>NZ_AP023242.1:2020000-7938383 GCF_016756475.1 Mesorhizobium sp. 113-1-2
ACAGACCAGGGGGTAGCGACTGTTTATCAAAAACACAGGGCTCTGCGAAGTCGCAAGACGACGTATAGGGTCTGACGCCTGCCCGGTGCTGGAAGGTTAAGAGGAGGGGTGCAAGCTCTGAATCGAAGCCCCAGTAAACGGCGGCCGTAACTATAACGGTCCTAAGGTAGCGAAATTCCTTGTCGGGTAAGTTCCGACCTGCACGAATGGCGTAACGACTTCCCCGCTGTCTCCAGCATAGACTCAGTGAAATTGAATTCCCCGTGAAGATGCGGGGTTCCTGCGGTTAGACGGAAAGACCCCGTGCACCTTTACTATAGCTTTACATTGGCATTCGTAGTGGCATGTGTAGGATAGGTGGTAGGCTTTGAAACCTGGGCGCCAGCTCAGGTGGAGCCACCCTTGAAATACCACCCTTATTACTATGGATGTCTAACCGCGGCCCGTTATCCGGGTCCGGGACAATGTATGGTGGGTAGTTTGACTGGGGCGGTCGCCTCCTAAAGAGTAACGGAGGCGCGCGATGGTGGGCTCAGAACGGTCGGAAATCGTTCGCTGAGTGCAATGGCATAAGCCTGCCTGACTGCGAGACTGACAAGTCGAGCAGAGACGAAAGTCGGTCATAGTGATCCGGTGGTCCCGCGTGGAAGGGCCATCGCTCAACGGATAAAAGGTACGCCGGGGATAACAGGCTGATGACCCCCAAGAGTCCATATCGACGGGGTTGTTTGGCACCTCGATGTCGACTCATCGCATCCTGGGGCTGGAGCAGGTCCCAAGGGTATGGCTGTTCGCCATTTAAAGCGGTACGTGAGTTGGGTTCAGAACGTCGTGAGACAGTTCGGTCCCTATCTGCCGTGGGTGTAGGAATATTGAAAGGATCTGTCCCTAGTACGAGAGGACCGGGATGGACGGATCTCTGGTGGACCTGTTGTGGCGCCAGCCGCATAGCAGGGTAGCTATATCCGGACGGGATAACCGCTGAAGGCATCTAAGCGGGAAACCCACCTTAAAACGAGTATTCCCTGAGAACCGTGGAAGACGACCACGTTGATAGGCCGGGTGTGGAAGAGCGGCAACGCTTGAAGCTTACCGGTACTAATAGTTCGATCGGCTTGATCGTTCTCATTCCTTATGCCCATCTCGGCGCAATCCAGTGGATTGCGCCAGAACACGATGGTCTGACCAGCGCTCACGCATGAGCGGCCCTTACGGGCCTATGCTCCGCGAGGGCGCCGGAAACCGGCGACGCGCAGTCGCGCTTGCGGGCTTACGCCCAAAAGCCACAAACGTCGCCTTGGCACAGAAAACAGCTTCTCGAACAACGTGCGTTTTGCCGACCTGGTGGTTATGGCGGAGCGGCTGCACCCGATCCCATTCCGAACTCGGCCGTGAAACGCTCCAGCGCTGATGGTACTTCGTCTCAAGACGCGGGAGAGTAGGTCGCTGCCAGGTCTGCTAAACGCACGTTGAACTCACATCCAAGCGGATGTCAGTGAAATCTTCTCTCTACGAACAAGGCCCGCCAAGGGACCACGGGCCGCGCAAGCGGCCCTTTCATTTGGCGGTGACGAAATATGACGCGGGGTGGAGCAGCCCGGTAGCTCGTCAGGCTCATAACCTGAAGGTCACAGGTTCAAATCCTGTCCCCGCAACCAACATTCAACGGCCCGCCTCAAGCGGGCCGTTTTGCTTTTTGCTGACGCTGGCCGCCGATTCGAACCTGTCATCAGCGGCCCGCAAGCAGGCAAAGCCAAAGCCGCAGGACAGAAAACTCAAAGCCTACCCCAAAACCAACATAAAACGGCCCGCATCAAGCGGGCCGTTCGCGTTTTTGGCTCGAGTGAAGCGCGATGATGCAGGAAGGGTGACGATGCCTTTGCGTAAGTTGTCGCTGACATTTTGCATCCCATGTTGCGCTACCCCTTGGCAGCGCCGCGCACCCGCTTTCTCTCGGCCGCCGCCAGCAATTCAACGAAGGCACGCACCTTGGCGGGCCGGAAGCGGGCCGGCGGAAACACCGCATGGATGCCGCCGATCGGCAAGGTCCACTCGGCGAATATCCGCACAAGCCGACCCCCGATGATATCCTCATCGACCGCATAGTCGGGAAATATACCCAGGCCGATACCTGCGAGCACGCAAGCATAGGCCGCCGGGCTCTTGTCGCAGACGACGACGGGATTGAGCTCGGTCAGCACCGTCTCGCCATCCCTGGAAAACAGCCATTGGCCGACGCCGCGCAGCTGGGCGTTGCCGACCCAGGCCAGTGATCGCGCTTGGCGCGGGGTGACGTCGGGCGGCAGGTTTGCGGCGAAAGCCGGGCTCGCCACCACGACCTGCCGTATCGTGCCCAAGCGCCGCGCCTGGTTGGAAGAATCGGTGAGCCAGCCGACGCGGATGCCGAGATCGATCTGCTCGTCGACCAGATTGCTCACCGCATCGTCGAAGATCGCCTCGACCCGCATGTTTGGATAAGTCTTCAGATATGCCGCCATGACCGGCGCCACTATCCTGGTGCCGTAGTCGAGCGGCGCGGTCAGCCTCAGCATTCCGCTTGGCTCAATCGCGCCGTGCGAGATTTCGCCATAGGCCGCCTCCGCCTCGCGCAGGATGATCATAGCCCTGTCATAGAAGAGCCGGCCTTCCTCGGTCGGCGTGACGCGCCGGGTCGTGCGCTGCAGCAGCGTCGCGCCCAACTCCTCTTCGAGCCTGCCGATCTGATGACTGACCACGGCCTTGGCGACGTCGAGCCGGTCCGCCGCCGCCGTGAACGAACCGGTTTCCATCACCGTGGTGAAGTAGACGAGCCGGTTGAGGTTCAGAAGGTCGGCCAAGGTGAGTGCTTTTTGTCTGATCTGATCAGACAGTTTGTATTATTGAGTGGCATTTATCGCAAGACTGCCGCCTGCCACATGTGGGCCAAGACATTCGACTGGCCCCGCGGCCGGTATCCCGCAGCAAGGATGGCAGCGATCGTGAGCAATCCAGACGTAACTTACCTGTTCGATCCGCTCTGCGGTTGGTGCTATGGCGCCACGCCGATGCTGGAGAGGTTGTCGGCCAGCGGCGTGCGCGTCGAGCTGCTGCCGACCGGCCTGTTCTCCGGTGCCGGTGCGCGGCCGATGGATGAAGGTTTTGCCACTCATGCCTGGGCGAACGACCAGCGTATCGAGCGTCTGACCGGACAGGCATTCACACAGGCCTATCAGCGCAACGTCCTTGGCATCCGCGGCACCTTGCTCGACTCGCATGCGGCGCCCCTCGGCATCAGTGCCGCCGGCCTCGAAGACTCCAGCCGCCGGCTTACCGCACTGAAGGCGATCCAGCGTGCGCGCTATGTCAATGGCCGCGACATCGTGACTGTCGAAGGTGTCGCTGCCGTGCTCGCCGACGCCGGCATGGCGGATGCCGCAGTCATGCTGAGGCAGCCGAGCGAGACATTGCTGGCGGCTTACCGCGAACTGGTTGGGCTCGGCCGCGCGTTGTTCCAGCGCCTGCATGCCAATGGCGTTCCTTCCCTTGCAATTGTCCGCAACGATGCCCCCCGGCTGATCGGCTCCAACGCGCTGTTCGGCAGCTTCGACAATCTCCTCGCCCATATAGCGGCGGCGTGATCTCCCCCACCTGATCTCCAACAAGGACTGGAAAAGACATGGCAAAAGTCGCTCTCATCGGCGCATCAGGCGCAGTCGGTTCGCGCCTGCTCAAGGAACTCTCCGACCGTGGCCACACGGTCACCGGTATTGCCCGCAACCCTGAAAAAATCGCCGCGCTGCCCGGTGTGACGGCCAGGAAGGGCGATGTCTTCGACAAGGAAGGTCTCGCCAATCTGATCCGAGGTCATGATGTGGTAATCAGTGCCGTGCACTTTCTGGACAGCGATCCCGATACGCTGATCGCCGCGGTACGCGCTTCGGGCGTGAAGCGCTACCTCGTCGTCGGCGGCGCCGGCAGCCTTGAAGTCGCCCCCGGCAAAAGGCTGGTCGACACCCCCGAATTCCCGGCAATCTACAAGGCCGAGGCGCAGAAGGGCGCGGACTTCCTCGACACGTTGAAGACCGTTGGCGACCTCGACTGGACCTTCCTGTCGCCTTCCGCCATGTTCGTCCCGGGTGAGCGCACCGGCAAATACCGCCTTGGCAAGGACACGCTTCTGGCGTCGGACAAGGGCAGCAGCATCTCCTTCGAGGACTATGCCATCGTCATGGTCGACGAGATCGAGAAGCCTGCCCATGTCAGGCAGCGGTTCACTGTCGGCTATTGATCAAACGGCAATGGCCGTGTCTCGATCGAGGCCGGCCGACGCCAGCCGCATCAGCGCCTCGCGGACACCGACGCGCCGATAGGTTTCGGTGGCGAGGCCGTCCTGTCTCAGCTCCTGGCGGCGGCGTTCGACAAAGGCGCGTTCCTCGCTGGTCAAATCGTGCTCACGCTCGCGAAGCCAGTCCTGATAGGACGAATCGAGTTCCTTGACCGGCTTGGCCCCGGTCGAAACCGAAGCCGGCCGGCTGTCGGTGTAGCGCGGCCGCAAGGCGCTGTTGGGGTTGTATTCCGTCCGCTTGTCGTTTCCCGAAATGACCAGATCCGGATCCGCGACCCGGCCCGACGGGCTGTAGACGAAGGCCGAGGCGATGCGATCGAGCGCCGCGTCGACCTCCTTGGGCCGATGCACCACCTCGCGCGGCGCACGATCGGGAACGGCCAGCCTTGTGATGCCGCGATCATTGATGGCGTCGAGAACCTCACGATGATCGAGTGAGGTGATGACTTCGCGCCGGGCCGGCCAGAAATCATAGGGCGCATGCGCACCATAACCCTTGCCGATGTGGAAGGCATAGATTTCGGGATAGACCGTCAGCTCAGTGCGACGGCTCGGCTTGATATCGTAGAAGGCGGTGATGGCGATCTGCAGCAGATGGGTGGCGCCGATGCCGCCAAGCGCGTCGTCGATCACCAGGCCGAAGCGGTCATGCGGGTTCCAGTCCGGCAAGGCTTGCGCGATCGAGGCGGGCTTGCCGTCGATCTCGACGTCGAACATGTCAGCCTTCAGCAATGTCACGACATGCATTGCGGTCTCCGTCGTCTTGCGCCGATTCGTCAGAACATCATCTGATCACCGGCGCTTGCGCTTGTCAGCCGGCATCCGGATAGAACCGTTCGAATCGAGGCAGTCGGCTGGTCTTGCGAGACGCCTTCCCCATCAGCGTCGGCATGGTTAATAGTGTCGACTTCGCGGAGGATCGATCATGGAGCAAAGCCGGCTATCGAAGAAGGAGCGGCATGCACTCATCCTGTCGGAAGTGCGTCGCTCGGCCTCGATCCGTATCTCCAGGCTCGCTTTGCGCCTGGGTGTCGCCGGCGAAACGATCCGCCGCGACCTGATCGAGCTTGGCGATGCGGGGTTGCTCAACCGTACCTATGGCGGCGCGACGATCTCGCTGGTGACATCCGAGCCGGTGATCGCCGAGCGCAGCCAGACCATGATCGAGGAGCGTGCCCGGATCGGGCGTGGCGCGGCGGGATTGGTCGAGAAAGGCCAGATCGTGATGATCGATGGCGGCTCGACGACCTACGAGGTGGCGCGCAGTCTCTCGCAGCTGAAGCGCGAGCTGACCATCATCACCAACTCCATCGGCGTGGCCTCGGTAACTGGGGCCAATCCGACGTTCCGGGTCATCCTGTGCCCCGGCACCTATGACAGCCGCGAAGCCAGTGTGGTCGGCGAGGATACGGTGGAATTCGTCAGGCGTTACAATGCCGACATTGCCATCATTGGCGCCTCGAGCCTGTCCGCGGACGGGCCTAGCGACATGATCTCGGGGGCGGCCGCGGTCAAGCGGGCGATGATTGCGCGCGCGCTGTCGACAGCGCTTGTGGTGACCAATGACAAGTTCGGCCGCAACAGTCTCGAACGCGTCTGCGCGCTCGGCGAGCTTTCCGACATCGTCACCGATCGAGAGCCGCAACCGGCGCTGCGCGCTGTCATTGAGGCGGCTGGAACGGAACTTCATGTCTTCAGCGGCGACTGAACAGAGTTGCCGGAAGGCGAAAACCGGACCTGGCAGGAAGATTGCAGCCGTCAGGCCGGGAACAGGAACGCCGAAGCGGGATCGAAAAAGATGCACTGACCTGATGCAATGGCGCTGTCCGCCCCCTCTGCGTCAGAGGTTGGCCTGACATCGATCTCGTCGCCGCTGGCCGTGCGCGCCACGACACGGCGGCGGTCACCGAAGAAGGCGGTGTCGACGATCTCGACGGCCAAAGCCGCGCTCGCAGGCCCCGACGTGAGGCGGAAGGCTTCCGGGCGCACCATCAGCCGGACCTTCTGGCCTTGACCGAAGGGTATTGTCGCCTTGACACCGGTCACGATCGAGCCGTCGCCGAGGCGGATCGTTGACGTACCGTCCGTTGTTTGCAGATGCTCGGCCGGCAAGAAATTCGAGTTGCCGATGAAGCCGGCAACGAACTCGCTCGCTGGCCTGAGGTAAAGATCCTCGCCGGTGCCGATCTGTTCGATGCGGCCTTCCCTGAACAGAGCGATGCGATCCGAAAGATGCAGCGCCTCCTCCTGGTCGTGCGTGACATAGAGGATGGTGACGCCCGTCTCGCGGTGGATGCGGCGGATCTCCGCCTGGATTTCCTGGCGCAGTTTCTTGTCGAGCGCCGACAGTGGCTCGTCCATCAGGAGGATCGGCGGATCGTAGGCGAGCGCCCGGGCAAGCGCCACGCGCTGCTGCTGGCCACCCGATAGCGCGCTAGGAAAGCGGTCGGCGAAGTCTTCGAGGCGCACCAGCGCCAGCATGTCGGCGACCTTGCGCCTGACCTCGCTGTCCGGCCGGCGGCGCACGCGCAACGGAAAGGCGACATTCTCGGCGACGCTCAGATGCGGGAACAGCGTGTAGCGCTGGAAAACCATGCCGATGTTGCGCTTGTGCGACGGCACCGAGAGCAGCGACCTGTCCTCCAGGAGCACATCGCCCGAGCTCGGATCCTGAAAGCCGGCAATGGCGTAGAGCGTCGTCGACTTACCTGAGCCAGACGGGCCGAGGAAGGTCAGGAACTCGCCCTTGGGCACATCGATGGTGACGTCATGGACGGCGACGAAGGCGCCGAACGTCTTTCTCACCGCGCGTATAGACAGGAACGGTCGGGTCATCTGGACAATTTCCTGCGAAGGAGTGCGGTCACGATCATCAGGCAGAGCGTCAGGCCGACGAGCAGGCTGGAGGCGGCGGCGACGACCGGGCTTAGGTCGGCGCGCAGGCTGCCCCAGATCTTCACCGGCAAGGTCTGCAAGGTCGGGCTTGCCATGAAGATCGCCACCACGACCTCGTCCCATGAAGCCAGAAAGGAGAAGATCACCGCCGAGAAGATGCCGATCCGGATCGACGGCAAGGTGATCCTCAACCGTGCCTGCAGCGGGCTGGCGCCGCAGACGATGGCCGCATCCTCGATGGATTTGTCAAAACCCTCGAGCGCGGCAGTGATCGGGATGATGGCGAAAGGCAGCGCCAGGATTGTGTGGGCGATGACGAAGCCGAGCGTGGTGCCGGCGAGGCCGATGCGCAGGAAGAAGGCGTAGATGGCGATGGCGAACACGACGACCGGCAGCACCATCGGCGTCAACAGCAGCCCGCGCAGGACCTGGCGCCCGCGAAACTCACCCCGGACCAGGCTGAAGGAGGCGAACAGGCCGATGATGACGGCGAGGATTGCCGCCATGGCGGCAATCCGGGCGCTGGTCAGCGCGGCATCGATCCACGTCGGGTCGGCCAGCAACTGCTGGTACCATTTCAGCGTCCAGCCGGGTGGCGGGAACGCCAGCCAGCGCGACGAGCCGAATGACAGGAGCACGATGAAGACCACCGGCAGCAACAGGAAAGCCGCGACTGCCGCGGTGAAGCCGACAAGCGCCACGCGCAGCCATCCGAGCCTGTCATAGTCGAGCAGCATGCTCAGATCCCTCCGCCGGTGCGCCTGGCGCCGACCAGGCGAAGCTGGATCGCGTAGAGCGCCATGGTGACGACGAGCAGGACGAAGGCGGCCGCACTGCCGAGCCCCCAGTTGAGCAGCGACTGCACCGTCTGGGCGATCATCTCGGCCAGCATCATGTTGGACGTGCCGCCGAGCAGGGCAGGCGTGACGAAGTAGCCGAGCGACATGACGAAGACCATCAGGCCGCCGGCGGCGATGCCGGGAAGCGACAGCGGCAAGAGGATGCGGCGAAAGGCCTCGAATGGGCTCGCGCCGCAAAGGGCGGCGGCGCGCAGCGTCATCGGGTCGATGGCGCGCAAAGTGCCGACCAGAGGCAGGACCATGAAGGGCAGCATGATGTAGACCATGCCGATGGTGACGCCGGCCAGGTTGTTGATGAGGGGCAGCGGCGCGTGGATGATGCCCAGGCCCATCAGCGCTCGGTTGATGACGCCGGTGCGCTGCAGCAGCACCATCCACGCATAGGTGCGAGTGAGAAGGTTCGTCCACATCGACAGGATGATGATGCCGAAGACGATCGAGCCCATGGCCGGCGGCATGATCGCCAGCATCCAGGCGACGGGGAAGGCCACTAGGATAGTGACGGCGGTGACGACACCGGCGACCAGGAAGGTGTTGAGGAACACCCGCACATAGGTGCCGCTGCCGAACAGCGCCGCGTAGTTCTGCAAGCCCGGTTCAGGATCGGTGATGCTGCGCAACAGCAAAGCGACCACCGGCACGATGAAGAACAGGCCAACCAGGAGAAGGGCCGGCAAGGCGCTGCCGCTGCCGGCCGGCAGGCCGGCAACGGAAGAGCGTCTGAAAGAACTTCCCTGCATCGAGCGATCCTGTCTCGAAACGGGGCGCGCAAGCCGCGCCCCGTCAACCTGCACCGGCGTTACTTGGTCTGCCAGGCATACCAGCGCGTGGCGATCTCGTCGCGATGCGCGGCCCAGTAGTTCATGTCGAGGTTGATCTGGCCATCGACATGGGCATCGGGCAGAGCCTTGACGGCATCGGCGGGCATTTCCGCCTTGGCCTTGGTGTTGATGGGCGCATAGCCGCTTGCCTCGGCGAATTTCGCCTGGCCGGCCGGGCTGGTCGCTGCGGCGAGGAACTTCATCGCGCTGCCCTTGTTCTTCGCGCCCCTCGGCACGACGAGCACGTCGGCGGCGGTGAGGTTCTGATTCCAGGCGACGCCGACGTCGGTGCCATCCTGCTGCAGGGCGAAGACGCGCCCGTTCCACAGCTGGCCGAAGGCGGCCTCGCCGGAGGCGATCAGCTGCTGCGACTCGGCACCGCCGCCCCACCAGACGATATCGGACTTGATGGTGTCGAGTTTCTTGAAGGCACGGTCGAGATCGAGCGGATAGAGCTTGTCCGCCGGCACACCGTCGGCCAGCAAAGCGATTTCGATGACGCCCGGCGCCGACCATTTGTAGAAGGTCCGCTTGCCAGGAAACTTCTTGGTGTCGAACATGTCGGCCCAGCCGGCCGGTTCGCCGGGGACCGCGCCCTTGTTCCAGGCGAGCACGAAGGAATAATAGAAGCTGCCGACGGCATGATCATTGCTGAAGCGCGGGTCGAGATCGGCCTTGGGCACGACCGCATAGTCGATCGGCTCCAGCAGCCCGTCCTTGGCGGCCTTGATGGCGAAGTCCATTTCCACGTCGACGACATCCCAGGTGACATTGCCGGCGTCGACCATGGCCTTGAGCTTGCCATAGTCGGTCGGCCCGTCCTGCAGGACCTTGATACCGGAGCTGGCCTCGAAGGGGGCTGCCCAGGATTTGGTCTGCGCCTCCTGCGTGGTGCCGCCCCAGCTGGTGAACGCCATTTCATCGGCCTTGGCGGCGGTCGCCGCGAGCAGTCCGGCCAGCAGGCCGGTCAAAATCAGTTTCATGTCATTCTCCTCTGTTGGTCTGTTCTTGTTTTTCTCAGTGCACCTGCGCCCCGCCCTGCTCAGCGCATGACGAAGGGATCCGGGATCGGCTCGTCCGAGGTGTTGATCCAGACGGATTTCGAGCGCGTGTAATCTCTGATGGCGTCGAGCCCGCCTTCGCGGCCGAGGCCCGACAGGCCGTAGCCGCCGAACGGAACGAGCGGCGATACGGCGCGATAGGTGTTGACCCAGACCACGCCGGCATGGATGTCGCGCGCCATGCGGTGGGCCTTGCCGAGATTGCTGGTGAACACGCCGGAAGCCAGGCCGAAGGGCGTGTCGTTGGCGAGTGCCAGCGCCTGTGCCTCGCTGTCGAAGGCAAGCACGCTGAGCACCGGTCCGAACAGCTCTTCGCGCACACAAGGCAGGTCGCTGTCGCCGGCGTCGATGATGGTCGGCGTGTAATAGAAGCCGCTGCCGGCTGGCCGCGTGCCGCCGGTGACCAGCGTGCCGCCCGCGGCAAGGCTTTCCGCGACAACCTTCTCGATCCAGTCTCGTTGGCGCAGCGTGGCGAGCGGACCCATTTCGGTCGCCGGGTCCTGCGGATCGCCGATGCGGATCGCTTCGGCCTTGCGTTTCAGCCGGCCAACGAATTCATCCTTCACCGAACGCTCGACCAGCAGCCGCGAGCCGGCGACGCAGCTCTGGCCGGTCGCGGCGAAAATGCCGGCGACCACCGCATTGGCAGCGCTGTCGAGATCGGCGTCGGCGAAGACGACGACCGGGCTTTTGCCGCCGAGTTCGAGCGTAGTGTAAGCGAGGTTCTCTGCGGTGTTCCTGACGATGGCGCGCGCCGTCGACGGACCGCCGGTGAAGGCGACGCGCGAAACCAGCGGATGGCTGGTCAGGCGCCGGCCGCAATCATGGCCAAAGCCGGTGAGGATGTTGACGATGCCTGGGGGGAAGCCGGCCTCATGAACCAGTTCGGCAAAAGCGAGCAACGGCGCCGGTCCGTCCTCGGAGGCCTTGAGCACGATGGTGCAGCCGGCGGCGAGCGCCGGACCGAGCTTGACGGCCGAGAGGAAGAGCTGCGAATTCCACGGCACCACCGCGGCAACGACGCCGATCGGTTCGCGGCGGATGGTGACGTCGAGATCCGCCTTATCGATCGGCACATGCGCGCCTTCGTGCTTGTCGGCAAGCCCGCCATAATAGCGATAGTAGTCGCCGACATAGGCGATCTGGGCGCGGGTCTCGCGGATGATCTTGCCGGTGTCGCGTGTCTCGAGTTCGGCCAGGCGCCCGGCATTGGTAGCGACGAGGTCACCGAGCTTGACCAGCAGTTTTCCACGCGCTGTCGCTGTCATCCTTCGCCATGGGTCTGAGTGTAGCGCGCGGTGCGCCGCCTCGACGGCACGGTCGACATCGGCTTCGCTCGCCGCCGGCATTTTCGCCCAGGCCGCCCCGGTCGACGGGTCGACACTGTCGAAAGTGACGGATGGCTCGTCGAAGCGGCTGTCGATGAAGTTCCTGAAAAGAGCGTCGGTCATTGGCTGGTCAGTCAAGGGCTCGCGATCAGAGGAAGGCCGGCATCACCCGGTCGATGAACAGTTGCAGCGATTTTTTCTTGCGCTCGTGCGAAAGGCCGCTGTCGATCCAGACCGAATACTGGTCGTAGCCGAGCGCCTCATAGGCCTTCAGCCGGGCGATGACCTCGTCGGCCTCGCCGATCACCAGATTCTGCCTGATCTTGTCGGGCGCGTATTGCGGCATGGCCGCGATCTCGTCCGCCGTCAGCGGCTCCAATATGCCTTGATGCACCGGCTTCTTGTTTTGGAACCAGGCGCCGAACTGGCAGTAGAAATTCGACAGGTCCTGCGTCAGGCGATCGGAATCGGCCGCGTCCTCGGCGACGAAGGTGTGCATCAGAAGCATGATTTCGGGCCGTTCGACCTCTGGATGCGCGGCGCAGGCGGTGTTGAAGCGCTGCATCAGGCTCGTCACCTCCTCATCGCCGGACGCCAGCGGCGTCACCTGGACCTTGCAGCCATTGGCGACGGCGAAATCGTGCGAGTTCGGGTCGCGCGCGGCCACCCAGATCGGCGGGTAGGGTTTCTGCAGCGGCTTGGGCGAGGAGGTGGTGGCAGGGAACTGCCAGAACTCGCCGGAGAGCTCGAAGTCGCCGTCCCAGAGGCCGCGGATCGCCGGTATGATCTTGCGCATGCGCTGGCCGGCGCCCCAGGCGTCGAGCCCTGGGAAGACGCGCTGGTATTCATAGCTGTAGGCGCCGCGCGCGATGCCGATGTCAAGTCGGCCGCCGCTGATGACGTCGGCCATCGCCGCTTCGCCGGCAAGCTTGATCGGATGCCAGAAGGGCGCGATCACGGTTCCGGTGCCGAGGCGGATGCGGCTGGTCTTGGCCGCGAGATAGGCGATGTTGATGAAAGGATTGGGCGAGATGGTGAATTCCATGCCGTGATGCTCGCCGATCCAGGCCGTCTCGAAGCCAGCCTGTTCGGCCATCAGGACCAGTTCCTCGAGCTCGGTCAGAAGCTCGGAATGCGGTTTGGCCGGATCCGACCGTTCCATGTGCACGAAGAGCGAGAATTTCATCGCTGGTCACCTGTGTTGACGGCGGAAGCGTCGGCCCTGGCGAGCGGGCGGACCTCACCTTCGACGTCGTTGCCGACATAGACGCCGAATGCGTCCACCGAGCATTCCCTGATATAGCGCGCGAGCATCGAGCGGATCGCAGGATCGGCGATCTTCAATCCTTCGATCGCGTCGATCTCGATGAGCCTGATGCCGCGATCGCTGGAAGCGGGCACGTCGAACGTGCCGCGATAGTAGACATGGGTGCGTGAAACAGCTCCGGCGTCATCCCAGACGGCGAACAGGAAGCCGAGCTGGGCCTCGATGGCCTTCGCCGCAAGCAGTCCCCGCAGGCTTTTGCCATCGCCGGCCGAGCCCAAGCCCCGGCCGCGCGGCAGTTCGAAACCGTCGGCCGTTTCCAGAAACAGGATCCGGCCGCCATTTTCGAGGATGGCACCGACATCGGTGCCGGGCTGGGTGGCCGCCAGCGCATCCTGGCTGAGACCGGGCGCGATATAGGCGCCGCGGCAATAGCCGAGCGGCTGCGCGGAATTATGCTCGAAATCGCGGACACGGCCGATGAGGATCGAATGATCGCCGGCATCGACCAGCCGCTCCATGTCGCAGTCGAAGCATGCGACGGAACCGTCCAGCACGGGGCTGCCGGTCCGTCCCGGCCGCCAGGCCACCGAGGCGAACTTGTCGGCCGCTTTCGAGGCGAAGATGCCGGACGCTACCTTCTGACCCTCGTTGAGGACGTTGATGGCAAAGCTCTTTGAAGTTGCGAAGACGGGATGGCCTAGCGCCTTGTGGGCGATGCAGACCAGCACCAGCGGCGGATCGAGCGACACCGAGGTGAAGGAGTTGGCGGTGAAACCGCGCGGCTCGCCTTCGGGTCCGATCGTGGTGACGATGGTGACGCCGGTGAGGAAGGAGCCCAGCGCGCGGCGGAACTCGCCGCTGTCGAACCCGGTATTCGTCTTCGCAGTGCCGTCTTGTTCGGCCGCTTCGTCCTCTGCGAGGAAGTCGACGATATGGCGCGTGGTGATGTCCGATGCCGCGACCGCCATCATGTGCTTCTGGCCCGGCAGTACCGTGCAGCGGCCATGCGGCGCCAGGCGTGCCATCGCGGCCGACATTGCCGACGAAGAGTTCCTGTCCTCGGAGCCGGTCATGAACAGGGCCGGCACGGCCAGCGTCGGCAGGCGGTCGGCATGATCGCGGTCGGCACGAGCGAACAGGCGATAGGTGCGGGCATAGCCTTCCGGGTCGACCGCGCTCAGTGCGGATGCCGTCTTCTGCGCTGCCGCCTCCAACGCGGCCGGCACCGGATCTCCGAACCAGCGGGCAATGGTCTGTGCCGTGCCGGCCGTATCGCTGCGGCCGTTGAGCGCCACCGCGCGCTGGCGAACGGCTTCGGCCAGTTCAGGTGGGCGGCGGAACACTGCATTCAGGGAAACGATGCGGCGGACGCGCTCCGGTGCGCGCAGGGCCAACTCCTGGGCAACGAGCGCACCCATCGAATGGCCGACGACGGATACCTTGTCGAGGCCGAGATGATCGAGCAGGCGCATGGCCTGGTCGGCGTAGTCGGCCAGTTCCGGGTGCTGAGGCGGCAGCGGCGACTGGCCGTGGCCGAGCATGTCGATGGCGATCACGTCAAAGCCACCGGCCATGCGCTCGATCTGCGGCTGCCAGATCGCGGCGTTCATGCCGACACCATGGATGAACAGCACCGGTGTGCCCGATCCGGCGCGGATGAAGCCGGTGCCGTCGGGCGCGGTGCCCTGTCGGGCCCAGGCTGGTGCGGAAGCGTCAGCCATGCAGATTACCAAGCTCCTTGAGGTCCTGGTAGCGGTCGCCGATGCGGTGGTGCGGGCGGCCGCCGATCGACGCGCCGAGCGCCACCACCAACTCGTCCGGCGCCGGCGCATCGCCGATCTGGAAATGCACGGTCAGGTAATGCGAGCGGCGCCCTTCGTCATTCTTGTCCATCAGCGGGATCATGATCGGCGTGTTCGGCCCGCCGCGCAGATTGGTGAAGGCAAGATAGGTCTTGGCACCGACGGCGCGGCGATAATGATTGCCGAAATGCAGCGTGTGGATCAGCGCCGAGGCATGTTCGATCTCGCCCGACGTGCCGCAGATGGCCGCCTTGCCATAGCCCTCGATCGCCTCGCCCGAACCGGCGATGGCAATGATCTCGCGGGTCAGGATTTCTCCCAGCACCGGCGCACAGGCGCGGATCTCGGGCGACAGGTCGTCGCTGAAGCCACGCCCGGCCCAGGGATTGGTCAGCACCGCGGCGACACCGATCAGGCGCAGCGGCCTGGACGCGACCTTGCCGCCTTCGATCAGCGTGTTCTCGGTGTAGGTCACGATCTTGCGGATGGCAGGCTGCATGGAATCCTCGGGTCGGCGATGCCAAGGGATCATGCGATCCCTGTATCATCTTATGGTATACCATGCTATGGAGCGCCAAGTACCTTGTCAACCGGGTATGGAATCTGTTTTCGTGGCGGCGCAGGAGGCAAGACATGCCAGACGACACGCTTCGCATCGACCGCAGCGCCAAGACTTTGAGAACGCTGGCGCTGGAGCGCATGCGCGAGGCGATCATGGATTTCCATTTCCAGCCCGGCGAAAGGCTGGTCGAGCGGCCGCTGTGCGATCAGCTTGGCGTCAGCCGTTCCGTCGTGCGCGAGGTTCTGCGGCAGTTGGAGGCCGAGGGCCTCGTGCAGATGATCCCTGGGCATGGGCCGGCGGTGGCAAGGCCCGACCTTGGCCGCACCGACGAGATCTATGAACTGAGAGCACTGCTTGAAGGCATTGCCGCCCGCGCCTGCGCCCTGTCGGCGACCAGCGAACAATTGGCGACGCTCGAGCGCGCCCTGGCGGACCTGTTCGAGGCCTGGGCGTCAGGAGCGCCGCCGGCGGTGATGCGGGCGACGACGAAGTTCTACGAGGCGCTGTTCGAGGCCGCCGACAAGCGCGTCGCCTGGGAAATCGTCAGCGGGCTGAATGTCCGCATCAACCAGCTTCGTTCGATGACCATTGTCTCCGCCAACCGGCGCGAAGCGGCGATCGCCGAGATGAACGAGATCATGTCTGCGATCCGGGCTCGCAAGCCGGAAGAGGCGGAAGCCGCGGCGCGGCGGCATGTCGAATCGGCCTGGCAGATCGCCCGCACTGCGTTGCGGCCGCCGGCATAGACTGCCTACGCGCCGCCGGCCATGACGGCTCGCAGCCAGGCCGTGATGGCATCGAAGTCGATCGATTTCGTTGTGTCGACGTCGAAGAGCGGTCCGCGCCGCAGCGGCTCGGCGCGCTTGGCAAGCTCGATCAGTTCGGGGATATAGGCCGCACCGGGATGGCCCGCCGGACGCTGGTCGAGCCGGGCGCCGTAGCGCTCGGCAAGCACCTCGCCGGGCGCGTGGCACCAGATTTCGAAAGTCTGTTCGACGCCGGCCTTTCGCAGATGATCCTCCAGAACCTCGCGCGGCTGGAAGCCGAACCAGGCATCGACGACCACGGTGGTGCCGGGCGGGGCTTCGCCGACAACCGACCAGATCGCCTGGTAGCTGGCGCGGCCGAGCGTGCGATTGAACAGGCGGTCGCCGCCGCCGAGCACTTCGAGGAACGGGTTCTTGATCGTGTCGAGCGCCAGCAGCGGCCAGCCCATGCGATCGGCGATGCCGCGCGAGACCGTGCTCTTGCCACTGGCGGGAATGCCGTTGACGAGCACGGCGCGCCGCGGGCGGCTGGACTGGGCCGTGGGTGAAGCCGGAACCGCGTGCGGCTCCGCCGCCAGTGCCTGCAGGCCTGCGCCGATCACACCGGCGTCGTCACCGAGTTGTGCTGCTTCGACCTGGCATTGATACCAGGGCGCCAGCGCCGGGGCCTGGTCGAGTGCAGCATGGGCCGTGCGGCCAAGGCCGCCGCCGAGCAGCACCAGATCGGGAGCGAGCATGGCAACGGCGGTGTCGATGGCGGCACGCAACGGTTTCGCCCAGGCATCCAGTATGCCGCGCGCCTGGGTGTCGCCCGTTGCATCGCGGGCAAAGAGCTGGTCGACCGAAATGTCGGCGCCGAGCCCGGCGCGGGCAATGTGACGGCCGAGCGCCGTGCCCGAACTGGTGGTCTCCACGCAGCCGCGGCGGCCGCAAGCGCAGACCTCGCCATTGACGTCGACAGTGATGTGGCCGAGCTGGCCCGCCGTTGCCGAACCACGCGTGATCCGCCGATCTTGAGCGACGGCGCCGCCAATGCCGGTGCCGATGGTGAACATGACGATGTTGGCGTGGCCGCGCCCGGCGCCGAGCGCCATCTCGGCGGCCAGCGCCATGTTGCAGTCATTGTCGATGATGACAGGCTTGCCTGTCATGTCTTCCAGGCGCTGCGCCAGCGCAACCGAGGCGAGGTTGACATAGCCGCCCGACAGGACCGCGCCGCGCCGCGCATCGACGCGGCCCGGAACGCCGACGCCGATGGCCTTCACGTCAGGCGTGTCGAGAAGGCGCACCATGTCGGCGATGCGGCCGAGCACCAACTCCGGGTCAGGCGCGCTTTTTTCGGAAACGCGCTTGAGGATTTCACCGGTGCGGGAAATGCGGGCGGCACGCAGATTGGTGCCGCCTATGTCTATTCCTATGCTGAGAGGCATGGCGTCCTGCATTTGTCTTCACGCAATTCCGGACGCAAACCGCTTCACACTTTTGCCGGAATAGCTCTCGTCTAACGCAGATTATCAGGCAGCGGCTTTCTGCCGGTAGTGCCTGATCACGGCCTGGATCTCACGCAATCGCGGCACCGCGATGGTCTTAAGCCTTTCGCGCTGGATGTCACGGTCGAGCGAAATGCAGTCCTTCCACAGCGAGCGGCCGGCAATGACGCCGGAGGCGCCGTTCTGCATGGCGATCTCGACCTGGCCAAGGAAGGTGGCGTGGTTGACGCCGGCCGACAGCACGGCCCACGGCACGTCGCCGGCCATTTTGGTGATGTTGGCGCAGGCTTGCGGCGTTCCGGGGTAGGGGAGCTTCAACACCTTCGCGCCGCACTCCAGCGAAATCCTGGTGCCTTCTTCGACAAGCCATGGCGTCTTGGCCGCATAGTCCTCCGGGCTTTCCCCGTCGAGCTGGTAGGTCAGGAATTCGACGACCAGCAGCAGGTCCTCCTGGCCGAAATCGGCGATGCACTGGCGCAGGATGGCGATGTTGTGCTCATTGGCTTCAGGCTTGTCGGCCCGCAGATACACCATGATCTTGCCGCCGGTGCCGCCCAGCGCGCGGACACGCCGCGCGTCGATGTCGGGAACCAGGCGTGACAGGCGGTAGCCCTCGGGCGAGACGTCGAAACCGGAAGCGTCGAGGCCGATGAGCAGCGCCGTATCGCGGTTCAAGACGCCCTCGTCGACAATGCGCGGTACCGCGCAGAGCGGGTCGAGCAACACGCAGGACGCGGCACTGGCGAGGTAGCGCGTGATGTCGGCCTTGGTGTCGCCGAGCATGTCGTTGGTGATCTTGGCCTGTTCCGCAGGGTCCGACGCCAGCAAGGTCCGCATGCCGCCGCGCTGGTCGCAGGCAATGGCCACCATGGCCCCGTCCTTGCCGCATATCTGCTGATAGCCGCGCAGCTCCGCGGTGGTCATCTTGGTCATGGTCTCATCCGATGTTGGCGCTCTCTCGCGGAGGGCGCGGATCCCGTGGAAACAACAATGTTCAGTCCTGCCCGCCCTGCCGGCGGGAAGCCGTGATGCGCCATCGCCCTCGAGGAAAGCGCTTCGCCGACCCTGCGGCCTGGAAGCCACCACACATTGCGAGTTGGCTGGATTTGCGCGATAACTCCCGTCGGCGTATACGTGTGTAACACGTTGCTGAAAGGAATTGCAAGCTGTCTGTTTCCCCCATCCAGGATGCGACCGCATCGCGGACGATGCTGCACACGGTAGCCAAGCTGCATTATGTGGAGGAGATGTCGCAGGTCGATATCGCGCGCCGGCTCGGTGTCTCAACCGCGACGATTTCGCGTCTGCTGCAGCGGGCGCGGGCCGAGGGCATCGTCCGCATCGAGGTTCTCGACCTGGCAACGCCGGAGGACATCACCCGGCAGTTGATCGATGGCTTGAAATTGCGGGATGCCGCTGTGGTCGAGACGCCGGCGGCGGGCACGCTGGCGGCGCTGGCGGCACCGCTTGGCGGGCTGCTCAGGCAGGCACAGCTGGTGGCTGGCTCCGTCGTCGCCATCGGTTGGGGGCGCGCCGTGCGCGAGGTGATCCGGGCCGGCCTGCCGCGCATGCCGGGCGTGCTGACCGTGGCCGCCACCGGCGGCATGCAGCAGCAGGCGGCGCATTTTCAGGTCAACGAATTCGTGCGGCTCGCCGCCGAGGAGTTCGGCGGCACGCCGCATTTCATCCACGCGCCCTATCTGCCCTCCACCGAATTGCGCGAGGTCTTCCTGCGCGACGCCGCCATCCGCGATGCCGTCGCTTTGTGGGAGAGGACCGATGTCGCGATCGTCGGCATCGGTCTGCCGCATGCCATCAATGCCCCCGAGGCAAGTGCCGCCACGCCGAGCGAGCAGGCATTGGTTCATGCCGCCGGCGACGTGCTTCGCCATTACTTCGATGCCGAGGGGGCGCTGATCGCCTGGGAAGGGGAGAGCCGGATGATCGCCATGTCGCCGGCGCAGCTGCGCGCCGTGCCGCTGGTTATCGGCCTTGCCGCTTCGCCGGAAAAGGCGACGGCAATCATTGCCGCCGTTCGCGCCGGCCTCATCAACACGCTGGTGACGGACACCAAGACGGCGCAGGCCATCCTCACGGCGCTCGCGTAGCCATGGAACGGGCAGGATGCTGCCCGCGAAAACCAGTTGTGCCGCTGAAAGCCCCGGGCGATAGTTGACTGGGGGCTCTGCGGAGCAGTCGGATGTTGCACGGTGTGAAAAGCCCGGCGCTGTCAGCTCGGAAAAACCGGGTTGCAATTTATTTCTGCAAAGTGTTACAAGTTCGAGCGCCCGCCGGCAAGGCGAGGCGTCGGGCACAGTTTGCCGGCCCTCGCGGAGGCGGAGGAACGGGGTTGTGGCCAGGTGCGCCGGTCGGCTGACCGGCTGACATATCGACTGGAGGGCGCTTGGGAGGAGCTGCCCGCGAAAGGCAAACAGGCGTTCCCGGCCGTCGGCATCCGCACGGATGGCGGCCATTCCAATGTCACTTGCAACGGCAGATCTGCCAACAATGAGGAGGATGTCATGAAGAAGATTGTTGCCGCACTCGCGGCGCTTGCCGTCAGTGCGACGGTGCTGATGGCGCCCGCGCAGGCGCAGGACAAGAAATACACCATTGCGCTCATTCCGGGCCTGACCACCGACGGCTTCTATATCACCATGCGCAAGGGCGCCCAGGCGGCCGCCGACGCGCTCGGCGTGAACCTGGTTTTCCAGGGCGCGCCGGACTTCAACCCGGTCACCCAGGTGCCGGTGCTTGACGCGGTCATCGCCAAGAAGCCTGACGCGATCCTGATCGCGCCGACCGACAAGGTTCAGCTGGTCGAGCCGCTGCGCAAGGCCAATGACGCCGGCATCCCGGTCATCACCGTCGACACTTTCATCGGCAGCGGCGTCTACCAGACCGGTGCCGGCGATGCCGATTTCCCGCTGGCCTATATCGCGTCGGACAATGTGCTTGGCGGCGAGATCGCCGCGCGCGCTCTTGCCACCGCCATTGGCGACAAGGGCAAGGTCTATGTGTCGAACGTCAAGCCCGGCATCTCGACCACCGACCAGCGTGAAGAGGGCTTCAAGAAGGAGATGGCCAAGCATACGGGCATCACCGTGCTGGAGACCCAGTTCAATGACGACGACGCCAACAAGGCGGCCTCGCAGCTGCAGGCGGTGTTCGCCCGCAATCCCGACCTGGTCGGCGTCTTCGGCGCCAATCTGTTCTCGGCGCTGGGTGCGGCCAACGGCGTCAAGCAGGCCGGACAGACGGGCACCGTCAAAGTTGTCGCCTTCGATGCTCCGACCAGCATCGTCGACAACATCAACACCGGGCTGGTCGACGTGGCGATCGCCCAGCATCCGGCCGAGATCGGCTATTACGGCGTCGTCTCGGCCTATGCTCATCTGACTGGTCATTCGATCCCGGTCACCATCGGCACCGGCTTCACGATCATGGACAAGTCCAACATCGCGGATCCGAACATCTCGAAGTATCTCTACTCCGAGTAAGCCCAGACCTGCTTTGCTCCTCCCGGTCCGCCGGGAGGAGCTGCACTAGGTCCTCGCCAGTCGAGACCTGTTTGAAGGCGCCGCGGAGTATCCATGACCTCGACATCACCAGCCCAGCCTGCCGAGAAGCATGTCGCCCCTCAGGCCGATCATGGCGATCCGGCCAGGAGCCTGGTCGCACGCATCGCCGAAGGGCGCGCCTGGCTGTTCCTCGCCGGCCTGCTCATCTGTTTCGAGATCTGGTCGCGGCTCGCCTTCGGCGCGACCTTCGTGCTCAACCCGTTCAACCTGCAGTCCATCGCGATCTTCGCCGTGGCGCCGCTGCTGCTGGCGACCGGTCAGACCTTCGTCATCATTTCGGGCGGCATTGATCTCTCGCTCGGCTTTATCATGGGCCTTGCCGCCGTCATTGCAGCGCATGCCACCAACATGGCGGGCGCCGCCATTCCCCTGCCGCTGGCCATGCTGGCCGGCATCCTCGCCTCGGTGATCGTTGCCGGCGTGCCTGGCGTCATCAACGGCCTGCTGATCTCGCGGCTCAAAGTGCCGCCCTTCATCGGCACGCTCGGCATGTTTGGCGTCGCGCGCGGCGCCGCCTTTCTGCTTGCCGGCGGCACCACGGTGCCGGTGCAGAACTCCTGGTTCGCTCTGCTCGGCAACGGCAGGTTTTATGGCGTGCCCTATCTGGTGCTGATCACCGCAATCTTCGTCATCGCGATGCACTATCTGCTCAGCCAGACCCGGTTCGGCCAGCACAATTATGCCATCGGCGCCAATGTGCAGGCGGCGCGGCGCGCCGGCATCGACATCAGGGGCCACATATTGCGGCTCTATGTGCTGTCGGCGATGTGCGCCGGCCTTGGCGGCGCGCTCTATGCCGCGCGCTTCACCGCGGGTGCGGCGCAGGCCGGCGAGCCCTTGCTGCTCGACAGCGTCGCGGCGGTGGTGATCGGTGGCGCCAGCCTGTTTGGTGGCTCCGGCACCATCTTCGGCACGGTGGCCGGCGCGCTGGTGATCGCGGTCATCCAGTATGGGCTGGTCTTCGTCAATGTCGAACCGTTCTGGCAGTTCATCGCCGTCGGCGTCGTCATCATCATTTCCGTCCTTATCGACCAGGCGCAGCGCCGGTTCAGTGGAGCCCGTCAGGATGAATAGCACCAACCAGAACGGCCCCTTGCTGGAAGTCCGCAATCTGTCGAAGCACTTCGGCGCCGTGCGTGCGCTCAACGACTTCTCCATGGCCGTGCGGCCGGGTGAAGTGGTGGCGCTGGCCGGTGACAACGGCGCCGGCAAGACGACGCTGATCAAGGCGATATCGGGGGTGTTCCAGCCGACCGGCGGCGAGATCTTGCTGCGAGGCCAGCCGGTGACGTTCGCGACGCCGCAGGAAGCGCGCGAAAAGGGCATCGAGACGATCTACCAGGATCTGGCTCTCGCCGACAATCTATCGATCGGCGCCAACATTTTTCTTGGCCGCGAACCGATGCGCAAGGCGTTCGGCTTCCTGCCGGTGCTGGACCGCAAGGCCATGGCGGAGGCCGCCAAGGCGACGATGGGCCGGCTGGACTTCCATGTCAGCCGGCTCGAGGCCCCGGTCAGCAATTTCTCCGGTGGCCAGCGCCAGGCCGTCGCTATCGGCCGCGCCGTCTATTGGGACGCGCAGATCCTGATCATGGACGAGCCGACCGCCGCCCTTGGCGTGCCGGAGCAGCGCAAGGTGATCTCGCTGATCCATCAGCTCAAGGCGCAGGGGCGCGGCGTGATCTTCATCTCGCACAATCTGCAGGACATCTTCGCCGTATCGGACCGCATCGTCGTGCTGCGGCGAGGCGTCCAGGCCGGCGAGCGCAAGATCTCCGAGACCAACCATGACGAAGTTGTCAAGCTGATGGTCGGCGGCTGATTTCTAAGCTGCGTCCCGATTCGTCAGGGCGATGTGGCAGCAGCCGGAGCCGTGGCCCGGGGTCCAGGTGACATTGTCGAAACGCACGCCGGTCGCCTCGAACAGGCCGCGGTCGAAGGCGCCAGCGATGCGGCAGAGCGTGGCGAGCTTTTCGTCGCCTACGCCGGCCCCGACCCAGGCGTCCTTCAACGGGCAACGTTGAAGGCGATGCGGTCGTCGCCACGCTTGACGTCGGTCGGATACATCAGGCCGCCATCCGGGCTGATCGCCAGGAAGGCCTCGCCGATCGCGCGCGCATCGTTGGCGCCGAAGCTGGCGAAGGCGGTCGCTGCCACTTCCTTGCCGCGCTGCTCGATGGCGCGGATCATGATCGTCTCGGCCCTTTCGGCGCCCAGCTCTCCGGTCAGTTCTTCGAGGAACAGGCGGTAGAGATCGGCGCGGTTGCGGAAGGCGGAATCGAGTTCACGCGACAGCTTTTCGGCTCTGGTTTCGGGGTCGGTCATGATGCCTCTTGTCGAATGAGCCTGGGTGCTGCCGCCACCAGCGCTCTGCCGATGGCCGATTGTGGGGCGTCGATGACGGTGCGGGCATCGCCGCTTTCGGTAATCCGCCCGGCGTCGAGAAGGATGACGCGGTGGGCGACGGCACGGACGACGCCGAGATCATGCGAAATGAAGAGATAGGCGATCCGCTCCTGCCTTTGCAGGTCGAGCAAAAGGTCGAGGATCTGTCCGCGCACCGAGACATCGAGCGCCGATACCGCCTCGTCAAGCACGATCAGCGACGGTTTCGTGGCGATGGCGCGGGCGATGGCCACACGCTGCCGCTGCCCGCCGGAGATTTCATGGATGGCGCGCGGCGCGAGATCGGCCGTCAGGCCGACGCGCTCGAGCAAGGCGGCGATGCGGCGCGGGCGCTCGGCGCGGGAGGCGATACCATGGATGCGCAAGGGATCGTCGAGTACGCGCGCCACCGAGGCGCGCGGATTGAAGGCGGCAAGTGGATCCTGGAACACCATTTGCAGGTGCGCGCGGCGAGCGCGCAGGGCAGCGCCACGCAAGGCCAGGAAATCATCACCTTCGAAGTCGATGCGGCCGGCGTCCGGCTCGATCAGGCGCAGCACCAGCCGGGCGATCGTCGATTTGCCGCTGCCGGAGGGGCCGGCCAGCGCCAATGTTTCACCGGGCTCGATGTGAAAAGAGACATCGTCGACGGCAGCAATGGTCTTGCCGCCGCGACGGTAGCGTTTGGTGAGGTTGGATACTGCGAGCAGGCTCATGCGGGGAGCCCAGTCCGGTTCAGCAATGGCGCGGCGTCGAGGCCGATATGGGCGTCGAGCAAGGTGCGTGTGTAGGCTTGGGTTGGGGCGCCAACAATCCGCGCCGTCGTGCCAAGCTCGACCAGCCGGCCGTGGCGAAACACGGCGATGCGCTCGGCGAGTTCGGCGGCCAGCGCGATGTCGTGGCTGATGAACAGCAGCGTCATGCCATCCTCGGCCACCAGCCTCCGGATCAAGGCGACGATCTCGGCCTGCACGATGGTGTCGAGCGCGCTGGTCGCCTCGTCGGCGATCAGCAGTTTCGGTCCCGCTGCGATGGCCGCGGCAATCGCCACGCGCTGCTTCTGGCCGCCGGACAGCTGATGCGGGAAGGCATGCAGGGCGGAGTCCGGGTCGGGCAGGCGGACGCGTTCGAGCAGGATTTTGGCTTTGCTGAATGCCTGCGGCCATGAGAGGCTGAGATGGGTGCGGACGACTTCAGCGATCTGTTTGCCGATGGTCATCACCGGGTCGAGGCTGGCGGAGGGATCCTGGAAGACGAAGCCGATGTCGCGGCCGAGGAGGGGCGTTCCACTGCGAAAATGACGAAGTTGGCGCTCTACGGCGCCCCCCTCTGTCCTGCCGGACATCTCCCCCACTTGGGGGGAGATTGCGCTGTCGCCACCGCTTTCGCCAATCTCCAACGCTGCAGAGGGAGTGCCGGCGACGGAGCTGCCGATCTCCCCCCTTGTGGGGGAGATGTCCGGCAGGACAGAGGGGGGCGCCTGGGCACCCGAGGTTGGCTGTGTTTGCGAAAACCAATCGATGCGCCCATCGATCCCGGACGATGCCGGCAGCAACCCGGCAATCGCCAGCGCCAGCGTGCTTTTCCCTGAACCACTTTCGCCGATAATGGCCAGGCGCTCGCCAGCCGCAATATCGAAGCTGATGTCCTTCAGTGCCGCCACTTCGCGACCGTCGCGGCGGTAGGTCACCGTCAGGTCGCGGATCGAAGCGAGCATCGTCACGAAAGGCCTCTCCTGACCGCTGTCGTCTCGACGATGCCTTCACCGGCCAGATAGACGCCGAGCACGGTCAGCACCAGCGCGATGCCCGGGACGATCGACAGGAAGGGTGCGGTGCGCAGCACGGCGCGGCCTTCAGCGATCATCCCGCCCCAGGTGACCCGGTTGGGGTCGCCGAGGCCGAGGAAGGACAGCGCCGCCTCGGTGAGGATCGCGGCGGCGACGATCACCGACGACATTGCCAGCACTGGCGGCAAGGCGTTGGGCAGCACCTCGCGAAAGGCGATTTCCAGCGGATGCATGCCGATGGCACGCGCACTGGCGACATAGTCGCGTTCACGGATGGAGAGGACTTCTGCGCGGGCAATTCGCGCCGGCCCCGTCCAGGTGCCAAGCGCTATTGCCGCAACGACGACGCCGAGCGACGGCCCGACAACGCTGACGAAAGCCAGCGCCAGCAGGAAGCTCGGCACGGTCTGGAAAGCATCGGTGATGCGCATCAGCACCTCGTCGACGAGGCCGCCGGCAAAGCCGGCCAGCGTGCCGACCACCGCGCCGATGGCGAGTGCCGCTGCCGCTGCCGCCAGCCCGACGGCAAGCGAGGTAAGAGCGCCATGGAACAGTTCGGCCAGCACGTCGCGGCCGAGCCGGTCGGTGCCGAGCGGCAGCGACCAGTCCCGGAACGGTGGCAGCAGCGCCGGTCCAGCAATGGCTTGTGGATCGCCGGGGAAAAGCAGCGGCGCGATGAGCGCCATCGCTATCAGTGCGGCCAGAAGGATCGCGCCGGCGACCGCCTCGGGCGTGCGCAGAAAGCGGCGCAGCGGGCTCATGCGCCGGCCTCATTGGCGCCGACGCGCGGATCGAGGAAAGCATAGGCGATGTCGACGAGCAGGTTGATGACGATGACCAGGACGGCGCTGACCAGAATGATGCCGAGCAGCAGCGGCGTGTCGCGCGAAGCCACCGCTTCCTGCGCCAGCCGACCGAGGCCCGGCACGGAAAACACGCTCTCGATGACGACGCTGCCGCCAAGCATCTGCGCCGATTGCAGGCCGAGCATGGTGATGAGCGGCAGCAGCGCATTGCGGGCGACATGGGCGAGCACGATGCGGCGGCGCGAAAGCCCCCTGGCGCGGGCGGCCAGCACAAAATCCTGCCGCCAGACCTCGGCCATGCCGGCGCGCATCATCCGCAGATAGAGCGCGAGATAGATGAAGCCGAGTGCGGCCACCGGCAGGATGAGATGGATGGCGATGTCGGCGGCGCGGTCGAGGCCGGCCTTGTCCGAGGCCAAGGTTTCGATACCGCCGATCGGCAGCCAGCGCAGGTCGACGGCGAAGACGACGATCAGCACCAGGCCAAGCCAGAAACCCGGCACGGCATAAAGCGCCAGCGAGCCGATCGACAGGAAGCGGTCGCGGAAACTGCCGGGCCTGGCGCCGGCATAGATGCCGAGTGCCGAGCCGAGCCCGAAGGACAGCGCGGTGGCGCTGACCATCAACAGCAGCGTGTTGGGCAGGCGTTCGAGGATCACGTCGCGGATTGGCCTGGAGAAGGTCACCGACTGGCCGAGATCGAGATGCAGCAGCGCCCAGAGATAGTTGGCCAGCCGCGTCAGCTCCGACTGGTCGAGACCCCAGCGATGGCGCAGCAATTCGATCATGCCGGCATCGCCGCCTGTCGAGACGATATAGGCATCGACGGCGTCGCCGGGGGCTGCTTCGAGCAGCAGGAAAGTGCCGATGACGACGATCAACAGCACGAAGACGCTGCCGGCGAGACGGCGACGGAGAAGGATCAGGGCGCGGGTCATGGGGGCGTCGGCGGTGCGCGACGACTAAAGGAAATGTCGCGCGTGAGTGCCCCCCTCTGTCCTGGCGGACATCTCCCCCTCAAGGGGGGAGATTGGCTGTCATTTTTGGCTTCGCCAATGTTCAACGTTGAAGAATTCGCGGGACAGACAAGCTGCTGATCTCCCCCCTTGAGGGGGAGATGTCCGGGAGGACAGAGGGGGGTGTGACGAAACTCGGCCTTAGGCCATGTCTCACCACCGATTTCTTCGCGAACTTTCATCCGCGCAAACGTGTCACGATTCCAGATACGTGTCCGCCCAGTTCGACACGGCCCAGCGCGGGTTGTTGGCAATATTGCCCACCGTATCACGCGCGACGCTGATGAAACTCCATTCGGCGACGTTGATCAGCGGCAGGTCGGCGGCCACCTCCTTCTGGAACGCCTTGTAGAGGTCGGTGCGGGCCGATGTGTCGAGCGTTTCCGAGGCCTTGGCGATCAGCGCGTCGAGCGCGTCGTTCTTGTAGCCGCCCTGGTTGGAGAACGGCACGCCGTCGGGAATGCCGCTCTGCACCAGGATGGTGGTCGAGATCGCCGGGTCGCCACGGAACACCGGCGGGCCGACGGCGAGATCGAAGGCGTGGTCGGTGTAGACGGCCTTGATGTGCGCGGCGGAGTCGTTGTTGACCAGTTGCGCGTCGATGCCGATGGCCGCGAGCGCCTGGCGCAGATAGTCGCCGAACTGCTTGGTCTCGTTGAAATAGGGCGCCGGCAAAAGTTTGAGCGAAAAGCGCTTGCCGTCAGCGCCTTTCTTGTAGCCGGCCTCGTCGAGCAGGGCGTTGGCCTTGGCGACATCGAAGGCATAGGTCGGGACGTCGGCGGTGTAGAATTGCGGATCGTTCTTCGGCACCGGGCCGGTGGCGGTCGCGGCATAGCCGAGGAACACCGTCTTGACGACGAAGTCCTTGTCGATAGCGTGCGCGATCGCCTGGCGCACCTTCAGATCGGCCAGTTCCTTGCGGCGATGGTTGATCTCGACGACGAGCTGATAGGTCAGCCCCTCATAGCCCTTGGTGATCACCTTCAGGCCCGGCACCTTGGAGATGCGGTCGAGGTCGGCCAGCGGCACGGCGGAGAAGGCGGCGAGCTGGATTTCCTCGGCTTCCAGCGCGCTGGCGGCCGATGTGCGGTCGGGCAGCACCTGGTAGATGATCTCGTCGAGATAAGGCTCGTCCTTGCCCCAATAGTCGGTGTTTTTCGTCAGCCGGTAATACTGGCCGGCCTTGTACTCGCCGAACTTGAACGGACCGGTGCCGATTGGCGCGGTGTTGGCCGGGTTGTCCTCGATCTCGCCGACCTCATAGATGTGCTTCGGCACGACGCTCGACAGCGCCGGCAGCGCGTTGCGGATCAGCTGGAACGGCGTCGGCTTGCCAAATTTGAACACGGCCGTGAGTTCGTCAGGCGTCTCGACGCTGGCCAGATCCTTGAACACGGTGCGGCCGAGATTCTGCAGCGGCTTCCAGACCTGCAGCGCCGAGAAGGCGACGTCGGCCGAGGTGAACGGTTTGCCGTCATGCCATTTCACGCCCTCGCGCAGCTTGAAGGTGACGGAGAGCCCGTCGGCGGCGCCTTCCCAGCTCAGCGCCAGGCGTGGCGCAAGCCCGTCCTTGCCGTCGAAGGAGGCTTCGGCCAGCGTCTCGACGATCTTGCTGGAGATGAAGAAGACGCCATTGGAGGCGACGATCGCCGGGTTGAGGTTGCGCGGCTCGGAATCGGCGGCGAGCACCAGCCGGCCGCCCTTCTTCGGTGTCTGCGCCCAGCCCAATGTCGGCATGGCGGTGGAGGCGAGCAGCATCGCCGAGCCGGCAAGCATTTTGCGTCTGGAAATCGTGAAACCTGACATGATCGAACTCCGTCCTCTCCGCGACCCGATCGGCGCGACAACACCCCTCGGACGCCGGCATCGGCATCCTTGCCGCGGTGATTATGAGCCTTGCCGAGGGTTTCGCCAGAGACGGAATTGGCGCATCCTGGCTTGGCTTTGAAATTTTCGTCCGCTGGACCAGTTCAAGAGACCGGGTTCAATTCCATCTATCTGGTAGGACCAGATTTCACTGATAGACGATGGATGACGACTTGGTGACCGCAAAGCCGCGCCGTTGGCGCATTTCTGGCTAGACCAGAGCGGGCAAAATGGTGCAGATTTGATCCACCGCCAAGGGACCAGGAGCTGAACAGCGTTGATCCCAGGCAATTCAGGGAGAGAGAGATGAACATTGCGCCGGGCAAGAATGCTGTCAGCAATATCCCGTTCGAGCAGGCAAGGGTCGATCGGCTGATGGAGGAGGCCGGCATCGATGTGCTGCTCGCGACCTCCAAGCACAACACGCAATATCTGCTTGGCGGCTACAAATTCATCTTCTTTGCCGCCATGGATGCGATCGGCCACAGCCGTTACCTGCCGATCGTCGTCTACGAAAAAGGCGGCCCGGATCATGCCGCCTATATCGGCAACCGCATGGAAGGCGGCGAGCACCAGAACAATCCATTCTGGACGCCGACGCTGCACGCCGCCTGCTGGGGCACGCTCGATGCCGCGAACCTTGCTGTCGAGCATCTGCAGAAGATCGGCAAGGCCGGCGCGCGCATCGGTATCGAGCCAGGCTTCCTGCCGTCGGACGCCTACACGCTGATCCGCAAGGCATTGCCGGACGCCAAGCTGATCGATGCGACCGCGATGCTGGAAAGCATGCGCGCCATCAAGACCGATGCGGAATTGGAGAAGCTGCGCACCGCCTCCGAGCTGATCACCGATTCCATGCTGGCGACCATTGCCTGGGCGCGCGAAGGCACGACCAAGGCCGAGATGATCGAGCAGTTGCGGCGCGAGGAGACCAACCGCGGCGCACATTTCGAATATTGCCTGCTGACGCTCGGCTCCAGCCACAACCGCGCCGCTTCACCGCAGGCGTGGAAGAAGGGCGAGGTGCTGTCGATCGATTCCGGCGGCAATTATCACGGCTATATCGGCGACCTCTGCCGCATGGGCATTCTCGGCGAACCGGATGCCGAGCTCGAGGATCTCCTGGCTGAAGTGGAGACGGTGCAGCAGGCGGCCTTTTCCAAGGTCAAAGCAGGCACGCTCGGCGGTGATATGATTTCGCACGCCGAGGGTGTCTTGAAGGCGTCGAAGGTCGCGGCCTATACGGATTTCTTCGCGCACGGCATGGGCCTGATCACGCATGAGGCGCCGTTCCTGATGACCAACCATCCCGTGGCCTATGAAGGCACCTATGCGGCCAAGCCGCTGGAAAAGAACATGGTGCTTTCGGTCGAGACCACGATGCTTCACCCGACGCGCGGGTTCATCAAGCTCGAGGATACGCTGGCGGTGACGGAGACTGGTTATGTCATGTTTGGCGACCGGGGCAGGGGGTGGAACAGGGGTGGGGCGTCCTAATTGTAGTAAGCCAGGATTGCCATTTTTAGGCTCGGTACCACGACGAGCTCTCCGGACTGCTTTGTCGTAAAATACGAGCCAGGCAATTTTAGCGCCTCGGATATGGCTTTGTCCGTTTCGGGTGAGTTGTTCATGCACTGCAAAGATAGTGAGAAAAAGCCCTCTGGACCGACCCAGCCTTCCGGCACCGGCGTCTCCTGCCATTCCGCATAGCTGTGGTAGTAAGCGTTCCGATCTGTCGCTGGATAACCCCGACCCTGACGGGCATTTTGGAAAAACGACAACCCCTGTTGCCCAATTGCGGAAAGTGTCTCATCGGTCAGGTCGAAAATGACTCCGCCACATGCCTTCCTGAGAAGCGGCACCGCGTCGCTTCCCTGTGTGTTGACGCGGTATGTCTGTATTTTATCGGGCAGTGCTTTCGTATAAAAAGCATCTCTGTAATGGTCCCATCCAATCCAAAGTGATAGCGCGGCCACTATCGGAATTATCACGAAGTACCGGCGCAAGAATATATTCCTTTTCGAGCGGGCAATCAGCTGGCTTCCCATGGTTTCGCCTCGAAGCCGGTTATTCGAAGGCGTTTATGTGCAAATTTCCACGATGTGAAAATCTATGCGCCCGCCGGCAATAGCCTGAAATCCGGCAACTCCCGCAGCACCAGTTCCGGCCCGGCCGGCGAGTAGACGACAAACAACTGCATCGGCCCGTCGCCGGTATTCAGTGTCGAGTGAAACCGGCTCTCCGGCACGTAGATGGTGCAGCCGGGGCCGACCTTCGCCACCACCGGATTGCCTTGCTCGTCCTCGACCATCTGTTCGCCATGGCCCGAGATGACGAAGATGATTTCCTCCGCGCCCGGATGGTTGTGGCGGGTGTGGCCCTTGCCGGAGGGCAGGTCGACGACGCCGCCGGAAAAGCGCGTCGCGCCATTCACTTCGGGCGCCACGGTCAGTGCCAGTCTGCCCCAGTCGAAGCCGAAGGCGCTGACGTCCTTTGGATAGACAAACACCTTACTCTTGTCGGTCATGGTCTCATCACTTCTTTTTCTTTGGCTTGGTCTTCTCACCACCGAGCGTCACCGCCTTGAAATCGGCCGTCTGCCTGGCGATCGCCGCTTCCGCCGGCAGCCGTTCCATCGAGCTCGCGCCATAGAAGCCGTGGAGGCCCTTGGCGCGAGACAGAACGTAACGGGCATCATCCGGCATGGAGATCGGCCCGCCATGGCAAAGCAGGATGACGTCCTTGCGCACCGAGCGGGCGGCCTCGGCGATGGCGTCGATCGCAACCACGCAATCGTCGAGCGACTTGGCCGAGGTGGCGCCGATCGAGCCGCCTGTCGTCACGCCCATATGGGCGACGACGATGTCGGCGCCGGCCTTGGTCATGGCGCGCGCCTCGTCGGGATTGAAGACATAGGGGGTGGTGAGCAGATCGAGCTTGTGCGCTTCGGCGATCATGTCGACCTCGAGCCCGAAGCCCATGCCGGTCTCTTCGAAACTCTGCCGCATGGTGCCGTCGAACAGGCCGATGGTCGGGAAATTCTGCACGCCGGAAAAGCCCATCGTCTTCAGCTCTGCCAGAAGCAGCGGCATGATGACGAACGGGTCTGTGCCGTTGACGCCGGCCAGCACAGGCGTGTGCCTGACCACCGGCAGCACCTCATAGGCCATTTCCTTGACGATCTCGTTGGCATTGCCATAGGCGAGCAGGCCGGCGGCCGAGCCGCGCCCGGCCATGCGGTAGCGGCCGGAATTGTAGATGATGATCAGGTCGATGCCGCCGGCCTCCTCGGCCTTGGCCGACAGGCCGGTGCCGGCACCGCCGCCGACGATCGGCACGCCCTTGTCGATCATTCCCCTGAATTTCTTGAGTATGTCCTTGCGCGGTATGGCGGGCATTTTTTTGAACCTCAGTGTCTGGCTATGTCGAGGAAGGCGGCGGTTGCCGCCCTGGCGAATTCGGAGTCGTTGATGTGCAGCGGCAAGCGCGTGACGCGACGATTGGCATTCGGCTTGATGGTCCGCTCGATGGCTTCGAACAGCACGGCATCGGCCTCCGGGTCGAAGAAGGCGCCGCCCTCGATGTCGAGCGCCGAGACACCCTTTTCCGGAATGAGAAAATGCACCGGCCCCTCGCAGAGGGCGAGCCTGGCGCCGATCCATTCGCCGATCGTGCGGCATTCCTGCGCCGTCGTGCGCATCAGCGTGACGTTGGGATTGTGCTCGTAGAACAGTCTTCCTCGATACCGTTCGGGAATAGCCGACGGCGCCCAGAAATTGACCATGTCGAGGGCGCCGACCGAGCCGACATAAGGCAGGCCGGTGCGGGCGATCGCGCCGAAGCGATCTTGCGTTGCCGGCAGCACGCCGCCGAACAGGAGGTCGCAGACTTCGGTCGTGGTGATGTCGATGACGCCCGACAGCAGGCCGCTGTCGCCCAGTTTTTCCATGCTGCGGCCGCCGGTGCCGGTGGCGTGGAAGACCATGCAGTCGTAGGTCAAGCGAAGCTGGTCGGCGATGGCCGTCACACAAGGCGTGGTGACGCCGAACATGGTCAGCCCGATCGACGGCTTGCCATCGGGCGGCGGTGCCGGTCTTGCCGCCATGCCCGATATCGCCTGGGCGGCATTGTGCAGCACGACGCGGGAGAGCCGGTTCAGCCCGGCCATGTCGGTCACCGATGGCATCATGATGATGTCGGAGACATCGACATAAGGCGCCGTGTCGCCCGAGGCGAGCGTCGAGACCATGATTTTCGGCAGGCCGAGCGGCAAAGCGCGCATGCCCGATGTGATGATCGATGTGCCGCCGCCACCGCCAATGCCGATCATGGCGGCGATATCGTTTCGCGATTGGACGAAGCGGGTGAAGGCGACGCCCATGGCGGCAACCGCGGCGCCACGGTCATCGCCGCCGAGCACGGCTGTGCCGCCGTCCGGATGATGGCTGGCGATTTCCTCCGCGGTAACATCGACGGGTATGGTTGCATCGCGCGTGCCGACATCGACGCGGGAAACGGCGGCGCCGGTGGCGGCAATCGCATCGGCCAGGAAGGCGAGCTCCTCACCCTTGGTGTCCGCGGTGCCCACCACATAGATGCGCTTCATTGGCGCCTTCCAAGGTCATTGCAAATTTTTGAGACGCGCGTATCATATTGATATGGATGTCTCACGTCAACGACCCGCTGCAAGCGGCGACACCGAGCGGAGAAGCGGCGAGGCCGCCGAGCGCGGACCCCGGGCGCGGACAAAACGGCTGATGCTGGAGACGGCGACACGGCTGATGCAGGCGGGCGTCACGCCGTCGGTCAGCGAGGTGGCGGAAGCCGCGCAAGTCTCCCGCGCCACCGCCTATCGCTATTTCCCGAGCCAGGCCGCTCTGGTGCAGGCTGTCGTCGACGAGGGGTTGGGACCAATCCTGACCTGGCAGTCGACCTCTCTCGATGCCGAACGCCGGGTCGCGGAATTGTTCGACACGGCCATGCCGCGCATCGAGGCTTTCGAGGCGACGTTCAAGGCGGCGCTGAAGTTGTCGCTCGATCAATGGGCACGACGTCAGGCTGGCACGCTGGGCGGCGAGCCGGCCTTCACGCGCGGTCATCGTGTCGATCTGCTGCAGCAAGCGATCGCGCCGCTCAAGGGCCAATTGCCGCCGCGTGAGTTCAAACGCCTTGCGCAGGCGCTGTCGCTGGTCTTCGGCGTCGAAGTGCTGATCGTGCTCAAGGACATCTGGGGCCTGGACAGCGGCAAGACCCTGGCCGTCGCCCAGTGGGCGGCCTCAGCGCTGGTGCGGCAGGCGCGACTCCGGACGCCATCCTGACCAGCGGCGGTGGCGGCGTGAGTTGGGCATGGAGGAGGGCTGGACGAAGGCGGATGCAGGATATGAGACTTCTCCCGATGCGGACCGATTGGGGGGGGCGTCGAGGGCAATCCAGGGCGGTCGCCGCGGTAGCTCGGAGCGAATCTGGTTCGACCAGATTTGAAGGTCGGCGATTTCAATAATTTTGGGGATTGGCGTTTTGCGAACGGGATGAAGGTGGAGAACTGCCAAAAATGAAGGAAATACGAACATATAGCGGACGTATTCAGCTTATTTTGGTGACGGCGAATTTCAAGAAAGCGCTTGACGGGCATCTTAGATTGGTAATACCAGATTAGGAAAGAAAAGGCGGATCGGGAATGACAGCCGCAGTCCATTTCGGTAGGGCGAGGAGGATCATACGGATGTCACGTGTTCCGTCCGCACGAGGTGGCGCATCGTGACGCAGACGTCGCCTCGCGCCAGTGCCGGCAAGGGGATTGCGCTGCGCCTCGATGGGCTCAGCAAGGCCTATGGATCCGTGCGCGCCATCAACGACCTGAGCTTCTCCGTCGACGAAGGCCGCTTCTTCGTACTCTTCGGGCCGAGCTCGGTTGGCAAGACGACGACGCTGCGCACTATCGCCGGCCTCGTCCAGGCCGACTCCGGCACGCTTGAGATAGGCGGCCGCGACATGACCCATGCGCCGATCGCCGGCCGCGGCATCTCGATGGTCTTCCAGTCTTTCGCGCTTTACCCCCACCTCACGGTCTATGACAATCTCGCCTATCCGCTGCGCGAGGAGAAAGCCGCGCGCGCCGAGATCGACAAGCGGGTGAAAGAGACCGCCGAGATCCTGAAACTGACACACCGCCTGAAGGCCAAGCCGGCAACGCTGTCCGGCGGAGAGCAGCAGCGCGTCGCGCTCGGCCGCTCCCTGATCCGCCGGCCTAAGATTCTTCTCCTCGATGAGCCGCTCACCAATCTCGACGCCAAGCTTCGGCACGAGACGCGCGCCGAGCTGAAGCGGCTGCACCGCCAGTTCGGCATGACCGTGATCTATGCCACGCCCGACGAGCTCGAGGCTCTCTCGATGGGCGAGGCGATCGCCGTCATGCGCGATGGCGGCATCGTCCAGATCGGCACGCCGGACGAGCTTTACGAGCAGCCGATCCATACCTATGTCGCCAGCAAGATCGGCTCGCCGCACATGAATCTGTTCACGGCCTCGGTGCGCGCCGACACCAGGTCTTTCGACACGCCGCTCGGGACTCTGGTTCCGGCGACGGCGCCAAAGACTGCCGATGCCGGCGAGGCCGCGCTGATCGGCATTCGCCCGAGCGACATTCGGCTCGCCGCCAAGGGCGAAGCCGGGGTTGCCTCGAAGGTGCATCTGGTCGAACCGCTCGGCGACATCACGATCGTCTCGGTCGTGGCCGGCGGCGAGATGTTGCGCATGGTGCTGCCGGAAGCGATCGCCGCCAGCATCAGGACCGGCGATTCGGCATCGATCGCCATCGATAACAGGAAAATCCACGTCTTCCGCGCCGCGAGCGGCCAGTCAATGACCTGACGCGAACGGCGAGAAGCAATCCGGTTAACCAAGGGAGGAAACGTGAATGACGGCGATGACCAAAGTGAAAGGGCTAGCGACAGCCGCAAGCTTCGCTGCCACGCTACTGGTGGGAGGCGTGACCTATGCCTCTGCCGAAGAAGTGACGTTGACGATGGCGGTGCCGGATTGGCCCCCGACCCGCATTATGAAGAAGTTCTTCGACGAGCAGTACAAGCCCAAGTCTGGCAATACCGTGAAGCTCGATGTCGATTTCATTCCGTGGCCGGATTTCTACACCCGCGTCAACGCCTCGTTGACCTCGGGCGAAAAGAAGTACAACTTCATCGTGTCGGACTCGCAATGGCTGGGCGCCTTCGTCGAAGGCGGCTACTTCCGCAAGATCAACGATCTCATCGATGCCGATCCGGAACTCAAGGCGACGATGGAGTCGATGCATCCCGCCGTGCTCAACGCCTATTCGACCTATCCCAACAGCACGCCGAACTACTACGGCTTCCCGCAGTTCCCGGACGTGCTGGTCACCTACGGCCGCAAGGACGTGCTCTGCAACGCCGACGAGCAGGCCGCCTTCAAGGCGAAGTACAATGAGAAGCTGCCCTGCACCGGCGAAGAAATCGACGCCATGGACTGGAACACGTTCGAGCATGTTGGCGAATTCTTCCAGCGCAAGAAGGGCGACAAGCTCGCCGGCCAGGTGCTGGATGACGATTTCTACGGCATCGCCTATCAGGCAGGCAAAGGCTACGACTTCTCGACGAGCTCGGTCCACTCGTTCGTCTGGCAGCATGGCGGCGGCATCTGGGATGAAACCAAGGCCCCGACCGGACATGCCGAAGGCGTTGTAAACTCCCCGAAGTCCATCGAGGGCATGGAGCATTTCCTCAAATTGCTGAAGTTCATGCCGCCGGTGGTCAAGACCGGCACCATGGACATCTTCGTCTCGGACCAGTTGTTCCGTGAAGGCAAGGTGGCCATGAACATCGACTGGATCGGTCTCGCCGAAGCCTCGCTCGATCCCAAGACGTCGAAGGTTGCCGACAAGCTGGTGTTCGGATTGGCGCCAGGCCTGCGCGGTCCCGACGGCAAGGTGAATCGTACGTCACAGATCGGCGGACAGCCTTTCGTTCTCACCACCTGGACGACGCCTGAGCAAATCAAGGAAGCGGTGGGCTTCGTGAAGTGGTGGCTCTCGCCTGATATCCAGAACCAGTTCGCCGCCGGCGGCGGCCAGTCCGCGATCAAGTCGGTCTACAGCGATCCGAAGTATGTGACCTATCGTCCGTGGGACCGCGCCTGGGCGAACTCGCTCGACTGGCAGAAGGACATGTGGCACGTGCCGCAGTTCTTCGAACTGCTCACCCAGCAGCAGGACCAGTACGACCTGGCCATCACTGGCAAGCAGGACGCCAAGACCACCCTGGATAACATCGCCAAGTTCCAGGAGGACCTTCTGAAGAACGCTGGCCTTATCCAGTAACCTTCCGACATAGCTGCGGGGAGCGGGCAAAAGCCGCTTCCCGTCATTGCCACGTCAGGCGCTCCATATTTCGGACTCCCATGACCGCTGTTTCAAGCACGCTGCTGACACCAAGCCTTACCACGGTTGTTGCCCACAACTGGAAACTCGCCATCGCTGTCGCTGTCGTCGTGTCGGCCATATCAATGGCGGGCTTGCCGGCGGCTGTCTCCTTCTGGGTGGTGGGCGCCACGGCGGCGTTGGTCGCGGCCGCATTTACCGTCAACGCGTATCGCCGCCACTACTTCGGCGCCTTGCTGGTCGCTCCGGCAATCGCCGTTCTGTTTGTGATGAATATCTTCCCCCTGCTGTGGTCGCTGGGCCTTTCGTTCTTCGCCTACCAGGCAAACCAGCAGACGATCCGCTTCGTCGGACTCGGGAACTACACCCGGATCCTTACCAACGATCTGGCTGCTCACGCGACTTGGGGCGCGCTGATCAATACCGCCATGTTCGTCGTGTTCACCGTCTCCGCGCAGATGATCGTCGGCTTTCTCCTGGCCATCCTGTTCGCCAAGCAATTTCCGCTGCGCAAGTATTTGTTGATCCTGGTGCTGACACCGATGATGCTTTCGGTTGTCGCCTCTGGCGTGTTCTTCACCTACTACTATGACCCGACATTCGGGATTCTCAGCTACGTCATCAATTCCATCTCCGGCAACCAGTTCATCCTGATGAGCAACAAAGTCGGTGCCGTGGCGGGAATCGTTTTCGCCGACGCTTGGATGTGGTCGCCCTTCGTCATGCTCCTTGTGCTGGCGGGCCTCGTCTCGGTGCCGAAATACCTTTACGAGGCCGCTGCCATCGACCGTATTTCCAGATGGCGGCAATTCTGGATGATCACCTTCCCCTACATCCGCGGCCTTCTGATGTTGGCCCTTCTCTTCCGCACTATCGAGGCATTCAAGCTGGCGGATCTCGTCATCCTCCTCACCAAGGGCGGCAACGACACACTGACGATCTCCTATCACTTGATCCGCATCGCCAACGAGCAGAACAAGACGAGTGAGGGCGCGGCGATCTCCTATCTGATGCTGTTCATGGTGATCGTTCTCACCAACCTCTATCTGTACCTCGCAAACCGCCGTACGCAGGGAGCATAACCCGTGGCCGAATCGATATTGGGAAAGCTCGGCTTCCGCAGGGCCAGCGGAGTAGACGAGGCCGGCTGGGGGCGGACGCTCGCCGTGGCCGTCGTCGCTTTTATCTATTTTCTGCCGGTGCTGTTCATCATATTCACCGCCTTCAAACCGCAGGGCGACGCGCTCCTGGTGCCTCCGACGCTGTCGCCCACGTCGCTGTTCGGCTTGATTCCGGACCATTTTGTGTTCAAGCCAACGCTCGAAAATTTTGGGTCCGTCTTTTCCCGCTCGATGACGCCGGACGGTGCCCCGGAAGCGACAGGATTCGACCGTTATTTCTTCAACTCGATCTTCATCGCCTCGGCGTCGGTGCTGCTGGCGCTGGTCATCGGCACCCTGGCGGCCTTCGGCTTCTCGCGCTATCCGCTGAAAGGCAATGACACCTACCTGTTCATCATCCTGACCACGCGCATGCTGCCGGCGATTGTGGTGATCATTCCGGTGATCCTGATGTTCCGCGTGGTGGGCCTGTCGGGCTCGTATCTCGGCATCATCATGCTCTACACCGCCTTCAACCTGGCCTTCACCATCTGGATGATGAAGAGCTTCTTCGATGAATTGTCGCCAGACGTCGAGGATGCCGCCCGCATCGACGGATCGTCCGGAATGCGGGTGTTCTTCAAGATTTGCCTGCCCCAGGTCATTGCCGGGCTCGCCGCCACGTTCGTGTTCGGCCTGATCCTCACCTGGAACGAGTTCCTCTTCGCCCTGTTGCTCTCGGGGCCCGACACGAGGACGGTCCCGGTCGCCATGAACCAGGCCGTGTCGTCGGGTGGACGCGGCACCGACTGGACTTTGCTTGCCGCCATCGAAACCCTGTTCCTTGTCCCAGTCTTCCTGGTCACCTTCTTCTTGCAAAACCATCTGTTGCGCGGCGTTACCTTCGGCACGGTGAAGCGCTGAGATGTCAACCATCGAACTCCGTAAAGTCACCAAACGCTTCGGCTCCTTCACCGCGGTCAAGGACGTTGACCTGTCGGTAGCCGCCGGTGAGGTCGTCTGCCTTCTCGGCCCGTCCGGCTGTGGCAAGACGACGACCTTGCGCGTCATCGCCGGGCTGGAACGCGTCACTGACGGCGAGGTCGTCGTCGCCGGCAAGGTGATGAACAACCTGCCGCCCGAAAAGCGCGACATCGCCATGGTGTTCCAGTTCTACGCGCTCTACCCGTCGGCATCGATCGCCGAGAACATCGCCTTCCCGCTCTATCACGACGGCATTTCCGGGGCTGAGCGGACTGCCCGCGTCAACCGCGTCGCCGCGATCCTCCACTTGGAGCACGTTCTCGACCGGCTGCCGAACCAGATATCCGAGGGCGAAAAGCAGCGCGCCGCCATGGCCCGCGCCATCGTCCGCGACCCCAATTGCTTCCTCTTCGACGAGCCCTTGTCGCGTCTCGATGTCGAACTGCGCCAGACCATGCGTGGCCAGATCAAGGAAGTGCTGCAGGGCCTCTCCAAAGCGACCGTGATCGTGACCCATGACCAGCTCGAAGCGCTCACCATGGCCAACCGAATCGCCATCATGAAGGACGGCCTGATCGAGCAAGTCGGCTCACCCCACGAGGTATTTGCCAAGCCCGCCAATGCTTTCGTGGCGAGCTTCATCGGCACGCCGCAGATGAATCTTCTCGAGGCCGACCTCAAGACCTTCGCCGATGGCACGGCGGACATGACCGTGGCCGGCATTAGTCTGGCGATCCGCACGGACGCGGCGGTCGCGCGCCTGCAGCCCGGCAAGGTGACGATCGGTGTCCGCCCCCGCGCCTTCACCCCGACCGATACGGGGGACCGTGGCACCATCTCCGCCCGGGCCGAGCTCATCGAGCCCATGGGCGCCGAAACCCTTATTCATGCCCGCACGGCGGCAGGCGCCGACATCCGCGTCGTGGTGACGAGAAGCCAGCGGGTCAAGGTCGGCGAGGCGCTGAATCTACGCCCCGATCCCAGGCAAACGCATGTCTTCGATGGCGCCGGAAAGGCGGTGCGGTCATGAGCGACAGTTCTTCCGGCATGAGCCGGGCCGGCGCGTTCTGCCTCGAGGTCTTCATCATTGGCCTCGGCGTCGTGGCGCTGGTGCTGATCTTCCAACCCTTTTCCATCGGCCTGTACGCGGTCGGCAGCGGTCTCGTGGTGCTTGCCGGACTCATCAACAACCTGCTGCCGTTGGCCCAGCCGGGCGTCAAGGTGCGCAGTGTGGTGACAGTAGCGCTGGTCGTGGCGCTGGTCTTCTGCATTGTGCTGCTGGTTTCGATCACGGCGGCGCATCTCTACGGCGTCTTCTTCCTCAATCCACCGGACCCCAACACTCTCGCCGGCAAGGCGCAGCTCGCCACGCCGCCTTTCTACAAGCAGGCTTTCGTGTGGGAAATCGCCGCCGCGGCGGTGATTCTCGCGCTGGTCGTCACCGCTCTCAACAAGACAGCGCGATGATCAGCAGCTGACGCTATCCGGCAGGTCGCGCTCGCGCCGGTCCACGACGGTCGGTGTGCGTCGCCTCTCAACTCTCACGCCGTCATCCTCCGGCTTGACCGGAGGACCCGATGCCGAGATCAAGGATCGCGTCGACCGCGCCGCCCGTACGCTGCGGATCGAGCATCTGCTCGACCGCAAGACCGACCGCCTCTCAGGCGGCGAGATGCAGCGCGTCTCGATCGGCCGCGCCATCGTGCGCAAGCCGCGCGTGTTCCTGATGGACGAGCCGCTGTCGGCGCTCGACGCCAAGCTGCGCGAGGCGCTGCGCACGGAACTGAAGAACCTGCAGATACAGCTCGGCGCCACCTTCCTGTTCGTTACCCACGACCAGATCGAGGCGATGTCGATGGGCGACAAGGTCGGCGTGTTGAACCACGGCAGCATCGTGCAGACCGGCACGCTGCACGAGATCTACAACAATCCGCGCGACACCTATGTGGCGAGCTTCGTCGGCTCGCCGCCGATGAACCTCATCGACGGCAAGCTGGTGAATGGCCGCGCGGTGATGGCGCCGCTGAATTTCGAACTGCCCTTTTCAGGGGGAGCCAAGGCGAGTGGAGCGACCGACGGTCGCCCGCTCGTCTTCGGCATCCGTCCGGAAGACGTCTATCTCGAGAGCGGCGCGCCGGTCGAGGCGCGCGTCCATGATGTCGAGAACCATGGCGTCGAAAAGATCCTGACGCTGCGGGTTGGCGACACAACACTGCGCGCCACGGTGCCGGCCAGGACCGATGTCGCGATCGAACAGCCGGTGCGTTTTGCCTGGAACCCCGACAAGGTGGTGCTGTTCGACAAGGGTAGCGGTGTCAGCTTGCGCCACGCCGGGTGAAGCGCTGTTTTCGGCTCAGCCGGGTAGCCTGCAACGAAGGATATTGTCTCAACTGGCCTGGCGGATTTCAGCCTGTTCCTCGGCGCGCAGATGGCTGGGCGCCGAACCGATGACGCGCTTGAAGGCACGGCTGAAGGCGGCGTCCGATTCATAACCGAGGCGTGCGGCAACGACGGATATTTTCATCCGGTCGCGGACCAGCCACTGCCGTGCCTGATGCATCCTGACCTGGGTGACATATCTTGCCGGCGTTTCGCCGACGACGGTGGCGAAGCGCTCGGCAAAGCCCGAGCGCGAAGCGCCCATCATCCGGGCGAGCGACTCGACCGTCCAGTCATGGTCGGGTTCGAGATGGATGGCGGCCAGCACGCGGCCGATGTCGCGATCCCGGACCGCGGCGATCCAGCCGGAAGAATCGCCGCAGCCGCGTTCGACCCATGAGCGGATGACGGTGGCGGCCAGCACATCGGCCAGCCGCGCCAGGATGCCGCCGGAGCCGACGCGCTCCATCGTCACTTCGCGCGCCATGGCCTCCAGCAGATGCGGAATGCCCGGCTCATAGGCTTCCAGCTCATGCGAGCGCATCACGTCCGGCATCATGCCGAGCAGCGGATGCAGGCCATCGAGGTTGAAGTACATCGCGGCGCAGAACAGCAGCGTTCCCGGCTGGCAATTCTTGTCGCACATCTCGGCGTTCGACGTGCAATAGACGTCCTTGCAGACTTCCTCGAGCTCATAGCCATGGATCGGCCAGGCCTTCGCACCGGGTTCGCTGGCGAGCACATGGGCTTCGCCGCGCGGTAAGAGCACCGCATCGCCGGCATTGAGTTCAACCCACTCGCCGGAGGGCTGCTTCAGCCAGCAGCCCTTGCGGCCGATGAAATGGAACCGCGCCCCGGGCTGAGCCGGAAACTGGATGCCCCAGGGCTCCTTCATTTCGCAACGGCCGTATTCGACGCCATCGAGGCGCAGCCCGCGCAATATGTCCGTCAACGGGTCACCCGTGATCGGAATTTTGGACGAATGGCTAGACATAATGGGGTTTCTAGCATGGAAACTCCAGGCGGTCACTCCCTATGTTGCACTGCAGCCAAATGTTGCGCCGCAAACAAACCGAGACCGACCTCATAGCCAAGCCGTGACGGCAAGGCATGGAACGGGTGGAAGCCCGGGCCGGTCTTTCTCTATGTGGCGTTGCAAACAGATCGGAGACTGACCATGGCCGACCCCGCGACTGATGTCATCGACGCCGCACTTCTGAACCCCGCAGACAATGATGAACGAACAGAACCGGCATGGGGCGCGGTGGTTTCACTGGCGCTTGGCGTTTTCGGTCTCGTCACCGCCGAATTCCTGCCCGCCAGCCTGCTGACGCCGATGGCGCGTGACCTCGGCGTCACCGAGGGTGTCGCCGGGCAAGCGGTGACCGCAACCGCCATCGTCGGCGCCATTGCCGCGCCCACCATGGCCATCATCACAAGGCGCATGGACCGCAGGCTGGTGATGTGGATGCTGACGGCGTTCCTCATCCTGTCCAACCTTCTCGCCACCTTTGCCGCATCGCTGCCCATGCTTCTGCTGGCCCGCGTCGTGCTCGGCGTGGCGCTGGGCGGCTTCTGGGCGATGTCGGCGGCCATGGCGCTGCGGCTGGTGCCGATGCGGCTGATGCCGCGCGCCATGTCGATCATCCTGACCGGTGTTTCGCTGGCCACGGTCACCGCCGCCCCGGTCGGTGCCTATGTCGGCGACATCTGGGGCTGGCGCACGGCGTTCATGATCGCGACCATCGTCGGCGCCTTGGCGCTGCTTGTGCAATTGGCCACCATTCCGAAGCTGCCGCCGATGGGTGTCGCGAGCTTCCGCACCTTGCTCGAGGTGCTGGAGCGGCCGTCGATCCGGGTGGCCTTGCTGGTCGTGCTGCTGGTTGCCTCGGGGCACTTTGCTGGCTTCACCTATGTGCGCCCCTTCCTCGAAAAAGTACCGGTGCTGCACATCGAGACGATCTCGCTGGTGCTGCTCGCCTATGGCATTGGCGGTTTCTTCGGCAATATCGCTGGCGGCTTCCTGGCGGAGCGCAACCTCAAGATAACCGTGGCGCTGGCGCCCCTGCTGATCGCCCTGGCAGCTGCGTCGATGCTGATCCTTGGCGCCTCGCCGACGATCGCCGCGGCCGCCGTTGCCGCCTGGGGCTTTGCCTTCGGCGCGGTGCCGGTCGGGCTGCAGAGCTGGCTGGTGCGGGCAGCGCCTGACCAGGCCGAAAGCGCCGGCGGACTGATGGTGGCGACCTTCCAGGTGGCGATTGCGCTGGGCGCCGTCTTCGGCGGCCTGCTGGTCGACCATGCCGGCGTGGCCAGCGCCTTCGCCTATTGCGGCGTCGCAACGCTGCTGGCGGCCATCGTGGTGTTCCTGCGCGGCCCGAAGCAGGCCGAATAGTCCCTTATCCCAACCTATCCAGCGGCCCGGGAACCATCATGGTTTTCGGGCCGCTGTCGTGATGGCGGCAACGAAGCGGTTGAGACTGTCTTCGACATAGACGGCGACTTCGATCGTCGGATCGAAACTCCACCACAGCAACGATCCCTGCCAATGCGACGCCATCAGCAGGCCGATATCCTGCGGCGGGCCGGGCGTTCCGGTAAAGCAAGCCGCGAGTGCATTGCACAGGGCTGTCTTCCAGGCCGCACCGCGCGTCCTGAGCATGGGGTCACGCAAATCCTCGCGCAAGACGAGCAGGCCCTCGGCATAGGATTCGATGCCGCCATAGCCTTGCGACAGTGCCACCAGCAATTCGATCGCGCCGGCCGGCGTTTTTGGAACGGTGGCCGCCAGCGTCCCGGTCTTTTCGTCAAGACCATCCCAGGCATGCAGCAAGGTGCGCTGCTTCAACCGCGCCTTGTTCCCAAAGCGCTGCACCAGGGTCGCACCGGAGAGACCACAGGCTTTGGCCAGGCGCTCGAAGGTGAGCGCTTCCGGGCCATGCTCGTGGATCAATCGCAATGCGGCTTCCAGCACCTGCTCGTCGGATTGGGTTTTGGGCCGGGTCATCTTGACATCCTGATATAACCGAATGATCATTTATATATGATGCGAGCGGCGCAGGCCAGCTCGGGTTTCATCGATGGTGCCGTTCTTGGGAGAGTTCAATGACGTTGCAAGGAAAAGTTGCCCTGGTCGCCGGCGGCACGCGAGGTGCCGGACGCGGCATAGCGGTCGAGCTCGGCGCCGCCGGCGCCACGGTCTATGTCACGGGACGGAGCACGCGTGCCCAGCAATCCGAATATGCGCGGCCCGAAACAATCGAGGAGACGGCGGAACTGGTCAACGCGAACGGCGGCAAGGGCATCGCCGTGCAGGTCGATCATCTTGTGGCCGAGGATGTGCGCAGGCTGGTCGAGCGCATCCGCACCGAACAGGGCCGCCTCGACATACTGGTCAACGACATCTGGGGCGGTGAAAAGCTGTTCGAATGGGACAAGCCGGTCTGGGAGCACAATCTGGACAATGGCTTGCGCATGCTGCGCCTAGCCATCGACACGCATCTGATCACCGCCCACCATGCGCTGCCCCTCATGATCGAGCGGCCGGGCGGACTGCTGGTGGAAGTCACCGACGGCACGGCCGAATACAATGCCGAGCACTACCGCCTGTCGCCGTTCTACGACCTTGCCAAGGTCGCGGTGAACCGTATGGCTTGGACTCATGCCAAGGATCTCGCGAAACACGGTGCTACCTCCGTCTCTTTGACGCCAGGTTGGCTGCGGTCGGAGATGATGCTGGAGGCCTTTGGAGTACGCGAGGAGAATTGGCGCGATGCCACGGCAAAAGTGCCGCATTTCATTATTTCGGAGACGCCGCGCTTTATCGGCCGTGCCGTTACCGCTTTGGCTGCCGATCCGGATCGTTCGCGCTGGAACGGGCAGTCGCTGTCCAGCGGCGGGCTGGCGCAGGTCTATGGCTTTACCGATCTCGACGGTTCGCGGCCCGATGCCTGGCGCTATGTGCCGGAGGTCCAGGACGCCGGCAAGCCCGCCGACGCAACGGGTTACCGGTAAGGCAATCAGGCCGAGCGCCCGTCGAAATCGAAGACCGACAGGGTGGACGGGTCGAGATCGGCGACGCAGTTGAGGTTGATATAGGCGCTGCGTTCGCCGCCTTCGCGGACATCCTCGGCGAAAGGGTGGATGCCGCAGGTGCGGCAGAAGCGGTGCGCCATCGCTTGATTGCCGAATGAATAGGTGCCCAGATCATCGCCCCAGGCCAGGACCGTCAGGTCCTTATGCGGGATGGCACACAAGAGCGCGCCCTTGCGCGAACAGATCGAACAATTGCACCTGATGGCGCCGGCCAGTTCCGCCTTGAATTCGAAGGCGACCTTGCCGCAGTGGCAGCTGCCTTTGTACAGCATCAGCATCTTCCTATCGCTGGCAGGTGCAAAGGCACGCTGGCCGGGTTATCCCTTCCGCAAGCCCAAGCGGCCGCGTTAAGTCATTGTTTTTTCGCAATTCCGAACGGAAAACCGCTACACACTTTTCCTGGAATTGCTTTAAAGACGTTGCATCCTGGCGGAGTCCGACATCGACATGCAATCCATTCACGACCATCTCGAAATCATCCTGTCACGTCTTGCCAATCGTGCGGCCGACGAGAAGGTCTTCACCAAGCTCTATGCCGAGGCTGCGCGGGCCGCGGCTGACGCCAGCGACGCCCGCGCCCGAGCCGGCGTCACGCTGGGACCACTCGACGGCACAATCGTCTCGATCAAGGATCTGTTCGATGTCGCCGGCGAGGCGACCGCTGCAGGCTCGCTGATGCGCAGGACAGCGGCACCCGCGTTGCGCGATGCGGCCATCGTCAGCCGGCTGCGGCAGGCCGGAGCGGTCATCATCGGCAAGACCAACATGACCGAATTCGCCTTCACCGCGATCGGCGACAACATGCATTACGGCACGCCAGGTAACGCCGTCGATGCCAGCCGTATCCCCGGCGGTTCGTCCTCGGGCGCCGGTGTTTCCGTCGGCGAGGGGACGAGCGACATATCGATCGGATCCGATACTGGTGGCTCGATCCGCATTCCGGCGGCGCTCAATGGTGTCGTCGGCTTCAAGCCCACGGCGCGGCGCGTGCCGCTCTCTGGTGCCTTTCCGCTGTCGGGCACGCTGGACTCGATCGGGCCGCTTGCCCGAACCGTCGCGCAATGTGCCGCCGCCGACGCCGTGATGGCCGGCGAGGTGCCGACCGAACTGGTGGCCATATCGCTCGCGGGACTTCGCGTTGGTGTGCCGCGGGGCGTTCTTTTCGGCGACACGGAAGGTGAGGTCATGACGTCGTTCGAACGTTGTCTCGGCAAGATCGAACAGGCTGGCGCGCGCATTGCGGATCTATCGATCGACGACATGATTGCCGATCTGCGCGCGGCGACCAAACGTGGCTCGATCGCTGCCATGGAGGGGGCCGAAGTGCATGCCGACTGGCTGGCGACGGGCGCGGCGGTGCCAGTCGACCCGCATGTCAGCGGACCTCTGTCGCGGGCATCGATGCTGCCGACGCCGGTCTATATCAGGGCCCTGCGCCGCCGCACCGCTCTGGCCGCCGCCATGGATGAGCGGCTGACATCGGTTGATGTGCTGGCGCTGCCGACCACGCCGGTGACGGCGCCGACCATTGGTTCGATGGCCGAGGATGCCGAACTGCGCGACCGCGTCGAAGGCCTGCTGCTGCGCAACACACAGGTCGCCAACCAGTTCGATCTCTGCGCGATCTCGCTGCCGATGCCTGATATGGCGCTGCCGGCCGGACTGATGCTGGTGGCGCGCAATGGCCATGACCGGAATCTGCTGCGGATTGCCGCCGAGGTGGAGAGGCTGCTGGCCGGCTGATCGGCGATTGGCGGATCAGGGCGATGAACAGTGCTTGCGTTCGCTGTCCTTGGCGGTGCGCACGATCCGGGTCGCGACCAGCCAGGGCAGGCTGTAATCCTTGCCGGTGATGGTCTGGGTGCGCTGCTCGATCGAACCCCTGACGACAATTTTCCCGCTGTACAGCACGTCGGACTGATCCACTATCGCCTTGTCGGCCTGCGGCAGCCCGCTGGCATCGATCGACACACCGTTGATGATCTTGCCGGTGGCAAGGTCGAGCACGCTGTTCGACGGGCAGGGCGCCTTGAAGCAGCGCAGCCCATTGTCGCAATAGACATAGCTGCTTTCGGCCGCGGCGAATGCCGGCAATGTGCAGATGGACGAGGCTGCGGCAATCAAAAATGCGAGGCGAAGACCGGACATGGCCGCACCGTCGCGGAGAATTGGGGCGAAACCGCGATTGCTATAGGTCGAGCGGAAACCGCCGCCGATAGTGATCGACCACTTCTGGATTGCGCAGATTGACCGGCAGTTTGCCGGCCAGCACCAGCAAGGCTTCACCCGCCGCGCCGACGCCCATGCGCATCATCGATTCCTCGGTAATGCCTGCCATGTGCGGGGTGATGATGACGTTGTCGAAGCCGAAATAGGGATGATTGGACGGCAGCGGCTGCGTCGAAAACACGTCGAGTGCTGCACCGCCGATGCGGCGTTCCCGCAAGGCCTCGATCAGGGCGTCGTCATCGACCACCGGCCCGCGCGACACGTTGATGAAAAGCGCAGTGGGTTTCATGCGGGCGATGCGCTCGCGGCTGATCAGGCCGCGCGTCTCCGGCGTCAGCGGACAGCAGAGCACGATGATGTCGCTCTGCTCGACCAGCGCGTCGATGGAGAGGAAACCGACTTTTTCGGGCGCCGGCTGCATGCTGCGCGTCGTAGCCACCACTTTCAGGTCGAAGCCGTGCGCCGCGATATGCCCGACGGCCTGGCCGACGGCGCCGAGACCGACAATGCCGATGGTCTTGCCGGCGAGCTCGATGTTGGCGTTGGCATGTTCGCGTCCGGCGAGCCAGCCCTTGGCGCGCAGGTCGCGGTCGACCCTGCGGAATTGCCGCAGCAGCGCAAGTGCGGTGAATATCACATGTTCCGCCACCGAGCGGGCATTGACGGCCGGCACGTTGGCCACCAGCACGCCGGCGGCCGTCGCTGCCTCCATCGGGATCATGTCGAGCCCTGCGCCATGGCGGATGGCGGCTCTCAGCTTCCAGGCGCCCTCGAACAGCGCCGGCGGCAGGGGCGCGCGCACGATGACGATATCGGCATCCTTGGCCTCCGCGGTCAAGGTGGCGGGGTCGAGCGCCGATGCGATGACAAGCTGGCCGGCGCCGGCAAGCTTGGCCGAGGCGCGTGGATGCAGCGGATGGGTCGACAGGATCTTGGGCACGGTCTGGGCCACGCTCAGGCCTTTTCGAGCGCCGGGCTTAGGGGCGCTGCCGCATTGCCGCCCTCGATCAGACCCTTCCAGTAGCTCTCCGCCCCTTGCAGATGGGCGCTCATCAGCGCCTGGGCGAGATTGCCGTCGCGGCGCAGCAGCGCCTCGTAGATCTGCACGTGTTCAGCATGCGAACGCACGCTGCGTTCAGGGTCGTTGAAGTAGATCGGCAGGCGCTGTTCGCCCATCAGATAGTAGACGCTGCAGATGTTGTGGAACACGCTGTTCTTGGTGGCGCGCACGATCTCCAGGTGGAATTCGCGGTCCTCCTTGGCCAGACCTTCGCCGGCGGCTATGCGCTCCTCGGAAGCCTTGAGGATTTCGCGCAGCCGTTCGAAATTCTCCTCGGTGGCACGCGAGCAGGCAAGCTCGGCGGCCTTGATCTCGTGGATCTTGCGCAATTCGACCGTCTCGTAAATCTGCAAGGGATCGAGCGGCAGGCCGGCGCGCGCGAACAGCGCTAGCGCCTCGACGCTCGCCTGCTTGGTGTCGATGTAAATGCCGGACTTGGCGCGGCGCTCGACGATGCGCATCGCTTCCAGGATGGCCAGCGCCTCGCGGATCTGGCCGCGGCTGACAGCGAAATGCTCCGCCAGTTCACGCTCCGACGGCGTGCGGCCGGTCTCGCTGTCCGAGTGGGAGAACAGATAGGCTGCGAGTTCCGCGAGAAGGTTCTTTTCTTTCATCGTCAATTGCGTTGCGCGTGCGCCTCCAGGAATCGCTCTGAAACGGTGAACCCCAATCCGGGCTTTTCCGGGATCGCTATCATACCGTCCCTAGCTTCGACAGTCTCTTCGATCAGATCGTGGATCATCGGGTTGGCGCCAAGCGAATATTCGACGGTGAAACTCGATGGCGAGGCGGCGCAGACATGCAAGCCGGCGAAGAAGCAGGGGGCGCCGGCCCACAGATGCGGCGCGAAGCGCAGGTTGAAGGCACTGGCGATGGTGCCGATCTTCATCGCCTCACTGATGCCGCCGCAAAAGGCGGGATCGGGCTGGAAGATGTCGGCGGCCTTGAGCATTGCGAGGTCGCGGAAAGCATAGCGCGTCGCCTCGCTTTCGCCGGTGGCGATCGGCACGGTACCGGAGGCGCGCACCTCCGCCATGCCCGGCTTGTCGTCGGCGATCACGGGTTCCTCGAACCAGGCGAGATCGAGGTCGCCGACGAGATGGATGAAGCGTTTGGCTTCGGCAACCGTATAGGTGCCGTGAGCGTCGACCATCAGCTCGACATCGGGGCCGAGCGCCTGGCGCGCGGCACGGACACGGGCAGCGGAAATGTGTGCTGCGCCATCCATGGCGCCGACCCGCATCTTCAGCGCCTTGAAGCCGCCCCGGGCGATGTAGGATTTCAACTGCTCGCCTATGGCATCGGCTGAGGCCCAGCCGCCCGAGGCATAGGCCTGCATGCGATCGACCTTGCGGCCGCCGAGCAGTCGCCAGACCGGCTGGCCGAGCGACTTGCCGAGGATATCCCAGAGCGCGATGTCGACAGCGCTGATGGCGGCGATGCTCATGCCCCGCCGCGCCAGTTGCGGCATGGCGTGGCCGGCGCGCGCGGCGCTGTCGTGGCGCACGCCATTGTAGAGCATCTCCCAAATGATGCCGATATCGGCCGGATCACGGCCGATCAACTGCGGCCCGACCTCATGGTTCAGCATATGGACAAGGGCGCCGTAGCTGCCGGCGCTGCCGGCGGCGTTCTTGCCTTCGCCCCAGCCGATGAGCCCGTCATCGGTTTCGATGCGCAGGATGGCGGCGTCGAAGGTCGTCACCTGGCCGAAGTCGCTGCGGTGCTGCCGCGCGGCTTCGATCGGGATGCGGACCCACCAGGCTTGGACGGTCTTGATGCGCATATTCTTCCCCGGCCCTGCCGCCGGTCAGGGCGGAAAGGCGAATTTCCCAACAGACGTCGACTACTTGATCAGCGGCAGCAGCGTTTCGGCGGTGATGCGCATCTGGTCGGTGTAGAATTTTTCGGTGAGCACACTGGAGCCGTGGTCCTGGATGAACTTCAGCTGCTCAGGCGAGATATCGACCGGGTGGCGCTCGACCATGTCGGGATAGGGCGCTGCCGGCGTGCGGTCGACCGGGGCGACGAACTCGTTGGTCAATGCACCGTCGTAGCCGACTTCCTTCAAGGTGGCGACGATCCTGGGCCAGTCGATCTGGCCGAGGCCGGCGGCGAAGCGGTTGTTGTCGGCGACATGGAAGTCGAACAGGCGCTTTCCGACCTGACGGATGGCGTCATGGACGTTAAATTCCTCCATATGGATGTGGTAGGCGTCGAGGCAGACGCCGCATTCGGGGCTGACCGCGTCGGCCAGCGCCAGCGCCTGGGCGCCGCGATTGAACAGATAGGTTTCGAAGCGGTTGAGCGGCTCGACGGCGATCTTGACGCCGACCTTCTTGGCGTGGGTGAAGCACTCGCGGGTCGCGTCGACCACCCACTTCCATTCCTCCTCCTCGGTACCGTCCGGCACCACTTTGCCGACGGTCGCGGGGACAAGCGTGATGATCTCGCCGTCAAGCTCGCTGACCATGGTCAGCACGTCCTTGACGTACTGCACCGAGCGCTCGCGCTGGCCCTGGTTCTTGGCGGCAAGGTTGCGTTCGCCCAGCATCAAGGTCACCGCGCCCCAGCAACGGATGCCATGCTCCTTCAAGAGTGCCCGCGTCTCCTTGGTCTTGTACTGGTCGGGCTCACCGGAAATCTCGATCGACTCATAGCCGAACTTCTTGATGCGCTTGAGCGTCGTCTCCAACGGCTCCGCACGCATCCAGTTGTGCGTCGAAAGATGCATGGTCTGTCCTTCCCAAATTCGTCCGTATGGTTTGCCTGCGACATGCATCGCCGAAAGGCGACGCAAGGGTTCCTCCCCAAGGCATCCCCAGCCTTTTCTCGCAAACTGGTTCGACCAATTGGGCCTGAAGCGAGGTCTACAGCAAATTGCCTGGAACGGCAAGAAGCGCAGAGGCGCAACTTTTTGTGCGAATTACTCCATTGATTGTATTGCGATATATGCCGATACTTCAGATGTGCCGAGGGCTTTGCCGGTGCATTGTTAGGCTTGACCAAATTTCGCTATTTGGTAATACCAGAATGGCAGTGCCTGCAAAGCGCCCGGTGCGAAAAGACCAAAATGGCTGGCCCTGCTTCCAATCGGCGCTATGCTTGGTCGCGACACAATGAGGGAGGATGCCGATGCCGACGACAATGAAGGGCCCTGGACTGTTTCTGGCGCAGTTCGCGGGTGACGCAGCGCCATTCAATTCGCTGGCCTCGATCACCAAATGGGCCGCCGGTCTCGGCTACAAAGGCGTGCAGATCCCGACCTGGGACGCGCGCCTGTTCGATCTCAAAAAAGCGGCCTCTTCCAAGGCCTATTGCGACGAGGTGAAGGGCATCTGTGCCGATGCCGGCGTCGAGATCACGGAATTGTCGACGCATCTGCAGGGGCAGTTGGTGGCGGTGCACCCGGCCTATGACGCCCAGATGGACGGTTTCGCGCCGCCCTCGGTCCACAACAATCCGAAGGCGCGGCAGAAATGGGCGGTCGAACAGATGAAGTTCGGCGCCAAGGCATCGCGCAATCTCGGACTGAACGCTTCGGTGTCGTTCACGGGCTCGCTGGCTTTCCCTTACCTGTATCCCTTCCCGCAGCGGCCGGCCGGACTGATCGAGGAGGCCTTTGGCGAACTCGGCAAACGCTGGAAGCCGATCCTCGATGTCTATGAGGACAATGGCGTCGATGTCGGCTACGAAATTCACCCCTCCGAGGACGTGTTCGACGGCGCGACCTTCGAGATGTTCCTTGATGCAGTCGGCGGCCACAAGCGCTGCAACATCAACTACGACCCGTCGCACTTCCTGCTGCAGCAGCTCGACTATCTCGAATTCATCGACATCTATCACGAGCGCATCAAGGCGTTCCACGTCAAGGACGCCGAGTTCAATCCGACCGGTCGGCAAGGCGTCTATTCCGGCTATCAGAGCTGGACCAACCGCGCCGGCCGCTTCCGCTCGCTCGGCGACGGGCAGGTGGATTTCGGCGGCATCTTCTCCAAGCTGACGCAGTACAATTATGATTCCTGGGCGGTGCTGGAATGGGAGTGCTGCCTGAAGCATCCCGAAGACGGCGCGGCCGAAGGCGCGCCTTTCATCCAGCATCACATCATCCGCGTGACGGAAAGGGCATTCGACGATTTTGCCAGCGGCACCACGGACAAGAAGCTGCTGCGCGCCATGATGGGTATCTAGCGCTACTTTCCCTCCCCCTCGAGGGGAGGGTGGCCCGAAGGGCCGGGTGGGTCGGTTCAGGCCGAGCTCCACCTCTACGACCCCACCCGATCCGCTGCGCGGATCGACCTCCTTCAAGGGGGAGGTGAGCAACAGCCAGGAGAAAAAACATGGTCGGCGCATCGAAGTCGGAAACGGGAGGCGGCCCGATCCGCTATGGCATGGTCGGTGGCGGGCAAGGCGCCTTCATCGGTGCGGTGCACCGCATCGCGGCGCGTCTGGACAATGAGTTCGTGCTGGTGGCTGGTGCGCTATCGGCGAACCCCGAGCGCGCCAAGGCCTCGGCGGCCGAACTCGGGCTCGATCCGGACCGCAGCTACGCTTCTTATGCCGAGATGGCCAAGGCCGAAGCCAAGCGCCCTGACGGCATCGAGGCGGTGGCCATCGTCACGCCTAACAATGTCCACGTGCCGGCTGCCAAGGCCTTCCTCGAGGCCGGCATCCACGTGATCTGCGACAAACCGTTGGCAACGACACTGGCCGAGGCGAAAAGGCTCGCCGCGGTCGTCGAGAAAACCGGCAAGGTGTTCGTGCTGACCCACAATTACACCGCCTATCCGATGGTGCGGCAGGCACGCGAAATGGTGGCCAAGGGCGTGCTTGGCGACATCCGCATCGTGCAGTCGGAATATCCGCAGGACTGGCTGACCGAGGATCTCGCCGCCACCGGCCAGAAGCAGGCCTCATGGCGCGGTGATCCGAAACAGGCGGGGGCGGGCGGTGCGCTGGGCGACATCGGCACCCATGCCTACAATCTCGCCCGCTTCGTCTCTGGGCTGGAACTGGATTCGCTGTCGGCCGATCTTGATGCCTTCGTGCCGGGGCGTCTGCTCGACGACAATGTCAACGTCATGCTGCGCTTCAAGCCCACCGGCAAGACGCATCCGGCCAAGGGCATGATCTGGGCCAGCCAGGTGGCGCCGGGCCATGAGAACGGGCTGAAGCTGCGCGTCTATGGCTCGAAGGGTGGGCTGGAATGGGTGCAGGCTGATCCGAACTATCTCTGGTACACGCCGTTCGGCCAACCCAAGCAGCTGATCACCCGCAACGGCGCCGGGGCGTTGCCGGTGGCGGGCCGCGTCAGCCGCGTGCCATCTGGCCACCCGGAAGGCTATCTCGAAGGTTTCGCCAACATCTACCAGGAGGCTGCACGCGCCATCCGCGCGGCGCGCAAGAAGGGTGGCAAACCGGCAAAGGATGTCGTCTTCCCGACCATCCACGACGGCGTCGAAGGCATGGCCTTCATCGAGGCCTGCGTGAAGTCGTCGAAGAAGAACGGAGCGTGGACGAAACTGTAGTCGCGCGCGCCTCCCCCTCACCCGGATTGCCAGCCGAATTGCAAAGGGCAATTCGGGGCAATCCGACCTCTCCCCGAGGGGAGAGGAGGTGCCGGCGCCAACGCTAAATCTCTTCTCCCCTCGGGGAGAAGGTGGCCGCGGAGCGGCCGGATGAGGGGGAGTTTGCGCGAAGCTGGCGGGGACAGCCAGAACGCGCCATCAAATGGGGGAGGGGCGTCGATGAAAATCGGCATGTGCATGTTCTTGTGGACGACCAGCGTCTCGAAAAAACACGAGCCGCTGCTTCGCGACATCAAGGCGACGGGTTTCGACGGTGTCGAGATACCGATTTTCGCCGGCACGCCAGACGACTACAAAAAGCTTGGCGACCTGCTCGACCGCATCGGGCTGGAGCGGACCGCGGTCTCGGCGATGGGCGATCCCTCGATGAACCTGATCTCGCCGGATGCGGCAACGCGCAAGGCCGGTATCGCTTACATGAAATGGGCTGTCGATTGCGCCGATGCGCTCGGCGCCAGGACGCTTAGCGGGCCGCTGCATTCGACGCTCGGCGCCTTTTCCGGCAGCGGGCCGACACCCGCCGAGAAGAACCGTTCCGTCGCCTCGCAGCGCGCCATCGGCGACCATGCCGGCAAGCGCAACGTGACCATCGGGCTGGAGGCTCTGAACCGCTTCGAATGTTATCTCTTCAACACGATGGCGGACCTGTCGGAGCACATCGATGCCGTCGGCCGACCACACATCAAGGCGATGTACGACACTTTTCATGCCAATATCGAGGAGGCCGACCCGATCGGCGCCTATACGAAGCATCGCAGGAATGTCGTGCACATCCACATATCGGAGAACGATCGCGGCGTGCCGGGGCGCGGCAACATCCCATGGAAAGAGACGTTCGCGGCGATCCGCAAGAGCGGTTATGACGACTGGCTGACGATCGAGTCGTTTGGCCGGTCGCTGAAGGACCTGGCGGCGGCGACGAAGGTGTGGCGCGATTTCGCGGAGACGCCGGAGGCGGTGTACCGGGAGGGGTACAAGCATATCAGGAACGGGTGGAAGAAGGCGGCTTAGCGCCCTGGTCGGGTGAGGGTGACGCAAAGAAGACTGCGTCGGCGACCCTTGGCGCGAGGCGAGCCAATGTTGAGCCTTGTCCATTTTCTATTTGCGTTCGCGGCGATTGCCGAGTGGTTCCCCCACTCCGTCTCGGCTTTGCCGAGCCACCTCTCCCCCCTCCGGAGGGAGAGGAAAGGGAGCCTGGTGGCTCGAAGCCTCGGCCTAGAAGGACAGGTGTCGGCTCGGACAGCCTGGCGCCTTTCCTCTCCCCCGTCGATCGGGGGAGAGGTGTCGAGCGCAGCTCGACGGAGTGGGGGTCGAACCATGGCGCGGCACTATGCGATGCCCGCGCCTGTGGGTCACAAGGTTAACCGTGCTCGGCCTGCAGCCTGTTGTAGTCGTGGATCGTCCGGCTCAGTCGGCGGCGCAGGAAGTTGGAGATGTTGTCGAAGATGAAGACGACCAACAGGATCAGCAGCACCATGTAGAAGACGTTGGCCCAGTTGGAGTTGGTGCGCATCGCTTCCCACAGTTTCAGGCCGATGCCGCCGGCGCCGACGGCGCCGATGATGGTGGCGCCCCTGGTGTTGGATTCCCACTGGTAGAGCGTCTGGCTGATGAAGACCGGTATCACTTCCGGCATCACGCCGTAGCGCTGCACCAGGAGGCCGTTGGCGCCGGTCGACAACACACCTTCGCGCGGCTTGTCGTCGATGTTCTCCAGCGCCTCGGAGTAGGTTTTGCCGAGCGTGCCGATCTCGGTGAAGAAGATCGCGGCACTGCCCGCCAGCGGACCGGGGCCGAAGGCGCGGGTGAAGAACAGCGCCCAGATCAGCATGTCGACCGAGCGCATGAAGTCGAAGAAGCGTTTCAGGACCTGACTGAGCACGCCGCTCGGCGTGATGTTACGGGCGGCGAAGAAGGCAAGCGGGAAAGCGACGATGCCGCCGAGCAGCGTGCCCAGGAACGCCATGACGATGGTCTGCAAAAGCTTCGTCCAAACGTCGCCGTGTTGCCACTGGGCGTTGTTCCAGATGTTGTCGCCGGCCAGCGCGAGGTTCGAGGTGCCCGGCTTCAGCTCAGGACCGGACACGATCAGCGAGACCACTTCTCCGGCCGATTTGCCGAAGAAAGGCGAGCGTGTGTCGAAGACGAAATTCGCCCAGCCGAGGAAGCGCTTGCGCACCTTGACGCGGTCGACGGTGACGCGCACCTCGCCGACGAAGCCCATCTTGGCGACCACCTCGTCGTCATGCGCGGTGATCCAGTCCGGCACCGGGCCTGATATCACCGGCTTGCCGCTGCTCAGCGCAACCGGCACCGTTTCGCCATTGGCCACGATCGTTGCCTGCGCCTTGTCGAAGGTGACGGATTTCGCCGGACCGTCGATCAGCACGGTGAAGGTGCCGTCCGGGTTCCTGATCACCCAGTCGGGGTTGGGGTTTTCGCCAAGCGCGGAAAAGCGCGGGTATTTTGGCGTGATCTCCGGCTGGTCGAGGCGGAACTCGGGCTGTAGATCGTAGCTGATCCATTGTGTGAGGAAGAGCGGCAGACGCTCCCAGTGCGATTCCCGCAGCACTTGCGGCAGGCTGAAGAACCATAGGACATAGATGAGGTACGTCAGGATGCCGACGAACAGGAAGAGCGGCGCGAAGCGCTTGTACAGCGGCCGCCGGAACACCTGGGGGTAACGTTCCTCGATCGACAGTATCTCCTCGGCGGTCATGGTCGTCATGGTTCACGCTCCCATCATAAAGGCCTGCTCGCCGACCAGCTTGCGGCGCAGCCAGGCGGAGAACTGGTCGATGATGAAGATGGTCGTGAACAGGAGCAGCACCAGCGCCAGTGTCTTGGCGCCGAAGCCGCGCGAGATGGAGAGCTTCAACTCCTCGCCGATGCCACCGCCGCCAACGGCGCCGATGATGGTCGAGGCGCGGACATTTATCTCGACGCGCAGCAGTGTGTAGGACATGAAATTCGGCAGCACCTGCGGCAGGTCGGCGAAGCGCACGCGCTCGAACCAGTTGGCTCCGACCGCGCGCAAGCCTTCCTCGGCACGCATGTCGATGTTTTCGTTGATCTCGTAGAACAGCTTGCCGAGCGCGCCGATCGAATGCAGGCCGATGGCGATGATGGCGGCGATCGGGCCGATGGAAACGATGGCCGCGAACAGGCCCGCAATGACGATTTCGGGGAAGGCGCGCAGCAGCTCCATGAAGCGCTTGACGATCAGCCTCAGCGCCGGATGGGGCGTCAGGTTGCGCGCGGCGATGAAGGAAAACGGCACGGCGAAGGTGAAGCCGATGAAGGTCGAGACCAGCGCCACGTTCACCGTGGTCAGCATCAGCTCGAAATATTCGGGAATGTAAAATCCGCCCCAGACATAAACGCGCCCGAGCGGGAAGTTGTATTCCTGGGTGCCGGTGTCATGCGGCGAGGCAATGTCGAACAATGCCCGCCAGACGTCGTTCCAGTGCTTGGGGACCAGCCAGCTCAAGAAATCCAGAATATGCGGCAGCCGGTCGAAGAAATGCCCGGCATTGGCTTCGTCGGCGAACCACATGCTGGCGAACATCGCGGCGAGCAGCAGGCCGACGCCGAGCACGGTATAGAATCTGCGCAGCGACGTCTGGCGTCGCCAGGCATCGGCCATCGGGTGGGTGGCGCCAGAAGAGGCTGTCAACGAGGGGGTTGTCACGGAAAGGGTCATGATCGGAGATGCAAAAAGGGCAGTGTTTTCAGCACCGCCCTTTCCGATTTCGCCGTTAGCCGCCGATGGCTGCCTTACGGGCTTCGACGATGACGCTGTAGAAGTCCGGCTTCACCGGGACGTAGCCAGTGAAATCGCCGCCTTCGACGCCTTCGAAGCAGGCCTTGTCCTTCTTCGGCAGGTCGGTGAAGAAAGCGGTGAGCTTGGCGGTCATCTCGTCGCCGAGCGCGGTACGCACGACCAGCGGGCCGTTCGGGATCAGGCCCGAACGCCAGACTTCGACGAAGTCGTTCGGGTCGACGGCGCCCTTGGCGACTTCCTTGTGGAAGGTACCCGAAGTGTAGCCGTTTTTGAAGTCGCCGATGCCGGAGGAATCGTCGACCGCGACGTCAACCTTGCCGTCACGCACGGCCAGGACGTTGTTCTCATGACCGCCGTTGAACTGGGTCGAAGCGAAGAAGGTCTCGTTCGAGGCGCCGGTGGTCTTCGGAATCTGGGTCAGCGGGATCAGGTAGCCGGAGGTCGAATCCGGATCGGCGTAGCCGAGCTTCTTGCCCTTGGCCGACTTGATGTCGGTGATGCCCGAGGTCTTCAGAGCCAGGCCGATCGAATAATAGCCGGTCGAGCCGTCGGTCTGCTTGGTGGTGAGGATCGGGGTGACCGCCTTGGGGTCCTTGAGATAGACGCTGGCATAGCCGGAGGCGCCGAGTTCGGCGAAGTCCAGCGTGCCGCCGAGCAGGCCCTGGATGACGCCGTCATAATCGGCGGCGGGGAACAGCGAGACCTTCTCGAAGCCGAATTCGGTCTTCAGATGATCGGCCAGGCACTGGTAGTTGCGCAGCCGGTCGGTCTCGTTTTCACCGCCGAGGATGCCGACGCGGAATTCCTTCAGATCGGCGGCGTGGGCCATGCTGGTCGCCATGGCGAGCACCGAAACGGCGCTGAAAACCATCTTCCTGAACATTTGATGTCTCTCCTGTAAGTTCCGGCCCCGCGCCGGCAGCGTTCTTGATCTTGACAATTGCCCTTGACGCGGGCGGACGATCCGAGCCGCTCTTTCTTGAACTCAGTAACCTGGGAATGCAGGTTCGAGCGGTCCGGCGGATGCAGCGATCTTTTGCTTGAAGGCAACGCTTGTGGAGGTGATGGCCTCCGATATCTCTGCGCCATTGCTGTCGGCGCCGTAGACGAGGCGAACGGCCTCACGAGTGAGCTCTTCGGGCGGGCCGTCGAAGACGACCTTGCCAGCGGCCATACCGATGATGCGGTTGCAATAGGCGCGCGCGGTATCCAGCGTATGCAGATTGGTGACCACGGTGATGCCTTCGCGCAGATTGATGTCCTGCAGCGAATCCATCACCACCTTGGCGTTGAGCGGGTCGAGCGAGGCGATCGGCTCGTCGGCGAGGACCACCTTGGGCTGCTGCATCAGGGCGCGGGCGATGGCGACACGCTGCTGCTGTCCGCCGGACAAGGTGCCGGCGGGCTGAAGTGCGGTGCGGGCGATGTCGAGCCGCTCGAGCGCGGCGACGGCCTCGGCGCATTCGGCGCGCGAGAATATGCCGAGCAGGTTGGACAGGGTCGACCGGTGGTTCAGCTTGCCAAGCAGCACGTTGGTCAGCACGTCGAGGCGCGGCACCAGGTTGAACTGCTGGAAGATCATGGCGCAGTCGCGCTGCCAGCGCCGCAGCGGCGAGCCTCGCAACTGGGAAACTTCGGCGCCGTCAAAAAAAATCGACCCCTGGCTGGGGTCGACAAGACGGTTGATCATGCGAAGAAGGGTCGATTTGCCGGCGCCCGAACGGCCAATGACGCCGACCATCTGACCCTGCGGGATCGAGATGTTGACGTCGCTGACGGCGGTGTTCTTGCCAAATCGTCGGCTGACACCGCGGATTTCGAGCGTGGCAGAGCTTGCTGACATAGGCAGGTTCCAGTCCGGACCTTATTGATCGTCAGGCATTCGCCTAGCGCAGCCACATGAACCTGCCATGTCGCCAGCATGTCAGTTTTGTTACGCTCCACAGGCTTGGCCGCCGAAGCGCGTCGCGCTGAAACGAATTCGTGCGACGCGCTTCAGGTCTTTGTTTTTATGCATGTCGTTCTCCCAAAACCGAGGGTCACTTTCGGGCGACATGCATTGGCGCCTTGCGGACAATCAGCCGAACACCAGCAATTCCTCGAAATGCTTCATGTCGCGGAAAGCGCAGAAGGCGGGCGGCTTGATCTCGATCACCGGCGCCTGCCTTGCGAAAAGCGCCAGGCAATCGTCGAACAGCGCCTCCCACGCCGCTGCCCCGTCATCCGCAAGACGCTGGATCTGATAGGCGAAGGTGATGTGGAAGACGTACGTGTCGTGATCGGGGTGCCGGTAGCCGAAAGGCACCGCCAGCGCATCGCGCCATTGACGCATGATGCGCACATCCTCGTCCGTGGCGCCGGCAACGGTGAGACCGGTCGGCACGACTTCGACCACCTTGATGTTGAACGGGCCGAAGCCTTTGAACCCCTTCAAGCGTTCCAGATAAAGGCGGGTCATGGCGTCGATGCCGGTGTCGAGCGGTACGTCATGCGGCCAGTAGGGCAAGCGGCGGCGATATTCGATAATGCCCTGGAACAGCGTCATGTGCAGGCTGGAGACGGGCGTGAAGGCGAGCCGGTCGGCGTCGGGCATCGCCAGCATCTTCTCGCGCACCGCAAGCACCACGGCCTTGGACGGCGAACCGCCGACGAGATGACTGACGACGGTGTTGCCGGGCTCGGTCAGGAAATTGCCTGAGGTGTCGTAGCGCGTGCCGAGATGTACTGGCGGCATCGGATTGGAGCCGGCAAAGAATCCGGCAAGCGAGGGTCTGACGGTGTCGAGCATGGCGATCTCCTTGGGGGAGATGGCGTCCTGTCCGAGTCCTGTGTCAGAGATGTGAACAGGCTCCCCTGATGACGATGACGTGAGGAACTATCCCTCGTATTTCTCCAGGAATGCCTCGGCCGAAAGCTCGCGAAAATCATCGAGCGAAGCACGCAGCCTGGCGTGGTCCCAGTCCCACCAGGCAAGGGCCTGGTAGCGTTCGGCGGTGCGGCGGTCGAAGCGCTCGCGGATCGGCTTGGCAGGCACGCCGGCGACGATGGTGTAGGGCGCGACATCCTTCGACACAACCGCGCCGGCGCCGACTGCCGCGCCATCGCCGACGGTGACGCCGGGCAGGACGGTCGAGCCGTGGCCGAGCCAGGTGTCGTGACCGATGGTGACGCGCTTGGCGCGGCGCTGGGCGAAGAATTCGCTCTCGTGCTCGGCGTCGTCCCAATAGTCCGAGGCGCGGTAAGTGAAGTGGTGCAGCGTCGGCCGCCAGGTCGGGTGATTGGTGGCATTGAGGCGCACGCTTGCCGCGATGTTGGCAAACTTGCCGATCGTCGCGCACCAGACGGCGCAATCCTGCATCATGTAGGAATAGTCGCCGAGTTCAGATTCCGAAACTCGGCTGCGGTCGGCGATCTCCGTCCAGCGGCCAAGGGTCGAATTGTGCACCTCCGCCGTCGGGTGGACCAACGGCGTTTCCGACAGTTTCCTGGTCATGCCGCGAGTTTTCCCGGAGCGAAGGCGGTGACGTCGATGATGCGGTCGGCCACCGCCTCGCGCACGTCATGGTCGTGGAAGATGCCGAGCAGGGCAACGCCCGCCGCCTTCTTGGCAGCGATGAGTTGGATCACCACGTCGCGGTTGGTGGCGTCGAGCGAGGCGGTCGGCTCGTCGAGCAGCAGGATCGGGTGCTCGGTGATGAAGCCGCGCGCGATGTTGACGCGCTGCTGCTCACCACCGGAGAAGGTTGCTGGCGGCAGAGCCCAGAGTTTTTCCGGCAGGTTAAGCTGCGCAAGCAGGGCGCGTGCCTTGCCTCTGGCGGTCTCGCGCTCCTCGCCGCGCTCGACCAGCGGTTCGGCGACGACGTCGAGCGCCGAGACGCGCGGCACGGTGCGCAGGAACTGGCTGACATAGCCGATCGTTTGCCGGCGAACGGCAAGCACGGTACGCGGGCTGGCATGGGCGAGATCGATCAGTCCATCCTCGTGCCTGACGATGATCTGGCCCTCGTCGACAGCATAGTTGCCGTAGAGCATTTTCAGGATCGAGCTCTTGCCGGCGCCGGACGGGCCGCCGAGCACGGTGCATTCGCCCGCCTTGATCGAGAACGAGACACCGGCGACGACCGGCAGCTTGATGCCGTCGCGCAGATGCATGGTGAAGCTCTTGGCGACGTCGGAAACAACGAGGGGCGTCGGCATCAGAAGGTTCTCCAATTGTCGTTCGTTTGCGGGGCGCCGCCCCCCTCTGCCTTGCCAGGCATCTCCCCCTCAAGGGGGGAGATCAGCAGCGTCTCTGCCTCGCTTTTTCTGCTACGTCGAAGTCTGGCGAAACCGGCAACGACAGCTAATCTCCCCCCTTGAGGGGGAGATGGCCGGCAGGTCAGAGGGGGGTGACTTGGCGCCATCATCAAACCTGAAGAATCGAGGAAACGAGAAGCTGCGTGTAGGGCGCGCGCGGGTCGTCGAGCACGCGGTCGGTGAGGCCGCTTTCGACGACGCGGCCGTCCTTCATCACCATCATGCGCTGGGACAGCAGGCGCGCCACGGCGAGATCGTGTGTGACGACGATGGCCGCGAGGCCGAGATCGGTGACCAGCCCGCGCAACAGGTCGAGCAGGCGCGCCTGCACCGAGACGTCGAGGCCGCCGGTCGGCTCGTCCATGAACACCAGCCGTGGACCGGTGACGAGGTTGCGGGCGATCTGCAGGCGCTGGCGCATGCCACCGGAGAAGGCGCGCGGCTCGTCGTCGATGCGGTCCTGCTCGATCTCGACGCGCGACAGCCAGTCGACGGCCGTGGCGCGGATCTTGCCATAGTTGCGGTCGCCGACCGCCATCAGCCGCTCGCCGACATTGGCCCCGGCCGACACCGTCATGCGCAGGCCGTCGGCCGGGTTCTGGTGGACAAAGCCCCAGTCGGTGCGCATCAGGAAGCGGCGCTCGGCCTCGCTCATGCGGTAGAGCTCGCGGAACTGGCCGTCGCGCATGCGGTAGCTGGCGGTGCCGGAAGACGGCAGGAGCCGCGTCGACAGGCAGTTGAGCAGCGTCGTCTTGCCGGAACCGGATTCGCCAACCACTGCCAGGACTTCGCCCGGCCACAGGTCGAAGGAAACGTTGTCGCAGCCGACGCGCGAGCCGTAGAATTTGGAGAGCGCCGAGACGCGCAGCAGCGGTTCGTCGGTCATTGTGCCGGCTCCATGTTTTCTGGGGCAGAATGATTTTCGGGGGCAAGATGGCCGCGATGGCCATCTGCCCGCCGCTTCTCGCAGTGGTCGGTGTCGGAGCAGACGAACATGTGGCCGCCATGGTCGTCGAGAATGACCTCGTCGAGATAGACATTCTCGGCCGCGCACAGTGCACACGGCTGGTCGAAGGTCTGCACCTCGAACGGATGGTCCTCGAAGTCGAGGCTGACGACATCGGTGAAGGGCGGCACCGCGTAGATACGTTTTTCGCGGCCGGCGCCGAACAGCTGTAGCGCGGGCGAGCGGTGCATCTTGGGATTGTCGAATTTCGGCGTCGGCGAGGGGTCCATCACATAGCGGCCCTCGACCTTGACCGGATAGGCATAGGTGGTGGCGATGCGGCCGTGCTTGGCGATGTCCTCGTAGAGCTTGACATGCATGAGACCGTACTCTTCCAGCGCATGCATCTTGCGCGTCTCGGTCTCGCGCGGTTCGAGGAAGCGCAGCGGCTCGGGGATCGGCACCTGGTAGACCAGCACCTGGCCCGCAGTGAGCGGATGTTCGGGGATGCGGTGGCGGGTCTGGATGATGGTGGCGCTGGCGGTGTCGGTGGTGACAGCGACGTTGGCGACCTTCTTGAAGAAGGCGCGGATGGAGACCGCGTTGGTGGTGTCGTCGGCGCCCTGGTCGATGACCTTCAGCACATCGTCGGGGCCGATGATCGAGGCGGTGACCTGGACGCCGCCAGTGCCCCAGCCATAAGGCATCGGCATTTCGCGCGAGGCGAACGGCACCTGATAGCCGGGGATGGCGATGCCCTTGAGGATCGCCCGGCGGATCATCCGCTTGGTCTGTTCGTCGAGATAAGCAAAGTTGTAGGTGGTGATGTCGGTCATGGCGATCACATCCACATTGTGCTATTGATTTGACGTCCAGGACGCGGAACTAGGGGCGAATTCCGATGACCCAAGACGGTTGGATACATCTCGGAATTCTGCTGGTGGTGTTCGCTGGCGCGGTGCTGTTTTTCCTTCGACGGATGGTTCTGCCAGCACCGAAGGAAGGCGCTACAGGCGAGACCGTTGCCGGCAGCCGTGGCTACAATGGAGGGTATGGCGGCGGCCATTTCCCCGACGGTGGGCATGGCGGCGTAGGCAACTAGGGTCATTCCGCGGCCTCCAATCCCCTGGCGTAGCGCGCCAGCCGCTCATTGAGCGTGCCGGTGTGCAGTTCGAACATGTGGTTGTCGTCATCGTAGAAATAGATCGAGCGACCTTCACCCTCGACACGTGGGCGTGGTGGGCGCATGTCTAGGCCTAGCCTGCCGACGCGTTCGGCGTAGTGGTCGAAATCGGCGTCGTCGATCTTGAAGGCGATGTGGTTGTAGCTGCGCTCCGGCAGCGCCTCGCCTTGCATGATGGCGATCCAGATGTCGCCGATCAGGAAGAATTTTTCGCGCGACAGCGAGAACTGCTCGGCATCGCTGGCATAGACCTCGCGCGCGTCGAAGACGCCCTTGAGGATGGCAGTCATCCGGTCGAGATCCCTGACGATGAAGGTCATGTGGGACAGGCCTTCGATCATTCCGCGCCCTCCCGCTTTTCTTCCACCCTGGTGGGGTTTTCGCGTGCCTCGTATTCGGCGCGCATGCGCCGCACTAGGTCGAGTTCGGCCTGGAAGTCCACATAGTGCGGAAGCTTCAGGTGCTCGACGAAGCCGGTCGCCTGGACATTGTCGGAATGCGAGATGACGAACTCTTCGTCCTGGGCGGCGGCGACAATGTCCTCGCCGAGCTCGGAGGCGCGCAGGGCGCGGTCGCACAGCGCCATGGCCATCGCCTTGCGCTCGCTCTGGCCGAAGACTAGGCCGTAGCCGCGGGTGAATTGCGGCGGCGCCTTGGCCGAACCCTTGAACTGGTTGACCATCTGGCATTCGGTGACGCGGACCTTGCCGAGTGGCGCGGCGAAGGGCAGTTCGGGGACGTCGAGTTCCAGCTCGACCTCGCCGATGCGGATTTCGCCGACGAAGGGGTGGTTGCGGGCATAGCCGCGCTGGGTGGAATAGCCGAGCGCCAGCAGAAAACCCTCGTCGCCGCGCGACAGCGCCTGCAAGCGGATGTCGCGCGCCATCGGGAATTCCAGCGGCTCGCGGGTGATGTCGCCGGGCACATGATCCCCAGGCATCTCGCCATCCGGTTCGATCAGGCCCTCGCGGGCGAGGATCGCCGAGACGCGCGGCATGGCCTGGGCCTCCGTCTCGCGCTGCAAGGGTTCGGCGACATCGGCGCCGGCGGCAAGTTCGGGATCGAGCAGCCGGTGCGTGTAGTCGAAGGTCGGCCCGAGAAGCTGGCCGCCGGGCAGGTCCTTGTAGGTCGCCGAGACGCGCCGTTCGACCAGCATGGCGCCGGTGTCGATCGGCTTGGTGTAGCCGAAGCGCGGCAGCGTGGTGCGATAGGCGCGCACCAGGAAGATCGCCTCGATCATGTCGCCGCGCGCCTGGACGATGGCGAGTGCCGCGAGTTCCCGGTCGTAGAGCGAGCCTTCGCTCATCACCCGGTCGACGCCGAGCGCCAGCTGCTCGACGATCTGGTCGAGGCGCAGCGCCGGCACCGAACGGTCGCCGCGCCGGCGGTCGGCAAGCAGGCTGTGGGCGTTGGCGATTGCGGCTTCGCCGCCTTTTACCGCGACATACATCTTCAAGCCTCCATCGTCTTGATGCGCGTGGTGCGCGGCAGGCAGGCTATGCCTTCCGGCGTAGCGAGGATGATGTCGACGCCGCGTGGAAAGCGCTGGATGTTCTGCTTCCACTGCTCGATGAAGTGACGCGGCATCTGCGCCGGGGCGATCGTGGCGCTGGCTTCGATGCCTGGGCCTTCGAGCAACAGCGGAACGCCGGAGGTCAGATCGCCGACCTGCAGGATCAGGGTGGTCGACCTATCGGGATAATCCTGCGTTCCCTGCGAAAAGCCGTCGAGCGCCATCATCTCGGCAGGCGTGGCGACAAAGGCGAAATGCGCGTCGGCAGGCGTGTTGGCGAGTGGCGCGCCGGTGTGGAAGCCAAGCCATGAGCCGATCGCGGCGGAGGTGTGCAAGGCGGGGTCGAGCCAGAGCGGCGTGTCGTTGTCGCACAGCGCCAATGCCACGGCGCCAGCAGTTCCCGAGAGCGGCGCGGGTGGGCGGGCCAAGGCCGGCAAAGGCTGCACGCTGCCCGGCCGCGCCATCGCGTCCATCACCGCGCGAAACACCGTCTGGGCGTTGAAGACCGGATCGGCGAAGCCGCCCTCGATCGATTGCGCTGCGATATCCATCAGTCTTCTCCGCGAACCATGGTGAAGAAATCCACCTTCGTTGCCGCCGTCTCGGCGCGACGTTTTTCCTGGGCGGTGGCGAGCGCCGACCGCAAAGGCGCGATCAGCCTGGTCTCCACCTCGGCGCGGCGGGCTGGGTCCTGCCAGAGCGCGTCGGCTATTGCCGCCAGCTTCGCCTTCTGCTTGTCGCGGCCAAGCGCGTAGCAATGGCCGACCTGTCCCGACGGCAGCCGGACGGTGGCGCGGGTGACGGTCGCCTCGCCGACATTGAAGGGTGCGCCGCCGCCGCCGATGCGGCCGCGCAGCGTCACCAGCCCGGTCTCGGGACCGCGCAGCAGTTCGGCCTGCGAAGGCAGGCCGGCCTCATTCCAGAGCCGGACGATGTCGTCACCGCTCGATTGCGCCAGCGTCGCCATGGCGGCCTTGCGTTCGGCCTGGTCGCGGGCTTCCTGTCCTCGCATCGGCAGCATTCCTCTTTGTTAAATTCCTCTTTGTTAAATTTGTCTATTGATATAGACAATTATACAAATTATACATACTACGTAGCGCGAGTCCATGACGGGTGGATGACAGGGGATAGAAGGCTGGGGCAAATCATGATCGGGCGACAGGAAGCCGACAGCATCGAGCGGCGCAGCGGCGTCTCGCTATGGCGGCAGATTGCCGATAGGATCCTGCAGGCGATCGCCACCGGCGATTTCGCCGAGAATGCCGCGCTGCCGCCAGAGGTGGTGCTGGCCGAGCGCTATGGCGTCAACCGCCACACGGTGCGCAGCGCCATATCGGCGCTTGTGCAGGAAGGCGTGCTGCGGGCGGAGCAGGGGCGCGGCACCTTCGTCTTGTCGCGCAAGCGGCTATCCTATCCGATCGGCGCGCGCACGCGGTTTTCGACAGGCCTGCAAGGGCAGACCTCGGAACGGCACATCGTGCTGCTTGCCTCATCGGTCGAGCCGGCCAGCCCGCGCGTCGCCGAGGGCCTCGGATTAACCAGGGGGACCGAGGTGATCAGGCTGGAGACACGCGGCGAAGCCGATGGACGGGCTGTGTCGCGCGCTGCCGCTTGGTTCGAGGCCAGGCGCTTTGCCGGCATCGACAAGGCGATGGCCGAGACCGGCTCGATCACCGCGTCGCTGGCCCGCTTCGGCATCGACGACTATCTCAGGCAATCGACCGTGCTGTCGGCGCGCCATGCCGATGCGGCCGATCTTGCCGACCTCGACCTGCAGCCAGGTGCCATCGTGCTGGTGACGGTGGCGGTCAACGTCACGCCGGACGGCCAGCCGATCCAGTTTTCCGACTCGCGCTTTCCGGCGGAGCGGGTGGAGCTGAGGCTGTCGGCGCTGTAGGGGGGCGGCGGCCGGCTACCCCACCTCGATCACAGCCTTGATCAGGCCGGACTTTTCGTGCGCCCAGCGCGCGAGATCGCTCGGCGTGCCGGCCAGCGTTGTGCGGTGGGTGACGAGCTTGGCCATGGGCACGGCGCCGTTGCGGATCGAGGCGGCGACGTGGTCGAAATCGGCCTTGAGCGCATTGCGGCTGCCGACCAGCGTCATTTCACGCTTGTGGAATTCCGGGTCGGAAAAGGTAATGTCGTCCTTGACGACGCTGACCAGCACCAGCGTCCCGCCATGCGCGACATGGGCGAAGGCCGATTGCACCGACTGGGTGTTGCCGGTGGCGTCGAAGACCACGTCGAAGCCTTCGCCTGATGTCGCCTCCCTGACCAGGTCGGGCACCGCTCCGCGCGAGCCGTCGAGCACACTGAAACCAAGTTCGTTTTCGGCGAAGGCAAGGCGTTCACTGCTCATGTCGAGCAGCGTCACGTCGAGGCCGGCAATGCGGGCGAAGATGGCGTTGCCGAGCCCGATCGGGCCGGCGCCGATGACCAGCGCACGGGCGCCTGGATCGGCGCGCGAGCGCCGCACGGCATGCGCGCCGATGGCCAGGAATTCGACGGCGGCGGCGTCGGCCAGCGACAGGCCATTGGCCGGATAGAGATTTTGCGCCGGGACAAGGATATGTTCGCACATGGCGCCGTCGCGATGGACGCCGAGTACCTCGATCTTGACGCAGCAATTCGGTTTGCCGTGCCGACAGGCGATGCATTTGCCGCAGGAGAGATAGGGGTTGATGACGACCGGTTCGCCAATGGCAAGATCGACACCGTCACCGGTCTCGACGATCGTTCCCGACACTTCATGGCCCATGATGCGGGGGTAGGCGAGAAACGGGTGCTTGCCCTCGAAAATGTGGTAGTCGGTGCCGCAGATGCCGACATGGCTGACCGCGACCAGCGCCCAGCCGGCTGATGGCGAACCGGGTGCGGGGCGGTCTTCCAGGACAAGGTCGCCGGGCGAGCGGCAAACGACGGCTTTCATGCTTCAATCCAGTCAAGGTTTATGAAATCGCCGGCCCGTCATGACAGGCCGGCGATCGATCTCGGTGGTGATCACTTGCCGCCGCGGCGGCGCAGGCCGTCGAAGTAGACGATGACGATGATCAGCACGCCGGTGATGATGCGCTGCCAGAAGGCGTTGACGTTGAGCAGGTTGGCGCCGTTGTTGATGGTCGCCAGAATGAAGGCGCCGAGCAGCGGGCCGTGCACCGAGCCGACCGCACCGAACAGCGAGGTGCCGCCGATCACCGAGGACGCGATCGCCTGCAGTTCCCAGCCCTCGGCCTGGGTCGGGTTGCCGATGCCGATGCGCGAAGCCAGAAGCACGCCGACAAAAGCCGCGCACAGGCCCGACAGCGTGTAGGCCATGTAGATGGTGCGCTGGACATTGACGCCCGAGAGGCGCGAGGCTTCGGCGTTGGAGCCGACCGAGAAGAGGTAGCGGCCCCAACGGCTGTGATGCAGGAAGATATAGGCCGGAATGCCGACCAGGATCACCATCCAGAACAGATTGGGCACGCCGAGGAAGGAGTTGCGCGAGAACTCCTGGAAGGCATCGTTGTTGATCGAGATCGAGTTGCCGTTGGTCATCAGAAGGCCGATGCCGCGTAGCGAGGTCAGCGTCGCCAGCGTGATGATGAAGGGCGGCAGGCCCATCTTGACGATGCCGAAGCCGTGAAACAGGCCGATGGCAACGCCGACCAGCAAGGTGAGGAGGATGGCGAGGAAGACGGGCACCCCGGCATTGATCAGCATCGCCGCGATGACGGTGGCAAAACCGACCACCGCGCCGACGGACAGATCGATGCCGCCGGTGATGATGACGAAGGTCTGGCCGACCGCCAGGATGGCGATCATCGAACCCTGACGCAGAAGGTTCGAGATGTTGTTGGCCGAGGCGAAGCTCGATGTCGACAGCGACAGGATGACCCAGAGCAGCACCAGCAGCGCCAGCAGCGTCAGCCCGAACAGGGCGTTGTAATTGCGCTTGGGTTTTTCGGCAGGAATCGCCTCGGTGCTCATGTCTTTCCTCCCAGCTTTTCTTGTTTCTCGGCGAGCGCCTGTGTGAGAATTTCCTCGTGATCGGCGGTGCGGAAGCCGTGTGTCGCCACCAGCTTGCCGCGGCGGAACACATGCAGCGTGTCGGCCAGCTCATAGACTTCCGGCAGATAGGACGAGATCAGGATGATGCCGGCGCCCTTCGACAAGAGTGCGCCGAACAGGCGGTAGATCTCAGCCTTGGTGCCGACATCGACGCCGACCGTCGGCTCGTCGAAGATGAACAGCTTGGCGCCATGCGCCAGCCATTTGCCGATGACGATCTTCTGCTGATTGCCGCCCGACAGGCTGGAGGCCAGCGCATTGCGTGTCGGCGTCTTGATGCGCAGATCCGCGATCTGGCGGTCGGCCTGGGTCTTTTCCTGCGTGCCGGAGATCAACAGGTTCTTGGAAATGCGCTTGTAGATCGGCAGGTTGAGATTGAGCCCGACCGGCAAATTGAGGCAGAGGCCCTGGTCGCGGCGGCTTTCCGGCGCCAGCGCCATGCCGAGCTTGATCGCGTCATGTTCGGAATTGATCTGAACCGGCTTGCCCTCCCACAGGATCTGGCCAGCCGACTTCTTATGACGCCCATAGAGGGTGGTGACGAACTCGCTACGTCCGGCGCCGATCAGCCCGTAGAGCCCGACGATCTCGCCAGCGCGGACCGTCATCGAGACATTTTCGAAACCCTTGCCCGAGAGGTTCCTGGCCTCGACGATCACGGCTCCCGGCGTGAAGTGCTCCTTGTGATAGACCTGCTCGATCGAGCGGTTGATCATCATCTTGACCAGTTCGGCATCGTTGGTCTCGGCAATGTTCCTGGTGCCGACCAGCGTGCCGTCGCGCAGCACGGAGACGCGATCGGCGAGCTCGAAGACTTCCTCCATGCGATGGCTGATGTAGATGATCGTCACGCCTTCGCCCTTCAGCCGGCGGATCAGCGTGAAAAGCTGGTCTGCCTCCTTGCGGGTGAGGTAGGCGGTCGGCTCATCGAAGATCAGGAATTTGGTGCCGCGCACGGTGGCGCGGGCGGCGGCGATCAACTGCTGCTGGCCGATGGTAAGGTCGCCGAGCACGACATGCGCCGGCAGGTCGAAGCCGAGATCGTCGATGATCTTCTGCGCTTCCTTGACCATGGCGCGCTGCTGCAGGATGCCGAAACGCGAATTCTCCTCGCCGAGGAACATGTTGGCGGCGACGGTCAAATGACGGCAGAGCACGACTTCCTGATGCACGGCATTGATGCCGAGCGCCATCGCCTCATGCGGGGTTGCCAGCGCCGCCGGCTTGCCTTCCCAGATGACATCGCCTGATGTGCGCGGCATGACGCCGGTCAGAAGCTTGATCAGGGTGGATTTGCCGGCACCGTTTTCGCCGACGATGGCGTGGATTTCGCCGGACTTGAAAGCCAGTGTCACCGGCTTCAGCGCATGGGTGCCGGGATATTTCTTCTCGAGGCCGCGCAGTTCGAGGATCGTCCTGCCGGGCTCCAGCACGGGGGCAGGGTGCAGGTCTTGCGCCGTCGATGTCATGACAATCCTCCCAGATTGGCCTCCCAGATTGGCCTCACGATTTGGCGCGCGGCGAGGCTTTGAAATGCCCGCAAGAGCAACCTAGCCCAGCTTGGCGGATTTCCAAGCGATATGGCTGTCGTTTCCGGGGCACGAGGCCCCGGAAACGAGTACGGCTACGCGAAGGCTCAGTTGAGCTTCGGGTTGAGCAGCGCGTCGATCTTGGGTTCCTTCATGTTGGCCTTGGTGACGAGGTTGGCACCGGTGTCGACATTGGCCTCGACCTTCTCGCCCTTCGAAGCGGCGAGCGCGGTCTTGATGCCGTCATAGCCCATCCGATAGGGATCCTGGACGACGAGGCCGGAAATGACGCCGTCATTCAGGAACTTGATCAGCTTCTCGTCGCTATCGAAGCCGATCAGCCCGACCTTACCGGCAAGATTGTTCTCGGCGATCGCCTGACCGACGCCCTGCGCCATGATCAGGTTGGAGGCGAAGATGCCCTTCAGGTCCGGATTGGCGGTGATCAGGTCAGTCGCGATGTTGAGGCCGGTGGTGGCCTGGCCGTCGGCATATTTGTCGGCGACCAGTTCGAGGCCGGGATATTTGGCCTTGAGCTGTTCCTTGAAGCCCTGGGCGCGCTGCTCGAGCGAGCCGGCGCCGGGCAGCGCGGTGATCAGGGCTACCTTGCCTTCGACCTTGCCGCCATTGGCCGCACCGATGGCCGCTGCAAGACCGTCCGCGGCGACGCGGCCGCCCTGGACGTTGTCGGTGGTCAGGAACGAGGTAAAGGCCTTGGAGTCGGCGCTGGAGTCGATGCCGATCACCTTGACCTTGCTTGCTGCCTCGTCGATCGGCTTGCCGAGCGCCTTGGCTTCGGTCGGCGCGATGACGACGGCGGCCGGGTTGCCGGCGACGGCGTTCTCGAGGATGGAGATCTGGCCGTTGACGTCGGTTTCAGCCTGGGCGCCGAGCTCCGGCACGTTGACGCCGAGATCCTTGCCGGCCTTGCGGGCGCCAGCGAGCACGATCTGCCAGTAGAAGGACGTTGTGTCCTTGACGATGATCGGAATGGTCACGTCCGCCGCCGAAACCGGCGCCGAATGCATGACGCCGGCGAGCATCGAGGCTGCTGCCAGAGCCATCACGGCGCGGCGGTTGAGAATGCTGGTCACGAATTTCATAGGATTCCTCCCTAAGTCGCCTGGTGAACGTTACGGAAGCTCCGTTCGGATAGGCGTGGCCCAAACAGAACTTTATCAATAAAAAACATTTACGCTGTTTTGATAGTGCATCGATCTGGACGATGCAAGCGGTGTTTCGCGCCTGACCTCCCATGGCGGGCACAGACTCATGCCGCTCCTCCCTGGACGCAGCCAACGCTCCCGTTCCGTTCCGTAAACACATGGAATATTAATTCCATGTGTTAGTCAATATGGAACATTCATTCTTTCTTCCAGGGCGGGCCTTTCCCGCCAAGGCCCATAGTGCCGCTTTCACGCCAGCTCCTGCACCACCGTGTAGGGACGATATTTCTGGTATTCCGTCTCCGGGATGTCGACGTCGAGCAGTTCGAGGTTGCGCGTCAGATTCGCCAGTTTGGCGGTGCCGGTCAGCACAGTGGCGACCGTCGGCTCGTACAGAGGAAACTGGAAGGCGGCGGCGGCCAGCGGGTAGTCGCCTTCGCCGGCGATCTTCTCCATGGCGTCGACCCGGTCGAGCATATCGCGGCTGGCGGGCAGGTAGTCGAAATGCGCGCCTTGCACCGGCCCGGTCGCCAATATGCCGGAGTTGAACACGCCGCCGATCACCAGTGACGTCTGCTGCGCCCGGCACAGCGGCAGCAGTTCGGCTTCGGCGCTGCGGTCGAGCAAGGAATAGCGGCTGGCGAGCAGGATGCAGTCGAGCGGCGCCCGGCGCATCACATCTAGGCAGATCTGGACTTCGTTGACGCCGAGCCCATAGGCGGAAATCGTGCCGGCCCGCTTCAGCTCCTCGAGCGCCTTGAGCCCGCCATCCATCAGCTGGCGAAAGTGCAGCTTGGTCTTCTCGACGCCATGCGTGTAGACGCCGATGTCGTGCACATAGAGGATGTCGATCTTGTTCAGCCCAAGCCGCGCATAGCTGAAATCGACCGAGCGCATGATGCCGTCATAGGAGTAGTCGTAGTCGAGCGCGAAGGGCAGCGGATCGACATAGGAATGATCGGGCACCTTGTCTTCCGGCACCGGGCGAAACAGACGTCCGACCTTGGTGGACAGCACGTAGGAATCGCGCGGCTTGTAGCGCAGGAAGTCGCCGAAACGCCGCTCCGACAGGCCGAAACCATAGAAGGGCGCGGTGTCGAAATAGCGCAAGCCCGCCTCCCAGGCGCCTTGCAGTGTCTCCATCGCCGCCTCGCGCGAACAGGCGCGGTAGAGGCCGCCGATCGCGGCACCCCCGAAGCTGACCTCGGTGACCTCGAGCGCCGTCTTGCCGATGCGGCGTTTTTCCATGCAAACCCTCCCCGTTGCCGGGCGCTGTCCAGCCCGGCAGTTCTACCACATATGCGTTGAATTCAGAGCGTCGCGCCGAGGTGCCAGGGCACGAACTCGTTGTCGCCGTAGCCGAAATCCTCGCTCTTGGTCTTACGGCCGGAAGCCGTCTCGACGATCAGTTCGAAAATCTCGCGGCCCATGCCCGCGATGGTCTTTTCGCCCGAGGCGATGACGCCGCAATTGACGTCCATGTCCTCTTCCATCTGGTGATACATGGTCGAGTTGGTGGCGACCTTGATCGACGGCGTCGGCCGGCAGCCGAAGCAGGAGCCGCGGCCGGTGGTGAAGACAATGACATTGGCGCCGCCCGCGACCTGGCCGGTGGCCGAGACCGGGTCGTAACCGGGCGTGTCCATGAACACCAGTCCGTTGCCGGTGACCTTCTCGGCATAGCCGAAGACGCCATTGAGCGGTGTCTGGCCGCCCTTGGCGACCGCGCCCAGCGACTTTTCCAGGATGGTGGTGAGGCCGCCGCGCTTGTTGCCGGGCGAGGGGTTGTTGTCGATCGAGGCGCCATGCTTGGCGACGTGATCTTCCCACCACTTCACATAGCCGTCGAGCTTCTTGGCGATCTCGGGCGTCGCCGCGCGGTAGGCAAGCAGGTGCTCGGCGCCGTAGATTTCCGTGGTCTCGGAGAGGATGCCGATGCCGCCGACGCCGGCCAGTATGTCGACAGCCGCGCCCAGCGCCGGATTGGCGGTGATGCCCGACATGCCGTCGGAGCCGCCGCATTGCAGGCCGACAACGATCTCTGAGACCGGGATCGGCTCGCGCTTCAACTGGCCGACTTCCTCGGCGATCTCGGCCAGCACGCCCATCGCCTTTTCCACCGATTTGCGCGATCCGCCGGCGTCCTGGATGTTGAAATGGCGTTTGCCGGCAGCCGCACCTTTCTGGCCGTAGAGGGTGAGCTGGTTGACCTCGCATCCCAGGCCGACCATCAGCACGCCGCCGAAATTCGGGTGGCGGGCATAGCCGGCGAGCGTGCGGTGCAGCACCATCATGCCGTCGCCAGTAGCGCTCATGCCGCAGCCCTGGCCGTGGACGATGGGCACGAAGCCGTCGATACCAGGATATTTCGGCAGCAAGGTCCGGTTGGCGGTGTCGGCGATGGAATGGCAGACCGTGGCCGAGCAATTGACGCTGGCGATGATGCCGATGAAGTTGCGCGTGCCGGCGCGGCCGTCGGCGCGGCGATAACCCATGAAGGTGCGGGCGCGGTCGGCCTCCGTCGCGTGCTCGGCCTCGCTCGGCGGCACCACCGGCAGGCGGCCGGCCTCGAACACCAGATTGTGCGAATGAACGTGTTCGCCCGGCGCGATGTCCTGCGTGGCGCGGCCGATCGCCTGGGCGTATTTGACCACGGCCTCGCCGGCGGCGATCGGCTTGATCGCCACCTTGTGGCCGGGCTCGATGATTGCGGTGGCAAGCGCGCCGCCCGGCAGAGCAGTGCCGATCTCGATGCGGCCATTGGCAACGGCGACATTGTCGGCGGGGGACAGAAGAATGGTGTTCGAGACGTTCACGGGCGGTTTCCTGGGTGATCCTGGGATGCGCTGATTGACACGCGCCTGTTAAGAGTTAATGTCTTTTATCGTGAAAAAACAGTTTTGCGTCAATTGTTTTTTCGCGGGCGTTCCGCGTGCCCCGGGTGTGTGGTGGCGCTGCAACCGATGAACCGGACCCCGGCGAAAGCGATTCCTGCTTTTCAGGGTCACGGGAACGTCATATTGCGCTTCAAGCCGGCCGCCGCAAGCACCGGCATGATTGGGTCAGGGGATGTCGAAGAGCAACAACGTCTACAAGGACGCCTACAACAGGTGCCTCAGGCTGCTCGACGAAACGCGCAGCCTGCCGTCGGAACCGGAACTGGGCACACTGCTCGGCGTCAGCCGCACTACCGTGCGCAGCATCCTGGCGCGCATGGAGGAAACCGGGCTGATCGCCTGGAACAAACGCGCCAAGACGGTGCTGCGCGACCCGCGCTCCGACGATTTCTTCCCCGAGGAAGAGACAGACACGCTGGCTGAGATCATCGAGCGCTCATTCATGCGGCGCCTGCTCGCCGGCGGCGCCGAGGCCGGCATGCAGATCAACGAGCTCGAACTGGCGCGCGAGATCGGCGTCGGCACCACCAGCGTGCGCGAGTTCCTGATCCGCTTCTCGCGCTTCGGCCTGATCGAGAAACGCCGCAACAGCCATTGGGTGCTGAAGGGCTTTACCCGGGCCTTCGCGCTCGAACTGACCGAGATCCGCGAAATGTTCGAACTGCGCTCGGCTGCTGCCTTCGCCGCACTGCCGCAGGACAGCCCGGTCTGGGCCGATCTGGACCGCCTAGAGGACGAACATCGCCAGCTGGCCCGCGAGATCGCCACGCGCTTCAACGCGTTTTCCGAGCTGGACGAGCGCTTCCACCGGCTCATCCACCGCGCCTCTCGCAACCGCTTTATCGTCGATTTCTACGACGTCATCGCCATGATCTTCCATTACCACTACCAGTGGAACAAGGCGCAGGAGCGCGAGCGCAACGAAGTCGCGGTCGGCGAGCACCTTGCCTATATCGAGGCGCTCAAATCGCGCGACCTCGGCAAGGTCGACGCGGCCTGCCGCAAGCACCTGAAATCGGCGCGCCAGACGCTTTTGACCTCGATCCCCGAAAGCCGTCCGCCGCAAAAATCCTGAGCCGCGTTGCCGCAGCATCGAATTGGCGATTTTCGACCTGCCGCTGCCATGATACGTATCCTTCCAGGAATTGCTTGAAGAGGCAGATGGCTTGAACCGCCGGGGGAGACGCTGGAGCATGCCGGCCGCGCTTGTCGCGGCCTACCTGCTGCTGCTCCAGTCGACGCTCGGCGCGTTCGCCTTCGGCACCGGCCCGAATGCCGCGCAACTCGACGCTTTCGGCAACGTCATCTGTACCCGCGACGGCGCCACCCAGCTTCCCGGCGGCGACCAGCACCCGTCCCATCTGCCGGCCTGCTGCGCGCTTGGCTGCAGCATGTTTTCATCGGCCTTCGCGCCGCCGCCCGATGCCGGGCTGGCCTTGGGCAGCCTGTCCGTTGAAACGGTCGCCTTGGTCTTTCCGTCGAGCATTCATCTCGATCTCGCGCGCGAACGCTCGCCGTCGAACCCGCGCGCGCCGCCGCCGGCGGCCTGAGCCTTTTTGCCCGTCGGAACCTTTCGCGGGCGCACCCATCCAAAGATCAAACGGCTCGCGACCGGCAACGGCGCGATCATCACTTCATGGAGCAACCATGTCCCATTCTTCCCCCACAGCGATAGGCACGCTGTTCAGCCGCATTCTGTCCCGCTTCCAGGAGCATCTCGGCATTGTCACGCTGGCTTTCGCGATCATGCTCGTCGGCGCCCAGTCCGTCTTGGCGCATGAGTTCAAGGTCGGCGATATCGAGATCGGCCATCCCTGGTCTCGCGCCACGCCGGCCGGCGCCAAGGTGGCCGGCGGCTATTTTAGCATTACAAACAACGGCAGCGCACCGGACCGGCTGCTGTCGATTTCCTCCGACATCTCGGACAAGGCCGAACTGCATGAGATGGGTGTCAAGGACGGCGTCATGACCATGCGGCCCGTTGTCGGCGGCCTGGAGATTCCAGCCGGCGGCAAGGTCGTTTTGGGTCCCGGCAGCTATCATGTGATGTTCATGGATTTGAAGCAGCCACCCAAGCAAGGCGAGATGTTCGCCGCCACGCTGACCTTCGAAAAGGCCGGGACGGTGACGATCAAATTCGCCGTGCAGGCCATGGGTAGCGCGGCGCCTCAAGAAGACAACGACTGAACCGGCCGTCGTACCGATCAAGATTCTAGAGGGACCATCATGAACAAGTATTTTCTGTCGGCCGCAGCGCTTCTGGTGCTGGGGACAAATGCCGCCTTTGCGCACATCACGCTCGAAACCCAGGAAGCGGCGGTCGGCTCGACCTACAAGGCCGTGCTGCGCGTGCCGCATGGTTGCGACGGCAAGGCGACGACCGCTGTGCGCGTGCAGATTCCGGAAGGGGTGATCGCGGTGAAGCCGATGCCGAAGCCGGGCTGGACGCTGCAGGCCAAGAAGGGCAAATATGAAAAATCCTATCAGCTCTATGGCCAGGCGGTGACCGACGGCGTCAAGGAAGTCGACTGGAGCGGCGGCAATCTGCCCGATGAATTCTATGACGAGTTCGTCTTCCGCGCGACGCTGACGGCGGATCTGCCCATCGGCCAGAAACTCTATTTCCCTGTGGTGCAGGAATGCGGCGATGCCGTCGACCGCTGGATCGAAATCCCGGCGGCAGGGCAGGATGAAGACGCGCTCGAAAACCCGGCGCCCGGCATCAAGCTCACGCCGAAGAAATAACTTTCTCCCCTGGCGCGCTCTGCTTGCGGAGCGCGCCGCATCTCCGGGGCATGGCATGACCGCAGTATTTTCCCGAATGGTCGATACCAACAACAAGCTTATCGACTGGATCGCCGGCGGGCTGCTGGGCCTGCTCGTGGGGCTCATGGTCATGGCATCGACAGATCAGGCTTTTGCCCATGCCGCGCTGATCAAGACCGATCCGGCCGACGGTGCGGTCCTGGCGCAGGCTCCGACGCAATTCTCGCTGACCTTCAGCGAGCCGGTTTCGCCCTTGGTGCTGACGCTGGTGAAGCCTGACGGTACGCCGGTTGCGCTGACCTCCTTCCGCCTCACCGACCAGACGGTCGAGATCGACAATCCGCAAGCGCTCAAATCCGGCACGCATGTGCTGAGCTGGCGCGTCATTTCCGCCGACGGCCATCCGGTCGGTGGTTCGCTGCTGTTTTCCATCGGCGCGCCAAGCGAACCGCCCGCCGTGTCCGAAGCCGTCGACTGGCAGCTGCGGTCGGCTGTCTGGATCGGCAAGGTCTTGCTCTATATCGGCCTTTTCTTTGGGGTGGGCGGCGCTTTCGCCCTTGCCTGGCTGGGCGGCGAGGGACGAGCCGGTCAGCGCTTTGTCGCGACCGCGATCCTGTGCGGCCTGGTGGCGGCACCCTTGTCACTCGGCTTTCAGGGTCTCGACGCGCTCGGGGCGCCACTCTCCCATCTCGCGCAAGCGGTGATCTGGCGGACCGGGCTTGGCACCAGCTTCGGCTGGACGATGCTGGTCGCCCTGATCGCGCTGGGACTCGGTCTGCTGTCGCTGGCCGGACCGCGTGTGTTTGCAAGGCCATTTGCCCTTGCCGGCCTGGCTGGTGTCGGTGTCGCGCTGGCCGCCAGCGGCCATGCCAGCGCGGCCGAACCGCAATGGCTGACGCGACCGTTGGTGTTCGTGCATGGTGTCGGCATCGCCTTCTGGGCCGGTGCCCTGGTGCCGCTCGGTCTCGCGTTGAAGCGCCAAACGACCGGTGCCGTCGCTTTCCTGCGCCGTTTCTCCGCAGCGATCCTGCCTGTCGTGGCCGTGCTTGCCGTGGCTGGCATTGTGCTGGCCGTCATCCAGGTTCAGACGCCCTCGGCCTTGATCGGCACCGCCTATGGCCGGCTGCTGCTGGTCAAGCTGGCGCTGCTGGTCTTCCTGTTCACGCTGGCCGCGGTCAATCGCTGGAAACTCACGGCCTCCGCCGAGGCAGGGGCAACGGAGGTGCAGCGCAGGCTCACCCGCTCGATCGGCGTCGAGATGCTGATCGTGCTGGCAATCTTCGGCGTTGCCGCGGGCTGGCGCTTCACGCCGCCGCCACGGGCCCTGGCGATCGCGGCGGCACAGCCGGTTTCGGTCCATATCCACGCGCTGCAGGCGATGGCCGATCTCAGCATCACGCCGGGCCATGCCGGGCCTGTCGCCGCCTCGATGATCATCATGACCGGCGATTTCGGGCCGCTCGACGCCAAGGAAGTGACGCTGGTGCTGTCGAAACCGGATTCCGGCATCGAGCCCATGAAGCGCGCGGCGACCAAGCCCGGCGACGGCAGCTGGCGTGTCGACAACCTCGTCATCCCGGTTCCCGGCCGCTGGACGGTGCGTATCGATATCCTCGTCTCGGACTTCGACATGGTGAAGATAGAGGCGCCGATCGACATTCGCGCCGACTAAGGTATTCACCAGGATGGCTCCTTGGCGAAGAATGAGTGGAGTCCTAGCGCGAATATGCCAGATGGCTATGCTTTCGTTTTCCGCATGAGCTGCCGGTCGCCTTGTGCGGTTCGTTGGTTTTACTAATGCATTGAGATGTTCGGGATCGGGCGATGCCGCTGACGGAACGCTTTTCTTGGCAAAAAACAATTGAAGCAGCGGCCACATCAGCCCGATTTGTAGTGAAAGTATGTTGCGGTCTTCTGGTCTTTTTTCTTGTCTGCGGATGCGATCTCACAGGTAAATCAAGCTTGATGCAGCCGAGTTTGACCCGTGAGGAGCGCCTGAAGTTTGCCCTAGACTCCTTCTACAAAAGCCAATGTAAAAAGCAGTGGGCTGTGCTTTGGCCATTGGCGCGAGAAGGCGATGGCGAAGCTCTTTCAGAGCTGGCCTTTGAGCTTGAGCTAGGGCTCAAGATGCCGGCCTCGGATTCGGATATGAAAGGTGATTGGCATGATGCCAATGTGATTGTCATTGCAATCAACGGTGCGTCAAAACACCCTGACGGCAAACGCAATCTCAACTACGTCTTTGACCCTGCTCGATGGAACAAGGGCGATGTCACGGTTGTATCCATTCGTTCAGGCTCGATCAGTTATAGCTCAATCAAGCCTCCTCCTCCGGCTTCAATGACAAAGTTGAAAGATTGCCTTTCTCAGGCAAATTCCCCCGCTGCCGGCGATAGATGTGTCGCTCAGGCCATCGAATTGGGGCTCGTTCCAAGCTTTTCCGAATACAGCAAAGCCATGGACGCAGTCCTGGCCACGTACCGCCCGGAGAGCTGCACTCCTCGTCCCTGGTAAAAGGATAGTACCCGATGTCAGAACGTCACTCGACCTCTGGGGAAGTCGCGCCGGGCCGCTCCGTCTGACTGCCACACGTCGAACCTACGCCATATGTGCAATCGACAAGGCGTTGCCTGGTCACCAACGGACACTTCCCAACTCGGCTTGACCTCAGTCTCATGCAACCGGGACGCAACACAATTCGGCGAGGCGGTTGACGCGGCGCGAAAGGCCCGTCAATCATCCCGGCAAAATCGCGGGCTCCAACCAACAAGATCCGAAAGCAGGGAAGAAACGATGGAAAAAGCCGAAATCGGCCTGATCGGCCTTGGCACGATGGGTTCCAACCTGGCGCTGAACATCGCCGAACACGGGCACCGCATCGCCGTCTTCAACCGCACAAGGGCACGCACCGACGCTTTCGTCGAGAATGCCGGCGCGTTGAAGGACATGGTTGTCCCCTGCTACAGCCTGGAAGAACTTGCCGCCGCGATCCGACCGCCGCGTCCGATCATCATCATGGTGCTGGCCGGCAAGCCGGTCGATGAGCAGATCGAAGCCTTGCGGGGCGTATTATCCAACAACGACATCGTCATCGATGCCGGCAACGCCAATTTTCGCGATACGATGCGACGCTTCTCCGAACTGTCCGGCTCGGGCCTGACCTTCATCGGCATGGGTGTGTCCGGCGGCGAGGAGGGCGCGCGCCACGGCCCATCGATCATGGTCGGCGGCACCGAAGATAGCTGGAAGCGCGTCGAAAACGTGCTGACCGCGATCTCGGCTAAGTTCAAGGACGAGCCCTGCGCTGCATGGCTCGGCACCGATGGCGCCGGCCATTTCGTCAAGACCATCCACAACGGCATCGAATATGCCGACATGCAGATGATCGCCGAGATCTACGGCATCCTGCGTGATGGCCTGGGCATGGGGCCGAAAGAGATCGGCACGGTGTTTTCCAACTGGAACAAGGGCCGGCTCAATTCCTACCTGATCGAGATCACCGCCAAGGTGCTGGCCGCCGACGATCCGAAGACCGGCAAGCCGGTGGTCGACATCATCCTCGACCGCGCCGGCCAGAAGGGTACCGGCAAATGGTCGGTCATCGAGGCGCAGCAGCTCGGCATTCCGGCGACCGCGATCGAGGCGGCGGTGGCGGCACGCGTTCTGTCGTCGATCAAGGATGAGCGTCAGGCGGCGGAAAAGGCCTATGGCAACATCGGCGTGACGAAAATTTCCGGCGACAAGGATGCGTTGCTGCACGATCTCGAACTGGCGCTCTTCGCCGGCAAGATCGCGGCGTACGCGCAAGGTTTTGCGGTGATGAGCGGCGCCTCGAAGGAGTTCAACTGGAACCTGCCGATGCCGACCATCGCCAGGATCTGGCGCGCCGGCTGCATCATCCGCTCGCAAATGCTGGATACGATGGCCGAGGCGTTCAGCAGCGGCGGTGCATCGACCAATCTTTTGATGGCGCCGGCTTTCATCTCTTTGATGCAGGAGGCGCATCCGTCGCTGCGGCGTATCGTGGCGAGGGCTTCCGAGGCCGGTTCGCCGGTGCCTGCGCTGTCTTCGGCGCTTGCCTATTTCGACAGCTACCGCCAGGGCCGCGGCACCTCGAACCTGATCCAGGCGCAACGCGACTTCTTCGGTGCGCATGGTTTCGAACGCATCGGCGAACAGGGCGCATTCCACGGCCCGTGGGGCAGCGGCGCTGCCGGCTAATCCGTGGAGCGTTTGTAAGCCAGAACTTCGCTTGGCACGCTGAGACTTTGCAGCGAGCCGGGTGCTGCGCCGCCGATCCAGCCGAGCACCGAGCGGGCGAGCTCCGAGCCCGCCAGCCGGAAGTTCTCGTTGACGATCAGCAGTTCGGGCCGAAACAGATGCAAAAGGTCCGATGATTGCTTGGAGACGATGTCGACGTCACGGCCAAGTTTGAGGCCGGCATCCTCGATGCCGGCGACGAGCGCAAGCGTGGCGGCGGCGGCGCTGCTGACGAAGCCATCCGGCCTGATGTCGCGGCGCATCAGCTGTGCGGTCCTCGTCCTGATCTGCTCAATCGAATGGTCGATCGATACGGTGCTGAACGGGATTTCGCTGGCACCGACCTCGCTCAGCGCATCGGCAAAGCCGTCGACGGTATGGCCGTGATAGGTCAGTCCGACAGGCGGCGTCAGCAGAGCGAGCTTGCGGCGTCCCATGCTCGCAAGGCGCCGTACGGCTTCGACCGCGAAGGCATGATTGTCGAAATCATGATAGGGATGAACCAGCCCCATGTCGGTGCGGCCATGCGTGGCAAACGGAATGCCGTGCTCCAGCATATAGCGGGCCCTGGCATCATTCGGCTGCGTGCGTGAAATGATGACGCCATCGGCGGAACCGGTCTCGACCAGATAGCGTATGGGGTCGAGCGGATCCTGTGAACGCGAATAGGGCGTGACGATCAGGTGATAGGGCGTGTCGGCGAGCACTTCCGAAACACCATAGATGATGTCCGAGACGAAGCTCATGATCTCGCGCTCGGTGTTGAGCACAAGACTGATGACATTGGTCCTGCCGGTGCGCAGGCGCACGCCGGCACGGTTCGGCCGATAGCCGATCTGCTTGGCGACCAGCTGGACGCGGCGCCTGGTCTCGGCGCCGATCTCCGGGGCGTCCTTCAGGGCGCGCGATACGGTGGTCACGCCAAGCCCGGTCATGAAGGCAAGCGTCTTCAGCGTTGGCCGCTCCTTGGCCGACGTCTCGTCGCTCTTTTCCGTACGCCGTTTGTCCATTCGTCCCGCCCGTCAGGCGCATAGCAGTCGCAGGGCGGGTCGGCAATCGCCGCGATTTGCGGCATCGCACAATTTCAAGCCCGGCGAAGGTGGCAATATACTGAAACGTTACAGATTGCCAATCTCGATTGCCAGTCGGCGAATGGGCAGGCGGACACGGGGTCGTGATTTCTCTTGAGAATACAAGGCGAAGCGCTCCTCCAACGCTCCTTTTGCCGACTTCCGTGGCAGAACAGTTTGTTTTGCGCTGCGATGGCTCATATTGCGACGCACAACGAGATGTTTGGCAATGTATTTTATTCGCGGCTCGAAAAAATATCGAACGAGCCGCTTGCTCAGGGTTGCGTCGTCCCTGCAATTGCCTTATCCAAAATCTGTAACGTTTCAGATTCTGGGAGGAACCGAAATGCGATACAGGATTTTGACCGCTGCGCTGGCAGCATCGGCCGCGCTGCAGTTTGCCGGCCCGGCCAGGGCCGCGGACCTGGAAGTCATCCACTGGTGGACGTCGAAGGGCGAGTCGGCTGCGGTCTCGCAGTTCGCAAAGGCCTTCGACAATGACGGCCATGGCGACAAGTGGGTGGACAGCGCGATTGCTCTGGGCGAAACCGCCCGCTCGACCGTCATGCAGCGCGTCCTCGGCGGCGATCCGCCCGGTGCGGCCCAGTTCAATCCCGGTCGGCAGTACGAGGAACTGATTTCGGGCGGCAAGCTGCTCGACCTCACCGACATCGCGACCGCCGGCAAGTGGGATCAGGTCATTCGACCGAAGGCGATTGGCAGCGCCTGCCTGGTTGACGGCCACTGGTGGTGCGTTCCGGTCAACATTCACTCGAACTACTGGGCCTGGTACTCCAAGCCGGTGTTCGAGAAGGCCGGCGTGCCGGAGCCGAAGAGCCTGGCCGATTTCATCGCGGCCGCGCCGAAGATCAAGGAGGCCGGCTTCATTCCCTTCGCCATCGGCGGCGACGGAAACGGCTGGCAGATCCAGTTGCTCTTCCAGGATATGGTCACCGAGGCTCTCGGCGTCGCCAAGCGTGACGAGATGTATACCAAGAAAAGCGCCGAAATTGCAGGCGGCCCCGAGATGAAGGGCGTCTTCACGCAGTTGAGGGCGCTGAAGCAGTACACCGACAATGGCTACGCCAACCGCAACTGGAACGACACCACCAATCTGGTGATCACCGGCAAGGCCGGACTTCAGGTAATGGGCGACTGGGCGCGCGGCGAATTCGCGGCCGCCGGCATGACCGGCGTCAAGGATTTCGGCTGCATGATCGGCCTGAACGAGGCCAAGCCGGTGGTCAGCACCGACGGCGACATCATCGTCTTCTTCAAGCAGAACAATCCGGATGTCGAAGCAGCGCAGAAGCGTCTTGCCGCACTGCTCATCAGCCCGGAGGTGCAGGTCGCCTTCAACAATGCCAAGGGTTCCATGCCCGTGCGCGGCGATGTCGATATGTCGACGGCCGACCCATGCATGCAGAAGTCGCTGAAGGCGGTGGAAGACCCGGCCAACATCGTCACCGCGACGAACCGGTTCATCACCGAGAACACCAACCAGCAGCTCAATGAACTCGTCGCGCAATTCTTCGCCGACGACTCCATGACGGCTGACGACGCCACCGCGAAGTTCTCCACCATCATCGGCAATTCCGACTAGGAGCCGATCAGCATCCGAGGCGCCGCACTTGCAGCGGCGCCTCGGCCTAACTCGCTCGCCAAGCAAGAAGATTTTGCCGGTGGGCTGACAATCGCCCGATCGGAAGCCGTGGCGGTTCGGAAGGCTGGCTTGCGCGCCGGCAGATGGCCCGGCGTGTCGGTAGAAGCGGAGAAAAACGGACGATGCAGAGGAGTTGGAGGCAGAGATTTCACCTGCCCGCCGTCATCGGCACGATACCGATGATTCTCGTTGCGGTCGGCGTGTTCGTGATCGGTATCGGCTTCTCGGTGCTCTGGTCTTTCACCAGTTCCAAGCTCTTCCCAACCTACGACTTCGTCGGCCTGGCGCAATACAGGCGCCTTTGGGCCGACAGCCGCTGGTTGGTCTCGGTCAACAACATCTGGTTCTTCGGCCTGATGTCCATCAGCTGCAACATGGTGTTCGGCTATCTGCTCGCCGTTTTCATGGACCAGCGCATCCGCCAGGAAGACCTGTTCCGCTCGATCTTCCTCTATCCCTTCGCCATGTCGCTGATCGTCACCGGCCTCGTCTGGCAATGGGTGCTCGATCCCAATCTCGGCCTGCAGGCGGCAATGCGCAATCTGGGCTGGTCGAGCTTCAGCTTCGCCCCTCTGGTTGACGCCAACACCGCGATCTACGCGCTGGTCGTGGCGGGCATCTGGCAGGGCTCGGGCGTGACGATGGCGATCTTGCTTGCCGGCCTACGCGGCGTCGACGAGGAAATCTGGAAAGCGGCGAGGGTCGACGGCATCCCGACATGGCGCACGCATCTGTCGATCGTCGCGCCGATGATGAAGGGCGCCTTCGCCACCGCCTTCGTTCTGCAATGTGTCGGCGTGGTGCGCGTCTATGATCTGGTCATTGCCATGACCGGCGGCGGTCCCGGCATCGCCACCTCGATGCCGGCAGTCTACGTCATCCAGCTCATCACCGTGCGCCAGAATGTCGGCCAGGGCATGGCTGCGGCAACGATGATGCTGCTGCCGGTGCTGGTCGTGCTGGGTTTCAGCGGACTTGTCCTGTGGCGGCGAAATCGCCGGCAGGAGGCGCGCGTATGACCGCCGGCCAGATCACCGCAAATCAACCCGGCCAGGACGCGTTGGAACAGGCCGGCGTGGCGCCCTTCGGGCCGAAACCGCGGCGCGTATCGCCTGGCCGTATCGGCATCTACGTCTTCCTGGTCATTGCTGCTCTCTTCTTCCTCATCCCGGTCTACATCATGATCGTCACATCGCTGAAGGGGATGCCGGAGATCAGGCTGGGACATCTTTTCAGCCTTCCGGCCGAGCCGACCTTTCAGCCCTGGGCCGACGCATGGCTCCATGCCTGCACCGGCCGCGACTGCAACGGCCTGAGCCCCGGCTTCTACAATTCGCTGAAGATCACCGTGCCGAGCGTGATGATCTCGATCATCTGCGCTTCGATCAACGGTTACGCGCTGACCTTCTGGCCATACAAGGGCGCCAATCTGCTGTTCGGCTTGCTCGTCTTCGGTGCCTTCGTGCCTTATCAGGTCGTCATCTATCCGCTGATCATCGGACTGAGTTCGGTCGGGTTGTTCGCGACCCTTCCCGGCATCATCATCATTCATACGATCTTCGGCATGCCCATCCTGACGCTGCTGTTCCGCAATTTCTACGCGGCATTGCCGGTCGAGCTGTTCAAGGCGGCGCGGGTCGACGGTGCCGGGTTCTGGCGCATCTTCTTCTCCATCATGCTGCCGATGTCGGTGCCGATCACCGTCGTCGCCGTCATCCTGCAAGTCACCGGCATCTGGAACGACTTCCTGTTCGGCATCGTGTTCGCCGGCCGGTCCAACTGGCCGATGACTGTGCAGCTCAACAACATCGTCAACACCACGACCGGCGTGAGAGAATACAATGTCAACATGGCGGCCACCATTCTGACGGCGGCGGTACCTCTGATCATCTACTTCGTTTCCGGACGATGGTTCGTGCGCGGCATCGCCGCCGGCGCGGTGAAAGGCTGATGGATATGGCGCAAAACGGTACCAGCGTATCGATCCAGGACCTGTCGCTGAATTTCGGCGCGGTGTCGGTTCTAAAGACGCTCAATCTCGATGTCGCCGAAGGCGAGTTCGTCGTGCTTCTAGGCCCCTCCGGCTGCGGCAAGTCGACCTTGCTCAACTGCGTGGCCGGCCTGCTCGATATCTCTGAAGGTCGCATCTTCATCAAGGGCAAGAACGTCACCTGGGAAGAGCCGAAGGATCGTGGCATCGGCATGGTGTTCCAGTCCTACGCGCTCTATCCGCAGATGACGGTGGAAAAGAACCTGTCCTTCGGCCTGCGTGTCGCAGGCCTGCCCAAGGAGGAAATCGCCAAACGCATCGCGCGCGCCGCGGAGATCCTGCAGATCGAGCCGCTGTTGCAGCGCAAGCCCTCGGCGCTTTCCGGCGGCCAGCGCCAGCGCGTGGCGATCGGGCGGGCGCTGGTGCGCGATGTCGACGTCTTCCTGTTCGACGAGCCGCTGTCCAACCTCGATGCCAAATTGCGCTCGGAGCTGCGCGTCGAGATCAAGCTGCTGCATCGCAAACTGCAGAACACCATGATCTATGTCACCCACGACCAGATCGAGGCGATGACGCTCGCCGACCGCATCGCGGTGATGAAGGGCGGCGTCATCCAGCAGCTCGACGCGCCGCAGACCATCTACAACCGCCCGGTCAACCGCTTCGTCGCCGGCTTCCTCGGTTCGCCGGCGATGAACTTCATCGACGGCAGGCTGGAGAAGGACAAGGGCGACTGGCACTTCGTCGTCGAGGATGTGCGCATCCCGCTCGCGACCTACGCCTTCGAGAAGGAACCGGTGCCGGGGCCGGCCGTATTCGGCATGCGCCCCGAGCATGTCGCCTTCAACAGCGGCACCGGCTGGCCGTTTACGGCTGACGCAAATGTCGAAGTCGTCGAACCGATGGGCTCCGACACGCTGGTCTGGCTGAAGCTCGGCAAGCAGAATTTCACCGTCCGGGTGACATCGGAGCGCACGCCCAGGAATGCGGATGCGGTGAGCATCGGCTTCGATCCGATGCGGGCCTCGCTTTTCGATGCCCAAACCGGCAACCGCCTCTAATTTTCCCCCAGGATCCACCCCCAAGAGATCCATCCCCCAAGAGACCCACCCACAAGCAGAACGGACAAAGACGATGAACTGGTCATTCCAACTTTACAGCGCCCGCAACTTCCAGCCCTGGGAAGGCGTGCTCGCCACACTCGGCAAGCTCGGCTACACGCAAGTCGAAGGCTTCGGTGGCGTCTATGAAAATCCCAAAGCCTTCCGCGCCGAACTCGACAAGAACGGCCTTTCGATGCCGACCGGGCATTTCTCCATCGATGCGCTGGAAAAGGATTTCGACGGCGTGCGCAGAACAGCCGAAGCGCTCGGCATCAAGCTTCTGATCTGCCCCTATCTGATGGCCGAGGACAGGCCGTCCGATGCCGCCGGCTGGCGCGGCTTCGGCGAACGCCTGGCCAAGGTTGGCGAGGTGGCCTCGAAGGCCGGCTACGGCTTTGCCTGGCACAACCACGATTTCGAGTTCAAGGCACTCGCCGACGGTTCGGTGCCGCAGGATCACATCCTGTCTGCCGCCCCCGCTATCGGTTGGGAGATGGACCTCGCCTGGGTGGTGCGCGGTGGCGCCGATCCGCTGCCCTGGATCGAAAAGCATGGCAAGCGCATCGTCGCCGTGCATGTGAAGGACATCGCCAGGCCGGGCGAAGGACTGGATGAGGATGGCTGGTCGGATGTCGGCCACGGCACGATCGACTGGGCCGGCCTGATCAAACTGTTGCGGGCCAAGAGCGCGGCAAAGTACTTTGTCATGGAACAGGACAATCCCAACGACATCGAGCGCTTCGCCCGCCGCTCGCTCGCATCCGTCAAGGCTTACTAGGAACAATCATCATGGCAAAGAAGCTGGGTACTGGGAAGCTGGGTATTGGCGTCATCGGCTGCGGCAACATCTCGAAAGCGTATTTCTCGCTGGCGCCGCTGTTTCGCGGCATCGAGATGCGCGCCTGCGCCGACATCAACATGGACGCGGCCAGGGCGCGGGCGAAGGAATTCAAGCTGCGCGCCGAGACCGTCGACGACCTGCTCAAGGCCGACGACATCGACATTATCGTCAACCTGACGATACCGGCGGTGCATTACGAGGTGTCGAAACGGGTGCTCGACGCCGGCAAGCACGTCTATTCGGAAAAGCCGTTCGTGCTGTCACTCAAGGAGGGCCAGGACCTCAAGGCGCGGGCCGAGAAGAAGGGGCTGCGCATCGGTTCGGCGCCCGACACCTTCCTCGGCGGCGCGCACCAACTGGTGCGTGAGCTGATCGACGAGGGCAAGCTCGGCAAGATCACCAGCGGCACCTGCCATGTCATGGGCCACGGCATGGAGCACTGGCACCCCAATCCGGATTTCTTCTTCCAGCCGGGCGCCGGGCCGGTGCTCGATATCGGGCCGTACTACATCACCAATCTGATCCAGCTGATCGGGCCGGTGAAGCAGGTGGCGGCTTTCGCGACAACCCCTGCCAAGGAGCGGACGATTTCATCGAAACCGCGCGCGGGCGAAAAGATCCCGGTCAACACGCCGACCACCATCCACGGGTTGCTCGAGTTCGAGAACGGCGCCGTGGTGACGCTCAACACCAGCTGGGATGTCTGGGCTCACGGCCACGCACCGATGGAACTCTACGGCGAGGCGGGCACGGTGTTCGTGCCGGATCCGAATTTCTTCGGCGGCGACGTGCGCTTCACCGAAGAGGGCAAGCCGGTCAAGAAACTGCCGAAATGGAAGCATCCGCTTGGCGTGCCGAATGAGATGCACGGCCAGGGCATGATGGCCAATTACCGCACATCAGGCCTCGCCGACATGGCGCTGGCGATCGTCGAGGGGCGGCCGCACCGCTGTTCGATGGAACTGGCGCTGCATGCCGTCGATGTCATGACCGGCATCCTGCGCTCCGGCGAGACAGGAAAATTCGTCGCCATGCAGACCACTTGCGAGCGGCCGGCCGCGCTTGGCGTCAAGGCGGCCAAGGAACTGCTGGCCAAGAAAAAGTAAGCCGCAAGGATTATCGATAATTTTTCAAATCTCCCTCTCCCCGTTTCGCCGGGGAGGGGGTAAGGAGAGGGCGAGCATCGATTCAATCGTTCCTTCCGGCGATCCCCGCGCCGCCTGATCCCCAAGGATTTCCCATGCCCTACATCGCCGCCGAAAACCGCTACGAAAAAATGATCTACAACCGTTGCGGACGGTCCGGCCTCAAGCTGCCGGCGATCTCGCTTGGGCTGTGGCACAATTTCGGCAATGACACGCCGCACAAGACCAAGCAGGCGATCGCCCGCAAGGCCTTCGATCTCGGTATCACCCATTTCGACCTCGCCAACAATTACGGGCCGCCTTCCGGCTCGGCCGAGACCGCTTTCGGCGAAATCCTGCGCACCGATTTTGCCGGATATCGCGATGAGCTGATCATCTCGACCAAGGCTGGCTACGAGATGTGGGCGGGGCCCTATGGCGAATGGGGCGGGCGCAAATACATGCTGGCCAGTCTCGATCAGAGCCTGAAGCGGATGGGGCTCGACTATGTCGACATCTTCTACTCGCACCGCTTCGATCCCGACACCCCGCTGGAAGAAACGATGGGCGCGCTCGACCATGCGGTGCGCTCGGGCAAGGCGCTCTATGCCGGCATCTCGTCCTACAATTCGCAGCGCACCCGCGAGGCCGCCGATATATTGAAGCAGCTCGGCACACCCTGCGTCATCCACCAGCCGAGCTATTCTATGCTGAACCGCTGGGTCGAGGAGGACGGTCTGCTCGATACGCTGGAGGGACTCGGCGTCGGTTCCATCGTGTTCTCGCCGCTGGCGCAAGGCATGCTGACCGACAAATATCTCGGCGGCATCCCCGAAGGCAGCCGCGCCTCGCAGGGCAAGTCGCTGAAGTCGGCCTTCATCAACGACCGCACCATCACCAACATCAAGGCGCTCAACGCCATTGCCGGCAAGCGTGGGCAGACGCTGGCGCAGATGGCGCTGGCCTGGGTGCTGCGCAAGGGCAAGGTGACGTCGGCGCTGATCGGCGCCAGCCGGCCGGAGCAGATCGAGGACTGCGTCGGTGCACTGAAGGTGCTCGACTTCAGCGATGCCGAATTGGCCGAGATCGACAGCTACGCGCGCGAATCCGACATCAATCTGTGGGCGGCCTCTGCCGAGCGCAAAGGCCCGCCGAGGAAATAGGGTTGTCCGACAAGCCGGCAACAAACGGTGAGGGTCTCCCTCGCCGTTTGTTGTCAGATGGCGCGAGGGAGTGGAGCGTACCCACTTGGTCGTGGCCGGACGTTTATTTCGTCAGATGGCCCGCTCCACGAGGATGCAGGGCAACATTGGCCCGGGGCCAATGCGCAGTTCGATCCGCCTCACCGCCCTGAAGCCCAAGGCGACATAGAAACCTTCCGCGTTGAGGCTGGCCTGGCATTCGAAACGGCGCACGCCGAACGACCGGGCATCTTCCTCGCAACGCCGGTACAGTTCTCGTCCTATCCCTCGACGCAACCACTCGGGATGTGTGGCGAAATGCCTGATATGCGCGAGTTCTGGCGTCACCTCGCAGCCTCCTGGCAGTTCCCGGGACCAACCGCCGCAGCCGACGGCAAGGTCATCGTCATCCACCGCGATATAGTAGGTGCCGGAAGAAAGCAGTGCCGGGTTCGCGCGCGTGATCAGAGGCAGCGCGGCTTCGAGAGTGGCCTGATCGTAGGCCGTGCGCATCGAGCCGGGGTAGGAAGCGAGCAGCAACTCGCTTACCCCGGCTTCGTCCTGCGGTGTGGCGCGCCTGACGGTGAAGGTGGCAGACACACGCTTTTCCCGGGATCGCGCCGGCGTCAGGGCGTTTTGGGCTTCTGGGCGGTGCCAAGCCCGGCCTTCGGCTTTTCCGGCGCCGGAGCAGGGGTCTTCATCTTCGCCTCGATCCAGCCGCCGTAATTGGCCAGCCGCGTGTAGATGCCATAGGCGTCCTTGTGGCCGCAGGCCGCGCTGCCGTCGGCCGGACCTTCGCCCCAGCTGACGACGCCGACCTGGACCGGGCCGCCGGCGCCGGTGATGAACAGCGGACCGCCGCTGTCGCCATTGCAGGCATCACGCACGCCGCTGGTGGTGCCGGCGCAGATCATGTTGCTGGTCAGCGGGTCGGTCATGTCGGCGGCGATCGCGTTCGCGGCGGCATCGATGCCCTTTTCCGAATAGCGCATGCGGTGAGACAGATCGCCAAGCGCTGCCTTCAGATCATGCGCATAGATGGCCTTGATGCCGCTGTTGCAGGCGCTGTTCGGCTGCAGATCGAGGTCGGCGACCATCAGCGTCGTCGGGAACGTCCCGTCCTGCATCTTGCCCCAGCCGGTGACGGTGGTCTTGCCGGTGTCGGGGGTCGCCTCGCGGGTAAGCTTGATGGTCGGCGCATCGGCCGGTTCGGCAAGCCGGAGCAGGCCAAGGTCGTTGTCGAGCGTCTGTTCGCTGTAGCCCTCGTTGACGATGACCTCCAGCACCTTGTGACGCTTGCCTTCGCTGAGGTCGGTGGCGCCGGTCAGCACGGTGACCGCATCAGGCGAGATCGGCTTGCCCTTGTCGTTGAGGCAGTGCGCCGCCGTCAGCACCCATTGCGGCGCGATCAGGCTGCCGCCGCAGAATTGTGCATTGGCCTGCGAGGCCGGGTTCTCGTCCAGCCTGGCGGTGGTGAGCAGCGCGACCTGGAAAGGATAGGCGCCCTTTTCGGCCTGGTTGCCGCCATAGACCCGGTCGGCGCCATCAGGGTTCTCCGCCGCTGCCTTGGCCCTGGCCTCGGTCACCCGCTGCATCGGCGAGACCGCCGCTTCTGGCCGCGCGGTGCTTTCATCCGCCAGGCCTGTGTTGATTGAAGTAACGGCAGCGGCAATGCCAAGCAGCGATGCGGCAACGATTGGCCCGAACCGATTTTTGATGTGCACCTGAACCTCCTGAGACAATTCTCCCGCGCAGATCAACGCCGGGCATTTGTGCAAGGAAGCGCTGCCGGTTCGGCGATCCGCACGCGTGCCGTGTCGAAACGGCGCGCGATCGGTCACAAAACCGAATCCCACTTTTGCTAACCGTGCCCGCGAGCAGAACCCGCACAAAACCCTATAGCCCCCCACGGGCTACGTGGAAGCGATTTGTCATTGCCAATCTAGGATTATTTTAGGCAGTATGTCGCGATAGGGTCTTTTGGCGGGGGCTTAGATTGACCGTGGCAAACAACGAACCGGTGCGTGCGCCGATTGCCTTAACCATTTTTCCGGTACCACCACGATCTCGACAATATTTCTGTATTTTGATCCAGTCCTTGCTGACTTTTGGGAGAGTCTCACCATGACAAAACTGACAAACGCACTTATTGCGTCTGCATTGCTTTCCACTGCAATGTGGACGGTCCCGGTCTTCGCCGCCGACCCTGGTTCCGCCAGTGCCGGTAGTGGCGAAAGCATGCGGGACGTTACTTCAGGCGACTTCAAGGCCGGTCGGGCAAAACCGATCACGACACCGAAGCTTACCGACGAAGACAATCGCGCCGCGCCGCTCACCGACGAGAAGACGGCTGTGAAATCCTATGGCATCGTCGGGCGTTCCGCCGATGGCAAGGTGATCAAGATCGAGCCGAGCGAAGCGCTGCGCGAGCTCATCATCAAGGAACTGAATGCGCCGGCCAATGGGGCTGAAGGTGGGCCGCGCAAGACCGAGGATCCCGGGCTCGGCGAAGGCGAAGCCGGCCGCCAGGTTTTCGGCACCGACGATCGCGAGCAGGTCAAGAACACCAAGACCTATCCGTTCTCGGCAATAGGCTATCTCGAAGCCAAGTCGAAGACCGGCTACGGCAGCTGCTCGGCAACCCTGATCGGCCCGCGCACCGTGCTCACCGCGGCGCACTGCCTCTACAGCCATGAGGACAAGGACTGGTTGTCCGACTATCTGTTCGTGCCGGGCCTCAACGGCAGCACTGCCGATGACGCACCGTTCGGCGCCTTCACCTATGAAAGCGCCTATGTGTTGCAGGGGTTCATCGACAACTACCAGGGCTATTATGGTTCGGTCATCCCGTGGGATCTCGGCATCGTCACGCTGAAGCAGGATGTCGGCACCAACCTTGGCTGGCTGGGCTATGCCAACTATGACGATCTCGGCGACTTCACCGCCAATCTCGTCGGCTATCCCGGCGATAAGCCGATGGGCACGATGTGGAAGGCAAGCTGCGAAGTGCATGCCGAAAACATCGCTCCGGAATATTTCCAGTATGACTGCGATACGTTCCCGGGGTCGAGCGGCAGCTCGGTCTATGCCTACGACAACAACTCCAAGCAGCGCATCATCACCGGCGTCAACGTGGCGGAAAGCCCCGAGGCGAACACCGCCGTGCGCCTGAATGCCGCAAACGTGCAGTGGATCAACAGCCTGTATAAATAACGCTCGTACAAGCAGTTACAAAAAAGGCGGCGGAGCAATCCCGCCGCCTTTTTTCGTGCCGATCCTTCCGCACGGCTTCCCTTGCACGAGGCCCGTGCCCCGACTACGCTTGGCTTGCCAAGGGGGCGAGGCATCCAAGGGGCTCAAGGGATGGCGCGGGCAAGGGTAGTGTTCGGGGTCGCGGCCGCATCGATGCTGGCCACGTTGATGCTTTCGACGGCTTTCGCCGATCCCGCCCCTGTCGGCGGCGCCTGGGCGGAGCGCGTGCAGATCCTCTATCGGGCCGACACACGCTCCGTGCTGCGCAGGACCGTGCGTGTCTGGGACTTTCATCCCGAGAAAAACCTCGACTTCGTCTGGGAGCCGGCGGCGGGCCAGTCGCCCGACAAGACGATCGCGCAGGATGGCACGATCAACGGCAAGGGCAGGCTGGTGTGGCGGGTGCGCGGCTCGGCGAGCTATGATCCGAAGACCGTCTATTCCAGCTATTTCGGCGATGTCAGGAACGGCCGGCCCGGTGGGCAAGGCCGGCTCGAGCTGCGCTCTGGGGAAGTGTTCGATGGCCATTGGTTAGCCGGAGAACTCAACGGCAAGGGCATGCATATCGATGCCGACGGCAATCGCTATGAAGGCCAATTCGTTGACGGCATCCCGAATGGCCAGGGCCGGTTGCTGTCGAATACAGGCGAGATCTTCGCCGGCTCCTTTGTCGGCGGGCTGAAGAACGGCAAGGGCCAGACCCGGCTTGCCGGCGGCACGGTCTATGAATCGCAATGGGTGATGGGCAAGGAGGTCGGCGGTTCGCGTCCCGACGTCCTAGCCGATGCCAGGGTCGGCGGCCTGCTCAAGGCGCAGGCCGGCGGCGGCGATGCCGACAAGGTCGAGATCGGCGTCATTGTCGACCAGCGCATGACCCAGCAGGCCGACATGAAATACCAGCATCTGGTGCGCGACGAGGACGTGGCGATCTATCCGGAGGAGAACCTCTACAATGACGCCTGGAACGGCACCGGAACGGTCAACACCACCAATGTCTATGACGGTCCGGATTGGGAAAACACGCCGGCCTTTGCCGAGGTCGACCTGAAGACGACGGACGAGTCCAGGGTCAAGCTCGAAAGTCTGGAAATGAAGGTCGCTGCCAGCGACGCCTACCGTAAACCGATGCTGTCGATCTCGGAGCATTTTGGCTGCATCGGCTTCCGGCCGGATTTCTCTGTTCTCAACAATGGCTGGGGCGACGCCAAGGACATGAAGATGTCGATCCAGTTCACCACGGTGGATGAGGAAGGCAATCCGACCGGCCAGCCAAGCCGCATGTTCACCAAGGACATCGGCGGTTTCGGCGATGGCGTCGACGTGTCGATCAAGAGCGTGCTCGACGAGGCCGGCGTCGATACGGCGAGCCTGGAAACGGGGCGTTTTCCCTGTCCGTCGGTCGACAGTCTCAACGTCTGCCGCAGCCAGCTCACCAACAAGATCAAGTTCGGTGAGGTCGGCGACTATCTTGGCAATTTCAATCAGGCGATGACGCTGAATGCAATCGGCAAGTTAGACTATTCCTGGGCCGACGATCAGGGCAATGTCTACCAGCAGAGCGAGCCGTTTCGCGCTCAGATGACCATGGCGGTCTTCGAGACGCCTGAACCGATGGCCGAATGCGGCGATGGCGGTGGCGGCAACCCCGAAGCCATGCGCTACCAGAACATCGAATTCCCGATCGGCAAACACGACTACACGATCGCCATGCCGGTGCGCGGCAACAAGAATGTCAGCGCCTACACGGCGCGGCTGAAAATGTGGTCGGCGATGTCGTCGATCCACAGTTTCAGCATCGCCGCGCATTTTGCCGACGGCAGCGTGCGCGAGAGCAAGCCGGTGACCTTCTTCTATTTCCGGCCGAAGCAGTCGCTGTTCGAGACCAAGACCGAGCCTGCGGCGTGCTATCTGCCGCGGCAGATGATCGGCTGCGGCTAGTTACTTCCGGCCCATCTCGAAATAGTTGGGCAGCGGGATGAGCCTGACGAAGATCGTGCCCTGGGCGAAGACGCGCAGTTCCAGCATCGATCCGGACGAGCGCTCGGCGCTCTGGTCGAACAGGAAATTGCCGAGCGAATAGACCTCCGCCACATCGCCGCCGGCAAGCGGGACGATCGCCTCGCTCGACACATGCGGATGGCCACCGACAATGGCCGAGACACCGCGCAGCCGCATCTCGTCGGCAAGCATGTCTTCGCGCGCGGATGGTTCGGTCTTGTACTCGCGGCCCCAATGGACGAAGGCGACCACCGGCCGCTCGGCATTTTCGTGCAGCAGCCGGTCGAGCAAGGCAGGAGTGAGCAGGTCGGTGTTCTTCGAGCCGTTGGTGTCGATGTCGGTCAAGCCGACCAGGTCGAGATCGTCCAGTGCCAGCGTCTCGCCCTGACCGAAATGCGGGATGCGGGCCTCGCCCAGCGCGCGCAGCGTTTCGGCATAGCCTGATGGACCGAGATCATAGGCGTGGTTGTTGGCGAGGCTGACGCCGGCGACATGCAGCCGCTTCAGCATGCTGGCCGCGAGATCTTCCGGCATGGCCAGCGTCATGTCGTCGATCGCTTCCGGCACGTTGGGCAGGATGACGCCCTCGAGATTGACGATCAGCGGCCGCGATCCGGTCAGCGCCAGGATGCTGTCGACGATCTTGTCGGCAACACCGTCGCGGACCAAAATCTTCTTCATGGCACGGCCGAAATTCACGTCGCCGGCGAGATAGTAGATCCTGTCCTTTGGCCGCGCCGGGTTGTTGAAGCCGGGGCCGAAGGCGCCGAATAGCGCCACGACATAGCTGGTGGTGCGCTCGACGTAGTCGGACGTGTGTTCCTGCGAATTCTCATTGGCGACGACCAGCGGCTGGGCGCCGAACAATTCACGCTGCAGCCTGGTCTGGACGTAGAGCGCGCCGACGGAATCGGCATGGTCGGGCTGGCGCAGGGCCGCGATGCCGTCGAGCGAGCTTGCGGCCAGCATGTTCAGCGTCTGCTGGTCGAAACGCCTGGAATCATGCTGCGGCAGATAGTGCGAGAAGTCGGTGGATTCGACGATCAGCGTGTCGCGGTCGACGATCGGTTTGAGCGCCTCCGCCAGCCTGTCCCAGTCGCCGCGCTTCGCCTTCACCGACATTGCCACCGGCACGATCTTCGCCTCCGGGAAATAATAGTGGAGGAACGGCAGCATGGCGCGCACGCCATGCTCCTTGTCGAACAGGCAGGAGTCTTCGACCATGTCGCCATGTGTCTCCAGAAGGCGCACCGCATCGCTGTCGCCGGCCACCGGGCCAAGCACGGTGTCGAAGCCGCGCGTCGTGGTGGCGTAGAGCTTGTGCGTCTTGTGGAAATGGTCCGGCGACAGGATGACGATGCGCTTGTAACGGAAGCCGGAGGCTGCCCGGAAGCCGAGTGCCACGAGGTCGGCGGCCAGCAGATGATGTGGCACGGTGATGCCGGTCAGCCGCTGGTTGGATAGCGGGACACTGGCGGCATTGGCGATGGCGTTCTTGAACAAAGTGGCGTCGTCGTAGAAGGGCGGGAAGTTTTCGGTGCCGGGCGGGCAGACGACAGGGGCGGCGAAGGCGTGGAAGGGAAGGGTAAAGAAGAGGAAAAATGCTGCTGCGATACCCAGCCACGATCGCGCGAGGCGCCCCCCCTCTGTCCTGCCGGACATCTCCCCCTCCAGGGGGGAGATTAGTCTCTTCGTCGCCGGTTGATCGTTTGAGACGTTGAAGATTTGCGAAGTCGAATATGACAGCCAATCTCCCCCCTTGAGGGGGAGATGTCCGGCAGGACAGAGGGGGGTGGCTTGGCGCAGCCCCCTCACGGCTCGGCCAACACAATATTTTCCACGCCGCCGACATAGTAGAACGGCTTCTGCTTCGACGCGGTCAGCCGCTCCACTTCGCGCGAGATGAAATCGGCGAGCCCGAACAGCGTGACGCCGCCATCGGAAGTCCGCGCCTTGCCGCGCAGGCCTTCGAGGATCGAATAGGTGAAGACGCCGTGGCCGAGCTCCGGCAGTTCGGCGGCGGTGTTGTTGGCGGCGGTCGCCGAGAACACGACGATGCGCGCGTCCTGCGCGTCCTTTTCCAGGCGCGGATTGAAGGCATTGGCGGCATGGCAGGTGTCGAGCAGCATGAAGCGCATGCCCTTGGCCCGCTCGACCGATTTCTGGATGTCACCCCAGTCGACAAGCGAGGAGCGCTTCCAGCGATCGGCATCCTGTTTGCGGCCATCGGTCGGGATGAAATAGTAGTCCTCGTCGATGTTGATGCCATGGCCGGCAACGAAAATGATGGTGGTGTCGTGCTCGCCTGGTCTGTCGAGGAAATCGGCAAGCTGGTCGTCGATCGTGTGCGAGTCCGGCTCCATGATGTTATCGGCGCTGGCAACCGTGTAGGTCTGCTGCGCCTTGTCGGGGCTCTCGTCGAGCGCCTCGCGGTTGACCAGCACCAGCGTCTCCATCGAGGAGAACAAAGGCGCCGATTTCTGCGCGATCACTTTGAGGAATTCGGTGGCATCATCGACGGGGTAGCGCAGGTCGCAGGCGTGGCCGGAGCAGGCGTCGGTCAGGAACGGATATTTGTCGACACCGATGACAGCGACATAGAGCTTGCCCTTGGCCTCGGCCTTTTCGACCTTCCTTGCCAGCGCCGTCACGCTGCGCTCGGTCAGATAGCCATACTCGTTGGTGCCGGTGATACGGATGGTGTTTTCGCCATTCTCGACCGGGATCTCGACGATGGTCTTGTTGCCGTCCGCCGAACGCGTGGCAATGTCGCCGACATTGCGGCTGTTCGACAAGATCGAGAAGCCGGCGACATCGGTGCCGGCCTCCTTGGCGCCTGTGATCTCCACGGCGACATAACCGTCACGGACCTTGCTCTGGTCGTCGGCCAGCCGGATGTCGAATTCCGGCGGCTTGCGCTGCAATAGCTTCTGCAACTCGTCGTCGACGCCCGGCCGCATCTCCTTGACCGCCTGCTTGGCGCTGCGCAGGATGATGGCGCGGCGCACCATTTCCGGGCTCCAGAGGTATTTCTTCAACTGGCCGGCGCGGATGAAACGGCCTTCATGATCGCGGCCCTGGTTGACCTGCCAGCCGATCAGCTTGTCGCCCTCGTCCGAGGAATAATAATAGCCCTGCGGCATCCAGGCGATCCATTGCGAGCCGGCAAAGAACATCGACACGATCAGCTCGTGCGTCTTCAGGTTCCACAGCCTCAGCGTCTGGTCGGCACTACCGGTGACCAGCAGGCCGGCTTTCTCCGAGGCGACCATGGCGTTGATTTCGCCGGCATGGCCGATGAATTCGCCGGAAACCCTGGCGGTCGCGGCCTTGTATTCCAGCAACGTGCCGTCACTGCCGCCGGTGATCAGGCCAAGTCCGTTGTCGATCAGCGTGAAGGCGGAATGGACGAAGCCGTTGGTGGCGTCGTTTTCGATCGAGCGCACCATTTTGCCGCCATTGGCAATCTCCAGCACCGCGTTTTCCAGCGCATCCTTGCCACCCGCCGTGGCGTGTAGCGACCACTGGCCGTCGGCAAGTGCTGCGCGTGCAAACGAGCCGGGCTCGGTCAGGGGCTGCGGGTCGTCGAAGAACCGCTCGGTGGTGGGCAGTTCCAGCGTCTTGTCCAGCGCGCCCAGCTGTTCCGGGCAAGCCACGCGCTCCGGGCAGGGGTTGGCATTGCCCCAGGCGATGATGCCGTTCGCCGGATCGACGCCGACAGCGGTCACCGGCTCTCCCACACCTTGCAGCAAGGCCCTGCGTTGCCCGGTTGCCGGGTCCCAGACCTGGATGGCGTTGCGGGTGCCGCCGGCGGTCGCCACCAGCGAGCCGTCGGCATTGGCGGCACTGGCATAGACGGTGCCGTCGTGGCCGCTGTAGTCGAGCAGCTTCTCGCCGCTGTCGGTATTCCAGACGGTGGAGCGATGCTTGTCGGCGCAGCGATAGCCGCATGAGGCGACCAGAAACGACCCCTTGGCGAAGGTCAGCGAGCCGATGAGGAAATCCTGCTTCGGCAAGGCACGCACGAGCGTGCCGTCGGCCGCGCGCCAGAGCTGGACCTGGCCGTCCTTGCTGCCGGTGGCGAACAGGCTGCCATCCTGCGAGGCCGCTAGCGCCATGACGCTGATGTCCCGCAATGGCTCGGCTTCAGCCGGCAAGGCGATCTCCTCGCCCTTGGTGACGTCCCACAGCCGGATGCCGTTGTCGGTCGTCGTTGCCGCCAGTCGGGTTCCTCCTGCGGCGAAGGCCAGCTTGTCGATGTGCCAGGAATCAGCATCGAGCTTCTTGTCCAGCGTCCAGCCAGACGTGGCCTTGTCGTCCTGTTTCCAGAGATAGACGACGCCGTCGGCACCGCCGGCGGCAAGCGTCTTTCCGTTGGGAGAGAAGGCGAGGTCATAGGTTGCGTAGTCGGCGGCCTTGAGCACGGCCTTGATCTTGCCGGTGGCGAAGTCGAACAGCCTGATATCGCCATAGGGCGGCTTGTCGCCGAGACCAGCGCCGAAATAGCCGCCGGCGGCGATCGTCTTGCCGTCCGGCGAGACCGCGACCGCGAAGATCTTGCCGTCGTTGCCATAGCCGAGATAGCCGCGGATGGTGCGCAGCGTCACGCCGCTCTGCCAGTCCCAGATGCGGATGGTCTTGTCATCGGATGCCGAGACCAGATCCTCGCCATCAGGTGTGAAAGCGAGGTCGGCAATCCGTGCGGTATGGCCGCCAGTGTCAAGGTCGAGATGGAAATCCGGGGCGTCCTCGGCGCGGACGGCCGAGGCCGTGACCAAAGCTCCAGCCATGGCCAGCCACCTGCAGGCACGCATGAGGCGGAAGCTGACCCGGACTTGTCTCATCGCTATTTGGCTTCGGCCGCCGGTTGCCCGTTGCGCACATAGGCCTCGATCGCCGTGGCAAAAGTCGGCGAACCGGCCTTGCGCTGCTTGTCGACATAGCCGGCAAAATAGCTCCAGAACGAGACGGCATAGTCGCGGAAATAGGCATCGGTGACCTTGCGCGAACACAGGTTGCCGTCGACGCAGAAGGACAAGCGGTTGAGGAAATAGACGATGCGGTCGAAATTCTCGTTGAAGTCGGCGAGCGGCATGTCGCCACCGGAGGCGGTCATCGCCTCGATGCCGATGCGCTGACGGAACACCTGTTCCTCGGTCGGCGAAGGATTGGCGCTGAGCAGATTGTCGTATTTGGCATTGAGGGCAGCGAGACGATCCTTCAGCGCCCGCTGCGCCTGCTGGTAGTCCTTGGTTTCCCAGAGCTCGACCAGCGACATGGTCTGCTCGACGCGCTTCTGCTCCTGGTTGGCGAGGAACTGGTAGACCGAGAATGCCAGGGTGAAGATGATGGCGAAACGCACCAGCAAGCCCGACCAGGCATAGACCAGCATGCGCCAGTCGCGATCGGTGAAGGGATTGCTCTCCTTCTTGATCTCGTGGCTGCTTGGCCAGGGGAAACCTTCCGTGGTTTCCGGCAGCGTCTGCTTCGCCGCCGGCACCTTGGCGGGCGCGGCCATCCGTGTCTGCTTTGTCGTGCCCCCCGGCTTCTTCATTTGCAGTTGTCCAGTTCGATGGTGGCGGAGGGATCAAGCACGATGCCCGGCGTCTCCAGCTGCTTCTTTAGGCACTGCAGTTGCGGGCGCGAGACCATGAACTGCACGTCCGGTTCCGCAGGCGCCTTTGTCGGTGACGGCAATGCCTCGACGATGCCGCGCGAGGCACAGCTCGAGAGATCGACCACGACAGCGTTGCTTTTGCTTTTGGCGATCTGGTCGTACTGATCGAGAAAACAGGTCGCCAGTTCCGAGTTGGTGACGATCTGCTTGACGCACAGGCCGCAAGCGTCCTCTGCCGAAGCGTTGGCGACCAGCAACAGGCTGCCGGCCAAGCCGGCCACCGCCACGCGCCAGGAAAACACGGAATTCTTCACAATCGATCCTATCTGCTTCGTCCAGCCGACATGCGCCATGGCGGCCGGGAATGTTCTCATATCGCGCCAATCGCGCAAGAGCCGGCGCAACAGGGCCGTGCGGCCCTGGCACCGGAACTCAGGCGCGCGGCACCGTCTCCATCGGGAAGATCATCACCGCGCCCTTCGGGCCGCTCTTGTCGGCAAGCCGCATCACCGAGCGGGTCGGCGGTGCCGCGCCGATATCGGCGAGCATGTCGGAGAAACTGGCGGGGCCGAGGCCGCGGGTCATCGAGGCGACGCCGTCCTGCGCCAGGAAGCTCAGATCCTCCTTCTCGCTCTCCGGCGGCGCCTCGGTCAGCACCGCGATCATCCGTTCCATGCCGAAGCTGGTGTCGGTGAAGGCGAGCAGCCCTTCCTCCAGCGTGGCTTGCGGGGCAAGACGCTCGGCAACGATGTGGGTGATCGAATAGTCGCTGCCGACATAGAGCACGTTGATGTCGACCAGCTGGTCCGAACTGTTCTTGGCCAGCACATGCACTTCGTCGCCCGGCGAGACGCGCGGCACCGCGGAAGCCTGCAGCGGTTCAAGGCCATCCTTGTCGCGGCGCTTGACCTGGAACTGCACGTCGACATCCTCGGGCTTGTAGTCGGAGGCCGCTGCCAGCCGCGACAGGCCCGTGGCGCGGAAGATGGTGCGCAAATTCCTGGCCGTTGCGTCGACCAGCTTCTGGCGATCGTCCGGATGGATGATGATCAGCGGCGGCTTGCTGCCGTCCTTCAGGGTCACGTCGCCCGATGCCGGCAGGAACCACAGCGCTGGTTTGTCGGTGGCGTCCCCGGCCGCGCCTTCAATGGCATTCTCGCGCATCACCGCGAAGCGCAGTTCGGCGCTCTTGCCGGGATCGACCAGCTCGATGTTGAAGCCAGTCTCCTTGGCCGCGGCCAGTTCGTCGAGAACCGAATTGACGAGTTCGGCTTCCTTCTCCAATCCCTTGGTCGCGGCCGGCCGCGCGACGGCGAGCTTGTAGTCGACGGCGATCTCCGCCACCCGCGCATAGGCGTTGGCGGGAATGTCGGTGAGCTTGAGCGCCGGCTTCTTCTCGAACTCGACCGGCTTGACGTGGCTCTCCAGGTTCTTGGCCGACTCCACTTCGAGATAGCCGACCGCGTCGGACAGCGACGACAGCGCCGAGGGCAGGATGGCGAGCCTGCTGCCCGGGGTGAGGCGATGCAGCAGGCCGGCGCCGATCGTCGCCTCGCCGTCCTTGACGACGATGGGCCACTGCATGACCGCGTCGGTCTTGTCGGTGCCGAAGACGCGCGCGTCGAGTTCGCCCTCGAACAGCGGCGTCGGCCGAGTACGGCTGTCTGCCGAATATTGCTGCAGCACGGCCTGGCCAAGCTGGCGATAGGTGACGTTGGGATTCTCGGCCAGTTTCGAAAGGATGGTGAAGGTGAACAGGCCGAAGCGCGGCGCGTCCGTCGTGCCCTTGGGCAGCGGCATCTCCGGTGTCGTTTCCACCGTCTGCGCGGCATAGAAGGCGACCAGCTTGCCCTTGGTGATCGGCTCGCCGCCAGTCGGCGTCAGGTTGAAGGCGGGTTTGCGCGCGCCATTCTCGTCGAGGCCGCGCGAGGCGCTTGCGACCGTGTCCTCATAGGTCTTGATGGCCGCCGCCCTGGCGGCCTCGTCGCCGCCGACCAGATCGGCGAACTCAACCTTGCGTTCCAGCTCGTCGTCGACCTCTACGGCGCGGGTCGCGGTGCCGGAATGGCAGCAGTCGAAGACGGCCCAGACAAAGGCGCCCTTGTTGCGGATGGCGTCGAGCGCGTCGCCGATCTCATTGTCGACCAGCGCGTTCGGCACCCCGGCGTCGCGGTTTATCCATTTCTCGATGTCGACCGGCAGGAAAATCTCGTCGAGCCCGTCGGTCTCGCCGCCCTTGACCATTTCAGGCTGCTGGGCGCCATGGCCGGATAGATGCAGATAGACGAAATCGTCACGCTGAACCTTGGCTGCCAGATCCGCCAACGCCGCCTTGATCGCCGCATGGGTCGGCAAGCCGTTGGCGCCGGGCACATCCTTGGCGAGCAGCGTGACGTTTTCGGGCGCGAAGCGTACCGGGTCGGGCACGTTCTTCAGCAGATACTCGTGCACCAGGCCGGCATCGTTCTTCGGCCCGATCAGCCAGTTCCTCTGCGGCAGGGCAGGATATTCGGTGCAGGCGACCAGCAGCGCATGATAGGTGCGCGATGCCGCCAGTGCCCGGAACGAGAGCGTACCGGCCGCCATCAGCGCCGACGTGCCGACAAGCAGCGTCCGGCGTGTCAATTTGATCATATCGCTTCCCCAAGCCCGATCGAATTTCCCAAGCGAAACCACCCTCGTCGAGGATTTTGTCAGTATTTTGAATGTCGCTCCGCCATCAACCCTGCCATCGTCAAATGTGCCGGCACGTCATCGATTGGCCCGGGACAACAACAGAAGAGTAGCAAAGACGACGGTTCGTCGCTATCTGATTGGGATCGGGCCGTTTGCACGGGCAAACAGCCTGGGAATGGCGCAGGACAAGTTGGAACAGAACCATGGCGGCAAGGGATGTGCTGACGAAAAACCAGGTGTGCGTGCTCGAGAAACTCGAGGCCGCCAGCGGACCGCTCAGCGCCTACACCTTGCTCGACCAGCTACGTGAACGCGGTTTCCGCGCGCCGCTGCAGGTTTATCGGGCACTCGACACGCTGGTAAAGTCGGGCTTCGTGCACCGGCTGGAAAGCATCAACTCCTTCGTCGCCTGCGCCGAGCCGCACGACCACAGCCATTCAATGACCGCCTTCGCCATCTGCGACACATGCGGACAAGTGACGGAGATGTCGGATCACGATGTCGACCACCGGCTGAATGAATGGGTCAGTTCGACCGGCTTCGCCGCCAAGAAGGCGGTGATCGAGTTTCGCGGCGTGTGTGCGAAGTGCAGGGCTGAGGCGGCCTAAGGTGTATTGATATTCAGGTGAGGCCGGCCTGCAAACGGCGGCTTCCTCCGCTTCCCCGTTCTACTGCGTCGCAGTAGAACTGAGCTCACGTACCCAAAAGTACGCTCCGCTCCGGTTCTCGGAACCCACCATTTTCGACTCGGCCTGACCTGAATCTCAACACACCTTGCGTTGGCGCTAGTGCGCCTCGTCCCAATTGTTCGCGGCTCGCGCGTCGACGTGCAGCGGCACCGACATCGACACCGCCGGCATCGCCGCGTTTTCCATGACGTGCCGCACGACCGGGATCGTCGCCTCCACTTCCGCCTCGATTGTTTCGAAGATCAGTTCGTCATGCACCTGCAGGAGCATGCGGGCCGACAGTTTTGCCTTGTCCAGCGCCTCCTCCATGCGCACCATGGCGCGGCGGATGATGTCGGCGGCGGTGCCTTGCAGGCGGGCGTTGATCGAGGCGCGCTCGTTGAAGGCGCGTAGCGACGGGTTGGACGAGCGGATATCCGGGTAATGGATGCGGCGGCCGAAGATGGTTTCGACAAAGCCGTGCTCGCGGGCATAGGCCTTGGTTTCCTCGATATAGTCGCGGATGCCGGGAAAGCGCTCGAAATATTTCTTGATGTAGTTGCTGGCTTCCTCGCGCGGGATCGACAGCTGGTTGGCGAGGCCGAAGGCGGAGATGCCGTAGATGATGCCGAAATTGATCGCCTTGGCGCGGCGGCGGATTTCGGAAGGCATGCCCTCCACCGGCACGTTGAACATTTCGGAGGCGGTGATGGCATGGATATCGGCACCGTCGGCGAAAGCCTGCCGCAATTGCGGAATTTCGGCGACATGGGCGAGCACGCGCAGTTCGATCTGGCTGTAATCGGCCGAGACCAGCCGGTTGCCCTTGTCGGCGATGAAGGCGGTCCTGATCTTGCGGCCTTCGGCGGTGCGCACCGGAATGTTCTGCAGGTTGGGATCGGAGGACGACAGCCGGCCCGTCGTTGTTGCTGCCAGCGCATAGGAGGTGTGGACGCGCTTGGTGTCCGGGTGGATGAAGCCCGGCAGCGCATCGGTATATGTCGATTTCAGCTTGGTCAGCTGGCGCCAGTCGACGATCTTGCGCGGCAGTTCGTGGCCTTCGGCGGCAAGGTCTTCCAAAAGTTGCGCCGAGGTCGACCATTGGCCGGTCTTGGTTTTCGAACCACCGGGCAGGCCCATGCGGCCGAACAAGATATCGCCGAGCTGCTTGGGCGAGCCGATGTTGATGCGCTCGCCGACGAGCTGGTAGATTTCCTCTTCGAGCCGGGCAGCGCCCTGCGCCAGCTCGCCCGACAGCCTGGACAGGATTTGCCGGTCGACCGAAATGCCGCGCTGTTCCATGCGCGCCAGCACCGGCACCAGCGGCCGTTCCAGCCGCTCATAGACCGAGACCAGCCCTTTGGCGGCAAGCCTGGGCTTCAGCACCAGCCAGAGCCGCAGCGTCACATCGGCGTCCTCGGCGGCGTGGGCCGTCGCCCTGTCGATGTCGACTTGATCGAAACCGACCGAGCTCTTGCCGGAACCGGTCACGTCCTTGAGCTGGAGCGGGGTGTGGCCGAGCCATTTCTCGGCCAGTGCGTCCATGCCATGACCGTGCGGCGTGCCGGCATCGAGCACATAGGAGATCAGCATCGTGTCGTCGAAGGGCGCGACATCAATGCCGTAGCGGCTCATGATGACGAGATCGTATTTCAGGTTCTGCGCGATCTTGAGGACCGATTTGTCCTCCAGCAGCGGCTTCAGCACCGCCAGTGCTTCGCGCAGCGGGATCTGGTTTTCGAGCGTGCCGCCGCCGAGCAGGTCACCATTGCCGCTCTTGTGGGCGAAGGGAATGTAGGCGGCGCGGCCGGGCGCCGTGGCTATGGCCATGCCGATCAGTTCGGCCTGCATCGGATCGCCCGATGTCGCCCTGACGTCGAAGGCGGTGATGCCAGCCTCGCGCGCCTCGGCGACCCAGGCCTTCAGCGTCGCGATATCACGGATGCAGGGATAGGCCGCCGTGTCGATCTTGCTGGTGGCCGCGCGCTCCAGCCGCAAGGCTGAGAGCAGGGAAGGGGTGTCGCCTTGCTTGGCCTTGTCGGGTGCGGCGGCTGCCTCACCGTTGGCCTGGGCCGGCTGGGCGCCGCCCCGGGACACCACTGGCGCTCCCGCCCCAACGTCGGGGCCATGCGCATGGTCGGCGCGCTCGACGGTCACAGCGACGGCCTGGACGTCGCCGGCCTCGGTGCTGGTGGCTTCCGCCACGCGGCGGGTCAGCGAGGTGAATTCCATGGTCTTGAGGAAGCCGATCAGCTTCGGCCCGTCCGGGGCATGGAGGACGAAATCGTCCAGCCCGTCGGTCACCGGCACATCGTTCTTCAGCGTCACCAGCTGGCGCGAGATCAGCGCCTTTTCGGTGTTGGCGATGATCGATTCGCGTCTCTTGTCCTGCTTGATCTCGCCGGCGCGGGCCAGCAGCCCGTCAAGGTCGCCGAACTGCTCCAGCAATTGCGCCGCCGTCTTAGGGCCAATGCCGGGCACGCCGGGCACATTGTCGACGGAATCGCCGGTCAGCGCCTGCAAATCGACCATCTTTTCCGGCGGCACGCCCCATTTCTCGATGACCTCGGGAATGCCGATCTGACGGTCCTTCATCGGGTCGTACATGCCGACCGTATCGCCGACCAGCTGCATCAAATCCTTGTCGGAGGAGATGATGGTGGTGTCGCCACCGGCCTCGCAGGCCAGCCTGGCATAAGTGGCGATGAGGTCGTCGGCCTCATAACCTTCGATCTCGATGCAAGGCAGGTTGAACGCCCTGGTTGCCTGGCGGATCAGGCCGAATTGCGGGATCAGATCTTCCGGCGGTGCCGAACGGTTGGCCTTGTATTCGGGGTAGAGGTCGTTGCGGAAGGTTTTCGAGGAATAGTCGAAAATGACCGCGAAATGCGTCGGCACAATGCCTACATCGGTGTTGCGGGCATCCTGCATCAGCTTCCACAGCATGTTGCAGAAACCGGAAACGGCACCGACCGGCAGGCCGTCGGATTTGCGTGTCAGTGGTGGCAGTGCGTGATAGGCCCGGAAGATGTAGCCGGAGCCGTCGACAAGGAAGAGATGATCGCCTTTTTTCATGCCGGCAGGGATAGCGCGGCGCGATGGCTTGGTCCATGCCAAAGACACCGTCAGGTACCGGTTCCGGCAACACCCTGACAGATCGGGGTTCTACAGGCCCGATCACGGGCACGTTACAAAAGTGTAACGTTGATGCCCTTGAATCGCCACGTTCAGAGACCCAAATACACGTCATCGGCAGTTTTCGCCGAAGTCCGGAGCAAGGCCCGTCCCCCGCCTATCCCGGACAATTGCGGCAGCCTATCCCCCCTCTCCGGGCTGCCGCATCGTTTCGAGTATGAGGCCGCCGTGGTTCCCCCTCCACCACGGCGGTCTTTTTTTGCCTCGCGGCAGCCGACTTCTTTGGCCTGCGGCAGCCGATAGGCGCCGTGGTCCAATCGTCCCGGGCTTTTCGTTTCGCCGCTCTGCCTTTACGGTTCCGCCACTGAATCGAAAGGCTTGCCAAATGTCCGCAGTTTCCCCCGTCCTCGACCGTCTCGACAAGAATCTCGACCAGAGCCTGGAGCGGCTGTTCGGCCTGCTCAGGATCAAGTCGATCTCCACCGATCCGGCCTATGCCGCCGACTGCCGCAAGGCGGCGGAATGGCTGGTGGCGGAGCTCAAGCTGATCGGCTTCGATGCCAGCGTGCGCGACACGCCGGGACATCCGATGGTGGTTGCGCATCATGAGGGGCCGGCCGGCGCGCCGCATGTGCTGTTTTACGGGCATTACGACGTGCAGCCGGTCGACCCGATCGAATTGTGGGAAAACGATCCGTTCGCGCCCGCCATCAAGCAGGTTGGGCCTGACCACAAGGTGATCACTGGCCGCGGCTCGGCCGACGACAAGGGCCAGCTGATGACCTTCGTCGAGGCTTGCCGCGCCTGGAAACAGGTGCATGGCGTTCTGCCGTGCCGTGTCACCATCCTGTTCGAGGGCGAGGAGGAATCCGGTTCACCGTCGCTGAAGCCGTTCCTCGAGGCCAATGCCGACGAGCTCAGTACCGATTTCGCGCTGGTCTGCGATACCGGCATGTGGGACCGCGAGACGCCGTCCATCTGCGTTTCGCTGCGCGGGATGGTTGGCGAGGAGGTCACGGTCAAGGCGGCTGACCGCGACCTGCATTCGGGGCTTTATGGCGGTGCTGCCGCCAATCCGATCCGCATCCTGGCCAAGGTGCTGGCCGACATCCACGACAAGGATGGTCATATCACCATTCCAGGCTTCTATGACGGCGTCGAGGAAACACCCTCACAGGTTCTGAAGTCTTGGGAAAGTCTGGGCGAGACGGCCGAGACTTTCCTCGGCCCCGTCGGCCTGTCGATCCCTTCGGGCGAAAAAGGCCGCTCGGTACTGGAACTGACCTGGGCGCGGCCGACCGCCGAGTTCAACGGCATCATCGGCGGCTACACTGGAAAGGGCTTCAAGACGGTGATCGCGGCGGAAGCCTCGGCCAAGGTGTCGTTCCGCCTCGTCCACAAGCAGGACCCGAAGGCAATCCGTGCTGCGTTTCAGGCGTTCGTGCGGGAACGTATCCCAGCCGATTGCTCGGTCGAATTCCACCCGCATGGCGGCTCGCCGGCGATCCAGCTTTCCTACGACTCGCCGTTCCTGGCCAAGGCCAAGGACGCACTGTCGGACGAATGGGAGAAACAGGCGGTCACCACCGGCAGTGGCGGATCAATCCCGGTTGTCGGCGATTTCCAGACTTATCTCGGTATCGAGTCACTGCTGGTCGGCTTCGGCCTCGACGACGACCGCATCCACTCGCCCAACGAGAAATACGAGCTATCCTCCTTCCACAAGGGTCAGCGCTCCTGGGCGCGTATTCTCGATGCACTAACACGCTGAGCGGCTCAAAAGTCGTTTTCTTGTTGATTTTTCACCGGATCGCGGCGAGGACGGGGAACGCCGCGACCGGAGAAGACAATGGCTGACATCCGTTTCCACAAGCATGATTTGCCCGACCTTTCGCATTACAACGTCGGGGCGGTGGCTATCGACACCGAGACGCTGGGGCTGAACCCGCATCGCGACCGGTTGTGCGTGGTGCAGATATCGCCTGGTGACGGCAGCGCCGATGTCATCCAGATCGCGCCCGGCCAGAAGAAGGCGCCGAACCTCGTCAGTCTGCTCAGGAATCGCGGCGTGACGAAGCTCTTCCATTTCGGACGCTTCGACCTTGCCGTGCTCTACAACGCGTTCGGGGTGATGCCCGAACCGGTGTTCTGCACCAAGATCGCCTCACGGCTGACCCGCACCTATACTGACCGTCACGGGCTGAAGGACATCTGCTTCGAGCTTCTCGGCGTCGGCCTGTCAAAGGCGCAGCAATCATCGGATTGGGCGGCCGAGACGCTGTCGCCCGAGCAGCTCGAATATGCCGCTTCCGACGTGCTCTATCTGCACCGGCTGCGCGATGTGCTGGCCGGGCGGCTGGCGCGCGAGGGGCGGGCCAAGGAGGCCGATGCCTGCTTCCGCTTCCTGCCGACGCGGGCCAAGCTTGACCTGATGGGCTGGGACGAAGAGGATATCTTCGCGCACAGCTGATCGCTTGAAAGCCTCCTGGCCGGTGGCCGGCTGGAACCAGATGCTGGCCGCCGCGTTGTCGGCCCAGGTTAACGGCTCGATGGGGGATTGGATGGCCGACCGAAAGCCGATGTCGACAGCGCCGACCGACGGCTCCAAAGTTTCTGTCATGTGGAAGGACAGCGACGGCGTCGTCAACGAATCCATCGCGCAATATCGTGATGGCGGCTGGTGGGTCTACATCGACAGCAACACGCAAAAGAAGGTCGAGCCGACCAGCTGGCGGCCCACTGCCAGTGGCGACAACGACGAATGACCGCGAAGCTGGCGAGGCCAGCTGCTTTCGAATAGCCTGAAGCCGTTGATATCGGGGCCGATTCGGAGCCTTCCGCTCCGCGCTCGCCCACTTTGCTCGGAGGAAATCACCATGGGCGTCGAAAGCCTGCTCGTCTTCATCATCATTGGTGCTATCGCCGGCTGGCTTGCCGGTCTCATCGTTTCCGGTTTCGGCTTCGGCCTGATCGGCAACATCATCGTCGGCATCGTCGGCGCGTTCATCGCCGGCTGGCTGTTGCCACGGATCGGCTTCTCCATCGGCGGCGGCGTCATTGCTTCCATCATCCACGCCACGATCGGTGCCATCATCCTCTTGGTGCTGGTCAAGGTCCTGAAACGAGCCTGAGGCTCGAGACGACAAAGGGCGCGCCATGAAGCAGAATACGCTCTATCTCATCATTGGCGCGCTCGTCGTCGTGGTCATCGCGCTCGGCGTCTATGTCTACCGCGAGCAGACCAAGCCGAAAGGCGTGGAACTCAAGATCGACGACAAGGGCATTTCGATCCAGCAGAACTGAGTCTGCCGTCGATATTGAGGATGCAGGAGCGCGGCATGGTGGCTTCCGATGCGCCGGCAGGCGAAGATCAGCCCAGGATTACCGTGGCGGAATGGGAGAGGCTTAACCGGCCGCCACGGCGCGAGGCGCTGCTGCGCTATCGCTGGCGGACTTTTCGCTTCCTGAGGACATCGGCGCCGGTCAGCGAATTGCAGGGACGACAGCAAGCGTTCCGTAACGCGATCGTCGCCAGCGTCGCCTTCAACCGGCCTGATGTGATCGCATGGCAAATCCATCTCGTGCGCCGATACCTGGCCGAGCACGAGAGCTACATCGTCTTCGACAACAGCAAGAAGCAGGAAGCAAGGGACGCAATCCGCGACCTCTGCCGTCGCCAGCACGTCCCCTACGTCTCGTTGCCGAGGAATAGGCTGGTGGTCAGCAGATCGCACGGCCAGGCGATCAACTGGATCGTGCGGAATTTCATGACCGGTTTTGGCCCGAAGCTCTTCGGCTTCATCGACCACGACATCTTTCCGACGGAACCGTTTTCAATCCGCGACCGGCTGAAGGGCAAAAGTGTCTATGGCAGTATGCGGCACGATACGCCGACGCCGGGCGGCTGGTTCCTGTGGCCCGGCTTCTGTTTTTTTGATGGAAGCCTGTTGCGGCAGCGGCTGGATTTCGCGCCGAGCTACAAATTCCATATGGATTCGGGTGGTGGCAACTGGCCGCTGCTCTACCGCTCGATCGATTCCGCACGGGTCAGATCTACCGAAAACAAGTTGCTGCACTTCGGCGAGGGCGATGACCCGCACGAGGATTTCTTCATGTCGGTTGACGGCTGGCTGCATGTCACCAACGCTTCAAACTGGCGAAAACAGCCGGTTGACAGGCGCGAGCATCTTGTCGCCTTGTTGCGACAGGTTGGGGGTCCTGACCAGCCGGATGTGACGTTCGAGCCGATCTGAACAGATCGGGGCTCGTCACGTCGCTTGATTTCCAGATGGCGGGCAGCGTCGAGCGATAGAAGCGCCGCGGTCGCCGTGGGTTTAGTCGGCAACATCGAAACGGGGCAACAGTCGTCAATGGACGGGGAACAGTTGGATACTTCTCGACCCCTTTCGTCGTTCGATCCTCAGGGCGCACCACGAACAATCCCCGTGATCGCCTTCAAGGCCAATGCGGCGGTGCGGGCGGCGCTTTCGGCGATTGGACGCACCGAGGATCTGCGCTTTTCACCGGACAATCGATTGCTGGCGATTGCCGGCTATGCGCGCAAGCGCTTGCTGGTTCTGCGCATCGACATCGAGGCCGGATCCGATGGTCCAGTCGTTACGCTTCACGATTTCATGGAGCTGACATCAGACGATATGAGCGAAATCCATGGCCTGGATTTCATCGATGACCGCACCCTGGCGATCGCCAACCGCGATGGGTTGGTTGCGATCTTCAGCCTGCCGCGCGAAGAACCGGCTGGCCAGAGCCTCGAGATATCAGCCATTCGCCGGGTAAAGGGCAGGCGGCTTTGCAAGCTGAATTCGCCGGGTTCGATTGCCGTCAAGCGGGAGTCGCGCGGTCGCGTCAGCCTGCTGGTCTGCAACAATTACACGCATCTGGTTACCCGGCACGTGGTCAATCGATGGCTTGGCTATCGCACGACGAGCAACCAGCGGCTGCTGGAGCGTGGTCTGGACATACCGGACGGCATTGCGCTCAGCCATGACGGCCGCTGGATCGCGGTCAGCAGCCACGGCACCCAGGATGTGAAACTCTACTGCATGTCCGCTTCGCTTGGACCCGGCACCGAACCCGCCGGCGTCCTGCAGCACGCCGGCTATCCGCATGGCGTGCGCTTCACGAGCGACGACCGGCACATCCTCGTCGCCGACGCCGGCAGCCGGATGGTGCATGTCTATGCCGGCGACGGTGACTGGAGCGGGCATGGCGCGCCCGCGCGCTCGGCCACCGTGCTCGACGAGGAAACCTTCCTGCGCGGCCGGGCCAGCCCCGAGGAAGGCGGCCCGAAGGGCCTCGACATCGACCGGTCGAACAGCGTCGTGGCGGTGACCTGCGAGGAGCAGACGCTGGCCTTTTTCGCGTTGTCGTCGATATTCGGTGGAGTTGAAAATTGCCGGCAAAGCGGGGCCATTGCATTGGCGTAGTGCCGGAAGCGCGACTACCCCGACATGGAATTAGAATGACGGATCGACGCTTCGGCGCTATGATGTCGATACAGGGCGTTTGGGGTCAACCAACCTAGTGCTAGGAGGTTGCCATGAAACACCAAACACTGGACCAACTGCATGCAGTGGCCGAGGTCAACACACAGCCGGTAATGAGCCGAACCCAACGTCTCGTACGTTGGGCCGAGCTTCTTGAACGTGAGCCCAGCCGGCTCCTGACCGCGCTTGCCGGAACCGAATACCGTGCGCTGCCGGAGCGCGATGTCATGCGAGGCGATGGCTCGCCGATAGCGGTTGCCTTCACGGACCCCATATTGCGCGACGAGGGTCTGAAAGACGACACTTATGGCGAAGCCAAGCGCTTCTTCGAGTTGACCGACCACCAACTGCACGAGATCGTCTGCTACTGCCATGTCGGCGAGGTCATGCAATCGTCCAGGGCAGCCCTCTCGGTCCGTGCGGCGATTGGCTGACGCATGCCCACCAGGTGACCACCTGGTGACGGGTGATTTGGGGCCGCGGTCGGACGCGAAGCCGCGATCATTTGCGATCGCGCCCTAAGGTGGAACATGTCCGCGACTGCCTGGGTCGCGGTTGAGAATGGTTCGGGCCTTGGCGCCCTGGACAAAATGCCACGGCGAGGATTGTTCCATCGCGGCGGCCGCGACCGTTTACCAGCGCCAAAATCAGGGGCCTCGAACAGAGCGCCAACTGCGCACTAACTGCCGGACCCCAGGCATTTGATTATCAATCGCCTTGAATTTTTCCGACTTAACCCGCCTTTAAACCGCCGCATCTACTCTTCAACCCGGACGCCGTTAGCACCGGGGATAGCAAGCGCAAGGCATGGCGAACCGCAGAGACAGCCGCATCGAGCCCAGTTTCGAGGGACCGTCACAGGCGCGATCCCAGACGGGCCTTTCGGTGAGCGAGGAGGACCGCGTCGTGCCGAGCAACCGCAAAGCCTCCGCAAAACGCAAATCGTCGAAGGCGAAATCGTCGCGCGGCGGGCGTGGCAGAAGCCGCCGCGGCCTGTTCGGCGTGCTCGGCCGGCTGTTCTACTGGTGCTTCGTGCTCGCCATCTGGGGCGGCATCGCGGTGGCGGGCGTCGTCGTCTACTACGGCGCCAAGATGCCGGCGGCCACGACCTGGTCGATCCCCGACCGCGCCCCCAACATCAAGATCGTCTCGGCCGATGGCCAGTTGCTCGCCAACAGGGGCATGAGCGGCGGCGAAGCAGTCGGCCTGCACGAAATGTCGCCCTACATTCCCGAAGCCGTCATCGCGATCGAGGATCGCCGGTTCTATTCGCATTTCGGCGTCGACCCGATCGGCCTGTCGCGCGCCATGGTGACCAACCTGCTTGGCGGGCATTTCTCGCAGGGCGGTTCGACGCTGACGCAGCAATTGGCGAAGAACCTGTTCCTGAAGCCCGACCGCACGCTGGAGCGCAAGGTGCAGGAGGTGCTGCTGGCGCTGTGGCTGGAGCACAAGCACACCAAGGACCAGATCCTCGAAATGTACCTCAACCGGGTCTATTTCGGCTCCGGCGCCTATGGCGTCGAGGCGGCGTCGCGACGTTATTTCGGCAAGAGCGCGCGGGACGTCACGCTCTCGGAAGCAGCCCTGCTTGCCGGCCTGCTGAAAGCGCCGTCGCGGCTGTCGCCGGCGCGCGATCCGAAGGCCGCCGAGGAGCGTTCGCAGCTCGTGCTCGCCGCCATGCGCGAAGAGGGCAAGATCAGCGACAAGGAGCTGAAGACGGCGCTCAGCGCTCCCGCAACGCGTTCGCCGTCCTACTGGACGGGTTCGGAAAACTATGTCGCCGACACCATCATGGAAGAACTGCCCGACCTGATCGGCGACGTGCGCGGCGACATCGTCATCGACTCCACCGTCGACCTGAACCTGCAGAAGCTTGCCGAGCAGTCGATCCGCCGGCTGATCGATGAAAGCGGCAAGAAGCTCAACGTCACCCAGGGCGCCCTGGTGTCGATCGACGATTCCGGCGCGGTGCGCGCCATGGTCGGCGGTTACGACTATTCGACCAGCCAGTTCGACCGCGCCTCGGAAGCGCGCCGCCAGCCGGGCTCGGCATTCAAGCCGTTCGTCTATATGGCGGCGCTCGAAGCCGGCCGCACGCCCGACAGCACGCGCAACGATGCGCCGATCAGGATCGGCAACTGGACACCCGACAATTACGGCGGCAAGTACTTTGGCAAGGTCACACTGGCGACGGCGCTGGCCAAGTCGCTGAACTCGGTTGCCGCGCAATTGACTATGGAGGTCGGGCCGAACGCCGTCGTCGAGGCGGCGCACCGCATGGGCATCCAGTCCGAGCTGCAGGCCAACACCTCGATCGCGCTCGGCACTTCGGAAGTGACGCCGCTGGAGCTGACCTCGGCCTATGTTCCGTTCGCCAATGGCGGCTACAAGCCCGACATCCACTTCATCCGCCGCATCACGACAGCCGAGGGCAAGGTGCTCTATGACAGCAGCGGCGGCAGCGCGCCGCGTGTGGTCAAACCCGAGATCGTCGGCATGATGAACTCGATGATGACCGGCACCGTCGAGATCGGCACCGCCAAGAAGGCGGCTTTTGCCTGGCCGTCGGCCGGCAAGACCGGCACCAGCCAGAATTCGCGCGATGCCTGGTTCGTCGGCTACACCGCCAATCTCACCACCGGCGTGTGGTTCGGCAATGATGACGGCACGGCGATGAAGAAGGTCACCGGCGGCGCGCTGCCGGCGCAGGCCTGGCATGAATTCATGGTTGCCGCACATGAAGGCGTGCCGGTGCGGCCGCTGCCCGGCACCTGGAAGTCGACGCCGGCCGATACGATCGTGCCCGACGACATACCGTCCGCCGACAACAACCAGCCGGCGCCGGTTCCTTCAGCGTCGGTTGGCCAGCAGGCGCCGTCAGCGCAGGCAGCCGCGCCGGCGGCCCAAGCGCAGGCCCGCGTGGCGCGGCCTGCCCAGACCGTCGATGCCGATGGCTTCAACATGCCGGCGGACGACGGCACCACCGCTTCGGTCGGCCATCCCGTGCCGCCGGGCAATGTTGGCGGTCCGCTGAAGAAGAAGAAGCAGACCTCGATCCTGGATATTCTGGGCGGCGGCTGAGCGGTAATTCGCCTCTCGCCAGCGCCACGGCGTTCCGCTACATCTCCGCCCGGAGATCTGACATGGCTGAACGCGACACCAGAAAAACCATCGTGCTGACCGGCGCCAGCCGCGGCATCGGCCATGCCACGGTCAAGCGCTTTTCGCGCGAAGGCTGGCGCGTCATCACCTGCTCGCGCCAGGCCTTTGCCGAGGATTGCCCGTGGCCGGCAGGCCCCGAGGACCACATCAAGGTCGACCTCGCCGACCAGGAAGATGTCGGCGTCGCCGTCTCTGAGATCCGCCACCGGCTGGAAGCGCATGGCGGTCAGCTGCACGCGCTGGTCAACAATGCCGGCATTTCGCCCAAGCTCAAGGACGGCAACAGCCGCATGGACTCGATCGATACGCCGATGCATGTCTGGCGCGACGTGTTCCAGGTCAACTTCTTCGCGCCGATCATGCTCGCGCGGGGGTTGTTCAAAGAGTTAGCCGCGGCCAAGGGATCGATCGTCAACGTCACCTCGATCGCCGGCACCCGGGTGCATCCCTTCGCCGGCACCGCCTATGCGACATCGAAGGCGGCTCTCGGCTCGCTGACGCGCGAGATGGCACATGATTTCGGCCCGCACGGCATTCGCGTGAACGCCATTGCGCCTGGCGAGATCGACACGGCGATCCTGTCGCCAGGTACGGAAAAGATCGTCGAGACGATTCCGCTCAGGCGCCTCGGCACCACGGCGGAGGTCGCCGACATCATCTTCTTCCTGTGCTCGCAGCAGGCCTCCTATGTGACCGGCTCGGAAATCCACATCAATGGCGGCCAGCACGTGTGAGCAAGCCGACTTCGGCTGGGCCTGCTCATCCGGCCATGGTGAGAACAGCCTTGCCGCTGAAGCTGCGCTGCCGCAGGGCGTCCAGGGCCTGAGCGATGTCAGTCCATGGCACGGTCAAGGCGACACGGGTTTCCAGCTGTCCTGCCGCGACCAGGGCGAGCAGCGCGGCAATATCAGCGCCGATGCCCGAGCCGGACGTGTAGTAGGCGAAGGTCTGAAGCCTCGCGCCCTCATGGCCCGGAACGAACTGGCGAAAGCCTACCGGCGTGAGTTCGCCACTGCTTGAGCCAAACATGACGATGGTCCCGCCGGGCGCGACGCGTTCGATCGCGTGGGCGAGGCTTTCACCGCCAACGGACTCGGTGATCAATGAAAACGGCCCTTCGGCCAGTTCGATCGCCTCGACCACCTGCTCGGCTCCGAGATCTCGCAGATCCCCGGCGTGCCGGGCGGCGGCGATCGCGGTCACCGAGGCGCCTTGTTCGCGGGCGATCTGGATCTGGAAACGGCCGACCGCACCGCTCGCGCCGGTGATCAGCACCTTTAGGCCGGCGAGGTCACCGCCATGGCGCAAGGTCCTCAGCGCCGTCGTGCCGGCCACAGGAAGCGTGGCCGCCGCGACGAAGCCGATCTCATCCGGCAGGACGGCGAGACGGTCGGTCGGAACCGCGACCCGTTCGGCCCAGCCGGCCTCGTCGACCAGGGCCACGACCCTTGTGCCCACGGTCGGCCCGGAGCCATCGACTGCCGCCCGTTCGACGACCCCGACCACATCCTGGCCAGGTATCCAGCCGTCCGGACGTATGGCGAGCAGGCGCAGTTCGCCGCGGTTCAACGAGGTTGCGCGGACGGCGACCAGAGCCTCGTTCGCGCAAGGACGTGGCTCGTCCACTTCGGTGAGCTTCAGCCTGGCGGCATTGTCGGAGGAGATGGTGAGGGCGAGCATGGGGTCTTCCTTGGCCAAATGGCGAGAACGGCCCGAGCCTATCGATTTACGCCGTCGAGTAATCTAGATATAAAGGCAATTGATCGCTAAAAGCGGGCATCATGCGACAGCCTCTCCGCTACCCATGGCTCGATTTCGACGTCGATGACATCCCTGCTCCGGCGATCGCCGTGCGCGTTGACGTCACCGAGACCAAGGCCGAGGTGTCGGATCATTGGCATCGCAAGGGGCAACTCGTCTTCGCGCTTGGCGGCGGCGTCACCTGCCGCGTTCCCAGCGGCTTGTGGATGGTGCCGCCGCATTGCGGCGTATGGGTGCCAAGCCGCATGCAGCACAGCAACATCGCGACGGCCAACGCGCGGATTTTCTTCGTCTATATCGAGCCGGGCGCGGCCGAGCTGCCGGATCGGTGCTGCACGCTTTCGATCTCGCCGCTGCTGCGCGAGCTCATCATCGAACTGTCTGACTGTGCGCCTGACGATGCGAGGTGCGCTTTCCTGGGAAGCATCCTGCTCGCCGAACTGCCCGATATGCCTATCCAGCAATTGCATCTGCCGATCTCCTCCGAACCACGCTTGCGGCGGATCGCAGAAGTGCTGGCGCAGGACCCGGCTGACCGCAGCACGTTGGCCGAGTGGGCCAGTCGTCTCGCGCTCAGCGAGAGCAGTCTTGCCCGCCTCGTCGTCAAGGAGACCGGCTTGAGCTTCGGCCGGTGGCGCCAGCAATTGCACCTGATCGTTGCGATCAGGGAACTGGCTTCGGGTGCCAGCGTCCAGCGGGTTTCGGGCGATCTCGGCTATGAGTCCGTCACAGCCTTCATCACCATGTTCAAGAAGGCACTCGGCAAGCCTCCCGCGCAGTATCTCAGCAGCATCGCACGCAATGGCGGTTCCGCGTTCGTGGCGTGATCAGGCGGCGGACGGTTCGATCGCGAATGGCTTGTGGCCGAGCACCTCTTCGACGATGCCGCGCGCGATTTCGCGTTCGCCCATGATCACCGTGTTGGCGCCGAGCCCCTTGAGGTGCTCGACTTCGGCATCGGAATGGGCGCGGGCGACGACGTTGATCTTGGGATTGGCGGAGCGCGCCCTGAGCACGATCTGGCCGGCCTCGAACGCATTGGGGATGGCGAGGATCAGCCGGCTGGCGCCTTCGGGATTGGCGGCGGCGAACACTTCGGCGTTGGCCGCATTGCCGGCGACGGTCTCGACGCCGTCGGCTTTCAGTTTGGCCAGCGTCTTGTCGGCATCCTCGATGACGAGGAAGGACAGGGCTGCTTCTTTCAGCGCCGCGCCGACCAGGCCGCCGACGCGGCCGTAACCGATGAGGATGGCGTGGCCGGTGAGCGCCGTCCTGGGCGGTGGGCCGTCTTCCTTTTTGGATGTCGCGGCAACCGAGGCCACCTGACCGGGTTCGGTCGCCGGACCGACCGGCTTGGCGTCGGCCGGCGGTGCCGTCCGGGCGGCGCGGGCCTCGAGCCATGGTTTCATCCAGTCGATGACCAGGAACATCAGCGGGTTGAGCACGATCGACAGGATGGCGCCGGCCAGGATCAGGTCGCGACCCTGTTCGGGCAGAAGTTTCAGTCCGACGCCGAGTTCGGCCAGGATGAAGGAGAATTCGCCGATCTGGGCAAGGCTGGCCGAAATCATCAGGGCCGTGGCCAGGGGATAGCCGAAGGCGACGACGATGACGAAGGCGGCCAGCGACTTGCCGATGACGATGATGGCCAGTGTCGCCAGGATCGGCAGGCCGTTGCTGAACAGGCTCAACGGGTCGAACAGCATGCCGACGGAGACGAAGAACAGCACCGAGAAGGCGTCGCGCAGCGGCAGGGATTCTTCGGCCGCGCGGTGGCTGAGTTCGGATTCGCTCATGATCATGCCGGCGAAGAAGGCGCCGAGCGCCAGCGAAACGCCGAACAGTTTTGCCGCGCCGAAAGCGACACCAAGTGCGATGGCCAGCACCGCCAGCCGGAACAGTTCGCGGGATCCGGTATGGGCGACGTAGTGCAGGATCCACGGAATGACTCGGCGGCCGACCACCAGCATGACGACGACGAAGGCGGCGACCTTGGCGAGCGTAATGCCGACGACGCCCCAGATGCCGTAGCTGGCCGGCAGCGACAGCAGGCCGCTTGTGTGCATGTCCGCCTGTTCCTGGCCGCCGAGCACGCCGGCAAGGGCCGGCAGCAGCACCAGCGCCAGCACCATGGCCAGATCCTCGACGATCAGCCAACCGACGGCGATGCGGCCGCGTTCGGTCTCGATCAGCCGGCGTTCCTGAAGCGCGCGCAGCAGCACCACGGTCGAGGCGACCGACAGCGCCAGGCCGAACACCAGACCCGCGCCCATTGACCAGCCGAGCATCCAGGCAAGCCCTACGCCGAGCAGCGTGGCGAAGCCGATCTGGACGATGGCGCCGGGCACGGCGATGGCCCGGACCGACAGCAAATCCTTCAGCGAGAAATGCAGGCCGACGCCGAACATCAAGAGGATGACGCCGATTTCCGCCAGCTCGTTGGCAAGGCCGGCATCGGCGACGAAACCCGGCGTGTTCGGCCCGACCAGCACGCCGGCCACGAGATAGCCGACCAGCGGCGGAATGCGGAAACGATTGGCGAGAGCGCCGAAGACGAAAGCCAGCCCCAGACCGGCGACGATGGTGGCGATAAGGGGCGTGTCATGCGGCATTGTCTATGGAGCGCCTTTCAAGCTGGGGATGTCGGATTTGCGCCGCCCGAAGCCGCCGCCTGTTTTGCAATATGGTGGAAGGGGTGACGGTGATGCAACCCGCAACGGGTGTGAAAATCGACGGTGGGGCGACAAAATGCTTGGCCGGCGGCCGAGAGGCCGCCGGCCCGGTTTGCGCCCGCTGTGGCATTCGCCCCGATAAGGAGACCCGTCGCGCGGTCAGGCCGCTTGCAGAAAGGCCTCGATCTCGGAGATGGCGTGGTTGGTCATGGTTTTTGGAATTTCAGCCGTCACCTTGTCACCGACCTCCTTGTGCAGCTTCTTGCGCATGGCGCCAAGCATCATCGGCGGGGCGACAAGCACGATGCTGTCGAACTCACCGCCATGAGCGAGCTTGTAGAGGCGGGCCGCGATCTCGTCCGCAAAGCGTTCCTTGCCGATCCGATGCCAGTCGGTATCCTCGACGGCGCTGCGGTGCACGGACGGGCCATCATTGTACCGGCCGGGGCTGTCGCTTCCCTGTTCACGAGTGGGCGGGTTCTCCTGTTCCATTATCTGCACGACTTCGAGATTTGGGAACTTGTTGTCGCCGGCGTTCTTCAGCAAGAGCGCTTTTTCGCCGTCGGCCACCAGGACCCAGATGCCGTGCTTCAGTTTGATCGTGTCCATGAAAGCGCTCCTTTTGATGAATGGCTACGCTTCGGAACGCGTTTCAACCCGGCAACGTTCCACCCCCCTACGGCGGTGCCGCCCGGCGGTTGAATTCGGGATCTTTGAGTTGGTGACTTTAATCTACTGAATTGGTAGAAATTAGAAAAAACTGTTTTGCGAAATAAGGGGCAGGTCGCTAGAAAGACCTGAAATCAAGGCCCGCTTCAGCGGCTTGAATCCGTCCGCACCCTGGATGTGGAATATTTTTCTCCTGCCTTTCGCAGTTGCGAAAAAGCGATTGCCTGCCATCACAGGATGCGCGAGTGCTTTGCTTCTGGTTTTTCGCGCCCGGGCGTAAAACTGCCAACCTGTTCCCGGATTGCTTATCTCATGCCGCATGCCGTGCCCAAGCTCAACGCCTTTCCCGTCTTCGTGCGGGTCGAGGGCGAAGCCGTGGCCATCGTCGGCGGTGGCGATGAGGCCCTGGCCAAGGCGCGGCTGATCGGACAGTCGAGTGCGGTGCTGCGCATCATCGCGCAAAATGCCGAGCCGGAGCTGCTTGCCTTCATCGCTCAGTCCGGCGCCAGCCACGTTGCGGCAGCTTACGATGCCTCGCAGCTGGTAGGCGCGGTCATGGCGTTTGCCGCCAGCGGCGACGAGGCGCTTGATCGTCGCGTGGCTGCGGACGCGCGCCGGCTGGGCATCCCGGTCAATGCCGTCGACCGGCCAGAGCTCTGTGATTTCTTCACCCCGGCGCTGGTCAACCGCGCGCCGGTCGCCATCGCCATCGGCACCGAAGGTGCGGGCCCGGTGCTTGCCCAGCTGTTGCGCAGCAGCATCGATCAGATGCTGTCGCCATCGCTCGGTTCGCTGGCGACGCTCGCCGCTTCACTGCGTGGCGCCGCCGAGAAATTGTTGCCGAAAGGCAATGCCCGCCGGCGCTTCTGGAGCAGTTTTTTCCAGGGTGCGCCTGCCCATGCCGTGGAAGCCGGCCAGCTGTCGCAGGCGCATGACGCGGCCGTCGATCTGCTGCTGTCGAACGCACCGGCTTCGGGCCACATCGCCCTGGTCGGCGCCGGCCCCGGCGCCGAGGATCTTCTGACGTTGCGGGCGCATCGCCTGCTGATGGAAGCCGATGTCATCGTCCACGACGCGCTGGTGCCGGAGGCGGTCGTTGCCATGGGCCGCCGCGACGCCGAGCGCCTTCCGGTCGGCAAACGCAAGGGCTGCCACACCAAGAGCCAGGCCGAGATCAACGCGCTGCTGGTCGAGCTCGGCCAACAGGGCAAGCGCGTGGTGCGGCTGAAGTCGGGCGATCCGCTGGTGTTCGGCCGCGCCGGCGAGGAAATGGCCGCATTGCGCGATGCCGGCATCGCCTATGAAGTGGTTCCGGGGGTCACCGCGGCCTTCGCCGCCGCCGCCGATTTCGAACTGCCGCTGACCTTGCGCGGCGTGTCGTCGTCGATGGTGTTCACCACCGGCCACGATCTCAAGGGAAATTCATTGCCCGACTGGGCCAAGCTCGCCATTTCCGGCGCCACCGTCGCCGTCTATATGGGCCGCTCGGTGGCGGCCGAAGTCGCCGGCCGGCTGATCGAGGCCGGCCTGTCGCCAGACACGGCGGTGGCCGTGGTCGAGAATGCCAGCCTGGCCAACCGTCGCCGCTTCCACGGCACGCTGGCCGATCTGCCGTCGCTGGAAGCGCGTGGCGATCTTTCCGGGCCGGTCATGACCATCATCGGCGATGCGGTCGCCGGCGCCAATTTTGAACGGTCCGAGCCGCTCGCGGCACACAGGCATGACGATTTGGGACATGAAGGCGCGGCCATAGCCGCCACTGAGAGAGTTCAGCCATGAAGATACTCACCGCCAACCGCCTGACCGACGGCATCGCCGTCTGGTACGCCGACGGCGGCTGGGCCGAGACCGTGGGCCAGGCCGACCTTGCCCATGACAAGGCAGCCGAGGACCGCCTGGAGGCGATCGGCGCCAAGGCCTATGCCGACAATGAAGTGGTCGATGTCAATTTGATCGACGCGGAAGTCGTCGACGGTGTCGTTGAGCCGGTGCGGTTGCGTGAAAAGATCCGCGCCGCCGGCCCGACCATCCGCGGCGATCTCGGCAAGCAGGCCGAGCGGGCGGCATAGCCAGGATTTGAGTGAAACGGGCGGACGCGCCCTGAAAGACGAAGCATGTACCGTTACGATGAGTTCGACCACGATTTTGTCCAGGCCCGCGTCGCCGAGTTCAGCGACCAGGTCCAGCGCCGGCTGTCCGGCGAAATCACCGAGGACCAGTTCCGGCCGCTCAGGCTGATGAACGGCGTCTACCTGCAGCTGCACGCCTACATGCTGCGCATCGCGGTGCCCTACGGCACGCTGAACGGCAAGCAGCTGCGCATGCTCGGCCACATCGCCCGCAAATACGACAAGGGCTACGGCCATTTCACCACGCGCCAGAACATCCAGTTCAACTGGCCGGCGCTGTCGGACATTCCGGCGATCCTCGCCGATCTGGCCAGCGTCGAGATGCACGCGATCCAGACCAGCGGCAACTGCATCCGCAATGTCACCGCCGACCATTTCGCCGGTGCCGCCGCCGACGAGGTCGCCGATCCGCGCCCCTATGCGGAGATCCTGCGGCAATGGTCGTCGGTGCATCCGGAATTCTCGTTCCTGCCCAGGAAATTCAAGATTGCGGTGACGGGTGCCGAGCGCGACCGCGCCGCCATCCAGACCCACGATATCGGCCTGCACCTGAAGAAGAACGCCGCCGGCGAGCTTGGCTTCGCCGTCTATGTCGGCGGCGGCCAGGGCCGCACGCCGATGGTGGCGCGGAAGATCCGCGACTTCCTGCCGGAAGCCGACCTTCTGTCCTACTGCACGGCGATCCTGCGCGTTTACAACCTCTATGGCCGCCGCGACAACAAGTACAAGGCACGCATCAAGATCCTCGTGCACGAGACCGGCGTCGAGGAAATCACCCGCCAGGTCGAGGCCGAATGGCAGGAGTTGAAGGACGCCGAGCTGAAGCTGCCGGACGCCGATATCCGCGCCATCGAAGCCTATTTCGCACCGCCAACGCTCGCCGATCGGCCGGAAGGCGACCAGGCCGTCAAGCTGGCGCGTCTCGATTCCAAGGGTTTCTCGGAGTGGCTCGACCAGAATGTGGTGACGCACCGCCATCCCGACTATGCGGCGGTGACGATTTCGCTCAAGGGCATCGGCGAGGTGCCGGGCGATGCTTCCGACAGCCAGATGGAAGCGGTCGCCGACATCGCCGAGAAATACGCCTTCGACGAACTGCGCGTCAGCCATGAGCAGAACCTGATCCTGCCGCATGTCGCGCGCGCCGACCTCAAGGCGGTCTATGACGCGCTGGTTGATATCGGGCTGGCGACGGCCAACTCCAATTTGATATCGGACATCATCTCGTGCCCCGGCCTCGACTATTGCGCGCTGGCCACCGCGCGCTCGATCCCGATCGCGCAGGAAATCTCGCAACGTTTCGCCTCGCTGGAACGCCAGCGCGAGATCGGCGAACTGAAGTTGAAGATCTCCGGCTGCATCAATGCCTGCGGCCATCACCATGTCGGCCATATCGGCATACTCGGCGTCGAGAAGAAAGGCTCCGAGCTCTATCAGGTGACGCTGGGCGGTTCGGCCGACGAAAACACGTCGGTCGGCGAGATCATCGGCCGCGGCTTCTCGTCGGAAGAGATCACCGACGCCATCGAGCAGATCGTCGAGACCTATCTCGGCCTCCGGCTCGACCCACAGGAAAAATTCATCGACGCCTACCGCCGTGTCGGTCCCGCGCCGTTCAAGGAGGCGCTCTATGCTGGCGAAACCAAGGCCGCTTGACCACATCGCCAACGTCGATGACGGCGTCGCCGCCAAGGCGGCGGGGCTCGACGCGCTCTATGGCCATCTGAAGCCGCTCGAGATCATCGAACGCTCGGCCCGCGAGCTGTTTCACGACGAGATCGCCGCCGTGTCGTCCTTCGGGGCGGACTCGGCGGTGTTGCTGCACATGATCGCCGAGATCGACCGTACGCTGCCGGTCATCTTCCTCGACACCGGCAAGCATTTCGAGGAGACGCTCGGCTATCGCGACGCGCTCGTCGCCGATTTCGGGCTGACCAACATCCAGGTGATCAAGCCCGAGGAAGCCGCGCTCGAGCGGATCGACCCGACGGGCAATCTGCACCAGAGCAACACCGACGCCTGCTGCGACGTGCGCAAGGTCGAGCCGCTGGCGCGTGGCGTGGCGCCGTTTCGTGCCTGGTTCACCGGCCGCAAGCGCTTCCAGGCCTCGACGCGGGCGGCGTTGCCGGTGTTCGAGGCGGTCGGCGCGCGCATCCGCATCAATCCATTGGCGCACTGGACAACCTCGGACCAGGCCGACTACATGCGCGCCCATGCACTGCGCGAAAATCCGCTGGTCGCCTATGGCTATCTCTCGATCGGCTGTTTCCCGTGCACGCAACCGGTGCAGCCGGGTGAGGATGCACGCAGCGGCCGCTGGGCCGGTCACGCCAAGACCGAGTGCGGCATCCACCTGTCGGGGCTGGAAGTGTCGCTGACCGACGCATCGCTATAGGCGGGTTGATATCCAGGTGAGGCCGGCCTGCAAATGGCTGATACCTGCGCTTCCGGTGCTCACGTACTTCAAGTACGCTCCGCTCCGGTTCTCGGTATCAGCCATTTTCGACACGGCCTGACCTGAATCTCAACGCGCTCCGAGCTTCTTCGAATTTTTAGGAATTTTTGATGACTGAAACGACGACAGCGGAGACCCGGCTCTGGACCCCGCAGGGTTTTCGCGAGGACGAATGGGCTCATGCCGAAAGTGCCGACGCGCTTTCCGGCAATGGCCGCTTCATCCTGCCGCTGCAGGCATTCCTCGGCCTTGATCCAGAGGTGCGCCGGTCCGCCAAGGAGCGGCTCGGCGTGGTGCTGCAGCCCGGCGATCAGCTCGAGAAGATAGCGGACCTGCTCGACCAGCTGTCGCTGGTGGCGCTGGTCTTCCCGGCCTTCAGCGATGGGCGCTCCTTCTCCAAGGCTGAACTGCTGCGCAGCCGCTACCACTTTGAAGGCGCCGTTCGCGCTACCGGCCAGGTGCTGGTCGATCCGTTGCCGCATATGTTGCGGCTGGGCTTCGACGAGTTCGAGATCTCCAATCCGGTGCTGTTGAAGCGCCTGGAAGAGGGCCACACCGGTGGGCTGGGGCTTTACTACCAGCCAACCGCCGTGCCGGAGCCCAAGGGCCCCAAATATTCCTGGCGGCGCGTTCGCAAGAGCTGACGCAGCGGTAATCGCGCGCGTCTTTACATCAGCTCTGATCAGGCCTTCTCTTGGCTGTCCGGACGGAAACATCCGCCGGGCGGGAGGAGAAGATCATGGATTTCGACTATGTCATCGCCGGTGGCGGATCCGCCGGCTGCACGCTTGCCGCGCGGCTTTCCGAAGATCCATCGAAGACGGTCTGCTTGATCGAAGCCGGTGGCGAGGGCAAGAACCTGTTGATCCGCGCGCCGGCCGGCATCATCGCTCTGCTGCCGGGACGGCCGAAGATCAACAACTGGGCCTTCCGGACGGTGCCGCAAAAGGGTCTCAACGGCCGCAGGGGTTTTCAGCCGCGCGGCAAGGCGCTGGGCGGATCCAGCGCCATCAATGCCATGCTCTATACGCGCGGGCACCGCGGCGACTATGACGAATGGGCCGACCTCGGCTGTGACGGCTGGTCATGGGACGAGGTGCTGCCCTATTTCCGGCGGGCGGAAGGCAACCAACGCGGCGCTGATGCCCTGCATGGCGGTGACGGGCCGCTGCGGGTTGCCGAGCAGCAAGAGCCTCGTGCGCTCTCCCGGGCCTTTGTCGAGGCCTGCGGCGAAAACCAGATCCGCCGCAACGATGATTTCAACGGCGTCGAACAGGAAGGTGCCGGGCTCTATCAGGTGACGCAATTCTGGGGTGAACGCCGCAATGGCGAGCGCTGTTCGGCGGCCGCTGCCTATCTGCAACCGGTCATGAACAGGCCGAACCTTACCGTCATCACCGGAGCGCATGCCACGGCGGTCATCCTCAATGGCAAGCGCGCCACCGGCGTGCGGTATCGCGCGGGGAAGGGCGAAGCCGTCGCGAAAGCCAGGCGCGAGGTGATCGTCTGTGGTGGCGCTTTCGGTTCGCCTCAGCTCCTCTTGCTGTCGGGCATCGGCCCGGCTGCCGAGCTTGCCATGCATGGTATTCCGGTCATTCATGAGCTGCCCGGCGTTGGCAAGAACCTGCAAGACCACCTCGATTTCATCATGGGCTGGACGTCCAGGGATGCCGACATGATGGGCATCGGAGTGCGCGGCCTGCCTGGCCTGCTGCGGCACATTCTGCGCTGGCGAAGAGATGGCGGCGGTATGATCGCCACGCCCTATGCCGAAGGCGGTGCCTTCCTCAAGTCCGATCCGGCGATAGAACGGCCCGACCTGCAACTGCATTTCTGCATCGCGATCGTGGATGATCATGGCCGAAAGCTGCATATGGGATATGGCTTTTCCTGCCATGTCTGCGTGCTGCGGCCGCATTCGCGCGGCGAGGTCGGGCTGTCGACCCATGATCCCATGGCACCACCGCGCATCGATCCGCGCTTTCTTTCGGACGAACGCGACGCCGAACTTTTGCTCAAGGGGGCCAGGATGATGCGCGGCGTCCTGGAGGCGCCGGCGCTGGCCAGATATCGCCACAAGGAAATCTACACCGCCGGTGTTTCGAGCGACGCGGAGTTGATGTCGCACATCCGTGCCCGCGCCGACACGATCTATCACCCGGCCGGCACCTGCAAGATGGGCGTCGACGAGATGGCAGTGGTCGATCCGCAATTGCGGGTCCACGGGCTCAAGGCCTTGCGGGTCGTCGACGCCTCGGTGATGCCGACCCTGATCGGCGGCAACACCAACGCGCCGACCATCATGATTGCCGAGAAGGCGGCGGACATGATCAAGGCGGCCGCCTGACTGCGGCTCTGGTCGAGCCAGCGAGGCTGTTTTCGCCTGCCGGGAACGGCCTTCGGTCAAGAATGCGGAAAACTGGTCATACCAATTTGGCGATTTGAGCTTTCCCTTTAACCGTCCTGCCCCTAGGATAGGGAACATTATTTCGCGACCCGAAATAAATATAGCCACAAGGGAGGAACCGGGAATGGCTGGCAAGAAAATATTGATGCTCGTTGGCGAGTTCAGCGAGGAGTATGAGATTTTCGTCTTTGAACAGGCCATGCATGCGGTCGGCCACACGGTCCATGTCGTCTGCCCGGACAAGAAGGCGGGCGATGTTCTGAAGACGTCGCTGCACGACTTCGAAGGCCACCAGACCTACACGGAAAAGCTCGGCCACGACTACATCCTCAACAAGACGTTCTCCGAGGTCGACCCGGCCAAATATGACGCCGTCTACGCGGCGGGCGGGCGCGGTCCCGAATACATCCGTATCGACAAGCGGGTGCAGGCGCTGGTGCGGCATTTCCACGAGGCCGGCAAGCCGATCTTCACCATCTGCCATGGCGTACAGATCCTGATCGCGGTCGACGGCGTAGTGCGGGGCAGGGAAGTGGCGGCGCTGCACTATTGCGAGCCGGAAGTGACGCTGGCCGGCGGCATCTACATCGACGTCGCCCCGACCGGTGCCCATGTCGACGGCAATCTCGTTTCAGCCAAGGGTTGGCCTGGCCTGTCCAACTTCATCCGCGAATGCCTGAAGGTGCTGGGCACCGAGATCCGCCATGGCGAGATCCTGATGCGCGACGAGCGCCAGGCGGCTTGATCCGGTGGCAAGCTGCCGCGCCATGGCGCGGCAGTCTTTCTACAACGCCGCCCGTGCTTCGCGGAACGACACCAGCTTGCGGCGGTTCTCGTCCCACAATGCCAGTTTGACGCAGCGCAAGCTGTCGAGCAGCGTGACGCGACCGATACCGCGCAGCTCCGGATAATCCCGCAGCACCTCCTGCAGCCGGTAGCCCGGCACCTTGGCGGAGAGGTGGTGCACGTGGTGGACGCCGATATTGCCGGTGAACCAGTTCAGCACCGGCGGCAGGTCGTAATAGGACGAGCCGTGCAGGGCGGCATGCTGGAACTCCCAGTCGTCGTCCTTTGCCCATTCCGTCTCCTCGAACTGGTGCTGGACGTAGAACAGCCAGATGCCGGCCGAGCCTGCGAGAATGACGATTGGCAGATGGACAACCAGGAACGCACCGGGGCCGACGGCCCAGATGAGAATGGCTGCCGCAAGCGCGATGGCGAGGTTGGTGGTCATCGACGACACCCAGGGCGTCAGGCCGCCGCGCATCATGCCGATGGGCAGCCTTTGCGAGAAGATGAACAGCCAGATCGGCCCCAGCCCGAACATCACCAGCGGGTGGCGATAGAGCCGATAGGCGAGGCGGCCGCGCCAGGACAATTGCCGGTATTCGGCAACGGTCAGCGTCCTGATATCGCCCATGCCGCGTTCGTCGAGATTGCCGGCGCTGGCATGATGTGTCGCGTGCGCGCGCCGCCAGCAATCATAGGGCGTCAGCGTCAGGACACCGAGCGCGCGGCCGATCCAGTCGTCGGCGTAGCGATTGGCAAAGAAAGAGCCATGGCCGCAATCGTGCTGGATCATGAAGATGCGCACCAGGAACCCGGCCGCCGGCAGGATCAGGATCAGCCCCCACCAATGGCCATAGGCATAGGCCGCCGAGGACAGTGCCCAGAGCGTGGCAAACGGAATGAGGGTGATGGCGAGTTCGATGGCGCTGCGCCGCCGGTCTGGCTTCTTGTAGCGCGCCAGAATCTTCAGCCAGGCGCGCTTGCTGTTGGCGGCCGCATCGGGGGAAATCATGTTCATCAGGAACCATAGGCGCGGCGTGTGGCCACCGCAAGGCAACCATCACGCAGAATTACTGTGCGTAATTGTCGCGTAAGCGCCCAACGGGAATTATTGCCGCCGCCAGCCTGTATCCTCGTCCTCGACCCGGTCGAGGCGGTCGAGCAATTGCCTGAAGCGGTCGTGAGTATCGGCTTGGATACGGAAAGCCGGCAAGGTACGCAGAAAGCGCGTCATCGCCTCGGCACCGAACTGGCGCCTGACTTCGGCGGCGAGCCTTTCTCCTTTTTCAGCCTTGTCGCGGGTCATCATTATAAAATCCTGTGTCGGCTCGGAAACTCCTCCAGCAAGGGAATGGTTCCCTCATCACGCTTCTGTGGCAAGCCAAGCCGGCAGTCATGGTAAAATTTGAATTAAAATCGAAATATCGCCGTTGATCGCCGCTCAGGTCGGGCCAAAGGCCAAACGGTCGCTTACCCCTTGATTTTTGGCTGCCAAACCTCGATATCGGGCACAAAATCCATACCATTCGAGATGACGGGAAACGGCGATGAGCGACCAGGCAAAAGACGAACGCGCGCCCAGCGAAGCCGAGGCGGCCGAGGCCAATGCCGAGCGCACGGAAGGCAGCATTGACGGCGACTATGAAGCGCTTGTGCGGCTGCTGAAGGAAAATGAAGAGCTGAAGGACCGCGCGCTGCGCGTCGCGGCCGAGATGGAGAACCTGCGCCGCCGCACCGCGCGCGACGTGCACGACGCGCGCACCTACGCGGTTGCGAATTTCGCCCGCGACATGCTGTCAGTGTCGGACAATCTGCGCCGCGCGCTGGACGCCATACCCGCCGAGGCCAAGGCGTCGGGCGACGCCGGCTTCAAGGCGCTGATCGAAGGCGTCGACCTGACCGAGCGCGCCATGCTTTCGGCGCTGGAACGGCACGGGGTCAAGAAGCTTACTCCCGAAGGCGAGAAGTTCGATCCCAATTTCCACCAGGCGATGTTCGAAGTGCCCAATCCCGATGTCCCGGCCAACACCGTGGTCCAGGTCGTGCAGCCGGGCTATTCGATCGGCGAGCGGGTGCTGCGTCCGGCTATGGTCGGCGTCGCCAAGGGCGGCCCGAAAGTCGCCGCCGAGGCGCCGGTCGAGCCGGGGCCGGTGAATGACGAGGCGGAGAGGGATGCGTAGTTAGGGATTGGGCAGTAGGGCAGTGGGAGAATAGGGGTCGTCCCAACTCTCCCGCTTCGTGTTAAACATACTGCCCTACTCCCTTACTGCCCTGGCCTTCCATGCATCCCATCGCCCTTCTCGACTATGCCGGCGTCGCCGTTTTTGCGGCGACCGGGGCGTTGGCTGCGTCGCGCAAGCAACTCGACATTATCGGGTTCCTGTTCCTGGCCAGCGTCACCGGCATTGGCGGCGGCACGTTTCGCGACCTCATCCTCAATGTGCCGGTCTTCTGGGTGGGAAACCGCGACTATGTGCTGATCTGCGCCGTGGTGGCGGTCCTGGTCTTCTTCACCGCGCATCGCGTCGAATCCCGCTACAAACTGCTGCTGTGGCTCGACGCCATCGGGCTGGCCGCCTTTTCGGTGATGGGCGCGGCAAAGGGCTTGGCAATCACCGGTTCGCCGGTGGTTTCGATCATCACCGGCATGCTGACCGCGACTTTCGGCGGCATATTGCGCGATCTGCTGGCCGGCGAGCCATCGGTGCTGCTGAGACCGGAAATCTACGTGACGGCCGCCCTGGCCGGCGCCGCGATCTTCACACTGGGCGACGTCGCCGGATTGCCGCAGATCATCTCGGGGTTGGCCGGCTTCGGTGTGGCGCTCGCCGTGCGCGGCGGCGCGCTGCGTTTCGGCTGGTCGTTTCCGTCCTACAAGAGCCGGCCGGGACGAAGGCCGGAAGATATTCCGTGAGAGAGGGATTAGTGGGTAGGGATCAGTCAGTAGGCAAAAAGCACGAATCGCACCGTCTTCACTACTGCCTACTGCCTACTGCCTACTGCCTTCACGCCGCGAAACGCTGCGCTTCCCCGCCATAGTAGTTGACGTAGCGGGCACCGATTTCCTTGACCGGCATCACCACGAACACATCGACCGTAGAGAATTCGCGGTCGATGACGCAGCCGTCGCCGATGCGGGCGCCGACCCTCAGATAGCCCTTGACCAGAGGCGGCATTGCCGCGATCGCCGCTTTGGCATTGACTGCCTCGATCGGCATCAGATCCATGGAGCAGTACCGATCGGAAACCGCGCGCACGTCCCAGGCGGAGTTGGTGCGGCAGTGATGGGCGAGATAGGTGAGCGCCTCCGCGTGAGCGGCCGGCACGGTGCCATGGAAGGACGCGCAGCCGGTCATCACGCCGATTTCGTAGTGATTGATGTAGGCCCAGATGCCTTGCCACAGCGCCTCGATGGTGCGCTTCGAGCGGTATTGCGGCAAAACGCAGGAGCGGCCGAGTTCGAGAAAGCGCTGGCCGGGATGACGGGCGATGAGCTTGGTCAGCTCGAACTCGCCTTCGGAATAGAAGCCGCCGGCGGTGGCCGCGATTTCTTGCCGCAGCAGGCGATAGGTACCGACGATACGGCGATGTTCGGGGCCGGAAAGCGTCGTATCCAGGACCAGAAGATGGTCGCAGAGCGGATCGAAGCGGTCGGCGTCGCGACGGTCCTGCGCCTGGAACAGGTCCTTGCGGGCGCCAAGCTCGTCGTAAAATACCCGGTAACGCACTTCCTGCGCGGCCGCGATCTCGGCCTCGTTGCGTGCGAGCCGCACTTCGAGATTGCCGATACGGCCGAGTGCTGCGCCTTTTATGACGGAATCGACATTACGCCCGGCAAGCAAGGCGCTGCTGGCGTTCGGCCGAGTGTCACATTCCGGCATAACTGTATGCACGAGTGATTCTCCTTCGAGCCATCCCTCTTGGCACGGGGATACGGTGTAGGTGCAACAGGATTGTGACAGTACCGTGATACGGCGTTGCGGGCAATACTTCGTCGGCTGGCGAAAACGGTCAACCGGCTACGTTCGGTGAGGAGAGCCGAGGCATGTCTCGTCTGCGCGAACCCATTTGGAGCGCTCAAGGTCCCTGTTTCCACGCATGTCACCCTTGCAAAATGGCGGTCACTTTTGGGTGACATGCATCAGCGCGCGGTTGGAAAAAAGCGGATCAAGCGGCGACCTGGCCCTCGACGGCATTGACCAGTGCATCGGGGTCGAGCGGCTTGGTGACGAAGCCGCTGGCGCCATGGGCGAGCACCGCATGACGGGTCTTTTCCTGGCTGTCGGCCGACAGCACCATGATCGGCACGGGCGGCGCCGATGTTTCCTCTTCATGGCGGCGGATCGCGGCAATGGCGTCCAGACCGTCCATGACCGGCATATGCAGGTCCATCAGTACCACGTCGAAGCGGTGCTTGTGCCCGGCACTGGTGACGGCCTCGACGGCGGCCTTGCCATTGCCGACAACCTTGACGCGGTGCCCCGCCTTCAACAGCGTGGCGCGGGCCAGCATGGCATTGATGTCGTTGTCCTCGGCGATCAGCACGGACAGGCCCTGCTGGCGGCCACTTGAGGCGCGAAGCGCCGGGGTGCGGCCCTTTTCCGGCTGCGGCTGGGTAAGGGCCGGTGCATGGCTGGTCAAAAGGACACGCAAAAGTGTTCCACCGCGCACCGGTCGGGCCAGGAAGGTCGCGTAGCCGCTGGCGCGGAACTCGCCAAGCATGCCGCGGTCGGTCGGCGCGATCAGCGTGATGGCTTCGCAGTCGGAAAAGCCGCTTTGGCGCAACCGCTTGAGCACTCTCCCGTCGCTCTCCTCGATGGCCGCGTCGACCAGAAGAACGTCGCAGCCCTCTGCCAAGGGTACGGCCTGCGCCACGGTGGTGGCGATACCGGCGGTGCCGCCATTGGCGCGGATGGTGCGGGCGATGGCGTCGGCCTCGATGGCGTTCCTGGACAGGATCACCGCGCGCCTGCCGGCGAGCACGTTCTGCTGGCCCTGCGGCGCCCCAGTGGCCTCCGTGGCCGGGATTTCGAAGACGAATTCCGATCCCTGGCCAAGCCGGCTGGAGACCGAAATCGTGCCGCCCATGGCAGCCACCAGGCGCTTGGAGATGGCAAGTCCCAGCCCCGCCCCGCCATGCGTGCGCGTGGAGGTGCCGTCGGCCTGCTCGAACTCCTCGAAGATGCGCTCCATGTCCTCCTCGCGCAGGCCCGGGCCGGTGTCGGTGATGGTGAAGCAGATGCGGTCGCTGGTCTCGGTGCGGGCGCGCGCGACGCTGACCAGCACGCCGCCGCTGTCGGTGAACTTGATGGCGTTGCCGATCAGGTTGAGCAACACCTGCCTGACGCGGCCCGGATCGGCGGTGATCAATTGCGGTACATCCGGTTCGACGTGGCAGCCGAGGCCGATACCCTTGGCGAAGGCGCGCGCGGCGAGCAATTCGATGATGTTGTCGGCGATCTCACGCACCGACATTGGCTGCGGCTCCGGATCGAAGCGACCGGCCTCGATCTTGGAATAGTCGAGCAGGTCCTCGATCAGGGCGAGCAAGGCGCTGGCCGAGGTCGAGATGGCGCCGACATAGGTCTGCTGTTCCGGCGACAGGCTGGTGTCGGCCAAGAGCCTGGCCATGCCCATGATGCCGTTCATCGGCGTGCGGATTTCATGGCTGACCGTGGCGAGAAAGCGCGATTTGGCCTGGCTTGCGTATTCGGCCCGCTCGCGCGCGGTGATCAGCGAGGATTCGGCGCGCTTGCGGGCGGTGATGTCGCGGGCGATGGCGCGATGCGAAACCGCTCCGCTCTCCTTGTCGCGCACTGACAGTTCGATCCACGAGAACCAGCGCGGGCCGCTCGGCGTGCGGATGGCAACGTCGGTGGAACTCAGGCACTCATGGTCGGAAAAGGCGGCATCGGGCACGATGCCGACTTCGACACCGAGTTCGGCCAGGGTCTTGCCGGCAAGATCGCGCTGATCGGTTTCGACCAGATCGGCGAACACCTTGTTGGCATAGACGATGTAGCCGTCGCGGTCGCGATGGATGACGAGATCGCCAAGCGCGTCGATGAGACCGCGAAAGCGCTCCTCGCTTTCCTGCATTTCCCACATGCGGTCGGCCAACGTCTCGATCTCGGCGCGGCTGCGGGCGGTTGTCTCGTCCAGCAGCACCACGGTCCGGTGGGCGCTGCGCCTGGCATGCAGATGCAGGCCAAGGCCGGCGAGGCCGGTTGCCAGCAAGGCGAGGCTGATGAAGATCGGCGCCCCGGTCAGATGCGCGAGGCCTGCCAGGATCATGATGGCAACGAAGGTGAGCAGCGGCAGGCTTTCCTGCCTGGCCAATTGCTGCTCGGGCACCAGCGGCGGCGCAGCGATAAACCGCCGCGCCGGCGCCGGAACCGCATCGACATCGTCGCCTTTGTTTGCCTGCTGGCTGTCGGATTCCGCGATCATGCGAAACCCTTGCCAGACAGAGATTATGGAAAATTGCGGCGGATCGTTCGAATTTTAGCGGATAGGGCGTTTTTGCCCCGGTAGCGGCGGATTTGCCACCGGATCTGGCAATTCCGTCCGCTGCCTGCGACCGGCCAGGCGGGTCTACATATCAACGACGACGCGTCCGCGGATCTTGCCGTCGACGATGTCGCGCGCGGCATCGATGATGCCGTCGAAGCCGATGGTCCTAGACAGGCTGGCGAGCTTCTCCAGGTCGAGATCGGAGCCGATGCGCCGCCAGGCCTCCAGGCGCACGGCCTTCGGCGCCATCACCGAATCGATGCCGAGCAGCGAGACGCCGCGCAGGATGAAGGGGGCGACGCTTGACGGCAGATCCATGCCGCCGGCCAGGCCGCAGGCCGCGACCGCGCCGCCATAGGAGGTCATCGACAGCACATTGGCCAGCGTGTGGCTGCCGACCGAATCGATGCCGCCGGCCCAGCGTTCCTTGGCCAGCGGCTTGGCGGGTTGGCTGAGTTCGTCGCGCGAGATCACCTCGGCGGCGCCCAGGTTGATCAGATAGGGGCTTTCGGCATTGCGCCCGGTCGACGCTACGACATGGTAACCGAGGCTGGACAGGATGGAGACCGCGACCGAACCGACGCCGCCAGCAGCACCCGTCACCACAACCGGGCCCCGGTCGGGCAGGATGCCGTGCCGCTCCAACGCCATGACGCAGAGCATGGCGGTGTAGCCGGCTGTGCCGACCGCCATCGCGTCATGCGCACTGATGCCTTCCGGCAGCGGCACCAGCCAGTCGCCCTTGACGCGGGCACGCCCGGCATAGGCGCCGAAATGCGTCTCGCCGACGCCCCAGCCATTGAGGATGACCTTGTCCCCCTTACGCCAGTCGGGATTGGAGGACGAGATGACTGTGCCGGCGAAGTCGATGCCGGGCACCAGCGGCCAGCGGCGGACCACCGGCGCCTTGCCGGTAATGGCCAATCCATCCTTGTAGTTCACAGTCGTCGCCTCGACAGCGACCGTGACGTCGCCCTCCATCAGGTCGGCTTCGGTGAGGTCGGTCACGGCGACCGATTGTTTCTTGTCGGCGTCGCGCGAGACGAGGATGGCTTTGAAGGTTTCGGGCATCTTTTTCTCCGCGAGCTTTGCTTGGCGTCCTGGAACTGTGCGGCGATGGCCGCGCGGGGTCAATCTTTGGAAGGTTTGGCGTTTGAAGACTCGGCGTTCGAAGACTTGGGCTCGCGCCGCCAGCCGATGAGTTCGTCGTAGACGACCAGCGCCGCGCCCACGGAAATGAAGGCGTCGGCGAGGTTGAAGACGGCAAAGGACCAGACCGGCGTGTGGAACAGGATGTAGTCGATGACGTGGCCATAGACGGCGCGGTCGATCAGATTGCCCAACGCGCCGCCGATGATCAGGGCAAAGCCGGTGCGGGCGATGACATGGCCTGATGGCGTGCGGGTGGCGAGGTAGAGCACGAAAGCGACGACCAGCACGGCTATGACCACCAGGCCGGTGTCGCCGAAGGAGGAGAACATCGAGAAGGCGATGCCGTTGTTGTAGGTGCGAAACAGCGCCAGGAAGGGCACCAGATCGAGCTTTTCCTGGAAGGGCAGGCCGGTCTCGACCAGATGCTTTATCCACTGATCGAGCGCGATGGCCGCGACGACGAGCAGCGCGTAGGGGGACCATGATCTCACGGGCGGGCAACCTTCATTGCGGGTCGGCGATTGGTTCGAGCTTCAGCGCGCCGCGGCGGATCTCGAACAGCATGATGCCGGTGGCGACGGCGAGATTGAGCGAATCGGCGCGGCCTGCTTGCGGAATCCGGAGCAGCCTGTCGCAACTCGCCGCCAGGGTTTCGGGCAGGCCCTGCTGCTCATTGCCCATCATCAGCAGCACCGGTCCGCGGGAAAAATCGACCGAGCGGTAGTCGACCGCACCTTTCAGATGCGTGCCGGCAACCAGGCCTGAAAAGCCGCCGCGCCAGGCAAGGAAAGCTTCGGTCGTTGCCTTGGCCACCGGTACGGCGAAAATCGAACCCATTGTGGCGCGCACCGTCTCGACGGAAAACGGATCGGTGGTGTCGCCGACCAGGATGACGCCTTTGGCACCGACGGCATCGACGGTGCGGATGACGGTGCCGAGATTGCCGGGGTCGCGCACCCGGTCGAGTGCCACCCAGACATCGCCATTGTCGGCGCGGATATCCCTGAGGGCCAGGAATTTTTGCGAGAAGACGCCGACCACCATTTGCGGATTGTCGCGGCGGGTGATGGCGACAAGCACTTTCTCCGAGACTTCGAGCACCGTGCCGCCGGCGGCAACCGTGCGCGCCGCGGCCTTTTCCACCGCGGCATTGCCACGTCCGGCCTTGGCGAACACAAGCGTTCTGATCTGCCAGCCCAAGTCGAGCGCATCGATGACCAGCTTCAGACCCTCGGCCATGAAGGCGTTTTGCTGGTCGCGGAATTTCTTCAAGGCGAGCGCCTTGATGTCCTTGATCAGCGGATTGGCGAGGCTGGTGACTTCCTTCACCTGGCCGGGTGCGCCGACATGCCGTTCGTTCATTTAGGACTCCCGGGCATTCAGGCCACCCAGCGCGAAAACAATGAGGTCGAAAGCGCCCTGCCGGCGGACTTTTCACGGATGATCAACTCGCCCGATTCAACCCTGCCGCCCATGCCGGCAAAGGTGTCGCGCATTAAGGCATGGATGGCGAAGAAGGAGGCGCGGATCGAATAGGCGGTGAGCACCACGGCAAGCGGTTTCGGCGTCAGGATCGCGCGGCAAAGGTCGGTCAGATCAGGCAGATCCTCGAACAATTGCCAGACCTCGCCCTTGGGGCCGCGGCCATAGGCCGGCGGGTCGAACAGGATGATGTCGTAGCGGCTGCCGCGGCGTTCCTCGCGCTCGGCGAATTTCACGGCATCGTCGACGATCCAACGGATCGGCTTGCTGCCCAGCCCTGCCATTTCCTGGTTTTCACGCGCCCAGCCGATCGCCTTCTTCGAGGCATCGACATGGGTGACCTCGGCGCCGGCGCGGGCAGCCACCAGCGAGGCGAGGCCGGTATAGCCGAACAGGTTGAGCACCTTGACCGGCCGCTTCGCCGCCGCGATCAGGCCGGCCATATGATCCCAGTGCGAGGCCTGCTCGGGAAAGACACCGACATGGCGAAACGAGGTGAAACGACCGAGATAATCGATGCCGTTATGCTTCATCGGCCAGGTCTCACCGAGCGGCGTCTTCGGGAAACGCCAGCGGCCGATGCCTTCCTCGTCGGTGTCGCCGGTGAAGATGGCGTCGGCACGCTCCCAGTCCTTTGCCGGCAAGGCTTTCTGCCAGATCGCCTGACCCTCGGGCCGCACGATGCGATAGGGGCCGTATTGTTCGAGTTTCTGGCCGGCGCCGCTGTCGAGCAGCGCGTAATCAGCGTTGGGAGCTACTTCGAGGATTACCGGAAGCTGTTCAGCGGGAAGGGCGCCGTCGCGGCGGGCAAGGATGCGCGGCGCGGATTTCACTGCGGGCTGGCTATCCGGTTTCACGTCACGCGGTTCGCGCGGCCTGGTGTCCGGCCGGCCACGCGGCTCGTGCGGACGCACCTCTCCGGTTCCGCCTTTCGCGGGCGGGCGGCTGTCGCGGCGTTTGTCGCGAAAAGACTTCAAGCAGGAGCATCTCCGAGCGGCGTGCCGCTTTTGGCATGAGGACAGCGGCGGTGCAACAAGCGATGGCCCGCAGCTCGATTGGTGCAACTGGAAGCCTTCGCCTTCGAAGTGGTGCGGCGGTGTTGCGGCATCGCGCTTGTTTTTTCGCGCGCTTGGTTTATGAGGGCCGCATTGTTGTTTCTGGAATGGGAGCGAAAGATGACGAGCATCTTCACCGCGCACCCCTCGAGGGTTCCGGCGTAAGCCAGCATTTTGCTGCCTGCCGCCGGTCGAACGGATGCCTGACGGCGTCCGGTTTGTGACCTTTATCCAGAAGTGTTCTTGTCATGGGCAATTTTATCGGGGGCCTCGGCCCCTCTTCGTCGTGCGCTGCGCCTGCTGCGCGCATCCTGCATTGTTTTTCGCCGCAGACATGGATCGAGGGCGCGGCGCTCCAGCAGCTTCGCAATGTCGCGGCCTTGCCCGGCGTCGCCTCGGTTGCGGCCTTTCCAGACCTGCATCCGGGCAAATATGGCCCGACCGGCATTGCCGTGTTGTCGCAGCGTCTGCATCCACAGCTGATCGGCAACGACATTGGCTGCGGCATGTCGTTGTTCGAGCTCGATCTGCCATTGCGCAAGCTCAGGATCGACAAAGCCGTCGAATGCCTGCGCCGGATCGAAGCGGAAGACATCGATCCGCATGCGGCGCTCGCTGCCTCGGATTTGCCGACGGATCTTTATCCGGATGCACTGGGCACGATCGGCGGCGGCAACCATTTCTGCGAGCTGCAAGCGGTCGACCAGACCGATGTGGCCGGCGAAAGCCTGTTCGATCGCCAGAAGCTCTATCTGCTGGTGCATTCCGGCTCGCGCGGACTTGGTGCCTTTGTCTTCGGGCAGATGCTCGACCTCCAGTCCGCGGTCACGGCCGGGCTCGATCCGGAGTCCGCGGAGGGCAGGAGCTGGTGTCGTCAGCATGACATTTGCGTCACCTGGGCGTCGCTCAACCGCCGGCTGATCGCCGAGCGCGCGGCAAGCGCCTTGCGCAGCGAAGTCCGGCTGGTGGCAGATGTGCCGCATAACCTTGTGCGCGACCGGGCCGATGGTTTCGTTCATCACAAGGGCTCGGCCGCGGTGCGGGCAGGCGATGTCGCACCGATCGCCGGTTCGCGCGCCAGCCTGAGCTATGTCGTGCGGGCGCTCGATGGGACGGGGCCGTCACTGGGCGGCATTTCGCACGGCGCCGGCCGCAAATACGACCGTGCCACCATGCATGGCCGTGCCGGGCGCAACAGGTCGGAGCGCGACGCCTTGCTGAGAAATGCATGGGGTGGGCAATTGATCTGCGACGACCGCAACCTGGTCATCGAGGAAGCGGCGTCCGCCTACAAGGATGCCGGGCAGGTGGTGCAAGACCTTGCCGATGCCGGCCTGGTCGTGACGCTTGCGGCGATGAAACCGCTGGTGACCTACAAGAAGGCGATGGAAGGCCCGCCCGACCGGACACGCAAGAAGCCGTCGCGCGACCGTATGGCAAGGAGGGCGAACCATGGCCGTGATTGACATGCTCGTCACCTCGGGCAACGGACCGGTGGAATGCCGCATCGCCTTGATGGCTCTGGTCGGTATCATCGAGAAGGAAGCCGTTCGGCTTGGCTGCACTTTCGAGGCCTCGTTTGGTCACAGGCCGGACCGGCATGGCGCCAAATCCGCCGTGCTCAGTCTCGAGGGCCGCAACGCCGAAGCGCTCGCGCAGGACTATTGCGGCACCATCAAGTTCGTCTTCAAGAGCCCGGTGCGCGCAGGCCACAAGCGACAGAACTGGTTCGTCGGTGTGCAGGTGGTGGATCTGTCGGATGCCGTCGCCGTTTCGATTGCACCGTCCGATGTCCGTTTCGAAACCTTGCGGGCCGGTGGCCCAGGCGGACAGCATCAGAACACCACCGACAGCGCCGTGCGGGCCATCCACCTGCCGACCGGCATTGTGGTGACGGCACGCAACGAGCGCTCGCAGCACCGCAACAAGGCGATCGCGCTGCGGCGGCTGGAAGCGATGCTGGGTGTCCTTGCCGAGCGTGAGGTCGAAATGTCGAAGACGCAGATGTTCGTGGCCAACAAAGCCTTGGAACGCGGCAACGAGGTCAAGGTATTCCACCTCTGACGGCGCGGCGGCGTGAAGCTCAGACGCCTGCGCGCTTCGGAGCGAGATATATTATCGTGAAGACTGCAAACCGCGAGAATCATGTCCCGCTCCGAACGCCTGCTTGACCTCATCCAATGCCTGCGCCGGCATCGCCGGCCGGTGAGCGGACATGTGTTGGCCGATGAGCTTGGGATTTCGATCCGCACACTCTACCGCGACATCGCCACGCTGCAGGGGCAAGGCGCGCCGATCGAGGGCGGGGCGGGTCTGGGCTATGTGCTGAAGCCCGGCTTCATGCTGCCGCCGCTGATGTTCAGCGACGAGGAGATCGAGGCCATCGTGCTGGGATCGCGTTGGGTCGCCAAGCAGCCGGACCAGCGGCTTTCAGCCGCTGCCGGTAATGCGCTGGCCAAGATCGCGGCCGTGCTGCCGGACGATCTGCGCGAGGATCTCGATGCTTCGACGCTGCTGGTTGGGCCTCCGATGCAGGCCGTTGAAGGCATAGACCTCGGCGTCGTGCGGCAGGCCATCCGCAACGAACGCAAGATCGGTTTTGTCTATCACGATGCCGGAGGTGCTGCTTCGCAGCGTGTGGTCTGGCCGTTCGCGCTCGGTTTCTTCGACAAGGTGCGGGTGGTGGTGGCGTGGTGCGAGATGCGGCAGGATTTCCGGCATTTTCGCGCCGACCGCATATCCGGCCTCAATCCTATCGATACGCGCTATCCCAGACGCCGCCAGGTGTTGCTCAAGGAATGGCGGGCGACGCTCGACAAGCCGCGTGGGTCATGATGGCTGCTGCCAGAATCTGACAGTATCCTGTCCTATGTCACGGGCGTCAAAACGCTGACCCCTTGGAGAGCCGATCATGACCACGCCGAATTTCGTCATCCTCTATGTCGACCAGCCGCTGGAGAGCGGCGCCTTCTACAGCGCGCTGCTGGGGCGCGAGCCGGTCGAAAGCGCGCCGACCTTCGTGCTGTTCGTGCTCGACAACGGCTTCAAGCTTGGCCTGTGGTCGCGGCATACGGTGGAGCCGGCCGCGAGCGCGGCCGGTGGCGGCGGCGAGATCGTCTTTGCGCTGGAGGCGCCCGAGGCGGTCGACGCAACCCATGCCGACTGGTCCGGACGCGGCCTGAAGATCCTGCAGACGCCGACCGACCTGGATTTCGGCCGCACCTTCGTTGCGCTCGATCCCGACAATCACCGCCTGCGTGTCTACTGGCTGTCGGACGGGCAACAGGCCAATGGGGAACAGAAATGAACGCGTATTGGATCGCCGTGGCGTCGGCGCAACATGTCCGGCGCGGCCGAAAGGACGGCTTCATGCAGGTCAATCACGGCAAGGCGGCACCGCTGCGCCGCATCAAGCCCGGTGATGGCATCGCCTATTATTCGCCGACCACAATTTTGGGCGAAAAGGACGGCCTGCAGACTTTCACGGCAATCGGCACGGTGGGGGAGGGCGAACCCTATCAGGGCGAAATGGGCGCCGGCTTCACGCCGTTCCGGCGCGATGTCGAGTGGATGGCGGCTGAAGAAGCACCGATCAAGCCGCTGCTCGACCGGCTGGACTTCACCGCCGGCAAGTCGAACTGGGGCTATCAGCTTCGCTTTGGCCTGTTTCCGGTCAGCGCGGCCGATTTCGCCCTGATCGCCGAGGCGATGGGCGCCAAAATGGCTGCAACCGAGAGCTAGGCCTTCAGCGCGTTATAAACGGCAATGCCGGCGGCAAGGTCCTCAAGTGCTGCGCCGACCGACTTGAACAGCGTGATCTCGGTGGAACTTTGGCGGCCCTGTTTCTCGCCGCGCGCCAGTTCGTGCAGGTCGGCGACGATGGCGTCCGGCTTCAGCAGGCCCGACGCAAGCGGGATGACGATGTCGCCGGCCTCCTTGGTGGCGCCGGCGCGGGTGTCGACATAGACGCGGGCGCGCCGGATCGCATCGTCGTCGCTTTCGCGCATGGTCGGCGTGAAACCACCAACCATGTCGACATGGGCGCCTGGCTTCAGCAGCGCGCCCTTGATCAGCGGCTTGGTGGCGATCGTTGCCGAGGAGATGATGTCGGCCTCGCCAAGTTCGGCATCGAGATCACTTGCAGCACTTGCGGCGAAGCCATCGGCGCGCAGATCGGTCGCGACCTTCTCGGCATTGGCCAACGTCCGGTTCCAGATGCGGATGGTCTTGATCGGCCGCACGGCCGAATGCGCCTTGGCGAGAAAGGGTGACAGCGCACCGGCGCCGATCACCAGCAGCCTGGAGGCGTCCTCGCGTGCCAGATAGGAAGCCGCCAGCGCCGAGGCGCAGGCCGTGCGCCACTGGGTCAGGCGCTGGCCGTCGATCAGGGCTTCCGGTTCGCCGGTGGCACCATCGAGCAGGAGATAGAGCCCCATCACCGCCGGCTTGCCGATGGCATTGTTGTCGGGCGAGACGGTGACGATCTTGACGCCGATATGACCACCGGCCGAGGTGCCGGCGGCGTTGAAATCGGTCCAGGCTGGCATCAGCAGCAAAGTCGAAGCCGCGCCATCCGGCCGCTCCACGGGGTGATGGTGTCTTACCGGCTGAACCGCGCCGTCGCGAAAGGCGGCGCGCAGTGTCTCGACCAGTCCGGGAAAGGTCAGCGCATGATCGACCTCGGCAGCCGAAATGGTCAGCATGAAAGGCTCCGTGGAACGAAAGCCGCCGGCCGGCGGCTCAACTGGTCGGCTTCGGCAATGCCGATCCTTGGGCCGACCCTTGGGCTGATCCCTGGGGTGCTGACGGCGCGCGGCCGACCGCCTGGCGCAGGTTTTCCGCCTCGACGCCGCGCTGGCGCGCCAGCTTGCGGTAGCGGCCCTGCTTGACCCAGGTCGCCAGGCTGCCGACGATCATGCCGATGGCAAGCGCCAGGAACAGGAAAATGAACAGCGGCAAGGTGAGCGTCAGCTTCGGATTGCCGGGGTTGAATGGGTCCAGCGTGAAGGCGACGAGTTCGCGGTTGGCGACGGCGAGCGCGATCAGGATGATCGCCAGGGGCACGAAGACCACGATGAGCATGAAACGATTGAGCATTGTGTTTTCCGTCGGAAGCCGGCGCTGAAGCCGCGCCTACTTGCCGCCGTTCAGCCTTTCGCGCAGTTCCTTGCCGGTCTTGAAGAACGGCACCCATTTCTCCTCGACCTCGACGGATTCGCCGGTACGCGGGTTGCGGCCGGTGCGGGCGGGGCGATTTTTCACCGAAAAAGCACCGAAGCCGCGCAGCTCGACCCGGTTGCCTTCGGCAAGGGCGTCGGTGATCTCGTCGAAGATCGCGCCGACAATGTTTTCGACGTCGCGCAGGAAAAGATGCGGATTGCGCGTGGCAATAATCTGCACAAGTTCGGACTTGATCATCAGACGGGTCCCCGTGAAAGCAGTTCGGTCAAAATTATGAGGATGATTTTATTGGCTTTTTCAGCTATCCCAAACCGCGCTCAAGGGTGCCAGACGGAAACGAGGCCGTCAAGAAACAAGCGGTCGGCGCCAAGTTCGTGGATGACATCGCTGCTGGAGTCCGGCAGGCCGAGTGCACTGCCGGCCATTTTCACCATCGCTTTTGACCACAGGAAGCTGCCGCGCCGGTCCGTATCCTTCCATTCGACCACCTTGAGCTTGGCGTCGACCCCCTTGGTCGCCAGCCAGTCGACCGCCTCGGTCTCGCCGCCGACGGCGTCGATCAGCCCGTTGGCGACACCCTGGCGGCCGGTGAAGATCGACCCGTCGGCGAGCGCCAGTGCCTGTTCGTGGGTCATCTTGCGGCGTTCGGCGACGATGCCGACAAACCAGTCGTAGCTGTCGAGGATAAGCTTGCGGACCATGGCGCGCTCGTCGTCATTGGTCGGTTTGAAGGGAGACGGCGAGGCCTTGAGCGGCGAGGATTTCACCTCCTCCAGCTTGACGCCGAGCTTGTCCATCAGGCCGCTGACGTCAGGATACTGGATCAGCACGCCGATCGAGCCGACGATCGAGGTCTTGCGGGCGACGATGTGGTCGGCGGCACTTGCGATCATATAGCCTGCCGATGCGGCGAGCGTGCCGACCTCGGCCACGATAGGCTTGTCGGCGGCCACCTTGCGCACCTCCTCGTAGATCGATTCACCGCCGACAGTGGTGCCGCCGGGAGAATCGATCGCAAGGATCACGCCTTTCACCTTGGACGACTTGCGGATGTCCTCCAGCCGCTTGATGAGTTCCTCGTCCTCGGTGATCGTGCCTTCGATCCTGACCTTGGCGATATGGTCGACAGCCGAGCCGCCGAGATCGTCGCGATAGAACCAGGCCGACAGCGCAATCACCCCGAGTGCCACGATGCCGATGGCCGCAACACGCCAGAATGTCAGCTTGCGCCGCAAACGGCGGCGGTCGATCAGGTCGTCGGCTCTCAATGCCATGGTCAGCCTCACAGTCGGCGGGAAGAGACGCTTTTAGACCATGATGTCCTCATCGGGAAGCAGTTCCGTCTTGCCTATGGCGCGGCAATCCGCCCGCCGCGATCCTGGCGCTGTCAGTTTTGTGACTGGCCTGCGCAAGGGACACAAGGTAAGGGGGAGCAACGGCAGTGATGAAAAAACGGCGCAAGCGCGTCCATTTCTGCTATGAAGTGGCGGCTGTTGTGCCGACCTCGTTTTCGTTTGTACAACAACAGTTGTCACATTTTTGCGGTTTTCGTGGGCTTGTGCTTGCTTGAGGGCGCCGGCCCCCCACCTATAGGCGGTGCTCCCTGGCGGGCAGGGGTTTAGAAGAAAGCAGTCATGTTAGCGCGATCGAATGAACCGACCAACCCCGAAATGGAGTTGGCTCCCCCGGTGGATGGCTGGGAGCGGGGCGACGCATTCGACCGCGCCCAACGCCATTCGCGCCGCGTGCGGGTGCTCAAGTTCGCCGTGCCCTTGGCCGCGGCGCTGATCGCCGTCGCCTTCCCGGTCTATTCCTATCTCGCCGCACCGGTCTCCGTCGCGGTGCAGGCGGAAGGCACCGCCTTTTCCAATGGCAAGCTGGTGATGGCCAATCCCAAGCTCAACGGTTTCACCAAGCAGAAGCAGCCCTATTCGATGACGGCCCTGCGGGCGATACAGGATGTCAACACGCAAGGCATCATCGAGCTCGAAGGCATAGACGCCAAGGTGCCGGTCGGTCCGGACAATGTCGCCGCGATCAAAGCCTCGCGCGGTACCTACGATCGCGACGGCAATACGATGAAAATGACCAGCGACGTCACGATCACCACGACCGACGGCATGCGAGCCAAGTTCAAATCGGTCTTCCTCGACATGGGCAAAGGCACTATGAAGACGGATGATCCCGTCGACGTCAGCAGTGGCGGGTCACAGATCACAGCGAATTCCCTGTCGGTCCAGGACAATGGCAAGGTCCTGGTGTTCGAGAACAGGGTGCGCGTCAACATCGATCCCGCCAGTGCGAAGGCGGCTGAGGCAAAGGGCGAAGAAGCGAATGTGGCTCAATAGTTCGACACGGCTTGCGGCCGCAACTTCGGCGTTGCTCCTGCTGGGCCTTGTGCCGTCGCTGGCGCAGTCCAGCGCCACCAGTCAGGTATCAGGCCTCAAACTGTCCGGCGACAAGCCGATCCAGATCGAAAGCGACAAGCTGGAAGTCCGGCAGGCCGAAAATGTCGCCATCTTCACCGGCAATGTCACCGTCGTCCAGGGGCCGACGCTGATGAAGGCCGGCAAGATGATGGTCTATTATATCAAGGATCCCAATGCCGCGGCCAAGGGCACGGAAGCCGCGGGCGCGGCGATGACCGGCTCGGCCAACATCGACCATCTGGAGATCTCCGACAAGATCTACATCAAGTCCGATCAGCAGGTCGCGACCGGCGATCAAGGCAGCTTCGACATGAAGAGCCAGGTGCTGGTGCTTTCGGGCAAAAAGGTCGTTCTGTCGCAAAACGACAACGTCCTGGTCGGCTGCAAGCTTACCGTCCAGATGAAAAGCGGGCTGGCCCAGGTTGATCCATGCTCTGGGCAGCGTGTCCAGATGTCGATCACGCCGCCGCCGAAATCGGGAGCGACGAACCCCTGATGGCCAGCCTGTCATCGCTGACGGCGCGTCTTCCGGGACGAGCCGCGGCTAAGGTTTCGGCTCCGGCCACGATCACCGTCGACAAGGCGAAGTTCAAGGGAACCTTGATCGCCAAGGGCCTGACCAAGAGCTACAAGGGCCGCAAGGTGGTCAGTGGCGTCACGCTCGGCGTGCGTGCCGGCGAGGCCGTCGGTCTGCTCGGCCCCAACGGCGCCGGCAAGACGACCTGTTTCTACATGGTCACCGGCCTGGTGCCGGTGGATGAAGGCACGATCGAGATCGACGGCTTCGACGTCACCTCGATGCCGATGTATCGTCGCGCGCGTCTCGGCATCGGCTATCTGCCGCAGGAGGCGTCGATCTTCCGCGGCCTCAATGTCGAGCAGAATATCCGCGCCGTGCTCGAAGTGGTCGAAAAGGACCGCAAGGTGCGCGAGCGCAATCTCGACGAACTGCTCGAGGAATTCCACATCAGCCATCTGCGCAAGGCGCCATCCATGTCGCTCTCCGGCGGCGAGCGGCGGCGCCTGGAAATCGCGCGCGCGCTGGCGACGCGCCCGGCCTACATGCTGCTCGACGAGCCCTTTGCCGGCATCGATCCGATCGCTGTTGCCGATATCCAGCAGCTGGTGCGTCACCTGACCGCACGCGGCATCGGTGTCCTCATCACCGACCACAATGTGCGTGAGACGCTCGGTCTGATCGACCGTGCCTACATCATCCATGCCGGTCAGGTGCTGACCCATGGCCGCGCCGACGAGGTGGTGGCAAACCCGGATGTGCGGCGGCTTTACCTCGGCGAGGGTTTTACGCTCTGACCCGTTTTTCGCGCACAATTGCGGCCCTCAGCACACTTGGCCTGGAATTGCCTTGGGCGTGAAATTTGTTTCCTGACACGATTTTTTGCGTGTGACGGCCTGATTTTCGGCGATTTTGCCCCGAGATAACGCTCCGGTAAGCGGCTTTTGCTAGGCTTTGCCTTGACAAGCAAAAGCCGGGCCAGTTTCTATGGTCGGCCGCGAAATTCATTTCCGGTAAGTCCGGACGCGCAGAGGAGGCGTTTGAAACCGAACCATGGCGTTGGCGGCGAAACTACAGCTTCGACAGTCGCAGTCGCTGGTGATGACGCCGCAGCTGATGCAGTCGATTCGGCTGCTGCAGTTCACCCATGTCGAACTCGAGCACTTCATCGACGAGGAAATCGAGCGCAACCCGCTTCTGGAACGCGCCGAGCCGCAGGATGACGCCGCGAGCGACCAGGCGCAGAAGATCGATGCGGAGCCGCAAGTGGCCGTCGAGGGCGACTGGTTCGAGAACGAGGCGGGATGGAGCGCCGAGGCGATCTCGGAAAAACTCGATACGTCGCTGGAAAACCTGTTTCCCGATGATCCCGGCACCAGCGAGCGGCTCGGGCCCGACCTGACGGCGCAATGGAAATCGGCTTCCGGCAATGGCGGCGGCTCCTCGTCCGAGGGGCTCGACGCCGGCGATATGGCGGCGGGCGCCATCACCTTGCGCGACCATGTCGGCGAGCAGGTCGCACTCGCCTTCGCCGATCCCGCGGCGCGGCTGATTGCCGGAGAACTCGCCGATGGCCTGGACGAGACAGGCTATGTCAGGGCCGATCTCGCCGAGATTGCCGCGCGCCTGGGCACTGATGCCGAGAGCGTGGCCAAGGTGCTGGCGGTGTGCCAGACCTTCGAGCCGGCTGGCCTGTTCGCCCGCGACCTTGCCGAATGCCTGTCGCTGCAGCTTGCGGTGCGCGACCGTCTCGACCCGGCGATGAAGGCCCTGGTCGCCAATCTCGAGCTTCTGGCGCGGCGCGATTTCCAGGCGCTGAAGCGGATCTGCGGCGTTGACGAAGAGGACCTGCTCGACATGCTGGCCGAGATTCGGGCGCTCGACCCGCGCCCGGGGATGGCATTTTCGGGCGGCGCCAGCGACGCCATCGTCGCCGATGTCGAGGTGCGTGCGGCCAATGACGGCAGTTGGACCGTCGAACTCAATGCCGAAACGCTGCCGCGCGTGCTGGTTGACCACATCTATTTCGCCCAGGTCTCGCCGCACGCGAAGAACCAGGCGGAAAAGGATTTCCTGGCTGAATGCCTGCAAAACGCCAACTGGCTGACGCGCAGCCTCGACCAGCGGGCAAAGACGATCCTCAAAGTGGCCTCGGAAATCGTGCGCCAGCAGGATGCCTTCCTGGTTCATGGCGTGCGCCAGCTGAAGCCGCTCAATTTGCGCACGGTGGCCGACGCCATCGGCATGCACGAATCGACCGTCAGCCGCGTCACCGCCAACAAATACATGCTGACCCCGCGCGGCGTGTTCGAACTGCGCTATTTCTTCACCGCCTCGATCGCCGCATCGGGTGGCGGCGACGCGCATTCCTCGGAAGCGGTGCGTGACCGCATCAAGCAGCTGATCGACGAGGAGAAGCCCGTCGATGTGCTTTCGGACGACGCGATCGTCGACATGCTCAAGGAGAGCGGCGTCGATATTGCCCGGCGCACGGTCGCCAAGTACCGGGAAGGCATGAATATTCCGTCTTCCGTGCAGCGCCGGCGCGAGAAGCGGGCGCTCGCCAGCGCGGGGCGTTAAAGCAATTCCAGGAAAAGTGTGAAGCGGTTTTGCCGGGAAAAACGCATAGCGTTTTCCCTTGGGAATTGCATCAAACAAAGAATTCCCGATTTTCCACAGCTTTCGAGCTTCATTGACAAGCCGCGGGGAAGTGGCTAGAAGCCCGCCCGCATGAGACGGGCCCGATGCCCGCTAGCGGATGGTCCGTCACGACAATGGCCTCGGGACGGTCAAAAAGGCGGCTTGTGATCAACCGGAAAGTTCGGATTTAAATCGGCGCGAGTGACGCCGCAAAGCTTGTGCGCACGGATCACGAGTATAAACTCGGGCCAGTTTGAAGCCTGAGCAAGGAAGGTCAGTTTTCAGATGAATCTGCGCATATCGGGAAAACACATGGATATCGGCGATGCGTTCCGCACACGCATCAACGATCGTGTCGGCGAAGCGATCGGGAAATATTTCGATCGCGGTTTTGCGGGACACGTCACCGTCATCAAATCGGGTTCACGCTATTCGGCCGATTGCATGATCCGGCTGGATTCCGGCGCCTCGCTGCAGGCCACGGGCGATGCCCAGGATCCGACGCTCGCCTTCGAGGCCGCGGCCGATCGGCTGGAGACCCGGCTTCGGCGCTACAAGCGCCGTCTCAAATCGCACAATTCGGGCAATGGCAATGGCGATTTGACCGACATCGCCTATACGGTGATGGCGCCGCTCGCCGATGACGACGAGGAGATCCCGGAGGATTTCGCGCCGGCCATCGTCGCCGAATCAACCATGACGCTGAAGACCATGTCGGTGGCCTCGGCGGTCATCGAGCTCGATACCAAGGACAGTCCGGTGTTCGTTTTCCGCAACGCCGGAACCGATCATCTCAATATCGTCTATCGCCGGCCCGACGGAAACATCGGCTGGATCGACCCGTCCACGACCAAGGTCGCACAGGGATAAAAGCCAGCCGCACGAGGGGTGAGGACTGGTGACGGCAGGCGAACAAGGGATTTTCAAGCATGGATCTGAGCGATCTTATCAGCGTTCCGGCGATTTTGCCGGCGTTGAAGGCGAACTCCAAGAAGCAGCTTCTGCAATTGCTGTCCGAACGGGCCGCGGGGATTTCGGGCATTCCGGAGAGGGAAGTGTTCGACACCATCCTGCAGCGTGAGCGGCTGGGTTCGACCGGCGTCGGCAACGGCATCGCCATTCCGCATGGCAAGCTCGCCGGCGTGAAGCGCATCGCCGGTGTCTTCGCCCGGCTGGAAACGCCGGTCGATTTCGAGTCGCTGGATGACCAGCCTGTCGATCTGGTGTTTCTGCTGCTGGCGCCGGAAGGGGCTGGCGCCGATCACCTCAAGGCGCTGTCACGCATCGCGCGGGTGCTGCGCGACGCCGACACGGTGGCCAAGATCAGGGGGACGCGCGACGCCACGGCGATCCACGCGCTGTTGTCGGACACGCAGGCCTCGCACGCCGCCTGAAGCCAATTTTGGATGAATTCGCCAAGGGCCGCCGCGAGCGGCCCTTTTTCGTTTCAGCAACCGGTCGCTTTAGTGAATCGCGACGGTGGTCAGGTCGTTTTCCATGGCGCCGGCCAGTGCACGATCACGCGCGTCGGAAAGCAGGATCGGCTGGCCGTTTGCGGCAAACAGGGCCCACAGCTCCATGCCGGGCGCGATTTCGCCGATGTTGGGGAAGCGGCCGAGCAGGTCGTCGCTCGAGACCTTGCGCAGATAAGCGACCGAGCCTTCGCCCAGATGAGCGAATTCGCCGTTGGTCATGGTGACAGTTTCAGTTCTGGTCATTTCAAGCCTCCTTGGCGCGAGGACGCCGCCCTTTCCTGGGCAATAGGCCATCCCGCATGAGAGCCATCGGTAAAGATCAGTCTTTCACCGATATGTTTATTTTCCGTACCAGCCGTTCCGACTCCGGCCGATCGAGGTCGATCGACAAAAGGCCGTTCTTCAGCTCCGCCGCGATAACCCGCATGCCGTCGGCCAGCACGAAACAGCGCTGGAACTGGCGCGCGGCGATACCGCGATGAAGGAATTCGCGCTCGGTGTCGTCGGTCTGACGGCCGCGCACGACCAGCTGGTTTTCCTCCGTTGTCACATCGAGATCGCTTTCGGCGAAACCGGCGACGGCGAGCGTGATGCGCAGCCTTTCGGCTTTGCCGTCAGTCCCGCTGAGGCGCTCGATGTTGTACGGAGGATAGCTGTCACCGGATTTCGCCAGGCGCTCCAAGGTCTTTTCCATGGCGTCGAAACCAAGGAGAAGCGGGCTGGAGAAAGGCGTCATTCGGCTCATGTTACACTGTCCTCTCAAGAGCGACATAAACTGGAAAAACCCAGATGGCATTTTTCCCGATGCTCTTGATATGGTCCGCCCCGCGACCAAGTTCAAGCCACCAGAAGACCCGCCCAAAAAGACCAGGCCTTGGACTCACAGGAATAATCGACATGGCGCTTGAAACGACGCGCGGATGCAAGGAGAAGCGCCAAGGTCGTCCTTCAGGCGTGCTCTCGATCCGGTGAGCTCACAGCCAGCCAAACAAGGAATTGAAATGCCCCAACCACGCAAGATCATCATCGACACCGATCCCGGCCAGGACGATGCCGTCGCCATTCTGTTGGCACTCGGCAGCAACGAACTGGAGATCGTCGGCATCACCGCCGTTGCCGGCAACGTGCCGTTGATGCTCACCGAAAAGAATGCCCGCAAGATCTGCGAACTCGCCGGCCGGCCGGAGATCAAGGTCTATGCCGGTGCGATCCGTCCGCTTGCGCGCACACTGGTCACCGCCGAGGAAGTGCATGGCAAGACCGGCCTCAATGGACCGCAGCTGCCGGAACCGACGATGAAATTGCAGGAGCAGTATGCCGTCGACTTCATCGTCGAGACGCTGATGAAGGAGGAGAGCGGCACCATCACGCTCTGCCCGCTCGGGCCGCTGACCAACATCGCGCTGGCGCTGATCCGCGAACCGCGCATCGCCCCGCGCATCAAGGAAATCGTGCTGATGGGCGGCGGTTTCTTCGAAGGCGGTAACGTTACGCCCGCGGCCGAATTCAACATCTATGTCGATCCGCAGGCGGCCGATCTGGTGTTCAAGTCCGGCATCCCGATCGTGATGATGCCGCTCGACGTCACCCACAAGGCGCTGACGACGACCAAGCGCACACAGGCCTTCCGCAAGCTCGGCACCAAGGTCGGTATCGCGACCGCCGAGATGCTGGAATTCTTCGAACGTTACGATGAGGGCAAGTACGGCACCGACGGCGGGCCGCTGCACGACCCCTGCGTCATCGCCTATCTGCTGAAGCCGGAGCTGTTCAAGGGCCGCAACTGCAATGTCAGCGTGGAGACCGCCTCGGAACTGACCATGGGCATGACCGTGATCGACTGGTGGGGCGTGACCAAGCGTCCGAAGAACGCCATGGTGATGCGCGACATCGACCACGACGGCTTCTTCGCACTGCTGTTGGAGAGGCTGGGGCGGCTGTAACACCTCCACCCTCGATGCAAATGGTTAGCCCAGAGCATAGAGCTTTTGGGCATGTCTCACTCGGGAAACCGGTAGAAGACGGCGCCATTGTCGCGCGTGACGCGTTCGATGCTCGCATCTGACCCAATCAGATGCGAGCGGTCGTCGTCGATGAGCACGTACGAGCCATCATTGAGAGCAAGCACATAGCGGATGTACTTACCGTCTCTCCATTGGGCACTTTTAATCGTTGCATCGATGGCACCAACTGACCGGATCGGGCTTGCGTCGTTGGCCCATTGGTTTGCCGCCAACATGAGCATAATAGCAAACGCACCGATGAAAAGGATCACGCTAGGCGCGTTCCTCTTCAAACCATCCCAAGTCCAAAAGACAGACATGAATCCCCCGATGCAGATTCATGTGGTGGTGGGCGAGCACGGTTTCAATCGGTTGCCATTCCAGGGCGCTGCAACTCTTTGCGGCGCCCGCCTAGCGGCCGCCTTTACTTCGATCTTGAAAACGCCAGCCACAGGCCGCCGCCGACCAGGAAGCTGCCGCTGATCCTGGACATGAGCTTGATGCGGCTGGCCGACAGCAGGCGTCCGGCGCGGCTGGCGGCGAGCGCATAGCTCGAATCCGACAGGGCGGCGAAGATCATGGCGGTCAGGCCCATGACGACGATCTGCAGCGTGTAATTGCCCTGCGGCGCGATGAACTGTGGAAAGAAGGCGCCAAAGAACACCAGCGTCTTGGGGTTGCTCAGCGCCACCACCAGGCCCTGCAGGAAGAAGCCGCCGCGCGGCTTCCTCGCGGTGCCGTCGGCGTTCAGCGTGCCCTTGGAGCGGAACATCTGCACGCCCATCCAGATCAGGTAGGCGGCGCCGATCAGCCGCACCCATTCGAACCAGTGGCCCATGCCCGCGATCAGCGTGTTGAGGCCGATGCCGACGATGGCGATCATGATGGCAAGCCCGGCCTGCGTGCCGGCGACATTGGCAAGGCCGGCGCGGGCGCCGTGGCGGATGCTGTTGGCGATGATCAGCGTGACCGTCGGGCCGGGCACCAGGATGATGACGATGCAGGCAAGGACATAGGCGGCGTAGAGTTCGAGCGACATGATTTTTCCCTTGGAATGCTGTCGATCCAGCAGGCGACAATCAATGCATGGCGACAGGCTCCGCGCAAGCCATGCGCGAAGCGCCGGGCCGCTACACGCGCGTCAGGCGCCGGCTTGCCAGGGCAGCGTCGCCTCATAAGCTGCGGCCGCCCTCAGCACGGCGAGGTCGCCGCGCGGCCGGCCGATCAGCTGCATGCCCATTGGCCGGCCCTTGTCGTCGAAGCCGACCGGCACGTTGACCGCCGGGCAGCCGCCCAGCGTGGCAAAGGCGGAAACCTGCATCCAGCGGTGATAGGTGTCCATAGGCCGTCCGGCGACCTCGCTTGGCCAGTGCGTGCCGATCTCGAAGGGGAAGACCTGCGCGGTCGGCAGCGCGATCAGATCGAAGCGGTCGAAGATCGACAGCAGCGTGCGATGCCAGGAGGTACGGATCACCGAGGCGGCGCGGATCTGCGGCGCCGTCAGCCGCATCGCGTTCTCGATTTCCCAGATGGCTTCCGGCTTCAGCAGGCCGCGCCTGGAAGGGTCGTCGTAATGGACCTTGAGCGCGCAGCCGCTGCTGGCCTGGCGCAGCGTCACGAAGGCCTGCCACAGCGCTTCGAAATCGAAATCCGGCAGCAAGGGCTCGGTCAGGAAGGATGCATCGGCAAATCGGTTCAGCGCGGACTCGCACAGATCGAGGATGCCCGGTTCGACCGGCAGATGGCCGCCGAGGTCGCGGAGCCAGGCGATGCGGCCGCCGGTCGATGCCGTTGCGAGCCCTTCGAGAAAGGAGCCCGGTTTCTCATAGGACAATGGTGCTTGCGGGTGGTAGCCCGCCTGGACGTCGAGCAGCAGCGCCATGTCGGCGACGTTGCGGCCCATCGGCCCTTCGACGCCCATTTGCGCATGAAAGACCTCGAAGTCCGGCCCGCCGGGCACAAGCCCCTGCGACGGGCGAAAACCGTAGACATTGTTCCAGCCCGCGGGATTGCGCAGCGAGCCGCCGAAGTCGCTGCCGTCGGCGACAGGCACCATGTCGAGCGCCAGGGCCACCGCCGCACCGCCGCTAGAGCCGCCGGCGGTGAGCGCCGGATCGAAGGCGTTCAGCGTCGCCCCGAAGACATTGTTGTAGGTGTTCGATCCCAACCCGAATTCGGGAACATTGGTCTTGCCGATGATGATGGCGCCGGCGTCGCGGATGCGCTCGACGAAGAAATCGTCTTCCTGCGGCACGAAATCGGCGAAGATCGGCGAGCCGAAGGAAGTCCTGAGGCCGGTGGTCGAGGCGAGATCCTTGATGGCGATCGGCAGGCCGAAGAGTGTACCGGTTTCGCCTCCCCGTCTGCTATCGGCTGCATCGGCCTCGCGCAGGATGTCGCCGCGGTCGCGCAACGAGACAATGGCATTGACCAGCGGATTGACCGCCTCGATGCGATCGAGGAAGGCGGTCACCACCTCGCGCACGGACAGCTTCTGGCGGCGGATCGCATCGGCAAGCTCGATGGCCGACAGGCGGCAGATATCGCCGACCGGCGGCACGGCATGTTTCGTCTGGGGACGCATCATCTCAGCTGGCTTCCTGCAAGGCCTGGTCGACATCCCTGGCCAGCGGGATCGCCGGCTGGGCACCCGGCTTGAGGCATGCGAGCGAGCCTGCCGCACCGGCGCGCGCCAGCGCCTTGTCGAGCGCTAGGCCGGACGACAGGCCGGCAGCGAAGTAGCCGCAGAAGGTGTCGCCGGCGCCGACCGTGTCGACAGGCGTGATCTTCATGGCCGCAACGGTCAGGAAATCGCTCGGCGTCGCCGCCATGACGCCATCGCCGCCGAGCGTGACGACGATGGTGCGGCCGGTTTTCGCGGCGAAGTCGCGCATGCGCGCCGCGCGGTCGCGGCCGCTCAGCGCCAGCGCCTCGCCATAGAGGTCGAACTCGGTCTCGTTGGCGACGGCATAATCGGCCTTGCCGAGGAAAGCCGCCGCATCGCCCTGGAAAGGAGCCGTGTTGAGCACGGTGATGGCGCCGGCCGCCCGCGCCTGGTCGAGCGCGGCATCGACGGTCGCCAGCGGGATCTCGTGCTGGAGCAGAACGACGTCGCCCTTTTTCAGGAAGGCCTTGGAAAGGTCGCCGGGCACCACGGAGGCATTGGCGCCGGGAACCACGGCGATGATATTCTCGCCGTCATCACCGACCATGATCAGCGCCGTGCCGGTCGAGGCAAAGGTTTCCCCCACGCCCGACAGGTCGACCTTGGCCTCGCGCAGCAATGCCAGCGCCTCGCCGGCGAAACTGTCCCTGCCGACGGCGCCGACCATGCGCACGGGGACACCGGCGCGTGCGGCGGCCAGCGCCTGGTTGGCGCCCTTGCCGCCGGGCGCCGTGGCGAAACCGGAGCCGCTCACCGTTTCGCCGGGGGTCGGCAAGCGGTCGACTTTGGCGATTAGGTCGAGGTTGATCGAGCCGATGACGACTATCAAGAAAGTGCCTCCCTGCCAGCGCTGGCCGGAAATCAGGATCGACTTTCGGAAAGCACGATGTGGATCGAAGATCCACAATGTGGATCGAGATGGCGGGGTGCGCCGATGCATCACTGTGGCTGCACCGGCACCCCGATTGCGCGGGAAGCTAGCGCGTCATGCGATGACTTGCCAGACCATGTGGATACCAAAAAGCGATTTGTCGCCTCACTCGCAGCGCACGGTGACCGTGCCCTGATAGCTGCCGGCGGGAAAGATGCCGCTCGACTTGGTGGCGGTGAGATCGACCTGGATAGTGTGGGTGCCGTTGACGACGCGCTGCGGCACGCTTCCAGAGGTGTCGACGCCGGTGCCGTCGAGGCGGTAGACGGTGCTGAAGTTGACATTGGTGCCGCCGCCGCTTGGCGCCGACGAGAACGATGCGGGCGCCGGTGCGGAAACGGAATAACAATCGAGCAGGTTGAGCAATGTACAAAGCAGCGAGCTGGCGGTGATGGTGGCGTCCGCGCTCGATCCGCCGGCCTGCTTGGAGCCGAACACGTTAAGGCCGGGATTTGCCTTCATCGTTCCCGACGCCCCGACCATGATGGTGCAGGTGCCGATGATTGCCGCCGGCGCAGGCTGGCAGAAGCCGGCAAGTGCGGCCATCGCAAGCAGCGTGCGGCTATTTCTTCTTCCTCTTTTTCTTGCCATCGCCATCTCCGGTCCTGATGCTCCAGCCTTCGTTGGCCCACCCGGGTGACGCGGCCGCGGTAGCGGGAGCGCTGGCGGCCACGCTTCCCGTCGGGCCGTCTCCGCCGAGGCCCATCTTGAGCAGTTTCAGCTCCAGTTGCAGGCGCTGGACCTCAAGTTCGTACAACCGGCTGCAGTCGAGACGCGTCGGTGTACGCCCGATCGGGATCACCACCCGGCCATAGGTGGCGACGCCATTGTCCGTCTGGTTGTTGCCTCTGATAACGCCGAGATCCATATAGGCACCGGAACCGGAAACGGCGGAACGGCAAGTGGTGCCGTCCGCGGCATGGACCTCGTCCTGGCCCTGGGGCAAGGTGACACCGGGCAAATTGAAGCCGTTCTCGTTCTGGTTGAGATTGTAGATCTGGTCCTGGGCCTGGGTTGGAACGGTGCTTGTCACAGCAACCGCGACTGCCAGCGTCAGGACTTGCGGTGCCCAAAAAACTTTCCGCATATCTGTGCCCTTATCTGCGTCTGTTGATTGGGGAAGGGGATGCTTTCGGTACAGATACGCACTTTACGCTCGGCGGCGCCGCCGAAAGGCACGACCACAAGGACAGGACGGGAAGCCTGGGACCCCAGTTGGAAGGCACTCGGCGAGATCCTGGCGTCCACCGGCTGAAAATCCTGATCGTAGACGTGGATTTCGACCTTGATCTTCTGGTCGTATGGATTGGCCGGGTATACGCGGACCGCGAAGACGTCGGTGAAACTGTTGACCTCGCCGCGCATCGGCGACATCGATTGGGCTGCCGCGGCAACAGGGATCAGGCCGACGGCCAGCGCCGTCGCCAGAGTTCGAAAAAGTGTCAAGGATGCCTCCCTTCCCGGGCGCTACTCGCAGCGCAGCGTTACCGTTGCCTGATAGTTTCCGTTGGCGAAGCGGTTGCTGCCGCCCTTGGTGCCGGCGAGATGGACCGAGACAAGGTCGGCGCCGGGCGTGCTGATGGCGGTCGCCGAGCCGGTCTCGACGATGGAGTGCGTACCGGCGGAAGAATAGGTCGGGGTCCAGGTGGTCGATGTCGTGTCGGCTGACGGCACCGTCGTGGTGGTAACCGGATCGACGCTCAACGACACGCCGCCGGTCGTCGTCAGCGTGACGGTTCCGGCCGAGCCGCCGCTGTTGTGGGAGCTGAGCGACTGGAGATCGGGACTGACCGTCATCGTGCCATTGGTGGCAATGACAAGCGTGCAGGTCGGGGAGATCGTGCCATTGAAAATGACATTTTGCGTCGTTGCCAATGCGGGCTGGTCCAGACATGCGACCAGAAAGGCTGCACCGAAGGCGGTGCGAAACAACTTCATCGAGACCTCCTATTAAGTCGGATCGCCCGAATTAATATGGGTCATGATCGCTTTATCGTGGTTAATTTAGCGTAAACTTAAATAATTCGCGGCAATAATGACCATGAACAAACCGATGGTTGTCCCCGGTTGTATCCAGAAATTCCGATGAGAAATCGCACTAATACTTTATGGTGCGACTATTCATATATTTCTTGGATCGAAATTGAAAAATCGACATTTTACGGCGACACCTGGCCCGCCTCCCAGCCCAGGATGGCGCGCTTGCGGGTCAGGCCCCAATGATAGCCGGTGAGGTCGCCGGACTTGCCGATGGCGCGGTGGCAAGGCACCACGAAGGAGAGCGGGTTGGCGCCATTGGCGGCGCCGACGGCGCGGCTGGCGCTTGGAGCGCCGATGCTGGCTGCGATCGAGGAATAGGTGCGGGCCTTGCCCATCGGGATCTGCAGCAGGGCCTCCCAGACGCGGACCTGGAAGTCGGTGCCGATCATGACGACATGCAGCGGCTGATCGGGACGCCACAATGTCGGATCGAAGATGCGCGCGGCATAAGGACCAGTCGCGGCCATGTCCTCGACATAGATGGCGTTCGGCCAGCGGCTGGACATGTCGGCGAACGACGCACGTTCCTCGCCCGGGTCGCTGAAGGCGAGACCGGCAAGGCCACGGTCGGTGGCCATGATCAGGGCGGTGCCGAAAGGTGAGGCATGGTAGCCGTAGCGGATGGTGAGGCCGGCGCCGCGTGTCTTGTAATCACCCGGCGACATCGCCTCATGGGTGACGAACAGGTCGTGCAGCCGGCCGGGACCGGACATGCCCAGTTCGAACGAGGTTTCGAGCAGCGGCATGCCGGAATCGAGCAGCCGGCGCGCATGGTCGAGCGTCACCGCCTGCAGGAACGCCTTGGGCGACAGGCCGGCCCAGCGGGTGAATAGTTTTTGCAGGCCGGTCGGCGTCTCGCCGACCTCTTCCGCGAGCTCCTCGAGCGAAGGCTGGTCGCGGTAGTCGAGGCTGATCTTCTCGATGGCGCGCCGCACGATCTCGTAGTCGCTGCCTTGCGGTGTGATGTCCTTCTTGAGGACGGCCGTCTGTGTGCTCATCGAACTGTCTCCTTGGCCAGGAATATCGCCCCTTGGGGCGCCGATCGCCACCCGAAACTTGCTTTCTTGCCGCGCATGCCCAGATAGACTCGGGTTTCGTGCCCAGGAGTCGCTCATGGCCGGCGAGAAAGTGCATCTGACCGGGGCAAAGGAAACCTTGCTGATGACGCTCTACGGCAAGGCGCTGGAGAGCCGGCTGCCCCATTCGCTGCTTGGGGATCATTTCGCCGACGAGGCGGTGCGCAAGATCGATTACGATTTTTCCAGGCTCAAGGTCGACGAGAATCTCGGCATCGGCCTGGCGATCCGGGCCAAGACACTGGACGTTCGCGTCGAGGAATTTCTGGCCAGAAATCCCGGCGCCATCGTGCTGCATCTCGGTTGCGGGCTCGATACGCGCATCTTCCGCGTCGATCCGCCAGCGGGCGTGGACTGGTTCGATGTCGACTATCCCCAGGTCATTGAGCTCAGGCGCAGGCTCTACCCGTCCCGCGACCATTACCATCTCATCGCTTCGTCGGTGACCGAGCCCGGCTGGCTGGCCGACGTGCCCCGCAACCGCCCGGCCATCGTGGTGGCGGAGGGGCTGACGCCCTATCTTCCCGCCGACGAAGGGTTGCGCCTGGTTTCGCGGCTGGTCTCACATCTTGCCGGCGGCGAATTGATGTTCGACGCCTACAGCCGTTTCGGCCTGACGCTGCTTCGCCTCAATCCGACCATCAAGGCGACAGGCGCCGAAGTTCACTGGGCGATCGATGATCCGCACGAACTGGAACTGGCGGTTCCCAAGCTGCGGTTCGTCGAGGATATCTCCGCTTACAAACCCGAACACGCCGCCCGCATGGGCTGGTCCGCCAAACTGTTCGTTAGGCTGTGGAAACACATTCCGGCGCTGCGCAAGGTCGGCAGGCTCTTGCGCTATCGCTTTTGAGCCGGTTCAGCGTGTCTTGGCAGTTGCCAGCGCTCGCGAAAAGGCGGTGGCAAAACTCTCGCGGGACTCGGGATCGAGAAAGCCGCCGATCGGCACGTTCTGGCCTTGGCCTTCGACCGTCATTCTGGTGATGCCGATCTCGGCGTGTCGGGCGACCGAAAACCGCGCCCAGAACGGGTTGAAGCGGTGCGCTTCCGATCTTCCCGAGGGGGCCGTCTTGCGGATGTCGAGGCTGGTGCGCGAGACCGACACTTCCTCGCGGGCGCGGGCGGCGCGGTAGTTGACGCGAAAGGCGATGTATACGGCGATCACGTCGAGGCCGAAGAAGCCGAACACCGGCCAGGCGCCGCGCGACAGGAAAAACGCACCGGTCACCAGCCAGCCGAACAGCAGCGCGCCCATCAGGACCAGGAAGCCCGTCCTGCCCAGCGACCGGTGCGGCGTCAGCAATGCGTGAAAGAAGGGCTCGTCAGCCTGAAACGAGGCGTTTGTGTCGCTCATGACAGGATATTATAGGAGGGAAATCGCGCCCCCCAAGTCCAAAGATTCTCCCATGCCCGAAAAAAAGCTGCCGGCCGGACGACGTGACGGATCGAACGCCAAGCCGCGTCCACGGCCGGCGCGGCGGACGTCGCGCTACAGTCCGGCGGAAGTGCACGAGATTTTCCGGCGCTTTTCCGTCCAGCGGCCGGAGCCGAAGGGCGAACTCGAGCACGTCAATGCCTTCACGCTGCTGGTGGCGGTAGTGCTTTCGGCGCAGGCGACGGATGCCGGCGTCAACAAGGCGACAAGGGCGCTGTTCAAGGTCGCCGACACGCCGCAGAAGATGCTGGCGCTGGGTGAGGCCAAGGTCGGTGATTACATCAGGACCATCGGGCTCTGGCGCAACAAGGCCAAGAACGTCATCGCCCTGTCGGAAGCGCTGATCCGCGACCATGGCGGCGCGGTGCCCGACGACCGCGACGAACTGGTCAAGCTGCCGGGCGTTGGGCGCAAGACCGCCAATGTCGTGCTCAACATGGCGTTCGGCCAGCATACGATGGCGGTCGACACGCACATTTTCCGCATCGGCAACCGGCTTGGCCTGGCGCCCGGCAAGACGCCCGAACAGGTCGAGCAGGGGCTGCTGAAGATCATCCCGGACGAATATATGCGCCATGCACATCACTGGCTGATCCTGCATGGCCGCTATGTCTGCAAGGCGCGCAAGCCGGATTGCCCGGCCTGCGTCATCGCCGATATCTGCAAAGCCGAGGAGAAGACCACCAGCGTGCCGGCGCCCCTGGTGCCGATCGCGCCGCTCGAAACGGCGGTCGCTGCCGATCAGGTGCCGTAACCGCGCGCCATCGCCGCCGCGAAGACCGGGATCAGCAGGAAGACGAAGGCCTCAGTGCGGATACAGGTCTTCACCGAGGCCAGTTCGCTCGCGGGCACGGCGAAGGTGGGGTTGGCATTGGCTTGCCGGTTCCAGGAAATGAAGCGCACGGTCGGGATGATCGACAGCAGGCCGACAATTCCGAAGGCGGCCATCTTGGCCCAGAATATCCAGTTGTAGACGTAGAACTCCCAACCCTTGAGGCCCCAGAAGACACGGCCGATGCCGACGATGATAACGAGCGCGGCGATGATGCCATAGTGGCGGTCGATGCCAGCGAGCCGCTTGAGCGTCACGGCGGGCAGGTCGCCGCGGATCAGCACGAATTCGGCGCCGATGATCCCTGCCAGCGAAAACACCAGCAGATGATGGACGATGGCAAGCACAAGGTCGGTCGTGTCCATGCTTTTTTCCCGTGGGTTTGAGCGCCTGAAAAGGTCGCCTCGGCAGGTGCTGAATCAGCCTGCCGGGAAAATAACACTGTCAGGCAGAAATCCCATAGCGGAGCTGGTAGCGGCCATACGGCTTTTCTGGATGATGGCGCGTCTCGTGCTGGCCCTTGCACCGCAGGGGCGATTTGCTAAGCGCGGACAACATCAGCGAGGCAAGTCCCATGAACAATCCGCAAGCGACCATCGCACCCGTCATCGAGACGCAGCGAACCATTCTGAGGGCGCACCGGATCGAGGATTTCGACGCCTATGTCGCGATGTGGGCCGATCCGGTCGTCACCCGTTTCATCGGCGGCAAGCCGCGCACGCGTGAAGAGAGCTGGATGCGCTTTCTGCGTCACGCCGGCTTGTGGTCGCTGCTCGGCTACGGCTTCTGGGCGATCGAGGAGAGGGCGACAGGCCGCTTCGTCGGCGAGGCCGGTTTTCACGACCTGAAGCGTGATATGGAACCGTCGATCGAAGGCATTCCCGAGGCCGGATGGGCATTGGCGCCGGCCGTGCACGGTGCCGGCCTTGCCACCGAGATCGTCAGTCGCGTGCATGTCTGGGGCGACGAGACCTTCGGACGTACCAAAACCGTCTGCATCATCGATCCGGAAAATACGGCTTCACAGAATGTCGCCAGGAAGTGCGGCTACAGCGAGGTGACGCGGACCCTCTATCACGATGCCCCGACCATCCTGCTGGAGCGACGGCCCTAAACCGAGGTGAGGCCTAACCGGCCTTGCGGCGCAGCTTCCGTGTCAGATCGGCCCATGGATCGGCGCTCTCCGCGGCCGGCGTGACAACCTGGCCAAGCAGCACCGTCGAGGCATCGAAAGGCTTCGGCCTGGCGATGCCATAGCCCTGGGCATAGTCGACGCCGATCGTCTTCAGGGCGGCGATGATGCCGTCGCTTTCGACGAATTCGGCGATGGTGCGTTTGCCCATGACCTTGCCGATATGATGGATCATCTCGACCATGGCGCGGTCGATGCGATCCTCCAGCATGTCCTTGACGAAGCTGCCGTCGATCTTGAGGTAGTCGACCGGCAGGTGCTTCAGATAGGCGAAGGATGACATGCCGGAGCCGAAATCGTCGAGTGCGAAACGGCAGCCCAGGCCGCGCAGATCGGCAATGAAGCGCATGGCATTGGTGAGATTGGCGATGGCGCTGGTTTCGGTGATCTCAAGGCAGATCACGGCCGGTGAAATGCCATGAACGAGGAACTGCTCGCGCAGGAAGCCGAGAAAGGTCTCGTCGCCGAAAGTCGCACCGGAAAGATTGATGGCGCATGTGGTGATCGGCGGCGTGAGCGGATCGGCTTGCCGTGCGGCCAGGATGCGGAAGGTGTTGCGTACCACCCAGCGGTCGATCGACGGCATCAGGCCGTAGCGCTCGGCCGCGGGAATGAAGCTCTGCGGGGTGACGAAGCTGCCGTCTTCGTCGGTCAGCCGCAACAGGATCTCGATATGGGCTCCCGCCTCGACGATGTCGTCATTGAGCGGCCAGATTTCCTGGGCATGCAACCTGAAGCGGTCTTGCTCCAATGCGGCGTGCAGGCGCTGCACCCAAGCCATCTCACCGAAACGTTCGCGCAGGGCCATGTCGCCATCGCTGTGGATCTGGACGCGGTTGCGGCCCTTTTCCTTGGCCATGTAGCAGGCGACATCGGCGGCACGCAGCGTCTCCTCGATTGTCACGTGCGCATCGGCGATCTGCACCATGCCGATGCTGACACTGGTGTTGAAAGGCCTATTATCCCAGGCGAAATGCAGGTCCTGCACGGCTGTGCGCAGCCGTTCGGCGGTGTCGGCGGCGGTTTCGCAATCACTGTCCACGAGCAGCACACCGAATTCGTCGCCGCCCAGCCTGGCCAGCACGTCGCCCGGCCGCAATTCGTGGGTCAGCAGCGCGGAGATCTGGCGCAGCAATTGGTCACCAGCGGCATGGCCGCAGGTATCGTTGACCAGCTTGAACTGATCGAGATCGAGATACATCAAGGCGTGCTGCCGGGGCTGGCCCTGCAATTCGACGATCGTCCTTTCCAGCCGGCTTTCAAAATCGCGCCGGTTGGCGAGCCCGGTCAACGCGTCATGCGAAGCCTGCCACGAAAGCCGCTCGATATAGTCCTCTTCGCGCGTCATGTCGTGGAAGGCGAGCACCGCGCCGACGACCTCACCGGAAACGAGCAGCGGCGCGCCGGTCAGCGCGACGGGAACAACAGAGCCGTCCGGCCGCTGCAGCAATTGCGGACGGGCGCTGGAACGGCGCTGCTCGCCGGCCAGGAGACGCTCGACCAGCTGCGTTTCTTCAACGCTGGTGTCCTTGTCGACAAGGCGAAACAGCGATGCGATCGGTTTGCCTCTGGCAGTGCCGAACGGGCAGGCCAGCAGTTTCTCGGCAACCGCGTTCATGTAGTCCAGCCGCCCGTCACGGCCTGTGCTGATGACAGCCTGGCCGATCGAAGCCAGCGTGACCTGGGCGCGCTCGCGCTCAGCATTGAGCGCTAGCTGGAAGGCCTGGCGCTGCGCCAGGAGTTTGCGCGTGCGCCAGACGGCGAGCAGGATCAGCAAGGCTGCGGTGACGAGATTGGCAAGGGTAAGCAGCAGCTCGATGAAGCGCGATCCCTCGCCGAGACTGTCCGAGAAAGCCTTGGAAAGCGGACTGATCTGACGGTCTAGCTGATGGATATCCGTCTTCCAGGCGTTGATCTCAGCCGGTGACGCCTGCCCTCTGCTCAACGTCGCGTGCATCGCGTCGCCGAGCTGCTGGATGGCGAGGATCATCGCGTCAGCGGCGGTCCAGTGCCGGATAGCGGTGTCGAGATAGATGAAGCCGCGGAAATTCTGGAACAGCCAGATCATCCCGGTCACGTCGTCCGGGTGGTTTCTGCCCTGCAGAAAGCCTGCGCGCGCCGCCTCTGTATCGGGGTCGGGCTGCTCGAGCGCCAGGCGCGCCGAGCGGTCGGCAAGCGGAACGGCGATCGCTTCGCGATACTCGTCGAAAAACTCCTCATTGCCGGTGTCGGCATAGAGGCTGAGGAAATAGATGGCGTGCTTTTGCCCTTTGGACCACTGGCTTTCGCCGCCGACATAGGCGCGAACCGCCGAAAGCGTGTAGAGGCTGAGGCTGGCGACCAGCGCCTGGACGAGAACGACGGCAATGAACGGCCAGACGAGCCCGAGAAGACGGGGGCTGGCGTTCCTCGATGACGGCTTCATCGAATTCACGGACGTGCCATGATCCTGTCAGCGCGTCTGTCCGGCTGTTTCATCCGCCGGTTGAGACGATGTTTCTTCCCTCATGTCGCTTAAAGGGCGACAGCAATCGGGTATCACGAGGGGCTTAACAGCTAATAAATAGTTCCGTTCTCTATGAAGCCTTTTCTTGCCGTGGGCAGTCGAATATTACGCAACGTCAAGTGACTGCTTAAAGTTGAATCAGTTTGTATTCGAAGCTTATCGGTCCTTTTGCAGGTCGCAACCGCCGAGGCTAGGGCAGAGCCTCCGTCGTAAGACTTGCCTGTTCGAGCACGGAGGCATCCTCGCCGAAGGCGCGGGTCGCGCGGGCAGCTGCCTCGAGCAACGGACGTTTCATGCGTTGAAGGAAGGCAGCATCTACGCGCGTGCTCGGACCGGCCAGCGTCAAGGCGCCGAGCAGGATGCGTCCCGGTCCAAACACCGGCGCAGAGATGCCCGCCGTGTCGGGGTCGCGGTCGCCGACGGCGAGGCAGTTGCAAGTCCTGCGGATGGTCTCGTAGGGTTCGCCCGGCTGACCGGAAAACGCCGCGAGCACGCGCCCGCCCGAGCCGACCAGCAAAGGCAGTACGTCACCCTCGCGAATGGTGTAGCGGATCGGATGTTTGGATTCGACGCGGTAGAGGCAGGTGCGGACGTCGCCCGAGCGGACATAGAAGGCAACGCTCTCCCAGCTTCGCTCGGAAAGGTCGCGCATGATCGGCAACAGGATGTCGACCGCCACGACCGAACGCTGATAGAGCGCGCCCAGCCGAAAGGTGGCCGGCCCAACGCGGTAGCGCCCGTCGTCGAGGCGCTCGAGCAGTTGCCCGCGCAGCAGCGAATTCGCCAGGCGCAGGATCGTGCTCTTGTAGAGGCCGGTGCGCGCCGCGATTTCGGCCAGGCTGAGCGAGCGGTCGGCGGTGGTGAAGGCATCGAGGATGGCAATCGCCCGGTCAAGTGCCGCAACACCTTCGGCTGTCGCGCGCCGGCTTTCCTCATCAGTCGATTGGCTTGGTAAGTCCATTGCGGTTCCCAGTTCGGAGAAGCCCGAGCGGAGCCACTCTGTCGCGCCACAGGACCGTTCTGTCCAGCAGAATATCGTTCCCGTTGACAGAACTCAGTAACATCTGCTTGAACTCGATCACGGGTCTGTGATTGCAGGCGCGTTTGGCAGGCACCGGAGGAGGTGTCGTGATCTGGAGGAATCCCATGCTGAACAGACGCAGATTTTTGATGAGCACGGCGGCGGCAGGTGCTGCCGGCCTTGCAGGACTTCATCTCACGCCCGCTTTCGCCGAAGGCGCGCCGCAGATCCAGATTTTCGTGCCGGCAGCACCCGGCGGCGGCTGGGACCAGACCGGGCGCACGATGGATCAGGTGCTGCGCGCAGAGAAGCTGATCTCCGGCTCGCAGATCACCAATGTCGGCGGCGCCGGCGGCACGGTCGGGCTGCCGCAGTTCATCAGCCAGTGGAACGGCAAGGGCAATTCGCTGATGGTTGCCGGCATGGTCATGGTTGGCGCCATCATCGCCAACAAGGCCGCCAACAATCTGACGCAGGTCACGCCGATCGCCCGTCTCACCGGCGAATTCGAGGCCCTGGTGGTGCCGGCGGAGTCGCCGTTCAAGACGGCCGCCGATTTCGTCGCCGCGCTCAAGGCCGATCCGACCAAGGTTCCCGTGGCCGGCGGTTCCGCCGGTGGCTCCGACCACATCCTGTTCGGCCTGATCGCCAAGACGGTCGGCGTTCCGGCAACCAGTCTTTCCTATGTGCCGTTCGCCGGCGGCGGCGAGGCCTTGTCGGCGTTGCTCGGCAACCAGGTGGCGGCCGGCATCTCCGGTTTTGGTGAATTCTCCGAGCAGGTCAAGGCCGGCGCGCTGAGGCTGCTCGCCATCTCGGCCGACAAGCGCCAGGACGGCATCGACGCGCCGACGCTGAAGGAAGCCGGCATCGATGTCGAGCTGTTCAACTGGCGCGGCGTTTTCGCGCCTCCCGGCGTGTCCGATGCCGACAAGGCAGCGATGATCACGATGGTCGAGACGATGGCCAAGAGCGATGCCTGGGCTGCTGAGTGCAAGAACCGCAACTGGACGCCCATCCTGCTCACCGGCGACGACTATGCGAAATTCGTCGCCGAGGATTCGGCACGTATCGAAGCCATCCTCAAGGATCTCGGCCTCGCCTGATTTTCCCCAGGGGGGCGGCGCGAGCCGTCCCTCATTTTCTCAGCTCCGCCGATCGCATCGAAGAAGAGATCGGTCATGGCTGACAGCGTGAAGGCCGATGACAGCCGTCTTGGCCCGTAATCCTGGGGAGGACATTCCATGAGCACCATCAACCAGCCGGCGCCGCCCTCGCGCCTTGCCGTGCCGGAACTGCTTGTTGGCATCGGGCTTTTGGCCTGCGCCGGCGCCGTGGCCTGGCAGACACTGGCGATCCCGGTGTCGCCGCTCTATTCCAAGGTCGGCCCGACCGTGTTCCCCTATCTCACCATGGTCGGCCTGGTGGTGCTGTCCCTGCTGCTCATCCTCGCCGCGTTTCGCGGCGGCTGGCAGCCGGAGGAGGAAAAGGAAACGCCGACCGACTGGAAGGCGATGGGTTTCGTCGTCATCGGCCTGGTCGCCAACCTGCTGCTTATCCGGCCGCTCGGCTTCACCGCGGCGTCGGTCATCATGTTCGTTCTCGTCTGCTATGGCTTCGGCAGCAAGCGTACGCTGCGTGATGCGCTTACCGGCCTTATCCTGGCACTGGCCGCCTATTTCGGCTTCGCCAGGGCGCTCGGCGTCAACATCGGCGCCGGTTTCATCGAGAACCAGTTGAACACGGTGATCGATGCGATCATCGGCGCGTTTGGAGGCTGACGCCATGGAAACGCTTGGCCATCTCGCGCACGGCTTTTCGGTCGCCTTCACGCCGATGAACCTGATGTGGTGCCTGCTCGGCACCACGCTCGGCACCGCCATCGGCGTGCTGCCCGGCCTTGGACCGGCGCTGACCATCGCGCTGCTTCTGCCGATCACCTACCAGGTGGCGCCGGAAGCGTCCTTCATCCTGTTTGCCGGCATCTATTACGGCGCCATGTATGGCGGCTCGACGACATCGATCCTGCTCAACACGCCCGGCGAAAGCGCCACCATCGTCACCGCGCTGGAGGGCAACAAGATGGCCCGGTCCGGCCGCGGCGGTGCGGCCCTTGCCACCTCGGCGATCGGCTCGTTCGTCGCCGGAACCATCGGCACGCTGGGCGTCGCCTTCCTGGCGCCGGTGGTGGTCAAGTTCGCGCTGGCCTTCGGCCCGGCCGAATATTTCTCGCTGATGGTGCTGGCCTTCATTACGGTTTCGGCCGTGCTCGGCTCGTCCTCGGTGCGTGGGCTCACCAGCCTGTTTGCCGGCTTCGTCATCGGCATGATCGGCGTCGATCTGCAGACCGGTCAGCCGCGCTTCACCTTCGGTACGACCGAACTGCTCGACGGCGTCGACGTCATCATCGCCGCCGTCGGCCTGTTCGCGGTCGGCGAGACGCTCTACATGGCCTCGCGCCGCTATGCCGGCAAGGACGAGATCGTGCCGCTGAAGGGCTCCCTTTACATGACCGCGGCCGAATGGGGCCGGTCATGGAAGGCCTGGCTGCGCGGTGCCGCGATCGGTTTCCCGATCGGTGCCATGCCGGCCGGCGGCGCCGAAATCCCGACCTTCCTGTCCTATGCCATCGAAAAGAAGCTGTCGAAGCACAAGGAGGAGTTCGGCACGGTCGGCGCCATCGAGGGCGTTGCCGGTCCCGAAGCCGCCAACAATGCGTCCGCCGCCGGCGTGCTGGTGCCGATGCTGACGCTCGGCCTGCCGACCTCGGCGACGGCGGCGATCATGCTGTCGGCGTTCCAGAGCTACGGCATCAATCCGGGGCCGCTGCTTCTGACGACGCAGGCCGATTTGGTCTGGGGCCTGATCGCCAGCCTGTTCATCGCCAACGTCATCCTCGTCATCCTCAACCTGCCGCTGATCGGGCTGTGGGTGCGACTGTTGAAGATCCCGGCGCCGCAGCTCTATGCCGGCATCCTGGTGTTCGCGACCGTCGGCACCTATGGCATCTCGCAATCGCCCATCGATCTCGTCATCCTCTATCTTCTGGGCGCGGCGGGCTTCCTGATGCGGCGCTTCGACTTCCCGACCGCGCCCGTCATCATCGGCATGATCCTGGGGCCGCTCGCCGAAACCCAGTTCCGCCGGGCAATGACCATCTCGAACGGCGACTGGTCGGTGTTTTATACGCACAAGCTGTCGCTGACGCTGCTGACGCTCGCCTTCATCGGCCTCGCCGGGCCGCATATCTGGGCCTTCATCGAACATCGCCGGCGGCGCGGACCGGAGCATGTGCCGGGCGATGCCTGATCGATTTGAGACGACATGACTGACCTGCTTTCCGGTATCCGCGTTCTCGACCTGACCAATGTCCTGGCCGGGCCTTATTGTGCCTATCAGCTGGCGCTGTTGGGGGCCGACGTGATCAAGGTCGAGGGGCCGCAAGGCGGCGACCTGGCGCGCCAGCTCGGCGGTTCGCCAAAACTCAACCAGGCCGGCATGGGCGCCTCCTTCCTGGCGCAGAACGCCGGCAAACGATCGGTCGTGCTCGACCTCAAGACAGTGGCCGATCGCGAGCGTTTCCTCGACCTGGTCGCCAGTGCGGACGCGCTGGTGGAGAATTTCCGCCCCGGCGTGATGGATCGGCTTGGCCTTGGTTATGAAGCGCTGAAGGCGGTCCGTCCCGGTCTCGTCTATTGCGCGATATCGGGTTTCGGCCAGACCGGGCCAATGCGTGACAATCCCGCCTACGACCAGATCATCCAGGGGCTGTCGGGCATCATGAGCATCACCGGCACGCCGGAAACGGCGCCGCTGCGTGTCGGCTATCCCGTTGCCGATACGCTGGGCGGCCTGGTCGGTGCCTTCAGTATTGCGGCGGCACTGGTCAGGCAGAAGACGTCAGGCGAGGGTGCCTTCCTCGACGTCTCGATGCTCGAATGCACGCTTTCCGCGCTGGGCTGGCCGGTGTCGAACTATCTGACGGCAGGGGTCGATCCCATGCCTATGGGCAATGAGAACATGACCGCGGCACCCTCCGGCGCCTTCCGCACCGGCGACGGCCTGCTCAACATCGCCGCCAACAAGCAGGAGCAGTTCGTGGCGCTGTGTCGGCTGATCGGTCAACAGGAGCTGGCCTCGGACCCGCGCTTTGCCGAGCGTGAGACACGCAAGAAGAACCGCGTGGCGCTGAAGGCCGAGATCGAGGAGGCCCTGGCAGGGGCCTCGGCCGCGGCTTGGGAAGAGAAGTTCAATCGCGCCGGTGTGCCGGCTGGCAGGGTGCTGACGATCCCGCAAGTGCTGGTCGAGCCGCAAGTGCTCGAACGCCAGGTGACCGCGAATTTTGACGATGTGGCCGGGATGGACAGGCCGCTGACGGTTCTGCGCGGCGGCTTCATGGTCGACGGTGAGGCGCCTTTGCCGACGAAGCCGCCGCCGGCACTTGGCGAGCATATGGACGAGATCTTCGCCCAGCTGCCACCACGCGCCAAGGCCGGGGCACGGGCATGAGCGATATACAGAAGAAAACCGGCCGTGAACGCGGCGAGGAATGGTGGCAGACCGGCATCATCGAGATGAGCCCCGGCGTCATCCGGCTGCGCGGTTATGAGATCCAGGACCTGATCGGCCGCGTCAGCTTCCCGGCAATGATCTGGCTGATGCTGCGTGGCGAATTGCCCAGCGAGGACCAGGCCGCGCTGCTTGGCATTGCGCTCGGTGCGGCCGTCGACCATGGGCCGCAGGCGCCGTCGATCGCCATTGCCCGCATGGCCATCACCTGCGGCGTCGGCATCAACAGCGCCATGGCCTCGGCCATCAACGTGCTTGGCGACGTGCATGGCGGCGCCGGTGAACAGGCGCTGTCCTTCTATGGCGATATTGCCATGGCAATCGATGGCGGGATGGCGCTGGGGGAGGCGGTCTCCGCCCGGCTCGACCGGTTCTTCGGCGAGGAAAAGGGTTATGTGCCGGGGCTCGGCCACCGCTTTCACCCGGTCGATCCGCGCGCACCGCGCCTGCTGGAACTGACCCGCGAATTTGCCGCGCGGGGTGTCGTCAATGGACGGTTCGCCGACATCGCCGAGGCGATCGAGGCGGAGGTCGCACGCCGCAAGGGCAAGAAGATCCCGCTCAACATCGATGGCGCCACGGCCGTCATCTACGGAGAACTGGGCTTCCCGCCTCCGCTGACACGGGGACTCTTCGTGCTGTCGCGCTCTGTCGGCATCCTGGCGCATGCCTGGGAACAGTCGCAGCAGAGCGAGCGCAACAAGGGCCCGCTGCCGCGCGAATGGCTGTGGGCCTATACCGGCACGCCGGTACGGTCGTTTCCGAGCGAGGACGGGGCTGGCGAGTGAAGCCTATGCCTGGCCGAGCGGCACAGGATCGGGAAGCTTCAGGGTCTTCACCAGCGTCGACAGATCGGGTTCGTCGATGAGCATCGCCGCATCGGCCGGCGCCAGCCAGGCCCGCTGCCGGCGTCTGGCTTCCTGCCAGTCGGCCAGCTCTTCGGTCACTTCAAGCAGGTAGACGATGACGTCGACGCGGACAAAGCGGTTGGCCAGCCGTTTCCAGTAGGAATAGGTGCCGGCCGGCTTCTTCAGCGCCTTGCCGAGCACGCCGGCTTCCTCCTGCGCCTCGATGGTGGCCGCCTTGCGCCCGCTCTTGCCTTTCATCGGCCAACCCTTGGGGACGATGAAGCGCTGCGTCGTCCGCGACGTGACCAGCATCACCTCGAAATCGCCGTCCGCGGTCAACCGAAAGGGGATCGCCGCGACCTGGCGGATCCGCTCGCCTTTCTTGGCCTTGCGCACGGCCTTTTTCTTGGTGACTGCCATTCGTAACAATCCAGTCGGTGCAGTGCCCCATAGCGTGATGCGGCGCCTTTGCAAAACCCAAACTGCCGCAGGGGCACTCGAAGGCCCCTATCATGTAAGTCGGCTAATTAAAAGAGTGGTCTGGCTGTCAGCGACAAGTGCTCACGGCGGTGTTGCCGATGATCTGGGTCTGGCAACTCGGCCTGACCTGCGGCACCACTGGCGCCGGCTGCTGGACGATCACCCGGTCCTGGGCGCGATACTGCTGTTGCTGCTGCTGAAATTGCTGCCGCTGCACCCGGTTCTGCAAGATCTGCAAATCGTTCTGCTGGACCAGCGCGTTGCCGTTGGCCGCGGGATTGAGCACCTGCGCGGAAGCGGGCAGCGCAAGCCCGGCCACGAAAGCCGCGGCCAGCAGCGCCGACACCAGACGCACCGACGGGAGACCCACCGCCATCCGATCATTCCTGCCAAAAAACCTGTTCATGCCCGTAATATAGGGTGTTTGTCCGGCGATGCCATGGCCGGCCCATCGGGCGCGTTGAAATCGATCAAGCCCTCTGCTGGCCATCCGACCGCGACCGCAGATTGCCGACGACGCCAATGCTTGAGATCGGCATGGACATCGCGCCCGGCGACACTGCGGCATTCGCTCCATGGAAGGCCAGGTGGAGTTGCCGCAATAAAGGTCGCTTTGCGGCTGCCGAGAATCTGCCCGGCAACCCCGCATTGCACTTGACGGAGGCGATCGATTCGCCGCTCTATCGGGGTCGGCGCTGGCCTCGAACTGAATGGCGTCAATGGCGTCGGCATGTCCGTCGGGTACAACGGCGCCTTCGGGGAAACGGTCAAACAGAATGTAGCCAGCGCGTCTCTCAAGGTCAGCTTCCAGGCTGGTTCGAGACGGAGCCGGGCGGGAGAGGTCTTGATGAGGAAATACGCGTATTTGGTTGCGATGCTGGGTGCGGCCTGCATCGCCGGTGTGCCGGCCGTGGCCGCGCAGACCAAGGGCGACAAGGTGGCGGCGCCGCCCGCCGCGGCTGATGCGCCGCAGCTGCCCGGCGGGGCATCGGCCTTGTCCGAAACCCATGGCGACTGGACGGTCAACTGCCAGATATCGGGCACGAACAAGGTCTGCAGCCTGTCGCACCAGCAGTTCAACAAGCAAAGCAACCAGCGGCTGCTGGCGATCGAACTGTCGAGCAAGACCGGCGAAGACGCCACCGGCACGCTTGCCCTGCCGTTTGGCTTGGCGCTCGCCAAGGGCGTCACCCTGACCATCGACGACCAGAAGCTCGATGGCAGCCTGGCGTTCAACACTTGCCAGGTGGTCGGCTGCCTGGTGCCGGTGGCGTTCGACGCCAATGTCACGCCGCTGCTCAAGAACGGCACCACGCTGAAGATCGACGCCTTTGCGGCCGACACGGGACAAGCGGTTAGCTTTTCCATTCCGCTCAACGGTTTCGGCGGCGCGCTCGCCCGCACGGCGGAACTGTTGTCAAACTGACGGTTCAGACAGGAATCCGATGCGCGGCGTCCAACGGGCGCCGCGTGTCTTATCCAATGCGCGTCAAACGATTGTTGTTTTCAACCGTTCGGCAATGAGGGTGGCGAGCCGCGCCGCCACCTTGTCCTTGGTCATTTCGGGCCATTCCTCGACGCCAGTCTTTGAGACGATCCGCACCTTGTTGCGGTCGCCGCCCATGACGCCCGTGGGGCCGATGCCGCTTTCATGCGAGACGTCGTTGGCGACGATGAAGTCGGCGCCTTTCTTTCTGAGCTTGGCCTCTGCATTGCGCAAAAGATCCTGCGTCTCGGCGGCGAAGCCGACGACCAGGCCGGGCCGTTGGCTGTGATGGCCGACGCCTGCCAGGATGTCGGGGTTTTCGACCATGCGCAGCACCGGTGGTCCTTCGCCTGCTACTTTCTTGATCTTCTCGCCCGCCGAATTCTCACTGCGCCAGTCGGCGACGGCGGCGACGAACACCGCGGCATCGGCGGGCAGAAGCTGTTCGACCGCGTCGCGCATCTCTTGCGCACGCTCGACATGGATGGTCTTCACGCCGGCCGGGTCGGCGATGCTTACAGGACCCGAGACGAGGCGCACATCGGCGCCAAGCCTTGCCAATGCCGCGGCGATGGCGTGGCCCTGCTTGCCGGAGGAACGGTTGGCGATATAGCGCACCGGGTCGATCGGTTCGTGCGTCGGACCGGAGGTAACGATGATCTTGCGCCCCGCCAACGGTTTGGGGCCGGCATCGAGCATCGCCTCGACCGCGGCGACGATCTCCAGCGGCTCGGCCATGCGGCCTTCGCCGGCCTCGTTGCTTTCGGCCATCTCGCCTTTGGCCGGACCGACGAAAGCGATGCCATCCTTGCCCAAGGTCGCGCGGTTGCGGCGAGTGGCCGGATGCGCCCACATCCTCGGGTTCATCGCCGGCGCCATCAGCACCGGCTTGTCGGTGGCGATGAGCACGGTGGAGGCAAGATCGTTGGCATGGCCGTTGGCAAGCTTGGCCATCAGATCGGCGGTGGCGGGCGCCACAACCAGAAGATCGGCCTCGCGCGACAGCCTGATGTGGCCGACATCGTGTTCGTCATTGCGGTCGAACAATTCGGTGAAGACATGGTCGGCCGAGAGTGCTCCAACCGACAGGGTGGTGACGAATTCCTGGGCAGCGGCAGTCATCACCACCCGAACAGCCGCACCGCGCTCGCGCAGCCGGCGGATCAGGTCGAGCGCCTTGTAGGCGGCGATGCCACCGCCGATGATGAGCAGGATGCGTTTGCTGGAGAGGCTCATGCACCCTCCCAAGGATTGACTATGTTGATACCGCAGTCGGAAAAGTCAGCAACATTTCTAGTCACTACCGCAAAGCCTCGTGAGCGAGCAACCGAGGCGATCTGTGCGTCAAATTCGCGGATAGGGCGTCCCAGAAATCGTCTCTTCGAAACAATCTCTGCGTATGCTTCGGCCTCACGGTCTCCAAACGCGAGCACTGGGGTCTTGAGCCACGTGGTGAAAAAGGCCCCGATAACACTGCCCAGTGCAGCTTTACGCTTTCCATCGGGCATGTTCGCAAGTCCGACAAGCAGCTCTGCCTTGGTCATCGCCGTGACATATGAGCGGGTCGCGAGGGAGCTATCCATCCAGGTAGCCACCCCTGCATCCGGCCGTGGTTTGAAGGTTTCGGAAATAACATTCGTATCCAGCACGAACATGGTTAGTCAAATTTCAGTGGTTCGCGCGTAGGGCCGCGCTCCGGCAACTCGATATCGAAACCGCCATGGGGCTCAACCAGTCTACGAATCGCGGCGTAAAGGGACTCGCCCCGAGGGTCTTGGTCCACACCGTCCGAAAGGACACTCTTGGCAAGAACGCTGCGCGCTTCCTCTTCCATTGAGACTCCCCTCATGGCAGCTCGCTCACGCAGTTTCTGCTTCACGTTGGTATCGAGATTGCGGATGGTAAGTGTGCTCATGTTTTTGCTCCTTACCCTCAACGTAGTCCATGAAAGCGTTGCTTTCAATGACAGCAATGCCTGCATTGCTGTCATTGAGGGTGCTCAGAGCAACTTCCAGGCTATATAGACTAGCGTCAGCGCAATCACCCACAGCGCCACGCGGCCGGAGCGGCTGTAGCGCGCCTCGGCCCTGCCGATGGCCCGCGCCGTGGTTTCGTCGAAGCGTAGCCCGTGCTCGGCCATCAGGTCGATTTCGCGCGACAGCCGGTCGGTGCGCGCGGCAAGCTCCGGCGCCTGGCGGGCGAGCGTCAGCAGCGCCCTGGCGCCGTCGCGCGCATCGACCATCATGCCGCGCGGGCCAAGGTTTCCAGCGATCCAGCCGCCGACCACCGGCTCGGCCGTCTTCCACATGTTGAAGGCCGGATCGAGCGTGCGCGCCACGCCCTCGACCACCACCATGGTCTTCTGCAGCAGGATCAGCTCGGGCCGCGTCGCCATGTCAAAGAGTTCGGTCACCTCGAACAGCAGCGTCAGCAGCTTGGCCATGGAGATGGTCTCGGCCGGCTGGCCATGGATCGGCTCGCCTATGGCGCGGATCGCCTGCGCAAAGGCCGCGACATTGTGCTGGCGCGGCACGTAACCGGCCTCGAAATGCACCTCGGCGACGCGCAGATAGTCGCGCGTGATGAAGCCATAGAGGATTTCGGCGAGGAAGCGACGCTCCTTCTTGCCGAGACGGCCGGCAATGCCGAGATCGACGGCGACAATGGTACCGCTCGCCTCGACGAACAAATTGCCGGGATGCATGTCGGCGTGGAAGAAACCGTCGCGCAAAGTATGGCGCAGGAACGACTGGATGAGGTTCGCGGCGATCGCTTTCAGATCATGGCCGGCCTCCTCCAGGCCTGCGATGTTGTTCATCTTGACGCCATCGACCCATTCCATCGTCAGCACGTCGCGGCCGGTGCGCTCCCAGTCGACGGACGGTACGCGAAAGCCCGGATCGTCCCTGGTGTTCTCACCAAGTTCGGAGAGTGCCGCCGCCTCGAGGCGCAAATCCATCTCGATCTTGGTGGTCTGTGCAAGCGTCTCGGTCACCTCGACAGGCCGCAGTCGGCGCGAGGAGGGGATGTATTTCTCCTGCAGGCGGGCGGCGAGGAAATAGCTTTCGAGATCCTGGAAGAAGCGGCGGCGCACGCCGGGCCGGATCACCTTCACCGCGACCTTGGTGGCAGCGCCGTCATGGATGGTTTCGGCGGTATGGACCTGGGCGATCGAAGCGGCGGCGACCGGGTCGCCGAACTCCGCGTAGAGATCGCTCACCTTGCGCCCGAGCGAGGCTTCGATGGCCGAGACCGCCTCGGCTCTCGGGAAGGTATGCATCTTGTCCTGCAGCATGGCGAGATCGAGCGCCATGTCGTTGCCGACGACATCGGGCCGCGTTGCCAGGAACTGGCCAAGCTTGACATAGGACGGGCCGAGCCGAACCACCGCCTTGGCCAGCCGGTCGCTGCGCTCATAGGCCAGCGCGCGGCGGCGGGTGAACAGCCGCGCCAGCCGCCAGCCGAATTTCGGCAGGCCGGACAGTTCCTCGCCCGGCAGAGCGGCGATGACGCCCTCGCGCACCAGCACCCAGCCGGCCCGTGCGAGCCTGAAACCAGCGCCGACGCTGCTCATGGCCGCACCCCGGCCGGTCCTTGCGACCGGCACGAGCCATATCGGGGATGGGAAATGCGGGCCAGCCTCAAAGCTTCCAGCCCGAATGCAGCGCGGCAATACCGCCGGAATAGTTGCGGAAGGAAACGCGGTCGAAACCAGCGCGGGAAATCATCGCCGCAAAATTCTGCTGGTTGGGGAATTTCGCGATCGATTCGACCAGATAGGAATAGGGCTCGCCGTCGCCGGTGACCATCTTGCCGATCCTGGGGATGGCGTTGAATGACCAGGCTTCATAGGCCTTGTCGAGCAGCGGCATCTCGACCTCGGAAAATTCCAGGCACAGGAACCGACCGCCCGGCTTCAGCACGCGGAACGCTTCCGCAAGCGCGACATCGATGCGCGGCACGTTGCGGATGCCGAAGGCGATGGTGTAGGCGTCGAAGGTGGCGTCAGCAAAGGGCAGTTCTTCGGCATTGGCCTCGACGAAATCGGTGTTGCCGGACAGGCCTTTCTTTTCGGCCCGGTCTCGCCCGACACTGAGCATCGAGCCGTTGATGTCGAGCACCGTGGCATGCGCGTTGCCATGGCTGGCATCGACAATGCGGAAGGCGATGTCGCCGGTGCCGCCGGCCACGTCCAGGACCTTCCAGCCCGCCCGCTTCGGCGGATTGAGCCATGTCACCATGGCATCCTTCCACAGCCGGTGCAGGCCGGCCGACATCAGGTCGTTCATCAGGTCATAGCGGTTGGCGACCTTGTGGAAAACATCGTTGACCAGGGACTGCTTCTCGCCTTCCCCTACACGCTTGAAACCATAGGAGGTTTCCATGCCGCCCGCGGCCGTGGTTCTCTCAACTGACATTTTTTTGATCCGTCATAAAACCGGCGGGACCATAGCCGATCGATGCTGTGGGCGCTATTGTTTAAGGCGCGGTGTTCAGCCGCGCTTCCAGGTGGTGGGTTTTCAAGACCTGGACTGACAGACGGGATGTTTGAATGCCTTTGAAAGCGGAACTGCACTGCCACATTGAAGGGGCAGCCGCGCCAGAACTCGTCATCCGCCAGGCGCAGAAATACGGCAAGGATACCTCGCCCTATATCCAGAACGGTTCCTTCGTCTGGCACGATTTCACGTCCTTCCTCGCGGCCTACGACTTTTCCGCCGATCTGTTCCGCACCGAGGAGGATTATGCGCGGCTGGCCGATCATTATCTGACCAGCCTGGCCCGCGACGGCGCCATCTATTCCGAAGTGTTCACCTCCCCGGATCATGCGACGAAGGCTGGGCTGTCGCCCAAGGCCTATACCGACGCGCTTGGCGAAGGCATGCTCCGCGCCAAGGCCAAGACCGGCATAGAGGGCCGCATGATCGTCACCGGCGTGCGCCATGTCGGTGTGGAATCGATCGAACGGGCGGCGCGCTTCGCGGCACGTTGCGGGCATCCGCTGGTCACCGGCTTCGGCGTTGCCGGCGACGAGCGCATGGGCGAGATGGAAGACTATGTCAGGGCTTTCGAGATCGCGCGCGAGGCCGGGCTCGGCATCACCATCCATGCCGGCGAACTGACGGGCTGGGAGACCGTGCAGGCGGCGCTCGACCATATCCGCCCCTCGCGCATCGGCCACGGCGTGCGCGCCATCGAGAACCCGGACCTCGTCCGGCGCATCGCCGACGAAGGCATCGTTCTGGAATGCTGTCCTGGTTCCAACATCGCGCTCAAGGTGTTCGACAGTTTTGCCGACCATCCGTTTCCCGCCTTGCAGGCGGCCGGCTGCAAGGTGACGCTCAACTCCGACGACCCGCCCTATTTCTGGACCTCGCTGAAGCGCGAATATGATATCGCCGCCGAGCATTTCGCAATGAACGAAAAGGCGCTTGCGGCCGTCACCAGAACCGCCATCGAAGCCGCCTTCGTCGACAGGAAGACCAAGGCGGCACTTCTTGCGCGGCTGAACGGCGCGGCACGCTGATTTTCTTCCGACAAAGCTGTGGTCGATGCCGGCCAAGCGGTTCCTTGGCCGCTCCATAGTCGCTAGGGTCGTTCCAGCTGCCTGAAGCGCGTCCGCGCGCCGGGCGACACGCATCAGGAGAGCACCATGAAGGGCGTCACCGTCGTCGACCACCCGCTTGTCCAGCACAAGCTGACCATCATGCGCAAGAAGGAGACTTCGACCGCCGGCTTCCGGCGGCTGTTGCGCGAGATATCGCTGCTGCTCGGCTACGAGGTGACCCGCAATCTCGAACTGACCACCACCACCATCGAGACACCAATCGAGGAAATGGAAGCGCCGACGTTGGAGGGCAAGAAGCTGGTGTTCGCTTCGGTGCTGCGCGCCGGCAACGGTCTGCTGGAAGGCCTGCTCGACCTGGTGCCGGCGGCCCGCGTCGCCCATATCGGCCTCTACCGCGACCACGAGACGCTGGAGGCGGTCGAATATTTCTTCAAGGCGCCGAGCGACCTCGCCGACCGGCTGGTGATCGTCGTCGATCCGATGCTGGCGACCGCCAATTCGGCGATCGCGGCGATCGACAAGCTGAAAGGGCGTGGCGCCACCAACATCCGGTTCCTGTGCCTTTTGGCGGCACCCGAAGGCATCGAGCGTTTCACCAAGGCGCATCCGGACGTTCCTGTGTTCACAGCGTCCATCGACCGCCAGCTCAATGAGAAGGGCTACATCATGCCCGGCCTCGGTGACGCCGGCGACCGCATGTACGGGACAAAGTAATTTACCGAATGTTTACGTAACGGTGCGGTTTTGGCGCCCGTTAAAGCGGCAAACACCATCAGGGGCTAAAGGATCGGCAGCACAAAGGCCGATCCATGCTGCGCAAGCTTCTCATCCTCAGCGTCTTTGCCGGTACATCGGCATCGATCCCGGTCGCCTACCAGTCGAATCCGCAGATATTTGAAAACCTGCTGAAATCGACGGTGACGGCCAAGCCCGAGGTCGAGGGACAACCGCAGGTCAGCCTGGCGTCGGTTCCCGACAAGCCGGCGGCGCCGCTGCCGACCGGGCGCAAGGTCGTCGTCGCGGCGGACGGGCGCGGACACTTCTCGTCGACCTTCAAACTCAACGGCCGTCAGGTGGACGGCATGATCGACACCGGCGCCACGCTGGTCGCGGTCAACACGTCGACGGCGCGCCGGATCGGGCTGTCGCTCAATCCGTCCGATTTCAGCCATGAGGTCAACACCGCCAACGGCTCGATCAAGGCGGCGGTGGTGATGATCGACCGGCTGCAGATCGGCAGCATCAGCGTCGATGGCGTGCAGGCCATCGTGCTCGACGACAAGGCGTTGCGCACCAACCTGATCGGCATGAGCTTCCTCAACCGGCTCGGCAAATACCAGGCCGAAAACGGCACGTTGCTGCTCGTCCAATAGGCTCCCGGCTCGGTCAGCCGCGCGGCAGGATCCGCCGGATGACGGTTTTGTCGGCCGGCGGTTTCGAGGCGCCGATGGCATAGGCCGAAACCACGGTGGCGGCTGCGGCCTCGGCATCGGAGGGTGAGCGGGCGTGGATCAGCGCCAGAGCATCTCCGGCGTGCACTTCCGCCCCTATGGGCAGCAGCCTGGTGATGCCGACGCTGGGGTCGATCTTGTCGTCAGGCCTTGTGCGCCCGCCGCCCAGGCCAACCACAGCAAGGCCGATGTCGCGGGTGGCGATGCCGGTGACGAACCCGTTTGCCGTTGCCTTGACCGCGAATTCCGTTGCCGCGTCGGGCAGGTATTTTTCCGGATTCTCGATGAAATCCGCGGGGCCGCCAAGCACCGCCACCATGCGCGCGAAGGTGGCGGCGGCACGGCCGCTGGTGAGCGCCTCGGTGGCGCGCCGCAGGCCATCCTGGTTGGACGACACCAATCCGGCCGACTGCAGCATTTCGGCGGCCAGCGCCAGTGTCACGTCCTCCAGGCGCCGGTCACGCAAACGGCCGGTGAGGAAATCGACGGCGTTGCGCACCTCGACGGCGTTGCCGGCGGCCGAGGCCAGCGGCTCGTTCATGCCGGTGATCAGCGCCGAGACCTTCAGCCCGGCGCCGCTGGCGACTTCGACCAGGCTGTTGGCGAGCGCGGTCGCGTCTCGCGATTTCTCCATGAAGGCACCATTGCCGACCTTGACGTCGAGCACCAGCGAACCCAGGCCGGCGGCCAGCTTCTTCGACAGGATCGAGGCCGTGATCAGCGGCACCGATTCCACCGTGCCGGTGACGTCGCGGATGGCATAGAGCCGGCGATCGGCCGGCGCCAGATCGGCGGTCTGGCCGATGATGGCGCAGCCCGTTTCCAGAACCGCCCGGCGAAACAACGCAATATCGGGCTGGCTGGTGTAGCCGGGGATCGCATCCATCTTGTCCAGCGTGCCGCCGGTATGGCCGAGGCCACGGCCTGAGATCATCGGCACATAGGCGCCGCAGGCAGCGACGAGCGGCGCCAGCATCAGCGAGACATTGTCGCCGACGCCGCCGGTCGAATGCTTGTCGGTGACCGGGCCGGGCAGGTCCGACCAGTCGAGCACATCGCCGGAATCGCGCATGGCCAGCGTCAACGCTACGGCCTCGTCGCGGTTCATGCCGTTGAAGAACACCGCCATGGCAAAAGCCGCGGCCTGGCCATCGGTGACGGCGCCCGAGGTGACGCCATTGATGAAGGCCGCGATTTCACCGGCCGAGAGCCTGTGGCCGTCCCGCTTGTGACGGATGATTTCCTGCGGAAGCATCAGCTCTCCAGCAGTCCGTCGCGGAACACTCTGTGCAGGACCGTTGCCAGCCGCGACCCGCCGACCGGCGCCATGTCCTTGGTCTCCTGGTGCGAAAGTTCGGCTCCGGTCATGCCGGCCGCCAGATTGGTGATAACCGAGCAGGCGGCGACGCGCAGGCCAAGGAAGCGGGCAAGAATGACCTCCGGCACGGTCGACATGCCCACCGCGTTGGCGCCCATGATGCGCGCCATACGGATTTCGGCCGGTGTTTCGAAACAGGGGCCGGAAAACCACATATAGACGCCCTGGTGCAGCGTGGTGCCGGTCGCCTTCGCCGCGCGCTCGATCGCCTTGCGGATGCCGGCGTCATAGGCTTCGGTCAGGCCGACGAAGCGGCGGTCGCTCGGCTCGCCGATCAGCGGATTGCTGCCCGAGAAATTGATGTGGTCGGTGAGCAGCATCACCGAGCCCGGCGGCATATCCGGATCGACAGAGCCGGCGGCATTGGTCAGGATCAGTTTGGTGATGCCAATGCCGGCGAGCACCTCCAGCACCGGCCGCATCGCCGCCGCATCGCCATGCTCATAGTAATGGGCGCGGCCCGACAGCATCAGCACCGGCACGCCGGCAAACAGCCCCGCCACGACTTCGCCGGCATGGCCGCTGACGCCGCTTCTGGGAAAACCCGGCAGGTCGGCATAGGGGACGCGGATCGGGTGCTCGATCCGGTCGACAAGCACGCCGAGGCCCGAACCCAGCACCAGCGCTGTCGACGGGGCCAGGCCGTCCAGCCTTTCGATCAGATGGTCCACCGTTTTTTCGGTCATTGCAGCCCGCTCTTCATTTGAGCCAATTCTTCATTTGAGCCAATTCTTCATTTGAGAATGTCGCCGCGAAAACCGTAGGGCAGCATGTCGCCCATGGTCACGGTCTCGGCGACGCCGGTGTTGTCGCAGAGGTAGAGTTTTGTCTCCGGGCGGCAGAACTCGGCGAGCCGCTGGCGGCAGCCGCCGCAGGGCGAGCATTTGGCCATGCGTTCGGCAATAACCGCGATCTCGACGATTTTGCCGCCGCCGCCCATGATGTAGTGGCCGAGCGCGGTGGTCTCGGCGCACCAGCCCTCCGGATAGGAGGCGACCTCGACGTTGGCGCCGGTGAAGACGCGCCCGTCCTCGGTGCGCAAGGCGGCGCCCACCGGAAATTTCGAATAGGGCGCATAGGCCTTGGCCATGGCGGTCCTGGCCGCTTCGAACAGATCATGCGACATTCAGTTCTTCTCTCCGATGATCGTGTCCAAAACCCGGCGCGTGCCTCGCGCCGAGCCTAGCGTTCCTTGACGTAGGGCACGCCGCCGGCGCGCGGCGGGATGGCCTTGCCGATGAAGCCGGCGAGCAGGATGACGGTGAGGATATAGGGCAGGGCCTGCATGAACTGCACCGGCACCTTGCCGATGATCGGCAGCGGCGAGCCCTGCAGGCGGATTGCCGCCGCATCGAGGAAGCCGAACAGCAGGCAGGCGAACATGGCGTTGACCGGCTTCCATTTGGCGAAGATCAGCGCGGCTAGCGCGATGTAACCCTTGCCGGCGGTCATGTCCTTCACGAAGCCGCCATTCTGCACCATCGACAGATAGGCACCGGCGACGCCGGTGAGGATGCCGGTGCAGATCAGCGCGCGGTAGCGCAGCCAGGCGACCGAGATGCCGGCAGTGTCGACAGCGGCCGGGTTCTCGCCGACAGCGCGCAGGCGCAGGCCAAAGCGGGTGCGGAACAGCACCCACCAGGTGAACGGCACCATCAGGAAAGCGAGGTAGACCAGCAGCGAATGGCCGGAGATCAGTTCCGCATAGATCGGACCGATGATCGGCACGTCCCGGACCGCCTCGGCGCCGGGCCAGACAATCGCGTCGAACCGCTCGCCCGGTTGCAGCGCCGGCGTGCGCCCGCCCTGCTGGAACCAGGCTTGACCGAGGATGATGGTCGAGCCGGCGGCGATGAAATTGATGGCCACGCCGGACACGATCTGGTTGCCGCGGTGCGTGATCGAGGCGAAGCCGTGCACCATGGCAAAGGCGACCGAAATCAGGATCGCCATGCCGAGGCCGAGAAAGGCCGAATGGAACACGGAAGCCGCGGCGGCACCGGCGAAAGCGCCGACCAGCATCTTGCCTTCCAGCCCGATGTCGAAGATGCCCGAACGCTCGGAAAAGAGGCCGGCGAGGCAGGCGAGCAGCAAGGGCACCGACAGGCGGATGGTTGAGTCCAATATCTGCACGATGGCGATAAAGACATCCATCTCAGGCGCCCTTTCCCTTGACCGCTTCCATGCCGACCGACCTCGGGCTAAACGAGGCGAACAGTGCCTGGATGTAAGGCCTGAACATGTGTTCCAGCGCGCCGGCGAACAGGATCACCAGACCCTGGATGATGACGATCATGTCGCGGCTGATCGCCGGCATCTCGAAGGCGAGTTCGGCGCCGCCCTGGTAGAGCATGCCGAACAGGACTGCCGCCAGCACGATGCCGACCGGATGCAGGCGCCCCATCAGCGCCACGGCGATGCCGACGAAACCGGCGCCGGAGACGAAGTCGATCGCGACATTGTGCTGGTCGCCCATCACCGGATTGAGCGCCATCATGCCGGCGAGCGCGCCCGAGATCATCATGGCAGTGATGATGATGCGGGTTTCCGAAATGCCGGCATAGCGCGCTGCCTTGGGGCTGTGGCCATAGGTGCGCATCTCATAGCCGAGCTTGGTGCGCCAGATCAGCAGCCAGACCAGGAAGGCCATGAGCAGTGCCAGCAGGAAGGTGACGTTCAGCGGCGCCGAGCGGATCTTGGCGCCGAACAGCTCGATGATCCAGTTGAGCTTCGGCAGTTCGGCGCCCGCGAAGAAGTTGCGCGTTTGCGGCGCTTGCGACCCTGCCGGCTTCAACGGCCCGACCAGCAGATAGACCATGATCGAGGCGGCGATGAAGTTGAACATGATGGTGGTGATGACGATGTGCGAGCCGCGCTTGGCCTGCAGATAGGCGGGGATCAGCGCCCACAACGCGCCGACAGCCGCCGAAGCGACGATGGCCAGCGGAAATGTCAGCCACCAGGGCAGCGTGCTGTCGAAGGACAGGCAGACGATGGCGATGCCAAGGCCGGCGATATAGGCCTGCCCCTCGGTGCCGATGTTGAACAGGCCGCAATGCGCCGCCACCGCCACCGAAAGCCCGGTGAAAATGAAGGTGGTGGCATAGAACAGGGTGAAGGCGATGCCGGTTCCCTTGCCGAAGGCGCCCTCGACGAGGATGACCGCGGCGCGGAACGGATTTTCGCCGACCAGCAGCACGACGAAGCCGGCGACGATGAAGGCCACCGAAAGGTTGATCACCGGGATCAGCCCATAGTCGGCCCAGGCCGGCAATTTAGCGTAAGGCGTGCTCATGCGGCGGCCTCTTGCTCGACGCCCGCCATCAGCAGGCCAAGCTCGCCCTCGGTCGCCTCCGGGCCGCGCTCGCCGACGATACGGCCGGCAAACATCACCAGGATGCGGTCCGACAGCGAACGAATCTCATCGAGCTCAACCGACACCACCAGCACGGCCTTGCCCTGATCGCGCATGGCGATCAGGCGCTTGTGGATGAATTCGATGGCGCCGACATCGACGCCGCGCGTCGGCTGGCCGACGATCAACACACCCGGGTCTTGTTCCATTTCCCGCGCGAGCACGATCTTCTGCTGGTTGCCGCCGGAGAAGTTGGCGGTCTTCAGCCGCGGATTGCCGGGACGGATGTCGTATTTCTCGATCTTGTCCTTGGCGTCGGCCATGATGGCATCGACGTTGAGGAATGGCCCTTTGAGATAGCGGGGGTCGTCGTGATAGCCGAGGATGGAATTTTCGTTCTCCTCGAAGGCCAGCACCAGCCCGACATGGTGGCGATCCTCCGGCACATGGGCGAGCCCGCGGTCGCGCAATTCGCCGGGGTCGGCCTTGCCGGTGAGATCGATCGGCTTGCCGTCCAGCATGACGGAGCCGGAAACGGCGTGCCTGATGCCGGAAATCGCCTCGAGCAGTTCGGATTGTCCGTTGCCGGCGACGCCGGCGATGCCGACGATCTCGCCGGCGCGCAGGTCGAAGGAGATGTCGTCGACCATAGTGACGCCACGCGAATCCTTGACCGTCAGGTTCTTGACCGCAAGCTTGACGGCCCCGGCTTCGGCTTCACCCTTCTCGACCCGCAGCAGCACGCGGCGTCCGACCATCAGTTCGGCCAGTTCCTCGACGGTGGTCTTTTTCGTTTCCCTCGTTGCCACCATCGTGCCCTGGCGCATGACCGACACGGTGTCGGTGATGGCCATGATCTCGCGCAGCTTGTGGGTGATCAGCACCACCGTCTTTCCCTGTTCCTTCAGCTGCTTGAGGATGCGGAAGAGGTGATCGGCCTCGGCCGGTGTCAAAACGCCCGTCGGCTCATCGAGAATGAGAATCTCGGCGCCGCGATAGAGCGCCTTGAGGATTTCCACGCGCTGCTGCAGGCCGACCGGCAGTTCCTCGATGATCGCGTCCGGATCGACTTCGAGCCCATATTCACGTTCGAGGCGTTCGAGTTCGGAGCGTGCCTTGGTGATGCTGCGCTTCAACAGCGCATCGCTTTCGGCTCCGAGGATGATGTTTTCCAGCACCGTGAAATTGTCGACCAGCATGAAATGCTGGTGCACCATGCCGATGCCGAGCGCGATCGCGTCGTTGGGCGTCTTGATCGACGCCGGCTGGCCGCCGACGCGGATTTCGCCGCTGTCGGCCTGGTAGAAGCCATAGAGGATCGACATCAGCGTCGACTTGCCGGCGCCGTTCTCGCCGACGATGCCATGGATGGTGCCGCGCGCGATCTCCAGATTGATGTCGCGGTTGGCGCGCACGGCGCCAAAACTCTTGTTGATGCCGATCAGTTCGATTGCGGCTTGCGCCATGCAGCCAGTCCCACTCTTATTTTTTTATCGCTTGGTCAAAATGCCTAGCATGACGCTCCGCCCATGCCAATCGGCCGGAGCAGCATCCACTCTCGGCAAATCCCGGTGTGCTTGTCAATTTCCAACGTGTCCGCCAGCTTCATATTCGCTAATATGACGGCATCGAAATTCGCATCACGATGCAAGGCATTGTGGAGCAACATCAGGGACTGCAAATGATCATGCCCGCCGACCGGCTGACGACGCTGGAAATCCGCGCCGCCGAGCAGGAGAAGACCATCGAGGAGCTGTCGGGCCAGATCGCCGAGCAGTGGACGGTGATCGAGCGCATGCAGCGCAAGCTCGACGCGCTCACCGACCGTTTCCTGGCGCTGGAGGAGCAGTCGGCGCCCGATGTGCCGGTGACCAAGCCGCCGCACTGGTGAGGAAAAGGGGAGGGCGCACATCATGAGCGACCGCATCGCAAGGGCCGGTGACTATGTGCTTGGCCTGATGAACGACGCGGAGCGCGAACGGGCCGAACGCGATCTGGAAATCGACCCCGCCTTCCGCGATGCCGTGCTGCAGCTTGCCGAACGCATGCATATGTTCGACCGTGCCGAAAAACCGGGTGGCCTGCCAGCCAATCATTGGGAACTGGTCACCCAGCGTATCGCCGAATTGCCGCAGATGCGCGGCGTTGGTCTGGACGGGTCGAAACCAACGCCGGTGATCCGCAGCCTAGAGCGCCGGCCCTACGGCGTCGGTGTGCATTCGCTTGGCGACCGGCGCGGTGCCGTCATCGCTATCGTGCTGATCGCGGTCTTCGCGCTCGGCTATCTGGCAGGAAAACTATAGGCCGACGCGAAACCGCCGGGCTTGCGCCCGGCGGTTGCAGATTCTTGGCTGTATGGCGCTGCCGATCAATAGGGGCAGGCGTTGTCAGCCGTGTAGTCGTGCACCTGGATCTTGCCGGCGATGATGTCGGCCTTGGCCTTCTCGACCGCCGCCTTCATCTCGTCCGTCACCAGCGCCTTGTTGTTGTCGTCCATGGCGTAGTCGACGCCGCCTTCCTTGAGGCCGAGATTCTGCACGCCGCCCTTGAAGGTGCCGTTCTTGCCGTCCATGAAGGCATTGTAGACGGCAACGTCGACGCGCTTCATCATCGAGGTCAGCACCTTGCCGGGCTGCAGGCCGTTCTGGTTGGAATCGACGCCGATGCCGAGCTTGCCGGCATCAGCCGCCGCCTGCAGCACGCCGACGCCGGTGCCGCCGGCCGCGGCGTAGACCACGTCGGAACCCTGGTCGATCTGCGTCTTGGCGATCTCGCCGCCCTTGGCCGGGTCGTTCCAGGCAGCCGGCGTGTCGCCGGTCATGTTCTGGATGACGTCCGTCGCACCGGCGGCCTTGGCGCCGCCGACATAGCCGCATTCGAACTTGCGGATCAGCGGGATGTCCATGCCGCCGATGAAGGAGACCTTCTTGGACTTCGAGGCCATCCCTGCCAGGATGCCGACCAGATAGGAGCCTTCATTCTCCTTGAACACCAGCGAGCGGACATTGGGCATGTCGACGGCGTCGTCGATGATGGCGAAGTTCAGGTCGGGATAATCCTTTGCGACCGCCTTGAGGGCATCTTCCCAGGCAAAACCGGCCATGACGATCGGGTTGCGGCCATCCTCGGCGAAGCGGCGCAGGGCCTGCTCGCGCTGCGAAGCGTTGGACACTTCGAACTCGACATAGGCGACGCCGGTCTCGGTCTTGAATTTTTCGGCGCCGTGGAAGGCCGCCTCGTTGAAGGATTTGTCGAACTTGCCGCCCAGATCATAAAGGATGGCCGGCTGCACATCCGCGGCGAAAGCCGGAAGAACCATTGCGGTTGCGGCCAGGAGGCCGAGAACGATACGTTTCATGTGATCCACACCCTGTCGGTTATTTTTTCCGTTACGCCTGCCTGCCTGCCCGGTTCTGCGGCAGGCATGCGACGTCAGCCAGGAGTGTATTCCCCTCCCGCTCGGCGGCAATCTGGCACGGCCCGAAACAAAATTCACGCGGAATTTTGACCTTTTGGAAAAGCGTGCCGCGGGCGGACCGTGCCGCAAAGCGATCCTTGCGCGTTAGAGCGGTTCATCGTTTCGCGGAAACGCCGAACCGCTCTAACATTTTGTTTTGACGCAATTCCTGTGGGAAAGCGCTCTGCGCTTTCCCCGGGAAAACCGTTTCACACTTTTCCTGGAATTGCTCCAGCCCTCAGGCGGTAGCGGCCGGCATGGCGCAGGCAATGCCGGTGCCCTTGAGGTTGCAATAACCGTAAGGGTTCTTCGCCAGATATTGCTGGTGATCGGCCTCGGCGAAGTAGAAAGCCGGCGCCGGCGCGATCTCGGTGGTGATCCTGCCGTGGCCGGCACCGCGCAGCGCGGCCTGATAGGCATCGCGCGAGGCGTTCGCCGCCTGGAATTGCGCATCGCCTGATGTGTAGATGGCCGAGCGATAGGTGGTGCCGACATCATTGCCCTGGCGCATGCCTTGCGTCGGGTCATGGCTTTCCCAGAACAGCTGCAGGAGGTCGGCATAGGAGACGATCTTGGGGTCGAAGACGACCAGCACCACTTCGGCATGGCCGGTCAGCCCGGTGCAAGTTTCCTGATAGGTCGGATTGGGCGTGATGCCGCCGGCATAGCCGACAGCGGTGACCCAGACGCCCTCGGTCTGCCAGAACAGACGCTCGGCGCCCCAGAAGCAGCCGAGCCCGAACATCGCCGTCTCCAGCCCATCGGGGTAGGGGCCCTTGAGCGGCCTTTTCAGGACATGGTGCTTGGAAATTGTCGGGATCGCCTTGGCACGGCCCGGCAAAGCCTCGGACGGCTTCGGCATATTGAGCTTTTTGTTCAGCATGTCGCTGAGAAAGAACATGCGCGGCCTTCCTTCCCTGGGCGGGATCGCAAGAAATGGATCAGTTGGCGGCGAATTGGCCCGTGCGCCGCTGGCGCCTGTAGCCGACGGCGTAAAGCAGGAAGGCAAGCACGGCGAACACGGCAAAGCCCGGCTGGTTGAGCACCCAGGCGATGGCGCCATCCCACAAAAGCGGGCTGGCCTTGGCGCGGACGAAGGTCTCGAAGGCCGCCCGCGTGTCCGGCGAGACGGCCAGCCAGCTGGCGTTGAGCGGGGTCAGCACAAGCGCCGAAGCCGCCACCGTGCGGGTCGTGTCGAGCACCGCCATGATCACAGAAACCGATAATGCGACCATGGCGGCCAGACGAAAAATGAAGCGAAACATCAAGCTCTCCCCCGGCCGATCCTGGATGCTTTCCCAAATATCTCCGGCACGTATCCCCTGCGAGAAATAGAGTGCGCATGGCCTGCCCGCAACCGCGATACGCGAATTTGAAGGCTCGTGCTTGCTCTCCCTATGCCAACGGCTTGCGCCTGCGCCGGTGGGCAAGCCAGACGGCGAGAATGCCGCCGCCAATGGCACCGACCACCAGCCCGCCCAGGCCGAAGAAGGCTGCGAAATAGCCGCAGCCACCCTCGAAGCAACTCACCTCGGCGACATCGGCGATCACCGAACCGGCAAGGAAGCCGCCCACGGCACCGATGGCGGCGCCGAGAATGATGCCGAGCAAGGCGGCGGCAATGGAAACGCCGACCGAGGGCGCTTCGGTTTGCGGTCTGGCGTAGACGGTCTCGGCACCGGAGCCACCGCGCAGCAGGTAGATGCACAGCAGGCCGATGCCGATCTCGATTGCCGTGATGCCGAGGCTCCTGGCGGAGAAGACGAAATCCGGCACGACAAGCACATAGGCCTGCCTTGCCAGCACCCAGACGATGAGGGCGATCTGCCAGACAGTGAAATGACGGGGGAAACGCCCCGAGCGGCCAAAGGCGAGGCCGAGCAGGTAAAGCCCCCACAGGATGATGATGACATTGGCGACGAGGCCGCCGAGCAGGAAATTGAAGATTTTGTCCGGCAGGCCGGAATTCCCGACCAGCCACCAGGCCGACGCCAGGCCATAGACCGACCACGCCATGACGAAGATGAGCCAGCCCACCGGGACATAAAAAAGATCACCGCCCGGGCGGCTGGCTGGCGCCTGCCCACTGCCCGGTTGTTCGCTGCTTGATGTCATGTCCGGACAATGCCCCCGCATGGCCTCTGCTTCACTCGACGCGCGACCAGCAGGGAAGTCAAGCGCGGCCGGCCTTGCTGCCTTGCCTGTGCACATCATTCGGGGCCGACACCCCGGAAACGGGTGCGGCGGCGGCCTTGCGAAACACCATATGGCCGGCAAAGCGAATAGACTGCGCTTATGGCTTGGCATTCGGCGCGGGATCGACTAGATGAGCCCCGCGCCTGTTGCTTCGACAGCTCAGGTGCCGGGGAAGGATGTCCGCCGGTTGGGCGGCATCATGGTTCGGAAAATCCGCACCGCAGCCCCAAAGGAGATGCATCTCCCCAACCCGCGCGGCGAAACCGGCCGGCGCGAAGGCAAGGACGGAGAGGTGGCCGAGTGGTTGAAGGCGCACGCCTGGAAAGTGTGTTTACGGGAGACCGTAACGCGGGTTCGAATCCCGCTCTCTCCGCCAGTTGCTTGATAAAAATAATAAAAATCAATTCGATAAGAATCTGTGTCGAAGAGACCCGCCTTAAGGCCCCCCAATAGGCAGGTTGCTATCAAGTGGGCAGTTTGAGGCGGTCGAGCGCCGGCCTTATGGCCACTTTCTGGTGTCAAAAAACGTATCGCGTAGACCGGTGAAGTCGCTGGCGATCTTGCCCGTTCGTCGCGGGCAATCCAGCGCCCTTCGCCATCGGTAGTGTCAAACTGAGTTGGCCCGAATGCGTCACGGAGCGACTGACGAACGAATGCGATGGAAGTTTCGCTATCTGCTTGAACCGCCTGACGAGGATGAGGGATGCCGCGGGCTTAATTGCACGTCGGCGGTCGAGTGTGTCCAACGTAACGCGAAACGATCGGCAATTTCCAACGTCAGCTGGTGCAGACCCTCGAATACGCGCAGGGTAGCTTTGCGCCTGACATCGGCCGCTTCAATAAGAATCACGATCTCCCGAAAGCTGACGGTCGGCTGGCCTAATAGTTCGGCGCCGCCATCGGATATTCGTCCAGCAGGTCCGGATTAGGCGCGTGGCGCAGTTCCGTTGGTCGCAATAGGGTGCCGGCGCCTAGTGGCCGTTGCTGAAGGCCGAGTGCCTTCTCCAAGTTCCTGGGCTTTTGCCCTCACGCCTTGAAAAGACACGTGTAAAATGACTCTGGTCTACGAAGCCGCATACCAAGGCGATTTCTGCCAATGACAGACCGTTGGCAATCATCAACATTTCCTTGGCTTTCTGAACCCGCTGTTTGATCAACCACTCATGGGGTGCCATCCCGACGGTACGGCGAAAGGCACGCGCAAAATGGCTATCTGAAATCCCGCATTCGCTCGCGAGCTCCGAAATTGACGGATTCATAGGATGTTTGTCGATGAACTCGTAAATCCTGCGCAACTGCCACGGACTTAGTCCGCCTTTGACGATAAGCCGATCGCTTGTCGCTCCTCCGTATGTCTTTGCGACATGCGCGTGAAATGCAAGCGCAAGGTAATCCGTCAACAGAGTTGGTGCGTATTGTCCGCGAGCGATTACCGACGCCATTGTCTGAGCCAGTTGATACAAGATGGGGTCGTGCCCTGAAAGTGAGGATAACGACAATCCTTGGACCAGCGGCAATTCCTTTTCATAGGCTGACTCTGTCAACCGCTGTGTAGAAATGTACAAGCGAATGATATTGAACGGCGTATTTATCGCATTTTTGGAACTCTTGGAGAGGTCCAAAAGGTAGACATCTCCAGGCGCAGCACTCACGTCGACGATGACACGCTGTCCACCAGTCTTGGAGCTTGTCGCCAGGACGTCAAGAGGTACCAAGAAGACAAAGGCGGATTCCGGAACAACCGCGACTTCGCTACGGGGCGACGCCCCCAGCAAGTGGCACATGGAAATCGGCGATCCTGACTTGATGTCAGCCAATATCGTTGGCGGCGCGTCTACGCCCCACCGCTCACTGATTATCGATTGGTTGAATGCTTTCATCGCGCAGTCTCCAGTCGCAGCTATCGCGTGCCCACCTTGGCACTTTGCGCAAGACGCCATCGGACCATGGGCCATGTAGACGACGAATAGAAGCCTCTCTGCCTTCGCTATTTCGCTGCGCCTGGCACTCTGGAACCTATTAGGCGGATTTATCCCATCTGCGCTGGCTTTGTTAAAGCGCATGACGGCGAACCTAGCTCTACTGCTTGCCGAGACGACAAAAGCCGTTGTCGAGCACATCAGTCGGAAGGTTTCCCAATGAGCGACCTGTTGAACTTCGCATTAGAGGCGCACGGCGGGCTGAAGCGCTGGAATGAATTCCAAACCCTTCGCGCTGAGCTGTCAATCGGCGGAGCCATTTGGGAGGTGAAGCATTGCCAAGGGCTGTTGACCGACAAGACCATCGACCTGCAGACGCACTATCAACAGCTCTCGATCACGCCTTACCTCAAACCGGGTTTGCGGACAGTGTTTGTCCCGGACCGCCAGACACTCGAGACGCTGACGGGCGAAGTTGCGGAGGTCCGGGAGCACCCAGAAACGGCTTTCGAGAACCATGTGCGCTCGACCCCCTGGGATAAGTTTCACGCGGCTTTCTTTGCTAGTGAAGCCCTATGGACCTATCTTACTTCGCCCTTCCTTTACACCTATCCAGGTTTTGAAAGCGAAGAGATCGACCCCTGGTATGAGAATGGTGAGCGCTGGCGCCGTCTGCGTGTGACATTTCCTGACCACATCGTCAGCCACACAAGGACACAAATCACTCATTTTGGACCCGATGGCCTCATGCGACGGCATGACTACACGGTCGACATCCTGGGCGGCGCCACGGGTGCGAACTACACGACGAACTACCAGGATTTCCAGGGTCTGATGATGCCGATGACTCGGCGCATCTATGCCTATGACGAGAAACTGCAAAAGGTGCCGGAGCCCTTGCTGGTTTCCATCGACTTTCGCCACGTAACGTTCGTTTCCTAGCCCAGCGCAATCAGGTGGAACCTCAACGCCGGTCATCATGAAGATGACGGCACCAACACGTCGCCGATCACACCATTTCAACCAAAGGAGACTACAATGATCAAGACCTCGCGCGGGCTCACCGCAATCGCGCTCATTCTGATGTCGAGCGCTTTCCCCTCGATCGCCGCACCCGCCGGCGCTACCAAGAATATCGTGCTCGTTCATGGCGCATTTGCCGATGGCTCGGGTTGGGCCGCAGTGAGTGCTATCCTTGAAAAGGACGGCTACAAGACGTTCATCGTCCAGCCGCCGGAGACCTCGCTGGAAGACGACGTTGCCGCTACCAACCGCGTCCTGGATTCTTTGGACGGTCCGGCCGTTTTGGTGGGACATAGTTATGGTGGTGCTATCATCACGGAGGCAGGCAACAACACGCATGTGAAAAACCTTGTCTATATCGCGGCATTCCAGCCGGATACCGGCGAGAGCCTGGGTTCGCTAGGTGCAAAGATGCCGCCCGCTTCCAAGGCAATCAAACAGACGTCGGACGGTTTCCTGTATCTGGATCAAACGCTGTTTCATGCCGATTTCGCCGCAGACCTTCCGGCCGCCCAGGCTGATCTCATGGGCAAGTCGCAGGTGTTTTTAGCAGGCAAGGCGGCCGGCACCCCGGTGACGTCGCCAGCTTGGAAGTCCAAGCCCAGCTTCGCAATGGTCGCGACACAGGACCGTTCGATCAATCCCGAACTTGAGCGCTTCATGTACAAGCGGTCGAAGGCGCAAGTGGTCGAGGTGGCATCAAGCCATGTTGTATATATCTCGCACCCGAAGGCTGTGGCCGCGCTGATCGAAACCGCTGCCCGCTAAACCCCTTCCGAACAACCCGACGGCGGGCGCCTCCGCGCCTCCGTCGCTTTTTCATTCCCTGTATTCAGCAATGAAGGATCCCGCTATGTCGAAACTCGTCCTTGGCGCCGCGGCGCTGCTCTTTGCCTCAACGGCTGGGGCTTCGGCCGCCGCCGAATCGCTAACGCTGCAGCAGGCCCGGGCGATCGTAGCGCCGCTTTACGACGCGCTGAATGAGCCCCTTAAGAAAGACATCCCCGGATTGTTGGCGCGGGCTGCCAACGCTGATTATAAATCCTGCTCGACAAACCAGGATTGCCTTGGGCGAGATGAGTTAGCCGGCCAGTTCAAGGTGTTCGGCACCATCATCCCCGACCTGCACTGGACCGTCAAAGATATCTGGACATCGGGCGACCAGATCGTGGTACGGGGCGAAGCCTCTGGCACGCCGGTCCAACCGCTCTTCGGTGTGAAGCCTACCGGAAAGAGCTTCCGCACAATCTCCATCGACATGTTCACTGTCCGCGACGGCAAGCTGGCCAGTGCCTACCATGTGGAGAACTGGGCCGCGGCCATGCAGCAGATCAGCCAATAGCCGCCGCGATTCACATCCGCGACCGTAACTCCTCCTTTAACACAGAGGCCCGCCATGACAGATCCACAGGCAACTGAGCGCGCACGCGCCTTGGTCAAAACCTTTTACGACGGCGGCGCCCGTGGCGAGATCACGAGCTTCGCAGGCAGCCTGTCTGAGGACTTCGAACTGTTCGTCCCGCCACAGCTTCCTTGGGGCGGCACTTTCAACAGGCAGCAGTATATCGATCTGCTTCCGCAGGTCGCGGATGCCCTCGATTTCGCCAACATGACATATCTCAGCCTCACGGCTGAAGGCGACCATGTCGTAGCCCTTATCGAGATCGGCGTGAGCGGTACGGATAACGCCATCATCATTTCCGAGCATTGGGACGTGCGGGATGACAAAGCCGTGCGTTTGCGCGTGGCCTATTTCGATCCGACTCCCCTGTTGCGCCGAGCCGGCGCCTAAACCTCATCACATCCTGCAAGGAGACTATCCATGTCGACTGACTATTCTGATCGGGACAAAGCGGTACGCCACAATGTTTATGCCTCGGTTCGCCGCCGGGATGGCCTGCCGGCCGCGCTTTTCACCAACTACTGGCGCGACGTCCATTCGACACTTTGCTCACGGCTTCCTGGCCTTGGCTTCTATGTTCAGCAGCATTTCGACCGCAACCACACCGCCAATCTTTGGCCCATGGCCGATGGTGTTCACCGGATTGAGGCCGTCTTGGATGGCTCTGCAGAGTTGGGTTTTGCCAACCTGGAAGATCAAGCTGCCTTTGGGCAGGCCGGGACAATCCTCTATGGCGACGAATTCAACCTGTTCAGCGAGTCCGTGGCCTACAACCTGCCCAATGGATCGGCCACTTTCGTCGACCGGGAAGAGGATGGCCTGCGCAATGGACCGGAACGATTGCATCGTGTGCATGTCTATATGAACCGCAAGCCGGGACCAGACGCCGATGCCTGGCTGACGGACATCAGCGCCGAGTTGGTTGGAGATAATGTGGTCCGCAAATGGAAGCTGCATCTGCCGACAACATATGACAACGCCCGGCCTTCGCCGCCGGCGCCCAATGTCGGGCATTTCGTCGGCGCCGACCGGCTCAATCTGGCCGTTATCGAAGCGGCTTTCGACAGCGCGCGATCGGCGCGAGATTTCTTCGCTACCAAGCCATTCCGCAAAATGCTGGGCGCCCAGGAAAAATACATCGACGCGCTTGGCGCTTACCTGGTCACAGGCTTTTATACCTTCGTGCGGGATGGCAAGCCGACCATTGCCGGCATCAGAGGCAGTCGGTCAGCAGAATTGATCGAACAGGTCGGTGCCGCCAACCAGACCGCCACCGAAATCAGCGAGCGGTTCTTCGCAAAAGGCGAAACCGCTCTTCCTCACACCCCTAGCTCCGTTCACGTAGCGGCCTAGGGAGGCCTCGAACGCAAGCCCATGCAGCCATCTTCTTTCTGGTCGTCCATTTCGGCGGCCGGTAAACCAAAGGATAATCTGATGAGCAAGATCTCAAACATCGTTCTGGTCCATGGTGCGTGGGCTGATGCCTCAAGCTGGTCGAAAGTCATTCCTCTGCTTGTGGGCGAGGGGTTAAACGTGACTGCCGTGCAGTTGCCTCTCAATTCCTATGAGGCTGACGTGAACACAGTGAGCAGAGCCATCGAACTGGAAGATGGTCCGGTTGTCCTGGTCGGCCACAGCTACGGCGGTTCGGTCGTGACACAAGCCGGCAACCACGCAAAGGTCGCCGCGCTTGTTTACGTCGATGGGTTCGCGCCGGATGCAGGGGAGTCGGCTGGCTCACTGTTTGCGCAATTTGAATCGGCGCCGTTGAACCCCGAGATCCGGCCTGATGCTGAAGGTTTTCTCAAACTGTCCAAGGCAGGAATATTCGATGTTTTCGCACAGGATCTGACGGCGGCGGAAAAATCACTGCTGTTGGTAACCCAAGGTCCAATAAGCGGCGCTGCGCTCGGCGGGACTGTGGCCGAGGCGGCTTGGAGGACGAAGTCGTCCTGGTATCTCATTGGCGACCAAGACAGGGCCATCCCCCGCGGTGAGCAAGAAAAGATGGCGACGCGGATGAAGGCTAACGTCGCACACGCCGACGCCAGTCACGTGGCTATGCTAGCCCAACCCAACGCAGTCGCCGATCTAATTTGCAAAGCCGCAGGCTAATCACGCGCGCGAACATCATTTCAACAGGATCAAAGACATGACCCCTGAGCAAAACAAGAAGATAGTTTTGGAAGCATTCAATGCCCTCTTCAACCGTAAAGACTTCGAAGGCGCCAGCCGCTTCTGGGCCAACGATTACATCCAGCACAATCCCCTGATCCCGAATGGGCGGGAAGCCCTTTTCAGCTACGTTGCCTCCTTACCCGCGTCGACACGCTTCGAACATCAGCTTGCTGTTGCCGAAGGCGATTTCGTCATGGTGCATGGCAAATATTCGGACAATGGCTTTCCTATTCCTTGGATCGTGGTCGATATTCTCCGCATGAAAAATGGCGTGATGGTTGAGCACTGGGATGTCATTCAGGACGAGGCAAAGGGCTCGGCGAGTGGCCATTCAATGTTTAGCGGGCAGGTATAGAATTAGGGCAATGGAAGTTTGGGCAGCGCTGGAAAACGGCTGCCTCATCTCCAGGATATCGCAATTTCGACCCGGTGCTAACGTGCGTCGATTGCCGTTTTGTCAACTGTCCCACGTTGTCCACAAGCAAACGCAAGTCGGGCTGAGGCGCGACCGAGAAAGTCTGAAAGCTAGTAAGAACCCCGGTCGAAGTGGCGTGGCTCGATGCGATAGCCGCGGATAGAACCCCGACCGGTCAATTGATCAAAGGAGAGTTCAATGACAGCGAGCGCGGAGTCCTACCGATCGAAACCTCCAGGCACATTGTCATGCTTTGTGACCACCGTAACATGCGTCGCCGCCGCGATTACTTTTTCAGCTAGCGGGGCCGCCCCGACCCCGTTGTATCATGACTACCAGGAACACTTCGGCCTAACGCCGTTCATGATCACGATCATATTTGCGGCGTACGTTGTGAGCCTTCTTGTTGCGCTGCTCACCGTCGGCTCCGTGTCAGACTATGTGGGACGCCGCCCTGTGATCCTGACTGCCCTCATGATTAATTGCCTGGCCATGGTTGTCTTCATGACAGCCGGTTCGGCAATTCAGCTTATCCTCGCACGATGCATACAGGGATTTGCAAACGGCTTTGCAATCACCACGTTGGCGGCCACAATCCTTGACACTGACAGGGCGCACGCCCCGCTGCTCAACAGCTTTACGGCATTTGCTGGCCTCTCGGCTGGCGCTTTAGGTGCCGGTGCGCTGGTTACGTTTGCACCAGCGCCGGAACAGCTTGTCTATGTTGTCTTGCTGCTCCTCAGTTTCATGGAGGCAGTGACCCTCTGGTTCATGCCCGAGACAGGAACGCCGAAGCCTGGCGCGCTCGCATCGCTATTTCCTCACGTCCGTGTGCCGCCTGCTGCCCGCGCGACATTCGCTGCCGCAACGCCCGTCAACATCGCGTCATGGTCGTTAGGCGGGTTCTACTTTTCGTTGATGCCTTCTGTGGTTAGGGTCGCGACAGGAGCCACCCTCCCTATCATCGGCGGGTTGGTCGTTGCCACGTTGACCGTGTCAGGCGCTTCGGCCGTAGTGGCATTGCGCAATCTTCCCCCGACCAGGATGCTTGCTGTTGGCATCGTGATGCTGACTCTCGGCGTACCGGTAACGTTGGCCGGTATCCTGTACCAGAATGTTGCTGTCATGCTCGCTGGCACGGTTATCGGAGGCATCGGCTTTGGGACTGTGTTCTCGGGGACCCTCGGCACCATACTGCCTTTTGCCAAACCGGATGAGCGCGCCGCGTTGTTATCAGCCTACTTCGTCGTGGGCTATCTTTCCTTCACCCTTCCTGCGATAGCGGCCGGCTTTCTCGCCCCTGTTGTTGGCCTCACCCGGATCGCAAATTTCTATGGCGCGGGCGTTATTCTGTTGGCAGTCACTTCACTAATCATCAATTTTACGCGGCATGCGAACGACCATGGTGAGACCGCCTGATACATGTGGTCTGGAAGAAGTTCGTGACGCTCTCACGATGACGGGACGTCTAGGTCCGCTTTCGTATCCAGTCGTCCCGCAAACTGACAGTCCGGTTGCGGCCCCCAATCTGCCGGTCAGAAATGCGCCTCATGGCAGTCATTCCTGCGGTCCCGTCCATTCACCGAAAGCGGACATAGCTATTGCAGAAGCCGCAGGCAACTTTGCGCGCAAGGAGCGGCCGTTGGCGAGTGTGAGAGTCACGCCGCTCCTTTGGTTCAAACCAACTGACAGCACGTCTTATAGAGGCAGCTCCTTGCCTGCCTGCTCCGCCGCCATGTGCTCCGCGTACCAGTCCGGCCAATTCTCATCACGCTGGCCGCCTGTCCGCTTCTCGTGCTCGCCATGGGCCACAGACGCACGCCGGAGCGCGGCCGCGAGCTCGGCCGACGAGCCAAAGGTGGTTTCGCCAGTGTCGACGCGGCCGGGCGCTCGCGCAGTGACCTCCTGCAACATCCAGATATTTCCGGCCGGATCGCTGAAGGATGCCCACGACAAGTAGCTGCGCCGTTGGGGGTCCGGACCGCTGACACGGCCTTCACTGCCGGCATAGTGGAACACTTCGCTCACGTCGACGCCGCGATCGGCAAGTTCGGCGCGCGCTATCTCGACATCCGACACGACCAGCTCGCCAGCGCTTTTGAGGACATCGAGTTCGAGCCGGGCATAGGGTTCCGTTGTGGTCCCTGAGCCGAAGACTATCGAACACGGGGAGCCCGGAGGCGTAAACTGGATGACACGAAATCCGTCGCCTGTGAGGTCGGCGTCCAGTCGCCAACCCAAGCCGCTATAGAAGTGCTTGGCACGTTCGACGTCCGAAACGGGAATGACCGCGACTTCGAGCCTTATGTCTACTCCCCGCGCTGCGGGTGTCGCGATTGCGGCTTCGCCGCGCTGCTGAATAGCGTTCATGTCAATTTCCTCCGATTTTGGTGGCTGGTGAGTTCATATGCGGCGGACCGGGGCGTGTGCCCGGTCCGCCTTGGAAGGAGAGCGGAGCGGCGGGCGCCCCGTTCATCTCATATCGATTGCCGAAGCGACCGGAACGCGGTGCGAAGCTCTTCGGTAAAGAGCTTCGGCTGTTCCCAGGCAGCAAAATGACCGCCCTTGTCGAGCTGGTTGTAGTGAATGAGTTTGGGGTACGCTCGCTCCGCCCAATTCTTGGGCGTATGGTAAAGCTCGTCAGGAAAGACGCTCACCGCGACGGGCACTGAGACGCCCTTTGGGGTGAAAAACGGGAACTTGTTTTCCCAGTACAGCCGAGCTGACGAAACCCCCGTGTTGGTCAGCCAAAACAGCGTGATGTTTTCGAGGATGTCGTCTGGTGTGAGGCCCTCAGTCTGCCCATCGAACGATCGTGCAATGAGCTCGAGACTGCGCGCGTCGTGGTCCAACAGGAAGGTTGCGAGACCGATAGGAGAGTCCGCAAACGCGGCCGATGATTGCGGGCGGGTTCCCTGCCAGAACGCGTAGTAAGCGTGCTGATAAAAGAACACCAGTTGGTCGTACGACTTTCTCTCCTCGGCCGAGAGGCCAGATGGTGCCGGCGCGCCAGCGAACGAAGCCTGGTTGATGTCCACAGGAATTGCGCCCGGCATATTGACGTGGATTCCCAGGAGTTCCGGCGGCGCTCGCACGCCAATCAGATCTGTGACGAGCGAACCCCAGTCACCACCCTGGGCGACAAAGTGCTTGTAACCGAGGCGCCGCATCAGCGTGATCCAGGCGCTGGCGATGTGGTGAGGACCCCAGCCGGTTGTGGTTGGCTTGCCGGAGAACCCGTAGCCCGGCATAGACGGGATCACCAGATCGAAGGCGTCGGCCGCGGTGCCGCCGTGCGCGGTAGGATCTGTCAGCGGTCCGATGATCTTGAGCTGCTCGACCACCGAACCCGGCCAGCCATGTGTGACGATCAGCGGCAGGGCATTCTCATGCTTCGACCGGACGTGGATGAAGTGGATATCCAGTCCGTCGATTTCAGTTATGAAGTTAGGCACGGCATTGATCCTGGCTTCAACTCTTCGCCAGTCGAATTCGGTCTGCCAGTAACGCAGAAGCTGCTGAACCGTCTTGAGCGGTACGCCCTGCGAATAATCGGTAACGGTTTCCTTGTCGGGTAATCGGGCCCGTGCCAGGCGTTGGCGCAGGTCGGCCAGATCTTCCTCTGAGGCACTGAACGTGAAGGGGCGAATCGAGTCGGCCCCGGTTGCCGCGTGTAGCGCAGAGGGAAGCGCGCTGATGGCCCCGGCTGCAACTGCGGTGGCAAGAAGTTCGCGCCGCGTGGGCGACATTGATGCTGATGACATGACATCCTCCTCTATTTTTCTATTTGTTCGGATGCGGTCACGCAGATCGAATGGCCGCGGAGGAATGTTCGCTCGAACGGGAGGGAATTGCTCGTTATGCGTTGTTAAGAGTCGTTAACGGGAGCGTCAGCGCGATGCATTTGCGGATGTGCCGTTCAATTCGGCTAGCAGATCGCTCGCTGTCCTAACATCCGCCGTTCCCACTCCCTCGCCGAACCGCTGAAGGAGCCGACCGAGCAAGTCCCGGGCACGATCTGCCTGACCTTCTTGTTGCCAAATTCTGGCCAGCGGAATGGCTGCCCTCAACTCCCATGCCGTTGCAGCCTGTTTACCTGCCCAATAGACCGCTTGAAGCAACGAGTCCTCAGCCGCACTCACATCGGGCGGAGAATATGCCAGGCGAATTTCGGCCCACACACGCAGTAGATCCGGACGATCGTACGTCTCGCCGGCTTGGTCTGCCAAGGCAATAGCCCGGTCGATTGTGGTTGTAGCCTCATCAAGCTGGCCGCTTCGGATCATGCCTTCGGCAAGCGCTCGCAAGAATGCCGTCGCAAGGATATTGAACCGTTCAGCGCTCAGCGTTGCAACAGCGCTCCGGAGCAATTGCGCGCCCTCGGCCGGCTCGCCTTGCAAGATCATGAGTTCGCCCTTCAAAGCAAGTCCCATGGCGTGATAAGGGGCCAGGGAATACTTCGCTGCATAAGCCAGAACACGTTCGATCCATTGCGCCGCGCGGTCAAAGTCGCCGCTCCAGAGATAGACCGGCACAGTGTAAACAAGCGACATGCAGACCGCGACCGGATGCTCGCGTTTGATTGCCTCTTCGACGGCCTGGTCCGCAGTTTTGAGCGCTCTTTCCGGCATACCTCGCAACCACAAGGCTCGCGCCAGCGCTATCAGCGCGCGTATCCTGTGGTCGTAGCCGAAGAAATCGACCTGGACGCTGCCAGCGTCTGCTTCCAGCTCCAGTCCACGGTCGCTGTGTCGCTGTGACGCTGCCTGGTTTCCGACCAGGTGATGCGATACGCCGAGCATCCACTCGGCCATGATGACCCCTGACTGCTCCCCAAGCTCTGCCGCAACGAGCACGCTCCGCTCGGCGCAGGCGAGGGCCCCGCGAAAGTCCCCGATGCGAGTAAGAAAGATGTTCAGCCCGGCCAGCAGATGCAACTTGTATTGGCCGTCCCGCAGCGCCTCCGCCAGTCCGATGCCTCGTTCGATGGCTTTTCTGACGGCATCGCTGTTACCGCGTGTGAACATCGATGAGATCGCCAGCGCAGCTTGAAGCGCCAATTCGCGCTCCGTTCCGCGATCTGTCTCCCCTAGAGCGGACAGGCCCCGCTCACACCACCGTTCGCACTCGCCCAGAAGCGAGAACCCCAAGAACAGAGGCGCCGCTCCGGCTGCAAGTTGGACACCGTTCTGGGCCTCGCCGCCGTCCGAAAAGCTCCACTCGAGTGCTGCTCGGATATTGCCCATGTGCGGCTCGTAAGCGGAGACGTCGCGGTTCCCGAACGCAGTCGCTCTTGTCGAGTCTGGTTTGAAGCGATCGGCATAGTGATGCGCATGTCGCCTCGACAGCGCTGCGCCTTCGCCGGTTTCGGCAAGCTTGGCTGCCGCATACACTCGACTGGTATCGAGGAGCCGGTGGTAAGTCGATCCCGCCAACTCGGACGTCCTGATAAGCGACTTATTGACTAGGCTCTCGACGGCGTCTGCCACCGCTGATGCATCGGCTTCACCGTCCGACGCGATTGCTATGGCATCCTTGAGGGTGAAGGGGCCGACGAATACAGACAACCGGCGCAAGATCGTCTGTTCGTATGGGGAGAGCAGGTTGTAGCTCCAGTCGAACATTGCCTGGAGCGTTTGATGACGCGGAATTGCGCTTCGCCGGCCGTGCCATAGAAGCTTGAAGCGATCATCAAGCAGTTCGGCGGTTCCGCGAATTCCGTAGGTGCCCACGCGGCCGGCGGCGAGTTCGATTGCCAGTGCTATGCCGTCAAGCCGGCGGCATATTGCCGCCAGGATCGGCGCGTCCGCATCGCTGAGTTCGGCACAAAGGCCTCCCGCAACGGCGCGTTCCATGAAGAGCTGCACAGCGGGCGCGGCAAGTGCCTGCGCAGCGGTTAACCCACTGTCTTCGGGCGGCCCTTCAAGGGGCATCAGCAGATGCACATTCTCGCCCTCGACACGCAGGGCCTCGCGGCTGGTTGTAAGCAGGTGCATAAGAGGGATCTCGGCAAACAGACGCTCTGCCAGCACGGCGACGGCATCGATCACATGCTCGCAACTGTCCAGGACGAGAAGAGTCGGCTTGTCGACCAGAAAGGCAACCAGAGCAGAAACCGGGTCCTGTGTCGCCTGACTGCTCAAACCCAACGTTGACGTCACAGCGCCGGGGACGAGGGATGCATCTCCCAGCGCGCCGAGATCGAGAAAATAGATCTGATCGGAAAACGCGCCGCGCAAGGAGTGGGCTATCGCAACCGCGACGGTCGTCTTACCCATGCCTCCCGGTCCGACCACGTTGACGAACCGCCGCTCCGAAAGGAGAGAGGACAAGGCGGCAACTGTTTCTTCGCGCCCTATCATCCTTTCAAGTCGCGGCGGCAGCCTTTTGGGCCGACCGGCTCCCCCGCTGGGTGGTGCCGGGATCATGCGAGCGGAGTACTGCACCGGTGCTAGGAAACTGTATCCCCGTCCGGCCACATTGGCGATGTATCGGTTGCCATCTTTCCCGTCACCCAAAGCCTTGCGAAGATTGGAGAGGTGTACCCGGAGACTTCCCTCCTCGACAATCACGTCGGGCCAGACACGCTTGAGCAGCTCTTTGCTGCTGAGGACTTCCCCGGCGTGCTCCACCAGTACGATGAGGATATCCAACGCCCGGCCGCCAATCCCGACAGGTTCCCCGCCTCTTGCGAGCAATCTCTCAGAGACGCTCAGGCGAAATGGGCCGAAAGACGCAATCACGTCATGAGAAACGTCCTGATCGAGCATGGTGGACTCCGGTAGCTCGTGACTACCTTCATGGTCGCGCTCAATGCGGAGAGAACATCCGCCTGCGAGACGGGCGTCGACCGTTCACGGGTTTATGCCGCATTCGAACTTATACGACATGCGCATTCCAGTGCAATCCGGCGAATTTCAACCAAGACCAGCCACGTGGGCTGTCACTGCATCTGATGCTCGTTTCGGGTCAGCTCACGTCGCCGGACCTTTGGAGATTGAACGGTCCGCTGTCGTCTTCTCTGCACCTCAAGCGGACCTACTGCTCCTGGCCCGAACACGTCACTCAGAGAACGGCTCAGTGACGGCGGCTCTTGGCGGGAAGGAGGCATAGGGTAGCTGATGCTGCATAGAAGGCATGGGCGTCACATGCCAGATGCCAACAGGGTCGTTGGAGAATCGCGTGTTCCAGCTACATGAGCGGCGGAACCATGCGGGACGATGCGGAACAATTCTTGATTTGTGCCCACGAAAAAGATAACAAAATCAACGATTTGAAGGCGCCCTCCGGGCCCACCAAAACAACCGCTTAAGTGGCTGATTTTTATGAAATTTTCGGAAGGGGGCCCACGACGTGGTTTGTTGAGGGCGTTGACGAACGTGTGCGATTGCAGGTTTTGCGACGCTAGAAATCCGAACACAGGTTCCAAAAAAACCGCCTTCGCATCTCATTTTGTCGGCAAGGCGATCGGCACCGCCGCGCCGCGCGGCACGACCAGCACGCCGAGCGGGCGCGCGCGGCCGCGGATGTCGATCTCGCGCGCCTCCGCGCCGGGTAGGTCCATGCCCGAAAGCCGCACCGCCGCTTCGGAGACGACGATCTCGGCCTCGAATTCCTTCGCCGCGGCCTCCAGCCGGCTGCCGACGTTGATAGTGTCGCCGATCGCGGTCACGTTCATGACCGCGCCGTAGCCCATCGAGCCGACGATCGCCTGGCCGACATGGATGCCGATCGCGACCCTGATAGTGGCGCGCAGTTCCTCGGCAAGGTCGTCGCTGAGGGCGCGAACCCCTTCGACGATGGCGCTGGCGGCGGAGAGCGCGTTGCGGCATGCCTCGCCGGGCGTGGTCTCCAAACCGAACAGCGCCATGGCGCCGTCGCCGACGAACTTGTCGAGGCGGCCGCCGGAGCTTTCGACGGCGCGGCCGACCACGCCGAAATAGCGGTTGAGCAGGAAGACCACGTCGAACGGCAGGCGCTGGTCGGTCATCGCGGTGAAGCCGCGCATGTCGCAGAACATCACCACCACGACCTTCTCGTGGCCGGGATCGTTGGCGGTTGCGGCGAGCTGGCCCTCCGCCGTGACTGGCGGCGACAGCAGCGGCGCGACGCGAAGATCGCCGCGCGGCCTGAGTTGGCAGGCGAGCCGCACGTCGCCGTCGGCCGCGATGCGGCGCAGGGTCGCCGCTTCGATCGAACCGGGCTCCGGCTGCTCGGCCAGGCCGTCGACCACGCGGATGCGGCAGGTCGAGCAGCGTCCGCGCCCGCCGCAGACGGCGTAATGCGCGATGCCGCCCAGCCGGCTGGCGTCGAGCACGCTGTAGCCGCGGGGAACGCGCACCTTGCGCCCGCCGGCATAGCGCACCTCGATCAGGTTGCGCCGCTCGATGCGGTCGCGAACGATGCGCGCAGCCAGCACCAGTATGATCAGTCCCGCAAAACCGGCATAGATGCTGCTGTCGATGCGCTCCTTGGTCGCCAACGCCCGGTCGAAAAGGGCTGGCTCGATGGACTGCGACTGCGGCGGTCCTATCGCGGAGACCTCCTTTCCGGCGCTGGCGAACCCGAGCAACGCCAGCACCGGAACCAGCACCGCCAAGACAAGCAGAGCCGAGGCGACGCGCGGATACCACTGACGATGGCGCAGCCAGAAGTAGAGGCCGAGGCAGCCATGCGCCCAGATGACGACCACCGCGATCGCCTGCCGCACCCCGACCTGCGGGGCAAGGATCCATAGCGAGCGCACCACAAACTCGTAAGTGTCGTTGGCTTCATAGAGGGCGTGCATGGCACGCGTGCCGACCACGTGCTCGGCAATCAGAAGCGGGATGGCGAGGCCGAGCAGTATCTGCGCCCACTCCCGCACCGGCATAGCCAGCGTGCGGCGCTGGTAGAGCGCCAGCAGCGAAAGGACGAGATGCGTGGCGACCGCGCCGTAGAGGAGCAGCGTGCCGGCCGGGTTGCGCCAGATCAGCAGGAACACCGCGCGCCCCTTCTCCGCTGCTGCAAGCGAGATCAGGAGCAATGCATGGTTCAGGAAATGCAGCGTCACGAACGCCATAAGCACAAGGCCCGACACCAGCCGTGCGTTGCGCAGCCACGCGTCCGGCAACCATCCGGGCGGCGCCGCTAAGACCTGCGATTGGCTCATTTCCAGTGCCTCGAACGATTCGCTGACCAAGACACGCCGACAATAGGGCCTTCCGGTCAATATTTGCCGGCGGCGACAATCAGTCAATCAAGCCTTGCCGCCTGCCATTCCACGACGTGGTGGCAGTTCGACACGGCGAAATCGCCTGCTGGAGGCGCCGGGGCTCGGTCTCGATAATCGCCGCCGAAGGGGCCAGGAAGTATCTCGGCGAAGAGGATGCGGGCTTCTTCGCCTGAACCATCCTCCACGCTGCATGATGATCGAATATGCCCGCAGTGGAATCCGGGTGAACGCCGTGTCGCCGGGCGTCATCAGGACGCCGATGCATGCGCCGGAGACGTACGACGGGCTGGCCGCCTTGCATCCGCTGGGCCGCCTCGGTGAGATTTCCGACATCGTCGGCGCGGTCCTCTTGAGGATGCCTTTTTCGTGACGAGGGAACGCTTCATGTCGACTGCGGCCAGAGCGCTGGCCACTGACCCACCGCCACTGACCCACCAGTCAAGGGAGACCCTTCATGCCTATTGTTACCGTCCAACTCACACCCGAGGGCACCGAGCCCGGTGTGGACCATGTTACAGCGGAGCAGAAAGCAGCCATCTACAAGGGCGTGAGTGAGGTCCTACTCGACGTCCTCGGGAAGCCGCTGGACTGGACCTGGGTGGTGTTTGAGGAAGGAGAGATGGAGAATTGGGGTTGGGCGGGATGCCCGTCGGCGAATACCGCAAGCTGGCGGCTGCAAAGGGGTTGACCTCTAACAGCATGACATGACCGCGTTCGAGCAGTTCCCCGCCGCGATACCACTATAAGGACCCGGCTGCTGTTCGTCCTGAGCATGCGTTCCCGCGCTAGCTCAGAGACGGATCGGTATCGTGGCCAACCCAAAACCTGTTCCAGCGAAGCCATACTAAAATCTGTCGACGTGCGTCATGGCGGCGCGCTAAGGACGCATCGTCCGCAACGATGCGCTGAACCCGCCAACGCATATTCCACGATGACCTCGTTGCGCCCTATCAATCCGAAATACTCCTTTGCCGAGCATGTTTGACGGCTCGCCTTCCGCGGTCGTAGCGGACTGTTGTGCAGGGTCCCAAAAGCTGACGAATCCCCTGGGCCGAGAGCCAATGCATACTTTGTTTTCCGCCAATCGGCATCCAACTAAGGCATCACCCACAAAAGCTGTCGAAATTGATGGGTTTGGAGAACCCGACATTCACGTGTCCATGAAGACCATCTTCTTGGACCCCTTAATGTCTGGCTCTCCTAAGCGAATTTCTGCGTGAACGCCTCGTCACGCTTGCGACATTACCTGCGGCAATTTTCGTTGTCCGATGGAATAAGCGCGCTTCCCGGATGTCCACATCGGTGGAAATCACTCCACGCATGGAAGGACATATCGATGAAACATGCTTCTGTTTTCCTCGTATTCGCCGGCCTCGGTTGCCTTTTTGCAGCCGGCCCGGCGTTCGCGCATGCCCATCTCAAGGGCGCCAACCCCGCCGATAAGACGATCGTATCGACCTCCCCGATGGCGCTGACGCTCGACTTTACAGAGGGACTGAACCCAGATTTTTCCGGGGTTAATCTGCAAGACGCTTCAGGTTCGCAAGTTCCGTCGGGCAAGGCGCTGCTGTCGAACGGAGACGAAACCCTCACCATTCCTGTGCAATCGACGCTCAGGCCTGGCGACTATACGGTCAAATGGCATGTTCTTTCGGCCGACGGCCACAAGACCGAAGGCAGCTACAGCTTCACGGCCAAGCCTTGATCGATCCGCAAGGGCTTTGGATTTTGGGTCGTGCCGTTATTGACACCACCCTCATGTTGCTCTGGGGGTGTTGGGGGTTGTTTTCGGCCGCTACACCGCCACCCCTAAGCGCAGTCCTGGTGCGGCGATTTTCAGGGGTCTCCGCAATTTGCACAATGATGGTGGCGACAGGCGTCCTGGCGGTCCTTCCGGCGCAGATCGCTATCGTAACCGACGATTGGCGCGCGACCATGGATCCGCAAACGCTCTGGTCGTTTCTCACGCTGACGACCGGTGGACGGGCATGGGATATGCTCGCCGCAGGTGCGTTACTGCTTGGACTGGCCCGTTGGCTCATGCCACGTCGCCATACTCTTGCGGCGGTTTTGGCCGGCGGTTCCTTGACGAGCCTTTCCCTGACGGGGCATGCAGCAATGAGGACGGGCTTTGAGCGCACTCTTCATACCGGCATCGACATCGTCCATGTTCTTTCCGCCGGAGCATGGTTTGGCGGTCTTGTTGGCTTTGTATTTGTCATGCGGGCGGCACGCGACGTTGCTCATCGGCCTCAAGCATTGGTCGCTTTGTCCCGATTCTCCAGGCTCGGCCACGTTGCCGTCGCACTAGCGATCTTGAGCGGCGTGGCCAATAGTTTGCTCATCCTCGGTTATTTGCCGACGGATTGGCGGTCGCCCTATCAGGCAAGGCTCCTCATCAAGATCGGACTTGTCGCGATCATGGCGCTCGCGGCCATCGTCAATCGCTATATCTTCGTTCCCCTCTTGCGCAGAAAGCGCCGCGAGGCAGAAACCGCGTTGTTGGCCGGCGCTGCCTTCGAACTCCTGCTTGGCGCCGTCGTTATCGCGCTCGTTGCCGCCTTCGGAACCATGGATCCGTTTTGACGGCATCCAAGGCCGCCGATGTCGCTTTTTCATCTCAATATCCTATGCCGCCGCGACCCGGCACGGCATCGCCAAGAAAAATTTCAGTTCGCCCGGAATAATCCGCTGCCTGCGGTGTCTACCCTCCTGAACTCTTCGAGAGAGATCAGGAGATAAAAATGACCGCCTTTTTTCGCAGAACTTCTATTCTGGTAACCACATCGATGCTCGCCGTCGTCTCGGTGTGGGCCTTTGCCCAGGATGTGCCAGCCCACCATCATGAAACCGTATCCGGCGTGACGGACGAAGCACCGTTTCTGCAGGAAAACGACGCTGCCATGGTGAAAATGATGAACGACATGGCGGTCAAGCCGGCAGGCGATGTCAGTCGCGATTTCGTCGAGATGATGCTCCCGCATCACCAAGGAGCGATCGACATGGCCGTCGCCTACCTGCGCTACGGCAATAACGAGCAACTCAAGCGGATCGCGCAAGAAATCATTGTCGACCAGCAACAGGAGATCGCGGCTATGCGCATGGCGCTTGGCGATCCGCTTCCCGCCTCCGACGCGGCGCCGACGCAGGTCGATCCCAATGATGCCAAGACAACACAGAGCCCTCACGAAGAGACGTCATCAAAGGCCCCGGCCATGCAGATGATGACGATGAAACCGGCCAACTGAAAAGGACCGAGACATGAGAACCAACCTGAAGATCCTTGCTCTTCTGGCAAGCACCTTAATTGCTCCCGTGGCAGCTTTTGCCGGCCAGGCGCCCGGCCTCGCCTCCGACCCGGACATTCCGATCAGCCACAAAGACCGCGTCTATGCGGCCGAGCAGTTCTCCAACACGGTTTCTGTCTCCGACCCGGTCGACAACAAACTTCTCGGCGTCATCAAGCTTGGCGATCCACAGCCCGGCAATCTGAGCCCCCTCTACAAGGGTCAGGTGCTGGTCCACGGCATGGGTTTCTCCCCGGATCACAAGACGCTCGCGATCGTGTCGATCGGCTCCAATTCGGTCACTTTCATCGATACGGCCACCAATGCCGTGAAGCACACGACCTATGTCGGCCGGTCCCCGCATGAGGCCTTTTTTACGCCCGACGGCAAGGAAGTCTGGGTGACAGTCCGCGGCGAAGACTATATCTCCGTGATCGACGCGAGCACTTTCGAAGAAAAGACCCGCATCAAGGTCGCTCCTGGCCCCGGCATGCAGATATTCTCGCCGAACGGCAAATACGGTTATATCTGCTCTTCCTTTAATCCGGATGTCGCCGTCGTCACCGTCGCAGACCATCAGATCGTCGGCCATGTGAAGCAGGTTAGCCCCTTCTGCCCGAACATTGCCGCCTCCGCCGACGGCAAGCAGGTTTGGTTCACGCTGAAGGATGTCGGCAAGACGCAGGTCTTCAACGCCCAAGCGCCGTTTGACCTCATCAAGACCATCGATACCGGACCGATCACCAACCACGTCAATCTCGTCGTCAACAAAAACGGCAGTTTTGCTTACGTGACGGTGGGTGGCCTGAACCAAGTGAAGGTGTATCGCACGGATAATTTCGAGCAGGTCGCGACCATCCCGGTCGGTAACCTGCCGCACGGTATCTGGCCGTCGGGCGATGGCACGCGAGTGTATGTTGGCCTCGAGAATGCCGACCAGTTCGCCGTCATCGATACGCTGACCAACAAGGTTATCGCCAACATCCCGATCGGCCAGGCACCGCAGGCGGTCGCCTACGTCCCGAACGCGGTTCCCGAAGGAGATGGGATGCAGAACCTCGTGCCGCTTGGCGGGGCGGGAGACGCCGCTCACCTGAAGCTTGCGGCCAAGGGTGACAAGGACAGGCAGCAGTCGACGAGCGTCACGCTCTTCAATCAGGGGCTGACGCAGGTTCTGCAGGCTGCCGTCGCTGGCCTCGTTCCGAAGATGCCTTACGTGCTTGCGCTTTCCGACAAGCCCGATGGCACCGGTCAGCTTCAGGACCTGGCAGCATTCATGACCAATCCCGCCGGTTCGGCTATTGTCAACGCGGTCGGTCCGATCCGACAGATCGTCGAAGCCAAGCACAAGGACGAGAAGCGCTATCTCGTCGTTGCCACCACCTCTGCCGATGGCAAGCCCGGTAAGATTGTTCAGGTTCAGGCAGAGTAAGTGAAAATGGCCCGCCTCGGTCGAGGCGGGCCAACCCACGGGAAGCAGATGTGCGATGGATGATCTTCTTTTCCAGGTCGAACCGATGATCCCGGCACTACGACGCTATGCCCGTGGTTTCGTTCACGACGCGGTCGCTGCTGACGATCTCGTGCAGGACTGCCTTGAACGCGTGATCTCTCATTGGCACCGGCGCCGAAATGATGATGCCCGCACCTGGGTGTTCGCGATCCTGCACAATCTTGCAGTCAGCCGGCTGCGGCAGGCGGCCCGGCGCGGCCAACATGTTGCCATAGAAGAGATCGCAGACGATCTCATGGCGCATCCGCCGACGCAGGAGGACGAGCTTGCAAGAGAGGACGTCGTCTCGGCGATCCAACAACTGCCGGAGGAACCGCGTAGCGTGCTGCTGCTGGTAGCTGTCGAAGACCTTAGCTACGCCCAGGTCGCCGAAGTACTGGCGATCCCAATCGGAACCGTGATGTCGCGACTGTCGCGCGCGCGTGAGCGCCTGCGGCAGATCTTGGAAAGCCCCGCCAGGGGCGTTAGACCGGGCTCACATCTGCGGAGAGTGAAATGACGGATAGGCCAATCACCGAGGACGATCTCCACGCCTATGTCGACGGCCGGCTTGACGCTGCCCGAAACGAGGAAGTCTCCGCGTATCTCGACAAGCACCCGGATGTCGCCAATCGTTTTGCCTCCTATTCCGTCCAGCGCACCCTTTTGCAGGGCGCCTTTGACCCCATCGCTGGCGAGCCAGTGCCATCAAGGCTCAATCTCAACCACATCATTGCCACCAGACGGCAAAGCAGGGTCTCCAGCTGGCGGCTTGCAGCCGCCGCCGCGGTGCTTCTGTTCGCCGGCGGATCCGGCGGCTGGTACATGCGCGATATGATGGTGCCTCCAACCGAAGGTGTGGTCGCCCTCGCTCGCGAAGCCTCTGACAGTTTCACCACCTATGCAGGAGACAGGACCAGGCCGGTGGAGCTCCGGGCCGACAATATGGTAGAACTGGTTGACTGGTCGACTGAACGGATGGGGCGCAAGCCGGTCCTGCCAGACCTGTCGAAGTCCGGCTATCGGCTGATGGGCGGTCGCGTCGTTTCCACACCTCACGGCGCCGGCCTGATGCTGATGTATGACAATGACCAGGGCACGCGCCTTGTCATGTTGACAAGACCGATGGCCGTGGACCAGACGCGGACGATGACGCCCCACTCCCAAGGCAAGGTTGACGGCTGGGCTTGGGCGTCGAACGGTATGGGTTACAGTCTTGTGGGCTCATTGCCCTCTGAAGCGCTGCACCCACTCGCTGACGATATTCGCAAGCAGGTACAAGGCGAGGCCTAATCGTCAACTGCATTGAACCCGCTGGGTTTGCCGGAGGCTTCAATTCCTGAGAAGGCTAGTCGATATGAGTAAGACAAGTACGCCAGCGCGCCGTGCGGCGGGTTCTGGATCACGAGCATGATCAGCCGTCCCAAGAGCCAGCGATCATGTCGATCGCGGCCAATATCGGCTGCACCCGCCTCAGTCTCTCCGAAAGGTGGCGAGGCCCTTTTGGACTGAAGCGCGCGCGCCGATGCGATCGAACCACTGGACGGGGAGGCAGCGCAACGTCGTCGCGTCACGACTGGCTTTGGATGGAGATATTGGTGATCTCCTCGCTTCTGCGCCAAAGCTCTTCGGCGGCTTTCTGGTCGACCGCATAGGCCTGGACCCCGGTGCCGCGATTGGCACGATCTTCAGTCAGAGCGAAAGAACCGCCCTCCGGCAATACGAGGGTGATGTCTGAATCGGCGCAGTACACCCCGCCTTTGCCGTCGAGCTGCGGGCTGACCGCGCACCAGACGTGGGTGGCCGCTCCCTGTGGCACCGATTTTAGGTCACGGCTCAGATCGACGACCGGCCGATCATTCTCGTCGACGAACCCGGTCTTTTTCAGCATTTCTACCCCGACATGCGTACCGAGATTCGTTGCCGCTATTCCGCCGGGATGAAGCGCGAACGCGCGAATGCCTTCTTCCTTGCCTCGCCGGTCGAGTGCGACTGCGAAGAGGATATTGGCCGTCTTCGACTGACCATAGGCCTTGAAAGGGTCATAGGCGCGGCGCTCGAAATTGATGTCGTCGAAAACCACCGGCGAGAAGCGATGTCCCGCGGACGAGACCGACACGACGCGCGCGCCATGAGCGCGCTTCAGCGCCGGCCAGAGCCGAAGGGTCAGCCGGAAATGGCCGAGATGGTTGGTGGCAAACTGCAATTCGTTGCCTTGCACATCGTGCTTCAGTTCGGGCAGCGCCATGATGCCGGCGTTGTTGATGAGCATATGAAGCGGCAGGCCTGTCTCGACGAAGTCGCGCGCGAAGTCATCGATCGAGCGCGGATCGGTGAGGTCCATCGATTGAACCTCCATGCCGCCGCCAGCTTCGGCGATGGCCCTGCGCGCGCGCTCGACGTCACGCGCCGGCACGATAATTCGCGCGCCCGCTGAGGCGAGCGTGCACGCTGTTTCAAGTCCCAGGCCTGAGTAGCCGCCTGTGACGATCGCTACCTTGCCGACGAGATCGACTCCCTTGATGACGTCGACGGTCGTGGAGGCGCGGCTAAATCCTGAACGGATCGGTGCCTGTGTTGTGTTCATTGCTGTGTCTCCGTTTCCATGGAGATGGAATAATCGACCAGGGCGGAACGATGAATGCTTACTGGTTCATAAAATATGAGCGATCGTTCGCCATCGATGGGCTATGGCAGCGTGCGAGCGTTCTTGCCTGAGAGGCCGGTTGATCGTATCGAAGCTCGGCGCTTGGCATCTCCCTATCACCAATCGGCAATGGGGGCTTTGAATGTTAGCGGTCGATGGGGGACGCGCACAGAGAGCGCATGAGCGCCTTCCTTGCCCCCGCTGGCTTGCCAGTTTGCCTTTGTGATCCGGCGCGACCGTTTTGCAATAAGCGTGGATCACCGGTCGATGATTGCGATCCGGAGCGCAGCCAATTGCAGCTTGTCACATATGAATCCAGTGGGAGAGTCCGGAGGCTCGTTTAAGCCAGGAACGGTCGCTGCATCTTATTCTTGGCAGAGGTCTGCCGCTCAGCTGTATCCAATTGCGCCATGGCAACGGGCGCCCGATCCGACGTTCCGTGAAGCGTACACATGACACACGGCGCAGCGCGGACGCTGCGCCGTGTGAATGGGTTGATCTCAGTGATCGAGGTGCTGACGAATTCCGTCCGCTGCGAGTTGGATGGCTGCCTGAGTAGAAGGCAGGTCCTTGAGCGCGTTGAGTAGCACGAAGTCATGGATCGTACCGTTGAACCGCACTGCCGAGACCGTATTTCCGGCCGCCTTCAACTTGCGAGCATAGGCTTCGCCCTCGTCCCGAAGCGGATCATTCTCTGCGGTGATCACCAGTGCGGGCGGCAGACCGTGCAGTTCATCGAGGGTGGCGCGGAGCGGGGACACGTAACGATTGTCACGCTGCCCAGCATCTGGAGCGTAGAGATCCCAGCCGTATTTCATGAACGCTCGGCCAAGAAATCGGTCCTGTCCATAGGTCAGATAGGAGGCGCTATCGACGCTGGCGTCGGTCGCGGGAATGAACAGCACCTGATAGCTGATCTTCGGGCCATTGCGGTCCTTGGCCATCAGTGAGAGTGCGGCCGTCATGTCGCCGCCCACCGAATTCCCGGCGACCGCGATGCGGCTGCCGTCGGCGCCGAAGTCCGCAGCATGCGCTTTCACCCATTCCAACGCAGCATAGCTCTCGTCGAGCTGGGTCGGGAACTTCGCCTCGGGAAGAGAGGTGTATTCGACGAACACACCGACCTGGCCCGACTTAACGACGAGATCACGCAGCAGGCGCTGATGGTTGTCGAAGTTGCCGACGATCCACACGCCGCCGTGAATGAACAGCAATACGCCGGGCTTCTTCGCAGCCTTATCGGGCTTCATGATGTAGAGCTTCACCCGCCGGCCCTCGACCAGGATGGTACGCTCCGACGTTGAAACGCCCGACATGTCAACCGGCGTCTGGTTCTGAAGGCCTGTCAAAATTTCTTGGGGGCGAGGTTGCGGCAGTTCCCAAAACGGGGATGGGTCTTTGTTGATCTGCTCAAGAAATGACCGGACCTGCGGGTCGAGGTTCGGGTCGTCGGCGACGGGCGGTGCGGCCTGGGCAAGCGCGGTGCCGGAGGCGGTCAGCGCCATGGCGGCAGCGGCAGCAGCCGTCTTGATCGTGTTCATGACGGATATCCTTTCGAGAACTGGAGTGGAGATTGGGCTGGGTCAGAGGAGGGGAATGCGCAGGGCGAAACCGTTGCGCGTGGCGTGGCTGTGGGGAATGTCTCCGTTTTCATGGAGACATGAATAAGGGACAGGAGTCGAACGATGAATGCTCAATAGTCCAGAAAATATGAGCGATCGTTCGCGATCGGCCGGATACGTCTGATTGCCGCCACCCCGATCCTCATCGGCCATTGGGATGGAGTTGCCTTTCCAAAGACATTGGCTCATCGCCAGATTGCGGGCATTCAGCTGAGCGCCCCAGCCCGGTCGTTGACGTCAATTCTGCCACTCCTCGAAAGCAGGCATCGGCGAGGTTAAACGAGGGCGCGGCAGGAGGCCGCCGTGGTGCGCAGGTACGCTAAGACCTGCGCCGAATATGTCGCGCGCTCCGCGGCAATGCGGGGCCAAGTCGCTCTTCCAATCGAGAACGACTTCGATACGATCCTTCCGTAGCGCGGCCGCATCCCTATGAGTCACACGATCAGCCTCGGCAGGTACACACAAATTTCGCGGCTTCTCGGGCAGGATTTTCTGGAAACTGACCGAGAAGCCCGGCCCTTGCCGAACATATCGCCAAGGGTCAAAGCGGCACTAGTGAGCGGAAACTTGATCGAACAGTCCAGACATCCGCTTCGTAGCAAGCGGCGGCAGCTTGATCTGTCTCGCCGCATCGAGATTTGACGTATTCTCACCAACTTCAATCAATCCGACCATGCCGAAGCCGAAATGGGGTGCACAGCGGTAGCCGTAAATTCCGGGCTCCTGAAACGTCACGGAAAGCCTCTGTGACAAAGCGCCCTTGAACGGCTGTGCACCGGAGGGAAGCATTCCCGGTATCGTCTCGGCGTCATGTGTCTTGTCGGTCGGAATGAACTTGACCGTGTCACCCGGCTGGATCTTCAGCAGTGCTGGCTCAAACACCATCATCTGGCCATCGCTTCCCTTGTTCAGCATCTTCACTTCGAAGGTTGCGGCCGAGGCGACGCCGCCGATCAACAAAGAACCGGCGATGGTGGCGAGCGCGAGCAAATATTTCATCAGTTCTCCTTCCCCCGGCGAGATGCTTCCGCGAGGTTTGATTAATTATTGAGAGTGGTGCGTAGAGAGCGTTGAATCCGCTGAGGAATGGCAGGCCCGATCACGAGCGGACAAGCGCATGTGCGTGAGGGGCAGTTGCAGACCCCTAATCTGATCCCTTGATCCGCGTGAGGTAGTCGACGATCGCCTTTACATCCTCCTCCGCGACTGGAGCCTTGTAGGCCGCCCGCATTTTTTCGACTTCCGCTTCCCAGACTTTGCGCGGCAGCTTGGGTTGATTCAGGACCATGCCTGCCGAATGGCATGCAAGGCAGTTGTTGTTGATCGCGTCCGCATCGGGACCATCAAACATCCGGTCCCCGAATGGCAGGTCGAGCGACAGCGAATTGAAGTGCATCGAGGCAGGCGCTGCTGCCGTCGAAACACTGAACCCAACCTCGACAATGATGGTGGCGAGGACCAAAGGCGCGAGAAATCTTGACATGGCCCCTTCCTCACGCTGCGCTAAAGCTGATGGATTCAATGACATTCCGCATGAAACCTGATGGGTTCCAATAGGTCTGCATCGGCTGAACTTCGCCATTTGAATTGGTGCAGCGAACTAAGATCTGATGATCACCAGGTGTTGGAGAGATCGATGTCTCCCACCTTCGAAAGCTATACTTACCTTCATCCGATTCAAGTTGGGTAGGAGACCAAGTGGCGCCACCGTCACTCGATAAATCGACTTTGTTGATGCCAGTATCACCGCCGAAAGCAATTCCGCGCAGCGTGAGCGGCGCATTTGCCTTTACCCGAGCGCCGGACTTCAGATTGGTCACGAAAGAGCGGGGCAGCATCCGGTTGATCGGAACGGTTTGGTATCCGGTCTCGCCAGGCTTCACTGCCGCGAAAGGTGTATCCGGGATGACGTAGGCCTTCGCCATCCAGAAATTGTCGTCAGGCCGATCCAGTACTTCGATGTCGTTGAGCATTTTGACCCAATAGGTCGAATACCAGCCAGGAACGATGAGGCGCAGCGGAAATCCGTTGACGAGCGGCAACTGCTCACCATTCATCGCATAGGCGATCATTACCTCTCCATCCCGTGCGTGGTCGACGGAAAGGGATTTCATGAAGTGCGGTGCTTCCTCGATCACCTGTTCGTCGAGACCACTGAAACGCACACTGATCGCTCCGGCCTTGACACCGGCCCGATCCAGAACGTCCTTGAGGCGGACCCCAGTCCAGCGCGCATTGCTCATCGCCCCGTTGCCCCATTGCGCGCCCGGCACGCGCGGAACATATAGGCCTCGCGAATTGCCTGAGCACTGGTTGACCGCGACAATCTCGAAAGTCGGCATCGCTACCAGATCAGCGAGCGACAAGCTGAGTGTCGCGTTCACATGGCCTCGGATATTCAGTCGAAAGCTGCCGGCGTCGACCTGCGTTGGAATATTTGCCCAATGCCAACGCACGAAGAAGCGATCGTTCGGCGTCAATACGCCTTGATCGAACACCTCGAAGGGCGTTTCAAGAAGCGGCGGCCGGGTCCGCTGGAGGATCATCTTGCCTTTTTGCGGGAAGGCCGTGGTCACCGGCCGCTCCCCGCCGCCACCCGGCAGACCGAGATCTATCATTTCGTCTGCGGCGACGTGCTTCGGCAGAAACAGCAACCCCGCGGCACCCATCGCCGCAACGAAATTCCGACGACTCAAGTGGAGGGCTGGCGTTTGCCAACCTGGCGCTTGGGCTGTGCTCATTGCTATATCTCCTTTTTGTGGAGACAGAAATACGCAGCCATGTGCGAACGATGAATGCTTGGTCGTCCATATTTGATGAGCGATCGTTCGCATCGGCCGGATAGTCCGTCCGGTGGTCGTGACGATCGCACTCTCAGCGGCGAAAGCGATCACGCAAGCCTGCCGGAGTCCGGCACCGCCGCTGGTATTGTAGAGCGTTCTTCCTAGCTTTCATGACATCATCTTTGAACTCGCTCGAAACACCTCCGATTGCGCGGATTGCCTGGGTCCACAGCAGAAACCGTGGACCATCATCTAGCGATTAGGCCGCAAGGCGCGATGCTGAGGGCACCGTTCGTCCGTCGATGGTCGTGCCAGGGAAGCCGATCATCGGGGCCAGCATTTCGTTGTTCTCGGCCGGGAAATTTAGTTTTGGCTTGGAGACGTCATCGAGTTTTTTGATCTGCTCGGCAGACAGTGTCACATTGAGGGAATCGAGATTGGCTTTGAGCTGGTCGACGCGCCTGGCGCCGATAAGGGTGGAACTGACGCCTGCGCGTGACCTGACCCAGGCGAGCGCTATCGACGCGGAGCTTGCTCCCAGCTCCGATGCAACGGCTGCGACCGCTTCGATGACGTCGTAGTCGGCTTCGCTTGGGATGCCCACCAACCCGGTGCGCTTCGTGTCGACGTCTCCTTTACTGCCGCGCTTGAACTTGCCGCTCAGGAATCCGCTCTTCAGCGGCGACCAAGGCATGATGCCCATTCCCAAAGCCTGGGCCATGGGAAAAAGCTCGCCTTCGCTGGTCCGCTCGAGCAACGAGTATTCAAGTTGGAGCGCGATGACCGGCGCCCATCCCCGAAAGTGGGCGATCGTCTGCGCTTCGGCCGTCTTCCAGGCAGGGATATCCGAGAAGCCGACGTAACGGATCTTGCCGGCCGCGACGAGATCGTCGAGACCTCGCAGCGTCTCTTCGACGGGTGTCGTCTGATCCCAGTTGTGGAGCCAGTAGATGTCGATGTAATCGGTCTGGAGTCGCTTGAGCGACGCTTCGCACTGCTGCAAGAGCGCCTTGCGCCCAGCACCGCCGCCGTTGGGGTCTCCGGGAAACAGGCTGCAGTAGAACTTCGTGCCGAGCACAATCCCGTCACGGCGAACATCCCGTTGCCGCAGATAGTCGCCGATGATCCTCTCGGAGTGTCCGCCAGTGTAGATGTTGGCTGTGTCGACGAAGTTGCCGCCGTGATCGAGATACGCGGACAGCATCGCATGCGAGTCCCCCTCGCTCGCACCCCAACCGAAGTCTTCGCCGAATGTCATCGTGCCAAGACACAGCGGGCTTACACGCAAGCCTGAGCGGCCAAGCGTGATGAAATGGTCAAGAGGCATGTGGGACTCCTTTTGTTCGCGAGCGCCGTGTCTTGGTAAGTCGCTATTTCTGAATGATGAATGCTTGATCGTGCGATGTTTATGCGAGATGGTACAACTATGCGCACAGACCCGCTCTCTGATGTCCTCGATCTCGCCGATGCGCGCTGCGTTCTCACCGGCACGCTTGTTGCTGGGGGTGACTGGGCGCGAAAGTTCAAGCGCTCGGACGCGGTAAAGTTTCTCGCCGTCGTGAGAGGAACGTGCTGGCTGTCGACCGAAGCCGACTCAGCAGCCTCGGCATTATTCGAGGCGGGTGACGTCGTAATCACGAATAGAGCGCCAGCAGTCATCCTGGCCAGTGCTGTGGAGTGGCTGCCGAACGCATCCTCCACACCGCTTGAGCGAGATACAGAAGGTAACCTGCGCGTCGGGGAAGGCTCCGAATTCACGATGATCGGAGGGTTGCTGGAGGTCGACGAGCAGCGCTGCGGCTTTTTGCGAGAAAGTCTCCCTCCCGTGGTTCACGTCAATGGTCAGAGAGGAGAAGCTGCGAAGCTGCGCTGGCTCCTTACAGAGTTGGCCGAGGAGACGCAGCGCAAGCGCGCCGGTTCCACAACAGCGATCACCCATTTGGCAAAGTTGCTGTTCGTCGAAGCTCTTCGGCTTCACATCGAATCGACCAAGTCGGATCGATCTGGTTGGCTTACCGCGCTTGACGACAGACGCATCTCGATCGCGCTACGAGGAATCCACGCTAAACCATCACATGCGTGGAATCTGGAGGGACTGGCGAAGATGTCGGGAATGTCGCGCACATCGTTCGCGGTACGCTTTCGTGATGTCGTTGGTGTCCCGCCTTTGACCTATGTACTCAATTGGCGGATGCGCCTGGCCGAACGGGAGTTGAGTGAGACGGACCATTCCGTCGCCGATATTGCCTGTTCGCTCGGATATGGGTCCGAAAGTGCCTTCAGCAATGCATTCAGTCGCTCAACCGGAGTGTCACCAGGCCGATACCGGAAGGAGGCGATGCAGACCTATTCCGAGCGTCGCCGCAAGGTGGACCGCAGTGTAATCGAAGCCGAATAGGAGCCGCTGCCCTCAGCAATCACTTGGTTGCCTTCGGAGCCGCCCCGAACGCGATGACGATTCAGCCCAAAGATTAGGCAAATCGATCGTCTTCCCACATCGACGTCGCTGCGTTTTCTTCCCCTGGTCGCTGCGCGTCCATTCCTCGCGGTCCAAGAAGGCTCGCGCCGCCGTCTTTCACTTCGTTTCAGCCCCTTCGGGATGCAGAACGATCGTCTCCGGTCTCACGACCACCATCGACGCCGCAATGGGCGCGGCCCGAGAAAACAGCAGGAACACCACAATGGCTACGATCGGCACATTCTCCCGCACCGCGAACGGCTTCTCCGGCTCGGTCAACACCCTCAACCTCAACGTCAAGACGGTCACGTTCTCCCCGACCGACGGCGAAAATGAAAAGGTCCTGACTTCCGAATCTTCGCCGGCGCCACCGAATTCGGGGCGGCATGGAAGAAGACCTCGCGCGAGGGACGCGACTACCACTCCGTCAAGCTCGACGATCCCAGCTTCCCCGCTCCGATCTATGCGAGCCTGGTCGAGACCGACACCGAGGGCGAGTTCTCGCTCATCTGGTCACGCCGCACCGCAGAGTGACTCGACAAAACACGAAGCCCCGCCGCAAGGCCGGCTTCGCCATGTTCAGGTCAGGCTCAGCCTAGGCCTGTTTCAGACACAGCAGGCTAGGCTTTGGCCGGCGACTTGCGCGCCTTCTTCACCGGCGACTTGATGGCAGTCGCAGTCGTTTTCGCTGCCGCCGCTCGTACGACGGGTTTCCGCTTTTCTGCAACGGCGGATGTGGCCGCCGGCGCTTTGCGCCCGAGTCCAATTGATTTCGCCAAGGCCGATCGGGTCGCCGCATAGTTCGGCGCCACCATCGGATAGTCGGCCGGCAGGTTCCACTTCTGCCGATATTGGTCGGGGGTCAGGTTAAAGTGCTGAAGATGCCGCTTGAGCGATTTGAATTTTTTTCCGTCTTCAAGACAGATGATGAAATCCGGCGTCACCGATTTCCTGATCGATACTGCCGGTTCCTGCTTGATCATAGGTTCTATCGCCGGCGTGCCGATGCCTTTCAGAGCGGCATGGATATCGCCGATCAGCTTCGGCAACTCGCCAACCGGCAATGGATTGTTCGACACATAGGCGGCGACGATGTCCGCCGCGATCGACACGGTATCCAGTTGGCCGTCTTGTTCGAGAGCAGCGGTCATATAATTTCCTCTTATTGTATCGGACGAATTGAGCGACGGTTGATTTCCCCGTCCCGCCAACGAGGCAAATAGTACATTTCTTTGTAAAATCCACGTCTCTTGCACAACATTATAAGAGTAAGCTTCGCTTTTATCGTTCTCATCGACTGCGGATACCCTTGTCGGTCCGTTGGGAAGCGAGGAACTCCCCTCGCTTCCCCGCCATTGCCGCCTGTGCAGAGCAGGCCGCAGGCTCGCAAAGCGGCCGACTGCAGCACAGTGGCCATCAATTTCCATCCGCTTCGCTCGACCGTGCAGCCCGCTCCGCGCGCCGGCATTGGCCCCATCACTCCCGCGCGCTCACGCGTCCCGGAAGGCATGCCGAAAGACATGCCTTCGTCATTTGACGGAAGAAGGATTGAACACAATGAACATGACCACCATCATCGCCAGCCTGAGCAACAACCAGCAACAGGCGGCTTCCAGCTGCTTTCGTGTGGATATCTCGCTCGGCGAGCGGATCGGACGAGTTTCCTCGGAATGGTTCTCGCGTCCCGATGACGAGCGCTATTTGAGCCTCACCGAGCTTTTTAATGCCGTGAAGCAGAGAGCGCACCACGCTACCGCCCTCAAGAAACTTGGCCTGCCGGCGATCTGTCTTGAGACACAGCATGTGCGCGCCGTTTGTGCCGCGTAGCGCAACAAGAGTCGGACCATGGTTCCAACTGGATATAGTTCTCCTCCTGCGGCCCTTCAGTCACAGCGTCTTCACGTGCGGGCGAACGCCGGACGACCGCTTTCTACCTAGTTCGATTCAAAAGCGGATTGTCGGCAACCGACCCCAAGGCCGCCTGCCAGCAATGCGCCACTGGTGTGCCATTGGCCTCCACCAACGCATAGCGGTAGACTAGGTGATTGGTTACGACGACCGAGACTGTTAGCAACGGGGACGGCATATGTCGGCGACTGCGTTTGCATTGACTGGATTCATCTCGTGGGCACTGGGACTGCTGATCGTGATGGAAGTGATCCGTACATATCTGGTGATCGCCCAATCCTGCATGAGCTGCCGACGCTTTTCAAAAAGATCACCGCGCCGATAGGCAGCCTCAACCTTGTTGCGGATGCTGTGTGCCAGCGCCATCTCAGCTACATCACTTGGATATGCAGTGCGTTCGGCCACCCAATCGCGAAACGTAGACCGGAAGCCGTGCGGAACAGCAGCAACCCCCATCCGCCTCATCACCGCTGACAACGTCATGTCCGAGAGTGAGCCACCGCGCGGCGCCGTGAAAACAAGCTCCGAATGTAAGAACTTTGGAATGTCGTTGAGAACAAGCATCGCTTGCCGTGAGAGAGGGACGCTGTGTTCCCTACCAGCCTTCATTCGATCGGCCGGGACTGTCCAAACGGATTTCTGCATGTCAAATTCGGTCCACCTTGCTTCGCGGACCTCGCCTGATCGAGCGGCTGTCAAAATAGCAAATTCGAGGGCCTTGGCCCCCATCCCCTCGATCCGCTTTAAAGCAACAAGAAACTCTGCAACTCGATCAAATGGCAAGGCTGAATGGTGCGATACCGGCCTCAGCTTTTTCGGCTTTGGAAGGATTGCATCGAGGTTCCCCTTCCACCGGGCAGGATTTTCTCCGGATCGAAAACCCGACACTGTGGCCCAGGATAAGACGTTCTCAATTCGACCGCGAAGCCTGGTAGCTGTCTCAGTCTTGTCGGCCCAGATGGGTTCGAGAACTTGAACAATGTGCGCAAGTGAGATCAACCCCACCGGCAAAGTACCCAATGCCGGAGACGCGTAGGTCAGGATCGTTGTCAGAACTTGCGCAGCGTGTTTTTCGTTCCGGTATTCTCGGCGCTTCGACTTATGCCAACGCCGCGCCGCTTCATCGAAGGTAATTTCACTAGCGACTGCGGATGCCAAGGCACTCCTAGCTGCCCGCCTCTCTTCGGCAGGGTCGATGCCGCGATCAACTGCCGCACGCATCTCCCGCGCTTTCTCACGGGCCTGGGCGAGCGTGACATCCGGATACCCACCAAGTCCAATTTCGCGTCGGCGCTGCCCGATAGAGATTCGCAGTAACCAGGAGCGTGCGCCGGTATCCTTGACCTGCAATGCCAGACATGCCACGCCGCCGATCGCGTGTAATCCCGGCTTCGAAAGTCGCTTGACCTCCAACGGCCCAAGCTCTTTGGCTTTGCGCGGCAATCTGATCTCCCGGACCCATCATTAGGCCCACCAAAAAGCATGCAACACAGTAGGGTTACATGCAGCGGCATAAAACACTGGAGAAGCTTATATTGCTGAATTTAAATGGCATTCCGCATCGATTGGAACGATACGCTATTGCGACAAGGCGGGCGCTCTCTCCGCCAGTTCCATCTAAATTATTGAAATCACTTCGTATTTTCCCACGCGAACCTTGACGAGGCGACGCCAGGAGGCTCTCGGGGTAATCTCAGGCCGGGCCGGTTCATCAGCGACCACGTGAGCGAGCCCGTTTGATGAAGCGAGGAAGAGCAAGCCAGCGACCAAGCCCCGTTGCTGGCGGTGTCGGTTCGACGGCTGTCCTGTCTCCGGCGGCTGAAGCCGGCTTGGTGCAGACAATCAGGTCTGTGTATTCGCCAAGGATACCGTGCGTGCGATCAGCGAAGCGATACACGCGAACGTCAAATGGTGCCCATTCCGCGATGGCCAGATGGAGATCGTAACCGTAATCGACAGTCACGATGGAACCGTCGCTGCTGACCGGATTTCCATGGATTTCCGGCTCTTTCAAATGCTCTCTCGTCCCATCCGCATTCTGAACGAACCTGCGCTCCCATGCGTTGGTTTGAGATTTTCGGACCGGAAAAGTACAGATGTAAATTCCGCCGGGTTTTATCGTTCTGAAAATCTCCGAAATGACCTTGTCCGGATGATATACGTGCTCCATCACGTCGAGCGTCACAGTGATATCAAAGCAGCAATCATCAAAAGTCAGGCTTTCGAGATTTTCGTTGCGAACTCCCTTGTGCATTGACCCGAATGGCTGGTCCGGGAAGTATTGCGAGGCGATGTAGTGTCGCGCCTCCCGCTTCATCACCGGAGATATACCCCTGACTTCGGGCGATGACTCATGGATGTGCAAGTCGCGCCAGTCGGGTCTCAGCTCATTGAGGATCAGCGCCAGTGCCCGCTCCCTGGGGATTGACCCTTTAGGGCACGATGTACAGAGCAGTTCCTCGCGAAGCCAGGCGCCCTTCGCCAGGAACTCTGTGTTCTTCTGGCAAATGGGGCAAAACCCCGAAATTTTCCACGGCTGAAATTCGTTCATCAGTCTCGTCGATAGCTGTTCGTGAGCGTCTTCGCCACTCCAATCCATGAAGACAAATTTCAAGGGATGGCCAAATACGAGGTCGGTGTTCACCACTTCGTGTCCTTTCAGTCAATAAAGGACGCCGAATTCTTGCTATACTGTCTTCTCCTGGGGGAAACCAGTTTCACGCGGGAAAGCCAGCCTTTCTGAAGCCTGACGTGAAAAGCTCGAGGGCGACTTGGTCGGCGAACGGTAGACCTGAAATCAGCCGGACAGTCAGGTCGTGTTTCCTTGTCAGTGCTTCCTCGACTTCAGCGCACGCCTTCTGCGCCTCGCCCAAATGCGCGTACGCCGCTGCGAGGAAGGCATGAATGAAGAAATGGTCGCCGGCCATCTGATACGAACGGACGGCTTCCGAGTACCTTCCAAGCAGGAAGAGGGAGCTGCCCTTCACCTCCCAGAACCATATCGGAGGCAACGGGTCGCGCAGGAGCGCGGTTTCGAGCACGTTCAGCGCCGTCTCGGCCTGTCCGCCGTAGTTGAGCCAGCTTGCGTAGTCACCCGCTATGTTCACGTCTAGCGGGTTCAACGAGCGCGCTCGCTCGAAATGCGCTCCCGCATCGCTGTGCTGGCGCATGTGCGTAAGCACTAACCCCATGCTCTGGTGACAGACACCATCGCTCCTGTCGAGAGCGAGTGCCGTTCGTGCCGAGTCCCAGGCCTTCTGTAGCGTCCGCGGATCGTTGTCGTACCAAAATCTGCCGACGAGGGCCTGTGCGAGGAAGGCGTGGCCTTGAGCGAACGTCGAATCGAGCTCGACGCTCCGGACGAATAGCGGCTCGGACTTGTCCAGTTCATACCGGTAGAAGTGTGCGCGCCCCTGCAGGTAGTAGTCGTATGCATCCCAATCGGCCGGAGGCTTGCGTCTGGTGCGGCTCGCCGAATCGGCCTCCGCCTGGCCTTCGACCATCGAGGCGATAAGAGCCGCAACCTCGTCTTGCAATGCGAAGATGTCGTCGAGGGCCCGGTCGTACCGTTGTGCCCACAGGTGGGTGCCGGTGGCGGCGTCAATCAGCTGTGTGGTGATGCGAATGCGATCGCCAAGCTTTCGTATGCTGCCTTCGACGAGGTAGCGAACGCCCAGTTTGCGATGGACTTCGGCAATGTCCAATGCCGGATGGCGAAACTGAAAAGATGAATTGCGCGCGATGACGAGGAGGGAGCGGAACCTGGCCAGCTCCGTAATTATGTCCTCGGTTATGCCGTCGCTGAGATACTGCTGGTCCTGATCGCCACTCAAGTTGGCAAAAGGCAGCACCGCAATCGACGGCTTGCCGGCGGGTGGTATCAGTCTGCGGGATGCGCTCGCCACCGGCTCGACAGTCCCGGTGAAGCGGTAGCCGACGCGGGGCACCGTGGCGATCCACTCGCCGCCTTTATCAGCCGGACCGAGTGCCTTTCTTAGTGCCGCGATTTGGACGGTAAGGTTGCCTTCCTCAACGGCAGTGTCCGGCCAGGCAGCGTCCATCAGCTCGGCCTTGGTCAGGATCTCACCGGGCCGGGCCGTAAGCGCAGCAAGCAGCGTCAGCCCACGATGCCCGACAGCGATCGGGATTTGCTCTTTAAGGAGCGTCCCGGTGTCGGGATCGAGTAGGAACGGACCAAAAGCGATGCGGGTGCCCTGCATGTGGGCATACTAGACGTTTCGGAAGTTTTCGGAACAGTTTCGGCACCGCCTCCAGAACTCAAAATCTTTGCGTCGATTGTCGAGCCAAGGCCTGACCTGTTTTCTTCAAAGAGAGCCGCCACATCAATCTCTCCATGAAGCATGCGAGGCACGCGTGGCACGGTTCTTGCATCTACAGGTTCAGGCAATGCCGGGCGCAAAGACGCTGTTTCATATCGACACCGGCGTGTGAGGTTGGGACAATGATGTCGCGTAAGCTTCTGTTCGGGCTTCTGGCAGTGTTCTTGGCCATCGCCCTGGGGGTGGTCGCCCCCATGCCGCCCTCGTGGGGGTTTTTGACTGCGGCTCAAAACAATTCGGTCTTTTGCTCAAGCGCTCCACCAGCCGAGACCTTATCGGCGGCGGCGTCAGTGTCGCGGACCGTGCGATCATGTCCGCCGGCCATCACAAGATCATAGGAACCACCTCGATGGCGACGAGACTATGGATCGGAATTGAACAGCCTCATGCAGCGGCATCTTGCAGAGATTGGGTCACAGGACGTCTGGCTGTAATCAATCGGTTTGCATCAGCCTTTCGCGAATTCGTTGCACCGCGCTACCGACCAGAGCTTCACTATATGCGCGGCCCCGGACCGGCCTCCGCGCGCCGCGTGAACGCGCGTTTCCTTGCCGACCGCTCTCTTACACAAACGAAGCGTCCCCGCCTGTAGGCCATGCATTGATGATCGTGCCAGCAGCAGCCAAGGCTGGCGGACCGGGCATCTGATGTCGTCCCACGAGCCATCGTCGCGGAGGAATAAAAGCGCATCTGGAACCTCCCGCCCTGCCGCGCGTTTCACGGCGTCCCGTCCGTGGACCAGCCCGGATATTTCTCCTGGCGCTGCGATAATCAGGAGCCGTTTCATGTACGACAAGCTGTTTCATTCGCCGGTGGCGCTCACCGTCGGCCTCGGTTTCAAGCGCGAGATTGCCTCGTTGGCCGAAATGCACGATTTCCTGACCAATTGGACGACCTCGCGCCGTGGTCCGCTCCATCGCCATGCCGTCCAGGCGTGTGGCCTTGCGCTGGAAGGTTGCATCACCCGGGATGAGGCGCGCCATGCGCTCGTCGAATTCGCGCAAGCCGCCGGCATCCTCTGGCCCGAGATCGAGCCGGTGATCGTGGCGCGCGCCGTCGCGCGCGGCTATGGCGGCTACGCCGCCTGATTTTGGAGGCCACCTCCCGTCGTGGTGGCCGATTCGACATCAGCCGCCACAGAAAGCCCGGCCTGGCCCTTCCAGCCGGGCTTTTACTTTGCCAAGGGAAGATCGCGCCTATCCACCGATGATGTTTGCCCAGCGCTTTTGGGCAATCACCCTTTCGAAGCTGTGCCCCGGCGTGCAGTCTTGCGCCTCGTCGGATCAGGCTCCTGCGCTGCCTGCGCGGCAAGGCGCAGCTCTCTCAGCTTGGCGGTCTTTGCCTCGCGGGCCGCCCGCTCGGCATCGATCACGATCTGCGATTCACGTTTGGCGCGCTCGTCGCGCTGGGTGTCGACTTTTGCACGGTTCATCTGCTGCTACCTCCATCCCGCAGGGGGCGGCGGTTCGGAACGCCGCCTCTTCCGGCCCCGCATGGTGCAGCGTTGCGGCGGGGGCGGCGATTACAAATGATGGTCGGAGAACTTTTGTCATCGATGCCGGAGAGGGCCGTCAGTCGCACCACCCCGAAGAGACGACGAGCGATGCCTCGAAGATATGGCGTCCGCTCTCGTCGCGCACCTTGACAGTAATGGCCGTGCGGTCGTTCTCGATCATTTCGTCGCGGACGATGTCGGGCAGGATGCGGATCGCTTCGCGCCGCAGGCGTTCGCGGGTTTCGAAGATCTGGCCGTCATCATCGACCGTCAGACCGTCGCCATTGTAGAGGTCGAGATAATATCGAGGCATGATGGGCTGGACCTCAGGCTGTTGAAATGGCGAGATATTCAACCGACAATTCGCGGGCCGGGCAGTTGTTCCACCAACGGTGGCATTTGGAACAAGCGGGCCTAACAAATGTTAATGCTCATCAGTGCCCAAAGGCCTAGTGCATCCGAAGCCGCCTTGCTTCCGACAGAAACACTTGGGCGTCGGCCACCTGAAGCCCTTTCGCCGGAGGTCGCGGTGCTTGAATCCCTTTACCTGAACCTCGGCCAGCACGATGCGCTGTCCGATGCCGAGAAAGCGCTGCTGGCTGGCGCCATGACGTTCGAGCGGCATTTCGCCACCGGCCAGGACATTGTCGCATCGGGATCGCGGCCAACCTACTCGACACTGATCCTCGACGGGCTGGCGGCGCGCTACAAGGTGCTGGAGAATGGCGGCCGGCAATTCACCTCGTTGCAGGTGCCCGGCGACTTCGTCGATCTCCACGCCTTCCTCTTGAAGACAATGGATCACGGCATCGTCGCTTTGTCGCCCTGTCATGTCATGTTCGCCGATCACAGCCGGCTTCGCACCATCACCGAGCAGGCGCCGCATCTGACCCGGCTGTTGTGGCTGGATACGCTGGTCGACGGCGCCATTCACCGCGAATGGATCGTCGCGATGGGACGGCGCTCCAAGACCTCGCATCTGGCCCATCTCGTCTGTGAGCTGTTCGTGCGGTTACAGGTGGTGCAGCGGACCAACGGCATGAGCTTTCATCTGCCGCTGTCGCAAGCGGAGATGGCCGACGTGCTTGGCCTGTCGGTGGTGCATATGAACCGGGTTATCGGCGCCTTGCGCAAGGTCGGCGTCGTCAGCTGGGCGAACCATACGGTGACCATTCTGGACTGGCACCGGCTGCAGGACATCGCCGAGTTCGATCCGACTTATCTGAGCATGATGCGGGAGCCACGCTAAGGTGTATTGATATTCAGGTGAGGCCGGCCTGCAAACGGTGGCTTTCTGTGCTTCCGGTGCTCACGTGCCTAAGCACGTTCCGCTCCGGTTCTCGAAAGCCATCGTTTTCGGCGCGTCCTGACCTGAATCTCAACACACCTTAGGCGCTACCGATCTCTACAGATCACGCCGCTTCGGCCGCAACGTTGACAGCGGACTCGGCGATCGTGGTCAGCGCTTGGTCCGTCGCCTTCTCTTCCTTCAGCGTCGCTTCGAGAAGCGTCACGGCTTCGTTCAGGCCGAGTTCGCCGGCCCATGTCCTCAGCGTGCCATAGCGCGAGATCTCGTAGTGTTCGACCGCTTGTGCGGCGGCCAGCAGGCCGGCATCGAGCGCGGGAGATCCCTTGTACTCTTCCATGATCTCGGCACCTTCCTCGGTGATGCCCATGATGGCCGCACAGGTCTTGCCGACCGGCTTCTTGCCGATGACGCCGAAGACCTTCTCCAGTCTTGCGACATGGCCTTCGGTTTCCGTGCGGTGCTTTTCGAAGGCGGCCTTCAGTTCGGCGCTTTGCGCGGCCTTGGCCATTTTCGGCAGCGTCGCCAATATCTTCTTTTCGGCGAAATAGATGTCCTTCAGCGTGTCGTGAAACAGGTCGTCGAGCATTTTCTGTCTTGCCATCGTCATATCCTTTGATGCGTGAACCCTCAGGCCGACAATCTCCCGCGGGATGATTTGTTCCATTCAGGCCGCACAGCGCGGTGAAGCGGTTTACCCCGGCGAATCCTCATCGAGACGCCATCCGCCCGTCGGCGATGGGCTGGCAAAAACCTTTATAAAATTCCTATTTCTTTCCGTCCCGTGCCGTCTCGAACCTTTATGGCGATCGGGTCCATATTCTCCAGGGAACAGACAGCTCGGTCGCGATTATCCATCGTGGCGGAGTGGTTCCATTTGGTTTCCGCCTGCCGACTGCAGGCGTACAGCGCAATGCGCAAATAAAACGAAGATAAGGAACACCCACGATGGATATCGTCGTTATCGGGCTGGAGATTTTGTTTTTCGCTCTCTCCATCGCCTACATCAAAGTCTGCGACATTCTTTGAGCCGGAGGATTGCAACATGCTTCTCGACTATATCCTCGGCGGCGGTGTGACCTTGTTCCTGCTCGCCTACCTGACATACGCCCTCGTTCGCCCAGAACGCTTCTGACGGCAACCGAAGCAAGGCACGGAAAGCTACTTCAATGACTCTCAACGGATGGATACAGATCCTCGCCTACTGCGTGGTCGTCGTTCTGCTGGTGAAGCCGCTTGGCGGCTACATGTACCGCGTTTTCAACGGCGATCGGACATTCCTCTCGCCGATCCTCGGGCCTGTCGAACGGGTCCTTTACCGCATTTCGGGAACCAGCGAGCGCGAGGAACAGCACTGGACCGCCTATGCGGCCGGCATCATGTTCTTCAGCCTGGCCAGCTTCCTGGCGCTCTATGCCTTGCAGCGGCTGCAGGGCGTCCTGCCCTACAATCCGGCCGGCATGACAGCGGTCGAGCAGACCCTCGCCTTCAACACCGCCGTCAGCTTCGTGACCAACACCAACTGGCAGAATTACGGCGGCGAAAGCACGATGTCCTACCTCGTGCAGATGGCCGGCCTGACGGTGCAGAACTTCATGTCGGCGGCGGTCGGCATCGCAATCGCCGTCGCGCTGATCCGCGGCTTCGCCCGGCATTCGGTCAAGTCGATCGGCAATTTCTGGGTCGATATGACCCGCTGCACGCTCTACATCCTCCTGCCGGCCTGCATCGTGCTTACCCTTGTCTATGTCTGGCTCGGCATGCCGCAGACGCTCGGCCCCTATGCCGACGCCACTACGCTCGAAGGCGCCAAGCAGACGCTCGCCCTTGGTCCTGTCGCCTCGCAGGTCGCCATCAAGATGCTCGGCACCAATGGCGGCGGCTTCTTCAACGCCAATGCCGCGCATCCTTTTGAAAACCCCGACGCGATCTCCAACTTCATCCAGATGGTGACGATCTTCGCGCTTGGCGCCTCGCTGACCAACGTGTTCGGCCGCATGGTCGGCAACCAGCGCCAGGGCTGGGCGATCCTGGCGACGATGGGTGTGCTGTTCATCGCCGGCGTCACCATCTGCTACTGGGCGGAAGCATCAGGCAATCCGCTGGTGCATGCACTCGGCATCGACGGCGGCAACATGGAAGGCAAGGAGAGCCGCTTCGGCATCGCTCTGTCGGCTTTGTTCGCCGTCATCACAACGGCCGCCTCCTGCGGCGCGGTCAATGCCATGCATGACTCGTTCACCGCGATAGGTGGCTTCATCCCGATGATCAACATGCAGCTCGGCGAAGTCATCGTCGGCGGCGTCGGCGCCGGTTTCTACGGCATCCTGATGTTCATCGTCATCGCCGTCTTCGTCGCCGGCCTGATGGTCGGCCGCACGCCCGAATATCTCGGCAAGAAGATCGAGGCCAAGGAGGTCAAGATGGCGATGCTCGCCATCCTCGCTCTGCCCCTGGTCATGCTGGTCTTCACGGCCATCGCGGTCGTGCTGCCAAGTGCGGTGGCCTCGATGGCCAATGGCGGTCCGCACGGCTTCTCCGAAGTTCTCTATGCCTACACCTCGGCAGCGGCGAACAACGGCTCGGCCTTTGGCGGCCTCAGCGGCAACACGCCCTGGTACAACATCACGCTCGGCATCACCATGTGGGTGGGTCGCTTCTTCGTCGTCATTCCAGCACTTGCCATCGCTGGCTCGCTGGTGGCGAAAAAGACGGTGCCGGCCTCCGCCGGTACCTTCCCGACCGACGGTCCGCTGTTCGTCGGCCTGCTGGTCGGCGTCATCCTGATCGTCGTCGGCCTGACCTTCTTCCCTGCACTGGCGATCGGACCGATCGTCGAACACCTGGCCATGATCCACGGGCAAACCTTCTGAGGCCGCCATGTCCTGGTTCAAAAACACGCGTCGCAACGTTGAGCGTCGGACCGACAAAGAGGGGGAGAGAATCCCCCCTCCTTTTCCGACCGTGTCCACATTCCTCGGCATTGCGGCAGCCATGATCGTGATCTGGCTGCTGGTCTATGGGCCGCCGCATCTTCCTTCGGCATCCGATCGATCGGTGCCCGCCAACAACATCGATACTGGAGCCAACAAATGAGCCAGTCCAAATCCGCTAGCATCATGGATGCCAGCATCCTGTGGCCCGCCATCGGCGGGGCCTTCAGGAAACTGAACCCGCGCACCTTGATCAAGAACCCGGTGATGTTCGTCGTCGCCGTCGTCTCGGCGCTGACATCGGTGCTGTTCGTCAGGGATCTCATCACCGGCGGCGGTGATTTCAAGTTCACCCTGCAGATCATCATCTGGCTGTGGTTCACCGTGCTGTTCGCCAATTTCGCCGAGGCGGTTGCTGAAGGCCGCGGCAAGGCTCAGGCCGACTCGTTGCGCAAGGCGCGCACCGAGACCCAGGCCAAGCTTCTGGCCGGCGAGGACCGAGCCAAGTTCAAGCTGGTGCCCGGCACCAGCCTGAAGGTCGGTGACATCGTCCTCGTCGAAGCCGGCGACATCATCCCGTCGGACGGCGAGGTGATGGAAGGCGTCGCCTCGGTCAATGAAGCGGCGATCACCGGTGAGTCGGCTCCCGTCATCCGCGAATCCGGCGGCGACCGCTCGGCGGTCACCGGCGGCACGCAGGTGCTGTCCGACTGGATCCGCGTGCGCATCACCGCTGCCTCAGGCCACACCTTCCTCGACCGCATGATCTCGCTGGTCGAAGGCGCCGAACGCCAGAAGACGCCGAACGAGATCGCGCTCAACATCCTACTCGTCGGCATGACGCTGATCTTCGTGCTGGCCACGGCGACGATCCCGAGCTTCGCCGCCTATTCCGGCGGCTATATCTCGGTGACCGTGCTCGTCGCCCTGTTCGTCACCCTGATCCCGACCACGATCGGCGCGCTGCTGTCGGCGATCGGCATCGCCGGCATGGACCGCCTGGTGCGCTTCAATGTGCTCGCCATGTCGGGCCGTGCCGTCGAGGCCGCTGGCGACGTCGACACGCTGCTGCTCGACAAGACCGGTACGATCACGCTCGGCAATCGCCAGGCGACGGAATTCCGTCCGGTCAAGGGCGTCACCGAACAGGAACTGGCCGACGCGGCCCAGCTCGCCTCGCTTGCCGACGAAACGCCGGAAGGCCGCTCGATCGTCGTCCTGGCCAAGGAGAAATACGGCATCCGCGCCCGCGACATGGCAACGCTGCACGCAACCTTCGTCCCCTTCACCGCGCAGACCCGCATGAGCGGCGTCGACGTCGACGGCTCGTCGGTGCGCAAGGGTGCGGTCGATTCCGTGCTTGCCCATGTCAACCAGTCGACGGTCGCCGCCCATGGCACGCGTCCAAGCAGCGAGTCCGTACGGGATCTCCAGGCGATCGCCGACGAGGTCGCCAAGTCCGGCGGTACGCCGCTGGCGGTCGAGCGTGACGGGCGCCTGCTCGGCGTCGTCCACCTCAAGGACATCGTCAAGGGCGGCATCAGCGAGCGCTTCACGGAGCTGCGCCGCATGGGCATCCGCACGGTGATGATCACCGGCGACAATCCGCTGACGGCGGCCGCCATCGCCGCGGAAGCCGGCGTCGACGACTTCCTCGCCCAGGCGACACCCGAGGACAAGCTGAAGCTGATCCGGGACGAACAGGCCAAGGGCAAGCTGGTCGCCATGTGCGGCGACGGCACCAACGACGCGCCCGCCCTTGCCCAGGCCGATGTCGGCGTCGCCATGAACACCGGCACGGTCGCCGCGCGCGAAGCCGGCAACATGATCGATCTCGACAGCGATCCGACCAAGCTCATCGAGATCGTCGAGATCGGCAAGGCGCTGTTGATGACGCGCGGCTCGCTGACGACCTTCTCGATCGCCAACGACGTGGCCAAGTATTTTGCCATCATCCCGGCCATGTTCGCCGTCTTCTACATCGCGCCGGGACAGACCACCGGGCCGCTGCAGGCGCTCAACATCATGCATCTGGCGACGCCGCAGAGCGCCATCCTGTCGGCCATCATCTTCAACGCGCTCATCATCATCGCGCTGATCCCGCTGTCGCTGAAAGGCGTCAAGTATCGCGCGATCGGCGCCGGCGCGCTGCTCAGCCGAAACCTTCTGGTCTACGGCCTCGGCGGCATCATCGTGCCGTTCGTCGGCATCAAGATAATCGACATGGCCGTCACGGCCCTTGGCCTTGCATAAGGATCATTCCGATGCTCAAGCAAATCAGACCCGCGATCATCATGATCGTCTTCTTCACCGTGCTGACCGGCCTGGTCTATCCCCTGGGCATGACCGGCATTGCGCAGGCGCTGTTTCCGCGCCAGGCCAATGGCAGCCTGATCGAGAAAGATGGCAAGGTCATCGGCTCCGAGCTGATCGGCCAGGCCTTCGCCAGCGACAAGTATTTCCATGGCCGGCCTTCGGCGGCCGGCAACGGCTACGATGCCACGGCGTCGGGCGGCACCAATCTTGGGCCGACCAACCCGAAGCTGATCGAGCGCATCAAGGGCGATGCCGAGAAGCTGAAGGCGGAGAATTCGAACCAGCCCGTGCCGATGGACCTGGTGACGACGTCCGGCAGCGGCCTCGATCCGCAGATCAGCCCGGAGGCGGCCTATTTCCAGGTTCCGCGCGTCGCCAAGGCCAGGGGCATCGACGAAGCCAAGGTCAAGACACTTGTCGACGGCCAGGTCGAGGGCAGGGAGCTCGGTTTCATGGGCGAGCCGGTGGTCAACGTGCTGGCGCTCAACCTGGCGCTGGACGCCGCTAAATAGGTGACGGCGAGGGCCGGGGATCGACAGCATCCCCGGACCTCTCCATGATCGATCCTGATGCCGGAAGACAGAAGCAACGAAAACCGACCTTCCCCCGACGCGCTGCTCGAGCATGCCGAGCGGGAGGGGCGCGGTCGTCTGCGGATATTCCTCGGCGCGGCGCCTGGTGTCGGCAAGACCTACGAAATGCTGATGTCGGGCCGCGCCAGGCTGGCCGACGGTATCGATGTGGTGATCGGCGTCGTCGAAACGCATGGCCGTCAGGAAACCCAGGCCCTGGTCGAAGGCTATGAAGTCATTCCCCGCCGCAAGGTCGACTACAAGGGGCGCATGCTGGACGAGATGGACATCGACGCCATCCTTGCCCGGCGTCCGGCATTGGTGCTCGTCGACGAGCTCGCCCACACCAACGCGCCCGGCAGCCGCCACCCCAAGCGCTATCTCGATGTCCAGGAAATCCTGACGCAAGGCATCGACGTCTACACGACGCTCAACGTCCAGCATGTCGAAAGCCTGAACGATGTCGTCGCCCAGATCACCAAGGTCAGGGTGCGCGAGACGGTTCCGGACTCCATCATCGACCAGGCCGACGATGTCGAGATCATCGATCTCACCCCCGACGACCTGATCAAGCGGCTCGAGGAAGGCAAGGTCTACTTCCCCAACACGGCGCAACGCGCCATCGAGAATTATTTCTCGCCCGGCAATCTGACGGCGCTCAGGGAACTGGCGCTGCGCCGCACTGCCCAGCGTGTCGACGAGCAGTTGCTCAATCACATGCAGTCCCATGCCATCCAGGGCCCCTGGGCTGCCGGGGAAAGGGTCCTCGTCTGCCTCGACGCGCGCCTGGGCGGCGCGGCCCGCATCCGCTATGCGCGCCGGCTGGCCGATCGGCTGCGTGCGCCGTGGACGGCACTGCATGTCGACAGCCCTCGCTCGGCCAGCATGCCCGAGGAGGACAAGGACCGGCTCGCGAACAATTTGCGCCTCGCCCAGCAGCTTGGTGCCGAGGTGACGACCATTCCGGGTCAGAATGTCGCGCAGGACATCGTGCGTTACGCAACGGCGAACAATTTCACCCATATCGTTGTCGGCAGGCCGACCCGCTCGCGCTGGCGCGAATTGATCGAGGGCTCGCTGACCTATGATCTCATCCGCAATGCCGGCGACATCAGCGTCCATGTCATTTCGGGAAACGAACGCAACAGCGAGGCGACGTCGAGGAACGTAAGGACCGCGGACGAGCAGACGCAATTCCAGATCTGGCCCTATCTCCTGGCCACGGCCTATGTAGCAGGCTCGCTCGCCTTCGCCGTGCTGCTCGACCAGTTTCTCGATGTTCGCAACCTTGCGATCATCTTCCTCATCGGGGTCCTGGCGTCGGCGGTGACCGGCGGTCTGTGGCCGGCCCTTTACGCCTGTCTCGCCAGCGCCCTTGCCTTCAACTATTTCTTCCTGGAGCCGCGCTACACGCTGACGATCCGGGATCCGGAGAGCATTGTCGCGCTCGGCGTGTTCCTGGTCGTCGCCGTCATTGCCAGCAATCTGACGGTCCGCGTGCAGCGCCAGGCGATCGCCGCGCGCTCGCGGGCGCGGGCCACGGAGGATATCTACCTGTTCTCCAAGAAGCTCGCCGGTGCCGGCACGCTCGACGACGTTCTGTGGGCCACGGCCTTCCAGATCGCCTCGATGCTCAAGCTGCGGGTGGTGCTGCTTCTGCCGGAAGACGGCACCATTACCGTCAAGGCCGGCTATCCGCCCGACGACACGCTGGCCGAGGCCGACATCGCCGCCGCCCGCTGGGCCTGGGAGCACAACCGTGCCGCGGGGCGCGGCGCCGACACGCTGCCTGGCGCCAAGCGCCTCTATCTTCCCTTGCGGACAGGGCGCACCGCGATCGGTGTCGTCGGCCTCGACAATGACAAGCAGGGCCCGCTGCTGACGCCGGAGCAGCAGCGCCTGCTGGACGCGCTGGCCGACCAGGCGGCGGTGGCGATCGAACGCATCCAGCTCGTCGCCGATGTCGACCGGGCCAAGCTCGCCGCCGAGGCGGACAGGCTGCGCTCGGCGCTGCTGACCTCGATTTCGCATGATCTGAAGACGCCGCTCGCCGCCATCATGGGCGCGGCCGGCACGCTGCGGGAATTCGCGCCCGCTCTTCCCGAACAGGACCGGGCGGAGCTGTTGACGACCGTGCTCGACGAATCCGAGCGGCTGAACCGCTTCATCGCCAACCTGCTCGACATGACCAAGATCGAGTCCGGTGCAATGGAGCCGAACTTCGCTTTCCACTATGTCGGCGACATCGTCGGCTCGGCCCTGCAGAGGGCCAGGAAAATCATCGCCGAGCATAAGACCGAGATCGACATCCCGGCGGATTTGCCGATGTTGAAGGTCGATCCCGTGCTGTTCGAGCAGGCGCTGTTCAATCTCCTCGACAATGCGGCGAAATACGCGCCGGCAGGCTCGACGATCCGCGTGCAGGGTTGGACCGACAATGGTTCCGTCATCCTGCAGATCATGGATGAGGGGCTGGGCATTCCTCCAGGCGATCTGGAACGGATTTTCGACACGTTCTACCGGGTGCGCAAGCGCGACCAGGTTCGCGCCGGCACCGGGCTCGGCCTGTCCATTTGCCGCGGCTTCATCGAGGCGATGGGGGGCACGATCACCGCGGCAAACCGAACCGACCGTTCGGGTGCGGTTTTCACCATCAAAATGCCGAAGACGACGAACCCGCCCGATCTCGGCGCCGCCAGCGCGGACGACAATGATGTGGGTGATTTGGCATGACGAACACGAATGTCAGGATATTGGTCGTCGATGACGAGCCGCCGATCCGCAAGTTGTTGCGCGTCGGCCTCGGCAGCCAGGGCTATGCGGTCAGCGAGGCGCCGAACGCCAAGGCGGCGATCGAGCTGATGGAACAGGAAAAGCCGGACCTGGTGCTGCTCGATCTCGGCCTGCCCGGCATGAGCGGCCATGAGCTGCTGCGCAAATGGCGTGACGACGGCCTCGACATTCCCGTCGTCATCCTCTCCAGCCGCACCGACGAGGCCGGCATCGTCAATGCGCTCGAACTCGGCGCCGACGACTATGTCACCAAGCCGTTCGGCATGAACGAACTTGTGGCGCGCATCCGCGTGGCGCTGCGGCACAAGTTCCAGCAGCAGGGCGAGAAGCCTGTCTTCCAGAGCGGTGACCTCAGCGTTGATCTGGTCAAGCGCATCGTCAAGGTCGAGGGCAAGGAGATAAAACTCTCGCCGAAGGAATACGACATATTGCGCATCCTGGTGCAGCATGCCGGCAAGGTGCTGACCCACCATTTCATCCTGAAGCAGATCTGGGGCGATTCGACCGACGTGCAGTATCTCAGGGTCTATGTCAGGCAGCTTCGGCAGAAGATCGAGAAGACCCCGGACCAGCCGCACCACATAACCACTGAAACCGGTGTCGGCTATCGGTTGCGGGTCGACTGAGATACCCTTCGTATTGAAGTTCTAACTTTTGCTTTCACGCAATTCCGGACGGAAAACCGTAAACACTTTTCCTGGAATTGCTCCAGTCAGCCGATGGCTTCCAATGGCCGGTTCGTGGCCGACGCCCGCAAAGCGGCAAGACAGCCGAGGATGCCAAGCGGCACGAAAGCAAGAAACAGCCAGCTCGCGACATTGGCCGCCGCGTCATGGTTCAGCCCTTGCGAAAAGCCGGTGGCATTGGCGACGATGCCGGCAAGGGCGGCGCCCACCGCATAGCCGATGCGCTGCATGGTCGGCACCGCGGCCGAGGCGATGGTCTGTTCGTCGTCCGGGGCGGAAGCGACGATGACACGGGTCAGGAATGGCCAGGCAATGCCGAAGCCGCCGCCCTGCAACAGGGCGCATATCAGGATCAGCGGGATGGAACCCAACGGTATCGTGTAAGCAAAGCCGGCAATGCCGGCCGCGATCATCAGCGCGCCGACGACGATGATCAGCCGCTCGCGCTGCGGCGGCGCGTTGGCGACCAGGATCGACAGGATCGACCAGGCTATCGATTCGGCGGCGATGATGTAGCCGGTGGTCAAGAGCGGAATGTCGTGCAGGCTGGTCAAAAGCAGCGGCCCGTAGACGCCGAAGGAGCAGGTGGCGACAGAAAAGGCCGCGACCATGGTCATGCCGGCGCCGACCGGCGTGCGCCACGAGAACAGGCCCGACGGGAACAGCCGGGAGCGCGGCTTCAGCGCGTCGATATAGAAGAACAGCCCCAGGCCGGCGAGGCCAAGCACGATCAGCAGCGACGAGCGCAGCAAGGCGATGTCGACGCCGGCCGAGGCGATCAGCACCACGGCGACGGCAAGGCAGGCAAGGGCGGCGAACGGGAAGGGTGGCACTTTGCCCGCGCTCGTGATGGGCTTCTTCGCCTCCGGTGTGTTGAGCACGAGGAAGCTTGCCAACGCCATGGTGGTGCCGCCGAGGGTGAAGACGCCGAAGGCCCAGCGCCAGGACAGGAATTCGGTCATGATCGCGCCGAGCAACGGGCCGCTGAAGGCCGCGACGCCCCAGATCGCCGACATGATGCCGAAAAGCTGCGGCCAGATGGCGCGCGAAAACAGCCGTTCGACCGAGACGAAGGCGAGCGACACCAGCGCGCCGCCGCCCAGCCCCTCGATCAGGCGACCGGCCAGGAACAATTGCATGGAAGGCGAGGTGGCGCAGATCAGCGCACCGGCCGCATAGAGAAGGGCTGCGACCACCATGTTGGTGCGCAGCGCCACATAGCTCACCAGCCGTCCGGCCGCGGCACCGGCGACAATGGCGCCAAGTTCGTAGATCGCCAGCGACCAGCCGACGAGCTGCACGCCGGCCAGTTCGCCGACCATGGCCGGCATGACGGTTGCCACCATCGTCTCGTTGGTGGCGTGCAGCAGGATGCCGAGGCTGATGAAGCAGAAGCGCGCCAGGTCACCGCTCGCCCACAATGCGCGCCAGTCGACCCTGTTTGTGCTGATTTCAGTCATGTCCACCCCATGCTTTGCATATCTCGATGCCGGCGCATGGCACCAGAAGCCAGCAAGGCTTTCCGGCAGGACCATGCGCAGCAACAGCGCCGCATCCAGACGCTGCCCAGTTGGGGAGGTTGTAAGACCTCAACCATGGTTGAGTTCAAGCGGCTCGTTTCGGTGGACCATCGCAACGTTCGAGATTGGCCGAAGCCGCCTGTGACGTCGACGCGATCAGTTCTCGGTGCTGCGCAGCTGGAACTGGCTGACGCCGATGGCGAGGTTGACACCGGTCTGGGTCTGCAGGCTGAGTGGCTGGAGGGTGAAAGCCTGTGAGGAGCCGCCGACCAGGAGGTTGGCGCCGGCGCCGACGGCCGCCGTCACTTCGGCGCTGGCGCCGATATAGTCGCCCGCCAGCGCACCGGGCGCGTAGATGTTCTTCAGCGGCGTCAGCACCAGCCATTGCATCACCGTCTGCTTGGTCGTGCCGATGTCGAGGCCGTATTTGTTGACGGCGCCGAAATAGGCTTCCGGCGCGAAGCTCTTGTCGGTCGGGGTGAAAGTGCAGCTCAGATCCTTGTTCGAGCCGAAAATGAAGCCCGTGCCGCCCGATATGGCGCATTCAAGCGTGCCGAGTTCGATGCCTCGGTCCTGCGCCTGCGCCTGCGTCTGTGTCGCGCCGAGCACGAGTGCAATCATGGCAGCGGCGATGGCTGTCTTCGGCATACTCTTCCCCTCAAAAATCAAACGGCGCGGAACCATCCTACCTGGTTCCGCGCCGCGAAATAGGGGTCGTGGAGCGCGTGGCTCCGTGCAATCACTTGAGCGAGTGGATCAGCTGAAGCGAGGTCACGGCGACGGCGAGGTTGACGCCGGTCTGCGCCTGGACGCTGAGCGGCTCGAGCATGAAGGCGCCGTCGAAGCCGCCGACCAGCAGATTGGCGCCGCCACCGGTGACGACGCTCGCCTCGGCGTTAACGCCATAATAGCTGCCGGCAAGGTCGCCCGCGTCGCGGTCACGGGTCGCCGCCAGCACGGCCCAGACGAGCTGGCCCTGATGCGTCTGGCCGAGATCGACACCGATCTTGGAAATGACGCCCGTGTAAATCTCCGACGGTCCGTGGTGGTAGGGACGGAAGACGCAGGACACGCCCTTGTTGGAGGCAACGATATAGGCGGTGCCGCCATCGATGGTGCAGTCGAGCGTGCCGAGCTGCAGCTTGCCGGCGCTGGCCGGGGCGGCAGCGAACACGGTCGTTGCAAGGGCAGCGGCGCAGACGAGTTTCTTGATCATGGGAGGGTCCTTTCGCAAATCGCCTGGAAATAACGGCTTGAATGGCCAGAGCGTTCCGTCGAAAACTTGGCGTGAACAAGGCAAGGGTTAACGCATTGTCGCAGGGGTTAACGCGCGGTTGCCGGATTGGCGGCGATCTTTGGCGCCGCGTGTCCTTTTGGACACGCAAGCAACCCGTACTGCTTAGCCGGTTAAGCGGAAGCCGTTCTCAGCTGGCGCTGCCACCGACGCGCGACAAGCCGTCCTTGGCCGGCTGGTAGCTCGGGTTGAGGCGGACGGCTTCCTTGTAGGACTTCGCCGCCTTCGCCTTGTCGCCGCGCCGCTCGTAGATCAGCGCCTGGTTGGCCCAGGCCTCGGCGTTCTTGCCGTCGAGCTTGATGGCCATGTTGAAATCGGAGAAAGCGTTGTCCTCGTCGCCCGTCGCCAGATAGGAGAGGCCACGGCCGTTGTAGGGCTCGGCGGCATCCGGCGCCAGCGAGATGGCGGTCGAAAAATCCTCGATGGCGAATTTGTGCTGGCCCTGGCTCTGATAGATCAGGCCGCGATTGTGGTAGGCGCGGGCGTCCGTCGTGTCGAGCTGGATCGCCTTCTGGAAATCGTTGAAGGCGTCCTGCGTGCGGCCCGCCTTGCGGTAGAGATTGCCGCGGCCAATATAGGCGGCGTCGTAATTGCCGTTGATCTGGATCGACTTGTTGTAGTCGTCGAGCGCGGCCGCCTGATTGCCGAGGAAGCGCTGGATCAGCGCCCGGTTCGAATAGGCCTGGTAGAAATTCGGATTGAGCTGGATGGCCTGGTTGAAGTCCTTGAGCGCCGCCTGATACTGGCCGCCGCGGCCATAGGCCGAGCCGCGCACATTGTAGCCTTCGGGATCCTGGGGATTGCGCTGGATGACCGCCGACAGCGAGGAGATGTTCTCGCTCGACCCTTGCGCCTTGTCGATGTTGTTGAACTCGCCGGTCGGGCCCGATGTCTGGCAGCCGGCAAGCGCCAATCCGGAAAGCAGGGCGGCTGTCAGGGCGAAACCACGCAATGCGGTCCCGCGCTCCACGCTTGTTGCGTTCATGTCTGCCCTGTCCTCACTTCAAGCCGCGTCGCTCAGGTCCGGATCCCCCCTCCGGGCCGGGTCACATCAAAAATAAAAAGGTGGCGGCGATTCCGCATCGCGCCACCCCAGTATCCTTCGAAAAGGACGAAATATTGGCGATAATCAGCGCGGCGGACGCGCTGCGCCAGCGGCACCAGCAGCAGCCACCGGACGCGGCGTCATCGGCAGCAAGCCTTCGCGCTGGGCGCGCTTGCGGGCCAGCTTGCGGGCGCGGCGCACGGCCTCGGCCTTTTCACGGGCGCGCTTCTCGGAAGGCTTCTCGTAATGACCGCGCATCTTCATTTCGCGGAAAATGCCTTCGCGCTGCATCTTCTTCTTGAGCGCGCGAAGCGCCTGATCAACGTTATTGTCGCGGACGAGTACCTGCACGGGCAATCCTGTCTTTCGGGTTTGATATCAACAGGCAAGTGGCCATAGCCACTAGCCTCCGCGGCGGTCGACACCACGAATTGTGGCGGCTGATAGCAGAATCAGGCCGCGCTGTCCACAGTCGAAATGAAGGACAACAGCCAAATTGCCACGGTCGCCCCGAGATAGGGCGCCAACTACGCCGTGGCTAGGTGCAGCCGTTCGAAATCCTCGAAGAATTCGCCGTAGTCGCAGGTGATCTCCTCGCCCGCGGCAATGTCGCGGGTCGCGGTCGCGCCGCCATATTGCGAAAAGTCGGTGTTCGGCGTCGCCGAATGGTTCATGAAGCGGCCATTGTCGACTTCATAGACCATGAAACCCGGCCGATCCGGGCTCGGATAGGCGTAGCGATCGAGCAATTCCTTCAGAGGCTGGGGCGCGGCCTCATATTTGTCCATCGGGATCAGCCGGTCGAAATCCGGGTCGAGCCGCCAGATCGAGGCGCCTTGCCGGATCGGCTCGGCGGCGAACATGCCGACGCCCTCGATTGTGCTCGCGGCCACATAGGTTCGGATCAGCATCATGGTTTCGGGACCCGTTTCGACAGGAAACGGAATCGCCAAATCGCGCGGAAAAAGCAAGACCGGCCGCCTGCGGCAAAGCGGCGAACCGGCCTGTTCGCTGCAAAAAACCTTCACGTCCGGTTAATCGAGACGCCGCCATCGGCAAACAGCGCGGTTCCCGTGGTGAAACTCGAGGCGTCCGAGGCAAGGTAAAGCGCCGAGCGGGCGATCTCCTCCGGCTGCGCCATGCGCTTCAAGGCATGGATGCCTTCGACAAAGGCACGGGCCTCGGGCGTTGTCGTTGTCGCGCCCGGCGTGTCGGTGCCGCCCGGCAGCAATGCGTTGACGCGCAGGCCTTGCGGCCCGTATTCGGCGGCCAGAACCTGTGTCAGGCCGATCAGGCCGGCCTTGGCGGCGGCATAGGCGGCCATGCCCGGCATGCCGGCGGTGTAGCCGACAAAGCTCGACGTGAAGATCAGCGAGCCGCCACCGCGCTCCAGCATGGCCGGTATCTGGTATTTCGCGCCGAGAAAGGCACTGGTCAGGTTGATGTCCATCGTCTCGTGCCACGCCGCCGGCAGCATGTCGGGCAGGGGCGCCATCAAGCCGACGGCAAGCGCGATGGCCGTGCCCTCCGCGTCCGATATTTCGGCGACAAGCGTATCCAGTTCGGCCTGGCGGCGGGCGGAGACCACGAGCTTCGCGCCTTCCTCGGCGAAGAGTTTTGCCGTGGCGCGGCCGATGCCGGAACTGGCGCCGGTGACGATGGCGATCTTGTTGGCAAGTGCGAGCATTTTTTTGCATCCCTGCTTTTTTCGCGCCGGTCTCGCCGGCAATCGGGATGCTTGGTCGCAGCTTGGAGCGGCGCGAGCCACCCGATACCTGCGAAGGCGTCGGCGAAGATTTCTTGACGCCGGATCGACACCGGGCTACCGAGTCGTCATTCAACCTTGCGGGTGGACGCGCCACCCATTTCAATGACCCCCCAAGACATAATGAGCAAGTTGTTGGCCCCCGGCTTCGAGGGTGACAGCGAGTTGACGCTCGCTCTTCAATCGGCATTTCACAAAGGCTTTCCGCTCGAAAACCTCCGGCCGCTGCTGACGTCCGACAACCTTCATACGCAGGCTGCGGCCGCCTACCTTGTGGCTGAAGCCAATTCCAAAATGAGTTACAGGATGAATTGCGTCGTCGCGGAGATCGCCGATCTGCTCGACAGTGAGTCTTCGGGTATCCGGTTCGATGCAATTGAGGCGCTTCTGGGATGCACGACGCCGGCCGATGGAGCGATCCTAGGCCGGGTGATGCTGCGGCTGGATGACGAACATGCCGGCGTTCGATGGAGGGTCGTCCAGTTCATCTGCCTTGCGGAGCGCTGGCAGCTAAGACTTGCGGTGGAAAATGCCGCTGCGCTGCGTCCGGACTCGGTTTTCAAGACACTGGTCAGTGCCTATGGTCACTACGTCACGCCTGGCGCTAAGGACCTGCCACGGTTGCTCGCGCATCCGGATGCGGTATTGCGGCGCTTTGCAGCGGCGGTGGCTATCAGGCCGCGCGAGGTGATTATCGAGCGCTTCGTGGCCATGGTGGAGCAGTCGGACGATGCGGAAGTTCGTGAGATCGCGGCCGATTGCCGTCAGGGTTTTCTGCGGCCTACCTATGCAATAAGGCCGTCAATCCTGACGCGTGCGTCGGCTGAAACACCAAAAGGCGAAGCTCAAAACGCCGGCCGCCGAAGGCGTGGCGCAAAACGGCAAGCGCTGTTGCGAACAGCGCAAGGGTAGAAGTGCCGTTTCGCTGGCGACACTCCGCGCGCCGGGGCCAGGCCGGTTGGTGACTTATTGCTTCAGCAGCCAACCGAGCCGGTCGAGCGAAAATGCGTAGCTGATGGCGATGAGCAGAGCCATAATGATGCCAGTGGTCGTGTGGCCGGTCAGATAGAAACTGGCTGCGCCGCCGAACAGGATGATCAGTTCCAGCGTCAGCCGTACCGTGCCCGGCACAGGCACCGGTGCGCGGCCCGACCGGCTTGGGTCGTTGGGCACCGCGAAGATGCCCCACAGCACGGCCGCAACAAGCGGCAAGGCCAGAGCGAGGCCCCAGCGCCACCATCCGTCGGAGAGGGTCCAGCCGGCAATGCCGAGACCAAGCAGGGCGGCAAGCTCCAACAGGAAGCGCAACGTCAGATTCCACCAGGCATTGCCCACGATCGTTCTCCAGAGATTCGCGACAGGCAATGTGGCTGAAGGCCCTCATGGGAGCCAGCCCGCATGGGTCTTTTTCGTTGTGGCGCAAAACGGCAAGCGCCGTCGCAAACAGCGCAAGGGTGGAAGCGCTGTTTCGCTAGTGATACACCTCGCGTGCCGGGCCCAACAAAAGCCCGGCCGCAATCCGCGAGATCCGTTGGCGCGAGGCTGGGACGTTGAAAAAATATTCGGTATTCGCCATCGCCCGCGAGGCCATGCGCGGCCACAAGGGCTGGGAGGAGCAATGGTCCTCGCCGGAGCCCAAGAAGGAATACGACGTCATCATCGTCGGTGCCGGCGGCCATGGCCTGGCCACGGCCTATTATCTCGCCACGGTGCACGGCATCACCAATGTCGCGGTTCTGGAAAAGGGCTGGCTGGGCGGCGGCAACACCGGCCGCAACACCACCATCATCCGCTCCAACTATCTCTATGACGAGAGCGCCGGCATTTACGACCATGCGCTGAAGCTGTGGGACGGGCTTTCCCAGGAGCTCAATTACAACGTCATGTATTCGGCGCGCGGCGTCATGATGCTCGCGCACAATGTGCACGACATCCAGGTGCTGAAGCGCCATGTCCATGCCAACCGGCTGAACGGCATCGACAATGAATGGCTGTCGCCGGAGCAGGCGAAGGAATTCTGCCCGCCGCTGAATATCTCCAAAGACGCACGCTACCCGGTTGTCGGTGCGGCCCTGCAGCGTCGCGGCGGCACGGCGCGCCATGATGCGGTCGCCTGGGGTTATGCGCGGGGCGCCTCGGCGCGCGGCGTGCACATCATCCAGAATTGCGAGGTCACCGGCGTCAAGCGCGCCCCGAACGGCGCGGTCATGGGCGTCGACACGACGCGCGGCTTCATCGGCGCCAAGAAAGTCGGCGTCGTCGCCGCCGGCCATTCCTCGGTCATCATGAACATGGCCGGCGTGCGCATGCCGCTGGAAAGCTATCCGCTGCAGGCGCTGGTGTCGGAGCCGATCAAGCCGGTGGTGCCCTGCGTGGTGATGTCGAACACCGTGCACGCCTATATCTCGCAGTCCGACAAGGGCGAACTGGTGATCGGCGCCGGCACCGACCAGTATGTCTCCTATTCGCAGACCGGCGGCCTGCACATATTGCAGCATACGCTCGATGCCATCTGCGAGATGTTCCCGATCTTCACGCGCATGAAGATGCTGCGCTCCTGGGGCGGCATCGTCGACGTGACGCCCGACCGCTCGCCGATCCTGGCCAAGACGCCGGTGCCCGGCCTCTATGTCAATTGCGGCTGGGGCACGGGCGGCTTCAAGGCGACGCCCGGTTCGGGCCATGTCTTTGCCCACACCATCGCCAAGGACGATCCGCATCCGATCAACGCGCCTTTCACCATCGAGCGCTTCCGCACCGGCCGGCTCATTGACGAGGCGGCGGCGGCGGCGGTGGCGCACTGATGATGATGGCCGAGATGGCTGTCGCTATGCCGCTGATGCTGGCGGGGGAACAGGGCATGTTCCATATGCCGTCCGCTGAAGAGGTGCGGCTGCAGCCGATCGCGCGCGCCGGCAACGAGGCCGGATGGCCGTTTTCGGTCGATGAGGGAACGCTCACCTGCGTCTGGGGCGGCGGCCAGAAAGTTGTGATGTTCTTCGAAGGCCGGCCGAAGAGCCTGGATGAAGACGAGGATTTCAACCCGCGTGGCGTCATCGTCACGACCGACCCGATGCAACTGACGCTCGGCAACATCGCCAACCGCGCCTTGTTTCGCGATTCCGCTGATGTCGCGGAGCGGCTGCGGCTCGTCGCGCCGTTCGTGACCATGGGCCAGAAGCTTTGCGACCAACCCCCCGGCGCCCGCGTCGGCCACGGCGAATTGTAGGAACAAACAGAATGCTTCTCATCCGCTGCCCCTATTGCGAGGAAGAGCGCCCGGAACTCGAATTCCGCAACGCCGGCGAGGCGCATATTGCGCGCTCGGCCAACATTGCGGGCGAGAGCGACGACGACTTCGAGAAGTTCTTCTTCATCCGCTCGAACCCCAAGGGCATCATCTATGAGCGCTGGCGGCACATGCATGGCTGCGCGCGCTTCTTCAACGCGGTGCGCGACACCGTAACCGACAAGTTCGTCATGACCTACAAGGCCGGCGAACCCAAACCCGCCAAGCTGCCGGGAGTTGCCAAATGAGCGGCGCGTTCCGCATCCCGAGAGCCGGTCGCCTCAGCCAGGCCAAGACTGCGCGGTTCAGTTTCGACGGCCAGTCCTATACCGGCATCGAGGGCGACACGCTGGCCTCCGCGCTGCTGGCCAATGGCGTGCATCTGGTCGGCCGCTCGTTCAAGTACCACCGTCCGCGCGGCTTCCTGTCGGCTGGCGCGGAAGAGCCCAATGCGCTGGTGCAGATCGTGCGGGACGATGCGCGCAAGACGCCGAATGTGCGCGCCACCGTGCAGGAACTCTATGACGGGCTCGCCGCCAATTCGCAGAACCGCTGGCCGTCGCTGTCCTTCGATGTCGGCGCAGTCAACGATATTGCGTCGCCGATGTTTTCGGCGGGCTTCTACTACAAGACCTTCATGTGGCCTAAGGCGGCCTGGAAGAGCCTGTACGAACCTAAGATCCGCGAAGCCGCTGGCCTTGGCGTTTCGCCTGACAAGCCCGATCCCGACCACTATTCCTCGCGCTACGCGCATTGCGACGTGCTGGTGCTGGGCGGCGGCGCGGCCGGCCTCGCGGCGGCCTTGGCGGCGGCCGAGACCGGCGTGCGCGTCATCCTCGCCGACGAGCAGGCCGAGTTCGGCGGCAGCCTGCGGTTCGAGACGGGGGCAAAGATCGACGGCCAGGACGGTTTCGTCTGGGCCCAAGCGGCGATCGCCAGGTTGAGCGCGATGGGCAATGTCCGGGTGCTCTCGCGCACCACGGCCTTCGGCTACTACGCGCAGAATTTCGTCGGGCTGGTCGAGCGTGTCAGCGATCATTTGAAGGCTCCCGGCCATGATTTGCCGCGCGAGCGGCTGTGGCAGATCAGGGCCAAGCGCGTCGTGCTGGCATCAGGCGCCATAGAGCGCCACATGGTGTTCGCCAACAATGACCGCCCGGGCATCATGCTGGCGGGCGCGGCGCGCACCTTCCTCAACCATTATGGCGTGGCGGTCGGCCGGAATGTCGGCGTCTACACCGCCAATGACTCGGCCTATGCGGCCGCGATCGATCTGAAGAAGGCTGGCGTCAACATCGCGGCGATCGTCGATCTGCGCGACAATCCGACCGGTCCAGTGATCGACGAGGCGCGGGCGCTCGGCATCGAGGTCAATTTCGGCCGCGCGGTGATCCGCGCCGGCGGCAAATTGCGGGTGTCCTCGATGACCGTGCAGCCGAAGAATGGCGGAGGCGAGCGCACCATTCCCGTCGATGCGATCCTGATGTCGGCCGGCTGGACGCCGTCGGTGCACCTGTTCTCGCAGTCGCGCGGCAAGGTCGCCTTCAATGACGAGACCAAGCGCTTCGTGCCGGGCATCTATGCGCAGGACTGCGTCTCGGTCGGCGCCTGCAACGGCACGGACGGCTTGTCGGCCACGGTGGACGAGGCCTATGCGGCTGGCGCCAAGGCGGCCAAGGATGCCGGCGCGAAAACCGCCAAGGGTGTGAAGCCGAAGGTAGACACCTCGGAAAGCTGGTCGCGTGGCATGCTGGGCGCCGCGCCCGGCGCCGGGCCGGACACGACGGTGAAGGCTTTCGTCGACTTCCAGAACGACGTCACCGCCAAGGACATCCGTCAGGCGGTGCATGAAGGGATGCGCTCGATCGAGCACGTCAAGCGCTTCACCACCAACGGCATGGCGACCGACCAGGGCAAGACGTCCAACATGCACGGTCTGGCGATCGCGGCGGAGACGCTGGGCAAGCCGATCCCCGAGGTTGGCCTGACCACATTCCGCGCGCCCTACACGCCGGTCACCTTCGGCGCGATCGTCAGCCATGCGCGCGGGCCGCTGTTCGATCCGACGCGCAAGACGGCGACGCATCCGTGGGCCGAGGCGCAAGGTGCTGTCTTCGAGGATGTCGGCCAGTGGAAGCGCGCCTGGTACTTTCCGAAGGCCGGCGAGGACATGCATGCAGCGGTCGACCGCGAATGCGTCGCGGTCCGCACGACGGCTGGCCTGTTCGATGCCTCGACGCTCGGCAAGATCGAAGTGGTCGGGCCGGATGCGGCGAAGTTCATGGAACTGCTCTACACCAATCCGTGGGAGAAGCTGGAGCCCGGGCGCTGCCGCTATGGCATCATGCTGCGCGAAGACGGCTTCATCTATGATGACGGCGTCGTCGGCAGGCTGGCGCCGGACCGCTTCCATGTGACGACGACGACCGGCGGCGCGCCGCGCGTCATGAACCATATGGAGGACTATCTCCAGACCGAGTTCCCGCATCTGAATGTCTGGCTGACCTCGATCACCGAGCAGTGGGCTGTTATCGCGGTGCAGGGGCCGAAGTCGCGCGACATCATCGCACCGCTGGTCGAAGGCATCGACATGTCGGATGAGGCGCTGCCGCATATGTCGGTGCGCGAAGGCAAGATCTGTGGCGTGCCGACAAGGCTGTTCCGCATGTCGTTCACCGGCGAGCGCGGCTTCGAAGTCAATGTTCCGGCAGACTATGGACAGGCCGTCTGGGAAGCGCTGTGGGCCGAGGGCCAGAAGCACGGCGCGACCGCCTACGGTACGGAGTCCATGCACGTGCTGCGCGCCGAAAAGGGCTACATCATCGTCGGCCAGGACACGGACGGCACGGTGACGCCGAACGATGCCGGTCTCGACTGGGCGGTCGGCAAGAAGAAGACCGACTTCGTCGGCATCCGCGGCATGGCGCGGCCGGATCTGGTCGCCAAGGGCCGCAAGCAGCTCGTCGGCCTCAAGACCAAGGACCCTAAGGTGGTGCTGGAGGAGGGCGCGCAGATCGTCGCGGACCCCAAGCAGCCAATCCCGATGAAGATGATAGGCCACGTTACGTCCAGCTACTGGTCGCAGAATTGCGGCCGCTCGATTGCACTGGCGCTGGTCGCCGGCGGCCGCGACCGGATGGGCGACACGCTCTACGTGCCGATGCCGAACGGGGTGATCGAAGTGGAGGTTACCGGCATGGTGTTCTTCGACGAGACGGGAGGCCGCCTCAATGGCTAAGGCTGCTGCAAAGAAAACGGCTGCGGCCGCATCGCCTTCGGTCGACCGCCGTCCGGCATTGGCTGGACGCAGTACGACGGCGACCGGCGTGAAGGTTGAAGTGCTGCCGCCGGCCGAGCGCATCTCGCTGCGCGCGCCGGAAGCCTCGGTCGCGGTGCTGTCGAAGGCGCTTGGCCTGACCTTGCCGAAGAAGCCGAAGACTTCCGCGTCGAAGGGTGGGCGCACCGCCCTGTGGCTCGGCCCCGACGAATGGCTTGTCATCGACAAGGCCGGCAACGATCCGCTCGCCGACTGCGCAGGGGTTGCCGCGCTGCATTCGGCGGTTGGCATTTCACACCGCAACATCGCGATCTCGGTCGCTGGTCTGGCGGCCGAAGCCGCGATCAATTCGGGCTGCCCGCAGGACCTGTCGCTCGAAGCCTTCCCGGTGGGCGCGGCTTCGCGCACCATCCTCGGCAAGGCCGAGATCGTGTTGTTACGCACGGCGGACGACGCCTTCCGGGTCGAGTGCTGGCGTTCGTTCTCGGACTATGTCTTTACTTTCCTGTCCGAGGGAGCCCGCGACGCGGCTGGCTGACCCGGAACGTTTTGCCGCCCGCGTTCGTTGTGCGGCAACAGGTCGAGGGAGAAGTGCCGATGCCGTCAAAGTCCGCGCCGAAGTCGCTGGTGAAAAAGACGCCGGCCGTCCGCTCGCTTGAGCATGAGCAACACGAAGCGTCGAGCGCGGAAGAGGAACTCGAGGAAGGCCTCGAGGATACGTTCCCGGCCAGCGACCCGGTGTCCATCACCAGTTCGGCGATCCCCGGCGGGCCTGCCAGGCCTGGCAAGGCCAAGACCGTCCCTGGACGGAAACCCCGCAAGCCCTGATTTTCCGCAATTTTGGTCGAAGACATCTTTCCAAGGCATCGGCAGTTGAGATATTCAAAGCGCTTTGGAGAGGAAAAATGCCGATAAAAGCTGTTGTCTGGGGCGAGAATGTCCATGAGCAGACCAATGCCGCCGTGCGCGACCTCTATCCACTGACCATGCATGGCACGATTGCCGCGGCGCTCAACCAGGACAAGGGCATCGAGGCGACCACCGCCACCTTGCAGGAGCCTGAGCACGGCCTGAGCGAGAAGCGCCTGGCCGCCACCGACGTGCTTTTGTGGTGGGGACACGCCGCGCATGGCGAGGTCAAGGACGAGATCGTCGAGCGCGTGCAGAAGCGGGTCTGGGAAGGCATGGGGCTGATCGTGCTGCATTCCGGCCACTACTCGAAGATCTTCAAGCGGCTGATGGGCACGCCCTGTTCGCTGAAATGGCGCGAGGCAGGCGAGCGCGAGCGCGTCTGGGCGATCAACCGCAGCCACCCGATCGCGCAAGGCATCGGCGAATGCCTGGAGATCGGCGAGACCGAGATGTATGGCGAGCCGTTCGCGGTCCCGGAGCCGCTGGAGACGGTGTTCGTCTCCTGGTACGAGGGCGGCGAGGTGTTCCGTTCCGGGCTGACCTACCAGCGCGGCGCGGGCCGCATCTTCTATTTCTCACCCGGCCACGAGACCTATCCGATCTATCACAATGAGGGCGTGCAGCAGGTGCTACGCAACGCCGTGCACTGGGCGCACAATCCGGCACCCGCATGGTCCAGCATCACCAGTGCGCCCAATGTGCCGACGGACAAGGCCAAGGAGAAGATCGTGCAGAAGGGCCTGCGCCTGCATGCCGACGGTGACAAGGGTTTGAGTTAATGGGGGACCTGATCTGATGCGTCGCCTGCTCTTGCTCGGCACCGGCTGGATCGCCGGACATCATATCGAAGAGTTCGCAAAGGTTCCTGGCTGCAGCATCGTCGCCTGTGTCGATCAACTGCCTGGCCGCGCGGCGGCGTTCGCCGCTGCCAACAAGATCGCCGCTTCTTTCGAGAGCCTTGAAGCGGCGATCGCCTGGGGCGATTTCGACGCCGCCATCAACGCGACCCCGGACGGTGTGCACAAGGCGACAACGCTGGCGCTGCTTGCCGCGGGAAAACATGTCTTTTGCGAAAAGCCGCTGGCGCCGAACCATGCCGATGCGCTTGCCATGACCGAAGCGGCCGAGGCCGCCGGCCTCGTCAACATGGTCAATCTCACCTACCGCAATTCACCGGCGATCCAGGAAGCACGGCGTCTGGTGTTAGCGGGTGCGATCGGCGAATTGCGCCATGTCGAGGCGAGCTACAAGCAGAGCTGGCTGGTCAGCAAATCGTGGGGCGACTGGCGCGTCGAGGACAAATGGCTGTGGAGACTGTCGAGCCGGCACGGGTCGACCGGCGTGCTGGGCGATGTCGGCATCCATATCCTGGACTTTGCCACCTATGGTGCGGCCCAGGATATCGTCAGCCTGCACGCCGATCTGGTGACGTTTCCGAAGGCCGAGGGCGACCGGATCGGCGACTATGTGCTTGACGCCAATGACAGTGTGGCGATGACGGCGCGGCTTGCATCCGGCGCGCTGGCGACAATCATGGCGAGCCGCTACACAACCGGCCATGGCAATGATTTGTCGCTGACGCTGCATGGCACCAAGGGAGCGCTCAAGGTCGAGACCGACGGCAAGGCGGCGCGGTTGTCGGCGTGCTTGGGAGAGGACGTCGATGTTCAGATTTGGCGAGAGCTGTCCCTGCCGGATGTCAAGCGCAATGCCCGGCGTTTTGTCGACGCCCTGGATGCCGGGCAGAACGGCGATCCGTCCTTCCGGCGCGCCGCCGACATGCAGAAGCTGATCGACGCCGCCTTCGAGAGTTCAGCGGCCAGGCTGCCGGTCCCGATCGGCTGACATACCCGCCTGGCCGGCTAGAGAGGTTCACCGTATCACGGAAACGGCGAAACCTCTCTAACTCTTTGTTTTTACGCAACTCCCTAGGAAAAGCGCCACGCGCTTTTCCGGGAAAGCCGTTTCACACTTTTCCTGGAATTGCTCTGGTGCCGGTCAGAAACATTTCCAAGTCGATCTTAGAACGCGCTCGGCACGATCCACGGGTTGATGCTGATGCCGAGGCGCGGGCCCTTGCCTTCAGCTGTGTTTTCCGTGGTGCCCTTCTTCTCGACCGAGCCGGTCGAGGCGCAATCGAGCTTCACATTGGTCTTGGTGTCGACGCAGGTCGCGGCAGGCGCGTGCTTGACCGGGTGAGTGGTGTTGGCGGCGAAGGCCGAGCCCGAAAGTGCCAGCACGGCGGCGAGGGTGAGGAGGGTCTTTTTCATTGTCAGTCTCCGTTTTCGACGGGTGAATTCTTCCGTACATGTACGATGTTACGTACAGATACGTCCGCCAATAACGAAGTTCAAGCCGAATTCGTACGCGTACGGTAGATTTTTGTTAACCAAGAAATTCACCCCCAGGTTTGGCTGGGGAAGGTCGCGAGGGGTCTGGAAACGAAAGGAGTTGGCGTTCAGCAGTTGACCGGTGTCTCGGTCAATGGCGGCACGTTCTGCGTGCTGAGTGCGGCCAATTGGAAATCGCACATGCGTTTCACGAAAGCCTGCGGGTCGCCGAAGGGGTAGAACGGAAAGGTGATCAGCAGCGAGATCGTGCCGTGGCCGACAGCCCACAGCATGGTGGCGATGGCTCGCGCATCGCCTTGCAATTTTCCGGCGGCGACGCAGGCCTCGACCCGGCTGATCAGCGCCTTCATCGCCGGATTGGCCTCGTGCATTTCTTGAAAACTCTGGCCTTCCGGTGGCCTGGTCTTCTCGGTCATGAAGACGGTGCGGTATTCATTGGGATTGCCGAGGCCGAAGGCGGCATATTCGGTCATCACCGCCTGCAAGGCCTCGACCGGGTCGTCGGACGGGTGCTCCTCGATGCGGCGGGCAAGTGTCTCGAAAGCGTCTTCGGCCAGGGCGAACAGGATGTCCTGCTTGTCGGCGAAATAAGAATAGACCGACATCGGCGCGTAGCCGACCCGCTTGGCCAGTTTGCGGATCGTCAGGCCTTCATAGCCTTCTTCCTGGACGAGCTTGTGCGCGGCCGCGACCAGCTCGGAGCGCAGCTCGGCCTTCTGTTTTTCGCGGCGTTTCTGGACGCTCGGCGGCAAGTCTGGCGCCTCTCAGTGGTGCCTGGTTGGTTGGTGTCTGGCTAAATTATATACGCTGTACGGAAACGAACAAGGGCACGGGAAGTTCCCAAGCGGCATGGGAGTCGGATCGTGGGGTCAGATGGCGCCGATGCCGCCGTCGACGGCCAGCGCATGGCCGGTCATGAAGGAGTTGGCCGGATCGGCGGCGAACAGGATGGCGGTGGTGATTTCGTCGACTTCCGCCACGCGCTTCATCGGCACGCCCCGCGTCAGCTCGGCCAATGCTTCGGCCTCCGGCGCGCCGGAGACACGCACGAAGCTGTCGACCATCGCTGTCCTGGTGTGGGCCGGGCAGATGGCGTTGATACGCACACCCTTGGTTGCATATTCGGCGGCCGCCGATTTGGTCAACCCGACGACGCCGTGCTTGGCGGCGGCATAGACCGAGAGTTTCGGCGCGCCCACCAGCCCGGCAACCGAGGCGATGTTGACGATGGCGCCGCCCTTGGCCGTCGCCTTGAACTGCCGCTCCATCTGCGGGATCTGGTGCTTCATGGCATAGAAGACGCCGAGCAGGTCGATCTCCAGCACGCGGCGAGCCTCGTCCGACGGCACCTGCGGCAGGCGCACGAAACTCTGGACGATGCCGGCATTGTTGACGGCGACATCCAGCCGGCCGAATCTTTCGACCGCCAGCTTGACCAGATCCTCGGACAGTTTTTCGTCCGCCACGTCGCCGGCCAGGATCGCGGTTTCGGCCGGCAAGGTCGCGGCAAGATCGGCGAGCGCCTTTTCGTCGATGTCCGACAGCACCAGCCGGGCGCCTTCCGCGGCAAAGCCTTTCGCGGCACCACGGCCGAGGCCGCCGGCGGCACCCGTGATCAGGACCGTTGCTCCGTCAAAGCGGCCCATCATGGCTCCTCACTATGTCTGCTTGTCGATCAGTCTGGCGGCGAGGTGCGAAAGCAGCTTCACCGCCTCGCCATAGGTTCTGGCCTTTTCGGGATTGGAGGCATTGCCGTCCAGCGCGCGCTTGTAGACGCCCTGGCAGATCGCCGCCAGACGGAAGAAGGAGAAGGCAAGGAAGAAGGTCCAGTTGCCGATGCCGCCGAGCCCGCGCCGCCGGCAATAGGCGGCGACATAGTCTTCTTCGGAAGGCAGGCCGAGCGCGGCGCGGTCGATACCGCCCAAGCCGCGAAAGCCCGATGCATGCGGCAGACGCCACTGCATGCATTGATAGGCGATGTCGGCAAAGGGGTGGCCAAGCGTAGACAACTCCCAGTCGAGCACCGCAATGACCCTTGGTTGGTCCGGCGCGAAGATCAGATTGTCCAGCCGGTAGTCGCCATGCACCAGCGATATCAGGCCGTCATCAGCTGGCATGTGCGTTTCCAGCCAGGCGATCAGCCCGTCCATGTCGGCAATGGCGTCGGTTTCCGAGGCGCGGTATTGGCTGGTCCAGCGCGCCAGCTGCCGCTCGAAATAATTGCCCGGCCGGCCGAAATCGGAAAGACTCACGGCGTCGACGTCGACATCGTGCAGGGCCGCGAGCGTGCCGTTCATGGCGTCGTAGATCGTGGTGCGCTCGTCATTGTCGCGCGCCTCGGGCAATGCCGGATCCCAGAAGATGCGGCCGTCCAGAAAATCCATGACATAGAACATGCGGCCGATCGGCGAGTCTTCCTCCGACAGATGCAGCATTGCCGGCACCGGCACGGCGGTGCCGGCAAGCGCCTTCATCACGCGGAATTCGCGGTCGACCTGATGCGCCGATTTCAGCAACTGCCCCGGCGGCTTGGCGCGCAGCACGTAGCGGCCGCTGGCCGCCGTGATGAGATAGGTCGGGTTGGACTGGCCGGATTTGAACTTTTCGATTGACGCGAGCCCGGAAAAACCCGGGATTTCAGCCTCGAGGTAAGGCGCAAGCGCTGCCTGGTCGAGCGCGTTCGCGTCGCTCATGCGGTCTCGGGCTGGCGTTCGATCAGCGTCAGCGTCAGCCAGCGGGCGGTCAGAGCCGGTTTCTTCGAACCCTCGATCTCGATCGTCACGTCGTGCGCCGTCTGCACCCAGCCCGAGGGTCTCACTTTCACGTCGGCCAGCACGAAACGGGTGCGGATGCGCGCGCCGGTCTTCACCGGGGCCAGGAAGCGCAGCGAATCGAAGCCGTGGTTGACGCCCATCTTGCTGTTTTCCAGCGGCGGCATGGTCTCGAAGGTCATGGCCGAAAGCAGCGACAGCGACAGGAAGCCATGCGCGATGGTGCCGCCGAACGGCGTCTCGCGCTTGGCCCGCTCAGGGTCGCAGTGGATGAACTGGTGGTCGTCGGTGGCGTCGGCGAACTGGTCGATCATGCGCTGCGTCACCACCCGCCACGGCGACACGCCAACTTCTTTGCCGACACTGGCCAGAAGCACGTCGAGACTGATCGGTTCCACGCTCATGTCCTCCAGTTCACCTCCGGCTTCTACGGCCGGAAAATGTCATTCCTTGAACAAGGTCAATCCATGCTGCACCGACTGCCCGCCGTCGATCGGCAGGATGGCGCCGGTGACATAGCTGCCTGCACGGCTGCACAAATAGAGCGTTGCGCCGGCAATGTCATCCGCTGCGCCGATACGGCCGATCGGAACATGGCTGCCGACGTGTCTGGCCTGTTCATCGGTACCGGTGGCAAAGGCCGTCATGCGGCTCTGAAAGGGGCCGGGAGCAAAGGCGTTGACGGTGATGCGCCGGGCGGCGAACTCGAGCGCGAGCGTACGTGTCAGATGATGTACCGCGGCCTTGGACGCCGTGTAGGAATAGGCGTCGTCGGCCAGCGGCTGCGTGCCCATCACCGAACCGAGATTGATCACGCGGGCCGGATCGGCATCGCTGGCGGCGGCTTCCAGCAGCGGCAGCAATTCACGCGTCAGATGGAAGACCGCGGTGACGTTGACGCCGAGCACCTTGGCCCATGCCGAATAGGGGAAGCTCTCGAGCGGCGCGCCCCAGGAAACGCCGGCATTGTTGATCAGAATGTCGAGTTTGCCGGTCCGCGCCTTGACCTCGGCGACGAGTGCGGCGATGCCAGCCTCGCTGGAGACGTCGCCGGCGAAGCCCTCGGCCCGGCCAGGGGCGCCGAGCCCGTTCAGCGCATTGGCGACCCTGATGCAGTCCTCGCCCTTGCGCGAAGCGATCATGACGCTGGCGCCGCCCTTGACCAGCGCTGTCGCCGCCATGCGGCCGATGCCGGTCGCCGCGCCCGTCACCAGCGCGGTCTTGCCGGCCACCGAAAACAGCTCGTCGAGATAGGCCATTCCAATCCTCCGCGCTTTGCCCTGGGCAAAGAGTTCGCGTTGACAAGGCTATCCGAAGTACGGTCATCCTTGCCACGGGTAAATTGCCGGGCCTCTATGAAGGGTTAGCGACCGATGACGGAGATGAATCTCGGCATGACCGAGCGGCTGAAGCCGGTCCACGCGCGCGTCGCGGCCATGGTGCGCGACGAGATCATGCCGCTCGACAAGGAATTTTTGGGCGAGGTGGGCAAGGCGGGCGACCGCTGGACCTACAGCGCCCGCCAGAGCGAGATCCTCGAAGGGCTGAAGAAGACCGCAAAAGAGCGCGGCCTGTGGAATTTCTGGCTGACCGGCTCGGAGCGCGGCTACGGCCTTTCCACCGTCGAATATGCCTATCTCGCCGAGGAAATGGGCAAGGCGCATCTCGGCGCGGAGACTTTCAACTGCTCGGCCCCGGACACCGGCAATATGGAGGTGCTGGAGCGCTACGGCTCGGCCGACCATAAGAAAGCGTGGCTTGAACCGCTTCTGGACGGGAAAATCCGCTCGGCCTATCTGATGACCGAGCCCGATGTCGCCTCGTCCGACGCTACCAACATTTCGATGCGCTGCGAGCGGCAGGGCGACGACTATGTCCTCAACGGCGAGAAATGGTGGGCCTCAGGCGCCGGCGATCCACGCTGCGCCATCTACATCGTCATGGTGCGGACCGGCGGCGACGGCGAGCCGCGGCACCGCCGCCATTCGATGATCCTGGTGCCCGCGGACACAAAGGGCGTGACCAAGGTCCGCGCCATGCAGGTCTATGGCGACGATGACGCGCCGCATGGCCACATGCACCTGCGCTTCGACAATGTCAGGGTCCCGGCAACAAACCTGATCCTCGGCGAGGGCAGGGGGTTCGAGATCGCGCAGGGCCGGCTTGGCCCCGGCCGCATCCATCACTGCATGCGCGCCATCGGCCAGGCCGAGATGGCGCTGGAGATGCTGTGCCAGCGCTCCGTGCGCCGCGAGGCCTTCGGCCAGAAGCTGGCGAAACTCGGCGCCAATTTCGACATCATCGCCGAATGCCGCATGGACATCGAGATGGCGCGGCTGCTCTGCCTCAAGGCGGCGTGGATGATCGACCAGGGCGATGCGCGCGCCGCTGCCCCCTGGATCAGCCAGATCAAGGTCATCGCGCCGCGCGTCGCGCTCAAGGTTACCGACGAGGCGGTGCAGATGTTCGGTGCACAAGGCATCAGCCAGGACACCCCGCTGGCGCGCTCGTGGACGCATTTGCGGACATTGCGCCTCGCCGACGGGCCCGACGCCGTGCATCGCCGCCAGGTGGCGCGGACGGAGTTGAAGAAATACACGCAGGAGAAGGTCTGAACAGCAGCTCGGTCCGCTGCGCCATGGTCCTTCCGCCAACAACCAAGGAGTGTCACCGATGACCATTCCCTCCGAAATGAAGGCACTGCTCCTGGTCGGCGACGGCTACACCAAGACGCCCAGCGGCAGTGCGCTGGAGGCAATGGAGCCTTATCTCGTGCCGGGCAGCATCGCGGTGCCGGCGCCCGGACCGAGCCAGGTGCTGATCAAGGTCAGCCTGGCTTCAATCAATCCGTCCGATGTCGCCTTCATTAAGGGCCAGTACGGCCAGCCGCGCGCCAAGGGCCGGCCGGCCGGCTTCGAGGGCGTCGGCGCCGTGGTCGCCGGCGGCGACGAGCCCTATGCAAAAAGCCTCGTCGGCAAGCGCGTCGCCTTCGCCACCGGCCTCAGCAATTGGGGTTCGTGGGCCGAATATGCCGTCGCCGAGGCGGCAGCCTGCATTCCGCTGCTCGACACGGTGCGCGACGAGGATGGCGCGGCAATGATCGTCAATCCGCTCACCGCGATCGCCATGTTCGACATCGTCAAACAGGAGGGCGAAAAGGCCTTCATCATGACCGCCGGCGCCAGCCAGCTTTGCAAGCTGATCATCGGCCTGGCCAAGGAGGAAGGGTTTCGGCCTATCGTCACCGTGCGCCGCGACGAGCAGATTGCGCTTCTGAAAGAGATCGGCGCTGCCCATGTGCTGAACGAGAAGGCGCCGGATTTCGAGGCCACGCTGCGCGAGGTGATGAAGGCCGAACAACCGCGCATCTTCCTCGACGCGGTCACCGGGCCGCTGGCCTCAGCCATCTTCCATGCGATGCCGAAACGGGCGCGCTGGATCATGTATGGTCGGCTCGACAGCGACGCCACCATCATCCGAGAGCCCGGCCAGTTGATCTTCCAACACAAGCATATCGAAGGCTTCTGGCTGAGCGAATGGATGCGGCAATCCAGGGAGCGGCGCGGTCCGGCGATCCTGGAAGCGCAGAAGCGTTTCTCCGACGGGCGCTGGTCGACCGACGTGACGGCTGTCGTGCCGCTCGCCGAGGCAATCGCGCGGGTGCCGGCCGAACTGGCCAAGCCCAACGGCAAGGTTTTCATCCGGCCTTGATGCCATTCGAAGCGGTGCCGGGGAGCTTTTCGAGGCCTCTTTCCGGTTAGGACGCGCGGGCGTCCACCCATCCGCAGCGCCTGTCGAGTTCATAAGCGCGTCCTTCAGCCCCTATGCCTCGCCGCTTTGTCCGTGATATGCCGCCGCCATCGAATGCCGGGACAGTGCTGGACCGAACCTGTTCCGGGTGTTGTGGGGTGTCTTGATGACGATGTCCAAGCCGGTTTTCGACCGTTTGGGACTTGGCCTGTGGATCGGAGCGTTCCTGGTCGTTCTTGTCCTCGTTCTGTTGGCGCCTGACACGCGTAGCGTGCTGTCGGCCTACAGATATGGCAGCCAGGAGTTTTTGGCCGGCCGGCCGCTCTATGATCTCCAGTCCGAGATGGGGTATCTCTACGCGCCGGCCTTTGCCGCGCTCTATGTTCCGCTGTTCAAGCTCGGCCCGCATCTGGGCGGCCTGGTGTGGCATGTCATAGGTTTCGCGGTGCTGACCTTCGCCGCGATGCGGCAGGTGCGCAAGCTCGGCGACGGGGAGTTGCCATGGTTGCTGTCCTTTGGGCTGTTCCTTGCCCTGCCGATGGCGCTGGGGGCGATCCGCAACGGCCAGGCGACGATCCTCTTGACCGGCGCTTGCTGGCTTCTCACCTTGTCGGCGCTCGAAGGGCGGCGCGCCGAAACCTTCTTCTGGGCTTCGGTCGCGATCATCGCCAAGCCGACCGCGATCATCATGCTGCTGTTGGTGGGCGCCCTGCGCCTGCGGCTGATACCGGTGCTGGTGCTGGCGGTGCTGTTCGTCCTCGCACTGCCCTACGCTTTCGCCCCCGCAAGCTATCTCAACGACCAGTATCGTGTTTTTGGCCAGATGCTGACCTCGATGGCCGTCGACAACACCAGCCATTTCGTCCCCACCGACTTCACGGCGCCGTTTACCCGTGTGGGGCTGCCCATCCCGGAATTCGGCGCCACGATCGTGCGCATCGTTATGGCCCTGTTTACGCTTTCAGCCGTCATCTGGTTCGATCGCAAGCTCGAACGCGGAACGGCTGGTCTCGCCATCTTCCTGACGGCGACGTTCTACATGTGCGTCTTCAACCCGCGCGTCGAGCCCAACACCTATGCCATGATCGCCGTGCCCGCCGGTCTCGCTGTCGCCTTGTTGTGGCGCGAGGAACGCGGCGGTGCACTGGCGTCGGTGCTAGCGGTGACCCTGTTCCTGACGGGGCTGACCGGCATCGAGCGCCATATCCAGGATTTCACGTATCCTTGGTTCCGGCCGATCGCGGTTACCATTGTCGCCGGCTCCCTGATCTGGTGGTTCTGGGCGAACGCAGGAGACAAGGGGGCACGAGACAAGGTGACGCGAGACAAAGTGATGAATGAAAGGCCTGTCGCAAATGGCTGAGTCGCGGCCCGTTCTTGATATCGTGGCGCCGTTCTTCAACGAGGCGCAATCGGCATCGGCGTTTGCCGCATTGCTCGACAAGCTTGAAGCCCAGGTGTCGCAGCGCTTCGGCATCGAAGTCCACAAGATCCTAGTCGACGATGGCAGCCGCGATGATGGCGCCGAGCGGTTCTCGCGGGCGCTGTCGGGCTCCTGGGAGATCGTGCGGCTCAGCCGCAATTTCGGCAAGGAGGTCGCGGTGCTCGCCGGCCTCGACCAGTCGCGCGGCGACATGGCGCTGGTCATGGACGCCGACCTGCAGCATTCGATGGACACCAGCCTGAGGATGATCGCCGAGCTGGTGGAAAACCCGGATATCGATGTCGTCTTCGCGCAGAACGACCGCCGCGAGGCCAGCTGGCGGCGCAGCCAACTGGCGAAGCTGTTCTACAGCCTGATCAACAGCAGCCAGCGTTTCGACATTCCAGAAAATGCCGGTGACTTCCGCGTCATGCGTGGCGCCGTGGTGCGCGCGCTGACGAGCCTGCGCGACAAGCGGCGCTTCAACAAGGGCCTGTTCGCCTGGGCCGGCTTCCGCCAGAAAGCCATACAATATTCGCCGGAAAACCGCGCTGTCGGCACCTCGAAATGGAGCCGGCTCAACCTGATCGCCTTCTCGCTGGAAGGGTTTACGTCGTTTTCCGTTATCCCGCTGCGCATCATCAGCCTGAGCGGGATGCTGGCGGCGCTGGCGGGCATCATCTACGGCGCCAAGGTGTTCTTCGAGGTGCTGTTCTACGGTATCGCCGTCCCCGGCTATCCCAGCCTCATGGTCGCCGTCGTCCTGCTCGGCGGCCTCAATCTCACCTTGCTCGGCCTGATCGGCGAATATGTCTGGGTCACGCTCTCGGAAAGCAAGGACCGGCCGGTCTATATCGTGCGCGATGTCGTGCGTGGCGACGTTCCGGACAGGCCGCCGGGCGCATGACGCGGCGCATCCGCCTGATCGCCGACGACTATGGCCTGGCACCCGGCGTCTCCGCCGGAATTCTCGACCTGCTCGATCGCGGCCGGCTGACCGGCACCAGTTGCATGACCGGCTTTCCGGAATGGCCGGATGCGGCGGCGCGTATAAAGCTGCTGTGCGGCCGTGCCGCGGTCGGGCTGCACCTGACCCTCACCGACCAGCCGGCCACCACCGGCCAATCGAGCCTGGCGCCGGAAGGCCGGCTGCCGCCGCTGCGTTCCTTGGCACTGCCGGTCCTGCGCGGAAACATTGACGAGCGGGATGTCCATGCCGAGCTCGACGCGCAGTACAGCCGCTTCGTCGAAGCGCTTGGCCGCCAACCTGACTTCATAGACGGGCACCAGCACGTGCATTTCCTGCCTGTCGTGCGCAAATGGCTGCGGGCGCATTTTTCCGAAGCTGGCGGCAGGCCGGCGCTGCGCGGTGCGCCGGCGCTGGGCAATGCCGCCGTGGCGCCGAAAGTCGCGGCAATCGCTGCCGTGGCTGCCGGCTTCAACCGCTCGATGGCGCGCGCCGGGTTCACCCTTTTCGCGCCGCTGACCGGTATCTATGACTGGCGGCAACCCGAACGGTTCGAGCCGGTTCTGCAGGCCGCTGTCGAGGCGCTGCCGGAACGAGGCCTGTTCATGTGCCACCCCGGCCATGTCGACGAGACGCTGCGGGCGCGCGACCCGATGCAAGGCGTGCGCGAGGTGGAATACGCGGCGCTGGCTTCGGACGCGTTCGGTGCGAGCCTCGCCCGCGCCGGCGTCGAGATCATGGACGGCAAGGGATGAGTGGCGCCGACCAGCCCCGCCGTTCGACCGGCAGCAAGATCGTGCGCTTTGCCCTAGTCGGGCTGGTGAACACGGCCATCGACCTTGCCGGCTTTTTCCTGCTGCTCAAGCTGCATGTCCCGCCGCTGCCGGCCAACGTCGTCTCATGGTCGATCGCCGTCGTCTTCTCTTTCGTGGCCAATGGTTTCTGGTCGTTCGAACGCAACCAGGCCATCCGGCTGCATGACGCCTTCCTGCGCTTCGTCTCGCTTGGGGCGCTGATTTCGCTCGGCGTCTCCAGCCTGTCGATCGCGCTGTTCGCCGGCATCGCCGGCGTCTGGCCGGCGAAGATCGTCGGTGTCATCGTGGCGGCGGTGCTGAATTTCCTTGCCGCGCGCTGGTCGATCGAAGGACGGTTGCTGAAGTAGCAGCTACTCCGCCGGCTCCACACCGACGTAAGCGGCTTCCTCGAGCTCGCGCTTGAGGCGTGTCTCCTCATGGGTCTTCGGGGTGACGAAGCGGCCAAGCAGGAGATAGGCGACTGGCGTCAGGAACAGTGTCGAGATGGTGGCCAGCCCGAGCCCGCCGACGATGACCCAGCCGAGCGCCACGCGTGCCTCGGCACCCGCGCCGGCGGCCAGCACCAGCGGCACGCCGCCAAGGATGGTGCAGATCATCGTCATCATCACCGGCCGCAGGCGGATGATCGAGGCCTGCTCGATCGCCTCGCGCACTCCGAGCCCACGGTCGCGCAGCTGGTTGGCGAATTCGACGATCAGGATGCCGTTCTTGGCCATGACGCCGACCAGGAGCACCAGGCCGATCTGGCTGTAGGCGTTGAGGCTGGTGCCGGACAGCAGCAGCGCGAAGATGGCGCAGGCCAAACCAAGCGGCACCGTTGCCATGATGATGACGGCGCTGACGAAACTTTCGAACTGGGCGGCCAGCACCAGCAGGATGATGACCAGCGCGAAGCCGAAGATGGTGACCATGGCGCTGTTGGTTTCGCCCAGCGTCGCGGCCTCGGCCAGCGGCAGGATGCGGCTGCCCGGCGGCAGGAACGGCGTGGCGATCTCCTCGGCTTGGCTCAACGCATCACCAAGCGCGAAATTGCCTGAAAGGTTGGAGGTGATCGCCACCGACGGCTGCTGCTGCTCACGCGACAGCGACGGCGGCACGGCGCGCTCGGTCAGCGTGGCGATGGTCGACATCGGCACGAAGCGGCCATCGGCCGTCTTCAGGAAGACATTTTCCAGATCGGTCGGATCGTTGATCGGATTGGTGGTCGAGACCAGCTTCACGCCATAGCTGCGGTCGGCGATGTAGACGTCGACGACGTCGTTGCCGTCGAGCATGGCCTGCATGGTGTTGGCGAGGCCTGATATGTCGATGCCGAGGTCGGAGGCACGCTCGCGGTCGATGGCGACGGCCAGCTGCGGTTGCGTCGGGTCGATCGACAGGCGCGGCGTCTGGAAGCGCGGATCCTTCTGCATCTCGGCGATGATCTTCACCGCCGCGTCGCCGAGCGCCTTGCGGTCATTGCCGACCAGCGCGAACTGCAAACCGTTGCCGGCGCCGCGGATGCCGAGGCTGTTGGGCTGCACCGGGAAGATGCGCACGCTCGGCACCTGCTTGGTCAACTGGCTGATCTCAGCCATGATCTCCTGCTGGCTGCGGCTGCGCTCGTTCCAGGGCGCCAGCGTCATCACCATGAAGCCGGAATTGTAGGAGCCGTTCTGGCCGGCATTCTCGAAGGTCGAGCGGATCTCGCCGGAATCGCGCATCGGCTGGATCAGTTTTTCGATCTTCTGCATCTGCTGCGTCGTGTAGTCGAGGCTGACGCCTTGCGGGGCGTTGATGCGCAACAGCACGGCCGCGCGGTCCTCGGTCGGCGTCAGCTCCTGGCGGATGGTGCCGAACAGGGCGAAGGCGATGCCGGCAAACAGCACCGCGACCAGAACCACGATCCAGGGGGCATCGAGGCAAGCGTGCAGGGTGCGCTTGTAGGCGGCATTCATGGCGCCGCCGATACGGGCGCCGATGCCGTGGCCGCCCTCGTGATGGAGCGAGGCGCTGGTCAGCATGCGCGAGGCGAGCATCGGGCATAACGTCAGCGCCACCACGCAGGACAGCAGCACCGACATGGCAAGCACGAAGCCGAATTCGCGGAACAGACCGCCGGTCTGGCCCGGCAGGAAGGAGATCGGCACGAAGACGGCGACCAGCGTCAGCGTCGTGGCGACGACGGCGAAGAACACTTCCTGCGCGCCGAGCACGGCGGCCGCGCGTGGCCCCATGCCCTCATTGCGTCGTCGCACGATGTTTTCCAGGACCACGATGGCGTCGTCGACGACAAGGCCCGTCGCCAGCACCATGGCAAGCAGCGTCAGGATGTTGACCGAGAAGCCGGCGAGATAAATGGCGGCGATGGTGCCGATCATGGCGACCGGCATCGACAGGCCGGGGATCAGCGTGGCACGCCAGTCGAGCAGGAAGATGTAGATGACGATCAGCACCATCGTCACCGACAGGCCGAGCGCGATCTCGACCTCGTGCACCGCGCCCTTGACGAAGACGGCATCGTCGCTGGTGATCTTGATCGCCATGCCCTTGGGCAGGTTTTCCTGCAGCTTGGCGACGGCGGCCTGGACGCCGGTCGAGATGTCCAGCGTGTTCGATTCCGCCTGGCGGATGACGCCGATGCCGATGCCGGTCTTGCCATCGGAACGCAGCGCGGTCTGGCCGACATCGGGGCCGAGCGTGACGGTGGCGACGTCGCGGATGCGCGTCGTGCCGCCGATGATAATGTTTTCGAATTCCTCGGGCGTGGTTACGTCGGCGGTCGTGCGGACGATCAGGTCCTGGTTGGTGGTGGTGATCGACCCAGCCGGGGAATCGAAAGCGACGGAGGCCAGGGCTGCCCTGAGATCGGCGACCGTGAAGCCGAGGCTGGCGAGCTTGTTCTGGTCGATGTCGATGCGGAAGATCTTGGCGCGGTCGCCATAGACCTGGACGTCGGCGACGCCGGGTACGGCGGCCAGTTCGTCCTCGATCTGGTCCTGGACCACGACGGTCATGTCCTGGATCGACATGTTGTCCGAGGTCACCGCCAGCCGCATCACCGGGTCGGAATTGGCATCGGCCTTGACGATGCGCGGCGGATCGGCGGTGTCCGGCATCAGGTTGGCGACGCGGCCGACGGCATCGCGCACATCGGAGGCGGCGACGTTGAGATCGACGCCGTCGTTGAATTCGATGGTGACGCGGCTCTGGCCGAAGGAGGAAGAGGACGAGATCGACTTGACGCCGGAGACACGGGCCACCGCACCCTCGATCGTGTCGGTCAGTTCGCGGTCGACGGTTTCGGCGGCAGCCCCCGCGAAGGTGGTCGAAACGGTGACCACGGCACGATCGACGTCCGGCAATTCGCGGATCTCGACGCCGTAGAAGGCTGCGAGGCCGGCAACCGCGATGAGGACGTTGAGCACGAAGGCCATGACCGGCCTGCGGATGAAGAGCGCGGTGAAGCCGGTATCGCTGGCGGCGTTGACGGGGCCGGTCATGAGCCTTCGGCGGTGTTGGCGGCGGGCCGGTCCTGGCCGGCGATGCGGACCTCGCCGCCCTCGCTGACGCTCTGCGTGCCTTCGGTGACCAGCATGTCGCCGCTGTCGATCTGGGCGTCGATCAGCACGGTCTCTGTGTTGCGCTGGATGATACGCACCGGCACGCGTTTGGCCTTGCCGTCCTCGATCTGCCAGACATAGGCGCCGTCCGACCCCCACAGGATCGCCAGCGGGCTGACGGCCGGATAGGTTTCGCCGGGGAATTTCATGGTGATGGAAAACGACATGCCGGCGCGCAGCGAATCGGCGGGATTGGCGATCTTGGCCTTGACCAGCAGCGTGCGGCTTTTCTCGTCGATATGGTTGTCGATGGCCGACACCGTGCCGGTATAGGCGTTGCTCGGATTTGCGATCGGCGTCGCCGTCAGCTGCGCGCCGACCCTGACGGCGGCGGCGAAGCGCTCCGGCACCTGGAAATCGACCAGGATCGAGGAGCGGTCATCGAGCGTGGCGATCGCCGACTGGTTGGTGACGTAGTTGCCGGCCGAGATCGGCAGGATGCCGACAGTGCCAGCGATAGGAGCCAGAATGGAGCGGCGCTGCAACGCAAGCTCGGCATCCTGAAGCGCCAGCTTGGCGCCAGCCAGCACCACCTCGGCGTCGGCAACGGCGACAGGCGTCGCGGCATTGGAAGCGCGCAGCGACTTGACACGGTCAAGCTTGGATTGCGCATCCTGCAGAGCGAGCTTGGCCCGGTCCTGAGAGATGATCTCGGTCTCGGAATCGAGCGTGGCGATGATCTGCCCCTTGTCGACATGCGTACCGGATTCGACCAGCAGTTCGGCAAGGCGGCCGGAACTGTATGGATTGACGGTCACAGAGGCGTTGGCGCGGCCGGTGCCGATCGCCTGCAAGCGGTCGTTGATGGTCGCGCTGCCGGCCGGCGCGGCGACGATGGTGGCAATCTGGGCGCCGTTACGCGCCGCTCGCCGGGAGCCAGCCGCCGCCGTGTCCTTTACTGGAGGTGTCGCGCCATAGGCCCAGTCGATGCCCCAGCGCGCCAGCACTTGCGGAGCGCCGGGGTAGAAGCGCGCCCACGCAGCCGCGGCGGCGACCACGATCACGAACGCAAGGACAATCTGCTTCCAACTCGGCATCGATACTCCAGCGGCAGAAATCGTCTGCCGGTTCCAGGTGGAAGCGGATGCAGCGACGATAAGGGCTGGCGGCGCAACCTGGCCACGCCACATCCCGGTATCACCGGTTTATGGCAATTATCACGCAATCGTGCACATTAAATCTCGGTAACGTGAACGCGGGACGCGCGGTTGGAGCCGGATGTAATTGGCCGGGACCTGCTAACGCAGGCCTTCCATTTCGCGGATGCGGCGGGCGCCGTCGGCCTCGAGCTGTCTGGTGACGGCGCCGATCAGCGTTTCGGCGACGACGAAAAGCGCGGCCGAGGAATCCCATGCCGACGGCACCGCGGTTCGTCCGGCGATGACGTGGCGGGCAAAACGGGCGATCGGCGACAGCCACTGGTCGGTAAACAGCACGATCTGGACGCCGCGCTGATGCGCCTTCTCGGCGAAGCGGACGAGACTGTCCTGGTAGCGCCTGATGTCGAAGATCACCAGCACGTCGCGCTTGCCCATGTCGATCAGCCTGTCGCGCCACATGCTCTCCTGGCCGGCCAGGTGAAAGACATCTGGCTGGATGACAGCGAGGTGGGCGGCCATGTAACGCGCCAGCGGATCGGTGAAACGGCCGCCGATCAGGAACGTCTTGCCACGCCGGTCGGCAAGCCGCGCGGCGATGTCCGCAAGCTGCTTGTCGGAGAGGTGGCGGAAGGTTTCGCGCATGTTGTCGAGCGTCGCTTCCAGCATCGGCGAGACCGTGCCGCCACCGGGCAAGGGCGGGTTGAGCGTGCGTATCGCCGGCGACTGCAGCTGCGCCGCCAGTTCGTCCTGCAGGCTCGACTGGAATTCCGGATAGTTCTGGAAGCCGAGCCGGGCCACGAAACGCAGGATTGTCGGCGAGGAGACGCCGGCTGCGGCCGAGAATTCGGCAACCGTCTTCAGGCCGATCATCGGATAGCTTGCAATCAGCGTCTGCGCCGCGCGCCGTTCGCCGGCCGGCATCGTGCCGAGGCGGTCGGCGATCAGTTCGGCAATGCTGGAAATCATCTTTTCCCCCACCCACTGGCTTGGCCCACGAGATCGCATTTGACAAAGCCGGACAAACTGTATGAAATCATCCATAGGGACGCAATGAGGCAAAATACGTAACATACGATACAGCGCTCCCCGGGGACGGCAGACTATGGAGAAAGCACGGCCCGCCAGCCTTGCATCGTCTGATACCGTGAGGGTGACCAACCCAGGCGGGTCAAGCCCATTCGTGCTGACCTGCGACCACGCTTCCAATTTCCTGCCCGCCGAATTCGGAACGTTGGGCCTTGCCGTCGAGGACCTGTCCCGCCACATCGCCTGGGACCCAGGCGCGCTGCCGGTTGCGTTGCGCATGGCCGAGGCGCTCGACGCGACGCTGGTTGAAACCCGCATTTCTCGCCTTGTCATCGACTGCAACCGACCGCTCGACGCGCCAGACCTGGTGCCGCCGGTCAGCGAGACCACGGCGATACCGGGCAATACCGGGCTGTCGGAAAAGCAGCGCGCGGCGCGCGTTGCACTTTCGTGGCAGCCGTTTCATGCAGCCATCGAGCAGATTGTCGACGGCAGGCTGGCGCGCGGGCAGGAGACCCGCCTGGTTTCAGTGCACTCCTTCACCCCGGTCTACAAGGGCCGCAACCGGCCCTGGCATATCGGCATCATCCACGATGACGATCAGCGGCTGGCGTCGCCGCTGATATCGGCGCTGAAGCGGCTTGCCGGCGTCACCGTCGGCGTCAACGAACCCTATTCGCCGGCCGACCGCGTCTATTTCACGCTGGAACGGCATGCGCGCTCGCGCGGGCTGCCCTGCGCGATGATCGAAATCCGCAACGACGAAATCGCCGGCGAAGCCGGGCAGCGGAAATGGGCGGATCTGCTCACGGGCATTTTTTCGGATCTGGAGCCGGAGGAGGCCAAGGGCTCTCGACAACGCGCAATGGGAAAGTCAGTTCAATCGGCCAGCTAAGAACCATAAGGGGAACTCCAGCATGACAACGGATCACACAGAGAAATCGGAGGACGTAAAGATCCTTCACAGTATGGGCTACGCCCAGGAACTGGCCCGCCGCATGAGCGGCTTCTCCAACTTCGCCATATCCTTCTCGATCATTTGCATTCTGGCCGGTGGCATCACCTCATTTCCGCTGGCCATGGGTACCGGCAGCGGTTTCGAGGCGACCGTTGGCTGGGTCATCGGCGGTGTCTTCGCTCTTATCGTCGCGGCCTCGCTCGGCCAGATCGGCTCGGCCTATCCGACCGCCGGCGGCCTCTATCACTGGTCGTCGATTCTCGGTGGACGCGGCTGGGGTTGGGCAACGGCCTGGATCAACCTGCTTGGCCTGATCTTCGTCGTGGCTTCGGTGAATGTCGGCGTCTATCTGCTATTTCAAGGGCTCGTCGCGGGTCCGATCTTCGGTTGGGACACATCGACCTGGGGCTTCTGGCAGCAGACGGCGGCAGTCGTCTTGATTACCGTCACCCAAGGCCTCTTCAATCATCTCGGCATTAAGACGACGACGATGTTGACTGACTTTTCCGGCTATCTCATCCTCGTTGTTGCAGTCGTGCTGACGCTGACTTTCCTGATTTGGGGCGCGCATGGCTTCGATCTTGCGCGGCTGACGACTTTCGTCAACACGACCGGCGATCCCGGTGGTGGCTATGTTCCGACGGCTCGTACGGCGCTCGTGGCCTTCCTGATCGGCCTTCTCTACCCGCTTTACACGATCACCGGCTTCGATGCCTCGGCGCACACCGCCGAGGAAACACACAACGCCCGTGTCGCTGTGCCTAGAGGCATGATCCACGCTGTGCTGTGGTCTCTCGTCTTCGGCTTCGTGATGGCGGTTTCTTTCGTTCTCGCCAGCCCCGATCTGGTCGCGACCGCCAAGGATGGTGGCAACGCCTGGTTCAACCTGTTCAACAACCTGCCGGCGCCAACCTGGCTGAAGGCTCTGCTCGGCATCGCCATCGTGCTGTCGAACTATCTGTGCGCGCTGGCCGGGCTCACTTCGACCTCGCGTATGATCTTCGCCTTTTCGCGTGACGGAGGTCTGCCTGGGTCGTCCTTGTGGAAGCAGGTTTCGCCGACCTGGCGCACGCCGGTGCCTGCCATCTGGCTCGGCGTGGTGCTCTCGATCGCCGCCACGCTCTATTCGCCGGCTTTCGCGGCGCTCGCTGCCGGTTGCGCTCTTTTCCTTTACGTCTCCTATGCCATGCCGATCGCAGCCGGACTTCTTGCGGAAGGCAAGAGTTGGACTGAGTTCGGTCCGTTCCGTCTCGGCGTCTGGTCAAAGCCGTTCGCGGTCATCACCGTGCTCGGTGTCCTGGTGTTGATGTATGCCGGCATCCAGCCTCCCTTCGACATCCTGATCAACTACGCCATCGGACTGATCATTCTGCTCGTGGTTCTATGGTTCGGCATAGAATCGCGCCGCTTCAAGGGTCCGCCGATCGGTGCCGACATTGCTCGTCGCGCGGCGGAGATCGCGGCTGCGGAAAAAGCGGTCGGCCAGACAGCCGGCTAACGGCAAGGCAATATCGCCCGATCGGCTCAGGCCGATCGGGCACCCCGTCGACCATGAGTTTTCAGTTTGAAAGATGTTATCAAGTGGCCGGGAATTTCTTGTCCGATCCGTTGAAGAAAAAGTTTCCGGCGAGGGGATTTACGCCGTGCTGGCCTGCATCGTCTGTATGCAGGACCGGTCCAGCAGAGAACCATAGGGGAATTCCGAGATGACAACACCCGGTTATACAGATTCAGACAAGGCGGAGGACGTAAAACACCTCCACAGCATGGGCTATGCCCAGGAGCTGGAGCGGCGTCTCAGCCGCTTTTCGAATTTCGCGGTTTCCTTCTCCATCATCTGCATCTTGTCGGGCGGCATCAATTCGCTGGCGCAAGGCACGTCGGGAGCCGGCGGCATCGGCATCGGCGTCGGCTGGCTGGTCGGCTGCTTCGTGTCGCTGACCTTCGCCGTCGCCATGTCGCAGATCAGTTCGGCCTATCCGACCGCCGGCGGCCTCTATCACTGGGGCTCGATCCTTGGCAATCGCGGCACCGGCTGGGTCACGGCCTGGCTCAATCTGCTCGGCCTGATCACCGTGCTCGGCGCCATCAATGTCGGCACGTGGACGTTCTTCATCGGCGCCTTCGGACCGGCGCTCGGCATCGAGGGCACGCTGACCAACCAGATGATCTTCCTGGTCATCATCACCGGCGCCCAGGCGCTGATCAACCATCTCGGCATCAAGCTGACGGCAAAGCTGACCGATTTTTCGGGCTATCTGATCTTCTTCGGTTCGATCCTGATCGCGGTGGTTTGCCTGATTTCGGCCGAACATTGGGATTTCAGCCGCCTGTTCACCTTCCATAACTACTCGGGTGACGCCGGCGGCGGTGTCTGGCCGTCGGTGTCGAATGCCTGGGTGTTCGCACTCGGCCTGTTGCTGCCGATCTACACGATCACCGGCTACGACGCTTCCGCGCACACATCGGAAGAAACCATCAAGGCGGCCTCTTCCGTGCCGCGCGCCATGGTGATGTCGGTCGTCTGGTCGGCGATCTTCGGCTATCTGTTCCTCGCCGCTTTCGTATTGATGATCCCCAACATGGACGATGCCGCCAAGCAGGGCTGGAACGTGTTCTTCTGGGCTTTCGACCAGCGTGTCAGCCCCGGCGTCAAGGAGTTCGTCTACCTCGTCGTGTTCGTCTCGCAGCTGCTGTGCGGTCTCGCCACGGTGACGTCGGCCTCGCGTATGATCTTTGCCTTCTCGCGTGACGGTGGCTTGCCGGGCTCCTCGGCACTCGCCAAGGTCAGCCCGACCTATCGCACGCCGGTGGCGGCGATCTGGACGGCGTCGATCCTGTCGGTGCTGTTCGTCTGGGGTTCGACGCTGGTTTCGGTTGCCGGCACCTCGGCCTACACCATCGTGGTGTCGTGCACCGTCATCTTCCTGTTCCTGTCCTTCACCGTGCCGATCGTGCTTGGCATGCTGGCCTGGGGCACGCCGAAGTGGGACAAAATGGGACCGTGGAACATGGGGCGTGGCGTCTTCATGCTGTTTGCCGTCCTGTCGATCATGTCGATGATCCTGATCTTTGTCATCGGCATCCAGCCTCCGAACGACTGGGCGCTCTACATCACCGTCGGCTTCTTCATCCTGACGGCGATTGTCTGGTTCGCCTTCGAGCGCAACCGCTTCCAGGGGCCGCCGCTCGGCGACATCATCGCCGCGCGTCAGGCGGCGATCAAGGCAGCGGAACAGGCGGTCGGCGAGACCGGCCACTGAGCCTCAACCTTCACAGCCATGGCCGACGTCAAGCCGGCCATGGCTTCGTTTCTCCCTTTCAATGACCAAGCGCTGGAGTGCCAAAGGAATGGCCGGAAATTTCTCGTTCGATCAGTTGAAGAAAGCGGTCTCCAGCGGTGAGATCGACACGGTGCTGGCCTGCATCGTCGACATGCAGGGCCGGCTGGCGGGAAAACGGTTCCTGGCTCAGTACTTCGTCGATTCCGCCCATGATGAAACGCATGGCTGCAATTATCTCCTGGCCGCCGACATCGATATGGAGCCGGTGCCCGGCTACAAGGCGGCAAGCTGGTCGAAGGGCTATGGCGACTTCGTCATGAAGCCGGACCTGGCCACGCTGCGGCGCATTCCGTGGCTGGAAAAGACGGCACTTGTGATCTGCGACGTGCTCGACCATCACACCCATGACGACCTGCCGCATTCGCCGCGCGCCATCCTGAAGAAGCAGGTGAAGCGGCTGACAGAGCGTGGCTATATCGGCTATTTCGCTTCCGAACTCGAATTCTATCTGTTCAACGAGACCTATGATTCCGCCCGCAAGAAGCACTGGCAGGGCCTCGACACGGCCTCGCCCTATATTGGCGACTACCAGATCGGCATCACCACCAAGGAAGAAGGCGTCATGCGCCGGCTTCGCAACGAGATGGAAGCCGCCGGCATCCCGATCGAGAACTCCAAGGGCGAGTGGGGTCCGGGCCAGGAAGAGATCAATGTGCGCTATGCCGAGGCGCTCGACATGGCCGACCGCCACGTCATCCTGAAGAACGGCGCCAAGGAGATCGCCGAGTCCGAAGGCAAGGCGATTTCTTTCATGTCCAAGTACAATTACGGGCTCGCCGGCAACTCCAGCCACATCCACAATTCGCTGTGGAGCGCTGACGGCAAGACGGCGCTGTTCTTCGACAAGAAGGCGGACTGGACGCTGTCGACGCTTGGCCAGCAATGGGGGGCGGGCCAGCTGAAATACGCCAAGGAATTCACCTGGTTCCTGGCGCCCTACATCAACTCCTACAAGCGCTTTCAGGCTGGCACCTTCGCGCCGACCAAGATCATGTGGAGCGAGGACAACCGCACCGCCGGCTTCCGCCTGTGCGGCGAGGGCACCAAGGGCATCCGCATGGAATGCCGTATCGGCGGCGCCGACCTCAACCCTTATCTCGCCTTCGCGGCGCTGATCGCCGCCGGCCTTGCCGGCATCGACGAGAAGCTCGAACTGCAGAAGCCCTTCGTCGGCGACGCCTATCAGGCCTCGCGCCTGCCCGAGATCCCGAAGACGTTGCGCGATGCCACCGAAACGCTGGCCAAGTCGAAGATGCTGAAAGAGGCGCTCGGCGAGGACGTGCTCGAACATTATGTCCACACCGCCAAGTGGGAGCAGTTCGAATACGACCGCCGCATTACGGATTGGGAACTGCACAGGGGTTTCGAGCGGTACTAAACTATGTCGGCGTCGCCCTCCCTAGCCATCGTCTGAATGGCGGGCGACGTCAAAATCAAGATTTCATGAAGTGCGAGGACTGAAGGAATGACCGAAACGGTCAAGTTGATATCCCCCATCGATGGCTCGATCTATGCCGAGCGGCCCGTGGCCACGGACCAGGCGATCAATGCCGCTGTCGAGCGCGCCAAGGCGGCGCAGGAGAAGTGGGCTGAGACGCCGATCGTCGAGCGCGGCAAGTACATTCTGGCGATGCTCGAAGCGCTGGTGGCGATGACCGACGAGATCGTGCCGGAGATCGCCTGGCAGATGGGGCGTCCGGTGCGCTATGGCGGCGAGTTCGGCGGCGTCAAGGAGCGCACCAATTACATGGTCGAGATCGCCGAGCAGGCGCTCAAATCCATACCAGCCTCCAATCCCAAGGACGGCTTCCGGCGCTACGTGAAAAAAGATCCGCTCGGCGTGGTCATGGTGATCGCGCCCTGGAATTACCCCTATCTCACCGCCGTCAACACCATCGTGCCGGCGCTGATGGCCGGGAACGCCGTCATCCTCAAACATGCGGCGCAGACGCTGCTGGTCGGCGAGCGTTTTCAGCAGGCCTTCGACAAGGTCGGCCTGCCCAAGGGCGTGTTCCAGAATGTCGTGCTCAATCACGCCCAGACCGAGAAGCTGCTTGGCTCCGGCAAGATCGACCATGTCAACTTCACCGGTTCGGTCGGCGGCGGCCGCGCCATCGAAAAGGCGGCGGCGGGTACGTTCATGACGCTCGGCCTCGAGCTTGGCGGCAAGGATCCGGCCTATGTGCTGCCCGACGCCAAGATGGATCATGCGGTTGCCAATCTGGTCGACGGCGCCTTCTACAATTCCGGCCAGTGCTGCTGCGGCATCGAGCGCGTCTATGTGCATGAGAAGGTCTATGACGAGTTCGTCGAGGGCTTCATCGCCGAGACCAAGAACTATGTCGTCGGCAATCCACTGGAACAGGCGACGACGATGGGGCCGATGGCGCAGGCGCGTTTCGCCGACCTGATCCGCGAGCAGAAGGCCGAGGCGCTGCGCAAGGGCGCCAAGGCGCACATCAACATGAAGGTGGCTAACGACAAGGCCGGCTCGCCCTACCTGGCACCGGAAGTGCTGACTGAAGTCGACCATCAGATGAGCGTCATGCGCGAGGAAAGCTTTGGCCCGATCGTCGGCATCATGAAGGTGCGCAACGACGAGGAGGCGATCGCGCTGATGAACGACAGTCAATACGGGCTGACAGCTTCGATCTGGACCCGCGACACCGAGCATGCGGTGGCGATCGGCAACCGCGTCGAGACCGGTACGGTGTTCATGAACCGCTGCGACTATCTCGATCCGGCGCTGGTCTGGACCGGCGTCAAGGACACCGGCAAGGGCGCGGGACTGTCGGCCATCGGCTACGACAATCTGACCCGCCCGAAATCCTTCCACCTGCGCGAAGCCATCTGATTTTTCGAAAGACAAAAAATGTCCAAGCTGATCTCCAAATGGAACTACCCCACCACCGTCCGCTTCGGCGCCGGGCGCATCAAGGAACTGCCTGAGGTGCTTGATGCCACCGGCATCAAGCGGCCGCTCTTCGTCACCGATCCGGGGCTGGCCAAGCTGCCGGTCGTCGCTTCGACGCTGAAGATCCTCGACGATGCCAAGGTGCCCTATGGCGTGTTTTCCGAGGTGAAGCCAAACCCGGTCGATTCCAACCTCACTGCCGGCATCGCCGTGTTCAAGAAGGGCAAGCATGACGGTGTCATCGCCTTCGGCGGCGGCTCGGCGCTCGATCTCGGCAAGCTGATCGCCTTCCAGGCGGGTCAGACGCGGCCGGTGTGGGATTTCGAGGATGTCGGCGACTGGTGGACGCGCGCCAATTCGGACGCCATCGCGCCGATCATCGCCGTGCCGACCACGGCAGGCACAGGCTCGGAAGTCGGCCGCGCCGGTGTCATCACCAATGAAGAAACGCACACCAAGAAGGTCATCTTCCATCCGAAGCTTTTGCCGGCGATCGTCATTGCCGATCCGGAATTGTCGGTCGGCATGCCGGCTTTCATCACCGCCGGCACCGGCATGGATGCGCTCGCCCACTGCCTCGAAGCCTATTGCGCGCCGGGCTATCACCCCATGGCCGACGGTATTGCGGTGGAAGGTGTCCGGCTGGTGTTCGAAAACCTGCCGAAGGCCTACGCCAACGGCAAGGACCTTGTCGCGCGCGCCCATATGATGAGTGCGGCGGCCATGGGCGCTGCCGCCTTCCAGAAGGGACTGGGCGCCATCCACTCGCTGTCGCATCCGATCGGCGCGCTCTACGACACCCATCACGGCATGACCAACGCCGTGTTCATGCCCTATGTGCTGGCCTTCAACCGTGACGCCATCGAGGAGCGTATCGCCCGGCTCGCGGCCTATTGCGGCATCAAGGGTGGCTTTGACGGCTTCGCCAAGGCGGTCATCAAGCTGCGCAAGGAGTTGAAGGTGCCGCACGCGCTGCCTAGCCTGATCAAGGGGCTCGATATGGACAAGAAGCGCAAGGCGCTGATCGCCGACATGGCGGTGGTCGACCCGACAGCGGGCGGCAACCCGGTCAAGCTGACCAAGAAGGCGGCGCTGACGCTGCTGGAAAATGCCATTGCCGGTACGATCTGAGACGTTTTCGGCATAGGAAATTGATCTGAAAAAGGGGTACAAAAACAAGGGGAGGGGATGAAGGGCAAGGCACAAACTAATTAGCCGGAAAAAGAATTGCGAGGCGATTGCTACAACCGGTTAAAAAGAGTTTACTTTTTCGCACTGCGAGCAGCCGGTTTCATAAAGCTTTCATCTGGCTGTCACATGAAAACGATACCGCATCGCAGGCGTCCAACGGCGTCAGTTCAACGGAGAGAACACATGTTCAAATTCACGGGGAAGGTGCTTTCCCTTTCGGCCGCGACCCTTATGGTGTCGTCGGTGATTTCGTCCGCGGCTTCGCTGGATGATCTCGTCAAGGCCGCGAAGGCCGAGGGCCAGCTCACCACCATCGCCCTGCCGCACGACTGGTGCGGATACGGCGACGTTATCGCCGGCTTCAAGGCGAAGTATCCGGAAATCACCATCAACGAACTCAACCCCGATGCCGGTTCCGGCGACGAGGTCGAGGCGATCAAGGCCAACAAGGACAACAAGGGCCCGCAGGCGCCCGACGTCATCGACGTCGGCTTGTCCTTCGGTCCGTCCGCCAAGAAGGACGGCCTGATCCAGGCTTACAAGGTGTCGACCTGGGACTCGATCCCCGACAGCGCCAAGGATGCCGACGGCTTCTGGACGGGCGACTACTACGGCGTGCTTTCCTTCCAGGTGAACAAGGACCTGGTGAAGACGTCGCCGACGGACTGGGCAGATCTCCTGAAGCCGGAATTCGCCAACTCGGTTGCTCTTGCCGGTGATCCGCGCGCCTCGAACCAGGCCATCCAGGCGGTGTATGCCGCCGGCCTGTCGTCGGGTGCGGCTGCTGGAGAAGCCGCCGGCACCGCTGGCCTCGACTTCTTCAAGAAGCTCAACGCCGCCGGCAATTTCGTGCCGGTCATCGGCAAGGCCGCGACGCTGGCCCAGGGCCAGACCCCGATCCTCGTCACCTGGGACTACAACGCGCTCGCCGGCCGCGACACGCTGAAGGGCAACCCGCCCGTCGACGTCGTCGTGCCGAAGACCGGTGTCGTCGCCGGTGTCTACGTGCAGGCAATCAGTGCCTACGCACCGCATCCGAATGCGGCCAAGCTCTGGCTGGAATACCTCTACTCCGACGAAGGCCAGATCGCCTGGCTGAAGGGCTATTGCCACCCGATCCGTTTCAACGATCTCGCCAAGAACGGCAAGATCCCTGCGGACGTGTTGGCCAAGCTGCCGCCGGCTGAGTCCTATGCGGCCGCGGTGTTCCCGACGCTTGACGAGCAGGGCAAGGCCAAGGAAGCCATCACCAAGAACTGGGACGCCGTTGTCGGCGCCAACGTCAAGTAACAGTTGAGATCCACCGGGCGGCTTCACGGCCGCCCGGTTCTTTCTCTCGAAGACGGTAGCCGGCGCATGACCGATATCTCAATGTCCGACCACGCTGTTTCCGGGAAGACCGCGCCTCCCGCCGAGGCGCGCAGCATGAGGCTGCCGACCCAGTGGCTCGGTGTAGCGCCCTTCTTCATCTTCGCCATAATGTTCCTGATCCTGCCCACGCTCTATCTGATGCTGGGCGCATTCCAGAACGATGCTGGTGAATTCACACTCGAAAACATAGTTGCATTGGCGCAGCCGTCGATCGTTGCCGCCTACTTGATTTCGATCAAGGTCAGCCTTGCTTCATCGCTGATTGGCGCCTTTGCGGGTTTGGCGATTGCCATTGCCATCGTGCGTGGCGGCCTGCCAGACTGGATACGCTCCGCGACCCTGACGTTTTCCGGCGTCGCCTCGAATTTTGCCGGCGTGCCGCTGGCCTTCGCCTTCCTTGCCACACTCGGCCGGCTCGGCCTTGCAACAGTGATTCTGAACACGCTGTTCGGTCTCAACATCTACGCGCATGGCTTCAACATCCTGTCGTTCTGGGGACTGACGCTGACCTATGTCTACTTCCAGATTCCGCTGATGGTGGTCATCATCGTGCCGGCCATCGACGGGCTGAAGAAGGAGTGGGGCGAGGCCGCCGCAACGCTGGGTGCGACCATGTCCCAGTACTGGCGCATGGTGGTCATCCCGGTGATCTGGCCGAGCTTCCTCGGCACCGTGATCCTGTTGTTCGCCAATGCCTTCGGCGCCATCGCCACCGCCTATGCGCTGACCGGCTCGTCGCTCAACATCGTGCCGATCCTGCTCTATGCCCAGATCCGTGGCGACGTGCTGCACAATGCCCATCTCGGCTATGCCATAGCCTTCGGCATGATCGTCATCACCGGTCTTGCCAATGTCTTCTACATCTGGTTCCGCACCCGTTCCGAGAGGTGGCTCAAATGAAGGCTGGCAGGTTCTGGGCCTGGGTCGTCTTCGCGCTGGGCGCGGCCTATTTCTTCATTCCGCTGATCGCGACAGTGGAGTTCTCCATGCGCATGCGGCGCGGCGTCTACTCCTTTGATGCCTACAAGGTCGTGCTGGGCGACGCACGCTTCCAGGCGACATTCGGCTATTCGGTGCTTGCCGCCGTTTTCACCATCATTCTCGGCGTGCTGATCGTGGTGCCCGCAGCCTACTGGATCCGGCTGCGCCTGCCGCAGCTGCGCCCCATCGTCGAGTTCATCACCTTGCTGCCGCTGGTCATCCCGGCCATCGTCATCGTCTTCGGATACATCAGAATGTATGGCTCGAATTCGCCGTTGCCGTTCCTGGCGACCGACACGGGCACCAATGCCCTGTTGGTTATCGGCTATGCCACACTGTCGTTGCCCTATATGTACCGCGCGGTGGATACAGGACTTCGCACCATCGACGTGCGCACGCTGACGGAAGCGGCGCAGATTCTCGGCGCCGGCTGGGGGACGATCGTCACCCGTGTTATCCTGCCCAACGTGTTGATCGCGGTGTTGTCGGGTGCGTTCCTGACCTTCGCGATTGTCATTGGTGAATTCACTATGGCAAGCCTGCTCAACCGGCCGGCCTTCGGCCCGTATCTGCAGAACATCGGCGCCAACCGCGCCTATGAACCGGCAGCGCTTGCTATCATTGCCTTCGCCATCACCTGGGGTTGCATGTCGCTGATCCAGATCCTGTCTCGCTTCGCGCCGAAATCGGCGAACCGCCCGAACTGATCGAAAGAACAACACCATGGCCGACCCGTTCCTCTCCATCCAGCACGTTCGAAAATCCTTCGGCGCCACCACGGTGGTGGAGGATTTCAATCTCGACGTTGAACGTGGTGAATTCGTCTCTTTCCTCGGACCATCCGGCTGCGGCAAGACAACGGTGCTGCGCATGGTCGCGGGCTTCGAGGAGCCGAGCGCCGGCAAGATCGTCGTTGGCGGCAAGGACATTACGAGGCTGAAGCCCAATCAGCGCAATGTCGGGATGGTGTTCCAGGCGTATGCGCTGTTTCCGAACCTGACCGTGGCGCAGAACATCGGTTTCGGCCTGAAGGTCGCCGGCATGCCCAAGGCGGAAATCGACGCCCGTGTCACCGAGATGCTGGGTATCATCAAGCTGCCGCAAATGGCTGACCGTTATCCCTACCAGCTCTCGGGCGGCCAGCAGCAGCGCATCGCGCTGGCGCGTGCGATCGCGCCGAAACCGAAGCTGCTGCTGCTCGACGAGCCGCTCTCGGCGCTGGATGCCAAGGTGCGTGTCTCGCTGCGTGAAGAAATCCGGTCCATTCAGAAGAAGCTCGGCATCACCACCATCTTCGTCACCCATGACCAGGAAGAGGCGCTGTCGATCTCCGACCGCATCGCGGTCATGTATGGCGGCAAGGCCGAGCAGGTTGGCACGCCGTTCGAAATCTACAACCGCCCAGCGACCAAGTTCGTCGCCAATTTCGTCGGCACATTGAATGTGCTGGAAGGCACCGTCACCGACGCGGCGGCTGGCACGGTGCGGGTCAATTCCGAACAGGTCTCGCTGAAGGGCAAGCTCAACGGATCCAAGTCCGGCGATACGCTGTCGCTGGCGCTGCGGCCGGAAGCGATTTCGCTCGGCCGTCAGCCCGGTCGCGATTCCAGCCTGTCCGGCGAGATCTCCGAAGTGCATTTCCTCGGCTCGGTGATCCGCGTTCGCGTCGGCATCGGCGGCAACACGGTGTCGCTCGACACGTTCAACAGCCCGGCGACACCGCCGCCCGCCGTCGGCGAGAAGGCCGAGATTTCGTTCTCATCGGACGACATGCTGGTCTTGCACTGATCTCGCCTGGCGGTGCGTTCAATATCGAGAATTCGAGGGTAGCGTCGTCAGAAACTGGCGATGCTGGTCCAGCCAATCGGGATTTTGGGTTGCGACGATCTCGACGCACATCTGAACACATTCATTGCAAATGAAGGCGTCTGGGCCTGCAATTATCTGCAGCACCTCTGCTTGGGATTTTCCACAAAACGAGCAGTGCGGTTCGGGTGCCATAGCGCAGTCCTTCAAGCCTTCTGCAGATGGATCTTAGACCCTTCAAGCCGGCGCGATGAAGGGCTGCGAGATCTCCTGAAAGACCACCAGCGCTTCCATCCGCGTGGCGTGAGTGTTTAGCGCCGGAAAGTCGGCCAGCGACACAAGCCCTGGATGCGCCTCGCCGATGAAACGCAGCACGGCGGCGACCACGATGTCGGCATGGCCGATGCGGTCACCGAACCAGTAAGGCGTCGACCGCTCGGCACGATCGGCTTCCAACACGGCAAGCACGGTCTCGATTTGCGTGCGGCAGCGCCCGGCCCAGACGTTGGAGACCTTCTCGTGCAACCGCTTCTCGTAAAACAGGCTGACCGCCTTGTCGCCGAGCCCGGTGGCCAGAGCTGAGATTTTCAGCGCCTGATGACGCAGCGGTTCCGCTGTCGGAAACATCCTCTTTTCGCCCGGGACGAGGCCGTCGAGGTAGTCCAGCATCAAATGGCTTTCGATCAGCACCTCGCCATTGTCCAGCACCAATGTCGGCACCCGCGTCAGCGGGTTGTAGGGCCGAATCTTGTCGGCATCGCCGAAGGCCGACCACGGACGGTGCTCGAAGGGTATGCCATACAGGGTCAGCGCGATGCCGACACGGCGCACGAAAGGCGAGTCATATTGGCCGATGAGGATCATACCGGTCTTGTACGGCAGGAGGCGGTTGAGGCGTACGGCCAGAGGGCTTGAGTTTGATGGCCAATCCACCGCATCCTGCACGAATATTTGCACCGGCACTCCCGTCCCATTGAAGTAACCGCCCATGGCTCTTTTTGAACTCACCCTTATCCTGCTTCTGACGGCCGTTGCGCTGACGGCACTGTCGCGGCGGCTGGAGGTTCCCTATCCGTCCCTGCTGGCCCTGGCCGGGGTCGCCATTGCCTTCGTGCCTGGCGCGCCGATGATCGAGATCGATCCGGAACTGGCGCTTGCGCTGTTCATCGCGCCGGTGCTTCTCGATGCCGCCTATGACACCTCGCTGCGCGACCTGAAGCGCTACCGGCTGTCACTGCTATTGCTGGCGCTTGGCGCCGTGGTCTTCACCACTGTCGTGGTTGCCTTCGTTGGCTGGAAGATGGCCGGCCTGCCGATCGCCGCGGCGATCGCGCTTGGCGCCATCGTCGCGCCGCCGGATGCGGTGGCGGCATCAGCCGTGCTTGGGCAATTCAAGGTGCCGCACCGCATCACCGCTATCCTGCAGGGCGAGAGCCTGCTCAACGATGCCACCGCGCTCTTGATCTATCGGCTGGCGGTCTCGGCCGCGCTCGGCTCGATCATGTTGAGCAACGCCATTCCGACGATCCTGTTGTCGACCATAGGCAGCCTGATCGCGGGTTATGTGCTTGGCCGCTTCTCGCTGCTGACGCTCACCCGGATCGAAGATGCGGCGAGCAGCACTGTCGTGCAGTTCGCCGGCACGTTCGGCGTGTGGATCCTGGCCGACAAGCTCGGTCTTTCCGCCATCATCACCATCGTCGTCTACGCCATCACCCTTGCGCGCAGGGCGCCGCGCCGCATTTCGGCAAGGCGGCGCGTCAGCACCTATTCGGTGTGGGAGTCGGCGGTGTTCGTGCTCAACGTGCTGGCTTTCGTGCTGATGGGCCTGCAGGCGCGATCGATCGTCGGCCGGCTTTCCGGCGAAGGGCAAGGCCAAGCCTTTCTTTTCGCCGCGACGGTGCTGGTCGTCGTCATCGTGGCACGTCTCGTCTGGGTGGCGAGTTATGTCGCGATCATACGATGGTTTGCCCGCTTCGGCGGCGAAGACAAAAAGCGGGATTTGCCGACCTTTGGCGGCGCCGTGCTCGTCGGCTGGTGCGGCATGCGCGGGCTGGTGACGCTGGTGGTGGCCATCGCGCTGCCGGCCGGCTTTCCCGGACGTGACCCGATCGTGCTTGCCGCCTTCGCGGTGGTGCTGGGCACGCTGGTGCTGCAGGGGATGACGCTTAAGCCTTTGCTGCGGATACTCAACTTCGATCCCGACAGGACAGTCGACAATGAGGTGGCGCAGGCGCGCGTCGCCATCATGCAGGCGGCACTCGACGTGCTGAGCCGCAAGACCTCGGCCGCGGCGGCTGTCGTGCGCGAGCAGTACGAGGCTCAGCGTGTCGTTGCGGAAAACCCGGAGGACGCTCAAGCCGCGACCGAATACGACCGGCTGCGCCTCTATGCCATCGACCGCCAGCGCGACACGCTGGAGGAATTGCGCAGCAACGGCACGATCGGCGACGAGGCCTATCACCGGCTGGAAGAAGAGATCGACTGGGCAGAACTGGCCGCGTCGCCAGCGGGCCGGTTCCAGCCGCTGACGACCTATTAGGACGGCTCATCGTCAGACCTCAGCCGCCGGTGTCCCTAAGGCGCCTCGCGGCGTTTTCCAGCGTGCGGAGGATACCGGAGCGGTCCGGAATCGGTGCATGATCGCGCAGCAGCGTCGGGGAAGGGCTTCTGGCACAAGCCGGTTCCATTCTCCTGCACATTGCAAGCAATCCACTGAGCCGCTACTGCCATCACCAAAGGTGAGCCGGGTAAGCAATGAAGCTGGTCAGCTACAACATCCAGTACGGGTTCGGCAGCGACGGCCGCTACGATCTTTCGCGCGCCGCGCGGATCGTCGACGGTGCCGACATCATTGCCCTGCAGGAGGTGGAGCGGCACTGGGAGCGCAGCAATTTCGACGACCAGCCGGAACTGCTGTCGCGCCTGCTGCCCTGGTATCACTGGGTCTACGGGCCGGCCTTCGACATGGATGCCAGCGAGCGGCGGGACGGCCGCCTGGTCAGCCGGCGCCGGCAGTTCGGCACCATGGTGCTGTCGAAGCTGCCGATCGTCTGGTCACGGCTGCACGCACTGCCGATGCGCCGGACGCTCAGGCCACTCAACACCCGCAATGCCGCGCTCGAATGCATGATCCGCACGCCGGCCGGCCCGGTGCGGGTGTTTTCGCTGCATCTCGCCCATATCGCCGCCGAGGAGCGGCTGGAGCAGATCGACTATCTGCTGGCCGAACATCGCCGCGCGCCGTCCGAGGGCGGGCCATGGAGCGGTACGGACGACGAGCCTTCGCGCAACTGGACCAGCGGCGAGACCGAGCCGGAAAATCCGCTGGCGGCGATTTGGATGGGCGATTTCAACATGGAGCCGGGCAGCGCCGAATATCGCCGCATCGTCGGCAGCACGCCCTATCATCGCGGCGCTGCCTATCTCGACGGCTTTGTCGATGCCGCCGCCGTCGCGATCGAACCGGCGGGTGATTTCCACACCCATGAGAAAATCATCGACGGCAGGCTGGCAAAGCGCCGGCTCGACCATTGTTTCGTCGGCGGGGTGTTCGCCGGGCGGGTGCAGTCGGTGGCATCCGGCATAGGCGAGGTGGCGTCCGACCATTTCCCTGTCCGGATCGACATCGATCTCGAAACGCCGCTCGGCTCGGGAGGTCGATAAGGCCGAAATGACGCTTTTCGTCTTCTTTGCGGTGCTTGCCGCCGCCGCCATGCACGCGATCTGGAACGCTTTGGTCAAGGTCCATCTCGACCGCTTCCTTTCAATCACGCTGATGACGTTGGGCATGGGTTTCGCCGCGCTGTTCGTGCTGCCTTTCGTCGAGTTCCCGAAGGCCGAGGTTTGGCCATTCATTCTCGCTTCGGTGGTCTTCCACATGGGCTACCGAACCTTCCTGATCGGCGCCTACAAGGCCGGCGATTTCGCCCAGACCTATCCGCTGGCGCGCGGCACGGCACCGCTGCTGGCAGCGCTTGGTGGCATCGTGGTGGTGCACGAGGTGCCGGCGCCATCTGCCATTCTCGGCATCCTTCTGTTGTCGGCGGGCACACTGGTGATGTCGTTTCGCGGCGGCGTACATCTGGAGCGGTTCAATCTTCGCGCGGTCGGCTTTGCGCTCGGCACGTCGATCTTCATTGCCAGCTACACACTGTCGGATGGCAGCGGCGCCCGGCTGGCGGCGACGGCGCAAAGCTACGCGGCCTGGCTGTTCGTCTGCGACGCGGCATGGGCGCTGGTGCTCTGCGTGGTCTTCCGCGGGCCGCGGTCGCTGCCCGTGCTGGCGCGCGACTGGAAGGCCGGGCTGTTCACCGGCGTGCTCAGCGGCGCTGCTTACTGGATCGTGATGTGGGCGATGACCAAGGCGCCGATCGCCTCGGTGGCGTCGCTGCGCGAGACCTCGATCCTGTTTGCCATGCTGATCTCGGTCTACGCGCTCGGCGAGAAGATGACGGGCTGGCGCGCCGCCGCCGCGCTCAGCATCGTTGCTGGAGTTATTGCGCTCCGGATGGGTTAGCCCTGCTCCAGAACCGTCATCACCTGGCCGCGCCGTTCCGGACTGAAGCGGATGACGACGATGATGCAGACCGCGACCACGCCGGCGAAAAGCGCCAGCGCGTAGCCGTAGCTGCCGCCCGCGGCTTCAGCGATGCCTGCCTGGTAGGGACCGCCATAGGACGCGGCGAGATTGCCGGCCTGATAGATGAAGCCAGGCAAGGTGGCGCGCACCGTGCCGGGCGACAGTTCGTTGAGATGCACCGGGATGACGCCCCAGGCGCCCTGGACCGCGATCTGCATGACGAAGGCGCCGATGGCGAGCATGAAGGGCGTCGAGCTGTAGGCCCACAGTGGAATAGCCGGCAGAGCGATCAGGCAGGCCAGGGTAATGGCATTGACGCGGCCGATCCTCTCGGACAGCGCGCCGAATGTCAGGCCGCCGACAATGGCGCCGAGATTGGCGACGATGGTGATCCAGCTGACTGTATGCGGGTCGAAGCCGTGCTGCTTCTTCAGGAAGGTCGGGTAGAGGTCCTGCGTGCCATGGCTGAAGAAGTTGAAGAACATCATCAGCACGACGGCATAGAGCGCCACACCCCAGTGCTTCTGCAGCGTTTCCAGCAGCCCCGGCCTGACGGATTTCCGCGCTTCGACGAAGGCGGGCGATTCCGGCACGTGCGAGCGGATGAAGAGCACGATCAGCGCCGGCACGAAAGAGAGCAGGAACATGGCGCGCCAGCCGATGGTGTAGCCGCCGATCGTCTGCTGGTAGAGCAGGCCATAGACCACCGCCGCCAGGAGGTAGCCTGCCGGATAGCCGCATTGCAGGATGCCCGAGACCATGCCGCGGGCGCTTGGCGGGATGGATTCCATGGCGAGCGAACTGCCGAGCCCCCATTCGCCACCCATGGCGATGCCGAATAGCGCGCGCAGGGCCAGAAAGATGCCGAGATTGGGCGAGAAGGCAGCGAGCGCGCCGATCACCGAATAGCTGACGATGTTGAGCATCAGGATGGGCTTGCGCCCATATTTGTCGGCGAGCATGCCAAAGAAAAACGCGCCGATGAAGCGCGTCGCCAAGGTCAGGAACAGTGCCTTTGAGACTGCCGGGACATCGGTGTGGAATTCACTCGCAATATCGGTGAGCAGGAACGTCAAAAGGAAGAAATCAAAAGCGTCGAGCGTCCAGCCCAGGAACGAGGCCAGAACGGTTTTCTTCTGCTCGGCAGTGAGATTCAATGCGTCCTCCTTTGCTGCCCCCAAAGGAACGATATGTCGCCCTGCTTGCAAAAGAGAACAGCGATCAGCCGGCTTTCGAAGAACCGGCGGTCACTTTTTCGTAAGGTCGAGGTCGAAGACCATCAAGCCATCGGTGCCACCTTCGAGTGCGGCGACCAGCCGGGCGCCGGCGCGCTGGTGGGCTTCATGCACGAGATAAGCATCGCGCGCGGCGGCATCGCGGAAGTCAATGGTGAAGCCATGGCTGAAGCCGCGCGCGAATGGTTCCGGGCTGACATTGACGCTGAACTGGACGGTGTCCATGCCGTCGATAACAGAGCGCAGCGTTTCGAGGTCGGTATGGATCGCCGCGCGCTCGCTGTCGGGAACATCGCTGCGAAACCGGACGAAGACACAGTGCCTGATCATTTTCTTTTCCCCTCAAGCAGCCCGGTTGCCGGAAAACACGGCCGGCGGCAGCGGTTCGCGACCGAGGATCAGGTCGGCGCCTTTTTCGCCAACCATGATGGTCGGGGCATTGGTGTTGGAGGAGGGCACACGCGGCATCACCGAGGCGTCGCAGACACGCAGACCTTCGATGCCGCGCAGCCGCAAATCCGGCGTCACCACGGCCATTTCGTCATGGCCCATGCGGCAGGTGCCGACGGGATGATGGTCGGTCTTTGACGTGCGGCAGGCGTAGTCGAACAGTTCGTCGTCGCTGGCGAGCGACGGGCCGGGCAGCACTTCGCGCAGCACGTAGGGCGTAAGCGCCTTCTGCCGCATGATCTCGCGCGCCAGCCGCAGGCCCTTGATCGACATGGCGCGGTCATAGGGATCGGACCAGTAGTTGGGATCGATCAGCGGGTGGTCGGCCGGATCGGCGCTCTTCAGCCGCACCGTGCCGCGCGAGCGCGGCCGCAGGAAGGCCGAGTTCAAAGTGACGCCGGGATTGTTCAGCTTCTCGACGCCGGCCTCGATGCCGGAGCCCAGGCCGAGATGGAACTGGATGTCGGGCGAGGCGGCGGTCGGGTCGGCGTACCAGAAGCCGCCGGTCTCGAACAGGCTGGAGGCGACCGGCCCCTTCTTCAGTAGCAGATATTGCAGGCCGGCCCAGGCCGTGCGGTGCAGCTTGGCGTAATTGTCGTAAGTGTGGTCGCCGGTGCATTCGGCGATGACGAACAGATCGAGATGATCCTGCATGTTGGAGCCGACGCCGGGCAGGTCGTGCACCGGGGTGACGCCCACCGTCTTCAAGTGGTCGGCGGGGCCGATGCCCGACTGCATCAGCAGTTTTGGTGAGCCGATGGCGCCGGACGAGACGATCACCTCGCGCTCCGCGCGCAGGATTTTCTTCTCGCCGCCGGGCCTGTCAACGACCTCAACGCCGGTCGCGCGGCCTTTCTCGACGACGACGCGGGTCACCAGCACGTCGGTTCTGACGGTGAGGTTCTTGCGCGCCCGTATCGGCTTCAAATAGGCGACCGAAGCGGACGAGCGTCGTGCGTCCTTCTGCGTCAGCTGATAATAGCCGACGCCTTCCTGGGCAGCGCCGTTGAAGTCCGGATTGAAAGGGATGCCCATCTCCTGGCCGGCGCGGAAATAGGCCTCGCAGATCGGCAGTGGCGAGATCGGGTTCGACACGCCGAGAGGGCCCTGGTCGCCATGAAAGTCGTTGGCGTAGCGCTGGTTGTTCTCGGCGCGCTTGAAATACGGCAGCACGTCGCGATAGCCCCAGCCGGCGAGGCCCTCTTCCTTCTCCCACGCGTCGTAGTCGCGGGCGTTGCCGCGCGTGTAGATCTGCGCGTTGATGGAGGAGCCGCCGCCGACCACCTTGGCCTGCGTGTACCAGAAGACGCGGTCCTTCATGTTTTTCTGCGGCACGGTCGACCAGCCCCAGGACGCGATGCCCTTGGTCATCTTGGCGAAGCCGGCGGGCATATGGATGTAGGGATGCCAGTCCTTGCCGCCGGCTTCGAGCAGCAGCACGGAATTGCCGGGATCCTCGCTCAGCCGGTTGGCCAGAACACAGCCGGCCGGACCGGCGCCCACGATGATGTAGTCGGTCATTGTCTCATCCACTTACAGTCGCGGCACGGAGAGCGCGCCGTCGACATTGATGATCGAGCCGGTCGAAAAGCCGAGCTTGCCGGCGGCAAGCGTCGCCACCACCGCGCCGATGTCGGAGGCCTCGCCCCAGCGCTTGGCCGGCACCAGGCCGCTGTCGATCAAGGCATCGTATTTGGCGGTCACGCCTGCCGTCATGTCCGTGCGGATGATGCCCGGCCGGACCTCGAACACGCCGATGTTTTCAGGGGCGAGACGCAGCGCCAGGTTCTTCACCCACATGGAAAGCCCGGCCTTCGAGATGCAATATTCGGAGCGTTCCGGCGAGGCCATTTCGGCGCTCACCGAGGTGATGGTGATGATCGATTTTGGGTGATCGCCAGGGGCCGCAAGCATCGCCTTGGCGACGGCCTGGCTCAGGAAGACCGTGCCGCGCAGGTTGATGTTCAGCGCGCGGTCGAAATTTTCTGGCTTCAGCTCCAGAAGGTCGCCGCGCACGACGGCGCCGACGCCGGCATTGTTGACGAGGCAGTCGATGCGGCCGAAGGCGCGCATGGTGGCATCGACGGGTGCGGCGTGGCTGTGGAGATTGGCGATGTCACAGCTGACATAAGCGAATTTCGCGCCACCCGCTGTGATTTTCTCGGCGAGCCCGTCAGGCGCCTGTTCGGCAAGGTCGGCGACCAGAATGTCGAAGCCGGCATCGGCCAGCGCCTCGGCGCAAGCCAGCCCAATGCCGCGCGCGCCGCCGGTGACGATGGCCGCGGGGCGGGTCATGCGGCCAACTCTGTCTTGCGGATATGATCAGCGACGCGCAGCGCCTGCGCGGCGATCGACAGCGCGGGATTCACGGCGGCTGAGTTCGGCAAGAAACTACCGTCGACGACGAACAGGTTTTGGTGGTCGAACGACCGGCAGAACGGATCGAGCGGGGAGGTTGCAGGATCGTCGCCCATTTTCACCGTGCCGCATTGGTGCGATGGCGTGCGCTTGTCGAAGGGGCGAGACAGCACGATGGGATAACCGCAGGCGCGGAAGTTCTCGCGCATCACCTTGGTCAGGCCGTCAAGCGATTGCATGTTGGAACGGCGCCACTGCATGACGATGTCCTTGCCGTCGACCATGATGCGGCTTTCGGGATCGGGCAGGTCCTCGCACATCAGGTACCAGTCGACGGCGTGGCCGGCCATGTAATCCAGCACGAATTTCGGCATCGTCTTCACATTGGCCTTGAGCATGTTGCCGTCGATCTTGCCGAGCAGTTGGACGTTGCCGAGCGGTTTGCCGCCCTTGCCGTCGGAGAGATAATAGTCGTTCAGCATCAGCGTTTTCTGGTAGACGGCATCGTTGCGGCGGCGCGGATCGATGGCCAGCATGGCGCTGGAATTGTGGTTCATGAAATTGCGGCCGACCTGGTCGGAGCGGTTGGCGAGGCCTTTGCCATCCGATGAGGGCGAGCGCAGCAGGATGACGGCGGAATTGACCGCGCCGGCCGACAGGATGATCAGTTTTGGCGTGACTTTCTTCGCCTCGCCATTCTGGCGGTAGTGGATCGCGACGATGCTTTTGCCATCGGGCGCCGCCTCGAGATACTCGACGTAGCAGCCGGTCTCGATCCGGATGTTGGTGTCCCTGAGCGCTGCCGCCAGTGGTGCTGTCTGGGCGTCCATCTTGCCCTGGCCGGTGTTGGGGAAAGCGTCCCAGCCGGTACGGCCTTCCCTGAGCCAGGTGTCGATGTCGACGCCGAGCGGCAGTGAGGCCGGATGCAGGCCAAGCCCCTTGAGTTCGGCGCGGGCTCGCGCGATCGGCGCCTCGTCAGGCACCGGCTTGAAGGCGTAGGGGATCGAATGGAACGGTTCGGTCGGATCTTCGCCCAGCGCGCCGCGCACGCGAAACAGCTGCTCGGCCCTGGAATACCAGGGCTCGAACTCTTCGTAGGGAAACGGCCAGGCGGGCGAGACACCACCAAAGTGCTCCATGGCCGAAAAATCTTCCTTGCGGTAGCGGATCAGCACCGCGCCGTAGAATTTCGAATTGCCGCCGACATAGTAGTAGTTGCCGGGGTTGAAGGCAGCGCCGCCGGCCTCGCGCCACATCTCCTTTGGCCGGTAGTGGCCGTCGACGAAGATCGAGCGCGTGTCGCGGGCATGCGGGGTTGCCGGCAAGGGTTCGCCACGCTCCAGCATCAGGATCGAGGCGCCGCTGCCGGCCAGACCGGAGGCGATCGTGGCGCCGCCAATGCCGGAGCCGATGATGACGATGTCCGGATTTGTCATAGCCTAAATCGCGTCCTGGCGCGCTTTTGATGCATGTCGTTGCCCCAAAACCGGATCCACTTTTGGGCGACATACATTAGCGAATGCGGTTCTCGGTCGCCGGATCGAAGAACACCGCCTTGGTCAGGTTGAAGGCGAGCGGCGTGCTGGTGCCCGGCTGGATGTTGGCGTCGGCGCGCAACCGTGCCACCACGCCCTTGCCGCCGAGATTGGTGACCGCGAAAGTGTCGGAACCCGCCGGCTCGACGACCTCGATGTGCAGGTCGGCGGTGGCGATGTTCGAGGCGTTGCGCTCAGCGCCTTCCGGATCGGTCAGCGCTTCCGGCCGCACGCCGAAGATGATCGGCTTGCCCTGGAATGCCGAGAGGCCCGCCGGCGCACTGGCCATCGGCAGCGTGATCGGCTCGCGCGCCTCGCGCTGCAGCACGACGGACAGCGCATTGCCCGAGGTGGCAATGGTCGCCGGGATCAGGTTCATCGCCGGCGAGCCCATGAAGTCGGCGACGAACAGGTTGGTGGGGTTGTTGTAGATCTCGGCCGGCGTGCCGAACTGCTGCACCTCGCCGTCGCGCATGACGGCGATCTTGGTCGCCAGCGTCATCGCCTCGATCTGGTCGTGGGTGACGTAGACGATGGTGGTGCCTGTCGTGGCATGCAGGCGCTTGATCTCGATGCGCATGTCGACGCGCAGCTTGGCGTCGAGGTTGGACAGCGGCTCGTCGAACAGGAACAGCTTGGGGTCGCGCACCAGCGCCCGGCCCATGGCGACACGCTGGCGCTGGCCGCCGGAAAGCTGGCTCGGCTTGCGCTGCAAGAGGTGGCCGATCTGCAGCACCTTGGCCACCTTGTCGATCGCCTTCTGGCGCTCGTCGGCCGGTACGCCGCGCATCTCCATGCCGAAGGAGATGTTCCCGGCCACCGTCATGTTGGGATAGAGCGCGTAGCTCTGGAACACCATGGCGATGTCGCGTTTTGAAGGGTGCAGATCGTTGATGGCGCGGCCGTCGACGCGGATTTCACCCTCGGTGATCTGCTCCAGGCCGGCGATGGTGTTGAGCAGCGTGGACTTGCCGCAGCCGGACGGACCGACCAGCACCAGGAAGCCGCCCTTTTCGAGCTCGACATCGATGCCCTTCAGGATCTCAACATTCCCGAAACGCTTCTTCAGCCCGTCAATTTCCAGAAAAGCCATGGTCGTTCCTTCTGAATTGGTCAGCCTTTGACCGCGCCCGCCATCAGCCCGCGCACGAAATAGCGGCCAGCGACGACATAGACGATCAGGGTGGGCAGAGCCGCGATCATCGCGGCCGCCATGTTGACGTTGTATTCGACGACGCCGGTCGAGGTGTTGACGACGTTGTTCAGCGCCACCGTCATCGGCATGGCGTCGCCGGTGCCGGCGTAAGCCGAGGCGAACAGGAAGTCGTTCCAGATGTTGGTGAACTGGTAGATGACGGTGACGACGAAGATCGGCATCGAGTTCGGCAGCATGATGCGGCGGAAGATCTGGAAGAAGGAGGCGCCGTCGACCTGTGCGGCCTTGATCAATTCGGTCGGGAAGGCCTCGTAGTAATTGCGGAAGAACAAAGTGGTGAAGCCGATGCCGTAGACGACGTGCACGAACACGAGATTGACCGTCGAATTGCCGAGACCGAAGCTGGTACCGACCGAGTTCTGCAGCGTCACGCCGAAGCGACCGACGCTGCCGAGGATCGTCGCCATCGGCAGCAGCACCGACTGGAAGGGGATGAAGCAGGCGAACAGCATCAGGCCGAACACCAGCGTCGCGCCGCGAAACCGCCATTTGGTCAGCACGTAGCCGTTCAGCGCGCCGAGCATGGTCGAGATCAGCACGGCGGGAACCACCATCTTGATGGAGTTCCAGAAATAGCCCTTGATGCCGGCGCAGGTGAGGCCGACGCAGGTCTCGCCCCAGGCCTTCAGCCAGGGGTCGAAGGTCGGCGCCTTGGGCAGCGCCAGCATGTTGCCGTTCTGGATCTCGTCCATGGTCTTGAACGAGGTGACCAGCATGACGAACAGCGGCATCAGGTAGAACAGCGCGAACAGCGCCAAGAGCCCGTAGATGACGACGCGGTTGACGATCCTGGTGTTGATGCCGCCGGCGGCCTGGCGGGCAGGGGTGGCGACAGCGCTCATCGCGGCTTCTCCCGCAGTTCCGAATAGAGATAGGGCACGATGATGGCGACGATGGTCATCAGCATGATCACCGCACTGGCCGAACCGACGGCCATCTCGTTGCGCTTGAACGTGTACTCATACATGAAGTTGGACGGCAGCCAGGCCGAACCGCCGGGGCCGCCTGAGGTCAGCGCCACCACAAGGTCATAAGACTTGATGGCGAGGTGCGCGAGCACGATGAAGGCCGACAGGAAGATCGGCCGCAGCAGCGGGATGACGATGCGTCGGTAGAGCTGGAAGGTGGTGGCGCCATCGATCTGCGCCGCCTTCATGATCTCGCCGTCAATGCCGCGCAAGCCAGCCAGGAACATCGCCATGATGAAGCCGGAGGCCTGCCAGACACCGGCGATGACCACGGTGTAGATGACGAAATCCTTGTTCTTGATCCAGTCGAAATGGAAGCTCGTCCAGCCCCACTGATGCAGCGTCTGCTCGAGGCCGAGACCGGGATCGAGGAACCATTTCCAGGCGACGCCGGTGACGATGAAGGACAGCGCCATCGGGTAGAGATAGATCGGCCGCAGCACGCCTTCGCCGCGGATCTTCTGGTCGAGCAGGATGGCCAGGAACAGGCCGAGCGCCAGGCAGATCAGGATGTAGAGAAAGCCGAAAATGCCCATATTGGTGATCGACGTGTACCAGCTCGATGGCGGGTCGGTGTCGAAGGTCCAGCCCCACAGCCGCTGATAGGCGCGCGAGCCGGTGATGACATAGGACGGGAAGGTCTTGGAATTGGTGAAGGACAGATAGATCGTCCACAGGATGAAGCCGTAGACGAAGACGATGGTGATGGCGAAGCTCGGCGCCAGCACGATCTTCGGCAAGGCGTCCTGCAGGCGCGAGCGCACAGAGGGGCGCGACCGCTCCGGCGTCAGCTTGATCTGGCTTGTTGCTACCGTGCTCATGAGCTCCTCCCGCTTCGGGTCGTCCGTGCTCTGCCGTCAGGCGGCAAGGCGGCCCGTGCATACGGGTCTTTGGTCGGCATGGTGTTCAAGCCGGCCAATCCTGAGATGAAAACCTTCCCCGCCGAAGCGGGGAAGGTGTTTGCTGACTGGCGCTTACTTGGCGTCGTCGATCGCCTTGACCAGTTCGGTCACGGCCTCGTCCGAGGTCTTGATCTGACCATGGACGAACTTCGAAACGACGTCCTTGTAGGCATTGGCGACCGCCGGAGGCGCGCCATAGCCTTGGGCGAGCGAGCCGAACAGCGTGCCGCCGTCATTGGCTGCCTTCAGGTCGGCGATACCCTTCTTGCCGCAAGCGTCGAAGTCGGTGTCCGGAACGTCGGTACGGGCGGGAACTGAACCCTTGACGACGTTGAAGGCCGACTGGAAGCTCTTCGACAGTGTGGCGGTGGCCAGCGCGACCTGGGCGGCCTTGCGGTCGTCCGGAACGTTGAACATGCCGAACATGTCGGAGTTGTAGATCACGGAGCCGTCGGTGCCCGGGAAGCGATAGCACAGGAAGTCCGTGCCCGGGGTCTTCTTGGCGGCGTGGAACTCGCCCTTGGCCCAGTCACCCATGACCTGCACAAGGGCATCGCCCTTGATGACCATGGCGGTGGCAAGGTTCCAGTCGCGGCCCGAGAAGTTCGGGTCGACATAGGTGACGAGCTTGGCCAAATTGTCGAACGACTTCTTCATCGTGTCGGATTTAAGCGAAGCGTCGTCGAGGTCGTTGAAGGCCTTCTTGTAGAACTCAGGTCCGCCGGTCGACAGCACGACCGAGTCGAACATGGTGGCTTCCTGCCAGTTCTGGCCGCCGAGAGCGAGCGGGATCACGCCAGCAGCCTTGGCCTTGTCGAGCAGGGCAATGAAGTCGTCGAAGGTCTTCGGCTCGGTGCCGCCGATCTTGTCCATGACGGCCTTGTTGATCCACAGCCAGTTAACCGAGTGGACGTTGACCGGAGCGGCAACCCACTTGCCTTCATAGACCGAGAACTTCTGCAGGGCCGCCGGAACCGACTTGTCCCAGCCTTCCTTCTTCGCCGTTTCGGTCAGGTCGCCCATGACGCCGGCCGCGGCATAGTCGAGCACGGTGTAGCCGAGCATCTGCGAGGCGGTCGGATAGTTGCCGGCCGCGACCATCGCCTTCAGCGCGGTCATGGCAGCGTCGCCGCCACCGCCGGCCACCGGCACGTCCTTCCAGGCATAGCCTTCCTTGGCCAGATCGCCCTTCAGCACGTTGAGAGCAGCCGCTTCGCCGCCCGACGTCCACCAATGCAACATCTGCACTTCCTTGACGTCCGCGGCATGCGCCGAGAACGCAAAGCTCGTCGCAAGAGCCGTTCCGATAAGCAATTTGCGCAACATGTACTTCCTCCCTTGTTGCATTACACGACCGGTGGAAGCCCACCGGGTTCTTCCAAACTCAGCCGACCCACCATCCGGTGCGCTGGCCGCGATGAAACTGGATTGTCTTTTCCTCGGTATAATCCTCGACGGCGCGTTTGCCGAGTTCGCGTCCGAGACCGGACTGCTTGTAGCCTCCGAAAGGCAGCTCGGGATAACCTTCCATGAATGTGTTCACCCAAACCGTCCCAGAACGCACCCCACGCGCCACCGACATGCAAGTGTCGATGCTGGCGCTCCACACGCCCGCAGACAGACCATAGGGCGTGTTGTTGGCGATGTGCAACGCCTTTTCAATCGTTTCAAAAGTCAGCACGGAGAGCACCGGTCCGAATACTTCCTCACGCGCAATCGCCATGTTCTCGGTGACGTCGCGTAAGATCGTCGGGTCGAGATATTGGCCGGCATTGGAGGCCAGCTGCTTGCCGCCGCTATAGACGTTGCTGCCTTGGCCTGCCGCTGCCGCAACGTAATCCGTTACCTTGGCCAGATGGTCGGACGAGATCATCGCGCCGACCTTGGTTCGATCATCCAGTGGATCTCCCACCGTTACTCTCGACGTAAGTGCCTTCACAGCGGCAAGAAAATCGTCGGCGATCGCCTCGTGCACGATCAGCCGGCTGCCGGCATTGCAGCATTCGCCGGCATTGAAGAAGCCGCCGAACACCGCCGCGTCGGCGGCGGCCTCGAGGTCGGCATCTGGGAAGACGATCTGGCCGTTCTTGCCGCCGAGTTCCATTGAGACCTTCTTCAGCGACTGGGCGGCCGACGCCATGGTCATCTTGCCGACGCGGGTGGAGCCGGTGAAGGAGACCATCTCGACCAGGGGGTGGCTGACCATCGGCGCGCCGACATCGGCACCAAGACCGGCGAGAATGTTGACGACGCCGGCGGGCAGGCCGGCCTCGATCAGGATGTTGCCGAGCACGAAGGTCGAGGCCGAGGTCATTTCGCTGGGCTTGACCACCGCCGTGCAGCCGGCGGCGAGCGCGAAAGGCAGTTTCTGGCTGACGATGAGGAACGGGAAATTCCATGGCGTGATGATCGAGACGACACCGATCGGCTCGCGCACGACAACGCCCAGCATGGCGTCGCCGAGATTGGCGTAGCTCTCGCCATGCAGTGTGCGGGCGAGCGAGGCGGCATAGCGCCAGATGTCGACGGCGCCGCCGATCTCGCCGCGCGCCTGGGCGATCGGCTTGCCGGATTCCAGCGCATCGAGCCGGGCGATGTCTTCCAGCCGCGCCTCGATCAGGTCGGCCGCTTTGAACAGGATCGCGGCGCGCTCGGAGGCCTTCATGCGCGGCCAGGGGCCGGTCTCGAACGCCTTGTGCGCGGCCTGCACGGCCGCTTCCACCTCGGCCTCGCCGGCCTGTGCATAGCGCGAAACGGTGAAGCCATGGCCCGGGCTTTTGCGCTCCAGCGTGCGGCCGTCGCGGGCATCGACATGCTTGCCATCGATCAGCAACCGATAGGTTTTCGGCGCGGCTGACGCCTCGGCGGGCATGGCGATGTTGAGAGGTGCGTTCATCAGGACTGTTTTCTCTAGCTTCTTGAAAATGCAGGCTTCTGCTTGGTCTTGAAGGCGCTCACGCCAGCCTTGAGGTCGCCGGTGAGCGCGATGAAGCCGCTGGCCAGCGCTTCGGTCGCGGCGGCACTTTCCTCGCCTTCGGCCACCGCGATCATCAGCTTGGCGGCTTCCGTTGCCAGCGGACCGCGTTCGGCGATCTTTTCGGCCCAGCTTCTGGCTTCGGTCAAGCCACCGCCGGTCTCAGCCACACGGTCGACCACGCCCAGGGCCAGCGCTTCGGGAGCGAGAAGCGTCTCGCCACCCAGCGCCATGCGCCGCACGGTTTGCGCGCCAAAACGGCGCACTGCGCGCTGCGTGCCGGACCAACCGGGCACGACGCCAATCGAGGTTTCGGGGAAGCCCATTTTTACATGCGCCTCGGCGACGCGAAAATCGCAGGCGGCCGCCAGTTCCAGCCCGCCGCCCAGCGCATGGCCGGACAGAACGGCGATCGTCGGTTGCCGCAACCGCGCCAGCCGGTCGAAGACACGATGGCCGTAGCGCACCCATTGCACCTGGAAATCGGCCGCGCTCATCGCGCCCCAGGCCTCGACATCGCCGCCGGCACAAAAGCCCTTGCCCTCGCCGCGGATCAGTACGACGCGGACGCCTTCGGCGAATTCCGCTTCGTCGAGCGCGACTTCGAGAGCGCGCAGCATCGGGATGTCGAGCGCGTTGAACTTTTCCGGCCGGTGCAAGGTGACGATGCCGATGGCGCCATCCCTTTCGAAGGTGACGAGGCGCTCAGCCATGCGCGCCTCCGAGCGAGGCGCCGCCATTGAGCGCCAGGCCGATCGGCCGGTCCTGATAGAGCGCTGCCGGCGTCACCTTGAGATCGTTGGCGACACCGAGCGGCATCTCGGCCTGCGCCAGCACGTCGCGTTCGAGGTCGATGCCGGGCGCCAGTTCCGTGACCATCAGGCCGTCAGGGGTCAGCTTCATCACGCAACGCTCGGTGACATAGGTGATGTCCTGGCCTTGAGCGACCGCGCGCTTGCCGGAGAAGGAGATGTGCTCGACCTCGTTGACCACCTTCTTGACCTTGCCTTCAGCGTCGATGCGGATGCCGCCATCGGCCAGCGAAAGCTTGGCGCCGGCGTTGAAGAAGCCGGAGAAGACGATCTTCTTCGCCCGCGCGGTGATGTCGACAAAGCCGCCGGCGCCGGCGGTGACATGCGGCCGCGCAGACAGCTTCGACACGTTGACCGAGCCATGGCGGTCGATCTGCAGGAAGGACAAAAGCGAGGCGTCGAAGCCGCCGGCCTGGAAATAGATGAACTGGTGCGGCGAGGGCATGATCGCCTCGGCATTGGAGGCGCAGCCGAACTTGAAGTCGAGCAGCGGCACGCCGCCGACCGCACCCTGTTCGATCACCCAGGTGACCTTGCCGTGCTGGCCTTCCTCAAGAAGAATGCGCGGCACATTGGCGGAGATGCCGAAGCCGATGTTGACGGCCATGCCGTCGCGCAATTCCATGGCGACGCGGCGGGCGATCACCTTCTGGACGTTCATCTCGGCATTGCGGAAGGTCGACAGCGGCCTGAAAATCTCGCCTGAGATGGCCGGATCGTAAGGCGTCAGCGTCGTCTGCAACTGGTCGGGCGCGACGACGATATGGTCGACCAGCACGCCGGGCACGCGCACATCATGCGGCTTCAGCGTGCCGTTCTCGACGACTCGCTTGACCTGCGCGATGACGATACCGCCATTGTTGCGGGCGGCGAGCGCCTGTTCGAGGCCGCCGAGATAGGCGCCCTCATGCTCATAGGTGAGGTTGCCGCGCTCGTCGGCCGTGGTGGCGCGGATGATCGAGATGTTTGGCACGATCGAACGGAAATAGAGCCATTCCTCGCCGTCGAACTGCTGCACCGAGACGATCGGTTCGCTGGCGGCGGCGTTCATGGCGCAGCCCTGATGGCGCGGATCGGCAAACGTGTCGAGACCGACCTTGGTCAGCACGCCCGGTCGCTTGGCGGCGGCCTCGCGATGCATGTCGAACAGGATTCCGGACGGCACATTGTAAGCGGCGACCGAATTGTCGCCGATCATCTTCCAGATCTGCGGCGGCTCGGCGGAGGAGGGGCCGGACGGATAGGAGCCGCACAGCGTGCGCCTCAACAGGCCGGGCTTGGCCAGGTGATCGATGCCCTTGATGCCGTACATGTCGCCGGCGGCGATCGGGTGCAGCGTGGTGATATCTTTTGGGTGGCCTTCCCCGTCGAAGCGTTCGCCGATGGCGGCCAGCACCGCGTCCGGGCAGCCAAGGCCGCTCGATGACGACACGGAGACGACCATGCCATCCCTGATCAGGCTGGCTGCCTGTGCTGCGGAGACGACCTTGCTCAATTCATGCTCCCGAGTTTCGGGTCGATCTGGACGGCCTTGCCGGAGCTGGCCGATTGAAGCGCCGCCTCGGCGGAGGCCAGCGACCAGATGCCATCCTCACCGGTGGCGGCAGGCTGGCCGACACCGTGGATCGCGGCATGGAACTGACGCACGGATCTCGTGTAGAGATCCTCGCGGTCGAAGCTCAATTGCTCCTCACCCTTGTCCGTGCGCAGCAGCACCGAACCGTCCGGCTTCTGGGTCATGACATTGCTGGCGATCAGCGAGCCTTCCGAACCATGCACTTCGAAGCCGGTGCCTGCGAATTTGGTGGTGAAGCCCTCATGCGATTGGGCGATAAGGCCCGATTTGAAGCGCCAGATGCACATGGCACCGTCTTCCAACCCACCGCCGGCCATGCCGGCGGCCTGCGTGAAGGCCGAGACCTCGACCGGGTCGTCGCCAAGCACGAAGCGCAGCGTGTCGGCATCGTGCACGGTGATGTCGAGCACCACGCCGCCGCCTGCTTCGGGCTTGGTGATGCGCCAGCCCTGCAGATTCTCCGGCAGATAGACGGAATGGAAGACGCGCGCGGCGATCGGCTTGCCGATGCGCCCCGCTGCGATCGCCTCACGCATGGCGCGATGGGCGCCGGCATTGCGCAGATGATGGTTGGTGCCGAGCACGATGCCCGCGGCCTTGGCCGAACTGACCATCCTGCGTGCATCGGCGCTGGTCAGCGCCAGGGGCTTCTCGCACAGCACATGCTTGCCTGCCTTGATCGCCGCGAGCGCCTGATCGAGATGCAGTTCGTTGGTGGTCGAGATGTAGACGGCGTCGATATCCTCGCCAAGGAGCTCGTCAAGCGTCGAGACCGCAAGCGGAATGTTGTTTTCCACGGCATATGCCTGGGCCCGCTCCGGGCTGGAACTCATCACCGCCGCGATCTTGCCATCGGCCTGCGCGCGGATGGCATTGATCATGAATTGCCTGGCGATCGTGCTGGCGCCAATCAGCCCCCATTTGACATTCAGGACACTCACGCGGCGCCTCCCGCTCCGGCAGGCCTGTTTCGCGTGCGGCGATCCGGACCGCAGCTTTCCCTGACCACGAGATTGACCGCGCCGATGTGGTCTTCGGCCCGCGTGGTGCGCGACTGGATCATCTTCAGCATGACATGGGCGGCGCGTTCGCCGAGTCCCGCGGAGTCCACGGCGACGCTGGTCAAAGCCGGCATATAGTGCTCGGCCTCGGCGACGTCGTCGAAACCGACGATGGCGAAATCCGCACCAGGCTCAAGCCCACGCTTGCGCAACGCCAGCATGGCGCCGAAGGCGACGGCGTCGTTGAAGCAGAGGGCAGCGGTCGGCGGTTCAGCCATCGCCAGAGCCGTTTCGAGACACGCGATACCACCTCTGCGACTGGTCTCCCCCTCAACGACAAGCGCGTCGCGCGCGGCGATGCCTTGCGTCTCGCAGGCCTCGCGAAATCCGCCAAGGCGCTCGTGATAGACAACCAGATCGGACGAGCCGCCGAAGAAGACGAGCCGGCGATGTCCCTTGCCGATCAGATGGGCGGTGGCGAGATAGGCGCCGCGATGATTGTCGGGCGCAATCACCGGGATGCGGCTTTCCGGCAAGCGGCGCATGGCGAAGACCACCGGCACACCCGCCATCTCCAGCCGCCGGAAAGCGCCTGGCGTGGTGCCGCGCGCCGGCGACACGATGAGCCCGGCGACGCCCTGCTCCATCAGCGACTTCAGCACCTCTTCCTGGCGCACCGGATTCTCCGCCGTGTTGCCGATGAAAGGCACGATGCCGGCCGACTGGAAGACACGCTCCATGCCGACCGCCAGTTCGGCGAAAAACGGATTGGTGAGATCGTTGATGACCATGCCGATGACGTTGGAATGGGCCTTGCGCAGGTTGGCGGCGCCGCGGTTGTAGACATAGCCGACATCCTCGATCGCCTTGCGCACCTTGACCGCGGTCTCAGGCCGAATCAGCCCGCTGCCCTGGAGCACGAGCGATACCGTCGATTTGGACACGCCCGCCTCGCGGGCAATGTCGAATATCGTCGCCTTGGCCCGGCTGGCCATCCCGATGCATCCTCCCGGTTTTCTCGATCAAATTTATTGGAACGTTCTAATCTCGGCCCTATGGAGGAGTCAATCGAGATTTTTTCCTCCAACCGAAAAGGCGATCATACGTGGTCCAACAGTATGTCGACCAAGGATTTTTGTGCTGCATTGCAGCAATCGTCTCCGGGCCAATTCGAATCTTAAAGGTTCTTGATTTATTGGAACGTTCCATTTATAGGCGCTGCGAAGGGAGAGATCCATGGACATTGCCTTGCCAGGTGAGGGTGGCCGCAGCACCCGTTACACGCTTGTCGGACAACCGGTGCAGCCGGTGACCGGCGCGCGGTTTTCGCGCATCGCCTATGCCGCCGCGCATGTCGTCGCCGATCCCCTCGAAATGACCGATCCGTGGTCGCGACCCGTTGTCGACTGGGACAGGACGATGGCGTTCCGCCACCATTTGTGGCGGCTCGGCTTCCGCATCGCCGAGGCGATGGACACGTCGCAGCGCGGCATGGGCTTCGACTGGGCAAATGCAAAAGAATTGATCCGCCGGTCGATCGCCGAGTCCCGCGCCGTCGATGGCGCCGATCTCGCCTCGGGTGCCGGAACCGACCATCTGGCACCGGCGGCGGCCAGGACACTGCACGATGTGATTGGCGCCTATGAGGAGCAGTTCGCTTTCATCGAAGGACAGGGCGGCAAGGCGATCATGATGGCCAGCCGCGCGCTGGCGGCTGTCGCGAGGGGGCCGGACGACTATGCCGCCGTCTATGACCGCATCTTAAGCCAGGCCTCCGGCAAGGTCATCCTGCACTGGCTGGGCGACATGTTCGACCCGGCCTTGAAGGGCTATTGGGGCAGCGGCGTTTTCGAGACCGCGCTCGATACGGTGGTCGCCATCATTGAGCGCCACGCCAGCAAGGTCGAAGGCATCAAGATATCGCTGCTCGATGCCGGCAAGGAGGTCGCGCTGCGCAACCGCCTGCCGAACAGCGTCGTGATGTTCACCGGCGACGACTTTAACTATCCCGAACTGATCGCCGGCGACGGCAACAGGCATTCGCACGCGCTGCTTGGCATTTTCGATGCCATCGCGCCGGTCGCCAACGCCGCCCTGGCAAGGCTCGCCGCGGGCGATCGGGTCGGCTATAACGCGCTGATGGCGCCGACGGTGCCGCTGTCGCGAAAGATCTTCGAGGCGCCGACCGAATATTACAAGGCCGGCATCGTCTTCATGGCCTGGCTGAACGGCCACCAGCACCATTTCGCCATGGTCGGCGGCATGCAGTCGGCGCGCGGCATCCGCCACTATGCCGAAATCTTTCAGCTTGCCGACCAGGCAGGCCTGCTGGCCGATCCGGACGTGGCCATATCGCGGATGAGGAGCCTGTGCGCGGTCGCGGGTGTTTGAGCCGGGCCAATCGGGCCAGACGAATCCCCTGAGGGGGATTTGGGGAGGTGCGGGAGACGCAGCCCTGCGAGATCTACAATCTCGGCGCCCAGTGCCAGGTCCGCGGTTCGCCGTGACCTGACGTGTATCATTTTAATACAATCCCCAATTGGTGGACTCGCGCCACGTACCGGCAGTTAATTCCTCCGTCTGGCCAAAGGAGGGAAAGGCCGCAGACTGGGAGGAAACGATGTCTGTGCAAAAAGAGGATTATAGAACGAACAAAGCCGACTATCTGATTGCTGCGACGTATGGCCAAACGACCGCGGATGATGGCGACCGCGATGAACTCCTGGCAAAAGGGAAGTTCCTGTGGCTAAGAGATCGGCGATTCGCCAAATTGGCGGCAAACCCGGCGGAAAGCTCGCCAGGGCCGAAAGCCCGACCGCGTCGTTAGCGCCAGCCACTCGTTTTAGCGAGTTGAACGCATGAAAAACCCCGCCGACCGGGAGTCAAGCGGGGCTTTCTGGACCGGCTTTGGGATGTCCAACGATCCGAGAGGATCGGTTTGAATGTGGCGCCCTCCTTGATCCAGCGCATCGGCCGAATAGATGACGGCCGACCGATTGGACGCCCGCCAAGAACAACGACCATCTGAGCCGACAAGGATTCCGGTCGCTCACGCTTGTTCAGGACGGCGTGGGAAACGGCGACCGACAATGGTGGCTCGATCCGGCCACTATCGTGGAGCGGCCGACGCGATCGGCAAAAAACCCGGCAGAGCTATCGCCTATGTGTTTGAAAGGATGGTGGGCGTGACAGGGATTGAACCTGTGACCCCTGCAATGTCAATGCAGTGCTCTCCCGCTGAGCTACACGCCCATCCGAAGCCGCGCATACACCATTTTTGGTCCGGCGCGTCAATAGCGAGAAAAAGGAAAGAAGGCGTCGTCTCGCCGCAGCGGCGATGCCTCAGCGGAAGGCGGCTCAGGCCGCGTGCAGCATCTTCTCGACCTCGTTGACGAGATCGCGCAGGTGGAAGGGCTTCGACAGCACCTTGGCGTCTTTCGGCGCCTTGGAATCCGGGTTCAGCGCAACGGCGGCAAAACCGGTGATGAACATGACCTTGAGGTCGGGATCGATCTCGGTGGCGCGCCGCGCCAGTTCGATGCCGTCCATCTCCGGCATGACGATGTCGGTCAACAGCAACGAGAACGGTTCCTCGCGCAGCCGCTCATAGGCGCTGGCGCCATTGTCGAAATCGCTGACCTGGTAGCCGGCGCGTTCCAGCGCCTTGACGAGGAAACGACGCATATCGTCGTCGTCTTCCGCCAGAAGAATGCGTGCCATGATATCCCGTCCGAATCACCCGCTCGAGACTGCCGTCGGGCAGGCCCGTTAACCATCCTGTATATGAGGAGGTGACGGTAAACATCAAGTGAACGCGGCGAAGCATTATCCGCATTCGGCAAGGCGATGCGGATGGCGAAATGCTGGACATGCGGCCAGCAAGGTGGCAGTTTCATACGATGATGCATCGGTGTTTTCGGGTTCGTGCAAATTGAAGACGGCAGCCGAGGATTTTGCGGTCGTTCAACCCTTCGAAATCCGATCGGGCGCCGAGCAGCGCGTCCCCTTCCTGTTCAACTCACCACATAGCGGCCGCTACTATCCGGAACGCTTCCTCGCCATGGCGAGGCTCGACCGCAACGCCATCCGCCGCTCGGAGGATTGCTATGTCGATGAATTGTTCGGCGGCGCCGTGGCGCTCGGCGCGCCGATGCTGGCGGCGAACTTCCCGCGCGCCTATCTCGACGTCAACCGCGAGCCGTGGGAACTCGATCCGCGCATGTTCGCCGAGCCGGTGCCGTCCTTCTGCAACATCCGCTCGGCGCGGGTGGCGGGCGGACTTGGCACCGTGCCGAAGCTGGTCGGCGAGGGGCTCGACATTTATTCCGGCCGGCTGCCGCTGGCCGAGGCCGTTGCCCGCATCGAGGCCGTCTACAAGCCCTATCACGAGACGCTGAAGCGGCTTTTGACCAGGACGCACGCCCGTTTCGGCTTTGCCGTGCTGATCGACTGCCATTCGATGCCGGCGAGCATCCGCGTCGGCGACAGCGGCCTGCGGCCTGATTTCATCATCGGCGACCGTTTCGGCATTTCCGCCACCGCGGCCCTGACCGAGACGGCGATCGGCCTGCTGACCGCGATGGGCTATACCGTCGCCCACAACAAGCCCTATGCCGGCGGCTTCATTACCGAACATTACGGCCGCCCGGCGCGCCATCTGCATGCGCTGCAGATCGAGGTCAATCGCGGGCTCTACATGAATGAACGGACCTTCGAGAAGGTCGCCGGCTTCGATGCGCTGGCCGATGATCTGACGCGATTCTCGGCGGATCTGATGGCAATGCCCGACCATCACTTCATCGACCTGCCGCTGGCGGCCGAGTGAAATCGCGGCTTGTTTTCATGCATGTCGTTGTCCCAAAACCGCTAAACACTTTTGGGCGACATGCATTGGAGCCGCAAGGCGAAAAAAAGACCGCATCGTTTGCACGATACGGTCGAAGTCTAGGGAGGAAACGCCCAAGGAGGGCATGGACAGGAAAACCTGTCCGAGATTGAGGGTATTGTGCGGTGCACAAATGTCAAGCGACCTTCAGGCTTTTTTAATTCAGAGTGATGTGGAAATTGCGTTTCGATGACGTTGATGTGACATTTGGGCAACAGCTGTCGCGACGAATAAATCGATAAACAGGCTTGTTTTCGCGGGAAAGTGTCGGCAGAGCCCGGTTGGGCATTCGGCAATGCGGGAGAATCAGTTGGACATCAGCATCGATTTCATGCGCCGCATCGCGCAAGCGGCAGCGGCCGAGACCTTGCCGCGCTTTCGCGCCCAGGGTGCCGTGGCCAACAAGGAAAAGGGCAGTTTCGACCCGGTCACCGAAGCCGACCGCGAGACCGAGCGCGCCATCCGGGCGCTGATATCGGCGCAGTATCCCGACCATGGCATTCTCGGCGAGGAGCATGGCAGCGAAAACATCTCCAGCCGGCATGTCTGGGTGATCGACCCGATCGACGGCACGCGTGCCTTTATCTCCGGCCTGCCGGTGTGGGGGACGCTGGTCGGGCTGACGGTTGATGGCGACGCGGTCGCCGGCATGATGGCGCAGCCTTTCACCGGCGAACTGTTCTACGCCAACGCCTCGGGCTCGCACTATGAGGGGCCGGGCGGCCCGCGCAAGCTTTCGACCCGCAAGACAACCAGCCTCGCTGACGCAACGCTGTTCACCACCACGCCGGCGCTGTACAAGGGCGAGGCGCGCACGCGCTATGACGCGTTCGAAAAGCAGGTCCAGCTCGCCCGCTACGGCGCCGACTGCTATGCCTTCGCCATGATCGCCTCGGGAAGCGTCGACATCGTCGCCGATCCCGGCCTGAAGCCCTATGACATCGTCGCGCTGATCCCGATCATCGAGAAGGCGGGCGGTGTTGTCACCACCTTCGATGGCGGGCCGGCGGAAAAGGGCGGCGACGTGCTGGCGGCGGCGACGCCGGAGCTTCACGCGGCCGCCATGGCTGCCCTGCGCGGCTGATATCTCCGCGCTGTCTTTGAAGCAGTTGCTTCAGCGTGGCTTGATCGAGCGCTGGAACTCCGCCGGCGTGCGTCCGTAGACCTGCTTGAACGACGCACTGAAATGGCTGTGGCTGGAAAAGCCGAGATCCATGCCCAGAGTGGTCAGATTGTCGTAGCGGCCGAGCAAGTCGAGCGCGCGCGCCAGCCGCAGGCGCAGATGATAGCGATAGAGCGGCATGGCCTCGACCTGCTGGAATATCTGCGTCAGATAGACAGGCGAGACGCCGACCTCGGCGGCAATCTCGGCCAGCGTCCAGCGCCGCGACAGGTCCGACGCCAGCACGAGCTTGGCGCGGTCGACCAGCTTTTGCCGGCCGGGGCTGGCGCCCGCGACATGCGAGGTGCGCTCGCCGAGGGAGCGCCGCACCAGGGTTAGCGCCAGCGTCTCGGCCTCCAGCGTTTCGGCGACATTGCGGCTCAGACTGTGGCGCAGCAGTGCCACCAGCGCCTGCGCACGCGGATCGATGCGCCGGCGCTGGCGGCGAAACGCCAGGACGCCGCCAGAACGCAACTGCTCCTTCGGCGCCAGTTCCCGCAACTGGCCTTCCTCGACGACGAGGTCGAGGCAGGCATCGCCGCCCTCAATGGGATGGCTGACCTGGTAGCCCTCGGCCTCGTTGAAGAACAGCAACTGATTGGCTTCCGCCACGGCGTCATTGCGGCCGACATGGCGTACGAAGACGCCGCGATAGGGAAACACCAGATGCGTGGTTGCAGTGCATTCCTCTTCGCTCCTGTGCCGGCATTCGCCGCTGCAGACGACGTCCCGCACCTTGACGACGCCGGTGTCCAGAAGGAGCTGCACCCTGAATTGCGACATGGCCGTTGCGTTTTCCCTCGCGTCGGAATGATTCCGGAATTGCGATGGGCACTCTATGCAAACGGCCTGCCCAATCCTGTCAGGAGACTTCTCGAAGGACGTCCCTCAATCCCACGAGCGGCGCCTGAATTCCGAATAGGCCTGGCCGCGTGACAGACCGATGTCCTTGAGCTGTTCGTCGGTCATTTCCAGCAAGGCGAGCCGGCTTCGGCGCTTCTCCATCTGGCGGGTGAGCCATCTCGCCACCGCGATGCATTGGGCGTGCAAGGCCTGCAGGCTGGTTTGGGTGCGGGCTGGCGGCGCCGGAACCTGTCCAGCCAGGCGTTGTGCCGCTGCATGATCGGTACGCATGGCTCAATCCTCGCTCACGCCGGACGCCGAGGCGCCGGCCTCGTTCAGCGCCGTCGCGCATTCCTCGCAGCAGACCTCGACGGTCTTGCCGCCGACCTTGACGCGGATCGGATTGGCATCCAGCTGGCAATCGCAGGCGGCGCAGGTTTTCTCGGTCATGATCTCGTCTCCATGGCGTTCAATTCGACGCATTGAGATGAGCATTTCGGGGCGGGGTGGGCTGTCAGAATCTTTAGCGGTTTGCCTGCCGCGAGGAGCGGCTGGCCGATCATCCTGACAACGGTGTGTCAGCTATGCCCGCCCGCGATGGGACTGCGGCGCCGGTCAGGCCGTCGGGTCGTCAGAGCCAGGGATGAAGGCATCGAAGGCAGCGAGCAATTGTTCGCGGTAGAGGTCGACCTCCTGCAGGATTTCATGCTTGGAGCCGTCGATCATCAGCAGCGAGCCGAGTCTCAGGCTTCTGGCGTAGGCCTCGACCGCCCTGGTCGAGACGACCTGGTCGGCGCCAGCGGCGATGATGAGCAGCGGCACCTGTATCCGAGCCATGAAGTCGGGGTCGCTGACCGCTTCCGACGCCTTCGCCGCCGCCTGCAGCCAGCGGATGGTCGGCCCGCCAAGCGCCATTTGCGGATACTCTTCGTAGATGCGTGTGTTGCGGCGATAGCGCTGCGGATCCGACGTCACCTTGTTGGCTTCGAAAGGCAGCGTGTGTCTGGGCCGTGGACCCCAGGCGGCATAGAGCCGGCCCAGCCCTAAAGCGCAGAAAACCGAACAGACGCGGCGGACTGTCGTGATCGAGACCGGCAGGTCCGGCAGGGTCAGGAATGGCGCGATCAGCACCATGCGGCGCACGCGGTTCACCATCGATGGCGCGGCAAGAAGCGCGATCACCGCCCCGGCTGAATGGGCGAGGATGTAATACGGTCCGCGGCAATCGGGCAGCACGATCTCCTCGAAGAACTGCTCGAGGTCAGCGGTGTAGTCGCGGAAGGAGCGGACATAGCCGCGTTGGCGGTCGCGGATCAACCGGTCGGAATCGCCCTGGCCGCGCCAGTCGAGCGTGGCGACGCCAAAGCCGCGGGCGGCAAGGTCGCGGATGGTTTCGAAATATTTCTCGATGCACTCGTTGCGGCCGGACAGCAGCACCACGGTGCCCCGCATCGGACGTGTCGCCGCCGCGAACAGGCCATAGCGGATCTTCTTGCGGTCGCGCGTGATGAAAAAGCCGCCGGTGGCGTTTTCCGGTCGCGGATTGCCCTCGGTTTCGTGGAAAAGCGGCGTGTCGTGGAGAAGGTCCGTCATGCGGCGCTTTGTGCTCGGCGTCTTCGGGTGCCAGCCTGTCGCGGCTGGCCTCGTCAAGGTGATAGACGCCAACGCATCAAAAGCAAAGCAAATCCGGCTTATGCCGGGACCGTAACGGGGAAGGCCGGAAGCCGCTCGAAGGCGTGCTTCCGGCCCCTGTCGATCCGGGAGGAAGGGACGTTAACACCCGGTTCGGCCTCGTTGCGGCGCCTCTGAAAATCCAGCGCCGCCAATCCTTGATCTTGGGGTCACTCTAGCGGCAGCCGTCTGAACGCGCGCCGAAGGTCCGGTTCATCTGCCGTTCATCAAGGGGGCAGGCGGCACGGTTTTTTACCGTCCGGCGAAATCTTGAAATGCATTCAGGCGCTCCCCAAATGTGGAATGCGGTCGCCAATGTTGGGGCCGCTGGTCCTGCCGAAACGCCGCTTACGGGTTTCGCACCGACCATACGCAAACCATGTTGCTCAACAGGAGAACACCTCATGCGTCACGTTGATTTTTCCCCGCTTTACCGTTCGACCGTCGGCTTCGACCGTCTTTTCACCATGCTGGATTCGCTCGCGCAGCCCGATGGCGCGCAGACCTATCCGCCCTACAATATCGAGCGCACCGGTGAGGATTCCTACCGGATCTCCATGGCGGTCGCCGGCTTCTCGGACGAGGAAATCTCGATCGAAGCCCACCGCAATGTGCTGACCGTGAAGGGTGAGCGCAAGGACGAGGGCACCGGCGAAGGCTCTGAGCTGCTGTATCGCGGCATTGCCTCCAGGGCCTTCGAGCGCCGCTTCCAGCTTGCCGACCACGTTGAAGTCGTCGGCGCCGCGCTGAAGAACGGCCTGCTCTTCGTCGACCTCAAGCGCAACATTCCCGAGGAACTGAAGCCGCGCAAGATCGCGATCACGTCGGCTCCGGCCAAGGCCAAGCAGATCGAGGCCAAGAACGCTGCGTAATGTAGCCTAGGAATAGAAGCGTCTCCTCCCGAGACGAAAGCGGCGCCGAAAGGCGCCGCTTTTTTGTTGCTCGGGGACCGACTATCCGGCGATCAGCTGGCCGAAGCGGTCGACTTCCTCGGCTGACGTCGCGAAGCTCGTGACGAAGCGGTAAAGCAGTTCGTCCTCGCCGATATGGCCGTCAAAGCCGTGCGGCTTATGCCAGTCGTAGAAGGCAGCGCCCGCCGCCTGCAGCCTCTCGGCTTCCGTCTTCTTGATCACGGCGAACACTTCGTTGGCCTGCGGCAGCCAGGCCAGCTTCGCGTGCGCCGAATCCTCGATCGCCGCCGCGAGGCGGGCGGCCATGGCGTTGGCGTGGCGCGCGGTGTCGAGCCACTGGCCGTCCTTGAAATAGGCTTCGAACTGTGCGGCGACAAAGCGCGACTTCGAAAACAGCTGGGCGGCGCGCTTGCGCAGAAAGGTCAATTCCTTGGCGCGGTCGAGATCGAACAGCACGATCGCCTCGGCGCACCAGCAGCCATTCTTGGTGCCGCCGAAGGACAGGATGTCGACACCGCGTTTCCAGGTCATTTCGGCCGGTGTCGTGTCGAGCGCCGCCAGCGCATTGGCAAAGCGGGCGCCATCCATGTGCAGCGGCACCGAATGCTGTTTGGCGATGGCCGAAATCGTCTCGATCTCTTTCAGGCCGTAGATGGTGCCGACCTCGGTCGACTGGGTGATCGAGACCGCCATCGGCCGTCCCCAGTGGACGATTTCGGGCGCGAAGCGGCCGATGGCCCGTTCCAGATTGTGCGGGTCGATCTTGCCCAGGGCACCGTCGACGGCATGCAAGCGCGCGCCGCCGGAAAAATATTCAGGCGCACCGCACTCGTCTTCGATGACATGCGATTCGCGGTGGGCAAAGGAGATGCCGCCGGGCTTGTTGAAGGTGGTCAATGACAGCGCGTTGGCGGCGGTGCCGGTCGCCACGAAGAAGACCGCGACTTCGCGTTCGAAAATCTCACTGAAGCGCCGGTAAACCGCCTGGTCGAGTGCGCTGTCGCCATAGGCGGTGGCAAAGCCGCCGGCCGCGGCCGACAGGCCGGCAACGATATTGGGATGGGCGCCTGCCCAATTGTCGGAAGCGAAGAACATGCATCTGCCTATGTCTTGGGGAAGTCGGGGTTTTGGGGAAATCGGCGCGGAGTTGACCGGTTTCACGCCCCAACCGCAAGGGGCCAGATGCCGGAAAACCGTTGAAGCCAATCAACTCAGCGCTAAGGGATCGGCGACTGAAGCTTACGTTTTCCCTCAACTTCGCGTAATTTTATGTCGCGGAAAGCTCAAGTTTTTTGTGAATCGGTCTTGTGTGCGTCGGGGAATTCTGCCATAAAAATTTAGGACAGTAGTGCTGTCTTATTTTGTCGCACAAAACAGGCTGGATTGGCGTAACATATTGGCCTCTCCGGCTGTTGCTGCGAGCGACAGGTGGACGGCCAGACACTGGCCTGTACGATACCATACGCGAACCATGCGGAAAGCCGCCTGGTTCGGCAAGGATTTCGAAAAGACGTGCCGCAAGGATCAGGGTGAGCCAAGCGCTTGCCGAGGCAAATTAGCGACCGAAGAACTGGCCAGCGCCTGAAGGGCTGGGAATGGAGGACAGGACAATGACGGACATGACGCTCTCTGCGACGAACGGCCAGGCCGCGCAGACAAAAGCGGGTGCCGTCAAAAATATGTCGCGAACCGACATTGGCCAAACCGGTTTTGCCCCTCGGGGCCTCTACGATCCGCGCAACGAACATGACGCCTGCGGTGTCGGTTTCATCGTCAACATGAAGGGCGTGAAGTCGCATCAGATCGTCAAGGACGGCCTTGCCGTGCTTGAAAACCTGACGCATCGCGGCGCCGTCGGCGCCGACCCGCTGGTCGGTGACGGCGCCGGTGTGCTGGTGCAGCTTCCCGACCAGTTCTTCCGCGAGGAAATGGCGGCCCAGGGCATCGAACTGCCGCCAGCGGGCCAGTATGGCGTCGGACACTGGTTCATGCCGCAGGACGCGGCGCTGCGCGCCCATATCGAGGACATCATTGCCGAATCGGCGCAGTCCGAAGGGCTGCCGCTCATCGGCTTCCGCGACGTGCCCGTCGACAATTCGTCGCTGTCGAAGGCGCCCGATATCGTCGCGTCCGAGCCGTTCCACCGGCAGGTGTTCATCGGCCGCACGGCTGAAATTCCCGATGACGAGGAGTACGAAGCCCGGCTCTATCTGCTGCGCAAGGTCATCTCCGGCCGTATCTATGCCGAGAACGACAACAAGGATATCGGCGCCTATTGCGTGTCGCTGTCGGCGCGCACGATCGTCTACAAGGGCATGTTCCTGGCCTATCAGGTCGGTGCCTACTACAAGGATCTCAAGGATCCGCGCTTCGAGACCGCGCTGATCCTGGTGCATCAGCGCTTTTCGACCAACACCTTCCCATCGTGGAAGCTGGCGCACCCCTACCGCATGGTCGCGCACAATGGCGAGATCAACACGGTGCGCGGCAACAACAACTGGATGGCGGCGCGCCAGGCCTCGGTCGATTCCGAACTGTTCGGCAACAACATCTCGAAGCTGTGGCCGATCTCCTATGACGGCCAGTCGGACACGGCGTGCTTCGACAATGCGCTCGAATTCCTGTTCCAGGGCGGCTACAGCCTCAGCCACGCCATGATGATGCTGATCCCGGAAGCCTGGGCCGGCAACAAGCTCATGGATGCCGATCGCAAGGCTTTCTACGAATACCATGCGGCCCTTATGGAGCCGTGGGACGGGCCGGCCGCGGTTGCCTTCACCGATGGCCGCCAGATCGGCGCCACGCTCGACCGCAACGGACTGCGCCCGGCACGCTACATCGTCACCGACGATGACCGCGTCATCATGGCTTCCGAGGCCGGCGTGCTGCCGGTGCCGGAGGAGAGGATCGTCAAGAAGTGGCGGCTGCAGCCCGGCCGCATGCTCCTGATCGACCTTGCCAAGGGCCGCATCGTGCCCGACGAGGAGATCAAGTCGGAGATCGCCACCAGGCATCCCTACAAGACCTGGCTCGCCAACACGCAGCTCATCCTCGAAGATCTGAAGCCGGTTGAACCGCGCGCGCTGCGCAAGGATGTCAGCCTGCTCGATCGCCAGCAGGCGTTCGGCTATACCCAGGAAGACACCAAGCTGTTGATGTCGCCGATGGCGACCACCGGCCAGGAAGCCGTGGGTTCGATGGGCACCGATACGCCGATTTCGGCGATGTCGGACAAGTCGAAGCTGCTCTACACCTATTTCAAGCAGAACTTCGCCCAGGTCACCAACCCGCCGATCGACCCGATCCGCGAGGAGCTGGTGATGAGCCTGGTGTCGTTCATCGGGCCGCGGCCGAACATTTTCGACCTGGTCGGCAATTCGCGCCGCAAGCGGCTCGAAGTGCGCCAGCCGATCCTGACCAATGGCGATCTCGAAAAGATCCGTTCCATTGGCCACACCGAGGACCGTTTCGACACCAAGACGATCGACATCACCTATGGCTCGAATGAGGGCGCCGCGGGCATGCAGGGCGCCATCGACCGGCTCTGCGAGCGGGCGGAGGCAGCGGTCGCCGGCGGCTACAACATCATCATCCTGTCCGACCGCCAGCTTGGGCCGGACCGCATCGCCATTCCGGCGCTGCTGGCGACGGCGGCGGTGCATCATCACCTTATCCGCAAGGGTCTGCGCACCTCCGTCGGCCTGGTCGTGGAATCCGGCGAGCCGCGCGAAGTGCATCATTTCTGCTGCCTCGCCGGTTACGGCGCCGAAGCGATCAACCCCTATCTCGCCTTCGACACGCTCACCGACATGCACAAGCGCGGCGAGCTGCCGGAAGAGGTCGATGCCTATGAGGTGGTGTCGCGCTACATCAAGTCGATCGGTAAGGGCATCCTCAAGGTGATGTCCAAGATGGGCATCTCGACCTACCAGTCCTATTGCGGCGCGCAGATCTTCGACGCCATCGGGCTGAAGACCGATTTCGTCGAGAAGTATTTCACCGGCACGGCGACGCTGATCGAAGGCGTCGGGCTGGATGAGGTCGCGGGCGAAACCGTCAGCCGTCACACCGACGGTTTCGGCAACGATCCGGTGCTGCGCAACAATCTGGAGGTCGGCGGCGAATATCTGTTCCGCATGCGCGGCGAGGCGCATATGTGGTCGCCCGACGCGGTCGCCACCTTGCAGCACGCCGTGCGCCAGGGCTCGTGGGAGACGTTCAAGGAGTATTCCGCGCAGATCGACAGCGAGACGGCTCGCGCCCAGGCCATCCGTGGCCTGTTCAAGATCAGGCTGGCGGGGGAGACCGGCCGCAAGAAGGTCGCGCTCGACGACGTCATGTCGGCGGCCGACATCGTCAAGCGCTTCTCAACCGGCGCGATGTCGTTCGGCTCGATCTCGCGTGAGGCGCACACGACGCTGGCGCGCGCCATGAACCAGATCGGCGGCAAGTCCAACACCGGCGAGGGCGGCGAAGAAGCCGACCGCTATCTGCCACTGCCCGGCGGCGGCAAGAACCCCGAACGCTCGGCGATCAAGCAGGTCGCCTCGGGTCGCTTCGGTGTGACGGCGGAGTATCTGGTCAATTCCGATGTCATGCAGATCAAGGTCGCGCAGGGTGCCAAGCCCGGCGAGGGTGGCCAGTTGCCCGGTCATAAGGTCGACGCGACCATCGCCAAGGTGCGGCACTCGACGCCGGGCGTCGGCCTGATCTCGCCACCGCCGCATCACGACATCTATTCAATCGAGGATCTGGCGCAGCTGATCTACGATCTGAAGAACGTCAATCCGGCGGCCGACGTCTCGGTCAAGCTGGTGTCGGAAGTCGGTGTCGGCACGGTCGCGGCTGGCGTCGCCAAGGCGCGCGCCGACCACATCACTATTTCGGGTTATGATGGCGGCACCGGTGCCTCGCCGCTGACCTCGCTCAAGCATGCCGGTTCCCCGTGGGAAATGGGCCTTGCCGAGACGCACCAGACGCTGGTGCTGAACGGCTTGCGTTCACGTGTGGCGCTGCAGGTTGATGGCGGCTTGCGCACCGGGCGCGACGTCATCATCGGCGCGCTGCTCGGGGCCGACGAGTTCGGCTTCTCGACTGCACCGCTGATCGCGGCCGGCTGCATCATGATGCGCAAGTGCCATTTGAACACCTGTCCAGTTGGCGTCGCCACCCAGGATCCGGTGCTGCGCAAGCGCTTCAAGGGCACGCCCGAGCACGTCATCAACTTCTTCTTCTATGTGGCGGAGGAGGTCAGGGCGTTGCTGGCCGATATGGGCTTCACCCATATCGACCAGATTATCGGCGACAGCGACCTTCTGGAAAAGCGCGAGGTGATCCAGCACTGGAAGGCGCGCGGTCTCGACTTCTCGAAGATGTTCTACAAGCCCGATGCGCCGCATGAAGCGGTGCATTGGACCGAACGCCAGAAGCATCCGATCGACGACGTACTCGACCGCAAGCTGATCGAACTGGCCAAGCCCGCGCTGGAGGCCAAGCAGCCGGTCAAGATCGAGGTCGACATCCGCAATGTCGACCGTTCGACGGGCGCCATGCTGTCGGGCGAAGTCGCCAAGCGCTTCAAGCACAAGGGCCTGCGCGAGGACACCATTCAGGTGAAGCTCACCGGTACCGCCGGCCAGTCCTTCGGCGCCTTCCTGGCACGCGGCGTCTCGTTCGAGCTCGTCGGTGCCGGCAACGATTATGTCGGCAAGGGCCTGTCGGGTGGGCGCATCGTCATCCGGCCGCCGGAAGAGGCCAGGATCGTCGCGGCCGACTCCATCATCGTTGGCAATACGGTGCTCTATGGCGCAACCGAGGGCGAGGCCTATTTCGCCGGTGTCGCCGGCGAGCGCTTCGCGGTGCGCAATTCGGGCGTCGCCGCCGTCGTCGAAGGCGTCGGCGACCATGGCTGCGAATACATGACCGGCGGTGTCGTCGTCGTCATCGGCAAGACCGGCCGCAACTTCGCCGCCGGCATGTCGGGCGGCGTCGCCTATGTGCTGGACGAGGCGGGCGATTTCGCCGAGCGCTGCAACATGGCGATGGTCGAGCTGGAGCCGGTTCCGGAAGAAGACGACCTGATGGAGAGGCTGCTGCACCATGGCGGCGACCTCGACCACAAGGGCCGCGTCGATGTGTCGGGCGACATGACCAGCCATGACGAGGAACGGCTCTACCAGCTGATCTCGAACCACGTCCACTATACGGGTTCGGTGCGCGGCCGCGAGATCCTCGACGACTGGACGACGTTCCGGCCGAAATTCCGCAAGATCATGCCGGTCGAATACCGCCGTGCGCTGATCGAGATGGAACGCATGCGCATGGGCGTCGCGGCCGAATAGTTTTGTGAGAATCGCCGGGGAGCCCAGGCTTCCCGGCCCCCTTCATCGACAGTTTGACCTCGGGCGCAAGGTTGCCATGGCTGCCTCAAGAGGTTAACGGGTGCGGCGAAAACCGCACCATCTGGACAGCAGGAACTGGACTATGGGCAAGGTAACAGGCTTTCTCGAAATCGACCGGCAGGTGCATAAGTACCAGCCTGCCTCCGACCGCATCCGGCATTTCCGTGAGTTCACGCTGCCGATGTCGGACAAGGAGGTCGAGAAACAGGCCGCGCGCTGCATGGATTGCGGCATTCCGTTCTGTCACGGGCCGACAGGCTGCCCGATCCACAACCAGATCCCCGACTGGAACGATCTCGTCTACAACCGGGACTGGGACAATGCGATCCGCAACCTGCATTCGACCAACAATTTCCCGGAGTTCACCGGCCGCATCTGCCCCGCGCCTTGCGAGGAAGCCTGCACGCTGAACCTCGAGGACATCCCGGTTGCCATCAAGACGGTGGAACAGGCGATCGCCGACAAGGCCTATGAAACCGGCCATATCCGGCCCTATCCGCCGGAGAAGAAGACCGGCAAGCGGGTCGCCATCATCGGCTCCGGCCCGGCCGGCATGGCGGCTGCCCAGCAGCTCGGCCGCGCCGGTCACGACGTCCATGTCTACGAGCGCGAGAGCCGCCCGGGCGGGTTGATGCGCTACGGCATTCCCGACTTCAAGATCGAGAAGCACTATATCGACCGCCGCATCGAACAGATGCAGGGCGAGGGCGTGAGCTTCCACTGCGGCGTCAATGTCGGTGTCGACAAGCCCGTCACCGAACTGCTCGCCGAACATGATGCCGTGCTCTATTGCGGCGGCTCGGAAACACCGCGCGCGGCCAACATTCCGGGCGACGATCTCGGTGGCGTGCATGACGCCATGCCTTATCTGGTGCAGCAGAACCGCCGCGTCGGCGGCGAGCCGATCCAGTCGGTGGCGTGGCCGTCGCATCCGATCATCGCCGGCGGGCAGCATGTCGTCGTCGTCGGCGGCGGCGATACCGCGTCCGACTGCGTCGGCACCGCCTTCCGCCAGGGTGCGGTGCGCGTCACCCAACTCGACATCCGCCCGCAGCCGCCCGAGAAGGAAGACAAGCTCGCCGTCTGGCCCTACTGGGCGACCAAGATGCGCACCTCGTCCTCGCAGGCCGAAGGCGCCGAGCGTGAATTCCAGGTGGCGACGCTCGAATTCATCGGCGAGGACGGCCAGCTGACCGGCGTCAAGTGCTGCGAGGTCGACGAGAAGCGCAAGCCGATCGCCGGCACCGAATTCGTCATCCGCGCCGATCTCGCCTTCATCGCCATCGGCTTTGCCGGACCGGCGGCGGTGGGCGTGGCGAAGGAACTCGAGGGTGAGATGAAAATCACCACCGACAGCCGCCGCTCCCGGAATGTCGAGGCCAATGATCGTGACTACAAGACCAGCGTCGACCGGCTCTATGCGGCGGGCGATGTGCGCCGTGGCCAGTCGCTGGTCGTCTGGGCGATCCGCGAAGGCCGCCAGGCGGCACGCTCGATCGACGAGGCGCTGATGGGGTCGTCGGTATTGCCGCGTTAAGGGGTGATCGCCGTCGTCGTGTCGGCGGCCGCGGCTGTCGCCGGCGGCTCGGCCTTCGGTGGCCAGGAGAAATCGTCGGCGCGTCCGGGTGACGCTTCCGGTGCCTTGCCCTCGATCACCAGTTTTTCCCCAGGGAGAGCCGGATTGGCTTTTGCCGGCGGGGCGGCGCCGAGCAGTTCGGTGCCGCCGTCGAGCGCCGGGTCGCTGAGCAGCATGGGCGCGGTACGGTCGATGACAATGGGTGCGGCGGCCGGCGCAGGCGCCTCGACGGGGGCACCGGCGGGTGCGGTGGCCGGAGCCACACTGCCGGGTGCGGCCAGGCCCAGGATCTTGGCCAGCGGCTTTTCGGTGTAGAAGGCAAGCTTGCGCTTGCCGGCCTTGGAGACATTGATGCCGTCATCGGCGCGCAGCCGCACCGGCTGGCCGTTCATGTCGGGGCCGGTGGTGATGAAAGCGCCGTTCTCGTCGACGAAGCCGTCCCAGACATCGACGAATTCGCCGCCATGGCTTTCGGCGGCCTTGTGGTAGATGTCGTTGAAGGCCAGCATGTCGGACGTCATCTTCGGCACCCGGAAGGCCGGCATGCCGACCCACAGGAACGGCACCTTGGCGTCGGCGATGGCCTTGCCGAGTTCGTCGGTGCGGCGCTCATATTCCTTGGTCCAGTTCTCCGACCGGGGCTGCTCGCGCACATCCCCCACTTTCATCTGCTGGCGATCGTTGGAGCCCAGCATGACGACGACCGCGGCCGGTTTCTCGGTCTCGATCAGCGTTTTGATCTGTTCTGGCCAGTTGTAGAAATCGTCACGCACAAAGCCGGACGAGCCATTGCTGCGCACGACGATCCTGACGGCTGGGTTGTCGGCAAAGGCGGTGTCCAGGCCTTCGGCGAGACCGGACGCCATGAAGTCGCCGACCACCAGGACAGTACGGGCGTCTGGCGCCTTCTCAGCTATCGGCACTTGTGGTTCGACCGGCGCACGTGGCACTCGGGGTTTGCGAGGCTTCGGCTTTGCCTTCTGAATGTCGAGCGGCGGCTCGACGCGTTCGCTGCGACGCGGGAATAGAAGATCGCGCAACGACCAGCCACGATTTTGCTGCGGCTGCTCCTGCGCCATGGCCGGCACATGGAAGGTGCCCGCCACGGCAATAGCGAGCACGGCGATGGCCAGGACAAGCACCGGCATGCGACGAACGAGCGTCCCAATGCGCATAGCCCAGACCAAACATTCCTCCCTAGTCCGTAACAGGCTCTATTTTTGCCTGAGCCATTTGAGCACTTCCATGCTCGGATAGCCGTCCTGGGTCAAGCCGACCTTCGCCTGATAGGTCATGATGGCGGTCTTCGTGCCGTCACCGATCTTGCCGTCAAACTTGCCGTCATAAAGCCCGTGCTGCGAAAGCCGCTTCTGCAGTTCCTGCCTTTCCTCGAAGGAGAGTTTGGTGAAAGGCCGCTGCCAATCCTGGACAAGGCCGCTGCCACCGGCGATCTCGTCGGCGAGAAGGCCAACGGCCAGGGCATATTTGTCGGCATTGTTGTAGGCCTTGATGACCGAAAAATTCCTGATCATCAGGAAGGCCGGCCCGCCACGGCCGTCCGGCACTTTCAGCGTCGCCTTGTCGGTGAGGGTCTTGAACGGCTTGCCGCTGGCCCTGACGACGCCGAGCGCCTGCCATTGTGCCAGCGTCTTCGATCCGGCGGGCAGTTTGCCGGCCGGCAGCGTGACCTCGTAGCCCCAGGTCTTGCCGGCCTGCCAGCCATTCTTCTTCAACAGATTGGCTGATGTCGCCAGCGCATCGGGAATGGAATTCCAGATGTCGCGCTTGCCATTGCCGTCCATGTCGACGGCATAATGCTGGTAGCTGGTGGGAATGAACTGGGTCTGGCCCATGGCGCCGGCCCAGGAGCCCATCAGGTGGCTTTCGTCGATGTCGCCGGTCTGCAGGATCTTCAGGGCCGCGACCAGCTGGGTGCGGGCATATTTGGACCGCTTCGGGTCGCCATAGCCCAAAGTCGCCAGCGAACGAATGACGTTGCGCATGATATCGTCGCGCTTGAGGATTTCGCCATAGTTCGATTCCATCGACCAGATGGCGAGCAGAATGTAGCGGTCAACACCGAACCTCGACTCGATCTTGTCCAGCCATGGCTTCCACTTCTTCGCCATCTGCTGGCCGACCGCGACCGACTGGTCATGGACGCGGTTGTCGAAATAATCCCAGGCGGGCGCGGTGAATTCGGGCTGCGTGTGGGCCTTTTCCAGCACCACCGGATCGGGCTCCTTGATGTCCCTGAAAGCCTGGTCGTAGACAGCGCCGGAAACGCCGCCCGCGACAGCGGTGGCGCGGAAGCCGGCGACCCACTGCCGGAAACCGGCGTCGGCGAAGGCTGGTCCGGCGGGCATCAGCAGAGCGAGCGAGAGGCTGGCGGCCGTCATGACGCTGGTGAAACGTTTTGCGGCATTGCGAACGGACATGTTTTCCTCCTTCTCTGTCTCAGGAAAGACCATTCATCGCCGAACCGGGTTAGGAATTAGTTTACCATAGGTGCCGCCTGGAACGAAAAGACACCCTCGATGCTTTAACCGGTGGAAGTTTCCCTCGCCCGCCCCAGTAATCTTCAATTCCGGCGTGAAAATGTCGCGAGACGGGATTGCGGAGCCGGCCAGCAAACGGATAATTGAAAGCATGAAGAGAGTTCGCAAAGCAGTTTTCCCGGTCGCCGGTCTCGGCACGCGGTTCCTCCCGGCCACCAAGGCTGTTCCCAAGGAAATGCTGACCGTCGTCGACCGGCCGGTCATCCAATACGTGGTGGATGAGGCGCGGGAAGCCGGCATCGAGCATTTCATTTTCGTGACCGGCCGCAACAAGGCGGTCATCGAGGATCATTTCGATATCCAGTTCGAGCTCTATGACACGCTGGCACAGCGCGGCAAGGACGAGCAGCTTGCCCGCCTGCAGCGGCTGCAGCCGGCGCCGGGGCAGACCAGCTTCACCCGCCAGCAGGTGCCGATGGGGCTTGGCCATGCCGTCTGGTGCGCGCGCGAACTGGTCGGCGACGAGCCGTTCGCGCTGCTGCTGCCCGATATGATCATGCAGTCGGAAAAGAGCTGCATGAAGTCGATGGTCGAGCTCTACGAGGAAACCGGCAACAACATCATTGCCGTGCAGGAATGCGACCCGGCGGAGACCCACAAATACGGCATTGTCGGCCGCGGCGAGGATACGCATCACGGCTTCCGCATCACCGAGATGGTGGAGAAGCCGAAAACCGGCACGGCGCCCTCCAACCTCTACATCAACGGCCGCTACATCCTGCAGCCCGAGATCTTCAAGATCCTCGAAGGCCAGGAAAAGGGCGCCGGCAACGAGATCCAGCTCACCGACGCGATGCTGAAGCTGGAAAAGCAGCAGGCCTTCTACGGCTACCACTATCAGGGCCGCACCTTCGACTGCGGTTCGCCCGAAGGTTTCGTCGAGGCCAATGTCGCCTTCGCGCTGTGGCGCAGCGACATGAACGAGAACATGGCCGGGGTGATCCGCACGCTTCTCGACGAGATGAAGCCATCAGAGCGCCGCGGGGCGGCGTTTTAGGGTACGCCGATATTCAGGTGATGCCGGCCTGCGAATGGCCGATACCTGCGCTTCCGGTGCTCACGTACCTTAAGTACGCTCCGCTCCGGTTCTCGGTGTCAGCCATTCTCGACTCGGCCTGACCTGAATCTCGACATACCCTTGGCGCGTGTGAGCTCAACGCTGCACTTTCAGGCCGAGGTAGATGCTGTTGGCGGTGTAGTCGCGGCCGGGCAGGTTGCTGGTCAGCTTTTCGGTTCTCACCCTTGTGGTGAGGCCGGCATAGCGGTTCAGCCACCAGGTCAGTCCGGTCTCGGCGCTCAAGATTCGGTCATGGCCATCGATGCCGACATAGTGGCGCCAGTCGAGGCCCAGGGCCGCATTCGCGGTGAGATTGGCACGGATCTGGCGTTCACCGGTCAGGCGGCCGGAATAGAGGATATCGCCGCTTTCGCCTGATGTGGTCGTGGTCTCGACGGTGGTCTTGCCGGTCAGGCCGATTGTGGTGCCGCGCTCCGGTGACCATTTGAGGTCGGCGTTGACGGTGGCGCCGGAAATCGCCTCCAGGCTTTTGTCATCGATCGCTTCCCGCAGCCAGCCGGCCGAGAATTCACCCGACAGCTTCTCACCCATGTCGAGTTGCAGGCCGGCGCGGGCGCCAAGCCGCGTCGAGGACCGCTCGAAGCCTTCATTGTCGATGCGCTGATCATAGGCCCGGCGGCCGACCTCGATTTCGGTGAACGGGGTGAGGGCCGGCGAGATTTCGTAACCGGTGCGCAAGGTCGCCGTGTAGAGCGTGTTGTCCTGATCCTTCTGCGACAGCGTGGTGCCGTCCGAAAGCTCGGCGTCGCCATAGAAGTCGTGCGAGACCGCGCCGGTCAGCGTGTACTGCATCTTGCCGATGTGCTTTTCGACGCCAAGGCTGCCGTCGATCGTCTGCCGCAGCGGCTGCGTGCTGACGCCGGCAATGGCGTTGGGGGAGGACGCCGTTTCAGGTACCGCTTCATAGCCGAGCTTGGCGATGGCGCGCAGTTCGTTGTCGAGGTCGACATTGAGCTGGCCCTCGATCCGGCCTTGCGCATCGTGAACACGGTAGCCCGACACGGTCTCACGGAACAGGCCGTAGCCGTCGATGGTGGCGGAGTTTTCGCGCCAGTCGGAAACGGCGGTAAAGCGCAATGCCGTCTCCGACAGCAGCGCCGACGTGCCGGCACTGCTGGAATCGCCGTTCGTCGTGGCGGTCAGCCCTTGTTCGATCGACGGCCGGATGACGAAGGAGCCCCATTTGACGCCGGTGGCGGCGAACGGATCGTCCTCGGCTTTCTTGTTGTGGCCTTCGATGGCGGCGGTGCGCTCGGCACCGGGGTCGAGTTTCTGCCTGTCGGCGCTATCGACGGTGAGGGCACGGCGGTTGGCCGTCTCCTCATCCGTGTCGGTCGTACCGGCAGCGTCCGTCGTGGAGGCAGTCGTTGAAGCGGTGGTGTCGGTGGTTGCAGCCGTCGATTTTTTCTTCTTTTTCGACTTGCCGGCCGCCTTGGCGTCCGCCTTGGTCTTGTCCTGATCCGTCGCGTTCTGCCCGGCGCTCGTTGGACGGCGGCGAGGCTTGGGCGGCGTCGGAGTGTCGGTGGACGCGTCGTCGGTCGCCTGCGGTGGATCGAAAATGCTGCCGGTGGCGGCATCCGTGCCCGTCTCGTCGGGGACGGCGCCGGCGCTGGCCGGCAAATAGGTGCGCGGCGGCGTATCGTCCTGCGCGGCATTGGCCGGTGGCTGCTGGCCCTGGGCGGCAAGGGCGAGCTGCCTTGCCTTGCGCTGCTGGTCGGAGAGGATCGCCGATTCGGAAACCTCGCCGCGCAGCTCGGTTTCCTGGGCATGAAGCTGCCCCGGGCGCAGCAAGGCAAGCATGCTGGTCGCCAGCAGCAGGGCGCAGACCGCCTTGCCCCGTCGTCCTCTTGATTTTTCTGGCTGGACCCCGGACATCGCCACCACTGCTTGCGCGGCGCTATGCGCGCCATACTTACCGAACCGTAAATGGGGATGGTTAACGGAGGGTTGAGGCAGCGATCGTTCGTCCGGTTAAAGTGCCGCTGTCTGCGGCATCGAGCGGCGCGTCCGAGCTCTCTGTCCTCAGGGCACCGAAGCCATTTCTGTTGGACAGGCGGGCGGCAACGCGCTAATCGCATCACCCATGCATGCGAAATCCTTGGATAAGAAGCCCCTGGACAGGCAAGCGTCGATTGATTCGGCACTGAGAACGGTGGCAACCGAGCAGGCCGGGATCGCCGCCCTGGCCGAAGCGCTTGAGAACGGACTGGCCGCGCCTTTCGCGCAGGCCGTCGAGATGATCTCGAAGATCGAAGGCCGGCTGATCGTCACCGGCGTCGGCAAAAGCGGCCATATCGGCTCGAAGATCGCAGCGACGCTGGCCTCCACAGGCACGCCGGCCTTCTTCGTCCATCCCGTCGAGGCCAACCATGGCGATCTCGGCATGATCGCCAAGGACGATGCCATCATCGCCATGTCGTGGTCGGGCGAAAGCCTCGAGCTCAAGGGCATCATTGCCTATTCCAGGCGCTTCTCCATTCCGCTTATCGCCATAACCGCCGGGGAGACGTCGGCGCTGGCGCGTGCGGCCGACGTCGTGCTGCTTTTGCCGCGCACCCCGGAGGCCTGCCCGCACGGCCTGGCGCCGACGACATCGACATTACTGCAACTGGTCATCGGCGATGCGCTGGCGATCGCGCTGCTCGAGGCGCGCGGCTTCACGCCAGACCATTTCCGCACCTTCCATCCCGGCGGCCAGCTCGGCGCCAACTTGACGCTGGTCTCCGAGATCATGCGGGTCGGCGACCAGATTCCGCTGGCGCTTCTCGGCACCAAGATGCCGGAAGCGGTGATGACGCTGTCGCAGAAGAAGGTCGGCTGCGTCCTCATCGTCGACACCAATGGCGAATTGGCCGGGATCATCACCGACGGCGATGTCGCGCGCAACCTGCACCGCCACCTGGCCGATGTCATCGTCGACGAGGTGATGACCCGTACGCCCAAGACGGTCGATCCGCAGACGCTTGCCGGCACGGCGATCGCGCTGCTCAACGAGCACAATATCGGCGCGCTGGTGGTGACCAAGAACAACGTGCCGCTCGGCGTGGTGCATTTCCATGACCTGCTGCGCATCGGCGCCGCTTAGGCATGCCGATATTCAGGTGAGGCCGGTCTGCAAACGGCTGATACCTGCGCTTCCCAGTTCTATTGCGTGGCAATAGAACTGAGCTCACGTAGAAAAAGTACGCTCCGCCCCGGCCTTCGCCGCTCTATGAAGGCTACGGCCGGCGTAGGCCGGTTCTCGGAAGCCACCGTTTTCGACTCGGCCTGACCTGAATCTCGACATACCTACCTAGGTGGGTATGCTGTGAAAATTCAAACTCGCTCCACCCTCAGTTCCAGGTCCGTATCCGCGGCACTCGTCACGCGCACCTGCGTGCCGGCGGGCAGGTCGGGGCCGGAGACGCGCCATAGCGTGTCGCCGAGCTTGATGCGGCCGCGGCCGTCCTTGATCGGCTCTGCAAGCGTCGCCATCCTGCCGACCATCTGGGCGCCGCGGCGGTTGAGCAGCGGCTGGTCGGTTGGCTGGTCGTGTCCGCCCATCAGTTTCTTGCCGACAAAGGCCGAGACCAGCGACAGCACCAGGAAGGCGAGGACCTGAACCTGCCAGGTCCAGATCGCCGCGTCCCAGATCAGCAGCGACACCGCGCCGATGATGAGCGCGGCGATGCCGATCCACAGCATGAAGAAGCCGGGCGCGATGACCTCTACAACCAGCAGGACGAAGCCCAGGACCATCCAGTTCCAAGGACCAAGTTCAGAAACAATGCGGTCCAACATGGGAGTATGCTCCTACTTCTTGTTGAGCATGATCTTTTCCGAAAACCGGTTACCACCTTTCGGGATCATGCTCCTATGATCTCAATTTTCGCTCGGACGCACGAGCGGCGGGCGGGCGGCCTGGCGTTGCGCACCTGTCGTGCCTTCGCTGCGGAAGACTTCCTTGGCGATTTCGCCGATGCCGCCGAGCGAGCCGATCAGAGATGACGCCTCGAAAGGCATCAGCACGATCTTGCTGTTGGTGGCCGTGCCGATCTTGCCCAACGCTTCGGTGTATTTCTGGGCGACGAAGTAGTTCAGCGCCTGCACGTCGCCCTTGGAAATCGCCTCCGACACCACTTGAGTGGCGCGGGCTTCGGCCTCGGCCGAGCGTTCGCGGGCCTCTGCATCGCGGAAGGCGGCTTCCTTGCGGCCTTCGGCCTCGAGGATCTGCGACTGCTTGAGGCCTTCGGCGGCCAGGATCTGCGCACGCTTGTTGCGCTCGGCGGTCATCTGGCGACCCATCGATTCGATGAGGTTGGCCGGCGGGTTGATGTCCTTGATCTCGACGCGGGTGATCTTGATGCCCCACGGATGCGCCGCCTCGTCGACGACGCGCAGCAGGCGCTCGTTGATGGCGTCGCGGTTGGACAACAGCTCATCGAGGTCCATCGAACCCATGACGGTACGGATGTTGGTCATGGTCAGGTTGAGGATGGCGTTCTGCAGGCCGGCAACCTGATAGGCCGCCTGTGCCGCATTGAGGATCTGGTAGAAGGCGATGCCGTCGACACCGACGATGGCGTTGTCGCGGGTGATGATCTCCTGGCTCGGAACGTCGAGCACCTGCTCCATCATGTTCATCTTGGCGCCGATGCGATCGACGAAGGGCGTAATGATGTTGAGGCCGGGGCTCAGTGTCCTTGTGTAACGACCAAAGCGTTCGACGGTATAGTTGTAGCCTTGCGGAACTGTCTTGATGCCTTTGAAAAGCACCAGAACGACAAGCGCGACAAGAACAATGACCGCAATATCGAAACCACTGAAATCCATTTGGCTCTCCCTCACAAGCAGGCCGCGAGAGCCATTCCCGCGCAGCCGACTTCACCAAAGACTTAAGTGTGTTTCAGATGCGTTACAATCAGGTGATGAAGGATTGTTTGCAGGCCTGCACTCACCGGTTGAAGGCGAACAGCTCTGCATCCGTGTCGGCTAGCCCCTTGATCGAAGCCGAAATAATTTCGGAAGCGATGCGCGAGAAGGTGATGCCATTACCGCCGTAACCCATGACTGCATGGATGCGTGGGTGCCTGGGAATGGCGCCGATATAGGGCAAGCCCGTGGACGTGGTGCCGAAGGAACCGGTCCAGGCGAACTCAGGCTTGACGTCGAGATGCGGGAACAACCGGCCGAGTTTTTCGGCAATACGGGCACTCTTGTCGGCGATCAGTTCGTCGCGCCTTGTCTCGTCGACAAAATCCTCGTCCTCGCCGCCGCAGATGACGCGGCCGTCGGCCGTCGCGCGCATGTAAAGGTAGGGGTCTGACGCCTCCCAGATAAACGCAGCACCCGGCCAGAGTTTTCGCGGTTGCGGGCGTGTCGCGATCGCCCAGGTCGAGATGATCCGGTGGGCCGCGGCCGGCACGATGTCGAGCAGTTCATAGCCGGTGGCCAGGACAACATGCTGTGCCGCGATGGTCGGGCCGTCTTTCGTGGCGACCACCACTTCGTTGGCACTGTCCTCGATCGCTGTCGCCTCGACGGGGGTGTGGAAGCGGGCCTTGCGCTCGAGCGCCTTGAGCAACAGTCCGGCCGTCAGCTTGCGCGGGTCGAGCGCGATGTTGTCGTGGCTGAGGATGGCGCCACCGCGGTCGATGCCGAATGTTTCCGCCAGTGGCCGCGGCGTCAGATAGGTGGCGGCAATGCCCGCTTGCCGCCGCGCTTCGGCTTCATCGCGCAGTTCCGCCGGGCCGAGCAGCGTGCCGGCCAGATAAAGGGACTGGGTGCGGCGCAGGCGACAGTCGATTGCGAGGTCCTCGATACGGCCAGCCAGGTTGGGAACGGCGAGCCGCGAGCGCCGCCAGGCCTGCTGTGCCTTGGCCTTGCCGATCATCTTTGAGAGCGTTGAAAGCGGCTGGTCGATTTCGAATTGCACCAGCGCGGTGGTCGCGGCGGTCGAGCCTTTCAGCGGCCCGCGCCGGTCGATGCAGAGCACGGCATGACCGTCTGCCGTCAGCGCCTCGGCCATCATGGCGCCGCTGATGCCCATGCCGATGATGAGTACATCGGTCTTGACGTCCCGGCTCAGGCTGTCAGTCGGCACGGCTGGTGCCCGATAGGCGGACCAGACGGGCCGGCCAGTTCTGAGGTCGAGTTTGCGGGGCATGGAATTCTCCGGAAGGCGCGCCTCAACGCCCCGGAGTGGCCGTTGTTCCGCTATCAGACCCAGCCGGACAATTCGCGACGCACCATGGCCTCGATCACCGCCATGCCCTCGGCGCTGTCGTTCAGGCAAGGGATATGGGCGAAATTCTTGCCGCCGGCGTGATGAAAAGTCTCGGCCGCCTCACGGCCGATCTCGTCCAGCGTCTCGATGCAGTCGACGGAAAAGCCGGGATTGACGATGGCGATCGATTTCACGCCGTCCTTGCCGAGTTTCTCCACGGTCTTGTCGGTGTAGGGCTGCAGCCATTCCTGCGCGCCGAAGCGCGACTGGAAGGTGGTGATCAGCTTCTTCTCGTCCCAGCCGAGCCTGTCGCGCAACAGCCGCGTCGTCTTGAGGCAGTGGCAATGGTAGGGGTCACCCTTTTCGAAATAGGGTTTTGGGATGCCGTGGTATGAGGCGATGACAACTTCTGGCTCGAAATCGAGTGTCGTCAGATGCTGTTCGATCGAACGCGCCAGCGCCTCGATGTAGACGGGCTCGTCATAGTAAGGCGGCACGCTGCGGATGGCAGGGGCTGCCCGCATCTTCATCAAGGCGCGAAACAGTTGGTCGTTGGCGGTTGCCGTGGTGGTCGCCGAATACTGGGGATAGAGCGGGAACGAAAGAATGCGGTCGCAGCCTTGCGCGACCAGGCTTTCGGCGACGCTCGCGGTCGAAGGATTGCCGTAGCGCATCGCCCAGTCGACGACGACATCGGGCAAGTCGCGCAACGCCTCGGCGAGCTTTTCGCTCTGCGCTCGGGTGTAGGTGCGCAGCGGCGACTCGTTCTTCTCCCGGTTCCAGATCCGGGCATAGTTGGCGCCGGACTTCTTCGGCCGGGTGGTGAGCACGAGGCCGTAGAGGATCGGATACCAGATCGCCCTGTTGAGCTCGATGACACGTGGGTCGGACAGAAATTCCCTGAGATACCGCCACATCGGCTTGAAATCGGTGCCGTCAGGCGTGCCGAGATTGACCAGCATGACGCCGATCTTGCCGGTCTTGACCGGCGGATGCCCGGCCGGCTGTGGGCCGAGGGCCTTCGCGGCTTTGGGATCGACAGGAGTGGAAAGCGTCATAAGGGTTCTCCGGACACGGCGCGAAACTAGCGATGGCGCGCCGGTTTTCAATGCAGCGTCTGGCCGCACCTTAGCCTGAAAACGCAAAACCCGCCCGGTTTCCCGGACGGGCTTGGCGTCGGAACAGGCGAAGTGACTCTACTTCGCCGGGATGGTCAGCGTCGCGCCGGGCATAAGCCGATGCGGCCGTTGACCCTTGTTGGCCTCGTAGATGAGTTTCCACTTGGTCGCGTCGCCATAGGCCTTCTTGGCCAGGTCCCAGTAGGTGTCACCGGTGACGATGACATGGCTGCCCGTGGCGGGCGCGGTTTCAACGGGCTTTACCGGTTCGGCAGGCTTGGCGGGTTCTGCCGGCGCAGGTGCTGCTTCGGCGGGCTTTGCCGGTTCTGCAGGCTTCGCGGGTTCGACTGGTGCAGGTGCTGCTTCAGCGGGCTTTGCCGGTTCAGCCGGTTTCGCCGCCTCGGCCGGTGCGGGCGCCGGGGTTGCCGGCGCTGTCTCGGCCGGCTTTGCCGGTTCGGCCGGTTTGGCGGGCTCGGCGGCGGGGGCCGCCGCGACAGTCGCGGCGATCTCGGTGATGCGGCCGTCGAGCTTCGGCGTGTAGGGCCGGTGGGCGCCGAGATAGTCGGCAACGACCTGCTCGAGGCCGGGGCCGTAGTCGTAAGCGTTCTTGGCCTTTTCGGCGAAGACCTTGTAGCCGTCGCCGCCCTGGCGGACATAATTGTTGGTGGCGACGACATAGTCCTTGTCGGGATTGATCGGCGTCCAGGCGCCGTTCTCCATCACCTCGACCGACTTGACGCGGCCGGCATTGGGCGCGACCGACTTGTCGAAGGAATATTTGAGGCCCGCCACCTGCGGGAAGCGGCCGGCGCCGTCCTCGATCTGGCTGAGGCCGCCCTCGAGACCGGCGACCAGGTCCTTGCCGGAAATCTGGAAGGTCGCCAGCGTGTTCTGGAACGGCAGCACGGTCAGCACCTCGCCCATGGTGACCGTGCCCTTGTCGATCGAGGCGCGCAGGCCGCCACCATTGGAGATGACGATCTCGACGCCCTGTCCCTTGACGCGGTCGAGTATGGCGTCGGAGACGAGATTGCCCATCGCGCATTCCCTGGCGCGGCAATTCTCGCGGCTGCCGTCGATCACATCGGTGGTCTCGGCCACTTCCTTGTTCTTCAGGGCCTCGATCGGCGCGCCGAGTTCCTTGATGCGGGCGAGCACGGCGGGATCGGGCGTGATCGACTTGTCGAGGTAGATCGGGTCGCCGCTCGCCGATTTGACGGCGCCATTGTCGTCGAACACCACCTTGAACTCGCCGAGATATTTCGAATAGGACGCCGCCTGCACCACCGGCACCTTGTAGCCGCCGGGATTGTCGACCATCGTCGGATAGGGACCTGCCGCCTTCGGATCGGTGTTCGACAAGAGCGTATGGCTGTGGCCTCCGACAACGACGTCGATGCCGGGGATCTTGGCGATGATATCGCGCTCCCTGTTATAGCCGATATGGGTCACGGCGATGATCTTGTTGACGCCTTGCGCCTTGAGCTTCTCGACCTCCGCCGTGATCGACTTGACGTCGTCGGCGATGGCGATGTTGGGGCCGGGCGAGGCGAGTTCAGGCGTGTCGTTGGTGACGGCGCCGACGATGCCGATCTTCTGTCCGCCAACCTCGACGACGATCGACGGCTTTATCTTGCCGGCCGCGCCGGACTTGTCGTTCGGCACGACATTGGCGCTGACGATCGGGAACTTCGCCTTGTCGAGGTAAGGCACCAGCGCGCTCTCGCCGTCGTCGAATTCGTGGTTGCCGAGCGTCACTGCGTCGGGTTTGATCTGATTGAGGAATTCCTCTTCCACGGCGCCCTTGTAGGTGGTGTAGAACAGCGATCCCTGGAAGCTGTCGCCCGCATTGAGCAGCAGCACATTCTGCCCTTCGAGCTTCTTGCGTTCCTGGGCGATCGCCGTGATCAACCGGCCGGCGCCGCCAATGCATTCGCCCTTGGTCTCCTCGTCGGCCGAACAGGTCGACTCGTATTTGTTGTTGCCTTCGATGCGGCTGTGCCAATCGTTGAAATGCAGAATGTTCAATGTGTAGTCGGCAAAAGATGCGCCGGCCGACAGGCCAAGCGTCGATACGGACAGGGCTGCAATGGCGGCAAGCTTCTTCATCTTCGTCTCCCGGTAGGCTGATCAGAGGCGTTTAATGCCTGTGCTTGACTGGGATATAACAGCCAGCGTTTTGACCATGTTCCCATCGCGTTCCGGCTGACGCAAGCGGAAATGCCAGCTGTATGTGCAAGGGCAGAACCGGGGATATTTGCGAGTGCAAAATCCGGGGTATTTTCTGGCGAAAAACCCGGGGGATTTGCCGGCGCAAAAAAGGACGGTGGCCCGTGGCCGCCGTCCTTGATGAGTCCGATGTTTGCCGGTTCAGGCGCGTCGTGTGAGGACGAAGTTCTGGCCGGACGAACTGGTGCAGTTCAGCTGGCTGGTGGAGATCAGCAGGCAGTTGAAGCTGACCGGCGTCTGCCGGATCAGCGACGTCCCGTTGATCTCGACCGATGTGGCGCCGGTCATCGTGTAGCTGCCATCGGCCAGCTTCTGGCCGGTGTCGGTGGCGACGGTCGTGAACTTTCCGCCGGTGAAGGTCGACAGGCCGGTGCCCTTGGCATCGATCCACGAGCCCTCGACGCCTTTCGGCGCGGCTGCCATCGGCGGTTGGTCAGGACCGCTGGTCGTGCAGGCAGCGAGCATCATGGCAAAGGAACCCGCCATGCCCATCGAAAGAACTTTGCGCGCAATAGTCATCTGAAATCCTCTCCAAACGCATCGGCCCAAAAATCGGTTTCGATTTTGGCAGGCACGAGGCGAACGTCCAAAGTGCTGGAGTGGGCGCGCGTCCCGCAAGACGCACGCTGCCCCAGGCCGCATCTCTTCAATCGCCCGATTTCCGGGCGATTGCAAGGCAATGGCGCATGGTGCGCAGGGTGCTATCGGACGAGGATGTTGCGGAATTGCCACGGATCGCTGCGGTCGAGGTCCTCCGGGAAGAGGCTGGGGCGCCTGTCAAGCGGCGTCCAGTCGGTGTAATGGCCTTCGACCGGTCCGAGATAGGGCGACTGCACTTCCAGGCAGCGCTTGTAGTCCATCTCGTCGGCCTCGACGATGCCGGCATCCGGGTTTTCCAGAGCCCAGACCATGCCGGCCAGAACCGCCGAGGTGACCTGCATGCCGGTGGCGTTCTGATAGGGCGCCAGCTTGCGCGCCTCGGCGAGCGAGAGATGCGAGCCGTACCAGTAAGCATTCTTGTCGTGGCCGTAGAGCAGGACGCCGAGCTCGTCGACGCCGTCGACGAGTTCATTTTCGTCGAGCACGTGGTGCACCGGCTGAGGCTTGCCGGCAGCGCCGAACATCTCGTCCAGCGACAGCATCGCGTCGTTGCAGGGATGGTAGGCATAGTGGCAGGTCGGCCGGTACTGGACCTTGCCCTTCTTGGAGCGCACGGTGAAGAAATCGGCGATCGAGATCGCCTCATTATGCGTCACCAGCAGGCCGTATTGCGCGCCCGGTGTCGGGCACCACGAGCGCACGCGCGTGTTGGCGCCGGGCTGTTCCAGATAGATCGCGGCCTTGGAGCCGTGCTTGTGCTTCTTGGCGTTCTTCGGCATCCACTTCTCATGCGTGCCCCAGCCGAGCTCGGCCGGCTGCAGCCCCTCGGAGATGAAGCCCTCGACCGACCATGTGTTCCAGAACACATCCATCGGCTTTGGCTTCTTGGTGCGCTGGGTGTCGCGCTCGGCGATGTGGATGCCCTTGACGCCGGCCTTCTTCATCAGCTTCGCCCAACCCTCGCGGTCTTCCTGCGCGGGTTCCGAGAACTCAAGGCCAAGATCGGTGGCGAGGTTGACCAGCGCCTGCTTGACGAACCATGAGACCATGCCGGGATTGGCGCCGCAGGTGGAGACGGCGGTAGCGCCGCCAGGTTTGTCGTGCTTCTCCTTGATCATGGCCTCGCGCAGCGCATAGTTGGTGCGGCTGGCATTGTCGGCCTTGGCGTCGAAATAGAAGCCGAGCCACGGCTCGACGACGGTGTCGATATAGAGCACGCCGAGCTTGCGGCAGAGCCGCATCAGGTCGACCGAGCCGGTATCGACCGACAAATTGACGCAGAAGCCCTGGCCGCCGCCATTGGTTAGCAGCGGCGTCAAAAGCTTCTTGTAGTTCTTCTCGGTCACCGCTTCCTGGACGAAGGCGATGCCGCGCTCGTCGAGCAGCTTGCGGTCGGTGTCGCGTGGGTCGAGGACCGTCATGCGCGACTTGTCGAACTTGAAATGGCGTTCGATGAGCGGCAGCGTTCCCCGTCCGATCGAGCCGAAGCCGATCATCACCACAGGGCCGGTGATCTCACCGTAAACGGGCCAGTTTTCATTCGCCATTTTATCGAGCACTCCTCAAAAACACTCCGGAACAGCCGCTTGGCCGCGGCGCGACAAACCATAGATCATTGTCACAATAAAGGGAAAACCAGCGAAACGCCCGGGAACGCCGCTGTGGCAGTGCTCGGCGATGCCACCGGGAGGCCATGGCCTGCCCGATGGCGGATGTTGAGCCGGCGTCGTATCAGCGGGCGCCGCCCGACGCGTTGATGCGTTCGCCGGTCAGCCACGCCGCCTCGTCCGAGGCGAGAAAGGCCACGGTCGGGGCGATGTCGTCCGGCCTGCCGAAGCGCTGGCCAAGGGGGACGCCAGCGATCAGCATATTGCCGAAATCGGTGCCAACCATGCCTTCTGTCATTTCGGTATGGGTATAGCCAGGCGCCACGATGTTGACACGGATGTTGCGGGCTCCGAGTTCTCTCGACAGGCTAAGCGTCAGCGTGTCGATCGCCGCTTTGCTGGCGGAATAGAGGCTGGTGTTTGGCACCGGGTTCCAGCTCGAGATCGTGCCGATGTTGACGATGCTGCCGCCGCTCTCGGGGAAGTGGCGCATCGCCGCCTTGGTGGTCAGGATCGTGCCCAGCACGTTGGTGTCGAACAGCCGCCGATAATCCGCCTCACTGGCTTCCTCGAAGGTGCCGAAGACTGCCGTGGCAGCGTTGTTGACCAGAATGCTTGGCTTGCCGAATGCGATCCTTGCCGCCTCGAACATCTTTTCGACATCAGCGGCCTCGACCACGTCGCCCTGAACCGCGGTCGCCTTGCCGCCGCTGGCGATGATCTCCTTCACCGTGCGTTCGGCCGCTTCATGGCTGGTGGCGTAGTTGACGACGACGGCGGCGCCTTCCGCCGCCAGCCGCTTGGCGATGCCCGCACCGATGCCGCGCGCGGCGCCGGTGACGATGGCGACCTTGTTGTTGAGCTTGCTCATTTTGGTTCTCCAAATGGCTGGATGGATTTGACATCAAGCCAATTGGCTATTCCCAAACCGGTCAGGTAGAAGGAATATCACCATATAACTAATTCCAAGGTGGAATAGATGGACAGGCTCATGGCGATGAACACCTTTATTAGGGTCATCGAAACCGGCTCGTTCTCGGCGGCCGCGCGACATTTGCGCGTCGGGCAGCCAGCCGTTTCGAAAGCGATCGCGCAGCTCGAGGAACGGCTCGGCGTTCGCCTGCTGTCGCGCACCACCCGAGGTCTATCGCCGACCGATGCCGGCCTCAGCTTTTATGAAGGCGCCAAGCGCGCGGTCGACGAGGCCGACGAAGCAGAGAACGCGGCGCGTGGCACTGCGGCGGCGCTTACCGGGTTGCTGCGCATTGGCACGTCCGTGACCTTCGGCCGCCTGCATGTCGTGCCGAGACTGAAAGCCTTCCTGGACGCTCACCCAAGGCTCGACGTCGAGGTGGCGATGGACGACAGGAACGTCGACCTTGTCGAGGAAGGGGTGGATGTCATGCTGCGTCTGGGTGAAAGCTTCGCCCCCGCTCATATCGGGCGCAAGATCGCCACTTGCCGTCGTCTCGTGGTGGCGGCACCCTCCTACCTGGCGCGCGAGGGCGAGCCCATGGCGCCGGATGAGCTGTCGCGGCACGAGGCGATCCTTTTCGTCCAGGCAGGCTATTCCAATCGCTGGACGTTCCAGCGAGGCGCTGAAGAGGTTTCGCTTGCCGGCCAGGGGCGGCTGCGCGTGACGTCGGCCGAAGGGGCGCGTGAGGCGGTGCTTGCCGGAATTGGTTTCACGGTCGGCTCCGAATGGATGTTCGGGCCGGAACTGCGCAGTGGCGCGGTGCGGCCGATCCTGACCGAATGGACATTGCCGTCTGTTGAACTGTGGGCGCTGTTTCCGGCCGGACGTAAGGCGAGCGCCAGGGCAAGGATATTCGTCGAGTTCCTGGCCGGCAGCCTGTAGCGTGACTCAGCGCGCCATTGTCCTCAAATGTTCGATCAGCCGGTCGCGGTCCGATGTCAGGCCCTTGTAGTCGAGCTGGTCGAGATCGAGCGCCTCGAGCTGAGCGGCAAAGGACCCAGCTAGCGCCGCCCGGTCGGGGTGCCGGGCCAGCACGGCGAGCGGGTCGAGATGGATGCGGATGGTGAACAGGATGTCGCGTGAGGACGGCAGCTTGCGCAGCGTCTGCCGCTCGACGCGGATGAAGGCGTGCGCCTTGACGTCGCCGTCGGGGAAGCGCGACGGCCGGTTGGTGGCACGGTCGATGCGCTCGACATTGGACAGCGGATGGTAGAGCGCATTGTCGGCCTGGATCGACCAGTTGAAGCGCTCAACCGCCTGGCCCTGCAGGCCGTCGAACATGCGGTTGATCAATGCGGCCGGCCGCGTGCCCGGACCGAAGCCCGGTACAGGCTCGTGGATCTGCTGCAGCGGCTTGCCGAATTTTTCGAGAAGCGACCAGGACGAGGGAAAGCACAGCGATCCGGCGGCGAGCCGCCAGCCGCTGTCGTCGCGACGCATCAGGATCAGGTCTTCCTGGACCAGCAGCGAGGCCGCGACCAGCGGCGCGTCGGCGAGACCCGAAGGCAAAGCAGGGTGGTTCGCAGCGCCCACCACCTCGATGCCCGCATCGGTGCGGCGATGGGTGTCTGGAAATCGGTCCGGCAGATAGGCGCCGAGCAAGTCGAGCACTTCCTGCTGGGCGTCGCGCGTGCCGTCCTCCTCGACGAAAACCCGGTCGGGGATTTCGGCATAGAGCCGGCGCTTCTCGGCGAGATAGGGCAGAAGATGGCCGTCGACCTCGATCCAGCCTGCCGGCTCGAGCGGCTTCAGCCCGATGTTGAACAGCTTCGACGAGCCGTCATAGGGGGTGTGGGTCGGAAGGGCCTCGGCCAAGCTCATGCTTCCTTGATGGCCTCGAGACCGGCAGCGGTCATCCTGGCCAGGAATTCGGTGACCTCGTACTCCGCTGCGCCCGCCTTGGCGAACGGGTCGGCTGCCAGCCTGGCGTCGAGGATTTCGCGCGGACATTGCGCGATGATGATGCCGCCGGTCCGCGGTTTCTTCGGCCCGGAGGCGACGAAGACACCCTCCGCATAGCAGGCCTTCAGCCATTCGATGTGCGCCGCCTGCAGGCGGTCGATCTCGGTCAGCGGCACTTTGTAGTTCAGCGAAACGACGAACATGGCGTTCTCCTGGTCATACCAGCCTTGCGGGAATCAGGCCGCGCAGCGAATTGCCGACAAAGAGCGCCTTGGCCGACTTCAGATCGTCGTAGCTGTAGATCGCTTCTTGCGCCCGGCCTTCATCCAGAAGCTCGGCGCGCAATACGCCAGGCAGCAGGCCGCAATCGAGCCGGGGCGTTGCCAGCACGCCGTTGCCGAAATCGGCGAACACATTGGTGATGGTGCCTTCGCAGATTTCACCGCGCTCATTGGCCAGCAGCACCTCGTCGGCCTGGGTGACGAGATATTCGGAACGGGCATGCGTGTAGAGCTGGCGCCGGCTGGTCTTGTGGCGCAACAGCGTGTTGCCGGAATCGAGCCGCGTCCGCGCCAGGCGCAGCATCCAGACCTTGTCGGCGGCGAGCGGTTCGTAGGGCTGTGCCGAGGCCGTTGCGTCGCCGTTGCGCGCCAAGGCGAGCCGCGTGCGCATGTCGGTTTGGGCGCCGTCGACCGCCTTGCCCAGCACGGCGCCCACTCTCTGCGGATCGCAGGCAAAGCCGAGTTCCGCCGCCGAGCCATAGAGGCGCGCAAGGTGGCGATCGAAGCGCAGGAAGCCCGTCTCTGGCTGCCAGCGCATGGTCTCGATCAGTTCGAAGTCGGCGGTGTCCCCGTCGCGAAGCGGGCTTTGAGCAGACACTCCTGATACTCCTCCTCAGGCGTCGAATCGAAGACGATGCCGCCGCCGACATTGTAGACGGCCTCGCCACTGGCAAAGAGCGAGATGGTGCGGATCGCCACGGAAAAGCGCATCGTGCCGCCGGGTGCGATCCAGCCAATGGCGCCGCAATAGACGTCGCGCGGCGTGCCCTCCAGATCGTGCAGGATCTCCATGGCTCGGATTTTTGGCGCGCCAGTGATCGAGCCGCAGGGAAACAATGCCGCGAAGACCTGGCGGATCGAGAGCCCCGGCAGCAGCTTCGCCCTGACGTCGCTCACCATCTGGTGGACGGTCGGGTAGCTCTCGATGCGGAACAGTTCCGGCACTTCCAGTGTGCCGACCTCGCTGATCAGCGAGATATCGTTGCGCAAGAGGTCGACGATCATCCGGTTCTCGGCCTGGTTCTTTTCGTCATTGCGCAGGAAAGTCTTCTGCCGCTCGTCCTCGGCCTTGGTCGCGCCGCGCGGCGCGGTCCCCTTCATCGGATGCGTCTCGATCATCCCGGCGGCGTCGATCTCGAAGAACAGTTCGGGCGAGCGCGACAGCACGATCGGGTCACCCAGCGCCACCAGCGCGCCATACTTCACCGGCTGGCGCTCGGTCAGCGCGTCGAAGGCGGCCAGCGGATCGCCGGACCATTGCGCCCGCACCGGAAAGGTCAGATTGCCCTGGTAGCAGTCGCCCTGCCTGATGTGCTGGTGCAGTCGCGAGAAGCGTTTCTCATAGTCATCGAAAGACCACGTCGCCCGTGCGTCGAAGATCGGGCCGTTCGGGGTTGCCGCATTGCGCGGCGGTAGCGCTTCTTCGGCCGGAGCATCGAAGACACCAAGGCAGACCAGCGGCGCGCGACGTCCCTTCGGCAGCAAGGGAACGAGTTTCGGTTCGAGCAGGTAGCCGGCCTCATAGGAGAAATAGCCGGCAAGCCACTTGCCGGCGTCGTGAGCGGCCTGCGCTGCCTCCAGTGCCGGCCGGAAATCCCGGGCCTCATGCGCCACGATGATGTCGGCCGGCCGGTCGAACACGAGCTGGCGCGCGCTTTCGTCGTTGCGGAAAATGGCGGCGGGCAGGGACATGGGGACCGGGATCGATGAAGCCGTCGATCGCTCTATATGGGGGGCCGCTCGCGCGCAATCGAGGGAACGGCACCTTGCCCCTCAAAGCCGACCTTTGGGCCGACCTTTTGGGCAGACCTGTAAGCCGACCTTGCCGGCAAAACAAACCGGCGGCACTATCGCGCCGCCGGTCGTAATTTGTCCCGCCTCCGCTGCTCAGGTGTTGCTGGCGGTTCCGGCTGTCGGAAACTGCTTGGCGAATTCCTTCTCGTCACCGGCGGCGAGCAGCTTGGCCTGGTCGATCCAGCGTTCGCGCGCGATGCGGCCGTCGAAGTTCATCACGTCCTCGATCCGCTTGATGTCGGCGGCCGTCCAGGCCGCGATCTGGGCGAAACTGGTGACGCCTTGCGCCTTGAGCAGTTTCTCGTTGACCGGGCCGATGCCGATCAGCCGGCGAAGATTATCAGGCTTGGCTGCCGCTGGCTTGGCTGCCGCTGGCTTGGCTGCCGCCGGCGCGGCCTTCTTGGCGGCTGCCGGCTTGGGCGCGGCCGCGCTTTTGGCTGCCGAGGCGGTGGAGGCTGCAGGTTTGCTCGCGGCGGGTTTGGCTGGAGCTGCTGTCTTTGCCGCGGCCGGTTTGGCCGCTGCGGGTTTGGCGGCGGGGGCTTTCGCCGGCGCGGCCTTCGCAGCGGGTTTGGCAGGCGCAGCCTTGGCCGCCGCCGGAGCGGATTTGGCCGCGGCCGGCGTCGACACCAGGGCTGCCGGCGGTTGGCTTGACGCCTTTGCCCCGCTACCCGTGGATGCCTGGGCATCGCGCAACTGGCGTTCGAGGTCGGCGCGGGTCTTGCCGCATGCATTGAGTTCGCCGGTCAGCCGGTCGCTGTCGGCACGCAGCCGGTCGCGCTCGCTGCGGGTGCGGTCGAGGTCGCCGCGCAGACTGTCGAGCTCACCGCGCAGGCGACCCCAGATGAACCAGCCCACCAACACGCCTACCAGGAACGCCAGGACCACGTAGAAAAAAGTGCCCATTGTCTCTCTCCAGTCAGATCCGTCTGCCGTGGGTCATGACCTTCGGCGATGGACTACTCGATGATAGTTCCGCGGGTTCGCAGAACAGCCGGCTTTGGTTCGAGCAATTGGCGATCGGCTTTTCCAGCCTGTGGCCAACCGCCGTTGTCGCGTTCGCCTGAGCGTCACGGCCGGCTGAGATTTTCCCTCGCCGATCCGCATGCGCTCCGGCTGAGCTTGGAGCGAAGGCTATCATAGAGCTTGTGGAAAGCTATGGGAAAAACTTCTGCCCAGAGTTCTTCAAGAACAAATATTTAGCGCAAGAATAGTGCGATCCCAACATGCATTCCGGCTAAACTGTTCTGTCCATGCGAGAGGCCTCTCAGCTGTCGAGGGATTCCAACTCGTCGATCAGGCCACTGATCACGCCGAGCCCGATCTGCCAGAAGGCGGGATCGGTGGCGTCGAGGCCGAAGGGCGCCAGAAGCTGCGAATGATGCTTGGTGCCGCCGGCGCGCAGCATCTCGAAATACTTGTCCTGGAAGCCGCGCTCGGCGTTCTGGTAGACGGCGTAGAGCGAGTTCACCAGGCAGTCGCCGAAAGCATAGGCGTAGACATAGAAGGGCGAGTGGATGAAGTGCGGGATGTAGGTCCAGAACACTTCGTAGCCCTCGCGCAATTTGATCGCGGGGCCGAGGCTTTCGGCCTGCACTTCCAGCCAGAACTGGCCGAGCCTGTCGGAGGTCAGTTCGCCGTTGCGGCGCTCGGCATGCACCTTGCGCTCGAATTCGTAGAAGGCGATCTGGCGAACCACCGTGTTGATCATGTCCTCGACCTTCTGGGCGAGCATGGCCTTGCGCTCGCGCCGGTCGGTGGTCTGTTCGAGCAGCGAGCGGAAGGTCAGCATCTCGCCGAAGACCGAAGCGGTCTCGGCCAGCGTCAGCGGCGTCGAGGCCATCAGCGCGCCCTGGCCGGCGGCCAGCACCTGATGCACGCCGTGGCCGAGCTCATGCGCCAGCGTCATCACGTCGCGCGGCTTGCCCATGTAATTGAGCAGCACATAGGGGTGGGCCGACGGCACGGTCGGATGGGCAAAGGCGCCGGGCGACTTGCCCGGGCGCACCGGCGCGTCGATCCAGTTGCGGTCGAAGAAGGTGCGCGCGATCTCGGCCATCTCGGGCGAAAAGCGCTGGTAGGCGGACAGCACCGTGTTCCTGGCCTCATCCCAGCCGATCACCGCTTGCGGTGTCTCCGGCAACGGCGCGTTGCGGTCCCAGTGGTTCATCACGTCCATGCCGAGCCAGCGCGCCTTCATCGCGTAGTAGCGATGCGACAGGCGCGGATAGGCCTCGCGCACGGCGGTGGCGAGCGCATCGACGACGCCGCGCTCGACACGGTTGGCGAGATGGCGGGAATCGGCGATGTCCTCGAAGCCGCGCCAGCGGTCGGAAATTTCCTTGTCCTTGGCCAGCGTGTTGGTGATCAGCGTGAAGGTGCGCAGGCTCTTGCGGAAGGTCGCGGCCAGCGCCTCGGAGGCGCGGCGGCGCACCTCGCCATCGGCATCCTGCAGGCGGTTGAGGGCTGGCTCGAGCGTCAATTCCTCGCCATCGACGTCGAAGCGAAGGTCGGTCATCGTCTCGTCGAACAGGCGGTTCCAGGCGCCGCGTCCGGTGATCGACTTCTCGTGGAAGAGCTGCTCGACGCGGTCCTCGAGCTGGTATGGCTTGTCCATTCTGAGGTCGAGCACCCAGGGCCGGTAGTGGCCGAAAGCGGAATCGGCGGCCAGTGCGCTTTCTATCGCGGCGTCCTCGATCAGGTTCAGTTCGAGCGCGAAGAACAGAAGGTGCGCACTGGCGTCGGTCATCTTCTCCTGGATGTCGCCATAGAGCTTGGCGCGCTGCGGGTCGGCGGTGTTGCCGGCGTAGACCAGGCCGGCATAGGAGACGATGCGGCCGATCAGTTCCTCCAGCGCCTCGTAGGCGACCAGCGCCTCGCCAAGCCTGCCGGTGCCGCCGCGCCCGGCCTCGGCGGCGAGCGTGCCCTTCCAGCGGGTCTCGAAAGCGATCGCGTCGGCAGCGGCCTTTGCGATGTCACGCTTCAGTTCCGGGGCTTCCATGCCGGCATAGAGGTCGGCAAGGTTCCATTCCGGCAGATCGCCAAGCTCGGCCGCGCCCTGACCGGACGCTGGTGCCGCAAGCCGCCGACCAAACATCATGCGCATCGACAATACCTTTTTTGCATCAAGGAGAGAGAATTCAAGGGGGAACAGAGGAGCCGGTCAAATCCTAAGCAATTCGTTCACCGGGTTTTTTGAAACCTTATTTAGAACCCTGTGCCAAGATGATCCATGGGGATTTCGAGCGGGCGATTCAGAAAGTCATGACAGGTTCCATACTCATAGTCGATGACGATCCCGTGCAGCGCCGGCTGCTCGAGGCGGCGGTGACACGCTTCGGCCACACGGCAATCGTCGTCGACGGCGGTGCCGCCGGCCTCGACGTGCTCGACGGGCCTGGCGCCCGCGACGTCTCGGTGGTCATCCTCGACCTGGTGATGCCTGGTGTCGACGGCATCGGCGTGCTGAAGGCGATGCGCGAACGCGACATCACCGTCCCGGTCATCGTGCAGACCGCGCAGGGCGGCATCGAAACAGTGGTGTCGGCGATGCGCCACGGCGCCTTCGATTTCGTCGTCAAGCCGGCGTCGCCCGACAGGCTGCAGGCGTCGATCGCCAATGCGCTCAAGGTCGAGGCGGTCGAGGGCGAGGTCAAGCGCACGTCGCGCAAGCGCGGCGGCCTTTTGACCTTCAAGGATATGATCACCCACAGTCCGGCCATGGACAGGGTGATCCGCCTTGGCCAGAAGGCGGCGGCCTCCAACATCCCGATCCTGATCGAAGGCGAATCCGGCGTCGGCAAGGAACTGGTGGCGCGCGCCATTCAGGGCACCGGCGACCGCCGCTCGAAACCGTTCGTCACCGTCAATTGCGGCGCCATTCCCGACAATCTGGTCGAATCGATCCTGTTCGGCCACGAGAAGGGCTCGTTCACCGGCGCCACCGACAAGCACACCGGCAAGTTCGTCGAAGCGCATTCGGGCACGCTGTTCCTCGACGAGATCGGCGACCTGCCGCTCGACGTACAGGTCAAGCTGTTGCGCGCCGTGCAGGACGGCGAGGTCGATCCGGTCGGTGGCCGTGCCACCGTCAGGGTCGACATCAGGCTGATCTCGGCGACGCACCGCAACCTCTTGCAGCAGGTCAAGGACGGCAAGTTCCGCGAGGACCTGTTCTACCGGCTCAACGTCTATCCGATCTTCGTGCCGCCGCTGCGCGACCGCCGCGACGACATTCCGCATCTGGTCACGCACTTCATGGAAAAGGTGGCGCCCGCCGACCCGCGCCACCGCCTGCAAGGCATTTCGGCGGCAGCCCTTGCCGTGCTGCAGGCCTATGACTGGCCCGGCAACATCAGGCAGCTCGAAAACGCTGTCTTCCGCGCCTCGGTGCTGTGTGACGGCGACGTGCTCGATGTCGATGATTTCCCGCAGATCCGGGCGCAGGTGGAAGGCACCGTCAATCTCGAAACGGACGACACAGCACCGCACTTTTCATCGCCTCCAGGACCGCGCGATGAGGAGGTTCCGGCCGGCGATTCCACCTCGACGGCCGAACCGGATCGGCCGGCCGTGCTCCAGCCGAGATTCGGAACGCTGCGGGCGCTCGACGAACGCGGCAACGTGCGGGCACTGGCCGATGTCGAACTCGAGATGATCAAGCTCGCCATCGACCATTACAACGGCCAGATGAGCGAAGTCGCTCGCCGCCTCGGTATCGGCCGCTCGACGCTTTACCGCAAGCTCAAGGAATACGGCATCGACCCGGAAACCGGCCGCGTCGATCGTCTCGCCTCCTGAGGCGCAAGGCCGGGACCAGCTTGCCATGCTAGATTTGGCCCTGTATCGGGGTTTTGGCTGGAATATGGCAAGCCTGTGGACAGATCTGTTCACGCATTAAGGCTAACGGTAACAGATCGTGTTCGGCCAAAGCCGGAATCCTGATCTAAACCAGCGGTTTACCAAGAAATCTTGTGAACAATTTTTGACGGGATATCGCCATGGTGTTACCGCATTTCGGCTTCAATAAGTGATGATTAACCATTAGGATCGATATTCGGATGTGAAAACGACACATCCGTTTGGGCAAATCCGGGGACAAACGGCAGCCTGCAAGGCCTTTTGATTTGAACAGAATCGAACGACTCAGAAACGGGCGTCATGATCATTTGAGCGTCTGGCCGAGATGGCTGGCAGCGATGATTGTCGCTTTTGGTTTTGTTGCCGCGGCCGCCACCTGCGCCCAGGCCGAAGTTCGTTCGCTGAAGCTCTACCACCTCCACACGCATGAGAAGGCGGAGATCGTCTACAAGCGCAATGGCCGCTACGATCCCGAGGGCCTTCGCAAGATCAACATCATCCTGCGCGACTGGCGCCGCAACGAGCCGACCAAGATGGATCCGCGCCTGCTGGACCTGGTCTGGGAGGCCTATCGCGAAAGCGGCGCCACCGACTATATCCAGGTTGTCTGCGGCTACCGTTCGCCGGCGACGAACTCGATGCTGCGCAGCCGCAGCCGGGGTGTCGCCGAGAAGAGCCAGCATATGCTCGGCAAGGCGATGGATTTCTATATTCCCGGCGTGCCGCTGAAGAAGCTGCGCAACATCGGCCTGAAGATGCAGGGCGGTGGCGTCGGCTACTATCCGACCTCCGGTTCGCCTTTCGTGCATATGGATGTCGGCAATGTCCGCCACTGGCCCGGTATCAGCCGCCAGGAACTGGTCAGCCTGTTCCCCAATGGCAAGACGCTGCATGTGCCGAGCGACGGCCGGCCGCTGCCCGGATATGAACAGGCGCTCGCCTCCTACAAGGCCCGCAAGGGTTCGGGCACGCCCAATGTCGAGATGGCCAGTGTCGGCGGCGGTAAGAAGTCGGGTGGGTTCCTGTCTGCTCTCTTCGGCGGCGGCTCCGATGAAGCCGACGACAGCGCGGATGTCGAGACCGCTTCGGCCGAGCCCGCGCCCAAGGCTCGAAACCTGAAGCCGGCCGCGACCGCCAAGAGCAGCAACCTGCCGGGCATCGCCATCGTGGCGCCGGAGAAAGCGCAGCGCGCCAACATTCCGCAGATTGCCGACGAGCAGGCTCCGGAGCCTGAAAAGGATACGCCGGAGACGATCATCGCAGCGCTGCCGGCCAAGGAGATTCCGCTGCCCGATTTCGCGCCGCGGCCGAAGGTCGATGTCGGCGCGCAGCCTGAGAATGTTCCGTTCGCCATGGCGGACGCGACGACGACCACCGAACAGGCCGTGGCGACCGCGCAAGCGCCGGCAAACATGCCTTTCAGCAAGGCTGACCCCGCAGCGCTCGCGGCGGCGGCTGCCGCCGATCCGGCGCAGGTTGCCGTCAACAATATCCCCTTGCCGACATGGCGTCCCGAACACACGCTGCCGGCGGATCTCGCGCCGCCGCCCAGCAAGGATGTGCTGATGGCGCTGGCGGATACGGCCGAACAGGGCAAGACCGCGACGGACGCGTTCTCGGTGCTGCCCTCGGCACGGCCCGAGCCGGCCAAGCCGGACGCCGTCAAGGCCGTGCTCGAGGAGGCCAACGCGCAGGTCGGCAATGCCGTCGAATACAAGCAGGTCGGCAATGCCGACGAATACAAGGTTGCGTCGCTGGCCGAAGAGCCGCGCTCGGCCTTCAACGACCCGTCAGGTGTCGATGCCGCATCGCCGCGCCAGGCCGTTGCCGCCCGTCCGGCCGGTTCCGATCCGGCCGCCGCGATCGGCGCCGGCGTGAAGACGACCCGCAAGGAAGCCAGGGCCACCGCCCGCGACCAGAAGCCCGGCCCAAGGGCCATGGTGGTGGCGGCGGCACCCCAGGCCGCCCGCTGGGCGCTGACCAGCGGCGATAATGTCGCCACCGTTTCGAGCGCGACGACGGCGCCGGGCTACGCCTACAATATCGTGCATACGCCGCCGAGCGAGGTGTATACGGCCGGCTTCCAGACCGACGCCCAGGCGCCAGACCCCAGCCGCTTCACCGGCAACGCCGTCAAGTTCCTGTCGGTCGCCCGCTTCCAGACGAAGTAGCCGGCTGGCCAGATAAAGCAGAAGCCGTGCAGGGCAACCGGCGCGGCTTTTTGCTGTTCAGGGCAACGATGCGATGTCCCGATGCTGCGGATCACACGCGGCTGAACTTCTCGTGAGGCCGGAACGGCTCCCGCATTTCCGGGTTAGCGTGCGTACGTTCCAACCTGGGGAAATTCATGAAGAAGATTCTACTGGCATCGGTTCTGGCATTGGTTGCAGCATCGACCGGGATCGCTCCATCGCAAGCCGAAACCTTGATTATCAAGGATGGCAGACATCACTGCAGGACCAAGCTGGTCACGCATTGGGTTCACCATCACCGGGTGGTCGAGAAGGTCAAGGTCTGCCGCTGACACGATCCGGAACTGACAGGATCCGGAAATTGGCCCGGTCGGCGAGAGTCGGCCGGGCTTTTTATGTGCCAGCTGACGCCGCGCTACGTCTGGTTCCGAGCTTCAGTCGATTTCCAGCGTGGCTGCTTCGCCCCTGGCCAGGAGCCGTGCGGCGTCACGCGCCGGCGGCAATCCGAAATGACGCGCATATTCCCGGCTGAACTGGGATGCGCTTTCATAGCCGACGGCAAAGGCGACGCGCGTGGCGCTGCCCGGCTCCGCGATCAGCAGATGACGTGCCTCCAGCAGACGAACCTGCTTCTGATACTGGATCGGGCTCATGGCGGTCGCCGCCTTGAAGTGGCGGTGAAACGAAGCGTTGCTCATATGCGCGAGCGCGGCCAGTTCCGTCACATCGATAGGCTCGTTGTAGTGCGATCGTATCCAGGCGGTGGCGCGGCGGATCTGTGACAAGCGGCCGTCAGCGTGCGCAAGCTGGCGCAGCTTCGCGCCTTGCGGGCCCTGCAACAGGCGGAATGCGATCTCGCGTTCGAGCATCGGCGCGAGCACGGGGATCTCGGCTGGCCGGTCGAGCAGCCGCAGCATGCGGCGCCATGCATCGAGCAGATCGTCATCGACCCGATTGGTCACGAAGCTGTCGCCGTCGACCGCCGGTCTGTGGTCGATAAGCAGGCTGGCGATCAGCTCGATATCGAGGGCGAAGGCGATGGCCATGTAAGGACGGGCGCTGCTCGCCTCGATCAGCTGGCTGGTGGCGGGCGTCTCCACCGCATAGACGAAATAGCTGCCGGGGCCATAGCGAAGCGTGCGGTCGCCGATCAGTACCGTCTTGGTCCCCTGCAGCACGAACAGCGCCGTCGGTTGGCAAAGCTCGGGCAGCGGCGGGGTTGGAACCTCGCTGCGGCCGATGGTGACGCGCGGGATGGCCGTTTTGGTGCGCCGCCCCTGCGCATGGCGGCCGGCGATGGCGATCAATTCCTGCAGGGCTTCTTCCATGTCTTCAGCATTGCCGATCCATGCACCCCGCGCAACCGGTTGAGAGGATTAGGCAAGAGGACGCGAGTATCCGGCGCGCGAAATCGGCCGACGCACGTCATGTCCAGGTCACCAAGAAGGAGATCATGGACATGACGACGAAAGCGAATGCGCTGGTCACCGGCGCCAACAAGGGCATCGGCCTCGAAACCGCTCGACGGCTGGCAGCCATGGGGTTCAAGGTCTGGCTTGGCGCTCGCGATGCCGAGCGCGGGGAGGCAGCGGCCAAGGCGTTGCGAGACGAAGGGCTCGACATCGAATGGCTCGCGCTTGACGTCGCCAGCGACGACAGCGTGGCGGCCGCGACCAAAACCCTCACGGCGCAGCTATCCAGCCTCGACGTGCTGGTCAACAATGCCGGCATCGCGCCTGGCTATGTCGACGCGCTCGGACCCGACGGCCGCTACGAACGGCCGCCGAGCCGCGAGAATGTCACCGATATGAAGGCCACCTATGACGTTAACGTCTTCGGCCCGGTTCGCGTCACCCAGGCATTCCTGCCGCTGCTGCTGGCATCGCCGGCCGCCCGCATCGTCATGGTCAGCAGCAACCTCGGCTCGATCGCGCGTGCCGCCGGCAACAGCCAGTCGCCCAATGTCATGGGTTATGGAAGCTCGAAGACAGCGCTCAATGCGATCACCGTGGCCTTCGCCCGGGAGCTCGCGCCGCGCGGCATCATGGTCAACGCCGCCGCTCCCGGCTACACCGCGACGGATCTCAATGCGCACAGAGGCGGCCGTACGGTGCAGCAGGCCGCCGGGATCATAAGCTGGCGACGCTCAAGGCCGGCGGCCCCACCGGCGGCTATTTCGATGAAAACGGTCCGTTGCCCTGGTGAGCGAAGGACGGATTATTTCCGGAGCTGGCTGGCAGCGCGGGCGAGTGCTTCGATCTCGTCCCACTTGCCGGCCTTGACCATGTCGTCGGGCGCGACCCAGGAGCCGCCGACGCAGATGACGTTGGGCAGGTTGAGGTAGTCGGCGGCGTTCTTGCCGGTGATGCCGCCGGTCGGGCAGAATTTGACGTCGGCCAGCGGCGAGGCGAAGGCCTTCAGCGAGGCGATGCCGCCGGACTGCTCGGCCGGGAAGAATTTCAGGAAGCGCAGGCCCGCCTCGCGCGCGGCCATGATCTCGCCGGGGGTGATGGCGCCGGGCAGCAGCGGAACCTCGCTGTCGGCGGCGGCCGCCAACAGCTCGCGCGTGATGCCGGGGCTGACGATGAAGCGCGAGCCGGCGCTAGCTGCGTCATCGAACTGTTTGCTGTCCAGAATGGTGCCGGCGCCGACAATGGCTTCCTCGACCTCGGCCGCCACGCGACGGATCGCTTCCAACGCATCGGCGGTTCGCAGCGTGATCTCGATCGCCGGCAGGCCGCCGCGTGCCAGGGCACGGGCCAGCGGCACCGCATTGGCGACATCGGTGATCTTCAGCACCGGGATGACCGGCTGGCCATTGAGGAGCGACAGGAGTTTTTCGGTCTTGCTGGGCATCTGTCTCTCCATACCAAGGGGGATTTCAACCGATTAGCAGACGGGTGTTTGCCTGTCCACGAAACCAGGCGTGTCGCGATGTCACGCGCCGTCGGACAGCTTACGGGCTCTTCCCCGACAGCGCCATGACAGGCCACAAACTCCGTTTCGCCTTGAATCGGCTTTTACGAGCGTCTAGTTGCTCTGACAATGACACCGTTCGCTCCATCCCAGCCTGTCCGCGTCGCCGCGCTCTACCGGTTTGCCCGACTCGATGCCTTTGACGAATTGCGCGCGCCGCTCGCGGCCTTCTGCTGCGGACGCGGCATCAAGGGCACGCTGCTTCTGGCGCATGAAGGCATCAACGGCACCGTCGCCGGCAGCGAAGCCGCGATCGCCGAGCTCATCGATTATATCGAGGCTATCGACGGGCTGACCGGCCTGGAGGTCAAATACAGCAGTGCCGCGGATATGCCGTTCCACCGCATGAAGGTGCGGCTGAAGCGTGAGATCGTCACCATGGGTGTCGAAGATATCGACCCGGTGGCGAGTGCCGGCACCTATGTCGTGCCCGCCGCCTGGAACGCGCTGATTTCGCAGCCCGACACGATCGTCATCGACACGCGCAATGCCTACGAGGTTTCGATCGGCACCTTCAAGGGCGCGGTCGATCCGGCGACAGCGAGCTTTCGCGAATTCCCGGCCTGGGTGGAAGCGCACCGGGCGGAACTCGAAGGCCGCAAGGTGGCGATGTTCTGCACCGGCGGCATTCGCTGCGAAAAGGCGACTGCCTACGTGAAGTCGCTCGGTTTCGAGGACGTGTTCCATCTCAAGGGCGGCATTCTCAAATATCTCGAAGAGGTTCCGGCCGAACAGAGCCTGTGGCAAGGTGAGTGCTTCGTGTTCGACGAGCGGGTTTCGGTGTCGCATGGCCTCGCTGAGGGTGACGCGCAACTCTGTCGTGCCTGCCGCCATCCGCTGACGGCAAGCGAGTTGGCGTCGCCTAAGTATGCCGCCGGCGTCTCTTGCCCGCATTGTTTCGACGCTCGTAGCGACGAAGACCGTCAGCGCTATGCCGAGCGTCAGCGGCAGGTCGAGCTCGCGCAAGCGCGGGGCAAGGGGCCGCATATCGGATCCTGATCGAAGGCTCTGAGCTCCCGCAAAGCGGCGGCCTGTCATTGCAATGTCAGGTTTCGGGACCTACGTCTTCGGCGTTCGAAACCTGCCCGTTCGGCCGGGCAAAAGCTGGAGGCACTGAATGTTCGATCCCAAGAAGCTTCTCGACGATCTGCTCGGCTCGCAAATTCCCGGCACCAGCGGCACCGTCCGCGACAAGGCTGGACAAGCGGTGCAGATGGCCAAGGACAACCCGCTGGCCGCCGGCGCGCTTGCGGCAGTGCTGCTTGGAACAGGTGCCGGCCGCGAAGTGACCGGTGCCGCGGTGAAGCTCGGTGGGCTGGCCGCGATCGGCGGCCTCGCCTACAAGGCCTACCAGAACTACAAGGCCGGCAATGCACCGGAGCAGGCGCCCGCCGCCGGCGAACCGGAATTGCTGCCGCCGCCCAAGGACACCGCCTTCCACCCGTCGCAGGCGCCGCAGGGCGAGGACGAGTTCACGCTGACCCTGGTGCGGGCGATGATCTCGGCGGCCAAGGCCGACGGTCATATCGATGACGAGGAACGCAAGAAGATCGCCGGCAAGCTCAGCGTGTCGGGGATCGATACCGATGCCGAGAAATTCCTGATGGCCGAGCTGGAAAGCCCGCTCGATCTCGACACGCTGGTGGCGGGCGCCAAGACCGACGCGCAGAAGCTCGAACTCTATACGGCCTCGCGCCTCACCATCGATCCCGACACGCGCGCCGAGCGCGGCTATCTCGACCTGCTGGCCGGCCGGCTTGGCCTGCCGGATGCGCTGGTCGACCATGTCGAGGCGACGGTTTCTGCGGCCAAGGGGCCAACCAAGGCAGGGACCTCGCCCAACCCGCGCTGGTAGGTCAGATCGGGACAGGCCGTCTTTCCCGCGTTAACCTTTCGTTAACTCAGGAAGCGCATGATTCTACACAGTCGGATCGGCTTTTCCTCCTCCCAAGCCCGGTTCAGATCAGGGCGGTCGCCAATGACCGCCCTTTTTGTCGGCCCTTGCTGGGCTTTCTCCGAAAACCAGATTCCACTAAGCTTGCCATCGCTGCCGTCATTTGCGATGCCTTCTGCCGAGCCAAATCCTGAAAATCAGTCAGGCACGCGCGGCGCTGCCGGAGGATATCTGCCATGACCGAGCAAAGAACCGCCATCGTCACCGGCGCCGGCACGGGTATCGGCAAGAGCGTTGCCACGGCGCTGCTTAAGGCCGGCTGGAATACGGTGTTCTGCGGCCGCCGCAAATCGGTGCTGGACGCCGCGGTCGCCGAGGCCGGCCGGACCGAGGCCAAGGCATTGGCGGTCGCCTGCGACATCAGCAAGGCCGGTGAGGTCGACGATCTGTTCGAGACGGTGGCGGAAGCCTTCGGCCGCGTCGACCTGCTCTTCAACAATGCCGGCATGGGGTACAAGTCGACGCCGATCGACGAGATTCCCGTCGAGGTGTGGAACGATATCGTCGGCGTCAATCTCACCGGTTCGTTCCTGTGCGCCCGCGCTGCCTTCGGCGCCATGCGCAAGCAGCGGCCGATGGGCGGCCGCATCATCAACAACGGCTCGGTGTCGGCCTATGCGCCGCGCCCGGGCTCGGTGCCCTATACGGCGACCAAGCATGCCATTACGGGGCTGACCAAGACGCTGGCGCTCGACGGCCGGCCCTATGACATCGCCTGCGGCCAGATCGACATCGGCAACGCACTGACCGACATGGCGCAGCCGATGACCGTCGGCGTGCCGCAGGCCAACGGCTCCATCGCCGCCGAAGCGGTGATGGATGTCCAGCACGTCGCCGATGCCGTCGTCCACATGGCCAGCCTGCCGCTTGACGCCAATGTGCTGTTCATGACCGTGATGGCGACCAAGATGCCGTTCGTCGGGCGTGGGTGAGCAGCGGACGCGGGCAGGGCTGCCGCCGGCTCATTTGCCAGCCAGCGGCACACCGGGCTTGAACAGCAGGATGGGCCTGATCTCGTAGACCGCGGTCGGATTGACGCGGCGAAGGTCGCGGGCGATGGCGATGGCCTCGTCTTTTGTGGCGCAGTCGACGACGTAGAGGCCAAGCAATTGTTCCTTGGTCTCAGCGAAAGGACCGTCGATGATCGTGCCTTCGCCCGGGCCGCGCAAGGTAAAGGCATCCTGCGTCGCTCCCAGACGCGCGGACGGTCCAAGCGTACCTGCCTCGTGAAGCCTTGTGTTGATCTTGAGCAGCTCGGCCATCAGCGCCGCATCTTCCTGCGGCGTCAGCGCCTTGATCGCATCTTCCACGTGATAGGCAAGGATTGCATAAAACATCTAGGGCATCCCGGTTCGATCCTGATCTCAGGACCGTAACCGTTCCCGACATAGACGCACAGTCTTGGCCGTGATCCTCCGGACGGATCATGACATCGACATGGCGGGGCCGGCCGCAAGCCATCCGAAAATGGCTCCGGCCTGCTTTGAGGTCTACTTGGCCAGGAACGCCCCGATCCGCTCCAGCGCGCGCAAGATATTCTCCTCGGAATTGGCGTAGGAGAGCCTGACATAGCCTTCGCCGAGAATGCCGAAATCGGGGCCGCCGATCAGCGCCACGCCGGCGTCGTCGAGCAGCGCCGAGGCCAGCTTCTTTGCCTTCCAGCCGGTCTTCGACACGTTGGGGAAGGCGTAGAATGCGCCCTTGGGCGTGATGCAGGAAATGTTTGGCAAGGCGTTCAGCCCCTCGACCACGACCTTCCTGCGGCGGTCGAAGGCGCGCATCATCGTGTCGACGTCGTTCTGCGGTCCGTCGATGGCGGCGATGCCGGCGAACTGGCTCGGCGCGTTGACGCAGGACCAGCAATTGACCGCCAGCTTGCGCACCTTGTCGTAGAGATGGGCGCTCTTGTCGCCGTTCGGCCAGATCGACCAGCCCATGCGCCAGCCGGTCATCGCCCAGGTCTTGGACCAGCCATTGAGCACGATCAGCCGGTCGCGGATCTCGGGATAGCCGAGCAGCGAGCAATGCGTCTCGCCGTCATAGGTCATGACGTCGTAGATCTCGTCGGAGAGGATCGCGACATCAGGGTGCTTCTCCAGCCCCTTGACCAGCTTTTCGATCTCGGCGCGCGGCGTGACACCGCCGGTTGGATTGGCCGGCGAGTTGAGGATCAGCAGCCTGGTCTTCGAGGTGATCAGCGCCAGCGTCTCCTCGGCCGAGAAGGCAAAGCCGTTCTCCTCGCGCATCGGCACGGGGATGGGTGCCGCGCCAGTAAACTCGATCATCGAACGGTAGATCGGGAAGCCGGGATCGGGATAGAGGATCTCGGCGCCGGGTTCGCCGAACATCAGGATCGCCGCGAACATGGTCGGCTTGCCGCCGGGCAGGATCATCACTGTCTCGGGCGACACTTCGACGCCGGTGGTGGTCAGCGTGCGCCGCACCACCGCCTCGCGCGTTGCCAGCAGCCCGTTGGCCGGCGTGTAGCCATGGTGGCCGTCACGCAGCGCCTTGATCGCCGCCTCGACGATGTGCTGCGGTGTCTTGAAGTCGGGTTGGCCGATGCCGAGATTGACGATGTCGCGGCCCTGTTGGGCGAGCACCGTCGCCCGCGCCAGCACCGCGAAGGCATTTTCCTCGCCGAGACGGTCGAAGGCCGAAATCGTGTGGAGCATTTTTCCCGTCCGTGTGGTTCTTACTGTGGGGTTGCGTTTTTGTGAGCTTCGGCCCGCAAAAGTCAAACGGATTGGAGTGTTTGGTGTCGGAAAATCTCGCGAATTGGCAGCCACGTCCGCGTCCGGAGCGCAAGGCGATCGACGGCCGCTATGTCAGGCTTGAACCGCTGAGCGCCGCAAAGCACGGTGACGGGCTCTATGAGGCGTCTTCCGTGTCCGATGTCGGGGGCCGCTTCGCCTGGCTGCCCGACTATCCGCCGGAAACCCGCGCCGCCTTCCAGCCATGGCTGGACAAGGTCGAGGCCAGCGAGGATCCGCTGTTCTTCGCCATCATCGACAAGGCCAGCGGCAAGGTCGCCGGGCGCCAGACCCTGATGCGCATCGATCCCGCTTACGGCGTCATCGAGATCGGCAACATCTATTGGGGGCCGCTCATCTCGCGCAAGCCGGCGGCGACGGAAGCGCAGTTCCTGTTCATGAAATACATCTTCGACGAACTCGGCTACCGCCGCTACGAATGGAAATGCAACAACCGCAACGAGCCGTCGAAGCGGGCCGCCGAACGGTTCGGCTTCAAGTTCGAGGGCATTTTCCGCCAGCACCTGATCGTCAAGGGTGAAAACCGCGACACCGCATGGTATTCGATCATCGACAAGGAATGGCCGGCCCTGCGCAAGGCCTATGAAGCGTGGCTCGACCCGGCCAATTTCGACGACGCCGGTCAGCAGAAGCGACGGCTCGAGGATTGTCGCGCGGAATTCGGCGCTTAAGTCCGGCTTGGGGCGCATGACAGGAGCTGCCATTGGCGGACACCCACGACCATAGCGGGCATGACCACGATGGGCACGATCACGGCGCCGGCCATGTGCATGGTTCGACCGACAAGAAACGCGTGCTGATCGCCGCCTGCCTGACGGCGGGCTTCATGGTGGCGGAAGCGCTTGGCGGCCTCTTCACCGGATCGCTGGCGCTGCTGGCCGACGCCGGTCATATGCTCGCCGACGCCATCGCGCTCGGCCTTGCCTGGTATGCCTTCCATCTTGCCGGGCGTCCGGCGACCGGCCAGCTCACCTACGGTTTCGGCCGGGTCAAGACACTGGTGGCCTACACCAACGGCATCGCCATCTTCGTCATAGCGCTGTGGATCGTCTACGAGGCCTGGGGGCGCCTGCTCACGCCGACGCCGGTGCTGGGCGGACCAATGCTGGTGGTGGCGATCCTCGGCCTGCTGGTCAATATCGGCTCCTTCCTGGTGCTGCATGGCGGCGACCGCGAGAGCCTCAACATGCGCGGCGCCATCCTGCATGTGTTGGGTGATCTGCTTGGCTCGGCGGCGGCGATCGTGGCCGCAGTGGTTATTCTGGCGACCGGCTGGACGCCGATCGACCCGATCCTGTCGGTGCTGGTCTCGCTGCTGATCCTGTCGACGGCCTGGTCGCTGATGCGCGCCGCCGCCCATGTGCTGCTCGAGGGCGTGCCGCCAAGCCTCGACCGGGATCTGGTTGCCAAGGACCTGGAAACGACGATCGCGGGCGTGCGCGAAGTGCACCACATGCATGTCTGGTCGCTAGATGGGTCAAGCAATATGGCGACGCTGCATGCCTGCCTCGATGAGGGCGTCGATGCGTATCAGGCGGTCAGCTCCATCAAGAAGCGGCTTGCCAGCGAGCACGGCATCAGCCATGCCACCGTGGAACCGGAATTCGGCCAATGCGCCGATGACGGTGACGAGCACGATCACGAGCATGAGCACGATGCGGCCGCGCATCACAGCCACCATCACTAGGCCCGATTGATGACCATTGATCGGACCTGCCTCAGGAGTTCTCCAGCTTTGAAACCCAGCCCGACGAACGACCGCCGCTCCGGTGCGGCATGATGGACCGTGACACGCGCAATGCGGCCATCGCGGCGGTCTGGATCATGCTGCTGTTCGGCATTGCCGCTTTCTATCTGCCGACGGTGATGCTGGCACTCGGCAGTTTTTCGACCGTGCTCGCCGGCATCTTCGGCATTGTCTTCGTGCTGGCGTTTTTCCTCGTGTTCTGGCTGCGTGCGCGCAGCCAGCGCAAAAATCAGGGCAAGTAAGGGATATCTGACATGCGCATTCTGATCACTGGCGCCGCAGGCATGGTTGGCCGCAAGCTCATCGCCCGGCTGGCCAAGGACGGCACGTTGCGCGGCGAAAAGATCACCGCGCTCGATCTGCACGACATCGTGCCGCCGCAGGCCCCGGCCATGGACGGCGTCAGCATCAACACCCATACCGGCGACCTTGCCGAGGCAGGTGCCGCCGAAAGCCTGGTCGCGTCGCGGCCGGATGTCGTCTTCCATCTCGCGGGTATCGTGTCGGGCGAGGCGGAAGCCAATTTCGAACTCGGCTACCGCGTCAATCTCGACGGTACCCTCGCCCTGTTCGATGCCATTCGACTGGCGGGCTTTGCGCCGCGCGTCGTCTTCACCTCGTCGATCGCCGTGTTCGGCGCGCCGTTCCCGGACGTCATCCCGGACGAGTTCCATCCGACGCCGCTGACCTCCTACGGCACGCAGAAGCAGATGAGCGAGGCGCTGCTCGCCGATTATTCCAGGCGCGGCTTCTTCGACGGCATCGGCATCCGCCTGCCGACGATCTGCGTGCGGCCCGGCAAGCCGAACAAGGCGGCCTCCGGCTTCTTCTCCGGCATCATCCGCGAGCCATTGAGCGGGCAAGAAGCGATCCTGCCGGTGCCGCGCTCGGTCGTGCACACCCATGCCAGCCCGCGCTCGGCGGTGAATTTCCTGATCCATGCGGCCGGGATCGACGGTGCTGCCGTCGGTCCGCGCCGCAACCTGACGATGCCCGGCGTCGCCGTCACCGTCGGCGAGCAGATCGAAGCGCTGGAGCGCATCGCCGGGCCGAAAGTGGTGAAGCTGATCCGCGAGGAGCCGGACGAGACAATCTGGGCGATCGTCAAGGGTTGGCCGACCCGGTTCGAGGCGCGGCGGTCGAGGGAGCTCGGCTTCAGCGCCGAGAGAAGCTTTGACGAGATCATCCGCGCGCATATCGAGGATGAACTAGGCGGCAAGGATGGCGTTTGAAATCTGCTGCCGCGCTATTTTTTCGGACGAAAATTTGCTTCTTCGATCCACCGCGCGAAGAATTTCGTCTTTGCTCCCACGTAAAGCAAAGCCAGCAATAACCCTATTCCGACAAGTGCGCTGTTGGTAAGAGCTACCGCAACAAGAGACAATGCAAAAATGCTCCCTACAATGATCCCGAAAAAGAAGGAATGTCGGGTCCCTTTTCCCATCCAAATTATTGCTATTGACGTTGCGACCCAGACGAGAAAAACAAATGTGGGTAGTCCCCAGGCAGATCGCCAAAAGGGGCGAAATACCACTCCTGCAACGACGGCCGGGATGACGAGCGTCATACGCAACAAAAACATCCTGAAGAATTTGTTCATTGCGAGATACCGCACGAGCCTGACACGCTTACACGAAAGACGACAACTCGTTAAAATAGTCTCTTCGCCATTCTGAGAAATGGCAAGTTGGAGAGCCTGACAGACGGAATCAGGAGCTAAATCTCAGAGCAGACACTTGACGCTACTCAGGCGCCGGTCAGGCTCGCCGACAGCAGCAGCAGCCCGAACAGGAACACGAAGGCCGCGCCACCGATCTCGACGATCGAATGGATGCGGTTGCCCATGCGGCCTTCGCCGGCGAAATACACCGCCCAGTTCTTGGCGGTCACGGCAAGCGTCGCCAGCGCCGAGACGGTGATGGCGGTGCCCAGCGACATCGCCAGCACCGACAGCAGGCCGCCGAGCCAGAGCCCGTTGAGCAGGGCGAAGCTGAGCACGATCAGCGCGCCTGAGCAGGGGCGAATGCCGACGGCGGCCACCGCCGACCAGGCGGTGCGCCAGTCGAAACGGTCGCCCGACAGCAGCGCCGGATCGGGTGCATGCGAGTGGCCGCAGGTTTCACAGACCTCGCCCGCCGCGTGATCGTGATGTGCATGGTCATGATGCGCATGATCGTGCGCGCCGTGGTTATGATCATGGGCGCCATGGCCGTGATGGTCATGCGAATGGTCGTGGTCATGCCCGTGCAGCGCGTGCGAATGGGCATGCGCCGAATGGCTGTGCGCGGCATGCGAATGGCCTGCGTGCGAATGGCCTGCATGCGAGCGGCCACCGTGCGAATGGCCGGCGTGCGCCGCCGACAGGCTGTAGGCGGGTGCCTTGCCGAACAGGCGCAGGATGGACGGGCCGAGCTTGCGCCACAGCAGCCAGGCACCGAATAGGGTGACGAGGGCAAAGCTCGTGATCTCCATGAACCAGGCCGCGTCGGTCATCGAGACGGTGGTGCCGCGCAGGACGAAATAGGCGAGCAGCATGACCGCGATCGCCGTCAGGCCCTGGAGCAGGGCCGAGACGAAGGACAACAGGACGCCGCGCCGCAGCGCCACTTCATTGGCCACCATGTAGGACGAGATCACCGCCTTGCCGTGGCCGGGGCCGGCGGCGTGGAAAATGCCATAGGCGAAGGACAGGCCGATGAGCACCCAGAGCTTGCTGTTGTCCTCGCGCATCGCCTTCATCGCCGTCGCCAGCGCGCGGTAGAATTCCTGCTGCCTGAGATTGATCCACATCAGGATGTGGGCGAACGGACCGGTGGTCGGGGCCGTGCCGTCATTGACGCCGATGCCGAGCGAACTCTGGGCGTGCGCGGCGTTGGCGAAATGCATCGACACAAAGGCGAGGGCCAACAGGCCGAATGCCAAACGCAGGGACGGTTTCGTCACCGGCTTCATCCTTCTGGCTGACAGGTCAGTTCGAGCTTGGTGGCAAAGATCTTGCTCATGTCGGTCCCTGTCGGGTCGTTGAAGAAGGCATCCGTCAAGGTCTTCTGGTTTTCCTTGATGGCCTCATCCGGATCCGGCCGGATCACCTTGCTGGTGCAGTTCGACGGCAGGCCTTCAACGGTGATGTTGGAATCCTCGGTGAAGTCGATCGCTGTATAGAAGGTCGGATCGTAGACACCGATGTCGATCGTGCCGGTCAGCTTGATCGGCGCCTTGGGCTCGGACTCGAACAGGATGATCAGCTGGTCGTTGTCGAAATTGGCCATCAGATGCGGTGGAGGCGTCATCGTCACGTCCTTGCCGTTTTGCGTGACGAGCTGGAAATAGTTGAATTCGGCCAGCGAGGCATGAACGGTGTCGGCGACATCCTTCAGCTCCTTGTCGTCAAGCTTCAGGTCGGAGTTCTTGTCGAACTCCATCATCACCGTACTCGAAAACAGGTCGTCGAAGCGCCAGAGATGACGCAGCGCTTTCACACTTTGGTGATCCGGGGACAGGATCACGTCGAGGCGGGCCTCGGCGAAGACGTGCGGATGCACGTAAGCCGGCCCCGTCGCGGTAAAGGTCGCCGCCAAGGCCGAAGCCAGCATGATTGCGTGCCGTTTGAGGTGCATTCCCGGTCGCGATTCCCTTGGCTTTGGCGAGAAACCGAAAGTTACCAGAAAGGGGGCGAAAATGGGACCGCCAGTGCGTGTCACCCAAAAGTGTGCTGCGGTTTTGGGGGAATGACACGCACGAGACTTAAAGCGTGTCACCCAAAAGTGTGCAGCGGTTTTGGGACTACGACACGCACGCAACAACAAGCCCGAGGCAGGTCAAGCGACCTCACGCGTCCTGAACCATTGCACCAGGAAGTCGACGAAAACGCGGACCTTGGCCGGCAGATAGCGGCGATGCGGATAGACGGCGAAGATGCCGCCGCCGGACAGGATGCGGTCGTCGAGCACCGTCACCAACTGGCCACTCTTGAGGTCGGGCGCGGCGATGAAATCCGGCAGGATGCAAAATCCGAGCCCTGACAGAGCGGCGGCTCGCGCCGCCATCGGGCTGTTGACCTCGATCGGGCCGGACACGGCGACGCTCAGCTGATCGTTGTTGTCGCCCTTGAACGCCCAGTTGTTCAGCCCGCGGCCATTGGTGTCGACGATGCAGGGCATGTGGCCGAGATCCTGCGGCCGCGTCGGCATGCCATGCTTGGCGATCAGCTCGGGCGAGGCGCAGAGCCTTATCGAAAACGGCGCCAGGCGTCTCGCGATCAGCGACGAATTCTCCAGGCGCGAGATGCGCACTGCGAGGTCGAAGCCTTCCTCGACCAGGTCGACGAAGCGGTCGTCGAGCTGGATGTCGAGCACGATGTCAGGATGCTGCTTGGCGAAGTCGATCAGCGACTGGCCGATCGGTGCGTCGGCGAAAGTGCGTGGCGCTGACAGTTTGATCCGGCCGCGCACGTCGCCGGAGGATTCGCGCACGGCGTCCGCCAGGCTGTCGACCTCGCGCACGATCTCCGAGGCGCGCCGGTAATAGGTGTGGCCGGCCTCCGTCATCGAGAACTGGCGCGTGGTGCGGTTGAGCAGCAGCGCGCCGAGTTCGTCCTCCAGTTCGCGCACATATTTCGACAGCAGCGCCTTGGAGCGGCCGATCTTGCGCGCCGCCGCCGAAAAGCCCTCGGCCTCGACGACGTCGATGAAGGCGCGCATGCGGGTCAGTGTGTCCATGGTTCAGGCCCTTTGTGCTGCGTCGAGAAGTTTTCGGCCGAGCCGTATCAGGGCAATGTCGCTGCCGGAAGGGCCAAGCAGCGAAAGGCCGAACGGTGCGCCTGCAACCGAGCCGATGGGCAAGGTGATCTGTGGAAAGCCGGAGAGGCCGGCCAGGCACAGAAGATGCAGCGCCCGCTCGCGATAGGCCTGGAACTGCTCCGGCGTCGAGTCGACATAGGGCGCCGGGCCGGGCACCGTCGGCAGGACAAGGAAGCCGTCCTTGCCGAGCAGGGCGCCGAGTTCGCCGCGGAAGGTCAGGCGGCGCACTTTTTCGGCCTGCACTGTCCGGTCATCGACGGCACGGCCAAAGCCGAAACGCTCCTCGACCCCGGGTCCAAGGTCGCGCTCGCCGCTGATGATCCAGTCGCCATGCACGCTCCAGGCTTCCCTGGCCTGCAGCCGGCGAAAGCACCAGTAGAGCTCATCAGGGGAAGAGCTGAAGCGCATGGTTAACGTCGCCGGCGTGCCGAAAACCGCGCTCGCCAGTCCCTTCATGCCGGCATATTCGGCAATCGCGGGGCGGGCGACCATCTCGTCCAGCCAAGGGAGCGATATCGGGCGGTCCAGGGAATGCTGGTGCGGGTCGCGGCCAAGCAGCAGTTTGCCGACCGTCTCGTAGGTCTCGATGTCGTCGGCGAACCAGCCGAACGTGTCGAAGCTCGGCGCCAGCTTCATCGTGCCATCGAGCGAGATGCGGCCATGCGTGGTGCGCAGCCCGATCAGTCCGCAAAAACTTGCCGGCGCGCGGATCGAGCCGCCGGTGTCGGAGCCGGTGGCAATGTCGGCCAGCCTGCCCGCCACCGCCGCCGCCGATCCGGACGACGAGCCGCCGGTGACGCGGTCGGGGGCCGCCGGGTTCACTGGAAACGGAAAATGCGCGTTCTGGCCAAACAGCGCGAAGGCCAGTTCGTCGGTCTGCGTCTTGCCGACGAAGCGCGCGCCAGCATCGAGAATCGCCTGCACGGCCGGTGCCGTGCGCGACGCGGCATGGCTTTCGGCGAATTTCTGCAAATTCCCGCAACCTGTGCGGTAGCCGGCAACGTCGTAGATATCCTTGACCGCCAGCCGCAGGCCGGCGAGCGGGCCGAGTTCGGCATGGGCCACCGGCATCTGGCGGAGATCGAGGAAGGCATTATAGGGGCCGTGCGTGCCTGGCATCGTTCGATATCCGGATACGGTTGCCTCAACATTGTTCGATGCCAGAAATTTTACAACCTTGGATACGATTTTTATTGATTGTGACGGCAACCAGCCATATATCGCGCTTGCCCAAAGTCGCACGTGCCTGTGGGTGTCCGCCGATCCTCGAATGGTGAGGGAAATCGGTAAGGTAACTGGAGCTAACCCCTCCAGTCGGTCTAGCGGCCAACCGCCAGCCCGAGGACACCTTGAAGCAACGACGGTGCGGGCCTTTCTGGTTCTCTGCCGGTTGTCCAAAGACCGGGGTTACTGAAGAGGCACACCTTCATTGCCGGCAGTGCGGAACGGGGTTCTCCCAATCCAAGCCAAGGCAGACAAAGCGGACCGAAGCCGGGCAAGGCCGAGGTCCATCGCCGCGAGACGGCGTTTCATGGTTCCGGGGTCTCCACCGGCTGGTTCCATGGAATTTTCGTCCCGCCTTTGTTTGACCGCGTGTTCGCGAGGCCGAAAGCCCGCGTCCGCACCCTTGTGCGCGCCGAAAGGCGTGTTTGGAGAAACCCGATGGCTACCCAGCGCATCCTCGACTTCCTCGCCACCCGACGTCCGTCCGGCCCCTGCCTCGTCGTCGACCTCGATGTCGTGCGCGACAATTTCCGCGCCTTCGAGAAGGCGCTGCCCGATTCCAAGATCTACTATGCGGTGAAAGCAAACCCGGCGCCGGAAATCCTGCGCCTCCTTGCTGCGATGGGCTCGTCCTTCGACACCGCTTCCGTTGCCGAAGTCGAGATGGCGATGGACGCGGGTGCGCCCGCGGACCGCATCTCCTTCGGCAACACCATCAAGAAGGAGCGTGACATTGCACGCGCCTACCAGCTCGGCATTCGCCTGTTCGCAGTCGATTGCGTCGAGGAGGTCGAGAAGATCGCCCGCGTCGCTCCCGGTGCGCGCGTGTTCTGCCGCGTGCTGACCGATGGCGAGGGCGCCGAATGGCCGCTGTCGCGCAAGTTCGGCTGCGTGCCTGCCATGGCCGTCGACGTGCTGCGCCATGCCAAGGGCCTTGGCCTCGACGCCTATGGCGTGTCGTTCCATGTCGGCTCGCAGCAGACCGACCTGACCGCCTGGGACCGTGCGCTCGCCGACGCCAAGAAGGTGTTCGCGACGCTCGCCGAGGAAGGCATCGTCTTGAAGATGGTCAACATGGGCGGCGGTTTCCCGACGCGCTATTTGCGTGACGTGCCGGCGGCCCAGGCCTATGGCCAAGCGATCTTCTCGGCGCTGCGCAAGCATTTCGGCAATGCCATTCCGGAAACCATCATCGAGCCGGGTCGTGGCATGGTCGGCAATGCCGGCGTCATCAAGTCGGAAGTCGTGCTGATCTCGAAGAAGGCCGACAATGACAATGTGCGCTGGGTGTTTCTTGACATCGGCAAGTTCGGCGGTCTGGCCGAGACCATGGACGAGGCGATCCGCTATCCCCTCGTCACCCGCCATGACGGCTCGGAGACCGCGCCTTGCGTGCTCGCCGGTCCGACCTGCGATTCGGCCGACGTGATGTACGAGAAGACGCCGTATCCGCTGCCTTTGTCGCTGACCATCGGCGACGAGGTGCTGATCGAAGGCACCGGTGCCTACACGACCACCTACTCGGCGGTCGCGTTCAACGGCTTCGAGCCTCTCCGATCCTACGTGATCTGACGGTTCGGAAGAACCGATCAGATCATCCTAGGTGGGCGCCTGTCGCCCGCCCGGGTTCGCTTGTGGAACAGATCTCCGCTCGTGAAGGGATCGCGGAAATGGAAATGTCAGTTGAAATCGTAGCTCATGCGCCGGCCTTCGTCCTGGTCGCCGAAACCGTTGCCGACGTCGTGGCACGCGAAGCCTTGCTCGATCGCGCCATGGGGCCGATGCGGCGGAGAAAATCGTCGGAGAAGCTGCGGCGCGGCCGCCGGCCCTCGGAAGGCTTGGCCTTCGTCGCACGCGATGCGTCGGGCGGCGTTGCCGGCACGGTGCGGCTGTGGGATGTCAGGCTGGGCGAGGGCGGTCCGGCAGCGCTGCTGCTCGGCCCGCTCGCCGTCGATCCGTCGCTCAAGAATGCCGGCATCGGCTCGGCGCTGATGCGCCACGCCGTCGCCGAGGCGGCGCGTCTCGGCCACTCGGCAATCCTGCTGGTCGGCGATGCGCCCTATTATGGACGCTTCGGCTTCTCGGCCGACAAGACAGGCAGGCTGGCGATGCCAGGCCCCTATGAGCGGCACCGCCTGCTGGCGCTGGAACTGGTGGACGGCGCACTTGATGGCGTGCACGGCACGCTGAAGGCCTCCGGCCGCAAGCTGTCAGTTCCAGCCGAAGTGCAACGCGCTGGCTGAAACCAGCGCGGCGTACTCGGTCGCGATGGAACCCAGTGCTGTCACCGCCGGCGAACCGGCGCCTCCGAGACGGGCCAGATAGTCCTCGCCCTTGGGGGCCTTGTCCCAGTCGTTGCCGATGAAGCGGGCCGCTGCCGTGCCGGAATCCGATACTTCCGGCGCCGGCGGCCCGAACGCGGCTGCCGTGCGCTTGAGCCCATCCAGAAACGCGGCATTGTCGAGGCCGCTATAGGGCTTGCCGTTACCGTCCACGACATTGAGGAATATCTGCTCGTCGCCAAAGGCGGTGTAACCGCCGCCCAGGCCTTTTTCCACGGCATCGGCTTTTTCGAAGAAACGCTGTGCCACGGTGGCGTCGAGCGTATCCTGGGGGAAGCGGACGGTGACGAAGCCAGTGCTGCCGCTGCTGTCGTCCAGTCGGGAGACGAGCACGCTGTGCTGGTGGAAAATGTAGCCGAAGGCAGCGGCCAGACGATCGGCGGTCGCGTCGTCGAGCGCGGCCTCGGTCTGCAGCGATGCGTTGGTCTTAAGGAGGTAGCCACCCGGTGTGACTTCCGTCTCAAGCACGGCCGGATCGATGCCTATGCTGGTGACGATCTTGGGCACGATTTTCTCAAGCACCTCAGCCGAAAACGCGGCCCGCTCAGCGTAGCCGGCCGTCTTCAGCTTTGGCAGGTCGAAGCCGAGGGAAGGTGTGGCCTCGTAGGAAATCAGGACACGTTCATCGGCGGCCGCGACCGCCGTCACCGAAACCAGGGCAGCGATCAGCACTGCACGCGCCACTGCTTGAACACTATGGAAATTCATTACCGACCTCGCTGCTTTGCCGCTCTTCTGGAGCCGAGGTCAGACTAAATGGGTGATTTCGCAATCAAAGGTATGAGCGGCTTGCGGTTCTCCGCCGCGCGAACGTTTCGTGCCAAGATTGCCGAAGCCCGTGGAACGAAAGTGCCGTCCTGAAGACGGTGTTCCGATAAGGCCAAGCGCGTCCAAATGATCATGCGGCGCGCTTCGGCCCTGTCTGATTTCATGTCTGTTCAAGCCGCCGTACGGCTTGCGACAGCCATCAGCCGATCAGCTGGCTGAGCGCCATGGCCACCGTCATGTCGCCTTCGACTTTGATCTTGCCGGTCATGAAGGCCATGGTCGGGTTCAGGTCGCCAGCGATCAGCGAATCGAGATCGTCGAGCGAGAGCTTGATGGTGCAGTCGGTGGGGGCATCGGTGTTCGAAACGGTCGCGCCGTCGATGACGATGACGCCGTCGTCGCCGGTGTCGAACTTCACGGAACGATCAAACCCGCTGCTGGCCACGCGAGACTTGATCTTCTCGGCAATCTCCTGAACGCTCACGCTGTTCTCCCTGTCTCGTTGCACTTGTCTGGTTGCATCTGTCGCGGAGGGCATTTCGGTCCGGCCGAAGCCCATGCTGTCTCTGAGACGAATACAATCGCTGGCGCATATAGCTTTGGATTGACGTTTACGTCAACGCGAATTGCGGCGACTGGTTCCTATCGCCGCACCAGGCAATTGTCGGGCACCGGTGGTCAGTGAGCCGGTGGCGCATCCGCTTCGGCCGGCTTGGCCGCCTCGGGCGCCGCGCTGGTGGCATCCTGCCGCCGGCGCAGCCAGTTGTCGCGGATCTCGTCCTTGCTCAGGAAATTGACCTGATCGATCAGAACCTCATGCACCAGGGTTGAGCCGACGCGGGCGTTGACGGTGTCGCGGATCGCGGCGCGGAAGGCATCGAGGTCGATCGTCGCCTTCTTGGTGAAGTCGATCTGGGGATTGGAATAGAGGTAGCTGTAGACCTGATCGGTGATCAGCGCCTCGGCCGGAATCGATAGTTTCTTTATCTGCTCCGGCTCGACGGTGTAGACCAGCTTGGCCAGGAAATAGCCGCCGATCTTGGAGTCGCGGATCAGCGGCACCGAAATGACGTCGGTCTTGACATAATCCAGCCCGCCCAGCATCGGCTTGGGCTTCTCGCCGACGCCGCTTTCGCCGGCGGCCTGGAACGAATAGAACACCGCGCCGAGCGTGGCGGCGCAGACCCAGACCGCGATGGCGATGACCTTGATCATTCAGAGCCCGAGCCCGACATCATCGCGCTCTAGAGCCTGTTTCATCCCGATTCAATCGGGATGGGGCTCTATCCCTTTGTTTGCGCATGATCTTTTCCAAAAACTGGCATCCACTTTTCGGGATCATGCTCTAACCCTTCATCCGGCCGAATTCGCCGGCGGAGTAGGTGCCGTCGGTTTCGGCGCGCTGGATGGCGCTGCGCAGCAGGCTGGCAACCTCGTTGACGGCGCTCAGATGCGCCAGGATCGCCGCCTCGTTCTTCGCCAGTTTCTGGCGCAGCCGGGTCAGGCCTTCGCGGTGCTGTTCGAGGAAATCGGCTTCGCTGCCCCCCTTCATGGCGCGAGTCAGTTCGTAGAGATAGCGGCTCTTGCGGGCGTTCGACGCCTTGAGGTCGTAGCCGGTATCGCGGCGGATGCCGGCGGTCTCTTCCTCGACCACCTCCTCGATGCGGCCGATGATGGCGGCAAGGTTTCCCGGCCGCGCGAACGGTATAGGAGCCTCCGACGCGGTGGTCCGCGCCGGCAGGTTGGCGGTGAATTCGGAAGAGTCGGCCATGGCGTTTCCCAGTCTAGATCTTGATGTCTGTTTTTATGGTTGTCTCGTCGCCGGTCATCGACCTGGCGGCCTTGCGCTGCAATTCCTGGACGAGCGAGGTGGACAGACGGGTTTGCTGATCGATCTCGGTCTTCTCCGGTCCGTTCGAGACCGGGCCGATCGGCACCTTGCGCTTGCCGTCCATATAGTGGTCGGCGAGCAGCGACTTGGCGATGCCGATGCCGCCGCGCTCGGCCATGACGTCGGCGACGCGCTCGGCGAGCTGCGATTTCCACATGTCGCCGGCGAGACCCGTGCCATAGACGCCCTCGGTGTCCTTGGGCAGCATGTTCTGGATGAAGGTCTGCAGGACCATCGCCTCGAACTTCTTGAATTTCTTGGCCGGGTCGGCTGTCGCCGCCGCCTTGTCAGCCGTGGCGCGCGACAGGATCGAGCCGGCATCGACGGATGCCGCGGTGTCGACCGAGAACGTGCCCGCGGCACCACCCGCGCGCTTCGTCAGCGCCGCGCGTGCAGCCTCGATATCCATCGGATCGGCAGCTCGGGCGACATCCATCACGATGTCGCTGGGTGGAGAAATTGCCAAGAAAGTCCGCCTTTTGCCGGTTTTCCTTAGCCAGACCATGCCTCAACAAGCTTGTGGCAGGCTTGCGGGGGAGAGGGAGGAATGCGGGGTGGGGATCGGATATTCGCTTTGCGCCGCAAGGGTATGTGCCGAGGGGTCCGGTCTGGTGTTCAGGCCACTGCCGACAAATCCGCTTCTGCCAAAGCCTGCTGTTAAATTCTTGCAGCTTTATTGTCGGCCATGGGTTATCCGATTGCTGACAATGTTCCATACGGAGTCCGATCATTGAGCGTAGCATTTGCCAAGGAGGAGAGTGCCGAGGCCGCGTCGGAAACCATCCTGCCGGCTCGCCCTATCTCCGATCGGATCAACCTCGTTACGGAGGTGGGCTTCAAGATGCTGCTGGATGAGTTGGCTCGCGCCCAGCAGGCGCTCGAGGCCGCCAACATGCTGGGAGATGTCAACGAAAGGCGACGGCAGTCGGCCGTTCCGGTTCGAGATACGCGCTACTATGCCGAGCGCGTCCGTACTGCCCAGCTTATGCCTGCGCCGACGTCCAACGAAGTGATCGCCTTCGGTCACACCGTTACCTTCGAGCGTGATGATGGCCGCACCCAGACCTTCCGCATCGTTGGCGAGGATGAGGCCAACCCGTCCCAAGCTTCCATATCGCACGGGTCACCAGTTGCGATCGCGCTGATTGGCAAAACCGTTGGCGATGTCGTCCATGTAGGACAGCGTGAACTTGAGATCCTGTCCATTTCCTAAGTTGGACAGGGTGGTGAGACGATGCACGGGATTCGAGTTGTCGGCAGCCAGACAACAGTGGGGTCGGCTGTTGTCACTGGGTTCAACATCCAGTCTCGCATGGAACCCATTCTTGTTGGCGTCCAAATCGCCGGTGAGGGGTGAACCAGTCATGCGCACTTCACCTAGGATGCCCCACTGAGGTTCATAACCAGAACACCCCCGCCGCTACTCCTCGTTCCGCTTCTGCGCGATCAGATCCAGCCGCTCGCGGTCGGAGCGTTCGCGTTCGTCGCGGTTGCGTACGTCCTTGTAGGCGCGTTCGACCATGTTGGTGCGCGCGTTCGCGGTGGCGATGAGCCCGGCCTCTTGCCTGGCGCTTTCCAGGCTCGTCTCCTGGCGCACCACCGCCTGGGCAATGCGGCGGTGGTAGAGGTCGGGGAACAGGCCGGACAGCGAATTGTCCTGGTCGAAATGGCCGATCAATTCGCGGGCTTCGGCTTCCGCCGTGTTTGCCGCCGCGAGGAAGGTGGCATGGCGGGTCTCGTGCAGCGCCTTCAACTGTTCCTGCACCTTGACCAGTTTCTTCAGGCGGTCCTTGCGTGTGGTCATCGCTACCTCGCCAAAGTCAGGTCGACGAAGCCGTCGACGAACAGCGTCAGCATGGTGCCGATGGCGAAATAGAAGATGATCATGCCGCCGGCGATGACGAAGGGCTGGGAGATGAAATAGATCGGGATCTGCGGGGTCAGCTTGTTGACGAAGCCGATCGTCAGATTGACCAGAATGGCATAGGCGACGAACGGGCTGCCGAGACGGATGACCAGGAAGAAGGTATCCGACACGGTGTCGGTGATGTCGACGAGGGCGGCCTGCGGGTTGAAGAAGACGTTGACCGGCGCCACCGTGTAGGACGCCACCAGGGCGCGGACGATCTCGTGGTCGAAGTCGAAGACGAACAGCATCAACAGCGCCGAAAACGAGATGATGGCGGCAAGGGCGGCCTGGGGTTCCGGCTCTTCGATCGCCGGTCCGCCGGAGCCGCCATAGCCGATCAGCATGGCGATCGCCGATCCCATGAAGCGCAGTGCCTCCATGTAGAGCCTGGTCATGGCGCCGATCAGCCCGCCGACCAGGAGTTCCGAGATGATCATCGGCACCAGGATCTGCGGGCGCGGATCGACGAAGGGAATGATGCGGTCCCACAGGAAGGCGAGCAGGCCGCCTGTGGCGGCGACCGCCACGAACAGCCTGACCTGCACCGGCACGCGGGCGCTGGACAGGCCAGGCATCAGCATGAAGCAGGCGCCGATGCGGCAGAAGGCGAGGAACGCCGCGATGACGACGCTCTGCGAGAGAACGCTCACGATATGGTCCCGAGCACCCTGATCTCGACGCCCTTGGCGATTTCGACATGGGAGAGCACCGGCAGCGTGGTGAACAAGCGCTCGATGATCATGCGCACATAGGGGCGGGCGTCGGGCGCCGTGACGAGGACGAAGCGCTCGCCGGCCTCGAGGAATTTCTTGATCGCCTTGGTGGCGTCCTGGCCGAATTCCTCGAGCTGTCGCGGATCGATGTCGAACTCGCGCACCTCGCCCTTGGCGTCGCGCTTGAGGCTTTGATGGAAGGCGAGGTCCCAGCGGTTGCCGAGGCGCAGGACCTTGAGCACGCCGCCTTCCGAGAGGTCGCCGCAGATCTGCTGGGCCATGCGGATGCGGACATGTTCGACGATCTGCTCGGTGCGGCGCACATGCGGCGCGATCTCGGCGATGGCTTCGATGATCAGATGCAAATTGCGGATCGAGACGCGCTCGGCGAGCAGCAGTTTCAGCACCGCCTGCAGGCCGGGATAGGAGATGTGGGTGGTGCAGATCTCGTCGGCGAGCTTGCGGTATTCCTGGTCCTGGCGTTCGAGCAGCGCCTTCATGTCCTTGTAGGACAGAAGCTGCGGCAGGTTGTTGCGGATCACCTCGGAGAGATGGGTGAGCAGCACCGACATATTGTCGGCGAAAGTGTAGTTCTCGCGCTTCAGATCCTCGGCGAAGGTTTCCATGACGGAATAGGCGCGCATGCCGAAGGCCGGCTCGCGGATCTCTTCGCCGGGGATTTCGGGCACCTCGCGGTTGCCAAGCAGCACCATGATCTCGCCGACGCGCATCGAATATTCGGCAACCACCGTGCCATGCACCTTGATCTGGTAGCTCTTCGGCGGGATGGCGAAATCGTCGGCGACGCGCACTTCCGGCACGACGAAGCCGTATTGCTGGGCGAATTTCTTGCGCATCTTGCCCATGCGGAAGACCAGCTCCTGATGCGACACCAGCAGCCGGGTGGACAGCTGCTTGCCGATCAGGAGTTCGATCTCGGCGGTGGCAAGCGAGGCCTTGACCGAGTTCTTCTCTTCCTCGGCCTTGGTCGCCTTTTCCTGGGTCTTCAGTGCCTCGGCAGCGGCGAGGACGCGGTTGGCGCGCAGCGGAATGATGTAGCCGAGGCCGGCCATGCCGCCGGCCAGTGCAAAGAAGGGGAACAGCGGCAGGCCGGGCATCAGGCCGAGCAGCACCAGCAGCGCCGCCGCCACGTAAAGCGCGCGCGGATGGGCGCCGAGCTGGCCGAACACGGCCTGGTTGGTCGAGCCGCGGGTGCCGCCCTTGGAAACCAGCAGGCCGGCGGCGAGCGAGACGATCAGCGCCGGAATCTGGGTGACCAGGCCGTCGCCGACCGACAGCTTGATGAACACGTCGGCGGCCTCGCCCATGCCCATGCCGTGCCTGATATAGCCGATGGCGATACCGCCGACGATGTTGATGGCGGTGATGATGAGGCCGGCGATGGCGTCGCCGCGCACGAATTTCGAGGCACCGTCCATCGAACCGAAGAACGAGCTTTCTTCTTCCAGTTCGCGGCGGCGCAATTGCGCGGTCTTGTCGTCGATCATGCCGGCGGAGAGATCGGCGTCGATCGACATCTGCTTGCCGGGGATGGCGTCGAGGGTGAAGCGGGCGCCGACTTCGGCGATACGCGTGGCGCCCTTGGTGATGACGATGAAGTTCACCACGATCAGGATCATGAAGACGATGAGGCCGATGACGAAGTCGCTGGCCATCACCAGCTTGGAGAAGCCTGCAATGACATAACCGGCGGCGTGCGTGCCCTCATTGCCATGCGACAGGATCATGCGCGTGGTGGCGATGTTGAGGGATAGCCGCAGCATGGTGGCGATGAGCAGCACGGTCGGGAAGGAGGAGAAATCGAGCGGCCGCTGGATCCACAGCGCCACCATCAGGATCAGCACCGAGAGCGCGATCGAGAAGGCGAGGCCGATGTCGATGAGAAAGGCCGGGATCGGCAGGAACAGCACGGCCAGGATGATGACGATGCCGAGCGCGAAGAAGACGTCGCGGCCATTCTTGGCCACCGCGCCGGGCTGGATGCTTTCGCTGATCGCCATTCAAATCCTCGAACCATAGACTGCCGCGCATAGGACAGCCCGGCGAGGGTAGCTGGCCAAGCTTGCGCGAGGGTGGGAGAGTGGCTGAGCCTAATGTCGCGAAGGAAGGGAAACCCATGCTCCTGATCATCGGCACGATCCGCTTGCCGCCCGACAGGTTCGAGGAGGCAAGGCCGGTGATGGAGCGCATGGTTTCAGGCAGCCGCGCCGAGGATGGCTGCCTCGAATATTCCTATGCGCGCGATGTGCTCGACGCCGGGCTGATCCGGGTCAGCGAGGTGTGGCGTGACAAGGCCGCGCTCGACGCGCATTTCCGCTCGCCGCACATCGCGGAGTGGCGCTCAAGCTGGCCGGCGCTTGGCATTGGCGAGCGCAACCTTGTGCTCTATGAGGCCGGTGAGGCCAAGCCGACCTGATCGGCCGCTGCTTGGCCGGTCGGCAAGCGGCAACAATCAGGCGTCGGCGGCCGTCGCGACGCTGACCAGCCAGCGCCTGACGGCGCGTTCTTCCGCATCCGACAGCCCCTGTGTCAGCTCGCTCTCGATGGCTTGTACCCGCTCGCGGCATTTTTTCAGCAGTGCCCGGCCGCTGTCGCTGAGATCGATGTGCTGGATGCGGCCGTGGACGGCATGCGGCTTGCGTACCAGCGAACCGGCCCGTTCGAGATTAGCGACGATGACGCTGAGCGTCTGCGGGGTGAGCAGCGCCAGCCGGGCAAGATCGGCGTTGGAGAGACCGGGATAGGCGGCAAGCATGGTCAGCGTGACAAATTGCGGCTGCGTCACACCGAGATCGCCCAGCGCCCTGTCCATCCTGAGCCGATGCGCGCCGGCGGCCTGCCGCAGGAGATAGCCGAGATAGCCTTCCTCGCCGCGTTTGCCTTCGCCGGGAGCGGGAATCGATGGATGCGGATTCGGCTTGCGCATGATATCAGAGCTCTTATATGTTGTTCGTGCGCTGATACTACGACGATGTGGAGTCCATGACGATGGGTCATCGAATTTTTCTCGCCGGCGCCTCGGGCGCCATCGGCCACCGGCTGATCCCGCAACTTCTGGCCGCCGGCCATAAGGTGACCGGCACCACGCGCAATGCGGACAAGGCCGCGACATTGCGCGCCCTCGGCGTGGAGCCTGTGGTCGTGGATGTCTTCGATGCCGATGCCCTGTCGCGTGCGATGCTTGCCGACAGGCCTGACATCGTCGTCCATCAGCTGACCGACCTGCCGTCGGGCCTCGATCCGAGCCGGATGGGCGAGGCGGTCGTGCGCAACGCGCGCATCCGCGACGAGGGCACCCGCAATCTGGTCGCGGTCGCCGTCGCCTCCGGTGTCCGGCGCATGGTGGCGCAAAGCATCGCCTGGGCCTATGCGCCAGGCCCGGAGCCGCATGGCGAAGCCGACCCGCTGGAGGACGGCGCGAGCGGCAATCGCGGCATCAGCGTCGGCGGTGTAATCGCCTTGGAAAAGGCCGTTCTCAACGCGCCCTTCGCCGGTGTCGTGCTACGCTACGGCCAGCTCTATGGGCCGGGAACGGGAGCCGATACGGCTGCCGGCGCGTCACCGGTGCATGTCGACGCTGCTGCCTATGCCGCGCTGCTCGCGCTCGACAAGGGTGCGCCCGGTGTCTTCAACGTGGCGGAACCCAACCCGGCTGTCTCGACGCAGAAGGCGGTCGAGGAACTGGGCTGGCGTGCCGATTTCCGTTTGCCTGCCTGAATTCGGAGACATCGGTATGATCGGCAATCAAGCTCGTTTGCGCACCGGCCAATCCCTTATCGCCGTCAGCGCTGTCGGGGTTCTGTTCGCGCTCGCGGCAAAGTGGGCCGGCCCGGGTTTCATTGGCACCGTGCCGGACGGCATGGAAACGCACATGCAGATGGCAAATGCCGATACGGACGGCGCCGCCGGGGCGCGGCCGAAGACAGTCGTCACGCCGATCTCCTGCGAAAAACTGCCAAACGTGCCGGGCAAGTCGATCACCACGGTGATCGTGGCATTTCCGCCCAACGGTTTTACGCCGCGCCACCGGCATCCGGGCTCGGTCAGCGCCTTCGTCCTGAAGGGCACGCTGCGCTCGCAACTCGAAGGTAGCCCGGCCGGCACCTATACTCTGGGGCAGACATGGTTCGAGCCGCCCGGCACGGTCCATCTCTTCGCCGAGAATGCCAGCACCACCGAGCCAGCGGAACTGCTAGCGACGTTCATCGCCGACGACGATTGCGGGCCGCTGACCATACCGGACTGACGGTTGGCCTACCGCTCAAGCTGGCCGGCATATGGCATCGCAAGGCCTAGCAGGCATTGACCTGTCTGCAGGACCAACCGCCGCCATCGGTATCGTGGCAATCTTCATAGCTGCCGTAACACATGTTTGTTGAATTACGGTACCAGGGATAACCGCCGGGACAGCAGACATCCTGCTGTGCAAGCTGAAGAAATCCTCCTGTCGGCCGGCTCTGTCTTTCCGTATTGCCGCCGGGCAAAAGAGATATGGAGTATGAAATATCCTGCTTAACCGGCATATCTATGCTTGAGCTGCTCATTGCAGACGAGCTCAAAAAAATCGTGCAAGCAGCTAACGAAAAAAACCCCCGCGCACTCATGTTTTCCTCCTTGAGGGAAATTGAGACGGACCCAAATACCACCTTTCAGGCGTTGCGTCGATTTGGCAGGCGATGGGGGAGCCGGCATCGCGGTTGCCATGCAGTTTCCCTGGGCGTATCAGCCTTCTCACGTCCCTTTTGATATCGCCGAGCCGCCCGGGTGCTTTCCAGAAACCAGCCACAAGTCTACGCCCGCCGGCTGCGCGCGGTGCTTCTGAGATCCATTCCTCTGCTCGAGGCGCGCGGCATCGCCGTGGTCATCCTGGCCGGCGTCGTCGGCGTCATGGCGGGCATACTGGTGACCGCGATGAGCCAGATCGTGCAGGATTTGCATGGGCTGCTGTTCGGCGTTCAGCCCGGCGGCCGGCTGTCGGGCATGTTCTCGCTCGCCAATCCCATGCAGGCGCTGATACCGGCGGTCGGCGGCGCGCTGCTCGGATTGACGGTGATCTGGCTGCGGCTGCGTAAATTCCGCACGCCGGTCGATCCGATCGAGGCCAACGCGCTCTATGGCGGGCGCATGTCGCTGACCGATACGTTCATCATTGCCGGCCAGACCATGATCTCCAGCGGCTTCGGCGCCTCGGTCGGTCTGGAAGCCGGCTACACGCAGGTCGGATCCGGCCTGGCATCGCGGCTGGCGCGCATCTTCCGGCTGCGCCGCAACGATGTCCGCATCCTGGTCGGCTGCGGCGCGGCCGGCGCCATCGCCGCTGCCTTCGATGCGCCGCTGACGGGTGCCTTCTATGGTTTCGAACTGGTCATCGGCATCTACTCGGTCGCCAATGTCGCGCCGGTCATGACGGCAGCGATCTGCGCCTCGCTGACCGCGGAAATGTTCGGCGGCGTGCCGTTTCCGCTCGAGCTTTCAGGGCTGCCGCAACTCACCCCCAGCCAGTACGTGCCGTTCCTGCTGCTCGGGCTGCTGGGCGGCGCCGCCTCGATTGCCATCATGCAGCTGGTGACGCTGATCGAACGTGGTTTCAACAGGCTCTCGGTCGATGCCTCGCTGCGCCCCGTCATTGGCGGCGTCATCGTCGGCCTGCTGGGGCTGATCACGCCGCAGGTCCTGTCCAGCGGCCATGGCGCGCTGCACCGCGAATTCGCCATGAACTATGGTTTGACCGTGGTGGCGAGCGTCTTCGTGCTCAAGCTCGCGGCGTCAGCCATCTCGCTGGGCTCGGGCTTTCGCGGGGGCCTGTTCTTCGCGTCGCTGTTCCTCGGCGCGCTGCTCGGCAAGGCGTTCGCCGGCGTGATGGCGCTGGTCTCGCCGACGACCGGCATCGACCCCTCCGTCGCCGCCGTCGTCGGCATGACCTCGCTTGCCGTCGGTGTCGTCGGCGGTCCGCTGACCATGACATTCCTGGCGCTGGAATCGACCCGCGACCTAACGCTCACCGGCGTCGTGCTGGCCGCCTCGATCATGGCGGCGATCCTGGTGCGCGAAACCTTCGGCTATTCGTTCTCGACCTGGCGCTTCCATCTGCGCGGCGAGACGATCCGCAGCGCCCACGATGTCGGCTGGATGCGCAGCCTCACCGTCGGCTCGATGATGCGCAAGGACATCAAGACCATCGATGCCTCGACGACGCTGGCGGATTTCCGCAAGCAGATCCCGCTCGGCTCCGCCCAGCGTGTCATCGCCGTCGACCCGGGCGATGAATATGTCGGCGTGCTCATCGTGGCCGAACTGCACAGCGATCCCGCCGGTGATGAGGTGCCGGTGCGCGATCTGGCCCAGTACAAGGATGCCGTCCTGGTGCCCAGCATGAACGTGCAGGCCGCCGCCGAAACGTTCCAGCGCGCCGGCGCCGAGGAACTGGCGGTCGTCGAGGATTTCACCGATCACATCGTGCTTGGTCTGCTAACCGAGGGGCACTTGATGCGGCGCTATGCCGAGGAGCTCGAAAAGGCGCGCCGGGACCTGTCGGGCGAGGGGTAGAGGGGATTCTCCTCCACGTTCCCTTGTCGACCGGCAGGCACGGCCTGCTCCCATGGACACACCCTCTGATTTGAGCAAGCCGCCCGGGTATTGGCGCGCTCCTGGCGCCGTGCGCGGCTTGCCAAGTGTACAGTGGTACTGTACATAGTGTTAAGTGCGGTGAGGAGACGGCATGCGCAAGCGGTCCGACAAGGCTTCGATAAAGACGGTCGACGCGCCGGCCGCGACGCATGCCCATCAGGTGCTGGGCATGCGCCTCAAAAGCCTTCGCCTCGCCCGAAGGCTGTCCCTGCGGGAGCTTGCGGAGGCGACCGGAACGAGCGCCAGTTTCATCAGCCAGCTCGAACGCGGCCTGACCGGGGCCAGCACCGCCTCGCTCAACCAGATGGCTTCGGCGCTCGGCGTCAGCGTCGCCATGCTGTTCGAGGAAAGCACGGCACAAAACCATGGCGTCCTGAGGCGAAGCGAGCGGCCGAGCCTGCCGCCCAGCGACGGCTGCCGCAAGATGCTGTTGTCGCGCCCGCCGCTGAGCGACATGGAAGTCTATGTCGGGGAATTCGACATTGGCGGCTCGACCGGGCCCGATCGCTACACCCATGGCGACGCGCACGAGATGCTCGTCGTGCTGCGCGGGGTCGTCGAGGTCTCGCTCGGCGAGGCGCGCCATGTGCTCGAGGAGGGCGACAGCATCGAATACACGACATCGACACCGCATCGCTCAGAGAACATCGGCAGTGGCCGAGCCGAAGTGATGTGGATCATCGCGCCGCCGACCTCGGTGCGCGCCGAGCTCGATCAATACACGGCCTGGAAACCGCTCGCGGCCAGGTAGGTTCGATCCAAAAACGCGGGCATGAATGGGAGAGTTAGTGTGATGTTTAGATCGAGATTTGCAGGCCTTGGCGCCATTCTGGCGCTTGGCGTTGTGGCCGGCGCGGCCTTTGCGCAGGAGAAGCCGGTGGCGGGCGAGGTGAAGGAAGGTTCGCTCAAGGGCAAGACGCTGACGTTCGTCTCCTATGGCGGCATCTACCAGGACGGCCAGGCGGCGGCGCTGAAGGAGTTCGTCGACAAGTCCGGCGTCAAGCTGCTCAATGACGGACCGACCGAGATCGCCAAGCTGCAGGCGCAGGTCGAGTCCGGTAATGTCACCTGGGACGTCGTCGATACCGACGACCTGCCGCCTTACGTCTATTGCGGCAAGCTGTTCCAGAAGCTGGATCTGACGAAGCTCGACGTCTCGAAAATCCCGGAAGGCCAGGTCGGCGAATGCTCGGTGCCGGCGATGAACTACGGCGTCGTGCTGATGTACAACAAGGAGAAGTACAAGGATAATCCGCCCAAGAGCTGGGCCGACTTCTTCGACACGGCAAAGTTCCCGGGCGTGCGCGGAATCGACGGCTCCGGCAGCCCGACGGGCGGCTTGCTCGAACAGGCGCTCAAGGTTGCCGGCGGCGACCCGAAGACGATGACGGTGGCCGATATCGACAAGGCCATCGATGTGGTCCGCAAGCTCGGCCCCGATACCATCTTCTGGAAGACGGGTGCTGAATCGCAGCAGCTCGCCGAATCCGGCGAGGCCGACATGCTGATGATGTGGACCGGCCGCGCCATGACCGCGGTCAAGAACGGCGCCAAATACGCGCCCGCCTGGCAGGACTGGCTGGTGGTGATGGACCAGATGACGATCCCGGTCGGCGTCAAGGATACGGATGCGTCCTATGCGCTGCTCAATGCCTATCTCGGCAAACAGTCGCAGGAAATCCTGGCGGAGAAGACCTCCTACACGCCGATCAACAGCGACGCGCAGCCCAAGGTCGACGCTTCGGTCGCCGCCTTCCTGACCAACACGCCGGATCGCCAGAAGCAGGGCTACAAGCAGAACTTCAAGTTCTGGGTCCCGAACTTCGCGGTGGCGCAGGAGAAGTGGTCGGCGCTGATGGCCGGCAACTGAACCAGCGAACGAGAGGCAGATCGTGAGCGCGTCTGAGCTTCCACTCCAACCCGCCGCCGATGTGCGGCCGGGACGGGCATGGCGGCCGTTCGCGCTCACGGCGCCGGCGCTGATCCTGCTTGTCGCGGTGATCGGCTATCCGCTGTTCACCATCGTTGTGCGCAGCCTGTCGGAGCCGGAATGGGGCGTGCAGAACTACGTCTGGTTCTTCGGCGCGCCCATCAATCTCACGGTACTGCAGCGCACTTTCACCATCTCGGCCTGGGTGACGATCGTCTGCGTGATCTGCGCTTATCCCTATGCCTATCTGATGACCGCCGTCGGGCCGCGCGTGCGGCTCGTCCTGGTGCTTTGCGTGCTCATCCCGTTCTGGGTGAGCGGGGTGGTGCGCACGCTGTCCTGGGTGATCCTGCTGCAGGATTCAGGCGTCATCAATTCGCTGCTGAGGTCGGCCGGTTTTGACGGCATAAGGCTGATCCGGACCCAGACCGGCGTCGTGATCGGCATGGCGCAGGTGCTTCTGCCGTTCATGATCCTGCCGCTCTATTCAGTGATGAAGGGCATCGACCTCAGGCTGATGCGGGCTGCGCAAAGCCTGGGTGCACGACCTTCGCGCGCGTTCTCTACCGTCTACCTACCGCTGTCGCTGCCCGGCGTCTATGCCGGCGCGATCATCGTCTTCATCCTGGCGCTGGGCTTCTACATCACCCCGGCGCTGCTCGGCGGACCGCGCTCGACCATGTTGTCGACGCTGGTGCAGACGCAGGTGCTCAGCCTGCTGCAATGGGGTCGCGGCGGCGCCATGGGCGTGGTGCTGCTCGTCACCACCTTTGTGCTTCTGGCGCTTGCAGCACCCGTGATGCGTTCGCGGTACCGGGAAGCGGGGCGGCGCTAATGGAGATCAAGCCGCTCACCCGCGTGATCCTCGGCCTCGTCTGCCTGCTGGTGGCGATATGGCTGGTGGCGCCGACGCTGGTTGTCGTGCCGATGTCGTTCAACGAGAACAAGTCGCTCGCCTTTCCGCCGCAAGGCTTCTCTTGGCAGTGGTACCAGAACTTCTTCACCAATCCGGACTGGTCGTCGAGCTTCCTCAACTCGCTGAAGGTCGCCTCGGTGGTGGCGGTGCTGGCGACGGTGCTCGGCACGCTCGCGGCCTTCGGCCTTGACCGCATGAAGGCTGGGCCGGCCAATCTGTTGCGGATGCTGATGCTGACGCCGATGGTGGTGCCGGGCGTGGTGCTGGCCATCGGCATCTATGCCGTCTATCTCGATACCCACCTCGTCGGCACGCTGCTGGGCTTCGTGCTCGCCCACACCATCCTGGCACTGCCCTTCGTGCTGATCGCGGTCTCGGCCAGTCTCGAAGTGTTCGACAGGCGCTTGGAGACGGCGGCGGCGAGCCTCGGCGCGGGAGCGCTGACCGCGTTCCGCACGGTGACGCTGCCGCTGATCCTGCCGGGCATCCTGTCCGGCCTGCTCTTCGCCTTCGCCACCTCTTTCGACGAGATCGTCGTGTCGCTGTTCATCACCAACCCCTACCTCAAGACCTTGCCCGTGCAGATATTCTCCTCGATCACGCGCGATGCCGATCCGACGGTGGCCGCGGTCGGCACCATCCTGTTGTTCGCCACGACACTCCTGATCGGCGGCGGCATGCTTCTCCTTGGTCGCGAGCGGAAAGGACGCCTATGAACCCGAGAGCGGAAAATCGGGGCGCTGCGATCGACCTCGCCACCGTCAGCAAGGCCTATGGGACGTTCAAGGCGCTGGACGGTGTGTCGCTGCGCATCGAGCCCGGCGAGTTCATGACGCTGCTTGGCCCCAGCGGCTCGGGCAAGACGACGACGCTCAACGTGATTGCCGGCTTCACCGACGTAACCAGCGGCAGCCTGTTGGTTGGCGAGAAAAGCGTCGTCGGCGTGCCGGCGCACAAGCGCAACATCGGCGTCGTTTTCCAGCACTACGCGCTGTTCCCGCATATGAGCGTCGGCCGCAACGTCGCCTATCCGCTGACGCTGCGCGGCGTCGACCTGGCCACGCGGCAAGCGCGCGTGGCCAGAGCGCTCGACATGGTCAAGATGGGCGACTTCGCGCATCGCTATCCCAGCGAGCTGTCGGGCGGCCAGCAGCAGCGGGTGGCGCTGGCCCGCGCCATCGTCTTCGACCCGCCGCTGCTATTGATGGATGAGCCGCTCGGCGCGCTCGACAAGAAGCTGCGCGAATGGCTGCAGCTCGAGATCAAGCGCATCCACCGCGAGCTCGGCACCACCTTCGTCTATGTGACACACGACCAGGAGGAGGCGCTGGTGCTGTCGGACCGCATCGCCGTGTTCAATCGCGGGCGCATCGAGCAGGTCGGCACCGGTCGCCAGCTCTATGACGAACCGGCGACGCTGTTCGTCGGCCGCTTCATCGGCGACTCCACCGTGTTGCGTGGCGAGGCGAGAAGCGATGGCACAAGCACCGCGCTGACCATAGCCGGCGAGACGGTAACGGCATCGACGCGCATCAACGGGGATGCCAGGCCGGTGATGCTGCTGCGTCCCGAAAAGCTCGCCATCCGCCGACCCGGCCAAAGTGCTGCCGATGGCGCCAACCGCCTGTCGGGGACGATCGCCGAGGCCATCTATCTCGGCTCGGAATCGAAATATGAAGTGAAGTTGGCCGATGGCTCCGCCGCAATCGTGCGCTCACCGCTGACCGGCGAAAGTTTTGGCCTGGGCGAACCAGTGGAGCTTTGCTTTCACGGTGCCGACGCCAAGCTGCTGGCCGACGACAGCACCGCCGACACCGCGCTCACCTGATCCCGCTCCCCATCTGAAAGTCATCCCATGCAAGCCATGCGCAACGGCGACATATCGTTCTGGTATGCGGATATAGGAGGGGTTCCCACGCCCCGGCCGCCCTTATCAGGCGATATCGAAGCCGATGTCGCGATCGTCGGCGCCGGCTATACCGGGCTGTGGACCGCCTATTATCTGAAGAAGGCAAGGCCCTCGCTGCGCATCGCGCTGATCGAGCGAAAGTTTGCCGGCTTCGGCGCTTCGGGCCGCAATGGCGGCTGGCTGTCGGGTGGGTTCTCGTGGTCGCGTGAAAAATATCTCAAGACCTCGACCCGGCAAGGTGTCAGCGCCATGCAGGCGGCGATGGCGGGCTGCGTCGACGAGGTGATCCGGGTGGCGACAGAGGAGGGGATCGATGCCGATATCCGCCGCGTCGACAATCTGACGGTGGCCACCAACCCGGCGCAGCTCGAACGCGCGCGCGAAGAGTGCGAAACGATCCGCGCCTGGGATGTCGATCCGGACCGCGTCGAACTGCTGGATCAGGCGGCGACGCGGGCACGCATCAACATCCGCAATGTCATGGGCGGCTTCGTCGTCCACGGCCAGGCGCGGGTGCAGCCGGCCAAGCTGGTGCGCGGGCTTGCCGCCGCCGTCGAGCGCCTGGGCGTGCCGATCTACGAACAGACGACGGTGACGGCAATCGCCAAGGGCAGCGTGACCACCGACCGCGGCACGGTGCAGGCGGAAACCATCATCCGCGCGACGGAGGGGTTCACGGCAGGCATTCCCGGCGAGGAGCGAACCTGGCTGGCGCTCAACAGCGCGCAGATCGTCACCGAGCCGCTGTCCGATGAGCTTTGGCGCCAGATCGGCTGGGAAGGGCACGAGCTTCTCGGCAACGCCGCCCACGCCTATTGCTATGCCCAGCGCACGCGCGAGGGGCGCATCACCATGGGCGGGCGCGGCGTGCCCTATCGCTACGGCTCGCGCACCGACGTCAATGGGCAGACGCAGCAGGCGACGATCGACCAGCTGCATCAGATCCTGACGACGCTGCTGCCGCAGACGGCGAACTGCCGCATCGAGCACGCTTGGTGCGGCGTGCTCGGCGTGCCGCGCGACTGGTGCACCACGGTCGGGCTCGATCCCGCGACCCGCATCGGCTGGGCCGGCGGCTATGTCGGGCTTGGCGTGTCGAGCTCCAATCTTTCCGGGCGCACGCTTGCCGACCTGATCCTTGACCAGGACACGGAGTTGACGCGCCTGCCCTGGGTCAATCGCAAGGTCAGGCCATGGGAGCCGGAGCCGTTCCGGTGGCTCGGCGTGCATTCGATGTACCAGCTTTATCGCATCGCTGACGGGCGCGAGGCCGCCGGGCTTGCTCATACATCGAAACTGGCCGCGCTCGCCGACAGCATCACGGGCCACTGAAGCGGTTCAGCGTTCGCTGAACCGCTTCAGCAATTTGTCTTTACGCAATTCCGGACGGAAAACCGCTGGACACTTTTCCTGGAATTGCTTTGTTCATGGAGACCAGTTTGATCGACCTTTCGACCTTCCACGACCTCGCCAAGGCCGATATCGGCGCGTTCTCACCCAAGCCGACTTCCATCGAGGGAAATCAGGTCGAGGCGGTGCGCTCGTTCTTCCAATCGCCGGACGGGACCGTCGACATCGGCATCTGGGAGTGCACGCCCGGCCGCTTCACTGCCGATCGCACCGGCTCGTCGGAGATATGCCACATCATTTCGGGGCGGGTGGAGGTGAGCCGCGCCGACGGCGAGACGCGCGAACTGGGGCCGGGCGACCTTCTCGTGCTGCCGCAGGGATGGAAGGGCGAATGGCGCATCCGCGAGACTACGCGCAAGCTCTACATGATCCAGTCGGCCGGCTGACGGGCGTCGATCGGCTCTGACGAAATCAGTGCTCGATCGGCCCCTTGGCCATCACCAGCGCGGTGCCGGCGGTGGTCGGGCGCTCGATGACGCGGCGCACGCGCGGCGGTTCGTCGCCGCTGTGCAGCGCCCGCAAGCGATCACCGACCATGGCGTCGGCATGGGTGATGCGGCCGTTGTGCCTGACATATTCGAGCCAGGTCGGCGTGTGGTAGTGCTCGATCCAGATCGTCGGATTTTCGAGATCGCGCGCCAGCGTCCAATTGCGGGCGCCGTCGCGGCGGCGGATGCGGCCGCGCTCGGCCATGGTGGCGAGGAATTCCGCCTCGTCCTCGTGGCGGATGATGTATTCGATCATGATGGCGATGGGACCGCTGCGCGGCTTCAGGTCGAGCGCGAGATGCGGCTCCTTGAAGCGGTTCAGCGGGTCGAGGTTCAGCACCTGCTGCTGCGGCAGCGGCAGCACGAGGCCGATGGCACCGCCCGCCAGCATGGTGATGGCGGCGGCGATCAGCGCCGTCTCAGCGCCATGCGCATCGGCGACGACGCCCCAGATCCAGCTGCCGAGCGCGATGCCGCCGAAGGTCGCGGTCTGGTAGACCGACAGCACCCGGCCGACCACCCAGCGCGGCGTCGCCATCTGCACCGTGACGTTGAAGTGCGAGAGCGCGATCACCCAGCAGGCACCGCCGACCAGCAGGCCGAGCGAGGTCTGCCAGGCGTGATGGCTGAGCGCGGCATTGAAGGCGCAGACGGCGAAGCCGGCGAAGGCGCAACGCACCATCGTCTCGCTGGACAGCAGTTGCCGCAGCCGCACACTGATCAGTGCTCCGCCGACGGCGCCGATGCCGAAGGAGCCAAGCATGATGCCATAGGTCAAGGCGTCGCCCTTGACGACGTCGCGCGCGACGAGCGGCAGCAGCGCCAGCACGGCGCCGGCGCTGAAGCCGAAGGCCGCGCCCCGGACCAGCACCTTGCCGATATTGGGCGACATGGCGACATAGCGCAGGCCGGCCCCCATGGCCGCGCCCAGCGATTCGCGCGGCAATGTCGATGCCGGCACGTCGCGCTTCCAGCGCGCCATCACGATGATGAGGCCGATATAGCTGACCGCGTTCGCCGCGAAGGCGGCCGCGGCACCGGCGGCCGCGACGATGATGCCGCCGATCGCCGGGCCGACGCTGCGTGTCAGGTTGAAACCCATGGAGTTCAGCGCAACGGCGGCAGGCACCTTGTTGCGGGGCACCATGTCGCCGACGGACGCCTGCCAGGACGGGCTGTTGAGCGCGGTGCCGCTGTCGATCAGGAAAGTGAAGGCGAGCAGCGTCCAGGGCGTGAGCAGATTGTAGTAGGTGAATACGGTCAGAAGCAGCGAAACGACCAGCATGAAGGTCTGCGCGACCAGCATCACCTTGCGCCGGTCGAAGCTGTCGGCGATGGCGCCGGCGACAAGCGCGAACAGCATGATCGGCAGAGTGGTCGAGGCCTGGACCAGGGCGACCTGATAGGGCGAGGTGGCGATCGTCGTCATCATCCAAGCGGCGCCGACGCCCTGGATCAGGCCACCGAAATTGGAAACGAGACTTGCGGCCCAGACGGCGCGGAAAATGCCATGCCGGAACGGCGCCAGCGCCGAAACGCCTTCGCTATCCGGTTTCTCGTCAATCATGGATGGGTTCCTGCCTCGGCGTGCTGATCCTTGCGGTTTCTCCGCATCGTTTGCCGAAACTATGGCATCGCGCCGCAAAGGGCGAATGTCATGCGCACAAGATCATGGTCCAACGAGGGGATAGAGGAGGGCCACGCCGGTATTGGCCCCGCGGGACATGGTTTCAGCGCGCGTCGTTGACCGCTACATGCAGCGCTTCGGTGAGGTGGCCGGTGGCCTGGCCGTCGGCGTGCAGGCGAAGGAAAAGCTCCATGCCGACCAGCCGCAGCCGCGACGGCTGGTCCCGCTTTGCCAGGTCGATCAGGTCCTCGACGGAAGCGGCCGGCCATTTCATGACATCGCGCAGCAAGCCTGCGCGGAGCAGACCCTCTGTGCCCGCGGTGAAGTTGGCCGATACCTGGAAGCCGTTCTTGCGGGCGTTCACGTTCTGAAGCGGAATGTGCTTTTCCGCGACTTTCTTCAAAAGCCATTTTCCTTGGTTGTGGCGGTATTTGTGCCGCCTCGGCAGATGGATGGCGAAGTCGATCAGCCGGTTTTCAAGGAACGGCACCCTGAGCTCCACCGAAGCCGCCATGCTGAGCCGGTCATGCCTGTTCAACAGGTCCTGCAGATGCGCATACAGGTCGTGAAGGCAGCAGCCCAGGAAGGCACGGTCGCTGAGGGATGCGACCGGTTCGAGCCGGTCGAAGATCTTGGTCTGAAGGAAATTCAATTCCGGCGACAGTGCCCTGAGCACGATGTTGCGGTCCCAGACATGGCCACCGGCTATCGATGTCCGGAAGGGGGCATGGCGCTGGCGCTCGAACCTGCGGGCAAGCCGGGCCTTGGAGCGAAACAGCCGTCCCGGCCATGACCAGGGCCGCCACGGCCGCATGCTGGCTTCCTGCCAGTCGTAGCCGCCAAAGAGCTCGTCGGCGCCTTCACCGGTCAACAGCACCTTGATGCCGTCGGCCCGGCATTGCTCGGCAAGCGCCAGCAGGCAGGCATGGCTTGCGTGCCAGCCATCGCTTTCCAGGTGCCAGATGGTCCTTGGCCAGAGTTCGAGGAACCGGTCCTTGTCGACGGGCACTCTGTTCAGCGGCACACCGGCATGGCGGGCGGTGCGTGCGGCGGCGTCGGCTTCGCTGTGACCCAGGCGCGGGTCGACGACATAGGCTGTCATTTCCGGCCTGAACCGTTTCGCCAGCGTCGTGACGAGACCGGAATCGACGCCGCCGCTGCAGGCCCCGGCCAGGCTGGTGTCGGCAATGCAGTGTAGCCCGACGCTGTCCTGGATCAACGTCTCCAAGGTTGCCATGTGCTCTGCGTCGGTGGCGGTGTCGCCGGCGATGCGGGCGGCGTCGAGTACATCGAGGACATGCCAGAAACAGCGCTTCTCGATGCCGGCGTCGGTGATCTTCCACAGGCCCGCCGGCGGCAGCCGCTCTATGTCCGCGAACAGGCTGGAACTGGAGTCGCGGCTCTGCCAGGCCAGCCGCAAGGTGATCTCGCGCGCATCGATGGCCCGTGCGACGCCGTCACAGGCAAGGATCGCCTTGTCTTCGGAGGCGAAGAGGATCCGCTCACTCGTCTCGGCCACCGACATCGGCTTGATGCCGAGGCGATCGCGCGCCAGCCAGAGCGTGGTGGCCCGTGCGTCGAAATAGGCCAAGGAAAACATGCCGTCGAACAGCGGAATGGCCTTGTCCGGCCCCCAGTGGTGCAAGGCTTCGAGGACCACTTCGGCATCCGAGACCGTACGGAACCGCCTGCCTTCAGCCTCAAGTGTCGCGCGCAGCGCCCGGTAATTGTAGACCTCGCCATTGTAGACCAGCACGCCTTGGCCACAGGCGGTGAGCATCGGCTCGCGCGCCTGCGCCGAGAGATCGATGATCGACAGCCGCCGGTGACCGAGCGCCAGCCGGCTGTCGTTCCAGCTGGCATGGTCGTCGGGGCCGCGATGCGCCAGTGCTTGCATCATGCGGCCGACATCGGCGAGATCACCGCTGCCGATCGGGTTCCGCTTACGCCAGACGCCGGCTATGCCGCACATGGTCCGCCGGTCGGTCTGGGTTGGTTCAGGGGATTTCGACAGGCCATTGGGACAGAAGGATCGCCTGGCCGGGAGTGGCCTGCACGGCAATCTAGCCGGAACCGGGTCAACCGCAAGCGGGCCGCTGGTTTCGGGCAATTCCGGATGGAAGCCGCCGCACGCTCCCTCGCAGGGTGTCAGAATCCGTTCTGGATGCGCTGGAAGATGACGTTGGTGAAGGCCGATATCTGGCCGCCGATGAACGGGCCGGTGAGCGCCACCACCAACATGATGGCGACGATCTTCGGCACGAAGGTCAAGGTGATTTCCTGGATCTGCGTCAGCGCCTGGATGAGGGCGATGCCGATGCCGACCGCCATGGCGACCAGCACCACCGGAGCGGACGCGGTCAGCACTGTCCACACCGCGTACTGGACGATGTCGAGTGCGTCGGCCTCGTTCATGTCAGAGGTTGGCCTAGCTTGCCGGCTTGATCGACACGCCTGCGCCGACGGGGACCTGGGTGCCATCCTGCAGCACCGCGATCAGTCCGCTGCTGGAGAGTGTCACCGAAGCCACTGTACCGCTGGTCTTGCCATCGGCCGAGGTGATGTTGCGGCCGATAATCGCGTCGGCCTGCGACAACGCCGACGATGACATGATCTGGTCGAGCTTGGTGTTGGTCTGCACCGATTGCTCGACCTGCGAGAAGGTGGCGAGCTGGGCGACGTACTGCGTCGAATCCATCGGCTTGGTCGGATCCTGGTTCTTCATCTCGGCGATCAGAAGCTTCAGGAAGGACTGGTAGTCGACAGCGGTCTTGGAGGTCGACGTGGTGGTCGAATTGGCGCCAACCGGTATCGTCGTCGTCATGTCCACGGTCATTAGTAGCGTGCTCCCACGGCCAGCGGGCGCGGTGCGCCCGGAACATCGTCATTGCCGCCAAGCGCGCGGCGTTCGAGAGGATAGAGCGAACGGATCGCCTTCAATGCCTCGTAGATATGATCCTCGCCGACCATGCGGTCGATCTGCTTCAGTGCACTGCAGATCTCGGCGTCCTCGAAACTGGCAATGAGCAGCGGCAGTGAGCGGCGGAACATTTCGCGGGCCTCATCGGCGCCAGCGGGATTGATCAGCATGACCTGCACGATGAAGTAGAGCTGCCTGAGCGGCGTCGATGCCTGGTCGGCCTGGATCACATGGCTTTCGAGCAGGAACTGCACGTCGTTCATCAGTTCAATGGTGACCTTGCGGTCGACGCGGATGACGGCGCCATTGATGTAGATCTTCTCGTTGGGCTTCAGCGATATCTTCAGCGTGTTGCTCATTGAATGCCGTCGCGGATGATCTGGGACACTTCGATCAGCCCCTCGAAATTGTTGGTGCGGCCCTGGCGGATGTCCTCCGCCTCGCGCAGCAGCCACAGGCCGATGGAAATCAGGTTGGCGCGCAATTCCTTGGGAAGCGCATTGTCACTGGAGCCAAGATCCTCGACGAAGACGGTCCAGACGCGGTTGGTGAAATTCAGCGCCTCCACGGCCTCCATCGAATCCTGGCCGGCCGCGGCGGCGGCCGCCAGCATGTCGATCGAGCGGGTCAGGAGTTCGCGCTCACGGTCCTTGGCGTCTGAGACGGAGGTGCTTTGGACGTCGGCGTAGGAGAATTGGTACATCGTCGGCTCTACCGTTCCGCTGGGAGTTTTCAGGTCAGGTAATTCAACAGGCTGAGCTGCTGCAGGCGCGCTGTCAGAGCGAAGGACGTCTCGATATGCTGCGTCAGGTCCGCGACCTTGGTGGCGGCCGTGGCCGGATCGACGGCTTCGAGATCGAGGATATGGCGTTCGAACAGGTCGATCTGCGTCTTCATGCGGTCGCTGGCATCGGAGACGCGCTTCTGGACGATACCGGTTTCGGACTGAACCTGGGCAATGCCGCTCAGCGCCTCGCCGACCAGTGTCTGCGAGTGGCTGACGATGCTGTCCTTCGCCGCCTGGCTGATGTTGGTGGACATCAGGCTGGAGACCATTGCGGCGGCCATTGCAAGCTTCTTGATGCCGTCGCTGTTGGCGCTGGTCGACGTCTCGGTGGTTTCGTTGAGCGCGATGCGGCTGACGATCTGCTGGTCGGTGGCGTTCGACATGTTGGTCTGCCAGCCCGTGCCGAGGAACTGCGGGGTGACATAGTTGGTGATGAAATCGTCCATCTGGGCGGTGGTTATGTTGGCCGCGGCCGGATCGCTGGGCGTGAAGCCAAATTTGGCGACGAAGGAGGCGTCGAAGGCGGCCTTGGCCGGTGAGCCGGCTGCGGTGAAATCGTTGATCGGCTTGACGTCGGTGTTGGTGCCGGCAAACAGATATTCGCCGTTGACGCTGGTGTTGAGGATCGAGGTGAGCTGCTGGATGGTCGTCTGGCCGGTCGATTGGGTCAGGCTGTCGGAGTTGTCGCCCGACGATGCGGTGGTCAGGGCGGACAGGAAGGTCTGCGCCACGCCGGAGAGCTGGCCGAGCGAGGTCTGCGTCGACGCAAGCCTTGCGGTGACCAGCCCGTTGGAATCGACGATGACGTTCAGCCGGTCGAGGTCGCGCTGGAAGGTGACGGACTGGGCGGTGCGTCCACCCAGTGCCAGGCCGACATCGGCGACCTTGCCGGTCGAGGATTCCTTCGTGGCTTTGACGAGGTCGGCCTGCATGCGCATCTGTTGATAGCGCATGGCGTTGGTGAGGGCGGCCGAGGAGACTGAGGTCATGGATTATCCCACCGCGTTCAACAGGGCCGTCATCATGTCGTCGACGGTCTTCATCATCCGGGCCGATGCCTGATAGGTATGTTCGAGGTCGAGCATCAGCGACATTTCCTGGTCGACATTGACGCCGGTCGCATTGGACAGCGCCTCTGAGCTGCGCTGTGCCAGCGCTTCCTTGGCATCCGCGGCGGTCGAAGCCTGCTGGCGCATGCCCTGCAGCCAGCCGATCGAATTGGCGGCGTAGTCGGAAACGCTGGACGTTGCCGAAATCCCGGCGGCGGGGTCGAACGTCATCGGCTGGTCGAGCCGGTCGCCATAGGCAACCAGAAGGTTGGAATAGGAAGCGCCGCCGGTGGTGTTGGCGACATAGGCAGCGCCATTGGCGCCGCCGTCGCGCAGCAATATCGGATTGCCGCCAGCGCTTGGATCCATCGCCGTATTGATGCTGATCGTGCCGGCCAGGCCATTGACCAGCGTGCCCGCGGCCGGCACCGCCGGCGCGCCGGACCAGGTGAACAGGCCGGCGGCGTTGGGCATCGCGGGCGCGGTCTCGGCAAAGGCCGTGATCAGGCCGCGCGCGGTCTCGTCGAGCTGGCTCTGCATGGTCGAGGCGACGCCGTCGCGCAATTGCAGCAGTCCGGCAAGCTTGCCGCTGGCGGTGGTGTTACCACCGCTTCCCGCCGAGACCGGCACGTTGTCGATATAGACGGTGTTGCCGGGGCTTCCCGCGGCATAGCCAGCCGATGGCGTGAAGCTCACCGTGCGCGGTATCGTCTCGAACAGCGTGGTGCCGTCACCGGTGGTGATGACCATGTCATTGTCGCCGCGCGTGAAGGTCGATATCGGAACGTAGTCCGCGATCTTCTTCAGCAGCGCGTCGCGCTGGTCGAGTGCGTCGGAAACATCGGTGCCGGAACGGGTGCCGGAAATGACCGCCTGGTTGGCGTCCTGGAACTGGCCGAGCAGCGAGTTGAGGTCCTTGACCGCCGTGTCGATCTGGCCGTCGGTCTGGGTTCGGAAATCCTGAACGGCCTGGGAGCCTTCGTTCAGGGAGCGCACGACCTGCTTGGCCGCGTCGATGACGCTGGAGCCGAGATTCTGGTTGGACGGCGAGGTGGCGTAGAGCTGCAGCGCCTGCTGCAGATTGGCGATGGCCGTCGAGGGCGAGGAGGCGTTGTCTACGCCGTTGACCGACACGTCCAGCTGATCCATGCCGCTGTAGAGCGCGTTCTGGCCGCTATAGGCCGACAAGGCGCTGAGATTCTGCCGGAACAGCAGGTCGTTGGTTACGCGCTGGATATCAACCGAACGCGCGCCGGGCGCCGTGCTGGTGACGACGCCGATGCGGCGCGTATAGTCCGGATTGGAGGCGTCAGAGACGTTACGCGTGACGACGCTGGTCTGACGCGCGGTACTCATAAGCGCCGATTGGGCGATGCTCAATGCGGAAGATAACGACATGCTGGTCTTTCACGGGCCACGCCCGGTTTATCTCTTCAGGTTGACAAGGACGTCCATCAGGTCGGAACCGGTCTGGAAGACTTTCGAATTGGCGGTGTAGCTGCGCTGCGCCGCGATCATGTCGGTCAATTCCTCGGCGATATCGACGTTGGAATTTTCGAGCGCGCCGGAGATGATCGAACCGGCCTTGCCTTCATTGGCAAAGCCGACACGGACCGCGCCGGATTCGGTGCCTTGCGCGTAGACGTTGCCGGGCAGCGCCTTGAGCTGGTCCGGGCTCTGCACGTCGGCCAGCGGGATCTTGTAGAGCGGCTTGGTGGACCCGTCCTTGTACTGGGCGTAGATGGTGCCATCCTTGCTGATCTGCACCTTGTCGATGGTGCTCGGCGCGTTGCCGTTGACTTGCGCGTCGGTAACGGTGAAGCCGGTGCCGAGCTGGGTCAGTGTCGACAGGTCGAGGTTGAGGCTGGCGCCGCCTGGCACGGTAAAGGTAACGCCGGTGGTGGCGCCGGTCAGCTTGCCGGTGGTGGTGTCGAAAGTCAGGTTGGCCGTGCCGAGTGAGCCGCCGGCGGCGTAGGGGAACGATGTTCCGGCCGTGGCCTTCGACTGATCGAAGACCGACACTTCCCAGGTGCCGGTGCCCGTGTTGGTGAAATAGACGTCGAGCAGCTTCTTGTTGCCGAGATTGTCGTAGGCAACCATCGAGGATTTCGAGGTGTATTGCGCGCCTGCCGAATTGGTGGAGGGCAGGTTGGCGGCGACGACCGGTGTCGCACCCGCCGGCAGATTGCCGCTGAAACTACCCGTGGTGCTCGGGGTCGCGGTCAATCCCTGGTCGGAGATGACAACCGGCTCCAGGCCTTCGAAACCGTTCACCGTCGCCGCCGGCACGCCATTGGCGAAGCTGTAGGCCATCAGCTGGAAGCCGGCCGCGTTGACCAGCCTGCCCTGTGCATCGGGAACGAAGGCGCCGGCGCGGGTCAGGAAAGGTGTGCCGCTCGGGTCCTGGACGACGAAGAAGCCGTCACCGCTGACGGCGAGGTCGGACACCGAGGTGGTGTATTGCAGCACGCCCGGATCGCTGACCGCCTGGCGGATCGTCGTGGTGACGCCGCCGGAATTGTAGGCGCCGCCCGTCGACGGCATGATCAGCGTCGAGAACTCGGCGGAGGATCGCTTGTAGCCGGTGGTGTCGGAATTGGCGATGTTGTCGGCTGTTGTCGACAGGCGGTTTGCCTGGGCGTTCATGCCGGAAACGCCGGTCCGCATCATTCCGTAGAGGCTCATCGAGATGTCTCCGCAATATCCATGCCACTGGCAGCGAGGCTACGCGTCCTGTCTTGCGCGAGGCTGGCGCGGCGCGGCATCAGAAGACGAGCCGGTAGCCGAGGAAGCGTTTGGAATCGATCGGGTCTGTGCCCAGCTTCTCGCGCAGTTTCTTGCGCAATTTGCTGATGTGGCTTTCCACCACGTTCTCTTCGACCTCTTCGTCGAAAATGCCGTAGATGGCGTTGAAGACCTGGGTCTTGGTGACGCGGCGGCCGCGGTTGCTCGCCAGATATTCGAGGATGCGGCGTTCGCGGCGCGGCAAGGGCAGCGGCTGGCCGTCGATCTCGGGGTCGCGGCCGTCCATGAAGATGCGCATGGCGCCGATCTCGGTGTAGGCGACATCCTCATGGGCGCGACGGCGGATGGCGGTGATGCGGGCCAGGATCTCGCGGATATGGACCGGTTTGCGGATGACATCGTCGACGCCGCTCTCGAACAACCGCAGCGTGTTTTCCAGGGAATGCTGCTCGCTGAGCGCAATGACCGGAGCGCCGGTGCGGTCTCGGATCTGCCGCGGAGAGATGGCGCCGTCACGGCAGTCGCCGATCAGGAAGGCGCGCACCGAACGCAGATCGGTGTCGGCGGCCGAGTTCACCCACTCGCCGAATTCGCTGGGCGCGAAGCCTGCGCAGGCGACGCCCTCGCGATCAAAAAGTGAATTGTATCCCTCAGTTACGAGCTCTCGCTCGTCAACGATCACGATCATCGGCCCCGCCTTCCGAATCAGCACATCTGCCCCGTGGAGAAAGGCGTAACCGCTGGCGAGAATCCTGAACAACCGTCATTTCTTGTAACTAGTTTCTTGGGAGTCTGGAATCGCGCCGGTTGCATTAGCGTGCAACCAGATATGCTTGGCGTGGCAAGTTCTGGGCAAGTCAAAACGGCAACCCCAGAGCAGCGCGGTGGGCGTATTAGAAGCAGAAAATACGCTTACGGGTTGCAGAAGGCGCGGGCGTTGGTTGTCCACTTGCCGAAACCGGTGGCGACCATGTTGGCAATCACCCGGCAGACATAGACCTTCTGCGCCGGGTCGTTGTCGGGACCGGCATGATAGCGGGCGACGGCCATCGACCAGGTTTCGTGGCGGGCATGGAGACTGGCCAGGAAGCGCGCCGCGTAGTCGACATTCTGGCGCGGGTCGAGCATGTCCTCGACGCTGCGGAAATGCGACGAATGATAGTGATGGTTGATCTGCATGCAGCCCAGATCGATCAGCGTCTTGCCCTCGCGCTGCGCATTGGCGAAGGTGGCGAGCGCTTCGGCCCGGCTCTTTGGGAAGACCGCTTTTCCTTCTATATTCAATGCATTAGGCTGAAGGCTGCCTTTGTTGCCAGTCTCGGTCAGGCCGACGGCATAAAGGATGCCGGCGGGCACGCCATAGCGATCGGCGGCGCGCAGGATCTCGGGCTCGCAGGGATTGGTGGCGGCAGTCGCGGCGTTGGCGAGGCTAGATAAACATATCGCCGCCAGCGCGCTCGCGAGAAGGCGAAGCGGCGCGGCCGAGTGCTTGCGCGTCATCATGGTTGCCCCTTGCGGACTGTTGGCCTGGTTGCTGACCGCCGGCTCCGCCGTTGCCGCCGCTGGAGTTCCCGGGCTGAAAGGCAGACTGCTCGCGGCCAGGTGCAGTGGTGAGAGTGGCGGTTGCATCCGTCCGGGTTGTAGCCGGAACGGCGACTGACGGTTGCATGATGGTGACCTTATCGACCTCGAAGCCCAGCCCGCGCAGCGACTTGACGATTGCTTCGCTGTCGCTGGAAAGCCGGCGGTAGGCGTCGTGTGTTTCGGGCTTGAGTTCAATCGAGAGTTGTTCTCCGGAGAGGCGAAGATGGGCCGTGACCATGCCCAGTTCGGCCGGGTGAAGTTCGATCTTCAACACATGTGTCGGAACGGCAACAGAGCCGGCCAGCTGGCTGGCCGCGGCGGCAGTCGAAAACGCCTGCTGAGGGCTAACATCGGCCGCTACGGCATTGATTACGTTGAGTGCTGCCTGACTGATCGGCGCCTGCGGCGGGGCAGGGAAGCTGCGCTCGGAAACCACGTCGACGCGCGGCTGCGCCGATTGCTGTTTTCCTGGCTCCGACCGCAGCGAGGACTGGACGTCGGCGATGGATTTCAGCTGCGGCGCCGCCTGCTTCGGTTCAACGCCCGGCACCTCGGCGGCCGCCGTCTCGGGCAGCGGGCCGGCGGCGATTGCGTTGTCACGCCGTGGCGCGCCAGTGCCGGCGCTTGCGTCGCGGGCGGACTCAAGCGTCGTCAGCGGTCCGTCGACGAGCGAGACCCGCTCCGGCTTCGGCATCGGTTCGAGGTCGTCCTGCCCAGCGGCGGATATCGCCCGATAGGCCTTCGGCAGGACCTGCCCGCTGAGCGCCGGTTCCTGTCCGGCCTCGCTTGCATCGGCTGACTTGGCCGATGTCGAGAAATGGCGCAGATCATGAAACGCCATCAGCAGAGGCAGATGGTCGTCGAGCGGCGTTGCGCCGGCGTCGGTTGCCGGCGTTTCGGTATCGGTGTCCTCGTCCGCCCCAACGTCCTTGCTGTCCTTCGTGGACTTCGCAGCCGTCGATCCGGTCGGCGTGGTCCTGCCTTTGCCGGGCGGCAGCGGTTCGTCCTCGCCTGCCTGTGCCGCAAGACCGGCGGCTAGCTTGCTCCAACGCGCATCGCGCCCGCCGGCCTCGGTGGCCGGCTGCTTTTCCGCCTGGCTGGCGCCGTCATGCACCAGCCTGCCGAAACCGACATCATCCTTCTTGCCGGGCGTAGCCGGCTGCTCCGCCGTGCGTGCGGCGGTAAATCCTGGCAGGGCCGGGCCGAGGCTGGGGGTCATTTCGGGGCGGCTCCAAGCATCTGGTCGATCAGGTCGAGCTGTCGACGGGTTTTCATCATGGCGGCGTCGGTCGGATCGGTCGTGTCGGGACCGGCGGAATTTGCCGGCGCCGATGCCGGCAGGACCGCCGCCGAATCGGCTGAAGGCGCCGGCGCATTCGGGGCAGCGGCCGCAGTCCCACCGGACGGCGCGACGGCAGGCTGCTCGGCGACGGCACCCTCAACGGGCGGCAATCCGGCCTCGTCGGCGGCCTGCGCGGCGGCGACCTCGGGTTTGAGCTGTGGCGCAGCGTCCGCAGGCGCCGGACTTGCGGCTGGAAGGGAAGCAGGCGGCGCCACCACCTCACCGGCGATGGCCTGGGCGGCATCGAGCAGGGCACGGTCACCGTCCGACAGCTTGCTGCGGTCGATCTTGCCGAGCTTGGTGCGCACGTCCTCGATCGTACCGGAAGTCACCGTGGACAGGCTGGAGTAAAGCTCGGCACGCGGATCGCCCTGATTGGCGTTGCCGTCGCGGCCGTGTTCGGCCCGAGCGGAAGCGAAGGCCGACAAGTCGCTGAGGCCGTCGATCGCGGCGCGGCGGGCGATGCGCAGATAGATCACCTTCTCGCGCTCGGGATCCATCATCGCGGTGATATCGGCCAGCTTGTCCTGGCTGATCGACATGTGCAGCGTGATGACGCCGGAGACGAAGGAATCGGCGAATTGGCTGGCATAGGGCGAATAGAGGTAGCGCTCGACATACTGCGTGGAGGCAAGCGCGAACCGTGCCGCGTCGCCTTGCGTCACGGCGATGCCGACCGAACGCCGCAAGGCTGCTTCCTCGACCAATGTGCCAGGGCTGAGCAGCTTGGCCTCGTCGAGCAGCGTGAGCGCCGCCGCCGGCTGATCACCGGCAAGCAGCGACCCTTTGACCAGGGCAAGGAACGCGCCGAGATCGGCGGGCAGTGTCATCGGATCGATCGGCCTCAGGGCTTCGATCGCTGCGCCGGGCCGACCGTTCAGATAATCGATCACACCCTTGGCGATGGCAAGGCTGCCCGGATCCGTGGTGGCGCGCGACACGGCCGCCTCGACGGTCACCGGATTGCCGCCGCTCATGCCGTAAACCAGCAGCGCGCGAAAATTCTTGAGGTCCTTGAAGTCCTCCGCATCCGCTTCGCGCAGGCGCGTATCGGTCATCTCCAGCAGCTTGGCCTGCATCGGCATCGCGGCGTGATCGCCGGCGGCGATGCGGTCCTGGACGAGCTGCAGCGAGCGCACCAGCTGGTAAGGCTGCAGCGTATCCTGGGCGAAGCCGGCCGACGGATATCCGGCGACCAGCAGCAACAGGCCCATCAGCCGGCTGGTGACGGCCGCCCGCATCATCCGCCACTCGTCATCAGGATCTCGATGCGGCGGTTGGCCGCCGACATGGGGTCGGCCGGATCCTTCGGCTGGCGGTCGGCGAAGCCGGCGACCTCGGTGATGCGGCGTTCGTCGACGCCGCCGCGCACGAGCATGTAGTAGGCGGAATGCGCACGCGCCGTCGACAGCCGCCAATTGTCGTAGCTGGCGCTGCGGAACGGGCGCGCATCGGTGTGGCCGTTGATGCTGATGGTGCCCTTCTGGCTGTTGACGATGCGGCCGATCTTTTCCATCGCCAACACCAGTTCGCGGCTCGGCACCGCCGACCCGACTTCGAACATGCCGAAGTCGAGCTGATCGGTGATCGAGATGACGACGCCCTTGTCGGTGGCTTCGACCGAGACGCCGTCATGCAGCTTGTCGCCGGGCTTGAAGGCATCGGCCAGTTGCCGCTTGACGTCGGCCGCCGCCTTCACGGCAGCGGCGGTCGGCGGCTTTTCCGCGGCTTCAGGCGGGGTTGTCTCTTGCGCGGCCGCGGCGGCATCCGCCTTGGCGGCAGCCGCGGCCTTGCCGTCTCCAGCCTTGGCCTCATTGGCCTTGGTTTCGCTGGCTTTGGTTTCGCCGGCCTTGGCCGTCGTCGCGGCGGCCTTGCCATCCGCGGCCAGGGGTTCGAGCGGGGCATCCTTGATGGGCGGCGCCGGTGGCACGGCCTTGACCTTGGCGACCTGCGTCTGCGCGGCCTTGTCACCTGATTTGAGCGGATCGCCCTCGATCTTGGGGCGCTGGGCACTCGCCTCGGCGGCGGGTGCCGCGACCTGCTGCGACCAGAAATCCGGCTCGAAAGGATCGCGGTAGGACGCGCCGCCGGAGGCGCCCGTCGCCGGACCGGCGTTCTGCGCGCCGCCGTCGCCCTTCTGGCTGACATTCTGCATGACGCCGGTGTCGGTGGCGATTTCGGAGAGCACCGCGTAAGGGTCGGCGAACAGATGCTCATCCGACTGCTCAGCCTTGTTCGGCTCCTGCTTGTCCTGCTTGCGGTTGGATGAGCCCGCCGCGCCGATGCCGTCCTGTCCGGACTTTTTTGTCGCCTCCTGCGGGTCGTCGGCCGTCATCCCGACCGCGCGCGGCCCATTGCCGAGATCCTCCAGCCCCTTGCGGCTCGACTCACGGTCGACGAGCTTGACCGGGTTGAAGTAGCTGGCGACGGCCGCCTTGGTCTGTTCGTTTGCGGCGTTGATCAGCCACATCACCAGGAAGAAGCACATCATCGCGGTCATGAAGTCGGCGAAGGCGATCTTCCAGACGCCACCGTGATGGGCTTCGTCGTGGTCGTCATGAGCCCGCCGCACGATGATGATCTCGTGCCTGCCGTGATCGGCCTCGGCGACACTCATGACAGAACCTCGGAAAGGGTTGCCGACCATTCGGCGATGCGGGTCTCGAACACGGCCTCGTCAATGGTCACCGTCAGGTCGAAGCCGGGCGCCTCGATGAAGTCGAGATTTGCAGCGCGCGGCCCAAGCGATGTCTTCAGCGTTTCGAACAGCGACAGCGGCCCACGGATTGCGATGCGCACCGCTTCACCATCGCCGACGGCCTCGCGAATTGCGCCGGCGAGCGCCTCGAGCGAGCGCTTCTGCAGATCGTCGCTGACAACGCCGCCGATGATGCGGGCGACCGTGGCGGCGACGAGGTCCGTCACGTGCGTCTCCATGGCGTCGATGCGCAGCGAGACCGCCTTGCCGATATCGCCGCCGAAGCTTTCGAGAAAGATCCTTGCTTCCTCGGCATTCGCCTGGCGCTCCGCTTCCAGCGCCGCGTCATGGGCAGCGACGAGCCGTTCCGCCAGCGCTGCCTCCGCCTGGGCAACCGCCTCGGCGATCAGTGTGCCGATATCGGCCTGCGGCGCGGGTGCTTCCTGTCTGTGCTCGGACGCGGCCTGGGGCTGGCTGACGCGCGGCGCGCGCGTACCGAAGTCAGGGAGAAGATCGAAAAGGGCTGCGGAGGCCATGGTTTACGCCGCGACTTCCTGGGCCGCCCATTTGCGCAGGATCTGCGCGGTGCGCTCCTCATTGAGGTCGACCATGCGGGCAAGCCGCTCTTGTGGCGCCGGCCTGATCTTCTGGCGAAGATCATCGAGCGGCGTGACGCCTGACCGCGAGCCGGGCAAGGCGCCGATGGCGGCGCCCGCATCGGCGGAAGCGGCTGCCTCCGGTGTCGGCAGCGAACGCTGGACTTCATCGAAATTGGGACCAGACAGAGCGGGTGTCGCTCTTGCCGTCAGCGCCGCCGCCATCGGCCGCAGGCCGAAGAAAGCCACCAGGAACACCACGACGATGAAAGCGCCGGCGTTGATCAACGTGCCGGCGTGCTGGCCAATGGAATCCAGCATGCCGGCCTGCGGGATCGCCTCGCCGTCCAGCCCGTCGATGAATTCGACCGCCGAGACGTCGATGACGTCGCCGCGCTTGTCGTCGAAGCCGGTGGCGGAACTGACCATCTTCTGGATTTCGGCGACGCGCTTGGCGATCTGCTCCGGGGTCGCGTCCTTGCCCAGGATCGTCTTCAGCCGGTCCTGGTTGACGACGACGGCAATCGACATCTTGGTGACGGTGTAGCCGTTGGAGACGGTGGCGATCTTCTTGGAGTTGATCTCGTAATTGGTGATCTCTTCCTTGCGGTCGTTCGCCGAAGAGGTCTGCGGACCCTCGGTGCTGGTCGCCTGGGTTTCCGGCAGGTTCTGCTCGACGCTGGCCGGGGTCGAGGCCTGCTTCTGGTTGCTGTTCTCATTGGCGCGCACCGACTGCACCGAGCGTTCGACGCGCGACTCCGGATCGAAGATCGTCTCTTCAGTCTGGCGGGTGTCGGTGTTGACATCGGCCTTGACGCTGGCGCGGAAATTGTCGGGGCCGAGATAGGGGGTGAGCGCGCGGCGGATGTTGTCGCCGATCTGCGCCTCCACGGTCTGCTCGACGCCGAGCGTGCGGGCCGCGCTGGTGTTGGAGGGATCATCGCCGGCGGCCAGGAGGTTGCCGTTGGAATCGAGGACCGTCACCTTGTCGGCCGACAGGCCAGGCACGGCGGCTGCGACGAGATGGCGGATCGACTGGGCGCTCTTCTCAGCGTCGATGCCGGCATAGCGGATGACCACCGATGCCGAGGGCTGCTGTTCGTCGCGGCGGAAATTGGCGCGCTCGGACATGACGATGTGGACGCGTGCCGCCTTGATGCCTGAAATGGACTGGATGGTGCGGGCGATCTCGCCTTCCAGCGCTCGCACCCGGGTGATCTGCTGCATGAACGAGGTCAGGCCCATCGCGCCGACATTGTCGAACAGCTCGTAGCCGGCATTGGCGCTGGTCGGCAGACCCTTTTCGGCAAGCAGCATGCGCGCCTGCGCCGTGGTGCCGGCCGGCACCAGCACGGAGGTTCCGTCGGCGCCGACGTCGAAGCCGATGCCGGCTTCGCCCAGCACCAGACCGATCTGGTTCACGTCGGAACGGTCGAGGCCGACATAGAGCGTGTCGTAGGCCGGGCGGTTGAGGTAGACCGAGGCGATGCCGATGACGCCCATCACCAGAACGGCGATGCCCGCCAGCATGGCGAGGCGCTTCACACCAAAACCGCGGAGATTCGAGATGATGCTCTGGATCTGTTCCGGCACGATAGAGCGACTCCCAGCATGATTGTCCGCCGGAACACTAGCCCTCGAAGCTTGTGCGAAAATGAAATCGGGCCGCGCTTGCGGCGCGGCCCGAGAATTGGAGGAAGTTGTATCCGTCGGCTACGGCTGGATTAGCCGTTCTTGAACAGCGACAGGATCGACTGCGAGGAGCTGTTGGCGATCGACAGCGACTGGATGCCGAGCTGCTGCTGCACCTGCAGTGCCTGAAGGCGGGTCGATTCCTTGTTCATGTCGGCATCGACGAGCTGGCCGACGCCGCGGTCGATGGAGTCCATCAGGCTCTGCGTGAAGGTCTTCTGCAGGTCGATGGAGCTCTTGGCGGCGCCGAGGATGGTGGCCTGGTCGGTCAGCTGGCTCATGACCTTGTCGATCTTGCCGATCATCTGGGTGATGATGTCGTCGGTCACGCCTGCTGCCGTGATGTCGAGATTGAAGGCGGAAACATTGTCGATCCTGGGGACCACCGCGCCCGCGGCCGTCTGGCCGGCGGTGTTGGCGGCGATGTCCGTGGCGCCGCCGGCGAGCGCGGTCGCATAGGCGTTGTCGTAGAGGGTCTGGGCGGCCGCTGTCGCATACACGGACGTCTGGCGGTCGAGCGTGCCCTGGTTCTTTACGGCGGTGGAGAGGCCGTTGTCGAACAGTTTCGTGCTCTCGACATTGATGTCGATCGTTCCGAGCGAGATGGCGCCCGACGAGGAGCGGTTGAAGGACGAGACGATCTTGGCGTCGGCCTGGACGCCGTCATTAGGGGCAGCGACCTGCGTTGACGTCACCGAAAGGTAATTCGAGCCCGAAAAGGTAGCGGCATCGGCAAAGGACTTCATCTGCGCCTGAAGCGTCGTGATTTCCGTCTGCGTCTTTGCCTTGGCGGCGTCCGTCTGGCCAACGGTGGAAAGCAGCTTGGTCTTGAGCTGGCCGATCGACGTCAGAACATTGTTCATGCCGGTATAGGCAGTGTCGACCTTCGAGGCGCCGAGGCCGAGCGCATCCTGCACGGTCGACAGCGCCTGGTTGTCCGAGCGCATCGTCGTGGCGATCGACCAATAGGCGGCGTTGTCGGCGGCCTCGGAGACCCTGTAGCCCGTCGAGATCCGCGACTGTGTGTGCTCAAGCGATTTGTTGGTGGCGTTGAGGCTTTGAAGTGCAGTCAACGCCGCAGCGTTTGTCATGATGCTCGCCAAGAAACTCGCTCCTTTTTTCCAGGCCGGTCTTTCTCAAAAACCGGCATTGCCCTCGCGAGCCACTCGCCCGCCCATCGATTGGCGTCGTCCCGACCGGGCCGATTCGCCAATCCGTTGTAAGCTATGGTTAACCATGACTAGCGCGTTATGGTTAACGGCCTCTTAAAGGCTAGCTTTCGAGGGTTAAGAAACGAGGGTTGCGTGGGGCTGGAGCAAACGCAAAACGGGCCGCGCTTTTGGCGCGGCCCGTTTGTCCGATGTAGCCGCTCGAGAGCGATCAGCCGCGGAAGAGCGACAGGATCGACTGCGACGAGCCGTTGGCGATCGACAGCGCCTGGACGCCGAGCTGCTGCTGAACCTGCAGAGCCTGGAGGCGGGTCGATTCCTTGTTCATGTCGGCATCGACGAGCTGGCCAACGCCGCGATCGATGGAGTCCATCAGGCTCTGCGTGAAGGTCTTCTGCAGGTCGATGGAGCTCTTGGCGGCGCCGAGCTTGGTGGCGGCGGTCGTCATGTCCTTGAGCGCGGCATCGACGACGGTCATCATCTGCGAGATCTGGCTGTCGCTGGCGGCAGTGGTGCCCGAGAAGATCGACAGGCTGGCGACCGAGTAGGTATCGGTGGCCGCAGCGGCAGCGCCCAGCGTCGGAGCCGAAGCCGTGGCAGTCTCGGCGCCAGAGACACCGAGACGGTTGGCGTCCAGGATGCCCTTCGACGTCGCGGCCGTGCCGGCTTCATACAGCTTGATGCTTTCCACGTTGACGTCGATCGTCGAGATCGAAACCGCGCCGGCGGAGGTGCGGTTGAAGGCCGAAACGACCTTGACGTCCGCAGCGGTGGTGGCCGTCGCGCCGCTGTTTACGGACAGCATGTTGGTGCCCGAGAAGGTGGCGGAGTCGGCGTAACCCTTCAACTGTGCCTGAAGGGCGGCGATTTCCACCTGGGTCTTTTCCTTGGCGGCGTCGGTCTGGCCGTAGGACGCGGTCAGCTTCTGCTGGATCGAGTTGATGGTGGTGATCGCGCTGTTCATGCCGGTGTAGGCGGTGTCGACCTTCGAGGCGCCGAGGCCGAGCGAGTCCGAAACGGTGGACATGGCCTGGTTGTCGGAGCGCATCGTGGTGGCGATCGACCAGTAGGCGGCGTTGTCCGAAGCCTGGGAAACGCGATAGCCCGTCGAGATGCGGGACTGGGTGGTGTCGAGGCTCTTCTGGGTGGCGTTAAGGCTCTGCAGCGCCGTCAAAGCGGCGGTGTTCGTCATGATACTGGCCATGGCTACTCGTACCTTGTTTTTACAGGTGTTTTTTTGACATACCGGTTTGTCCGGTATGACGGAGCGGCATCATGCCAATGACCGTTGCGTTTGGGTCACCCGCCATCTGCGAGCGACTATGGCGGCGAGTTCCTACCAAAGGCCTAAACTGGACGGTTAAGCAAAAATAATTGGAGAAAAAATCGACGCCTCGCGCACTGCGCGGTGCTTGCGGCAGTCGTCGCTTTGCGCCGAGACGGCGAGGTCAGTTGAAGGATCGCACCAGGCTGCCGACGAGCAGGTTCCAGCCGTCGATCAGGACGAAGAAAAGGATCTTGAAGGGCAGCGACACCACGGTCGGCGGCAGCATCATCATGCCCATCGCCATGGTGATGGTGGCGACGATCAGGTCGATGACCAGGAATGGCAGCACGATCAGGAAGCCGATCTCGAAGCCGCGGCGGATCTCGGAGATCATGAAGGCAGGAACCAGGATGCGCAGGTCGACCGTTTCTTTGGCAACGACCTGGCCGCGCTCGCGGGCGAGATCGGCGAAGAGGTCGAAGTCCTTGTCGCGCACATTGTGCAGCATGAAGGTGCGGAACGGGTCCGAGATCTTCTCGAAGGCCTCGGTCTGGCTGATCTGGTTGTCCATCAGCGGCTTGACGCCGGTGTTCCAGGCCTGATCGAAGGTCGGCGCCATGACATAGAAGGTCATGAACAGCGACAGCGAAATCAGGATGAGGTTTGCCGGCGTCGACTGCAGGCCGATGCCGGCGCGCAGGATCGAGAAGGCGATGACGAAACGGGTGAAGCTCGTCACCATGATCAGCAGGCCCGGCGCCACTGACAGCACGGTCAGCAAGCCGAACATCTGGATGATGTAGCCGACGGTGGTGCCGTCGGCCTTGCCGATGCCGCCAAGGTCCAGCTGCTGCGCCGCCGCGACGGAGGTGGCGGCGCCGATCAGCGCCGCGGCGAGAAGGAACTTCTTCATTCGAGCAGCAATGTCCTGATGAGAACCTGTTTTGCGTGCCCCTGGCTGCGGATCGAGGCGCGTTCCTCGATATCGGCTTTCAGGTGCTGATAACCGCTGGCGCCCTCGACCTGATGCATCTTCAGCGTGCGCACGAAGGCCAGAAGGTCCTGATGGATGTCCTCCGTCATCGCCGGCGGCTGCGGCGCGTCGTAGACCACGGATACTTCCATCCTGATCCATGTGTCGGCGGGGGATGCAATGTTGGTGGTGATTGGCGCCAGCGCGACAAGTGTAGGCCCCATGCCAGGCTGTTGCGCGGCAGCGGGTTCGGTGACCTTGCCCTCATTTTCAGGCGCTGCTGGCACCGATGACGGCGCGCCGACGCCCTTGAGATAGCCGCCGGACATCCAGCCCATGCCGATGGCGGCGGCCGTCACCACCAGCAGCGCGGCGCCCTGGACGACAAGGGAAGGACCCTTGCGAGGCTGAAGCTGTTCGACATTGGCCACGGTGCTTTGTTCTCCAATCGCTAGAACGGAAGAACCTGGTCGAGAACCTGCTGGCCGTAGGCCGGCTGCTGGATCTCGGTGATGCGCCCGCGTCCGCCGTAGGAGATGCGCGCCTCGGCGATGCGTTCGTAGGGGATCGTGTTCTCGGCACCGATATCGGCCGGCCGCACGATGCCGGCGATGGTCAGCACCCTCAGCTCGGCGTTGACGCGCACTTCCTGCGACCCCGTGATCATCAGATTGCCGTTCGGCAAGACATCGGTGACGATCGCCGCGACATTGAGCTCAAGCGTTTCCGATCGCTTGATCTCGCCATCGGCCGTTGTATCCGTGGCAGAGTTTAACGAGCCAGCCCCCTTGCCGGCAGTGCTCCACTTGTCCCACTGCGCGCTGAGGTCGAAGCCGAGCTTGCGGTTGGCGGTACGGCTCCTGTCATTCTGGTTTTTGAAATTGGCGCGGTCGTTGATCTTGATCTTGACGGTCAGGATGTCGCCCTGCGAGAGCGCCCGGGGATCGGTGAAGAGGCGGCTCTGGCGATCGTCCCACAGCGAGAATTTCTTCACCGGTGCCCGAGGCGGCTCGGGGTATTTGTAGAGGGCCGACGTGTTGCCGCCGTCGATGCCGGAGCCGACCGGCGACAGCGCCGGGTCCTTGCCGACTTCCCTGAGATTGGTGCCGCAGCCGGACAGCGCAGCGACCGCGCACAGGATGAGCATTCTGCGGATCATGACGGATCTACCCTTCGGGCTGCGCTGGCCATGATGCCGGTGAGCGTCGCCGCCGCCTTCTGGTCCATTTCGTTGAGAATGACACTGGCCTTGCGTGGATCGAGCTTCATCAGGATGGCCGCGGCCAGGTCGGCATTGACGATTGCCAGGCGTTCGGCCGCGGCGTCCGGCTTCATGCCGGCATAGATCTTGACGACGCCGTCCTCGGCCCGGGCCAGGAAGACTTCGCGCCGCTTCAGCCAGGTCTCGTATTCGGCCTTTTTGGCGTCCAGCGCCTTCATGCGCTCATCAATGCCGGCCTGCAGCTGCTTCAACTCCTCGGCCTGCAAGGCATAGCGGCGGTCGCGGGCGGCGTCGGCGATGTTGGAGCAGAAGCGCTCGATCTCGCTTTGATCCGGCGCTTTCTCCCGCGTCAGTTGCTGCGGTGCCGCTGCGGGCTGCGCTCCGGGTAGAACCTGGCGAACGACATCCTCGCCGTGTGCACCGCCACTGGCAGCGGACATGGCCGTGAGAACAGCAGCCGCGAACAGCGTCGCGCGGCGTCTTTCATGGGGTGAGAGGAGAGGGATCATCGGCATCGCCTATTGGAGAACCAGATCGGCTTGCAGGGCGCCGGCCGACTTGATGCCTTGCAGGATGGCAATGATGCCGTCCGGCTTGACGCCGAGGCGGTTCAGGCCGGAAACGAGGGTTTGCAGGTCTGGCCCGTCGAGCACCGCGACGCGGCCATTGGGCCGGCTGGCGTCGATGGCGGTGAACGGCTCGACAGCGGTTTCGCCCTTGGAGAAGGGTTCGGGCTGCACGACGCGCGGCGCTTCCGTTATGCGCACCGTCAGTGTGCCGTGGCTAATGGCGACGCGCGAGATCTTGACGTCGTTGCCGATGACGATGGTGCCGGTGCGCTCGTCGATGACGACGCGGGCCGGCGTATCGGATTCGACCACCAGGTTTTCGATCTCGGCATAGAAGCGCGCGGCCGAAACGCCCTTTGGCCTTCTGATCTGCACCGTGCGGGAATCGCGCTCGCCCGCCACGCGCATGCCGAAGCGCTGGCTGGTATAGTCGTTGATCGCGTCGGCGATGCGGATGGCGGTCGAAAAATCGGGATTGCGCAATTGCAGCGTCAGCGTCGACTGGTCGTCGAATTCGGCCTTCACCGAACGCTCGACAATGGCGCCGTTCGGCACCCGGCCGGCGGTCGGCACGCCTTGCGTCAACTGCTGGGCCTGACCCTGGGCGATGAAGCCGGAAACGATGACCGCACCCTGGCCGACGGCATAGATTTCGCCGTCCGCCGCCTTCAGAGGTGTCATGATCAGCGTGCCGCCGGCAAGCGAGGTGGCGTCGCCCATCGAGGAGACGTCGATGTCGATGCGGGCACCCGATTGCACATAGGGCGGCATGTTGGCGGTGACGATGACGGCGGCGACGTTCTTGGCGCGCGCGCTGCCGCCTTCGGTGGCGATGCCGAGATTTTCCAACATGGCGCGGATCGACTGCTCGGTGAACGGCGAATTGCGCAGGCTGTCGCCCGAGCCGGCGAGGCCGATGACCAGGCCGTAACCGACGAGCTGGTTGTCGCGCGAACTCTGCAGCTGGGCGATGTCCTTGATGCGCGAGGCGACCTGGCCAGGCGGCAGCGAGCTTGGCCCGGGCGAAACGCTGAACATGCGGGTGGTGGTGGCCGGATCATATTCCGGATCATTGTCGACGCCGCCATTCCTGGCAGCGAGTTCGCGCTTGGCCTTGGGCGTCAGGCCGTCGGCCAGGGCCGGCTGCAGGCCGAGCGTGGCCGCGAGCAGAAGGGCAAGCAGGCGCATCATGAAGCGCTGACCTGGATGGTTCCGTCGGCCATCACGGTGCCGGAGAGGATCTTGCCGCTGTCGCTGTTGCGAACCTTGATGAGGTCGCCGGCCGAGCCTGGCTGCAAGGTCACCGCGGTCGCGGATATCGTCAGTCCGCCGGCGATGAAGAAGACTTGCACGGCAGCACCCTGTTCGACCAGCCAGGCTTCGCGGATGGCGGTGGAGGGAATGTAACGGCCGGGCAGCAGCGTGCGCTTGGCGACCTTGCCCTGGAGTTCTTCGGCACGGGTCGCCATGGCGTCGGGCTTGTGCTTGCCCGGGATGAGGGTCACCTGCTTCAGGGCGGCAAGCTCGATGGTCTCGCCGGGATAGATGACTCGGTTGGGGATCAGCACGACCTCGCCGGCAGGCTGATTGCTGGCGATCTGGGTTGCCGATTGATTTGCCGATTGACTTGTCGATTCCTGAGCGAAAGCCGGCATGCCGCCGGACACCAGCGCGAGGATCAGCGCGGTGCGGCGGAATGCGGAGCAGGAGATCGGCATGGCCATCATCCCTTACCTGATGTTCTTGGAAACGACGGAGGCCATGTCGTCGGCGGCCTGGATCACCTTGGAATTCATCTCGTAGGCGCGCTGCGCCGAGATCAGCTCGGTGATTTCCTTGACCGGATCGACGTTGGAAGCCTCGAGGTAGCCTTGCTGGATGCTGGCGAAACCGGGATCGCCGGGTACGCCGACATTGGCCGGGCCGGATGCCGTGGTTTCCTGGAAGAGATTGTCGCCGAGCGGCGCCAGACCTGCCTCATTGGCGAAGTTGGCGATCTGAAGCTGGCCGAGGCTCTGCAAGGCGGTCTGGCCGTCGATGCGGGCAAAAACCTCGCCGGTCTTGTTGACGATGACCTCAACGGCATTAACCGGTACTGTGATGGCCGGAATGACATTGGCCCCATCCACCGTGACCAGCTGGCCGGTGGCGTTGGTGTTGAATGCGCCGGCGCGGGTGTAGAGCGTGCCGCCATCGGCGCCCTCGATCTGGAACCAGCCCCTGCCGGTCAGCGCCATGTCGAAACTGTTGCCGGTGCTGGTCAGTTCGCCCTGGGTGTGCACGTTGCGCACGGCCGTCGTCTTGACGCCGAGGCCGATCGAAACGCCCTCCGGCACCAGCGAAGCGTTGGAGCGGTTGGGCACGCCTTGCGTGCGGTCGACCTGGTAGAGCAGGTCGGAGAATTCGGCGCGCGCCCGCTTGTAGCCGGTGGTGTTGATGTTGGCGATGTTGTTGGCGATGACTTCCAGATTCGTCTGCTGGGCATTCATGCCGGTGGCGGCGATGGCAAGTGCTTTCATGCCCTAACTCCTCAAATACCCATTCGACTGACTTCGAGATAGGCCGAAACGACCTTGTCGCGGATGGCGACGGCGGTCTGAAGCGCCTGCTGTGCGCTCATCACGGCATCGACGACCTGGCGGGTGTCGGCATCGCCCTTGAGCGCCTGGAGCGACACCTGCTCGGCATTCTGCAGCGTGTTGACGGTCTTGGAGGCGGCCTGGCTCACCGCTTCGGCGAAGGAGGTACCGAGATTGCCGGCTGTCGCCGGCGCGACACCGCCCTGAAGCAGGTCGGTCGCCGTATCGCCCAGCCCGGGCTTAAGGTTAAGCGCGCCGATGCCATTCACGATCATTGGTTCCTCATCAGGTCGATGGTCATTGAAATGAGGTCGCGCGCCTGCTTCACGACTTGCAGGTTGGCCTCGTAGGAGCGGTTGGCCTCGGTCATGTCGGCCATTTCGATCAGTACGTTGACATTGGGCATCTTGACGTAACCCTTCTCGTCGGCGGCCTCGTTGCCCGGCTGGAACTCGATGGGAAAGTCACTCGGATCGCGATCGATCGAGTTCACTTCAACCGTCGAACTGCCGGAGGCCCGGTCAAGCTCGGAGACGAAGCTGATGGTCTTGCGGCGATAGGGGTCGGCACCGGGCGTGGTGCCGGTCGACTGGGCATTGGCGAGATTTTCCGAAACCACGCGCAGGCGCTCGGATTGGGCGCCGAGGCCGGATGCTGCGACTTTCAGGGCTGCGGTCAGCGCGTCCATATCAGCTCTTCACCGCCATCATCATCATCGAGTGGAAGGCCTTGACGATCGCTGTGTTGAGCTCGAAGGAGCGGCGCACCTCGCCGGCCTTGAGAAGCTGGTCTTCAAGCACGACGGTGTTCTTGGACGGCATCACCACGCCGTCATCCTCCTGCGGCTTGATGGTGAAGCCGGCATTGGTCGCGGCGCTGCCGAGATGGCCGGCCTCGGTGGTCTGCAGCGACACCGCGGTGCGGTCGAGCACCTTATCGAAGGGCTCGACATCGTTTGCCGTGTAGCCCGGCGTGTTGGCGTTGGCGATGTTGCCGGCGATCGCCGACTGGCGCACGGAAAGCCACTGCGCTTGCTTGGCGGCGAGATCGAAAAGGGAAACAGGCTCCATGGGAATCTCCGGGCATGTGCCCAAAGACTAGGCCGCCAGTCTTGCGCGGACCTTGCGGGCGACCGCGAGGCCGTACCGCGGCGGCCTTACCTGGAAAGCTGGATCACCTGGTTGGTGCTGGTCAGCATGACCCATTTGCCGTTGCGCTGCTCGATCGATGACACCGTGCTTGAATCCGGCAGCGTCGAGCCGCGCTGGACGATCCACAGGCCGGTGTCGTCCTCGATCATGGCGCGGCCATTGGCGACATGAACCATGCGGAATTTCGCGACGTCGGCGGGAAAGGGCTGGTCGCCGGGCGGCTGTGCTGGGGTGGCGTCATCCTGCACCGTTCCGGTGGCGAGCAGATCGATGCTGGTGTTGGGAACGTCCTTGGCCGTCAGTGGCGCGCTCCGCGAGGCGACCACACCGCCGCCCGCGCGTCCCGAATTGGTGCCGGTCCCGCCAAACTTGATCGCCTGGACGCCGAACTGCTCCTGGTTGAAGAAGATATACCAGGGAAACAGGGCGCAGATCAGGCCGAGCGTGACGCCGAGCGCGGCGATGACGAAGTCGCTTCGCCGATCCGCCTTCTTGCTCAATCTTGGAAATTGCACCTTTGGCGGTTGCGGCCATTCGGTGACGGGAAACAGGCCGTCGATCAGCGATTCGCGGCTTGCCTGCGTCATCTCGGCAGGCTCGACGCGAGGGACCACATGCATGGCGGGCACGGCAGCCTGAGCCGGAACAGGCTCGGGTCTGGGGGGAGCCGGCTCTGATCTGGGGAGAGCCGGCCTGGCTCTGGGCAGAGCGGGTTTGGCGGCCTTGGCCAAAACGGCCGCGGTCTTGGCGGCTATGGCGCTGGCGGCCTTTGCCTTGGCGGCCCTCTCCTCCGCGGCCCGGGCTTCCTCGGCGGCGTTCGCCTCGGCGATCATCTCGTTCAGGATGCGCTCGGTGTATTGGCGTTCAGTCTCCTGATTCGGCATTCAGCTTTCCCTTGAGATGGCGGGCGAGATCGGAGAACGGATCGGCCGACGGGCGGTCCCTAGGCGATTGCGTCAGCGCCTCGTAGATCAGCGGTACCTGGCGCACGGCAATGTCGAGCTCGGCGTCGGCGCCGCCCTGATAGGCGCCGAGCAGGCGGATGTCGCGCGTGTCCTCGAAGCGGGCGATCATCGACTTCAGCCGCGTCACCAAAGCGCGCTGTTCGACGCTCCAGGCCTTGCCGGCAAGGCGCGATATGGACGACAGCGGATTGACCGGCGGATAGCGGCCCTGTTCGGCGATCGCGCGGTCGAGCACGACATGGCCGTCGAGGATGCCGCGCACGGAATCGGCGACCGGATCGTTGTGGTCGTCGCCGTCGACCAGCACCGAAATGATGGCGGTGATCGAGCCCTTCCCCTCCACGCCAGGCCCGGCGCGTTCGAGCAGCTTGGGCAGTTCGGTGAAAACCGAAGCGGGATAGCCGCGGGCGACCGGCGGCTCGCCGGTTCCCGTCGCCACCTCGCGCAACGCATGGGCGAAGCGGGTGATCGAGTCCAGCACCAGGAGCACGCGGTGGCCCTGGTCGCGAAAGTGCTCGGCGACGCGCATGGCGGTGTCGGGCGCGCGCCGGCGCATCATGGCACTCTCGTCGCTGGTGGCGACGACGGCCACGGTCTTGGCCATGCTGTCGCCGATCGTGTCCTCGAGGAATTCGCGGACCTCGCGGCCGCGTTCGCCGATCAGCGCCACGACGACGGTGTCGAACGCGTCGGCGCCGGCGAGCATTGCGAGCAACGTCGACTTGCCGACGCCGGAACCGGCAAAGACGCCCATGCGCTGGCCGAAGCACAACGGCGTGAAGATATCGATGACCTTGACGCCGGTCATGAAGGCGGTGCCGACGCGCTGCCGTGCCATGGCACCGGGCGTCGTGGCGCTGCCCGACAGGTCGTCGCCCCTGATCAGCGGCGGGCCGCCATCGATCGCCCGGGTGAGCGCGTCGATGGTGCGGCCGCGCCATGAGCCGTGCGGCGCCACCGCGAGCGGTCCCCGGCGGAACACTGCGTCGCCGATACCGGCATCGGCGCTGCGTTCGAAGGGGGCGACGACGACCTCGTCGCGGCTGATCTTGACGACCTCGCCGCGGCGCGCGCCAGCCTGGCCGCGCTGTTCGACCATGTCGCCCAGCCTGGCGAAATCGGAAAGGCCGCGCACCTTGTAGTGCGTGGGCGTGACTTCGGTGACGAGACCGCCACGCTTGACCAGTTCGTCGGCGTTGCTGAAACGCCTGATAACCCGTTCCAACGCGGCCAGACGATCCTCCGGCGCCGGCTGGGGCTGTCTTTCGGGTACGCGGATGGAGGACCGGTCCAGCGACATGCTACGACTTCGAGCCGAGCGTCTTGATCGCCTCGTCGGTGGAGGAATCGGTCTGCCGCATCAGGGCGGCGGTGTTCTCGAAGGCGCGCTGGACCATGATCAGCCGGGTCATCTCCAGCACCGGATTGACGTTGGATTCCTCGACGAAGCCCTGGGCGATGCCGACATCGGAACGATCGGTGACCGGCTCGGGGGTGTGCGCCGGCACGATGCCGGAATTGCCGTAACGCACGAAATTCTCGCCCGGGTCGAAATTGTAGAGGCCGATCGAGCCGACGAGTTGATCGTTCTGGCGCAGCGAGCCGTCGGCGCCGGCCTTGGGCGGGCCGTTGCGGGGGTCGAGCTGGATCGGCGCGCCGCCGGCGTCGAGCACCGGATGGCCCTCGATCGACATCAGCTCGCCATTCTCGTTCATCGAGAAGCGGCCGTCGCGGGTCATGACGGTGCCGGCCGGCGTGTCGATGGCGAACCAGGCGTCGCCCTGGATGGCGAAATCGAACGGATTGCCGGTCTCGGTCAGGGGGCCATGGGCGCCCGAAAGATAGGTCTTGCCCGACGAGGCGAAGGACACCGATTTCTGCCCGGTGCCCGACACCATGTCCTCGAATTTCACGCCGGTGGCGCGAAAGCCGACCGTGTTGGCGTTGGCGACATTGTCAGCGATCGTGTCGAGCCGGCGCTCGAGCGCCATCTGCGCGGAAAGGGCGACGTAGAGACTGTCTTGCATGATCAGAACTTCAACTTCTGCATGGCCATCATCAGGTCGGTGGAAATGCCCACCGTGACCGGCTGAGCGAAGAGCACGCTGACCGACGACACCGCCGTCGAGGTCGGATTGTTGATCTCGTACATGCTGGTGAAGCGGGTCAGGAACTTGGTGAGCTTCGCGGGATCGGTGAAATCCGTGAGGTCGAGCTTCTGCTCGAACAACTGCGCCTGCTTGTCGATGTCGGCCGTGGCGAAGGAATCGGGCAGCCCCAGCGCGGTGCGCACGACGCTAGCAAGGGCCGTATCGGCCAGCACGTCGTACCAACTGGTGATGTCGGGCGCCTTGCGCTGGAAATAGAGCGCCAGCCGCACGCCCTCATTGGTCTGGCCGGCATCTTCCTCGAGGGTCTGACGCAGGTACTTGTCGACGGTCGGCTGCTGCGCAGGATTGATGGTGGTGGCGTTCTCGCCATTGGCCTCGAAATTGAAGGCCAAAGCCAGTCCCGCGTAAGCTGGGTTTGTCTGCTTGTTGGCGACGCTGGCAGGGTCGCTCACCTTACTTTGCAGGACCTGCTTGATCAGGTCCTTGTCCTCGGTCGCCGAGTCGAGACCGTATGCGGCCAGGGCATAGGTGTAGAGCCGGCTGTTCGACATCAGGTCGTCGACGGACTTCACCTTGGTGATGTTGGCGAGGTAGTAGGTCGTCTCGCCCTTCACATAGGCGGAGTTCGGATCGAGGCCGGCGATCTGCGCCTGCGTGGCGTAGTTCTTCGTCACCAGCTGCTGCGCCTTGTTGTAGATGGTGGCGTCGGCGCCGTTGGCGGCGAAATTGAAGGCGCTGACGAACTGTGCGTAGCGCTTGTCGGTCAGCTTGTTGGCGAAACTGTTGGAATCCGAAACGCCTTCCTTGAGCGCTTTGACCATGAAGGCCTTGGCGTAATCCATGTCCTCGAGCCCATAGGCCTTCATGGCATATTTGAACAGCCGGTCATTGTTGACGAAATCGTCGATCGATTTCACCTTGGTGATGTTGGCGAGATAATATTGGGTGTCGCGATCGACCGTCGGCTGCTGCTCGATGCGGTCGATAGACTTGGCGATGTCCTTGGTGATCAACTGATAGCTGGTAAAGGTACTGAGCAACGTCATGCCTCCGGCCGAAGCTTAATATCGCGACAATAACCTCACTTCCTTGCGCGAAACTGAATCGCCCGACATTCGGTTTGATGGCAGGCCCGATTCAAGCCTCACACAAGGCACGGGGACTATCCCTTGCAGCCGACGTGAAATGCGGAAGGACCTGCCGTGGGCATTCTCATTGGACTTGTAGTGACGCTCGGCTGCGTCCTTGGCGGCTTCATGGCCATGGGCGGGCATCTGCACGTGCTGGTCCAGCCCTGGGAAGCCGTGGTCATCTGCGGCGCTGCACTGGGTACCTTCCTGGTCGCCAACCCGATGAAGACGGTCAAGGATACCGGCAAGGGCATTATCGAGGCCTTCAAGCAGGCGGTGCCGAAGGAACAGGATTATCTGGAAACGCTCGGCGTGCTGCACAGCCTGATGCGCGAATTGCGCTCGAAGTCGCGCAGCGAGGTCGAGGCGCATATCGACAATCCAGAAGAATCAGCCATCTTCCAGGCCTTTCCGACGGTGCTCAAGAATCACGATCTGATGAATTTCATCTGCGACTACTGCCGTATCATCATCATCGGCAATGCCCGCTCGCATGAGATCGAGGCGCTGATGGATGAGGAGATCCAGACGATCCGCTCCGACAAGATGAAGGCCTATCACGCGCTGGTCGCGGTCGGCGACGGCCTGCCGGCGCTGGGCATCGTCGCCGCCGTGCTCGGCGTGGTCAAGGCGATGGGCGCACTCGACCAGTCGCCGGAAATCCTTGGCGGCCTGATCGGCGCGGCACTTGTCGGCACCTTCCTCGGCATCTTCCTGTCCTATGCCGTGGTTGGGCCCGTCGCCACCAAGATCAAGACGGTGCGCGAGAAGAAGAACCGCCTCTACATCATCGTCAAGCAGACGCTGCTCGCCTACATGAACGGTGCGCTGCCGCAGGTGGCGATCGAATTCGGTCGCAAGACCATCTCATCCTATGAACGGCCGACCATCGACGCCGTCGAGCAGAGCACGATGAACACCGGCGGCGCCGAGAAGAAGGCCGCTTGAGCGATGCACGACAGATCGGTGCCGACACGGTCATGACCAGTCCAGGCAGCCCCGCGCAAGCGCGCTCGTTGATCATCGAGCGTCTGGTCGGCGACAGCGGCGAGGCCGACCAGGTCATCGATGCCGGCCGTGCCATGGCCCAGCGCGCCGTGCCGCTGCTGCAGAAGGGGCTCGCGAGCGAGCTTGGCGTTCCCGTGATCGTCGACCTTAGGGCCGTCGAAGTCAGCCGCGTCCCCGAGGCGCGCTCGCGCGCCGGCGATAATTTCGCCATGACAATCGTCAGCTCGCCGGCATCCTCGGATGCGATGACGCTCGTCATCGACACTGCCGCGATCGCGATCCTGGTCTCCACGCTGTTTGGCGGCGATCCGGATATGCCGGCGTCGCCGATCGAGCGCGACCTGTCGCAGATCGAGGCCGATGTCTCGACCATGGTGTTCCAGGAGGTGGCGCAGGCGCTGAACGGATCGGGGCGGCGCTCGCTCGACCTGCGGCTGCCGGTGCCGCGGGCCATGTCCGGCATCGAGGCCCGACGGCATGTGCTGCGCGACGGTGCTGCCATCCGCATCGTCCTTGGTATCTCGACACCGGTCGACAGCGGCTCGATCACGGTGACGATGCCGCAGCGTGTCGTGCTTGCCGGCCGCGACGGCACCGCCAGCGTCAGCGAAGAAGATCACAGCACCAGTTGGCGCGCGCGCTTTTCGGAAGAGGTGATGCGCTCGACGGTGGCGCTCGAAGCCACCATGCCGCTGGCGCGGCTGACGCTCGGCGACCTCGCCAATCTCGAAGTGGGCCAAGTCATCGACTTCGACGAAACGGCGCAATCACGGGCACGCCTCAGCGCCCGCGGCCAGACGCTGTTCGTATGCGAGTTCGGCAAACTGGGGCAGAATTACACCGTCCGAATCAGGCATCCCTTCGATGCCGGGCAAGATTTCATCGATGGGCTCATGCCGGCCGGTGCCGGGCGCGCCTGAGCTTTTGGAGACGATTCATGGCCAAAACCAAAGTGGAAGCAGAGCTCGACCAGCCGGACGAGCAGCTCGATCGCGCCATCGAGGAATTGCGCGGGGTCCTGCACGAAGAAGAACAGCGCCCAGACGCGGCGTTCAGGGCCGCGGCAGGCGCCAATTCCAGCGTCATCATGAACATCCCCGTCGATGTCCAGATTATCCTCGGCAGCACCGAGATGGCGGTTGCCGACCTGATGGCGCTGCAGAAGGGGTCGACCGTGGCGCTCAACCGCCGCATCGGGGAACCGGTCGACGTCGTGGTCAACGGCCGCAAGATCGCGCGCGGCGAGATCACCGTGCTCGAAAGCGACCCCTCGCGCTTCGGCATCAGGCTGACTGAAATCATCGCCGGCACGAAGGGCGCCTAGACATGGCTGGTGGGGCTTGCCGGTTGCAGCGGAGGCGAGAGGCAGCATGACGCCGCTGACGACCCTGACGCGCGCGCAGAAGGCGGCCGCCATATTGGTGGCGATGGGCAAGCCGTCCGCCAGCCGCCTCCTGAAATTCTTCAAGCAGGAAGAGCTGAAGGCGCTGATCGAGGGCGCGCGGCTGCTCAGGACCATCCCGCAGAGCGATCTCGAGCGCATCGTCGCCGAATTCGAGGCCGAGTTCACCGAGGGTGCCGGCCTGCTCGATTCCGCCGACAGGATGGATACCATCCTCAACGAATCGCTGTCGCCCGAAGAGATGAGCGCCATCATGGGCAACAAGAAGCCGGAGGCGGCACCCGAAGGGCCGCCGCCGATCTGGCCCGATCTCGAAAAGCTCGAACCTTCGCGGCTGGGTGCTTTCCTGGCCGGCGAACATCCGCAGACGGCGGCCATGGTGCTGTCAAAGCTGGCGCCGCAGGCGGCGGCGAGCGTGCTTTTGACGCTGACGAAGCCGATGCGCGGCGAAATCATCAAGCGCATGGTGACGATGGCCAATGTTCCGGCCGCCGCTACCAGGATCGTCGAGAACCGGCTGCGCGCCAGCGTGCTGGCGGAAACCTCGACCAAGGACACTTCGGCCGGGCAGGCGCGCGTCGCCAGCGTGCTCAACGAGCTGGACAAGCCGCTGCTCGAGGAGGTCATGCAGGACCTGGAAGCCGCCGGCACGCCCGACCTCGACGGTGTGCGAGCCCGCCTGTTTGCTTTCGACGATCTGCCGCTGCTCACCCAGAAGGCGCGCGTGCTTCTGTTCGACGGGCTGTCGACCGAGCTCGTCACGCTGGCGTTGCGCGGCACGTCGGCGGCGCTCGCCGAAGCGGTGCTGTCGGCGATCGGCGCGCGGTCGCGCCGCATGATCGAAGCCGAACTCGGCCAAGGGTCGGAAGGCGTTCCCGCCGCCGACATACAGGCGGCGCGCAAGACCATCGTGACGACCACCATCCGGCTGTCGCGCGAAGGCGCATTCGAACTCCCCTCGACGCAGAACGCTGCCTAAGGCATGTCCGACGCCACCGACAAGGATTCGAAAACCGAAGAGGCGACGGAAAAGAAGGTCCGCGACACCATCGAGCAGGGCAAGCTGCCCCATTCGAGGGAAACCGCGATCCTCGCTTCCTTCGTCGCCATACTGGTGTTCACCGTCTTCTATGCCAAGGACGCGGTCATCGACCTCGGCATGTTCCTGTCGATGTTCCTCGAGAAGCCCGAGGCCTGGCCGATGGACACCGAGACCGATGTCATCGAGCTCTACAAGATCGTCATGCTGGAAGTAGGCCGCGCCGTCGTCAGCCTGCTGGTGCTTTTGACCGTCGCCGGCATCGGCGCCTCGGTGCTCCAGAACATGCCGCAATTCGTCGGCGAGCGGATTAGGCCGCAGCTTTCGCGCATTTCGATCACCAAGGGCTGGAACCGGATGTTCGGCGCCCAGGGCTGGGTCGAGTTCCTGAAATCCCTAGCCAAGGTCGGCTTCGCCATCGCCGTGCTGACCTTCACGCTGTCGGAGGATCACCGCAAGCTGCTTGCCGGAATGATCACCAATCCCATCGCTTTCGGCCTCGTCATCCGCAGCATCGCGGTCGACATACTGGTGGCGATTGTCTTCGTCATGGGATTGATCGCGGCGATCGACATCGTCTGGTCGCGCTTCCACTGGAAGCAGGACCTGCGCATGAGCAAGCAGGAGGTCAAGGACGAATTCAAGCAATCCGAGGGCGACCCGATCGTCAAGTCGCGGCTGCGCTCGCTGGCGCGCGACCGGGCGCGCAAGCGGATGATGACGGCGGTGCCGCGCGCGACGCTGATCATCGCCAACCCGACCCACTTCTCGATCGCGCTGAAATATGTGCGCGACGAGGATTCGGCACCGCTTGTGGTGGCCAAGGGGCAGGATCTGGTCGCGCTGAAAATCCGCGAGATCGCCAAGGAGCACAACATCCCGATCTTCGAGGATGTGGCGCTCGCCCGCTCCATGTACAAGCAAGTTTCGGTCGATAATGTGATCCCGTCGCAATTCTACCAGGCCGTCGCCGAACTGGTGCGGATCGTCTACTCGAAAAAGGCTGAGCGCAGACAGATTTCATGAACCGCCAACCGCACGCAAAATCCCGCGAGATCATCGTCGCCAGCGCCATCGAGCAAGTGGTCGGCGAACTGAGATTGATCGATGTCGCCGACTACATCGCCTTCATCCGGCTGGAGCATTTCGCCTGCCTGTCGGACTTGGTCGATTCAGCGGTGGAGCTGTTCTTCATGCCCGGCACCCTCAGGCTCGGCCATGGCGGCGAGGCGCATGTCGACTGGAGCGGCAGCCCGCGCATCGTGCTCGATCTGGAATTGAGGCCACCCGGCGTGACCGTCTATTTCCAGCTGACGCTGAGCGAGGTCGGCAACTCGGTCGCGGTCAATTACGTGTCGTTCGAAAAGCCCGGCGAGGACCCCGAGCACAATACGGCACTGCTGGAAGCGGTGATCGAACAGGCCCGGATACGCAGGGTCGAGCCGCTGGCCTTCTGAGGTCAGTCGATATTCAGGTGAGGCCGGCCTGCAAATGACGGCTCCCTGCGCTTCCGGTGCTCACGTACCCAAAAGTACGCTCCGCTCCGGTTCTCGGACTCCACCATTTTCGGCTCGCCCTGACCTGAATCTCAACAGACCTCACTACTCGATCAAACCGAGCCGCAGCGCCTTGGCGACCGCCTGGTTGCGGTTGACGGCGTTGAGCTTCTGCGTCGACTGGGTCAGATACTGGTTGGCTGTGTGGACCGACAGCTTCAAGAGCCGCGCGATCTCCTCGCTGGTGTTGCCGTTGGCGGTCAGCTTCAGGCATTCGAGTTCGCGCTTGGAGATGGCGCGCATCTTGCCGGTGTCGCCGGGACGGATACGCGCGACAGCGGCGAACAGGGAGAAGCAGCGGGCGTGGATTTCGTAGAGCGTATCCTGCGGCAGCGCGATCTCTGATCCCAGGAAGACGACGAGGCCGCACTGGCCGCGATCGGCGTGGACAGGAAAGGCGATGCCGCTGGTGCCGGGCGCCAGCGGCGCCATCTGTGCGGTCCAGGCGAGGTTGCCGAACATTTCGGCCATCGCCGCCATGCCGTCATCCGTCCACCAGCGTGGCTCGGTCGAGTTGTGGGTGTGGCGCACGATCTCCTCGCCATTGGCTCCCGAGATGAACTTGGTCGCCACGGCAATGCCGGGATAGTCGGAATCAAAGCACGGGACCAGCCGCGCCCGCTCCGGCGACGGGCTGACGAAGTACAGACCGAAGGCCGAGGCGTTGATGTCGACGGATATCCAGCGGCAGCGGCGAACGGCATCGGGAACGGTGACGGCATGATGCGTTTCGGAGCCAAGCGAGAAGGCGCCGAACGGGCTGCGCTGCTCGTTGAAAAGGGCCTCCGCGGCGTCCTTGATGTCGGCGTGTTTCAAATGATGCCACTCCTGATCGCCGTGGCGATGGCCATCGCACGGTTCGAGGCCGCGAATTTCTGGATGGCGTGGGTGATGTAGCTGTTGACGGTGTTGGAGGACACGCCAAGGATGACCGCGACCTCATCGGTGGTCTTGCCTTCCGAGACCCAGAACAGGCATTCGCGCTCACGGTCCGACAGCGGATCCTGCATTGCAGCCGCGGCGATCAGCTGCGGAATATGCGAGAGCGCGTAGCAGCATTTCAACTGCGCTCTCATCAGCGACGGCTGGTCGATCTGGCCGGCCGTCGCTGATGAGAACAGGGCAAACAGGCGCTGGCGGCCGACATTCAGCCTGAGCGAGTAGATTTCGGCATGGCCGAGCACGTCGAGAAGGCGGGCCTCTTCGCCGGAGACCAACCCGTCGGCATCGGGCGCTTCCGTGGCCACCAGTGGTCGCGGGCGGATGCCGGGCGCGACGGTGAGCGCGCCCTGGGCAAGGCTGGCGATCAGCCGCTTGCCGGTCAGTTCTATGGCGTCGAAGATCCAATTCGACGAGACGATGCGCGCGTCGTTGCGGTCCTGGTCGTGGACGATGGCGACCAGCATGTAGCTGTCGGCGCCGATCTCGGCGGTCAGCTCCATGAAGAAGCTGGTCAAGTCACCGCGCGACGTCAGGCGCGAGCCCAATGTGTCGGATTGAAGAAGCGCGGCGGGACTGCTCATTCTTGTTGCTTTTGGCCGGAATCGTTTCTGCTGCCCGGATGCTGGAGGCCAGCCACCGAACCCTAAAAACGCGTTACTTTCACGAGACGCACACGAGGCGCGGGGCCGCGCCCAACCAGACGGAATCCATTTAGGGAACGCGAAGACATCCGCGTCTGGCGCCGGAACACTCCGGAACGTGAGACTTTGGGTGGTCGCCGCGCCCCCCGAGGACCGGCTGATTCGGGTCTAATCTACCCGCAGATGAATCCGACATCAAACGCGATTTGACAAAATCGAATCCGGCGGACTCGCATGCGACTCAGAGGCCGATTTTCGTGGCTTTCGCGCGTGTGAAAATGCCGGGACTGCGCAAGCCGGCCATATCCGTGCTCTGCCCGATGCGATAGATTCGCAAGTGCCGAAGGGGTGGGCACCTCCGGCAATGGAGTTCGTAACTGCATTACGGCCGCGGTCGTCCGCGGCAATGCCATGCGGGCTCCCTGGCATCTTTTGTTTCGGGGGAAACGATGAGCGATTCATTTCGGGAAGTTAGTTCCGTCTCGTGGTTCGGGCGGATCAAGCGCGCGGTCGGCGGGGTCATCTTCGGCCTGCTCTTGATCGTGCTGATGGTGATCGCGCTGTTCTGGAACGAGGGCCGCGCGGTGCAGACGGCGCGTTCGCTGGCCGAGGGCGCCGGTGCCGTGGTCTCGATCAACACCGACAGCGTCGATGCCGGCAATGACGGAAAGCTGGTGCATGTCAGTGGGCCGGTGACGGCCGATAGCGGCCTGTCCGATCCGGATTTCGGCATCGCCGCGCAAGGGCTGCGGCTGTCGCGCAGCGTCGAGATGTATCAGTGGAAGGAAGAGTCCAAATCCGAGACCACCAAGAAGCTTGGCGGCGGCGAGGAAACGGAGACCACCTACAGCTATTCCAGGGTGTGGGACGACAAGCAGATCGACTCGTCGGACTTCAAGAAGCCGGACGGCCATCAGAACCCGCCAATGGCGATCCACAGCCGCGCCTTCCAGATTCCGCAGGGCAAGCTTGTTGCCTTCGATCTGGATACGCCGGTGCTGGATCGTATCGAGGGCGACAAGGACTACTCGCTGTCGGCCAATCAGACGGCGGCGATCAAGGCCGCCTATACCGGGACGAAGCCGCTCAGCATCGTCGACGGCAAGATCTATCTCGGCAGTGACAACACGACGCCCGCATTGGGCGACTACCGCATCGGCTACGAACTGGCGCCGCTCGGCGTGATCAGCATCGTCGCGCGCCAAGCCGGCAGCCGGTTCGAACCCTACCAGACGCGAGCCGGCGATGCGCTGCTGATGGTCGATACCGGCCTGGTGCCGGCCGACAAGATGTTCGCCGAGGCGGTGAGCGCCAACACGCTGATCACCTGGCTGCTGCGCGCCGGTGGCCTTTTGCTGCTGACGATCGGCTTTGCCCTGTTCCTCAGCCCTATCGGCGTGATCCTCGACGTCATCCCGTTCCTCGGCAGCATGGCGCGGATGGGGACGGGCATCATTGCCTTCTTCCTGGCGATCCTGGTCGGCACGACGACGATCGCGATTGCCTGGTTCTGGTATCGGCCGGTGCTGGCGGCGGGCATACTGGCGGCCGGCGTCATCGCGGCGGCGGCGGTCTATTATCTCGGCCGCTCGCGCAAGGCGGCCGCACCGATGGCGACGCCAAGCGCCGGTGCCGCAACGTAGCTTGAAAAAAGGGCGGCCATGCCGCCCTTTTTTGCTCCGTGCCAGCCCTATACTCCCGGGCAGGCTTACCGGTCCTCGAAACCGGTCAGCACGCCGACGGCGTTTATGCCGATCTCCTCGACGGCGTAGCCGCCTTCCATGACGAACAGGGTCGGCAGGCCGAGCCTGGCGATGCGACGGCCGATCTTGGGATAGTCCGGGCTTTTCAGCTTGAACTGGCTGATTGGATCCTTCTCGAAAGTGTCGACCCCAAGCGAGACGATGACGATGTCGGGCGCGTAGGCGGCGAGCCTCGCGCAAGCATCCTCCAGCGAGGTGTTCCAAGCGTCCCAGTCGGTGCCGAAGGGCATGGGATAGTTGATGTTGAAGCCTTCGCCGGCGCCGGCGCCGCGTTCATCGGCATGGCCGAGGAAGAACGGATACTCGACCATCGGATCGCCATGCAGGTTGAGGACCTGCACGTCGGCGCGGTCGTAGAAGATCTCCTGCGTGCCGTTGCCGTGGTGGTAGTCGACGTCGAGGATGGAGACCCGTTTGGCGCCCTGGTCAAGGAACCACTGCGCGGCGACCGCGGCGTTGTTGATGTAGCAATAGCCGCCCATGAAGCCGGCACCCGCGTGATGGCCGGGCGGACGGCAGAGCGCGAAGGCCGACCTCTCGCCGCCCTTGACCAGGCCGGCTGCGGTCAGCGCCACGTCATAGGATGATTTGATCGCGGCCCAGGTGCCTTCGACGAAGGTGGCGCCGGCATCGAAGGAATAGTAGCCGAGCAGCGCATCGACACGCTTCGGCGGCACGTCGCCGCGCAGGCCGCGCGTCGGCCAGGTGAAGGGCATGGCCGTGCCCTCGTGACCGGAGGCCACCCATTGCGGCCAGACAGTCGGCAGGAAGTCGATGTAGTCCGATTTGTGGATGCGCTTGGCCGCGGCAAGATCGTGCTCGAGCGGCAGGACGATCGGCCCGAGCTTCTCGCTTTCGACCCGCGCCTTGATGAACTCGGCCCGCGAGGGCTTTTCAAAACCCGGCACGATGGCTGATGTGACCAGTTCCATCTGGCCGGCATGGCCAGCATGAAGCGGCGAATAGACAGTCTTCATGAAGTTCCTCTCGAAATGCGAAATCAGTCCAGGTTGAGATAGGGGCTCACCAGAGCGAGCCACATGGCTTCGACATCGTCCTCGATGAGGTCGAATGTCCTGCGATCTCTCTTCAGTCCGACCAGCCGGCAGGCGTGCCCGACCTCCATCATCACCAGGCCAAGCCGTTTGGCGATCTTGTCTTCGAGAGCAGGATTCACATGCCGCAGCCAGGCGGCGTAGAGCGCGATGATCTGTTCGTCATATTCGTCCTGGATAGGCCTGAGATCGGCGTTGCCTGAAATGGCCTCGATCACCGGCATCAGGGTCGCGTTCTCGATATAGATACTGGACGTGTCGATGAAGAGCTTGCGCACTTCGCGCCGGAACTCTTCGCGGTTGGTGGGCCTGGGAACCTTGATGCGCTTCTCGATCACCTCGGGAAAGGACGACAGCCAGCGCCGGGCGAGGTCCAGAAGAATGGCTTCCTTGTTGGGAAAGTATTGGTAGACCGAACCGACCGACAGGCCGGCGCGCTGCGCGATGGCGAGCGTCGTCGGCGTCCTGGTCCCTTGCTCCCGCGTCAAGATCAGGGCCGCATCGAGAATCCGGTCGACCACCTTGCTCGACCGTTGTTGCCGCGGCTGCTTGCGCGGCTCGAGCGCTATTTTGGTTTTGCGGTCGAGACTGCGCTTCACGGCTTGATGCCCTCGTTCCCCGCCCGGTCTGAACACAGGCGCAGGGTGCTGTCCACAATACATTCTAAATTCCGCATGTTGACAAACGCGAATAATCAGTCGCATTCTTTATCCACGCTGTCCCCAGGGATAACAAGGGGAATTTCGAGGGCAGCGCGCTGGCATTGATTTTTGTCCGATGGCGCCACTCCGGTGGAGTGGCAGGCCGTTGGGCGCTGGATTGCCGGTTTCAGTCAGTCGTCAAAAGCGCGGAGTCGCGATGTCTGTCACGGGTGCGGGTCGTAGTGCGGATTTGATCGTCATCAATGGTCGTGTGCTGACCATGGACGATGACAATCCCACCGCCGAAGCCGTTGCCGTCAAGGACGGCGCCATCATCGCCATCGGCAGCCGCGCCGCCATCGAAGAGCTCAAGGGACCCGCCACAAAGGTGATCGACGCCAAGGGCGGTTCGGTCCTGCCCGGTTTCATCGAAGCCCATATGCATCTGTTCTCGGGAGGGGCCGAGCTCGCGCATCTTCAGCTTGGCGGTGTCCATGGCTTCGAAGCGCTGCAAAAGGCGATCCGCGACTATGCGTCGGCTAAGCCGAACGCGAAAATGCTGGTCGGGCAGGGCGTCGACTACACCGTGCTCGGCAGCGAGCGGGTGACGCGTCACCATCTCGACGCCATTTTACCCGATCGCCCCTTCTGCATGGCCGCGCCCGATCATCACACAATGTGGGCCAACACCAAGGCGTTGGATATGGCCGGCATCCTTCATGGCCGCACGCTCGGTCCGGGCAATGAGATCGTCATGGGCGACGACGGCCTGGCAGCGGGCGAACTGCGCGAGGGCGAAGCCTTCGGTCCGGTGCTCGATCTTGCCGGCGAAAGCCGGGTGCGGCTGGGGCTGGCGACCGGCGGCGAGCCGGATCCGATGCCGTCAGCGGCCGAGCGCGCCGCCGACCGCGACATCATGCGGCGCGGGCTCGCCTGGTGCGCGCGCCACGGCATCACCTCGATCCAGAACATGGACGGCAATCTCTACCAGCTCGAATTGCTGGCCGAAATCGAGGCCGAGGAAGGCTTGCCCTGCCGCGTGCAGATCCCCTTCCACTACAAGAATTTTATGACGCTCGACATGCTCGACAAGGCCTCCGTCATGACTGAGCGCTACAACAGCGAGTGGCTGTCGTCGGGCATGGTCAAGGTGTTTTACGACGGCGTGCTCGATTCCTGGACCGCTGTCATGGTCGAGCCCTATGCTGATCGTCCCGACTGGGTCGGCGAGCCGCTGTTCACGCCGCAACAGTTCATCGACCTGGCTGTCGCCGTTGACAAGCGTGGACTGCAGATCGCGGTCCACTCGATCGGCGACGGCGCGGTGCGCGCCGTGCTCGACGGCTATGAGGCGGCGCAAAAGGCCAATGGCAAGCGCGACAGCCGTCATCGCATCGAACATATCGAGGTCACCACCACATCGGACGTGCCGCGCTTTGCCGAACTTGGCGTCATCGCTTCGATGCAGCCGCCGCATCCGCCCGGCGCCATGGATTTCCCGCTGGAGCCGACCGTGTCGCGCATCGGGCCGGCCCGCTGGCCGCTGAGCTACGCCTGGCGCACCCTGAAGAATGCCGGTGCGCATGTCGTCTTCGCTTCGGACTGGCCTGTGTCGCCGATCGATCCGATCCTGGGCATTCAGGCTGCATTGATGCGCAAACCATGGGCAGCAAGCGATCCGGACCAGAGTTTTTCGCTGCAGGAATCGATCGCCGCCTACACGGTCGAGGGCGCTTACGCGGAATTCGCCGAGCACTGCAAGGGCACGCTGAAATCAGGCTATATGGCCGATCTGGTGGTTCTGTCTGATGACATTGAGAAGACGGCGCCGGCCGATCTGCACAAGGTGCGGCCGGTGACGACGATTTGCGGCGGCAAGGTCACCTATCAGGCCTGACAATGGCATGAGGCTTGCTGGCTAAAGACGGACTGAACTGTGATTCAATGCCGGGCTTGCCAACCTACCGGGCGTGTGGTCACATCGAACAGGGGAACAGCTCCGCCAGCAAGAGCGGGGTCAACAGTGAGGCGTAATCGTGCCGGACAAACCGGATCGGAATGCGATTGAAGTAGTAAACGTCAGTAAAATTTTCGGATCGGGTGAAGGGCAGGTCGCTGCCCTAGACAAGGTCTCGGTATCCATTCGCGAGAACGAGTTCTTCACGCTGCTGGGACCGTCCGGTTGCGGCAAGACCACCCTGTTGCGGCTGATCGCCGGCTTCGACTTTCCAACCGCCGGTGAAATCCTGCTCTACGGCCAGGACATCGCGCCATTGCCGCCCTTCAAGCGGCCGGTCAACACCGTCTTCCAGTCCTATGCGCTGTTCCCGCACATGACGGTGGCCGACAATATCGGCTTCGGCCTGGAGATGCTGGGCAAGCCCAAGGCCGAGATCAAGGCGCGCGTCGCCGAGATGCTCAAGCTGGTCAAGATGGAAGCGCTGGCCGGTCGCCGCACGGCTCAGATTTCGGGAGGCCAGCAGCAGCGCGTGGCGTTGGCCCGCGCGCTCGCGCCGCAGCCGAAAGTGCTGTTGCTCGACGAACCGCTCTCGGCACTCGACTACAAGCTGCGCAAGGAGATGCAGATCGAGTTGAAGCGGCTGCAGCATGAGACCGGCATCACCTTCATCTTCGTCACCCATGACCAGGAAGAAGCGCTGACCATGTCGGACCGCATCGCGGTGATGTCGTCGGGCAAGATCCTGCAGGTCGGCTCGCCCTGGGATATCTACGACAAGCCGGCGGAACGCTTCGTCGCCGACTTCATCGGCGAAACCAATTTCCTCACCGCCGCCATATCGGGTACCGGCAACGGCAAGGCGCGCGCGACGCTCAAATCCGGCACGACCATCGAGGCAACCGTTGCCGAAGGCTTCCAGCCGAAGGACAACGCCACCGTGGTGGTGCGGCCCGAGCATGCCAAGCTGACCAAGGACAAGGGCGACCTGTCGGGCACGGTCGAGAACATCGTCTATTTCGGCACCGACACGCATATCCATGTCCAGCTCGACAGCGGCGAGGCCTTCACCGTGCGCCAGCAAAACACGCGGACCGCGGGCTGCGGTTTCGAGCGCGGCGACAAGGTCGGCATCCTGATCGGCAATGACGCCGCGCAAGTGCTGAGGGACTGATGGCCACCGCGGAAGAAGTCGCCAAGGCCGCGGAACGGCGTGATGTCCGTGACCGCTGGCTGTTGTCAGCGCCAGCGCTGCTGGTCATCCTGCTCGCCGCGACCGGGCCGTTGCTGATCGTGCTCGTCTACTCGTTCCTGACGCCCGGCGCCTATGGCGACGTGAAATGGCAGTTCTCGCCCGACGCCTGGACATCGGTGTTCCTGGAACGCGACATTTTCGACGACACGCTTTCGCTCGCGGCGGCGCATGTCACCATCTTCTGGCGCTCGATCAAACTCGCCATAGTGACGACGCTGGCGACCTTGGCGCTCGGTTTCCCGACCGCCTATTTCATGGCCACGCGCAGCGAGAAGACCAGGGATCTCTGGCTGTTCCTGATCACCATCCCGTTCTGGACCAACCTCCTGATCCGCACCTTCGCCGTGCTGCAGATCATCCGCAACGAAGGCATCATCAACACGATCCTGCTCAAACTCGGCATCATCTCGGCGCCGATCCAGATCCTCTACACCGACACGGCGATCCTGATCGGCATGGCCTATGTCTACCTGCCGCTGATGGTGCTGCCGATCTATGCCAGCATGGAGAAGCTCGATTTTCGCCTGGTCGAGGCGGGCTATGACCTCTACGCGACGCGCTTCAAGGTGCTGCGCAAGATCATTTTCCCGCTGGTCAAACCCGGCGTCATCGCCGGCTCGATCCTGGTCTTCATTCCCGCGCTGGGCGCCTATGTGACGCCGAGCGTGCTTGGCGGCGGCAAGAACATGATGCTGTCCAACCTGATCGAATTGCAGTTCGGGCAGGGCCGCAACTGGCCGCTTGGCTCGGCGCTGTCGATTACGGTGATGATCATCGTCATGGTGGCGCTGCTGGCCTATGTGCGCAATGCCGGAAAGTCGGGGGTGCGGCATGGCTAGCAACTTCTCCATCAAGCACCAACCGGGCTTCACGACGATCGCGGCGACCTGTTTCGTCGTGCTCTACCTGCCGATCGTGGTGCTGGTGATCTATGCCTTCAACGCGGCGACCTCGACCTCCGAATGGGGCGGCTTTTCGCTGAAATGGTTCCAGTCGGCATACCAGAACACTCAGGTCATCGACGCGACGCTGCGCTCGTTCCAGATCGGCTCCATCGCGGCGGTGCTGTCGACGATCTTTGCCACCATGGCCGCGCTCGCCACCACGCGCACCGCCTCCTATCCCGGCCTCACCTTCAAATACGCGGCGATCAACCAGCCGCTGATGGTACCCGAGATCGTCACCGGCGTGGCGCTGCTGATCTTCTTTTCGCGCATCAAGATCTTCACCGGCTATTCCGGCATCGGCTACCTGGTCGCCGCGCATACGGCGTTCTGCATTCCGTTCGCCTATCTGCCGATCCGGGCGCGGCTGGAGAATATGGACCTAACGCTGGAGCGCGCCGCCGCCGATCTCTACGCCACGCCGTGGAAGACTTTCCGACGCATCACGCTGCCGCTTTTGTGGCCCGGCATCCTCGCCGGCCTGATGCTGGCCTTCGTCATCTCGCTTGATGATGTGGTCATCACCGAGTTCGTCAAATCGGGCGGCCAGGACACGTTGCCCACTTATATGCTCGGCCAGATCCGCCGCGGCATCACACCCGAGATCAACGCGATATCGACCGCTTTCCTGCTGCTTTCGGTCGCGATCGTCACGTTGTTTTTCTTCGTCAGCAGGAAACGAGACTGAAACCGATAATGGGAGTTAGAACGATGAACTGGAAGACAACAGCGAGCGCCATGGGATTGGCGCTGCTCGCTTCGACGGGCCTGGCCCGTGCCGAAGGCGTGCTCAACATCTACAATTGGGGCAACTACACCAGCCCCGACGTGATCAAGAAGTTCGAGGACAAATACAACATCAAGGTGACCATCACCGACTACGATTCCAACGACACCGCGCTCGCCAAGGTCCGCCAGGGCGGCACCGGCTTCGACATCGCCGTGCCGTCGCAGACCTATGTGCCGATCTGGATCAAGGAAGGTCTCGTGCTCGAAACCGATCCGGGCAAGATGGAGAACTTCAAGAACGTCGCGCCGGAATGGGCCAATCCCGACTTCGACCCCGGCCGCAAATATTCGGTGCCGTGGGCGCTGGGCACCGTCGGCGTCGTCGTCAACACCGATACCTACAAGGGACCGGCCGACAGCTGGGGTATCATCTTCAACACGCCGGACGAGTTGAAGGGCAAGGTCAATGTCGTTCCCGAGATGAATGACGTCATCTTCGCGGCGATCAAATATGTCGGCGGTCAGCAGTGCACCGACGACAAGGCGGTGCTGAAGAAGGTGCGCGACACGCTGGTCGCGGCCAAGCCGAACTGGATCGCGATGGAGTACAACACCATCGAGAAGATGGGCGCCGGCGACTTCAAGGCCACCAGCGACTGGAACGGTTCGGCGCTGCGCCAGCGGCTGGCCAATCCGGCCATCCACTACAATTATCCGAAGGAAGGCTACGGCCTGTGGAGCGATAACGTCGTCGTTCTGAAGGAAGCCAAGAACGTCGAAAACGCCAAGCTGTTCCAGAACTTCATCATGGATCCGGAAAACGCTGCAGGCCTCTCGGCCTTCCACCGCTACGCCAACGCCATCACCGGCTCGGACAAATACATGCCGGCCGACATGAAGGATGCGCCGGAGGTCGTCATTCCGGCGGACGCCAAGCCGAAAGGCGAATTCCAGAAGATGTGCGCGCCGGAAATCCAGGACATCTACACCAAGATCTGGACCGAACTGCAGAAGTAATCGCTGCATGCCAGACCCGGCGGCATACGCCGCCGGGTCTTTTCTTTCCGGGAATGGCCTTTCATGGACTCCTATCGCAACAGCGACCCGCGGCCGCCGATCATGCAGGGCTCGCCGCCGGCCATGGTGCCGCCAAGGCTCGACTGGGACCGGCCGCCATGGAACCGCTGGGCGTTCCAGCACATCAGGGAAATTCTGCCGACCGCCGAAGTCTGGCGCGGCAACGGCCATCGCCATCGTCTCGAACGCGCCGAGGTCGATCTCGACGGGCTGCCGGTCGAGGACAGCGAGGGCAGGCCCTCGACGCTCGCCGGGCTGCTCGACGAGACCTATACGGATGGTTTCCTGGTGCTCAAGCACGGCAAGGTCGCCTATGAGCGCTATTTCAACGGCATGAACGAGCGCACGCTGCATCTGTCGCAATCGATGGCCAAGTCGATCACCGGCGCGGTGTTCGGCATACTGGCCGGGCGTGGCCTGATCGATCCGGCCAGGCCGGTGACCGACTATCTGCCGGAGCTCGGCGCCACCGGCTGGGCCGGTGCCAGCGTTCAGCATGTGCTCGACATGACGACGGGCGTGCGTTTCTCCGAAGAATACACCGACCGCTATTCCGATATCGGCCAGGTCGATGTCGCGACCGGCTGGAAGCCGGTGCCGCCGGGCAGCGATCCGGACTTTCGCTGGCCCTCGCATATGTTCGAGCTGATCCTGGGCTTGAAGGACACGATCCGTCCGCATGGTGCGGCGTTCGAATACCGCTCGATCGAGACCGACGTGCTTGCCTTCCTCATGGAGCGGGTGACCGGCAAGCGGCTGGCGCAGCTGGTGTCGGAAGAACTCTGGCAAAAGCTCGGCGCCGACGAAAGCGCCTGCTTCACCGTCGACAGCGCCGGCTATGCCGTGGCCGATGGCGGCTTCAACGCGACGTTGCGCGACTATGCCCGCTTCGGCCAGCTGATCCTCGACAATGGCGGCGGCATCGTGCCGGCTGACTGGATCGAGGCGACACGCAATGGCAGGCATGGCCCCGATTTCTCCCCCAGCCTGCCGCAGGGCAGCTACCGCAACCAGTTCTGGATCGAGAATCCCGCCTCGCGCGCGCTGATGTGTCGGGGCGTGTTCGGGCAGATGATCCATATCGACTGGAACACAGGAATGGTCGTGGTGAAGCTTTCGACCTGGCCGGATTTCAGCAATCTCGCCTATTCCACGGCGACGCTGAAGGCGGTGCACGCCATCGCCGCCGCACTGCTCTAAGCCGCCCCACAAGAAACGACCTGGAAGGAAACGCCATGACCGGCAAGACCGCGTTCGAGACCCGCTACGGCTTCGCCCGTAACCAGGTGCTGCTTTCCAACTGGCGGGAAAACCCGTTCAATCGATGGTCGTTCCAGAACCTTGGCGAACTGGTGCCGACGGCACGCGTGGCCGCGGCTGCAGGTGGTGTCGAAGCACCCGTGCGGGATATGGGCGGCCTGCTCGGCGAAAAGGTTTCGGTGGCCAGTGCGCCGGAGACGGTGGCCGAATTCCTCGTGCGCTCCAGCACCGACGCGCTGACGGTGATGAAGGGCGGCAAGGTGGTCGGCGACTGGTTCGCGCCGCATATGGATTTCGGCGCCCGCCACATCATCTTCTCGATCAGCAAGTCGGTGACCGCGATCATCGCCGGCATACTGGAAGGCGAGGGGGTGTTCGATCCGGAAGCGCCGGTGACGCAATACATTCCCGAAGCTGCTGGTTCCGCCTATGGCGACGCGAGTGCGCGCCATGTGCTCGACATGAGCGTCAGCCTCGATTTCGAGGAGGCCTATCTCGATCCGGAAAGCGCCTTCGCCCGCTACCGCCGCGCCACGTTGTGGAACCCTGGTGGCGGTACGGAAAGCCTGCGCGAATTCATCCTGACCTTGCAGCGGCTTGCTGAGCCGCATGGCCAGACCTTCCGCTACCGTTCGCCCAATTCCGACCTGCTCGGCCTGCTGCTTGAGCGCGCGTCCGGCCAGCGCTTCACCGATCTGATGCGCGAGAAATTGTGGCTGCCGCTTGGCGCCGTCAGCGAGGCTTCGATCGGCGTCGACATGGAAGGCACGGCGCGCACCGCCGGCGGCATTTCGGTGACGCCGCGCGACCTGGCGCGCGTCGGCGAGATGATGCGGCAAGGCGGCAGAGTCGATGGCCGCCGCATCGTGCCGGAGGCCTGGGTGCGCGACACGGTCAGCACCGGGGGCAGTGCGGAGGCCTGGCAGCGCGGAACGATGGCTTTCCTGTTCCCGAAAGGCCGCTACCGCAACAAATGGTATCAGACCGGACACGAGAACGGTGCCTATTGCGGCATCGGCATCCATGGCCAATGGCTTTATGTCGATCCGAGGACCGAGGTCGTCATTGCCAAGATGTCGTCGCAGCCGGTGCCGGTCGACGATCCGCTCGATGCCGAGATTGTCGCGTTCTTCGAGGCGTTGAGCCAACGGGTCTGAACCGCCCGGCACGGTTCCGTTGCCGCATGCTTTCCTGTGGACCGCCCGCGACGGTTGAAAAGGTCGCGGTTGGCGGGGCTGACATCTACGCCTATGGTCGCCGCTCTTTTTGATGAGAGCAGGAACGACATGGCATCCGACATCAAGCGCATCGCAGCCATCATCGCGACAGAGATCAAGGCGCGGCCGGAACAAGCGGCGGCGGCGATCGAATTGCTCGACGAGGGCGCGACGGTGCCGTTCGTGGCGCGCTACCGCAAGGAGGTGACCGGCGGGCTGGACGACACGCAGTTGCGCGACCTCGCCGAGCGGCTCGCCTATCTGCGCGAGCTCGATGCGCGGCGGGACACCATCCTCGGCTCGATCCGTGAGCAGGGCAAGCTGACCGAGGAGCTTGAGACCAAGATCGCGGCGGCGGCCACCAAGGCGGAACTCGAAGACATCTACCTGCCCTACAAGCCCAAGCGCCGGACCAAGGCCGAGATCGCCCGCGAGCGTGGGCTGGGGCCGCTGGCGGAGGCCATCCTTGCCAACCGTTCGCTCGTGCCTGCCGAGGCGGCGCTGGCCTACGTCACCGAGGAGGTGGCCGACGTCAAAGCCGCACTTGAAGGCGCGCGCGACATCCTGTCGGAGCAGTTCGCCGAGAATGCCGATCTGGTCGGCAAATTGCGCACCTACATGAAGGACCGCGCCTTCATGCGCGCCCGGGTGGTCGACGGCAAGCAGGAGGCCGGCGCGAAATTCTCCGACTATTTCGACCATGTCGAACGCTGGGTCAACGTGCCGAGCCATCGTGCGCTGGCGATGCTGCGCGGCCGCAACGAAGAGGTGCTGTCGCTCGACATCGAGGTCGATGCCGACGATGCGTCGCCGGTGAAACCGGTCGAACGGATGATCGCCAATGCCTACGCGATCGGCGCCAGCCTGCCCGGCGACCGCTGGCTGATGGAGGTCGCCGGCTGGACCTGGCGCATCAAACTTTCGCTGCACCTGACGCTCGACCTGATGCGCGATCTGCGCGAGCGGGCCGAGGAAGAGGCGATCCATGTCTTCGCCCGCAATCTCAAGGATTTGCTGCTGGCAGCGCCGGCCGGTTCGCGGCCGACGATGGGGCTCGACCCCGGTATCCGCACCGGCGTCAAGGTCGCGGTGGTCGACGGCACCGGCAAGCTGGTGGCAACGACGACGGTCTATCCGTTCCCGCCGAAGAACGATGTACGCGGCACGCAGGCGGAACTCGCCAAGCTCGTCCGCCTGCATAAGGTCGAGCTGATTTCGATCGGCAACGGCACCGGCAGCCGCGAGACGGAGAAGCTGGTGGCGGACATCCTGTCCGACATGCCTTCCGATGGCGGACCGAAGCCGCTCAAGGTGATCGTCAGTGAAGCCGGCGCCTCGGTCTATTCGGCATCGGCAACGGCGGCAGCGGAATTTCCCGGCCTCGACGTGTCGTTGCGCGGCGCGGTGTCGATCGCGCGGCGCCTGCAGGATCCGCTGGCCGAACTGGTCAAGATCGAACCGAAATCGATCGGCGTCGGCCAGTACCAGCACGATGTCGACCAGTACCGGCTCGGCCGCTCGCTGGAGGCGGTGGTCGAGGACGCGGTCAACGCGGTAGGCGTCGATCTCAACACCGCTTCGGCGCCGCTGCTGGCCCGCGTTTCCGGCCTCGGCGCATCGCTCGCCGACGCCATCGTCGCGCATCGCGATGCGACCGGCCCTTTCGCCAGCCGCAAGGATCTGCTCAAGGTGCCGCGGCTTGGGCCGCGCGCCTTCGAACAATCCGCCGGCTTCCTGCGTATCGCCAATGGCAGCGAGCCGCTCGATGCCTCGTCGGTGCATCCGGAAGCCTATGGCGTGGCCAAGAAGATCGTCGCCGCTTGCGGGCGCGATGTCCGCTCGCTAATGGGCGACAGCGCTGCGCTGAAAGCGCTCGATCCGCGCGTCTTCGTCGATGAGCGTTTCGGCTTGCCGACGGTGCGCGACATCTTGGCCGAGCTGGAAAAGCCCGGCCGCGACCCGCGTCCCGGCTTCAAGACCGCGACCTTCGCCGACGGCGTCGACGACATCAAGGATCTGAAGCCCGGTATGCTCTTGGAAGGTACCGTCACCAATGTCGCCGCCTTCGGCGCCTTCGTCGATATCGGCGTCCATCAGGATGGGCTGGTGCATGTCTCGCAACTGGCCGACCGCTTCATCAAGGACGCGCATGAGGTGGTCAAGGCCGGCGATGTGGTGAAGGTGCGCGTCGTCGACGTCGACATCAAACGCAAACGTATCGCGCTCTCCATGCGCAAGGATGGCGGCGATGGCGGCGCATCGAAAGGCGGGCCGCGCGACAATGGCGGCGGCAGACCGGCGCCGCGCTCGCCAGCACCGCAACGCCAGCCGGAACGGCCGGCCCAACAAGGGGCTTTCGGTGCGGCGCTGGCGGATGCGCTGAAGCGGAAGTAGCCTACCAAGCCAGAACAGCCGGCTCCTTCTCAAGCTGGCCCAGCAGCCAGTCGCGAAAACTGGCGACCGGCGGATGGCCGCGCTTGTCGTGTGGGACGACGAGGTAATAGGCACTGCGGCTTTGCATGGGCTGGCCGGGTGCGGGAACGAGCTGGCCGCGCTGCAATTCACCCGCGATCAGCAGCAGCGGCAACAGCGCCACGCCAAGCCCGGCCATGCAGGCCTGGGCGGCGGTGCCGAACTGTTCGAACTGCATGCCAGGCCCGGTCGGTGCGCTCAGGCCCTGATGCTCGAACCATTCGGTCCAGGCGCCGGGGCGCGTTGCCATGTGCAGCAGCGGCAGGCGGCCGATATCGGCCGGCGTGGCGACGGCGCGGCCGGCGAGGAATCCGGGCGACACCACCGGCGCCACCGTTTCGCGCACCAGCAGTGTGGAGTCCGCCTCCGGCCAGTCCGGCAGGCCGTAATGAATGGCGGCGTCCAGCCTCTCCCTGGCGAAGTCGAAACGGCCGACGCGGGTGACGAAGTTGATGGTGATGTCGGGATTGTTCTCGACGAAATCGGGGATCATCGGCATCAGCCAGCGCGTGCCGAAGGTCGGCAAGATGGCCAGGTTCAGGATGCCACTATGCCGATTGCTCATCAATCCAAGGGCGGCATCGCGCAACTGACCTAAGGCCGAGCGCACCGCTTCGGCATAGATCTCGCCTGCCGTCGACAGCCGGACATTGCGGCTGTCGCGCTCGAACAGCCGGCGGCCGAACTGATCCTCGAGCAGTCTGATCTGCCGGCTGACGGCGCCCTGGGTCAGATCCAGTTCCTGGGCAGCGGCAGTGAAACTGCCAAGCCGGGCCACCGCCTCGAAGGCGGCGAGGGCGCTGATGTTGGGCAGGAGGCGGCGCTGGACACTCATGATCCATTCCTAACGCTCATTGATCTGTGAAGCAATTTCGTTTGATTTTTTAAGGCCACGGGCCGATAAGCCGGGCTTCACCCGTTTGAGGACCGAGAAGCCATGGCCGCCGACAAGAATGCATTCGTCTGGGAAGACCCGTTCCTGATCGAGGACCAGCTTTCGGAAGACGAGCGCATGGTGCGCGACGGCGCGGCGGCCTTTGCCGCCGACAAGCTCGCGCCACGCATCGAGGACGCCTATCTCAACGAAACCTTCGATACCGCGATCTTCCGCGAGATGGGCGATGCCGGCCTTCTCGGCATCAACATTCCGGAAGAATTCGGCGGGCTCGGCGCCAGCTATGTGACCTACGGGCTGGTGGCGCGTGAAGTCGAGCGTGTCGATTCCGGCTATCGCTCGATGATGTCGGTGCAGTCGTCGCTGGTGATGTATCCGATCTACGCCTATGGCTCGGACGAACAGCGCAAGAAGTATCTGCCCAAGCTCGCCAGCGGCGAGTGGATCGGCTGTTTCGGCCTGACCGAGCCGGATGCCGGCTCCGACCCGGGCGGCATGAAGACGCGCGCCGAGAAGACCGCGAACGGCTACAAGCTCTCCGGCTCGAAGATGTGGATTTCCAACGCGCCGGTCGCCGACGTGTTCGTCGTCTGGGCGAAGCTGAAGGCCGAGAACGGCAAGGATGAGATCCGCGGCTTCGTGCTGGAAAAAGGCATGAAGGGGCTGTCGGCGCCGAAGATCGGCGGCAAGCTGTCGCTGCGCGCATCGATCACCGGCGAGGTGGTGATGGAAGGCGTCGAGGTCGGCGAGGATGCGCTGCTGCCCAACGCCAAGGGGCTCGGCGGCCCATTCGGCTGCCTCAACCGGGCGCGCTACGGCATCTCCTGGGGTTCGATGGGCGCGGCGGAAGATTGCTGGCACCGCGCACGCCAGTATGGTCTCGACCGCAAGCAGTTCGGCAAGCCGCTGGCCGGCACGCAACTCTACCAGAAGAAGCTCGCCGACATGCAGACCGAGATCGCGCTTGGGCTGCAGGCATCCTTGCGCGTCGGGCGCCTGCTCGACGAAGGCAAGATGGCGCCGGAGATGATCTCGATCGTCAAGCGCAACAATTGCGGCAAGGCGCTCGACATCGCCCGCCAGGCCCGTGACATGCATGGCGGCAACGGCATCCAGATCGGCTACCACGTCATGCGCCACGCGCAGAATCTGGAGACCGTCAACACCTATGAAGGTACGCACGACGTGCACGCGCTGATCCTGGGGCGGGCGCAGACGGGAATTCAGGCGTTCTTCTAGGCCTTACGTTTCGTCATCCTCGGGTCTCCGCGACGCCGCTGCGCGGCTGCTTCGCCCAGGGATGACGAAGACGCGGAGGCCCTCACTAATCGCAGAGGCTGGAGGCTGGTAGAACGAGTCGCCAAGCGCGGTTGCCCAGTCCTTAGCTGCTTAAATTAGGTGCACCGCAACATCTGTGCTTGGAGAATGGCCGGCAGATGTGTCAGGGTTCGGCGAATTCGTTTGAAACGCCGATCTACGGGGCCCCATGGCAATTCTGGCAGCCGTCTACCATCTGACCCATTACAAATACGACCGGCCGGTGGTGCTCGGGCCCCAGATCATCAGGCTGCAGCCGGCACCGCATTCCCGCACCAAGGTGCTCAGCCATTCGCTCAAGGTCGAACCGGCGAACCACTTCGTCAATTTGCAGCAGGACCCCTACGGCAACTTCCTCGCCCGCTTCGTCTTTCCCGAGCCGGTGACGGAATTGAAGATCGAGGTCGATCTCGTCGCAGACATGACGGTCTACAATCCGTTCGATTTCTTCGTCGAGCCGTCGGCCGAGACATTCCCATTCGAATACCCGGAAGAGATTCGCGACGATCTTGCCATCTACCGGACACCGGAACCGGCGGGGCCGCTGCTTTCGGCCTTCCTGGGAACCATCGACACCAGCGCGAAAAACACCGTCAATTTCCTCGTCGATCTCAATGCGAGGCTGCAGCGCGAGATCGCCTATATCGTGCGCATGGAAACCGGCGTGTTCTCGCCGGAAGAGACGCTCGCCGCCGGCAAGGGATCGTGCCGGGATTCGAGCTGGCTCTTGGTGCAGATCCTGCGCAATCTCGGCATCGCCGCGCGCTTTGTCTCAGGCTATCTGATCCAGCTCAAGCCAGACCTTATCGCGCTCGACGGCCCGGCCGGCACCGCGGTCGACTTCACCGATCTGCATGCCTGGTGCGAGGTCTATCTTCCCGGCGCCGGTTGGATCGGCTTCGATCCGACCTCGGGCCTGCTGACCGGCGAGAGCCATGTGCCGCTCGCCGCGACACCGCATTTCCGCAATGCCGCGCCGATTTCCGGCATGGCGAGCTTCGCCAATGTCGAGTTCGGCTTCGACATGCGGGTCGACCGCATCGCCGAGCATCCGCGCATCACCAAGCCGTTCTCCGACGAAAGCTGGCAGGCGCTCGATGCGCTTGGCACCAAGGTCGATGCAGCACTTGGCGCAGGCGACGTGCGGCTGACGATGGGCGGTGAGCCGACCTTCGTCTCGATCGATGATTTCGAGTCCGCCGAGTGGAACACCGCCGCTGTCGGGCCGACCAAGCGCGAAAAGGCCGATGCGCTGATCCGCAGGCTGCGCGAGCGCTTCGCGCCGGGCGGTTTCCTCCACTATGGCCAGGGCAAATGGTATCCCGGCGAGAGCCTGCCGCGCTGGACCTTCTCGCTCTACTGGCGCGCCGACGGCCAGCCGGTATGGAGCGACCCGTCGCTGATCGCGCGCGAAAAGAGCTCGGCCGATATCGGCCCGCAGCAGGCGGAAAGCCTGCTCACCGCGATCGCCGGTGAACTCGGCATCGAAAAAACCATGGTCAGCGAAGCCTATGAGGATCCGGCCGAGTGGCTGCTCAAGGAAGGCAAGCTGCCCGAAAATGTCGATCCGTCCAATTCCAAGCTGGAAGACCCGGAAGAGCGCAGCCGCATGGCGCGCGTGTTCGAGCGCGGGCTGACCAAGCCGTCCGGCTACGTGCTGCCGGTGCAGCGCTGGAACAGCCAGGCGTCGGGACCGCGCTGGCGTTCGGAGAAATGGAAGACGCGGCGAGGGCGGTTGTTCCTGGTGCCGGGCGATTCACCGGTTGGCTATCGCTTGCCGTTGGGCACGCTGCCCTATGTGCCGCCGGCCCAGTTCCCCTACATCGTGCCGGTCGATCCGTCGCTGCCGCGCGGCCCATTGCCGGCGCGCGAGGCGATCTTGCCCACTGCGGCCCCGGCCGAGCTGGAAGGCGCCGACGAAATGGCACGCCGCCAGCAGGCGGTGTCCTTCACCGCCGCGACCGGCCAGCAGGACCGGGTCGAGCAGGAGATCACCGAGATCGGCGGCGCGGTGCGCACCGCGCTCTCCGTTGAGCCGCGCGATGGAAGGCTTTGCGTGTTCATGCCGCCGGTCGAGGCACTGGAGGATTATCTTGAACTGGTCGCCGCCGCCGAGAATGCGGCAAAGGCGATCGGTCTGCCGGTCCATATCGAGGGTTATGGCCCGCCGCATGATCCGCGCCTCAACGTCATCCGTGTGGCGCCCGATCCGGGCGTCATCGAGGTCAACATCCATCCGGCTTCCAACTGGCAGGATTGCGTGGCGACAACCACGGCGATCTATGAGGAAGCACGGCTGACGCGGCTTGGCGCCGACAAATTCATGATCGACGGCCGTCACACCGGCACCGGCGGCGGCAATCATGTCGTCGTCGGTGGTGCTACGCCCAATGACAGCCCGTTCCTGCGCCGACCCGATCTGTTGAAGAGCCTGGTGCTGCAATGGCAGCGGCATCCGTCGCTATCCTACCTGTTCTCCGGCCTGTTCATCGGCCCGACGAGCCAGGCGCCGCGCTTCGACGAAGCGCGTCACGATTCGCTCTACGAGCTTGAAATAGCCATGGCGCAGGTGCCGCATCCGGACCAGGGCGCGGCACCCTTGCCGTGGCTGGTCGACCGGCTGTTCCGCAACCTTTTGACCGACGTCACCGGCAACACGCACCGCTCGGAAATCTGCATCGACAAGCTGTTCTCGCCGGACGGGCCGACCGGCCGGCTCGGCCTGGTCGAGTTCCGTGGCTTCGAGATGCCGCCCAATGCGCGCATGTCGCTGGCGCAGCAATTGCTTGTCAGGGCGATCATCGCCCGTGCGTGGAAGAACCCGCTCGACGGCCGCTTCGTGCGCTGGGGCACCTCGCTGCATGATCGTTTCATGCTGCCGCATCATGTCTGGGCGGATTTTCTTGACGTGCTCGACGACCTCAAGCTCAACGGCTTCGAGTTCCGTCCCGAATGGTTCGACGCGCAGCTCGAATTCCGTTTCCCGTTCTGCGGCGAGGTCCAGCACGCCGGCATCAAGCTGGAACTGCGGCAGGCGCTGGAGCCGTGGCATGTCATGGGCGAGCAAGGCGCGATCGGCGGCACCGTGCGTTTCGTCGATTCCTCGGTCGAGCGGCTTCAGGTTAGGACTGAAGGCCTCAACCCGGAGCGCCATGCCATCGTCTGCAACGGCCGTATCGTGCCGATGAAGGTCACCGACAACCGCGAAGTGGCGGTCGCGGGCGTGCGCTTCAAGGCCTGGCAGCCGGCTTCGGGCCTGCATCCGGCGCTGCCGGTCAACACGCCGCTGGTGTTCGACATCTATGACCGCTGGTCGGGAAGGGCGATCGGCGGCTGCGTCTACCATGTCGCGCATCCCGGCGGCCGCAACTACGACACCTTCCCGGTCAATGGCAACGAGGCGGAAGCACGGCGGCTCGCCCGCTTCGAACCGCGCGGCCACACACCGTCTGGCTATGTGCTGCGCGAGGAACAACCGGCGGAAGATTTCCCGATGACCCTTGACCTCAGGCGGCCGGCAAGACTCTGATCAGCGATGGCAAAGGGGAATCACAAAAGGGTACGCGGCAAGCCGCAAACCCACAGCCTGCTGGAACACTACCAGCCGATCGACGGCGTCGTCGACGAGATGGTCGACGCCGTAGGCAACCCCCGCCCGGTCTGGAAACATTTCATCGAGGCACTCGACGATCTCGGTGCCGAGAAGCTCGGCCAGCGTTTTGCCCGCGCCGACCAGTATCTGCGCGATGCCGGCGTCTACTACAGGGTCTATGACAAGGCGGGCGCCAATGAGCGCGAATGGCCGCTGGCGCATGTACCGCTGCTCATCGAAGACGCCGAATGGGCAGCGATCAGCGCCGGGCTGGTGCAGCGGGCCGAGCTGTTCGAGGAAACCATCGCCGATATCTATGGCCCGAACCGGCTGATCGAAAAAGGCATCCTGCCGGCGGGGTTGATCGCGGCCAGCCCCGAATATTTGCGGCCTGTCGTGGGCACCACGCCGGCCGGCGGCCATTACCTGCATTTCTGTGCCTTCGAGCTCGGCCGCGGGCCTGACGGCCAGTGGTGGGTGTTGGGCGACCGCACACAGGCCCCGTCCGGCGCCGGCTTTGCGCTCGAGAACCGCGTCGCCACGACGCGCGCGCTCTCCGATATCTATGGCGAGATGCATGTGCACCGCCTTGCCGGCTTCTTCCGTCGCTTCCGCGATGCGCTGATCGGCATGGCCAGGGAAAGCGAAGGCCGCGTCGCCATATTGACGCCGGGGCCGCTCAACGAAACCTATTACGAACACGCCTACATCGCCCGCTATCTCGGCATCATGCTGCTCGAAGGGGAGGACCTGACCGTTTCCGGCGGCAGGCTGATGGTGCGCACGGTTTCCGGCCTGATGCCGATCAGCGTGCTCTGGCGGCGGCTCGACGCCGCCTTCGCCGATCCGCTGGAGTTGCGCTCGGATTCGCAGATCGGCACGCCGGGGCTGGTCGAGGCGATCCGCCAGGGGGCGGTGGCGACCGTCAATGCGCTGGGCTCGGGCCTGATGGAAACGCGGGCGCTGCTTGCTTTCCTGCCCAAGATCGCGCGCGAATTGCGCGGCGAGGAGCTGCTGCTGCCGAGTGTCGCGACGTGGTGGTGCGGGCAGGCGACCGAACGCGCCCATGTGCTTGCCAATATCGACCGCATGGTGGTCGGCCCGGCGCTTTCGACGAGACTTGCCTTCGAGGATGATGGCCAGACCACGCTCGGCTCGGCGCTGTCGGCCGGAGAACGGGCGGAACTGGTGGCACGCATCGAACGCGATGGCGGCGCCTTTGTCGGCCAGGAAGCGGTGACGCTGTCAACGACACCGGTCTTTGTCGGCGGCTGGCTGGAGCCACGGCCGGCGAGCCTGCGCGTCTACCTGGCGCGCACGCCCGAGGGCTGGACGGTGATGCCGGGCGGCTTCGCCCGTGTCGGCCTGTCGCTCGACCCGACCGCGATCGCCATGCAGCGCGGCGGCCAGGCGGCGGACGTCTGGGTGGTCAGCGACAAGCCGGTGGAGCGCGAGACGCTGCTGCCGCAAGAGGGTGACAGTTTTACGCGCACCAGGCCGGGCAGCCTGCCCAGCCGCGCGGCGGAAAACCTGACCTGGCTCGGCCGCTATATCGAGCGTTCGGAAGACACGGTGCGTATCCTGCGCGCCTATCATGTGCGGCTGGCCGAGACCTCCGACCCCGACATGCCGTTGCTCGCCGACATCAGGGACTATCTCGAACCGTTCGGAATTGATGTCGAGACGGCGATCCCGCTGGGGCTGATAGGCACGCTCGACAGTGCCGTCTACAGCGCCGGCCAGATCCGCGACCGCTTCTCGCCCGATGGTTGGCTGGCGCTGAAGGACCTGTCGAAGACCATCCACCAGTTCGCCACGACGGTGGCGCCGGGGGATGACGCGACACGGGCAATGACGGTGATCCTGCGCAAGCTCGCCGGCTTTTCTGGCCTGCTGCACGAGAACATGTACCGCTTCGCCGGCTGGCGCTTCCTCGAAATCGGCCGGCGGCTGGAGCGCGGCATCCAGATAGCCCGTACGCTCGCCCGGCTGACCAGTCCCAAGGCGCCGGACGGCGCGCTCGACATGATGCTGGAGATCGGCGACAGCGTCATGACCCATCGCCGGCAATATCCGGTGCAGGCCGGCCGGCGCACGGTGATCGATCTCCTGGCGCTCGATCCGCTCAATCCGCGCTCGATCCTGTTCCAGTTGGAAAGGCTGAAGGCCGAGATCGGCCTTTTGCCGTCGGTCGGGGGCGAGGGGCACATGTCGCCGGCGGCTAAGGAGATCCTGCAGCTCAACACGGCCATCGCCATCAAGGAGCCTTCGGACATGACGGCAAAGGCGCTGGACGAACTCGCTTTTGAAATCGGAGGCCTCTACAACAGCCTCGCCAAGGCCTATTTCGGCTAGAGCAATTCCAGGAAAAGTGTGAAACGGTTTTCCGTCCGGAATTGCGTCAAAACAAAGAGTTAGGCAGGTTCCGCAAAAGTGTCGCGCGGTTTTGCGACAAGAACCTGCGGCAAAACAAGAAAAGTAGTCTATGCTTTACGACATCAGGCTTCATCTCCATTACGATTATGCAGCGGCGGCGGGCGGCGGCCGCCACCAGATCCGCGTGCTGCCGTCGACGATATCAGGCGTCCAGCGGGTTATCGCCGCATCCCTGTCCTTCGCGCCGGCGCCCAATGAACGGTCGGACTTCTCCGATTTCTTCGGCAACAACGTCACCTCGATCGCCTTTCGCGACGCGCATGATGCGCTCGACATAAGGATGAGCGCCCGCGTTTCCGTGTCACGGCCGGAGCCCGGGCTCGACGTCTCGCCCGATATCGGGCGGCTGCGGCAGGAACTGGCTGCGGTGCGCTCGTTGGCGTCTGCCTCGCCGCACCACTTTCTGGCGGGAAGCGCTCACTCCGGCATCGATGCGGCGATCACCACCTACGCACGAGACAGCATCGCCGGCTCGGCCGCCGGCACGGCAATGAACCTATGCAACCGCATTCATCGCGATTTCACCTATGACGGTGACGCAACCACAGTGCGGACCCGGGCCAGCGATGCGTTCAAACTGAAGCGCGGTGTCTGCCAGGACTTCTCGCACATCATGATTGCCGGGCTGCGCGGGCTCGGCATTCCGGCCGGCTATGTCAGCGGCTTCCTGCGCACCATCCCGCCCAAGGGCAAGCCCCGACTGGAAGGCGCTGATGCCATGCATGCCTGGGTCAAGGTCTGGTGCGGGCGTGACGCCGGCTGGCAGGAATTCGATCCGACCAACGGCATGCGGGCCAGCAACGACCACATCACTGTCGGCTACGGCCGTGACTATTCCGATGTCGCGCCGATCGTCGGCGTGCTGAAAACCACTGGCGGACAGGTCGGCGAGCAGGCTGTCGACGTCATTCCCGTCGCGCTCGAAAAGGTGTGAAAACGGGACCTGTCCACGCCAGGTGGTGCACTGGTATCATTCGGCATGAACCAAGATGACTTCTCAAATGGTGAAGTGGCAGGTGGGCGCGGGGTTTGGTATTGAAAGCGGTCAGCGTCGTCATCCCTGCCCACAATGCGGCGAAAACCATCGCTACAACGCTGGCGTCCCTCGCCAGCGAGGCCGGGATTATCGGCGAGATTCTGCTCGTCGATGACGCATCGTCAGACGGTACGGCTGCCGCGGCGCTACAGGCCGCCGCGAAATTGTCTCTGCCGCTGCGCGTGCTGCCGGCCGATTGCCGCGATGCCGGTGGCGCGCGCAACATTGCGCTGGCGCAGGTGCTGTACCCCTGGGTGTACCTCATCGACGCTGACGACCTGCATCTTGAGAGCGGCTTGCGCGCGTTGCTCCAGCAGGCAGATCGCCAGCCAAAAGCCGACATGATCGTTGGCGCTTACCGGCGTCGGGTGAATGGCCAGGACCGCCAGATCAAGGTGCCGAACGGATATCAGGCCGGCTGCCTGGCAAACGCTGCGGCCTATGTGAAAGGCGACATTCGCTCCGTCGCGGTGGGCAGTGTGCTTGCTTCGCGACACCTCATCGGCCAAACGCGGTTTCCGGTCGGGCTGGCCTATGACGAGGACACATTGTTTTGGGCGCGGCTGATGAGCACGGCGTCGCTAGCCATGATCGAGCAGCCTGTGATGGTCTACGAGGTCTCGCCGATGCGCTCCGACGATCGTTTTACGATCAACCCGGTGCGGCGCTTCCTTGATTGGCGCCGGGAACTGCGCACGCTCACCGATTGCAACATCCCGGTCTCGGCGCTCAAGACCAGGGAGGGGCTTGTCGCCCTCAAGATAGCCCGCGTCCACTATGCGCGCGGCGGCCTGGCCATGGCCGCGCGCTTCCTGGCGGTGGCCGCGGCCGCGCCGAAGCGGCGGTCGGAGGCCTGGCGCTGCCTGCGTTACAGGCTCAAGCTCGCGGTGCGACGCCGGCTGTCGGCTCCACTGAACCAAATGCAGGGCGCGCTGTAACCTGCCAGCCGCCAACACCTTCGGGATCGCCCGCTTTTCAGACGGTGTGTGGAACCAGCAGTCGGCCAACAGCTTATCTACGCATATTTGCGTGGAGCTTGCATGCTGCAGAGATCCGGATTGCCGCACGGCCGGTCAACCGACGGGGACGCTGCGCCGAAGAACGGGGCGCAAAGCTCGGCCAGGGATGCCGCACTCACCTATGTCAGCGATGCCGAGCCCGGTATCCGCCGGCTGAGGACCGGCAAAGGATTTTCTTACACGGGCCCGGACGGGAAGGCGGTCTCGGATGCCGCCAGGGCGCGTATCGAGGCGATCGTCATTCCGCCGGCCTGGACGGATGTCTGGATTTCGCCCGATGCCAATGGGCATATACAGGCGACCGGAAGGGATCAGCGGGGGCGCAAGCAATATCGCTATCATCCACAATGGGCCGAGGAGCGCGACGGCGCCAAATATTCGAGCCTCGTTGCTTTTGCTGAAAGCTTGGCCGACCTGCGGCGCACGATAGACAGCGATTTGCGCCGCCACGGCCTGCCATTTGAGCGTGTCGTCGCCGCGGTCGTCTGGCTGCTCGACAACACGATGATCCGCGTCGGCAACGCCGCCTATGCGCGCGACAATAAGAGCTTCGGCCTGACGACATTGCGCGACCGCCATGTCGACATCAAGGGATCGAGCCTGCGCTTTGCCTTCAAGGGCAAATCCGGCAAGGAATGGAGACTGAAGCTGGTCGACCGCCGCATCGCCGGGATCGTGCGGGGCGCGCAGGATCTGCCGGGCCAGAAGCTGTTCCAGTATCTCGACGAGGACGGCAACAGGCGCCCGGTCCGCTCCGACGACGTCAACCGCTATATCAGGGACGCCGCCGGTGATGCGTTCAGCTCCAAGCATTTCCGCACCTGGGGCGGCACCATCCATGCCGCGTCGCTGTTTGCGCAGACGGAGCTGCCCGAAGCCCAAGCCCAGCAAAAGCGGGTGATGAACAGCGTCATCGACAGAGTGGCCGAGCGGCTGGGCAACACCCGCGCCGTCTGCCGCAAATGCTATATCCATCCGCAGGTGTTCGAGGCCTGGTCGCAGGGGCGGTTGCTGGCCGAAATGGCGGAGGCCAACAAGCGCAAGCGGTCCGTAGAAGGTCTCGATGACGAGGAAGCGCTCGTGTTGAGATGGTTGAGAACGCACGAAGGGTGACACGCAACAATTGGCGGTCGCCATGTCAGATTTTTTTATCGACGCCGTGTCGGGATCAGTCTTACTGTTTCGTCCTTTGATACAGAAAAGGACGAACCATGCTCTACGCCATCCTCTGTTATGCCTCCGAAGACGTCGTCAGCTCCTGGAGCAAGGCACAGGATGACGAGGTTATGGCCAATCTCCTCAACGTTCAGGACAAGTACGCCAAGGCCGGCCGGCTTGGTCCGGTGGCCCGGCTGCTGCCGACGACGGCAGCGACCACGCTGCGGAAGGTCAAGGGCGAATCGGTGGTCATCGACGGGCCATTCGCCGAGACCAAGGAGCAGTTCCTCGGTTTTTATACGCTGGAATGCGCCGATCTCGACGAGGCCGTCGAATTCGCCCGCGAGCTCTCCGAGGTCAACCCGAGCGGCGGCTCCTATGAGATCCGGCCAGTCTCGGTGTTCAATCCCACCAAGGTGGCCGTATGACCGAACTTGCCTGGATCAGCTCGGCGATCAGTTCTGCCCGCCCGCAGGCAATGGGCGCGCTGCTGCGCTATTTCCGCGATCTCGATACGGCGGAGGAAGCTTTCCAGGATGCCTGTCTCAGGGCGTTGAAGAACTGGCCGCAGAACGGGCCGCCGCGCGATCCGGCGGCTTGGCTGATCTTCGTCGGCCGCAACAGCGGCATCGATGCGGTGCGCAAGCGCGCCAAGCAGGCGCCGATGCCGGAAGAGGACCAGATTTCCGATCTGGAAGATGCCGAGAGCGATATTGCCGAGCGGTTGGACGGTGCGCACTACCGCGATGACATTTTGCGGCTGCTGTTCATCTGCTGTCACCCGGATTTGCCGGCAACGCAGCAGATTGCGGTCGCGCTGCGCATCGTCTCCGGTCTCACCGTCAAGCAGATCGCGCGCGCCTTTCTGGTCGGCGAGAGCGCCATGGAGCAACGCATCACCCGCGCCAAGGCGCGCATAGCGGACGCCGGCGTGCCGTTCGAGACGCCGGGCGCGGTCGAGCGCTCGGAGCGGCTCGCCGCTGTCGCTGCCATGGTCTACCTGATCTTCAACGAAGGCTATTCGACCAACAGCGGCGAGGCGCCAGCCCGCGCGCCGCTGTGCGAAGAGGCGATCCGGCTCGCCCGGCTGTTGCTGCGGCTGTTCCAGACCGAGCCGGAGATCATGGGGCTGACGGCGCTGCTTCTGCTGCAGCATGCACGCGCACCCGCCCGTTTCGACGAGAACGGTGAGATCGTCTTGCTCGAGGACCAGGATCGCAGCCTGTGGACCCGCAAGATGATCGACGAAGGGCTGGCGCTGGTCGACAAGGCATTGCGCCATCGCAAACCTGGTCCATACCAGGTGCAGGCGGCAATTGCCGCGCTGCACGCGCGGGCAGAGAGAGCCGAGGACACCGACTGGGTGGAGATCGACCTGCTCTATGGCCTGCTCGAACAGATGCAGCCGTCGCCTGTCATCACGCTCAACCGCGCGGTGGCGGTCTCCAAGGTGCGCGGCCCGGAAGCAGCCCTTGCCATGGTCGAGCCGCTGGAAGACAGGCTTTCCGGCTATTTCCACTTCTTCGGCCTCAAGGGCGGGCTGCTGATGCAGCTCGACCGGGGTGAGGAGGCGCGGGTCGCCTTCGACCGCGCCATCGCGCTTGCCAACACGGCAGCGGAAGCGGCCCATATCCGCATGCATATCGACCGGCTGATGAAAGACGGCGCCGTGCGCGCGCCGGCGAAAAAAGCCAACTGAGCAGCATCCGCCTGTCTGGCTCAATCGTGTCGCCCGGCCTTGGACCATGTCGGGGTGGCGATTTTCTCCTGAAACGAGTAAGGCCACGCCATGACTGCGCCAGAAGTGCCTTTCGGCACGCGGGCGACATGGCGCGAGGCTTTGACCCGACGCCCTATTACGGGATCTGAAAGGGATAAAAATGACCATAGCGAAGGAAACGGCTGAGCTTCTGGCGAAACTGGGTGTGGCCAAGGACGCGCTTGTTGGTGGCGACCTGATCGTGCGCAGCCCGGTGACGGGCGAAGGGATTGCCGCGCTGAAGACGATTTCGCCCGCCGATGCGGCCAAGACCATCGATGCCGCGCACAAGGCGTTCCAGTCGTGGCGGATGGTGCCGGGTCCCCGGCGCGGTGAACTGGTGCGGCTGCTCGGCGAGGAATTGCGTGCGCACAAGGCCGAGCTTGGCCGGCTGGTGTCGATCGAGGTCGGCAAGATCCCGTCCGAGGGCCTCGGCGAAGTGCAGGAGATGATCGACATCTGCGATTTCGCCGTCGGCCTGTCGCGGCAATTGTATGGTCTGACCATCGCCACCGAGCGTCCCGGCCATCGCATGATGGAAACCTGGCATCCGCTCGGCGTCGTCGGCGTCATTTCGGCCTTCAACTTCCCTGTCGCGGTGTGGTCGTGGAATGCCGCACTGGCGCTGGTCTGCGGTGACGCGGTGGTGTGGAAGCCATCGGAGAAGACGCCACTGACCGCACTTGCCTGTGAGGCGATCTTCAAGCGGGCCGTGAAGCGTTTCGGCACTGATGCACCGCAGGGCCTGGCGCCGGTGTTGATCGGCGACCGCGCCGTCGGCGAAATCCTGGTCGACCATCCCAAGGTGCCGCTGGTTTCGGCCACCGGATCGACCCGCATGGGCCGGGATGTCGGCCCGCGGCTGGCCAAGCGTTTTGCCCGCGCCGTGCTGGAACTCGGCGGCAACAATGCCGGCATCGTCTGCCCGACCGCCGATCTCGACATGGCGCTGCGCGCCATCGCCTTCGGCGCCATGGGCACGGCCGGCCAGCGCTGCACGACGCTGCGGCGCCTGTTCGTGCATGAGAGCGTGTACGATGCCTTGGTGCCGCGGCTGAAGAAGGCCTATCAGAGCGTGTCGGTCGGCAATCCGCTGGAGACGTCGTCGCTGGTCGGGCCGCTGATCGACAAGGCGGCGTTCGACGCCATGCAGAAGGCGTTGACGGAAGCCACCGCCCATGGCGGCAAGGTGACTGGCGGCACGCGGGTCGAGAACGGCCACCCGGATGCCTATTATGTGCATCCGGCCTTGGTCGAGATGCCGAAGCAGGTCTCGCCGGTGACGGAAGAGACCTTCGCGCCGATCCTCTATGTGATGAAATATTCGGATTTCGACGCCGTGCTCGACGAGCACAATGCGGTCGGCGCGGGCCTTTCTTCGTCGATCTTCACCCGCGATCTGCAGGAATCCGAGCGGTTCCTTGGCGTCGACGGTTCGGACTGCGGCATCGCCAACGTCAATATCGGCACGTCGGGAGCCGAGATCGGCGGTGCTTTCGGCGGCGAAAAGGAAACTGGCGGCGGCCGCGAAAGCGGCTCCGATGCGTGGAAGGCCTATATGCGGCGCGCCACCAACACGGTGAATTATTCGAAGGCGCTGCCGCTTGCCCAGGGCGTCTCGTTCGACATCGAGTGAGAACGCCGAGGTCTGCCTCCGGTCAGTGTCGATCAGGCTCGTCGAGCGTCAATCGACACAGGTGGAGGGCGTACAGGCCGCAGTAACGCTGGACAATTTCTGACGCTTGTCCAGCGTCGGCTTTTCGTAACGCTTTTTCATGCAGGTCCCTCTCCAATCGTAATGCCGCGCATGGCGACAACTGAAGTGCTAGCGGCCATCGCGGATTCGTGCATCCCCCACACGGGGGATGCCGCACCGGTCAGTGGTCTGTCGTCGAAGCAAAGGCTTCGGTGAAGGCGGCATCCATAATGGCCAGTTTCACGGCCTGAGCGGTCATGTATTCCTGGTAGAAATCGGGCGACATCCACATCACCGAATTGCCGCGTTGGCCGAGCCAACCGATGCTACCGAGGTCCTCGGCATCGCGCAGCTTGCGCGCCAGATGGGTTCGAGACAGTTTCAGCCATCTGGCGAAATCACCGATCGACACGATACCCGTCGGGATTCGATCCAGGCCGGCATGATCCGGATCGACGCCCGCTATCAGCCAGTCCATGACGACGCCGCCATTGTTGAGCCAGGTGAACAGGGAAAAGGTCTGCTTGGGCTCGCGCACCGGATTGGACGAGAGCAGGCCATCGGCAATCCGTGGCTGCACCATGGCGAGTGCGTCCGGCCGGGTCAGGAAAAGGGCCAGGCGGTTCGCACCGTCGAGACTGTCCAGCGTGTGCAGATGCGCCATCAGCCAGAGGGTAACCGGCTCCAGCGAGGCCACCGACGGCTGCAGGGGGCGGATGCGGCCGTCCTGTGTCGCCGGCGCATACTCGATGAAACCGTAGTGCAGCATTTCCTTGATGAAGGCGTCGGCGGTGTTGCGGCTGGCCACGGCATGCTGCCGGATCACGTCGATGAAACGCGCCGCTGTCAGTTCCTTGCGATAGTCGTCAGGCTCGCGCCTGAAATACAGGGCAAGGCCGATATGGGCCATCAGCCAGCGTTGCTGCGTGGCGAACACCGAGGAAAGCCGCGGGTTCGTCTCATAGGTCTGGTTCATCGCCTGCGCCTGGACGCGAACACAGCGATGCAATGCCGGATGAGCGGCAATTTCTTCCAATGTGAGCGCCATTCTCCCCCGCCTGCGATAAGCCCCCTTGTCGCGAAGACGCGAAAACCACATTTTCAGCCTTCGCGGCTCGTGTCCAGACGCCGGCCGTCAATAGTGAGTGAATGTGTACAGTGGGTGTTTCGACTTAATTCCAGACGGAAATCCGCTTCACGATCTTCCCCGAAATTTGCCCTTGTGCGCGGCGCTGCTCAGCCACCGCCTTGCGATGGCGGAAAACAGGCTTCGAACGCGCTGTCGACGACGGCCAGCTTGGCGGCCTGGACGGTCATGTATTCCTCATAGAAGCCGTGTGACACCCACATCACCGAATGGCCACGCTGGCCGAGCCAGCCAATGCTGCCGAGTTCCTCGGCGGTGCGCAGTTTGCGGCTGAGATGGGTCCGCGACAGTTTGAGCCATTTGGCGAAGTCGCCGATCGAAACCACGCTGGTCGGTATCCGCTCCAGCCCGGCATGGTCGGGATCGATGCCCGACATCAGCCAGTCCATGACGATGCCGCCATTGTTGAGCCAGATGAACAGGGAAAAGGTCTGGTTGGGTTCGCGCACCGGCTTTGACGCAAGCAGGCCGTCGGCCACCAGCGGCTGCAGCGTCGCAAGCATGTCGGGCCGGTCCAGGTATCTGGTCAGCCGGTCGCCGCCATCGATATGGTCAAGCGTGCGCAGATGGGCGATCACCCAGCCGGTGAATCTCTCAATGGTGGCCGCCGTCGGTTGCAGCGGATGCGTACGGCCATCGCCGCCCGCCACATACTCGGCGATGTTGTAGTGCAGCATTTCCTTGATGAAAGCGTCCGCCGTGTTGCGGCTGGCCACGGTGTTCTTGTGCACGACCTCGATGAAACGCGATACCGTCAGCTCCTTGCGGCGGTCGTTCGGGTCGCGCCTGAAGTGCATGGCAAGGCCGACATGAGCCATCAGCCAGCGCTGCTGCGTGGCAAAAATGGCAGCCAGCCTGGGGCTCTCTTCATAGATCTGGATCAACGCCAGCGACTGCTCCTGAACGAAGCGATGCAACGCCGGATGGCCGGCAATATCTTCCAAATTCAGCGCCATCCTCCTGCTCTTTCGAGTCAACTCCAACGGCTTAGTTTTGTTGCTCATTTTCCAGCCTTCAACACTTGTGTCCAGAGGTACCAAATGCCGAGAACCGGAGCGGTCAAAGTGCGACAGGTTGCTGGCGCAACTTGCTAACTGATTGCTATAGCTTGAAAAACCCCTCCCAATAATAGTCAGCCGAGCCGCCGCAGGTTGAATTGACCTTCATCAGGGCCAGGCATAGTTTCCGCGTCATCCGAGGGGCGGGGGCATGCCTTTCGGACATGAATTCGAGAAACGACTGCAAAGACGAGCGATCAGAGATCGCCCGGCGGCGAAGCCATGCCCGCATGTACCTCGAATTACGAGTGGCTGGGTGAAGTATAGAAGCAAGATCGCGATTGGCAAACAAGCCAAAGGCCTGCCCGTTTCCTGCAGGCCCGGGGTGCGTGGTGGGTGGTCCGCCATGCTCGCCGCTTCGATATGTCTAGGGCTGCCCGCCAGTGCATTCGCCGAGACCGCGAGCCAGATCACGCCGCCAAGTTTCCGGCCGCCGCCGCAAACCAACATGGCGGCCGTTACGATCCCGGAAGGTTCGGGTCTCGAGGCGCCGGCGGGCGCCGAGAAGCTGAAGGTCAAGCTCAGGGATGTCAGTGTCGAAGGCGGCCTGCCTGACATGGCCGAGGCAACGCGCAAGATCGTCGCGGGCCTTGCCCATCGCACGGTGACGGCGGCGGAAATCTTTGCCGCGGCGCGCGCGCTGGAGACCGAATATGGCCGCGCCGGCTACGCGCTGGTTCGGGTCGTGCTGCCGGCGCAAAAGCTCAACGACGGCGCCAGGCTCAGGCTCGTCGTCATCGACGGCTACCTCGAACGGATTGACACCAGCAACCTGCCCGAGCGCATACGCGGACGGGTCGAGGCAACGCTGGCGTCACTGGTCGGACAGAAAAGCATCAAGCTGTCGGCGATCGAGCGCAAGCTGCTTCTGGCCGGCGACACGCCGGGCGCCAGGCTGCGCTCGACCTTGCAAGCCGGCGCCGCGAAGGGCGCCAGCGTGCTGGTCATCGACGGCAAGTACCGCCCGCTTGGCGGCCAGGTCACCGTGGACAACTCGCTGTCGCCATCGCTGCAGCGTTGGTCGACGGGCGTCGGCGTCGATTTCAACTCGCTGCTCGGCCTCGGCGAACTCGTCTATGTGCGCATCGGCGGCTATCCCGATGGCGGCGAGAGCGGGCTGTTCACCGATGCTCCGCGCAACCGCAACTATGCCGCCGGCATCGTCGTGCCGATCGGCTATGACGGGCTGACGCTCAACCTAGAAGCCACCCGCACGCACGCCAACCCGACCGCCAAACCCGGTACGCTCGGCTTTGGCAGTGAGTTCGAGCGTTATTCGGCCAGGCTTCGCTATCCCTGGATCCGCAGCCGCGAGCTGACCATCAGCAGCGAACTTTCCTTCGATGCGCAGAACGATTTTCTCAATGCGGTGACGCCGATTTCGTTGCCGATCGCCGAGGATCGGCTGCGCATCATCAGGTTCGGCACGGACGCCACCTGGTTCACGCCGCCCGGCGGCGTCTTCACCGGCAATGTCGTGGCCTCGTTCGGCATTGACGGGCTCGGCGCGCGCTCGGCCGCCGACGCCACGCCGCTGCTGCCGCTGTCGCGCCAGGGGGCCGATGCCGACTTCCAGAAGCTGGAGATCCAGGCCAGCTACAGCCAGCCGCTGGCCACCCATCTCGGCCTCGATCTCTATGCCCGCGCGCAGACCTCGTTCGGCAAGCCGCTGCTGCAGTCGGAGCAGATCGGGCTCACCGGCCCCAATGGCCTGTCGAGCTTCGACGCCGGCGCGCTGCAGGGCGATTCCGGCTATGTGCTGCGCGGCGAGGTGTCCTCGCCATGGTACGTGCCGTTCACCGGCGGCATCGTTTCGCTATCGCCCTATGTCTTCGGCGCTGTCGGGCAGCTCCATCTCGAAATGCCGACCGTGCTCGAGACGGCCGACATTGTCGGCGCGTCCTACGGGCTTGGCCTGAAGGTCGGCACGGCCCTTGCCGGCGATGCGACCAACGCCAGCCTGACGCTGGAATGGGGCCGCCAGCATCGCGACGACCATGTACCGACCAGCGATCGCTTTTCGCTCGCCGGTGCCATCCAGTTCTGAGGCGTGAGCATGCGAAACCAAGACCTCTTCCCACGACACCTCAACCGCACCAGCGCGCCACTGATGGCGCTGTTGCTGACCTCGACCGCGCTTGTCGGTTTCACCTCGGCGCGGGCGCAGGAATTGCCGACCGGCGGCAGTGTTGCGTCGGGCGGCGTCACCATCTCGAACCCATCATCCTCGCAACTCAGCATCAAGCAGTCGACAAACTCGGCCATCGTCAACTGGCAGAGCTTTTCGATCGGCGCGGGTGCGACCGTCAACATTGACCAGCCGACATCGACTTCGACGATGCTCAACCGCGTCACCGGCGGCACCAAGTCGACTATCGCTGGGCAACTCAATGCCAATGGCCAGGTCTTTCTCGTCAACCCCAACGGCATCGCCATCTCCAAGACCGGCAAGGTCAGCGCCGCCGGTTTCGTCGGGTCCTCGCTCGATATCAACGATGACGACTTCAAGGCGGGCAAGCTCACGTTCCAGGGCAGAGGCGCCTCGGCGGCTGTTTCAAACGAAGGCTCCGTCTCGATCGGCCATGGCGGCTATGCCGCACTGATCGGTGGCAGCGTCGACAATGCCGGCTCGATCAGCGTGCCCTTGGGCAAGGTCGGGCTCGGCTCGGGCGAGAAGGCGACGCTCGATCTCTCCGGCGACGGCTTTTTGCAGGTTTCCGTCCCGACCAAGGCGGACGGCAGCAACGCGCTGGTCAGCAATTCCGGTACAATCAGCGCCGATGGCGGGACGGTCGAACTCAAGGCGGCGGCGGTGCGCGATGCGGCACGCCAGGCGGTCAACATGTCCGGTGTCATCGAGGCCCGCACTGTGTCCGGTCAATCGGGCGCCATCGTGCTCGGCGGCGACCAAGGCTCAGTCGAGATTTCCGGTACGCTCGACGCCTCGGCCAAGGCTGGCGGCTCGGGCGGCAAGGTCACGGTGGCCGGCCGCAAGGTGAAGCTCAAGGCAGCCAAGGTCGATGCCTCGGGTAGGGATGGCGGCGGCAGCATCAAGATCGGCGGCGACAAGCAGGGTTCGGGCACGTTGCAGCGGGCCGAGACGACGGACGTCGATGCCAATACGACGATCAGCGCCGACGCCACCGGCACCGGCAATGGCGGCACGGTCATTGTGTGGTCCGACGAGCAGACGAATTTCGCCGGCAAGATCTCGGCACGCGGCGGCGACAGTGGTGGCGACGGCGGCTTCACGGAAGTGTCCGGCAAGCAGCGGTTCGACTTCACCGGTTCGGTCGACTTGCGCGCCCGCTTCGGCGACACCGGCGACCTGCTGCTCGACCCTTACAACGTCACCATCTCGAATGGTGCCGATACCGGCGGTTTCACCGCCAGTTCCAATGACAGCGTCATCAATGTCACCACGCTGCAGAACCAGCTGGCGCTGGCCAACGTCACCATCTCGACGGGCAGCGGCGGCGCGCAGGCCGGGGACATCACCATCGCCGCGCCAATCAGTTGGAGCGCCAACACGCTGACGCTCAGTGCCTATCATTCGATCGTCTTCAACGCCGGCGCCACGATCGGCGGCGTTGGCGGCCTGTCCCTGGTCACCAACAATGGCGGCAGCGGCGGCATCACCTCCTATGCGCTTGGTGCGAAGATCACCTTCACCGGGACGCAAGGGGCGCAGGCGCTGTCGATCAACGGGCAGAGCTACACACTGATCTACGACATCAACCAGCTGCAGGCGATCAACAGCGGGCTGAACGGTCGCTACGCGCTCGCCAACGACATCGAGGCCAGTTCCACCTATTCCTGGAACAATTTGATGGGGTTCACGGCCCTCGGCACTGACGGCAACACAAATATCCAGAATGGCGGCAACGGCTTCAACGGCACGTTCGACGGTCTTGGCCACATCATCAACCAGATCTGGGTCAGGCAGATCCCGGCCAATTATGTCGGCCTGTTCGGCTATGTCGGCGGCTCGGGCGTGGTGCGCAATGTCGGCCTCGTCGACAGCTATACAAGCGGCTCGTATGACACCGGCGCTATTGCCGGCTTGAACAAGGGTACGATCTCCGGCGTTTGGGCAAGCGGCTACCTCGAAGGCGTTAGCGGCTCCGGCGGCCTGGTCGGGACCAACTACGGCACGATCACCCGGTCGTTCTCGACGGTGGCGGTGCAATCGCGCGATTCCAACAACGTAGGTGGCATTGCAGGCTACAACAGCGGCACGATCAGCCAGGTCTATGCCAGCGGCTCGGTTCTCGGCGGCGACAAGACCGGTGGCCTGGTCGGATTGAATCTGGGCTCGCTCAGCGACGGTTATTCGACCGGGGCCGTGAACGGAACGATGGGCGCCACCGGCATCGGCGGCAGCGTTGGCTTTTCCTGGGGGACCGTTACTAATGTCTATTTCGACACCACCACCTCGGGAACGACCATTGGCGTGGGCAGCGGCGGCACACCCGGTGTCACCAGCACCGGCCTGACCACGGCGCAATTGCAATCAGGCGGCGCCACGGCCCTGAGCGCGGCCTTCGGTGGCGGGACCGGCGGCCTCTATCCCTATCTGAGCAGTTTTTATCCGAACGGCGTCCAGGCCATCTCCGGCATTGCCTATAAGGACGGCGGCGTCACGCCGCTGTCGTCGGGCACGCGCCAACCCTACTACGTCAAGAACCCGGGTTTCGTCACCGGCGTCTCGAACGGCGTCGATATCGGCACGGTCACTACCGGCGTCAACGGCTACTACTACATCGCCGTGCCGACCGGCTGGATCAACAACAGCGTGCTCGCCTACACGGTGCGCGACGCGGATCCGAACGACAGCTCGGGCGCTCAAAACGGCGTGACGTTCCGCACAGGCCTGTCGGGCGGCAACGTCTCCAATCTTAACGTCTACGGCAACTGGCGTCTCGACGAAGCCGACAGCTCGATCACGTCGCTCTCGGCGTTGCAAAACATCGCCAATGCCACCGTCGGGTCGACCTATGTCGGCAGCCTCACCTTCGCCAACTGGCAGATCGAAACGGCAGCGACAACCTTCGCGCTCGACCAGGCGGTATCGATCGACAGTGGCACGCTGGCGCTGTCGTCGAACGGCGCGGTTACGCAGACGAGCAGTCTGGCGGCAGGATCGCTGTGGCTAGGCGGTACCGGCAATTTCAGCCTGACGAACGCCGGCAACCAGGTCGGCACGGTTGCCGCCAATGCGGGATCGGTCAATCTTGTCGATCTGGGCGGACTGACCATCGGCAGCGTCGCCAGCGCGCGGGGCGCGACCACGACCGGTGCCAACACAACAGGCCAGGTGCAGCTGCGGACATCAGGCGACCTGACGATCGCAGCAAGCGCCACGGTCAGCGGAGCGAACCCCGTGCTGGCGGCAGGCGGCAAGTTCATCAACAGCCGCGGCAGCGATGCCGTCACCGCGACCAGCGGACGCTGGCTGGTCTACGCGGCAGCACCGACCGGCAACACATTCGGCAATCTCAACAGCGGCAACACGGCGGTCTGGAATACGGCAGCCGGTGCAACGGTGAGCGTGAGCGGCAACCGCTATGTGTTTGCCTACCAGCCGACGCTGACCTTCACCTCCCAAAATGCTTCGAAGATCTACGGCGACACCGCCATGCCGACATTGACCTACACGGTGTCGGGCTATCAGGCAGGGGTGGCCAACGCCTATCTCGGCGACAGCGCCGCCACCGCCTTCAGCGGCGCGCCGTCGCTCTCACCCCCACTCACGCTTGCCACTCAGCAACTCGGAGCCGGGACTTATACGATTACTGTCGGCGCTGGCGATATCGCTGCCTTGACCGGCTACGGGCTCGCCTTCAACAGCGCCGGATTGTTCACCGTCGCCAAGCGCGCGGTCACGGTGACGGCCGATCCTGGCCAGCAAAAGACATACGGCGACGCCGATCCTGCTGCCTACACCTATACGGTTTCGGACCTCGGCAATGGCGTCGCCCTGGCAGGCTCACTCAACCGTGACGCCGGCGAGGATGCCGGCGCCTATGCCATCGGCCAGGGCACGCTGACCAACGCCAACAATGCGAACTACGACATCAGCTATGTCGGCGGCGATTTCACCATCGGCAAAAGGGCGATCACCGTCACCGTCGATCAAGGGCAAGGCAAGGTCTATGGCGACAGCGATCCGGCTGCCTACACCTACTCGGTTTCCAATCTCGGCGGTTTGACGCTGACGGGCAGCCTTGACCGTGTTGCGGGCGAGAATGCAGGCACCTACGCCATCGGCCAGGGTACGCTCGACGCCTCGAACTCCAACTACGACATAGCGTTCGTCGGCGCCGATTTCACCATCGCCAGGCGGGCGGTCACCGTCACGGCCAATTCCGGCATGAGCAAGACCTATGGCGATGCCGACCCGTCGTCCTACGGCTATAGCTACTCGGATCTCGGCACGGGTGTCGCTCTTGTCGGGGCGCTCGACCGCGCTTCTGGTGAGACTGTCGGCGCCTACGCCATCGGCCAGGGTACGCTGACGAATGCGGACAATGCGAACTACGACATCACCTTCGTCAGCAAGGATTTCAGCATCGACAAGCGGGCGGTCACCGTCACTGCCAATTCGGGCCTGGCCAAGATTTACGGCGATGCCGATCCGTCGTCTTATGGCTACAGCTGCTCAGATCTCGGCACGGGTGTCGCTCTCGTCGGTGCGCTCGACCGCGCTTCTGGTGAGAATGTCGGCACCTACGCGATCGGCCAGGGCACGCTGACGAATGCCGACAATTCGAACTACGACATCACCTTCACCGGCGCGGATTTCAGCATCGGCAAGCGCGCGGTCACCGTCACGGCCAATTCCGGCCAGGGCAAGACCTATGGCAATGCCGATCCGACCCTTGGCTACAGCTATACCGACCTTGGCAGTGGCGCGGCGCTGGTCGGCGCCCTCGATCGCGCTTCGGGCGAGGATGTCGGCAGCTATGTCATCGGCCAGGGTTCGCTGACCAACGCAGACAATTCGAACTACGACATCACCTTCGTTGGCTCGACCTTCGGCATCGGCAAGCGCGCGGTCATCGTCACGGCGACCTCCGGACAAGGCAAGACGTACGGCAATGCCGACCCGTCATCCTATGCCTACACCTACTCCGACCTTGGCAGCGGTGTGGCCCTTGTCGGCGCGCTCGACCGCGCTTCGGGTGAGGATGTCGGCAGCTATGCCCTTGGCCAGGGCTCGCTGACCAACGCCAACAATTCGAACTACGACATCACCTATGTCGGTTCGAACTTCAGCATCGGCAAGCGCACGGTCACGGTCACAGCCACCGCCGGTCAGGGCAAGACCTATGGCAATGCCGATCCGTCATCCCTGGGCTACACCTATTCGGACCTTGGCACGGGTATCGCTCTCGTCGGTGCGCTTGACCGCACTGCCGGCGAAAATGCCGGTGCCTATGCGATCGGCCAGGGCACGCTCTCCAATGCCAACAATGCGAATTACGACATCAGCTTCGTCAGCAAGGATTTCACCATTGCCAGGCGGTCGGTCACGGTCGCGGCCAATTCCGGCCAGGGCAAGACCTACGGCAATGCCGACCCGTCATCCTATGGCTATGGCTATTCGGACCTTGGCACCGGCATCGCGCTCATCGGAGCGCTTGACCGCGCCGCCGGCGAGAATGTCGGTGCCTACGCCATCGGCCAGGGCACGCTGACCAATGCCAACAACGCGAACTATGACATCAGCTTCGCCACTTCGGATTTCACGATCGCCAAACGGGCGGTCACGGTCACGGCCAATGCCGCTCAGGGCAAGACCTATGGCGATGCCGACCCATCGCTCGGCTACACCTTCTCCGACCTTGGCAGCGGCACGGCGCTTGTCGGCGTGCTCGACCGTGGCACGGGCGAGACCGTCGGCACCTATGGGATCGGGCAAGGCACGATCACCAATGCCGCCAATACGAACTATGACATCACCTATGTCGGCGCCAATTTCAGCATCGGCAAGCGGGCGGTCACGGTGACCGCCAATGCCGGTCAGGGCAAGATCTACGGCAATGCCGATCCGGCACTTGGCTACAGCTTCTCCGACCTTGGCAGCGGCACGGCTCTTGTCGGCGCGCTCGATCGCGCTTCGGGAGAGGATGTCGGGATCTATACGATTGGCCAGGGCACCATCACCAATGCCAACAATTCGAACTACGACATCAGCTTTGCCGGCGCCGGTTTCACCATCGGCAAGCGATCGATCACCGTCGTCGCCGATGCGCAAAGCCGGGCGCAGGGAGCAGCCAATCCGCCGCTCACTTACACGGTTGGCGGGCTCGGGCTGGCCGGCAGCGACACGCTCAGCGGCTCGCTCTCGACCGATGCGACCACGGCAAGCGCGCCGGGCCGTTATGCCATCGAACAGGGGAGCCTTGCCGCCTCGACGAATTACGAATTGACCTATGTCGGCGCCGATCTGGTGGTGCAGACCACGGATGTGGTGCAGCCGGCCGACACCGCCAGCGTTGTTGCCTATAACGCCACCATCCATGGCAGCGGACAGCCTGTCCCGGTTTTCTTCACCGGCCAGCCAGCTGCCAGCGACACGCAGATGCTGGTCGAGGATCCGCGCCTCGAAAGCCCTGCCTTCTGCCAGAATATCGGCGAGATCGCGGCTGTCTGTAGCGCCGGGTCGGTGCAATAGGAGGCTGTTCGGCGGCATTCATTCGCCCGCCTGTGGCCGTAGCGTCCGCGGGCGCGGCATCGTCAAGCGCAACTGCCGGCACCAGCGACCGAAACGGTCGACGTAGATGTAGATGACCGGCGTCGTGTAGAGGGTCAGGATCTGGCTCAGGATCAGCCCGCCGACGATGGCGATGCCGAGCGGCTGGCGCAGTTCGGCACCTTCGCCAAGGCCGATAGCCAGCGGCACGGCACCGAACAGTGCCGCCATGGTCGTCATCATGATCGGGCGGAAGCGCAGCAGGCATGCCTGGTAGATGGCGTCATGCGCCGATCTGTTCTCGTTGCGCTCGGCGGCCAGCGCGAAGTCGATCATCATGATCGCGTTCTTCTTGACGATGCCGATCAGCAGGATGATGCCGATCAGCGCCATGATTGAGAATTCGATGTTGACCAGGGTCAGTGCCAGCAAGGCGCCGACGCCGGCCGACGGCAAGGTCGACAGAATGGTCAGCGGATGCGCGTAGCTTTCGTAGAGAATGCCGAGCACGACATAGACAGCGATCAGCGCGGCAAGGATCAGCAGCGGCTGGTCGGACAGCGAGTCCTGGAACACCTTGGCCGTGCCCTGGAAGCTGCCATGGATGGTTGCCGGCATGCCGATGCGGTCGGCGGCCGCGTTGATCGCCGCGACACCTTCGCTGAGCGCGACGCCCGGCGCCAGGTTGAACGACAGTGTCGTGGCGACGAACAGGCCCTGGTGGTTGACCGAAAGCGGCGTGCTGCCGGGACCGTAATGCGCGACGGCCGACAGCGGCACCATGGTCTCGGCTCCGGTGCTGACCGCCGAACCGGTCGAGGCTGCCGTCCTGCCGGTGCTGGTGATGGAATTGTTGGCCTGGTTGCGCGCCGCGTCGGCGGCGACCGATTGGGCGCTGGTGGACTTGCCTGATACAGCGAACGTGCCGGCCACCGCATTGCTCGACTGCGATCCACCAACCGATCCGCCCGATGTGCTGACATAGACTTTTTTCAACGCATCGGGGTTTTGCGAGTATTGCGGCGCCACCTCCATGATGACGTGGTACTGGTTGCGCTGGACATAGATGGTGGACACCTGGCGCTGGCCGAAGGCGTCGTAGAGCGTGTTGTCGATCTCGCTGGCTGATATGCCGAGGCGCGTTGCGGTGTCGCGATCGATGGTGACGTCGGCTTCCAGGCCCTTGTTCTGCTGGTCGGAGTTGACGTCGGTGAGCCTGGGTTCGGTTTGCAGCGCAGCCGCCAGCTTCGGCGCCCACTCCGCCAGTTCGTCGAAACTGTCACCTTGCAGGGTGTACTGGTACTGCGCGTTCGATTGCCGCCCGCCGACGCGGATGTCCTGCACCGCCTGCAGGAAGAGCGTGGCACCCGGCACCACGGCCAGTTTGGGCCGCAGCCTGGCGATGACCTGGTCGGCGGAGATCTTGCGCTCGGCCAGCGGTTTCAGTGACACGAACATGGAACCGGAATTGGTCTGGCCGCCGCCGGTGAAGGCGACAGCGGCATCGACGGCCGGATCCTTGCTGACGATGCCGGCGAACTGGGTGAGCTTCCGCGACATCGACTGGAAGGAGGTTGCCTGGTCGGCCTGGATCGAGCCGGTCAGCCGTCCCGTGTCCTGCTGCGGGAAGAAGCCTTTTGGGATGGTGACATAGAGATAGCCATTGAGGCAGAGCGTTGCCGCCAGCACCGCCATGATCAGCAGCGGATTGTCGAGCGCCCAGGACAGCGACCTGCGGTAGAAGCCCAGCATGGCCTCGAAGATACGTTCGCTGAAGCGGTAGAGCCGGCCGTGTTCGCGCTGTCCCTCGGGGCGCAGCAGAATCGAGCACATCATCGGCGTGGTGGTCAGCGATATTGCCAGCGAGACCAGGATCGCCGCCGAGAGTGTTATGGCGAATTCGCGGAACAGCCGGCCGACGATGCCGCCCATCAGCAGGATCGGGATGAAGACGGCGATCAGCGACAGGCTCATCGACAGCACGGTGAATCCGACTTCCTGGGAGCCCTTGATCGCGGCTTCCATGCGGCCCATGCCGGACGCGGTGTGGCGGGCGATGTTTTCGAGCACGACGATGGCGTCGTCGACGACGAAGCCGGTGGCCACCGTCATTGCCATCAGCGACAGATTGTCGATGCTGAAGCCCATCAGGTACATGGCGCCCAGCGTGCCGACCAGGGATACGGGCACGGCCACGATCGGCACCAGCGCCGAGCGCACGTCGCGCAGGAAGGCGAAGACGACGAGGATCACCAGGCCGATGGCGATCATCAGCGTCTGCGCGACCTCGCTCAGCGAAGCGCGGATGGTGGTCGAGCGGTCGACCGCCAGCGACAGGTCGATGGCCGGCGAGATCGAGGCGCGCAGCGTCGGCAGCAGCGCCTTCACCCGGTCCACCGTCGCGATGATGTTGGCGTTGGGCGAGCGGTTGAGGATGATCAGCACGCCCGGCTCGCCATTGGCGAGACCGGCATTGCGGATGTTCTCGACGGAATCATTGACCTGGCCGACATCGGAAAGCCTGACCGGCGCGCCGTTGCGGTAGGCGACGATCAGCGAGCGGTAGGCGTCCGCCTGGTTGGCCTGGTCGTTGGCGTAGATCTGGTAGCGCTGGTCGCCGACGTCGATGGCCCCCTTGGGGCTGTGGGCGTTGGCCGAGGCGAGCGCTGCGCGCACGTCCTCCAGCCCGATGCCGTAATCATAGAGCACCTGCGGGTTGAGTTCGACGCGCACCGCCGGCAGCGAGCTGCCGCCAACCGACACCTCGCCAATGCCGTCGACCTGCGAGAGCTTTTGCGCCAGCACGGTGCTGGCGGCATCGAAGAGCTGGCCCTTGGACAAAGTGTCCGATGTCATCGACAGGATGAGGATCGGGGCGTCGGCGGGATTGACCTTGCGATAGGTCGGGTTGGAGCGCAGGCTGGATGGCAGGTCGGCGCGCGCGGCGTTGATCGCCGCCTGGACGTCACGCGCGGCGCCGTCAATGTCGCGGTCCAGCCCGAACTGCAAGGTGATGCGGGCGCTGCCGACGCTGCTCGACGAGGTCATTTCGTTGACATCGGCGATTTCACCGAGATGCCGCTCGAGCGGGCTGGCGACGGTGTTTGCCACCACCTGGGGGCTCGCACCAGGCAGCGAGGCCGACACTGAGATCACGGGGTAGTCGACCGCCGGCAGCGGCGCCACCGGCAATTGCGGAAACGCCACCAGCCCGGCCGCCAGCAGGCCGAAGGTCAGCAGCGTCGTCGCCACCGGCCGCCGGATGAACGGAACCGACAGGTTCATGGCCTGGCGTCCGCCCCAGGAATGCGGGGAAGATTGGGGGCGCGGGGAAGGTTGGGTTCGATGCCGCGCAGGCGGGCGGCGAGGCGGTCGAACCAGAGATAGATCACCGGCGTGGTGAACAGCGTCAGCATCTGGCTGAGCAGCAAGCCGCCGACGATGGAGACGCCCAGGGGATGGCGCAGTTCCGAGCCGACGCCGGTGCCGAGCATCAGCGGCAGGGCGCCGAGCATCGCCGCCAGCGTCGTCATCAGGATCGGGCGGAAGCGCAGCAGGCAGGCCTGGTAGATCGCCTCGCGCGGCGCCTTGCCTTCATGGCGCTGCGCGTCGAGCGCGAAGTCGATCATCATGATGGCGTTCTTCTTGACCACGCCGATCAGGAGGATGATGCCGATGATCGAGATGACGGTCAGGTCCTGGCCGGCGATCATCAGCGCCAGCAGCGCGCCGATGCCGGCCGAAGGCAGCGTCGACAGGATGGTGATGGGGTGGATGAAGCTCTCATAGAGCACGCCGAGCACGATGTAGACCGTCACCACCGCCGCCAGGATCAGGAACAGCGTGTTGTCGAGCGAAGCCTGGAAGGCGCGCGCCGCGCCCTGGAAACTGGTGATGATGCTGAGCGGCATGCCGATGTCGGCCTGCGCCTGCTCGATCGCGGTGACCGCCTCGCCAAGCGACGCGCCTGGCGCCAGGTTGAACGACACGGTGGTGGCGGGGAATTGCCCCATATGGGTGATCTGCAGCGGCGTGGTGGCGATATGGGTGGTCGCCACCACCGACAGCGGCACCGGGGCGCCACCCGTCGACGAGGGCAGGTAGACGGAAGAGAGCGCCTTGAGCGAATCCTGTTCGGACGGAGCGGCCTCGAGAATGACGCGGGACTGGCTTGATGTGGTGTAGATGGTCGAGACCATGCGCTGGCCGAAAGCGTCGTAGAGCGCGTTGTCGACCGTCGCCGGCGTGATGCCGAAACGGGCGGCCTGGTCGCGGTCGATGTCGACAAAGACGGCAAGGCCGCTGTTCGACAGGTCGCTGGCGACATCGGCGAGCTGCGGCAACGCGTGCAGCCTGGCGAGCAGTTTCGGCGTCCATTCTCCCAGCTCGTCGGCATTGGCGTCCTGGAGCACGAATTGATACTGGGTGCGGCTAACCTGGCCGTCGATGGTCAGGTCCTGCACCGGCTGCATGTAGAGCGTCACACCGGCCATCGAAGCGGCTTCCTGTTTCAGGCGGACGATGACGTGCGTGATATCAGCGGTACGTTTCTCATGCGGCTTGAGGTTGATCAGGATGCGGCCGACATTCATCGTGGTGTTGGTGCCGTCGACGCCGATGAAGGACGAAAGGCTGTCGACATCGGGATCCCTAAGGATGATGGCGGCCAGCTGCTGCTGGCGGTCCGCCATGGCGGCATAGGAAATCGACTGCGGCGCCTCTGATATGGCCTGGATGACGCCAGTGTCCTGCACCGGGAAGAAACCCTTGGGAATGACCACATAGAGGACCGCCGTCAGCACCAAGGTCGCCGCCGCCACCACGAGCATCAGCGTCTGCCGGTCGAGCACCCAGGTCAGTGCCCGGCCATAGCCGCGGATCACCCAGTCGAAGAAGTCGCGGCTGGCGCGCTGCAGGGCGTTCTCGCGCACCGCCGACAAGGGTTTCAGCAGCTTGGCGCAGGCCATCGGCACCAGCGTCAGCGACACCACGGCGGAGATCAGGATGGTGGTGGCAAGCGTGATGGAGAATTCGCGGAACAGCCTGCCGACGACATCGCCCATGAACAGAAGCGGGATCAGCACCGCGATCAGCGACACGGTGAGCGAGATGATGGTGAAGCCGATCTGCTGCGAGCCTTTCAGCGCCGCCTGCAGCGGCGTCGCGCCCTCCTCGACATAGCGGGCGACGTTCTCGATGACGACGATGGCGTCGTCGACGACGAAGCCGGTGGCAATGGTCAGCGCCATCAGCGACAGATTGTCGAGGCTGAAGCCGAACAGGTACATGACGCCCAGCGTGCCGACCAGCGACAGGGGCACCGAAAGGCTCGGGATGAGCGTGGCGCGCGCGCTGCGCAGGAAGACGAAAATGACCAGCACGACGAGGATGATCGACAGGGTCAGCTCGTATTCGACGTCACGCACGGAGGCGCGGATGGTCGTGGTGCGGTCAGTCAGCACCTTGACGTCGACGGCGTTCGGCAGTGAGGCCTGGAGCTGCGGCAGCAGCGCCTTGATGCGGTCGACCACGTCGATGACGTTGGCGCCGGGCTGGCGCTGGATGTTGAGGATGATCGCCGGCGTGCTGTTCATCCAGGCGGCCAGCCGATTGTTCTCGGTGGCGTCGACCACATCGGCCACATCGCTCAGCCGCACCGGGGCGCCGTTCTTGTAGGCGACGATCAGCGAGCGGTATTCGTCGGCGCTCTTCATCTGGTCGTTGGCGTTGATGGTGTAGGCGCGCGACGGTCCGTCGAGATTGCCCTTCGGCGTGTTGACGTTGGCGCTGCCCAAAGTGGTGCGCAGGTCGTCGAGATTGAGGCCATAGGCGGCGAGCTTGCGCGGATCGGCCTGGACCCGCACGGCAGGCCGCTGGCCGCCGCTGAGGCTGACCAGGCCGACGCCCGGCAACTGCGAGATCTTCTGCGCCAGCCTGGTGTCGGCAAGCTGCTGCACGTCGTGCAGCGGCATGGTCGCCGAGGTCAGGCCCAGCGTCAGCACCGGCGCGTCGGCCGGATTGACCTTGGCGTAGATCGGCGGCGCCGGCAGGTCAGCCGGCAACAGATTGCCGGCGGCGTTGATGGCGGCCTGCACCTCCTGCTCGGCGACGTCGAGCGAGATCGCCAGGCTGAACTGCAGCGTGATGACCGAGGAGCCGGCCGAACTGACGGAGTTCATCTGGTTGAGGTTGGCGATCTGGCCGAGCTGGACCTCCAGCGGCGCCGTGACCGAGGACGTCATGACGTCAGGGCTGGCGCCGGGATAGAAGGTCTGCACCTGGATGGTGGGATAGTCGACCTCGGGCAGCGCCGAGACCGGCAGATATCGGTAGGCCAGCAGGCCCGACAGCATGATGGCGACCATGAACAGCGACGTCGCCACCGGCCGCAGGATGAAGGCGCGCGACGGGCTCATTGCTGCTGCCCGGACCCCGTGTGACGGTGCTTGTGGCCCTGATGCTTGTGTGCCGTGCCATCCAGCGCCTGTCCGTCTGACGTTTCCGCATTTGGCGTCTGCCCATTCGGCGTCCGTCCGTCCGACGTCTGTCCATCCGATGGGGCTGCTGCCTGTGGCGAGGTCTGGGCTGATGTCTGCGCCGGCGTCTGGCCCGCCGCCGGGGTTGGCGCCGTCGCCCGAGGCTGTGCCGGTGCCTGGCCGTCCTGCTGAAGGTTGATATGGGCGCCGTCGCGGAGCTTGTCGGCGCCGTCGACGACGACGCGGTCGCCGGGGGTCAGGCCGGCAAGGATCTCGACGCGTTCGCTATTGGTAACGCCAAGCGTGACCTTGCGCACGGCGACCGTGCTGTCGGGATTGACCAGATAGACGAAGGTGCCGGGCAGGCCGCGCTGGATCGCGGCGATCGGGGCGATCGCCACGTCCTTGTGCTCGTCGACGAGAAGCGTGACGTTGACGAACTGGTTCGGATAGAGGACGCGCGCTTCATTGGCGAAACCCGCCCGCAGCTTGATGGTGCCGGTGCTCGGGTCGATCTGGCTGTCGAAGGTTTCGAGCTGGCCGTCGGCAAGCTTCTTGGCTCCGGCGCGGTCGAAGGCTGACGTGGGCAGCGAGGCGCCTTGCTGCATGCGCTGCGCGATCGCGGGCAGTTCATCCTCGGGCACGGTGAACAGCACACTGATCGGCTGCACCTGGGTGATGATGACGATGCCGTTGGTATCGCCAGGGGTGACGTAGTTGCCCTGATCGACCTGGCGCAGGCCGGCCCGTCCGTCGACGGGAGCCAGGATGCGGCAATAGTCGAGATTGAGGGTGGCGGTCTGTATCATCGCCTGGTCGACCTGGACGGAGCCCTGGTCCTGCGCGACAAGGGCAACCTGCGCGTCGAGGGTCTGCGGCGTCGCCGTCCCCTGGGCCACCAGCTTCTGGTCACGAACGAGGTCGAGCTGGGCATCCTTGAGCATGGCCTGGTCGCGCACCAGCTGGCCCTGGGCCTGAGCGAGTGCCGCCTGGTAGGGGCGGGGGTCGATCTCGGCCAGCAGGTCGCCCTTCTTGACGTCCTGGCCTTCCTTGAAATTGACCTGGATGAGCGGACCGGTGACCTGCGGCTTGACCGTGACGGTGGAGAGCGAGGTCACCGTGCCGAGCGCGTTGAGGGTGACGTCTATCGTGCCCTTTTCGATGGCGGCGGCGCCGATCGTCGTCGGTTGCGCGCCCCGCCTGCCGCCGGGTTGCCTGGCCTCGACATGCGGACGCTGATAGAGATAGGCGCCGGTGGCGACGACGATGGCAATGAAGATCAGCCAGGGAATCCAGCGACGCGAACGGCGTGGCGCGACGGTCGTCTGCAGGGGCATTTCCAATTGCTGGTCCATGGCGGCATCTTTCACCCCCGTGAACCAATATGGCTGAAACGACCCCAAGTCGAATTAACACTTGGACAGGTTTGGCGCGGTCTTGCGACCCGTCCAATCGCCTTCGAGGCGCTGTTTACTCGGCGGCCTGAACGCGGTTCGCCTGGATGAGGGCGCGGATTTCGGACCGGCAGGAGCCGCAATTGGTGCCGGCCTTCAGGGCACTGCCGATGGCTTCGACGGTCGTGCAGCCGGCCGCCACCGCAGCGACGATCTGGTTGGCTCCGACGTTGAAACAGGAGCAGACGGTGGCGCCGGCATCAGGCCGATCGGCACCGGCGCGGCCGGCGACGATCCGAAAGCGTTCGCGCTGGCTGGCGTGGACTTCTTCAAGCTGTTCAGCCGCCCAGCCACGCGACACCGCGACCGGGCCGGGCGCGACGAACAGCGCGCCTGCGAGCTGGTCGCCATCGAAGGCGGCGATGCGATGCTGGCCGGCGTCCCGGTCGTGATAGGCGAGCATTTCGGCCAAGGGCGCATCGAAGAGCGAGCCGGCGAACGCCGTCCAGTCGGCGGCGTCGTCGGCAAAGGCAAGCTCGACCCGCCATCCGCCCCGGCATTTGGCAACCGCCCAGTAGCTCGCCTCAACCCGTTCCGGCTTCCGGCGCATCACGGCGAAAGCAAAGGCCCTTGCGGCAAATTTCTCGATGCGGGCCGCGACATGTTTCAGCGCCGGCTGGCCTGAAACGGGGTCGACGAGCGGCGCGGTGAGCGCGTCGAGCCGGCCCTTTGCCGCGAACTGATCGGTCCAGTGCATCGGCGCGAAGACGCTGCCCTGGCGCTGGCGGGACGTGATCAGGGCCCGGACCAGCACGTCGCCGCGCGGGCTGGAGATGCGCACGATGTCGGCGCCGCCGATGCCGTGATGCTGCGCGTCCACAGGGTGGATTTCGACGAAGGGTTCGGCGATGTGCTGGGACAGACGCGGGCTTTTGCCGGTGCGCGTCATGGTGTGCCAGTGGTCGCGGATCCGGCCGGTGTTGAGGATGAGCGGGAAATCAGGGGTGGTGCGGATTTCGGTGGTGGGACGGATGGCGATGAAGCGGGCTTTGCGGTCGGGTGTGTAGAAATTGCCGTTGGCGAAGAAGCGGGTGGTCTGGTGCTCCGTCGTGCCGCCTCGTGGGCTGGGGGCTGGCCATTGGAATGGCTCAAGTGATGCGTAACTTTCAGCATCGGCCCCGGCATACGCACCGATATCGAAATCTCGCACGCCATCATTCTCAAACCCGGACAGCGCGGCGTGCTCACCAAAAATCTCTGCCGGGGTCTCATGCGCGAACGCCTCGCCAAACCCCATCCGCCCCGCCACCTCGGCGATGATCCACCAGTCGGGCCTCGCCTCGCCGGGCGCCGCCAGAAACGACCGCTGGCGCGAGATGCGGCGTTCGGAATTGGTGACGGTGCCGTCCTTCTCGCCCCAGGCGGTGGCGGGCAGCCGGACATGGGCGTGACGCACCGTGTCGGCGCTCGCCAGAACGTCCGACACCACGACGAACGGGCAAGCCTTGATCGCCGCTTCGACGGCATCGGCGTCGGGCATCGAATCGACCGGGTTGGTGGCCATGATCCACAGCGCCTTGATGCGCCCGTCGGCCACGCCCTGAAACATCTCGACCGCCTTCAGGCCGGGCTTCTGCGCGATGCCAGGCGCATTCCAGAAGCGGCGCACGCGGTCGCGGTGCTCGGCGTTCTCGATCTCCATGTGGGCGGCCAGCATGTTGGCCATGCCGCCGACCTCGCGGCCACCCATGGCGTTGGGCTGGCCGGTCACCGAGAACGGCCCGGCTCCCGGTTTGCCGATGCGACCGGTGGCGAGATGGCAGTTGATGATGGCGTTGACCTTGTCGGTGCCGGACGACGACTGGTTCACGCCCTGGCTGTAGACGGTCACCGTCTTCGCGGTGGCAGCAAACAGGCTGTAGAAGCGGACAAGTTCGTCTTCGCTCAGGCCGGTGGTAGCGGCAACATCGGCAAGATCAAGCGTGGAGGCGGCAAAGAGCGCTTGCCCAAAGCCGGTCGTATGCGCTGTGATATAGGCGCGGTCGAGCGCATTGTGCTGGCCGAGCCAGGCGAGCAGGCCGGTGAACAGAGCGACGTCGCCATCCGGTGCGATCGCCAGATGCATGTCGGCGATATCAGCGGTCATGGTGCGGCGCGGATCGATCAGCACGATCTTCATCGCGGGCCGCTTTTCCCGGGCCGCCGCGATGCGCTGGAAGAGCACAGGGTGGCACCAGGCGAGGTTGGAGCCGACCAGCACGATGAGGTCGGCAAGTTCCAGATCCTCGTAGGTCCCCGGCACCGTATCGGAGCCGAAGGCGCGGCGGTGGCCGGCGACGGACGAGGCCATGCAGAGGCGAGAGTTGGTGTCGATATTGGCCGAGCCGACAAAACCCTTCATCAGCTTGTTGGCGAGGTAATAGTCCTCGGTCAGCAACTGGCCCGAGACATAGAAGGCGACCGCATCCGGCCCGTGCTCGGCGATGGTTCGCGAGAAGGTCGAGGCGACGCGGTCGAGCGCCTCGTTCCAGCCTGTCCGGCAGCCGTGGATTTCGGGATGGAGCAGCCTGCCCTCGAGATCGATGGTCTCGGCCAGCGCCGACCCCTTGGAGCAGAGCCGGCCGAAATTCGCGGGATGGTCGGGGTCGCCGCGGACGGACACTTGCCCATCCGCGGCGACCTTCGCCAGCACGCCGCAGCCCACCCCGCAATAGGGGCAGGTGGTCCTCACCTCGCGTGCTGCGTCGATCTCCATGTTCAGGCGGCGCGGCTGGCCAGCGCTTCCAGCGCCAGGAACAGGTGCTCGCCCTCGACCTTGACCGGAATGGTGCGCACCACGCCTTCGTCGGCGCCGAGCGCCTTGCCTGTCTCCAGCGAGATCACCCAATTGTGCAGGGGACAGGTCACCGCCGCGCCATGGACGATGCCCTGGCTAAGCGGCCCGCCCTTGTGCGGGCAGTGGTCGTCGATGGCATAGACCTGATCGTCCTGTGTGCGGAAGACGGCGACCTTGCCTTGCGGGGTGGCGACACAGCGCGCGCCACGGCGCGGGATGTCGGAGATGGTGCCGATGGCGATCCAGTTCATTGGGCTGCCTTTGCTTGATAGGATTGCGCCAAGGCGCCCCCCTCTGTCCTGCCGGACATCTCCCCCTCAAGGGGGGAGATTGGCAGCATCAATGACGGCGACCGTCCTGTGACGTTGGAGATTGGCGAAAGCCGAAACAACATCCGATCTCGCCCCTTGAGGGGGAGATGGCCGGCAGGCCAGAGGGGGGTGCCTCGCGCAGACATCTCCATCACTCCGCCGCCTGCGCAAACCCGACCGAAGCCATCGGCCGGAACTCGTGCTTGTCCTTGCCGGAGACGCGCTCCGACCACGGATCGACCTGCGCGAATTTCTGGGAAAAGACGAAGCGGTCGTAATAGGCCTTGCGCTTCTCGCCATCGTCCATGATCTGGCGCTTGATCTCGGGGATGCCGATGCGCTTGGCCCATTTGTAGATGCGCTCGAGATAGCGGCCCTGCTCGCGGTACATCTGAGTCAGCGCCACGATGTGCTCCAGCGCCTCGTCTTCCGTCTTCACAAGGCCGAGCACTTCGGTGCCCTTGATGTCGAGGCCGGCGGCTCCGGCGAAATGGATCTCGTAACCACTGTCGACGCAGATGACGCCGACATCCTTGCAGGTCGCCTCGGCGCAGTTCCTCGGGCAGCCCGACACCGCCATCTTGACCTTGGCCGGAGTCCACGAACCCCACATGAATTTTTCGATGCGGATGCCGAGACCTGTCGAATCCTGCGTGCCGAAGCGGCACCAGTCGGAACCGACGCAGGTCTTCACCGTGCGCAGGCCCTTGGCATAGGCGTGACCGGAGACGAAGCCGGCCTGGCCGAGATCGGCCCACACCGCCGGCAGGTCCTCCTTGCGGATGCCCAGCATGTCGATGCGCTGGCCGCCGGTGACCTTGACCATCGGGATCTCGAACTTGTCGACGACATCGGCGATGGCGCGCAGTTCGGCGGCATTGGTGACGCCGCCCCACATGCGCGGCACCACGGAATAGGTGCCGTCCTTCTGGATGTTGGCATGCACCCGCTCATTGATGAAGCGCGACTGGTAGTCGTCGGCATAGTCGTTTGGCCAGTCGCAAACGAGGTAGTAGTTGAGCGCCGGCCGGCATTTGGCGCAGCCGCAGGACGTCTTCCACTCCAGCTCTTGCATGACGGCCGGAATGGTCTTGAGGCTCTTGGCCTTGATCAGCCGGCGCACCTCGTCATGGCCGAGCGTGGTGCAGGAGCACATGGGTTGGACGGCCGCCGGGTTGTATGTGTCGCCGAGGGTCAGCACCATCAGCTTCTCGACCAGCCCGGTGCAGGAGCCGCACGAGGCCGACGCCTTGGTGTGAGCGCGCACATCGTCGAGCGAGGTCAGGCCCTTGGCCGTGATCGCGCCGGTGATTTTGCCCTTGCAGACGCCGTTGCAGCCGCAGATTTCCGCATCATCCGGCAAGGCTGCAACGGCCGCCATAGGGTCCAGCGGGGCACCCCCCTGGTATGACTGGCCGAAGATCAACGTATCGCGCATCTGCGAAATGTCGGTCTGCTTCTTCTTGAGGTCGTTGAACCAGGCGCCGTCCGCCGTCTCGCCGTAGAGCACGGTGCCGATGATGCGGTCGTCCTTGAGCACCAGGCGCTTGTAGACGCCGGCGGCGGCGTCGCGCAGCACGATCTCCTGGCGGTCTTCGCCCTCGGCGAAATCGCCGAGCGAGAACAGGTCGATGCCGGTGACCTTGAGCTTGGTCGGCGTGTCCGAATGGACGAAGGCAGCGGTCTCGTCGCCGGCAAGCTGGCTCGCCGCAACACGCGCCATCTCGTAGAGCGGTGCCACCAGACCGTAGACCATGCCGTTGACCTCGGCGCATTCGCCGAGCGCGTAGATGTCGGGGTCGTTGCTGCGCATGCCGGCGTCGACGACGATGCCTCTGTTGACGGCGATACCCGCTTCTTTCGCCAGCGCCGAATTCGGCCGGATGCCGACGGCCATGACCACAAGCGTCGCCGGAATGATGGTGCCGTCGGCGAGTTCCACCTGCTCGACCTTGCCATTGCCGGTGATCGCCTGAGTGTTGGCCTTGGTGATGACCTTGATGCCACGTTGTTCGACGGCGCGCTGCAAGAGATAGCCGGCGGCCGGATCGAGCTGGCGCTCCATCAGCGTCGGCATGACGTGCAGCACGGTGACGTCCATGCCTTGCGCGTTGAGGCCGGCTGCCGCCTCCAGCCCGAGCAGGCCGCCGCCGATGACCACCGCCTTGGCCCGCGACTGGGCGGCCAGCATCATGGCCTGCACGTCGTCGAGATCGCGATAGGTCAGCACGCCCGGCAGATTGTGGCCCGGCACCGGGATGATGAACGGCACCGAGCCGGTGGCGATGACCAGTCTGTCGTAGGGTTCGGTGACGCCGTGATCGGAGGTGACCGTCTTCGCCTGTCGGTCGATGGCAACGATCTTGTGGCCCTTGTAGAGGGTGATGTTGTTGGCGATGTACCAGCCGTCGCCATGGATGATGATTTCCTCATAGGCCTTTTCGCCCGACAGCACCGGCGACAGCATGATGCGGTCGTAATTGACCCGCGGCTCGGCGTTGAAGATGGTGACGCTGTAGCGGCCCGGCGCCTGCTCCAGCAGGTGCTCGAGCATGCGCCCGGGAGCCATGCCGTTGCCGATGATGACGAGTTTTTCGCTCATGATGCTACTCCGCGGCTTCGACGAAGCGGTGGCGTTCGTAGAGGAACTTCAGCACCGCCTCGCGGCAGCGCAGGAAGGTGCGGTCGGAGGCGAGTTCGATGCGCCGGCGCGGCCTTGCCAGCGGCACGGGCAGCACCTCGCCGATGGTCGCGGCCGGACCGTTGGTCATCATGACGATGCGGTCGGACAAGAGCACCGCCTCGTCGACATCATGGGTGATCATGATCGTCGTCGAGCCGAGCCTGGAATGGATGTCCATCACCGCATCCTGCAGATGCGCGCGCGTCAGCGCGTCGAGCGCGCCGAAAGGTTCGTCGAGCAGCAGGATCTTCGGCTCCATGGCCAGCGCCCGGGCAATGCCGACGCGCTGCTTCATGCCGCCCGAGATTTCGGCCGGCCGCTTGTCCCTGGCATGCGCCATCTGCACGAGGTCGAGATTGCGCATGATCCAGTCATGCCGCTCGGCCTTGCTCTTGGTGCGGCCGAAGACTTTCGACACCGCCAGGTTGATGTTTTCGTAGACGGTCAGCCAGGGCAGCAGCGAGTGGTTCTGGAACACCACCGCACGTTCGGGTCCGGGGCTGTCGACTTCCTTGTTTTCGAGCAGCACGGCGCCGGCGGACACATTGGTCAGCCCGGCGATCAGGTTGAGCAAAGTCGACTTGCCGCAGCCGGAATGGCCGATGATCGAGACGAATTCGCCCTTGTCGATGGTCAGCCTGATATCCCTCAGCACTTCGCTGACCTGGCCGCCGCGAGCGAAGGATTTGTCGATATGGTCGAGTTTCAGATAGGCGGTCATGGCGCTTTCCTCACTTTGCCGTTGTGCCGCGGGTGACGAAGGCGCCGACGCCAGCGACCAGGCGGTCGAGGCAGAAGCCGGTGACGCCGATATAGGCGAGCGCGACGATGATGTCGGGCAGCCGCGACGAGTTCCACGCGTCCCAGATGAAGAAGCCGATGCCGACGCCGCCGGTCAGCATTTCGGCGGCGACGATGGCGAGCCAGGACAGGCCGATGCCGATGCGCAGACCGGTGAAGATGTAGGGGGCCGCGGCCGGCACCATGATCTTGACGAAGAACTCGAACGGGTTGAGCCGCAGGATGCGCGCGACGTTGCGGTAATCCTGCGGGATGTTGCGCACGCCGACGGCGGTGTTGATGATGATCGGCCAGATCGAGGTGATGAAGATGACGAACAGCGCCGACGGGCTGGAATCGCGGAACGCCGCCAGCGACAGCGGCAGCCAGGCCAGCGGCGGCACGGTGCGCAGGATCTGGAACACCGGATCGAGGCCGCGCATCGCCCAGATCGACTGGCCGACCAGCGCGCCGAGCGCGACGCCGACGATCGCCGCTAGGCCAAAGCCGATGGCGACGCGCTGCAGCGAGATCAGCACTCGCCAGGCCAGCCCGATATCCTGCGGGCCGTTGTTGAAGAACGGATGTGCGATCAAATCGTAGGCTTCGTTCCACACCTGGCTTGGCGGCGGCAGGCTCGATGTCGGCGACGAGCATGCTACCTGCCAGACGACGAGCATCAGGGCGATGACGATGACCGGCGGCACCAGCGCGCTCGCCAGTTTGCCGGCGGTTGCCATCGGCTCGACGCGTCGCCGCGCCTTGGAGGTGAAGGCAATCACCTCGGCCGGTTTGGCGGGGAACGCCTTCACCTTGGTATCCTCGATAGTCTGGATCGACATGTCTGGGAAAACTCCGTGGGGGCGCCGGCGATCAGGCGGATGCCTTGATCTTCAGGCTGTCGAGATAGGCGGACGGGTTGGCCGGATCGAAGACCTTGCCGTCGAAGAAGGTTTCCGTGCCACGCGAGGAAGAAGCGGGTATATCCGCTGCGGCCACGCCGAGATCCCTGGCCGCCTCGCGCCACAGATCCTCGCGGTTGACCTGATCGACCAGCGCCTTGATGTCGGTGGTCGGCGCGAACTTACCCCAGCGGATGTTCTCGGCGAGGAACCAGGAATCATGGCTCTTGAACGGGTAGGAAACGCCGCCCTTCCAGAACTTCATGTAGAGATCGGTGCCGTTGGTGACGCGGCCATTGCCATAATTGATGTCGCCCTTGAGGCGGCCGATAATGTCGGCGGCAGGCACGTTCATCCATTGCCGCTTGCCGATGATGGCGGCCATCTCGTCCTTGTTTTCCTTGGCCTCGCACCATTGCTGGGCTTCCATCACGGCCATCAGGATCGCCTTGGTGGCGTTCGGGTTCTTCTCGATGAATTCGGCGCGCAGGCCGAGCGCCTTTTCCGGATGACCCTTCCACAATTCGCCCGTGGTGGCGGCGGTGAAGCCGACGCCCTGGTGGACGAGCTGCTCGTTCCACGGCTCGCCGACGCAGAACACGTCCATGTTGCCGACCTTCATATTGGCCACCATCTGCGGCGGCGGCACGACGATGGTCGAGACGTCCTTATCGGGATCGATGCCGCCCGCGGCCAGCCAGTAGCGCAGCCACAGATCATGCGTGCCACCCGGGAAGGTCATGGCGGCCTTGATGTCCTTGCCGGCCGCCTTCTTGGCGGCGAAGGCATCCTTCAGCTTGGAGGCGTCGAGGCCGACACCGGTGGCGGCATATTCCTGGGCGACCGAAATGCCCTGGCAGTCGTAGTTGAGCCGCGCCACGATCGCCATCGGCATCGGCTGGTTGTTCTGCGTCACCTTGCCGGTGTGCATGAGGTAAGGCAGCGGCGTCAGTATGTGGGCGCCGTCGATGCCGTTGGCGGCACCGCCGAGCATCAGATTGTCGCGCGTCGCGCCCCAGGAAGCCTGCTTCAGCACCTCGACATCGGGCATGCCGAATTTGGCGAACAGGCCTTTCTCCTTGGCGATCATCAGGGGGGCGGCATCGGTCAGCGCGATGAAACCGAGCTTGGCGCCGGTGACTTCCGGCGCGGCGGTGGCGGCATAGGCGCCGGAGGGGAAAAGCTTGCGGGCCGCCATGAACAGGCCTGCCGTCATGGCGCTGCTGACCAGAAAATCGCGACGCGTCACATCCTTGGGCGATGTTCCCGTCCCGATCCAATTCTTCATCGTCTTCTTCATCGTCGTCTCCGGTTGAACGCGATTCCAAAACAAAAAAGCCGCCGGCCAGGTCTTCGCGCCCGAGAGACCGGGAGCGCATTTTGACCTGAGCGGCAGCTTTGCCTGTGGCGCCCGTCATTGGACGCCTGTTCCGTGGCCCATAAAGGGCCTCACCATTTCAAAGCAGGAACCGTGCCAGTTTGCGGAGAAAGAAAAAACATCAATGGAATCAGCGATTCGCGCCCGTCGACTGCGTACCGGGCAATATGGTGACCAGGCCAAAGATTGTTCATTAGCGTCATCGCGCGCACAATTTTTGTGCAATGCACAAGAATGGCGCGGAAATGATCAGGCTTCCGCGCGGGCCGATTTCTGGCGCGCTATGTAGGCATCGATCTCGTCGGGATCGAAGATCTGGCCGTCGAAGAAACCGTCCGGGCCGAGCACCAGGCCCGCCCCGGTCGCGCCGACCGCGGTGGCGACCTTGAGCGCGCCTTCGACCTTCGCATTGGCGCCGGGAAGCGCGACGCCAAGCGGCTTCAGCGCCGCGCGGTAGAGGTCCGGCCGGTAGCAATCGCGGGCGATCGCAAGGTTTTCCGGCGTGTGCGCCGCATGTCCCCAGCGCACCATCTGGGTGTAGAACCACAGCGCATGGCTCTTCCACGGAAAATTCGCCGCCTTGTCGAAGGGCAGGAAGAAGTCGTCGATATCTCGCTCTGCCCCGCCGCCCAATTGGAGGTGGCCGGTCAGGATCGGCATCTGCACGGCCGGCGGTAGGCCGAGGAAGCCAGGCTGCGCCATCACAGCGGCCAATTCGGCATGGTTGACCGGATCCTGGCACCAGCGCGCCGAGTGATGCAGCGCACGCAGCAGTGCCGCCAGAGCCTCCGGGTTCTCGTCCGCCCAGGCCTTGCGCACGCCGATCACCTTCTCCGGGCTGTTCTTCCACAATAGTGCCTTGACGGTAACGATATGGCCGGTGCCGGCGGCGACCGCGGCGCTGTTCCAGGGCTCACCGACGCAATAGCCGTCGATGCGGCCTGCGGCCAGCGCGTCGGCCATGAAGGGTGGTGGCACGATGACGATCTCGATTGCACGGTCGGGATCGATGCCGCAGGCGGCAAGCCAGTAGCGCAGTTCGTAATTGTGCCCGGAATGCGGATGCACGACGGCAAAGCGCAGCGGCTCGCGGCCCGCCGTCGCCCGTTCACGGATGAAGGCGCCAAGGGCAACGCCTGCGCGCGCCGGATCGAGATCGGCTTCGGCGCCGTGCGCGGCCATGCCAGCCCAGACAGCATTGGAGATGGTGACGCAATTGCCGCCCAGCCCGAGCGAGAACGGCACGATGGTTTCGGAAGCGAGCGGTGTCAGCCCGAGATTGCAGGCGAGCGGCATGGGTCCCAGCATATGGGCGAGATCGAAGTGGCCGATGGCGATGCGGTCGCGGATGTTGGCCCAGGATGTCTCGCGGTGCAGCGTGAGATCGATGCCTTCGCGTGCGGCGAAGCCAAGCTCGCTTGCGGCGACCAGCACGGCGCTGTCGAAAAGCGGCATGAAGCCGGCGGTGATCTGGTGCCTCATGCTCATTCGTCCTCCGCCGGCCCCAGCAAACCGGCCGCGGTCACCAGGCTCTGGGCGATGTCGCTGATCTTGCGGTTCTGGTTCATCGCCGTCTTGCGCAGCAGCGTATAGGCTGCCTCCTCGGAGAGGCCGCGCGACTTCATCAATATGCCCTTGGCGCGGTCGATCACCTTGCGGCTCTCGAGTTCGCTGCGCGCCTCTTCCAGTTCGCGCGCCATGCGTGAGAAGGCATTGAAGCGGCTCACCGCCATGTCGAGGATCGGCTTGACGCGCTCTTGCCGCAGCCCATCGACGACATAGGCCGAAACGCCGGCATCGACAGCCGCCTCGATCGAAGCCTGGTCGGAGCGGTCGACAAACATGGCGATCGGGCGCTTCACGGCACGCGACAGCTGGAACATGTTTTCGAGCATGTCGCGGTTGGGATTTTCGAGGTCGATGACGATGACGTCCGGTTCGATCTCGGCGATCCGCCGGGCAATGCCGGTCACGTCATGGATGACGGTGACCCGCTGATGGCCGGCCTCGCGCAGGCCGGCCTCGATGATCGAGGCACGGATGCGATTTTCATCGATCACCAGGACGGCTAGGGAGGATCGGACCATGCCGGCATTGTGGGCAAGGCCGCGAAATTGTGCAATGCGGCATAGCTACGTCCGTGCAGGGAGCGCAGCTATGCCCGATCCTTGGCGGCGCTCTCTCGCGGCCAAGGATCATGTCTTGTCAAAGCGGAGCGAGGCGCGGGCTAGCCGCAGACGCGAACGTCTTCGACCACCCTGTGGTGGTGGCGCCAATGCACGACCGTTTCCAGGTGGCAGCGATGGTGCCGGTGGTGGCGCCGGTATTGGCCATAATTATCGTACTGAACGCTCTGGTCGTCACCATATTGGTTATCATCATATTGGTTATATTGGTTGTCATAGCGCCGGTCATGGTGCCGGCGAATAACAATTCCGCCATTGTCGGAATTGTCATCCGGTGAATATTGGTTGCCGTCGTCGGACTGGATAATCACGCTTGCAGCTTGCGTCGGCGCAATCACTGCCGCCGTAGCGGCCACTGCCAATAGGGACGCTAAAATCAACTTTTTCATTTTGTCCTCCTGCGCATTCAAGACATATAAACTCGCGGAACAACCGGGCGTTCCATTGTGAATCTACACGCTTTGCGACGCCGGGGATATCATGGCGTTATCGGCGGGAACCATACGATCCAGGCGGACAAACGCCGTGAGCGGCAGATGGTCGGAGGCGACGCGCGAAAGCGGCGTATCATGCGCTTCCACTGCTGCGATCATGCCGTGCCGGTTGGTCATGATCCGGTCGAGCGCCAAAAGCGGCAGGTTCGAGGGGAAGGTGGGGACTGCCGGCGGCTGCGGCCCGAAAGTCGCATGCAGCGTGTTGAGCGCGGAGCGGTTGCCGAGCCGCCATTCGTTGAGATCGCCAAGCAGTAGCGTCGGCTTTTCATCGGCGCTGCTCATAATGTCCAGCACGACGCGGGCCTGCTGCGAGCGTGAATGGCGCAGCAGGCCAAGATGGGCGGCGATGATGCGCAAGGTCCGGTTCCCGTCGAGGTCGATCTCCGCCACCACCGCACCGCGCGGTTCCAGGCCCGGAAGCCTGATCTGATGCACGTCGCGGACGACACCTTTCTTGAACAGGAGGACATTGCCGTGCCAGCCATGGCCCTTGCCGGTGGCTGAAATCGGCACCGGCACCAGGCCGGTTTCCCGCTCGAGGCGGGGCAGGTCGAGGAGGCCGTCACGGTCGCCGAAACGGTTATCCGCTTCCTGCAGGGCGATGACGTCGGGATCGATTTCGCGGATGACGCGGCTGGTGCGGTCGGGATCGAACTTGCGGTCGACGCCGATGCATTTGTGGACGTTGTAGGAAGCGACCAGCGTGCCTGTGGTGGCGGTCGCCTTGTGCGCAGCCGCGTTTGCCTTGCGCATCCGCCTGTCGCGGATGGACAAAAGCATGGTTGCCGGGAGGCTGCGTCCGTTCATCCGCACCGTGTGCCTGCCATGCGTGCTGCTTCCACCATGCACCTCAAATAGAGTCTCTGCGCTTATGTTCCATGGCCGACACCAAACTATCCGTCAAACACGTCGTTTTGTTAAAGATGAAGGGTCTTTCTAGAGATAGGGCGAACCCAGCCACAGGATACGGTCGAACAGCCGGATGATGAAGGGCCGGGCCCGCAAGGAGTCCAGCGTGACAGGAATGGCCGTTTCGATTGCCGAGCCAATCCGGGCTTCGATCTCGCGGGCAAAGCCCGCGTCGAGGACTTCCAGATCGATCTCGAAATTCAACCGCAGCGACCGGGCGTCGAGGTTGGACGAGCCGACATAGGCCCAGACGCCGTCGATCGAAAGCAGCTTGGAATGGTCGAACGGGCCTTCCGTTCGCCAAATGCGGCAATAATTCTTCAGGATCTGATCGAATTGCGCGGTCATGGCGCGGTCGACAAGGAAGAGATTGTTGACCGCGGGCACCACGACATCGATCTCGACGCCGCGTCGGGCAGCGGTGATCAAGGCGCTGATCAGTTCCCGATCCGGCAGGAAATAGGGCGACATCAGGCGGATCGACTTGCGCGCGACCGAGAAGGCGCCGATCAGCAGTCTGTGGTTGGTTTCGTTGCTGGCATCCGGCCCGGACGCGACCGCCCGCACCAGCATCGGCTGGTCGGGTGCCGGCGACAGCGGGGCAATACGCCAGGCATCGCCCTTCAGCGCTTCATTGGCGGCGAAACGCCAGTCTTCGGCGGCAACAGAGAACAGGTCGGCGACGATTGGTCCGGAGACCTTGAAATGCGTGTCCCTGGCGCTGCTGGAGCCTGCGAACTCGGCGGAAAACCCCTTGCGGATGTTCATGCCGCCGGTGAAGGCAACCGTGCCGTCGACCACAAGGATCTTCCGGTGGGTCCTGAGGTTGGCGTAGGGCAGGCGCAGGCCCATGACGATGTTGCCGTTGAAGACATCGGCGGGGATGTTGGCGCGGCGCAGATGGCCCAGGATGCTGGGAACGGAGTACCGGGCGCCGACGGCGTCGATCAGCACGCGAACGGTGACGCCGCGCTGGACGGCACCAGCCAACGCTTCGACGAAAAGCAGGCCGACGGCATCATTGTCGAAAATATAGCTCTCGAGCAGGACGCTGCGCTCGGCGCCGTCGATCGCCGCGCACATGGCGGCATAGGTCTCGTCGCCGGTCTCCAGCACGTCGATGGTATTGCCCGGATTGAGCGCGCGCCGTGCCACCCTGTCGCCTAGCGTGCGCAGGCCAGTGAAGCGCTGGCCGTAGCGCTCGACGATCAGCGCCTCCTCGGCGGCGATGTCACGCTCATCCTTGGCGGATACTGGGTCTCCGGCAAGCGGGCGCTGCGCGGTGATCGTGGCGCGACGGATGCGGTTGATGCCGGCCACGGCATAGATCAGCACGCCGAGGATCGGTGACAGCACCATCACGCCGACCCAGCCGGTGGCTGCCCGCACATCCTCCTTGGTCATGACGGCGTGGGCGATGCCGACGGTCGCCATCACCACCGAGATGATCGCCAGGATTTGGGTCCAGTGAGTCGCAATGGTCTCGAACATTGCCGGGACTATCGAGCGAGCGATTGCAGAAGGCAATGCAGCCAGTCAGGCTTCGCATTCGGCGGATGGCGGTCGCGACCTGGTCATTGAGAAAATCAATTCCCATGCAGGGCTTGGGTCGATCAAGTTCCCCCGGAAATCCCGCCTGGGAAAGCCAACTTGACTCGAGGGAAAGCATAGAGACGGCGTGGTCCGGCATCGTCCTATGCTGCTTTGGTGATCCAAGGCGTCCTGTACTTTTGTACCACATCTATTGTATATCAGAGGGAACGAAATTAGCGCTATAACACTTTGATCAGAGGCGAGGGGGAGCGCCGAATGACGGGATTCAACTTCGAGGGACCTCCCGTGGGTGACGGCGACATGTCGGCCGCATGCCAGGGCCAATTGCTGCCTCTTGTCGATGAGATCGTCCAGGCGGCGGTAGCGGCCGGTTGGAATCAGGACGATGTCCTCCTGGCTTTTGTGGAACTCACCTGGGATCTGTACGAGAAACGTCGTGGTCTGTAGCAGCCGGCCGTAAGCTGTCGGCTCGGCGCCCCGTCTTGCCTGGCCATCGTTTTCGGGCCAAAGAACGCAGCAATGGATTCGAGAAAGCCGCGCCACGGCTGATGAGCGAAACTCAGGGATGGCGAAGACCTGCCAATCCTATGAAATAGAATGCTCGCCAACTTCCTCGATCGGTCATTTTTTCTGTCTTTTCGCGAATAAAAATTTTTCTTTGCGCGGGGGAGTTCTTCCCTAGCCGAGGTGTGTGCGTTACGCTGTTTTCGGGCAAGGCAAAGGGGGATTCGAGCGGCAGCAAGACGGCCGAGGCGATGCAATGAAAAATGCGGACGAGGCTCGGGAGAGCGGCGTTTCCCGAGGCGTCGATCGGACAGCCCGATACGTCTTGGACATCATCCCGGAAAGTGCTGGTCCCAGAAGAGCCACCGCGCGCGGCAGCGTCATCCATTCCGTCCGGGGTCCCGGGTCGCAGACGTTCCTGGCCGTGGAACATTCCGCGGGCATTGTGCTGAGACCGGGACGCAAATTCAGAGCCTCGCTTGGCAGCGACAGGATCACCGAATACGATGCGCCGGTCGGATGCCTCATCATCAATCCCGCGGGGGTCGACAGCACCTTCGCCTGGTCGCAGACCAGGGAAAACGCCGTCGTCTCCATATCGCCGGAAGCGCTGTCGGAACTGGCCGCGCATGAGTCCGATCGCGCCGACGTGGAGCTTGCGCCGCCCGCGTTCGGCACGGTCGACCTGAGGGCCCTCAATATAGCCCAGATGATCACCGCCGAGCTGACCGGGACGCTGCCACCGAATGAGCTCTATCTGGATTCGCTGCTCACGGTATTCGGCGTGCATCTGCTGCGCACATACACGAGCCGCAGCAGGCCGGCCGTGTCGCCCAAAGGCGGTCTGTCCGCCGTCGGCGCCCGGCGCGTGCGCGAATATCTCGACGAGAATTTCGCGCGAAAAGTCATGGTTGCCGAGCTGGCGTCGGTCGCGGGGGTTTCGCCCAATCATTTCATCGCAAGGTTCGCCAGCACGTTCGGCATGCCGCCGCATCGCTACCTGATCAACCTGCGCCTGGACTTCGCCGAAAAGCTGCTCGTTGACGGCGGGCTAGCAATCGCCGAAGTCGCCTACCTCGCAGGGTTTTCGGATCAGAGTCATCTGGCCACAACCATGAAAAAATACAGAGGCAGAACACCGACCATGACCGGATATGCGCCAGGCAGAAACTGAAAGCTCGGGATGGCAAAGTGGCAACACCTGCCGTCCGATAATCCAAGACCGGAATTTCCTACAAAGCTTCCGGAGTTTTCCAAAATACGTCCGTCACCACTGTGCCCCAGGCATTACGGGAGTCATTCGAAATAGCATGGAGCCTGTGCATCATTCGCCATCTGGCCGGACTGATCGAATGAATCGGAGCGACAATGCAGCCACAGCTCGATCGATCACGAATTGTTTTTGGGGGGAACGGGGAGGGCGGTCTCGGGTTGAATTCCATCTGCGAAATATCAAGGGACCGAAAGATGCGGTCTGATGATGGCGCTCCGGGATCGGCGTCCGGACCCAGTCCCACGCGACAGCCGGCGCTGAACGTAAAAGGCGGGCTTTCCGCCCGCAGCGCCCGCCGCGTGCAGGAATTTCTGGACGAGAATTTTACGCGGAAGCTCGCGCTTGCCGAGATGGCCGCGGTCTGCGGGCTTTCACCCTATCACTTCATGCGGGCCTTCTCGAGGACGTTCGGGATGCCGCCGCATCAATATGTCCTCGATCTGCGGCTGGACTTCGCGGAAAGGCTGCTTGCCGACAGCCGCATGGCGATCGCGGATATCGCCCACCTTGCTGGCTTTTCAAGCCAGAGCCATTTCACCACCGTCATGAAGAAATACCGGCAAGTGACGCCGCTGCAGGCAAGGGTGGGCAAGCTTAACTCCAAGGTTAGATGAGGCGGCGCCTGCGGCGTTGCTTTATTACTTGGTTTTTAAGCATCGTCTAAGGTAACTAGCCATTAACCTCTGTCTGTCTGCACGCTTCTTTTGTCGTAACACAGCAATTTCGTGAAATACCGCAAGCAGGAATCATGTCTTTCTGGTGGCAAGCGGAATTGTCAGACATTTCGTGCCGGCCAGCGGAGAGGAAACCATGACCGACAATCGCATTTCGAGCGGCCAGATTTCGAACGGCTCGTTTGTTCAGCGCTGCGCGGCGCCTTTCGCCGGACATTGGATCGCTGGCGCCGATCACGGCTCCCGCTCGGTGCGACGGCGCCTGATGGCGGTCCTGCGCATGGCGCACCGCGTGCTCGGCATGCGCCGCAAGGGACATGGGCTCGGCATGCTCGGCACCGGCAGGATTTTGGCGGCGGCGCTGGGTGCGATCGCATTGGGTGGCATTTCCACGCCGGCACTAGCACAGGTTTTCGGCGGCGGCGGCACGGCAAACGGAGTGCGCGGTATCGCGTTTGGGTCCGGAGCCGTGCAAAACGGAGCCGATTCAATAGCCGAAGGCACCAATGCCAGCGCGGGTGCCCAGAATGCTGTCGCGATCGGCTTCGGCACGATCGCCTCCCAGATCAACTCCATCTATCTTGGCTCACGGACCGTCGCTGGGACAGGTGCCACTGCCACGAGTGCCATCGGCATTGGCACGGATGTTACGGCATCCCAGGCCGACGCCATCGGGATAGGGCGTTCATCCGTTGCGTCGGCGCAATACTCGGTGGCTCTCGGCCTGAACGCCAAAGCCACGGGTACAGGCGGCGCGATGGCGCTGGGGCAAGGCACGATCGCAAGCAACGTCAATTCCGTAGCGCTCGGTGTTCAGGCCCAAGCCATCGCGGCCGGCGCCAACGCCTTGGGCACCTTCTCCGTCGCTTCGGGAGGGAATTCCACTGCCGTCGGCACCAGCTCCTTGGCCAGCGGCGCCTTTTCGTTCGCCGGAGGCTGGGCATCTGTTGCTAGCGCGGACAGTGCCGTCGCCGTAGGCAAATCGGCCAGCGCGGCAGGGCTGAACTCGACAGCGCTAGGCTCCAGCACCAATGCCTCGGCAGATTTCTCATTGGCGCTGGGCAACCAGGCTGTGTCGAGTGGAGTCGGCTCGGTGGCAGCGGGCTCGGGAGCCCAAGCCACGGGGGTGTCCGCCACAGCGCTCGGCAACAATGCCGCGGCGACCGCCGCCAGCGCAACCGCGCTCGGACTGGGCGCCACTGCGAGCGGTGTAGACGGCACGGCGGTCGGCAAGCAAGCCAATGCGAGCGCACAAGACTCCATCGCCATGGGTACTACGTCAAAGGCGAGTGGCACCGCCAGCACAGCGGTTGGTAACGTCGCCGTCGCCAGCGGCACAAACGCCTCCTCATTCGGGTCCGGAGCAACTGCGGCAGGAGACAATTCTCTCGCCGCTGGCGTCAGCGCCAACGCCGGCGGACTCGACAGCACCGCTCTCGGCATCGGCACCGTAGCCAGCGCCGACAATTCCACTGCCGTCGGACGTGAAGCCCGCGCCACCGGACTCAACAGCACCGCGCTCGGCCGCGGCGCCCAAAGCAGCGCCCAGAACTCCATCTCTCTCGGCGCTGGGACGAGGGCGACCGGGATAGGCGCCGTCTATGTCGGCTCAAGCACTTTTGCAACGAGCGCCAGTGGAGACAACGCCATCGGCATCGGCACGGACGTGACGGCATCTGCGGACGACGCCCTTGCAATGGGGCGCGACAGCCAGGCGACGGCAACCAACGCCATCGCGGTCGGTCTACAGTCCGCTGCGCTCTCCGCCGACTCCGTCGCCATCGGCACGGGCGCGACCACCGATGGCGGCCAGGCCGTGGCCATCGGCGCCGGCAACACCGCCTATGGCGACGGCGCGGTCGCCATAGGCGACCCCAGCTATGCCAGCGGCACCGGCGCCTTCACCGGCGGCGCCAACAACATCGCCAACAGTGACGGCACGGCGAGCGCCACCGCGGCCAATATGGCGGCGGGCGCTGTCGCCATCGGCAACAACAACAAGGCGATCGGCCAGGGCTCCGTGGCGCTGGGCAACGGCTCCACGGCGGGTGCCGCCGGCCTTGCGGGCAATGTCGCGCTGGGCGATGGCGCGACGGCGGCCGCGAGCTCCGGCGACGTGGCGCTTGGTTCCGGCTCGGTGACGACGGCGGCGGTCGGCACGGCCAGTGCCGTGATCAACGGCACGACCTATGCCTTCCAGGGCACCAATCCGACCTCGACGGTCAGCATCGGCGCTCCCGGGGCCGAGCGCACGCTCACCAATCTGGCGGCGGGCCGGATCAGCGGCTCCTCGACCGATGCGGTCAACGGCTCGCAGCTCTTCGCCACCAACCAGGCCGTCGATGCCATCGGCACGACGCTCAACAACATCAACGTCGGCGGCGGCATCAAATATTTCCATGCCAATTCGACGCTGGCGGACTCGTCGGCGACAGGCACGGACTCGGTCGCGATCGGACCCACCTCGACGGCGTCTGGAACGAGTTCCATCGCGGCCGGTACCAATGCGAGCGCCTCCGACGTCAACGCCTCGGCCATCGGCACCGGCGCCGTCGCATCGGCTCTCGATGCAACGGCGTTGGGCTACATATCCAAGGCCTCGGGCCAATACAGCACCGCCATCGGCGCCAACGCCAATGCAACAGCCACGTCCAGCACGGCGATCGGCCAGAACGCGTTCGCAACCGGCTTCCAAGCGACCGCTCTCGGCGTAGGAGCGAATGCCGGCGCCGCGAATGCGCTTGCGCTGGGTGCCGGCGCCAGCGCCGGCAATGCCGGCGACGTGGCGCTCGGCATGAGCTCGGTGACCGCCGTCGCGGTCGGCACGCCCAGCACGGTGATCAACGGCACCACCTATGCCTTCCAAGGCACCACCCCGACCTCGACGGTCAGCATCGGCGCGCCCGGGGCCGAGCGCACGCTCACCAATCTGGCGGCGGGGCGGATCAGCGGCTCCTCGACCGACGCCGTCAATGGCTCGCAGCTCTTCGCCACCAACCAGGCGGTCGACGCCATCGGCACCACGCTCAACAACATCAATGTCGGCGGCGGCATCAAGTATTTCCACGCCAACTCGACCTTGCCGGATTCCCAGGCCCTTGGAACGAATTCCGTCGCGGTCGGACCCAACGCCGTGGCCAACAATGCCGGCGATGTGGCGATCGGCCTGAATTCCGCATCCGGCGCCACCACGGCGGTGGGTGGCGCGACGATTGGCGGCGTGAACTACACCTTCGCCGGCACCACGCCGGCCGGCGCGTTCTCGGTCGGGTCGGCTGGTGCCGAGCGCCAGATCCAGAACGTCGCGGCCGGACAGTTGAATGGCGGCTCGACCGACGCGGTCAACGGCTCGCAGCTGTTCGCAACCAACCAGCAGGTGACGCAGAACACCACCGATATTGCCAACATCGGCAGTGGCGTCACCAATCTTGGCAACACCATCAACAACATCGCCGGTGATACCTCGACCGCCTATACCGACGCCAATGGCATAGGCATCCGCTACGCCCGCACCAACGAGACGGGATTGGCGCAAACCGATTCCTTCGCGCAAGGGGTCGGCTCCACCGCCGTCGGCTACCAGGCGACCGCGACCGGCGTCAGCGGGCTGGCGCTCGGCCGCGACAGCAATGTCAGCATCGACGGCGGCGTGGCGCTCGGTTCCGGCTCGGTGTCCGACCGCGCCCTGGCACCGGCCACCGGACAGATCGCCGCCGGTCCGTCCAACTTCATCCAGTACAACACGACCGACAAGACATTGCTCGGCGCCGTTTCGGTCGGCACGGCTACATCCTACCGCCAGATCACCAATGTGGCTGACGGCACGCAAGCCCAGGATGCCGTAACCGTGCGGCAGCTGCAGGGCGCCATCGCGTCTGTCTCGGTCACCTCGACGAAATACTTCCATGCCAATTCGGCGGCGGGCGACTCGCTCGCGGTCGGCGCGGAGTCGGTCGCGGTCGGCCCGACGACGGTCGTCAACGGCGACAACGGCGTCGGCATCGGCAATGGCGCCATCGTCGACCAGACCGCGCCCGGCGGCACGGCCATAGGCCAGAACGCCCATGTCATGCTGGCCGACGGGCTGGCGCTCGGCACCAATTCGCTGGCATCCGGCATCCAGTCGGTGGCGCTCGGCGCCGGCGCCCAAAGCACCTTCATCAACAGCGTCGCGCTGGGCGCTCAGTCCATCACCTCGGTAGGCGCACAGACCGGCTATACGGCCTTTGGCCTCACTGCTCCGCAGACCTCGGTCGGCGAGGTGTCGATCGGCGCAGCCGGGGCCGAACGCAAGCTCACCAATGTCGCGGCTGGTTCTGCCGATACCGATGGCGTCAACGTCTCCCAGCTTAAGGGCGTGTCGCAAAACATCGCCAACCTGTTCGGCGGCGGCACTACGATCAATCCCGACGGCTCGATCACCGGACCGACCTACACCGTCCAGGGCAACACCTACACCACAGTCTATGACGGGCTCACGGCGGTCGACAACGCCCTGACCAACATCAGCAATGGCGGCGGCATCAAGTATTTCCACGCCAATTCGACGCTGGCCGACTCCACGGCCAGCGGCACCGACAGCGTGGCGATCGGACCGGCGAGCGTGGCCAGCGGCACCAACAGCCTTGCCGCCGGCAATGGCTCCACAGCCACGGGCCAAGGTGCGGTGGCGCTCGGCCAGGGCGCCAAGGCCAACAATGCCAATGATGTGGCGCTGGGTTCGGGCTCGGTGACGCAGACCGCGGTCGGCACCTCCAGCACCGTCATCAACGGCAAGACCTATACCTTCGCCGGAACCGCTCCGATCGGCACCGTCAGCGTCGGCAGTGCTGGCGCTGAGCGGACGATCACCAATGTCGCCGCCGGACAGATCAACGCCAACAGCACCGATGCGATCAACGGCTCGCAGCTCTACGCCACCAACACGGCGGTCGAGGATTTGAAATCGGGTCTTGGAACGCTCACCCAGAACGCGGTGACGTATGACACCAATCCGGACGGCAGCAAGAAGAACAGCATCACGCTGCAGGGCGGCGACGTCAACGCGCCGGTCGTCATCTCCAATGTCGGTCCCGGCGTTGCCGGCACCGATGCGGTTAACGTCAACCAGCTGAACCAGGGGCTGGCCACGAGCATCAACACGTCCAACACCTATACCGACAAGGTGGCGGCCACGACCTTGCAACAGGCCAACAACTATACGGACCAGAAGCTCAGCCAGCTCAATACGGACATCGGCGGCATCCGCGACGAAGCCCGCCAGGCGGCGGCGATCGGGCTGGCCGCGGCCTCGCTGCGCTACGACGACCGGCCCGGAAAGTTGAGCGTCGCGGCGGGTGGCGGCTTCTGGCGGGACTCGAGCGCCTTTGCCTTTGGCGCGGGCTACACGAGCGAGGATGGACGCATCCGTGGCAATGTGTCGGGCACGGCGGCGGGTGGAAATGTCGGCGTCGGCGCTGGCCTCAGCTTCACCTTGAACTGAGGCAGGAATGAAAGGACTTGTCGCACTGACTTGCCTGGCGCTCTGCGGCGGCCTCGCGCCGGCTGCGGGACAGGTTTCCGCACCGTACAGGATCAAGCCGTCGGATGTGGTGCTGCCACCCGACGTGAAACTGGGAACCTATCAGCGCACCATCCGTCCGTTCGAGAACTGGACGCTGATCTGCGACGAGAACCTCAAGGCCCGCAAGAAGGTCTGCAATGTCTCGCAGGTGATCGAGGACGCGTCGGGCAAGATGGCCTTCAGCTGGTCGCTTGCCGCCACGCAGGACGGTAAGCCGTACATGATCCTGCGCACCGCGCCGAATGCCAGGAGCGACGGGCTGGTGTCGCTGAAGTTCGACGGGCTGGGCCAGGCGATCGACGTTCACCTGAACGGCTGTAATGACGTGGTCTGCGTCGGCATGCTGCCGGTCGGGCCCGTCATGCGCCAGCAGATCTCGAAGAACGCGACGCCGACAATCTCCTACCCGACCGTCGACGGCAAGACGATCACCGTGACCGCAGCAACACTCAAGGGGCTGACGGAGGCCCTTTCGCCAGTCAAATAACCGGGGCAGCACCATGAGCCAACAGGACCAGTTCATATCCGCAAAACGCAGCAGTCCGACCGTCGAGGCGGATCGGCAGAGGCTCGTCGAACCCGCACGGCGGCGCTGGCCGCGCGTCGTCGGATTTTCACTGTTGGGGCTGGTGGTGGCGGGCCTTGGCTTCGCTGCCGGGAACTATGCCGCGATCGCCAATCTGGTCGGCAGCGCGACGGCCGCGCAGCCTGAGGCGACCAACCCGGCGCTTCCGGACACGCCTTTCCTTGAGCATGTCAAGCAGGCCGGGGTGCAAGCCTGTTCGACCGTCTATCCGGTGCTTGGACAGATTTTGACGACCGGCACGAAATACAGCGTCAAATCGCTGTGGAACGACCAGGCCGCCGACAAGCATGCCGTCCAGGCCTTCGTCGGCATGGACTATGCGACGGAACGCTATAGCGGGCCGGCCGCCGGCGTCGTTTTCGCATCGCCCACCGCCTCGGGTTGCGAGGGGACGATGGTGCGGGTGGCGCCGTTCGCCAGTCCGTGCGCTGACATCCCGTCCATCCTTCCGCAGGGCAGCAAGATCACCGACCATCTTGGACAGGTCGAGGTGTACGAACTCGGCGGCAGTGCCGGAGAAGCCCTCCTTCTGCCGACCGGCAAAAGCTGCGTGGTGATCTCCGTCGCTTCGGCGGCAAAGTAAGGCGAAGCGAGTGAGATCAAGGAAAGGGGTGCCGACCATGAGATTGCGGGCTTTGGCGGTTTTGGGCTTGACCTTGTTGTGGAGCGGACACGTCGTCTCGGCCGACCTGGTGGCGCCGTCGGAGCCGCAGCAGGAGGAAAAAGGCATCTGGGCGGCCATCGCCTATTCGCAGTCGGACAGCAAATACGGCTTCTTCTGGGGGGCCGACAAGCGGCAGGAAGCGAAGGACATCGCGCAGAAATATTGCGAGAACGCCGGCGGCAAGGCCTGCAGCGTCGTCACCGTCTTCCGCAACCATCGCCATTGGAACGATGACGACGAGACCGGCTTTCCCTACAAGCACTGCGGTGCGCTCGCCGTGGCCGACAAGGTCGAGAACCGTTTCACGCCCTGGGGCGCGAACTCGGCCGAGACCCGCCGCGAAGCCGAAGACCTCGCTTTGCAGGCCTGCGAGGCGTCGGGAGAGAAATGCAAGATCCGTGAATGGGTCTGCACATGAAGCGTGGCCTCAAGGCCGCCTGCGCATACGGGGCAATCGTATTCTCGTTGATGTCGCCGGCTGCGGCGCAGCAACAGGTGGCGGTTGTTCCTGACGGGCCGTCGTCGCTGCGCGAAGTCTATCAGGACTGGAGCGTGGCTTGCTCCGTCCAGGAGAATGTGCGGGTCTGCTCGCTTTCGCAGGACCAGGTCCAGAAGAACGGCCAAAGGCTGCTTGCCGTGGAGATACAGAGGCGCGCGGACGGGTCGACCATGGCTACCTTGCTTCTGCCCTTCGGTATCTTGCTTGATTCCGGTGTGACGCTCCAGATAGACGATCAGCCGCCCTTGTCCGCGCAGCGCTTCAGAACCTGCCTGCCGACGGGTTGCATCGCGGTGTTTTCCATTGACCGTTCGGTGCTCGGAAAGCTGAGGGGAGGCGAGGTGCTGAAGCTCAATGTCACGACCGACGCAGAGACGCCGCTGACATTCCCGGTGTCGCTGCACGGCCTGACCGCGGCGCTCGACCGCATGGTGGCGTTGAGCGCACGGTGAAGGGAAGGGCGGCTGCCTTCGAAGCCTGCCGCCGCTGATCCCATGGAACGTTGGCGTGCCGAGGCCGTTTAGTCCGGTGCCATTGCCAGCGGATCGTGATGATGAAGAAGACCTACGTCAAACCCACGCTTGTGAAACGCGGAAAACTGACCGAGCGCACGGCACAGATCGTGGCATCCGGGGTCATATTGGGCGAGTAGTCGTATCTCCTGGCGCTTCCGGCTATTTTTCCCGCATCGCCCGGCGGAAGTTCTGCGTGATCGGCTCGGCGAGGTAGGAAAGCACGGTGCGGGCGCCAGTGCGGATCATTGCCTCGCTGGTCATGCCGGGCAGCAGCTTGCGACCCTCCAGCTTGGTGAGTTCGCCCTTGTCGATCAACACGGTCGCGGCGAAATACGGTGCGCCGCTGCGCTCCTCCACCATGCGGTCGGCCGACACGATCTCCACGACGCCGTCGAGCGGCGGCAGGTTGTAGCGGGCGAAGGCCGGGAAGCTGACGCGCACGGGCTGTCCGGGGGCGATCGTCTCGACATCCTCCGGCTTGACCATGGCCTCGACCACGAGTTGTTGTTCGAGCGGCACGACCGTCATCAACGTCTCGCCGGGTTTAACGACCCCACCTGCCGTGTGGACCTTCAGGTCCATGACGATGCCGTCAACCGGTGCGACGACATTGGTCCTGGCAAGCACGTCCTTTGCGGCACGCTCCTGCTGTCCGAGGTCGAACAACTCCGCCTCGACCTTGCTCAACTCGTCGACGGCCTCGTTCAACCGCACAGTGTCGAGGTTCAGGATTTGCATGTCGATCTCGGCCATGGCGCTTCTGGCACGGGCGATCGCCGCGGTGTTGGTAGCGCGCTCCCCTTCGATCTCCTGCTGTTGCCTTCTGAGCAACAGGTTCCGCTCGCGGGTGGTCAGCCCCTTCTTGAGGAGACTCTCGAGGTCCTTGGTTTCGCCCTCGATCGCCTTGATCTGCGTGTCCTTGGTGACGATCAGCTGCTCCAGTCCAGTTATCTCTTCCTGGGTCTGCTGACGACGCTGGCTGAGGATTTCCCGTTCGTCCTTCAGATTGTGGTGCTTGGCCGCAAACACGTCACGCTGTGCGGCAACCGCGTCCTTCGCGGCGGTGGCGGGATTTGCGAGCAACGCCGGATCAAACGCGATCTCGGCCTTGCCGTCACGCTCGGCCCTGAGGCGCGCGGCCAGCGCCTCTCGCGTGGCTATCCGGTTCTGGATCAGGTCGAGCTGCGCCTTTGCCTGCGTGTCGTCGAGCCGCACGAGGACCTTCCCCGCCTTGACGATATCACCGTTGGCAGCGTTCAGCTCCGCGATGATGCCACCCTCGAGGTGCTGGATGAGCTTGCGGTCGCCGACGACCTTGACGACGCCCGGCGCCATCGCGGCGCTGTCCAGCGGGGCCAGGGCGGCCCAGCCGCCGGCCACGCCGAAGAACAGGAACAGGATCGCGAAGCCGGTACTCGTCACGCCCATGAGGCGCAGGGGTGCCGGCTCCAGCAGGGAGGGCGGCGGGACGGGTAACGGCACGACGTTCATCTCTGTCCTCATTTCATGCCTGGTTGGCCACGACGGCCGTGCTCAATGCGCCTTGACGCGGCGTACGCTTTGAAGTGGAACGTGGCTCGCCGCCGGCGCCGACCGCGGAGGCGGAGATTTCCGGGATCGGGCTCGCTGGTATCTGAGTTACCGGGCGGATGCGCGCGGCAAGTTCGTTGAAGACATGGTCACGTGAGCCGAAGAGGTCTTGTTGACCCCGGTTGAGGACCAAGATCTTGTCGACCTTGTCCATGATGTTCGGTCGGTGGGCGATCAGGATAATGGTCGTGCCGGCCGCCTTGACCGCACCGAGGGCCGCGATCAGGGCGTCCTCCCCCTCGCGGTCGAGATTGGAATTGGGCTCGTCCAGGATGATGAGTGCCGGATCGCCATAGAGGGCCCGCGCCAGCCCGATGCGCTGGCGCTGGCCACCCGACAGCACCGCGCCGGATTCGCCGATCTCGGTGGCATAACCCTTCGGCAGCCCCTTGATCAGTTCGTGGACTCCCGCCAACTGCGCGGCCTTGACCACGTTGTTGAAGACCGCCGGGTTGACATTCGCGAAGCGGCAGATGTTTTCGGAGACGGTTCCGGCGAAGAGCTCGATGTCCTGCGGCAGGTAACCGACATAATGGCCGCGGTCTTCCGCCGCCCATTGGGCAACGTCCATTCCGTCCAGCAACGCACGCCCCCCGGATGGGCGCCAGGCACCGGCCAAGATGCGCGCCAGGCTTGTCTTGCCGGCCCCGCTCGGGCCGATCAACGCCATGGCTTCACCCGGATTGAGCCGGAAGCTGATGCCTTTCAGGATGTGCTCGCCACCCTGCCGGGCAAGCACGAGGTTCTCGGCCTCGAACCTGCCTTTGGGACGGGGCAGCGGCAGAACCGGCGTGGCTTCCCGGTGCTCTCCGGCGACCGCGGTGAGACGCCGGTAAGCGGCACGCGCTCCGACCGTCGCCTTCCATGTGCCGATCGCTTGCTCGACCGGGGACAGCGCGCGCCCCATCAGGATCGAGGCGGAAATCATGATGCCGGGCGAAGCCTCGTTGCGAAGCACCAGATAAGCGCCAAGACCCAGTATGGCCATTTGCAGGGCCAGCCGGTGGCAACGCGCTATGGCCGCGATGACGCCGCCACGGTTGGCGGCGAGAACCTGTCCTTTGTTGGCCTCGTCCTGCTGGGCCTTCCATCCCTCCAGCAGCGGCTTCAACATGCCCATCGCCTGGACGACCTCGGCGTTGCGGATCGCCGCCTCGGCCTGCACATAGGCGCGCGACTGTGCGTTCGCTGCCTCGGTCAACGGCTTGCGCGTGAGGTATTCGTTGAGCACCGCCAAGGCAAACAGAACGATGCCACCGCACAGCGCCAACCAGCCCAGCCAAGGGTGCATGACGAATATGGCGGCGAAGAACAGCGGCGCCCAGGGCGCGTCAAGGATCGGGAAGATGCTTGGGCTGGTGAAGAAATTCCGCACTTGATCCAGGTCGCGCAAGGGGCGGGCGTTGGCATGGCCGGGCGCCGAGGCGGCATATTCCACCGATGCGGTCAGGAGAACCGGTGCCAATCGCGCGTTCATCCACGATCCGACGGTCGCCAGCAGGCGCCCGCGCACCACCTCCAGCCCCGCCATCGTCGCCAGCGCCGCCGCCGCCATCAGCGACAGCATCACCAGCGTCTCCAGGCTGTGGCTGGACAACACGCGATGGTAGACCTGCAGCATATAGAGCGCCCCGGTCAGCATCAGCACGTTGATGCCGCCGCTGAACCAGATGAGCGGCCGGATGGCGCGTCTGGCCTCCTTCATCACCACCCGCAAGGCAGGGGGCTGTTGTCTGTCTTTCATCATCTGGATGACATCTCCGTGCAGCGGATCGCGGGAGGCAGTGCGGGGGCAGCCATGGCTGCCCCCTTCGGTCACGTGTCAGGCGACATCGACAAGGATGTGCTGCGGCACCGTCTGGTCCAGGTCCGCGTCCGCCACCTTGAAGGCGAAGTCGAGATGGGCGTCGACTGTCCCACTGCTCTGCTGCACAAAGCCGATGTCGACGATCTTCAGGACATCGTTGTCGGTCGGGTCCCAGGTCGTCAGGTTGGTGGTGGCGCTGCTGCCGCCATTGACGCCGATGGCCCCGTTCAGGTTGATGGCGTTGCCCGTCAACCCATTGGCGCTCTGCATGATCTGAATGCCCTGTATCTGGTAGGTCTCGCCAGTGACCGTGTAGTCGTTCTGTTCGACGATGAGCAGGGCATCGTTGTTATCAAGCGTGAACTCGGTGCTGTAAGGGGAGGGGACATTGGCGTTCCCTTTGATCAGGTCCGAGTTCTGTACATTGACCGCTCTGGTTATCTCGTTCCCGTTGGCATCCTTCAGGTCGAGGATCAGGATCAGGTCTTCACTGTTGCCGATGCCGTCGAACTTGATGACGACACCGCTGGCCTTCGCGGTCGGGTCAATCCGCTCCGTGCCGCCGTCGGGGGCCTGCGGGTTGACATCCGGCAGGATGTTCTCCGTGAAGAACCTCAAGGTCAGGGCTTCACCCTTCTGGATCGTATCGCCCGCGACCCCGTTCGTCGCCTGGGTAGCGGAAACCCAGTCTTCGTGAAGGTTGGTGATCATGTCGTGGGCATTCGGCGTGAACGCAGTGTCGGGGGTGTTTCCGCCAGCAACCGCTCCGTCGCCGGTCGAGTTGAAGCCGAACCCGATGGAATTGGTTATCGAGTTCGCGGTGAACTGCACGAAGAACGGATCCGGATCCGCGTTTGGCGTCAGCTGCTCCGCGACGATCAGCGGGTGTCCGGTATTGCCGGTGGGCGCCTTGGCCAGCAACTCGTTGGTGTGCAGCACGTCGAAGCTGAAGCCTTCGAGCGGGTCGGTCAGCTGGATGGTATAAGTGTCGGCAACCTTGTCGAAGACGAGGGTGCCGGCCGCGGTGCCCGTCTGGACGTTAGGCGCCGGATCCTTGTCGTAGGTGAAGCTGAAGTTGAACGTCGCTGAGAGCGCACTCTCCGACGCAAGCGTCACGACCGGGTTGAGGATATTACCACCGCCGCCGCCGGAGATCGTGCCGGTCAGGTCGATCTGGATACCTGCGAGGTTAGCGTTGGCATCGACAAAGTCAGAGTGCGTGGCGTTGTAGAACGAAGCCGGGTGGCTGTCCGCGCCGATGTCGTACCCGAAGGCTCCGGTGGCCGACGCGTTGAGCGTGTTGGCCAGAGTCTCGTGGGTTCCGGGAGCGCCGCTCTGGTCACCGTCGAACGGCACCGTGATCGTCGGCCCGTCGTCCTTGAAGACGAGGTTCGTGCCGATGTCCAGGGTGGCCGATCGGTGATCACCGTCCTTGTCGGTGATGGTGGCGGTGAGCTGGACCAAATTGTCGGCATTCAGGGTCTTGCTGTCGTCGGGGTCATTGGGGTTGGCATGCACCACCGAGCGGATCTGATCGAGGGTGGCACTTCCGGTGGCATCGACGGAGACGGTGAAGACGAGGAGGTTGGTGGTGGCGGTGCGGCCTTCCAGGACGAGGCCATTGAGCGAGAGGACGACTGCCTCACCGGTCAGCGTATCGACGATGCCGGTTGCGCCGGCGTTGAAGCCCAGCGCATAGGTCAGCGTGCCGGCGCCGTCGGCGCCGAAGGCCGAACTGAAGTTGGCGGCGAAGCTTTGCGTGGCGTCAGGCCCAAGCGCGCTCTCGTCGACGGTCAGCGTCGGCTCGGTGCCAGTGGTCGAGATGCTCGGCCCGTCATCCTTGAAGATGAGGTTCTGGCCGATGTTGAGGGTGGCCGACTGGTGGTCGCCGTCCTTGTCGGTGATGGTGGCGGTGAGCTGGACCAGATTGTCGGCGGTCAGGGTCTTGCTCTCGTCGGGGTCGGCGGTCGGATGCACCACCGCGCGGAGCTGATCGAGGGTGACGCTGCCGGCGGCGCTGACGGAGACGGTGAAGACGAGGGCGTTGGTGGTGGCGGTGCGACCTTCGACGACGCCACCATTGAGCGAGAGGACAACCGCCTCACCGGTTAGCGTATCGACGATGCCGGTTGAGCCGGCGTCGAAGCCCAGTGCATAGGTGAGCGTGCCGGCGCCGTCAGCGCCGAAGGCCGAGCTGAAATTGGCGGCAAAGCTCTGCGTGTCGTTGGTGGCCAGAACCGTCTCGTCGACGGTCAATGTCGGCTCGGTGCCGGTGGTCGAGATCGTCGGCCCGTCATCCTTGAAGATGAGGTTCTGGCCGATGTTGAGGGTGGCCGACTGGTGGTCACCGTCCTTGTCGGTGATGGTGGCGGTGAGCTGGACCAGATTGTCGGCGGTCAGGGTCTTGCTCTCGTCGGGGGCGGCGGTCGGATGCACCACCGCCCGGATCTGATCGAGGGTGACGCTGCCGGCGGCGCTGACGGAGACGGTGAAGACGAGGGCGTTGGTGGTGGCGGTGCGACCTTCGACGACGCCACCATTGAGCGAGAGGACAACCGCCTCACCGGTTAGCGTATCGACGATGCCGGTTGAGCCGGCGTTGAAGCCCAGTGCATAGGTGAGCGTGCCGGCGCCGTCGGCGCCGAAGGCCGAGCTGAAATTGGCGGCAAAGCTCTGCGTGTCGTTGGTGGCCAGAACCGTCTCGTCGACGGTCAATGTCGGCTCGGTGCCGGTGGTCGAGATCGTCGGCCCGTCATCCTTGAAGATGAGGTTCTGGCCGATGTTGAGGGTGGCCGACCGGTGGTCGCCGTCCTTGTCGGTGATGGTGGCGGTGAGCTGGACCAGATTGTCGGCGGTCAGGGTCTTGCTCTCGTCGGGGTCGGCGGTCGGATGCACCACCGCGCGGAGCTGATCGAGGGTGACGTTGCCGGCTGCGCTGACGGAGACGGTGAAGACGAGGGCGTTGGTGGTGGCGGTGCGACCTTCGACGACGCCGCCATTGAGCGAGAGGACAACCGCCTCACCGGTTAGCGTATCGACGATGCCGGTTGAGCCGGCGTTGAAGCCCAGCGCATAGGTGAGCGTGCCGGCGCCGTCGGCGCCGAAGGCCGAACTGAAGTTGGCGGCAAAGCTCTGCGTGTCGTTGGTGGCCAGAACTGTCTCGTCGACGGTCAATGTCGGCTCGGTGCCGGTGGTCGAGATCGTCGGCCCGTCGTCATCGAAGTTGATGTGGGAGCCGACCTCTTCGCTGTAGGCGTTGGTGCTCGTCGAAGAGAAATGGAACTCGCTAATATCGCACCCTTCGTTTGCATCCACCCCCTTGACCTGCAACCTATCCATCGGGCTGGCGGTGGTGACATCGACGGTGGTGACGTTGTCGAGCCCGGTGATGGTGACGGTGTTCCCGCTCCCGGTGAGGCCGGTGATCGTGACGTTGCCGGCCCCCGTCGCATAAGTGCCATCAGCGGTGATGACGGAGGCAAATCCCGATGTACCCGTCAACTTGATGCTGGTGATGTCCACGGAGCTGGTCGCGGTGCCGTCAAAGAAGTCCGTGCCTTGCTCGTTGCCGGTATTGTTGAAGGCGCTGATGCTGATGTCCACACGCGCAGTCGGAGTGGAAGGCGTGATCTGGTTGATCGTGAACCCGGCCTGGCTGATGGTCTCGATATGGGCGCCATACTGGATTTGCGCGGCGGTGCCGGCGTTCAGATTGCCGCCGGTCACAAAATCGACCTGCAGCGTTTCGTTCGGATTGATGCTCTGGTTGTCGACGCCGAAGCCCTGTGTGCTCACGTTGGCGGTGGCACCGTTCAAACCGATCACCAGAAGCTGCTTGGAAGCATCATTGGCCGAATTGATCAGGTAGAAATCATGATTGCCGGGCGCGGCGGCCGAGCCCAGGAAATTGTTCACGGAGGTTCCGGTGACCGATGCGAACACCTTGTCGGCCAGATTGATGCGGTCGTCCGGGTTGGTCGTGTCCGGATGGAGCAACGGCACATACTCGACCGTGTAGAGGTCCGCATTGGTAGCGCTGGTGTTGATCAGCCCAAGCGAGAAGGCGAGCGGCCCGGTCTCGGCGGGCTCCGCGAGCGGGTCGGAGGTACCGATGACGCCGATCACGACGTTCGCATGGGTTGCATCCTGGAACAGCCAGACATAATTGCCGTCGACCGTCTGAATGCCGCTGTTCACGCCGACGGTGGTGGAAAACGGGGTCCCGGACGCGCTCTGCGTGAGAACAACCGAGGTGATGGTTTCGCCAGCGTTCGCCGAAGCCACCACGAAGTTGCTTTGGAAGGCGACCTCCGGTGAGGGCAGCCCGCCTGCGGCGTCGAGACCCAGGAGATATTGCACCGTGGCGTTGTTGTGCGGCGGGACGGACGAGTTAACGTCATCGTCCTGAAGGCCGGTGGTTTCGTCGATGATGATGTCTTGAGTTGTGATGTCGAGTGCCATGGAGGTTCTCCCCGGTTCAAAACGCATCAAGAAAAGGGGTTCCCCCCGATGCCGGATGCCCCTACCCAAGCGCATCCGCTGGCGCACAATTGCGGCCTTTAATCCCGCAATGTGCCGCCGGCGCGGAGGGCGCGTCCATTCCCGGTTGGATAGTGTTATGGTGGATGGCCGTATCTGATCGAACGATATATATCCTTCGATAGGTCAGCTCGGCGCGTGCGGTTGCGCTGGTATCACGGCCGATGCCATCAGGCGGCGTTCCGGCCCGATGCCGGCATCATGTCGATGCAAGCGTGAAGGCGATGGTCAGAGCAGGCCGGTTCGGCCCATTCCCGGGTGGTCGGCATCGTTGCCATGCGCTACCCAGGCCAATTCCGCCCGGCCGCCGAGGTGCAGCTTCTCGTAGACGTGATGCAGGTGCATCTTCACCGTGCCCTCGGATACATGCAGCCGCTGTGCGATGGTTTTGTTGCGCAACCCGCGCGAGACGAGGTCGGCGATCTCGGTCTCCCGCCCGGTCAGCCTGGATTTCGACTGGGGCTGAGATCGGGGCATCAGCAATTGCTGGACGATCTTGTTGTCGATCCACTTCTTGCCGGCCGCTACCGCATTCACGCATTCGATGAGATAGCGGTGACTGATGCCGTCGAGCAGCAGACCGTCGCCGTTCAGCACCTGTATCTCCTTGATGTCGAGCCTGCCATGTGGCTGCACGATGAAGATGATGCCGAGGGCGCTGTTGCAGGCCTTCAGCCGGGAGGAAAGACCGGCTGCTTGCGGGTCGGTGATGTCCAGGCCGACGATGACTATATCGGGCCGATGGCGCTCCACATGGGGGACAACGTCGACAGGGCGGCGGCACTGGGCGACAACATCGTGTCCAGCCTTATGCAGAACCGATTCCAGACCGGCGAGATACACCCCCCGCGGGTCCGCCACAACCAGAGTCGACATGCGAACACCGTCCGTAAAAAACGGAACGAACTTGTCTAAAAACCCGTAAAATCAGGAAACCAGAGCTTAAGCAGTTTGTCAAGTAACAGCTAATATACATTTGGCTATGATAGCAAGCCTGAGCTGCCCGGCCGATTGGCTGGAACACCTCGCACGGCAGCAGATTCGGCTGACGCCAATGGCCGTGGCAGCCCTCATTTGGCCGCGCAAGCAATCCATCGTCGCAGGTTCACCTGCCCATGTCGCTACTGGTGTCGGCGACCTGGCTCAGCCCATCACGTAGGATGGGTGCCTGAAGCATCATCAGCTGAGGCCGCAACAGGTAGAAAATACATCCGGGCAGACTTCAGGCTCTCGCGTTGTCGACGCGGCCGGATGCCCAATCATTCAGTGTCGCGATCAGTGTCGCGATGATCGAGCAATTCAAGCATGGTGGACAGCATGCTTCCAACTTCTTCCGAGATTTCCTCAGGGCGAATTCCCGCCTTGATGGCGTCCGCCGTCACCCGGTCGGCGAGTTTCGCTGCAAGGAACGGATCGGACGTCGAAATGGGTGGAACATTATCCTCCACCCATTTCTGTAGGAATTCGATGCCCCGAGCGCTCATGACGGACTAATGCACGTTGGAGCGATTTCGTTCCGCCGAGGTATGTTCAAGAAAACGTCAGACCCTTGTGATCAGAGGCCTGACATCCCCAAGGCTCACATGACGAGGAACGAAGACGCCGTCAACGACAGATGCGGAGCAAGAGTGGCAAACTGGATCTGATGCGCGCCGCCTGCGCCATCGGGGTCGAAAGAGAGGGCGCCGGTCGAACTGTTGTAGATAATGTGGTCGCTGCTGTCATGCGCACCCTTGCCGACGTAGAATGCCGAGGTGGTAAGGGGGATGCCTTGAAGGGTGCTGCCTTGAAGGCCGGTAAACACAGTGTGGTCGAGCAGGATCTTGTCCTGGGCCACATTGAAGTCGGTGATCTTGTCGATATTGCTGGAGTTGAGGGCGGATTTGAAGACAAAGACATCCGCGCCCCCATTTCCCGTGAGAACGTCTTTCCCTCCACCGCCGTTAATGTAGTTGTTGCCGGCATTGCCGTCTACGGTTTGGGAGAACTCGTTTCCTTTGAGATTGATGGGGGCGGTGCCGGACTTGTTCGTGGTGGCGAGATGTTCGATCTCCGAGCCGGCCGACAATACATAACTCACCGATGCCAGCACGGTATCGTTGCCGCCGCCGTTCAGTTCCACCACCTTGTCGCCGGCGTTGTCGACATAATAGGTATCGTTGTAACCGCCACCGATCATGGTGTCGACGCCGGTGGTGCCGTGAAGCACATCCGCGCCGCCCGTGCCGTAGAAGATGTGATCGGTGGTCGGAGGAACAGTGCTGGGAGGGGGCACAGTGCTGGTGGGGGGCGTGGTGGTGCCAGTCGTATCGCCGGTCGAAGGCGTGCTGGTGGTGCTCTGGTTGTGCTGAAGGAAGAGGGCTTGTAGTGCCGACGAGCTGCCAAGCGCCGTGTCGCCCTGTTGAGAACCCCACGCATAGGCGTAGTCAAAGGCGGGCGACGGAACCAGCTTGGCCCAGTGATCCAGCATGGTCTGTTCCTGGGTAACGGTGGGAAGGACATATTGGCCGCCCGTGTCGGTGGTGAAACTACCGCCCCCGAACGTCTGGTAGACCGGGACGATCTGGTTGACCGGGATGCCCGAGGCGACAGCCGCGGCCACGGTCCTGTCGATCATGTTGTAGTCGACCGTGCTTATCCCGGTGCGCACCGGATAGGGATCCAGGCCGTAATAGTCGATATGGGTGTTGGCGGGATTGTAGGTGTTTGAAAAATCAGGATTTGCGGAGGACCCCATATTCATCATGGTGATGAAGGTCTTGGCGCCGGGCAGGTTGGTGTGGATCCAGTCGGATTCCGCCCTCAGATTCGCGGCGGTGGCGTAGGTTCCCCATTTGCCGGTGGGGTCCGGTTCATCGACGAGGAAAAAGCCAAACAGGTTCGGATTGCCGATGAAAGGCGTGACCTTCTGGATGAATGACGAGGTTGCGCCATTGGCTTCATTGAGCCAGACCAGACCTTTCGTGCCGGCAGGCAGGGCGTTGAGTTGGTCCACGGATGAAACGTCGACAAGGTTGAATCCGGCGGTTGTGACCTCGGAGGCCGACCCACCCGAGGCGTAGTGGAGGGTTGTCATGCAAATATCCTTCGTCCGATTCGGTAGGCACCCCATGCCTGCCTATTGGAAAGGATATATTAGAGCCAAATCAAATACCGGCGCCCATTGATAGAATCGTTGATCATGGCCAGGAGAGCCTACGCGATTGGAAGGCTGTCTTGGTCCAGGGACTTGTCGACTGTCTAGATCAGGATGACGTTTGGTTGGATCTTCATCCTGATCTATCTAACTCTTTGTCGAAGCATGATCTTTTCCGAAAGCCGGTTCCCAGTTTTCGGGATCATGTTCCAAGATATTTTCAGCGCGGCAACGCAGGACCAGACTGTCCCCGCCACGGCGGCAGCGCCCCCGGATTTTGTTGTGGATCTATCAGGAAGGTGCACCAGCATCCTGTCCTGATTTCAGCCCCGGAGAGTGCGCATAGCGGTCGTCCATCCACTATGCGCCGCTCACCAGAAAGGCTCTTTCTATCAGCGGCCGGTTGTGGCTGAGGTAGGGTTCAACCAGCATATCGAGATGTCCGCCGACGATCGGGACTATGCTCAGACCGGCCAGGGAAGCACTCCAGCCAAGATCTGTCGGAACGCCTTTACGCCTGCATCGAAACAGGGTGGCGGTAATCGGCAGCACCGTCCTTGGTTGCGCGAGCCACTGGGCAAATGCGCGCATCCGCAGGATTTCCTCGAGCTCGAGGCGCAAAATGAACCGCGTTCTGGCGAAGGTCTTCCATTTCAGCCAGTCGATGCCTCTCGCGAGCAACGCCTCGGCACCAAATCTGGCAAATATCTTGGCGATAGCCCGCAAAAGCATGCGATCCACCGTCACTCTGTGGGTGTGGATGCGCTGAGCGGTGCGTGCGAGAGTTTCACGGTAATTGTGCTGCCCAGGGCCGATATTGGTGTCGAGTATTCCCAGGAACGTGATCGATCGACCGGCGGCAACGAGTTTAGCGGCAACCTCGAACGCGACGCCGCCGCCAAGCGAATAACCGATCAGATTCACATTGCCGTCCGGTTGGGCCTGGTTGATCTGGTCGACGACCGCATCCACCATCCGCGGTATGGTGCCATGTCCCTTCAGCAGGTCGTTCAAATCCCCGTAGCGCACGGCAACCACCCTGGCGACATTGCTCATCTCGACACCGAAGGCCGCCAGGCTTGGACCGTAGCCGATCGATCCGGGCACGATGAACAAAATGGGCCTGGGGTCGGAGGCCTCGACAAGCGCGCCTTTTGTGTCTTGCCCTAGAGACGCTGCCCTGACGACATCGGCAAAGCTCATCCCGACCGTGAACGCGTCCAGGTTGAGTTCCCGCCCCAGAGCCGTCTCAAGTTCCATGACGAATTGTAGCAGCTTCAATGAATCGCCACCGGCATCGTCCCAGCGACTGCCAGCCGCCCTTTTGCCCGGAAGAATCCTCTCCCATACGGCCGCCGCGGTGCCTTCGATATCAAGCGGGTTCGCTGCCTGCCCGGCGATGGGCATGTCATGGGCGTCTTGCGCCTTCAGTGCGCGGTCCAGTTCCCGCAACTTGACGCCGTCGACCTTGCCGCCCTTGAGCTGCGGGATCTCGGCAATGCTGTGCAGTCGCGTTGGATGAACCGCCGGCGGCAGAGCCGCCCTGATCATCTCGCGCAATTCAGCAATGAGTTCGCCTCCGCCAGGTCTCGCGGGGACGACAAAAGCCACCAGTTCGTTCGCGTCCGTCACCACCGCAACGGCATCATTCACCTGAGGCGCTCGGCGCAAGACGAGCTCCAACTCGGCCGGTTCGACCCGTCGCCCGTTTATTTTGATCTGGCGTCCCTTTCGCCCGACGATCCACATCATTCCGGTATCGTCGACCTTGACCAGATCGCCCGTTGCGAAGGTTCGAAGCCGGGGATTGCCGGAGTTCGCCTGAAGAGGGACGTTTTCCCCATCCGTCCAATAGCCGAGCGTGGTGTAGTTGCCTCTGATCAGCAGCTCTCCTTCATCGCCCGGGGCGACCTCGCATGCGTTCTCATCCACGACGGTGTATTCGATGCCGGGTAGGACGAAGCCAACCGGGACCGTTGCGCCCCGTTCCGGGTAGTCCCTCGGCAGGAACCATTGCGTGCCCGTCGTTTCCGTGGACGAATAGCTGATCTGGACAAGGCAGGACTCGGGAACGTTGTCGCGGAGCCGATCGATGTCGGACCAAAGGATCTTTTCTCCGCCAACCCGCACGATCCGCAAGGAAGAGAATGCATTGGGCGCAGCACCATTCATCAACACACGCAGCAGCGCCGGCACGAGATAGACGACCGTTACCCGCCATTTCTCGAAATTTTCGCGGGCGGCGCGAATGCCGACGCTTTCGATGTCGGAGAGGTACAGTGTGGCGCCGCACAGCATCGGGGTCATCATCTCGCGGCATCCCGCGATCGTCGCCGGCCCGGTCAGCGGCATGAACACGTCGTCGGGACCGAAGTGACAGGCATCCACATATTGCTGAACGCGTTGGAGGATCGCCCGCTGGCTGTTCACGACGCCCTTCGGCGCCCCGGTGCTGCCTGACGTGTAGAGAACGATTGCCGGGGCATCGATCGACACTTCGGACGGCAACGCCGGCAAGCTGCCATCCGGCGTCGCGGCCATGCAACTCGCCGCATCGATCCATTCGAGTGAGGAGGCATCGGGCCAGCCTGGCGGCTTGCCCGGCCCTGGCTTGACGATCGCGGCCAGCCGCGCGCTGGTGGCAATTGCGGCGAGGCGCTGAAACGGATCCCGTGGGTTCAACGGCACGGCGGGCCTGCCAGCCCGCATGGCGGCCAGCATGGCCACCGGATACCAGAGGGTATTTCCGATAAGAAGCCCGACCGCCTTGCCCGGTGGGGCCGAACCAGCAATCGCACCCGCCAGGGTTTGGACTGCGTTCAGCAGTTCCGAAAAGCTGAGGGATTTGGAGCCGTCGCTGATCGCGATCTTGTCCGGGTATTTTTCGACAATCCGCTCCAGGTGAAAGAACGCCGATTTTTCGGAGAAGTCGTCGCCCATCCGTGGGAAGAGGCGGCTGGTTGGTCCGTCGATGTCAAGAGGGCGGGAGGAGGCCTGTTTCCATGTGAAGCCATCTGGAGGGCTGGTGTTGCGATTTGCCACAACATCTTGATCCGTCAGTCCGCCAACCAACGGCAAGGTGCGTGCAAAATAGCTTTCTAAACGCGGGCGCCCCGACGTTTCCAACACAGCCCCCTTGCTTTGCTGACTGGCTTCGCAGTGTCGTACGCGACCATGTTGGCCCTCGCATCGTCAGAACGAATGAGTTCCGGGTCAACTCATCGATCCGATGGCAGTCGTCGTTGCATCGCCGCATCGTCCAAGCCCTTGCTTCATTCAAACAGACGAGGACAGCGCGAAGGCCTGCTCCTAGCGTGGACTTGGGTGTTGTGTGTGCAGGGGCGATGAAACCGGGCCATGGAAACAGATAGGGCCAGCGGTTTTGCGCGATTGGGATACTGCCGGCATCCAGGAGGGACGGGATGAGTCCGCATCTGGTTTGCGTTGGAGGCGAGGATCACCGGCTTAGAATCCCGTTCCTTCTGGCGCTGCGTGAAAGGGGCTTTCGGGTCACTGCCGTCTCGAGCGATGCCGGAGGCGCCTTTTCACCCCATGGCATTGCGCATCGCCGGCTTGCTTTCGACCGCTTTGCCAGTGGCGGTGGAGAATGGGGTGCAGTCAACGCTGTCCGCAAATTGATGTCCGAACTGCGTCCTGACATCGTTCAAAGTTTCGACACCAAGCCCAACCTCCTGACCCCTTTGGCCGTGCGCGGGCAGGTTCCGGTCATTCGCACCATCAATGGGCTTGGCTGGACATTCTCGTCACGGGAACCGCGGGCACTGGCCCTGCGTCCGGTCTTTTGCGGCCTTCAGTGGCTGGCGTCACTTTGGACAGCCACGACCGTGTTCCAAAATCGCGACGATCAGGCCTTCTTCGAGCGCTATCGGCTGGTGGGCCACGGCAAGGGGCGGCTGATCCGGAGCTCCGGCATCGACCCGAATGCATTCTCGACCGCAAGGTATCGTGGCCCTTCGGCCACCACGATGCGCGAGGACCTTGGGCTGCAGTCTGCCGAGGTCATAATCTTTGTCGGTCGGCTGACTCGCCAGAAGGGGATCCCGACCCTCATCAAGGCGGTTCCCCGCGTCCTCTCCAAGAGGCCCAACGCGCGTTTCGTGCTTGTCGGTCCGCAAGACTCCGAAGGTCCGTTTGCGGTCAGCAGGTCCGATATCGAGCAATATGCTCCTCATGTCATAGCCCTGGGGCCAAGGCGGGACGTTCCTGCCCTGCTTGGCATGGCGGATCTGTTCGCGTTTCCAACGCAGTATCGCGAAGGTATTCCGCGCGTCCTGCTGGAAGCAGGATTGTCCGGATTGCCAATCGTCGCTTCGAGAATGCCCGGCTGCAATGACGTGGTTGAAGATGGCTGGAATGGCTACCTCGTCGCGCCGCGCGATGCGGATGGCCTGGCATCCAGAATAGTCGATGTTCTGTCCGATCGCGCCCGTGGCAAGATCATGGGCAGCCGTTCCGTCGGCCTGGTGCGTGAGCGCTTTTCGCTGTCGTGGGTCGTCGACCAGTATTGCGACCTATACAAGACCGTGCTCGACGGCAAATACCGCGGCAGCCTTGCTCGATCAGCGCCCGCGATCTTGAGGGAAGAGGGTGCGCGGAACCCCCGGCTGGGTGAGGCGCGGCAATGATCCGTGATGCGCTCCTGGCCTTCGGTGTCGCGATGTCCTACGCGGTGCAACTCAGCATCCCGGGGCTGCCGTTCGGCTATAGCGAACTGTTCCTCTCGCTCTGGATATTGCTGTCGATCACGCGGATCCTTGCAGGCGGCCGGCTTGAGGCTACGCCGGCCCTGGCCAAGCTTGCACGTTTCTGGCTGATCCTGACGCTTACCCTGGGCGTGGGGTTTATCATCGGCTTTCTGACGACCACACTGTTCCTCGATCCGTTGTTGCATGACACGATGGCGTACGTGCTGTTGGCCTGCGTTACCTGTCTGGCTGCAGCGGAGCCCAACGCGGCCCTCCGTTTACGCCGTATCGCCTGGTGGATGATCGCTGTCGCGAGTGCAGGCTTTGTCGTTCAGCTAGGGCTTGGTTTCGGCTGGATCCATCAGTCTGGCGTCGATCCCTGGTACTGGGACCGTTTCTGCGGTTGGTCCGACAATCCGAACCAGCTTGCGCTCTACTGCGCGCTGCTTGGTCCCTTGGCCCTGCATCTTGCCACGACCACCAGCAATCCTTGGGCAAGATGTCTCGGGTTGTGCAGCCTGATCCTCACCTTCTATGTCGGAAGGCTGACAAAGAGCGATACCTATCTCTATACGACTGTCCTGGCTTGCCTGATCCTTCTCGGACTGCGGGTCCGGGCCTGGCTGACAAGCGACGGCGGCAAGGTCAGCCTTCCACGGCAACTTGCCCTGCTGTTGGCCGTTGGATTCCTTCCGTTGGCCATATCAATGGCGCCTTACGCTCTCAGCGAGGCCGCCAGCGCCGAAGACTTCGCCAAGAGCCTCACCAAGGACAAGGGCGGGGAAGCGACCGCGGAAACCGCGGCACTTCGCCTCTACCTCTGGGAGGAGGCATTGAACAAGGGAGCAGGATCCGGATCTCTGGGTCTCGGTCCAGGCCCGCACCTTGATACTCCCCCCGTCGTCAATCAGCAGTTTCTGCCGCGGCCTTTCGAAGCCCATAGTACAATCCTCGATCTCTACACTCAGGGCGGCCTGATTTCAGTCCTGGCCCTGCTGTGGATCCTTGGCTCGGCCGCCTTGTCAGCGTGGCGTGCGAGACTGGACGTCCTCGTGGCGCTCGTAGCCTCGATCGCTGTCTTCAGTGCTCCGCACCTGATCATCCGCCATCCGATCGTGTGGTTCTGTCTGACCCTGTGCCTCGTCGCTGGAATGCCGCAGGCGATCCCCGCGACCGTTCGCCAGAGGAGATATTAGAATGTGCGGGATCGCCGGAATTCTCTTGGCGCCCGATGCGGCCGATACGAATGCTCTCAGGGCGATCGGGCCGATGGCGATGGCCCTTCGTCATCGCGGGCCTGATGGCGAGGCGTTCTGGATGAACCGGGAAGCCGGGATCGCCTTCGGCCACCGGCGTCTGGCCATCGTCGACCTGTCGGAGGCAGGTCGCCAGCCGATGCACTCCGCCAGCGGCCGGTATGTGATCACCTTCAATGGCGAGATATACAATTTTCGCGATCTGCGTCGCGAACTCGAAGGGGCGGGCCACCATTTCCGCGGCACCAGCGACACGGAAGTCATGCTGTGCGCGATCGAGAGCTGGGGCCTCGACGCGGCACTGCAGCGCTTCGCCGGCATGTTCGCTTTCGGCTTGTGGGATCTGAAGAACCGGATCCTCCATCTCGCCCGCGACCGAATGGGCAAGAAGCCGCTCTATGTCGCCTCGACACGTGAAGCGCTTGTCTTCGCCTCGGAGTTGAAGGCGATCACGTGCTTCCCGGGCTTCAACCCGGAACTCGACGTCGATGCGGCGGCAACGATGCTTTCGAAAGGATGGGTGCCGGATGACCTTTGCATCTGGCAGGGCGTGTTCAAGCTGCCGCCCGGTTCAGTCCTGTCGGTGACAGCGGCGGATTTCGCCAGTGCCCGCGGTGCAGGCTCGCTTGCGCATCGCATTCGCCGCTGGTGGTCGCTGGCCGATGTCGCCAGCAAGGCGCAGCGAGATCCGATTGCCGGCAGCGACGAGGACCTCACGACCGAGCTCGACAGCCTGCTTCGCCTTGCCGTCAACGAACGCATGATCGCCGATGTCCCGCTTGGCGCCTTTCTGTCGGGCGGGATCGACAGCTCGACGGTCGTCGCCCTGATGCAGGCACAGTCCCAAAAGCCCGTTCGCACCTTCACCATAGCGTTCGGTGAGAGCGGGTTCGATGAGGCTCCTCATGCGGCCGCGGTTGCGCGGCATCTGGGCACCGATCACACCGAACTTCACCTTTCACCGACCGCGGCGCTAGAAGTCATTCCGGAACTACCGCGGATCTGGGACGAGCCGTTCGCCGATGAGTCGCAGATACCGACGCTGCTTGTGTCGCGCCTCGCCCGGCAACACGTAACGGTGGCTCTATCGGGTGATGGCGGCGACGAGTGCTTCGCCGGCTATTCTCGGCACTTCCTGGCAACCCGCCTCAGAAGGCAGCATGAGTTGCCATCGTCATTTCGTCGGATGTTGGCGGCGGGGGCTGGATTGCTGGCTCAGGCCTCCCAGAAAGACATCTTCGGCAGCCTGCCGCTTTCGGCGAATATGCGGCACTGTTTGCGCGGTGACCGGTTGAACCGGCTCGCCCGCCTGTTCGCGGCGGCAAATGAGGACCAACTGCTTCAGCGGCTGACGGAATCTTCGACCAACAACCTTCTTCATCACAAGCCGCCGGCATCGAATGCCTGCGCGGCAGAGCTCGACGACTTGCTATCGCGTCTCCTGTTTGACGACATGACCGGCTATCTCCCCGGCGACATCTTGGTGAAGCTCGATCGCGCCACCATGGCCAACAGCCTCGAGGGACGATGCCCGATCCTGGACCATCGCGTCGTCGAATTCGCCTGGCGCCTGCCGAGCAGTGCCAAGGTCCGAAATGGCAAGGGCAAATGGATACTTCGCCAGCTCCTTGATCGTTATGTACCGCGCTCACTGGTTGATCGGCCCAAGCAAGGTTTCGACGTTCCGGTCGGGGCCTGGCTGAAGGGACCCCTGCGCGACTGGGCGACGGATATCATCGCCACGATACGCCTGTCCGGAGACGGGGTCATCGACTGTGCGAGGGTCGACGCATGCTGGCGCGATCATCTGCGTGGAAACCAGGATCATTTCCGTGACCTGTGGCCGCTGCTGATGTTTCAGGCGTGGCGCAACGAAGCCATACGGCCATCAGCGCCGGCAACGCGCCCTTCTTACGATATTGAACTGACAGGGGATTGAAATGGAAGGTTCTATAGCCAGCCGCGCCAGGCTTCCGCGCGCTAAGCAGATGACTGTCGCAACGCTCGACACCAATTCGCGTATGAGCCGGCCGTCACGCGAGCCCGTGCAGTCGCCGTCTCCCCTCCATCAACTCGTCGTCACCTTGGCAACGAGAAAATGGCTCTTGCTTGCCGTCGCTCTTCTGGGCGGCATTCTGGCCGGCCTCGCGGGCTTTACTCGCCCGGTGCTGTTCGAGGCGACGACGCAGGTCATCATCGACGCCCCGAGCGGCGGTACTTCGGGCGCCACGGCATCCGCCCAAGACTCGCTGGAGTCGAGCATCGATGACCATCTGACGATGCTCTCGTCGCAAGGCCACCTGCGTCGGGTTCTGGCGGCTCTTCGCCAACCGCGGGCGGCCGACCTTGCCGCAAAAAGCGGCATCAGTGCCGTCCCGCCCGCCGCAGGCTCGTTCTTGAGCGATCTGCTGAGCCGGGTCTGGACGCAGGGCAAGCCGGCGGCAGGAAGTCCGGAAGCGGACGCGGCCGCGCTGAAGACCCTGCGGAACGGAATGAGGGTCGGACAAGAGCTGCGCTCGCGCGTCATCACCATCGGCTTTACCGATGCCAGTCCGGCGCGTGCCGCGCTTGTCGCGAACACATTCGCTCAAGTCTATATCGAAGATCTCGTAGAGAAACGCCGTGCGTCGGATCAGTTCGAGCTGGAATCGCTGGTCGCCAGCCTGCCGCAGGTGCAAAAGGATCTGGTCGAAGCGACCGATCGGCTGGAGACATACCGGCTGACACATGGTGCCGTTGATCAAAGCGCGGCCAACAACGCAGCCGGTGAGACAGCGGAGCTCGGCCGACAGATTTTCTTGTCGAAAGCCAATCTTTCCGCCTCGGAAGCACGCCTTCACCATATTGAGGACCTGCGAAAGGCGGGCGCCCCTGTGTCGGCCATCGCCGAAGCGATCGGATCGCCTGTGTTGACGGACCTGGTGGCACGCCAGCAGGGCGCCGCTGCGGACGGCGATCTGGGCAACGCGATCACCCGTGAAATGGAACAGGGCATCGCGCGCATTGCGGCCGAGGCAAACGTCTACCGCGCCCAGGTGGCGGCTCTCGAGGAGCGCAAGGGGATGCTCGACGCGGCCGTGGCCGACACGGCGAGCCAGCTTTCCGGGTTGCGGGCCCTTGAGCCGCAGGTGGCCATCGTGACGCAACACTACAACGAGCTCCTTGGCCGGCAGCAGGACTTGATACGGCGCATCGCCGCTCCCTCGCCAGGTGTAGCGATCCTGTCGACGGCATGGCCGCCGTCAAATTCCAAGACCCTGTCACCGTTTTTCCTGATTCCACCCGGCATGATCGTGTTTGGTCTGATGGGGGCGGTCTTGGTTCTGGTCCGCAACATGTTCAATCAAACCTTGCGCAGCGAGGCTGAAGCCGAAGCCGAGCTTGGGATCCCGTGCATCGGACTGCTTCCCAAGGTTCCGGGACTGCATGCCAGACAGCTGCGGCATCTGGTTCTGGGCCAGCAGAACTCGCCGTTCAGTCGCGCCGCGACATCCCTTCTCGTCACTGCGGCCCCAACTCAAGGCAGGGGGCAGCCGCCGCATATCATCCTCGTAACGTCCAGCATCCAGGACGATGGCAAGACGGAGTTGGCATGGAGCCTGGCGCTGGCGGCAACACGACTGGGAGGAAGGGTGCTTTTCCTCGACCTCGACCGCAAGGACGCACGGCTCACGAACGAGTTTCGTGGCGAATTCGGCACCATCAAGGCTCACAATTCCTTTGGAGACTATGTAAGTGAACGCTGCACTCTGAAGGACGCAATCACGAGAATGCCGGAAATCGGCATCGATCTGATGGCCGCTCCAGCACCTTCGGATGATCTGCTGACGCTTTTGTCCACTGTCGACAAATCGCAGTTTACTGATGAACTGCTCTCGGTCTACGACGTCGTCATCATGAACGGGCCGCTGGGACTTGGAGGCCCCGAAACCAGACTTCTAAAGCGCTGGGCCGATGCGGTGCTTTTTGCCGTTCGCTGGTCCAGGACGCGGCGCAGCATTGCCCGTGGTGTTCTGGAGTCGCTGCGGGCCGGCGGACCCGTCACCGCTCCTGTAGGGAGTGTGCTCACCCAGGTGAATCTCAAGAGGCATGCCGGCTATCAGCTCGGGGATAGCGCCGATCTCCTGCTGGCGAGGGTTTGATGAGGACCGTCATCACCGCTCTCCAAGCAATGCCGCAAGGGACCAGGTGCGTTCCCGCAATCGGGCTTGACCCATAATGATCATTGAATTTTTCGGACCGCCTGGATCGGGCAAAACAACGTTTGCGCATGCACTCGCCAAGCAGTTGCGCGGGAAAGGCTATAACGCCAGGGTCGCTCTCAGCTATAGACCCAGCACCAGGGCCGGGAGCTTCGATCTTGGAATCCTGCTGTTCGTCTCAAGAATCGTGTCGGCAATATTTTCGACCGCAAGAATATTGCTTTCCTCGACAGGGCGACTGGACGAAATTTCCAATTCGTTCTCGATGGTGAGGTTGATACCACCAAAGAAACGAATCTGGCGTGCGCGTATCTGGCGATATATCTTGCACCTTTCGCGTTGCTGGAATGCCGCTGAGCAATCGCCGGAAATTGTCATATTCGATCAAGGGTATGTTCAAGCGATTGGATCGCTGGCGATGTTCAATGGGGGCACCGAACTCGGAGCGCTCGAAAAGGCGCTCAGCCTCGCGCCGCCGGCCGATCTCATCGTCAGGCTGGTGGTGCCAGCCGCGGTTGTGGAGACTCGGCTCCGACAGCGTATCGAGCGCGAGCCGCCGGCAGAACGAATTTTCGAGGCCGACTTGAGCGTGAATATGCGCTCTATTGGTGTTTTTGAATCGATAAATGATCTCCTGACGACTTCGGGTCGGGAAATCATTTCCGTCGACAACGTTGACCGTCAATCGACCTTCAAAAGTATTTGTTATGTCGAGAAGCAAATAATTTCCGCATTGTTACGCACAGATAGGCCGGCCGCCGAAAAACAAAGGGAGTTCCCGAATCTTCCCATCGGCGTTCCTGCTTCGGCAACGGCGCCACCGCGGAACAAGGACATGGGTTCGCGACTCGCCTGGGCGAGCATCTTCGCTCTGTTGATCTATATTGGAGGCGCTGGGCTGACCAGTCTTGCGCAGTTGGCAATTGCACGCCTCATCGGGCCACGCAACTACGGCATCTATTCCTACGTTCTGGCATGGACCTCCGTGCTCGCCTATCTGGCAACGCTTGGCTTCAACGTATCATTGTTGCGTTTTGTCCCTGCCTACAGAGCCAACGGCAGGCTTGATCTGGCGCGGGGGGTGATAAGATTTGCCCTGCAAAGATCGCTGATTGCGGCGACGTTGTTCGGGATGATCGGCGCTGCCTCCGTGCTGCTTTTTTCAGACCACAAGCAAAGTGGGCTTGAGACAAGCATCATGCTCGGTATGGTGGCCGTGCCCTTGATTACCGCTTATGCTCTCGGAGCCACGCTGGTGCGTGCGTTCGGTGGCGTTGTCTCTGCGCTGTTGCCGGAGCGCATCGTACGAGACGGGCTCCTGCTCGTGCTGGTGGCACTGCTGGCCAAGTCCGGATTGCGAACGGTGGACGCGCCATCCGTGACCCTCGCCGTGGTGGTAAGTTCCGCCTTCACGGTTGGGCTGGTGTTCATCACCGCCAGGAAGTTTGAACCACCCGGCCTGCGGCAGGCTAAGCCCACTTATGCATCGAGAGAGTGGTGGTTTGCAGTCCCCCCACTCATGCTCATCACCGGGCTCGATGTTTTCGTCAGCCGAGCAGGCGTGCTGGTTTTGGGCTGGACAGACCATATCCGTGAAGCTGGTATTTTCGCCTTGGCGTTGAATATAGCGATGCTTGTGGGGCTCTCCCGCATTGCCGTCGCCACCATGTTTTCGCCAACGGCTGCCGATCTGTATGCCAGAGGCGATCGCAACGGACTTCAGCAGCTGTTCGCGCGGGCTACCTTGCTTTCTGCTGGCGGCGCCGTCGTTGTCGCCATCCCAATGATGGTGATCGCCGAGCCGTTCTTGAGGTTCTTCGGTGAGGGTTACGCCGCGGGCGCGCCGATCGCGCGGGTTCTCATCTTGGGATACGTGTTTGTCGCGCTGTGTGGGCCTCAGCAGAATCTCCTGACCATGACTGGAAACGAATGGGCCGCCGCAACGACCATGATTGCCGGTGCTGTGGCCAATATCATAGCCTGTGCAGCGGGCGTCGCGATTTACGGCCCGATTGGCGCCGCCGTGGGTGTCGCGCTAGCCCTGAGCATCTGGAGCGTTGCCATGGCTGTCTATATCGGCAAGCGCCTGAAAATCATGCCAGGCTTGGTTTTTGCACTGCTGTCGATCAGGCCGAGCGCGATCGATGCCCATCAATGGAATTGGTTCTTGAGGGCGAGCAAATGACGGTACTCCATGCGTCGGTGCCGGTGCTCATGATGGCCCCGACTTGAACGAGCGCCGGATGCATTTTTGATCGGCATTGCGGCAAGTAGGCCCAGGCATCGCCGAGATGAAGGCGTGCGTCGGAAGCGTCGACGTTCACCCGCCTCCTACTCCTGCGCTCCGCCGGCAGGGCCTCCATATATTGAGGGCTGTGTCCGTCATTTGAAGGATGCATGAGCTTCGGACGTGCCTCACGGTGTTGTGCAAGCTGCGGAGCATTCATGGAACAAGAACCAATGGCGGCGGCCTCGACGCCTTCGATGCGCCAGCGGTCCGAAAGGTCGACGCCTGTCGAGCCCGGCCAACGCGAAACCCTCACACAGGTCCAGGTTCTGCGTGCCCTCGCGGCCACCTCGGTCGCGTTGCGCCACGCCCAGCACGATGCGGCGAGCTTGCAACTAGAAGCCGGCCGCACCTTTCAGGCGTGGAATCCGATACCCTGGAGCGCTGGAGTCGATATCTTCTTCGTGATTTCCGGCCTGATCATGGTGCACACGTCGCGACAGCTGTTCGCCAAGACGGGTGGCGCGCGTCTCTTCCTTTCCCGCCGGCTCGCCCGGATTGTCCCGCTATATTGGGCGGTCACCACGCTCTACCTTGCCGTGGCGTTGCTCGCTCCCTCATTTCTCAACCAGGACTACATCAATTTCCGGTTTGTCATCGAATCCTACTTTTTCATTCCGGCCGCTCGCCCCGACGGAGTCGTTCAGCCTGTCTACGAGCTGGGTTGGACGCTCAACTATGAGATGCTTTTCTACGTGTTGTTTACGGCGACGATCTTGCTGCCCATGCGTTGGGCCGTCACGGTCCTGCTCACGACCCTGGTGGGGATGGTGTTCGCAGGCCGTCTCGCGGCGCCTTTGCCAGAGCCATTCGCGTTCTGGACCGATCCAATCGTCCTTGAGTTCGCTTTCGGCGTGACAATCGGGATCATGTGCGCCTCGGGTCTGCGGCCCTCCGGTTTCATAAGGGCCTGCGTCGCTGCAACCGGACTGGCCGCCCTGATGCTGGCGGCGGCCTTTCCCGATATCTCGATCGGCCTTTCCCGCCCCGTGGTTTACGGCATCCCGGCATCTCTCATCGTCTGGAGTGCTGCCTTGGCGCCAGCCGAGCTGAGGCATGAAAGCCTGGCCGCGCGATGGGGCGCTGGCGTCGGCGACGCGTCCTATGCTCTCTACCTGCTGCATCCATTCGTGATCCGCGCCACGCGCATCTTCTTCTGGCGAACAGGCTTGATTTTGGTACTCGGCCCGTGGGCCTTTATCGCGTCGGCGCTGGTGATCACCTTTGGTGTGGCACTCATCACCTATCGCCTGTTCGAGAAGCCTCTAACTCGCCGTGCCCGACGGCTTCTGGGAGCCGGGTCCAGCACTCGACAGCAGCTTCGCCCATTTCCGGTGCCGGCGTATCCCAAGACAGACTGATCGGGCGTTGGGTGTGAGCCGGCGTTGTGCTTGCCGCCCGGCCCCCACCCGCTGTTTCCGCCCTATGCCTGAACGAACGCTTGTCGTTCCCGGTCGACGGGCCTTGCATGGAAATCCCGGTACCATTCCACAAAACGTTGCACGCCGTCCTCGAGTGCTGTCGCCGGCGCGAAGCCGACAGCGCGGCGGAGGTCGCTGACGTCGGCGCGGGTCTCCAGGACATCGCCTGGGGGCAAGGGCACGTTGACACGTAGGGCGCGGCGGCCAAGGGCCGTCTCGATGATCGCGATCAGACGGTTGATCTCTTCGGGCCGGTCGTTGCCGATATTGTAGATCCGATATGGCGCCGAACTGGTGGCGGGATCGGCCGCACGGCTGTCCCAGTCCGGATCCGGCCGAGGCGGCGCGGCCAGCACGCGAACCACCCCCTCCACGATGTCGTCGATATAGGTGAAATCTCGCCATACGCGGCCGGCATTGGCGATTTTGATCGTCCGTCCCTCGGCGATAGCATGGGTGAACGTATAGACCGCCATGTCGGGCCTGCCCCAAGGCCCATAGACAGTGAAGAAACGCAATCCGGTCACAGGCAAGCCGTACAGGTGGCTGTACGAATGCGCCATGCATTCGTTTGCGCTTTTGGTCGCGGCATAGAAGCTGACCGGATGACTGGCGCCATGGTGCTCGGAGAACGGGATGCTTCGATTGGCGCCGTAAACGGAACTCGACGAGGCATAGACGAGATGGCTGACGCCGGCGTGCCGGCAGCCCTCCAGGATATTGAGAAACGCGACAATGTTCGACTGGACATAGGCATGCGGGTCGACGAGCGAATAACGCACGCCGGCCTGAGCGGCGAGGTGCACGAAGTGCGATGGCTGGAAGTCCGAAAACAGGGCTTTTACCAGCGCCTGGTCCGCCAGGTCCATCCGCATGGGCGTAAATCTCGGTTCGGCGCAGAGCTGTGCAAATCGCGCCTCCTTCAGCCTCAGGTCGTAGTAGGGCGTGAAATTGTCGACACCGATAACGTCGGCGCCGTGTCGCAAGAGCCGCAACGCAACATGAAATCCGATGAACCCGGCGGCGCCGGTGACGACGACCGGGCCCGCGCGTGCAAGTTTCAATACAGCCCCATCCGACCACGCTCGGGCGGTATCCACCAGCTTGTGGACCGTCGAATTCGCTTCGACCATGGCAAGTCACCCCCGCAGCGAGATCCCGCGCTGACCGCGTTCGATGACGCGTCGAAAGCGTGGAGATGGCGCCGCCAATTTTACGATCTGCGCAAACGCGGCCGCGCAGAATGCCGCCGCGTTGCATTGGCCCGATCTCGATCGCCTGAGTCCGGGCGGCTGCCGACGCCCGGCGGTTGCTATTTCATGGCAGGACCGAAATGCGCCCCAGGAGAGCCACCAACTCCGCCTGACGCCTTGTCTCGGTCTTGGCGAACAGCGAGGCAAGCTGGGAACGGATTGTCGTGCGGCTGAGATGCCAACTGCGAGCGATCTCCAGGGGCGCATCGCCATGCGCCAGGCGCAACGCCAGCTGCGTTTCCGCACTGGTCAAACCGAACATCCTTTGCAAGGTCTGAGGGTTTGCCGACGATGTGTTCTCCCGGTCCAGCAATGCGACGATGCTGGTACCGTCCGGTGTGACGACGCCCGTCTCATTCAGGACCACCGGCCTGTCGCCCCTGCTGCGGATCACCACCCATGAGAGTGAGCCCGGCTGGAAGTGGACCGGAACATTCGCAACCAGCCGCCTTAGCCCGGCGGAAAGCTCGATGGCTGTGTCGGCCGCTTCGCCCTGCCGCTCAAGCGTCTCTTGAGCGGCAGCGTTCCATTCGATCACTTTCCTGTCGCGGTCCAGCACGAGATAGCCGCAGCCGATGCGGTCAAGCATGCCGGTTATGGATTCCAAACTGCGTCGCTGCGGTCCGCCAATTCTGGCGTCCGGCCGATCCGGCAGATGTATCGGACGTGCGTGACGAGTATCTTTCAGAGTAATGTATTGGCTGATCGCAACCGCCTCGTTGCGCCTCTCAATCAGTGTCATCGCTTCTACCCCAACCCTAGTTGCTACTGACCCAAGTAAATTTTGCACGATTTACTTGCTTTGAATTCCGCCAACCGACGGGAATGCACTCCTTTGGCTTGAATTTCGACACGTCTGAAGACATCCGCGGGAAGTCTGTTCCGCAGCGTTCGTTGAACATGCCTTTTGATGAGCCCAACCGAGCCTGATTCTATTCGCCGGCAAAGCCATAGCAATCCGGCAGTGGTACTAGGCTGCCCTGTCGCGGCCTAGTCTCGACGAACTAGATAGAAGGTTGTAGTCTGGCGCATGGGTTCGTATCTGCGCTGGCTCAAATCGAACGTGTCAAACACGCCGTTGGCTCATGTAGCTTCGCTATTGGTCCTTGCAGCAGCGATAGTACTCGAAGCGATAAATACGATATATCTCGGCGAGGGGGTGACGTTTATTGCGTTTATCCCCATAATTATTGTTATCGTTTATCTCGAAGGGCGTCTGGTTGCCATCGCCGCGACGTTTCTCATGGCGGCCGCCGGCTTGTGGATGCGATGCGTTCTGAACGCCCATCTCTCTGCTGAAGATTGGACGAGCGCCATCTTCCTTCTGGTCTCCGGTGGCCTGATCGCATTTGTGTTCCACCGCCTGCGACAGGATCTGCGCGGGGCGCTTGAGGTCGCAGAATCCAGGCTTGCTGCCATCGATGCCGCCGAGAGTCGTTACCGTTGGGCGTTCGAGCGCGCTGCCCTGGGTTTTGCAAATGCCAATCGACGTGGCGAACTGCTGCAATCGAACAGACGCTTTTGTGAGATGACCGGCTACGGAGGAGAGGAACTTGCCCAGCTCAAGCTGGAAGGGCTCGTTCTTGGCGACGATCGAGATGCCGTGCGGGGGGTGTTGAAGGATTTGGATAATGGCGCCTCGTCGTCCGCTGCGGATATTCGCCTGCTGCGGAAGGACGGCAAGGCATTCTGGGCTCGTCTGTCCCTGTCGTCATCGCGGCCTGACGAGGCATCGACCGAGAGCGTGTTCGTGGTGATCGACGATATTTCCGAGCGACGCGCCGCACGCGAGGCCCTCCGTGCTCAGAAGGAATGGCTTGATCTCGCTCTGTCTGCCGGACGCCTGGGTACGTGGCGAATAGATCTCAAGGAGGGGACAGTCGAGGGCTCCGGCAAGTTCTGGGACATTCTCGGCCTGCCGCCGACGCCCGTCCGCCGCTTGGAAGAACTCTCGGCCGTCATCCATCCAGCCGACTGGCCGAAATTGGCTGCCTCGGCAAAACCCTCGTCGGCCGTGAACTACGACATCGAGATTCGTGTCAGGCGGATGGATGGTCACATACGCTGGGTTGCTCTGCGCGGACGGCAGGAAGAACGCGGCGACCGCGCAATCCGCATCGGGATCGCGGCCGATCTGACCGAGCGTCGACAAACCACGCTTCTTCGCGCCGCCGTAAAGAAGCGCGAGCGCATCATGCTCGAAGACCGCCATCGGTTCAGCAATTTGTTCCCGGTGATCACGGCCCTGGTAAAGATGATCAATGTTCCCGAGAACGACGTTGCCAAATACAAGGAGATGCTGGTCGACCGGATCAGAACGCTGGAAGCGACGCATCTGCTCCTGTCTCGTCATACCAGCCTGTCGGGGATGCTCCACGATCTCGTGGCCCAGGAGTTGCAACCCTTCAAGGAGACGCGGGACATAACGATCGACGGCCCCTCCCTCACAGTGCCAGCTGGCGCCGCCGAGAGCTTTGCGATGATCCTTCACGAGCTGACGACAAACTCCGTGAAACACGGTGCGCTGGGTGACTCACAAGGCAAGGTCGAAGTTAAGTGGCAATTCGCATCCGACGGCGCAGGAGGCGATCTCGTGTTCGATTGGGTGGAATCGGGACGGCGGAAGAATTCAAAGGTCGTGCGCCACGGTTTCGGATCCATGATAATCGGCGTGGATGGCACACCGCTTGTCGGTCATTCCCCGAAACTGGAAATATCGGAGCACGGACTGCGATACTCGTTGCGGTTATCGCGGAAGGAAATTGAACTATAGCGCATGTCGCCGCAATGCGATCTGGGATTTGGGAAACCAGCATCCATAGCAGGATCCAAAACGCGCCGGTCTCGCAGGTCTACCCTCAGCATGCCGGTCCAAACCGCTACCCGCTTCGGGTGGCATAAATCAGCTCACATTTCTCGACTGCCAGGTTTGCAGCAAAACGGCTGCTTCAGTCCGGTTTCGTACCCCGAGCTCGCGCAGAATGGCAGCGGCATGGATTTTGGTTGTCGCTTCGGCAATATCCAGATTGCGGGCGATTTCCTTGTTCGAATACCCTTCCGCCATCAGCTTGAGGACGTCCTTCTGCCTCGATGTCAGCCTGCCGAGATCGCTCGAACCCACGCGTCGACGGGAAGGATTTTTCGCCGAGGGCAGGGCGGCATACGATCTCTGGTCCCCAGACGTTCGGGACAAGAGTGCTGGTACGTAGATCCGACCCGCGAGGATCTCATTTACGGCCAGCACGACTTCTTCGTCTTTCTGCGATTTGACGATGTAACCATGGAGCCCGATCGAAAGAGCGGTCAGGATCTCCGAGCGGGAATCGTCCCCGGAAACGATGGCAAAGCGTGTGTGAGGATAGGCGGAGAGAACGTCGCTGAGCACTTGCTGATCAAACAACCCAGGCATGTTCAGGTCGAGGATCGCAAGATCAACGGATGCCTGCTCCTCCAGAAGATTGACCACAGCATCGAAACACGCAGCCTCGAATATTTCGGCACCTGGAATTCCAGCCATAAGTGCTAGCCGAAGGCCGCGCCGATATAAGCCGTGATCGTCGGCGATGACGATCCGATACATTGAACTACCCCAACGCGTTACCCGGTTCCCGACGAGAAAACCCGCTGGAACCTCCCATTCCTCTGTGATGGTCGGAACCGTGGTGATCCCTGAAGTCATGGCCAACCACTGGTCTTCCCATCGCTGTGATGTCCGCACATCCCCATTCGCGCACATCAAGCATGGCTAATATAATACTAATTTGCGAAAGCCGTCGTTATTTTTTTTAACGCTGGCTTCTCGTGACTGCCTGCCGAGCGATGTCGAGTGCCCGTTTGTCCGGAACCAGTTTGCGGGATGCGGCACCTGCCTTCACTGGACGCGCGCAGATCGGTTCCGGCACTTGGCGGATCACTGTTTTTGATCGCAAGACTCAGTCGACTTCATTGGTCTCATGGTCAGGTCCAAAGCGCTTGGGTCTGCCCTTGATCCTGCGGCTATCTAATACCGGAAACGCTTGGGATCGTTACCATTCGAATGCACGACGACACCCATTCAGAGTGATCATACCATTCATGATGAGGTGTTCGGATTGGCTCGTGGGCGACCCTGCGAGCACTCCATTCGCAACTATGATGTTCGGGCTGAATAAACTCGGGAGGATCGGATGAAAGCGGTGATTCAATGTGGTGGGATGGGTACGCGCCTTCGGCCTTTCACGTCGGTCCTGCCGAAACCCTTGATGCCGATAGGAGCCCGGCCCGTTCTTGAGCTGCTTCTGAAGTGGCTGCGGCGCAACGGTATCGAAGAGGTCTATATCACGACCGGGTATCTCGGGCACTTGATCCGCAGCGTCTGCGGTGACGGATCGCAATGGAATCTGAAGATCAGATACACCCAGGAAATGGAGCCACTGGGCACCATCGGGCCTCTCTCTTTGATCAGGGATGAACTGAACGATACATTTGTCGTGCTCAACGGCGATGTTCTTACCGATCTAAGCCTCAGCCGGTTCGTGGCCGCGCACCGCATGCACAAGGATCCGGTTACGATCGCCACGGCCTGCCGCCATATCAAGATGGACTTCGGCGTCATCGACGAGATCGACAATGCCGTTCAGCTCTTTCGGGAAAAGCCGACGCTTTCCCATCTCGTCAGCATGGGGATTTACTGCATGAACCCGGATGTCCTGCGGTTCATTCCTTCCGGCATCCCCTTTGGGTTCGACGATCTGATGCTGCAGATGATGCAGGGCGGCACGACCGTCCATGTGTACAAGCATGACGGTCTCTGGCTCGACATCGGTCGCGTCGATGACTTCCAGAATGCGCAAGCGATTGCCTGGGAAGAACAGTCGACCTCGATCGAGGTCGCAGCCGCGGCCGCATGAAAACCTGCAAATAACGAGTTCAGGAGGTCAAGATGCTCTTGGTGAGCGCCCCGATACTAGGCGTGCCGGAGAAGGTAGCCCTGTCCAAGGTGATTGACAGCGGCTGGCTTACCATGGGGGACAGGGTACGAGAGTTCGAGCAGACCTTTGCCACCATGCATGGCGCGCAGGATTGCGTTGCGGTCGGTTCCTGCACCGCGGCGCTTCATCTTATCCTGCATGCACTGGGAATAGGCCCTGGCGACGAAGTGCTGGTTCCGTCACTGACGTTCGTGGCGACCGCGAATGCGGTGCTCTATGTCGGGGCTACTCCAGTCTTTGTCGATATCGAGTCGGTCGACGTGCCGCTGATGTCGCTTTCGGAAGCCGAAACGCGGTGCACGCCACGCACCAAAGCGGTGATCCTCGTTCACTTCGCGGGCTATCTAGCCAATCGGGAACAATGGCAGCGTTTCGCCCGGCTTAGAGGACTGCATATCATCGAGGATGCCGCGCATGCGCCCGGCCTCAGGGAAGTGGGGACGTTCGGCACCGCGGCGGCTTTCAGCTTCTATGGCAACAAGAACATGACAACGGCGGAAGGGGGCGCGGTGATCGCCCGCGATCCCGATCTCCTCGACAGGGTTCGCCAGGCCCGTGGGCACGGGATGACCAGCGGGACACATCAGCGGCTGAACAGTCGTACCCCGCTATATGATGTCACGATGCTCGGGTTCAACTACCGCATGGACGAGATGCGGGCGGCGATTGGGCTGGTTCAGCTGCAGAACCTGCAAGAGTGGAACGAAATCAGGCGCATCCTGGCTGTCCTCTACAGGCGCCTCATCGCAGAACATTGCCCGGCCGTGACCATTCCATTCAGCGAACCCCGGACGTCGGCTTACCACATCATGCCGGTCCTCCTGCCGCGCTACGCGAGGCGGCAGGACGTTATCGACGAACTGCGGACGCAGGGGATACAGACCACGATTCATTATCCGCCGGTGCACCAGATGACGTTCTATCGCGAGCGTTATCCCGGCATCACCTTGCCGCGGACAGAGGACTTTGCGCAGCGAGAGCTGACAATTCCACTGCATCCCCAGATCACTTCACCTGTCGCCGAAGCGGTTGTGTCTGCACTCGCAACCGCGCTCAACGGCGGCGCCCAAACAGGAACTGCCGCATGAATGCATTAGATCTTTCCGTGCATCGGCGCGTCGTCTCAAGGCCCGTACACGGCCTGGCGAGACGTTCGATCGATCTCGTGGTCGCCGGCGTCGCGGCCGTCCTATTCGCACCATTGATGCTGCTGATCGCCGGAGCGCTGCTGCTCGAAGGCGGAGGCTCGATCTTGTTCGCACAGACCCGCATGGGCGCTGGTGGCCGACCCTTCCGCATGTACAAATTTCGCAAGTTCGGTGTGAACTGCGGCTCTCAAGGCCTCGCGCTGACCGTCGTGGGCGACAGCCGCATGACGACGGTGGGCCGGTTCCTGGCCGCAACGAAGTTCGACGAACTGCCGCAGCTGTGGAACGTCCTCAAAGGCGAGATGGCGATCGTCGGGCCGCGACCTGAGAGCATGGCTTTCGCCGATTGTTTCCGGGGCGGCCTCGAGGCCGTCCTGCAATACAAACCCGGCCTGCTGGGGCCAAGCCAGGTTCTCTTCCGGCACGAGGCGCATTTCTTTCCCCAATCCACGGATCCGATCCTGTTTTACCGGGAGGTCATGTTCCCCGCCAAAGCCAGACTCGACCTCTCCTACTATCCACAGCGCACCATCGCCTCCGACATCGTGTGGATGATGCGGGGCTTCCTGGCGGTTGTCGGCTGGGTTCCATCACAGCCGATCGATGTATGAACCCCAAAGAGAGGCGCTCCAGTCAGCCAAGGGAATGCGCAGTTATGAGCTACAACGGCAAGAAAGTTCTGGTGACGGGCGCGGATGGATTTATCGGTTCGCATCTCACCGAAGCGCTCGTCCGCAACGGAGCGGATGTCACGGCTCTGGCGCTCTACAATTCCTTCGACAGCCATGGATGGCTGGATGATCTGCCGGACAACATCCGGAGCCGACTGAAGCTTGTCCGCGGCGACGTCCGCGACAGCGCGTTCCTGAACCGGATCGTGCGCGGCCAGGCCGTTGTGTTTCACCTGGCCGCGCTCATTGCGATTCCATATTCCTACGCGGCTGCGCAGTCCTATGTGGAAACCAACATCCTGGGCACGGTGAACGTACTCGAAGCGGCGCGTCAATGGGAGACGGAGCGCGTGGTGCATACCTCCACAAGCGAGGTCTATGGAACGGCCCAGACCATGCCCATCCGCGAAACGCATCCGCTGCAGGGACAGTCGCCGTATTCGGCATCCAAGATCGGCGCCGACATGATGGCGGAGTCCTACGCCAGGTCGTTCGATGTGCCTGTGGTCATCATGCGGCCCTTCAACACCTATGGTCCGCGGCAGAGTGAGCGCGCCATCGTGCCGACCATCATCCGACAGGCCCTCGACCCGAATTGCCCGTCGATCATGGTCGGCGATACAAGTCCGATCCGCGACCTGACCTTTGTGGAAGACACCGCGACAGCGTTCCTGACTGCGGGCATGGCCGGGCTTGAATTCGGCCACGCGTACAATGCCGGCAGCCAACGCGCCGTGACCATCTCCGACGTATTGGACCTTGTTCTCGAATTGAGCGGTTCCAAAAAACCGATCCATCGCGACGAAAGTCGTTTGCGGCCGCAAAATTCGGAAGTTCGCGCCTTGCTCGCCGATTCCTCGCTCTTTGAGGGCGAGACTGGATGGCGGGCGCAGACCAGCCTGCGCGACGGGCTGGAGCGAACGATCGCATGGTGGCGCGCGCGCTTTAGTGAAGGCCGGGTGCGGCGCGAAATGGGTTATATGACATGACCCTGCTCCGCCGGCATATGTTGGCAATGTTGCTGATTGCCGGTGCCATGTTCCTGAATATCTACATGGCCGGCGGTCGCGAAAGCAGCGCATCGCAACCGTCGCCCTCACAGGCCGCAAAAAACCTGCCGGGCTATCTGCGCGAAACGACGGATCCATGGTCCGGCATGATTTTCGTGCGGATCACCGAACCCGGAATTCTCGGCCTGGCGGGTGTCTGCGGGAAGAAATACTGCACCCACCGTTACTCGAGCGCACAGGCTTGGAACGCCGACCAGAGCCTTCTCCTGATCGTCAACGGTTGCGGTGGCATGTGCTTTCTCGACGGGCACAGCTACGTTCCATTGTTCCACCGCAACCGCTCGACTGAATGCGAATGGCATCCCAAGGATCCCGAGCTGATGATCTGCGTTGGCGGCCGGCAGATTTCAACCTGGGCGCCACGCACCGATCATGAGGACATCGTGTTCACCTCGGCGGCCTACAGCAAGCTTCAGTTCGGACCCAACAAAGGCAATCCGAGCCGCGACGGCAACCGCATTGCGGTGCGTGCGACGCGCAATGACGGCAAAGCGGTGGTCTTCGGCTACGACCTGAAGGAGCGGCAGAAATTCCCGGATATCGATCTTGGCCAGCTTCCAGGAACCACCGGCTCCTGCTCCATCTCCCCGCTCGGGATCAACATAGTGTGCTCACAGGCCTTGTCGGACGACCATGAACCGACCTTCGTCTTTTCCATCGACGGCGTCTTGCGCCAGAAGTGGATGGAGCACCACCGGCCCGGTCACGGCGACATGACGGTCGATGCCGACGGCAGCGAAATCTCTGTCGGGATCAGCAAATCGGATCCCGACAAATATCAGGTGATCAAGCGCCGATTGGCCGATGGCAAGGTCACCTTGCTGATGAAATATGGCGAGGCCATGCATGCGTCGCTCAGATCCCTGGACAGGCCGGGCTGGGTGTTTCTGAGCTATGGCGGCACGCCAGACGAAATATCGCAGCACCCGGATTGGGCGCCTTACGCGCAGCAGGTCATTGCGCTGCGCATGGACGGCAGCGGAGAGGTCCGCCGCATCGTGGACACGCAAAACGTGCACTTCGACTACTGGAGCGAGACGCATGCCTCGCCGTCTCCTGATGGCTCACAAGTGGTCTGGTCGAGCAATTGGGGTGTGCCCGGTGGGCCGGTATACGATTTCGTTACCCGTGTTGAATGGCCTTCGGAGCCGGTGCCGAACCAGAAGGAGATTGTCGCAAATGGCCTTCACTAAACGAACTGTTCTTGCCGCGGCTGCCGTGATGTCCCTGACATCGATGGCCATCGCAGGCGGCGCCGAGCCCTATCAACTGTCACCTGGCGATACCGTCGAGATTGGGATAGCGCCGATCCCGGAGCGAACGCAGCGCGCGGTTGTCCAGATGGACGGTAACATCGCCCTTCCCGAAGTCGGGATGATCATGGTCGCAGGCCTGACGGCGTCTCAATTGCAGACGCGCATGCAAGCGCTTTTGCCGACCAAGATCTTCCATGTGCGTCTGCCCGATGGACGCGAGCAGATGGTTGTCGTCAAGCCGGACGACGTGACTGCCATCATCGCGGAGTATCGTCCGATCTATGTGATGGGCGACGTGCTTACCCCGGGACAACAGGCCTATCGTCCGCTCATGACCGTGCGGCAGGCGCTTGCCGTCTCCGGCGGCTTCAGCCTTTTGCGGTCACGGGCAGGCCAGACAGGCCCCGATCCGGTTGATCTCAGGCGCGACTACGAGACACTTTGGGGGGATTACACCAAAGACTATTTTCACGCCGCCCGTATCCGCGCCGAACTTCAGGGGCAGGCGGATTTCGACAAGCAGACGCCGCAGGGATCACCCCTGTCGCCCAGCGTCGGAGCCGCGATCGCCCAGGCTGAAGCGGACGGGCTGAAGATTGCGCTGAGCGATTTCCAGCAGGAGCAGGCTTTTCTCGAGAAGGGCGAGAAGGATGCGGCCGATCAAATCGAGGTTTTGCAGAAGCGCGAACAGGTCGAGGCCGAGAGCGTGAAGGCGGACCAGGAAGACCTGGCGAAAGTAACCAAGGCGTTTGACGCAGGCAATCTGACCAACAACCGTCTCGCCGATGTCAGGCGCGCCTTGCTTCTGTCGTCGAGCGGTGCGCTGCAAACCACGGTCGAGCTTATGAGAGCGCGGCGCCAGCAGGAGGACTATGTCAGGCAGCACGAACGCAATGACAATCAAAAGAAGATTGCCTTGCTGACGGATCTGAAGGACACCAACGCGCGGCTGGCGGATGTCACCGCCAGGCTCCACGCCGTCAGCGAGAAGCTGCAACCGACCGGTGCATCCACCCAGCCATTGCCGATTGCCGGCGAAACGATCCAGGCTCAGGTCACGATCGTCCGCAAGATAGGCGATGAGTGGCGCAAGCTCTCGGCTGACGAGGATACGGTTGTGATGCCGGGGGATACCGTCGAAGCCCGGTTCAACAGTGATCTGCAAAGCGCGGCGATCCAATAGGCCGCCTCGGTCGCAGTCCGATAAAATGGGCTTGGGGAGCTCACTGTTCGATTGGGCAGTCGAACGCAATGTAACGGGAGATACTGGTGAGGCTCAATTCCAAGCAAGGGGTGAAGCCGGCGCCGTCGACGAACTCGGCTCAAATGGCTCAGTCGGCAAATTATGCTTACGATACGCCTTCAGCAGCGCGGATTCCGCGGGCCAGGCCTCAGACCGGTAAGTCCAGGGTTTGGCAGGAGCTGACGTCCAGCCAGCAGGTCCACCCGCAAGGCGACCGAGTGTCGAACGACTACAGAGCCAGCCATTGCGCGCCAGGCTACGGCGCGCATTACAACAAAACACATGAGTCCGGCTATTATGGCGCGCTTTGGGAGAAAATCGAAAAGCCGCTGATCCTGGACGTTCTGCGCCCAATGGGCGGAGCCGGCCGAAAGTGCCTTGATTTCGCATGCGGAACAGGTCGCATCGCCAACGTGGCAGCCCGGCTCTTCGGCGAGGTGGTGGGCGCCGACATTTCCAGACCCATGCTCGACTGCGCGCAAGTTCCGCCCAACGTGAGACTGCGTCACATCGATATGACGAGGGAGCCTCTCGGCGAGACCTTCGACGTCGTAACGGCATTTCGCTTCTTCCTGAACGCAGAGGATCAACTGAAGTCGGACGCGCTGAAGGCAATAAATGAGCATCTGAAAGACGGCGGGCGACTCGTGTGCAATGTTCACATGAATGCGACTTCACCCATCGGCCTGGTTTGCCGGCTGCTCAACCGGTTGTCTGGACGCACAATTCGCCACACGCTGAGCACAACGGCGTTCAAGGAGCTCCTGACCGCGTCGGGCTTCCGTGTCGAGGAGATGATACCTTACGGCTATCTGCCGCGGCCGGGAAACCTGTTGCCAGGGGTCTGTGGAGCGTTGATCGAGCCCTTCGAGAAGGTGTCCAGAACTCTTCGCGTTCCTGGACAACTGGCGCAGCATTTCCTGGTTGTTGCGAAGAAGCGCTAAAAAGAGATCGCACATTCAAATGGCTCCCAGAAGACCGCCGGAGAGCCGTTTGTCTGAGGGGCGACTCACCCCCTCGAAAGCAGGGCGCGGTGTCGCTCTCATTGCCTCGAACACGCCCCCGCAGCCTTCCAGCACACCTCAAACCGACAGTTTTCCCCTGATTTAATGCGTCAGTTCCGGGTTTCTCGGGCTGGCGCCACGATTTCGCTACATTTGGACGGAAGGCCAGATACGTTAGTGGGGCGTAATATTAGAAGGCAAAGAGGGATACGCTCCTGAAGACCCAAAATTTGTCCATGGCCGGCGGAGCCGATCGGCCGACCCGACGACTTCTTGTCGAAGGTCGCAAGCCATGAGTTCCGGTGGGATACGCTCGCCCGATCTACGTGGCGCCATGCTTGACGCTGTGCCCGCGCTGGTAGGCGTTGGTGTGTTCTCGGCGGTCATAAACATTCTCGCTTTGACCGGCTCCGTCTATATGCTGCAAGTCTACGACCGCGTTCTGCCTTCACAGAGCGTTCCGACGCTTGTCGGATTTACGATCGGAATGCTGGGCCTTTACGCGGTCTACGGGTTGCTTGATTTCGTGCGGCTTCGCCTCCTGGTTCGAATCGGCAATCGTCTCCATAAGAAGCTGCAGCAAAGGGTCTTCGGCCTCTCACTGTCCTTACCGCTCATCGGCGGCCAGGATGCGAACCGGATACATCCGCTTCGTGATCTCGACCAGTTGCGCGGTTTCCTTTCAGGATTGGGGCCGACCGTCATCTTCGACGCACCGTGGATACCGTTTTATCTGCTGATCATTTACTTCCTGCATCCAGCGCTCGGTCTCTTGGCAACGAGCGGTGCGATTGTTGTCGTGCTGCTCACGGTGATCGCGGAAGTCCTTGGTCGCTCATCCGCGGCGCGCGCGTCCGAGACAATGGTTTCGCAACGCAATCTTGCCGATTCCGGCCGCCGCAATGCGGAGGTTGTGCGCGCGATGGGCCTTTCCGGGCGGCTTGCCCGCCGTTGGAGCGAGATCAATCAGGCATATCTCTCGCACCAGGAGCGGCTTTCCGACATCGTCGGCGCCACCGGTGCCCTCTCGAGGGCGCTGCGGATGGCCCTGCAGTCCTGCGTTCTAGGACTGGGCGCCTATCTCGTGATCGGAGGAGAAGCGTCCCCAGGTGTGATCATAGCATCCTCCATATTGCTGGGCCGCTCGCTGGCCCCGGTTGACGCGGCGATGGCCAACTGGCGAGGCTTCGTGGCGTTCCGTCAGAGCTATTCCCAACTGGCAGCGGCGCTGACCGCCTTTGGTAGCCAAGGCGAACTCATGGAATTGCCGCGGCCGCAGGCGATGCTTGCGGTCGAGGAAGTCACGATAGCTCCGCCAGGCCAGCAAAAACCGACCGTAGCCAATGTCAGCTTCAGCCTGTCTGGAGGAACGGGCATGGCCATTGTCGGGCCAAGCGGTTCCGGCAAAACGACGCTTGTGCGCGCGCTGGTGGGCGTGTGGCAGCCGCTTCGCGGAACGGTCAGGCTGGACGAAGCCTCGCTCGACCAATGGGGCCATGAGCAGCTTGGCGCTCATATCGGTTACCTGCCGCAAGACGTCGAACTGTTTGATGGAACGGTTGCCGATAACATTTCGCGATTTGGCGGTAAGGGCGATGCCAAGGGCGTTCTGGCAGCCGCCAGGGCCGCGGGTGTCGACAAGATGATCATGCGATTGCCGAATGGGTTTCAAACACGCGTCGGCGAGGGAGGGGCAGCCCTGTCGGCCGGACAGCGGCAACTCGTCGGGCTTGCCAGGGCACTTTATGGCGACCCGTTTCTTGTCGTCCTCGACGAGCCGAATTCAAACCTGGATGTCGATGGCGATACCGCCCTGGCCGGCGCGATCCTGGGCGTGCGCCGACGTGGGGGCATCGTCATCGTTGTTGCTCACCGTCCTTCTGCCCTCACCAATATCGACAAGGTGCTCGTCATGGCGAATGGGACGCTTCACTCCTTTGGCTCCCGCGAAGAGGTCCTGGCTAACGTTATCCGGCCTTTCCCTTCGCCTGCTGAACGGCCGGCGGCGGTTGTCCCGATGCATAAAGGGGTGAGCGGTCATGCGTGAGGTGCTGTTTCGTGTCTGACGCGACGATGGGTTTATTTGCTCCGATCGACGATGGGAGCCGAGGGGGCGAGGCGAATTCGGCCGAGGCGCGGGATGGTATCAGGGCCAACCTGATCCTGGGCGCGGCGGTCACCGTCATGTTGATTGCCGGCGGCGGGCTTTGGCTCGGCTTGACCAAGATCGCCGGCGCGGTGATTGCGCCTGCCACCGTGGTGGTCGAAAGCAACATCAAGAAAGTCCAGCACCTGACCGGCGGCACGATCGGCGGCATCTTCGCGCAAGATGGGGATCACGTGCAGGCCGGCGATGTGGTGGCCAGGCTGGACGACACGCTGACGCGGGCCAACCTGCAAATAATCAGTCAGGATCTTGATCGCGCAACCGTCCGGCTTGCGCGGCTGGAGGCCGAGCGACAGGGGCTGCCGGAAATGCAGCTTCCGTCCAGCCTTCAAACACGGATGGGCGACCCGGAATTGGCTGCACTGGTGAACGGGGAGCGTACCCTGTTCGAAAGCCGCGCAACGGCGTTGACGGGGCAGAAGGCACAATTGCAAAGCCGTTCAAAGCAACTCGAACGCCAGATCGATGGCCTCAAGGCGCAGCAGGCCGCGGAAGACCAGTCCGTGGTCCTGCTGGACGGAGATCTTACCGATGTCCAGGCGCTTTATACAAAGAAGTTGGTGTCCAAGGAGAGACTGAGCAACATCAGATTGGATGCCACCCGGGCGCACGGAGAATCAGGACGCCTCGCGGCGGCGGTCGCTGAGGCACAGGCCCGGATCAGCGAGACCGAATTGCAGATTCTTCAGCTTGATGAACAAAGGCGCAGTGAAGTAACGAGCGAGCTTCGTGAAACGGAAGCCAAGCAGACCGAACTCAGCGAGCGCAAGGTCGTCGCGCAAGACGAATTGACCAAAACCAACATCCGCGCTCCACAATCGGGAACGGTGCAGGAATCCTCCATCCACACGATCGGCGGCGTGATCGCTCCTGGGGAAGTGATCATGATGATTGTACCCGACGCCGACAACCTCGTCGTCGACGCGCTAATCCCCCCATCGCGCATAGACGACGTTCGTCCAGGTCAGCACGTCTCGATCCGGTTTCCGGCTTTCGATGCCGGCACCACGCCGGCTTGCGAGGGATCGGTCAAGCGCATCTCGGCGGATCTGATCAAGGATCAGCAAAAACAGCTTTCGTATTTCTCGGCGCGTATCAATGTCGAGAACAAGGCAGCCTGCCTGACCGATGCCAAGGTGCTCAAACCAGGTATGCCGGCAGAGGTCCACATAAGCACCGACGAACGCAGCGTCTGGTCTTATCTGCTGAAGCCTCTCACGGATCAGATGTCCAGGGCCTTCCGCCAATGACATGGCGAACTGTTGGAAGCGAGCCGCAAAATGCGATTAGCTCCTACGACGCGGTGAGCGCCCGTCGGCGAACGCGGCGAGCGGTACGCACCGTTCGCTCCGCCGTCACCGGAATCTTGGCCATATCGTTCTTGTGCGGCATGGCGTTCGTGGTGCTATGGAGCCTCTCATAAGGCAGCAAATCTCTGATCCGGGCGTTGACCGATGCAATTTCGGCCCGTAGGTCCTCGCATTCCTGCCGTCTGATATCGAGTTGTATTTGATCGGATGCCTGCTGCAGCGACAGCTGTGAAAAATTGGCGGTTATCTTCGAAAGGTTCAGCTTGTCGGTTTCGGCCTCCTTGGTGAGGGCAGCCAACCTCTCATCCGCCACCTGCTTTTCCGCCACGGCGTCGCTCCATTGGAGCCTGAGCCTGTCGATCTCGGCCGAGGCCTCGTTATTTGCGTTCGATGCGAGCTCCAGTCGCGAGTTGAGGCTCTGAACTTCGGAACGCAATCCCCGAATCTCGGCTCGGCAGCGTTCGAGCTCGGCATCCTTGTCCGCCTCCATGATCTTTGCGGTTTCTGTGACCTCCGACAGTTTCGCCTGGGTGACCTCGAGTGCGTGGTGGAGCCGTGTCGCTTCCTTTTCGCTCTTGCCGAGCGCACCCAGTATTTCGGAATTTTTCGCAGCTTCGGTGGCATGGATCGAGGAGAATGCGTCCAGCCTGTGCCGCGCCTCGTCCTCGCGCTTCAGCGCCTTTTCCAGGTCGATCGACAGGCTGACATTCTTTTCACGCAGCTGTTTGTTTTCGCGCGCGCGTCTGTCGGCCTCGACGGTCGCGGCGGCAAGCGTGTTTGTGAGGTCTCCGAAATCCGCTTCGTTCTTTGCGTTGGTGTTCGCGGCCTCCACGAGCTCCAGCCTTGCCGCAGCCAATGCGCCACGAAGCGCCTCGCTGTCCTGAACCAGGCTTGCCTCGCGCTGCTGCAAAGCTTCCACCATGCTTTCACGCTCATGCTGCCTTCGGTTCAGATCATTGAGCTTGTCCGACAGGCTCCTTTGCTCCGCGGTCAGGTTTAGATTGGCCAGCTCCAGTTCGTTGGCGCGGAGAATGTCGGCGTGAAGGATGTGAAAGAATTCGAAGGTCAGTTGATGTGTGCTTGCGATCTCGGACAGTTTCGCGTTGATCTCCTCGAAATGCAGCTTCGCATCGCGAAACAGCCCGTCAAAGGAACTCAAGGCAGCCATGCGGCTCTGCGTATGAGAGGTCAGCCGTCGCACGGGTTCCGGAATGGCGGCATCGTCGGTGCCAGCATTATCCTCGGTTTGCGCGCTGTCGTCCTGTTCGCTGTTGTCGTCTGGCATGGGCGGCTCGCCCGCGCCGTGGTCTATTGCCGACGCTGACAGGTCATCCAAACCGAGGCACTCGTCAACGGCATCAGCCAAGTCAGCTTCGAGGTCCTCGAATGACTTCTCCACACTGTTGTCGGCACGTTTGATCAGATCCCTGAACTTCATGCCCTGCACCCCCTTGCGCATGCCTGGACCCAGCAAGGCGCGGATTGAGCTTCCATTTGTATCGAGAGATCAGTTCAGCGTCTTCGTGCAATCAAACGATGCCGGGTGCCAGCGATTCAGCGCTTTTGACGGCAACGAGTCGTCGGTTTGGCGGTCGCCAATCACCTCCACCCACCTTTGTGGCCTATGCCAGGATGGCTTTGCGTCGGATGGTCCCTCTCGTGTTCATCTTGACGTCTTTTGTTGCGTGGACACCAGCGCCGCTCGCTTGCCGGCACGCGAGGCAGTCAGGAGCGCTTTCGCGTGTAAGCCCCGGACAGATCAAGCGGCCCGACAGCCTCTTGTAGGGGGGCATCAGGCGGCCGGGCCTAACCGGCTGTTGGGTGTGTTTTGGTTTGCCGGCTGACCCAACATGCGCCTGGGCCGACGCAAGCGCATCATTCGAACGAACTGTTCGTCGGGCGGCTTCACGCGGCTAGTGAGGCAAACTCCGCCCCCGGACCGCGCCCTCTTGGACCACTTCGCAAGCACGGCGGTTTCTGGTCGCGAATAAGGCCGTAGGCTCCTTCAAATGAACGATCAGCCCGTAGTCGAGGAGGGATATCGTGGCTTCTACGGCGACAAGGACCGGAATTCTGCAGGTCGAGGGGCAAAGCCATGTGCGGCATCGTTGGGATCGTCGGCCACTCGCAGGTTGTGCCGCTTATCGTCGATGCGCTGAAGCGGCTCGAATATCGCGGCTATGACTCGGCCGGCGTCGCCACCATCGAGCGTGGTGAGCTTGCCCGCCGCCGCGCCGAAGGCAAGCTGATCAACCTTGAGCGCCGGCTCAAGGAGGAGCCGCTCGATGGCACGATCGGCATCGGCCACACCCGCTGGGCCACCCATGGCGTGCCCAATGAGACCAATGCGCATCCGCATTTTTCCGATGGGGTCGCCATCGTCCACAACGGCATTATCGAGAACTTTGCCGAACTGCGCGACGAGCTGGTCCGCGACGGCTATTCCTTCTCGTCGCAGACCGACACCGAAGTCGTCGCGCATCTGGTGGCGCGCGAACTCGCCAGGGGGCTGAAGCCGGTCGAGGCCGCGCACCAGGCGCTGAAGCGGCTGGAAGGCGCCTTTGCGCTGGCCATCATGTTCAAGGGTGACGAAGACCTGATCGTCGGCGCCCGCAATGGCCCGCCGCTGGCTGTCGGCCATGGCGATGGCGAGATGTTCTTGGGATCGGACGCCATCGCGCTGGCGCCATTCACCAATTCGATCACCTATCTCGAAGACGGCGACTGGGCGGTGGTGCGCCGCGACAGCGTCGCCATCTTCGACATTGACGGCAAGAAGGTCGAGCGCAAGCGCCAGCAGTCGCTGTCGACCTCCTTCATGGTCGACAAGGGCAACCGGCGCCATTTCATGGAGAAGGAAATCCATGAACAGCCCGAGGTGATCTCGCACACGCTGGCGCATTATGTCGACTTCGTCTCCGGCGTCTCGAAGCCGCTCGACCTGCCATTCGACTTTGCCAAGATTGGCCGGCTGGCGATCTCGGCTTGCGGCACCGCCTATCTGGCCGGCCTGATCGGCAAATACTGGTTCGAGCGCTATGCAAGGCTGCCGGTCGACATCGATGTCGCCTCGGAGTTCCGCTATCGCGAGATGCCGCTGTCGGCCAACGACGCCGCTTTCTTCATCTCGCAATCGGGCGAGACCGCCGACACGCTGGCCTCGCTGCGTTATTGCCGCAAGGCCGGCATGAAGATCGGCGCCGTCGTCAATGTGCGGGAATCGACCATGGCGCGCGAATCCGACGTCGTGCTGCCGACACTGGCCGGCCCCGAGATCGGCGTCGCCTCGACCAAGGCTTTTACCTGCCAGCTCTCGGTGCTGGCGTCACTCGCCGTGCGCGCCGGCGTGGCGCGCGGTACGATTTCGAAGGATGAGGAAAAGACCCTGGTGCGCGCGCTTTCGGAAGCGCCGCGCTATGCCAACCAGGTGCTCAAGCTCGAAGAGCAGATCGAGCGCATCGCGCGCGAACTGTCGCGTTACAAGGATGTGCTCTATCTCGGCCGCGACACGAATTTCCCGCTGGCCATGGAAGGCGCGCTGAAACTCAAGGAAATCTCCTACATCCACGCCGAGGGCTATGCCGCCGGCGAATTGAAGCACGGGCCGATCGCGCTGATCGACGAGAACATGCCGGTGATCGTGATTGCGCCGCATGACCGCATTTTCGAGAAGACCGTGTCGAACATGCAGGAAGTGGCGGCACGCGGCGGCAAGATCATCCTGATCACCGACGCCAAGGGCGCGGCACACTCAAGCGTGAAGACGATGGAGACGATCATCCTGCCGGACGTGCCGGAAATCATCTCGCCGATCATCTACGCGCTGCCGATCCAGATGCTGGCCTATTTCGCCGCCGTGTTCATGGGCACCGACGTCGACCAGCCGCGCAATCTGGCGAAATCCGTGACGGTGGAGTAGGGGGCGAGATGGACGGCGACGATGCCTTTCGCGCTGGCTTCTGTTATTTGGATTTTGGTGGCGTGAGACCACTACATCGCTAGACTCGGGGCGGTCTCACGCTCTTCCAAGACTCGCGTGATGACCTTGCCAAAATCGTGAGGTTCAGCACCGTTGATTTGTATCAGGGGCCATCCATCTTGGCGCAAGCACTCGCCGATCTCCCTCGATATATCGGCCTGTCTCAAGCCCCTGTCCACGCCGAGTTCGAACAGCAGGACCTCGAGGAGCGGTTGCTGCGCATGCCGATCCATAAGACGGCGGCGCAACGTTTCCTGCGGCGCATCGAGCTGGATAAGGAGGTCCGGTCGCGGCAGGAACGTCAGGCAGTCACGAACCACGTCGATGCTTGGAGTTCGTGCCAGCAAAACCAGCGCGCACAAAGCCTGGATCAGGCCTTCTTCGAAAATGAAGTAACCTTCCGATTCCTGCGCTTGACGCCAGGACTCGCACAACAGGGCGATGTCGATCTTCATGCGCCATGACCATGTGCGGCTTCTCAAGGGAATTGAAGCCAGAAGCCGCGCAGCGACACCGTCCTTCGGCAAGGTCGACAACAAGACGGGACCGGAGGTGGCAATCTTCCTGCCGATACGCCCAATGGCATGGCGCACCTCCGGGCTGTCATCCTGGACCGACCCATATTCGATCAGGCGATAGCCGTTCACTGTCTTCACGTTGATGCCGTGTTTCGCCATCTCCCGGCAAAGGCCGCGAAGAAGGGTGGTCTTGCCTGCGCCAGGCGGCCCAAACAACTCGATGATCATGGCGGTATGCCCAAGCGTCTCCGAGCAAGCATTCATTCACCTGCGGGTCAAAGCTTAGCCAGACTACAAACCACACCAACATTCATTTGAATGACTTTTCATACCGGCTGCCGGAGGCACGCGGGTTCGGCCTTGGGCTAACGTCTCAGGTCGGGGACCTCTGGGCGAACCAGCCGTTGCTGGAGAGAAACTGGAGACCTTTCCGGGAGGCCGGGGCGGGAAACATCGTCTGATCAAGATCGACGCATCATCCGAATGATTGATGAAAAGATTTCAGTGGCGAGCAATGTACCACATTCAGTTCGGTGGGGCCCTGAATGTCTTCAGCGTATTTGCACTCTGAAGCGGTGAACGAAGATCTAAAGATGGATCGTCGACCGGCGACGACCCGCAAATGGTCAGATATTCCCGAATATGCTCTCGACGAGGGCGGGCCTGTCTTGCGCCATTATCAACAGATGGGCGCCGGCTTTGCGGACATTCCCCTCATCGATCACCTTGGAAACGTCGCAAGGCAATATCCTGACAAGCTAGCGGTCAGCGATGGCGCCAATCGCCTGACTTATTCTGAGCTTTTCCGGGCTGTCGAGACATTGTCTCACCGGATCGCTGCTGTCGTTCCCGAAGGACAGGCGGTCGGAATCCTTCAGGCCAACTCGGCCTGGTATCCTGTGGCGATGCTGGGGAGCATGATGTCCGGGCGGCCTTCCGTTCCGCTCAACATGAGAGATCCGGGCTCCCGGATCATTGAGATTGTGAATGCTGCGCGGCTCGGCGCCGTCATAGGCGCTGGCGAGGTTCGCTCCGTCGATTTGGCACAGGATATCGTATGGATCGATATAGCCGCCAGCGTCGCGCCGAACAGTCGACCCGCGTCGCCACCACCGACGTCCGTTTCCGTCGATGCACCCGCAATGGTGCTTTACACCTCAGGCAGCACCGGACGTCCCAAGGGAATCGTCAACAGCCAACGCAGCCTGCTGTGGCGGGTTCGGCAATATGTCGATGCGTGCCATATCAACGCGGATGACGTCTTCCTGCCGCTGACCGGACCCGCCACGATTGCCGGTTGCCGGGAGATTTTTACGGCACTGCTGACGGGCGCCACGTTGCATCTTCTCGAGGTGGAGGCGGTCGGCCTGCGCGCTGTGCGCGCGCGGTTGCAAGCCGAAGGCGTGACGGTTGCCTATCTTGTTCCGGCGCTGCTTCGGGCGCTCTTGAGCGAGGCCCCTGCTGACACGTTCAGGTCCCTCAGAGTGGCCCGGCTCGGTGGTGAGAAAGTGTCGTGGACAGACATCGCATTGCTGCGCAAAGCCGTTTCCGACCAGTGCCTGATCCAGATCGGCTACTCGTCAACCGAGACCACCGGTTCGCAATGGTTCTTGCCGCCGGACTGGCCTGAGCAAGACGCCACGGTCCCCGTTGGCCGGCTGCTTCCCGGGATGGCATTCGCCATTGTCGACGAAGCGGGGCACAACGTTGGGACAGGCGAGAGCGGAGAGCTTCTGATCCGAAGCCCCTATGTTCTGCTTGGTCATTGGGAGAACGGTGTCGTCGTTCCCGCGCGGCCGGACCTGGACGATCCCGGTGTTCGGCTTTTTGCAACGGGCGACCTCGTTCGGCTGGACGATGATGGCCTGTTGCGCATCGTCGGCCGCAAAGGCCGCCAGATCAAGATCAATGGTCGACGCGTCGAGCCCGCCGAGCTCGAACGGGTCCTGCGTTGCGCCCCTTCGGTGGCGGATGCCGTGGCAATCGTGACGCCGGCCGAGGAACTCATCGCCTTCGCGGTTCCCCAGCGCTTCGCAGGGGCTGCTTTCGCGGAGGAGCTTCGCCAGCTCATCAGAACGACGTTGCCGGCGCCGCTGCGCCCCTTGCGGTTGCACACCATTGCCGCGATCCCGCGCCTGTTGGGAGGGAAGGTCGACCTGGCAACGCTCACCCAGATGGATCGTTCGCAGAGAAAGACGGCGCGGGCCGCCCAGCCGCCCACTTCCCGATCCGCAGGAGGCGAACGGAATACAAGGCAAATCGTGCAGCACGCATGGATGCAGGTTCTCAACACGGGCGTTGCCGCGGGAAACTGGGATGAGGCGGGAGGAGATTCGCTGCAGCTGCTGCATTGCGTCATGGCGATCGAGAGCGCCATCGGGCAAGAGCTGGGCCTCGAGGCCTTCACCGTCGGTATGAGCTTCGACGAGATGGTTGAGGCGGTCGCGTCCGCACAGGCGGGCGAACGGCGCGCGAAGAAGCATCACCCCCCGGTTCTTTTCCTGTTTCCAGGGTCCGTCGGCTATGGCCCGAGCCTGGCCGCGTTCGCAGCCGCCATGGGCAAGGTCGCCCGGGTGAACCCCATAAGGTATCCAGGCCTCGCCGCGATATTGGACGGACATAACAGTCTCGCGGCCATGGCTGACGCCGCACTCGAGCAGATCAGCCGCGCCCAACCTGCCGGCCCCGTGCGGCTTCTTGGCCATTCGCTCGGCGGCGCGGTAGCGTTCGAGGTTGCGGCACGGCTTCTGGCCGCCGGGCGACCGGTAAGGTTTTTGGGTATCCTCGATACGAGCCTTCTGGACGAGCCGAGCAATCATTGGGAGACACTGACCCGCACGTTCCATCGTATTCGCACGAATCGCATATCCGCCCGCCGGATGGCCTGCCGAGCCCTTGCGAAAATCACCGTTGCAATCGGCCGCGAGGCGTATCTCACCAAGCTTCTCGACCGCTTTGCCAAAGGAGAGTTCAACCCGACAAGCTTCAGAACCAAACTGGAACTGCAGGAGGTCTTGCGGGCGCAGTCTTTTTTCCGGTGGCTGGATGCACCGAAACCGGCTCTGCCGATCGCCGGCACCTTGTTTCGGTGTCGTCGTGAGGGAATGCCTCGAACCTTGGGTTGGGATAGCGTTTTGGCACATCTGGACGTGGTTCCGATCATGGGCAACCACATCGACCTTGTCATAGAGCCCAATCTTGCCACCAACCGTCCGCTCATCGAGACGGCCGTCGTGCAGACCTACTCCCCGGCCGAGTCTCGCAAAAGGGAGGATCTGTCATCGACGTGATCTCACATTTCAGCAAGGATGTGCTGGCGCTCGATGCTCGTGCTGAGGTCGATCGTATCGTTGACACCTTGCGCAAGCAGGTTCTTGGCACGCTCCATCGTCGCGGCGTGGTCGTCGGCCTTTCCGGCGGTATCGACAGCTCCGTCGTCGCGACCTTGTGCACGCGCGCGTTCGGCAAGGACAAGGTCCTGGGACTGTTCATGCCGGAGCGGGATTCCTCCGGCGACTCACTCAGACTTGGCCGCCGCGTCGCGGCGCAGCTTGGCATTGATAGCGTCCTGGAAAACATCGGCCCGGCACTGGAGGCTATTGGCGCCTATGGAAGGCAGCTCGAAGCGATCCGGACCGTCGTTCCCGACTATGGGGAAGGCTGGAAGTGCAAGCTGGTGATCGAGCCGGTTCTCGAGAGCAACGGCCTCAACATCACCCGGCTCACCGTCCAGGATCCGGAGGGCAAGGTCGACACGGTGCGTTTGCCGCCAGCCGCCTATCTGCAGATCGTCGCCGCGACCAACTACAAGCAGCGCCTGCGCAAGATGACGGAATACTACCACGCCGACCGCCTCAAATACGCGGTTGCGGGGACACCAAACCTTCTTGAGTACGACCAGGGGTTTTTCGTCAAGCAAGGTGACGGAACCGCCGACGTGATGCCGATCGTTCACCTCTACAAAACCCAGGTTTATCAACTCGCGGAATATCTCGGCGTGGACGAGGAAATCCGGCGGCGCGCACCGACCACCGACACGTTCTCCATGGCGCAAAGCCAGGAGGAATTCTATTTCGCGCTGCCCTATCATCTGATGGATCTATGCCTCTACGGCCTGAACCATGGGATCGCGGGCGACGAGGTCGCAGCGGTTGCCGGCCTCACCGAGCCCCAGCTGCAGAAAGTCTTCAAGGACATCGACGCGAAACGGCGGGCCGCCCACTATCTTCACGCGCGGCCTTTGCTGTCCGTGGAAATTGGCGAGGATTGACCCGGGATGTGCGGCATCGCTGGAATAGTGGCGCTGAACGCCGCGGCGGCTTCTCCTTCGCGTGAGGCGCTGATGCGGATGGTGGGTGCGCTCTCGCATCGCGGCCCGGACGAGCGCGGCCTTTACCGCGACAAACGCGCCGGGCTGGCCCATGCCCGCTTGTCCGTCATCGATCTTTCCAGCGGTCAGCAGCCGCTTGCCGACACAGGCGATACGAGCTGGATCGTGTTCAACGGCGAGATATTCAACTATGTCGAGCTGCGCGAAAAGCTGATTGCGCTCGGCCACCGCTTCCGCACCCGCAGCGACACGGAGGTTGCGCTCCATGCCTATCGTGCGTGGGGCGAAGCGGCCTTCGAGCGGATGAACGGTCAGTGGGCAATCGCAATCTGGGACTCGATAGCGGGTCGTCTCGTCTTGTCGCGCGACCGGTTCGGCATTTGCCCTCTGCATTTCTGTGAACATGCGGGCCGCCTTTATTTCGCCAGTGAAGTGAAGGCCATTTTCGCGGCCGATCCGACCATACCGCGCGCCTTCGATCCCGCCGGCCTCGATCAGACTTTCACGCTCTGGACGGTCGTTCCGCCGCAAGGGGTATTTCGGGGAATCCATGAGGTCGTGCCAGGGCATGTCCGCACCTACCAGGACGGCACCGTTCGCGAGCAGGTGTTCTCGCAGCCGTCCTACCCAGAAAATTTCGGATCGTCGCAGGGCGAGTTCACCGGGTCGTGCGACGAGGCGGTGGAGCGCGTGCGTAGCGCACTCGAGGCTGCGACGGCGCTCAGAATGGTGCGCGCCGACGTGCCTGTCGGCTGCTATCTCTCCGGCGGGCTGGACAGTTCGCTTGTGGCGACGCTGGGAAGGCGCTTCGCCGGCCGACGCTTCCAGACCTTCTCCTTGCGTTTTGCCGACGCCGAATATGACGAGACCCGCTTCCAGCGCCTGGTTGCCGAAGCAACCGGCAGTGAGCACCATGAAGTGGTGGTTTCGCGCAGCGATATCGCCGCCATCTTTCCGGAGGTGATCTACCACACCGAGCGCCCGATACTGAGGACCGCCCCGGCGCCGCTGTTCCTGCTCTCCAGGCTGGTGCGCGAGCGCGGCATCAAGGTCGTGCTGACCGGCGAGGGCGCCGACGAAATGTTCGCCGGCTACGACCTATTCCGCGAAGGCAAGGTCCGCCGGTTCTGGGGGCACCAGCCGGCATCGACACGACGCTCGCGCCTGCTGGAGCGGCTTTACCCCTATCTCACCCGCTCGCCGGTGCAACAGCAAGCGATGGCGCGCCAGTTCTTCGGGCGCGGTATCGAGGCCTATGACGCGCCCGGCTTCGCTCATGACACGCGCTGGCGCAGCACCAGCGCCATCAAGCGGCTTTTCTCCGCGGACCTGCGCGCCGAGACCCAACGCCACGACGCCGTGTCGGAGTTGCTCGCCCGCTTGCCCGCGGCGTTTTCGCGTTGGAGTCCGCTTGCGCAGGACCAGTATCTCGAGGTCCAGACGTTGATGTCGGGTTATCTGCTTTCCTCGCAAGGCGACAGGATGCTGATGGCTCATTCCGTCGAGGGGCGCTTCCCGTTCCTGGACGATGAACTTGTGAGGCTCGCCAATTCACTTCCGCCTTCCTACAAGCTGCGTGTCCTCGATGAGAAGCACGTGCTGAAACGGGTGGCGGAGCCGATCGTGCCCGCCGAGGTCGTGACACGCAAGAAGCAGCCATTCCGGGCGCCCAACGCGCTTTGCTTCACCGCCGACGCCGCGCCGGAATACATTCGCGAAGCGCTTTCGGAGACGGCGATACGCAAGGCGAATGTTTTTGATCCGGCTTCGGTCACACGCCTGCTCGGCAAATGCCAGGCCAGGACCGGCGACGGCGATCTTTCCAATGCCGACAACATGGCGCTCGTCGGTGTGCTGTCGACCCAACTCCTTCACCAGCAGTTTGTCGCGAGCTGTCCCAGTGCGACCCACGTGCATGGGCTCAGCGTCGACGTCGACCGCGAACATCGGGAAGAGTGCTTGCATGTTGCATGATGCCGTACCCCTGCTGCACGACTATCTCGCCCACTCGGCCGGCCGGTTCGGCGACAAGGTGGCGCTGGTGTGCGGCAAGCAGCGTGTCACCTATGGTGAGCTGGAGGCGCGCGCCAATGCGATCGCCCGGGACTTGGCCGCATCAGGGGTCGTGCGCGGCGATCGCGTGATGATCTTCGCCGACAACACCGTCGAGACGGTGGTGAGCTTCTGGGCGGTGCTCAAGGCGAATGCGGTGGTGTGCATCGTCAACCCGCTGACCAAAAGCGACAAGCTCAATTACCTGCTCAACGATTGCCGACCTGCGGCGCTGATCACGGACGCGCACCTGCACTCGATCTTCCGCGAGCCGGCGCACAACTGCCCGTCACTTCTGCGGACGATCGTTTCCGGATCGATCGACGACGACGAGCTCTCCCAATTGCCGCATGCCGTGCGCTGGGACACAGCAGTCGCCGATGGCGGCGATGCACCGCCGGCGCGGCGCTGCATCGATGTCGATCTTGCCGCCATCATCTACACGTCCGGCTCGACAGGCGAACCCAAGGGCGTGATGCTGACGCACAGGAACATGATGACCGCTTGTGCCTCGATCGCTTCCTACCTCGAGCTTGCCGAAGACGAGGTGATCCTCAATGTCCTTCCGCTCGCCTTCGACTACGGCCTGTACCAGATGATCATGGCGTTTCGCACCGGCGCGCGGCTGGTGCTTGAACGCTCGTTCGCCTTCCCGGCGCAGGTCCTCGGGCTGATCAGGCAAGAGCGGGTTACGGGTTTTCCGGGCGTGCCTACCATCTTTGCGGCACTTTCCGAACTCAGGTCCCTCAAGGATCAGGATTTCTCGAGCATTCGCTACGTCACCAACACCGCGGCGGCCCTGCCGCTCAAGCATATTCTCATGCTTCGGGAGCTGTTTTCGAGTGCACGCATCTATTCGATGTACGGCCTCACCGAGTGCAAGCGTTGCACCTATTTGCCGCCGGAGGATCTCAAGCGAAAGCCGCTGAGCGTCGGGATCGCGATCCCGAATACGGAAATGTGGATCGTCGACGAACATGACAGGCGGGTCGGCCCCGGCGTCGTCGGCCAGCTCGTCATTCGCGGCGCAACGGTGATGAAGGGCTATTGGGGCAAGCCCGAGGCGACAGCCAGGAAACTCAAACCAGGCCCGCTGCCCGGCGAGCAGGTTCTATACACCGGCGACTACTGCCGGATGGACGCGGAGGGCTACCTCTACTTCGTTGGCCGTGGTGACGAGATCATAAAATCGCGAGGCGAGAAGGTGGCGCCGAAGGAAGTGGAGAACGTCCTTATGGATATTCCCGGCGTCCGGGAAGCGGCGGTCATCGGTGTTCCCGACGAACTTCTTGGGCAAGCGGTGAAAGCGTTTGTCGTGATGGAGAATGGTAGAACGATCGGCGAAAAACAGCTGCAGATGGAATGCCAGAAGCGGTTGGAAAACTTCATGGTTCCGAAGTCCATCGTCGTCGTGGCCAGCCTGCCGATGACTGACACGGGCAAACTCAAGAAAACGGCCCTGTCATGAGACGGGTCGGCGACGAGGTCGCTAAATTGGTGGTGTCGCTACGGAGGACGAATTCATGTTGACGACCAAGGACCGAACCTACAGCGAGCAGATCCGCAACTTCCTGGTTTCGAATTTCTACGTGAGCGACGTGAAGGCATTGGTGAACGACACGTCCTTGCTCGATCAAGGCATCGTCGACTCGACGGGGGTGCTCGAGATTATCGGCTTTATCGAGGAGACCTTCGGCATCATCGTCGAAGATAGTGAGCTCTTGCCTGAGAACCTCGATTCCATTCAGGGGATCGAGCAATACATCATCCGCAAGATGAATTGATTGCCGGTGCAAAGCCCAGATCGGTTCCTGGAATTGCGCTGGTTTTCCGCACTCATGCCTGCGCCTTGGCTTGTCCCAGAACCACCCGGCCTTCGCCCGCTTCGTTCGAGACGGCGCGGATGTTCTCATATGCCTTGCTGCGCTCCATCAAGCTCATCACCTGCCGGTCCTGGCCAAGGCCGACCTCGAAGAGCAGGATGCCGCCAGGCCGCAAATATCGCGGCGCGTCTTTCACCACCCGCATATGGATGCTGAGGCCGTAAGGGCCGGCCGCGAATGCTTCACGCGGCTCGAGCTCGACCAGATGCGCGCGGTCGCCCTCGAGCCGCTTTTCCGAAATGTAGGGCGGATTGCAGACGATCACGTCGATCGTCCCGTCAAGCCCCAGGTCGGCGAGAGCGCCGAACAAGTCGCCCTGATGCACCGAAACGCGGTCAGCCATGCCGTGATGCGCAGCGTTACGGCGTGCCACGTCAACGCATCCATCGGTGAGGTCGCTCGCCCAGACGCGCGCGGTGGGGACATGATGGGCGATGGCGCATGCCAGATTGCCAGTGCCGCAGCACATGTCGACGACGCGCGGCGCCGGCAGGTTCATTTGATGCAAGACACCAAGGGCCGTCGTGCCCAGCAACTCCGTCTCCGGCCGGGGGACGAGTGCACCGGGCGCGACGAGCAGCTCAAGTCCCATGAAGGCGGCACGGCCCGTGCCATAGGCGTCGGCGACACTGAACTCATTGCTCATGGCGAACCCACTCGCTTGATCTTTCCAGTATAGGTGTTCGGCATTCATGCGCCAGCCAAACCTGCTCCGAAGCCATGAATTTATCGAGCCTGTCCAATGCGCCGTCGGCGGACGAATTCAATCAGGAAATGTTCGCATCACCATTGGCCCGGGTGCGCCGTCAGAAGCAGCGATTTTTAGGACCGCGCGGGTGTCGTTGGCGCGGCTCATCAGGAGCGGCGACGCTCCTCTGCGGGCCAATGATGCATGGAGCAATCGCATACTCAGCAACATCCTCGTCGCCGTTTTGCCGTCGACCGCGTTCGGCTTCAGCCCGAATGACTCGTGGCGGATATGAGCATCCTGTTGGTAGCGTCAGTCGGGAGCATTGAAATTATTGAGGATTGTTGTCCGATGGCGCTGCCGCGGCGGCATTATTTAATAGTTATTTCAATAGCTTAGTCAATTTTTGCAGCGGGAGAGCGCTACCGCCTTTCCCCCACTCATCAGATCGGCGGTTCCTGCTCCGCTGTCTTGGATGAGGATCCATTTTGAATAGCTCCCTCTACTCAATGTACACGTTGTACACGTTGGCTATCTAGTGCCAGCATCTGGATTCGAAGACCTCGTTTTGTCCGCAGCCGAAATCGTCAGACCGGCAGCCCGAGCTGCTTTCGAAGGCTTTTGTCGAATGCGGACGCGGGGACGAAGCGGCGCAGGAGACTGACCTGGCGCGCCATTTTGCCCGCCGCATAGCGCTTCTTGGGAGCGGGATCGGTCGCAGCCGCCAAAACGGTCTTGGCTACCACTTCGGGCGCATCGCCTTTTTCCATCGCTTTCCGCACGGCTACAGTCATGCCAGCGCGCGCGGAATCATAAATATCAAGCAACTGATCGGGGGCGGCGAGATTGTCCTCGAAAGACGTACGGGTATAGGCGGGCTCCACCAACGACACGCGAATGCCGAACGGGCGCAATTCGTGATCGAGCGATTCGGAATAACCCTCAATGGCATGTTTGGTCGACGCGTAAAGCGTGAAATAGGGAGCTGGGATTAACCCCTGCACGGAGCTCAAATTGACAATCCTGCCCGTTCCTTGACGCCGCATTGCCGGCAACACCGCGTTGGTCACGCGGAAAACGCCGAAGACGTTGACGTCGAACAGCGCCTGGGCCTGGGCGGTCGAGGACTCCTCCGCACCTCCAAACAGACCCATGCCGGCATTGTTGACGAGCAGGTCGATGCGCCCGGCCTTGGCCAAAACGTCATCGACCATTTTCGCAACGGACGCGTCGTTAGTCACGTCGCAGGTCAGCATGGTAACGCCGTCGGATTGTTTGGAGGCCGTGCGACGACTGGTTCCGAATACACGATAGCCCGCGCTGAGCAAGGCGTCGGCGGTAGCCCGCCCGATGCCGGAAGATGCCCCTGTCACCAGGGCGACGCCAGGATTGATCTTGTTCATGGAAATCATTTCTTTCTTTGTGTTGGATCGGGATGGCATAAGCACGAAAGGTCGTCGTGAAGGGTGCCAATCATGAGTGCCCCTGGCGCTCGCGTCGGTCCGCCGGGGCGATCCAGCGCCTGAACAAGGCGCTGGCATTCACGCCGCCAAAACCGAAGCCATTGGAGATTGCGTATTCCATCTCCATTGGCCGGGGCTCGTTTGCGACGAAGTCGATGCCGTCGGCGGCCGGATCGGGTGCGCTCAAATTGCGTGTCGGCGGTGCCACCTGGTCCCTGATCGCCAGGATCGAGAAGATGGCACCAAGCCCGCCGGCCGCGCCCAGCAGGTGCCCGGTCGCGGATTTCGTTGCGCTGACAGCTATCGGGAAATCGCGCCCGAATACACTCTTGATCGCTTCGATTTCACCCAGGTCGCCGACTGGCGTGGAGGTCGCATGTGCATTGAGATGACGAACCTCGCTCGGTGAAATCCCTGCTTGCGCAATCGCGATCTCCATGGCCCGGCGCGCACCGCCGCCGTCCTCGGGACCAGAAGTGACGTGATAAGCATCGGCCGTCGTTCCGTAGCCGACGAGCTCGGCGAGCGGTTTTGCGCCGCGCGCCAGCGCGTGGCTCAACGCCTCGATGACCAGCACGCCGGCGCCTTCGCCCATGACGAAGCCGTCCCGCGAAATGTCGAAGGGACGTGAGGCTTGAGCCGGCGCCCAATTGAAGCCGGTTGAAAGGGAGCGTGCGGCAGCAAACCCACCGAGACTGACGGTGTTGATGCATGCTTCCGTGCCCCCGCACACGGCAATATCAGCCTCGTTCGCGCGGATGAGACGGGCGGCGTCGCCGATCGCCTGGATGCCGGCCGCGCACGCTGTCACTGGTGCGCCCAATGGGCCTTTAAAGCCATGACGGATCGAGATGTGGCCCGCTGCGAGGTTCACCAGGAAGGACGGCACCGTGAAGGGCGACAGGCGGCGGGCGCCACGCAGATCGACCGTGCGCACCGCCTCGGTGATGGCGGGGAATCCGCCGACCCCTGAAGCGATAATCGTTGCTGTGCGCAGGCGATCCGTCTCCAAGGCAGGCTTCCATTTCGCCTGTGCAAGCGCCTCTTCCGCCGCCGCCAGCGCAAAGAGAATGAACCGATCCACCTTGCGCTGATCTTTTGCGGACAGGATGCCATCAGGATCGAAACCAGCGTCCGGATCTTCATCCAAGGAGGGCACCACGCCGCCAATCTTCGCCGGCAGGTCTCCCACCACATCGTCCGGAAGCCTACGGATGCCCGAACGACCGGTCAGCAGACGCGACCATGACGCTTCGACATTGGCAGCTAGGGGCGTGACCGCTCCCATGCCTGTAACAACAATCCGTCGCATCTATTCTCCTATCACTTGTCACTTGGGTGCGCCGACAGCGCTGCCCACGCCGTTCAAGCGGCGACTGCTTCGCGCACCTGATCGGTCGCTGCATCCAGAAAAGCCTGCGCAAGGTCGTGGTCATTGACGACCCGCGAGAGGAGCACCGCGCCGACCATCGTCGAGAGAATGGCCATGGCCTTGCTATTGGACTGCTCGCCATTGGCCTCGGCAATGAAACGGCCGAGGATCTCCAGATGCTCGTTGATGCCTGCTTCGAACGACGCTTTCACGTCCTGGCCCTGTCTGGCGGCATCCGAACCGAGTGCCACGATCGGGCATCCGTCCATCCTTTCTCCGCGATGGCCCATGCTGAGATAGAAGGAGATCACTGCTTCGAGCGGATTCTCAGGGTTTGCCGCCGTTGCGTCCGACCAACGGTGGGTGGCGCTCTCCATCGCCCGCTTGGACGCCTGCGCTGCCAAGTCCTCCTTTGACTCGAATTGCTTGTAAAAGGCGCCCTGCGTCAGTCCTGCACCCTTCATCAGATCCTTGAGGCCAATGCCGTCAAAGCCGCGCTCGCGAAAAAGGCGGCTTGCCACATTGATGACGGTCTCGCGGTTTTCCGCGGCTTGGATTCGGCTCACGCGCATCATCGGTCTCCTTTTCGATTGCGTTCGTAATCTATAATCGATATAGAAGTCGAACGCAATCTAATTTGAGATGGGGCGACGAGCGTGAAAAAGAGAACCGTTATCGTATTGGGATCGACCCTGACGGCGATGTCATGGGTGGCGGCATTCGCCACGTTTGCCACTCCTGCGCAGGAGGCTCCTTTGGTGACCGACCCAAGGCAGGAAGCGCCTTTTGTCAGACTCGTATCGGCAGCGCCGGTGACCGGATTAGAGCGCGGCTTCACCGGCGTCATCGCGGCGAGGGTGCAGAGCAATCTAGGCTTTCGGGTTCCCGGCAAGATCGTGGAACGATTGGTAGACGTCGGTCAGGAGGTCAAAGCCGGCCAGCCGCTGATGCGGATTGACGACACCGATCTGCGCCTTGCGCTTTCGGCGAAACGCAATGCCGTTGACGCAGCGCACGCAACAGTCGTTCAGACGCAGCCGGATGAACGGCGGTACGCCAGCTTGCTCCGCGCCGGTTGGGTTACACCGCAGCGCTACGAGCAGGCGAAGGCTGCGATGGATACAGCCCAAGCGCAACTTGCCGCCGCCGAAGCCGACGCACGGGTCGCCGAGAACGAGGCGGCTTATGCAGTCCTGTTGGCGGATGCTGATGGAACGGTGGTTGAAACGCTTGGCGAGCCGGGGCAGGTCGTCGCTGCGGGCCAGCCCGTGATCCGGACCGCCAAGGCCGGCCCACGCGAAGCGGTTGTCGCGCTTCCCGAAACGATCCGGCCGGCGATAGGCTCGGTAGCCGAGGCCAGCGTGTATGGTGGTGATGAGCGTCGTTATTCAGCGCATCTGCGGCAGCTGTCGGACTCCGCCGATGCCCAGACCCGCACGTATGAGGCGCGCTATGTGCTCGACGGTGAGGCTGCCGCGGCACCGCTTGGCGCGACGGTAACCATTCGGCTCACTAGCCAGGTGAAACAGCCGGAGGTCCAGGTGCCACTGGGAGCCGTGCTTGATGACGGCCGGAAGACCGGCGTTTGGGTGTTGGACAGCGCCACCTCAACCGTACACTTTCAGCCCGTCCAGCTTGTTCGTGTTACCAGCGAAACCGCCGTGATCTCCGGTTTGAACTCCAACGTTCCCATTGTGTCGCTCGGCGCCCACCTCCTGCAGGAAGGCGCTCGCGTCCGGACCGAGTCCGAAAGCGGGAGCAACTGATGAGCGTCAATCTTTCCGCGATCGCCGTTCGCGAACGCGCCGTCACCCTGTTCTTCATCCTTCTGCTGGTGGCTGCCGGTGCCTACGCCTTCCTCATGCTCGGCCGGGCGGAGGACCCGAATTTCACCATCAAGACCATGACGGTCACGACGGCGTGGCCGGGCGCGACGGCGCAAGAGATGCAGGACCTCGTCGCCGAACCGTTGGAGAAGCGGCTTCAGGAGCTAACTTGGTACGACCGGGTGGAGACGACCACACGGCCAGGTTATGCGTACATGACGCTCACCCTGAAGGACAGCACACCGCCATCCGGCGTGCAGGAGGAGTTCTACCAGGCTCGCAAGAAGCTCGGGGATGAAGCGCCCAACCTGCCGCCCGGCGTCTTTGGCCCTTTCGTGAACGACGAATATTCGGATGTGAGCTTCGCTCTTTATGCGCTGAAGGCCAAAGGCATGCCGATGCGGGAACTGGCGAGGCAGGCGGAGGTGATCCGCCAGGACCTCCTGCACGTGCCCGGCGTCAAAAAGATCAACATCCTTGGTGAACGTCCCGAACAGATATTCGTGGAGTTTTCATACGCCAAGCTGGCAACGCTCGGCGTGTCGGCACAGGACATCGTCGCTGCCTTGCAGCGGCGAAACACGGTCACGCCCGCAGGCTCGATCGACACAATGGGGCCGCGCCTCTTCATTCGGGTCGACGGCGCCTATGACAGCGTTCAGGCGATCGCCGACACGCCGATTGTCGCTGGGGGGCGGACGCTGAAGCTCTCCGACATCGCCGAAGTCAGCCGTGGCTATGAGGACCCTCCCACATACCTCATCCGACGCCAGGGCGAGCCCACCATCATGCTCGCGGCGGTTATGCAGGAGGGCTGGGACGGTCGTGCGCTGGGCAAGGCCCTGGAGGACAGGACTGCCGTGATCACACAGACACTGCCGCTCGGCGTGACGCTCGACAAGGTAAGCGACCAGGCCGTCAACATCACCTCGGCGGTCGACGAATTCATGTTGAAGTTCGCGATGGCGCTCGGCGTCGTGCTGCTGATCAGCCTGATCAGCATGGGCTGGCGCGTCGGGATCGTCGTAGCGGCTGCCGTCCCTCTGACGCTCGCCGTCGTCTTCCTCATCATGCTGGAGACCGGCCGGTTCTTCGATCGCATCACGCTCGGCGCCCTCATCCTGGCGCTTGGTCTACTCGTGGACGACGCCATCATCGCCATCGAGGTGATGGTGGTGAAGATGGAGGAGGGCATGGACCGCATCAAGGCGGCGGCCTATGCATGGAGCCACACTGCTGCGCCGATGCTATCGGGAACACTGGTGACGATCGCCGGCTTCGTGCCGGTGGGATTTGCGCGATCGACGGCCGGCGAATACGCCGGCAACATCTTCTGGGTCGTGGGGTTCGCCCTCATCGTCTCATGGATCGTCGCGGTGGTTTTTACGCCCTATCTCGGTGTCAAGATGCTGCCCGCGATCAAACCGGTCGAAGGCGGTCACCACGCTATTTACGACACGCGTAACTATCGACGTTTGCGGCGGGCCATCACATTTGCCGTGCGCCATAGGTTCCTAACCTGCGGTATTGTTGGCATCGCCTTCGCGCTTTCAGTCGTCGGTATGGCCGGCGTCAAACAGCAGTTCTTTCCAACATCCGACCGTCCCGAGGTGTTGGTGGAGGTTCGCCTGCCGGAAGGTGGTAGCATCGAGACAACGACCGCAGCCGTCGAGAAGCTCGAAAATTGGCTGGACAGCCAGCCCGAGGCCAAGATCGTCACGAGCTATGTCGGTCAGGGCGCTCCGCGCTTCTTCTTCGCAATGGCCCCGGAGCTTCCTGATCCCGCCTTCGCCAAGATCGTCGTGCTAACCCCGGACGCCGAGGCGCGTGAGGCGTTGAAGAACCGGCTCCGAGAGGCGGTGGCGCAGGGTCTTGCACCCGAGGCGTATGTCCGCGTCACGCAGCTCGTGTTCGGCCCCTACACGCCGTTCCCAGTCGAGTTCCGGGTCATGGGACCCGATTCCAAGCAACTCTACAGCATTTCCGAAAAGGCCCTCGACATCATGCGGAGCGTTCCGGATGTGCGGCAAGCCAACCGCGACTGGGGCAATCGCACGCCCGTGCTTCGCTTCGTCCCGGATCAGGATCGGCTGAACCTCATCGGCCTCTCGCCGGCGGAGGTGGCACAGCAACTGCAATTCCTTCTCACCGGCATCCCCGTTACGCAGGTTCGCGAGGACATCCGCAACGTCCCCATCGTGGCGCGCAGCGCCGGCGGCGAGCGGCTGGATCCGGCGCGTCTGGCGGATTTCTCACTCGTGAGTCGAGACGGCCGCTCGATTCCGCTCGACCAGATCGGGCATTCGGAAATCCGTCAGGAGGAGCCAATCCTGAAGCGGCGCGACCGCACGCCTGTTGTCACGATCCGCGCGGACATCAATGAGGCGACCCAGCCTCCGGAGGTCTCCAAGCAGATCATGAAGGCCCTTCAGCCGCTGATTGCGTCCCTTCCGGTCGGCTATCGCATCGAAATGGGCGGATCAATCGAAGAGGCTGAAAAGGCCAACACCGCGCTAGCTAAAGTCTTCCCGGCTATGATAGCCGCCATGTTGATCGTCATCATGCTGCAGGTGCGATCCTTCTCAACGATGTTCATGGTCATGCTGACGGCACCGCTTGGCCTTGTCGGCGTCGTACCGATGCTGCTCACCTTTCACCAGCCCTTCGGGTTCAACGCCATTCTGGGCATGATAGGACTGGCTGGCATCCTGATGCGCAACACGCTGATCCTGACCGAACAGATAAAGGAGAACCGTGCTGCCGGCATTGATGACTATCACGCTGTCATCGAGGCCACGGTGCAGCGTACACGGCCCGTCATTTTGACCGCGCTTGCTGCCGTGCTCGCCTTCATCCCCCTCACACACTCCGTATTCTGGGGTTCAATGGCCTATACGCTGATCGGCGGAACGGCGGCGGGCACGGTGTTGATCCTGCTCTTCCTTCCCGCGCTCTACACCGCGTGGTTCCGGATCAAGCCGACTGCGGATGAGGTCCCGACTGCGGATGAAATCCATGAGGTTTCGACGGAGGAGCTGGAAATGCGACCAGTTATGGCTGCTGAGTAGGGCACCATTGCCGAGCCTCGTTTGTTTGCACGGGGCGACTGGCGGGTTCGTGTGCCGATGCTAGTGAGAGCAATCAGCATGGCTAACGGTAGCGGATGCCCACGTAACCAATTGATCTTATTGACCAAATGGTAGCGGGAGAGGGACTTGAACCCCCGACCCCAGGATTATGATTCCCGTGCTCTAACCAACTGAGCTACCCCGCCAGGCGGCGAAAGGCCCGAAATCCGCCTTAAATCGAAAGGCATTTCGAGGCGTTCGCCAAGGTCGCGCGGATATAAGGTTGGGAGGGCGAGCCTGTCAAGCTTCGATGCATTCCATATCGCCGCATATTCTCATTGCCGAAAAAAGCTTTGCCGCGCCGACATTTGGTTACATCTGCCGGGGTTGAGTTCGAACGGGCACGTCGCTATGTCTCGGCCACGAGTTTTTAGAGTTTGAAACAGATGAAGCCGCGCATTGCAGTCCTCGGTTGCGGATACTGGGGCAGCAACCACATCCGCACCCTCAAGGCGCTCGGCGCGCTGTACGCGGTTTCCGACGCCAACCGGGCGCGAGCCGAAGGCTTTGCCAGCGAACAGGATTGTCTGGCGATCGAGCCCGACCAGCTGTTCGTGCGTGACGATATCGACGCCATCGTCATGGCCTTGCCGCCGCAGTTCCATGCCGACCTTGCCGTGCGCGCCGCCAAGAGCGGCAAAGACGTGCTGGTCGAAAAGCCGATCGCGCTGACGGTGCCGGATGCCGAGCGCGCGGTGCAGGCGGCCAAGGACAATGGCCGCGTCTTCATGGTCGGCCATGTCCTGCGTTTCCATCCCGCCTTCGAGACGCTGAAGGGGCTGATCGACAATGGCGAGCTCGGCGAGGTCCGCTACATCCACTCGCACCGGCTTGGCCTTGGCAAGTTTCACACCGAGAACGATGCGTTGTGGGATCTGGCGCCGCACGATCTGTCGATGATCCTGGCGATCACCGGCACCGAGCCGATCGAGGTGCGCGGCGAGGGGGCGGCACTCCTCGACAACCTCAGCGACTTCGCGCATCTGCACATGCGCTTTCCCAACGGCCTGCGCAGCCATCTTTTCACCTCGCGGCTCAATCCCTATCGCGAACGGCGGCTGACCGTTGTCGGCACCAAGGCGATGGCGGTGTTCGACGATGTCGAGCCATGGGAGCGCAAGCTTGCCGTCTACCGCCACGCGGTCTGGCAGGACAGCGGCCAATGGGCGTTCACCACCAACGAGCCGTCCTATGTCGCGGTGGCGCAAGGCATGCCGCTGACGCGCGAGCTGGAGCATTTCATCCACTGCATCGAGACGCGCGCCGAACCACGCACCAGCGGCGAGGAGGCGATCAGGGTCCTGCGCATCCTGACGGCGGGCACGGTCACCCACACGAAGTCCTGAGACCGTCTGGAAATTCTACTCCGGCGGCCATCTGACTCACCGGAGCGAATTTCGAAACGGCCTCTGGAGAGTGGTGTTTTACTCAGCGGGAATTTGCGCCGGCCTTGCCGCCAGCTTCGTCAGCATGGCTTCGGCCTCGGCGCCGCGCTCGGAGCGCTCGATGAAGCCGCCGCCGAAGATGCGGGCCTCGTTGCCGTCGTCGGAATAGAGCACGCAGGCCTGTCCGGGCGCGATGCCGGATTCGCCGTCGGCCAATTCGACCGATGTCACGCCTGCCGCGTGGCGCAGCACGGCCGGACGCGGCGGCCTGGTCGAGCGCACCTTGGCGAACAGCTCGAGGCCGCCGTCGGGGATATCGCCGAGCAGCCCGTCGCCAAGCCAGTTCATGTTGCGCAGATAGATCTTGTGCGTCTCCAGCGCTTCGCGCGGGCCGACCACGACACGGGCCCGTTCGGCATCGAGATGGACGACATAGAGCGGCTCGCCCGAGGCGATGCCGATGCCGCGGCGCTGGCCGATCGTGTAGCGCAATATGCCTTCATGGCGGCCGAGCACGCGGCCGTCGATGTGGACGATGTCGCCCGGATTGGCGGCGGTCGGCTTCAGCTTGGCGATGATGTCGGAATATTTGCCCTGCGGCACGAAGCAGATGTCCTGGCTGTCCTGCTTGGCCGCCACCGTCAGCCCCATCTCCTCGGCAATGGCGCGAACCTGCGGCTTCGACAGGCCGCCCAGGGGAAAGCGCAGATAGTCGATCTGCGCCTGCGTGGTGGCGAACAGGAAATAGCTCTGGTCGCGGTCGGCATCGACCGGCCGGTAGAGCGCGCGGTGGGCGCCATTGGCGCCGGAGCGGATATAGTGGCCGGTGGCGAGTGCGTCGGCGCCCAGCTCCTTGGCGGTGGCGAGCAGATCGGCGAACTTCACCGTCTGATTGCAGGAGACGCAAGGAATGGGGGTCTCGCCGGCGACATAGCTCTCGGCAAAGGGATCGATGACTGCCTTGCGGAAGCGCTCCTCGTAATCGAGCACATAATGGGGGATGCCCAGCGTCTCGGAGACGCGGCGGGCGTCGTCGATGTCCTGTCCGGCACAGCATGAGCCGGCCCGGTGTGTCGCTGCGCCATGGTCGTAGAGCTGCAAGGTGACGCCGACGACATCATAGCCTTCGCGCTTCAACAGGCCGGCGACCACGGACGAATCCACGCCGCCCGACATGGCGACGACAATGCGGGTGTTTTCGGGACGTCCGGGAAGGTCGAGACTGTTCATGATGCTTTCATTCTGCGCGGCATCTGAATGCCAATGTCGAGAATATAGGTCAAGCTTTCCGCCGACGCCAGCTTGCAAGGCGATTCCCGGATTGCCGGCGATCCGCTATCGGCTGGATTTTTCCCAGCCAATTCAAGGCTTCCAGCCGGATGTTTCAAATGCCTGCGAAAAGACTAACGCGCCGTTCACGATCCTTACCTAGTCATTAGGGTCTGCTTAGGCAATTTTTAAAGCTGTGGCGGTAACGTGGCGGGGATTGGGTCTTTGAGTTTTTTGTAGAGAGTACGATGACCGATCTGGTTAGACCTAGAGTCAAGTATGTTATTGGGCCTGACGGCAGCCCTCTTACGATTGCCGATCTGCCGCCGACCAATACGCGTCGCTGGGTCATCCGGCGCAAGGCGGAAGTGGTTGCGGCGGTGCGCGGCGGGCTTTTGAGCCTTGAAGAGGCATGCCAGCGCTACAAGCTGACCACCGAGGAATTCCTGTCCTGGCAGGCGTCGATCGACGAATATGGCCTTGCCGGGCTGCGCACCACGCGCATCCAGCAATACCGGCACTAGAGCCGGCCCGAACACGATCAAAGGGCGCGGTACTCCGCGCCCTTTTGTTTTGGACCTGATCCTTCCGAAGCTCAGACCGTCAGCGCCACCTTGCCGATCGGCTTGGTGGCGAGAAAGGCGTGGGCGGCACCGGCCTCTTCGAGCGGGAAGCTCTTGGCGACATGAACGGTGAGCTTGTTCGCATCAATCAACCGGCCAAGCTCCACCAGGCCTTCACGGTCCGGCACGACCGACATGCGCTCGACCCGGATGTCACGGGCGCTGGCCAGCGCCCTGGTGGTGTCGTTCAGGTTCAGCAAGGACACCAGCACGCCGCCATTCCTGATGACCTTCAGCGAGCGTTCGGCGTGCTCGCCGCCCATTGGGTCCAGCACCAGATCGATGTCGCTGATCCGGCTGGTGAAATCGCCCTGGGTGTAGTCGATGACCTCGTCGGCGCTGAGCTTGCGAACGAAATCGAGCTTGTTCGGGCTGGCGGTGGCGATGACGTAAGCGCCGCGCGCCTTGGCGACCTGCACCGCCAGATGGCCGACGCCGCCGGCCGCCGCATGCACCAGCACACGCTGGCCCGATTTCAATGCGCCATGGCGAACAAGGCCCTGCCAGGCGGTCAGACCGGCCAGCGGCAATGCACCTGCCTGGATGTGGTCCGCCGCCTTCGGCTTCAGCGCGATCTCGTCGGCCGGCACCGCGGCGAGTTCCGCGTAGGCCGCCGCCTGCTTGGGGAAGCGCGGCATGCCGAACACTTCGTCGCCGACCTTGAGGCCGGTCACGCCGGCGCCGAGCGCCTCGACGGTTCCTGAAATATCCCAGCCAAGGGTGAAGGGCGGCTCGCCAAGCAGCGGATAGTAACCGCCGCGCACGGCGCCATCGACCGGATTGATGCCGGCTGCCTTGACGCGGACCAGCACTTCGCCGGCCTTGGGCGAGGGAGCGGGCTGGTTGGCAATAATTAGGACGTCGGGACCGCCGACGGTATTCTGGGTAACGGCACGCATGTGATCTCTCCTGCTTGGTTGGTGCCGCTATCATTTGGATAGTAATATTCCCTTGTCTAGTATGTACCTTTTTGATATATAGGTACCCCATGGATAGTGAAGATACGTCTCCCTTTGGCTATGACGCGTACCGGCGGACCTGCCCTTCGCACACCGTGCTCGAGATGCTGGCCAGCAAATGGGTCTACCTGGTGGTCTGCGCGCTGCGCAAAGGCCGGCTGCGCAATGGCGAGCTTGCCCGCAAGCTCGAAGGCATCACGCCCAAGATGCTGACGCAGACATTACGTGTGCTGGAGCGGGACGGCCTGGTGCGACGCGAGGTCTTCCCAGTCATTCCGCCGCGCGTCGAATATGAATTGACTGAGCTCGGCCAGAATCTGGCGGGATTGCTCACCCAGATCAGGTCATGGGCGGAGCAGCATGCGCCAGACATCAAGGATGCCCGTGCCAGGGCGATTGCTACAAATGAAGGGGATTGGGCCGCTTAGATCGGTGATCTCTGCGGCAATTCGGCTGGGTTCAAGGCCACCGCAACACCAGCCGCGCGCCCGCGCGGACGCGCCGACGATGCGAATTTCGGCCGGTTCAGCCGATCATGGCACTGCGGCCGCCGGTTTCGGCCTCGCGAATCTTGGTATCGCGCGATTCCAGCATTTCAGCCTTGGAAAGCTCCGCTTCAGCTTCGCCGAGTAATGATTCGGCAGCGCTTCGCTGTTGGGCGAGGTCGCTTTGCGAATTTCTGAGGTTGTCGCGGCGCAAACGTGCCGCCTTGGCGAAGGTCGGATAGGCGAAATGATTGATGTCGGTGATGCCGGCTTTCTTTTCCTCGGCGGTGATCTGAAGCTCCAGTTCGACGGCCATGCGTTCGAACTCGGCAATCATCATGTCGAGCTGCAGCAGCTGCCGCCGCTTCTCATTCACCTGAAACTGTTTCAGCCGAACGAGGTTTTCACGTGACTTCATGATTCGGTACTCCCGGAAACGCACACCCGCACATATCGTCCAAACCACCTGGAAAGGCCCAGGCGCTGCCCATGTCCACCGGCATTCCCCGAACTATGGGAAACAAAACCCTAAAGTTTTTTGCCGGCGGTAACCATTCGTTTACGGGCATTGTTAATCATACGGGTCAGGGCTTAAGGCCGGGTAAAAATTCCGGCCGCCGAAGCGAAGGCGCGTCGATGAGTCCCTGGAGTCGCTTAGTCCAGGTTATTAATGTGTTGCATTAGGAATTTGGGTCTGGGATTCGTTATTAGATTCAAGAGGGTGTAGAAAGGGGTTAAAAAATCTGATACCGTCGTGGACGGGAAATTAGGTTTTGTTAACCATTCAATGGCAGCCTCTGCACAAGGCAACCACTGCTCCGGGGCAGGACGGGTCGTGAAATGATCCGGCAGCAGAAAAGGGGAATGAAATGCGTGTTCTGCTGATAGAAGATGACAGTGCAACCGCACAAAGCATCGAACTGATGCTGAAATCGGAAAGTTTCAATGTCTATACGACGGACCTCGGCGAAGAGGGTGTCGATCTGGGCAAACTCTACGACTACGACATCATCCTTCTCGATCTCAACCTGCCCGACATGTCCGGCTACGAGGTCCTGAGAACGCTTCGCCTCTCCAAGGTAAAGACGCCGATCCTGATCCTCTCCGGCATGGCCGGGATCGAGGACAAGGTGCGCGGCCTCGGCTTCGGCGCCGATGACTATATGACCAAGCCGTTCCACAAGGACGAGCTGGTGGCGCGCATCCATGCCATCGTGCGGCGCTCCAAGGGCCACGCCCAGTCGGTCATCACCACCGGTGACCTGGTGGTCAACCTCGACGCCAAGACCGTTGAAGTCGGCGGCCAGCGCGTGCATCTCACCGGCAAGGAATACCAGATGCTGGAGCTGCTCTCGCTGCGCAAGGGCACCACGCTCACCAAGGAAATGTTCCTCAACCACCTCTATGGCGGCATGGACGAGCCGGAACTGAAGATCATCGACGTCTTCATCTGCAAGCTGCGCAAGAAGCTCGACGCCGCGTCCGGTGGCCAGAACTACATCGAGACGGTCTGGGGCCGCGGCTACGTGCTGCGCGAACCGGAAGACATTCGCGTCAGCGCCTGAGCGGCGAGCGCCGTCCAAATTATTGCCATCTCAGACAAAAACCCGGCTTCGGCCGGGTTTTTGCGTTATGGACCAGCAATGAGAGTGGGCCGCCCTCTCAGGCGGCGATTTTCAGATTGCGAAAGCGCTCGAGCAGCTGCGGGCGATTGAACGGCTTCAGGAGATAGCCCTGGGCACCGGCGCGCTTGGCCCGCATGATCGAGGCGATGTCGAGTTCGACGAGCGAGATCAGGATCTGCGGCTTTATCGGGCTTTCCATGGCGCGCACGCGGCGGATGAGGTCAACCGCCGGCACGTCCGGCAGCGCGCCGTCGACGACGATGATGTCGGGCATGTCGGCGGAGCACATCTCCAGTGCGTCAAGCCCGCTGGCAGCTTCGATGACCACCATGTCGGAACCGCCCAGGATGCGTTTTGCAACCTTCCTGATGACGCTTGAGTCGTCGACGAACATACAGCGTTTCATTTCCGGGTCCTCTTTGCCCTGGGGCAATCCGGTCGTGCGGGGCATCTGCTGAGCACCCTAGACCGATCTGGTAAAGAACCCGAAAAGCCTTTAGGTAAAATTTTTGGAAAGATGCCGCCGAAGAGGCTTTTCTTCGCGAATGCTTCGCTGCCGCTGCCAATCGAGCCGTCACGGCAATATTACGCCGCTGAAATACTTTGTTCTCCCGACAAGCCGGCCTGACGCTCAGACTGCCGAAAGCACGATTTCTTCCGCCGTTGCATGGATCGATATCGTCATGCCGGCCTCGCGGGCAAGAAGCAGCGTGTAGTAGGGCTGCACCGAATGCGCGTCGATCGGCTCTTCCGGCTTGTGACCGGAATGCAGTTCGAGGAACTTCGGCGGCACGCGCAGCATCGGGCCGCTCGCCGAAATTGAAATGCGCGGCTCGGTTTCGAGATTCTCGAGGGTGACGACCAGCTTGCCACCGCGCGGAATGGCGGCATTGCCGACCAGGATCAGGTTGAGCAACAGCTTGACCTTGTTCTTGGGCAGCAGCGCGCGCGCCCCGTTCCAGGTCAGTTCCGGCTTTTCATTCTTGAGGAAGGCGATGGCCACCGCCTCGGCGTCGCCAGTGTCGATCAGCATGCCGGCGGAGCCTGCCGCGCCAAAGGCGATGCGGGCGAACTGCAGCCGGGCCGAGGCGTTCTTGGCGCTCTGGCGGATGAGCCGCATGGCGTCTTCGTCGGCGCCGCCCTCGTCAAGCAGTTCGAGCCCGTTGTTGATCGCACCGACCGGCGAGATGATGTCGTGGCAGACGCGGCTGCACAGAAGCGCCGCCAGGTCAGGCGCGGAAAGGGTGAACAGTTCGGCCATCGGTGAAAATCCCTGCAAAATTCCGCAAATCTTGGCCGAGCGATTGATCGTCGCGCCTGCCCACACGAATCACGCTCCAACCCGAGGCTTTCTGAATACACAGCACTCGTACGTACAGCAACAAACCCAAAATTGTCGTCGGGGCAAATGGCGTGTTCGCGCAGGCTCCCGGCGCCGCGCGACCCCAAAAGCCAGCCTTTGAACCGCCATCTTCCTGTGGGAGTTAATGGTTGAAAAAGGATTACGGCATAGTTTGCCCCTAACAGTCATCCTTAACGGCCGCCTAAAGAGCCGGACCGGATGCGAGGCGTCGGCGAAAGTGCTCCATGACGGAGATTGGAAGCATGTTTTCCCGATTTTATGACCGGAGCTTTCTCCGCGTCCTCTCAATGGCGATCACGCTGATGGGCGTTCTCGTCTTCTCGACTTCAGCCCTGCGAGCCCAGGAATACACCGCTCAGGAGATTATCGATTCCGGTCACAAGTTCTTCGGCGCGACGTCGGGTGGTCTCGCCACCGTCGTCGAGAAGATCTTCGCCTCCTATGGTCTGCCCAATGGCTATCTGCTGGGTGAGGAGGGGTCGGGCGCGCTGATCGGCGGCCTGACCTATGGCGAAGGCACGCTCTACACCAAGAATGCCGGTGACCACAAAGTGTTCTGGCAAGGCCCGTCGCTGGGCTGGGATTTCGGCGGCGAAGGCTCTCGGGTGATGATGCTGGTCTACAATCTCGACGATGTCAGCAACCTCTACAACCGCTATGGCGGCGTCGCCGGGTCGGCCTATGTCGTGGCGGGCGTCGGCTTCAATGTGCTGAAGAACAACAATGTGCTTCTGGTGCCGATCCGCACCGGCGTCGGCGCCAGGCTTGGTGTCAATCTCGGCTATCTGAAGCTGACCGAGCGGGCGACGTGGAATCCGTTCTAAAGTCCAATCCGCCATGACCGCAGCGCCGAGTTTTCCATGAGATTTGTAGGCCTGTGACCCCCAATGCGCTGTGGCAAGCTCTTGCCGCAGCGCCGGATTTCCGCCATGCCAGTGTGATGCGGTCCAGTTCCGGCGGTTGCCGCCGATAGCGGGTAGTCCTTTGGTTCAGTCGGTCCTGTTCTTTGCCCTCGGCTTTCTGTGTGCCGGCTTTCTGGCGCTGATCGTGGCTCCGGCCGTCTGGCGGCGTGCCGTCGCGTTGACCCGCAGGCGCATCGAGGCTTCTATCCCGTTGACGCAGGCCGAGATCCAGGCCGACAAGGACCGCGTCCGGGCCGAGTACGCCATGGCGACGCGCCGCCTCGAAATGAACGTCAAGGCGCTGCGCGAGAAAGCCGCCGAACAGCTCGTCGAGATCAATCGGGGCCGCGAGGCGTTGAAGGGGCTGGCGATCGAACGCACGGACAAGAACCAGGCGCTCGCCGAACTCGGCGCCAAGAACGAGGCGCTGCGGCAGCGCGAAGAGGAACTGCATCAGCTTTCGGAGCGGCTCAAGGAAACCGAACGCAAGCTGGAGAAGCGGGCGCTCGAGCTCGAAAAGCTGGAGCATATGTACGACGATGCCAGTTTCTCCTCCTCCAGCCGGCAGATCGAGCTTGTGGCGCGCGAATCCGAATTGCAGAAGCTCGCCAGCGACATCTCGCTGCTGCGCGGCCAGCGCAAGGAAGCGGATCGGCGCCAGCAGGAGATCGCGGCCGAAAGCAAGGCCGCGCGCGATGCGCTGAAGGCGGAGAAGAAAAGGGCGGCCGAACTCGACAAGAAGGTCGAACGGCTGCTGGCAACGCTCGCCGACCGCGAGGACAAGCTCGACCGCCGTGAAAAGGAGCTGGCGCGGCTGCGCGAAAAGGCGAAGGCCGAGGATGGTGGATCGGCCTTGCGGCTGGTCGGCAAGCCGGATGAAGCCGGGCAAGACGAGGCCAAGAGGCGCGATGATCTGGATCAGGCGATCGCCAAGCTTGACAGCGATCGCGAGCGGCTGGAGGCCAGGCTGACGGCACTGGCGCGCGAGAACAAGCGGCTCAAGGCGGATCTCGGCGCGGTTGCATCGCCGGGCTCGGCGAATGGCAGTGCCGCGTTGCGCGAGCAGATGAACGAGCTGGCGGCTGAAGTCGTCCACCTGACGGCCAAGCTCGAGGGGCCTGATTCACCGATCGCCAAGGCGCTGGCGGCACCACAGGAAAGCCGATCCGGCGGCGGCGACCGCAGCCTCGCCGACCGCGTGCGGGCTTTGCAGAAGGCGGCCGCGAACTAAAGCGGCGGTCTGTCGTCACGCCTGTTCAACGATGTGAAAAGTGATGCAGCGCGATAGCTGATGCCGCGGCGACGTTCAAACTGTCAAAACCTTTCGACATGGTGATCCGCACGGTTTGCAGGCGCGCAAGCAGGCTTTCGGGCAGGCCTTCGCCCTCGGTGCCGAGATAGAGTGCTAGGCGCCCGGCCGGCTTTGCATCGCGTATGTCGGTTCGTCCGCGCGGCGACAGGGCGAATTGTTGAAAGCCCCGTTCGGCGAGCATCGCCGTAAAGCCAGCGGTGTCGGTGAAGAATGCGAACGGAATCTTGAGCGCGGCGCCGACCGAAACGCGGATCGCCTTGCGGTAAAGCGGGTCGCAGCATGTCGCGTCCATCAGCACCGCATCGGCGCCGAAGGCGGCGGCATTGCGGAAGATCGCGCCCATATTGTCGTGGTTGGCGATGCCGACGAGCACCACGACCAAGGCTTGAGCTGGCAAGGCATCCAGCAATGGTCCGGCTGCTTGCGGCGTCGCCTTACGGCCGATGGCCAGGATGCCGCGATGCATGTGGAAGCCGGCGATCGCGTCCATCACCGCTGAGGTGACGACGTAGACCGGCAGGTCGGCAGGCGCCTTGTGCAGGATGTCGTTCAGGCCGTTGAGCCGGTTTTCCAGGACAAGAATGGATTCGGCGCCGAAGCGGCCGGACGACAGAAGCAGGTCGAGAACCACTTTGCCTTCGGCGACGAAACGGCCTTGCCGGCCAGCAAGATCGCGTTCGCGGATATCGAGATAGGCGGCGACGCGCGAATCCCGTGGGTCGTCGATGCGAATTGGGTCCATGTCCCGCGCTCAAACATCGAGAGCGCGGTTCGTGCGTCGGGAGAGACGCACGAGCCACGCTCCGGAAATCGTCAGCGAGGTAAACGGCCGCGGGAGCGTTCGGTCAAGTCCCGGCGCGGCGCAATCTCTGCGCCATCTGGGACAGATCCTCCTTGCCGGTGCCGAAAATACCATCCAGCACGACAAGCAGCTCGCGCACCGCGTCGGATTTGCAGGAGTAGTAGATCATCTGACGGTCGCGGCGGGTTTCCACGAGGTCGAGCGCCCGCAGCTTGGCCAGATGCTGGGAGAGCGCGGATTGGCTGAGCATCACCTTGTCGGCGATGGCGCCGACCGACATTTCACCGTCGATCAGATAGCTCATAATCAAGAGCCGCTTTTCGTTGCCCATGAGCATCAAAAATTCGGCAGCAGATTCGGCGTTGGCGATTAGCTTTGTCGAGACCATGAATGCCCCATGCTGTTTGCTCATCGAGGCGCCATGGGGGCAATGGTGCCTGAATCCATAAATTCACTTGTGATCGGCCTCTGACGAGTCAGCGCCATCTCTGAAGGGTAGAACATTTCTTTCAAATCTCAAGTGTTGCTTTTGATCAAATGCAATTAAGTTTCATTATTTGCCTGCCCGGCCGCCCGGCCGCGCCTGGCCATATCGACCAGGACGGGTCTCAACTCCCGCGCTGAAACCAGGGGTTGTGGAAAGAATACCCGGCAAACATTGTCTCTCGACACCAAATCCATGCCGTCTGCGTCCAAACCGGCGATGCTCCAGCCGTCGCCGTATGCCCCAGCAAAATGATGCGCGTAGACGGCGATCGCGTCAAGATGATCTGCGTTCATGTGTTCGACGGCTGATTGTTCGCTCGCCGCGAGCTCTTCGACGATGGGTCCGCCGGTGACGAAATCGGCGCGATCGAGCAGATAGGCCTTGCCGAAGCCGACATTGAGGCTGGCGCGTTGCGGCTCGAGGCGAAAGATCGAGAAGTCGCCGAGCCCGGCATAGAGGCTCGCCTTGGGATTGCGGTTGAGATAGCGGCGCTCGGCACGGGCATGCGCGTCCGAGCCTCGCTCGAGCAGCAATGCCTGGCAGATCAGCGTCAGGCGTGGATGCGCCAGCGGGTCGCCCTTGCCCGGTTCGCCAAGCAGCAGGGAACAGCGCGGATCGGCAAGCATGGCAGGGGTGTGCGCCGAGAGCATCGAGACCAGGATCAGCGGCGCGCCGTCGATGTCGGTGGCGACGCCCACCCGGCTTGCCAGCGGCGACCCGGTCCGCGGTTCCAGCACCGCCAGCGCGCCGAAGCGGGCGCTGCGCAGAAGCGTTTTCGCCAACCGGATCGCCTCCGCGTCGGTCTCGCGGATCACGTCCTTATCTGGATTTTGTTGCATCAAAACGCTCGCCACAATTTCTATCGCTTATCGGCGCCGCAGGTCGGATTTGGCAAGGTCGCCTGATCCGCTTCCTTCCTCACCTTGGCCCTGCAGGCGGATCGGTCCTTCCGACAGCAGGTCGGCCAGCGCTATTTCGGCGCCATGCGGATGGCGCCGTCGAGGCGGATGGTTTCGCCGTTCAGCATCTGGTTTTCGACGATGTGCAAGGCAAGCGCGGCATATTCGGATGGCTCGCCGAGGCGGGACGGGAAGGGCACCGCGGCGCCCAGCGAATCCTGTACGTCTTGCGGCATGCCGGCCATCATCGGCGTCTTGAAGATGCCGGGTGCAATGGTGCAGACGCGGATGCCGGAACGGGCAAGATCACGCGCCACCGGCAGCGTCATGCCGACGACGCCGCCCTTGGAGGCGGAATAGGCGGCCTGGCCGATCTGGCCGTCATAGGCGGCGACCGAAGCGGTGTTGACGATGACGCCACGCTCGCCACCCTGCAGCGGCTCAAGCCTGGCGGCGCGGTCGGCGACGAGGCGGATCATGTTGAAGGTGCCGACCAGATTGACCTCGATCACCTTGCGGTATTGATCGAGCGGATGGGGCCCATCCTTGCCGATCGTCTTCACGCCTATGGCAATGCCGGCGCAATTGACCAGGATGCGCGGTTCGCCCAGCTTGCTCGCCGTCTCGGCGACGGCTGCGGCGCCGCTGTCGGCGTTGCTGACGTCGCATTGCACGGCAATGCCGCCGATCTCGGCCGCGACCTTGGCGGCGCGGTCGATGCCGACATCGAAGATGGCGACGCGGGCACCCTTGGCGGCAAGCGCACGCGCCGTTGCCTCGCCAAGGCCGGAGCCGCCGCCGGTGACGATTGCGATCTGGCCGTTCGGGTTCATGACGTCATCCTCTCCCGGAGCAATTCATTATTTCACGAAAGCGCCGAACCGTTTCACATCTTCCTGGAATTGCTCCAAGAAAACAGGGACGGATCAGGCCCGGATCGGCGGGCAAGGTCAAGCCATGGCCTAGACGTGCTCGGCGACCCTGGCCTGGCTGGCATGGCCGACTTCGCCGGCGAGCCTGGCAACCGCGCCCGTTGTGATCTCGTGCGACAAAAGGCGGTCGAGATCGACAGGGCGCGGCATTGAGATCTGGCCGCGCGGGATCCGCTTGAAGCCGAGCGGTCCGTAATAGGGCTCGTCGCCGACCAGTATGACGGCTGGTGCGCCGGCCTTTGCTGCCGCTTCGAGCGCGATCGCCACCAGCCGGCGGCCGATACCCAGGTTCTTGAAGGCCGGCCGCACGGCGAGCGGTCCGAGCATCAGCGCGCGGCCGGCGCCGGCTGCGATGCGCGTCATGCGCACCGAGGCGACGACGATATCGCCGTCGACCGCGACAAAGGACAGCGCCCGCTCGTGGCCGCCGGCTTCGCGGATCTTGTAGGCGGCCAGCACGAAACGGCCGGGCCCGAAGGCCTCGTCGTTGATGGCTTCGATTTCAGGGTCGTGCGCCGGAGTTTCCGGCAGGTATTTCACGTCGGCAAGGCTCATGGTCTTTGCGTTCCGGTAAAGGAGGAAAGGTTTGCTGCAAACGGCAGCATTCGCCAGTCAGCGCTTCATCAAGCGCGGGCGCTCTTTCGTCGTCGGTCAAACCGGATCAAAGCAAAGTCGAACATGCGGAGTGTCCGCTAGCATCAATTTTCGGTCGCTGCAATTGGCCTGATATGTCCGCCGTCTCCGTCAAGTGACGGTCTGTTCAGCACCTGACGTCTTCGGCAGGACAACCTTGCGCCTACATTAGGGTGAGGACGCAAGGAGATTTGCATGGGATTGCTGGTCGAAGGCAGGTGGCAGGATCGCTGGTATGATACGGCGGACAGCGGCGGCAGGTTCGTGAGGACGCAGTCGCAATGGCGCGACTGGATCACCGTTGACGGGGCGCCGGCCGAGGGCCGGACGCGCGGCTTCAAGGCCGAGCCCGGGCGCTATCACCTCTATGTCTCGCTTGCCTGTCCGTGGGCGCACCGGACGCTGATTTTTCGCGCGCTGAAGAAGCTGGAAGACATCATCTCCGTCTCGGTCGTGCATCATTTCATGGGCGCCAATGGCTGGACATTCCTGGCTGAGGACGGCGCCACGGGCGACGCGCTTTACGGCCTCGATTTCCTGCATCAGATCTATGCCAAGGCCGATCCCGCCTATTCCGGTCGGGTGACGGTGCCGGTGCTGTGGGACAAGAAGGAGCAGACGATCGTCTCCAACGAGTCTTCCGAGATCATCCGGATGCTCAATTCGGCGTTCGACGCATGGGGCGATGCGAGCCTCGACTTTTATCCGCAGGACCTGCGCGGTGAGATCGACCGCGTCAACGCGCTGGTCTATCCCGCGGTCAACAACGGCGTCTATCGTGCCGGCTTTGCCACCACGCAGCGCGCCTATGAGGAGGCGTTCGGCGAATTGTTCTCGGCGCTGGACACGCTGGAGGAGCGGCTGTCAAAACAGCGCTATCTCGTCAGCGACCGCATCACCGAGGCCGACTGGCGGCTGTTCACCACGCTGGTGCGCTTCGACCCGGTCTATGTCGGCCATTTCAAATGCAATCTGCGCCGCATCGCCGACTATCCGAACCTGTCGAACTATTTGCGCGACCTCTATCAGGTGCCTGGTGTCGCCGCGACCGTGAACCTGCATCACATCAAGGCGCATTATTACGCCAGCCACGAAACGATCAATCCGACGCGGATCGTGCCGGTAGGCCCGGAACTCGACTATGGCGCGCCGCATGACCGGGCAAGGTTCGCGATCTGAAATCGCCTATGGCTGCAAAACGCCGAGACCTTACTGGAAGGTCTCGGCGTTGATGCGCGCCTGTCTGGCAAGCTCCGCTTTCAGGAAATTCTTGCCCATGCGGCTGGAATAGCCCCAGGCGTTGATGCCGAAAACCACAAGCCCGGCAAACAGCAGGATGAAAACCCAGCCGAGAGCAGGGATGGTATCGCTTCCCGGCATGGCTCCGCCCGCAACAGCAAGGCCCAGGAACACCAGTGAAAGCAGGCACGAGGCCAAAGACGAAAAAAGCGTTATCTTCCAATATTCGCTTCGATTGAAAAGCCGAAGGTTCCTCTTGACGAATTTGTAAGAGGCGAAAGAGGTCGATCCGAACGTGATGGCGAAGCCACTTGCATGGCCGAAGCTGTCGGGCAGCGACGGAAACATCATCGCGATGCCGATAAACACGGCGGTCAAGCCGACCATCATAAGACAATAAAAGCCGACATAGGGCCAAACGCTTACCGATTTTACTTGTTCGACGTCCATGGATTCGCCCCTCGTGTATTTTCTTGATCAATACAACCCGGAACTTTTTTAACAGCTAATGCAAGCTTACCAATAGGGCGACGCGGCTTCGTCCTCAAAAACCTCGGCGATCCGCCGCAGTGTCGCTGGCGTCGTGTCCCTGGGCAAGCGATCGAGCGGGAAGAAACCGGCCTCGGCGATCTCGTGGTCCGGCTGCTTCGGCGCTGTCTGGCTGAAATGCTCAATGACGTAGAAGCCGACATGGTCGCGCCGGCTGGAGCGGCGGTTGAAATGCATCGATTTCAACAGCGGCGGTGCCGCCAGCGCGATGTTGCCTTCCTCGGCGAGTTCCCGCGCCAGCGCTTCGGCCAGCGTCTCGCCGACTTCGACGCCACCGCCGGGAAGCTGCCAGCCCGGCACATAGGTGTGGCGGATCAGAAAGAGGGAATTGGTCGCCGTGTCGTGGACGAGGCCGCGCACGCCGAGCGTCATCGGCCGCCGCAGCACGAAATAGAGGTGAAACAATCTGGCCCGCAACCCCGGCCAGCCGATCTGGCGGAAAGCGGTTTCGGAATCGTTTGTCATCGTTGGCGAAACCGTGGGTGGAAAGCCAAGCTTTTGTGGCAAGGAGGACGCGCGTCGCCTATGAAAGAAACATGTTCAGGCTCGCGCATATTTCTGATGTCCATCTCGGGCCGCTCCCCGATGTATCCTATCGCGATCTCGCCTCCAAGCGTGTGCTCGGCTACGTCAACTGGCAGCGCAACCGCCGCCGCCACATGCATGACGCCGTCATCGATGCCATCACCGCCGACATCAAGGCGCAGGACCCCGACCATCTCGCCGTCACCGGCGACCTGGTCAATCTGGCGCTCGACGGTGAGATCGAGATGGCCAAGCACTGGCTGGAGACGCTGGGATCGCCGCACGACGTTTCCGTCGTTCCGGGAAACCACGACGCCTATGTGCCAGGCGCCTTCGACAAGGTCTGCCGGTCATGGGCGGCCTGGATGAGCGGCGACGGTGTCAACACGCCGGTCGACCGCAACGCATTTCCCTATCTGCGCGTGCGCGGCAATGTCGCGCTGATCGGCGTCTCGACGGCGCGCGCCACGGCACCCTTCATGGCCAATGGTTTCTTCATGGAGGGGCAGGCGGAGCGGCTTGGCAAGATCCTGCGAGAAACCGGCGGGCAAGGCCTGTTTCGCGCGATCATGATCCACCATCCGCCGGTGCGCGGCGCCGTCTCGCAGCACAAGCGGCTGTTCGGCATCTCACGCTTCCACAAGGTCATTCGCAAGAACGGTGCGGAACTCGTCCTGCACGGTCATTCGCATCTGCCGTCGCTGTTCCAGATCGGGCTGCGCGGCACCAAGGTTCCGGTGGTCGGTGTCGCCGCCGCCGGCCAGGCGCCGGGCGGCAAGCATCCGGCGGCACAGTACAATCTGTTCGACATCGATGGCGAAAAGGGCAATTGGCGCATCCGCTTGACGCGGCGCGGCCTGACCGGGCCGGCGATTCCGCCTGCCGACCTGCAGACGCTGGAGATCGGCGCGGAGGCGCCAGCCGCTATGGCCGCAGGCTGAGCCCCATCGCCACGATACGGTCCCAGAACAGGGCGGCCGACACCGCCAGGCCGACCAGGGCGCCGGCGGCGATCACGCCAAGGCCCGACAGGAAGGCCGACCAGCCCTTGCTGCGCGCCATCGAGCGCAGCGGCGGTTCGGCTTCCGCTACTTCGGCACGCTTCATGCCGGCGACGGCCGGCTCGACCCCGCCTTCCATCATCCTCTGGCGTTCGACGATGCGCTCGGCGACATAGCGGGTCACGGAATCGGCAATCGGCTTCATCTCGGTCGATTCGGCAAGCACCACGCGGCCGATGCGGGTGTCCTTGAGGAAGCGGTAGGTGCGGCGGTCGCGCCCCATCGCGACATGACTAACGGCATCGATCCACAGGCGCGGCTGCAGCCCAGCGGACACGACGAAGTCGAAATTGTCCATGTCGGCGGGCACGTCGGCAAAGATGGGTGCAAGCTCGGCGGCCAGGAGATCGAGGCGCATGCGATGCGCCTCGCGCATGTCGACGACGACATCGTCGCGGTCGGCGAAGGCATTCTTCACATCACGGATGGCATCGGACAGTTTCCTTGACGGATCGATCTTTTCGCCTGCGTCCTTCATCGGCGTCTGCCTCGCGGGGTTGGTTAACATGGGGTTAACACAGCCGCCGGCAAAATGCACTGACGAGATCAAGGGATCGCGGCATCGAGGCGCTCGGCGCGCCGGAAGCAACTCAGCCGGCCGCGGCGGCGAGTTTCGGGCGAACGGTCCTGGCGCGACGGTTCATATTGCGCTGGATGATGCTGGCCATCAGATCGGGCGCTTCCTCGATCAGCATATGGCCGGCCTCCAGCACGTGATGCACATGAAAGCGTGCTGGCAGGTCATCCGCATGGGTGAAGGGCAGCACCGTGTCATCACTGCCCCACACCACCATCACCGGCATGGTCAGCCTGTCCAGCAGGTCGCGCGGGATGACGCCTTGCCGGTCGTCCCTGGTCATGGCGGCGGCGATCTCGACGAGTTTTTCGACTTGCCCGGGCCGCTTGCGCATTTGGAACAGCACATCGGCGACGCGTGGCGAAGGCGTGCTGGCGGGCCCTGACATCGCGCCAAGGCAGGCACGCACATCGGCAAGATCCCGTGCCCCGGCATAGCGGCGCAGCAGGGGGCCGTTGATCTCCGGGCCAAAACCGCCAGGCGCCAGCAAGGTCAGCGAAGCCACTTTCTCAGGCTCGGCCAGAGCCATCAAGGTCGCCACCGCTCCGCCCATCGAGTGGCCAACGAGATGGATGCGTTTGACCCGGCGGGCCTCAAGGTCGGCAAGAACGGCCCTTGCCGCGACCTTAGCGGGCCCGGCACCGGGAAAGTCGAGCGACATGCCATGTCCCGGCAAGTCGTATGCAAGGGTGCGCGCGGAAGCGGCGAGCGAGGCGGTCACCTCGCGCCAGACATCGGAGCAGCCGCCGAAACCATGCAGCAGAACGATGGTCTTCGAACCAACACCTTGTTCGGCGGCATAGAGCGATGAAATCATGAAAGCGGGGGGCTTATTGCAGGACTGAGAAAAGCGCGGGACCGGGCACCAAATGTGGCTGGATTGCTCTTCGTCCAGCGCCATAGCCAGTAAAATTTTCGCGATTATTCGCGAGCGCAAGCATGGAATTCAACGGATTCGTCTGGCAAAGCCGGCAAATCAGCCCGATTGGTGCTTTGTTCTCCGCGCGCGTACGCCCAACAATTCCATTGGTCCAAATGGTCGGAGACCGTTGAACTTCAGCTGGCGTTGCTGAGTCCGGCGGCGCGCAAGGCGCCGACCAGCCGATCGGTCAGATCGGCCGGGTATTTTCGCTCGACGAAGGTCGCGCGCGGATCGGCGGCAAATTTGGGGAACTTGGTGTTCAGCTCGTCCAACAGCGTGGTCACCAGTTGGTTCTGTCCGGCGGCCTTGGCGCCGATCAGACGCGCTGCCAGATAATGCGATTTCGTTGCCGTCGTTCGCAATGCCATGCTGGCCGCTATGGCCTTGTTCATGTCGCCCAGCATGAAATCACCGACGAACAGTCCGTAGTCCCACCATGTCGAATGGCCGCTGAAGGTCTCGGCCGCATGGGCAAGGATCGGCGTTCCCTCCGCGTATCGGCCGGCGAAGATCAGCCCATAGCCGTAAGCCGCGGCCATGCCGAGATCATAGGGATTGAGTTCATGGGCCTTGCGCATCCAGCGGATCGCTTCGTCCGTATTGCCGAGGCGCGAGCTGACATAGCCATAGGCGCGATGCGCATAAGGACTGGTCGGTCCCATCTGCACGCCGCGGTGAGCAAACTCGACGGCCTTTTCGATCGTCGCATTGGGCGGGTAGACATAGTGATCGGAGACCGCCTCGACTTGTAGAGAAGCAAGTTCCGAATAGACGAGTGAGGATTTTGCCCCTGAGTTGGCCAACGTCTCGAGGCAGCGATAAGCGGCCTCATGGGTTCTGGCATTCTGGTCGAGATAATATTTGTCGTTGAGCAGCAAACATTGAGTCAGGCCGTTTGGCGTGCCGGTCTGCTCGATATAGTTGTAGATCGTGCCCGAGGCGGGAAGTGCCGAGCTCAGCATGTCGGCAACACGGTCTTCGACAGCAGCAGGGGCGCTGTCGGCCGGCGTGAGATTGCGTGAAAGAAGCACTCGTCCGGACGCCACGCTTTGCAGTTCGATCGTGATATCGCCCGCGTTCGGACCAGGTAGAATGTCGAATATGAAGCTGGTGGCGTCGCTGGCGGGATCGTGCCTGTTGATGGTGTCGCGACCGATGAAGTCGATCGTATCGAAGCCGCTCAGGCCGGCGCGCAGCGAGGCGGCGACGCGGCTGGCGTCAGCACCGTCGGCCTTGATGTCAATGTAGACGAGCGGCAGGGCTTCTGCCATCGCAGATAATGCGATGTTGCTGGTCAGGCCGGCGGTCTCGAGTGTGGCCGGCATGTCACCGCCGGCCAGCAGCGCGCCGCTGCCTTGACGCAGGATCAGGACACCGAGCATGGCGATGACCAGCGCGATCGCCATCCAGAAGAACCTGAGGTGGCGCGTTACGGAAGACGACGGCGCGGCCGCCGGCGCCAGCAACGCAGCGGCCGCAATGACACTGTCGGCGGACTCGGATGGAGCCGCTGTCGCTTGCGTCTGTTCCGCGGGTTTGGCTGCTTCCGGCAAGCGGATCGCGTTGAGCTCGTAGGCCGGGACGTAGCCGCCGCGTGGAATGGCGATGCGGACAGGCTCGGCGATGCCTTCATTGGCGAAATACTGCTGCAGCAGCTCGCGCAGCCTGCCTGCCTGGACCCGTACCACGGCATCGGTCGACGGATCGAAATCGCCGTCCTTGCCGAAGACGTCCATGGCGATGGAAAAGCCCTTGAGCCTGTCGGCTTCGCCGGCTTGTTCGCGTTCGACGAGATAACGGATGAGTTTGCGCGCGCGTTCGGACCGTCCGAACGTTTCGCTGGCAAGCAGTCGCTCCAGTGTCTCGCGCACTGCGGGGGCGGCAGGCGTGGCATGCTGCAAGTGTCGATCCTCTCGAAGTCGGCACAGGTTGAGATGCGATCATATAGGGCTCGCACCACCAGACAAGTATACACCCATTATGAGATCGCGTACCCAACCGGATAATTTTCCGGTGGTTAATGGCGCGATCGATGTCGGCTACAGAATGAGCACGCCGCCGCCAGTGTCAGCCATTCGAGGCCAAGACCTTGTTTCGGCCTGAAAAGATGAATGGCGCGAGAGTTGTTCCGATCCCTCGCGCCAGTCGGCAAACGCTACCGCGCCTTGCGGCCGACAATGCGGTTGGCGGCCGAAGTCACCGCTTCCAGCGAGGCGGCGACGATGTTGGTGTTGATGCCTGCGCCGAACAGCTTGCCGCCGGGATGTTCCATTTCGACATAGGAAATGGCCGAGGCATTGGAGCCGCGCTGCATCGAGTGCTCGGAATAATCGAGCACAGACATCTCGACACCGACATGGCGCGACAGCGCGTCGACGAAACCATCGATCGGGCCCGTGCCGGTGCCTGAGATGGTCACTTCCTTGCCCTTGTCGAGGATGATCGCCTCGACCACGCGCCGGCCCTTCACCTCGGTATCGGGATAGGTGTGGTGGTCGAGGAATTTCAGGCGCGCGCCCGGCTGGTCGACATAGGTTTCGAGGAAGCGCTCATAGATGCGCTTGGCCGGCACTTCCTTGCCTTCGGCGTCGGTGATCGCCTGGATCGCCTGGCTGAACTCGATCTGCAGGTTGCGTGGCAGATTGAGGCCGTAGTCGGCCTGCAGCACATAGGCAATGCCGCCCTTGCCGGACTGCGAGTTGATGCGGATGATCGCCTCGTAGCTGCGGCCGACGTCGGCTGGGTCGATCGGCAGGTAAGGCACTTCCCACAGGCCAGTGTTGGCCTTTTTCAGCGCCTTCATGCCCTTGTTGATGGCGTCCTGGTGCGAGCCGGAAAAGGCGGTGTAGACGAGCTCGCCGACATAGGGGTGGCGCTCGGGGATCTTCAGCTGGTTCGAGTACTCGTAGACATCCTTCATCCGGTTGATATCGGAGCAATCGATGCCCGGATCGACGCCTTGCGTGTACATGTTGAGCGCCAGCGTGACGATGTCGACATTGCCGGTGCGCTCGCCATTGCCGAACAGCGTGCCTTCGACACGGTCGGCGCCGGCCATCAGGCCGAGTTCGGTGGTGGCGATGCCGGTGCCGCGGTCATTGTGCGGATGCAGCGAGATGATCAGGTTTTCGCGGTTGTCGAGATTGCGGCACATCCACTCGATGCGGTCGGCATAGATGTTGGGCGTCGACATCTCGACCGTCGACGGCAGGTTGATGATCAGCTTGTTGTCTGAAGTCGGCCTGACGATCTCGGTGACGGCGTTGCAGATCTCCAGCGCGACTTCGAGTTCGGTGCCGGTAAAGCTCTCCGGCGAATATTCGAAGCGATAGCCGCCGCCGGCCTTGGCCGCCATGTCGGTGATCATCTTGGCCGCATCGGTGGCGATCCGCTTGATGCCGCCGACATCCTTTTCGAAGACGACGCGGCGCTGCAATTCGCTGGTCGAATTGTAGAAATGCACGATCGGGTTGGTGGCGCCCTTCAGCGCCTCGAAGGTGCGGGTGATCAGCTCGGGCCGGCACTGCACCAGCACCTGCAGCGACACGTCGGCGGGCACGTTGCCTTCCTCGATGCACCAGCGGGCGAAGTCGAAATCGGTCTGCGAGGCCGAGGGGAAGCCGATCTCGATTTCCTTGAAGCCCATATCGAGCAGCAGGCCGAACATGCGCGCCTTGCGCTCGTGGCCCATCGGATCGATCAGCGCCTGGTTGCCGTCGCGCAGGTCGACCGAGCACCAGATCGGCGCCTTGTCGATGACCTTGTTGGGCCAGGTCCGGTCGGTGAGGCCAACGGTCGGATAAGGTTGATACTTGCGGGCTGCATCGGGCATGCCCCGGACGGGTTCCACATCCTTGCCGGTGCCCCCGGCATCAGGGCGGATCTGTTCTCGTGCGTTCATCGTCTTGTTCTCCCGGCGGCCCTCGGATCCGTCTCGGACGGATTGCTGGCGAGTGGCGCCTTTACCAGATTTTCGTTCGCTTGATGTGACTGCCAATTTTGAGACTGGCCAAGGAGCATGCGCTTGCGCGGCGGTTCGACCGCCGGGCGCTCCTTCAGCGAACCCGGCGATCGCCGATAAGGCCGAGAAGAAGCAGGGTCGAGGCAAGCGCGCGCACGGTCTCGCCGGCAAAGCCGGTCTGACGGGAAGCGGTGGTGGCGCGCGTGTTCATGTCGGTTCTCATACAGGAGCGGCCTGTGGGAGGCAAGCGGGTGCTGAATCCGTTGAACATTATCCCTGAATCCCTGACGCGGAAGCTCTTCCCCGCGCGCCGCAAATGCGCCAGACTTGCGTGTCGGTGGAGCTGCGGTGCGCCGCCGCCATGAGGGGGTGTCGATGAATTTCGTGTTCTTCTCGCCGCATTTTCCGACCAACGGCGCCGATTTCTGCGACCGGCTGAAGAAGGCCGGCGCCACCGTGCTCGGCATTGGCGATGCGCCCTATGACGCGCTGAACAGCAAGCTGAAGAGTGCGCTTTCGGAATATTATCGCGTCGCCGACATGGAGGACTACGATCCGGTGTTCCGCGCGATGGGCCATTTCATCCACAAATGGGGCCGCATCGACCGCTTCGAATCGCTCAACGAGCACTGGCTGGAGCTGGAAGCCAACATCCGCACCGACTTCAACATCTACGGCACCAAGCTCGATTTCGTGAAGAATCTGAAGCGCAAGAGCCGCATGCGCGCCTTCTTCCGCAAGAGCGGCGTCGAGACGATCGCGCAGCGCAAATGCTCCGACCGCGCCGGCGCCATGACCTTCATCCGCCGCGTCGGTTACCCGGTGGTGGTGAAGCCCGACAGCGGCTCAGGCGCCTCCAACACCTTCAAGATCTCCAACACAGCGGAACTCGACCAGTTCTTCCGGGACAAGCCCGAGGACGTGACCTTCGTCATGGAGCAGTTCATCGAAGGGCTGGTGGTGACCTATGACGGGCTGGTCAACCGCGACGGCGAAGTGGTGCTGGCGGCCAGCCACCGCTACGACCAGAGCGTCATGGAGGTGGTCAACAAGGACCGCCATATGAGCTACACCTGCTTTCCCCATATCAGGCCAGCGGTCGAGGAGGCCGGCCGAAAGATCCTGAAGGCGTTCGACGTGCGCGAGCGCTTCTTCCACATTGAGCTGTTCGAGACCAGGGACGACCGCATCATCGCGCTGGAGGTCAATATGCGGCCGCCCGGCGCCTGGATGACCGACGCCATCAATTACACGTTCGACATCGACGTCTACGCGGCATGGGCCAATATGGTGGTCAAGGACGCCGCCGGCGGCCCCTATGAGGGCAAGTATTTCACCGCCTATGCCAGCCGCAAGCGCCACCTCCACTATTTGCACAGCCATGAGGACGTGCTAGCGGCGCACCGCGACAAGATCGTCCACCATCAGCCGATAGAAGAGGTTTTCAGCCGCGCCATGGGAAATTACGCCTACCAGATGCGCTCGAAGGATCAGGCAGCTTTGCGCGAGGCGGTCGCCTATATCCACGCGGAAAAGGCCTGAGGCGATGGACATTTCCTATCACAAGCATTTCTCGGGCAAGCTCGGCCGCGACATGGAATACAAGCGCTACGGCTATGCCGGCCGGCCGGTGGTGGTGTTCCCGACCTCGCAGGGACGGTTCTACCAGTTCGAGGATTCCGGTGGCGTGGGTGCGCTTGGCGAGTTCATCGACACCGGCCGTATCCAGCTGTTCACGGTGGACGGCATCGATTCGGAATCCTTCTTCGACAAGCATGCCGATGCGGCGCATCGCATCGGCCGCCACGAGGCCTATTTCCGCTACGTGCGCGAGGAGGCACTGCCGGAAATCCTGTCCACGGCATCGGCCGCTAATGGCGGGCGCAAGCTGAAGCCGCTGTTTTCAGGCTGCTCGATGGGCGGCTACCATTCCTCGAATTTCGTCTTCCGTTTTCCCGAACTCGCCAGTGGCGTCATCTCGCTGTCGGGCGTCTATTCGGCCCGCGACTTCTTCGGCAAGGTGCTGGAGGGCGACATCTTCTACAACTCGCCGCTCGACTATCTGCCCGGCATTGTCGATCCGAAGCTGCTGGCGCGGCTGAAGGCGCTGCGGCTGATCTTCTGCTGCGGGCAGGGCGCCTGGGAAGAGCGAATGCTGGTCGAAACGCGCCAGCTGGAACAGATCCTGCGCGACAAATCCATTCCGGCCTGGGTCGACTATTGGGGCGGCGACGTCAGCCATGACTGGCCGTGGTGGCACAAGCAACTGGTCTATTTCTTCGGCCGTTGGCTGGATGATGATTTGATGCACCGATTGGACTGATGACGACACCCGAGCCCATCCGCCGCTTCGTCGAGGCCACCAATGAAGGCGACACCGAGGCCTTCCTTGGTACCTTTACCGACGACGCGTTCTTGAGCGACTGGGGAAGGGACTTCCATGGCCGCGAGCAGATCGCGCGCTGGAACCAGTCGGACAATATCGGCGTGAAGTCGCATCTCAGCATCGTCAGCATCACGCCGGCGGAAGCCACTTATCGCGTCCGCATCGCCGTCGAGGGCAAGGGCTTCAACGGCGAGGGCGACATGACCTTCACGCTGGATGGCGACCGCATAGCGAGCCTCGTCATCACCTGACACCCGTAGCCTATCCTTCCTGGCATACCGGCAGAGAAACGGGCTCGCGTTCCGCCGCCGATCCGCGACGCAGGCCGAGGAAGACGACGAGGGCGGTGACGATGGTGATTGCCGCCAGAACGATCAGCAGCCTGTCGAACGCTGTCTCATAGGCCTGGACCAGAGCCGTGGCGCTGGCCGTCGGCAGATGCAGTGCCGTTTCACCGACATTGCCGGTCACCAGCAGCTGCGCCGCGGCGGCCGCATCCCTGGAAGACGCTCCTTGAGTGCCTAGCTGTGCCGCGGTGAAACCCGACAGGGTCGCCATGACGATGGCCACCGCCACGCCCTCGCAAGCAACGCGCGTGGTGTTGAAGATGCCGACCGCCATGCCGGCGCGCTCCCTGGGCACGACGCTGACGGCAAGCCCGTCCATCAGCCCCCAGGGCAAAGCGATGCCGACGCCGATCAGCACCAGCGGCGCCACCAGCGCGATGCCGATCGGCGGCGTCAGGCTCAGCCAGACGAGACCGGCGGCGGCGATGAGCAGGCCGGCGCCGCAGATCGTGGCCGGCGCGATCCAGCGCGCCAGCTGGCCGGCCAGCAGCGGCAGGATCAACAGCGGCCCCGAGAGGCAGATCATCAATTGCCCGGCCTTGATCTCGCTCATCCCTTCGATGCCGATGAAGCGGATCGGCAAGAGCACCAGCAGGACGACGAAGCCATAGGCGGGCGCCGCCGCCAGGAACTGGACGCCGACGAAGCGGGGGTAGCGAAACAGCGTGAGATCAAGCATCGGCCGCCGCACGCGCCGTTCGACGGCAACGAAGGCGGCGAAGAAGAGGGCTGCCGCGGCGAGCAAAGCGATGACGACGGGATCGGCCCAACCGCTCTGAGGCGCCTGCAGGACACCATAGGTCAGCGAAGCCAGTGCTATGGTGAAAGTGCCGGCTCCCGCCCAATCGAGGCCGGTCGCGTCCGGGTCTCGCGATTCCCTGATGGTGCGCAGGCCCAGCACTGCCGAGGCGATCGCCAGCACTGCCACCAGGACAAAGATCGAGCGCCAGCCGAATGCGGAGATGAGCAGGCCCGAGGCGATCGGGCCGAAGGCGAGACCGATGCCGAAACTGGTGCCGAGGAAGGAGAAGGCGCGCAGCCGCAGCGGTCCCTCGAATTCCTGGGCAAGTGCGGAGGCGCCGCCGGCGAAGGCCAAGGCACTGCCGATGCCTTGCGCGGCCCTGAACATGTCGAACCAAACGATGCCGGGCGCCAGCATCGCGCCGAGCGACGCCAGGACATAGAGGCAGAGGCCGACGAGGAAGATGCGCTTGCGGCCCCGGTTGTCGGCCAGCGCACCAGCCGCCATCAGGCTGGCGCCGAAGGTCAGCATGAAGGCGTTCGTCACCCAGTTGAGCGCGATCGGGCTGCCGCCGAGATCGGCGGCGATGCGGGAGAGCGCGACGGCCGGGCCGGTGAAAGTCAGAGGCATCGTCATCGCGGCAAGGCATACCGACAAGAGCACGAGCCATCGCTCGGCCGGGCCGGATGGGGTCTTCGAGGTCATGGATTTTCCTATCTGAAGCAGCATCCGCCGGCATGCCACGTGGGTCGTGCGCCGGTCGTAGCGACAAGATAGGTCGACGGCCTTTCAGGAAAAATGGTATTATATCTCCTGATATACCGGACTAAAACGCTCGAATAGAGGACTGCGATGGATCGTCTCAGTGGCTTGTTGGCCTTCGCCCGCACCGCCGAACTCGGCAGTTTCATCGCTGCCGGCCGGGCGCTCGGCATTTCGGCCTCCGCGGTCGGCAAGAGCGTCGCGCGGCTCGAACAGGAGCTCGGCGTGCGGCTCCTGCAGCGCAGCACGCGGCGCATCGGCCTGACGGAGGAGGGCAGGTTGTTCAACGAGCGGGTGCGCCGCATCCTCGACGACATCGACGATGCTGAGGCGATGCTGTCGCGGACGCGGGAAACGCCGCACGGACGGCTGCGCGTCTCGACCCCGATCGTCACCTATCATCTGCTTTTGCCGGTGCTGTCGGAGTTCATGGCTCGCTATCCCGAGATCGAACTCGACATCGATTTCAACGACCGCATCGTCGACATCATCGAGGAAGGCATCGACGTTGCCATCCGCAGCGGCCAGTTGCCGGACTCACGATTGGTATCGAGACCCGTTGCGCCGTTTCGCATGCTTCTGTGCGCGGCGCCCTCCTATCTCGAGCGCCATGGCACACCCGGCGAGCCGGCCGATCTCATCAGGCATTTCGGCATAAACTTCCGCTTTCTCAACAGCGGCAGGCTGCTGGAGTGGCCATTCATCACCGGAAGCGCTGAACCGCAGATCCGCTCAATGCTGACCTGCAACAACATGGAAGCCCTGAAGGGCGCCACGCTCGCTGGACTGGGTATCGCCTGCATGCCGGATTTCCTGGTTTGCGAGGCGCTGCGCGACGGCAGGCTGCTCAGCGTGCTGGACGATCATGTCGACGGCCGTGGCCAGTTCCGGATGCTGTGGCCCTCCAATCGCCATCTCTCGCCAAAGGTGCGCGTTTTCGTCGATTTCCTTCCTGACCGGCTTGCGGCGCCGCGATAGCCGGCCAGACGGCACGGCCTTCGGCCGGCCTGAGGTCACGGCCTTGTGATGTCCAGATATGAAGCTAAACTTTGAAGTTTACCTTCATATCTGCTACGAAGCAGCCATGAAAGATCAAGTGTCTCTGCAAGACGACCCGGAAACTGTGCGTGCGATGGCTTTAGCGGCCGAGCTTCGGGTTGTCGCCGGCCGGCTGATCCGGCGCCTGCGGGAGCAGGCAGGCGACGGCGATCTGACGTCGTCGCAGAAGTCGGTGGTGCTGCATCTGGATCGAGAGGGTCCGGCGACGGTCACGACGCTGGCGCGCGCTCAGCATATGCGTCCGCAATCGATGGGCGCCATTGTGTCGGCGCTGCAAGTGGCCGGACTGGTGGAAGGCGCGCCGGATCCGGCCGATGGCCGGCAGACCCTCCTGTCGCTCACGCCGGCCTGCCGGGACATGATCGCGACCGGGCGGGCGGCAAGGCAGGATTGGCTGTTCCGCGCCATCCAGTCGAAGCTTGACCACGACGAGCAGGAGCAACTCGCAGGCGCCGTCGAACTGCTCGGACGCCTTGCCGATTTCTGACCAGTCGTCCGGTGCGCCGCTGTTTCAATCATCAGAAGGAAAATAGGGATGGCAGTCACCACGCTTGACCGGAAAACGGCACTTATCGTCATCGACCTGCAGAAAGGCATCGTCGCCTTGCCCGCTGTCCATCCGATGGGCGACGTCGTGCAGCGGGCGTGCACGCTCGCCGATGCGTTTCGCGGCCGCGGCTTGCCGGTTGTGCTTGTCAACGTTGCCGGCGCGCCTCCGGGCCGGACGGAGCAGGCGCCTCGCATGCGGGAGTTTCCCAGCGGCTGGGCTGATCTTGTCCCCGAATTGCAACAGCGGCCGGCGGACCACATCGTGACCAAACGCACGGCGGGCGCCTTCGTCAACACTGATCTTGAAGCCTGGCTGAAGGGCGAGGGCGTCACCCAGGTGGTGATCGTCGGCGTTTCCACCAGCATGGGTGTCGAGGCGACAGCCCGCCATGCCCGCGATCTCGGGTTCAACGTCACGCTGGCGCTGGACGCGATGACCGACATGAGCCTCGATGCCCACGCCAACAGCATCGTGCATATTTTCCCGAGGTTGGGCGAAACCGGCACGACACGGGACATCCTTGATCTGCTCGCGAGGAGGAATGCCTGATATGCAATGGATCGACTGTGTGTCCTATTTCTTCGGTGGCGCCGTGCTGACGAATGCCGTGCCGCATTTCGTCAGTGGCGTGATGGGGCGGCCTTTTCAAAGCCCCTTCGCCACACCGCGCGGCCAGGGCCATTCCTCCTCGACCGTGAACGTGCTGTGGGGGTTCCTGAACCTGGCGATCGGTTATCTCCTGGTGGTCCGTGTTGGAGATTTCGACCTGCGATCCACGGCTGACGTCCTCGCGCTGGGGCTGGGCACCCTCCTCATGGGCGTGATGACGGCACGCATGTTCGGCCGCTTCAACGGCGGCAATTCCCCGGTCGACGGATGAGCGCCCCGGCAAAGGGCACGTTCCGGTCGCTGGCTAATTTCAACTACCGGATCTGGGCCGGCGGCGCGATCGTGTCCAATGTGGGAACTTGGATGCAGCGCACCGCCCAGGACTGGCTGGTGCTGACGCAACTGACCCACAACAACGCGACCGCCATGGGCGTGGTGATGGCGCTGCAGTTCGCACCGCAGATCCTGCTGTTGCCATGGACGGGCTTTGCCGCCGATCATCTCGACCGGCGCAAGCTGCTGCTCACCACGCAAGCCGCCATGGGCCTGCTCGCGCTCGGTCTTGGCCTGCTCACCGTCGCCGGGCTGGTTCAATTGTGGCATGTCTATGTATTCGCCTTCCTGCTCGGCTGCACGACGGCGTTCGACGCGCCGGCGCGCCAGACATTCGTATCCGATCTGGTTGGCGAGACAGACCTGTCGAATGCCGTGGCGCTCAACTCCACCTCGTTCAACGTGGCGCGGATGATCGGGCCCGCCGTCGCCGGAACCTTGATAGCTTCCGTCGGCTCCGGCTGGGTTTTTCTGATCAACGCGGCATCGTTTGCCGCCGTCCTCGCCTCGCTCGGCCTGCTGCGTCTCAGTGAGCTTCACCTGAAGGACAAGGCGCAGCGCAGCCGCGGCGGCCTTGCCCAGGGCTTTGCCTATGTGTGGAAGCGCCCTGACCTCAAAGCCATCCTTCTGATGCTTTTGCTGATCGGCACATTCGGGCTCAACTTTCCGATCTTCATCTCGACCATGTCAGTCTCCGTCTTTCACGCTGGAGCCGGCCAATACGGGCTGTTGACGTCGACCATGGCGATCGGATCGGTCTGCGGCGCATTACTGGCCGCGCGGCGCGAGCATCCCCGCCTGGTGCTTCTTCTGGCGGGTGCCGCTATTTTCGGCATTGGCTTCAGCCTGGCCGCGATCATGCCCAACTACTGGCTGTTCGGGCTCGCGCTCGTTGTCATCGGCGTCTCGGCGCAAACGATGACCACCTCGACGATCGGCCTGGTGCAGCTCTCGACCGACCCTGCCATGCGGGGGCGCGTGATGGCGATCCTGTTGGCCACAACGTTGGGCGGCACCGCTCTCGGCGCGCCCGTGGTCGGCTGGGTGGCCGATGATGTCGGTCCGCGCTGGGCGCTTGGCGTGGCCGCTGTAGCCGGCTTTGCGGCTGTGATCGTCGGGGTTCGCTATCTCGTGACGTATCGCCACCTGCGCGTGCTGATCGAGGCCAGACGTCTGCGCTTCGACCTCGATGACGGTAAAGCCGAGCCGACATAGGTGAATGAGCCTTCCCCGGCACTTCGATAAAAATATGATTACTTTGGTCAAGTTTTTTCTGGAAACCCTGGCGGTGCTGTGGCATGCCCGACGATGGCGACGAGGCCAGATCTTTCGGCGGCTTCGTTTGAACCGCTATCGAAGGATTTTCAGCGATGGACCAGTTGAGCGCGCAGGCCCGCATCAGCGACGAGGCAATCAGGTCGGCGATCGAGCGTCTGCGCGCCGAGCACGGCGAATACGAGATCGAAACCGGTGCTGCCGACCGCTGGGAGCTTCGCCTGTATTACGGGTCGTTGAGCGCCACGCTCGAGGATGACGCCATGCTGGTCCGTGTCGCAGCGATCGACGAGACCTGCCTCTCCTACATGAAGATGACGGTTGCCGGCCACGTCGCCCAGCATCTCGGCACCGCCAGCGGATTGCGCTGGCAAGGCGACGGCAGCGATGCCGGCACGCCGGTCTTCTTCCGCGAGATCACGGTGATGTCGTCGACACGGATCTCGCGGCACATGCAGCGCCTGCGCTTCGCCGGCACGAACCTCGGCCGCTTCACCCATGGCGGCCTGCACATGCGGCTGCTGTTGCCGCCGCGTGGCCGGCGGCCGGTCTGGCCCTCGGTAGGCCCTGGCGGTCTGCTTGTCTGGCCCGCGGGCGAGGATGCGCTCACCGTGCGGGTTTACACGATCCGGGCGATCGATGCGGCAACCGGCTGGCTCGATGTCGATTTCGTGCTGCACCCCGGCCAGGACACGCCGGCCGCCGCCTTCGCGCAGAACGCCCAGGCGGGAGACATAATCGGCATGATCGGGCCCGGCGGCGGCGAGGCGCCGGAGGGACGGACCCTGCTTCTCGTCGGCGATGACACCGCGCTGCCCGCCATCGGCAGGATCCTCGAGCACTTGCCGCCGTCAACGCGGGCCGAGGCGCTCATTGAGGTCGATGATCCCGACGATCGGATCACGCTGCCGCAAGGGGACAATATCGACATCACCTGGCTCTACCGGAACGGCCGCGAGGCTGGCACCGCCGGCCTGCTGCCGGCCGCCTTGCGGGAGCGCAGCCACGCGGCACTTGCCGACGGTCTCTTTGTGTGGGCCGGATGCGAATTCGCCGACTTCCGCGAGATCCGCAAGATCGTGCGCAAGGAATGGGGCCTGGCACGCGACCGGCATCTGGTCACCGCCTATTGGCGCCGCGGCGCGCAGGGCGAAAACGGGGACGGCGAAGACTAGTCCTCGCCGCTTCGCGTCATCTCAGAAGCGGTAGCGCAGGCTGGCGAACAGCGAGCGGCCTTCGTCGCGATAGCAATAGCCGGCCGAACAGATGGTCTTCTGGCTGTCGAACAGGTTCTTGGCGTTGACCTGCAGCTTGACGCCTTCGAGCTTCGGATTGCGAGTGCCGAAATCGTAGGACACCGACGCGTCGACGAAGGCGCGCGCGCTGTTTTTGAAAGTGTTGGTGTCGTCGCCATAGCTCGAGCCGGCGAAGCGTACGCCTGTGCCCAGCCCCAGTCCTTCCAGCGTGCCGTTCTCGAACTGGTAGTGGCCCCACAATGACAATATGTGGTTCGGCGTCGCCGACAGTTCCTTGCCGTCGGTTCCTTCGGCGCCGCGCTCAATCTTCACCTGCAGATAGGTATAGGAGGCGATGAAACTGAAGCCGTTGTCGACCGAAGCATTGGCTTCCAGCTCGACGCCTCGCGAGTTGAGGTCGAGCTGGCGCTGCTTGTTGATGCCGGTCGAGGCGTCGAAGACGACGCCGTCCTTCTGGTCGATGTCGAACAGCGCGGCGCTGATGGTCGCATTGTGATCGGGGATTTCGTATTTGATGCCGATCTCCTTTTGCATGGCGATGGTTGGACGGGCGACGCGGCCAACCGTGCTGGTGACGTCGTCATAGACGAAGCCGATGTTGGGCGAGAACGAGGTCGAGTAGTTGAGGTAGGGTATGATGCCCCACTCGGTCTGGTAGGACAGGCCGAGCCGGCCGGAAAAGGCGCTGTCCTTCTGTTTGGACTGGCTGAAGTCGGCGGCGGTGGAGGTGGTGTCGACCCAGTCGTAGCGGCCGCTGGTGAACAGGGTGAAATCGTTCCACTCCATCTGGTCGTGCAGATAGGCGCCGAGCTGGTTCATCTCTTGCCCGCCGGAGTGGGGAACCGGCATCGCCTTGATGTCGTCGACGGAGACATATGAGATACCGCTGGCGGCATCGTAATCCGACCAGGCATAGTCGATGCCGGCGACGGCGGTGTGCCTGACCGGTCCGGTGTCGAACTCGAACTGCGCCATGTTGTCGACGACGAAGTTCTTCATCGTCTCGGTGTAATGGCCCCAGTAGCGCTGCAGCGGCTGGCCGACGCCGGGCAAATAATGGCCGCTATACTCGATGTCGCTGTCGACTGCGTTGTAGCGCAGGTTCTGGCGCACCGTCAGCACATCGTTGAAACGGTGCTCGAACTCATAGCCGATGCGGCCCTGGGTCTGGTCGAAATCGTTCCAGGCCGGATCACCCTCATAGACGTTGGACAGCACGCCATAGCCTGAATTGTAGAAGGCGGCGGTGCCGCCGGTGGCGGACTTCGAATATTCGCCAAGGATGCTGAGCTTGGTGTCCTCGTCCGGCTTGAAGGTGACGGCCGGCGCCCGGTAGAGCTTGTCGTCGGGATAGCCAGGCAGATCGGTCTCGCTGAGACGGCCAAGGCTGGTGAAGCGATAGAGGATGCTGCCGTCGTCATTGATCGGTCCGGAAGCGTCGAGCGCGGCCTGGAACCGGTCGTGTTCACCGGCGAGCAATTCGATCTCGTGATACGGCTCGTCCTTGGGACGCTTGGTGACGACGTTGACGATGCCGCCCGGGCCGCTGACGCCGTAGAGCGAGGATGCCGGGCCTTTCAGGATGGTGACGCCCTCTATGCCGTAGGGCTCGGTCTTGAACCAGGCTGAGGGGCCGTTGTACTGGCGCAGCCCGTCGCGGAACATGCCGTTGTAGAAGGCCGGGAAGCCGCGCAGGAAGAAGGCGTCATAGCGGGTGTCGAAGCCGAAACTGTTGGGATTGGCGCTGGCCGTGTAGCCGAGCGATTCGTTGAGCGTGCGTGGCTTCTGGTCCTCGATCTGCTTCTGCGTCACCACCGAAATGGCCTGCGGGATTTTGGCGATCGGCGTGTCCGTCTTGGTGCCGATGCGGTCCTTGCTGGCGACATAGCCATCCTGCTTCAGGATCTCGTTGCTCTGCGCGGTCACCTCGATCTTGCCGAGGACAGGAGCCGCCCCATCGTCCTGTGCATAGGCTGCGCCGGGTTGGCAAAGCATCGCCGCGCCGCCCAGCAAGGATAGTCCCGGGCGCCATGTCGTCGGCCGTGTTCGCATCAACTCGTCTCCACTGTCTCATGCAGGATTGCGCACCCGCGCTCTCAAATATGAGTATGTGAGTCAAGTATTTTTTGCGACCGGCGCCCATGCAATCGAGGGGTGTCGCAGGGCGGCAACTCTGGTCGGGATCCAGCCGGTCAAATAATGCGATTGGAGGAGCGGTTTTGCCTATTCCCTGATGCTTCTGGCCACCAGCCGCGCAACGCTCGGGCCGACGAGCAGCACGATCAGGAAGCGGGCCGATTGCAGCGCCATGACGAAGGAGATGTCGACGTTCCGCGCCGCGGCGGCGATGATGGCGACGCTGTCCATGCCGCCGGGGCTGGTCGCCAGATAGGCGGTCAGCGGATCGATGCCGAGGAGATGGCTGATCAGGAAGGCGAGCCCGCCGCAGAAGCCGATCAGCGCCACGATCGAGGCGATGATCTGCGGCAGAGCGCGCGTCGCATGGCGCAGGATCGGCCTGGTGAAGTTCAGCCCGATCGACCAGCCGACCATGGCGTAGCTGACCGCCAGAAGCCAGGGCGGCAATTGCATCTCCACGCCAAGGCCGAGATGGATGATGGCGCCGAAGATGAAGGTGCCGAGGAAGAAGGGCGAGGGCAGCCGGCAAAGCTTGCCCGCCAGGCCGCCTATGACTGCGATGCCGATGGTCGCGGCGAAGGCCTGGGCATCGATCGGCGGGAACCAGATGATGGGTGGGATTTCGATACCCGACGTGTCGACCCACATCTTGGCGACGATGGCGGCCGTCATCGAAACGAAAATGACGCGCAGATACTGCATGAAGGCGACAAGCCGCTGGTCGGCGCCAAAAGCGCCGGCCATCAGCACCATGGCGGTGGCAGCACCCGGCGAGGAGCCCCAGACGGCGGTGGTGCCGGGCAGGATACGCCAGCGGCTGATCAGCCAGCCAAGCAGGCTGGAAGCCGCGACTGTGGTGATCACCACGCCAAGGAACAGCGGCCATTCCTGGTAGAAGACGGGAAAGATATCAGCCGAGATCGACGCGGCGACGAGACAGCCGACAATGGCCTGGGCGGAGCCGAACAGCAGGCGCGGCACCCGCACCGTGGCGCCATTGGTGCCGGCGACGATGGCCGCCAGCATCGGCCCGATCAGCAGCGCCGCCGGGAGAGCGGCAAGTTCGAGCGCGCCGGCAAAGAGGGCGGAGATGGTGAGCAGGACCAACCATTGCCAGGGCTTGCCGATCCGCGCCATGCGCTCGGTGGCGGGCTGGTCAGGGGGTGGCTGCTGGGCCGAGGAATCCATTCTTCGGTCTTAGACGCGAAGCAGGGCCATGCGAACCCCGCCTTGCCGAAAAACGAAGCGCGGTTCCAAGGTGCCTTGATCAGAACTTTCGGATAGGGCCAGGGTAGCGAGCCACAAGATCGTCCGTTGTCAGCAGGGTAATGCCTTCCGCGATTGCCTGGGCAACCAGGATTCGATCGAAGGGATCCTTATGTACCGCCGGAAGTCCGTCGACGGTGACGGCGTGTTCACTGGTGATCGGCAACTCAAGATAACCGTTGTCGAAGAGGCCTCGTCGCAGCAAACGCGGGTCGACCTGGAAATCATCGCGCCCAAGTCCACGCTTGATTGCGATCTCCCAAAGGCTGGCAGGACTGAACAGCAATTCGTTCTCTGGGTTCTCAATCTCGCCGAGGGCCGCAAGTGGTAGCCGCTCCGGTTCGCCAGCCGCCCACAGCAGCAAATGAGTGTCGAGCAACAGTTTCACGCCTTGGCACCGAACAGTTGCTCGATGTCATCGCTGCCCATGCGGTCGAAATCGTCAGGGACGGAAAGCTGGCCGGTCATAAAGCCCACCCGCCGCGCCTCCGAGGCCGGCTGATCGATAGGGACGACTTTGACCAACGGCTTGCCTGCCTTGGCGATGATGAACGGCTCGCCTTTGGCGGCTCGGTCAACGAGACGTGAAAGATTGGTCTTCGCATTGTGAATGTTTACGGTCTGCATCGCAGGTTGCTCCTGATAAACTTAGTCCATAGAACTTAGTTCATTCTCGGGGCATTGCAAGAACTGAAACTTAGGAACCTGAGGTTACGACCGTTTACCTTTCGATGTGACGAAGGACTGCGCTCCGGGTAGGCTTCGCGCCGTTCCGGGGTCAGCCCGTCTTGCCGTCAGCCAACCCAAAACCGCCGACGGGGTGGGTTTCCACCTGGAACTCGAAGCCGGCGATGAAGGGGCGCGCCTTGGCGATGGCCGCCTGGACTTCCGGAAGCTGCAGCGAGGCCTTGTGGCTTGCCTGATCCGTCCACACCTCGGTCACCCAGATCGCGTCGGCATCGGCCGGGTCGGTGGCGACGATATAGCTCAGGCAGCCGGGGAGGGCGCCGGTGCTGGCGCGCAGCACGTCCATGACCGCGTCGCGCTGGCCGCGCGCCGCCCGCATCTTGCCGATCAGTCCGTACATTCTGTTGTCTCCCCTTCAAAGTCTTCGACAAGAGTATGCGGACCGTCAGTATGCAGATAGCCGGTCACGGCATCAACTGGCCGCCATTCACCTCGATCACCTGGCCAGTGATGTAGCCGCTCAGGAGATCGGAAGAGAGGAACAGATAGGCGCCGACACAGTCTTCCGCCGTGCCGGCGCGCCCTTGCGGAATGGTGGCGACCATGCCCTTGATCTGTTCGGCGGTGGAATAGCGCTCGTGGAACGGGGTGAGAATAGTGCCCGGCGCCACGGCGTTGACGCGGATGCCGAAGCCGATCAGCTCCTTGGCCATGCCGCGCGTCACATTGGAGACGAAGGCCTTGGCCGAACCGTAGAGGCCGGCACCGCCGCCCGCGCCATTGCGCGCGGCGATGGACGAGGTGTTGACGATGAAGCCGCCCCGTTTCTTCAGCCATGGCATGGCCTTGCGCGAGGCGGTCAGCACCGAACGCGCGTTGAGGTCCATCACCGCGTCGTAGTGCGCTTCGGTCTGCTCGGCATAGGGCACGCGGCCGAGCATGCCGCCGGCATTGTTGACCAGCCCGTCGAGGCGGCCGAAATGTTGCGCGCTCTCCTCGACGACGCGTTCGACATCGGCGGCAACGGAAAAATCACCCTGGACGAGGAAGACCTCGCCGCCGTTGTCGGTGATCGTCCTGGCAAGCTTTTCGGCCGCTTCGCGGCTCGAATTGTAATGCAGCGCCACTTTGGATTTCTGCGCGGCGTAGGCCAGCGCGAGTGCCGCGCCTATGCCGGTAGAGGCGCCGGTGATCAGCACCGCCTTGCCGGCGAGATCGGGAATGGTAAGCGCGGTCGTGGGCACTGCTGGTCCTCCGGAGGGTTCAGCGAGACCAGCCGTTCCCGGCCCCGGAGTCAAGACTGTGCACTATGGCCTGATATAGGCATAGCCCTGGCTTTGCAGTTCCGCGAGCTTGACGACGCCGCCCTTGTCTGCGGCATGGAAGCCGTCGAGCAGGTCGGTGAGCGAAATGTCCATGCCCCGCATGGTGTTGCTGCAGGCCTGCGGCACGAGCCCCTGCTGCACCAGGCCGGCGAAGCGGCCGGAGACCGCGGCCGATATGCCCTTCGACTTGAAGGCGGCCAAGGCCGGGCCATGCACGACCAGCACGATGTCGACATTGCCGCCGGTGCCCTCATAGTGGTTCTTGATGTTACCCAGCACGAAGTTGACCTTGTCCACATCGCTCAGGTGATAGGCCACTTTCGGCCTGGCAGGCTCCGTGGCAGCGGCCTGCACCGCCCGCAGGCCAAGAAACGTTCCGGTCCCGGCAAGAACTGCGCGGAACATGTCGCGTCGGCGCATGGCATCCTCCCTGGATTCACCGCAACTTGCGTGGCTCCGGTCGCAATACTAGCATAAATTGACGTTACGTCCTGTCGGTGCGAGGAGAGGTCACATGACGTTCAGGGCAGGGGAATGGAAGACAGTTGCGGGCGCCGGATTTGCCGTTGCGCTGCTTGGTTTGCTGATCGGCACGGCTGTCGCCGACGACGCGCTTAAACTTAGGGAACTTAGCCCGAACGGGGCGGACGCCTGTTTCGGCCGGGTCTATGACGCGGCGCATCTCAAGGCGCATCCGAAACAGAAAGTGGCGCGGATCTTCTTCTACTACGGCCATGATCCGGTCAGCCGGCCGAACGAGGAACCCACGGCCAATGCCGACACATCCTACAACGGTTTTCTCACCACCACGGTGCGTGGCGCCAAGGCGCCGGAATGGGCTGGCGGCTGGTGCAATCACGAATCAGAGGACGGCACTTCAGGCCCGATCCGTTGCGGCATGGATTGCGACCGCACGCTGGCCTCGCTGAAGGTCGACGACAAGGGCCGCTTGCTCCTCTCCGACCTGTCTTCCGACATCTATCTCGATCCGGACTCTGAGGAGCAACTCGGCAAGGCGGAATACAACAGGCAAGCGCTCGGCTCGGAGGACGACAATTTCCGCCTCGATCCGATGCCGGCCGCGACCTGCAAGGCGGAATTCGCGCGCATCGATCCGATCGATCCGGCACTTGGGGCGCCGCTGCGCGAGCGGCTGAAGCCCGACCAGCCGTTCTGCTACGGCCGCGATTACGATGCGGCGCATATGATTTCGCATCCCGACCAGCTGACGCAGTCGATCCGGGTTTTTCGCGGGCCGGTCGAACTGGCGTCCTTCGCATCTGGCGGGGACGCCGCCAACTGGCCCGATGGTGCAGACATTGCCGTCTCGGTGACGACCAGAAAAAATGGGGCCAAGGTCACGCAGACCTATTCCTGCCAGGGCGAGGCCGACCAATGGCGTTGCGCGGCAAGCTCGAAGATGAGCGATTTTGCCTGCGACATCGCGCAGAAGGAAATCTTCCTCAAGCGCGGCGCCAACGGCATGATGATGCTGGCCAATCCCAACAGCAGCCTGGCAATCGTCGATCTCTGCTCGAAGGCCGCCGACGGCAAGACGAAGTCGGACGACAAGGTCTACCGGCTGGAGCCAATGCCGCAGTCGGCTTGTGCGCCTTGAGTTGAGGCGGGAGGAGCGCGAATGGATAAGGCGAAGGTTTTTAGGTCTGGCCGATCGCAAGCGGTACGCCTGCCGAAGAAATATCGTTTTGAAACCGGCGATGTTTCAATCCGCCGCGAGGGCCGAGCGGTCGTTCTCGAACCGCTTGCGCAGGATTAGGACTGGCTCGACCGTCTGACTGGACCGCTTGATGATGATTTTGTAGAGGCGGTCTTAGAGGGCCGTTAGGGACGAGTACCTCGGCGCAGAAGTTTTCGCGGTACGCCTGTCGCTTCGTCATCCTATGGTCTGCGCCGCGTCGCTGCGCTTCTTGCTTCGCCCCAGGATGACGAACTCGAGAGGTTTCCAAGGTCGCGGCGGCGAACCGCCTCACGCAAACGGCACCGCCGTCGTCCCCTTCGGCAGCTTCGCCTCATCATCGGGCTCGACGTGGATGGTGACGCGCACCGAGGGGATTTCGGCCCTCAGCGCGTCCTCGATGCGGTCGCAGATGACATGGCTGGCGCCGACCGACATGTCGGCGTCAACGACCAGATGGAACTCGATGAAGGTGGCGCGGCCGGCGATGCGGGTTTTGAGGTCATGCACCTCCAGCGCGCCCTTGCAATTGGCCGAGATGACGTCGCGGATGTGCATATGTTCGGTGGTGTCGACGGCGCGGTCCATCAGGCCGTTCATCGACGAGCCGATGACGTGCCAGCCCTGCCACAGGATGTTGAGCGCGACGAGGACGGCGAGCGCCGGATCGAGGATCTGCCAGCCGGTCAGGATTGCCCCGACCAGGCCGCCGAAGACCCCCACCGAGGTGACGACGTCGGTCATGATGTGGTTGCCGTCAGCGACCAGCGCCGGCGATTTCTCCGCGCGGCCGGCGCGAATCAGCATCCAGGCCCAGAAGGCATTGATGACGGTAGCGACGCCGTTGACGGCGAGGCCGTTCCAGGGCCTTTCCAGAGGCGCCGGCGCTTGCCAGGAGCGCCAGACCTCGTTGAGGATCAACAGCGCCGCGACGACGATCAGCACGCCTTCCAGCACCGCCGAGAAATATTCCGCCTTGTGATGGCCGAACGGATGATCCTGATCGGCCGGCTTGTAACTGACCTGGATCGCCCAGAAGGCGGCGACCGAGGCAATGACGTTGACGATCGATTCCAGAGCATCCGAATAAAGCGCGACGGAGCCGGTGACGTACCAGGCGGCGGCCTTCAGCGCGAGCACGACAAAGGCGACCACGATCGACCAGAAGGCAAGGTTGGCAACCTTGCGCTTCGCGGCCGCCTTGGCTGCGATCGCCATCGTGTTCTCGGCTTCGGCCATCGCGGTCAGGCTGCCTTTTCCTTGGCCTTGCGCGGCAAATGAGCGACGATGTTCTCGATGATGCGCATGCCGGCATTGTGGCCGAGCGTCATGATCGATTCCGGATGGAACTGCACGGCGGCGATCGGCTCCTTGCGGTGCTCGAAGGCCATGATGACGCCGTCCTCCGTCTCGGCCGTGACGATGAAGTCGTCGGGCAGCCGCACCGGATCGGCGAAGATCGAGTGGTAGCGGCCGACGGTCACTTCCTTGGGCAGACCGGAGAAGATGATGCCTGGCTTCGAGACGCGGATGCGCGATGGTTTGCCGTGCATGGGAATATGCAGCTGGCGCAACTCGCCGCCATAGGCCTCGGCCAGCGCCTGCAGGCCAAGGCAGACGCCGAAGATCGGCAGGTCGCGGGCGCGCGCCTTCTTTATGGTCGCCGCGCAATCGAAATCCTTCGGGGTGCCCGGTCCGGGCGACAGCACGACGAGATCGGGCTTGAGCCGCTCGAACACTTCCTCCGGCACCGGCGTGCGCACTGTCGAGACATTGGCGCCGGTCTGGCGGAAGTAATTGGCCAGCGTGTGGACGAAGGAGTCCTCGTGGTCGACGAGCAGGATGTTGACGCCGTCGCCGACGCGCGCGGTGGTGCGCTCGGTGCTGGCGGAATTGCCCGTCTTGGCGTCGCGGATAGCGGAGAGCATGGCGGATGCCTTCAGTTCGGTTTCGGCTTCTTCTTCCTCGGGAATGCTGTCGAAGAGCAATGTCGCGCCGGCGCGCACTTCGGCGATGCCGTCCTTGATGCGGATGGTGCGCAAGGTGAGGCCGGTGTTCATGTCACCGTCGAAGTTGACCATGCCGATAGCGCCGCCATACCAGGCGCGCGGGCTCTTCTCGTTCTGCTCGATGAAGCGCATGGCCCACAGTTTCGGCGCGCCGGTGACGGTGACCGCCCAGGCATGCGACAGGAAGGCGTCGAAAGCGTCCATGCCTTCGCGCAGCCGGCCCTCTATGTGGTCGACGGTGTGGATCAGGCGCGAATACATCTCGATCTGGCGGCGGCCGATAACGCGCACCGAGCCGGGCTCGCAGACCCGCGACTTGTCGTTGCGGTCGACGTCCGAGCACATTGTGAGTTCGGATTCGTCCTTCTTCGAGTTGAGCAGTTTCAGGATCTGTTCGCTATCGGAAATGGCGTCGTCGCCGCGCTTGATGGTGCCCGAGATCGGGCAGGTCTCGACGCGGCGCCCGTTGACGCGCACGAACATTTCGGGCGACGCGCCGATCAGATACTCGCCTTCACCGAGATTGATGAAGAACGAGTAGGGCGAGGGGTTGATCGACTTCAGCTTGCGGGAAATCTCGGATGGCTGCGTCTCGCAGCGCTCGTAGAACATCTGCCCGGGTACGACCTCGAACAGGTCACCGCGCTTGAAACTATCCATCGCCTTGCGCACAAGGTTGGCATATTCGCCCGGCTCATGGTCGCCGCGCGGCGGGATGCGGTCGGCGGTCTTGAACGGTTCGGCGATTTCGTCGCGCGGCAGGCCTTCGGTCGAAAAACCCTCGCCCGAATAGTCGTAGCGGTCGGTCCAGGCCTTGGCCGAATAATGGTCGACGACCAGGATCTCGTCGGGCAGGAACAGGACGAGGTCGCGCTGGCTGGGCTTGCGTTCGAGCTTGTAGTCGACCGGGTCGAACTGGAAGGCAAGGTCGTAGCCGAAGGCGCCATAGAGGCCGAGATTGGCATCTTCCTCGGTCTTGAACAGGGCCGTGATGGAGCGCAGCACGGTAAAGACCGAGGGAACGCGGCTACGTTCCTCTTCGGTGAAGACACGGCCGGGCTTGGCGACGTCGAGGCGGATCAGTGTCTTCGTCGTCTCGGCGATGGTGATGTCGGCAAGCCCGCCCAGCGTCTTGCCGATGACAGGCAACAGTACCTGGCCGCGGCCGTTGAGCGCTTCGATGCGCATCGCGCGGCCCCGCGCCGAGATCACCAGCGGAGGATCGATGATGGCAGTGTCCCAGCGTGTGTAGCGGCCGGGATATTCGTAGTTGGAGGAAAACACTGCGCCCCGGCGCGAATTCAAGCCATCGACATAGGTGTCGATCGCGCCTGCATAGGGCCGGTCGTGGCGCTCGCGGGTGATGGTGATGCCACCCGCGGTCACGAAGCTTTCAGCACCGTTTTCCAGAACCTTCATCGTCATTGCCGTCTCCATCAGCTTGTTGGGGCAACGGACCCGGGACTGGCTTTTAAAAAACAAATGGCCGCCCGGACTTTCCGTTGCGGCCACCCTCTCTTTTCACGCACGCGCGTTCGAACAGGCCGCTGTCAGCAGGCCCACCACCAAATGGTCTTGGTCGAACGCATGTTCATGGCGAAATCCATAGCGGCGAAAAACCGGATGCGCAACAGGTTTGAAAAGCCTGTCCGGTGGCCGCCGCTTCCCGGGCTCATGGCACATCGCCACAGCCGGTGGTCCCGGCTAGGCTGCTTCCAGCGATACCAAGACGGGAAAACACCAATGACCGACCAGGCCGAGTGCGCGCGGACCTTCCATTCCCTTCACGTCAAGGGCAACCCGGTCGTTCTCTACAATGCCTGGGATCCGGGCTCGGCCAAGATCGTCGAGAAGGCGGGCGCCAAGGCGATCGCCACCGGAAGCTGGCCGGTCGCGGCTGCCTTTGGCTATGCCGATGGTGAGAAGATTCCGCTGGAACTGGCGCTCGACAACATCAAGCGCATCGTCGCGGCGGTCGACCTGCCGGTGACCATGGACCTCGAAGGCGGTTATGGCGCCGAGCCGGAAGTCGTCGCCCAGACTGTGACACGCGCCTTGCAGGCTGGCGCTATCGGCTTCAATTTCGAGGACCAGATCGTCGGCGGCACCGGCCTGCACGATATCGCGGTGCAGGTGAAGCGGGTCGAAGCGGCCGCGGCCGCCGTCAAGGCCTCCGGCATCCCGGCCTTCCTCAACGCCCGCACCGACATCTTCCTCAAGGCCAAGCCCGATGCGCATGACAAGGCGCTGCTCGACCAGGCGATCGAGCGGGCGCATGCCTATGAAAAGGCCGGAGCAAGCGGCTTCTTTGCGCCGGGCCTTGGCGACGAGGGTCTCATCGAGGCGCTGTGCAAGGCAGTTGCGCTGCCGGTCAACATCATCGCGTTGGCGCATGTGCCGCCGCGCCAGCGGCTGGCCGAACTCGGCGTCGCCCGCATCAGCCACGGCCCTGTGCCATATCGGCAGATGGCGGAATGGCTGGAGGCGAAGGCGCGGCTGGCCATTTCCGGTTAGGTCAATCCTCCAGCGTCCCCGACCTGGCGTCGGCGCTCTTCCTGTCGCCGACCAGCTTTAAAAGATCCTCGCCGGCGCGGATAATGCGGCGCGAGCGGCGGGTCAGGATGATGCCGTCCTGCGGCGCGAACACTTCGGCGCGGCCGCCGGTCTCGCCCGGTGCGTGGACGATGGTGGCGAGGCGATCGCCCCTGGCGACACGGTCGCCGGGTTTTACGTCGTAGAGCACAGCGCCAGCCCGAGGGGCCGGCATCATGTCGATGTTTTCCAAGGGGGCGACGACACCTTTGAACGGGCCGGGCGCGGGCAGCGCGCTGTCGGTGATCGTGCCACGCGCCACCAGCAGCCTGTAGAGGCCTTCGGCATCAGCGCTAGCCAGCGCGCCATCGACATCGAGGATACCGCGATATTCGACCGTGGTGGCGACGCGGCGGTCGAACTTCGCCACGTCGGCGGGAACGTTCTGGTAGGGCATGATCGAGGCGCCCTCGAAGGTGCCATCTGTGTCCTCGCTCCACAGCACCACCGCATCGACCCCCATGGCGGCGGCGCAATCGGCCATGGCCGGCCAAAGGCTGGTGTGGACGTAGAGATAGGCGAGACCTTCGTCGTCGCAATGCAGGTCGAGCACGATGTCGTGGCCGAGCGACAGCTGCACCAGACGCGACTTCAGCCGCTGGTCGGCGCCGCCAAAGCTGGTGTCGGGCAAGAGCTTGGCGTCGGGCGCGGCGAGCAGCGGAAAGGCGCGGTTGAAATTGGTGCGGGTGCCCAGGTGAAAGCGGCCTTGATGCTCGCCGAAATGATATTGCGCGCGGCCGATCGGGTTGGCCCAGGGCACGATGGTGATGCTGCCGTTGATGCGGCCTTCGGCCTCGGCCTTGCTCAGCGCCGGCATCAGCGCGTCGATGGCGACGACGCCCGGCAGTTCGCCGGCATGGAGGGCCGCCTGCAGATAGGCCGAAGGCGCCGCCTTATCGCTGCCTGTGAAGCGGAACACCGGGAATTCGTAGGAAACGCCCTCGCTGTCACCGGCGATGCGTTCGATCGATTTCTGCATGACGTCCTCCCTAAACAGCCACGAGACATGCCCATTTGGGGCTATCGATGTCGATTGGTCCAGCCCGCCGCGCTATGGGCGCAAGAGTAGTCTTTTGCCGTGCTGCATGTCGTTGTCCCAAAACCGCTGCGCACCCTCGGGTCAAGCCCGTGGGCATGCTTTTGGGCGACAGGCAGCTACTCCGCAGCAGCCTGAAGCGGGACCGGCGCGCGCCGGTCCAAGGCTTGCGACAGCACCGCGACGGTGACAGCTAGCAAGGCGAGCACCGCGCCGACCAAGGGCAGGTGGGCGTAGGAAACTCCGGCGGAAAGTGCCACGCCGCCGATCCAGGCGCCGCTGGCATTGCCGACATTGAAGGCGCCCTGGTTCAGCGTGGCGGCGAGGTTCGGCCCTTCCGACGCTGCCTCGACGACACGGATCTGCAGTGGCGGCACGACGACGAAGATGAGCAGGCCCCAGAGGAAGACGATGCCGATGGCGACACTGGCAATCGCGCCGAACTGCATGAAGCCGACAAACAGCACCGCCATCAACAGCAGCGTGCCGATCACCGTCGGCATCAGCTTCCAGTCCGCCAGCCGCCCACCAATGATGTTGCCGATGGTCATGCCGGCGCCGAACAGCAGCAGCACCCAGGTAACGGCAGAGGTCGACAGGCCGGATACGTCGGTCAGATAGGGCTTGATGTAGGTGAAAACGGCAAACAGGCTGGCCGAGGCCAGCGAGGCGATGAGCATCGCCAGCCAGACCTGCAGCTTGCCCAGCACGCGCAGCTCGCCACGCAGGCCGCCGCCGCTTGGCTCAGTGACATCGGACGGCACCAGCCAGGCGATCGCCGCGACCGAGATCAGGCCGATGCCGACCACGGCCACGAAGGTGGCGCGCCAGCCGAAAGCTTCGCCAAGTGCCGTGCCGGCGGGAACGCCTAGAATGTTGGAAAGCGTCAGGCCGGCAAACATCAGCGCCATGGCGCTGGCGCGCTTGTTGCGCGGCACCAGGCTGGCGGCGACAACCGAACCGATGCCGAAGAAGGCGCCATGGCCAAAAGCGGTGAAGACGCGCGCGGCCATCAGCGTCCAATAATCAGGCGCGATGGCACAGAGCAGATTGCCGACAACGAACGACGCCGTCAGCCCGACCAGCACCGGCTTGCGCGGCAAATGCGCGGTGGCCATGGCGACGATCGGTGCGCCGAAGACGACGCCCAGCGCATAGCCGGTGACCAGCAGGCCGGCCGAAGGGATCGACACGCGAAGGTCGGCGGCGACCTCCGGCAGCAGGCCCATGATGACGAATTCGGTGGTGCCGATGCAGAAGGACGCAATGGCAAGCGCAAGGATCGGCAAAGGCATGGGGCGTCCAGACTGAATCGGTTCAATTTGGAGATTGAACGACGAGCCAAGCCATGCGCAATGCACATTGCTGCAATGCACCAATGCAGAAAGTCCAGAGCTCGAAATGTCTCAGACCAGCGGCCTCAGCTCCTGGGCAATGGTGGGCAGCAGTTCCGAGACAGTGGGGTGGATGTGCATCGCGCGCGCCAGCGTGTCGACGGGTGCCTTGGCATACATCAAATCGAGCACGCAGTGCACGGCCTCGTCGCCGCCGGGACCGAGCACGGAACAGCCGAGGATTTCCCTGGTGTCGGCATCGACGAGGATCTTCATGAAGCCTTGCGTCTCGCCCTTTTCGACGGCGCGGCCGACGCGCGTCATCGGCCGCTGGCCGACCAGCGCGCGGCGTCCGGATTTCTTCACCGCCGCCTCGGTCATACCGCAGCGGCCGAGCGGCGGGTCGATGTAGAGCGCATAGGCCTCGATGCGGTCACTGACCTTGCGCGGGTCGTTGTCGAGCAGATTGGCGGCGACGATCTCGTAGTCATTGTAGGAGGTGTGGGTGAAGGCGCCCTTGCCATTGCAGTCGCCCATCGCCCAGATGCCTGGGACGCTGGTACGCAGCTGGTCGTCCACGATAACGGCACCACGCTTGTCGACGGCGACGCCGGCTCTGTCGAGGCCGAGATCGTCGGTGTTGAGTGTTCGGCCGAGCGCCAGCAGCACATGTGAGCCGACCGCCGGTGGCTTGCCGGCCGAGAAGGTCACGGCGATATCGATGCCCTGTTTGGCGAAGCCGATGTCATCAGCGCCGACATGGACCGTGATGCCTTCATTTTCGAGGATGGACAGGATGGTGGCCGAGACGTTCTCGTCCTCGCGTCCGGTCAGGCGCGGGCTCTTCTCGATGACGGTGACTTCGCTGCCGAAACGGCGGAACATCTGCGCGAATTCGAGCGAGATATAGCTGCCGCCGACGACGATCAGATGGCGCGGCAGGACCTCGAGATCCATCATCGAGGAATTGGTCAAATAGTCGATGTCGTGGATGCCGGGCAAATCAGGCACGGAAGCCCGACCGCCGGTGTTGAGGAAAATCTTGTCGGCGGTCAGAAGGTCGTCTCCGACGCGCACCGTGTTGGCGGATTCGAAGCGCGCATGGCCGCGATAGAGCGTGCATTTGTCCATGCCGGCGATCCAGCTTTCCAGCCCGGTGCGGGAGGCGCCCGAAACCTTGTCCTTGCGCGCCTTGATCGCCTTATAGTCGACGCCGACAGGGCCACTGAGCGTCACGCCATAATCGGCGGCGCGCCGCGCCAGATGCGCGGCATAGGCGCTCGCCACCATCGTCTTGGTCGGAATGCAACCGGTGTTGACGCAGGTGCCGCCGACCAGCTTGCGCTCGATCAGCGCCACGCTCATGCCGGCTGCGTTCAGCCTGCCGGCGAGCGGTGTGCCGGCCTGGCCGGCGCCAATGATGATGGCGTCGAAGGTTTTTGCCGTCATGCCACCGCCGCCACGATCAGCAGGCCGCCGATGATCGCCACCGCGTCCTCGATGAAGGCGGCGGGCGGATCCTTGCCGAAGGCGGCCGCCAGCCGGCCGCGCGCTTCGGCGCCGCCCAGCGTGCCGATGACCGCACCGATGGCGCCGGCAATCAGGCCGCCGATGGTGGCGCCACCGGTCGCGCCGATCACCGCGCCGGTGAAGGCACCCATGATGACGCGGGCGCCGAACTGTTGCGGCACCTTACGGCTGGGCGTCGACGGCAACTGATCGGTGACCAGCTCGACGATGGCGAGGATGGTGAAGATGCCGACGGCCGCCCAATGGCTCATAAAGCTTGCCCAGGTGCCGGCAACCGGCAGCCAGCCCAGATACGCGCCCCAGGCGACCGCGGCCGGCGCGGTCATGGCGCGCAGGCCGGCAATGACGCCGATCAGAAGTGCTAGAAGATAGAGCATGTTGATCCCCTCGATCACCCGGCCAGAACGGCCTTCAGATGGCAGGCTACCATAGGTCCGATATTTGACCAGTACTTGGATTGGCGCTTTTCTGCTGGACGCAACTATGCTTTGCAACGACGTCAATTGGAGACCCCGTCATGGCTGGAAGCGAGCGCGCGAAGATGGCGGCCGGCGAATGGTACACTTGCCTCGATGACGAGCTGGAAACGCTGCGCGTGACGGCGCGCGACGCGGTCTTCGAGCACAATTCGCTGGCGCCGCGGCAGCGCGGAAATCTCGGGCCGGGCCTGAAGGCATTGCTCGGCGGCGTGGGCGAGGGCGCCCGCATCGAGGCGCCGTTCCACTGTGCCTACGGCTTCAACATCTTTCTCGGCGACGGCGTCTTCCTCAATGCCGGCTGCACCATCCTCGACACGGCAAGCGTGCGCATCGGCAAGGGAACGCTGCTTGGCCCCAATGTGCAGATCTATTGCGCCGAGCATCACAAGGAGGCCGCAGGCCGGCAAGCGGGACTGGAGATCGCCAGGCCGGTCGAGATCGGAGCCCATGCCTGGATCGGCGGCAGCGCGGTCATCCTCGGCGGCGTCCGTATCGGCGAAGGCGCCATCGTCGGCGCCGGTGCGGTGGTGACGCGCGATGTGTCTGCCAACACCACGGTGGTCGGCAATCCGGCACGGGCGGTCAAGCGGGGTTGAATTCGCGTCGCAAAGCGATCAGGCCTGCGCCACCCGTTCGTCCCGATCTCCCCGCCTGGAAAATTCCCGTCGATACCGCGCCGGCGATGTCCTCAGCCTTGCGGCGAAATGCTGGCGCAGCGAGGTGGCGCTGCCGAAGCCGGCTTCGAAGGCGACGATGTCCATCGATTTTTCCGTCGCTTCCAGCAGGCGCTGCGCCAGTTCGATGCGCTGGCTGGTCAGCCAATCGCCAAAACTGGTGCCGATCGATTTCTGGAAGCGGCGGGTGAAGGTGCGTCGGGTCAGGCCGGCGGCTTCGGCGACGCTGTCGAGGCTGTGTGTCTCGCCGAGCGTGGCACGCACGGCGTCGAGGGCCTGGGTGAAGCGGTCGGCATCAGCGCTCTTTGCCACGGGGCGTTCGATGAACTGCGCCTGTCCGCCTTGGCGGTGGGGTGAGAGCACGATGTGGCGGGCGAGCCGCAGTGCCACTTCCGCGCCATAGCGGGCGCGCACGATATGCAGGCAGCAATCCAGCCCGGCAGCGACGCCGGCCGAGGTGACGATGTCGCCATCATCGACATAGAGCACGTCGGCATCGATCGAAATGTCGGGGTGCAGGGTGTGCAGCTGGTCCGTATAGGCCCAGTGCGTGGTCGCGTTGCGGCCCGAAAGCAGGCCGGCGGCGGCGATGGCAAAGGTGCCGAGGCAGAGGCCGACGATCAGCGCCCCGCGCCGGTGCGCGCGGCCGAGCGCTTCGTCGAGCGGCGCCGTGAGAGGGGCGCCGAGATCCTTCCAGCTTGGGATGATGACGATGTCGGCATCGTCGAGCGCGGACAGGCCGTGCGGGACAAGGATGCTCAGCCCGGCATCGGTTTGGATCATGCCTTGCTCGACCCCGCAGACACGAAAGTCGAAGCGCGGCAGGCCGAGCCTCGTGCGGTCGGCGCCGAACACCAGGCAAGGCACGGAGAGATGGAACGGGCTGATGCCGTCGAAGGCGAGGGCGGCAATGATCGGGGCGGTCATGGGCGTTTCCAGTAGGGAAAAACGAACTGTCCCAATTCTTTCGAATGATGTCAATCGGGCCACTTTTGATCAACCGCCGACCGGCCTATTTTCGATCCATCGCATTCAAGCCGGAAAGGAAAACACCATGTCTACCAACACCACGCCGCACCGCGCGCTGATCGTCGTCGATGTCCAGAACGACTATGATGGCGGCAACCTCGCCATCCAGCATCCGCCGTTCCGCGACAGCGTCGTCAATGTGGCACGCGCCATGGATGCGGCTGCCGCCGCCGGCATCAAGGTGGTTGTCGTCAAGCAGATGGCGCCTGAGACCTCGCTGATCTTCGCCCGGGGCAGCCATGGCGGCGAATTGCATCCGGAAATCGCCAGGCGTGGCCGCGACCATTATGTCGAGAAGATGCTGCCCTCAGCCTTCACCGGCACCGACCTCGAGGCGTGGCTGCGCGCCAACGCCATCGATACGCTCACGGTGGTCGGCTACATGACGCATAATTGCGATCTGTCGACCATCATCCATGCCTTGCACGCTGGCTTTGCCGTCGAGTTCCTGTCGGATGCGACCGGCTCGGTGCCCTATGCTAACAGCGCCGGCTATGCCTCGGCCGAGGAGATCCACCGCGTGGTGACTGTTATCCTGCAGTCGCGTTTCGCCGCGGTGCTCAAGACCACCGAATGGGTCGAGTGCCTGAAGACCGGCGCCTTGCCGGAGCGCGACACGATCTACGCGTCCAACCAGCGGGCACTGGCGCGCAGCGCGGCTTAGGACCACTCCGCAAACAGAAAGGGCGCCGCATCGCCGCGGCGCCCTTTTGTCGTCCGGTATTTGAAGGTTTCTAGAACAGGCCTTCGATCTGGCCGGCCTCGTTGAGGAAGATCTTTTCCGAGGACGGTGCCTTGGGCAGGCCGGGCATGGTCATGACCTCGCCGCAGATGATGACGACGAAGCCGGCACCGGCCGAAAGCCTGACCTCGCGCACCGGCACGGTGTGGCCGGTCGGCGCGCCGCGCAGGTTCGGGTCGGTCGAGAAGGAGTACTGGGTCTTGGCCATGCAGACCGGCAGATGGCCGTAGCCGGCCTGCTCCCAGGCGTGCAACTGATCGCGCACCGACTTGTCGGCGATCGCTTCCGAGCCGCGATAGATACGCTGGACGATGGTGTTGATCTTCTCGAACAGCGGCATGGCGTCGGGGTAGAGCGGCGCGAATTGCGAGGCGCCGGATTCGGCCAGCGCAACCACCTTGTTGGCAAGCTCCTCGATGCCGGCCGAGCCCTTGGCCCAGTGCTTGCACAGGATCGCCTCTTCGCCCATCGAGGCGACATAGTCCTTCATCGCCTGGATTTCGGCGTCGGTGTCGGAATAGAAGTGGTTGATGGCAACCACCGCCGGTACGCCGAACTGGCGGATGTTTTCGATGTGGCGGCCGAGATTGGCGCAGCCCTTCTTCACCGCCTCGATGTTTTCCTTGCCGAGGTCTTCCTTCTTGACGCCGCCATTCATCTTCATGGCGCGCACGGTGGCGACGATGACGGCGGCTGCCGGCTTGAGGCCCGCCTTGCGGCACTTGATGTCGAAGAACTTTTCAGCACCGAGGTCGGCGCCGAAGCCGGCTTCGGTGACGACATAGTCGGCGAGCTTCAACGCCGTGGTGGTGGCGACGACCGAGTTACAGCCATGGGCGATGTTGGCGAACGGGCCGCCATGGACGAAGGCCGGGTTGTTCTCCAGCGTCTGCACCAGGTTGGGCTGCATGGCATCCTTGAGCAGGACAGCCATGGCGCCGTCGGCCTTGAGGTCGCGGGCGTAGACCGGCGACTTGTCGCGGCGGTAGGCGACGATGATGTCGCCGAGGCGCTTTTCCAGGTCCTTGAGGTCGGTCGACAGGCACAGGATCGCCATCACTTCCGAGGCGACGGTGATGTCGAAGCCAGCCTCGCGTGGAAAACCGTTGGCGACGCCGCCGAGCGAGCAGATGATTTCGCGCAGCGCACGGTCGTTCATGTCCATGACGCGGCGCCACACCACGCGGCGGGTGTCGATGCCGAGTTCATTGCCCCAGTAGATGTGGTTGTCGATCAGCGCCGAAAGCAGATTGTGCGCGGTGGTGATGGCGTGGAAGTCGCCGGTGAAGTGGAGGTTCATGTCCTCCATCGGCACGACCTGTGCATAGCCGCCGCCGGCGGCACCGCCCTTGACGCCGAAGTTCGGGCCGAGCGAAGCCTCGCGGATGCAGACGATCGCCTTCTTGCCGATGCGGTTGAGGCCATCGCCAAGGCCGACGGTGGTGGTGGTCTTGCCTTCGCCGGCCGGGGTCGGGTTGATGGCGGTGACCAGGATCAGCCTGCCGTCCTTGTTGCCCTTCACCGATTTGATGAATTCGGCTGAGATCTTGGCCTTGTCGTGGCCATAGGGCAGCAGGTGCTCGGTCGGGATGCCAATCTTCTGGCCGATCTCCTGGATCTGCTTTTTCTTGGCGGCGCGCGCGATCTCGATGTCGGACTTCACTTCGGCCATGACGGCTTTCCTCTGGATTGGACGGTGGAGGGGACGGGGTTGATCTCTATCGCAAGCAGGTTGGAACCGGGCGCGCGGGCATGTTCTAACCCTGTCGCTGCCGTGGCGTCAACTTCCATGCAACTATGTTTCCTATAGAGAAAATTCTTCTGCGGCCGGCCGACCTGTCCTCGGTTCTTTCTGGCTCCGCTTGCCGCGCCGTATAGAAGCCAGAGCAGGGGCGCTTCCGCCGTCTCAAAACAGCCGCACAATGCACGGAATGCGACAGAGGCGACGCCGCAAATTCGCCATCGGCCGGCTAAAGCGCATCGCGCTTTAGCCTTTTGTTCTTATGCATGTCGTTCTCCCAAAACCGGGACCACTTTTGGGCGACATGCATTGCCGGGTAAGCAGCCCTACTGCGTCAGCACGTTGCTGATTTCGACCATGTTGGAGCGCACGCGCAGGATGTAGAAGCCCATCGTCGTCAGATGCGTCGGCAGCAGCCAGCCATCCTCGCGGCCGTTGGCGATGATGAAGGGCTGGATGCGCAGCGCCGAAACGAATTGCGCGTCCATCGTGTCCCACAAGCTCTGCAGGTGCTTTTCCTTGATGACGTCCTCGAAATCGGCCTGGGCACCCTTCATCAGGCCGTAATAGGCATAGAGCTGGCCGTAGGCGAACCAATAGCGGTCGTCGGCGCGGGTGTCGAACCAGCCATTGTTGTGGTTTTCGGCGCGCTCCTTGAGGATGGCGGAAGTCGAGCCGATGTCGGACGCGATGCGGTCGATATACTGCTTCAGATTGTCGGCGCGGGCGTCGAAAGTGGCTTGGCAGGTGGCAAGCCGGGCGTTGAACGAGCGCAGCTTGCGCACGGCGTCGCGATAATAGCTTGGCGTCGGCGTCTTCGGGCCGAACGGGCTGACGCCGAAATACCAGGTGTATTCGTCGAACTGCAGATTTCCGCGGGCATCCTGCAGATCGGCATCGATCTGCGAGGTCGTGCGCACGCGGCCGAGATTGTCGGCGAGCTCGGTTGCGGTGCGTCGCACCGCCTGGTTGATGCCGCGCTGGAAAGAGGCCTTGTTGTCCATCCACGGCGTGTTGTCCCAGTCGATTCCGAACAGGCCGAGCTTGTAGAGGATCATCGACGAGATCCAGGCGTTCTGGTTGACGTTGAAGTCGGTCAGGTCGGCGGCGATCTGGGCAATGCCGGAGTTGCCGCAGGTTTTCGCGGTGTCGGTGCCCGTTCCGGCGGCCACCTGCTCGCCGGCGGAAACATTGCGCTTCTCGAACGTGTAGGTGTCCGGATAGTTCGGATTGAAATTGTTCCACCACTGGGTGGCGTAGAAGAAGTTGGCATAGAGGCCGATCAGCACCAGCAGGGCGAGGCCGACCACGGCCTTGAGGATCCAGCCGCGCTGCGTGTACCAGCGGCCCGCCCACAGGAACGGCCACAGGATGACGCCGATCAGAAGGCCGATGCCGCGGCCGATCCATTGGAAAATCCGGGTGAAGAAGTTCACGATCGGATCGAGCATGGCTGTGTCATCCCCTCAAAGCATGATGCCAAAAAGTTGCAGACTTTTTGGATAAAATCATGCGCCAAACAATAAGTTAGAACGAAATGACGGTTCATTTCGTTCTAGTCAGTCAGGCCGTAGAGGCGTGTGCGAAACGCCACCTTGTCCTTCAAATATGTGGTTTTCAGAACGTCCACAACATGCGATCTCCAGGCGTCGCTGAAGCCGTCATAGTCCTTGTAGAAGCCCTGCTTGTTGAAGATGTAGCGCGAGACGAAGTCGCTCGGCACGAAATCCGAGATCAGCCGGTTGGTCAGCCAGGCGTCGGGGTGGTCGGGCTTGGCGCGGATCACCAGGAAACGCTGCTGCGGGAAGACATCGTCGATCTTGAGATGGCCAAGCTGGGCGATCTCGCGCTTGGCGGCGTTGAGGAAAGGAAAATTGCCATCCTTGGTGATCAGGTCGGCATGGCTCTGGATCCAGGTCTGCAGCCAGACCTTGTCGACATCGGTCAGATTGCGGTTCGGTTCGGCGTCGCGGATCAATGCGCGCACCACCATCTCGGCCCGATGCTCAAGATAGCCTGATGCCTCTATCCAGGAGGCGCGCGGCAGTTCGATGCGGCCGGTACTGGCCAGGAACTTGAAGACCTTGTCGGCATCTTTGATCGAGAGATAGCTGACCTGCCACGGCCGCGAACGGCGAAAGCCCGGGGCGGCTGGATCGCTGATCACCGTCGTCATGCCGGGGTCGACGAACACGTAGAGACCGCCGAAATGGCTGGTCCAGTAGGCATTGTGGCGGAAGATCACCTGGTCGGGCACCAGCGCGTTCTCGCGGATGTCGCCGCAGATCTTCGCCAGCTCCACCATGCGGGTCAGCATGGCATTGTCGCGCCAGGCGTCGGGTTCCTGCTTCAGACGGTCGACGAGCTTGCCGAGTTCGGCGGCCTTGCCCAGCACGTCCTCGGCCGACAGCACCTTGAACTCGACCTGGTTGATCGACAGCAGGTCCTCGATGTCGTTGACCTTGGGAACGGAGTCCTCGATCTCGCCGTAGATGACGTCCTTGATGGTCAGCGCGTCGATGGCGCGCTGGTTCTTGGACATGAACTCGAACATCAGCTGCGAGGTGTTGGAGAAGGCGGTGTGCACCACCGGCAGGTCGATCTGCGACGGCGTCAGGATGATGAAGCGGCGATTGACTTCGTTGGGATCGAGATAGTCGGGGTCGCCGCATTCATCAGCGATCTCTGGCGAGAAACCGGTGCGGTCGATCTGGAAGCTTTTCAGCTTGCTCGGAGGCAGGCCGAACGCGGCCAGCGCCTTGTTGTAACGCTGGATGAGATGCGGCTCGTCGACGGTGAGTAACCGGCCGTAGATGAGTTCGTTGTCGCGCAGAAGATCGGGTTTTTTGGCGGGATGGCTCATCTTGCCTTCTCCCTGTTCACGGGGAGAAGGTGCCCGAAGGGCGGATGAGGGGCGCGAGCCTTCCTTCTCCCCTTGTGGGAGAAGGTGGATCGGCGCGACAGCGCCGAGACGGATGAGGGGTGTTCCAGCGGAGTGAGACGCTGGCGTTCCCTGGAACACCCCTCATCCGTCGCCTTCGGCGACACCTTCTCCCACAAGGGGAGAAGGGAAGGCGGGCTCACCTCACGCATTCCAATTGCCCTTCTTCTTCATCTCCTCCATTTCCCGCGCCGCCCGGTCACGCAGCCGCGCGTCGCGCAAAAGCTTCTCCACCGCGGCGTCGTCGGACTTGTCGGAATAGCGGAACTCCGAGTCGGCGTAGCGGTTGATCTCCTGCATGACCATGTCCATCGAGAACGGGCCGCGCAGTTCCTCGATCATCGCTTTCTTCTCGTCATAGGTCTTGTGCATGAAGGCTTCCGGCTTCTCGAACCAATCGTCGGGAAGCTCGATGTCCATGGCGCGCATCTTGATGGCGTCGGTGACGTTCTTGATGGCGCGGCCGGTGAAGCGCGGCTCGGCATCCTTGATCAGGTGCAGGTAGGTGCCGACGTCGGCCATGGTCTTGGGCGCGCCATTCTCCTTCATGTAGCGCTCATACACCTTCATCAGGCCGTCTTCCTGCGGCTTTTCGTGCTCCTCGTAGGCCTCCTCGACGGCGCGCTGGATTTCCTGCGCGGCGTAGAGCTCATGCTTGCCCAGAGGAATCTCGTGGTTCTTGCCGGCAAGCAGCACGAAGATGTCGATATAGTCGTCGCGGGTCTGCGGGCCGTCGACCAGCCAGCGGGCGCCGGCGCGCTGGCGCAGCGCGTCGTCGACATTTTCGGGATAGTTGGAAAACATGCCGAAGGAGCAATTGCCGCGCACCACGGTTGAGGCGCCGGCAAAGGCATCCATCAGGACGCCGGTGATTTCCTGCTGGCCGGCCGAGGCGCGGTCGTCGGAGCGGCGCGCCGCCACCTGGTCGATGTCGTCGATGGTGCCGAAGCCGATGACGCGCGGGTTCAAGACATTGTTGATGAACTGGCGGCAGTTCTGGCCCGACTTGCCCTGATAGGACGAAATCTGGTCGACGCCGAAATTCTCATAGGCGAAGGGATAGCCGGCGACCTGGCAGTAGCCGTTGACCAGGCCGGCGATCATCTGGATCAAAGTCGTCTTGCCGGTGCCGGGGGCGCCGTCGCCGATGAAGGTGAACAGGAAGCCACCGAGCTCGACGAACGGGTTCAGCTCGCGCTCGAAATCATAGGCCATCAGCATCTTGGCGAGCTTGACCGACTGGTATTTGGCGATGTGGTTGCCGACGACCTCTTCCGGCTTCTTGAAGGTCATCACCAGCGGCTTGGAGCGCTTGCCCGGCGCGACGTCGAAACCGTCGAGGGTGAAATTGTCGGCATCGATGCGGATATGAGCGTTCTCGAACGGACCGATGCCGTCGAAACGGCCTTTTCTGGCCAGCAGCCCGTCGATGGCAACGCGGGCGAAGGCGCGCGCCCTGATCACCAGGTCGGCATCATCCTTCGACCCCGCTATCGCCTTGTCGAGGCCGGCGAGGATCGACTTCACCGCATCCTGTGGCGTGTCGAACAGGAAGTCGGGCTCGGGGATGTCGTTGGGCGCCTCGCCGTCGCTGTCGATCAACTGGAACAGATAGGAGGCAAGGCTGAAAGCCGAGATGTAGGCCGAAGCCGACAGGAGTTTCTTGAAGGCGGACGCCTCGTCGCCCTCGAGCGGGGCGCGGGTGTTTTTCGCCTGCAGGCTTTCGAGGTCGGAACCTTCGGCGAAGACATCCGATACGGCGAGCGCAATCGCCGTACCGCGCCGGGCGCGGAACAAAAGCGTGTGCTGCGGGATGGTCAGCAACTGGTCGTCGGGATGGACGGCGCCGACGGTCTTTGTGAGTTCGACCTCGCGGGTGCGGCGCACCGAGCCGACCGAGACGGTGGAGACGAAACGGCGGTTGGTGCCGGCGAGTGCCGTGCCGGATTCGCGTGAGGGATCCTCCAGCACGACGATGCGGGTGATAAAGCTCTGCGCGGTGGCGCGGTGCTTCTCGATCGACGCTTCCGGGATGGTGGTCAGGCCGGTGTCCATGAAGTGTGCTCCGTGGTGTTACGGTCAGACGTCTGAGATGACCTGTCCGTTTGACAGGATGTGGACCTTGTAGCCGCCAAAGATCTTCTGTGCTTCGCCGGCGGCATAGAGCGCCTGATATGCCTCGTGCGGGATCAGCGCGTGGTTCTCGTAGCTCGACACGCCCTGGCGCGCGGCTTCCAGATCATCGGTGTTGATGAAGAATTCCTGCGTCGTCTTCTCGCTGGAAAACAGCCCCTTGCGGCCGGGCTTCTCGCCCTTGGAATAGACCTCCTGGATGGTCCAGGTCAGCAGCCAGGCGTTTTCGGGCTTGCGCACCTTGGCCAGCACTTCCGTCACCGTCGAATTGTTGTCGGTAATCCCTGCCGAATAAAAGGGGCCAAGCACGACGCGGCGCAATTGCTTGGGGTGCAGCGGCTCGAAATCCTTGTCGAGATTGACCGCAATGGTCGCCGGCGAGAGCGTGTAGGCGGAGTTCTTCTCGGTGAAATCGTCGAAACGGTGGGCAAGCTCGGGATTGAGCAGGCCGTCGACCGGCAGCGGGATGTCGACCTTGTCGTTGAGCTTGCCGTTGCCGTCGACGAGCTGGCGGACCATGTTCTCGGAGGAATCCTCCACCGTCACCATGTAGACCAAAGGCAGGTTGGCGCTGCCGTCGAAGGTCGCCCAATGGACGAGATAGTAGGGCAGGGCCGTCTTCGGGTTGACCGACACCTTGGCCGTCTGCGCCAGCGTGAACGGCCCAAAGGTCTGCTCGCTCTTGACGTCCTCGAGATAGAGCCGTTCGGCCATCGACTTCTGCAGCGCTTCGGGGAATTCCTTGTGGCGCAGGATGAAGTCGGCCATCTCCTCGCGCAACTCGCCGGCCAGCGGGATGTTGGCGAGCCGCGCATCGGCCTGGCGGCGGTCGTTTTCCAGTTCGAGCAGGTTCTGGAAGACCGGAAAACCGCTTTCGGCGCGCGAAATGCGGAAGGTGTCCATGAAGCCCAGCCGGTTGCGCCAGCAGCCAAAGGACTTGTCGAGCCGGGCGATGTATTCGGCAACGATCTTGGCGACGATGCCGTGCCGGTAGAGCGGCGAGCGGTCGTCGCGCATGAACACTTCAAGGCCGCTGAGCGCGGCAGTGATTGCCGAGAAATACCGCGCCGCCGCGTCGTTTTCGGGGGTCATTCTGTCAGCCCTGGGATTGTCGCACCGGTGCGCGCGGCAATTATGACTGCACGTAGTTGGCCGAATTGTGCTTCTTCAGCACCTCGTCGAAGCGCCGCGCAAAGGCATCGTCCGCCAGCTTCTTGCGGCGCTGGATGTCGGCGCTGGCGACCATGTTCTTCTCGTGCATTTCAAGCAGGTCGCCAATGTGCTTTTGCGAAGCCGCTCCGATGCCGGCCATGGTTTCTTCCGCCGTGTTGTCGACCTGGCTGCCCAGCGTGTTGATCTTGTGGGCGACGTCCTGCTGGGCGGCGGTCTTCAAGGAATCTTCCAGCGCCTTGTAGAGCACGATGCGCTGCTCGGTATCGATGGTCAGCTTGTTGATCAGTGTCGACTGCGCGGCGATCTGGTTGTTGAGCGAATCGACGAAGGTCTGGAACATCGAGGTGTAACGCTCGAGCGTCTGGCTTTCGGCCAGCAGTTCCTGCTCCTTGGCCTGCTTCTCGTTGTATTCGGTGGCGAGCTTGGAGCGCTCGCCCTCGAGCTGCGTGCGGTCCTTCTGGCTGGTGGAGGCGGCGATCTTGTTTTCGATGTCGAGCAGCATCGGGTTGAGCTCCTCGATCCGCTTCTGCACGGCTTCGAGGTTGGTCATGGTGACCTTGCGGCGCTCGATCACCTGCGACAGGCTGGCCTCGGAGGTTTTGTAGCGCTGGTCGAGGACCTCCTTCTGCGCCTTGAGGATGCCGACGATGGTGTCGGACTTGGCCAGCAGTTCCTGCAGATTGCCGGCCAGCGACATGTTGCGGACGCGGTCGGTGCGCAAGCGTTGCTTGCGCTGCGCCGAGAAGACGCCAACGAAGTTTTCCCAGCCAGTGTAGTTCTTCATGCTCTCGAACTCGGCGCCGAAGACGTTGGTGGCGTCCTCAAGGCCGATGATCAGGTCGGCAATGTTGCCTTCCATCACCTTCTGCTGCTTCAGCACATCCTCGATGCGGGCGTTCTCGATGTCGAAATTGGCGTCGCCGATCTTCTTGTCAGCGGTGGCAAGCGTGTCGAGCACGGTGCCGGACTGCTCGATCTTGGTGCGCATGTCCTGGACGACCTGCTTGGTCTTGGCAATTTCGGCATCGAAATTCTGCAATGTCGCCATTGGGGCCTCCCGCTTCGGCTTCCGGTCGCTGGTTGCGAACAGCGGCGAATATATGTGGGGCATCCGGGGATTGAAAGACGTGAAGACAAGGGCGGCGTGAAAACAAAAGAATCCGCCAAGGCCTTGAAAGACAATGAAGGTGGGGTCATAGCGTGATTAGCCGGTGAGCCGGAACTAGTTCAACTACCATTGAACTTTCACGCCGGCAAAGCAACCGGTCTTCGCCGACGCGGAGATGCTGAATTCGGCAAGGGATTGAACCGGTTGCAGGCAAACATATCGATGCGGCCGTGCCGCACCGGCGCTCGCTCAGGGCTTCGGATCGGCCTTCAGATAGGCGATGACATTGGCGATGTCATCATCATTGGTCAGGCCGCCAAACGCCATTTTGTTGCCAGGAACCTTGAGCTTGGGGGCCCGGAGATATTCAGCAAGATTTGCCTCGTCCCAGACAAGACCGGCGGCGCCCGCGCCCTTCATTGCCTCGGAATAATGGCCAAGGAAGCTTTCCGCGGTGCCGGCGGTGCGTCCGACCACACCCTTGAGATGCGGGCCGACCTTGTCGCGGTCGCTGGCCGCCTCATGGCAGGCGATGCAGCGGTTGAAAACGTGCTTGCCTTGCACGGGGTCGCCGCCGGCATGGGCGGCAATCGAGGTGGCAATGAGAAGAAGGCTGGCTGAGGAAACGGCTCGAAGCATGGCTGACCCCGGAGAGCTCTGGCTGACGGCCTTATAGGACCGAGGCCTTAACAAACGCTGCATCGTGGCGGATTGGCAAGGGCGGACCTTCGCCCAATTGCCTGTGGCCGGACGATGATCTCAGGTCTGCTGCGCGAGGTCGCGGCGCAGGAAATCATACAGCCGATCGACCGCCGGCGTCGTCGACAGCGGGTTGCGCAGGATGCCGACTTCGAGATCCGGCAGTGCGGGAAGCCCTTCATTGGCACCGATAATGCGCAGCGACTGGGGCACGCTGCGCTGGGCGAGGCCAGCGACGGCGAGCCCTGCCTGCACGACCGCGATCAGACCAAGCAGGGAGGCGCTGGAATAGGTGCAACGGTAGGATCGGTCGGCTTCGCCGAGCGCCTGCAGGACGCTCATCCTGGCGGCGCAGCCGGGCTCGAACAGCGCGACGGGTAAGGGATCGGCCTGCCAGGCGACATGGTTTGGCGAGGCGACCCAGACGAAACGCTCCAGCCGGATGACGTCGAGCGGCTGGTCCGGCAAGCGGGTGACGATCGCCAGGTCGAGCTTCCCCTCGGCCAGGGTTTTCACCAGCGCGGTCGATTGTTCGCAGATCAGTTCCACCGTCACCAGCGGGTGGTCCTCGGCAAAGCGTGAGAGTACGGGTGGCAGCAAGAAGGCGGCATAGTCGTCCGGCACGCCAAGGCGCACGCTGCCGGTCTCCTTCGGCCGCGTGACGCTCGCCCAGGCCTCGTCCGACAGCTTCAGCAACCGGCGCGCATAGATGAGAAAGTCCTCGCCGATGGCGTTGGGCGTGACGGTTCGGGGGCCGCGCACCAGAAGCTGGTTGCCCACCATCTCTTCCAGCCGCTGCATCTGCATTGAGACCGCCGACTGGCTGCGGCCGACCCGGGGTGCCGCATTGGACAGGCTGCCGCTCTCGACGACGGCAACGAAGGTTTTCAGGAGGGTGAGGTCAAGCGGAGTAGCCATAATGCTATCAGCATATCGAATAGCTATGTCCAAATCTATTCGCTTGTTTGAAAGCTATCCTGCTGGCCTGATGGGTTTCGCCCGTTTGAGGAGCCTTCGATGAAGGACCTGCCAACCTCCCGTTTTCCGGCCGCGAGCCTGGCCTTTGCAATGACGATCGCCGGCACGGTTGGCGCCTTCGTCACGGAAGCGGGGCTTCATCCCGTGACGATCGTGTTCTGGCGCTGCGTGTTTGGCGCCATGTTCCTCGGCGCCTGGTGCCTGCTGCGCGGCTATTTGCCGGACAGGACGCTGTCGCCGTCCCGCCTCGCGCTGGCGGCACTTGGCGGTGCCTGCATGGTGCTGAGCTGGACCGCCTTCTTCGCCGGCTTCGCCATGACGTCGATCGCCACGACGACGATCGTCTATCACGTGCAGCCGTTCTTCGTGGTGATCATCGGCGTGGTCTTTCTCAAGGAGCGCATCGCGCTCGACCAGATCCTGTGGATGCTTGGCGCGTTCCTTGGCGTCGTGCTGGCCAGCGGGCTGGTGGTCTCGCATACGCAAGCCAGCGCGGCTTGGGCGCTGGGCATCGCGCTGACGCTGGTCGCCGCACTGCTCTATGCGGTCGCGACGATCCTCGCCAAGGGGCTGGGCCAGCAGCGCGCGGAGGTCACAGTGCTCTGCCAGACGATCGTCGGGATCGTCATGCTCGCGCCCTTCGCCGGGATCGGCGAGCCTATTCCCGCGCATTCATGGGGCTGGCTGGTCAGCATCGGCGTGCTGCACACCGGCATTGCCTATGTGCTGATGAACTCGGCCTTTCCGCGCCTGACGACGCCGGTGATCGGCATCATCACCTTCATCTATCCGGTCGTTGCCATCATCATTGACTGGGCGATCTATGGGCATCCGCTCGGGCCGGCGCAGGCCGCCGGCATGGCGCTGATCGCCTTGGCGACGCTCGGTGTCCGACTGGGCTGGCGGTTTCCGCCGCGGCGTGTCTCGGCGGCCTGAGGCGGATCGCGGGTCAGGACTTCATGAAGCCGATGAAATCGTCGGGCGCGGCGCGGCCCATTTCTTCTTCCCAGTGGCGGCGGCAGAGCGAGACGTAGACATCCTTGCCGATCGCCACCTGTTCGCCCTGGCGGGCCACCTTGCCGTCGGCGCCGAGGCGCACGACCATCGTCGCCTTGCGGCCGCAGCGGCAAATGGTGCGCACCTCGCGCAGATCGTCGGCGATCGCCAACAGCGCGCGCGAGCCGGAAAACAGCTTGCCCTGGAAATCGGTACGCAGGCCGTAGCACATCACCGGAATGTTCAGCCGGTCGGCGATGCGGGCCAATTGCCAGACCTGCTCCTCCTCGAGGAATTGGGCCTCGTCGACGAAGACGCAATGGACCGTCGTATGGTCGTGATGCTCGACGACGCGGGCAAACAAATCGTCGCCGTCGCGGAACATCTCGGCCTCGGTCTCCAGCCCGATGCGCGATGAGATCAGGCCGCTGTCGCCCTTGCGGTAGTGGCCGGCGACAAACAGCATCGTCGTCATGCCGCGTTCGCGATAATTGTACGACGCCTGCAAGAGCATCGTCGTCTTGCCGGCATTCATCGTCGCGTAGTTGAAATAGAGCTTGGCCATGCGATCTTTTAAGCTGACTTGCCTCCGCGCGGGGAGGGGCCGCCAACGCATTCCCCCGAAAAAGCAGCCTTGCCCCTGAAAAAGATGCTTGGCGCGACAAAAGCGTCAACCGTGTCGCTGATTGGCCAGTCCGCGCCGTTGATCGTGATTGCCTTAACGCTTGAATCCACACCAGAATGGTGTTTGGCTGACGAAACAAGGCGGGCAGAGAAACCGTAACTACGCTTCGCCAAAGAATCACAATGGGAGACTAACTATGTCGCGTATGAATTCCTTCGCCGCCGGCCTCGGCCTGGCGGCTTTGTTGTCGACGAGCGCCGCCTTCGCCGGCGACGCCGCAAGCTGCAAGACCGTGCGTCTTTCCGATGTCGGCTGGACCGACATCCAGGCGACCACCGGGGTTGCCTCGGTGCTGCTCACCGCGCTCGGCTACGAGCCGAAGGTGATCCAGCTGTCGGTGCCGGTGACCATGGCTTCGCTGAAGAACAAGGACCTCGATGTCTTCCTCGGCAACTGGATGCCGTCGATGACCAACGACATCAAGGATTACACCGCCGATGGCTCGGTCGAGACCATCAGCACGAACCTGACCGGCGCCGGCTATGGCATCGTCGTGCCGACCTATGTCGCGGATGCCGGCGTCAAGTCGTTGACCGACCTTGGCAAGTTCAAGGACAAGTTCAACGGCAAGATCTACGGCATCGAAGCCGGCAATGACGGCAACCGCATCATCCTCGACATGATCAAGAACCCGAAGGACAATCTCGAGGGCTTCGAGCTGGTCGAATCCTCGGAGGCCGGCATGCTGACCCAGGCCGAGCAGTCGATGAAGAACAATGAGTGGATCGCCTTCCTCGGCTGGACGCCGCATCCGGTGATGGGCGCCATGAAGATCACCTATCTCGACGGCATGGGCGACAGCGGCTTCGGCGCCGCCACCGTGTTCACCAATGTGCGCAAGGGCTACACCACCGAGTGCCCGAACGCCGGCAAGTTCATCGCCAATTTGAAGTTCAATCTGGACATGGAAGGCCAGATGATGGACGCGATCCTTAAGGGTGGCGACGCCGCCACGGTGGCGACCGACTGGCTTAAGAAGAACCCGGACGCGGTCAAGCCATGGCTCGCCGGCGTGACCACCTTCGACGGTGGCGATGCCGCGGCAGCGGTCAAGACCGCGCTCGGAAGCTGAGCCGACTGAATTCGGCAAGGCCGAACCAGGAAGGGCAGCCATCTTAGAAAAGGCTGCCCTTTTTCATATCCTGTGACAAGATGACGTTGCGCGAGCCGAGAGCAGGGCGGCTCCTGGACGAAGAGGGGTGAGATGGATCCGATTTCGCAATTCATGGTCGATCACAAGATCCCGATAGGCGCCTGGGGCAAGGCGTTCTTCGGCTTCCTTACCGACAATTTCGATACCATCTTCAGGGCCTTCTCCAATGGCCTCAACTTCATCCTCGACGGGCTGGTCAACGTCCTGCTGCTGGTGCCGCCGGTGCTGCTGGCACTGGTCATCGCGATCATTGCATGGCTGCTGCAGCGCTCGCGGCCGCTCGCCATCGGCGTCTTCCTCGGCCTGATCTTCATCATCAACCAGAACCTGTGGAAGCAGACGGTGCAGACGCTGGTGCTGGTCGTCGCCGCCGCCGCCATGGCCATGGCCATCGGCGTGCCGCTCGGCATCTGGGCGGCGCACAAGCCGAAGGTCTATCGCATCATGCTGCCGGTGCTCGACCTGATGCAGACGCTGCCGACCTTCGTCTACCTGATCCCGGTGCTGACGCTGTTCGGCCTCGGCAACGCGCCCGGCCTCATCGTCACCATCATCTTCGTCATCCCGACCGCGGTCAGGCTCACCCATCTCGGCGTCGTCTCGGTGCCGAAGTCGATCATCGAGGCCGGTGAGGCGTTCGGCGCCACCAAGAGCCAGCTTCTGTGGAAGGTGGAACTGCCTTCGGCGCTACCCACCATCATGGCGGGCCTGACGCAGTCGATCATGCTGTCGCTGTCGATGGTGGTGTTCGCGGCCCTCATCGGCGCCGGTGGGCTGGGTACCGAAATCAACCGCGCGCTCGGCTCTCGCCGCATCGATCTCGGGCTTGAAGCCGGCCTCGCCATCGTGGTGCTGGCCATCGTGCTCGACCGAATGACCCGCATTGGCGTTGGAGGCAAGAAATGACCGTCGCCGTCGATTTCAAGAACGTCGATATCGTCTTCGGCGCCGATCAGGCAGGCTCGCTGGCCATGATCGACAAGGGAGCCACGCGCGCCGAGATCCTCGAGAAAACCGGCAACGTGCTGGGCTGCGCCGGCGCCAGCCTGACCGTGCATGAGGGTGAGATCTCGGTGCTGATGGGCCTGTCGGGCTCTGGCAAGTCGACGCTGCTTCGGGCCGTCAACCGGCTCAACGTGGTGTCGCGCGGCCAGGTACTGGTCAAGGACGGCGGCAAGATTGTCGACGTGGTCACCTGCGACGAGCCGACCTTGCGGCGCCTGCGCCAGAAGCAGGTGGCGATGGTGTTCCAGCAGTTCGGCCTGCTGCCATGGCGCACGGTCGAGGAAAATGTCGGCCTCGGCCTCGAACTCGCCGGCGTGCCGGACGCCGAACGCAAGGAGCGCGTGCACAAGCAGCTCAAACTGGTCAATCTCGACCAGTGGTCGAAGAAATACGCCCATGAGCTGTCGGGCGGCATGCAGCAGCGCGTCGGCCTGGCGCGGGCCTTCGCCACCGAGGCGCCGATCCTGTTGATGGACGAGCCGTTCTCGGCACTCGACCCGTTGATCCGCACCAAACTGCAGGACGAATTGCTGCAGCTGCAGGCCGAGCTGAAGAAGACCATCATCTTCGTCAGCCACGATCTCGAAGAGGCGCTGAAGATCGGCAGCCACATCACCATCATGGAGGGCGGACGCATCGTCCAGACCGGCGCGCCGGAAGACATCGTGCTGCGGCCTGCCAACGACTATGTCCGCGACTTCATCGCCAATGTGAACCCGCTGTCGGTGCTCACCGCCTGGAACGTCATGCGCGACAGCCGCGACCTCGACCACGGCGACAATGGCTGGGTGTGGCTCGACCGGCGCAAGACGACGCGCTTCAAGATCGACGAGCACGGCCTGGTGGCGGCGGCCGAACGCGACGGCAAGCCGGCGGTGTGGGTGTCCTGCGCCGATGTCGAGGCTCAGTCCGAGGAAGCAGCGCAGGTGTTCTGGGCCAATCCCGGAACGTCACTGAAAACCGTGATGCTGGCCATGCACCGTTCGCAGACGGCACCGGTGGCGCTGTTCGACGACCAGTCCCGTTTCGTCGGCGCCATCGGCATCAGGGATGTGCTGAGCGCCGTGCTGCGGCGGTAACCTTCGCCGTCAATTCAGCCATAGAGCGTTTATCGTTTCGAGGAACGCAGGACTATTCAGCAGGAATTGCTGAATAGTCTAAGGCACAGCCGGGGTCGCATTAATTGAGGTTGAGGAATGCGAAACACGACGGTGGCTGCACTCGTATACGAGTTTCTATTCGACGTTTACTGGCAAATCGACGCCGGGCGACCGCATAACGATTGGCTGCCAGACGAACATGGCGTGATGCGCGAAGCCTTCTATCACATGCATATGAGCTGCTGGGAGTGGAGTACGTCTGTGCTGGAGGAGGTCGGCGCCATCAAAACCCTCCAGATGCACCCGAACAGGAGCAGCCCGTATAGCTACCCCTTAATGACCTTGGACGAATGTCGGGTTGCAGACTTTTCAGAGTTCGAGACCTTCGACAATTATTGCTACGCAATGTTCACCTTTCGCCAATTAATCGATCAAACTTCGGCGCGTGAGGACGAGGTCAACCTGGCCGTTCGATCTCCCCAGTTCTTGGAGGCAGTCGCATCCAAGGATGATGTCTTCCCGGTCGAGGACATTGATTGCGTTAAATTTAGAAGAGATCGCTTCGAGGAAAAGGTGATGACGCGTTGGCGCGACCCGATGCAACGTCGCATATTTCAACGCAAGGACGGGGCACAAAAATAAGCAACCAGCCCTCGCCACCGTTCGTTGACCTATTGCTGGTTGATCCAGGCACTTCATGCCTGGCCGCTGCCGAAACGTGGCGGTCTTTTGCAGGATCACCGGCATCGCGAGCCGCAGACCGAACTTGAGATTCGGCCGGCTGTTCCAAGCTTAAGCCGCCAGCGGCAGGCGCAGTTCCGTCAGCAGCCCACCATCCGGGTGATTGGACAGGCGGATCTCGCCGCCGGCAGCGCGCGCTATGTTGCGGGCGATGGTGAGGCCGAGGCCAAGGCCGCCGGTCTGGCGGTTGCGGGACTGTTCGAGGCGCACGAAGGAGCCGAACACGGCATCGATCTGAGCCTGCGGTATGCCTGGTCCTTCGTCGCGGATGGTGAGCGTGATCGTGCCGTCGGAGCGGTGCAGGCTGAGATGCGCCTTCTTGCCGTAGGTGACGGCGTTCTGCACCAGATTGGTGACGCAGCGCCTGAGCGCCACCGGCCGTGCGATGCAGATCAGGCCGCGCGAACGGGTGTCGTCATTGTCGAACGAGACCTCCGGATAGGGGTCGGCGATCGATTCCACGAGCGACCAGAAGTCGATGCGCTCGGTCTTTTCCTCGTTGACCTCGAAGGTGGCGAAGTCGATCACGGAACTGGCGATGCTTTCGACATCGGCGAGATCATGCGCCAGCGCCTCGCGAACCGCCGATTTGCGCAACAATTCTAGGCGCAGACGCATGCGCGTTATCGGTGTGCGCAGATCATGCGCGAGTGCGGCGGCCAGATGTTCGCGGTCCTCGACATATTCGCGCAGCCTCTTCTGCATGGCGTTGATTGCCCTGGCTGCAGCCTGCACCTCGCGGCTGCCCGACTCGGCGATCGGTGGGCTCTTCAAATCCTTGCCGATCCGGTTCACGGCGGTTTCCATCATCCGGTAAGGCGCGGTCAGCCGGCGCAGCGACCAGATCGACATGACCACCACCAGGCCGGCGATCAGCGAATAGAGCGGCAGGCTGTCGAAGCTCAGGATCGGGCCGACCGGCGTGATCGGCTCGGTGAAGTTCAGCCACTGGCCGTCGGCGAAGCGCAAAGAGGCCGTCAGCTTGTCGCTCTGGGCGAAATCGGCGGCCAGCACCAGAAGGTCGCGCTCGACCTGGCCGATATCGGGGCCGGATACGGTGCTGGCGTCGTCGGCCTCGCGCGTCGCCGGGTCGCGCCGCACGCGCGCGTCGGTGACGCCGAACTTCGACAGCCGGCCGACCAGGATGTCTTCGAGTTCAGCCAGTTCGTCGTCGCCGGCGATCGAGGAGGTGACGGCGGGCGTGTCCGAGACGGTCAGCGCATAAGTCGAGTTGAACAGTCCCGCCGCGGTGGCCTTGCGCTCCTCGGGCGTGGCGCTGCTCATCAGCTGCACCAGCGAGAAGGCGCGGTCGTTGAGGCGGTAGAGGTCGACCACGTCATTGGCGACGGCGCGGTCGCGCGCCACGATGTAGAGGGTCGCGACCTGGCTGATCAAAAGCCCGGCAATGACGATCAGCAGCACCCAGGCAGGCAAGGTCTGCGGCAGGAGACGTCTCATTCGGAGGTCGTCTCGGGCAGGAACTGGTAGCCGCCGCTGCGCACCGTCAGGATCAGCTTGGGCGTCTTGGGGTCGTCTTCCATCTTGCGCCGCAGCCGGCTGACCAGGATGTCGATGCTGCGGTCGAAGGAATAGTCGCTGTCGCCGCCGGAGAGTTCGATGAGCTGGTCGCGGGTCAGCACCCGCTGGGCGCTCTTGACGAAGGTCTGCAGCAGGTTGAATTCGGCCATGGTCAGCTCGACCCTGACATCGTCGGGCGCCGTCAGCCGGCGCCGCGAACAGTCCATTGTCCAGCCGGCAAAACGGTAGATCTGCTTGGTGGTGGCGCGTTTCGGCTCGGTGGTGCCGTTGCGCCGCAGCACGGCGCGGATGCGGGCCAGGAGTTCGCGCGGGTCGAAGGGTTTGGGCACATAGTCGTCAGCGCCCATCTCCAGGCCGACCACGCGGTCGGTGGTCTCGGTGACGGCGGTCAGCATGATGATCGGCGTCGTATACTGGGCGCGCAGGTCACGGCACAGTTCCAGCCCGCTCTTGCCGGGCAACATCACGTCGAGCACGATGAGGTCCACCTGCGCACGGCGCAGGATGGCCTCCATCTCGGTGCCGTCGGCGGCTACCGAAGTGTGCAGCCCCCGCTTCTGGAAGAACTCCTGAAGCAGGTCGCGGATGCCCTTGTCGTCGTCGACGATCAGTATGTGTGCGTCGGATTTCACGAGGTGCCCTGTCTCGATTGCCAGCCAAGTCATTCCTGGCAGGTGAGCCACACGATAGAATTCGGGCCATATGTTGGCCAGTGCCTTGGATTTCAAGGGAGAACGAATTCCGCCTTCTCCACATGGAAAGCGATGGCCGTGCTGAAGCTCTTATTTCCACGCGTGTCGTTCTGCCAAAACCGGGACCACTTTCGGCCGACACGCGTCAGCCGGGCCGGCCAGACACAATCCAGAAACAAAATTCTACAATCGGGAAAAACTCCTGAAAAGGTAGGTCGGCATAACGGTGCCGTGGCGGTCAGGTTATCGGCTGCGACGCAAATCTCCGGGTTACGGAAAAACCGATGCCAAGGTTGTCGATCAGTTTGTTGGGTGCGTTGCTGGGCCTTGGCCTGGTCACTGCCGCTGTCGGCCAATCGGACGCAAAGGCGCCGCTCACCCGGAGCGAACGGTGCGCCAATCTCAGCCACCAATTTGATGAAGCCCTCGAAACCCATGCCACGGCAACGCAGGTCACCGCGGCAAAGGCACTTCAGAGAAAGGGCAACCGGTATTGTGCCGCCAAGAAACAGGCACAGGGGATCCGGATGCTCGCCAACGCTTTGAAGCTGCTTGGAGTGACACCGAACGACCCGGTCCAGTGACGCTCGAAATCGACCCGCATAAAAAGGAAAATGAAGCCATGAAAAAGTCCCTCCTGTCGGCCCTCGGCCTCGCCGTTGCTCTCGCCTTCTCGATGCCGGCTCTTGGCAACGCTGCCGCCACCACGACCGCTGCCCCGGCTGCTGCCGCCACGACCACTGCTCCGGCCACCACCGCTCCGGCTGCCACCGCTCCGGCCAAGGCTGCTCCGAAGAAGGTCGTCAAGAAGACCGTCTGCAAGCCGACCAAGAAGCACAAGTGCCCGGTCAAGAAGGCGGCCCCCAAGACTGCCCCGATGGCTGCTCCGAAGGCTGCTCCGAAGAAGAAGCCCTGATCGGCTCTGACGCCAGTTTCTATCAAGGCCGTTCCAGCCGCACTGGCTGGGGCGGCCTTCTGCCAAGTGCATGGTCGATGAGCTGAATGCCGGCGGCTCACAGCCAGCCACCTCGATCGCATTTAACCCGTTTTCAACGCCGGCCATGTAGGACAATCCGCATGAAGAAGCGGCTTTCGTCCATTTTGCGTTCGATGGTGATTGGTGGCCTGGTTGCCACCGGTGTCGCCAGGGTCCTGATTCTGCTTACCGCCAGCCCCGTGCCCGACCCCGCCAGTGGCCGCACCGAGCCCTCGCTGTTCGCGCCGATCATTTCCAGCAACTGGGACTACATCACGCCCGTCCAGGCCTGGCTGCTGATCGTGCTTCTCGCCGTGACGCTGATCTGCGTTGCCGGATGGCCGATCGCGGCATGGCTGGAACGCCGGGCCAATCCCGGCGGCAATCGGCTACGCCCCAATCTGGACCGTTGAACCGCGGTCAGCGATTGCCCACATGATTGTGAAGCGCCGCGCTCGACCCAGCTTGCGCGACAATCAAAATTGGACGATCGGTTTGACGTCTGGCAAAATGCATCGCGCCGCCGTCGATCGTGAAACTGCCGGTTCCGATGCCAGAAATCACCACAAAACCGCGTACCAAGGTCAAGCCACAGACCGAGCGGCCCAAGCTCTACAAGGTCATCCTCATCAATGACGACTTCACGCCGCGCGAATTCGTCGTCACGGTGCTGAAGGGCGAGTTCAAGCTCAGCGAGGACCAGGCGCACCGCATCATGATCACCGCGCACCGGCGCGGCGTCTGCGTGGTCGCGGTGTTCACCAGGGATGTCGCCGAAACCAAGGCGACGCGCGCCACCGATGCCGGCAAGGCCAAGGGCTACCCGCTGCTGTTCACGACCGAGCCGGAAGAGTAGAGGTGGGTGCTTTTCCCTTCTCCCCTTGTGGGAGAAGGTGGCCTCGCGAAGCGAGGTCGGATGAGGGGTGTTCCAGGGAACGCCAGCGTCTCACTCCGCTGGAACACCCCTCAACCGTCTCGGCGCTGCGCGCCGATCCACCTTCTCCCACAAGGGGCCTGTTGCGTAATTGGCTGGTTGTGATTCTCTGAGACATAAGCTCGGAGGACGAACCGATGGCGGTGAAGCGGACAGGTCAGTTGAGTCTGGTGGAGGGATTTCTGGGCGACAAGCTGTCGGGTGGCTCCTCGCCGCTCGACCGGTTGTCTGGCCTTGTGAAGTGGTACCGCTTCGAGAAGCTGCTTAACCCTCTGCGCGATGGCGGACCGGGTCGGGCGGCTTGGCCGCCGCTGGTGCTGTTCAAGGCACTGCTGCTGCAATCGCTTTATGGGCTGTCGGATCGCGAACTTGAGGAGGCGCTCGGCGACCGGCTGTCGTTCCGGCGTTTTGCCGGGCTTGGGCTGGGAGAGAGCATTCCCGACCACACGGTGCTCTCGCGCTTTCGCAATCTGCTTGTCGGTGAAGGGCTGCTGGAGAAGCTGTTTGGCGAACTCGACCGGCAGCTGGAGAAGGCCGGCGTGATCCTGAAGCGCGGCACGATGCTGGATGCAACGCTGATCGATGCAGTCTCAGCGCCGCCGACAGCTGAGCGGCCTTCGAAAGATGCGGACGCCCGTGTCACCACGCGGCAGGGCAAGGGCGGTTTCACTTTTGGCTACAAGGCCCATGTCGGCGTGGATGAGGGCTCTGGCATCATCCGCACGGTGATCACCACACCGGCCAACGTCAACGACACGGTGATGGCCGATGACTTGATCCGCAGCGACGAGAAGACGGTGTGGGCCGATGCCGCCTACGACACGCACGCCCGGCGTGCCCGGCTCAAGGCCGAGGGCAAGAAGGTGCGCATCGCGCGCCGCCCCAACAAGCATCATCCGGAGCTGCCGTTGCGGCTCAAACGCTACAATCGCCTCATCGCCAGGCGTCGGGCGGCGGTGGAGACCACCTTCGCCACGCTCAAGAACCGCATGAAGCTGACCGCGATCCGCTATGTCGGACTGGCCAAGGCGTCCGCCCAAGTGACGATGGCGGCGATCGCCTTCAACATGCGCCGATGGGCCGCCATCACGGGATAGGTGCGCCTGCAGTCCGGCCGTACGGGCCGAACCGCCACCTCAACCCCTCAAAACCAGACTCCAATCCACAAGCGCAAGCAACAACCCGCTGCATTCCACTCCCGTCCGCGCACTCCCGAAACTGCGCAACAGGCCCACAAGGGGAGAAGGAAGAGGCGTTGCGCTACCGTCCCTCGCGGTACCACATCGAGCCCATCGCCAGGAGCAGCAGGCCGAGGCCGAGGAAGCCGCCGAACAGCGGCACGCGCGAGACGGCCTTGAGCACGCTGTCGTCGGTGGTGCGCAGGCCGATCCAGTCGCTGCCCGACGCTTCGCCGGCCGAGCGCACCGGTACGATGGAGGGCAGCGTCACGTCGCTGCCAAGGGCAGAGGACGAGGCCAGCCGGCGCACGCTGCCGCCGGTGGCTTCCGTCGGTGCCCTCAGCAGGTTTTCGGTGGAGACGACGTCGGCGAATTCCGGCGCGTTGACCGGGCCGACATGGGCGAGCGCGGTGAGATCGCCATTGGCGACCTGGAACAGGCCGATCTCATTGGTCTGGACGCTGCCGAGGAAGACACCGGGCTCGGATTTGTCGAGCTTGACGGTCACCGTCTTGCCGGAGGGCGTGATGATCTGTGCCGGGCCTGGATCGTCGGCCATGGTCTGGCGGCGGATCTCCAGCACCATGCCGCGTCCCTCGGCGGTCAGCCGCTCTTCCTCGAGCTCGGGTTCCTTCATCAGCCAGTGGGCGATGCGCCTATAGAGCTGGACATGCGGGCCGCCGCCCTCGAAGCCGCGCGCCCACAGCCAGCCCTGGTCGGACAGGAGCATGCCGACACGGCCTTCGCCCTTGCGGTCGAGCAGGAGCAGGGGCCGGTTGTCGGCACCCTTCATCACCACTTCGCCTTGCGGATTCTGCACGCCGATGGTGCGGAACCAGCGGCTCCAGTGCGGTGGCTCGGTGGCCGAACCGTCGAGGCCGCGCGTCACCGGATGACGCTGGCCGAGGTCGGTCAGCCGCGGATAGAAGGCCTTTTCGACCACCTCGCCGGTCGGCATCGCCGGCAGGGCCGACATCAGCGGCGTGCGCGCGATCGAAGCCTCGCCGGCATATTCGGGGCCGGCGGCGATCAGCAGCGCGCCGCCCTTTTCGACATATTCGGAGATGTAGTCGTAATAGAGGATCGGCAGCACGTCGCGGTGCTGGTAGCGGTCGAAGATGATGAGGTCGAAATCCTTGATCTTCTCGACGAACAACTCGCGGGTCGGGAAGGCGATGAGCGACAGTTCGTTGATCGGCGTGCCGTCCTGTTTCTCCGGCGGCCGCAGAATGGTGAAGTGAACGAGATCGACCGAGGCGTCGGATTTCAAGAGATTGCGCCAGGTGCGCTCGCCCGCATGCGGTTCGCCCGATACGAGCAGGACGCGCAGATTCTCGCGGATGCCGTCGACCAGCGCGATGGCGCGGTTGTTGGTGTCGGTGAGTTCGCCCGGTTCGCGGTCGATGGCGAGTTCGATGATGTTGCGGCCAGCGCCAGGGATGGTCACCTGCAGCGGCATCGCCTGGCCGACGGTGGCATGCTCGACCGAGACCTGCTCGCCATTGACCGAGACGCGCACATCGACCGGGCCGGTCTCGTTCTCCGTCGAAATGACGCGGTAAGTCATGTCGAGCGGCTTGCCGACGATGCCGAAACGCGGCGCGTTCTCGAAGCGGATGCGACGATCCTTTTCGTGGTCATTGCCGGTGATCAAAGCGTGCAGCGGCGCGTTGAAGTCGGGCGCGCCGGGAGGCGCGTCATGCACCTCGCCATCGGTGATCATGATGGCGCCGCCGATGCGCGACGGCGGCACGTCGCGGAAGGCGCCTTCCAGCGCGCCGAACAGCCGCGTTTCCGTACGCTCCTCGGCGGCGTCGGACTTGCCGGCCTCGACGACGCGGACGTCGAACTGCTTGAAGCGGCCAAGACGCTGCTGCAGCCCGGCCACCGCCTCGTCGGTCTGCCTGGTGCGTTCGCCAATGTCCTGGCTCTGGCTGCGGTCGACGATCAGCGCAACGACGCTCTTCAGCGGCTCGCGCTCCTCATTGAGGAACACCGGGTTGAACAGAGCGGCGGCGAGCGCCAGCAGGGCGACGAAGCGCAGCACACCGCCGCGCTGGCGAAACCACAGGCCGACAAGCGCCAGCAGCAAAAGCGGCACCAGCACCACGGCCAACAAGGGCCAGGAGATCAGCGGTTCGAAGGAGATCGACCAGTTCATGGCTTACCCCGGTCGATCCGCGGAGATGCAATAAAGAACCTCATCTTATTGCCCCAGCCGTTCGAGCAATATGGGCACATGCACCTGGTCGGATTTGTAGTTGCCGGTCAGCATGTACATCATGATGTTGACGCCGGCGCGCAGCGCATAGACGCGCTGCATCGGGTCGGCCGGCACGGTCGGCAGCAGCGGGTCGCCATTCTCATCGACCGCCCAGGCGCCGGCGAAATCATTGGCGGTGATCATGATCGGCGAGACGCCGTCGCCGGTGCGCACCGGCCGGTTGTCGGCATTGCTGGCGTCGAGCGAGGCCTCGACCCAGAGCGGGCTGCCGGCGAAGCGGCCGGGGAATTCCGGCAGGATGAAGAAGGACTTGGTCAGCACGTGGTCCGACGGCACCGGCTCCAGCGGCGGCACGTTGAGGTTGCCGAGGATGTCGCGCAGCCGCTCGGTCGCCGGGCTGGTGGAATCGGCGCCGATGCCGTTGGCGAACTGGTCGCGTGTGTCGAACAGCACCGTGCCGCCCTGTTGCATATAGGCGTCGATGCGGGCGATCGCCGCCTGGCTCGGCATGGGCGCCGCCGGATCGATCGGCCAGTAAATCAAGGGATAGAAGGACAGTTCGTCCTTCGCAATGTCGACGCCGGCCGGCGCGCCGGGTTCCAGCGCGGTCTTCTCGATCAGGAAGCGGGTCAGGCCCTCGAGCCCGGCGCGGCTGATCGAATCGTCGCCCGGCACGCCGGTCAGCACATAGGCGATGCGGGTCTTCGAAATCGCCGTGATGGCCGCCTCGTCGCCCGGCTTGGCATCGTCGGCGCGGGCGAAATCGGCATGGCCGAACAACGCGCCAAGCGCGATCAGGACCGCCGCGGTGGTGGCCGCCGCGCCGGCGCGGCGCGGCCGGCGCGAAAACAGGCCGCCCATCCAGAACACCGCCAGCGTGTCGAGCAGCATCAACACCAGGGCGGCGGTGACCAGCGAACCTTTCAGATTGCGCGATTCATCGAAGGCATATTGGATCGTGGTGACCGGCACGGCGATCTGCGGGCGCGCCAGAGGCGCGAACGTGCTAGCGGCATCGAGCAGGTTGTGGGCGAAGACGCCGGTCTCGGAGCCGTACAGGCCGGGCGGGTTCTCGAAGGTTACCGGCAGTGCGCCGGCGCCCGGCACCAGCGGCCGCGCATCCGGTGTCGGCGGCACCAGCGAGCCGTCGGCCGCGATCATGCGGTAGGGCGCCAGCGACGTGGCGGCGGCTTCGGCATTGGCGATCGCCGCGCCCTGGTTGCGTGACAGCTGGACGATACGGCGCAGCATCTCGACGAAGCTGCCCGAGATCGGCAGGTTCGACCAGGTCGCCTCGGGCGTGACGTGGAACAGCACCAGCGTGCCCTTGCCTTTCTTCAGCCCGGTGACCAGCGGCGTGCCGTCGGCGAGAGCGGCCCAGGTGCGCTCGACGATATCGGGTGTCGGCTCGGCCAGCACCTGCCTGCTCACGGTCACCTCGGTGGGCGGTGCGAGATCGGCGAAGGGACCGGCCTTGGGAAATTCGGTGACCGGCTGCGGCGAAGTCCATGACAGCGCGCCGCCCAGCGAACGTTCGCCGGTGCGCAGGCGAACCGGCAGCAAATCGTCGTCATTGCCGGCGGCGGCCAGCCGCGAGCCGGCGAAACGCACCAGCGTGCCGCCGTTGTCGACCCAGTCGACCAGCCTTTGCCGGACCTGCGCCGGAATGGTGCCGATATCGGCCATGATAATCATCGCCGGTTTCTGGTCGAGAATCTGCGGGATGGCGTCGGCGAGATCGGCGCTGGAGGGCTCGACCAGATCGGCGAAAGGCTGCAGCGCGCGCCTGATGTAGTAGAGCGGCGACAGAAGCGGCTGCGCCTGGTCGGCCTCGGCCTGCGACAGCAATCCGACGCGGCGGCGCTTGGAGCTTTCGTCGAGCACGCGCACCGCACCCGCCTGGCGCTCGCCGTCGAGGGCGATCGAGGCGAAGTCGTTGCGCAGCTCGAACGGCACCGCCATCGTGCCGGTGGCGGTGGCTTCGCCGGGCGCGAAGGTCAGCGTCGCATCGGCGATGCGGCGGCCCTTGTCGTCGAAGGCGCCGGCGGTGACCTGCGCCGGCGCCGGATCGCCTGGCGCGCGGATGGCGGTGAGCGCAAAACCATCGACCTGGTTCTCGGCGGCGGTGAGGCCGGTCAGCGAAAGCCGGTCGGCGGTTGCCCAGACGACGCGAGAGGCATTCTTCGACAAAAGCGTGTTGAAGGCGGCCTCGTCGCCCCTGGCCGCGAGGCCGTCAGCCAGCACGGCAACGCTGGCGCCGGGCAAGGTCTCCAGCACACCGGCGACGCGGGCATAGACGGCGGGCCGGTCGGTCGGGATCGGCCGCGGCTTGGCGGCGCGCAGCCGGTCGAGTGCGGCGGCGGCATCGAAGGGGCCGATCTCCGCATTGGCCTTTTCGGCGGTGAAGGCGATGATGACCGGCACGCCATTCGAGCCGGCATCCTTGATCAGCCGCTCGGCGGTGGCGACGCGCTTGTTCCAGTCGGCCGCACTTGCCCAGTCATTGTCGATGACCAGCGCAAGGGCCGCACCTTCGGCCGGCAGTTTTTCGCGCGGATTGAAGACCGGTTCGGCCAATGCGGTGACGATGAGGCCCGCCATCAGCAGCCTGAGCAGCGTCAGCCACCAGGGGCTTTGATGCGGCGTCTCCTCGCGCTTCAAGACGCGCGCCAGGATCTTCAGCGGTGGGAAGATCTCGGTCTGCGGCTTGGGTGGCGTCAGCCTTAGCAGCCACCAGATCACCGGCAGCGCCAGCAGGCCCCACAGCACCATGGGAGCGCCAAAGGAGAGCGGCAGCCAGCTCATGCGACGGCCACCTTTCCGGCGCGACCGCTAGCGGCATAAGAGCCATCGGCGGTCATGGCCATGTGCAGGCGCACCAGCGCGTCGGACGCCAGCCGATCGGTGTGGTTGACGGTAAAGCTCCAGCCGAGCCGCTTACACCAGCCGGCCAGCTCCTGGCGGCGGGCGGTGTAGAGCAGGCGATATTCGTCGCCGAGCATCTCGGCACGTCCGGCGGTCAGCTTATCGCCGGTCTCGGGGTCGGTGAACTCGGTGCGGCCGGCATAGGGGAAGGTTTCCTCGGCCGGGTCGGCGACCTCGATCAGGTGGGCGCGCACGCCGTGGCGGGCGAGCACGTCGAGCCATTCCATCGTCTCCTCGACCGGATCGAGGAAATCGCTGGCGATGACGATGTCGCAGAAGCGCCTGATGTCCGTGAGGTCAGGCTTTGCCGGCAAGTCGCTGGCATGCATCAGCTGGGCAGCGATGCGTTCGGCGCCGTTGCGGGCGGTGAACGGATCGGTCAGGCCCGGCCAGGCGATGCGCTCGCCACTGCGCGACAGCAGTTCGGCCATGGCCAGCGCCAGCACCAGCGCGCGCGATTGCTTGGAAACGCCGGCACCGGTCGATTTGTAGAGCATGGACGGCGAGGGGTCGGCCCACAGCCACACCGTATGGGCGGCTTCCCACTCGCGGTCGCGCACATAGGTATGGTCGTCGCGGGCCGAACGGCGCCAGTCGATGCGCGAGGAGTCGCCTTCGACATAGGGCCGGAACTGCCAGAAATTCTCGCCGATGCCGCGCTTGCGGCGGCCATGCCAGCCGGCGATCACGGTGTTGACGATGCGGCGCGCCTCGACCAGCAGGTCGGGCACAAGCGAAGCCCGCAACCGGCCACGGGCGAGCGCGTCGCGCGTCGCTGCCGGAGCCTGGACCTCGCCGATGCGCGCCATTAGGGTCTGGACCCGCTAATATGGTCGAAATGGTGTGAGGCCATCTGTTCGGATACGCGGAGCGAAGGCGCAGGAAGCCATTCGGCTTTCAAGTCCTCCGCGACAAAGTAGTCGGGCAGATGGACCACATCCTCCGGACGCCGAAATGGCTGCAAGCTGCGTCGTCGAAGCGCTTGGCCGGGGGAAAGACCCCGACCTTCGCGATTCTCCTCGCATCTTTTTGCCATTTCAGGCGCCATTTCGATCATATTAGCGGGTCCAGACCCTAAATCCCTTTCACGAGCTTCGCCACCACGTCGCGTACACTGGTGCCCTCGGCGCGGGCGGCGAAGGTCAGCGCCATGCGGTGCTGCAGCACCGGCTCGGCCAGCGCCCGCACATCATCGATCGAAGGTGCCAGCCGGCCGTCATAGAGCGCGCGGGCACGCGTGCACAGCATCAGCGCCTGGCTGGCACGCGGGCCGGGACCCCAGGCGACATGTTTGTCTGTCTCGGCATTGCCCTGGCCCGGACGCGCCGAGCGAACCAGGGTCAGGATCGCCTCGACGACGCTTTCGGGTACCGGCATGCGGCGGATCAGCGTCTGGATCTCCTTCAGCCGTGCCGGCTGCAGCACGTTCTGGGCTTTGGCGTCCTCGATGCCGGTGGTTTCCAGCAGGATGCGGCGCTCGGCCTCGATTTCGGGATAGAGGATGTCGACCTGCATCAGGAAGCGGTCGAGCTGGGCTTCGGGCAGCGGATAGGTGCCTTCCTGCTCCAGCGGATTCTGCGTTGCCAGCACATGGAAGGGCGCCGGCAGGTCATAACGGGCGCCTGCAATGGTGACATGATATTCCTGCATCGCCTGCAGCAGCGCCGACTGGGTGCGCGGCGAGGCGCGGTTGATCTCGTCGGCCATCAGCAGCTGGGCGAAGATCGGCCCGGAGATGAAGCGGAAGGAGCGCTTGCCGATCTCGTCCTGCTCCATCACCTCGGAGCCGAGGATGTCTGACGGCATCAGGTCGGGCGTGAACTGGATGCGGCGCGAATCAAGGCCGAGCACGACGCCAAGTGTTTCGACCAGCTTGGTCTTGGCAAGGCCCGGAACGCCGACCAGCAGTGCATGGCCGCCGGCCAGCAGCGCCACCAGCGTGCGCTCGACGACGGCCTCCTGGCCGAAGATCACCCGGCCGACCCCGTCGCGGATCCTGGAAATGTCAGCCAGCGCCTTTTCGGCCTCGGCGATCATGTCCGTTTCGCTGATCGGACTTTCCTTGACCATCACGCTCATTCGGCTCGATCCCTTTGGTTGGAAATACCAGCCTGCACCATATCATAGGTTGCCGCGATTCGGCCTCGCGTAGCGCCTATGGTCGAACTTAAATCACAGACTTAGGCTGACAAGCGGAACAACAGTGACTATTTCGTGACGATGGCGGAACACGACGAACATCGCGAACAAAGCCTTACGCAGGCAACCGAGGCGCGCGCCCTGGAGGCGCTGATCTCGCGCGCAGCGCGGGCCGGCAAAGGCGCGGCGCCCGTCGAGCGCTGGAATCCGGACTTTTGCGGCGATCTCGACATGGAGATCAAGGCCGACGGCACCTGGTTCTATCTCGGCACCCCGATCGGCCGCATGCCGCTGGTGCAGCTTTTCTCCTCCGTGCTGCGCAAGGACGCCGATGGCAGAACCTACCTGGTGACGCCTGTGGAAAAGGTCGGCATCCGTGTCGCCGATGCGCCGTTCATCGCCGTCGAGATGGATGTTTCGGGCAGCGGCGACGAGCAGATCATCACCTTCCGCACCAATGTCGGCGACGTGGTCGAAGCCGGGCCGGAACGGCCGCTACGCTTTGTCGACGAGCACGAGACCGGCGGCCTGAAGCCTTATGTGCTGGTGCGCGGCCGGCTGGAGGCGCTGGTGGGGCGGCCTGTCATGTACGAACTGGTCGGGCATGGCGAGGAGGTCGAGATCGGCGGCGAGACGATGTTCGCCGTGCGCTCGAAGGGTGCTGTGTTCCCGATCATGCCGGCGGACCAGTTGCAGCGGCTGAGCGCATGATGGACCAGCTGTCACGGTTGCCGTTTTCATCGGCCGATTTTCGCGCGCGCTTCGCCGCGCAGCCGGACGCGCATGCCGGCGACGACTATGGCGACCATCGCTTCAATCCCGGCCATCCGCGGCTCAACCAGGGCAAGCCGCTACGCAACGCGGCGGTGTTGATCCCAGTGGTCGATCATGACGGCGAGGCGACAGTTCTGCTGACCAAACGGGCCGAAAGGCTGCGCAACCATTCGGGGCAAGTGGCCTTTCCCGGCGGCACTATCGATTCCACAGACGCCAGCCCGGAGGCGGCGGCACTGCGCGAAACCTTCGAGGAGATCGGTCTCGGCCAGGACCGCATCGAGATCATCGGCCGTATGCCCGATTACGTCGCCGGCAGCGGCTATCGCATCGCGCCGGTGCTGGGCATCGTACAACCCGGTTTCCAACTGACCTTGAACGCCGACGAAGTCGATGCCGCCTTCGAAGTGCCGCTGCGCTTCCTGATGGATCCGGTGAACCACAAGCGCGACAGCCGCATGTGGAACGATCTCGAATGGTTCTTCTACGACATGCCCTATGGCGACCGGCGTATCTGGGGCGTCACCGCCGGCATCATCCGCACGCTCTATGAAAGGCTCTATGCGTGAGTGTTTCGATCGCTGGCAGGGCCAACTGGCTTGCCGACAAGCATTTGCAGCGCCTGCTTTCCGCCCTTTCGCAAGGCGGTGACGAGGCGCGTATCGCCGGCGGCGCGGTGCGCAACACGCTGATGGGCCAGCCGGTCGCCGATGTCGACATCGCCACCACCTGTTTGCCCGACGAAACCATCCGCCGCGCCGAGGCGGAAGGTTTCAAGCCGGTGCCGACCGGCATCGAGCACGGCACGATTACCGTGGTCGCCGGCGGCAAGCCCTATGAAATCACCACCTTGCGCGCCGATGTCGAGACCGATGGCCGCCGCGCCAAAGTGTCGTTCGGACGCGATTGGAAGCTGGATGCCGAGCGGCGCGACTTCACCATCAACGCGCTCTATGCGGACGCGGATGGCGCCGTCGTCGACCTTGTCGGCGGCATTGCCGACATCGAGGCGCGGCGGCTGCGCTTCATCGGCGATGCGGAAGCGCGTATCCGTGAGGATTATCTGCGCATCCTGCGCTTTTTCCGCTTCTTCGCCTGGTATGGCGAGGGCCGGCCGGACGCCGAGGGCCTGAAGGCCTGCGCCCGGCTGAAGGAGGGCCTGGCGCAACTTTCGGCGGAGCGCGTCTGGTCCGAGCTGAAGAAGCTTCTGTCGGCGCCCGACCCGTCGCGGGCGCTGTTGTGGATGCGGCAGGCCGGTGTGCTGACCGCCGCGCTGCCGGAAAGCGAGAAATGGGGCATCGACGCCATCCATGGGCTGGCCAAGGCCGAGAAGGATCTGGGCTGGGCAGCGGATTCGATGCTGCGGCTGGAGGCGATCGTGCCGCCGGATGCCGCGCGCATGAAGACGCTTGCCGAGCGGCTCAAATTTTCGACTGTGGAATCAGACCGCTTGCGCCACTGGGCACTTTCAACGGCCGTCGAACCGAAGACGACCGAAGGCGAATTGGCGAAAAGGCTCTATCGCGGCGACCGGCAAGGGTTTGTCGATCGGCTGCGGCTCTCGCTCGCTGCCGCGCGGGTGCGTGCTGTCGAGGACAATGCCGCGATGCTCGAAGCCGGCGGCTTTTCGCGTCTGCTGGCCTTCGCCCTCAAATGGGAAAAACCGGTGTTTCCGCTGAAGGGCGCCGATCTGACGGCACTTGGCGCGACGCCGGGGCCGAAGCTCGGCGAAATCCTCAAGAATCTCGAGACGGAATGGATCGAAGCGGGATTTGCGCCGGATCGCGGCGCGCTGCTTGACCGCGCGGCAAAGGCGCTGGAGACCTAGATCAGTTCACTGTTTCACGGAAACGGCGAACTGCTCTAACCCTTTGTTTTTACGCAATTCCGGACGGAAAACCGTTTCACACTTTTCCTGGAATTGCTCTGGAACGCGTCGCGCTCTAACGGATACAGGCGACGCGCTCGTCGAGCGAAACGCCAGGCGCCTACCTGATTGCCACCGGAGCCAGGGCGCGTGAAAGGCTCGCCTCGCCCTTGCCGTAGACGGAGGGGTTGTAGTTGACCAGCGTATCCGTACGAGCCGTATTGAGCAGATCGTTGGTGATCTGGGTCGGCGTCGCGCTGGTGAATTTGCTGCCGATGATCGCCGCATACCCTGAAATGATCGGCGCGGCGAAGGACGTGCCATAAAGGCCGGTCTTGTCGCCGGTGACACCCACGACGAGGAAATGGCTCTGCACAGCCGTGTTCGAGCCGGCGTAGTTGGAGTACCAGGCAAGCTGGGCCTTGTTGGACGTCGTGCCGTTGGTCGACAGCGCGCCGACGAAGATCGCCGAGGCTTTGCCGACCAGGGCCAGGTCGAGATAATCCTGCTGGCCGCCGGTGACGCCGCCCACGGCAACCGAGTCGTTGCCAGCTGCCTTCGAGACAATTGCCGACCCTTTGGCGGCGTAGGAAATGATCGAAGCTTCCTCCGGTGCCCAGCCGATCTGGTTTAAGCTGTAGCCCGCCTTGGCGTACATGCCGTAGCTCAGATTGAGCACGTTCAGACCGCTCGCCAGCGGGACGTATGAACCGGTGGTGAAGTCTTTCGACCTGATCGTCGCCAAGGGCGCAACCATGCTGGCTTCCTCGCGGGTCCATTCACCGTGCCGCTGGGTTTGAACCCCGAGGCCGAAATTGCCGGAAAAGCGCGACGTGCTGCTGAAGTCGTCGACCATGGTAATGGTGACGCCCTTGCCCTTGTACCCTGCGGCCCATGCGGCGCCGACGTCGGGGCTCATCCAGTTCTGTACCGTCTGTGCCGCCGGCGCGGCCGGGATCGTCGCGCTCACACATATGGACCCGCCACCGTGGCAGAGCGCGGCCGTCTCATCGGCGTTGAGGGCCTCCTGCGCCGACGCGAATGGCGCCGAAAGGATGACAAGGGCGGCGGCGAGGCCGAACTTCATGCAAGTACCCGACATGTTCCTACTCCAGTCAGACAACAACCAGGATGAGCGATCGCTTTCGGGGCGATGAATTCCTCATTCGCAGCCTCGCGGCGATCAGAAAGTAACACGGTAGTTCAGCCAGAGATGCTGGCTCTCCGGTTTAGCGTTAACCAGATATTTCAAGGTTTCCTCAGGCGCCATCTGGCTGGCCGCGAGCCGGCAATTGACGCTGTAGGTACCGAAGTCGCCATAGTCGGCTTCGCAGGACTTTTCGGTGAGCCTGCCGCCAAAGGTCGTGGTGAGCGACAGGGAAAGCGTGCTGTTCGGGCTCGGATGCATCTGCGTGAGGAAACCAAGCTTGAGGCTGGGCGCGATCCGATACTTCTCGCCCTCTTCTCCGGTCCCGAAACCCCAAAGGATGCCGGTATCCTCGGTGATCTGGGTCAAAAGGTCGACATGCATGTCGACCCAGCTCGCGCGGTACCATTGGTTGAACGAGACAAAGGTCCCGTTCTGAAGTTCGTAACCGCCATTGCCCAGGCCTCTCGCGCGATCGCTGAGCGGCGAGCCCTGATGGATGTCGACCAACGATGTCGTCATTTCCTGCGCGATGGCCGGGGACGCACCGACCAGCGCCCACAGCAGGAGCGCCGCCGTGCGGAAACCCACTCGATTGCCGGACTTTTCGCGCATGCGCGAAACACCTCGCCCCACCGTTCCGGATCAGTGCCTGGTGGCGACGGGCTTCTCTGGCAGCCCACTGTAGCCGGATTATCCGCGCGACATTGGCATGGGTTCGGTTACCGCAGGGTTTACTTTAGCGGAGGCAAATATGATTTTGACTTGAGAGGGCCTGGCTGGCGCCGCGCCCGCGATGGCGCCGAACGCGAGTCGCGGGCGTCACGGCCGGAGGCTGTTTTTACCCGCTGCTCCCAATGGTGAGCGCCGGCGCGGTTCGCTTGCCGCCGCCCACGAAGCAAAGCCGGGCAAAACCTACGCGGCGTCGCGAACCTTCTCGATGCGCGAACGGATCGCCTCGATCATCGTCTCGCGGATAACAGTCTCGCCATGCGTCTCGCGCATATGCTCGACGGCACGGCGCATCACTTCGGCTTCCTCGTCGGCACGGGTATGCCACTCACAGCCGGGCACGAGCGACCCGCAGTGGAATGCCTTCATCGGATTTCTCCTTTTCCTCCGGGGAGCCGATCGAGGCTCCGCCACTTTTTTTGGCTCACGGTGTATTCGGGCTGAATTCCCGGACGTGAGCGGGGGGCGAAGACTATAACACGGGAAGGCCGGTCTGGTTGCATCAAAGCATCGTGCGCCGCCCGCTCTGTCAACTCCAGACGGAACTGGCTGATCTTACGGCCAGCGCACCTCTGGCGGCAGGCTGGACAGGATCGACGCGACATTGCCGCCGGTCTTCAGGCCGAAGATGGTGCCGCGATCGTGCAGCAGGTTGAATTCGACGTAGCGGCCACGGCGGATGAGCTGTTCGTCGCGGTCGCCGTCGGTCCAGTTCTCGTTGAAGTTGGCGCGCACGAGGTGGCCGTAGACGACGAGGAAGGAGCGTCCGACATCCTGAACGAAGTTGAAGTCGGCATTCCAGCCGCCTTTGTCCTCGCCCGAATGCAGCCAGTCGAAGAAGATGCCGCCGGTGCCGCGCGGCTCGTTGCGGTGCGACAGATAGAAGTACTCGTCGCACCAGGCCTTGAATTTCGGGTGGTCGGCGACGCCGGCATTCTTCTCGCAAGCGAATTGCATGGCGCGATGGAAAGCGACGGTGTCAGGATCGTCCTGGGTGCGGCGGCGGTCGAGCACCGGCGTCAGGTCGGCGCCGCCGCCGAACCATTGCCTGGAGGTGACCACCATGCGCGTGTTCATGTGCACGGCAGGAACGTTGGGGTTCCAGGGATGCGCGATCAGCGAGATGCCGGAGGCCCAGAAGCGCGGGTCTTCCTCGGCGCCGGGCATCTGCTTCCTGAATTCGGGCGAGAACTCGCCATAGACGGTCGAAGTGTGGACGCCGACCTTCTCGAAGACGCGGCCATGCATCATCGACATGGTGCCGCCGCCGCCCTTGCCCTGGTCACGCTCCCACGGCGTCTTTTCGAACCGGCCCGGCGACCACGAGGCCAGGGGCCCTTGGAGATCCTGCTCGATCTGCTCGAAGGAACTGCAGATGCGTTCGCGCAGCGCCTCGAACCACAAACGCGCCTTCATCTTCTTCTCTTCGATGTCGGCGGGCAGGCCAGCCGGTATTTCAGGTCGTTCCAAGTGCCGTCTCCGGTTGCGGGGCGGCCCGCCCCTACAAATGACTCGTCTTTTGCCGGCGCGATCCCTAATCTCTTAGGGAACAGGGTCAAGTCACTTTGCTTTCGCGCATGATCCTTTCCGAAACTCGGGTTCCGGTTTCGGGGTCATGTGCCAGGTGCAAGGAGTTGTTTCGTGCGCACCCCGGCAAGACCGCCGCTGGATGGCCTGAAAAAAAGGCTCGACCAGAGCCGGGCCGAACGCGCGCGCATGCCGCGCGACGGCTTCCTGCGCGAAACCTTCGTGCTGCCGCGCTCCGATGCGCGCCTCAAGGCCAAGGAATGGTTCGAGCGCTTTCCCAAACAGGCCTACTGGACCGAGATCGAAAGCTGGTTCGAGCGGCCGGGCGATTTGATCGAATTCACCATCAGGCGGTTGCCGGCGGCAGATTAGGATTCTACCAACAGTCGCCTCGCTCCCGTACCCTCCCTGGCCAGCCGGTCGCCCTTGTTCCTGAGCGGGCATTTGTCGATCGACATGCAGCCGCAACCGATGCAGTCGGTCAGCCCGTCGCGCAGTTTCTTCAGCTGGGCGATCTTGTGGTCGAGCCCGTCGCGCCAGGCGGTCGACAGCAGGTTCCAGTCGTCGCGCGTCGGCGTGCGGCCTTCGGGCAGGGATGCCAATGCCTGGCCGATTTCCGCGAGCGAGATGCCGACCTCCTGGGCGACCTTGATGATCGCCACCCGCCGCAGCACGTCGCGGCCGTAGCGGCGCTGGTTACCTGACGTGCGGTGGCTGCGGATCAACCCGCGCGCCTCATAGAAATGCAGTGCCGACACCGCGACGCCGCTGCGCATGGCCACTTGGCCGACTGTCAATTCCGTTACTGGAGCCATTTCCCATTTTTTCCGCTTGACCTCAAGTTAAGTTGAGCTTGTAGCGAAGAAATGTTGGTAGGGCAAATGACAGGAGAGGGCGATGTGCGCCTGGGTGAGAATGGCTGGAGAAACCACTGCCGTCAGCAATGGCAAGGGTGGCGTCGCCGATGGGCCGCGGATTCTATCCGAGCTGCCGGATGGCTTCACCCGCCACCATGGCGACGGAGAGCGCGACATTGATGCTGCGCGCCGCACCTTGCATCGGGATGGTCAGCCGCGCATCCGCCGCCTGATGGACCGCATCCGGCACGCCTGCGGATTCGCGGCCGAACAGGAGGATGTCGCCGTCCGCGAAACTGAAGCTGGTGTAGGGGGGTGTCGCCTTGGTCGACAGAAGCACCAGCCGGCGCCCGTCCTTCTTGCGCCAATCCTCGAAGGCGTTCCAGTCAATGTGCCGGGTCAGGGCGGCCATTTCGAGGTAGTCCATGCCGGCGCGCTTGAGCGCCTTGTCGGAAAGCGGAAAGCCGGCCGGTTCGATGATATCGACGCCAAGGCCGAGGCAAGCGGCGAAGCGCAGGATTGTCCCGGTATTGCCGGCAATGTCCGGCTGGTAGAGCGCGATGCGGAGACGACAGTTCATTTCCGCGTCCTTCTAATAAGTGGCAGATCGGCCACAGGGGCTTCCCGGTTTTGGAAATTCCTGGACCTGCGGGTGGCCATTTTTTGCGAAGTCGGGTATACGGCCAGCATTGTCAACCCGAACCGATGGAGGGGAAACTCATGATGACCATGCACATCCAGCGCCCCTCTCGTGGGCTTACCTGCCTGCCGGCGGTTTCGGTACGACAATTCTCCTGACTCTCTAAGACTTGATCGCACCGATTCCCGCCGAAACACCTTTTCGGCTCTCGAAGGAATCCTGCGATGTTTTTCAAAAAGTCAAAAGGGCTGAACGCCCGAACTGAGCATGCCTGGACTGACGCTCGCCGTGTCCAGACAGACGCAATCCGCGCCTCCGGCCGAATGCCGGCGGACGACGTTGCTTCGCCTTTCCATCTCTATTTTCATACGGAGGACGGACCGATGTTCGATCCCTACAGAATACCTGGCTCGAGGAGCCTGCATATCCACCGGCTGCCGACCTGGGCGCTGCTGATCGGCGACACCTATTCGTCGGCGGTCCATGCCGAAGTCCGTCGCCGCCCGCATCGCGGCATGCTGCCGGATGTCGATTTTTCGCGCGCGGTGCCCGATCCGAGCCGGCCTTCGCTGGTGCGCCGGATCATCCGGCTGATCCGGCCGGGTGCGAAAATCCGGCTTGTCGACACCGCGCCGTCAGGATCGGCAAGCGAGCCTGTCGGCGAAAAGCCCGCGAACCCCTATATTGCGCGAAGCAGGGCCGACGGTCCGGATGATTCCGGACCGTCGGCCCTCGGCGCCACAAGGCCCGGGGACTTCGGACGTCGCCAAGCCGCGTAAGCGGAAAACAGATTTAATGAGCATGACCCATGTTGTTGTTTAACTGGTTTGAAAGAAGGCTCGATCCGTTCCCGGCAGCGGAACCGGTCGAGCCGCCCAAGACGCTGGTCGCCTTCTGCCTGCATTATACGCGCGGCGCCTGGCCCTATATCCTTGTCGATGCGGTGCTGGTGACGGCCATCGCCATCGCGGAAGTGTGGATGTTCGGCTTCCTTGGCCGCATCGTCGACTGGCTGTCGGCACAGAACCGCGAGACCTTCCTGCAGACGGAAGGCTGGAAGCTCGCCGCGATGGCCTTCATCGTGCTGTTCGCGCTGCCGGGCACGGTGTGGCTGCATTCGCTGCTCAACCAGCAGACGCTGATGGGCAACTATCCCATGCGCATCCGCTGGCAGGTGCATCGCTACCTGCTCAAGCAATCGATGAGCTTCTACCAGGACGAGTTCGCCGGCCGCATCGCCACCAAGCTGATGCAGACCGCACTCGCCGTGCGCGAATGCGTCATCAAGGTGATCGACGTGCTCAACTACGTCATCGTCTATTTCCTCGGCATGCTGTTCATCGTCGGTTCGGCCGACTGGCGGCTGGCCGCGCCGCTCGGCGTCTGGCTGGTCGGCTACATCCTGTTGCTGCGCTATTTCATCCCGCGCCTGGGCAAGGTCGGCGAGGAGCAGGCCAATGCGCGCTCGGTCATGACCGGCCGCGTCGTCGACAGCTACTCCAACATCCAGACGGTCAAGCTGTTCAGTCATGCCAAGCGCGAGGCTACCTTCGCCCGGGAAGGCATGATGGGCTTCCTCGACACGGTCTATCGGTCGATGCGGCTGGTAACGGTGCTTTTTGGTTCGCTCTATATCCTGAACGCGCTGCTGCTGTTCTCTGTCACCGCCATCTCGCTATGGCTGTGGATGGGGCAAGTGGTGACGATCGGCGCGGTCGCCGTGGTCATCGGCCTGGTTCTCAGAATGTGGGGCATGTCGCAGTGGATCATGTGGGAAATGTCGGGCCTGTTCGAGAACATCGGCACGGTGCAGGACGGCATCGCCTCGATCTCGCTGCCGCGCCTGGTCGAAGACAGGCCGGATGCGAAGGAGATCAGCGTTGCCAGGGGTGAGATCCGCTTCGAGGACATCCGCTTCCACTACGGCAAGCAGAAAGGCGTGATCGAAAGCCTGTCGCTGGCGGTGAAGCCGGGCGAGAAGGTCGGCATTGTCGGCCGCTCGGGCGCCGGCAAGTCGACACTGGTCAATCTGCTCCTGCGCTTCTATGACCTGGAAGGCGGCCGGATCCTGATCGACGGACAGGAGATCGCCGGCGTGAAGCAGGATTCTCTGCGGGCCCAGATCGGCATGGTCACGCAGGACACCTCGCTGCTGCATCGTTCGGTGCGCGAGAACATCCTCTACGGCCGGCCCGATGCATCAGAAGAGATGCTTGTCGAGGCGGCGCGGCGGGCCGAGGCGCTGGACTTCATTGGCGGCCTCGCGGACCACAAAGGCCGCAAGGGGTTCGACGCTTATGTCGGTGACCGCGGCGTCAAATTGTCCGGCGGCCAGCGGCAACGCATCGCCATTGCTCGCGTAATGTTGAAGGATGCACCGATACTTATCCTTGACGAGGCGACGTCGGCGCTGGATTCCGAAGCCGAAGCGGCCATCCAGGAGAATCTCTACAAGCTCATGCAGGGCAAGACCGTCATCGCCATTGCCCACCGGCTGTCGACCATCGCGGCGATGGACAGGCTTGTGGTGATGGACCAGGGTCGGGTCATCGAGGAAGGTTCGCACGACGAACTGGTCGCCAAGGGCGGGCTCTACGCGCAGCTCTGGCAGCGCCAGTCGGGCGGGTTCCTGTTCGAGGACATCCCGGCCGATATCGCCAACGACGTGATCGCGAAGGGGCAAGCCGCAGAATGATGGCCGCCGCATGATGACAGCCGTCTATCGCTGGTTCGAGAACTGGGTCTTTCCGTTCAGGGAGCCGGCGAATCTTCGGCCACCGTCCAGCGTTGGCGGGTTTCTCTGGCACTATGTCGGCCAGGCGAAGTTCGCCTTCTTCGCCATGCTTGTCATCGGCGGCATCGCGCCACTGGTCGAAGCAGGCCTGTTCTACTTCGTCGGGCGGCTGGTCGACATCCTCGACCAGCTTCCCGGCGAACGCAGCTGGCATGCGCTGTGGACCGCCGCCGGCCCGGAGCTGGTGTTCATGATCGCGGTGGTGCTGGTTATTCGCACCGTCGTCGTCGGCCTCTCGGCGCTGGTCGACGAACAAACGATCACGCCAGGCTTCTACAATCTGGTGCGCTGGCAGGCGCACCGGCACGTGTCGCGCCAATCCTACGCCTTCTTCCAGAACGATTTCGCCGGCCGCATCGCGACCAAGGTCTGGCAGGCGGGGCAAGCGACCGGCGACCTGATGGAAAGCTTCATCGAGGTCGTCTGGTTCATGATCGTCTATACGGTGACGACGCTGGCGCTGGTCGCCGGGCTCGATCTCAGACTGGCGGCGCTGGTGGTGGTCTGGATCGTGGCTTTTGGCGGGCTGGCCAGGCTCTATGTGCCGGCGATCCGAAAGCACGCCGAAGCGACGGCCGAGGCGGGCTCGATGATCAATGGCCGCATCGTCGATTCCTATTCCAATGTGCAGACGTTGAAACTGTTCTCGGCGGACGGCGACGACCGCTACATCAGGAACGGCTTCGACATCTATCTCGACGCGCTACGCCCCTTCACCCGCCAGCTCACCGGCGTGCGCATGGCGCTGACGACGCTGTCGGGTATCATGATCACGGCGATCGGCTGTTTTGCCGTCTATCTCTGGGTCGAGGGCTCGATCACCGTCGGCGCGGTCGCCTTCACCCTGTCGCTGGTGTTGCGGCTCAACATGCTGCTCGGCCGGCTGATGATGCAGCTCAACGGCATTTTGCGAAATCTCGGCGTGCTGGAAAACTCCAAGGCGCTGATCTCGCAGCCGCTCGGCCTCACCGACGCGCCCGACGCCAGGGAGCTTGTCGTTGCCGGCGGACGTATCGACGTGAAGGGCGTCGAGTTCCACTACGGCAAAGGGTTCGGCGTGCTGAACGGCATCGACCTCGTCGTCAAGCCGGGCGAGAAGGTCGGGTTGGTCGGACCATCGGGCGCGGGCAAGACGACGCTCGCCAATCTGATCCTGCGGCTCTACGACCTGGAAGGCGGGTCGATCACCATCGATGGCCAGAGCGTTGCCCAGGTCACGCAGAATTCGCTGCGCGCCAATATCGGCGTCGTCAGCCAGGACACCGCCCTGTTCCACCGGTCGCTGCGCGACAACATCAAGCTCGGAATGCCCGATGCGACCGACGCCGAGGTGATCGTGGCGGCCAAGAAGGCCGAGGCGCACGACTTCATCCTGGGCCTGCGCGACAACAGGGATCGTGCCGGCTACGAGGCGTTTGTCGGCGAGCGCGGCGTGAAACTGTCGGGTGGCCAGCGCCAGCGCGTGGCGATCGCCCGTGTCTTCCTCAAGGACGCGCCGATCCTGATCCTCGACGAGGCGACCTCGGCACTCGATTCCGACATCGAGGCAGCGATCCAGGAGAATCTGACGCGGCTGATGGAGAACAAGACGGTGATCGCCATCGCCCACCGGCTGTCGACGATCGCCGCGCTCGACCGCCTGGTGGTGCTGGACGGCGGGCGAATCGTCGAGCAAGGCACGCATGACGAGTTGGTGGCGCTCGACGGACTCTATGCGCGGCTGTGGAAGCGGCAGTCGGGCGGCTTCCTGTATCACGAGGAAAGCGTGCTCGAAGAGACGCGGCCGGCGGAGTAGGCGCATGGGTGAGATGCCAGAAGTCGGCTATGTGCTCAAGCGGCTCCGGCCAACCACGCCGGCCTTCGACAGGCTGAAGGATGAGAGCCGGCTGGAAGGCTACTGGATGCTGGTGCGCCTGGCGGACGGCTGGGCGAGCGGCCGCAACAAGTTCCTGAAACGGGGCGAGGCGTTGTTCGGGGCATGGCATGGCCGCGAGCTCGCCGGTGTGTGCGGGCTGAACATCGATCCTTATGCCGAGGGCAGGGACCAGGGCCGGGTGCGGCACCTGTTCGTCGGCGCGCCTCACCGCCGCGCCGGCCTTGGCCGCATGCTGGTCGAGACCGTCATCGATCGCGCACGCCGCTATTTCACCGTGTTGAACACCCGTGCGCCGCCGGAAGCCTTCGTTTTCTACGAACGGCTTGGCTTTCAGCCGGTGTTGGGTGAAGAATTCGTCACGCATCGCATGTCGTTCGAAAAAGGGGGCTGAAATGTCCTTGCGTCCGCCATCTCATCTTGCCGGCTCTTCGGCGGCCGAAGCGGCCTTCGACGCGCTTGGCCACGAGATCCTGGCCGAGAAGGCGGCGGCCCTCGGCCGCGCCGGACAGCGCGTGGAAGAAACGCTGGCCAGGTTGCGCGCCAATGGCGACGAGCAGTTGCGTCCCAAGCTTCTCAAGGAAGCCGCCGAGGCGGTGCACGGCTATTTCATCCAACGCGAGTTGTGCGGCTTGCGCAAGCACGATGGCGTCATCCGCGAGTACGACATCCCAAGGGCCGTGCTGGTCAGGCTTGGCGCCAAATAGGGATTACTCCAGCCACTTTGTGATGAACGTGCCGTTCTCGTGAATGTCGGTCGTTTCCAGCGGACCCGGGCCGAGATTGGTGAATTTGTGCGGCGTGTGGGGCGGGACGATGACGATCTGGCCGGCGGAAGCCTCGATTTCCTTGTCGCCGACGGTGAACAGCCCGGTGCCTTGGCGGATGATGAAGATCTCCGCGTAAGGGTGGGCGTGCAGCCGCGGGCCGCCGCCTTCATCAGGCAGGTAGTTGAAGATCAGGCAGGAGTTGGAACCGTAGGCGCCGCATTGCAGTTCGCCCTTCCAGTGGTCGGAGCGAACAGCCCATTCCTCACGATCGATGACGTGTGCCATGCCTGGGAAGATAGATCACACCGGCGCCCTCTGTCGAGGCAAGCCGGGGCCTTGGATTTGCGGTTGTTTCCCGGTTGTTTAGCCGCCTATTGCGGCGGTTCGCCGTCCCGCCGGGCAATAGGAGATTTTGTCCCCGCGACAATCTGCCCTTGTGCCTTGACCCGTCTGGACAAAAACGGGCTTCACGCATAAACCGAAGTCCAAATGCCGGAGGAATTCGCTAGCCTGTTCGCCATGCGCTGTCGGGTTGGCGTGATTGAGCGGGGAACAAGGCTCGGCCACCGGCGCGGAAGAGGCGAAAGGATCAGGCACCCGTGAGCGCAACCGACATCCACGATCCCAATCGTCGAGATTTTCTTTATGTCGCCACGGGCATGGCCGCCGTGGTCGGCGCCGGTGCCGTCGCCTGGCCGTTCATCGACCAGATGCGCCCCGATGCCTCGACGCTGGCGCTCGCCTCGGTCGAAGTCGATGTCGCCTCGCTGACGCCGGGCATGTCGCTGATCGTCAAGTGGCGCGGCAAGCCGGTCGTGGTGCGCAACCGCACCGAAAAGGAAATGAAGGACGGCGAGGCCGTCAACCTTTCCGATCTCAAGGATCCGATCGCCCGCAATGCCAATCTGCCGTCCGACGCGCCGGCGACCGACGCCAACCGCACCACGCCCGGCAAGGAAGCCTGGATGGTGATGGTTCAGGTCTGCACGCATCTGGGCTGCATTCCGCTCGGCCAGGAAGGCGATTTCGGCGGCTGGTTCTGCCCGTGCCATGGTTCGCAATACGATACCGCCGGCCGCATCCGCAAAGGCCCGGCGCCCGAGAACATGGCTGTGCCGGTATTCAAATTCATTTCCGATACCAAGATCCTTATCGGTTGAGGCAGGGGGATATTTCGATGAGCGAGGGACACTCGACCTACACGCCCAAAACCGGTATCGAACGCTGGTTCGACGCCCGCATGCCGCTGCCCAGGCTGGTCTATGACAGCTTCGTCGCCTATCCGGTGCCGCGCAACCTCAACTACATGTGGACGTTCGGCGGCATCTTGGCGATCATGCTGGTTTCGCAGATCCTGACCGGCATCGTGCTGGCCATGCACTATACGGCCGACACCAATCTCGCCTTCGGTTCGGTCGAGAAGATCATGCGCGACGTGAATTCCGGCTGGCTGTTGCGCTACATGCATGCCAACGGCGCGTCGTTCTTCTTCATCGCCGTCTATCTCCATATCTTCCGTGGCCTCTATTACGGCTCCTACAAGGCGCCGCGCGAGCTGCTGTGGATCCTCGGCTGCATCATCTACCTCTTGATGATGGCGACCGGCTTCATGGGCTACGTGCTGCCATGGGGACAGATGAGCTTCTGGGGCGCCACCGTCATCACCGGCTTCTTCAGCGCCATTCCGCTGGTCGGCGAGTGGATCCAGCAGCTGCTGCTCGGCGGTTTTGCCGTCGACAACCCGACGCTGAACCGCTTCTTTTCGCTGCACTATCTCCTGCCGTTCATGATTGCCGGCGTCGTCGTGCTGCACGTCTGGGCGCTGCACGTGACAGGCCAGAGCAACCCGACCGGCATCGAGGTCAAGTCGAAGACCGACACCGTCGCCTTCACCCCTTACGCGACCATCAAGGACGCGTTCGGTATGATCGTGTTCCTGTTCATCTTCGCCTATTTCATCTTCTTCCTGCCGAACTATCTCGGCCATGCCGACAATTACATCGTCGCCAATCCGTTGAAGACTCCGGCCCACATCGTGCCGGAATGGTACTTCCTGCCGTTCTACGCGATCCTGCGCGCCATCACCTTCAACATCGGGCCGATCAACTCCAAGCTCGGCGGCGTGCTGTGCATGTTCGGCGCCATCGTCATGCTGTTCCTGGTGCCGTGGCTCGACACCTCCAAGGTGCGCTCGGCGGTCTACCGGCCCTGGTACAAGCTGTTCTTCTGGCTGTTCGTGGCCGACGCCATCCTGCTCGGCTGGCTGGGCTCGCAGCCGGCGGAAGGCAGCTACGTGTTCATGGCGCAGATGGCGACGTTGTTCTACTTCGCCTTTTTCCTGGTCGCGCTGCCGGTGCTTGGCCTGATCGAGACGCCGCGCAGGCTGCCGAATTCGATCACCGAGGCGGTGCTCGAAAAGAACAAGGGTGGCAGCGGGCATCCGGCGGGCGCCGCGGCCGCGCCAGAGACCAAGGGCTGAGCGGTAGAGAATCTAAGGGGATTTGGCATGAAAAAGATTCTCACCTCGCTGGCGCTGGTCGGCCTTGTGGCCGCCGGCACCGCCGCCTTCGCGGCCGAAGAGGCGCACAACGCGGCAGCGCCGACGCATTTCCCGATCAACGAGCCGAAGGAGATGAGCTGGAGCTTCACCGGCCCGTTCGGCACCTATGACAAGGGCCAGCTGCAGCGCGGCCTGAAGGTCTACAAGGAAGTCTGCTCGGCCTGCCATTCGATGAATATGGTGGCGTTCCGCACGCTCGAGGGGCCAACGGGCCTTGGCTATTCGGATGCGCAGATCAAGTCGCTGGCGGCCACCTACACCATCCATGACGGCCCCAACGATGCCGGCGAGATGTTCGACCGTCCCGGCAAGCCATCGGACTATTTCCCGGCGCCATTCGCCAATGTAGAGGCCGCCGCGGCCGCCAATGGCGGCGCGGCACCGCCGGACATGTCGCTGCTGGCCAAGGCGCGCGGCGTCGAGCGCGGCTTTCCGCAATTCGTCTTCGACATCTTCACCCAGTATGATGCCGGCGGTCCCGACTATATCCATTCGCTGCTGACCGGCTACGACCAGACGCCGCCGGCCGGCATGGTCATCCCCGAGGGCACGCACTACAACCCTTACTTCATGTCCGGCGTGTCGCTGAAAATGCCCAAGCCGCTCTCCGACGGCCAGGTGACCTATGATGACGGCGCGCCGCAGACGGTCGACCAGTATTCCCGCGACGTGGCTGCCTTCCTGATGTGGGCGGCCGAGCCGCACATGGAGGCCCGCAAGCATACCGGCGTCAACGTGCTGTTTTTCCTCCTGGTGTTCGGTGCGCTGGTCTACCTCGTGAAGCGCAAGGTGTGGGAAGGCGTGGCGCACTAACCGCGCCGAGGGGCTGCACAGGATTACGAAAGGGCGCCTTAAGGCGCCCTTTTCGCATTTCCGGAGGCGGTGATGTCACATGGCCGTCACGGCAGGCGGCGATCCTGCGTCATTCCCAACGAAGGATCGCACCCATGAAGAAATACGCATCGCTGGCGGCTGGTCTGCTGCTGCTGGTCATCGGCTCGGCCGCCCAGGCCGAAGACGCGAAACCCTTCGTGACCAACAAGGATATCGACCTGACGATGATCCTGCCGCCGCCGCCGGCCAACGATTCGGCGCAGACCAAGGCCGAACTCGGCGAGGTGCTGGCGCTGCAGGTGACGCGCACGCCCGAGATGGTGGCCAACGCCGTTGCCGATTCCGAGGAGAATGTCTGGCGCTTCGCCAATGTGATGGGTCCGAATTTCACCAAGGAGAGGCTGCCGAAGTTCAGCGCCTTCTTCGATCGCGTGGTCGAGACCGAAGGCGCTGTCGTCGATCCGGCCAAGGATGTCTGGAAGCGCCCGCGTCCGCACCAGCTCAGTGATCTCGTCAAGCCCGCGGTCAAGCTGTCGAGTTCCGGCTCCTGGCCGTCGGGTCATGCCACTGTCGGCACCATGATGGGCATCATCCTGGCCGACATGGTTCCGGAGAAGCGCGCGGAGATCATGGCGCGCGCGGCCGAATACGCCCACAACCGCGAGGTTGGCGGCATCCACTATGCGTCCGACGTGGAGATGGGCAAGATTTCCGGCAGCGTCATTGCCGCTGTCCTGCTCAACCGGGACGACTTCAAGGCCGAGTACGAAGTGGCCAGGGCCGAGCTTCGTTCTGACCTCGGCATGTAAGTCCCAAAGCGCGTCGCGTCGAAGCGGATTCACGCGACGCGCTTTGGGTGCTCGCTGCGCGCGCCAGCCGGGGCGTCGGTTTGTCTTCGTTCTCGCGCAGCCGGCTCCAGGAGACTAAAGCCGGCAACAGCTCACTGCGTCGACACTTGCACCGATATTGGAAAGGCAAAATACAGGTTGCAGGCAAGAAGCTCGATACCTCGTTTACCCCTGCGAGCGAGAGGCTCAGGCGCTTCAACGCCAACGGTTGCGCTGCCTTTGCCCTTCGTCTGCAGTGCGACGAGAGCATCATAGACTGCGCGACGCTCGCGGACGGATGCCTGCTTCGGATTTTCAGGGTAATAAAAGGGGATCGTCAAAATCAGATAGTCCATCCGACAGCGCGGCGCCGAAATCGCGATTGCCTTCTTGCGCAGAGCGATCTCGAACGCGCCGGACCGTTCGTCGAATCCAGTCATCCATTGTCGACGCGTATGCAATTGTCCAAGCGCGTCGCCGACCACGAAATCTGCCGGGCGCAGCACGACCGTCCAACTGGCCCGCTCGGCAGCGGAGACGGCTACCGGCGCCCAGCTCAAGAGCGAGGTTGCCATGATGACGGTCGGCATTTTCCGCAGAAGATAGGTCATGCAGCGACCATGGTTCGACCGGAAGGGATGCTTCAGGCGCCCCTTTTTACCCCTATGCGAGCGTTCGGCAACCCGTCCTTTGGCATAGCGCGGCGCTCAAACAGATGCGGATCGAGATCGGACGGGTTATGAAGCTCATTGGGCTGCAATTCGATCGGACAAGTGCCGCGTGTCAATCTCCGGTGCAGGGAGGCGAACGGAAGGAGCGGATCATGGCGAACGGGATGGGTACGGACGAGGACATGATACGGGCCATCATCGACAGGCAGTTTGCCAGCCTTAGCTGGGATGAGACTATCGCCCCAAGGTGGGATGATTTCGCGGGCGATTTCCTGGACGGCGCCAGCCTCTATCCGGCAGCCCGCCCGGCAAGGCGCACCAGCGTCGCCGATTTCGTCGAGCGGATGCGCGGCCTGTCCGACACCTCACTGCGGTCGCTTCAGGAGACCGTGCTCGGCACCGACATCTGCGTCTTCGGAAACATCGCGATCGCGGCGGTCACGGCGGAGATGATCGAGAACAGTGCCGAGACCAGCCGGTCCATGGAAATGCTGTTGCTGGTGAAAAGTGAAGGGCAGTGGAAGATCGTCGCGCAGGCATGGGACAAAGCGAGCGAGGCCAATCCTTTGCCGGATGCGCTTGTCTCGGGCGTCACATCGCGCTAGCCGTTGTCGGTCGCGTCGGGTTTGGTCCCTGCGCCGTTCGCATTTGCCCAGCTGGATCATCCGGAGCCGCCTTATGAAACCTTCGCTCGAAGACACGCTGCTGGCGGCGATCCGCACCATTCCGGACTATCCGAAGCCCGGCATCCTGTTTCGCGACATCACCACGCTGCTCGGCAATGCGCGCGCCTTCCGCCGCGCCATCGACGAGCTGGTGCATCCCTATGCCGGGCAGAAGGTCGACAAGATCGCCGGCATCGAGGCGCGCGGGTTCATCCTTGGCGGCGCCGTCGCTCATCAGCTCTCGGCCGGTTTCGTGCCGATCCGCAAGAAGGGCAAACTGCCCTACGAGACGGTGCGCGTCGCCTACAGCCTGGAATACGGGCTGGACGAGATGGAGATGCACAAGGACGGCGTTGCCCCCGGTGAAAAGGTGATCCTGGTCGACGATCTGATCGCCACCGGCGGCACGGCGGAAGCGGCGGTCAGGCTGCTACGCCAGATCGGCGCCGATATCCTTGCCGCCTGCTTCGTCATCGACCTGCCGGATCTGGGTGGGCGTGCCAGGCTGGAGGCGCTTGGCGTGCCGGTCAGGACGCTGATCGGGTTTGAGGGGCATTGAGGGGCGCTTGATCACAACCGCCCGGCCGGGTCCCCGCTGCTTCGCAGCGTCCCGGCGTTCGTCGGCCTTTCATCGTGCCACTGGCACGATGAATTCGGTTACGCGAACCGGCTACTCACTCCACCTTCACCAGCACGGCGCTGTCGAACTCCAGCACCTTGTCGCCGGCCGAATCGAAAGCTTCGGCGCGCAGCGACAGCATTCGCCAGCCGGGGCGCGAGGCGATGGGGCGGTGGGACAGCGCGGTGCGGCTGAAGGTTACAGTCTCGCCGGCCAAGACCGGCTTCAGCCACTTCAGATTCTTGAAACCAGGCGAGGGGCCGAATTCCGGGACCGGGCCGGGGCCGTTCCAGTTGGCGCCCTCGGCATCCATGCTCGCTTCGAGGTTGAGCTTCATCCAGGTGGCGGCGGTGTGCCAGCCGGAGGCGCAGAGCCCGCCGAGCACGCTCTTCTTCGCGGCTTCCTCGTCGATATGGAAGATCTGCGGGTCGTATTTGCGCGCGAACGCCTTGATCGCCTCGGCTTCGAATGTGTGCGAGCCCAGCGTCATCGTGATGCCGATGCGGAAGAATTCATCCAGGGTCATGCGGCATTCCCCGCGGCATCACGCGTCAGGAACATGACGGAATTCTCGAGCTCGAAAACGCTTTCGCCACGCTGGTTGACCAGCTCGCTGCGCATGGTGACGAAGCCGAGTTGCGGCTTCGATTTCGAGAGGCGTTTGGCCAGGACAACCAGCTTGCCTCTGAGCGTATCGCCGGCCAGGACCGGTTTCTTCCACCTGACCTGATCGACGCCGGGCGCGCCTTGGCAGGTGGAGTCCAAAAGGAAGGCATCGCACAGCATGCGCATGAACATGGCGCAGGTGTGCCAGCCCGAGGCCGACAGGCCGCCCAGAATGCTGGCCTTGCCGGCTTCCTCGTCGAGATGCATCGGCTGGGCATCGAATTCGCTGGCGAATTCGATGATCTCGGCCGCGCTTACCTGTTTGGTGCCGAGGTCGAACGAGGCACCCTCGACGAAATCCTCATAGGCCCATGTTTTTCCGGTCATGTCGGCAATCCGGTTAAATCCCCAGAGATCGGGCAACCCGGATGCAGGCCGGCAGCGTTTTGGTCAAGTCCTTTCTGGTGAGCCAGCCTGAGGCAGCAGGCGGGGCGGCTGCGCTCAGAGCCAGCCGCGGCGGCGGAAATACCAGAAGGGCAGGATCGCCGACAGGATCATCAGGCCGATGGCGAAGGGATAGCCGAGCTGCCATTTCAGCTCGGGAATGACGTCGAAATTCATGCCGTAGATCGAGGCGACCAGCGTCGGCGGCAGGAAGATGACGGCGGCGACCGAGAAGATCTTGATGATGGCGTTCTGCTCGATCGAGATCATGCCCAGCGTGGCGTCGAGCAGGAAGGAGATCTTCTGCGACAGGAAGGTGGCGTGGTCGGCAAGCGACAGCACATCGCGCGACAAGGTCTTGATGCGGGCGCGGACGTCCTTGCTCATCTTGGTCTGGGTCGCGACATGGGCGAGGAAGCCGGCAAGGCGCTGCAGGGAGATCAGGCTGTCGCGGATCGAGGAGGCGATGTCCTCCTTGCGGCCGATGGCTTTCAGGAGTTCCTGGAAGTCGCGGTTGCGCTTCGACACTTTGGTCGAACGTGCTTCGAAGATATCGCGCGAGATCCCCTCGATGTCGCGGCCGGCGCGTTCGAGTATGTCGGCAAGGCGGTCGACGATCGCTTCCAGGAGGCCGATCAGGATGGTGTCGCCGCTGGTGCAGCCTGTCGCCACCTTCTCGGCGCGCAGCGGGAAGGTCTTGAAGGCCTTCGGTTCATGATAGCGAATGGTGATCAGCCTGTTGCCGGCAAGAGCGAAGGTGACCGGCGACATCAGGGGGTCGTCGACCTCGGTCTGGGCCGGCAAAGTGGCGGTCATGAAGTAGGCGCCGTCCTCGATATAGAGGCGGCTGGAAATCTCGATCTCCTCCATCTCCTCGCGGGTCGGGATGGCGACGCCGAGCCAGCTTTCGATGGTGGCCTCTTCCTCCTTGGTCGGACTGATGAGGTCGGCCCAGACGACCCGATCGCCATCCGCCAGCAGGTCGTCGACGACACGCAGGCGATCATTGTCCACGACAAATGCCTTGATCATCGCCAGATCTCCCCTGCGAAGGTGCGTACGGATTGCGCGTCGTGTCGGATTGCACGGCTCTTCGTCGTGTGCGCGACCGTGTGCCAGCCGCTTAGACCTGTGCCATGACAAAATCAAGACAAGTGACGGCCCGACGGATGGCTCCCAGTTGCTCAGAAAAACTCGTCGAGAGGCTGGTATCGGTGCTGCAGCAGGACGTGGTCTATCCCGTCCGAGATCGGCGTGATACAGCCAACTCAAAGTCTCGTTGTGAACAAATTCCTAGGGTATATTTTATAGTGACGTTTACAATGTCTATGCCACTCTTCCATCAACACGGAAGGTGAAGTGATGGCCGAAACATCAATCGAATGGACAGATGCGACCTGGAACCCGGTCGCCGGCTGCACAATTCTCACTGCTGGATGCACAAATTGTTACGCAATGAGGATGGCCGCGCGGCTGGAAGCCATGGGAGTCGACAAGTATGTGGGGGTGACACGCAAAAGCGGTGGCAAAGCGAAATGGACGGGCAAGATCAAGCTCGACCACGCATCGCTTTCTGTTCCGCAAGAATGGAAGAAGCCCAAGCGTGTCTTCGTGAACTCAATGTCTGATCTCTTCCATTCGGAAGTGCCAACCGCCTTCATCGCTGAGATATGGCAGGTCATGGCTGCTACGCCCCGCCACACGTATCAAATTCTGACAAAGCGGCCCGATAGGATGTCGGAGGTACTTTCCACCCCCGAGTTCAATGTGCTTCCGAACGTCTGGCTCGGAACCAGTGTCGAAGATAGTCGGGTGCTGTACAGGCTGGATGAACTCCGTGCGGTTCCTGCGGCCGTGAGATTCGTTTCATTCGAACCCCTAATCGGCTCTGTCGCCGGCGCCAATCTTAAAAGCATTCACTGGGCAATCGTCGGAGGCGAAAGCGGACCACAGGCTAGGCCGCTAGATACGCGATGGGTGGACGAGATTTTCGACCAGTGCACCGATACAGACACAGCGTTCTTCTTCAAACAATGGGGCGGCAAGAACAAGAAGGTAACAGGTCGCACCTATCGCGATCGGCTTTGGGACAATCTTCCCGATTTGAGAATATGAGAGGCCATCTTTGTCGCTAGTGCGACTGCGGCCGGGCTAGTGTTTGACACGGCGAAAAAGAGTGAAGCAAGTGGTGCGCCGCCTTTGTGATGAAGGCGGACTGGGTCCAAGACAGCCCCTTTGAACACTGTTCGCAGGCGCTCCTTCACGTATGATTCAATCGCGTTCACATCCGCTCTGCGTACTGCTTGCCCGTTCGTTTCGAACAGGTCTTGGCGAGTACTTTCGTGATTGTACCAACGCTCGCGCCAATCGGTGGCTCCTAGAACGCGATACAGGCTTGCTTGCTTACTCGGATCGAGCTTTGCTGGGTCATGAGGAGCATTTCGGTAGAGACCTGATAACGGAAAGAAATACCAACAGTCCAAGGCCTCTGTTGCTGCAATGGCCTTTACCGTGTCCCAGGAAACCTCCATGCCATAGGGATCGAGGAAGACAACGCCACGAATTCCACGACCGACTGTCTCCGGCCCACGCCAATTTGTGCGCTTGCAAAGGCGTTGGACAAGATCGTTAGCCTCTCCGTTCCGAGCAATTATCTTGCGATTGGGATACTCAGAGATCAACTCGTTGAGCTGCGCAAAACGGGAGCTATCCTGTTCGATCAGCACGATAGAATGCATCGGTGGGTCGACTTCGATTGCAATCCTAGCAGACCCCTGTGTCGTTACCTCTTCCGGTTCTGCCATTTCTGAACCGAAGAGGGGAAGACCGGGGCGGACTTCTGTACGCGTCCCAGAGCCTGCAAAAGCGTCGATGTAAACGCAAGCGAATTCCTGATCGCGCAAAGCGATAGCAAAGGCTCGAAGATATTCCTGTAAGCAACGAAGCTTCTTAGGGGTGTCTGGGCCCCCAAAAACGTGTGTTACCATCGTCGTCACCCTCCACCCCGGTACATCGATACGCAGAATGAGTGGAGTGTCTAGGAGAAACTATGCCATGGCGATGTATTTATCGCGCAATTGAGGCTGAGTGATTTTCGTCTACCCAAGATATCGATCGCCGTAGCAGTACGCTTTACAGTATCGAGGCCGCCATTAGGCAATCTCGCCATAGGCGGGGTGCTTCAAGATGTCATGTATTGAACTTGAACAGCATGATGTCGCCGTCCTGGACGACATATTCCTTGCCTTCGTCGCGCGCCTTGCCGGCTTCCTTGGCCGCCACTTCGCCGCCCAGCGTGACGAAGTCGTTGTAGGCGATGGTCTGGGCGCGGATGAAGCCGCGTTCGAAATCCGTGTGGATGACGCCGGCGGCCTGAGGTGCCTTGTCGCCCTTGTGGATGGTCCAGGCGCGCGTCTCCTTCGGCCCGACGGTGAAATAGGTGATGAGATGCAAAAGCTCGTAGCCGGCGCGGATGACCTTGTTCAGGCCCGGTTCGTCGAGGCCGAGCGAGGACAGGAATTCCATCTCTTCCTCGTCGGAGAGCTGGGCGACTTCGGCCTCGATCGCGGCCGAGATCACCACCGTGCCGGCGCCTTGCGCGGCGGCCATCTTTTCCACGGCCCTGGTGTGCTCGTTGCCGGTCGCGGCATCGGCCTCCGCGACATTGCAGACATAGAGCACGGGGTGCGAGGTCAGAAGATTCAAGCCCTGCAGGATGCGCAAATCTTCGGCAGAAATACCTTTGAGCAATACACGGGTCGGCTTGCCGGCCTGCAGCAGTTCGAGCGCGGCCTCCATCATCGGCAGCACGGTGGTGGCTTCCTTGTCCTTGCTGCCGGCACGCTTGCGGATCTGGACGATGCGGCGCTCGAGGCTGTCGAGGTCGGCGAGCATCAGCTCGGTCTCGACCGTCTCGGCGTCGGCGACGGGGTCGATGCGACCTTCGACATGGGTGATGTCGTCATCCTCGAAGCAACGCAGCACATGCACGATGGCGTCGACCTCGCGGATGTTGGCGAGGAACTGGTTGCCCAGCCCTTCACCCTTCGAGGCGCCACGCACCAGGCCGGCAATGTCGACGAAGGAGATGCGGGTCGGGATGATCTCCTTGGACTTGCCTATGGCCGCGATCTTCTGCAGGCGCGGGTCGGGCACCGCGACTTCGCCGGTGTTCGGTTCGATGGTGCAGAACGGATAGTTGGCGGCCTGCGCCGCCGCCGTCCTGGTCAGCGCGTTGAAGAGCGTCGACTTGCCGACGTTGGGCAAGCCAACGATGCCGCATTTGAAACCCATTGTGTCCAGTCCTATCGGGAAAAGCGAAATTTGATGAGGGCTATGGGCGATAGGGGTGATCAACGTCAAGCCCCCAGCGGGATGGGTGGCCCGGCGAAGGCAAACCTATGGCCGGCGTTCAGCCTGCCAATTCTCGCAGTCTGGCGAGCCGGCGGGGTTCCCGGCTGACAAAGGCGGGATCGTCCCCGAGAACGGCCAGGGCGTGCCGCGCGCTCGAGCGCGCGCGGTTCATGTCGCCTAGTCCGGCATGGCACTCAGCCAGTTCCTCATGAATGTAAGGCGCCTGATCGCCAGTGGTTCGTGCCGCGTCGGCCGTCTCCTCGGCAAGCCGCCGGGCCTCATCGAGGCGACCAAGCGCGCGCAGCGTCCTGACGACCGCGTAGCGGGCGATGCGCAGCTCCCGGGCCTGGCTGCGCGACTGCCGCACCTCCACCGCCTGCTCGAAGACAGGCAATGCATCGTCGAACCGGCCGGCATCGAAATAGGACCAGCCGAGATTGTTGAGCAGAGGGCCGCGCCATGGCTCTGCCTGCGGATGTTCGCCGACATAGGCAAGGCCAATCGCGGTCCATTCGACGGCGTCGTCGAGTGTTCCGACGATGGCGATCATGTGGGCCGCATCGGCCGCCAGCACATGCGCCCGTGCCTCTCGTGCCAGCCGCCATGCCTCCTCAAACAGCGGCCGCGCCAGATCCCGCTGTCCGGCGGAATTGTACAGCCGGCCGCGCTCGATGGTGCATGCCGCCCGCCTGGTGGGGTCCTCGCCGGCAAGGACCATGGCCCGGTCGATCAGCCGATGGGCCGCACCGAAATCGCCGGCCAGGCCCAGCTGCCTGGCCTCCCCGGTCAGATCCGAAACATCATCCGCCATACCGGTCTCACTGCCACCGATCTTTGCCAGTACGCGCCAGTGCTAGCGTGGGACGTCGCCTGCCGGCAAGGCGGGCCGGCACCGGCCGCCGATCACGCGTTCGTCAATACGGCGTGATGCCGGCGCGGGCTAATTTAGCGATGTCGCGTGACGACAGCTTCACCATAGAGGGAGTTCTGAACGGCAGATGAACCAGGCGCTGAATGATCTCCAGGCCGCGCTCAACCAGCTTTAGGCGGCCTTGCCGGACAAGGGCGGTCATCGCGTCAAGGCGATCGCGCTGGTGAAGGATGCCATCAATGAGACGACCAAGGGCATGGCCGTCGGCGCGATGTAGTTCTGCGGGTCGGCGCTGCCTGTATGTCAGGCGGCGCCGGTCGCTTCAGTCTTTTCCGAACAGCTTCTTCAGCATCGCCGCCATCGGCCCGGTCTCAGGCAGTTTGGCCGGCGCCTGCTGCGGGCGTGCCTGGCGGATGTGGCTCTGCTGCTTGGGCGCCTGTTTCGGCGCCGGCTTGTCCGGCTCGGGTGCGGCCTTGCCCTGGACGGCAAGGGCTGCCTTGTTCATGAAGCCGGATTCGTCGCCCTTGACGATCATGGCGGCGTTGTCGGCGATCGCATCGAGCAAGGGATCGAGCCATTCGCGGTCGGCCTTGGCGAAATCGCCGAGCACATGGTGCTGGACCATTTCCTTGACGCCGGGATGGCCGACGCCGATGCGCACACGGCGATAGGCGTTGCCGACATGGCCGTCGATCGAGCGGATGCCGTTGTGGCCGCCGGCGCCGCCGCCGGTCTTGATGCGCAGCTTGCCCTCGGCAAGGTCGATCTCGTCATAGAAGACGGTGAGGGCGGAAAGCTCGAGCTTGTAGAAGCGCAGCGCTTCGCCGACCGACTGGCCGGACAGGTTCATGAAGGTCTGTGGCTTGATCAGGACGATCTTCTCGCCGCCGAGCGTGCCTTCTGAAATCAGGCCCTGGAATTTCTTCGACCAGGGCGAAAAGGAATGGCGGCGGGCGATAGCGTCCGCCGCCATGAAACCGACATTGTGCCGGTTGTCAGCGTATTTCGCGCCCGGATTGCCGAGGCCTGCAAAGACAAGCATCGTCTGCTCCGGGCGGGAAAGAGTTACTTCTCTTCGGCGGCAGGAGCCGCTTCAGGTGCAGCCGCTTCGACCGTCTCTTCAGCCTCCGGCTTCATCGCCGACGAACCGGCAATGGTCGCGATGGTGAAGTCGCGATCGGAGATGACCGGCTTGACGCCGGCCGGCAGCTTGACCGCCGAGATGTGGATCGAATCGCCGATGTTGGTGCCGGTGAGATCGATGGTGATGAATTCCGGGATCGCATTGGCCGGGCAGTGGAACTCGACTTCGTGACGCACGATGTTGAGCACGCCGCCGCGCTTGATGCCGGGCGACTTGTCCTCATTGATGAAGTGGACAGGCACGTCGACATTGACTTCGGTGTCCTTGCCGATGCGCAGGAAGTCGACATGGACAGGGAAATCCTTGACCGGGTCGAGTTGGAAGTCCTTCGGCAGGACCTGGATCTTCTTGCCGTCGACATCGATCGTGGCGATCGTGGTCAGGAACCCGCCGCCATGGATCTTGTAGTAGATGTCCTTGTAGGTGAGAGCGATCGCCAGGGGAGGCTGCTTGTCACCATAGATTACTGCAGGCACTTTACCGTTGCGGCGAACTGCACGGGCGGACCCCTTACCGACCTGTTCGCGCGCTTCGGCCTTGAGCTCGTAAGTATCGTGGCTCATGGCTTTTCCTTTCGCGTGTTATGGAGCGTTTGCGGCAGGCAATGTGCCCAAGCCGTAAACGTCGAAAGCCGCCAGACCTGGATGTCCGAATGAGGGCACCCGCTTTGAGACGGAGCTTTGTTCGGGATCACAAGGGAAGGCAGCCTTCCGCCGCGTTGCCTCCAAGGGTGTCTACGCGGGTGGCGGCTCTATAGCGGAAGGCGGCCGGAGGTGCAAGCCGGAGGCTGGAGGCGCCTGCGGGCACCTCGTACGGCTCAGCATTCCCGGCTGGCCGGTCGGCTTGGGGTTGCAACATTTCAAACGAGCCGGTCGCCGAAGCGGTTGAACTTCATACCGCCCCGGGGACCAACCTCGCTAGCTGAGCTGCCCAGCGGCTTCCGAGATGAGCTGGGTGATCTCACGCGGGTGAGAGATCAGCGACAAATGACTTGCCTTCACCTCGATGGTCTTGGCGTTCATGCGTTTGGCCATGAAGCGCTCGAGATCCGGGTTGATGGTGCGGTCCTCGGTCGAGACGGCATACCAGCTCGGCTTTGAGCGCCAGGCCGCCTGGGTTGTCTTTCCGGAGAAAAGCTGATCCGAGATCGGCCCCTGGACGGCATAGAGGATGCGCGCCTTCTCGCGAGGAATACCACCGGCGAAGTCCCGCAGGAAAGCCTCCTCGCTGAGCTTGCCATAGCCCGCCGACCAGACAAGGCCCGCCGAGGCGGGCGGCGGCGCGAAAGTCTTGGCGAGCGCCGTGTAGTCTTCGCCGGCATCGGGCGCGCGCGCCGCGACATAGACGAGCGACGACACTTTTGGATCCGCCCCTGCCTCGCTGACGATCATGCCGGCAAAGGAGTGGCCGACAAGTATCGTCGGTCCATCCTGGAGAGCGATCGCACGGCGCGTTGCCTCGACGCCTGCCTCCAGCGTGGTCAGCGGGTGCTGGACGACGGTTGCATTGAAGCCGGCCTGCTGCAGCAGGCCAACCACCTCCGACCAGCACGAGCCATCGGCATAAGCGCCATGGACGAGGACGACGTTGCGGACCCTGGGGCGGACCTCGGGGCGAATCTTGGAGCTCGTCTGGGCTCGCGCCTTGGCGGAGCCGGCCAGTATGCTCGTCGCCACCCCGGCGACGAGCGCGGTGGAAAAAGTACGCCTATTCAACATGATCGTGGATTCCTTGAGAGGTTGGCAGATCGCGCCGGGATTTCGGCCGGGACGCGCCGCAAGTGCTTTGCCCGACGCTATGTCCAGTCTTCGCAAGCTACCGAGCGTGCGTTACAGCCGTCACCGCTTCGTGATCGCAGGCCTTCGGCCGGGCTGGCGTCTGTCGCGGCCGGTCGATGGCTCCAGGCGCCTTCTCAGAGCGCTTTCCAGGCGTCTGGGGGTTTCGGGAGAAAAGCTAGTTACGGCTGGATCGAAATGGCTAGCGGTCGCCACCCAGCGCATCGCGCAGCGCCTGGATTTGCCGGTTCAGCGCATCAAGTTGCGCCAGCGTCATGCCGGAGCGTTCGATCAAGGTCTCGTTCAGGCAATTGCACTGGACAAGCAGCTCGCGCCCGGCGACTGTGAGGTCGACCTGCACCTGGCGCTCGTCGGTATGGCTGCGCTGGCGGGTCACAAGGCCGGCCTGTTCCATGCGCTTGACCAGTGGCGTGATCGTGCTCGATTCCAAAGCGAGCCGGTGGGCGATCGAGCCAACCGACATGCCGTCGGCCTCGGCAAGCGCGTTGAGCACGAGATATTGCGGATAGGTGATCCCCATCTCGTCCAGCATCGGCTTGTAGGTGCGATTGATCGCCATTGAGGTGGCGTAGAGCGTGAAACAGAGCTGGTTGTCCAACGGGAGAGGCACGACGCGTTCCTTTTGCCGACGTAGGAAATTCGGTACCACGAAAAATGATATCGCGATACATATTTTTTGTAGACAAGGGTTCAGGGCTGCGCTAGCAATATCGATATCGCGATATTGTTTACCGCGACAACAATCAAAGGAGATTGAGATGGCTTCGCAGACGAAATCCGGTTCCGGCAGCGGCACGATCACCACCAAGGACGGCACGCAGATTTTCTACAAGGACTGGGGAACCGGTCAGCCCATCGTCTTCCATCATGGCTGGCCGCTGAGCAGCGACGACTGGGATGCGCAGATGCTGTTCTTCCTGGCGCAAGGCTACCGTGTCATTGCCCATGATCGGCGCGGCCATGGCCGCTCGACCCAGACGGATATCGGCAATGAGATGGACACCTATGCGGCGGATGTGGCTGAACTCGCGGCGCATCTCGACCTCAAGAATGCCATCCATGTCGGCCATTCGACCGGCGGCGGCGAGGTGGCGCGCTATGTCGCCAAGTACGGCTCGGGCGGCCGCGTCGCCAAGGCGGTGCTGGTTGGCGCGGTGCCGCCGATCATGCTCAAGACGGCTGCCAATCCCGGCGGTCTGCCGATCGAGGTCTTCGACGGTTTCCGCGCCGCCCAGGCGGCCAATCGCGCGCAGTTCTTCCGCGACGTTCCGGCCGGTCCGTTCTATGGCTTCAACCGCCCCGGCGCCGAGGTATCGCAGGGCGTCATCGACAATTGGTGGCGCCAGGGCATGATGGGGGGCACCAAGGCGCATTATGATTGCATCAAGGCCTTCTCGGAAACCGACTTCACCGAGGATCTGAAGGCAATCGACGTGCCGGTGCTGGTCATGCATGGCGATGACGACCAGATCGTCCCGATCGCCGACTCGGCGCTGTTGTCAATCAAGCTGCTCAAGAAGGGCGAGCTCAAGGTCTACAAGGGCTTCCCGCATGGCATGGCGACAACTCATGCCGACGTCATCAACGCCGACCTTCTGGCCTTCTTCAAGGCCTAGAACCTTCCGCAGGATAGGCAAAGCACCCGCCCATCCGGGCGGGTGCTTTTTCGGTGTGAATTCCGATCCGCCGGGTTTAGGCCGCGGCCTGGGCCTTCCTCGCTTCCTTCATGTTGGGCAGGAACACCGTCAGCAGCCCGAGCAGCGGCAGATACGAACAGATCTGGAAGACGAAATCGATGCCCTTCATGTCGGCGACGACGCCGAGCACGGCGGCTGCGATGCCGCCCATGCCGAAGGCGAAGCCGAAGAAGATGCCGGCGATCATGCCGACGCGGCCCGGCACCAGTTCCTGCGCGAAGACGACGATATTGGAGAAGGCCGACGACAGGATCAGCCCGATCAGCACCGTCAGCACCATCGTCCATTCCAGATTGGCGTAGGGCAGCGCCAGCGTGAAGGGCAGCACGCCGACGATCGAAAACCAGATCATCGCCTTCTGTCCGTAGCGGTCGCCGAACGGGCCGCCGAGCAGGATGCCCAGCGCCGAGGCGCCGAGGAACAGGAACAGCATCACCTGGCTCATCTGCACCGAAACCCCGAACTTATGGATGGAGTAGAAGGTGTAGTAGCTGGCGAGGCTGGCGATGTAGGCGTTCTTGCTCAGCACCAGCAGGGTCAGCACGATCAATGCGTTCATCACCTTGCGGCGCGGGAAGGGCGAGACGAAGCTTGCCGCCTTGCGCGTGCCTTGCGCGGCGCGCAAGCGGCTGTACCAGCCGCCGACCTGCCACAGAACGACGATGCCGATCAGCGAGCCGACGGCGAACCAGGCGATGCTGGTCTGGCCGAACGGCACGACGATGAAGGCGGCCAGCAGCGGCCCCATCGACTGGCCGAAATTGCCGCCAACCTGGAACAGCGACTGCGCCAGGCCAAACCGGCCGCCCGAGGCGAAGCGGGCAATGCGCGAGGATTCGGGATGGAAGATCGCCGAGCCGATGCCGATCAGCGAGGCGCCGAGCAGCAGCAGGTAGTAGTGCCCGGCATAGGCCAGCACGATCAGGCCGATCAGCGACGAGGCCATGCCGTAGGGCAGCGAATAGGGCATCGGCCGCTTGTCGGTGATCATGCCGATCACCGGCTGCAGCAGCGACGCCGTCACCTGGAAGGTGAAGGTCAGCAGGCCGATCTGCCAGAAATCGAGGCCGTAATTCTGTTTCAGCAAGGGATAGATGGCCGATAGCAGCGACTGCATGATGTCGTTTATGCAATGGCAGAAACTCACCGCCAGGATGACGGTGAAGGCCGTCGCCTGAGCGGAAGTGTGACTGGCGCTCGCGGGTGGCGCGACTCTGGCGGCTGTCGTATCGGTCAAGGCAGGCTCCGTGGTCTTTTTGGCGGGCACGCCCGCGGGCAATCTGACGGACGCTCCTGCGGCCGCCTTAGGGACGGTTGCCTTATAGGCCGCTTGCCGCGCGACTTCTTTCGTGGTTTGGTCCAATAGTTTCGCAAGTGGGCCATAGCCGATGCCACATGGCAGGGAAATCTTCCGCGCCGGCAATGCCGATCTCGGCCAATTGCACCAGAGCCGCTGGCAATGGCTGGAGGAGGTTGCCGGGCCGGCGGTGGCGTTACCGACCGAATATCCCGACGGTTACCACGTGCCGCAACACCGCCACAGCCGCAGCCAGTTGCTGCACGCGTTGGTCGGCGTCGTGCTGGTGACGACGCGGCACGGGCGCTGGATGGTGCCGCCAGACCACGCGATGTGGATTCCGGCCGGCATCGAGCATTCGGTCGAGATGCTGGGCGATGTCTCGATGCGCTCGGTCTATGTGATGCCAGGCGCGATTCCCGGCCTGCCGGAAGGCTTGCGCGTCGTCGGCGTTACCGAGCTGATGCACAGCCTGATCGTGGAATCGGAGAAACTGCCGCAAGGCGGCGAGCTGGAAGGGCGCGGCGGGTTGATCATGAAGCTGTTGCTGCATGAGATCCCGACCTTGCCGGAACGGCCGCTCGGCCTGCCATTCCCGTCCGATCCAAGGCTGGCGATGCTGTGCCGGCGCTTCGTCGCGGCACCTTCGCCGCATGCGACGATCGACGAATGGGCTGACGCCGCCGGCATGAGCCGGCGCTCCTTCACGCGCGCCTTCCAGCGCCAGACCGGCCTGTCGCTGTCGACATGGCGCCAGCAGGCCTGCCTGTTCGCGGCGCTGCCGCGGCTCGCCGATGGCGAGCCGATCACCCGGGTGGCGCTCGACTTGGGCTATGACAGTGTGCCGGCCTTCATCACCATGTTCAAGCGCATGCTGGGCTCCTCGCCGCGCGGCTATATGCGCGGCGCGCGCGACAATGGCGAAAGTGTTCGTCGGCCAAACGTGCCGGCGCGGCTGGAAGGTCCTGTAGCCTAGACTAATCGAACAGGCTCGACACCGATTCCTCGGTCGCCGTGCGCGAAATCGCTTCGCCCATCAGGTCGGCGATCGAGATGACGCGGATGTTCGGCGCGTCGAGCACGCCTTGCGTCGGCTGGATGGAATCGGTGATCACCAGTTCCTGCAGCTTCGAGCCACTGATGCGGGCCACAGCGCCGCCCGACAGCACGCCATGGGTGATATAGGCGGTGACGCTGGTGGCGCCGTTGGCCAAGAGCGCATCGGCGGCGTTGCACAGCGTGCCGCCGGAATCGACGATGTCGTCGATCAGCAGGCAATCCTTGCCGGCGACCGCGCCGATGATGTTCATGACTTCCGATTCGCCCGGGCGCTCGCGGCGCTTGTCGACGATGGCGAGTTGCGCGTCGAAGCGCTTGGCCAGCGCACGCGCGCGCACCACGCCACCAATATCGGGCGACACGACGACGACATTGCCGAGCTGCTTGTATTTGGCCTTCACGTCGCGAGCCATCACCGGCACGGAAAACAGATTGTCGGTCGGGATGTCAAAGAAGCCCTGGATCTGGCCGGCATGCAGGTCGAGCGTCAAAACGCGGTCGACGCCGGCGCGGGTGATCATGTTGGCGACCAGCTTAGCCGAGATCGGCGTGCGGCCCGATGCCCGGCGATCCTGCCTGGCATAACCGAAATAGGGAATCACCGCCGTGATGCGCTTGGCCGAGGAGCGCATGAAGGCGTCGATCATGATGAGCAGTTCCATCAGGTGATCGTTGGTCGGGAATGAGGTCGACTGGAGGATGAAGACATCCTCGCCGCGCACGTTTTCCTGGATTTCGACAAAGATTTCCTGGTCGGCAAAGCGCCTGACGCTGGCCTTGCCCAGCGGGATGTTGAGATAGCGGGCGACCGCTTCGGCCAGCACCCTGTTGGAATTGCCCGCGAAGAGTTTCATGCACCGTTCCTGGTGGGGGATGGGAAGGCCTGACAGACTCTCCCGTACCTTTTAACCGGGCTTTTAGCGGCCCGCGCTGGTATTGCAAGCGCCGAGATCGGGAATCCGCCGGCTAAACTCAAGAAAGGTTCGTGCCATCGCCGAGAGGCAACACTCGAGCATGCCTTGCTAGCCGGCCTTGCCGCCCAGAAATGCCGCGAACTGGTCGATGGTCTGGTCGGCGATCGCCTGCATGGTGGCCGGCGAGACCGCCTTCCAGCTGTCGGCGCCCGCGCCGGCGCCGGAATTGACCGATGGCGCCTTCATCTGGCCGTTGATGCGGTGCAGGCGGTTACCCGAGGGATCGTAGACGTCCCAGACATAGATGACGGTGGTGTCCTTGCCCTCCGAAATCGCCGAGAAATAGCCCTTCAGCACATGGGTCGCGGTCTGGTCGGCGCTGCCGGCAAGTGTAATTCCACGCTGCTTGGCGCGCGTCTGCAGTTCCGCAGTCAGCGGAGTGGCGGCTTCCACCGAAGCGCCGACGATCGGTGCGATCTGCAGCCGGGTCTTCGACAGGATAGCAGCGCTTTGGGCCGAGGTGAGCGGTGCGGTGGTGGTTGCGGCTCCGGCCGTTGTGGTGGCGGGCGCAGCTGTTGAGGGGGTGGGAGCCGTGGCCGCCGTACTGCCCGGCGCTACCGGCGCGGGCTGTGCGGAGGCCGCCGGCGGGGTGATGGCGGAAGGTTCGAGAACGTCCTTTGCGTTGGTGCAGGCAGCCAGAGCCAATGCCACAAGCAATGACACGGTCGTCATATGCGATCGTCTCATTTGCCTTCTAACTCCTTGGCGAAGAACGCCTCCCATTATGGATTCACTGTACGATCAAGTCGAGATCATGGCGGGAAAGCGGCTTCGGCTGGGATTCGGTGGTCAGGTAGGTGCGGCCAAGCGTCATTGCCGTCTCGGTCTCGGAATCCATGATGATCATGTGGGCGAACAGCGTCATGTGCGGCGCGATCGGCTCTGGGTTGCCCTGATAGAACATCGGCATGTCCATCCAGGACGGCGTGAAACGGGCGCCGACGGAGTAGCCGCAGGCATTCAGCCGGTGCTTGGTCAAGCCGTGCGCCTCCATGGTGCGGGCGTGCGCGTCGAACACGTCGCCGAATGTATTGCCGGGCGTCATCGCCTTTTCCACCGCCAGAAGGGCGGCGCGCGCGGCGTCGAACAGTTCCTGATGGCGCTTCGACACCTTGCCGGTCAGCACAGTGCGCATCATCGGCGCATGGTAGTGATGGAAGACGCCGGCCCATTCAAGCGTCAGCTGGTCGTTCTTGGTGAGCTTGCGGCGGCCGGCCTTGTAGCGGCACAGCAGCGCATCGACGCCGGAGCCGATGATGAACTCGTTTGCGGGATAGTCGCCGCCGCCGGCAAAGACCGCGCCCTGCATGGCGGCCAGGATCAGCGCCTCGTCGCCGCCCTGTTTGATCAGCGGCAGTGCTGCGTCCAGCGCGTCGTCGGAGAGATTGGCGGCCTTCTCGGCCTTGGTGATCTCGGCCGGGCTCTTGAACAGGCGCAGCCGGCCGACAATGCCGGAGGCATCGGCAATCTGGCCGAAGGTCTGCAACTGCTCGTCCAGCCGGCGGCCATTATAGGCGGTCAGGCCATGGGTGTCGTATTCGACGCCGATGCGGGCGCCAAGCAGGTCGAGGTCGTTAAGCAGATTGCGCAGGTCGACCGCCGGGTTGGCGCCGTTGCGGTCGGTCCACAGCACGATGTTGTCGATGATCGAGGTGTGACGCGCCTGGCGCAGGTCGGCCGAACGGGTCAAAAGCACCATCGAGCCGTCGGCCTTCACCACCAGGCACTGGAAGAAGCAGAAGCCGAACGTGTCGTAGCCGGTCAGCCAGTACATGCTTTCCTGCGCGAACAGCAGGATGGCGTCGAGCTTCTTCTCGGCCATCTCGATCATCAGCCGGTCTCGCCGCGCGTCAAATTCCGATCGTTCAAAATGCAGCGCCATTATTCATTCTCCAAAACGATGGCCGAAACCTGCCGGCCGTAATCGGCTTCCTTGCGGTGCGTGGTGCGCCGGTAGGAGTAAAACAAATCTTCCTCGGCATAGGTGCAGCGGCCGAGGCCCTCGGCGATCACGCCAGCCCTGGCAAGCCGATCGACCGTGTAGCGGTTGAGGTCGAACATGGCATGGCCTGATGTGACGGAGGGCGCGAAGTAGCCGATGTTTTCGGCGTCGGCCTCGACGAAGCGGGCGACGAATTCCGGCCCGACCTCGTAATTGCCGGGGCCGATCGAGGGGCCGAGCACGGCGACGATGTTTTCGCGCCGGGCGCCCAGGCTCTCCATGGCGGCGATGGTGTTTTCCAGCACGCCGGTAAAGGCGCCTTTCCAGCCGGCATGCGCCGCGCCGATGATGCGCGCCCCGGCATCGGCAAACAGCACCGGGCCGCAGTCGGCGGTCGAGGCGCCGATGGCGATGCCCGGCCGGTCGGTGACGATGGCATCGGCCTTGGGGCGTTCGCCGGCAAAGGGTTCCCGGGCGACGACGACGTCGGGGGAATGGATCTGCCAGGCGGTCAACAGATGGCTCGTCGGCACGCCCATCCAGGCAGCGACGCGGGCGCGGTTTTCGGCCACCAGCGCCTTGTCGTCGTCCGACCCGGTGCCGATGTTGAGGCCCTGGTAGATGCCGGTCGAGACACCGCCTCTACGGGTGAAATAGCCGTGGCGGATGCCTTGTGCCTGCGCCTTGTCCAGCAGCGGCGACCGAACGGGATCCGGTTTGGTCTGAGTGAGCATGCGGGCGTTGTTGTCCGTGTGGGCGGTTTCGTCAAGAAAAAGTCCGGAAGCAAGCGGCCGGCGGTTCGACCGCTCTTTTACCGGACGGGAGATTGGGAGGGGCAGCGGTGAAAAGTCAATCCGCCGTGGCAAACGGCCGAATGGTCACACCGCGCGGCAGCACGGCAAGCACCTTGAACAGATCGCCCATGGCCTGCGGTCCGGCAAGACGCTCGACATCGCCGGTGATCTTGTCGCGGCCAGCCTGGCCAGCATCGGCGCCAAGCCGGCCGGCGCGCTCGAGAATGCCCATGCCGAGCAGGAAATTGCCTTGCGTCGACAGATGGACGTCGAGACCATGTGCGCGCGCAACCGCGGCCAGGGCGGCGAAATCGACATGCGAGGTGAGGTCGGCTTCGCCCGGATTGGCCAGCACATCTTCGTGATTGTGCTTGCGCAAGGCCTGCAGCGTGTCGCCGACACCCGGCCGGAGATGGCCATAGTCGAGAAACAGCCCGGCGCCACTGTTTCGGGCTATGCGCTCGGCAATGGCCGCCATCAGGGCGGTGCGGGCCGGCGCCACCTCGACGATCGCGCCTTGCGGCGCTTCAGCCGCATCGACGGGCAGCAGCGTCGGGTCGACCGAGCCGGCGCCGGCGAAGAAGCAAAGGACATTCTGGTCGTCGAGGCCGACCATGCGCTCGCGCCAGCTGGCGCCGGCGCGGACGAACTGACGAATCGGCACGGCGTCGAACAATTCGTTGCCGACGATGAGCAACGGCTGATCGGGCAAGGTCTCGATGGTCTCGTGCCAGCGAACCGCGAAGGGCGTCGCGCCGAGCGTCTGTTTCTGGGTCTCGGCCAGGCGCGGGCTGGTCTCGATCATGGCGAATGCAGCGCCATTGGCCAGATCAGGATCGAGCCGCGACAGGGTGCGCAGCATGTCCTTCATCAGCGTGCCGCGACCGGGGCCGATCTCGGCGATAGTGACCGGCATCGGCCGGCCAATCGCTGCCCAAGCCTGGTAAAACCAGACGGCGACGAGTTCGCCGAACATCTGGCTGATCTCCGGCGCGGTCACGAAGTCGCCGGCGGCGCCGAACGGCTCGCGCGTCGTGTAGTAGCCGTCCGCGGGGTCGAACAGGCACAGCGCCATGTACTCGTTGACGGGAAGGGGGCCGAGCGCCTCGATCAGGTCGACGATGCGGGTCTTGAGCCGCGTCATGTCGCCTGCCGCTGTCCTTGCGTCACCGGCTTGGCTGTAGCCATCGCCCAGATGCCGGCCAGCACCATCGGCGTCGACAGGATCATGCCCATGGTCAGCCAGTTGGTGCCGAGGAGATAGCCGAGCTGCTGGTCGGGTTCGCGGAAGAACTCGACGAAGATGCGCGACAGGCCATAGCCGCAGATGAAGGCGCCGCCGACGAAGCGCGGCGTCTTCAGCTTGAGGCGCGAATGGGTGAGGATGCGCAGGACCAGGAACAATACGACGCCCTCGAGCAGGGCCTCATAGAGCTGGCTCGGATGGCGAGGGAGCAGGCCGGCAGGGCATAGACCTTGTGCCTGCTGGATACGGTCATTGCAGAAGATGACGCCCCATGGTGCGTCGGTGATACGGCCCCAAAGTTCCGCGTTGATGAAGTTGGCGACGCGCACCAGGCCGAGCCCAACCGGCACGCCGGCGGCCACGACATCGAACAGCGACCAGGTGCGGATGCCGCGCTTGATGGAAAACAGCGTCATGGCGAGGATGACACCGAGCAGGCCGCCATGAAACGACATGCCGCCTTGCCAGACCGCGAAGATGTCGAGTGGATGCGCTATGTAGCGCGCCAGGTCGTAGAACAGCACGTAGCCCGTACGGCCGCCAAGCACGACGCCGATCGCTGCCCAGACAATGAAATCATCGAGGTCCTCCGGCTTCATCGGCAGGATGCCGTCGGGCCATAGTTTCGGGTTGGCGGCTAGCCGCTTGGCGTACCACCAGGCAAACAGGATGCCGACGATGTAGCCGATGCCGTACCAATGCACCGCCAGAGGCCCGATCTGGATGAGGATCGGGTTGATGTTGGGGAAGGGCAGCGAGGCCAGCGGCAGCAGGAAATATTCGTTCAACGGGGAGCTCTCGGTTGCGGTCGCATTCGGGCGCGGACCATGCGGTAGGGTTTTGGCAGGGTCAAGGCAAGCCGGTCGCCGTCAAGTGTCGCGACCGATCACCATTGCGAGCCATCGCGCCTTGGGTGGCGAACTCAGCCCTTGGCGGCCACAAACTGCCGCAACGCGTCGTTGATCCTGTCCTGCCAGCCGGGGCCGTCTTCCTGGAAATGATCGAGCACGGCCCGGTCGATCCGGATCGAGACAAGCTCGCGGACATTCGGGGCGGATGAGGGTTCGCGAATGGGCGCTGCCGGTTTCTTGACCGGCTTGAAGGCCGCTTCGGCGGCTTCGAACGGATTTGTCGGTCGGCGCGGGGGCGTTGCCATTGGGTGACCCTGACTGGAGCGTGCTGAAGCACTATTTGATGACGACACAGTAGGCGATTTGGCGTCCTTAAGTACAGCTTGGGGCCATTTGAAGGCTTCGCATAGGCATGGTACCGCCATGCGCCATAGCAACGCAGAGGCCGCACCAGCCCTCAACGTTCTTGCATTCGGCGCTCAGCGCCACTACGTCATTTCGAGCAAGCGAGGATTTGCCATGTCGACCGGACCGAACCGCATTCTCGATGAATTCGCCAAGCTGATGACCGATGCCGCGGGTGCCGCGCAGGGCGTCCGGCGTGAGGTGGAGACTGCCTTCAAGGGGCAGGCGGAGCGCATCCTCAATTCGATGGATGTGGTGCAGCGCGAGGAATTCGAGGCCGCGCGCGAGATGGCCGCCAAGGCCCGTGACGAGAACAGCAGGCTTGCCGCCCGCATCGAGGCGCTCGAAGCGAAGCTTGCAGAACTCGCCGGTGAGGCCGCACCAGCGGCGGCGGCGAAGCCTCGCGCAAAAAAATAATCGTTAAACTTTTCCACATAGTGCGATCTTGAAAAGCGCTTTGCCGTGAATCGCTTAACGGCATTGCATGAATCTTTGTGACAGCGCCTTTCCACATGCGAATGACGCAGTGCGAAAAATTGGGCTGTTCACGCGACTCCCGATCAATAGACTGAATTTGTTGCATGATTCGAAGCAGGGTCATGCGGCCGGGCGGTGGGGTCCGGTCTGGGGTCTTTGCGTCGAGAAGTCCTGGCCGTCCGAGTTCTAGATCAGATTGTTCGTCGTGTGTGCCCCGCGGAGCGTGAGGCGCTCCCCCTGAACACAGGAAGCATTCCATGGAACTTCTCGAACTCGAATACTCCCGCGAAATCCATCCGGTGGATGTTATCGAGCAGGTGGCCCACAACAACGACTGGTCCTTCGAACGGGCCGGCGATGATGAAATCTCGATCTCGGTCGCCGGCAGCTGGACCGACTATCACGTCTCCTTCTCCTGGATGGAGGATTTCGAGGCGCTGCATCTGGCCTGCGCCTTCGACATCAAGGTGCCGGAAACCCGCGCGCTGGAAGTGATGCGGCTGCTGTCGCTGATCAACGAACAGATGCTGTTCGGCCATTTCGACCTCTGGGAGCAGGAGGGCGCGATCATGTTTCGCCAGTCGCTGCTTCTGGCCGGCGGGGTCGAGCCGTCGAGCCAGCAGGTCGAGGTGCTCTTGTCCTCGGCGCTGGAAGCCTGCGAATGCTATTTCCAGGCTTTCCAGTTCGTCGTCTGGTCGGGAACCTCGGCCAAGGACGCGCTGGCCGGCGTGCTGTTCGAGACCTACGGCAATGCCTAGAGCCGTACGCGAATGAGTTCGAGCAGCGAGCGCAAGCCGCAGATCAGTTTTGCCGATTTCGATCATGTCGACATCCGCGCCGGCACGATCGTCGAGGCCGAACCGTTTCCGGAAGCGCGCAAGCCTGCCTTCAAGCTGAAGATCGATTTCGGACCCGACATCGGGGTGAAGAAATCATCGGCGCAGATCACCAAATACTATACGCCCGAAAGCTTGATTGGCCGGCAGGTGTTCGCCGTGGTCAATTTCCCGCCACGCCAGATCGGGCCGTTCATGTCGGAAGTGCTGACGCTCGGTTTTCCCGACGAGGAGGGCGCGGTGGTGCTCGGAGCGATCGAGCGCAGGGTGCCGGATGGCGGGCGGCTGTTCTAGGATTCATCGCTGATAGTTGCGGTCGTCGCACGTTACACGCTTTCGTCATCCACGGGCGGAGCGGGCGCTAAGCGCCCGCGCAGACCCGAGGATCCATGCCGCGACAGTGGCCGAAAAGCGGAGCGGTCCAGAAGGATGCTTCTGGCTCTGGGCTGGTCGAGCACACGCAGTTTCGCCGTTATCCTTAATCCTTCACCGCTGCGGACGCTTCCAGCTCACGGAATGGATCCTCGGGTCTGCGCGCCGGCTTCGCCAACGCTCCGCCCGTGGATGACGAAGGAGAGGGTCAGGCGGCAAGCCTCCGCGGCATCCCCAGTGCTTCCTCGACCGTGTCGAGGAACATTTCCGCACAAGCCTTCCAGCTGTAGCGCATGGCGCGTTCTCTGGCCTCGGCGCGGTCGACCTTGAGGGCGGCAAGTGACGCCTCGCGCAGATCGTTGGAGACCGCGCCGCCAAAGCCATCGCCGACAATGTCGATCGGCCCGGTCACCGGATAGGCGGCGACCGGCGTGCCGCTGGCCAGCGCCTCGATGATGACGTTGCCGAACGTGTCCGTGCGGCTGGGGAAGACGAAGACATCGGCCGAGGCGTAGATCTCGGCCAGTTCGTCATTGGGGCGGTGACCGAGGAAATGCGCCTTGGGATATTTTGCCCTGAGCTTGGCAAGCTCAGGGCCTTCGCCGACGATCACCTTGCTGCCGGGCAGGTCGAGGTCGAGGAAGGCGGAGAGGTTCTTCTCGATGGCGACGCGGCCAACGCAGAGGAAGACCGGGCCGGGGAAGCCGAGGTCTTTCCTCTTGTCCGGCCGGAAATGGTCGGTGTCGACGCCGCGCGTCCACGGCCGCAGCTTGTTGAAGCCGCGCGCCGAAAGGTCGTCGGCGAGCGACTGGGTGGCGACCAGCGTGCCCTGGCCGGAATTATGGAAATCGCGCAGCCAGCGATAGGCCCAGCTTTCCGGCACCGGCAAGCGGGCGCTGAGATACTCGGGAAAGCGCGTGTGATAGCTGGTGGTGAACGGCCGGCCAGCATTGCGGCAATAGCGCCGCGCCATGATACCGAGCGGCCCTTCGGTGACGATGTGGATGTGATCCGCCTTGTAGGCATCGATCAGGCGCGCGACATGGCCTGGTGTGGTCAGCGCCAGCCGGATGTCAGGGTAGGTCGGCAGGGGCAGCGTGCGAAAGATGTTGGGTGTCAGGAAATCCACCGCGACGTCGAAGGATTTCAGCGTTTCGGTGAGCCGCTCCAGCGTGTGGACGACGCCATTAACCTGCGGGCGCCAGGCGTCGGTGACCATCAATATGCGCATGGCGGCCCTTTGCTGGAAAGGTCGACGGTTGCCTTGAGGCGATGCCGGAACGGCGACCAGCCGGCCGCCCTCGCTTCGCTCCAGCGCACCCGGGCGGGTACGGCGTCGAAGTGAGGCGGCCGGGCCGAATCAACTGCAGTCGCGCGTTTCATGCGCGCTCTTCACCATGATTTCATGACGAGCGGATGAAGCCTGATATCTGGCTTGATACTTGAGCTGCCTAAAGCGCGTCGCGTTGAAACGGATTCATGCGACGCGCTTTAGGTTTTTTGTTTTTATGCATGTCGTTCTCCCAAAACCGAGGTCACTTTTGGGCGACATGCATCAGGCCGGAACCTTGATCACCGCGCGCAGGCCGCCGAGCGGACTGTCGTCGAGGGTGATGTCACCGCCATGGCTGCGGGCGATGTCGCGGGCAATCGACAGGCCGAGCCCGGTGCCGCTGGCATCGAGGTTGCGGGCCTCGTCGAGCCGCACGAAGGGCTTGAACACGTCCTCGCGCCTGTCAACAGGAATGCCGGGGCCGTTGTCGTCGACAGTGACCACCAGCGAGCCGCGGCCGTGATTGGCACTGACCTCCACCGTCTTGGCATAGCGGAAAGCATTGCCGATGACGTTGGACAACAGCCGGGCGAAGGCATTCGGCCTGACATGCACGGTCGGATCGCCGGAAAACGTCGTCGACAGCTTGCATTTGCGCAAGGCGGCTTCGTCGCTGAGCTTTTGGAAATAGGCTTCGAGATCGAAACGTCCCGGATCCTCCGAGGCCTCGCCACGGGCAAAGGCGAGATAACCCTCCAACATCGACTGCATGTCGTCGATGTCCTGGTTGAGCGCCGCCTTGGTCTCGGTCTTGCCGCCGGCCAGTGCCAACTGCAGCTTGAAGCGGGTGAGGATGGTTCTCAGATCATGGCTGACGCCAGTCAGCATGGCGGTGCGCTGGTCGATCTGGCGCTCGATGCGCTCGCGCATCTGGATGAAGGCAAAGCCGGCGCGGCGAACCTCCTCGGCGCCGCGCGGGCGAAAATCGCGCGGCATAGGCCGGCCCTTGCCGAAGCTTTCGGCGGCCTCGGCGAGCGTCAGGATCGGCCGGATCTGGTTGCGCAGGAAGGGGATGGCGATCATCAGCAGCACCAGCGAGGTGCCGACCATCCAGATCAGGAAGATGTGGGTGTTGGAGGCATAGGCCTGGCTGCGGCGCACGAAGACGCGCAGCACCTTGTTCTCGAGCTGGACGCGCACCTCGACGATGTTGGAATTGCCGACCGTGTCGATCCAGAACGGCCGGTTGATCTGGCGCGTGATCTCTGAGGAGAGAACGTCGTCGAGGATAGAGAAGAACGGTTTTGGACCGGGCGGCGGCAAGGGATCCGGCGGCAGCAGATCGACCTTCAGCTGCATGCGGTCCTGGGCGATGCGGATGATGTTGGCGTAGTCGGCGTCGTGCGGATAGGTCTCGATCAGGTCGATGATGGCGGCGATGTCGCGCACGGTGGCCTGCGACAGGCGCTGCGTCACCGTTGCCCAGTGGCGCTCCATGAAGACGAAGGCGACCACCGATTGCAAAAGGATCATCGGCGCGATGACGATGATCAGCGAGCGCGCATAAAGGCGCTTGGGCATGTAAAGCGAAACGAGGCGCCAGAACCGGTTCCAGATGCGCGGCACCGCCTTGAGCGTTCGCGTGGCGCGTGCGCTCAAGCCGTCAGATCCCGGCCCTTCCAGTTCCGTCGTCGCCATCGGCTCTTTTTCATTTCGCCTGCGGCACTCGATCAGGATGACGTTCGGTTGGATCGTCTTCCTGATCTAACTCTTTGTTGGAGCATGATCTTTTCCGAAAACCGGTTCCCACTTTTCGGGATCATGCCCTAGCGCCGCGGCCGGTATTCTATTCCACGCTGAGCCGATACCCAATACCGCGCACGGTCTGCAGCCAGACCGGGTTGGACGGATCGCGCTCGATCTTGCGGCGCAGCCGGTTGATCTGCACGTCGATGGTGCGCTCGCCGACTTCCGAATCGTCACCTACCAGTTCGTGGCGCGGGATGGTTTCGCCGGCGCGTGCGGCAAAGATCGCCAGGATCTCCTGCTCGCGGTCGGTCAGCTTCAGCGCCTCGCCGCCGCGCTTCAGCTCGCGCCTGGCGATCTGGAAGGTGTAGGGGCCGAAGACCAGCTGTTCGACCTTGGGCGTCGTCGCCGGGCCGCCGCGGCGCAGGATGTTGTTGATGCGCAGGATCAGCTCGCGGGGGTCGAAGGGTTTGGGCAGGTAGTCATCCGCGCCGGCTTCGAGCCCTAGGATGCGGCTGTCGGTTTCCGACAGTGCGGTCAGCATCAGGATCGGGACGTTCTTTTCGGCCCGCAGCGATTTGGTAAGGTCGACGCCGCTTTCGCCGGGCATCATGACATCGAGCACAAGCAGGTCGAAGTCGAGGCCGGTGAGTTTGCGCCTGGCTTCGCCGGCATTGCCGGCGACGGTCACGCGGAAGCCGTTTTCGGTCAGATACTGTTTGAGAAGATTGCGGATGCGGGTGTCGTCGTCGACCACAAGCAGATGCGGCGCGTCGTCGTCCGGTGCGGCCGCCTGATCGACCCTCTCAGTGCTCTCCATGGTTTTTCCCTGACATTTTTGCGGACCCAACGTCGATCTGAGCTCTCAGTTCCGGATTGACCATCGCTTCGAGGAAGCGTTCCACCAAGGTCCGTTCGGTGGCGCCGGAATCTTCCAATGCAGCACGGATGCGGCGCGACTGTGGCCGTGCCAGGGCCAAGGCCAGCGCACGGCCCTTCGCCGTCGGATAAAGTTCGCGCTGCCGGCGGTCGCGCGGGCCTTGCAACTGCACGACATGGTCGGTGTCGATCAGTTGTTTGAGAACGCGCGCCAGGCTCTGCTTGGTGATCTTCAGCACGTCGAGCAGTTCGGCAACCGTCAGGCCCGGCCGGCGGTTGACGAAATGCAGCACCCGGTGGTGCGCGCGGCCGAAACCATAGTCGGCCAGGATCTGATCGGGATCGGAGGTGAAGTCGCGGTAGGCGAAGAAAAACAGTTCGATGATGGCGAAGTCGATGCCGTCCTCGACTGACATCGCGGTCCTGATCGGTTTTCCGGCGGCTGCGCTTCGATCCGTCATCATTTCTCCATGGGAACGGGAGATTATGTCAGTACTATTGACGTAATTTCCCTGCAATGGTAATTTTTGACAAGGTTTTGGGCGGATTGCGAACGAAAAGGCAAGGCAGGCCGGTTTTTCCGGAACTTCCTGAGTTTGCCAGAGCGCGATTATCCGCTTACGCTTCGCAACATCGGCCGGCGTGTCCAATCACGGCCAAAAAGAACACGCAACGACACTAAGGATATGCGGGCCGTGGCCCGCGGGAGGTTACCATGGCATCCGTTCCCTTCGATCAACTGGACGGCTTCATCTGGATGAATGGCGAATTCGTTCCGTGGGGCGAGGCCAAGATCCATGTGCTGACGCACGGACTGCACTACGCCAGCGCCGTCTTCGAGGGCGAGCGCGCCTATGGCGGCGAGATCTTCAAGCTCAACGAGCACACCGAGCGCCTGCATGAATCGGCGCGCCTGCTCGGCTTCAAGATTCCCTACTCGGTGGCCGAACTCAACGATGCCTCGACCACGCTGTTGAAGAAGCAGGGCTTCCAGGACGCTTATGTCAGGCCGATCGCCTGGCGGGGCAGCGAGCAGATGGGTGTTTCGGCGCAGAACAACCGCATCAACGTCGCCATCGCCATCTGGCAGTGGCCGAGCTATTTCGATCCGGCGCAGAAGCTGAAGGGCATTCGCCTCGATGTCGCGGAATGGCGCCGGCCCGACCCGCGCACGGCGCCGTCGAAGTCGAAGGCGGCCGGCCTCTACATGATCTGCACCATGTCCAAGCATGCCGCCGAAGCAAAAGGCTATGCCGACGCCATGATGCTCGATTGGCGCGGCCAGGTCGCGGAAGCAACCGGCGCCAACATCTTCTTCGTCAAGGACGGCAAGATCCATACGCCGAAGCCCGACTGTTTCCTCGACGGCATCACCCGCCGCACGGTGATTGGGCTGGCCAGGGATCGCGGCCTGGACGTGATCGAACGCGCCATCCTGCCGGAAGAACTGGAAGGCTTCGAGCAATGCTTCCTGACCGGGACGGCTGCGGAAGTAACGCCGGTGTCGGAAATCGGCCCTTACCGATTCGAGGTCGGCGAGATCGCCAAGAACCTTATGAACGACTATTCTGCAGCGGTTCAGCCGAAGCACGCGATCGCCGCAGAATAACGATAGTCACAGCTTTTCGCGCAAGCAGGGGCGGTTTTCGAGCCGCCCCTTTTATTTCAGCGTTTCTGCATTTGACTTTCAGTCAATTCGGCGTCTCATGATGGTGTCGGCCCGGGAGGCTGGCAGCTATGGAGGGACTAATCATATGGACATGAACACGCTTCTTCCGATCATTGTACAGGTGATTACGGGTATCATCGGTGGTCAGGCGGTTGGTGTTGCGCTCAAGAACGCGGCTATGGGCCAGCTTCCCAAGATCCTGGGTGGCGCCATTGGCGGCGTCGGCGGCGCGGCAATCCTCGGCAGCCTGCTTGGCGGCGGCGCGGTCGATCCGGCAGCGGCCGCGGCGGCGACGAGCGGTCTCGGCAGTGCGCTCAACCTCAACAACATCATCGGCGGCGCCGGCGGTGGCGCGATCCTGACCGGCATCATCGGTGCGGTCATGGGCGCCATGAAGAAGTAAGCCTGACGCTTTCAGGCTTGTTCAAATGGGCGGCTTCGGCCGCCCATTTCCGTTTCCGGGACGACTGACTGTTCGCCTTTCGAGGGGTGGACGCCTTTCCCTGACGCCTCTACATCACCGCGTGAACATCGAAAGGACGATCATGGGTCAGCTCAATGCCGGCATCGTGCCGGTCACACCGTTCCAGCAGAACTGCACCATCCTGTTCGACATGGACGACAAGCACGGCGTCGTCGTCGATCCGGGCGGCGACATCGACAAGGTGCTGGCGGTGCTGAAGGACAATGCGATCACGGCCGAAGCGATCTGGATCACGCATGGCCATATCGACCATGCTGGCGGCGCCATGGAGCTGAAAGAGGCGCTCGGCATCGATATCATCGGCCCGCATGCAGCCGACAAATCCCTGCTCGACAATCTGGAGAACCAGGGCAGGCGTTACGGCATAGAAGGCGCGCGCAACTGCGTGCCCGACCGGTTCCTCATCGAAGGCGAGACCGTGTCGTTCGGCGCGCACGTGTTCGAGGTGCTGCATTGCCCGGGCCACGCGCCCGGCCACGTCGTCTACTACAACCGCGCGGCCAAGTTTGCCCATGTCGGCGATGTGCTGTTCCGTGGCTCTGTCGGCCGCACCGACCTGCCGGGAGGTGACCATGCAACGCTGATCGCCTCGATCAAGGACAAGCTGCTGCCGCTCGGCGACGATATAGGTTTCATCTGCGGCCACGGCCCTGGCGGCCGTTTTGGCGAGGAGCGCAGAACGAACCCGTTCCTGACCTGAATCTCAACACACCCGGGCAACAAAAAAAGCGCTGGCCTTGCGGTCAGCGCTTTTCTGTTTGGGCAGGGAAGCTCTGAAGCGCTTTCGCGCTTCAGAATTCTGTTTGGTGCAAGTCGTTATCCCAAAACCGCTTGCGCACTTTGGGCGACATGCACTCAGTTTGCCGTGCAGAAATGCTGCTCGCCGTCATTGCCGGTGAAGGTGCCGGTGCGGGAGTTGAAGGAGCGATAGCGGTCCGAGCAGTATTCGTACCAGTCACGCGTCCACGGTTCGGCGTAGCGATCGGCGTAGACCACCCGCGGCTGCACATAGTAGCGGCGGACCGGAGCCGGGCGAACCCGCACCTCACGATCGTAGTAACCGTCATTGTAGTAACCGTCATCGTAGTAGCGGTTAGCGTCAGGCGGTGGCCGGTCATTGGCCAGCGCGCCACCGATCAGGGCGCCGGCGGCAAGGCCAAGCACGCCGGCGGCAATGGCATCGCCATTGCCGTGGTGGCGGTGATGGCGCCATTCATCGGCGTTGGCCGCAGGCAGGGCCACAAGCATGGTGGCGGCCATGGCGGCGGACAGCACGGCTGTCTTGAAAATTCTGTTCATCTTGGTCTCCTTCGTACCGGGCCGTGCAGTTTTGCAGGGGATGCGGTCCGGCTTTACCCAAGACTAATATGCGACCGTGGCTGAACGGAGGCTGAACGGATTTCGACCTGCCGATCCGAGAGAGGCGACAAAACCAAGCTCGAAATGAGCCGGGCTGGCCTGCTGGAGCCGACAGTCTGAAGCCGGCTCAGCCGACAGACAGGTTGACGGCCTTGGGTCCCTTGCCGCGCTTGTCCGGCTCGGTGTCGAACGTTACTTTCTGCCCATCTTCGAGACCGGGAAGACCTGACGCCTGCACGGCCGAAATATGGACGAAGACATCCTTCGCGCCATCGTCCGGCGTGATGAAGCCGAAGCCTTTGGCATGGTTGAAGAATTTGACGGTGCCGGTCTGCGGCATGGGAAGCTCCTTTGATCCCATAAACTCCAGTCTCGGGCCGGCAAATGCCCGAGAGGAAATTTGTCCTTTATTTTAGCGTCATCGGCAAGAGAAAGTTTTGCGGGCGCCTAAAGCGCGTCAAGCCCTTGTTATGATACAAGTCGTAGACCCAAAACCGGATCCACTTTTGGGCGACATGCATTTCTGCTTTGCCGCAGTCGTGAAAAAGGCGCGACGAAAATCGCCGCGCCTTTCAAAAACTGTCTGTGCGCCCAGAGGCTGGGGCAAGCTCCGAACCTTCGTCCGCCCGCGGTCAAGGACGCGCGGCGCGCCGATGATCAGGCAGCGCGGAGGTTGACCGCCTTCGGGCCCTTGCCCATGCGGTCCGGCTCGACGTCGAAGGTGACCTTCTGGCCGTCGACGAGCGTGCGCAGGCCCGATGCCTCGATCGCTGAAATGTGGACGAACACGTCCTTGGCGCCGCCGTCGGGCGTGATGAAACCGAAGCCTTTGGTCGCGTTGAAGAATTTAACGGTGCCGGTCTGGGCCATTGGGGAAACTCCTTCACCCGTTCAGTCTTTGGTGGTCCTGCCCGCCACCTGGCGTCGAGGGCAGTTCCCGGTGGTTGCTTCGGCAGTCATGCATTGGCGCATGGTCAAACCCCCCGCCGAAAACGGGGCCGTCAGAGATTCACAGTATCGGGGAAAGGTCGTCCAAAACGTTCCGCTCTCCGGGTCGCAAATGCCCGAACACGGAATTTATCGCACGGAAACGTGAAGGTTGCAAGATAGCGCCGCGGGCCGCCACACTGGGCGCATCCCGACGCAAGAATCGACCGATCTGAGCGTCGACCGGGCGCAGATAGGCTTGGTTGCGGATCGGGTCATCGGCCCACAGCCACGGTCACGCATGGGCCAGAGGCGGCTAACGACAGCTGTTGCCGACCGCCCCGGTTTCAGACGCCGCTTCGGTGTGAGGCTGCAAACAGGGGTTGCATTCGACAAGGGAATGGCGAGGATCGGAATGGATCGCGATCGGGGAGAGATCAGCATGAAATTCCTGGCGTCAATTTTCTCGCGGCAAGGGGTTGCCGTGCTGTTGCTGCCGGTGCTTCTGGCCGCCTGCACCGTCGTTGTCGATGACGGGCCCGGACCACGCCCGCGTCCGCCGCGTCCCGAACCGGAATTCTGCACCAGGCAATATGAGCCGGTCTGTGCCCGGCGCGGCGGCGACCGCCAGACCTTCGCCAATGCCTGTCTTGCCGATCGTGCCGGCTACCGCATCGTGCGCGACGGCCCGTGCCGCGGCGACGGTGATGGCAGTGGCGGTGGCGGTGGCGGTGGCGGTGAAGAGCAGACGTTCTGCACCCGCGAATACGCACCCGTCTGCGCCCGCAGGCACGGCGAGGAGCGCACTTTCCCCAATGCCTGCGAAGCCCGCGCCGCGGATTACCGCATCGTTGGCGACGGGCCGTGCTGAGGTTTTTCCTTCTCCTCTCGTGAGGCACTTGCGCGGGTGGTGCCTAGGCCGGATAAGCCCCATCGGCAGGCCCGGCATAGAGCTCGCTGCCATGCTCATCGCAGATGCGCAGGCGGTCGGGGATTTGCGGCATGGCCAGGCTGTGGAACAGGGCGGTCGCGCCTTGCAGGGCGTCGCGCAGTGTCGGCGCTTCCAGCGACACCTTGTCGAGTGTTGCTTCCTCGGCGTCGCGCGACCGGTAGAACTCGATGACGAAGTTCAAGCAAGCCTCCGTGGCAGGACTTGGCATGGCCCTGTCGTCAGTTCATCGCCTGCCCAAAGCAGGGGATGGGGCGCATGCGAGGCGCCCCAAGGCTGTCAGCCCTTTGACTTCGGCTTCAGGCCGCTCTCCGCCTGCTTGACCGACGAGCCGAACGGAGAGGCGGGCTTGGCCACGACCTTATCCTTCTTCGGCTTGCGCGCTTCGCGATTGCTTCGCTGTTGACCCTTGGACATGGACTGCTCCTCTTGTGCGTGTTGGCTGGCTGTTCGGAGATCTCAGGCCGCCGGATTGTTGGCGACAGCCGGATTGTCGACCGGTTCGAGATTGTCTTCCGTGGTGACCCGTTCGTAGGTCTCCTGCTCGCTGCGGATACGGTATTGCGGCGAGCCGTCCTTGACCGGCAGCCTGCTCTTGATCTCGAACAGCTCCGCCGTCTTCTGGACGAGGCCGGTGCGGCTCTTCATGCGCACCGTCTGGCCAATGGCGAAAAGGTGCGAGGGCGTGTCGGTGCGCGGGCGCGTATTCTGCTGGAAACGGATCATGCTGCATTCTCCCGGTCGCGCTTCAGCGCGGTTTCGAGTTCGAGGTGGTCGATGGCGACAAGCTGGCTGGTGGTCGGGCTCTTCACCGCCCTCGCCGGCAGGTGAATGAAGGTGGCGACGCGGCGCCAGGCAATGTGTGACATGCCTTCGATCAGCTCTTCGTCATGATCGATGTCGTAGTCGCCGGCCGGCAATTGCCCCTCCAGCCCGCCGAGCGCGAAAGCCGCGGTGAAGTGGGCAATGGAATGGGTGGTGCGGTCCGGCATCGTCTGGCTTTCGGTTGGTTCACGGCTTTGTTGGCTCACACCTTGGGGCGTCATGTAAAACAGTGGCCCCAAAGCAAAAAAGCGGGGACGAGCCCCGCTTTCCTATTTCCGGCAATCGCTGGAAATAAGCCGCCTTCGAGAGCTGCCAGTACATCCGTGGTCAGCGTTCATCGAATTCGGCCGGATCAGATCAGTTGCAGATTGGCGGCCGACTCGCGGCCCTTGCCGTCACGTTCCAATTCGAACTGCAGCTTCTGGCCTTCGGCGAGGCCGGGAAAGCCGGCGCGCTCCAGCGCGCTGACATGGACGAAAACGTCCTTGCCGCCGTCGGCCGGCTGAATGAAGCCAAAACCCTTCTGGCCATTGTAGAACTTCACGGTTCCGGTGGTCATATCTGTCTTTCGCGGATTGAAAAATCGTCGCACAGCGAATGTGCCGTGCGCCCGGTATCGACGATTTGGAATGAGATTGGCGGGTCGAGAACCTCTGACGCCGCGAGATGCCAATTCTGGCCAAAACGATCTTCCTTATGTAGATCGATCGGGCCGCCTATTCAAGATGATTCAGAAAATAAACGCGCTATGGCCGAAAAATAGATCGCTATAGATCTTCCAATAATTCTGCTATGGGTCGGCATATCTCTAAAAATTCTTGACAATTCGCTGGGGCGCTTTCTCAGCTCGATATTTTTTATTTACTCCGGAATGAGGACAAAACCATGGTTTCCACAAGAGGCTCAAGGGGGAAGACCGTCGCGGTAAATCCGGTCATCAAGCCGATCGCCATACATGCCATTGCCGTTGGCCCGACCGGCCAGCCGATGATCGTCAAGTCGGCACGGTTGACCATCAGAAGCGATGAGGCGGCCAGGCGCACGATCTCCGATACCGATGGCACGGTGAGGCGGGCCAGGCAGGTTGCCGAGACCAACCGCCTGATCTGATAGCGTTCACGGCGATGGGAAGGCCGCAGAACCCCGCGGAGACTTGAACCTGCCGCGCCAATGGCCTAGATCGCGGCAGGCGGATAAACACGGCAGGTTTCCCATTAACAGAGATCAGAGACGAGCGATGGGTGCGGGAGCGAGGACTGGCGCGGGCGGACAGCCGCCGCTGGGCCTCGACCAATATGTGCAGCAGGCGCTGCAACTGCATCAGGCCGGGCGCCGGCAAGAAGCCGAAACAATCTACCGGCAAGTCCTGGCGCGTCAGCCCAAACACGCGGCGGCTGCGCATTTCCTGGGGCTGCTGCTGCACCAGACCGGGCGCAGCGAAGAGGGACTGGGACTCCTCGAACAATCGGTGAGCCTGCAGCCGACGAATGCCGATTTCCTCAACAATTTCGGCACGGTGATGCGTGATCTCGGCCGTGTCGACGCGGCAATCGACTTCTTCCGAGGCGCGGTGGATCTGCGGCCGGAGCAGCTTGCTGCGCGCGACAATCTCGGCTCGTCGCTGAAGCAGCTCGGCCGGTTCGAGGAAGCCGAAGAGATCTATCGCGGCACGGTCGCACGCAATCCCTTCCATGTGCGCGCCCGCATCGGACTTGCCGAAACCCTGCAGGAAGCCGGACGCCTGGACGAGGCGCTGGCGGTTTTTCGCGAGTCGCTGGCCATCCGCCCCAAGGATGCCGAGCTGCTGCACGGGCTCGGCGTCGGGCTGATGGAGAAGGGTAAGCTCGACGAGGCCGCCGACCTGTTCCGGCAGGCGCTGGCGATCAATCCCGGCATGGCCACCGCCTGGCTGATGCTGACGCAGGTCAAGCGCCAGAAGGAGCGCGATGCCGAATTGGCCGGCATGGAGGCCCAGCATGCCAAGGCGCCGCCGGACAGCCTGGCACGCATGCAGCTGTCCTTCGGCCTCGGCAAGGCCAATGACGATTTGAAGGACTACAACAAGGCCTTCGACTACTTCGCCGAAGGCAATGCCATTCGCCGCAAGGGGATCAACTATGATCCCGTCAGGACACGCGCCGAATTCGAGGCGATGAAGACGGTGTTCGATGCCGGCTTCTTCGAAAGACACAGGCAGAGCCCGATCACCGATGACGCGCCGATCTTCGTCGTCGGCATGCCGCGTTCGGGCACGACGCTGGTCGAGCAGATCATCGCCAGCCATCCCAAGGTCTATGGCGCCGGCGAGCTCAGCATCCTGAAGAAGGCGGTCGGCAAGCAGTTCCCGGCCAACATGCCGGGCGGCTTTCCCTGGGGCGTATCGGATACGGACGATGCGGATTTCGCCGAGGCAGGCCAGGCCTATCTCGACATGCTGCATGCCCGCTATCCGCATATCAGCCACGTCACCGACAAGATGCCGGGCAACTTCCTGCTTATCGGCTTCATCCACATGATGATGCCGAAGGCCAGGATCATCCACTGTGCCCGCGATGCGGTGGCAACCTGCCTGTCGATCTACAAGGTGCATTTCCGCGGCGACAGCCACCGCTATGGCTACGACCTCGGCGAGCTCGCCGACTTCCACAATCTCTACACCGACATCATGGCGCATTGGCACAAGGTGCTGCCCGGCGTCGTGCACGATGTGCGCTACGAGGATTTCGTCGCCGATCAGGAAGGACAAAGCCGGGCGCTCATCGACTATCTCGGCCTGCCATGGGACGATGCCGTGCTGTCGTTCCATGAGACCGACCGGCCGGTGCGCACGGCGTCCGCCGCGCAAGTGCGCCAGCCCATGTATCAAGGCTCGGTCGATTTGTGGAAGCGTTATGGAGACCGGCTGAAGCCGCTGCTCGACAAACTGGACTGAAGAGCCAGGCAGATGTGCCGCGATTAATCAGGACGATGTTTGGTTGAAATCGTTGTCCTGATCTCTTTGGGCAACATGCATTAGCCGGCCTGCGGCTTCTGCTCATAGCGCAGGAAGACGTTGCCGTTGCCGAAGGCTTGCGACCGGGCCAGCTTCACGTTGAGCCGATTGCCGATGCCTTCGAACAGCGTCCTGCCGGCGCCAAGCATGATCGGCACGATGACAAACTGGTATTCGTCGATCAAATTCTCCTCGGCCAATTGAGCGACGAGATTGCCGCTTCCCAGGATTGTCATGTGGTTGCCCGGGTGCTGCTTCAGTTCCCGAAGCTTCGCGGCCGGTCCGCTTTTGACCAACTCGGTGTTGTTCCAACTCGCCGTGTCGAGTGTGCGGGAGAACACGACCTTCGGCATGGCGTTCATGCGTTCGGCCACCACCGGTGCGATTTGGGCCGCCATCGGCGTCGGCCAGAACTGGATCATCAGGTCGTAGGTAACGCGGCCCAGCACCAGCATGCCACCGCCCTTGGCATTGTCGGCGACGAACGCGTTCCATTCCGGATCCTGGCTGTGCGCCCAGTCCATGGCGCCGTGCCCGTCGGTAAAATAGCCGTCGAGCGAGATGCTGTTGAATACGATCAGCTTGCGCATAAGTCGGTCCTGCCTTGAGAAATGAAGACGAGTTTCGGGTCCCGCCGTTGGCGTCGGCACGCGGCAGCGGGCGATCGGTCTGGATGTTGGGTCTACAGCTCTATGAAGGGTTTGAAGCCGCCGAAGATCATGCGCTTCATATCGAAGGGCATGGGCCCCAAATCGGGTGTCAAACGCGGGTCGGCCATCACCTTGGCCATCACCGTGTCGCGGCTTTGCCTGGATTCATAGACCGCCCAGGCGAAGACGACGATCTCGTCGTCAGTTGCCTGAACGGCACGCGGAAACGAGGTCAGCTCGCCATAGGGCACGTCGTCGCCGATACATTCGACATAGGCGAGCGCGCCGTGTTCCATCCATATCGGGCCTGCGAGGTTGGCCAGCTTCTTGTAGTCGTCGAGTTTGGCCTTTGGCACGGCAAGCACGAAACCATCGACATAGGACATGGTGAACTCCTTTGCTGAAACGAGCGCCGGGTCGGCGGGGATACGACCCGGCGCGGTGAGCGCGTCAGCCGTGGCGGGCGACGCCTGCTCGCCAGGGAATCTACTTCACCGGCGCGTTCATCGCCCAGGCGACGCCGAACGGATCGTTCAACTGGCCCCAGCGGTCGCCCCAGAACATCACCTGCAACGGCGTGACCACTTCGCAGCCGGCATCGACGGCGCGCCGCCACCAGCTGTCGATGTCGCCATCGTCGAGATGGAGCTGCAGCGTGTAGCCTTGCGCCGGCTTATGCGGATGGCCGTGCTCGGGATAGGCATCGCCCAGCATCAGCGTCGAGCCGTTGACGTGGAGATGGATATGCATGGTGCGGCCTTTTTCGTCCGCCGGATAGGCAAAGACCTGCTCGGCGCCGAAGGCCTTCTTGTAGAAATCGGCAGCCTTGAAGGCGCCGTCCAACTGCAGATAGGGGGTCAATCCGCCGAGCACTTCTGCCCTGGGCTGAACGGGGGTCTGGTCAGTCATGTCTTGCTCCTCTTTGCGTCTGGTTTGGGCGTTTGCTTGGCCTTGCGAGCCACAGGACGCACGAGGTGCCGGCAATCCTACATGGCCCGCGAAATTTTTTGGGCGGGCCGGCTCCGGACAGGCCGTGCAAGCGGCGGTTTGAACGGAAGGCGTGAAACGAACTTGCGTCGGCGGCCGTCAATCAGAGCGCAATTCTCGCAGCCCGCAGGCTAGAACGGGTGGATCACACGCCGCTTGCTCAACTCCTGGGACGACAATGATCCTCTATTACCAGACGCACTCACCTTTCGCCCGCAAGGCGCTCGTCTTCGCGCATGAGGCCGGCATTGCCGATCGGCTCGAGGTCATTCATCACGAGACCAGTCCGACCTTGCGCAACGCTCGCGTCTACGCCGAAAACCCGCTCGGCAAAGTGCCGGTGCTGCTGCGGCTGGGCGCATCGGCGCTCTTCGATTCCGACGTGATCTGCGCCTATCTCGACACGCTGCATGACGGCCGCAAGCTTTTGCCGCAAGACGGCGAGGCGCGCTGGCAGGCATTGCGGCTGCAATCGGTCGCCCAAGGCTTGGCGCAGACGGGCATCGCCTTGCGCTGGGAGACGGAAAGGAGGCCCGAACCACTGCGCTACGGCGCTCTTGCGCAGGGATACCGGGACAAGATCGAGGCGAGCTACGACTGGATCGAAAGCACGATGGACGACGACGCGCCGCTGCATGTCGGCCATATTGCGCTTGCCACCACGCTGTCCTGGATGGCGTTCCGCCAGCTTCCGTCGTTTCGCACGCGGGCGCGGCTGACGGGCTGGTTCGAAGCTTTCAAAAGGCGCGCGTCGATGCGGGCGACGCCGCTTTCGGGCGAGACGCATGATTGAGCAAGGGTCAGGGCGCCCTGCGGATCCGCGGACCGTTTTGCGCGTCGATGACGATTTCCGGCCAGCCGATATCCTTGCGCAGTTCGATCGGCAGGGACAGCAGCTCGCGCTCGCTGCGGTGGCGGGCGCGCGTCTGTGCGTAACGGCTAGCGACGCGACCCAGGGATGACAGAATGGACATGATGCGTTCTCCTCAGATGAAGCCGGCATCATCGTGTCGGCATCCCAAGGACGCCGCAGGTTCAGGCGATCCGACAGAGCGACGAAAATATTTCAGAGGACCGAGGCGGCCAGCGCGGTGTCGTAATACTCCACCATCTCGATGACCTTACCGTCGCGGATCGTCCAGAAATCGGCGGTACGCATGACCAGCTCCCGGCCGGTGGTTCTGCGCGTCAGATGGATTTCGACCTGCGCCGCGATCTTGTCGCCGCCGTCGACGATATCCACCGGGACGAAGCGGCGGTATTCGAAATCACGGTCCAGCGCTACGAGGCGGGCAAGGAACTCGTGTTTGCCGTTGCCTGTACCGATATAGGGTGCCTCCGGTTCGGCGACCCAGCGGAAGACGACATCGTCGGAGCAGTGGGCCATCGCGCCCACGATGTCGCGTTTTGCATAGGCATCATAAACGTTCTTGACGACGTCCACCCCGTGCATGACCGGTTTTCCTCCCTCGGTGTGCGAAATCTCAGGATGCGCCTTTTCCGATTGGGGGGAAAGTGCGGGCAACTGGGGTTGCTTACCTTAAGCAGCGGCCATGCGCTCGATCGTTTCAAGGTCGGCTTTCTTGGCCTCTCCCTCCACGGCAAGGTCGTAGCTCGCCTGCATGTTCATCCAGAATTGCGGCGTGGTTCCGAAAAACTTGGCAAGGCGCAGTGCGGTGTCGGGCGTCACCGGTGTCGCCTCGCTGGCCAGGCGCTCGATGCGCGTGCGCGGCACGTGCAGCTTTTTGGCCAGTGTGTAGGGCTTCAACCCAAGCGGGATGAGATACTCTTCACGGAGAATTTCTCCGGGATGGATAGGGGGGGTGATGTTCAGCATTTGACACCTGTCCTTCAATGGTAGTCGGTGATTTCGACATCCTCGGCTTGCCCATCTGCCCAACGAAAGCACACGCGAAACTGGTCGTTGATGCGGATCGAATGCTGGCCGGCGCGGTTGCCTTTCAGAGGCTCAAGCCTGTTGCCTGGGGGCGTCCTCAGATCCGACAACTCGGTCGCGTTGTCGATCATGAACAATTTCCGCTGGGCTGCTCGGACAAGGTCCGCCGGGAAGCCCTTTGGAGCCTTGCCGTTCGAAACGGCCTCACTGGTCTTGTCCCTGAACGAGCGTATCATCTGTCTTATCCAAGAAGCGTACCATCGCATGATACGTTTTGAAAGTCAACGATACGTCTCATGTAGTGATACGAAACTCCGACCTGCCGACGGCAGGCCGGAACTCTGTCTAGCTGCTCAACCGCCTGCTTCAGCCACCTCGCGGAAAAAGTCCTCGGGGTCCTCGACCTCGATCAGCTTCCGCTTCTCGATCAGCCAGAAGCGGTTGCCGATGGCGCGGATGAAGGAGCGGTCGTGCGAGGCCAGCACGCAGCTTGCCTGGTGCTTCAGCAACTCCTCCTCCAGCGCCTCCTGGCCGTCGATGTCGAGATGGTTGGTCGGTTCGTCGAGCAGGTAGAAGTTGGGGTTGGCGAGCCGCAGTGCCAGCATCATCAGCCGCGCCTTCTGGCCGCCGGAGAGCTCGCCGATCTTTTTCTCCTGCATCTCGATGACCACGCCGGCGCCGGCAAGCAGCGAGCGGGCGCGCTGTTCGCCGACATCGTAGCGGCGCGACACCATCGCCAGCGGCGTGTCGTCGCCGCTGATGCCCGACAGCGCCTGGTCGCTGTAGCCGAGCACCGTCGAGGGTGTCACCTTCACATTCGCGACCGTGTCGGGCTCGATGATGGCGTTGCGGATCAGAGTGACGAAGCGCGACTTGCCGACGCCGTTGCGGCCGAGCAGCACGATGCGGTCGCCCTGGCAGATATGGCGCTTGCCGGTCCTGAACAGCAGCGTGCCGTCCGGCGTTTCAACAGCCGCGTCGTCGAGCGTGATCAGCACCTTGGCATGCGTGCCGCGATTGGCCAGCTTTATCGCACCGGCCGATTTCTCGCGATGCGCTGATACCGCCGCGTCTTCCAGCTTCTCCGCACGCTCCCTGAGCTGCTTGGTTTTCACCGTCAGCAGATCACTGCCGGAATTGATGCCGATGTTGTTGAGCTTGGCGGCTTGCTTTCGCAACTGCTGGGCGACCTTCATGTCGCGCTCGAATTTGCGCGCCGTCGAGGCGTCGACCTCGTCGAGCGCCTGCCTGGCGCGGGAGTAGGGCAGCGCAAACACCGGCGATTGTTCCGGGCGCAGGAACAGGGTGCGGTTGGTGGCGGCGTCGAGGAAGGCACGGTCGTGGCTGGCGATGACGACGGGCACCTCGCGCGGCAGCGCGTTCAGCCAGTTTTCCAACTGGCTGATGCGGGCAAGGTCGAGATGGTTGGTCGGCTCGTCGAGCAGCAGCACGTCGGGGTCGGTGACCCAGACGCGGGCGATCAGCGCCAGCCTCTGCCAGCCGCCGCTCAGCGCCTGCATCGACCGTTCGCGCATTGCCTCGGGCACGTCGAGCGAGTCGAGAACGACGTCGACGCGCCACATCTCGCTTTCGGCCTGCTCCGCCGGCAAGGCATCGGCCACCGCCTGGTGGAAGCTGCGGCTGAGCAGGGCAGGGGGAACGGACTGTTCGACATGGCCGACGCGCAGGCCGCGTGTGCGGGTGATGTCGCCGGAGCTCGGCTCCATCTCGCCGGTCAGGCATTTGAGCAAGGTCGACTTGCCGCGGCCATTGGCGGCAACGATGCCGAGCCGGTCGCCGCTGCCGATGGTGAGGTCGAGGTTTGCGAAAAGCGGTGCACTCATGGTGACGCCGAGGGATTTGAGGCTGATCAGGGCCATTTTGATTTCTCTGGTCTTGCCGGAACAATTCCGGATGCACTTTGACGGTGCGCGTGCCGGCCATCAGGCTCGGCGTTGCGGCACCACGAAGGGCAGACCAAAAAATCGAGGCGGGAAAAACCCGGACCGTCCCTGGTCAGCCCTGCAAGCTAGCTCGCAGGGCAGAAATCGGGCCACGCTGACGATGGTGGCGATGAAACGCAAACACGTGAGCCCTCCTTTCGAGACAAGACGTTGAGTGTGCGGGAGCGATTACACCAAAGGTGGGGGTGGAGGCAAGTGGAGCGCAGTTTCCTTCTCCCCCTGTGGGAGAAGGTGGCCTCGCGAAGCGAGGTCGGATGAGGGGTGCTCCAGGGAACGCCAGCGTCTCACTCCGCTGGAACACCCCTCAACCGTCTCGGCGCTACGCGCCGATCCACCTTCTCCCACAAGGGGCCTGTTGCGTAATTGGCTGGTTGTGATTCTCTGAGACATAAGCTCGGAGGACGAACCGATGGCGGTGAAGCGGACAGGTCAGTTGAGTCTGGTGGAGGGATTTCTGGGCGACAAGCTGTCTGGTGGCTCCTCGCCGCTCGACCGGTTGTCTGGCCTTGTGAAGTGGTACCGCTTCGAGAAGCTGCTTAACCCTCTGCGCGATGGCGGACCGGGTCGGGCGGCTTGGCCGCCGCTGGTGCTGTTCAAGGCACTGCTGCTGCAATCGCTTTATGGGCTGTCGGATCGCGAACTTGAGGAGGCGCTCGGCGACCGGCTGTCGTTCCGGCGTTTTGCCGGGCTTGGGCTGGGAGAGAGCATTCCCGACCACACGGTGCTCTCGCGCTTTCGCAATCTGCTTGTCGGTGAAGGGCTGCTGGAGAAGCTGTTTGGCGAACTCGACCGGCAGCTGGAGAAGGCCGGCGTGATCCTGAAGCGCGGCACGATGCTGGATGCAACGCTGATCGATGCAGTCTCAGCGCCGCCGACAGCTGAGCGGCCTTCGAAAGATGCGGACGCCCGTGTCACCACGCGGCAGGGCAAGGGCGGTTTCACTTTTGGCTACAAGGCCCATGTCGGCGTGGATGAGGGCTCTGGCATCATCCGCACGGTGATCACCACACCGGCCAACGTCAACGACACGGTGATGGCCGATGACTTGATCCGCAGCGACGAGAAGACGGTGTGGGCCGATGCCGCCTACGACACGCACGCCCGGCGTGCCCGGCTCAAGGCCGAGGGCAAGAAGGTGCGCATCGCGCGCCGCCCCAACAAGCATCATCCGGAGCTGCCGTTGCGGCTCAAACGCTACAATCGCCTCATCGCCAGGCGTCGGGCGGCGGTGGAGACCACCTTCGCCACGCTCAAGAACCGCATGAAGCTGACCGCGATCCGCTATGTCGGACTGGCCAAGGCGTCCGCCCAAGTGACGATGGCGGCGATCGCCTTCAACATGCGCCGATGGGCCGCCATCACGGGATAGGTGCGCCTGCAGTCCGGCCGTACGGGCCGAACCGCCACCTCAACCCCTCAAAACCAGACTCCAATCCACAAGCGCAAGCAACAACCCGCTGCATTCCACTCCCGTCCGCGCACTCCCGAAACTGCGCAACAGGCCCACAAGGGGAGAAGGAAAAGGTTGCTACTTCCCCGGCCGTCCCGTCTTGCCCGGCCTGCGCTTCTCGCGGCGGGCATCGCCTGGGTCTTCGTAAGAGCCGATGCCGGCGCGCTGGCGAACGATTGGCTTGAGGGAATCGTCGCGTTCCTTCGCGCCCCCCTCTGTCCTGCCGGACATCTCCCCCGCGAGGGGGGAGGTCGGCTGGGGCTTCGCCGGCACTTTTCCTTCTACCGGCTTTTCCGTTCGCCGCACCGTCATCTCGTCCAGCGAATTCTTCTTGAACAGCGGTTTGACGGGCTCGCCGGGAATGCCGAAGTCGGAGCCATGCGCCTCTTCGGCCGACTGTTTCTTGAACAGCGAGCGTGACACGGCGCCTGCCGGCGTCGGCATGTCGGTGCCGGGGCCCATGTCGTCAATTGAAGGTTTGGCGAATAGCGGCTTCTTCAACGGCACGGCGCCGTCGGCGCCCATCTCGTCAAGCGCCGGCTTGCGGAAGAGGTTGGTCCGGGCAGCCCTGGCCGCCTCTTCGGCGGCACGGGCTTCGTCGAGCTTGCGGAAACGCTCCTGTTCTTCTGCCGTACGGTGTTTGGCCACGCCCTTGTTGTGCTTGCCCTTCTCGCGGCCCGAGACCGGGCTTTCCATGTCGGCATATTTGGCCAGCGGGTCTTCGGAGATGGACAGTTCCATCTCGCGCAGGCGCCTGATCTCGTCGCGGATGCGGGCTGCCTTCTCGAAATCGAGATTGGCGGCGGCGTCGCGCATCTGTTTCTCCATCGCGTCGAGATGGGCCTTGAGATTGTTACCCATCATGGCGCCGGCGCTGTCGGTGAACTGCGAGATGTCAGCGCGGACATGGTCCTTCTCGTAGACCGAGTCCAGAATGTCGGAGATGCGTGACTTGACCGATTCCGGCGTGATGCCGTTGGCGGCGTTCCACTCCATCTGCTTTTCGCGGCGGCGGTTGGTCTCGGCCATCGCGCGTTCCATCGAGCCGGTGACCTGGTCGGCGTAGAGGATGACCTTGCCGTCGACGTTGCGGGCGGCGCGGCCGATAGTCTGGATCAGCGACGTTTCGGAGCGCAAGAAACCTTCCTTGTCGGCGTCGAGAATGGCGACGAAGCCGCATTCGGGAATGTCGAGGCCTTCGCGCAGCAGGTTGATGCCGACCAGCACGTCGAAGGCGCCGAGGCGCAAATCACGCAGGATCTCGATGCGCTCCAGCGTGTCGATGTCGGAGTGCATGTAGCGCACGCGCACGCCCTGCTCGTGCAGATATTCGGTCAGGTCCTCGGCCATGCGCTTGGTCAGCACGGTGACCAGCGTGCGGTAGCCGGCCTTGGTGGTCTCGCGGATCTCGCCGACGACATCGTCGACCTGGCTTTTTGCCGGGCGCACCTCGACCGGCGGATCGATCAGCCCGGTCGGGCGGATAACCTGTTCGGCGAAGACGCCGCCGGCCTGTTCCATTTCCCAACCGCCCGGTGTCGCCGAGACGGCAACCGAGAGCGGGCGCATAGCGTCCCATTCCTCGAAGCGCAGCGGCCGGTTGTCCATGCAGGAGGGCAAGCGGAAGCCGTATTCGGCCAGCGTCGCCTTGCGCCTGAAGTCGCCTCGATACATGCCGCCGATCTGCGGCACGGTGACATGGCTTTCATCGATGAAGACCAGCGCATTGTCCGGAATGTATTCGAACAAGGTCGGTGGCGGATCGCCGGGCTGACGGCCGGTGAGATAGCGCGAGTAGTTCTCGATGCCGGCGCAGGAGCCGGTGGCTTCCAGCATTTCGAGGTCGAAGCGGGTGCGCTGTTCCAGCCGCTGCGCTTCCAGCAGGCGGCCGGCGCGCTCCAGTTCCACCAGCCGCTGCTTGAGCTCTTCCTTGATCGATTTGATCGCCTGGTTGAGCGTCGGGCGCGGCGTCACATAGTGGGAGTTGGCGTAGATTTTCACGCTTTTCAGTTCGCCGGTTTTCTGGCCGGTGAGCGGGTCGAATTCGGTGATCTGCTCGATCTCGTCGCCGAACATCGAGATGCGCCAGGCGCGGTCCTCAAGGTGGGCCGGGAAGATCTCGATCGTGTCGCCGCGCACGCGAAACGAGCCGCGGACGAAGTTGATGTCCTGGCGCTTGTATTGCTGGGCGACGAGGTCGGCGAGCAGCGCACGCTGGTCGAGCCGGTCGCCGATCTGCATCTGGAAGGTCATCGCCGTATAGGTCTCGACCGAGCCGATACCGTAGATACAGGACACCGAGGCGACGATGATGACGTCGTCGCGCTCAAGCAGCGAGCGCGTCGCCGAATGGCGCATGCGGTCGATCTGTTCGTTGATCGAGGATTCCTTCTCGATGAAGGTGTCGGTGCGCGGGACGTAGGCTTCCGGCTGGTAATAGTCGTAGTAGGAGACGAAATATTCCACCGCATTGTCGGGGAAGAATTTCTTGAACTCGGAATAGAGCTGCGCTGCCAGCGTCTTGTTGGGCGCCAGGATCAGAGCGGGACGCTGCGTCTCCTCGATCACCTTGGCCATGGTGAAGGTTTTGCCGGAGCCGGTGACGCCGAGTAGTACCTGGGTGCGGTCGTTGTTATCGACGCCTTCGACCAGATCCTTGATGGCGGTCGGCTGGTCGCCGGCCGGCTCGAAGTCCGACACCATCTTGATGGCGATGCCGCCTTCGGATTTTTCCGGCCGGGCAGGGCGGTGCGGTGTCCACAGCACGCCATCCTTGTGCAGCGGATTGCCGGATTCGATCAGTGCCGACAGCGCTGCCACCGTGGCGGTGACGCTGCTCGAGGCCATTGTCTCGGCGTCTTCCAGCGAGATGTCGAGGCCTGCGACCGGGTTGAGGCCGGCCGCGGTCCGCTCCCTGGCCGTTGCCGCGCCGCCCATCGAAGTGCCGCGCGAGCTGCGACCCGGAGCGGCGGAGCGCTCGGGAATCTTCTTCGACGGTTTTGGCGATTTGCCGCCGTCGCCCTTGCCGGTTTGGCGCCCTTCCTTCTCGGCCTCCTGCTCGATCTGCTCGGCCCAATCCGCGATCGAACCGGTCAGTGGCGTGCCCGACAGTTCGGGCTGCGGCATCTCGGCGAAGCCGCCTCTGTGCAGCGGCTCCGAGGCGTCGAGGAAATCGGTCAGCGGGCTGCGCCGCTTCGGCGCGGCGCGGTCGTCATCCGCCGTCGGCGGCGTTCTTTTATCGGGGGATTTGGCCATGTCCCGAATATGGGAGGTCTTGGCGAAAATGGAAAGAGCGGGATGCAGCGAGGCGCATGCCTGGATGCGGCTCCTGACAGAAGGCTGTCAGGAGCAGGCAGGTGCCAGGGGATGCCTGCTGTCCCGTCAGGCTCCGCGGGCGTTGTCCGTTGCTACCTGGGTCGGCGATCCGTTCAGGCGCGGCACCACGACGAGACGTGTGACCTTGCCCTTCTTGAAGGCGGCGAGGAAGCGGGAATAGTCCCTGAAGACGACGCAGCCATTGGACTCGGCGCGGCCGCCGCGCAGCATGTAGGTGTGGGCGAGCAGGCCGTCGCGGTTGTACTTGTTGCCGCCGCCGACCGGGGTCAGACGTATGGCCTCGACGCCATGGAAGCGGGATTCACGCAGCGACAGATTGTAGGTGTTGGGCGGCGTCGGACCACGATCCTTGACGTGGACATAGCGCGGCTGGTCGACCATGGCGCCGAGACCGGAATGCGCCTCGAGCCGCTGGCCGTCCGGCATGTAGACGGTCTTGGCGCTGATGTCATAGACGGCGACGCCGTGGCCCGCGCCGCTTCCGCCGCCCGGCCCGTTGAACAGGTTCCTGAACGCCTGGCCAAGGCCGCCCGAGGGCATGTCCGGCTTGGCATAGGCCAGCACATCGCCGCCCTCGCCAGACCGGCCGGTCCTGGCCGGCCTTGTCGGCTGCTGTGCCTGCTGGACCGGCTTCGCTTGCGGCGCCGGTTTCTGCTGCGCGATCTTGGGCTGAGCAATCTTGGGCTGCGGCGCGGGCCTGTCCTGTTCCACGGCCTTGGGCTGCGGCGTGTCATACTGCGGGCGACGGGTCGGCAGCGGCACGTCGTCGGTTAGTGCATCCGGCAGCGCGGCGGCGTCGCCGGGCTGTTGCTGCTGGGTCTCGACTGGCGCAACCGCGACATCGGCCGAGGATTCGGTCATCGGCAGCGGCGAGGCGAATGCCTCGTCATCGACCGGCATCGACTCGACGAGGGCCAGCGCCAACTGTGCGTTGTCGGGTGTTTGCGACTGGGCAAAGCCCTGCGGTGCCGGCGCGGTCTGGACGACGGTATCGGCACGGGCGAAGCGTTCCGCCGCTGGAGCCGGCATGTCATCCGACAGGCTGGCCACGACCTGGACGGACGGCACCAGCGACGCCTCGGTAATCTGCGCCCCGATGCTGGAAATCACCGGACGATCGGCCGTGGCGACAGGCTTGCCGGCGTCGGCAAAGGCAGCGGCGAGCTTGGTCGGCGACAGCGACGCTTCCATGCGTTCGAAGCGCTCCTGCGCCTTCGACTTCAGGATTGGCTGTTCCGGCTTTGCATGAGCCACCAGGCGCGCGGATTTCTCCGCCAGCGGGCTCACCCTGGCCAGCTTGAAGCAGCTGGCGCCGCACTGCACGGCGTGGTCGTGCAGGGCCTGCGCGCCACCATGGGCATTGGCCAGCACGAACGGCGCCGACGACCTCAGGAAATGCTGTTTCAGGGGATCGGCCATCGCCAGCGAGCCCGGCATGGCCAGCGTCTGCGGCAGGCCGCCCGACGTCGCCGACAGCGAGGCGCCGACGGAACTGAGGCCGGCCATGGTGCCGATCAGCCACAGGCCGACGGCGGCGCTGGCACCGGGCACAGCGACCCAGCGGACGATCCGTTTCGGGTTGAAGGAAGGGGCACGCTGCGCATCGACGAACTCGCCGCCCTCGCGTTGGTCCCAGATTATTTTGTGTTTACTCGACAACGCCATGCAACCAATCTCGCTCCAATCGGTTTTCCCCGTACGTGGCCTTGTCAGCCGCGACGACCATTCTGCGAGTGATCCCAGGGTGGTCCCCGACGCGTTTGCCGCGCCTGTCGTTGATTGCCGATTGCTTCAAAATATGGACAAAGTTGGTTAACCAATCCCTCTCAAAACCAACTTTGAGACGTGGACTTTGTGCCAAAAAAGGCTCGTCCACGATCATGCACGCGGTATTTCAGCCCTTCCGATCCAGGTTTGCTGCCTGTTTTTGACGGCCGAGTCAAGCACAACAGCTCTTGCTAATTTAAGGCAAAGGCGCTCCAGCTGGCCCTGCGGCAATGCGGCGCGCCATTCCAAGGTGCTGAAAAAGGCCGATGGCATCGCAAAAAACTGTTGCCCGTTTGCAACAATTTTCCGGCCCGGACGCCCACCTCCCGACGGCCATTGACTCGTTTTGGGAGGCGGTGCAATCCCGTTGAAGTGCTTGGTTTTGGGGTGGCAAAGGCCACTTCTGGAGGCTTTTTCCATGAAGCGTCGGGATTTCTTGACGCTGTCGGCGGGTGCGGCGGCGTTCTCCATTCTTCCAGCCACCGTCAGGGCTGCCTTGCCGGTGCCCTACGACCGCAATGCCGAAGTGCCGTTGAGCGATAAAAAAGCGTTCATCGAGTGGATGGTGGCCAATCGCGGCGAGGATCCCAAGTTCTTGGCCGAGCGATTCGATCGCTTCCAGATCATGGTCTACAACAAGGATGTTCTGGACGACCGCAACAAGCGCGCCTTCCTTTCGACGCCGCGTGAAGAATTCGTGCTGCCGCAGAATCTGGGGCGCGCCTATGACCATGCCTTCCTCGACATCGGCTATGGCGTGACCATTTCCGGCCCGCATCTTGTCGGACGCATGACGACGGCCATCGACGTGCAGTTCGGCGAAGCCGTGCTCGAGGTCGGCACCGGTTCCGGTTACCAGTCGGCCTATCTCGCCAACCTCACCGACAAGGTGCACACGATCGAGATCATCAATCCGCTGGCGCAGCGCACGCGGCGCACCTATGACGGGCTGATCGATCGCGGCTACAGCGTGTTCGGCTCAGTCACCAGCCGCAATGCCGACGGCTATTATGGCTGGGAAAGCGTCGGCCCGTTCGACAAGATCATCGTCACCTGCGGCATCGACCATATTCCGCCGTCGCTGCTGCAGCAGCTCAAGCCTAATGGCGTGATGGTCATTCCGGTCGGCCCGCCGGGCGCCCAGCACGTGCTCAAGGTGATCAAGCAGCAGCTTGCCGATGGCACGTTCAATATCGTCCGCTCGGATATCTACAATGGCAAGGTGGTGCCGTTCGTGCCGTTCACCAAGCTGGAAGGCGACCAGATCGTCGGCACGCATAACGGTTGAGTTGCCGCGTCGGTGCCGAGCTAAACCGCCGCATCAAGGGGCCTGAATGACGGCTGTCGTATCGACCTCTCGTCCAAGCATCGCCTCGCTGGAGGCGCCGCGGCTCGCGCACTATCTCGCGGTCGGACTGATCGCCGGCGCCATCATCGCGCTGCAGATCGCGGTGATGCGGGTGTTCGCCGTCGGCAGCTGGTCGCATTTCGGCTCGCTGGTGGTCAGCCTCGCCATGCTCGGCTTCTCGCTGTCCAGCGTCGTCATCTTCGCCGGCAAGGGCTGGTTCGACCGCCACTGGCAGGGTGCCGCTACCGCGGCGCTGCTGCTGATCGGCCCGCTTGCCGTGGGCTCCAACCTCGTTGCGCAGACGGTGCCGTTCAACGCCATCTTCCTGGTTTCCGACCCGGCGCAGAAATGGCGGCTGCTCGCCAATTTCCTGCTCTATCTCCTGCCGTTCCTGGCCGGCGCGTTCTTCCTCGGCATCGTCTTCCTGAAAAGCCGCACCGCCTTCGGCCGCGTCTATTTCGCTGACCTCACCGGCTCGGGGCTCGCCGGCCTCGTTGTTCTGGTGTCGCTCTATCTGTTCGCGCCGGAAACCATCATCGTCGTGCCGCTGCTGCTCTGGGCCGCCGGCTCGCTGCTGTGGTTCTTCGCGTTCGGAGCCTGGAAGAGCGTTGTTGCCGGCGTGGTCGTGGCGGCGCTGTCGGTCGCCGGCTATCTCATGCTGCCCGGCCTGCTCGGCATCCCCGACATTGCCGTGTCGCAGTACAAGGGCGTCGCCTATGCCCGCAACTTCCCGGACGGCAAGCGCATCTACCGTAGCGTCTCGCCCTTCGGCGACCTGCAGGTCTATGCCAGCTCCTACATGCATTTCGCGCCGGGCCTGAGCGACAATGCCGCCTTCGGCATGCCCGAAGTGCCGGCCAACACCTATGTTGGCATGTATCGCGACGGCGACGGGCCGGAAGGCATCATGCGCAATCTGGCGCCGGCCGAGCAGGTCTATTTCCGCTACCTGCCGATGCACTATCCCTATGTCATCAAGGACAAGCCCAGGACATTCGTCGTGCAGTTCGGCGGCGGCATCTCCACGCAGGCCGCGCTCAATGCCGGCTCGACCTCGGTGACCGTCGCCGAGAGCAACCCGATGACATTGCGGGCGTTCCGCGACCCGGTGTTGAAGGATGTCACCGGCGATATCCTCGCCGAGCCGCGGCTGAGGGTGATCGACTATGACGGGCGGCTGTTCCTCGCCAACACGGCGGAGCGCTACGATGTCATCGACCTCAGCCTTGCCGACAGCGTCGGCCTGTCCAATCCGGGCGGCTTCGCCATTTCGGAGAAGTACGCCTACACGCATGAGGCGATGCTGAGCTACATGCATGCGCTTGCCGATGGCGGTGTGCTGTCGGTCACCTTGTGGAACAAGGAAGAGCCGCCGAAATCGGTGCTGAAGCTCTATTCGACCATCGCCGAAGCGGCGAAGGCGTTCGACCCGCAAGGTGCGGCCAACGACATCTTCGCCGTGTCGAGCTACCTCTCGACCACGACCGTGTTGTTCAAGCGCGGCGGCTTCACCGAGGCCGAGATCAAGACGCTGCGCGACTACACCAAGTCGATGTCCTGGGAGGAGGTCTATTATCCCGGAATGGTTTATGACGGTTCGGGCGCGCAAAAGGTGCTCGATGATTACCGCGCCTCGATCTTCGGCAGCGGACAGGACGCGACACTGACGCAGCAGCCGGCCGCCGATGCGACCGCGCCCGCTGACCCGACCGCCCCGGTCAACCCCGATTGCGACCCTACGGCGCCGGCCGATCCGACGCTCGATGCCTGTGCGGGCGCCGGCGGCGACACCGGCCCGCAGGTGCTGCCGGCGACGGAATTGCAGCGCATGAGCTGGCACGCGCTTTTGACCGGCGGGTGGGAAAAACTTGCCGGCGACTATGTCTTCGATGCGCGGGCGCTGAGCAACGACCAGCCCTATTTCGCCGCTTATGTGAAGGTTGCCGACCTGCCGCGCACGCTGGACCGGCTCGACCTGTTCCAGGACGATTGGGGCTATCTCTTGATCTGGGCGACGCTCGGCATCGCCTGCATCACGGCGGCGTCGCTGGTGCTGCTGCCGGTCATCTTCGGCTGGCGCATCGTCTTCTCGCGCTCGCGCGGCAAGCTCGGCACCATCCTCTATTTCGCCTGTCTCGGCCTCGGCTACATCATGGTCGAGGTCGGGCTGATCAACCGCTTCACCGTGGCGCTGGCCAATCCGACCGTTTCGGCCTCGGTGCTGATCTCCTCGATGCTGGTGTTTTCCGGTCTCGGCAGCCTGTTTGCCGAGCGCATCTTCGACCGCGCCAGAACGCTGCTGCCGGTTGTCCTGCTGGCGGTCTGCCTGCTGCTGCTCGCCTACGGCTTCTATCTTTCGCCGGTGCTCGACTGGATCGGCGCCTATCCCTATGCGGTGCGGCTGCTGCTCTGCTTCCTGCTGGTGTCGCCACCGGCCTTCCTGATGGGCATGCCGATGGCCACCGCCATGACCTGGCTGGCGCGGCTGGGCAAGGAGCATCTGTTCGTCTGGGCCTGGGGCATCAATGGCTGTTTCTCGGTGATCGGCTCGGCCGCCGTGCCGATCGTCGCCACCAGCTTTGGGCTGAGCGCCGTGCTGCAATGGTCGGCGATCGCCTATCTCATCGCCATCCCGGCCTTCTTCGCCGTGCTGCTGCCGTCGAAGGCACCTGATTTGCGGCTGGTGGCGGCCTGATGCCGGACCGGCGCGCCATCGTTGCCGGATTGCTGGCCACGGCGGCGTTTCCGGTGGCAAGTGAGGGGGCACGCTTGCACAAGGCTATCTCGACCATCGTGCCGTTCAAGGCATCACCCTTTCCCTACCGGGGCGAGCTGCCCGACGGCGAGGCGCCGTTCCTCGACGTCACGGCGGCGGACGGAAGGCGCGGCCACACCTCGCCGCGCGGCGGCATCTACTGGGAAGACGAGACCTATTCCGACCGATCGACGCTGCTGGCGGTGCCGAAAGGGTTCGATCCGGCCAAGCCGGCGGTCATTGTGGTGTTCTTTCACGGCAATGGCGCCACCTTGCAGCGCGATGTGGTCGGCCGCCAGCGTGTGGTCGCTCAGGTCGAGGCGTCCGGCCTCAATGCCGTTCTGGTGGCGCCGCAATTCGCCAGCAATGCGCAGGATTCCAGCGCCGGCAATTTCTGGACGCCGGGCTATTTCGCCAGCTTCATGGCCGAGGCCGCGCAGGGCCTTGCCAGGCTGACAGGCGCCAAGGCGGCGAAGTTCGAGGCCGCACCGGTGGTGCTGGTGGCCTATAGTGGGGGCTACAACCCGGCAGCTTCCATTCTCAAGAATGGTGACATCAGCGGACGCCTGCTCGGTGTCATCCTGCTCGATGCCGTCTTCGACGAGGCCGACATTTTCGCCAACTGGGTCGCGCAGCACCGGAAGCGTTTCTTCGTCAGCGCCTATGGCAAATCCTCGGCCTCCGGCAATGCCGAGATCAGGCAGTTGCTGGCGGGCCAGGGCATCAACGCCAGCTCCGATCCGCCCCGCCGCCTTGAAGCCGGCACCGTCGCCTTCCTCGCCTCGGATGCCGCCCACGACAGTTTCGTCACCCGGGCATTCGTCGGCAATCCGCTGCAGTGGTTGCTCGCCCGGCTGCACGGGTTTGCGCGCTAAGACCTCTTGCCATGCTTCTGACCGCCATTGTCATCGCCCAGATATTGGACCCGCTCAGGATCCTGCTGGTCGGGATCTCCTATTTCCTCAGCCGCCTGGTCAAGCGGCCGGGCATGGGCTGGCTTGGATTGCCCGCGGCGATTGTCGTCATCGCCGCTGGATTTCCGTTCGTCATATTCGGCCAGTCGGGTGATGTCGCCTGGACGACCGCCGCGATCGGCGTGATATCGAACGCGCTGATCGCCGGCGCCATGGCCGGGCTGCTGCGGCTCCAGCGGCGGTTTTTCTAGAGTTTCAAGCGGGCAGGGCGCCATCGATGCCGGTGTCAGCCGCCGCCAGGAGTGCCGCCGCCACCGCCGCGGCGCGGCGTGCCTTCGGGCCGTGTTCAGGCCAGACGATGCGACGCTTGATGGTCAGTGCCGGTATTTCGCGCGCGATTTCGACGAGATGGCCCGCGTCGAGATGGCGGCGCAACACCAATTCGCTGGCCAGAAGCGCGCCCATACCGGCGATCGCCGCTTGCGCCGCGACGATGGTCAACCCGAAGCGCGGACCCTGGTCGATGTCTTTCCTTTGCCGCGCCGCCGCTGTGAACCAGCCCCGCCATGTGGGGTAGACATCGTCGCCCATCGTCGGGTCGATATGCAGCAGCGGCATCCTGTCCAGCATTTCGGCCCTGTCTGGACCGACATGCCCCTCGACCAGCGCCGGCGCGCAGGCCGGGATGACCCGTTCGGTGAAGAGGTCGAGCGCCGCGATGTCCGATGCCGCGCCCTTGCGGTAGCTGATGGCGAGGTCGACGCCTTCCTCCGCCATGGCGTCCAGCGCTACGGACGCGACGATGCGGACCTCGAGCCGCCCCAGGGCCGGCCGCACCATCGCAAGGCGCGGTGCCAGCCACAGTGAGGCGAAGGACGGATCGGCGGAGATGGTGAAGGTCTCGGCCTGGCGTTCGAAGCGCAGCCGGCGCATGCCGGAGGCGAGCGCATCGAAGCCGCGGTCGATGTCGGGCAAGGCCGCCTCGGCGGCACGGGTCAGCACTATGCCGTTGCCGTCGCGCCGCACCAGCTTGGCGCCGAGCCGTTCTTCCAACTGCCGGATCTGGTGGCCGATGGCGCCGGGCGTGACGCCCAACTCTTCGGCGGCGCGCGTCAGGCTGCCGGCCCTGGCGGCGGCCACCAGCGCCCGTAAACCGGAAAGCGGCAAATCTCGCACTATCCTCATGTTTTGAATTTACCTCAAAACTTGAGGAAGGGAACTCGTTTGAACATGGGCTTTTCGCTCCCTAGGCTGGTCGAAGAAATTCAACCGCAGGGGACACCAGATGCTCGACACGCCAAAGCAAGCAAGCCAGCAAAGACATGCCAGCGCGCCGATCCGCGCCATGCGCGCGGAAGGCCCACGCATTGCCGTCGAACTGGCGGACGGCCGCTCGGCAAAACTCTCGACGCGTTGGCTGCGGCTCGCCTGCGAATGCGGTGAATGCGGCGACACCGCCTCGGGCAAGAGGTGGCTGACGCCGGCCGATGTCGGCAAGGAAATCCATGCCGAGAGCTTCGATGTCTCCGCTCCCGGGCAGGTCACCGCCATCTGGCAGGATGGGCATGTCTCGCATTACGGCGCGGCCTTTCTGGCGAGCCATGTTAGCGGCTCCGGCCCGGTCCGTTTCCAGCCGCTTCTGTGGCACAGCGACCTCTCAGCACGGCTCGGCCGCTTCGCCTTCGATGCGGTGGTCGCGGATGACGAAGCGCTGTTCCAGTCGCTTAGGGCGCTAAGGGATCACGGCATCGCCATGCTGACCGGCGTGCCGGCTGAGACGGAAGCGACGGCGCGGGTTGCCGGCCGTTACGGGCCGATCCGCGAGACCAGCTACGGCAAGGTGTTCGACCTGATCTCACGGCCGGATGCGCGCGTGGCGGGTGAGACGGCGCGGGCGCAGATCCCGCACACGGACGAGCCGTTTCGCTATTCCTCGCCGGGTTTCATCTTCTTCCACGCCATCCGCACGGGCGCGGGCAGCGGCGGCACGTCGCTGATGGTCGACGGCTTTCATGTCGCCGAGTTGATGCGGACGCGTACGCCCGAACTGTTCGATCTGTTGACGCGGCACGGCGTCACCTTCCACCGCGAGCACGAAGGCGAGGTCTTCTTCAGTGCCGAGGCGCATGTCATCAGCCTCGACGCGGCGGGCGCCGTCACCGGCATCCGCTACAATGACCGGTGCCTCGCACCGCAATGGGGGCTCCTGGAGCGGATCGACGGGCTGATCGAGGCGCTGGCCGAACTGACGCGGCTGATCTGCGATCCGCAAAACCAGTTCCAGCACCAGCTTCAGCCGGGCGAAGTGCTGGTCTTCGACAATCAGCGCGTCCTGCACGGCCGCAGCGCCTTCGACCCGACGCTCGCCGTGCGGCATCTGAGAAGCTGCAACATCGACCGCGACGGCGTGCACAGCGCGTTTCGGTCGCTGGCCAGGCGGTTTGCGCCTGATGAGGCGGAGCAGGTGCTGTACCAGGGTGCGATTTTCTAAGGTGTATTGATATTCAGGTGATGCCGGCCTGCAAACGGCGGCTTCCTGCGCTTCCGGTGCTCACGTACCCAAAAGTACGCTCCGCTCCGGTTCTCGGAAGCCACCGTTTTCGGCTCGGCCTGACCTGAATCTCAACACACCTTGGCGCGCTTCTCTCAACGGGGGTAGATCTTAGTTGAACCACAACGCGAATGTCAAAAACCCGCCACCGCCGAATTCGCGCTGGATCTGGTCGAAATCCTCGCTGGTCAGGATCTTGCCGCTTTCGAGATAGGGCGCGATGCCAGGGCCGGTGATCGACAGCACCAGGTCGAAGGTCTTCGGCTCGTCGAAGAAGCGCTTCATGTTGATGCCTTTGCCGGTGATGCGGAAATGCGGCAGCAGCGCGCGGCCTTCGAGCAGGTCCTCGGCCATGGTCAAGGTGGCGAGCCAGGCTTGGACCTGTTCCTCGCCGACTTCGAGGCCGGTCAGCGGGTTCGCACCCTTCTGCTGCGGTCCCGGCAGCCACTCGCGGTCATTGTCGGTCTCGGCGCGGATGGCCTTCCAGTCCTCGCGCGACAGCCGAATCATTTCGAGCAATTCGCGGCGTGCCGCCTTGCGGCGCTCCGGCTCGACCACCGGCCAGTTGATCATGTGCACCATCGAGATGAAGTCGGCGATGCGCCATTCCGAGGAGAAGATGCTCGAGCCCATCTCGCTCGGCGGCGGCACAAGGATGTCCTGCAACGGCAGCTTGGCGCGCGGGAACAGCATGTGGAACGAGCCGTCGAAAGTGTTTTTGAAATCATGCGCCAGCCAGAAATCGGCCTGCGCCATCAGGAACTCGGCATAGCCCTGCAGCCAGTAGCCGTCGGCGCGGTCGAAACGGAAGGTAAGCGCGGGCGCGGTGTCGCCCTGCGAAATGCTGCCGTGCGACAGTGCGGCCATGATCGCCGCCATGCTTTCATCCGGCGCGATGGTGCCGTCCTCATTGAGGTCGATGCCGACATGGGTGAGGTCGATGACCATGCCGATATCGGCATCGGCCGGCACCGAGCCCAGCGTGGCGGCGGATTTTGCCAACCGGTCGCGGAAGGCCACCAATATGGCGCGGAACTGTTCGTAGGTCAGCGGCTCGGGATTGGGATTGGAGGGTACCGGCAACTGCATCAGCGGCAGCATGAAGGATTGCGGGCTCTCGAAGCCATGGCGGTGCAAGCCGCTGGCGAGCAGCTCAAGTGCGGTGAAGAATTCGCCGGCGCCGGCGGCATAGGCCGATGCCGGATCCTTCGGCGCGGCGGCTTCCAACGTCGACAGCGCGCTGTCGCGCGCGGCCACGGTCTTTGCCTCGAACAGCGCCGTTGCCGCTTCGGGCATGGCGGCATGCGCCGAGGACAATGGCAGAAGAACAATGAAGGCGGATGCCAGCAGGCTCGAAATTCTGTTCATCTTTTCCCCCAAAACATATGTGTCGCGGGCAGCAAATATACACCATTTGTGGCGTCGCGCCCGACGGTGTCGATGTGGCCCAGCGGGTCATCGTCGAAGATGTGCGATTGTCGACGGACACGCTTCAACCTGTCCGGCAGACCGTCTACACAAGGCAAACGATTGGGCGTCGCGTGTCGAACTATCCGCTTTCCTACAAACTGTCCTGGCTGCCGCGTTTCCTGAAGCCGTCGCTTGGCGGTGATGGCAACGGGTTTGCGCCGATGGCGGGGACGTTGATGGAGCCCCCACCAAGAGAGACGGTGCGGCTGGCCTTCATCGGCGACATCTCGGCGGTGGCCAACCGCCGGGCGCCGGATTGCGATCCGGCGATCAAGGCACTGCTTGGCACTGCCGATCTGGTGATCGGCAATTGCGAAAGCCCTGTCGTGGACAGGCCGAGCGCGGTGCTCGGCACGAAGCTCGGTACGCATCATGCGATGAGCGAGCGGTTTCTGGCCGAGGCGCTGGCGGCGGCCGGTATCGCGCACGAGAAACTCGTGCTGTCGCTGGCCAACAATCACGTGCTCGACCAGGGCGTCGCCGGTTTCGACGAGACGGTGGCGGCGCTGAAGCGGCTCGGCATCCGCAGCATCGGCCTTGCCGCCGACGGCCCGGTGCAGTCCGTCAAAGTTGGACCGCTCAACGTCGGCTTGGCGGCCTTCACGCTGTGGCGCAATGCGGGTGAAGATTTGTTTGCCGGGCGCGTTTCGATGGCCAGCGATGCAGAGCGCTGGCCGCGCGGCTTCGATCTTCTCTGCGCCGTGCCGCACTGGGACTGGGAGTTCCGCCACTTTCCGCGCGCCAGGACGCGGGCACTGGCGAGGCGCCTGGCCGGGCAGGGCGTTGGGCTGATCGCCGGCCATCACGCCCATGTGGTGCAGCCGATGGAGCGGATCGGCGACGCGATTGTCGCCTATGGACTCGGCGATTTCCTTGGCACCGCCCTTGCCCGGCAGCCATGGCCGGGGCGCATTGGCGGAATTTTCGTTGTCGATGTCAGTGCGGAGGAGGGGGCGCGCGGTGCGATTGCGGCTTACCGGATGCAGCCGTTTGTACGGCTGCGGGACCGTGATCACGAGCGGTTGGTGCCGGTTGAGGGGTTGGACGGTGGGATGAAGGGAAAGGTCGAGCGGCGGTTGGGTGCGATCTTTCCTTCTCCCCTTGTGGGGTGAGAAGCGGCCCGCGTAGCGGACGAAAAGCCAATTGCTTGGCTTTTCGAGCTTCGAACGCCCTGAGCCATGCGAAGGGCCGGGGTGGTCGATCCACCTGCCGGATCCCCGCTGCTTCGCAGCGTCCCGGCGTTCGCTGGCCTTTCATCGTGCCACTGGCACGATGAATTCGCTTCGCGAACCGGCTGCTCACCCCGCAAGGGGAGAAGGAAGAAGCGCCATCCGTCTGGCGCCTCTCCTGCAAAACCCGCTATCATGAACCTGTCAAGGCTTGCGGGGGTGGCGGTGGAAGCAGCGGATTTCATGCCTGATGAGACAGTCATCGCCGGCATCCGGAAGAACATCGAAGCCTATGAGGCGGCGCGGGCTTCGGCGGTGCGGCAGGTGCGCTGGCGGGTGCCGCTGTTCGTCGGGCTGGCGCTGGTGACCGTGGTGGTGATCGCCTGGCTATTCAACAAGGTCGCCGATCCCAACGAGCAATGGTTCTCGACGCCGCATGTGTTCCTCTATGTCATCGGCTTCGCTTCTTCGATCCTGCTCTATTTCCAGGCCATGAAGCCGGCGACGCGGCTGCAGCAATCGTTCCGCGACACACTGCTGCCGATCATCTTCGGCTTCATTAGGGATGTGCGCTACCAGCACGGCGGCAGGCCGAACTCGTTCGACCGGCTGCCGCGCGAGGCGGTCGGGCCTTTCAACCGGCAAACCTTCGACGATGTCGTCTCCGGCGGCTACGAAGGGTTTCCGTTCGAACTCTACGAGGCCGAACTGCGGGAAGGCACCGGCAAGGGCTCATCGACGGCCTTTAAGGGCGTCATCGTCGCCTTCGAGGCCGTCGAGCCGTTCCCGGGGATCCTGGTGGCGACGCGGCGGACCAATGCGGTCGTCGGCTTCTTCCGCGGCCTGTTCGGGTCCAAACTGCAGGAGCTGTCGTCGGGCGAGCCCTTGCTCGACGCAGCCTATGAATTCCGCACCGACAATGTCGAGGCGGCGCGGCCGCTGGTGACCGGCCGGCTGGCGCAGGCGCTGAAATGGCTGGGCGAAACCTGGCCGGACGATCCGGCGCGCGTTGCGCTCAATGGCGGCGACGGTTTCCTGCTGCTGCCGCAGGCGAAGAATTTCTTTGAACTGCCGGAGATTTCGGTACCGCTCGATTACACCAGGCATGTCGCGCCGATGATCTCCGACATGGGCGCCATGCTGGCGACGGCTGCCCTGGTGCGCAAGATCGGGGCAAAGGACGAAGCCAGCTAGTCCGGCCGGGCATACGATCAACAATCGTAAGCGGATTTGGCGCGCATGTAGTCCGCTTCTTCCTTCGACATTCTCTTGAACATGACGCAGACGGTGAAGCTGCCGACTTGCCGCCCGTCGCGTCTGTATCCCCAGTCGGAAATATCGTCCCTGGTGAATTCTATGTTCTGGCCGAGGACGACATTGCGCACTGCTTCTGGCTGGTTTGCCAGTATGCCGACGAAGCCGGTTTCGGTGCGCCGGAACGGGATGACCCAGAAGTGCTCGCTGATATCCCCATCGCGCACCTCGACCTTCAATTTGAACCTGTCCGTCCCCGAGGGCGGCGCTTCGGTCAGGGCCAGGAACTCATCCAAGCTGGCACGCGCCTTCGCAATCGCTACCGCCATCTCGGGATCGTCCTTAGCGAACATAACCGTTGTGTCGTCGTCCGGATCCGTGGCTTGTGCGCCGGCCAATTCCGGAGCAAACGCCAGCATCAGGGACATCATGGTCCGGACTGCAAGCTTCATGGAAAGCCCCTCGTCTTAGTGGTCAGAATGATCCCGCATCCATTTCTATTTTGCAACCACAGCGCGAGTTTTATCCGCTTTGTAATGGCGGTTGAGCTGATCCGTGAAACAAAACTTGTATCAATCGAAGATCAGCAGGCTGTTGCGTGATGCAATCCGGGGCTGATTGTGGCGGCTGCGTGATGGCCGCGACGCGCCCGCCGCAATCGGCTAAACGATTCTTTTCGTGGACGAACGGCGCGCGCCGAGGCAAACAATACGGCTGGAAATCGCGTCAGCTGCAAGCAATGTGTCAGAATTAAGCCTATGATTTCCTTTGCAAAAAGTCACTCAACGTGATTTGCGGGCAGCAGGCTTTCAGGCCCAGTATCGGCTCGTTCGGTGCTGTCGTTGCCCAAAGCGACGGCCCGGAAAGTGAAACAGCACGGAGTGCTATCGATGAAGAAGACCCTCGCAACCACCGCTGCTCTGCTCGCCTTCCTCGGTACGGCCTATGCCGCGTCCGTTCAGGGCACCATCCAGGCGGTCGATCCGACGACCAAGTCGATTACGCTCGACGACGGCAAGATCTACCAGCTGTCGCCGGAAGCGAAGATCGGCAAACTGAAGGTCGGCGCCAAAGTGGCGGTAACCGTCGATGACAAGACCGGCATGGTGACGTCCATCAAGAAGGCTTCCTAGATACGAGCATCATGCGTCGGCAGACCTGCTGACCGTACTTTCAGACCCTGTTCCAGTCTTGGCCGGTTCCTTCGGGGATCGGCCATTTTCATGCTCCTGTTGACTCATCGCCGGGCCACTGAGGTGGCGGAACGCTGCCCCGGCAGCGCCCCTATGGTTTTTGCCAAAGAGCCGCGCTATCCCTTGGCCAACGGGGGATCTGCATGGCTGACGAACAGAAGGGGTTCCGCCTGTCGCGCCGGCTGGTGCTCGGTGCGGCTGTCGTCGGCGGCGCGGTGCTGTGGGGCGGCACCACCATGGCGCGGCTGGCGCGCGGGCCTTCGGGGCCGAAAAATGCCGGCCGTATCTCAGACATCGACGGCATTGCCCTGCCGCTGAAGCCAATCGCCAGTCCGCCGGCCTTCGATCCTTCGCTGCCCTGGTTGGCGAAGGGCGGTGACATCAACGACGCCAGCGGACTATCGCGAACGCCGGTCTATGGCGTCGTCGAGATCAGCGAGGAGGACCATATCGTTAGGGCGTTGGCCTTCGCCCGCGCCAACGGGCTGAAAGTGTCGCTGGCCGCCATCCGCCATTCGATGGGCGGCCATGCCTTCGACGACAATGCGCTGGTGCTCGACCTCAGGAAATTCAACAAGGTGAGCGTCGACACGGCGGCCAAGACCATGACGCTGCAGCCCGGCGCGCGCTGGCACGACATCCAGAACCTGCTGCATCCGCGTTTCGCGGTGAAGGCGATGCAGTCGACCGACATTTTTTCGGTCGGCGGCTCGCTGTCGGTTAATGCCCATGGCATGGACCACCAGGCAGGTTCGGTGGCGGGCTCGATCCGCTCGATGCGGGTGATGCTGGCCGACGGGTCGGTGACGAGCTGCTCGCCAACCGAGAACACCGACCTGTTCCGCCATGTTGTCGGCGGCTATGGCCTGTTCGGCGTGGTGGTGGAGGCGACGCTCGATATCGTCGACAACACCGTTTACCGCACCTCGCGCGAGATCATCAAATCCGACGATTTCCCGAAGTTCTTCGCCGAGGTGCTGGAGCCGAACAAGGATATCGGCCTGTTCTATGGCCATCTGTCGACGGCGCCGGGCAATTTCCTCGAGGACATGATCGTCTATCGCTATGACAAGGTGGCCGAACAGCCGCCGGCCGACCAGCCGGCAATCGGCGAACCGGGCTCGGTCGGGCTGAAGCGGGTGATCATCAACCTGGCGAAATGGGGCAGCCTGTTCCAGGAGCTGAAGTGGTTCACCGAAAAGACGCTGGAGCCGAAATTCGAGAACTGCACGGTGGCGCGCACCACGGCGATGGCCCAGGGTGAGGCCTGCCTCGTCACCCGCAACAACCCGATGCACGATTCGGTGCCGTATCTGTTCAACGACCTGATGGACGAGACCGACATACTGCACGAATATTTTATTCCACGCGCCGCCTATAATCCATTCATCAGCGAAGCGCGCGAGATCCTGCGCAACCATACGCTGCCGGTGCTCAATGCCTCGGTGCGCATCGTCCACAAGGAGGATGTGGCGCTGACCTATGCGCCGGAGCCGGCCTATTCGCTGGTGCTCTACATCAACCAGCCGACCGATGCCGACGGCAACGCGAAAATGCGGGCGCTGACACGGGCGCTGATCGACGTGACGATCAAGCATGGCGGGCGGTTCTTCCTGCCCTACCAGCTGCACTACACGGCCAGGGAATTGCTGGCCTCCTATCCCGAACTGCCGGCCTTCCTGGTGGCGAAACGGCACTATGATCCCACGGAACTGTTTTCCTCGACCTTCTACCGTGCCATCAAGGCGCTGAGCGGGGTTGCGTAGCAGGAGAACAAATCGATGCGGATGCTATCGGCGGCAGCCCTCACACTCATCGCGCTCTGCGCTGGACCGGCTGGGGCCGAGGACCTCAAGGCGTTCAAATTGACGATCGACGGTGTGGCCGTCGATATCGATCCCGGCGAGAGCACAACGGTGACGCTGCCCGGCGGCAAGCAGAGCAAGGTGACGCTGCAACGCAACGACTTCGCCACCTTTTCCGGCGACAGTTTCTCCTTTGTCCATCCGAGCACCATTTCGGTGACCAAGACCGACCTCGGCGAAAACATCACGCAATATCTGATGGCTTCGGCGCTCGGCACGATCGTCGTGGTGCAGGAATACGGGAAGATGAACCCGGTGTCGCTCAACCAGCTGATGCTGCAGGAGATGACCAGGGAATCGGTGCAGGCCGGTGCCGAACTGACGCAGCAGCCGACGACGCGCAAGCTCGCCGACGGCAAGGAATTGACCGGCATCCGCGCCGAGGTGAAGACGCGCACCGAGACCGCGTATTTCGAGATCGTCGGCTACGGCCTTGCCGATCAGGGGCTGTTGTTCATCACGCGCGTCGGTAGCGGGGACCTGGCCACCGAACAGCCGCTGATCGACAAGTTCTGGGAGAAGCTGAAGGTCAAGATGTAGGCGGGCTGGTTGTTTTGACGCAATTCCCAAGGGAAAGCGCTGCGCGCTTTTCCCGCGAAAACCGTTTCACACTTTTCCTGGAATTGCTTTCTTGTTTTGGCGCAATCCCGGACGGAAAACCGCGGACACTTGTCCTGGAATTGCTCTAAAGCCCCGTCGGCACCAGGCCGGTCAGCCAGTTCACCGAACGCTTTGCCGCGTCGGCGGTCGCGGAAGCCGCGCGGCCGAGATCGGTCTTGACCACGGCATAGCCGTTCTTGGTGCGGTAGAGAACGCCGGTGCCGCCATCGACCACCTGTTCATAGGCGACGGGCCGGGCAGCGTCCGCTTCGACGGCCGTCGTCGGCGTGCCGACGGGCACGCTCGGCCGATGGCTCAGTTCCGGAGGCAGTGGGCTTTCCGTCCGCACGATCCTGCTGGCAGGCTTCAGTTCCGGGCGGGATGCGGTGGCGGCCAGTTGCGAGGAGGACGAGGACCCCTTGGCGCGGCAGATGCCGGACACCAGCGGATAGTTGAAATTGCGCTGATGCAGGATCTGGCTCTTCATCGCGGCTTCGCATTCGGCGATGGTCGACCACTTGGCCGGCGTCTCGCCGATATATTCGCACAGCTTTGCGTCACAGTCGCAGCCGACAATGGTCATGGCGACAAGGGCGGTCTTGATCACGGTCTTGTCCCTTCGAGATGCCCCCCGGCAGCCCAGTCAGGTGCATGTCGCCCTTAAGGCAACATGTATCATTCCATCGCGCGCGAACAAGGCGGGATTTGGCCGCGATTGTGGAATGAGCATGGCGGCACGCCTGATCCTGGCCAAGCGTGGCCGAAAGGCATCAATAATCGTAGACGTGTTCGAGTTTTGCGCCCGCTTTCATGAGCGACGGCAGCACCAGATGCAGCTTGCGCACGGCAACGACCATGCCGGTGCGGCGCGTCGAGGTGTCCGCCGGCAGCGGATAGCTGAACAGGATACGCATGCCTTCGGGAACGGCGATCGCGTCGGTCGAGAGCACCGTGACCATGATCTCGTCATTGCCGCCGATCTCGACGAAGGAGACGCCCTTGTCGATCAGCCGCGGGATCATGTCGGTGAACACCTGATAGCGCTTGGTGACGAAGATGGTGCCCTCAGTGCCGTAGTCGCGTTCCAGCAAGGTGTCGGGCTCGTTGCGGGTGGCTTCGCCGACCGGGCCTTTGGCCCAGACATGGATGTCCAGGAAGGCCGGGTCGGAGGTCGCTGTGAGCGCCTTCTTGATCAGGTCGGCATAGCCCTGCTTGATGGTATCGGCGAGGCCGAAGGCGAGCTTGCGTTCGCTGGTGCGCACGGAGCTGTCACCCGGCGCCGGCTGCACCGCAAACAGGCCGGCGCGCTTTTCGGCATAGGGGAACTGGTACCACGGCACCTGGTCGAGAAAGCTTGCGTAGTCGGCCGCCACCCTGGCCCGGTAAATGTCGGCGGCGGTGCGCTTGGCCGATGTCGCCTCGGTGATGCGGCCGACCGTGTTCTCATAAGCCCATTGCAATATGTGCTCGATCGAGTGGCTGGTGCCGATGATGACCAGCATCTGATGGTTGGCGTAGTTGAACTTGTAGGGAGAACTGGCGCGGATCACCGTGGCGTAGTCCTGCCAGAAGCGGCCGACATAGGACCAGTAGGGAAAGCCGCTCGGCTGGTCCTTGGCGACGAAGCCGCCATATTCGCGCGCGGCGTAGACGATCGCCCATTCGGGGTAGGTGAGGAAGGTCGATTCCTCCGGCCTTTGATAGCCGGGGATTTCGGCGCGGACCTTGTCGGCCAGCGCCTTGGGCGGCGCGCCATCGGCGATACCAGGCAGCGGCGTCTTGTCGAGCGACGGCGTGGTCAGGAAGCCATAGCTCAGCCCGACGACCGGGATGAGGATGATGATGACGATCAGCCAGACGATCGTCTTGATGATGCGCTTCAGCCAGCGGAACAGGAACATGGCCGGTCAGGCCGTGGCGAAGTGGTCGTGTATGCGTTTCGACAGCCAGAAGCCGACATAGACGGCGAAGCCGCCGATGACGATGTGCGGCAGGTTGGCGAAGAAGCGGGCGGGGAACTCGATGTCGTTGAGGGAACGGAAGCCGTTGATGAAGATGCCGGCATCGAGGCAGCCGGAGCCGGTGATCAGCCCGAGCACGCCGTCGAACAGATAGATCGAGCCGAACAGCTTGAAATAGAAAACCGCCAGGCGGTGCGAGATGAAGGCGGCGGCCAACGCCCATGCGCCGGAGAAGGCGTGCAGCAGGTCGTCATACCACTGCAATGAGAACAGGCCGAACAGATTGCCGTTGGCATCGTTGAACGCCGGTATGTAACCGATGGCCACGACGCCGAAGAACAGGAAAGCATAGGCAACCGCAAGCTTCTGGATCAACGTCATGAAGTACCCCCCTTCAATTGACGCAAAAACGTTAGCCGATTTTGGCGCCGGTTGCAGCCCCAACCGGAAACACCGTGAAAATTGTGTGGGATGGGCCAAAAGACAGTCGGCGCCGGGATTTCTCCCAGCGCCTCCCTGTCAGATCAGGACACGGTCGCGGCAGCAACTTCCGTAAAGTCGTCGCGCCATGCCGGCCTTGATTTTGACGGTCCTGCCAGTCACCACCCGAGAGCAGCGTCCGTTCGGGACCTCGCCGGTCTCCACCCTTGCGGGCTTTGCCCTGCGGCCATCGAAGGTTTTTGCCGTCCTTCATGGCAGCATCGGTCCGCCGTCGGCGTTGGCACGCTTTCCGCGGCCCCGTAGGTCTCGGCTACCGTCCCTCGAAACAGGCAAGCCTGCTCTCGCTTCGGGCCGTACGGGCCTCAGGAAATCCGCCTTTCACCTTCGCCTTTCGGCTTGGCGATCAGTGGCCGCCTGAGATGGGTTTAACGTACGCCGGGTAAGGGTCTTGGGGAATGGCCCTGGGCCTGTGGATAGCGGGATTATCGGGGACCGTTTGCGAAGAACCCCGGAATTTCGGCCCCGGCTGCCTTAGACAGCCTGCCCCCGCTTTTTGGTGCTCCGACCGACAGCGCCCCTTGCTCCGCCGACGGGCGCGGGCTTCAATGCCGGCAAACGATCGGACATGGATGTCCGGCGCCGGGGAGGGCGAGTATTTGAAGGTCGGGGTGGTTCTCAATCCTATAGCCGGTGGCGGCCGGCTGAAACGGCATTGGCCTGAAGTCGCCGCTTCGCTGAAGAAGCACTTCGGCGAATTCGAGTTGCGCGAGACACAAGCCGAGGGCGACGCCGAACGGCTTGCAATCGACCTCGCGGCCAGTGGCTTCGACCTGGTGATCGCGGCGGGCGGCGACGGCACGGCGAGCGAAGTGGCCGACGGGCTGCTGCAGGCGTCCGAAGAGGGCGGCAAGACGACCGAGCTTGGCCTGCTGCCGTGCGGCACCGGCATCGATTTCGCGCGCGGGCTCGGCCTGCCAAAGGCGGTGGACGCGACCTTGAAGCGGATTGCCACGGCCAAGGGGCGCAAGGTCGATGCCGGCCGCGTCTGCTACATCGACGACCATGGCGCGCTGGCCAGCCGCCACTTCATCAACATCGCCAGCCTTGGCCTGTCGGGCGCCACCGACCGCGCGGTCAATGCCGACAAGCGCAAGGGCAAGATGTCGGCCAAGACGCTGTTCCTGTGGCGCACCGTGGTCGAGTTCATCCGCTACCGCTTTCAGGACGTGCGGATCACCGTCGACGACGGCGCCCCGGTCGAGGCGCGCATGGCGCTGGTGGCGGTGGCCAACGGCAAATTCTTCGGCGGCGGCATGATGATCGCGCCCGACGCCGAATTGACCGACGGGGAGTTCGACATCGTCATCCTGCGCGCGGCAGGCAAGCTGAAGCTGATCTGGGATATCCGCCTGCTTTATGGCGGCCGACACCGCAACCATCCGGCCATCACCATATTGCGCGGCAAGAAAGTGGTTGTCGAACCGCTGGGTGATGTGGAAAAGAACGGCGCCTTGGTCGACATAGATGGTGAGTCGCCCGGGCGCATACCGGCAACCTTCGAGATTCTGCCCGGCGCGCTGACGCTGAGATATTGAATCAAGGCGTTGCCAGATTGATTCAAGTCGTTTCGAAACTGAATCCGGCTATCGATTCAAGTAGATGAAATTGCTTGGTTTTTCGTTCGCCGGTCAGATTTCCAATTTGGCCGGAAAACCAGGCGCGCGCAGGTCGGTGCCGACGGCATCTTCCAGCAATTTGACGATCTGGGTCGACCAGGCGCTGCCGCCGTAGGCCGCCTTGCCCTGTTCGAAAATCGCGTTGACGCGGGATGCCAGCTCCAGCGGCACGCCGAAATCCTTGCCCATGCCCAGCGCAAAACCAAGATCCTTCAGCGCCAGGTCCATGGTGAAGCCGATGTCATAGGAGCCGTTGAGGACGAGCTGGCTTTCGGTCTCGTGGACGAAGCTGTTGCCGGAGGAGGCAACGATGGCGTGGTAGGATTGGGCGAGGTCGAGGCCGCCCTGCTTGGCCAGCATCAACGCCTCGCCGGCGGCGACGAGATGGATGAAGGCCAGCATGTTGGTGATCACCTTGATCACCGCCGCCGAGCCAATCGGCCCCATCAGGAAGGAGCGTGCGCACATCGCCTCGATGGCCGGGCGATGGCGCTCGTAAAGGGCGGCATCGCCGCCGACCAGCGCGGTGATCTTGCCGGCTGCCGCCAGATGCACGCCGCCGGTGACCGGGCACTCCAGCGTCTCGACGCCCTTGGCCGAAGCCAGGGCGGCAAGCCTCACGATCTCGTCGCGGCCATTGGTCGACATCTCGATCCAGGTGCCGCCCTTGGGCAGGCCTTCGAGCAACCCGCCCGACCCGGCAAGCACCGCTTCACTGATCTTGGGCGAGGGCAGGCAGGTTATGGCATTGCCCGCGCGGGTGGCGGCCTCGCCCGGGCTGTTCGCAGCGGTGGCGCCGAGTGCAACGAGACGCTCGACCGCTGCCGGGTCGCGGTCGAACACGGTGACGGCGAAGCCGTTGCGGATCAGGCTGGCGGCAAGGTTGCCGCCGAGATGGCCGAGGCCGATGAAGGCGTAGCGTTCGCTCACGGCATCAACGGTGTCTGCATCATCTGCAGGTGCAAGTCCTTGCCGGTGTAGGGATGCGCATCGCAGACCGCTTCGTTGAGCTCGACGCCCAGGCCCGGTTCCTTCGACGGGATGACATTGCCGTCCTGCCACTCGATCTTCTTCTTCAAGAGCGTGGCGTGGAAACCGTCCCACTGCTTCAGCGATTCCAGGATCAGGAAATTGGGCAGCGTCACCGCCAGCTGGATGTTGGCGGCACCGACGATCGGCCCGCAATAGCAATGCGGCGCGACCTGGATGTGATAGGCCTCGGCCATGGCCGCGATCTTCTTGGTTTCGAGGATGCCGCCGGAGCGGCCGAGGTCCGGCTGCAATATGGTCGCGGCACGGTTCTCGATGACGCGGGCGAATTCGAACTTGGTCGTCAGCCGTTCGCCGGTGGCGATCGGGATCGACGTGCCTCGCGCCACCTGTGCCATCACTTCGGGCATGTCGGGCGGCACCGGCTCCTCGAACCACAGCGGATCGTAAGGTTCGATGGCGCGCGCCAGGCGCAGCGCGCCGGAAGCGGTGAACTGGCCATGCGTGCCGAAGAGAATGTCGGCGCGGGTGCCGACCGCCTCGCGGATCGCCTTGATCATGCGGGTGGAGACGTCGATGTCGATAAGGCGCGGCTGGTGGCCGTCAAAGGCGGTGTAGGGACCGGCCGGGTCGAGCTTGACGGCATTGAACCCCTGCTCGACATATTCGAGCGCGCAGGCGGCCGCCATCTCAGGGTCGTTGTAGACGTTCCTGCCGTCTGGAGCGTCCTCGGAATGGACGCTGCCGGTGTGCGGGTAGAGATAGGTGTAGGAGCGCAGCGCCTCGTGCACCTGGCCGCCGAGCAATTTGTAGACCGGCTTGTTCGCCTCCTTGCCGATAATGTCCCAGCAGGCCATTTCGAGCGCCGAGAAACAGCCCATGCCGGAGACATCGGGACGCTGGGTGAAGCCGGAGGAATAGGCGCGGCGGAAGAAATTCTCGATGTCGTGCGGATCGCGGCCGACGAGATAGCGCTCGGCCATGTCCTCGACCATCTTCGCCGTGACATGGGCGGAGAAGGTGGCGTTGTAGGCCTCGCCGTAGCCGATCACGCCGCCATCGGTGGTCAGCTTGACGAAGATGAAATACTTGCCGCCGATGCCAGGTGGCGGGTTGCCGACAACCCAGGTCTTGACGTCGGTGATCTTCATTTTTGGTCCTCCAGAACCAGTTCAGCGCCCTTCCATCCGGTCATGATGGAGGCTGCATTGGTGTTGCCCGTGATGTTGTCGGGAAAGATCGAGGCGTCGATGACGCGCAAGCCTTCAAGCCCATGCACTTTCAGTCGGGGGTCGACGACGGCGCGCGTGGGATCAGGCCCCATGCGGCAGGTCGAAACCGGGTGATAGACGGTGCCGGAACGTTTCCTGAAATCGGTGATCAGGTCAGCGTCCGATTGGATCGACGGACCGGGCAGGACCTCTTCCCTGATGATCTCGGCCATGGCCGGCATCGAGGCGATCTTGCGCACGAATTTCACCGCCGCCAGCATCTCCTCGACGTCGGCATTGGTGGAATAGGCGTTGGCGGTGATCTTCGGATACTCCAGCGGGTTGCTGGAGCGGATCATGATCTCGCCACGGCTCGACGGGCGGCAGTTGGACAGGCCGATGGAGAAGCCGGGCCACGGGTCGGGCGTCAGGATCGGCCGCTCGCCGCTCTTCGGGATGACGGTCGAGAAGGCCTGGAAATAGAGCTGCATGTTGGGGCGCGAGAACGCCGGGTCGGTGCGGAAGAAGCCGCCGCCATGGTTCATCGACAGCGACAGCGGACCCGAGCGCGTCAATATGTACTGCATGCCGACCAGCAGCTTGCCCCACCAGGGACGCAAGATCTGGTTGAGCGTCGGCACCTTGCCCTTGAAGGTGTAGTTGATGCCGACATGATCCTGCAGATTGGCGCCGACATTCTCGTTGGCATGAACGACAGGGATGCCCAGCCCTTTCAGAAGTGCCGAGGGACCGACGCCCGACAATTGCAGCAGCTGCGGCGAGTTGATCGAGCCGGCGGACAGGATCACTTCGCGGCCGGCCCGCGCCGTCTTCGTCTGGCCGTTCTGCAGATATTCGATGCCGACGGCGCGCTTGCCGTCGAACAGGATGCGGCTGGCCAGCGCGTTGGTCTCGACGCGGACATTGCCGCGCTTCATCGCCGGGCGCAGGAAGGCGCGTGCGGCGGACATGCGGCGGCCGTTCTTGGTCGAGATCTGGTAGGTGCCGACGCCTTCCTGGCCAGCGCCGTTGAAATCGGGATTGAGCGGCAGGCCGGCCTGCTGGCCGGCGGCAAGATAGCGCTTGGTCAGGGGATGGACGGCGTTCGCCGTTTCGCTGATGTGCAGGGGACCGCCGGTGCCGCGCCATTTGTCGGCGCCGGCCTCATTGTCCTCGAGTGCTTTGAAGGCCGGCAGCAGATCGTCGTAGCCCCAGCCGGGATTGCCGGCGGCACGCCAGTCGTCGAAGTCCTCACGCGCACCGCGGATCCACACCATGGCGTTGATCGAGCTCGACCCGCCGAGCAGCTTGCCGCGCGGCCAGTGGTCGACATTGCCGCCAAGGCCGGGATCGGCTTCGGTCTTGTAGTTCCAGTTGACGGCCGGATCGAAGAAGGTCTTGCCGTAGCCAAGCGGCATCTGCACGTAGAAGCGCCGGTCGGTGCCGCCGGCCTCCAGCACCAGCACCGAGAAGCGGCCCGAAGCCGACAGCCTGTCGGCGAGCACCGAGCCGGCCGAGCCGGAGCCGACGATGATGAAGTCATAGATCTGCATGATTGAAATGGGTGGCTCCGGAAAACTGGCCGCAGCCTAGACGCGACGGGTTCGCCGCGTCGCCGGGCCTTCCGGCATGCGTTGTGAAAAATGCGACTGCGATATCAGGTCGAGTTGCGGGGAATACCGACAATCACGCTTGATATGCAGGGGGTCGACAGCTTATGCGAGGGCATTAGTCTTTCCGAAAAGTCTGCAACTTTTCGGAATCATGCTCTGGCCACGCTGCGGAAGGCAGGAAATCAATGCGGACCCTGTCGGATGCCTTCATTCCCGAACTGCCGGGCTATTATAAGGGCAAGGTCCGCGAAAATTACGATCTGGCGGACGGGCGGCGCATCATCATCGCCACCGACCGTCTCAGCGCCTTCGACATCATCCTGACCTCGATCCCGTTCAAGGGCGAGATACTCACCCAGACAGCACGCTACTGGTTCGAGGAAACCGCCGATATCTGCCCAAACCATGTGCTCGAATATCCCGACCCGAATGTCGTCGTCGGCACGAGGCTCGACATCCTGCCGGTCGAGATCGTCGTCCGCGGCTATCTCGCCGGCACCACCAGCACCTCGATCCTGACGCGATACAGGCGCGGCGAGCGCGACATGTACGGCATGCGCCTGCCGGATGGCCTGCGCGATAATGAGAAGCTGGCAGCGCCTGTCATCACGCCGACGAGCAAAGCGGCGGATGGCGCCCATGACGAACCGCTGTCCAAGGCAGAGATCATCGAGCAGGGCCTGCTCACGCAGGCACAGTGGGACACCGTCTCGGACTACGCCTTGCGGCTGTTCGCCCGCGGCCAGGCGCGCGCGGCCGAGCGCGGCCTGATCCTCGCCGACACGAAATACGAATTCGGCACCGACAGGAACGGGACGATCATCCTGGCCGACGAAATCCATACGCCGGACTCCAGCCGGTACTGGATTGCGGCGAGCTACGAACAGGCGCTGGCAAACGGCACGCGACCGGAGAGTTTCGACAAGGATTTCATCCGCTCATGGGTGGCGGCGCGCTGCGATCCCTACAAGGATCCGATCCCCAGGATTCCCGACGAGATCGTCGAACAGGCCTCGCGTATCTATGCGCAGGCTTACGAGGCGATCACGGGCAAGGCATTCGTCCCTGACGTTTCCGGGGATACGGTTCTCGATCGCATCCGCTCGAACCTCGCGCGCTACTTTTGACGTTGCCGCAAGTCCTTTTGCGGAGCGTCTCCCCCATAGCTCCGCACCAAACTCGACAGTCAGTTAACCACGCGTCGTCTCGAAATCGATGCGCATGGGCGTGCCGCTTGGCGGAAACTCTTTTCTAACTGGTCGGCCGACATATTCTCGGAATACCTGAAGAAAATTTGTAAGTGGCGATGCGGTTACAGGAATTTCTATTCGGATTTTTCAAAAGCCTTCTTGTTTCCGGAGGCATACTTTTATTTGTTTGGACGTTGGTCGCCGGCGTGATGTCCGGCGAGGCGTTTATGATCCTCAGTCCGTTTATCATAGGCCCGATGATAGTTGGATTTTGGGTGATTATCGTCCCACTAATTGTCCTCTTGACGTTCGCCACCATCGATCGCTCAAGCGCGGAAGTATTCGGTGCTCTAGCGGTATACCCCGTACTGGTAGCTGCCTTCTTGGGCTTTCGCACAGTTCATTCCTCTCTTGAGAAGGAACGCGTGCAAACCGCTATCGAAGCCGCGCGCGCGGCTCTCGATCCGAAATATCTCCAGCGCAAGATCGACAATCCCATCGGCAGAATCGAAACCTTGGCACTAAAGGGCCAAGACTCGTGCACGACAGGTATTTGCCCGATCGCGCTTGCCGACGGGATGGCTGAGCGCGTTGCAATTCTGGGACCGCCGCCAGGTACCATCCTAGACAATCGCTATGAGGATAACCCACTTAAAACCGAAACTTTATGGGTCGAGGAAACCTATCGTGCGGTGCAAGGGAAGGCTTGCCTTTTGCCGGACAGCAAGCACCAGGTTTATTGGGTGCAGAAGGTCGGCCTGTTTGGAGCTTGCATTGAGAAAAGCGATCGGCAGTTCCCCTTGGAAGATGCCGTCCTTGTTCTGGATGAGAGTACCAGCAATGTGAATCGCCCCAATGGTCTCAGGGGAGGTGACGTCAGTGCCGCCTACCAAATCAAGGGAAAGACCCTGCACGAGATCGCCAGGTGGGAAGCGGGCGCGCTCAGCTGGCATGGTCCAATGGTAGGTGAACGCTTCGAGACGATTGACTTCCTGCGTACCCTGACCGGCTCAAGCCCGAATGGCGTCGGTGAAGCCGCCAAGTTGACGCTGCCGCAACGTATTGATGCGGCATATGGCGGAATTGGCAAGACTCGTATCGATGTGGGCGCCGTTGTTGACTATCTGCAAAGCACACCTGAACAAAATCACCCGAAGACCGAGCTTGATGATGAAAGAGTGAGCCGTTTGAGAGCGCTAGTTATGGAAGGCTGCCCCTTGAAGGCCAAAGAAACGTCGAATAATCCCTACTATATGGCGCAATGCCGGGGATCATATGATAGATTTGTCGATTGGTACTTTGGTTCTGCGACTGCGGGTGCCCTCAAGTTCTGATGTGACTGTTCGGTATGCTTCTCCTCCATCGGAAGCCGAATTCCAAGGGCGACATCATTCTGTTCGGGATGCGTTGACGCATCATATCCATATCGCTACGTGATCGCGGCAGTCGATCTCAGGGATTTCTTGCATGGTGCAATACGCGGATGGACGGCCGATCGGAGATCTGACGCTGCGCACGCTGGCCATGCCTTCGGACGCCAACGCGGCCGGCGATATTTTCGGCGGCTGGGTGATGGCGCAGATGGACCTTGCCTGCGGCATCCGCGCCGCCGAGCGCGCCCGGGGCCGCGTGGTGACGGCGGCGGTCAAGGAGATGTCCTTCGCCAAGCCGATGAAGATCGGCGACACGCTGTGCATCTACACCCATGTCGAACGCGTCGGCCGCACCTCGATGACGCTGAAGGTCGAGGCCTGGGCGCAGCGCTATCTCTCCGACCTGATGGAGAAGGTCACCCACGCCGATTTCGTCATGGTGGCGCTGGACGGCGAGGGCAAACCGAAGGCCGTGCCGGCCGAGGGCTGACGAGCCCGTTCTCGCAATCCCCCGTTCTCTAGGAGCAATTGTAACATCGCCCGTGCGCGGGCGATGCGCTTGCCGACATCCAATGGTTGCCTTCACGCTTGATTCTGCCGGCGTTGGGGGAGAGACAATGCGTCAACACATACTGAACAGCTGGCTCGTGGCAGCCCTTGTCGCATTGGTCTGTCTGCTCGGCGTCACCGCCTATGCCGAAGTCAAAAACGATCTTCCGCACACCACTTGCTTGCAAGACGGCAAGGGTGACCGCAAGCCGGCCGCGACATGCACGACCTGCAGCACGACGTCCTGCGATGGCCTGGCGCCAAAAAGCTGACAGGTTGTCTTTGGTCTGCGCTTAGCGTCGTCAAACCAACGTATGCGCCAGTCTGCTCAGAGCGCCATGAGACAAGCTGCCCGGGTCGCGTTCAGACAATCGTGAACTCGTTTGTCGTTGGCCCAATTCGCTCAACGCAAAACGCTTGACGCCTTGCTACGCAAGGGTTTCAGCCATGCATGCCATCGAATTTTTCGCGAGCCTCCCGCACACGTTGCGTGTTTCTGCGCGCCCATTCGCCGAGCGCGCTGACCGGGATCAACAGTTCGTGACCGAGTTCGGTCAGTTCATAATCGACACGCGGCGGAATGGTGGGAAACACGGTGCGGGTGACGAAACCATCGCGCTCCAGTCCGCGCAAGGTGGTGGTCAGCATCTTCTGCGAGATGCCGCCGACAGCCGCGCGTAGCTCGTTGAAACGCAGCGGTCCGCCGCCAAGCTTGCCGACCACGAGCACGGTCCATTTGTCGCCGACGCGCTGCAGGATTTCCGAAATCGCGCGGCAGTCTTCGGTGTTGTGCGGGTGCCTCAGTAACAAAACGGTGCCTCCTTGCGTCGGCAGTTGACAGTATCTCATATAGCGCCGGTATCTAAACGATACCAGCTTTTTACTGGAATGGAGAGCCCCCCATGTCAAAGCCGAAAATCGCCATCATCGTCGGTTCGACGCGCGCCGCGCGCTTCGCCGATACACCGACCCAATGGATCGCCAAGATCGCCAAGTCGCATGCCGATATCGACGTCGAGGTTGTCGACCTCAGGGACTTCCCGCTGCCCTTCTTCGACGAAGTCGCCTCTTCCGCCTGGGTGCCGTCGACCAACGAAGTGGCGCAGCGCTGGCAGAAGAAGGTTGCCGAATTCGACGGCTTCATCTTCACCGCCGCCGAATACAATCACGGCCCGACGGCCGTGCTGAAGAACGCCATCGACTACGCCGCCAATGAATGGAACAAGAAGCCGGCCGGCTTCGTCGGCTATGGCAGCGTCGGTGGCGCCCGCGCCGTCGAGCAGCTCCGTCTCCATGCCGTCGAACTGCAGATGGCGCCGGTCAAGTCCGCTGTCCACATCGCCTGGGGCGACTTCCTCGCCGTGCGCCAGGGCGAGAAGAAGCTCGAAGACCTCGAGCACCTGAACCAGGCGGCCACCGCGCTGGTCAACGACGTTGCCTGGTGGGCAAAGGCGCTGAAGAAGGCCCGCGATGCCGACGTGCTTGCCGAAGAAGTCAAGGCAGCCTGATCGCCTTTTGAGATTATCCTCCCAAGGGATATGGGGCGGCGCTTGCGCCGCCCTTTTAGACTCTTCATTTTGACGCAATTCCGGACGGAAAACCGCTCACACTTTTCCTGGAATTGCTCTGGCTATAGCGGCTCAAATCGGAAGCTGCCGCCGGAGCGGACGACACGGCCAATGCCGGGCGAGTCCAGATGCGCGCCGGCAACGAAACAATGATCGTCCGCCGCATGCGCCAGCAGCCGCAACCGGCTCTCGCGCGCCTGGTCCTGATCTTCGTCGAACTCCCACGTCAGCTCAGGCCGATCGAACTGAAGCGATGGGACGTGAACGGTGTCGCCCCAGATCAAGATGCTCTCGCCGCCACTCGAAACGCGAAAGCAGCTGTGACCCACTTCATGGCCATGAGCGCCGATAATGTCGATATGTGTCCCGAGACGGTCCCCGGCATCGAATGGCTCCGCCATGCCGTGAAACCGCTCGAGCCGCGCCACGGCATGGAAGAGGCCGAGTTCCTGCCTGGGAACGAGCAAGCGCGTCAGGCGCGGGAACGCGTCCCGGCCGTCGGCAAGCACGAGGCCATGGATGTGGTCGAGATGCGTATGGGTGAAGCAGACGGTGCGGACTTTTTCGACATCGATGCCGGCTTCGCCCAACGCCTGGGGAAGCCGGCCCATGGTGGGGTGCCAGGCATTCGAGGCGCCGGTATCGATCAGGATGATCTCGCTTCCATCGTCAATCGTGAAGGCGTTGACGGAGAGCCTGAGTTGACCGCCAAACAACGGGACCTGTGGCGGCAAGTCCTCGCCAAAGGGTTTGTTGCCGTCTTGCCAAAGCCGCCTGACCGGCATGTCGACATAGCCATCGCGCAAGGCGGTGATGCGCAGGTCACCAAGAGTGTAGGTCTGATAAAGTTCGCCCGAAGCTATGCGATGCATTTTTGCTGATCCGTTCTGAAGACAATCTGCGATGGGCAGCCGGCGTCGGCAACCCGCCATAATTTCGATTCAGGCCGTGTGTGCGTGCTGGGCCTGCCGTGGCCGGATGATGCAGTCGGCGAGGCGGTGCGTCTCGTCCAGTTCGTCGGCGTGGTGCTGGCCCCACTGGCAGAGCGCCAGCAGGATCGGCTCGAGGCTGAGGCCGAGGCTGGTCGCCGAATATTCAACGCGCGCCGGGACTTCGGCGAAGATCTCGCGGCTGACGAGGCCGTGCTCCTCCATTTCGCGCAGCTGCTGGATCAGCACTTTCTGGGTAATGCCGGGCATTATCGCTTTCAGCGCCGACAGCCGCCTTGGACCATCGAAGAGATGGTAGAGGATGACCGCCTTCCAGCGCCCGGCGATCACCTTCAGCGCCCGTTCGGCCGGCAGCATCGGCAGCCGTTTGATCGGCATTTTCGCGGGCGAACCGGCCATGGTCACCTCCTGGTCAGCAGGGGAGAAATGAGTGTGTAGTCGCGGCTTCGCAGATAGTGGCAAACCATGGCCGATGCCAGTGCGATCGGAGTTTGCCATGAAAGCCGTTCAGTTCACCCGCTTCGGCGGCCCCGAGGTGCTGGAGGTCGTCGACCGGCCGGCGCCAGTGCCGTTGGCCGGCGAGGTGCTGATCCGCGTCCGTGCCGCCGGCATCAACTTCTTCGAGGTGCTGATGCGCGCAGACCGTTACGCGGTGACGCCGCAACTGCCGATGTTTCCTGGCGTGGAAGTGGCTGGTGTCGTCGAGGCCGTTGGCCAAGGGGTGGATGCGGCGCTTCATGGAAGACGTGTCGCGGCGCCGCTGTTTGCCTCGCAACGTCCCTATGGCGGCTATGCGGAGCAGGTGACGATACCGGCCGATCTCGCCGTGCCGCTGCCGGACGAAGTCTCGTTCGAAGAAGCGACGGCGCTGATGGTGCAGGGGCTGACCGCCCTGCATCTGCTGCGCCAGAGCGCGCCGGAGGGCAAGACGGTGCTGGTGCCGGCCGCCGCCGGTGGCGTTGGATCGCTGCTTGTCCAACTTGCAAGGACAAAGGGCGCAAGCAAAGTAATCGCGGCTGCCAGCGACAGGGCCAAACTCGATCTTGCTCTGTCGCTCGGCGCCGACGTGGCAATCGACTACGTCATTCCGGATTGGCCCACACATGTCCGCGACGCCACCGACGGGCAGGGCGCCGACATCATCTACGACACGGTCGGCGGCGCGCTGACGGCGCTGTCGCTGCAGGCGTTGGCGCCTGGCGGCGAGCTGGTGTTTGCGGCGCTCGGCCGGTACGGGCTCGCGGCTTCCGATCTGGAAGCCATGATCGGCCGCAACCAGTCGCTCAGGGGGTTCGCGTTGCTGCCGCTGCTGTCCGCGGACGGGCTGAGAGCCAGCCTGTCGGAACTGTTCCAGTTGGCCGCAAGCGGCCGGCTGCGGGTCGCGATTGGCGGCCGTTTCACACTCGATCAGGCCAGCGAGGCGCACCGCCAGTTGGAGGAGCGCCGTGCGATGGGGAAGGTCGTGCTGGTGGCTGACGGACTCGGTCACTGATGCAATCATTGCTCGCGGCCGAAGGCCGCCATGGTCACATTTAGTGACTTGCATAATGCAACCAACTTCGCTATGTGTCACTTTCATTATGAAAGAGACCTCCAGCCATGGTTGCCAAAACAAGCTTCGAATCCCGCCCGTGCCCCATCGCGCGCAGCCTTGACGATGTCGGCGAATGGTGGAGCATCCTGCTGCTCAGGGACGCCTTCCAGGGGCTGACGCGCTTCGACCAGTTCCAGAAGAGCCTGGAGATCGCGCCCAACATCCTGACGCGCCGGCTGAACAGCCTGGTCGAGCGCGGCCTGTTCGAAAAGCGCGCCTACTGCGAGCGGCCGCTGCGCCATGAATATGTGCTGACCGCCAAGGCGCGCGATTTCCGCCCGGTGCTGCTTTCGCTGCTCGCCTGGGGCAACAAGCATCTGGCGCCAGAAGGCCCGAGCCTTGTGGTGGTGGACAAGGCTGACGGGCGCTGGGCCGAACCGGTGCTGGTCGACCGCCAGACCGGCAGGGAACTCGACGGCGAAGGCTTCACCATGGCGACGGCCCCCAGGGCGACCGAGCGCATGCGGCAGCGCTATCGCTTCAGCAGCGAAGGCTCGGGCCTGCCGCTCATCGACAATGTCGATCAAAGCCGTGAAGAGGCGCGGGGCAAATGAACAAGGTTCTCTCCGCCGCCGAGCTGCAGCCGGCGCAGCCATCGGCCGTCCAGATTCCCGCGCCCGCCAAAAGCCGCCGCAAGCCGTTGGTCATGCTGGGTGCCGCGATCGCGATCGGTGTTGCCGGCTGGTACGGCTTTCACTGGTGGCAGGCCGGCCGCTTCCTCGTCTCGACCGACGATGCCTATGTCGGCGGCAATGTCACGCCGCTGGCGCCACGAGTCGCCGGGCACATCGATCAGATCCTCGTCGAGGACAACCAGCATGTCGCCGCCGGCCAGCTCATCATCCGCATCGACGACCGACCCTTCAAGGCGGCGGTGGAGCGTGCGCAGGCTGCCGTCCAGCAGCAGCAATCGGCCCTCGACAATCTCCGCGCCCAGGTCTCGCTGCAGAATTCGCTGATCGAACAGGCTGAGGCCGATCTCGATGCCAAGAGCGCTGCCGCGACTTTCACCACCCAGGACGCGCAACGCTATGCGGTGCTGGCCAGCACCAAGGCCGGCACGCAGCAGGACGCGCAGAGAAGTCTTGCCGCCGACAGCCAGGCCAAGGCGTCCGTTGCCGCATCCCGCGCCGGGCTTGCAGCGGCCAGGCAGCAGCTCGATGTGCTCAACACGCAGATTGCGGAAGCGACGGCCGCTGTGGCAGCCGCCAAGGCCGATCTCGACACGGCTGAGCTCGATCTTGGCTTCACGCAGATCCGCTCGCCCATCGACGGCCTCGTCGGCAACCGGCTGGCACAGGTCGGCACCTATGTCTCGCCGGGCAGCTATCTCCTGACCATCGTGCCGGAGACAGGCCTGTGGGTCGACGCCAATTTCAAGGAGGACCAGTTGCGCACCATGGCCGATGGCCAGGCGGCGACGGTCTATACCGACATTGCGCCCGACCAGCCGCTCAAGGGCCATGTCACCAGCCTGGGGCCGGCAACAGGGGCGATCTTCAGCGTGATCCCAGCGCAGAACGCCACAGGCAATTTCACCAAGATCGTCCAGCGCGTTCCCGTCCGCATCACCATCGACCCCGACCAGGCGCGGAAGGTCGCGCTGCGGCCGGGCCTCTCCACCGTCGTGACCGTCGACACCGCGTCGCGCTGAGGACGCCATGCCCGAGCGCGCCGCCCCGCAATCCTTCTTGGTCAGCATCCTGCCGTTCATGGTGATGTGCGTGGGGATGTTCATCGCGCTGCTCGACATCCAGATCGTCGCCTCTTCGCTGCAGGACATTGGCGGCGGCCTGTCGGCCGCACAGGACCAGATTGGCTGGGTGCAGACCTCCTATCTGGTGGCGGAAATCATCGTCATCCCGCTGTCAGGCTGGCTGACAAGGGTGTTCTCGACACGCTGGCTGTTCACCATCTCGGCGGCCGGCTTTACGCTCGCCAGCATGCTGTGCGGCTTCGCCTGGAGCATCGAAAGCATGATCGTGTTCCGTGCGCTGCAGGGGCTGCTCGGCGCGTCGATGATCCCGACGGTGTTCACCTCGTCGTTCCACTATTTCCAGGGGCCGAGGCGGGTCTATGCGGCCGCGGTGGTCGGCAGCATCGCCTCGATCGCGCCGACGCTCGGGCCTGTCATCGGCGGCTGGATCACCGACACGCTGAGCTGGCACTGGCTGTTCTATGTCAACGTCATTCCGGGCACCATCATCACCATCCTCGTCGCGCTGCTGGTCAAGATCGACAAGGCGGATCCGTCGCTGCTGAAGGGCGCCGACTATATCGGCATCGTGCTGATGGCGGTCAGTCTCGGTACCGCAGAATATGTGCTGGAAGAGGGCTCGCGCTGGAATTGGTTCGATGACGCAACCATCCGCAATGGCGCTTTCGTCGCCGGGATCACCATGGTCCTGTTCGTTATCCGCAGCCTGACCTATGCGCAGCCGGTGGTCGATTTCCGCGCCTTCGGCAACCGCAATTTCGCTATCGGCTGTTTTCTCTCTTTCGTCACCGGCATCGGCATATTCGCCACGATCTATCTGACGCCGCTGTTCCTGGGCTATGTCAGGGGCTACGACGCCTTGCAGACCGGGCTCGCGGTGTTTTCCACCGGTGTCGCCTCGATGATCGGCGTTCCCGTCTACATCTTTCTCGCCAAGCGCTTCGACACGCGCTGGCTGATGATGTTCGGGCTGGCCTCCTTCGGCGCCTCGATGTGGAGCTTTAGCGCCATCACCAGCCAGTGGGGCGCGGCAGAGCTTCTGATCCCGCAATTGTTCCGCGGCTTCCCGCAGGTCTTTGCGGTGGCGCCTAGCGTCAATCTCGGCCTTGGCAGCCTGCCGCCCGAACGGCTGAAATATGCCAGCGGCCTGTTCAACACGATGCGCAATCTCGGCGGCGCGGTCGGCATCGCCATTTGCGGCGCCATCCTGAACAATCGTACCAATTTCCATTTCCTGACCATCGCCTCGCATCTGACGCCACAGAATGAGGCCGCGATGCGGCTCGTCGACAATGTCGCGCTGCGCTATGGACAGTTGCCCGGCGCGGTGGCGGATGGTCATACCGCCTCGCTGAAGCAGTTGTGGGCGCTGGCCTATCGCGAGGCCTCGACCATGGCCTATGCCGATGCGTTTCTGGTGATCATGGTCGCCTTCGTCCTCGCCACGGCGCTGGTGCCGTTCCTGCGCAACGTCACGCCGAAGGCGCCGCCTCCGGACGCCCATTGAGGCGGACCACTGCACCGGTTCGCGGCGGGTGCGACAGATCGGGGCTAGTCACCCGCGCGAGCCAGCAACAGCGCACGCTCTCTGTCGTTGCCGGTCATTCCTGCGGCCTGGCGGAACGCGGCGCGGGCTTCCGCCTGACGTCCCAGTCTCTCCAGGAGATCGCCGCGCACGGTGGGCAGGAGATGCGAGTCCTTCAGGCGCGGCTCATCCTTCAGCGCTTCGACGATGGCGAGGCCCTGCGCCGGGCCGAACGCCATGCCGACGGCCACCGCCCGGTTGATTTCGACGATGGGCGAGGGGGCCGCCAGGGCAAGCGCCTGGTAATAGGCCGATATCGCGATCCAGTCAGTGTCGGCGGCCGTTGCCGCGCGGCTATGGCAGGCGGCGATCATCGCCTGCAGGAGATAGGGGCCGGGTGCCGATGTCATGGTCATGGCACGGTTCAGGCCGTCGAGGCCGCGCCGGATGAGGGACCAGTTCCATCGGCTGCGGTCCTGGTCGAGCAGCAGGATCGGTTCGCCCGCTTTGCCGGTGCGGGCGGGGAAGCGCGAGGCGTTGAGTTCCATCAGTGACATCAACCCCAGCACCTCGGGCTCGTCAGGCATCAGCGCCGCCAAGGAGCGGCCGAGGCGCAGCGCTTCGCCGCAGAGATCGGCGCGCAGCCAATCCGGCCCGGTGGTTGCCACATAGCCTTCGTTGAAAATGAGATAGACCACCTCCAGCACGGCGGCGAGGCGTTGGCGCCGCACCTCGCTGCGCGGCGTCTCGAACGGGATGGCGGCATCGCGTAGCGCCCGCTTGGCGCGCACGATGCGCTGGGCCACTGTGGCTTCGGGCACCAGGAAGGCGCGGGCGATCTCAGGCGTCGACAGCCCGCCCAGCAGCCGCAGGGCGAGCGCCGCGCGCTGCTCGGCCGGCAAGACGGGATGACACGCGGTGAAGATCAGCCGCAAAAGGTCGTCGTCGATATCCTCGTCGAGTGCGGCCTCGATGTCGGGCATCTCGCGCTCCAGCGCGGCGAGGTCGATGGCCAGTTCGCGGTGCTTGCCGTCGATCATTGTGGTGCGGCGCAGCCGGTCGAGCGCCCGGTTCCTGCCGACCTCAGTCAGCCAGGCGGCCGGGTTGCGCGGGATGCCCTCCCGGGGCCAGCGCTCCAGCGCCAGCAGGAAGGCATCGCCGGCGACCTCCTCGGCCAGCCCGACATCCCTGAGATAACGGACCAGCCTGGCGGTGAGCTTCGGCTGCTCGATCCGCCAAACCGCTTCGATGGTGGCCGCTTCGATGGTGGCTGTGGCCGTCAACCCATCAGCTCGCTGAAGCCTTCCGCCGCCTTCTGGACGTCCTCGGGGAAATCGCTGATCTCGAAGACGCGGCGAACTTCGATCAGGTCATTTTCGCCTGCGGGGCAGCGGCGGGCCCATTCGATGGCTTCTTCACGCGAGCGCACGTCGATCACCCAATAGCCGCCCAGCACTTCCTTGACCTCGGCGAACGGGCCGTCGGTGACAACGGGCTTGCCGCCCTTGAAGCTGACTCGCGCGCCCTCCGACGGCGGATGCAGCCCATCGAGCGCCAGCAGCACGCCGGCCTTCTTGAGCTCCTCATTGTATCGCATCATCCCCTCCACCGCTTCGGCGCCGGGCCTGACATCGGGCGCCGCCTCCGCGTAGCCGCCGGGGATCATCAGCATCATGAACCGCATGGTCGTCTCCTTGTTTGGGTTGGTTCGATGATACGACGAACGGCGAGTGACGAAATCGACACGAAGTGGCAAAAAAGTTCAAATCCCCGGTCGCGCCAAGGGCCGAGGGTGTTGGACCGCCATATGGGCGAGGCTGCCATCTGGCCCTGCCAGTTTGCCCTGATATGTCAGCCTGCATCCGTCACCTAGAGTAAGCCCGCGTGAAGTCATCCAGCCTGGCCGGCGCAATCTCCCCCACGATCCCGGTGCTCGTATGCGTGTTCGGCATCTTCCTTTTGTCCGGCATGGATGCGGCGATGAAGGTGCTGGTCATCGCGGTCGGCGTCTACAACACAGTGCTTTGGCGCAGCATGCTGGCGACCTTGGTCGCGGGCGCAGGCTGGCTGGCAGGGCCACGCTCGCTTCCTGCGCCCTCGGTGCTGAGGCTGCATGCGCTGCGCGCCACGATTGTCGGCATTGTCCTGCTGTGCTTTTTCTGGGGGCTTGCAAGACTGCCGCTGGCGGAGGCGATCGGGCTGAGTTTCGTGGCGCCGCTGTTTGCGCTGCTGCTGGCCGCGCTGCTTCTGGGGGAAAGGATACAGCGCAAGGCGATCTGGGCTTCGCTCGCCGGCATTGCGGGCGTTGTCATCATCGTGGCCGGCCAGTTCGGCCACACAAGCTACGCCAGGGATGCCTTGCTCGGCACAGCGGCGGTGCTCGTCTCGACGGTGTTCTATGCCTACAATCTGATCCTCGCGCGACGACAGGCGCTGCTGGCCAAGCCCATCGAGATCATGCTGTTCCAGAACCTTGGCGTTGCGGTCATGCTCGGTCTGGCAGCCCCCTGGCTCGCCATTGCGCTGCCCGTCAATCTCTGGCTTCCGCTCGCCGGCGTAACGGCACTGTCGCTCGCCGGCCAGTTCCTGATGAGCTGGGCCTATGCGCGTGCCGAAGCGCAATATCTGATCCCGACGGAATACTCGGCCTTCATCTGGGCGATCGCGCTCGGGTGGTTCTTCTTCGACGAGGCGGTGACCTGGACCACGCTGGCGGGAGCCGGCCTTATCGTGGCCAGCTGCCTGATCGCCGCACGCTCGAACCCGAGACTTGCCGAGCCGATCGAAGTCGCGGTTTGAGGGGGAAGCGCCCTCCACGACACGTCGACGCGTAGTTCTCACCGCAGAAATTGCGCCACCCCCTCCAAAAGCAGGGAGCGCTTCTGTGTGACCTGAACCAAATGTATTCATAAGTAGATCGCTGTCTTCGATAAAATTTCATTAAATATTTCGCCAGTCGAATTACAGTCTGTAGACCATGCGTCGGGTTGGTGTGCTTCCAGGTCGGAAAACGTCACTGAATGGTCGATGCAATGGGGAACTCTGTGGCAAGCTCCTGGAACGCTATCGTGCATGGCGATCTTGGTCCGGATGCGGCCGCCTGGGAACGATCCAGGCGGGCCAGGCATTACGAGGAGGATTTATCCGATGAGCTTCTTCGTCAACGCCCTGGGTGTTCCTCTTCCCTACAGCGGCGCTTCCACCCATTGGTACTCGGCGGCAGGGGCCGGGCCGGACTTGTACGGCAGCTCCGGAAACGATTCCTTCTACGGAGCATCCGGTGTCACCATGCATGGTGGCGCAGGCGATGACATCTATTACCTCTATGCGGCGAGCAACAAGGTGGCCGAGGCCGCCGGGGCAGGCATCGACACGATCAGCACATGGATGAGCTATAAGCTCCCCGACAATGTCGAGAACCTCGTCGTCACGAACGCCAACAACTATGCTTTCGGAAATGGGTTGGACAATATCATCACCGCCAAGGCCGGGCACCAGACGCTGGACGGCGGCGCGGGAAACGATGTGCTGATCGATGGCGGCGGCGGTTACGACACTTTCATCGTCTCGAAAGGCAATGGAAGCGACCTGATCGCGAATTTTGCCGCCACCGACACCGTTCGCCTGAATGGCTATGGGTTCACGTCGTTCGACGCCATCCACTCCAGCATGATCCAGGCGGGATCGAACGTGGTGTTGAACCTCGGGTCCGGCGAGATCCTCGAGTTCAAGGACACGACCATTGACAAGCTGCAGCCCAGCCAGTTCGAATTGCCGATCGACAAGTCCGGAATGCAGCTCTCCTTCAACGACGATTTCAACACGCTGAATCTTCACAATAGCCAGGGCGGCACGTGGGACACCAACTTCTGGTGGGGAGCGCCGAACGGCAGCACCTTGACCAGCAACAACGAGCAGCAATGGTACATCGACGCCAACTACGCACCGACGAGTTCCGTCCACCCGTTCAGCCTGAACAATGGCGTGCTCACCATCACCGCGGCGCAGGCGCCGGCCGACATCAAGCCGCTGATCAACAATTACGAATACACCTCCGGCATACTGACGACCCACGATTCCTTCTCGCAAACCTATGGCTATTTCGAAATACGGGCCGACCTGCCCGAGAACGCCGGTGCCTGGCCGGCCTTCTGGCTGCTTCCGGAAGACGGTTCGTGGCCGCCGGAGCTCGATGTCGTGGAGACGATCGGCCAAGCCCCGAACTCGTTGGTCATGACGGCGCACTCGAATGAGACGGGAACGCACACCAAGGTCACGTCGACGGTGAGTGTCTCGAACCCCGACGGCTTCCACACTTATGGCCTGCTGTGGACGCCGGACAAGCTCGTCTGGACCTATGACGGTGTTGAGGTCGCGGAAGCGGCGACGCCGTCCGACATGAACAAGCCCATGTACATGCTGGTCGATCTCGCGGTCGGCGGCTTGGCCGGCACCCCTCCGGACCATTTGGCCACGCCGGCCGAGATGAAGATCGACTACGTCCGCGCCTATACGCTGGACAGTGCCCCGGCAAACGCCCTGAACATCACCAGCAGCAGCACCGCCACGCACAGTGTCGCAACGCACAGCAACAGCACGCTGCACGGCGGTTCCGAATTCGGGGGCCACGCGTAAGGTCTCGGGATCATGCAGCGTCGGGGAATGCGGAAATGACTGGACCATCCGGCCTGCGTCCGGTCTTCATGCGCGCCATCGCCGATGTCGGCGTCTTCTCGCTGTTGATCAACATCCTGCTGTTGGTGATTCCACTCTACCTGCTGCAGGTCTATGACCGCGTGCTGCCGTCCTCCAGCGTCGAAACGCTTGTCTATCTTTCGGTCATCGCGGTTCTCGCGCTCGCTTTCCTCGGGTTGCTGGACGCGATCCGCGCCGTTTATACGCAGCGCGTTGCGGCGACCGTCGACCGGAAGCTGGGTGCCGGCACATTCGCCATTTCGCTTGGCGCAAAATATGCCGGCGGCTTGTCGCCGCTGCGCGACCTTGCCTCGCTCTGCGCCTTCATCAGGTCGCGCGGTGTGGCGGTGTTGTTCGACCTGCCCTTCGCCCCTGTCTTCCTCGCTTTGCTCTATCTCATCCATCCGGTGCTGTTCTGGGTGACGGTCGCCGGCGCGGCGCTTCTGCTTTTGCTGGTCGTGGCCAACCAGCTTGCCATCGGCAGGAACGACGCCTTGTCCGCGGAGCGTTCGGCCTTGGCCAGCCAGGCGGAACAGGCCTTTGCCCGCAATGCGGAGACGTTGCGCGCCATGGGCATGGTGGAGAACGCCGCGCGGGTCTGGGGACGGCACGTGGCGGCTGCGCTCACCTTGCATGACCGTTCCTCGAGTGCCAATGCGATCTTCAGCGGTGCCTCGCGGGCGCTGCGCATGATGCTGCAACTGGCGATCCTCGGCGCCGGCGCATGGCTGGTGCTCAAGGGGCAGATGACGGCAGGCATGATCTTCGCCTCCTCGCTGGTGTCGTCGCGCGCGTTGCAGCCGCTCGACCAGTTGATCGGCGCCTGGCGGCAGATCGCCGACGCCCGGCGCGCGTGGAAAAGGCTGGAGACGGCGCTTGCGGCGCGTCCGGCTGAAGCGCGCAAACTGATCCTGCCCGATCCGACTGGCGCGATTTCCGTGCAGGACGTTTTCTTCATGGCGCCGAATGCGCAGCCCGGCACCGAACCCATCCTCAAGCGGCTGAACTTCCAAATTGGCGCCGGCGAAGCGTTGGCCATTGTCGGCCCGAGCGGCGCCGGCAAATCGACGCTGGCGCGGTTGCTTGTGGGCGCTGCCCGGCCGACCGGCGGCGCGGTCAGGATCGACGGCGCCGACCTCAGGACCTGGGACGAAAACCAGCTCGGAAAGCACATTGGCTACCTTGCGCAGGAGGTGGAGCTGTTTCCGGGATCGATCGCGCAAAACGTCGCCCGCTTCGACCCCGATGCGGATGACGCCGCGATCATCGAAGCGGCAAGGCGGGCTGAGGCGCATGAGCTGATCCTGGCGCAGCGGGACGGCTACCAGACATTGATAGGTCCGTCGGACAGAACGCTGTCGGGCGGCGAACGCCAGAGGATCGGGCTGGCGCGCGCCTTCTACGGCAATCCCAGAATTCTCGTCCTGGACGAGCCCAGCACCCATCTCGACGGCACGGGCGAAGCGGCGCTCGAGGCGGTACTCGCCGCCGCGAAGGCGGCCGGCGTCACGATGGTCGTGATCACGCATCGCCCTTCGATTGCCGCGTCCTGCGACCGCGTGATGCTTCTGCGCGGCGGCGCGATCGAAGCCTTCGGCCCAAGCAGCGAGGTGTTACGGCATTCGGTCGCTGGCAAGGGCCTTCCAGCACAGCCGAATACGGTGGTGACAGGGTCGTTCGCCACGACGATCCGCACGCATAACATGCGCTTTGGATCGTAGATGATGGCAGCGCAGAGCCTCGCCTGGGAGGGCAACCCGCGTACCGACATAAGGCGTGTGGCATTCGCCGGATACGCGGCAACAGCCCTGTTGGTGGGTTGCCTTGGCTATTGGGCCGTCAGCGCGCCCTTGGCCGGAGCGGTGATCACACAAGGCACGATCTCGGCGACCGGCGGAAACATCCTGATCCAGCATCCCGAGGGCGGCATCATCAAGGAGTTGCTGGTCCATGACGGCGATCGCGTGCAACAGGCCCAGGATCTGATCGTGCTGGATCCGACAGCCGCGCAGGCCGAGCTCAACCGGCTAACGAGACAGTCGATCGCGCTCAGGGCGAGTGCGGCGCGGCTGGAGGCGGAACGCGACGGGTTGGACAGGCTGGCGCCAATCACCAAACCGGCGCCAGCATCGCTCCAGGCCGATTTCGAAGCCCTGATTCGAGAACAGCAAAAGGAATTCGACGCCAGACTCGCCCGGTTCGGCTCGGAACAATCGATCCTCGCCCAACGCGTAGCCATGCATCGGCAGTCGGTCGTGGCATTGCAGTCCCAGAAAGAGGCCATTCAGCAACAAGCCGAAATCGTGAAGAAGGAGCTCGGCATCAAGACCAGCCTGCTGGACAAGGGCCTCACCAATCGTACCGAATACTCGCAGCTTTTGCGCAGCGAGGCCGATCTCGTCGGGCAGGCCGGGGCGCTGGAGGCCAATCTCGCAGTGGCCAACACCCAGATCGTCGAAGCCCAGGAGCAGACCGAGCGCCTGACCACGCAACGCATGGAGGAGGCGCTGACGAAGCTGGACGAGGTTCGTTCCAACTTGGCCGACGTCGAGGAACAGGTCAGGGCGGCCGAGGCGGTGTTGCGGCGGACGACGATCAAGGCACCGGCTGCCGGCATCGTTGTGTCCTCGACCTACAATGCTAGGGGCAGCGTGATTGCGCGCGGTGAAAAGATCATGGAGATCCTGCCTACGGCGCCGGGTCTGATTGTCGATGCAAGGCTGCGCCCGAAAGACGTCGATCAGGTCCGTGTCGGCCAACCGGCGAAACTGCGATTGTCCGCCTTGAACATGCGGCTCACCCCCGAGGTCTCAGCCACCGTGGCACAAATTTCCGCGGACCGGCTCGTCGACGAGGCAACACATGAGCCCTATTTCCGCGTCAAACTCAGGATTGCCGCCGACCTGCCGCCCGGCGTGAAGCCTGAGCAGCTTTATCCCGGAACGCCGGTCGAGGCGTTCATCAGCACTGGCGACCGGACTTTCCTGGAGTATCTGGCACGGCCGATGCTCGATTCCTTCGCTCGCGCCTTCACGGAGCGGTAGAGGTTGCGGGCCGGACAATCCGCCGGCCTATCATCAATGACCGCCAGGGCCAAAAGCCGAGGGCCGAACAATCAGCGCACCGCTTCGCGCTGGCTACCGGGCAGGCGGGTGGCGATCAGCTTGTCGATGCGGCGGCCGTCGAGGTCGACCACCTCGAAGCGCCACCCTTGCGCGTCGACGCATTCGCCGGTCGCCGGCAGATGGTGCATGTGCGACAGCACATAGCCGGCGACGGTCTCGTAGTCGCGGTTTTCGGGCAGGTCGATGCCCAGGATGTCGGCCATCTCGTCGGCCTGCATATAGCCGGCAAGCAGCCATGAGCCGTCCTCGCGCTTGACTGCGTTTTCCTCGTCGCCGGCATCGAGGTCGGCGCGGAACACACCTGTGATGGCTTCGAGGATGTCGGCCGGCGTGACGATGCCTTCGAAATGGCCGTATTCGTCATGTACCAGCGCCATCGGCACGTCGGATTCCTTGAGCTTGTGCAGAACGTCCAGCGCGTCGGCCTGGTCGTAGACGATGGGGGCGGCACGCACATGCTTGCGCGAGTCGAGCGTGCGGCCGGCAAGGATCGCGGCCAGCACGTCACGGGTCTGGACGACGCCGACCATGACGTCGACGCCGCCGTCGCCGGCCGGCAGGCGCGAATGCTGGGTTTCCATTAAGAGTTTGCGGATCGTCGTGTCGTCGGACTGCAGATTGATCCAGTCGACCTCGGTGCGCGGTGTCATCACCGCGCGCACGGCGCGGTCGCCAAGCCGCATGACGCCGGCGATCATGCGCCGCTCGTCGGATTCGATGGTGCCGTGATGCTCGGCCTCGGCGACCAGCATCTTGATCTCCTCGTCGGTGACCTTCTCCTCGCTTTCACCGCGCTGGCCAAGCAGCCACAATATGGCGCGGCCGGAAATGTCGAGCAGGAACACCAGCGGGGCCGAGACGGTGGCGAGGATGGTCATGGCCGGAGCGGCGCGGGCGGCAACGCGCTCTGGGTCGCGCAGCGCGATCTGCTTGGGCACCAGTTCGCCGACGATCAGCGAGAAATAGGTGATGATGGCAACGACAATGCCGACGCCGAGCGGGTCGGCGACGCTTTCGCGCATGCCCGCCGAGGCCAGGTACACCGACAGCCGGTCACCCAGCGTGGCGCCGGAGAAGGCGCCGGAAAGCACGCCGACCAGCGTGATGCCGATCTGCACCGAGGACAGGAATTTGCCGGGGTTGGAGCCAAGCTCAAGCGCCCGGCCGGCGCCGTTGACGCCGCGGTCGATCATCGCCTTGAGGCGTGCCGGCCGTGATGAAACGATAGCGAGTTCGGACATCGACAAAAGGCCGTTCACGCAGATGAGGACGACCACGATAGCAATTTCAACGTATAGCATGAGGGCTCAATAGCATTGCCGCGGGCTGCTCGAAAATAGCGGGCCGCCATTTTTAGAATATGACACCTGTCTTTCAGGCGACATGGCCCGATGGCATTGGGCAGCTCACGCATTTTCATCTTTATCACGGACGGCACGGATCTCGCCGCGGGGCTCTCACTGCTGCTGCTTCAGCACCCCGATGATTGCCTTGCCGTCTGTGAAGTAGGGGTCGCCGCCGCCATTGCGTCCGGTTTTGGTGGCGCCGATGCCTGCCATCTCGCTGGTCGATGCCAGCAGACCGGCTGCGTTGAGGTCGCCGATCAGGAAGTCGCGTTCGGCATCGATGTCGAGACCTATGTGATGGGTGATCGCGCCCGTGTCGTGGCTGAGGCCGACGCCGCGATCGAAGCTGGCGGCACCCAGCCAGAGCGGGCGGCCATCGTCTCCGACTGTATCCGTCTGCCAGAAACGGACGTGGTGGCGCCGGTCGGCGCTGTCGCCGACCGGCTTTTCGAAAGCGAGATCCTGGGCGCGGCCTTCGAACAGCAGGCGGCTCATCGGCGCATCGGGATAGGGGCGGGAAAACAGGACACTTTCGCCGATGTCGATGGCGGTTCTCAAGGTGACGGCGTCAGCAGTGTCCCAACCGGCAATAGCGAAGGCATGGACCACCTCTCTCTCGCTGCCGACAAGGCCGATATTGATCGGGTCACCGGGAATGCCTTGCGGCGTGTGCGTCACCATTTCGAAGCGCTGGTCGCGAAAGCCGCGCTCGCGAAATGTCCAGAATTCCGGCGCGGCGATATAGGCAAGCGCGACCCAGGCGCCCAGCAAGGACGCCAGCCAGATTGTCGCGCGTCGCCGAAGGCTTCGTTGGCTCATGAAGGAGGCTCGATTCGTGCGGTATCTGTTGCCTGACGGTCTCTGGAAATCAATGGCCAGCGATGCGCAGCCGGTCTATCGTCGGCCATCGTTTTTGCGTGGGGGCAGGAATGAAGGGGAAACCGGCAGGCCGCGGACCGATGGCGTTGACCGCCGACCTTGTCGCGCGGGTGGAGCGCATCGAACCGGATCCCGGCCCCGAGCCTGGAACAGCCGAGCATACCGACGCGGAGTTCGACGGCCTTGTCGAGCAACTCTTGTCACAATACCGGCCTGAAGCGCTGTGGGTGTTTGCCTACGGCTCGCTGATCTGGAATCCTGAATTCGTACCGGTCGAGCAGCGCCCGGCCACGGCGCCAGGATGGCACCGCTCATTCTGTCTGAAACTGACGCGCTGGCGTGGGACCCGCGAATTGCCGGCCCTGATGCTGGCTCTCGACCGCGGTGGCAGTTGCAACGGCATTGTTTACCGGCTGCCCGTGGAAGATCATTTCGGACAACTCGGCCAGTTGATGCGCCGCGAGATCGATGCCAACCCGCCAACCAATGTGCCGCGCTGGATCAAGGTTCAGACAAGGGACGGTCCGCTACGCGCCCTGGCCTTCGTCGCCGCGCCGGGCGGCAGGGCCTATGCAGGACGGCTGGCGCCGGAGCAGGTTGCGGACACGCTGGCGCGGGCCGCCGGACATTGGGGCTCGTCGGCGCAGTATCTGTTCAGGACCGTCAGCAAGCTGGAGGAAAGCGGTATCCACGACCGGAACCTCTGGCGAATCCAGGATCTTGTGGCACGACACATCATCGCTTCCGGCGTCGGGCCTGCCTGATCAAGTGCTAGCGGCAGGCGCGGTACCCGCTCTTGCGGTTCTTGATGTCGAAGTGGAAATGGTTGCGGTGGTCGTAATTGTAGCCAGGCCCTAGCACGGTGGTGAAATACTGGCAGCCGTCGGCACGCACATTGTTGAGGAAGCCGCGCGTGCGGAAGGCGAACAGGCCGGGTTTGCGCACGTCGATGTCGTCGCCATTGTTGAGCTCGATGCTCATCACGTCGAGCGCATTGCCCTTGCCGTGCTCGGACAAGACACCTTCGCCGGCGATGTTGCGGCAGGAATAGCTCGAGCCCTGGTGGATGGTCTTGACGCCGGAGAAGTAGCGCCAGCGGGCGGAGGGAACGAGTTCGTTCTTTGTCCAGGCCGCGAAGGTGGCGGCCATGTCGCAGGTCAGCGTCGCGGCGGGCTTCATCTCGACACTGCCGATGGCCGTGACCTTTACGGGATAGTCGATGCCGCACTGGCCTTCATGGATCGGCGCCAGGTCGGTGTAGGCGACATCGAGGCGCTTCAACTGCTGACGGCAATCGATTTCGCTGGCCGGTATCTGTTCGACCGGCGACATCGGGGTATCCATGCGCGGATAGGCGGCCTGCGTCATGTAGGGGTTGGAGGGGACAAGCCGCTGCATGCCCGTATATTGCGGTACGGCCGATGTTTGCGCGCCGACATCGACGGCAGGCTGCAGCGACAGCACGCTGCCGGTGTTGCAGGCCGAAACCGCGGCTAGGGCAAGGCCGGCGGCCAGCAGTGTCGCGGGTTTCGATTGGCGCGCGGTGGCGGAAAACACGGCGCGAAATTTGCCGGCCATTTGCAGAATCCTGATTCTGGATACCCGGCATTTTAACGATCAAGGGTAAAGGAAAACTCAGCGCCCGCATTCACGCCTGAGGCTGAATTGCGGCGGCGATCCTATTGGCAGAACGTGCCGCCATGCCTGCGTGGCTCGAGATCGAGATGAAAGTGCAAGGCGTGGTCGGCGTCGGCGCCGGGCCCGAGCACGGTCTTGAACGGACCGCAGGCGGCCTTGCGCACGGCGTTGAGGAATTCCGCGTCCTTTTCCGGCGGCGATGGGCTGATTTCGATCTTCCTGCCGTCCGACAAGGTGAAGCTGGCGATGTCGAGCGCGTTGCCGAAGGCGTGCTCCGACAGTTTCCGGGTGCCGTGGCGCGGCCGGCAGACGAAGGCCGAGGCTTGGTTGGTCGATTTGAGGTCGGCGCCGAATTCGGCTTTCGCCGCCGGCTGAATGACGTCGGCGGCAAAACGCGCCGCCGCTTCGGCCATTGGACAGTTGAGCTCGGTGCTAGGGGCAATCGCGATCGACTTGCCAAGTGACTTCAGAATGATGGGGTAGGGGATCGCGCAGCCGATTTCGGGACTGCTTTCCGCCTTGTGCTCCTCGAATTCGACGCCGAGCGCCTTCAGCCGTGCGCGGCAGGCGACTTCCTCGGCAGGCATCTTTTCGCCGGGCCGGTCGGCCGAGCGCGGATCGGGAAGCATCCTCTCGTCGCCGGCATCCGCCGGTTTTTCAGGCTGCTGCGGGGCCACCGTCGGCGGCTGAGCCTCAGGTTTCGCGGTGTCGGGCCTTTGTGTCGGGATCGGCACCTCGGCTGGGGGCTCAGGTTCGCTTTCGGTCTCGGTTGACGGCTCTCGGGCCGAGGGTTCGGAGGCTGACGGCTCGGGGCGTGGCTGCTTTGCCTGACGAGACTTTTCCTCATTGAGCTGGTTGGAGGCGTCGGGGGTCTTTGGCCCTTCCGTCTTTTGCACTTCCACCGTTGCGGCGTCGGTCTTTTGCGCTTGTGCGGGACGTGGCTCAGGCACCGGAACAGTGGCGGACGAGGTCTGCTGGTCCTGGGTTTCCTGTGGCGCCTGCTTTGGCGGCTGCTTACCCCGCGCTCTCACGCGCTGTTTGACCCTCGGCGGCTGGTCCAGACGCTGTGTCGACGACTGATCCATCCGAGGGGATAGCGGCTGGTAATGCCTGTGACGATGTCTGGCGTCGGCCGGCGTCGCCAGCAGGACCGCAGCCGCCAGAGGCAGCGCCAAGGTGCAAAGTCGTGAAAAGCTCAGCGTTGCCATCGCTCCGAAACGGCGCCGGCATGCCGAAGTTGCTTGGACAGACGCTTTCCCCGATCACAATCGGTTACCGCAGCGTTACGCGCCGATCGCTTCGAGGCCTTCCTCCAGCCAGTCGGCGAGCAGCGGCATGCCAAGCAGGTACTTGGCCGTGCGCTTGTTGGCGCGTTCGCGCGCCGCCGTCACGGCATCCACCCATTCCGCGGCGTCATAATCGCCGCGACCGACCCATGCGAGCGCGACCAGTTCGGCGGCTTCATCGACATTGAGGTCATTGATCAGCTCGCGCAGTTCTTCCTCGGTCAGGTTTTCCGAACTTTCCTCGGCGAGGCCGTCATGGTGATGATTGTCGTGCGTGTCGCCGTCGAATTCGATCTCGTGTTCGGCGCCGTCGGCATAGTCCTCGTTGACGGCGGCACTCAGCGCCTTGGCCTTGAGGATAAACAGGCGCACGGTGTCGGGGCCGATCGAGAGTTCCCAGTCCTTTTCAAGCCGCCGCTGCACGGGCCGTCTCCGTCAGTCGTTTGCCGGATGATAGCGGATTTCAGGCATCCGTCACCTGATGTTCTCCACCCCTGCTTTTTTCCGGGATGAAACGCGGAGCGCTTGGCGTTAGTGTTCTATTCTCACCCCTCAAGGAGGCTTCGATGCATAAAAGAATGCTGATCCAGGCGGCGACTGCTCTTGTCGCGCTGCAGTTCTTCGCCGTCCCGGTGTTCGCGGCGGGCAGTAGCGGTGGCAGCGATGCGACCGTCACCCAGTGCAAGAAGGGAGAGGTCTGGGACAAGAAGAAGAAAAAGTGTGTCGCACCTCAGGAAGGCATGCTGGACGACGACAGCATCTATGATGCAGGCCATGCGCTGGCGATGGCCGGGCGCTATGACGAGGCGATCTCGGTGCTCACCCTTGCCGCCAACAAGCAGGATCCGCGCATTCTCAACTATCTCGGCTATTCGCACCGCCATTCCGGTCGTGTCACCGTCGGCCTCGGCTATTACGAGGAAGCGCTGCGCATCGATCCCAATTACACGCTGGTGCGTGAATATCTCGGCGAGGCGCATCTGCAGATCGGCGATCTCGCCGGCGCCCAGCAGCAACTGATGGAGATCGAGAAGCGCACCGGCAAGGGATCGCGCGAATACGGCATGCTGTCCGAGCAGATCGACCATTTCATGCGGAGCTGATCAGGCCCCCCAAGATTTGCCGAAGCGGCCGCGAGCAATCGCGGCCGTTTTTTCATTGCCTCCTGCCTCATTAGCCGCCTCCTCTGGTGAAAGCGGGGATGATTTTTGCAAAACCGCTTTTTTGGGCGTGAAAAACCCGCGAAGATTGCTATATTGGGGCAAATTGCGGTGAAACGGTTCCGTTAGCCCGAGGCTGCCGGACCGTTTTCTTTTTGTACCCAACGACAAGGCCTCCCCCGGAACGCGGGGGTGGCGGCAGGAAAGGTCAGGCATCATGAACAAGGTCCCGATGACAGGCGAGGGGTTCGCGTCATTGAAGGAAGAACTGCGTTGGCGCCAGCAGGAAGAGCGGCCGCGCATCATCGAGGCGATCTCCGAGGCGCGCTCGCATGGCGACCTGTCCGAAAATGCCGAATATCATGCCGCCAAGGAGGCGCAGAGCCTCAATGAGGGCCGGGTCAACGAGCTCGAGGATCTGATCGCGCGCGCCGAGGTGATCGACGTCACCAAGCTCAGCGGCGACAAGGTCAAGTTCGGCGCCACCGTCGTGCTGGTTGACGAGGACACCGAGGAAAAGAAGACCTACCAGATCGTCGGCGACCAGGAAGCCGACGTGAAGTCCGGCCGTATCTCGATCTCCTCGCCGATTGCACGGGCGCTGATCGGCAAGGAAGTCGGCGACGCCATCGAGGTCAATGCGCCGGGCGGTGCCAGGGGCTATGAGATCGTCCAGGTGCAGTTCATCTAGGACCTTTTGATAATTCTACTCTGGCGGCCGACTAGCGCGGTTTTCTGCGCTTCCGGTGCTCACGTACTTTAAAGTACGCTCCGCTCCGGTTCTCGAAAACCACGCTATTCGACTCGCCAGAGCGAATTCTGAAAAGGTCCTAAGCCGGTGCCTGCGGTTTAAGAGCGAGCAGCCTCTCTGCCTCCGCCACGACCTCAGCCGGCGTCACGCGTCCACCAGGTGCGGCCAGCAGCGTCGACGCATAGGGCCCGCGCGGGCCGGTCAAACCTGGCTCGGTCGCCAAGAACACCGCGACCGTTGGCAGGCCAAAGGCGCTGGCGAGGTGGGTCAATCCCGTGTCGGCACCGATGACCAGCGTCGAGCGGCCGAGGATGGCGGCGATGTCGGCCAGTGGGGACTTTGGCACCACGACCGTGGATGGCACGGCCCTGGCGATGGCTTCGGCGACAGACTTCTCACGCTCGTTCGACCATGTGGTGACCGGAACCATACCGCGCTCGACCAGCAGGCGGGCGGTTCCGATCCAGTCTTCGACAGGCCATTTCTTGTCCTCGCGGCTGGTGCCGTGCAGCAGGAAGGCGGTTTTTCCGGTGATGCCGGTCAGGGTGCCGGGTGGCGGCACGATGCCTGAAGCGAGCGTCGACAGATCGGGCTGATAGCCAAGCGCCAGCCCGAACAGCCGCCGTGTCCGTTCGATGGCGTGCAGGTCGCGGGGCACGCCGTAGGTGACGTCGTAGAACAGCGTTGCAGAGGGTTCGCGCGCGCTCGAGCGGTCGAAGCCGGCGATCGGCGCACCCGCCTGGCGCGCCACCAGGGCCGATTTCAGCAAGCCCTGCGCATCGATGACCAGATCGTAGCGGCATTCGCGCAAGGTGCGGCGCAGCGCGGCCGCTTCGCGCCAGGTGCCCCCCTTGAACAGCGCCTTGCGCCAGCGCCGGATGGCTACCGTGTGGATCCCTGCGATCGCCGGGTGCAGCGCGACAATGCCGGCGAACGCCTCTTCGACGCACCAGTCGAAGGACACGTCCGGCCGGTGGAGGCTGGCATCCTCGACGGCCGGAAAGGTGTGGATGACATCGCCCATCGACGATGTCTTGACGATCAGGACCTTCATGCCGCGGCCGAAAGTTCCAGCAGCCGGTCCGCCGCCGCCGCGACCTGCCCGACTTGCAATGTCTTTAGGCAGTTGAAATGGCCGAGTGGGCAAACTTTCTGGTGGCAGGGCGAACAGGAGAGGTGCAGCCAGACCAGTTCGCGGCGCTCCGCCAGCGGCGGCGTGTTCTCAGGCGAGGTCGAGCCGTAGACGGCGACGATCGGCGTGCCGACGCCTGCCGCGACATGCATCAACCCGCTGTCGTTGGACACAGCCAGCCTTGCCGCCGCGATCAGGTCGATGGCATCCTCCAGCCGCGTCTGGCCGGCGAGGTCGATGACGCCAGGGGCAAGGGCCGCGATTTCCGCGGTGACGTCGCGGTCGTTCTTCGAACCGAACAGGGCGACTTTCAGACCCTTATTGATGAATTCGCGGGCAAGACCGGCATAGCTTTCGCTCGGCCAACGCTTGGCCGGGCCGAATTCGGCGCCAGGCATTAACGCCGCGAATTTCCCTGGCGCCAGCCCGAAACGGTCGAGCAAAGTGGCCTGGTTGCCGGCATCCACGGTCAGGTGGGGCGCGCGGAAACTGCCGCCCTTGGCGAGGCTAAAATAGGCCTGCGCGGTGCGCCGTTTCACGGCGTCCGGCAGCGGTACGATGTCGGTCAAAAGGCCATAGCGCATTTCGCGCAGATGGCCGAAACGACGCGGAATGCGGGCAAAGAACGGAATCAGCGCCGATTTCCAGCTGCCCGGCAGGATATAGGCCATGTCATAGCGGCCGCGCAGCAGGCGGCCGAAACGGCGGCGAATGGTGAATTCGAGCGCGCCGGGCTTCAGCGGCAAGTCGATCTGCTGGCGGATTTCGGGCATGCGTTTGACCAGCGGTGCGGCCCAGGCGGGCGCCAGCACGTCGATCGCGGCGTTGGGATGGAGCTCCTTCAGCGCCGAGAACAGGCACTGCGCCATCACCATGTCGCCCACCCAGCGTGGGCCGATCACGAGGATCGTTGGGCTTTCAGCCATTCGACATAGTCTCTGACACCGGTTTCGACTGTCCGGAATTGGCCATTATAACCGGCCGCGCGCAAACGGGACATATCAGCTTGCGTGAAGCTCTGGTAGCTGCCCTTGAGGTGGTCGGGGAAGGGGATGAATTCGATCTCGCCCTTGCCCAGCGTGTCGATGACGGTTTCGGCGATGGCGCGGAAGGGCTGGGCGCGGCCGGTGCCGCAGTTGAAGATGCCGCTCGAGCCGCGTTTCCACAGCCACAGATTGACGTCGGCGACATCGCCGACATGGATGAAATCGCGGCTCTGCTCGCCCGGTCCGAAGCCATCATAGGCGCCGAACAGTTTCGGATTTTCGCCGCGCTCGACCTGGTTGAACAGATGGAAGGCGACGGAGGCCATGGCGCCCTTGTGCGCCTCGCGCGGGCCATAGACGTTGAAGTAGCGCAGGCCGGCGACCTGCGAATGATCGGTATCGAAGACGGTGCGCCTGACATAGTCGTCGAACAGTTTCTTCGAATAGGCATAGACGTTGAGCGGCCGCTCGAGCGCCGGATCCTCGCGAAACTCCGAACCGCCGCCGTAGACGGAGGCGGAGGAGGCGTAGAGGAAGGGCACGCGCAGCGCCTGGCAGGCATGCAGCAGCCGCTTCGAATAAGCAAAATTCAGCTCCATCATGAACTTGCCGTTCCACTCCGTGGTGGTCGAGCAGGCGCCCTGGTGGAACACCGCCTCGATGCGGCCGAGCCCCCCGGCCTCGATGCGTGGCAGGAATTCATCCTTGTCGAGATAGTCGGCTATTTTCAGATCGGCGAGATTGGCGATCTTGTGGCCGTCTGTGAGATCGTCGACGACCAGGATGTCGTCATGGCCCTCGGCGTTGAGCGCGGCGACGATGTTGGAGCCGATCATGCCGGCGCCGCCCGTGACGATGATCATGAAGGCCTCTGGTTGCTTGCGATTCCGGTCCTTATAAGGGAGCCCAGCCGGGCTGTCGACAAAGCAGGTGCTCGCTCCGTCTCGCCCTTTCAAGCTTGTCTGTTTTATCCATTTTGTCTATAATGGGCAGAACGGAGCGCCCATGAAACACTATCCATCGACGGATCTGAAACAGAACCTTGGAGACGTGCTTGCGGCCGCCAGCCAGCAGCCCGTATCCATCACGCGTCACAACAAGCCGAGATACGTCCTGATGAGCATCGAGGCTTACGAGGCTCGCTTCGTCAATGACAGCCGCCGCGCTTACGCGGCCAAGGACGCCCCGTCCGAACATGTCGAGATGCTCGAGGAATACTCAGCGGAATTGGACCGTGATTAAACCGGTCGCCGCGGACGTCTGGCGATATCCATATCTGTGGCACCGCCAACATGGAGACGGCGAGACCGAAGGTCGCAAGACACGACCTGTCGCCTTCGTGGCTGTCCTTCCCGGGAAAGCCGGCGGCACTAATGTCTTTATCCTTGCAATCACTTCAACGCAGCCCGGCCGCGATCGCATCGCTGTTGGCGTTCCGGAAATTGAACGCCGCCGTGCCGGCCTTGACCCTATCCCCCTTTGGGTCATAGTCGACGAGTACAACCACGATATCCTGGAATCTTCAGCCTATTTCGAACCCGGTGCGCGCATCGGCGCATTCAGTCCGTCGTTCCACAAGAAAGTCATGTCCGCTTTCATCGCGGTTGTCCGCGCAGGCCAATCCAAAGCTATCCCACGGGCTGACTGAACGGCCTGCAGGGCACAAGGGGCAAAAAATGCCGTCGACCGAATTGCTCATCGCGTTTTTCGCCACCACGGCGATCTTCGCCTATATCCCCGGTCCCGCCATGCTTTATGCCGCGGCGCAGACGATGGCGCGCGGGCGCTGGTCGGGACTGACGGCGGCACTTGGCATCCATCTCGGCGGCTATGTTCATGTCTTTGCCGCTGCTGCCGGCCTGTCGGTGCTGTTCCATGCGGTGCCGCCGCTCTACATGGCGATCAAGCTGGTCGGCGCGCTCTATCTGATCTGGCTCGGCGTCTCGCTGTTCCGCAAGCGCGTGGAGGGCGACGTGGCACTGCCCACGATCGAGCGGAAATCGGCTCGGCGAGCCTTTTTCGAGAGCATCACCGTCGAGGTGCTCAACCCCAAGACGGCGATCTTCTTCATGGCGTTCCTGCCGCAGTTCATCGATGCCTCGGCGGCGCTTCCGGTCTGGCTGCAATTCGTGGTGCTGGGAACCATCGTCAATTTGATGTTCTCCTCGGCCGACATTGTCTGCGTGTTCCTGGCCGGCCTGGTGATCGGGCGGCTGCGGCGTTCGAGCCGGGCGCAGCGCTTGATGCAGCGGGCGGGCGGCGCGGTGCTGGTCGGGCTCGGCGTTCACGTTGCGCTGCAGAAGAGCTGACCGCTCGCAGTGTGCCGGTCCTGTGCTGCCGTTGCGCTGCGTGGATTTGCGGTATATCGGCAGGCATGACGATCCGGCCCGTAAATTGACAATTTTCAGCACGACACAGATCAGCCTTTCCACACATTGCCAGTGACATGATCAAGCACAATCCGCCTTCTCCCGAACCCTTGCACCGCGCCATTGCGCGCTTTGGCGGCGTCACCGTGCTGGTGGTCGGCGACCTCATCCTCGACCGCTTCGTCAACGGCGTCATCGAGCGGATTTCGCCGGAGGCGCCGATCCCGGTGCTGCATGGGCGTAGCGAGACCTCGGCCATGGGCGGCGCCGGCAATGTCGTGGCCAACATCGTCTCGCTTGGCGCGCGAGCCATTCCGGTTTCGGTGATCGGTACGGACACGGCCGGCGACAGCCTGGTGCGCATGCTCGGCGAGCTTGGCGCCGAGACAGCGGGGCTTTCGCAGCAGCGCGGCCGCATGACCTCCTCGAAGAGCCGGTTCAGCGCGCTCAACCAGCAGGTGCTGCGCTTCGACGAGGAAGAGGTCAAGCCGCTGGACGAGGCTGAGCGGGCAGGGCTGATCCGGCATTTCCGCACCGCACTGACGGGAGCCGACATCGTCATCCTGTCCGATTACGGCAAGGGCATCCTGCTCGACGGCGTCGCCGCCGAACTGATCGCCATCTGCCGCGAGGCGGGCAAGCCGGTGCTGGTCGACCCTAAGGGTCGCGACTATGCCCGTTATGCCGGCGCGACGGCCATCACACCCAACCGCAAGGAACTTGGCGAGGCTGTCGGCCATGCGGTCTTCGCCGATGACGAGATCGTTGCCGCAGCCCGCGAACTGATTTCGGCGCATGGCTTCGACTTCGTCGTCGCCACCCGTAGCGAAAAGGGCATGAGCGTGGTCGGGCCGGATGAGGCGCGCCACATCGCCACCCAGGCGCGCGAAGTGTTCGACGTTTCGGGCGCCGGCGATACTGTCATCGCGACCTTCGCGCTGGCGCTCGCATCGGGCGCTGATCCGGTCGCGGCGGCCTCGATCGCCAATGCCGCCGGCGGCGTCGTTGTGGGGAAACGCGGCACCGCGCGGCTGACGGTCGAGGAACTCACCGGCGCGCTGTTTCGCTCGCACGGACCGACCGCCCACAAGGATGCCATCCTCGATGCGGCATCGGCCGCGCGCATGGTGGCGGCCTGGAAGGAAGAGGGCCTGAGCGTCGGCTTCACCAATGGCTGTTTCGACATATTGCATGCCGGCCATGTCAGCCTGCTGCACGCGGCGCGCAGCCAGTGCGATCGGCTGGTGCTTGGCTTGAACAGCGATGCCTCGGTGCGGCGGCTGAAAGGGCCGGGCCGTCCGGTCAACGACCAGCATGATCGCGCCTGCGTGCTCGCCGCCCTGGCCTCGGTGGATGCCGTCGTGGTGTTCGAGGAGGATACGCCTCTGGCGCTGATCGAGGCGCTTTTGCCCGACATTCTGGTCAAGGGCGCGGATTACACGATCGACACAGTGGTCGGCGCCGATGTCGTGCAGAAGGCCGGCGGGCGCGTCGTGCTGGTCGATCTCGTCGCCGGCAAGAGCACCACCGGCACCATCGGCAAATTGCGCGCTGGCTCTACAAGCTGAGGTTTTGATGTCTGAACTGAACGACTATCTGGTCCGCTCGGCGGCCGCGATCACGGCGATGGTCGAGCGCGACCTGACAGGCGAGATGGAGCGGGCGGCGAGCGCCGTGGTGGCGGCACTTTCATCGGGCAAGGCCTTGCTGATCGCCGGCAATGGCGGTTCGGCCAGCGATGCCATCCACATAGCCGGCGAACTGGTTGGCCGCTTCCTCAAGGAGCGCAAGGCCTACAATGTCATCGCGCTGCCGGCCAATGCCGCGGTGCTGACCGCCTGGGGCAATGATTACGGCTTCGACACGGTGTTCTCGCGCCAGGTCGAGGCGCATGGCTCGGCGGGCGGCGTGCTTCTGGCGATCTCGACCAGCGGTAATTCGCCAAGCATCCTCGCCGCCGCCGAACAGGCGCGGATGATGGAGATGACGGTGATCGGCCTGACCGGCGACACCGGCGGCAAGTTGAAGCCGCTTTGCGATATCCTGCTCAACGTGCCCTCGACCTCGACACCGATCATCCAGCAGGGGCATCTTTGCCTCTACCATCATCTCTGCGAAGTGGTCGAAGCGCGCCTGTCGAATGGCTGACGGGAAGGGGACGCCACATCCGCTGACCGAGCCGGGCGTATGGATCGAGCGGATCGGCGAGCGGGTTTTCCCGCGGCACCTGCCGGCGCTGTTCCTCGACCGTGACGGCACCATCAATGTCGATACCGACTATCCCAGCGACCCGGCCGAGATCGAACTCAGGCCGCAGATGCTGCCGGCGATCGCGGCCGCCAACCGGGTCGGGATTCCGGTTGTCGTGGTCACCAACCAGTCCGGCATCGCGCGCGGCTATTTCGGCTGGAGCGCCTTTGCGGCGGTGAACGGCCGCGTGCTCGAGCTGTTGGGCGATCAGGGCGTGTCTGTCGACATGGTGCTTGCCTGCGCCTACCACGAGGCCGGTGTCGGACCGCTCGCCGTTGCCGATCATCCGATGCGCAAACCCAATCCGGGCATGCTGATCGAGGCGGGCAAACGCCTCGATCTCGATTTACAGCGCTCCCTGATCGTCGGCGACAAGCTGGCCGACATGCGGGCGGGAAAGCGCGCTGGCCTGGCACAGGGCTGGCTGGTCGACGGCGAGGCGGCGGTTCAACCCGGCTTCGCCATCAGGCGTTTGCAAGACGGTGATGACGTCGTCGGTCTCATCACCGCCATTGAAACGCTCGGCCGGGACTACAGGTGCTGATCCAGGCCTGACGGCTCATACGGGATCGTTGCGTTCCGAGGCCTCGTAGAGTTTTGCCTCGGTGGCGAAGGAATAGATCATCACCGACATCGAGTAGACGAAGCCGTGCCGGCCGCACAGGAAGTAGCGCTTTGCCAGGTAGAATTTCAGGAAGTTGCCGAACGGCGACAGCACCAGCCGCACCAGGCCGGGCTTCTTGCCCTTCTCGACCAGCGTGACGGCCTTGAGGCCGGAATAGGCGTTGGCCCGGGCAAGATCCTCCTCGACCGATATTTCGCGGCGATGCAGCAGGACGCCCTCTTCGATCGTGCCGGTCTCGCCCGGCACGTGGAAGGCTTCGTGCACCCGCGCGGTGAGATCCATGGTGGCGCCTTCCCGGCGGAAGAGCCGCATCAGCCTGTTGTGCAGCACCCAGCGATGCGCGTAGCCATAGCCCTTCAGCCAATCGCGGCGGCGGATGTACCATCCGTTGATCTTGTTGTCGGCCGCCTGCGTGATGGCCACGATCGACTGCCGCAGCTGGTCGTCGACGCGCTCGTCCGGGTCGATCGAAAGACACCAGGGCTGGGTGGCATGGTCGAGCGAGAATTGCCGCTGACGCGGAAAACCCGGCCAGTCATTGTGCAGCAGCCTTATCGGGTAGCCCTTGGCGATATAGCTTTCCACGCATTCGACGGTGCCGTCGGTCGAACCGGAATCAACGATGATGATCTCGGCGCAGAAGTCGATGCTTTCCAGGCACGGGCCGATCATATCGGCCTCGTTCACGCAGATGATAAGCGCCGAGACCGGGCTTGCAAATCGAGTCATGGTCCCCTTCCCATGGCGGGCCGCCCCCAGAGCAACGCTGCTTTCGCCATCTATTCCAAGCAATTCCGAGCGAAAACCGTTACACACTTTTTCAGGAATTGCTTAAGAAACCAAGCAGGCGGCGAAGTCCGGCAGAGCCGTCCAGCCTTGTACATTAGCGTCTGTCAAACACCAACGCGGCGCCGGTGTGGCGAAGGTCGGGAATTCGGCGGCACACCGGCGTTCGCGCGGCCTCAGAGCAATTCCAGGAAAAGTGTGAAACGGTTTTCCGTCCGGAATTGCGTCAAAACAAAGAGATAGAGCGGTTCGCCGTTTCCGTGAAACGGTGAAACGCTCTAGGCGCGCTCGAAGGAGACCAGGCCTTCATCCTTGACCCGGCGGATGGTGAGCGCGGTGCGCACCGTGTCGACATTCGGCGTCGAGGTCAATTCCTCGATGACGAAGGTCTGGAAGGCGCCGAGGTCGCTTGCCACGCAATGCAGCAGGAAATCGGATTCGCCCGAGACCATCCAGGCATCGCGCACGATCGGCCAGCCGCGTGTGCGCTCGGCGAAGGTGCGCAGCTCCGCATCGGCCTGGTGGTGCAGCCCGACCAGGCAGAAGGCGACGACATCGAGGCCGAGCGCAGGCGCATTGAGCAGCGCACGGTAGCCGCGGATGATGCCGGCTTCCTCCAGCCGCTTGACCCGGCGCAGGCAGGGCGGCGCCGAAATGCCGACGCGGTTCGACAATTCGACATTGGTCATGCGCCCGTCGGCCTGCAACTCGCGCAGGATCTTCCAGTCGATGGCGTCGAGGTCGGCTTTTAGGGGCATGGCTGTCTAAGCTCGGCGCAAGAATCTTTCGCAATTTTGTAATTAAACGACTTTTGTGTTGGCGCCAGCCCTCATCAACGCGATTTTTGAACGGTAACGAAAGCGGCGATCATGCGAATAACCGCTTGGGCCGAAGCTTTCCGGGGACGACGGCCCCTTCGTCTTGCTGGCGTGGTTGGCAACCCTTACATTAGGCGCGACATTTCACGCTATTCCCCAAGGCACACCCGATTGTCTGCCCCGCAGAGGTTCTAGATGACCACCAAGCACGCGCCCGTTCTCATCATCGGTTCCGGTCCGGCCGGCTATACGGCGGCGGTCTATGCCGCCCGCGCCATGCTGAAGCCGATGCTGGTCGCCGGCCTGCAGCAGGGCGGCCAGCTGATGATCACCACCGATGTCGAGAACTACCCCGGTTTCGCCGACCCGATCCAGGGGCCGTGGCTGATGGAGCAGATGCTCAAGCAGGCCGAGCATGTCGGCACCGACATCATCAACGACATCATCACCGAGGTCGACCTCAACGTGCGGCCGTTCCGCGCCAAGGGCGATTCCGGCACGACTTATACCGCCGACGCGCTGATCATCGCCACCGGCGCGCAAGCCAAGTGGCTGGGCATTCCGACCGAGCAGGATTTCATGGGCTTCGGCGTCTCTGCCTGTGCCACCTGCGACGGCTTCTTCTATCGCGGCAAGGATGTCGCGGTGGTCGGCGGCGGCAATTCGGCGGTGGAGGAGGCGCTCTATCTGTCGAATCTCGCCAAGAGCGTCACGGTCATCCATCGGCGCAGCGACTTCCGCGCCGAGCGCATCCTGCGCGAGCGGCTGCTGAAAAAGGAGAATGTCCGCGTCATCTGGGACACGGTGGTCGACGAGATCACCGGCCGCCCGGGCAAGGCGCCGCTGCCGCCTTCAGTCGAAGGGCTGAAGCTCAAGCATGCGGTGACTGGCGCCGAGACGCATCTCAAGGTCGACGGCGTGTTCGTGGCGATCGGCCATGCACCGGCGGTCGAGCTGTTCGCGGGCAAGCTGAAGCAGAAGCCGAACGGTTACCTGTGGACGGCGCCGGATTCGACCCGCACTGATGTGCCCGGCGTGTTCGCGGCCGGCGATGTGACCGACGATGTCTACCGCCAGGCGGTGACGGCTGCGGGGCTCGGCTGCATGGCCGCGCTGGAAGCGGAAAAGTATCTGGCCGGTATCGAGGTGCATCGCGAAGCAGCGGAATAGGCCGCTTGCAAAACTGTTAAAAAAACGGCTTAGAAACGCCGTGTAAAAGCCTGATTTTTCATTCAGACGCCAAACAGAACGAGGGGAATCATGGCGTTGGACTGGGACAAGCTACGCGTGTTTCACGCTGCGGCGGAAGCGGGGTCGTTTACGCACGCGGCCGAGACATTGCATCTGTCGCAATCGGCGATATCGCGGCAGGTCAGTGCGCTCGAGCATGATGTCGGCGTGCCGCTGTTCAACCGCCATGCGCGTGGCCTGGTGCTGACCGAACAGGGCGAGATGCTGTTCCGCACGGCGCATGACGTGCTGATGAAGCTCGAGACCATCAAGTCGCGTCTGACCGAGACCAAGGACCGGCCCTCCGGCGTGCTTCGCGTGACGACGACCGTCGGCCTCGGCGCCGGCTGGCTGACCGAACGGGTGCAGGAGTTCATCGAGCTCTATCCCGAGATCAGCCTACAGCTGATCCTCGCCAATGAGGAACTCGACCTCACCATGCGCCAGGCCGACTGCGCCATCCGGCTGCGCCAGCCGCAGCAGCCGGACCTGATCCAGCGCCGCCTGTTCACCGTGCATTTCCACCTCTACGCAGCACCCGCCTATGTCGCCAAGCACGGTAAGCCGGCCTCGGTCTCGGAGCTTAGAAACCATCGCATCGTCACCTTCGGCCTGCCGGTGCCGTCGCATCTGTCGGAGTTGAACTGGCTGGAGACGGTCGGCGATTTCGAGGGCGGCCAACGCGTGCCGTCGCTGCAGATCAACGACATCTTGTCGATCAAGCGCGCGGTGCAGGGCGGTGCCGGCATCGCCATGCTGCCCGACTACGTGATCAACAAGGATTCCGGTCTGGTGCAGCTTTTGCCGGAAACCGAGGTGCCGTCCTTCGACACCTATTTCGCCTATCCCGACGCGATGAAGAACCAGGCGAAGCTGCACGTGTTTCGCGACTTCATCATTGCGAAAGCCAGAAGCTGGTCTTTCTAGTCCAAGCGGATCATCGGCAGCGCTGCTGGGTTGCGATCTATTCGCCCCGCCAGGGTGTCAGGCGCGGCAGCCAGCCGGGGACATTGCGGCGGTAGGTTTCATAGTCGGCGCCGTAGCGGCTGGCGAGCGTCGGCTCCTCATAGAGCCTGACGAAGGAGCCCATGACAGCAGCGCCGATGACGGCATAGGCGACGAGCGTCCAGCTCGAGAACAGCAGCGCCTGGCCGAGGATGATCGACAGCACGGCGACATACATGGGGTTGCGGACATGGCGGTAGATGCCGCTGATCACGAGCTTCTCCGTCGGCGCGACGGGGGCAGGCGTGCCCAGCCCCTCGAGCGCGAAGCGGGCGAAGGCATGCAGCAGCACCGCGGTCGCGGCGACGATGAGACCGCCGCCGGCAAGGACAAAGCCCGGCACGGTGGACCACGGCAAGCCCCAGCGATCGCTGAGCAGCCAGGGAACAAGTCCGGCAACCACACCCGGCGCTGCGATCAGGAAAACGCCGCTGCCGGCAATCGCTGAAAAAGGACGCATTGGCTGTTTCCCGCCTGGCTGCCTCAGAATTGAACGGCCGCTGCCTGATTCCAAGTCATCAGGTGTTTTTCGGCTTTTTGGAGCAAAATCGGCCGGGAATGACGTTTTCATGACGACAAAGGCCCGGCAGCGCGCTCCGTTTTGACGATTCTGCTGGTCCTATTGGCTTCCGGAATGGATTAGACCACAGCCTGCGTCTTTTTGCATGCGTGTGTTGCAAAATAGATGCTTGTTTCTTGGGCATGAAGAGCAGATATATAGATCATCTCCTGGGCGCGTTCTCCTCCCATTAGCGCCCTCGAGTGTTCCCCTCTGGAGGTTAGCCTTAACAGGCACTTCCAATCAAACTCAGCCGGATCTTCGTTGATCCGGCTTTTTTGTTGCCCGAACCCTGCTGCGATGGCCGGAGATTTCATCAGAATTGCCGCGTAACAGTGTCATGTAACCTCTGGTAACATGACAACGATGCGTTCCGCTGCTATGAAGACGCTAGGACGCGGTGTGGTTCGGACGGGAGATGGGGGCATCACTCGTACGGCCCGGGCTCAGGCGGCTACCGCGTCCGAACCTTTTCCGCCGAAGCGCGGCGACTGTACATGCGGCGGACCTGCCGTTCCCCTCCCAAGAAAACGGTCCGCAAACAAAACGGCGTCCGGCCCCCCCGGGCGTCGTTTTTGGTCTTTATGCAAGTTGCTGTCCCAAGGCCGCAGCTGACTTTCGGGCGAGACGCATAGTCCCGCTGCGTCATAAACTTCGACAATCCTCAACGTTGGCGCTGCCCCCTCACTGTCCTGTCCGCCCTGCGCAGCAGCTGCGGAGGACGGACCTGGTATCTCTCCCCGTAAAACGGGGAGAGAGTGGCTAATCGGCGAAATCAGGCGGCCTTGCCGTTGGCGTTCATCGCTTCGTCGGCGAGGCGGCCGGTGAGTTCAGCCATGTGGTCAAAGGCGGCGCGGTAGCTGGCGACGCCCGCGGTCGCCGAGCGGAGCTCGATGATCAGATCGCCGATCTCGGCCTGCGGCATGGTTGCCTCGACGACATCCCAGCCCGGCCAGCCGGGCCGCGCGTCATAGCCGAGGATCTGGCCACGCCGCTGCGGGATCAGCGCAATGATCTTCGAGGTGGCGTCCGACGGCGTGACGATCTCGACCTTCATCACCGGCTCCAGCAGCACCGGCGAGCAGGCGGCCATGCCTTCCTTCATCGCCAGCTTGGCCGCCATCTGGAAGGCCATGTCGGAGGAATCGACCGCATGGTAGGAGCCGTCCGACAGGTTGACGGCGACGTCGACGACGGGGAAGCCGAGCGGACCGGACTTCAGATAGTCGCGCACGCCGGTTTCGACCGACTGGATGTAGGTCTTCGGCACGACGCCGCCGGTGATGGTGTCGGTGAACTGGAAGCCGGTGCCGCGCGGCAGCGGCTTGATCTCGATCACCACATCGCCGAACTGGCCATGGCCGCCCGACTGCTTCTTGTGGCGGCCGCGCTGCTGCGCCGGTTTGCGGATCGTCTCGCGATAGGGCACGGCCGGCGCGTGACCTTCGACGGAGATCTGGTTCTTGCCCTCCAGCCGCTCGCGCACGACGCGCAGATGCATCTCGCCATGGCCGGACAGCACCGTCTCGGCCGAGTCCTGGTTGTGGCGCAGGCTGAGCGAGGGATCTTCCTCCGCCAGCCGCTGGATGGCGGCCGACATCTTGACCTCGTCCTTGCGCTCCTTCGGCCGCAGCGCGAAAGCGAAGACCGGCTGCGGTGGCTCGAAGGTGAACAGCTGTTTGGTGCCGCCCTTGGCCGAGGTCAGCGTCTGGCCGGTCTTGACCTCGTCCAACTTGCCCAGCGCGACGGTGTCACCGGCCTTGGCGGCGGTGAGCTTGAACTGGTCCTTGCCGAGCATCTTGTAGATGCCGGAAACCTTCGCCGTGTCGCCGCCACCGGGCAGCCAGAGTTCCGAGCCGTCGGCGACCTGGCCGGACAGGATGCGCGACACCGACAGCTTGCCGCCATGCGGCGTGTGGATGGTCTTTATCACCTGGACCACGGTGGCGCCGCCGTCTTGGGCGCCAAGCCGCTTGCGGGTCGCCTCGATGTCGGGCGCGTCGTGGCGGATCGCCTTCAGGAGGCGCAGCACGCCGTTGCCTTTCTCGGCGGTGCCGATCAGCACCGGCGTCACGACGCCTTCGCGCAGGTCGGCGGCGAGGTCGTCGAAGATCGCGTCCTTCGGCGGCTCGATCTCCTCGAGCAATTGTTCCATCAACTGGTCGTCATGGTCGGCCAGGGTTTCCAGCATGGAGAAGCGCGCTTCCAGTTCGCGCGCCTTGTCGTCGCCGGGTATTTCAGCCACTTCGCTTTCGGCATATTCGCGGTAGATGTAGGCGCGCTCCAGCGCCAGATCGATCGAGCCGATGACGACGCCGTCCTTGCGCAGCGGAATCTGGCGCAGCAGGAGCGGCACCGAGCTTGCCGGCTGCAGCATCTTCAGCGTGTCGCGCACGCCTGCAATCGCCTTGTCGACCTTGTTGAGGAACAGGATGCGCGGCACGCCGAGATCGTCGAGCTTGCGCATGATGAGCTGCAAAGCAGGGATCTTCTTTTCATCGGCCTCGGCGACGACCACCGCGAGATCGCAGGCGGCCAGCACCGGTTCGGCCTCAAAGGAGAATTCGATCGAGCCGGGACAATCGACAAAGGTGATCTGCTCGCCCATGAAATCGGTGGTGGCGATGGTCGCCTCGACGCTCATGGCGTGGGCGCGCGCTTCCGGCGAATGATCCGAGACGGTGCTGCCTGATGAAACGGGATTTTGTCGGGGGATGGCGCCCGTACGGGCCAATATGGCTTCGAGAAGTGTCGTCTTACCGCTTGCAAAGGGACCGACTATGGCAATGCATTTCGGTCCCGTGCGTCGTCCTCCGGCGCGAGTACCCATGGCTGACCTCCACTCAGGCGTTTCCCTAGGGACCGACTGGCTTGCATGGTTCAGGCGTGGTCAATCGGTCCTGAGCGGCGGCCGGCCTGTTCGACCGTCGCGGGCGGGGTTCTTTTTCATGTCGCCACCTGCCCTGATGCATCGTCCCACTTGTTTGCCGGCAGGGCAAGGAAAATAGAAATCCGCTGCCGTGCGACGGCCTCAGGCGCTCAGCGCCATGGGTTCGGCATTGATCGCGCGCAAGGGGGCGACCTTGTCGCGCGGCGCCGGCCTGCCAAGGAAATAGCCCTGAAAGCGGTTGCAGCCGGCGGCCTTGGCCAGCGCGAATTCTTCCTGCGTCTCGACGCCTTCCGCCACGATGGTGACGTCCTGGATGCGGGCGATCTGCGCCAGTGCCGAAACGAATATCTGCGCCACTTGGTCATGGGCGAGGCTGCGTATGTAGGAACGGTCGATCTTGATGCTGTCGATGGGCAGAGTTTTCAGATAGTTGAAGCCGCAATGGCCGGTGCCGAAATCGTCGAGCGCGATGTGGAAGCCGAGGCCGCGCAGCGCTTCGAGGCGCCGCAGGATTTCCGGCGTGGCGGCGGTCGCCACCGTCTCGGTAATCTCGATGATGAACTGTGTTGCCGAACGGCCGGTTTCCCTCAGCACACGGTCGCACATGGTGACGATCTCGTCGCGCTTGAGCTGCTCGCCGGAGACGTTGATCGAGATGCGGCGCCCGGGGAAATGGCCAATATCGGCGCAAGCCCGTTTGAACACCCATTCGCCGAGCATGTCGATCAGCGTCGAGCGTTCGGCGATGGGGATGAACTCGGCCGGCGAGATCAGCCCACGAACCGGATGACGCCAGCGGATCAGCCCTTCAAACGCACAGGCCGACCCGTCCGGGTTGACGATCGGCTGGTAGTGCAGTTCGAGCTCGCCGAGATAGACCGCCGCGCGCAACTCCCGCTCGACCAGGCGCCGGTAGCGCTTGTCGGACAGCATCTCCTCGTCGAACACGGTGACGCGGCCCCGGCCCGCCGCCTTGCTTTCATAGAGCGCCAGGTCGGCAACCAGCATCAGTTCCGCCGTGTTGGAGGCATGCGCCGGCGCCAGCGCCACGCCGACCGAGATGGAGAGCGGAATGGTCTTGCCTTCATGGGATTTGCCGGCCCGCATTGTGTCGAGCAATTGCCTGATGTCCTTGTTGATGGGGGCGAGGTCGCTGTGTGGAATGATGACGCCGAATTCGTCGCCGCCCAGCCGCCCGACCATGCCGCCGGCAAAGATGCGTTCCGATGTCTTGACCAGATGCACCAGAGCGAGGTCGCCGAACTGGTGCCCGAACGTGTCGTTGAGCTGCTTGAAGTGATCGACGTCGATCAACAGCAATGTCGCCTCGCGCCGGTCGCGCATGGTGCCCAGGCTGTCGCGCAGCGCTTCGAGGAAATAGCGCCTTGTCATCGCCCCGGTCATGACGTCCCTGGTCAGGAAATGATGTTTCTCGGCCTCGACCGCCGCCGCCGAATGCAAGCGATGGACGATGCTGCTGCGCATGTACATCAATGCCAGCAAGGCGAGACCAGTGGCCAGGATCGAGATGGCAAAGGCGCCGTCCGAGGGCAGGTTCCGCGAGATGTCCAAGGCGCCGAGTGCGGCCGCGCCGATGCTGAGTAGAAGCAGGGCCTGGATGCCGCGATAGATCCGGCCGCTATGATCCTTGATCGTCGCCAGTATGCTCATCCGCCAGCCCCCGCAATGCAGGCTCACGGCTAGTGGTGAGCCGTTAAAAAGACATTGAATTCGCGCTGTGCCGCCATGCGGGAAAGGTTCATGGTTAAGGAGAAAAAACCGCTTCTTCGCCCAGGCATCGCAAACCGTCGGTTGCGCCTGACATGATATCGGCCGAGAATGCATTTTGCCTCGACGAGGGGCCTTCACCACCAGTTTCAGGGTCAGACGATGAAGATCATTGCTTGCGGCAGCGTGCCGACCATCATAGCGCCGGAAAAATACTTCACCGGCCGGGTCCTGCAGACGCCGATCATCGAGGCGGAGGCGCCGGCGCGGCTGAGAGCGACACTGGTCAGCTTCGAGCCGGGCGCGCGCACCAACTGGCACACGCATCCGCTCGGCCAGACGCTCTATGTCACCTCGGGCTCCGGGCTTGCCCAGACATGGGACGGCCCAATCCAGCAGATCAGGGCCGGCGACGTGATCTGGTTCGCGCCCGGCGAGAAGCACTGGCATGGTGCCGGGCCGAAATCCGCGATGACGCATATCGCCATGCAGGAAGCGCTCGACGGCGTCCATGCCGACTGGCTGGAAGCGGTTTCCGGCGAACAGTATGGCAGTTGAGCCTAGCCGCCTGCAGAAATCATCATGCCAAAGAACCGCCTGCCGCTGGTCGCCGCCGTCTATCTCGGCTCGTTCGTCGCTCTGCTCGACGTCAGTATCGTCAATGTCGCGCTGCCGACCATCCAGCAGGCGTTGCACACCGATTTCGGCGGTCTGCAATGGGTGGTCGATGCCTATACGCTCTGCCTGTCGGCCTTCATGCTGTCGTCGGGGCTGATCGGTGACCGCTATGGCCGCAAGCGCTCATGGCTAGCCGGTGTCGGCATCTTCGTCGCTGGTTCGCTGATCTGCGCCGTCGCACCCAATTTGCCGGCGCTACTCGCCGGCCGGGTGGTGCAAGGCATTGCCGGGTCGCTGCTCATTCCGGGTGCGCTGTCGATCCTGACGCAGGCCTTCCCCGATCCGCGCGAGCGGGCCGGCGTCATCGGCGGCTGGGCCTCGTTCGCCGCCGTTTCGCTGGTCGTCGGCCCGGTGCTGGGCGGCATATTGGTGCAAACGGTCGGCTGGCAGAGCATCTTCCTGATCAATTTGCCGCTTGGCCTTTTCACCATTGCGCTCGGTGCTGCTTCGATCGGGGAGACGGCGCATCCCGAACATGCCCATCTCGATCTTGTCGGCCTGGCGCTCTCGATCCTGTGGCTCGGCGCGCTGACCTTCGGCCTGATCTCGGCCGGCGAGAGCGGCTGGGGCGATGCCTGGACCATCACGGCCATCATTGCCGGTGTCGTTGGCCTGGCGATCTTCCTGGGCTTCGAGTCGCGCACGCCACGGCCCATGCTGCCGCTCGGCCTGTTCCGCGACGTGCGCTTTGCCGTCGCCAACGTCGCCTCGTTCGCGCTCGGCTTCACCTCCTACACCAGCGTCTTCTTCTTCTCGATGTTCCTGCAGCAGGCGCAGGGCTGGTCGCCGACGCAGACCGGCCTGCGCATGGCGCCGGCCTTCCTTGTCCAGATCGTGGTGTCGCCGTGGATCGGCCGGCTGAGCGCCCGCTATGGGCATTCGCTCCTGATGACGGCGGGCTATGTGCTGATCGGGCTTTCGATGCTCGGCATGTGCTGGGCCGGGCCGTCGACGCCATACGCAGTGCTGTGCGCCCTGTTCGCCATCAGCGGTCTCGGCAACTCGCTGGCGATCCCGACCGGCAGTGCCGCCGCCATGTCCTACGCGCCACGCGAACGCTCGGGCATGGTGTCGGCGGTCATCAACGCCACCCGCCAGAGCGGACTGGCCATCGGGATCGCCTTGCTCGGTGCCTTGATGAGCATGCGGGCGACCAGCCTGCTGACCGGATATCTCGATGATGCCAATGTGCCCAATGCCGAAGCCGTGGCGCGTGCGGCCATCTCACGGCATGATTTCACAACCGATGCGGCAATCGGCGAGGGGGGCGTGCACCAGCTCTTCGCCACCGCCTATGCCGGCGGCTTCCACGCCGCCATGCTGACAGCGGCGATTGCCGCGTTCCTCACCGCGGCTTTGCTGATCGTGGTTCTCGCGCCGGCCGAAGCGCGTTCGGCCAGGCAGGCCAAGCAGCAGGCGTGAGGGGCCTCCAACAAAAAACCCGGCGATGATGGCGCCGGGTTCTTTCTGTCTTCAGATTGATCCGATCAGGTCAGCGATGCCGTAAAACGCTGGATGCGCGTGCAGGCTTCCTCCAGCAGCGCGTCCGAGGTGGCGTAGGAGATGCGGAAGTTGGGGCCGAGGCCGAAGGCCGAGCCGAACACCACCGCCACGCCTTCCGCCTCGAGCAGTTCCGAGCAGAAGGCCTCGTCGGTGTCGATCACCTTGCCGGCCTTGGTCTTCTTGCCGATCAACTGGGCGCAGGATGGATAGACATAGAAGGCGCCTTCCGGCGACGGGCATGTAATGCCGCGCGCCTGGTTGAGCATCGACACGACAAGGTCGCGTCGGCCCTGGAAGATCGCCTTGTTTTTGGCGATGAAGTCCTGCGGGCCGTTGAGCGCCTCGACGGAAGCCCATTGCGCGATGGTGCAGGCGCCGGAGGTCTGCTGGCCCTGGATCATGTCCATCGCCTTGATCAGCTGGACGGGGCCGGCGGCATAGCCGATGCGCCAGCCGGTCATGGCATAGGCTTTCGACACGCCGTTCATGGTCAGCGTGCGCTCGTAGAGCTTCGGCTCGACCTCGGCGATGGTCTTGAAGACGAAGTCGCCATAGGTCAGGTGCTCGTACATGTCGTCGGTCAGCGTCCAGACATGCGGATGCTTCAACAGCACATCGGCCAGCGCGCGCAGTTCGGCTTCCGTGTAGGCCGCACCCGACGGGTTGGACGGCGAGTTCATCAGCAGCCATTTGGTCTTCGGCGTGATCGCCTTCTCCAGCACCTCAGCCGTCAGCTTGAAGCCATTGTCGATCGAGGTGTCGGCGAACACCGACGTGCCGCCGCAGATCGCCACCATTTCGGGATAGCTGACCCAGTAGGGGCGGGGGATGATGACTTCGTCGCCGGCGTTCAGCGTCGCCATGAAGGCGTTGAACAGGATCTGCTTGCCGCCGGTGCCGACGATGGTCTGCTCAGGCTTGTAGTCGAGATTGTTCTCGCGCTTGAACTTTTTCGCGATCGCCTCGCGCAGCGGCACGATGCCCGACACCGGCGGATACTTGGTCTCGCCACGGCGGATTGCCTCGATCGCCGCGTTCTTGATGTTGTCGGGCGTGTCGAAGTCCGGCTCGCCGGCGCCGAGGCCGATAATGTCACGGCCGGCATTCTTCAGCTCGCGGGCTTTCTGCGTCACCGCGATGGTGGCGGAAGGCTTTACGCGGGAAAGGGTGTCGGCAAGAAAGGCCATGACCTCTGTCTCTCCTTGAGAAGATCGGCGCGGCCAGGAGCGGCCGCGGCGCTTCTCATGTCGCATGATTTCGCCCAGTGCAAGCATTGTCGGCTGATCCAGGCCTCAAGGAGCCGTGATTGCAACCTCTGAGCGGCAACAAAAAATTCATTAACGGGCGGTAAGGGCTTGAGTGGCAGGATCGCAATCCATTCCGCCATTTCGCGGAGCGAGGAACCTTTGTCACGCAGCATCGGGCTTGCCCATATCATCCGTCATGATGACGGCACCTCGTCAGGTGTCTGGGGCATCTACACGCTGCAAAGTGCCTTCCAGCCGATCTTCGCCTTCAAGGAGGGCAAGCTGTCGGTTGCCGCCTTCGAAGGGCTGATCCGGCCGTTCCGCGATGGCGAGCCGCAATCGCCAATGGCCTTCTTCTCGACCTGTCCGGCTGCCGACCGCCTGCATGTCGAGGCGCTGACCAGGACGCTGCACCTCCTCAATGCTGGCGCCTGCCTGCCGCAGGAGGCATCGATCTTCGTCAATTTTGACCCGTCGGTGTTCACCGAGCGGTCGATCGCCGACAGTGCCTTGCGCGAGATGCGGCTTGTGCTGCACGAGGCCGGCATCGATCCTGGCCGCGTCGTGTGCGAGGTGACCGAGCAGAGATCGGCATCGCAGGAGGCCCTGCATGGCTTCGTCGCCGCACTCAGGGCCAACGGCTTCCGCATCGCGGTGGATGACTATGGCTCCGACGATTCCGACATCAACCGCATCAAGGAGTTGAAGCCAGACATCATCAAGTTCGACGCCACCTGGATCACGCAGCTTATGGAGTCCGGCGCCGGCTTCGCGCTGTTGACCACCATGGTGAGAAGCTTCGAGGACCAGGGCATCCGCACGGTGTTCGAGGGCATCGAGGAGGGATGGCAACTGGAGCTCGCCGAGAAGTCCGGCGCTTCGATGGTGCAGGGCTTCGTGCTGGCGCGGCCGGAACTGGCGCCGACCAGCTTCCGCGTTTTCGGCATAAGCAGTCCGGATCCGGTTGCCGCTGCAAGTGATGCGTCCACTGCTCCTGGCGTCACGCCGCGTACAGGGCGGCCGGCAAAAGCCTTTGGGCGCAGGGTCGTGCCATGAGGCTCGAGCGGCGGCGCACTGTTGGCGACGCGATCTTCGCCGATGAAATCGGTATCGAGTACGGCGTCTATGGCGATTTCCGCCTGCGCAGCGCCTACCAGCCGATCTTCGCGCTGCTTGGGCGTTCGCTGCACGCGGTGGCGGTCGAGGGGCTGATCGAACCGCACCGTGCCGGCCGGGCAGGGTCGGCGCGGGCGTTCTTTGAAAGTGTCGCCGCGCCGGACCGGCTGTTTGTCGAGACCATGTGCCGGATGCTGCACTTAAGGAATTTCCACAATATCGGCGTCGACGGGCTCGACCTGTTCTTCAACTACAATCCGATGATCAACGACCATACCGGGCGGGCGCTGGCCGAGATCCGGCTGATGAGCCGGCATCTCGGCGAGCTCGGCCTCGCTCCGGGCATGCTGGTCTGCGAAATCACCGAACAGGCGGCGGACGACGCGCTTCTCGCCAGGCTGGTGCGCGAGATGCGGCGCGACGGCATCCGCATCGCCATCGACGATTTCGGCACCGGTCATTCGACCGTGGAACGGGTAAGCCTGCTTCAGCCGGATATCGTCAAGATAGATGGCGGCTGGTTCGGGGAGTTCTGCCGCCACGCCGCCGCCGAACGCTTCTTCCGCCCGCTGGTCTCCAGCCTGCACGACCGCGGTGCCAGGGTGCTGGTCGAAGGCATCGAGCAACCCGTCCATCTGCGCGTCGCCCTCGACGGCGGCGTCGACCTGCTGCAAGGTTACCTTCTCGCCCGGCCGGCGCTGGCCGGCACTATCTTCAACGAAGAGCCGCTGTCCGTCGATGCGCTGCTGGGCCGGGACAACAAGGTTGTGCCGCTGTTCGGCTAGGGCATGCCGATATTTCAGGTGATGCCGGCCTGCGAACGGCGGTTTCCTGCGCTTCCGGTACTCACCTACGAAAAGTACGCTCCGTTCCGGTTCTCGAAAACCACCATTCTCGGCTCGGCCTGACCTGAATCTCGACATGCCCTTGAGCGAGCGCTGTCACATATCAGCGCCGCTGATGGTCGCGCCAAAACAAATCATTGGTTGGGGGCACGGCTGCTGCGATAATCGCCTGGTCAAGGCAGCGCTCCGGGGACCGTCCATGATACTCTACAGCATGATCGACAGCGGCAATTGCTACAAGCCGCGCCTGCTGATGGCCAAGCTTGGCCTCGCCTTCACCACGATCGAGGTGAGTTCGCATACCGGCGACACGCGAAAAGCCGATTTCGTCGCCAAGAACCCGAATGCCATGGTGCCGCTGCTCGAACTCGACGACGGCCGCCGGCTGGCCGAATCCAACGCCATCCTGCTCTATCTCGCCGAAGGCACGCGCTTCCTGCCGGCTGACAAATATGAGCGCGGGCTCGCCTATCAATGGCTGTTCTTCGAGCAGTACAGCCACGAGCCCTATATCGCCGTGCGCAAGGCGCTGCTGACCTTTCCCGAACGCGCCAGGGATGCCACGCCCGAGCGGCTGGCGATGACGCTGGAGCGCGGCCACAAGGCGCTCGGCGTGATGAACAGATATCTGGAGAACAACGCTTTCTTCGCCGGCAACGCCTTCAGCGTCGCCGACATCGCGCTCTATGCCTACACGCATACGGCCGAACAGGGCGGGTTCCAGCTCGACGCCTATCCGGCTGTCGTGGCCTGGCTGGGCCGCGTCGAGGCGGATCCGGGGCATGTGCCGATCGGGTGGGTGGGTTGAGACCTTCTCAATAATTCTACTCTGGCGGCCACCTAGCGCGGTTTTCTGCGCTTCCGGTGCTCACGTACTTAAATGTACGCTCCGTTCCGGTTCTCGAAAACCAAGCGATCTGACTCGCCAGAGCGAATTCTTGAAAAGGTCTCGGCGCCACGGCTAAAGACGTCGACAGTTTCCGGCTCGAACCTCGGCCAACGCCTTTTCGGCAAACCCGTCCAGTCGACCTGCCTTTGCATCGGCCTCAATCTGCTTGTCCCATACGTCAGCCTGGAACGCCTCGAACCATTTGGCAAAGGCCTTTAGTTCTTTGGTGCTCAGAGCTGCGATGGATCGCTCGATCTGTTCGAGCTTGGTCATGCATTGAAAATAACATGATCGGCGTTGCGAAGGGAAATGGCCTGAACCCCAGACAAACAAAAAGGCGGGATAAATCCCGCCTTCCCATGCTTGGTAGCCTGATTGGGAGCGTCCGGTCCGGGCTGGCAGCTATCTGCTGATCCAGCGTTTCGGGTCTTTCCGCTCCGGGCCCGCTTCTCGCGCGACCGTCAGTACATCCGTGACTTGCCGCGCGCCCCGGGCTCTCGCCCGGCGCGCGCCATTCGCAAAATCAGGCTGCCTTGCTCAGAGACCCAGCGGACGACTTGCCAGTGCGGCGGTCCTGCTCGATCTCGAAGTTGATCTTCTGGCCTTCGACCAGGGTCGACAGTCCAGCGCGCTCGACAGCCGAGATGTGGACGAATACGTCCGCGCCGCCGGCGTCAGGCTGGATGAAACCGAAGCCCTTGGTGGCGTTGAACCACTTGACCGTTCCAGTTGCCATTTTAGATAGTCCTTCAACATTTGCTTTAGTTTGACCAGACAAAGTCCAGCCGGTGTGCATCGAGATTTTGGAGATAGACGTCAGCAAACGCGAAGATCGCGAGGCCCGGATCGATCGGCCGAAATATCAATGGGGCTGATATAGGCTGCTTTCGTTCCAAAAACAAGACTGCGTAAAAAAGCCGTGATCAAAAGGGTTGCCCAATGATTGCCCCAATCTGGTAAAAGCCTCGCAACGGGGTCGGATGCCGAGGCCGTTCGGTCCGCAGGGGAGGAAATCATGAAAACCATTGTGCTTGCCGCCTGCCTGACGCTGGTGGCCGCCGAGGCGCAGGCGATCTCGCGCTACGACCCGACGCATATGAGCTGCGGCAAGGTGCGGTCGACGATCGCCAGGCAGGGCGCGGTCATCCTGCGCTACCAGTCGAAGCGCGTGCCCGGCCTGCCGCTCTACGACCGCTATGTGCAGAGCCAGCAATTCTGCACCATGGGCGAGGTGAGGACGCACGCCTATGTGCCGAGCGCCGACACCAAGTCCTGCCCGGTCTACAACTGCAAGCGGCCGGACAATGACCGGCATTTCCGCCGGCGGTTCTTCCACAACAACTAGACGCCGTCCGCGCCGGCGGTTCAGAACCCGAACGAAACCTGCGCCGGCGGCGGTGGGCCAACGCGCACGCCTTCCATGGCCAGCATCTTCTCCTTGGTGACGGAGCCGCCGGGCGCGGAGAATCCGCCGATCTTGCCGCCGGCCGCCAGGATGCGGTGGCAGGGGATGACCAGCGGCACCGGATTGGCGCCAAGGGCGGCACCGGTTTCGCGCGGCAGGCCGGGCTGGCCGGCGCGCTTGGCGAGTTCGCCATAGGTGGTGGTTTCGCCATAGCCGAGCTTTCGCGCCGCGTCGTAGATGGCGAGGCGGAAATCATCGACGCCGTCGAGATCGACCGGAACATTGGTGAAGTCGACGTCCTCGCCGGCGGCATAAGCCTTGATCGAAGCGATCAGCTCGACCACCCATGGCGGCTGCGCCGTGGAGGCGGAAACGCCGGCATGGCGCATCAGCCGCCGTTCGACGGATTCGCGGCTGCGTTCCGGCAGGCAGAGCCGGATCAGGCCCTTTTCGCTCCAGGCGATGCCCATGAAACCGATCACTGTTTCTAACACTGCGTGGCCGGCTGTGATCGAAGCTGTCGTTTCCATGATGCGCTCCTTTGCGCAAAGTGGCGAAAACCGGGATTCCGTCCGGTACATATCAGGAACAATATGGCAGTTCGGCCCGAGTCCCGCCACCCGAAAACCACCTGATGGCCCCGATTGCCGGCCCTGAATCGCTGGTGTAAGGGATTTCTTAACACCCGACGAACCGGACCCGTGCGCGGCTTGCCAGCAAAACATACCCTTATCGCGATCGGCGTGATCCTGGCGGCGGCCGGCATCAGCGGCTGCACCTCGACCTCGCAGATGAAGGCAGCACCTGCCCTGACCGAAACCGCGACGGTTGCCGGCAGCGATGCCGGCTTCACCATTCCGCTGCCGGAGACGGTTTCAGTGCTGCCGCAGTCCTCGGGCATTGTTCCCGTGCAGGCCGCCGAACTGACACCTGGCCCGGCCGCAGCGCCGGCGCTTGATCCAACCGCCCAACCGGCCGCGGCAACCGCGGCCTTTGCCGGCGCGACGCCGAAGGCTCCGGCCGTGCCCGCCATCATGATCGCCAGCCCCAGTGCCTGGCAGGCGCCGCCGCCCTCCAAGGCAGGCCAGCCGGTGAAGGCAGCTCAGCCCGTGATCAAGTCCGCCGAGACCTATACGACAGCCGGCCTCGTCGTGCCGGCGGTCGCCGGCAGCGGCCAGAAACTGCCTGGCGTGCAGCAGGTGGCCTATGTGGTGCCGCAGAACCCGGCTGCCCTGGTGCAGTTCCCGTCCGCGCCGCTCAGCCCTGCCGCTCCGGAAGAGCACACAGGCATGCGCGGTGACGTCGACCGGCTGATCGTCAAATACGCCGCCCTCTACCAGGTGCCGGTGGATTTGGTGCGCCATGTCGTCAACCGCGAGAGCACCTTCAATCCCAAGGCCTACAACAATGGCCATTGGGGGCTGATGCAGATCAAGCACGCGACGGCGCGCGGCATGGGCTATGACGGGCCGGCCAAGGGTCTGTTCGATGCCGAGACCAATTTGAAATATGCGGTCAAATATCTGCGTGGCGCCTGGCTGGTGGCGGACGGCAACGCCAAGAAGGCCGACTGGCTCTACCAGACCGGCTATTATTTCGACGCCAAGCGCAAGGGCCTGCTCGAGGCGACCGGGCTGGGTGTCGACCGCAAGCGGCATCGCCTGCAGCCCGACGCCTGAGCGCGATGCCCGAACCGCGCCCGCCGGCCCCGAACGACATCCGGCTGCGCAAGATCCTCGACGAGACACTCGTTGCACCGCACTGGCCGGATGGCTTTGCCATGCGCTGCTTCGAGCCAGGTGATGCGCCGCCTCTGCATGCGCTGCTGAGCGAGGTGTTCGACGACGGCACAGACGGCCCGTTCGACGAGTGGTGGCCGCGCATCTCAGGCGACCCGGAATTCGACCCGGCGCTGTGCTTCCTCGTCATCGACGCCAAGGGCCGGCTGGCGGCGGCGGCGCTGTGCTGGACAAGAGCTTTCGTCAAGGATCTCGCCGTTCATCCCGAGGCGCGCGGCAAGGGCATCGGCGAAGCGCTGATGTGGCAAGCCTTCGCCACCTTTCGCGACCGCGGCGCGGCCCATGTCGACCTCAAGACCAACACGGTCGAAAATGCCGCCGCCGTCAGGCTCTACGAGCGGCTGGGGATGTTCGAGGTGGACTGGTACTCCTGACTAAATATCCGGCGCATTGCCGATCTTCTTTTTGAGCTCCAGCGCCCAAGCGCGGCCTTCATCGCCGCCCCAAAGCAGCCAGGCGATGTGGCCGGCCGATGGGTTTGCCTCATTGCCGTAATTCTTGCCGCGCTTGTCGACCTCGTGACGGGCAAAATAGCTGACCATGCGGCGGATGGTGGACGGTGCGAGCTTCTCGCGGTTCATCAGTTCCGTCGCGCGCGCCACGCCGATCTCGGTACCGCCACGGCCGAATTGCTTGCGCAGCCGCAAGCCCTTGGCGGCATTGTCGGCCACCACTTGCGGGCAGCGCAGGTCGATCTCGTCATCGTGCATTTTGTCCCCCGGACCACCACTGGCTTTAACCCGTGGTGTGAATGCTGGAAAGCCGGAGAGGTTCCCGCAACAATCGCTGCGTGGCATCCGCAAAAATGTCGGGAACCGGTCTTCGCCAAACGTCCTTGGGTCGCAGAGCAACAGCGCCGGGACGCCGGCGACGACTTAAGGGAGCCCGATCATGATCACCTTTCCCAACGAATCCGCCAGATACCGCACCGCCCGCGAAAAGCTGTTGAAGAAGGAAATCGAGCTGCGACGCGCCATGGAAGCCGTGGCCGAAGCGCGGCGCGCGCTGCCGCCGGGCGGACTGATCCGCCAGGACTATGTCTTCGATGCGCTCGATGCCGACGGCAAGCCGGCGAAGACAAAACTGTCGGAGCTGTTCGCGCCGGGCAAGGATAGTCTCATCCTCTACCAGATGATGTTTCCGCGCCATCCGCAGGAGACGCGCGATGTCGCGGCGAGCGGCGGCACGGCCAAGCTCGCCCGGCCGGACCAGCCATGCCCGTCCTGCACGGCGCTGCTCGACCAGTTCGACGGCGCCGTCGGCCATCTCGAAGCCGCCGGCTTCAATTTCGCCGTGGTGGCGAAAACCGCGCTCGAAAACCTGGTCACGCTCGGCCGGGATCGTGGCTGGAAGCACATGCGGCTGGTGTCGTCGGCCGCCAACAGCTTCAAGCGCGACTACAATGCCGAGGATGCCGACGGCGCGCAGATCCCGCTGCTGTCGGTGTTCCACCGCGATGGTGACGGCATCAGGCATTTCTGGTCGTCGGAGCTTGGCTTCGCGCCACCCGAACCCGGCCAGGACCCGCGCGCCATCGGCACCTGCGAGATCCTGTGGAATCTTATGGATTTCACGCCGGAGGGTAGGCCGGATTGGAGGGAGCAGCTGCAGTATGGCGAGGGGTGTTGCCATTAGGCATCCGCCTTCAGCCTTTGCGCTTCAGTTCGCAGTGGTTTTGCTCGCCTTGCGCACCGTTTCCGCACCATTGATCGTGCGCTTCACATCGCTGGTGAAGCTCTCGCTCAAGTCGGCCGGAACATCGGAAGATGCGCTGCATTGATAGGAGACGGTTTGCGACCCCCTTCACGGATTCGAAGTGCGACTCACAGTTAGAAACGTATGGGACTTGGTGCGAGAAAGCGTGGTTGGCTTTGTCAACGACAATGCCCTTAGTCATGGCGCGGCGATGGCCTTTTATGCCGCCACGTCGCTGGCCCCGGTTCTGATAATTGTTGTCGCGATAGCAGGCATTGCGTTTGGGCATGACGCGGCGCAGTTGGCTTTGTCTGCTCAGATCTCGGGGCTGATGGGTTCAGAAAGTGCTGCGCTCCTTCAAACCGCGCTCGAAGGGGCATCCAGCAAATCATCGGGGACCTTGGCGGCAATCATCGGCACGGCCACTTTGCTCGTCACCGCCTCGGCGGTGTTTGGCGAGATGCAGCAGGCCCTGAATGCAATATGGAAGGTTGAAGCGAAAGGGAGTTCGCTGTCGCGGCTGTTGCGCGCCCGTGCGGCAAGTCTTGGTCTGGTCGCCGCCCTCGGCTTTATGTTGCTGGTCTCTTTGGTGGCGAGCGCGGCGATCTCGGCCTTGGGTAACGTGATCAGCGCTCAATTGCCGTCCGGCGAATTTGTTCTGAGCGCGATCAACACCCTGATATCCTTTTCGCTGATCACCGTGATGTTTGCCGCGATCTACAAAGTCCTGCCGGACCGTGCCTTGGAATGGCGGGATGTCTGGGTCGGTGCTGTCGTGACCGCCGCTCTGTTCACATTGGGGAAGTCGCTTATCGGTTGGTATATCGGTACAAGTGCAATCGCTTCCTCATATGGCGCGGCCGGAGGACTGCTCGTCATACTGCTCTGGGTCTACTATTCATCGCAAATCTTTCTACTCGGTGCGGAGTTGACCCGCGCCTTTTCCCTTCGGCATGGCAGCAGGTCCGACTTGTACGGGCTGGTTCAGAATGCTCCCGTTTCAGAAAACCTCGTTTCAATTCGCCGCAGGACCGGCGCTTCTGGCGTCGTAGCGTTGTTGGCGGTGGCGTGCGTGAGCGCAACGATGACGGCCTTCCTGCTGGGGCCCCGTCGCCCGTAGAGGAGCAGTCACGCTGCAATCGTGAGGCTGCATTTTCATCCCTTCCCGGACGGGAGAGGGCGCGCGTTGGCAACCTCACCGCCCTCTGCCGCGTTGGGCCTCCAAGGACACCTCTCACGGAGCGTTTCGATGAAACCGCATCTCGCCACCGCCATGCTCGCCCTTCTAGCCGGAACGCCTTCAGCCTTTTCCCAACAGGCGTCCAGCGACGTGCCGCCTGTTTCTGAGAACAAGATCGACACCCAAACCTTCACCAGGACGCTGGTCAGCGCCAACCACTTCGAGATCGAGAGCAGCAAGCTCGCCGAGACGAAGGGTGTAGCGGCCGATGTGAAGGATTTCGCCGCGCTGATGGTCAAGGACCACACCAAGGCCGGCCAGGATTTCAAGGCGGCGCTGGAAAAGAGCCAGACCACGGCTTCCGTCACGCCCGAAGGTCCGCCGCTGCTGCCGAACGACCAGGCGACGCTCGACCAGCTCAAGGCGCTGGACGGCGACGCCTTCCAGGCCAAATACATCACCTTGCAGACGCAGGCGCACAAGCAGGCGGTGGCGATGTTTTCCACCTATGCCCAGTCCGGCGACGATCCGGCGCTGAAGGAGTTCGCCAAGAAGACGCTGAAGACGCTGAAGATGCACGAGATGCATGTCAGGGATCTGGCGGCGGTGCACTAGGGGCGCGCGGGTGAGACCGTGTGCCGAGACTGGCTGAGCCATCCCTCGCTTCGTCATCCACGGGCGGAGCAAGGAGCGAAGCGACGCGGCGCAGACCCCTGAGCTGCTCCGCAGCCCAAGGGATCCATGCCGGGACTCCTGAGCGGTGCAGCGGTGCAGAATTCTGCGCCGCTGGGCCTCTCGTTGATGTCGCGGCATGGATCCCAGGGTCTCCGCGACGCCGCTCCGCGGCTGCTACGCCCTAGGATGACGAAGCTGGGGGCGCTTCGGCCAATCTCCGACGGCTGCAATAGCCTGGCAAACCCGCTGCCGCAAAGTGGCTCTGTGCCGGCGCCCGCAGTGCCATAGACTTCCCCCACCAATCCACGGGAGCACCCATGCCCAAGATCGACCTCGCATCCATCCCCGTCCGCAAAGGCTCCGGCTATCCCGCGCCCTTCGATGCCCCTTGCGCCACCCGCACCCGCCAGCGCCTGGGTGACGCCGGCGGCCTCACCGATTTCGGCGTCAACCTGATGACGCTTCCGCCCGGCGGCTGGTCGAGCCAGCGCCACTGGCACAGCCATGAGGATGAGCTCGTCTATGTGCTGGAAGGCGAGTTGACGCTGGTCGAGGATGGCGGCGAGACGCTGCTCAAGGCCGGCGACTGCGCCACCTTCGCCAAGAACAGCGGCAACGGCCATCACATGATCAACCGGTCGTCGGTGACGGCGCGCTATCTCGAGGTCGGCTTGCGCAATCCGGACGATGTTATTACTTGCTCCGACATCGACATGATGAGCCCGAGTTCGGATGGACGGTTTTTGCATAAGGACGGCACGCCGTATCCGGGGCAGGGGTGAAGCCAATCGCACAGGGCGGCGCCAGCCCCCGCTCCGTCCCGGCTTCGCCGGGCCACCTCTCCCCCATTTCATGGGGGCGAGGAAACGCCAATCTCGGAGGCCTCGGCCTTCGTTGAAAAGTCTGGGTTCCTCGCCCCCCCAAAGTGGGGGAGAGGTGGCCGCGAAGCGGGCGGAGAGGGGGAGCGCCCTATCCGATTTGCCGGGGCGATAGCCGCTGGACCATGCCTCTCCGCTGGCGTTCACCCGCCGGCAGGATAAGCTCCCTGCCAACCCAGGGAGCATCACCATGAAAAAACAAGTCATCGAAGTGCCCGTCATGTCGGACAAGGTGCGCTCACTCGGCCTGCCCTGCTCGACGGCGGTGAGGGCCAATGGCTTCGTGTTCATCTCGGCGACGCCGCCGGTGGACATGGTGACCGGCGAGATGGTGCGCGGCGACATCGAGGTGCAGACCGAGGCGTCGCTCAAGGCGCTGAAACACTGCCTGGAGGCGGCCGGCACTTCGCTCGAAAACGTGGTGATGGTGCGCATCTACGCCGTCAATTCCGGCTTCTACAACGCCATCAACCGGGTCTATGCGAAGTATTTTTCCACGAACCCGCCGGCGCGCAGCTTCGTGCCGGTGGCGTCCTGGCCTATGGAATTCGATATCGAGATCGAATGCGTGGCGGTGGCGTGATTTTTCCGCCTCTCGTCGTAACCTCAAGGATATCGTCATGACCAAGGAAATCGTCGAAGTGCCGGTGCTGTCGGCGGCGGTGCGCGCGCTCGGCGTGCCGTTGTCGCTGGTGACCAAGGCCGCCGGGCTGGTCTTCGTCTCCGGCACGCCACCGCTCGATCTTTTGACCGGCAAGCTGGTCAAGGGCGACATCGAGGTGCAGGCCGAAGCGTCGCTGAAGGCGCTGAAACACTGTCTGGAAGCGGCCGGCACCTCGCTGGACAATGTGGTGATGGTGCGCATCTACGCCGTCAATGCCGGCTTCTACGGCGCCATCAACCGGGTCTATGCCAGGCATTTCCCCGAAAACGCGCCATCACGGACGTTCGTGCCGGTGGCGTCTTGGCCGATGGAGTTCGATATCGAGATTGAATGTGTGGCGGTGGCGTGAGGATTGGGATGGCAGTATCGTCGTATCGACCGAGAAAGACAGGCTCGCCAAGACCGCATTTAGCTGGAACGAAGTGGTTTTACTTAGAAGCCTTCGACTTACCCGGAACTAACATTTTTATTTATAACGTATAGGCGTAACCCTGTCGTCGACCACGAATCAATGTGAACGCGTCAGCGAAAAAGACGCACGAAGATCTGCCCAATGACGACCCGCCTAAAAAAATTGAGTACAACTCCAAAAAAAGCGCCGAGACCGACGTAGCCTCTAGATGAAGCGCTGCATCTAATGCTAACCTTCGGATGGGGAAACATTGATCTGGGGGTTCTAATGTCGGATATCGACCCGAATAAGATAGCTATTGGAGTGGGGACGGCCCTTGTAAAGGATTTTCTTACAGGTTTTTCTGACTCTGTCACAAAAACAATAAGTAAGAAGTACGCACAGTATTTTTCAAACTTTGCCCCATATTTGGAGAAAATGCATACAACTTGCAGCAGTGTTAAGACTATTATAAACAAGGAAAGTCCGGTTAAGATAAATGAGATATATGTAAAAACAAAGTTCAGATGCAAGAATCAAATTGTCGACGATGACAGCCTGTGCCAAGAAATAAGAGATAACAAAAGAATTGTTGTTACTGGTTTTGGTGGGATCGGTAAGACGATATTCTGTAAGTATTTTTTTATGAGTGTCTTTCAGAATTCCGGTGGCAAAATACCCATCTTCCTTGAGTTGAGGAGGCTTAATGAGATTTCTCAAAAAAACCTTCTTGCGATAATGCGCGTTTCTTCGTCCGCCGAGAAAGATGTGGTCTCTGAAGACGTTTTTAGAGCCATGATGGAGGATGGGCGTTTTATATTTATACTCGATGGATTTGACGAAATCCCTGACGAATTTCGAAACGATATACAGCGCCAGATACTAGAACTTTCGCACCTATACCCTAACTGCGGCATTGTGGTTTCTAGTAGAAATGATGATCGGTTTTCCTCTTGGCAGCAATTTTTTCTTTTTCAAGCACTTCCCTTTGAAAAGGATCAAACACTAGAGGTGATAAGCAAGACAGAGTTTGATCCGGACACAAAGAAGGAGTTTGTTCAAAATATCCTTAATAAAAGATATAGTGAGTATAAAGGATTTTTTTCGACTCCTCTTTTAACGCTTATGATGTTAATGACTTATCTTCAGATAAGGCATATCCCAGATAATATTCACGTATTTTATAGGTATGCATTCCAAACGCTTTTTACTCTGCATGATGCCAGTAAGCAAGGATTTCAACGAAAGAGACGTTTGTCTTTAGGGGAACAAGAATTTATTGAGGTCTTTTCCTATTTCTGCATCTCAACTTACGTCGAGATGGAGCACACGTTCACAGAGCAGAAATGTCTGGAGTATATCGATCGAGCGAAAAGGCGAGCGAATCAAACATTTGACTCGAAAGACTTTCTTGTCGATGCAACAGAGTCTGTAAATATGTTTTTTAAGGATGGAGATCAGTATTCTTTTATCCATAGAACTTTTCAGGAATATTTTACCGCATACTCTTTGACTCATTATTTCGTGCCAAACCTTAGGGAGGCAGTAAAAATTATTCCGCTTCGCGAGACCGATTCTGTTTTTTCGATGATTAGAGCGATAAATCCTGCCTTGGTGGATGATTTGTATACCGTTCCCGAGTATAATTATTGGGCCGTAATTATTAGGCAGGTTTTACGAGAAACAGATCCCGTTGAGATTCTAAAGTTAAACGATCATAATCTTCAGATTAGATTTGTTTTAAAGCGAGATGAGGTTTCCACCTACATGTTTGGATCTTTTGGCGATCCCGGAGTGGAGAATTTTGTGAACTCAGTCTATCTAATGTTTAAGCCGCAGGCGCCTAAAGAGCTCGACTACTCACCAAGCATGAAGCCAATTTTGGCGTCTGCGTCTGCCATTGGGCGTTATATCGCGAGGAAGCGTTTGGTTAAGGACGCTCAGGAGATGGAATTCGAAGCTAAATTTAATTTCACAAAGAGGGCGGTCGAAGTTCAGGCCTTCTCAGGAGAAAATGAAAGTCAATCTGAAAAGTTTCTATTGTCTTTTGACGATCTGAATTGGTCTAAGAATTTACCGATAATCACCACGTCTGCCGAAAAGATCAAGGCGAGAGTTTCATTTGTAAAACGAAAGATTGACGAAATTACACGAAGCCGAAAACAATCTCGCGGAAACGGAGGCGATATACTGGCTTTATAGCTATCAATGATTGAGTTTACGCAAAATACTCCTGCAGCGGCCTGACCTCCAGGCTCCCCGCTTTCAGCGCCGCGATCGCCTCCGCCACCGCGGCCGCACCCGACAGCGTCGTGTAATACGGCACCTTCTGCATCAGCGTCGCCCTGCGCAGCGATTTCGAGTCCGACACCGCCTTCTGGCCGTCCGTCGTGTTGAAGACGATCTGGACCTGGCGGTTGCGGATGGCGTCTTCGATGTGGGGGCGGCCTTCCAGCACCTTGTTGATCTTTTCGGCCACCACGCCGTTTTCGGCGAGGAAGCGCTGCGTGCCTGATGTCGCCAGCACCTTGAAGCCGAGGCCGGCCAGGCGCTTGACCGCCGGCAAGATGCCTTTCTTGTCCTCGTCGCGCACCGAGACGAACAGCGTGCCCGCGCGGGGGAGATCAACACCTGCGCCCAATTGGCTCTTGGCGAAGGCCAGCGCGAAATCGCGGTCGAGGCCCATGACCTCCCCGGTCGAGCGCATTTCCGGCCCGAGCAATATGTCGACGCCGGGGAAGCGGGCGAAGGGGAAGACGGCTTCCTTGACCGCGATGTGGCCGGGATTGCGGGGGTCGGGCATGGCGCCATAATGGGCGAAGGCGTCTTCCAGCGTCTCGCCGGCCATGATGCGGGCGGCGATCTTGGCGATGGGACGGCCGATGGTCTTGGCGACGAAGGGGACTGTGCGGGATGCACGCGGGTTGACCTCCAGCACATAGACCGTGCCGTCCTTGATCGCATACTGCACGTTCATCAGCCCGCCGACATTGAGCGCGCGGGCGAGGGCCGCCGTCTGGCGCTCCAGCTCGTCGACCAGTTCCGAAGGCAGCGAGTGCACCGGCAGCGAGCAGGCGCTGTCGCCCGAATGGATGCCGGCCTCCTCGATGTGTTCGAGAATGCCGGAGACAAAGGTCGCCTTGCCGTCGCAGAGGCAGTCGACATCGACCTCGATGGCGCCACTGAGATAGGTGTCGAACAAAAGCGGGTTCTTGCCCAGCAGCGTGTTGATCTGGCCGGTCTTGTCGTTGGGGTATTTCTGCTTGATGTCCTCCGGCACCAGGCCGGGCACGGTGTCGAGCAGGTAGCTCTGCAGCATGCTCTCATCATGGATGATCTGCATGGCGCGGCCGCCGAGCACGTAGGACGGGCGCACCACCAGCGGGAAGCCGAGCTCGCCGGCGACGAGGCGGGCCTGCTCGACCGAATAGGCGATGCCGTTCTTCGGCTGGCTGAGGTTGAGCTTGTGCAGGAGCTTCTGGAAGCGGTCGCGGTCTTCGGCGAGATCGATCATGTCGGGCGAGGTGCCGAGGATCGGGATGCCGGCCTTCTCCAGCGCATCCGCCAGCTTCAGCGGCGTCTGGCCGCCGAACTGGACGATGACGCCGACCAGTTCGCCCGACGCCTGCTCGGCGCGCAGGATCTCCAGCACGTCCTCGGCCGTCAGCGGATCGAAATAGAGCCGGTCCGACGTGTCGTAGTCGGTCGAGACCGTCTCGGGATTGCAGTTGATCATGATCGCTTCATAACCGGCGTCGCGCAGCGCGAAGGCGGCATGGCAGCAGCAATAGTCGAACTCGATGCCCTGGCCGATACGGTTCGGCCCGCCGCCGAGAATGACCACCTTCTTGCGCGACGACACCTGCGCCTCGTTGGCGAGCGCGCCGGCAAACGGCACTTCGTAGGTCGAATACATGTAGGCGGTCGGCGAGGCGAACTCGGCGGCACAGGTGTCGATGCGCTTGTAGACGGGATGAACGTCGAGTTTGTCGCGGATCTTCGCGATCACTTCGGCGTCGGTCTTGGTCAGCGAGGCGAGGCGGGCATCGGAGAAACCCATCGCCTTCAGCATGCGCAGATTGACGGCGTCCTGCGGAATGCCGTGCTCGCGGATGCGGGCTTCCATGGCCAGGATGCCGGCGATCTGTTCGAGGAACCACGGGTCGATCTTGCACATTGCGTGCACGTCTTCCAGCGAGGTGCCCATGCGTATCGCCTGCGCCACCATGCGCAGCCGGTCCGGCGTCGGCGTGCCGAGCGCTGCGCGGATGGCGTTGCGGTCGTCGGCGTGGTTGGCAACCGCCGCCCCATGGCCGAGGCCGGGGATCTCGATCTCGTCGAGGCCGGTGAGGCCGGTTTCGAGGCCACGCAGCGCCTTCTGCAGCGATTCCTGGAAGGTGCGGCCGATGGCCATGACTTCGCCGACCGACTTCATGGCGGTCGTCAGCACCGGCTCGGCGCCGGGGAATTTCTCGAAGGCAAAGCGCGGGATCTTGGTGACGACGTAGTCGATCGACGGCTCGAAGGAGGCGGGCGTCGCGCCGCCGGTGATGTCGTTCTCCAGCTCGTCCAGCGTGTAGCCGACGGCCAGCTTGGCTGCGATCTTGGCGATCGGGAAGCCGGTCGCCTTCGAGGCCAGGGCCGACGAGCGCGAGACGCGCGGATTCATCTCGATGACGACGAGGCGGCCATCGGCCGGGTTGACGGCGAACTGCACGTTGGAGCCGCCGGTCTCGACGCCGATCTCGCGCAGCACCGCGATCGAGGCGTTGCGCATCATCTGGTATTCTTTGTCCGTGAGGGTCAGCGCCGGGGCGACGGTGATGGAATCGCCGGTGTGCACGCCCATCGGGTCGATGTTCTCGATCGAGCAGACGATGATGCAATTGTCCGCCTTGTCGCGGACGACCTCCATCTCATACTCCTTCCAGCCGAGCACGCTTTCCTCGATCAGCACTTCGGTGGTCGGCGAGGCGTCAAGGCCGGACTGGACGATATCGTAGAATTCGGCCCTGTTGTAGGCGATGCCGCCGCCAGTGCCGCCCATGGTGAAGGAGGGGCGGATGATGGCCGGCAGGCCGACATGGTCGAGCGCTTGCGCGGCGATCGCCATGCCATGGCTGATGTAGCGCTGCTTGCGGTCGCCTTCGCCGAGGTTCCAGCGGGTTTCCAGCGCATCGAGTTCGGCGTCGAGGTTCTCCGGCTTCTCGGCCTTGAGTGCGGCGCGCTCGGCCTCATGCGTCTTGCGGTCGGCGTTCTTGACGTCGGTGGCGTTGGCCAGCATCGACTTCGGCGTTTCCAGGCCGATCTTGCTCATCGCCTCACGGAACAAAGCGCGGTCCTCGGCCTTGTCGATGGCCGTGGCGTCGGCGCCGATCATCTCGACATTGTAGCGCTCGAGCACGCCCATGCGGCGCAGCGACAGAGCGGTGTTGAGCGCGGTCTGGCCGCCCATGGTCGGCAGCAGCGCGTCGGGCCGCTCCTTGGCGATGATCTTGGCGACGACCTCAGGGGTGATCGGCTCGATATAGGTGGCGTCGGCCAGTTCCGGGTCGGTCATGATGGTGGCCGGGTTGGAATTGACCAGGATGACGCGGAAGCCTTCCTCCTTCAGCGCCTTGCAGGCCTGGGTTCCGGAATAGTCGAACTCGCAGGCCTGGCCAATGACGATGGGGCCGGCCCCGATGATCAGGATCGACTTGATGTCAGTGCGTCTTGGCATGTCATAGGTCCGTTCGGCGGGCGGCTTGCACAAAAAACCGGGACGGGAAGACCCGGCCGGTTGTGCTCGCGATTCTGGTATCAGGCTAGGTGGGCCTTATAGGGAAGAGTTTTGGGAGATGTAACCCCGAAAATGCGGGGTAGGGCAGTAGGGCAGTAGGGCAGTAGGGCAGTAGGGCAGTAGGGCAGTAGGGCAGTAGGGCAGTAGGGGGAGGCTCCAGTGCCCTTAAAAACATATTGCCCTATTGCCGTACTGCCTTACTGCCCTGCCTCCTAGTTCCCAAACGCCACCGTGTCCGTGATCTCGAAGCGTTCGGAGACGCCGATGCGGATCAGGTTCAGGTTGCCCTCGCGGGTGAAGCGGAATCCGCTTTGCCCGTTCGAGGCGGCTGGCAGACCGGCATGGAAGGAGATGACGCGTGTGCCGCCATCGGGCCAGGTGACGGTCACGTCGGCCCTGTCCTTGCCCTTGTGCAAGACAGTCGCCGCACAGCGTTCCATCGGCTGGCCAACATAGCGCGCGCAGGGGACCTCCACGCTACCCGGGGCAAGGGCCGCGGGCTGCGGCGGCAGGTCGGCGACGGTCTGCGTGTCGACGGCGGCATCCTGGGCGGGCGCTGCGGGGTCGTCTCCGGTCGACGGGGTTGCAGCCGCGACCAGTGCCAGGCCGTAGGCATCCTGCATCGCGGTGGTGGCGGCGGATTTCGCCGGCGTTTCCGGAGCGGCCGGGCGGACCACATCGCCGAGCCGCGCCGTCAGGTCGGGCGGCGGCTGGCCGGACTCGGCAGGCGTCGCGGCCTGAGCTCCCGCCGGCTGGTCGGTGTCTGGCACGGGCGCCGGATTGACGGGAACGAGGTAGCGCGCCGGGGTCCAGCCGGTGGCTTTCGGATTGTCCGAGACAATCTTGCACCATTGATGCCCGTCAATGTCGTTGCAGCCGAGGTTGGTGACGCTCGCACCATTGGCGATGCGGGCCTCGGTCTTGCCGATCGGCGAGGGCTTGGCGCGGACATTGAGCAAGTCGTCGGGGGCCAACCCGCTGACGATGGAGATGAAGGGCGTGTCTTCGGCATGGGCGGGGAAAGCTGCCGCAAACGCCGTCAGCAACGACGGACCGGCGATCAGCGCGTAGAGAATTGTCCGCAGGCGGCGCCTCATCACTTGGCTGTCGGCGATCAATTGCATTACCAAAGGCACCGCCAGAACCCGAAAACGCTGCCGCACGCGAAGCCGGTTTTATAAGCGACGGCGCGGCGCCGTGTCTACAAGCGAGATGTTCACGCCTTTTTCAGTGCGAATGTGAAGCGTCTTCGGGGCGGCGTGAAACAAGTTTCAGCCCGGCAGGAACGCAAGAGCGTTCAGCCTGGACATGAGCTTCGCTCAGTCTGACATGAGCTTCGCTCAGCCTGGCATGAATCCGGTTCTGAGCGCATGCGCCCATTCCGGCCGTCCCGCCTGTTCGGCCTGCCGTGCCGCCGCCTCGTGGTCGTAGTCGACGGCGATCGTCTCGAAACGGTCGGGCCGGCCTTCGCCACCCAAGGTGACGATGCCGTAGCGCGCATGCGGCGAACCCTGTTCGGACACATGCGCCGGCGGGGTGGAATCGTCATAGGCGGGGCAGCCTATGCTGCCCGGATTGAAGATCACGGGGCCGTCGGGGATGCGGACCAGCTCAGTGCGGTGGCTGTGGCCGCACAGCGCGGCGCGGCAGGCCGGGTCGAGCGCCTTCAGCCGCCGCCGGATCGCCGCCAGCGGCGCGCGCACCAGCTGGCCATCGACAACCGCGTCGAGCAGATATTTTTCATCGTGGTCGGGTCGGGCATGGAAAGCGACGATGCCGGGCGCGATCTCCAGCGTCAGCGGCTGGGCGAAAAGCACCGCACGCTGCGCCTCGGTCAGCCGTTCCTGCGCATAGACATCCGAAGCCCACATGGTCTCGTCCGCGGGATCGGCCGCGACACGGCGGTCATGGTTGCCGCGCACCGTCGGCAGCTTCAGCGCTTCCAGGCGCTCAAACGTCTCGCGCGGCCACAGCGGGCCGGAAACGCTGTCGCCGAGATTGACGGTGAGATCAGCGCCGCCGCGCCGCGCCAGGTCCTCCAGCACGGCGTCGAGTGCCAGGACGTTGCCATGGATGTCGGCGAGGACGGCGATGCGCATGCGGAGAGACTCCCTTGGTGCAGCCCATTGGGGGCTCCGGTCCGCCTTCGTTATCAAGCCCCCGACTTCATTATCAAGTCCCCGCCTTTCGAGGCCGCCGGAGACAGTGCGCAATCCACCCATGGCTATCGCGGCAGCACTCCATCTGCTACCGTCCGGGCCATCCCAGAGTTCATGTGGAATATCCGCGTAGACAGCCTCGGAGGGCACCAGGCGATGACCCGCGACCAGATGTACGCCCACCTCCGCGCCGCCAATGACGTGGCGCGCGAGGCTGCCGCGCATGGGCACCATCCTTTCGGCTGTGTGCTCGTCGGCCCCGACGATCGCATCCTGATGCGGCAAGGCAACATCAACACCGTGCGCCACGCCGAAACCGAGCTTAGCCGGCGTGCCGCGGAGGCCTATCCGGCGGAATTCCTGTGGTCCTGCACGCTGGTCTCGACCGGCGAGCCCTGTGCGATGTGCACCGGAACGCTCTACTGGGCGAATATCGGCCGGCTGGTCTACGGCTTCGAGGAGACCAAGCTTCTCGCGCTGACCGGCGACCATGCCGAGAATCCGACGATGAATCTCTCGTCACGCACGGTCCTCGGCTCCGGGCAGAAGCCGGTCGAGGTCCACGGCCCCATCCCCGAGATGGAGGAGGAACTTCTCGCCCCGCATATCGGTTTCTGGCAGCGCTAGGGGCGAGAGAAGTCTGGCTCGGAACCTGCAGACCTAGGCCGGCATCTCAATATCATGCCCGCCGACCGCCGGCAGTGCCGGGTCGTCCACCGCCGCGGCGATGACGCTGTCGAGCAGGCCGGGGAAGCGGGCGTCGAGGTCGGCGCGGCGCAGCGTGATCATGCGGTTGGTGCCGACCACTTCGGCGCGGGTGACGCCGGCCTCGCGCAGCTTGGCAAGGTGGTAGCTGAGATTGGTCTTGGAGCCGAGATCGAGGAACTGGCTGCAGTTCAGCGCCACGCCTTCCTTGCTGGCGAGATAGCGCACGATGGCGAGCCGCGTCGGATCGCCGAGCACGCCAAGCACGATCGGCAGGCTGATCTGGTCCGTATTGGGATGGGGTAACGTCATGGCTCGAACCTAAGCACAGTTCGGGCCGATTTCAACGCACCCCTCCCGCTCTGCCGGTACACATTGCCTCTCCTCTTACGATCCGTGCTGACACAGGGCTGTCAGCAGGCTTCAGCTATTTTGCCCTGGCTTCATTGACATCATGCCCTGTTATGTCCAATTGTTCAATAACTTTTGAACTAAGGACATTTGCCATGGACAAGCGGCTCTTCTGGCTTGCGCTCGGATCGTTCACGATCTCGACCGAGGGCTTCGTCATCTCCAGCCTTCTGCCCGACATCGCCAGGGATGCCGGCATTTCCATTCCACTCGCCGGCACGCTGATCACCGCCTTCGCGCTCGCCTATGCGGTCGGCACGCCGATCCTGGCGACGCTGACCGGCGAATGGGACCGGCGCCGCGTCATCTTGTGGACGCTGGTGTTCTTCGTCATCGGCAATATCGCCGCCGCCCTGAGCTCCTCCTTCGAAGTGCTGCTGATCGCACGCATCATCATGGCGCTGTCGTCGGGCCTGTTCGCCGCGACCGCGCAAGGCACGGCGGTGGCGCTGGTCGATGACCATCACCGGGCGCGCGCCATCGCCGTCGTCGTCGGCGGCACCACGGTTGCCGTCGCCGTCGGTGCGCCGCTCGGCGCGCTGGTCGCGACGATCGCCGGCTGGCGCGGCACCTTCTATGCCATTGCCGGGCTCGGCGCGCTCGCCGGCGCCATCCTGTGGTACAGGCTGCCGCGGGGCATCGTCGGCACCCGGCTGCCGCTGAAGCGCAGGCTGGCGGCGGCCATACGGCCCGGCGTGATGCCGATCCTGGTGACGACATTGCTGGCGCTGACCGGCGCCTTCACCGTCTTTGCCTATGTCGCGCCGCTGGCCATCGAGGGCGGCGGGCTCAGCCAGATCGCGCTGCCTGGCATGCTGCTCGCCTTTGGCGTCGGCGCCGTCATCGGCAACATCGCCGGCGGCCAGGCGGCCGACCGGTTCGGCGCCACCCGCACCGTCGGCTGGTCGCTGACGCTAAGCGCCGCCATGCTGGTGATGCTTTCCGTCATCCCGGCCTTCCTGCCGCAGCATATTGCTGGCCCGGCGCTGATGGCGATGATGGTGCCGTGGGGCATCGTCGGCTGGGCGTTCCCGCCGGCGCAGGCCAGCCGCATCATCAAGCTGGCGCCCGATGCCGCCCCGATCGTGCTGTCGCTCAACGGCTCGGCGCTTTATCTCGGCGTGGCGTTGGGCGCCGTGGTTGGCGGTGGCGTGCTGCGCTATGGCGCGCCGGCCGATCTCGGCCTGGTCGCTGCGGCCTTCCCGTTGATCGGTCTGGGTATTGTGCTGGCCGGCCGCTGGGCGGCACGGCCGGTCGCGATGCCGGCCGAGTAGTCCCCGTCTTGAACCCGCCGGCCAGCTTAGTTGGCCGGCGGCAGATCAAAATCCAGTGCGGAAATATCATCCAGCGCCGCGCGCAACCTCGCGGCCTTCTCCTTGCCGACCACGTCCTCGAAACGCTGCTGGGCGACCTGCCACAGCTTCATCGCCTCATCGAGCTTGACTAGGCCCTGCGCGGTCAGCCGCACCCGCTTGATGCGGCGGTCGTCGGGATCGGCGAAGGTCTCGACATAGCCGTCGCGGATCAGCGGCTTCAGCGTGTGGCCGAGCGCCGACAGGTCCATGATCAGGGCCGACGCAATGGCGCCCATCGCCGGTTCATCGCCAATGTGGATCTGATAGAGCAGGCCCTGCTGCGTGGCTTTCAGGCCCGAGGGCGCCAGCACATCATCATAGTACTGGCCAATCTTGCGCGTCGCGCGACGCAGCATGGCGTTGTTGCAGAGCGACAGTCCGGGCAGGGCCTCTTTCGACATGATGCTTCCCTCAGCGGCGCAGACATGATGTCCGGCTGCTGCCTGACAAATAATCCCGGATGCACTCATTGACAAGATAGTGGCATATGCCTATTTCGTTGATAGTGGTATATGCCACTAAATCAATCAGGCGGCTTGTCGGCGAGCAGAGGCGAATGCCTGCGGCGCCGGCGGCCAGGTCGAAGCGAACATTTCGAGATAGAAGGAACAGGACAATGAGTGGACAGGCAAACAAGGGCACGGCGGTTGTCACCGGCGCTTCATCGGGTATTGGCGCGGTCTATGCGGATCGGCTGGCGGGGCAGGGCTATGATCTCGTGCTGGTGGCGCGCCGCGCTGACCGGCTCGAGGAACTGGCCGAAAAGCTGCGTTACGCCTACAGCCGCAAGGTCAGCGTGATCAGCGCCGATCTCTCCGACGACAATGATGTGCGCCGGGTCGAGCAGGCGATATCGGCTGACGACAGCGTGACGCTGCTGGTCAACAATGCCGGCCTTGGCGGCCAGCAGGTGGTGGCAACGGCCGACGCCGACGCGGCCGAGCGCATGATCAAGGTCAATGTCATCGCCTTGACCCGTCTGACCCGTGCCGTGCTGCCGGGTCTTCTGGCGCGCAACCGCGGCGCCATCGTCAACATCGCCTCGGTACTCGCCTATGAGACCTCGTTCGGCGGTATCTACAGCGGCACCAAGGCCTATGTCGTCAATTTCACCGAAGCCCTGCACCGTGAGGTCGCGGGCACCAATGTGAATGTGCAGGTGGTGCTGCCGGGCGCGACCCGGACCGATTTCTGGGAACTGGCCGGTAGCGATATCGACCAACTCCCGAAGGAAATCATCATGACCGCCGACGATATGGTCGATGCGGCGCTTGTCGGCCTGGCCAGGGGCGAAGCCGTCACCGTGCCCGCACTTGCCGATGCCGGCAAGCTGGACACGTTCCTCGGCGCCCGCCAGGCCTTCTACGGCAGCCTGCACGCCAACAAGCCGGCAGCGCGTTACGCGGCTTGAGGGCCAAGGGCTGGTTCGCTTGCGAACCAGCACCCCCACCCCGACCCGCTATGCGGGTCGACCCTCTCCACAAGGGGGAGGGTGAGGAAGCGCCTTGTCCGCCCATTCGACAGTGCTCTTATGGAAACGCCGCAAAAAGCCGCGCTCCCTACCTCCCCCTTGTGGGGAGGTCGGACCGCAGGTCCGGGTGGGGGTACTGGCGCTGACCTGGCAGGGCTTGGGTTCCTCTCCCCTCTCTGGCGGGGGCGAGGAACCGGGTACGAGCCTCTAAGCCGACCGCCACATCGGGATGATCGACGCCGCCAGCACCAGCGCCAGCACGATGTTGAGCGCGCGCCATTGCCATTCGGTCTTGAGCAGCCGGGCCAGAACCATGCCGGCGAGGCACCAGATGGACAGCGAGATGGCGGCGGTCAGGCCGAAGGTCGAGCCGAGCAGCAAGGCGAGCTGTCCCGGCCCGTCGGCCAGCGCGGCGAATGAGGCCGCCGCGCCCAGTCCCATCGCCCAGCCCTTGGGGTTCATCCACTGGATGCCAGCGCCGCCAAGAAAACTGTTCGGTTTGGCCATCGTCACGTCGAGATTGGGCGGACCGGCGCGGCCGATCTTAAGCGCCAGCCACAGAAGATAGAGCGAGCCGGCGATCTTCATTGCCAGTTGCAGCGAAGGCACCGCCAGCAGCAGGCCGGCGAGCCCGGCCGCGGCCGCCCCGGTCACGGTAGCGAGGCCGGCGGCACTGCCGATCATCAGCGGAACCGACCGGCGAAACCCGAACTGCGCGCCCGAGGCGGTCGACAAGGTCGTCGCGATGCCGGGCGTGGCGGTGGCCACGAAGGCAAACAGGATGAGCGGCAGGATAGGCTGGAGCATGGGACATCCTTTGTCGGAAGCGCCATGGTAGGCTTGTTCAGGCATCAGTAAATGCAATGTTTGCGATGCTTGGCATTAGCATCTATAATGCAGACCATGATCCGCAATCTCGATACGGCGCTGATGCGCACCTTCGTCACCGTCGCCGACAAGTCCAGCATGACGGCGGCGGCCAATGCGCTGCACCTGACGCAAGGCGCCGTCAGCCAGCAGGTCAAGCGGCTGGAGGAGGTGCTTGCCTGCAGCCTGTTCGAACGCGACCGGCGCGGCCTGCGCCTGACGCGGTCCGGCGAGCGGCTGTTCGACAAGGCCAAGCGCCTGCTCAGCCTCAATGACGAGATCTGGGCCGAGATGGCGGGAAGTGCTGTCGCCGGCCAGGTGCGGCTCGGCGTGCCTTACGATCTGGTCGGCACCTTGCTGGCGCCGGTGCTGAAGGCTTATGCGGAGACCTATCCGCAGGTCGAGATATCGCTGATCTGCGCTTCGTCGCCGGAACTGGCGGCAGCGCTGGCTGCCGGGACCATCGACCTTGCGGTGATCGAGGAAAGGGTCGGTCCGACATCAGGCGAATGCCTGGCCGTCGACCGGCTGGTCTGGGTCGGCGCCAGAGGCGGCACTGCCCGTGCCAAGCGGCCGCTGCCGGTGTCTATCGTCGCCGACACCTGCGCCTTCCGCCCGGTGGTGCTCTCGGCGCTCAACGAGCATGGGCTGGAATGGCGCACCGTGTTCGAGAACGGCAATATCGATGCGACGACCGCGACGGTGCGCTCCGACCTCGCGGTCACCACCTGGCTGGCGTCCACCGTGCCGGCCGATCTCGACATTTTGCCGTTCGATGTCGGCCTGCCGCCACTGCCGAATTTCGCCATCAATCTGCATTTGCCGAGGCATGGTGTTGGGGCTGCGGCACAGGAATTCGCGCGGCATATCAGGGATGGGTTGGCGCGACGGCCGGTTGCAGCTTGAACGCCTCGCTCCGCTGGAGCACCCCTCATCCGTCTCGGCGCTGCGCGCCGATCCACCTTCTCCCGCAAGGGGAGAAGGCAAGATTGCGCGCATGTGCCCGCCAATCATCGACGTTGGAGATTGGCTGAGCAGCTTGCGCCAGGCTCCGCGTTGGAGATTGGCTGAGCAGCTTGCGCCAGGCTCCGCCTTCTCCCCTGTGGGAGAAGGTGGCCTCGCGAAGCGAGGTCGGATGAGGGGTGCTCCAGCTTGGCGCCACGTATCGATGATCTTACTTCCAGTTCTTGCGCCGCTCGAGCTCGGCGGCGGACGGCTCGCCCGTGACGAACGACCCGACCTCGATTTCGCCCGCGCGTTCGTAGGTTGCGATGATGACGCCGGTGCTCGACGTCTGCGATTTGGCAAGCTTGAAGGCGGCCGGCATCGCGTCGTCGCCGAACAGCCGCTTGCCCTTGCCCAGCACCAGCGGGAAGATCATCAGCCGGATCTCGTCGATCAGGCCGTTGGCGAGCAAGGTCTGGATCAGGTCGGCTGATCCCTGGATGAGCAGGTCAGGTCCATCTTCCTGGCTGAGGCGGCGCAGCGCCGCGACGATATCGGGCCCAAGCCATTGCGTGTTCTGCCAGGTGAGGGTGTCAGGCCGATGCGTCGCCACATATTTGGTCGCCGGGTTGAAGGCATCTGCGATCGGATCTTTCTGATACGGCCAGTAGGCGGCGAAGATGTCGTAGGTTCTGCGGCCGAGCAGCAGGGCGAAGGGCTTGGAGAAGAGTTCCTCCATTGCCGCGCCGCCCACCTCGTCAAAGTAATGGAAGGTCCAGCCGCCGAAGCTGAAGCCGCCGACCGGATCCTCTTCCGGTCCGCCGGGCGCCTGCATGACGCCGTCGAGGCTGACGAAGGTGGCGGCGATGATCTTTCTCATAGTGCTCTCCCTTGTTCCATCCGCGCCGTCGCGGCCGGACTATGGCCCAAGGACGGCCGGCCCGCAGCCATCCCGACAGGGCCTGCAAGATTCTGGACAATCGGCGCATCGATGCGTCAGCTGCCGGGTTTGGCGCGGACGTCTTTCGTCGAGAACCAGACGTCGCCGAAGATGGCCGTGGCGGTGCGGTCCGGCGCCTTGTCGCTCGTCAACCAGATCGAACGGCTGCGCGCGGCCTGCTTCGGTGTCGGGATCTTCGCCGCCAGATCCGCGACCGAGGCCCCGAAGCACGGGATGAACCAGGAGCGCATGAAGGGATTGCAGGCCAAGCCCTTCTCGGTGCGGGTCACCAGCACCGCCAGCGGGACGCGCTCGGCCGGGCGCCAGGGAAATATCATGCGGCCGCCAGGGCGCAACGCTTTCAGCCATCCGGCCGGAGGGGCGACGACGCCGGCATTGACATAGACGATGTCGGATGGCGGCAGGGGCGTGGTCACGGCATCGCCGCGGACGACAGTCGCATTGCCATAGGCTTCGAGATTTTTGCGCGCCAATTCGGCCAGCCTGTCGTCGAGTTCGAGGGCGGTGACGGTGCCGCCAGGCGAAACCAGCCTGGCCAGCACGGCGGTGTAGTAGCCGGTGCCGGCGCCGATATGCGTGACGGTCTCGCCGGGTCTCGGCGCCAGTTTTCCGATCCACATGGCGTGCAGGAACGGCTCGCCATTGTTGATGCCCTTGTCGGCATCGAGCGCCACCAGCACGTTCTGGTAGACATGGGCCGGATCGGCGCTCGGCGTGATGATCTTGTCGCCGCTGGCGACGATCGTCCACGGCCCCGGGCCAAGAAAGGCTTCGCGCGGCACGCTGGCGAAGACCTCTTCCAGGCGTGGATCCGATGAGGCGGCATTGGCCGCCATCAGCCGCGCGTAGAATCTCCTGATGTCTTCAATGTTGCTCATGATGCCTGGAAAGATAGCGCGATTTGGCGTTTTGTCGCGCTACCCGGCGGAACCTCAACCGACCCCGAACAGCGTGTCGTAGAGCAGCTTGAAATTGAGCACGAGGATGATCGCCGCGACCACCCAGGCGAGGGCTGCGACACTGCGCGGAATGGCGAGGTTGCCCATCTTCTTCTTGTCGGAGACGAACTGCACCAGCGGCACCACGGCGAAGGGCAACTGCATCGACAGGATCACCTGGCTGAAAACCAGCAGCTGGGCGGTGCCCTTCTCGCCATAGAATGCGGTGACGACCACCACCGGGACGATGGCGAGGCCACGCGTCAAGAGCCGCCGGGCCCAGTTGGGAATGCGCAGGCGCAGGAACCCTTCCATGATGATCTGGCCGGCAAGCGTCGCCGTCACCGTCGAGTTGAGGCCCGACGCCAGCAGCGCCACGGCGAACAGGATCGAGGCAATGCCGAGGCCCAGCAGCGGCGACAAGAGCTCGAAGGCCTGGCCGATCTCGGCCACGTCCTGATGGCCGGTGCTGTGGAAGGCAACCGCCGAGACGATCAGGATGGCGGCGTTGACGAACAGCGCCAGCATCAGCGCGATGGTGGAGTCCGTCGTTGCCCATTTGATGGCGTCGCGCTTGCCCTTTTCGGTGCGCTCATAGGCGCGGGTCTGCACGATCGAGGAGTGCAAATAGAGATTGTGCGGCATGACCGTGGCGCCGATGATGCCGATGGCGATGTAGAGCATTGCCGGGTTGGTGACGATTTCGGAGGACGGCACGAACATCGCGTGCAGGATCGTGCCGGCCGGCGGGGCGGCGACGAAGATCTGAATGGCAAAGCAGCTGAAGATGATGATCAAAAGCGCGATGACGAAAGCTTCTAGATAGCGGAACCCCTTGTTCATCAACAGCAGCACCAGGAAGGCGTCGAGCGCGGTGAGCATGGCGCCGCCGATCAGCGGAATGCCGAACAGAAGCTGCAAGGCGATCGCCGTGCCGATCACTTCGGCGAGGTCGCAGGCGATGATGGCGAGTTCGCAGGCGATCCACAGCACGAAATTGACCGGCCGCGGATAATAGGCGCGGCAGGCTTGGGCGAGGTCGCGACCGGTGGCGATGCCAAGCCGGGCGGCGAGCGCCTGCAGGAGGATCGCCATCAGGTTGGACAGCATGATGATGAACAAAAGCGTGTAGCCGAACTGGGCGCCGCCGGCGAGGTCGGTCGCCCAGTTGCCCGGGTCCATATAGCCGACCGAGACCATGTAGCCCGGCCCCATGAAGGCGAACAGCCGGCGGAACCAGACGCCCGAACTCGGCACGGCGATGGTGGAATTGACTTCGCGCAGGCTGGGCTGATCGTCCTCGTCCCGTCCGGCGAACCGCCATGAGGATCGGGGGGCTGTGGCTTCTGCGTCTGACATGAAAAGGCTTTCCACGACGTCCGGGGGATGTCGCTAAGCTATGCCATGGCTCAACATTATGCAATAGGCTATATTTCATTGTTTGTGCTTTTTATCGGGCGCCCGGCCGAGTTTGCGAAGCGGCGAAGAAGCGGCGAAGTGGAAACGCCGGTTGCGCCTGTGGGGGAATGCAAATAAACGGCCTGAAGAATCAGAGCCCGTGCTATAAAAGCGCCGACGGCCAAACTCCCGAGGAGGAGCGCGCATTGGCGCTGAAGAACAGACCGGTCCCGCGTGAGCCACTGCCCGACGCCGATGTCCATTCGGAAGGCTTCCGGCATCAGCGCCAAGCGCGCCGCAGCGCGCTGGTCGAGGATTATGTCGAGCTGATCGCCGATTTGATCGAGGACGGCAACGAGGCGCGCCAGGTCGACATCGCCGCACGGCTCGGCGTCGCCCAGCCGACGGTGGCCAAGATGCTGACGCGGCTCTGCGCCGACGGGCTGGTCTCGAGAAAACCCTATCGCGGCGTGTTCCTGACCGAGGCCGGCCGCAAGGTGGCGGAGGAAAGTCGCATCCGCCACCAGACGGTGGAAGCGTTCTTGCGCTCGCTCGGCGTCAGCGCCGAGACGGCGCGCATCGATGCCGAGGGCATCGAGCACCATGTCAGCGCCGAGACGCTGGACGCGTTCCGCAAGGCGATGACCGCGCCGCGCTGAGCGCTTAGCCCGTTCTCGAGGTGGAACCGCCGCACCTTACGCACGTTGCTCCTGACAGTGCGCGATTGTCGCGCCAAGGGAGGAAGCAATGGGCGTCGAACAGGCACCGACCGCGAAGGGCAAGCAGGCGGCCAAGGGATTGAAGCAGGCGGCGGCGAAGGATGAGCGCAAGACCGAGGCCGAGACCGGCCGCCCGCTGGAAAAGGGCGCTGCGCGTTTCGAGGAGCGTTCGAAAAGCTCCGACGGCAAGAGCGCCGGGGCCAAGCAGAAAAGCTGAGGCCGCGCCGAGGTCAGCGGCAGGCGGAAGCTATCTGTTCGGAGGCCGGTTGTCGTCCGCTATGGCTCCGGGCGTTCGAGCCTTTTGAAGGGTCCACTGGACCTTGCAATTTGCCTGCGACCGTTCTCTCACTCACGGACATCCTGCACCCAGCTTCTGGGGTGGCCGTCGACGCGGAACTGGAAGATGAAATAGGGCGGGATGCAGGTGCCTTCGCCGGGCTTGGCCTGGGGCAGGTCGTCATAGCCAGCGGTGCAGATATAGTCCTCGCGGCAAGGATGCGCCTTGTCGCAGGCGCGCAGGCCGGCGGTCTTGGTGAATTCCCGGGTGCAGAATTTGTGGTCCTTGCCGGATGCGATACAGTCGTTGAAGCCGGTCTTGGCCAGACGGCCGCATGTCGCCTCGTCGGGAAGCTTGTCGCAGGTCGCCTTGCGCAGCATGCCGCCTGGAAAGCCGCCGGTCTTCTGTTCGGGGTTGTCGTAGCGCTGGCGCGCGGCGCCATAGCCGGCGATCTTCACCACCGGCTTCTTGTCGCGTGCGGGGTCGATGGCGCAGGCCTTGGCGGTGGCCGGCGAGAGGCGGCAATACTGGTCGTTGCCCCATGTCGACATCTTGATCTCGCCGAATTCGACGGGGTCGCCGACCGCGGTGCCCTTCTCGCTGACGCAGGTGCCGAAGCCCGGATGGATGGCGCTTTCGTGGACGCCGGCGCAGCGCAGGCCGGCACCGCAGGTCCAGTCCTTGAAACTTGCATCCTCGCCGCGATAGCAGATCGAGCCCCAGCCATTGTAGAGGTCGGTGCCTTTCAGCGCCTCGGCATATCTGGGGTCCGGACGGGCGGCGAAACCCCTGGTGAAATCCGGATGGCTGCCGGCGGCGAATTGTTCGACGATGGCGCGGCGACGCGGCAGGTCGGCGAAGAACACCGCCGAGCCCGGCACGAAGACGGCGTTGCGGCGCGGCTCGCTCGCCGGATCGGCGCCAGTATAGTGGAAGCCGGCAATACCATGCGTCTGATGGCAGCCTGTGCAGCTCATCTCGTTGAGCCGCAAATTGAAGCCCGCCACCGACTTGATGGTGGCGAGCGTGTTGCCCTTGGCGACATAATCCTTCAGCGCCTTGTCGATATCGGCGTCGTCGACCAGCCCATAAGCGATGTTGTTTTGCGAGCGGCTCAACCCGCCGGGTGCGACGGAAACGGCACTCATGGCCAGGAATTTTTCGTCGATGACCAGCCGGCCATGGTCGAGGTCGTAGATGTTGCGGTCGGTAAGCAGCCATTTGGCGAAGGACTTGACGTCGGCCAGCACGGTTGCCCGATCGATCTGGTTCTCCATCCTCGATTCATAGAAGCTCGAGGTCGCCGGATTCCATTTGAAAATTTTCAGCAGATATTCGGCATGGCCGCCGAAATCGCGCCGCGTCGAGGCCGACAGCCGCAGCACCTGCATGTTGAGTTCAAGCCGCATGATCTGCGAGGAATTCAACATCGCGCCGGACAGCGGACCTTCGTCGGAACGCAGCCAGGCGGCAAGCTGTTCGGGCGGCAGGTTTTTTTGGCCGGCGGCGAGCCAACGCTGGGCGACGTCGGCGCAGGACACGTCGGTGGTGCTCGGCAGATCCTTCGAGGCACGCGCCTGCGTCCGCCCGGGCTTGGCGTTGAACACCAGGCTCATAGTCAGCGGCAGGCGCGAGGAGATGCGCTGCCCAGTCTTCCCCCCGATTGGCTTGCCCTTGGCCGGCTTTTCGGCGACCGAATAGTGGAAGCGGTAGATCAGCCGGATCTCGCCGCATTCGGTGTGGCCGAGATAGCCGCGGTCCATGCGGTTGACGACGCCGGTCAGGTCGAGCGTCGAGCCGTCATCGTCGATGTATTTCGGATTGAATTTCTGGCTGGTGTCGCTCGATCTGGCCATGGCGGCGACATAGGGGTCGGGGCTGGTCTTCGGCTCGTCCGATATCTCCTGCTTGACCGTGTCGCGTACCGTGGCTAGCGCCGGCACGGAAAACAGGCCGCGATTGTCGACGTCGCGGGTGAGACCGAGCGCGGGGCCGAGCAGGCGGCTGATCGACAGTCCGCCGCGCTCCAGCGCCTGCAAGGTGGCCGGATCGGTGACGGCAACACTGGAATCGAGCGTCACCGCGCCGGCCGACCCGATCCCAAGGCAACTCAATGCCATCAGCAACAGCAGGAATTGGCCAATGATCCGCAAGCGCCCCTCGCTACACAGAAAATCAGACACTAGCGGTCTTCCCGATCTTCGACCATGGGGCGACAGTCGCAGCAATGAACCCTGCGGCAAGAGTTCCGTCTGCTTCGGTCCAGGCATGAACAGGCCACTCGCCGGTTTTGATCGCCTAAAGGCCATCGAAAAACACTGTGACTTGGTGCAACCATTGGGATAATTGTTTGTTGGGTTGAGCCGGCCTTGCCGGAGCAATGAGGAAGTTCATCACGGGGAGTTGCCATGCTCTGGAGAGGCCGTCGTCAGAGTGACAATATCGAGGACGACCGCAGCGACAGCGGCGGCGGTGGGATCGGCGGCGGTGGGGGCTTCCAGCTCCCCATCGGCGGCCGCACCGGTGGCGGCGGCAGCATCATCCTCGTCATCCTGGTGGTGATCGCTGGATGGTATTTCGGCTTCGATCCCTCAGCGATCCTGGGTGGTGGCGATGGCGGCCTGTTGCCGGGCGGTGGCGGCCAGATCACCGACAATGGCGGTGGTGGCCAGGGCAGCGGCACCGCTCCCGCCAATGACGAGATGAAGCAGTTCGTGGCGACCGTGCTGGCCGAGACCGAGGACACCTGGACCGGCATCTTCAAGTCGCAAGGCCTTACCTATGAGGACCCGAAGCTGGTGCTGTTTTCCGGCCAGGTTCGCTCCGCCTGCGGCTTTGCCTCGGCGGCTGCGGGACCGTTCTACTGTCCGGGCGACCACAAGGTCTATCTCGACATGACCTTCTTCCAGGAGCTCGATCAAAAGTTCGGCGCTTCCGGTGAGTTCGCGCGAGCCTATGTCATCGCGCATGAGGTCGGCCATCACGTGCAGAACCTCACCGGCATCATGGGCAAGTTCAACCAGATGCGGCAAGGCATGAGCGAAGCGGATGCCAACCAGCTGTCGGTGCGCATCGAGCTGCAGGCCGACTGCTTCGCCGGCGTGTGGGCGCACTACACCGGGCAGAAGGGCATATTGGAGCAAGGCGACATCGAAAGCGCGCTGAACGCCGCCAAGCAGATCGGCGACGACACGCTGCAGAAGAAGATGCAGGGCTATGTCGTGCCGGAAAGCTTCAACCACGGCACCTCGCAGCAGCGCCAGACCTGGCTGGCGCGCGGCTACAAGAGCGGCAAGCTTTCGGACTGCAATACGATGACCGGCGCGCTTTAACGAGACTGTTTGGAAATTCTACCCCGGCGGCCATCTGGCGGCGTTTTCTCCGCTTCCGGTGCTCACCGACCTAATGTCCGCTGCGCTCCGGTTCTCGAAACCACCACTATATGGCTCGCCAGAGCGAATTTCGAAACAGTCTCGGCGAGCGTTTCTGGCGCTTACCTGACGACGAAGACGCCGTCAGGGGGTGTCAGGATCAACGGTTCCCGCCCGTTCTCGCATTGTTCCTTTTTGCGGGTTCGCCTATAAGGTGCGTCCGCCTGCGCCAAGGGCGGCCGGAGGAGATTGACCCATCATGATCGATCCCAAAACCGCCAGGCGGGGCCTGGCGCTGGTCTTCACCACGCTGCTGCTGGATATTATCGGCTTCGGCATGATCATGCCGGTGCTGCCGGCCTTTCTCAGGGAACTGACCGGCGTTGGCATTAGTGAAGCGGCGATCGAGGGCGGCTGGCTGTTCTTCGTCTATGCGGCCATGCAGTTCTTCTTCGCGCCGATCATGGGCGGGTTGAGCGATCGCTTCGGCCGGCGGCCGATCCTGCTTGCCTCGGTGCTGACCTTTTCCATCGACAATCTGATCTGCGCCATCGCCTGGTCCTATCCTATGCTGTTCATCGGCCGAGTGCTGGCCGGCATTTCGGGCGCCAGCTATTCGACGACGTCGGCCTTCATCGCCGACATTTCGAACGACGAGAACCGTGCGAAGAATTTCGGCCTGCTCGGCATTGCCTTCGGCGTCGGCTTCGTCATCGGCCCGGTGCTGGGTGGATTGCTGGGCACGTTCGGGCCGCGCGTGCCGTTCTACTTCGCCGCCGGGCTCGCCTTCGTGAACTTCCTGATCGCGATGTTCTTCCTGCCGGAAACGCTCGATGAAAAGCATCGCCGCCGCTTCGAGTGGAAGCGCGCCAACCCGGTCGGCACGCTGCTGCAGATGCGCCAGTATGAAGGCATTGGCTGGATCGGGCTCGTCTTCTTCCTGATGACGCTCGGCCACATGATGTATCCGGCGGTGTGGTCGTTCGTCTCCAACTACCGCTATGGCTGGAGCGAGCAGCAGATCGGCTTCTCGCTCGGTGCCTTCGGCCTGTGCGGCGCGATCGTCATGGGCACTGTGCTGCCGCGCGTGATCCCCAGGCTCGGCGAGTGGAGGACAGCGGTGATCGGCCTGACCTTCACGGCGGCGAGCGCCTTCGGCTATGCCTTCGCTTCGCAGGGCTGGATGATCTATGCGGTGATCGTCGTCGGCTGCCTGGAAGCGCTGGCCGATCCGCCGCTGAGAAGCCTTGCCGCCGCCATGGTGCCACCTTCGGCACAGGGCGAACTGCAGGGCGCGATGACCTCGCTCTTCTCGATCACCTCGATCATCACGCCGCTGCTCTACACGGCGATCTTTTCCTGGTTCACCGGGCCAAGCGCGCCGGTGACCTTCGGCGGCGCGCCCTATCTGGTCGGTGCGTGTTTTCTGCTGCTGGCGCTCATCGCCTTCGTCACCAAGGTGGCGAGACCGGCGACGGTCACAAATGTCGCCACCGACGTGGCGGAAGATGGAGCGCAGGCATGAGCCATGACAGCCGCATCGCGCTGACCAGGGACGGGGTGTCGCTGTCGCGGCTGGTCTTCGGTGCCTGGCGCCTGCTCGACGGCGACGCCCGTCCGGACGCCGATCAGGTCGCGCGGCTGATCGGCAGCGCCGTCGATCTCGGCCTGACCAGTTTCGACCATGCCGACATTTATGGGAATTACGAGGTGGAGGCGGCCTTCGGCGCCGGGCTGTCGCGTTGGAAGGGCAAGCGCGATCAGATCGAGCTGATCTCGAAATGCGACATCATGCTGGCCTCGGCCAACCGGCCGCAGAACCGGCTGAAGCACTATGACACCAGCGCCGTCCACATAAATGCTTCGGTCGACCGCTCGCTCGCCAATCTCGGCACCGATTATCTTGACCTGTTGCTGCTGCACCGGCCGGATCCGCTGATGGATGCCGACGAGACGGCGGCGGCGCTGGCCGGACTGGTCAAGGCGGGCAAGGTGAGGGCGGTCGGCGTTTCCAATTTCACGCCGTCGCAATTCGATCTGCTGGCCTCGCGGCTGCCGTTCGCGCTCGCCACCAACCAGATCGAAATGTCGGTGCTGAAAACGTCAGCATTGACCGATGGCAGCCTCGACCACGCGCAGCGCCTGGGCTACGCGCCGATGATCTGGTCGCCGCTCGGCGGCGGCTCGCTGTTCACCGGCAAGGAAAGCCGGGAGGCAAGGGTGCGGGCAGCGCTCGCGGCGGTCGCCGCCGAAATCGGCGCGGGCGATCTCGCCGCCGTCGCCATCGCGTGGCTGCTGCGCCATCCCGCCCGGCTGGTGCCGGTGCTCGGTTCGATGAAGCCGGAACGGCTGGCGGCCATGGTCAAGGCGCTGGAGATCACCCTCGACCGCCAGCAATGGTTCGCCATATTGGAGGCGAGCGAGGGGCGGCCGGTGGCTTAGGGTAGCGCTCGTGCCGCTTAGGGTCTGCCGGTGGCACCATCCTTCACGTTTTGGCGGACTGTTGCTCCATGGGCGGAAGCACCCAACTTTCGTCATCCCTGGGCGAAGCAGGAGCGAAGCTCCGTCGCGGAGACCCTGGGATCCATTCCCTGACCTTAGCCGAAGGCGCAGCGGAGCAGAATTCTGACCCGTGGTGGCGCTCGGGAGTCCCGGCATGGATCCTCGGGTCTGCGCCGCGTCGCTACGCTCCTTGCTCCGCCCGTGGATGACGACGGGAGGCAGGTCTCAGCCAAATGTCGAAGTCACGCGATTGCCTTAGAATGGTCAAAGCTTCCGCATCGAGGATTTAATGCTCAATTCATTCACTCGTAACGCCGAATCTGCGCCAATTCGGCGTGCGTGAGGCGGCCCCGCAGAATATCCATGTCATGTCAGCGGGGAGGGCCTTTTCGGTTTTGAGCTCGGCCTTCCGTTCGTCGTAGATCGCTACATCGGCTGCGTCTTCGAGGGCTTCGTCGGCGGCATGTAGGTTCGTATTCTTGCGCATCTCTTTGCCCCCCAAAACTGCGCCACGCTATTTGCGCGCGGTCCACTAAGCCCGCTCGGCCAGCAGTTCCTCGCCGCGCTTTTCGCGGATCAAATTGACGAAGCGGCGGAACAGATAGTGCGAATCCTGCGGGCCGGGCGAGGCTTCGGGGTGATGCTGGACCGAGAACACCGGACGGCCGGTGAGCGCGATGCCGCAGTTCGAGCCGTCGAACAGCGAGACATGGGTTTCCTCGACGCCTTCGGGCAGCGAGTCGGCGTCGACGGCAAAGCCGTGGTTCATCGAGACGATCTCGACCTTGCCTGTGGTGTGGTCCTTGACCGGATGGTTGGCGCCGTGATGGCCCTGGTGCATCTTGGCGGTCCGGCCGCCGAGCGCCAGCGCCAGCATCTGGTGGCCGAGGCAGATGCCGAACACCGGGATGTCGGTCTTGAGCAAATCCTGGATCACCGGCACGGCATAGTCGCCGGTGGCTTCCGGGTCGCCGGGGCCGTTGGAGAGGAAGATGCCGTCGGGCTGCATGGCGAGGATCTCTTCCGAGCCGGTGCTGGCCGGAACCACGGTGACCTTTGCGCCGAGGCCGGCGAGCAGGCGCAAGATGTTGCGCTTGACGCCGTAGTCGATGGCGACGACGTGCAGCGACGGCTCTGCCTGCTCGCCAAAGCCTTCGTTCCACACCCAGGGCGTCTCGCGCCAGACCGAGGACTGGCCCGAAGTGACTTCCTTGACGAGGTCGAGGCCGATCAGGCCAGACCAGGCGGCGGCGCGCTGCTTGAGATCGTCGAGGTCGAAGACGCCGTCGGGTGCATGCGCGATGACCGCGTTGGGCATGCCCTTTTCGCGGATCAGCGCGGTGAGCGCGCGGGTGTCGATGCCCGAGAGCGCGACGATGCCGCGCTTCTTCAGCCACTGGTCGAGATGGCCGGCGGCACGGTAGTTGGACGGGTTGGTGACATCGGCCTTGAACACGGCGCCGACAGCGCCGGCGCGGGCGGCCGGGTTGAGGTCTTCGATGTCCTCGCCATTGGTGCCGATATTGCCGATATGCGGGAAGGTGAAGGTGACGATCTGGCCGGCATAGGACGGGTCTGTGAGGATTTCCTGGTAGCCGGTGAGCGCGGTGTTGAAGCAGACTTCGGCGACCGCGGAGCCGGTGGCGCCGAGGCCGCGGCCCTCGATGACGGTGCCGTCGGCCAGCACCAGCAGGGCGGTCGGCTTTTCGGTGGCCCAGGCGGGCGTCATCTCGGCCATGGCGGCACTCCTATCAGGCTGCGCGCTTCGATGGCGGGCCATCCGCGCAGCAAACGACGCGGCAGCGATTTCTCGAGCCTCAGCGCGTCAATTCATTGTCTTATGCAAGGCCGAGTACATAGGGGAAGGTGCCAGAACGGTCAATGATACAGCCAGGGACCGACATCGTTTTATTTCGTCGAACAATATCAGTGGCTTGCCGGCCCCTTCGAGATTTGCCTTGTGCTCCCGGCGAGGTTATGGTCCGCGCCGTTCGAAGGAGACAAGCACAATGCGCGGAAAAATCGCCGAATCCCTGAAGAGCGCGATGAAGGCGCAGGACAAGCACCGGCTGCCGACATTGCGGCTGATCCAGGCCGCCATCCACGACCGCGACATTGCCAATCGAGGTTCGGGCAAGGATCCCGCCAGCGACGAGGAGATCCTGCAGATCCTGGCCAAGATGGTGAAGCAGCGCGAGGAATCGGCGAAGGCCTTCGAAGACGGCAAGCGCCCGGAACTGGCCGCACAGGAGCGCGGCGAGATGGAGATCATCCGCGGCTTCCTGCCGACGCAGCTTGACGATGCGGCAATCGCGGCCGCGGCGCGCGAGGCGATCGCCGAGACTGGTGCGGCCAGCCAGAAGGACATGGGCAAGGTGATCGCCGCGCTGAAGCAGAAATATGCCGGCCAGATGGATTTCGGCAAGGCCAGCGGCATCGTCAAGGGCCTGCTGCAGTAGAGGTATCAAGGGCAATCGTTAGGTCTGGCCTTGCCCTACGAAGCAGTTCTTGGCGGCTCCAGCGCGAGGCGCAGGGCCGGCGCTTCCTGCTGGACATGATCCCATAACCGGTTGGCCACCGGCCCGTGCGGCCGGTCGCGGCGGCGCGCCACCACCAACTCCTCGGTGCGGCCCGGCATATGGCGGCCGGCGATGGAGTGCAGGCGTCCGTCACCCAGCTCTTCCTCGATCAGGAAGCGGGGCAGGTGGCCCCAGCCAAGGCCTTGCAGGATGATTTCCTTTTTCATGCCTTGGTCGGCCACCAGGCATTGTGGCGCGCCCTCGATCAGCGAGTAGTTTTGTTGCGGCGAATGGCGGGCTGTGTCGCGCATGACGCATTGGGTGAGTGCCTGCAGCTGATCGGGCGTGATCGGCTCTTTGATACCCTCCGGCAGAAAGCCAGGCGCCACCACGGGAATGAACGGCACCTTGCAAAGATCGACCCATTCCACCCGCGCATCGCCCTTGTCGACCCAGTGCAGGATCAGATCGGCCTCGTCGTCGAACAGCCGTTCCCACGGACCGCCGACGGCCTCGAAATGCAGATGCAGGCGCGTGCCCGGGCATTGGGCGAAGAACCGTCCGAGCATGCCCAGCACCTGCGGCCGCGGGCAGAGATCGCCGATCACGACATGGATCTCGCTTTCCTCGCCCATCGAGAGTTGGGCGGCGTGCACCCGCAGGCCTTCCAGTTCGCGCAGCAGCGATTGCGCGCGGCGGTGGAACGACAGCCCCGCCTCGGTCGGGCGCACGCGATAGCCGCCGCGATCCAGCAGAACGAGGTCGAGCTGGCGCTCGAGCTTGGCGACAGCGGCGAACACGGCCGGGTGCGAGCGATGCAGCAGGGCGGCCGCAGGCTGAAAGCCGCCGGTGCGGATCACCGCATCGAAGCATTGCAAATCGTGCAAGGTAAATTCGGCCATGTCAGCTTTGATTACAGAGTTTGTCCTATCTTTGTAATATCAACAAAAACACGTCGCGGCTACGCTCCGCCTCATTCAACCTTCCAGAAGGACTTTTCATCATGAGTGGGCTGAATTTCGTGACTGTCGGCGATGGCACCCGCATCGCCTACCGCTTCGATGGCGATGCCGCAAAGCCGGTGCTGGTGCTGTCGAACTCCATCGCCACCACGTTGCACATGTGGGACGGACAGGTCGGCGAGCTGTCGAAACATTTCCGTGTTCTGCGTTACGACTTTCGCGGCCATGGCGGGTCAAGCGCCCCAGCTGGCGCCTATTCGCTCGACCGGCTTGGCCGCGACGTGATCGAGCTGCTCGATGCGCTCGGCCTTGGACGTGTGCATTTCCTCGGCCTGTCGCTCGGCGGCTTTGTCGGGCAGTGGCTCGGCATCCATGCGCCCGAGCGCATCGACCGGCTGATCCTGAGCAACACCTCGTCCCATCTCGGTCCGGCAAGCTATTTCGACGAGCGGATTGGCGTTGTCCGGCAGGCGCGGGACATGTCGGAAACCGCCGAAATGTTCCTCAACAACTGGTTCCCCGCGCGGATGGTGGCGGCCAACGAACCCGTCATCGCTGAATTTCGCACGATGCTGCTCGCGATCGACCGACAAGGCCTGGCAGGTCTGTTCGCGGCGGTCCGCGATGCCGATCTTCGCCGCACGGTCGCGCTGATCAACCGGCCGACATTGGTGATCGCCGGCGAGCACGACACGGTGACGGCGGCCAGCCACAGTGAGATGATCGCGGCGGCGGTGCCCGGCGCGAAGCTGGTTGTGCTGCCCGCGGTTCACCTGTCGAACGTGGAGTATCCGGCAGAATTCATAGAGGCGGTGCTCGATTTTCTGCGCTGAGCCGGCGCGGGGTGAGTGAGGTTCGCAGCCTGCTATGGAGCGGACTTCACGGCTTGCACATCGGCAGCGGCTGCGCGGGTGGCGCGGGATGATCTTTCTTGTACTGGGCGATCATCGGCTCAAGGGTTTTTTGCGGCCAGAATTTCGGCGCGCCGATTTCCTTCAGGCAGGATGCGTTCCAATAGGGTGCTTCGCCGGAGGGGGAATGGCCTTTTGCTGCTTGTGCGACGGCGGCGATGTCGCGCGATTCCGGATAGATGTAGAGCGTCGTCGGGTTGTCCTTGACCATCGCGATGATCTGCTGGGCATCCGTCGGCGACCAGCTGGTGCAGCCATTGCTGCGGCCGCCCGCATAGTCCACCAGCTTGCCGAACGGCACCAGACCATCATGGTCGGCATAGGAGCTGTTGGGGCTTTTGCGCATGCACATGGTGCGCAGCACCTGCGCCGCGTGGCCGCCGATCACGCGCTGCCTGGCGTTGGCGGCTTCGCCTTCGCCGTCGAACTGGATGAAGGTGCGCAGGAAGGCAGCGTCCTGCTTCGCACCGGTGCGATAAAAACCCTTGAACGACGTTTTCGACTCCCGGGTCATGTATGCCCCGCCAGCCGTTAGTTCCGAATCCATGGCATTGCCAAAATTCTTGGAACACCGCCTGCCGTTTGAAAAATCGACCGTGCCTTTCAGGTTCTTGCCGGCCCCGTGACCCGATGCGATAGCGCGAAACGACTGGCTGGCTTCGCAGACGACGTAGTACCGGCGCCCGAGCACGCCATTGCCGAGATCGCCGGGACGGGTGGCATCCATGGCGAAATAGCAGGGGTTCCTGACCGCGCCTTGCGCCACCTTCTTCAGGTAGAGCGCGCGCGCCCGCTCCAGCACCACCTCTGAGATCTGGCCGTCGCTGTCGCCGACATGGGCCTGCAGCCAAGCCGGGATGCCGGATGGCGCGGCGAAGGACCGGACCGTCGCCGTCAGGGCTATGACGATAACAAGAAGGCTGAGGGTGACGACAATACCCAGAGGGACAAATCTCAACCGCACCGGTTCAATTCTCCTGCCAAAGCCTTGCGAATCTATGCGGGTGTTATATCCGCAACCGATCATAAAAGGCCGTGCGCCGATCGGCGAGACACATCTTGTTTAACGTGTCGCGGCGGGGTCGTTTTGCGATCAGTCCAGCGGAGAAGTATGTCGGGCCAGCCTTCCTGAATCTCCTCGCAGCGTCCGTGCAACAAGCTTGGAGACGGCAAAAGGACGCTCTATAATCGATTCATACAAAATAATTATCGACCGTCTGAAAATGGACCCGCTCAGCGACGTCATCTCCCTTTTGCAACCCAGCACGGCGATCTCCAAGCCCATCAGGGGACGCGGTCGATGGGGCGTGCGTTACGCCGCCTATGATGCCCCCGGCTTCACCATAATCGTGGAAGGGACGTGCTGGATCGCGTTCGAGGGCAAGGATCCAGTCAAGTTCGAGAAAGGCGACTTCCTCCTCTTGCCTTCCACACCGCCATTCTCCCTCAGCAGCCATCCGGGCATCGACTGTGAGCTCAGGGCGCCGATGGACATTGCCATCCGGCACGGCGACCCAGATGGAGAGCCCGACTTTGTCGCGCTCGGCGGTACGTTCCGGATCGAGCCGGTCAACGCCCCGCTCCTGGTTGCGCTCCTTCCGAGCGTCATCCACGTGCCGGTATCGCAGGGGCGTTCCGGCAGGCTTGGCAAGGTTATCGAGCTCATCATGGAAGAGTGCGAGAACGAAGATCCGGGCAAGGAAATGGTTTTGCGGAGATTGCTCGAGGTTCTGCTCGTGGAAGCGCTGCGATGGCATGGCATCGCCCACGGCGCGGCTGGCCTGCTCAGCGGGATGCGGGACCCGGTGCTCGCGCGCGTGCTGCGCTCAATGCACGAGGATGTCCGGGTGGGCTGGACGGTCGCGGAACTCGCCAAGGTTGCCGGGCTTTCGCGGTCGGCGTTCGCGGCTCGCTTTGTGGCCGTGCTGGGTTGCGGCCCGATCGAGTATCTGGCTCGCTGGCGCATGGCGCTGGCCAAGGATGCTCTCATCCGCGGCTCGAAAACCTTGGACAAAATAGCTGATGAGATCGGCTACGAGTCCGCCAGCGCCTTCAGCACGGCCTTCAGGAAGCGGCTTGGCTGCTCACCGGGAAGGTTCGCCCGCGGCAATGGTGTCGGCGCAACCGGCTGAGGCTCTTCCCTCGCGGCGAGGCCTCTTCAAACGCTTCCGTTGACAGCTCCGACCTGCTCTCGCTCGGACTAAGCGATTTTTTTGGACAGTTGGAAATAAAACTAGGACTATAAATTATAGATCGTCTGCGTTGGCAAGCCTACGGAGGTTTATCGAAACCAACGGAGCTTACCATGCAAACGATCCTCATCACTGGCTGTTCTTCTGGCTATGGCCTGGAGACGGCCCGCCATTTCCTCGCCAACGGGTGGAATGTCATCGCCACCATGCGGACGCCGCGACAGGACATACTGCCGCGCTCGGAGCGCCTGCGGATCCTGCCCCTGGACGTCACCAGCGAGGCCAGCATCGCGGCGGTGGTCAAAGCCGCCGGTCAGATCGATGTTCTGGTGAACAATGCAGGCATCGGCGTGGTCGGTGCCTTTGAAGCGACAACGATGTCGCACATCCGCAAGGTCTTCGACACCAACAGCTTTGGCGTGATGGCGATGGCGCAGGCCGTGATCCCGCAGATGCGCGAGCGTCGGTCCGGGGCGATCGTCAACGTCACCTCCAGCGCCACCCTGGCGCCGATGCCCCTGGCGGCGGCCTACACCGCCAGCAAGCAGGCCATCGAGGGTTTCACCGGATCGCTCGCGCACGAGCTCGGCTATTTCGGGATCCGCGCCAAGCTGGTCGAGCCCGGATACGCGCCAACGACGCGGTTTACGCAAAACACTGCGGTGCGCATCGAAGACATGATCCCGGAAGCCTACGCCGATTTCGCGGCCCCGATCTTCGCGGCCTTCGCCCAGCCCGCGCTGACCACCAGGGAAAGCGACGTTGCCGAAGCTATCTGGGCCGCCGTCCACGACACTTCGGGCAAACTCCGTTTTCCGGCAGGCCAGGATGCGGTTGCCCTGGCAAACGCTGGCTGAAGTCTCCGGTGCCGTGCGGGGTGCAACGATTTTCGCCCCGCCAATTCTACGTCGGTTCGGATTGAGCTATCATCTGATTCTGGCGTGGCCCACGCCTCCTCCCTCCGCTGGGAAAGCATTCGTTCATGCGGGGCATTCTCATCACCGAACCGACTGATCGAGCACCAGGCATAAGGAGGGGTTGCGAAAACTGCTCGCACCAGAAGGTTTTTGAGATGATTCTATCCGCGCCTGTCTACCATCTGAAGCGTCAAGCAAGGCTGTTGTCGCGCGAGGCAAAAATCCCGCTCCACCAGGCGCTTGACCGGATTGCCGCGCAAGAGGGATTTGCCAGTTGGAGCCTGCTTGCGGCGAAGCTGTCCGAGACGGCGCCCGCCAGCAGGTTATTCGCGCAACTGGCACCTGGTGATCTGGTTCTGGTCGGCGCGCGGCCGGGCCATGGCAAGACGCTGATGAGCCTCGAACTGGCGGTCGAAGCGATGAAGTCGGGCCATCGCAGCGTGTTCTTCACGCTGGAATATACGCAACGCGATGTGCTGGAGCGGTTCCGCGCTATCGGCGTCGAGCCGGCCCGGTTCGACGGACTGTTCGAGTTCGACACTTCCGATGCCATCAGCGCCGGCTATATCGTCAGGATGTTGGGGTCGGCGCCGCGCGGCACGCTGGCGGTCATCGATTATCTGCAACTGCTCGATCAGAAACGAGAGAACCCCGGCCTGATGGACCAGGTCCGCGCGCTGAAGGCTTTCGCGTGCGATAGCGGCGTGATCCTGGTCTTCATCTCGCAGATCGACCGGTCCTACGATCCGGCGAAGAAGCCGGTCCCGGATATCAGTGATGTTCGCCTGCCCAACCCGCTTGATTTGTCCCTGTTCGACAAAGCCTGCTTCCTGAACGAGGGCGAGATCCGCTTCCATGCGGCTTGAGCGCCCCCGGCGGCCAAGGCTATCCCTGCGTGGCTGGGAGAGCATGGATCATGGTCGAAATCGTCAAACCAGCGCTTGAACATCTGCCATCCTACAAGGCGGCGCTCGAGCGTGGCTGGTCGCCCGACAACGTTCGGCTCATGGAGGCGACGCGCGAGCAGCTTGCGGCCATAGAGGACGATCCGGTGGCGTTCCTGGCCAGCCTCGACGATCCCGAGGCCAAGGGTGGCCCGATCACCTTGCCGGACGGTACGCAAGTGCAACGCCTGCCGGGATTCCGCCGCTGGATCTGGGATGGCGAAGCATCAGGCTCGATCGGCTTTCGCTGGCAGAAGGGCACGGCGGAACTGCCGTCGCATGTGCTTGGCCATATCGGCTATGCGGTGGTGCCGTGGAAGCGGCGGTGCGGTTATGCCACGCAGGCGCTGCGGCTGATGCTCGACGAGGCGAGGGCGGTCGGCCTACCCTATGTCGAGATCACTGCCAAGCCGGGCAATCCGGCCTCGCACAAGGTGATCCTGGCCAATGGCGGCAAGCTCGTCGAGCGCTTCTTCGAGGATGCCGCCTATGGTGGGGTGGAGAGTTTGCGGTTCCGGATCGATTTGTAGATCGCCCTGTCATTCAGCCTGCTCGCGCAGCCAGTCGGCCAGCGATGCGCGATGCTTGCCGGCCCTGCCGGTGAAGGCCTCGGCGGACAGCATGGAGTTCAACACCGCCTCCTGCGTGGCTTCCACGGCCGCGCGAAAAAGCATGTCGATGCGCGCTTCGTTGAGCGCGTGCAGGGGCACCAGATCGCGGCTTTCATCGTGATCGACCAGATTGCCGGTGCTGAAGGCGATGGCGATGTCACCACTGCCATGGCCCCAGAAGGAACCAAGCCTGGCAATGCCGGTTCCGGCGCGGCGCGCCACCCTTTCAAGCTGGCGGTGTTCGAGCGGCACATCGGTTGCCAGCACGATCATGACCGAGCCGCGCTCGACCTCAGCCGGTTGTCTGGGGTCCGGCCGGCGCCCATCGGGCAGAACGAGGTCTCCGGGCCTGCCGAAATTCGACAGAATGAGAACGCCGAGGTGATGGCCGCCGCCGAGCGCAATCCTTCTGGACGCCGAGCCGATGCCGCCTTTGAAGCCGAAGCAACTCATTCCCGTTCCAGCGCCGACATTGCCCTGTTCGACCACGCCCGCATGCGCGTCGGCCAGCGCGGCGAGGGCGTGTTCCTCTGATATTGCCAGGGCCTGGATGTCGTTCAGCGGACCGTCATTGCATTCGCCGACCACCGGATTGACGGTTCCGGTGGTGCGGCCGATATCCGGATTCTGGCGGATGGCGTCGCGGATCAGCGCCGTGGCGCAGGTGCCAACCGAGAGCGTGTTGGTCAAAAGAACAGGCGTTTCGATGGTGCCGAGTTCCTGTACCTGCGTCAGGCCGGCAGTCTTGCCGAAGCCGTTGATGACGTGGCTTGCCGCCGTCACCTTCTTGCGGAACAGATTTCCGCCATGCGGGAGGATCGCTGTCACGCCGGTATTGATGTCGCCGTTGCGCAGCGTGCAGTGACCGACACGCACACCGGGCACATCGGTGATCGCATTGTGCATGCCCGCCGGCAAGGTGCCGCAGATCAGGCCGAAATCGCTGACAGTTCTGGACATGCGTCAGACGTGTTCGTCGGCACACAGCGCATGGTCGGACAGCGCGCGGATGACGTAGCAGTCGCCGACCGTCTTGCCGTCGCAGCAGGAGGCGATGCGTTCCAGTTCGGTTTCCAGCCGCTTCAGCTGGGCGATCTTTTCGCGCACGGAAATCAGCTGCTCCTGCGCGATCTTGTCGGCATGGCCGCAAGGCTGCTCGGGGTGGCCGCTCAATTCGATCAATGACCGAATATCCTCGACGGCAAAACCGAGGTCGCGGGCGTGGCGGATGAAAGCCAGCCGCTCCAGCTCCTGCCGGGAATAGCGGCGCTGGTTGCCTTCCGAGCGTTCGGGCGCGGCGACCAGACCCATCTGCTCGTAGTAGCGGATGGTCGGCACCTTGACCCCGGTGCGGCGCGAGAGATCACCGATCGAAAACATGCATTTTGCCTCTTGAAGCTCTAGTGACTAGAGCAATTACAGTGCCTGACATCAGGGTTCAAGGCCCATGCGGCGGCACGCCGCGCGAGGGCAGACAGGTGATGTGATGACGGCTCCTCTCAAGCAGACACGGTTCAAGATCGGCGGCATGGATTGCGCTTCCTGCGCGGCCAAGATCGACACGGCGGTGCGTCGCCTCGACGGCGTCGCCGACGTCTCGGTTTCCGTGACCGGCGCCAGCATGACCGTCAGCCATGGCGGGCCGCTCAATGACGACAAGGTGCTGCGGCAGGTGGCGCGGCTGGGCTACGGCATCGTCAAGGCCGAAGCCAGGACCGAGGGGCCGGCGGCCAAAGTGCAGGACCATGCCGATCATGACCACGAAGGCCGTGATCATGACCATGGCGACGGACAAGTCGCCAAGGAAGTCGCAGGTTCATCTCATCTCCACAACGATGCCGAGCCGGGGCAAGCGTGGTGGCGCAGCCGCCGCGCAGCGCTGACGCTGGCTTGTGCGGCAGCGCTTCTGGCCGCCTACGGTATCGGCCATCTGTTCCCGGTGGCCGAGCGCTGGGTTTTCCTGGCGGCGCTGCTGGTCGGCCTGGTGCCGATCGCGCGGCGCGCGCTGATGGCGGCGCTGGCCGGCACGCCGTTCTCGGTCGAGATGCTGATGACCATCGCTGCCATTGGCGCGGTGATGATCGGCGCCACGGAAGAAGCGGCCGCCGTGGTGGTGCTGTTCCTGATCGGCGAGCTGCTGGAAGGGGTCGCCGCCGGCCGCGCGCGTGCCAGCATCCAGGGCCTGGCCGATCTGGTGCCGAAGACTGCGCTGGTCGAGCGGGGAGGCGGCACTTCAGAAGTACCCGCGGACCTGATTGCCGTCGGTGACGTCATCGTGGTGCGGCCCGGCGACCGCATCCCGGCCGATGGCGAGATTGTCGAAGGCTCGAGCGATATCGACGAAGCTCCGGTGACCGGCGAGAGCACGCCGAAGCACAAGGGTGTCGCGGAATCGGTCTTCGCCGGCACGATCAACAGCGATGGCGTGCTGAAAGTGCGGGTGACGGCGGCCGCCTCCGACAACACCATCGCCCGCATCGTGCGGCTGGTGGAGGAGGCGCAGGAGGCCAAGGCGCCAACCGAGCGCTTCATCGACCGCTTTTCGCGATACTATACGCCCGGTGTGCTGGTCGTTGGTGCGCTGGTAGCGCTGCTGCCGCCGCTTGTCGCCGGCGGCGACTGGAGTGAATGGATCTACAAGGGCCTGGCGATCCTCTTGATCGGTTGCCCCTGCGCGCTGGTCATCTCGACGCCGGCGGCGATCGCCGCCGGCCTGGCGACCGGCGCCCGACGCGGCCTGCTGATGAAGGGCGGGGCAGTGCTGGAAGGTTTCCGCCGGATCACGGCGGTTGCCTTCGACAAGACCGGCACGCTGACCGTGGGCAAGCCTGTCGTGACCGACATCGTCGCCTATGGCCGCGATGAGCGCTCCGTGTTGGCACTGGCGGCGGCGCTCGAGCAAGGCTCCAGTCATCCGCTGGCGGTGGCGATCCTTGACAGGGCCAGGGCCGACAAGGCGTCGGTGCCGCCGGCGCTGGCGGCGAAGGCAATCTCCGGCAAGGGCGTCGAAGGCAGCGTCGGCGGCGTGGCCGTCTTCCTGGGCTCCGGCCCAGCGGCGGGCGAACGTGCCGAGATGACGCAAGCGCAGAGGCTTGCCATCGACAGCCTCAACGGCCAGGCCAAGACCGTCTCGGTGCTGATCGCCGATGGCGCGGTGGCCGGGCTGATCGCCATGCGCGACGAGCCACGGCCGGATGCGGCGGCCGGCATCGCGGCGTTGAAAGGCGAGGGCATCCGCACGGTGATGCTGACCGGGGACAACCGACGCACGGCTGAAGCCATCGCCGCTTCGCTCGGCATCGAGGCGCGGGCGGAACTGCTGCCGCAGGACAAGCAACGCATCGTCGGCGAACTGCAGCGCGAAGGACTGACGGTGGCCAAGGTCGGCGATGGCATCAACGACGCGCCGGCACTCGCCGCCGCCGACATCGGCATTGCCATGGGCGGTGGCACCGATGTGGCGCTGGAGACGGCGGATGCGGCGATCCTGCATGGCCGCGTCATGGACGTTGCCCGCATGGTGTGGCTGTCGCGGGCGGTGATGGCCAATATCGGCCAGAACATCACCGTGGCGCTGGGGCTGAAGGCGGTCTTCCTGGTCACCACCATTTTGGGCATCACCGGCCTGTGGCCGGCAATCCTGGCCGATACCGGCGCCACCGTGCTCGTCACAGCCAACGCCATGCGCCTGTTGCGCTGGCGCGGCTGAGGGCTACTCGGCGGGTGCCGTCAGCGGCGGCGTGGCGTTGCTGCGGCCTTCCCAGACCTGGGAGACGACTGCGACCAGCACGGCGACCAGCATCGCCAAAGCGCCGGCCACCGGCAGGCTGCGGTAGCCGTAGCCGGCATTGAGCATGGCGGCGCCCAGTGATGCGGCCAGCGCGATGCCGACATTGAAGCCGGACGGGATCAGCGAGGAGGCGAGGTTGGAGGCATCCGCCGTCCAGGCCAGGATGCGGGTCTGGATCGGCGTGCCGATGGCGAAGTTGAGGCCGCCCCAGATGACGATCGCGATGACCATCGGCACGGGGTAGGGGCTGACGGCATAGATGACCGCCAGCGTCACCGCCTGTAGGCCAAGCATGGTGATCAGCGACGGCATCAGGTTCCAGTCCGACAGCTTGCCGCCGAGGAAGACGCCGAGCGTGGCGCCGACGCCGTTGAGCAGCAGCACCCAGGGCACCAGGTCTTCGTCGAGCCCGGTGATCTCCAGCAAGGTCGGGGTGATGTAGGTGAACAGGCAGAACTGGCCGAGCATCAGCATCAGCATAAGGATCAGCGAGGTCCAGACCTGCTGGCGTGCCAGCACGCGGACCTCGCGGGCGAGGCCGGCGGGCTTGGCCTGATATCCAGTGGTGCGCGGCAACAGCGCCGCCATGGCACAAGTCGCCGCCACGCCCAGCGCGCACATCACCCAGAAGGTCGCGCGCCAGCCCCAGATGTTGCCGATGGCGGTGCCGGCCGGCACGCCGATGACGTTGGAGACGGTGAGGCCCGACAGGATGACCGCCACCGCCATGCCGCGTTTGTCCTCGGGAACGAGGCCGACGGCAACCACCATGGCGACGCCGAAATAGGCGCCGTGCGCCACCGCCACGGCGATGCGCAAAAGCAGCATCGAGGTGAAATCGGGCGCCAGCGCACAGGCCGCCTGGCCGATGGTGAAGGCGACGGCGAGGCCGAGCAGCAAGGTCTTGCGCGGGAGCGATTTGGTGGCGAGAGCCAGCAGCGGGCCGCCAATGGCGATGCCGCAGGCGTAGCCGGAGACGAGGTAGCCTGCCGAGGGAACGGAGACGCCAAGCCCCTCCGCCACTTGCGGCAGCACGCCGGCAATGACGAATTCGGTGGTGCCGAAAGCAAAAGCGGCGATGAACAGGGCGATGAGCGGAAGCGACATGGGAAAGCCTTGGCTGGAACGGCCTCAAACCACGGATGGACGGCGGGGGCAATCCAGAAATTTTTGTCGCGACTTTAGGTTTTCTTGAGTGGCAGCTTTAGGCTGGAGTCTTGCGGCCATAGGGGATCTTCAACCACGCCCGCTCGTGGAAATAGTAGAGCAGTGACTTGGTGAAGACCTCGGTTATGCCGATGGCTGCGGCGAGCTTGACGCTTCCTGTCACGACCAGGGAAATGATCAGCGTGTCGATGGTACCGGTCACGCGCCAGGAAAGCGCCTTGGCGAAACTGCGCGAATGGGTGTCCATCGATTCCTCCGAAAGCCTGGGCCAATCGATCCTTATCCTGACTGGCGGAAGCGGAGCAAAGGTATTTTGCCGTCGAAGCGAGGCGCAGTGAGGCGACTTCAGCTCGCCTTCAACCGCGACCCCGTCAGCAGGCCGCGCTCTTCCAGCACCGGATAGGCCATCGACGCCAGCAGCGAGTTGATCTGCTTCAGGTCGCGGATGGTGTCGAGGTGGATCGAGCTGGTTTCGACGCTCTTGGCGGTGCCTTCGCGCAGCCGCAGGAAATGGCTGGCGCTGGTTTCCTTCTCGCGGTCGCGCAACTGATCCTTCTCCAGCACCAGCTGGCGGGCGGTTTCGGGGTCGCGCGAGACCAGCACGTTGAAGGCAAGCCTTGCATTGGCCAGCACAGAGCTGTGGAAGGCGGACAATTCGCTCCAGCCTTCGTCGGTGAATTCCAGCCCGCGGTCGAATTTCTTCTTCACATGCACCAGCATGTTGCGCACGATGATGTCGCCGACCTGCTCGAGTTTGACGCAGGCGCCGATCAGTTCCTGGCAGCGCAGCGCCTCGTCCTCGGTCAGCGGGTTCTTGGTGACCTTAGCGAGGTATAGTTTGATCGCCGCGTGCTTACGGTCGACGCGGTCGTCGAGGGCGGCCAGCGCCTTGATCTTGTCGCTGTCGGCGCTCTCGTAGAGTTCGATGATGCGCTTCAGCATGATCTCGACCGTCTCGCAGACCCGCACCACCTCGCGCGTGGCGTTGGCCAGTGCCTGGCTCGGCACATCCAGAGCGCTTTCGTTGAGCGCCGACAATTCGATGACGTCGAGCGAGGCCGCCGGCGCCGGCTTGGTGCCGAGCGCCACGATCTTTTCCGAGGCACGGTAGACGAAACCGGCCAGCGGCAGGCCGGCAAGCAGGATGATGACATTGAACAGGATATGGGCGTTGACGATTTGGTCGGCCGCCGTCGCGCCGAGGAAGCCGACATGCGGGCGGACGATCATGAACAGGATCAGCATGACCAGCGAGCCCAGCCCGCGCATCAGGAGATTGCCGATCGGCACGACGCGCACGGCGGGCCCGGCCGAGCGCGTCAGCATCGGCGCGATGATCGAGGAGCCAAGATTGACGCCGAGGATGAGGACGACGCCGAGTTCCGGGCTGATCAGGCCGCGGCCGGCCAGCGTCGCCATCAAAAGCACCGCCGCGATGCTCGACTGGAACAGCCAGGTGATCAGCGCCGCCAGGAGATAGGCGGTGATGGAATCGCTGGAGAAGTAGTTGATGATGACCGGCATCAGTTGGCTGTTGCGCAGCGGCTCGGAGGCCTGGCCGATCATTTCCAGCGACAGGATCAGAAGGCCGATGCCGACCAGGATGCGGCCGGTCTGACGCCAGTCGCGCCGCTCCGTGGCCATGAACATCACCGTGCCGGTGATCAGGCAGAGCGGTACCAGCAGCGTGAGATCGAAGGTCAAGAGCTTGACCACGAGTGCCGAGCCGATCTCGGCGCCGCGCACGGCCAATTGGCCGGCGGCACCCGAGACGATGCCGGAACCGGCGAAGGAGCCGACCAGCAGCGTCACCGCGGTCGAGCTTTGCAGCGCGATGGCGAGGCCGGTGCCGGCCAGCACCGCCATGATCGGATTGCGCATGGTGGCGCGCAGCCTGTGGCGCAGCACGTCGCCATAGGCGCGTTCGACGCCGGTCTTGACCATGCGGGTGGCAAACAGCATCAGCGCCACCGCGCCGGCCAGATGCAGAAGAACGACGGAACCGCTCATTGAGGCGCCTTCATGCGAATGGCGCGCGCGATGCGGACATCGCGGCGATCAGGTGAGAAAACAAGGGTACGAATCATGGTCATGGCAGCCGTGGATAATAGCCGGAATATTTTAGCCGGATAATAAAGTTTTGTCGATTTTAGGAGGTCGTCGCAGCGCGACAGGCCGTGTCGGGAAATGGACGGGTGCGCAAGATGGTTGCATTGCCGGCCCATGGGGGTGCGGCGGATTCGCCGCACCTGCGCACTTCTGGCGTCCGGCTTTGCGATGATGTTCAAATACCGGGAATAAGTAGAAGATTTCATTACACAATTGTAATGCTGGCATTCAGTTTCAGTTCATCCGCTGGCGGTTAATCCTCGGGGCATCGACAACCAAGGAGACTTCCCATGAAGCGCATTGTTCTTTCTGCTCTCGCTGTCGCGATGCTCGCCGCCACGTCGCTTACCGGCCAGGCCGCGCCGATGAACGCGCCGGTCGCGCCGCAGCCGAATTACACCAAGGTCGACTGGCAGAAGCCCGGCCACCACAACGATGTGAGGAAGCGCGTCTTCAAGAAGAAGGTCGTCGTGAAGCGCAACCACTGGCGCAACGGCCAGAGATATTCGGGCTGGAGGCAGCACCAGCCGATCCGCGACTATGGCCGCTATGGCCTGCATCGCCCCGGCCGCGACCAGGAATGGATCCGCGTCGGCAACGACTATGTGCTTGTCGGCATCCTGTCGGGCGTCATCTTCGGCGCGCTTGCCGCGCAGTAAGTTCTGCCAGCTGGACTGAGAAGGAAGGGCGGCCCGTAACGGCCGCCTTTCTTTTTGCCCTGTGGAAACCGGGTATGGCCCGTATTGGGGGTCGTCGGATTTCGCCGGCGTGATTATATGGTGGGGAAACGAGTTCCCTCAATGCGCTTTCCGCCCGCCTTCCTTGACGAGATCCGCGACCGCGTGCCGATTTCACAGGTTATCGGTCAGCGCGTCGCGTGGGATCGCAAGAAGACCAATGCGTCGCGCGGCGACTATTGGGCCTGTTGCCCGTTCCATGGCGAGAAAAGCCCGTCCTTCCACTGCGAGGACAAGAAGGGCCGCTATCACTGTTTCGGCTGCGATGTGTCGGGCGACCATTTCAAATTCCTCACCGAACTTGAGGGATTGAGCTTTCCCGAGGCGGTCGAGAAGATCGCCGACATGGCCGGCGTGCCGATGCCGGTGCGCGACGAACGGGAAGAGCGGCGCGAGCAGGAACGCGCCAGCCTGACCGACGTCATGGAGATGGCGACCGCCTTCTTCCAGGAACGGCTGCAGGGACCCGAGGGAGCCAAGGCCCGCGCCTATCTGCGCGATCGTGGGCTCACGCCGGCAACGCAGCATTCGTTCCGGCTCGGCTTCGCGCCCGACAGCCGCAACGCGCTGAAAGAGCATCTCGCGGCAAAAGGCGTGCCGAAAGCCGATATCGAAGCGTGCGGGCTGGTGCGTCATGGCGACGATATCCCGGTCTCCTATGACTGGTTCCGCGACCGCATCATGTTCCCGATCCCGGATTCGCGCGGCAAGATCATCGCCTTTGGCGGCCGGGCGCTGGCGCCCGATGCGCTGGCCAAATACATGAACTCGCCCGACACCGAGCTCTTCCACAAGGGCAATGTGCTCTACAATTTCGCCCGGGCCCGCAAGGCGCTCGCCAAGGGCGGCACGGTCATTGCCGTCGAAGGCTATATGGACGTGATCGCGCTGGCGCAGGCCGGCTTCGAGAATGTCGTGGCGCCGCTCGGCACAGCGCTCACCGAGAACCAGCTCGAACTGTTGTGGCGCATGGCGCCGGAGCCGATGCTGTGCTTCGACGGCGACAAGGCTGGACTGAAGGCGGCATGGCGGGCTGCCGATCTCGCGCTGCCGTCGGTGCAGGCCGGGCGCTCGGCGCGTTTTGCGCTGCTGCCGGAAGGCAAGGATCCCGACGACCTCGTCAAGGCCGAGGGGCCGGACGCTTTCCGCACCGTGCTTGCCGATGCGCGGCCGCTGGTCGACCTGTTGTGGATGCGCGAGACAGCTGGCGGTGTCTTCGACACGCCGGAGCGGCGGGCGGAACTGGGAAAGACGCTGCGGGAGTTGACCAGCCGCATCCGCGACGAAAGCACGCGCTATCACTACCAGCAGGAAATGCGCGAGCGGGAAAAGAGCTTCTTCGGCTCGCAGCGCGATGCGCGGCAAGGGCGCCAGGACTGGAAACCGGGGCAGCAGGGCAAGGCAGCCGCACCCGGCGGACAATTCGCCAAGCCTGGTGGCAGCCGCATGGCAATCACCGAAAGCCTCGGCCAGTCCGCGCTGGTCAAGCGCGGCAGCGAGGGCATGTCGGTGCGCGAGGCGACGATCATCGTGGCCCTGGTCAACCATCCGCCGCTGATCGACGAGAATTTCGCCCATGTCGAATTTCTCGACCTCGCCAATTCCGAACTGCAGCGGCTGCACGCCGCCATCCTCGATGCGATGGCGCATGACACGGCCAATGACCGCCACGCCGTGGTGGCGACGATCGAGCGCGCCGGCTGCGCCGAGATCTGGGAGCGGGCCGTCGGCCTGATCCGGCGGGCGCGGCAATGGCCGGCGCTGGAGACGGCGGCACTCGACGATGCCCGCGACGCTCTGAACCAGGCACTGCACTTGCAGCGCAGCGCGCGCACCTTACATAAGGAGCTGAAACAGGCGGAAGCGGCGCTCGAAGCAGATCCCTCGGACGAAAACTTCCGCCATTTGATCGAAATTCAGGCGCAATTTCAGGATGTACAGGCGACGGAAGCGCTGATCGAAGGATTTGGCGTTTCGTCGGGCAGGGCTGGGCGAGCCTAAGTGCAGCTGAGTACAGGAATGAGAGCGTGGCCGGGCTTCCCAAGGGGGCAAGGCGCGCTAAGTCGGGTAATTGATTCGCTTTTTTCATGCGAATCATGCCAGAGGCGCTTGACCTTCCGACAGAATGGCGGAATCAGGACGATTCGAAACGTTAACCCGCACCCGCGCCGACGGGAAATGAGCGATGTGAGGTACTGGTCACTGGACAGGCAGGCCGCCTGCCACAGATATCAGGGTTAATCTGGACTTAACGGTAGATACGGTTACTGGCCCGGTGAAGCGCGTTTCATAAGCGAGCACATCCGGTTTTGACTGGTCCGACAGTTTACGCGGCTTCGATGGCAGCCGCTTGGAGAAGATAAAAAAAATGGCGACTAAGGAAAAGGAAGAGGTCGAGACCGAACGCGAAGGCGCCACCGATGGCCCTCTGCTCGACCTTTCCGATGATGCTGTCAAGAAGATGATCAAGGCCGCCAAGAAGCGCGGCTATGTCACGATGGACGAGCTGAATTCGGTGCTGCCTTCCGAGGAAGTGACCTCCGAGCAGATCGAGGACACGATGGCGATGCTGTCCGACATGGGCATCAATGTCGTCGAGGATGACGAGCAGGGCGAAGAGGCCGAGGCCGGCGACACCGCGGCCGATGCCGAGGAAGACGCCAACGAGCTGGCCGAACAGACCGGCACGGCGGTTGCCGCCACCACCACCAAGAAAGAGCCGACAGACCGCACCGACGATCCGGTGCGTATGTATCTGCGCGAGATGGGCTCGGTCGAGCTTCTGTCGCGCGAAGGCGAAATCGCCATTGCCAAGCGCATCGAGGCCGGCCGCGAGACGATGATCGCGGGTCTGTGCGAAAGCCCGCTGACCTTCCAGGCCATCATCATCTGGCGCGACGAGCTCAACGAATCCAAGATCCTGCTGCGCGAGATCATCGATCTTGAAGCCACCTATGCCGGCCCCGAAGCCAAGCAGGCGCCGGTGGTCGAGCGCATCGAGGAAGCGCCCAAGCCCGAGGAAAAGTCGCGCCGTGGACGCGACGAGGAAGATGACATCACCAATGTCGGCGCCGATACGCGCGGCATTGGCGACGATGACGAGGAAGACGAGGACGAGGCGAGCCTGTCGCTGGCGGCGATGGAAGCGGAACTGCGCCCGCAGGTGATGGAGACGCTCGACGTCATCGCCGACACCTACAAGAAGCTGCGCAAGCTGCAGGACCAGCAGGTCGAGAACCGTCTGGCCGCCGCCGGCACGCTGTCGCCCAGCCAGGACCGCCGGCTGAAGGAGCTGAAGGACCAACTGATCAAGGCGGTGAAGTCGCTGTCGCTCAACACCGCGCGCATCGAGGCGCTGGTCGAGCAGCTCTACGACATCAACAAGCGCCTGGTGCAGAACGAGGGCAAGCTGTTGCGGCTGGCCGAAAGCTATGGCGTGCGCCGCGAGGAGTTCCTGAAGGAATATCAGGGCTCCGAACTTGATCCGAACTGGACGCGCGCGATCGGCAATCTGACCTCGCGCGGCTGGAAGGAATTCACCAAGAACGAGAAGGATGCGATCAAGGACCTGCGCGCCGAGATCCAGCATCTGGCCACCGAAACGGCGATCTCGATCCTGGAATTCCGCAAGATCGTCAACCAGGTGCAGAAGGGCGAGCGCGAAGCCGCGATCGCCAAGAAGGAAATGGTCGAGGCCAATCTGCGCCTCGTCATCTCCATCGCCAAGAAATACACCAACCGCGGCCTGCAGTTCCTCGACCTGATCCAGGAAGGCAATATCGGCCTGATGAAGGCGGTCGACAAATTCGAATACCGCCGCGGCTACAAGTTCTCGACCTACGCGACATGGTGGATCCGGCAGGCGATCACGCGTTCGATCGCCGACCAGGCGCGCACCATCCGCATCCCGGTGCACATGATCGAGACGATCAACAAGATCGTGCGCACCTCGCGCCAGATGCTGCATGAGATCGGCCGCGAGCCGACGCCGGAAGAACTGGCCGAGAAGCTCGCCATGCCGCTCGAAAAAGTGCGCAAGGTGCTGAAAATCGCCAAGGAGCCGATCTCGCTCGAAACGCCGGTCGGCGACGAGGAGGATTCGCATCTGGGCGATTTCATCGAGGACAAGATGGCGATCCTGCCGATCGACGCGGCCATCCAGGCCAACCTGCGCGAGACCACGACGCGGGTTCTCGCCTCGCTGACGCCGCGCGAGGAGCGCGTGCTGCGCATGCGCTTCGGCATCGGCATGAACACCGACCATACGTTGGAAGAAGTCGGCCAGCAGTTCTCGGTCACCCGCGAGCGTATCCGCCAGATCGAAGCCAAGGCGCTGCGCAAGCTCAAGCACCCGAGCCGGTCGCGCAAGCTGCGCAGCTTCCTTGACAGCTGAGTTTGTCTGTCGCGAAGAATTGAGGGCGCCGATTGGCGCCCTTTTTCGTTTCAAGCGTTAAATCGTATTGCCTGGAGCGGTTCATCATTGCTCTACAACGGTACGTTCAGCCGTGTCCCCCTGACGATGATGCCGCCGCGATCGCCGATCTCGATCGAGCCATAACGCTGCCTGAAACATTCAGGCAGCGGGCGGTCGCCGGGAATCGACAGCCACAAGCGGAGCATATGGCGCCGCTTGTCCGGGTCTGGCCAATCGCGAAAACCCGTGCGGTCGTGCAGCAGCGAATGGTTGTAGACGAACTGCATGTCGCCGGGCCGAAGCCGCATCGACAGGTTTAATTTCGGGTCATTGGCAAGGCGGTCGAAGAGATCCAGCGCTTCGACGTGGGCGGCGCTCAGCCGCATGGCATCGGGGAAGCGCTGCGCGCTGTCGATGTACTGGCGCTGGTAGATGCCGGTCAGCAGTCCCGCATGCCAGTTGAGGACCGGGATTTCGAAATAGGGTTTTTCGCCTTCCGGGATTTCGCCGCGCCGGTCGGTGGCGATCGGATCAAACAGCAGGCGGACCAGATCGGGCCGGCTTTTGCGCATCTCATTGTAGATCGTCACCGTGCTGACCAGCAGGGATTCGCCGCCTTGCATGGCATCCCTTAAGCAAAGCAGGCCGACGACATCGGCGGAATCGGTGTGAAATGTCTGGCGCTCCGCCGTCTGGTAGATGCGCGTCGTGGGGCTCCTGGCGTCGGCGCCGATGTCGCGGACATGGCCGAGAATATGGCCCTGGGCATTCTGCGAGCGTGCGCTGCCCAGATGCGCGCCAATCCCGCAGAAGATCGTTGCCGCCATTTCAGCCGAATATTTTTCGACCGGGAGGCCGCGCAGCACCTCGAAGCCAATGCCGGCGATCAGTTTTTGGCGAAGGGCGGCAAGATGGCCGGCAAGCCGAGGCAACGGGAAATCGGCCTTGGCCAGGCCACCAATATCGCGCGAGCGGGCGAGAAAGCCGGTTGCCGCCGATTCCAGCTCCGCGACATCCAGCGGGCCCAGTTCGACCAGCCATTGTTCCGGATGCCTGGCCATGGCCTCGCCGGTCCAAGCGGCGGGAATGTCGATCCGATCCGGCGGCAGGTCTGTTGTCTCGCGCATGACATTCTCCTGCGGGCCCGGATCGGCTCCGGACATTGAGGATTTCCCGGGCTGACGGCTATGACGAAGATGCCGCAATCAGCCGGGTTTTTAAACCGGCTTTCCCTTGTCGGCGCCGACGCGCGGTAGTCCTTGCGGGATGTTCGCTGCGGGAGGATAATTTCGTGTCGGATGCATTTTCTGGGCGACAACCCGGATGCCCGCCCCGGCGAAGTCGCCGTGCTCCGTGGCTCCGGAAGGAGGCGTACCATGACGACCTACATCATGCTGATGAACTGGACCGAGCAGGGCGCGAAGAACGTGCGCGATTCGCCCAAGCGCCTCGACGCCGCCAGGAAGCAGCTGGGCGAGATGGGAGGATCGTTCAAGGCGTTCTACCTGACCATGGGCGAGTTCGACATGGTGGCGGTGGTCGAAGCGCCCGATGATGCGGTGCTGGCGCGTTTCGCGCTGATGCTGGCCGCGAACGGAAACCTCAAATCACGGACGCTGAAGGCTTTCCCGGAATTCGCCTACCGCGAGATCATCTCGTCGCTTGGATGAAGCAAGCGGCAGGGCTCTCGAAGGCGACGGCTAGGTGCCGGCCTGACGGCGCTTTGCCGCAGGACAGGACGCGTCGCCATGATAGACTGCGGCCAGGGGAGATCGCGATGAAGAACGTCTCGCTACTGGCTGCCAACCTTGCCTTGATATCGTCGATGCCGTTCGCCGCCGGTGCCGCCGCGCAAAAACCGGTCGGCATGGCCAATCCGGCATCGGTGCATTGCGGCGAGATCGGCGGGCGCCTGGTGATCAGGAAGGACAAAGCCGGCAATGAATACGGATTTTGCCGGTTGCCCAAGGGGCGCCTGTGCGAGGAGTGGGCGCTGTTTCGCGACAACAAATGCGTCGGGCCAAAGGCTGCCATGCGCGGTAAGTGACGCGCACGCTATAAGGTGAGATCATGTCCGAAACGCATTCGCATCTTTGGCCCGGCGTGCCGCTCGCCCTCGGCTCCGCCGCTCTGTTCGGCGCGACGCCGCCACTTTCCAAGCTGCTGCTCGATGCCGTGAATCCCTTCATGCTGGCCGGCCTGCTCTATCTCGGCGCCGGCGTCGGCCTCGCTCTCTATCGCCTGCTTCGCGGCAAGCAGGCCGCCGCCGGCGAAGCGCAACTGACCACCCGGGATATTCCCTGGCTGGCGCTGGCAATCGGCATGGGTGGCATCGTCGCGCCGGTGCTTTTGATGTTCGGCCTCAGCCTCAACACGGCATCCAGTTCGGCGCTGCTGCTCAACCTGGAAGGGCTGGCGACGATGGCGATCGCCTGGCTCGTCTATCGCGAGAATGTCGACCGGCGCCTGCTTTTCGGCGCCTTCGCCATCCTGGCCGGCGCGGTGCTGTTGTCGTGGGATGGCGGCGGCGTTGCTTTCAATCCGGGCGCCCTGCTGGTGGCGGGGGCCTGCCTGGCCTGGGGGCTGGACAACAACTTCACGCGCAGGATTTCGGCCACCGACCCTGTCGTGATCGCCATGCTGAAAGGGCTGGTCGCGGGTGCGGCCAATGTCGGGTTGGCGCTTGCTGCCGGGGCATCGTTTCCCGTGGTGTCCATTGTCGCGGCGACGGCCGCCGTCGGTTTCCTCGGTATCGGCGTCAGCCTGGTGATGTTCATCCTGGCGCTGCGCCATCTCGGTACCGCGCGCACCGGGGCCTATTATTCACTGGCTCCGTTCATCGGCGCGCTGCTGGCCATCGTCATGCTGGGCGATGCCGTTACCCTCAAACTGGTGATCGCGGGCCTGCTGATGGGCGTCGGCCTGTGGCTGCATCTGTCGGAACGCCACGAGCATGAGCATGACCATGAGGCGCTGGAACACGAGCACAGCCACGTGCATGACGAGCACCACCAGCACGATCATGACGGGCCGGTGAGCGAGCCGCATTCGCACTGGCACCGGCATGCGCCGATGCGCCACCGGCATCCGCACTATCCCGACCTGCATCACCGGCACGGCCACGGCTGAGCATACCAAGATCATGCTCAAGCAAACACCCAAGCCTGAACTGACCGTTTGGTACAACATGCGTTGCCCGGTCTGCGATGCCGGCATCAGCTGGCAGAAACGTCGGCTGATCGAAGCGGTCAAGGCCGGGCGGATCGAATTTCGCGACATCAATCTGGAGCCGGCGGCGCTTGGCCGTTTTGGCGCCTCGCTGGAGGATATCCGCCGGCGGCTGCACGCCACCGATGCGGCCGGCCGGCTGCTGGTCGGCGCCGACGTCGCCATCGCCGTGTGGGCGGTAACGCCGGGCGAGGGCTGGCTGGCGAAACTGTTCGGCAATCCGTTTGCCTTGCCGCTGACGCGCTTTGCCTATGATCGCTTCGCCGACCTGCTCTACGCCTGGAACCGGCGCAAAGGCCGCTGGTAACATTAGAGCAGTTCACAGTTTCATGGAAACGGCGAACGGCTCTAACTTTTTGTTTGACGCAATTCCGGACGGAAAACCGCCCACACTTTTCCTGGAATTGCTCTAGATGACGCGCAAAGGTCCGGAAAGTGTCTCCAGACCCTTGTCTACGGCTCTATCGGCCAGCCGGCTCGCACAGCGCCCTGACGATGCGGCGCACCATGGGCAGCACCAACAGCAGCGTCGGAAACGCCACCAGCCAGGACAGGCCTCAGGCGGTCATCCAGATGGACGGCAGGCTGGGGTGGAAGCCGAGGCTTTTCAACGTCGAGATGAACGAGACGATGAAGGTCATCAGCAACGACAGCACCAAGGGGCTGATGATCGCGGCATAGCGCGCAGGCAGCTTCCTGCGCTGATGTCTTGCAGTCATTTTGGGAGTTTCCCTGAACTGTCCGGTCGTTCGCATGTGGCATCCGTTCGCCGGTTTCGGCGTAACTGCCCGGAAGGACCGGGGTTGGATGCGTTGCTTGACGTCAGACGCTTACGGAGCGGTCATCGACCCTCGAGCGCCTTCTAGCCGCGCGTTTCGGCGAAAGCAAGCCTCTGGCGCCACATTCCGATACATCGTAAGATATATCTTGACTCAACGGGAGCGTGCGCCTAATTAAGATATATCGTAAGATAGAACTCAAGGAGCAATCAATGCACAAGGATTTCGGACGCGGCCATTTCGGCGAGCGCATGTTCATGCACATGGCTGGCAAGTTCGGCAGAGGGGGCGGCGGCTTTGGCCCGTTCGGACATGGCGGTCGCGGTGGCGGTCGTGGTGGCCCAGGCGACATGTTTCGCGCCGGCCGCATGCTGGCCGACGGCGATCTCAAGCTGATCACGCTGTCGCTGCTGGCCGAGGCGCCGCGCCACGGTTACGACATCATCAAGGCGCTGGAAGAGCGCACCAGCGGCATCTACAGCCCGAGCCCGGGCGTGGTCTACCCGACGCTAACCTTCCTGGAAGAGGCAGGCTATGCCGTCTCGTCGAGCGAAGGCAACAAGAAGGTGTTTTCCATCACCGAGGCGGGCCAAGCGCATCTTGCCGACAACCGCGAGATGATCGACGGCGTGCTCGACCATCTCGAACGCTTCGGCCGCAAGATGGCCAAGGCGCGCGACTGGTTCGGCTGGAACGATGATGGCGAGGACCGGCGCGGCGGCCGCGGTGGCCGTGGCGAGCGCTCGGAAACACGCGACGAATTCCGTGCCATTCGCCACCGCCTGCGCGCGGCGCTGGGCGAGATCGTCGATGCCCCGGCTGAAAAGCAGGCCGAGGCGATCGCCATCCTCGAAGCCGCGGCTGAAGCGCTGGAAGCGCTGACGCACCGCTGAGGCGGGCGGCACTTTGCGGTACGCAAAAAAGCCCGGGGAGACCCGGGCCTTTTTTTGTTGGCGATGATGCGGATGGCATCATTCCTTGCCGACATATTCGCTGATCAGCTTTTCGTTGCGCGCCTTCTCGATCTTGGCGGTCATCTCGGCCGACAGGCGTTCGTCGGTGCGGTACTTGACCAGGTTCACCAGGCTGCCGGTCAAGAGCAGGATGCCCATGGCCCAATAACCCTTGGTCGCGAGGTCGACCGGCGCCAGCCACAGCGACAGGCCGAGCATGAAATAGGCGGCACCGACCGAGGCGGTGTTGAACATGATGTAGGTCTGATTGGCGTTCATTGGAGTTCTCCGTTGGTTCGATGATGATGGATTGGATGGTAGTCAGGTCTGCAAAGTCTGGTTTTCAGTTGATGGTCTTCAGGCGCTCGAGCACGTCCTTGGCGCGCACCTTCGCCGCCGGGCCGTGCCCGGCATCCGCAAGACGGTCGCGGATCGCTTCGTGACGCAGTTCGCCGTCGATCTCGTCGAGGATGCCGGCCTCCTCGAAGGGGTCGCTGGCTCCCTTGATGCGAGCCAGAAGCTCCTCGGCGTCGTTGAGGCTCGCCGAGTGGCCGATCGACCTGACCAGGCGTGACTGTGCCTTGCGCTCGGCATCGATGGCGCGGGCCGAGATCATGCCCTGGTTGAGGTCGATGATGCGGCGATGCGCTCGTTCCACCGAAACGCGCATCCGCAACGTTTTTTCGCCAAGGCTCTGTACGGTGGCGCGACGGACTTCGCGTTCATTCTCCAGCTCGGCGATGGCCGCCGCACCGCTTTCGGCGAGCCCGTTATTGCCGGCGGCGAGCGCGCTGCGCGTGCGGCTTTCGAGGTCCGCGTGGCGGCGTTCGAGCTGGTCGAGACCGGCTTGCTCGGCACGCTGGCGGACAATCAGTGAGGCGAGTGTCTGCTTGGCGGCCGCAAGGCCCGCCTCGGCGTCGCGGATGCGCTGCGCCAGAAGGTCGATGGCGAAGCGATCCTTGAGGCCATCCTCGGCCCTTGCGCTGGCGCCGTCGAGCAGTGTTCTGATCAGGCTAAGCATGGTTCTTCTCCCTTCGAATGTTGCCGTGAACAATGTTCACGAAGCCAACATAACAGGAAATGAACATTGTTCAAGGTCTTTTTGAACGCTGTTCATGAAATCCCGGCTATGGTAAACGAAGGGACGATCATGGTTCGAACAGCCCGGGCCGAGGGCACGAGCGTCTATAAGGACAAGCATGGCACTGGACAGGGAAGAAATAGGCGAGCGGGTGCTGACGATTGCCGAGGTGCTGCTCAACGAGGGCGGCATGGACAATCTGAAGGCGAGAACCATCGCCGAGCAGGCGGGCATCTCGGTTGGCTCGGTCTACAATCTGTTTTCCGATCTCGACGGGGTGCACCGTGCCGTCAACATGCGGCTGCTCGACCGGCTGGGTGCGGCAGGAGCAGCGGCGATGGCTGATCTTTCCCAGCGCGGCATCACCGATGTGCGCCAGCGCCTGCTGGCGCTGGCCGGCGCCTATGTGCGCTTTGTCGAGGCGCATCCGGGCAGCTGGCCGGCACTGCTCGCCTTCAACAGGCGGCGTCCGACGCTGACCGAGCCGGACGCCTATGAGGCGCGGCTCGACCAGCTGTTCGAGATCATTGCCCGTGTGCTCGCCGGCGGCGATTTCGACCTCGACGAAGACACGCGCCGGATCGCCGCGCGCACGCTGTGGTCAAGCGTGCATGGCATCGTCACCAGCGGCTATGCGGCCAGGTCAGTGCGCCGGCAGGCGGACGAGATCGACCAGCAGATCGAGCTCCTGGTCGCCGTCTTCATCAGGGGGCTGGAACGCGACGGCACATTCGCGCATGCTGGAACAACAGCGTCGTGAATCGCGAACTGACCGCGGTTTGCTGGACGAACAAGGAGATTTGAGCGATGTCTTTTCTGAAACGTCTTTTCGGTGGCGGCGGCGGTGAAGCGGCCGAGCCCAAGAGTGCGGCACCCGCCAAGCAGGTCGAGCACAAGGGTTTCCTGATCAGCGCCACGCCCTACAAGAACGACGGCCAGTACCAGACCTGCGGCATCGTCTCCAAGGAGATCGACGGCGTGGTGAAGGAACACAAATTCATCCGCGCGGACCGCTTCGCCGGCCTCGACGACGCCGTCGACATTTCGATCAAGAAGGGCATCCAGCTGGTCGATGAGCAGGGCGATCGGATCTTCGGGTAGGCAGACTGGTCGAGGCGACCGCCCGCATTGCACTAGAGGCGGCAAATGCTGGCGCGGGCAAGCTTGTCCCGACGCCTGCTCGCGGAGCAAACCTCGGTAACGCCTGCTCATTCAAACAGCACTTGAATGCCGGGCATCGCCCGAGGCCGGATAGGCGTCGAAATGCGAGGCGATCGTCCTGGCCATGAGAGGCCCGTCACTTGCCGACGGTTCACGGTTTCAGATCGATGGTGTCCATGTCGCGAAGCGGGAACGCGCGATGGGTGGAAATGGCGACGATCCGGTCGCTCAGGTGGGCGAGCAGCCGCTCCAGGATGCGCTCGCCCTGCTCGTCGTCGAGATGCTCTGTCGGCTCGTCGAGCAGCACCAGCGGCATGGAGGACAGCCAGGCGCGCGCGAGGTTGATGCGCTGTATCTCGCCGAGCGAAAACCGGTCCTGCCTGATCCAGGCATCCAACCCGCCGGCTTCATGGATTCGCCTGTCCATCTCGACGGCTTCCAGCGCACGCCACAGGGCCGCGTCCGGTGCGTTGCCGACGAAGAGGTTGGCGCGCGCCGTGTCCTCGAGGATCACCGCATCATGCAACACCAGTGCTGAGAGCGCCCGCCGCTCGCCTGCCGACAGGATGCGGTCGCCGGTGGCCAATCCATCCTCGCCGATCCAGCCGGCAACCTGCTTGAGCAGGCTGGTCTTGCCCGAACCGCTTGCGCCGACGAGCACCGTTGGCCGACCTCTTTCGAGCGAAAGCGCGACCGGCGCTCCAATGGGCCGGCCGTCCGGCGCGCGGCGCTGCAGGGCGCGGTGGCGCAGTTGGCGCGGTTCGTCCGGCATGTGCGCTTGCCTGTCCGCCGAACCGACCTCGGTCCACTTGCCGATCTCGGCCCGGGCGGCGTTGCGGCGAAGCACGGCCACCAGCATCCGCGACGCGCCGTTCAACGCTTCGCCCAGCGCCAGCCACGAAAAGCCAAGCAGCATCGGCAGGAGAAGCTCCGTGCCTTGCCGTCCCGCATACCAGGCGGCCGCCATCACGCTGATGCCGGCAAGCGGACCGAAGGCGGCGCCGAGCGTGTCGAACCCGGCCTGCAGGCGGCGAAGCGCAAGCATCTCGCCATCCGCGCGGGAGAGCGCGGCAAGCGCTTCGCCACACTCATGGCGCCAGGCGCCCTCGGCCTTGAGCGGAACGGCTGACGCCATGGCCGTGCCAAGCCTGCCTGCGCCCCCGCGACGCATCGACCTGGCGCGCTCCCATGCCATGGCGCCAGCCTTGGCCATCCGGTTCCCCGCGAACAGGATGGCGAGCAGCAGAAGCATGATCGGTAGGAGGGAGAGCGGTGCGAGCATCGCCGAACCCGCGATGAGGACGGCGAGGCCGCAGGCCAGCGTCAGCGCCGGCAGCCCGGCACGCAGCCGGGCGTAGTCGAGGTCCTCGACATCGTCGAGATAGTCGGCCAGCCGCGCCTCATCGCCGAGCTGCCATCCGGCCCGGCGCACGGCAGGCGCCGCCGCCATCGCGGCGAAGAGTTCGACGCGATGCGCGACCTGGTCCGAAAGTGCTGCCTTGTGACCGGCCAGCCGCTCACCATAGCGGGCGGCCGTGCGGCCCACCGCGAACAACCTGACCAGCGCCGCCGGTATGTGGAAGTTGAAGGTGAAGGCGGTGGCGGAAAGGCCGGCGATCGCCACCGATCCCAACAGCCAGGCGGAAACACCGCCGAGCAATACGCCGCAGCAGAGTGCCGAGAAAGCAAAGCCCGTCGCCAGCCGCCACGACTTCCGGCTTGAAGATTGAAGGAGAGTGTTCATGCCGCCACCTCGATGGCATCGTTGGGAGTGAGGTTGACCGTCATGTCCGCGGCGGCGGCGAGGTCGCGGTCATGGGTGGCCACGACGACAAGCCGCGATCGCGAGATCGCAAGCAGCATGCGTCGCACCGCTTCGGCCGTCTGGCGGTCGAGCTTTGCCGTGGGTTCGTCGGCCAGCACGGTCCGCCCGGAAAGCTGCGCGCGGGCGACCGCGATGCGCAGGCGTTGCCCGCCGGAAAGGTTGGCTCCGCCCCGGTCCAGTCTGGCTTCGAGGCCGCCCGGCAACAGCGCGTCGTCGAGCAGGCCGATCGCGCTGGCGGCTGCCTCGAGATTGTCCCCGGCAGGCGCGGCGATACTCCATGAAAGGGCTTCGGCAAGCGTTCCCTCGGGCACGCAGCTGTCGGTGGAAACCCAGGCGATCTCCCGGCCGGCGAGTGCATCGGCGTCGAGCGATCCGCCTGGTTCGAGCCCGGCCAGTCGGCGTAGCAATGTCGACTTGCCGGACCCGCTCGGGCCGACAATGGCGACGATGCCCTGTTCCGGCAATGCCAGGGACAGGCGGTCGAGAATCGGCAAGCTCTGTGCCGCGACCGGCTCGGCACCGAGCAGCCGGTCAAGTGCGGCCGCCGCGGCAAGGCCCTCTGCCTTGGCGTGATATTGTTCCGAAAAGCGCCGGAAGGGTGCGAAATATTCAGGCGCGATCATCAGGATGAACAGGCTCTGCCAGAGCGCGAGGTTGGAGAAGCCGGGGATCATCGCGAGCTTCAGATGGCCAAGGCCGAGGAAGACGGCGAGGATGGCGATCGACAGCGATGCGAAGAAGTCGATGATGCCGGCATTGACGAAAGCAATGCGCAGCACGCCCATCGTGTTGTCCGCATAGGCTTCGAGGCGGCGGGCCAACTTGGCGTCTTCGGTGGCCATCGCGTGGTTGGCGAGGATCGTGGGCAGCGTGCGGATGCGGTCGGCGAACTGGCCCGCCAACCGGCCGAAGGCGCGTTCCTGGGCGTCGGCGCGCCGGCGGATGGCATTGCCCACCAGCGCGAGGAACAGGATCATCACCGGCGTCAGGCAGATGACCAGCAGCGCTGCCTGCCAGGAGACGAGGAAAAGTGCGATGGCCGCAAGCAGCGGTCCGGCACCCATCATCGTGCTGGCCGCGCGATGGCCGACGACAAGGCCGGCCACCGCCTCGGGATGTCGCTGCATCGAGACGATGACGCCGCCGACCGACAGCGATTGCAATTGCCGCACCGGCATGTCGTTCAGGCGCTCGCCCGCATGCCCGCGCAACCCAGCCGAGACGGCGGTTTCGGCCGACGCCTGCGCCCTGTCGGACGCGAGCCCGGCGAGGCAGGCAGAAGTGAGAAGCACCAGCACCGCCGCGACCAGCCATGGGTCGACGGGATCGCCCATCACCAGCCGCCCGGTGGCGATCGCCGCCGACGCGGCGAAGCCGAGGCGCAACCCGGTGCGCGCGACCTGCAGGATGAGCAGCCGACGCAAGCCGCGCCTTGCCAGCCGTTCGCCGATCGACAGTGCCTGGAAAAGGGCGGGGCCGGAGGGGGCGGCCTTCGGATCCGGTGCGGGAACGGCTGACGTTTTCATGCCCGCTTCTCGCACACGCGATGATGAAACGAATTGATCCAGATCAAGCCGCGGATGTTCGCGGCGCGTTATGAGCGGGTATCCAGAAAGGATGCTCCCATGCCCAACTTTCTCCTGGTCGACCTGTCCCGGCTGCAGTTCGCGCTGACAGCCCTTTACCATTTCCTGTTCGTGCCGCTGACGCTGGGCCTCTCCATCCTGATCGCGATGATGGAGACCGTCTATGTCATGACCCGCCGCACCATCTGGCGCGACATGACCAAGTTCTGGGGCGTGCTGTTCGGCATCAATTTCGCCCTCGGCGTCGCCACCGGCATCACCATGGAATTCCAGTTCGGCATGAACTGGGCCTACTACTCGCACTATGTCGGCGACGTATTCGGCGCGCCGCTTGCCATCGAGGGCCTGATGGCCTTCTTCCTCGAAGCCACCTTTGTCGGGCTGTTCTTCTTCGGCTGGGACAGGCTGTCGGCCCGCGCGCATATGATCGTGACCTGGTTGATGGCGCTTGGCACCAATTTCTCCGCGCTCTGGATCCTGATCGCCAATGGCTGGATGCAGAACCCGGTCGGCTCGGCCTTCAACCCGGACACGATGCGCATGGAGGTCACCGACTTCATGGCGGTGATCTTCAATCCGGTGGCGCAGGCGAAGTTCGTGCACACCGTTTCGGCCGGCTATGTCTGCGCCGCCACTTTCGTGCTCGGCGTTTCGGCCTGGTACCTGCTGCGCGGACGCTATGTCCAGCTCGCCAAGCGCTCTTTCGTCATCGCCTCGGCCTTCGGCCTGGCCTCGTCACTCTCGGTGATCGTGCTCGGCGACGAAAGCGGCTATGCGCTGACCGACAACCAGAAAATGAAGCTCGCGGCCATCGAGGCCATGTGGGAGACGGAGCCCGCGCCGGCGTCCTTCACGGCATTTGGCATTCCCAGCCAAAGCGACCGCGAGACACATTTCGCCATCCGCATCCCGTGGGTGATGGGCATCATCGGCACGCGCTCGATCGACAGGCAGATCGCCGGCATCGACGATTTGGTCGCCCGTGCCGAAATGCGCATCCGCAACGGCATCGTCGCCTATGACGCGCTGGAGAAGATCAAGGCTGATCGCACCGACACCGCCGCCCGCGCGGCCTTTGATGCCAGCTCCAGGGATCTCGGCTATGCGCTGCTGCTCAAGCGGTACCTGCCGGATCCGAGGCAGGCGAGCGAGCAGCAGATCAAGGATGCCGCCTGGTTGACCGTGCCTTACGTGCCGCTGCTCTTCTTCGGCTTTCGGCTGATGGTGGCCTGCGGTTTCGTGCTCGCCGCGCTGTTCGCGGTGTCGCTGTGGCACACGACACGGGAGACCGAAGCGCCGCACTGGCTGTTTCGTGCCGCGCTCATCGCCATGCCGCTGCCCTGGATCGCCATCGAGGTCGGCTGGTTCGTGGCGGAGTTCGGACGCCAGCCCTGGATCATCGATGGCGTGCTGCCGACCTTCCTCGCCACGTCCGAGCTTGGCGTCACCGACCTGGCGCTCACCATCTGCGGCTTCACGCTCGTCTACGGCGTGCTCGCCATCATCGAGGTCAAGCTGATGCTGGCCGCCATCCGCAAGGGGCCCGAGGTCGCCAGCGTCATCGATGACCTGCGCCCGAACGCCGAACCCGCACTGCAACCCGCAGAGTGAAAAAGGATCACGACGATGATCGACTTTCTCTTCGACTATGAAACGCTGCGCGTGATCTGGTGGGTCCTGCTCGGCGTCCTCCTGATCGGCTTCGCCGCGACCGACGGTTTCGACATGGGCGTGGGCGCACTGCTGCCCTTCGTCGCCAGGACCGACGCCGAACGGCGCGTGGCGATCAACACAATCGGCCCGGTCTGGGAAGGCAACCAGGTGTGGTTCATCCTCGGCGGCGGCGCCATCTTCGCGGCGTGGCCGGCGCTCTACGCGCTGAGCTTCTCCGGTTTCTACCTTGCCATGTTCCTGGTGCTTCTGGCGCTGATCCTGCGCCCCGTTGCCTTCAAGTATCGCTCGAAGCGGCCCGATCCGGCCTGGCGCAGCCGCTGGGACTGGGCGCTCTTCGTCGGTGGCGCGGTGCCGGCGCTCATCTTCGGCGTTGCCCTTGGCAACACGCTGCAGGGCGTGCCGTTCCATTTCACGCCGGACCTGCGCCCCATCTATGAAGGCAGCCTGTTCGGCCTACTCAACCCGCTCGCGCTCTATTGCGGTCTCGTCTCGGTCGCCATGCTGATAACCCACGGCGCGGCCTGGCTCGCGTTCAAGGCGGAAGGCATCGTCGAAGACCGCGCGCGTGCGATCGGCGCCAGGTCCGCCGTCATCACTTCGCTGCTCTTCGCCGGCGGTGGCGTGCTGGTCTGGCTCGGCCTGCTCGGCGGCTACCGCGTGACCTCGCCGATCGTGTGGGAGGGGCCGTCCAATCCGCTGCTCAAGACGGTATCGGCGGACAGCGGCGCCTGGCTGGCGAATTTCCATGCCCATCCGCTGCTCTGGATCGTGCCGGCGCTCGGTGTCGTCGCACCGCTGCTGGCGGCGATCGGCTTCCAGGCCCGGCGCGAAGGCTGGACCTTCCTTGCCTCGCAGTTCGGCGTTGCGATGATCATCGCGACGGTGGGGCTTGCCATGTTCCCCATCCTTCTGCCGTCGAGCAGCAATCCCAGCCATTCGCTGACCGTGTTCGATGCCTCCTCAAGCCGCGCCACGCTGCGCAACATGCTGATCGCTACGGTGATCTTCCTGCCGCTGATCCTCGCCTACACCGGCTGGGTCTACAGCGTGCTGTGGGGCAAGGTCGGCGAGAAGAGCGTCGAGAAGGCCGGTTCGTCGGCCTACTGATTCAACCGGAGTTTTGACCATGTGGTATTTTGCCTGGATCCTTGGCCTCGGACTGGCCGCCTCCGTCGGCATCCTCAATGCGCTCTGGTACGAGCTGCGCACCGTCCGCGAGGAGCCCGCCAACGACACCGTCGCGCTGCCCACGCCTTGAGCCTAGCCGGGGCGGAGGAGCCATCATGACGGATTCTGAGCTGGGGCCGCTGCGCGGGCCGGCGGACATGAAGCGGGCGCATGTGCGGATGCTTGCGCTCTGTCACATGCTTGAAGGTATCGCCGACGATCTGCCGTCGCGCGTCGACCGCTTCCAGTGCCTTGCGGTGGCGGCCGATCTGTTGCCGGTGCTGCGAGAGTGCCATCGCTTCGAGGAAGAGATTGTCTTCCCCGCCTTCGCGCGGCTCCAGGGCGGGGAAGATATCGTCGCGCGGCTCAAGATGGAGCACCTGGAGGACGACTGCGCGGCGGCTGACCTTAGTGAGGTCCTGCTTGCGCATGGCCACGGGAGGCCTATCGAGAACCCCGAGGCGCTCGGCTACATGCTGCGCGCGCTGTTTGAATCCATGCGGCGCCATATCGCCTTCGAGCGAGACCATGTGCTGCCGGGGATTCTCAGGCAGCGCTGAGCGCTTCATCGCATCGCGTTTGGTCGGCGATCAGTCGCCGGAACGCACTTCCAGGCGCGCGAGGTCGTCGACGACAATGTGACGGTTGTTGTCGATGCGAATGACGTTGTTGCCTCGCAGCCTGGTCAATTGCCGGCTCACCGTTTCGATGGTGAGGCCGAGGAAATCCGCGATCTCCGCGCGCGACAGCGGCAGGTCGAAAGCGGCGGCGCGGAGCTCCGGGCCGGCGGCCGGATCGATGTTGCGCGCGATCATCAACAGGAAGCTCGCGATCTTCTCGGCTGCGGTCTTGCGGCCGAGCGCCACCATCCAGTCGCGCGCCTGATCGAGCTCGCGCAATTTCTGTTCGAGCAGCCGATGCTCGAGGTCGGGTTGCTCCTTCATCATCCGCTCCAGCGCCTGGCGTGGAAAAGAGCACAACTCGACATTGGTCGCGGCCTCCGCGGTCAATGTGCTCTCGGCCTGGAACGGTCTTCCCAGAAAATCGGGAGCGAACTGCAGGCCGACGATCTGCTGGCGGCCGTCGGACAGCGTCTTGGTGAGTTTCACGACGCCGGAAAGAACGTTGGAGAACCGCTCGACGCTTTCGGTGTCACTCATCAGTTCCTTGCCGGTTTCCGCCTTGTACCGTTTCGTCGACCTGGACAGCGTGACAAGCTGATCGGGGTTGAGGGCGCCACAAATGCCGCGGTGCCGCGCTTCGCATGAAACGCAGAGAACAGGAATGCCCTTCGTGTGAATGTCTTCGCGCACGATGGTACATCTATAGTGTTACCAGCCGGCAGCGGCAACGCATGGGCGATGACTTTAGCGATGGCGCATATGCACTGCCAAAGGACCCTGTTGCATAAATCCAGCTTATCATCATCCCCAGTTTTTGAAGACGTTACAGGCCCTTTCGCCGCCTGTAGCTTCGACGCTACACGTTGGAAATAACTGGGATTTGGTGGGTCGATGCAGACACATGCGCGGGTGGTGATTGTTGGTGGCGGGTGCGTCGGCGCGGGCATCCTTTACGGCCTGGCAAAGCGCGGCTGGACCGACGTCGCGCTGCTCGAACGCACCCAGCTGACCGCCGGCTCGACCTGGCATGCGGCCGGCCTCGTCCCGTCCTATGCCCGCAACATCAATATCGGCCGGATGATCAACAAGACCATCGAGATCTATGAGGGGCTCGAGGCCGAGACCGGGCAGCCGGTCGGATGGCACAAATGCGGCCAGCTGCGCATCGCCAATTCCAGGGACCGGCTCGACGAATACAAGAGCTATATGAGCGTCGCCGACGTTCAGGGCATGCGGGCGCATCTGCTGTCGCCGGCGGAGGCGAGGGCGCTGTGCCCGCTTCTCGACAACAAGCATATGCTGGGGGCGCTCTATCATCCCGATGACGGCCATATCGCCCCGGCCGACGTGACCCATGCCATGGCCAAGGGCGCGCGGGACCTGGGCGCCAAGATCTACCTCAACACCGAGGTCACCGGCTTTCAGCGGACCGCCGGCGGCGAATGGCGGGTCGCGACCAACAAGGGCGACATCATCTGCGAGCATGTGGTCTGCGCGACCGGCAATTACGCGCGCCAGACCGGCGCGCTGCTCGGCCTCGACATCCCCGCGATCCCGATCCTGCACCAGTACTGGATCACCGAGCCTGTGCCGGAGATCGTGGAGCGCAAGAAGCAGGGACGTGCGGAGATGCCGATCCTGCGCGACGAGGGTTTTGAAGGCTATCTGCGCGAGGAAGGCGATGGCTTTATGTTCGGTCCCTACGAGCGCACCGAACACCTCAAGCTGTTTGCCGAGGATGGCGTTCCCGCCTGGTTTGGCGCCGACCTCGTCGAGGAGGATTTCGAGGCGGTGTCGTGGAACTGGGAGCAGGCAACGCAGCTCGTGCCGGCACTGGGACGCGCCGGCATCAAGGCCAATGTCCGCGGCCCCTTTCAGATGACCGCAGACGAGCTTCCGCTGATGGGACCGGCCTGGGGCCTGCCCAATGTGTGGCTGGCCGAGGGCGTGCCGGGCGGCATATTGTGGGGCGGCACGATCGGCTACTACCTGTCGGAGCGGATCGTCGAGGGCGGCAACAGCCTCGACACGTCCGATCTCGACCCGCGCCGTTTCGGCGACTACGCCAACAAGGCCTGGACGCGCGAGAAGGTCCGCGAGGCCTGGGGCACGCATGCGGAGCAGAAATATCCGGGGCAGGACATGCCCGCCGCCCGGCCACAGAAGACCGCGCCATCCTATGCGCGGCTGACCGAACTGGGTGCGGTCTGGGGCGTGCTCAACGGCTGGGAGATGCCCAACTGGTTCGCGCCCAGGGGTGTCGAGGCCAAGGACCAGTATAGCTGGCGCTGGACCGCCAAGGGCGTGTTCGTCGGCGAGGAGGTGCAGGCCGTGCGCAACGCCGTCGGCCTGGTCGAGATGACGCCGATGACCAAGTTCGAGGTGTCGGGGCCGAACGCGGCGGCCTGGCTCGACAGGATCCTCGCCAACCGCCTGCCGGCGGTCGGCCGGGCTGTGCTGGCGCATCACCTCACGCCGGCAGGCGGCGTGCAGGCCGAATACATGGTGGCGCGCCTTGGCGAAGACAGTTTTTACCTCATTTCGACGCCGCGCGCGGAGCGCTGGAATTTCGACGATCTGTCAAAACTGCTACCCGCCGATGGCAGCGTCAGCCTGAAGAACGTCACCGACGAGCGCGGCTGCTTCACCGTCGTTGGCCCCAACGCGCGAGACGTGCTGCAACCTCTCACCGAGATCGACCTGTCGAACGCGGCCTTTCCCTGGTTCGGCGTGAAGTCAGGCAGCGTGGCGCTTGCCAGTGACGTACGACTGTTGCGCGTAAACTATGAGGGCGAGCTCGGCTGGGAACTCTATCATCCCATGGCCTACCAGCGGCAATTGCTCGACGCGATCCTGAGAGAGGGCGAGAAGCACGGCATGCGGCTCGTCGGCTTGCATGCGCTGGAATCGCTGCGGCTGGAGAAATCCTACCGCGCCATGTACCGCGACATGAATCCCGAGCTCAACGCTCTGGAGAGCGGGCTCGAACGCTTCATCCGCCTCGACAAGGGTGATTTCGTCGGCCGCGACGCGGTCTTGAAATACAAGGACAAAAACGACCAGCGCCGGTCGGTGACGCTCAGGATCGAGACCGACGGCGCCAGTACGCTTGCCAACGAAGGTCTGTACATTGACAGCAAGCTGGTCGGGCGCATCACGTCGGGTGGTTATGGCTACACGCTCGGGCATGATGTGGCGCTGGCGCTGCTGCCCGAGCGTCACAGCACGCCCGGCACGAAGCTCGACGTCGCGATACTGGGGGAATGGAAGACCGCTACGGTTATTGCGGATTCGCCTTACGATCCCAGCTCGACCAGGGCGCGGATGTAGCGCGCCATCCGGCACGCGCCGTGCGCCGAAGGTCACCGCCAGATTATCTGTGACCGTCCGGAACAAAGCCGACTGACGCAGGTTAGGTCCCCAGCACATGTGTGCATGAAAGGACCTTCCCCAATGAAAACACGCCTATTTCTAGCCTCACTGGCCACAACTACAGCCATGGCTTTTGCCCTGCCTGCACTTGCCGCCGACAGCGCGCAGGACTTCGTCAACAAGGCCGCTGCGGGCGGCATGTTCGAGGTCGATTCCAGCAAGGTCGCCGAAGCCAAGGTGCAGGATCAGAGCGTCAAGGATTTCGCCCACAAGATGATCGACGATCACGGTGCGGCCAACGCCAAGCTGGAGACGATCGCCGGCGAGCAGAAGCTGACGGTTCCCAAGGAACTGGATGCCAAGCTCAAGGGTGATGTCGACACTCTGCAGAACGGCAAGGATCCGATCGACGCCCCCTACGTCCAGATGCAGCGCGACGCGCACACCGATGCCGTGAAGCTGTTCGAAAGCTACGCCAAGGACGGCGACAACGCCGAGCTGAAGACGTTCGCCCAGCAGACCGTGCCGACGCTCAAGATGCATCAGGAGATGATCGAGAAGATCGCGGCGACCATGGGCACCCAGTCCTCGGATTCGCAGACGCCCAAGAACACGGTCGGCGGTGCACCCGACCCCATGCCTCCGTTTCCCGGGGCCAACAGCTTCACCGAGGACCAGGCCAAGGGCCGTATCCAGGACGCCGGCTTCGCCGATGTGTCGAAGCTGACCAAGGACGACCAGGGCATCTGGCGCGGCCAGGCCAACAAGGACGGCAAGAACACCACTGTGGCGCTGGACTACAAGGGCAACGTCGTTGCCGGCACCAACTGACACTGAAATCCAGGAGATCAAAACCATGAAAACCGTAACCGGACTTTTCGACAATTACGATGATGCTTCCGACGCCGTCGGCGAATTGGAAGCCAGCGGTGTCGCGCGTGACGACATCAGCATCGTTTCCAGCAATTCGGACAATCAGCACGACAATGACGGTTCCAAGGCTGCCGATGACGCCGCCGGTGGGGCTGGACTGGGAGCCGCGATCGGCGGAGCCGGTGGACTGCTCGCCGGGCTTGGCTTGATGGCCATTCCGGGCGTCGGTCCGGTGGTGGCTGCCGGATGGCTGGCTGCCACTGCCGTCGGTGTCGTTGGTGGTGCCGTGGTTGGCGGCGCGGCAGGCGGCATCGTCGGTGCCCTCACCGATTCCGGTGTCCCGGAACATGATGCCCATGTCTACGCCGAGGGTGTGCGCCGCGGCGGCACTCTGGTCACAGCCAAGGTCGACGAGCAGTTGGTGCCGGAGGCCGAAAGGATTCTGGGACAGGCTACGTCTGTTAACCTGGAAGCACGGCGTGGCGAATACCAGGCCGACGGTTGGACCGGCTTCGACGCTGACGCGGAGAACTACCGCTCGAACGAAATCGGCCGCGATGGTGCTCGCGATGTAAACCGAGTTTGATCGACAGGGCCTCGCAGCCGAAAGGCGGCGGGGCCATTCTGCCGAACAGCCTTCGGCTAACGCATCAAGCCAGCCGCGCGAAGCGCATCCTCAATAGTCTTGCCAATGCCTGTAGCAGAAGCGCGTGAACCATCTGAACGCGGTTGTTCGGCAGGTTCGACCCGCGCTGGCCTCGACTTTTCGGGCGCTATATATGGGCGCAAGTCCGTACCTGCGGTGGGGTTCGCTGCGGCCGCCTCAAACTTCGCCCCTCTTGGTGCATTCCGGCTCGCAAGATCCCAGAAGGCCGCCATACGTCTCGTCGACGATATTCCGACCTCCAGCATGAACGGCGCGGCATGGCCCAAGCCGTCGGCACCGCCTGTCTTCAAGGGGGTGCCATGGCCCATGCCGGCAATTGTGTATTTTTCGATCACCTCACGGCCATCGGCGTCGCACCAGACTTGCCGCGTTTGTCCATCGACGGTCTCTTTTCGAACAGGGCTTGCCCCGACGCGATGAACGCTCTGCCATTGGGCGACAAGGGAGTCCGCATTGGACGGCGCCACCGCGTGGTCGGCCGTGCCCTGCCAGATTGAGATTTTCGGCCAGCTTCCCTGATGCGGCGACGCCTGCGCCAGACGTCGCTGGAGTTCCGACTGAGACGGGCCACCATGCCCACGCATGCGATCGAACGCTTCCGGGATCGTCGATGCGCTGCCATAGGCAAGTCCCGCAATGATTGCGCCGCCGGCGAACACCTCCGGATATGTTGCCAGCATTGCCGCCGCCATGGCGCCGCCGGCGGACAGACCGGTGATGAAAACGCGCCAGCGGTCCAGGCCATGCTTCGTCACCATGGCTTCGATCATCTGGCGGATGGAGAGCACTTCGCCGCGATCACGGGTGACGTCTTCGGGCACGAACCAGTTGAAGCAGAGATTGGCATTGTTGGCGCGCTGCTGTTCCGGCAGCAACACCGCAAACCCTTCCTCTTCTGCCAGGCGAGACCAGCCAGACCCGTGATCATAGCCGGCCGCCGTCTGCGTGCAGCCGTGCAAGACGACGACAAGTGCGGCTCCGCGCGGCAAGTTCTCAGGAACGTAGAAGCGTGCCCGCAAGGCGCCTGGATTGGACCCGAACGTGGCCAGGTCGGACAGACTGTCGAGATGGCCCGGTTGGGAAAATGCCGGCCGGCCTCGCATGGCCGAAAGGCGAGCGATCGTATCTGAGATGTTCCGCAAATCGAAATCCTAGACCGCCGGAATGGCGGAAGCCCGAGCACAACGCACTTACGGCAACATCGTTGCTGCACTGCACAATAACAAGCTTACGCTGGGGTAGACGAGAGGCGAATGCTCCGTTCCAGGCCGGCGCGGTATCTCAGGCCGGCCCATTCCTGGCCGACTTCGCCAGTTCCTGTTCCAGATCCACCAGTTCCTTGCCGCCGGCCATCAAATTGAGCAGCTGGTCGCGGGTGATTTCGCCCTTGGCGTAGGTGCCGGTGCTCCGGCCGCGCTTCAATAGGGTGAAGCGGTCGCCGACGACATAGGCGTGATGAACGTTGTGGGAAATGAAGATGACGCCGATGCCGCGCGCCTTGGACTGGACGATGAGCTTCAGGACCACGGAGGCCTGGTGGACGCCCAGCGCCGATGTCGGCTCGTCGAGGATCAGCACCTTGGCGCCGAAATAGACGGCACGCGCGATGGCCAGGCATTGCCGTTCGCCGCCCGACAGCGTGCCGACCGGCTGTTCGGGGTCGCGCAGCTGGATGCCCATCGCCGACATCTCGTCATAGGCGGTGCGGTTGGCGAACTCGGCGTCGAACTGGCTGATCGGCCCGAATTTGCGCATCGGCTCGCGCCCGAGGAAGAAGTTGCGCGCCACGCTCATCAGCGGCACCAGCGCCAGGTCCTGGTAGACGGTCGCGATGCCGCTGTCGCGCGTATCGGCGGGCGAGGCAAACCGTGTCGCCTTCCCCTGGACGCGGATTTCACCCTCGTCGGGCGTGTAGACGCCCGACAGCGTCTTGATCAGCGTCGACTTGCCGGCGCCATTGTCGCCGAGCAGGCAATGCACCTCGCCGGGACAGACGTCGAAGGACACGTCCTTCAGCGCGACGACCGAGCCAAAATATTTGCTGACCGACTTCAGTTCGACATAGGGCTCGGCCATCACCGGCTCCTCATGGCGCGGTTGCGCACATAGCTGTTGAACAGCACCGCGATGACCATCATGGCGCCCATGAACAGCTTGAACCAGTCGGTGTCGATGCCGGTGTAGAAGATGCCCATCTGCACCACGCCGAAGATCAGGGCGCCGAACATGGCGCCGACGGCCGATCCGTAGCCGCCGGTGAGCAGCGTGCCGCCGATGACGACGGCGATGATGGCCTCAAATTCCTTCTGCGTGCCGCGAAGCGTGTCGGCGGAGCCGGTGACCAGCACCTGGATCGCCGCGAACAGGGCTGCCGCGAGCGCCGTCATGACGAACAGCGTGATCTTGGTGCGCGCCACCGGCACGCCGAGATTGCGCGCGGCATTGGCTTCGCCGCCGGCGGCAAAAATCCAGTTGCCGAAGCGGCTGCGCGTCAAGAGCCAGGTGCAGGCCAGTGTCAGCACGATCCACCAGACGATCGACACCGGGATGCCTGAGATCGACGGCAGGCCGTCGGCCCGCTTGCCGATCAGGCCGATATCGGCAAGCCCGGCGATCAGGCCGGAAAACACCTGTCCCGAAAACAGGCTGTTGAGCGGATCGTGCAACGCCAGCTCGTGCACGCCCGACACCTGGGTCCGCCCTGAAATGCCGCGCGTGAGGCCAAGGGTGAGGCCGCGCAGCATGAACAGGCTGCCGAGCGTGACGATGAAGGAGGGCAGGCCAGTCCTGACGACGGCGAGGCCGTTCAGCGCGCCGATGCCACCGCAGACGGCGAAGGTGAGCAGCAGCGACAGCCAGATCGGCCAGCCCCAGAACACGGCGGGGATGGCGATCAGGATGCCGGCAAAGCCGATCATCGAGCCGACCGAGAGGTCGAACTCGCCGGCGATCATCAGCAGAGCCACGGGGGCGGCGAGAATGCCGAGCTGGGCCGAGACTTCGAGGAAGTTGACGATGCCCTTGGCACTGAACAGTCCCGAGCTTCCCGCCGTTATGGCGAAGAACACGAAGACCAGCACCGTGCCGGCCGCCGCGCCAAGCTCCGGCCTGCTCAACAGGCGGCTGAGGCGTGAGACGGACCGGACCCGCTCGTCGCGAATCTCTGAAACCATGGCTGCTTGCCCTTCACATAGAGCCGTTCATCGTTTCACGCTGAACAGCTCTATCTCCTTGTCTTGACGCAATTCCGGACGGAAAACCGCTCACACTTTTCCTGGAATTGCTCTGATGAAGCGGCCGGAGCGGGGCCCCGGCCGCCAGTGCTAGCGCTTGCCGAGTTTCGACAGCTCGATGACCGAGGCGGCGGTGTCCTTGGTGACGAAGCCGGGGCCGGTCGGATAGTCGGCGATCGGCATGATCTTGTACTTCTTCCAAAGGTCGAACATCGCGACCGGGATGTAGCCCATGGCATATTGCTGGGCGTCGATGCCCCATTCCATCTTGCCAGCGACGACGGCCTGCAGGATCGTGGGGGAGAGATCGAACGTGCCGGTCTTCACCTTGCCGGAGAGGCCCAATTCATCAAGCGCGGCCAGCGTCGGTTCGGCACCGCTGGCGCCGACGGCGAGAATGAACTGTGTATCGGCATGAGCGGTCATGTAGGCGATCACGCGGTTCTTCATTTCGGTCGGGTCGATGACGCCGTTCATCACCGGAACGTCGACTCCCAGCCCCTTGGCAAAGCCGGCGCAGCGGTCGTCGAGGCTCGAATTGCCGACCTCGTGGTTGGCGCAGACCGCCTTGGTGAGGCCGAGCGCCTTGATGCGCTCGCCGGCCATGACGCCCGCCTGGAATTCATCCTGCCCCATGAACAGCAGGCCGCCAAGATCGTGCGTGAGTTTCGAGCCGCCTGAATCGATGATGATGACCGGGATGCCGGCGGCGACGGCGTTCTTGACCGGCGTTGAAAGCGCGGCCGCATCGGGGATCGAAATGACCATGCCGTCCGGTTTCGAGGCCGTGATGGCGTCGATCATCTGTGCCATCTTGGCCATGTCGAAGGTTTCGGGCGCCAGATATTCGGCCTTGACGCCCAGCGTCTTGGCGGCATCGTCCATGCCGTTCTTGACCACCGACCAGTAGGGGTCGCCGCTCTGGCCATGGGTGACGAACACCACCCGCGTTTCGTCGGCGGCCGCAAGGGTCGTGGCCGCCGCCATCATCGTGAAGCCGGCCAGCAGGCCGAGCGCAGGCTTTACTAATTTCGCAAGCGAAAACATAGAACCTCCTGTTTGTTTTCCGCCGCCGCAATTACGGTCGGCAGTCCAGTTGCCCCTTCATTCCAGTTTCATTCCTCAGCACTGGTTCCCCAGAGGCCGCATGGCGGCCTCGATCACTCGATGACGTCAAATCCGGCTTGCCGTGCCATGCGCGACAGGTTCTGGAATCCCATTGTCGCATAGGTCAGCGGATTGGCCTTGCTGGGATCCTGCTCGGCCTCGACGACCAGCCAGCCGCTGTAACCATTGTCGGCCAGCACGCGCAAAATGGCGGGATAGTCGATGAAGCCGTCGCCGGGGACGGTGAAGATCCCTTCCATGACCGCGCCCATGAAACTCATGTCCTCGGCGCGGGCTCGCTCGAGCACGGGTTTGCGAGCGTCCTTGCAATGCACATGCACGACTCGTTTGACGTGCGCCTTGACCAGCGCCAGCGGATCGCCGCCCGAAAATATGGAATGGCCGGTGTCGTAGAGCAGGCCGACCGCTTCGCCGGTGTGCCGCATCAGGAGGCCAACCTCGGCGTCGGTTTCGACGATGGTGCCCATATGATGGTGAAAGGCCATGCGCACGCCGAAATCCGCCATCCGTTCGGCCAGCGCCGTCAGCTTGCGGCCATAGGCCGGCCATTCCTCGGGGCTCAGCGCAGGACGCTGCGAGATCGGCCCCCAGATGGCGTTGTGGCGCCCGCGCGAGGTGTCGGCATAGACGACATGGGTGGAGCCCATATCCTTCAAAAGCTGGAGATGCGGCGTGATCGCATCCATCTCCGCATTGAGGTCCTTTTCGTCGCAACGGCCGTCATACCAGCCGGAAACCACAGCAAGGCCATACTGTGCCATGATACGCTTCAACTCGGCCGAGTGGCGCGGAAACTTGCCGCCAAGTTCGGTGCCGGAATAACCGGCCTGTCTGGTTTCGCTGAGGCAGACTTCAAGCGGAGTGTCGCCGCCGAGTTCCGGCACGTCATCATTGGTCCAGGTGATCGGATTGATGCCGATGCGAACAACCGTCACGGGCGAACTCCTGATTGCTTCGATTGGGCAAGGTGATGGCGGGTCAGCCCGGCCAGCAGCGTCATGTCGCGGCGGGCATGTTCGGCGGTGTTGCGCACGGCTGAGCCTTCGACGATCGCCGACCAGAACCCTCTCAACTCCTCGACGAAGGCCTCTTCGTAGCCGCTGCGGATGTCGCCGCTGGAAAGCGTGTGGCCGTCGCCGGTGCGGATGGTCAGCCGCGTCGGCTGGTGATTGAGATAAGGCGAGGGGAATTCCAGTTCGAGCGAGGCGTCGTCGAAGTGGAGCGTGATGCACTCGCGATAATCGGGCAGCCCCGGAGTGGCGATGTGGACCATGGTCCACAATGCCTGGCCGCCTAGGAGCAGCACGGCGCCCTGGCCGCCTTCGCCCTTGGCGAAGAGCGAGGCGCCGACGATCTCGCCATCGGCGACACCGAGTGCATCGAGCAAGCCGTGGACGGCGTTGACGTCGTGCACGATCGACGAGGAATAGGCGCCGACAAAGCCGCGAAAGGTGTCGGGATCGTCCATCCCCGGCACGGCACGCTCCACCTGCTCGCGCTGCCTGGCTTCGGTCGAGGCAATCAATTCCGCCGCGACGTCATCACCCCGGCAAGTGGAGGCGTGCCGAATGAAGGGCCAGGCGTCGGGATCGTTGACCTCGACCGAAACGCAGCGAAGCGTCCGCGCCGTGCCGGGCAGCATGTTCAGTGCCGCCTCGTAGCTCGGGTCGAAACGCTTCATGTAGCCGACCTGGAGCACCTTTCCGGCGCGATCCCTGGCGGCGATCAATTCATCGATGTCCTGCGTGCTGTAGCAAAGCGGCTTTTCGCAGAAGACATGCAGCCCCCTGGCGAAGGCGGCGAGGCTCTGTTCTCGGTGCAGCGCGTCCGGTGAGGCGATGACCACGGCGTCAAGCGGCAGTGCAAGGAGTGCGTCGAGATCTGAAAATGTCTCGAGGCCGAATTCCTCGCCGACGAAGGCGCGGACTTTTCGCGACGGATCGTAGACGCCGAGAATCTTGAACTGCCGGTGCAGCTTGAGCAGATTCGGGATGTGCTCGACCTGGGCGACGCCGCCGGCACCGATCACTCCCACCCTTATGCACTGCATCGGCCAGCCCCATCTGAACCCGAACGCTTTTTTCTTGAGCCTAGGCCGCCTTTGGTTCCATTGTTAGAACCAGATTCCAATGATTTTCAGGAACCAGATGAAGACCAGTTTTCCCGTCGACGGCATCGCGCTCGATCGCGACAGCCCCGCCAATCTGCACAGGCAGCTCTATGTCCAGTTGCGCGGCCTGATCGAACGGCGTGTGCTGCCGAGCGGCCACGCACTGCCCTCGACACGGGTCATGGCGCGGGATCTGAATATCGGCCGTAATACGGTGATTGCCGCATGCGACCAGCTGGCACTGGAAGGCTATCTGGCGATACGGCCGCGCAGGCCTTCGGTGGTCATGGACCTGCCGACCCGTTCGGTGGCGGCGGAACAGGTGTCGGTCGAGGACGCCAATCCGATATCGCGGCGCGGGCAGACCATGCTTGCCCAACCCTATCACCATGGCCGGCCGGGCATGCTCGCCTTTCATCCCGGCATGCCGGACCCGGACAATTTTCCGTTCAACACCTGGTCGAAACTGCTCAGCCGCCGCGCCAAATTCGCGCATATCGATCTTTTCGGCACTTATCACGTCAACGGCTATCCGCCGCTTTGCGAGGCCATAGCGCGCTACCTCACCGCGTCGCGCGGCGTGAAGTGCACGGCCGAGCAGATCGTCGTTACCAATGGCGCGCAGTCGGCGTTCGATCTCCTGGCGCGACTGCTGATCGATGACGGCGACACGGTGTGGATGGAGGAGCCGGGCTATTATGGCGCCGGGTCGGCCTTCGTCTCGGCCGGGGCGAGGCTGGCACCGCTGCGCGTCAGCAAGGCGGGCTGGCACCTCGAGCCGCCGGCTGTCATTCCGCGCATGATCTTCGTGACGCCCTCCTGCCATCACCCGCTCGGCATAACCATGCCGATGGAACAGCGGCTCAATCTCCTGCACATGGCCGAAAGCTGGCGCTCGTGGATCATCGAGGACGACTATGACGGCGAATACCGTTTTCAGGGCCAGCCCATTCCGGCGCTGCAAGGCATCGGCGCGTCAAACCGCGTGGTCTATGTCGGCACCTTCGCCAAGATCCTTTTCCCGGCGATGCGGCTCGGCTTTATGGTGGCGCCCAAGGCGATCGACCATACGATCGTCTCGGCGTTGAGCGTGAGCGGCCAGTTCGCGCCCTTACTGACCCAGGCCGCGCTTGCGGACTTTATGAATGAGGGGCATTTCACCCGCCATCTCCGGCGCATGCGGCGGCTCTATGCGGAGAGGCGGCAGTTCTTCCTGGAAAGCGCGCAAAGGCATCTCGGCGAATGGCTGGATTTCCACACCACCGAATCCGGCATCCAGGTCGTCGGCATTTTCCGCGACAGATGCAGCGACCGGGCGGTTGCCGAAGCGGCGCTTCAGCACGGCATAAACGTCTCGGCGCTGTCGATTCAGTATCGCCATGGCACGGAGCAAAACGGCCTTGTCATGGGCTTTGCGGCGGCCGATGCGCAGACGACCGAAAAGACGATGCAAAAGTTCCGCACCGTGCTGCAAAGCCATTTTTCGCGAATGAGCAACCCTGGGTAAGCCGCTGGGATTATTAGCTTTTTGAGATGGGCTCGCGCCGATGGATGGTGCTAGCCCAGCTCAGCCATCCGTGCCCGACAGCGCACCTCGTCGATCGGTCTGCCAAGCGCGGCAAAGCGCGTGGCTGCTTCCTCGAACGCCGCCACCGCCCGGGTTTCGTTACGCTCGGCCCGGCGCTGCACGCCGCGCGCTTCCCACACGGCAGCCACCCAGGGGCCGCCGTTCCACATGCCGGCGACCCGCTCAGCCTCGTCGAGCCGGCGGTTGACCTGCTCGATCTCGCCCGCCTCGGCCAGGGCAACGGCAGCCGCGGTGCGGAAGGTCATCGAGCAAGGCTGGCAATTACAGCCCGATGACAGCATACGGTCACCTTCGCGAATGGTCTCGGCGATCCTCTCGGGGGTGGCGGCGGCGCGCACCTCAAGCCCTTTCAGGCTGATCAGCAAATGCGGCGCCAGCCAGGAAGAATGGGCAAGGGTGGTGGCGCGGTGGATCAGCCGTCCCGCCTGCCATTTCTGGCGGCGGGCAAGCGCGAGTTCCGTCTGGCGCTGCAGCGCCAGTACGCGGCCGGCAACGGCTCCCACCTGCGCATAGAGTTTTTCGGCTTCGGTCAACATGCGTTCGGCCTCGGCCAGCTGGCCCGAGAACAGCGCCGCTTCGCCCAGCACGAGCGAGGCCAGGCCGCGTCCGGCGACCGAGCCGGCGCCCTCGGCCACCGACAGCAACTCCCGTGCCGAGGCGGCGATGTCGTGGTGGCCCTTGGCACTGCAGAGGCAGAATTCGGCCAGGCACAGATGCCCGTCAAAAACGTTGGAGACGAAGGCCGGCCTGGAGCGGACCCATTCGATGAACTCCGCCCTGAACAGTTCGCGCCACTGGCCCTGCATGTGGGCCACTAGGCCGATCAGGGCGCTGGCCTCGCCAACCTCGCGGGCCAACCCTGCGCCCATCGCCAGTTCGCGGGTTTCCCGGCCGACCTGGCCGGCCTTGGCGAAATCGCCGCTTTGCAGGTGCAGCAGGCCCCAGGCCAGCGAGGCGCGGATGCGGTCGCTTAGCCCGACGGGATCGATCGAAGGCACGGCCAACGCCTTTTCGTAGAGCTTCACGGTTTCAGCGCCCGGGCCGACGCCAAGATCGATGCGCAGGCTTTGGCTGAGCTGATTGAACAGCCGGATCGCCTCGGTCCGGTTGCCGGCGTCGAGCGCCGCCTGCATCAGGGCGCATTGCGCCTGCTCGTCGGCCGGGTCCAGCGCGATCAGGCGCTGCCACAGTCTGCCGGCCCGCAGCACCTCGGCATAGCGCTGCCGCAGGGCCTGGCGGGGCGTTTCGAACCAGTCGACATAGGGGTCGTCCGGCAGCAGGTCTCCCATGTAGAGATCGGCGGCCATTTCGCAGGCGCTAGGGTCGGAGCCTCGCAAGGCAAGTTTGGCGGCGGCCTCGAAAGCGTCAACGTCGACTTCAAGATCGGCCGCTGGGGCGAGGGCGATGACATCGGCCGTCTGCTCGATCAGGTCATGAGCACCCAAGGCGCGGCGGGCGAAGTGGATGGCCTTGCGCAGATTCGCTCCGGCAGCCTCCGGATCAAGATCGGGCCAGAAGGCCTCCATGACCTGTTCTCGGTGAATGCGGTGCGAACGGGTGACGGCAAGCAGCTTCACCAGCGCCGCGCCACGGTCACGGCGCCAGGCCGCGGCCGGAATGACTTGACCGTCCAGACCGACACTGAACCCGCCGAGCAATTGGACTTGAACGCGCACCCGAAGCACCCCTCAGCAAGCGATCCGCCATTGCCGCCAAAAAAACGGCCGTCACAAGCGCCTGTGGGGCGGGGAACGCTGGCGGAACATAGGTTGCCTAAGCTGCACCCGTAGTCAATTCCGACCGTTCACAGGAGGATCAAATGTCTCTTCGTATCGCCGACACCGCGCCTGACTTCGCCGCCGAGACCACACACGGCCCAATCAGCTTCCATGACTGGCTGGGCAACTCGTGGGGCATCCTGTTTTCCCATCCCAAGGATTTTACCCCCGTCTGCACCACCGAACTCGGTTACATGGCCAAGCTGAAGCCCGAGTTCGACATGCGTGGCGTCAAGATCATCGGGCTCTCCGTCGACCCGGTCGAGCGTCATGCCGGATGGGCTGATGACATTGCCGAGACCCAGGGACATGCGCCGAATTTCCCGATGATCGGCGACCCGATGCTGGCCATTGCCAAGCTCTATGACATGCTGCCCGCCACGGCCGGCGACAGTGCCGAGGGGCGCACGGCGGCCGACAACCAGACGGTGCGCCATGTCTACGTCATCGGGCCCGACAAGAAGATCAAGCTGATGATCGCCTATCCGATGACCACCGGGCGGAACTTCGACGAGATCCTGCGTGTGGTGGACTCCATGCAGCTGACCGCCAAGCATCGCGTCGCCACGCCGGTGAACTGGCGGCAAGGCGACGACGTGATCATCGCGGGTTCGGTTTCGAATGATGAAGCCAAGGCGCTCTATCCCGAGGGCTGGAAGCAGCCCAAGCCCTATATCCGCATCGTCCCGCAGCCGCACGGCAACGCCTGAGCCTTCTTCCAGGCGTCCGGCAACAAGAGGTGACAATATGAAAACCCGTATCCTTATCCTTGGCGCCGGTTTCGGCGGGCTGGAGCTCAGCACGTCCTTGTCAGAAGCTTTGGGTGACAGCATTGCTGTCACCCTGATCGACAAGTCGGATTCCTTCGTGTTCGGCTTTGCCAAGCTTGATGTGATGTTCGGCCGCGCAACCGAAGCGGCTGTGCGGCTGCCCTACGCCGACTACGCCAAGGCCGGCGTCACGATGAAGCGCGAGACCGTCACCGCCATCGACCCGGAACGGCGGCGCGTGACGACGGACAAAGGTGTGCACGAGGCGGACATATTGGTGATCGCTCTCGGCGCCGACTATGACGTATCGGGCACACCCGGCATCACGCTTGGCCGCAACGAATTCTATTCGGTTCCGGGCGCCGCTCACATGGCCAAGGTGCTGCCCGGTTTCACCCGGGGCCATGCCGTCATCGGCGTCTGCGGCGCGCCTTATAAATGTCCGCCCGCGCCCAGCGAATGCGCGTTGATGCTGCATGACTACCTGACCGAGAGGGGCGTCCGGGGCGACTGCCAGATCACCTATGTGAACCCGATGTCGAGCCCGGTGCCCCCGTCTCCCGAAACGTCGAAGGCGCTTCTGGCCGCCTTTGCCGAGCGCGGCATCACCTTCATCCCCAGCACCCGCGTGGTTTCCGTGGACGAGGGCCGCAAGGTTGTGACGCTCGACAATGGCGGCGAACTGCCCTGCGATCTGTTCCTGGGCGTGCCCCGGAACCGCGCGCCCGATGTCGTCGTCGAGGCCGGCATCACCGAGGGCGGCTGGGTCACCATCGATCCGCGCACACTCGAAACCCGATTTCCCGGCGTCTACGCGCTGGGGGATCTTGCCAATACGGGCGCGCCGAAGGCGGGCGTCTTTGCCGAGGGCGCCGCACGCACCGTTGCTGCCAACCTGATCGCCAGGCTGCGCCATGAGGAACCGACGGCCAGGAACCCGGGCGCGGGATCCTGCTACATCGAGTTCGGTGCCAACCGGATCGCCAGGGTGGATGTTGATTTCTTCTCCGGCCCGAAACCCACCGGTGCTTTCTACGAACCGTCGGAGGCTTTGCGGGTCGACAAGGTGAATTTCGGCTCCAGCCGCAAGGCCCGCTGGTTCGGGCATTGACCTTCGAGAAGGACGGGCGCCGGTGAATTGTCGCCGCCGCCCGTCCCGTTGCTTCAGGCCATCTGCAACTGCTTTCGCGGCAGGGGCGGGAAGGCGATCGCTATGCCCGCGGCACCCAGGCCGATAAGGGCCGAGCCGATGAACAGCCAGTGGTAGCTGGCATAGGCATCGAACACCATGCCGCCGGCGAGCGGGCCGAGCGCCATGCCGAGACTGGACAGCATGGTCGCGGCGCCGAACACGGTGCCGAGGATGCGCTGGCCGAAATATTCACGCGCCAGCACGGCATAGAGCGGCATGACGCCGCCATAGGTGGCGCCGAAGATGACGGCCAGCATATAGAACTGGTCGAGCTGGTTGACCGAGAGATAGGCGGCAATGACGACCGCCTGGATCGCCAGACCCGCGATCAGCACCGGCTTGACGCCGAGCCTATCGGCCAGCACGCCGTAGAGAAGCCGGCCACCCAAGCCAGCGAGACCCTCGACGCTGTAGATCGTGACCGCCGCCATGGGGGCGACGCCGCACAGCATGGCGTAGCTGACCATGTGGAAGATCGGCCCGGAATGGGCGGCACAACAGGCGAAAAAGGTCAGCCCGAGCACGACGAACTGCGGCGAACGCAGCGCCTGCGCCACGCTCATGCCGGCACCCTCGGCGACCGGCGCGGAGGCCGCATCGGCAATAGCGGGTTTTGGCGGCTGGCGGACCAAAAGCACCGCCGGCAGCAACAGCACCCAGGCCATGATGCCGATGTCGAACATGGCGGTGCGCCATTCATAGGCCGAGATCAGCCAGCGGGCGAAGGGCGAGATCGTCATCGGGGCGACGCCCATGCCCGCCGAGACCAGCGAAACCGCAAGGCCGCGATTGGTGTCGAACCAGGCCGTGGTCAGCGCGATCATCGGCGCGAAGAAGGCGCTGGCCGCAAGCCCGACGAGCACGCCATAGCTGATCTGGAAGGTCAGAAGCGAGCCGGCGCGGCTCGACACTACAAGTGCCAGGCCGAGCAGCACGGCACCGATCGCCACGACGATACGGGCGCCAAAACGGTCGGAGAGAGCGCCCCAGGCGAAACCGCCGAGGCCCATGACCAGGAAGTTGAGCGTCATGGCGCTCGAAATGCCGGCGCGCGACCACTGCGTGTCGAGCGCCATCGGTTCGAGAAAGATCGCCAGCGAAAACATCGTGCCGATGGCGACACAGGACATCAGCGCGCCTGCCGCGACGATGACCCAACGATAGGAAAGGTTCATGCAAATCTCCCATGCCAGAGCGCAGCGCCGAGCGCCGCTTGCGTCCGAAGGACGCTGGCACGGAGACCGATCCTACAATCCGGTTGCATTTTTTATCCAGTCTGGAATGACGCTATTTCCGGCCGGCCGGATCGCCTTGCGGGCGCCAGTCAGATCGGCAGTTCCGACGTGTATTTGATCGTCCAGCTGGGCACGTCGGTCTTGACGTTCTGGACACCCTTGATGCGGCTCAGATGTTCCGACTGGAAGCGGCGATAGTCGTTGATGTCGGCCGCCACCACGCGCACCATGGCGTCGCAGTCGCCCAGCATCAGATAGCATTCCATGACTTGCGGCAGCTTGGCCACTTCGGTGGCGAAGTGCTCGATGGTGTCCTCGTCCTGCGTCTTCAGCCAGATGCGGGTGAAGAAGGTGAGGCCCTTGCCGATGCTGGCAGGGTTGACCACGGCGACATAGCGGTCGATGACGCCGGCCTCCTCCAGAAGCTTGACGCGCCGCAGGCAAGGCGAGGGCGACAGGCCGACCTCATTGGCCAGTTCGTTGTTGGCCATGCGGCCGTTGCGTTGCAGCGCCCGCAGGATGCGCCTGTCGATGTCATCGAGCTTCATGGTGTTGAATTCCACTTTATCGGCCATGAGTGACACTCAATGCCAAAAATGGGTGAAAAACAACAATCTTCGCAACCAAATTGCGGAGCGGTGTGGGTATGGTTGCCGCCGGTATCACGAGAGTTCAAACGCAGGGAAGCGGCGGCCGCGAGGCCCGCCGACGGCTGAGCATGAGCATTTCACAGACAATCGAAGCGGCGGGCGATGGCTCGGGATCCGAGTTCCGCCGGGGCGTGGCATCGTGCGCGCCGGTGCTGCTCGGCACCATCCCCTATGCGCTGGTGCTTGGCGCCCAGGCCACACAGAAAGGGTTGAGCACGCTCGAACTGTCCATGATGACGGGGCTGAACTTCGCCGGCGGCTCGGAATTCGCGGCGATCCAGTTGTGGACGTCGCCACCGCATATCCTGCTCATCGTCGCCATCACCTTCCTGGTCAACAGCCGGCATCTGCTGATGGGAGCAGCACTCGCGCCGTTCCTGCGCGACCTGCCGCGGCGCAAGGTGTTTCCGGCGCTGTTCTTCCTGTGCGACGAAAGCTGGGCGCTGGGCCTGGCCGATGCCAAGCAGCGCGCTGCCGCCGGGATCACGCCGGCCTTCAGCCCGCGCTACTATATGGGCGCGGCGCTGGCGATGTATCTGACCTGGGTTTCCTTCACCACGCTCGGCGCCTTGCTCGGGCCGATGCTCGGTCATGTCGAGACCTATGGTTTCGACATGGCGTTTCCGGCCGTCTTCCTGGTGCTGATGCGCGGCATGTGGAAAAGTGTTTCGGCGGCGCGGCCGTGGCTGGTCAGCCTGGTCGCCGCCGCCCTTGTCTATCTCTTCATTCCCGGCGCCTGGTATGTCGCGGCGGGCGCGGTGTCGGGGCTCGCCGCTGCCTGGCTGATGGCAGGTGAGGCATGATCGACATGGCAACCCTTCTCACCATCGTTCTGATGGCCGGCGTCACCTATCTCACCCGGATCGGCGGCTATGTCGTGCTGCGCAACCGCGTGCTCAGTGCTCGCGCCACGGCGGTGATGGAAGCGGCACCAGGCTGCGTGCTGATCTCGGTTATCGCGCCGGCGTTCGTGTCGAAGAACCCAGCCGATCTGCTGGCGCTGGCCATCACTTTTGTCGCGGCGATGCGGTTGTCCATGCTGCCGACCGTGCTGATCGGGGTCGCCTCGGCGGGGCTGCTCAGGCATTTCATCGGCTAGCCTCCAGCCAAAGCCAACAGGGCGCTCGTTCACTGCACCGTGGATGTGATGCGCCGATCCTCGGCGTTGAACAGGTGCAACTGGGTTAGGTCCGGCGCGAGGAAAACCTGTTGGCCCGGTATCACGCGAATGCGTTCGCGCAGCAGCGCGCTCAGCGTGTTGCTCCCGGCTTTGGCCATGACAAGGGTTTCCGAGCCGGTCGGCTCGACCACTTCGACCACCGCCGGCACGCCGCTGTCGGAGAGCCTGAGATGTTCGGGCCGGATGCCCCAGGCAGCAGCGCTTTCGCCCCGGCCCAGCGCCGGCAGCGGAAACACGGTGCCGTCGCTGGCGATAAAACCGTCCGCCGTGGTGCGGCCTTGCAGGATGTTCATCGACGGCGAGCCGATGAACTGGGCAACGAACAGATTGGCCGGCCGGTCGTAGAGGTCGAGCGGGGCGCCGACCTGTTCGACGATGCCGCCATTCATGACGACGATTTTGTCGGCCATGGTCATCGCTTCGACCTGGTCGTGGGTGACGTAGACGATGGTGGTTCCCAGGCGCTGGTGCAGTGCCTTGATTTCGGTGCGCATCTGCACGCGCAGCTTGGCGTCGAGGTTGGAGAGCGGCTCGTCGAACAGGAAGACTTTGGGATCGCGCACGATGGCGCGGCCCATGGCGACACGCTGGCGCTGCCCGCCGGAGAGCTGGCGCGGATAGCGCTCCAGCAAATCCTGCAGTCCGAGGATCGTCGCGGCGCGCATGATCTTGGCGTCGATCTCGCTTTTGTCCGTCTTCTTCAGCGTCAGCGCGAAGGCCATGTTCTCGCGCACCGTCATATGCGGGTAGAGCGCATAGTTCTGGAACACCATGGCGATGTCGCGTGACTTTGGCGCGACGTCGTTGATGACCTTGCCTTCGAGCGCGATCTCGCCGGCGCTGATGTCCTCCAGCCCGGCGATCATCCTGAGCAAAGTCGACTTGCCGCAGCCGGATGGCCCGACCAGGATGACGAATTCACCCGACGCGATGTCGACCGACACGCCGTGGATAACCCTGGCCTTGCCATAGGCTTTCTCGACGCCAGATATGGTGAGCGCACTCATTCGTGTTTTCCCTAGAAAGAGACCTTATCGCCGCCCTTGAGCTGCAGGATCTGCCGCGCCTCGTCAGGGGTGGCCACCGAGGCGCCGAGCCCCTCGATGATCTGGCGCACCTTGAGCACCTGCTCGGCGTTGGATTTCGCCAACTGACCCTTGCCGATCCACAGCGAGTCCTCCAGCCCGACACGCACATTGCCGCCGAGCGCGATCGCCTGGGTGGCGATCGGCAACTGGCTGCGGCCGGCGCCTAGCACCGACCAATGGTAATCCTGCCCGAACAGGCGGTCGGCGGTGCGCTTCATATGCGCGACGTCCTCCGGATGGGTGCCGATGCCGCCCAGAATGCCGAACACGCTCTGGACGAAGAACGGCGCCTTGACCAGGCCGCGCTCAACGAAATGGGCAAGCGTGTAGAGATGGCCAATGTCGTAGCACTCGATCTCGAAACGCGTGCCGTTTTCAGCGCAGGTGCGCAGGATGTGCTCGATATCGCCGAAGGTGTTGCGGAAGATGCGGTCGCGCGAGCCTTCGAGATAGGGGCGCTCCCAGTCATGCTCGAAGGTCTTGAAGCGCTCCAGCATCGGATAGAGGCCGAAATTCATCGAGCCCATGTTGAGCGAGGCGACTTCCGGCGCGAAGGTCGCCGCCGGCTTGACCCGTTCCTCGACGCTCATCGTCGCGGCCCCGCCGGTGGTGATGTTGATAACGCAGTCCGAGCGTTGCTTGATCACTTTCAGGAAGGGCGCGAAGGCCTCGGTCGACTGGTCGGGCCGGCCATCGGCGGGATTGCGCGCATGCAGATGGACGATGGCCGCACCGGCCTCGGCCGCGCCGATCGCGGCATCGGCGATCTCTTGCGCGCTCACCGGCAGATGCGGCGACATTGACGGCGTGTGGATCGAGCCGGTGACGGCGCAGGTGATGATGATCTTGTTCTGGTTCGCCACGTGAAAGGATCCTCGTCTATTTTACTGCGCCTTGGGTGATGCCCGAGATGAACTGCTTCGACAGCACGATGTAGAGCAGCGTGATCGGCAGTGCCGCCAACGTGAGTCCGGTGAACAGCACGCCCCAGTCGGTGGTGAACTCGCCGACGAAGACGGTGAGGCCCTGCGGCAGCGTCTTGAGATTGTCCGAGGTGATCAGCACCAGCGGGAAGAAGAAATCGTTCCAGATCGGCACGGCATTCTGGATCGCGACGATGACCAGCGCCGGCCGCGCCAGCGGCAGCATGATGGAGCGCATGATGCGAAACTCGCTGGCGCCGTCCATGCGTGCCGACTCTTCCAGTTCGCGTGGCAAGGTCCGGAGGAAGCCGGTCATGATGAACACCGCCGAGGGAATGCCCATGGCGACATAGACCAGCACGAGGCCGGCATAGCTGTCGACCAGGCCAAGCGAATCCAGCTGGATGAACAGCGGAATGATCGCCAGTTTCAGCGGCACGGTCATGCCGCTCAGGAAAAACATCAGCACCAGAGCGCTCAGCCTGAACTGGTAGCGGGCGATCGCGTAGGCGGCCATGGTGCTGAACAGAAGGATCAGCGCCACCGCGGCCATGGTGATGCCGACGGAATTGGCGAGGTAACGGACGAAATTGGTTTCGCTCCACACCCGCTCGGCATTGGCCAGCGAAAAATGCGCGGGCAAGGCGAAGGGCGAGGAGAAGATCTCGGCATTGGTCTTGAAGGACGACATCACCATGACGAACAGCGGATAGATCATGATGACGGCGTTGATCGCCAGCATCAGCTGGATGGCGCCGTTCTTCAACAGCTCGCCTGTTTGCTTGGTGCCGACCACTGCGCTCACAGTTCGATCTCTCGACGGCGCAAGTAGCGAAGCGCGATTGCGGTGACGCCGGCAACGATGATGAACATCATCACGGCCAGCGCGCTGCCCTGGCCGAAATCCTGGATGCCGGTCGTCGTCGAGCCGAAGGCGGTGCGGTAGAAATAGAGGCCGAGCACGTCGGTGGCGCCGCCGGGCGAACCGGTGAGGCCGGCCATGACGTAGGGGATCTCGAACCAGTTGAAGCTGCCGATGAAGGTCAGGATGGTGACGATGGTGACGCTCGGCGCAATCAGCGGCCAGATGATCTTCGTCATCAGCACATAGTCGCCGGCGCCGTCGAGGCGGGCGGCCTCGATCACTTCCTTGCTGACGCGTTGCATGCCGGCCAAAAGCACCAGGGTCGGAAAGCCGAGCCAGTGCCAGATGTTGGCGAACAACACGCTGCCGAGTGCTGTGTGTTCATTGCCGAGCCATGGGATGGCGCCGATGCCGACCAGCGCCAGCGTCTGGTTCACCAGCCCGAACAGCGGATGCAGGAAGAGTTTCCACAGGAAGCCGACGATGACCGCAGACAGCACGACGGGAAGAAAGACGATGACCTGGTGGATGCGATGGCCGGGCAGCGCTTTCAACAGCGCGTAAGCGAGCAGGAAGGCGGTGCCGTTCTCGAACACCATCAGCGCCACGAAGGCAATGATGTTGTGCTTCAGCGCGTTGTAGGTCCAGTCGCTATAAGGCTGTTCGAACAACACCTTGCGGAAGTTTTCGAAGCCGATGAATCCGGTCGGCTGCAAGCCGTTGAACTCATAAAAGGCAAGGCGGAAGGCCGACAGCAGCGGCCAGAGCACGAACAGCACCATGACCACCAGGGCCGGTGTCAGCAGGGACGCGATCCAGAGTGACCGGCGCCACGGATAGGCTTTTGTGGTGTGGCGCCGGCCGTTGTTCATGTCACTTGCCCTGGAAAGGCTTGTACCATTTGGCGAGACCGCTGGTCAGGTCGGCCGCCAGCTGGTCCGGGGTGATCGAACCCGACATCATCTTGGTGATGTCGCCCTGCAGCAGCTCCGATCCCGTCGGCTTCTCGAAACGGAAGTAGACGACATTGATATGCGGCATGGCGGTTTCGTTCAACTTGGCGACGTGCGACAGCAACTCGTCCTTGATGACGACACCCTTGATCGGCGAGATGTTGCCGAGCAGGGCGGAAAACTTGTCGCCAAATTCCTTGGTGCCCATCCAGTTGACCAGCTTGAGCGCGGCTTCCTTGTTGGCCGACTTGGCGTTGACCGCATAGCCGCCATCGAAGAACTTGGTCACCTGCGGCGTGTCGCCGGCCTTGGCCATGGGCGGGGCGACGAAGTCCATGTTGATGGCCGGGTTCTGGCTTCTGTAGGTGGCGATGTCGAAGCTGCCGCCGGCCAGCATCGCCGCCTTGCCGCTGATGAACAGCTGGCCCGCTGTGTCGTAGTCGATGCCTTCGAAACCGGGCGGCATGTAGTCGCGCAATTCGAGCAGCTTGCCGAGTGCCGCGACATAGCGCGGGTCCTTGAAGGTGGTCTTGCCCGAGGTCAGGTCACTGACGAACTCCTGGCCGAGGAACGGATTGGTGAAGATGGCCACGAACATCTCGTTGAACCAGCTGGTGCCCATGCCGTTGGCCAAGGGGTAAATGCCCTTTTCCTTCAGCGCCTTGCTGACGGTTATGAACTCGTCCCATGTGGTCGGCGGGGTCAGCCCGGCCTTGGCGAAGACGTCCTTGTTGATGAACAGGCCGAGCGTCTGCGAGGCGAAGGGCAAGGAATAGACCTTCTTGTCGGCGCGGTAGGTGCCGGCCACCAGCGCATCGGCGGGCTGGTTGGCGAGTGAAGGCACCGTGGTCAGATCCTGAGGCTCGAAATAGCCGGCCTTCACGAACTGCTCGAGCCAGCCATAGGCGTGGGTGTGGATGACGTCACCGCCCTTGCCGGCGGCCAGCGCGGTCGAAACGATCGTCGGATAGTTCTCATCCGGGAACGACTCGAACTTCACATGGATGTCCGGGTTGGCCTTGGTGAAATCGGCGAAAAGTTCGTTGTAGGCGGCCTTGTCTTCCTGGCGCCAGGTCCAGAACGAGATGTCGGTGGCGTGCGCCACGCCGGCGGCCAATCCCCATGCGAAAGACGCGGCCGCGAGGGCCAGCCCAATCCTTCTCCTGCTCATGTTGCAATCTCCCAATCGCGCTTGATGCGCTTTTTACGACGATTATCAAATCATAGTTCTTGCCGTCTGGGAAGATAGTTTGTAAAGTTTCCTAACTAATGTGAATTGAGACGAGGCGACCTGCTTCGTCCGGCGTGCGCGGTGGATGTCGGTGACCCAGAAAATCATTGCAGGCGTGGACATAGGCGGCACCAAGACGCGTATCGTGGCGTGCCAGGGCGAGCACACGATCGCCGATGAGGTGCTGGTGACGGAGAGCTGGCGCATTCGCCAGATGGAGACCGATGCCGAAACGCTGACCGGGATCGTTGCCGGATTGTGCGGGGGCGTTGCACCAGCGGCCATGGCGGTCGGCGCCCACGGTTGCGACACGGACGAACAATGCCAACGGTTCCAGGCGCTGCTGGCCGCGCGGACCGGTGGTTTGGTGCAGGTCGTCAACGATGCCGAACTGATGGTGCCTGCCGCTGGCCATGTCGACGGCATCGGCGTCGTCGCCGGCACCGGCTCGATCGCGGTGGCGCGCACGGCCAATGGCAAGATGCTGGCCGCCGGCGGCTGGGGCTGGATCCTCGGCGACGAGGGTAGCGCGCCGGCCTTGGTGCGCGAGGCGGCCAAGGCGATCCGGCACAGCCTCGACCGGGGCCGGGATGGCGACCCTCTGATTGCCGCGCTGATGCGCGAGCTCGATACAGACGACCAGACCAAGCTTGGCATCCTGCTCAACGAAACGCGCGGGGCGGCGGTCTGGGGCCGCTATGCCAATGCCGTGTTCGACGCGGCGAATGCCGGCTCGGCGCTGGCTATCCGCGTCATCAGGGAAGGTGGGGCAGGGTTGGCCGCATTGGTCGAACTCTTGATCGAACGCGGCGCCAATCCCGCCCTTGTCGTGGCTGGCGGCGGTGTCATTTCAGAGCAGCCGATGCTGATGACGGCATTTGTCGAGGCGATGGCGAAGGTGTCACCGTCGAGCCAGGTGCTGCTGCTGCGCGAGCCGCCGGTGCTTGGCGCGGTCGCCTTGGCCAGGCGGCTGCTCGTTGGCCAGGACCTGTCCCCGTCGATTGGAGTTGTTTGAATGATGAAGCGTATCGGCTACCGCGAGGCGGTGGCGCGCCAGACGGAAAGTCTCGAAATCGGCAGGCGTTCGGTGGCAGGGGCGCTTGACGATCTTGATCTCAGCGCTTTTGGCGGCAAGACGATCGGGCTTGCCGGCATCGGCGCCAGCTACCAGGCGGCCCTTGTTGGCGCGCACTATCTGCGCGCCTCCGGCATCAAGGCTTTTGCCTATACGCCGACCGATCTTTATGGCCGGACGGATGCAGCCGCCGATGCGTTCATCGCGCTGTCGGCCTCCGGGCAGAGTCGCGAAATCTCTGACGTCATGCGCGAGGCGTCGGCGTCGCCGCGCCTGGCGGTCTGTCGCGGCAGCGACAATCCGCTGGCTGAACTCACCGGCGCGGTGCTTGCCACGGCCTCCGGGGCCGACAATGGCGCGAGTTCCACCGGCTATACCGGGACCTTGCTGGCGCTTGGCATGCTGATCGACAGGCTCGCCGGCAACAGTTTTGACTGGGCGCGTTTGCCTGCCGCTGTCGCCACCGTTCTCTCCAGTGCGCAAAGCGCTGCCGGGCAGGCGGCACGGCTGCTGCAGGGCAGAACGTCCATCGACATCGTCGGCGCCGGCGTCTGCTTCGCCAATGCCGGCGAGGCGGCGATGCTGATCCGCGAGGCCGTCCGGGTGCCGGCATCGGGATGGGACACGCTGAACTATCTGCACGGGCCGATGGAATCGCAGGATGCGGCGACGGGGTTGATCGCCATCGGCGATGGCCGCGAGGTCAAGATCGCGCAAGATGTCGCCGCGCTGGGCTGTCCTTCGGTGCTGGTGACGCGGCGCGGCGATGTCGCCCCAGCCGACAGGCTGGTGGTGATCCCCATTCCGGCGCTCGGCAACGCCATCGCCGACGCCATACTGGAGATCATCGCCATCCAGCTCATTGTCGGCGACATGCAGGACGCGGCCGGCCTCACCGACATCGTGTTCCGCTACCGCCAGACCGATATCAAGCTGAAGCCGTGGTCGCCGACCGAAGTCTGACGCCGCTGTCCGGATCGTGGAAATTGCCAAACCGCCTGGCAATGGGGCATTGAGAACAGGATGCGGCTTTCGAGTCGGGGCGGCGATCGCGCTTTCACCGACTGGTGACAGGATTTCAGGCAAAAGGTCGAACGGCTGAGATGGCGGCTGCGGAAATCCCCAATCTGACCGACAGCGCCCGCGCCGTGCTGCGCGTGCTCGCCGCGCATGGGCCGGTGACGCGGCCGAAGCTCGGCGCCATGCTCGACCTTTCGAAGCCGACCATGTCGGCGGCGGTGTCGGAACTGAGCGCACTCGGCCTCGTTGCCTCGCGTGGCATTGAGCGTGGCGCCATCGGCCGCACGGCGACGATCTACGGCATCGGTCCGGGCGCCGGCTACGCGATCGGCATCGATGTCGGCGCGGCCCAGGTGCGCGCCGTCGCCTATTCGATGGATGCACAGAAGCTGGCGTCGGCGGAAGAACCGATCGCGGAGGCGATAGCCGGCGATGCCGACAAGGTCGGCGCCGTCGTGCTGTCGGTGGCGCGTGCCACCATGGCTGGCGTGGCCAAGAGTTTTCGTGCGCTGCGCGCCATTGCGGTGGCCGTGCCGCGTATCGTCTCCAACGATCGTTTCGACCGGCCCGGTGGGCCATCCGCCGTGCTTGGCCTGCTGCGCCGCAGCATCGAGGTGCCGATCATCCTGGAAAACAACGTCAACTGTGCTGCCATTGGCGAGATGCACTTTGGCGCTGCGCAAGGCCACCAGACCTTCGCCTTTCTGCAGGTTGGCGTGCGGGTCGGTCTCGGCTTCATCACCGAGGGGCGCCTGTTCCGCGGCGCCGGCGGTGCCGCCGGCGAAATCGGCCGCATGCCGTTTCCGTGGTCGGCCAGCGAGACGCCCCATCGTGAAGGGCTCGAACACTACCTCGGCTCGCGGGCGCTGGTCGAGCGCTGCCGTGTCGACTGGCCGGCGGGGGAAGGCGCGCCGCCCGAGTCGGCCAAGGATCTTTTTGCACGCGCGCTTGAGGGTTCACCGCCGGCGGTGGCGGCCGTCGCGCGCCATGCTGCCGATATCGGCAGGCTGGCGGCCGGCTGCATCGGCATGCTTGACCCCGGCCTGATCGTGCTTGGCGGTGGCGTCGGCAGGAATCCGCTGATGACGGAAAAGGTCGAGCACGTCGCGGCGGACCTTGCGTGGCCGACACGGATCGCCGTCAGCTCTTTGGAAGACGGCGGCACGGCGCTCGGTGCGATGAAGCTGGCCGTCGACTACAGTCTCGGCCTGATGCTGCGCGAAGGCCGCCATCCGGCTGTCGTGCTGCCGCCGCTGTCGGAAATAACGCAAGACGCGACGGAGACGACCGGTCAGGCAAAGGATGTCTGATAAAAAGAAAGGCAGGCGCGAACGCCTGCCCTTCGAGTTCAGATGATCGAGAGTCTTACGCGGCAGCAGCGGCCTGCTGGCTGGCGACAACGGCGTCGACCTTGGCGGTCGCCTTGGCGAGCGCGGCGGTCACCGCGTCAGGGCAGCCGCCCCTCGTGCGGAGCAGATCTCCGCCGTCACGCTCCACTCCGGCTGCAGGATCGAACCGGATTAAAGGGTGCGCCATCGTCGAAATTGAGATAATTTCCGGCTTTTCTCATTGTCGTTTTTCAGACGAGCTACCGGCGGGGCTGATGACTGAATCGGGAAGCAATCAAGATCGAGGTGAAAAATACGGCTACCTGACGTGCTCGGGGTGCCGGAATGCGTATTGATTCAATTGCGTTTAGAACTCCATCCCGAATGATCTCGAATGAAGATATACTAAGATATATTCGTGATTACAATCAAAGTCAAAACAGAGAAGAGTTAGAGTCTTATTGTCGGAAAATCGAGCGCCTGTTCCGAAGAGCCGGCGCACAGTCGCGTTACGTCCGTGACACGGGCGCCGGGGAAAGAGCCTTTGACCTGTTGCGTGATGCCTCTCGATCGGCCATCGCCGATGCTGGGCTGGTGCCCCGGGACATAGATCTGGTCATATACTGCGGGATAGGGCGCGGCTTTCTGGAGCCGGCCAACGCGACGTTCCTGGTTTCTGCACTTGGCATCGAGTGTGACGCCTTCGACATTACGGAGGCGTGCATGAGTTGGGCAAGGGCGCTTCAGGTTGCCCAAGGCTTTTTGCTGACCCGATCATACGCAAGGATCCTGATCGTAAATGCTGAGTTCAGCGTCTACGAAAACGGATATCCCGAAATCTTCAAAATGCGGACCGATGCTGAAATCGCTTATACATTTCCAGCTCTAACTATCGGCGAAGCAGCCACTGCCACCGTCGTTACATGGTCGCCAGATGCTTGGAAATTTCGTTTTCGAACCAGACCCCAGTTTGCATCGCTTTGCAATCTACCACTTCCCGGCTTTCGCGATTTCTGCTTGCCTGATACAAAAGTTGGAGCCAATGGCGTCCATCAACTGGTTGCCTACAGCTCAGAGCTTACACAGACGGCGAGCAGGGAAATGACCTCTTTTGTAAAGGCGGCATACCCCGACGTTTCTGGCATCGACATCTGGTTCCCACACAGTTCCAGCGAGTCGGCCCTCAAAATCATGGCGACTAGACTGGGCGTTGGCGACCGCCTTTATGACAAAGTATTTCGAAAATTCGGAAACTTGGCATCAGCGTCCATTCCTGCGGCTATGTGTGAGGCGACCAAAGAGGGTTCGTTGGAGCGAGGAATGCGGGTGGTGTTGTGTCCGGCTTCCGCTGGAATGGTATTTGGCCTGATGGAGGGCATCTACTGAGGAGGGGAGTGATGGCAGACAAGGACGATGGGACACCAAAACCGGCCGAGTCCCAGCCGGATGTTTCGCAGGCGAATTTTCAAAATCCGATAGTAATCCTTGCAACTCTGATTCTGCTCAGTCTGTTTGTCATGATCGGCGCTTCGATGCTTGGCGTCGATCACGGCTTTCTTTCGGGAATGGCAAGGCCCGAGCTTGCCAGAGGGCTGATTACCTATCTCTTCGCGATCGTGACCATAGGAATCGCCGTCGCACTCGTCCTCAACACGCTGGTCGGGCCAGCTCCAAGCGACGCGAATGACGGTCGCTTTCAGAGGGCGAAGGAAGTTTTGTCCCTCCTGCTGGGCGTGTTTGGCACGATCGTCGGCTATTACTTCGGGGCGGAGTCTTCGAAGGCAAATCTGGAGGCGCCGTTTGAATTGTCCACGCCGGATCTTTCACCGCAACCAGTCGGCCCTGCAGGGCTGGTTACGGTGCGAGCCGTGATAAAGGGCGGCACGGCGCCACTTCAGTATGGCGTCGGACAGGGCACGGACAATGTCGAAGTTAAGGACCTGGCATTTGAAGGAGGCTGGATCGTCAAGCAGGTGCAATTGAAGGCACCTTCTCCAGCTGAGGTTCAAAGCATTCATCTGGTCGTGGAGGATTCGAGCGGCAAGCGGATTGACCGGGTCGTGCCGGTCAGACGCAGTGCGCAAGACTAGAGAAATTCCAGGAAAAGTGTGAGGCACCGGCGGCCGCTCGTAGGCCGGCTGAAATGAAAAAGGCAGGCGCGGGCGCCTGCCTTTTCTCAGTCATATGGTAGGCGCCTTACGCGGCAGCAGCGGTCTGCTGGCTGGCCACGACGGCGTCGACCTTGGCGGTCGCCTTGGCGAGTGCGGCGGTCACCGCGTCAGGGCCCATGCCTACGCCTTCGATGCGGATGACATCGACATCGGTCATGCCGAGGAAGCCGAGCACGCCGCGCAGATAGGGGATGGCGTGATCGAACTGCACTGCCGCACCTTCGGAATAGATGCCGCCCGAAGCCAGCACGATATAGACCTTCTTGCCGGTGACGAGGCCCTTGGGACCGCCTTCGCCATAGGCAAAGCTCCGGCCGGAGCGGGCGATGTGATCGACCCACGACTTCAGCGTCGAGGAGATGTTGAAGTTGATGAAGCCGGTGGCAAGGATCACGGTATCGGCGGCGAACAGTTCGTCGAGCACGACGTCGGAGACGCCGACAACCTCAGCCTGACGCGGGGTGCGGGCTTCAGCCGGCGTGTAGATGCCGGTCGCGTAGTCGGCATCGATATGCGGCAGCGGGTTGGCGACGAGGTCGCGCACGACAAGCGTGTTCGACGGATCGGCGGCGACAAGCTTTTCAGCGAATTCGGTGGCGATGCGGGTCGAGTGCGAGGCAGCGCCGCGCGGGCTCGAGGTAACGAGAAGAATGGACATAGCGGGTCTCTCCAGTGGAATGAATTGTCCCGCCACATATGGGGCTATCGATCCATCAGATAAACTGGTATATTTTCTATACGATCCATCCACAAAATAGATACAATGATGCAACCCAACCCGACCCTCGACCAGCTTCAGATCTTTGTTGCCGTTGCCGACACCGGCAGTTTCTCGGCCGCCGGCCGCAAGCTCAACCGGGCGCAATCCGTCATCAGCTACGGCATCGCCAATCTCGAGGCGCAGCTTGGGCTGAAGCTGTTCGAGCGCGAGGGCACGCGCGAGCCGCAACTGACCGAGATCGGCCGGGCGATGCTGGAGGACGCAAGGCGCATGATCGGCGTGCTGCAGCGTATGCGCTCGCGCGTCGATGGCCACCATCACGGGCTGGAGGCCGAAGTGGCATTGTCGGTCGATTCGGCGCTGCCTTCGCCGGTGCTGGTGCGGGTGCTGAAGGCATTCGAGGCGCAGTTTCCGACCGTGATGCTGCGACTGCATATCGGCTCGCTCGGGTTGATCCCGGACCACGTCGTCAATGGACAGGCCGATCTCGGCATTGGCGGCCTGCTGGGCGAGGTCGACGTGCATCTCGTGCGCATCGGCTTCATGTCGATGGTGCCTGCCGCTGCGCCCACCCATCCCTTGGCACGGCTGCCGAAGCCGGTGAAGATCGAGGATGTGCGCGAGCACACACAGCTCGTCGTCACCGATCAGTCCGAGCGCACCAAGGGGCGCGACTATGGCGTCTTTGCCTACCGCACCTGGCGGCTGACGGACATGCGCACCAAGCACATGCTGATGCGCGAGGGGTTGGGTTGGGGTGGGCTGCCGCGCTGGCTGATCGCCGACGACCTGGCCACTGGCCGCCTGGTGGAACTTGATCTCGAACCCTACAAGGAAGTGAGTTCGCCACTGTTTGCCATGCATCGCAACGACCGCAGCCCGAAGCCGGCGGCCGCCTGGCTGATCGACCGGTTCAAGCGCGGGCTCGGCTGCTTCAACGAGTTCGAGCCGGGCGAGGTGCCTGAGGACGATCCGGAGACAATCCGTCAATCAGCGCCATGAGCACGGCGCGGTAATCCTCGGCTGAGGCGCCGGCCTCGATGGCAAGTGCGGCGCGGTCGAAGGCGGATGCAAGCAGCGCGGTCAGCGCCTCCGCCGGCAATCGCGTCATCGTGTTGGCCCGCATCGCCGCGACCAGGCCCTCGCGCAGCGACCGGTTGCCGTGGCGGTTGTCGATCGCATCCATGGCGGCGCGGCCAAGCACGGCGGGGCCGTCGAGCAACAGCAGCCGCGTGCGGCCGGGCGCGCGCATGGCGGTGAGATAGGCGTCGGAGCCGGCGATGAGCGCATCGCGGGCTTCGAGCGAGGGCGGCGAAGCGCGGTCGATCTCCTGCGCCACCGCCTGCGCCTCCTGCTCGACCACGGCGGCAAACAGCGCCTGCTTGTCGGCGAAGTGGTGATAGAGCGCGCCGCGCGTCACGCCGGCCGCGGTGACGATCTCCGGCGTGCCGGTCTCGGCATAGGATTTCTCGGTGAACAGCTTTCGCGCCGCCGCGATCAGGTCGGCGCGCGTCGCCTCGGTGCGGTCGCGGTTGGAACGGCGCACGGGTTCCTGTTGCATACATGCAGCCTGTATGTTAATTCGATTTACATACAGACTGTATGTTATGTCCAGGGAGAAGGAAAGATGAAGACCACAAGCTATTACCCGGTGCTGATGACCGGCGACGTCGCCAGCACGGCCGCGTTCTATGTCAAGCATTTCGGCTTCCAGCCGCTGTTTGAAAGCGACTGGTACGTGCATCTGCAATCGGTGGACAACAAACGCGTCAATCTGGGCATCGTCCAGGGCGACCACGAGACGATCCCGGAAGAGGGGCGGGGGCGCACCTCGGGCCTGCTGATCAATTTCGAAGTCCGAGATCCCGACGCCGTCTATGAGCGGATCCTCGCCGCCGGCCTGCCGGTCCTGCGAACACTGCGTGACGAGCCCTTCGGCCAACGCCATTTCATCACCAAAGACCCCAACGGCGTGCTGATCGACGTCATCAAGCCGATCCCGCCCAGCAAGGAATTTTTGGCGCAGTATGCGGAGGGCGCGGCGGGGGCTTGAGTATGATCCCTGGCGGGCATTGTTGACAGAGAGTGATGACGGAGCTGCCGGTTTGTGGTTTTCAAGTTGCGGATGTTGCTAGCGCTGCCTCCATTTCCCGCGAGTAATAATCCTTGCAGAAAACATCTTTGCCTGTTGTATTGTCTCAATAATAGCGGCGTCGGGGGATAGCTGTGTCCAATCAACGGAAAAAAGGCAAACGTAACCAGCATACAAAGGACTTCAAGACGGTTCTTCGGATAGAGTATCGTTCAATTATCCGTCGCCGTAAGAGGCTGGGCGTAGATGTTTCGAATGCTGGCAGCGGTAAGCCCGACTCCGTCCCTAAGCGTGATCCGGCCTGGCTGTTTGGTGTTGCGCTCTCTGGCGGTGGGATAAGATCCGCTTCGTTTTGTCTTGGTGCGCTTCAGGCGCTTGACCAGTACAAGCTCACGCCGCGGATCGACTATCTGTCGACCGTGTCCGGCGGCGGCTATATCGGATCGGCGATGGTCGCCGATATGACGCGTCAGGAACTCGAAGCCGATATAGCGCGTCAGAAACTAGAACCGGCGGAAAGCGGCGAAGACGGACCGCTCGATTTTCCCTTCGCCTCAGGCGAGGGTGTGTCTGACGTGCACGACAATCCGCTCGTCGGCCATATCCGCGACAACAGCCGTTTTCTGGCGCCGCGCGGCTTCCGCGACATCTCGCTGTCGATAGGCATCCTGATGCGCGGCTGGATGGTCAATTTCCTGCTGCTGCTGACACTGCTCCTGCCGCTGGCAACATTCGTCATCCTGACAAACCCGACCACCAACCACCTCAGCCACAGCATCGTTCTCGACGTTACCAACCGTCTCTTCGGAGACGATTGGGGCAAAGAGGGATGGGGCGCCAGCCTGCGATCGGTTGTCGCCAATCCTTTCGTGCTGTCACGATCGGCGATGGTGGTTCTCGCCATTTGGCTGATCTCATGGGGGCTGCGGCGATCCTACTCCGACAGCTATGCCGCGGCGCGCAAAGGCGAGCATCTCGAACAGGACAGCAATTGGGCTAAAGGTGGTCGTACCTTGTTGCTGATCACTGCCAGCCTGTTTCTAATCGAAGTTCAGCCCAAGATCATCCTGTGGCTGATCGAGATTACCCAGCCGAAATTCGGTAATCGGCAGACGACATTGGAAACGCTCAAAGCGTTGATCACAGCGGCTGCGGCCATCGTCACGGCCACCGCCGCTTTCAGGGGAATCCTGATTTCCTGGGTGCAGAAAGCCTTGAATTCACCGAAGATCGGGCACCAGATCCGCGGTTATCTGGCGCGAGCGGTATTCCTGGCGCTCGGTCTTGCCTTGCCTCTCCTGATCTATGGTTTCTTCTTGCTGATCACCATCTGGGGCATCAAGATATCTCCAATCACGATCTGGGGCCTCGACGTGTCGTGGTTATTTGGCCGTGCCAGCGGCTACGCGTACGGTCCCGAATGGCTGACGGACAACAGCCTTTTCCTGTGCTTGGCCCTCGTTGTTTGCATGGCGCTTTTCCTGACACTGCGAACATTGCTGGTGAGCCGTTTCGCCGAAAAGGGCAGTTCCGGTCGCCTTAGCAACTTCTTTGCTGCGATGAGGCACGACTACAACGGTTGGGTGGTCGTCAAGGTCTTGCTGTTCCTGGCAAGTTCGACCGTTTTCGCCGTCGCCGCCAGAATGGCAAAAGGTGTCTGGCACGATGATGAAGTCATCGTGTTGCTCAACTATCTGGCCATCAGTGCCATTGTCATAATAGTGGCCTTCAATTTCACCGAAAATGCCAATGGCCTGCACCGCCTTTACCGTGATCGGCTGCGCTGGGCATTTCGCCTTGGCGGCAGTGAAGATCAGGCAGACATTGCATTGGCTACTCTCGGCGCGAAGGCACCTTATCTCCTTATGAACGGAACGTTGAACGTCCGTCGGGCTAGGGATTCTCAGCAGACCACAGGAACATCCACCAGCCTGCCCGCGCCAGATCCGAGCAAGCGGGGACGCAATGCCGAATTCTTTCTGTTTTCAAAACATTTTGTCGGCAGCGAATCCACCGGGTATGCGACCTCGAAGGCTATGACCACGAAAGAAGGGCAGTTGGATCTCGCGGCGGCGGCGGCGATTTCGGGCGCTGCGATTTCTTCAAGCATGGGTCGCACCAACCTTGGCCTGCTCGGGCCGACGCTGGCCTTGCTCAACCTGCGGTTGGGATTCTGGCTTCCCAACCCGAGCGAGCTTGAGAAGCCTTCCCAGCGCAGTTGGGACGACATATTGCGACTGTATCTGTTGCACGAAGCGATGGGCTTGCTCAGGTCGGACAGTTCGCGCGTCTACATCACAGATGGCGGCCATATCGACAATATCGGCCTCTACCAATTGCTCAAGCGCAAGTGCAAGCTGATCATCGTGGTTGACGCCGAAGCCGATGCCGGCATGAATTTCGGCGCTTTTACAGATGTCCAGCGCTTCGCCAGAATTGATCTCGGCGTGCGTATCTCGCTCGATTGGCGGCCGGTCAGGGATGCGGCGCTGGCCCGCGACGCTGACCGCACCAAGATTATCCCGACGGGTTCGGATCTGCATCTGCGGCATTTCGCGGTGGGCAAGATCCTCTATGAAAACGACCCGGTCGAAGGGATACTGCTCTACGTCAAGGCGTCGGTCACCGGCGACGAGCCCGACTATGTCCTGGACTATGAGCGCCGCTACCCGCTTTTCCCGAATGAGCCGACCAGCGATCAGTTCTTTTCAGAGGAGCAGATGGAGGCCTACCGTGCGCTTGGATTTCACGCCATGCGCGTCGCACTTCGTGAGCGGCCGCAGACCGCTGAAATCAAAACTCTTGATGGCATGCCGGCAAACCTTGTCACCCTGTTGAAGATGCGTCTTGGCAACCAAGGGCAAGAAATAAACTAAGCTTGGGGAAGCCCGGGATCGCGGGCTTCTTCTTCGATTGCTCAGTCCGCCCTTGCCACCGGCGTCACCGTCACTTGGCTGACGCCGGTGCGGCGCACCACCGTGCACAGCGTCTCGCGGCCGATGCGCTCGGCGTCGAGCATGCGCACGAGGTCGTCGACGCCGGTGACCGGGCGGCCACCGATCGCGGCGATGATGTCGCCTTCCTTAAGACCGGCCTTGGCCGCCGGGCCGTCCTTCTCGACGCTGCGCAGCCGCACCGCGGTGCTGGTCGACACTTGCGACAACAGCGCCGCGCGGCGCGGCAGGTTGGTGGTGTCGGCCGAGACGCCGATGAAGGCGCGGCGCACACGGCCGAAGCGGATGATTTCCGAGATGACGAAATTGGCGGTGTTGGAGGCGACCGCAAACGCGATGCCTTGCGCGCCGTGGATCATGGCGGTGTTGACGCCGATGACCTCGCCGACCGAGGACACCAGCGGCCCGCCGGAATTGCCGGGGTTGAGCGCGGCATCGGTCTGGATCACGTCATCGATCAGCCTGCCGGTGGAAGCACGCATCGAGCGGCCGAGTGCGGAGACGACACCCGACGTGACGGTCCATTCGAAGCCGAGCGGATTGCCGATGGCAATCGCGATCTGGCCGCGCCGCAGCCGCTTGGAATCGCCAAGCGGCGCGACATCGGTAAAACTGCCGTCGGCGCGCACCAGCGCGATATCGGTGTCGGGATCGCGGCCGAGCACACGGCCCTCGCTGGAGGCGCCGTCCGGCATCGACACACGAACTGTTCTTGCGTCACCCACGACATGGAAATTGGTGACGACCAGCCCGTCCGGCGCAATGACGAAGCCCGACCCATGGCCGCCCTGGCCGCCAACACGCTCGATGCGGCAGACGGCCGGGCCGATGCGGTCGACGGCATCGGCCACCGTCGTCGAATAGGCGTCGAGCAGCGTCTCGTCAGATTGGAATTTGGCGGCGGCGAGGGCCATGGAAGGGCTCCGTGTTTTCAGGCTTGATCGTGATTTTTTTCCTGTGTGTGCCGTTGTCCCAAAACCGCTGAGCACTTTTGGGCGACACACACTATATGTGCGGAGCGGCTGGAACCGCCGCGACCTGACCAGATGGCCAGTCAAACCGCCAACTAGCCGTCAGGCGAGTACCTCCAGGGGCGCCGTCGGGCGATATCTGGGACATGACGAACCCCAGGAGACCATCATGAGCGATTTCAATCTGAATGCGTTTTCGCAGGCCGTGGCCGATCTTGCCGCCGCGGCGACACCGGCGACCGCGAGCTTCGCCACGCATCACCACCGCACGGCGAGCGCCTTCCACTGGCGCGACGGCTATTTCGTCACTGCCGAAGAGGCTGTCGAGGCCGGCGAGGAGATCGAGCTGACGCTGGCTTCGGGCGGAGCGGTGAAGGCCGAACTGGTCGGTCGCGATCCTTCAACGGGCGTCGCCCTGTTGAAGCCCGCGGATGCGGCCTCCGCGCCCGTCCTTGCCAAGGCCGATGCCGTTCGGCCGGGCAATATCGCCATTGCCATCGGCAACAGCCAGGGCTCGGCACTGGCCGTGTCGGGTTCGGTCGGCGAAGTCGGTCCGGCCTGGCGCTCGATGCGCGGCGGCACGATCGACCGGCGCATCCATCTGGCCGTCGGCGCGGGCGGCCGCTTCGAGGGTGGTCCGGTGCTGGACGCCAAGGGGGCGCTGATCGGCATGCTGTTGTTCGGGCCGCGTGGCCGTGCGCTGGTCATGCCCTACGAGACGATCGAGCGGGCGGTGGCGACCTTGCGCGAAAAAGGCCATGTCGCACGCGGCTATCTCGGCGCCGGCCTGCATCCTGTGCGCGACCGCGACGCCCATGGCGCGATGGTGATGAGCCTCGATGACGCCGGCCCGGCCAAGTCCGCCGGCCTGTCGCTGGGCGACATCATCGTGGCCTGGAACGGCGAGGCGGTGCATGGCCCGCGCGACCTGATCCGCAGGCTCGGCCCGGACAGCGCCGGCGCTTCGGTGACGCTTGGCGTGGTGCGTGGCGGTGAACAGCGCGATGTTGCGCTGACCATCGGCGAAAAGCCGCTGAGCTGAGAGGATCGATGGAAGCGCTCGCCGGCGAACGGATCATGGCTGACAGCGCCGCCTCGCGGCGGCTGGTGGTGTTGGTTGCGCTTGGCGATGCCGCGCGCGCCGAGCGCCTGACTGCCACGCTTGCCGCGAGCGACGATCTGCTGCCGGTTGTGGCCGGCGGCGGCAGGGCCGACGTCGCCATCATCGACGACAGGAGCGGAGATGCCGTGCCGGCCTCGGTACCACGGGTGCTGCTGTCGGGGCGCGCCGGCGGCGAGCGGCCCGCTGGCGAAGTGTTTGCCGTCATGCCTGCGGGTGCGGACGATCTGCTGATCGCCGCGGCGGCGCGGCTGGCGGCGGCCGGCTATCGCGTCGCGGGCAATGGCGGCCGTGGACGCGATGAGGATTTCCATACGGGCGAGGGCGCGCCGTTCGAGGATGAACCGGCCGATGACCACGCCGTTCGCCCGATGCTTTCGCCGCGCGAGGCGGAAGTGCTGGCGCTGCTGGCCGAAGGCGCGCCCAACAAGGTGATCGCGCGGCGGCTCAACATTTCCGTGCACACGGCGAAATTCCACGTCGCCGCGATCCTGATCAAGCTGGGCGCCGCCAACCGCACCGATGCCATCGCGATTGCGATGCGGCAGGGGCTGGTGCTGGTCTGATCGATCATACCGCCGCTTCGATGTCGGTCAGCCGGAAATCGTCACCCTTGAACAGAAGCGGCATGGCTTCAAGCCGGGCCGTGGCGTAGGCGATGCAGTCACCGAAGTTCAGCGCCGCCGGATGCCTGCCCTTGCCGTAACGCAGAAAAGCCTGACGGGCGACGGCTGCGTGGTCGGCGGTGAAGGGGATCGTCTCGATCGAGGCGGTCCGCAGGAAGGTGTCTAGCCGATCCAGGATTTCATCTTGCCGGCCACCCGCGAGCACCATCGTTGTTTCCAGATACGTTGGCGCTGCCAGCAGCCGTCTCTTGGCCTGCGTGATCGCGAGCACGAAACGTTCGTAGCCTGGCTCGAGACGCAGAATGGCGATCAAGACCGAGGAATCGATGATCATTTCGTCGGGATTCCGAACTCGTCGTAACCGAGGATTTCGTCGTCGGTCATCGCATCTTCGCGTTCGGGGATTTTTCCGGCACTGTCGGCAATCGCCATCAACCGCTGAAACAGATCACTGGCGTCTTCGCGCGGCACCAGCCGTTCGCGCGCGACCTCGCGCTCGAGGCTCTGGCGGATAGCCTCTGTCACGGACACGTGGCGGCGACGGGCAAGCTCGCGCGCCAGTTGCTCCACTTCCATGTTCTTGATCGATAGTGCCATTCTATATTCTGCCTGTTTGTATAGAATATATATCCGAGCCTCGGTAAATCCAATAGATATCGGGCGCTGTCGATCAACAAAGCCTCCGCAGCGTCACCATGGCTTCCCGCGGCAAGCTCTTGTATCCGCGAGCCGCACGGGCAAGGATCGGCCCAGAAGAATGGGTCAGCACGCGGAGGAAAAATGTCGCTCAAGGGAAAGACGCTGTTCATCTCCGGTGGATCGCGCGGCATCGGGCTGGCGATCGCGCTGCGCGCCGCGCGCGACGGCGCCAATGTGACGATCGCGGCCAAGACCGCCGAGCCGCATCCCAAGCTGCCGGGCACGATCTACACCGCTGCCGAGGAAATCGAGCAGGCCGGCGGCAAGGCGCTGCCCGTGCTGTGCGACATCCGCGAGGAGGCGCAGGTGGCCGAGGCTGTTGCAAGGACGGTGGAGAAATTCGGCGGCATCGATATCTGCGTCAACAATGCCAGCGCCATCCAGCTCACCGGCACGCTGGAGACCGACATGAAGCGCTACGACCTGATGCATCAGATCAACACGCGCGGCACCTTCCTGGTGTCCAAAATGTGCATTCCGCACCTGAAGTTGGCCGGCAATCCTCACATCCTGAATCTGGCGCCGCCGCTCGACATGAAGGCGAAGTGGTTCAAGAACCATGTCGCCTACACCATGGCCAAGTTCGGCATGTCGATGTGCACGCTGGGCATGAGCGCGGAGTTCGCCAAGGACGGTATCGCCGTCAATTCGCTGTGGCCGATCTCGACCATCGACACCGCGGCGGTGCGCAATCTTCTGGGCGGTGCCACGGTCGCGGCGATGAGCCGTTCGCCCGACATCATGGCCGATGCCGCGCATGCCATCTTCATGCGGCCGTCGCGCGAGACATCAGGCAATTTCTACATCGACGAAGAGGTGCTGCGCGCCGAAGGTGTCACGGATTTCTCGGTCTATTCACCAGGCGCGACCGGGCCGCTGGCCGGCGACTTTTTCGTGCCGGACGAGGTGTTTGCCAACTCCGATACAAAAGTCAAAAGCATCTACTGACGAAAATCACGGCCTGTCGGCGCTGCCCCTCATCCGCCTCCGGCACAGCCCCTGCGCTATGGCTCCGGGCGTTCGTCGCTTCAATCGACAAATCGTTGTCGATTGACCCGCCTTCGGCAGGATGCTTCTCACCTCCCCGTATAACGGGGAGAAGGGAGCTACCTCATGGAGGAGATGGCGACGATGGTCGAGGCGACCTTGACCTTGAGCGAGCCGACATCGATCGTGCCAGCCAGTGCACGCCGCCGCCATCTTGGTCGTCGAAGCGGCTGACGAAGTTTTCATGCCCGAGATGATGACCATCACCACCAGCGAGGCGACCAGCGCTGCATCGATCAGGCCAAGCATCTTCAGGATGGTGTCGGTGTCGCCGAGCGGGAACACCGTGGTGATGAACTCGTAGAGCTTCTTGCCGAAGGACAGCGCATAGACGGCCAGAGCCAGGCCAAGCCCGATATAGAACACGACCAGCAGCCAGCGCGAGGCAAGATTGATCGATTCGATGGCGAGTTCGAGACGCTTCATGGAGTGGTTCGGATTGTGGTCGGTGATCAGGCCGTATTTCGACCACGCCGATGCATTTTGCAAGACAGCAAAAAACCCCGCCGGAGAGGGCCGGCGGGGCTCAATGCATCCCGCTGGAGTCGGGACGGGGCAGGGAACGCCCAGCCCTGAATCTGGGGTGAGCGGGTTCGCGATTCAATGATCCGGCTCTAATGCCGGTACAAATCTTCTTGAGTCCGGGACCCGGATCCGAACCTTTCCCATCCCCGATCGAGCCGGGGATGGGCGCTTTTCGCATTGAGTCCAAAAACCAGGTCATGGTTTTGAAATCATGACCTAATTGTTGCTGGCGACCGGTGCCACCAGCGACGTGATACGGCGGATGGCGACACGCCGGTTCTCGCGGTTGGGCGCCTGCGTGTTGATCTTCAGATACTCCTCGCCATAGCCCTGTGTCGTCAGGTTCTCCGGCGGGATGCCGAAGGCATTGGTCAGCGCTTCGGCAACCGCCTCGGCGCGGCGGTCCGACAGAGCAAGGTTCGCTTCTGGCGTGCCGACGGCGTCGGTGTGGCCCTCGATCAGGAAGGTCTCGGCCGGGTTCTTCTTCAGCAGTTTCTCCATGGCGCTGGCGACGCCCTCGAGCTTCTGCACCTCGGTGTCGGAGATCGAGGAGGAGCCGAATTCGAAGTTCAACGTGTCGAGGTCGACGCGACGTGCAATGTCGCGCACGCGGGCCGAGCGCTTGACCTCGTCGATCGAATAGAGACGCTGGACCCTCTCCACCGGCGGCTGGTCGAGGAAGGTGTAGTAGTCGTCATCGCTTTCGACGTCCTCGGAATCGAGGATGTACTGCCGGCGCGGAATGTTGAGCCGCATCGGCGGCAGGTCATCGCCGGGATCGCGCCAGTCGCCCTCATCCTGATAGTCCCGCTCGTCGACATAGCTCAGCACATATTCGCGCCCATCCGGCGTGATGCGCGAACGCTGGATGACATCGCCGTAACGGTTGCGGATGGTGACGATCTGGACGCCATTGTCGCGCTGGATCGTCTCGCGTCTACGGCCTTGCGACAGATCCTCGTAATAGACGTCCTTGGCGCCGCGGTTCATGCGCGGGGCGTCATTGCTCTGGACGATCGTCTGGCCGCCGAGCTGGATGATGACGCGGTCGCCGATCTCCTTGAGCACGTCGACGCCCTTGGGACGACGGCGGTCGCGGATGTTCTCGTCGGGCGCCCGGTCGAGGCGCTTGCCCTTTTCTTCCGTTACCGGGACGAGCTTTTCAGGCTTGATCTCCTGCTGGGCTGCCTTGTCGTCGGTTGGAGGCGGACCCTGGTCGACGGGAGCGACCACCGGCTTCTGGCCCTGGTCGCCGCCTTGCTGGGCGTTCTGGCCACCATCTTGCTGCTGGCCGTTCTGGCCGGCCTTGTCGCCATGTTTGCGGCCGCCAGCCTTGCGTTGGGCATCCTTCTGGCTGTCGAGGATGGGGGCAGCGTTCTTGTCGGCAGGCGCTTCGCCCTGCACGGGGTTTTCGCCCTGGACAGGCGCGGCCGTGTTGCCATTGGCTGGCTGTTCACCGGTTGCCGGCTTCTCGCCATTGGCCGGTTGTTCACCTGTCACGGGCTGCTTGCCCGTCTGCTGCTGCTCGCCTGTCGCCGGCTGCTCGCCATTGGCAGGCTGTTCACCCACCGGCTTCTTGCCGTGCTTCTTTGTCTTGTCCTGGGGCTGTTCGCCCTGGACCGGCTGTTCGCCGGCCGGAGCCGATTCAACCTTGGGTGTCGTTGCTTCGCCAGCCGGAGCTTCTTTCGGCGTCGGGGCGGCTTCCGGCGTTACCGCCGGTGCCTGCTCGGTGGGCTTCTGCTGATCCTGCTTGTGTTTCCTGCCGGGCTTGATCGGCTGGTTGTCGTTGGCGGGCTCTGCCTGGCCAGCCGGAGCCTGTTCGGCAGGTGCCTGCTCGGTCTGCTGCTGCTGATCGCGCTTCTTCTTGCGCGGCTGCTGCTCGTCGGTTGCGGGAGCGGCCTCGCCGGCGGGCGCCTGCTCGGTCTGCTGCTGCTGTTGGTCCCGCTTCTTCTTGCGCGGCTGCTGCTCCTCGGCGGCGGGAGCGGCCTGCTCGGCCGGCGCCTGTTCGGTCTGTTGCTGCTGGTCGCGCTTCTTCTTGCGCGGCTGCTGCTCCTCGGCCGCGGGTGCTGCCTGCTCGGCCGGCGCCTGCTCGGTCTGCTGCTGCTGATCGCGCTTCTTCCTGCGTGGTTGTTGCTCCTCAGCGGCCGGGGCCGCCTGTTCAGCGGGAGCCTGCTCGGTCTGCTGCTGTTGTTCGTGCTTCTTCTTGCGCGGCTGCTGCTCTTCGGCAGCCGGGGCGGGCTGCTCGGCCGCAGGCGCTGCCTGCTCGGCCGGCGCCTGTTCGGCCTGCTTTTCGCGCTTCTTCTTGCGCGGCTGCTCCTGGTCGGTCGGCTGTGCCTCGTCAGTGGGTGCGTCCTGTGCCAGGATCAGCGGGGTTCCACCGCCTTGCATGGTGCTGAACGCGGCACTTCCCTGAAGCGGGAACGCGCCCAACGGCGCGGATGCCATCAGCAGGCCAAGTGCGGTGCCTGCCAGAATCCGTGGTTGGCGTTTCATCGAAAACTCTCCTTGTGGGGTCCCATCCTTGCCAAAACCGATCTTAGCCCGATTGGTTCCAGTTTGCCGGGGATAGATGCCGTACAGGGCGAATGGCCGGCCTTTTGAAGGCAACTTCGTGTCATTCGGCCGAGTTGCGGCCGCATTTCAACCCTTGTCACGCTTGACCTCGGCCGCCGCTGGGGCCACATCCCCAAAATGGAAACGCCGTTTTGGAAAACAAAGACGCTGGAAGCGATGAGCCCGGACGAATGGGAATCGCTGTGCGACGGCTGTGGCAAATGCTGTCTGTCGAAGCTCGAGGATGAGGATACCGGCGAAATCTACTGGACCAGTGTCGGCTGCCGGCTGTTCGACGCACAAACCTGCCGCTGTGCCGATTATGCCAACCGGCTGGCGCGCGTTCCCGATTGCGTCGGGCTGACGCCGCAGAATGTGCGCACCATCAGCTGGCTGCCAAGCACCTGCGCCTACCGGCTGGTGGCCGAGGGCCGCGACCTCTATTGGTGGCATCGGCTGGTGTCGGGCAGTGCCGAGACCGTGCATGAGGCCGGCATCTCGATGCGTGGCCGGGTCAAGGCGAGCGAGACCGATCTGGCCGAGCCTGAAGATTATTTTGACTATATGCTCGACGACGAGCCTTGAGGCCCTTATCCGCACGGTTCCGGAACAAGGAACCGGTGCAAGATTTTTGGGGATGCATTGTTCGAAAGCTGGCGAAGATTTCCTCTTCCCGCCACATGAACCGCAGATGAACGGCGGGTTCGTAAACAGTTCACACAGGCTGATGCATTCTCCCATCATCGTTTTCACGAGGACGGGCGCAAGCCCGCAGCAAGGAGAAAGAACCATGTACAACACGATCAAGACGGCGGCCCTTTCGGCCCTGGTCGGCCTCGGCACGCTGGCGGCCATTCCTGCCCACGCCGACAGCCTCTATCTCGGCTTCGGCAACAACCAGGATCCGCGCTTTGGTGTCTATGCCGGCGACGACGGCTATCGGCATCGCCGCGATGAGCGCCGTGACGACTGGCGCGGTGACGACTGGCGCCGTGACGGCTGGCGCCGCGGCTGCTCGCCGGACCGCGCCCTCGACAAGGCCGAACGCATGGGCCTCTACCGCGCCCGCATCGTCGACGTAAACCGCCGCACGGTGAAGGTGATGGGCCGCCAGGACGGCGACCGCGTCGTCATCGTGTTCGCCAACGAGCGCGGTTGCCCGGTCATCTATCGCTGAGGGAAGATCAGTAGTGGCATCATCTTCTACGAAGATGAGCCTGGGACATGACCCTATGGGTCAGTCTGAAGTAGCGGAGCCCCTTTCCCCATCGGACGGGTGCGGCTCGAAAAAACCCCGCGGGAGCGATCCCGCGGGGTTTTTCATGCACGGCATTTGCCGAAGGATTTATGCGTGGTCGGGCAAGGCTCGACCACGCATCATTCGGGCTGCCTACTTCAGTTCGAAGGTGACCGTGACCTGGACGTTGTAGGCGTTCTCGCCGGCTTGCGTCGGCACAGCCGCACCGGCGGCGGCGTCGAAGGCCTTGGCGTTGATCGCCATCGGCGGCGGCGCGATGTTCTGGTCGGAAATCTCCAGCACCCGGCCAATGCTCACGCCGGCGGCTTCGGCAAGCGTCTTGGCCTTGGCGATCGCGTTGGCCACCGCTTTCTTGCGGGCCGCGTCGATGGTTGCTGCCGGATTGTCGTTGGTGAAGGAGATGCCGCCACCCTGGTTGACGCCGAGCGAGACAGCCTTGTCGAGGATCTCGCCCGTCTTGTCGATGTCGCGCACGCGCACCGCAAGCGTGTTGGTCACCTGGTAGGCGACGAGTTCGGCTTCCTGGCTGCCATCGGGCTTGTTGGTGTAGTTGTAGCGCGGGTTGATCTGGATGCCCGCCGTCTGCAGGTCGCGATCCTTGATGCCGGCCGCCTTCATCGCCGCGATCACTGCGGCCATGGCGTCGTTGTTGGCGTCAAGTGCCGCACGCGCCGTCTTGGCTTCGCGCATGACGCTGAGCGACAGCAACGCCAGGTCGGGAGGGGTGGTCGCCTCGCCTTCACCCGAAACAATGATGCGGGCGGGCGTCGGCGAATCGGCGGCTCCAGCCATCGCCGGAAAAGCGATTGCAGCGGCGAGCGCCAGGGGCAAAAGATGTTTGGTCATGAAAATCTCCTTGGTCTGCGATCCAGTCGCAAAGGTCGCGTAGAGCGCGATTATGGGTTGATTTGGGCGATCCGCGAAAGCCGGTCGGGAAAGCCTTGTGCCGGGAAGCGAAAAACATTAATCCAGCCGGCGTGGGGCCTGTAGCTCAATGGTTAGAGCCGGCGGCTCATAACCGCTTGGTTGGGGGTTCGAGTCCCTCCGGGCCCACCATTATCGTTGTTCATCAACGGCTTTATGGGGTGGTTCGCCACGAGGTTCGCCAATAGGTTCGCCAAGCATCGGCTTGCGCGTCACCAGACGCACGACTCGATCCATTCCCTGGACCGCCAGCCGTACTTGCGATGCCTCGCGCGAATAGAGCTCCGCATGATCGATATCGTCGTGCCCTAGTACGTCCATGAGCTGTCTGGTTGAGGCCTCGGCCTCCGCCAGATAAACACCGAGCGACTTCCTCAGACCATGCAGGGTCAGTCCCTTCGGAAGACCGGCAAGCTTGCACCAATGCGCCATCATCCCAGTCAGAGACTTGGCGGAGAAGGGCTCACCATAGCCGTTGACCAGAATGGTCTCGCCGCGCCTGTCGGCCGCATCCAGGATCTCAGACAGCATCGGCGTGTTCGGCACGAAAAGCCGTTTGCCACCTGTTCGTCCCTTGTTCTTGGCCTGAACGATATCAAACCCGTCGAAGTGATGCTCGACACCGTCAATGAAGACACGGCGGGTGACCCTCTGATCCCAGCGCAGGCCCGCGACGTCGCCGCGGCGGCTGCCCAGTCACCCGACTGAACACGCGCGAGAAGGCGGCCGCGCTGTCGTAGCCGACCTGCGCTGCGACACTCTTGACCGGTTTGCCTTTGCCGAGAAGCTGGCGCGCGATCGTCATGCGCCAGACCGTCAGGTACTCAATGGGCGTCAGGCCGACCAGCGTCCGAAAATGATCGGCGAACCGCGTGCGTGACATGCCCGCAACGTCGGCCAGATCCTCAAGCTTCCAAGGCTTCTTCGGCGCCTCGTGCATCGCGGTCAGCGCTTTTTCCAGGCGTGGGTCGGCGAGCCCGGCGAGCACGCCGGTCGAAATGGCGCCGCTCTCAACGACGTGACGCACGATCAGGATCAGGAGATAGTCGAACAGCCGGTCGAGCGCCGCCTGGCGGCCACCAGCTTCAGAGAAGGCTTCGCCGACCAGCAGATCACAAACCGGGCCCAGCGCCGGATGAGCAGCGAGCGGCAGTACCACACATTCAGGCAAGCCCTGGCCAATCGGGTTGCCCTCCGCACCCCCGAGTTCGACCGTCGCGCATACGAGGTCGGCTCCGCGCTCGGGATCAACTGCGAAACTGTGGGTCCGCCCGCGCGGCAAAAACAGCAGGGTCGGCTCGACGAGTTCGAGGTCGGCTTGTCCGTCCTGGGTGACCGTAAGCGCGCCTGCCTTGAACAGGTGCAAATGGCCCACACCAGTGAACTGCAACGTCTGGCACAGCTTCCCGGTGAAGAACGTCCGGGCCGTCGGCGTTACGTGGGCGAACAGGGCAGCGAAAGGGTCCATTGGGACGATCGGCAAAATAATTGGCACCAAGCGTCACCCATAGTCTTCCATATGAGCGGTGTGCAAGTCCCCAGTCCTCGATCAACCGGAGAGTCCCATGAATATTCGCTTCGTCACAAAGACCGTTCACGCCTTCCTCGACTATCCCGTCGCGCTGAGCCTTATGGCAACGCCGTTCCTGCTCGGACTCGGCCATGCCAATCCGCTGGCGCTTTGGGTGTCAGTCGCAACCGGCGTCGCCGCCCTCATTCTGACCCTGTTCACCAATCACAAGACCGGTGTAGTCCGGGTGCTGCCATTTGGGCTGCATGTCGCGGTTGACCGCCTCGTCGGCATTACTTTCGTCGCCGTGCCCTTCGTGCTCGGCCTGCAGGGGCTGGACGCCTGGTACTACTGGGCGAACGGTGCTGCGGTTCTCCTTGTCACCTTCGTGCTCAACGCGCCCGAGAGCGGGGAGCGCGCGCTGAAGACGGCGCACCCCTAAGAGCCTTTGCTAACATGATGCGGCAGCGGCCGAGTTAACCCTCGGCCGCCGCTGGTGCTTGAACCACCCAGGTTCGCTCCACAATGGCGATCCGTGTCACTACGGCACACGAGCAAATTGACATCAAGGTCGTCGCGCAAAGTGTCGGGTCGATAACTGGTTGCGTGAGATCGAAGACCCTTCCGCGCCTGCAATTTAACCTGAACCAACAAATGTCTGAGGAGACGACACCCATGAAAGCGATCATTGTGACAGACCAGTCTGCGGGAACGGCCGGCATGACACTGGTGGAGCGGCCCAAGTCACAGGCAGCGATAAACGACGTCGTCGTTCAGGTTCATGCGTCGGGCTTCGTTCCGACCGAGTTGGAGTGGCCTTCGACCTGGACCGACCGCCGCAACCAGGCGCGTACGCCGTCGATCCCTGGACACGAGCTGGCCGGAGTGGTCACCGCGCTCGGCTATGGCACCACGGGTCTTTCAGTGGGACAGCGGGTGTTCGGTCTCGCGGATTGGTATCGCGACGGCACACTGGCGGAGCATATTGCCATGGAAGCACGCAACCTCGCGCCGCTGCCAGGCGACGTCGATTTCACAGTGGGCGCGAGCCTGCCAATCTCGGGTCTGACCGCGTGGCAGGGACTCTTCCAGCACGGCCGTCTTCAGGCGGGGCAGAGCGTCCTTGCACATGGCGCAGCCGGCGCGGTCGGTTCGATGGTGACGCAACTCGCACGAGAGGCCGGCGCCTATGTCATCGGCACGGGGCGCGCCGCCGACCTTCAGAAGGCGCTGGATTTCGGCGCAAATGAATTCATCGACCTCGAGAACGACGCCCTGGAAGACGTCGGTGGAGTCGATCTGGTGTTCGATGTCATCGGCGGGGACATCCAGAAGCGGTCCGCAGCTCTGATCAGGGCGGGAGGAACGCTGGTGACCGTCGTCGGCCCGGCCGAGGCGCGGCCCGCAGACGGCCTGGCGGTTGACTTCGTTGTCGAGTCCGATCGCGCCCAACTGAGTGAGATCGTCCAGCGGGTGCGGGACGGACGACTGCGGACGAACATCGGCAAGGTTTCGGCCCTCGACGAGGCCGTTGCAACCTTCAACGCGAGCGAGCGACACACGGGGAAGACGGTCATCCGCATCCGTCCGTAAGACCTTGGGGAGAGAGGTCGGTTCCTCTCTCCTCGATTATCGTCTACGCGTCTCACCGGGCCACGCGCTGAGCGTTATGACGACGCGCTTACGACTAGCCCTTCGAAGATCGGCTACGGTAGACCACAACAAAACCGGCACATGGCGGGTCACTGCCGAACAGCAGTTCCTTTGGATCCAAGTCGGACGGTTCGCTAACGGCCCCAAACCAGCCGCGCTCGTCACGGGTTCATCGACCTTCTTTGTGGGATGAGGAGGCACCTCGTGGAGGGAAAACTAGTCCTTCTCCTGGTCCTTATGTTCGCCAGACCATACGAGAGAATACGAAGGAAATGGCTTGGCGAACCATCCGCCAACATATTGATTTCCTATAGGAAACGTTGACTCTTAGCGACTAACATAATCGTTATTTGTCAATGGGTTATGAGGCGGTTCGCCCAAATTGATTCAAGACGCTAGCACTACTTTGGCAGTTTAGGTTTGACGGCGTCTGCGAGCAGCTTCTCACAGTGAGGACATCTGCGGGGCGGCGGCCGCGTGAAGAGGTCGAGAATTGCTTGTCTAACAGCTGGCATGCTCGGTTGTGGCGGTGGTCCGCCGACTCTTTTTTTTCCGTCCCGCTGCTTTGAGGCGGCGGGCTTGGAGAAAGGCGTAGGCGATCATGGTCATCAAGGCGTGTCGATGTAATCCAGTCCATGATCGGCCTTCGAAGTGGTCGAGGCCGAGTTCCTCCTTCAATTGCTGATGTGCCTGCTCACAGACCCACCTCGCCTTGATCGTGGCGGCGAGCATCTTGAGGCTCGCATCGGCCGGTAAGTTCGACACATAGTATTTTTGCTCGCCAGTCGACCGGCGTTCGCCGACGAGCCAGACCTCGTCGCCTGGCATGCATTGCATGCGATTGTCGAGCATCCGGTGCTTATGACCATCCGCAACGCGGACACGGCGAGCCGCAAACAAACATGTCAGCCGACCTTTAGTGCCGCGCCGCCAGCTTATCTTGTGCCATCTCTCACCAGACAGCATCACCTCGGCAGAGACCGGCGGCTGGTCCGGGATGTGATATTGGCGGCGCCTGCCTGTGGTCGCGACCGGGAAGATCAGATCAACATCGGCCGGATAGACGTTTTGGCGTCGCGATAGTCCTACAGCCCACAGCAGACCGCGCTCACTCAAAGCCTGACGAAAAGAGCTGCTCGACCCGTAGCCCGCGTCGGCAAGCACGCAGCCGAAACGCACGCCGGAGGCGATGACACGATCGATCTCTTCGATGGCGATCTCCGGCTTTGTCAGAGCGACCTGTCGATCCTTCGGGACGCGCGCCCGCATCATCCGCTCGGGATCATTCGTCCAGGTGTCGGGCAAGAAGAGCCGAAGGCCCACCATCACCGGCACTTCGCGTGAGGCCAGGGTCACCGACACCAGCGACTGGCAGTTGGATGTCTTGCCAAGCGACGAAGCGTATTGAGGCGCGACACCAACCGAATGTTGTCCCTTCTTCGGTAACGCTGTGTCGTCAATGACGAGAAAACCCGCCTCATCGCCGACCAGGCGATCTGCCTCCTTCAGCAGGGCGGCCTCGAGCGGAGCGCTGTCCCAAACCCCTGCCGCGACAAAATGATGAAGCTGATCGTAGCCGACATCGCCCGCTCGCGCGGCCATCGGTTGTACGCTCTTACGGTCGCCCGGCCCGATCAGACCGGCAATGTACAGCGGACACATCCGGCGCCGAGCTGGATGCGAAAGACCTGCCAAAAACGGTTGAAGCCAGTGCTCGAGATCGGCTTGCCAGTCCACGTCCATTGATCGGCCCTCCATACGCCGACCTCCCATGAATCACGCAAACTCTCTCTTGGGAATTCCAAAAACTCGCCCGCCCCTAAAAACCTGCCAAAGTAGTGCTAGGCCAGCCACTCATTCGCTCCCAGTTTGGGGCTTCCTGAAAGCAGAAAGTCGATTTGTTGGCTAACTCTTGCGGATCGGCGAAAGCGTCTGTCCGCAAGCCAGGTATGTTCCGGAAACCAGCAAGACCATCAGCGTCGTGTCGAGAATATCGTGGCCGACAAGGATGCCTGTCAGGCCACCGATAACGTATATTATGACGGTGACCACGATCATGGTGGCGCCGAACCGCTCCAGCGGATCGGCACTGATGCGCAGGATTCTTGTCGCATTCCGGATTGCCACGACGAAGATTGCAGCCAACGTTAGCAAACCTACGAGTCCAGCCTGCACCAACGCCGTCAGAAAGCCGTTGTGGAAGTGGTTGAAGCCTTCGCTCGACCCAAAGCGCTGCTTGAACCCCTGCCTTGAAAGCTCACGGCTGGCAGCCATTCCCTGACCAAAAACAGGCGCTCGGCGAAAGGCATCGAGCCCGATGTCCCACAACCCAACCCGCAACCCGAGCGGCGTGGTATAATCGCCTTTGGCGGCGAGGGCATTCCAGTCATCGAACAGGACATATGTGCGATTGACGATGATTGGAGACGTGACTGCCGCTATCAGCAGCGTTGAGGCGCCGGCAATCACCAGCAACTGCCTCATATCTGATCGGGAAACCCTTTGGCGATTGATCACAAGAACGACCACAACCGCGATCAGCAAGGCCACCCAAATCATGCGCGAGCCCGAATAAATAGCTGCCACGACACCCGCAAGCGCCGCCGCTGTGAGGGGCTTCCAGGCTTTCTCTACCCCAGATAGAGCACCTGCCAGGCATGTCATCACGGCCAGGCAGGTGACAGTGGCAAACACGATGGGATTTCCGGCCCCTCCTTCGGCTCTCAGCATCCCAATCCAATGGTATTGGACGATGGCCAGCGCCAGCGCCCCGACACATGCTGCAGCGCTGGCGCGCACGGCAATGCGTGCAAGGGTCGCCTTGTCGGTGATGCTCCACGTCGAATAGGAGATCGGGAACAACAGCAAGGTGATCAGGGGCAGGAAATGCGTGGCATCGGCCCGCAGCGTACCGTTTACGATCGACGCCAGGATCTGCGCGGCGCAGTAGGCATAGATCGAAATGGTCATGGCAAGCATCGGTCGATCGATGTTCAAGTGCCGTCGGCCGGTCGCGAGCAGTGCCAAGGACCAGAGCGCGCCGCCATGGAAGACGAAGCTCACCACCGAACCGAGTACCGGTGGCGAAAAGAAGCAGGCGATCGAAAAGTAGCGGTTGACCTGTTCGGCCGTGAGTTGGCGCCGGAGCGATGTAAACAGGTTCAATGCCTTTGCTTCGCAGTCGTCGAGGTCACACGCGGATCGTTCAAACGATCCGCGCTCACCGTACTTTGCCCTGTGCCCGGAATCCGTATAGCCGCTCGCTTTGGTATCCGGTAGTGCGGAACTGTCTTGCCCTTCATCCAACTGCGTGAGCGGATGCGACAAAACCAAACCGGCCCCACCTTGATATCTGTTCAAGCCGCAACCGCCGACGAAACTCCTTGGCTCGCTTCCCGCCAGGATTGGAACATCAGCACATCCCAAAGCAGGTATTGATTGTTGCGATGCCCGGAAAGGTGTTCGGACCAGGCGCGCCGGATCGCGTCGGGTTGAAAGAAGCCGTCTTCACGCAACCGGCGCTCATCGAGCAGCGCGTCGGCCCATTCGCGCAGCGCGCCGCGCAGCCAGGCGTCGATGGGCACGCCAAAGCCCATCTTGGGGCGTTCGACCAGCGCTTTGGGAACGTGTCTGTAAAGCAGCTGCCTGAGTGGCCATTTGGTATGGCCGCCGGCGCGCAGAATGGAAAGCGGCAGCGACAGAGCTAAGCTGATCAAGCGGTGGTCGAGCAGCGGCACGCGGGTCTCGAGGCTGACGGCCATTGCCGCGCGGTCGACCTTCACCAGTATGTCGTCCGGCAGATAGCTCATCATATCGATGTACATCATCCGCTCGACGTTGCCGGACAATTCTGGAAGCGCTTCCAATCCCGTCAGCATGGTGGGTGGCTCTACAGAATCCGGGATGATCTCTGACGGCTCCCAATGCGAGCAGAGCCGACGATAGACATCGTCCATGCTTCGCAACGAAAGCACGGACGCGGCCTTGTGGATCTTGTCGCCGACGCGTTCGCGGCGAAGGCGTCGCGGCAAGATCGGCATGATGGCGCCGGCGACGTTGTTGTAGAGCGCGGGTGACGGCAGCGTCGCCAGGCTGGCCGAAGCACGCCGCAAGCCGATCGGTATGCGCGACAGCTTGTTCCAGAACGCATCGGCGAGCGCGTAGCGGGTGTAGCCGGAAAACAGCTCGTCGCCGCCGTCGCCCGACAACGCCACGGTGACGCTGCCGCGCGCCATCTTGGAGACTAGGAATGTCGGAATTTGCGAGGAGTCCGAGAACGGCTCGCAATAGATGCCCGGCAGCTGCGGCACGACATCGAGCGCGTCGTCCTGGCTGACATAAAGCTCGGTGTGATCGGTGCCGAGGTGGCGCGCCACCTGCTTGGCATGGTTGGCCTCGTTGTAGCCCGCTTCATCGAAGCCGATCGTGAAGGTGCGCACCGGCCGCGCGCTGATCGACTGCATGACCGAAACGACCGCGGAAGAATCAACGCCGCCCGACAGGAAGGCGCCGAGCGGCACGTCGGCGATCATCTGCCCCTCAAGTGAGCGGCGCAGCTGACGCTCGACCTCGTCGACCGCCTCCTCGGGGCTGCCCTGGAAAGGATGCCGCTGCCCTTGCGCGGCGACTTCGCTCGCGCTCCAATAACTCTCGACGCGCGGATCGCGCTGAGGATCGGCAAGGACGAGAAAGTGGCCGGGCCGTAATTTCCGGATGCCTTGGTAGATGCAGTAAGGCGCAGGAATGTAGTTATGGCGCATCATCAGCGCCAGCGCGTCGCGGTCGATCTCGGGACGCCAGTCCGGCAGCGGCTGAAACGCCTTGAGCTCGGAGGCAAAGGCGAACGCCTTGCCAATCCGGCCGTAATAGAGCGGCTTCTCCCCCAAACGATCGCGGCCGAGAACGAGCGTTCTCTCTCGTCGGTCCCACACTCCGAACGCAAACATGCCCACGGCCAGTTCAAGAGCCTTTGTGATTCCGAGCGCTTCGATGGCGGTCAGAAAAACCTCGGTGTCGGAATGCCCGCGCCAGGCATGGACGCCAAATTGCCGGTCGAGATGCGCACGCATCTCGCCGTGATTATAGATCTCGCCGTTGAAGACGATGACATGGCGCCCGTTGTGCGAGATCATTGGCTGCGCGCCGGCCGAAGACAGATCGATGATGGCCAGCCGGCGCTGGCTGAGTGCGATGCCGGCTTCGGCATCGCTCCAGACGCCGTCGCCGTCCGGTCCGCGATGCCGGATCCTGTCCGCCATGCGGCGCACGGTGAGGCCGCCGCAGCTTGTCGCGGCCGTTCCACCCACAATGCCAACGATCCCGCACATCTGGCGCTATTGATCCGTTCGCTCGAAACACCATTCGCCACAACCGGTGCCGAAAAGGCCAATTCCAGGTGTCACGTTGAAGCGCTGCCTGGTTCGAAACCCAAGCTTCTCCATGGCCGTCTCCAACGCGATGGCCGATGTCGATTGATAGGGGTAGCCGCCGAGCCAATCGTCGATATCGGCAAGGAATTCCATGCCTCGACGCGTGCGGTAGTTCCTTACAAACGAGAACGGATCGCGGTGGCGCAGGGTCCTCGCCACCATATAGGCCGAGACAAACAGTGCCTTGATCGGAGGCCGCAGCCACCGATGCGAGGCATAGAGCCGCTTTTCGACCGTCCACAGTCCGCAAAGCGGTGTCTTGAGGTAGATAGCGATGCCCAGTTGCCCGCTGCGGCCGACGAAGCCGGCGGCGTTGCCGATCGCTGTCCACATGTCTCCGGTATGGTGCAGCACACCCCACGAATAGACGACATCGAACGTTCCAGTCGGAAGCGAGGTCCTATCGAGGATATCGGCCCGCTCGACGCTCCAATCGGCTTGCGGGGCGAATCGCGACAGCACGGCCCTGGTCGTCTCGACGCAGTCTGCGTCATAGTCGAGCGCTGTGACCTTCGCTGCGCCCAGCCGCAGCGCGGCCGCTGAATGCAGGCCCGATCCGCAGCCGATGTCCAGAAATGTCTTCCCCTCCAGATCGCCCACCAGGCGGCGCAAATCCTGGCAAGCCCGGTCCAGATGCTCCTCTTCGAACAGCACGGCAAGCCCGGACCAGTTGCGGCCGAAATCATAGCGCGCGTTCATGGGCTCCCCACCTGCCGTCCTTTTTGCGAAGCACAGACTCTGCGCATCATGCTCGATAGAACTCCCGGTACCACTCGACAAAACGCGGAACCCCGATCTCGATCGGAATCTGCGGCTTGAAGCCCGTCGCCTCCTCGAGAGAGCTGACATCGGCGAAAGTTGCCGGCACGTCGCCCGGTTGCAGGGGCATGAGATTGCGGTTCGCCTTGCGCCCCAGCGCGTCTTCGAGCACCTCGATCAAGCGATTGAGCTGAACCGGCGAATTGCCGCCGATGTTGTGGATCCTGAATGGCGCATCGCTGGTCGCGGGGTCCGGCTCGACGCTTTTCCAATCAGGATTGGTGGTCGCCGGATGCCGCATGACGCGGACAATGCCTTCCACGATGTCGTCGATATAGGTGAAATCGCGCTGCATGTTGCCATGATTGAAGACATCGATCGGCTCGCCGGCGAGGATGGCCTTGGCGAAGATGAACAGGGCCATGTCCGGCCGACCCCACGGACCATAGACAGTGAAGAAGCGCAATCCTGTCGTCGGCAGCGCGAACAGATGGCTGTAGGTGTGCGCCATCAATTCGTTAGCCTTCTTGCTGGCGGCGTAGAGGCTGAGCGGATGATCAGCCGATTCGTGCACGGAAAACGGCATGCGCGTACTGCCGCCATAGATCGAGCTCGACGACGCATAGACCAGATGGCCGACCGAGGTTTGCCGGCATCCCTCCAGGACGTTGAGGAAGCCATTGAGGTTGCTTTCCGCATAGGCGTGCGGATTGGTCAGTGAATAGCGCACGCCCGCCTGCGCGGCGAGATTGACGACGATTTCGGGCATGGCCGTCTGGAACAGCGCCGAAATCCGGTCACGCTGGGTGAGATCGACTTGCTCGAAGCGAAAGTGCGGGAATGCCTTTAGCCGCTCCAGCCGCGCCTGCTTCAGGGAGACGTCGTAATACTCGTTCATGGAATCGAGACCGATCACCTGCCGGCCCTCGGCAAGCAGCCTCTGGCTAAGATGAAACCCTATAAAACCGGCGGTGCCGGTGATCAGAACGGGCCTGCTTGATGTCACGGCATATCCTAGCGTTAATTTCAGGTGGAGCCTTACAGGCTCCAATATTTTAATTCGTCAGGAATTTCATTCGGCTTGATAGCAGACTTGATGTCGAACAGTGTTCCACCCGGCTTAATCATTTGAAACAGGCGGGACCTTTCGCTCTGCAGGTAATGATTGTGCGGCACCGCCAGAACAAGCGCCTCCAAATCGTCTATTTCGTCGAGCGGCAGGATCGTTTCACCATGATCGCGTCGTGCGGCTTCGGCATCGGCAAGAGGATCGTGGACTTTAGGGACAATTCCGAACTGCCTCAGTTCCTTGATCATGTCGAAAACGCGGCTGTTGCGCAGATCCGGCACGTCCTCCTTGAATGTCAACCCGAGAACGCCGACAGACGCCCCTTTGACCGGCATGTCCGAGCGGATCAATTGCTTGACGACCTGCTGGGCAACAAAGGCTCCCATGCCGTCATTGATGCGACGGCCGGCAAGGATGATCTGCGGGTGGTAGCCCTCGGCCTCGGCCTTGGCAGTCAGATAGTAGGGATCGACACTGATGCAGTGTCCGCCGACGAAGCCGGGCTTGAAGGGGAGGAAGTTCCATTTGGTCGCCGCTGCATCGAGAACATCCTGAGTGCGGATATCAAGGCGCTCGAAGATCATGGCCAGTTCATTCATCAGCGCGATATTCAAATCGCGCTGGGTGTTCTCGATGACCTTCGCCGCCTCGGCCACCTTAATCGACGGAGCATGGTAGACACCTGCATCGATGATACGAGCGTAGGCGCTTGCCACGCGCTCCAGCGTTTCGGCGTTCTCGCCGGACACAACTTTGACGATCCGTCGTAGCGAGTGCTCGCGATCACCGGGATTGGCCCGTTCAGGCGAATAGCCGAGCGCGAAGTCGTGAGGATGCCGAAGGCCGGAAATACGCTCGATTATTGGTCCGCAGAAATCCTCGGTCACGCCTGGATAGACCGTCGATTCGAAGACGACGACCGCGCCTTTGCTCACCGCTTCTCCGACAAGTTCCGATGCCAGTTTCAGAGGCCCAAGATCGGGAGCGCGATTGACGTCTATCGGCGTTGGCACTGCCACGATGAAGAACGTCGCGCCTTTCAGCGTCTCCCGGTCGGTCGTAAGTACGATCGAGGATGTCTTCAGCGCAGTCGTGTCGACCTCGCCGGTGCGATCGACGCCGCCTCGCAGTTCCTGGATCCGACTTTCGCTAATATCGAAAGCTATCGTGCCTGGGAAAACTTCTCCAAACGCCACGGCTACCGGCAGGCCGACATATCCCAGGCCGATAACTGCAATGCGTTCGGACATCCGCAGATCCCTCAGGTAACTTGTGAGTCGAAGTGCTTGTATGGCAGGCGCTACGTCAATTCAACGACACGCTGTTGCGAAGGGGTAAAGTCCCTCCTCAAAAGTAGTCTGGGACCACTTCTCGTGGTGCCATCTGCCGACGATCATCGATGTTGTGGATAACATGCGGCAGCATTGGGTTTCGCGTGTCAAAAATCTACAACGGTCAAATGGTCGGGAGCAGGCAGCCCAAGAAATGACCGCATGAAGCGAATCGTCGTCATTGTGAGCGAACCAAAGTCCCTGGCAACCACTAGGGGGCATTTGCTTCTTGCGCTGCGCGATGCCGGGTACGAAGTTCATGCCATGGCGCCAGTCGATGCGATGACCGTTCGTTGGCTGACCGAAAACGGCGTCCAGTTTCATCCATTGCCAATGAAGCGTGCCGGGATTGCTCCGTTCGGCGATGCGCTGTTGGCCTTTCGTCTTCACAAATGGCTAAGAGAGCTCAAGCCCCAGGTGGTGTTGACCTGTGCGATCAAGCCGATTGTCTACGGCATGCCGGCGGCGCTGATTGCTGGGACACCGCGACGGCACGCGCTTGTCACCGGCCTTGGCTATGCCTTCACAGACCGGCACAAGTCACCACGCTGGAGGATGGTAAACGCAGTAGCTCGGCTTCTTTATGCCTCAAGCCTTCGGGTTGCCACCACGGTCACCTTCCAGAACGACGACGACCGGAATGACTTCCGTCGCCTGGGATTGCTCGGGCGCACGCCAGCCAATGTCGTCAATGGCTCAGGAGTCGATCTGGACCGGTTCAAAGTCGCGTCATTGCCCGAGCAGCCACGATTTCTTATGATTGCACGCCTGCTCCGCGACAAGGGCCTCGCTGAATATCTGGGTGCGGCGAAGCTGGTTAAGGCAGTCAGACCTGACGCTCGTTTCGACCTGGTCGGAGACAAGGATCCAAATCCCTCGGGCTTTCCGGTATCAGAAGTTGAGGCAGCAGTCGCGGACGGAACCATCCGCTATCACGGGCCGGTCGAAGACGTCCGTCAAGTGATCGCAGATTCGCGTATCTTCGTGCTTCCGTCCTATCGCGAGGGGACGTCACGCTCGGTCCTGGAGGCCATGGCGATGGGGCGCCCAGTGATCACGACGGATGCGCCGGGTTGCCGCGCGCCGATCGTGCCCGGGGTGAACGGCCTGCTGGTGCCGGTTGGCGCCACCACTCCCCTGGCTGAAGCCATGATCCGCTTAATCGACAACCCAGACGAAGCCGAATGCATGGCCAAGAACAGCCGATCGATTGCCGAACAGCGCTACGATATTCAGAAAGTTACCGCTCATATGATGGAAATTATCGAAGTCGGATACCGAGCCGCGGAATGACATTTGCAGGATCGAACCGGTACGAGTTTGGAGCCAATTGGGCGTCGTTCATTGACAAGCACTACTCGGCTGAACGTCGGCAGATGGCGGCCGATAAGCTTCTGTCCTTCTTAGGCAAACAGAGCCTCGAAGGGATGGATTTTCTTGACATCGGAAGTGGCAGCGGGCTGCACTCGCTTGCCGCCTTCGACGCAAAAGCGGATCGGATACATTCCTTCGACTTTGATCCGCTTTCGGTAAGTACCACCGGCAAGCTGCGCAAGTTGGCCGGGGATCCGCCGAACTGGGCCGTCGAACGAGGCGACGTACTCGATGCCGGCTTTCTGGAGACGCTCGGCACCTGGAGCCTTGTCTATTCCTGGGGCGTGCTCCACCACACCGGCGCCATGTGGCAAGCGATCGAAAATGCCGCGGGCAGGGTAGCGCCTGGCGGCCTCCTCTTCATCGCTCTCTATTCGTCGAATGTCGTGCAGCCTTCGGCGCAATTCTGGCTCGATGTGAAACGGCGATACAATGCCGCCAACCCTCGGCAAAGGTGGTGGATGGAATATTGGTACATCTGGCGCTTCGGCCTTGGCGGCAATCCGCTTCGACTGCCGCTGCTTTTGAAGCAGATCTACGAGAAGAAGAAAGGGCGGGGCATGAGCTACATGACCGACGTCCGCGACTGGCTGGGTGGCTGGCCAATGGAGTTCGCCGACGATCAGGCCGTGGTCGATTTCCTGAAGGAACGGTTCGATTTCGAACTCGTCAGAATATCCACGGGTGAAGCTTGCACGGAATTTCTCTTTCAGAACCCGAACAAGGTGCAATCCAAACCGAACTGATGCGGCGGCTTTGGGAGATCGACAGCGGCAGGACGGCCAAGCGCGTCGGTGAATCCGTCAACACGATGCACTTCAAGAGATCTGTCCGCCGGTTCTCGTCCAGATATGCGGCTGGCCGTCTTCGAGCGTTACGATCTCGTCGCAATTTTCGACTGTCGTGAGGCGGTGCGCGATGATCAATATAGTCAGGTCGGTGGGCAGTTCTCGGATCGCCTCCATGACTGCAGCCTCGGTCTCCATGTCGAGTGCGCTCGTAGCCTCGTCGAAGACGAGCACCGATGCCTGTTTGTACAAAGCCCGCGCGATACCTATTCGCTGGCGTTGGCCGCCCGATAGACGGACACCGCGCTCGCCGACGCGTGTCTCATAGCCCAGCGGCAAGCTTTCTATGAAGTCCGCCAACGCGGCCTGTTGCGCGGCATTGCGCACGCGCTCGGGGTTGATCGTGGCAGGGTCAATGCCGAAGGCGATATTGTCGGCGATCGACGAGTCCGCCAGGAAGATGCTTTGCGGCACATGCGCGATTTGTCTTTGCCAAGCACGTCGCGTAGCGCCATCCAGCGCCTGCCCGTCGATCTCGATCGCTCCGCTGGTCGGCTCGAGCAAACCCATTATCAGATCGACCGTCGTGCTCTTGCCGCTGCCGGTCTTGCCCACGAAGCCGACCTTGGTCCCCTTCGAGATCGTGAGATTGAACCGCTCGAGTATCGGGGGCTGGTCGGAAGCGTAACGGAACGACACGTCCTTGAGTGTGATCGCTCGATCGAATGGCAGGCGCCTGGCCGGAGGCTGGCTCCATTCTGGGCCAAGTGGTGCCTCCAGCGCCTGGAGCACAACTTCGGCGCCGGCAAGATTGCTCAGTATCAGCGCCCAATTGCCGTATACAAGCTGCATAGATGGCAGCAGACGCTGCGCTCCAAGAACGAATGTTCCCAGTATTGGCAGCACCTCGCCGGCATTGTTGGACCGGATGATGAGGAAATAGGCAAGCGCGGCGATGATCACCATACCCGCCGCTTCGATCGCGAAACGCGGAGCGCCAGCTGCAAGCGCGTTCGTTGCGTTCGCGCGTTGCAGTCGTAAATCGAGTTCGCTGTAGCGTGAGAGAAAATAGGGTTGGGTGTCGTTGATGATGACATCACGGATGCCACCCAGTCCCTCTTGTACCGAACGAATGCCTTCGGCCTGCGCGCTTGCGATGATTTTCGCATTTCTCTTGAGGTGTTTTCGGATCACAAGCGACATGGCGAGATAGACCACGCCAAAGCCCGCAAAGATAACGAAGGTGATGAACGAACTCAGGACAAAAAGGGCAGCGACGACGAAGACACCGACGATTATGCCGCTGATTGATTGCAACAGTGGCAGCATTACGCCTGCAGTAATGGCTTGGACCTGACGCAGCGCAGCCAACACCGCACTGGAGTTGCGCGAAACGTGGTAGCTATAGGGCTGGCGTAGAACTCGGTCATAGACCTTCACGCCCACTTCGTGCCCCAGCGAGAAGACGTAAGAATTCGTGGCCCAGGTAAGGAGTATGCGCACGGCGCCGGCTACGATGGCCACCACCGAAAACAGCACCGTGAGACCAAGAAGGCTGTCAGAAGAACCGGTGAGCCGAAAGCTCGCAAGCTGACCCGCCAGAAACGACTGTCCGCCAACGGCATCGGGATTGGCGATGCGCGCGAGAAACGGCAGCAAGGCACCAAGCGTGGCGGCTTCCGCCAGAGCACCAAACACCATCAGCACAAGGAGACCAAAAAACTGCCTCTGCCGCCGCTGTGATACCTGCTGCCACAAGCGTCGCAGTGTGTCGAAAGTGCTGCCCGGGTTTCGGTTTCCGCTCAATGCCAAATCGATGTCCGCATCCAGAAGGCCCAATGCACACGTTCGGCGCCCCACGACAAGCCACAACCCACGTCGATTGACAATTTTGTCACAGAAGCGCGGAGGTGGTCCGTCCACAAATTTGCGCGTCGTGAACTAGGGGCCACGGCCGCGACGAAGTGATAGGCTTCACTTATGAATGATGCCTTCGAGATTCGGGATCAAAGGCCGCGGCTGAGCTTGATTGCTGCATCGCTGTGCTCACTTGGCTTGTTCTCGGCAGGAGTTGGGGCGGCTTTCCTACTGTTTGTCGCGGCCTATCCGCTCGGATTGATCAGCGCTTACCCGGCACCGCCTGCCGCGGCAACCGAGGGGCCGCTAGGGTTCGAAGAGAAAGTGGCGGATGTCGACGACCTCTACCGTGGTGTGGGCGAACCCATGCAGGCCTATCTCGAGCGCCTGACAAAGGCTGTGGCGGGTGGAATGGTGCATTATTGGACGGAAGGTGACAGTTGGACAGAGACCGACATGCGCTACACACGCATCAGCGCTTTCGACAACTACCTGCTCTGGATTCTCAGCTTCCGGCCGCAATATCGCGAGACGTTGCAGAACTATGAGTTTGTCACGCCCCGTAAGGGGCTGGCTCGTGGCTACGGGTTCTGTTCGCAGGTTTCGAAAATCGTCTATTCCGTGCTTTCGGATCAAGGCATCGACGCGACCATCTATAGTGTGCCCGAGCACACCGTGGTCGTGTCGAATGGCAATATTCTCGATCCCGACTATGGGGTTTTCGTTCCTCACACGCTTGAGGACGTGCAACAGGATCCGTCGATCATCGATAGCTACTACGCGCAATTTGGACCAATGCTGCCCTTGCTGAAAAAGGCGTATGGTCAGTCCTGGCAGTCGCTTGGGACCGCCGAAGACTTCGATAGCGTGCGTGCATACGAGGCAAAGTTCGAACGCTTGAAATGGATTCCGCCGCTCGCGTTTCTGGCAACCGGCATCTTGCTCGCCACTATAGGTGCGCTGCTGCGGCATCGTGAAGGACTGGTCCGGCTTGTGTCGCGGCGGGTTCGCAAGTCAGTTCGCTCGTCCTAACCTTGCCGGGTCGCGACCTTTTGTGAATTGTATGCCAAATGGCGACTTCTGCTTGCGGGTGCCCGGCGCCTTGTGGCAAGCGGGACCAACGAGAACAGGCGGCGGGGCGCGAGACGCGGCGAGAAGGCCTTGCGATGACTAATGCTGAAAGCCAACAGCGCGCTGCCACGCCTTTGACCGCGCGCGTGAGAAGGACCCGGCGCAGCGTGCTCTTCGTCATCGGGACGCTTGATCTCGGGGGCACGGAAAGCCAACTCGTGCTGCTCGCCAAGGAGTTGAAGAAGCGGGGTTGGCAAGTCGAGGTCTTTGCCCTTTCATCGGGTGGCGTTCTTGCGCAAACGCTGGATCGTGCCGGAATCCGCATATTGTACGGGCTTCATCGACCCAATCCGTCACCCGCTTCGCCGACATCGGCAAAGGCGGAGGTCAAATCGAGTGCTACCCCGAAGACGCGACCGAGCGTGAAGGCGATGCTGGTGCTCGGCGCCGCGGTCACTTCGCTCGTTGTTCGCATCGCTTTGACCCGGCCACGCGTTGTCCACACTTTCCTGCCTTTGACCAACTTCCTGGGCGCATTGGCAGGCCGGTTTGCGCTGGCACCACGCGTCATCACCTCGAGACGCGGTCTGGGCAACCATCAGGAGCGATGGCCACGGCTGAAACGTATGGATCGAATCGCCAATCGGTTTTCACATGTGGTGGTCGCGAACTCGCATGCGGTCGCAGCCGACATGGCGACACGCGATGGCTATGACATCGACCGCGTCCGCGTGATTGCCAATGGTCTCGATCTGAGCCGCTTCGATGTTATCGGCCAAAGTCGGGATGACATCAGGCGCCGTCTCGGTCTTGAACCTGAAGATGTCGGTATCGTCATCGTCGCCAACCTCATTCCTTATAAGGGCCACAGCGATCTCATCGACGCATTCGCCCGCGCGAGCCAAAGCCGGCCGGAGCTGAGGTTGTTCATAGCCGGACAAGACCGGGGCATCGGCCCGGCTCTCATGGAGCAAGCCCAGCGGCTCGGCGTTGGATCGGCGGTGCGGCTGCTGGGGATGCAGGACGATGTCCCGGGCTTGCTTGCCGGCATGGACATCGGCGTGATCGCCTCGCACGAGGAGGGCTTTTGCAATGCCCTGATGGAAAAACTCACGGCAGGTCTTCCGGTCGTGGCCACCAATGTCGGTGGAAATCCGGAGGCTGTCTCGGGCATGCCGGGTTGTGTGCTGGTTGAGCCTCGTGACCCCGCCGATCTGGCCCGCGGGCTGCTCGCCGTTGTCCAGCGATTGCCAGAGCAGACAGCCGACCAAGAATATCGTCAGCGGGTGATGCGCGAGCGCTACTCCATAGAAGCTATGGTCGACGCTTATGAACGCCTCTATCTCGCGGGCAAGTGAGTGAGCGCCCAACCGGAACGCTCAGTGAATTTGGTGCGCCCGCCGCAGGCGATCCTGACGGACATCTCCGCCGGGGCCTGCGCTTTTGTGATCGTCATCTATCAGTCCTGGTTCATGCCATACTTCCTGCCGTTCTTTACGGGGCGGGACGAGTTCGCGAGGCTGGTTTTCCATGCGCTCTATGGCGGCGTTCTGGTTATTTCGATCGCCGTTCTTGCGACGCGTCGGGACGTGCGCAGCGCGATCCTCCTGCTTGGGGCCGCTGCCGCCATGGCAGTCGTCCCGGTTGCGCTTCATCCGGTCGGGATCGTCGCCAAATGCTATCTGATCACGCTTTTTCTCGGCGGCGCGGCCATTGTCCTCATGCTTGCCTCCGCTCCGGCAATCGTGCTGCGCCTGTCGGCAGCGGTTACGGCGCTCAACGCGGCGATCTGCTTCCTCGACCTCCTCTTCGCCAACGGCTTCACCAATACTCCTGGCCGGGCCGCCGGTTTGGCGATCAATCCAAATGTGGCCGCTGCTGGACTGTTGCTCGGGGCCTCGGCGAGCTACCGCGCCGTTGCGGAAAAATGGCGCGCCAGTTTCCTTGTTCTTGTGGGAGCCGCGCTGCTCGTTACCGTTTCCCGTTCGACCCTTCTTGCCGCCTTTGCCACGGTGGCGGTGCCGATCGTCGTTTGCCTTGGCCAGCAATTTCGCAACCGTCGTCGTTTGGAGCTCAATGCCAGAGGCTGGAGCCGCCCGCTTGCCGTTGCACTGGCACTGGTGGGGATAATCGGTATCGCGCTGGCCACAAATGCTTATTTTCGTGTCTCCATCGGCGAATCCTTCGCCGGGGTATTATCGGTTGGCAAGGCGCTCGATGAGGCAGCGGAGGCTGTCGATGCATCACACGATCAGGTTCCGTCTCCCGCTGTAGCCCCGGCTGCGCCGTCGTCCGAGGGAGTTCCGGCAAAACAATCAGCTCTTGCTGGACGAAGGTCGTCTGCTGTCATTGACCAGCCTCGGGCAAAACCTTCGATCAGTTCAGCAGACAAGTCGGCGAGCGCTGCCCCATCTCCGCCTCCGGAGAGCTCCCTGCCATCGTCCGCTGCAAGCCAATCCACGAACGCCGCCAAGATACAGGCGCTCGGCGAACGTCTTACGGATGAGGGCAAGAGAAATTCGATTTCGGCAAGAGCACTCTTTTTGGAGCGCGGCCTGCTCGCTTATAGAGAAGGCGGCCCCTTTGGTCGCGGACTTGAGGAGGCGCAGGCTCTTGCTCCCCACAACACCTTCCTCCTCTTTGCAATTGCTTTTGGTCACCTTGGCTGGTTGATCCCGATCGGCCTCGTCGGCTTCGCTTTCTGCTTCGTCCGCAGCGCCGGAGATCTCGCCCTTGGTGTCGCACTCGTGGGGGTTATGCTGACGTCGCATGACCTCTTGCTCACACCGAGTCTCTTTCTTCCGGTCGCGTTAGGAATTGGCGGCATGCTTGCCGAGCGGCGAGGATTTGCGAAAAGCCATTCTTTGGTGAAAAAAGGGGAGCACTGGAGCGTTGCTTTTGGAACCGTTGCAGGCGTCGCGGCCTTTGCGGCCGGCTGCATTGCCATATTGCTCATCACACCGTCGCTTGTTGCCGGACGGCTGCAGAACGAGGCGATGTTTACCGCAAGAGGCGGGTACGAGACGCTGCTCCCGCGGTCACAGTTTCCCGGCCTTTTCCAGTTTGACAACTTTGCCGACATTCCCTCTTTGAAGACTTCTTACCTTCGGGAAGAAGGGACATCGCTCCGCCAAGTCGAATGGGCCGCGCATGCATGGCCCGCGGTCGGGCCGGGCGAGTATACTTTTCGCCGGCGTGACGCGGTGCTGTTCGCGGCCACGGATTCGAGCGACCCTCGCAGAAATGGGCGAACCTACGCGGTCGCCGTTCCGCTCTCGGTCAGCGCACTGTGCTTCACTCTTCTGGGCACAATCATCGCGTGGTCAATTGTGACGACGGCTGCCGTGACGCCACGGATAAATCGTTCCGAAGCCTCTCTATGATTTTCGGAACAATGAGTCGCGCCCCGTAGATCGAGAAGTGGTTCTCATCCAGGTATAGACTATGCCCTCCGCCGTCCGTCACATGACAGCCAGTTGCAGAGCAGATGGTCTCGAAGGGATCAACCAGTTGAAAGCTCGAATGGCGGGCGAAGGCCGCGAAGGCCTGATCGAAGGCCACGTGCTCCACCCGCGTGAGAATCGGGCATGGCAAGGAGACGTAAGTCGGTCTCAAGTGGCAAATCAGATAGGCGTCCGGCGCTTGTCCGATCAGGATCACCGGACCGCGAAAACCGGCATAGAGTTTCGCTATATCGCCGAGCATGGTCGCAAACAGTTTCGCCAGGTCGGGCAAGTCGACAGGCGCGCCATCGACTTTCCGTTCGAGAAGATTGCGATATCCGGGCCAGCGTTGCCCCTGGACAATGGCCAGGATGCCACCGGCCTTCAACCAGCGCGCGATCTGGTCGGTAGCATTCCGGCAGTGCCGCGTGACCGCGCCGTTGGTCCTGGTCTGGAGCTCCGCTCCAACGTAGCAGTTGCCGGCTTCCGCCAGCAGGAAATGGAATTCCTGCCCACCGAGTTCTTGAAGAGCGCGTGTGTATTGGTCGATGTGCGAATCCCCGACCACCAGTATCTTGTTTGAACTTTGAAGGTTCCCGAACTCGCAGAAATCCTGGCAAGCCAAAGAGCCGGTAATCGCCTTCAAGGCTACGCTGTCGGCCAGTTCGGTTCCTGCGACGGAATGAAGACGCCAGGGCATTCCGCCCGACATCGCGTAGCTGACCGCGGGAAATAAGAGCAGGCCAGCCAGGGCAAGTCCGGGAAAGGCGACGAAGCCACGGCCAGCGCGATAAGGCTGCTCGATGACATGAAACATCAACGCGGCCAAGACGAGAGACAGCAGCCCAACCAAAAGCGCCTCGGTCGGCAGCAGGGGTCGAAGCAGCCCGTATTCGCAGAACACGATCAGGGGCCAATGAAGGAGGTAGAGCGAGTAGCTGATGCGGCCGAGATAGACGGCCGCACGATTGCGCAACACAAGTCCTGCCCATCGCGAACGGTCTGCATGCAACACCATGCCAGCGCCGATGGCAGGCGCAAGGACGTTCCAGGCGGGCGCGCCCGAACGGCTGTCGAAAACGAAAACCGCAAGCGCTATGAGGACCAAGCCGAGACAGGCGAGCAACTCGTGACCAAGGACAGGCCGCGGCTTCGGAAGCCAGACCAGCGCCGCGCCGCAAGAGAACTCGAATACGCGGAAGGGTGTGTTGTAAAAGACTGTCGCGCGGCCGTCCGCGATCCAGTCGGCCGCCCAGGTTCGTGAAAGCAACCAAAACGATCCGTCCTGGAATGCGACAATGAGACAGAAACTGAAAATGGCAATCGCCACGATCGGCCAAATCATTCGCCGTGGGAATACGGCAAGCAAAACTGAAAGTAGCAATGGCCAGACGAGATAGAACTGCCACTCCACGCCCAGTGACCACGTATGAAGGAGTGGCTTCAGCCGCGCGGCCAGATCAAAATAGCCGGACTCGCGCCAGAAGAAGATGTTCGAAATGCCGAAAGTCGCTGCCGTCAGAGATTTGGCGAAGGTCTCCAGATGCTGAGGCGTAAACACCAGAAAAGCGGCGATGCATGAAAGCGAGAGTGTCGTGAAGAACGCCGGCAGCAGGCGCCGAGCTCGGCGCGAATAGAACTGCGCCACACTGAAACGCCCTGCCTCGATGTCGGTAGCCACAATGCGGGTGATCAAAAAACCACTGATTACGAAAAATACATCGACGCCGACAAAGCCACCGCTGAAACCTGAAATTCTCAAGTGGAAAAACAACACTACCAGAACGGCGACGGCTCTAAGCCCATCGATGTCCGTGCGATGATGGTCTGCTGCTGCAGTAGCCGTAGATGACAGGGAGCCGGCCTTTGCTCCAACAGGCAGCTCGCTGCTGTTTTCCTGGCAGGCCGCCCCAGTCGCGATCGAGAGCGGAGCTTCGCCGCTTCGCACCTCGCTCAATTGCTTTTGCCGGCCGTTGGAGACGGCGCGGTGTTCGCCGCCGATAACCGGTTTTGCGCCTGGCCTGCAAGGGCCGGATAGAGACCCATCATCCGCGCAATGGCATCGTCTGTCTCGGACCTCAGATTTCTGCGTATATGCGAGCCATCGCGGTAGATGAACTCGCCATTGATGTAGGTTGCGCAATGTCTGTCGGGACACATCCCTTTGAGCGGATCGACAAAGACGACAGTATTGTCCTGAACGAGCGATGTGAGTGCGGTCACCATCGGCGACCATATCCGGAACACTTGCTCGCTATTCATCTCGGTCGAACAACGCCTCAGCATACCGCTTTCGCGCATCGCCGCGCACGAAGTCAGATCCATGCCTGGACCGGGCACCTGGCCAATGATTGCGATGCGCCGATCAGGGCTTTTGATTTCCTTGACGAGACTACGCAGGCCATCCCGCAACAACAGGACTTTGTCCGTCTGCCTCCCATCATCGTCAGCAACGACATCGGTGTAGCCAAGGCTTGTCCAGGCCGCGGACAGCACCACGAGGTCGATGTCTGTCCGTTGTCTCAGCATGCCGACCGCGGCCTTTCGCGACGATGCGCAGCTCTCCCGGTAGTCGGGCAATCCCGGAAAGTCGCGGTGGATACCATCCCCGAAGGCAGCCGGGCAGGCTCGGTAAAGGAAGAAAGCGGTATTTTCTCTCTTGCCTGCGCTGTCGAATAGCGGGGCGAGATGCTCGGCATGGCTGTCGCCCCACAGCATGGCGTGGCGCGCCGCTTTGTCCCAGGGCGCGCCGAACGCGCAAAAGGTGCTGCCCAGTTCAGGAATGCTGACCATTTGTGGGCATGACCAATCCCACATCACATCAAGGCTGCGCATCGCCTCCACTTCCTTCGAAATCCTGCTGGTAAAACCGCCGGCCTCGAAGATCGCATTGGCGCTCAGGCAAACCATCGCTACGGCGGTGGCACCTGCGATGAGTGCCCGGGACGGCGCAACCCGCAGTCGGCGGACAGGTTCCTCGACGAACCGCCAGGATAGATACGCCGCCAGCCAGGCCGTAGCGATAAGCACCGACGATTCGACCCCTGACGGCATTGCGGTGCCGGCGTAGTGACGGAAGAAGACCAGGATGGGCCAATGCCAGAGGTAGAGGCTATAGGAAATCTTGCCCGTCGATCGCAAAGGCGTGCTCGCAAGTAGCGACGAGATCGTTGAGTGCGTCCGCGGCCAAATGAGCAGAACAGCGCCGACCACCGCAACGAGCGCGCCAAGGTTCGGAAGCGGCTGGCTCGGCGACATCGAAATGGTGCTGGCAACTACCAGACCAAGGCCTATCAGCCCGAACGCTTCCGACGTGCGCCGGCGGCCTATCGGCGGAGCAAAGATGAGCAAGCCGCCGAAGGCCAATTCCCAGGCCCGGCTGAAGGGAACATAGAATGCCTGTTTCGGATCGATCGCCTCCAGATGGAGGGTGATCGAGAAGCTGACCACGGCGACGATGCAGATCAGTGCGATTACCGGCAACTGGCGGCCGCGTGCCAGCCGGTTGGCAATCAGAAGCAGCAGTGGCCATACGAGATAGAACTGCTCTTCGACACCGAGCGACCAGAGATGGAGCAGCGGCAGAAGCGCCGCCTCTCGATCGAAATAGCCGGTATTCCAGAGGAAGTAATAGTTTCCCAATCCGAACGTGGAATATGCCGCACTGCGTCCCAAACCGGCATAGTCCCCGGGGAGCAACAGGAACCAGCCGGCAATGAGCGAGAAGCAGATCATCAAAAGCATCGCCGGCAATATTCGGCGCATGCGTCTGCCGTAGAATTCGACAAGGGATAGTCCGCCGCCTTCAGCCACCAGAAGGCGCGTGATCAGATAGCCTGAGATCACAAAGAAGATATCGACGCCAACGAAGCCACCCGGGAACCCGGGCACGTCGAAATGGAAAAGAATGACAGCGATCACTGCGATTGCGCGCAGTCCGTCGATATCTGGCCGATAGTCGGACTTCAAAGCTCCCCCCATCAATCCCTCGGCCTCTTAGCCCAATTGCGCAACCTGAGTCGATGGCCGGTCGCATGCAATGGCGACACATCCGGTTCGACTTACAGGTCGCCTTGCGAGAAACGTGGGGATACCCTCACATTTTGTTTCGTACCGGGGCCACGAAAACCTAAACATCGGCATGTGTGTGCCAGAATCAGTTCTGTCCTCGTGGCCCACATCATGGGAGGATTGGCAGCATTTCGGATGGGTATTTATTCGTTGATGATATCAAGGACGACGAAAACTCGCCCGCTTGATGGAAACACGGGTTGTTTGCTCCATCCCTGACTGTATAGAAGATTGTCCCGTGCGTTGCGAGGCCGCGGGTCGTTCTGGAGGATGGTAACCTTGGACAACCACAGCGGCGCGGACATGGTTGAATTCGGCCCGCACACACACGTGCTGGTTACCGGCGGCGCCGGCTTCGTAGGGTCGGCACTGGTCGATTTGTTGCTTGCGCGCAATTGCACCGTAACCGTAATCGACGATCTTTCGAACGGCATGCTCCGCAATCTGCCAGCCAGTGATCCCCGCCTGACGATCCATACCTTCAGGATTGGCGATCCGGCATACAATGCCGCGATCCACGACGAAGTCGGATTGGCCGACGCCGTCTTCCATCTGGCGAGTCCGATTGGAGTTCAGCGTGCCCACAAGGAACGTTTCGCTGTCACCAGCGGCATTCTCGAATCAGGCTGTGCGATCGTCGAGGCATGCAGAGTGCACCGGTGTCCGCTGCTTTATACGTCGAGTTCAGAAGTTTACGGCTCCGGCCGCGACCGGCCAATCACCGAGTCCGATCCGGTCACGACGGACCTGCGGCCGCGTTGGGGCTATGCCGCTGCCAAGGCGGCGGTTGAACATTTGGTGGCCGGACTGTTTTTTGATTTCGGCATCCCAACGTGGATCGTTCGACCATTCAACATGGCCGGACCGCGCCAGCGCTCAGCGACCGGCCTCGTATTGCCGATGTTTGTCGATGCAGCGTTGCGGGGCGAACCACTTGTGGTTCATGACGACGGCGAGCAGAGGCGGGCGTTTCTGCACGTTGCCGATGCCGCCGAAGGTCTGCTCCTTGTAATGCAGTGCCGGTCGTTGCGAGGCCGGCCGGTCAATCTGGGCGGCAGCGAGGCGATTCAGATACGAAATCTCGCAAAAATAGTGGTTGACGCCACCGCGACGAGCGCGCCAATCGTCATGAAGCCTTCCAGCGCCGTCTTTGGCGATCGGTTCGCCGTAACGTACGACCGCGTTCCCGACACAAGCCTCTTAACCACCATGACCGGATGGCGGGCTCTGCGAAGCACCAAGCAGACCGTGGTCGACTGCATTGAGCACATGCGTACCGAACGAGCAATCGCTTGACGCCTGACATATTGGTCCCGTTCATCGGGGCTCTGCTCATAGCGCTTGTTGGTGTGTGGCTGTTTGCACGGCTGGCGACACAAATCGGAGCGGTCTCCAAGGTCAAGAACGACCGATGGCACACATCAGGCGAGGTTCCCCGGCTGGCGGGCCCCGCCATGTTAGCCGCGATGTCCCCGTGGCTCCCTGTTGAATATACCCTGCTGCTGGCTGTTTTCTGTTTGATCGGCGCGATGGATGACGTCCGATCCCTTTCTGTCGGTGCCAAGGCAACGGCATTGGCCGGCGCAGCTGTTTTAGCAGGGGTCATCACGGGTCTGTGGTGGGTTCCGATTGTCATCTGGATAGCTTGCAACGCGGTCAACATGCTCGATCATGCCGATGGTCTTGCTGCAAGCGCGATCGCGGCAGCCTTCCTGGGGCTGGGCGGTGATATCGGAATGGCCGGCGTAGGCGCATGCCTCGGATTTCTCTGCTTCAACTATCCGCCCGCCCGCGTTTTCATGGGCGATAGCGGCAGTCTTTTCCTAGGAGCGGCAATCGTGCTTCTCGCTTCGCAGAGAGGTTTTGACGCCTCGTTGGCGTGGATTGCGGTGCCGCTGATTGATGCGGTATTCGTAACGACCCGCCGCTTGCTACAGGGGCGGAAGCCTTGGGTCGGCGGCACAGATCACCTTGGTCACATCTTGCTTCGGATTGGTGTGAACCGTCAGATTTTACCCTCTGTATACGCAGCGACGGCACTGACGATCGGGCTAATATTTTCTGCTTGGGGTAATCCATAGGCCGTCCAAAGCAGTTGTGCACGCGACATCAGTGGGCCCAAGCCAAAAGCTGACTGTCAGCTCACGTGAAGAGTTTCGGGCGCCGGCAGGTGTACGAAAGTCCCCGAGGAAGGAACCCGCGGGCCACAGGTGTGACGGCTATGGAGATTTCGGATTTCGGCGGATTTCGGCGATGTCGCGCGGCCGCGCACCAACCCCGAATACACAATGAACGGCTATGCGGAACCATACGGACAGGATCTCTGACCTGTGCCCACAAAAAGAACAATTAAATCAACTATTTGAGGAAGTCCAGCTGAAACCCTTAAGGTACTCATGCAATCCAGCTTTGAGAGAATCGGAAGGGGATCCCAGTTTAGGTTGACTATACACAACCATTTCCCGCTTAGTTGTGGATCACCCCAATCGGGACAGCCGATCATTCGGGCGAGCAAACGATCCTGCGGCAGGCTATTTATCCGGTCCGCCCATCAATAGGTATTTCATCTCGCCAAATTCCTCTGCGCCATGACGCGAGCCTTCGCGACCGGCATCGGCGGGCACCGTGCGGTTGCAACCTTGGTGTAGAAGGCGGTATCAGCGCCCGCGACCAGCCAACTCGACGGCTTGGTCGGCTACACTCCAAAAGGCTGTCAGCCAGTTGTCAGGTTGGATTCGCTATCCCCCACGAATGGCGGTCGCAAGCCGTCGTGGCCTATCATTGAAATACCAACTGCACTGCAACTTCCCGAATGGAAGTCATCATGTATGGCACTCTCGTTCTAGCGGGCTTGGCGGCCATGGTCGCCGGACCTGCTCTGCCAGCCGGCAGCTGCAGCATGGCTGCGGCACCTTCGACCGAATTGGTTCACTAACACAGCACTTCACGAGGAGGAAAAGATGACCAAAAGTCCCTTCAACAGGCTCGCCTGGCTCACGCTGCGCGCGTCGACTGCGCTGGTGCTCACCATCGCACCGTACCACCTGACGCTTGACGGTGCGGCCAACCTCGTTCCGGCCGCCGCCCACGCCGAATCCGAGGGCGGTGGCGGCAATGGCGGTGGTGGGGGCAACGGTGGCGACGGCGGTCATGACGGTGGCGACAGCGGTCACGATGGCGGCGATAGCCACAGCAGCAGCGGAACCTCTGGCAGCCATGACGGTGAAAAGGAATCTGCTGACGACCAGGGCGAGGACAACACAGGTGCCTCTGGCACAACTGGCACCGGCGCAGGTTCCGTTACCGAGAACGACGGATCCGATGACTCGTCTTCCGCGCCAAAGTTGACGGACAACTGAGTGCGTCCCGCATAGGTTGACGCAGTGGCCCGATTGCGAGGACGCGGCGGGCCTTCCCCTTGAGTTTTGACCAGAGGCGACAGCCGCAAAAAGTAAAGGCCTGCGCCCTTGTCGGGCAGGGGGTGTCAAAAAGGCAACCCCAGGAACCACGTATCCAGAGGTGGCTAACGGCCACGAGCACGCATGCATGCAGTACCGACAAGCGGGGCGAGGGCGCCGGGTGCTTAATCAACGCTGCGCGCGGGATGCTGCAGCCTGACGCCCGGCCCGTCCTTGACGGCTGCCATGGCGATATTGTCCGACGGCTGGGGATTTATAGCCTGTTTCTGCTTCGGGGTGAGGCCGATAGCATCGGCTCCTGCCAGATAGACTGTAGCAGCAAGGCGGTGATCAACTGGAAGCGTCGCGCCGCGGGAGACGCTGTAGTAGGTTTCCGAATTTGATGCTGAGTTGGGGGAGGGCGAAGCGATTGCCTTGAACGACGACCTCGAGACTCTGCAGCGAGAGACATTCGACTACTTCGTCCATGAGGCAAACCCAGCCAACGGTCTGATTCGGGACAAGACGGAAGCCATTGGCCCGCAAGCATCGCCGCCACTGGCCTTGCGCTGGGAAGCTATGCAGTAGGGGTCAAGCATGGCTTCATGAGCCGCAAGGCCGCTGTGGAGCGGACGGTGGCTACGCTACGCTTCTTCTGGAACAGCCCTCACGGTCCTGAGCCGGACGCCACGGGCCATCGCGGTTTCTATTATCATTTCCTCGACATGCAAACCGGCCGGCGTACTTGGCGCTGCGAGCTGTCGACCATCGACAGCACTTTGCTGCTGGCGGGAGTATTGGCGGCTGCCACTTTCTTCGACCGGGATACAAAGGCCGAAACAGAAATCCGCACCTTGGCGGATGCGCTTTACCGTCGGGCCGACTGGCGCTGGGCGCTAAACAAAGGAAAGACCGTCACCCACGGCTGGACTCCCGAGACTGGCTTCCTGAAGCATCGCTCGGAAGGTTACGATGAGGCGCTTCTGCTGTATGTCTTAGGCCTCGGCTCGCCGACCCACCCTCTACCTTCGAGCAGTTATACGGCATGGACCGCTATATTCCGATGGCTGAATGTCTACGGCCACGACTATGTCTTTCGCATGTGTGGATTGATCTTCGCGGTTTGCAGGACACTTACATGCGCGGCAAGGGAAGTGACTATTTCAGCCGACGCGCCACTCTTGTCCAGCACCGCTACGCCCTGGAAAATCCACGCGGCTTCGATGGCTATGGAGAACATTGCTGGGGCATTACCGCGAGTGATGGCCCGGGGCCAAGAGCCTCAAGCACAGGCGATTCAACATTCGGAAAATCACCATGACAACCTCGCAGCAAGGTTCAACGCTGGCTTTGATCTCGGTCAAACCGTGCGGGTCTTAGGGGTTTCTCAGGTTATCGAAATGTCAAGGGCATACGGTGATGGCGCGAACGCTGACCCCAGCGGTGGCGAATTCTTTTTCATCCATAAGCGCTGTTGGGGATCTGCAACGCTAGATATCGCTCATGTCCCTGTGTCACACCGGTATCGTAAGCGGGCGGTATTCGACTGATGGGCGAAGAGACGCCCATCCTCCCAGAACAAGCCCTTCCGGTCCTGCCGGCGGGGCCTTCTCTTCGTTAGAACCGTCGTGGCGCTCGCCAATTACCCTTGCTAAGGTGGCGACATGGAGCCGATACAGGCCAATACTCGTCATGGATGCGAGCAATGAAGGCCGTCAAAAAAGAGCACCCCAAGGCCTCAAAGAAGGATATCGCGAGAGCGGCCTTCTTTTCGATCATCGCGAACGCGGATCAGGACATCGGCAAGGCCAAGAACCTATAGGCATTTGCCATTGCGGAGCGTCAGTCGGACTAAGCAAGTAACCTCGACGCGGGGACGCTTTCATAGAGCCACAAGTCCATGCGCACGCATTGCAGAAGATACGGTCAGTCGCCCCGTGCTCCATGCTTGCGCATATCCTCGATCCAACGATCCCGCTTCTTTTCGTCGGCAAAGGTGAGGCCATATAGGCTCTCGCGAATTGGTTTGATCCCGGCGAAGCTCAACATGCTGCGCTCGAAAGCGCGCAGTCCGTAGGCGCCAAAATACCAACGATAAATCAGTACCGGCATTCCCATGGTCACGACGATACGAGCCGAATGGCCGGCGAGCAGTCGCCTCGGAAAGCCCTCTTTCCTGTATTCCATGGCAAAGCCGGGCCTGAAGATGTGTTCGAGAAAGCCCTTGAATTGCGCCGGCATGGTTCCATGCCAGAGCGGAAACAGAAACACCCAGTGTTCCGACCAGCGCATGTCTTCGCGCGGTTGCACCAGAGCAGGCGGCAACGCGCCGGTCTCGAAATCCACCTGCGTGCGCAACAATGAAAACTCAAGCTTCCCGACCTCGATACGGCGAACCTGATGCCCCACCGCAGTTGCGGCTTCGGCATAAGCGTTGGCCATCGCGTGCAGCAAATGGTGGCCCGCCGGGTCTGGGTGGCCCTGGATGATTGCGATGCGCTTTGCCATCTGTCGCCCCCTGAAACGGGCTATTCATAACTCGTTCCCTCGAACAGCGTGTTGATCTTGCGCAAGGTCTGAAGGCCGGCATATCCCTTCAGGGTCAGTCGTGACTGGGTCGACCCAGAGTCAAGTCCGGTCGGCTATGTCGCCGAAAGCGGAAGTCCAGGTAATCCGCAACCCCGCAAGATGGTTGCGGCTACCGGAATTCGCACGGGGAGGCCAGCGAGCGCCGCCTCGCCAGCTGGCAATTTTGCAGTTGAGGCGGCGGCGCCCGTCTTCGCTGATCTAACGTTTGGCACTCAACCGTGCGCCATTAAGCTTCTCAGCCATGCAAGAACCTTGCTGCCTCCGAGCAACCTGCGCACCCTGCCGGCCGCCCAGTCGGCCCGCATCGTGGCACCGGCGTGGCAACTGCAGACGATGTCGTGCAACTGCCAGTCGGACAGTTCGAAGAAGCGCTTGGCTTCGCCGTAAGTGTCCGATTTCAGGCCCGATGCACGCAGCAATGAATCATCGAAGGCAACGGTGATCGGCGACCCGGTTGCCCGTGCCTCATCGCGGAGCCTGGAGTTAAGATGCTCGGTACCGGTGAGCGCGGTCAGGCAGCGCGACGGATTCATTTCGAGCAGTTCCGCCCACCGTTCGACCCGTTGCTCTCTGGTCATCAGCAGAGCCGGCGCCATCGGATTGATGTCGGCGATCGACTGCAGTTCCTCAAGCGTTTGATGTTTCATGACTAGCTCCTGTTCTTAGCTTTGTTTTTAGCTTTCAGCGGCGTCCGCAGCCTGTCGTCTTCGACCTACGGTCTTCAGCTCGACGTCTGAGAGCTCGCGGCTAAGAGATCATGGGCGCGAGCCGCTCGGATTGCTCAAGCGACCTTCAGCTGACACCACGCAGCGGCATATAAAGCGAAAGAACCGTCATCGATCTCTAATGTTCCAACGGCAGGGGCAGATTTCGTGCGGCCGGCCACACAATGGGGTTAAGCCGGCGCAGATCGGCCGTGTAAAGCGTGTGCGCGGGGACGAGGACACGCGCCACGCATCGCTTCAGGACTTCACGGAAGGGCCAGAAAAAGCCCTGCAACAAAACCTAGTTTCAGCGGTTCCTTTTGTTTGGCGGAACCTATGTGCCCGACATTCGATAATGGGGTGAACCCAAAGCCCAGCGAAAAATGTTGGCGGATCGGCTGGCCAGGGAGACTTGTACCGGCGAGCAAGAAGCCGAGCGACTGATTGCTCATTGGGACCGATTGGAATTTGCTGCTTCGCGAGGCTAGGTTCCTGAAAGGGCGACACTAGAATGCCGCCGAAAGCACTGCCAGCTTCCAAGCGCCGCGATTGCCAGCCGGTCGCCGATCTGTTGTCATCGGAAAATGGCCGCGGAACTAGTGATCCTTGTTAATCCAGGCGAGATGACTGTTTTGCGCTGCATGTCGGCCCTGGAGATTTCGTAGCCGCTGCTTGAAAGCAGACGCTGCTAGCGAAAGGGCTGGACGTCTTGATTGCGCCAGGTCTGGCGCTTCGCTGATTCGTCTCAAACGACTCGGGTCGATCCTGTGCCGACCATCCGGCCAATGGCTTGGGGCTATCTTCCCTGTGCTTAACGGCTCTATGTTGAGAAGGACGGCGCTGATCTGGCTGCAGTAGGCTGGATTGAGGGAGCACGACGTGAGTGAGACCCGGAAAATAGCAGCGATTCTGGTCTCGGATGTGGTCGGCTACAGCCGGCTCGCCGGCGCGGACGAGGATCGCATCCTGGCGCGGCTGCGGGCGCTGCGCAGCGATCTGATCGATCCGACGATCGCCGTGCATCATGGTCGCGTGGTCAAGCGCACCGGGGACGGAGCCCTTGTCGAGTTCCGCAGCGTCGTGGACGCCGTGCGCTGCGCCATCGAGGTGCAGAATGGCATGGTTGAGCGCAATGCCGGGCTGCCGCCCGACCGCCGCATCGACTTTCGCATCGGCATCCATCTGGGCGATGTCGTGGAGGAGCGCGACGGCGATCTGATGGGCGACGGCGTCAATATCGCCGCCCGGCTCGAAGGCATTTGCGAGCCTGGCAGCATCTGTCTCTCCGAGCAAGCGTACTGGCAGGTCAAGGCAAGGCTCGACCTCGCAATCAACGATCGCGGCGCTGTGCAACTCAAGAACATCGCCGATCCGGTCCGAGTTTATTCGCTGCAAGTCGGAGTCCCCGCTCAGGCGAAGCCCGCTGTGCCGGAGAAGCCTTCGCCACAGCTCGCGCTGCCCGACAAGCCTTCAATCGCCGTGTTGGCGTTCCAGAACATGAGCGGCGATCCTGAGCAAGAATATTTCGCCGACGGGATAACCGAGGATGTGATCACCGACCTCTCTAAGGTCAGCGGTCTCATGGTGATCGCGCGCAATTCGAGCTTCGCCTATAAGGGCAAGGCTGTCGACGTGCGGCACGTGGCCCGTGAGCTCGGTGTCCGCTCGGTGCTCGAAGGGAGCATCCGCCGCGCCGGCAACCGTGTGAGAATTACCGCCCAGCTGATCGATGCGGAAACCGGCGGACACCTTTGGGCCGACCGCTTCGATCGCGAACTGAGCGACGTCTTCGCGGTCCAGGACGAGGTCACCCGGCGGATCGTTGACGCGTTGATGATCAAACTGAGCCCGAGCGAAGCCGCGATGCTTGGTGCTGTCAAAACGACCAGCAGCAAGGCACACGACTTTTTCCTGCTCGGGCGCGAGGCGCTGTGGGGGACCATCAGGAACCGTGACGTGTTCGAGCGCTCGACCGACCTGTTCGCGCAAGCGATCGCCCAGGATTCAAGCTATGGCGAACCCTATGCCGGCCTCGCAATGGCCGAGGTGCTCAACTGGCAGTTCCATTGGACGGACGGCTGGAGCGAGTCGCTTGAAAAGGCCGAGCGGCATGTCGACTTGGCCTTGCAGAAGAGTCCGCAGGTTGCCTTCGTGCACTACGTCGCCTCGGTCTTCTACTTGTGGAAAAAGGATCTCGCCAGATCCGCGGCTGAAGCGGACGCGGCGCTGAATCTCAATCCGAACTACGCTCAGGCGCACAACTCGCGCGGCATCGTCAACATCTATGGCGGCCAGCCCCTCGCGGCTATTCCCCATATCGAACAAGCCATCCGGCTCGATCCCGCGTTGAAGCAGCTATACATCCACTTTCTCGGCTCTGCCTATCTTGTCGCCGGCAAATTCGAAGCTGCCTCGGCGCTGTTCAGGGAGCGTATACAGCTCGCCCCGAAGACCGATCTCTCTCGTGCCTTTCTTGCTGTCGCGCTCGGTCATTTGGGCGAGGCCGAGGAAGCCGGCCGGGTCTGGCGCGAACTGATGGAGATCAATCCGAAATACTCCTTTGCCGAGCACGTTGGACGGCTCCCCTTCCGCGATCAGGCCGACATTGACCATCTATCCGAGGGCCTCAGCAAGGTTGGCCTCCCGGTTTAAATGCAAATTTGCATCGATTTGTCTGTCTTGCTGAAAGACATTGTCGCGCGTCTCCTTCCCGAGCTTCAAAAAAAATACATGGGGCGTTCGCGTAAAGGGAGTCACGTCCGTCCTGGCACAAGGCCGAGTGCCAGCACTGGGTCGCCCTCGGCCACGTTCCATTCGAAGCCCGGACTACGGCAAACGTGGTCGGCTAGATGCAGAGTCCCTTGGTTTTATGGGGTAGCCCGAGCCTGAATCGTTCGAGGCTCGCTTTTTCAAATTTTTCAAATGTATTCAAAGGGTTTGAGGTTCTTGAGGGTCTCCAGCCTGCGACGAAATTGTAGGCGGAGCAGGAATGCTTGAGACTTGCGCCATTGTTAGTGTTGATCGGTGACGAGCGGCAGCTGCCCGCGAGAGTGCCCCTGATGCGGCCGAGACGTAAGTCCAGGCGAAATGATTTTGGGCCTTTTCGTCAGTCTTGTCCGTCTCATTGATGCACTCGTCACACGTAGCTCAATACTCGCCGTTTCGAAAGGCTTGGGAACGATGCTTGCGGTAGACGGCGGCAACGACGTGCAATTACGCTGGTTCCGACGTCGGCCACCGGGTCATATCCGCTCCTTGCCGGTCCGACGGAGGCGTGCGATCGTTCAGATTGCGTCGTTCGCAAAGCAAAGACTTGCCTCGGCGCTGAGCTCACTATGAGGCCTGGACCAAACCTGCACGACGGGCCGCCTTCAAAAATGCCCTTCTTGCTTGTTGCGGAGCCCGCCATCCGTCCAAGGAGTCGCGGCAAGTGCGGCAGGCAGCTCGATAGCTTGGTCCTCTCGCCCATTCTGGCCATTGGTCATGAAGGCACTCAAGTGCTTCCCAACTGCTGGCAACCACCCGCTCCCTTGAGGGTCTCACGCGCAGTCTCACTGGTTCGGAAAATCGAATATACCTCATGGCTTTCTCCGCTCCCACGGACCGACTACATCGACTTGTTGTAGGGGCCTGTCGAAGCGGCTCCGAAGGTGCCGACTGCCTTGGCCGCGACGATGTCGCCTGCGTCTGGTACAAGCAGATCCATGCGGCGGGCGAAGGCAACAAAAGTGCTGCGAGCGGTTTCGGCATCCACCTCGCCGGCGAGGGCTGCCCGACAGGCATTGAGCGCGACGCCATGAGCAGGGTTTCGCTTCGATGGCGGCCATTCATCCAGCAGGACAAAGGCGTCTTTTACGCTTTGAATGTTGGTCGGAAACCCAAGACCCACGAGCACCCTCACGGGATGCTGAAATTGATTGTGTTTCATGTTTTCCTCCGTTTCACGTGATTGGCTCAGTCGATCGGAAGCCGTTCCCACGGCCCGTGCGCGATAGATTGCGTGCGTCGCGCCTTAGCCTGCCGAACTCCCGTTTCCAGGAGGGCCTTTGCTGTCGGTAAGATTCCGCGCGGCCAGAAACATCACCGTGTATGCCGCTTTGCGCCGGTCCCAACCCGCGGCCTCTGCTCTGTCGAGCAACTCGACCAGTATCGGGTCAAGCGCAACCTTCAGGTCTGCTTCGTAGTTCAGGTCGGTGGCCGCACGCGACGGCGGGGGAATTACGTTCAAGTTCATCACGTTCATGGCTCTACCCGTTTGTCAGGGTGTCCGCGCCCACCGGGCGCGGACACAGCCGTTACCATCAGAAGTCCATGCCACCAGCCGGCATTGCCGGAACGGCGGGTTCCTTCTTCGGCTTCTCGGCAACCATCGCTTCCGTCGTTACCAGCAGGCCGGCAACCGATGCCGCATCCTGGAGTGCGGTCCGCACCACCTTCACCGGATCGATGACGCCCTCGTTGTAGAGGTCGCCGAACGCGTTGGTCTGTGCGTTCCAGCCCCAGCCGAACTCCGGTTTCTCACGCAGCTTGCCGACGATGATCGAGCCTTCCGCGCCGGCGTTCTCGGCGATCTGGCGCACGGGCGCCTCGATCGCGCGGCGCACGATCTCGATACCGTGTTTCTGGTCCTCATTCTCGGCCTGCACGCCGTCCAGTGCCTTGGCGGCGCGCAGAAGCGCCACGCCGCCACCTGGCAACACACCTTCCTCGACCGCAGCGCGCGTCGCATGCATGGCATCGTCGACGCGATCCTTGCGTTCCTTGACCTCGACCTCGGTCGAGCCGCCGACGCGGATGACGGCGACGCCGCCGGCGAGCTTTGCCAGCCGCTCCTGCAGCTTTTCCTTGTCGTAGTCGGAGGTGGTCTCCTCGATCTGCGCCTTGATCTGACTGACGCGGCCCTGGATCTCGTCCTTCGAACCGGCGCCGTCGACGATGGTGGTGTTCTCCTTCTCGATCGACACCTTCTTGGCGCGGCCCAGCATGTTGAGCGTGACATTCTCAAGCTTGATGCCGAGATCTTCCGAGATCGCGGTGCCGCCGGTTAGGATGGCAATGTCCTCCAGCATCGCCTTGCGGCGGTCGCCGAAGCCGGGCGCCTTGACGGCGGCGACTTTGAGGCCACCGCGCAGCTTGTTGACGACCAGCGTCGCCAACGCCTCGCCCTCGACATCCTCGGCGATGATCAGCAGCGGTTTGGACGACTGCACAACAGCCTCCAGCACCGGAAGCAGCGCCTGCAGATTGGACAGCTTCTTCTCGTGGATCAGCACATAGGGCTCTTCCAACTCCACGCGCATCTTGTCCTGGTTGGTGATGAAGTAGGGGCTGAGGTAGCCACGGTCGAACTGCATGCCTTCGACGACTTCCAGCTCCGTTTCCGCGGTTTTCGCTTCCTCGACTGTGATGACGCCCTCATTGCCGACCTTCTGCATCGCTTCCGCAAGGAAGCGGCCGATCTCGGCATCGCCATTGGCCGAGATGGTGCCAACCTGGGCGATCTCATCATTTCTGGTCACCTTGCGGGCGTTGGTCTTCAACTCCTGGACAATCGCCTCGACGGCCTTGTCGATGCCTCGCTTCAGGTCCATCGGGTTCATCCCCGAGGCAACGGCCTTGGCGCCTTCCTTGACGATCGCCTGCGCGAGAACGGTCGCGGTCGTGGTGCCGTCCCCGGCGATGTCGTTGGTCTTCGAAGCGACTTCGCGGACCATCTGCGCGCCCATGTTCTCGAACTTGTCCTCAAGCTCGATTTCCTTGGCGACGGTGACGCCGTCCTTGGTGATGCGCGGGGCGCCGAACGACTTGTCGATGACGACGTTGCGGCCCTTGGGGCCGAGCGTCACCTTCACCGCGTCGGCGAGGATGTTGACGCCGCGCAGCATGCGCTCACGGGCGTCGGAATGAAATTTCACTTCCTTGGCAGCCATTGGATCACTCCTTCAATAGGCAGCTTCATTGACTGGATTGCGGTTGGAGCCTCTGTCAGGCGGCCTTCTTGACCGCCGCGGTCTGCTCGATCACGCCCATCACATCGCTTTCCTTCATGATCAGCAGGTCCTCGCCGTTGAGCTTGATCTCGGTGCCGGACCATTTGCCGAACAAGATGCGGTCGCCGGCCTTGACATCGAGCGGCGTGAGCTTGCCGCTCTCGTCGCGCGCACCCGGGCCGACGGCGATGACTTCGCCCTCCTGCGGCTTCTCCTTGGCAGTGTCGGGGATGATGATACCGCCGGCCGTCTTCTCTTCGGCCTCGATGCGGCGAACCAGGATACGATCGTGCAATGGACGGAACGTCATGTCGTTCTCCTTCAGGACAAACAGATTTTTGAGGTTCCTCCACACCGGACCGGCAATATCGGGCCGGTGCAGGGCGTCGCGACCCCTTCCTCAGGCATCGCGCGCATATCGAGCTAGTTTTGGCATTTTCGAGTTTCAAGGGCTCGCCGGAAAAATTTTGGCACTCTGCATTTGAGAGTGCTAGGGACATGAATTCATGAAGCTATTTTCGCTGGGACACGCGATTTCAGGTCTTGAAATTCGACCCGAACTCATCGAAATTTTTTGCGGTTGGAGTCCCGAAAGGGATCACTGCAACACCAACGGTGCCAAGGAGATTGTCAGGAAACGGAGACCATCGATGGAACGAACCTTGTCGAAAATGCCCTTGATCGCCCCTGAGGCCTCTGATCCTTCGCTTGACCGCCTGCTGTTCCCGGCGCGGCACTTTAATCACCCCGATGAGGTGGTGCTCGATCGCACGCTCGACATTCTGGAAAAGCGCGCCATTCTTGCATCATGGGCGTCGGATGCTTGCGCCGTCGAATCCATGCCTGCGTTGCGAAAACCACCTGGTGCTTCGAACCCGGTGACGTTCGACGCCGTCATGGATGCCCTTCGCCGACTGGACGATAGTCGCGCCGAGGTAGGCTGTGACCTCAAGGAGCGGCGGGTCCGAGATCGCCCGCAAAGACTTGATGCCTGAACGCGCGCGATAGGAGAGACGCATGGTCAGCAGGGAATTCCGACTGCAGATGGAGGGCTACGGTCTCACAACTGCGGAGATCCACTACCACCTTCCCGATCATCCAAGCCTTTTGCAGCTTTACGTTTGGCAGGAATACGATCTTGCACCGGAATTCCCAACCCTGAAAGGGTTTCTGGATTACTGGGAGCGCGAACTCGAAGGCGCGCTGCATTCCGTGCGCGTCGCCCATCACCGCCTGATCCGGCCTTCCGAATGGAAGGCCGTCGACGGCATCTTCACAGTTCAATAGCCGGACCCGGGCCGGACCCGCCAAGCGGCAATAGGACAGGCTCCTTTGTAGTTGCCGGCATCCGATTCATAAAGATGCCGCACGTCTCGCCAGCTCCCCTTGAACTGAAAAGACGTGTTTCCAATCTTTTTCCTACGTGCCGAGTGCGCTTGCCGGATGTCGAACAGGAGCGGAAGGATCGCATGGAAACGATTTTCTTTGGAGATGCCGGTTCCGTCCTGGTTGTGCCAAGCTCGCCGGCATGGGTTTGCCGGGAACTGACATCGTCGCCGCACACGGTGAGGCAGGATCAGTTACCCACGGTTTGAAGGGAGGTCACTAATGGAAAGTGCGACGTTCAAACAGCCGGTTTTCGTAAGAGACGACGGCTACGGTGTCCAAAAGATCGGCTGTGTCATGGATGCGATAGAGTTTCTCGAAGAATGGCCGGTTGAAAGGCGCGGCCTCCTCCACGCAGCAGCGTCTGATGCATGCTACTCCGCCTACGATGGTCGGAAGTCCGTCGAGGCGGCGAACAAGGCCTTTACGACTTGGGCACGCAGGGTCGGTGTCATCGAGGACGTGCCCGTAGCGCCGCCGTGGATGACAGGGCCGAAGATCGGCAATGCAGACCATCTTATGGAAAGTGACGGCTGAATTCACTGCGGCGGTAATCTGCCGCCGCAGCATCAGAGTGGCGCGTCACCGGGGGCAACGGGCGCGGGAAAGCCAAGCCCCTTACTGTTGCCTGTTCATACATTTCGGATAACTTCTTCGGCACAAACAATTTGCCAAGCAGATCGCACGAAAGAGCGCGTCCGCCTGAATGGGAAGCCATAGACGGCATCTTCACCATTTAATGGCCGGCGCCCGGGTCCCCTTGGGCCGGATCCACCAGGTCGGCTTCGTCGTCGGGGTCGATCAGGTCGATCAGCGCTGCCACCCTTGTTCCCGGCAGCGGTCGTCCCTGGCTCATCAACGCCTCGTCACCGAAGGCCCAGGCCCATGCCTCTCTCAACTCCTCAAGCGAGGCACCGGACGCGATGATTTCCGCAATCGTCGCGTTGTCCACGGGTCCGAGGACCGAGACAACCTCTTGGCGTGTCATGGGCATCCTTTTCCTCCGTTCGAAATACCTGCGAAGCAGATGGGTATTCGATGGAGCGCTTGCCACCAGCCATTTCGAAGGCGGTCGCGAAACTGCCTTGGCGGTCCCTCTTGACGCAGCGGAAGTCAATTCCCAACTCATCCCTCGTCGGTCGCCGCACAAGGGGCCGATGTGTCAGGGAGCGCCATGCTTCTTGGCGTTCCCTCGTACCTATGTTGCTCCAAGGAGGATGTAGTTATGAGAACGAACCTGGACTTTTCCCCCTTCTATCGGTCGAGCATCGGCTTTGACCGCATCTTCAACCTGCTCGAAAACGCCAGCCCGCCACAGAACGCGGACAACTGGCCGCCCTATGATATCGCCAAGCTCGGCGAAGACACCTACCGCATTGTCCTCGCGGTCGCCGGTTTCGGGGAAGATGAGCTTACGATCACGCAGGAGCCAAATATGCTCGTGATCGAGGGCGCCAAGACAGAGAACGACGAGGTTCAGTACCTCCATCATGGCCTGGCGTTGAGGTCGTTCGCGCGCCGCTTCGAACTAGCCGATCATGTGACCATTGTCGGGGCAAAGCTCGAAAACGGTCTGCTGACTATCGACCTCAAGAAAGAAATTCCCGAGGAGATGAAGCCGCGCCGCATCGCGATCAATGTCGAGACCGACAAGAAGGCGGCGTCCAAGCGCATTGAAAGCGCAGCGGCCTGATCTTTGGCGGTCGGCCCGCACCCCGTCCTGTCGTGGGTGGGGTCCGGGTGCGACCTAACACGGAAAGGAGAACGATCAAATGAGCGTACGTGACTTGCTTCCCTGGAGCCGTGGCAGCAGCCAGGCACCGAGCCTTTATCGCGGTGACGACATGGATCCGTTCCTGTCGTTGCACCGCAATGTCAACCGGCTATTCGATGAGGTGTTCCGCGGTTTTGACACGCCTTCGGCGCTGGGCCGCATGGCCCCTCTCAACGGCACTTGGCCAAGCGTGGAGTTCTCGGAAACCGATCAGGAAATCCGGGTGACGGCCGAAATCCCTGGCCTCGATGAAAACGACGTCGAGGTCATGTTGGATGATGGTGTTCTGACACTTCGCGGCGAGAAGAAGGCGGAGACCGAGGACAAGGACCGCCAGTTCAGCGAACGCTATTATGGGCGTTTTGAGCGGCGCTTTAGTCTCGGTCGTGAGGTTGAAGACGACAAGGTGGCGGCGACGTTCAAGAACGGTGTGCTCACCGTGACATTGCCCAAGTCCAAAAAGGCGCAGGCAAACGCCAAGCGCATTGCAATCAACGGCAACAAATGACGGTCGCGAAGCAAGGCCGGGGCTCGATGAAGCCCCGGCCTTCGCAGATAGCGAGGATGGTCAAATGACGTCCAACAGACTCAAATGAAAGAGCCGTCATGGGATGCTGAATCAACCTTGCAACCCCAGGGAGTTAACAAATGACCAGTCTGGCTTTCCTTGCCCCCGTGCAGGTTAAGACCGGTGACGTGAGACACGACATCGGATCGGTGCGGGAGGCGCTCGTATACTTGAATCAATGGCCGAAGGCCCGTCGGGGGCCGGTATACAACTGCGCGGTGAGGAGCTGCAACGCCGCAATCGCCGAGCAGATGACAACCGAAGAGGCGCGACAGGCATTTGTCAGCTTTGCCAGGATAGCCGGGGTGCTGGCCAGATCCGATTTTTCGCCACTGGCCGGGGCTGATCAAAAGCTGTCCGTTTCTGGGCGCAGTCTCTGACCTTCAGTTCAGGACTTTCTCTAGGGTGCGTATAGGCCAGTGAAATTGGACTGGACGAGGTCGATAGCGGAACCACACGGAACGACCCACCAAAATACCCATCTAATGAGGCGGCAAATCACGGCTGCTTCACGCCACAATTATTCTTCGACGCATCTGCGGAATAGAGAAGTGAGCGACCTCTAGGCCAAGTTCTTCGGCATATTTCGCGATATAAGCGAGCAGCTCCCAGCCAACGCCCAGATGCTTGCGACACGCGCGAATGCAGATCGCAACCTCGCCGGTTCGGTCGGCTCGATCGCTTGCCAGCGTCGCAATGGCGATCAGCATCCCGTCGGTCGAGAAGGCCAGAAAATTATGGATATGAGCGTCGTCGCAACGCGTCATCGCCACCAACCGCTCGTGCGAAATTTCCTTCACTCCGCCGAGAAAGCCAAAGTGCAGGTTGTCAGGCGTTACATGGGTGAAGAACTCGGCCAGCGTTGGCTCATCTTCAGGGCGAGCGCAGCGCACTTGGAAACGAAAGCCGGTATGGGTGGTAAGTGTGTTTCCGTCGTCATCTGGCCCTTGAACTGAGGCCGGTTCTGCGGCGTCATTGTCGTCTTCTTGAGCTGGCAGGCACCCTCATTCGCCCATGGTCTGCAACACATCCTGTTTGACGATTTCGATGCTGCGCAGGTTGAGCAGGCGGATGACGCCCTTGTCCTTCAGCCGGGTGAAGACCCGCGACACGGTCTCGATGGTGAGGCCGAGATAATCGCCAATATCCATGCGCGACATTGGCAGCTCGACCTGCCGCAAGCCGCCTTGGCGCTCGGCCATGTCGACCAGGAAGGCGGCGACACGTTCGATGGCGTTCTGTCGACCGAGGACCAGGAGGTGTTCCTGCGCGCGCGTCAGGCCCTTGAGCGCCAACGGCAGCAACTGACGGGACATGTCCGCTCCGGCAGCCAGGCGGAAGACGCGAACTCCGGTGGCGTTGATCGCTTCGGCGAAGAAATGATGCGTCGAGTCGGCTTCGAAGCCGAAGGTCTCGCCGGCGAGGTGGAAGGCGCTGATCTGCCGGCGACCGTCGGCAAGCAGGCGGTAGATGCGCACGGCGCCGAATTCGACCTGGTAGAAAGCACCGGCCTTCTCGCCCTGAGCATAAATTTCAGCGCCGGCGGGAAAAAAGCTGACCGGCTGCAGCGGTGCTGGGTCGAACGCGTCCGGCAGGCTTGGTTGCACAGAATGCGACGGCAGTGAGATTCTGGAGCTCGTGTAGGCGTGCATGGCTGTTTTCCCGGTTGTTCCGTGACACAGCAATCGCGCGAATCCGCAGGGGGCGAAATTCGGTTATATCCCTACGGGAAACTACCTAGCGCTTGGCCGAGGCGGCAGTGGAGTATGTTGATAATGGTCGGTGCATGCCTCGAACGTGCACAATCCATCGCTCATCAGGGCATTTTGGCGATCTTGCACTGCCTAAATCTAATGCTGCAGCGTCGCGACGTAACCCGCAAGGTTGTGGATGCGTTCCGTGGTCACAACCTCGCCGCCGCTAGGGCCGTAGGTTTTCGCATCGTCCTCAAGGAATTCACGACCCCAGACAGGCATCTCGCGGTTGCCATGGCTTGACACGGCATAGCGACCGTCGATCGTTGCGAAGACCCTCGAATAGGGAAAGGTCCCGCCATTGCGTTCGGAAAGATGGGTCAGGTCGGCCGGTCGTTTGACCAGCAGGTCGCGCAACGGACCGTCGCCCTTGCCATCTATGCCGTGACAAACGGCGCAGGAGTTCAGATATTCTGCCTGGCCGTAGCTCATTTCCTGCGCTCTGGACGCTTCGCAGGCCATGGCCGCGATAGCTGCTGCGATCAGAAATCTCATGTGCGCATCCGCCGATTGATCGGCTGAGCCTACCGAGTCTATTCGCAGACACATTGATCCGGATCAATTGGGCGTCCGCATAGTCTTTGATTCAGCGCAATGAGCACGCCGAACGGTCTGGCTATCGTCGACGTGGAATTTGGCCGAGATCAGGAGCTACTGCCATGGCTTTCAGGACGATCCTTACGGTTACGGGGCCGCATATGAGCGACGGCGATCTCAACCTCGCTGCCGACCTTTGCGACGAAATTGGTGCCCATCTTGCCGTTCTTGCTGTGGCCATCGCCGCGCCGCCGCCAGTCGGAGAGTATGCGGCAATCGTTTCGGAAGACTGGCTGAAGGAGCGGCACGCCGATGAGAGGCTCTTGAAGAAGCGAGTGACTGACGTGTCGGCTTTTCTCGCCGGCAGGGCGCTTTCGGCCGATGTCTCCAGCGAATATCCTGAAATTGGCTGGGCTGACGAAAGAATTGGTCGCCGTGCACGTTACGCCGACATTACGGTGATCGGGCCGGAGTTGCTCGCTGACGAGACGCTGAAAGGCAAGGTGATCGAGGGCGCCTTGTTTTCTTCCGGGAAGCCGCTGCTGATCGTTCCCCCGGGAGTTCGGCCGACACTGAAGCCGAAGCGGGTAATGGTCGCGTGGGATGCTCGTCTTGAGTCATCGCGCGCCGTCCGTGAATCACTCGATATGTTAACAGGCGCCGACGAAGTGCGTCTCGTCATGGTCGATCCGGTGGAGGACGAATACCACCACGGTCAGGAACCCGGAGCTGATGCCGCAGCCTACCTCGCCCGGCATGGCGTGAAGGTAACAGTCGACCGCCTGCCGAGTGCGAACCATGCCGTCGCCGATGTTCTTCGCCAGCACGCGGTCGACAGCAGTGCCGAGCTGATGGTGATGGGCGCTTACGGCCATTCCCGGTTGCGCGAGCGGATTTTCGGCGGCGCCACCAAGTCAATGCTTCAGGATCAATCGCTGCCGGTCTTGATGGCGCGATGAAAGCACGGCCAGTGTGCCGCGACAGCTAGATAGTATGCTCTTTCGCTTCGCGACCTGACACGTTCTCGATCGAAATCCGAAAGAATACATGTGTCGAGTGGTCCGCAGGCGCAGGTGGTTCGTGGGTTGTTGCGCCGCAGGGTACAACTCACCGGCCTTGCCTGCGCTCTTGCCGCCTGCAGTCCGGTGATGCGAGTCGCCCAGTGGAAAGGGTGGCGAATGGTGGCGTCGTCGTCAGTTTTCGCTCTTCATATTGGGTACGGCTGGATCACCGTCGATTTCGGGCTTCTGGCGATCCACATTTTCGCGCCTGCAAGGCTGGGGCAGGCGGCTGCCGTTCATGCCTGGACGATCGGCGCCATCGGCACGATGGCTCTCGCCATCATGGCGAGCATGATCCGCAAGCACAGCCGCCGCCGCGCCTTCGAGACCTCGGTTCGGGCGACAGGTGCGTTCGCAGCGATGACAATTTGCTGCCTGTCGCACCTCTTGGTCGAATTTCTGCCCACCTACGGCCCAGTTTCAACGAGCCTTGCAGGCACATTGTGGGTTGCCGGCTTCGGCCTGTTTCTCATGGCTTTCCGTACAATGCTCATACCGCAAACGTGGCTGGGCGCTGATTACGGAACGAAACCTTGGCTGCTTCGAGCCTATCTCAGGAATTGGCGAAAGCGGCGAAGCGAAAAGGCAAATAACCCAGTGCCAATGGCCAGTAACGCCGCAAGCTGCGGCCAGACGACGCTCAGGCCAGCGCCGCGGAACAGGACGGCCTGGGCCAGTATGACAAAGTGTGTATTGGGCGCGGCGAACATGATGGCCTGGATGATCTCAGGCATGCTCTCACGCGGCGTGACGCCGCCGGACAGCAACTGAAGCGGCAGAAGCACCATCATCAGCAGCAAACCGAATTGCGGCATCGAGCCCGCGATGGTCGCAAGGAAGATCCCCAGACAGGTCATGGCGAATATGTCCAGGGCGGCTCCGGTCATGAACAGCAGCGCGGATCCGTGCGTGGGTACGGAGAGCAGGCCCTGCACGACTAGGACCAGCGACAGGCCGGAAGCCACCAGCACGACGAGACCCATCGACCAGACCTTGCTCATCATGATTTCGAACGGCTTTACCGGCATGACCAGCAGGTGTTCGATCGTTCCATGCTCGCGCTCGCGGATGAGTGCCGCGCCGGTCAGGATGATCGAGAGCATGGTGATCGAGGAAATCACATCGGTGATGGCGCCAAACCATCCCTTGTTGAGTTCGGGATTGAAACGCGCGCGCAAGTCAAGATTGACAGGCAGCACGGTTTCGGTGCGATGGTGATCCAGAAATTCACTCACTTCCCCCGATACGATCGACTGGACATATCCCCCGCCGGTGAAGGCCTGCGACATGCGGGTCGCATCGATATTGAGCTGGATCGTGGGCGATCTGCCGGCCAGGAGATCGCGCTGGAAGTTCGGAGGGACATCGAGCGCGAATGTGTCCATGCCGGAATCCATGCGCCTGTCCATTTCGGGCTGGGAGATGAGCCGGGGCGCCGTGAAAAAGGGAGGGTAGAACGCGGTTACTATGCGCGAGGACAGCGGCGACTGATCCTCGTCGACGATCGCGATCGGCGCGCGATTGAGGGTTTCCGGCATCGCCTTGGACGCTGTGTAGATCGCCAAGGTGAAAGCATAGGCGATCAGCACGAGCAGCATCGGATCCCGCGCGAGACCGCGCAGTTCCTTGATGCCGAGCTGGAACATGTTGGCGAAACGCATTTCAGCGGGCCTGTTTTCTGAGAAGTGCCGCTCCGAGGCCGAGCAACACGGGGATGGCGATGACGAGTGGCAAAAACGCGCTGGAAAGGTCGTCAAAGCCGAGTGCCTTTGAGAAGGCGCCACGCGAGATGATGACAAAATAGGTCATCGGATAAATCTGGCCAATGAAGGCACCCACGCCCTGGAGCGACGAGACGGGATCGATCATGCCCGAATATTGCGAGGCCGGAATCATCGTGATCAGCGCGGTTCCGAAGATCGCCGCGATCTGGCTGCTCATGAAAGTCGAGAGCAGCAGCCCCATCCCCGTCGTGACGATGACATAGAGAAACGCGGCGGCGGCGAAGGTTGGAAAACTGCCGGTGAATGGGACGCCAAAGATGAAGATGGCAAAGGCTGTCAGCAGCAGGAAGTTCAGCATCGCGAGCACGACATAGGGTATCTGCTTGCCGAGCAGGAACTCGAACCTCGTGACCGGCGTGACGTAGAAATTGATGATCGAGCCGAGTTCCTTTTCGCGCACGACGCTCAGCACGGCCAGCATCGACGGTATTAACAAGAGAAGCATCGGGATCACTGCCGGAACAATAGCATCGAGGCTCCGGACATCGGGGTTGTAGCGATAGCGGATCGCCAGCTGAAAATCACCGACCGTGGCCGCGTCGCCATAGATCTCGCGTGCCTTCTGGGCAAGCCAGCCTGCGTGCATGCCTTGGACGTAACCGCGCACGGTCTCGGCACGCGTCGGCATGGCGCCGTCGATCCACGCGCCGATGGTGACGTTGCGGCCGCGCGCCAGGTCGCGACCGAAGCCGGGCGGAATCTCGATCGCCAGGCTGAGTTCGCCGTCTTCCATGCGCCGGTCAAGATCGGCGTAGTCCGATATAGGCGCCTTTTCGGTGAAGTATCGCGAGCCGGCGATTTGCTGCACGTAGTCGCGGCTGATTGCCGTATCGTCGTGATCGAGGACGGCGAACGTCATATTCTCCACGTCCATGTTGATGCCGTAACCCACGACGAGCATCAGGATGAGCGTGCCGACGATGGCGAGCGTGGCGCGGATCGGATCGCGCAGGAGTTCGAGCGCCTCGCGCCGCGTATAGGCGAACATACGGCGGGGATCGAAGAAGCGATTGCCACGCTTTTCCTGCGGATGCTTCGTCCACCCTTCCGGCGCGCCGGTGGCGTGTCCCGGTTCAGTCCCGGCATCCGGCGGTGCGGTCTGCTTCGCTGCGGCCGCGCTCTCGAGATAGCGGATGAAAGCCTCCTCAAGCGTCGGCGCCGCGCGCTTCTGGACGATCATCGCCGGCGTATCGGTGACAAGAACCCTGCCGGCATGCATCAACGAAACGCGGTCGCAACGTTCCGCCTCGTTCATGAAGTGTGTCGAGACGAAGATCGTGACGTTCTGCTTGCGTGATAGCTCGCAGAGGATCTGCCAGAACCCGTCGCGGGCGACCGGGTCCACACCGGATGTGGGCTCGTCGAGGATCAGGATATCGGGGGAGTGGATCATCGCCACGGCAAGCGACAGGCGCTGCCGGATTCCGAGCGGCAGGGCATCGGGAAGCGCATCCAAATGGCCGGCGAGATCGAAGCGCTGCGCCATCTCCGCGATCCTTTGTGGGATGGCGTCTGGAGCCAGGCCGAAGAGCCGGGCATGAAGCTCGAGGTTCTGACGGACCGTCAGCTCGGAATAGAGCGAGAATCCCTGCGACATGTAGCCGACGCGCCGCCGAACTTCGATGTCGTTCGGGTCTATCTCGCGTCCGAAGAGCCGGGCCTTGCCTTCGCTTGCCTGAAGCAGACCGGTCAGCATCTTCATGGTGGTCGTCTTGCCGCAGCCATTCGAGCCCAGGAAGCCGAAGATCTCGCCCCGCTCGATACGGAAACTCACGTCGTCGACGGCGGTGAAATCGCCGAACCGCATGGTGAGATGTTCCGCCTCGATGGCAGCTTCGTCGCCGGTGTCCGCGGATCGGGGCGGGATCACCACCTGTTGATGGCCGTCCCGCCTTTCCTGCGGAAGGAGTGCGATAAAGGCCTCGTCGAGGTCAGGCGCGCCAGTCCGCTCAAGCAGCTCCGACGGCGATCCAGAGGCCAGCACGCGGCCTCCGTCCATTGCGATTAGCCAGTCGAATCGGGCGGCTTCCTCCATGTAGGCGGTTGCAACAATGACGCTCATTCCAGTGCGACCGCGGCGGATCTGGTCAATCAGCTCCCAGAACTGACGACGCGACAGAGGATCGACACCGGTCGTTGGCTCGTCCAGGATCAGGAGGTCGGGATCATGGATAAGGGCGCAGCAGAGGCCGAGCTTCTGCTTCATGCCACCGGAAAGCTTGCCTGCCTGTCGGGCAGCGAAGGGCGCCAGCCCCGTGCTCTGCAGAAGCTCGCCAATGCGGCGCTCCCGCTCATCCCGGCTATGCCCGAACAAGCGGCCGAAGAAGTCGATGTTGTCGAAGACGGACAACGTCGGATAGAGGTTCTTGCCGAGGCCTTGCGGCATATACGCAATCCTGGGGTACGTGGTCTGCCGATGGCGGACGTCGGCCATGTTGCCGCCAAGCACCTCGATGCGTCCTTGCTGTATTGCCCGCGCTCCCGCGATCAAGGAAAGCAGGCTGGACTTGCCGACGCCGTCGGGCCCGATCAGGCCAACCATGCAGCCGGCAGGTATGTCCAAGGTGATGCCGTCGAGCGCCCGGGTCCTGCTATAGGAATGGCCGACTCCTTCCAGCCGTGCGACCGGCCGTGAGGGAAGACTTGCGGTGGCGCTCGGCCACGCGGTCATTGAGCGAGCTTTCCCTGGAGTTTGGCCGGCCACGCAACCTGCGGATCCAGCCGGATATAGGCCACGCCCGGCAAGCCGGTCTTCACCTGCTGGATGTACTTGCGCAGCAGGTCCGGTGAAATCTGCGCCTTGATCCGGAACATCAGCTTCAGGCGCTCTTCCTCGGTCTCGACTGTCTTTGGCGTGAATTGGGCGACGTCAGCGACGTAGGTAGCCTTGGCAGGGATCACATATTGCGGGGCTGCGTCGAGCACGAGGCGGACCTCCGTGCCGATCGCCACACGGCCTGCCTGGGCCGTGGGCAGGAAGAAGGTCATGTAGACGTCGCCGAGATCGACGAGATTGAGCACACGCCCACCGGCGGACAGGACTTCTCCAGGCTCCGCCACCCGGTACTGCACCCGTCCGTCGCGCGGAGACTTGAGCGTGGAATCGTCGATGTCGGCGTCGATGCTCTCGATCGCGGCCTGGGCAGCGTCGACCGCCGCCTTGGCGTCGATGACCTGAGCCTTTGCCGCGTTGATAGCGGCATCGCTTGCTGCTTGCTGAGCTTGTGCCGCAGCCACCGCAGCCTTTGCTCCCTGCGCGGTTGCCCGGTCGTTGTCGAGGACCTGCTGGGAAATGGTGTTGTTGGTGGCAAGCTGCTCAGTGCGCACCAGCGTGCGCTCGGCGGCGTCTAATTGGGCTTCGCGCTGCGCGACGACCGCGGCCGCGGCCGTTCTTTCGGCTTCGCGCTGCGTTACCAGGCTATTGGCGGTCTCCACGCCGATCATAGCGCGTTGCAACTGGGCTCCGGCCTGACGGCGCTGGGCCTCCAGCTGCACCGTGTCCATGCGGGCAAGCACTTCGCCAGCTTTGACAAAATCGCCTTCATCGACAAGGATTTCCTTGATCCGGCCCGGCGCCTTCGTCGACACGTCGATCTCGACCGCTTCTATGCGGCCGTTCCCGCTCGCTATGCCTTCCGGCAGATCGTCATCCTTGGATTTCTGCCATGCGTAGTAACCACCCGCGCCAACAGCGATCAGAAGGCCGGCGATCAGCCATGTCCGCCGAGAGTTCATCACCGAAGGGCTCCCGCGGCACCGGCCGGCTTCGGAAAAGCTCTTTCCGGATTCAGGGCGTTTTCCTCCACAAGGACGCGCGCGACCTCGTGCCCCAGCCGTCGCCGCAGTTCGGGCGAAGCGGATCTGATTTGTTCGGGGCTTGATGTGATGTCGACCATGGCGAGACTCCGCTTGGGGTGGCTGATTTTCACGAAGCCAAAACAGAGAGCAGCCGCGACGGCCTTGATCCGCGTCAATCGTGGGCCGCGCCTGGACGCCGACATCGTTCGCCGCGGCGCTTAGGTGTTGCCTCAAGTTGGCCGATTTGAGCCATATCAATGGCTCGTGGCCGATAAGGCCTAACTGTGGGTCTTCGACGGCGCCACTCTTTGCCGTCGATCCAATCAAGATTTTGACCCGTGAAATTGCGGGCGTTTCTCCCTCTTGTCACACACCCTGACAGCAACTCGGATGCGATCGCATTCAACGCGACGGCGATTGCGGCATATTTGGGCGCTGAACTTCATGACGAAGTTATCAGCGCCATATCTCAAACGCCTCGACCGTCATGTCGCGGCTACTGCCAAAATTGCCGGAGCTCCTCCGCGAAGCTGAAGCGGCGAACAACGGTCTCTCAAAAATCGAAACGTCTGCCTTGAATGGTAGGAATATGTTCCTGTCTCTAGGGTGCCCATGTCCTCCCTGACATGGGCAAGCGACGGTTATCCTCCCTGATCCGTCGCGATGCTGAGCCCGCTGCCACCTCCCTCCGGCAGCGGGCTTCCTTTTGTCGATGCATCTGATTGAGTGCGGTGGGACTCGACAGCGAGGTGATCCATGCAGTGCATGAAATTGCTGGTTACGGGTTCCCCTGGAGCGGATGCAATCTTGTAGGTTCGCATCTCGGCGTTTGAATCTGGGCGCGCAAAACGCAGTTCGTAAGTTCCGAAAATCACCGCGTTAATGAAAGTAATAGCGAGAAGCGGATCTTGTGTCGTCGCCATGACTGTACCGTCGTCATAGATTTCGTAATCTAAATGGCCGAGCGAGTTGAATGTGCGGGAGCTGAATGCAGCGCCTGAAATCCGCGCTATTTGATATTTGTCGGCTGTCGTGATGTCGGCTGCAGCCATGAGAAAGCCGGCCAGAACGGTCCCGTCGAATTTGTTGTAACCGGCAAGCGCGATGAACTTGACGACTTCCCGCGATGGCGGGTTGCTGACGTCGAGGACGATCTCGCACACCTTGGCCTCTTCGCTCTCGTCAGTCCAATTGCTGTAGACGACCCCCGTCGGAAAGATCGTCGAGCCGGCGGCTTGGTTGATGCCGAGCAAAGCTAGCCCGGCCACAAGGCGAAGTGCGACGAACATGCGTCAGTTCCTCCGCGATTATCCAACTCCTTCAGGGCACTACACGATCAGGACGCAATGGAGGTTATCTGAACATCATTCCAGGACCGAAGCCCGAGCGCCCCATGCCCATACCCATCATAGGCAGGACAATCTCGTCAGCCGCCTGCTTCTGCTCATCGCTCAGCTTTGCGTATAGTTTTTCGACTGCTGCCCTGACAGTCTTTACCTGTTCCAGACGCGCTTCGAGATGGGTCTGTTGGTAGGCCAGTCGCTCGGGCAGGGGCTTCTTCAAGAACTCACCGTCCTGGAATTCTTTGAGCATGCCCTGCATTAACGCGTTGTGCGACTCGGCCGTGCTACGGATGATGCCGGCAAGTTCGTCCCAGGAGGGCGTCTGCTCGTTGGTAATCTTCAGTTCCGTCTTGAGGAAGGCGAGGCGTCCGTCGATCCGATCGAGCATCTCGTCTGAATCATAGCCACCCATCGGGCCGCCCATGCCCCATTGACCCATCATCATCCGGCCCATACCCCAACGAGGCCACCAACCAGAATCGTTGTCTTCAGCTCCGGCCACAACCGGCATCGCGACAAGGCTCAGCATTAGGCCGGCGACAACACTGCTGCGCAAATTAAACATCGGTCGTCTCCTTCACAGCGAATTCCAAGTGTCAAAGAAATCACAGGGTGGCGTTGATGGCCTTGACCTGCATCAACGAGTGCCGTCGATACGGCCATAGCCGTAGGTGCGGATTGCTCGGGGGAGCTTGCGTAAGAGGGTGGTTTGAAGCCACGGAAGCCCCGCGCCATCTGAGGCATGCCTTTGTGGAACTGACGTATCCCGGCGGGATTAGACGCGGGCGATTTGGCTATGATATGTGACTGCACAGACGAACAGGGAAGCCGTTGCGGCTGCTTAGGTGACGAGTGGATAAGGGGATCGCGCGCCTGAATATCGAGCATTTTCGCCAGCGCCTGGCAGAGGAGCAAGATCAGCTCAAGCGGAAGGCGTTGCTTGAATTGCTCGAGAAAGAAGAAGAAAAGCTCCGAAAGGCCGAGGAGGCCGACAAGGGAACAAACGGGCACAGCAACAAATAGAAAAACGCGGCAATGCCGCTAAACATCTGTCTTGTCAGGTTTCCACGTTCTCCAATGGGTAGGTGAGATGTCCACCCGTTCCTTCGTGGCCGACTTGGTCCAGCCTGTCAGTATGCGCCTGCAGGGAAAAACGAGGGCGTGAACGCCATCCCCGTCCATGACGGCCAATTCCAAATCCCGATCAAAAGGGGCGGTCGATATTGGTTGCCACATGGATTCATTTTTGGAAGGAACGGCCAAAGCGTCCTTGACGCAGGTCAAATCCAAAGACCGGGCATCTTGCTTGCCGGCTACGTGAATGCCTTCCAAACGGCGATCAGTAGTCGAGTTTCCCGTAGTTGGGCTGCCACGTTCCGCAAGGTCTGCCATTTCATCATCTCGCTGCTGTGCAGGTCCGGCACGTTCGATCGTGTCTCCCCTGCTTTGGGGGGTGAGACGCGCGGGAGAACTCTCGGTGGCGAAGCTGACTTCACCAAGATCGAAACGACGATCTGCCTCTGATGACATCAATGGCGCAATGTCTGACATTGCGAAATTCGGTTTGATCCTTACGGGGTTTCACCTAGCCAGCCGCAGCGAACCTGCGTTGGCGTAAATGGCTTTGAGCGGCCCGCACTTAGGAGTAGGATGTCGTTATCTTGGCAATTAAGGAATGTCATGGACCGCTTTATTGCGCGTGCCAACATTGCCCACTTTCAGGATTTGCTCGCGCGCGAGACAGATCCCGAACAAAGGCGTGTCATCGAAGGCTTGCTGGCGTTGGAGCAGAAGAAGCTTGAGATAGCCGAAATCCAAGCTCGCGATCAGTCCGGCGCGCCCGGCAAACCAGGAAGGGTCGTCCAACAATCGCGTTGATATGATGCGGCAAACCGGCCCCGGGTCGAAACAGTCTCGGTACCCGGACTAGGTACCATCCAAACGCAGTTTGACGTATCGTCCTTTAGAGAAGGTCTCAGCGCGCCGGACAGACGCGCTGAGACAAGCGGGTCACCATGCCTGTTACGCGGCCTTGACCGTGATCTTCTTCTCGGCCTTCTGGGCTTCGGCGGTCTTGGGCAGCTTCACCGTCAGCACGCCCTTGCTGAAGCTTGCATCGATTTTGCCGGTGTCGACGCCTTCAGGCACCTGGAAGGAACGCTGGAAGGAGCCGTAGCGGCGCTCGGACAGATAGTAGTCCTTGTCCTTCTCTTCCTTTTCTTCCTTCTTCTCGCCCTTGATCGTCAGCGTGTGATTGGAGAGTTTGATCTCGACATTCTTCTCGTCGATGCCGGGCAGTTCGGCCGTGATCTCATACTCCTTGTCCTTTTCGACGAGATCCATGGCCGGCGCGACCGACCAGCCCGCATTGCGCAGGGACGGCAGTTCATGACCGAACAGGGAGCGGGTCGAAGGCAGGCGGAAGTCGAACGGGTGAAAGTCGTCGAATAGCCGGTCGATTTCGCGGCGCAGGCTTTCGAACGGGGTGGTCCAGTTGCCGGCTGGCGTCGGCGCAGTGCTCTTCTCTGTCTTGACGGGGAGTTTGGTGGCAGCTTCAGCCATGGTCTTCTCCTTGAAGGTGAGTTGATAGGCAGGTGCCGCCGCCTCCACCCTTCCACCTTAGGTCTCCCAAGAGGCGCTAGAGCCGGAGGTCAGCGGACCCGCTTGCCAAGTGTCGTCGCCGAACTGGTCCGTTGCTTCGCGAATCCGCGGTTTTGCCGCAGGTCATCGCGCCCGCGTCGCCAAATCTAGCTCAGCCTGGCAAGAACAGCATCAAAGCCCCTGCAAAGGAGCGGCTCATTGATCGGGATCAATGGCGTCAGAAAATGTCTTCCGCTTGGAGCCCCGATGGCGATGCCATCAAGGGATCGTGCGCGGGCGACATCGAACGCCGTCCGCCAGCAAGCTTAGCGCGTTGTGATGACTAAAAGTGCTCGCGTTCATATTCGACACAGGAGTAGCCGAGTGTCGAAAGACCATCGGCGAGATGGTCTGCAAGCAGCGGTGTCCCACAGAGATAGTCGGCAGTATGCTCGTTGTGCGCGTCAGCTGCCTGCTGGCGAACACTTTGCCACTCGTCGGCGGACTGGTCGTCGCGACCCAGCCACATCAGGGCTACCAGGTCGATTTGTGCGTCGACGGAAAGATCGGAAATCAGCGACTGCAATTCTTCGAGAACCGGGTCGTCGTCATGATCCTCCAGGATCGCGGCGGACCGGTCGTCGGACGGATTGGAGGCGGGGCTGGGTTCGGTGACCGGATCCTTGGCATCGAACTCGCGCGCCTTCATGATGATGAAGCATACTGTTTCGAGCGGAACTTCGAGTTCCGTTTCGCCGTCGCCAATGCTGCTCGCAGCCATCATACCGTTTCCTTCAGTTGCTGTTCGTCTTCCCGTCCCCGGACGACGCGCATGCCGGCGCTCGGCCCCCTTGTTTCGGTGACGACAGTGCACCGTCCCTCCGGTTGGCCGTCGGCCTGGAAATAGATCACGACCCAATCGCTCGTTTTTGCCAGTTCGTGCGCCAGCCTGGTGTTCGAGAAGAACGCCGTGAAATGCCAATTGTCATGGCGCGCATGCAGCACCGGCAACCAGGCCTCGCCTTTCGGGTTGAAGCGCTTCGGTGCAATCTTGCGAAGCGCGCCGGCCGCAGCCTTTTCGCGATACATTTGATCGACCTCGAGCAGCATCGACACTGGCGGCAAGGGTTGAGATTGATGGGTCGTTCTCAGCCGAACCCTGCCGAGCCGCTCGGCGAGGGCTGCCGCCAGCATCTCCTTGCGCCTGTGACCGATACCCTTGATATGAAGTGCGCCGCTATGGAGCGCGTTCTCCAGGTCTTCGAGGGTCTCGAGCTGCCCATCCTCGGCGAGGCGGTGCGCGTATCGGGGTCCGATTCCGGGGATTGAGCGGAACAGCGCCTCCGGCTCCATCTCGCCGCGCAGCCGTTCCAGTTGGGACCAGCGCCCGGTTGCAACCATCTCGGTAATCGCCCCAGCTATACCTGTTCCGATGGCCGGAAGGGCGACGAGGCCGTCGCGTCCCTCCTTTGCCAGGATTTCGCTTACGGGCCGTTCCAGCCTGGAAACGACATCCGCCGCCCTTCTGTAGGCCCGTGCGCGGAAGCCGTCGGCCCCCTGGCTGTCGAGGAGATCGGAAAAATCCCGGAATTTTCCTGCCACCCCGATGTTCTCGGGGATTGGTGTGGCCGCCATCGTCGTCATTGGCTCTATGCCCGGGTTTGGCGTCACGATCTGCAGCGGCTCCGGCATGACTTTCCTCGGCGCAGGAGTTCAAGAGTGTCGATTTGGCCCTCCTATGCCATTCGACGCTTCGTATCCTTGACCCGCATCAATCGATCGGACTTCGAAACCGGATAGAAGAAAATACGTGCTTCTTCGCGCTCGAAGGCTCGGAACAACTCGGCGCGGCAACGGTGAGTTCGGTTCGCGTGACGAGAAGAGTGAGGGGAACCATTCGATGGAACCGTCAGACGCATCGGCTACCACGCGCCGCCGACCCTACAACTTTCTTGGAAGCTTGGGCCCAGGCCTGATCACGGGCGCGGCTGATGACGATCCAAGTGGTATCGCCACCTATAGTCAGGTGGGCGCGCAATTCGGCTACACGCTCGCATGGACCATGCTCTTCAGCTATCCGCTGATGGCTGTAACTCAAGGGATCAGTGCCGGGATCGGCGCGGTAACCGGCCAAGGTATCGCGCGCAATCTGCGTCGACACTACTCGCCCTGGCTGCTGCGTTTCGCCGTTCTTCTGCTGCTTGTCGCCAACGTCATCAACATCGGCGCCGACCTCGGCGCCATGGGGGCGGCGCTTAAATTGCTCTTGGGTGGCCCGCAGTCCTTGTATGCGGTGCTGTTCGCTTTGATTTGCAGTTTCCTGGAAATCTTCGTGAGCTATCGGCGCTACGTGATGGTGCTTAAATGGCTGACCATGTCCCTGCTTGCCTATGTGGCGGTGGTGCTGTCAGTCCGTGTGCCCTGGAGCGTGGCGCTCTATGGTGCGCTGGTTCCGCAGATCGTCTTCGACGGCGATCACGCCATGGCGCTGGTTGCCGTTCTTGGCACGACAATCAGTCCTTACCTCTTCTTTTGGCAAGCCGGGGAGGAGGTCGAGGAGCAGCACAGGCAACATCGTCAACGGCTGGGCGCCAACTCTCACGCTGCCGGGCCGGAGCTGTCGCGCATCCGGGGCGACACACTGTTCGGAATGGGCTTCTCCAACCTGGTGGCCATCGTCATCATCATCGCCACTGCGGCGACGCTTCATGCCAACGGGATCACCGAGATCAAGACTTCGTCCGAAGCGGCCGAAGCGCTCAGGCCGGTCGCCGGGGAGTTTGCGTTTGCCGTTTTCGCCATTGGGATTATCGGCACCGGAATGCTTGCCATCCCCGTGCTTGCCGGCTCCGCCGCCTATGCCGTCGCGGAGATGTTTCGTTGGCCCGAAGGCCTCGATCGGCCCCCGCGAGATGCCAAGGCCTTCTATGGCACGATTGCGGTCGCAACGCTCGGTGGAGTGTCCCTGACTTTTGTCGGCATGGATCCCATAAGAGCGCTCTATTGGAGTGCTGTGGTGAACGGAGTTTTGGCCGCTCCACTGATGGCGATCATGATGATGATCGCGATGAACCCCCGGATCATGGGCCATCTCACCTTGCCGCGCTGGATGGCTCTCGGCGGTGCGCTCGCCACGGCGGTGATGGCCTTGGCTTCAATTGGCTTTTTCGTGCTGTGACAAAGGGCATGGAGCCGTGCCTGCATAGACGCCGGTGCGTTCATGCCGAACGGGCGTCTGTGCGTGAAGGCCGAAATCACCAAGGCGCGTCTTGAGGACATCAACACGATCTTCGCGAACCTCAAGGCGGGCAAGGTTGAGGGACGGATGGTGCTTGATCTTTCTAAGCCCGTTCGCGAGCCGGTGGCTGAATGCAAGGCCGTTCCCGCTTGAGCAGCGACGTCTCCAACCGACAGGACGGCCGCTGACAGCAGGGCAAGCGAAAGTCGCCAACTGTTGAGCCAGATCAATGTGACCCTCTGTCGAGGGTGCTTTGTTTTGGGTGGGGTGAAAGCCCCCGTTCAAGAGGAGACAGACCATGACGGATTTAACATTGCGTCAGAATATTCTCGATGAGTTGGAGTTCGAGCCGAGCATCGACGCCGCCCACATCGGCGTCGCCGTGGACGAGGGCATCGTCACCCTGACCGGGCATGTTTCTTCCTATTGGGAAAAGACCACCGCCGAAAATGTGGTCAAGCGGGTCAAGGGCGTGAAGGGTATTGCCGAGGAAATCGAAGTCCGGCTGATCGGACAGAAGGGAACCGCGGACGACGAGATCGCCAGGCGGGCGGTCGATGCGGTCACCTGGAACGTCTCCATCCCGAGGGACAAGGTGCAGGTCAAGGTCCAGGACGGCTGGATCACGCTGACCGGGAAAGTTGAATGGCAATACCAGAAGAACGCGGCGGCCGAGGCTGTGCGCGGGCTGGCCGGTGTCGTTGGCGTGGCCAATCAGATCGAAATCACCCCACGTGCCTCGGTACCCGACGTCAAGAAGCGCATCGAGGATGCGCTGAAACGTGATGCGGAAGTCGAAGCCCAGGCGATCCGCGTCAATGTGCGGGATGGCAGGGTGACGCTTGAAGGCAAGGTCAAGGCCTGGTCCGAGCGCCAGGCGGCGGAACGTGCCGCCTGGTCGACGCCGGGCGTCCGGATGGTGGAAGACCGGATTGCGATTGTCTGATGGTTCGACCCGGTTGACGCGGCGGCTCAAGCGGCCGCCGCGCCGATAGTCCCGAGGCACGCGCACCGCGAAGCTGGCGGTGAAGATCGCGGCCATGATGGCGAGCAACACCTTCAATCTATGTCAAGGAGTAACAGCATGATTATGACGACTGGCACGCTGGTCGCGGTAACCGACGGCGAGAAATTGCGCCTGTTTCGCAACAAGGGTCACGAGCCCCGGATCGATCTGGTTGAATTGGGCGAGCCGACGCTTCAAGCGGCCAACACTGGCTCGGGTGGTCGCCACCGCAGTTCCACTGCCAATCCCGACGACTCTCGCCTGCGGGAAGACGATTTTGCCGCTGCCGTGGCCGCGTATCTCAATCGCGAGGCGCTGACGGAAGCGTTCGAGCATGTGGTGGTCGTTGCCGATCCGCGGACGCTCGGCGAACTGCGCAAGCATGTTGAGCCTTCGCTGAAGGCGAAACTGGCGGGCGAACTCGGCAAGGATCTCGTGAAGCACTCAGTCGAAGCCATCGAGAACACGTTGGCAGCGGCTTGAGTAGCCCGCACAGCCCACAACCAGGCTGATATCGACCGTCGCGGGCCAGATGTGGCGGAATGTCGGCCTCACGCACCTGCGATCAGGAAGGCATTGCTGGCGGCAGAGACCGTCGCCGGCAGTGTCGACCGCAGAATCCCCAGCCAAGATCTCCGGAGGGGCGCCGTACCCCGATAACCGTCAGCGCTGCGGCTAAAGGAGATAGAATTCCGAATCCAGGAAGGCGAGAAACTGTCCGGTGATCAACGGAATTAACAGCACCGGACCGTCATCACTGCGGTCCTGGATCGGTGATCCCGTGACACAGGGGTGCACCTTCAGGATGGCTTTCCAGATCGTCGGAAAATCCGCCCCTTTGCTCTTCTCCGCGTTGCACGCATTGAGAAGCCCCGTAACGCTGTCTGTCATTGAAACCACATTGCCTAAGTGCCCGATCCCAAATCTTATGAATGAACGCAGCGGAGACGGTCTTGATCTCGATCAAATTACACGGCTTGGTCGGATGGGCACCCAATCCCTGCCTGCCTTGCGATAGTGGCGCTTCACGGCAGCCCACGCGACGCGATGGGCTGTTTCTTCACGCTTTTCGCCTTGGTCGACATATTCGTCCCAAGCGCTGTTGAAGGCAGCGCGAAAGATCTCCTGGGCATGCGTGGGCAAATGCGTCCTGATGGGCGATGGAAGATCTTCCTCGGTCGCATAAGGCATTTGCCATCCTCCCTTCCAAGCCCCACCGGTGCCAATAGCCGTAGTCGCTGACGAACACGCCAAGGCATGTCGAGGGGCGGGTGATCAGTTTGACATGAAGCGGCAGAGCTGGACGTCGTCGAGCAGCGAGCGGGTAACGCCGCCGAACACCCATTCCATGATGCGGCTGTGTCCATAAGCGCCTGACACGATCAGATCGGCCTTGGCGGAACTCAGGAAGTCGATCAGCTTGTTGCTCTCGTTGTCGGCCTTCAGCACTTCGGTGCGCGCCTTGATGCCATGCTCGGCCAGGAAGGTCGCGACATCCTTTATGCCGGCTGTCGTTCGGTCACCCGGCTCGGAATCGATCGTGACCACGATCACATCGTCCGCCATCGCCATCAGCGGCACTGCATCGGCCACCGCGCGTCTGGCTTCGCGTGTATCCTTCCAGGCAACCACGATCCTGCCTGTCGGTGCCTGCTCCGCGCCGGCCGACGAGATCAACACCGGCCTGCCAGCGCGCAGCACTAGGCTGCCGGGATCGACAGTCCGATAGGAATCGCCGGAGGAAGCCCCTTCAGGAGCTCCGGTGATGATGAGATCCGCGCTCCTCGATGTCGCGACCAAGGCATGGTTGGGATTGTCGAGCGTGTTGCGCCATTCCGTCGCCACCGAACCGGCAACCAGGCTGTCAAACTCGACGTGGAGGTCCTCGAAGCGCTTCTTGATGTCATCCCTCAATTGCTGCCAGACCTCGGCGGCTATCGCAGCACCCTCGGGTGCCATCGTGACGGGCAAGGGCGCATCGGCCGCACAGAAGCCGATCAACCGGGCCTCGGAGCGCCTGGCAAGATCGATGGCAATCTTGGTGACGGGCGCGATCGGCCCGTCTATGCCCACATTCAGCAGAATGGATTTGTAACTCATCGCTCACGCTCTTCTTCGGTATCGGTCGGATCAGCTGAGACTAGCCCGTCCCATGCATTGCGATCCTTGATGCCGATCAAGTTGCGACCTCAGGGCATATGCGACTCGAAATGGATGGTCTCTCCGTCCACCACGAAGGTACCCTTTCCGATATGGTGCATCGTCTTTGGTTTTGGCTGCCCCGGATCGACCCAGGCCTTCACGACCTCGAGGACGAAAAGATTGTATTTGTTGACGAGCCGGGTATCGACGACGCGGCATTCGAGATTGGCAAAGCATTCGGCGACCAAGGGCGCGGCGACATGCTCGGCGGCCAGCGGCGTCAGCCAGGTCGTCGCGAACTTGTCTTTGTCCCGGCCTGAGCAGTTGCCGACCGCCACGACCTTGTCCGCCAGTCCCACGGTCGGAATCGCGATCACGCACTCCTTGGTGTCGCGCAACGCGGCAAACGAGAAATCGCCACTCGACACGACACAGGCAATCGTCGGCGGTGTAAACTCCACCATCATGTGCCACGACATGGTCATGACATTGGCGCGGCCTCTCGCCCTCGTTGTCAGCAGAACGACTGGACCCGGTTCGATCAGCCGATAGACCTCGGCAAGCGGCAGTTCCTTCATCTTCGCACCCTCCGTTGTATTCTATATTGGCAAGCGCAAGCCGGCCGTCACCGGGCGAACGGCCTGCATTCAGTGCGTCAGTTCGAGAACAAGCGGTTGACGGAGCCATTCCTGAGCAGGGAGCGGGTCATGCCTCCAAAGGCCCATTCAAACAGCCGGCTATGCCCGTAGCCACCGGCGACGACAAGGTTGGCACCCATGCCGTGGGCGAGTCCGACAATGGTTTCGCAAGCATCCCTACGATCCGAGTCCAGGATTTCCGATCTCGCCTTGATGCCATGCCTCATCATGTACCGGACGACGTCGCTGACACTTTCGCGCGCATCCCTCTGGTTTTGTTCTTCGATCGTCGCCACGAGCACATCTTGTGCGCCGGTCAGGAACGGCAGTGCATCCGTGACTGCTCGCCGAGCCTCGCGGGTATCCTTCCACGCGACCAGAACCTTCTTGGGGTCGGGCGGAACAAGCCGGTCGGCCGCAATCAGCACGGGCCGTCCGGCCGACAGCACCGATGTTCCGATGTCGACCACCCGGTGGTGATCAGCGCCGGAGACCGGCGTTCCCGTCACGACGAGATCGGCGGCGCGGGCATGTTTCGCGAGCAGGCGTGTCGGATCCCCGATCTCTTCACGCCAGGTGGCGTCGTCTCCGACGAGGCCCAGGAATTCCTCCTTCAGGATCTTCAGGCGATCCTCGATCTCGATCCGGCGCTCACGCATGATTTCTGCCGCCGCCATCCCGCCGTCGTCACCGGGGACAAAGACATATGAATCGGCCGCGGCAAAACCGATCAGTGTGGCTTCGAAGCGTCGCGCCAACTCCAGCGCATAGTTCGTTCGCGGCGCTGCCGGAGAATCGACATCGAGTTGAACCATGATGGTGTTGAAGATCATTTTGGTGCCCTCCGATGAGATTTGCCGCAGGATCACCTGAGGTCCGATCGTGCGCCTTGATGCGCATCAAAGCCTGCCGGCCTCGGCGGTTCGCGCCTTTCGCCTCCAATCCAAATTCGGTGCTCCGGAACTCGCCGCCTACATCGCCATCTCTGGTTCGAAGGTGCGTTCTTTCGCCGGTTCCGGAATTTCGGTCATGGTCGCTTCGGTCAAGAGCAGAACACTCGCCACCGAGACTGCGTTCTCCAGCGCGATGCGAACGACCTTGGTCGGATCGATGATGCCGGCTTCAACCAGGTCGACATATTCCTTCCTTCCCGCATCGAAGCCGAAATTGCCGGTGCCTTCGAGCATCTTGGCAATGACGACGCCTCCGTCGACGGCGGAGTTCTCGGCGATCTGCCTGACCGGCGCTTCGAGAGCCCGCCTGAGGATCTGCACGCCGGTCCGCTCGTCGCCTTCGCAGTGTTGTTCCTCGTCAGCCACGGTCGTGATGCATCGCAAGAGGGCAAGCCCGCCGCCCGGCACGATGCCTTCGGCGACCGCGGCCTTGGTGGCGCTGATGGCATCGTCGAGAGCTTCCTTTTTCGACTTCATTTCAGCCTCGGTCGGCGCGCCGACCTTGATGACGGCGACACCACCTGCAAGCTTGGCCAGCCGCTCCTGCAGCTTTTCGCGATCATAGTCGCTCGTCGTATTGTCGATCTCTCGCCGAATCTGTTCGACACGGCCCTTGATTGCCTTCGGGTCTCCGCTGCCACCGATGATCGTCGTATTGTCCTTGTCGACGACCATGCGCTTGGCCCGGCCCAGCTGTTCCATCGTGACATTTTCCAGTTTGAGCCCGAGGTCCTCGGAGATGACCTGTCCGCCGGTCAGGATGGCGATGTCCTGCAACATGGCCTTGCGGCGATCGCCGAAGCCAGGCGCCTTTACGGCACAGTTCTTGAAGGTGCCCCGGATCTGATTGACGATGAGCGTCGCCAGTGCCTCGCCTTCGACTTCTTCGGCGATCACGAGCAGGGGCGCTCCCGACTTTGCTACAGCCTCGAGCAGCTTGATCAGATCATTCAGCGAAGCGATCTTCTTTTCGACGATGAGCACGAGCGCGTCTTCCAGGACCGCTTCCATCTTCTCGGGATCGGTCACGAAATACGGTGACAGGAATCCGCGATCGAACTGCATGCCTTCGACGACGTCCAGAACGGTCTCGGTGGTCTTCGACTCTTCGACCGTGATGACGCCTTCGCCGCCAACCTTCTCCATTGCCTCGCCGACCAGCTGGCCGATGAGAGGATCGTTGTGCGCGGAGATCGTTGCCACCTGTTCTTTTTCGCGACGGGTCGAGACCGGGCGGGATATCTGCTTGAGCGTGTCGATCGCGCGTTTTGTTGCGCGATCGAGACCCTTCTTGATGTCGATCGCGCTGGCGCCAGCGACGACATTGCGCACCCCGTCAGCGAACATCGCATGGGCCAGAATGGTCGACGTGCTGGTGCCATCACCGACCATGTCCCCGGTTTTCTCGGCCGCCTGCCTGAGCATCCGCGCGCCAAGGTTCTCCTCGGGATCCTTAAGGTCGAATTCCTTGGCGATGGTCACCCCGTCATTGCAGACGATGGGAGCGCCCCACTTCTTTTCGATCAAAACCGATTTCGAGCGCGGCCCGAGCGTCACGCGCACGGCGTCGGCGAGCTGGGTTGCGCCACGCAGAATCTTTTCGCGCGCCGCTGAACGAAACAACACCTGTTTGTGAGCCATGACCGTCTCCGAACTATCATGCGTCTTGGCTAACAGGGATGAGTTCAGTCGGCTTTGATACGCATCAATCCCGCTCCAACGTACCTCCACGATGTCGGCCGGTTCGCAACCTTCCTTGACTGATCACCGGATACGGCCGCAGCGGACGATCTGCGCCGGTTCCAGGTCAGACAGCAGGACGATGGCGTTCCCCATCGTGTCGGCGCTGCGCTTCTTCTTCACCAACTCGCTTGACCGCCCGGACCTAGCGCGCAAGCTCGTCCGGCTGGCGCATCCGCGCAACCTGCCCGTGGTGCTCATGTCCTTGCTGCGGCGGACGCATGATCGTGATTGAGGTGTTCGAACGATGGAGGCAGCCGCGCAGACCGCCGGACGCCAGAACACCGGATCGAGAGAACTGTCCATGAATTGGCATTGCATGCTCCAGGGTTCAGCCGCAGGCACTCAACGGTCGACCATGGTGATCGTCGATGCCGCCAAGGCCGCGACCCTCCTCACGCCGCGCCGAAAATGCCGGGCGGCCGAAAGGCGAAGCGGTCCGTCCGGATCGATCCCGGCGCTTGGTGGCGGCGGTCCTGCCATCCCCGACACCAGCCGAAAATCGACATCCCGTAGCCATTGCCCGTGGTCCACGGCTTCCTTCCTCAGGAACTTTCGTAGGCCTGCCGGCGCCCGAAATTCTTCTTGCCAGCGGGAACGTCCGCTTGCTGATGATTTCAGCCTAGGAGCTGACTGTCAGCTCGCGGCCCAATGCTGCCGGGCGGCAATGCGCCTGATCTCGGCCGTTGAGGTCAGCTTTGCCACCGCCTGAAAGCAGACATTGCCGACGACCACGCCGGAGGTCGCGGTTGCGCCATTGACGGAAGTTCGACGGTTAGAGCGAGATGGTCTGCTTCGCGCGTTGATAGTAGGCGTACATCGTTGCTGCCTTGTTGTCGCATCTCGAGGAAGCCGGTTTCTGCTCTGCAACGTCACCAATACGATCCGCGCTATGATCAACCCTCGTTGTCTGCTCAGCAAGCGGTCGCTGCTGATGCAAGAGGTCTCATGGTCCGGTCCCCGCAACGAAACCATTTCGGCTTCGTTGGTGTTCGAATTTTGCACGATTCTATTGCCTGAGCCGATTGGTGCTACACTGAGAAGCCAGTTAACGCGACGGACCTGTGTTCGGTGATATGACCAAAGTAACCGCTTTACCCGACAGAGTGGATTTCGACGTGGCCGCGGATGAGACCTTGCTTGAGGCGGCTCTCAGGTCGGGCGTGCCATTTGCCCACGCATGCGGCGGCAGGGCGAAATGCTCGACATGCCGCGTTTGGGTTCTCGATGGCCTTGAGGCTTGCCCGGACCGGAATCCGGACGAAACCCTAATGGCGAACCGGTTGAGATTGGCCGATGAGGTTCGGCTGGCCTGTCAGCTCAGGCCGGAAGGCGAGCTTCGCGTCCGACGCCTGGTGCTAGACGAAACCGACATGATGATCACCAGTCAGCTTGGCACTTCTGCCGCGACTCGTTGCGGCGAAGCAAGGCATGTTGCGGTCTTCTTCAGTGACATTGTTGATTTCACAGCGCTGTCGGAGCGGCTTTCGCCCTACGACGTGATGTATCTGCTCAATCGCTACTTTGCCCAAGTCGGCGACATCATCGAGCAGAATGGCGGTTTCGTGGACAAACTGATCGGCGATGGGCTCATGGCAATATTCGGTATCGACGACCAGCCAGACGCTCCGCTCCGCGCCGTGAACGCCGCACTTCAGACCCTCGCCACGGTCGATCGTCTGAAGCCTTTCTTTGCCTCGATGTATGGCATCGATTTCGATATTCGTATCGGCCTCAACTATGGCGAAGCCGTCATCGGCACATTGGGTTTTGCTGGACACGAACGTCTCACGGCCATCGGCGACGTTGTAAATCTGGCCAGCCGGGTCGAGGCCGCCAATAAAGATGCCGGTACGCGATTGCTAATATCAGAGGCCCTTCGCGACCAGATCGCCGACAAGGTGGAAATCGGCGACTTCGTCAGGGTACGCCTTCGCGGTACCGCCGAGCGCACAAGCCTGTTCGAAATAGTCAGGCTAAAGCCCGAAATTGACGCCGACCTGAATGCCAAGGGGCTTCGCGAGACTATCCGTCAGGGCGGCAGGAGGTGGGTTCGCGCTTTTTCCGAAAACGAGCTTAAGCCCTACGAACGCCGGATTCTCGATTTTGAAGATTGCGATATCGTCGTCGTTCGCGGATCCGACAACTATTGCGCCTTCAACAATGCCTGCCCGCATCTTCATCTGCCGCTCTACGAAAGGCGAAGTTCCACTCAGGCCGAAAAGCTGAAGCTCCCGCACACGGAGAGCACGATCACTCCAGATCTTGGCCTGGTCTGCCGCTGGCATCAGAGTTGTTTCGACCTGTCTACCGGCGAAATCAGGGGGTGGGCGCAGCTGCAGCAGGATGGTACTGCGCCGGGCTATGAATTCGCGGGTAACATTTCGAAAAACCGCGCAAAACTGATCGTATACCCCTGCCGAAAGCAGGACGGCTTTGTGTGGATCGGGCTCGAGTGAAGCGACGTTCCGATATTTTAGTTTTCTGTCGCGATCCCATGTCGCCTTTTCTCGCATTCTAGGACCTTCCTGATCGTGAGACTGAACGGCAGCATCGGGTCAGGTCACGACAATGCTCACGGTGACCGTAATGTCCGGCTTTGAAGATTTGCCGCCTGAAGCAGCCGGTCCGCAAACGGCCCAACTGCGGTCATTCGATACCTAGTTCCTGAGGAGCCGCTCATGGCGCAAGCAGATCATTTCTAGACGTGAATGACTGTCAGTTTGAATCCTTACCGGAAAGGCAAGCCTATATTCTCAACGACGTTCGTGGAGCGGAGTCCTTGTCAGGCCACTTCTTGACAGTCGGCGTCATCAAATTCAGTTTTCGTGACGCACAATAATAACGAGGACACCATGGCCGAGGGCGAGCTCAAACGGAAACGAGGCCGCCCACTTAAGGGCAGCGCTCCGATGTCCCCAGCAGAACGCCAGCGGCGTCGTCGGCAGCGGCTCATTGAAGCCGCACAGGTGGGGTTCTTGGTGCACGTATATTCCGAGCGGATGTCGGGACGACTTGAAATGGCCGGGGAGCAAATCCAAGAGTTGACAATCTCGTTGCAAGAAGGATCGCCCAGCCTATCCTGGTCTGGTCACCAAGATCGAATTCTCGATTGAAGTCCTCAGGAAAAACCTGACGCTGCTCCAGGCGGCACTTCCGCCAGAGGGAAAACGCTCTCCGGCGCCGGCAAGGCCAAGGCTGTCGGTGACCAGATAGAAGCGGAGGTTGACGAAGCCGGCGTGAGCGAGCCCTAGACCGAACGGCCGGCACGCAACATGGAGCGCGCAGTTGCGAGCTGCGTTGCGTCCTGGCGTTCTCTCTCTCTCTCTCTCTCTCTCTCTCTCTGGGTCATCCAGGTTTGTCCAAGGGCGTTGATGCCGGCCCAGTGGCACAGTGTCAGGTCATGCTTCTCGAAAGTCCTGCCGCGTTTGGCAAGGAAGCGCCGGAGCGCCAGCATGGCCGAGGTCTTGCCACTGTTGTTTGCGCCGACAAAAAGCGTGGTCTTATCGGCCAGGTCGATCCGTACCGAAAGTAATTTGCGAAAATTGGCGATTTCCAGATGAGCAATATGCATTTCAGACACCCAAAACACAGCGTGGTGCAGAATCGGGGTGGCTCACATCGTCTTGGTCTGGCTGCTGTGTTGGTAGGTGATGCCTCGCTCGCAGTTGCCGTGCGCGTGCACAAATCAGCTGACCGTCACTGAGTAGAGCAGAAATCACTTCTTGCTAGATATTTTCGGAGGCATAGACCTCGAAACGGCACACCAAAGTTGGTACAGTAGATCTTCGATTATGGCCAATATCCGGCATTCCAATCAATAGTTTTATTTATCAAAAGCGGACATAGATAGGATCACAGTGATTCCATTATCGCTAAGAGCCGCAGCGAAGCCCAGTCCGGCTTGGGTCGATCGCGAGATTATCCGGAGCCACACGCCTATCAGGTTCGTCCTTGGTCGGACACAAGGGCTGCATTCGCGTTCCTCATGCTATAGCGCTGGAAGTGTGACGATCGGATTTGGAGCTGACATCAATGTGTCCGGCCTGCCATACCGACAGGATGCGCCAGGCGCACACCTCGGCCTCCGCCGCCGCTGCGCTCATGATCGCCAATCAGCTCGATCCCTGCTGCCCTGAGGGCGATTACGACATTCTTCTGCATGTCGAACGCGCCCGGTAGATCGCTCTCGCCGGCTTCCATTCGTTGGATGGCTGACAGCGAAATGCCAGCACGCTCAGCCAGGCTTTTCTGGTCAATTCCAAGCAATGCCCGGGCTGCGCGAATCTGCGAAGCGCTAATCACATTTCGGTCTCCTAATTACGACTGCTCTGCACTGCAACAGTCATCGACCAGCGCGACAGCCTGTGGAAACGCGCAATTGTGATCAGTAAAGTGTTCATCTCGGCTCGTCGTTTTCAAGCCGCGAAAACCAGAATGCGCTGATCAAAGCACCTTTTATGCGGGGTAACAAAAGCAGTATCAGCGCTGCAATGATAAGAGAGATCAATATCATTGTGACGGCGAAGTATAACAGAAGAAGCCCTTGGAACAAGAAATACAGGGCGCTGCAAAGACGCCCGCTATGAGGACAGTGAACCAAGGCGCCGCGTCATCAGATTCTATGTCACCAAAGCGTTCTCCACAAACTGCGCAACGCTCCACCTGCTTCTGGTAGGTGCGATACAATTTCCCCTGACCACAATTTGGGCATCGGCCCACCAAGCCTCGTGAAAGGGGCGACTGACAGGGTCGGCCGTGCAAATCTATCGCTTCCTTTGTCCATTAATGATAATGTATAATACATGATACTCGATGGTTCAACGCCTAGATATCCACTACCTAGCATGATGCCGCATGCGCTTCGAACCACATGGACAGAGGCTGACCGCGCGCCTATTGCGCCTGTGGTTTCAGATGATCGGCCAGCTCATAGATCTCGCTCGGCCGCACAAGAAACTGCCGGGGCTATCTCGCTGACGTGTTCACTAGGGTTCACTGCGGAACGCATCGGTTCGGTGAGGAGCAGCGGAAGCTATCTGCGCGCGGCTGGTAGTCCCTAGCCGCTTGGCTGCATCAACAAAGTGGCCCCGAAGAGCCTCCACGTCGATATTCAGCCTTGAGCAACGCCAGCCCTTGAATTCACTCGCTCAAGTAAGGCGAGCAAGCCCCTCAGAATTTCGATTGGCGGCGGCGGGCAGCCTGGAATGTGCAGGTCGACGGGCACCACCTCCGACACTCCGCGCACCACGGCATAGCTGCCTGCGAAACAGCCGCCGTCCCTGGCGCAATCTCCGAGTGCGACAACCCATTTGGGGTTGGGCGTTGCGTCGTAGGTCCGCTTCAATGCCTCGCGCATGTTTTTTGTGACCGGGCCGGTGACAAGCAGTACATCGGCATGGCGCGGCGAGGCGACGAACCGGATTCCAAAACGCTCGATATCGTAGAAAGCGTTGTTGAGCGCGTTCATCTCAAGTTCGCAGCCGTTGCAGGAACCGGCGTCGACCGCCCGGATCGCCAGGCTTCGCCCCAATCGCTTGCGAGCAGCCCCATCGAGGGCGCGTGCAAGTTCGTCGACCGCGGCGTTGCTAGCCAACGGCGGACGCTCGGTGAGAGCGGGGCGTATCAGGCTTTCAAAAAGAAGCTTGCGCATGACGGCGTGCCTTCAAAGATCATGGCCCGAATAAGAGCAATTGAACGATTTGTTGCACAGCGGGAAGTCGGCGACGATGTTCCCCTCGATCGCCGCCTCAAGGAGGGGCCATTGAAACCATGACGGATCACGCAGGTGACAGCGCTCGACCAGGCCGCTTTTGCCAACACGCAGCCAGGCCAGAATGTCGCCCCGGAAACCTTCGACGAGCGCCATGCCTTCGTGCGGGCCGCTTGTCTGCGCAAAGTCGACACGGATCGGTCCGCCCGGCAACTGTCGCAGGATTTGCTCGACCAAGGACAGGCTTTGCTCGACTTCGTGAATGCGAATCCAGACACGGGCGTTCACGTCGCCTTCCTGGAGGAGAGGCACATTGAAGGTGAGCGCGTCATAGGGAGGATAGGCCAGACTCCGGCGCGCATCGAAGTCCCGACCGGAGGCTCGGCCGACATACCCTCCGGCGCGATATTGTCGAGCGAGTTCCACCTTCAGCCGCCCAGTTGCGACTGTCCGATCCTGCAGCGACGCGGTGTTGTCGTAGAGCTCGACAAGTGCAGGAAACCGCTGCCTGATCTCTGCGACGAGAGACCAAACGGCTGTCGTCCCCTCGTCGGTCAGGTAGGTTGCCACTCCTCCAGGCACGATGCGGTCGCGCATCAAACGATGGCCGAAGGCAGCATCGCTTGCCCGCAATACGCGCTCGCGCAGCACACCACAGTGGGCATGCATGAGCGCGAAGGCAGCATCATTGCAGATGGCGCCGATATCGCCCAGATGGTTGGCCAGACGCTCCAGCTCAGCCATGAGCGCTCGCAGCCAGACCGCGCGCGGCGGAGCCTCGACGCTCAGCGCCGCTTCGACCGCACGTGCAAATGCCAGCGAATACGCTACGGTACTGTCACCGGAGATTCTGCCCGCCAGTTTGGCGGCTCGGTCGATATCGGACCCCGCCATCAGGCCTTCTATGCCCTTGTGCGTGTATCCGAGGCGTTCCTCCAGCCGGACGATCGTTTCGCCGCTCGCTGTAAACCGAAAATGCCCTGGCTCGATGATGCCGGCATGCACGGGCCCGACCGGAATCTGATGCAGGCTTTCCCCCTCGACAGGCAGGAAATGGTAGGGGGACGCCGTCGCAGCAGACGTCCGGACGCGTGCACTCAACGGATAGCTGACGCCCCAATGGCCATGATCAAGCCACGGCCGGGTATCGGGCGCGCCTTGTGGCAAGAGCCCGAACAGGTCCGCGGCCGCACGTTCGAGGCGCAATGCGGGCGAATGCAGCCGGCCGACCGACGGGTAACGTCCATCGGGACATACCAGGCTGACAACGCCGATGTCCCCGGCGGCCTCGTCGAGGAGTGCCATGTGGACGGTGCCTGGCTCGCCCCAGAGACCGAGCAAGCTCCAGTGACCCTCAGCCAGCTGCTCGACGGCAAAGCTCCATTTTTTCGGGGTTACCACTGCGCGCGACCACGGGAAATGGTTGTCCACACGTTTGCCAGTAAAGATGAGATCGATCAGTGCGGGCATGTTTTTTCTTCCGTCCGCGTCATCCTAGCAGGTTGGCGACATGCTGGAACCATATGACCAGCGGTGGTGGCAGATAGATGCCGGCGGCAAATACCAGCGCCAAGTGGGAATACATCGGAACGTAGGAGGCCTCGGCGGGCGCGGTGCTGCCGCGCGGTTCGCCGAATGCGATGCCGGTCAACCGAAGCAGCAGGGCGCCGAAAGCGAGCAAAATCCCGAACACCAGCGGCATCGCCAAAAGGGGGTGCCTTGCAAATGTCGAACTCACGACCAGGAATTCGCTCATGAAGATGCCGAGCGGAGGGAGGCCGGCAATGGCAACGACGCCGATGACGAGCGCCCAGCCAAGCCCCGGATGCGTTTCCGTCAGCCCCCGGATATCGGCAATGTTCTGTGTTCCCTTGATCTGAGCGATGTGGCCGACCGTAAAAAAGATCGCCGACTTGGTCAGGCTGTGCATGACCATGTGCAGCAGTCCGGCAAAATTGGCGAGCGGGCCACCCATGCCGAAAGCGAACACGATGATGCCCATGTGCTCGATGGAGGAATATGCGAACAGACGTTTGATGTCGCGGCGGCGGTAAAGCATGAAAGCTGCGAAAACAAGCGACGTCAGCCCCATCGTGATCATCAATGGCCCGGGCGAGATCGCCTCCGGGCTTGCGGCAAGCAACAGCTTGAAGCGCAGCACGGCATAGAGCGCGACGTTCAACAGCAAGCCCGACAGCACCGCGGAAATCGGCGTAGGGCCTTCCGCGTGCGCGTCGGGCAGCCAGGCATGCAAGGGTGCAAGGCCAACCTTCGTGCCGTAACCGAGCAGCAGGAAGACGAAGGCAACGTTGAGCAAAGCCGGGTCGAAGCGCGCTGCGTGCTCGATAAGCACTGTCCAGACCATGGCATTCGTGCCTTCGCCAACAACCGGCTGCGCGGCCATGTAGACGAGGATGGTGCCGAAGAGGGCAAGCGCAATGCCGACGCTGCCGAGTATGAAATACTTCCAGGCCGCCTCCAGCGCCTCGTGCGTGCGGTAGATGCCGACCATGAGCACGGTGGTCAGCGTGGCAAGCTCCACTGCCACCCACATCAAGCCGATATTGTTCGACACGAATGCCAGATTCATGCCGAACATCATGATCTGGTACATTGCGTGATAAAATCGCAAATTCGTCGCCGTCAGCCGTCCCGTATCCAGTTCGTGCGCAATGTAGGAGGCGCTGAACACACTGGTCGTGAAGCCGACGAACGTGTTGAGCACGATGAAAACGATATTGAGATCGTCGACGAGCAGGTATTGACCGGGCGGTGGCCGAACCGTGACGAAAAGCGATATTGCGGCGAGCAAGGTCAGCAAGCTCGCGGCGACATTGAGGCCAGCCGCCAGCCGATAATTCGGCAGCGCCGCCAGAAGCGCGGCCGCGACGACTGGTATCAGCAAAATGGCGGCCACCGCATCGAGGGAAAACGCGGTCAACGGTGTTCTCCCCTGTAGTCGTCGAGCGCGCCGACATCGACCGAGTCGAACCTCTCGCGGATGCGGAACAGGAAGACACCGATGACGATGAAGGCGATGAGGATCGAGAAGGCGACACTGATCTCGACGACCAGCGGCATGCCCTTGGCCCCCGTGGCGGCAAGGACCAGGCCGTTCTCGAGCGACATGAATCCCACCACCTGGCTGACGGCATTCCGCCGGGTGACCATCACCAGCAGGCCCAGCAGTATTATGGACAGCGCGAAGGCCAGGTCCTCGCGGGCGAGGGGGGCGGCGTAGGGGGTGACCCTCAGCATCAGGACCATGGACAGGGTCACCAGCCCTATTCCCGCGAGCATGGTCGAACCGATCCCGACCGCCGTCTCGATATCGCGATGGATGCCGAGCCGCTGAATGATGCGATGAAGCCCGACGGGAATGATGATCGCCTTGAAAATGAGGGCAATCGCCGCCGTGACGTAGAGATGATGCGCGTCCTGGATGTAGGCCTGCCAAGCCACCGACAGGGCGAGGACGATGGCATGAACCGCAAAAACGTTGATCAGTGCAAAGAGGCGATCCTGGTACAGCATCATGAAACTGACCAGCACCAGGCCACCGGCCAGCAGATGAGCGATGTCGAAGGTGAGGCCGTTCATCAGAGGCTCCTCGAGACGAACCGCAGGAGCGTGGCAAGCAGGGCCAGCATGAGCGCTGCCCCGAGGAAATCCGGGACGCGGAAGACACGCATCTTGGCGATGGCAGTCTCGAACAAGGCGAGGAGAACGCCGCTCGCGGCAAGCTTGCAGATGTAGAAAATGACGCCCAGAACATAGGCCCAGGGCCCGGCCCCGGTGGTCACGAGCCCCCAGGGAACGAAGACACAGGAAATCAGCGAGACGTAGAGCAGAAGCTTCAGGAAGGCCGCGAAATCGATCATCGCCAGATGGCGACCGGAATATTCCAGGACCATCGCCTCGTGGATCATGGTCAGCTCCAGATGCGTCGCCGGGTTGTCCACCGGTACACGGGCATTTTCCGCGATTGCCACCATGACGAGAGCGATCAGTGACATTCCGAGCGATACCCGCAGGCCAACCTGCGGCGAGCCCATGAAAGCCGCCACCGTGGACAGCTGCGTCGCTCCGGCAACGAGTGCCAGGCTGAACACGATCAGGAGCATGGCGGGCTCGGCCAGGGAAGCGATCATCACCTCGCGGCTGGCGCCGATGCCGCCAAAGCTCGTGCCGACGTCCATCGCCGCCAGCGCAAGGAAGAACCGTGCGCTTCCAAGCAGCGCCACGATCGCTATGAGATCGGCGGTCCAACTGAACTCGAGGCCGGTGGCGAATGTCGGGATGAGCGCGGCGGCGACCCAGGTGAAGGCGAAAATCAGATAGGGTATGACGCGAAACAGCCAGGATGCATTGTCGGCCAGAACGACCTCCTTGCGCATGAGCCGCAAGAGATCGCGATAGGGCTGGATGAGAGGAGGGCCCTGGCGCCGCAACAGCCTTGCCTTCACCTTGCGGACGAAGCCGGTCAGGAGCGGTGCCAGCAAAAGCACCAGCGCCATCTGCGCGCCCTGAACGGCCAACTCAAGGATCAGGGCCATAGTGCGAGCACCAAAAGCAGGACAATGAGAAAGAGAAATACAAGGGTCAGGTAGCGCCTGATCGTCAGGAACTGCAGATGATTCAGGTGGTCGGTCGCAAAGTCGAGGGCCTTGCCAATGGGCAGATACAGCGTCTCCCAGATCGCGTCATGGATTTCCAGATTGAAGCGGGCCGGACCGGTATCGCCGGGTGCCGGCATTTCGACCCTTTCAGTCGCGCGGAACACGAATGTGCCGAAGACCCGGCGGATAGGCTGTGCGAAGCTGACGCCCGTGTACTGCGAGCCCGGGACGGCATCGGCGAAGCCACAACCCCAGGCGGGACCGCGACGGAGTGCGTGCGAGGCGAAGCGATGGATGACATAGACTGCGGCGGATGCGGAAATGGCGATGAATACAAACACCAGCAGGCCGTTGTAGGAACTGCGGCTCTCGGCGATTGGCGCGATCGAAAGCCAAGGTTGCGCCATCTGCACCGGCATGCGGCTGCCGATGAGCGAAAGCGTCACGGGGGAAAGGCCATCTATGACAAAGCCCGGTAGAATGCCGGCAAGCAGACAGAGCGCGGCAAGGACGAACATTGCCGCCAACGAGTAGCGGTCGGCTTCGTGCGCGTGTTCCACCGCCGAGGTCCGTGGCCGGCCCAGAAACGTAATTCCGAAGGCCTTTACGAAGCAGGCCGCGGCCAGCGCCGCCGACAGCGCCAGCAGGCCGCCGACCGCGGGCACCATCACCTTCAGGGCCCATTGCGGCAGATCCGGGCTTTGCAAGACAGCCTGGAAAGCCAGCCATTCGGAGACGAAGCCGTTGAAGGGCGGAAGTGAGGAGATCGCCACGCAGCCAACGAGAAAGACGAAGCTGGTCTGCGGCATCCTATGGATAAGACCACCCAGCTTCTCCATGTCCCGTTCGCCGGTTGCGGTCAGCACCGCACCCGCGCCGAAAAACAGCAGGCTCTTGAAAAAGGAATGATTGAGGACGTGGAACAGCGCGGCGGTGAGCGCCAGCGCTGCGGCCGATGGCATCGCATTTGCCCTGAAGGCCAGCGCAAGGCCAAGGCTCACGAAGATGACACCGACGTTTTCGATGGTGCTATAGGCAAGAAGCCGCTTCAGGTCCTTTTCCATCAAGGCGTGAAGAATGCCGAGAACCGCCGTCAGGCCGCCCAGGAAAAGCACGACAACGCCCGACCACCATGCCGGCTCGCCGAGCAGGTCGAAAATAACGCGTATGAAGCCGTAGATAGCGACCTTGGTCATGACGCCGCTCATCAGGGCCGAGACGTGGCTTGGCGCGGCCGGGTGAGCGAGTGGCAGCCATACGTGCAGCGGTACCAGGCCAGCCTTGGAGCCGGCGCCCAGCAACATCAGAGCCAGGACGAAAACCGCGACGGGCGGAGTAGAGGAGGCGGCACGCATCGCTTCGAACGTGTAGTTTCCGCTCGGGCCAGCCAGCAGGCCGAAGGCAAGCAGCAACGCGAGCGTGCCGAAGCTCGCCATCACCAGATAGATGTAGCCTGCCCGCGCATTGTCCTGCTCGCGATGGTGCGCCATGACGAGCGCCCAGGAGGCAAGCGACATGAATTCCCAGGAAAGCAGGAAAGTGAAGGCGTCATCCGCCAGCACGACCAGATTCATCCCGGCTAGGAAGGCAGGGAAGAACGGCAGCACCCGATGCGGCGCAGACTCATGTCTGCCGTAGCCGAGGCCGTAAAGACTGGCCATGGTGCCGCCGAAGTTCACGACGACGAGGAAGAAGGTCGAGAGCGCGTCCAGACGGAAATGGGCGCCAATCCATGGCAGCCCAAGCGGCAGCGCGGCAGTCGACGGAGTCACGGGATCGTCGGCGATGCGGCTGGCGAGAACCAGGAGCACGGCCGCCGATATGCCTAGTGTCAGGCTATAGATCAGGCGCGTTCCTGCGTCCGATCTACGGCTTCCCGCAGTCGCAATCACCGCAGTCCCCAGGAGCGCGGCAACGCCCCACAGGAGAACTGCGGCCCCCGAAATCACGCCACACTCCTCACGGGGGTTTTGGCGTCCGCCTCGGCCCCTCCTAGAATCTTGGCGGGATCAAAATCTGCTTTCAGCCGCACGCCGCGCCCGCCGATTTGGCTGGAGGCGCCTTCAGCAATCAATTCAACGCCGGCCAGATCAAGCGCCCCGATCAGCTTCATTAGAGAATCTACATTGCCCCGGATAATCGACTCGCTGGCTTCCATACGCTGTATCGTCGGCACGGAAAGGCCAGACAATTCGGCAAGCCTGCGCTGGTCGATACCAAGGAGCGCCCTCGCGGCACGCAACTGTGGAGCGGTTATCACGGTCGCATCCCCTTTTTGATCAGCTTTGAGATATTATCTCTACGCGCTGCAGCATATATTAAAATGCCGGGCATTCAATTAATGATGCGTGACGCATCTGTCTTGAAGTTGTAGAAAACTGAGTGACACGAGCCGGGAGGCTCTGGGCCTCGCCGAGCAGTTGTCCTGCAACTGCGAAGCGGAGCCTGCTGCCGGAGGGCCCCCGCGGCTCCGCTGGACGGGTCTGACAAACGGAAACCAGCCGAGCGGCGGACTTAGGAATTGGCTGTGATGACAAAGTCATGATCCGGGTTGCGAAATATCATACCGATTTCGGCAATATCGAGGTTCTGCGGAGCAAGGACTCCGGTTCGTTCATCTATCGTCAGGGTGGCTGCTATCAAAGCGAGTGCGATCCGAGCGGCATCAGCGTTGTGCCCTACATCCACGCGATCTTTGGTCTTCTCGCACAGGCGCAGGTGTCTGATGTTCTGATGATCGGCTGTGGAGGTGGCAGCCTGGGCACGATGCTGGATAGGGTTGGTGTGCGTGTTACGATCGTCGACATCAATCCCAAGGCTTTCCAAATCGCCCAAAAATATTTCGGGCTACCTCTTGGCGTTCACTGCTGCATCTCCGATGGGCGGGACTTTTTGCGCGCCGGCCGTCACCGCTACGACGCGATCGTTATGGACGCATATTCCGGGGGGCGCATCCCAGATCACTTGTGCGCCGAGACATTCTTCGGCTTGGCGCAGACGCGTCTCCAGGATTCTTCCGGTATTCTGATCGGCAACGTTCATGCTCGTCACGACCTCGACATCATGCCGGATCGCGTTGCCGCAAAGCTCGCCAATATCTGGGCGGATGTGAGACTGCTCGATATCCGCGGCATTCCGGATCGCAACGCACTCGTCATGGCAGGCAAGGTGCGGGATCTCGTCCAGCCAGTGCTGCTGATACCGCCGTCGGTCGGAGCCGACGAGATCGAACATGAGCTCGGCTTGCTGGCATTCAGGCCGTGGCGCGGACCGCGACGGGCTGCCTAAGGTGCGGCGCCACTGACAAGGCTGAGCAGAACGCCAAGTTCATAGAGGGCTCTCGATTGCTTCTCTCACGAGCCAGTTGCGAAGGTGGCGCACCGCGGGCCGCTGGAACGCGTCGGAGGGGGCAACGGGATATTAGGCGAACCGTGTTGGCCATCGAACGGCAATCGCCCGCACCAACCGGTTCGCACGCAGGTCATCGTCAGCATAGATATTGCGCGGAAACGCGAGCCCCTGACCGGACACGGCAACTCTGACCGTTGGAGCCGCAGCTGGCGCGTTAGCGGGCGGCTATCTCTTCGATCTCACTCTACGTGAGGAGTGGGTATGGCCGAGTTCGCTTGCTCTTGCCGTCGGAGCCGGTCTTATCGTGTTCGTGCTTCAGGATAGCTGCCGAAATTTAAGAGCAGCGCCTTCGCGAATGTGGCGCCAAATCCGGAATGTGGCACAGCTTTCTCGAGCTACTGCCAGAGCCGCCTCATGCGAATGGAGAGATCCTCCAAGACTGGCATTGAGGCCAGCACAAGGAGAATGGCCGCGAGAAACAACGTCGCTGCAAAGCCAATGTGTTTGAAACCCACAGCGCCGATGACGCCGCCGACAAAGAACAATGCTACAAGCGACGCAAGCAGTCTCAGCTTTCTCCGGTCTGCTCTTACGAAGAGTCTGTCCGAGTCATTGCCTGAGATGTTCCAATAAAGCAGCTTGCCAAGTTCGATGCCCATATCGGTCACCAGGCCCGTGACATGCGTCGTCCGGATTCTGGCTTCCGACAGTTTGGTTATGATGGCGTTCTGCAGCCCCATGATGAAGCAAAGCAGCATCACCGTCATTGGCACGAACAGCGCTTCGTGACGTGCAAGATGGCTGCCGAGCAGACCGAAACACATCAGCAGGATCGCTTCCAGGACAAGCGGGAACGCGTATTCGCTCTGCAGACCCTGCCGCCGTCCCCAGTTGACCAGGACTGCCGAACAGGCAGCACCTGTGACAAATGACAACAAGGCCCCCAATCCGGAAAGTGCCAGTCCGACATTGCCCAGTGCCAGGTGGTCGGCCATCGACGAAACGATACCGGACATGTGGGAAGTGTACTGCTGAACTGCCAGGAAGCCGCCAGCGTTGGCAGCTCCTGCTATGAACGTCAGGAAACGGGCGAGATGCCGATCCGTTCTTTCGCTTCGTTCCCTGCCAGTCAACCGGCGCAGATATAGGATCATGGGCAAACCTCGCCTTTCCACGTGGAAAGGCGGGACCGCAAGCTGACGTGCTGGGAAAGACTCATTGTGTTTCTTGAGCAGGGAAGACAAAGGCGAGGGCGGGTGAATGCGTGGCGCCGAGGGTGTGCTTTTGTACGGCCTAGTTTGGCCTGCCAAGCAGCGTGTCCGGATGGCGGAACCTGACGCCACGGCCGCCATCGTCGCTACGCACATGTTCGCTGAGAAGTTCTACGCCGGCGCGGCTCAGCGCGTTGATCACTTTCATCAAACTGTCGACAACGCCTCGCACATTGCCCTGGCTGGCTTCCATTCGTTGGATCGTCGGCAGCGAGACGCCCGCCATTTCCGCTAGGGTTTTCTGGTCGATGTTGAGAAGGGCGCGGGCAGCACGAAGCTGGGAAGCAGTGATCATTGAGGCATCAGCGTTTGAATATGAGAAATGATATTCTTCATGGTATCACTGACGTATAAAACATCAATACAAAGCGGAAAAATATTGAACCACCCTTGGCACAGGGAACCTCGGCGATTATCGTATCCGCATGACTCGACGCTACAAACCCTTTCAGGAGCCGACAGACACCTGGGCTGTCAACGATGCCTGGACCGGGCGGCCTGTCGAGATGGGCAGCCGAACCATTGTTGGAATGAACCAGCACGATGCCGAGGAACTTGCCGATCTCCTCAACGGGCTGGATGCACAAAAGCAGGAAGCGAAATCATGAAGGCCAAAGACAGCAACGGCACGCCGCTGAGCGAAGGGGATTCCGTCACGCTCATCAAGGATCTCAAGGTCAAGGGCACGTCCGTCACCCTGAAACGCGGAACTCTGATCAAAAACATCCACCTCACGGGCAATGAAGATGAGGTCGAGTGTCGGGCCGAAAAGGTCAAAAACCTGGTTCTACGGACGGAGTTTTTGAAGAAAGCGTAGGAAGCGATCGCTTCGAGGGGCGATGTTGTCTTGAGAGTTGTCAAGGAGTGCGATTTTAAGCACGGCAAGGGCACGGTTTTCCCGACAATTTTGTAGATTGTATTGAAGACGCATCCGTCAGTTTCAGGATCGCCGCTGCAGGACTGGAGTGAGGAAGGCCCTATCCTGAAGGTTCCCCTCATTACCGGCCGCTCCCTCGTATTCGCGTGGACGAGTCGGCGGTGGTGTGAAGATGGACGAGGGATCAATTGGCCGAAATTGCACGCACAGGAAGGGGCACGTTTCTCCACCCGACGACCGCAAGGCCCAACTGGCGCGTGTTCTGAGCAGTGCGGACTTTCAGGCAACCGATCGCGAGCGTCGTTTCCTCGTGTACGAAACCTTGGCGGGGCGCAGCGATCGCATTAAGGCTTATTCAATCGCGGTAGAGGCGTTCGACTGGCCCTTCGTCCTTCCGGGCCCGCCATGACCGTTGATTTTGCTGATGAAAATTGCTGTCGGTTCTTGCCGCGAAGCGACCCGGACCGAGCCCATGGTGCCGAGCTCCGAAGTTGATTGGACAGCGCCGCAGCCAGCTCGACGCCCCAAGCTCCACGAAGTTGTCGTTTCCGACTGCGCCAAGCTCGGGCCGGCAGACACAACCCCTCGACGGCCCGCGAAGCAGCAGGATCTACCGCTACTCAGTCAGCCTGCCACTGCGGTGCCCGAGCGCCTGCTTCGCAGCATACATGGTCGGCGAGCGCTTGCCGGGAAGGTTCGCCTCCAGAACAAGCTGTTCGACAAAGCCCTGGTTCATTTCGAATTCGACGCATTGGTCAAGCTTATCGACAATCCAGACCCTGTAATAGTCTTTCTTAAGATCATATCCGGAATCATCGCCGGGTATCTGTAGCGGAGGTGCCGGTATCAACATGATCTTTGGTTTTGGTAGATCGTATGTGTGCCCCTCATACGCATATCCGAAAATTACTCCACAGCTATATTTCTTCGAATCTTTCTTAGTTGGTTGTGTGTCGATCGCGCTTAAAAGTAGCATATAGTTATCTAATACAGATTTAATAAAAACGTAAGAACTTTCTTGCTTGGTAATTCCTTGATTTTCGAACATTGTTTTTATCATTTGCAGCAATTCTTCATAATTATTGTCAGGAGTGCTTTCCGCCAATTTGGAAAAAGTTATGGCGTACTGACCTTCTTTTACAATAGTGTTTATATCTCCAAATTCATTTTTGTCTTCTGGCTTTGGTACTCCAGGAACCCCGTAGAGCCGCACCTGCGTTGCATTGAACGCTCCGTGCAAATCGGTCGTCGTATATGTAGGACGGTGATAGTCGTCGCTCATGATGCTTCTCCTCGCTTCGGCAATTCAGTTCATGAAATTTCTCGCCACCTGAAGTTTTCCTCGAACTTGGCGCCCAGCGCCGGCGCGATGCGGCTGCCGGCTTCGGTAATGGCCATCGCGGCATTCTCAAAGGTCAGATCGTCTGCGTCGAGGCTGGACCAGGTCCGGGCAAGGGCCAGCGCCACATCGTCGCGCGCCCGGGTCAGCGCGCTTTTGAACAGGAACGGCCTGGCACGGAAGGCCAGCGCCGTGAAATTCGAGATGCGGTGCATGGCGGCCTCGTCGATATCTCTAATATCGATATCGAGAAGCCGCCCGTCGGCTAGTCCATCACCCACGAGATTCGCGTGGTAGTTGTCGACGATCGTATCGAATACGGCCCCCGTGAAGGGCCGCGACCTGTCATGGATTTCGTCGGAGACTTCAGACATGCGGCGCGAATTGCTGGCGAGGCGAATCTGCCGGTCGCCGATCAGTTCGGCAATGCGGTTGAGCTCGTTCAGGACGAGGAGGTTGCCGTCGCAGTGGCGGAGCAGCCGGTCGAGGCCGCTGTCGAAATGCAGGAAGGACAGAAGCGACGTTATGTCGGCGCTCGCCTCATGGAACGACGCGAAGTCGCCGGTCTTCAAGCCATTTGCCGGCACCCCAAAAAGGGAAAACAGAATCGCATGGCCGACCTCATGCGCAATCGTATCGAAGTTGAGGGCATAGGGATAAGTTCGGCCGTCGGGCGCCCTGTCCACGCCGAGTTCCAGATAACCGTAGCCAGATTGGGCGTTGTTCCAGTCGACCCACGGAATGATCTCCAGCCGCTCATAGGTTTCGGCGAAGTACCAGGTAATCGGCCGCCCAAGGTAGCTCTCCCAGATGTCCAGGACCCTGCTGACTGCCCCGAAGGCGTGTGCCGCCAGGAACTGACGTGAATTCAATGAAATCTGGTCGAAGTGACCGTCGTAGGCGGGTTCCGCCGGCGGGAAGGCCTCGCCAACGAAGGGCGGCAGATAGGGATACTCGTAAGGTTCCTTGTCGAGAAGCGGATCGCGGACATAGATGCGGTGGTCCTCCGGACCGGCGCTTAACCGGCCCGGCGGGGTCGATATCCAGACGGTCTCTGGTGTGCCGTAGTCGGCAAGGTGGGGCACCTGGGGGAATAGAAGGAAGCGCGTGCCGACGGAACGACTTTGGTCGCTGGATCGATCGAGCGTTCCTATTAGCTCAGCCCCTCTCATTCTAATACATTAGCAATTTTTAATACATTAGCAAAATGCCAAACGCATCGTATGTTGAGATTGAGAATTCTCGCCCTGATGCTCTCAAATCTCTAACCCGGCTTCGTCGAGATCCTTAAAGAAAGCCGCCGTCAATTGGAAATCCGGCAGGGGGGCGGGCTCCTTGAATAAGCCGTGATGCAATAGCCGGAGTGCATCGCGCGCATCCTGCTTCTTTTGCTGAACGAATGTTGCGGCGAGGATCTCCTGATATTTCTCGACAACGAGATCACCTTCGCATGACAAGGCGTCACCGACCATGCGGGCGAGCGTGCGCTGGCGAAAATTGAGAGCTTGCGCGGCGCGCTCCAGGCTGGCTCTGTATTCAGCCGAAATAATGCCTCGACGGCAGGCCCTGCGAACCGTCATGCGAAGATCGATCAGCGCGTGGGTTACGGGCGCGGAATTTACCTCCCATGGTCCGTGCAGCACGGCCACTGCATCGTCAGGCGCAAACGCAAAACGACGATACCACCGGTAGATGAGCCCCACGCCCTGCATGTATGGAAAGAGTTCCGCGGCGCGAAGTGCCCCCATGCTCGCTGCGCCGATTATCGGAACACCTTTCGCTATTGCCCAAAGGATTTCCTTGTGTCTGACCGCCGGCTCCGACTGAAAGCCGCCGTCGATGATGACTATCGCGCTCGGATCAAAATGCTGCACGGCCGCAATGATCGAACCCTGCACAGCCGGCGGAAGGCAGATCGCCTCCACGACTTCCAGCACTTCGCCCTGTGACAGGGTGGGACCGGAGAAGACCAGCTTGGGACGCATTTGCCTAGCCATGCAACAGCGGCCTTAAGGCCGGTATGACGATCCTGACGACCGACAGGTCGCAGAGCGGCCTCGTATCGAGCTGGATCATGTACACCGCGTCGATTCCTGCGCCCTCGATCTGTGCGAGAAGAGCGGACATCCTATTTCCCGCGCTGGTGTGGTTCTGCCCGGCAATCGCATGGAAATGGACGTCGCGAGGGCCGTCGGACAGGAGGCGTCGGTGCGCCGCAATTTTTTGCCAATCGGGATATCTTGGATAGGACACACGCGTCAGGTCATCACGGGCGCCGGAGATCGCCGTCAATCGCGACTGCGCCGCCTCGTAGATTGCGTGAACGATCGCGGACGCGGCATCGAAACCTGCCGCCGAGCCCTCTGCCGGATGGTGAAGAATTGCAGTTTCCGGTGGCCGATCCTCCATGAGATGGCACCAGATCACCGGCAGTCCCAGCGGCGAGGGGGCGTGCCAAAGCCCCACCAGCAGGCCTTTGGCTTCCAGGCTTTCGAGAAGGCCCGCAACTGTCGGATCGTCGATCGTTCTTGGGTCAATTCGACGGCGCTGGAAAAAGCCATGGATTCGCTCCGCCCGCGTAAGTGCGTCGCGCTCGATGCATTCCATTATCCCGTGCAGGATAGAGTCGGTTTCCTTGAAGGAGGCCGCCAGGCCAGACGTCGATGAAGCGAAGATTTCCTCGTGGGGCCGCGGCGGGAACACGTAGGCAGTGTGTACAAGCTCGAATGGGACCCAATCCTGCAAGCCACCCTTGAGGATATTCTCGGCATGAATCCAAGCTATGTCCCTGCTGCGCCAGCCCGCGTCGACACCAGGCTGGAGATGGGCTTCGAATCTTTCAGGAGGAATATTCAGGGAGTCTGCGGAGGCCGCGATGGGGTCGTAGTGCGTCAAGCGCTCGGCAAAGCAGGACTCCGCGGCCTCGAGAATGGCCGATACCGCAGATTCGGTTACGGTCGGCCCCTTGCCTTGCGAAACGGAATTTAAAAGGGAGAAAGGCCTGACCGCCTGAACCACGGGTATGTCGAGCACGTCGAGGCCTGTGATGTCGGCAATCCGTGTGATGCCCAAGAGCTCGCGCATCGCCATTAGCCGCATGAGCGCTTCGCACGGCGGAGGACCCGAGCGCTCGTATCGTTCCAGCATGGAGGCTTCCCGATCTCCCAGCCGCGCGGGCTAGTGGCGCAGGCTTGGTTCTAGGTTGACGAACAACGCCGCGCCTTGCTCGATGGCTGATTTCGCCAAGGCGACGCGCCCACGGTACTGCCGGGATAATTCCTCCGATACGCCCCATGTCCTGAGCATCTCATATGCATTGAGCAGGATTGGCACCGCATTTTGCTCATCGGCGGTAGCCAGGCTTTTGGAGAGCGCGGCAACAACATCCGTGCCCGAGGAACCTCTCAGTAGAAGCAGATGTGCCTTTCGCCGATAGAGTTCGGCGAGCCAAGAAAGGCTGCCGCCTGCTTCGGCTTCCGCAGCCGCGGAAGAGACAAGCCTGAGGGCCTCGTCAGTCTCGCCTGTCCGGGCCAGAAGCTCCGCCAGCATGCCGTAGTAGACAGGATAGTCTTCCGGCGTCTGGAGTTCGCCGTGGATCGCGAGACCCTCCCTTATCTGGTCCCTGCCTTGCTCAACCCGAGCAGCGTTTCCTTCGCACCAGCCTTCGAGAATTTGCGCCAAGGCGGCAAGGGAGGGCAGATGGTGGCGCTTCGTCAATTCGCGGATATCGGCGATGACGCCGCGCAGCGCCGAGAAATCTCGGCGATAGCAATCAAGCATCGCTTCGTTGATGTAGGCATGGGCGATACTACCAACATGCGCCGTTTGCATTGCCCAGTGCCTGGCTTCAGCCAACGACCGGACTGCGCTTGCGGCCCGGCCGGTAAACCATTGAGAGAGACCCCTGTGCGACAGGCCGCAGACCCTAGCGTCATGGCCGCCGAACAGAGTGGCATCTCCTGCCCTTTGGCCTGTCCCATAGAGCGCAAGTCCTTCGTCGACCGCCGCGATGCAGTTCTTGTGGTGCCCAAGATTAAATTCGATCGCCCAAACACAGTGCCTGGCCTGAAACTGCACTTCGGGGTCGTCGACATCCCTCAGGTCGGTGAGGACGGCCCGTGCGCGTTCCCCGTCGATGGTGGAGTCGGTGAACCACCAACCCCAGTAGATCGGAAACCACTTCGCACGCTCGGCGAGTGGCCGCCGCCTGGCGATCTCTACCCCGTCCTCGTAAAGTTTGCGGGCCGGCAGCGAGTTTGGACCTTCCGTGGCTGTAAGTATCGGCCCGAGCGGCATCATCGCGGCGAGGCGCAAAACGTCCTGCTTGTCCGGCCTTCTCACTCGCTGGCAAAGGGTCATGGCATGGTCGAGAATCTGTCTCGCCTCGGCCATTGCAGAGCGGACGTAGCTTTCCCGGCCGGCTGCGATGAACTGATCGATCGCTTCCTCGATAAGGCCAGCGCGTTCAGCATGCTCCGCCAGTTCAGCCGTACCCAGCCAGGGAGCCAGATTTCGGTCGCGGCCGACAGTGGAGAAAAGCGACTGATGAAGGGTCTGCCGTCTCCTCCGCAGCAGTGCATTGTAGATTGTCTCTCGGATCAGGGCATGACGAAATCCATAGTCGGGCTCGCCGGAAGGCCTGACCCGGATGAGGAATTCCGCCTCGATGAGGGTGTCCAGTGCGTTCCTGATCGTCTCGTCACTGTATTCCGGCAACAGCTTGCGGAGCAATTCCAGATTGAAACGGTTGCCGGCGACGGCCGCCGCTCGTGCCACATCCTTTGCGGGGCCCAAGGCTTCCAGCCTGGCTTCAACGATGCCTTCAAACACCGATATTCGGCTTGATGAGCCGGCTGGCGCAAGGCGATCCGTTATGGAGGCTGCATTTTCGGCGATCCATTGGCAGATTTCCTCGATGAAAAGAGGCACGCCCCCGGTTACCTCCTCCACCATGCTAACGAGCTCCGCGTGCGTGGCTGACCCGATTTCCGGCCGCATGGCGATGATTGCCTGTCGCGTTTCCTCGCGATCGAGCGGCTTCAGAGTGATATGCGACAAGTCCCGGAACTCTGAATAAGTCTCAGATCCAGGTCGCGCAGTCATTATGAGAAGCGCGGGCAGCCGATGAATGAAGAGTGCAATTTCCTCCAGTAATTGCCTCGATGTGGGGTCGATCCAATGTATGTCTTCGACCACCAGGATGAGTGGTCCGCGTTTGCATATGGCTTCGATGCTTCTGCGCGCCGCCCAGGTGGCTTTCTCCCGGATGACCTTGAGATCAGCCTCTTTCAGAGTGGGGTTCGATCCCTCAGCCCCAAGCAGAAACGAGAAGATGCCGACCACGTCGTCATCGTGAACGCTTTGATTTCCGAAGACCTTCGCTACGTCTGAGGTCTCCAGCCGCCCCTCTTTGCCGGCCAGCTCACTGCGAACATTTTGCAGCAGAGGATAAAGGGCCGAGTGAGAGCCGCCTGGCTGACATTGAAAAAGCAGCAATTTTGCCCGCTGAAAGCGTGTCCTCTTGCGGACTTCATAAAGCAGCCGGGACTTGCCGATACCGGCCTCACCCTGAACCAAAATGACGCCGCCCTTGCCGGCGACAGCATCGCGCCAACATGCGGCGATGGTGGCCAGTTCGTCCCCACGGCCTATAAACGTATTGTTCAAGCGCCCGAAGGCGAAGAAGCGGTCGACGTCCCGCTTGTGGCTGATGGCACGCCAGGTCCGCTCCGGCTCCGCGAAACCCTTAATAACGTGAATGCCACGAAAACTGAAAACGTGGGACCGCCGCGCCAGATTTCGGGTCTCGTCGGACACCAATATTGCATCCGGCTGAGCCATGGCCTGAAGCCGCGTCGCCATGGCCAAAGCAGGGCCAGTGACGCTGGCATGAGCCGTGTTACCGCCGTCCTCGTGAACGAGGGTCATGGATGTAGCGATCCCGACCCGAACATGTAGGTCCGTATGGTCTTTCTCCAGCCCGACCCGCTTGCACGCTTCAATGATTTCGAGCCCGGCCCGGATCGCCTGCGATGCCGCGTCCTTTGCCTCCATCTCTGCTGGAAAAAGTGCGACACCACCGTCGCCGGCTTCCATCACGACAACGCCCGAATACGATGAGATTGCCTGTCTTGCCTCACGCCGAAAGGCCGACTCCAGCTCGTCATAGTCCTCGATATCCAGAGCTGCGAGCAGGTCGGTCGATCCGACCAGATCATAACAGAGAGCTGTCATAACGCGCCGCTCGCTGCGAACGTCGGACACACTACTGTCGTCCCTGCTCACGACGCTGTTGGTAAGGGCCACGATTGGAGGCTCTACTCGAGGCTTTTCCGACATGCTACGGGTGCCTTGGCTGGCGGCGTGGGAGCGATACTATCAAATGCGCTAATATTCACCAGAGCAGCGATACTTCGGACGATGTGCGTCACGCTCCCTGACCGCCCAATCTCACGAGATTGCCGAAGGCAGGATGAGTCTCTCGCAGTTCGTCCAGTTCAGCCACGTGCCGCCTGTCCGACAGAACGTCGGCCACCTCGCTGGGGCGAAATCATGGTCACGCCGTCACGGCTGGGCGGACGGCCTCACGAACCGGCGACGTCAAGAACGGCCTGGACGAAGGCCTTCGGCGCCTCCTGGGGAAGGTTGTGCTCGACACCTCCCTCGATCTGCCGATGCTCATACTTGCCAGTGAACATCTTAGCGTATGAACTCGGCGCTGGATGCGGCGCGCCGTTGGCGTCGCTCTCCATCGTGATGGTCGGGACACCGATGGTCGGGGCGGTGGCCAGTTGTTTCTCCATTTCGGCGTACTCGGCCTCGCCTTCGGCCAGGCCGAGCCGCCAGCGGTAGTTGTGGACCACGATGTCGACGTGATCAGGGTTGTCGAAGGCCGCCGCGCTGCGCGCGTAGGTGGCGTCATCGAATGCCCATTTCGGCGAAGCGAGATGCCAGATCAGCTTGTTGAAATCGCGCCGGTTTTTTTCGTAGCCAAGACGGCCGCGTTCCGTTGCGAGGTAGAACTGGTACCACCACTCGAACTCGGCTTGCGGCGGCAGGGGCATCTTGCCGGCCTCCTGGCTGCCGATCAGGTAGCCGCTGACGGAAACCAGCGCCTTGACGCGCTCGGGCCAGAGCGCGGCGACGATGTCGGCTGTCCGGGCGCCCCAGTCGAAGCCCGCCAGGACCGCGGTTTTGATCTTGAGACTATCCATGAAGGCGGTGAGATCGACGGCGAGCGCCGCGGGCTCGCCGTTGCGAAATGTCCCGGCGGAACGAAAGAGCGTTCCCCCATAGCCGCGCAGATAGGGTACCAGCACGCGATGCCCCGCCGATGCAAGCATCGGTGCAACGTCGACGAAGCTGTGAATGTCGTACGGCCAGCCATGCAAGAGCACGACCGGCGGGCCGTCGGACGGACCTGCCTCGGCATACTCGATTTTGAGCACGCCGGCATCGACCTGCTTCAGCGGGCCGAAGGACGCGTCCGGTTGTCCGGTTGCCTGCGCGCCGAACACGACCGGCATGCCGAACTGGCCGGCAGCCGCAAGAGCGACCGCGCCGAGCAGCCGGCGGCGCTGACGGTCGACCTTTTCGCGAGCTGTGCTCATTGCCGGCCTCCTGTCCTTGCGGCGCAAGCTCAACGCTACGCAGGCTTGGGGGCGATTATGCGCTTGGTCGAAACGCCACACCAGTCAGATCTTCGCTGACCAACCAGACGCTTTTCCAAGCCCGGCGCAGCCGGAGGCTCGAACTGAACCGTCCTTCGCGAAAGCACTCATCGCGAAACCTGCGCGGGCGAAGCGATCGATCCTGAAATCGTCAAGTGGCGTTTCGCAACGGCCGGTCATGATGAGTTCGGCCATGGCGTCGCCCACGCCCGGACCGAGCTGGAAGCCGTGCCCGCAGAAACCGAAGGCGTGGAACAAGCCTGGCGTCGTCGCCGAGCCTCCCATGACCGGCAGCATGTCCCGCACATAGCCCTCGCAGCCGGACCAGGTGCGGATGACCGCGACCTGCGCGATTGCCGGCAGCAGCCGTGTGACCGCGCGCAGTTGCAACGGGAGGCGCATCGGGTCGGCAACCGCATGGCCCGGATCGAGGTCCACCGCGACCCTTTCGGCAGCGCCGCCGAAGACGATATTGCCGCGCTCGACCTGGCGCAGATAGGCGCCATGGTCCTTGTCGCGCGTCCAGATGCCGACCACCGGCAGGATCCGATGCGGCAGCGGCTCAGTCACGCCCATTTGCGGGCCGCGGGCGTCGAGCGGGACCTCTTCGCCGAACTGTGCTGCGATGCGCGCGCCCCAGGCGCCGGCGGTGTTGAGCAGGCACTCGGCGGCGAATGCGCCTTTCGAAGTGGTGGCAAGGAAACTGGAACCCGTGTGGGTGATCGTGTCGACTTCAGCCTCCTCGACGATTTGCACGCCGAGCTTGCGGGCCGCGTCGGCAAAGGCGGGTGCGATCAGCCGTGGATTGCCGCTGCCGTCATGCGGCGAGAACGATGCGGCGACCGCGTCAGGGCCGAGGCCGGGAAAACGGGAACGGACCTCACGCGGGCCGAGTTCTTCCAGCTCGAGCCCCCACGGCCGTGCGGCTTGGGCATAGGCCCGCATGTCGGCAAGGCTGCCTTCATCGAAGATCAGCCGGATATGGCCAGTGGCGCGGAATTCCACGTCGCAGCCAAGCATCCTTTCGGCTTCGCCCCACAGCCGCAGCGAGCGGTGGGCCAGCGGAAGCTGGGACAGATGGCGCCCCGTGCGCCGGATGTTGCCGAAGGAGGCGACGGTCGCGCCGGTGCCGATCCGGTTGCGCTCGATCAGCGTCACGCGTGCGCCGCGCCTGGCAAGGAAATAGGCGCAAGCCGTCCCCATCAGTCCGCCGCCCAGCACGATCACATCCATGGTTATTCCTTATGCCGAGCGGATGATCTCTTAAGACGCCGATCTTGTCGGCACCGCTTCATTGCGTCAAAGATGGGTTTGGACAAGAACCATAAGCTTAACCTATGGAGTGGCCATGCGGGCCCGGCAGCTCGAAGTGTTCATCGCCGTCATGCGCGCGGGCACCGTGACCGCCGCGGCGCGGATGCTGAACATTTCCCAGCCCGCGCTCAGCCAGATCTTGCTCCACACCGAGGACGAACTCGGCTTCACGCTGTTCGAGCGGGTGAAGGGCCGGCTGCGGCCGACCCCGGAGGCGCTAGAAATCTTCGCCGATGCCGAGAGGGTGTCGGCGGGGCTTGAAGGCTTGCGCCGCAAGACCACCGACCTGCGTCTGGGCCGAACCGGGCTGGTGCGGGTCGCCGCCTCGCCGCCGCCGGCCATGGCGATCTTGCCGCGCGCTTTCACCAGCTTCCGGGCACAGCATCCCGATATTTTGCTGCGGTCCCACATGGCGCCGATCGCCGCCATCGTCGACATGCTGCGCGCCGGCGATGCCAGTCTCGGCGTGGCCTTAGACGACCGCTTGCCTCCCGACATCGAGGCGGAGGTGATCGGCAGCGTCGGCTTCGCCTGCCTGCTGCCCGCCGGGCATGCATTGGCTGGGAAAACCGAGCTGACGCTCGCCGATCTCGCCGGCGAGGACTTGATATCCTATCGCGGCAACACCCGCCCCGCCGACGAGTTGGCCCACGCGGCGCGCGCGCAGGGCGTGGCGCTTTCGCCGTCGCTCGAGATCGATGTCTCCATCTCGGCCGTCGGCTTCGTCCAGGCTGGCCTGGGTGTCGCCCTGGTCGACGCGCTGCTGCCCTGGCACCAGTTTGACGGGCTTGCCGTCCGGCCGCTCGCGAATGCGCCGGAATTTCCGATCGCGCTGCTCACCTCGCGCACGCGGGCGCTTTCACGGGCCGATGAGATGATGCGCGACCAGATCCGCGCGGCCTGTTCCGTCGTGCTGGGCGGTGACAAGACAAGGGCATAAGCAAGACTTATATCGTTCCTCATCATACGTCTTGGACCCCGGCCATCCTGTCGTGTCAGCTTTGGTTGGCAGACAGGAAGGGACGTATCATGGATGGTGCCATCGCGGCGGACGAGGCGCGGAACGAAGCCGACTGGAAGGTCGGCGTCGATATCGGCGGCACATTTATCGACTTCTGCGCGCTTGAAGCCAATTCCGGTCGCGTCGCCTCGCTGAAAGTGCTGACGACGCCGGAAGATCCGGGTGCCGAGCTGATGACGGGCCTCACCCTTCTCGCCGAGCGCGAAGGCTTTGATCCTGCCCGCATGACGCGTTTCGTGCATGGCACGACTGTCGGCATCAACACCATCATCCAGCGCAAGGGCGCGCCACTGGCGCTGTTCACCAATGCCGGCTTCGAGGACGTCATCGAACTCGCGCGGCTGCGCATGCCGGACATGTATTCGCTGTTCTGCGCGCGGCCGGATCCGCTGATTTCGCGCGACATGGTGTTCGGCATCCCGGCCCGCATGCGCGCCGACGGAAGCGAATCCCGGGCGCCTGATATGGCGGCGGTAGAGCGTGCGGTGGCGGCGGCGAAAGCGAATGGCGCGCTGGGCATCATCGTCTGTTTCCTTCACGCCTGGCGCAACGCCGCGCAGGAAGCCTCGGTCAAGGCGGCGATCGTCCGTCTTGCGCCCGATCTGTTCGTCTTCTCTTCCGCGGAAGTCTGGCCAGTCATCCGCGAATATGAGCGCAGCTCGACCGCCATCCTCAACGGCTATGTCCATCCGCGCGTCTCCGGCTATTTGACGGCACTGGAAGAGCGGCTGAAGGGCCGCGGCGTGCCGGCACGTCCGATGCTGACCAAGTCGAATGGCGGGTTGATGAACGCCGCCGAGGGCAAGCGCGCCTGCGTCAACATGCTCTTGTCGGGAACGGCCTCGGGTGTCATCGGCGCCTCGTGGCTGGCGCGCCAAGCCGGAGAGGACAAGATCCTTACCCTCGACATTGGCGGCACCTCGGCCGACTTCGCGCTCATCATCGACGGCGAGCCGCAGTTTGGGACCGGCGAGCTGATCGGCGAATTCCCGCTGCATATCCCCTCCGTGTCGGTCAGTTCGATCGGTGTCGGCGGTGGCTCGATCGCCACTGTCGACGCGCAAGGGGTGCTGCGGGTCGGGCCGGAATCGGCCGGTTCGACACCGGGGCCGGCCTGCTATGGCCGTGGCGGTGAGCAGGCGACGGTGACGGACGCCATGGTCGTGTGTGGATGGCTCGGTCACAGCGAGATGGCCTACGGCCAGCTCAGGATCGACACCGGACTGGCACATCGCGCCATCGGCGAGCTTGCCGCCCGGCTCGGCCGCCCGGTCGAGCAGACGGCGCAGGCGATCCTCGATATCGCGGTGTCGGAGATGTTCGTCGAGGTCGAGAAACTCGCCTCTCGCGCCGGGGTGGACTTGCGCGATTTCACGTTGATGCCCTTTGGCGGCGGCGGTCCGATGCTCGGCGCCTTCCTTGCCCGCGAGCTCGGCATGAAGCGTGTCATGGCGCCGCGCCGTCCCGGCGTGGTGTCGGCGCTCGGCGGGTTGGTGGCGGACCTGCGCGGCGACTTCATCCGCACCATCTTCAGCCCGCTGTCGGCCGTGGCGCTTGGCGGAATCCGAGAGGCCTTCGAGGCCCTGGCGCGCGAGGGCCGCGACTGGCTCGCGGCGCAGGGGCACGATGCGGCAGCGGAACTCAACCTCTCCTGCGATATGCGCTATGTCGGGCAGAGTTACGAGATCGAGGTTGTCCTTCTGCCGGAATGGCTGATGGAGGGCAATGCAGGCGCCATCGCGCGGGCCTTCCACATCACCCATCAGCAGCTCTACGATTTCCACGATCCGGACGGCGAGATCGAGCTTGTGAACGTCCGGCTGTCCGCCATAGGCGCCGGGCCGAAACTCTCCCTCCCGGAGACCGAAGAAGTGGAAATTGCGGCCATCCCGGCGCGCCGGCTCCCGGTCTACACGGGCGCGAGCGTCGAAACCGTCGACCTGCACGACCGGCAGACCCTCGTCTCGGGCAGCATGTTCCACGGGCCTGCCGTGGTCGTTCAGGAAGACACCACCTTCGCCATTCCAGCCGGAGCGCAGGCACGGGTCGACCGCCATCTCAACCTCCTGCTGACCTTCGCGGAGTGACGCCATGTTTGATCGCACAAACCTGCAGGTTCTGGCCAACCATGCCCGCGCGGCCGCCGAGAACATGGCCCACACGCTGCATCGCACCGCGCACTCCGCCTTCGTCAAGGAGACGCAGGATTTTACGGTGATGCTGATGGATCGTTCGGGAGCGACCTTCGCCGTGCCGATGGAACTCGGCGCCACATGGTATCCCGGGCTTTCCTATCGCCGCGCTATCGCGATGGTCGACGACTACCGGCCGGGAGACGTTGCCTTCACCAACGATCCCTATTCCGGTCACGTCGCCACGCATGCGCCCGACACGCATCTGTGGAAGCCGGTCTTCGTCGATGGCGAGATCGTCGCCTGGACCGGAGGGCACATCCACAACACCGATATGGGCGGGGCGGTGCCGGCCTCGCTCAGCCGGGCGCTGACCGAAATCCATCAGGAAGGCATCCGCTTTCCGCCGATGAAGCTGGTGCGGGAAGGGGTTTTCGACGAGATGATCCTGCGGATCATGAGCACCAATGTGCGCAAGCCCGACCTCAACATCGGCGACATCAAGGCGCTGGTCGGCGCGCTCAACACCGGCGAGCGCAAGATCCAGGCGATGGTGCGGAAGTTCGGCAAGGCCGGCTTCATCGAGGGCGTTGCAGCACTTCTCGACCATGCCGAGGCGCAGGCGCGCGACGTGCTGCGCGCCATGCCCGACGGCACCTGGGAATTCGCCGACTATGCCGACGAGGATTCGGTCGAGGCCAATCCGTGCCGGCTGAAGCTGAGGCTGACGATCAAGGGTGATGAGGCGGTGCTCGACTTCACCGGCTCCGATCCGCAGCTCGGGTCCTCGCTCAATGTGCCTTCGGGCGGCGATCCGCGTCACACCATGCTTTTGGTGGGCGTCTACTACGTGCTCTATACGCTGAACCCGAAGATCCTGCTCAACACGGGCCTGACCCGGCCGTTCACCTGCATCACGCCGCAAGGCTCGGTGCTGAACCCGGTGCATCCCGCCGCCGTCGGCATGCGCTCGCTCACCTGCGCCCGGCTGCGATCGGTGATTTTCGGCGCCTTCTCGCAAGCCGTGCCGGAGCGCCTGCCCGCAGCACCCGCCGGCAACAACTGCATCGTCAACGTCATGACCACGGACGAGCGCACCAGCCGGACCGTCATCACGGCGGTGAACCCCGTGGTGGGCGGCGGCGGGGCGATGCCGCATCGCGATGGGACCAACGGATCGGGCGCGGATGCCGCCTATCTGAAGAACACGCCGATCGAGATCACCGAGACCGAGACTCCGGTCGAATTCCTGAAATACGGGCTCGCCAGGGATAGCGGTGGTGCGGGCCGTTGGCGCGGCGGGCTGGCGACCGAGATGGCCTTCCGCGTCTTTGCTCCCGACTCCAGGATCACGGCGCGCAACCGTGACCGCAGCTTCTTCCGTCCCTGGGGCGTGCTGGGCGGCAAGGCCGCCGGCCTGTCCGACATGATCGTCAATCCGGGGACAGAGCACGAGCGGCGGCTGGGCAATATCGACACCGCGGTGCTGCAGCCAGGCGACGTGCTCGATATCCGCTCTGCCGGAGGCGGCGGGCGCGGCGATCCGTATCAACGCGAGCCCTGGCGGGTCGCGCAGGATGTGCGGCGCGGCTACGTTTCGCCGATAGCGGCCGAGGCCGACTATGGCGTCGTCATTCGCGACGGCGAGGTCGATGAGCAGGCGACGGAAAGGCGGCGTGGGCATCACGAGGCGGCTGCCGGCCATTTCCATTTCGGTCCAGAGCGCGAAGGCTACGAGGCGCAGTGGACGCCGGCGGCCTATGACCGGCTCACCGCCATACTAGGGGATTTGCCGATCCACTGGCGCTTCTTCACCAAGACGGAGATCTTCCGCCGCATGAAGGGGCGCTCCGGGCCGGAGGGTGTCCAGGCGGCCTTCGATGCCGTTTGCGAACGCTTCCCCGAACTGCCGCGTCCTCGCCTCGTGCAAGAGGCCGCGGAATGACCACAGGCGGCCGCATCGTCCGGCTGGCCGAGCGCGACCGGGCGCAGCTGCATTTCTCTCTCGATGGGCAGGTGCGCACTGCACTGGCCGGTGACACCGTGCTGACTGCCATGCTGGCGTCGGGACACGCGTTGCGAACATCCGAGTTCGGACCGGAACCGCGCGCCGGCTTCTGCCTGATGGGCGCCTGCCAGGATTGCTGGGTCTGGCAGGAGGAAGGACCGCGCCTGCGGGCATGCTCCACGCTTGTCACGGAAGGCATGCGGCTGCGCACTACGCCACCGGAGAGCTGGCCGTGAGCGACACCTCGTTGCCGCGCGTCGTGATCGTCGGCGCCGGCCCCGCCGGCATAAGGGCGGCGGCGGCGCTGGTCGAGGCGGGGCTCTATCCGATGGTGATCGACGAAGGCAATCGCGTCGGTGGCCAGATCTATCGTCGCCCGCCTGACGGGTTCGTCCGCACGCCGGAGCAGCTCTACGGGTCGGAGGCGGCGAAGGCGCGCGCGCTGCATGCGCTGTTCGACCGCTTGGTGGCAGACGGGCGGCTCACCCATTGCGCAGCGAGCTCGGTCATCGCCGTGCATGAGGGGCGGCTGCACGTGCTGGGGGACGGCGGGGTGCAGATAGTCAGCTATGACCGCCTGATCCTTGCCACCGGCGCATCCGACCGTGTCGCTCCGGTTCCGGGCTGGCAGAGCGCTGGCGTCTACAGCCTTGGCGCGGCGCAGATCGCGCTCAAGGCGCAGGGCGTGGCGCTGGGGCGGCGCATCGTGTTGATGGGGTCGGGGCCTCTGCTGACGCTGGTCGGCGCGCAACTCGTCAAGGCTGGAGCGGAAGTGGCGGCGGTGCTCGACACCTCGCCTTGGCGTCAGCAGATACGGGGCTTCTGGAAGCTTGCCGCCCGGCCGCTCGTCACGCTGCGCGGTCTGGCCCTGCGGGTGCGGCTCGGCGGCCGCTATCATGCAGGCGTGAGCCTCGAAAGGATCGAGGCCGACGGGCAAGGTGTCACGGCGATGTGTTGGCGCGACGCCGGCGGAAGGCAGCGCCTCACGCCATGCGACACGATCGGCATGGGCTGGCATCTACGCGCCGAGACGCATCTCGCCGACCTGGCGGGATGCGCCTTCACCTATGATGAGCAGTGGCAGCAATGGCTGCCACAGACCGATGAGATGGGTCGCGCCGGCAATGGCGTCTATCTTGCGGGTGACGGGGTTCGTCTTTTGGGGGCGGACGGCGCGGAGATCGCGGGGCGTCTGGCGGCGGTGGCATGTCTTGCCGATCTCGGACATCGGGCGCCCGCCACCAGCGCCGATCTGCGCAAGCTCAAGCGGCTCGAGCGCTTTGCGCACGGTCTGGCTAGCGCCTTTCCCTGGCCGGCCAAGATGATGCGGGCGCTGCCCGACGACGCGATCATCTGCCGCTGCGAGAACGTGACTGCCGGAGCCGTACGTCAAAGTGTGGATTTCGGTGGCGGCGAGGCCAACCGGGTGAAGTCGTTGTCGCGTGTCGGCATGGGACGATGCCAGGGGCGCTATTGCCAGTTGGCGGCCGTTGAACTCGCAGCAGCGCAAGCCGGTTGTATCCCCAGCGATGTCGGTCGATTCCGCGGGCAGGCGCCTGTACGGCCTGCGCCTATCGGCGCCTTTATCCGGGAAGACTGATGCGATTGCGAACCGCGCATGGATGAGGATCCCGTCCTAGAAATCGGCGACCTTCCCCCACACGGAAGCATCGAAGCGCCCCGGATCGTAGGATGTAGCATCGACGATCGGTTGCGACCCGGTCACCAGATCGGCAACGAGGTGACCGGCGCCGGGTCCGATGCCGAAGCCGTGTCCCGAAAACCCGGCGGCCAGGAAGAAACCCGGAACGCTATGGATCTCGCCGATGGCAGGCACGCCGTCCGGCGTGCTGTCGATATAGCCGGCCCAGGCAGCACTTATCTTGGTCTTTCGAAGGTCGGGCAGAAGTTCGAGCGCGCGGGCATGGGTCAGGCGGATTGTCGCCTGGTCCGGGACCGGATCGAGAATGCGCATCCGCTCCATCGGCGTCGGCTGGTCGAGCCGCCAGCGCTTGAGCGTTTCGTGGCCCGAGCGTACGCCCTGCAGCCCGCCCGGCGCGAGGCTGCGCCAGCGCTTCAGGAACATCGGGACGAACTGCGGGGAGAAGCGGAGTTGCTGCGGCGTCACGTCGACGCGGCCGCGTCCACTTATGGCGAGGGTGTAGCCGCCGTCGCCGCGACGCGTGGCCGAGATTTTCGCCGTGTGCAGCGCATCCGGCAGACCCTCCGCGCCCGGCGAGACCGACAGGATCGAGGAGCGGATCGACGCCTGCGGAAAACGGAAACCGAACTGCCGGCAAAAGGAGGATGCCCAGGCGCCGCCGGCCAGGACCGCCAGCTTGGTCCGGATCGTACCGCTTTCGGTGATCACGCCGCTCAGGCGTCCGCCTTCGGTCTCGATGCCGCGCGCGGCGCAGTTCTGGTGCACGGTGCCCCCGAGCTTGAGGATGGCCCGGGCGACCGAGGGGGCTGCCCGCGACGGGTCGGCGGTGCCGTCGGTCGGCGAGAAGACGCCGCCCTTCCAGCTCCGGCCGGTGGCGCGGCCCCGCTCGCTGGCCCCGGCGCTGTCGAGCATATGCGTGGTGACGCCGGCCGTCCTGGCGAAGTCACGCCAGCGCGCCCAGCCGGCCAGCTCCGCCTCGTCATTGCTGAGATAGAGCAGGCCGCAGCGGCGAAAGCCGGTGTCTTCGCCGGTTTCCGCGGCAAAACTGTCCCACAAATCGAGGCTTCGGGTCGCCATCGGCAGCTCGCGGGCGTCGCGATTCTGCTGGCGGCACCAGCCCCAGTTCCGCGAGGACTGCTCGGCGCCGATGCGTCCCTTTTCGACAAGCGCGACCTTCATGCCGCGCCTGGCCAGATAATAGGCCGTGAAGACACCGACGATGCCGCCGCCAATCACCACCGCGTCCGCGGACTTTGGCAGGTCACCAGATGTCTCGATTTGCTGTAGCGGCGCGCCCATGGTCTCTCTGCCTTGAAGCGCCAATCTACCGTGTTGCGCAGGCAGCCGCTGCCGCAGTTGCGGCCGAAGCAGAATTTTATTCCGGCAACGCGGTCGAAATCGGGAGCCGCTGCGTTTCAAAGCGCTATCCGCTTGGATGGACAGGCCAACGGGCTGTGGTAGTGTCAATGTCCATGAGCAAGGCAGCATTTTGTGCTGTGGCGTGCGTTCTGCGGAGACGACCGTGAAACTGGATCGGATCGACATCAAGATTCTGTACGAACTGCAGAAGAACGGCCGCATCACCAATGTGGAACTGGCTGAACTGGTGCATCTGTCGCCGAGCCCGTGCCTGATGCGGGTCAAGAGACTGCAATCGGAGGGCTACATCGAGGGCTATTCCGCGCAGATCAACATCGGCAAGCTTGGCCAGACGCTGACCGTGTTCACCGAAATCACCTTGAAGAATCACCGCCAGGTCGACTTCGCCCGCTTTCTCGCCGTCGTCGAGAAGATCGACCAGGTCATCGAATGCCATCTCGTGTCGGGCGGCTACGACTATCTGATGAAATTCGTGACCGCCGGCATAGCCGAGTACCAGACGATCATGGAGAGGCTGACCGACATGGATATCGGCATCGACAAGTATTTCAGCTTCGTGGTGCTGAAGTCACCCATCGTCAAGGCGCACATGCCGCTGCCCAGCCTGTTTCCGAGGTGAGGCTCTGCCGTTTTCAGTCTTTATTTTGATGCATGTCGTTGCCCAAAACTGCGGTGCACTTCTGGGCGACATGCGTTAGTTTTGACGCAATTCCGGACGGAAAACCGTTCACACTTGCTGGAATTGCTCTAGCGGTGGCCGTACTGACTGACCAGCTCTGGGTCGCGGACGAGGCCGTCGAGCCATGTCGGATCGAGCTTCGGCACGGAGGAGAACAGAAGCTTCGAATAGGGGTGGGTCGGCGCTTGCAGCCTGTCGGGCGTGATCTGTTCAACCCGCTGCCCATTGTACATGACCATGATCTCGTCGCAGATCGCTTCGACGACGGAGAGGTCGTGGCTGATGAAAATGTAGGAGAGGCCCAGCTCGCGCTGCAGCTCCTTGAGCAGTTCGATCACGGCGGCCGCCACCACCGTGTCGAGCGCCGAGGTGATCTCGTCGCAGATGATGAGCTTGGGATCAGCTGCCAGCGCGCGCGCAAAATTCACGCGCTGCTTCTGGCCGCCCGAGAGCTCCGACGGGCGGCGGTAGCGCAGCGTCCTGGGCAGGCGAACCATGTCGAGCAGTTCGTCGACGCGCTTCGAGCGCGACTGCCTGTCGAGCCCGTGATAGAAGGCCAGCGGCCGGGCAATGATGTCTTCGACCGGCTTGGCCGGATTGAGCGCGGTATCGGCATACTGGAACACGATCTGCATCTCGCGCAGCTGGTCCTGGCTGCGTTTGCCCGCGGCGCGCTCCAGTTGCTTGCCGTCGAATATGATGTCGCCGGCCGCCGCCGGATGGATGCCGGCGATGACGCGCGCCAGCGTCGATTTTCCGCAGCCGGATTCGCCGATGACGCCGAGATTGCGCCCCTTCTCGACGACCAGGCTGACGGAATTGACAGCGCGGATAAGCGGCAGTCCGTCAGCCCGCACCGAGCCATAGCCGGCCGTCACATTGTCGATGCGCAGCAGCTCCTTAGTCCCGGCATCCGCGTCCGCATGCGCTTGCCGCGGCTTCGGCTCGAAGGCAGCCAGCAGTTCGCGCGTGTAGGGATGCTGGGCAGCCGAAAGTATCTGAGCCGTGGTGCCGGTCTCCTGAACTTCGCCGCCTTTCAGCACCACGATGCGGTCGGCGATCTGGGCGACGACGGCGAGGTCATGGGAAACGTAAACACCCGCTATTCCGCCAGCCCGCATGACCGACTTGAAGGCCTTCAGCACGTCGATCTGCGTCGTCACGTCGAGTGCCGTCGTCGGCTCGTCGAAGATCATCAGCTTGGGATCGCCGATGAGCGCCATGGCCGCCGACAGCCGCTGCAATTGCCCGCCTGAAACCTGGTGCGGATAGCGCGCGCCGATCCCTTCCGGGTCCGGCAGCGACAAGGCCCTGAACAGCTCGACCGCACGCTTTCGCGCCTGCTCGGGCGGCATCAGCCCGTGGATGCGCGTGACCTCGATCACCTGCTCCATGATGGTGGACGACGGGTTGAAGGAGGCGGCGGCACTTTGCGGTACATAGGCAATGTCGGTGCCGCGCAGCTTCGCCCGTTCCTTCTCGGAAAGTGCCGCCATGTTCTTGCCGTTGACATTGATCTCGCCGCCGATGATCCGGCAGCCGGGCCGCGCATAGCCCATCAGCGAGAGCGCGATCGTCGTCTTGCCGGAGCCGCTCTCGCCGATCAGGGCGACGATCTCGCCGTCGGCGATGTCGAGGCTGACACCCTTGATGATTTCGACGACGCGTCCGGAGTCGGTCGTCGCCTCGATCCTCAGGTTCCTGACCTCGACGAGATTGCTCATGCGTCGCGATCCCTGATCTTCTGCGGCAGATTGTCGATCAGCAGGTTGACGCTGATGGTGAGGCTGGCGATCGCCAGCGAGGGAATGATGACGGCGGGCGCGGCGAAGGGCAGGCCGCCAATGTTCTCGCGCACCAGCGCGCCCCAGTCGGCGAGCGGCGGCTGCAGGCCGAGCCCGAGGAAGGACAGGCCGGAGAGCAAGAGCACGATGAAGACGAAGCGCAGGCCGAAATCGGCCAGCACCGGCCGGATGATGTTGGGCAGGATCTCGGACCCGATGAGATAGGCGATGCTTTCGCCGCGGACGCGGGCGACGGTCATGAAGTCCATGGTGTTGATGTTGACGGCGAGCGCCCGCGCGAAGCGGTAGGCGCCCGGTATGTAGATGACGGCGAGCGTCAGGATCAGCGCCGGGATCGACGAGCCGACCGCGGCGACGACCACAAGGCCAAACAGCTTGCTGGGGATGGAGTTCATGGCGTCGAGGAAGCGGCTGAGGCAGGTGTCGAGCCAGCCGCCGGCGACGGCCGCGATCATCCCCAGCACCACGCCCGAGAAGCAGGCGATGACGACGGCGGCGAGCGATATGCCGACGGTGTAGCGCGCGCCCATCAGCACCCGCGAGAGCATGTCGCGCCCCAGATAGTCCGAGCCGAGCCACAGACCCTGACGCATCGGGCCGAAATAATCGTCATCGACGATATCGCTGATCGAATGGGGAATGATGGCGGGCGCAAAGATGGCGATCAGCGTCCACGCCAGGATGACCAGCGCGGCCACGACGCCCACGAGATTGTAGCTGTGGCCCAGGAAGGACCGACGGGAAGCTGCCATGCGCGCCATCGTCACCTGAGCCTCGGGTTGGACATGATGGCGATGATGTCGGCGACGGTGATGAGCAAGAGATAGCCGAGGCAGAAGATCATCGCGCAGCTTTGGATCAGCGGCAGGTCGCGGGTGGCGACCGCATCGACCATCAGCTTGGCGATGCCGGGATAGTTGAAGATCGTCTCGACGATGATGACGCCGCCGACCAGATAGGACAGCGACAGCGCAACCGCGTTGACGATCGGTCCAAGCGCATTGGGAAGCGCGTGCTTGAGCACCATGCGGCCGCGTGAGGCGCCTTTGAGAAGCGCCATCTCGACATAGGGCGTGGAGAGCGTTTCGATCACCGCGGCTCGGGTCATGCGGATCATCTGGGCGGAGATGACGAAGGTCAGCGTGATCACCGGCATGGCATAGATGCGCACGAGGTCGGTCAGCGTATGCGCTTCATTGACCGAGGACAGGGCCGGCAGCCATTTGAGATAGACAGCGAAAAGCAGAACCGCGAGCGTCGCGACCATGAATTCCGGCACCGAGATGACGCCGATCGAAAGAATGGTGACGGCGCGGTCGTAGAGGGAACCGCGCAGCATGGCGGCGGTGATGCCAAGCGTCAGCGCGAGCGGCACCGAGAGCAGCGTGGTGATGCCGGCGAGTTCCATGGTGTTGACGAAGCGCCCGCCGATCAGCGCTGCGACCGGCATCTCATTGGCATAGGAGGTGCCGAGATCGCCGTGGAGCAGGCCGAGAAGCCAGAGCAGGAAGCGCAGGATTGCCGGATCGTTGAGATGCATGGCCTCGCGCAGGCCGGCGACGGCTTCCGGGGTGGCCGCCTGGCCGAGCAGGATCGACGCGGTGTCGCCGGGCAGCATGCTGGTGGCGAAAAACACGGCGAACAAGACGATCAAAAGCGTGACGACCGCGATCGCCAGCCGCTTCAGCACGAGGTTGAGAACCCCAGACTTCATGGAAGCGCTCCTGCGGTTGCGTTCGGCCAAGCCATGTTGCGCAATAGGTGCCGGGGACCGGCTGTCCGGTCCCCGGCAGGCGCCTCTCAGGCTTCGAGCCAGAGATATTCCGCCATTGCGTAGCCCATCATGCCACCGAGCGGGTTCGCCTCCAAACCCTTCACCTTGCTGGAGAGGGCATCGACGTTGGAAATGTAGGCCGGGATGATGGTGCCGGCCTCCTCGGAGATCATGGTCTGCATCTGGCCGTAGATCTCCTTGCGCTTGGCCTGGTCGAGCGAGCCGCGCGCCTCGATCATCAGCTTGTCGAACTTCTCCGACTTGTACTGGCTTTCGTTCCAGGGCGCGTTGGAGGCGTAGAGGAGCGAGAACAGGATGTCCGGCGTCGGGCGCGGATTGATGTTGCCGAAATGGATCGGCGCCTTGAGCCAGTAATTGTCCCAGTAGCCGTCGGACGGCACGCGCTGGACGTCGAGCTTCATGCCGATATCGGCGCCGGCGGCCTGGATGATCACAGCCATGTCGATCGACGAGGTCGCGGCATCGGAAGCGATCACGGGAATGGACTGGCCGAGCAGGCCCGCCTTCTGGAAGTGGAACTTCGCCTTGTCCGGGTCGAAGGCCTTCGGCTTGAGGTCGGCATTGTGGAAGATGTTCGCTGGCGAGACGGGCTGGTCGTTGCCGATTTCGCCGAGGCCGCGCAGCGCCGATTTGACGATCTGCTCGCGATTGACGAGATACTTCATGCCGGTCACGAAGTCGGCCTTGCTGCCCGGATCCATGTCGAGCCGGATGTTGAGGTCGGTGTAGTTGCCCGAGGTCGTCTTCGACAGTTCGAAGCCCTGCTGGCCGCCGATGAGCTTCATCGCGCGCGGATTGATCGAGGCGGCGAAGCTGATGTCGCCGGAAAGCAGGGCGTTGACGCGGGCGCTATCGTCGCTGATGGCGATGAACTCGAACGAGTCGAGATAGGGCTTGCCCGACTTCCAGTAGTTCTTGTTCTTGGTGACCACCGAGCGCACGCCCGGTTCGAACGTTTGCAGCACGAAGGCGCCGGTGCCGTTGCCCTTGGAGAAGTCGGTGGTGCCGTCCTGGACGATCATGAAGTGGTGCAGCGCCAGGATGGTCGGAAGGTCGGCATTCGGATCGGCGAGCGTGATCTCGACCGTGGACTTGTCGACCGCCTTAAAGCCGGTCATCTGTGCGGCGATCTTGGCGACCTTGGAGCCGACAGCCTTGTCGAGATGGCGCTTCAGCGAGAAGACGACGTCGTCTGCGGTGAGGTCCTTGCCGTCGTGGAAGGTGACGCCCTTGCGCAGCTTCACGGTCCAGGTCTTGGCGTCCTTGCTGTCAAAGCTTTCGGCCAACTCCATCTGCGTGACGCCATCCTTGTCGAGGAAAGTCAGGCGGTTGTAGAGCGAGCAGCAGCGGACATAGTCGGTCGACAGCGACGCCTTTGCCGGATCCAGCGTGTCGGCGGTCGAGGACGACCAGCCGGCGGCCTTGAAATTGCCGCCGGAGACCGGCGTGGCGGCGACGGCTTGGGTGGCACGGCCAAGCACCACGCTGCCCGCCGCAACCGCGGCGCCGCCGGCCAACAGCATCTTGAGAAGTTCGCGGCGGCTCGCGCCCCGCCGGATGGCATTCTCGACCATGGCATCGTCTGCGCTGGTCCAGTTGGTGATCTTGTCGGTCATAGCATTCCCCTTTCTGTTTGTTTCCGGGTTGCTCGTCTTGCTGCGGCTTTCCGGGCTTGGGCTCAGGTTCGTTCCTTCAGGCTTTCCCGCACGGCCGCCGCCAATGCGGCCATTGAGGTGAAATGGTAGTCCGGCGCGGTGAAGCGCTCGGGCTCGATCGTGCCGCCATAGCCCTTCTGGGCGTGCCGGCGCTCGATCCAGCAATTGGTCAAGCCAAGTGCCCGGGATATGCCGATGTCGTGGTACTGGCTTTGCGCGACGTGCAGGATGTCGTCCTTGCTGTCGCCTCGGGAGGCCACGAAATCGAAGACCTTCTGGAAGAAGGCCGGGTCCGGTTTCTCCGTGCCTGTATCGTCGGCCGTAAAGGTGGCGAAAAAGGGCGATCCGAGCTGCTTTTCGAAATGATCGAGCGCCCAGCGCCTTGCATTGGTCATGGCGATCAGCCTGTGCGACCTCGCAAGGTCCGCCAATGCAGCCGCGCTGTCGGGGAAGTCTTGCCAGACACTGGCCGAATCCCGCAGGCGGACGCCGTATTTCTCCTCGGTCGGGAGGCCGAGCCGCGGCGCGATGACTGTGTAGACACGTACGAGATCGTCGGGAAACAGGCCGGCATCGGGCATGTAACGGGCCTGCCGGTAGAGGCTCAGCGCTTCCTCGTCATCGATCGAAACACCGGCCTCGGCGGCAATTCCCGCCAGGCAGGTCGTAATCCCGCCTTCGAAGTTGATCAGCGTGCCGACCACATCGAAGGTCAAGTATTTGAATTCGCTAAAGCCCCTGGCCAAGACTGGCTCTCCTCTGCGTACGGCCGAATTGCATGTGTCGAACAGAACAAAATTCCGTGCTGTCCGGGGCGTCGGCCTTTCTCGAAGGCCCGGAAATCCGGGCTTTCTGGCCTTGTCTTAACTGCAGTCTGGCACTTCCCCCGCGCTGGATTCGCCGAAAAGGCGTGAGGGGGCGGCACAAAATTGCGAAATCGTCCGCCCCGGCGATATTTCGAGACACGACATATTTCGCCGTCATGCCAGTGCCTGGCGGACATCGGGATCGTCCAGCGTCTGGTCGAGCGTCCGACGCGTGCGCTCGATGATCGCATCGATATCGGCGTCGGTGCAGCAGAGCGGCGGCGCGTAGCCGAGAACCCCGTTGGCAAAGGCACGGATGATCAGGCCGTTGTCCCACGCCCTGTCGAAGATGCGCCGTGCCGGCATCGCCGATGCTGGAACCGGCGTCTTCTTCCGCTTGTCGACCACCAGTTCGATGGCGGCAAGCATGCCGCGGCCACGCACATCGCCGACGAGCGGGTGGTCGCTCAGGCCCTTCAATCCCGCCATCAGGCGGGCGCCGGCCTTGATGCCATTGTCCAGAAGGCCGTCTTCGTAGAGCTTCAACACCTCAAGCGCGACGGCGGCACTGACGGGATGGGCGGAATAGGTGTAGCCGTGGCCGACGGCCGAGGCGCCCGCGCCATCGGCGATGACGTTATAGACATGATCGGCCATGAACACGGCGCCCATGGGAACATAGCCCGAGGTCAGCCCCTTCGCCGTCGTCATGAAATCGGGAACGATCTCCTCTTCGGTGCAGGCGAACAGAGGCCCCGTGCGGCCGAAGCCGGTGATCACCTCGTCGGCGATGAACAGGACGCCGTACTCCCGGCAGAGCTCGCGCATCGCCTTGATCCAGCCTTTCGGCGGGACGATGACGCCGCCCGAGCCCTGGATCGGTTCGGCATAGAAGGCGGCGACCCGCTCCGGCCCGATCGCCTCGATCTTGGCCTTCAGCGCGGCGAGCGATGCGGCGATGATCGCGTTGCCGTCCTCGCCGACCGGGTTGCGATAGGGATAGGGGGAGGGGATCTTGTGCTGCCATTCGAAGGGAATGCCGAAGCCGGCGTGAAAGGCGGGGAGCGCTGTCAGGCCCGCGCCGACGACCGACGAGCCGTGATAGCCCTGTTCGATGGAAATGAACTGGTCGCGTTGCGGCTCGCCCTTGGCATTCCAGTAGTAGCGGACGAAACGGATGGTGCTGTCGACCGCGTCCGACCCGCCAAGCGTGAAGAAGACGTGATTGAGATCGCCGGGCGCGCGCTCGGCCAGTTCCGAGGCGAGCCGGATGGCCGGCTCCGAGCCGAGATCGAAATAGGCGGTGGCGTAAGGGAGCTCGCGCATCTGCCGGGCCGCCGCCTCGACGATGCTGTCGTGGCCATAGCCGGCATTGACGCACCACAGTCCGGCGAATCCGTCGACGAGTTGCTTGCCGGAAGCGTCGGTCACGGTCGCGCCCTTCGCCGATTTCAAGACACGGACACCAAGTGCCTCGTGGCCGCGATAGGATGAGACCGGATGGATGAGATGGGCGCGGTCGAGTTCGATCAGCGAATTGGCGAGCATTGTTGTCCTCCTAGCCGAGCGCCTGGTTGGCGAGGGCGTAAATTTTTGGCCTGGCCTGTTCCGCGACCGTCTTGGGTGGACGGTCCATGGCCACGCCGCCGCCGACATGGGTGAGGCCGATTTCCTCGAGCCAGCCGGCGATGCCAGTCCCGCTGCCGGTATCCACGCGCAGGAAGGCGCCTGGACGCGACGCCGCAAAGAAGCCGATCAGGGCCTTCGCCTCGGCTGCGCTTCCCGCGATGACCGGACCGATCACCTCGCCGCGTCCGAACGGGCGGATCGCGGCATAGGCCTCGATGGCGCCGTCGCGGTGGATGACCGCGAACTGGCCGCGCTCCGCCAGCGCATCGATCAGGGCCTCGCGGTCGGCGCCATAAGCATCGCGGTCCAGCGCCTTGATGTCAGGCAGATCGTCAGGACCGGCTGCTTCCACGCCATCGGGCGCGCCAAGCGCCGCGACCTTGCCCTGGTGCTGCAAAATGGTGCCGGAAGGCACGAAGCCTAGTTTCTCATAGAGAGGCATGCCGTCCGCCGTCGCGACGAGCCGCAGCGGACGTTTGCCGGCAAGCGCAAATGCCTGATCCATGAGCCGGCGCCCAAGCCCCTTGCCGCGCGCGTTCCTGTCGACGATCACCATGTTGATCATGGCGCAGTCCATGCCGTAGGGCGTGACCAGGATGGTCCCGGCGACGCGGCCCTGATCGTCGAGCGCGACCGCGCCGCTCGAGAGCTGCAGCGCCATCTGCCAGTCCTGCGGGCGATGCGGCCAATTCTCCTGGCGGGAAAGCGCCACGGCGCCTTCGATATGGTCCGGCCCGAAGGCCCGGAGTTCGATCTCGCCCTGCGGCATGAGGCATCCTTCCGTCTAGAGCCCAAGTCTCGGGCATCGGCGCGCCGCAGATCGTCTGAAGGCTTTGGCTTGGACAGTATCTTTCGCCGTAGCACGAGGGGTGCGCCGCATCTTGTGCTGGCATCGCCCGCGGCGGACGCGCCTAACGCCGCGCGCGGCGCCACAATCGGCACGCCAGATGCTACAGCGTGCCAAACCGGATGGCGGATACGGAACTTTCTGCTTTCGGGAGGGCGATTTCGGTCAGGTGGGCCGCTGCCTGCCGTCCTATGATGAAATACATCCCAGCGCGGATGTGCTTCCACCGGAGATCGACTGCTATGGCTTCCTTCAGGCCCAAATACATCACCTTCGACTGCTACGGCACGTTGACCTTTTTCCAGATGGCGGAAGCGGCGCGCGACCTCTACGGCAGCGGCCTCGACGAGCCACGCATGCAGGAGTTCATCAAGAATTTCGCGGCCTATCGGCTCGACGAGATTATGGGCGACTGGAAGCCCTATGCCGACGTCGTCCATAATGCGCTCGAGCGCACCTGCAAGCGCAACGGCGTTGCTTTCAGCGCCGACGATGCCAGAATGGTCTATGAGCGCGTTCCGACCTGGGGACCTCATGCGGATGTTCCAGCCGGCCTGGCGAAAGTCGCCAAGGAAATTCCGCTGGTCATCCTCTCCAACGCCATGAACGCGCAGATCATGTCCAATGTCGAGAAGCTCGGCGCGCCGTTCCATGCCGTCTACACGGCCGAGCAGGCGCAGGCCTACAAGCCGCGCTTCAAGGCCTTCGAATACATGTTCGACAGGCTGGGTTGCGGCCCGGAGGATGTTCTTCACTGCTCGTCCTCGTTCCGCTACGACCTGATGTCGGCACACGATCTCGGCATCAAGAACAAGGTATGGGTCAATCGCGGCCACGAACCGGCCAACCCGTACTATGGCTATGTCGAGATATCGGACATTTCCGGTCTTCCAGGCGTGGTTGGGCTCTGAAACAAGGCGGATCGCCGATGAAGTTCGTCTCCTACTGGCACGACACAGCTCCCGTCTTTTCCGGCGGGGCGCAAGGCCCGGTCGAGGGGCACTACGATGCCGCCATCATCGGCGGCGGCTTCACCGGGCTCGCCGCCGCGCGCCAGCTGGCGAAGGCCGGTGCCAAGGTGGTCGTGCTGGAGGCGCAGCGTGTGGGCTGGGGCGCATCCGGCCGCAATGGCGGACACCTCAACAACGGCCTCGCCCACAGCTACCTCTCGGCCAAGGCGGAGCTCGGCAAGGAGCGCGCCATCGCGCTCTACCGGGCGCTTGACGACTCCGTCGACACCATCGAGGCGCTGGTCGCCGAAGAAGGCATCGACTGCAACTTCCGCCGCGCCGGCAAGCTGAAGCTCGCCTCCAAGCCGCAACATTTCGAAGCGATCGCCCGCAACTTCGAGGCCCTCCATGCCGAAGTGGATCCGGATACGGCGCTGCTGACGGCGGCCGACCTCAAATCCGAGATCGGCTCGCCCTTCCATGGCGCGATGCTGTCGAAGAAGAGCGCCATGATGCATATGGGGCGTTATGTGACGGGTCTCGCCACTTCTGCCACCCGCCACGGTGCCGTCATTTATGAAAACGCGGCGGTGACCGATCACAAGCAGGCCGGCAGCCGGCATGAGCTGACCACTTCGCGCGGCCGCATCAGCGCCGACAATGTGCTGGTGGCGACCGGCGCCTACACCACGCCTGACTTCAGCTATTTCCGTCGCAGGATCATTTCCGTCGGCAGCTTCATCATCGCCACGCGGCCGCTAAGCGACGCCGAGATCACTGCCACCATGCCCGGCAACCGGACATGCGTCACCTCGATGAACATCGGCAACTACTTCCGGCTGTCACCGGACAATCGCCTGATCTTCGGCGGCCGCGCACGCTTCTCGGCGACATCGGACCAGCGCTCCGACGCCAGGAGCGGACAGATCCTGCGGGCGGGCCTCGCGGCGATCTTTCCGCAGCTCGCCAAGGTCGAGATCGACTATTGCTGGGGCGGGCTGGTCGACATGACCAAGGACCGTTTTCCGCGCGCCGGTTACCAGGACGGTGTGTGGTTCGCGATGGGCTATTCCGGCCACGGTGCGCAGCTCTCCACCCATCTCGGCATGATCCTGGCCGATGCCATGCTCGGCCGCGAGGACCGCAATCCGCTGAAGGGGCTCGAATGGCCTGCTATTCCGGGCTATTCCGGCAAGCCCTGGTTCCTGCCGATGGTCGGGCTCTATTACAAGGCGCTCGACCGGATTCAGTGATCGCCGATCCGGCCCGGCTTCGGCAAAAACTGCCTCAGCCCAGCCCGCCCATGTGAAAGCTCTTCATCTCGAGATATTCCTCGATGCCGGCCTGCGCGCCCTCGCGGCCGAGGCCGGACAGCTTGACGCCGCCGAAGGGGGCGACTTCGATCGAGACCGAGCCGGTGTTCAAGCCCACCATGCCGAACTCCAGCGCCTCGCCGACGCGCCAGGCGCGCCGCAGATTCTCGGTATAGAAGTAGGAGGCGAGGCCGTAGGGCGTGCCATTGGCCAGCGCGATCGCTTCCTCTTCCGTCTCGAACCGGAAAAGCGGCGCGACCGGGCCGAACGTCTCTTCGCCGGCGAGCTGCATGTCCTTGGTGGCGCCGCTCAGCACCAGCGGCGCGACATACTGAGGGCCGTCGGGCAAGGCCGGCTTCTCGGTGATGATTACAGCACCCTTGGCGAGCGCGTCCTCGACGTGGCGGTTGATCTTCTCGACCGCCGCCATGTTGATCATCGGCCCGATGGCGACGCCGGGCTGTGTGCCCGGCCCCACCGTCATGGCGTTGACGCGAGCGGATAGCTTGGCAGCGAAGGCGTCGTAGACACCGGCCTGAACGAGGATGCAGTTGGCGCAGACGCAGGTCTGGCCGCCATTGCGGAATTTCGAGACCAGCGCGCCCTCGACGGCGAGGTCGAGATCGGCGTCGTCGAAGACGATGAAGGGGGCGTTGCCCCCGAGTTCGAGGCTGAGCCGCTTCACGCTGTCGGCCGCCCCGCGCATCAGCAGCGAGCCGACCCGCGTCGAGCCGGTGAAGGAGATCTTGCGGACGGTCTCGTTCGCCATGATTTCGTTGCCGATCTCGGTCGGCATGCCGGTGACGATGTTGATGACGCCGGCAGGGATGCCGGCGCGCTCGGCAAGCGCGCCGAGCGCCAGCGCCGAATAGGGGGTGAACTCGGACGGCTTGATCACCACGGTGCAGCCGGCGGCAAGCGCCGGCGCGACCTTGCGGGTGATCATCGCATTGGGAAAATTCCACGGCGTGATGATGCCGCAAACGCCCACCGGCTCCTTCAGCACGATGATGCGGCGGTCTGGTGTGGGCGAGGGGATGGTGTGGCCGTTGATGCGGCGCGCTTCCTCGGCGAACCATTTGACGAAGGACGCGCCGTAACGGATCTCGCCTTTGGCCTCGTCCAGCGGCTTGCCCTGTTCCGTGGTCAGGATCAGCGCGAGATCGTCCAGATGCGCCAGCATCAGCCCATGCCAGGCCTCCAGCAGGATAGCGCGCTCGGCGTTGGTCTTCTTCTTCCAAGCCGCATAGGCGGACGCAGCGGCCTCTATGGCCGCACGGGTCTCCAGACCGGCCATGTCCGGTACGGTGCCGATGGCCGCCTGCGTCGCCGGATCGATGACATCGACGGTCTTGCCGGAGCCGGCGGCGACCCACTCGCCGCCGATCAGGCCGGCTTCGCGGAAGAGGCTTTTGTCTCTGAGGTTTTTCATTGAAATCGACCTTGCAATCAGGTGAGCGCCGCGACGACGGCGGCGGTGATGGCTTCCGTACGGTCCTTGCCGGGAATGGTGCCCATGCCTCTGGCGGTTGCGGCTTCGACCGCCTTCATGACGCGGCCGGCCGCGGCCTTTTCGCCGAGATGATCGAGCATCATGGCGCCGGACCAGATGGTGGCGATCGGATTGGCGATGCCGAGATGCGCGATGTCGGGCGCCGAGCCGTGCACCGGTTCGAACATGGATGGCGCCGAGCGGTCGGGATTGATGTTGGCCGAGGCGGCGTAGCCGAGCCCGCCCTGGATCGCCGCGCCGATGTCGGTGAGGATATCGCCGAACAGGTTGGAGGCGACGACCACGTCGAGGCTCTCCGGCGCCATGATCATGCGGGCGGCGAGCGCATCGACATGATAGCTGGTCACTTCAACGTCCGGATAGTCCGCCGCCAGCTTTCGCGTGATCTCGTCCCAGAACACCATCGAGTATTTCTGCGCGTTGGACTTGGTGACGGAGGCCAGTTTGCCGCGCCTTGTCCGTGCCTGTTCGAAGCCGAAGCGCAGGATGCGCTCGACGCCGGCGCGGGTGAAGATCGAGGTCTCGACGGCGACCTCGTCCAGCGTGCCTTGATGCACGCGCCCGCCGGCGCCCGAATATTCGCCTTCGGTGTTCTCGCGGATGCATAATATGTCGAAACCTTCCGCCCGCAGCGGTCCTGTGACGCCCGGCAGCAGGCGGTGCGGCCGGATGTTGGCGTATTGCACGAATGCCTTGCGGATCGGCAGCAAAAGGCCATGCAGCGAAACGGAATCCGGCACCTCCGCCGGCCAGCCGACGGCGCCGAGAAGGATGGCGTCGAAGCCGCGCAAGGTCTCGATGCCGTCCTCAGGCATCATGCGGCCAGTCTCCTTGTAGAATTTGCAGGACCAGGGGAACTCGGTTGCGGTCAAGGCAAAGCCCGCGTGTTTGGCTGCGGTCTCCAGCACCGTCCATGCGGCGGCGGTGACATCGCGGCCGATGCCGTCACCGGGGATCAGGGCGATCGAATAGGACTTCATCGGCATCTCTCTAGAGGCTTATCAGGACGCTCTTGGTCCTGCGGTTGGCGAGATAGGCCTCGCGGCCGAGATCCTTGCCGATGCCGGAGCGCTTGTAGCCGCCGGTCGGCAGGATATGGTCGCGCGAGCGGCTGTAGCGGTTGACCCAGACGGTGCCGGCCTCGAGCTTGCGCGCGAAGCGGATCGTGCGGGACAGGTCGGCGGTGAACAGGCCGGACGCCAGCCCGTAGGTCGGATGGGAAGACAGCGCCAGCGCCTCCTCCTCGGTCTCGAAGGTCTGGACGGTCAGGACCGGGCCGAAGATTTCCTCGACGATCGCCGGATTGGCCTGGTCGACATCGGCGATCAGCGTCGGTTCGTAGAAATAGCCTGGGCTGTCCATGACGCCGCCGCCGGTCAGGCATTCGCCGCCGGCCTCGATCGCGGCCCGCACGATGCCGTCGACGCGCGCCCGCTGCCGTTCCGAGATTATGGGCGAATACTGCGTCGCCTCGTCCCAGGTCGGGCCGGGCCGCACCGCCTTCATCTTCTCCAGGATCGCGGCCGTCAGCCTTTCGGCCACGCTCCTCTCGACGATCAGACGCGTGCCGGCGACGCAGGCCTGGCCGGCATTGAAGGTGACGCTGCCGGCGATGGCCGTCGCCGCCTTGTCCAGATCGGCATCAGCAAAGACGATCTGCGGGCTCTTGCCGCCGAGTTCCAGCGTCATCGGCTTGACGCCGGTGCGTGCGACATTCTCCATGATCGCCGAGCCGGCGCGGGTCGAGCCGGTGAAGCTGACCTTGGCGATCTCGGGATGGCCGGTCAGTGCCGTGCCGGTCGTCGGACCGTCTCCAAGCACCACGTTTACAAGCCCTGCCGGCAGACCCGCCCTGACGGCGAGTTGTGCCATGTAGACTGCCGAAAAGGGCGTCATTTCCGACGGCTTCAGCACGACCGCATTGCCCGCGGCCAGTGCCGGGCCGAGCTTCCAGCCGGCCATCGAGATCGGGAAATTCCAGGGCGTGATCGCGCCGACCACGCCATAGGGCTCGCTCATGATCATGCCGAGAGTGGCGTCGTCGGTCGGCACGAGCTCGCTGCCTTCCTTGTCGGCGAACTCGGCGAAGAAGCGGATTTGCTCGGCGGTGATGGCGATGTCGCCGGCGATGAGCTGGCCGACGGGCCGGGTCGAGCACAGTGCCTCTATCCTGGCCAGCGTTTCGGCTTCCGCCTCGATCAGGTCGGCCCAGGCCTGAAGCGCCTTCGTCCGTTCGCGTGGCCGAACGTTGCCCCAGTTGCTGGCCTTCAGCGCCGCCTTCGCGCTCTCCACCGCCCGGTCGACCATATCGACGCCGGCCACAGGGCAGGCGGTGTAGGCTCCGCCATCCGACGGGCGGTGCATCTCGATCGCACCCTCGGCCGCGATCAGCTCCCCGCCAATGAAATGGCCGACGGGAAGGGAGACGGTATCGGGGTCGAAGCTCAGGCCCATGGCACCCACTCTGGACTGTTCTGCAGGAGCCTAGCGCGGGCTCTGGCGCAGCATGCACCGTTCGACGATCGGTCGCGGATGATTGTTGTGTGCCGGCGATGACAGACGGCAAAATCTGTTGCGGAGGCCGGCGCCTCCGCGCTCCCGTCACCCTACGGTTACGTAGATCTTGCGGACCGTTTCGATGGTCTTCCAAATCCCGGTGAAGCCAGGTTTCATCACAAAGCTGTCGCCGGCGCGGTAGGTCACCGGCTTGCCGCCGTCGGGCGTGATTTCGATCACACCGGAGAGGATGTGGCAGAACTCGAAAGTCTCCCCCTTGATCGAGCGCGTTTCCCCAGGCGTCGCCTCCCAGACGCCGGTATGGACGAGGTCGCCCTTGGCGACGTCCTGCGCCCAGGTTTTGAAGGCGGGGTTGCCGGCTATCAGCCGTTCGGGCAGTGCCCCGGATTCGCGCGGCGGGAAGGTCGGGCTGGTATCGACGGTCTTGAGCAGGGACAAGGGATGGCCTTTCATGTTGAATTTCAATAGCCGCGCGACCGGTCGACGAGCCCGATGGGATCAAGACCGACGCGGTAACGCCTGATGTTTTCGATAACGGCCAGCGCGGCGCTGGCGGGCTGGGTGACGCTGGCGACATGCGGGGTCAGGATGACCTTCGGATGCGACCAGAACGGATGGCCCAAAGGCAGTGGTTCGGGATCGGTGACGTCGATCATCGCCGCCGAAAGATGGCCGCTGTCGAGCGCGGCGACAAGGGCTTCGTGGTCGAGCTGCGGCCCCCGGCCGGTATGGACGAGCGCTGCGCCCTTGGGCAGTTTCGCAAACAGCTCAGCATCGAGGAAACCGCGTGTCTCCTCGGTCAGCGGCAGCAGGCAGATCAATACGTCGCTGACGGCGAGCATCTCGTCGAGCCCGAGCTCGCCATGATGACAGGTCACGCCCTCGATCCGCCGGGGCGAGCGGCTCCATCCGGCGCGCGGGAAGCCGAAGGGCTTCAGGCGGTCGAGGACGGCTTGGCCGAGCTGCCCGAGGCCGAGCACGCCGATCCGGCGCGATCCGGCCTGGAGCTGCGCGATATCAGCCCATTCACCGGCGCGCTGCTGTGTCAGATATCCAGGCAGGTTACGGTGGAGCGCGAGCACGGCAAGCGTCACATATTCCTGCATCATGCGCACGATGCCGTCCTCGATCATGCGCACGACCTTCACATTCGCAGGCACCGCATCGAGGTGAAACTGATCGACGCCGGCGCCGATGGAAAACAGGATTTCCAGGTTGCTGTAGCGGGCGAGATTATCCGGCACGGTCCAGCTGATCAGATAACGCACGGTGTCGGGATCGACCGTCGCGGCATCCATCGTGAAAGGGACGTCCGGCAGTTCTCTCGCGAAGGTATCGGCGAAGATCGCCCCGCGGCGTGCATCGGAATTGAACAGGAATGTCATTCCGGTTTCCTCACGTCGCGCAGCGGGCGCCCAGCGTCTCGATCATTCGCTGGCAGGCGGCGAGTTCGCTGGTGACAATGTACTCATCCGGCTTGTGGGCGCGGTCGATGTCGCCGGGTCCGCAGATGATCGCATCGAGCCCCACGGCCTGGTAAAGCCCGGCCTCCGTGCCGTAGCTGACGGCGGCAAGCGGCGCTTCGCCGGTCAAGGTATGCAGCAGTCCCGCAAGTGGTGCGTCTGGCGGCAGCGACATCGCCGGATAGGCGCTCATCGGGCTCCACTCGACGCGAAAGCCATCGGCCGCGAGCGCCTCTGCGCGTGCCCTCACAGGTGCCAGCAGGCTCGCCGGGTCGACGCCAGGTATGGCGCGCGCCTCCAGGTCCAGACTGCAGATGCCGGGAATGATGTTGACCTGATGTCCGCCCGCCATGACGCCGGCCTGCAGCGAGGAGTAGGGCGGCTCGAAGGCCGGATCGAACGGACCGTTTGTCAGCCGCTCGGCTTCGCTCACGGCCGCGCTCAGCGCAGTGGCCATGGCATGGATGGCGTTGAGCCCGAGATCGGGTCGGGAGGAATGGCCGGAGCGTCCGTTGATGACCACGCGGGCGGCTGCCTTGCCCTTATGGCCGCGCACGGCACGCATTCCGCTCGGCTCGCCGACGATGACGCCGAGCGGCCTCGCGCAAAGTTCGGGAAGGCGGGCGATCAAATGCGGCACGCCGCGGCATCCCACTTCCTCGTCATAGGAGAAGGCGAGGTGGATTGGCCTGGCAAGGCGCAGCCGCGCCAACGCAGGCACGGCAGCGAGCACCGCGGCAAGAAACCCCTTCATGTCCGTGGTGCCACGTCCGTAGAGCCGTTCGCCGTCGCGGCGCAGCGCGAAAGGGTTCGAACTCCATTGCGGCTCGCTGGCGGGAACAACGTCCATATGGCCGGACAGGACATAGCCCGGAACATCTACGGGGCCGATCGTCGCGAAAAGATTGGAACGATCGCCTTCCGGTCCTGGAAGCACGGTGACCCGTGTTCCGTGTTCCTCGAGATAGGCCTCGATCCAGCCGGCGATATCGCCATTCGGCCTGCCAGCGACCGATGGAAAGGCGACGAGACGATCGAGGATGTCGAAGACGTCCATTCCAGCCCTCAAAGCGTTTCGGGTTCGCCGGGATCGGTGCCGTCGACCATATGCTGCTAGATTTCCAGAGAGAGTGTGTGCATTCTTTCGCGATTGCGTGCCGAAAGCTGAAATGTTTCAGTTGAATCTTGCGTTGCTGCTCGGCTTTCGAGCTAATCGTACCGGTCCGCTCGTTTAGCGTTGGCGGGCAGAGGGTGGCCATCAGTGTGCCGCGCCGAGTGCGACAATCTTTTAGGGGCATGGACTTGAAGCCGTCCGGAAGCTTGAAAATCGACACTTTCTCGATGCGGATCGGCGACATCGAAGGCGTCGAACTGGACCGCTTGCACGCGCACTCGCTCGCGGTGGGATGGCCGCATCGCGCCGAGGACTGGCAATTCCTGCGTGAATCGGGAGAGGGGTTCGTGGCGCTCGACGAGATCGGCCGGGTTCTCGGTTCGGCCATGTGGTTCGCGCATGGCGCCGATTTCGCCACTGTGGGGATGGTCATCACCTCGCCGCGACTGCAGACGCTGGGGGCGGGGCAATGGCTGATGAAACGGGTCTTCGAGAAGGTCGCCGGGCGCGATCTGCGCCTTAATGCCACGCGCGCGGCAAGGCGGCTCTATCTGTCGCTCGACTTCCAGCCGGAGAAGACCGTTTATCAATGCCAGGGCATCGCCCGCTTGCAGACGACGGGCAGGCCGGCAAATATTCGAGGCGATGTGCGGATTTTGGACGCAAGTGATATTCCTGCCGTGATCGCGCTCGACGCGGCAGGATTTGGCGTGAGGCGGGCGGCGCTCATCGAAAGGCTTTTCGCGCACTCGGCCGGCTATGGGCTTTTCAAGGGCGATACGCTGACCGCTTTCGCGCTCTGCCGGCCGTTCGGGCGGGGCCATGTCGTGGGGCCGGTCGTGGCGCAAAGCGACGCCGACGCCGTGGCGGTCGTCCGGCCGCACGTGGCCGACCATTCGGGGTCTTTCCTGCGGATCGACACCCACATGGACAGTGGCGAGTTCGCAGCCTTTCTGTCGCACAGTGGAATGCCGGTTTTCGATACGGTGCTCACCATGTCGATGGGCAAAGTCCTCACCGATTTTGCCGTCGGCGGTGCAACCGCGCCGGTGACCTATGCGCTGGCCAGTCAAACTCTCGGATAGTTCAGCCCCGCAGGCCGGCCCTGGCGATGCTGGTCAAGGTCCAGAAAGCCGGCGCAAGGCGGCCGCCACCCGGCTGAACCTGATAGCCACCTGCGCGCGAAATCGGCATTGTGGGCCGGCTCATTGCCTGAGGCTTACCGGATCGGCGTTTCGCCGCGAAACAGCGGCTGGTGCGCTTGCATCAAGGCGGCAATCCGGCCGGCGACTTTTCGGACCGGCGGGGAATGGCGTTCCTCGTGATGAGTGACGATCCATTGGTCGGTTTCGAGTTCAGGGATGGGCTGGGCGACGCGAACCAGCCGCGGGTCGCTGTCGCCGACGAAGCACGGAAAGACCGAAAGGCCGGCGCCGGCGGCCACCAGTTCGCGCACCGAATGGGTGTTGTTGCCGCGCACGGCAATGCGGTCGCCGTGATGGGCTTGCAGCCAGCGCGCCGAAGCGATGTTTGCGCCTTCGCCGGTGACGCCGACGAACAGGCCGGCGGCGATGCCGTTGACGAGGTGGCGTCCGGAATAAAGCGCGTGGGCGACCTTGCCGCTCTGCCGGCCGGCCAGCCACTGCTCGGTCGGCCGCTCGCTGCGGATGCCGATGTCGGCGGCACGGCGACCGATGTCGACCCGGCCGGTGGTGGTGACGAACTCCACCCTTATGCCGTCATCGACCGTCCAGACCTTGTCGATATGGGCTGATATGAAAGCCGAGGTCCATGGCCCGGCCGAGACGCGGACAATGCGGTCGGGCAAGGTGCCTTCGCGCCAGCGGGTCAGCGATTGCATCGCCGCCTCGACGTCCTCGGCGCGCCGCAGCAGTTCTTCCCCGACCGGGGTCAGCCGATAGCCGGTCTGCTGACGCACGAACAGCGGTTCGCCGATCTGCTTCTCGAGCGCGGTGACGCGTCGTCCAAGCGTGGCTGCGCTGAGGCGCGTGGTTGCCGTCGCCGCGCTCAGGCCACCCAGCCGCGCAACGTCGAGAAACAGCCGAAGATCGTCCCAGCCAATATCCATTTTGCAGAAATGAAAAATGCCTTGCGACCTTGGCTGTAGCGCGAAGCGGGCGTGATGCGCAAGTATCCGGGTGTTGGCGGCATTGGACAATCCCGCTTGGCGGGACACTGGCAGGCACCCCGGTTGGCCGGGAAGCCAGTGCAATCCTTTCGATCATGCAAGCGCTTTGCACAGATGCTTTGCGTTTTCGATTAGCCAAACGCGCGGGCATTCCCCGCGCCAAGGAGACGATCATGTTGTACGAACTTCGAGACCGCTTTACCCGCTGGCTTGTCTATCGCCAGACGCTTGCAAGCTTGCGGCGGGTTCCGGACAGCACTCTGGCGGATGCCGGCATTTCCCGTTCGGAGATCCGCCAACATGCCCGCTACGCGAGCCGGCGCCGCTGAAGCAATGCTCGATCTAGCGGTGGAATGGTATCTCCCCTGACAGCCATTGCAGGAACAGCGTCGCGGACCGCGAAAGCCGGCGCTGTTGATTGGGCACCGCATGCAGGGCAACGGGCAGGATTTCCCCCGGGCCGAACGGCGCCACCAGCCGCCCCGAGGCCAGGTAGCTTGCCGCATAGGTCGACATGACGGCGGTGATGCCGCCGGCGCATGCGGCTATCTCCAATGCCGCTGCCGCATTGTCGGCCTTGATCGGCGCCTTTTGCGGCGCGATGCCGATGTTTTCCTTCTTCGCCCAAAGGTCCAGCAGCTGCATCCTGCCCTGCACATAGATGAGCCGTGTGGTGTTGAGCCAGTTTGCGCTGGGCTTCGCTGCGGCCTTGCGGCCAGTCTCGGGGTCGCAGAGCAGCATCAGCCGCTCTTGTCCCAGTTGCACGGCACCCGATACAGGCTGCAGCGGATCGAGCGCCAGAATGCTGAGATCCGCCAGCTCAACGTTGGGGTCGGTCCAGATCGTGCTGTTCAGCCGCACCTCGATGCGCGGATGGGCAGCGGAGAAACCAGCCAGGTGCTGTGCGAGCCACAGCGTGACGAAGCTGAGCGGGGCTGAAACGGTCACGCTGGTCTGCGCCTGTGCGCCCAGCATCCCTTCGGTCGCCGCTTCGGCCCGATCCAGAGCCTCGGCTATTCCCGGCAGATAGGCCGTGCCGACTTCGGTGAGTTCCAGGCCATTGCTGCGCCGGTGGAACAGCGGCCGGGCGAAGAATTGCTCCAGCGCCCGAACCCGTTGGCTGATCGCCGCCTGGGTGCAATTCAACTCCTCGGCGGCCCGGGTGAAGCTCAGATGCCGCGCCGCCGCTTCAAAGGCTTCCAGATAAATGAGATGCGGCAGGTTTCGCATGGAGACCCCATTTAAGTTTCTCATGCACTACGAAAACGAGGTCACTGGGTAAAGAACGATTTCTTGCGCCAGGTCGGCGTGGCGGGTTTTCTGACGTCCATTCCCAGCCGCTGAACCGCAGGAAACCATGCCTTTCTCTCTGCTGAAATACGGCCTGCGTTCCAGGCATGTTCCCTTTCGCGACATCCCTGCGACGCCGGACCTGAAACGATCCTACGATGTGGTGATCATCGGCGGCGGCGGTCATGGTCTCGCGGCGGCTTACTATTTGTCCAATGTACATGGCGTCCGCAATGTCGCCGTGCTGGAAAAGGGCTATCTCGCCGGTGGCAACACGGCGCGCAACACCACCACGATCCGCTCCAATTACATGACCGAGGAATCGGTCCGCTTCTACAAGGAAGGCGTCGAGCTGTTCGAGACGATGTCGCGGGATCTCGGCTTCAACGTCATGTTTTCGCAGCGCGGGCAGCTGACGCTCGCGCATTCCGAGGCGACGCTGCGCAGTTTCCATCTGCGTGCCGAGATGGGCAAGCATATGGGCACAAGGATCGAAGTGGTCGATGTCCAGACGGTGAAGGAACTTTGCCCGCATCTCAACCTCGATCTCGGCGGTCAGCACGAGGTGATGGGCGGGCTCTGGCATGCCGATGGCGGCACTGCCCGCCATGATGCCGTGGCCTGGGGCTATGCCAGGCATGCCGGCGCGCGCGGCGTGGAGATCCACCAGCGCACTGAGGTGATCGGCTTCGAGCAGGCGGGCGACCGGGTCACCCATGTCAGGACGAACCGCGGCACGATTGGCGCAGGCCAGGTGCTGCAGGCCGTCGGCGGACTCAATGGCCAGGTCGCCGCCATGGCGGGCATCCGGCTGCCGATCCGCTGCTTCCCGCTGCAGGCGATGGTGACGCAGCCGCTGAAGCCGTTCCTCGACATACTCGTCTCGTCGGCCAATCTGCACACCTACCTGGTGCAGTCCTCGCGTGGCGAGATCGTCATCGGCGGCGGCTCAGATCCCTACCAACTGGCCTCGACGCGCTCGACGCTCGACCAGAAGGAACATCTCGCCGAAGGCGCGCTGCACCTCTTCCCCTTCCTGCACAAGGTCAAGCTGCTGCGGCAATGGGCGGGGATTACCGACATGACGCCGGATTACAGCCCGATCATGGGCGCCTCGCCGTTGCGGAACTACTGGCTCGACTGCGGCTGGGGCACCTGGGGCTTCAAGGCGACGCCCGTGGCCGGCAAGCGCATGGCCGAGACCATCGCCACCGGGCGCGTGCCCGATGTCCTGAAACCATTCGACCTCCGCCGGTTCGACAGCTTCGCGCTGCTGAACGAGATGGGCGCCACGGCCGCCAGCCACTGACGAGTGCTCCCGATGAAGCTTTTGACCTGCCCGGTGAACGGGCCACGCAACATCACCGAATTTCAGTATCTCGGGCCGGTCCGCGAGGCCTGCGCCGATGAGCCCGAGCAACTGATCGAAGCCCTGTTCTACGCCGAGAACCCGCTCGGCGTGATGCGGGAATGGTGGCGGCACACACCGTCGAACACGGTGCTGATCGCCGAGCGCCACACCGTCAGCGACCAGATCCTGGCCACCTATCTCCCCAATCGAAAGCCTGCCTGACATGACCGAACGGCTGCCATTTCCCTGGGGATCGCGTCTCGATCGCACCCGAAAAATCCGTTTTGATTTCGACGGCCGATCGCTCGAAGGTTTCGCCGGCGACTGCATTGCCTCGGCCATGGCCGGCAGCGATCGCTGGATCCTGTCGCGCTCCTTCAAGTACCACCGTCCTCGCGGCATCCTGAGCATGGCCGGGCAGGACGCCAACACGCTGGTGCAACTGCCGGACGAGCCGAATGTGCGGGCCGATCTGCGGTCGATCGCCGAAGGGTTGAAGGTCACGGCCCAGAACGTCAACGGCACCGCCGAACGCGACCGCGGCGCCGTGCTCGACAGGCTGGGCCGTTTCATGCCGGTCGGGTTCTACTATCGCAGCTTCTTTGGCCCCGGCGCGAAGAGCTGGCTCAAATTCTGGGAGCCGATGATCCGCAGATCGGCCGGTCTCGGCAAGGTCGATCCCGCCGCCGGTCATGGCCATTACATCAGGGAAAATCTGCACACCGACGTGCTGGTCGTCGGCGCGGGCCCGGCCGGGCTTTCGGCCGCCATCAAGGCCGCCGAGGCGGGTGCCGAGGTGCTGCTGGTCGATTTGAATCCTGAACTCGGCGGCGCATTGACCTATGCGCGCTTCGGGCTCGAGACGGCAGAGGCGGAGGCGACTTTGCAGGCGCTGCGCGACGCTGCCGAAAAGCTCGGCAATCTGCGGGTGCTGACCAATGCGACCTGCAATGGCTGGTTCGCCGACAACTGGCTTCCGGTGCTGCAGGGCGAGACGCTCTACCGTGTTCGCGCCAAACAGGTCGTGGTGGCCGCGGGGTCGCATGAACAGCCCTTGGTGTTCCGCAACAACGACCTGCCGGGCATCCTCCTGTCGTCGGCGGCGCAGAGGCTGATGCGCCACTATGCGGTTCGCCCTGGCCGGCGCGCCGTGGTCTTTGCCGGCAACCGGGACGGATATCTCGCGGCCCTCGACCTTCTCGACGCAGGCGTGCCGCTGGTCGCCGTTCTCGACCCCACTGCCGATGCGTCCGGCAATCCCATCGCGAAACACCTCGTCGAGCGCGGCGTCCGGATCATCTGGAATGTCACCGTGACGGAAGCGTTGGGGAGCGCGGGCAATCGCCATGTCCGAGCCATCCGCTTCAGCACGCCGGAGCATGGCACGGAGCTGCTGGAGTGCGATCATCTCGTCGTCGCCGCCGGCTACACGCCGTCTTACCAGCTGCCGCTGCATGCCGGCGCGAAGCTCGGATTTGACGAGACCAGCCGGCAATTCGTGCTGAGCAATCTGCCGGAGGCATTTCATGTCGCCGGTTCCGCGGCAGGCTATTTCGAGCTGAGCTCGGTGCTGCGCAGCGGCGAGATCGCGGGCGCGGCCGCGGTGCGCGGGGTGGGTCATGATGTCGACTTGCCGGCTGTCATCCCGGATACCGGCGCGGCAGGGATGAACCATTTTCAGCCGCTCTCCGCCCACGTCAAGGGGCGGGACTTCGTGGATTTCGACGAGGACCTGCAGGTCAAGGACATCAAGAACGCCGTCAGCGACGGCTATAGCGACCTTGAGCTGGTGAAGCGCTACTCCACTGTCGGCATGGGGCCGTCGCAGGGACGGCATTCCGCCTTGGCAACGGCCAGGATCGTCGCGGCGGAAACGGGCCGCACGGTGGGCGAGGTTGGCATCACCACATCGCGGCCGCCCTTCGGTCCGGAGAAACTGGGACTGCTGGCCGGCCCGAACCATGTGCCGTACCGGCATACGGCAATCCACGCCGAACATGTTGCGGGCGCAGCGAAGCTGACACCGGTCGGCGCGTGGTGGCGACCGCTGCATTACGGCGGAGATCGCGATGTCCGCAAGACGATCTCCGACGAGGTCACGCTGGTGCGCAATAAGGTCGGCATGCTTGATGTCTCGACCCTGGGCAAGCTGGCGATCCGGGGGCCGGATGCCGCCGCTTTCCTCGACCGCATCTATACGATGGCGCATGCCAGGCAGCCGGTGGGGCGCGTGCGCTACTGCCTGATGCTGAACGACATGGGATCGGTCATCGATGACGGCGTGGCTTTCCGCCTGTCCGAGAGCGAATTCTACGTGACCGCCACCACCGGCGCCGTCGCCCGCGTCTTCACCGACATGCTGTTCGCGAACACGCAATGGGGCATGCGGGTCGATATCCAGAACGTCACCGCCGCCTTCGCCGCCATCAATGTCACCGGCCCTTCGGCGCGCAAGGTGCTCGAGGCGCTGGGCGGCGACATCGATCTCTCTCCGGACGGTTTTCCCTATCTCAACGGCCGCGGCGGCGTGATCGGCGGGTGTCCGGTCCGCATCATGCGCATCGGCTTCACCGGCGAGCTGAGCTATGAGCTGCACGTGCCGCAATCCTTCGGCGCGGCGCTTTGGCGAAAACTGCTGGAGGTGGGGGCGCCTTATGGTCTGCAGCCCTATGGGCTGGAAGCCTCGCGCATCCTCCGTCTGGAAAAGGGGCACATCATCATCGGCCAGGATACCGACGCGCTGTCGACGCCGGACGAGCTCGGCATGGGATGGGCGCTGTCGAAAGCCAAGGTCCGATATGTCGGCAAGACTGCCATCGAGGCACGCGGCAGGCTGGGCCTGAAGCGCAAGCTTTGCGGCTTCGAACTGCCCGACGGCCACGGCATCCGGCTGGCGGAATCCTGCCTCGTGTTCCGGGACGGACGCCCGGTGGGCTTCGTCACCTCGACCTGCTTTTCGCCGACACTGGGCAAATGGATCGGGCTGGCCTATGCCGACCCGCGCGACGCGACGCCAGGATCCAGCCTCCGTATACGCGGCCTGTGCGGCAAGGAAGTGCGGGCCAACGTGGTGCCCACGCCTTTCTATGATCCAGAGAACAAACGGCAGGAGATGTAGGATGGCCCCGATCAGCCATAGCGGGACATCGATCGGGCATTCCGGCCATGTCGATCCGAGCTTACGCCGCAATGCCATCGCCCACCGCCTGAGCCGGAAGGATGGTCCCGTCGGAGCCAATGAGAACGTCGTTTTCGATTGCACGCACACCGAACGCTTCGGGCTGCGTGGCTCCGGTACGCTTGCCTGGCTCGCTGAAGCAGGCCTGTCCCTGCCGGAGGCGGTGAACACCGCCCTTACCTTGTCTTGCGGTACATCCGTGCTGCGACTTGGCCAGCAGGAGGTGCTGCTGGCCGCACCTACCGGCGTCGGCGGTGCGCGGTTGCGCGACCTGCGCAAGGCCTGGCACGACAGTGAGCTGTCCTCCAAGGGCTACGACGCCTATCGCGACGAAGGGTGGGCGTGGTTCGTGATATCGGGCCCCGCGGCGCCGGCGCTGATGCGGCGGATTTCGATGGCCGACCTGAGGCCGGAAAGCCTGAAGGCCGGCGATCTCGCGCAGACCCGCGCCTTGCATCTGGACGCGGTGGTGGCCCGCTTCGACCGGTTCGGTGCGGTGTCCTACGACATCTTCATCGACATCGCCTCGGCGGCGTTTGCGCTGGATGTCCTGACGGAGACCGCGGCGGGGACGAATTCCGGCTTTCAATTCGCGGCTCTTCACGCCACTGAATAGTCGGCCCCGCCTGGTTCCCGCGCGGGTCGTTCCGCTGCTTATGCGCGGTACCGGTCGACGAGAGCCACCAGGCGCTCGCAGGCGGCAACGGCGGCGGCGTGGTCCTGCGAAAAGTTCAGGCGCACGCTGCTTTCGGAGAACGGGCTGAACTCCGTTCCAGGCGTCACGATGATTCCTGCCTGCAGGCGCAGGATGCGGACAAAATCACTACCGGTGACGGACAGACGGGGCAGGGCCGGAAAAATGTAGCTGCCCGCTTCGGTCGTGCGGACCTGAATACCTGAAGTCGCGCGGAAAACCTTCAAAAGATCATCGCGGATCGCCTGGTGCTTGCGAATGCGCTGCTCCATCCAGCCGGCCGGCTCGTCGAACCATGTGCGCAGAACGGCCTGGCTATAGCCGCCGGCGCGTAGCGACACGATCGCCTGCAGCTTCTCCATCCGGGCAATGATTTCTTTCGACCCGAAAGCCACCCCAAGCCGATAGCCGCTGAGCGATTCCGTCTTGGACGGTCCCATGATGGTGACGATGTTTTCCGCATCCAGCTGTTGCGCGCGCAAGTGGGTGTAGTCCACGCCTGTGTAGAGGAGACGGGCGTAGAGCTGATCGACGATGACGGTGGCGTTGTACCGGCTTGCCAGAGCGGCAATCGTCTCGATCTCTTCGCGGGAGTAGACGACGCCTGCCGGATTGTTGGGGTTCGAGAACAGGAAGATTTTGGCGCCCGATTTGAACGCATCTTCCAGCTGGCTGAGGTCGAGGCCCGAGCGGCCTTCGGCCGTCGCATAGTCCATGCGCACGGGCAGCATTTCGCCTTCGCAGAATTCCACCAGTTTGCGGTTGGCAAAATAATCGGGCTGTACGATCGCCACCTTGTCGCCCCGCGACACGGTCGAGGCGACGGCCAGGAACAGGGCACCCTGGGTGCCGGGCGTGATGATCATTCCGTCACGGGCATCGACAGGCGCTCCGGTGAAATCTGCGAGCCGCCCGGCGAGTTCTTCGCGAATGCCGAGATCGCCACGATATTCGGTGTAGGCCTGCTTGCCGCCGGTTTCGACACCGGCTGAAAAGACCTCGAACGAGCCAGGCGTCGGGGTGAACGCGTCGACGTCGCCATGCGAAAAGTCCACCGGCCGCCCGCCGATCGCGTCGCCGCGCAACATCGTGTCGATGCCGCCGGCCAGCTGGCGGACTTCCTGTCCGGGCGCGGCATCGGTGCCGAGGCCGCTGAATTTGCTCTGGATCGTCATCGGAAATTCCTGATTGAAGGCGCAGCTGCCGCTGGAATGCGACGCTCAGTAGCAGTGCGCGCGAAGAAACAAAATTTGGAAGATGAAAAAAGTGACTATGGCCCTCGGATTTCTGCAGAGCTTGCTCACCGTCTTCGTTCGATCGCGAAGGCATATCGGCTCTGCTTCGGCAGCTTTGGCTCGGTGACAGACACCGGCCTCTGCCCAGCCTGAAAGCTTACCCGCGCAACACGGCGGCCGAAGAACGGTTCGCATTCTGCATCAAAAAAGCGAAGCGGGATTGCGCTGCAAATGCTCTTGTTGTACGAACGTTCAACAAGAGCATTTACGGGTACCTGCCGTGGTACGAACCGAGTTTCCCTTTGCCGTCGAAACCGTGGATCCGCTGTCGATCGCGCTGGCCGACGGCACCCGCATTGCCGCGACGCTTTGGCGTCCGCGCACAGAGGGCAAGGTGCCGGTCGTCGTCGAGATGGTGCCTTACCGCCGCCGCGACGGCACGGTGGCGCGCGACATCGACATCCACCCCTGGCTTGCCGGTCACGGCATTGCCTGCGCCCGCATCGACATCAGGGGTTCGGGCGATTCCGACGGCGATCTCGCCGACGAATATCTGCCGCGCGAACAGGAAGATGCCTGCGAGATCATCGCCCATCTGGCGGCCCAGCCCTGGTGCAACGGCAATGTCGGCATGACCGGCATTTCCTGGGGCGGCTTCAACGCGCTGCAGGTCGCGGCGCGGCGGCCACCGGCCCTGAAAGCCATCATCACAAACTGCGCCACCGACGACCGCTACGCCGACGACATCCACTATATGGGCGGCGCGCTGCTGACCGAGCAGGAGATGTGGTCGAACTTCATGCTGGTGAAGAAGGCGATGGCGCCCGACCCACAGATCGTCGGCGATGCCTGGCGCGCCATGTGGATGAACCGGCTCGGAGCGACACGTTCGCTGTCGGAGGTCTGGCTCGCGCATCAGCGCCGCGACGATTACTGGCGACAAGGCTCCGTTTGCGAGGATCATTCCGCAATCGAATGCGCCGTGATGGCTGTCTGCGGCTGGGAGGACAGCTATTCCAACTTCGTGCCGCGCCTGCTCGAACATCTGCCGGGTCCAAAACTCGGCATCGTCGGGCCGTGGTCGCATGCCTATCCCTGCCGCGGCGCGCCTGGGCCGCTGATCGGCTATCTGCAGGAGGCGCTGCGCTGGTGGCGCCACTGGCTCGTCGGCGAAGACACCGGCATCATGGATGAGCCGCTCTACCGCGTCTGGATCACCGGCGAGGAACGCCCGCAGCCTTTTTATCTGCCTGACCATGCCGGCAACTGGGCCGCCGAGGACCAGTGGCCATCGCCGCGCATCGAGCGCCGCGCCTTGCATCTGAACGCCACCGGTCTGAGTGGTCAGGCAGTACCGGGTGCTACGCTGTCCGTCCGCTCGCCAGCCACCGCCGGCCGTGATTGCGGCCGCTGGGGCGGCTATGGAGGCTCCTGTCCTGACATGCCCGTCGACCAGCGCTGCGAGGACGGCATGGCGCTGTGCTTCGACACGTTGCCGCTGGACGATGACCTGACCTTGCTCGGCGCACCGGAGCTCGATCTGCTCGTCACCGTCGATGAACCGCATGTCAATCTCGCCGCCCGGCTCTGCGATGTCTATCCGGACGGCACGTCAGCGCTGATGACCTATGGCGTGCTCAATTTCAGCCACCGCGACAGCCATGAGCACCCCACCCCGTGTCCGGTTGGAACGCCATTCCGGGTCAAGCTGAAGCTCAATGATTTCGCCCGTTCAGTGCCCAAGGGCCACCGCATCCGGCTGGCGCTGGCCAACCAGCATTGGCCGATCCTGTGGCCGCAGCCGAAATTGTCGACGCTGTCGATAGCGAGCGGCGACAGCACGATGATGCTTCCGGTGCGGCCGCTGTCGGAACGTGATCGCGAGGTCCGTTTCGAGTCGGCTGAAACCGCGCCGCCGGTTCCGACCACGACGCTGGACGAGGGCTTCGACCGCCGCATCGTCACCGAGGATGTCGGCTCGGGCGTGCAGACCATCGCGTTGACCTCGGACCATGGACGCCGGCGCTATGACGACCGCGGCATCACCGTCTCCTCGGCCAACAGCGACACGATGAGCATCCGGGCTGACGATCCGCTGTCGGCGAAACTCGTCACCGAATATCGCTGGGCCATCGCCAGCGGCGAGGCCGATACCGAAGCGATCGCCGTGACCGAACTGACAGCCGATGAAACCCATTTCAATTTGAGCTGGCGGCTCGAGGCGCGAGAACGGGGCACGCTCGTCCACAGCGCCTCGGCAAGTCAGCGCATCAGGCGCGATTTCGCCTGAGGAAAGAGGAGGGAGGCCATGCTCGCATATGCAGTGAAGCGCATCGGTCTCGGCCTCCTGATCCTCGTCCTCGTCATGATTGCGATGTATGCGGCCGTCTTCCTGGTGCCGGGTGACCCCGCGACCGTGGCGCTTGGTCCGCGCGCCACGCCGGAACTGAAACGGCTGCTGATCGAGCGCATGGGGCTCGACCAGCCGGTCTGGTGGCAGATCATCGAATTCTTCCGCAACGCGCTGACAGGCAATCTCGGCTATGACGTCTGGTCGAACCGGCCCGTCTCCACCCTGGTGCTGGAGGCACTGCCGAACACGCTGATCCTCGGCCTGACCGCGCTGGCCGTCGCGCTCCTCATCGGCGTTCCCTTGGGTTGCCTGTCGGTGATGCGGCGCGGCACGGCGGCCGATGCCGTCATCGGCGTGCTCTCGGTCGGCGTCATCGCCGTGCCGTCCTTCGTCGTCGCCATCTATTCGCTGCTGCTCTTTGCCGTGACGCTGCGCTGGCTGCCGGCCATCGGCGCCGGCGAGGCTGGTGACTTCGCCAGCCAGGCCAAGGCGCTGGTGATGCCGGCGGCGGCCATCGCGCTCGGCTGGATCGGCTACATCGCCCGCATGGTGCGCGCCTCGATGATGGAGGTGATGGGCGAACCGCACATCCGCACCGCGCGCTCGTTTGGTTTGCCGGAGTGGAAGATCGTCTCCAAATACGCGCTGCGCATCGCCATCATCCCGACCATCTCGCTGGTCGCCGTCGGCCTCGGCAGCATCCTGTCCAGCGCCGTCTTCGTCGAGGCGGTGTTTGCCCGGCCCGGCATCGGCAAGCTGATCACCGACGCCGTCAACACCCGCAACTATCCCGTCGTCATGGGCACCGTGCTGATCATGACCGCCATCTATGTCTCCATCACCATTGCCGCCGATCTGTTGATCGCACGGCTCGATCCGAGGGTGCGCGATGTCTTCCGTGGCTGATGCCTCGCTGTCCGTTCCGGGCCGACAACGCTTTGTGCTGCTGCGCGCACTGCTTGCCGATCCGTTCACCTGCGTGGCGCTGGTCCTGGTCACCGGCTTCCTCGTCACCGCCATCTTCGCGCCATGGCTGGCGCCCTATTCGCCGGTCAAGATCGACGTGCTGCACAAGTTGCAGCCGCCATCGGCGGAGCACTGGTTCGGCACCGATCATCTCGGCCGCGATCTGCTGTCGCGCGTCATCTACGGCGCGCGCACGGCACTCACCATCGCCATGGTGTCGGTGGCCATTGCCGGCGCCATCGGCCTGCTGCTCGGGCTGATCGCCGGCTACGGCCCGCGTTGGCTCGACGCCATACTGGTGCTGAGCTTCGACAGCCTGAATTCGCTGCCGATGATCATGTTCGCGCTCGCCATCATCACCGTGCTCGGCGCCGGCACGGGCACGCTGATCATCGTCATCGCCGCGACCTCGTTTCCGAGCTATGCCAGGCTGATCCGGGCGCAGACGCTGGCGCTGAAGAACAGCGACTACATCCTCGCCGAGCGGCTGATCGATGCCAGTGCCGCGCGCATCATCTTCATCCACCTCCTGCCCAATGTCGTCGGCCCGCTGATCATCCTTCTGTCGATGGACATTCCGGTCGTCATCATGGTCGAGGCCGGCCTGAGTTTCCTTGGCCTCGGCGTGCGCCCGCCGACGCCGTCCTGGGGCTCGATTCTCTATGACGGTTACACTTCGATCCGCTCGGCACCGTTCATGGTCATTTTCGGTGGGCTGCCGCTGGTGCTGGCGACGCTCGGCTTCACCTTCCTCGGCGAAGGCCTGCGCGACTATCTCGATCCGCGCCTGCAATTGCGGAGGCCGGCATGACCGGCTCGCTCGCCGCCAGCGATCTCAGCGTGCGCTACGAGACGCCGCATGGCAGCGTGCATGCCTTGCGTCATGTCGACATCGAGGCGCATCCCGGCGAGGTCATCGGCATTGTCGGCGAGAGCGGTTGCGGCAAGTCCACGCTGGTCACCGCTTTGGCCAATCTATTGCCGGCGAACGCCCGCGTTGACGGAGCGATCCACTACAATGGCGTCGACCTCGCCAAGCTCGACGCGCACCGCCAGCGCCTGCTGCGCGGCGACGAGATCGCGCTGGTCAGCCAGGATCCGATGACGGCGTTCAACCCGGTGCTGACCATCGGCGACCAGCTCGTCGACTTCCAGCACCACCGCAAGGATCTTGGCCGGGCGCAGAAGCGGGCGCGCATCGCCGCCATGCTCGGCCGCGTCGGCATCGCCGATGCCGAACGGCGCATGCGCAGCTTCCCGCACGAACTGTCCGGCGGCATGCGCCAGCGCGTCGCCATTGCCGCCGCGCTGCTGACCGATCCCGGCCTGCTCATCGCCGACGAACCGACGACGGCGCTCGACGTCACCATGGAGGCGCAGATCATCCATCTGCTGCGTGAACTGCGGCGCGAGTATAACGGCATCACTATCGTCGTCTCGCACCATCTCGGCGTCATCGCCGAACTCTGCGACCGGGTCTATGTCATGTATGCCGGCGAGGTGGTCGAGGGCGGTGAGGTCGATGCGATCTTCCACGATGCCAGGCATCCCTACACGCAAGCGCTGCTCGCCTGCGACCCCGCCCGTTTCCATGAGCGGCTGGACAGGCTGCCGACCATTCCGGGCTCGCTGCCCAGCCTGACCCTGCAGCCGTCGGGATGCGTCTACGCCCCGCGCTGCGACCGCGCCTTCGCACCATGCGCTTCCATCGCGCCACCGCTGGTGAGGCTCGCCGCGACCCATGTCGCGCGCTGCCATGCGGTGACGCCATGAACCCGCTGCTCGCCGTGGAAGACCTCTCCGTGAGCTTCGTGCGCGGCGGCTTGCTCAACCGGCTGGTCAATCCGTTCCCGCTGCCGGGCTTCAATGTCATCGACGGCGTGACGCTGTCGCTGATGCCGGGCGAGACGATCGGGCTGGTTGGCGAATCCGGCTCCGGCAAGACGACGCTGGCGCGCACCATTCTCGGGCTCATCCGGGCCGCCGCCGGCCGCATCGTCTTCGAGGGCAGGGATGTGGCGACGCCGGCCGATTTCCGCGCCATGCGCCGGCGCTCGGCGATGATGTTCCAGGACCCTGTCGCCTCGCTCAGCCCGCGCCTGCGCATCGGCACGCTGCTCACCGAACCGCAGATCATTCAGGGCGTGGCGATGCCGGATCGCCGCGCCGCGGCCAAGGCGCTGCTGGCGCTGGTCGGTTTGCCCGCTTCCTTCGTCGACCGCTTTCCGCATGAGCTGTCGGGCGGGCAGGCGCGCCGTGTCGGCGTGGCTCGCGCCCTGGCGATGAAGCCGCATCTGCTGCTCGCCGACGAGCCGACCGCCGGGCTCGATGTGTCGGTGCAAGGCGATGTGCTGAACCTCATCGGCGAGCTCAAGCGCGAACTGGGTTTCGCCGCCATGATCGTCACCCACAACCTGGCCATGATCCGCCATGTCAGCGACCGGCTGGCCATCATGTATCTCGGCCGGCTGGTCGAAACGGGTCCAACGCAGGATGTGTTTTCGGCGCCGATGCATCCCTACACCGCGACGCTCATCCAGTCCGAGCCGATCCCCGATCCGCGACGGCGCAGCCAGACCCCGGCCGTCACCGGCGAGATTCCGAGCGTATTCCGGCGGCCCTCGGGCTGCGAGTTCCACACGCGCTGTCCCATTGCACAAGGTCGCTGCAAGACCGAGGCACCGGCCTACCGGCCGATGGGCGCCGACCGCATGGTGCGCTGCCATTTCCCGCTGCAGACCGGCGGGCAAGAACGGGAAGCCTTCTCACGCGCTTCCGCAAACCAAAGGGGAAACTGAGATGACAGAATGGTCCATGGATAGACGTGCATTCCTGAAAGCGGCCGGCGTGCTGAGCGCCGGCCTGGCGATGAAGCCGAGCTTTGCCTGGTCGGCCGCCGGTGACACGCTGCGCATCCGCATGGAGGGCGATCTGCAATGCCTCGATCCCGCCTTCATGAATGGTGGCATCGAGGATGTCATGATGCGCGGCATCTATGTCTCGCTCAACCATTTCGGCGACATCCGCAAAGGCTCGCCCTGGTCGCTGTGGGGCGCGGAAAAGCTGGAGCAGAAAGACCCGAAAACCATCGCCTTCACCTTGATCGACGGGCTGAAATGGTCGGGTGGTTTCGGCGCGGTCACCGCTGACGACGTGAAATTCTCCTTCGAGCGCATTGCCGACAAGGCGCTGGCATCGCCCTGGGCCTATCAGTTCGAGAAACTCGACCGCGTCGAGGTCGTCGATGCCCGCAACGGCATCATCCATCTGAAGGAACCTTACCAGCCGATCTTCGTCACCAGCCTGCCTTACTATGGCGGCCACATCATCAGCCGCGCCGGCACCGAGAAGGCGGGCGGCAAATTCACCACGCAGCCGCCGGCGACCTGCGGGCCCTATCTCTTCTCGGACTGGCAGCAGAAGCAGAAGGTGGCGCTGACCGCCAACCCGGACTGGCCGGGACCGAAGCCGGACTTTTCGAAGGTCGAGATCTATATCGTCACCGACGATCAGGCGGCCCAGCTTGCCTATGAGGCCGATGCCTTCGACTACACCAAAATAGCCATTTCAGCGACCAAGGCCGTCAAGGAGAAGCCGCCAGCGGACACAAACCTGATCGAGGCGCAATCGACGCGTTATGTCTGGCTGACCATCAACCAGTTGAGCCCGCGGCTCAAGGATTTGAAGGTGCGGCAAGCCGTGCAGTATGGCGTCGATGTCGGGCAGATCCTCACCGGCGTCTATGATGATCTCACCAAGCGCTCGACCGGCGTCGTCCAGCCCGGCACCAAATTCGCCCGCGCCGCGAATCTGATCGCGGCGCCCGACTATGAGAAGTCGGCCGCGCTGCTCACTGAAGCCGGCGTCAGCGATCTGTCGCTGACCTTGACGGTGATGAACGATTCCATCCGCACCGCGACCGCGCAGATCATCCAGGCCAGCCTTGAGCAGGCCGGCATCAAGGTCGAGATCCAGCCCTATGACGAAGCTGCCTTCTGGGGCGTCGGCGACAAGACGCAGGGCGACGGCTACAAGAACATTGATCTCGCTCTGATGGATTTTGCCGGCGGCATCGACCCGTCGGAAAACCTGGTCTGGTTCCGCCCCGACCAGATCGGCGCCTACAATTGGTCGGGCTTCGACAGTGCGGAATTCGAGACCAGCTATCAGCAGCTGGTGGCGGAAAGCGACGAGGCCAAGCGCATCGCCTTGTCGAACCGCATGGAGGATCTGATGGAGCAGTCCGGCGGTTTCGTCTTCATCTGCCACCAACCGCTGGTCGCCATCCACAAGATGGCGTTCGACCCGGTCATCTATCCGGACGGACACCCCAATCCGGTGCTGTTCAAGAAGAAGGCGTGAACGCGCTTCATGGACAGGAAGAGCATAATCGATTAGCTGGGTTGCATGACGGAAGCCCAGCCAGAAGATGCAAAAAGGAAGCGCGGCGTGAAGAAGGCTCCGCCGCGCTTCAGCCGCGAGCAGGCCGACGTGCGCCGTTCCATGCTGATCGAGGCGGCGACGCGCTGCCTGTCGGTCGGCGGCATCGGCGCCTTCACCATCGACCGTATCTGCAAGGAGGCCGGCGTTTCGCGCGGCCTCATAAACCATCATTTCGAAAGCCTCGATGGATTGCTGGTCGAGGTCTACAAATCCTCGCTCTACGCCAGCGTCAACAACCAGATCGCCGAAGCCAAGCGCCGCCGTGCCGAGGCATCCGACTGGCCGCCGGAGGCATCGCTGGCCGCTTTGGTGCATTCCAATTTCTCGCCCGAATATTTCAGCCGCGAGAACCTTTTGATCTGGCTGTCGCTGTGGGGCGAGATCGCCGTCAACCCGCGCCTCAAGGAAGCGCATCGCGAACTCTACGATGCCTACCGGGCGGAACTGGCCGAGGATATAGCGGCGGTCGCGGTGCCACGCGGCAGGCAAGTCGACGCTCCGTCGCTGGCGCGCAATTTCATCGCTTTGGTCGACGGGCTCTGGCTCGAATGGTGCCTCGATGAAAGCGTGGTGACGCCGCAGGCGGCGGAGGCGGCGGGGTTCGAGATGCTGGAAGCGCAGGTGGGGCCGCTGCGAGACGGCTGAATGCGAGGGCAGCGCTGCTTCGCACCTTGCCGAGCAAGGCTGCCTCGGCCCTTCTTGCGTCCTGGACAGCTTCTATGCGGTCATCTGCTTGAGCGCCTTGAGCAGGCGAAGATGGGTGTGGGAATGATGGTGCCTGACATGAACGGCCGAATAGATGGGATGTGAAATCTTCGGCGCGTCGGCGACGAATTCCGCCACGCCCTCCTGCCGCAACCTGGTCGCCACCGTCTCGGTGACGAAAGCGGTCCCGCCCCGACTTCGCAAGAGATAGGCGACAGCGCCGCCATTTCCGGTCGAGACCGGGGTGTTTTCAAGTTCCGGCAGCATCTGCCTGTGGGCGCGGTTGAAGAAGGCCGAATAGTTGGCCCGGATATAGTCGGCCGGCGTGACCGCGCCGAAGGCAAGGCCGCGCGTCGACACCATGACGAAATTCTCCTCGGCGATCTGCTCGTAATGCATGTCCGGCAGGTGCTGCGGCGAATAGAGCACCGCCAGATCGAGGCTGCCGGTGGTGAGATCGAGGATCATTTGGTTGGAGTAGTCGATCTCGACATAGATCGCCAGTTTGGGCATCGTCGCCCGCACCCATTCCAGCCATCCTCCCAGCACGCGTTCGTAGAGCTCGAACTGGATGCCGATGCGGATCAGCCGGTCGAACTTGCCGACCGTCTGGATTTCGCGGCGGGCGTCGAGCCAGCGCAGCCTGACCGCGCGCGCATGTTCCTCGAACCTCAGGCCGGCGACGGTCGGTTCCGTGCCGCTCTTGCCGCGGATGAAGAGCTGTTTGTCGAGCAACGTCTCGAGCGTGCGGATGCGGCTCGAAACGGTCGACTGGGTGATGCCAAGGCGCTCCGCCGTCCTGTTGAAGTTGCGGGTTTCGATAAGGTCGAGGAACGTGTCCAAGAGTTCGATCTGCATCTCGGCTATCCAGCGCCAGGAATTCCCTGCAATCGCTAACGCTTTTCGGCCCGGTCCGACAACGGGTAATCGGATTCTTCGATCAACATCCCGCCGCTGGCTGCGTTGCCGGCCCTGCCTTGGAAGCGCACGGTTGCCGCAACTCTCATCCCACCCAATGGCAGGCAAGACATCATGTTCATCGTCGATACCGACGTCCACAACTACTGGTCCAGCGCCGAGGTGCTGCTGCCCTATCTCGAACCCTACTGGCGCGATTTCCTGGTGCGCGGCGAGAAGCCCGGGCCGAGGGGAAGCTTTCCGCACGGCCACCGTCCATGGCTGCACCCGGAGGGGTTCTCGCGGCACGACATCCGTCCGGAAACCGAGGATGACAATTACCTGATCATGAAGGAGAAGCACCTCGATCTCTATGACATCGATGTGGCGATCCTCACCGCCGACGAGCCTTTGGAAGCCTCGACCCTGGCCAACTATCACTATGCCAACGCACTGGTGAAAGCCTACAATGATTACATGATCGGCTGGTGGCTGCCGAAGGACAACCGCTTCAAGGGATCGATCATCATTTCGCCGACCGACCCCCATGGCGCCGCAGCCGAGATCCGGCGTCTCGGCGGCCACAAGGACATCGTCCAGGTGCTGGCCAGCCACGGCTCGCAGCGCCCCTATGGCGATCCCTTCTACCATCCGATCTACGAAGCCTGCGCCGAGGTAGGGCTGCCCTTCGCCATTCATTTCGGCGGCCAAGGCGGCGTCAACCACAACGCGATCGCCAGCGGCCCGACGACCTACTATTGGGAAACGCACGCCTTGCTCGCCCAGCCGGCGATGACCCATGTGGTCAGCATGATCTCCAACGGCGTGTTCGAGAAATATCCCGACCTCTATTTCGTCGTCATCGAGTGCGGCGTGTCGTGGGTGCCTTCGCTGATGTGGCGGCTCGATGCCAATTTCAAGGCGCTGCGCAAGGAGACGCCGTGGCTGAAGATGCTGCCGTCGGAATATTGCCGCCGCAACATCCGCTTCAGCACCCAGCCGTTGGAGCAGCCCCAGAACGTCAGGCATCTGTGGGAGACGCTGGAGCACATGGACGGCCAGAACACGCTGCTTTTCGCCTCCGACTATCCGCACTGGGATTTCGACGCGCCGACCAATCTGCACATCCCACCGGCCTGGCGCGACAAGGTGATGGGGCTCAATGCGCTGGAGGTCTACAAGCGCATCGAGGCTCCGGCCGCCGCCGCGAGGGTCGCCTGATGAGCGCCGCCGCAACCGCTCCAGCGCTGACCTTTGCCTGCAAGGCCGCCGAGGTCGCTGTCGGCAAGCCGAGGATCGTCACCATCGGCCGCATCCGCGTCGGCATATTCCAGCTCGAGGACGGCTACGCAGCGCTGCTCAACATCTGCCCGCATCGGGCGGGCCATCTCTGCGAGGGGCCGATATCCGGTACCACGAGGCAAACGGACAAGGCGGAATTCGTCTATGAGCGCGCCGGAGAGCTCATCCGCTGCGCCTGGCATGGATGGGAGTTCGACATCCGCTCCGGCAAATGCCTTGTCGACGAGAAGCTCAGGGCGCGCACTTTTCCCGTTCATATCGACGGCGACGACATCTATCTCGAAATGCGCCGCTGATCGCCACCTGCCGCAAATTTTGGAGTCCGGACGATGGAAACCGTGAAGTTCACCCAGATGAAGGATGGCGACCGCGAGGACTATGCCTTCCTCACCGAACATGAGACCGAATACGCCAACGGCACGGCCGACCGGCTGCTGGCGGCGATGGTCGAACTCGACAAATCGCTGTCGGGCTACAAGGTGACGCGGCTCGGCCATTCGCTGCAGGCCGCGACGCGTGCCTGGAATGCCGGTGCCGATAGCGACTGGGTGGTGTCGGCGCTGCTGCACGACATCGGCGACATCTACGCGCCCTACAATCACGACGAATACGCGGCCGCCATCCTGCGTCCCTTCGTGCGCGAGCAGTGCGCCTGGGTGGTGGAAAAGCATGGCGATTTCCAGCTGATCTACTATGGCGAGCATGTCGGTGCGAACCCGCACAAGCGGGACGCCTTCAGGAACAACGCCTATTTCGACGACTGCGCCGAATTCTGCGAGAAATGGGACCAGTCGAGCTTCGATCCGGACTACCCGACCAGGCCGCTGGATTTCTTCGCGCCGCTGGTGCGGGAAGTCTTCGCCCGCAAGAGCTACGATCCCGCCATCGTCAGGCCCGGAATGCGTGTTGCGATGTCGGACGACGCGGCGGCCGCCGAGCGGTCGGGCCTGTAGCGCCTGGCGACGAGGCCAGGAGGCCTGCCACGGCCTGTCCTGCCCGGTTCCTCCCTCGAAGGTTGCCCCCCCTCAATTCAACGGACAACCGCCCTCGCGCTTGCGCCGCTCCATATAATCGCGCAGTGCCTCGTCGATGCCGGGGTCGATCGGCGGCTGCTCGTATTCGGCGACCATGCGTTTCCACACGACATTGGCGCGCTCTCGCGCGGTGATTTGGCCGCGCTCGATCCAGGTGTCGTAATTGTCCCAGTTCGACACCAGCGGCGAATAGAAGGCGCGCTCGTAGCGCTGCATGGTGTGTGCCGCACCGAAGAAATGCCCGGCGGGGCCGACCTCGCGCACCGCTTCCAGCGCCAGCGTGTCGATGTCGACCACGGGCGGGTCGAAATAGGCCGACATCATCTGCAGCATCTCGGCGTCGATGACCAGTTTCTCGAAGGATGCGGTCAGCCCACCGCCGAGCCAGCCGGCGGCATGCAGCACCAGGTTGGCGCCGCCCATCAGGCAGCCCCACAACGACATCGCGCTCTCATAGGCGGCCTGCGCGTCGACCGAATTGGCGGCGGTGACATTGCTGGAGCGGAACGGCACACCGATCAGCCGGCAGAGCTGCCCAGTGATCTGCGCGGCCTGCGTGTATTCCGGCGTGCCGAAGGCCGGCGCGCCGGTCTTCATGTCGACGTTGGAGGTGAAGCCGCCATACATGACCGGCACGCCGGGCCGCACGATCTGCGTCAGCACGATGCCGGCCAGCGCCTCGGCATGCTGCTGCGACAGCGCGCCGGCAAGCGTCACCGGGCTCATCGCGCCGGCCAGTGTGAACGGCGTGATGACATTGACCTGGCCATGCTCGGCCAGTGCGATCAGCCCTTCGGCCATCGGCTCGTCGAGCTGCAGCGGCGAGTTGGTGTTGATGATGCCGGTGAAGACAGGCATCTCCCGCGCCAGCTTCTCGCGCGTCGTGCCCAGCGAAATCGCCACCATTTCCAGCGCGTCGATGGCGCGGCCCTGACCGAGGGTTTGCGGCTGCCAGTTCTTGTCGAGCAAGGTGATCTCGGCATAGTAGAGGTCGAGATGGCGCGTGTTCTGGTGCAGGTCGAGCGGCTCGAACGGGCCGCCGCCTTCCTGGTGCAGCACGTTGAACGACTGGATCAGTTTCAGATAGTCGCACATCTCGGCATAGGTGCCGGGGCGGCGGCCGCGATCATTGTCCATGACATAGGCCGGGCCGCCGACCGATGACAGGATGCAGTGCCGTCCGCCGACCTTGACGTTCTTGGCTGGATTGCGGGCGCGCAGCTCGAAGGATGACGGCGCCATGGCGACGCGCTCCATCACCATGGCGCGGTCGAAGCGCACCCGCATCTCGCCTTCGTCGACATCGCAGCCGGCGGCGCGATAGAGCTGCCGCGCCTGCGGCTGCAGCACGCGCATGCCGATTTCCTCGAGAATGGTGAGACCCATTTCGTGGATCGTCTGGACATGGTCGGCCGACAGGATCTCGATCGGCGCGTAGGGTCGCGTCAGCTGCTTCCACGGCCGCTGCTCGATGCCGCCGATCTCGCGCTGCGGGCGGCCGGGTCTGCGACGTGCGGCAATGCGTTCCATGGCCTTCTAGACCTCCCTGTTTGACGCAATTCCTGTGGGAAAACCGCTTCACACTTTTCCTGGAATTGCTCCTATTCAGCGGCTGTGCGCATATCGAAATCCGCCACCGCATCGACGATCGGCGTGTCGCGGCGGTAGGGCTGCCAGCGGGTTTTTGCGCCGATCTCTTGCGCGAGCTTGTGGCCGCTGTGCACGGCGTGGGCGATGGCGCCGGGGGCCAGCGTGTCGCCGATGCGATCGACACTGCGGATGCCGGCGGCCGCGAGTGCGTCCGCCCGTTCTGTCAGCGCTTCGAACAGTTCGTTGCGTGGCAAGCGCAGTCCAACGATCAGCACCGAGCGGCAGGCAATGCTGCTCTCCTCACCGGTGAACAGATGCGCCAGCGTCGCCGTCTCGCCATCGAAGGATTTCAGGAAGTGCAGCGTTGTCACCGGCACCTTGCGCCTTGCCAGCGCGCGATGCACTAGCGGCAATTCATTGGTCATGATCGTCCAGGCCGATGCCTGTCCGGCGGGGGTGACATAGCTGACCGGAATGCCCTGTGCGGCCAGATGCTCGGTCAGTACGCCGCCCATGTAGTAATTGTCGAAATCGAAGACCAATGTCGGTCCCTGCGGGAGCCGGCCGGCGGCGATGTCGTCAGGTGTGAATACGTGGGGATGGTCGAGCCGGCCGACCGGAATCTCGAGCGAGGAATAGAGCATGTTGGTCCAGCGCGCGCCGGTCGCCAGCACCACGCGCTCCGGGGCGAGATCGATGATCTCGTCCACGCCCAAAACACTCTCGGGATAGAGCAAGACATTGCCCATTTCGCTCAGGCGCCCGAGGCGGTACTCGACGACGCGGTTCCAGGCCGACAGGCCGGGCAGCGTCTTCTCGAAGGTCAGCCGTCCGCCGAAGCTGCGGCTGCTGTCGGCGAGCGTCACCTCATGGCCGCGACGGCCAAGCGTCAACGCGCATTCGAGCCCGGCCGGCCCGCCGCCGACAATCAGGATGCGTTCCGGCCTGTCGGTGCGCTCGACGCGTTCGGGATGCCAGCCGCGCCGCCATTCCTCCCCGGCGGTCGGGTTCTGGGTGCAGCGCACCGGCACGCCGTCATGCCAGCTGGAAATGCAGATGTTGCAGCCGATGCATTCGCGGATTTCGGCCTCGCGGCCTTCGCGGATCTTGGCCGGCAGGAAGGGATCGGCGATCGACGGCCGCGCGCCGCCGATGAAATCGAGCACGCCGCGCTTGATCTGCGACACCATGGTGTCGGGCGAGGTGAAGCGGCCGACGCCAACCACCGGCTTTTTCGTCAGCGACTTGACGAAATCGATTACCGGCTCGTGGCTGCCTTCACCGGTGAAGCGCGAGGCCGAACAGTCGGTCGGGCTGGAATCCATCTTGACGTCGAACAGGTCGGGCAGGTCGGCCAAAAGTTCGATCAGCTCGTGCGCCTCGGAGGGCTGGTTGCGGCCGGGCCTGCCGCGCAGTTCCTCGAGGCTGACGCGCAAGGCGACGCCGCAGTCCTTGCCGACGGCATCCTTGGTGACCTCGATCATCTCGCGCACGAAGCGCACGCGGTTCTCGATCGGCCCGCCATATTCGTCAGTGCGATGATTGTATTCCGGCAGCAGGAATTCGTAGCCGAGATAGCCCATGCCGGCATAGACATAGACGATGTCGAAGCCGGCCGTGCGCGCCTTGCGCGCCGCCTCGGCCTGGCACCGCAGCACCTCTTTTATGTCGGCCTTGTCCATGGTCTTCGGCCGCAGATTGCCCATGAAGCCGACATGCGTGGCCATCCAGGGAATCCCCGACGGTGACAGCGGCGGCAGCCGGCTTGTCCTGTTCATGACGGACGCGCCGCCGTGCCAGAGCTCCACGCCGGCCAGCGAGCCATGGCGGTGCACGGCTTCCGTCATCAGTGCATGGGCGCGGATGTCGTTGTCGTCCCACAGCGTGGCGAAAGGCAGCGGCGCGTCGTCCGAGCTCGGGTCGATCGAACAGGCGCCGGTGCAGATCACGCCCCACCCGCCCTCGGCCTTGGCTTCGCGAAAGGCGGCGCGGACGCGCGGCAGCGCGTTGGTCATGCCGCTGGCGTGCGGAACCTGGTAGAAGCGGTTCGGCGCGGTGACCGGTCCGATGCGCATCGGCTCGAACAGGATTTCGTAGCGGGGATTGCAGGTCATCGGGGCTTCGCAAATATGCTTGTTGAACGATCGTACAACAAGCATATTCTGTGATATTGCAGAACGCAATGGCCAAAGCGCCGACGCGCTGGTGATCGGTCCGGGAAGGGGTGCCCGTGCGACGGGCGGCTGTACTGGGACGGGCGTGCGCGGCCTTGTCAGGCGATCAGGTCGGGACCAATCTGGTTCAACGACGGCATGCCCGCGAGCTTCAGGCCGTTGGCGACGTCCTCGAGCAGGATGTCGAGCACCCTGGCGACGCCCGCCTCTCCGCCGACGGCGCCGAACAGGGCGGCCCGGCCGATCGCCGCCGCGGAGGCGCCGAGCGCACCGGCCTTGATGATGTCCATGCCGGTGCGGATGCCGGAATCGATGAGGATCGGGACCTCGGCTCCCAGCGCATGACGGACTGCCGGCAAGGCATCGATGCTCGAAATGGCACCATCGAGCTGGCGGCCGCCATGGTTGGACACCCAGATGCCGTCGGCGCCTGCCGCTACAAGGCTTGCCGCATCGCCTGCATGCAGCACGCCCTTCACCAACAGCCGGCCCTTCCACCAGTCGCGGATTTGACGGAAATCGTCCCAGCCGAAGCCGGCGTGGAGATTGCTGCCGACGCGCGCGGCGATCGTCAGCCCGGCGCTGGTGTCGCCGAGATAACCACGGACATTCTCGAATTGCGGCAGCCCGCCATGCAGCAGCCGCAGCGACCAGGCGGGATGAGTCAGGCCTTCCCAGAGATGGCGGGGCGAGGGGCGCAGCGGGATCGAGATGCCGTTCCTGAGATCCTTCTCGCGCTTGCCTCCGGCCTGCAGGTCGACGGTTACCACCAGCGTCGAGTAGCCGAATTCTTCCGCCCGTCGCACCAGTTGCCGGTTGAAGTCGAAATCCTTCAAGACATAGAGCTGGAACCAGAGCGGTCCCTCGACGGCCCTGGCCATGCGCTCGATGCTGGTCGTGGCCATTGTGGACAGCGTGTAGGGGATGCCGCGCGCGGTCGCCGCCCTGGCGATGGCGATGTCGGCCCCGGGCCGGACCAACGCGCAGGAGCCCATCGGGCTGATCACCAGCGGCGTCGGCAAGGTCTGTGACCACAGGGATGTGGTCAAGTCCGGCCGGGAGACATCGGTGAGCACGCGCGGCACAAGCCTGATCCGCTCGAAATCGGCGCGGTTGTCGTTGAGCGTCAGTTCCTGTCCGGCGCCGCCGTCGACGAATTCGAAGATCGATTTCGGCAGGCGGCGGCGGGCAAGGCTGCGGAAATCCTCGACCGAAACCATGCGATCGAGCGATCCCATTTTCAGACCTCGCCTGCCGTCATCGCCAGCCCCTCACGCCGCGGCTGCCAGCCGGTCGCAGACGGAATGGGTTATCTCGCGAGTCGAGGCGCTGCCTTTCAGATCGGCGCTGAGCAGGCCGCCGGCAAGGCAGGCTTCCGTCACGCCTCGGATCCGTTCGGCGGCCTGATTGAGCCTTCCGTCCTGATGCTTGTGGCCGAGCCAATCGAGCATCGAGGCGGCCGACAGGATGGTGCCATAGGGGTTGGCGATGCCCTTGCCGGCAATGTCCGGCGCCGAGCCGTGCGCGGCCTGGAAGAAGCCGTTGGCGTCGCCGATCTCGGCGGACGGCGCCATGCCCATGCCGCCGACCGTGGCCGCCGCGAGGTCGGAGAGGATGTCGCCGAACATGTTCTCGCTGACGATGACATTGAAATGGCCGGGCTTCAGCACGAGATGCATGGCCATGGCGTCGACCAGCGCATATTCGGTGGCGATGTCGGGGTAGCCGTGCGCCACCTCGTCGAAGACGGAGCGGAAGAAGGCATAGCTGCGCAAGACGTTTGCCTTGTCGCAGCAGGTCACCCGGCGCAGGCCGTCGCGCGGCGCGCCGTTCGACTGCCGCGCCAGCTCAAAAGCCTTGCGCACGATGCGTTCGATGCCTGAGCGCGTCTGCACCAGCGTGTCGACCGCGACCTCGCCGCGCAGCAGCGCGCCCGAGCCGCGCGCGGCGTAGAGCCCCTCGCTGTTCTCGCGCAGGATGATGTAGTCGATGTCGCCGGCCTTGATGCCACTCAACGGGCTCTGCACGCCCTCGAAAAGCCTGATGGGACGGATGTTGGCGTAGAGGTCGAGTTCGAAGCGCAGCCTGAGCGTGAAATCCAGCCCTGCTTCGGTGCCGTCGGGGTGGACCACGCCGGGCAGGCCGCCGGCGCCATGCAGGATGGCGTCCGCCGCCCGGCAGGCCTGGAAGGTCGGCTCGGGAAAGCTCTGGCCGGTCTTCAGGAAGTGCTCGGCGCCGGCCGGATAGTCGCTGAAGCGCAGCGGGCTGTTGGACCCGAGTGCAGCCTTCACCACCTCGACCGTGGCGGCGCAGACTTCCGGGCCGATGCCGTCGCCATGCACCACGGCGATTTCGTAGACAGGCTTCATCGCCGAACCCTCACGGACAACAATCTCTCAGATGCACTTGCCGCCATCGACGTTGAGGTCGACACCGGTGATCATGCTGGCCTCGTCGGAGCACAGGAAGGCGGCGGCATTGCCCATGTCCTGTGGCGTCGAGAGCCGGCCGATCGGGATGGTGGCGACGACGCGGGCGCGGTTCTCCTCGCCGGAGCCGATGAAGGTGGACAGAAGCGGCGTGTCGCCGGCGACCGGGTTGATGGCGTTGACGCGGATGCCGAAGGGCGCGAGTTCCACCGCCATGGCCCGCGTGGCGGCGATCGCCCAACCCTTGGAGGCATTGTACCAGGTGAGGTTCGGCCGCGGCGAGACGCCGCCAGTGGAGGCGACGTTGAGGATGGCGCCCGATTTGATGGCTTTGAAATGCGGAACGACCGCGCGGGCGCCGTTGTAGATTGAGCGCATGTTGACGTCAGCGATGCGGTCGAACAGCTCCTCCTCCATCGTCTCCAGCGGCAGTGGCGGCTGGGCGACGCCGGCGTTGTTGACCAGTATGTCGAGGCCACCAAAAGCCGAGCGGGCCAGGTCGGCCGCTGCTTCGAAGCTGCCCACGGTCGAGACATCGCCGGTGATCGGTCGCACGTTCTTGCCGACCTCGCCGGCGACCCTGGCCGCCGCTGCCTCATCACGGTCCATCAGCACGACCAGCGCGCCCTCGGCGACGAATTTCCTGACGATGCCTTCGCCAAATCCCGAACCGCCACCGGTGACGATGGCGACCTTGCCAGCAAGTCTCATATCTGTTCCTCCGTTGCCGGCACCATCGGGGAAGTCGCTCGGATTGCACAGTCCGATTATCTGAACGCCCTTTTAGCTTTCCTTGTTTGAGGTCACCGGTGGCGGGAGTAATAGTCGCGGCGGAATTCGTGAGGAGGACGCGATGACGCTGAATTTCGACCCGAGGGCGAAGGCCGCGACGCTCTACCACGGCGAATTCCGGCCGATGTTCATCGGCGGCAAGTGGGTTGCGGCACAGTCCGGTGAGGTGATGCAGGCGCTCAACCCGGCGACGGGCGAGGTGCTGGCGACGGTGCCGCGCGGCGGGGCCGCTGACATCGATGCGGCGGTGGCCGCCGCACGCGCGGCCTTCGAAGGCCCATGGTCGAAATTCTCGCCCTATGAGCGGCAGTGCGTGCTGTTGCGCATCGCCGATCTGTTCGAGACGCATTGGGAAGAGCTCAGCGTTTCCGACACGCTCGACATGGGGCTGCCGATCACGCGCACGCTGGCCAACCGGCGCCGCGTCATCGGCATGCTGCGCTTCTATGGCGGCATGGCGACGGCGCTGCATGGCGAGGCGATCGACAATTCCATTCCCGGCGAGATCGTCTCCTTCACTAGGCGCGAGCCGGTCGGCGTCGTCGGCGCCATCATTCCCTGGAACGCGCCGACTGCCGCCTCGATCTGGAAGATCGCGCCGGCGCTCGCCACCGGCTGCACCATCGTGCTGAAACCTTCCGAGGATGCCTCGCTGACGCCACTGCTGATCGCCAGGCTGATGCAGGAGGCCGGTGTGCCCGACGGCGTCGTCAACATCGTCACCGGCACTGGCGCCGAGGCCGGCGCGCGGCTTGCCGAACATCCCGACGTCAACAAGATCGTCTTCACCGGCTCGACGCTGACTGGCCAAGCGATCGCGCGGGCGGGCGTTACCAACCTCAAGCGCGTCTCGCTGGAGCTCGGCGGCAAGTCGCCGATCATCGTCTGCCGCGACGCCGACATCGACAAGGCGGTTCCGGTGGCGGCGATGGCGGTGTTCGTGCATTCGGGCCAGATCTGCATCGCCGGTTCGCGGCTGTTCGTGGCGCGCGAAATCCACGACGAATTCGTGCGCCGGGTCGCCGAATTCGCCGGCAAGCTGCGCATCGGCCACGGCATCGAGGCGGAGACCGAAATCGGGCCGCTGATCAATGCCAGGCAGGCCGGCAAGGTGGAGGGCTACATCAAGGCCGGCAGCGACGAGGGCGCGGAACTGGTCGCCGGCGGATCGCGGCTGACGGGCGCACTCTACGATGGTGGCAATTTCATCGCGCCGACCGTCTTCGGCGCGGTGTCCGACAAGATGACCATCGCGCGCGAGGAGATTTTCGGGCCGGTCATTTCCGCCATGCCCTTCGATACGCTGGACGAGGCGGTCACGCGCGCCAATGCGACGCCTTATGGGCTGGCGGCCGGCATCTTCACCAGCCACCTCGGCACCGCGCACAAGCTGGCACGCCGCATCAAGGCCGGCTCGGTCTGGGTCAACATGTACCACGCCATCGACCCGGCGGTGCCGTTCGGCGGCATGAAGATGTCCGGCTACGGCCGCGAAGGCGGCATCGAGCATCTGCATGAGTATCTGGAGACCAAGTCAGTCTGGATCCAGACCGACTGAGGGGTATGCCGATATTCAGGTGAGGGCGGCCTGCGAATCACAAGTGCGCGAAGCCCCCCGCCTTCGTCATCCTAGGGCGAAGCAAGGAGCGAAGCGACGCGCGCAGACCCTAGGATCCATTCCGTGACGTCAGTCGAAAAATACAGCGGTCCAGGATAGAAGGCGGTCGCTTCGACAGCTAACGTCCATCCATGACCGGTTATGTCTACATGACCTCGAGCAAGAAGCGCGGCACGATCTATATCGGTGTCACCAATGATCTTGGCCGGCGCATGCCCGAACACAAATCTGGGCAAGGGTCGCAGTTCACCAGCCGCTACGGCGTGCAGCGGCTGGTCTGGTATGAGGAATATTTCGATATCACCGATGCCATTCAGCGAGAGAAATCGCTGAAGCGCTGGCCAAGGCAGTGGAAGATTGACCTCATCGAGAAAGCGAATCCAAATTGGTTCGAGCTTTTTCGCGAAACCGGGTGGTGAGCCTTCTGCACCGTTGCAACGCTTTGACGTCACGGAATGGATCCTAGGGTCTGCGCGCGTCGCTTCGCTCCTTGCTTCGCCCTAGGATGACGAAGCTACAGACGGTGCGGCAAATCTCCAGCGTTGCTCAATGCGCCAGTTCGCGCAGGTTGGTGCGGATGAGGTTCATCAGCTGTTCGGAGAAGGAGTGGTGCACGTAGCCTCGCGCCGTGATGATGCCGACGGAGCGGTGGGCGTCGCGGTGGTCGATGGGCACGACGCGCATGCGCTCGTCATTGCGTGAGATGGCGATGCCGGGGACGACGCACACACCCAGGCCGGATGAGGCAAGCGCCACCGCGGTCTGCGCGCTCTCGACCTCGTATCGCGGCTTGAGCTCGATGCCTTCCGCCGCCGTGAGCCGATCGACAAGGCCGCGTACCGCCGTCTTGCGGTTGAGCAGGATCAGCGGGTAGCGCAAGAGGTCGGAGAGAAGCAGCTTCTTTTCGCCGCCATGGATTTCCGTCGGGATGCAGGCCATCAGCGGATCGTCGAGGATGGACTCGAACTGGAAGTCGGTCAGGTTGGGCAGTTCGGGGCCGATATAGAACTCGACCTCCTGCTGCTGCAAAAGGCTGAGCGCCGCCTGGGGTGGGGTTTCGATGACCTCGACGATCGAGCGGGGATAGCGCAGCTTGAATGTCGCCAATATGTCGCCGAGCCGGCTTGCCGCAAGCGTCGGGGCGCAAGCGATCTGGACCTTGCCCTTGCGCCGCGCGGCGATCTCGGTCAGCCGGTCGAGGCTGGTCTGCACCTGCGACATCGCGTTGGCGATCTCCTCGAACAGGACCTGGCCTTCCGGCGTCAGGCTGGCGCGCTGCGCGGTGCGGATGAAGAGCGAGATGCCGATCTGCTCCTCGAGGTCGCGTATCTGCATCGAGACCGCCGACGGCGAGCGGTTGCTCTCTTCGGCAGCACGACGGAAGCTGCCGTTTTCGGCGGCAAGCAGGAACGTCTGCAGAAGTTTGAGGTTGATGCTGGACATGTCCGCTCGGGCAGGTGGTCTGACCTCCTGACCTATTCAGACGCGGAACCGATTGCAAGGCAATAGGCCGGGGCCAACCATTGGTCCTGGCTTAGCCGGCGAAACATTGCCTTTCTTTGCGACGGTCAATGCACTGCAGCAAACATCACGCGTTCCTCGGTCGCTTCCGACAGCATCATCTCCTCGACCACGCGGCCGCGCTTGACGACCAGGATGCGGTCCGAAACGGCCAGGATTTCAGGCAGATAGGACGAGATGACGACGACGGCCATGCCCTGGTCGGCGAGATCGCTGATGAGCTGGTGGATCTCGACGATGGCGCCAACATCGACACCGCGCGTCGGCTCGTCGAAGATCACCAGCTTCGGCTTCTGGATCAGCGATTTGGCGATCACCACCTTTTGCTGATTGCCGCCGGAAAGCTCGATCATCCGGGCGCGGTCGCTGGTCTGCCGCAGGCTCAAGCGCTCGCCCCATTCGCGGGCAAGCTGCCTGGCGCGCGCCAAGGACACCATCGAGACCGGGTTGGCGCCCTCGGTGAGTTCGCCCATCTGCAGGTTCTCGCCGGCCGTCATGGTCTCGAAGAAACCGTCGAGCTTGCGGTCCTCGGTGACATAGACAATGCCGTCGCGCACCGCCGGCCGCGGCACGCGGTAGCGCACCGATTTGCCGAGCAAGCGGATCTCGCCGCCATGGAAGATGTTGCGCTTCAGCAGGCCGGCAACGACCTTGGCCATTTCGGTGCGGCCGGCGCCGACGAGGCCGAACATGCCGGTGACCTGGCCCGAAAAGACCGAGAAGGATGAGTTGCGCACCAGGCCGGCGCAGGAGAGGTTCTCGACCGACAGCACCTTGTCGCCATAGGGCCGGGCCGTGCGCTTGACCTCGCCATGCAGCGTTTCGGTCAGCGTACGGCCGACCATGGCCTGCACGATGGTGGCGCGGGTGAAGCCCTTGGCGTCTCCCGAAGCCACGATCTCGCCGTCGCGCATGACGGTGATGCGGTCGGCCACGGCCAGCGCCTCTTCCAGCGCATGGCTGATGAAGATGATGGCGATGCCTTCCTTGACCAGGCGCTGCAGCAGGTTGAAGAAATGGCTCTTCTCTTCCGGCGTCAGCGTCGCCGTCGGCTCGTCGAAGATGATGACGCGGGCCTTGTGGTGGACGGCGCGCGCGATCTCCACCATCTGCTTGTGCGCCGCGCCCAGCGTGCTGACCTGCGCGGTCGGGTCGACCTGAAAGCCCATGCCGGCGAGGAATTGCCGCGCCTGGATGTAGAGGCCGCGCAGCCGGTTGAACATCTTCTCTTCGCCGAGATAGAGGTTCTGCGCCACGGTCATAGCCGGCACCAGATTGGTTTCCTGGAACACCATGGCAATGCCGGCGCGCAGCGCTTCGGCGGGTGCCGCGAAGGACACCTCCTTGCCGTCGAAGGTCATCTTGCCCTCTGTCAGCTTGAACACGCCTGCCATGACCTTGGTCAGCGTCGACTTGCCGGCGCCGTTTTCGCCGAGCAGCGCGTGGATCTCGCCCTTGCGCAGGTCGAAATTGACGTTCTTGAAGGCGGGGATGCGCGAGAAGGCCTTGGTGGCGTCCCTGAGTTCGATGATGTTATCCGACATCGCTTAACCCCGCTTGCCGCCGGCGGCGCCGGCCACGCGCACCACCCGCGATCCGCCGCGCGAGGCGACGAGCAAATCGTCGCCCGCCTCGCAGGCGCTGACCGTGCCGTGCACCGTGCCGTCGGCGCGCGAATGAAAGCTCGACAGCGGCTTCATGTTCTGGTCGCAATGTACCACCAGCCCATAGGATCGGGTGACCGCATAGGGCTTCAGCACGTTCATCTGCTTCAGCTGGCTGCCTTGCATCGGCTCGCGGTAATCGCGCCATGAGCTCAGCGAAGGCGCCATCCAATACGCTTCCGGGACCTCGGCCAGCATGCGCTTGCGATAGGTCTCCTCGCGCAGGATGAATTCCACCAGCTGGTTGCGGACGGAATAGAAGGTCAGCCAGTAGCCGGCATTGAAGGCGGGCGCGATGCGGGCGGGATAGGCGGGCAGATGGTCCAGCACCGGCAACGTCGCCTTGGTGGCGAGGTCGATCGCCAGCACGCGGTGGCGCCAGGCTTCGGTGACGTAGATGCGGTTCGAACCGGTGGTGGCGATGCCGGCCGGCCAGGCCAGGCCGTCGCGGATCAGCTCCAGCCGGCCGCTTTTCAAATCGAGGCGCCAGAGCGAGCCGGAAGCGTTCTTCTGCATCAGGTCGCGGCGCCAGCCGCTCGCCGGCAGCGAGGCCGAACCGTTGGCGATCAGCAGGCTGTTGCTGTCGAGGAAGGTGAGGGCGGTGATGCAGGAGAGCCGCAGGACCTCGTCGCCCGTCGCTTCGCGCCCGTCATGCAGGCCGCCGCGGATGACGACGCCCTTGCCGTCGATCGCCAGCGCCGTCATGCCGCGGGCATGGGCGAGTGCTGTGATCTCGCCGGAAAATTCCTGCAGGATTTCGGCATGGCCGTCGGCGCCGAAACGCACCAGCGAGGCGGCGCTGCTGGCCAGCACGCCCTTGTCGGTGCGCACGAGATTGTCTGCATTGGCGAGGCTGGCGAAGGTCTCGGCCTCCTCCAATCCCTGGTTGGGCAGCAGGGGGCCGTCGAGCGTCGGCACCGTCACCGCCCAGTCGCCACGGCCAAGGAAGCGGTCGAAAAACTGGCTCACGGCGCTCATGCCTTTTTGCCCCAGTAGGAATCCGAGCTGAACCAGTTCTGGTCGACGCCCTTCAGCGGCAGCGTGCCCATGCGGTTGTTGAAGATGCCGCAGAGATAGAGCACGCCCTTGTGCTCGCGCATCGAGGTGATCATCGGATGTTTTTCGCCGGCGCGGTCCCAGAGGCTTTCGAGGATCTGGCCGTTCTCGTCGAAGCGCAGCACGCAGCCGGTGTTGAGGTTGGGCATCAGCCAGGCGTCTTCCGAAACGCGCCGCGCCATGCGGCGGCGGAAGCCCGGCATTTCCAGCGACAAATCGAGCGCCGGCGTGCGCATGCCCATCAAGGCAAGCCAATAGGTGCCGTCCGAGGCGCGGTTGATGTTGTCGGGATAGCCGGGCAAGCCTTCGATGACGCGCTCGACCTTGCCCTTCTTCGGGCCGTCGAAATAGTAGCGGCTGATGCGGCAGGCCCAGCTTTCGGCGAACAGCACCGACTGGCCGTCGAAGGCGGTGCAGATGCCATTGGGGAAGACCAGGTTCGACAGCAGCGTGCGGGTCGAACCTGTGCGCGGATCATGGACGATGATGCGGCCGTTGCCTCGGCTTTCCAGCGCATCGGCGTACCAGTCATGCATTTCGAAACGTACGGTCGCTTCGGAAAAGACAATGCGGCCGTCAGGAAGGATGTCGCAGTCGTCGGCAAGCTTCATGGTCGAGTCGTCGACGACCGAGGTCAGCGAGCGGTTGGTCTCGGCCGTCAGCAGCTTCACTGTGCCGTCCGGTGCCACCCGGTAGAGGCCCATGCCGGCGACGCAGATGACCAGATTGTCGTCGCGGTCGAAGGCCATGCCGAGCGGCGAGCCGCCAATATGGGCGAACACTTCGCTCTGCGTATAATGCGGCGGCTGGAAGCGCAGTATGTCGCCCTGGCGGGTACCGGTGTAGAGGCGGTCCTGGCGGTCGAAGATGACATCCTCGGCACCGTCGAGGACGCCAAGGCCGATGACGCCGACATCCTTCAACCGGTCGTTCACGGCGATCGGCGTGCCCGGCGCGGTCGAGATCGGCTCGCGCATCTTGGCGAAGGTCGGCGAGATGTAGACGCTGCGCAGGATCTTGTGACGGTTCTTCACCCAGCGCACGTCGAGCAGGACCGAGAAAAGCAGCACGAGGCCAAGGATCAGGGAGTTGACCGGGCCGGATACGGCCAGAGCAAGCAGGCTGTTCGACAGGACGAGCACGAAGATCGTGCCCATCAGCGCCTTGGCCACCGAGCCGCGCCCGCCGCCAAGCGAGATGCCGCCAAGCACGGTCGCGGTGAGCACCTGCAGTTCGAGGCCGGTGCCGATATCGGAGGCCGCACTGCCGATGCGGGCCGAGAAGAAGAAACCGGAGAGCGCGACCAGCACCGAGCACAGAACATAAGCGCTGAACAGAGTGAAACGCACATTGATGCCGGCATTGTAGGCCGAGCGGCGCGCGCCGCCGACCGCGAACAGCCGCCAGCCATAGCGGGCGCGCGACAGGACGAGGTGGATCGCCAGCGCGATGACCACGAAGACGGCGAAGGAGGTCGGTACGCCCCAGATCGTGCCGAAGCCGAGGAAATCATAGGTCGGCGAATCCGGCCCGCTGGTGACGATCGGCGTCGAGACTTGCGGGAAGATGACGTCGAAGGTCGAGCGGTAGATGATCAGCGTGACCAGCGTCGTCAGGAAGGCCCGCATGCGCAGGAAGCCGACCAGAACGCCGTTGATGGCGCCGCAGACGACGCCAAGCCCGAGGCAGGCCAGCAGGCCGGTGCCGAAACTCCATTGCCCGACATTCATGCCGTAGAGCGTCACCAGCACCGCCAGCGCGAAGGTCGAACCGACCGACAGGTCGATGCCGCCCGAGACCATGACGATGGTCATGCCGAGCACGACCAGGCCGAGCTCGGCGGTCTGGCCGCTGAGATTGGTCAGCGTCGCGACGCTCCAGAAGCCCGGCACGATCGAACCGAAGATCGCGCACAGGATGACCAGCGCCGTGAAGGGGATGACGCTGTCGATCCACTTCTTGGTCAGGATCTCCCCGACCACATGGTCGGGGAGCAGGCGGTAGCGCCAGCGCACGAGGCTTTCGGCCATGCTCATCGGAAAGTCCGTTACTTGATGTCTTCAGGCTTCCAGCAGTTCCGGCCGGTCGCGTTGGTCTTGTCGACACGGGTGATCGGGCCGAAGAAGATGGTCTTCTCGCTGCCCGCCTGCCGGTCGGGGTGCTGCAGCAGTTCGGAAATCTGCTGCGCGGCGATTTCGCCCTGGATGGGGGCATTGAAGTTGAAGATCACATCGAGCAGGCCGTTCTTGATGCTGTCGCAGCCGGTGGCGGCGCCCGCGCCATTGGTGACGATGGTGACCTGGTCCTGCTTGCCGGCAGCCGCGACGGCGGCACCGGCGCCGACCTCGGCATTGTCCCAGATGCCCATGATGCCGCAGAGGTCCGGATGCTGCTGCAGCACCGTCTCGGTGATCTGGCGGGCCTTTTCGCTCATATAGTCGGCCGGCTGGTCGGAGACGAGCTGCAGTTCGGGATTGGCCTTCAGCACCTCGTCGATGCCGGTTCGCATGTAGATGTTGGCGGCGCCCGTCTGCACGCCGGCAAGCCGACCACCTTGTGCGAGACGGCGTTCGGCCCGGTGCAGTGCTTGGCCAGTTCGCCCATTTCCAGGCGGCCCATCTCGATCCAGTCATTGCCGACATAGGAGTCCGTCTGGGTGGCTGACTGCATGTTGACCTGCAGCACCTTGATGCCGGCCGCCTGCGCCTGCTTGAGCAGGCGGGCGTAGGTCTGGACGTCGGGATTCTGCACGATGATCAGGTCCGGCTTCTCGGCGATGGCGCCCTGCATGGCGCGGATGCCGGCATTGGTGTCACCGTTGGGATCGCGCACTTCGAGGCTGAAGCCATAGCGGGCGGCGTGGCGCTGCCACACCATCACCCAGGCCTGGTTGAGGTCCATGCCCTGCGAGATCGGCACGAAGATGACCTTCTTGCCCTTGAGCGTTTCCAGATAGGGCGCGCGCCCGACCTGGTCGGTTTCCTGCGCGGTGCCGACGTTGGCCGCTCCCAGCAGCGCAAGCGCGGTCAGGCCTGCGAACAGGCAGTTCTTGAATAGCTTCATGGTTTCCTCCCTGATTTGATGCGTTCTTGTTTCAGATGTCGCCGCTCTGCGAGGTCTGCTCGTCGCGCGGATTGATGATGGCGTCGATCGCCAGCGCGCCCAGCAGGATCACGCTCTTGATCAGGTTCTGGCTGGTGTAGCTGAAGTTCAGGATCGTCATGCCGTTGGTCAGGATGCCGACCAGAATGGTGCCGACGATGACATTGCGCACGCCGCCCTGGCCGCCGGAAAGGCCGATGCCGCCGAGCACCACGACCAAGAGCACGTCGTAGATCAGGCTCGAGTTGTAAAGGCGCGTGTCGATGCCGGTGACCAGCCCCAGCATGATGATGCCGGCGGTGAAGGCGATCAGCGCGCTCAGCACATATTGCGTCACGATGATCGGGCGCGTCGGCAGGCCGGTGGTGCGGGCCGCGTTCGGATTGTCGCCGGTGGCATAGACCAGCCGGCCGAAGCGGGTCTTCTTCAGGAAGAAGCCCATCAGTGCCGCCACCGCCGCGAAGATGACCACGACCATCGGGATGCCGAGGATGGTGCCGCTGCCGACGAATTTCAGCCAGCCGATGTCCAGCGGGGCATAGAGGACGTCGGAGGCAAAGACGATGCGCCCCGAACCGTAGACCGAGGAGGCGATGGCCAGCGTGGCGAAGATCGGCGGGATTTCGGCCACCGCCACCATGATGCCGGTGAACAGGCCGATGGCAGCGGCCAGAAGGGCACCGCAGAGCACGGCCAGCGTGAAGTCGATGCCCCAGGTGGAGATCCAGATCGAGAAGGCGACGCCGACCACCATCACCGCCACCATGGTAAGATCGATGCCGCGGCCGACGACGATGAAGCCCATGCCGACGGCAAGCGTGCCGAGGATGGAGACGTTCTTGAGGATGGCGATGATGTTGCCCTGGCTCAGGAAATTGTTGAGCGTCGCCGAGAACACAACAAAGAGGATGACCGAGATCGCAACGACGACAAGCTCCTGGGACAGTTTGATGCCCGAGCGCGCGCCGTCGGATTTGCCCGAACCAGCCAAGTCTCTTCCTCCCTCGCTGCCAGCCTCAACTGGCAGCTTGCCCGAGCCGCCTCGCAGCTCCGGCGTTTCCTCCACAGCCCTGAGCCGGCTGCCTCCCGCAAGACCATTGCGGCTCGACACGGCAGGGGCAATTTCGATTTTCTGATGCGCTGTGCAGTTCGCTCCGGCGGGCATGCAAATCGCGGGGCAGGCGAACCGTTGCCAGGGAACCTTTGTCCGGCCGGTGATTTTTGCCTATATAGGAAGCGTGAACGGCCAGGAGGGTGTTGCCGATGACGACGAAACGCTTTGCGATCTGCGCTCTTGCCCTGGCGACGGCCTGCGGCATGACCGCGCCGGCATCCGCCGGGGCCAAGCACCGCCACCACACTCAGAACCACTACTACAATCAGGCCGAGCCGGAACGCTATGTTCCCGCCGATGACGATCTCATCGGCTTCCTGTTCGGCGGCCCGCGCTATTATGACCAGCAGCTGTTCACCACCGCCGCCGGCGCCTGCTCCTACAATCGGGTGGGGCCGGACGCGAATGCGATAAACAAGATCAACGATCACCATTGCGGGAAGTAGCTGGCCCGCTCGGCGGTCGGCTCAAGCCAGTGTCAGGCCAATTCCCGGCAGCCAATGGTGGATTTCCAGCAGGCTAAAACTCGCCGATTTCAACGGCTTGTATGGGGATTCGCCAGTTCCGCGCGAATCTCGGCACCGTGTTCGTCGCGCGCGGGACCTTTCGTCGGTGTCTTTTGCACCCACTGGGAAAAGCGCGGAGCAGCAGCTGCTTGCAGGACACCGTCCACCGCCAGCCAGGAACCGCGCGCGGCCATGTGCGGGTGCTGTGCTGCTTCCCATGGATTGAGCACCGGTGAGACGCAAGCGTCGGAGCCCTCGAACAGGCTGGTCCACTCGTCGCGGGTTTTTGCCGCAAAGATCGCCGCCAGCTGGCTGCCGAGTTCCGGCCAGAGATCGCGGTCGAATTGGTTGGCGAATTGCGGATCGGCGGCGAGGCCGAGCCGGTCGAGGAACAGCGCATAGAATTTCGGCTCGATGCACTGGACGCTGATGAACCCGCCATCGGATGTGCGGTAGACGCGGCACCAATGCGGCCCGTCGAGAAGGCTTCTGCCCCGTTCGGCCGCGAGGCCGCCGATTTGGCCGAGCACCATCAGCAGGTTCATCATGTGGGCCGAGCCGTCGACGATCGCCGCGTCGACCACGGTGCCTTCACCGCTCGCTCGCGCGTTCATGATGCCGGCGAGTATGCCGATCACCAGATAGAGCGCGCCGCCGCCTATATCGCCGACCAGCGTCGGCGGCGCCATGGGCGGCTCGTGCGGCAAGGAGGCGTACCAGAGCGCGCCCGACACGCCGATATAGTTCAAATCATGCCCGGCGGTGCGGGCGAGCGGGCCGTCCTGGCCCCAGCCGGTCATGCGGCCGTAGACCAGCATTGGATTGACCGCCAGGCAGGCCTCCGGGCCGAGGCCGAGTCGCTCCATGACGCCGGGCCGGAATCCCTCGATCAGCCCGTCGGCGGTGGCGATGAGGCGCATCAGCAGGGCGACATCCTCGGCATCTCCGAGGTCGAGCGCGATGGAGCGCTTGCCGCGATCAAGCAGCGAGCGTTCCGGGAGTCCGGGCAGGAGCGCCTGCTTGCGGTGGACGACGATGATTTCGGCGCCGAGATCGGCAAGCAGCATGCCGGCGAAGGGTGCGGGCCCGAGCGCCTCGATCTCGACGATGCGGATTCCCCTGAGCATTCGACCCTCCACGGCGACTCCTGAGTATCGTGCAAGGCGACGGTGTGTAACCCCGCTGTTTTGGCATTGAAGCACGTGCCGCCCGCATATACTTCAGGGCCATGAAAAAAATCGGTTTCCTCTCGTTCGGGCACTGGACGCCCTCGTCGCAATCGCAGGTGCGCTCGGCTTCCGACGCGCTGCTGCAGTCCATCGATCTCGCCGTCGCGGCCGAACAGCTCGGCGTCGACGGCGCCTATTTCCGCGTGCATCATTTTGCCCGCCAGCTCGCCTCGCCATTCCCGCTGCTGGCGGCTGTCGGGGCCAAGACCAGCCGCATCGAGATCGGCACGGCGGTCATCGACATGCGCTATGAGAATCCGCTCTACATGGCCGAGGATGCGGGTGCCGCCGACATCATCGCCGGCGGGCGCCTGCAGCTCGGCATCAGCCGTGGCTCGCCCGAGCAGGTCATCGATGGCTGGCGCTATTTCGGCTACCAGCCGCCGGAAGGCAAAAGCGACGCCGACATGGCGCGGCATCACGCCGAGGTTTTCCTCGACACGCTGCGCGGCGAAGGTTTTGGCCAGCCCAATCCGCGGCCGATGTTCCCCAACCCGCCCGGGCTGCTTCGGCTCGAGCCGCATTCGGAAGGCCTGCGTGAGCGCATCTGGTGGGGCGCGGCCACCAACGCCACCTCGGAATGGGCGGCCAAGCTCGGCATGAATCTGCAGAGCTCGACGCTCAAATTCGACGAGAGCGGCAAGCCCTTCCACATCCAGCAGGCCGAGCAGATCCGCATCTATCGCGAGGCCTGGAAGGCGGCCGGCCACGAGCGCGAGCCGCGCGTTTCGGTCAGCCGCAGCATCTTCGCGCTGGTCGATGACCGCGACCGCGCCTATTTCGGCCGCGGCAATGAAAGCCGCGACCAGATCGGCTTCATCGAGGAGAATACCAGGGCGATCTTCGGCCGCAGCTACGCCGCCGAGCCTGACGTGCTGATCAAGGAGCTGGCGCAGGACGAGGCGATCGCCGAAGCCGACACGCTGCTGCTCACCGTGCCCAACCAGCTCGGCGTAGACTACAACGCCCATGTCATCGAGGCGATCCTGACGCATGTCGCGCCGGCCCTGGGCTGGCGCTGACCGCCGCGCCGTGTAACCATCGATCGCGGCGGGCGATTCAGGAGGTTCATGGCATGCCAAAGAAGGCCCTGATTGCCTGGGGCGGCTGGGAAGGCCACACGCCCGAGCGTAGCGCCAACGTTATCCGCGCCTTGCTTGAGCGCAATGGATTCACCGTCACGCTGGGCCACGGCACGGCGATGTTCGCCGATCCGGAATTGCCTACCTTCGATCTCATCGTACCGGTCATCACCATGTCGACGATCGAGAAGGCCGAGTTGCGGAACCTGACGCAGGCGGTTCGCGCGGGAAGCGGGCTTGGCGGCTTTCACGGCACGATGGGCGACAGTTTCCGCAACGAGCCCGACTACCAGTTCATGATCGGCGGCCAATGGGTCGCGCATCCCGGCAACATCATCGACTATCGTGTGGTGATCACACAACCGGACGACCCGATCACCAGGGGCGTCGGCGATTTCGCCTATCGGTCGGAGCAGTATTACATGCATGTCGATCCGAGCAACGAGGTCCTGGCGACGACCACCTTCAGCGATGCGCATTTCCCGGGGATTGATGGCGTTGTCATGCCGGTGGTCTGGAAGCGGCGGTATGGCGCGGGGAGGGTGTTTTACAGTTCGCTTGGGCACACGGCGGATGAGTTTGCGGTGCCGGAGATGGCGATGATGGTGGAGCGCGGGTTGCTGTGGGCGGCGCGGGGGTAGCAGCAGGCGTGGTTTTATGAAAATCTTGGGCTGAATTCACAGGGCATCTAAGGAGATATCCAATGAATGGTTTCAGTTGGTCTGCTTCCGAAAAGAAGCTCGCCCGTCATGCCTTCGATATGGCTCTTGAGGCCGCGCTCGCAAAGACGATGGCGGAATTCAAGCGCAAGGCGAGTGCGGTGACGCAGCCCTCCGAAATGTGGGAGCTGGAAGACTATCTGCGTGAAGAGCGGCGGGATATCGATCGGATGTTCGATTACCGCTATTCGCAGCTGATCTACGTTCTTGCCCATCTCATTCGATTAGGCCATCTCGACGAAAAGCTGCTTGCCGGTCTGTCCCAGGACAAATGGGACGCCATTCGGCGGGACCTTGCCTTTACAGCGAGACGCTCGGCCAGCGGATGACGACGGAGGGCGGCCGCGTCCCGATCCCTGCCATGCTGGAAAATCGGCCGGTATCGCACTACCATCCCGTCGAATGGCGAGGGGGATGAGATGGACCATCACCGTACTGTTTTTCTGATCGGCGCAGGTTCCGTTGGTGACGACGAGCAAGCCGTGTTCACGCTGCACGTGAGCGGCGCTGCCTGCAGTCTGAAATGCAGCTATCGGGACAAGGTAATCGAGGCCGAAGAGGAAGACTTTTTCGAGGCTCTGTTCCAAATCCGCCAGGCACTCGAAGTCGATGGCTTGATACCCTTCTGTTACGGAGCAAGTGCCAATGTTTATCCGGAAAATACCGTAATGGAAAAAAGTCGCGGATTGATAGCCTGCAAGGTGAAGACGGGGCAATTTCCCAAGGAGACCGATCTGGTCGACATATTTGATGATGGCGTCGACGTGGTTCCGGTTTTCGTCCATATGCAACAGGAATTTTGGGAAGAATGGCTGGCTTCGCTGCCTTCCTAGTCCCGGCGCTCATCCAATCCCGCCGGTGACAAGATAGGCACCGGCTGTGCGTCCATCCTCCAGTCGCACCACCGCCGTCACGATTGAACCATACGAGCCGCGCCAGACGCTGTGGAACCGCTTGTGCTCGGCGGCTGGAACGAAGGCGCTTCCGCTGAAGTGCGCGCCGGCTCGCTGCATCGCGACGGCTTCTCCGTTGACGTGCACCTTGACGGTGGCGCTCTCCGCCTCGGCCGCAATGTCGAGCGTTATCGCGATCTCGTCCTGATCGCCGGAAGAGCGCGTCTCGGCGACCAGCGCGATTGCCAGTGGCGGCAACCTGCCGTGGCCGGCCTGCACGTGCCGCCCCGAAAACACATCATCGGCCAGTTCCGGCGTGCGCGGCGGGCTCGTGCGGCGCTGGGTGGCGCGCTCGTAATCGCCGGCCATGCGCAGCAGTCTTTCGTCGTCATAGGCCTTGCCGGCGAAGGTCAGGCCGACCGGCATGCCGATGTCGGCCATCGTGCCCATCGGCACGGTGACGGTCGGGATGCCGAAATGGCGCCAGACCAGATTGCCGTTGGCGACCCAGGTGCCATTGCGCCAGGCAAGCGCGGCGGACGCCTCGTTGACATCGGCGTCGGCCGGCCCGACATCGGCGGCGGCTGGCAGCACCACGGCGTCGATGCCTTGCGCGTCGAGCCAGTCCTCGAAATCGATGCGCCGTGTCGCCTCAAGCCCCTTCAACCCATCCTCCAGCGTAGGGATATCTGTGAAGGGTGTGACGCCGGATTTGGCCCGCTCGACATACTCCGACAGGTCGAAGCCGCCTTCGTAGCGGTCGGGCAAAGTGCCCGGCGGCTGCGGGAAGATTTTCGGGCCGTCGACCGAGGCGAGATCGGGGATGTCAGGGTCAGCATTGGCGCGCAAAAAGTCGTCCCAGCCCCAGATGCAGAGATCCCAGAGTTCGCGGTCGGCGAATTCTTTTGGCACCAGGCCGCGCTCGATCATGGTGCGGGCGCCGGGGCGGTCGCGCTCGTAGTTGGAGACGACGGGAAAATCGACTTCCACCACTTCGGCGCCAAGCCGCTCCAGATCGGCCGCCGCCTGCTCCCACAGCGCCAGCACCGAGGCGCGGGTCTCGATCGGCCTATCAGCCTCGCTGTCGCGGCCGATATACATTCTGGGCACGCCGAGTCGTTTGCCTTTCAGCGACCCGGCCAGCGCCAGGTCGGTGTAACGCTGCGGACGCACCTCGGAGCTTTTCGGCAGTTCGACCCAAGGCTGCGCGCGCCAGAAATCGCCTCGCGTTTCGGGATCGTCGGCAACGATGACGTCGAGTAGTTCGAGCATGTCGGGCATGGTCCGCGCGTGCGGCACCACGACATCCATGGTCGGCACCAATGGCCAGTTGCCGCGCACAGAGATCACACCGCGCGACGGCGTGTAGGCGACCAGCGCGTTGTTGCTGGCCGGCGCACGCCCGGACGACCAGGTCTCCTCGCCGAGCCCGAAGGCGCAGAAGCTGGCTGAAGTCGCCGTGCCGGAGCCGTTGGACGAACCGGATGCGAAGGCAGCGGTCAGATAGTCGGCATTGTAGGGGCTTTCGGCGCGGCCGTAGACGCCACGCTGCATGCCGCCATTGGCCATGGGCGGCATGTTGGTGAGGCCGATCAGCACCGCGCCGCCGGCGCGCAGCCGGGCAATGGTGAAGGCGTCCTCATTGGCGACGAGATGCTCGAAAGCCGGCGAGCCGGCCGCGACCGTCAGGCCTTTGACCTTGTAGCTGTCCTTGGCGGTGTAGGGGATGCCGTCGAGCGGCCCGGGCAGGGCACCATCGAGCCGCCGTTGGTCGGAAGCGGCAGCCTCCTTGAACATGTCGGGGTTGAGCACCGGGACGGCGTTGAGGCTGATGCCATGCCGGTCGAAATGCGCGATGCGCCTGAGATACGCCGCGACCAGTTCGACGCTGGTGACCGTGCCTTCATCGAGAGCGCGGCGCAATTGCTCGATCGTTGCTTCGACGAGATGAAGGCTGGCGTCGGTCATCGCTGGTTCCAGGCTGTTGTCTGTCGTGCCATGGATGAGCGAGGCCGCCGGCTTCGGCAAGGGCCAATCAGCAGTCTTTGCCGGAACGTGTTGCGCCTGCCGGTACCTTGCCGGCAGGCTCAGGCGCCTGTGCGGCTCTCCTTCATCTTCTCGATGATCCCGGCCATCAGCGCCAGGTCGCGGCGCGAGTCGGCGAGGTCGGTCAGCGGTTTGGTGCCTTCAGCGATATGGCGGTGGAAAATCTCCAGCTCGTTGGAGAAGGCGTCGCCATAGAGCGGACCGAAGCTTTTCGTCACCGGGCCGAGCGGGCCGGCGTCGGTCACTTCGAGCCGGGTCGGCAGGCTGCGGATGTAGGGCGTGTCGTAGATGATGCGCACGCGCCTGGTGTTGGAGCGCACTTCGATCATGGCGTCGAACAGGCCGAGATCATCGACCACCGCGTCATAGAGGCAGGCGAAATGGCCGTAGTCGAAGGTGATCGACGTGTTGGCGCCGCCATTGGTGCGATGCGCGGCCACCACGCCTTTGGGTTCGCCGATTAGCCCGCGCATCGCCGAGATGTGATGCGACGACAGTGCCGTCAGCCCGCGATAGGCGCGCACCAGGTCAGCGGGCGCGTCGGTACCGACGACTTCGCGGATCAGTGCGTCCCGCTCCCTGGCGCCGCGCGCAAGAAGAGCAGGGTCGATGTCCCGGGGATAGAGGACATTCTGGCTTTTCTTGAGGAAATGCCGGCCTTCCGAGATCAGGTCGAAGATGCGGACATGGGTGATGTCGGCATGAGCGGGCAGTTCGTCCCTGGCCGCCAGATATGCTGGTGCGTAGCGGCGCATGTAGCCGACGAACAGGGTCTTTCGGTAAGACGGCATCAGCGCCAGCAGCTCGTCGATCTCGCGGACCGTCAGGCAAGCGGGCTTTTCCAGCAGGATGTGCTTGTCGGCTTGCATGGCCGCGCGCACGAAGCGGCTGTGGGTGTCGTCGGACGACAGCACGAAGACCACGTCGATGTCAGGCGAATTGATCAGCGCCTCGGCCGTGTCGAAGGCTTTCACCCCGGCATATTCCGACGTGACGAGCGCCACCAGGCTTGGCGACACGTCGTGGACGCCCGCGATCCGCCAACGGTCGCGCTGGTCAGCCAGAACAGGCAGATGGATCGACTGCGCGACCTCTCCAAGACCCACAAGCCCGACACGAAGTGGTGCCACGCGCAAACTCCTTGATTTCAAGTCTGATGCTGGCCGAGCTTGCGGCCAGCAATGGTTCTACGATTGGGCGGATCACGCCGCGCCGGTGACCAGCGCGACGAGTTCGTTGCCCGTGGTTTCCGAGGCGCGCACGGTCGCCGCCATCTTTCCCGCCCGCATCACCCAGATCTGGTCGGACAGGCGCCGCACCTGATCGAAATTGTGGCTGACCAGGATGACCGAGACGGACTGCTCGCGCAGACGCCGGATCAGCGCTTCGACATTGGCGGTCTCCTGCACGCCGAGCGCTGCCGTCGGTTCGTCCATCACCACCAGCTTGGCGCCGGAGCCGACGGCACGGCAGATCGAGATCGCCTGGCGCTGGCCGCCCGACAGGCGGCGCACACGCTGGTTGATCGACGGCACGTTGATCGACAGGCGCGACAGCATGGAGCGGGCCTCGCGTTTCATCGCCCTGCGGTCGAGGAAGGCGAAGGGGCCGATGCGGCGCACGAGCTCGCGGTTGAGGAACAGGTTCTGCGCCACCGTCAGTTCGTCGATCAGCGCCAGGTTCTGGTGCACCGTCTCGATGCCGGCCTTGCGCGCCCCGTCCGGATTGGAGAAGGGATGTTCCCGGCCATCGAAAACGATCGAGCCGGCATCCGGCACATGCACGCCGACCAGGCAGCGGATCAGCGTCGACTTGCCGGCGCCATTGTCGCCGATGACGGCGGTGACCTCGCCGCGGCGCGCCTGGAAGGCAACATCGGTGAAGGCGCGCACGCCGCCGAAATGCTTGCTCAGGCCGTCGCAGGCGATGATCGTGTCGGAGGCAGGGAAGGGGATGACGGCGCTCATTTCTGGTACCGCATGATCAGCGCCGCCAGCACCACGATGGCGCCCACGGCAAGCGGTTGATAGAAGGCCGAGACGCTGAGCAATGTCAGCCCGTTGACCAAGGCGGTCAGCATCAGCGCGCCGATGGCCGGGCCCAATATGCTGGCGCGGCCGCCGAACAGGCTGACGCCGCCCAGCACCACCGCCGCCACCGAATTCAAGAGCAGGCTGGTGTTGATCAGCGGTTCGGCCGAGCCGATGCGGGCGACCAGAAGAATGGCGGCGAGGCCGGCGCAGAAACCCGAAATGGTGTAGGCGGCGATCTTGACGCGGTTGGTGCGGATGCCGAGCGCGCCGGCACTCTCGACCTGGCCGCCTGTCGCCAGGAGATGGACACCGAAGCGCGTGTGGTAGAGCGCGATATGCGCCACGATGACGGCGGCGATTGCCACCCAGACCGGATAGCCGAAAGGCCCGAACGAACCCGAAGCGAGTTTAAGCAGGAAGGTCGAGCCGACCATGGTGGGTTCGCCGCCTGACAGGATCAGGCCAAGCCCGGTGATGGCCGACAGCGTGCCGAGCGTCACCACGAAGTCGGGGATTTTGCCGACGGTGATGATGAGGCCGTTGAGGAAGCCGATGGCGCTGGTGGCGAGCACCGCCAGCACGCAGGCGATGACGATGCCGTAGCCCGCCGCGTTGACGAGACCGAGGATGATGGCGCCGAGCATGACGGCCGCCGCCAACGACAGGTCGATGCCTGAAGTCGCGACGACGAAGGTCTGGCCGATCGACAGCACCACCAGGATCGCCGATGCCAAAAGCAATGCTTGCAGATTGGCGACGCTGAGGAAGACCGGCTGGGCGATGCCGAAAATGATGACGAGACCGACCAGGCCGACGACGGACGCCCAGTCGGCCCAGAAGGACGGATCCAGGAGGAGAGCCGACAGGGAGGGGCGGCTCTCCTCCGCCGCGCCCGCCGAATGGGCGACGGGCGCGTTGTCTGTGGAATTGCTCACTTCAACAGCTCGCGCAGCGGATCGGGATAATCGCCGCCGGGGCGCGGAAAATTCTTCAGCGAGGCGTCGGCATTGGCCTTGTTGATCAGCAGCACCGGCGCCGGCACGTTGGCGGGCAGTTGCTTGCCCATGACCGCCGCCTTGCAAGCCTCGACGCCCATGGCGCCGACGACATAGGGATATTGCGCGACGGTGGCCGTGAGTTCGCCTGCCGCGATCGACTTCAGCGCGTCGACGATGCCGTCGAGGCCGATCACCTTGACGTCCTTGCCCGAGGTCTGCACGGCGCGTTCGACGCCGAGCGCCATGATGTCGTTGGCGGCGAAGAAACCGGCGAGATCCGGATGTGCGGCGAGGATATCGGTTGCGGCGGTCAGCGCCTTTTCACGATCCCAGTCGGCGCTCACCATCACCACCACTTCGAGCTTGCCTTCGACGGCCTGCTTGAAGCCCTTGATGCGAGCATTGGAGCCGACATCGCCGACGATGCCGGCAATCAGCGCGACCTTGCCGCCCTTCGGCACCAGCTTCAGCATTTCCTCGCCGGCCAGCGCGCCCGCGGCGACGTTGTCGGTGCCGATATAGGTCGAGACGGCAAAGCCGGCGGCCTTGGCCTGTTCGGCGTCGATGGTGCTATCGATGTTGACGATCGGCTTCTTCTTCTGGGCGACCGGAACCAGCGCCTGGACGAGGTTGGAGACGCTGATCGGGTTGACCAGGTAGCAATCGAAATCCTGCAGGGCCATGGCGGTCAGACGGTCGGCCTGGCCGGTGGCGTCACCCATATTGGCTGCGGCCTGGACGCTGACATTGACGCCGCTGGCCTTGCCCTGTTCCTCGATGCCTTGCTGCATGGTCTGGAAGAAGGGGTTGTCGAGGCCTTTGACGATGGCCGCGACCTTGGCCGCGTCCTCGGCATAAGACGGGGCCGAGACGATGGTCGCCAGCAGGCCCGTGCCAAGCGTCAGGCCGTTGAAGATGCGCATTTTGTTCCTCCGCTTCTTGTTTGTTTGATGTGTCTCATCGGCAAGCCCACGGATGCCCGTGGCTGCGAGAGCCATGCCGGCATTGGCAACGCCGCACGGCCTGCGGCCCAGCGAGCGCCGAACGTCTCGCGGACAACGGACCCGGTCGGGACCTTTTCCATGCCAGGCATTTCTCCTCCCAGAGCGCTGACCTAGCCCCATCAGCGTTTGCGCATGTTTTATAAAAAATTGACACGCGTCAAGATTTAAAATGGTGCGAAGCGATTTCGATGGTGCCATGGCGGCCCTAGGCGGTCCTGTCGGGGCGCATGCCGTGCGGTCCGCGGTTCACTGCCGCAAAAACGGCCACCCTCATGCAACCTCCGATGGGCGCGCGCGTTACAAGGCTCCCGGGGGACGGAGAGGTTTGCATTGAACCGCTTTGAGATTTCGAACGAGCCGACAGGCACGTATTCCATTTTCGACACATCCACGGAATTGCCGGTAGCGGCGCAAGACAAGACCCTCATCGGGCTCAGTCGGCACGAAGTGCCGTTGGCCCTGCTTGCGGTCATGGAAGCGGTCGGCAAGCCGTGGGCGCCGCCGTTACTGTCGTCGCTGAGCAACTGTCGGACAAATAATGGAGATCAGACCTACCCAGACGGCTTGCAAGCCTAGGCTAAAGCTCGCAGAAGTTGCGAAAAAAGCATACCGTTGGAGAAAACTTATACCGTCATCCAGCATGAAGGGGGAATCATGCCTGACCAGAATGCCCAGATCCGCGCAGCCATTGGACGACTGCTTTCCGAGAAAACCGGAGTCTCGGTCATTTCCATGAGAGAGAGTATCACCGAGCTACTGGCCGTAACCGGTGCGGCGCTGACCGTCGAAACGCTGCAGGACATGCTGCTGGAAATGGCCGAAGTGCGCGGCATGATGGTCGTGCTCGACGTTTAGAGCGGTTCGACGTTTCACGGACACGGCGAACTGTTCCAACCCTTTGTTTTGACGCAACTTCTGTGCGAAAGCCGTTTCACACTTTTCCCGGGAAAACCGCTCATACTTTCCTGGAATTGCTGTTGCTCTATCTCTTTGTTTTGACGCAATTCTCTGGGGAAAGCGCTACGCGCTTTCCCGGGAGGCAGCCGGTACCCGTTCACCCACGGCGAGGGCAAGGCGTTCTGCTTTCCCCGCCTGTGCAAGCGTGCCATCGCTGTAGATCATGCGACCGGCGCGGAAGGTGGCGCGCACGCGTGGCACGGGATGACGCTCGGCCACGACGAGATCCGCCAGAAGGCCAGGCTCGATGGCGCCGCGATCGGTGAGGCCGAGCGCCGTGGCCGGATTGGCGCTGGTCAGTGCGGCCGCCGCCGCGAGGCCATCGTCCCGCAGTTCCGCCAGGCCGATTATCGCGGGCAGGATCGAGGCCGGGTGATAGTCGCTGGCCAGCATGTCGAGCAGCCCGGCCTCATAGGCCTGGCGGGCGGAAAGATTGCCGGAATAGGACTCGCCACGCAGCGCGTTGGGCGCGCCCATGGCGGTGTGCATACCAAGCCTGCGGGCTTCCTGTGCGGCTTCCAGCGTCACCGGGAATTCCGAGAGCGCGGTACCCAGGCCGTGGACCAGTTCCACCTTTTCCAGCGTGTCGTCGTCATGCGAGGCGAGCACGATGCCGGCGGCTTGCGCACGCGCCGACAGGTCCTGCAGCGCATTCAGCACATCACCCTGGCCGTTGCGACCGGCCATGCGCTTGCCGACGACCTCGGAGGCCGCGGCAACGGACATGCCACGTTCCTTGGCGATGCGGGCGATGTAGAGTTCGACGTCGCGGTACTGCCCCTGTCCGGGCGTGTGATCCATCAGCGAGATCAAATGCAGCCTGCCGGCATCCATCAGCTTTTGCAGCCTGGGAATCGCCGGGGTGAAGGTCACTTCGAAGCGGGCATGGATGCGATGGTCGACCAGGAGGTCGTCCTTCATCCCGGCGATGGTGTCGATGATTGCTGATGTGTGATCTTCCGAGCGCAGCACGCCGCTGGTGACGCTGGCGCCGATGAAGGAGAGCGCGGCGTAGGCGGTGGTGATGCCGCAGGAGGCGAGCTTCTTGTCGAGTTCGGCAATGCCGATCGGCATCGGCACGTGCACGCCGATGCGCGGCTCGACTTCCCTCTCCACCATGTCGCCATGCATGTCGATGAAGCCGGGCAGCAGCAGGCGGCCGCCACCCTCTATGTCGGCATGCTCGACCGGCTTCTCGCGGATATCGGCGATCCTGCCGTTTTCGATCCTGATCGCGCCGCTTGGGATGACGCGGTCGCGCAGGACGATTTCGAAATCACTCAGCCACATGTCATGTCTCTTGCAAGGAAGCGGTTTCAGCATGGATTTTACGGGCGACAAGGTCGGCGACATCATGGGTGACGGAGGACACCGACCATGGCGACGATTGCGCCGGCTTGCCGCCGCCCCGGTCACGATCTCTCCAGGACATGTTTTCTAGTTCACCCGAATGCCGGTTTCCATTTGATTTTTATGACATTTTCATGAAGGCCGGCCTTGCCGGACCGCCTGTCTCAGCCGGCACGGGATCGTTGTGACAGCCATTCGGCGGTTTGCTGGCTGGCCTGTTCGGCGGAAAGCTCAAGGCTCAGCCCCTGCAGCAGGCCATGCAGGAAAATCCCGGTAAAACAGTCGCCGGCGCCGATCGTGTCGGGTACGGAAACCTGCTTCAGCGGCGTGACGTGGTTGAGCGCCTTGCCGTCATAGAGCGAGATCGGCCGCATTCCGTCGGTCAGCACCAGTGTTCTCAGGCGAGGCCCGGCGATCCCCGTCGCTCGCTCCCAGATCGCTCGCGTGTCCTCGCAGGGAAAATCGGCGCGCGATCCGATAACGATGTCGGCCGGGCGCGGCGAGGCGCTGCGCAGCGGAAATTGCGAAATGACAAGCGGGATCGTCCGCAGCGAGGCAACGAGGCCGGCATCGAGCACCAGGGCATTGAGATAGGCGGCGTCGCCGCTGACAGGCTCCGGTGCGGCGAAGGGCGGGCGCATCTGGCCGCCGGGGTTCAAAATGGTGCGCTCGCCATTCGGCTCGAGCAGGATTTCGGTGAACCGGGTTTCCCCGGCCCATAGGGTGACGTAGCCGGTATCGATGCCGCTCGCCTGCAATGTGGCGAGCGCTGCCCGGCCATATTCGTCGTCCATTAGATTGCTGATCAGCCGGACATGGTTGCCGAGCTTCGCCAGTTGGGTGCCTGTGTGGAAGCCGCCACCGCCGAGCCGGACGCTGCGGCTGGAATAGACGATGCGCGCGCCAGAGGCGAGGGGCGAGGACAGCGACCAGACCTGGTCGTAGTTGATGTGGCCGACAACGATGACTGTGCTCATGATCCCTGCTTTTTCGCGCGGCGCATCGACGATGAAGCGCTGCGTGAGCAGGCTTAGCACTATGACCGGCACCAGGGACAGCAGGCTGGCGGCCATCGGAGCGCCAGCGGGCGTGTGCTGTTTTCGATCGACAATACGGCCAGTTGCTCGGCGTTCTGGCGCAGGCGGGGAACGCCAAGGACCGAGCCGCCGCTTCACTCGCCCAGAATGAAATCGGCGCAGCGGTCGGCGATCATGATGACTGGGGCGTTGGTATTGCCGCTGATCAGCCTTGGCATGATCGAGGCGTCGCAGATGCGCAGGCGCGGGACGCCGCGCACGCGCAGTTGCGGGTCGACCGCCGCGTCGTCATCGCTGCCCATCCGGCAGGTGCCGCAGGGGTGATAGACGGTCTTGGCGTGTTCGAGGATGTGGTCCGATATCGCCTGGTCGGAAAGGTCGGCGGCCTCGCCGGGCGACAACTCCTCGGCCACCACCGCCCGAAGTGCGGGCTGGCGCAGGATGGTGCGGGCGATCTTCATGCCGGCGAGCAGCAAAGCAAGATCGTCCGGGTCGGACAGGAAGCCGGTGGTGAAGCGGATCGGGTCGGCCGCGTCGCGCGAGCGCAGGTTGACGGTGCCGCGCGATTTTGGCCGCAGCACACACGGGTTGAACTCCATGCCGTGGCGCTCGATCGAGCCGTGTTCTGCGCTTTCGATCATCACCGGCAGGACGTGGAACTGGATATCGGGCCGGCCATCACCATCGGTGTCGAAGAAGCCGCCGCTCTCGACGACATTGGAGGTGAGCAGGCCGGTGCGGAACATCAGGTACTGCAGGCCGTGGCGCAGTGCCTTCAGGCCGCGATCCTCGCCCAGCAGCGAGATCGGCTGACGCGTCAGCGCATAGACGGGTGCGGCGACATGGTCCTGCAGGTCGCGGCCGACCGCGGGCATGTCGCGGATGACGGGAATGCCGAGCCCGGCCAGATGCTCGGCGGGGCCAAGCCCCGACAGCATCATCAGTTTTGGCGTCGCCAGCGCGCCTGCCGTGAGAATCACTTCGGCCTTTGCCGTCGCCGCATGGCTTTGGCCGTCGGAGGTGGTGTAGGCGAGGCCGCTGGCGGCACCGTTTTCCAGGGTCACGCCGGTGACCAGCGCATCGGTGATCACGGTGAGGTTGGCATTGCCGGCCAGCGGCCGCAGAAACACCTTTGCCGCCGACTGTCTTTCCCCATTCGCCGTGGTCGTCTGGTAGAAGCCGACGCCTTCCTGAGCAGCGCCGTTGAAGTCGTCATTGTAGCGATAGCCGGCCTGCTGCGCGGCCTTGATATAGGCCAGAGACAACGGATGGCGGTGACGCGGATCGGAGACCGGCAGCGGTCCCTCGGTGCCGTGGCGCTCACCGGCCAGGCGCTCGTTGCGTTCCAGCCGCCGGAACACCGGCAGCACCTCGTCCCAGCCCCAGCCGGGGCAGCCGAGGTCGCGCCAGCCATCATAATCCTGCGGCTGGCCCCTGATGTAGAGCATGGCGTTGATCGAGGAGCCACCGCCGAGCGTGCGGCCTTGCGGCACCGGCAGCCGGCGGCCGCCGACGCTCGGCTCAGGCTCGGATTCGTAGATCCAGCTGCGCGCCGTGCCGATCACCTTGGCGAAGGTGGCGGGCATGTCGATGAGCCTGGTGTTGTCGGCCGGGCCGGCCTCGACCACCAGCACGCGCTTGCCAGCAGAGACCAGCCGGTTGGCCAGCGTGCAGCCGGCCGAGCCGGCGCCGGCGATGATGTAGTCGTATTGTGTACTCATGTCAGGCGTAGCGCATGATGACGGTCTTGGTTTCGAGATAGCCGTCGATCGCTGCGCGGCCATGTTCGCGGCCGATGCCGGATTGCTTGAAGCCCCCGAACGGTGCCGCGGGGTCGAGCGTGTTGTGCGAATTTACCCACACCGTGCCGGCCTTGAGGCCGTGGATGGCGGTCATCGCCTTGCCCATGTCGCGGGTCCAGATCGAGGCCGACAGGCCGTAGCGCGTGTCGTTGGCAATGCGGATCGCCTCGTCGAGATCGGTGACCGGCATTGCAGCCACCACCGGCCCGAACACCTCCTCGCTGGCGATTTCCATGTCGGGGCGGACATTGTGCAGGATGGTCGGCGCCACATAATGCCCCTTGCCGGGCACCGGCCGCGCGCCGCTGACGCGTTCGCCGCCGGCGGCCAGGCCGCGCTCGACAAAGCCCTCGACGCTTCTGCGGTGCTTGGCCGAGACCAGCGGATTGATCTGCGCTCCGGCGTCGCGGCCGGCACCCAGCGTCATGCCGTCGGCGATCTCGGCCAGTCTTGCCAGCGTGCGGTCGTAGATGGACTTTTCGATCAGCAACCGCGAGGCCGAGGTGCAGACCTGGCCCTGGTTGAAGAACATGCCGAGGCCGGCAACCAGCGGTTCGATGCCTTCCTCCATGTCGGCGAGCAGGATCATCGGCGATTTCGAGCCGAGCTCCAGCGTGAAGCGGGCGACGCGGTCGACCGCTGCGTGGCCGACGCGCTTGCCGACTTCCGTCGACCCGGTGAAGGTCAGCTTGTCGATGCCGGGATGGCGGATCAGTGCTTCGCCGGTGACGGTGCCGCTGCCGGTGACGATGTTGACGACGCCGGGCGGGAAGCCTGATGCTTCGATCAGTTCGGCGAGCCTCAGCAGGCCGAGCGGGGTTTCCTGCGGCGGCTTCAAAACCACCGTGCAGCCGCAGGCCAGCGCTGGCGCGATCTTCCACATGCCGATCAACAGCGGAAAATTCCACGGCACGATGGCGCCGACGACACCGACCGGTTCCATCACCGTCATCGCCTGGTGTCTGGCGCCCGGCGGCACGGGAATGGAGACCTGGAAGGTCGAGCCCTCGATCTTGGTGGCCCAGCCGGCATAGTAGCGCAGCCAGTCGACGGTGCCGCCGGCACTCAGCATGCGGGCAACGCCGAGCGATTTGCCGTTCTCGATGCTCTCGATTTCGGCGAGCAGATCGGCGTCGGCCTCGACGGCATCGGCGAGTTTCAGCATGAGGTTCTGACGGTCGACCGGCCGCATCGAGGCCCAGGGGCCTTCGAGCGCGGCACGCGCGGCGCGCACCGCCTGGTCAACCAGTTCGGGACCGCTTTCGGGCACATAGGCGACGATCTCGCCGGAGGCGGAGTCATCGACAGCAAGGCCTTCGCCGGAAAGCCCGTCGACGAAACGGCCATTGATGAAGGGCCGGTGCGAACGCGCCAGGAAAGCGGCGGCGGCGGCGCTGATCGGCGGCACAATTCTCTCGTTCACGCCATCCTCCTCGATTGCTGATGAACATCTGTAGCGAGGGGTATGAAGCGCATCGGCCGGCTTCAAGCCGAAGGCGGTGCGAGTGCGCGCTCAGTCAAAACAAAGTTCCCGCTCGGACAAGACGCCTTGCGATCGGTTGGCCTAGACCAAGGTCGCATCAAGCCGCGCGTTTTGCGCGAGCCTGCCAGGTGTCAAAGAGGTATCGGCCATTGAGCGCATTGCTGGGCAATCCGATGGTCACCACGGCGGCGCTGCCGCTTGTTCTGGGCATGGTCATGGCGCTGCTGGCGCGGTTTGCCCTGCCGCAATCCTCGCCCGTGCTCTCGCTGGTGGCGGCCGCGCTGCTGCTGTTCTTCTACTGGGACACGCTTGGCCCACCGGTGGTGCCGCCAGTCGCCGCCAGCCAGAAGCTGATCTATCTCGCCTTTGCCGGGATCGTCGCGGGCCTGTTGCCCGAGCGCCTGCTCAGCGCTGCGGTGGCGGGCAAGCTTGTCGCCGGCGCCCTTGCGGCCGCGTTGCTGTGGCTTGGCTGGCGCCGCCTTGCCGGCGGTTCGCTTGACCTGCAGATGATCGCCGCCCTCATTGCCGGCCTGCTGGCAATCGTCGGCGTCGCTATGTTGCTGTCTCTGAAAGCCTCGCCATCGCCTCCAGTTGAAGAGCCGTTCCTGGCGCCCGCCGCCATGCTCGCCATGTGCCTGGCCGGCGCCATCATCTCGGTGCTCGGCGCCTCGATAGTCGCCGGGCAATTGCTGGGATCGCTGGCCGCGCTCGCCGGCGGCTGGTGCCTCGTCCAATACATCGCGGTGCTGCGCGGCGGCGCGGCCACCGGCTGGAGCAAGGGCACCGGGCTGATGCTCGTCTTTGCCGCCGCCACCGTGCTGATCCAGGTGGCCCTGCTAGCACCGAAGGCCAATCCGGTGGCGCTCATGCTTTCGCCCTTGCCGCTCGCCGTGGCCGCTTTGGTGCCCGGCCCGCTGCAGGGTCTTGTTCCCGGCGCCCGGCCGTTGCGGCCGCTGGTTGCCGGTCTGCTGATCGCCAGTCCGGCGATATTGGCCATCCTGACGGCGCTCCTGTTTGCGCCGCACGGAGCCGCGCTTGGCTTTTCCTGAGCCAGACAATGACGACCACAATGGGACAACCAACAATGGGGAGAGTTACGTGACGATGAGAAAACTGACGGCCGCTTTTGCCTTTGCCTCGATGTGTGCATTCGCATCGGCGGCTCACGCCGAGAATTACGAAATCGACGGCCAGCACGCCTGGGTCACCTTCACCATCAAGCACGGCATCTATGGCACCGCGCATGGCCAGTTCGACGCGGTGAAGGGCGCCATCGTGATGGACAAGGCCGATCCGTCGAAGAGCAGCGTCAAGGCCGAGCTCGATGTCGGCTCGGTGCACACCGCCTATGACCAGCGCGACAACGATCTGAAAGGCCCCGACTTCTTCAACGCGGCCGAATTCCCGGCGATCTCGTTTGAAAGCACCAAGGTCGAGAAGGTCAGCGACAAGGCCGGCAAGGTCACCGGCAACCTCACCATCAGCGGCGTGTCGAAGGAGATCACGCTCGACGTGACGCTGGTCAACGAGGCGCCGGCGCCGTGGGATGCGACACTGACCAAGGCGGCGTTCACCGCCACCGGCAAGGTCAGCACCGCGGACTTCCCGATGGCCAAGGCCGCTGCCGGTTTCGGCCTTGGCCCCGATGTCGACATCGTCATCGATCTCGAAGCGGTGAAGAAATAGGCCGCCGGCAGTTGGCGGGCGGCTGCCGCGCGACCGAGAGGTCGCGCGGCATTTCATCAGACAGGCGCGAAGTGCGCGCTCAGTCAAAACAAAGTTCCCGCTCGGACAAGACGCCAAATCGGGGATGCCGCACTATCCCCAGCGAAGATCGGCGCATAGCCGGCGTGCTCAGCAATCGGGATGGAACCATGCGATTTCTTGGAAAGACGGCCTTCATCACCGGCGGTGGCACCGGCATCGGTGCGGCGGTCGCCAGGCGCATGGCGGCCGACGGCGCCAAGGTGGTGCTGATGGGCCGGCGGCGCGAGCCGCTGGAGGCCGTAACCAAAGACATTGGCGGGCTGGTGGTGCAGGGCGATGCCGCCGATCCCCAGGCCGTGCGCGCGGCCCTCGCCGAAGTGCATGAAAAGATCGGGCCGGTCGATATCCTCATCGCCAATGCCGGGGGCCATGGCGTCGGCCCGACGATCTCGATGAGCGACGAGACCTGGAGCCTGGCGACGCGCACCAATCTCGACACCGCCTTCGTCTGCGCCCGCGAATGCCTGCCGGATCTCATTGCGCGTAAGGGCAACATCGTCGTCGTCGCCTCGATTGCCGGTCTGTTCGCCGGGCCGGACGCGGCCGGCTATGTCACCATGAAACATGCCTGCATCGGCTTCGGCAAATCGCTGGCGCGCGACTATGGCCGCAAAGGCGTGCGCACCAACATCATCTGCCCGGGCTGGGTGTCGACCGACATGGCCGACGAGCAGATGGAGGTGATCGTCGAAAAGCACGGGCTTGGCTCGATCGACGAGGCCTACCGGCTGGTCACCAAGGACGTGCCGCTCGGCCGGCCGGCGACGCCGGAAGAAGTGTCCAACGTCATCTGCTTCGTCGCCTCGGGCGAGGCCGCGATGATGAACGGTTCGATCCTGACGGTCGATGGCGGCGCCACCGTCGTCGACCTGCCTACGCTCGCTTTTGTGGATTGATTTGGGCCTTTGTCGATTGATGTGGAGAGTGCGATGAACGACCAGAACAGACCGGCGGACTGGAAGCATTTTGACGATTTCGCCGCCGGCATCGCCACCAACCGGCTGGCGACGACGGATGCGCTGCGCGGCCAGACTTTCAAGGTCACGCTCGACACCGGCCGCACCATCGACCTTGCCTTCACATCGCTCGACACGGTGGCGTGGAGCGAAGGCAGCGAGGCAGGCGCCGACTGGTACGAGGCGCTCGAAGTCGCCTCCAACGTGTTCTTCATCAATATGATTTTTTCGGCCCGGCCTGATGAAGACGAGGCCTTCATCATCAACACCAGCACGCGCCGCGTGCTGTCGGTGCGCGAACGGGTGCGCGATGCCGGCGAGGCGCCCGGCGAGCCACGCGTGGCGCAGACCTGGTCGGCCGGCGTGCTTGGCGATCCCAGCGTGGCGCCGGGCGGCATCGCGCCGGCGCCGACGCGCGACCTGATCGGGCTCACCGCGCACTACACATACAGCCCCAACCACGTCTACGAGCACATCTATCTCTCTTCCGAGCGCTATGCCTGGCAGAACCTCGTCGGCATCCAGCGCGGCCATGGCGATGTCGACCTGGCGACGACCTGGAAGTTCGCCGAAAACCAGTATGTGTTCGGCTTCCGCGAGTTCATCATCCCGGTCGCCTCGCTGTTCTTCTACAATTGGGACGTCATGCACTCGACGGGGAAATTCCTCGGCGTGACCAGCCAGGGCAAGATCGAGAACAAGCCGGCCGGCGCCCACATCGAGAAGAAATCCAGAACCGCCTACGACAAGGACAAGGCGCCGGTCTGACCGCGCGGGGGAACGCCATGAACAAAAACTACGACGCGATCAAGGCGCACTACGCCGGCTCCGACGCCAAGGATTTGGCCGCGATGATGGCGCCGGTCACGGACAAGACCGCCTGGACAGAAATGGCCGGCTTTCCCTATGCCGGTACCTATGTCGGCCCGGACGCCATCATTGAAGGCGTGTTCAAGCGCATCGGTGAGGAGTGGGACGGCTACGCGCTGAAGCTCGAAAAGCTGGTCGATGGCGGCACCACCATCGTCGGCATCGGCACCTATTCGGGTGTCTACAAAAAGACCGGCAAGCCGATGTCGGCGCGCGTCGTCCATGTCTGGGAAATGGAGGACGGCAAGGCGCTCAGTTTCGAGCAGTTCACCGACACCAGGCTGGTCGCGGCAGCGACGGTCTGAGGGCATGCCTGCGGCCGGGCACGACCGTGTCCGCCCGATCGAAAAACCTGGGAGGATGAAATGGGAAGCAGTCTGAAAGTAATGCTGGCGGGCCTCGTCCTGTCGGCCGCGTTCGTAGCCGGCGCCGGGATCGCCAATGCCGGCGACACCGAGATCGTCATCGGCGCGCCGATCTCCTTGACCGGGCCGCTGGCCGGCGACGGCAAGGAGCAGAAATGGGCCTATGAGCAGGCGGTCGCCGACATCAACAAGGCCGGCGGCATCATGGTGAAGTCGGCCGGCAAGAAGCTGCCGGTGCGGCTGGTGGTGGCCGATGACGAAAGCTCGGAAGGCAAGGTCGCCTCGGCACTGGAAAACCTGATCAAGGTGCAGAAGGTCGATGCGCTCTTGTCGACCCATTCGGGACCGATGAACATTGCCGGCGCCATCGTCGCCGAGAAGTATAAAAAATTCTACATGATCACGACGGCCTTCCCGTTCGAATGGCAGCCGCTGAAGCTGAAATATTCGGCACTGTTTTTCTTCCATCCGGGGCCGGGTGCCGAAGTGCCTTTCGAGATCTGGGACAAGCTGCCGGCCAATGAGAAGCCGAAGAACCCGGCGCTGGTTTCCGAGGATTCGCCCGACGGCAAGGGTTTTGGCGGCGCCTTCGAAGCGGCGGCCAAGAAATATGGCTACACCTTTGCCGTCGACGATCCCTGGGCGATCGGCGCCACCGATTATTCGGCGCTGATCACCAAGCTCAAGGCCGCCAATGTCGACGCCATGCTGGTGTTCGGCTCGCCGGCCGATACGGTGACACTGCTGCGCCAGATGAAGGAGCTCGGCTTCTCCGTGCCTTACCTGCATGGCTGGAAGGGCACCTGGACGGGCGAGTTCCACGAAGCGCTCGGGGCGGATTCCGACTATATCCTGACCGACGGCTTCTGGTCGTCGAGCTATCCCTACAAGGGCGCCAAGGAGCTCGGCGACCGTTATGAGGCCGAGTTCAAGAAGGACTCCGTCACCGTCGGCGCCTTCTACGCCAATGCGCAGGTGCTGGCGCAGGCGATCGAGAAGGCGGGCTCGACCGATGCCGGTGCGATTCACGACGCGATCTTCGGCCAGGAGTTCAAGGACACCGTGGTCGGCGATCTCAAATTCGACCAGACCGGCTTTGCGCTGATCCCCAGCGTCGCCACGCAATGGTGGCAAGGCAAGCACCAGCTGATCTTCCCGGACGGCAACTGGACCTACAAGCCGGCGCCGGCCTGGGACAAGCGCTGACGGATGGGCGAGGGGCGTTCGTTTGGTGAAGCACCCATCGAGCGCCTGCGGCGCTGACCCCCGATGAATTACCGCACAGGACAACGTCCACCGGAGAAACGGAAACACGATGCAGCCTGACGAAACCCTGCTTCGCCTCGAGGCGGTCCAGAAGCGGTTCGGCGGGCTTGTCGTGCTCAACAACATCGACATCGCCGTCGGCGCCAATGAGCTGATCGGGCTGATCGGTCCCAATGGCGCCGGCAAGTCGACGCTGTTCAACCTGATCACCGCGCTCTACACGCCCACCCAAGGGCGCATCCGTTTCCGTGGCCAGGACATCACCGGCACCGCACCGCATCGCATCTGCCGGCTGGGCATTGCGCGCACCTTCCAGCTGGTGCGCACGTTCCTCACCATGACGGCGTTCGAGAACATCATGGTCGGTGCGGTCTATGGCGCCGGCGGGCGCGTCAAGCATGCGACGGCCGCGGCCGAGGAAGCGCTCGAACTGGTGGGGCTGACCGCAAAACGCGATGTCCGCACCGCGCATATGACACTCTCCGACCGGCGCCTGCTGGAGATCGCGCGGGCGGTGGCGTCGAGCCCGGCGCTGCTCCTGCTCGACGAGCCGATGGCGGGGCTGAACCCGACCGAGATCCAGCGCATGGTCGATGTCATCCGCCGTGTGCGCAGCGAGCGGGGCGTCTCGATCCTGTGGGTGGAGCACAAGGTCGATGCCATCATGAAAGTCTGCAGCCGGGTGATCGTGCTCGACCATGGCGAGAAGATCGCCGACGGCACGCCCCGCGAAATCGTCGCCAACCGCAAAGTGATCGAGGCCTATCTTGGCGAACCGGCTGCTTGAAGTCACCAATCTCGAAGTCGCCTATGGCGATGTCGGCGCGCTGTGGGGCGTGTCGATCCATGTCGACCCCGGCACGATCGTGGCCATCGTCGGCGCCAATGGCGCGGGCAAGACGACGCTGTTGAAGACCATTTCCGGCCTGCTCAAGCCGAAGCGCGGCGAGATCTTTCTTTCGGGCGTGCCGCTGGCCGGCAAGGCGCCGGAAGAGATCGCCGGCATGGGCATCGCCCATGTGCCGGAAGGGCGCGGCCTGTTCCGCCAGATGACGGTGCTGGAAAACCTCGAACTCGGCGCCTTCCAGCCCAAGGTGCGGAAGCGCTTCAAACAGTCCCTGGAAAAGGCCTACACGCTGTTTCCACGGCTGAAGGAGCGGGCAGGGCAGAAGGCCGGCTCACTCTCCGGCGGCGAGCAGCAGATGCTGGCGATCGCCCGCGCCACCATGTCGGACCCGTCGCTGCTCATCCTCGACGAGCCGTCGCTGGGCCTGAGCCCGATTGTGGTGCAGCAGATGTTCGCGCTGATCGAGACCTTGCACAAACAGGGCGTCACCATCCTCCTGGTCGAGCAGAACATCCACCAGGCGTTGAAGGTCGCCGACTATGGCTTCGTGCTGAAGACCGGCGAGCTCGCCATGCAAGGCACGGGCGCCGAACTCATCGCCGACCCGGAAATCCAGAAGGCCTATATGGGCGTGTTGGAGGTGCAATGATGGTCAACCTGCCACCTCCCGAAATCCTGCTGCAGCTGTCGCTTAACGGCGCGCTGGGCGGCGCCATGTATGGTGTCGCTGCCGTGGGCTTGAGCCTCATCTTCGGCACCATGCGGCTGATCTTCCTGGCGCAGGGCGCGATGATCATCCTCGCCGCCTATTTCGTGCGTGCGCTGTTCTACGGGCTGGGCATCGACCCGTTCCTGTCGCTGCTGATCGTCGTGCCGGTCGGGCTCGGTGTCGGCTGGCTGGTCTATCAGGGCCTGTTCCGCCGCGCGGCGGCCGAAGAGGACCGCAACATCTCGCTCTTGATCGCCGTCGGCCTGATGTTCCTGATCCAGAACCTGATGACGGTGGTGTGGGGCGGCAACACGGCGGCTGTGGTCACCTCATACACGGCGAGCGGCATCGAGATCCTGGGCGTGCGCACCTCGTTCACCCGCTCGATGGGCTTTCTGATCGCGCTCGCCGGCACAGGGCTGGTGGTGCTGTTCCTGCGCAAGACGATTGTCGGCAAGGCGGTGCGCGCCGCGTCCGAGGACATGGAGGCGGCGACGCTGATGGGCATCAGCCCGCACCGCGTCAACGCCATTGCCTTCGCCATCGGCATCGCGCTGGCAGGCGCAGCCGGTGTGGCGGTCGCGACCACATTCCCGTTCAACCCGTTTGCCGGCTTCATCTTCAGCCTCAAGGCGCTGGTGGCGCTGGCGCTGGGCGGCATCGGCAATGTCGCGGGCGCGCTCGCCGGCGGCATCATCCTCGGCCTGATCGAGGCCTATGTGCAGTATTTCATCTCCGGCGGCTGGACCAACGCCATCGCCTACGGCGTGTTCCTGGCGGTGCTGATGTTCAAGCCGGAAGGCCTGTTCAGCCGGCCCTACAAGAAGGCTTGAGCGCCATGTTGAAGCAAGCCTTGCCAAGACAAGCCTGGATGTGGATTGCGGCTGCCGCCATCGCGGCGCTCGCCCTGTTGCCGCTGCTGCCCGGCGCGATCGACTCTTACGCCTTCTCCTTCCTGTTCTTCGTCTTCATCTACGCCATCATGGCGCAGGGGTGGAACCTGGTCGCCGGCTTCGGTGGCCAGATCAGCCTAGGCAACCATGCCTTCTTCGGGCTCGGCGCCTACACCACCGCGATCCTGTGGAGCGGCAATTATCTCTGGGGCTCGCTCTATGACGCGTACCCGCGCATCTATTATTTCGACCCGGTGACGATGATGCTGGGCGGGCTGGTCGCGGCGGTGGCCGCCATCATCATCGGCCTGCCGCTTCTGTCCAAACTGCGCGGCGACTATTTTGCGCTGGGCACCCTCGGCTTCGGCGAGATCGTCAAGGTGATGTTCATCAATGGCGGCGACTTCACCGGCGGCGCCTTCGGCGTCGTCGCGCCCGCCGGCACGTTCGACACGCTGTTGCCGCACTATCTGGTCGGGCTCGGCCTGATGGTGGGCACGGCACTCGCCATCCACTTGCTGATGCGCTCGCGCTACGGCCTGGCGCTGATCGCCGTGCGCGACGACGAGATGGCGGCGTCGGCCAACGGCATCGATGTGCTCAGGGTCAAGGTCGCCGCCTTCGCCGGCAGCGCCTTCATCGCCGGCATCGCCGGCAGCCTCTACACCTACTACATCTTCCATGTCGGCCCGGATTCCGTCTTCGATCTCGACTGGATGCTGCTGCCGCTGATGATGACCGTGGTCGGCGGCACCGGCACGCTGCTCGGCCCGATCCTCGGCGCCTTCGTCATGTACGCGGTGTTCGACCTCGCGCGCATTGTTGTGCCGGATTATCACCCGGTGATATCGGGGCTGACGATCATCCTGGCGATGCTGTTCCTGCCGAAGGGGCTGATGCGGAGTTTTGGGCGGCGGGTGCGGGTGGTTTGAGGGTGCTCAGCGTAGGCTCAAATAAAATGGTTGCTGATGTCAGCAATGCGCCTCATCTCCGTCGCTCAAGTACGTGCATGCGGTACCCGGAAGCAGACACTCGCTCAGCCTAGAAGCGAAAGTCCGTTTCGTGCCCTTCGATAGGGTCAGCATCGCCGCGACCTAACTGATTGCAGACCCTTTTGCGCCCTGCTCAGTCGTCGTCCTGCCACCTGCGCAGAGCCGTCTGGTCATGATAGGCCATGCGATCCGGCGTGGTGATGAATTCCATCGTCGTGCCCCATGGCATGCGGCAGTAGCAGACCTTATTTCCAGGACCTTTCTCGGTTGCATAGGGAATAGTGCGCGGCGCGGTGAGGGGTGTGCCTCCCGCCTTCTGGAAGCGCTCGACCGATGCGTCGATGTCGTCGGTGTAGACACCGAAGTGCGTAATGCCGAAGTCGCTCGCTCGAACCGGCTGGGCTTGTTCGGGGCCGTGCATTTCGAAGAGCTCGATGTCAGGTCCGGTTCCAATCTTGACCATCGCCTGCGCACGCACGACCGTTCCAGGGAAAGCGCCGACGGCCCGCTCGAATTCGGGTCCCTGCCGCGGCGGATCCTGCGGCCCAAAGGACTGATAGATCACCTGGCCGCCGAAAGCTTCCACCAGGAACGATTTTGCTGCTTCGATGTCGGGCACCGTGATGCCGATATGATTGACGCCGTGAATGACAGGTGCGGTCATGACAGTTTCCTTTGTTATTTAATCGATCGAACGCGATAAATGTGGGCGCAACTTCGCCCGCAATGGCGCGATCCCCCGGCCTACGATGGGGCGATCGCAGAATCTCAATTGGCCTTGAGGAAATCGATCAGAGCGGCCCCCACTTCGTCCGGCCGCTCGTCCGCGACATAGTGGCTGCACCGCGCAATCGAGCCGCCCGTCACATTGCTCGCGAACTCCTTGAGCATGGGGACCATCTGCGGACCGAAGCGCTGGTCCCCACCCAGGCCAAGCACCGGTATCTCGAGCGGCCGCTTCTTGTACTCGAGCGCAGCCGCATGATCGGCGGCGAGGGTGCGATACCATTCCATGCCGCCGCGCGTGCGGCCAGGAAGCGCCATCGCCTTGGCGTAGATCTCGATGTCAGCCGGATTGAAGGTGCTGTGATCGTAGAACCGCTCTGCCATGAAGGCCGAAACATAGTCATATTCACGGCCGTGGATCAGGCGCTCGGGCAGATCCCGGTTCATATGGAAGCTGAAGTGCCAAATCCTTGCAGTAGTCGCCTCCCATTGCGTCCAGCCGGGAAGCGGAACGTCGAGGACGGCTAAGTGAGTTACTGCCTCCCGATAAATGGCGGCCTGCGGCAATGCCACCATTCCGCCAATGTCATGGCCGCAAACAGCGTAGCGCTCATGCCCAAGGGCAATCATGACCTCGTGTGCGTCACGCGCCATCGTGGCCTTGTCATAGCCGTCAAGCGGGCAGTCGGAAAAGCCCGCGCCGCGCAGATCCATGGCCACCACGCTGAAATGCTCGGCCAGCAGCGGCATCACATGGTGCCATTCCCACCATGTTTCCGGCCAGCCGTGAAGCAGAAGGATCGGCGGGCCTGAGCCTCCCGTGACGGCGTTGATCTTGATGCCATTCACCGGCACCAGTTGCTGGGTAAACCCCTTCAAAGTTGCGATCATGATCGCTTTCCAATCGAAGCTGACGTTCAAAGAGAGCTCGCGGCCAGCGCTTAGGGCTGGCCGAAATCGGTGGCGATCGAGACGTCACGCCAGGCGTCGATATCGCTGCGGAATGCAGCCAGCTTTCGCTCAGCGATCGAGTGCGCGATCGGGCCGAGCGGCAGATGAAGCGGGGCGTCATCGGCGTCGACTGCCTGCAGGATCACCGCGATCGCCTTGTCGGGATCGCCCGCCTGATTGCCATTGTTGGTTTCGCGATAGTGCTTGCGCGAGCTCGCGGCGTATTCCGGCATCTCGTTGGCCGCCATCGTGATCGAACGGCCAAGAAAATCGGTGCGAAACGGCCCAGGCTCGACGATCAGCACGCGGATGCCGAACGGCTCCAGCTCGCCGGCGAGCGCCTCGGAAATCCCTTCCACGGCGAATTTGGCGGCGTGGTAATAGCCTCCGCCGCCGCGGCCCTCGATGCCCGCGCCGGACGACATGTTGACGATCGTTCCCCCCGAACGTCGTAGGACGGGGAGCGCGGCTCTGGTGGTTTCGATCAGGCCGAAGACGTTTACCTCGAACATCGGCCGATATTCCTCGGGCCTGCCTTCCTCGATCGCGCCGAATAGCGCGTAGCCGGCATTGTTCACGAGCACGTCAAACCCACCGAATGTCTCGACCGCCTTTGCGACCGCTGCCTCGGCTGCCGCAGCATCGGTCACATCGAGCGGCAAGGTGATCATGCGGTCGCCGAAAGGCTCGGCCATTTCCTCGATCGTCTTGACATTGCGGGCAGTCGCGATCACCCGGTCGCCGCGCTGTGCTGCGGCGAGCGCGAGCCGCTGGCCGAAGCCGCTTGAGCAGCCTGTGATGAGCCAAGTTTTCATTACTTCTTCTCCGAGTTGTTTTCAGACGACGCAAAGCTGTCGCCGCCACGAACCGTCATGTCGGCCATGATCGACCAGTCCTTCTCCCCGAGGCCCGCCGAGACAGCTTTGCTGAGCTCCTCGTGGACAGCTTCAAGAATCGGGAGACCCGCACCGATGAGTTGGCCGGTCGCGATGCCGAAGCCACAGCGGTGGCTTCGGCGCATGGGCCACGAAACTTTCCGCAGCCCTGAGCCTGAACATCAGGGCATCGGCTTCATTTGCTCGCCGCTTCCGCGATGACATCGGCGACTTCGAGCGGATGCGAGATATAAACCGCATGGCTGGCACCGGGCACCTCGGTGACCTTCGCACTTGCCCGCTTGTACATAGACCGCTCCGCCTCGGCGCCGACAGCCATGTCCAGCCCGGCCACGATGCCGTAGCTCGGCTTGGTCTTCCAGGCCGCGTGCTGCGTCTTGGTTCCGAGGATCTTCGCCGAAACCGGCACCTGCGAGTTAGTCATGAAATCCGTCTCGGCCTTGGGCAGGTCAGCGGCGAATCCCGCTCGGAACTTCGCGGGATCGAACAGCAGGAAGCCGTCAGAAGTCGGCTTGAACGCGTCCGCGGTCGGGCTCGGCCACTTCTCAAACACATCGCCTACGCCCTCGCCAACATCCGGAACGATGGCCGCGACATAGACAAGTGCCGAAACCTTCGCGTCGATGCCGGCTTCGGTGATGATCTGACCACCATAGCTGTGGCCGACGAGGACAACCGGCCCATTTTGCTGCTCGATAGCGCGGTGAACCGCCTGAACGTCATCCGCCAGCGAAGTGTTCGGTTCCTGAACGACCGTAACTTTCAAGCCCTTGGCTACCAGGCGCTCATAAACACCCCTCCAGCCGCTGCCATCGACCAACGCGCCATGGACCAAAATCACATTTTGGGCCGGCTGCGCGAAAGCGGGGGGCGCGCCGAACACCACTGCAAGAGCCGCAGCACCGAGATAGAGAGACTTGAGAGACATTTGCCGATCCTTCCGAATGATATGAGGTGATACACGAGAGACAGTCCGATGGACCGATGGCAGGAATCTAGGTGCTTAGATTTGTTCTTTAACTGACATAAATGTATTCTCGGCGTTCAGTTTTGTGGGTGTCGCGATGGAATGGGGTGACGTCAGAATCTTTCTTGCGGTTGCGCGAACCGGCACGCTCGGCGGCGCCGCGCGTTCTCTTCAGACAAGCCATCCGACCGTCGGCAGACGCTTGCGCGCATTAGAGCAGGCGATCGGTCACACGCTCTTCCAGCGGACCGCGGACGGTCTTGTCCTGACCGAAGAGGGCCACGGGATCATCGCGCTGGCGGAGCAGATGGAAGAAGGCGCGCTGGCCATGGAGCGCCGGCTTGCGGGGCAAGATCAGGATCTCAAAGGCAATCTGCGCATTTCATCCGCGGACTGGTTCGGGGCCTATGTCCTGCCTCCCATCCTCGCGGATTTCTCGAAAGCCTACCCCAATGTCGACGTCGAGATCCTGACCGGCACGCGCCTGTTCAACCTCGCCCAGCGGGAGGCCGACGTCGCTTTCCGTATCGTTGAGTTCAACACTGCCGATGTCGTTCAGCGGCGGCTCTTCAGGCTTGAATACGGCGTCTACATCGCGGAGGAGTCGCCTGATCCCAAATATGGCGACGGGACCGGTTTCCGGCTGATCACCCACGATACGTCGACCGGGCAGTTCCCCGATATCGCTTGGCTCATCGAGAGTTTCCCCAATGCGAGACCGGTCCTGCGATCGAACAACCGCAACGTCCAGGGGCGCATGTGCAGGCAAGGGGTCGGGCTCGCCGTCCTGCCCCGCATAGTCGGCAATCAGATCCCGGGTATTCGCAGACTGGAACTGCCGACGCCGCCGCCGGCGCGAGACATCTGGATGGGATATCACCGGGACCTACGGCGTCTCCAGCGGCTTCGCGCGTTCATCTCGACGGTATCGGACCATCTCATGAACGCGACCGCATGATGTGCGGCCCCGGACCGGCGGTTGGCGCATGACAGCGATTGCGACGTCCGGCCACCTCGCGGCAAAGCTCATCGGTCACCTGCCAGTGTAAGCCCTGCTCCTTCAGCCCCAGGCTCGCTCATCCTTAGTTAGCGCGCCGCAATGTCCGCTCGGACGTTCATGACCACAGAACCAGTCGGTCGGCTTCCGGCCCACTAGCTGCCGCGTGCTTGTTCATCGTGAACCAGCCCCACCGCATCCCCAACATTACCAGCAAATCTCGGACTGCCACCACCTCCGGATATCGCGGCCCCTCTGACTCTTTTCCCGCTCCTCAAACGTCTTAGCTACAGTTCAGCAATGGAGCAGGTCGATGAGCCTCAAGGACAAGAAAATCGTGGTCACCGGCGGAAGCCGTGGCCTTGGCCTCGGATTGGTCGAGGCACTGGTCGAACATGGCGCTGAGGTGACCGTGGTCGCGCGTGGCGCCGAGGCGCTGAAAGCGGTCGGTGCGCGGCTCGGGGTCGCCACGATCTCCGCCGACGTCACGGACGAGGACGCGGCCTATCGCATCCTTGGCGAGGTTAGCCCTGATATAGTGGTGCTGAACGCTGGTGCCACGCCGCGCATGGGGCGATTGGATCAGCTGAATTGGGAGGATTTCTCCATCGCATGGGAAACTGACGTCAAGGCCGGCCTCTACTGGCTGCAGGCGGCGCTGAACCTGCCGCTCAAGCCAGGCAGCCGCGTGCTGGTGGGATCGAGCGGAGCTGCCGTTACCGGGTCGCAGATGTCGGGCGGTTATGGCGGCTCCAAGCGCATGCTCTGGTTCATGGCCAAATATGCCAATGGCGTGGCGCAGGAGAAGAAGCTCGGCATCCGCTTCCAGGCGATCGTGCCAAGGCAGATTATCCTCGGCACGGGAATCGGGGATGTCGCGGCCGGGGCCTATGCCGGCTCGATTGGCATCACGCCGGAACAATTCGTGACCCGCTTCGGCGCACCGATGCCGCCCCGAGCATTCGGCGACAGGGTCATTTCCGTGCTGGAAGATCCGCGATATGCGGAAGGGGTGGTCTTCGGCCTCAATGGCGACGCGGGGGTCACGGTCATGGAGGGCACGGCGTCTTGAGCGATGGAGGGCCCGCCGTGGACCGCGACCGACAAGAAGGGCTGCTTGCCCTTGCTGCCGCGTTGCGGCCGGAGCTGCACCGCTATTGCTCGCGTCTGATGGGGTCGGTCATCGACGGCGAGGACGTCGTGCAGGACACTTTTGCCCGAGCCTTCGTTGCCCTGGACGAGCTGTGCGAGGTGCCGCAGTTGCGACCATGGCTGTTCCGGATCGCCCACAACCGTGCGCTGGACCTGCTGCGCAGCCGCGCAATCCGCGTCGCGGAGCCGATCGAGGCGGCCCTTGAAATTGTCGACGACGCCAAGGCCGACCCGATGGAGGCGCTGATGCGCAGGGAAGCCGTAGAGACCGCGGTGTCGCGTTTTGCGGAACTCCCGATCCTCCAGCGCAGCGTCATCATCCTGAAGGATGTGCTTGACGAGCCGCTGGCCGGGATATCTGGTCTGCTGGATATCACGGTCGACGCGGTGAAGGGGCATCTGGCGCGCGGTCGCGCCCGGCTTCGGGAGATCAATGCCAATGCCACCGCGCTCCCCGATGCACGCATCGCGTCCGCCGCTGTGGTCCGCTATGTCACCCTGTTCAACCAGCGCGACTGGGACGGCTTGCGCGCGCTGCTTGCCGACGACGTGAAACTCCATCAGTCCCTGCACCCGCCGCGCTCAGGGGCGGCGGATGTCGGCATGTTCTTCACAATTTACGCAAGGAGCGATCGCCTATGGCTCACGCCGGCCTGGCTTGAGGACCGGGAGGTGATCGCGGTGTTCGAAGACCCGGCCAACCCAACGCCCGATTATTTTATGTGGCTGGAGTGGCGGGAAGGGCGGATCAGTTTCATCCGCGACTATCGCTATGTCCGCTATGTCACCGACGACGCGGAACTGGTGCTGGCAAAGGACGCCGGATCTTTCGGTCGCGGCACTGGATACCGATAAATGGGCGCGCATCGCGTGCCGGATAAAGCTGTCTTGCCGAATGGGGTGATGCGGAGTTTTGGAGGTCCTACCCGATCCGCCTGAGGCGTCCCTTATGTGCCCGCGATTGGCGCCGCGCTAACGCGACTGCATCAGCGTGCGTGCCGCATCTTTCCCCGCCGCCAGGATGCGATCCGACAAGTCCGTGCCTTCGACGGCGCGGGCCAGTTGCAGCGTGCCGATGAGCGTCGCAAAGACAGCCAGCGCCGTGCCTTCCGGGTCCTTGGCCTGTGGAATTGCGGCGGCCAGCTGGTGCGCCAGAGCCAGCAAGCGGTCGGTATAGACCGCGCGCGTTTCCGGTGGCTGACGCGCCAGTTCCGGCAACAGCGCGGCGGACGCGCAGCCTTGTCCCGGATTGTCCCGATGCTCGGCCGACAGATAGGCCTCTATGGCCACCTCCGGGCCACCCGAGGCCAGTGCTTGCGCCAATTGCTGCGCCTGAAGCTCCATGGCCGCCGCCACGCTTTCGCGCACGAGCTCCGCCTTGGATTGGAAATGCGGGTAGAAGGCGCCGTTGGTCAGTCCGGCGTCGCTCATGATGGTCGCCAGTCCGGACGCGGCGATGCCGTCACCCCGGAAGCGATCGGCGGCGACTTCCATGATCCGGCCGCGTGACGCGTCCTTGCGGCCCTTTTCGTAGCGCATGGCTGCTCCTGCCTTTCTGCTATTGCATTATGTTCGTAATTTGATATTATGAGTATAATTCAATCAATGAGAAAAAGCTAGCCCTCGCGGCTTTGGAGCATGACATGACTATGAATTCCGGAAAGACCGCCATTGTGACCGGAGCCTCCTCGGGCATCGGCCGCGCCAACGCCGAGGCTTTGGCGCGAGCAGGGTTCACCGTCTTCGGGACGAGCCGTCGTGCGGCCGGCAACGGCCCGGACGGGGTGACCATGCTGGCTTGCGATGTGACGGACGGCGAGTCGGTAGCAGCCCTCGTCTCGACGGTGCTCTCGCGGACCGGCCGGATCGACGTGCTTGTCAACAATGCCGGCGTCGGCATGCTTGGCGGCGCAGAGGAATTCTCGATTCCACAGGTACAGGCCCTGTTCGACGTCAATCTGTTTGGCGTTATCCGCATGACCAATGCGGTGTTGCCGTCGATGCGGCAGCGCGGCCAAGGGCGTATTGTCAATATCGGCTCGATATTGGGCCTCGTACCCGCACCGTATTCGGCGCATTATGCGGCGGCCAAGCACGCGCTCGAAGGCTATTCGGAATCGCTCGATCACGAGGTTCGTGCCTTCAATATTCGCGTCTCGGTCATCGAGCCGGCATTCGTGCGCACCGTCTTCGACCAGAACGGCATCGAGCCGGATTCTCTCTTCAAGGAATACGATCAGGCGCGAGCCGGGTTCAAGGCGCTGCTTGCCGATGTGATGCCCAAAGCCGATCTGCCGGAAGTGGTGGCGGAGGTGGTTGTCAAGGCGGCGACCGATGCCCGCCCACGTCGGCGCTATACCGCAGGCAAGGCTGCACGGCAGGTCAGTCTGCTGCGCCGCTTCGCTCCTGCCGAGATGTTCGACAAGACCTTGCGCAAGCAGTTCCGCCTGCCGGTCTGAAGGCAGACGATTTTCACGCACAGGCGACACGCCAAATCACTTTCAGAAAGTCACCGCCATGAAGGCATTCGTCGTCGACAAATACAGCAAGAAGGGCATTCTGCGCCTGGCCGAGATGCCGGAACCGGAACTCGGGGACAGCGACGTCCTGGTCGAGATCCATGCCGCAGGGGTGAACCTGCTCGATTCCAAGGTCAAAACTGGAGAGTTCAAGCTCATCCTGCCCTATCGCCGGCCCTTCATCCTGGGCCACGACGTGGCCGGGAAGGTCATGCGCGTGGGCTCGAAAGTCCGCAAGTTCAAACCCGGCGACGATGTCTATGCGCGGCCGCGCGATGGCCGGATCGGGGCGTTCGCCGAATTCATCGCCATGGATGAAGCCGACGTGGCGTTGAAGCCCAAAAATCTCAGCATGGAAGAGGCGGCCTCGATCCCGCTGGTCGGGCTGACCGCCTGGCAGGTGCTCGTCGAAAAAGCAAATCTAGGGAAAGGCCAGAAGGTCTTCATCCAGGCCGGCTCCGGCGGCGTCGGCACATTCGCCATCCAGCTGGCAAAGCAGCTGGGCGCGATCGTGGCGACAACGGCGAGCGTGGCGAGTGCGGGTCTGGTCAAGGATCTCGGCGCCGATGTCGTCGTCGACTACCGGAAAGACGATTTCGAAAAAATCCTGTCGGGCTACGACGTCGTCCTGAACAGCCAGGACGCCAAAACGCTTGAAAAATCGCTCAATGTGCTGAAACCGGGCGGCAAGCTCATCTCGATCTCCGGCCCGCCGGATCCCGAATTCGCCAGGGAAAAGCGACTGAACCTGGTGCTGAGGACGGTGCTGCGCCTGCTAAGCCGCGGCATCCGGGCCAGAGCCAGGCGCCGTGGCGTGAGCTTTTCGTTCCTTTTCATGTGGGCGCAAGGTGACCAGCTGGGCAAGATCACCTCGCTCATCGAATCCGGAGCGATCCGCCCGGTTGTCGATCGGATCTTTCCCTTCGAAGCGACCAATGAGGCTCTGGCCTATGTCGAGACAGGACGCGCCAAGGGCAAGGTGGTCATCAAGGTTAGATAGAAGGCCAAAAACCCGGCCGGCCACGCCTGTGGGAAGTCCTTCCGAGAAGCAGACGCTTGTCCTGCTAATCCGGCAGCCGCACTTCGCATTTTCGCATGAGCCAGGGATCGCCATGGGCCATGAGCTTTCCCTGATCGACAAGGGCCACGACACGGCTCAGCAACATCAAGTCGCCGACCTGGATGTACGGCTCCATATTGTGTCCCATGGTCTCGGCGATGACCCGTGCAATCTTGCGCCAATCCTTGCTGGCCCGCTCGAGCAGGAGCTCATCGAAGATATCCGCTGGCGCCGAGACGAGCCCAGAGTCGGTGACGATGCGGAACGGTGCGTTTTCGGATTTCAAACTCCGCCAGCGCCGCGCGGCATCCTCTCGTTCCTGGCTCGTCATCGCGCGTTCCGTGCCGAACAACAAGGCAAGCTCCGTTTCGCTCATGAGCGAAACGGCCTGTTTGGGGCTCGACAATCGCGGCTTGCCGTCGGGCCGCGTCGTCGGCATTTGCAGCCCGGTGACGTCGATGATGTCGTAGGGGCGGTCGCCCAGGCGATCCACCAGGGCCAGGAAGAAAGCATGCTCCTGGGCGCTGTGGCGTCCGACCCAGACGACGAGACGGTCCGAGGTCGACATGATTTGCTGCCAGAAACCGTCGAAATCGACGTCGTGCTCGTCATACTCGTCGTACATCGACGCCCACCAGCGCGCTCGCGCCGAGGACTCCTGGGAATCAATTGGGCCGCAGCTGAGATTGTCGCGAAAACTGATGACGTCGTCGGTACGCCCGCTGGTGCGGATTGCCCGGCGAAGCGAATGACCCGCCGAATGGCCGGGCGCGATGTGCAGTATGCCGCTGCGCCACCTCTGCGTCCCGTCCGGGTTCAAATCTCGCTTGAAATGGTCAGTTTCAGAAAACGTGAAATGGACGACCAGCCGTCCGTCCGACAGCAGAAGCTGGTACGCGGTGGTTTTGCCGGACGACCAATGGGCGACGAAACGGATTTCATCATTCCCATGCGTCAGGTCTTGGATTTCCGCGCGTTCGCCGCTGGAGCCATCGATGGCGTGCACGACAAGGTGGCCATCGACAATCTTGATCTCGATCGTCGTGGTCGTGTGCCGGTCGTTCCCGGCAATCCAGCGGCCAACAAAATCCTTCATCAGCCTTGATCCCCGCCATTGCTCATTTCTCAAACGGCTCGAGATCGCCCGCGCGGACTACTCCGAAAAGCTCACGCTCACGCCGCGCTGGCGAAAATAGGCCTGCATCAACTTGCGGCCCGAGCGGTTGCTCTGCGCCAGCTTGGTCGGATCGAATACCGCCTGCTTCAGCCCCTCGCGTGCCAGCGCTGCCTTAAGCGCCGCGATATGTGCGTCGATCTCGGCATTGTCCGCGCGGAGCGAGGCATAGATATTCTCGGTCGCCTCGGCCACGGTCAGTTCGCTCACAGCTGTCGTCCTTTGGTTGGTTGATCGGGCGGCGGCTTAGCACAGATTCGCGGCTCCGCGATACCGATGGGAGCGGCAGTGCACGGAGCATGGGTTTTGATGCGGCAATCCATCCGGTGGCTCCGCCTGATGCGCTCACGCTAAGGGCTGGCGCTGATTAGCTGTGCGCGACGACGAGATGGCGGCGTCGGCCAACGGCATCGCACCTGGGTATCAAGAGCCTGCTCGGCTCGTGGGGCGCCATCTAGTAAAAGCGTTGCCCTCCCTAAGAACTAGCGTCCGCCCTCTCCGTGCTATAAATTTGACTATCGACGCCGACCTCGACGCCGTCCTAAGGCCGACCGCCATTTTAGCATGCCCAAGGACGTATGTGCAGCACATGGGCTCAAGCCACCCGCCCGCACATCCCTTGTGGATTGACCCGCGAGGAGGGATCAGAATGTCAGAACGTCTCAACATAGGCCCGCTGCAACTTGGCGAAACGGCGCCCAATGTCGTGCTCGACGCGATTACCCGCGAGGGCAAGATCGCCATCGACGATTTCCGAGGCGAGAAACCAGTGCTGGTTGGGCTGTATCGAGGTCTCCATTGTCCTTTTTGCAGGCGCCAAATCGCCATGCTTTGGAAACTCACCCCAGCCCTCAACGAAAAGGGCATCGAAAGCCTGACAGTGGTCAACACGCCCATCGAGCGGGCACGCCTCTACCTGCGGTATCATCCGATGCTCGGCCTGCTCGCGGCATCCGATCCGGAGCGGACTTCACACCGCGCCTTTGGATTGCCGAATATGCAGATCACCGAAGACGAGAGCGCATGGCCGCAAAAGGTTTCAATGAGCGATGTGAAGTCGATGCGGGTCCACTTGCCGGGCGAGATGCCGGAGCCGATGAACCCGTTTGCGGCGCTCGAATATCTGAACAAGAAGGACAGCTACGATATAACGGAAGCGGATCAACAGATGATGGCCACCGGCATTGCGCAGCTCGTCGGCCAGTTCTTGCTGGACCGCGATGGCGTCGTTCGCTGGACTTCCAACGAGGTGCTCGATGGCGGCCTATTCGGCGCCCCGAACACTCAGGATCTGATGTCGGCAGCGTCGCAAATCGGAAGGTAAGGCGCAGCTTCGGTAGTGGGCCAGGCGCAGGATTACGCGAGTTGGCGGCTGTTGCCTGATAGGGCCCGTCCAGTTCGTTGCGCTGGCATTGGTTGCGGCAAAGGCCGCGGCTGCCGGTTCGAGCAACTGCGTGCCTCTTCGGCTGACATGAGGCGCAACTGCGACCTCCAGCGTGGTTGCCGCTAGTGTCTGCTTTCAGTGGTTGGCAGGACTGAGTTCTACAGCCGACATTGGGCGCGAAGCGGCAATTCGCCCAAAGGCAACGAAGGTCGCCTTTGGGCCTGGTGCAATCGATAATTCACGCAGCGCGCCCGCCGGGTGTTGGGCGCCGTCGCTACCCGCGCTTTTCAATCACCGCGTACAGCACATTGCGGTTCTCGCCGAAATACACCTTTGCCTCGACCGCGTTGCGGTCGACGCTGGCGTTGACGATGTTCCACATGTCGACTTCCGAGCGCAGCAGCAGCACCCAGTCCATGAAGGTTTCCCGGTAGCCGGCGTCGGGGGTGCCTTCGGCGTAGTTGGCGAACAGGAACGTGCCGTTCGGCTTCAGCATCTGCAGGCAGGTCTTGGTGAGTTTCACGGCGACATTGTGCTGGAGGTAGTCGTAGAGGCCTGAGGCGTAGATCAGGTCGAACTTGCCGAGCTTGTGGCTTCTGGTCAGCACGGTCCGCACCGAGCCGTCGATGGCTTCGACCGCGGTACCCTGGAAGTCGCGCGCGATCAGTCCGACGCTCTGCGGATCCTGGTCGAGCGCGACCCAGCGCTTGAGGCGGCCCTCGGCCAAGGCGACGGAGCGGTTGGCTTCACGCAGATGGCCGGCAGCGATCGCCAGCACCTCGGTGTCAGGGCCGTTCTTGGCCGCGGTCTCGTCGACATAGCGGGTCAGGAGATCGCGCCGTTCGCGTGCCGCCACGCATGACGGAACGTTCTGCGTGTGGCTGTAAAGCGCCTTGCCGATCTCCGATGCGTTGGCCACGCTCTCGGCCACATGCGGGTCGCAATAGATGTAGTCGAGCAGCTGCGCGTCGCCGGAATAGCCCCTGGGCTTGGTGAAGGACCAGTGCGTCAGCGGATCCTCGAGAAAGTACTTCAGGATCGGGTGGTTCTGCGCCACCGGGATCAAGGCCTGCCAGACGTCGGGATGCACCTTGGCCCGCAGCGCGCTGAGCAGCGACAGCAGCCGGCGAACGATCTCGGCGGGAAATTTCTGCTGCTCGATCTGCTGCTGTGTCGCGTGGAGGATGAGGGCCAACTCGGCGCGGGCGGTCTCGAACGCTTCGCCATGCTGCTCGAGCGTACCTTTACGCAGACTGCCGGCGATCATCTCGGCGGTAATCAGGCTTTGGCCATCAAACACGGTTTGCACACCAGGACTCCTTGGTTAACAGTCAGTTAACTTATTGCGTAGAATACTTCATTTGCCAACGGCACCTGGGGGCATTTTATCGTTATGATTAATTTCCCGCTAACCATCTCAATTTATTAGCGATCTTGCAGATAAGATTCTGGGTTCGAGTTAACGCAAACTTGTCTGGAGCCATCGCATTTTAGCGCGCGGCAATCGTGTCGCGTCCCAAGGAGTCGTCCTGCGTGGGGGCAGAAGCTGGAAAAGAGTTCGGAGCGCAAAACCCCCTTTCGCAGGGGTTTGTGAACGAACGCGCGTCATCCAGATTGGCCGATATGGCGGATGTGGAACCGTATGATCCGCGCCAGGAATTGGGGGCGGCGGAACTGCGCATCCTTTACCGCGTCGAAGCCCTGGCGAAGCGAAGGAAGGACGCCAGGCCCGGGCTGTGGATCGCCGTCGTCATCTATGTGCTGTTTTCGGTATCGGACCTGCTGCTGATACCTGACGTGGCGGCCTATACGATCACAGCGCGCTTCGCTGTCGGATTGACCGCTCTGCTGACCCTGGAAACCCAGCTTCGCCGGGGCGTCGCCACTGAATGGCTTGATGTGACCTGTGCCGCGGCCATCATCTTTGGCTATATCGGTTGGCTGTGCCCGGCATCCCTGGGGGCGGACAAGGAAAGCGTCGCCTACTATATGGTTTTCGGCACCATTTTCATGATGAGTGCCAATCTTTTCTTCACATTCAGCTTCAAGGTGTCGATCATAACGTCGACAATCATCCTGTGCATTCTGTACGTGGTGAACTACTTTTTACCGGCGTCGCTGACATACAAGATGGTGTTCGGGACGTTCTACGTTTCATGCTTCACCTTCACCTCCTATGTGAACTGGAAGCTGAACGAGGAGCGCTACAACGTCTTCCTGAACGCGCTGGAAGCCAAGATCCAGCACAAGGAGGCCACCGAACGCGGCAAGGCGCTGCTCAGACTGTCGCGGACGGATCCGCTGACAGGCCTGGAAAACCGGCGCGCCATCGACGAGAAGCTGCGCGACTATTGGAGCGACTGGCAAAAGCTCGGCAGCAAGTTCGCGGCGATCCTCATCGACGTCGACTTCTTCAAGAAATTCAACGACTGCTACGGCCACCAGGAAGGCGACCGCTGCCTGATCCATGTTGCCAATGCGCTGAGCGATCTGATCAAGAACTACAATGGCTCGATCGGGCGCTATGGCGGTGAGGAATTCATCGTCCTCGCCCGCATGGACAAGAAGGAACAGGTCACGGAGCTGGCGGAAGCCATTTGCCGCACCGTGGAGAGCCTGGCGATCACCCATGAGCTGCGGCGCGACGGGGTCTCGATCGTGACGGCGAGCGTGGGTGCCGCGTTCACCAGGACGCAGGCCGGCGCCAAGCTGGAGAAGATCATCCACGAGGCGGATCGCGCGCTCTATCTGGCCAAGGCCGGCGGCCGCAATTGTGTCCGGCTGTTCGACCCGACCGATCCGCAGAGCAGCGACGAGAGCGAAAACCTCGCGGCGCTTCTGAAGATCGCGATCGCGCAGGGCCTGGTTTCACTCGTCTATCAGCCCATCCAGGATGTCGTTTCGGGCCGGGTCGAGGCGGTGGAGGCGCTGATGCGCCTCAAGATGCTGGACGGAACCCTGGTTCCCCCGAGCCTGTTCATTCCCGTCGCCGAACGCACTGGCGCGATCCTGGAACTCGGCCGCTGGGCTATAAGGACGGTCTGTACCGAGCTGCTGGCGGACGATCATGTGCGTGTCGTCAGCGTCAACGTCTCGCCGATCCAGCTCAAGACGCCTGGTTTCGCCGCGTCGGTCGCCACCATCCTGGGCGAGACCGGCGTGACCGGCAACAGGCTGGCCTTCGAAATCACCGAAGGCCTCGAGATGGAGATGCACTCCGACATTCTGCGTTGCATCAGCGACCTGAAGCTGCTCGGCATCAAGATCTGGCTCGATGATTTCGGCACCGGCTTTGCCGGCCTGTCGTGGCTGCGCCTGATCGATTTCGACACGGTCAAGATCGACCGCTCCTTCCTGCACGATTGCGGCACGCCGAAGGGCATGGCCATGCTGCAGGACATCATTGCGCTGGTACGCAATCGCGGCCACCAGATCCTGGTCGAAGGCGTGGAAACCGACGAGCAGATCGCGCTCATGCGCGAATTCGGCATCGACAGGATCCAGGGTTTTCGCGTTGGCCGTCCGGTTCCCGCCGCGAGTTACCAGGCAAAGCGGGGCGTCCAAAAACGTCCTTACCTGAGGTCCGCGTAACGACCTCGGGCGAACTCAGCCCAGCAGATTGCGCGCCGTGCGCATGAAGATCCTCGAGCCGATCGGGATCAAATCGTCGGGAAAATCATAGTCCGGATTGTGCAGGGAAGGGTGGCGCTCGCCGGCGCCGAGGAAGAACATCGCCGACCTGGCGCCGTGGCCGAACAGGCCGAAATCTTCCGAGGCACGCATCGGCAAGGCTTCCTGCCCATGCACGACGCCTTCTTCGTCGAGCGCGCGCTGCAGATGCTCCACCGCGTCCGGCGCGTTGACGCTGGCGACGAAGATCTCATGGTAATCCCAGCGCGCCGCGAGGCGGTGCCGGCCGGCGATGTCCTTGACCAGGGATTCGGCGGCGGCGCAGAGATCCGCCATGCGCTCGTCGCTGCGGGTGCGCAGCGTCGCCCAGACCTCGGCATGCGCGGGCGCGATGCCGAACACGGCTTCGCCCATCTGCGCATGAGTGACGGTGACCATGGAGAAATCGTCATCGGCGAAGGTGGCACGGCCGAGCGCGGGCAGGGCCGGCATCAGCTCCGAGATCGCCGGCATGGGCGAGATGCCGGTCTCGGGCATGGAGGAATGCGCGGTCTTGCCCTCCAGCACGATGCGCATGCCGCGCGAGGCGCAGTTGACCACGCCGGGTTTCAGCCGCACCTCGCCGAACGGCACGCCGGGCAGATTGTGCAGCGAGAAGGCGAAGTCGGGTGCGATCTCGCCGTAGCGCGGGTCGGCGACGACGCCGGCGGCGCCATTGCCGGTCTCTTCCGCCGGCTGGAACATCAGCACGACGCGGCCGCTGGCCGGCCGCTCGCGCCCCAACTGACGGCCAAGGGCGGCCAGGATCGCGGTGTGCCCGTCATGGCCGCACATATGCGACTTGCCCGGCACTTGCGAGGCATGCGGCACGCCGGAAAGCTCCTCGATCGGCAGCGCGTCGAGCTCGGAGCGGAACAGCACGGTCGGGCCGGCCTTGCCGCTGTCGTAGACCGCCGCGACGCCATGCCCGCCAAGGCCGGTCAGCACTTTGTCCGGCCCGGTGTCGGCAAGGAAGGAGACGACCTCCTTTGCCGTCTTCTCCTCCTCGTTCGAGATTTCCGGCTGCCGGTGCAGCTTGCGCCGCCATTCGGTCAGCTCGACAATGTCCCGGTTGGTCAGGGTCATGCTTCTCGGCCTCCGTTCCATGGCATCTCCAATAACACGCCCGGTCGTTCAAGCGCGTCGAAACTCGATGTGCCACGCTGAATTCGCAGCCGTCCTGGGCAAGATGGGCCGCAATGGCCGACCACATAGGGTGACATGAAAGCGCGAAACTACGCTTCGGCCCGGCGTTCTTCCCGCGCCGCTTGCCACACCTCGCGTGCCGCATCGGCGTTCATCGCGGCGATACCCAGTCCCACGACCAGATCCGGCCACGCAGAGCGCCAGAGGAATGCTGTGACCAACCCAGCCGCTATGATGGCGATGTTGGCGATGGCGTCATTGCGGGCCGACAGGAACGCGGCCTTCGTCAGACTCCCGCCGTGATGACGGTAGGCGGCGAGCATGTAGGCGCAGGAGAGGTTGACGGCGAGCGCGCCTAGCCCCGCCAAGGTCAAGGCGATGGGCTGCGGCGGCACGGGCATGTTGAACTTCTCCCACGCCGTCCATAGCGTTGCCAGGCCCGGCACCAGCAGGATGAGCGCCAACGCCATGCCCACCCGGGCGCGAGAGCGCAACGACCAGCCGAGCGCGAGCAGGATGAGGAGATTTACCGAGGCATCCTCGAGAAAGTCGACACTGTCCGCGAACAGAGACACAGACCCGATGGTGAGCGCCACAGCGAACTCGATCCCGAAATATGCGAGATTGAGCAGCGCGACGATGAGGACGATGCGACGGAGCCGGAGGTTCATCATCTGAAAGTAACACCGTTCGCAGCCGCCGACGCCGCTGCGAACGGTGTCTGGAATGTGCTATTGATTGATCTCGGGTTCGACCAGCTTTGCCAGGTTTCTAAGCGATTCCTGCCAGCCGAGATAGCAGGCCTCGACCGGAATGACGTCGGGAATCCCGGCCTGGGTGATGTCGATCTCCGTGCCGACCGAGACTTTTTTCAGGATCACGGTCACCTGGATCTCGCCGGGCAAATTGGGGTCGTCGAACCTGTCGGTGTAGCGCAGGCGCTCTCCGGGCACGAGTTCGAGATACTCGCCGCCGAAGGCATGGCTGCCGCCGGTGGTGAAGTTGCGGAACGACATCTTGAACGTGCCGCCGACCTTGGCCTCGAGGTGATCGACCGTGCAGGTGAAGCCGTTCGGCGGCAGCCACTTGGCCAGCGCGTCGGCCTCGATGAAGGCGCGATAGACTTTTTCCGGGCTGGTGGTGAGAACACGGTGCAAACGTACGGTGCCGGGCATATCCTGTCCTTTCATGATGCCTGTTCAATGTCCCAAGGACGAACGGGGTCTGGCCGATCCGACACGGGCGCCTAGATTTTTATGCACCCGGCCGCAAGCCTGTCACATCTCTGTGCATGTCGTTGTCGCAAAACCGCTGCACAGTTTGGGTGACATGCACTGGCGTAGGCCAATTCAGGTCGATTTGGGACTCGATTTTGCGGCGGCTGGACCAATCGTCGCAAATGACGAACCGGATAGCCATTATGAGGCGATTGGTTATAACGGTCGCTGAGATTGCCATATCCAAGGGGAGACGATGCGCTACATACGTCCGCTTTCAATCGAAGATGCCGTTGGCCAATTGGCCGGATCGGCCGGCACGGCAGCCATCCTGGCCGGGGGCAGCGACCTGCTGGTGAGGATGAAGGGCGGCTTTGTCGAGCCCGACCTGATCGTCGACATCAAGTCGATCGCCGGCTTGAGCGAAATCCGCGAAACCGCCGACGGCTTCAGCATCGGGGCTGCCGTCCCTTGCGCCGTGCTGGGCGAGAACGCGGCCCTGAAGAAGGCCTGGCCTGGCGTCGTCGAGGCGGCCAAGCTGATCGGCTCGAAGCAGGTGCAGGGCCGTTGTACGATAACCGGCAATCTGTGCAACGCCTCGCCGGCGGCGGACAGCGTGCCGGCGCTGGTTGCGGCCGGCGCCAAGGCAGTCATTGCCGGGCCTTCGGGCAAGCGCACCATTGCCGTGGAAAAAGTTCCGATAGCGCCGGGCAAGACCTCGCTCGTGAAGGGCGAGATCATTGAAGCGATCCTGCTTGGAAAACGCGCGCCGCGTTCGGGCGATGCCTATCTCAGGTTCATTCCGCGCACCGAGATGGACATCGCCGTGGTCAGCGCCGGCGTGAACCTGACGATCGACGAACACGGCGTCGTCACGGCAGCCCGCGTGGCGCTGGGTGCGGCCGCCCCCACGGTGCTTCTGGTGGAAGAGGCCGCCGAGGCGCTTATCGGCAGGAAGCTCGACGAAGCAGCGCTGGAGCGGCTGGCAAAAGTCTGCGCCGGCGCCTGCCGCCCCATCGACGACAAGCGCGGCACCATCGATTTCAGACGCAAGGTTGCGGGTGTGCTGGCCAGGAGAGCCGCCACGACCGCCTACGCACGTGCAGGAGGCAAATGATGGCTGGTATTGCAGTCTCGACGACAATCAACGGCGACAATATCGAATACCTCTGCCAGCCTGACGAGACGCTGCTCGACGTGCTGCGCGACCGGCTCGGCCTGACCGGCGCCAAGGAAGGCTGCGGCACCGGCGACTGCGGCGCCTGCTCGATCATCCTCGACAACCGGCTGGTCTGCTCCTGCCTGGTGCTCGGCGCCGAGGCCGAAGGCCGGCGCATCGAGACCGTCGAGGGGATGGCGCATGGCGACCAGCTGCACACGCTGCAGCAGAAATTCCTCGAGCATGCGGCGCTGCAATGCGGCATCTGCACGCCGGGTTTCCTGATCGCGGCCAAGGACCTTTTGGCGAAAAACCCCGACCCGACCGAGGAGGAAATCCGCTTTGGTCTCGCCGGGAACCTGTGCCGCTGCACCGGCTATGACAAGATCGTGCGCGCCGTCCAGGACGCGGCCATCGTGATGAAGGGAGCCTGAAGATGAATTTCGATCCACGTTTTTCCGGACGTAAATTCGCATCCGTCGGCACACGCCCCATCCGCCCCGACGGCGTCGACAAGGTGACCGGCCGCGCCCGCTATGGTGCCGACTTCAACATGGCCGGCCAGCTGGTCGGCCGCGTGCTGCGCAGCCCGCATGCGCACGCCATCATCAGGAAGATCGACACTTCGAAGGCCGAAAAGCTTGCGGGCGTGAAGGCGGTGATCACGGCGAAGGACCTGCCTGACCTGACCGATGGCGATGCCGCCATGTACGACATCCTCGACAATTGCATGGCGCGCACCAAGGCGCTCTATGACGGCCATGCGGTGGCCGCGGTCGCCGCGATCGATGCCCGCACGGCCAGGCAGGCGCTGAAGCTGATCGAGGTCGACTACGAGATCCTGCCGCATGTTACCGATGTCGACGAGGCGATGCAGCACCACGCGCCGCTGATCAACGACACGATCTTCACCGAGGGCCTCGAGGAAAAGCCGGTAAAACCCTCCAACGTCACCAAGCGCAGCCAGTTCGGCCATGGCGATGTCCATCAGGGCTTTGGCCACGCCGACTTCATCGTCGAGCGCTCCTTCAAGACCGAGCAGACGCATCAGGGCTATATCGAGCCGCATGCCTGCGTGGCGAGCGTCTCGTCCGACGGCACCGCCGACCTGTGGGTCTGCACGCAGGGTCATTTCGTCTACCGCCAGCACTGCGCCCAGCTGCTCGGCATGGAAGCTTCCAAGCTGCGCGTCACCTCGTCGGAAATCGGCGGCGGTTTCGGCGGCAAGACCCATGTCTGGGCCGAGCCGGTGGCGCTTGCCTTGTCACGCAAAGCCGGACGCCCGGTGAAGCTGGTGATGACCCGCGACGAGGTGTTCCGCGCCTCGGGCCCGACCAGCGCCACCTCGATCGACGTCAAGATCGGCGCCCGCAAGGACGGCACCATCACCGCCGCCGAAGCGACGCTGCGCTACAGCGCCGGCCCCTATGCCGGTTCCTGGGCCGAGATCGGCGCCATGACGGCGTTCGCCTGCTACAAGCTCGATAACGTCAAGACGGTCGGCTACGAAGTGCTGGTCAACCGGCCGAAGACGGCGGCCTACCGCGCGCCCTCGGCGCCGATGGCGGCGTTCGCGGTGGAAAGCGCGGTCGACGAGCTCGCCAAGGAGCTCGGCATGGACCCGGTCGACTTCCGCATCAAGAACGCCGCGCAGGAAGGCACGCGCTCGTCCTACGGCCCGGTCTATGGCCCGATCGGCATCGGCCCGACGCTGGAGGCGGTGAAGAACCATGCGCACATGAAGGCGCCGCTCAAGAAGAACCAGGGCAGGGGCATGGCCTGCGGCTTCTGGTTCAATTTCGGCGGCCAGACCTGCGTGGACCTCAACATCGGCATGGACGGCTCGGTGTCGCTCGCCGTCGGCACGGTCGATGTCGGCGGTTCGCGCGCGTCGCTGTCGCTGGTGGCGGCGGAGGAGCTCGGCATCGATTATTCTCAGCTCAAGGCGGTGGTCGCCGACACCTCCTCCCTCGGCTACAACGACATGACCGATGGCAGCCGCGGCACCTTCTCCTCCTCCATGGCGACGATTTCGGCCGCCCGCAACGCGATCAAGATCCTGCGTGAGCGCGCAGCGCAAATGTGGGACATTTCCGTCGACGACGTGGTCTGGGAACAGGGCCACGCGGTCGCCAAAGGCGAGAAGCACGGCAATCTCGGCAAACTGTCGCTGAAGGAGATCGCGGCGCAATCCGGCAAGACCGGCGGGCCGATCGCCGGCCACAGCGAGCTCGTCGCCGACGGCGCCGGCGTCTCCTTCGCCACCCATATATGCGACATCGAGGTCGACCCCGAGACCGGCGCCACCAGGGTGATCCGCTACACGGTGGTGCAGGATGCCGGCAAGGCGGTGCACCCGACCTATGTCGAGGGCCAGTACCAGGGCGGTGCCGCGCAAGGCATCGGCTGGGCGCTCAACGAGGAGTATATTTACGGCAAGGACGGAAGGCTGCAGAACGCCGGCTTCCTCGACTACCGCATCCCGGTGTGCTCCGACCTGCCGATGATCGACACGCAGATCCTGGAAATCCCCAACCCCAACCACCCCTATGGCGTGCGCGGCGTCGGCGAAACCTCGATCGTGCCGCCGCTGGCGGCGATAGCCAATGCGGTGTCGAACGCGGCGGGCGTGCGCATGACCCACATCCCGATGTCGCCGCCGCGCATCCTGGCGGCGATCGAGGCGGAACGGGGCTAGGGCAGGGAGAGCTCAGGCCAATGGTCGAAGTCACCCTCTGGGGCGCCCTCGGCCAGCTTGCCGGCGGCAAGAGCAAGGTCGAGGTCGAAGCCAAGGACATCAGGGAACTGTTCAGGAAACTGGCTGAACAGTATCCCGGCTTTGAGCCGTGGATCGATCGCGGCATTGCCGTGGCGATCGACGGGACGATTTATCGCGATACGTGGAGCAAGGAGCTGCCGCCGGGGGCGGAGATTTTTTTGCTGCCGCGGTTGGCGGGGGGGTAGATAGGTGACGACCGCGGCCTAGCCATGCCACATGGACTTGAGAAGGGCTCGACGATCGAAGGGTCAGAAACGGGCGTTCCGGAATGGTCGCTGTTGACCCTTCGAGACGAAGTGCCACGCTCCGCCGCTAACGCCTAGAGCGCGGTGTGCGCGGTCTTCACGCCGATTCAGGCGTGCGGTGGCTAGGGCGGAGGTTGCACCGCTCGTGTATGCGCCGAAGTGGACGAGCCCTGAAGTGATCCAGAGTGCGTTCATCGGCTGATTACTGAATCAGGAATGCATCAAGAGCAGTCATCCCGTCGTCGAATCTAGGCGGCACCTTCTTGCCCAAATCCCCGTAAGCTGATGGAATAAGGATGATCCGAAAACGATATGATTCCAGGGAATGGGTATTTGCAAAGCACACCCCTAAACGCCTCTGCTAGCACCGCAGGTGCGCTCTTTTCGAACACCACATTTGAAATACCTGAGTTCCAGCGTGAATATGCTTGGGGATCCGATGAGGTGTCGGAATTCTGGAGTGATCTCCAAGGGAGCCTGGACTCGGACACCTATTTCCTCGGGTTGATCATCCTGACCAATCAAGGCGAAGGTCTGAACAGTAGAAAGGACGTAGTCGACGGCCAGCAAAGGATCATAACACTTAGTTTGCTTGCTACAGCGATTTATCATGAAGCATTGACCAGAGAGCGCAAAGCGCTGGCGGAACGCATCCAAGCGGATTTCCTAAGGTCAATCGACTACGAGTCAGACGCAACGGCACCTCGGGTCAAGCTATCGGATCATGCCGATGACCTGACGTTTCAGTCCATTTTGTCGACCGGGAGCGGACCTGCCAATTTGCTCGAAGACGGCTCCGTTTCTGCTCGCATGGTCGAGTCGTTCGAGTATCTTAAGAGTCGGCTCCAACAGGATCTGAGGTCGGACCCTTTCAAGCGACTAGGCAGATGGACCGACTTCCTGACAAACAAGTTGTATTTCGCCGTGTTTGTTCATCCCGATGCCTCGACCGCCTACCAGGTCTATGAAGTCATAAACACGCGTGGCAAGGATCTGACGACGGCCGACCTACTGAAGAATTACATCATCAGCCAGGCGCCGCCCAATCAACGTTCCGAGCGCTACAAAGACTGGCGAGGGATCTCGAAGCAATTCACGGATGAGGGAAGTAATAATTTCGTCCAGTACATCCGTCATGTCGTGACCGCACGTAGTGGTTACGTTCTACCTAAGGACCTGTTTGGATTCTTGGCTGGTCGAATCACTCTGTCCGGAAAAATCCCACCTACGCCTCCCCAGTTGGTCGGCATGCTCCAGAACGATCTGCCCCTCTATCTTCAAATGATAGATCCCACTCTTGGTGGGCCGGCTGAGGGAAGCACGCTAGAGATATTCTCGGCGCTGAACAGTCTGAGCGTACTTGCAGTTCGGCCTATTCTCCTCGCTACATTCGGCGTTCCGGATGCTCTCGAGGGAATGAAATATGCATTGAAACTGGTCGTCAGGCGCATCGTCGTTGGCAATCTCGGGACAGGTAACGTCGAACGTCGCCTGGGCGAGGCGGCAAAGTCGGTCTACGAATCCAACGATTGGCACGTCCTCATTGATGCATTGTCGGATTTGAACCCGGAAAAAGATGAGTTTGTCGACAAACTCCGAAGCCGATCATTCAATAAGCAAGTGCTCCGCTTCCTACGATCTTCGATCATTCAGAAGGCCATTGCGCCTCGAACGAACGGTACCCTTCACCTCATCTGGACACGGCAGTCTGCCGTTGGCGCGATGAGCGACGAAGAAGGGGCAGCGTGGTCATCTACTATCGGCAACACGTTTTTGTCCGACCTTGAGCGACGAGACAAAACCGTAACGGATTGGGCCAGCTTCAAACAGAAAATGCTCCCAAGGGCCGTGAATCATGAATGGGTAGATCGCCTTGGGGAAATCGATGAGTGGGATGCACAGGCCGTTCAAACCCTCGGCGCGGAACTCGCGCAAGCCGCTGGCGATCTCTGGTATAGCTGAACCACGTCTGCGGCTGGATAACACCACGAGCCGCGTTCTTGCGGTACTAAATCGAGATCGCGGTTTAGATTCGCTCGAAGCGTTGGCTCACTCTCTCCAAGAAACGAGGCCCCAACGTACGCTGAACAAGACGGCAATCGCGTTCGACACAAATGTGTTGTTGCGCCTTGGAAATCATCCAAGAAGCGCCGATATTGTGGACTATCTTGGCAGTACTTCATTCGATGGCGTCGTGATACTGCCCGGACAGGTGGTTCAGGAATTTTGGAATAATCAACTCAACGCTGTTGATTCAATGGCAGCGTCCATAAAAAAGAAATTCGACGCTCTTTCGGCAGACATTTCAAAGATCGATGAAAGCTTTCACGGCTTCCAAGAACGATTCAACAAATTGCTTGACGATTTCCGTGGCGACTTTGGATATGTCTACGACGAGGGTACTGTAAGGCGTTTGCGAATTATTGTGGAATTTCTGCAGCAGAAGGCTATTGTGCCTTACGTTTCTCGATCCCCATTTGCAGAGATGGCGGTCGCGCGTAAGCGAACGAAGACTCCGCCTGGCTTCAAGGATGATGGAGACGGGGACTTCTATGTCTGGGTAGACCTCTTGGTCGGTCTGCTGCAAGTACAGCGTAGCGGTACTCATATCGAGCGCGTTGCCCTTCTATCCCAAGATCGCAAGCCCGACTGGTCGAGGGAGGGCGTTCCTCACCCGATTCTTGCAGCCGAAGTTAAGGCACTGACTGGAGCGGCTTTCGAGATTTGGAGTCTGGATCAGCTTGCCGAGCAGTTACCATAGGTAACACTTCTAAGGCTCCAACGGTCGTAGGTCTCATCGCCCGCCCTCCCGCTCACCCTCCCACCCTCACAGCAAAAACGTCTGCCGCTCCCTTAACGTCGCCGTGATCGCGGCAATCCCCTCCTCAATCTCGCGCTTACCCGCCAATATCGCATCCCCTGCCGCACCTTCCAGCATCGACCGCAATAACTCCGCCTGGCCGACCAGCACCGCGTCCTTCTCCGCCAAGGCCGCCAGCGTGGCGGCTTCCTGGCGGTAGCGCTGGGTCATGCGGTCGTTTTCCGGCACCGGCTGGTGGCGGATCAGGCCTTCGAGCGCGCCGACCTCGCGGCCCAGGCGCTCGAGCGCCTGGGCGTTGGCGACGATCGTCGCGTCGGGGAAGGGGTTGGCCCGCGTCGGCGGCGGGATGTTGTCGCGGCGGTAGCGGGCCTCGGCTTCGTCGAGGCCCGCGCGGGCGCGGTTGAGCAACGAGCAGGCCATCTGGCGCACGCGCTGGTCGTCTGCGCGCAGCTGGTTTTCCTGGCGGTAGAAATTGTAGCCATAGCCATAGAACAGGTTGATGCCGACTTTGGCGAGCGGCCCGGCTTCGTAGAAGCGGCTCATCTTGTCGCGCCCACCTCGTCGCCCAGGGGATAGAAGCCCGTGGGCTGGCCGCCGATGTTGAAGGGCACGCCGGCGGCGGCATTGGGCGCCGAAACCAGGCCCTTGTCGGCCATGCGCAGCGCCAGGTAATAGCGCACCGACTCGATCGGGGTCAGCCCGATCGCCTGCAGCGAGATCAGTTCGCGCATGCGCTCGTCGCGCGGCATGATCAGCACCTTCAGGTCGTTCAGCATGATGCCGTAGACTTTTAGGAAATCGGTGAGGTGCGCCTTCACCGCCTCGCGCACGTCGCTGATGCGCTCGTTGACGTTCTCCATCTTGGTGATCTGGATGATCTGGTTGATCGCCTGCTCGATGGCCGGGCCGGCATAGTCGGCGATTTCCTTGGTGTCGATCACGGCACCGGCGAACGGCATGTGGGTGATGAGATCGAGCGCCTCTTCCTTGCTGTCGATGTGGATGTAGTAGTCGACGACATAGGACATCTCCGCCATCTCGGCCGAGGTGGCGACGCCCTCGTTGCGGACCAAGAGCTTGGAACGGTTGATGTAGATGACCTCGTAGACCCAGGGCGAGGAGCCGCCGAAAAAGCCTTGCACGACCGATCCGACCAGCGGCTTGTCCGGCGTCTGCAGCGCATATTGCCCGGTCTCGTAGACGTTGAGCACCGCGCCGCGCGACTTCAGGATGCAGAAATGGTTGCTTTCCACCGTCAGCAGCGAGCCCGAGACGATGCTCTCGTCGACGATCTTCATCGCCACGGTCCGGGTGCCGAGCGCGTCCGTGCCGTCGCGCTGCAGCGACGTGATGACCTGTCTGGTGATTGCCATGATGAATTCCCCTCCTGATGTACCGGCACGCCCAGCGCGTGCCCGATCCTGTTGACGCGCGGCCAGGCGGAACCGGATGGCTCCGCCACCCGCTCAGCGATTTGTCTGCCGCGCTTTCGCCGGCCCTGAATTTCGTGGCGAACAGAGGCCCTTGCCGCCGAAGGCTTGCTGCAGCCGTGCGGTACGGTCGGTGCGCTGGCGGTAGCCGCCGTCGCCATCGAGCAGATATTTTACGCGTTGTTTGTCACGCGGCTGCGATGCCGTCGTCTTTGTCGAGACTGCCTTCCTGAGCGGCTCTATCGCCTCGGTGGATTTGCGGCCGGTCCTGATCCCAGAGTCCTGCATGGCCCGGCCCACGGCCTGCTCGATCAGGTCCTTGCTGTTCTGGCCGAGGAAGCTCGACACCAGCCCGGCTACATCTGTGGCGATGTCCTCGACTTGATCGTCTTGATCGTCGTCGGTGGAGGCGGCCAGCGGCGAAGCACCCGACTGAACGCCCTTTTCAGGGCGCCGGCTCTTGCCCAGCTGCCGCCAGAGGATGAATGCGAAGATGAGTGCAAAGACAAAAAACGACATTCGACCAGCCCCGTTCCGTGGTCCGCGTTGATTGCAGGATTGAAGATGTTGGACGTCCCTTCAGCGCTTGTGGCGCTGCACGCTCCCGTCCTCAGGCACGAACAACCATCTTCCGCTGCTCAGCGGATCAATGGCGGCCGCAATGCCTGTCGACTTCCCTCCCAGTTAACGCGTCAAACACATTTCTTTCCCGAACGGGGCTGTCCAGGAACCATGGATGGGCAAAAGCTGCATCGTTGATAAGGGAAGTCTCAAATGCCAGCCATACACATTATCGCGAGCGAATATGGGCGCGGCCATTGCTGGTGTTCCCGATGGGAAAGCCGCGGCAAGCACCAAGATCGTTCTCCCTGGGTCGGGGCAGGGGCTATCACATATGGCAGCGCTAGCCCCCTCTCCGTCCGCTTCGCGGCCACCTCTCCCCCACTTTGTGGGGGCGAGGAAACGCTAACTGTCGAGGTCGCGACCTTTGAAAGCTTGGGTTCCTCGCCCCCATGAAATGGGGGAGAGGTGGCTCGGCGAAGCCGAGACGGAGAGGGGGCGGCGCTGCCATATGTCATTGGCCGCAGACGCGCCCCTCAAGTGCGGCCAGGTGGCCTTGCTTAAGACCGCATTCTTGGGCTCAATGGCCGGATGGTCGCCACGCTGCGAGGGAGGGCATCGAGATGAGCCAAGACAGTCCACGGCCGCTGGCCGAGATCGCCAGCTATCACGCCCATATCTACTTCGACGGGCCGGCCGAGCGGCAGCGTGCCGAATGGCTGCGGCTGCGCATCGGCGAGCGGTTCCGCGTGCGCCTGGGCAATTGGCACGACAAACAGGTCGGCCCGCATGACCAGGCCATGTACCAGGTCTCCTTCGCCAACGAGATTTTCGGCACGCTGGTGCCGTGGCTGATGTTGAACCATGGCGGCCTGAGCATCCTCATCCACCCGAACACGACCAACCCCAAGCGCGACCATCTGGTCGATCCGGTCTGGATCGGCCGGCCGCTGGGTGTGCACGGCGACACGCTTCCGGACGAACATGAGGCGGAAGAGGCGCTGGAGGTTAACACCGAGCCGTCGCTGCCGGCTTAGGGGTTCCCAGCGCGGGGGAGCAGCCATGTGGCGGGCGATATCCTCACCGCCTCGCCACTTGGAAGAACGCGATCGTCGCCACCAGCTCAGTGCGCGCCGCTCAGTTGAGGTTCGCTGCTAAACACTCGTTCGTCAGGATCGATCGGACCCAGGTTCTTGACGACCCGGAATCGACCATCCCGCGCCTGCGCGATGTACATGTTCATGCGAACGTGGTGCTGGCCGGGGACCATTTCGGCCGGGCCACCCGGGCCCTCGCTGATCCGGGCGTGATCGAGCGCCCGGATGACCGCGTCCTGCTCGATCGTACCGGCCTCGTTCACCGCCGCCTCCCACATCTTGATCGCCCGGTAGTGGCCGGTGCAGCCGCTGCCCGCGGTCAACATCGCGCTGCCGGGGAAACGGTCCTGGTAGCGACGCAGGAGCGCACGGCCAAACGGGTCCTCGAGTTCCTGATAGTAGTCGAGGCAGCTGTAGAGGCCTTCGATCTGCTCGGAAGGCACCAGATTGAAGAAGTTCTCGTCGAAGTAGGTGCAGATGATCTTGCCGCCGCGTTTGCCGAAGCCGGCACTGTGCAGTTCTTCGAGAAACGGCGTCAGGCCGGGCGGAACGATAGTGTTGAACACCACGTCGGTGCCGCTCGCCATGATCTGCCGCACCGTCTGGCGGAAATCGACGGTGTCGAGCGGGAAATACTCCTCGCCGACGATCTCGCCGCCATTGGCGCGCACCACCCGGCTCGCCGCCTTGTTCAGCAAATGGGGCCAGATGTAGTCGGCCGACGGCAAATAGAACTTCTTCGCACCGGTGCTCTTCATCAGCCACGGGACCAGCGGCTCGACCTGCTGCGCGGGCACAGGCCCCGTGCAGAAGATGAGGGGATCGCTTTCCTGTCCCTCATATTGTTCGGTGTAGATGTAGAGCGTCCTGCCGCGCACGACGGCCTCGCTCTTGATGGCCTGGCGGGTCGAGCTGTAGATGCCGCCGACGACCAGGTCGACCTTGTCGACGTCTATCAGTTTCGCGGTCCTTGTCTTGGCAACGCTGTCCGTGGTCTCGCCGTCCTCGATGACGACCTTCACCGGCCGGCCCAGAAGGCCACCCCTGGCGTTGATGTCGTCGACGAGCATGGTCGTGAGGTTTGCGTTGGCGATGCCCATGAAGGACAACGCGCCGGTGAGTTCGGCGACAAGGCCGATCTTGATGGGTTTCGGGTCCATTTCATTTCTCCGATCTTGGGGGCGTGGAGCGCGCGGCTGCCGGTAGCAGGCGGCGCGCGGCGCACGTCAGGCCTCGTAGTGGCCGAGCAGCAGTGCCGCCTGCGGCTTGCCCATGTGGCCGGCTTCCTGCAGGATCGCCGGAACTTCGGGGTCCGACACGAAGTTCTTCCAGCCCTCGGCGTCCCAGTCGAAGATCGCCCAGATGCGGTCGGGCTCGCTGGGGTCGCGGAACACGGTTGCACCGTTCGAGCCGTGCAGCCGGCGCTTGTCGGCGCCCTTGGTCGAAAAGATGTGGATGAAGCGGTCGACGTCAACCACCTTGGTCGTTGCGAGAAGCATGTGATTTTCCTCCTGTCGGTCGCGGCCACCATTGGTCCGTCGACAGGATCACGATGCGCGCTCCGGCGCGGGCGCGCATGGGGTGGATTCCCTATGCCTGCTTTTCGCCCGGCCGGACAAGGCCGTGCTCGACCGCATAGAGTGCCGCGGCGGCGCGGGTGGTCACGCCGATCTTGGAATAGACGCTCTGGATGTGATGGTCCGCGGTCTTGGGCGAGATATCCAGCTTCCGAGCCGTTTCCTTCGCCGTAAGCCCGGCGGCGATCAGGCGCAGCACCTCGATCTCACGTGGCGTCATTCCGGCCAGCGGCCGAGGCGGCGCCCGGCGCGACGGCTGCCCGGCGAAGGATAGCACGGCCTCGGCGGCGTCGGGGCAGATACAGCCCTCACGAATGGCGGCGCGCAACTGCGTCGCCGCCGCCTCGCTGGACAGCGCCCTGCGGTGAGGACGTTCCTCTCGCGACGTCTGGAACGCTTCGGCAGCTGCCAGGATCCTCGCCGCCGGAGACAGGTCGGAGCCGCCGACCTTGCGGTGATACCCGGAGCCGTCCAGGCGTTCGTGATGGCGCAGGACGAGCGCTGCCATCGGCTCGCCCTGGCGACCGAACGAGGCCAGCGCCCGCTCGCCGTAGTAGGCGTGCAATTGCGCCGCGTCGCGTTCGCGCACCGACAGCGGACCGTTGCGCATCCAGGTCGCCACCGGCACCACGAGTTCGCCGATGTCGTGAATGCAGCCCGACCAGCGCAGCGCGCGGACCTCAGGGTCGGGCAGCCCCATCCGTTTCCCCGCACCCTCGGCCAGTTCCGCCACCATCCGCGAATGGCCGTACGTAAACGGCATGCGCATGTCGATCATGTCGGCGATGGCGAGGAACGCCTCGTCACAGGCGGCCTCGTCCAGCGTCGCCGGCGGTTCGGGCTCGAGCGCCAGGATCGTCTCGCGGTCGACCGTCGTGCCGATCCCCTGCATCAGCGTCGGCGCGTTGGCCGAGACGAGCCGGGCCAATTCCGCCTCGTATGGGCCGTCGGCGCGGCTGGCGATGGTTTCGGCCATTCCTTCGATACCAGCGGCATCGCTGAGCGCAATGGCATCCTGCGCCAGTGTGATCAGGCGCACGGCTGGCAAAACATCCTCGCCGCTCAACCCACGCGGCAAGCCCTTGCCGTCCCAACGTTCGTAAATCTGTCCAAGATTGCGTCGCACCTCCCCAGGCAGGCCCAGCCGCTCGCCGATCCGCTGCGCGACCTCGCAATGCGCGGTGAGCACTGGGCGGGCCACAGCGAGCGCCTGTGACATCGCGGCCTCGATCGCCTTGGCCTGCGCGTCAGGATCGAGATCGTAGTAGAGCCGCTTGAAGGCCTGCACGAAGACCCTGCCCAGTTCCGCGCGGTTGCCCATGTCGAGACCGACAAGATCCTGACGGAGCGCGATTTCGTCGCCAAAGGCGGCGGACAGCAGATCCGTATCCGCGTTGCAACCGACATAGCGGAGCATCGACTGGTGGTAGGCGTTGCGCCGATCTTGCTCTGAAAATCCCGCAAGATCGGCGATCCGCATCGCAAGCACGCAGGATTTCAGTGCGAAATCGCGAGAATGGCCGGTGGCAAGGTCCGAAGCATAGGCGAGGACCATCATGAAGTCCGCCCGGCGGATCGAGACGTTTGGCATCGCCCACCTCCCAATGGCCCCACGTTAGCCCCGCGTACCGCCAACACCTAGGGAAAAGTCCTACGCCTGATGTACTATCCTTCGAGAAACAGATCGTCCGGTCGGTCAACCCCGGCCATCCACGGCAGTCGATTTTCGCCCCTAATGCACCACCGCCCGCAGCCGCTCGCGCAGCTCTCGCGGCGCGACGTCATAGCGGCTCTTGAAGGCGCGGGAAAAATGCGCGCTGGAATTGAAGCCGCAGGCGAAGGCGATTTCGGAGATCGAGGCCGAGGCGCGGGCGGGGGACAATAATTCCTCCTTGCTGCGCTCCAGCCGGCGGTCCCAGACGAAGCGTTCCAGCGTTGCGCCTTCGCCTTCGAAGGCGCGGTGCAGATAGCGGCGCGAGCAGCCCATGTGGCGGGCAATGTCTTCCGCCGACAGGCTGCTGCGGGCGAGGTTGGCGTCGATATAGGCGACGATGCGCTCGCGCAGCGCTTCGAGCGGCGAGCGGCGGAATTCGGGCGCCATCGGCTTGGCCTGGATCAGGCCGTTGACCAGCTGGATCAGGCTTTCGCCGACGCGCCGGCTGCCGGCTTCGTCGAGCCTGTGCGCCTCGCCGATCGCCATCTGCATCAGGCCGGAGACGATGTGGGTCAGGCTGTCTTCCTTGCCGGGCAACGGCAGCGGGGCGGAGAGACGGGCCAGCGTGTCGTCGCCGAAGGTCGAACGCGGCACCTGCAGGATCAGCTGGTCGACATCACTGAGGTTCTGCAGGGAGTAGCTGCGCACGGGGTCGTAAATGATCGCCGATTGCGGGCCGAGATCGACGGCGATTTGCTGCTGCTCGAAGCGGCTGCGGCCCCTGATCTGCATCAGGATCTTGATCGCGTCGGGATCGAAGCTGCGCCAGAACAGCCGGTCATTGACCACCAGATGTGAATTGGCCTTGATCTCCGACAGCCGGCAGGCGCCGAGATTGACCGACACAAGCTGCGGGATCGACGGCTCCGTGCCGCGCGGGAAGCGCTGCGTGATCGGGCCGAACAGCAGGCGCGATGTCGACAGGAAAGCCTCCCCATCGGCGATGCTGACATGAAGGGCGGCAGCGTGCATGTGTTCCTCCTCCAAACAAGCCTTCCCGTCTTGGCGCGGGATTGGGGCGCGGGCTTATGCAACGATCAATAACTTAACATGATAATTATCTCTGCCGCAACGGCACCGATGCATGCCATTGTTCGCCGGTCAGTTCGGCCGAGATGCGGCGCCCTGCCTCGCGCGCGGCCTGCCCCTGGCGCTCGGCGGTCGTGTCGTCGATGCGCGACAGCGGCGAGGCCACGGCCAGCGTGCCGACAGGAAAGCCGTCCGAACCGAGAATGGGGGCGGCGACCGAGTGCACGCCTTCCTCATAGCCCTGGGCGCTGCGCGAATAGCCGCGCGTCGCCGCCAGCCGCACGGCCTGCATCACCGCGTCGCGGCTGGTCATGGTGTGGGCGGTGAAGGCGGTCAGCGGCCTGGCGAAATGCACTTCCACGGTTTCCGGGCGCGAGAAGGCGAGGAAGGCGATGCCGGACGCGGTGCCGTGCAGCGGCAGGATCTGGCCGACATCGACGCTGACGCGGTTGGCTCTTGCCGACAGCTCGACATGCACGGTGAGCAGCGCGCCGGCGCTGAACTCGGAGAGATGCACGGTCTCGCCGGTCTCCAGCGCCAGCTCGCGCACCATGGGCGCCGCGACGCGCACGAACGGTAGATGCGCGTCGCGCATGCGGGCCAGGCGGGACAGGCCGGCGCCGAGCCGGTAGCGGCGGCTCAGCGGTTCCTGCTCGATCAGTCGGTGCTCGGCCAGCGCCACCAGCAGCCGCCGCGCCGTGGCCTTGTCGAGGCCCGACTTGCGGGCAATGTCGGAGAGGCCGATTTCCGGCTCCTTCGGCGTAAAAAGCTCCAGCAGCGAAATCGCCTTGCCGACCGTGCTCATAGCAGGGTTCTCCATTTTACTTATCGTGTTAACTAGTAGATAGTTAGCGTGTGAATTAACTTGACAGCGGCGTCAGCGCCTTGCAGTCTGGCTATAACATACAAAACACCGGTTCACATGATGAACCGATGGGGGAACAAAAAACAAGGGCAAGCGCGGTTTCGCGGCAACACAAGGGTGTCCGCCGCACGCAATGCCGAAAATGGCCAGGCCCGGGAATGGCAAAGTGCCGGCCCGCGCGGCACGCAACCGGCGGTGAGGAGCGAGACGACATGCCAGACAGAAGTGCCGACCTGGTTCTTAGCAATGGCCTGATCTACACGCTGGATCGCAAGCGGCCATGGGCCTCGTCGGTGGCCGTCAAGAGCGGGCGCATCGTGGCGGTGGGCGAGGCGGATGCCGTCGCCGGTCTGACGGGCCCGGAAACGCGTGTCGTCGATCTGGGTGGCGCCATGCTGATGCCAGGTATTGTCGACGTGCACGCGCATCTGATGATGGGCGGCCAGGCTGAACTGTTCGAACTACGTTTCCCGCCGACGGCGAGCTTCGAGACGCTGATCGCGCGGGTTGGCGAGGCGGCGGCCAAGGCGCCGGAAGGATCATGGATCATCGGCGGCCAGTGGGGCAGCGACCTCCTGCCGAAGCTCAACACGCTGGAGGCGCTGGCGGCGCTCGACAGAGCCAGCCAGGGCCGGCCGGTAATGTTGCGCGACGACACCTATCACAACCGGTGGATCAACTCTGAGGCCCTGCGTTTGGCCGGCGTCTCGGCCGCCACGCCCGATCCGGAAAAGGGCTCGATCGGCCGCGACCCGGCAACCGGCGTGCCGACCGGCATGATGATCGAATCCGCCGCCGGAATCGTCGAAAGCACCATCGCCAGATCAGGCCACTACACCGAGGCGATGGACCGGGCGGCGATGGCGCAGTCGATCGCCACGCTCAACTCCTACGGTGTCACCGCCTTCCTCGACGCCGCCGCCATGCAGCCGATCCTGGCGGCGCTGAAAGGCCTCGACGATCGCGGCGAACTCACGGCGTGGTCGGTGTCGGCGATGCCGGCGGTCGAGCCATCCTTCATGTTCGGCATTGCCGGCGACGAACTGATCGCGCTGCGCGAGAATTATCGCGGCACCCATGCGAAGCCGGATTTCGTCAAGGTGTTCCTCGATGGCGTGCCGGGCGCGCGCACCGCGGCCTTCCATGAGCCTTACACCGATGATCCGATCCTCGGCTGCTGTTTCCGCGGGTCGACCATCGTCACCGTGCCGGACCTGATCCGCTGGGTCGGCAAATGCGAGAAGCTTGGGCTCGGGGTGAAAATCCACTGCGCCGGCGACGCCGCCGTCAGCCAGGCGCTCGACGCCATCGATGTCGTGCGCTCCTTCAACGGCCCGACCAGGCTGATCCACCACATCGCGCATGCCAGCTACATCGCGCCGGCCGATATCGCCCGCTTCGCCGAACTCGGCGTCGCCGCCGACCTGTCGCCGTTCCTGTGGTATCCGACCAGCTTCCTCGAAGGCCACAAGCAGACGATGGGCGACGCGCGGGCCCAACGCTTCTGGCCGAACAAGGATCTGCTGGAAGCGGGCGCGCTGCTCGCCGGCGGTTCGGACTGGCCGGTGATGCCCAATCCCGATCCCTGGGACGGCATCGAGGGGCTGGTGACACGGCGCAACCCGAGCGGCGAATTCAAGGGCGCTGCCTTGTGGCCGGAGCAGGCGCTCGATGTCACCACCGCGCTGGAAATCTTCACCATCAACTCGGCCCGCGCCATTGGGCTCGCCGACACGGTCGGCTCGATCGAGATCGGCAAGTCGGCCGACTTCATCAAGCTCGACCGCAACGTGCTGGAAACACCCGCCGACGAGATCGCCGACACCAAGGTGCTGACCACCTGGTTCGAGGGGAGGGTGGTGTATGAGCGGAGCTGACCGCCCCATCCCGGTGACGGTGCTGACCGGCTTCCTCGGCTCGGGCAAGACGACGGTGCTCAACCGCCTGCTGCGCCGTCCGTCGCTGGCCGGGGCCGCCGTCATCATCAACGAGTTCGGCGCCATCGGGCTCGACCATCTGCTGATCGAGGCCAGCGAGGAGCAGTTCGCGCTGCTCGACAATGGCTGCGTCTGCTGCACCGTGCGCGGCGATCTGGTGGCGACGCTGAAGGCGCTCGACCAGCGCGGCCGTGCCGGCGATGTGCCTGAGCTGACCCATGTCGTGATCGAGACGACGGGGCTCGCCGATCCGGCACCGATCCTGCACACGCTGATGGCCGAGCCGGATCTCGCCGGCCGCTATGTCATCGCCGGCGTCGTCACCACGGTCGATGCGGTCAATGGCTGGTCGAGCCTCGACCGCCATGCCGAGGCAGCCAAGCAGGTCGCGGTCGCCGACCGGCTGCTGGTGACCAAGACCGATCTGGTTTCGCTGGAAGTCCTCGGTGAATTGCAGCGCCGGCTGACGGCCCTGGCGCCGACCGCACGGCAAAGTCTGGCGCAGAATGGCGAGGCCGACTTCGACATCCTCGATATCAAGCATTTTGGTGTGGCGGCCGATCCCGACAGGATCGCTGCCTGGCTGGAGATGGCGGGGCAGGAATGCGGACCTGACTGCGCACACGATCACGCGCACCACCATCACCACAGCCATGTCCACCACGGCATCCAGTCCTACAGCTTCGTCATCGACGAGCCGGTCGAATGGGCAGCCTTCGCGCGCTGGCTCGACTACGTCGCGGCGCTGAAGGGCGAGGACCTGCTGCGGCTGAAGGGCCTGGTGCATGTCACTGACCAGCCGGAGCGGCCGCTGGTGCTGCACGGCGTGCAGCACGTCTTCCATCCGCCGGTGCGGCTCGATGCTTGGCCATCGGCCGACCGGCGCACGCGGCTGGTGTTCATCGTGCGCGACATTGCGCGAGAGACGATCGCACGCACGCTGACCAAATTCGCGGCCATCGACGCCGCCAGCATCAGGGCGCCAGATCGCGCCGCCGCATGATCAGAAAATGAATCAGGAAAACAGGGGAGTGACTGACATGCAATGGAAATCCAGCCTGCTCGCGGCGGCCTTCGCCGGCCTCGGCCTTGGGGCAGCAGCCGGCACGGCGTCGGCCGCCGGCCCGACCTGCAAGGACGGGGCGATCAAGGTCGGCGCGGTGTCGACCATCACCGGTCCCGCCGATTTCAGCGAGGTGCCGAAGGCGACCCAGGCGGCGTTCGATGCGGTCAATGCCGCCGGCGGCATCAATGGCTGCAAGATCGATTACACGATCGCCGACGACAAGGCCGATCCGGCGGTCGCGGCACAAGCCGCGCGCGATCTCATCGACAACAAGGAAGCGGTGGCGCTGGTCGGCTCGGGCAGCCTGCTCGACTGCGCCGTCAATTCCGCCACCTACAGCCGCAAGAAGATCCTGTCCGTGCAAGGCCTTGGCGTCGACGCCGCATGCTTTTCCTCGCCCAATGTGGCGCCGGTCAATGTCGGGCCCTACACGCTCTCCACCGCGATGGCCTGGTACGCCACCAACCAGCTGAAGAGCGAGAAGCTCTGCGCCTTCTTCATCATCATCGGCGGCACCCAGGAAGCCTACAAGAAGGCGATCGAGAACTGGGAAAAGATCTCGGGCAAGAAGATCCATCTCATCGACCTGACGCTGCCCTTCCAGGGCGATCTGACACCCTACGTCATCAAGGCGCGCGACGCCGGCTGCGACGCGGTGCTGACCAACCAGGTCGAGCCGCAAGTGGTGCAGCTGATCAAGACCGTCGATGCACAGAAGATCACAGGCATCAACTGGCTGTTCCTGGCGCCCGGCTACACCGAGCAGGTCGCCTCGGCATTGGCCGACACCAAACAGCCTATCTATGTCGGCACCGAATGGGAGCCCTTCACCGAGAAGAGTTCGGCCGCCAACGCACAATGGGCGGCCGACATGCAGAAGGCCGGCCGGCCGCTGACCGCCTTCTCGCAAGGCGGCTATCTCGCCGCCCAGTTGTTCCTCAAAGTGGTGGCGTCGATCGACGGCGAGGTGACGCGCGAGAGCGTGAGCAAGGCGCTGCACGAGATGCAGCCGATCACCAATCCGCTCGCTGGCTCACCCTATGTCTTCGGCACGGCCAAGACGCATTCGCCGATGCAGGCGACCAAGGTGATGAGACTGGAAAAGGGCGCCTGGACGGTCGAGACGCCGGACTGGGTCGTGCTGCCGCAGGCCAAGTAAGTCCTCCCGGGGCGTTGGCGCCGCTCCTCACCCGCCTGCCGGCATCCAGGCTCTCCGTTCACGGGGAGAAATGTCCGGTCCACCCTCCGCAGCTGCTGCGGAGGACGGGCAGGAAAATGAGGGGCGGCGCCGACCTCGCCAAAGAATTCGGCTCGAAGCCCGCCCATTTCTCCAGACTGGGAATCCAATGAACGCATTGCTCACATCCGCCGTGGCGGGGCTGACAGCCGGAGGCACCTATGCCTTGCTCGGCGTCTGCGCCGTCTTCACCTACCGGCTGGTCGCCGTGGTCAATTTCACCGGCGCGGCGATCGGCACGGCCGGGACCTTCGTGCTGATCGCGCTCTATGAAGCCGGTTTCCCGATCTGGCCCTCGGTGCTCGTCGGCATCGCCGCCGGCACGCTGGTGGGTGTGGCCATCGGCTACATCATGACGCGGTGGTTCGGCGAGGCCGGCGCCTCGACCAAGGCGGCGGTCACCGTGGCGCTGCTGGTCGGCATCATCGCCATCGGCCTGCGGCTGACCGGCGGCCAGCATCCGCACAACATGCCGGAACTGTTTCCCGGCTCCGCCTTCCGCATGGCCGGTGTCGAGGTGACGATCGCCTCGGTGCTGACCATTGGGCTCGCAGCGCTGTTCACCGTGCTTGCCGACCTGTTCCTCAACAACACCAAGGTCGGGCTCAATCTGCGCGCGCTGGCCGACCGGCCGATGGCGGCAGAACTGCTCGGCATCAGGGTGCAGCTTTTGTCGCTGCTGGTCTGGGGCATGACCGGCGCCTTCACCACCTTCGCCCTGATGATCATCGCGCCGCAGCGCTCGCCGAATTTCATGACGCTGAGCCTGCTTGTCGTGCCGGCGCTGGCTGCCGCTCTTGTCGGCCTGTTTCGCAGTTTTTGGCGCACGCTCGCCGGCGGCATCGTGCTTGGGTTGGTCGAAGGCATGGCAAGCTCGGTCGACAGCATCAGCCAGTATCGCAGCGCCATTCCGTTCCTGGTCGTGCTTGCCGTCCTGCTCTGGTCGCAACGGGAGGCCCGTTGGGATGAAGCGCGCTAGTTTGAAAGCCTCGCTGATCGTCATTGCCGCAGCACTCGTTGCCGGCAGTGTCGCCTTGCTTGGCCTGCTACCCTCCTACTGGGTGTTCCTGGCCACCTCGGTGCTGATCACCGGCGTCGCGCTGCAGAGCCTCGGCCTCGTCGCCGGCCGCACCGGCATGATCGCGCTCTGCCAGATGTCGTTCGCCGGCGTCGGCGCCTGGACCGTCGGCTACCTCAACCTCGCCGAGGCGCCGGGCGGGTTACCCGTGTGGATCCTCATCGGCGGGCTGGCGGCGGTGCCGCTCGGCGTTGCCATCGGCCTGCCGGCGCTCAGGCTGCGCGGCATAAACCTCGCCATCGTCACGCTGTCCTTCGCCACCGCCTTCGACACCATCCTGGCGACCATGACCTATCCCGGCCAGACCGATTTCCTGCAAGTGACGCGGCCGGAGCTGTTCGACAGCGATGAGGGTTATTTCGTCTTCGTGCTGCTGTTCTACGTGGCAGTTGCCGTGGTGCTGGAGATCCTCAGCCGTTCGCGCCTCGGCGCGTCCTGGCTGGCGGTGCGCCACTCCGAACGCGCGGCGGCAGCACATGGCGTCAGCATCGCCACCGCCAAGCTTTCGGCCTTCGCCATCTCGGCCTTTGTCGCCGGCATTTCCGGCGGGCTGCTCGCCGGCTATCTCGGCACGCTGGTGTCCGAGAATTTCAGCATGATGCAGTCGCTGTCGCTCTATGCCGTGGCGGTCATGACCGGCGCGCATTTCGCCGAGGGCGCCATCATCGGCGGCTTGCTGGTGGTGATGTTCCCGGAAATTCTGCGCCGGCTCGATCTGCCGCAGGACATCGGCAATGTGCTGTTCGCCATCGGCGCCACGCAGGCGCTGTCGACGGGCGAGACGATGAGCGAAACTTTTCGGCGGCAATTGCGCAAGCTCATGCCGGCGCGTGTGAAAGCGGCCGCATCGGCGCCGGCAAGCGATCTGCCGAGCCCGGTCAGCCGCGCCGCTGGTCCCGCGCTCAGCATTGAAAAACTCACCGTACGCTATGGCAGCGTGGTGGCGCTCGACGGCGTCAGCCTGACGGTTGCTGCCGGTACCGTCGCCGGGCTGATCGGGCCGAATGGCGCGGGCAAATCGACCTTCATCGACGCCGTCGCCGGCTTCCTGTCGAGCTATGAAGGCGGCATCGCGCTCGGCGGCAAGCCGCTGGAAGGCATGCCGGCGCATCTGCGCGCCCGCGCCGGCGTGCGCCGAACCTGGCAGACCAACCGCATCGCGCCCGAACTCACGGTCGGCGGCTATCTGGCGCTGGCGGCCAAGGGCCTGTCTGCGAGCGAGACCAAGGCGATCCTCGGCTGGCTCGATTGTCCCGATCCAGACACGCTGGTGGTCTCGGTCGATGCCGGCACCAGGCGGCTGCTCGATGTCGCTGGCGTGGTCGCGGCGCGGCCGGCGGTGGTGCTGCTCGACGAACCGGCCGCTGGGCAGTCGCATGAGGAGAGCGTGCGGTTGGGGCAACGCATCGCCGAAATTCCGAAATTGTTCGGTTCGGCAGTGCTCCTGGTCGAGCACGATATGGATCTGGTGCGGGCGGTGTGTTCGGAGGTGACCGTGCTCGACTTCGGCCGCGTCATCGCGTCGGGTCCGCCGGCCAAGGTGCTCGACCAGGGTTCGGTCAAGAAGGCCTATCTCGGCATCGAGGAAGAGAGCGTGGCGGCATGAGCAAGCTCGTCGTTTCCAACCTCTCGATCAACCGCGCCGAATTGCCTGTCGTGTCGTCGCTCGACATAGCCGTCGAGAGCGGTGCCATCAGCGTCGTGCTCGGCGCCAACGGCGCCGGCAAGACGACGCTGCTCGAAGGCCTGTCCGGCATCATCCCGGTCGCCGGCGGTTCGATCGCCATCGACGGCCGCGAGATCCAGAAGGCACGGCCCGGCGTGCGCTCGCGCGAAGGCCTTGCCCATGTCGAGCAGGGCCGCACCGTGTTCCGCCAGCTCACCACCGAGGAGAATCTTCGGGTGAGCCTGCACCCGGGATCCGATCTTGGCGAGGCCTATGCGCTGTTTCCCGAACTGGTGCAGCGGCGCACAGTGAAGGCGAGCCTTTTGTCAGGCGGCGAGCAGCAGATGCTGGTCATCGCCCGCGCGCTGCTGACACGGCCCAAAGTGCTGCTCATCGACGAGATGTCGGCTGGCCTGGCGCCGGTCATCGTCACAAGGCTGATGAGCGCGGTGCGCAAGCTCGCCGACAATGGCCTGGCGGTGCTGCTGGTCGAACAGTTTGCCGCGCTCGCTTTGTCGATCGGCAACCGCGCCTATGTCATGCGGCGCGGCCGCGTCGTCCATGACGGCGACTGCCTGAAACTGCTCAAGTCGCCGGATGAACTGCACCGGCTTTATCTCGGCGGATAGAGCGGTTAGCCGGCGCGCTTCCAGCAGGCGATGAAATGGCCTGATGCAATCTCCTTGGCCACCGGCTCGGCGGCATGGCAGCCGGCGTCCGCCAGCGGGCAGCGGCCGGCGAAGGCGCAGCCGCCAGGAGCAGCTTCGGTGGCGGCTTGCGCTTCGGCGATTGTCGTCGCCTGCGCATCGTTGGAAGACGCCGCCAGCAGCATCTGCGTGTAGGGATGGTTGGGGCCGGCAAAGATCTGGTCGGAGGAGCCGGTCTCGACCAGGCGGCCGCGATAGAGCACGCCAATCCGGTCGGCCATGTAGCGCACGACCCTGAGATCATGGCTGATGAAGAGATAGGCGGTATCCTTGCTCTTCTGCAAATCGTTGAGCAGGTTGAGCACCGTCGCCTGCACCGAGACGTCGAGCGCCGAGGTCGGTTCGTCCAGCACCACCAGCCGCGGCAGGCCGGCGAAGGCCCGCGCAATGGCCGTGCGCTGGCGCTGGCCGCCGGACAGCGTGCCGGGCTTCTGCTCTGCCGTGCTGCGGGCGAGGCGTACCGAGGCGAGGAGGTCGCCGACGCGCTGCGGCACCGCGCGGCGCGGCAGGCCGGCCAGCCGCCGCAGCGGGCGGCCGAGGATGCGGCCGATGCGCTGGCGCGGGTTGAGCGTGCGGTCAGGCGACTGGAACACCATCTGCACGTCGCGCCGTTCGTTCGCCTGGCGGCGCTCGACCAGCGGCGCCACGGTCTTGCCGAACAGTTCGACGCTGCCCGCCGTCGGCGGCTGCAGGCCGGTGACGATGCGGGCCAGCGTCGACTTGCCGGAACCGGATTCACCAATCAGCCCAAAAGTCTCGCCGCTGGCGATGTCGAGGTCGATGCCGTGCAGCACCGGCTGGCCGCCGAAGGATTGTTTTATGCCCCGGCAGGAGACGGCGACTTCGCGCCGTAGCGCGGGCCGGGTGCTTTCCGCTTGCTCCCCGGCCGGCACGTCGGAAACCAGGTCCACCGGACTGGCATCCTCGGCCAGCCTGCCGTCGCGCTTGGTGCGGTTGAGGGTGGGAATGGCGGCGACCAGCGCCCGTGTGTAGGCGTGGCGCGGGTTGTCGAAAACTTCATCGGCGGCACCGGTTTCGACGATCGTCCCGGCCTGCATCACCGACACACGGTCGCAGGAGCGGCGGATCAGATTGATGTCGTGGCTGATCAGAAGAATCGAGGTGCGGTGCTCGCGGCGCAAATCGTCGAGGATGGCGATGATCTCGGACTGGACGCTGGCGTCGAGCGCCGTGGTCGGCTCGTCCATCACCAGCAGCGACGGGTCGAGGGCGATGGCAATGGCGATGTTGGCTCGCTGCTGCATGCCGCCCGACAGTTCATGCGGATAGAGCCGCAGCACGCGTTCGGGGTTGGCGACGCGCACGCGGCTCAGAAGTTGGGCGGCGCGCGCAAACGCATCGTCATGATGCATCGGGCGGTGGCGCAGGATCGTCTCGGTGATCTGGCCGCCAATGGTCATGCTCGGGTTCAGCGCCGAGCCCGGATGCTGGTAGACGGCGGCGATGCGGTCGCCGCGCAGCCGGCGCAGTTGGTCGGCGGAGAGGTCGCGGATCTCGCGGTTTTCGAAGGCCAGCTGCGCGGCTTCGACCCGGGCGTGTTTGGGCAGGTAGCGCAGCACCGCCAGCGCCACCGAGCTCTTGCCGGAACCGGATTCACCGACCAGCCCGAGCGCTTCGCCCTCGCCGATGCGGAGCGATATGTCATCGACCGCGCGACGGGTGCGCCTGCCTCCGGCATAGGAAACGGAGAGGTGCTCGACATTTAGAACCGAAGACATGGCTGGCAGAACTGAAGACATGGATGACCGGAAACCACTTTCTGCGCGCGCGGCGATCAGGGGCAATCGCTTCCGCTTTCACATGGAACAATCTCTATAAAATTACTCGAATTAAGCTCGAGCGCAATCTAACTTTCGCTGACTGGAAGATTTTCGGGGCACGGCCACAGGCCGCAGCGCCCGCGGTTTTCCGCATCCGCAGGGAAGGAATCCAGATGTCGCACATGATCCTCAGCGCGTTCTTCTTCAACCCGCAGGGCGACCACCGCATGTCATGGCGCCATCCCCCGCGCGCCGGGACGCGAGGTGCTCGACTTCGACTACTATCGCGAGCTGGTGCAGGCAGCCGAACGGGCGCGGATCGACACTATCTTCGTCGCCGACCACGTCTCGATCTGGGATTCGGTCAAGAGCGGCGTCGCGCACTACGCCAATGCCCGCCTGGAGCCGCTGACGCTTTTGTCGGCGCTGGCCGCCGTGACCAAACATATCGGCCTGATCACCACGGCATCGAGCTCCTACAGCGAGCCCTACAATGTCGCGCGCATGTTCGCCTCGCTCGATCATATCAGCAAGGGCAGGGCGTCATGGAACGTCGTCACCTCGGCGATGGATGAGGAGGCGCGCAATTTCGGCCGCGACGGCAACATCGAGCACGCCTTCCGCTATGAGCGGGCCGGCGAATTCCTCGATATCGTCAAGGCGCTGTGGGACAGCTGGGAGGACGAGTCGCTCCTCATCGACAAGGAGACGGGCTATTTCGCCGATCCCGACAAGGTCCATCCGATCGACCACAAGGGCAAGCATTTCAAGGTGCGCGGGCCGCTCAACGTGTCGCGGCCGCCGCAGGGCCATCCGCTGATCGTCCAGGCCGGTTCGTCCGAGGACGGCAAGAATTTCGCCACCGCCCAGGCCGATGCGCATTTCGCCATCTACAGCACCAGGGAAGACGGCATCAAATATCGGCAGGACATCAACGAGCGGCTGGCCCGCCATGGCCGGCGGCCGGAAAGCTTCAAGATCCTGCCCGGCATCCTGCCCATCGTCGCCGCTTCGGAGGCGGAAGGCCGCGACAAGCAGGAGTATCTGCAGAGCCTGCTTCCCGACCAGGTCGGCATCGACCTTCTGTCGAGCTGGAGCGGCATCGACCTCTCGGCCTACCCGCCGGATGGGCCGCTGCCGCCGCTGCCGGACGAGAGCACCTTCAATGGCGGCCGCACCTCGCTCAACCGCGTCAAGCAATGGTCGAAGCAGAATCTCAGCCTGCGCGACATTGCCCGCAAGCTCGCCAACAGCGGCTCGGTGCCGACGGTTGCCGGCACGCCGAAGCAGATCGCCGACCAGCTGGAAGACTGGTTCGTCGCGGGTGCCGCCGACGGCTTCAACCTGATGTTCCCGCTGCTGCCGGAGGACTGGGTGAATTTCGCCGAGCAGGTGGTGCCGGAACTGCAGCGGCGCGGCCTGGTGCCGACGGAATATGCGCCGGGCACGTTGCGCGACCGTTTTGGCCTTGCCCGCCCCGCCAACCGTTTCGCCGAGCAGCGCGCCAATGCGCGCGCCGTGTCCTGAGGGGATCGCCATGACCGCAGCACCAAACCTTCAGCCCCGCGAAGCCACCGCTCCGCGTCTCGTCAATGTCCTGCACAGCCCCAAGCGGGTGCGCGTCAAGTTTGGCGGCCGCACCATCGCCGACAGCCGCAACGTGCTGGTGCTGCGCTCCAACCATTTCCTGCCGATCTATTTCTTCCCGCCGTCCTCGGTCGATCCGTCGGTGTTGAAGCCGTCGCTGCATCGCGAGCCGCACGCGGTGGGCGGCGAGACCGCCTATTGGGACATCGACAGCGGCGACAGGCGCGCCGCCAATGCGGCGTGGTCGTTCACGGCACCCCCGGATGAAAATCTGGCGCCGCTCGCCGGCCGCATCGCCTTCACCTGGAAGGCGGTCGACCAATGGTTCGAGGAGGAAGAGGAAGTCTTCGTCCACGCCCGCGATCCCTATGCACGCATCGACGTGTTGCACAGTTCCAGTCATGTACAGGTCTGGTTCGACGGCGAGATCATCGCCGACAGCCAGCGCCCGGTGCTGCTGTTCGAGACCCATCTGCCGACGCGGTTCTATTTACCGCCGGAGGATGTCCGGCTGGGGCGGCTGACGGCGTCCAATTCGACGACGCGATGTCCCTACAAGGGCATCGCCTCCTACTGGTCGGGCCTGCTGAAGGACGGTTCGGTTCGTCCCGACATTGCCTGGAGCTACCGCGACCCGATCGATGAAATGCCGAAGATCAAAGGGCTCATCGCCTTCTATCCGCAAGCGGTCGACCGCATCCATCTCGACGGCCAGCCGGTCTGACGGCGGCTTTTTCACCCCCATCCTCCAATTGATGAAAGACTGACAATGACGAAACGTTCCGACATCGATCTCTTGCGCAACCAGTCGACGCGCGGCACCAATGGCGACATCTGGAATGTCGCCGTGGATGAATATGCGCAGGGCTTCCTCAAGCGCCGCGACCTGCTGAAATACGCCGCGCTTCTCGGTCTCACCGGCTTTGCCGCCTCGCAGGGGCTGTTCACGCCAGGTGCTGCACGCGCGGCGACAGCCGGCGGCACGGTCCGCGTCGGGCTCGGCCAGCCGACCAAGGCGATCGATCCCGTCACGGTGACCGATCCGGCCAGCATCGGCGTGCTCAGCCAGGTCGGCGAATATCTGATCCTCGACGATCCCAAGGATGGGCTGCAGCCTAAGCTTGCTTTGTCGTGGGAAGCCGACGAGACGGCCAAGCGCTGGACGTTCAAGCTGCGGCCCGGCGTGAAGTTCCACGATGGCCGCAGCGTCACCGCCAAGGATGTGGTGGCAAGCTTCGAGCGGCTGGTCGATCCGGCCAGCGGCTCGTCCGCGCTGTCGGCCTATAAGGGCATTCTCTCCAAGGGCGGCGCCAAGGTCGTCGACGACGAGACCGTCGCCTTCGATCTCGACCAGTCGAACAGCAACTTCCCGTTCTATGTCTCGTCCGACGTCTACAATGCCGTCATCGTGCCGGCCGACTATGCCGGCGATTTCGAGAAGAATTTCAACGGCACCGGTCCGTTCAAGCTGGAATCCTTCCGCCCCAAACAGGGCGCCACATTCGTGCGCAACCCGGACTATTGGGGCGACAAGGCGCTGCCCGACCGGGTCGAGATCAAGTTCTTCGACGACGAGCAGGCGCAGGTGCTGGCATTGCAGGCCGGCCAGCTCGACGTCATCCCCAGCACCACGCGGTTGGAACTGGCGATCGAGGGCAATCCCAACTTCAAGCTGCTCAGCGTGCAGGCCAGCTCGCATGATCCGGCGCATCTGCGAACCGACCAGGCGCCGTTCACCGACAAGCGCGTGCGGCGCGCGCTGGCGCTGACCATCGATCGCGAGGCGGTGGTCAAGGGCCTGCTCAAGGGCCGCGCCATCGTCGGCAACGACACGCCGTTCGCGCCGATCTTTCCCTCGGCCGATCCGGCGGTGCCGCAGCGCAAGCAGGACATCGCTGAAGCCAAGCGCCTGCTCGGCGAAGCCGGCGTGCCCAACGGCTTCGAGGTGACGCTGACCACCGAGCGCGCCTACGACATTCCCGACTATGCCGTGATCATCCAGAATTTCGCCAAGAAGGCCGGCATCGACATCAAGCTCAACGTGCTGCCGCAGGATGCCTACTACGGCTCGGCGACGTTCGGCAGCTCGCCATGGCTGGATTCCAATCTCGGCATCACCGATTTCGGCCATCGCGGTACGCCCGACATCTTCCTCAACGCGACGCTGAAGAGCTCGGGCGCCTGGAACGCGGCGCATTTCAACAATCCGGACTATGACGCGCTGCTGCTCGAGTATGGCAAGGCCCGAGACCTGCAGGCGCAGCGCGTCGCCGCCGGCAAGATCCAGACCCTGCTGCTCGACGAGACGCCGCTGATCATCAGCTATTTCTCGCAATACAGCCGCATCGTCTCCTCGAAGGTCGAGGGCGTGCGCTTCACCGCCATCTCGCACCTGCTGCTCGACAAGGTGTCGTTCGTGTGACCGCCTCGATGGCGATCGTGCGGCCCCTGGCGGCTCGCGCGGGCGCGCTGCTTTTGACGCTGTGGCTGGTCAGCGCGCTGGTCTTCCTCGCCGGGCAAGTGCTGCCCGGCGATGTCGGCCGCGTCATGCTCGGCCCGTTCGCCGATGCGCAGGCGGTCGCCGAGCTCAACCGCAAGCTCGGCACCGACCAGCCGATCCCCTCGCAGTACTGGCACTGGTTCAGCAAGGCGATCACCGGGGATTTCGGCGACTCGCTGTCGATGCATGCGCCGGTGGCGCCATTCGTTCTGTCGAGCATCAAGAATTCCGCGGCACTGGCCGGCGTCGTGCTGCTGTTCCTGATGCCGATCGGCATCGGTGCCGGCGTCGTCGCGGGCTTGCGCTCGGGGAGCCTTGCCGACAGGCTGATCGTGCTGACCGGCGTCTCGCTCTCGATCGTGCCCGACTTCGTCTCCGGCCTGCTTTTGCTGATGGTCTTCGGCCTGTGGCTGGCCTGGTTTCCGATCTCCGGTGCGGCGCCGGATGGGGCCGGCTTCTGGACGTCCAGCTACCACCTCATCCTGCCGGCGCTGCCGCTGGTGCTGAACCTGATCGGCTATGTCGCGCGCATGACCAGGGCAGGGGTGATCGAGGCGCGCGGCGCGGACTATACGCGGACCGCCATCCTCAAGGGCCTTAGCCCCTCGCAGGTGCTGTTTAAGCATGTGCTGCGCAACGCGCTGGTGCCGACGGTGGCGGTGATCGCCACCCAGAGCGGCTTCCTGCTCGGCGGGCTGGTGGTGATCGAGGCGCTGTTCGGCATTCAAGGGCTCGGCAATCTGGTGCTGAGCGCGGCCAAGGCACGCGACTTCCCGATGCTCGAGGCCGGCGTGCTGGTGATGGCTGCGATCTTCGTCTCGACGGCGGCGATCGGCGATCTGCTGCAGGCGCTGCTCGATCCTCGCCAGCGCCGGCGCAACGCGCCATGACCGATCTCACCCAGTCTCCCGTGCGCGGCGATATCAGGCTCTCCTGGGTCGGCCGGCTGCGTGGTCTTCTGCCCGACGTGGCGCCGTCGACCGTCATCGGCTCGGCGGTGCTTTTGTTCTGGGTCGCCTGCGCGATTGCCGGTGCGCAATTCGTGCCGTTCGATCCCTATGCCGAGGATTTCCTGTCGATGATGACGCCGCCCGACGCGGTGCACTGGTTCGGCACCGACCAGCTTGGGCGCGACGTGCTTTCGCGCATCGTCGTCGGCTCGCGCGACATCCTGCTGGTGGCGCCGCTGGCGACGCTGGCGGGTGTCACCACCGGCAGCATCATCGGCCTGGTGCTCGGCACCTTTGGCGGCCTGGTCGATGCTGTCGGCGCGCGGCTGCTCGATGCCGTCATGTCGCTGCCCTTCATCGTGCTGGTGACGATGGCGCTGGTGGCGATCGGCCCCTCCAACCTCACCGTCATCCTGGTCATCGGCCTTGCCTACGCGCCGCTGGTGGCGCGCACCGTGCGCACCGCCGCGCGCGAACAGCGTGAGCGCGACTATATCAGCGCCGCCCGGCTGGCCGGCGAAGGACGGCTGGCGATCATGTTCCTCGAAATCCTGCCCAATGTGCGGGAAACCATCCTGATCGAACTCATCACCCGGCTCGGTTACGCCTTCTTCTCGATCGCGACGCTGAGCTTCCTCGGCCTCGGCATCCAGCCGCCATCGGCCGATTGGGGGCTGGCGATTGCCGATGGCTACGGCTTCCTGACCGGCGGCAAATGGTGGGTGGTGGTGTTCAATTCAGCCGCCATCATCTCGTTGGTGATGGCCACCAACCTCATCGCGCAAGGCATCGGCGCCTTCGAGAACAGCGACAAATGAGTTGCGAATTTCACCACGCAAAGCCGGCGATTCGATCGAATTTCTTTGCAACCCGTTAATTCGGCCATGCTGTTAATAAGCGCATTCTAATGCATGTCGACCGGAGCCGCGCAGCGGTTTTGGGATAACGGCATGCGCGAAACTGATTGGTTTGGCGCGGGGTACGCAATGACCAAGAATCTCGGCAATGCACGCTATGTGCCGCCCAAAGACACAAAGACTTCCTTTCTCAGCAAGGCTGCGCCGGCGCTGTTTCCGCTGGTCGTGGCGGTGCTGGGCTACATGATCGGACGGCAGTTTTTCGGCATATAGAGCGATGTCGGGCGTCCATGTCAGACATGGACGTCGCCGAAGGTGAGTTCGCCGTCGCCGCCGGACGCGAAAAGAACGATGGCGAACAGCCAGGCATAGAATGCCGCCACGACAATCACGATGGCTACGCCAGGAATGGGGCCTAGGGCGGCGCTGTCGACGGCATAGCGAAGCGAGCCGACGAAGCCGGTCCCGACACCCCCGACCTGAAGGCTGGGCGTCGTTATTTTGAGCACCCAGGCCAGCAGCAGGATCATGAAGAGATAGATGTAATTCCGCCGCAGGCGGCGCGCCAACGCGGCCCGGTGCGACAGCAGGAATTTTGGCGCGCGCAGGCCTTCGCCGACAATGAGCAGCCAATCCGAGGCGAAGTCAGGCTGCGGCGAGAAGATCTGCGCGAAATAGTGGCGCTCGAACTGGCGCACGCGCGCCCGGTAGAAATCGAAGAACCGATAGCGGCGTGCCTCGATCCACAAAAGCAGCAGGATCAGCAACATGGCGAACAGCAGCACGCCGTGATGGGCACTGGCCGTCGACAGGGAGACCGAGAGCATCGCCGCCACCACGGTGATCGCCCAGTTCGTGGTCCTGTCGAGGCGATCGCGCCAGCCCGCCATGCGGGCGATCTCGGCGCGGTGAAAATGCGACAGCGTGTTCACACGTTCCGTCGATGAAAGGATGGGCCCCACGGGTTTTGCCGACGCATCGTTCATGACGTCCTCCGGCAAGGATTAAAACGCTTTGCCGGCAATATAGTTCCCCATGGCGAGATGCCGCGAACGGCGTATGGCGCGATTGTTCGCCCCCTCCCGCTTACGGCGGCGATCCTGCCCCGGTGGCGGCGTGCCTGGGTCGCAAGATCGCGGGTCCGCGAGTGCCTATTCCGGCCCGCCGGTCCAGTCGACCAGCAGGGCGACGAGGCCGAAGGCGGCGCCGATGGCGCAGACCGCTGGCCACCCGCCCCAGCTCCAGGCGACACCGGCCAGCAAGGAGCCGATGGCGCCGCCGATGAAGAAGATGCCGACGAACAGGCCGTTGAGGCGGCCGCGGGCCTGGGGTTGAAGCAAGTTGACGGCGCGGCGGCCGAGCGTCTGGTCGCCTGTGACGCCGATGTCGAGCAGCACGGCGCTGGCGCCCATCAGTACAAGCGGTTGCCATGAGGCTCCGGACTGGAAGGCGCCGGCCCAGGCGGCGAGCGCCATCGCGCCGATCAGCACGAGATGGCAGAAGATGGTGGCGGACCGTGTCCAGCCCTGATCGCCGGCGCGGCCGAACAGCGGCGTGACCACCGCGCCGCCGGCGCCGACGAGCGCGAACAGCGCAATGCCGCGCTGGCCAAGGCTGAAAGGCGGCGCTGCGAGGCGCAAGGCCACCGCCGTCCAGAACAGGCTGAACGCCGCCATCACCAGGGCCGCCGTCAGTGCCCGGCGCCGCAGCACCGGCTCGTCGCGCAGCAGGCCGAACAGCGACGCGATCAGCGCGCCATAGGTCGATTTCGCCTCCGGGCGGCGTCGCGGCAAGGTGAAGGCGAGCACGCCGGCGAGCAGGACGAGTGCCCCGGCGCTGAGGCCGTAGAAGGCGCGCCAGCCCCAGGCGTCGGCGACGAGGCTGGCCAGCGGCCGCGCCAGCAGGATGCCGATCATCAGCCCGCTCATTACATCACCGATGACCCGTCCGGCCTCGCCGGGCGGCGCCATCGAGGCGGCGATCGGCACCAGGATCTGGATCGCCGAACAGGCGGCACCGAGGACGAACAGGACGATCAGCAGCGAGGCGATGGTGGGCGCGAAGGCGGCGACGCCGGCCGCAAGGGCGGCCGTCAGGAGCATGCGCAGGATCAAGGCGCGGTTCTCGGCAAGGTCGGCCATCGGCACCAGGAAGAACAGGCCGGCGGCATAGCCGAGCAGCGTCGCCATGGCGACAAGGCCGACGCTGGCGGCGCTGGCGCCGAGCGACGGACCGATCAGGCCGACCAGCGTCTGCGGCGCGAACAGATTGGTGACGATGATGCCGGTAGAGGCGGCAAAGAGCAGCGTCTGCGGGCCGCTGATGGTACTGGCCGACAGCCGCTCGCACAGCTGTCCGTCATTGGTGTCGGGCATAGGGTCCTCAATAAGTCGCATATTGTGTGGGGACTTTATGCTGAAGCGTTATCATGCTACAATTCAATCAATTCGATAATGATTATGCGAGGTGCGCATGAACATCCATGACCTCGAAGCCTTCATCGCCGTGGTCGAAACCGGCTCGATCGTCGGCGCCTCGGCCAGGCTCAACCTCACCCAGCCGGGCGTCACGCGCCGCATCCAGAATCTCGAGGACGGGCTGGCGACGACACTGCTCGACCGCCAGTCGAAACCGCTGAAGCCGACGGCTTCCGGGCGCGAAGCCTATGAACATGGCAGGCGGGTGCTGCGCTCGCTGGAGGATTTGAAGGCGGGCGTGTCGCCGCAAGGCGAGGTCAAGGGCGAGTTCCGCCTGGGCATCATGCCCTATCTCTCCGATGCAGCACTGGCGCTGCCGCTCGACAGTCTGCGTGCCGCCTTTCCGCTGCTGGAGCTGCGCATCACCTCAGGTTGGTCGCCAAGACTGGTGGAGCAGGTGGCGCGCAGCGAACTCGACGCGGTGGCCGTTTGCCTCGCCGAAGGCCTGGCGCCGCCGGACGAGTTGGTCTGCGACGATCTCGGCACGCAATCGGTGCTGCTGGTGGCGTCCCCCAGCCTCGGCGTGCCGAGGCCGGCAAATCTTGCCGAACTGTCACGCTTTGCCTGGGTGATGAGCGAAAACGGCTGCGGTTTCCGCGCCTTCATCCGCCAGAGTCTCGAGGCGGCAAGGCTGCCGTTCCAGGTCGGGGTGGAGGCGCTCAGCGTCGACCTCAGAATGTCGCTGGTGGCGCGCGGCCACGGCATCGGCATCGTCACGCCGGGCGCCTTCGCCGACAGCCGCTGGCGCGACAAGGTGGAGGTCATCGACTGCCCCGACTTCAAGCCGCAAGTGCGCGCCTGGCTGCTGCACCGTCCGCCGGCCGGGCGACTTGCCCGGCCAATCGCGCTGTTTCGCGACGCGCTGATCGACGGGCTGAAGGTGCCGATGCCGCTGGCGTCGTGACGTGGGCGGCCACACAGCGTTGTCGTGAGAGAGACTCCCCAATAGGGTGAGGGCTTCTGGGAGGGGTGTCGTGTCGGTCAACATCTGCGTTTATTGGGGCCCGAGGCCACGACCTCTCGACGAGTTGGTCGCGCAAGCCGCAGCCTACTTTCACGTGCTGGCGGAAGCCGACAAGGGGCTCTCCCGTTGGGCGCCCATGGGCCGATCGCTCAAGCAGGCGATGCTATCTGAGCCTGTCGATACATTGTCGCCGGAGGTTTTGCGCCGCTTTCTGTTGAAGGGACAGAACAAGACGGACATGCCGCCGCGACAGCCAATTCCGGAACTTGGATACAGGCTGTCGCTTTGGAACCAGCGTCGTGGGAATCTGGAAGCGTCGACCTCGGTCCATTGTGGTGCCTATTCGCAATATCTGTCCGAGGATAGCCAGAACAATGCTTTGCTCGAACTCAGCTTTTCGAACGAAGAAGGGCTTGCAGTTGGTGTTCTTCTGGATGTGTTCCGGGAAGCCATCGACATATGGCAACCTGTCTGGGGGACGATCTGGCGATATGTCCATGGCGGGCATCCCGCTAGCGCGCCTTGGGATTCGAGCCATGTCCAATACGCCTTCTATCAGTCGCAAAGTGGGTTGGGGCCAGCAGGCCGAGAGATTGGAAGACAACAAGTGACGACCGATCGAGGATGCCTCTGGATCAATGATGCGGCGGCGCCGTTCATGGAAAAGTCATAGAGATTGCCCGCACTGCCTGCACTTCCACTCTGTTGACAGGCCGATCCTCTTCCCAACATCTTCAACCAATGCATAACTCCTGGCCAAACATCGTTGTTTCCATTCAAGGCAGGCGTCTGAGTGACGCGGCCGACCCGTTTGCTTCGGCACTCGGCGGCGTTGAAGCGCTTGCTTCCTCCATAGCAAGCGGTCCTTTGAGTTCCGTTTTGTTTGGATGGATGTCGATGTTCGACCTGTGTATTCAGCAGGTGGATGTCGAGCCTTATTCCGGGCCTTATCTGAAGGTGAGCCCACTGGCATCCGGGCGGATCGAGTTTCGATATGTCGACAGCGCCATAATGCGAAGGCAATGGCACAGGGAGGCGACGCCCGATGCTGTCGTTCCGAGGTTCATGCGCTTCATGGATCAACTCGGATGGACAGGGGAGCCGATACGGCAAAACGATTCAATCCGAGCCAAAAGCCCTTAGCCAGCGTCGCGACGTTCCTGAATCCAGTCAGGCGGTTGCAACGATCGCCGAACGCAACGGCTGTCGCTCGCGCACATCGTGCGGTCCGTCGTTCAAGCCCATGTTTTCGAATGCTGACCGGGCCTATGAGGATATTGCCAGGTACATCAGGCGTCAGCAGGCTTTGCAGTTCGACGATCACATTGCATTAACAGGTCTTGACCCTCTCGCAATGAACGCCAGATCGACCATGCCGGCGCCAGATGGGGCCGGTGCAGACGCGCGCGCCAGCATTATGGGCGGCGCGCTGGGCGATGGTCTTGTGACCGTCGAACTCGGGCATGATGTGCCGGAGGCGATGACGTTGCGACGGGCGAGGGCGTTCCCGAAGGTTGAGCGGATCGGACCAGAAGCAGAGCGAAAACAGCAAGCACAGAAGGGGCCGGCAGCGATGCCGGCTTCAGACGGCGCATTGTCCTCCGGAGCATGGCAGGCAGTGCATACAAACGTACCAGAAACAGGAAGGAGAAAGTGCAATGACCATTCGTGATCTCATGCCGTGGAACCGCGACACCAGCCAGTCTCCGACTCTCTTTCGCGAAGGCGACCGGGACCCGTTCATGGGCCTGCATCGCGAGATGAGCCGCCTGGTCGACGACATGTTCCGCGGCTTCGAGTCGCGGCTTCCGTCCATGGGCAGGTTCTCTTCGGCCGGCACCGGTTGGCCCAGCGTGGAAATCTCCGAAACCGACAAGGAAATCCGCGTGACAGCCGAGATACCCGGCATGGAGGACAAGGACATCGAGGTGTTGCTCGATGACGGCGTCCTGACGTTGCGCGGCGAAAAACACTCCGAAACCGACGACAAGGAGCGTCAGTTCTCCGAGCGGTTCTATGGCCGCTTCGAACGTCGTATCCCGATCGGCTTCGAAGTCGCGGAGGACAAGGTCGCGGCCGATTTCCGCAACGGCGTACTGTCCGTGAGCTTGCCGAAGTCCGAGAAGGCGCAGAGCAAGGCGAAGCGCATCCCCATCGGCGGCAAGAGCACCAAGCACTAGAGCAGTTCACCGTTTCACGCAAACGGTGAACTGCTCTAACTCTTTGTTTTGACGCAATTTCGGACGGAAAACCGTTTCACACTTTTCCTGAAATTGCTCTAGAACAGACCAGCCGGGCGTGCGTCGCGCGCACGCCCGGCATTGGCCGGCGGATTTCGCGCCGGTCGCCCTTGAGAATCCCCCAGCCTTCGGCAACATGGTGGCAAGGCTGGGAGCGCAAGGATGAGCAAGGCCAACTCCGACGCATCACCGCGCAAGGCATCACCGCGCAAGGCGCCAATGGCGCTGACCGAGGCGCTGGTGGCGCGGACCATGCGCGTGGTCGAGGATGCCGGGCCGACGCCTGGCATGGTTCATATGCTGGACGCCGACTATGCGCGGTTTCGCGACGAGATCCTGGCCGGTGCGCCGCCCGGGCCGCTGAAGCTGTTCGCCTATGGTTCGCTGCTGTGGAAGCCCGTCGGCGAGGTGCGGGGTGGCGAGCGCGCGGTGGCGCGGGGCTGGCACCGGTCGTTCTGCTTCACGGTGAAGCGCTTTCGCGGCACACCGGAGCAGCCCGGCCTGATGATGGCGCTCGACCGTGGCGGCCAGTGCCAGGGCATGGTGTTCGAGATCGCCGAGCCGGTTGCCGACAATCTGGAAGCGCTGCTGCGCCGCGAGATGACCATCCTGCCCGCCGTCAACGTGCCGCGCTGGCTGCGGGTCAGCACCGAGAGCGGGAAGGGCCGGGCGCTCGGCTTCGTCGTCGATCCCGCCAATCCGCGCTATGCCGGCAAGCTCGACAAGGCCGCGGTGGCGGCGACTTTGGCGAGAGCCGTCGGCCACTGGGGCTCGGGCGCGCAATATCTGTTCGAGACGATCCGCCACCTCGACGCCTGCGGCATACGCGACCGCAATCTGTGGCAGTTGCAGGAACTGGTGGCGCAGGAGATCGGGCGTGCCGATGCGATCGTCTAGCCATTCCCGCCCATTCCAATCTACCGCTTGACGAACATATATCCCTGTGGTTATACATTAATCAATAGCCAACGGGTTATCGATCTGACATGCCTGACGCTCATGACATGCTCTTCAGGACGCTCGCCGACCCGACCAGGCGGGCGATCTTCGAACGGCTGTGCCGCCAGGGAGAGCAGACGGTGGGGGCGCTGACCAGCCAGTCCGGCGTCTCGCAGCCGGCGGTGTCGAAGCATCTCGGCCTGCTCAAGCAGGCCGGGCTGGTGCGCGACCGCCATGAAGGCCGCCAGACGCATTACAGCGCGCAGCTCGGCGCACTGGCGCCGCTGATGGACTGGACACGTGAGATGGCCGGGTTCTGGGAGAGCCGGTTCGACGATCTCGAGGATTTGCTCAAAAGGATGGACCAGTGAACGATAGTGCCACTGAAAACCGCACTGTCGTCGTCGAGCGGCAGATTTCCCATCCGCCGGAGAAACTCTGGCGCGCGCTGACGCAACCGCATCTGATCGAGGAGTGGCTGATGAAGAACGATTTCAAGCCCGCTGTCGGCCACCGCTTCAACATCAGCGCCGATTGGGGCGGCGTGCTCGACTGCGAAGTATTGGCCGTCGAGCCGAACAAGACACTGTCCTACACCTGGAACCTCGCGCACCCCGATCCGGCTTTCGACCTCAGGAGCGTGGTGACCTTCACGCTCACCCCGACGCCAACCGGAACGCATCTGCGCATGGAACAATCCGGCTTCCGGCCCGATCAGCGGCGCGCCTATGGCGGCGCCAGAACCGGCTGGCCGCAATTCTTCGAGAAGCTGGAACAGCTTCTCGACCGGACGGATTAGACTCTTTGTTTTGACGCAATTCCGGACGGAAAACCGTTTCACACTTTTCCTGGAATTGCTCTGATCCGGCCGACCGAACCCAAATCTTGACTTCACCGGGCGGTTCACCGCCAGCAAAACCTATGGAGAAAGACGATGAAGATCAAACTGACCAGCATCTATGTCGACGAACAGGAGAAGGCGCTGGCCTTCTACACCGGCGTGCTCGGCCTGACCAAGAAGGCCGATTTCAGCAACGGGCCGTTCCGCTGGGTGACGGTCGCCTCGCCGGACGAGCCCGAAGGCACCGAGCTGCAGCTGGCGCTCAACAACCAGCCAGCCGCCAAGGCCTACCAGCAGGCGATGTTCGAGCAGGGCCAACCGGCGGTGATGTTCTTCACCGACGACGTCAAGGGCGACCATGAGCGCATCACGGCGCGCGGCGGCACCTTCGCCATGGCGCCGACCGAGGTGACCGGTTCGACCATCGCCAAGCTCAACGATGGCTGCGGCAATCTCATCCAGATCACGCAGCTGGCGCGCTGGTAGCGCGCCCGATTTCACGCGCTTTTCACGGGAGGTCATCTTGGACTGGAGCAAATGGATCAGGCAGGCGCATCGCTGGCTGTCGATCGTCTTCACAGCGACCGTCGTCGCCAATTTCGCCACCATGGCGTTTGGGCAACCGCCGGCCTGGGTGGTCTATTCGCCACTGCCGCCGCTCTTCCTTATGCTGTTCAGCGGCCTCTATATGTTCGTGCTGCCCTATGTCGCGAAGGGACGCAGCGTGCAGCGCGTCAACGGATAGGAGGAAAGCGTATGGCCAAGTCGACAGCCGCCAAGGCCGAGCCGAAGCTGCTTTCCGGTGGCAACCCGCGGATCGCCAAGGGTCATGGCGATGCTCCGGTGCAGGCCTATATCGCGGCGATGCCGGGCTGGAAGCGCGAGATAGGCGGGCGGCTCGACGCGCTCATCGAGCGCGCCGTGCCTGGTGTGCACAAGGCGGTCAAATGGAACTCGCCGCTCTATGGCGTCGAAGGCGAGGGCTGGTTCCTCGGCGTCCATTGCTTCGCCAAATACATCAAGGTGGCCTTCTTTCGCGGCATGTCGCTGGAGCCGGTGCCGCCGGGCGCATCCAGCAGCCAGGACACGCGCTACCTCAGCATTCATGAGGGCGACGCGTTCGACGAGGCGCAATTCAGCGCCTGGGTGAAACAGGCCAGCCAATTGCCTGGCGAGCGCATGTGAGCGCTCTATTGTTCATATTTTGAGGAGAGAGAGCATGACCGGATCGCAGGAGAGCAAATCCCCCTCCGAACTGATCGACGGCAGGATCGAGGAATTAGGTGACTGGCGCGGCGAGATGCTGGCCCGGCTGCGCGCGCTCATCCATCAGGCGGATCCCGACGTGGTCGAGACGTGGAAATGGCGCGGCGTCCCGGTGTGGGAGCATGACGGCATGATCTGCACCGGCGAAACCTACAAGAGCGTCGTCAAGCTGACCTTCGCCAAAGGGGCCGCGCTGCCCGATCCGGCGGGGCTGTTCAACTCCAGCCTGGAAGGGAATACGCGGCGGGCGATCGATTTTCAGAAGGGTGAGGAGGTCGACGAGGATGCGCTGAAGGCGCTGGTGCGGGCTGCCGTGGCTTTGAACAAGTCGAAGGGTCGCAAGTAACTGCGTAGACGGTCGACGTCAGCGCTGCCCCTCATCTGCCTGCCGGCATCTTCTCCCCGTAAACGGGGCGAAGGATGCTGTTGTCGCCGCTTTCGCCAATCGCCAAGTTTGCAACAAAGGCGCCGGCGTTGCCACCAGCCCCTCTCGCCCCGTTTACGGGGAGAGATGTCCGGCAGGACAGTGAGGGGCAGCGCTGACGCCAGAAGATTGCCAATGACCACGACACTGTAGGCGATCGATATGGCGGATATGCACCGCCAGCCACCCGTAAAGCCATCCGCGTTTACGATCTGGGAAGCTTGATGGTGCTAGACATCGCCGGATGATGGCTGGCCGCCTTGGCCGGCCCGGATGGATTCGCCATGAACAGCCCGATGCGCATGCCGTGGGTGGACACGGCCAAAGGCCTCTCGATCATCCTCGTGGTCATGATGTATTCGGCCTACAACACCGGCGAGTATACGGGCGGCGTCGGTTTCCTGCACTATGTCATCGGCTTCGCGACGCCGTTCCGCATGCCGGAATTCTTCCTGATCTCAGGCCTGTTCCTGTCGCAGGTGATCGACCGGCCGTGGCGGCGCTACATAGACCGGCGGGCCGTCCACTATCTCTATTTCTACGTGCTGTGGGCGATCATCTCGATCGGTCTGAAGATCGGCATCTTCAGCCGGGATCCCGGCGGCATGCTGCACGACCTGGCAATGGCCGTCGTCCAGCCTTATGGCGTGCTGTGGTTCATCTACATGCTGGCGGTGTTCGGCCTTGTCGCCAAGCTTTTGCGGCAGTTCCGCGTGCCCGCCTGGATCGTCATCCCGTGTGCAGCCGCGCTGCAGATGTGGGCGCCGCATCCCGACAGCTATGCGCTTGAACAATTCGCGGCCTACTTCGTGTTCTTCTATCTTGGCTTCGTGCTGGCGCCGCTGGTGTTCCGGCTGGTCGAATGGACGCAACCCCGCCCGATGCTGGCCGTCGCTGGCCTGGCTTTGTGGGCTGTCGTCAACGGCCTGCTCGTCTATTCGCCGGGTTATGCCATGCAGCCGGTCGGCATGCAGATGGGCCTGGCGGCATGGCCTCCGCTGCATCTCACTCTAGCCGTCGCCGGCGCGGTGGCGCTTTGCGTGCTTGGCGGCTTGCTGTCGCAATTCGCCGCGATGGAATGGCTGCGCTGGCTCGGCGAACATTCGCTGGTCGTCTATGTCGCCTTCACCATCCCGATGTCGCTCTTCCGTGGCGCCGCGCTATCAAGCGGCCTTTTGACCGACACCGGCATGCTCAGCCTGGCGGTGCTGCTGGTCTCGATCATCAGTCCCGTGGTGCTCTACCTCATCATCCAGCGCGTCGGCTTCGGCATGTTCCTGTTCGAGCGGCCGGCCTGGGCGCATATCGACAACAGCGCGCCGCAAGCCGCACCAAAGACGGCGCTGCCTGCTGCCGCCGCCCAATCCAGTCGGCCCTAGTCGAGCCCGCGAGAGGCGACCTCAACCGTCGCGCAGCCACACCAGCATCTCGCCGGGCTCCCGATTGTCCCAGGCGTAATAGGGGATGGCGGTCAGGCGCGTTTCGACGCTGGCCGGCGGTTCGGAGCGGTAGAGCCCATCCTGCCAGCCGTCGCCGGCATCGGCCCGCGCCGTGGCCGAAAGCGTCACCACGCCGCCCAGCAGCCCGGGCGCCTCATGCGCCTCGATGCCTGCGGTGCGCGGCAGCGTCAGGCGATGCAGCCGGCTGTCATTGTCCGACGCCTCGACGCAGTAGATCAGCGGCCCGCGCGACAGCGCGACGCGGCCGGCATCCTGCCGGACCTCGGGATTGGCGTAGAGTCGCTCGATCGGCATTTCGAGGTCGAGCCGGACGCGGTCACCTTTTTTCCAGACGCGCCGGATCGCGGCATAGCCGTCGCTGGTCATGTCTTCGAGGTCGACCGCCTCGCCATTGACCTGGAGCGTCGCACTGCCGCTCCATGCCGGGATGCGCAGATGCAGCGTGAAGTCCACCGGCGCTTGCGGTTCGACCGAGATCTCGACGGCGCCGTCCCAGGGATAGCGGCTCGCCTGCTTCAGGCTCACCGGCGTGCCCGCTATGTCGAAGCGAGCGGTGGAGTCGCCATAGAGATGCACGGCCAGCGCGTCGTCCGCCAGGCTGTAGAAGTAGCTGCCGATCGAGGCGACCATGCGCCCGACATTGGGCGGGCAGCAGGGGCAGCGGTGCCATTTCCATCGGTTGTGCCGGCCCCGGCTTTCCAGCGGGTTTTCGTAGAAGAACAGCGAACCGTCGAGCGACAGGCCGGAGATCGAGCCATTGTAGAGCGCGCGCTCCATCATGTCGGCGTAGCGGGCGTTCGGCCCCATGCCGAGCATGCGGCTCGCCCAGAACACCAGGCCGACGGCGGCGCAGGTCTCGGCATAGGCGCTCTCATTGGGCAGGTCGTAGTCGCTGGTAAAACCTTCATTGTGCGCCGACGGGCCGAGCCCGCCGGTGATGTAGAGGTTTTTCGTGGTGAGGTCGTCCCACAGCCGGTCGAGCGCGACGCGCAGCGTGTCGTCGCCATATTCGGTGGCGATGTCGGCCATGCCCGAATAGAGGTACATGGCCCGCACCGCGTGGCCGACGACCTTGTCCTGCTCGCGCACCGGCCGGTGCGACTGATTGTATTCATAGGTCTTGAAATGATAGGCCCTGGGGTCGGCGCCACGGGCACGCGCCTCCTCGTCGAAATAATGCGGTTGTTGGCCGCGCTGGTCGATGAAGTATTTCGCCAGCTCCATGTATTTCCGCTCGCCGGTCACCCGCGCCAGCTTGACCAGCGCCAGCTCGATCTCCTCATGGCCGCAATAGCCTTTCTTCTTGCCGGGCTCGGGCCCCAGCACCGAGGCGATGTGGTCGGCATAGCGGCACATGATATCCAGCAGCTTGCGCTTGCCCGTCGCCTGGTAGTAGGCGACCGCGCCTTCGATCAGGTGGCCGGCGCAATAGAGCTCGTGGCAGTCGCGCAGGTTTGTCCAACGCTTGCCTGGCTGGATGCGCTGGTACCAGCTGGAGAGATAGCCGTCCTCCTGCTGCAGCCTGCCATACATGTCGATGACGGCGTCGATCTTCTTCTCCAGCTCCGGGTTCTTGCGCCGGTAGAGCGAATAGGCCGCGGTCTCGATGGTCTTGCCGAGATCGGAATCCCAAAACATCTGCGTCGTCACCGTCGAGCCGGTGAATTCCGCGCCCTGGCGGTCGGCTTCATCGGGCGAGGGCGAGTGGAAGGGAATGACGACGCCGGGCGAGGGGCGGTCCGGATCGATCTGCTCCAGCATGCGTGCTTCGACGCAGCGCTCATAGAGGATGTCGGCGGTGCGGGTGGCCACCGCATCGGCGCGGTCGCCCCAGAAACCATGCACGTCGACCTGCGGCACCGGCAGTGGCCGAAAGGCGAGCCTGGGCTTGGCCGTCGTGGCGGGGCGGGGGGATGGCGATGCGGTCATGAACTCACTCCATTATTCTATCGATGGGTTGACGGCCTCGGCCGTCAGGCGATTACTTGACGGCCCCGGCCATCAGGCCGCGGATGTAGAAGCGCTGCAAAGCGAGGAACAGGATCAGGCACGGCACCATCATCACGGTGACGCCCGCCTGCACGGCGCCCCAGTCGATGGCGCCGAAGCGGCCCGACTGCAGTGCCGTCATCATCACCGGCAGCGTGAATTTCGACTGGTCGGTCATCAGCACCAGGGCGGCGAGGAACTCGTTCCAGGCGCCGAGGAAGGCGAACAGCGCGATGGTGACGACGCCCGGCCAGACCAGCGGCAGCATCACCTTTAGAAGCATGGTGGCGTTACCGGCGCCGTCCATGCGCGCGGCTTCCTCGATCTCGCGCGGCACGGCGTCGAAGGCGTTGCGCATCATGAAGATCGAGAACGGCAATTGCAGCGTCACATAGACGCCGACCAGGCCGGTCAGCGTGTTGTGCAGGCCAAGCTTGGTCAGCACCAGGAAGATCGGCGTCAGGATCGACTGGAACGGGATCATGATCGTCGACAGGATGAGGACGAAGAACAGGTCCTTGAACGGAAAGCGGAAGCGCGAAAAGCCGTAGCCGGCGAGCACGCTGACGATGACCGACAGCAGAACGGTCATCACCGAGACATAGATGCTGTTCTGCGCCGAGGCCCACAGTCCGTCGCCGAAGGAGTTCAGCGTGGCATAGTTTTCCAGCGAGAAGCCCGTGGTCGGCCATGGCGGCAGCGGCGGCAGGCGCGCCTCCGCCGCCGGTTTGAAGGCGGACAGCGCCGTCCATACGATCGGCGCGACGAACAGTATCGAGGCAATGATGCCGGTGGAGTGTCTGGCGAGGCGCGCGGCGAGCTTGCCCCTGGCTGATATCGCCTGCGCCATCAGTCTAGCCCCTCGGGCTTGCGCAGCAGCCACAGCTGGATGAGGCTGAGCGCCACCAGGATGACCAGCAGCACCATCGAGAGTGCCGCGCCATAGCCGAGCTTGAACGAGACGAAGGACTGGTTGAAGATCCAGTAGACCGCCGTCAGTGTCTGGTTGCGCGGGCCGCCGCGCAGGATGATGTAGAACTGGTCGAAGGCAAGGATCGAGCCGGCGACCGACAGGATCAACGCCAGCGCCAGCGTGCGGCGCATCAGCGGTAGCGTGATCGCCCGGAACCTTGCGAACGGCCCGGCGCCGTCGATGACGGCGGCTTCCTGCAAATCCTGCGGGATCGATTGCAGGCCGGTCATCAGGATGATCATGGTGAAGCCGGCGACCTTCCACACCACCATGGCGATGATCGACCAGAAGGCCGGCTGGAAGGTGGCGAGCAGGTTGAACTTCTTGTCGATCAGGCCAAGGTCGTAGGCGGCCGGGCTGAACAGGCCGGAATCGACGTTGAGCAGCCAGGACCAGAGCAGGCTCGCCGAGGCGAAGCCGACCACCGCCGGCATGAAGAAGAAGGTGCGGTAGAGGTTGGTCAGCGGCCGCGGTTTTTCGATGAAGATCGCCAGCGGAAAGGCGATGGCGAAGATCGCGATGGTGACGATCACCGTGTAGTAGCCGGTGAATTTGAGCGCGTTCCAGAACCGGGTGTCGCGCAGGATGGCGACATAATTGTCGAGGCCGATGAAGGAATGTTCGCCCATCAGCGGCCAGTTGTGCAGCGACATCCAGGCCGTCATGCCGAGCGGGATGACGAAGAACACCATGACCAGCGCCACCGCGGGTGCGACATAGAGCAGGCCGATCCACTGCCGGCGCCCGGCGCCGACGAGTTTTCGAACGCGGGGCGGGGCGGTGGTGGTTGCGATGGTGGTGGTCATGGCTTGCCTGTACTTGCGTCGCATCCAGTTGGCCGCCCTACCTCCCCCTTGTGGGGAGGTCGGACCGCAGGTCCGGGTGGGGGGCTGGCGCAGACCCCCACCCCGCTGCTTCGCAGCGACTTGCCGGGGCGAGCCGCGGGTCTCGCCCGTCCTACGGACCCCAAAAGGGGGAGGGTAAAGCGCGCCGGCCACCCGCCCAGGGAGAGAGGCGGGCGGCCGGCAGGCGGCCGCTACTTCTGCGGCGCCTGGTCGATGATCGACTGCATGGTCTCCTGCGCATTCGCTATCGCGCCGTCGACATCGTCGCCGAAGAAGACCTCGTTGACCATCTGCGTCCACGGGCCGTTGGCGGAGTTGATCAGGTCGTTGAACACCACCGAATAGGGCGTCTTGCCCTTGGCCATGGCTTCGGCGGCGATCTGGTAGCGCGGGTCGAGTTCCCTGAGCGCATCCTTGGCGATATCGCCGCGCACCGGCAGGCTGCCATATTTGGCAAGGATGGTCTGGCCTTCCAGCGAATAGGCGAAGTCCAGGAACTCCTTCACCACGGCGAGCTTCTTGGTGCCTTTGGTGACGACGAAATTGTCGCCGCCGGCAAAGGATGACCAGCCGCCGTCCTTGCCCGGCAGGAAGGTGACGCCGTAATCGACATTGGGATACTGGGTGTTGAGCGCGCCGATGGCGAAGGCGCCGGAGGGCGAGATGCCGATATTGCCGGCGGCGAAGGCCGCGAAGAAGTTGGCGCCGGTGTCGGTCTGCGCGCCTGCCGGCACCAGGTCCTTCTTGACCATCGAGCGGTAGAGATCGATGGCGCCGCGCAATTGCGGGCTGTCCAGCGTCGCCTTGGAGCCGTCTTCCGAGAGGATATCGCCGCCCGAGGCCCAGATCAGCGGCGTGAAGGTGAAGATGTTGCAGCCGCCGCAATTGCCGGAGAAGTAGAAGCCCTTGATGTTGCCGCCAAGCGCGTTGACCTTCTCGGCATCGGCGGCGATTTCGGCCCAGTTGGTGGGACCTTTTTCAGGGTCGAGACCGGCCTGCTTGAACAGTTTCTTGTTCCAGATCAGCACCGAGGCGTCGGCCGAGAAGGGCAGGCCGTAAATGTGGTCCTTGTAGGTGCCGGTCTTGACATGCGCCGGCGACAGGCTGGCGAAATAGGGCAGGGACTTGGCCCAGTCGGTGATGTCCTCCAACTGGCCGGCGGCGGCGAAGGACGGCGTGTAGATCAGGTCGAGCGACAGCGCGTCGGGCGCCGTGCCGCCGGCGGCGGCCGCGCCATATTTCGGGATGATCTCGGCATTGGGGATGATGTCGAGCTTGATCTGGTTCTTGTGCGCCTTGTTGTAGGCGTCGACGATGCGCGGCATGAAATTCGAGCCGTCGGCGCGCACCCAGATGTTGGCGGTGTCGGCGGCGGCGGCACCGAGACCGCTGCCCAGAACGGCAGTGGCCAGGGCCAGTTTGGCAATCAGCTTCCTCATGTTTTCCTCCTCCAAGGTTGGCCGCTGTGCGCGGCTTGGCGCCGATCACGCGGCGCTTTCGTTTTCAGCCGTCCGGTGAGCGGCCACAGGACTGACGCACCACCAGCCGGCACGGCAGTTTTCGAATGCCCGGCGCGGCGGGCTGGCCGCCGACCAGGGAAAGCAGGGTCAGCCCGGCCTCGCGGCCGAGGGCGACCAGGTTCATGTCGACCGAGGTCAGCGGCGGGCGCGTGGCTTCGGCGACGATCTCCCAATTGTCGAAACCGATGACGCCGACATCGCCGGGAACGTTGAGGCCGCACTCGCGCAGGGCATCGATGACGCCGCGTGCGATCTGGTCGTTGCCGCAGAAGACGGCGTCCGGCCTCTCGCGCTTGCCGTCGAAAAGGATCGCCACCGCCTCATGCCCCCAGGCTTCCGACCAGGAGCCGAGCAGCGGCTCGGTGACCGGCAGGCCGTTTTCGGCGAGCACGTCGCGATAGGCCTGGGCGCGGGCATGCACCACGGCAAAGCTCGCCGGCCCGCTGACATGGGCGATGCGCCTGCGGCCAAGCCGGCAGAAATGTTCCACCGCCAGCCGCGCGCCGCCGGCATCGTCCGAGACGAAGGCGACGGCGTCGGGGTCGGGCTGGGTGAAGGCGTAGATCACCGGGATGCGCAGGTTGGCGAGATCGACGGGCAGATGGCGGTCGATGCGTTTTCCCGTGGCGATGATGCCGTCGACGCGCTTGTCGAGCATGGCCTCGACATGCAGCTGGCCGAGCCGCGGATCCTCCTCGACATTGCACAGGAACACCGAGACGCCATTGTCGACCAGCGCGTCCGAAATGCCAGACATCAGCGGCAGCGAGAAGCGGCCATAAGTATCGTTGGTGAGCAGGCCGACAGTGAAGGAACGGCGCCTCAGCAGGCTCTGCGCCAGGCTGTTGGGGCGGAAGCCGAGGCTGCGCGCCGTCTCGCGGATGCGCTCGCGCGTCTCGGCGGTCATGCGTCCCTGGTCGTTGAGCGCCTTCGAGGCGGTGGCGACACTGACGCCGGCCCGCGCCGCCACGTCACGCAAGGTGACGGGCTTGGGAAAGACCGGAACAGGCTGATCGTCCGCTGCCATCGCGCAAGGGAATCCTGAGTTGGGAAAAGGTTTTCTCTTACAGGCCGGAACAAGGCCCGGCCAATGGCCGAGCCCGATCGAAACTGTTTGGAAAAACCTTTTCTCAAGTCAGGTTAGGCCAGATTGGGGGAGTGTTCAAGGGGAAAGTGGAGAGGGTCAAGCCAAGCGATTTACGGGGTGGATTGTCCCTCTCCCGGCAAAGCCAGGTCGCCGTCAGCGAAGTCTTAAGGGCTTTCGCGTCATGGTGGTCGCCCGCCAGGAGTCCCGCCATGCCCGATACCTCTTACGCCCCGAAAGGCCCGGCACAGCCCGGCAAGCGGGCGGGGCATCAGAGCGCCGACGAACGGCACCGCAATGCCACCATCGGCAAGCTCAAGGCGGAACTTGCCGCGCAGGCCGCACTGATCGCCGGCCAAGAGGTTGCGCTGGCGCACAGCCGCAAGATTTTCGACCGCGCCTCGGTCGCCGCGCGCATCGGCGTGTGGGAATGCAGCCTGCCCGGCGAACAGCTGCACTGGACCGATGTGGTCTATGATCTGTTCGACCTGCCCCGCGGCGCCACGCTCGACCGCAGCGAAATCATCAAGTGCTATCCGCAGGAGTCGCGCAAGGCGCTGGACAGTTTGCGCAGCCGCGCGATCGCCGAGCGCAGCGGCTTCACCCTCGACGCCGAGATCACCACCTTCGCCGGCCACAGCCGCTGGATCCGCATCACCGCGACCGTCGAGTGCGAGGAAGGTGTGCCGGTGCGCATCTTCGGCATGAAGCAGGACATCACCGAGGAAAAGATCCTGTCGGACCGGATGCGCTATCTTGCCGAATTCGACACCATGACCGGGCTTGCCAACCGCGCCCGCTTCCAGGCGCGGCTGGCGCAGGCGGATGCCAGCCGCCCAATCGGCGCGCTGCTGTTGATTGATCTCGACGGCTTCAAGGCGGTCAACGATACGTTCGGCCACGTCGTCGGCGACGAGTGCCTGAAGGCGGCGGCCGAGCGCCTCGCCGAAGGTTGCGGCGAGGCGGACCTGGTGGCGCGCGTTGGCGGCGACGAGTTCGCGGTGCTGCTCGGGCAGCATTTCGACCGGGCTGCCGTCTCCGGCGTGGCGCGCGAGATCGTCGAGAGGATGGGCAAGCCGGTTGCGGTGCGTGGCCAGTCGCTGCGGCTCGGCGCCTCGGTCGGCATTGCCTTTGCCGGGGCGGGTGCGCCGTGCGACCTCTTCGCGCAGGCCGACACCGCGCTCTATGCCGCCAAGGCGGCAGGGCGCAACACGTTCCGCATCTTCAAGGCGGAAGCCGGGGCGAAGGGCCGCAGTGCTGCGGCGTAAAGCTGTAGACTTTCAGGAATGTCGGAGCGGCTTCCCGGGCTGAATTTTTTGAGAACAAAGAGTTAAGGCTGAGAGTTGATGTTTTACATCACCTGTCGGGGTCATGGCTTGCCGGTCACCTGTTGCCCGCGCGGATCGGCGTTTCAACTCCCGTGGCGCCGCGCGTTCCTTTGGGTTTCGGTGGCGCAGTGGCTGCCGAACAGCGTTGCCGCGACGACGCTAAGCGGCATTTCGCAAAGTGCCGACAGAAGAACCGTCGGGCTTAACTTTTCCGCAAGCATTTCCCCGTTAGTTCGGTTGCAATGGCCTCGTGGCGGAGCGGCTACGCTGGAGACGGCAAATCTCTGAAGCCTCGGTTCGATCCCGAGGCGAGGCCTCCACAAATCATATAGCTGAGAATCTGCGCCGGACCTTCGACAGCGAAGGCGACGACCTGCCGACTTTCATCTCTGGCGGCGTGGGCCGGGAGATCTCGGCGCCATCGTCCCGGGCGGCGTAGGGCCAACGTTAAAGCTGCCTATTTGTATTTGGCATGCAGGGCGCTCGCGAAAAGAGTGCTATGGCAGGGCGCGAGCATGCTCGCTCCGATTTTTCCCGACATTCGAGGTCATTTTCGTGCGTGAACCGTCGCCGCTGCCGGCCTTTGGAAAACTTGGCGCCAAGGCATCCGTCGCCGTCGTGGCGGCGCCCGTCGCTTCGGCGGGCATCGTGCCGCGCTTGCGCGGGCTTCTTGCCACGCATGGCGGCATGGCGCTGAAGCTGTCGGTGATCGCCTGGACGATGATGGTCCTGGGTGCGGTGTTTTTCATGATGCAGGGCTGAGGACCATGGCAAACCGCTATGCGCTGCGTATGGATTTGCCCCAGAGCTGGGCCATCATCGATGTCTTCACCGGCCAGCCCGTCGAGGTCAGGCAAAGAGTGATGGTCGGCATGACCCCGCGCGACGCCAACGCCATGCTCGATCAGATGAATGTCCGCGACATCAAGCGCCGGGAGAGGGCGGAGCGCAAGGGCTGAACGTTCCGGCTTCCGGCTCAAAGGGTGGGCTAAGACCCGCCGAAACAAAACCAGAGGATTCCCGTGAGAGCGAGCCTGAGGCAAAAGATACTGGAGGTTTGCGACCGCAAGATCTCCGAAAAAGGGCCCGCCGTCGGCGTGTCGTTCTACGCGTTCTTCGCCAACAGGAATGACGACCCCGAACTGCTGATGGAAGCAGCGGAATGGTGGATCAGAACCCACCGCCTCGATCATTTCGAAAAGGCCGCGAAGATACGCACGATGATCGAGGGCATGGAACTTTAATCTTTGTTTCTATGCATGTCGTTATCTCAAAACCGGGGTCACTTTTGAGCGACATGCATTGGGCTGATCAGCCGAAGTCAGCGGCCGTGAGCACATACATGCTCTTGCGGGTGCGGTCGTAGGCCTTCGACGCCACGCCGCGGATGACGCTGCTCTCGGTGTCGAATGTCGCGAGGTAACCTGCCTCGTTGGCCGCGGTTGCCGGCTGCATCCGGGTCATCACGTCGGCGGCGACCGAGAAGGAGATCTGGAACATGCCGTCATGGCCGACGAAACGGATGCGCTTGCCGGCTTCGTCATAGCTGCGGCTGCGGTTGGGGAATGTCAGGCTCATGTCTTGACCTCCGTTGTGGCGGCCTTCTTGGTCGCCCGCTTCTTCTTCGGCGTCGGGTTCAAGGCTTCGGCGACACGGTCGGCCTCTTCCTTGGCCAGCCGCAAAATCCTGAGCTTCGCCGTTTTGATCTCCCTGGCCTTCGCTTCGGACATGTATTCGGCGGTTGCCTTGTTTTTCTCCGCCGTCTTCTTCTGCTTGTCGACGAAGCGGGCTTCAGCTTTTTCCATGATCGTCTGATTGCCGTCGGCCATCGAACAAATCTCCCTTGCGTTTGAAATCGTGAAAGTGAACTTGTCCGATAAATAGGCGCTTGATCGGCAAAATTCAATTTTTTGAATTATTTATGCCATTCGCGATATCACGAAATCGCCGGTCGAAATAATACTTTTCAATATTTCATCGGGTCCGCGAATAAATTTTGGCACTCCTATCTATCGAGTGCCAAAGCGCCTATATGGGGGAAGCGGCCGCCTAAGCTGGCCCCAGAAAGAAGTTTTCATGAAGTTTCGGCCACTCCACGACCGCGTCGTCATCCGGCGCGCCGAAGGCGATATCAAATCCAAGGGCGGCATCATCATTCCCGACAATGCCAAGGAAAAGCCGCAGCAAGGCGAAGTCATCGCCGTCGGCCCCGGCGCACGCGACGAAAACGGCGCGCTTGTGCCGCTCGACGTCAAAGCCGGCGACCTGATCCTGTTCGGCAAATGGTCGGGCACCGAGGTCAAGATCGATGGCGAGGACCTGCTGATCATGAAGGAAGCCGATATTATGGGTGTCATCGACAAGAGCGAGGCAGCAACCGAGAAGACTGTCGCCGCCAAGACCGTAGCCGCCAAGAAGGCTGCCTGATCAGCGTGCAGCGTGTCCTTAGGGACACGCAAGGACGCTCAGAGACCGATCATGGAGGCTCTGCCTTCCTCAACCGAACTGGATAAAAATCATGTCTGCCAAGGAAATCAAATTCGCCACCGACGCGCGTGACCGCATGCTGCGCGGCGTCGAGATCCTCACCAATGCGGTGAAGGTCACGCTCGGCCCCAAGGGCCGCAACGTCATCATCGACAAGGCCTATGGCGCGCCGCGCATCACCAAGGACGGCGTCACCGTCGCCAAGGAGATCGAGCTTGCGGACAAGTTCGAGAACATGGGCGCGCAGATGGTGCGCGAAGTGGCCTCGAAGACCAACGACCTTGCCGGTGACGGCACCACCACCGCCACGGTGCTGGCCGCCTCGATCCTGCGCGAAGGCGCCAAGCTGGTTGCCGCCGGCATGAACCCGATGGACTTGAAGCGCGGCATCGACCAGGCGGTCGCCGCCGTCGTCGTCGAAATCAAGTCGAAAGCCAAGAAGGTCAAGTCGTCGGCCGAGATCGCCCAGGTCGGCACCATTGCCGCCAATGGCGACGCAACCGTCGGCGAGATGATCGCCAAGGCGATGGACAAGGTCGGCAATGACGGCGTCATCACCGTCGAGGAAGCCAAGACCGCCGAAACCGAACTCGACGTCGTCGAAGGCATGCAGTTCGACCGCGGCTATCTCAGCCCGTATTTCGTCACCAATGCCGACAAGATGCGCGTCGAACTGGAAGAGCCCTACGTGCTCATCCACGAGAAGAAGCTCGGCAACCTGCAGGCGATGCTGCCGATCCTCGAAGCGGTGGTGCAGAGCGGCAGGCCGCTCTTGATCATCTCGGAAGACGTCGAAGGCGAGGCCCTGGCCACGCTGGTCGTCAACAAATTGCGTGGCGGCCTCAAGGTCGCGGCCGTCAAGGCGCCTGGCTTCGGCGATCGCCGCAAGGCGATGCTGGAAGACATTGCGGTGCTGACCGCTGGCCAGATGATTTCCGAGGATCTCGGCATCAAGCTTGAAAACGTCACCATCGAGATGCTCGGCCGCGCCAAGCGCGTGCTGATCGAGAAGGACACCACGACGATCATCGACGGCGCCGGCACCAAGGCGACCATCCAGGCGCGCGTCGCCCAGATCAAGGGCCAGATCGAGGAGACGACCTCCGACTACGACAAGGAAAAGCTGCAGGAGCGGCTGGCCAAGCTGTCGGGCGGCGTTGCCGTCATCCGCGTCGGCGGCGTCACCGAGTCGGAAGTCAAGGAAAAGAAGGACCGCATCGACGACGCGCTGAATGCAACGCGCGCGGCGGTCGAGGAAGGCATCGTGCCCGGCGGCGGCGTGGCTTTGCTGCGCGCCCGGTCGGCGCTTGCCGGCCTCAACGGCGCCAATGACGATGTCACCGCCGGCATTTCGATCGTGTTGCGTGCGCTCGAAGCGCCGATCCGCCAGATCGCCGAGAATTCCGGCGTTGAAGGCTCGATCGTCGTCGGCAAGCTCACCGACAGCAAGGATCACAATCAGGGCTTTGACGCCCAGAACGAGACCTATGTCGACATGATCAAGGCCGGCATCGTCGACCCGGCGAAAGTGGTGCGCACCGCGCTGCAGGACGCCGGTTCGATCGCCGCCCTGTTGATCACCGCCGAAGCGATGATCACCGACATTCCGGCCAAGGATGCCGCACCTGCGGGTGGCGGCGGTGGTGGCATGGGCGGCTACTAACGATTCAGGTGAGGCCGGCCTGCAAACGGCGGTTTCCTGCGCTTCCGGTGCTCACGTACCCAAAAGTACGCTCCGCTCCGGTTCTCGGAAACCACCGTTTTCGACTCGGCCTGACCTGAATCCCCTACGCCGGCTCTAAGTACCGGAACTACCGCCGGGGATTTCTCCCGGCGCATAGGCCTCTAGCCCAGGAGACGGATCCATGATCACGTTCGTGCAGAAGCCAGAGACGGTCGTCACGACCGAAAAAACCGAGGAAAGCCGCTTCGACCGCATCCGCAGGATTGCCGCCGACAAGCACAAGAAATCGGATTCCGATACGGCAACGTCACCAAAGAGTGAGCCCAAACGCCCGATGTAGGGTGGTTGGCGGCGCCCCGATCAGGGCGCAACCTCCGATCGCCGGAAGCAGGCGGTGGCGTGATCGTTGACGATACCGACGGCCTGCATCCATCCTGCCTCTCCGTCACCCGATACCGTGGCGAACCGGCGCAACAGTCCAGTCCACCCGTGCACTGATCGATCACCGCGTGCGCCGGCGCATGGCCCGTCTCGATCATGATGCCGCTAGCCTTGCGGCCGCCCTCGGCGCGCCTGATCGAATCAGCCAGAAGATGCCATTCAGCACGCGCTTGTTAGAGGCCGCTGACGGGCACCGGTCGATCCCGTGTCAAACCGCAAGATCGGTCGAGCGCGACATGTGGGGCAGCGCCTATCTGGTGTTGCCACGGAGAAGAGACGTTGAAGGCGGCGCTTGAAAACTACCATGCCAGGATGCAGCGGGTGCTGGACTACATAGACCAGCATCTGGATGGCGATCTGGATCTGGAAGCCTTGAGTGGCGTCGCGGCGTTCTCGAAATATCATTTCCACCGGCAGTTCACGTCAACCTTCGGGGTGTCCGTGCATCGCTATGTCCAACTCGCCCGCCTGAAGCGCGCTTCGTACAGGCTTGCGGGGAACGAAAGCGTCACGGATATAGCGATGGATGCCGGTTACGACGCACCGGATGCCTTTGCCCGCGCCTTTCGGCAACGGTTCGGGCAATCGCCTTCGTCGTTCCGGAAATCTCCCGACTGGGGGGCGTGGCTCATGGCTTTCGGGCCTTTCGACAAAGCAAGGAACACGCTCATGCAGATAATCTTCGAACACGACGACGTGACGATCCGCGAAGTGCCGCCCACACCGGTGGCGATCATGGAGCATCGGGGTGACCGGGCAACGCTCGGCGCCACCATCCAGCGGTTCATCGCCTGGCGCAAGGAAGCGGGCCTGTCGCCCGAGACAAGCCCGACCTTCAACATCTTCCGCTCCGAAAGGGAGCCCGCGATCCCTGCCGATTACAGCATGGACATTTGTGTCGGAACCGATCGGCCGATCGATCCGAATGACGGGCAGATGAAGGCCGGCGTGATCCCCGGCGGACGCTGCGCGGTGCTGCGCTACCCCGGCAACACCAACAATCTCGAGCCCGCGGCACTTTACCTCTATCGTGAATGGCTTCCGGTCAGCGGCGAGGAAGTGCGCGACTTTCCGGTTTATTGCCAACGACAGCTATCCCGCCTCCCGGACGGGCCGATCCACGAAGTGGTCGTTGAGCTTTTTCTGCCGCTGAAATAGCTCCAGCACCACATGGCGGGTCAGCGGCGCGAGTTCGATGTCGCGGGCCGAGCCGGGATCGAGCCAGACACCTTCCTGTCGGCAGTATCGGCCTGTCCGGTATTGTCATTATATTAGCTGAAGCGCATATTCATCGGGCAGTGGGCCCTTGGCCGCCAACGCGTCCAAGGGCGCCTGCAATTGTTCCGAAAAATAAATCACTCCGTGCCGCTCGAATTATGGAGCGGCACGAGACAATGACATTTGGAGGAAATACCCATGAAAGTGACGATCTTGGCAAACTATGCGCCTCATGCCGCCAAAGGATTGATGCAAGGCTCGGACAGGCAGGCTGCGGTCAAGGCGCTTTTTGAAAGCGTTGGCGGCAAGGTGACCAGCGTTATGTTCACGCGCGGCATCTATGACGTCGTTGTCAATGGCGAGGTGCCGGACCAGTCAGCGGGGATTGGCATGTCCCTTGCGGTGCGGGCGAGCGGCTCGCTGACCGAGATGGTTGTGCTGGAAGAACTCGACATGAAGGCGGTGCTCGCGGCCGCCAACAAGGCTGCCGGCGCTTACAAACCCGCCGGCTGATGGACTTGCCTTCCTGATCAAGGCAGCACGGTTCGATGCCGTGCTGCCGAATGCCGGACAGGGCATCTTCTTCCGGCTTTCCCGGCGACTGGAATTCACGCTAATGTCGTGTGGTGGTCGTTTGGTGCAGCTTGCGGAAACGGAACCGCGATTCTCAGTTCGGAGACAAGCCATGTTCGCGGCCAAGGCCATCGATACGTCAGACAAGGCCGCGTTCTATCGCGACCTCGCCGCTCAGCTGAAAGCGCTGCTCGAAGGCGAAAGCGACTCGATCGCCAATGCCGCCAACACCGCGGCGCTGATCTTCCAGATGGTGCCCGACCTCAACTGGGCCGGCTTCTATTTCCTCGCCTCGGACGAGGAGCTGGTGCTGGGGCCCTTCCAGGGCAAGCCGGCCTGCGTGCGCATCGCCGTCGGCAAGGGCGTGTGCGGAACGGCGGTTCAACTCGGCACCTCGATGCTGATCAAGGATGTGCATGATTTTCCCGGTCACATCGCCTGCGATGCCGATTCGCGCTCGGAACTGGTGGTGCTGCTCGAAGACGATGAAGGCGTTTTCGGCGTGCTCGACCTCGACAGCCCGCTGCCCGGCCGGTTCGACCAGGCCGACCAGGCGGGTATCGAGACGCTGGCGGCGATCTATGCGGCTGCGAGCTCGTTCGAGGACTGAGCGCTCGTCACTGGATAAGCGCCGAGTTCTACGGCGCCCCCCTCTGTCCTGCCGGACATCTCCCCCACGGGTGGGGAGATTGGCAGCTTTGGCGCCGGCTCTCCTCCTGCAACGTCGAAGATTGGCGAAGGCAGTGGTGACATCCAATCTCCCCCCTTGTGGGGGAGATGTCCGGCAGGACAGAGGGGGGCGTCGTAGAGCGCTACCTCGCAAGCTTATCGTCCCGCCTTCAGCGCGCGCGTGAAAGCCGCAGTCGCCATCTCTATCAGCTGCGCATGAATCTCCCCGCGTGATCGCCCACCCCCATCATCGCACACCGGATCGCCGATCTCTTCGGACACGACAATCTCCGCCGCGCCTGGCTTGCACTCACCGAACATGCTGTAGTGGCTGGCATCCTCGATCGTGGCGTAGCTCGCATTTGCAATCGCCTTCGCGATGCCGGAAGCATCGGCGGTCGCGGGGATCTTTCCTGGCTGGCCGAGATTGACGATGGCGAGCGGGATCCCGATGCCGGCGAAGCTTCTGGCGTCAAGGACATCGACCGGGGCGGGATCGATCGCCATGGCGAAGCGGATGCGCTCGTCTGTGTTGTCGCGGCTGGCGGGCTGCAGATCCATGGCGTGGAGATCGACGCCGCTTTGCCTGACCCACTGGCAAAGCGATGCGTTGAGCGCGTCCGTATCGCAATAGGCCGCCAGCCGTTCGGGGTCGACGCGGGCGCCGGCGATCGCCAGTGCCGTGTTGCCGCCCATGGAAAGACCGAGAACGCCGATTTTGCCTTGCTCGAAATGATCGCCGAAGAACGTGTCCTTGCCGATCGCGTCCAGTGTCGCCGTGAGATCGGCGGGGCGCAACCAGAGTTTCATCGTCTCGGCGGCGGATCTGTTTTTCCCGCCATTTCCGGGGTGCGTCGGGGCGGCAACGACGAAGCCTTGCCTGGCCAAAGGCGTTGCAATCCAGCTCAGCGCTTGCGGCGTCCCCGCCAGGCCGGCGCCGTGCGACAGCAGGATCAGCGGGAATTTTCCGCCTGATATCGGCGCATCGCGCATGGCCGATGTGCCGACGAACAGCTCGCTGTCGCCAAGGTTGACCGCCTCGCCACCTGGTTCCGCCGGATACCAGACAGTCACGTCGAGATCCGTGCCGCGTTCCCTGGACGGGGCGGCGAAGTGGCGAACGCCGACGGTGTCGCCGGCAATGCTCGCGTTCAACATCAGCATCGTCGAAACGAGAATTGTGCAAAGCGTGGTCCAGAATTTCATTGAGATCTCCGTTGCCGAACGCGTGCGCCAAGGCTGGGGCTGGAGGTCTGGCTTTCCTCCAATTGGCGGTTCGGTTGCTGTGTTCATGCCGCGATATCGGCGGATACGAACGCAGAGGGAGACCTCGATCATGATCGAGGACGTGCTTGATCGCGATTGAGGACCGGCGCCGACGGCGTTGCCGTGGAGCGCTGCTTGCGAGCCTTAAGCGAACTTCACCAGCATCAAGCTAAAGCAGCCGATGAACAGGAAGGCGGAGAAGGCGAGCGCCAGCGGGCGCAGGCCGCGCGAGCGCAGCTGCGAAATGTCGGCCTGCAAGCCCATGGCGGCGAGCCCCATGGTCAGCATGATGGTGGTGGCGAGCGCCATGGCCGCCTTCACTTCGGCGGGCACGGTGACCAGGCTGTTCAGCACCACGACGGCGACGAAAGCGGCGACGAACCACGGCATGGGCGGCCGCGCGGTCTGCTGGTCGCCGCTCATCTTGCGACGCGCCATCAGGCCGAGCGCGATGACCATCGGCGCCAGCATGGCGACGCGGGTCAGCTTGGCCACGGTGGCGATCTCGCCGGACTGGGTGCCGTTCTGGAAGCCGGCGCCGATGACTTGCGCCACCTCATGGATCGAGGCGCCGGCCCACAGGCCGAAAGCGTGCTGGTCGAGGCCGAGCACCGGCGCCAGCAGCGGGAAGCCGAGCATGGCGACGGTGCCGAACAGGGTGATCGAGGCGACGGCATAGGTGACGTCCTCGTCGCGCGCATCGGTGACGATGTTGGTGGCGACGATGGCCGAGGCGCCGCAGATCGAAGTGCCGGCGGCAATCAGCTGCGCCAGCTTGCGGTCGACGCCGATCAGCCGGCCAAGCGTGATGGTGAAGAGAAAGGTGGCGCCAAGCGTCGCCGCGACAATGCCGACGCCGCCGGCGCCGATCGAGACGACCTGGCCGAGCGTCAGCTGGAAGCCGAGCAGCACGATGGCGAAGCGCAGCAGGCGCTTTTGCGAGAAGGCGATGCCCGCCTTGGCATGCGCCGGCGTGCCGAGCACGTTGGAATAGACCATGCCGGCGACAACGGCGAGGATCATCGGGCTGAACAGGGCAAAGCCGGAGACATTGTGCGCGGAGAAGGCCACGGCCGTGATCATTGCCACCAGCACGATGCCGGGGATGACGCCGTTCCACACCGAATCGAGCCGCTTGCGGCCAGCGGCCAGATCGGCCGGCATGAGGCTTTTCGGAATATCGTTCGCGATACGGGTGGCGGAAGACAATGCAATTCTCCAGGCGAGTACCCCTGGAGAATGCCATTCCTGAACCGATCTTTCCAACGAATTGTTTTGGTTAGAATGATCGATTTTTGCGAACGATCGGTGATTATTGCCCAGCTGGGCAACGAGGGAACGTCCGACCCCATTAGCGCCTCAAGCCGACTGGACAGGAGACAATGGCGCGCCAGACAATACTGGACCGTTGCACTCGTCGGCCACTGTAATGGCATGGATCCTAGGGCGTAGCAGTCGCGAAGCGACGTCGCGGAGACCCTAGGATCCATGCCGTGACCTCCAGGCACGCTACCGCGTTGAAAACCTAAGCAGCCGTGATGGCTCAACAGATTCTAAAGCTGCGCTTCGATCGCCGCCTTGTCGATGACCGACCAGACATTCCTGATCCGGTCGTTCAGAAATTCATAGAACACGTTCTCGCTGAACGAGACTTTGCGGCCATTGATGGGCAGGCCGAAGAAGGTTCCTTTCGGCGTGCAGTTGAACTGCAGGCGGCTGGCGATGAAGGGCGGATCGGAGATCAGCAACTGGACGTCGAAATAGAGGTCCGGGATTTCGCGAAAATCCCGCTCCAGCATGGCGCGGTAGCCTGATAGCCCGACGCGCTCACTGTTGTAGTGCACCTCGTCATGAACGAAGCGATGCAGCCGCTCCCAATCCTGGTTGTTGAGGCAGTCGATGTAGCCTCGGTAGAGGTCGGTTTCGGTCACGGCGATGGCTCCGCAAAGATCAGGCTTGATCGCGAAGATAGAACGACCGCGAATACAGTCCAGACGTTCTAGCCCCGGTAGCGCAGCGCATCGACCAGCAGCGAGAAGGCCGGCGTCGCTTGGCGGCGGCTGGGGTAATAGAGGTGGTAGCCGGGGAAGGGCGGGCACCAGTCGGCCAGCACCCGCACCAGCCGGCCGTCCGCCAGATGCGCCTTCACCTGATCCTGCGGCAGATAGGCCAGGCCAAGGCCGGCGAGCACCGCATTCATGCGCAGAGCCGCCGTGTTGAAGATCAACTGGCCCTCGACGCGCACTTTCAGTTCGCGCCCGGATTTCTCGAATTCCCAGGCATAGAGCCCGCCATAGGTCGGCAGGCGCAGATTGATGCAATTGTGAGTGGTCAGGTCCTGCGGCACGCGCGGCTTGGGGTGCCGGTCGAAATAGGCCGGCGCGCCGACCACCGCCATGCGCATGTCGGGGCCGATGCGCACCGCGATCATGTCGTGCGCCACCTGTTCGCCAAGCCGCACGCCGGCATCATAGCGCTCGGCGACAATGTCGGTCAGGCCGTAGTCGACGATGATCTCGACCCTGATGTCGGGATAGTCCGGCAAGAGCCGCGCGATCGCCGGCCACAGCACGGCGTCGGCGGCGTGCTCGCCGGCGGTGATGCGAATGGTGCCGGCGGGCTTTTCGCGCAAGGCGCTGAGCGCGGTGAGTTCGGCCTCGATCTCGTCGAGCCGTGGTCCGACCGAGCGCACCAGGCGCTCGCCGGCCTCTGTGGGCGACACGCTGCGCGTCGTGCGGGTGAGCAGGCGCACGCCGAGCCGCTCCTCCAGCGCGCGCACCGTGTGGCTGAGCGCCGATTGCGAGACGCCAAGCTGCGCCGCCGCCCTGGTGAAACTCTTCTCGCGCGCAACGGCGAGGAAGGCGGTCAGCTCGTTCAGATTGTCTCGCGGCATTGATGAGCTCTCCTCATAAGTACATGCTGGATATAGCACCTAATCCGGACCAATCGCAGGCGCTAAATAGACGCCATCACGATTGGCTGTCCGAAATCGGCGGCCCGGATGCCGGTGCCAGTGTCCTGCCCGGCGTCGACAAGGGAAAAACCATGGATATCAAGCGAAGCGGCTCGCAGCCTTCCGCAAAAGGCCCCACCGATTACTTCAGCGGTACGGTGCGCGTCGATGCGCCCTTCAAGGGCAGCGAGCCTGCCCGGGTCGGTGGCGCCACGGTGACTTTCGAGCCCGGCGCGCGCACTGCCTGGCACACGCATCCGCTCGGCCAGACGCTGATCGTGCTGTCGGGCGCCGGCCTGGTCCAGCGTGAGGGCGGGCCGATCGAACCGATCCGCCCCGGCGACATCGTCTGGTTCGCGCCCGGCGAAAAGCACTGGCATGGCGCGGCACCGACCACGGCCATGAGCCACATCGCCATTGCCGAAGCCCTCGACGGCAAGGTCGTCGACTGGATGGAGCATGTTACCGACAAACAATACGGGGTTTGGGCAAGCATCAGCGCCTTGCGCCCCGAACCGATGCCGCAACGAAGGAAAGCACCATGACCGATGCACCAGTGCCGCACAGGAATCCGTTCGCCGATATCGCACCCGCGCTCGGCAAATACACTGACGAGGTGTTGTTCGGCGATGTCTGGAAGCGGCCCGGCCTCTCGCCGCGCGACCGCAGCCTCGTCACCGTCAGCAGCCTGATCTCGACCTACCGGATCAATGAAATGCCTTTCCACATGAAGCGAGCGCTCGACAACGGCGTCACCCGCGACGAACTTATCGAAACCATCACGCATCTCGCCTTTTACGCCGGATGGCCCGTTGCAAGCACCGCGATCGGCGTTGCCCGCAAGGTCTTCGAGCAGACCGACGCCGAGAAAAAGGAATAGGAAAATGCCCTGGTCGAAGGACGAACTCGAGAGGATCGCGGCAACCGACGATCTGCATATTTCGCCTTTGCGCGATGACGGTGTGACCTTGGGCACGCCGACCTGGATCTGGTCGGTCGTTGCCGATGGCGCGCTTTATGTGCGCGGCTACAACGGCCAGCAGTCGCGCTGGTATCAGGCCGCGATCACGCAGAAGGCCGGACGCATAACTGCCGCTGGCATGACCAGGGACGTTACCTTCGAAGCAGTCGAGGGAAGCGTCAGCGCCCGCATCGATGACGCCTACCGGGCGAAATACAAAGCCAGCCCCTATCTCGCGCCGATGATCGCGGCGCGCGCCCGCGCCGCCACGGTGCGGATCACACCGAAGGAGAATTGAAATGCAAAAGCGCACACTTGGAAACAGCGGCCTCGAAGTCTCGGCCATCGGCCTTGGCTGCATGGGCATGAGCCAGTCCTACGGGCAGCCGATGGAGACGGCGGATGCCGTTCGCCTGATCCGCTCGGCGTTCGAGCGCGGCATCACCTTCTTCGACACGGCGGAGGTCTATGGACCGTTCAAGAACGAGGAGGTCGTCGGCGAGGCGCTGCAGCCCATCCGCGACCAGGTGGTGATCGCCACAAAATTCGGCATCGACATTGCCGGCACGGCCGGACATGACGGCATGGACAGTCGGCCGCAGCATATTCGCGACGTCGTCGAGGCCTCGCTCAAGCGGCTGAGGACCGACCGCATCGACCTCCTCTACCAGCACCGCGTCGATCCCGTCGTACCGATCGAAGAGGTGGCGGGCACGGTGAAGGACTTGATCAGCCAGGGCAAGGTCAAGCATTTCGGCCTCTCCGAGGCGGGCGTGCGCACCATCCGCCGCGCCCATGCGGTGCAGCCGGTCGCGGCGCTTCAAAGCGAATACTCGTTGTGGTGGCGCGAACCCGAGGAGGCGATCCTGCCGGTGCTCGAGGAACTGGGCATCGGCTTCGTGCCCTTCAGCCCGCTGGGCAAGGGTTTTCTGACCGGCGCCATCAATGCCAATACGACGTTCGACAGCAGCGACTTCCGCAACACCGTGCCGCGTTTCGCGGAGGAGGCCCGCAAGGCCAACCAGGCGCTGGTCGATGCGATCGTCGCGATCGCGGCGCAGAAGCAGGTGACCCCGGCGCAGGTCGCGCTCGCCTGGCTGCTGGCGCAAAAACCCTGGATCGTTCCGATCCCCGGCACGACCAAGCTCAATCGGCTCGAGGAGAACATCGGGTCGTCAGCTGTCGCGCTGACGGCGGACGATCTTACCGACATCGAGAGCGCGGTCTCGGCGATTGCCGTGCAGGGCGAGCGCTATTCGCCGCAACAGGCGGCACGCATCGATCGCTGAGGCGGACAGGGCCCGATGTCGCCGAGGGCTTGCACGCGCTCTACGACCGGGTGGAGATACCGGCGGATTCCTTCGCCGGGACCGTGGCGTTCGCCATGAGCCAGCCCGACGAGGTCGACATCAGATAGATCCTGTTTCGGCCGACGGCGCAGGAGTATTGAGCGCCTCCTAGGCGATTGGCGGAAGAGCACAACGCTTCGTCATCCACGGGCGGAGCAGCCGCGTAGCGGCGTCGCGGAGACCCGAGGATCCATGCCGCGACCTCAGCCGTGGAGTGCAGCGGTGCAGAATTCTGGACCGTAGTGACGCTTCAGAGTCCCGGCATGGATCCTCGGGTCTGCGCCGCGTCGCTGCGCTCCTTGCTCCGCCCGTGGATGACGAAGCGTTCGGGGGCGCCGCAAGTTTCAAACCTTGACAGCATCGTGCCACTTGCGTCAGCCTACCGTCATGTTCGCCCTCGCGCCCACCAACACCCAGCGACGCCGCCGTCCAGCACGGAGCGGCAAGCTGATTGCGCGACGACAAAACCCGGCACAATAAATCCGGTTCTTTCGTTTCCAGCCCCGCCCGCGACAACGCCGGCGGGGTTTTCATGCCTGGAGCACTGTCATGATCATCAAGTCTTCCATCCGGTTTCGGCCGGCCGAGCCCGCTGACGCCGCCGCGATCAGGGACATCGTGCGCGCGGCCTATGCCAAATGGGTGCCGGTGATCGGCCGCGAGCCGCTGCCGATGCGCGCCGATTACGACAAGGCCGTTGCCGAGCATCCGTTCGAGCTCGCCGTCGCCGACGGCCGTATCGTCGGGATGATCGAAACCATGCTGGCCGACGACCATCTGTGGATCGAGAATGTCTGCGTCGCGCCGCAGGCGCAGGGCAGGGGGATCGGCCGGCTGCTGCTGGAGCGGGCAGAGCGGAGGGCGCTCGATGCGGGCCGCCCGGAGCTGCGCCTGCTGACCAATGGCGCCTTCGAGGCCAATGTGTTGCTGTACAAAAAGCATGGTTATACGGTCGACCGGGAGGAGCCGTTCATGGGCGGCATGACGGTCTATATGAGCAAGAGATTGACGCGATAGCGGGCAAATCGGAGGCATGACGGATGGCTGCCAGGGTCAAATTGAGGCAACTTCCCGGATCGTATGCGATTTCGCGGCTCGGGGCAGGCGACAGCATTCCCGGCTGGGCGGACGGGCCAGGCTTCGTCAGCATCACCAGGACCGACGACGAGCTTTCGATCACGTGCCTGCAGGATCGCGTTCCAGGCACGGTCAAGCACGATGGCGACTGGGTCGCCTTCAAATTGCAGGGGCCCTTTGCTTTCGACGAAACCGGCATCGTGTTGTCGGTCATTCAGCCGCTGTCGGAAAACGGGCTGGGCATCTTCCTGGTGTCCACCTTCGACGGCGATCACCTGCTGGTGAAAGCGGTGGATCAGGAAGCGGCGAGACGGCATCTGGGTGAGGCGGGACACGCGCTGCTGTCATGATCCTACGCCATCGAAACGGCCAGGTTCGCTGGCCCAACGCCTCTGGCTCAATCACTGGCGCGCTGGCTCAACCATTTCGGGGGTTGCGTTTGACAGCGGCGTTTGTGCATCGTTATTTCTGACTGGATATGACGGCCGGAACGGCCATGCGGCGCCCCCAAGGAGAAAACCATGTCACACAATCTGCAGTTCTATATTGACGGCGCGTGGGTCGATCCTGTCGTGCCCAGCACGCTCGACGTCATCGATCCGTCGACCGAGGACGCCTTCGCGCAGATATCGCTCGGCTCCAAGGCCGATGTCGACAAGGCGGTGGCCGCTGCCAAACGCGCTTTCCAAACGTTCGGGTTCACCTCGGTGGAAGAGCGCCTCGATATCCTCAACCGCATCATCGCGGTCTACAAGAAGCGCTCCAAGGACCTGGCGCTCGCCGTGTCGCGCGAGATGGGCGCGCCGCGCCAGATGGCGCTCGACAGCCAGGTCGGCGTCGGCCAGGCGCATCTGGAGAAGATGGCGGAGACGCTGAAGACGTTCCAGTTCCGCCATGTCAAAGGGTCCTCGCTGATCGTCAAGGAGCCGATCGGCGTCGTCGGCCTGATCACGCCGTGGAACTGGCCGCTGAACCAGATCACCTGCAAGGTCGGCCCGGCACTCGCCGCCGGCTGCACCATGGTGCTGAAGCCGTCGGAGATCGCGCCGCTCGACGCCATCATCTTCGCCGAGATCATCGACGAGGCCGGCGTGCCGAAAGGCGTGTTCAACCTCGTCAATGGTGACGGCCCCGGCGTCGGCCAGGCGCTGTCCAGCCATCCCGATGTCGACATGATGTCGTTCACCGGCTCGACCCGGGCCGGCATATTGGTGGCCAAGGCCGCCGCCGACACGGTCAAGCGCGTGCATCAGGAACTGGGCGGCAAGTCGGCCAACATCCTGTTCCCGGATGTCGACCTCGCCCGCGCCGTCACCAAGGGCGTCGCCGGCTGCTTCGGCAACAGCGGCCAGTCCTGCAATGCGCCGACCCGCATGTTCGTGCCGCGCGACCGCCATGACGAAGCGGCGGGTTATGCCAAGGCAGCAGCGGAAAAGTTCGTGGTCGGCCCGGCCGACGGCGCCAACACCAAGCTTGGCCCGGTCGTCAGCCAGATCCAGTTCGACAAGATACAGGATTTGATCCAGGCCGGCATCGACGAGGGTGCGACGCTGGTCGCCGGCGGCCCCGGCCGCCCGGCCGAACTCAACCGCGGCTACTATGTCAGGCCGACCGTGTTCGCCGACGTCACCCACGACATGCGCATCGCGCGCGAGGAAATCTTTGGCCCGGTGCTGGCGATCCTGCCTTACGACACGGTCGAACAGGCGGTCGAGCAGGCCAACGACACCGTCTACGGCCTTGCCTCCTACATCCAGGCCAAGGACATCCAGAAGGCCCGCGACGTGGCCGCCCGCATGCGCTCCGGCAATGTCTACATCAACTACCCGACCTGGGACGCCGGCCTGCCCTTCGGCGGCTACAAGCAGTCGGGCAATGGCCGCGAATACGCCGAATACGGGCTCGAGGATTTCCTCGAGATCAAGGGCATCGCGGGGTATGAGGCGGCTGAGTAAGCGCGACGGTTTTCCTTCTCCCCTTGTGGGCCTGTTGCGTAATTGGCTGGTTGTGATTCTCTGAGACATAAGCTCGGAGGACGAACCGATGGCGGTGAAGCGGACAGGTCAGTTGAGTCTGGTGGAGGGATTTCTGGGCGACAAGCTGTCTGGTGGCTCCTCGCCGCTCGACCGGTTGTCTGGCCTTGTGAAGTGGTACCGCTTCGAGAAGCTGCTTAACCCTCTGCGCGATGGCGGACCGGGTCGGGCGGCTTGGCCGCCGCTGGTGCTGTTCAAGGCACTGCTGCTGCAATCGCTTTATGGGCTGTCGGATCGCGAACTTGAGGAGGCGCTCGGCGACCGGCTGTCGTTCCGGCGTTTTGCCGGGCTTGGGCTGGGAGAGAGCATTCCCGACCACACGGTGCTCTCGCGCTTTCGCAATCTGCTTGTCGGTGAAGGGCTGCTGGAGAAGCTGTTTGGCGAACTCGACCGGCAGCTGGAGAAGGCCGGCGTGATCCTGAAGCGCGGCACGATGCTGGATGCAACGCTGATCGATGCAGTCTCAGCGCCGCCGACAGCTGAGCGGCCTTCGAAAGATGCGGACGCCCGTGTCACCACGCGGCAGGGCAAGGGCGGTTTCACTTTTGGCTACAAGGCCCATGTCGGCGTGGATGAGGGCTCTGGCATCATCCGCACGGTGATCACCACACCGGCCAACGTCAACGACACGGTGATGGCCGATGACTTGATCCGCAGCGACGAGAAGACGGTGTGGGCCGATGCCGCCTACGACACGCACGCCCGGCGTGCCCGGCTCAAGGCCGAGGGCAAGAAGGTGCGCATCGCGCGCCGCCCCAACAAGCATCATCCGGAGCTGCCGTTGCGGCTCAAACGCTACAATCGCCTCATCGCCAGGCGTCGGGCGGCGGTGGAGACCACCTTCGCCACGCTCAAGAACCGCATGAAGCTGACCGCGATCCGCTACGTCGGACTGGCCAAGGCGTCCGCCCAAGTGACGATGGCGGCGATCGCCTTCAACATGCGCCGATGGGCCGCCATCACGGGATAGGTGCGCCTGCAGTCCGGCCGTACGGGCCGAACCGCCACCTCAACCCCTCAAAACCAGACTCCAATCCACAAGCGCAAGCAACAACCCGCTGCATTCCACTCCCGTCCGCGCACTCCCGAAACTGCGCAACAGGCCCCTTGTGGGAGAAGGTGGATCGGCGTGCAGCGACGAGACGGATGAGCAACCGTGTTTCAGACGCAAGCCGGGTTCCAAGGTTTGTCGTCCCGGATCATGGCGTTGAGGGTTGTGATCAGCTTGCGCATGACGGCAACGATGGCGACCTTTGCCACCTTGCCTTTCGCTCGCAGGCGCTGGCGGAAAGCGGCGAAGACGGGATTATGCACTCCGGCGCTGAGCGCGGCCATATAGAGGACGTTGCGGACCGGCTCGCGGCCACCCCAGATACATCGCTTGCCTTTGAGCTTGCCGCTGTCGTGGTCGTAGGGGGCGAGCCCGACAAGGGCGGCAATCCGCCGGTTGGACAAGCGGCCCAGTTCAGGCAGCTGTGCGATCAGTGTGGCACTCAGGACCGGGCCGACACTGGGAGTTGAACGCAGCAGGCGGTCGCGCCGTGCCAGGGCATGGTCGGCCGCGATGGCTTGGGCGATGCGTTTGTCGAGCAACAGGATGTCGGCACTGAGCCGGGTCGCTCGCCGCTTGGCCAGGCGCTTGAGAGCGGCATCGCGCACGTGTTCGAGCTGGTTGTTGACACGGCTGAGCTCGGCTTGGAGCTGGCGCCGCGCGGTGACCAGTTCGATCACCAACTCCAGACTTGGATCAAACTCCACCGGATGCACCGGCAACGTCGCAAGGAAACGGGCGATCACACGTGCATCGAGGCGATCGTTCTTGGCGTTGACGCCGGCCGCCCGTGCGAATTGGCGCAGCCTGTGCGGATTGATGCGACGCACCGGCAGGCCTTTCTGCCACAGCGCCTTGAGCACAGCCCGCTCATAGCCGCCGCTCGCCTCAAGGCCGACGGCGGCGATCGCCCGACCCGACAGACGCTCGACCAATGCCGCATAACCGGCTTCGTCATTGTCGACTGCGAACAACTCCCCTGTTTCCCGAATGGCCACGTCCAGTCGCTCCTTGGCCCACATCGATGCCGACATGCAGTGCAATTTGTGTCATCTTCTGATCCCTTCCTTGCTGGTGCGGGGTCGAACCCTAGCAACCGTTCGGGCTGTGGAAGATGCGGTCGGAGTTCCTTGCTCATCCACGGGCTTATGCCAAGGGGTGTACGGGCTTCCGCCGCAACGGGTGATCCGGTCATGACCCGGGTCACCCGTCAGCCCGATCCTGCATGATTCGAGAGACACAAGGGGTGCTCCAGCTTGGCGGAACCTCAAGCCTTGCGCCAACACGAAGTCGCCAACGCCTCACTTCGCTGGAACAGCCTCATCCGTCTCGGCGCTACGCGCCGATCCACCTTCCCCCACAAGGGGGAAGGTGGATCGCCTCTCGCCTCATCCTTGCCAATTGGCAAATCCATGCTATATCTCTGCCAATAGCAGAGGTGAGCAAAATGCAGCTTCAGTCCATCGTCACGACACCGGCGACCGTCGGGTCAGCCATTTCGGATGAAGAGGCCGGGGCGCTGGCGCGCACCACGGTCAATCTGTTCAAGGCGTGGAACCTGACCGATCTGGAGGCCTGCATCCTGCTTGGCGGCATGTCGGCGCGCACCTGGGCACGTTGGAAGGAGGGCGGCATCGGCCGGATCGACCGCGATTTGCGCACCCGCATGGCGCATCTGATGGGCATCCACAAAGGCCTGCGCTATCTCTTCACCGAGCCGGCGCGCGGCTATGCCTGGATCCGCAAGCCCAATGCCACGTTCGGCGGCCAGTCGGCGCTCGACCTGATGCTGCGCGGCGAAATCTCGGATCTCGCCGCGATGCGCGAATGGCTCGATGCGGAGCGTGGTGCATGGTGAGTGGGCTTGCGGTCCGGCGCCGCGTCCACTGGCCTCAGACCTATCGCATCATCCGCTCCATCCATCCGCCGATCGACCTGTTCGAGGACATTGCCGATCCGCGCGACTGGGAGGCGCTGGCCTCGGTCGAGGAGAAGACCAATCCACGCATCCGGCTGGAGATCGGCGACCTCGGCAAGGTCGCGGCGGCAAGGCGGGTGTCCGGCCCCGGCGCCAGCTTCGTCATGGCGCCCTTCGTGCATTGTTCGACGCTGCGGCCCGGCCGTTTTTCCGATGGCAGCTACGGCCTCTATTATGCCGGCGACAGCGAGGACGTGGCGCTCGCCGAAACCATCCACCACCACCAGAACTTCATGCGTGCCACCAGCGAGGATCCGGGCTGGACGGCTGACTTCCGCGTGCTGATCGGCAGCGTCGACCGCGACCTCGAGGACGTCAACGCCGTGCCCGGCGTGCTCGACCCCGATGATTACACCGCCTCGCAGGCGGAAGGGCGGGCACTTCGTGCCGCCGGCAGCGACGGGTTGTTGTGGAACAGCGTGCGCATGCCGGGGGGACAATGCATCGGCATCTTCTGGCCCGACGTCATCCCCGTGCCGGTGCAGGGTCGGCACTACTCCTATCACTGGGATGGCAGCCATGTGGATTTCGTGCGCCAGCACGATACCGGCAAGGTGCTGGCGGTCGTGTGACTGCGGCCAGGGGAATTCTGGTTCCGCGAGAGAGTGTGGAACAGGTCCAGGTCGTCATCCGGCAAATAGTCGCCAGTATGAACCCAGTAAAAATCGAACAATCGGTTTGCACCGGTATTAACTTGGCGTGATGCATTCTTGCCGCGTAGAAATCGGTGAGAACGACATGAGATTTGCCACAGTCAAAGCGTGGACTGCCGTTTTTCTGGTCCTGATGCTGGGTGCTCAATTGGGCGCCGCACGGGCAGCAGAGCCCTGGCGGGAAAAGCTCAACGAGCCGGATCAGCAAAAATTCATGCAGCTGATCAGCGCGGTCGACGGCTGGACAGCTGCAAACGACCAGAAGATCAGAGCCGAAATTCAGGCCTTCGTCGCCGCACACCCGGATTTCGTTCCCGCGCAGGTTGAAGCGATCCGGGCAAAGTGGCTGAGTGTAGCCGCCTATATGGGGATGGCGCTCGCGAGCAAATCCTTCTTCATCATGTTCGAGGAACTGGAGAAGCTCGATCCGTCCTATCAACCGGCCTACATCTACGGCGCTCGCACCTATATCTATTCCGGCTATCCGGCGGGAGCGCGAAAGCAACTCGAGAAGGCGCAGGCCCTGGACGCCGCGGACCCCTGGGCCGACATCACCTGGTCGCTGATGTTCGAACGGCTGGGCCACCGCGAGGAGGCGCTGACATGGGCAAGGACGGCGCTGCCCAAGACGGTCGGAAAGACCAGCGCGATGGCCGAAGCAATCCTGGCGATCACCAAACTGCAGGGGGCCTCCAACCACGACGCCGCGGTCGCCCTGGCCGATCAGGTATACGCACTCGAACCAGGCATGGGCAAACTCACCGAGGTCATCCACGCGTGCCTGTCAGGCTATCTATACCAGGCGGGTCTCCTGGACGTGCTGACGGAGGTGACCCAGCGAATTGAAGCCAAACAGCCGCCTTCAAACGCACTCTTGTACGAAACCGCTCGCCTCAAGCTGGCAGATGGATATCTGTACGATTGGGGCATCCGGCCCCAGTTTCGGCCCGAATACGCCGCCGCCGCGATCGTCATCCTCGACAAGATCAGGGATGATCCGCAACAGGCCGCGTCCGTGTGGCAGATGCGCTTCAGATTGGCTCTTAGCCTCGGTGACGTTGCGGTCATGTCGCAGCTTCTCGAGGAGGGCGGCCTCAAGGGCTACGACGTCACGTTGATGGGCCATCGCGAAGCGCAAATGTTGGTCGTGCAGGGCCGCTACGGTGACGTCATGGACCTTTACCACAGGCGGCATCTTCCTGAAGACAATCTGTTGGCAATGGCCTACGAGATGGGAGGCGACCATACCGTGGCCGACCGGATTTACCTCCGCGCCTTGGAGGAGGATCCGAACTCGGGCACCATGAATGCCACTTATGCCAGGCTAAGATTGTTTCGCGATCGCGACGTCGATGGCGCTATCAAATATGGAGAGAAAGCCTATTCGCTTTTGCCATCCCCCTTCAACCGTTCGCTGGTGACGATCGCCTGGCTGGTCAGGTCCTCCGACTACCTGAAGGTTCACAAGCTCAAGGAGGCGAAAGAAGCGTTCGCCCGCGCCCGCGAAGTCGGCATGGACCCCGCTTACATCCAAGCCCTCTGTAGCAATCTGTGCAACGACATCAATCTGCCGCTGTACGAATTTCGGTAGCCGCACCGTCGTCGTGCACCCAGCACCGCGAGGCGGCACAGGCTTCCGCAGCCCGGGGCATTGATTCCGGCACCGTGCCATAGGGGACAGCGGCTTTTCTCCGATCGCCCGCAAAAATGGCATGGATTTCCTGCCATATCGTCTTCACCCGATCTATATATCGGTGGAGATCGATGCGAGGTGAAGATGGACCGCGACATCATATTGAAGGCACTGGCGCATCCGTTTCGACGCGATGTCTTGGCGTGGCTGAAGGAGCCTGAACAGCACTTCGCCGCGCAAGCGCATCCGCTCGAAATGGGCGTCTGCGCCAGCCAGTTCGACCATCGCGGCCTGGCGCAGTCCAGTGTTTCGGCACATCTGGCGACGCTGGCGTCGGCCGACCTGGTGACGACGCGGCGGGTCGGCCAATGGGTGTTCTACAAGCGCAATGAAGAAACCATCGCCGCCTTCCAGGCCGCCTTGTCCGATCTCTGACGATCCTCCCCATCCTCCCCCCGAATGCATGAAAGGCATTTCTCATGGCTACCCTTTTTGATCCCTTGCGGGCCGGCGATCTCGCGCTGGCGAACCGCATCGTCATGGCGCCGCTGACGCGCAATCGCTCGCCCAACGCGGTGCCCGGCGACCTCTCCGTGACCTATTACAGCCAGCGCGCGACGGCTGGTCTTATCGTGACCGAGGCCACCGCCATCAGCCATCAGGGCCAGGGCTACGCCAACGTGCCCGGCCTTTATGGCGAAGATCAACTGGCCGGCTGGAAGCGCGTCACCGACGCCGTTCACAAGGGCGGCGGCAAGATCGTGGTGCAGCTCTGGCACGTCGGACGCATCTCGCACACCACGCTGCAGCCCGGCGGCGGCAAGCCGGTGGCGCCGTCGGCGATCAGGGCAAACTCCAAGACTTTCCTGGTCAAGCCGGATGGCAGCGGCGAGTTCGCCGAGACCTCCGAGCCGCGCGCGCTCGATGCGGCCGAACTTCCCGGCATCGTCGAGGATTTCCGCCGCGCCGCCAAGGCGGCGATCGAGGTGGCGGGTTTCGACGGCGTCGAGATCCATGGCGCCAATGGCTATCTCATCGACCAGTTCCTGCGCTCGGGCACCAATCATCGCACCGATGAGTATGGCGGCTCGATCGAGAACCGGACGCGCTTCCTGTTCGAGGTGGTCGACGCGGTCACCGGCGCCGTCGGCGCCGGCAGGACCGGGATCAGGCTGTCGCCGGTGACGCCCGCCAACGACACTTCGGATGCCGATCCGCAGCCGTTGTTCAACCATGTGGTGGCGGGTCTGGGCAGCCGCGGCCTGGCATACGTCCATATCGTCGAAGGCGCGACTGGCGGCGCGCGCGACTTCAGCCAGGGCGACAGGCCGTTCGACTACGAAGAACTGAAGGCCACTTATCGCAAGGCCGGTGGACATGGCGCCTGGCTGGTGAACAATGGCTATGACAAGGAACTGGCCGAAAAGGCGGTCGGGGACGGCTATGCCGACCTTGTCGCGTTCGGCAAGCTGTTCATCGCCAATCCCGACCTCGTCAGCCGGCTGAAGCGCAATGCCGGACTGAACGATCCGGACAAGGCGACGTTCTATGGCGGCGACGCCAAGGGTTACACGGATTATCCGACGGCGGCCTGAGCCGCTCTCCCAGACGATCTGCTCTTACGCCTCCTCATAAGGCAACCGGCTCCCCATGGGAGCCGGTCAGCCATCGCGCTATGCGCGGTCGGATGAACATCTGGCCGGGACGCACGGGCGTGGAACCGGGGCTGGCTGAGCGGATTTCTTTTTTGCGGCGACTTGCGGCGATCAAGAATTTGCCTGATCAAGTCGGCACAAGGTCAACAACCGCCAGACGTGGTCCAGATTCCACTGACATGATGCTTCATGGATTTTTGCGATTGATTTCGGGGGCGCGGCGGAGTTTTGCCGGTCTCGCCATCCTGCTCGCACTCGGTGTTCCCTCCCTGGCTGGAAGCCTTGAGGATTGCGCCAATGACAAGCTTGACATCGCCAAGCGGATTGTTGCGTGCAAGAGCGCCATCGAGGACAAGGCGACGACTTCAAGCAATCGAGCGCTCGCCTTTTTCAACCGCGCCAACGCATTGGCGGATATGGGCGCGTATGATCTTGCCATTGCAGATTACGGCGAGGCGATCAGCCTTGATCCGAAAGACGCCGACGCCTTCAACAACCGTGGGCTGGCCTGGGGCCAGAAGAATGACTACGACCGCGCCATGGCCGATTACGGCCAGGCCATCAGCCTCAATCCGCAACTCGCTGTCGCCTACGGCAACCGGGGCATGATCTGGAACGACATCAAGCGCGACTACGTCAAGGCCATCGCGGATCTTGACAAGGCGATCAGCCTCGACCCGGCAAACAGCGCCGCCTACAACAACCGCGGCAATGCCTTTCTGCGCACCGGCGACTACGACCAGGCCATCACCAGCTACAGCCAGGCGATCTTTCTCGATCCGCAAGATCCCGATCAATATTTCAACCTTGGGCTTGCCTGGGCCTACAAGGGCAATGACGAGCGCGCCATCGCCGACTATGGCCAGGCGATCAGCCTCGACCCGAAGCATGTCAATGCCTGGCACCGGCGTGGCGATGCCTGGGCCAGGAAGGGTGACACCGATCGCGCCATATCGGACTATGACGAGGCCATCAGGCTCGATCCCAGGGATGGCGAGAGCCTTCGCAATCGCGGCGACGTCTGGCGCGGCAAGAAGGATTACGATCGTGCCATCGCCGATTACGGGCAAGCCATCGACGTCAATCCCCGAGATGCGGTGGCCTATAACGATCGCGGCTGGACGTGGTCGCTGAAGAACGATGCCGACCGCGCCATAGCGGATCTCGACAAGGCGGTCGGCATCGATCCCAATTACGCCAGGGCCTATAACAATCGCGGCCTGATCTGGGCTGACAAGGGTGACCTCGACCGGGCGATCGCGGATTACGACCAGGCAGTCATCATCACGCCTGGAGACGCCTGGATCTATAACGACAGGGGTCGGGCCTGGGCATCCAAGGGCGAATATGTCCGCGCCATTTCGGACTACAACGTCGCCATCATGATAAAGCCCGATTTCGCCAGTGCTTTCAGGAACCGGGGCTGGGTTTTCAGCCGGCAGGCCCGCTACGACAGCGCCATCGCCGACTATGATCAGGCGATCCGCCTCAACCCACACTACGCCGCCGCCTACAGGGGCCGGGCCTGGGTGTTTGGCCGCAAAAGCCAATATGACCGCGCCATCGCCGATTACGACCAGGCGATCAGCCTCGAACCCAAATATGCCGATGCCTATAGTGGCCGAGGCCGTGTCTGGTTCTACAAGGCGGACTACGACCGCGCCATCGCGGATTGCAACCAGGCCATCAGCCTCAGTCTGAAGAATGCCGACGGCTTTGAATGCCGCGGCCTCGTGCGGCAGCACAAGGCCGACTACGACGGCGCGCTCGGCGACTATGACGAAGCCGTCCGCCTCGATCCGAAAAACCCCGATGTCTATGGCGACAGGGGCATGCTCGGCTTCTATTCCGGCTCGCCTGTCAAGGCGCAGGTCGACTTCGAACAGGCGGCGGCGCTGAAGGCCGACAATGCCTATTATGCAATGTGGCTCGACCTCGCCCGCCGCCACAATGGCCAGCCGAGCATCCTGCGCGAGGCCAGGCTCGACATGACGAAATGGCCGGCGCCGCTGGTGCGCATGCTTTTGGGCGACCAGACGCCCGAAATGGCGTTTGCCGACGCCAATGACCCCGACAGCGCGACGCGGAGCGAGCATGTCTGCGAGGCCAATATCTTCATCGCCGAATTCCAGCGGCTGCAGCACAACGACGACGAGGCCTTGCGGCTCTACCGAATGGCCCTGAGCGGCTGTCCCCGCGATTTCATGGAGTTCACCGCCGCCACCAACGCGCTGCGCGCCCTGGGCACGGCGCCGTGAGGTTCCATTGGCGTTCGTGCCTGGCCGCCGCGGCCTTGGTGTTCGCGCTCGGCACGGCGGCGACGGCCGCCGGCAAGGACCATGCCGACTGTGTCAATGAAGGGGTGGAGGCCGCCCGCAAGATTGCCGCTTGCACGGCGATCATCGAAGACAAGAGGGAGGCTTCGGACAACCGCGCCGCGGCCTATTTCAATCGCGCCGGCGCTCTCGCCAGGAGAGGCGACAATGACGATGCGTTCGCCGACTACGACAAGGCGATCGGCATCAATCCGGAGCTGTCGGCCGCCTACTATAACAACGGCATCATCCTGGTGCTCAAGGGCGACTATGATCGCGCGATAACATATCTGGACCAGGCAATCTTCCTCGATCCAGACAACGCCGAATTCTACTACAACAGAGGCGTTGCCTGGTCCTATAAGGGCAATGATGAGCGTGCGATCGCTGACTACGGTGCCGCGATCAAGCTCAATCCCGGTGATGCCAGGGCCTATCACAACCGGGGCCTGAGCTGGGCGCGCAAGGGCGATGACGAGCGCGCCATAGCCGATTACGGCCAGGCCATCTCGCTCGATCCGAAGAATGCCAGCTCATACAACAACCGGGGCGATGCCTGGGACAACAAGGGCGACGACGATCGCGCAATGGCCGACTACAACCAGGTGATTGGTCTCGATCCGAAAAATGTCCATGCCTACTATCGTCGCGGCCTGATCTGGTGGCGCAAGGGCGACGGTGGCAAGGCCATCGCGGACTACAGTCAGGTGATCAGCCTCGATCCGACAGACCCCAGCATCCGCTACAACAGAGGTCTGGCTTGGTCGCGCAAGGGCGACGGCGATCGCGCGATCGCCGATTTCGACCAAGCGATCAGCCTCGATCCCAAGATGGCGGCGGCCTACTACGACAGGGGCACCGAATGGCTTAAAAAGGGCGACAGGGACCGCGCCATCGCCGACTACAGCGAGGTCATCGCGCTCGAACCGACAAATGCCAAGGCGCTGAACGATCGGGGTTTCGTCCTGAACGAGTTGGGCGAATACGAGCGTGCGCTTGCCGATCTCAACCGCGCCATCGGTCTCGACCCGAAACAGGCAAAAATCTACTCCAATCGGGCGATCGCCCTGGCGGCGAAGGGTGATTTCGCTCCAGCCCTGGCTGACTACAACCAGGCGATCGCGCTCGATCCGAACTTTCCCAACGCTTATGCGGGCCGGGGCTTCGTGCGTTTCTATTCCGGCATGCTGGCCAAGGCGGAGCCCGATTTTGCCAAGGCGGCCGCGCTGGCGCCCGACAACGCCTATTTGGCGATCTGGCTCGACATCATCGACCGGCGCAGTGGCGGCACCAGTCATTTGCGGGAAGCCGCTGCCAAGCTCGACATGTCGAAATGGCCGGCGCCGGTGATCAAGATGCTGCTGGGGCAAAAGACATCCGCCGAGGCCCTTGCCGATGCCATCACCGGAGACCCCGTGCAAACAAGCGGGCAAGTGTGTGAGGCCAATTTCTACACCGCCGAACTCGACCGGCTGCAGGCCCGCAACAAGGAAGCAGTACGGCTTTACCGTCTCGCTGCCAGGACCTGCCCCAAGGGCTACATCGAATATCGTGGCGCCGTTGCCGGCCTGCGCGCACTGGGCATGCTGCCGTGATGTCTAGACTAAGTGTGTTGGTTGCGCTTTCTGCGCTCGCCGAGGACAGCGAAGATGAAGGCAATGGCAGACCACTTCGTCGGCGGCTGGAAAGTCCGCCGCACGATGATCGACTTCCTGACCGGCGCGACCCACCGCTTCGCCGGCGACGCCGTGGTCACGGAAAATGCCTTCACCGAGCACGGGCTCATGCGGATCGGCGCCCACGAAATGCCGGCAAGCCGGCGCTACCGGCTCGAGCCGGGCGAGGGTTCGATGCGCATCCTGCATGCCGACGGCCGCGACTTCATCGAAATCGGGCCGGAGGCGGCGCAGACCGTGCGCCATCTCTGCGGCGCCGATCTCTATGTCGGGCGTTTCTTCTTTCGCGGGGCCGACGAATGGGCCGAGGCGTGGCGGGTCAAAGGGCCGCGCAAGAATTATGCGAGCGTTGGGTGGTTTCAGCGCTTCAATGTCTGAGAATCTTGCTCAGGAAAGCGCGGCTGCGGTCGGTCTTCGGATGTGAGAAGAACTCGTCGGGCGTGCCGCTTTCGACGATGGCGCCGGCGTCCATGAACACCACGCGCTGGGCGACCTTGCGGGCAAAGCCCATCTCATGTGTCACCACCATCATGGTCATGCCTTCCTCGGCGACGGCGACCATGACGTCGAGCACCTCGGAAATCATCTCGGGGTCGAGGGCGGAGGTCGGCTCGTCGAACAGCATGATCTTGGGCCGCATGCCGAGGCAGCGCGCGATCGCCACGCGCTGCTGCTGGCCGCCGGAGAGCTGTGCCGGATAGGCATTGACCTTGTCGGCCAGCCCGACCTTGGCCAGCAATTCGCGTCCGGCCTGTTCGGCCTCGGCGCGCGGGATCTTGCGGACATGGATGGGGGCGAGCGTGACGTTTTCGAGCGCGGTCTTGTGCGGGTAGAGGTTGAAGGACTGGAAGACGAAGCCGATCTCGGTGCGCAGCTGCGTCATGTTGGTGGCGGGATCGCCAAGACGCTGGCCGTCGACGATGAGATCGCCGTCCTTGATCGTCTCCAGGCCGTTGATGCAGCGGATCAGGGTGCTCTTGCCGGAGCCGCTCGGACCGCAGACGACGACCACTTCGCGCGGCTCGACGCTGAGCGTGATGTCCTTCAAGACGTTCAGCGCGCCGAACCATTTGTTGACGCCGCGAAAGTCGATCATGCCGGTTTTGGCTGGGCCGGTTTTGGTCAGGCCTGTCTTGGTCATGCTTTCTGGCCCTCTAGGGTTCGATGTCACAGCTGCACCTCGCCATGCGCCGCGCCCATGCGGCGTTCGAGCCGGCGGGCGAGCATGATCAGGGGATAGCAGACGATGAAGTAGCCGACGCCGACCAGGAAGAAGACCAGCAGCCCGTTCGGTACACGCTGCACCACCAGCCAGCCGACGCGGGTGAGGTCGGTCAGCCCGATCGCCGAGACGACGGAGGAATCCTTGATCAGCAGCACATATTGCCCGACCAGCGGCGGCAGCACGATGCGCATGGCCTGCGGCAGCACGACCTGGCGCATGCGCTGCCAGCGCGACAGGCCGGACGCCAGCGCCGCCTCGACCTGGCCGGTCGGCACCGAGCGGATGCCGGCGGCGACGATCTCGCAGATGAAGCAGGCGGCGAGATTGGTCAGCGCGATGATGCCGGCGGTGAAGGCGTCGAGCTCGATGCCGAATTCCGGCAGGATGAAGAAGATGAGGAAGATCTGCACCAGGAACGGGGTTCCGCGGATCAGATCGACCCAAGCGCCGATGACGCTCGAGATCAGCCGGTTGCCGCCGGTGCGCAAGATGCCGAGGCCGAAGCCGAGCAGCGTGCCCAGCACCAGGCTGATCAGCGACAGCACCACGGTCATGCCGAGGCCGCGCAGGGCGAGGGGATAGGAGCCGGCGAGGCTGAGGAATTGTTGCAAGATCATGCGCGTGCCCCCGCTGTGCCGAGCCAGCGGCTGGAGACAACGGCCAGTCCCTTCAGGCCGTAGTAGAGCAGGAGGTAGAAGGCGGCGATGGTGACAAAACCTTCCGCCGGCATGAAGCGGTCGGAGGCGAGCAGTTGCCCGGCGCGGGTCAGTTCGGCAACCGAGATCAGCGACAACAGGGCGGAATCCTTGACCAGCACGATCGACTGGCCGAGCAGCGGCGGGATCGTCACCTTGAAGGCTTGCGGCAGGACGACCAGGCGCATGCGCTGGACATAGGTCATGCCGGAAGCAACGCTGGCTTCGACCTGGCCGCGCGGGATCGACAGGATGCCGGCGCGAATGATCTCGGCGATATAGGCGCCGCTGTTGAGCGACAAAGCGAGGATGCCGACGACCAGTTCCGGCAGGACGAAGCCAAGCCGGGGCAGGCCGAAATAGAGGAAATAGAGCTGCGCCAGCAAGGGCGTGGCGCGCACGGCGTCGATATAGGCCTTGGCCGGGGCGCGAAACAGCCAGCCGCGCTGCAAATTCATGGCGCACAGCACGATGCCGACGATCAGCGCGCCGATGAAAGACACTGCCGACAGCCAGACGGTCGTGATCAGGCCCTGACCGAACAGAGGCAGATATTCGACGATGGTGCGGAAGCTGAAATTTTCGAGCATCGTGGGTGAAGCCCCAGAGTGCGGGAAGCGACGGACGAAGCGAATTCCGAGCGGCTTCGCGCGGCGCTTAAGGTGCGCGCGAGGCCGCTCGGTTTTTATCGCTGCTTAGTGATCCTTCTTCCAGGCGTCGGAATTGACCCAGTAGTCGAGGTTCTTCTGCAGGCGGCCGTCGATGGTGACCTGGTTGAGGAACAGGTTCATCCACACCAAAAGGTCCGGTTCGTCATAGCGGGTGGCGAAGGCAAGCGGTTCCTTCGACAGAAGATCCGGCATGACGGTGAAGGTGCCGGCGGGGTAGGCCGTCTGCTGACCCTTGACCGCCGAGATGTCGTTGACGCCGCAATCAGCCTGGCCGTTGTTGACGGCGTCGAGCAGCAGCGGGCCGCCGCCCTTGTAGCTCTTGATGTCGGCATCGGGGAAGGCGGCCTTGGCTTCCTTCTCGCCGGTGGCGCCGAGCAGAACAGCGATCTTGGTGCCCTTAGCCTTGCAGTCCTCGGTGGTCTTGAACTTGCTGTCGGCCTTGGTGAAGACGGTGCTGCCCGTGTACATGTAGGGCGTGGTGAAGGCGACCTTCATGCCGCGCGCCAGCGTCGGCGTCATGTCGGCGACCAGAAGGTCGGCCTTGCCCGACAAGAGCGCCGGGATCAGGCCGTCCCAGTCGAAGTCGAGGAATTTGATTTTGACGCCCATTTCCTTGGCCATCAGCTCGGCCAGTTCAACCGAACTGCCGGTGCGTTCGCCATTGGCGCCGACCAGCGAGAAGGGCGGTCCTTGCGTCTGCACGGCAACACGCAGTTCGCCGCGCTTGGTGATCTCGTCGAGCGTTCCGGCACTGGCGGCAGCGGTCAAGCCCGCAAGCGCAAGTCCGGCGATGAAAAGTCTGGCAATCTTCATTCTGGTATTCCTCCCTGTTGTTGTTTGCCCGCGGCTTCCCTTGGGCTCTTTTTTGAGCGGCGGCGCCGTTTGGCGGCGGGCCGTTCGAAAATCCTCAGTCCCAGGCCACCGTCTCGGCAACCTTGATGCCGCGTTTGGCCAGTTCGTCGAAGAATGGTTCGTCGGGCACATGCAGCAGCGGGTTCAAAAGACCTGGTGTGCTGATCTCGCGCCGCGCCAGCATCTGCGCCACGATGCTGGCGGGGTAGCCGACGCCGAGGCTCATGCCGAACAGGCCCGACGCGAGGTCGCGCTCGATGACCAGATCGGATGTCACGGTCTTGGTCCGGCCGCCTTCGAGGCCGGAAAAGACATTGCGCATCACGCAAAGGTCCTTTTCGCCGGGGCCATATTGCAGTTGCGGCCCGAGCAGCCGGCCGAGGAATTCGCGCGGGCTGCTGGAGGTGCCGGGCACCTTGTCTTCCGAGAGGAAGCCAAGCTCCTTCAGCGGCGCCCAGAAGGCCGACCATCCGGGCCAACGCAGCGTGTAGCGGCCGGAGCGGCGCAGCCCTTCTGCCGCGGGAAGCATCTCGACATAATGCAGCGCATCGCCATTGGGGAAGGCTTCCAGCCGGCCGAGGCCAGCGACCTCGATCTCGTGGATGAAAGGACTGTCGTGCTGGCGGGCGGCCGGCACTTCGACGCGCTTGCCGTCCTCGATCATCACGCTGTCGCGGTTCTGGCTGACCAGGACCATGTCGAAGTTCCAGCTCACCTTGTAGCAAAGCGGCTTGGCCATCGCTTTCGGTTCGGGGATGCCGCCGCAATAGGAATCGATCGCGGCGATCGTGTCGAACTGCCTTGCGGCGCGGGCGTAGAGCACGAGGTCGATGCCGGGGTCGAGCCCGCACTCGGTCATAACAGACACGCCGGCCCGTTCGGCTTCCGGCGCCAGGTCGGCGATGGCCTTGCCGTAATTGGTGGTGACCAGCGGCGTGCGGGTGGCGATGGCGGCCTGCACCGCCTCGCGCATCAGCGGCTGCGGCAACAAATCGATGACGGCGTCGGCATCGGCCAGCACATCGGCAAGCGCCGGGCCGATTGAGCCCTCGGGCACCACGAAGCGCACGCGGGAAAGGTCGGTCAGATCAGCCAGCCGGGCCGCGCCGTCCGGCGCGGTATCGACGCAGATCACCTCCTCGACACCACTAGCGACGAGATCGGCGATGGCCGCCCGGCCCTGCAGGCCGAGGCCACCGAGAACAGCGATCTTCATGCCGTCTCCTTGCGATCATCAGACCAGCAGCCTTCGGGCAGGCTGACCCATTTGTTGCAGGACGCCATGACGACGAAGGTCTCGCTGCGCACGACCTCGCCCGGCTCGCCGGCGCCGGGGATCAGCTCGCTGGTGACGCGGTAGAGGTCGGCGACGTCACCGGCCACCGTCACGTCGACGATGATGTCGAAGCGCCCGGTGACCACCGAAGCCGAGTTGACGAAGGGCAGTTCGGAAATGCGCTGCGCCAGTTCGCGGGCCCGGCCGCGGCCCTGGGCATTGATGCCGACAATGGCCGAGATCAGCTCGGGCCGCTCGGTCAGGTTCAACAGCCCGACGATCTTGAGCAGATTGCGGTCGAGCAGGTTGCGCAGCCGCGAGCGCACCGTCGGCACCGAAATCGCCAAGATCTCGGCGAGCCGGTTGATGCCCGGCTGCGCGTCCTGCGACAGCTGTTTGACCAGCCGCCGATCGGTCAGATCGAGATGTTCCCGCAAAAGCCCTGTCTTTCATAAATGAGATAAATGGGCAGTTTTTTCTTTCTTATGTGAAAAATACCTTATGGGCAATTTTTAATATCAGCAAGGCCTGTGTCGCCTCAGAGTCACGACCATCTCGTCATCCATGCGGGTAGGCGGGATAAAGCGCTTGGTGGTGGACGTATAGAAGCCGCCGCATGGATCGCCCTCGGGGGCGCGGTGCAAAGGCTGGGAGGGCGTGGTCTTCCCGCTTTACTTTTGCATCTTCGAATTCAAGAGGGTCAGGCGAGCTCGGTGGGCTCGGGCGTGGCGCGCAGGCGGCCGATATCGCGCAGGGGCGGCGCACCGAACAGGCGGGCATATTCACGGCTGAACTGGGACGCGCTTTCATAGCCGACGGAAAAGGCGGCGCCGGCCGCATCGCCTGACGTGGCGAGCAGGCGCCGGCGCGCTTCATTGAGGCGGATGCGCTTCTGGTACTGGATCGGCGTCATCGCCGTGACCGCCTTGAAGTGGCGGTGGAACACCGACGCGCTCATGCCAGCTGTCCGGGCAAGATCCTCGACGCGGAACGGCTCGGCATAGTGGTCGCGGATCCAGCCCAGCGCGCGGCGAATCTGCGACAGGCGGCTGTCGGCGCCGGCAATCTGGCGCAGCATGGCGCCTTGCGCTCCCTGCAGCAGCCGAAACAGGATTTCGCGTTCGAGCAGCGGCGCCAGCACAGCGATTTCGGCCGGGTGATCGATGAGCTCAATCATGCGCAGCCACGCATCGACCAGCGCCTCGTCAGCCCGGCTGACGGCAAAGCCATGGCCGATCGGCGCCTCGGCAACGGGCGGCATGTCGAGCAGCAGCGAGGCGATGAGCGTGGTGTCGAGGGCCAGGCTGACCGAGAGGTAGGGATGCTGTGGGCTGGCCTGCAAAACCTTGCCGACCGCCGGCACCTCGACAGCCGCTATGAAGTAGCGGCCGGCATCGTAATGCAGCAGCTGATCGCCGATCATGACGGATTTGGCGCCCTGCAGGACCAGGCAAAGCCTTGGGTCGTAGAGCCCCAGCAACGGCCCGGTCGTCGCCTCGCCCTTCATGATGGCGACGCGGGGAATGCCGGTTTCGGTCAGCCGGCCGCGTGCATGGCGCATCACCAGCGCTTTGAGGTCGTCGAGCGAATTCATCACAGCCTGTAGATCGCATCGGCGCGGCCGGCAATCAAGCTCCAGGCAGGAATAGGCAAGAACTCACCAGTTTTCGGCACGCGGCGGCCAGTGGTCCGCCCCATCTCTGCCGCAGACGGATCAAACTGGAGATGGAAATGACCGACAAGACAGCATTGGTGACCGGCGCCAACAAGAGCATCGGCTACGAAACCGCGCGCCGGCTGGGCGAAGCCGGCTACAGGGTTTGGCTGGGCAGCCGCGACAGGGAGCGCGGCGAAGCGGCGGCAGCCGAGCTCAGGCAGAAGGGCCATGACGTGCGCGTGCTGGATATCGATGTCGCCAGCGACGCCAGCGTCGAGGCGGCCGCCACGCGCGTTTTGCAGGAGGACGGACGTCTCGATGTGCTGGTCAACAATGCCGGCGTCCTCGGCTCAATGCTCGCTCCCAGCGAAGAGCCCATAGCCATCATCAAGGATGTCTACGAGGTCAACGTGTTCGGCCCGATCCGCACCACCCAGGCCTTCCTGCCGCTGCTCAAGGCAGCTCCGCGTGCCAATGTGGTGATGGTTTCCAGCGGGCTGGGGTCACTCGGGGGATTGACCGATCCGGCCAATGAATTTTATGCGATCAATATCCTCGGCTACAACAGCTCCAAGACGGCGCTCAACGCCGCCACCGTTGCCTTCTCGAAGGAGCTTGCCGCGGCGGGCATCAAGGTCAATTCGGCCGATCCCGGCTATACCGCGACGGACTTCAACGGACACAGTGGCTACCGCACGGTGGGGCAGGCGGCCGAGATCATTGTTCGCCTGGCGACCCTGGACGAGAACGGTCCGACCGGCGGCTATTTCTACGATGAGGGTCCGTTGCCCTGGTGAGGACCCGGCAAGCGACCCGTTTCGGTTCAACCTAGCGACGCGGCCAGCAATTTCGCTTGCGGCGTCAGCTCGTCGAAGCTGCGGGCGCAGAGATTGAGCTGGCGGGTCGCCCAGTCGTCGGTCAGCCGCAGGCTGCGTAGCGTGCGGGCCGAGCGGCGCGCCGCACTTTCCGGGACGATGGCGATGCCGGCGCCTTGCGCGACCAGCCGGCAGACATTGTCGAGGCCGGGCACGCGGATGCGGATGTGCAGATGGCCGCCAAGCCGGGCGGCCTGTCGGGTGATATGCTCCTGCAGCGCATGGCCGAGGCTGAGACCGACAAAGGATTCGCCCAGGATGTCGGCGAGGTTGACGGCATGCAGGCCGGAGAGGCCCGGCCAGTTCCGCGCGGTGATCACCACCAGCCGGTCAATGAAGAACGGTTTCTGTTCGAGATGCGATAGGCCGGCCCAGGTGGCGGCAATGCCGAGATCGACGGCGCCGCTCGCCACCGCCTCGGCGATCTCGTGGCTGGGGCGTTCGTCGAGATCGATGTCGATGCCGGGATGCGCCACCAGGAAGGCGGGCAGGATGTCGCGCAGCAGCTCGGCCGTGGCGGCGGTGTTGGCCATCAGCCGTACGCGCGCCCGCAGGCCGCCGGCATAGGCGCCGAGATCGCCGGCCATCGCTTCGATCTGGTTCTGCACGGCACGCGCATGGTGCAGCAGCGCCTGGCCGGCGGCCGTCGGCACGACGCCACGACGGCGGCGCTCCAGCAGCGGCGCGCCGAGCCGCTCCTCCATGCCCTTGATGCGGGCGCTCGCCGAGGCCAGCGCTAGCCCGGCGAGTTCGGCGCCATGGGTGATGCTGCCGCGCTCGGCCACCAGCAGGAACAGCCGGAGATCGGTGAGATCGAAGCGCATCTTTTTGTTCCCTGCAAAACAATCCGGCAGTTCGGAAAGCCGGCTGACTCCTACAAGCAGCCTTCGTCCTGGCCGAAGGCTGACAGCGCAACTTCCACATTGTGCGCGAGCCGCATGTCCGTCAAATCGTTTACGACGGAGATATGCGATGAGCGACAAAGCACCAGGCCGGTTTGGCATCCTTGAAAGCGCGGCGATCGTGCTGGCCGTTGCCGTGGCCACGCTTGCCATGGCGCAGGCGCAGCCCGGGTTGCGGGGATGTACGACAAGGGCGGCTTCAACCAGCCCCGATGCCGCGCCGGCGAAACCCAGACCCGATGCCGATGCGACGGACATGCTGCTGCATGACTGATCGCGTAGTGAAGGTGCGGTCATGCTGAGTGCCGGGATCGCGGCCTGGATCGGTGCCGTCTTTCTCGCCGCGGGCTTCGTCAAGGGCGTGGTCGGGATGGGGCTGCCGACCGTGGCGATGGGATTGCTGGCGGTGACGATGCCGCCCGTCGAGGCCGCCGCCTTGCTGTTGATCCCGTCCTTGGTCACCAATCTCTGGCAGTTGTTTACCGGCCCCTCTTTCGGCGGCCTCGTCAAGCGGCTGTGGGCGATGATGGCCGGCATCCTGCTGGGCACCGTCGCCGGGGCAGGTGTGCTGACCGGAACGCATGCGAGCGCGGCCTCGGCGGGGCTTGGCGCAGCGCTGGTGCTTTACGCCATTCTCGGCCTGCTCAAGCTTGGTTTCGCTACGGCGGCGCGCCACGAGGCCTTGATGTCACCGCTGGTCGGCATCGCGACCGGGCTGGTCACCGGCGCCACCGGCGTCTTCGTCATCCCGGCGGTGCCCTATCTGCAATCGCTGCGGCTGGAGAAGGAAGATCTCATCCAGGCGCTCGGCCTGTCCTTCACCGTCTCGACGGCGGCCCTTGCCATCGGCCTGTTTCGGGAGGGCGCCCTGGCCTCGCCGACGGCGCAACTGACAGGGTCGATCCTGGCACTGCTGCCGGCGCTGGCCGGCATGTTCATCGGCCAGGCGCTGCGCCAGGCGATGAGCGTCGAGACTTTTCGAACGGTGTTCTTCGTCGGGCTGCTGGCGCTAGGGGTGTATCTGGCGCTGGAGACCGCGCTCTAGTCCTCAGCGTCACGTAGCGTCCCACGGAGGCCTTGTTGTCATAGTCCGGCGCAAACGTTGGTTCGGTTGCTGCGCTGCGTCGAGACGTGCCAGAAACGCAGCGTAGACATCCGGCTCGACGGTAAAGACAACACGGTCGAACAACGTGCCTTCAGCCGCGCGCTGCAACGCCTCAAGCATGAAGTCCTCGCGCATGGATGGCTCCTTCCCTGCGTTTAACAGCATAGCATAGCGACAATGTCAGTCGTGCCCTCATTCGGCAATCGACCTGATGACCCTGGCCGGGTTGCCGCCGACAAGCGTGTTCGGGGGCACGTCCCTGGTCACCACCGAGCCCGCCGCGACGACTGCTTTTTCGCCGACGGTCACGCCGCCGATGACCGTTGCGCCGGCGGCGATCCAGACGTTGCGTTCGATGACGATCGGCTTTGCTGTGGTGAAGGCGCGCCGCCGCGACGGTTCGAGCGGATGGCCTGAGGTGATGAGGCTGACATTCGGTCCGATCAGCACATCGTCGGCAATGTCGAGCCCGCCAAGGTCATAAAAGGTGCAGTTCTGGTTGATGAAGACATTGCGCCCGACGCGGATGTCGGGTCCGCCTGTCGTGTAGAAAGGCGGGATCAGCAAAAAGCCGTCATCCACCGTCTTACCGATGAGCTCGCTGAACAAAGCGCGGACCTCCTCCGCGTCGTTAAACGTCAAACGGTTGAGACGGGCGGTGATCGCCATCGCCCGTTTGACGTCCGCCAGCATGACCGCCGATTCCGGCGTTCTCCCCGGAATTATCCTGGTGCGATCCTCATGCGCCATTGGTTGCATTCCTCCGGGCGTCAAACGAATGGCTGACGCATGCCGGATTCTGCCCCTTCGGGCTAGGCTTTACCGAACCACCAGCACCGGGATCGCGGTATAGGACAGCACTTCCGCCGTCTGGCTGCCGAGAAGCAGCTTGCCCAGGCCGCGGCGGCCGTGAGAGGCCATGACGATCAGGTCGCAGCCTCGCGCCTGCGACAGTTCGAGGATCGCTTCGGCGGGCCGTTTGTCCTCGACATGGACCACTTCGGCGGACACGCCGGCCGCGTCGGCTGACGCCTTGCACTTGGCCAGAACCTGCTTGCCATATTTGCGTGATTCTTCCTGGTAGATGGTCAGTTCATCGCCAGCCGCATAGCCGGCCATGGCGCCGCCCCAGGCCAGCGTCGGGAATTGTTCCGAGACCGTGACGAAGGTCACGGTGGCGCCGATGCCTTTTGCCAGCGTGAGGCCATGGGCAACGCCCTTGTCGGCCAGTTCCGATCCGTCGGTGGCGATGAGCAGATGTTTGTACATGATGATCTGACCTGTTGTGCAAGGGGCCGGTGCCCTTGGGGTGGCGGGAGCCTTGATGCGGCTCATCCAGATATAGTTGTGCCACCGGGCTCCTCACAGGGCCAGCTTTATGAGCTTCAAGGCCAGGCGAGGAGGGTGGGACCTCAACCAGCGTCAGGCCAATCCGATGCAGCCTACCATCGGCGATGCGGTCGCCTTCCTGCAGACATTGCCGGTCACAGACGATTGGCCGCCGGGCATGCCCGGCGGCCAATCGCCAAACGATATCATTCCCAGGCTTAGAACGGCGTCGCCGGCAGCTCCTGGGTGCCTTCGAGCTTCACAGCCTGGAGTTCGTTCGCGGCATAGCCAAGAGCCCGCAGGATGGTGGGAGCTACCTGCGTCGTCTGCACCAGGTCTGGCACCGACCTCGGCTTGAGCGAAGGAGCGCTGATGAGAAGTGCCACGTTGCGATCGTTCGCATTGGCGCCACCGTGCTCGGCAATCTTCGAACCGGATGTGTAGACAACGCCCGGATTGACCGTGGCGATGAAGTCCGGCGTACGGCTGTCGGTGGCCGGATCCTGATAGGCAAGAGCCAGCACATTCGGCGGCTGGATCTGGGCGATGCCTTCAGCCTTGCTCGATTTCTCGAGATAATCCTGCGCCGCCGAGAGGTTTTTCACCCTGTCTTGCGGTTTGAGCCAGATCAGCGCGGCGTCGTCGGCGATGTGGAAGGCGTAGCCCGGTGTCTTCGTGTATGGATCATCGTCCAGTGGCTGGAACGTCGCCGGGTCGATGGGCGACTGGCCATGCTTCGAGGCAAGTATGATCAGGGTCGAATTGGCGAGTTTGTTGTCCTTGAGTGCGGCCATCAGTTCGCCGAGGGCGCCGTCGACATAGGCGAGCTGCCCGGCAAGACCATTGCTCGGCGCGCCGCTGGCATCCAGATAGCCGCCGACCAGACCGGCCTTGTCGCCAGGGCCGGCCTTGGGAAGCTTCTGGCCCACGCTCACCGCCTGGAAATTCATGCCGAAAAGCGTGGGAACCGCGGCATGATGCGCGCCGGTGCTGTCGAGGCCCTTGATTTCGTTGATCACCGCCTGGACACGCGCTTCATCGAAGTCACGCTCGGCCTTGAAGCTGCCCGTCGTCTTGACCTTCGTGCCGGGGATCAAGCTGTCCTGTTCCAACGCGTAGAGGTCGTCGACGCCCTTGCCCGAAGGTCCGTTCAGCCATTCGTAGGCCGGGTGCTTGTCGGACCAGGCCGTGCGGCCGCCATGCGCTTTGACGATTTCGAAGACGTTGTTGACCCGTACGAAATCATGCGGATAGACCACCGAGCATTTGCCGTTGATCAGCGTCATCGGCAGCTTTGCCGGGTCGATCTGGCTGCGGTAATCGCCGGGCTTGCCACCACCATCAAGGCGCGTCGAGTCGACGTCGATGTTCTCGGCGAAAGCCACCTCGGCACCCGGCTCGCCCTTGCAATCCGAGGCCGGCGCGAAATAGGTGCGGTCGTAGCTGTCGTCGTAGAACACACCCGTCGATTTGGGCGTGCCGCCAGTTACCTGTGCCACGAGGCCGGGAAACGAGTCGGACGGGGCGCTGGTGAGCGCATTCGGATAGAAAATCCCGGTACGGGCGAGCGCGGCAAACGAGCTTGCCGGATGTGCGGCGACATAGTTTGCCAGATCGAGTGCATGAAGCCCGTCGACGCTGATGAGCAGTACATGCTTGTAAGGTGCGGCGACGGCGCTGGTATCAGACAGCGCGCCAGCCAACGCCGCCGACAGCGTACCCGCAGCCAGCGCCAGAGATAGCGTTTTCATTGAAGTGTCCCTCGTCTCGCAGCCCCGCGATGGATCAAGGTAGGCGGGCGGACATGACAGGTTCATGAAAACTTGGTGGCAGGGACCTTACGGATTGGTAAGGCTAGCGGTGATGGCGCTGAAGTGCCGCGATGGCCGCCAGGGTCTTTCGCTGTGTTGTGCGGCCCGCTACAGCTTGGCCCGACACCAACGAAAGGTCGAGCGTATGAGCAGTGCCTATCCCCAAATCCATCTGGTCCGGCATGGCGAGACGGCGTGGAGCCTTTCGGGGCAGCATACCGGGCGCACCGACATGCCGTTGACGCCGGCCGGCGAGCACGCCGCCCGGGGCGTGGCGGAGCGGCTGAAGGGCCTGTCGTTCTCGGCGGTTTGGTCGAGCCCCTCGCAGCGCGCCTACAACACCAGCGTGCTGGCCGGCTTTGGCGCGACAAGCGTCAGAAACGACGATCTGCAGGAGTGGGACTACGGCGCCTATGAGGGGCGCACCACCAAAGAGATCCTAGCCGAGCGGCCGGGCTGGAACGTGTTTCGCGACGGCTGTCCGCAAGGCGAGATGGCGGCCGATGTCGGTGCCCGGGCCGACAGGATCATCATACAGCTTCGCGAAGCTGGCGGCTCGATCCTGATCTTTTCCAGCGCGCATTTCCTGCGCGTGCTCACCGCCCGCTGGCTCGGCCTGCCGCCGGAGGGCGGGGCGCTGTTCGTGCTCGATACGGCCAGCATCAGCGTGCTTGGCTACGAGCATGATCCGAGCGAGCCGGTCGTGCGCAAGTGGAATATGAAGTAGGATAGCGACAAGGCTGGCGCGAACGCCCCCTCGCGTTCGTCATCCTAGGGTCTGCGCCGCGTCGCTTCGCTCCTTGCTGCGCCCTAGGATTGTTTGAGAAGGATCGGGTAGTTTGGCGGCCGGGACTGCGGCCCATCACAGCCAGCAGTCCCGGCGGCAGGCGACCGCCCTTAGGACCGGGTAACACCCGACGTCATCATGGTCCCTGCCGTCTTTGTCCGCCATCGCTTGGAGAGTTGATTGGCCGCTGGCTCGCGCCACGCCCGCAAACAATCCGAAGCCCGACAAGGATACCACCAGCATGGCCTTCTTGCACCAACAACCGCAAATGTGCCTCGGCTTCGACATCGCCAAGGACACCGTCACCGCCGCCGACGGGACTACCACCGGCACCATCCTCAATCAGCGCAGAGCTGTCCGTGCTTTCCTGAAGAGCTACAAACACATCGACCTTGTCGTGTGCGAGCCGACAGGCGGCCATGAAAGCCTACTGCTCGAAGAGTGCCTGCGCGCCGGCATTGCCTGCCATCGCGCCGACACGCTCAAGGTCAAGAGCTACATCCGCTCCTTCGGTACGCACGGCAAGAGCGATGCCATCGATGCCGCGATGTTGAGAGCCTACGGTCGTGAACGCTGGGCAAAACTGTCCCTTTGGCAGGCGCCCGATGCCGATGAGACCAGCCTGCGCGCGCTGGTTCGCCGCCGCCAGGAACTCATCACCATCAAGGTCGCAGAGAAGAACCGTGCCAAGGCACCTGGCGGCCGCAAGCTCGCGACCTCTTTCGAGGCCGTGATCAAAGTCGTCGAGCGCCAACTCCAAATCATCGATGCCGAGATCCGCGAACTGATCGCCAACAGCAGCGCCCTTAAGCATCGAGCCGCCATCTGCACGGCCATGGACAGTCTCGGCCCGATCGTGGCGGCCAAGCTCTTGGCTATCCTGCCCGAACTCGGCTCCATGACACGCCGCAAAGCTGCAGCCCTTGCTGGCCTTGCACCACACCCAAACGACAGCGGACAAAAGCAAGGCTACCGCAAAATCCGTGGCGGACGCCCTGATGTTAGAACCGCACTGTTCATGCCGGCCCTGCGCGCCGCAGCTGGAAAGGGCGAATTCGCACCCTTCTACAAACGCCTCGTCACCAACGGAAAAAAGCCGATGGTGGCAATCGCTGCCGTCATGCGAAAGATCATCGTTACCCTAAATGCAAGACTAAGGGACGCCGCCATTTCTCAGAGTTGATGACGAACGCGTTGGGTGAGCTCGCTAATTTCCGATGCAGGTGCTGACCAACTCGAAACCCCGCGCCACCGCCCCCTATTTCTCGAACTTGCGGATCGCCTCCGCCGTCACCGGCGTGAAGAAATTCACCAGATTGCCGTCCGGGTCGCGAAACAGCAGCGAGCGGTTGCCCCAGGGCATGGTGGTCGGCTTCTGCACGGTCGTGTCCCGGATGAAATCCGACAGCCTGGCGAATTCGGCATCGACATCGCCGACGCGGAATTCGAGGATGGCGGTGTGGTTGTCGGCGGGGCGGGCGATGTCGCCGCCGAACAGCATCAAGGTGCGCGTGCTGCCGATCGCCAGTGTGCAGGAAGGTGTCGCGAGTTCGGCGAAGTCTTCCGTGTAGACCGTCACCGGCATGCCGGTGATCTCGCCGTAGAAGCGCACGAGGCGCTGAACGTCTGACGTGATGATGCGGATAGAGACGAAATTCATCGCAGGGTTCCTTGATTGCTGAAGCCGCGGCCGGGCTTTCCGACCGATCTATAGGCCAGGCCTCCTGCCAGCTTTCTGTCAGGAGAGAGATGCGATGATCACGCTTCCGGTTCGGACCAGCTCTCCTGCATCATTGGCGGCAGGCCGAAGGCGGCGAACAGGCCGGGACCGAGCGGGGCGACATAGATCGTCAGCGAGGCGATGCCGCCATCGGCTGGCTCGATGACGTGCAGCGACTGGGCACGCCATTCCAGCTCCTGATGGCGCCGCGCGTAGATGGCGACGGCGGGCTGGCCATTGGCCCGTGTCGCCACCGCACGATAGCCGGCGAAATTGGCCCACACGGTCCTGAAGAAACCATGGATCGCCTGACGTCCCTGGTACCAGTCGCGCCAAGGCGGCATGTGGTAGGTGGCGTCCTCGCGCAGCAATGCGATGAAGCCGTCGAGATTGGCGGCCTGCCAGGCCCTGATATAGCGTTCGAGCAGCTGGCTTTCCTGCGCATTGGGCTGCGATCGCTGCAAGGGGCGTCCCCCGGGATAGCGCTCGCCAAGCGTCGCGCGCGCCCGCTGCAGGGCGCTGTTGACCGAGGCGGTCGAGCCGCCCAGCAACTGCGCGGTCTCCAGCGCCGACCAGCCCAGCACGTCGCACAGCAGAAGGGCTGCGCGTTGCCGGGGCGGCAGCAGCTGGATGGCGGCGACGAAGGCCAGCCGCACGGCCTCGTTTGTCTCGTAGCGCGCGTCAGGGCCGGGCTCGCCATCGGCGATATCAGGCAGTTCGGCGTCGGGGTAGGGCTCCAGCCAGGCAAGCTCGGCGGCCGGCCCGGCGGCGGCACGCCCTTCGCTCGGCGGCCGTGCGGGCATTTCGAGGATGCGGTGTGCCGTGGCCCGCGCCTTGATGGCATTGAGGCAGGCGTTGGTGGCGATGGTGTAGAGCCAGCCGCGCGGCGAGCCGCGCCCGTCGAATTGCGCGCGGCCGCGCCAGGCTTTCAGGAACGTCTCCTGGACGAGATCGTCGGCCTCGTGCAGCGAGCCCATCATCCGGTAGCAGTGCAGTTTCAGTTCACGGCGGTGGGTCGCCGTCAGGCGCTCGAAGGCCGGCCGATCGAGGATCGGCCGGCCTGTCGGGCCCAGCGGCTCAAGCGGGCCGGGAGCATCAGTCATGTCGAGCCTGCCGTGCGCAATTCGCCTTGCATCCTGCGCGCCTCATGCCGCCGCCGCAAGGCCGCTGCCGCTCACCGTGAAGGCGGTGCCCTGCACCTTGCCGCCGGCGAGCGCGACCACGGCGCGTCCGACATCGGCGGGTGTTTGCACATCGCTCAAGCTGGCCAGGAAATCCGCCGGGCTGATGCCGAGATAGGCGGAAATGCCTAGAATGCCGCGCTGGCCGACGCCGGTGCCGGCCATGATGCGCATCGGCGCCAGCGCCATGAAGCGCAGGCCGAGGCCAAGCCGGTCGGCCTCCTTCTGGCTGTGGGCGGCAAGGAACATCTGCATTTGCTTGGCGCCGGAATAGCCGCCGGAGTTCGGCGGCCCGCCGCTGAATGCCGCGCCGCTGGAGATCAGCACCACGCGGCTGCCCGGCTTCAACCGGCCCTGCAGCGCCGCCCTGCAGAACAGGAACGATGCCTTGACGTCCGTCTCCCAATTCGCCGAGAAATCGTCCCAGCTCTGGTCCTGGATGCAGGCCGACGCAGCGAAGGCACCGGCCGAGATCACCAGCACATCCGGCTGCAGCGCGGCGAACACCGCGTCGGGTGTTGTGTCCTGCGTGGCGTCGGCGGCGAGTATCTTGACGCCTGGGGCTTCCCAGGCGAGCTCCTTCAAGGCTTCCGCCCCGCGGGCGACGGCAAGCACGGTTGCGCCTTCGGCGAGCGCGGCTTCCGCGATCGAGCGGCCGACACCCCGGCTGCCTCCGACCACGACGACATTTTGACCTTTCAACGATTGCATGGCTCACCTCGCTTCTCCGGCCCGGACAATTCCGGCGCCTGTAGGTGAAGACAGCGCGGATGAGCGGAAATCATCGGTGGGGGGTGAATTTTTCTGGGGCGCCTGTCCCGGGCCGGGAGGTCTCGGCCGGTTTCTCGAGCTCAGCGGCAGACCGGGCAATGCAGTCCGCCGTTTAACCGGCCAGCAACGCTGGATCTTTCGGTGGCGAGCCGTGCCCATGGCTGTGTTGTTTGCGGAAGTCGGGTCACTATCCGGCAAATTCGCGGCCGATCGGCTGTCTCGCTATGGCGTTTATTCTTGGTTCTGGTCGCTTTTTACAGTTCTTTTTGACTGGCCTGACGACAGTATATTCCTCCTCCGTGCGGATTGAATATTGAAAGCCGAGGTACCGAGATCTTGTTTCGATTCTATTCTGATAACCATGAATTGATTGATGGGGCTGCTTCCGTGATTGGCGGCTTGTTTGCGGCTATCATAAAACCATCGATGGGAGAATTCACCGGTCTGGGGGAGCTGACATGAATTATCGCGTGACAAGTGTGATAACGGGGCTTGCGCTTCTGGGATTTACGGCCTTTCCGGCGGCCGCCTACACCCACTCGTCCACTTACCAGAAGACCGCGGTTTCGGGCCAGGAGATCTATGTTTTCGGTGGCGCGAGCCTGAACGCGGACTGCTCCAGCGCCGGCAAGGATGATGTGCGCGTGGTTTCCGGCCCGAGCCACGGAAATGTAAAACTCGTCCACGGCAAGGTGCATGCGGTCTATCCCAAGTCGAACGAGCGTTCAAAATGCAATGCCCGCATGGTGAATGGCATCAAGGCGCTTTACCGGTCGAAATCCGGCTTCAAGGGTTGGGACCAGGTCACAATCTCGGTCCACACCTATCTGGGCAACGCCTTCACATATGTTGCCAACATCAAGGTCGAGTAGCGGGAAACGGCGGGCGGCGCTGCAATCGCCCGCCTTTCGCCGAAGGGATTTCATGCAGCCAGGGGATCGCTGAAAAATGGTGCATAAAACGGCAGGTTTCGTGGCGGTATTGACGGTCCTGGGACTGGCGGCCTGGCCGGCGGCCGCGGGGACTGAGAGCTATCGAAAGACGGCGCTGTCCGGACAGGAGATCTATATCCTCAGGGATGTCAGCCTGAATGTGGATTGTTCGAGCGCGGGCGCCAACGATGTCAGGGTCATCGCCGGCCCAAGCCATGGCAAGGTCAGGCTCGTGCACGCAAAGCTCTATTCCGGTTTCCCCAAATCGAACGAGCGCTGGAAATGCAACACGCACAAGGTCAACGGCATCAAGGGGCTTTACCGGTCGAATCCCGGGTTCAAGGGACACGATGAGGTGACGTTTTCGACCCATACCTATACGGGAAATGCCCATAAGACGGTCGTGAGCATCGACGTCGAATAGCGCTTCGTGGGGCGAAGCCTCACTGCTCACTCCGCCAGCAACGCCAGCTCCTCCGGCGTCAGATTCCGCGCCGTGCCCTTGGCGAGGTCGCCTAGCGGCAGCCCGCCGATGGCGATGCGGATGAGGCGCTTGACCTCGATGCCGTGCGCGGCGAGCAGGCGGCGGATGTGGCGGTTGCGGCCTTCGTCGAGCACGATCTCCAGCCAGGCGGTGCGGCCGCCGCTGCGCAAGAGCGCGATCGAATTGGCGGTCAGGGTCTCGCCATCGACGGTGACGCCCGCGCGCAACGTCTCCAGCATCGCTTCGTCAGGCACCGTGCCGACCTGCACATGATAGGTCTTGGGCAGATGCGAGGCCGGGTCCATCAGCCGGTTGGCGAAGTGGGTGTCGTTGGTCATCAGCAGCAGGCCTTCGCTGGCCTTGTCGAGGCGGCCGACCGGCGAAACGAAGGGCAGATCGAGCCCTTCGAGGCAGGCATAGACGGTGTCGCGCTGCTGCGGGTCGTCGCGGGTGGTGACCAGCCCGCGCGGCTTGTTGAGCATGACATAGACCTTGCGCTCGGCAACCAGCTTTTCGCCATCGACGGCGATGCGGTCGCGGTTCAGGTCGACGCGCCGCGCGGCATCGCGCACCACCTTGCCGCCGACGCGCACGCGCCCCTCGGCGATCAGCACCTCGGCCTGCGTGCGCGAGCACAGGCCGAGCTTTGACAGCGCGCGGTTCAGGCTGACGCCTGGCGGCTTGCCGGCGGGTGGTTTCCCGGTGGGTGGTCGTGCTGCCATGCTGCTGCGGGTCTGTCCGTTGAACCGGACAGATGGCACGGGTGATACCGGCATCGCAAGCGGCCGGCTGGCCCGCCGCTTACACCGCCATTCCGACCAGCGCGCCGATATCGGCGGTGAGCACAATGGCCAAGGCACTTCGCTGGTTGGCGAACAGATTATAGTGAAGGCCACGTCGCCTGTTCATGGCGATCCAACGGAGCCCGATTTTGGGGGCATCGCTGGCAGATGCGCTGAGAGGCAATCATCGGAGCCTCAGCGTCTGGAGGTTTTGCGTTGAATCAAAGCCTGACCCATCCATTGGGCTAAAGATGCCGTTGGCCATCTGGCCGCCGATGGAATAGAGGCGAAATCCGATGAAACTCATGGCATGTCTCGCGCTGGCTACATATCCCGAAGCGAATACGGCGAAGGTCGCCTCGAATGCAGTGGCGCTCGCCAGGCAGGTGGGGGCAGCGCTTCATGCGGTCGTTGTCGATGTCGACATTCCCGACGTTTCGAACGCGCTTTCGAGCTATCTGCTCGATCTTCCAAGCAAGATTCGAGAGGTCGAGGCGACCAGCCGCAAGTGCGGCAAGATCTTGCTGGAGGCGGTTGCCAAGGAGGCCTCACAGGGCGCGGTGACCCTGACCCAGCAGGAGATCGCGGCGCCGCCGGCCCTGATGGGTGATGCTGCCGCGGAACAAAGCCGCTATTTCGATCTCTCACTGGTCGGCCTGGCCGCGGACAATCCGACGGCGCGCATGACTGCCGAGGCCATACTGTTCGGCGCAGGCCGGCCGACGCTCCTTTTTCCCGAAGCGACGGATGTTGGTGTGCTCGACCATGTCGTCATCGCCTGGGATGGAAGCCGCGTGGCGGCACGGGCCGTCGCCGACGCGCGGCCGTTCCTGGAACGCGCCGCCAGGATCACGGTCATCAGCGTGGTCGACGAAAAGCCGCTTCCCGGAAAGGACATCGGCGAACGCCTTGCCGAGGGCCTGCGGGTGCGGGGACTGACCGTCGAAAGCGCTGCGATCCGAGCGGGCGACCGTTCGATAGGCGCCGCTCTCCAGGAGCATGCCGTAAAGATTGGTGGCAAGCTGCTGGTCATGGGTGGATACGGTCATTCGCGGGTCAGGGACTTCGTGCTCGGCGGCGCAACCGAGGGTGTTCTTGCGGATTTGCGGCTCCCCATCCTCCTGTCACACTGAGCCCTCTACCTCGCTTCATGATGGTCCTTTATCAGCGCCGCGAAGCAGGTAGGTCCTTCCACGAGCCAACTTGCGTCGAACAGGCCATCAAGGATAGCTGACATGGCCGAGGTGCCGACAGATCCCTTTCCAGGCCTTTCGGAGGCCGAGGCGCAAGCCAGGCTTGCCGCCGAAGGGTACAACGAACTGCCGAGGTCCAACCAACGCACGCCGTTGCGGATTGCCTTCGAGGTCATTCGCGAGCCTATGCTGGCGCTCCTGCTTGGCGGCGGCGTTGTCTATCTCATTCTGGGCAATCTGGAGGAAGCGCTGATCCTGCTGGCCTTTGCCACGATGTCAATCGGCATAACCATCATACAGGAGACACGCACCGAGCGTGTCCTGGAAGCGCTGCGTGATCTCACCAGCCCTCGCGCCCTGGTCATACGCGGTGGTGAACGCAAGCGCATTGCCGGTCGCGAGGTTGTTCGGGGGGATCTCGTCGTGCTCGGCGAGGGTGACCGGGTACCGGCCGATGCCAGGCTTCTCCAGAGCCAGGATCTGCAGAGCGACGAATCCCTGCTCACCGGCGAATCCGTACCGGTCCGAAAGATTGCCGCCGACGGCGCCCCGCCACTGAGCGAATGCCGACCAGGCGGTGACGACCTGCCTTTCATATTCTCGGGTTCGCTGATCGTTCGCGGTTCGGGCATGGGCGAAGTCCTGGCGACGGGGCCACGAAGTGAAATCGGCAAGATAGGGCACTCGCTGAGTTCAATGGAGACGGAACCGCCGCGATTGCAGGCACAGATGCGGCGCGTCGTACGCATTTTCGCAATGGTCGGCGGCGCGGTCAGCCTCGTCGCGGTCCTGCTTTATGGGCTTCTGCGGGGCGGATGGCTTGACGCCGTGCTCGCGGGCATCGCGCTCGGCATGTCGATGCTGCCGGAAGAGTTTCCCGTCGTGCTGACGATCTTCATGGCCATGGGTGCGTGGCGCATATCGCAGGCGCGCGTCCTGACCCGCAGGGCCGCCGCGATCGAAACGCTTGGCTCGGCGACGATCCTCTGCACCGACAAGACAGGCACGCTCACCGAGAACCGGATGACGATTGCCGAACTTCGGTCCGCGGATGGAATGTCGTTTCGGATGGCGGACAAGCCGGGCACCGACCTGCCGGCGGCGTTCGCCGATCTGGTCGAGACGGGTGTGCTTGCCAGCGCCCAGATTCCTTTCGACCCCATGGAGATCGCATTTCACAAACTCGGCAAGGAACGGCTGTCCGAGCACAGGATTCTGGACAAACCGGATTGGGAACTGGTCCACGCATATCCGCTTCGACCCGGACTGCTGGCGATGTCGAATGTCTGGCAATCGACACGTGGCGATGGCAATTCGCTGGTTGCGGCAAAAGGCGCGCCAGAGGCGATCGGGGCGCTGTGCCATCTGAACGCAAGGGACTTCAAGGCCCTGAAGAGCTCGGTCGAGGCCATGGCGGCCGAGGGGCTGCGTGTGCTCGGCGTGGCCCACGGGTCTCATCGCGGCACCGACTTGCCGAAGACGCAACACGATTTCAAATTCGAATTTCTCGGGCTGGTCGGCCTGACGGACCCCCTGCGCGCGCGCGTTCCCGAAGCCGTGAGCGACTGCCGTTCCGCCGGCATCAGGGTGATGATGATCACCGGCGACTACCCGGCAACCGCCAAAATGATCGCGCGTCAGGCGGGCCTCGATGCCGAAAGCGTGGTGACCGGCAGTGAGATGCAAGCGCTCAGTGACGACGAGCTGGCACTGCGTGTGAAAAGTGCGACCGTGTTCGCGCGCATCATGCCCGAACAGAAACTTCGCATCGTCAGCGCGCTGAAGTCGAGCGGTGAAATCGTCGCCATGACTGGGGACGGGGTCAATGACGCGCCGTCCCTCAAGGCAGCCAATATCGGGATTGCCATGGGTGGCCGCGGCACCGACGTCGCGCGCGAGGCGTCGTCGATCGTGCTGCTCGACGACGATTTCGGTTCGATCGTCAAAGCCGTTCGGCTTGGCCGCCGCATCTTCGACAATCTGCGCAAGGCCATGGGGTTCATCTTCGCGGTCCATGTGCCGATCGCGGGTCTCTCGCTGCTGCCGTTGCTGTTTGGCCTGCCGATCCTGTTCGGGCCGATACATATCGCCTTTCTGGAGATGGTGATCGATCCCGTGTGCTCGCTGGTCTTCGAGGCTGAAAGCGAAGAAGACGATGTCATGCGCCGTCCGCCTCGCAATCCGGACTCGCCACTGTTCTCCGGGGCGTTGATCGGGTGGGGACTGATCCAGGGGGCGCTCGCCTTCGCGCTTCTCGCGGCCATTTACCTTGTCGCCCTGAGACAGGGCATGGCTGAGAACGAAGTCCGCGCCCTGATTTTTTTCTCGCTGGTGCTGACAATCGTGGGGCTGATTTTTGTCAACCGCTCCTTCAGCGCGTCGCTCTTGACCGCGCTCATCAGGCCGAACCGGTCGCTCATGATCGTTGTCGTGGCCGTTGCTTCAATGCTGGGCGGTACCCTTCTGTGGCCGTTTGCCACCAGTCTCTTCCGCTTCGGACCGCTACACCTCGACGATCTGGTGGTAACGCTTGCCGCGGGATCCGCCGTGCTGGCATGCTTGGAGTTGCTGAAGCCATTCTGGGGGGAGCGGCTGAAGGCCTAGCCGCGGATTCAATGAGCCGATCCATGACCAGTCGTCGGTTGGAGAAGAGTTGGATGTCAACAAGGGTTGGATACGTGAAGGAAATTCCCGGACGAACCGTTTCGGTGTTGGCAAGATGAACGCCGACAATCCACGAGTTCGTGGAAGCCACGTGGGCACACTTGTACTGGCCGCCGCCGCGATCGGCGGGATTGTCGTCTGCGTGCTTTTGGCCGAGCCATTCTTGGGCGCGATCACATGGGCGTTGGCCCTGGCAATCCTCTTTGTCCGTTTCCATCCCTGGATCGAGACGAAGTTGAAACACCCCAACGTTGCGGCGATGGTTTCGGTCTTGACGATAGTACTGCTCGTCGTTGTCCCGGCGGCTTTCCTGGTAGAGCGCTTGGTGGAGGAAGCTGCTTCCGGGGCAGCCTCCGTCCGAACCCGGGTGGCCGATGGAGAGCTCCAACGTCTCCTGGACGCCCATCCCGGCATCGCACCCATTGGAAGGTGGATCAATCAACAGATCGATCTGCCGTCGATTATGGCGAGCCTCGCAACATGGCTGAGCAACGCCGGTGCGACCTTCGTCAAGGGTTCCGTGTTGCAGGTGGCGGAAGTCCTCCTGACGTTCTACATGCTGTTCTATTTCTTGCGTGATCGGAACGCAATCGCGCGCCTGTTTCGCGATTGGATACCGCTGGAGAACGCAGACACCGAGCGACTGTTTCAGCGGGTGTTCGATACCGTCCATGCCACGGTATACGGGACGCTCGCCGTGGCGGCAGTTCAGGGTTCCTTGGGCGGGCTGATGTTCTGGATCCTCGGGTTGCCGACGCCCCTTCTTTGGGGCGTGGTGATGAGTCTGCTTTCCGTCGTGCCAGTGTTGGGTTCGTTCGTCGTGTGGATACCGGCAGCAATCCTCCTCTTGCTTGATGGTGATTGGGGCAAGGCCCTAATCCTCTCGGGCTGGGGCGGTATTGTTGTAGGCGGCATCGACAACGTCCTTCGTCCGATGTTGGTCGGAAACCAGCTGAGGCTTCACACAATTCCCGCTTTCATATCGATGATAGGTGGGCTCGCCCTGTTCGGGGCTCCAGGATTCATACTGGGACCCCTGGCTGTCACGGTGACGATGCTGCTCATTGAGGTATGGGCCGCGCGCGATAAGATCAGCAGCAGCAAGAAACAGGAATGACCTCGGGATCTGGGCGTCGGGCGTCTACACCGCGGTGCCGACCAGCGCGCCGATGCCGGCGGTGAGCGCCATGGCGAAGGCGCCCCAGAAGGTGACGCGCAACGTTGCGCGAAGGATGTTGGCGCCGCCCGCCTTGGCGCCGATGGCGCCCAGCAGGGCGAGGAAGAGCAGGGACGCAAGCGAAACCGCCAGCACCAGCATGGAGGCCGGCGACACCAGCACCATGAGCAGCGGCATTGCCGCGCCCACGCTGAAGGTTGCCGCCGAGGTCAGCGCCGCCTGGATCGGCCGCGCCGTGGTCATGTCCGAAATGCCGAGTTCGTCATGGGCATGCGCGGCCAGTGCATCCTTGGCCATGAGCTGGTCGGCGACCTGGCGGGCCAGGTCCGTCTCCAGCCCGCGCTTGACGTAGATCTGCGCCAACTCCTCGCGCTCGAATTCGGGCTGGGTCTCGAGCTCCTGGCGTTCGCGGGCGAGGTCGGCATTCTCGGTGTCCGACTGCGAGCTGACCGAGACATATTCGCCGGCCGCCATCGACATGGCGCCTGCCACCAGGCCGGCTATGCCGGCGACCAGAACCTGCGAAGCCGGCGCCGCGGCCGACGCCACGCCGACGATCAGGCTTGCTGTCGAGACGATGCCGTCATTGGCCCCCAGGACGGCGGCGCGCAGCCAGCCGATGCGCGACACCTGGTGGTTTTCGACATGCAGGCGGCTCATGCTTTTCTCCTGATCTTGCCTTCGAGTTTCGTGGCGGCGGCGACTGTATTGGAAATCGTGCCGTACTTGCGGACGTTCTTGTGCAGCAGTTCCAGCCGCTGGTCGGTTTCATCGGTGTCGACGACAAGCTCGTAGTCGATGGAGGCAATCCCCGGCGGGCTGTCACGCCGAACGGCATGCAATGCGACCCTGACGCCGCGCAGTTTGAAGCCGAGCATCGGGGTGACGCGCTCGATGCCCTTGATCATGCAGGCGGCGATCGCCGCCAGAAGCAGTTCGGCTGGATTGAAGGCATCGACCCGGCCCTCGAGACTGGTGTCGAGAACGAGTGCGGCGTTCTTGGCCGTGGCCACGCTGCCTTGCGCATCGGTCCGTCTGGCTTCAACGCTGTATTCCAACATGGGTGCCACCTGCTTCGCCGCCCGCGCGGCGGGCGCCGTTCAGGCGTTTCTAGCCACTTTTCAGCAACGCGGTTTGATCCAGGTCAGAATCCGGCCGTGCTGGCCCCGTTCACGTGCACGGCCTCTGCTGGTGGCAAGCACGACCGCCACTGTGAAAGCGATGGCGCGTCAACCGGCCTGCTGAGCCATCGCGATGAAGCTGCATGGTCAAATTTTCCTGTTGTTCGCCTCGGGTTGGCGTCCGCTCAATCCCGCCCGTTGAAAAATGCCGTCAGCACCGGCGCGTGCGCTGCGGGTTTCAGCATGTGGTTCTGGCCTGGCAGTGTCTGGTAAGGCGCATTGGGCAGAGCCTGCGCCAACGCCCTGTTGCCATGGCGCATCCATGGCGGGCTTTTTCCCCCATCGGTCACCAGTGTCGGCACGCCGAGCGTGGTCCAGCGGGCGGGGTCCAGCGGCTTGCCGAGCTGGTCGCCGGCGACGATAGCGCCGTCATAGGGCAGTGTGTGCGCCACCGCCTTGAGCTTGCGCCAGATCGGCGTCAGTCTCATGACCGCGATCAGCAGGCCGGGCATGCCGACCGATTTGAGAAAGGCGCTCACGGCGTCGCCGCGCCGGTCGTCGGCGATGGCTTGCCGGATCGTTGCCCAGTCGTCTTGCGTGGCCGCGCGGCTGTTGTCGACGATCAGCGGCGCTTCATAGAGCGCGAGCCTGCTGATGCCGGGCAGGCGGGCCGCCGCCATCAGCGCCAGCATGGCGCCCGAAGACATGCCCCAGACATAGGCTTCACCGCCAGCGGCCTGCAGCACGGCCTCGATGTCGTCGACCTCGCGCTCGACCGCGTAAGGCGAGGTGTCGCCACTGTCGCCACGGCCACGGCGGTCGTAACGAAACACGGTGAAATCGCCTTCCAGCGCCTTGGCCAGCGGGCCGCTCGGACCCATGGCACGCGAGCAGAGCGCGCCGTCGACGAGGATGAGCGGATGGCCCTGGCCCCGGCGCTCGCAGGCGATCGGTGTTCCATCCCGCGACAACACAGCTTGCGTGGTCGGCTTGGCGTTTTCAGCCAGCATGGTCGGCTCCTGTGCTGATCAACTGTTCCAGCCGGTCGAAGCTCTGCATCCAGCCGCCGCGCATGCCGAGCGCCAGCAGGCGCTCACGGTCGGCGGGGCTGGCCAAGGTGACTTCGAAATGGACATGAGTGCGCGCACCGTCGGCCGTGAAGCTGACCGTGTGGCGGCTCTCGCCGGGCGGCGTGCCGGCCCATTCCTGGATCTCGGGATCCGGTTCGTCGCGATAGCTCAGCCTGACATTCTCGACGATCTCGAGATAGCTGCCCTGGTTGCGGTAGAGCGCGCCGCTCGCGGTCAGCATGTCGATGCGCCAGCGGCCGCCGACGCGCACATCGAGCTGGCAAAGCGGGATGGTGCAGTCCCTGATGCCCCACCACTGCGCCACCAGAAGCGGATCGGTCCACAGCCGGAAGACGCGTTCGACCGGGGCGTTGAAGATCCGCTCGATGGCAAAGCTGCGGTCGGCCGTCGAGGATGCGGGCGCGCTCATTCCGGCCTGTCCGCGCCGCGCCGCAGGAGGTCTTCCATGCGATCGAAACGGTCTTCCCAGAGTTTTCTATAGTCATCCAGCCAGCGGTCGATATCGCGCAGCGGCTTGAGTTCGATGCGGCTGAGATGTTTTTGCGCCGCCCGGCTGCGGGTAACGAGGCCGGCCTGCTCCAGCACGCCGACATGTTTGGAGACCGCGCGCACGGTGAGCGCGAAAGGTTGCGCCAGTTCGGCAACCGAGGCTTCGCCATCGAGCAGCCGGGCCAGGATCGCCCGACGTGTCGGGTCGGCCAGCGCGGCGAATGTGTCGTCGAGGGAGAGTTGAACGGCCATTATGGAACCATATAGTTCTGGAACTAATTGGTTCTATAATGGGATTGGCCGGCTGCGTCAACGGGGGGCCGCGTGCATCGAGCCCCGAGTCGACCGTATGCGAGGATCCGGGTCCTCTCCGGTCACACGCGGGTGACGACAAATTTCACGACGAGGGCATAGATCAGCAAAATTGTGGCACACGCCCAGATGCTGATGCCGGTGGACAGCACCCAAGCCGGCACAGCCAGGATGACGATTGCCGCGAGCACCCATAGAGTGGCCCGCGTGCGTGACACAGCCTTCAGCCACTGGCACTGTTCCTCGACAAAGCCCGCGGCATCGTCCGATGGAGCCTGGCCATCGACAATGAACTTGGCAATGTTGTCCCATTGCGCTTCCGCAATGCCGGCGCCATGGCTGCCCTCTACATATCTGCGCTCAGCGATCTCGGGAGGGGCGTCACGTTTGGCCTGCCTGAAGCCGTCGAAGCCGGCTCCGCCCAGGTCGAAGCTGCGGAAACCTTCGAGGCTTTTCGGCAGAAGGGCCACCACCCAGTCCCTGCTGGCAACAATATTCAGAAAGCGTTCCACGCGTCCCTGTCCAATCGGTGTTTTCCAGTCATAGTCGGTCCGCACCACGCTGCCTGCAAACAGCACATTGCGAAAGGTGCAGGCCGGGTAGTCGACGAGTGCCCGCGCGGCGAGATAGGTACCGTTGGAATGGCCGACATAGTGGAAGCTCGAATTCGGATATTGCGCCACCGCGCCGACATATTGATCCATGAACCACTCCACCTTCTGGCGGCGTATCCAGGGTAGGATGAAGGGTAGCATGGCGAAGTAGCCATAGGTGGGCGTCCAGGCGCGGAAGATCGTCGGAGGCTTGTTCAGTTCTCGCACCTTTTCCGCGACACGGTGGGTCCAGAAGCCGTCGTCGCGGATGCCGTGGATGACGAACACCGTATGCTTAACCTTGGGATCGGGCTTCTCGATCTCGTCGATCAGCAACGAAGGGTTAGTCGCTTTGTCGATTAGATCTCGCTTCGTGCCCGTTAATGCGACCAGAAACCGGCTCTTGCGTGCCTGAGCCGCCGCTTGATCGTCGTCTGTCGCGGTGAAGCGGATGACACTGTGGTGATCCGTCTTGTCGAGTTTGATCAGGAAGTAGGAAGGGCTGCCCTCAGCATTGCCGTCGACAACGATATCGACTTGGTCGAAAGGGGATATGAGGTCGTCCGTGCTGCCGATGAGTTGTACCAGTATCGGCTCATGCGATGTCGCTGGCCCCGCAGCCTGTGAAGTCTCCTGCGGCGGTCCGGAGGCAAGTTGCTGGCGTCGATAGGCCAGCCAGTGCAGGCGCGTCTGGGCCATGAATGGCGCACCCAGCCGAATGTCGAAAATGGTCGGTGCCCAGCGTGGCAGAAGGTGGCCTATCAGGCCGCAGATGTTGAAGCCGATTGAATACCACCAGCTGAGGCGCGGCGAAATCTGCCAGCCGCGATTGAAGGCCGCCAGCAGGACGATCCGGCGCACCTTGTCGGCCCATTCCCGTTTTTGCTGGTGCTGAAAGATCTTCTCGGTCGCAAAGCCGGGAGGATTGCCCGATGCGACCAAAAACACACGCCGCGCAATCGTGGCCCCAAGACTATGCCCAATCAGGATGATGTGTTCGTAGGGTGGCTTGATTTTGACGAGTTCGTCTATGTCTTCGAGTATCTTCACCACGACGTCGACAGCTCGCGCCGACCTGAGTGAGCGATGATAGGCAAGCAGCGGGACGAACGTGTCGACGCGATGCGTACCTTTCCATGCTTCACGAGTGGCTTCGGCGACGTCGCCCATCGCCTGTGCCGTCGATCCCCAGCCATGTAGGATAACAACCAGTATTGCAGGTTGTCCGGCAGCCCCGGTGCCTGGCATAAAGCCCTTGACTGACATGCCCGTCCCCCTTTTCGGCAATAAATCATGCCTTGCAGAAGCCGATTACACGGCCCTGCGTCGGGTACGGCTCAAGCTGTCGCGACCGGTTGCGCTGGCCCCACCAGCGCATTCAACGCTCCGATCCTGGTTGCCCCTTCAGGATCGGGCTTTTGCTTCCCCGCCAAATACTTTCAAGCACCAGTATCAATACACTCTATACCTGATGGCGCCGAAGTCCACTCGATTGATGGGCGGTTAACGGGAATTTGAAGTCTTGTCCCGGCTTTGTATTCCTGATGCTTGGCTTCTACATGTCTTTGATTTGCCAGGGGCGGCGACGTGGAGGCGTGCTGTCGAAGCAGCCGGGACAGGTTCTGCCCCGGCTGGCATGGTCGAGCCGTCGCCTCAGGCGGCTGCCTTCTCGTCCGCTATGCCGTTCAGCACGGCGAGCGCATCGGCCGGCAGCTCCAGTTCCGCCGCCGCCAAATTCTCGCGCAGATGACCGACCGAGGAGGTGCCGGGGATGAGCAGGATGTTGGGCGCGCGGCGCAGCAGCCAGGCGAGCGCCACCTGCATCGGGGTTGCACCGAGTTTGCGGGCGACATTGGCCAGCGTGTCCGACTGCAGCGGCGTGAAGCCGCCGAGCGGGAAGAACGGCACATAGGCGATGCCGTCGGCGGCAAGAACATCGATCAGCGCGTCGTCGTCGCGATGCGCGATATTGTACTGGTTCTGCACGCAGACGATATCGGTGATACTGCGTCCCTGGGCGATCTGGGTCGATGTGACGTTGCTCATGCCGATATGGCGAATGAGGCCCTGGCGCTGCAATTCGGCGAGCGTGTTCAACTGCGGCTCGAGTGATCCTTCGGCGGGGCCGTGGATGCCATGCATGGAGCGCAGGTTGACCACCTCGATCACATCAAGCCCGAGATTGCGCAGATTGTCGTGCACGGCCTCAGTCAGTTCCTTGGGCGACATTGCGGGAAGCCAGGATGCATCGGCGCCGCGCCGGGCGCTGACCTTGGTGACGATGGTGAGGCCGGCAGGGTAGGGGTGCAACGCCTCGCGGATGATCTGGTTGGTGACGTGCGGGCCATAGAAATCCGATGTGTCGATGTGGTCGACGCCGCTGGCGATTGCCTCGCGCAGCACGGCAAGGGCTGCGTCGCGGTCCTTCGGCGGGCCGAAGACGCCCGGTCCGGCCAGTTGCATGGCGCCGTAGCCGAGGCGTTTTACGGTGCGGTCGCCGAGTTTGAAGGTTCCGGCCTTGCTGATGTCGGTCATAGTCTCATCTCCTGTGGATCGGCCCAATGTAGACAAGGCGCACCTGCACGATAATATGGTGCAATCGGCACAGCCTGTGCGGAAAGGCGAACAATGGCAACGGATCTCGGCGACCTCCAGGCATTCATGGCGGTGGTGCGCGCCGGCGGCTTTCGCGAGGCGGCGCGGGTGGGCAGCGTCAGCGCCTCCAGTCTCTCGGAGACGGTGCGGCGGCTGGAAACCGGCCTCGGCGTGCGGCTCCTCAACCGCACCACGCGCAGCGTGGCGCCCACCGAGGCCGGCGCGCGGCTGCTGGAACGGCTCGGCCCGGCGCTCGGCGAGGTCGAGGCGGCGCTCGACGTGGTCAATGGCTTTCGCGGCCGCCCGGCCGGCACGCTGCGGCTCAACGTGCCGGTCGTCGCGGCGAAACTGGTGTTGCCGCGCCTGTTGCCGCCCTTCCTCGCCGCCTATCCCGACATCCGCATGGAAGTGACCGCCGAGGACAGTTTCGTCGACATATTGGCGAGCGGCTGCGACGCCGGCATCCGCTATGACGAACGGCTGGAGCAGGACATGATCGCCGTGCCGATCGGCCCGCGCCGGCAGCGCTTCGCCACCGCCGCCGCAACGCCCTATCTCGACCGGCATGGCCGGCCCGAGCATCCGCGCGACCTGCTCGATCACGCCTGCCTGCGTGGCCGCTTCGCCAGCGGCCTGACGCCGCCCTGGGAGTTCGAACGCGACGGCGAGGTGGTGAGCGTCGAGCCGACCGGCCCGCTTCTGGTCAGCACCGGCACGGCAATGGCCCTTGCGCTTGAAGTGGCGGTCGCCGGCGGCGGCATCGTCTCGCTGTTCGAGGACTGGCTGCGGCCCTATTTCGACGATGGCCGGCTGGAGCCGGTGCTGGAACCCTGGTGGCAGGAATTTTCCGGCCCGTTCCTCTACTATCCCGGCCGCCGCCTGACGCCGGCGCCGCTGCGCGCCTTTATCGATTTTGTCGGTGGCATGCGCTGGGGGTAGGCCGCCGCCCTGGCAACGCAACCTTGCCGGCACATCCGAACAATCCAAACCCGGTCCGTAACACTTTGTTTTCTTGCCCGGCGTATCCACGAGGGCAGCGTCGCCGATTGCGGACGCACCCTCGACGCATCGAGAAGGGGGACGAAGCATGGGTTCGCCCTGGTCCGAATTGCTGGCCAATCTCGCGGTCGTTGCGATGTTCGTTTCGGTCTGGATCCACACGCATGTGTGGCTGGACCGCAGGCCGGCCGCGGTCAAGGCGGTGGCCTTCGGCCTGCTGATGGGCGCCGGCGCCGTCATCCTGATGCTGACGCCGATGCAGTTGCAGCCGGGCGTTTTTATCGATCTCAGGGCGACGATGGTTGGCATTGCCGGCTTCTTCGGCGGTCCTGTCGCCGGCATCGTCGCCGGCGTGATGGCCGGCGCCTTCCGCACTTTCGAGGGCGGCATCGGCGCCTTTGCCGGCGCGGTCGGGATCGCGGCGACCATGCTGGTCGGCATCACCGGCAATCTTGCGCTCAGGGGCCGCCGGCCCGGCATGGCCGATATCATGATCCTGGGGGCTGCGACCGCCTGCGGATCGCTGCTTGGCCTCAGCGTCCTGCCGCGGTCGGTCATCGAGACGGTTTTGCCAAAAGTGGTGTTTCCCTCGACACTGCTCATCTTTGTCTCCGTGGCGATGTCGGGGCTGGCGATCTATCAGGAACGGCGCCGCCTCGAAGCGCTGCAGTCGCGGCGCATCTTCAAGGCCGTGGTCGAGACCTTGCCCGATTGCCTCAACGTCAAGGACCTTGAGGGGCGGTTCATCGCCGCCAATCCGGCAACGGCCGAACTGATGCAGGCGGCCAACGCCAAGGCGCTGATCGGCAAGACGGATTTCGATTTTTACCCGCGTGAGACGGCGCAGGAATTCCGCGAAGACGAGCTTGCCGTGCTGGCATCGGGCGTCGCCTCCACCATCGAGCAACACGTACACCATGAGGACGGCACCGATGCCTGGCTGGCGACGCTGAAGGCGCCGTTTCGCGACAGGGCCGGGGCCGTAATCGGCCTGATCACGCACAATCGCGACATCACCCAGCGCAAGCAGCTGGAAACCGAACTGGCCGAAAGCCAGGCCAGGCTCGGCGACGCGCTGACGCATATGGCCGACGGCCTGGTGATGTTCGATTCCAACGACAGGCTGGTGCTGTGCAACGCCCGGTACCGCGCCCTGTTTCCGAAGACGGCGGACTTGAGGGTGCCCGGTGCTCACCACCGCGACATCCTGCGCGCCTCGGTGGCGCGCGGCGAAAGTGTCACGCCGCCCGACGCGGTCGAGGCGTGGATCGCCGACATCATGGCCCTGCAGACATTATCCAGCCACCGCCAGGTCCAGCTTGCCGACGGGCGCTGGCTCGATGTGCGGACCCGGCCGACCGGCGATGGCGGCAGCCTGAGTGTGTTTTCCGACATCACCGAGGCCAAGCAGGTCGAGGCCGAATTGCTGGCGGCCAACGAGAAGCTGAACCTCTTGGCACACCGCGACGGGCTGACCGAACTGTTGACGCGGCGGGCCTTCGACGACGCGCTGGCGCGCGAATTCGCCCGCGGCCGGCGCAACACGACGCCGCTCAGCCTGCTGATCATCGATGTCGACTGGTTCAAGCGCTTCAACGACCATTACGGCCATCCGGCGGGCGATGAATGCCTGCGCGCCGTCAGCCGCTGCATCGAGGCAACGGCGCGGCGGCCGGCCGACGCGGCGGCCCGCTATGGCGGCGAGGAGTTCGCGCTCGTCCTGCCCGAAACCGACGCGCGGGGTGCCTTCGTCATCGCCGAAACGCTGCGGAGCAAGGTGCGCGACCTCCGGCTTGCGCATGCCGGCAGCGAAAAGGGCATCGTCACCGTCAGCATCGGGGTCGGCACTTTCGACGGGAGCGCTGACATCGAGATCGCCGATCTGCTGCGGCGTGCCGACGAGGCGCTCTACGGCGCCAAGGCCGCGGGACGCGACCGCGTGCATGGCTGGCGCCCGCATCTCAGCGAACCACGCCCGACCGCTTCCCGGCGCAAAGCGTGAGCCCTGGCTGTCACGGCACTGTCATGGTCGGCTGCCATTAATCCATAAATCTGGATAGATGGATTGATGGACAGGACAGCAGCATTGCTGGCGCTCGCGGCACTCGGCCAGGAAACCAGGCTGGAGGTGTTCCGGCTGCTGGTTCGGGCCGGGGGCGAAGGTGTGCCGGCAGGCGAGATCGCCACGCGGCTGGGCACAGTGCAGAACACCATGTCGGCGCATCTGAAGATCCTCGGCCAGGCCGGGCTGGTGCATGCCGAACGCGACGGGCGCAGCATCCGCTATAGGGCTGATATGACAGGGTTCCGCGATCTGCTTGCCTATCTGATGGAGGATTGCTGCAATGGCGCGCCGGAGCTTTGCCAGCCGATCCTCCAGGCCGTGACCTGCAAATGTTGAGGTTGACATGACCGACCTTCGCCGCCGCCTCGCCGCCGAAGCGCTGGGCACCGCCATGCTGGTCGCCACGGTGATCGGCTCGGGCATCATGGCCAGCCGGCTGACCGGTGATGTCGCACTTTCGCTGCTCGGCAACACCCTTCCCACCGGCGCCATTCTGGTGGTGCTGATCACCACGCTGGGACCGGTCTCCGGCGCGCATTTCAACCCGGCCGTCACACTGGTTTTCGGGCTGCGACGCGACATCGGCTGGCTGGCGGCGCTGGGCTACATCGCTGTCCAGATTCTTGGCGGTCTCGCCGGCACGCTGGTGGCGCATGCCATGTTCGAGCTGCCCCTGCTCGAGGTGTCGGCAACGGTGCGCAGCGGGCAGGGGCAGTGGCTGGCCGAACTGGTCGCGAGTTTCGGCCTGGTTTTCACCATCCTTGCCGGCCTGCGCTTTCGCAGCGACGCCATCCCGTGGCTGGTCGGGCTCTACATCACATCAGCCTACTGGTTCACGGCCTCGACCTCCTTCGCCAATCCGGCGGTGGCCATTGCCCGTGCCTTCTCCAACACGTTTGCCGGCATCCGGCCATCCGACGTACCGGCCTTCATAGCGGCGGAACTGGGGGGTGCGCTGCTGGCGCTGGCGCTGGCCGGGTGGCTGCTGGCTGAACCCCAGACCCTCCCTGACAAGACCCTCACGCAAATGAAAGCCGCGCCATGACCATCACCATCTATCACAACCCGGCCTGCGGCACCTCGCGCAACACGCTGGCGATCATCCGCCAGTCGGGCGAGGAGCCGCAGGTGATCGAATATCTGAAGACGCCGCCGTCGCGCGAAAAGCTCGTCGAACTGATCGCGGCGATGGCGATGACGCCGCGCCAATTGCTGCGCGAGAAGGGCACGCCCTATGCGGAACTCGGCCTTGGCGATCCCAAATGGAGCGACGACGAGATCCTCGATTTCATGCTGGCGCATCCGATCCTGATCAACCGGCCGATCGTGGTGACACCGCTCGGCGTCGTGCTGGCCCGGCCGTCCGAAGCGGTGCTCGATATCCTGCCCAATCCGGATATCGGCCCGTTCACCAAGGAGGACGGCGAGGTCGTCGTCGATGCTGGCGGCAAGCGGGTGGTCTGAAGGCTATTTCGATATTCTTCGAAATATGGCTTGACGGTTTCCGTCGTTAGTCGCATGCTATTTCCATGAAACTCGAACAAGCAGCCAAACAACTGGAAGCGCTCGGCAATCCGACGCGGCTGAACCTTTATCGTATCCTGGTGCGGGCCGGCGAGGCGGGCCGGCCGGTCGGCTTCCTGCAGGAGAGCCTCGGCATCGCCGCCTCGACGCTGTCGCACCATCTGCACCGCCTGATCCTGACCGGGCTGGTCAGCCAGGAGCGGCAGGCGACGACGCTGATCTGCCGCGCCAACTATCCCATGATGAACGATCTCATCGGCTTCCTGGCCGACGAATGCTGCGCCGATGCGGCCTGCAATCCGGCAGCGGATGACGCGGCCGCCTGAATTTTTGCCTGTTATTTCCATAATACCGGAAGGATAGAAGCTATGGCCACGCAAAACGATCTGCCCATCGCCGTCATCGGCGCCGGCCCGGTTGGCCTGACGGCCGCCATTCATCTGATGGCCCGGGGCCTGCCGGTGAAGCTCTACGAAGCCGGCGATGGTGTCGCGGCCAATCTGCGGGATTGGGGCCATGTGCGGGTGTTCACGCCGTGGCGCTATTGCGTCGATGAGGCGGCCAGGAAGCTGCTCGAAAGCCATGGATGGCGGATGCCGGACGCGGAAGCCTTCCCGACCGCCGATGAACTCGTCGCGCACTATCTCGAGCCGCTCGCCAGCCTGCCGGAACTCGCGCCGGCCATCGAAACCGAGGCGCGCGTCGTCGCCATATCGCGCTGGGGCGCCGACAAGGTGCGCGGCAGCGAGCGCGCGGCACGGCCGTTCATGCTCGTGGTCGAAACCGCCGATGGCACAAGGCGCGACAGCGCCCGCGCGGTCATCGACGCCTCGGGGACATGGCGCACGCCCAACCCGCTCGGCGCCGGCGGCATCGCGGCGGAGGGCGAGGCGGACTTCGCCGATCGCATTGCCTACGGCATCCCGGATGTCCTTGGCCGCGATCGCGCGCTTTATGCCGGCCGCACGACGCTGGTCGCGGGTTCCGGCCACTCGGCGGCCAACGCCTTGCTCGACCTTGCCAGGCTGGCGGATGAGGCGCCCGGCACGGCCTTCATCTGGGCGGTGCGCGGAACCGATCTCGTGCGCATCTATGGCGGCGGCGACGCCGACCAATTGCCGGCGCGCGGCGAACTTGGCGCTAATGTGCGCGAGCTCGCCGAAAGCGGCCGCGTCCAGCTGGTGACCGGCTTTGCGACGCTTTCGATCCGCGAGCGTGACGGAAGGCTGATCGTCGAGGGGCAGGGCCAAGACGGTTTGCTGGAGTTGGGGCCGGTCGACCGCATCATCGCCGCGACGGGGCAGCGCCCGGATCTGTCGCTGACCCGGGAGCTCAGGCTCGATCTCGATCCGTGGCTGGAAGGCGTCAAGGCGCTCGGTCCGCTCATCGATCCCAACGAGCATTCCTGCGGCGACGTGCCGCCGCACGGCCACCGCGAGCTCAGCCATCCGGAGCCCGGTTTCTACACGGTCGGCATCAAGAGCTATGGCCGTGCGCCGACCTTCCTGCTGCTAACCGGCTACGAGCAGGTGCGCTCGGTCGCGGCGGCGCTTGCCGGCGACATGGCGGCGGCCGACGCCGTGCAGTTGGTGCTGCCCGAAACCGGCGTCTGCACCGTACCGGCAGGCCGCGCGTCGCAGGGCTGTTGCGGCGGGCCGGCGCCGGCGGCGATCGATGCCTGCTGCGTGGCGGATGCCGACGCCAAGGCGGCCGGCAAAAGCGGTTGCGGCTGCGCCGGCAAGATGGAAGCAGCCGAGTGAGCGACGGCAAGATCCCAGCCTCCGCCATCTGGGCGCTGGGCGCCACGCAGATCGTCGGCTATGGCACGCTGTATTACAGCTACAGCATCCTGGCGCCGGCGGTGGCCGCGGAACTCGCCTGGTCGCAGCAATGGGTGTTCGCCGTGCTGTCGGTGTCGCTGCTGGCGAGCGCCATCCTGGCGCCGTTCGCGGGCAGCCTGGCGGACCGGGTCGGGGCAGGGCGCCTGATGGTGCCGGGTTCGCTGGCGGCGGCAGGCGCGTTGCTGTTGTGCGCGCTGGCGCCGGGGCGCGCCGGCTTTGCCGTCGGCGTGCTGGCCATGGAACTTGCCTCCTGCTTCGTGCTTTACAGCACGGCCTTCGTCGCCATCGTGCAACTCGGCGGCGCGCGGCGCGGCATCACCCATCTCACCTTGATCGCCGGCTTCGCCTCGACCCTGTTCTGGCCGTTGACGACTCTGCTGCACCAGCATCTCGGCTGGCGCGAGGTTCTCATTCTCTTTGCCGCGCTCAACGCCTTTGTCTGCCTGCCGATCCATTGGTGGCTGGCCCGGCTTTCGGGCCGCGCCGGCAAGGCAAGGGAGCGGATCATCCCGGCGACGTCAGGCCTATCGGGCGTGGCGCCCGGCCGGCGATGGTCGCCGCTGTTCATCCTGGTGCTGGCCGGATTTGCCATAGAGGGATTCGTGCTTTCGGCGATCCTTGTGCAGATGGTGCCGCTGCTCACACTGGTCGGCCTCGGCGGCGCCTCGGTTCTGGTCGCCAGCCTGTTTGGCCCTTCGCAAGTGGCGAGCCGGCTGGTCAACATGCTGTTCGGCCGGGGTCTGTCGCAGACATTGCTGGCGCTCGGCGCGACCGCGGCACTCGCCGGCGGCCTTGCGGTGTTGCTCGTGGTGGCGCCCTCCGTTCCCGGCGCCATGCTGTTTGCCGTGCTCTTCGGCTTCGGCTCGGGCCTGATGAGCATTGTCGGCGGCACGCTGCCGCTCGAATTGTTCGGCCAGGAGCGCTACGGTTCCTATGTCGGCTGGATCACGGCGGCGCGCCAGTTCAGTTCAGCCTTCGCGCCGTTTGGCCTGACCTTGATGATATCGGGCCTCGGTGTTTTCCCGGCCCTGTGGTTCAATGTCGTGGTCGGCCTGTTCGGCATCGCGGCCTTCGCCGCCATCGCCTTGATCAGACGGCAATCACGCAAGGCTGAGGAGAGCGGCACGGCCGCGGTCGCGCCGCACGCCGCTGGATGACCGTCGCCGGCGCCCCAGATTTTGGAGGCGTTGCCTTTGGCGGCCTGCCGGTCAAAGCTGCCCCGCAGCGAAATGTTTGAGCGTCCGCCCATGACTGGAATGTTTCCCGCCACCTCCATGCCTGACCGCGATTGGTGGCAGGCGCTTTGGCCAGACCCGTCGGGCCTCTTGCTGTCGTTGGGCGTCGAGCCGGGCATGACGGCTCTGGACCTGTGCTGCGGCGACGGCTATTTCACCGCTCCTCTTGCGAAAATCGTCAGCGGCCGCGTCTATGCGCTCGACCTCGACCCGGACATGATCGAGGCGGCCAAGGCCGAGGTGAAGCAGCTCGGCGTTTCGGTCCTGAAATGGATTGTCGCGGATGCCGGCGAAGTCGCGGAACTGATCCCCGAAAAGATCGATTTTGTTCTGATCGCCAACACCTTCCACGGTGTGCCCGATCAGCCGGCCCTCGTCAAAGCCGTGGCCCGTACGCTCAAGCCGCGCGGCCTGTTTGCGCTCGTCAATTGGCATCAGCTGCCGCGAGAGCAGACGACCGTGCTGGGCCAGCCGCGCGGCCCCAGGACGGAGATGCGCATGTCACCCGAAGCGGTGTCGGCGGTTCTGGAGGCTGCTGGTTTCCGGCTTCTGCGAATGGTTGATCTGCCGCCGTATCACTACGGGGCGGTGTTCGAACACAAGGGATGATGCGGAAGTCCGGATCGGCCGCTATCCCAGGGTGAACGCGCCGATGCTGCGGTAGAGAACATAGCCCGCAACGACAAAGATCAGTGCGGCAAAGATGCGGTTGAGCACGTTCTTGTAGGATGCCAGGCGGGTCGCCGCCAACATGCCGATCAAGCCCCCGCCAACACCACCAACGATGAATTCGCCGGCCAACTGCCAGTCAACCATTCCCGATTGCGCGTAGTTGAAGGCCGTGGCGAGACCGAAGGCCGCGACGGCAAGCAGGGAGGTGCCGATCGCGTTGATTGTCGGCATTCCGGTGGCCAGGATCAGCCCGGGAACGATGAGGAAGCCGCCACCAATGCCGAAGAAGCCGGAGGCCGCGCCGGCGACGATGGCGACCGCTGCGGTCATCGCGCACATCTTGGCGTCGACAGGCCGGACCGTGGCCGAAGTGCCGCGCCTGGGTCGGACCATCAGGCCGCCGACCACCAGCATCAGCAGCCCGAAGAAGAAAAGCAGATGCGCCCCGTCGATTGACTTTCCAAGCGTCGATCCCGCGAAAGCCCCCACAGAGCCCAGTGCGGCGAAGACAAGCGCGCAGCGCCACCAGACGTGACCCTTCAAGGCATGGCTGCCGAAGTTCGCAATTGCGTTGGCGGCCACCGCAAGCGCGCCTGTGCCGATGGCAATGTGCGGCTGGGCGACGCCGACGACATAGAGCAGGAGGGGCGTGGCAAGGATCGATCCGCCGCCGCCGACCAGACCAAGGGTGAAACCGACCAGGCCGCCAGAGCCGACGGCGGCAAACGAGGTTGCTGTCATGACAGTCTCCCGAGAAGGAAGCGGTCATGGGCAACCATCCCGGCCAGCATAAAGGCCACGAAGGCCAGCGTTGGCGTCAGCCCTAGCGACAGCGAAGCCATCGCCGGGCCGGGGCAAAACCCGCCCAGGCCCCAGCCAAGGCCGAAGATCGCCGAGCCGACGACCAGAGGGGCGTCGATCCGCGTATTCACAGGCCAATGGAAGCGATCCGCCAGCAGCGGGCGCGACATCCGCCGGATAGAGGCCATGCCTGCCATCGCAACCGCGACGGCGCCGCCCAGCACGAAGGCAAGACTTGGATCCCACGCACCAAAAACGTCGAGAAAGCCCTGGACGCGGACAGGATCGAGCATGCCCGACAGCGCCAGGCCAAATCCGAAAAGCGTGCCCGCGGCCAAGGCGGCGACAGGCCGTAGTCTGGTGTGTCTCACAGGAAGGCTCCGCGAAGAAGCGCGACGGCCGCGATGCCGCTCGCAAGGAATGTCAGGACCGCGGCGATCGAACGTGGCGATAGCCGGGCCAGCCCCATCACGCCATGACCGCTGGTGCAACCCGAGCCCATTCGGGACCCAAAGCCGACCAGCAATCCCGCAAGCATGATCAAGGGCAGCGATGCCGTCACGGTCACGGTTGGCCAATGATGAAAGGCCGCGAAGTACACCACCGGGCCAAGCAGCAATCCGGCGACGAAGGCGGCGTTTGTCCAGACATCGATGCCCTGGACCACCTTGCCGACAATCCCGCTGACGCCGGCGATCCTGCCGTTCAGCATCAACAGGATGACGCAGGAAAGACCGATAAGGGCTCCACCAAGAAGGGATACGAGATAAGAGGTCATGGCCGGCCGTCCGAACAGAAGATCGTGTAAAGTGCCGCAACCAACTGAGCGGCCTTCTCGGCGGTCAGCCGGTAGAAGATCTGTTTGCCGTCTCGCCGCGTTTCCACAATGTTGGCGTCGCGCAACACCGTCAGTTGCTGGGAGAGGCTCGGCTGGTGGATGTCGAGCATTTCCTCCAGCCGGCTGACCGAATACTCGCCTTCGACAAGGGTGCAGACGAGCATCAGCCGCATTGGATGCGCCAGTGTCTTCAACAGCGCCGCCACTTCGCCGGCGCGCGATTCCATGTCGGCGGGCGACATCTTCACTGCATAAGGCTGGATCTCGCTCACCACACGGCTCCTTGCAACGCATCGAGAGGAAATTTCAGATAGCGCATACCGTTTGCTTCCGGCTCCGGCAGGCGCCCCGCCTGGATGTTGACCTGCAAGGCATGCAAGATGAGTTTCGGCATCGGCAGCGTTCGGTCACGCGCCGCTCGCAATCCGGCAAAGGCCTCTTCGTTCACGCCGGCCAGGTGTGCATTGGTGCGCTTCTGTTCGCCGACCGTGCTTTCCCATTTCGGCGCGCGTCCGCCCGGCTGGTAATCATGGCCTGTGAACAGGCGGGTTTCGTCCGGGAGCTCCAGGATCTTCTGGATCGATTTCCACAGGATGCGGGCGTCACCACCGGGAAAATCGGCACGAGCCGTGCCGCTGTCGGGCATGAAGATGGTGTCGTGAACAAAGGCCGCGTTGCCGATCACGTAGGTGATCGAGGCCAGGGTGTGACCGGGCGAAAACATCACGCGCGCCGCTATGGAACCGACCTTGAACGTGTCGCCATCCGAGAACAGCCTGTCCCACTGCGAACCGTCGACACGAAGTTCGGGCCAGTTGTAGATGCCCCGCCACAGGCGCTGGACATCGACCACCGGCGCTCCGATCGCGGTCGGGGCGCCCGTCTTCTGCTTCAGATACTGCGCGGCCGACAAATGGTCGGCATGAGGATGGGTGTCGAGAATCCATTCGACGCTCAACCCGTTCTCGGCAACATAGGACAGCATGGCGTCGGCGTTGCGCGTCGTGGTCGCTCCGGACTTCTCGTCGAAATCAAGAACCGGATCGATAAGGGCGCATTTCCGGGTGTCGGGGTCCGAAACCACATATTGCACGCTCCCTGTCCGGGGATCGAAGAATCCCTTCACGTCCGGTCGCAATTGCCTGTGCGCTTCGAACCATCGCGACGCCGCCGACAGGTCGATGCCGAGTTTCAAGCCGAGAGCCGCGATATCCTGGGATGACATACGGCCGTCGAGCGCCTCGCCCAATGCGTACAGGGTCAGGGCCCGCGTGCCGGTCTTGCAATGCGCAAAGACCGGGCCGCCGGCATCGGCCATGGCCGCCTGGAAGGCCCGCACGTCCGCCTCGGTGATGGTCGGCATGGTGACGGGTATGAAGGTGTAGGAAACATCGGCGTGACCGGCCGCCTCCCGCTCGGCGGCGTTTCCGGGCTGGGAGGCCTCTTCGCCGTCGGGACGGGCGTTGATCATTCCTGCAAACCCATGGCCAGCAAGCGACCGGATTTCGGAGATCGAGGGCTGGGGACCGACGCTCAGCACGTCATTTACACGGATCATGGTCATATCGAGCACCAGGGCTGTTATCAATATACAATTGCATATAATGTATAATGATAGCCCGCACAAGGGGTCTGCCTGGAAATGTGCAGCGGGTTGCCCGCCCGACGACCTTCTGCCATATTCGTCATATGCAAAAAACTTTTTTGCAAATGTTAAATATGGATCATGATCGGAGACTTCGAATGACCCAAGCCCCGGCCAATCCGGCGACCTCCGAGCTGGTCGAGCGCGGCCGCGGCCGTGTCGCCTGGATCCGTTCGCGCATGGCGATGCTGGCCACGCTGCGTGAGGAGTTCCGCGCCAGTCGCCCCTTCGCCGGCCGCCGCATCGGCATGTCGCTGCATATCGAGCCGAAGACGGCGGTGCTGCTCGAAGTGCTGGCCGAAGGCGGCGCCGAGATCGTCGGCACCGGCAATCACGGCTCGACGCAGGACGATGTCGTGGCCTTCCTGCAGAGCCAGGGCATCGGCGTGTTCGGTCGCCGCGCCGATACGCTCGCCGACCATCATGCCAATCTGGCACGCGTGCTGGACGCGCAGCCCGACATGCTGCTCGACAATGGCGCCGACCTTGCCGCCGGCATTGTCGAACGCGGCAGGGCGGCGTCCATCCTGGGCGGCACCGAGGAGACGACATCGGGCGGCGACCGGCTGCGCGGCGAACTGGCCGGCAAGGTGCCGTTCGCCTCGATCGTCATCAACGACAGTCCGCTGAAGGCGATCGGCGAGAACAAGCACGCGGTCGGCCAATCTGTGGTCGAAAGCTTCATGCGCATCACCAATCTGATGATCCCAGGCCGACGCTTCTGCGTCATCGGCTATGGCTGGTGCGGGCGCGGCATCGCGCAGTATCTGCGCGCGCTCGGCGGCCGCGTCGCGGTTGTCGAGGTCGACGAGATCAAGGCGCTCGAGGCCGCTCTCGACGGCTATCGCGCGGCACCGCTGGCGGAGCTGGCGCCGTGGGCGGAAGTGTTCATCACCGCCACCGGCCGCGCCGGCGTGCTGCCGGCCGAGGCGATCGCCGCCATGCAGGATGGCGCGGTACTGGCCAATTCCGGGCATTTCCCGTGGGAGATCGACACTGAGGGTCTCGCCGCCATGACGACCAGCACCACCGATCTGGACGGCACGTTGCGGCGTCTCGACCTCGCCAATGGAAGGCATGTCATCCTCGTCGCCGAGGGGCGCATGTTCAACCTTGCCGGCGTCGAGCCGAAGGGCAATTCGATCGAATCCATGGATATCGGCTTCATGCTGCAGGCGCTGTCACTGGAGCGAGTGGTGAAGGGCGAAGGTGCTGCGGGCGAAAACCTGGCGACAGGCGCGCAGCCGGTGCCAGACGACATCAACCGGCGCATCGCCCGGCTGATGATGGCTACGATGGGTGCGGCACGCTGACTATACTTGCCCGCAATTCCTGATTCTGGTCCTGGAAGGTTTGCATGGCTGGCAAAATTGCTGACGCCCCGGACTATTCGGTTCCGGCCCTGGAAAAGGCGTTTGACATCATCGAACTGCTGGCGGAGCAGAAGGACGGGCTGAACCAGGGCCAGATTTCCGAGGCGGTCGGCCGCTCGATCCACCAGATCTACCGCGTGCTGCAGGCGCTGGAGCGGCGCGGCTACATCTTCCGCGACCGCCCGGCCGGGCTCTATTTCCTGTCGCCGCGCCTGTTCGAGCTGGCGCACCGGCACGAGCCGCTGCGCTGCCTCGTCCAGGCGGCGCTGCCATCGATGCGGCGGCTGTCGGACGCGATCCAGCAATCCTGCAATCTCGGTGTCCACAATGCCGGAAGGGTGCTGATCGTGGCGCAGGTCGAAAGTCCGGCGGCGTTCGGCTTCCGGGTGCGCGTCGGCGCCGAGTTTCCGCTGTTTGCCACCGCGACCGGCCGCACGCTGATGGCGTTCCAGCCGCAGGACAGAGTCAGCCAATGGCTGCAAGCCTCTGCCGTCCCTGACGAAAAGGCCGGTATGCGCGATGCGCTTGCCCGCATCCGCGCCGCCGGCCATGAGGAGGTCGCGGACGGGCTGCAGCCCGGTGTCATCGATCTTGCCTTTCCCGTCATCGGGCCGTTCGGCCAGTCCATCGCAGCACTCACCGTGCCCTATGTGGCGACCAGCTACAGCATGCTTGACCTTGCCACCGTGCGCCGCCATGCCGCGCAGGCGGCGCAGGAGATCGCCCTGGTGCTGGCGCCCGAGTCCTCAGGCCAAAGCGCGTCGTGACCGATCCCTCCGAACCGATCGTCAAGACTGTCGCCATTGCCGCCGCGCCGGCCAAAGTCTGGCGCGTGCTGACGACGCCCGCGATGGTCCCGCAATGGATGTCCGACGAGGACCTGAGCGTCAGCCTGGAAGGGCATGCCGGCGGTACGATCGTGATACGCGGGATGCTGCATGGCATGGCGTTCGAGAACCACGGTACTGTCACGGCCCTCGAGCCGGAGAAGAGCTTCGCCTACAGCTACTGGAGCACGCTGTCGGCCTCGCGCCTGGCGGACGTGCCTGAAAACCACACGCTGGTCAGCTTCGCCCTGGCGCCGGCTGACGGCGGCACGCTGTTGACGCTGACGCTCAGCGACTTCGCCGAACCGGCGATCCGGCCGCATGCCAATCTCTATTGGGGGCCGACCTTGCAGATTCTTAAAGCGGTGTGCGAGCGAAGTTGAGGTGCTGTCGTAGCAGATGACCGCCCAGCCTTTCACCCCTTGGGACACCGGGCCATCGCCCGGATACGGTCGGCGACATCGCTGTCGATCGGGTTGTAGACGGTCAGGTTCAAATCCGGCCTGCCGTCGACCGCGAAGGACGAATATTCCAGCTCGATGTCCCCCAGTTCCGGGTGCTTCAGACGCTTTGTTCCGTCGCCATGGGCGAGCACGTCGTTCTCCTGCCACAGCGTGGCGAATTCGGCGCTGCCGCCGCACAGCTCGTCCACCAGCTGGGTGACCTCGGAGACCGCGCCGGCGCGCGCCGCATCGGCCCGGAACGCGCCGACCACGAAACGGGCGAGGTTTTGCCAATCGTGCTGCTTGGCGCGGATGTGGGGCGTGAGGAACATGAAGCGCAAGATGTTGCGCCGGCCGGCGGGGATGGCGCTGTAATCGGTCAGCACGATCTCGGCGGCGCGGTTCCAGGCAACGACGTCCCAGGTCGCGGTCTTGACCAGGGCAGGGCTGGCCTCGAGCGTGTCGATGAGCCGCTGCAGGCGGGGGCTGACGCCCTCGTCGCCCCTGTAGCGCACCTCGGGCGGACGCCCGAGCCCCAGCATGAACAGATGCTCGCGCTCGGCCTCGGTCAAAAGCAGCCCCTTGGCGATGCGGTTCAGCACATCGGCCGAGGGTGCGCCGCCACGGCCCTGTTCCAGCCATGTGTACCAGGTCGGGCTGATGTTGGCGCGCTGGGCGACCTCTTCGCGGCGCAGCCCCGGCGTGCGCCGGCGGCCGGAAAAGCCGAAAGACGCTGGGTCGAGCCGGGTGCGCCGGTCTTTCAGGAAGGCTGCGAGCGAACCGGGGGTGGGCATCCTGTTAGCCATTATACCATGATAAGATCACTACTTTAATGGAATAATAGACCGTCGATAGTACGCAGGCAACCGCAGGAGATTTTGCATGCGTATCTTTCTCACCGGCGCCACCGGCTTCATCGGCTCGGCGCTTGTGCCCGAACTCATCCAAGCCGGCCATCAGGTGGTCGGCGTCACCCGCTCCGACGCCGGCGCCGAGGGGCTGGCCGCCGCGGGCGCCGAAGTGCATCGCGGAACTCTCGAGGATCCGACGAGCCTGCGCAGCGGCGCGGCGGAGGCGGACGCGGTGATCCACACCGCCTTCGACCATGATTTTTCGCGCTTTGCCGAAAACTGCGAAAAGGACAGCCAAGTGATCGCAGCGCTCGGCCAGGCACTCGCCGGCTCCGACCGGCCGCTGGTGATCACTTCGGGCGTCGGCATGGGCAGCCCCGGACATGGCCAGCTGGCGGTCGAGGACGTCTTCAACGCCAGCCACCCCAATCCGCGCATCGCCTCGGAACTCGCCGGCAATGCCTTGCTGGAGGCCGGCATCAATGTGGCGGTGGTGCGCCTGCCGCAGGTGCACAATCCGGTCAAGCAGGGGCTTATCACGCCGCTCATCGAGATCGCGCGCCAGAAGGGCGTCTCGGCCTATGTCAGCGAAGGCCGCAATCGCTTTTCGGCGGGTCATCTCCTGGACGCGGCACGCCTCTACCGGCTTGCCGTGGAAAAGCGCCAGCCGGGCGCGCGCTACCACGCGGTCGGCGAAGAAGGCGTCGAGGTGCGCGCCATCGCCGAAGCGCTTGGCCGGGGCCTGAAATTGCCGGTCGTTTCGATCGCGCCGGAAAAGGCAGCGGAGCATTTCGGCTGGATGGGAATGTTTGCTCCCATGGACCTGCCGGCCTCCAGCGCGCTCACCCAGGCACGGCTCGGCTGGCACCCGATCGGCCCGACGCTTATCGCCGATCTGGATGCCATGCGGTATTGAGGGGCTGCGGCACAACGTTCGAGGTTGGCCGAAGCCTCCCCAACTTCGTCATCCCTGGGCGGAGCAGGAGCGAAGCTCCGTCGCGGAGACCCTGGGATCCATTCCGTGACCTTGGTCGAAGGGTGCAGCGGAGCAGAATTCTGCACCGTTTGCGGCGCTCAGGAGTCCCGGCATGGATCCCTTGGGCTGCGGCGCGGCTCCCGGGGTCTGCGCCGCGTCGCTACGCTCCTTGCTCCGCCCGTGGATGACGAAGTGATGGAGGCGTGCAATCGGTCAACGCAAGCACAGCCGACCGTCAGACTTCTGCACCAGGCAACTGGACGGAAAACCGCTTCCTGCTTTTCGGCCTCAGCCAGGGCTGACGGCGTAGCGCAAGTGGATCAGCCCATGCGCCAGGGTTTCGCAGCTTGTCAGCGACAACTGCATCTTGCCGGCGAGGCCGCTTTGGCCGAACTCGACAAAACCCTGATTTGCCGCCCGCGCATCGAGCGCGGGCGCGACGAGCAGGCTGAGCTCGTCGACAAGCCCGGCCGCGAAGAAGGAGCCGTTGATGCCGGCGCCGCCTTCGAGCAGCAGCCGTCGGATGCCAAGTTCACGCCCGAGCACGTCGAGCATGGCGGCGAGGTCGATCTCAGCCGTTTCCGAGACGATGTAGGACACGCCGTCGGCGGTGAGTTCCGCCAGATGGCTGTCGGAGACATCGTTCCCGAGCAGCACCACGACATGGTCGCCTCCGACATCCGGCTTGGCGAAATGGAGCTTGCCCGAGGCATCGAGCGCCACGGCAAAGCTGCCCGCATCGCGTTGCGCGAAATGATGCGGCCGCTCGACCTTGCCGATCTGTGCCGGCGGGTGCACGCCGGCCTTGCTCATCTCGGCCATAGTGACACGGCCGACGATCCAGGCGTCACCTTCGAGATCGCCGTGGATCTTCTCATAGAGGCCCGACCACTCCGGTACGCCGCCATCGGGGCTCGCCGTGTAGCGGCTCGGATGAAGACTGCCATCGAGCGAGGCGAGCATATGGCAGACGATGTGCGGCTTCATGCAATTCTCCGGGATGGCTGGTCTTACGGAATGGGCTCGGCGCGGTTCAAACTAGGGCCGTGGCGCGAGAATGGAAGCCGGGCAGCCCAGCTCCATCAAAATTCCGACAATTCCGATAATTGGCCGCCCGGCACTGTTATATCGATGTTGCACAAATGGTTGACCCTGGGTTAGCATCCATTTGCTGATGCCGATGGGAGGCAGTTTTTGCAACGGCAATCAGCTGGAGCGGCATGCGCGATCCCGCGCAAGGAGGATGCTCCAACACTTTGAACCGACGCATGATCCCTTCCCAAGACCGATCCCGGTCTTGGGGATTGTGCGTTCTTGTGGAGGAGATCAACCATGAACAGACGTGAATTCCTGATGACGTCCGTGGCCGCGGGCGCCATGGTGCTGGCCGCACCTTCGGCGTTTGCCGAGGACAAACTCACCATACTGGGCTCGGTGCCCAATCTCGGCTTTCCGTTCTTCGTGCACATGCTGAACGAGATCAAGGCGGAAGCGCAGGCGCAGGGCGTCAATTTGACCGAAAGCGACGGCCAGAACTCGGCCACCAAGCAGACCGCCGATATCGAGGCGGCACTTGTGCAGAAGGTCAACGCCATCGTCATTTCGCCGCTCGACGTCAATGCGCTGGCGCCGGCCATCGAGGAAGCGGTCAAGGCCGGCGTTCCCGTGGTGACGATCGACCGCCGTGTCGACGGTGTCCAAGGCGTCCTGGCGCATGTCGGCGCCGACAATGTCAAGGGCGGCGAGGCGGAGGCCAGTGCCATGGTGGCGGCGTTCCCCAACGGCGCCAAGCTGTTCCATCTGCAGGGCCAGCCGGGTGCCGGTCCGGCCATCGACCGCAACAAGGGCGTGCACAATGTGCTCGATCCCTTGAAGGACAAGTACCAGATCATCTTCGAGCAGACCGCCAACTTCGCCCGCGCCGAAGCGCTGTCGGTGACGGAAGCCGGCCTCGCCGCCAACGGCAAGCCGGACGCCATCATCTGCGCCAATGACGACATGGCGCTCGGCGCGCTCGAGGCGTGCGCGGCGCGCAACTTCACCGACGTCAAGATCTACGGTTTCGACGCGCTGCCCGAGGCACTGGTCGCGGTGCGTGACGGCAAGCTCGCCGGCACGGTCGAACAGTTCCCCGGCCAGCAGTCGCGCACCGCCGTGCAGATCGCGGTCGCCTACGCCAAGAACAAGACCGAGCCGAAGGAGAAGCTGGTGCTGCTGACGCCGATCGTCATCGGCAAGGACAATCTTGATAAGGCTGAGAGGCTGAGCGAGACGAAGTAGGGGACCGGTGGGGATCGGTCGATTGGCAAGGCAGGCGGGGCATCGCCCCCCTCTGCCCTGCCGGGCATCTCCCCCTCAAGGGGGGAGATCGGCTGGTTTTTCTGCTTTCGCCAATTCGTCAACGTTCGAGGAAAAGCGCCACCGGTGACACGGCCAATCTCCCCCCTTGAGGGGGAGATGTCCGGCAGGACAGAGGGGGGTGTTCGCGCGCTGACGGAGCCAGCATGATCCACAATCCGGGAGCAACCCTTGCCAGCTGAAGCCGCATCCGCCCTGCTCGCCGTCGAAGGCGTCACCAAGCATTTTTCCGGCGTCACCGCGCTAAGTGATGTCTCTCTCGACATCCGCCCTGGCGAAATCCTCGGCCTGCTTGGCGAAAACGGCGCCGGCAAATCGACGCTCTTGAAAATCCTGTCGGGCGTCATGCCGCCGTCCAGCGGACGCATCATTTTCGACGGCGCCGACTATGCGCCGTCCAGCCCGCAGGATGCCAAGCGGCTCGGCATCGTCACCATCTACCAGGAACTGAGCCTGATCCCGACGCTGACGGTGGCCGAGAATATTTTCATCGGCCGCGCGCCGGTCGGGCCGCTCGGGCTGGTGAGCTGGAAGCGCATGGAGCGGGATTCGCGCGACATCATCGCCCGCGTCGGCCTCTCCATCGACCCGATGACGCCGGTCTCGGCGCTGTCGGTGGCCGAGCAGCAACTGGTCGAGATCGCCCGGGCGCTCTCGCTGAAGAGCCGGCTGATCATCATGGACGAGCCGACTTCGGCGCTGACCGAGACGGAGGTGCAGCGGCTGTTGTCGATCATGGACCGGCTGCGCCAGGACAAGGTCGCCATCATGTTCGTCACCCACCGGCTGGAGGAGGCGTCGGCCATCTGCGACCGCATGACGGTGCTGCGCGACGGCCGGCTGGCCGGGCATCTCGACCGCGATCGCGGACGGCCGATCCAGTTGCCGCGCATCATCGAAAAAATGGTCGGCCGCGCGGCTTCCGAACTTTACGCGCGGCCGGCGCAGCGCGCGGTCGCCGGCGATATCGTGCTGTCGGTGCGCAGCTTGCGCACCGTGCGCGATCCCGAGGCGCCGCATGCCATCGTGCTCGACGGCGTCGACATCGACCTCAAGGCTGGCGAAATCCTCGGCGTTGCCGGGCTTGTCGGCTCAGGCCGCACGGAGCTGGCGCGCGCCATTTTCGGCGCCGACCGGATCGCGGCGGGCACCATCACGCTGGACGGCAAGCAGATTGCGCCGGCCTCGCCGGCCGACGCCATCGCGCTCGGCATCGGTCTGGTGCCGGAGGACCGCAAACATCAGGCGATCTTCGCAGCACTCGGCATCCTGCCGAATTTCTCCGTCGCTTCGCTCGGCACATTCAGCAATGGTTTCGGTTTCATGGCTGAGCGGCGCGAGCGGGACGCGCTGTCGGGTTTCAGGAAGATGCTGTCGATCCGCATGGCCTCAGCGGAGCAGGCGATCGAGGGCCTGTCGGGCGGCAACCAGCAGAAGGTGATCCTGGCGCGCTGGCTGGCGCGCGATCCGAAGGTGCTGATCGTCGACGAGCCGACGCGCGGCGTCGATGTCGGCGCCAAGGCGGAGGTGCACCAGATCCTGGTGCAGCTGGCGGCGCGCGGCATCGCGGTGATGATGATCTCATCCGAACTGCCCGAAGTGCTGGCGGTGTCGGACCGCATCGTCACCATGCGCCGGGGCCGTATTACCGGCGAGATGCCGGGCGTCGAGGCAAACGAGGAAAAACTGATGGAATTGATGGCGCTCGACAAGCAAGATGTGCAGGGGCAGGACGCGCAGAGCCCGGACGCGGAGAGGCAGGCACAATGAGCGTGGCGGGGGAACAGAGCGAGCGCGGCGGCATCAATTTCGCGCGGCTGCTGATGAGTTTCGGGCCGCTGCTGTTCCTGGCGGCGCTGGTCGTCGTCTTCACCGTGCTGAAGCCGAGCTTCATCGACCCGATCAACCTGTTCAACATCACAAGGCAGATCTCGATCACCGGGCTGATCGCGCTCGGCATGACCTTCGTCATCCTCACCGCCGGCATCGACCTGTCGGTCGGCTCGCTGCTCGCCTTCTGCGGCATGGTCGCCGCCGTCGTCGCCAAGGGCGGTGCGGCCAACACGCTGTCGCTGTCGACCTCGGGCACGCAGGGCTATGGCTGGTTTGCGGCGCTGCTCGCCGCCGTCATTGTCGGTGCCGCCGCCGGCGGCGTGCAGGGGCTTGCCATCACCAGGCTGAAAGTGCCGCCCTTCGTCGTCACGCTGGGCGGGCTGACGGTGTTTCGCGGGCTGACGCTGACCATCTCCAATGGCGGCCCGATTTCCGGCTTCGACGCCTCGATGCGCTGGTTCGGCACGGGGTTGATCGGCCCGGTGCCGGTGCCGGCGATCATCTTCGCCATTGCCGCGATCCTGTGCCACATCGTGCTGCGTTACACACGCTATGGCCGCGCCGTCTATGCCGTCGGCGGCAATGCGGAGGCCGCGCGGCTGTCAGGCCTGCGCGTCGACCGCATCCTAGTCTCGGTCTATGTCATCGTCGGCTTCTTCGCCGGGCTCGCCGCTTTCGTGCTGTCGGCGCGGCTGAACTCTTCCGAAGCGGTCGCCGGCATCGGCTACGAGCTGACGGTGATTTCCGCCGTCGTCATCGGCGGCACCTCACTGTTCGGCGGCATCGGCTCGGTCGGCGGCACGGTGGTCGGCGCGGCCCTGATCGGCGTGCTGCAGAACGGGCTGCAGTTCAACAATGTGTCGTCCTACACGCAAAGCATCGTCATCGGGCTGATCCTGATCCTGGCGGTGGCGTTCGATCGGTGGCTGAAGTCGCGGGTGAGGCGGTGAGCGCTTCTTCCTTCTCCCACAGGGGGAGAAGGGAAGACCGCGCATGACCCGCGCAACGTCTCCTCAATCACCCGCGCCTAACCCAGCACCAGCTGCCCGTCATGATCAAACCGCTACCCCCCATTTCCCGGCCCGGTTGCAAAACGATCGGGCCTTGGTAGAAAGGCGCGGGGCGGGTGGCATCGTGAGAGACCTCATGTTTGCCGACATCATCAGGCCGATCAGCTTGAGTTTTTCGCTGTTGCGGCGGTTCTGGCCGCAGCTTGTGGTTCTGATGCTGGCCGGGGTGCTGGCCGGCGATCTCCTGCTGCAGCTAGCGGCCAAGGTGGCGCTCGCCAACCATTTCGCCGGGCTCGCCATGCTGACGCTGGTGGCGCTGGCGCAGCTGGTGGTGACGGTGGCGATGTTCCATGTGCTGCGCCCCGGCCTGCCGCATCTCGCGGCCGCGCAGCGCGGCGCGGACAAGGCCGCCGACGAGCCGGCGGCCGACCGGCGTGGCTCGCGGCTGGTGCGCATGATCACCATCGCGCTGTTGCCGTTCTTCGCCTACTACGCCGCCTGGGGCTTCCTCGGCGATATCGTGCGGCAATATTCGCGCGAAACGCTCGACCAGGCCGGTTTCGGCCAGAGCGCTAATGTGCTCGACGTGCTGGATTCACGCTGGCTGCTGGTCTCGGTGGCGGTGTCCTGGCTGATCCGGCGGCTGGCCAAACTCATGCAGACCAAAACGAAGACCGCCTCGTTCTGGCAGATCGTTGTGGTGATCTGCGAGACCAACTGGATCTTCGTCGGTCTCTATGTGATCAGCCGCTGGAAGGACAGCGTGCTGCAATGGCTGATGAGCCGCAATTTCTGGTCCGTGATGCAAGCGGCGGCCGACGGGTTGGCGAGCCCGGTGCCGGTGGCTGCGGCCGCACCCATGGTACCGGTCGAACTCACCTCGGTCGCGCCCTCGACAGTCGCCATCAACCTGTTCTTCTACATGCTGCTGCCGCTGATCTGGCTGGTGATGGCGGCGCTGATCTACGGCTATGACGTTCGCGACGATGCCGCGCTGATGCGCGTCCACAACCGCGTCGAGCGGGTCGGCAAGCGCTATGCCGGCCTGCCGAAATTCCTGCGCGATTTCGTCGAGCATTTCATCGCCGGCTACCGCTCGCGCTATCTGCCGATCGCCAATGGCGTGCGGCTGACGGTGAGTTCCAGCCTGCTGCTTCTGTGCACGCTGATCATCGGCTACCGCGTCATCGACTGGGGCGCCGCCTGGCTGTGGCTCGGTGCGACACGGCTGATCGGCCCGCACGAACTCGATGTCTGGCAGATCTTCTCGCACGGCGTGACGCTGCTGTTCGGCAGCCCGTTCCAGGATTCCTCCACCGGCATTCTGATCGAGCCGATCAGGATATGTTTTCTGGCCGCCGTGCTGGAGACGGCGTTTTCGCTCAGTTCCCTTCGCCCCGTTTACGGGGGTGAGGCGCGGTCCGCGTAGCGGACGGAAAGCCAATTGCTTGGCTTTTCGAGCGGCGAACGCCCGGAGCGGCAGCGAAGGGCAGGTGCGGCGGATGAGAGGCAACGCTGACATGGCAAAACCTGGGTCCCGAGAGGACGCTCACTTCGGCGGCCTTTGGAACCGCAGATACCACGGCCGCTCGCTGCCCAGCCCAACAGCGGGCCGGATGGTCTTGATGGCGTCCTCCGGCACGATGAAAGTGTCGCCGATGGTGAGGACGTCGCCCTTCCCAGCGCCGGAGAAGATCGCCGAGCTGCAGTTCATCACGCCCTGCGGCAGGCTGACGCCGGCGATGACGTCCGGCAGCCAGCGGCGCCCGGCGGCGTCGGTCAGCATCAGCTTGCAGCCCAGCCACTGCCTTTGCAGGTCGGGGTCGCCAATGGTGACGGTGAAGGTGGCGATGATGGCGAAGGCGTGGTCGGGCAGGCGGCCGGCCTTGCCGCCGCGCAGATCGGCCAGTTTCCAGTCGCTGCCGCCAAACGACACGGACTGGCCAAAATCGACATCCCGAGCGATGAGATCCTCACCACGCAGCCATTCGCGCGTGCTGTCGTAGCTGGTCTCGGCCAGCGTTAGCGGCAGCAGGATGGCGAGCGCCACAAGGCTGCGCCGCCGCCATTTTTTCTCGGCCTGCGGGTCGGCCGTCGGCTCCAGGTCTGTTGAAACGGCGGTCATGTCTTGCCCTGGAGTGGAGGGGCGTCGAGATCATATTCCGGCAGCACATCCACCGGCTGACCGTCTGTTCCGGTCGGCACCCCGTCGACGCTGATGCGTGCTTGCGCGTCTAGCGGGCCGAACTGGCGCGCTGATATCAGCAGCCTGGCGCCGTCTATCTGGTCCGGCGGCACTTCGAACACGAACAGGCCGCGCTTCTCCAGGCCGGGATCGACGCCATGCGGCGGCATGTCCTGGCGGTAGCCCAGCCGCTCCGTCTGGTGATAGCGCAGTCCGGTCGGGCCCTGCCAGGTGCCGTCGGCGATCGTGGTGGAGGCGGCGGTGGCGGTGAGATTTGTCGTCACCACCGCCCACAGGCCGCTGGTGGTCAGCAGTTTTTCCTGGCCGAACTGGTTGGTCTTGAGCTGGCGGGCGAAGATCACCTTGTCGAGCCGGACATCGAAGCTGCGCGCATGCACCGTGTCGTGCATGGTGCCGTCGACCGGGATCGGCGCGGTGAGGTCGGCATAATGCGGCTTCGTCACCTGCATGCCGTAGCTCAGCGCCACGGTGGCGGCGAGGACGACGAGATTGCCGAGGACGCGGATTCTCATGAGCCGTTTCCCGGCGCGTTCGGCGCCGGCACGTCGGCGATCGGCAAGGTGATGGAGCCGAGCCGGTAGGGATTGAACCAGCCGGGCATGCCGTAGAGGTTGTCGCGCGGCTTGAAGATCTCGGCGGTGACGCCGAAGCTCAGGCTGGCCGGGACAGTGGCGTCATCGGCCAGCGGCCAGACATAGGCCATGCGCTCGGTCATCCCCGGATGCAGTTCCGGCGTCAGTGTCGCATCGCGCGTCAGCGCGATCATCGGCATGGGATCGGGCAGGGCGAGCCCGTCCGGCTTGAAGACATTGAAATAGGCCTTGTCGGATTGCGCGGTGCGGTTGGTGAGGTCGGCCTCAAGCACCAGCGCCTTCTGGCCGGGCTTCATCAGCACGCCGTAAACCCTGGCATGGCTGACATAGGCGCGCACCGGCTGGACGCGCCAGCGCCCGGCATCGATGGCGGCGTCAGGCGGCAGTTGCGGTGGAGCATGCGCGGGCAGGGCACCGAAGGCGCCCATCAGGCCGGCGACGAACAGCGCCGCGATGGTGCCTGCGCCGGCCGTTATCCACGTCTGAATTTTTGAGCGGGCAGTCCTGAACATTCCAAATCATGCACGTCGAACGAACAGCCACCCCTCGGCAATCTAGAAAGAAAAAACTCACATTGGAACCCAGAAATGGCTGGGGAAGCCGTAAATGGCTGGTCCAGCCGTGCCAAACTTCAAGCTGCTTCGAGCGCCCACAGGCGATGGCCGTAGCGGCGGAAGAAGCGCGCAATGAGACGCTGCTGCCTGGCCCTGACGAGGTCGGGCAGCCGCCGCTCCTGGCGCCAGCGCGGCATGTTGCGCCAGCAGGCGATGAAGCGGGCGGTGTCCTCGATGGCCTCGTCCGCCGACAGCGCCGGGCCGATCGCGGCCAGGAACAGCGGTTCGGATTGTTTCAATTCGTCGATGACGGCCTTGCGCCGGAAATGATCCTGGCGGGCCTGCGCGATGCCGTTGCGGCGGATCGCCTCGAAGGCTTCGAGCAGAGCTGGGCTGTCGCCGGTGTAACCGCAGGCGCGGGCGAAATCGGCGGCATCCATTGTAGCTCCCGGGTCTGATGCGGCAGGCGACTCACATTTGCGAGTTTATAAAAGCATAACTCAAAAATCGATAAAAGAGAAACTTGTGGGAAAGTGTTAAAACTGCGACTCGACTCCTGGGTTAAAACACAGGAATATACGAACAAATCAGGAACAAACGAGGTAGAGAGGCAATGGCATTGCCGGGCAGAAGACCAGTCATCGCGCATGTCGTCTCGCTATCGGTCGAGTGCGCCGATTGCGGCCGCAACAGATGGTGGAAACCGGATGAACTCCGGCGTTTCGGCGTTACGGGCAGCACGCCGCTGGCGGAGCTTTCGGGCCGCATCGTCTGCTCGGCCTGCCGCGCCGACGGGCTGCCGGGCACGGCGGTTTCGATCCAGGCCGCCTTCATCGACGAGCGCCAGCGCGTGCGCAGCGAAGCGCAGATGCTGAGCGAGCGCGAGGTGCTGGTGGAGGCGAGGCGGGCTTGAGGGGGTGCTGACTTGCCTTCTCCCCTTGCGGGGTGAGCAGCCGGTTCGCGAAGCGAATTCATCGTGCCAGTGGCACGATGAAAGGCCGGCGAACGCCGGGACGCTGCGAAGCAGCGGGGACCCGGCAGGTGGATTGTGCGCCACCCGGCCCTTCGCAGGCTCAGGGCGTTCGAAGCTCGAAAAGCCAAGCAATTGGCTTTTCGTTCGCTGCGCGAACCGCTTCTCACCCCGCAAGGGGAGAAGGAAAAAGGGGCGCTAATACCCCAGCAATTCCTTCAGCGGGATCACCCGCCAGACATGCTTGATGGCATAGCGGTTGAAGGTCAGCGTCTTGGGCGGATTGTATTGCTCGACCACCAGCTCGCCCGCTGTGCGCTTGACCAGCTTCTTGATGAAGGCCTTGCCGTTCTTCTCGTTTTCTTCCGGAAACGTCTCGATCACCACATGGTCGCCAGGCACGGCGTCGCGGCCGCCGCAATAGATGAGGTCGCCGGGTTCGTAGCGCGGCACCATGGAGTCGGAGAGCACATGCAGCGCGAAGACTTTCGGCAGGTTGCGCACGCCCGGCGGGCGCTGGACGTAGCCGGCAGGCTCGCCGTTGAAGGTGAAGTCGCCGTCGTCGCCGCCGACCGCCGCACCCAGCACCTCGATATCCATTGAGCCGGCGGGCATCGGGCCGGCATCGGTGACGATCTCGGCATCCGCCACGGGCCCGGCATCGTCGAGGAAGGCGACCTGCCCTTGGCCGAGCGCCACCGGGTCGACGCGCAGGAACGCGGCGGTCTTCAACAGGTTCTCGGTCTTGGGCAGGTTGCGGCCGGTTTCCCAATTGCCGACGGCGGCGACATCGGTGTCGTTATGCTCGGCAATGTGGCGCATGACCAGGCCGCGCTGCTTGCGCGCCTGGCGTATCGCCGCCCCGACCTTGATCGACAGTTCCGTTTTTGCCATGGCGCCCATGTGAGCGATGAAAGCGGCTCTCGTCTATGAAAGAATGGCTTGCATCCATTTTTGAGTTATGCTTATATCTGGTCATGCAGAACCTGTCCAGCTTTCATGGCGCGGTAGCGCCAGCCTCGCGTGAGGCGAACAAGGCGACCGAAGTCGCCAGCCATTCCCTTCCGTCCCGGCCGTCCTCCCCGGCCGGGGCGAAGCCCGAGCGCTTTGATGCCTCGGGTCCGGTCTGCCCGTCCCTGGCGGCCGGAACGGCCGGAGCCGCCGCTCCCCTCGGCTCCGGCCCCCCATTCGACCGGCATGCTGCCGGTCTCTATGCGCGCTCCTGCATCCGCACGCAGGACGGCACCGTCATCCTGTTCGATCTGATGACGGGCAGGGCAGTTTCCGCGCCCGACAGGAAGACGGCGGAGGCCCGGCTGGCGCGCCTGAGCGCCGGGCACTCAATCCGCTCCGGCTGATCCATCCCGCGAGCCGGCTTTCGCACCGAACCTCTGACCGTGGCCCGGACCGGGCCTGCACCCTGACGCCTGGCCGACGGCGCGCTCTCGAGCGCGGCCGAAGGCGGACCACTGGATGGAGCCTGGACATGGCAAGCTACAGCGACGCCGAACTGCAAGAGATCGCCCGCTGGCTGAAGGAGGGGCTTTCGGCCTCGAGGATCGCGGCGGCGTTCAGTGCGCTGCGCGGCAGCCCGGTGTCGCGCAACGCCATCATCGGCATCGTCCACCGCAACGCCATGCTGGGCGCGATCGGCTTTGCCAATGGCCGGGGGATGCCGCCGGTCGTGCGGCAAGCTGCCGTCGAACGGACAATGCGCGAGCCCGGGGCCGCGAAGCAGGCAAAGGGCAAGGCAACTGCCGAAAAGCGCGCCGGCGTCGATGCCGCCAAGGGCGCGCGCAAGAACAAGGCGCGGACCAGACGCGATTCCTCGCCGGCCTGGCTGCCGCCGCGCCTGTTCGTGCGCGAGGTGGGCGTGCTGATCGCCGATGGCGAGGCCTACCGTCTCAAGGTGCCGGCGCCGCCGCGCGGACCCATCGGCCGCCAGCCGCATGGCGTGGCGATGCGCTTCATCGACTGCCTGTTTGCCCGCTGCCGCGCGCCGCTCGACCTGACGCTGGAAGAGGATCCGGAGAACGACGCGCCGGGCGGCCGGCCCGGCGCCGACATGCTGTGCTGCGGCATGCGGACCAAAGGGCTGAAGAGCTACTGCGGCTACCACCAGGCGCGGTTTCAACGCCGGGTTTGCCAGTGAGCCTATTTCGGTATCTGCCGGCCCTGCTTGGGCATGCGGCTTTGCACGGTGCGTGCCTCCAGCCGCATGGCCGGGCCGGCTTCGGCAACCAGGATGCCGGCGACGCGGGCAAAGCCGGTGAACACTTTCATAGCGTCGGATTCGGAAATCTGTGCCGCAATCGCGGCACTGCAGGCGTTGAGCGCGCTGCGGTAGACATGGCCGCGCCGATCGATCGGCCAGCGTTGCAGGAAATCGGCGGCATCGCTGACGCTGTCGATCTCCTCGACATGTCCGTCCAGGCTTACTTTGAGCGGCGTTTTCATCGTACCCACGGCGTTCACCCTCGATCTCGGCGCGGCATTCAAGCCGACGCTCATAAACGCGCGAGGCCGCCAGGCGGTTGCATCGCCTTCGCGCAGGCTTCACGGGTTGGCGGCGGCGTCGAGCCAATCATGCGCCCGGCTTCTCGGCTTGACCATCAATATTCCCTGTTGCCGGGCGGCCTTGCTGAAGGCCTCGAAGGCGGTGCGCGGGCAGCAACTGCCTTCGACCGCCAGCCTGACCAGCCGCACGGCTTCGACATAGGCGGGTGCGGTCTTGTCGGGCCAATGGTGCCGCAACGCCGTCTCGGCGTCGGCGACCGAGCCGACCAGCATGGTCTTGTTATCGCAAAAGCGCAGCGTAATCGGCATGAAAGCCGTCATCGAAACACCTCCCTCTGGCATGGTCGCGTCATAACGTGCGGGCTGGCGGCTGGTTCCATTAGCGTGCGTGCAAGCATGGGGCAGGCATGAGCGAGCGGCCCTTCATGCAGCTCTACGTCTCCGATTTCGTCGGCGACACGTTGCAGCTCTCCACCGAGCAGATCGGCGCCTACATGCTCATCCTGATGGCGATGTGGAACGCCGGCGGCCGGCTGCCCGACGACGACGCCAAGCTGGCGCGGGTGGCGCGGCTGTCGCTCAAGAGATGGCGCGCCATCAGTGGCGATCTGTTGACCTTCTTCGAGCGCGAGTCAGGCGAGATCGGCCACAAGAGGCTGACCAGGGAGCTGCATAAGGCGCAGGTCAAAAGCGAGGCGAGGGCCGCCGCCGGGGCACGTGGTGGTGCTGCCACCGCCTTGAAAACAAAGGCGCATCCTCCAGCAAATGCCGGCGCTTTGCCGCAGCATTCTCCAGACTCCAGAAACCAGAGTGAAAAAGCTTCCGCTTTTTCCGCTGAAAATGCGCAGCATTTTTCGGCTCATGGAGAACAAGAGGTGTCCTCCCCTGAAAATGCCCAGCATTTTTCTTCTACGGGCAAGACCAGAACAGCTCCCGTTTTCTCGGGGAAGAAGACCGGCTGGCAGCGGCCGAAAACCCATACCGACGCCGCAAACGCCATCATCGAGGAGATCCGCAGCCATGACCGCAGCCGAACTGCAGCAGGCGACGAAGGCGCTGGCGGCGATGTTCTCATGCTTCCCGCAATCCGCCCTGACTGATGTCGAGATGCAGATGCGCGGCTATCTCAGTGCCGTGCGCGACGCCGAGCTTGCCGACCTGCAAGCCGCCATCCAGCGCTTCGTGCGCGGCGAGGTGAAGAGCGGCAACGCCCAGTTCTGCCCGTCGAGCGCGCAGCTCTGCATCGAGGTGCGGGAGCGGCGGACGATGCGCGAGCTGATGGCGCGGCGGGGAGCGCAAGTACCGGCGAAGCAGGTGGCGGGATGATTCATCTCCGACAGCCTCTCCAACCAAAAACACCACACCCCAAGCCCAAGGAGCCACCCCATGCCCAAAAAAGCCAAAGCCGCCAAACCGCAGGCGCCGAAACTGCCGAAGGGCGAGGCCGAGCAGGTGCGCATCCGCCGCGAGATCGGCCATGATTTCGCACTCAGCGACGACGCCTTCGGCCGCAAGCGGCTCAACGCCGGCACGGCTGAAGCGCGACGCGTGTATGAAGTGTCGAATGACGGCTACACCTCCACCGGCGGCATCGTGCGGGTGCGCAACGTTGATCCGCTCATCGGCATCACCTCGCTGTCGCGCCAGCAGCGCGAGGCCGGCCAGCGCTACCGCGACGATTTCCAGTGCAGCCAGCAGGCGGGCGTCAAACCGATGCGCTGGAGCGAGCGCGTCGACGGCGGCCGCCAGGGCGGCGGCATCGCCGACAGCGTGCTCGACGCCGGCCGGGCGCATGCCGCCGCCACGAGGGCACTATGCCATTGGGAGGTCGCGGCGGTGGTGCGACAGGTCTGCTGCGCCGGTGGCTCGATCAAGAGCCTGGCGGAACAGACGGGTGAGGGAAGGGACGTGGTGACGAAGCTGCTGAAGGTCGGGCTCGACCTGCTGGCGGTGCACTACGGGATGATGATGGCGCGGTGAGGCGGCGCACCAATCCGACCGGCGGATGCCGGCCGGATCCGTGTCGCCGGGATCAGTTTATCCGCACACGCGGACTTCCTCGACGATCCTGTGATGATGGCGCCAGTGGTTGATCACTTCGATGTGGCAGCGGTGGTGGTGCCGGTGGAAATAACGCGGCCGGTAGCCGTCATCGTAGGGGTCGTAGGGGCTGTAGACGTAGCGGCCGCCATAGTTCCCATATCCATCATAATAATCGTTGCCATAATAGTCGTTGTAGCCGCCGCCGATGCCGATAAAGACGTGACTGCGGGCGGCGGCAGGCGCGATCATCGCCGCCGCCGAAGCAATGGCGATAACCGAGGCAAGCAGGAGCTTCTTCATGGCTACCTCCTTCTCAAGGTTGATCTAATATAACCCGCGAGGGGCGGTCCCGTTCCATGGATTCGCGAGATGTGGGTGCGAAAGGCCGCGACGAAAGTCGATCGATGGCCTGGCCGAGCAAACCGGCGAGAGCCGGACGTGGTGACGAAACTGCTGATGTTCGGGCTGGATTTGGTGGCGGTGCATTATGGGATGATGATGGGGCGGTGAAGGGGCTGAGATCGGTTCGGTCTGGAGTATGACAAATAACGTTCGATAATTAAAATTGTTGTGACCTATTTGATTGTGTGATCTTAATTCGTCACACACAACAGATTGAGTCGCATTATGACCGTTGCCGTTTCATCCTCGCCCTCCGTGGAATCCTTCGACCGCCAGGTCGAGGATTACATTGACCACCTTCATGGGCTTCGTATCGTGTTCAATGAACATGCGGCCAGCCTCGGGCTTCCTGTACGGCTAGATATTGATGCCGTAGTCGGGGCCGTTCGAAATGGCTTAATCCTTGATCGAGTTGGTTCATTTTTTAGTCGACCCGACGACAGCGGTGTTCTTCACGACGCTCAACTTATGACGGCCTTGGACTGCATCAACCAGATGATGGGCAATCCCGGGCAGAACGGCGTGGTCCTCGGGGCGATGCAATCCGGCAAAACCACTACGTCGCTTGCACTACAACTGGCGGGGCCGATCATTTACGCACTCACCGGGCGCGCAATCTATCCGATCTATCTGACCACTAGCCACACAAGTCAGGAGGATCAGACCAACATCGAGCTGACAAGCTTCTTGAACTACTACGGTATGATCAAGGTCGTACCGGTAGAGGGCACGAACGTTCCGTCCGACTTGGACGCTGGATTCCTACGCTCGCCAACTATCGCTTACTACCGCACGCACGTACTTCGCGGTGCTCTGGGCGACGTACATCTTGGTCCCCGCCCAGAGGACTTCGTTCAACGGCGCGTACACGGCCAACAGGTTCAACAGATCGCAGACCTTTGCCGCCGTGCGAACGATCAGGGGTTCGAGCCATTGCTCATGATTGATGAACCCCAGTTCGGCGCGAGTGATCGTATTGTGGTCGATGCAAATGGTGTCGCCGGTCGCCGGCCTTGTGTTCTAGTGCAGGTATTCGAATCGATTGAAGCTGTGATGACAGACGGAGTTCAGCATAGTTTCGTCGGCCTGTCGGCAACGCCTTATGAACTGCACGAACTGGAATCGGTCTGGTTGGTCCGTCAGTATCTCTCTCCTACATATCGTGGGTTCAACTACTTTGGAGGACACGTGATTAGCGACGGAGTCGATATCCAGCCTCCGACAACATTTGGCCTTACAGGTCTCGCGCGCGAACTCGATATCCCTGATCTCGCCCTGGTGTCACTGCAGGCGTATTCGGCAGCACCGCCAGCGTTCGCTAGCTTTGCTCGTCGCGTCAATTTTGGAGGCAACCAGACAGCCTACCAAGAACTAGTTCAGCGGACCATGCGTGCGGCAATCCTCGCGATGATAGAGCATGCTGAAGAGCCGATTGGGATTTGCATTCGGCCATTCAACAACAACACGCGGGCCCGCGATTTGATACGAAGCCTCGACCTAGAATCGGCCGGGATCGAAGTTATCAATTATTTTGGGTCGGAATACGCTGGCGTCAGTGTCAAGCGCGCGCTTAGTCAACGACGTCATCTCGACCGACCATTCGTTATTATCGTGACCAATCGCGCCAGGATGGGTGATGCGTTCCCTTCACGTGTGACTTGGTTCGTCGACTTTGCGCGTCAGGCCGCTGATTTGAATTCGCTCCTACAGGGACTTTTAGGCCGCGCCTGTGGGTACAACAAGAATTCCACGGTTGTTTTGTCGGATCAAAATGAGTCCCTGGTTGCTGACTACAGACGGAGACGTGGCGGATACTTCTATCCGACGAGTCGGCACAGCGTGATTGCGGGTGTTCATCGGCGTGGTGCGCCGACCAATGTTATTCGCCTACGCGCGGACTTGAACGATCCAGTGGTCCGGGAGTTCTTTGCGCGGTTGCAAGAAGAGGTTGTAGACGGCCTTATCCTGCAAGATCGAGCGACGCTTTCGACGCGCCGCAATCGCGATGGTAGCGCTCGGACCGCTCCAATTCTCAATATCGCCGCCCAGTTGGGCCTGTTCGAGCATCTTGAGAAGCCCGAAATCGCTCGCGAACTATTTCCCACTTTTCCAGACAATTTTCGCATCGCTCGAGCGGACGACGGGGTCCCTCATGCCCGTGATCCTCGGCGCGAACTCCACTATGATCTGGATGAGAACGGGGATTGCAGATTCACATTCCGCTGGACGAGCGGTGGAGGGTCGCATACGGGCGTCACGAGCCGTGGCTACGGTGCAAGAGACGCTACTGACCGGGCACGCGCGGCCGACAATCTCGAACCGCAAATTCATATGGAGAAATATGATTCCGAAACCGGAGTGACTTTCTTCGACAAAGCGGAGACAGTTAAGCAACCCGGAAACTGGCGCCCTTATATGATTACGTTGCCGTTGGTTACACCAGTTCGCGAACTTCAAGAGGGCTTGGCAACATACCCCAACGAGCAAAGCGCGTATGCGCCCTTGATGAATGATGACGAACGGGCTGATGCGGGTTTTGCCTAATCATCTCGTGGTTGCGTAGGCGATGGGCCTATATTGGTTGCGGAGCGCCGGTCTCAGGCCCAGAAACAGCGATAACGTCCGCTTGCGGATAATCGCGGTCTTCTTTGTAAAGAATGATATACCCGGGCAATGCCGTCGCCTGCCATCCTTGAGGCAAAGCCGCAACAATAAATTGGATTGCAGCGCGTGGGGTTAGAGGGCCACTCAATGCCGTCAGAGTTGTTCCCTCGAAATCGGCATGCGGCTTCCTACTGCGCCCGCCTCTTCCCTGATACCGGAAAGTGTAGGGCAAGGCTTCTTTGAGCCGAACGAGAGCGCTTGCAGCCGTCTCGTTAGCGTCGATGGCAAACGCCATTTTCCTATCGATGTCGATCGGGAACATCGCGTCGAAGTTTTCAGGGTCAACTTTCGTGGTGTCTCGTTCCCGACCGGGATCGTTGGAGCCAAATCCACTCCCGTTCCAATCGATGGCCTTCACGCCGCCGTAGTGACGGATAAGGTCAGATTCCAAGTTTACGGCGGTGAACACGTAAATTCGAACCGCCTTGAAGCTGACACGTGCGGGGTCAAGCCCGACTCTATGCATTATCTTGCGGGCGTGGCGAACCAGACGCTTGTTAAGTCCTGCCTCAGCGTCGGTCTTCCCAACATAAACGACGCGATCGTCCAGCAGTAGTTGATACACACCCTGTTGTTCGGGCACCTCTAGCAAACTCACGTTGTTAAGCGGAGCGGTGCCAAGTTCATCGAGCACCTCTATCAGTCGAGCCAACAAAGCGCCGGGAAGGTCGAACTCGAATTCGACATAAGCCTTCATTTCAGAAAGTCCGACCCGCCAAAGGTGAGGTGACGCTTCACGCTGCGCGCGACGATGTTCCCCAGTTCCACCGGCACGGCGTTGCCGAGCTGGCGCATGGTTTCCGACCATGCGCCATGGAAACGGAAATTGTCTGGGAAGGTTTGGAGGCGAGCGCTTTCTCGCACGGTGAAGTATCGTATGCTCCCATCTGGCCTTAGCAGCATATTCTCCCCACCCGGGACGCCATGCACGCCAGCCTTCAAGGTCTTGGCCGGTTCATCGAGCGGGCTTCCGGTATGGCCAGGGTAGGATCGTGCTCCCGGTTGGAATCGATGGTTGTTATGGTTCGCGGCCTTGCGCAACTCATTCTCGGGATCAGGCAGATCACCAATTGCATCCCGCGTTGTCCGCCATGGCTCCGCCTTTGGTTTTGCGTCTAGTCGCGACGCGCGTTCCGAATGGCGATCGCCAATCTTACGATCAGCGTTACGCACCTTGTGTCGGTCCCAATAGTCGCCCCGGGTCTGATCCCACAGCAAAGCGTCGAGGGAATGCGTTTCCAGTGGAAAAGCCCACTTGATGTCGAGGTCGGCGCGGAAACCCACAAAAATCACGCGTTCCCGGCGCTGAGGGATACCGTAATTTGCCGCGTTCACCGAACGTGGAAGAACCCGATATTCGAGGCCCCTTGGGCCGCGACGGCCGCTATGATGCTTTTCAAGCCGGCGCAGATGGCTTTCCCAACCCTCGTCAGGCTCGGCGGCCAATTCGGGGTAGGTCATTTGCAGGACGATGTGCGAAAAGTATGTCGCGAAGGTTTCGCGGGTGAGACCCTTCACATTCTCGAAAATGAAGGCGCGAGGTTTGGTTTCTCGCACCGCCCGGACCGCTTCTGGCCACATATCACGGGAGTCCGCATGGGCACGATGCTTGCCGCCCAGCGAGAACGGCTGACAGGGCGGACCGCCGGTCACCAGATCGATCTTACCCTCGTGCTCGCGGAAATCGACACGGCGGACGTCGCCCTCGGTCGGTTCGGGCCAATCACCAACGAGGCCAAGCCCATCCGCCCGGTTTTCTCGAATGGTGTCACAGCACCACCGGTCCCACTCAATTACGGCTTGCGGCGTGAATCCGGCACGACTGACACCCATGCCAAGTCCACCAGCGCCAGCGAAGAGCTCGATCGATTTCATGCTATTCCCCCACGAATTGGCGCAGCTTGTTCTCTAATTGTTCACTCTGCCGCAATTCGCATTCCCAGACAACCAGTACGTTCCAGCCGAGTCGCTTCAAGGCTTCTTGTTTTAGGACATCGCGCTCCGCGTTCGCTGAGAGTTTCGGCCCCCAGAACTCCAGCCGCGATTTTGGAAGGCGGGCGAGTCGGCACGCCGGATCATCGTGACGATGCCAAAAGCACCCATGGATGAAAATCGCCTTTCTGCGTTTTCCAAAAACAATGTCCGGTTTCCCAGGCAGGTCGCCGCGATGGAGTCGGTAGCGATAGCCCATTCCGTGGAGCAGCCGGCGCACGACCATTTCTGGCTTCGTATCCCTGCCATGAATACGCGCCATCCGTTCGCTGCGTTCGGTGGTCGAGAGGGTATCCACTTTCCATCGTCTCTTTGATTCGTGAGATGGTGTTGCGTTTTGCCTCGGAAGGGAAGGTCTAAAACAGCGCCTTCTCCAGCGGCCCCTCCAGCGTCTCGGCAAAGGCCGTCGCCAGATGATGCCGGTCCCGAAACGCCAGCCTGCCACCGATGAAAACGTGGCACTGCGTCGGGCCGCAGAAGCGGTCGGTGAGGTCGACATAGAGCGTGTCAGGGACGCTTTTGACCACGGCGCGTTCTTCCGCCGCCGCGCTGTCATTGGCGGCCTGGGCTCTCGGTGTGTCGCAGCGCGAGGGGGTCTCGCGCCACCATAGCGCTCGCGCCACGCAGGAATCGGCGAAACTGTCGCCGATCGGGGTGTCGCGGATGACGGCGGTCTCGACGCCGGCCTGGCTGAAGGCCTGCAATGTGGAGCGCAGGCCGGCCTGCCAGCGCGCGGTCTCGGCCTTGCGGCCGGCGGCGGGCATGTCGCGCGTCAGGTTGCCGATTGAGAATTCCGAGATCACCACCAGGCGCGGCTTGCGGCGGATGATGTCGGCGATTGCCTGTTCGCGCCAGGCGTCGCATTCGGTGTAGTCGCGCTTCAGCACGGTGTTGAAGGTCGAAAGCCGCGAGGCGCGGCACGAGGATTTGAGATAGGTGACCACTTTGGTGTCGTTGCGCTTGGCCGCCTCGACCAGCGGTGTCGACCAGTGGTCGGCATGTGAATCGCCGAACAGCACGATGGTGTGGGCGGCATCCGCGGAGCCGAAGGTACAGGGTTTCGGCTTCACCGTGTGGAAATCGAGCAGGCAGTTTTTGTCCACGGCGCGCGCGATTGAGGGCTGTTCGGCGGCCTGTTCGATGCCGCGCTGGGTCGGGTCGATATTGCGGGTGGCCAGATGCGCATTGGCATAGGCCACCGCCACGCCCACGCCGGTCAGCGCAAGCGCCGGAACCAGCGCTCGAACGCCAACGGTCAGCCAGCCGCCGCGTCGCGCCGGGTTCTCGATCAAATGATAGGTGAGGAACGCCAGCGCCACCGCCAGCGCGCCGCAGCCGAGGCGCTGGAGGACGCTGAGATCCGGCGCCAGCATGCCGGCGTAGACGATAACAGGCCAGTGCCAGAGATAGAGCGAATAGGAGAGCGCGCCGACCCATTGCAAGGGCGGCAGCGAAAGCGCTGCAGCGGGCGTGAGGATCAGCCAGCCGGTCGGGCTGGCTGTCTCTTCGTCTCGCTCCTTGCCCGCGCCGCTCAGCAGCACCAGCACCGTGCCGGCAACCGGCAGCAGCGCGTACCAGCCGGGGAAGGGCAGGTCTTCGCTCAATAGGAGATAGGCCGCCGCGATCAGCGCCAGGCCGAGCCAGCCCTGTGCCGCGCGAAGCCATGCGCGGTTGCGCAACGATGTTGCCGGCGCCAGCGTCGCCAGGCCGCCGGCGGCGAACTCCCAGGCGCGCAGCGGCGAGAAGTAGAAGGCCCAGGCCGGAGAGAGGCTGGTGAGCCACAGGCAGGCGGCGAAGGAGGCGAGGCCGGCGGCGCCGATCACCAGCACCGCCATGCGCCGGCCCGGATGCAGCCAGGCGGCGAAGAGCAGCAGCGCCGGCCAGACGAGATAGAACTGCTCCTCCACCGACAGCGACCAGAAATGGATGAAGGGATTGCTGGCAGCATCCGAAGCGAAATAGTCGAACGACCAGCGCAGCAGCCACAGATTGATGGCATAGGCCGAGGCGAACATGGCGCCGCGCGAATAGAGCGCCTGCTCCTGCGGCGCCAGGATGAAAGTGCCGGCGGCGAGCGTCGCCAGGATGACGAACAGGGCCGCCGGCAGGAGGCGCCGGGCGCGCCGCGCATAGAAACGCCAGAGGTCGAGCCGGCCGGTCTCGGTGATCTCGCGCATCAAATGCGTCGTGATCAGCCAGCCGGAGATGACGAAGAAGATGTCGACGCCGGCAAAGCCGCCGGGCAGCGCGGTGAGGCCGAAATGATAGGCAACGACGCCGCCGACAGCCAGCGCGCGCAATCCCTGTATATCAGGCCGAAACGATGCCGCCACGACAGCTCCTTCGTTATGCCCAGCCCGCCGCGCATGTCGGCCTGGTCAGCCGATATCGCAATGCAGCAAGTTTTTCGCAGTGCAACATGGCCAGAAGAAGGAGGGAAAGAGGCAGGATGCCTTGACCGGCAGCTGGCACGGCCGCGAATGCGGGCCGGCGATCACGGAACCTTGTTGGGCGTTCGCTTGACAATGAAGGGCTTCCGTAGCGCCCTACGCGGGCAAATCCTGGGGTTTTGGGGCATTCCATGAAGAAGACTTACGAAAAACCGGTTCTGGTGAAGCGCGAGAAACTGTCCGCCGTCGTCGCGTTCGTGGCGTCCGGTCCGGTCTGAACCGGGGCAGCCGGACATTTTCGCCGGCCGTTCGTGGTGACAATGCGATAGGGCGGCATCGCGTGACTGACAGGTCCAGCCAGCCTGCAACTGGCGGCCTTATGCGCTTCCGGGCTGGGATTCTCCACGCATGGGCGGCATTGCCGCCCGTGCACCGCGCGCGGCATAGAGGCCGGCCGCTGCCGCGAGGATCACCAGGGCGGCAAACACCAGCAGCTTTTGTGGCGTCGCGCCCTGCGGGCCGAAGGCGACGGCATACATGGTGCGGCCGGGAATGAAGGTCAAAAGCCCGGTAATGATCAGGCCGAAAATGTAGGTGCCCTGCATGATGCGGCGGTGTGCACCGATCTCGCCTCGGCGCGCGGCCCGCACGCCGCGCCACAGCATCACCAGCACCAGAACCGACAGAAGGTGGATCGGGCTGAACGGCCCCCACAGCCGGATCGTCCAGATGAACAGGCCGGAGCCGGCGACCGTCGCCATCAGCGCCACCCAGACGCGGCCAAGCGCCCGGTGCAGCCGGTCGCCCTTGGTGCGCCACAGTTGCATGGCGCCGAGCAGCAGCGCGGCAATGGCGATCAGCGCGTGGAGCTGAATGACGGGCGAGGCGTGGAGCAAGGGGCTGAGCGACATCGGTGTTCTCCGCGAGAGGACGGATTATGGCCGAGAGGGCGCCGGAGCGGCAAGGGCGCCGGGAGTTGACCAGAGGTGCCGGGGTCCGGCCGATTTGAAACTTCCGTCTCCCAGATTGTTCCGCGCCGGCCGCCTCAAAAAAGGCCCCACCAGCAGGGGGCCGGCGGGGCATGATCGGAGGTCTGCGATCGCCTGGGAGGCGATCTCGGGAGAAACGGGAACGGCTTGCGAAAAGTTTCAGTGTTTTTCTGCGCGGCTGTTGCCTAGCCGGCTGATGCCCGGCGGCCCTGGCCGCGCCGGGCAAGCAGGTTCGCCACCACCAGCAGCACGATCGACAGCGCCATCATCAGCGTCGCGGCGGCGGTGATGGCGGGCGAGAGTTTTTCGCGCAGGCCTATGAACATTTCGAGCGGCATGGTGCGCTGGCCGGCGCTGGCCAGGAACTGCACCACCACCACCTCGTCGAAGGAGGTAACGAAGGCGAAGGCCGCGCCCGAAAGCACGCCGGGCAGGATCAGCGGCAGCATGACGCGGAAGAACGCGGTCAGCGGCTTCGCGCCTGATATGGCGGCGGCGCGCATGAGATTGCGGTCGAAGCCGGTGAGGCTGGCGCCGACGGTGACGACGACGAAGGGGCTGGCAAGGGCGGTATGCGCCAGGATGATGCCGGCATAGGTGCTGGCGAGGCCAATGCGGGCGTAGAACAGATAGGAGCCGACGGCGGTGATCACCACCGGCACGATCAGCGGCGACAGCAACAACGGCATGACGATGCGGCGGCCGGGAAACTTCTCGTTCGACAGCGCGATGGCCGTCAGCGTGCCTAGCGTGGTGGCGATCAGCGTCGTGCCGAAGGCGACGATCAGGCTGTTGCCGATCGCCGACTGCCAGCGCTGCGTGCCCAGCACCACCTCGTACCAGCGCGTCGACAGGCCTTCGAGCGGGAAGATGAAGAAGGCGCCGCTGTTGAAGGAGAGCGGCACGGGGATGAGGATCGGCACCAGCAGGAACAGGATGACCAGGCCGCACCACAGCCACAGCAGCGCGACGCGGATGCGTTCACCAGAGGTGGGGTAGGGCGACAACAGCATGGCTACACCATCTTCAGGCGGTCGAGGCCAAGGATCCGGGCGAAGATGCCGAACAGGGCCAGGGTGAAGACCAGCAGGATGAAGCTGAGGGCCGCCGCCATTTCCCAGTTCAGTTCGACATTGACGTAATTGGCGATGAAATTGCTGATCAGCTGGTCGCTGGCGCCGCCGATCAGGGCAGGGGTGATGTAGTAGCCCAGGCACAGGATGAAGGTGAGCAGGCAGCCGGCCATGATTCCGGGGAAAACCTGCGGAAGGTAGACGCGCCGGAAGGCGGTGAACGGCCTAGCGCCGAGCGAATAGGCGGCCTTCATCTGCGAGGGCGCGATGGTGCGCATGACGGAGTAGATCGGCAGCAGCGTGAACGGCAGCTGGATATGCGTCATGGCGATGATCAGGCCGATGCGGCTGTACATCAGGTCGAGCCGCTCGGAGGCGAAGCCGAGCCACAGCAACAGGTCGTTGACCAGGCCGAATTTCTGCAAGAGCACAGTCCAGGCAGCGGTGCGCACCAGGATCGAGGTCCAGAACGGCAACAGCACCGCCACGATCAGGATCGCCGCCAGCCCCTTCGGCACGCTCGCTATGAGATAGGCGAGGGGAAAACCGAGCAGCAAGGTGGCGAGCGTGACGCTTGCTGCAACGAAGAAGGTGCGCAGGAACACCTGTAGGAAGATCGCCTGCTCGGGCGGCACGCGCTCGATGCCGCCATCGGCGTTCCATCTGAGGTCGAGTGCGCTGAGCAGATAGAACGAGGTGATGGCATGGGTGCCGTTGGCGATGGTCGGCCAAGTGCCGGGCGCGGACCAGAAGGGCACGGCTTTCATGATCTCGAGCGGCGGCTTGCCGCCCGCGCCTTCGAGCTGGCGTACGGTCTTCAGCACCTGGCTGCGGGCGCCAGGCAAGCGGGCGTTGAGCGCCTTGGCCAGCTCATAGGCGGTGCCCTTGGCCTGGTTGTCGCTGAGGTCGGCGGCGAGCGCGATGAAGGCGGCATCTGCAGGCAGGCCCTGGCCGTTCCAGTCGGCAAGGGCCACGCTGGTGCGCGGCAGGGCGTTGGCGATGGTCGGGTCGTAGACGGCGCGCGACAAGAGCAGCACGATCGGGATGCCGAAGCTCAGCGCCAGAAGCAGGAGCAGGGGCGCGGCCAGCGCCAGCGAACGCAGCCGGTCGCCGAATTCGGCGCGGCGCAGCGCCGCCGACGCGGTTCCGGGATCCGCGCCGGCGGCCGGCCGGCCGCGGGCCAGCGCGGGCCGGTCGAGTTCGCTGGGCTGCAAGGCCGACATTCCTACTGCGCCAGCCAGGCGTTGAAGCGCTTGACCAGGTCCTCGCCATAGTCGCCCCAGAATTCGGTGTCGGCGACGAGGTAGGCGCCGGCGAGGTGGTCTGGCGCGTTGGGCAGTTTCGGCAAGGCATCGGCCGCGACGAAGGACGCCGCATCGGTGCGCACCGGCCCGTAGGTGATGTAGCTGGCGAGCTTGGCGTTGTTTTCCGGCTTCGAGATATAGGCGAGGTATTTGTAGGCGAGTTCCGGGTTCTTGGCGCCCTTCGGGATGGCGATCATGTCGTATTCGAGGATCTGGTTGTTCCAGATGATCTTGAAGGGCTTCTTGTCGGTGTCGATGGCGTTCTGGATGCGGCCGTTCCAGGCTGTGGTCATCACCACCTCCTTGGAGGCGAGCAACTGTGCCGGCTGCGCGCCGGCATCCCACCAGACAATGTCCTTCTTGATGGTGTCGAGCTTCTTGAAGGCGCGGTCGACGCCCTCGGGTGTGGCCAGCACCTTGTAGACGTCGGCGGGCGCGACGCCATCGGCCATCAATGCCCATTCCAAGTTCTGCGCCGGGAATTTGCGCATGGCGCGTTTTCCCGGGAATTTCTTGGTGTCGAAGAGGTCGAGAACCGAGGTCGGGGCTTCCTTCAGCACGGTCGGATCATAGGCGAGGATGTCGCCGTAAGCGTCGAGACCGACACCGCAATCGAGCGCTGAGCCCTCGATGAACTTGTCGCGCGGGCCGATCTTGGAATAGTCGAGGCGCTCGAGGATGCCGGCGTCGCAGCCTTGCAGCACGGTCGCGGTTTCCACCGTCACCAGGTCGATCGGCACGTTGCCGGTGTCGACCATGGCTTTGACCTTGCCGAGATCGCCGAGATATTCCTGCTCGAGGATTTTTGCGCCGGTCTCCTTGCTGAACGGCTCGAACCAGGCCTTGCGCTGGGCGTCCTGCCAGGCGCCGCCGCTGGCCATGATCGACAATTCATCGGCGAAGGCGTGGCCGATGCTGAACAGTGCGGTGGCCGCGGCCAAAGCGAGCATCCGGGTCTTTGCGATTTTCATTTTTTCTTCCCCTGTTTTTGAGATGGACCTGTTTTGGTTTGGTTCAGGATGTCTTGGCGGCCGTGGCATCGGCGGGAAAGGCGCGGCAGTCCTGCGGCGCGCAGGAGACCGTGACGGCCTCGCCATTGGCCATGGTCGCCTCCGGGCCGACCTTGACGGTCAGCACCTGGTCGTTGCCGAGCCGGGCCAGCAGCCGCAGATGGTCGCCGAGGTAGATGCGGCCGTCGACCGTGGCGGGCAGCGCGTTGCCGCCGGCTGGCATAAGGCTGAGCCGCTCGGGGCGGATGGCGACGTGGCAGGCGGCTCCCTGCGCCACGCCGATGGCAAGCGCTGTCAGCTCGCCGCCGCCGGTCAGCTTAACGCGGCATTCCTTGCCGGAGACGCGGTCGACGACGCCCTCCAGCGTGTTGTTCTCGCCGATGAAGCTCGCCACGAAGGAGCTTTGCGGGGTGTTGTAGAGATCGTCGGGTGAGCCGAGCTGGGCGATGGCGCCATTGTTGAAGACGGCGACGCGGTCCGACATGGTCAGCGCCTCGCTCTGGTCATGGGTGACGTAGACAATGGTGACGCCGAGGATGGTGTGGATCTGCTTGATCTCGAGTTGCATGTGCTCGCGCAATTTCTTGTCGAGCGCGCCCAGCGGCTCGTCCATCAGCACCAGGCTCGGTTCGAACACCAGGGCGCGGGCGAGCGCCACGCGCTGCTGCTGGCCGCCGGAAAGCTGCGCCGGCTTGCGGTCGCCGAACTGTTTCAGCCGCACCATGTCCAGCGCGCGGCCGACGCGGCCGGCAATGTCGGCCTTGCCGACCTGGCGCACGGAGAGCGGGAAGGCGACGTTTTCCGCCACACTCATATGCGGGAAGAGCGCGTAGTTCTGGAACACCATGCCGATGTTGCGCTGGTAGGGCGGCAAACGGTCGACCGGCTTGCCTTCCAGCGTGATGGTGCCGCTGGTCGGCCGTTCGAAGCCGGCCAGCATGTTGAGCGTCGTCGTCTTGCCCGAACCGGATGGGCCGAGAAGGGTCAGGAATTCGCCGCGCGCGACGCCGAGGTTCAGCCGGGTCACCGCGAAGGCGCGGCCGTCATAGGATTTCTCGACATCGACGAAGTCGACGAAAGCCGGGCCGGCGGCAGGCGCCGCTACCGGAGAGGACAGGGCGTAAGCGGCGCTCATAGGGTGCCGTCCTGATGGATGCCGCTCAAGTGGCGGGCTGAAGCGATGTGGGGCTTGTGATGCATGGTTCCATCCCATTGGAAGCCCGCATCTCGGCGGGTCGTCCAAACTTGTATGCTCACACAATCTATCTGAAATCGAGCATAGATGCAGACAACTTTGGGCGTCAAGCCAGTTTTTCGGCGATTGTGTGATATTTTCGCTCGGAGTTCTCCGGTTCTGAGTCACACAAGCGCTATTGTCCGGCGAATTGTCTTATGCTAGAGCGCTTACATCAGTTCCAGCCGAATCCTGTCCGCATGCTCAGCGATCTCCGCCTTACCGAGGATGAAAGTCCGGTCTATCGCCGTCTCGCCGACGCGATCGCCGAGCGTATTGCCGCCGGCACGCTGGCGGTCGGCGACCGGCTGCCGCCGCAGCGCGATATAGCGCGGGCGCTGGGCATCAACGTCACCACGGTGACGCGGGCGCTGGCGACGCTGCAGCAGCGCGGCCTGCTGGAGGCGCGGCCGGGGCGGGGCACGACGGTGGCGGCCAGGCAGGCGGCCGAGCGACCCGGCTTCGTCTCGGCGCCGAGCGACGAGAGCGGCATCATCGACCTCTCGGTCAATCGCCCCGCCACCTCGGCCTATCTCGACGCGCTGGCGGCGCTGTTGCCGCGCTTGCCGAGGGATCCGCACTATGCCTCGCTGCAGGATTATCATCCGCCGGAAGGGCCGCTGTGGGCGCGCGCGGCTGTCGCTGACTGGCTGAAGTCCGTTGCCGGCGACGGCGACCCCGGCCGCGTGGTGCTGGCGGCCGGTGCCCAGCACGGGCTCGACTGCCTGCTTGGCGCGGTGACACGGCAAGGCGAGGTGGTGCTGGCCGACGAGGTGACCTATCAGGGCATCAACGCGCTCTGCCGGGTCCATGGGCTGGATCTCAGGGGCGTCGCCATGGATCGCGGCGGCATGCGGCCGGATGCTTTCGACGCCGCCTGCGCGCAGCTGCGCCCCCGCGCGGTGTTCCTGGTGCCGACGCTGCACAATCCGACGACCATCACGCTCAGCGAAGCGCGCCGCCATGAGCTTGCGGCCGTCGCGCGCCGCCACAATGTCCTGATCATCGAGGATGACGTCTACCGGCCCTTGGCCGACGAGGCCTTGCCCTCCTTCGCCAGCCTGGAGCCTGAGTTGACGGTGCATATCGGCGCGCTGTCGAAATGCCTGGCGCCCGGCTTGCGGCTCGGCTTCGTCATCGCGCCGCGCGCCATTGCCGGCCAGGTGGCGGCGGCGCTGCGCATCAATTGCTGGAGCATCAGCCCGCTGACGGCGCTGATCGGCGCACGGATGATCGAGGACGGCGCGGCAGCGCGCATCATCGAGGTGCAGAAGCACGAGCTGCGCCAGCGCCAGGCAATCTTGAGCGAAATCCTCGGCCGCTACGATGTGCAGAGCCAGCCGAGCGCCACCCATGCCTGGCTGCGCCTGCCCGAGCCATGGCGCGGCGCCGGCTTTGCCCGCACCTGCCTGGAGCGCGGCGTGGCGCTGCTGCCGGGCGATGCCTTCGCCGTCGGCCGCGAGCCGGTGCAGCACGGCGTGCGCATCAATGTCGGTGCGGCGCGCTCGCAGGACGATCTGCGCACGGCGCTGACCACCATGGCCGAGCTGCTGTCGGCCGGGCATCTGCAGCTGCCGGGTTTTGTCTGAGGTCAGGAACCACATTGTGACAGAGAAAAACGTCGAGATCGCCGTCATCGGTGCCGGCGTGGTCGGGCTGGCCACTGCGCTGCGGCTGGCCAGCGACGGCCGCGAAGTGCTGCTCATCGATCCCAACGAGCCGGGCTCGGGCGCCTCGATTGGCAATGCCGGCACGCTGGCCGAATATGCCTGCATGCCGGTCGGCAACCCCGCCGTGCTGCGCGCGCTGCCAAATCTGCTTCTTAACGCCGACAGTCCGTTTTCGCTGCGCTGGACAGCGCTGCTGCAGCTGGCACCGTGGCTGCTGCGCTTCGTCAGGCAGTCGCTGCCGGCCGCCACCCATGCCAATGCCGTCGCGATGGCCGGCCTGCTGGCCGATTCCCTGCCTGCGTGGGAGGAGATGGCTGTTGAGGCCGACGCCGGGGATCTGCTGCGCCGCAATGGCTGCCTCTATCTCTACCGCCGCCCGAATGATCTTGCCGGCGGCGCGTCGAGCCGGGCGTTGCGCGCCGAATTCGGCGTCGACCAGGCGGTGCTGAACCCTGGCGAGGTGGCCGCGCTGGAACCGAACCTGCCGGCGGTGCAGGGCGGCGGGCTGTTTTTCCCGCAGTCGATGAACCTGACCGATCCCCGGACCATGATGGCGCGGCTGCTCAAGGCGGCGACGGACCGGGGTGCTGCCTTGCTGCGGGGCGAGGTGACAGGGCTGCGGGCCGATGCCGGTGGTGTCGACCTCAGCGGTCCCGGCTTGCGGCTGCGCGCCGGCAAGGTGGTGATCGCCGCCGGCGCCTTCTCGCGGCCGCTGGCGGCACAGGCCGGCGACCGCATCCCGCTCGAAACCGAGCGCGGCTATCACCTGGAATTCGCGACGCCGGCGCCGGTGCTGACACGGCCGGTGTGCCCGGTCGATCTCGGCTTCTACATGACGCCGATGGCCGGCCGGCTGCGCGTCGCCGGCACGGTCGAACTCGGCCAGCTGTCCTCGCCGCCCAATCCGCGCCGGTTGGCGCTGCTCGATCGCGGCGTGCGCCAGTTCTTCCCCTCGCTCGGCCAACCGTCGTCAAATTGGCTCGGCTTTCGCCCGTCGCTGCCGGATTCCAGGCCCGTGATTGGCCCGTCGCCCGGCAATGCCAACATCATCTACGCCTTCGGCCACGGCCATCTCGGGCTGACGCTCTCGGCCGTCACCGCGCGGCTGGTCGGCGACCTCATCGCCGACCGTCGGCCCAATAGCGGAAGACTTGCGCCTTTCGCGGCTGGGCGGTTCTAACCCGCGCCAGAAGCCGTCTCGATCTCCTGGAGGTAAAACACCTTGCTCGGCTGCAGATGGTCGACGCAGAGCTGTGCCAGCACCCAATTGTCGCGCCGCTTCATCGCCTCGATCATCATCCGGTGGTGCTGGCGCGAGACGTCGAGCTTTTCCTTGTCGGCCAGCGAATTGGCCCGCACCGGCAGGCTGAGCCGCATGTAATGCTCGATCGAGGAGACGAGATAGGCGTTGCCGCAGGCCGAGAACATGGTCAGGTGGAAGCGGTCATTGGCCTCGTGGATGCCCCTGAGATAGCCTGCGTCGACATGGCCGCTGTAGATGCGGTGGATCTCGGTCAATTCGGCGATCAGCGCCTCGCTGGCCGGCAGGCGGATCATCAGCGCGGCCTGGCGCTGCAGCATTTCGCGCACTTCGTAGATCTGCCTGACTTCGTCGGGTGACAGCCGGCGCACCATGGCGCCCTTGTTGCGCTCGCGCGTGACGATGCCGAGCTTTTCCAGCTGGTAGAGCGCCTGGCGGATGGTGTGGCGCGAGACCGGAAAGCGGGCGAGCAGCACGTCCTCGACCAGCCGTTCGCCCGGCGCCAGCCGGCCGAAGATGATGTCCTCCTCCAGTGCGTGAACGGTGTCGGCTTCCTTGCCGCCATAGTCGAAACTGTTGAGCATCGCGAATCCCTGTTAGCCCGAGCCAACGTCCTTTGGTTCGGGACGGCACTCTAGCCTTCGCGGAAAAGGCTGGCCACCAGCTGATCGAGGCGCGGATCGTCGAGGCTGACGATGCCGGACATCTGCAGTGTCTGCCTCAGGCTGATCCTGCCGACCTCCTGGCGCATGATGACCTTGACGCAGACCGGCCTCGTTCCGGTCAGGACGAACGCGTTGCCGACCAGGACCGGCTCCGAGAACGGCGCCCACTGCACGGCAACGATTGACGGTTCGCCGGTCTGCCGGCGGTTGATGCCGGCGAAATAGATCCAGTTCAGCTGCGAGATCGCCACGCCATAGTGCCAGCCCGGCGCCCGCGCTCCGCCCCGGCGGAGGCCCTCGGCCCAGCGGGTCACGCGCCTGAAGGTCACCAGCTCGGCCTCGCGCCGCACGAAGGTGACTGACCGCATCACAAGATCGGGCCGGTCGGGAACCGCAAAGTAGGTGAAATAGGTGCCGCCGGCGATGGCGGGAGCCGGGCCGCGCACCATGTTCTCGTAAAGCCTCTGGTGGATCGGCAACAGGGTCGGGTGTGCGGGCGCGGCAGCCTCCGGCGCGCGGTACAATTCATCCTCGTCGATGCGGAAATAGGCGCAGATCAGCTTCGCCGTCGCCTGGTTGGGCACGCTCTTGCCTTGCAAATAGCGCTCGAACTGCGTGCGGTTCATGTTCAGGCCGCGGCATACGGCGGCCACCGACGCATGGCTGGAGACCAGCCGTCGCAGATTCGCGGCAAGATTCCTGCGAATTGGCACGACACCGCCCCTCGACAGCCGTCCGGACCGTTATTCAGCAATTGCTTATATTGCGCCAATCTCGCACAACATCGCGCTGCCGCGAATGGGACCTTTGGCCAATAGCGTGGCCGGCGCGGAGGCGCGGAAACTGTACGATTTCGTACATATCGCCTATGCAAGCCATGCGAATGGGCGTAGCTTCAGGCGAAGAGCGACCCTGGATCGGCCTCTCGACATCGAATGATGGAGAGTGCTTTGGACCACGCAGAGCTGATCGATATTCTCGACTATACTTACACTCAATTGAGCAAGATCCGCCAGGCGGTCGCGGCGAGCGATCATGCGGGCACCATGTTCGCCATCGATTGCCTGATCGGCGCGGCGGCCGAGCAGACCAGGTGCAAGCTCGCTGGCCTGGAACATGCCGGCATGCCCGTTGGGAGGGATGGGCCGGTCGGCAGGGATGGGCCAGTTGGCAGGGATGGGCCAGTTGGCAGGGATGAGCCCGTCGGCGGAAGCGGCACTGTAGCCCGCTTCCAGGCAAGGGCGGCCAAGCAGCTGGGCGCGGGCGAGGCAGCGACGCGCGTACGGCGCCTGCCTTGAGCCTTTTCGCCAGACTTCGCGCCGGCCGCGCGGAAATAGGCCCGGTATCATCGCCCTGATCAGCCCGGCACGATCTCGCCGATCAGCCTGGAATATTCGGCTTCGGGTTCGCCGTAACTGCCATTGGCGAGTTCCAGCAGCCCGGCGCGGTCGCGAATGACGATCTCGCCACGGCGCGAGCGGATGAGCGCGCGGCCTTCCAGCAATTGCAGGGCGACTGTGACGCCAGGCCGCCGCACGCCAAGCATGATGGAAAGAAATTCGTGGGTGATGGCGAGGCGTTCGCCGGGCACCCGGTCGTCGCACATCAGCAGCCAGCGCGCCAGCCGCTCCTCGAGTTTCAGCCTTGCATTGACCAGCGCTGTGCAGCCGGCCTGGGTGTGCAGCGTGTTGACGAAGCGCAGCAGGAACAGGCGCAAGGTCGGGCTTGCCGCGAGGGCCGCGTTGAACGGCGCGGCATCGATGCGGATGGCCTCGCCTTCGAGCTGCACGAAACAGGCATGCGCGGCACGGTCGTCGCCCATCACCAGCGTTGACCCGGTCATGCCCTCGAAGCCGATGAAGCCCACCTCCGCGTCTCGGCCGCTCGTCGTCCTGGCGACAACCGAACCAATGCCTTGTTCGATGAAGTAGACGGCCTCTATCGCGACATTGGGCGTGACAAGCATCATGCGCAGCGGCAATTCGCAACGCTGCATATGCGGCTCCAGCAATGCGAGATCATCCGCGCTCATGCGCAGCAGCAGCTGGTTTTGGTATTGATTTCGGTCGAGATCAGATTCAGTCATGGCGCGGCCCAATGCAGGGCAAGAGCCATCCGATCTCCCAGCCGTCCGCGCCCGTATCAACGTGCCGACGATTGCATGGATATGGGGACTCGGGACCAAGAAACCTAGGAATGCGGTCTGGAATTCGATGCACGGCGTCCCCTCTCACCGTTTCGCATACGAGAAGATCGACCGCAGCGTTAGTGTCGCAAACGTACCAAACCCAGCTTGGTACGAAACCGACCTATCTCTTGGGCCCTTGGCTTGGAGGAGCTGCGGTTAAAAATCCGCCGGCCGGTCATGAGCAATTCGCGCCAGACTGAGGAACCCCCGGACATACGCAGGGTCTCGACAACGCTGGGTTGGTCTGGCACGGGCGGCCCTCTGTCGGATACAAACCCTGCAGCAGTGGCAACGTTCCACCGCGAATTGACTCGCTATTTTTGTACGAAAGCGTACGCTTCTCGTGTCGTCCGCCTTACACGGCACACGGACGCTTGGTAGCCAACTCAGGTGCTCCCGCCATCGACGCGGAGGCTGAAATGGCAGAGGACCATTCAGGCAAAGGGGTAACGGCGTTCGACTGCGAGATTCTTCGCGGCGCCTTCAGGAAATTGGTCGTGGAAAATCGCATCACCGAACGCGAATGGCGCATGCACGCCCGGGTGCTGGCGCGCGAATTGACCGAACTTGACGAGATCGACCCGGACATTGTGGAGTGGATCGTGCGCAGGTAGGTCTTACCGATTTACGCCTGGTCCGTGGCGGTTCGCGCCGCCTCTTCCTCGAGCTTGGTAAGCTTGGCCTTGATCTCCTCCGGGTCGGCATGTTCCAGCCCGACAACATCGTTTCTGGTGTCGTCGAGAGCGACGATGATCTCGTCGAGCTTGGCATGGATGGCGGCGGTGTCGCGGTAGCCCTGGATCAAGACGACGCCAGTGATGACGATGGCCGCGACCGACAGCGCATAGGTGACGGCGTTTGTCAGACCGAAAGGCACCAATGCGGTACACACCACCATGGCGATGATCATGACGTAGAAACCCGGCGGGCGAGACAGGAAATCTGCGGCGGCGAAAAGGAATTTGTTCATGCCATCCACCAATGGTCGTAACGCGCACCGGGTCCCATAATGCCAGCAAGTTCGTCGAAGGAATTTCGTTCCAGGAACCTGGGCGACCTCTCGAAGTTTGGCTGAGAGGAAGGGCAGCCATGCCACGCTATCAGATCCACGAAATGGACGGCGGTGAGCCTTCGGCATCGCATCTCGCCAGCGGCACAACCGCTCTTGAAGCCCTGCAGAAGATCACCGGCAAAACGATTTGGACGCCGGCCTTGCAGAGCCGCTGGTTCAGAGTGGTCGACGAAGACGAGGGCGACGTGTTCGAATACAGCGTCGAGCACGAGTTCACCTCGCGTCGGGAGTTTTGTGCGTCGCCTTTCGGGCGCCAGGCTTGCGTTTTGCCGCAGTGGCGCCGGCGGAAGCCGGGGCCTCCGATGAAAGCCGCTGCTCTCGCAGCCGGGCGGTCTTTGCCTCACGCGCCTCGCGTTCGATGGCAATGATCGATTGAGCTTCGCGGGTGGCGCGTTCAATCCGGTCCTTGTCCTGAGGCAGTCGGGCCACGGTATTCTCCTTTGCTTCGGTGGCACTCAAAATGCGAGCCGACTGAAAACGTTCCAGCAACCGGGCCGCTCGGTACGAAAACGACACCACATTTGTTGTTGTGCGCGCTCGCAATCGCCTTAGAGGTGAGGGTCACCGGCCACGAAACGGGCGCTGGTGCTTGAGAGCCAGTGGATCATCCGCAAGTGAAGAGGCCGCTCCCCGCCAGGCTGGCGAACGACAATTGCGAGGCTGAAGATCACCTTGTTGTGGTGACATTGGGCATACGTGCCACCCTCGAGGGCCTGGCCGCGCCTGTCGAAATGCTGATCGAGGTCTTAAGCTTCGAAGACCCAGCGGACGCCATCGAGCCGCCGTCGGCGCGGTAGCCTGATATCCTCACCCATCCGCACGCTTGGTCTTGCTGGCGCCCTGTTCGCCGCTCAGAAGACCGAAGTCGGCGGAACGGGTGCCGCTGTTGGCATGCAGAAAGCCCTCGGCGGCCAGGCCGCGGCGCAGCAGCTCACGCACCGCAGCCGCGCGGCTCGGCATGCGCTTGTCGAAACGCCATGTGTCGAGCGCCGCGAATTCCTCTTCGTTCAGCATGACCTGCAGTCGTTCGGGGCGTTCAAGATTGTCAGGCATCATGGCCTCCTGCTTCCGGCAATCCAGCCGGTGAGCCGAATGAGTAAGTGACTTATGTGCCTCACAATCTGCCAATGGCCTGTTTGGTTCCGAAGTAGCCAAATACATTTGTTGCATCAGCTACTCAAAGTGCCTCGGTTGCGTCACTGGCTAAACATACTAACTAATTGATTTTATTAATATTTTTTTTACAATTGTCTTGCTTTCCCGAAGCGCCTGGCGCATGGTGAAAGTGAGGGAAAACCCAGTCCTTCGGACAGGAGTTTGCCATGCACAACCACCCGGTCGAACTGCGCGACGACCTGAATTACACCTTGGTCAAGACAATCTACGAGTTTGGAATTGTGAACGTTCCGGTCCTGGCCGCTCAACTGGCCGACCGCCACGGAGACCTGTCGTTCGCCGACGCCGAACGGCTGGTGCTTGGCTTCGCACAGCTCTATTCGGCACCGGTCGTGTTCGACCGTTCGGGGTGCGATTGGCGACTGAAAGAGCCTGTCGGCTGGGACAATGACGGCCTGCTTCTCGACATCGTCCAGAACGAGTTTGGCCGCGCCGCCTGACAGCAATTGACTGCTCAGTGGCCAGCGAAACCGACAAATGTGAGCCCACCACCGCAACTCGCTGACTGGGAAATCACGGAGCTCAGTTCCAATTCGAGAGCACGGTTTCCATCTCGACTGTTTCGACCTGCTGCGCGAATCGTTGATGATAGACCGTCAGCAGTGCGTCGTGCGTGGCGTCGGAAGAACTACAGAGCGCATCGGTGACGAGGACCACACGATAGCCGAAATCGATGGCGCCGAGCACAGTGGCCAACACGCACACATCGGTTTCGCCTCCCGTGATCACCAGCGTGTCGATGCCGCGTTCGACCAAGAGCGCTCTTAGGTGACTTTCGAACCACGGTGAGTAGATATGCTTGTCAATGACGGTTGCCGGCGGACAGTAGCCTGCCAACGCCGGTAGCAGGTCGACCATCTCGGGGCCGATGTTGTCGATCGTCATCGACGACCAGCGCTGATAATAGCGTCTCCACGTCCCCGCGCCTTGCCCTGGTTTTTGGGCAGGAACGAACCGCGTGAACACGGTCTGTTGTGCCCGCTTTTCGAGCAACCGCTCTATTTGTGGGAGCACCCGCGTTATCCATGGTGTCGCCCAGTCCGATGGCTCGGCGAAAAGCCTCTGCATGTCGACACAGACATGCATGCTGCGGTGTCCCAACGGTCCATACTCCAGACGCGGCATCGACATCAGCTTCTCTCCGACGCTGTTATCCAAAGACAATTCACGGAGGTGACTGGCGACTGAAGGCATTCATGCCCTTCTTGATTTGCTTGCGAGCTCCCGCAGCATCTTGCCAACCCTTGAACTTGATCGTCTTGCCGGTTCCGACCACCGAGGAGAGGAAAAATTGTTCGATCTCGCGTCGCAGGTCGTCGGGCACATGATCGGCAGCCACCAGTTCGTCCGCAGCGTCTTCTCTATGGGGACAAAAGATGTAGCGGTCGTTGCGCAAGGCTTTCCTGCCCTCGTCCTTCTGTTTGACACGCAAGGCGCCCAGAAGATTGCAGTTGATTATCACACCCGGAGCGGTTGACGCTTGGTGGATGACAAGCCCGTCGAGCGGATCGCCGTCCTGGCCTAGTGTGGAGGGGATGAACCCCCAGTCATAGGGGTACATCATGCCGACCGGCAAAGGGCGGACATAGCCGAACGCCTGCATTCCTGGATCAAAGGCAAGTTTGGCCGTCGCGCCGCGAGGCGTTTCGATCACCACCCGAATGAGGCCCTTGGTCGTTGTCGGCAGTTTCAGGTAGTTGGGCATCAAGATGCCTCTCCTTCAGTTGAGGCGGCGATCGCCGCGACTTCCATCACCAATCGCCCCGGCGCGGTGCACGCGATGGAACTTCATGGCTCGCGGAATGTTCCAAACAGCCGGCTGAAGAGAGTGCCCGACATGACCAAATCGTCTCTGCATATGCTTAAAGGGGTGGGCTATGTAATCTCCACAGCGAGTGTGATCCTGCTCGCTATCGTAAGCTGGTCGAGCGCTTCGAAGAGCATAGCGCTTACCGCCTGTCTGGTTGGTGGCGCAGCCTTATCCATCGTCGGCATGTTCTGCCGCTGGCTGACATATGAGATCGAAAACAGCCGAAACGACGAGAAGGATAAATCTCCCGCCTTGCGTCAGGCGCGACCGAACGGAGGCAAGAACCGGCCAAACGCGTTGTGAGGCAGCGTCCTATCGACTGGCATGCCCCTCATTTCGCTTTCTCGTGGTGGCTGCCTTCTTTGCCGAAGCAGATTTGCTCGCCGCTGATCGTGACGCAGACGCTTTGCCGCCGAGCTCGCCGCCTTTGTGGGCGGCGGGATGGCCCGTATGTTTGCCACGGCCTGAGCCGCCTTCCTTCTTTCCACCGCCATCGTCCTTGTTGACGGTGGCCCATGCGCGTCGTTCAGCCTCCTTCTCGGACACGCCCTTGTCCTCATAGCTTTCGGCTATGTGGTCGGCTTTGCGTTCCTGCTTGTCTGTGTATTTGGATTTGTCTCCGCGCGGCATGGCATCTCTCCCTTTTCCGCTATTCAGCGAAAAACGAGAATGGGTACGGCCGGTTCCAGGTCACTTGAGATCATTTTTTGGAAGCCCGCAATCTCACTCTCAAGCAACGAAAAAACTGTCTTTTGGAAGCCGGGAATGCAGGGATCAAACAGCATACATTTGATGTTGAAAATCGCTGCGGCTCTGCCTTATAAAAATCGCGTTCCCCATTGCTTTCCAGGGAGGCTGCGATGGATGACGTGACGTTGAACAGCAAGGTTTGCCCTTGCGTCGAAGTGGTCGAAGCCTGCGGAGAATGGTTTGTCCGCGTGGTCGAGGAAGACCAAGAACTAACCCGGTCATTCGAGTTGGAGTCCTACGCGCTGGCTTTCGCGGAAGGCCAGCGGGTGCGCCTGGGGCTTGCCGATTTCAAACGGATCTAGGCGCCGTCGGATTCAATATCCGGGCTTCTCGCAAAAGCGACGTCCAATTGTGCGGCCCAAGGAAAGCGATAAGCTCTCGGGCCTGTGCATCGGTGATGCCGGTTTCGTCGACCAAACGGCGAGCAATGCCGTCCGTTTCCGCCGGTGGCCTCTGTGGCTTGTCAGTCATTTTCGGATGTCCCTTCCGTTCGACCCAACGGTGCGCCACACGCAATGGTTCCTGACTCAACCCGGGAATTATCCCGCACATCGCCAGGGGATGCCACAAGGGGCAGGCTCGCCTCATGCAGCCGCCACGGCCGGTCGACCTCGTCACCTGCGGGTCCGTAGCGGTTCGCATCCGGGGGCGCCCCGGGCTTCAATACCGGGGTCTTTTGTCGGAGACCACCACCAGCCTTCCTCCCACATTCTGGCACCGTTTGCAGACGAGCTTCGATGCCAGCCGCCTTTCGGTGTTGAAATCATAGTGGGTGCCGTAGGTCTCGATCAGGCCATCGAGATCCAGCGAACGCAGATGACCGCAGCGTGGATTGCCGCAATACGCGCTGAGGCCCATGCCTTGGTCCCGAAGCTCGCCAAGGTTCTTTGGCCCCGCAATCAGCAGAACAATACCTGCCGGCTCCGCCGGATGTGCGACCGCAGCCAGGACAGGCTTTCGAATCTCCGTCCGGTCAATGGTGCCGATCGCGTGGACTGCCTTGTCTTCTGCGACCCCAATGAGGGAGTCGATCTCTTCCATGGCGTCGATATGCCCACGGACAAACAAAGCCCGTCGCAGCACGTGCAACGCATCTCTCGTTTCGCAAAGTGTCGTGCGCAGGGTGATGGGCATTTCGCGTTCACTCCTTCATGTAGCTGTCGGGAGCGGCAAGTGCCGCCAGAAACATGGGGCCCTCGGATGGCCAGCCGTCTGCCAGGGCGTCGGCCATTTGAGGAAGTGTACAAAGCACCGAAATGGTGCCGACACTTCGCTCGATCGGAATACCGGAAAACATGTTTGGCCGGTTGACGGTCACTGCATAGCTCCCGCTTGGGCGGGAGAATGTTAAGCGCTCTCAAGCACCAGCGCCCGTGCAAAAGCTGATGACATTTTGATTAAGCATTTAAAAAAGGCGCCGTCTATTAACTATGGCGCATCGGTCGAATAATATTAAATTTTTATAGACTTCGATGTTTGCTTGGTGGGAACCGTACGGTTCCGACATTTCTTTGGTTGGTATTGGTACCAAACCGACAATCTGGAGGCGCGGGCAATTCGCACTAAAGGCGTGAAGCGAGCCGGGTCAGCCCTACGCGCATGCGCTGGCTATCGGCAAAGGACCGGGCGTAGGATTCCACATCAAACGTGCTCAAGTGCGCTTTGCCGTTGATAACGACCCGAACACGCCATTCGCCCATGGTCTCGGTGACTTCGACGCCATCTGGAATAAGATTGGGCGGCATAATGTTTGGTTGTTCTGCTTCAGTCATGACTTTCCTCCCGAAAGGGCGAAAGCACCTGATTTGGCTCCCAAGCGTCCGTGTGCCGTAGACGGCGGACGACTTGAGAATTGTACGCTTCCGACAATCCGTTAGCCAGTCAATTCAGACTCCGAACCGACCTCTCCCAAAAGCCTGGCATATTCAGCTTCCGGTACCCCATATCCGCCGCGCGCCAGCGCAATCAGCCCAGGCCGGTCCAGGATGACAACCTCACCCCGGCGCGATCGGATCAGAGCGAGACCTTCCAATTCTTGCAGGGCGATGGTGACGCCTGGCCGTCTTACGCCAAGCATCGTGGCGAGGAATTCGTGGGTAATGGAAAACCGCACGCCCACCACGCGGTCGTCGCACATCAGCAACCACCGAGCCAGGCGACCTGCCAACTTCAGCCGTGCGTTGACAAGTGCGGTATACCCGGTCTGGATCTGCAGGGAATTGACGAAGCGCAACAGGAACAATCGCAATGTAGGGCTGGTCGTCAGAGCCGCGTCAAAGCTGCTTGCGTCGATGCGCATCGCTTCGCCTTCGAGTTGCACGAAGCAGGCTTGCGGCGAGCGGTTGTCGGCCATCACCAGCGAATATCCAGCCATTCCCTCAAAGCCGATGAACCCGATCTCCGCCTCCTGGCCGCCGGACGTGCGCGCGACCACCGACGCAATTCCGTGCTCGATAAAGTAGGCGGCTGCGATCGGCACGCCGGGCGTCACAAGCGGCATTCTCAGCGGCAGAGCTGTCCGCTGCAGACCGGGCTCAAGCAGCGCAAGGTCCTGCTCGCTCATCTTGCGCAACAGTTCATTTCGGAATCTTGGCTGAGCCAAGGTTTCGTCGGCCAGTGCCTCGCCGGTGACAGTCGATTTTGGAATTTCGTAGTTCAATGCGCAACTCCCGCAGGGGCGGGAGTACGATCGACACTCTCAAGCGCCAGCGCCCGTTCAGTGGCTAGCGACAGGAGAACTGTACGCTTTCGACATTCCGATAGCGAGTCATTCCGGGCATAGCCAAGGAAAACACAAGCGGACCTGCAACTGGATGCGCTGCTTACTTACAACTCTTCTGTGGAGGGGTGTGGCGACGAATTGGCGGAGTGCTCCACCGCATCAGCTTGAGGGAAGCGCAATGCTCCGCCGCCACCTGAATCAACAGTCTCGGCACAGGATGGTTCCGTGATTGCAGGGTCGATCGCCCACAAGACAGGCTGTTGCGAAGATGAAGGCAGGCGATCGACCTCGCCGAGCCATTCGGCGTAGCTGGAGTTCATGGCGGCATGCAATTCCGAGGACTTGTCCATGCCGCCCTGAAACAGCTCCATGACGCGGCGGCCAAGCCGCTCCCGCGCCGCGTGCCCGGCACCAATGCCGGCCCGGCGACAATACTCGTCGAGCACTTTGGCCAGGATCAAAAGCTGATTTGAGTCCACCGAACCCTTTGGCATCATCGCTTTTCCCATCGGTGGGGCGAAAGCGCGATCGGCTCTTTCAAGCGCCAGCGCCCATTCAACGGCCAGCGACGGGCGACCGTACGCTTCCGACAATCGGTTAGCCAGTGCCGCGAACTGTCGGAAACGTACCAAGCGACCTTCTTCATTGTTCGGTCACCGGCAACTCGCTAGCCTCCAGACGCGGCGGACCTCGGATGCCGCCTTGGCCGACATGGGACACGGCCACCATCCAAATCCAACCCGGCACGGCCAGCGGTGAAAATGCCTCGATTGCGGGGCCTGTGAAATGGAGACGCTGATGCCGAGAGATAGACCCGCCTGATGCCAGGGGACAGATTCGAGTGCCTGAAGGAAGATTCAGGCAACTGGATGGTGTGGGATCACAAGGGCGGCGCGCCGGCAAAGCTAGGTGGGGCTGAGTTGCGCGGCCAGGACAGGCATCGGGCCGAGATCGCGCGCGACATTCTCAGGCGGATTTTCCGGACCAACCCGGACACGACGCGGAGTGACCCTTCGGACGCGTAGGGCTCAGCCTGTCCCATCGATCGATGCGAGACCAGCAACTACCGGTTTGGCAAATGCCGTCCTGTTGTCGGGAACCGCACGCTTCCAGGAAGGTTTATTTGCGAAGCGAGGATTGCATCATGGTGGTCAGTATCGAACATGGCGGACGCCATCCTGGCAATGCGGATGGTGCGGAAATCCATCACGGACCATGGCCACCTCGAAGCGATGATCGACTTCGACAGGGTGAAGGCCAATGCTGTCGAAGAAGCCGAGAAGCAACTGTCCAGACTGCAGGCTTCAGGGCCGTCATGACTTTGGCGGCCTAAGCTGGCTTCGGCCAGAACAGCCAGAGCAACACAAGCGCCGCCAGGATCCAGACCGCGACCACGAATGCCAGCCCTGCCTTGCTTACCGGCTTGGCGCGGCGTGTCGCCTCGTCTCGGAACTCTTGCATGAGATCGGCTGGCACCAGCTTGACGGCAAGCATGATGCCGAGCGGCACAATGATGAGGTCGTCCAGATAGCCGATGACCGGAATAAAGTCCGGTATCAGGTCGATAGGGCTTAGAGCGTAGGCCGCGACCGCGCCAGCAGTGGCCTTTGCATACCATGGAACGCGCGGATCACGCGCGGCCAGCCAGAGTGCCACGACATCGCGCTTGATGTTGCGCGCCCATTGCTTCGCAGAATCGAGGACCGACATACCGCTTATATACGCAAGCCCTGTCGAAAGGGCGAAGCCGCCGTGCTTGCTTGGTCACGGCGCCTTTGCTCTCGAGCGGACCGAGCTATGTTCGAAGTTAGCCCAGCTTCACCTTCGGTTCGCGTGCCCAGAAGCGCAACTCGCCGAGCCTGGTGACGAAGCCCGCGACATCCTTGGGCGATGCCAGCGCAATGACCGCCTCATCCTCAGCGACGCCGGCCTTGTCCAACAGCGGGGCCGCCGCCTCGACGAAGCCGATGAATTTGCAATGCGCAAAGGCGTCGGCGACGAAGTCGCGGGCGGTGGATTCCTTCAGCAGGTCGGCCATTGCAGGCTTTGCCGGCAACAGCGCGACCGCGTCGTAAAGGACGGATGGCGCGCCTGATATCATCTGCTGTGCGTCGATCCAACTGCCGTCGCTCGCCTTGGCGCCGCCGACCTTCGGCGCGATGATCTCGAACTTGGCGCCGGCCTTGGTCAGCGCCTGCTTAAGGGCATCGAGCAAAGCAGCGTCGGTGCCGTCGGTCACCAATATGCCGAGCTTGCGGCCCTCGAAACGGCCGGGGCCGTTCTTGAGGATGCTGAGCTTATCCGAGGCGGGAAGATTCCGACGCGTCGGCACCGCAGCATCGGCGGGCTTCGGCATCGCCTTCAAGCCGAGCGCATCCGCCACCTTGCGGGCCAACGCATCGTCGATGTTGAGAAGGTGGGAAACGATGCGCTCGCGAATGACAGGCGTTTGCACCTTGCTCAACTCGAAGGTCAGGGCCGAAGCGATGTGGCCTTGCTCCACGGGCTGCTGGCTGATGTAGAACTGGCGCGCCTGGCTGTAGTGATCGGCAAAGGTCTCCGACCGCAACCGCGCCTTCGGTCCGGCCTCGACTTCGGCAAAGGAGCGGAATCCCTTGGCCGGCTGCTCACGCGGGCCTTCATCCCATGAATTGGGCTGGTAGTTGGCGCGGCCGACAGGGTTGCGCATCGCCATGTGCCCATCCTGCTGGAAGTTGTGGAAGGGGCATTTCGGCGCGTTGATCGGAAGGTGGGTGAAGTTGGTGCTGCCCAGCCGTTTGATCTGGGTGTCGAGATAGGAGAAGTTCCGGCCCTGCAGCAGCGGGTCGTTGGAGAAGTCGACGCCGGGCGGCACGTTCTGCGTCATGAACGCGACCTGCTCGGTCTCGGCGAAGAAATTGTCGGGCATGCGATCGAGCACCAGGCGGCCGACCGCGATCGGCGGCAACACCTCCTCGGGAATGAGTTTGGTCGGATCGAGGATGTCGAAGTCGAAACTGTCGGCGAAGGCCTGGTCGAACAGCTGCAGCTGCAGCTCCCATTCCGGGAAATTGCCGGCGTGAATGGCGTCCCAGAGGTCGCGGCGGTGGAAGTCGGGGTCGGCGCCGTTGATCTTGACCGCCTCGTTCCAGGCGACCGATTGCATGCCGAGCTTCGGCTTCCAGAGGAATTTGACGAAGGTCGATTCATCCTTGGCGTTGAGCAGCCGGAAGGTGTGGACGCCGAACCCTTCCATGAAGCGCAGCGAGCGCGGGATGGCGCGGTCCGACATCGCCCACATGATCATGTGCATGCTTTCCGGCGTGAGCGAGATGAAATCCCAGAAATTGTCATGCGCCGTCTGTGCCTGCGGGACGTCGCTGTTGGGTTCGGCCTTGGCGGCGTGGATCAGGTCGGGAAACTTGATCGCATCCTGGATGAAGAACACCGGCATGTTGTTGCCGACAATGTCCCAATTGCCTTCCTGCGTGTAGAGCTTGACGGCGAAGCCGCGCACGTCGCGGGCAAGGTCGGCGGAGCCCTTGTTGCCGGCGACCGTGGAGAAGCGCACGAAAGCCGGCGTCTTTTCGCCGGCGCGCTGGAAGATGTCGGCACGCGTGTATTTGCCCAGCGATTCATAGGTTTCGAAATAGCCATGCGCGCCATAGCCGCGCGCATGGACGACGCGCTCGGGAATGCGCTCGTGATCGAAATGGAAGATCTTTTCGCGGAAGTGGAAGTCTTCGAGCACTGTCGGGCCACGGGCACCGATCTTCAGCGAGTTCTGGTCGTCGGCGACTGGTCCGCCCTGCGCGGTGGTCAGCACCTCTGTCGAACCGGAGGCGGTCTGGTGCAGTTCGCCGCCTTCGCCGCGCTGCAGTTTCTGATCGTGGATGGTCGCGGCCGTCCCGGCCAATTTGGATGATGCTTGCTTCGCCATGACTGGAAATCCCTGGGGCCAATGCGCGGGCTGCGCTGGTTCCTCAATCTCCGGGATGGCAATGCGTTCCCTGCCGTTTTCAGATCCGCAAATGAAGAAGGCCGCCGGTTCGCACGGCGGCCTTCAATCGTCTTTTCAGGAGCGAAGAACCCTCAGAGGTTCTTGTTGATCGCGGCGGCGGTCTTGTTGGTCGCGTCCTTGACGGCGGACTTCGCGTCGCCGACGGCCTTCTGGACCTTGCCCTTGGCTTCCTGTGCCGCGCCTTCGGTGCGCAGGCGGTCGTTGCCGACGGCCTTGCCGACGCCTTCCTTGGCCTTGCCGACGGCCTGATTGGCGAGACCCGAGGCCTTGTCGCTGGTGCTTCCCATGGGATTTCCTTTCGCGGATTGTTTGCTGGGACCAACGTCGCTTTGTTTGGAAAGTTCCGCTCCTCGAAGGGAGGACGCCAAACGAAAAGGCCCGCCACCGACGCGAATCGTGACGGGCCTTCTGGAGTAGGCCGGGCGTCCCACCGCCCGGCCGTTTGCACAACCTGTCAGCGGGACGATCGTTCCATCACAACAGGAGGCCGCCATCTCGGGGCTAGAGCTTTGGGGGCCTTGCGGATCAGCCAAATCTTCGTGGCGCGAGGTCGCAAGACCTCGCGATGTTTCAGGCCTCAGTCCTTCGATTCAGATGCAAACCGAGGTGCAAGTATCCGCGGTAACCGCCGAGAGTTTCTCACGCTTCAAAAGCGTCGGCTTGGCGTAGGTTTTCTTCATGGCCTCGTCCCCCGTGTAAAAAATCAGGCCGCGCAAGGATTCGAAGGGGTGCAGTCAGCGGTTATGGCCGACAGCCTGTCACGTTTAAACAAAAGCGGCTTCTGATAGGTCTTTTTCATGCAATCCCCCTTTCCTTGGCAATGGCTGAGGTAAGCGCGTGCACGCGACTTTTGTCAAGTTGGCGCTAAAATAGGGGCCTGCGGACCGAGCCGAGCGGGATCGAGGGGGCGCTTGGCTGCGGCGCGCTTCCAGACGGATACCCGTTGACGATTGGTGCAAACGCCCATTGCTTCGTCATCCACGGGCGAAGCAATGAGCGAAGCGACGTAGCGCAGACCTGAGGATCCATGCCGGGACTCAGGAGCGCCGCCACAGTGCAGAACTCTGCTCCGCTGCACTCTACGGCTAAGGTCGCGGCATGGATCCCAGGGTCTCCGCGACGCCGCTGCGCGGCTGCTTCGCCCTAGGATGACGAATCTCGGAGAGGCGCCGGCCAATCTCCACGGTTTGCGGTAGTGCAACGCGCGATGGATATTGCCTGCCGGCGGTATGTCTTCAATCACTCAAAATGTGTCGAGAAACTAACCGGCCGGGCCGATTGGACCACTGCCCGAGGCTGCTTGCTGCGCTGTCACCGCCGACAGCTTCTGCCGCTTGACCAAGGTCGGCTTGTCGTAGGGCTTTCGCATGAGTCCTCCTCCCGTTCGAATGGCTGAGGGTCGTTGCATGCCGGCTCGTTGTCAAGCGAGCAGGCAGGAGGCGCAAATGCGCCTTTCTGCTCTTCTGTCAGTTCTTGTCCATCGGCTTGGAGCGCATGCGCGAGACCGTCTTGCGCTTGGAGCGCAGCGGCTGCAGGCCGCGGTCGATCAGGTTCATGTCTTCCAGCACCATGTCGACCATGCTTGTCGAATCTTTCGCCGGGCGTGCGTCCGATGGTTCCGATGATCGCCTGAATATCAGGCGCATGACCAGGCCGAAGTAACCGGCCTGCAGGACGACCAGCGTCAACGCCGACCAGCCAAGGGTCGCCCAGATCGACCCGGTCGCCAAATAGGCCCAGATCGCAACGCCGATGGTCGTTGCAGACATCCCGACCAGAAATTGCGGAAAGTACATGTCGCTTTCCACCCCCATTTCCAACCCGTGGGTTGGAATCCATTCAATGCCAGCATCCTTTAATTAAGTTGTCACTAAATTAGCAATAGTGCAATTGGCAACCGCGAGCACGGTCATGGCGCGGCCATTGGAGTTTGAGCCTGTGTATGGTGTGCGGTGTTTCTCAAGCCACGGACAAAATCAGCGAAACGGCCGCCTTCGATCAGTTCCGATCCACAGGCTTCGACCGCATCCTCGACACCGTCTCACGTTCGGCGCGCTTGGAGCGCAGCGGCGGCAGGCCGCGGTCGATCAGGTCCATGTCCTCCAGCACCATGTCGCCCATGCGCTTGAAGGCAATGTCGAGCGCGCCGGCGCGGTGGGCGGAGCGCAGGAAGCCGGGCAGGGCGCGGACCGGATGGTCGCTCGCCAGCGGCTCTTCCGGGAAGACGTCGCTGGCAGCGACGATGTGGCCGCTCTTCACCGCCGCCATCAGCGCCGGGAAATCGACCACGCCGGCGCGGCTGAGCAGGATGAAGGCGGCGCCCCTGCGCATCGAGGCAAAGGCGTCGGCGCCGAGAAAACCCTGGTTCTCGGAGGTCACCGAGGCGACGACGAAGACGAAGTCGCTCTGCGTCAGCACATCGTCGAGTGAGGCCGGCTCGACGCCATTGTCGGTCAGGATCGACGGCGGCAGCCAGGGATCGAAGACTTTGGTGCGGGTGCGGAAGCCCGACAACAGGCGGTTGAGCGCGCGGCCGAGATCGCCGAAGCCGATGATGCCGACATCGGCGCCGGACAAGAGCCGGGCCGTCAGATTGCCGTCGCCGCCCCACAGTTCCTCGCCCTTGCGGAAGGCGAGATCGGCATCGACGATACCGCGGGCAAGGTTGAGCGCCATGGCGAGGCCAAGCTCGGCCACCGGCTCGGCAAAGACCAGACCGGTGGTGACGACATGGATGCCGCGCGCGAACAGCGTCTCGTATGGCATGTTGTTGAGCAGGTTGGTCTCGACATTGAAGACGCAGCGCAGCGCTTTCATCTCAGCCAGCGTTTCCGGCGAGATCGGCGGCTGGCCGACGATATAGCGGGCCTCGGCCAGCACATCGGCCGGCAGCTTGGCGACGCCATCGGCCGCGGTTTCGACGATGCGGTATTTTGCCCTGAAGCGCGCCAGCTGCGGCGGCGTGAAGATCAACTCGAGCGAGCGTGGTTCCGGCGCGCTGATGACCAGCGGCAAGGTCTTGTTTGGCATGACGATTCCTCCCCGGCGCGATGCTATCGCGCGTTTTTGCTTTGCGCATGTCGTTATCCCAAAACCGTTGTACAGTTGCGGGCGATATGCGGCTCGGCGGTTAAAATACCGCCGGTGAACCGATTTACAACCGCGAAAAATCGATTTACTCATTTCTCGAGCGGACAGAAAATGCCTCTGTCCGCGCCTCGGGAGGAGGAGCAATGGCGCATAGGCAGGACCAGCAGCGGCGTGCGTCCATACACGACGTGGCAAGCCGCGCCGGCGTGTCCGCCGCCACCGTCTCCAAGGTCATGGCCGGCGTCACTACGGTCAAGCCCGAGAATGCGCAGCGCGTCCTCGATGCCATCGAACAGCTTGGTTACCGCGTCGATCCGCTGGCCTCGGACATGCGCCGGGCCAAGCGCCGCATCATCGGCGCCATCATGCCGGAATTCGAAAGCGAATTCTTCGGTCAGATGGTCACCCAGCTCGAAAGCCTCGCCGAACAGCGCGGCTATACGCTGGTGGCGGCATCGAGCCGCGAATCCGAAGCACGTGAAACGGAAATCCTGGCCCGCATGCATGACTGGCGCGTCGCGGGCGTGGTGCTGGCGCCGGTGCGCAACGAGCATGGCCCGGCCGCCGCCTTCATGAAGGCCAACGGCATGACCGGCGTGCTGATCGATCGCGTTCTGTCGGACGACGCCTTCGACACCGTATCGGCCGACAGTGCCGCGGCCAGCGCCGAAGTGGCGCACGCGCTAATCGGCAAGGGCCACCGCCACATATTGGTGGTCGGCCTTGGCGAGCAGGCGGCGACGGTGCGCGCCCGCCTCGACGGGTTCCGCACCACCGCGCTGCAGCTGGCGCCGGATGTGCGCATCGATGTCGTGCTTGCCGAAACCGATGTCGAGCCGCTCAGGGCGCAGTTGCGCGACTATTTTGACAAGGGCGAAGGCCGGAACGAACGCCCGACGGCCGTCTATTCGCTGTTCCTCAAGGGCACGCTGGTGGCGCTGTCGGAATTCCGCCGGCGCGGCTGGCACTGCCCCAACGACATTTCGCTGGTCGGCTTCGATGATGCCGAATGGATGCAGGTGACCTGGCCGGCCATCGCCGCCGTCGTGCAGCCGGTGCGCCAGATCGCCGGCCACGCGATGGAGGCGCTGTTTGCCAGGATTGAAGGCGAGGCGGGGCCGCCGAGAGCGCGGCTCGAACCTTGCCGGGTCTTGATGCGGGAATCCGTTGGCTCGCCAGGCAACGGCCCGCATTCCGGAAGCCTGCAATAGCCGCACCGCTGGCAACGCCGCGGCCGCGGCGGCGCACGAACAAAGAGGCTGAGATGAACACCTTTGGACTGCACACTTTCGCCATCGCCCCGGTCTGGGATCTGGAGCTGATCGAACCGCAGATGGAGCGGCTGAAGGGGCTCGGCATCGGCCTGCTCGAAATCCCGCTGCTGCGTCCCGAGGAGATCGACACTGTGCGCACGCGCGCTTTCGCCGAGCGGTGGAATGTCGAGCTTATTCCGTCGCTTGGGCTGCCGGCTTCACTTGATGTGGTGGCGCGGCCGGATGAGGCGCTGGCCTTTCTCGAACCGGCTTTCGGCGTCTGCGAGGCGGTGGGCAGCGGCGGGCTGGGCGGCGTCACCTATGGCACGATCGGCAAGACGTCCGGACGGGCGCCAACCGAAGACGAGATCAACGGCATGTGCCGCTTCCTGGTGCGCGCGGCCAAGGCCGCCAAGGCGCATGGGCTGAAGCTCGGCATCGAGCCCTGCAATCGCTACGAGACGCATCTGATCAACCGCGGCATCGACGCCACGCGCATCATCGAACGCGTCGGCGCCGACAACATCTTCATCCATCTCGACACCTACCACATGCATATCGAGGAGGAGAGTTTCGAGGCCGGTTTCCGGGCGGCGGCACCCTATCTCGGCTACGTCCACGTCTCGGAAGCCAATCGCGGCGTGCCGGGTCGCGGCATGCTCAACTGGGCGGCCTGCATGAAGGCCATAGCCGATATCGGCTACACCGGCGCCATCACGCTGGAAAGCATGAACCATGTCGATGTCGACATCGCCGGCGGGCTCGCCGTGTGGCGGCCGGTGGCGGAGAATCCCGACGATGTCATCGGCGTCGGGCTGCCGTTCCTGCGCGAGGCGGCGAGGAAGGCGGGGCTGCAGTTGGGGTGAGGGGCTCGGGGGCAGTTCATCCGATGCATGAGGAAGGGTTGACGTCCACCGTCTGCGCTCCGCCTCGGATATTGTTCTCAGCCGCTGTGTTCTGCGGCAGACGTCGCGGCATGGATCCCAGGGTCTACGCCGCGTCGCTTCGCTCCTTGCTTCGCCCTGGGATGACGAAGGGAGGGATGCTTCGGCTAGTCTGCGAGGTTGGCGATTTGCCGTTGATGCTAGTCTCGGCCTCGGAGATTAGCGACAGACTCCCACGCGTTCGTCATCCCAGGGCGAAGCAGCCGCGTAGCGGCGTCGCGGAGACCCTGGGATCCATGCCGTGACATTCGCGACAGGTAAAAACGGTTCAAAATGGTGCTCTACCAACCGGTTCCGCGAAACAGCTCGAACCAGTCCGGATTGGTTCTCTCGATCAACTCGATCTTCCATTGACGAGGCCAGCGCTTCAAGGACTTCTCGCGCTGGATGGCATCGGTGATGTCAAAAAACTCCTCGTACCAGACCAGCCGCTGCACACCATAGCGGCTGGTGAAGCGGGAGCCTTGGCCGGACTTATGCTCAGGCATGCGGCGACCGAGATCGCTGCTCACACCGATATAGATGGTGCCGCGCTTCTGGCTCGCGGTCATGTACACATAGCCGGTCACATGCATCAACTTAGCGGGCATTCGCTGCGGCGACTATCCTGATCTGCGGCACTTGTTGGCAGGCGTCGCGGCATGGATCCCAGGGTCTGCGCCGCGTCGCTTCGCTCCTTGCTTCGCCCTGGGATGACGAAGGGGAGGGATGCTTCGGCTAATCCTGGAGGTCCGCGATTGCCATGCTGCCAGCTGCTCCTCCGAAATCTCGGAATTGGCGTGCTTCCCTTCTCCCCGGGGGAGGAGAAGGGAAAACGCCTCTGCCTTCGACAGTGGGAGAGAGTGGGAAGACCCTCACGCCATGCCGGGCTGCCGCCGCGGCCCCAGATGACGCATCTTGCGGCCGAGGATCATCAGCTGCCGCGCCGTGTTGTTGCGCAGGCGCCGCACGCGCCATTCCAGTCCGGTTTCGGTGGTGATCTGCTTGGCGTAGATGCTCACGCGCATGCCTTCCACATCCGAGGCCACCTTGACCGGGTCGTCATAGAAAGCGCCGATCTTGTCAGCCGCCATGCCTGGCGTTTCCAGCCAGCGCGGAATGTGAACCGAATGGAGCTGATCGACATCGATCATGACCCGCCCGATGCCGACGCCGGGCGTCGGGCATGTCGTCACGAATGCATCGCCAATGAAGACGACCCCGTCGCGACGATGGCCTTGCGTCGTGGTCAGATTGACCTGCCTGACCTCGACGGGGCTTGCCACTTCGAAGTTGCCGCACTGCGCCGATATTTCGGGCATCAGTTCGCAAAGCATCTTTTGCGGATCGGCGCGGAAATCGCGCGTCCACTGTTCGGCGACGGTGCGATAGACGAACATGTTCGCCCGCATCCTGTCGCCGATGGGAAAGACGGTGAGATAGGCGACGCGGTCCGAGGCCCGCTTGCCGTAGCAGGTGACGGCCCGAAAGGCGCAATCACCCGGCGCAATGGCGAGGTCGAATCCCATCGACAGCGAATGCGCCTTCGACAGTTCGATGCGCTCGACGCCGATGGCGCGCCGCACCAATTCGCTGTAGCCGGTGGCCACCACCAGCAGGCGGGCATTGATGACGGTGCCGTCGGCCAGCACAAGCCGCTGCCGGTCCGGCCCGGTCGAGACCTCGGTTACCTTGCCGACCGTCAGCGGTACCTGCGACGGCAAGGCATCGCGCAGGCCATTGATCAGCGCGCCGTAGGAAAATGCGTATTCCCACTTCTTTTCACGCGCGAAGAATTGACCGAGGCGGAAGACATCGACGTCGGTAAACGGGGTGACGAGAGGCATGACCATCTTGTCGAGACCGAGCTTCTCGAACAGTTGCATCTGGTTCGCGCCGATCTTCTCGGCCCGGAACTCGTCGTGATGGACGCGGTGCGGGTCGATCAGCGCCACCTTGCGGCCGGCGTTTCCCAACACCGTTGCCAGAGTGGTGCCAGCCATTCCGGCGCCAATGATCGCCACGTCGACTTCGGCCGGGGCAGCCTCAGCGGGGGTCATGTCAACTGCCCTTTCTGCAGGTCATTGTTCTCTCTACAATCTGTGGTGGAAAATATCTTCCAGCCTTTTATCAACCTCAAGCAACCCATGCGCGTGCCCGGTAGTAACACTTGTTTACCTTAACGCCGGGCCTGTTGTTTCCAGCGCGGCGCGATCGCCGAGCCATCGATGAATTCCAGGCCGCCCGCCTCGTTGAGCGTGTGCAGCTTGCGTCCATTCCATAGCGCGCCAGGAGTTAAGATGGTCTCGACGTCCTGCTCCATGCCGTTCAAATCAAGGTGAGCGACGCGTGCGATGCCGAGGGCTGCACCATAACTCCTGCGGCAATCCTGCACCGGACGCAGCAATTGGCCATTGCGTTCGACCATGCGGCCGGCCGGCCGCGCCGAGGCGATGTCGACCAGTACGGGATTTTTGGGATGCGGCGTCCAAGGTCCGCGAAAGTCCGGCGCCGACCACAGATGCAGCGAGTCGGAGAAGGCGCCGCCGCCATCGCGGACGGTGGCGAACAGCCACCAGCGCCCGCCATGCTCGACCAGCGTGGCGTCGCTGGCGACGATGTCGGACAAGAGCGTCGCTTCCTTGACCCAGCCGCCGGGAAAGGCGGTGGCGCGGTAGAGATCGACCGTGCGGTTGGCGCAGCTTTCCGGCACCATCCAGACCTCGCCGTCGCGCTCGAAGACGAAGGGGTAGGAGAGGTGATAGGGCAGGTCGAGTACCGGTTCGGGACGTCCGATCGGCCCCGATGGACCGAAGGGCACGGCGGAGACGATGGCCCGGCCCAGACGGTGGATATAATCCTCGACGAACAGCGTCACCTGTCCCTGGTACAGGATCGGGAACGGATCGGCGTAGAAGCGGCTGCCGTCGTCGGGCAGCACCTGCCAGCCCGAAGCCGGATGCGCGCGCAGGTCGAACAGATCGCGGCCATTGGTCTCGCGCCAGCCGACCTTCCAATGCGGGGCGTTGTAGCAGAGATGGTAGATCTTCTGGACGATGCGCCGCGCCAGCGCCTTGCCCGCCCGGATGCCAAGCTTGGTGGGCGAGGGTATCTGCGGCGAGGCACCGGCTTGCGCCGGCTCAGGCAGCACGGGCAGGGCCCCCGCCGCGCCGGTGATTGCCGCAAGGATCAGGCTTGCCGTGCGCGCCAGCATGTCCTGGAAGGAGGCAAGCGCGATGCCGCCATATTCGGTGCCCAGGCGTCCCTCGGCGACGGTGGCGCCGTTCTCCTCGATGCGGGCAACCGGCGTGCGGCCGTCGAGGATCAGTGCCAGCAGGGCCGCTTCGCCGGCAGCGCCGTCATAGGTGACGCACCAGACGCGGGTTCCTTCCAGGCTCACATCGCCGCAGAGGTCGATCACCAGGTCAGGGGAGGCGGGTGGCTGCGTGCGATAAGGCGCCAGCGCCGACAGCGGCAGGCGCTTGGCCAGCCCGTCCGTCGGCAGGCCATGGAGAACCGTCTCAAGCTGAAACAAAGCCGCGACGCTGCTGGGAATGCCGCCCCCAGCCGGCCTGGCGTCGACGGACACCTCGACCTGCGCCAGTGCCGCCAGCCGCTGCAGCAACAGCAGGTGAAAAGCACGGACGCACTCGCTGTCCAGGCGCAGGCTCACTCGCATGTCGCACCCCCGGCGTTGTGATGTCTCGTATCTGGCCGGTGTTCGATATCAGGGCAGGGGAGATGGCGGCACGGCAGGGCTGGACTCAAGTGCTGCCCCATTTCCACTCGTCTCCTGCTCGCTCGCGCCCGTATCAGCACCTGTGCCTAATATTACGCAAACTCCGTGCCAAAAATGCGTAAACGCCCAGCCGAAAATCAGACGAGCTCTCAACATAATTAACAGTGTTTTAACAGTTGAAGGAATAGCTAGGCTGAGGCCGCAATCTAATCTTTGCAGGCACATGGAGTGTTGTCGGAGCGACCTTTGCAATCATCCCTGCTCTCGTTGCCGCAACAACCTGCTCCCGAGCCGATGCAATATGCTGCTCCGGAGCCATTGCCGACGGCGTCCTATGCATCCTCGACCGTCGAGCTGGGTGATTTGAAGCGCATATTGGTGCGCCGTCGTTTCCTGATCATAGCCACCGCCGCGCTGCTGACCCTTGGGGCGCTGCTATATGGGCTGTTCACGCCGGCGCTTTACAGCTCCGTTTCGGAAATCCTCATCGATCCGCAAGACCTGCAGGTGGTCACCAACGACGTCAATCCGAGCCGCGTTCCGCCCGATGGCGGCATCACCATGGTGGAAAGCCAGGTCAGCGTCGTTCAGTCGACAGGCGTGCTGCTCAAGGCCATCGAGGCGACCAACCTGACCGAGGATCCGGAATTCAACGGGCAGGGCGGGTTGTTGAGCCGTTTGCTCGGCGGCGGGGGCTCGGCCGAAACCGACAGGACGGGCAAGACGCTCGATGCGCTGCGCCGGCGGCTGGCGGTGAAGCGGGCCGACAAGGTGCTGGTCCTCGACGTGATCGTCACCGCCAAGAGCGCCGACAAGGCGGCCAAGCTCGCCAATGCCATCGCGCAGGCCTATCTGGCCGACCAGGCGAGCGCGCGCGCGAAGATGGCGACGGATGCTTCCGATTCCATCACCGCGCGGCTGGACGAGCAGCGCAAGCGCGTGCAGCAGGCCGAAAACGCCGTCGAGGCCTACAAATCCGCCCACAACATGGTGATGGCGGCGGGCAATCTGGTCAGCGACCAGGAACTGACCGAGCTCAACACGCAGCTGTCGGCCGCGCAAAGCCGCACCGCCGCGCTGAAGGCGCAGGTCGACCAGCTGCGCCGGTCCGGCGGCGCGCCGGACGCCACCTCGGAAGCCATGCGCTCGTCGGTGATTTCGAGCCTTAGGGCGCAGGAGGCGACGCTTGTCGACCAGGTTTCGCAGCTCGGCACGGAACTCGGGCCGCGCCACCCCTCGATGATCGCCGCCCAGCAGCAACTGCGCGACACGCGCGCCCTCATCGCGCGCGAACTCGGCCGCATCGGCGCTGCCGCCGAAACCGACTACGAGCGGGCGCTGGCCAACCAGCAGGCGCTGGAGGCCAAGGTCGCCGGCATGAAGAGCAAGTCGCTCGACACCGACCAGGCCTCGGTCAGGCTGCGCGAATTGCAGCGCGATCTCGAGGCGGTGCGCTCGGTCTACGCCACCTATCTGCAGCGGGCGCAGGAAACGCGCGAGCAGATCAATGTCGACAGCACCAATGCGCGCATTATCTCGCAGGCCATGCCCGCCTTGAAGAAGAGCTGGCCGCCCTTGCCGCTGCTGCTGTTCGGCGCCCTGTTCGGTGGGCTGGGGCTGGGCACCGCGCTCGCCTTGATCGCGGAATATTCCTCGCCGACCGTGCTTTCCAGCGCGCAGATGCAATCGGCCATCGACGCGCCGGTGTTCGGCGTGCTGCCGGTAAAATCGGGCAGCGGCCGCCGCTGGTGGCCTTTCGGCGGCGCCGCCGCCGCGGCCGGACAGAAGACGGATGCGGTCGCTGGGTTGGCGCTGCGGCGCCTGTTCGCTTCCAGCCGGCGTCCGCCGAACTGGCCGCTGGTGCCGTCCGTCCTGCTGACGTCGCCGCCGGAAGACGCCGCGCATCGGGGCCGGGTGGCGCGGCTGCTCGCCAATGCCGCGGCCGCCAGGGGCAGCCGCGTCCTGTTCATCGACACCAACAACGCCAGCGGCGGCAAGAAGGAACCGCAACCCGGCCTCCTCGACGTGCTGCGCGGCGAATACGCCTTCGAGGCGGTGAGCCAGCGCACGGCCGGCAGCAATGTCGCGGTGCTGGGCCGGGGCCGGCAGACGGCCGTCTTCTCCGAGGCGCAGGGCGTCTATTTCACGCAGCATATGCTGGCCCAGGCGGGCCGCAACTTCGACCTCGTCGTCGTCGACGGCGGCGCGCTGGCCGACAATCTCAACGCCTCGCCGTTGGTCGCGATGGTTGACGAGATCGTCATGGTCGCGACGCTGAACTCGACGCCGATGGCCGACGTCACGGCGGCCTCGCAGGCCATTTCCGTCATGGGGCGGTTGCCGACCGGCGCCTTGCTGGTCGACGAGGCGGCCTGACATGGCTGCCGTCCGGGCCAACAACCCGGCAACCGGCTGGGCCGGTTCGGGTCGAGTCGCCGGCAGCTCCGTCGACTGGCTGACCAGCTTCGGCCTGGTCGCAACGGTGGCGTTGCTGTTCGGCATCTCCGGCGGCATGCTGTGGCTGGTGGGCTACAATTACGATGGCCTGACCGGCAACCCTGCCACCAAGATCCATCCGTCGACCTATCTGCTCGTGCTGGTGTTTGCCTGGCGCGCCTGCACCTTCGGCAATCCGGTCGGCTATATGGTCGCCGTTGCCGACCGGCGGCCGGCCAGCACGCTGATGGCGGTCATGTCGATCGTGCTGCTGGTCGTCGTCATCGCCAGGCAGCGTCCCGGCATGGCCGGCATGATCGACACCTTCGTGGCGCCGGCGCTGCTGGTGATGATGCTGGGCGAGGACGACGAGAAGACTTTCGCCCGGATGCAGACCGTCGTTCACGCCATCATGACCGTGAACGCTCTGCTCGCCCTGTTCGAGTTCGCCACCAAGACGCTGATCTTTCCCTATCGCCTCGACGGCGAGGTGTTCATGAGTGACTTGCGCTCGACGGCACTGCAGGGCCATCCGCTGTCCAACGCCACGGTCACCTCGATCTATGTGCTGGCGCTGCTCTCCGGTTCGAGATCGCTGTCCATGCCAGTGCGGCTCGGATTGATCGGCCTGCAATTCGCGGCGCTGGTCGCGTTTGGCGGCCGGTCCGCGATGGTGACGACGATCGTGCTCGGCGGTTGCTACCTGCTCATCCAGGGCCTGCGTAGCCTGCGCACGGGGCGCGTCAACCTGCTTGGCGCGGCACTCGGCCTCATCCTTGCCGCGCTGGTGCCGGTGGTCATCGCGGTCGCGGCGTCATACGGCTTCTTCGACGCGTTGCTGGAGCGCTTCGTGTCGGACAGTGGCAGCGCCAATGCCCGCGTCGAAATGTTCGAGCTCTTCAAGCATTTCGAACTGCGCGACCTGATCGTGGGGCCTGATATCGATCTCATCGAAAGCCTGCGCCGCATCAGCGGCCTCGAGCAGGGCATCGAAAACCCGATCATCCGCCTGATCCTCTACCAGGGCGCCTTCTTCACCCTGCTGTTGTTTGTCGGCTTCGCCCTGTTCATGCACGAAGTGGCGCGCCGCTGCCATGCCGGTATCTGGCTGACGATGCTGGGCTGGCTGATCCTGCTCAACACCTCCGAGAGCCTGGCCTCGAAGACGACGCTGATGACCAAATTCGTGGTGATCGCGCTGGTGCTGTACCGGCCGGCAAGGGCGGTGGGGCAGAGGGTGCAAGCGGGGCGAAGGTAGCGCTCCACGGCGCCCCCCACTGCCCTGCCGGACATCTCCCCCACAACAAGGGGGAGATCGGATACACGCCGGCCAGCGCGCAACACGCCCTGTTGGACCGTTACCCCACTCGATCTTCGTAGCGGCATGGATTCCAGGCACTTAGTCGCAAACTGCTCCCAAAAAAAGTCGCGCGCGGTTGCCTGGAACGAGAAGATTACGCAGGAGATTCGTGGCAAGGGTGGGGCAATTTGGACCCAGCCTACGAGACCCGACCCGTGCAGATGAAGCCGTTTCTCCTCGCCTCCGCATCGACCCTTGCGCTTCTCGCCGCGCCCGCCGTGGCGCGCGCCAGTTGCCCCCAGATGTCCCTCAACAATCAGACCTACACCAACGCGACGGCGGTCTGCTTTTTTCACACGAGCGGCGATGTCGGCCTGACCAACACCAATACGGGCATGATCGGCAGCGTTTGGGATACGGCACCCACGGACACCACCACGATCGACAATGCCGGCCTGATCAGCGGCTACAGCGGCTATGCGGCAATACAGTCGCAGGGAGCGCTGACGCTGACCAATCGCTCGGGCGCCATTATCTCGGCATCGGGCGTGGTGACCATACGTGCGGGCAATCGTGGCGGGGTTACAACGATCGTCAATGACGGCAGGATCGAAGGCAACAAGGCCATCGACCTGAGCGGCAGCGTCCTTGACCTGACAAACACCGGCATCATAGCGGGGCAGTCCGCCGGCATCGACGCCTACTCGGTGACGGCGACCAATTCCGGCACGATCTCGGGCGGCTCCTTCGCCCTCAGGGCCATCGGCGACCTGACCCTCGACAATTCGGGGGACATCGTCGCGAACACCAACCCATCGCCCAACACCGCGGCGGTCAAGGCCTGGGGCGGCGCCACCGCCATCACGAATTCGGGGCGCATCTGGAGCGACAGCGGCTATGGCGTCTACGCGGAAGTTTACGTAAAAAACACGCCGGTCGGCTCTTTCAACTTGACCAACACCGGCACGATCGGTGGCAATATTGGAGTCGCTACGGCCTCCAACAGTGTCAGCACCGTCAGTGCGACTATTGTCAATTCCGGCACGATTTCGGGCTATTCGGCGGCCATTTCGACCGACGGCGACCTGACACTCGACAATTCGGGATGGATCAAGTCCATCGGCGATTCGGGCGATTGGCATGGTGTCGCGGCCCACGGCGTCACCACGAAGATCACCAATTCGGGCACCATCGACAATTCGGGCGTCTACGGCACGGGCATTGTCGCTGACAGCACCGACGCCAACGCGTCCCTGACGTTGGCCAACAGCGGCGCGATCAACGCCACGTTCGGCGTCTCCTCGCAGGTCGTCACGACGACGATCGACAATTCGGGAAGTATCACCAGTACGGGGGGCGCTGGCGTCTACGCGAATGGCCCGGCCGCCAACGCGTCTCTGACGTTGACCAACCGCAGTGGCGGCAGGATCACCGGCGAGTACGGTGTCGATTCGCTGCTCGCCACGACGACGATCGACAATTCGGGAACCATCACCGGGGTGTACGACGCTGCCGTCTATGCCGAGGATACGGCCGCCGGCACGTCTCTGGCGTTGGTCAACCGCGGCACCATCACCGGCCGCGGAGGCGTCTCTTCGCGAGTAGCCACGACAAAGATCGACAATTCGGGGATCATCGACGTCGTGCCCAAGGGCGGCGCTGGCGTCTTCGCTTTCGGCACCCTCGCCGATGCATCGCTCGCGCTGACCAACAGTGGCACGATCGACGGCATTTACGGCGTCCATTCGCAGGTCACCACGACAACGATCGACAATTCCGGGACGATCGCCGGCAAGTACCTCGCCGGGTATGGCATCTATGCCGACAGCACGGCCACCAATGCGTCTCTGGCATTGACCAACAGCGGCAAGATCACCGGCCGGTTTGGCGTCTATTCGCAGGTCGCCACGACGACGATCGACAATTCGGGCTTCATCGACGGCGACAACGGCCAAGGCGTCTACGCGCAGAACACCGCCGCCAACGCCTCCCTGGCGTTGACCAACAGCGGCTGGATTTTCGGCTACTACGGCGTCCTTTCGCTGAATGCCACGACTACGATCGACAATTCGGGAGAGATTGCCGGCAGGATTGGCGCTGGCGTCTCTGCGCAAAGCAGGGTGGCCGACGCTGCTCTGGCGTTGACCAATAGCGGCACGATCAGCGGCTCGGTCAGCGGCGTGTCTTCGCAGGTCGCCACGACGACGATCGACAATTCAGGGACCATCGCCGGCAGGCAATACGGCATCTACGCCGACAGCCTCCTCACTCTGACCAATACGGGCCTGATCTCCGGCGGCACTGCCGCGGTCCTGCTGAACAAGGACGGCAACAGCCTTGGCCTGGACAAGGGCGCGCGCTTCGATGGTGTCATCGACTATGCCGGCACCACCGGCAACACCACCCGCTTCGGCCATGGCAGCTGGATCCTCGACGTCGCCAACTACGACGCCGCGGACAACACGATCGTCACCGGCGGCAGCGCCTATGTCGTGAAGGGAAACCAGATCATCGTCGCCGATGGTTCCGCGGTGCAGGCCGGCGCGCGGGGCGCGCTCGACATTACCCGCTCGCTCTCGGGCCTCGCCAGCGACGCCCTCTCGCTGTCATCGTCGTCCTTGCCCGTCGCCAGTTCTTCAGGCGGCGCACTCGCCTATGCCGGCGACAACGCCGTCGACCGGGCATTTACCTCGGCGGCGTTGACGGGCTCAGGCCAGGAAAACGCTTTCTCGGGCTTCTCGAACGGCGCAGTCGGCGATGCCGCCGGCAACATCGTCTGGTCGCGCGTCCTGGCCGGGCGCAGCGTCGCTTCGCAGGACGCGGCCAGTGCAGCCTCCAGGATGAATTTCGTCGGCGCTGCCTTCGGCGGCGATCATCGCTTCTCGGACACGTTGCGCCTCGGCGGCTTCTTCGGCCTTGCGGACAGCCGCACCGATACCGACGGCGATTCCTCGCTCAAGTCCAAATGGTACTATGCAGGGCTCTATGGCAGCTGGTCGCCCGGTGCGGCCTTTGTCGAGGGGAATGTTACTGGCGGCTATGCCAAGAACCGTTCCGAGCGCATGGTCACCAACGGCCTCGCCACGGAAACGGCCATCGGCGAGTATGGCTCGACTTTCGTCTCGCCCGAACTCGCCCTTGGCTATCGTGTCGCCCTGCAACCCGGCGTCAGCCTGACGCCGCAACTGCGCGTCCGCTATCTCGGCGTCGACGCCGAGGGATACGGCGAAACCGGTTCCAGCTCCGACATGGCGGTGTCCTCGCACTACACCGGGTTCCTGGAGGAGCGGGCGCTGACCAAGCTCCAATTCGACAATGAGCGCTGGGGCCTCTTCACCACGCTCGGCGTTGTCGCCCTGCAGCGCGTCCAGGGCTCGGGCACGGATGTCAACCTTCTCGGCATCGCCTCGACCGTGCCGGAAGGCGACACCAATCTCTTCGGCGTCAGCTTTGGTCTCGGCGGCAACTGGAAGATGACCGACAGCGTCTCGCTCTACGGCGCCGTCAACGGCACGGCCTTGAACAACAATACCAGCATCGACACCAATGTCGGGGTGAAGATGGTGTTTTGAGGGGCGACCGTCGGCGCTATTCTGCCATCCTCAACCCCAGCGCCTCGACCATCGCAGGGTCGAGCGCGCGCGTGGTGTCGTCCATCATGCCCATGCCGTCGAAGAGGTCCCAGAAGGCCCAGGGGAAGCCGGCCGCCTCGGCGCTCTGCCGGACATCTGATATGTAGCGGGCGCGGTCGGCGATGGGGGCGGCGGTGTAGCGGGCGTCGGTGCGCAGCGCGCCGAATTCGCCCATGATGATGCGGTTGGGCGCGATGCCGTTTCTGTCGGCCCAGGCGCGCGCCTGGCTGAGATATTTGTCGATGAACCAGCGATCCGGCTGGGCGTCGAAATAGACTTTCAGCACGCGCTCGGTTTCGGCATAGGCGGCCCTTTTGTCCGCTTCCGAGGTCTCGGTATCCCCAGCCATGCGTGCCCTGACGGAGGCGAGCGTCTGTTCGAGCGAACCGGCGGAGGCCGGCCACGGCACATTGTTCAGCGCGCGATAGACCGGCTCGCGCATCCACGGCGCGCCCTGGTGGCTGAACAGATAGGGCTCGTAGAAGTGGAAGGTGAACAGGATCGGCTCGAAGGCCGCCAGCGGCGCCGGATCGAGTGCCACGAGCCCGCTCACCATCGAGCCGCAGCCGCCGGTGACGACCAGCGGCAAGGCTGCGGACGACGCCCTGGCCGCCGTCAGCAGGGATGCCTGGACCTGCGACCAGACGTTGGAATCGCAGGATTGCGGCGGTTCGTTGACCGGCTCCAGCGCGACCATTCCCGGTGTGAACCGCTCCAGCCTGCCGGCGAACTCGCCGACGAGTGCGCGATAGGCCGCGAATTCGGGCGCGGCGGTGCTGGAGACCATGCGGTTGGGGTTCCAGTAATGCGTGGCGCCATTGGCCTGGACGTTGACGATGGTGCCAAGGCCGGCGTCGAGGCTGGCGGCGACGGCGGCGTCCACCATGTCCAGCAATTTTGCGCGCGTCGCGGCGTCGGCGGCCAGGAACGGGCCGGGATCGACGGGCAGGCGGATGAAGTCGAGCCCGGTCTGACGCAGCCGACCAAGGTCGTCTGGGGTCGGCACCGGCCGCTGCGACTGGAAGGGCGGCCAGTCATAGTCGGTGCGGGGTGCGGGAAATTCGCGTGTCAGCGCAAACCAGGGCCAGGCGTTGACACCGCGGCGGAATGGCCAGGCACCGGTGACCGTGGCGGCTTGCGATGGAGCGGCGAGCGGCGCGACAGTGGCAGCGAGCGCCGCCTTGAGGATCCGCCGTCGCGACCAGCCCGTCATACCGCGCCGGGCGAGGGACGGTCGATCGCGGCCGTTCTTGCGGCGCTCACGCCGAGAAGCCGGTAGGCTTCGTTCTCATAGGCCAGCAGGACATCGTCCCAGCGGAAAGCTTCGCGGGCGCGTGTCCTCGCGGCCTCGCCGCAGGCTTTGACCAAGGCGTCATCCTCCATCGCCTGCTGCATCCGCTCGGCGCAGCTTTGCGTGTCGGTGAAATGGATGGCGGCTGCACCCGCGACCCACCTGTTGTAGGGATTGTCGTGCGCGATCACCATGTTGCCGGCGGCCAGCGCCTCGACCAGCGACGGGTTGGTGCCGCCCACCGTGTGGCCATGCATATAGGCGCGCGCGTGGTAGCGGAGCGCCTTCACCGCCGCCTGGTCATAGATGGCGCCGGGCAACACCACCGAGGCGTTCGCCGCCTTGCGGACCGCGACATGGTAGGGAATCTGGTCGGACAGCGTGCCGAGCACCACCAGCTTCATGTCGCGCTTCTGGCTGCAGAAGGCTTCGACGATCGGCAGGATGTTGTTGTCGGGCTCGATGCGGGCGATCGAGATCAGGTATTTTCCGGGCTCGAGGCCGAGCGCGCGCACCGGCGCCTCGGGCGCCGACGTCACCGGGTCGGCGCCATAGGCAATGGTGGCGATGGCGCTGCGCGGCCGGCGCGTCGCCAGGTGATCGGCAATGACCGGATGGTCGGCGACCAGCCGGTGCGAGGCCCAGGCGCCGATCCACTCGTTGAGCCAGAACCAGGTGCGCGCCGCGCGGCCCCATTTCGGGCGGCGCCACTCGATGCCGTCCATATTGGTGATGATCTTGCGCCGCATCAGCCTGAGCCAGGTCAGGAAGACCGCGCCATTGTAGCCGAGCACCAGGCAGACGCCGGGCCGGCGCGCGGCGTCGAGCACGCACTGCCAGTCGAATTCCAGCGTCGCGCGCGGGCCTTTCGAGGCGACCTGGATGTGGATGAGGTCGATGCCGCGCCAGCTGTCGAGGCGCACCCGCTGGTCGACCCGCTCGACCTCTTCCTGGCAGTAGACGCCGACCTTCCAGCCGCGTGCGACCAGGAAAAGGGCCAACTTCTCGGCGAAGGTTTCAAAGCCGCCATGGGCGGCTGGGATGCCGCGCGTTCCCAGGATCAGGATGGCAGGCTGTTCCGATTTCATGGCTGCTGGCGCTTTCAAGTCCGCTCGGTCCGCTGAGGAAGGCTGTCTCATCTTAAAACCGCAGCCTTGCAATATGCCTGCCAGACGCGATTCCGGCCATTGTCGCACCCGGGTTGTAAAATATTTGTTCCAACCGCCGTGGTTGTTTCATTATCGGTCAACCTTCCCAACGTATGTGTATCGAAACGAGGCGATGCCGGGGCTAGTCGACCCGCAAATGGATATATTAGCTCGGCATAATCCTTGCAAATGGACTTCTGCGCGCCAGAATCGGCGGAGGGCGTGCAGCATTGATGTGGTGATCCGGGTTCAACATCCGTTTCATGACCACACTGATAACGAGGGAAGTCCAAAGGGGTGTTGGCTTGAAGTTTCCGGCCGCCGATAGCGTCAGGCGGCGGAATCGTCTCACCACCCTGACAGAAAGATGCATGTGAAGATGCGGATTGCTTGCATCCATCAGGGCTACGAACTCTACGGTTCCGACCGCAGCTTCGCGGAGAGCGTGGCGGCGTTGCGCGCCGCGTTTCCGTCGGCCGACATCGAAGTGGTCCTGCCGCGCAGCGGGCCGATCGTTGAAATCCTGGAGCCTCATGCCAGCCGCATCGTCTTCGAGCCGCTGTGGGTGCTGCGGCGCCAGGCGATGTTCAAGCTGGCGACCATCGAGATGGCGCGGCTGCCGGTGGCGCTGTGGCGGGCCTGGCGGCGCCTCAGCAATTGTGACCTCGTCTATGTCAACACCTCGATCGTCGCCGATTATGCGCTGGCCTCGCGCTTGCTGCCTGCCAAGGCGCTGCTGCACATCCATGAAATTCCCGAAGGCGTGCTGCGCCGGATCCTCGTCGGCCTGATGCACTGGAGCCATGCCGACCTCATCTTCAATTCGAAAGCGACGCGCGCCACCTTCGGCGAGCCCAGATCCGCGCGCTCTTACGTCGTCTACAATGGCGTTGCCGGTCCGGCGGCGGCGCAAGCGATGACCTATGCTGGCCAACGCCCGCTGCGGGTGCTGCTGCTTGGCCGCATCAACCGGATCAAGGGCCAGGAAGTGCTTCTGGAGGCGATCGCCTCGCTGCCGGCGGAACTCAGATCGAGGATCGAGGTGCGGCTGGTCGGCGGCGCCTTCGAAAGTGTCGAGCGCGAGCGCGCTCTGGCCGAACTGGTCGAAACCATGGGGCTCACCGGACAGGTCAGCGCCTTGCCCTTCATCCCGGATCCTTCTGAGCATTATCGCTGGGCCGACATCGTCACCGTGCCGTCGCGGCGTCCGGAATCGCTCGGCCGCGTCGCCATCGAGGCGATGGCCTATGGCCGTCCGCCGCTGGTGTCGGCGATCGGCGGTCTGGTCGAGGTGGTCGCCGACGGCGAGACCGGCTGGCACGTTCCGCCGGGCGATGCATCAGCGTTGGCCGCGAAGTTGCGAGAGATCATCCTCGCCCCCGAGGCCTGGCGCGGTTTCATCGCCGCCGGGCGCAAGCGCTACGAGACGATTTTCAGCGAGCCGGTCGCAGCGGCCGCGATCGCGGCGATCGCCGCCGACAAGCTGAAAGCCGCGATCGCAAGGCCGGGCAGGGTGGCAAGCACGCGCCAGGCGGAGACACGGCCGTGAAGTTCCCGATCCATCTTGTGCGACGCCTCGTGCTGATGATCGGCGGCGAGGCAATGCAGAGCGGCTTTCATTTTGCCCTCAACATCGCGCTGCTGCACATGCTGTCGGCGCAAGGCTATGGCCTTTTCGCCATCGCCATGGTGATGGGCGGCGTCGGCCTGTCCTACATCAGGTCGCTCACCGCGGTTCCGGCATCGATATGGATGGGCAAGAGCACCAACAGCGCCGGCGTCGACGCCCATGACGTGGCCTTCGGAACGGCGGCCCTGGTGGTGGCGCTGCTGATGGCCGTCGGCACGGCCGTCCTGATGCATCTCCTGGGCGACCCGAGCGGCATTGCCGCCGGCTGCTTCGTCGGCGCATGGTCGCTGCGCAGCCATATGCGCACGGCATTCTTCGCGCGCCGCCAGCAGGTGATCGTCTCCATCAGCGACGCGGCTTTCACGATCTCCGGCACCGTGTTCGCCGGGCTGGCGATCTGGTTCGCCGGGGCCGCGCTGCAGACCGTGTTCTATGCCCTTGCCGCGGCAAATCTGATCGGCATCTTCGTCCTGGTCCGGCTGGCGCACCGCACAATTCGCATCAGCTTCCGCATGCCGACGCGCCGGCGCTATACCAGGCTGTGGCGCCAGCTGTGCTGGTCGGCGTTCAGCGCGACCACCACCAACATCCAGGGTCAATGCCTGGCGCTGCTGGTCGCGGGCATTGCCGGGCCTGCCGCCTATGCACCGCTGGCGGCGGTGATCGTGCTGTTCGCCCCGCTGCGCATCATCAGCCTTGCATTCGTCAACATGACGCAGCCGGAGCTCGCCAAGCTGATGCGACTAGGCGAAACGCGCCGCGTCTGGGCGCAGGCGAAAATCTGGTCGGTGGTCATGGGGCTCGGCGGCCTGGCCTATGGATGCGCCATCCTGTTCGTCCTGCCGATGATCAAATCCCAGGCGCTCCAGGATGCTTCGGTCGGGTTCATCGGGCTTTTCGTGACCGCGAATTTTATTCCGATCATGCTCTACATCATGCCCCGCATCGTGCTTGAGATCCTCGGCGATTTCCGCATCGTCGCCTTCATCACCTTGGGCGGCGCGATCGTCGGGCTGGCGCTGATCGCGATCCTGCTGGCAATCGCGTCCCCGCCGTGGGCGCTGCTGGGTTCCGCGGTCTCCGAGATCTTCGTGCTCGCGGCATCATGGTATTTCGTGCATCACCGCATGTGGAACATCGAGCACCCGGACCAGCAGCGTAACAGCCGCTTGGGCTCCTGGCGGCGGGCGGTCACGTTCGCCGCGGCGAGGCGATAGGAGATGGATTTGGCAGGCCAGGCAATGCAAATTGCTGCGGTGACCGACTTGCCCGACGGGCAGGCCTCTCCCCCCGTCATCGTCGCCGCGAATGACGCCTACACGGCGCGATTGCACACCAGCCTCGAAGCGGTCAGGCCGCTCTGGCTGCGCTTCCAGACGGATGGTGTCTGCACCGCCCACCAGCATTTCGCGTGGGTGGAGGGGATCGTGGCGCGGCTGATGCCGGCAGGCGCGGAGCCGCTCATCGTTGAAGTGAACAACGCGGTGACGGGCGCGCCCTTGATGTTGTTGCCGCTGATGCTGCGGCCAGCCTTCCACCATCGGGTGATCGAATGGCTGAGCTGTGGCGTCTGCGACTATTCGGCACCGCTGCTGGCCGATTCGAGCGGGTGGACCGCACAATCCGCGCAGGCCGCGTGGGCGGCGGTGCGTTCCGTGCTGCCGGCGGCGGACCGCGTCAACATCCTGGGAATTCCGCGGCGGATCGACGGCGTCGCCAATCCGCTGGCACTGCTCGCGGCGTCGCGCGATTCCCTCCAGACCACCTTCGGCCTGGCCATCGACGGCGAGCCGGAAACCGTCCTCAAGCGCCTGTGCAGGCCATCCTTCGTCAAGGAATTCGGCAAGGACTGGCGCCGGCTCGAACGGCTCGGTGGCGTGGAACTGGTCGAGGCCGCCACGCAGGCCGAAGTGGAGCAAATCTTCGGCGAACTGATCCGGATGCGGCTCAGCCGTTTTCGCGAGCTTGGCCGCTTCGACCTGCTGACGCAGGCGGCGGTTGTCGATTTCTACCGCAACGCCGCCCTGCAGGGTCTGTCGGACGGATCGGTGCGGCTCTTCGGGTTGCGCGTTGGCGATGCCCTGATCGCTGTCCAATATGCGGTGGTCCATCAAGGGACTGTTCATGCTCTGCTGATAGCTATGGACCAGAGCGTGGTACCCAACGTCTCACCGGGCCTCTTGATCATGGGCCGGCTGATAGGCTGGGCGCGCGAGCGGCGGTTCGATTATTTCGACCTGTCGGTCGGCGACCAGAGCTACAAGGAGCGTATGGGCGCTAAGGCTTCGGTACTGGCCGAGCTTCGCCATGGGTTGACGGTGCGGGGCCGTGTCGCGAGCAGTGCAATCGAGCTCCGCAACCGGACCGAAGCCTTCGTGCGTTCCAACCCTCGGCTGCGCACTGCGGCCCAGGGGATGATGCGGGGTTTGCGGCGTCTTCGTGGAGGATGACGAGGGCGGGCCTGAACGATAGGAGAACTACGTGGCAGGCCTGGCAATGCGAAAAGAAGCGGTGGCTGATGCACCGGGTCAACCGGTTTCTCCTGATGTCGCCGGTTTGGGTGCCGTCGCGCACTATACGGCGCGGCTGCACACCAGCTTCGACACCGTAAAGCCCCTCTGGCTGCGCCTTGAGGAGACAGGCCTGTGCACCGGCCACCAGGGTTTTGCCTGGGTGGAAGGGATCGCCAAACGGCTGATGCCCGGAAACGCGGAGCTGCTCGTCGTCGAGGTGAATGACGCCGCCACGGGTGCGCCGGTGATGCTGCTGCCGCTGATGCGCCGCCGCGCTCGGGGCCACACTGTGATCGAATGGCTGAGCGGCGGGGTGTGCGACTACGCGGCGCCACTGCTGGCCGATGCCAAACCATGGACCAGGCAGAGCGCCGACGACGCCTGGGCGGCGGTGTGCGGCGTGCTGCCGCCAACGGACCGCTTCCACATCGCGGGAATCCCGAAACAGATCCATGGCGTCGACAATCCGCTGGCGCTGCTTTCGGTGGTGCGCGACTCCATCCAGATTGCCTCGGGCCTGACCCTGGATGGCGAGCCGCAGACGCTGATCAAGCGCATCTGCAAACCGTCCTTCGCCAAGAATTTCCACAAGCACTGCCGCCGCTTCGGACAGTTGGGCAAGCTCGATCTGGTCGAAGCCCAGACGCCCGACGTGGTGGAGGAGCAGTTCGCCACGCTTTTGGAGCTCAGGCTCAACCGCTTCCGCGAGCTCGGGCGTTTCGACCTGCTGACACAGGCACCGGTCGTCGAGTTCTACCGCAACGCCGCCCTGCAGGGCTTGTCGGACGGCTCGGTGCGGCTGTTCGGGCTGCGTGCCGGTGAAACCTATCTCGCCGTCATCTACGTGCTGATCATGAAGGGCACCTTGCACGCGCTTCTGCTCGGGATCGACCAGGACGCGGTTCCCAACGTCTCGCCAGGCCTGACGACGATCGGCAAGCTGATGGTGTGGGCATGCGAGCAGGGGCTCGGTTATTTCGACCTCTCGGTCGGCAGCCAGGGCTACAAGCAGCATATCGGCGCTTCGAGCGCGGTGCTGGCAGAGTTGTGCGAGGCGGTGACGCTGAAGGGCAGGGGCTCGACCGCCTACATCAAGCTGCGCGGCAAGACCGAGCTTTTCGTGCGCTCTAAGCCGGGGCTGTACAAGGCCGTGCAGGGCGTGATGCGGCGATTTCGGCGATTGAAGAACTGAGGCGTTCGTCCAGACGGATTGACAAGCTCCCGGCAAAGTCAACACGCTCTTGCTGCGCAATGATTGCAGGAGGCAATGATGGCAAGCCTGGTGGTGATGTACGGCACGCCCAGCGATCCGGCGGCGTTCGACGCCTACTATCGCGAAAAACACATTCCGCTGGCCAAGACCATCCCGGGATTGCGACGTTACGAAATCAACCGTGGCCCGGTGATGACCCCGGCGGGACCGGCGAAGGTCCATCTGATCGCCACCTTGCAGTTCGACGACATGGCCGCCATCCAGAATGCCTTTGCCAGTGCCGAGGGGCAGGCGGCCGCAGCCGATCTCCAGATCTTCGCGACGGGTGGCGCCGATATGCTGATCTTCGACAGCGAGGATGTCTGAGACGAAAGCCACTCGGCGACGGCGTTCTCGCCGAGGCATTTCAACTGCCGCTTGACGGCGCTAGCGCTCCCGTCCGCGCACTGACACGCAAATGGCCTTTCGACGTTGCCGTCAAACGCGCCGCCGCAAGACGACGGGTTTTTCTGCCCTGAGGCCTGCCCGCGAATTAACGATTCACATCGCCTCGGAATCGAAAAGCAGCATCGTCACACGGTCGTCAGGCGCGTATTTGCGCCGGTCGACGGCGCAGGCCTTGCCGATCTCGCTGGCAAAGGCCGCACGCATGGCCTCCAGGCTGTCGAAATAGAGGGTCGCCACGATGTAGGGCGTCTCGCCTTGCAACATGTTCACGATCGGCTGTTTGCTGACATCGTAGCGCCGCAGCCCGGGAAGCTGTTTTGCAAGCGGCAGATGGATGTCGAAATAGTGCCGCTCGAAGGCCGCTGGATCGGCGGGGGTTTTGTAGATGACAAGCATCTTGGCCATGATGGTGCTCCTGTCGTTTGACGTGATCGCGCCTGGTCGGCGCCACACCAATGTCGTTCGCCGGGAGCCGATTTCGACAAGGGCGCGGGATTTTCGCAGGACCAACGGCATGGCCCCGCGACCGAAAACATTCCGCGCATCGCCATACTGGCCGCTGGCGAGTGGCTGCATGGCGGCGCACTTGATCCAAGTCAAAGCGGATCGGCGTCGATGCTGTTACCTGAGCCACTGTCTTGGGAAGGACACAAGGCGGTGGGTGGTTCCAGACCGGCAAGCTGAAAACAGCTCCGGTCTGGACTGCCTGCAAGTTTTTGCCGGCCACGCGCCGTGCTCGCGCCCGAAATTGACAGGACAGCGTGTCTCCGTCATCCTTGAGCCCAGTCGCCTGATGTGTCAGGGCGACCGAGGGCAGCGTCATGTTCAGTCCCGTCACCGGCCAGAATGCCAAACGCGCCGCGGTGCGCAAGGCGCTCGACGCCCACAAGGTCTACATCACCGCGCAGAGCTTTTCGGACGGCGCCTACCGCGCACGCGTGCTGGTCGACGGCGAGGCCTACTGGGTGGATGAATTCCGGCTGAGCCAGCTGCAGCAGGGGCTTACGCCGGCCGAGCTCGAGCTGACGCCGGCTGCCGACGATTGAGCGTGGTGAACTGCACCTGATGCATGCCGCTCCTTTCCTTTCGTCATCCCAGGGCGGAGCAGGAGCGAAGCGACGTCGCGGAGACCCTGGGATCCATGCCGTGACATCAAATCGCCGCTGCGGTCCAAATTCTGCTCGGCCGCACTCTACGGCTGCAGTCACGGCATGGATCCTCGGGTCAAGCCCGAGGATGACGACCGCGGGGTTGGCGGGCAGCGAAGGAACGACGCGGTTGCTGGCTGCCACGCGCTTCGGACGCTGACCCATGCCCGCTCCCTCCAAACTCAAAACCTATCGCGCCAAGCGCGAATTCTCCAAGACGCCGGAACCGGCGGGCGGTCTGATTAGCGGCGACGGCAACCGCTTCGTCATCCACAAGCACCACGCAACCGCCGACCACTACGATATGCGCCTGCAGGTCGGCGACGTGCTGAAGAGCTGGGCGGTGCCGCGCGGGCCTTCGCTCAACCCGGCCGACAAGAGGCTGGCGGTCGAGACCGAGGACCATCCGCTCGAATATATCGACTTCGAGGGCGTCATTCCCGAGGGCGAGTATGGCGGCGGGCCGATGATCGTCTGGGACACCGGCACCTGGGCGCCGATGGACGACGTCGAGAAGAGCCTGCGCACCGGTGCCTTCAAGTTTCGCCTCGCCGGCGAAAAGCTCAATGGCGGCTGGATGCTGACCCGGCTGAAGCCCAAGCCCGGCGAGGACGAGAACAAGAAAAACTGGCTGCTGTTCAAGGAGCGCGACCTCGCCGCCGACACGGCGCTGAACATCCTCGAAGCGCGGCCGGAAAGCGTCAAATCCGGATTGCGCATCGAGGAACTGGCGGCCGCCGCGAAACCGGTCGCGAAGTCCGCGCCCAAGCCGGGTTCCTTGAAACCCGGTACGCTGCCAGGCGCGGTGAAGGCGCCGGCGCTGAGCCGCATTGAACCGCAGCTGGCGACGCAGGTGCCAAAACCGCCGGGCGGTGAAAGCCCTGCCGAAAACACAAACGAGCTCTGGCTGCACGAGATCAAATTCGACGGCTACCGCACCATGGCGCATCTCAGCGACGGGCAGGTGCGGCTGATCACCCGTGGCGGCATCGACTGGACGAAGCGCTATGGCGACCTGCCGCATGCCTTCGCCAAACTGCCGTGCCGCGAGGCGATCATCGACGGTGAGATCATGGTGCTGGATGCGAAGGGCATCAGCCGCTTCGCGCTGCTGCAGGATGCGCTGGCCGAGGGCGCCGGCAGCAAGCTGCATTTCTATGCCTTCGACCTCCTGCATCTCGACGGCTGGGACCTGATGAAGGTGCCGCTCATCCGGCGCAAGGCGTTGCTCGCCGAATTGCTTGGCGGTCTTGGCGCGAATTCCGCCATCCAGTTCTCCGACCATGTCGAGGGCTCGGGGCAGGGGCTTTACGATCAGGCGACGGAGCTCGGGCTCGAAGGCGTCGTCTCCAAGCGCGCCAGCGCCATCTACCAGAGCGGCCGCACCAAGAGCTGGACCAAGTGCAAGGCGCTGCAGAAGGACGATTTCGTTATCGCCGGCTACACGATCTCGCAAGCGGCGGAAGGGCTGGCCGCGCTTGGCATGGCCGAGTGGGAGGACGGCGAACTGCACTATCGCGGCAAGGTCGGCACCGGCTTCGACCGCGAGACGGCGGAGGATTTGCTCGCCCGGCTGGAGCCGCTGACATCGGGCGCGACGCCACCCGAAGGCGTGCCGCGCGAGATCATGCGCGAGATGCATTGGGTGAAGCCGCTGTTTTCGGCGCGCATCCACTATGCCAACCGCACGGCGGACAATTCGCTGCGCCATGGCGTGTTTCGCGGGCTCAGGGATGTCGGCCTGTCGACGCCGGTCTCGGCCAAGCGCAAGCGGCTGATCTCGGAAGCGGACCTTGCCACTATCTGGGTGACCAATCCGGAGCGGCGGCTGTTCGGCAAGACGGGCCCGACCAAGCTCGACATCGCCGTCTATTACGCGCTGGTCGGCGATTTCATGCTGCCGCACATCCTTGGCCGCCCGGTGTCGCTGGTGCGCTGCCCGACCGGCCTGCCAAAGGACTGTTTCTTCCAGCGCCACGCCTTCACCGGCATGCCGCCGTCGGTGGTGACGTTCCAGGCGACCAACTCCGAGGGCGAGACCAAATCCTATCTCTCGGTCGAGGGGGCAAAAGGCTATCTGGCGCTGGCGCAGTTCGGCGTCGTCGAGTTCCACACCTGGGGCACGCACCGCTTGAGCCTCGACAAACCCGACCAGATCGTCTTCGACCTCGATCCGGGCGAGGGGATTTCCTGGCGCGAGGTGGTCGAAGCTGCTGTCCACATCAAGGGCGAACTGGAAGGGTTGGGGCTGGTGCCGTTCGCCAAGACTTCCGGCGGCAACGGCATCCACATCACCGTGCCGGTGACGAAGAAGCAGAATTGGAAGAAGCTGCACCAGGCGACCAGCGCCATATCAACCCATCTGGCGGCAACCGCGCCCGACACGTTCACAACCACCATGGGTAAGGAAAACCGCAAGAAGCGCATCTTCATCGACTATCACCGCAACGCCCGGGGCCACACCTCGGCAGCGCCCTATTCGCTGCGCGCCCGCACCAATCTGCCAGCCTCGACGCCGGTGAGCTGGAGCGATCTGGAAGCGATCGATGCGCCGCAGGATCTGAACTATTCCTCGCTGCCGGGCTTGCTGGAGACGTCGGGCGATCCGTGGGCTGAGATGGAGGAGTTTGCCAGGGATTTGCCGGTGTTCGAGGGGGCGAGGAAGTAGTCGCAAAATGAAGGCCGCCGCGATCTGTGTCGCCCCCCTCTGTCCTGCCGGACATCTCCCCCTCAAGGGGGGAGATTGGCCTTCACCCTGGCTTTCGCCAATCTGCAACGCTTCTGAAGTGGACGAGGCGCTGAAGCTGCCGATCTCCCCCCTTGAGGGGGAGATGCCCAGCAGGGCAGAGGGGGGCTGTCCCGCCAGCGTTTCAAATTCCGATCCATCGACGCTTCCGACAATTTGAATTATTCTCTCCCCAACGACCTCAAAGACGCAGCGGAAGATTTCGTCAGGGATTTGCCGGTATTGTGCGCGGTCGGTGTAGGATTTCCACGGCGCCAATCGTCCTTCGGACGAAAGCGCTGAGCAGTATCAGTGCATGGCCGCGTAGGAGTGTATCATGGCGCCCAGGGCAAGTTGGAAGGGTTACCTCAAGCTCAGCCTCGTCAGCTGTCCGGTCCGGCTCTATCCGGCGACGACGACCAGCGAGCGCATCTCGTTCAATCAACTGCACAAGAAGACCCACAACCGCATCAACATGAAGCCGGTCGATCCCGAACTCGGGCTGGTCGAGCGCTCGGACCTGGTCAAGGGGTATGAGTATGAGGACAAGCAGTACATCATCATCGATGATGCCGACCTCGACGCGGTGCGCATCGAATCCAACCACACGATGAACATCGAGGCCTTCGTCGACGAGGGCGAGGTCGATGTCATCTACCAGGATGCGCCCTACTATCTGGCGCCGGATGGGGCGATGGCGGAGGAGACCTTCGCCGTGCTGCGCGAAGCCATGCGCAAATCCGGCAAGCTCGCCATTGCCCGGCTGGTGCTGTCCAGCCGCGAGCGGGTGGTGACGATCGGCGCGCGCGAAAACGGCATGTTCGTGTGCACCTTGAGAAACCCGAACGAAGTGCGCGGCACGGCTGAATATTTCGGTAACATCCCGGCCGGCAAGCCTGACCCTGAAATGCTTGAGTTGGCCGAAGCGCTGATCAAGCAGAAGGAAACCACCTTCGATCCGAAGAATTACGAGGACCGCTACGAGATCGCGCTGATGGCGATGATCCGCGAGAAGCTCAAGGGCCACAAGCCGATCATCGCGGCCGCACCCGAGCGCGGCAATGTCATCAATCTGATGGATGCGCTGAAGGCCAGCCTGTCGCAGTCGAAGCCGCCGGCCAAGTCGAAGAGCAAGGCCGACGAAGTGGCGGCCAAGCCCGCGGCCAAGAAGGCGGCAGCGGGCGGTTCGCCTGAAAATCCGCTGAAGGCCAGTCTGCTCAAGGCGGTCGGCAAGAGCAAGAAATGACGGCACCGGCGGTGTCGGTCGCGGGGGCCGTCTTCGGCACGGTCGGCGCGCTGGCGGCGTTTCCCCTGCGGCTCGCCGCGCGGGAGGTCGAGCGCCAGCACGGGCAACTCAGGCGCGGCATCACCAGGCGCACCACGCATGTCGTTTTCGGCCGCACATTGTTGGCCAAGGCCGGATTGACGAAAAGCAGCGACGCCGAAATCGAGCGCCGCGTCGCCGAGGAGCGTGCGGCCGGGCGCGCGCTGATCAGCGAGAACGGTTTTCTGCGCCTGCTCGGGCTGATGAAGGCGCCGGAGGCGTCGTCACTGTCTCGGCAATCGCTGATCGAGCAATCCAGGCTGTCCGGCGCCGATCTCGATCTGCTCTCGCTATTCGATGCCTTCGAGCATGACGCGGAACCCTATTCCTTCCGCGACCTGATCCTGGCGCGCAAATATGCCGGGCTGATCGCCGGCGGCGCGACCTGGGGCGCCATCGCGCGCTCCGTGCATCGCTCCGGCCCGGTTGCCTCGCTCACCGCCAAGTCGCTCAATGTCGGCTCGCAGCACGGCCGGCCCGATGCGATCTATCTCGAAGGCGGCCAGAGCGAGCTCGACGGACAGTTGCTGTTCGATCTGGGTAGCGTGGCACAAGGCGACGACACGCTGGAGGATTTGTTTGCCGAGGCCGAAGCGGCGGAGGAGGGCGGCGACCATGATGGCGCGGCCGCGCTCTACCAGCGCTGCCTCGCCATCGACCCAAGCGACGCTATCGCCGCCTTCAACCGCGCCAACTGCCTGCGCGCCGGCGGCCATGCGGCGGACGCCGCGCATGACTATGCCAGGGCGATAAAACTCGACCCGGCCTTCGTCGAAGCCTGGTTCAACCTCGCCGGGCTGATGAGTGAGCAAGGCCGCGACGCCTCGGCGCGACGACATCTGCAGAAGGCGATCGCGCTCGACAAGAATTATGCCGATCCGGTGTTCAATCTGGCGCGGCTGGAATTCGATGCCGGCAATCTGCCGGAAGCGCGGCGGCTGTGGGTGCGGTATCTGGAACTCGACGCGGATAGCGAATGGGCTGACGTGGCGGCCAAGGGCGTGCAGTTCGTGGATATGCAGCTGACACGGAAGTCCGTTTCCTGAGCGACCCTCTTTTGCTCCACTCCCTATCCTGATCAAATCGGATAGGAGGCGGAAGGGCTGTATGGGTTCTGCAGGCGGAGGATCTGGTGACTGACTGGAAAGGCGGGGAATTTCCCTTCTTATGTTTGTTACTCGCGGTATCTACCGCATCTTTTATTTTTTTGATGGTGCAGCAGATTCGCGATCTGTGCTTCTACTGGAGAAATCACTGGGATTTTTCGCAGGACAACAACATCAGTTTGAGCAGATATTATCGTGGAGAGAGCTCTGATGAGGATCTGATGTCCAACAAGGAGAGGATTCTATTAGGTCGACCGATCCTCATTTTCGTAGCAGCAATTTTCTCAATTGCTTTCGCTTCCATCGTCTTTCAACCGGAGCATTGGAGAAGGGGTGGGGCCGAACTCTCCTATCTTTCTCTCGGGAGCCCGCAAACTGATGCCCACTAGCTTCCTCTTCGACGGCTTCGACACCGCTCCCGTCACCATCCTGCTCGCGCATGGCGCCGGCGCTTCGATGGATTCGCCCTCGATGACCGCCACCGCCAAGGCGCTGGCCGCCGCCGGCTTCCAGGTGGCGCGCTTCGAATTCCACTATATGGCGGCCCGCCGCTATGGCCACCGCAAGCCGCCGCCGCGCGCCGAGACGGTGAACCCGGAATATATCAAGGCGATCGCCGATCTCAGGGCCAGGGGCGTGACCGGGAAACTCATCATCGGCGGCAAGTCGATGGGCGGGCGCGTCGCCTCGATGGTTGCGGACGAGATGTTTGCCAAGGGTGAGATTTCGGGCCTGCTGTGCCTCGGCTATCCCTTCCATCCGCCCGGCAAACCTGACCAGCTGCGCACGAAGCATCTGATAGGGCTGAAGACGCCGACGCTGATTTTTCAAGGCACGCGCGACGAGTTCGGCACGCGGGACGAGGTGGCGGGGTATGGGTTGTCCGATGCGATCGAGGTGGTGTGGCTGGAGGATGGCGACCACGATCTGAAGCCGCGCAAGAGCGTGTCGGGGTTCTCGACCGCCGATCATCTGAAGACGCTGGCGGAGACGGTGAGGGTGTGGGCGGACAGGATTTAGGGCGGTCACGTTAGCTCGATCGTTTCCTTTCGGCGTCGGCGCCGCCCCTCATTGTCCTGCCGGACATTTCTCCCCGTATAGTGACGGGGAGAAAGACGCTGTCATCGTTGCTTTCGCTAATCGCCTACGTCGCAGAAAGGGCGGCGGCGTTGCGACCAATTCCCTTCTCCCCGTCACTAGGCGGGGAGAAGGTGCCGGCAGGCGGATGAGGGGCAGCGCCGCCATTGGCCATTCGCCCAATACAACGCGCCGCATCCTTCTCTTGCCCCCAGCTTCGCCTTCCTGCTTCATGCCGCCATGAAACTCGCCACCTTCAACATCAACAACATCAACAGCCGGCTGGGCAATCTGCTGGCCTGGCTGGCGGCCGCCAAACCCGATGTCGTCTGCCTGCAGGAATTGAAGGCGCGCGACATGCAGTTTCCGCGCACCGCGCTGGCCGATGCCGGCTATGGCGCGGTGTGGAAGGGCGAGCCGACCTGGAACGGCGTTGCCATACTGGCGCGTGGCGCGGAGCCGGTGCTGACCCGCGATGCCTTGCCCGGCGACAATGCCGACCGGCAGAGCCGCTATATCGAGGCGGCGGTGAACGGCATCGTCGTCGCTTGTCTTTATGCGCCGAACGGCAATCCGCAGCCGGGGCCGAAATTCCAGTACAAGCTGGCCTGGCACAAGCGGCTGGAGGCGCATGCCGAACAGCTTCTCGACACCGGCCTGCCTGTGGTGCTGGCCGGCGACTACAACATCGTGCCCGAGCCGCGCGACATCTATGCCACGCGCTCCTATGACGACAACGCGCTGGTGCAGCCGGAAAGCCGCGCCGCCTTCGCCGCCCTCATCGAGCAGGGGTGGGTCGACGCGCTGCGCAAGATCTATCCGAAGGAGACGCTCTACACCTTCTGGGACTATCGCCGGAACCGCTGGCCGCGCGATGCTGGCCTCAGGCTCGACCACATATTGCTGCCGAAGACCCTCGCCCGCCGGCTGAAGGGGGCGGGTATCGACCGCGACGTGCGCGGGCAGGATGGCGCCAGCGATCATGCACCAGTGTGGGTGGAGTTGAAGTGAGGGGATGGAACACCGGTCTGTCTCGGCATCCAATCGAAGAAAACCAACCGGTACAACGGGTTTGAATAAAAGGCTGTTTGTCGGTTTTTTGATCGTCAGAAGCAGGTTTTGAGAACCTCACCGGAGAGGGCGTCTAGTCCAATGCCCGGCAGCTATTCTGTGAAAATGCAATGATTCCCTAGAGTTGTATAAAACGATAGATTTGTTGGCATCAATTATCAAGTTTATTGATCAGTATCTTGACTGGCGTCATATTTTATTGTGATATTAGCATAGACTGAAAAGCATAGGCCGATCCCAGAGTTAAAATGCGGGACGATCGGCCATTCCGTTGATCTTGATCATGAAATGGTGCCGAGGGCCGCTGCATATGCGTGGCTCTGCACTTTTGCGCGCATATTTTCCGATGAGCGAAATGATTTGCGGAGGCAATCATGCAACCAAGTGCAGCCAAAAGTTCGTTCAGCCCACATGGTGGCGGCATCAGAGGCGCCGATGTGTCGCGTCGGTCATCCCTATTCGAAGGCCGCTTCGGCCGGATGTTCCGGGAGCTCGCTCCAGCGGTTCATTCCCAGAGCGCGCTTCTGGCGCTGGGGGACGCGATGACGGCCGACCCCGAGAAAACCGGGGACGGCAGGCCCATGGCCGCGGCCGAGACAGACAAGCATATTCAGGACGACGAGGAAAATACCGGCATCGCGGCAGGATATACCTATCTCGGCCAGTTCATCGACCACGACATCACTTTCGACCCTTCATCCTTGCTGATGCAGATGAACGATCCGGACAGTCTGGTGGATTTCAGGACGCCCCGCCTAGACCTGGACAGCGTCTACGGCCGTGGGCCGGCGGATCAACCCTATTTGTATATCGATGGCAAGTTTCGGCTGGGCAAACAGCTGTTCGAGCTGAACAAGCCTTCGCCGTCGCGTGATCTCCCGCGCTACCGCGATCCGGAAAATCCCGGTTCCGCGGCGCGTGCGCTGATTGGGGACAAGCGCAACGATGAGAACGTCATCGTCTCCCAGTTACACGGCATATTCATGCGGTTGCACAACCGGCTGATGGACGAGCCAAAACTGAAAGGAGCCACCTTCGATGAAGTCCAGCGCATGGTGCGTTGGCACTATCAGTATGTGGTTCTCAACGACTTCCTGCCGCGCATCTGTGGTGCTGGGTTGATCGACGAAATACTCCCCCACCGCCGGTCAGTTGCCAGTGCCGCCGAAAAGAAGCCCAAGCTTCAGTTCTTCCATTGGCGCAACATGCCCTACATGCCATTGGAATTTTCGGTCGCCGGCTACCGGTTTGGCCATTCGATGGTGAGGCCGATCTATCGGCTGAATACCGAGCTGAATGGGGGCGACGATCCGTTGTCGGCGACACCTGACGAGAAGGCTCGCGGACTTGCCGGCCGCTTCTTCATATTTGCCGGCGTCGCCAGCAGAGGCTTGAACGGTTTCAACGAATTTCCAACCCAATGGGCCATCGACTGGAGCTTGTTCTTCGACATCGACGGCTCAGGCAAGAAGGGCGGCAAGCATCGGGCTCAGCCGGCGTACAAGATCGACACGTCGCTGGTGAACCCGCTTGGGTTCCTTCCGGAGTTTTCAAAGACGGTGCCGGCTTCACCGCCGCTCACGCTCGCACAACTGCAAGCCCAGCCGATCGACCCGAAGAACGACCCGGCCAATCTCGCGTCCCGCAATCTGCTTCGCGGCCTCGCTTTGCGTATGCCAAGCGGCCAGAGCGTGGCGCGGGCGATGGGTGTGCCGGTTATTCCCGATGCCGATCTGAAGATAGGAAAAGCCGTCCTCGATGACATGAAAACTGCCAAGAGCGTAGTCGATATCGATGGGGAATTCGCTGACAATGCGCCGCTTTGGTACTATGTGCTGGCGGAAGCGCAGCACGACTGGTTCAAGCGCGCGTCGAAAAAGGGCAGCAAGGGCGACGAAGAGCCGGCCCATCTGGGCCCGGTTGGAGGTCGTATCGTTGCGGAAACGCTGGTCGGCCTGGCCTATGGAGACGGTCATTCGTATCTGATCCAGGACCCGAACTGGGAACCGCCTATCGGAGGCAGGTCCCTGACCATGGGCCATCTGATAAAATATGCGCTTGGTGGCTGATCTGGCCCGGTCGGACATGTGAGAAAGTTACCGGTCACGGACCAGGTCACTGCACCGCCCAGGCCGGGTACGTAATGGCGCTGGCGATGCCTTGATGTCTATGCCACCAATCGCCCGCGCCATCTGTGCAGCGGCGGTATCGCAAGCTAGGCTGCGACAAAGCAATCGCGCAGCCAGATTATCCATGAACGCTGTTCCCAATAGCGACCGTCGATCACTATCGAGACTCTCCCGCCATGCATGATTTCGGCCTCGTCGAAATCCTGTTGGCGGCCGTCGTCATCCTTGTGGTCGCGGCATGCGTCGTCTGGCTGTTGCGCAAGGCACGTGTCCGGCGCCGCGCGGCTCGCCGGGCGGATCCGGCCAACGATTATGCTGTGCGTACCGACTGGGAGCGCAGCACCGCCAGTGTCAACTACTCGTCCTTCGTCTATTTCGATGTCGACCGCGACGGGACGTACGGCGTGGGCGACCGGCCGATGGCCGGCATCATGGTGCGGCTGTTCGATGGGCAGGGCGGCTTCGTCGCTTCAACCAGGACAAACAATGGCGGCTTTGCCAATTTCGCCATGTCGACGTCTTCGGCCAATGCCGTGATCCGCGCGCCCGGCACCTACCGGTTCGCGGTTTCGGTGCCGCCGCGCTGGCGCTCGCCCAGCGCCAACGAGACGCAATCGCAGGAGTTTCAGCTGGCGCCTGGCTCGCCCGCCGGGCTGGTGTCGCAGGACCTGCCCCAGCCGGTCGGGCTGGCGCCGGCGCGCAGCCTGGCCGGCAAGATGACAGCAGGCGGCACGGCGACACTGTCGGTGATGGCGGACGGGCAAGAGCTGGAGAGCCGGGCGCTGGCGCCGGGTTTACCCTTCCGGCTCGATCTTGCCGGCGAGGCCGACATGGTGGTGATCGCCGGTGGCGGGCTTGACCGGCAACTTGCGCTTTCGCCCTATCCCACCGATCTCGGGCTGTTGTCGTCGCATACACTGCCGAACGAGGCCTCGCTGCGGACGGTCGGCTTCGACGACGTCACCGGGCGTGGCTTCCGCAAGATCCCGTGCGGGCATGCCGGGCTGCAATGGCACAACCTCAACGCCATGGCGCAGGACCACACCAAGGGCAGCGAAGGCTACGTCAACGGCAATGTCTCGGGCGATCACGTCGCCTATACCAGCAGCGGCTACCCGGCCGAGTTCAGCCGCGAAACCCCGTTCGGGTTCCACTCGGTGCTGCTGAGCGCCGCGTGGCTGAAGTCGGAAGGGGAGATCGCGCTGATCGAGTGTTGGCTGGGCGAGCAATTGGTCGCCAGCGATCAACTGACGCTGTCGGCACTGACGCCGCTGCACTACGCCCCGATGCTCAAAGCAGTAACCCGTGTCCGTCTTTCGACGAAACATTCTTGGCAAATGGTGCTGGACGACCTGATGCTGACGGGCTGACTTATTGCGGTATCGGAGGATTCGAGGTCACGACCGGGCCGTTGGTCGCAGCCGTGATCGATTTCAGATTGCCCTTCTTGATCAGAGCGGGCCGCTCATAAATCTTCTTCATAGTTTTGTCTCCCGATAATATTGCCGCAATAAAATCATAGGCATACGGAAATCACCCTAGGGGCCCAGAAATCACAACGCCGCCATTAGGCGTGGCCCGTGACCAACTTCAGGTTGCCTTTCTTGACCAGAGCAGGCCGCTCATAGAGCTTCTTCATAGTCTGGACTCTCCAGAATATCCCAGGGGAAGTCTGCCATATTGTCGGCCACTGTCAATCATGCCCGTCTGTATGGCTTGTTGTGAGCGCGGGGGCTGCCGGCAAAGCCGACGACAGTATCGTGAGTCCACGGCTGATATCCCCGAACCCAGGCGCCTATTTCCCGCTCCACAAATGGCGTGCCTTTTGCACCATGTGCGCCATTCGGCCCAGCTGTCCCAGCCTGCTGTTGGCCGCTGCGATCAAATCGGATCCACGCTTCTTCTCGACGGGTTTGCCATCCCAATCGACGATAAAGATATCGATGTGACCGGCCGGCCTATGGCCTGCGGGAAGCTGGTAGGTTGCCTCGATATGCTGCCAGACGGCCAGCAGATTGGGCGGCCTGTAATGGTGCCCACATCGGTCGGTCAACACCATCTGGCCGAGGCGCTCGATCGCCGAAACATGGACCATTTCCGCGATCGGGTCGGCATGGCGATCCCGGCATACCTCCTGTTGCCAGAACCGAAGAGCCGTCACCGGTTTGTTGGCAATCGACCGGAAGGCGGGCTTGAAGATCTTGTAAGCCAGCGTTCTTGAATCGTGTTGCGTTGCCAGCGCGGAAGCGCGCGGCACCTCTTTCCAATGATGCTTCTCGTCAATCGGAAAATCCTTATAGAAAAACTTCAGCCGCCTAATCATCCAGTCGAGCGTGATATCATCCAGCGCGTTGGGAAAGTCCGTGCTTCTAAGTTCCTCGGGAATGTAGCTGCCGCCGATGTCGGAATGGCTGCCGACGAACCAGACCTGTTCTGTCGTGGTTGCGTATTGCTTGAACTGCGGCTTGCGCCAGATCGTGGCCTGGAAGGGCTGCCTGTGTTCATCGAGGGCGATGGCGTGCAGGTTGAGATTGGTTATCGAGGCCAGGTTGACGTCGTGAAATGCGTAACGGTCGCGATTTGCTCTCCAGAAGGGTTCGAGCGGCACGCCGAGTGCGCCGACGGTTTCGAACACCGCGGTGCATTCGATCCTGAACTTTTTCACGTCGTGGGTGTAGCTCTGCAACGCCATCCAGGCGCCAGGCTGCCGGTCGTTGGGCGCGGTCCGGTAGAAGCCCCACGCCTTGGCCTCGAGTTCATCGGTGCAGTATTGGGTCTTCAGCAATCCCGCGGCCGCTAGATATCCGACCAGCGAACGCGCGGTGTAGGCGCCCCGGGAAAATCCAAAGACGAAGATCTCGTCGTCGGGCTTGTAATGATAGGACAGGAATTTGTAGGCGCGCCTTACGTTCTCGCCCAACCCTTCGCCGAAGACACCGCCGCGAAAGCGGTCCATGGCCCCCGTGCCGACCCCGCGCTCATAAAAGACGATGTTTTCGCGGCCGTCCGCCGAGAAACTTTTGACCAGTTCCTGGCCCGAATGACTGGCTTTGGCGGGTGCGACATGTGGGACTGTGGTTTTGGTTCCCAATGTCCTGGCGATAATGTCTCGCAGGCGCACGATGTTGGTGTCTGCCGGCCCGATATCGGCGTCGTTCCAGGTCCCGTCCAGAAGCACAATGATGCGCTGAGGCTTCGGGGTCCCCGATATTGATTGGGGCGCAAGACCGGCGTTGGGCACCATGCACTTCCCGATTCTGTGAGGTTGCTACTCAAAGGGTCAAGAATTGGCCGCCCAGAAGCCAAGCAGGCCCGCTTTGTCGCCATTGTAGAAGTCGCGGTCAGACCGGCCAATCCCGCGAACAGTGTGCGGTTCGGGACCAAAGGCGCCATCTGTGTATTGCCAGAGCGTCCAGCTTTGCCAGTTCGGCGGAACAACCGGGGTCGGCCCGTATTGCGCCAGCCAGAACCAGCATTGTGAAAGGATCGGGTCGGAGCCTGTGCCCAGCAATTGCTTGATGTAGTGGCCGGAATAGAAGCCCGGAAACCGCCCTGTCTTTTCACGGATATGAGTGACGAAGGCGCGCGCCTCCTCAAGGGTCATGCTCGGTCCAGTGGGGTTTGGCTCGAAATCCAGAACCAGCAGCACCTGGTTCGGATTTCCTACGGTGTTGAGGAAGTTTTCGGCTTGTCTTACGCCGTCGCTGCCGGTTCCGAAATGGTAAGCGCCCCAGAGGAGGTTAGCCGAAGCTGCTCGACCACGATTTCTTGTATAAGTGGGATCAACACCTTGCTGACCTTGCGTTGCTTTTTGGATGACGCCAACGATGCCGTCAGCGGCAGCATTGACGAGATTGACGTTCCCATTGTGATGAGAAATATCGACAACACCATTAAAGTTCGGCATATTGTCCTCCCGTACTTCAATATAACGATAGTCTAATTTAGTATCGACGACAAGGGACGTTCCTGTATTGCTACCGGGCGCAAGGGGCTTGCGGTGACGGTTTCTGGTGCGGCCGGCGTGTCGTGTGCTTGCCGCCGGCGCCGATTGCAGCACTTTGCGATATGCCTTTTGCGCTGGTAGTCTCAAGGACCATGCGGCGCGACAAGGCTCGCGCGCTGTGCGAGGCGGGTAGCGCAGGCCGCACGAGCGGGGGCGTCAATGAACAACTGGGCTGACAGGCTGTTTGCGGTTCTGCTTCTGGCTGCCGCCTTGGCCTGCCTGGCGCGCATCTACCCGCTGCTGAGCGGCGGGACTTTCGTTTGGAGCGGCGCGTCGCATGCATGGCGGGATCCCGCCTCCTTGCGGTTGGCCGCGTTGCTGGTGGCGGCACTTGCTTGCCTGCTGGGGGCCTTGCTGTTCTGGGCCGGCCTGTTGCCGGGGCGCCCTGCGCACATGGCCGGAGCACCGCTGTTCGGCCGCGCGGCCGAAGTGCAGGAGATCGGCAGGCCCGGCCTGCGCAAGATTTTCTTCGTCTTGCCGTTGATCGTGCTGGCGGCGCTGGCCGTCGATCGGTTCGGCCCGTGGGGCGGCGGCGAGATTGCCAGCCAGCCAAACGAGCCCAAGGCAGCCGAACCCAAGGGCGGCGAGCCCAAGCCCAGTGAACCGAAACTTGCCGAACCCAAACCGGCTGAACCGAAGAACCAGGATGTCGCCAGCGCGCCGCCGACCCCGGAGCCGGCAACGCCGCCAGCTCCGCCGGCGCCGCCCGATCCGCCGCCGGTAGCCGCCAACCCGCCGGTCGCGCCGGTGCCGCCTGCGCCGCCCGCGGCCGCGCCAACGCCCATTGCCCCGCCGGAGGTCGCGGTCATCCCGCCGGCCACGGTGGCGCCATTGCCGCCACCGCCGCCGGCGGCGCCGACGCAGCCCGACGGCCATCGCGACGCGGTCGTCTGGCTTTCGGTGGCGCCGGACGGCCGATCGATCATGAGCGCCAGCACAGACCATGTGATCAAGCTGTGGGACATTGGCGGCAAGCACCTGATCCGCAACCTCGGCGTCCACAAGGACATGGCGCGCACCGCGCTCTATATGCCCGACGGCGTCAGCGCGCTGACGGGCGGCGACGATGGCGAGATCGTGCTGCGCAAACTTGCCGATGGCGCCGTGCTGCATGTCTTCCAGTCCGGCCAGAATGGCGGCGTCAGGCAGCTGGCGATCAGCCCGGACGGCAAGCGCGCCGTCAGCGGACACGACACCGGCAATGTCATCGTCTGGGACCTCGTCAACAATTCCGTGCTGCATGTGCTGACCGGGCACGACTGGTCGGTCAGCGCGGTCGCCGTCTCGCCCGATGGCAGGCAAGCGCTCAGCGGCAGCATCGACGGCACGCTGAATCTCTGGGACATCGAAAGCGGCAAGCTGCTGCGCAGCTGGCATGGGCACGAGCAAGGTACCTATGGCGCGGCGTTCACCGCCGACGGGCACCATCTGATCACCGGCAGCGGCGACCTGACAATCAAGGTGTGGGATCTCGACAGCGGCCGCGAGGTGAGGCGTTTCGAAGGCCATGAAGGCACGGTCTATACGCTGGCGCTGTCGGGCGACGGCAAGCGCCTGCTGTCGGGTTCGCTCGATGGCACGGCGCGGCTGTGGGACATGGAAACCGGCAACCAGATCGCCATGTTCGACAGCCAGACCGGCCCGATCTACGCCGTGGCCTTCGCTCCAGACGGCACGGTGCTGACCGGCGGCTACGACCGCACCATCAGGGATTGGCCGGCGGCGGGAGGGGATGGTGCGGTGCTGTTTGCCGGCGCGCCGGGGTGAATGCTGAAGAGCTCAGTGCTCGCTTCATGTCAATGTATAAGTTGACATTTCAGATAATTTTGTATATGTAAACATTTACAAGATGTATATGCCTGTCAACTTATGAGTTTACGATGAGCGTCAAGCAGGCCGTTCGCCAACAATACCAGTCGGTGGTGAATCTCGCCCAAGGCCGTAAAATCCACGTTCCAGCGGAGGGTTGGATACGGACTGTGCGGAAGGCGCTCGGCATGTCGGGCGCCCAGCTTGCAGGGCGGATGGGCGTGACCCGCGCTCGCATTGCCCAGGTGGAGCAGGCCGAACTCGAAGGTGGTGTCACCCTGAAGTCGATGCAGGCCACCGCCGAAGCGATGGGATGCCGGTTCGTCTACGCGTTCGTCCCGCCAGACACCATCGAGGCCATCATCGTCGCCCAGGCGCGGAAAAAGGCGGAGGCGATTGTCGCCACGGCCGGCAAGCACATGGCGCTCGAAGACCAGGCGGTGGGCGGCAACCGGACGGATCGGGAAGTGAGCCGCCTGACAAGCGAACTGATGTATGAAATGCCGTCCGATTTCTGGCGGGACAAATGACGATTGCGCCCAATTATCCCGAGGGTGCGACGCCGCTTGATCCCAATGAACTCGGCGGACTGAAGTACAGGCACATCACGACCCAGGCCGAACTCGATGAACTGGAGCAGGCCAACATCACGTCCGGCCTGTTGTGGCTCTCCCGGACACGAAGGAAGGACATCCTCACCGACGGCTTCGCCATCGAGCTTCACCGGCGGCTGTTCGGCGAGGTGTGGAATTGGGCCGGAACCTTCAGGACCACCGGTAAGAACATCGGCGTCGATCCAATGCAAATCGGGGTGCAGTTGCGCGCAGCACTGGATGATGCAGTCTACTGGATGGATCATGGCACATATGCGCCTGTCGAAGCGGCCGTGCGGCTTCACCACCGGGTGGTGTTCATCCATCCGTTTGCGAATGGCAATGGGCGCCATGCCCGCATCCTAGCGGACGCCATGCTTGAGAAGCTCTACGGCGTCGATCCGATCAATTGGACCGCCGGGGCGGATCTGCTGAAAATGAACGAAAGGCGGGCGGCTTATATCTCGGCATTGAAGGCAGCCGACCGGCACGACATTGGTCCGCTGCTGACTTTTGTCGGACTGGCAGGGCGGCAACAGTCGTGACCTGCACCGTCATCACGCCACCCAACCTTGATCGATTAGCCCGCCATGCTATGTAAAAACGATGTCAGCACCCAGCCTCACAGACAACGCGCCGCTCATCGTCATCGATCTCCAGACCGGCATGTTCGACGGCGTGCATGAGCCGCCGATCCATGATGCGCTTGCGATTGTCGAGCGCACCCGGGCAGTGATCGACTGGGCGCGGCGCAGTGGGCGCAAGGTTGCTTTCATCAGGCACGATGGACCCGAGGACGATCCGTTGGCGCCGGGTGAGCCGGGCTGGCCAGTCTGGCCAGCACTTGGCCAAGCCGACGATGAACCGACCTTCGCCAAGTCCGTACGCGATGCTTTCGGCAATCCGGCCTTTGGCGACTGGGTGGCCGGGCAGGGCGCGGGTGCGGTCGTGCTCCTCGGCGCGCAGACCGATTTTTGTGTCGCGGCAACCGTCAAGGGCGCGATCGCCAGGGGGCTCGGTGTCACCGTGGTTTCCGATGCCCACAGCACGCTGGACAGCGCCAGCGAGAGCGCTGAACAGATCATCACCCGGCACAATGACGAATTCGCCGAGGCCGGTGTCAATCTGGTGACCACGAAGGTGCTGGTTGGCGGCTGAAGCGGCAGCAAAGATCATGACAGCCCGGCCTGCCGGACGGATCACAATGCCGAACTCCTGCCATGGTCGACGCGGGCGGGGGGGCGCATTGTTGGGATGGCTGGGCGCCCGCGTCAACCAGGGCGGCTCGTACCGCCGCGATAACACAATGGCACATTGCGGGGCCGCGGGAACTTCCGCGAAAGCGGAATAGGCAAGAGCCGCAGTGCGGATTCGCGCTCTGCCTCACTGGAGCATGCGCCAGCGGCAATTTCGTGAAACAGTTTTTCGTTGCTGCCGCATTGACCCGTGGCGGGCGGGCGGCGAGGACTGGCGCTTTCAGCAGGGATGGCGCCCATGGGCGAGAGACGATTTTGAGCGAACAGACGATCTTTCACAACGCGAAACTGGCTGATGGGTTGCTGGCGGATCTCACTGTCACCAGCGGCCGCTTTAGTGCCGTCGCGCCGGCCGGCAAGGCGCCTCCGGCGGGTGAAGGCGCCATCGATCCCATCATTATCGACCTTGACGGCCAGCTTGTCGTGCCGGCCTTTGTCGAAGGGCATATCCATCTCGACACCTCGTTTTATGGCGACGTCTGGCGCCCGCATATTCCTTGCACCAACGGGTTCGACGTGCGCGAGCGCGTGGCTTTCCAGGCGCAGAACCTTGCTGCCGCCGCGCCGATGGCGGAACGCGCCAAGAATCAGCTCGAACTCTGCATCGGCAATGGCAGCCTGGCCATGCGCAGCCATGTCATGGTCGATGCCTTGGTCGGGCTGAAACATGTCGAAACCATCCTGGCCGTGCGTGAAAAATACCGCGACCTCATCGACATCCAGCTCGTCGCCTTTCCTCAAAACGGCATTCTGTCGTCTCCCGGTACGGCAGAGCTTCTGGATGAGGCGCTGAAGCTCGGCTGCGACCTTGTCGGCGGGCTCGACCCTGCCAGCTTCGACCGCGATGTGAAGGGCCATCTCGATGTGGTGTTTGCCCTGGCGCAGAAACATGGCGCCGGCGTCGACATCCATCTGCATGATGGCGGCACGCTCGGCCTGTTCCAGGTCGAGGAGATCGCGGCGCGGGCAAAGGCGCTCGGCATGGCAGGCCATGTCGTGGTCAGCCACGCCTACGGGCTTGGCGACATCCCGGCCAATGTGTTGGCGAAGGCCGGCGCGATGCTGGCGGCGGCCGGGGTGGCGATCATGACCAACGCGCCCGGCAACCATGCCTTCCCGCCGGTGGCGGCCCTGCGGCAGGCCGGCGTCACCGTGTTCAGCGGCTCCGACAACATCCGCGATTCCTGGTGGCCCTATGGCGATGGCGACATGCTTTCCCGAGCCAACATGATCGGCTACCGCTCCGGTTTCTACGAGGACCACGAACTGGCGGCCGCCTTTGATGTGGTGACCCATGCCGGCGCCAAGGCGCTGGGCCTGGAGGACTACGGCATTGTCGTCGGCGCCAGCGCCGACTTCATCGCCATGCCGGCGCAGCACGTGCCCGAGGCGGTGGTGGCCGTGCCGAAGGACCGCACGGTCTATCGCCGGGGCAGGGCGGTGGCGAGCGGCGGGACGATACTGGCGCGCTGAAGCCATGGCTTGGCGAAGGATGGCGGATGGGGCCCGGCGGTCAGTGCAAGGGAGACACGCCGAGCCCCGCCGGCTTCTGGCGGGAGCCAGCATCTCTACATTAGCTATGTCTAATATAATTGCAAGATGGCGGCGAAGCTTCGTTGGCTGCCGGCTAGAGCATTTCACCGTTTCATGGAAACGGCGAACCGCTCTAACTCTTTGTTTTGACGCAATTCCCAAGGGAAAGCGCTATGCGCTTTTCCCGGGAAAACCGCTCACACTTTTCCTGGAATTGTTCTAAAAGCCGGCGGCGCCCGCAACCATCATCACCAAAACGGCAGCCGCCATGCCCCAGACCGCCGCCGCCGCCAAAACTCTCGCGTTCGGACGGAATCTACGATGAGGCCTTGGCAATTGGATTTTTGGCATGGCTCAGCGGCGGTCGAAATCGCAGACCCGTACCTTCTCGACAACCCAGTGGTGATGGCGCCAATGCTTTCTGATCTTCACGAAGCAATGCCGGTTGTGATGTTTGCGCCAGCGATGATCGCGCCAGTGATGCCGGCCGTTATGCATGCCATTGTCCGTGGTGATGATGAGGCTGGCGGCCTGCGTCGGGGCGATGTTGACGGGGGACAGGACAGAGACAATGAGAAGTGCCGACAGCAGAATGGTTTTCACTTTGGATCCTCCAATTTATGCCCATGAGAAGGCGGCGGAACGTTACGGAGCGGATTTCGATCAGTTCGACGCTCCGCGATCGGCTTGCTGAAACGATCGCGCTGGCACCGAAGACAGGGCGTGTGAGTCCGAAGAAGCCTCGCCGAAATAGAGCAAACCGCCGAGCACGAGGAATACTATCCCCACCACCGCCAGTCCGACCATCAACACCGCGATCGCCGTACCCGGGCCGTGGCCCGTTCTGGTGATGATGGACCGATGGTGCATCGCTCTTCCTCCGAAATCGAGTCCGGCCCGCAGACCTTGCGGCAAACGACGGCAGAGGCGGGATGTTCCCGATGAAGAGCCGCGTCGGCCTTTTGCGTTTCCTTTTGGGACCAAGGTCTTAGGTGGCTGGAACAAAGGTCCGGTGAGTCCTGTTCGGTTCCGGCAATGTCCATTGGATGTTCCACTATTTTAGCCAATTGAGATATAATTCCTTACCCTCTCGAGGGGCCAAGGCGGGCGCCGAAAAGCGCAAAATGGTGCCGTCCGACATGCCCACATTGATGTGCCATTCTCCACATTTCATCGGACCAAAGGCCCTTTGTGAGGAACTTCGTTCAGTCCGGGCGGCGGAGCAAAGAGGCTCATGCCAAACGCCAGGAATGCGAACTTGTAGCCCTCTCGCCGGCTGAGCGGCTCTGCCATGTCGCGGCTGCGCACCGGCATGACAAAGCCGAATTCGCCGCCCTGCGGTCCGCCGCGATCGATCCAGTACCGGTCCATGTCGGCACGCTTGCCGGCGCGTTTTTCGGGCGAGCGGAAGTTGATGGTGTGCCTGGCGTCGCAGACGCCGAGAAAATGGCTGGCGCCGCCTCTGATCGCGATGCCTTCGATGACCAGCAGTGCGGCATCCTTGGGCCTGAGCCCGCACAGATCGCGCGTGGCGTCGATGACGGCACGCTTGGCCTCCGGCTTCCGGCTGCCCTGAAGTCCGCCGATCGCCACCGTGTAGCGACCGCTGCCCTGGGGGCTCGCGCCCAGGCGATAGAGGACGAAGCTCAGCCTGACCAGGTCGAGCCGGTCGCTCTGCCGCGTCAGGGTGATCGAGAAGGCACCTTCGTGACCGGTGCCGGAATGAACGGACAGACGCATGGTCAGCACATAGGCATCGCGCCGTCCGGTCACCTGGCCGATGTCCACCGCCCGCCCGCGCCAGGCTGCCTCCAACCGGTCTCGCGGAAAGCCCGCCGCCGCGAGATTGAAATGGTCGACCAAAAGGTCGAAACCGCGATGGCCGGGCAGCCCAAGGGCGAAGAATTTGTAGGGTTTTTTGCGCAGAAGGTCGTCATGCGGGCAACCGAGCCCATGCCGACGCCGGAAATCCATGAGGAAGCGGAGCCATTTGAAGACACTCACCGGTTTGCAGGCGAAGCGGGTGAGAAAGATCCTGGACTGCCGCATCCCCAGCCGCCCGCAAAGGGCCATGACCTGGCCGAGGACGCCGGCGGTTTGCCGCAGCCAGGCGTCCCGCTGCTTGTTCGTCTGGATCGTCAAGATGTGTCCCGCGGCTGGTCTCGCGGGTGGCTATCCCCAGGGCATTACGCGGACATTGCGCGGAACCCATGAGGGCGTTTCATCAGAGAGGCGCTCATGCCGAATGTCCCCTTGAGGGCTCGCTCCAGCGACATCGAACCGCTCGGTTTTCCCTGTGGGACCAAGGTCTTAGGTGGTGTCCGTAAAAGGTCCGATAGGCCCTGTTCGGTTCCGGCAATGTCCATCGGATGTTCTGCTATTTTAGCCAGATGAGATATAATCCGGCAGCCATAGTGCCGATATAATCAGGCGGCGATAGTGCCGTCGGGAAGGTACCCAGGCATACCCTCTGGCGTGGCTTTGTGGGAAGGTCTACCAGCCCATCCATTCGCGCGTGCGCCAGGCAAGGCCTGCAAAGGGCGCCATCAACGCGATAACGACAAACATCAGCATGAACGGGTGCTTGGTGGCGGAGGGTCTGGGTGCCATGTCGCGATCATCCTTGCTGGGAGGTTCATCGGGGAAATGCGGGGAACAACGTAGCCACGGCGGCATGGTTGCATCCATGCAGGCACGCCGCTCATGGCTGGAACCGGATGCCGACGCCGACGTTTTCCCGATGTGACCGGTGAGGCTGCCACCTCCGCCGGCACCGTTTAAAGGCTCGCTCTGCTCCCGGCAGAGCGGGCCTTTTTCGTGGTGCTGGACCACGCATTCGGGAACGACAGCGCGCGCTCTACGTTAGGTGTCGCTAAGGCAATCGACGAATCGTGTTTCCTGAAGGAGCGCCCGGGTGCGTCTTCGGGCACAGATGTATTTAATATTCGCTCTAAGGTTCGAAATCTATCACGTATTGTTGAAGAATTAAGCGAATATATAAAATCGAAATTTGTCGGGCGTGCCGAATTTATTCGGAAAATTGCGATGGAACTTCACGGCGCTGGCTGAGTTTTCCTCCTGGGTGGCAGTTTGATACCCAATAATGGAGGTTACCATGAAACATTATCTTTCGAGTGCGGCAGCTGCGATCGTTCTGATGGGCGGCCTTGGTGCGGCCATGGCGGACACAATCGTCGTTCAGCCCGAGCAGGAGACGGTGGTTCGCGAATACGTCAAGAAGCAGCCGCTGGCTTCGGTCAATCTGCTCGGCCTCGAACTCAAGCTCGGCTCGCCGGTTCCTGACAAGGTCGAACTGCGCGAAGTGCCCAACGTCAAGTACCGCGTCGCCGTGATCAACGACCAGACCGTCCTGGTCGACCCCGAGACCCGTCAGATCGTCGAAGTGCTGCACTGACCATGGCGTGGCAGTGAGTGTGACGCCAGTATAGCGTCGAGAAAAGCCCGCCACGGGTCGTGGCGGGCTTTCTTGTGAGGTGGCTTTGCCGCCTCTTATTCGGCGGCCAGCTTGTCCTGCGTGTTCGTGTCGAAATCGCTGGCGTCGTGGCGCTCATGCAACTGCATGGCCGGCTCGCCGAAGGCGCGGTTGACCATGCGGCCGCGCTTGACCGCCGGCCGCTCGTCGATCGCCTTCGCCCAGCGCTGAACGTGCTTGTATTCCTGCACCGACAGGAACTCGCCGGAATCATTGTACATGCGCCCGAGCGCCAGCCCGCCATACCAGGGCCACACCGCCATGTCGGCGATCGTGTAATCCTTGCCGCCGAGATATTCCGTTTCGGCCAGCCGGCGGTCGAGCACGTCCATCTGGCGCTTGGTTTCCATGGCGAAGCGGTCGATGGCGTATTCGAATTTCTGTGGCGCATAGGCATAGAAATGGCCGAAGCCGCCGCCCAGATACGGCGACGAGCCCATCTGCCAGAACAGCCAGGACAGCACTTCCGCGCGCCCCGGCTGTTCGGTGGGCAGGAATTCGCCGAATTTTTCGGCGAGATAGACCAGGATCGAGCCGGATTCAAAGATGCGCACCGGCGTCGCGCCGCTGCGGTCCATCAACGCGGGGATCTTGGAGTTGGGGTTGACCTCGACGAAGCCGCTGCCGAACTGGTCGCCATCGTTGATCCTGATGAGCCAGGCGTCGTATTCGGCGCCCTTGTGGCCGCGCGCCAGAAGCTCTTCCAGCATGACCGTCACCTTGACGCCATTCGGTGTCGCCAGCGAATAGAGCTGCAGCGGATGCTTGCCGACGGGCAGTTCCTTGTCATGCGTCGGTCCGGCGATCGGCCGGTTGATGCTGGCAAAGGCGCCGCCATTTGCCTTGTTCCAGGTCCATACTTTCGGCGGGGTGTATTCTGTCATGTCGGCCTCGTGGAAGAGCGTGGGAGCGGGATGGGCGGATCCAACCATAGCTAGGGCTGCGGAGGGGGAAGTTCAACTTGCATTGAACTATTGTTTATGCGGGCGCGATCTTCCCTTCTCCCTTTGTGGGAGAAGGTGGATCGGCGCGCAGCGCCGAGACGGTTGAGGGGTGGGTGACGGGTGCCGTCCTTGCCAAGCTGGAGCACCCCTCATCCGACCGAGCTTCGCTCGGCCACCTTCTCCCCCAGGGGGAGAAGGGAAGATCAGCCCCGCCGCGCGCCGGCCCTTCGCAGGCTCAGGGCGTTCGAAGCTCGAAAAGCCAAGCAATTGGCTTTTCGTCCGCTGCGCGGACCGCCTCTCACCCCTTGCGCGCTCCTCTCAACGGCATACCTATAGAAGAAGCCGCCAAGCATTTGCATCGCAGGACAAAATCATGGCCATCAATCCCAATCCGCGCTCCGTCGTCGCCGTGCGCGCCACCGTTCCCGACGATGCTTTTACCGCTGGTGCGCTGGGCACGCTTAGGGAAGGCAGCGGCGTCGTCATCCGCAATGACGGGCTGGTGTTGACCATCGGCTATCTCATCACCGAGGCCGAGGAGGTCTGGCTGACCGCGCATGACGGCCGCGTCATCCCCGCGCATGCGCTGGCCTATGACCAGGAGTCCGGCTTCGGCCTGGTCCAGGCGCTGGCGCCGACCGGGCTGCCGGCGGTGGCGCTCGGCGATGCCGGCAAGGCCCGGATCGGCGACGCGGTGGTGCTTGCCGACGGCGTCGGCCGGGCGGTCGAGGCCAAAATCGTGACCAAGCAGGAATTCGCCGGCTATTGGGAGTATCTGCTCGACGAGGCGATCTTCATCGCGCCCGCGCATCCGTCCTGGGGCGGGGCGCCGCTGTTTAGCGCCGATGGCGCGCTGCTCGGCATCGGCTCGCTGCGCCTGCAAATGAGCCGCGCCGGCGAGGTCGCCGATATCAATATGGTGGTGCCGATTGATCTGCTGCCGCCGATCCTCGACGATCTCTTGACGCGCGGCCAGGTGGCCAAGCCGCCGCGCCCGTGGCTCGGCGCGCTGTCGGCCGAAAGCGACGGCAAGGTGGTGGTGATGAGCGTCACCGAGGGCGGCCCGGCGGCCAAGGCCGGCCTGCGCCAGGGTGATGTCATCTCCGAGGTTCGCGACGGCGCCGTTGACGGGCTCGCCGACTTCTATCGCAAGCTGTGGGACAGCGGCTCGGCCGGCGCCGAGATCCCGATGCGGGTGGTGCGCGACGGCCGCGAAACCTGGCTGCGCGTCAAATCCGGCGACCGCGGCAGCTTTTTGAAGAAGCCACAGCTGCAGTAGCCGGACGATTTCGCCGGCGATGCATCCGAGACTGCTCAAAACCTTCCTCGCGGTGGCGCGCAACCGCAATATCACCCGCGCCGCCGAGGCGGTGAACCTCGCCCAATCGAGTGTCAGCGACCAAATCCAGACCCTCGAGGCCGAACTGGGTGCCGCGTTGTTCACGCGCTCCAAGGCCGGCCTGGAGCTGACACCGGCAGGGCTGGCGCTGAAGCCGATCGCCGAAGAGTTGCTGCGGCTCGATGGCGAGGGACGTGCGGCCGTGCTGGCGGCGGTGGGACAAACAAGCGGAACGCTGACCATCGGCGCGCTGGAAACGATCGCCTCGGCCCGGCTGGCGCCCTGGCTGCCGGGATTCCAGGCCCGGCATCCCGATATCGCCGTGCGGATGAAGGTGAGCGACAGCGGCACGCTGCGACGCCTGCTGGAGGACGGTGACATCGACGTCGCCTTCTGCTTCGAGCGTAGCGATGCTGAGAAGGGCGCCGATGCGCGCCTGGCCAGGCGCACGATCGGCGCCGAACCGTTGGTTCTGGTCGCGGCTCCCGGGCAAGTCACCGCGCCGCGCGACCTGGCAGACCTTGCCGCGCTGCGCTTCGTGGTGACGGAGCCCGGATGCATCTACCGGCACATGTTCGACAGCGCTTTTGCCGAGGCGGATATGGCTCCGCCCAAACCCGCGGCCGAAGTTGGCAGCATCGGCGCCATTGCCCGGCTGGTGGCGACGGGTGTTGGGCTCGGCCTCATTCCCCGTCTCGCCGTCAGCGATGCGCTGGCGCGTGGCGACCTCGTCGAACTGCCATGGCCCGGCCGAGCCCAGGCAGCACCGCTGACGATGATCTGGCGACGCCGGCGCGTCCAGCCGCCGGCGCTCAGGCAATTGCTCGCCGCCGCGCGCGACACGCTGATGCCGGAACGCTTGGAAACGAGTTCAGATATTGAGTCGGTGAACCGCCCCAAGGCCTTGTTTCCGAACACTCCCTGACAAAGGCGGTCACCAGCTAAACCAACCGGTGCCCGCCTTCGACATGCATCGTCGTGCCGGTCGTAAAACTATTGCCGATGAGGAAGAGAATAGCGTCGGCGATGTCTTCTGGCTGGCCGACCCGGCCGACCGGCAGCCGCTTGGCCATCGCGGCCAGCGTCTCGGCTTTGCGGTCGCCGGCGACCTGCGCCCAGATCTCGGTGTCGACCCAGCCGGGTGAGACGGCGTTGACGCGGATCGGCGCGAGTTCAACGGCCAGCGCCCGCGCCAGCCCTTCAAGTGCCGCATTGACCGCAGCGACGACCGAGCCGCGCGCGGCTGGGCGGTAGGCGGCGATGCCGGAGACGAAGCTCATCGAGCCGGTTGCTGCCAGCCGTGGGGCGCCGTGCTTGGCAAGCAGCAGCGGGCCGAACAGCTTGCTGTCGACCATGCGTTGCGCCGCCTTGAGGTCAAGCTCCTGCAGCAGCCTGTAGGCGCCTTCTATGTCGGCCGCCGTACTGATGATGTGGTCGAGGGCGCCGATGCGCGCGAACAGGTCCGCGACCTGGTCTTCCCGCGCTATGTCGACGACGGCAACGTCCAGGCCGGCGGGATTGCCCAGCGCCTCGCGCGCCTTTTGCAGCCTGTCCTCGCTGCGCCCGGCGATGACAACTTCAGCACCGGCCTCGACGCAGCGCCTGGCCAGCGCCAGGCCCATGCCGGAGCCGCCACCGACGATGAGGATCTTCTGGTTCGAAAGGTTCATTTCGCTCTGCCTTTGCTGGATGGGACAAGGGCAGGGAATTGGCAGGTCGGCGTGCGGAGGGGAAACGGAAGAAACCGTTGGTGCCATCGGAAAAGCCGATGATGCCGCGCACCAACGCGGTTTCGTTCAGCGTACCAGCGGGCTGTCCCAGACGACGAACAGCAGCGCCTTCAGCTGGTCGAAGCGCTCCGGCCCAAGCTCGCTGCGCCACTCCTCCTCGATGTCACGCAATATGTCGACCATTTTCCAGAAAGCGGCGTGGCCGCGTTCGGTGGAGTGCACAACGCGCGCGCTGCCTTCGCCGTCGGAGCGGACGATATAGCCGTACCCTTCGAGGCTGCTGAGCAGCTGGTTGATCGCCTGTTTGCTCATGCCGGCACGTTCGGCGATGGTGCCGGGGCGCGCGCCGTCCGGGCCGGGAAACTGCAGCACGGCCATATGCGGCAGGCGCAATTCGTCGAAACCGGCGGCGTTGAGCTCCTTGATCAGCCGACGCTGGATGGCCTGCGCCGGCACGCGCAGCAGGGCGCCGATCAGAAGATCCTCGGTCTTGGTCTGCAGAACTTCGGTGGAGGTGGCCATTGACGATCCGGTAAATTGAGTTTACTGATAACTAGTAAATGTAATTTACCGGAGGGGTTTGCGCAATGTCAGCCATGGATCTTCAGGTCAACCCAGCCAATGAGACCATCGGCACCAAGGGGCTGTCGGTCCGCTTCCTGGTATCGGGCGAAAATTCGAACGGCAGTGTCGCCGCCTTCGAACTGATGGTGCCGGGCGCGCAGCGCCTGCCCGCGCCGGCGCACAGCCACGATCATTACGAGGAAACGATCTACGGCATTGACGGGGTCCTGACCTGGACCGTGGACGGCAAGCCGATAGAAGTTGGGCCGGGGGAGGCGCTTTGCATCCCGCGCGGCGCCGTCCACCGCTTCGACAACAATGGCACCAGGGATGCCAAGGCGCTGTGTGTCATCACGCCGGCGGCGATCGGTCCGGACTATTTTCGCGAGGCATTCGGCTTGCTCAACGCCGCCGCCGGCGGGCCGCCTGACAAGGCCAAGATGATGGAGATCATGCGCCGCCACGGGCTGACGCCGGCAATGCCGCCACCGGCCTGACGCCGGCCGCAGGGGCAGGGCGCGTCCCTTATTCCTGGCAAGCGGAGAAGGCGTCGCCCGAGTTCCAGTCCTTGAAGGCAACGATCTGGCCTTCAGCCGACACGGTCTTGTGCTTCGTGCTGCCGTCCGGCTGCTGCTTCGAGCTGGTGCCCTTGCCGGTCAGCACATTGTAGTCACAGGCGCTGGCGGCATTCTCCTGCAGATAATCATCGGAATCGTAGGCGAAGCCGGCAACGATGAAGGCGCCGTTGCGCCAGGCGATGGTCAGCGTCTGGTTGGTGCGCTCGCTGCCGATCTCCGGCGCCGGCAGGTAGAATTTGATAGAGCCGTTGGGCAGCATCGTCAGTTCCGGCTCGGTGGCGGAGTTCTCGTAGCCCGGCCGGTCGTAGCCGTTCCAATCGCCACCGATCTGCTCGCGCACGATTTCGACGGGCTTGAGGTAATTGTGCTCGATATCCCTGAGGAAGAAATGGATGTCCATCGGGTCGCTCGGCCCGGTCTCGACCACCATGGCAAGGTCGGGAGCGCCGTCGCCGTTGAAGTCGCCGGTCACCGCGTTGATGATCTTGCGGGTTTCGATCGGTTCGGACAGCGCCACGCCCGGCAGCAATAAGGCGAGGCCGAAGAGCAGAGATTTCATTGTGGCATGTCCCCCAAAGCCTGACGGCTTGCGGTGGTATAGCACGGTGGGAGGAAGTGACAGGGGCCGGCGGCGTTGCACTCTTGCGGCAATGGGGCGATGGATGGTGTGTTCCAGGTCTCGTTTCAGCGTGTCCCATTACTGACGGAAACTGGCAGTGGGCCATGCCATGATGCCGGGAATCGTAGAATGACGGAGGCAAGATGACAGGGACGCCAGCGACAACGAACCGGCAGGCCCGCTGATGGCGCCGGTCAAGGTCGATCCCGACAAGGTCCGGGAATTCCCCGATGCAGCGAGTTTCTACGCCTGGCTCGGTCAGCACCACGCCACGGAAAGCGAGGTGTGGATCAAGGTGCACAAGGTCGGATCGGGACTGAAGTCGATCACGCCGAAGGAGGCCATCGACGTGGTGCTGTGCTTCGGTTGGATCGACGCGGTGCGCAAGGGGCTGGACGAGAACAGTTTTCTCCAGCGCTACACGCCGCGCGGCAGGAGGAGCATCTGGAGCAAGATCAACATCGACAATGTCGCGCGGCTGATCGAGGAGGGCCGCATGACCGGGCATGGGCTGAAGCAAGTCGAGGCCGCCAAAGCCGACGGGCGCTGGGCACGCGCCTATGGCGGCAGCAAGGAGATGAAAATCCCCGACGATCTGCAGGCGGCCATCGATGCCGAGCCGGCGGCCAAGGCCATGCTGGAAAAGCTCAGCGCGCAAAACCGCTTCTCGCTTGCCTTCCGCACCCACAACATGAAGACCGAGGCCGGCCGCCGGAAGAAGATCGAGACCTTCGTCGCGATGCTGAAACGCGGCGAGACGATCTATCCGCAGGGCAAGAAGTAGGAGCCTTCGGACGCGGGAATGAGGGGCGATGGTTCGGTCTGCGAGGGGGCCGATGATGCCATCAAAATATCGCCCCGCACGGCCTGGACAAGAAAGTCGAGGACCGTCGTCACACGCAGCGGTATATTCCGGCGGGATGGGTAGACGACGTTGATCGGCAGGCGCGTCGGCGGAAAATCCGGCATCAGCCTGACCAGCCTGCCGGATTCGATGTCCGACCCGGCCAGAATGTGGGAGAGCACCGCAAGCCCGGCTCCTGCCAATGCCGCGCGATGGACGGCCATTGAATTGTTGGCGACAAGGCGAGGCTCGATTCGCAGAACAACGTCGTCCGCTCCACTGGAGAACGACCATGACCGGCCGTCGCCGCCACGGCTGTAGCAAATGCAGGCGTGATCCCTGATGTCCTGCGGCACTCGCGGTTTGTCGCGTCCCTCGAGATAGGCCGGCGAGGCCACGAGAAAGGCGGTTGTCCAGCCGATCCGGCGGCACATCAGGCTGCTGTCGCCGACCGGCCCGAGGCGCACCTCGAGATCGATTGCGTTGGCGACCAGGTCCGACGGCCCGTCGCGAAGGACGAGCTCGACTTGCAGGTCGGGATGGCGCTCCAGCAACGCTGCCAGGCGGTCGCTGATGAAGTAGCCGAGCGGCGTCGGCAGGCTGAGCCTCACCTTTCCGGAGACGGTTGCCGCTTCGGCGCTGCTGGCCTGGCCGAGCGCTTCGACCGCTTCGATGACGCGCAGTGCCATCGGCAGCATCTGTTCGCCCTCCGCCGTCAGGGCAAGCGCGGTCGTCGTGCGATGCAGAAGGCGGGTCTTCAGATGCGCCTCCAGCGCGGAGACCTGCCGAGATACCGCCGGCTGCGTCAGGTCGAGGTCGATGGCGGCCGCCGAGAAGGACTTTGTCTGCGCAACGCGCAGGAACGTTCGCAACGCCGATACGACATCCATCCTCGCCCTCATACTTTTCGACATAAGCCTTATGTCCGCATCCTAGGCGGGTGGCGCTTTACTGTCCAGAGATTATGGATATTAAATATCCTTAAGGACATCAAATATCCTCAAAAAGGGAAAGCCATGACACAGCGCCTCAACGCCGCGCAGCAATCGCCTGAATTGTTCAAGAAGCTCATCGATCTCAGCATGGCCGAGACACGCGGCGCCATCGAAGAGAAGATCCGCGATCTGGTCCACATCAGGGCCTCCCAGATCAATGGCTGCGCCTTCTGCCTCGACATGCATGTCAAGGAAGCCAAGATTCACGGTGAGAGCGAGCTGCGGCTCCATCATGTCGCCGTCTGGTGGGAATCGACCCTTTTCATCCCCCGTGAACGCGCCGCCCTTGCCTGGACCGAGGCCGTCACCAAACTCCCCGAAGGTGGCATCCCGGACGAGCTCTACGAGCGTGTGCGCGGGCAGCTTTCGGAGAAGGAAATCTCCGACCTCACCTTCTCGGTCATGGCCATCAATGCCTGGAACCGCGTCAACGTCGCCTTCAAGACCGTGCCCGGCTCCGCGGACAAGCTCTACGGCCTCGACAAGGCCGGCCTGAACTAAACCTTTTCTCGGCCCATCAATCAAAGCGGCGCGACCGCAAACGGAGACTATTATGAAAATCGTCATCATCGGGGGCACCGGCCTCATCGGTTCCAAGACCACCGAACGCCTGCGCAAGCAGGGCCACGAGGTGATCGCAGCCGCGCCGAATACCGGCGTCAACACCATCACCGGCGAAGGCCTGCGGGATGCGCTCGAAGGCGCGGAGGTCGTGATCGACCTCGCCAACTCACCCTCCTTCGAGGACAAGGCGGCGATGGACTTCTTCGAGACGTCGGGCCGCAACCTGCTCGCGGCAGACAAGGCCGCCGGGGTCAAGCACCATATCGCGCTTTCGGTTGTCGGAACCGAACGCCTGCAGGATTGCGGCTATTTCCGCGCCAAACTCGCCCAGGAGAATCTGATCAAGGCTTCCGGCATTCCCTACACCATCGTCCATTCCACGCAGTTCATGGAATTCCTGGCCGGCATCGCCAAGTCGGGCACGGTCGGCGAGGCGGTGCATCTGTCGCCCGCCTATGTGCAGCCCATCGCATCCGACGACGTCGCCGACGTCATGGCCGGTGTCGCGCTCGCGGCACCGATCAACGGCATGATCGAGATTTCGGGTCCGGAGCGCGTGCGCATGAGCGAGCTCGTCGCCCGCTACCTCAAGGCTGTCGGCGATCCTCGCGAGGTGGTGGCCGATCCGGAGGCGCTCTACTTCGGCGCGCGGCTGAACGACAGTTCGCTCGTCTCCGACAACAATCCCCGCCTTGGCCGCATCACCTTCGAGCAGTGGTTTCCGACCTCGGCGCGGAAGTGACCGCCAGGATGCGCCGTGGCTCAGGCGCGGCACATCGCTCAACACAAAAAGGAGTTTTCAAATGATCAAGTCAATCACTGCCGCTCTCGTCATGACGGCAGCACTGGCCGGCCCGGCCGGAGCCGCTGAGGCCCATGACGCCGGCGAGAAGGCCGCCAAGGTCACCCTCGTCTATGAGCATGAACTGCCGAATGTTCCGGGCAAAAGCATTAGGGGTATTCTGGTCGAATATGGCCCCGGCGGCACCTCGCCGGCGCATACGCATCCAAGCTCCGCCTTCATCTACGCGACGGTTCTGGAAGGCTCCATCCGCAGCCAGGTCAATGACGGCCCGGTCAAGGTCTACAAGGCCGGCGAGAGCTTCTCGGAGATGCCCGGCGATCGCCACAGTGTGAGCGCGAATGGCAGCAAGACGAAGCCCGCGAAGCTGCTGGCGGTGTTCGTGGTCGATACCGCGCAGAAAGAACTGACCTATCCGGTCAAGAAGTAGGCGCAAAGGCCGGACGCCTTCCTGGCGTCCGGCCGCGCCTGCAAGCTCAAATCCACCGGTGAGTCCATGTTCGGCGATCATCTGGCTCTGATCCTGATCAACCTTCTCGGTGCTGCCGGTATTGTCGTCTGGTGTTTCCAGGGGCGTGGGCGTCCGATGGCGCGCCTGGTCGTCCAGATCCTGTTCTTCGCCGGCATGACCGCGGTGCTCGGCCTCAGCGGTATCCTGCCGCATTGGGTGGGTGAGATAGATCTCACAGATGTCCAAGGCGGGGGCGCGTATCTGGCGAAGTCGGCGCGCATCCTCTGGTGGGTACACCTTGCCTGGACGCTTGTCGGTTTCGTGCGCCTCTACATTGTCCTGGAACACCGGCCGCGAGAGGCGCGCCTGCTCCAGGACCTGGTCGTCGCTGCCATCTATCTCGGCGTGGCGCTGTCGATAACAGGCTTCGTTTTCGGTGCTCCTATCGGAACGCTGGCGGCAACGTCGGGCGTGGTCGCGATCATTGTCGGGCTGGCGCTGCAGAACACGCTTGGTGACGTCTTCTCCGGCATCGCGCTGACGCTGGGGCGACCCTACACGCTCAGTGACTGGATCATGCTCGGCGACGGCACGGAAGGACGGGTCGTCGAGACGACCTGGCGCTCCACGCATCTGCTGACCGGCGCAAACAACATCGTCGTCCTGCCCAACAGCGTGTTGGCGAAGCTCAGCCTGACCAATCTCAGCCGTCCCGACGCGACGCAGCAGATGACCCTGACGGTGCGGATTGCGGCCACGCAGGCGCCGCACGTCATCGAAGCGGCCATGCATACGGTTCTCGCGAGCTGCCAACGGATCATCCAGGAGCCGGCACCGCTTGTCGCGCTCAAGGAGATCGACGCGGTGGCAGTCGGGATGGACCTGCTCTTTTACGTGGCCGGTCCGGGCGACCGGATGCGGGCGAGGAATGAGGTGATCGACCTTGTCCATCGTCATTGCGAGGTGAGCGGCCTTTCCCTTGCCCTGCCGCCCCAGAGTTATGCCGGCGCACTGTCCGCGATGAGAGACCTGCCGCCCGCGCTGGTCATGCGTTCGCATTCATCCGGCGCGCTCTAGCACCCATTCGAAGCTGTCCTTCCACAGTTCGGCGGGGATATCCTGCGCCAATGCCTCGGTGAGGTCGGAAAGCCTGACGGCGCGCAATTTGTCACGCCAGGCCTCATCGGCTTCCCACATGATGCGCGCCACCGGGCAAGGGCCGCTTTCGCAATAGCCCTGCGGACGACACGGATTGTTCTCGCGGATATTGTTGCACACAAACGTCCGCGCCTTGCCCTCCACGGCTTCCACGATGTCGAGGAAGGTCAGCTCGGCCGGTGGCCGCGCCAGCCGGTATCCGCCCGACGGCCCCAGCGTCGTATCGACCAGTCCCGCCTGCGACAGGCTTTGCAGTGCCTTGGAGAGATATTCCTTGGGAAGGCCGTGGAACTCGGCAAGCGCTTTTGTCGAGAGATAGCGCCCCTCGGGCAGGCCGGCGAGAATGGCGCAGCAGTGCAGCGCCCATTCGACTTGGCTTTTCAGGATCATCCACGGATTCCGGCCGACCGAACTCTATTAAGGATATGAAATATCCCTATTCTGCCGTGGTGTAAACAGACAGGTCTGGAAGCAGAGCCTCAGCCGCCGGAATGCGGGTCGATGCTGTAGGGGTGGACGGGGTAGCCGGGGCCGATGGCATCGCGCACGCGGCCGGTCCAGGCGAGGAATGCCGGGTAGTCCGTTGGAGAAAAACCGCAATCCCCGGCGCGGTGGCTGTAGGCATAGATGGCGATGTCGGCGATGGTGAGGTCGCTTCCGGTCAGGAACGGCATGCCGGCAAGGCTGCGGTCCAGCGCGGCGAGCGTGCGGGCGCCGGCTTCGCGCTTGCCGGCAACCATGGCCTGGTTGCGCTCGAGCCGCCCGGTCAAGGTCCAGAAGCGCAGCGAGCCGATGACGGGCTCGACATTGTACTGTTCGAAGAACAGCCATTGCATGATCTTGGCGCGCCGGTAGCGGTCCGCCGGCAGGAGCGGCGTGCCTTCGGCGAGGTAGGTGAGGATCGCGTTGGATTCGGCGATGGCGCTGGCGTCCTCCAGCTGGAGCACGGGAACGGCACCGGCCGGGTTGAGTGCGTGAAACGCATCGGTATGGCTCTCGCCCTCGAAAATCGAGACGATGCGGGTCTCGTAAGGGATCTTCAGCAGGCCGAGCAGGACCCGGACTTTCCAGCCATTTTGCGATGGCAGATAATCGTGAAGCGTGAGCATGGCCGGTCCTCGTGATGGCTGGACGATCGCATGGTGCGATGCCGGACGACACCCGATTCCTGCTCGGGCATGAGGTTTGGGGCAGGGCAAATTGCGGAAACCTCGGCGCTTGAACACCCCCCTCTGCCCTGCCGGACAGAGGGGGGTGTGACGGAACGCGACGTCGGACAGCTCGATGAATTCACGCATCAGGTCGAACAATGACTGCGATCTCCACCGCCTAATAAACCAATTCCGTCCGTGCCATCTTTCCCTGAGACGACATACAGAGGCATCCCTACATGACCACACCCCCCAACAAAGTCGCCCTCGTCACCGGCGCCAATCGTGGCATCGGGCTGGAGACCGGCCGCCAGCTGGCGAAACTCGGCTTCACCGTGCTGCTCGGCGTGCGCGATGTCGCCAAGGGCGAGGCGCCGGCGAAAGGGCTTGGTGGCCATGTCGAGGCGATAGCGCTCGATGTTGCAGCACCTGACGCCGCAGCAAGGGCAGGCGATGAGGTGCAGCGCCGGTTCGGCCGGCTCGACGTGCTGATCAACAATGCCGCCATCCATTACGACAGCGGCTCGCGCGCCTTGCGGCCGGACTGGACCGTGATCCGCGAGGCGTTCGAGACCAATGTCTTCGGCGCTTGGCGGGTGGCTGCGGCCTTCGCACCGCTGCTCAAGGCTGGCGGGCATGGCCGGCTGGTCAATGTCTCTTCCGAAGGCGGTTCGCTGGCCTCGATGGGAGGGGGCGCACCGGCCTATTCCACGTCGAAGGCGGCGCTCAATGCGCTGACTTGCGTCTTGGCGGCCGAACTGCGCGGCTCCGGCGTGCTGGTCAACGCCATCTGCCCTGGCTGGGTCGCCACCGACATGGGCGGGCCGGGCGGGCGCCCGGTGGCGCAAGGGGCGGCGGGCATCGTCTGGGCCGCGACCTTGCCGGATGACGGCCCGACCGGCGGCTTTTTCCGCGACGGCAAAAGGCTGCCTTGGTGAGCGAACAGGAGGCGAAGATGAAAATAGGCATTCTGGGCGCCGGCATGATCGGCGGCACGGTCGGACGGCTGTGGGCTGAGGCCGGACATGAGGTGGCCTTCGGTGTGCGGCATCCCGAACGGTTGCACTCGATGCTTTCCGGCCTTGGCGGCAAGGCCATGGCGGGCTCGGCCATCGATGCCGTTGCCGGCGCGGATGTCGTGCTGGCCGCCATCCCGTTTCGGGCATGGCCGGGTGTCGCGGCCGAGATCGCGGCAGCACTCGGCGACAAGGTGCTGCTCGATGCCACGGTGCCCGACCCGCCGCGCGACGGCGCTTTCGGCGACGCGGCACTCGCCCGCAAGGACGGCGTGGCTTTCGCCGTCACGCCGCTGCTGCCGCTTGCAAAGCTGGTTCGCGCCTTCAGCACGGTGATGTGGACGACGCTGCAATCGCAGGCGCATCGCGCCGGCGACAGGATAGGCATTCCACTTGCCGGCGACGATGCCGGGGCTATCGCCCTGGCAGGGGAGTTGGTGCGCGATGCCGGCTTCAATCCGGTCGTGGTCGGACCGTTGTCGCAGGGCCGCCGCTTCGATCCCGGCACGGCCGTTTTCGACAGCGGCATGAGCGGGCCGCAGGTTCGGGCCGCTCTCGGGGTGACTTGAGGCGGTTCACGATATGATTCGTGGAATTGCCTTAAGCGCCTGTTTTTGCGTATTTCCGATGGGATGCCTTGCCCATTTTCACACCAGAAAAAGCCGCCCTCGCTTTTAGCGAATGGCTGCCCTTTCCCGGAAGCCTGATCGTTCGGTGTCACCCCAAGCAGCTTCAGAGCATTGGCGAGCGTCCTGACGCCTGACCGTCGTTGACGTCGTCGATGGCCTCGATGAAAGCGCTACGAACCGTAGGCTCGAACTGGCTGACCAGGATTTCGAAGCGTTGACGAGGGGGCAACAGAGCATCGATCTATCGACTCTTATATAAGAATATGCTTAATTACCGCTGAAAGGCTTAGCGATTCCAGAGAAAGTCAAATGAAACCGTTCTATGTGCTTGCCATAGTGCCTGGTGCTCTGACTGGATGCGGCACCTATACGCCAAGGGAGGTGGCTAATCCTCCAACAATTACGGTACAACAGGCGCTCAACGACGTTGGCGATGGTTTGAACGGCCTTCGCGCAAAGACGAATGGAAAATATGGCCTAATCGTCGATGAAGTTAACGTAAGCTTTAATATTAGCTCGAAAGCCACCAGCGACGGCAAATTGGGAATAACGACTGACAAGATACCGATAGGTGGCGGCGGACTTCTTGGAGTTACAGCCAGTCAGGATTTGGCTAACGAGTCGAATAGAGGCAATCAGATATCCATCAAGCTGAAGAACATCGCTACGGCCGACTTGAAGGGAAACGACACTCTGATCAAGCGCTGCTTGCAACACCCTGATGATTGTACGGTGCTGTTTTCCAAGCCCGTTACGGGTGTGGTCAAATAGACATCAAGCCGCACACCACGCCTTCCAGACCACCGTCGGACCCGCTGCCGGAATAGGCGTCAGGTTCGCGATGGCGCTTGGGGTGGCTTGAGGCGGTTCACGATCTGAATCGTGGAATTGCTGTAAGCGCCTGTTTTGACGAACCTTCAGCGGATCTGGCTTGCCTTGTCGCACACAAGAAAAAGCCGCCCTCGCTTTTCAGCGAATGGCGGCCCTTTCCCGGGAGGAAGTCAGAAAGAAAGTTAGCGATCAAGCCGCCTTGGCGTGCTTGTGGCCGTGCTTCTTGTGGGTGCGCTTGTGGACGTGCTTCTTGGCGACGTGCCGGTGGTGGTGCTTCTTGCCCACGTGCCGGTGAGCGTGCTTGCGAACATGCCTGTGGTGCTTCTTGTGGTGCCGGTGACGCTTGTGCGCGGCCGCCTTGGCCGGTGTCTTCGCCGCGTCCACCGCAGCGGGAGTCGCCGGAGCGGTCGCGGGGGCGGTCGTCGTTGCCGGAGCGGTCGTCGTCGTGGTGGTCGTGGCCGCCGCATTGGCGATGCCGACAACCGGCATTGTCAGACCGAGGGCGATGGCCAGGCCGAGCGCGGAGAGGAGGGGCTTGTTCATGATGGGCTTTCCTTCAAAAATTGCTGTCACTGGTCGAGGTCGACCGGTGTCACGCCGAGAAGTTTCAGGGCGTTGGCGTAGGTCCGGATGCCTTGCGCTTGCTTGCGCTCGGCACAGAACCGGTTCGCCTTGTCCTGCAGTGCCGTTGCCTCCGCGATCTGGCTCGCGCTGGCACCCGGTTTGGCTTTGGTCTGGATGGCTCCGTCGAGTTGAAGACCGAGCCGGCTGCAATATTCGCTCCGGGTAACCGCCGCCGCCGCATCCGAATGCGCGACCGCAAGCATGGCAAGCGAAATGCCGGTCAGGGCAGCCATCCATCCGGTCGAACGTCGTTGCATTGTCGGGACCATCCCTTTGCGTTGTGCGGCGACCGCTGTCCGGTCGCTGCGAGGATGGTTATGACAGGCGATGTTTTCCTCAGTTTTTCCCGGATGTTGAATCTTGTTTCTGAAGTGTTTCTGGCTGGGTTTTTCCTTCTCCCCTTGTGGGAGAAGGTGGATCGGCGCGCTAGCGCCGAGACGGTTGAGGGGTGGGTGACAGAGTGCCGTCGGCGCCAAGCTGGAGCACCCCTCATCCGACCTCGCTTCGCGAGGCCACCTTCTCCCGCAAGGGGAGAAGGGAAGGCAGCGCTCCGCCCGCTGCGGCGCTTGCGCCTCTTCCTTTGGCGCCGTCCTTCGCGTAAGGCGCCGGGCAAATCCTTTCAGCGCAGGCACAGTCCGGAAACCGCATGATCAGACTTGAAAGCATCAGCAAGCAGAACGGCCGTCAGCTTGTCTTCATCGAGGCGTCGGCTTCCCTGCAGAAGGGCGAGAAGGTCGGCCTTGTCGGACCCAACGGCGCCGGCAAGACGACCTTGTTTCGCATGATTACCAGCCAGGAGCAGCCCGACGAGGGCCAGGTGCAGGTCGATCGCGGCGTCACCGTCGGCTATTTCAGCCAGGATGTCGGCGACATGGCGGGCCACAGTGCTGTCGCCGAAGTGATGAACGGCGCCGGGCCAGTGAGCGACGTGGCGGCGGAGATGGCGGAACTCGAGGCGGCGATGGCCGATCCCGACCAGGCCGACCGCATGGACGAGATCATCGAGAAATATGGCGAGGCGCAGCATCGCTTCGAGGAACTCGACGGCTACGCGCTCGATGGCCGGGCGCGTGAGGTGCTCGATGGCCTCGGCTTTTCGCAGGAGATGATGGACGGCGATGTCGGCAAGCTGTCGGGCGGGTGGAAGATGCGCGTGGCACTGGCCCGCATCCTTCTGATGCGGCCCGACGTCATGCTGCTCGACGAACCGTCCAACCATCTCGATCTGGAAAGCCTGATCTGGCTGGAGCAGTTTTTGAAGGGCTATGACGGCGCGCTGCTGATGACCTCGCACGACCGCGAGTTCATGAACCGCATCGTCAACAAGATCGTCGAGATCGATGCTGGCTCGCTCACCGCCTATTCCGGCAATTACGAATTCTACCAGCAGCAGCGGGCGATCGCCGACAAGCAGCAGCAGGCGCAGTTCGAGCGCCAGCAGGCGATGCTGGCCAAGGAGATCGCTTTCATCGAGCGCTTCAAGGCGCGTGCTTCGCATGCCGCACAGGTGCAGAGCCGGGTGAAAAAGCTCGACAAGATCGATCGCGTCGAGCCGCCCAAGCGCCGCCAGATCGTCAATTTCGAGTTCCAGCCGGCGCCGCGCTGCGGCGAGGATGTCGTGACCTTGAAGAACGTCCACAAGGCCTATGGCAGCCGCAGCATCTATGAGGGGCTCGACTTCCAGGTCCGCCGCCGCGAGCGCTGGTGCATCATGGGCGTCAACGGCGCCGGCAAATCGACGCTGCTCAAGCTGGTTGCTGGCGCTTCCGACCCTGACACCGGCACGGTGGCGCGGGGACCGAGTGTGAAAATGGGCTATTTCGCCCAGCACGCCATGGAGCTGCTCGAAGGCGAGCGCACCGTGTTCCAGACGCTGGAAGACAATTTCCCGCAGGCCGGCCAGGCGCCGCTGCGGGCACTCGCCGGCTGCTTCGGCTTTTCCGGCGACGAGATCGAGAAGAAGTGCCGCGTCCTGTCAGGCGGCGAGAAGGCGCGGCTGGTGATGGCGCTGATGCTGTTCGATCCGCCCAATTTGCTGGTGCTGGACGAGCCCACCAACCACCTCGACATCGCCACCAAGCAGATGCTGATCGAGGCGCTGTCGCAATATGAAGGCACCATGCTGTTCGTCTCGCACGACCGGCACTTTCTGGCAGCACTGTCAAACCGCGTGCTGGAACTGACGCCCGAAGGGATCCACACCTATGGCGGCGGCTATACGGAATATGTCGAGCGCACGGGGCAGGAAGCGCCGGGCTTGCGGAGCTGACAACAAGGGCGGTCGTCGAGCCGACGCCGCCCTCTTTGGTGTCCAGCGTGCCCCCGAACGGGGGGAGGCCATTACTTCAGCGAGATGGCAAAGCCGCTGAGATCGGCGTTGACCTGGAGGCCAACCTGCTTGCCGGTAAGTTCGAGCTGGGCACCCTTGTCGTTTGTCATGACGATTACCTGGGCGCCCTTGCCGATCGTGCCGCCGCCACCCGCGGCGCCATAGACACCCGTCACATCGCGGGCGCGCCTGATATGGCGCACCGTGCCGTGGAAATAGGTCTTGGAAACGCCGAAGGCGAGGCCACCCGAAACGGCGCCGATGGAGATTGGATACGACTTACCGTGGAAGGTGAACGTGCCTTCGCCGCCGGAGCCGCCGACGAAGAAGGCCGCCTTGTAGACGGCAAAGCGGATCGTGCCGCTGTCGGCGTGTGCTGCGCTGGCAAAGCCAATGCCGGCAGTGGCGATGGCGGCAACCGCAATGGAACGAAAACTGGACGAAATCTTCATATGAGAACTCCTCAAGGTCGCCGCGTGCCCAACCGGCTGGGCGTGTCAGCGCTGTGTCAAAGTTACAACTGAACAGTCTCGCCTGTCATTTGGTTCCCGGCACACAGCCCGAATCTGGCTTCGGGAAGATCGACATGAAGCGAGGCCTATGGCAAGCGCAGGGGCGGGACATCGCGGATACGTGATTGGGGTGGCGGGGACGCCGGCCAGGTCTGCGGAACCGGGGAAGGGCTTCAGAGATGAGAATTGCGATGCGCATTGCAATGTCCGCATTGGCCGCGACGGTGGCTGGATGCGCGACCTCTCCCGTCGACTACGGCGCGTCGCTGTCTCCGCAGGACCCGAAATGGCCGTCGCCGCAATGCCAGCAGGCCCGGGCGGCGGCTGCGGACTACCAGCTTCGCGAGAAACAGCACCCGGGTTGGGAATTCGCAGTACTTGGCCCGTACGGGCTAGGCATCATAGCGGCAACCAAGGAGGCAGAGCAGAAGCAACGAAAGCGTTTCGCCCGCGACGTGCATCTGCAATGCTCGAGCCTGCCCTTGCCGAAAGAGTTGCAGGGCGATCTGAGCCCGGCGGTCGCCAAGGCGAATTATCCGTAGCCGTCCCGCCTGAGCGGGGAAGCGGCTGTTGGCGGCGTTCGTCCTCACCCGTTGCGGACATCCGGTCAACCTGCGATCCTATCGTCATGGAAAAACCTGTCGCGCCATGGCCTTTGCTGCAATTCGCGATCGAGGCGAAGTCCAGAGCCGATGAGGGGAAACTGCGTATCGCCCTGTCGAGACTGGCGGACGAGGACCCCTGGTTCCACGTCAAGTGGGACGAGGAATCCGGTCAGACGATCGTTGCCGCCATGGGCGAAGTTGAACTCGAGGGCATCATCGACCGCGTGCGCCGCGAGTTCAATCTTGCGGTGAATGTCGGCGCCCCGCAAATTGCCTATCGCGAGACGATCACCCGCAGCCATCAGCAGGACTACACCCACAAGAAGCTGTTGGCCGGCACGGTCAGTTCGCCCGCGTCAAGATCATGTTCGAGGCGAACGCCTACAATCCAGACTTGGTGTTCGCGTCCAGGATCGCCGGCGGTGCGATTCCGGGCGACTATGTGGCGGGGGTCGAAAAGGGGGTGCGCAGTGCCCTGTCGCAGGGGCCGTTCGCGGGCTTTCCGATGATCGGCGTCAAGGCGACGCTGGTGGACGGCGCCTGGCACGAGACCGACTCTTCGGCCCTGGCTTTCGAGGTTGCGGGCCGCGCCTGCTTTCGCGAAGCCGCGCCGCATCTCGGCGTGCAATTGCTCGAGCCGATCATGAGGGTCGAGGTGGTGACGCCGGCAGACTATGCCGGCAGCATCACCGGCGAACTGAAGAGCCGCCGTGGCCAGATCCGGGACCAGGAAACCCGGGATGGTGCCGTCGTCATCCACGCCACGATGCCGCTCGCAACCATGTTCAAACTGGAGGAGACACTCTGGTCGCGTTCGAACGGGCAGGCGCGCCTGAGCGCCTGCTACGCCCGATACGAGCCCGTTCCGGGGCCCGACAGCCGCGATCCGCCGCCAGCAGCGGCCGCGTTCGCGTGACCTTCTCGCCGCCACTGTGGTCGCGCCATAGCAAGCGAAATTGTGTCAGCTGGCTGATGGCGCGTTGATCGCAAATTGCGCGGCGAAAGCCCTGGCATAGGCAGGCCGGGCTTCCCCGCGCGCCACATAGGCGGCCAGGTTTTGATATTCGTCCAGAATGCCTGACATGCGCAGTCGCAGCAGCACCGATACCATCAGCAGGTCGCCCGCGCTGAATGCACCATCGAGCCAGTCGGCGGCGCCCAGATAGGCCGAGAGCTTGTCCAGCACTGCCCGAACACGGTCTTTCACCAGCGGCAGGCGCTGCTGAGCCCAGGATCTGTCGGCTTCGAATATCCTGGCCGTCGTCAAGTCGAGGACCGGCGGCTCGACGGTGTTGAGCGCGGCAAACATCCAGGTGATGGCACGCGCGCGGGCATCGCGTTCCCTGGGCAGCAGGCCCGCATGCCGCTCGGCAAGATGAAAGACGATCGAGCCGGTCTCGAACAGGCACAGAGATCCCTCCTCATAGGTGGGGATCTGGCCGAAGGGATGGATGGCCAGATGGCCAGGCGCCTTCATCCCGGCGAAGGAAACGAGACGAACCTCATAGGGCTGGCCGACTTCTTCGAGTGCCCAGCGAACGCGCGTATCGCGCGCCAGTCCCTTGCCGCCGTCGGGCGAGCGTTCAAAGGCGGTGATGGTGGGGATCATTGGCAGGCTCCGAAGGGTTGGTGTCCAGGTCTTGCGCTTGCACACAGAGGACGAACGACCGGGGCTGTTCCCGACACGCTGCCTCGTTTTGTTAGCGCAGCAGGCCTTCCGCCTCGAACGTATCCCAGCCTTCCAACTTTGGCTGCGGAGCGCCTTCCTTTCCCGAAGTCCTGGCGCTGCGAGCCTTGCGCTCCCGTTTTCCCGCTCGCGTCAGTGCGGCCTTGCCGGCGCCGCGCCGCCTGTTCTCTGTGACTTCCCGCGCATCTTCCTCCCGCCAGCCTGTCGCCAGGTCGCGATCGAGAATGTCCTCGATGTGGCGTGGATCGAAGACATGGAAGGTGACGGCCTTGGACCGCCCGCGCATCTTGACGGTGCGCGTGCCGATGCTCTTCAGGCGGCCATCCCTCAGCCATTTGTGACGCTCGCGGGCCGAGATGGTGAGAATGTCTTCTGCCTCGCGCGGAAGCACGGGCAGGGCTTCGATCCCCTCCAGTGTCCTGGAGATGGTTGCCGAGGCCGCCTGGAAGGCATCCGCGTCGGTCTTCAACATGCGCAAGACGATGCGGCCCGTCTCAGCCTTGGCAAACTTCCTCACCACCCATGGCAGGCGGGCTCGAACTTCACGTTCGATCCCTTTCAGGCGCATAGCGGAGCCAAGCGTTGCCGATGGCGGCAGCGGCCATTTGGCGACCACAGTGGTGCCCTTGCCGCTCTCGGATGCGCGATCAGGAGCGGTGGCAATTGCGGCAACGATGCCGTTCAGGACCTTTCGCAGGGAACCACGCTTCTTGTCTGTCATGTTTCATGTTCGCTCATCAGCTGCCTTCGTGGAACGGCAGTTCGCACAGCAGACAACCGAAATCAGGCTCAAACAGTTCCTTAGCACGCGCAGGCAACTATTCGGGTTCGCCAAACCACCGCGACGTCGCCAGAGCAGCTTCCTCAAGGTCAGGCTCAGCGTTAGCGGCCCAGGCGACGACCCCATCGGGACGCACGAGCAGGGCGCCCAGGCCGAGACGCTCCCTGGCATCCTCGGCGACATAGCTGATCCGCCCGCTCCAGCGGCTTGCAAGCGACTGGAGGGCAGGGTGGGCGTTGAAGTCCAGCAGCAGGCCTTGCCCGGTCCTCAAGTGTTCGCCGAGCCTCGTCCCGCCGGCCAGTTCGAAGTCGGGCGCGCTACGGCCGACCAGTGGGTGGTTGCCGCCGAGATCGTAGCGCAGCGAAACGCCCCAGACGCGCTCGGCGAAATAGGTCGCGCCGTCGCGCCTGTCGATGAGATCGCGGATGATGGCTTCGAGCGCGCGTGAACTGCGGCTCGGCCGCATCAGCGCGACCTGGGCGCGCGACCAGTCGAGAATTTGCGCGCCGACCGGATGCCGTTCCTCGAAATAGCTGTCGAGCAGGCCGGCCGGCGCGTCGCCGCGGATGGTGGCGGCAAGCTTCCAGCCAAGGTTCATCGCATCGCCGAGCCCGAGATTGAGCCCCTGGCCGCCCAGCGGCGAATGGATGTGCGCTGCGTCGCCGGCAAGCAGCACCCGGCCGTTGCGGTAGGCAGTTGCCTGGTAAGCGCGATCGGTCCAGGTCGTGGCGAGGCTGAGCGCCGTCAAGGTGACGTCCGTGCCGGACACGCGGCGCAACACCGCCTGCACATGCTCTGGTGTGATCGGCTCTGTCCGGTGGAAAGCGGCCCCGTCGAACTCGACCATCGCGATCGTGCCTGGCCGGGAGTAGGTGTACATGCCCGTCGGCGTGTAGTGGCGGCCGGGGCTGAGCGTGTCCGGATCGGTCATCTCGACCTCAGCGGAATAGCCGGTGAACTCGGCATCGGTGCCGGTGAACGCAAAGCCGCCAAGCTTGCGAACCGTGCTGCGGCCGCCATCGCAGCCGACGAGCCAGCTTGCGTGAAAAGTCTCGCCTCCGGCGCGGATGGTCACGCCTTCGTCCGATTGGTCGAAATTTTCGACGCCGAGGCCGCGCCTGATCTCGACGCCCATGGTGCTCGCGCGGGCGGCAAGCACGGTTTCGAGATGTTCCATCTCGACCGGAATGCTGGTGCCGGCCGGGCCGGGCAGGCGATAGGGCCATTGCGAGCTGTCGATGGCATCGAGGTAGAACTGGATGCCGGCGAAATGGCCGCCCGGGCGGCGCGGCTGCTGCATCCAGTGCGCGTCTGCCAATTTGGCGCCACCCGGACCATCCTTCGCGGGCGGCGCAATGTCGTCCAGCAGGCCGCGACGGTGGAAGGCCTCGATGGTGGGCACGTTAAGGCCGCGCATGCCGAAGGGCAGCCGCTTCAACGGCGAGCGCGGATTTTCGGCCTTTTCCACCACCAGCACGTAGAGGCCTGCCAGGCGCAGCTCACAGGCGAGAAACAGGCCGACAGGACCGGCACCGGCAATGACGACATCATAGGGTATCGGGTTGTGCATGAACTACTCCTTGGTCGATGTGTTCGACCGGAGCGTTCCTCGAGTTGAGTTCCACACGGACGAACGATTGGGCGCTCAAGCAGCGTCCGATGTTCGTCGCGGGGATCTCGTGTACGAAGCCAAAGACCAGAGCTCTCGTTACCGAGAGGAGTTGGGCTTACCAAACCAACCCTGCCTTTTCCGACAGCGGCTATATAGCGATGTAGCGATCGATCCGCAACCGGGTGAGGCGGAGGCCAAGGGCAACGCCAGGGGTAGGGCCACTACCCCGCGGCCAGCCATTTGCGCGATTGCGCGAAGGCCTTGAAGGCCTTGGCCTCCATCGGGCGGCCAAAAAGGTAGCCCTGCAGGATATCGCAGCCAAGTTCCTTGAGGATGCGCGCGTGCTCCATCGTCTCGACGCCCTCGGCAACGACTTCGATGCCGAGCGATTTGCCGATCTCGATGATCGACGCCACCAGCTGCCGTTGCGCCATTGAGCCGGTAATGGGTGTGATCAGTTGGCGGTCGATCTTGAGGCGACGCGGCCGCAGCTTGAGCAGCGAGACGATCGAGGCGTGGCCGGTGCCGAAATCGTCGATCTCGATGTCTATGCCGAGCTCCTTGATGTGGTCGATATTCCAAGTGACCAGATCGTCGTTTTCATCGAGGAAGATGGACTCCACCAACTCGAACGACACGGTTCCCGCCTTGATGGCCAGCTTGCGCAGGCCCTCGATCAAGTCCTTATCCTCCAACCGCCTGGCAGAGACATTGACCGACACGCGCGGGATGTTGAGATGACTGCGCGACCAGCGCTCGAAATTCTCCAACGCGTGTTTGAGGACGATGCGGTCGATCAGCGCCACGACGTTGAGTTCTTCGGCCACTTTGAGGTAGGCGTCGGGGGCCAGGATGCCCCTTCGCGGATGCTTCCAGCGCGACAACGCCTCGACGCCGACGATCTCAAGCGTCCTTGCGTCGAACTGCGGCTGATAGTGGGCGACGAATTCGTGCCGCTCCAGTCCGCCGAGAATCTCGTCGGCGATCTGCTTGGTCCGCACGATCTCGCTCTGCAATTCCTCGTTGAAGAATTCGTGGCGGTTGCGGCCACGGCTCTTCGCCCGGTAAAGCGCGAGATCGGCGTTGACCAGCAACTGCTTCACGTCGACGCCGCTGTTGGCGGCGATGCCGATGCTGACCCCGAAACGGCATGGATGGCCGCGATAATCGACCGGCTGGCGCATCTCCTCGATGATGCGGCCGGCAAGCGCCGAGAGCTGGTCGTCGTCAAGTCCACGGCTCACCACGACGAACTCGTCGCCGCCGATGCGCGCAACGAAATCGTCACGGCCCGCTTTGGCCTGGATAACCTTGGAGGCATGCACCAGCATGGCATCGCCCGCGGCGTGGCCGAGCGTGTCGTTGATCTGCTTGAAGCGGTCGAGGTCCAGGTGCAGCAGTGCCGTGCGCCGGTCCGGTTCGCCGTTTTCGGCCAGCAGTTCATCGAGATAGCGGCGGTTGGGAAGGCCGGTCAGCGAATCGTGCAGCGCCGCATACTCGATATGTGCCTTGGCGAGATTGAGTTCGGCATTCTTTGATTCCGTCAACTGGCGCTCGCGAATTAGGTTTTCGTTGAGCAGCACGTCGCTGCTCACGTCCCATTCGGCGCCGATCAGCTTGGGCGTTCCGCCGATGTCCTGGAAGTAGGTCGCGCGCGTGCGCACATGGCGGACGGTGCCGTCGGGGCGCAGGAGCCGGTATTGTGAGGAGTAGGGGCCTTTTTTGGCCGCGGCGAGATCGAAGTCCTGTCTCGCCCTTGCAAGATCGTCAGGATGGATCGCCTGCGCCCAGTCATCATAGCCGCGCGGCTTGCCGTCGGCTGACTTGCCGTAGATCTCGTTGACGCGGTCATCCCACACCATTTCGTTGGTGGTGAGGTCGTGTTCCCAAACGCCGATACCGGAGGCTTCAAGCGCCAGCTCCAGGCGTCCGGACAGGCGTCTCAGCTCGGCGTAGTTTTTCTGCCTTTCGCCGAATAGCCGACCGGCCACCATGATCGGCACCACCACCAGCGCTCCGGCGAGCAACATGAGCGACCGCAAGGTCCACTCGTTCTTCGGAGCCGCCGGCCAGCCGCCCTTGGGAATGGCCGAAATCTGCCAGGAGCCTGATGGTAGCTGCACGTCGGCCGATACGGGATTTCCGGCGACGACCTGGTCGCCGCCGAAAAAGCGGTCGCCGCCGCCGCCCAGCGCATCCTTGCCGGTGAGTGCGACATCGATGTCGAGATCCGGGTCGGTCAGCCCGCTTGCCGCGTAGAGCCGGTCGACGTCGACCACCGCGGAGACGATGCCCCAGAAGCGGTCGCCGCCGCCCGCCGTCGGCACGAACACCGGAATGCGGCCGATGAAGCCGCGCCCGCCCTGGGCAAGGTCTACCGGGCCGGCAAACACCAGCACCCGCTGGTCGCGCGCCCTCAGCGCCGCCATGCGCTGCGCTTCGTTCTTGCGGTAATCGAGCCCGATGGCTTTCTCGTTGCCTTCCATCGGGTACATCAGCGAGATGACGAGGTCGGGCGCGCCGGCAATGTTGCGCAATTGCGATTTCTGCTCGAACAGATTTCCGGCAAGCGAGGCAAATCTCTGCTGGCCCATATAGGGTTCCGTATCGATGGCCGAGACCAACCCCTGAACAAGCTGGAGATTGCCGTTTATGTTGCCTTCGAGCTTGGCGCGGATGATGTTGACCTTGGCCAGCACGTCGGCGCGCGCCAGTTGATCAGAGACCCTTCGGTTCTGCTGGTCGGCAACGACGGAGCAGACCAGAAGCACGACAAAAGCGATCGCCGCCGGCAAGTTGGCGGAAGAAAAGATGGCCCGTCTCACGCGGCCGAGGCTGAATCCAGTAATGGCCAATTCGACCCGGATACCTTTCCTGAACTATAGCTCATCGATCGAGCCTAGTAGCAAACGCTTAAATTTGCCCTTCCAGGTTGGCGGGAAGTTTCGGTATCCGCTGTGCGGGGCATTTCAACTTACTGGGCGGAGTAGTGCTTAAACGACCGGCGTCGCCGGCGCTTCCGGACGTGTCGGGGCCAGATAACTTGACGAAGCGCCTATGTGGGTGCTGGATTTGCGAACATTATTCGGGTGGGCTTTGCATGAACCACTCCTTGGGCGGTGTACGACCGGAGCGTTCCTCGAGTTGAGCGAAGGAGTTGGGCTTACCAAACTCTGCCTTTTCCGAGAGCGGCTATATAAGGTCGTGGCGATTGGCCTGCAGCAACAAGGTAAATCCATGGTTTTCTGGATAGCGAGCGTGGCTGGACTGGCGATCGCTTATCTCTTCGGGTCCGTGCCCACCGGCTATCTGGCGGGGAAACTGCTCACGGGCATCGATATCCGCGAGCATGGCTCCAGATCAACCGGCGCAACCAACGTGTTGCGAGCGCTGGGAAAAGGGCCTGCCTTGGTGGTGCTGCTGGTCGATGTGTTGAAAGGCGTGGCGGCGATCGTGTTTATCCGACGGCTCTATGCGTTGCCGTTCCTGACGCCGCCGGCAGGGCTTGACCTGCAAAGCTTCGTACCCTGGGCGGTGTGTCTGGCCGGACTTGCCGTGCTGTTGGGGCATGGCCGTTCGGTCTGGTTGAATTTCACCGGCGGCAAATCCGCCGCGACGGGGTTGGGCGTGCTCTTGGCGCTGTCCTGGCCGATCGGTCTGGGCGCGGCAGCGGTTTTCTGCGCCGTGCTGGCACTTTCCAGGATTGTTTCCCTGAGCTCGATGCTGGCGGCGTTGACGGCGATCGTTCTCGTCCTTGGCATGGAGCAACCGCTGCCCTACCGGCTGCTGGTGATTGCCGGTGGGCTCTATGTGATCGCGCGCCACCGCGCCAACATCCGGCGGCTGCTGGCCGGGACGGAGCCGCGCCTGGGGCAAGGTAGCCCGGACAAGAAAACGGAACCGCAGATCTAGATCGCGCTCTCGGACCGACCGGTTGCTCTGCACAGAGGCTTTGACGGGTCGTTCATGCATCGCATGCCTTGGCGATCGACGGAACATCCATCGCTTCGTCATCCACGGGCGGAGCAAGGAGCGTAGCGACGCGGCGCAGACCCGAGGATCCATGCCGCGACTTCAAAGCGTCGCGGCGGCGCAGAATTCTGCTCCGCTGCATTCCACGTCCAGAGTCGCGGCATGGATCCCAGGGTCTCCGCGACGGAGCTTCGCTCCTGCTTCGCCCAGGGATGACGACGCTGGGGAGGCTCCGGCCACCCCACTGCAAATCACTCCGGCAATCCCGCCATCCGCATCGCGTCGGTCACCTCGCCGACAATCTCCGGCGCCAGCCCCACCGCCGCTGACCAGCGGCCAATCGCAAAATGCGGATCGAGCGCCAACATCCGCGCTCCCGCCGCCTTGGCCTCGTCGAGCCGGCCGAGCCTGGCAAGCGGTGCGGCCAGCCATCCGTGCAGGATGCTGAAGCCGGGGTTCATCTCCACCGCCCGCCGGCCTGCCACGACAGCCTGCTCATGCCGGCCGGCGAGAAAATTGCCGAAGCCGATCATGCCTTGCGGCACGCAGTTCATGGCGTCCAGCGGGCTCAGTCGCAGCGCCTGCTCGCACCAGTCGATGGCGCGGGCCGCGTCGCCGCCATAGGCCACCGGCACGCAGCCGAACGTATAGACGAAGGCACAGGAGGCGCTGAGCGCCAGTGCCTGCGAAAACGCCTCGTCGGCCAGCCTGCGGTCATGCTCGACCAGGCCGATGGTGAAGCCGGCCAGCGCCAGCGCCATGGCATCGCCCGAGCCGTGCTCGATCGCCGCATGGGCGTGGCGGGAGGCCTTCTCACGGTGCTCCGCCTGCATGCCGCCGCGGATGAAAAGCGTTTGATGCGCCCAGGCGGCGAAGCCGTGGACGAGCGCATAGCTCGGCTCGATGGCCAGCGCCTGGTCGAGCAGCGGCAGGCCTTTGGCGGCGCCTTGCGGCATGAAGGTGTAGACATCGGGCAGCGCGCGCAGGAAAAGATCGTAGGCGTCGAGACTGTCGGGCCGCCTGCGCTTGACGCGTTCGATCTCGGCCCGGCGCAGATTGGGCTCGATGGCCGCGACCACGCTGATGGTGATCTCGTCCTGCAGCGCGAACACGTCGGTCAGCTCGCGGTCGTAGCGCTCGGCCCACAGATGGCTGCCGTCCTCGGCGTCGATGAGCTGGCCGGTGATGCGCACGCGGCTTCCCACCTTGCGCACCGAGCCTTCCAGCACGTAGCGCACGCCGAGTTCGCGCCCGACCTGCTTCATATCCACCGCGCGGCCTTTGTAGGTGAACGAAGAATTCCGCGCGATGACGAACAGCCAGCGGATGCGCGACAGGCCGGTGATGATGTCTTCGACCATGCCGTCGGCGAAATAGTCCTAATCGGCATCACCGCTCAGGTTGACGAAGGGCAGCACGGCGATGGAGGGGCGGGCGGGAATGCCAAGGCCAGGCTTCGCCTGCTCGATGGGCGCGATGGCCTCGGCGCCGGCCTCTTCGCGTACGGTGCCGACGAAGCGAAAGCCCCGGCGCGGGAAGGTGCGGACGAGGCGCTGCTGTTCGCCATTGTCCCGCAGGGCGCTGCGCGCGGCGTTGACGCGGCTGGCCAGCGTCGCATCCGAGACGATGCGTCCCTGCCAGACCGCATCGACCAGGTCGTCCTTGCTGACCACACGCTCGCGATTGCCGATCAGATATTGAAGCAAGTCGAACACCTGCGGCTCGATGGGGACCAGTTCATTGCCGCGGCGCAGTTCGCGCCGGTCGCCGTCCAGGGCGAAATCCTCGAAAAGATACGGCAAATTGCTGGCTCCAGGCGCGTGGAAGATTGCGACTCCACCACCTTAGCGGTGTCGTGGCCGCAAAATCAAAGCCATCTCAAGGGAAAATCAAGAGGTCCTGAAGGTCGTCTCAAAGCGCGTCCGCCGGCCCTGCGGCATAGTCCTCCTGCAACCAACGCAAACAACACTTTGAAACGGAGAACTCAAATGTCGAACACCACAGCAAATTCCGTCGTCCTCGTTCATGGCGGCTTCGTCGATGGCTCCGGCTGGGAAGGCGTCTACCACCAGCTCAAGAAGGACGGCTATGATGTCACCATCGTCCAGAACCCGACCACCTCACTCGCCGACGATGTCGCGGCGACCAAGCGCGCCATCGCAGAGGCGAAAGGCGATGTCATCCTGGTCGGCCATTCCTATGGCGGCGTCGTGGTGTCGGAAGCCGGCACCGATCCGAAGGTGGCTGCCGTCGTCTATATCGCGGCCTTCGCGGCGGATGCCGGCGAGTCGGTCTCGACCCTGATCGCCAACCCGCCTCCCGGCGCGTCCGTGCCGCCGATCCTGCCGCCCGTCGACGGCTTCCTGATGCTCGACAAGGCCAAGTTCGCCGCTGCCTTCGCCGCCGATGTGCGTCCCTCGCTCGCTTCCTTCATGGCGGACTCGCAGGTTCCGTGGGGTATCGCCGCGCTCGAAGGCAAGGTCACCAAGCCGGCCTGGAGGGTGAAGCCGAGCTGGTATCTCGTTGCCACCGACGACCACATGATCCCGCCGCCGGCACAGCGCCAGATGGCGACCCGGGCCGGCGCGACGACGGTGGAAGTGCCCGGCAGCCACGCGGTCTACGTTTCCGATCCGGCGGCTGTCGCCAAGATCATCGAACAGGCAGCTGCCGGCGTCGGCAAGAAGTGAAGCGAGCCTGCCTCTGCTTTGAAGGACAGCCCGGACGTTGGTGCGTCCGGGCATTTGCTGTTTTGACCCGGAGACACTCTTCAGTTTCGCTTTAGGAAATGAAACTGGTATCCATATTTGGCTGCGAAGTTGAGTGGATAATAGATAGAATAATAGGTTGCGGTTTGGGCAAATGGATTTGATCAGTGACTAAGCGCGAGGATGATGGCCACAATGAGCATATGCGGACTTATCGCGGATATTTGAGGAGTCTAAATCGGCCCTTGGCGGAGGAATACATACGCCAGCAAGGGCCGAATGTATCCACGGCCATCGATGCGTTGGCCAAAGCTGTCCCCGTCGCTCAGGCTATTGCGCAGCTTCACGAAGCAATTCGCCGTTCACCCGCGAGAAATTTCTGGCCCGTAATCCGCGAGACCAAAGGTGTGCTTCTCGTTCGATCGACTGACTCGGACCAAGATTGCCCTTGGCCGTGGAGGCGAACAAAAAGTGGCAATATGAGGTACAAACTGCCCGGCCATCTTCTGTTCTCACCTTGGCCACCAAATTTCCATCGCATGCTCCTGAGTTGCATGGGCGGACTTCAGCGAGTGATGGCCGATATCGACGACCTGGAAAGCAAGAGTGATTTTTCGATCACGTTCCTCCCTTATAGAATTTGGTCAGTAATGCTGCGACCAAAATTCCTCATTCCCGAGATCCAACTGTTTCAAAGGTTTGCCGTGCCGGACAGCATAGCGGCCCTGGATAGGTGGTCCAATGAACCCCAGCGTGGTTCGAATATTGCGCTACGGATTTCGCAAGGAGCGCTGGTCTACAACGACGGGTCAGATCGTTGCGAAATTGAAATTCCCGAGGCGCTGACCAAACCTCTCTTTGTCCCATCGGCGCCTCGACCGCTGGAATTGCACGTGGTCCGAGCCGGAGGGCGATCCTATGCCCCTTAAAGCCGTGACGGCACGTGTCGAGGGAAGGCGCTATGGACCGCGCGGCCGGCAACAAGCGAGAAGTCCGGTGCCGCTTTTGGCAAACACATCGTCCGGTGTTCCAGGATAATGTGTTGGCTGAATAAGCTTGAGACAAGGCGGCTCCGGACACACAATGGCTAGGCGGTTTGCTTTTCTCCTGGTTCGCGACTTCACCCTGTCGCCGCTGTCGCTGTTCATCGACACGCTGCGGCTGGCGGGCGACGAGGGCGACCGCAGCCGCAGGATCGAGTTCGACTGGGAGATCGTCGGCGAACGGGGCCTGCCGATCCGGGCAAGCTGCGGTGTCGAATTGCTGCCGACCAAGGGGATCGGCAATCCTGAGGATTTCGACAATGTCGTGGTGGTCGGCGGCCTGCTCGACACCAACCGCAGCCTGAGTTCCGACAAGGAGGCCTTCCTGTTGCGGGCGGCCGAGAAGGGGGTGCCGCTGACGGCGCTGTGCACCGGAAGCTTCGTGCTGGCGCGCTATGGCCTGCTCGATGGCTACGCCGCAGCCGTCAGCTGGTTCCACATCAAGGATTTCCGCAGCCAGTTCCCCGATGTCAACGCCCATGCCGACAGCCTGTTTTCCGTCGACCGTGGCCGCTCGACTTGCGCCGGCGGCACGGGTGCGGCCGACCTTGCCGGCCATTTCGTGTCGCAGTTCATCGGCCACAAGGCGGCGGAAAAGGCGGCCAAGATCCTGGTGCTCGACCGCATCAGAAGCAGCCGCGACGTGCAGCCCGTCGGCGACCTGTTTCCGGCGGCGTCGAGCCGCGCGGTGAAGCGCGCACTGCTTTTGATGGAGAGTAACCTGCAGGAGACGCTGCCGGTCAGCGAGATCGCGGACCGCCTGAACTGCTCGCGGCGCCAGCTCGAGCGGCTTTTCGGCACGGAGCTCGGCATCGGCCCGATGGCGGCATACCTGGCGCTCAGGGTGCATCATGCCAGGTCGCTGCTGGAAGGCAGCGACCTGCAGATCGGCGATATCGCCTATCGCTGCGGCTTCACCAATGCCGGCCATTTCAGCCGTGTGTTCCGCCAGCAGACGGGCATCACACCAACCCATCTCAGACATCCCAACCGCATGCCCGCCACTGCTGCGGGACAATGAAGCCGGGAACGAAGCGCTGCCTCAGCTCTTGGAAATGCCGCGCTCGATCAGCCGGGCGAGACGCTGCGAAAATGCCCTGGCATCTGCCGGCTTGTCGCCGTCGAGCACGCGCGCCTCGTCGTAGAGCAGGTGGGCGGCGTCGTCCTTGAAGGCCTGCTCGTCCTCGCCCAGTCCGGCCAGCGCCAGCACACGCTCATGCCGCGGATTGATCTCCAGGATCGGCTTCGCCGCCTTGTCGAGGCGGCCGGCGGCGTTCATCAGCCGCTCGAACTGCCGGTCGGGGCCATGTTCGGGTGCGACCAGGCAAACGGCGCTTTCGGTCAGGCGGTCGGAAGCTTTTACATCCGAGACGGCATCGCCGAGCGCGGTCTTGACGAAGGCCAGGAAGCCGTCGACCTCAGGCGCTGCCGCCGCGTCCGGCTTCTTGGCATCGTCGAGCAGTGGAATGTCGGACAGTTCGGCCACGCCTTGCGTGACCGACTTGAACGGCTTGCTGTCGAAGTCCGGCGCCATCGTCACCCAGAAACTGTCGACCGGATCGGTGAGCAGCAGCACCTCGATGCCGCGCGCCTTGAACCCTTCGAGCTGCGGCGAGGCTTCGAGCCGGGCGCGGTCGTCGCCGGCCATGAAGAAGATCGCCTTCTGGCCTTCCTTCATCGCGGCGACATAGTCGGCGAGGCCACGCCAGGCTTCGCCGGAGGCGGTCGAGTGGAAACGGGCAAGCTTCAGCAATTGCTCGCGCCGCTCGTAATCCTCATAGAGCCCTTCCTTCAGCACAACGCCGAAATTCTCCCAGATCTTCGCATAGGCCTCGGCCTCGTTCTCGGCCAGTTTCGAGAGATCGCCGAGCACGCGGTTGGTCAGACCTTTGCGGATCGACGCGAGCAGCGGGCTTTCCTGGATCATTTCGCGCGAGACGTTGAGCGGCAGGTCGGCGGAATCGACCAGCCCGCGCACGAAGCGCAGATAGCGCGGCAGAAGGTCGGCGTCGTCGGTGATGAAGACGCGGCGCACATAGAGCTTCATGCGGCCCTTGCGGTCCTGGTCGAACAGATCGAACGGACGCGACCCCGGCACGAAGGCGAGCACGGAGTATTCCTGCCGGCCCTCGGCGCGGAAATGGATGGTGGCGGCCGGCTCGTCATACTGGCCGGCGACGCTGCGGTAGAAGTCGGTGTATTCCTCGGGCTTGATCTCGCTCTTCGGCCGCACCCAAAGCGCGGTGCCGTCGGCTATGTCGCGCGCCTCGGCGCCGGGTTTTTCGACGAGCGTGATCGGCACCGGCACATGGCCCGACTGCGACTTGGCCAGCTGCTCGAGCCGGTAGGAGCCGGTGAAGGAGACGGCATCGTCCATCAGATGCAGCACGACACGGGTGCCGCGTTTGGGAGCGGCTTCGAGCGGGGCGGGCGCGATCTCATACGAACCCTTGCCGTCGGACGACCAGCGCCAGGCCTCCTCGCTTCCGGCCAGGCGGCTGATGACGTCCACGCGGTCGGCCACCATGAAGGCGGAATAGAAGCCGACGCCGAACTGGCCGATGAGTTGCGTGTCCTCGCTGCCTGAGCCGACACGCTCGATGAAGGCGCGCGTGCCGGAGCGGGCGATCGTGCCCAGCGCCTCGGCCATGTCGTCGCGGCTCATGCCGATGCCGTTGTCCTCGACGGTGATCTGCTTGTTGTCCGGATCGGCCGAAATCGAGATGCGCGGCTTGGGATCCTCGCCCAGCAATTCCGGACGGCTGACGGCCTCGAAGCGCAGCTTCTCGCAAGCGTCGGCGGCATTGGAAATCAGCTCGCGCAGGAAGACGTCCTTATCGGAATAGACCGAATGCACCATCATGTGCAGCAACCGCGAGACATCCGCCTCGAACGCCCTGGTTTCCGTCGCTTTCGTATCCGTCGTCATTCAGATTTCCCCACGCTGTTCGTCCGCCCGCCGCGCCGAAGCGCTTGCGGGACTTCCTTTCAACCATTTTTTGCGGTGCTGGCAACCCTATCGGTTGGGCCAGCGCGCCGACCATATGGTGGTGGAATGCGAGGGCAACAAGAGGGCGCCGGCGGCGAAACTATCGATCTTCCCCTGTGGGGGTTGAGGAGCCGTCCGCTGCGCGGACCGCTCCTCAACCCCCACAGGTGGGGAGATTGGCAGCGTCAGCGTCGCGCCTCTCTCTCGCGCCTACTTCCCGGCCATGTGATCCGCCAACGTCTGCGCCTGGGCGAGCAGCGCGGGGAAGGCCGCATCCGCCGGCAGGCTCTTGCCCAGGCAGGCGCGGAAGTCGTTGTCGCCCTTCGTCCAGGCGGCGTTGGCGGCGTCGGATGTGTTCTCGTCGCTGTCGTCTGTGGCCTGCTTGGCCAGCTTCTGGGCGGCGGCGTCGGCGGCGGTCCAGACGGCATCGCAGGCCGCGATCTTCGGGATGGGCGGTGTCGCGGGCGCTTCGGCGATCAGGACGCTGTTGCCCTTGACGACCGTGACGACGACCTCCTGGTTGTAGTTCGGCCCGATATCCTGTGCCCAGCCGCCGAGCCGGGCGATCGCCATGTCGGCGCCATCCGGCTTCTTCAGCGCAAAGTCGAGCGTGCTGGTGAAGGCGGCGTCGCTGCCGATGGCCTGGGTGTAGAAGGCATCGAGCTTCAGCGCCGCGTCGAAGCCGGTAGGCAGTTTGAGATCGGCATCCGTCTCGGCGGCGCGCGATTGCAGCCATCGCTCGACCAGGCCGCGTGTCGATGCCACGATGCTGGGGCCATCATCGGTGCCGTGGCGCAGCCCGTCCAGCATGCCGAAGCCGATATCGGAAGAACTGAGGCTTTCGAGATTGATCGTGCCGGCCGCCGGAAAATCCTTGACCGTGAAGGGGCCAAGCAAGGCGGTGAGACGCTTTTCGAGGTCTGCGCGGGCCTTTTCATTGGCCGCATCGAGCGTTTCCACCGGGGTGTTGGCGCTGTCCATCGCCGCGATTTCCGCAATCGCCTTGTCGCGCGCGGCGATATAATCGTCCTCGGGTGCGGCGGCGAAGGCCGCACTGCTCGCAAGTGCAAACATGACCGTCCAGACCAACCGCATGACAGAACCTTTCTTCGTGGCGGATCAACAGGTCCGGCAGCCATCGGGCAGCTTTGCGGCTATTGCGCGGCAGGAAACGTCGAGGCGAAACATCCCGATTGGCGAGGGATGGCAAGCACCGCCATTAACCATCAGTTAACTATCCGGTCGCCTTTGAATCAAATTTGGCGGATATTGTTTTTGGGCCGAACGAGGGTGGTCGAGGGGCTGGAGAAGACAGCAATTGTCAGCCTGGCGCGCAACATTCGTTCGTGCGCGGCAGTGAACTTGAAGAAAAGAAGCGACGGATCACCGTCGCCTTGCGGGGAGGCGTCAGCATCATTCTTGATGAGGATCGCCAGAATGAAGATCGAAGATGCGGTTACTGCCGTAACAGCCGAGGCCAACGCGCTGATGTCGTGCCTCGGCCAGCCCGTCGTCGCCTACCACGTCATGGCCATCATGCGGGAGGCCGACCGGGAACACGCCAGGCAGATGCAGCTTACCCTGATGCGGCGAAGCATCGAGGCACTCGTCGATGACGGCCTGGAGGATGTGGCCGCGGAGCATTTTGCCGCGCAGTTCGACGGACGCGTTGGCTCGACGTGGAGACTGCTGCACGCATCCGATGGCGTGGCGCACTGATCTCGGCCAACTGAGCTGATCGAGTGCCAATTGACCGTGTTGCCAATGGCTGCAATGTGCCGCACAGGGCGTGCGAAAGGGCGTGGCACGCAATCGCGTCTATCCCCGCACGATGCGATAGACAGTAGCGTCACCCTCCACACCTCGAAGAGGCGCGTCAAAAGCCACGACACGATGGCCGGCAAGCATTTCGCGAACCCCGGGCGCGGAATAGAGCGCCTCGGAAATGCAGACCTGTCCGGCTTCTGCCAAGGACTGCACGCGCGCGGCGACATTCACCGTCTGGCCGAAATAATCGAGGTTGTCGTTGAGCGTCACGGCGATCGACGGTCCACAATGGGCGCCGATCTTGAGGATGATCCCTGGCCCGTCATGGTCGCCGTTGAAGCGGTCGATTTCTTCAAAGATGTGGAGTGCCGCCGAAATCGCATCCGACGGCTGCGAGAATACAGCCATCACCGCGTCCCCAATCGTCTTGACCACCGCTCCGGAATGCTGCTGAACCGCCACGTTGACCAAAGCGAAATGCTCGCGGACCAAAGCATAGGCGTTGAGGTCACCCAGGCGCTCATACATTGCGGTCGAACCCTTGAGGTCCGTGAACAGGAAGGTGATCTGCCGGATGCCGAGCCCCTCCTTCTCGTCGACACGTTCGGACCGGAAGAGCTGGCGGAAGGTCTGCCGCGCAAGCAGCGCTCCACCGGAGACATAAGGGTCGAAATCGAGCGCCGGCTTGGTGGTCAGCGCGACAAGCTCGGGCGGCCAGTTGATGACAAGCAACGAACCTCGCGCCGTCCCCCTGTTCGCGACCTCAATGACAATCGGACCAGCTGGCACAGTGGGCAACGCCGGCACGAAACGCTTGCCGTCATAATCGATCTTCAGAAGCGTCGGCTCCAACGCCGGATCGCCTGATATCGGCACAGCGAATGCGGCCTGCGTCTGCACGTTGACGCCCGAAAGGGCGCCCGGTCCCAGGTCGGCGCGGAGCACTGTGGTGGTGCCGGGCGGCAGAAACGTCATGCCCCGAACGAAGCCGCGCAGAACGTCAAGAAAGCGAACGTCTTGCCCCGGCAGCCGCCCGTCATGTCCGAAGTGGAGCTTCCAGTGAAAATCCTCGACAGGGAGCGTCTCGGGGTCGTGGTAGGGCAGGCGCCGTAATTTCGGCGATACCGAGAAGGTGACCTCGATGAAGTCGTCGAGGTCGGTGTCGCCCGATACGTCGCACAGGCCACAGACGTAGTGGGTCTTCAGCGTGCGCAGGGCGCCGAAACTATCGAGCACCATCCCGGACTGGGGACAGAGCACATCCCAGCTCATGTCAAACAAGCCACAGCGGGCGGCATGAAGGAAGAGGTCGATTGCTTCTGGCTCGGCGATTGCGCGGTCGCGGGCAAAGGACCGCGGATTAACGCGATAGAGTGAGTTGTCGTCGGCGCTCCTGATCAGCGTCTCGAATTTCGAGATGACGCGTGGGCTCCAGGCTCGCGCCTGCTCCACCTTGGTCATCTTGCTTTCAAGAAGACGATCGTTGACTTCCGTCACGCCGGATCCTCGACCTTGCCTCCCGACAGCCTACTAAAAAACCAGCGCGAAGCGAATGGACTGAATTCCCTTTGTTGGCACGCGGTTTGTCCAGGAGGCCCAGAACGGCACGCCGCGCACTGGAGCAGACGCGCTGAAACGGCGGCAGTTCTCGCTGCCACCGTTGCATGATCTCAATGGCCGCGACATTGAGGATTGCATCCTTAGGCCCAGACCTGCAGCACGGCTGCGTCCGCCAGCATCATGACAGTAAAGCCGATCGCCGGGGCGAGGTGCTTGAAGCCCTCGCGCGCCTTGATCAGCGTGCCCAGCGCGGCGAGGATCAAAAGCGTGAGGCCGACCAGCGCGATGATGCGCGTGGGTGGAAACAGCAAAGCCGCTGCCCCTGCGAGCTCCAGACCCGCCGTCAACAAACGCCACCCCTTGGGGTAGCCCCAGCGTTGGAAGTCCGCTTCGGCGTTGCCGGCATTGACGAGGTTGGCCAGGCCGGCGCCGGCGAACGCCAGCGCAACGATCCCGTTCAAGACCAGGGCGATGCTCATCGCGGAGCTCCTTGCGCCGGGTTGGCACCCGTGGGGTTGGCACCCGTGGGGTAGGCACCCGTGGGGTAGGCGCCCATCTGGTGTAGAACCTCCTGCAGATTGAGCTCGTCCCAGTGCTCGACGAACCGATCGCCTTCGACGCGCCAGATATCGATCGAGCGCATGGCAATTTCGGCGCCCGATGCCGGAACACCAATGAACGGTCCGGTGTGGCGGGCCGTGTAGGTGTAACGGCCGACGACGCGGTCGCCGACGGCAAAGGCGTCCTCGACGACGACGTGGGTGTCGGAGAGGGTTTCGAACCAGTGGCCCATGAACTCAACGACACCGGCCAGGCCGGGCCGGACGCCGGGGTTGTGGTTGACGTAGTCTTCAGAAACCAGTTCGGCGAAGCGTTCAGCGTTGTGGCTGTTCATGATGTCGGCGAACAGGTGGGCCAGATCGACGGGGTTGCGCATATTGACCTCTACGGGTTATAAGGCGATACACAATCGTATCGTATAAAATCATATAAGACGGAATCGTATCGCATGCAAGAAGGAAGCTCCAGAAAGTGGCGGGACGACGATCCGCGCAGGCTGCGGATGGCCGAGACGAGGGCCTCGATCCTGCGTGCGGCGCGTCCCATTCTGCTGAGGGATGGCCTCGGCGGCACGACGCTGGACCGGGTTGCGGCGGAAGGGGGCATCGCGAAAATGACCCTCTATCGTCACTTCCCAAGCAAGGAGGCGCTGTTTGAGGGATTGGTCACCGCAATGTGTGAGTACATGCGCGAGGAGATCGAGAACGCCGCGCCTCCCGATATCAACAAGCCCAGGGCGGACCGGCTTGCTGAAGAGCTGCACGCCTTCATTACGGCCCTTCTCGAGCCGGACGCGCTGGCGCTCTATCGCTTGATCGTCGCCGACGGGTGGCGCTTTCCCGCTCTGTCAAAGGTGTTTGAGCTGTCCGGCATGCGCGTTATCCGGCAGCGCATAGCGGGGTTGCTCGAGCCTGGCGCGGTCCCTTCCAGCGCGTCACTGACAATCGCTGGCGGGATCGTGGCGCTGGCACTCGGGGATGCCTATCAGCGCGCGATCATGGGCATCGTCGAAGAGGGAGACGCCGAGGTGTTCGAACACCAAATCGAAGATGCCATTGCTTACGGGCTCAGCCGCCTTAGCCCTTCTTGAACGTCCGCTATCACTATTTGATTGTCACGATTTCTGCCTGACCAACCGTTCCAGCGCATCCACGATCAGGTCACAGAACTTCGCATGGTCGAGCCTCATCGCCACGCTGTGGCGGAAGTCGGTCTGCTCGCTCGCCGTGCCGCCGAAATGGTGCATGCCGCCCATCTTCTCGAAATTGCACACCGTCATGCCCTTGGTCCACCGGCCGGCAAGCTCGACGCGGATGTCGGCCTTCTCGGTGGTGAAGACGCTTCCGTCGATCATGGCCGCGACGCAGCAGGCGTCATGGATGGCGGGATACTTGATCTGCAGCAGGCCGCCATGCGTGGTCGCTATGAACTCCCAGATATCGAAGATGAACTTGGCCATCGGGCCGCCGAATGGCGCGCACCCGGTCCTGCAGGCCGGGGGGTGGCCAGCGTCTGGTGGGTGAGGTCGAGCCCCACCATGGTGACGTCCCAATTCGCCCGGAACACCACGTCGGCGGCTTCCGGGTCGCCATAGACGTTGAACTCCGCAGCCGGCGTGATGTTGCCGCGCGTGTAGCTGCCGCCCAAGGCGACGACCTTCTTTACCCGTTCGACGATGCGCGGGTCCTTGCGCACGGCGAGTGCGATGTTGGTGTAGGGACCGACGGGCACCCGCCGGAGCATGCTCGGCGCGGCTGATCCGAACAGAGCCGTCTCAGGGGAAACGTTTCGTTCGTTCGAATGACAACAGCCAAGGAAATTGAAGATAGCGTCCAGGTGACGCGGCATCCAGCGCCGTGGCTCGAATTAAGTGGAGAATACGATCGCGGTGAGGGTCGCGCCAAGTGAGGTTAAGTGATGGATCACTTGCAGGGGACTACGTCAAAATATCCACGCTGTGACTTCACCCTTGTTAAACGACGGCCTTCGATTGTACTTCAGGGGATGCGTGGCATGGGGTGCAACGCCATGCTGTCCCTCGTTTCGTCGATCCTCATTCTGCTGTTGGCGTCTCCGGCAAATAGCCAGCAGGCGCCCGATGCATCCGTGACGCTCAGCGAAACTCAGGCTCTCAAGGGCGCGCGAACGCTGCCCGGCGAGGATGAGCAGGCCTTGCGCCGCGAATTGGCCGCGGCACGGGCTGAGTTGGCCAGGCAAGCGCAGGCCCTGAAACAGCAGCAGCAGACGGACGAAGCGCTCACGGCCAATCTGGAGACCGCGCAGCGTGCCATCGAAAATTTCCGGGCGGAAGCCAGTCTCTGGGATAGCAAGAAAGACGCCATGCCCGAAGCGCCACTCTCCACGGATGCCCCTCGGGCCAATGCGGCGCAGGCGCTTGATGAGGAACGCCATAAGGTTGAGCTCCTGGAACAGGAACTCGCCACGGCGCGTCAGACGATCGATGCTCTCAAGACAAGCGCAAATCTGGCCACAGCGGAACAGGCCAAGGGCGCGAAGGACCGGCAAGTGGCCGACTCCGCTGCGACGCAGGCGCTTGATGAGGAACGCCATAAGGTTGAGCTCCTGGAACAGGAACTCGCCACGGCGCGTCAGACGATCGATGCTCTCAAGACAAGCGCAAATCTGGCCACAGCGGAACAGGCCAAGGGCGCGAAGGACCGGCAAGTGGCCGACTCCGCTGCGACGCAGGCGCTTGATGAGGAGCGCCATAAGGTTGAGCTCCTGGAACAGGAACTCGCCACGGCGCGTCAGACGATCGATGCTCTCAAGACAGGTGCAAATCTGGCCGCAGCGGAGCAGGCCAGGGCCGCGAAGGATCGGCAAGTGGCCGACGCCGCTTCAAACCAGGCCAGAAAAGCACTCGAGCTGGAACGTCAACGAGCGGATTCAGCCATGCGCGACCTCGACAGCGCCCGCAAGGAACGCGACGCGTTGAAGCAAAGCTCGACAGACTTGAGTGCGGCGCTGGACCAGGAACGTGAAAGGGCCAACGGCTTGGCCCGCAGCCTCAGTGCCGCGCGCGAGGAAATCGACGCCATCAAGGACAAGCGTCGGACAGCGGCCGTGGTGCGCGCGCCTAATGCCTCCAAGAGTGCGCTTGCAAGTTCACCACCGCGTTCGGTCGCAGCCCGTAAACCGGGCTTGCCGAAAAAACGTAAGGTGAAGGGCCCAAAGTCACCGCAGCCTGTCATGCTGGCAACCATTGCTCTTCCCCCCGCCTTGCTGCCAACCCGACCACTTCCGCCGTGAGACACAAGGTGGGTGAAATGCATAGTGCAGGGAGGATGACGGTGAAAAAATACTTCGCAGCCGCGCTGACGATCGGTATCGCAACCGGGCCTGCCTCGGCGCTCGATGCAGGTTTAGGCGGTAAGGTCGGCGGTCTTGGGGTCAGTGCTGGGGTGAGCGCCGGCTCGCAAGGCGCATCCGTCGGGGTGGGCGCAAGCGTCGGCGGCGTTGGCGGAGCAAACGTCGGAGCTTCGGTCGGCACGGGCGGCGGGTCGGTCAACGCCGGCGTCAGTGCCGGCGGCAACGTTGGCACCTCAGGTGGAGGCCTTTCCACCGGTGTCGGCCTGGGCGCCGCTGCGTCCGCCGAAAACGGATCGGCAACCGCGCCCGGTGGTCAGGCCGCTGCCGCGACAGGCACCACCACGACAGCCACCACCTCTGCCACGACAGCCACAGCCTTTACCAGGACCACCAGGCAATCGATCGTCCTGCCACCCGTCCTCAGGCCTTCCAAAGACGGCCAGGGCGACCTCACCAGGGGATATCCCTTTGGAGCCCTGGAGGGGCTGACAGCGAAACCCGGCACGCCAGCCGCGGTCGTACAAGCCTGCCGCACGGCGATCATGTCCGCTGCCAAGCCGCTTGGTGCCGTCCGTGTCCGCGCCGTCAGCGCAGGTGCCTTGCGTCAATTTGGGGGGGCGCTCACGGCGCCGATCAAGGTGCGAATAGACTATGCCAGACGCGGCGGCATCGAAGTCCGGCAAGCGCAAGTCGGGTGTCGCCTCGATAAGGCAGGCAGGGTCACTGCGGTCATCTAGAACCAAACTGCAAGAGGGCAGGCAGTGCTGCGGGTTGCTCAAAGCAGCGATAGACATTCGCCGAAGCCGACGTTGGTTCAGCTTTGTCAGCCGTATCCGTTACCGCATCGTGTCGGCCACTCGAAACAATGATTTTGTCTTCACTTTCCGGAGAACGGAGGTTCTAATCTTATGGGAGCCGCGAAGTCGGTCCTGGATCGCGCAAGGGGACCTGACATGGCGGATTCTGATCGGATCGACAGGCTGATCGCAGCGGTACCCTCCGCCTTGGCGCTTCGAGCCGGGCTGGACCTTGGCGTCTTCACCCGGCTCGGTGACGATGCCGCGACTGCCGACAGCCTCGGGGCCGCGCTCAAAGTCGATCCCGATCGTCTGTCGCGGCTGCTCTACGCACTCGCCAGCATCGGCCTCCTCGAAGTCACGGGCGGTCAATTTCGCAACGGAGCCGAAGCGTCTGCCTTCCTCGACGCGTCCAAGCCGACCTATCGCGGCGGCGATCATGCGCTGCTGCGCGAACTCTGGGGAGCCGACCTTTTGACCGCGGACTCGCTGCGGCAGAACCGGCCGGCCGCGCTGCACGACTTTTCTGAAGCGGGGCCTGAGTCCGCGGCGGCCTTCAGCCGCATGCTCGCACCGGGCGGGGTGATTTTCGGCCGGCATCTGGCCCGCGAGTTGGACCTCTCGGCGGTCGGTTCGGTGATCGATATCGGCGGCGGCGCCGGGACCATTCTCGTCGGGCTTCGCGAGCAGCGGCCGCGGATTGCGGCAACGCTGATGGAACTGCCAACGGTCGCAGCGGTCGCGCCTTCGATCCTGGCAGAATACGGTGCCAGCGACGTGACTGTTGAAGAGGGGGACATAACTGTCGCGCCATCGATCGGCCGGCACGATCTGGCGATCCTGAAGGCCGTCGTCCAGGTGCTTCCGCCGGACCAGGCACGCCGTTCGATCCTGAACGCGGCGCGTTGCCTCAACCCTGGAGGCGAGATCGCAATCGCGGGGTGGGGTGTCGTCGATAACGACCGCCTCGGCCCGCCCGAGGGTGTCTTTCTCAACCTCACCTTCCTGAACCTCTATCGCCACGGCGAATCCTACACGGAAGGTCAGTATCGGGCGTGGATGACCGAGGCTGGATTGCGGGATATATCGAGGTCGCGCCTGACGGATGGCACCACCTTGTTTCGTGCGCGCCTCGGCTGAAGTTCGCGGTCTGATTGCGGGTGGGGCCCTCTCAGCTCTTCCGCTTCTCCACCTCCGCCTTCCTCAGCAGGAACCGCTGGATCTTGCCGCTCGGCGTCTTCGGCAGCTCCGCCACGAAGTCGATCTCGCGCGGATAGGCGTGGGCCGAGAGCCGTTTGCGGACATGCTGCGCCAGTTCCTCGGCAAGCTCGGGGCTGCCCTGGTAGGCGGGCGACAGGATGACGAAGGCCTTGACGATTTCGGTGCGCTGCGGGTCGGGCACACCGACCACCGCGGCCTCGTTGACGGCGGGATGTTCGATGAGCGCGCTTTCGACGTCGAAGGGGCCGATGCGGTAGCCGGATGAGGTGATGACATCGTCGGCGCGGCCGATGAAGGAGACCGAGCCATCCGGCTCGTATTCGACCGTGTCGCCGGTGCGGTAGTAGCCGCCCGCGATCGCCGGCGTCTGCTCCTGGTGATAGCCGGCGAACCAGCGCAGCGGCGAGTTGGCGATGTCGACGGCGAGGATGCCGGGCTGGTTGGGGCCGAGTTCGCGGCCTTCATCGTCCAACACAACCATGCGGTAGCCCGGCATGGCGAAGCCGGCGGAGCCCGCGCGTACGGTATGCGCCAGGCCATGGTGGTTGTTGACCATCATGCCGTTCTCGGTCTGGCCGTAATGGTCGTGGATCGGCGCATTGAGGTGGGCGTCGAACCAGCGGATCACTTCCGGGTTGAGCGGCTCGCCGGCGCTGCTGACGACGCGCAGCCGGCCTTTTATACGGGCGGCGGCTTCAGGTCCTTCGGCGAGCAACAGGCGGAAGGCGGTGGGCGAGCCGGCAAGGCTGGTGACGCCGAGCCGCTCGATGACGTCATAGGTGCTCTTGGCGGTGAAGGCGCCCTCGTTGAAGGTGGTGGCGATGCCGAGCAGCAACGGGCCCGTGATGGCGTAATAGAGGCCGTAGGCCCAGCCTGGGTCGGCGATGTTCCAGAAGACGTCGTCGGGGCGCAGCCCGATGGCGTCGCGCATATAGGCGCCAAAGGCGAGCAGCGCACTGAGCGGCACCGGCACGCCCTTGGGCAGGCCCGTCGTGCCTGACGTCGACATCATCATGAACAGGTCATCACCCTTGCGCATGACGGGTTCGCAATCGGGGGAAGCGGCGGCGAGGGCGGCGCGGAAATCGATGTCGCCTTGGGGCAAGGCATCGCCGGGACCGAGGATGGTGGCGATCGGCGGGCAGGTCTCGATCTCGTCGAGCTTGCCGCGATTGGCCGGATTGGTCACCACCAGCTTGGCCCCGCTGTAGCCCAACCGGTGTTCAATGGCCTTTGGGCCGAAAGCGGTGAACAGCGGCTGGTAGACGGCGCCGATGCGCCAGGTGCCGAGGATGAGCGCAATGAGTTCGGGGATGCGCGGCAGCATGCCGGCGACGACATCGCCGGGACCGACACCCACCTCCTTGAGCAGGTTGGCGACGCGGCCCGACATATCAGCGAGATCTTCGAAGCTGAATTCGCGCAGTTCGCCGCCGGCCGAGATCGCGCGCAGCGCCAGCCGGTTCTCACCGGTGTGGCGGCCGCAGCATTCGACATAGGCGTTGATGCCGGTCGCCGGATCGCCATCGAGCCTGGCGATCTCATCCTCGATGCGAAAGGCCGCAACGGCGTCTTCGTAGCGCGGCAAGCCGGTCATGTCAGTCCTCCCTGGCGGCGCCCATCTCCCCATGGAGCGCCATCATCTGTCAGATTGCCTGAAATCGTTGTGATGGTCGATTGCGACGAAGGTGGGGGCAGGCATTGGCCTCGTCCGCACCGGCCTGTATCATGGCCGGGTGAATGCAGGAGAGGAGGCTCGGGCGTGCGGCTGGATCGGAACCTCTGCCATTGGCGACTCTGGACCTTCATCGCCGTCCTGGCGCTTTGGCCGCAGGCGGCGCCTGCCGACACCATCACGGCCGATCGCATCGCCGCCGCGCTGCCGAAGCTCGAAGCGCTCGCCGAAGCCACGGTCAAGGACGGTGCCGTTCCCGGTCTCGCCATCGCGGTGGTGCATGACGATGAGGTGGTCTTCCTGAAAGGTTTCGGCCATCGCGAGGCCGGCAAGCCGGAAACCGTCGATCCGGACACGGTGTTCCAGATCGCCTCGCTTTCCAAGCCGGTCTCGGCCACCGTGGTGGCGGCGCTGGTCAGCGACGGGACCGTGTCCTGGGATTCGAAGATCGCCGACCTCGATCCGGCCTTCCGGCTGGCCGATCCCTATCCGACTAGCCAACTCACCGTCCGCGACCTGTTTTCGCACCGCAGCGGGCTTCCGGGCACCGCCGGTGACGACCTTGAGGACATTGGCTACGACCGCGCCGAGATCCTGCATCGGCTGCGGTTCGTGCCGCCATCGTCGAGCTTTCGCGCCGGCTATTCCTATAGCAATTTCGGACTGACCGAGGGTGCTGTCGCGGCCGCGAAGCCGACCGGCAAATCCTGGGAGGAGGTCGCCGAGGAGAAGCTCTATCGTCCGCTTGGCATGGCCTCGACCAGTTCGCGTCTCGCCGATTTCGTCAAGCACACCGATCGCGCGGCCCTGCATGTTATGGTCGATGGCGCCTGGGCCGCGAAGATCAAGCGCGATCCGGATGCGCAGGCGCCCGCTGGCGGCGTCAGTTCCACCGCACGCGATCTGTCGCAATGGGTGCGCCTCATCCTCGGCAATGGCGTCTACGCCGGCAAGACGGTGATTGCCGCAGATGCGCTGGATCAGACGCATGTGCCGCTGATGACGCGAGGCAAGAACCCTGTCTCGGGCGGTGCATCGTTCTACGGCCTCGGCTGGAATGTCGAGTTCGGCCGGCATGGCCTGAGCTGGGGCCATGCGGGTGCCTTCAGCGTCGGCGCACGCACGCTGGTGACGGTCTTCCCAGAGGAGAAGCTTGGCATCGTCATCCTCGCCAACGCCTTCCCGACAGGCGTGCCGGAGGGGCTGTCCGACAGTTTTGCCGATCTCGTTTTCGAGGGTTTGGTCGAGAAGGACTGGATCAAGGCGTGGGACGGCATCTACAGCGGCATGTTCGGGCCGGTGGTCGAGGCGGCCAAGGCCACCTATGCCGTGCCTTCGTCTCCGGCAAGGCCGGCCGCACCGGCCGGTGCCTATGCCGGCCGCTACACCAACGACTTCATCGGCGATGCTGTCGTGGCGAGCGCGGGAGACAGCCTTGTGCTCAAGGTCGGCCCGGCCGGCGCCCGGTCCTACTCACTGACGCATTTCGACGGCGATCTCTTCCTGACCTTCCCCGATGCCGAGACACCGGACAGGCCAACCGGCGTGAGCTTCGTCGTCGGCCCCGACGGCAAGGCATCGGCCATGACCATAGGCTTCCTCGACGACAATCATCTCGGCACGCTGCGGCGGGTGGGTGACTAGGGGCTGACGGGGGCAACAAGCGGCGGCCGGCCGCACGTCTTGTGCCGCACTTGCAAAATTTCTACGCCACGCGTGGTTGAGCTGATCTGGGTTTGACCACGGTGGCCAGCACGATGCCGGCGACGATGAAGGCCGCGCCGACCAGATCGTAATCGTGCAAGCCCTCGCCAAGCAGCAGATAGGCGAGAATGGCCACGAACACCGTCTGCAGGTAGAGCAGCATGCTTGCCCGGCTGGCGCCCAGCGTTTCCACGCTTTTGTTGTAGAGATAGTACATCAAGGCGCCGCCGGGACCTGCCAGATAGGCGAGCGCCAGAATGCTGTCGACGTTCATGGCGGAGCGTTCGTCGTTGAACAATTCCCACAAATGCAAAGGCAAGGCGACCAGCGCACCGGCGCCGAGCAGCAGCACGACCATCGGCAGGAGTTCGATGCCGAATTTGGCACGGCGCAAAAGCACGGTGTAGAGGCCCCAGCAGAACGCGCTGCCGACGATCCACAGCTCGCCGGCGTTGACCTTGAGTTGCAGCAGCGCCGTCAGGTTCCCGTGGGCAACGATGAAAATCATCCCGGCAAGCGCAGCCAGCGCGCCAAGCGACTTCCACAGCCCGAGCGGCTCGCCAAGCACGAAACGGGCGAGCACCATCGTCATGACAGGCGACAGCGCCATGATGATGCCGGCCGTGGTGGCGTCGGTGTGGTTGAGGCCATGGTAGATCATACCCTGGCATAGCGTGAGGCCGATCGCGCCCACGGCGACGACCTCCACCGCGCGCGTCCGCAGAAGCCCGATCATCGCGTCGTGATGACGGTGCACAATCGGCAGCAGGATGGCGCAGGCAAGCGTCAGCCGCCAGAAGCAGAGACCCCAGGGCGGCATTTCAGGCGCCACCCATTTGGCCGCGATATAGACACCAGCCGAAAGCAGCCAGCACAGGACGGCGGCCGGATAGCCGGTCACGGAGGATACGGGGCCGACCGCGGGTCGCGCGGCTTGATGCGCTATCGGCACTGCCTGCATGTCATGTCCTCCTCAGGACGCGGGGTTGAACTGGAGCAGTTTGAAGCAGTCGCCGCCGCCCGACCTCGACTGCGACAACACCGGTTTCGACCGGTCGAGCCATTCCTGTTGCGACCTGGCATCGGCCTCGATCGCATCGACCGGGGCCGCGCCGACGAAGCCGCGCCCTTGGCTGAACAGCCAGCAGGCGCGGGCCAGATGCCGCCTGGAGCGCTGGCGCAGCAGATCGGCATCGTAGAAGATGTCGAGCACCTCCTGCTTGACCCGGCGCTCCTTTTCAGGGTCGGCGACCACTGCCTCTGCCGGATTGCCGCCGATCGTGTCTCGCAGGTCCTTGTAGTCGAGGGCGAGCTGGGTCGTGGCGTATTTGATCTCGCTCTCGTCGCGCACGATGTCGAACCACAGCCTGGAATCGAGCTCGTTGACGACGAAAGAGGATTCGAAATCGCGCGACAGGTTCAGCACCTCGAAGTCCGCGAGATCGACGTCGCGCTCGACCAGCAGGATCCTGGCCGCCTGTTTGCCGAGCTCTGTTCCCTGGAGGCTGACGGCGGTGTTCTTGCCGCCGAGATGGGGATCGAGATAGGGCCCGCCTTCATCCAAGAGCTCGTCGAATTCTTCCAGCGACTGCATGACAGGCGCGCCGCGGGCGATGCGCGCGGCGAGCTTGGCCAGGACCTGCTGCAGCTCCGTCTCGCGCCTGCGCTGGTCCTGATAGTTCTGCTGGAAGAAGAAGATGAACAGCGACACGCCGATGCCGATCAGGATCACGCCCAGCTGTGAAAAGATGTTGCGATAATATTCGAGCAGCTTTTCGCGATGGCGCACGTCGGTGCGCACGCTGTGGGCGACGCGAAGATTGACGATCAGCGACAGGATGAGCAGCCCGGCGCCGACCAGGATGAGGCCGCCGATGAGGAGGTAGCCGTGGCCTGTGCTGAAATCCATCCGCGTATCCCAAGACCCCAGACCGCGCAGAATAGAGCCATTTTGCTTCAATACCTACGGTTTCGTTGGTGATGGGGTCGATGGCGGCGAGGTGCCCATTGTGAGCAACGGATCGATGGCCGCATCCCTAAAGGTTCGCCTCGGCGAAGATGTGCGCGGCCCAGTCGAGGAAGACGCGCAGGCGCGGCGAGAGCTGGCGGTTCTGCGGGTAGAGCGCCGACAGCGGCGTCGGCGAGGGCGGGTAGTCGGCCAGCACTTCGACCAGCGTGCCGTCGGCGAGGTCCTTCTCGAAGCGATAGCGTGGCGCCTGGATGAGGCCGAGGCCGAGCCGCGCCAGATCGGCGGCGGTGTCGGAATTGTTGGCGGCGACGCGGCCCGGCAACCGGACCTCGCGCATCTTGCCGTTGACGGTGAATTCGAAGGGCAACACCTCGCCGGTACGCGACGAAACGAAGCCAATGGCCTGATGGCCGTCGAGCGCGTCGGGGGAGGCGGGTATGCCATGGCGAGAGAGATAGGCGGGGCTGGCGCAGGTCATCTCGCGGATCATGGCCAGCCGCCGCATGATCATGCCGCTGTCAGGCGGCTCACCGACGCGGATCACGCAGTCGACGCCCTCGCGCACGAGATCGACCAGCCGGTCGCTCTGGCCGATCTGCAGGTCGATGCGGGGAAAGCGGGCGAGGAATTCAGGCAGGCGCGGCAGCAGGAAGGTGCGGGTGAGCAGCGTGCTGGCGTCGATGCGCAGCAGGCCGAAGGGCTCGGCCTTGCGGAAGGCGGCCTCGGCATCCTCGATCTCGGCCAGGATCGACAGGCAGCGCCGGTAATAGGCCTCGCCGTCCTGCGTGGCGTTCACCTGCCGCGTCGTCCGCTCCAGCAGGCGGGCGCCGAGATGTTCTTCGAGCCGGCGGATCGCCTCCGTCGCGGTTGAGCGCGGCAGGCCGAGGTCGGCGGCGGCAGCGGTAAAACTGCGCCGCTCGAGCACGCGAACGAAGAGCCGCATCGTGTCCAGGCGATCCATCACCTTTGTTCGCAGTTTCCGAATAGTGATGTCAAGAGGCGGCTGATTATCCGGGAAGTTGGCTTGGCCTATATCCGTGTCACCAACAACGGAGAGACTTCCATGACATCCAATCAAACAAGTACGGGTGGCCAAATCAGAACCGCGATCGTGACTGGCGCCTCCAAGGGCATTGGTGCGGCGATCGCACGGCGGCTCGCCCGCGACGGCATTGCCGTCGTCGTCAACTATGCACGGGGCCACGCCGAGGCCGAAGCGGTCGTCGGCGCGATCGCAGCCGAAGGCGGCAAGGCGATCGCCGTGCAGGCCGATATCGCCGACCCGGCCGGCATCGCCGCGCTGTTCGACGCCGGCGAGAAGGCGTTCGGCGGCGTCGACATCCTGGTCAACAATGCCGGCATCATGAAGCTGTCGCCGATCGCCGGGACTGACGACGCCTCCTTCGACACGCAGATCGCCATCAATCTCGGAGGCGTGTTCCGTGGCATGCGCGAAGGCGCAAAACGCCTCAGGGATGGCGGCCGCATCGTCAATTTTTCGAGCAGTGTCGTCGGCCTCTACCAGCCGGGCTACGGCATCTATGCCGCCACCAAGGCGGCGGTCGAGGCAATGACGCATATCCTGGCCAAGGAGCTTGGCGCGCGCCGCGTCACCGTCAATGCGGTGGCACCCGGACCGGTCGAGACCGCCCTGTTCACGGACGGCAAGAGCGAGGCGCAGATCGAGGCTACGGCCAAGATGATCCCGCTCGGCCGGCTCGGCCAGCCCGACGACATTGCCGGCGTGGTCTCATTCCTCGCCGGCCCGGACAGTGGCTGGGTCAACGGACAAATCATCCGCGCCAATGGCGGCGTGATCTGAAGGGGGCAATGATGAAACAGACAATCCTGATCACCGGCGCCTCCAGCGGTTTTGGCGCGATGACGGCGCGGGCGCTCGCAAGGGCCGGCCACACGGTCTATGCCTCGATGCGCGACCCCTCGGCACGTAGTGCTGCGGTAGCCGCGATGGAAAACTTCGCCCGTGACGAGGGCGTGGCGCTGAAGACCATTGCGCTCGACGTCACCTCCGACGCCTCGGCGCAAGCGGCGATTCAGCAGATCGTCACTGAGGCCGGCCAGCTCGACGTGCTGATCCACAATGCCGGGCATATGGGGTTCGGACCGGCCGAGGCGTTCTCGCCCGAACAGCTGGCACAGCTCTACGACGTCAATGTCGTCGGCACGCAGCGCGTCAATCGCGCCGCCCTGCCGCATATGCGGTCTCTCGGCCGGGGCCAGATGATCTGGGTCGGTTCGAGCAGCACGCGCGGCGGCACGCCGCCGTTCCTGGCGCCTTACTTCGCCGCCAAGGCAGGCATGGACGCGCTGGCGCAGAGCTATGCGCTGGAGCTCGCCCGCTTCGGCATCGAAACGACGATCGTCGTGCCGGGCGCCTTCACCAAAGGCACGGAGCATTTTCATCATGCTGCGGCACCCGCCGACACGGAGCGTGCCGGCGCTTATTGGTCGGGTCCGTATGCCGGTGCCGATCAGCAGGCGCTAAAGGGACTGGCGTCTCTTGAACCCGCGGATGCCGATCCGGCCGAGGTCGCCGATGCAATCGTCGCGCTCGTCGCCATGCCGCACGGCAGCCGCCCGTTTCGTGTCCACATCGACCCTTCCGACGATGGCGCTGCCATCGTCAACGGCGTTGCCGACCGCGTGCGGGCGCAACTCATGGAACGGATCGGCCTTGCCGACCTGCTCCATCCCAAAGCCTGAAATCCAATCTCAGAGAAGGAATACGACCATGCCGTTCGCCAACATAAAAGTACCGCAGGCCGCACTCTCCAAGGCGCAGAAGGAAGACCTCATCCATCGGATCACAGCCATCTTCGTCGACTTCTTCGGTGAGGTCGCGCGCCCCACCACGATGGTGCTGGTGGAAGAGATCGCTGACGGCGGCTACGGCCGCGCCGACGAGGTTTTCGTCATACCGGAAGCCTATCGCGCAAAGGAGTAGCCGCTCCGAGCTGTCCACCTCTCGCTTGTGCTTGGTGCCGGCCGTGTGACGCGCAGGTCCTGAAAGATTTGCGCCAGCACCCCCACCCGGACCTACGGTCCGACCTCCCCACAAGGGGGAGGTAAGGGGGCTCAGCCTTTCTGCGCCTCTAGAAGAGCTCCGTCGCATGGGTGGATAAGGCACTTCCTCACCCTCTCCCTTGTGGGGGTCCGAAGGACGGGCGAGACCCGTGGCTCGCCCCGGCAAGTCGCTGCGAAGCAGCGGGGTGGGGGTCAGCGCGGCGCTGCAAGGCTTGGCTCGTCGCGAAGTTTCAGGACACCATGCTCAGCGACTGAGCCTCCGTACCCTCCGACCGCTCGGCTTTCCCTGCGGTCCGATACCGCTTGGGCGCGGTGCCGGTGGCGCGCTTGAAGGCGTTGCTGAAGGCGCTTTCGGAGGTATAGCCGAGCGAGCGGGCAAGCACCGCCACCGGGGTATCTTCCTCGCGCAGAGCGCGCTCGGCCAGATGCATGCGCCATTGCGTCAAATAGGTCAGCGGCGCGACGCCGGCGGTTTGCCTGAAATGGAAGGCAAAGCTGGTGCGCGACATGGCGGCGGCCCTGGCGAGATCCTCCAGATGCCAGTCGCGGCCGGGGTCGCCATGCATCAGCCGCAGCGCCGGCGCCAGGCGCGGATCGGCGAGCGCGCGCAGCCAGCCGGCGGGCATCAGCTCCGATGTCTGCAGATGCGCCCGCAACACCTGGATGAACAGCAACTGCGCCAGCTGCGCCGAGGCAAGGCTTGCGCCCGGCTGGCCATCCGCCTGCTCGCGCACCAGTTGGTCGAGGATCCAGCGCAGGATCGTCGCTTGCGGCGACGAAGCCTGGATGTGGATCCATGGCGGCAAGACATCCGCCAGCAGCCGCCCGCTCGCCTGGTCGAGCAGGACATGGCCGCCAATATGGACGAAATCCCTGCCGTCGCCGAGCTGCGCGATTTTGCAGCCTGAGAACACCGCCATAGCGTCCAACGGCGGGACGGACAGGTCGCTGGCGAGGATGAAGGAACGCCGCGAAGCAAGCAGCAGCACGTCTCCCGTTAGCGCACGCACCGGCTCGTCCTCACCCTCGAGGCGGATCCAGCAACTGCCCTTCACCACGGCGAAGAATTTTATCTTCTCGGGCGCCGGAAAGCGCAACGCCCAGGGACCGCCGGCGGTGAAGCCGCCCGTCACCATGGTTTGCGCGCTGGTGAATTTGAGGATGTCGGAGAAGGGGTCGCCGGTCATTTCGTACTCTCGCGCAATTTATGCGGATTTTCAAGCATTCACAATCCGGGTGCGGGCGCATAGCTGATGGTCGATCAAGCGTCGTCGCGAGCGGCGACGACAGAGGAGACCGACATGAACGACGAATTGGTGCTGGTGACCGGCGGCTCAGGCTTCATCGCATCGCATTGCATCCTCAAGCTGCTCGACGCCGGCTACCGCGTGCGCACGACAGTGCGCTCACTCAAGCGCGAAGCCGAGGTGCGTGCGATGCTGAGGGAAGGCGGCGCCGAGCCCGGCGATCGGCTGTCCTTCGTCGCCGCCGACCTGACTGCGGACGCCGGCTGGGCAGAGGCGGTCGCCGGCTGCGCCTATGTCATGCATGGTGCCTCGCCGACGCCCTCCGGCAGCCAGACGCGCGAGGAAGACTGGGTAAGGCCGGCCGTCGACGGCGTGCTGCGGGTGCTCAAGGCCGCGCGCGATGCGGGCGTGAAACGCGTGGTGCTGACCTCGGCGATCGGTGCCATCGCCATGGGTCATGCGCCGCAGACCAGGCCCTTCAACGAGACGGACTGGACAGACCTCAGCGGCGCTGTCGCGCCCTACCAGAAATCGAAGACACTGTCGGAGCGCGCGGCCTGGGATTTCATCGCCCGCGAGGGCGGTGGCCTCGAACTCTCCGTCGTCAATCCGGTCGCCGTGTTGGGCCCGGTTCTCGCTGCCGACTTCTCGCATTCGATCGGGCTGATCAAGCGGCTGATGGACGGCATGCCCGGCTGTCCCAAAGTCAATTCCGGCTATGTCGACGTGCGCGACCTTGCCGATCTGCACTTGCTGGCGATGACCAGTCCCGCGGCCAAGGGCGAGCGCTTCATCGGCATTTCGGGCCACAGCCTGTGGATGGCCGAAGTTGCAAAAGTGCTGCGGCGGCGGATGGGCGCCGCAGCGGCCAAGGTGCCGCGCCGCGAAATCCCCAACTGGGTGATCCGCCTGCTGGCGCTGCGCGGCGATCCGACGACGAAGATGCTGGCCAGGCATCTCGGCGTGATGATGGACGCCACCAGCGAAAAGGCAACGCGCCTGCTCGGCTGGACGCCGCGCCCGGCCGAAGAGGCAATCGTCGCCACGGCCGAGAGCCTGTTGCGGCTGGGGTTGGTGGGCGGGAAGAGAGCGTAGGCAATATTGCGGGCAAGGAACCCGGATACTGAAAGGTTTGCGCCAGGACCCCCGCCCGGACCTTCGGTCCGACCTCCCCACAAGGGGGAGGTGGGGAGCGCGCTTTTCCGTACCTCCACAATAGCACTGTCGCATGGCGGACAAGGCGCGTCCTTACCCTCCCCCTTGTGGGGGTCCGAAGGACGGGCGAGACCCGCGGCTCGCCCTGGCAAGTCGCTGCGAAGCAGCGGGGTGGGGGCGGCGCGGACCATCCAAGGCTTGGCTTTCTCGCCCCGGCGCCGCGGTTCGGGCAAAGCCCGAGATGGAGACGGGCCTTGTCCTGATGTCGCAGCGAGACAATGTGCAGCAAGCGCGGCTGTTGACGGAAACCGGCTTCCGCCCGATAGGTCCGCACCAGGCACGTGACCCCCGAGAATACCGATGACTTCAGACACCAAACTTCGAGCCCCTCCCGACGAGGCTCCCGACACTGCCTGGCAGGACGATATCCGCCAGGGCGTGCGCCATGTGCGCGATCTCGACCGCCTGCCGCTGTCGCCGGCCGAGCGCGCAGCGGCACAAGCTGCCACCGCGCTCCACAAAGTGCGTGCGCCAAAAGCCTATCTCGACCTGATCGACTGGAACGACCCCGCCGATCCGATCCGCGCGCAGGTCATCCCGTCACCGGGCGAACTGGTGGAAACGGAGGGCGAGCTTGGCGATCCGATCGCCGACCACGACTTCAGCCCGGTGCCCCGGCTGACGCATCGCCATGCCGACCGGGTGCTGCTGTTCCCGACCTATCAATGCGCGGTCTATTGCCGGTTCTGCTTCCGCAAGGAATCGCTGACCTCGATCGGTCGTGGCTATACCCGCGAGGCGCTGGAGCCGGCGCTGGCCTATATCGCGGATCATCCCGAGATCCGCGAGGTGATCCTGACCGGCGGCGACCCGCTGTCGCTGCCCGACAAGGCGCTCGCCGAAATCTTCGCGCGCATCGAGGCCATCCCGCATGTGCGGTTGCTGCGCATCCACACGCGCGTGCCGGTGGTGCTGCCGTCGCGCATCACATCAGGGCTGGTCAAGGCCTTGCAGGGCCGGCTGATGGTCACGGTCGTCACCCATTTCAACCACGCGCGCGAGATCACCGATGCCACCGAAACAGCCTGCCGGACGATGCGGCAGGCGGGCTTCGTGCTGCTCAACCAGAGCGTTCTGCTGAAAGGCGTCAACGATACGGTCGAGGTGCTGGAAGAACTCTGCCGCGAGCTGATGTACCGGCTCGGGGTGAAACCCTATTACCTGCACCATGGCGATCTGGCGCGCGGCATGGCGCATCGGCGCACCACGATCGCGCAAGGTCAGGCGCTGGTGGAAGCGCTCAGGGCGCGGCTGTCGGGCATCTGCAACCCCGTCTATGTGCTCGACCTGCCGGAAGGCGGCGGCAAGGTGCCGCTCGGGCCGTGTCCTGTCGAGGGGCGTGACGGGGACAGCTGGCGGATACGCGGGCTGGATGGCGCGGTGCGGGACTATCGGGAGATCGTGGGCGAATAGGGTGGTGCGCTACTACCGACAAACGCCAGCACCACCACGCGCGGGGCAATGCAGTAGACGAGGCTGGCGCTGCGGCCTGTCGTTGTCGTCGCGCGGCCCGCCCTGAGGTCGACGGAGATATCCTCATAGCCCAGCACCTGGCGGTCCAGCGGATAGACGGCCTTGTAGACCGCCTCCTTGGCGGCAAACAGGATACGGCCGGCAAGAGACTGGTCGGCTGTGTCCATCCGATCCGCGGCGATTGCAACGAGCGCGAAAATATCATCGGGCAGGGGCAGCGCGGGCTCGACGTCGATGCCGAGCGAGCTGATATCGGCAATTTGCGCGACCGCCGCCACGGCCATGTCGTCGTCATGGGCGAGCGAACCAATTATCCCGGCTGGCCAGACCGGAGCACCGGATGGCGCGCGCGGGATGGCGACGTCCTTGATGCCGATATCGGCCAGCAGCCGGTGTGCGATCCAGCGGGCCGCTCCGCTGGCACGCCGCATGGCCGGCTGGCGCGCGGGGATGGAACGCGCTTCCTCCGGGAGCAGAAGGGCCTCGTCCGCGTCGCCTATCACCCTGCATCCCGTCCGGACACCTCGGGGCGCGATTGCCGCCATCGCCTCGGTCAACGCGTCTTCGGGCGACCGCGTCAACGGCCATCCCTCGGCAGGACGAGGTCGGCGATCATTTCGCCATCCTCGTCGAGCCCTTCTTCGACGAAACCGGCAGTGCGATAGAGCTGGCGCGCTGCTTCATTCTCCGGTTCATAGCAGATGGAGACGTGGCCGATGTGGCCGAGCCCGGCGATTTCCTTGAGCACTTCACGCAACGCGGCCTTGCCGTAGCCTCTGCCCTGCCAGGCGCGGTCGATCATGAGGCGGTAGATCCGCGCCTCGTCGTCGTCGTGCGGCGCCTCGTACATCAGGAACCCGACGACACGATCCCCGGCCATGATGACGCGCGGCCGCGCGTCCCTGTCGGATCTGGCTTCGCGCAGCGAGTCCGCATTGCTTGCGACGAAATTCATCTGCTCCGGAGCCAACTGCAGTGCGGTGACCAAAGTGCTGTTGGCCGGGGTCACTGGGGCGATCCGGATGTCTATGGTGCTTCCGGATCGCTCTGCCACGTGACCTCCGATGCTATCGGGCGTCAGGATGACGCTCTGGAGCCATCCTCCACGATCGGCTCGACGAATCGGTGCAGCTTGGCCGGGTTGCCGCGCCAGATCGAGTTGGGCTCCAGCTCTTCGCCCTTCATCACGAAGGAGTCCGTATCGACCACCGATCCCCGGCCCATGACGACGCCGTAATGGATAAAGGCGGAAGGCCCGAGCGTGCAACCGTTACCGATGCGGATGAAGTCCGACTTGAACGCACCTTCTTCCAACGAATGGGCCTGGATGACGCAGCCCTCGTTGAGCGTGACGTCATCGCCGATCTCGACCAGCGAGCGTTCGGTGAGGTTGCTGCCGCCATCATAGACCCGCTTGCCGACCTTGACGCCCAGCAGGCGCAGGATCATCGGCCGGAACGGCGTGCCGGCGAACAGGCGCACGATCGGCGAATCCGCCAGCTTCCAGTGACGTTCGTGGCGCCAGAAGTCGACATCGTAGATCGTCGTCATCCGCGGCTTCAGCCGGCCGAAACCAAGGCTTGCCCGCTCGACGAAGATGTAGAACGGAATGGTGATCGCCGAAGTCAGGAGCACGGCGACGAAGAGGGCGACCTCGTTCCATTCGGTGTAGTAGTTCAGCGCCCGGTCCCAGATCGCCAGCGTGGCGAACAGCATGACCCATTGCGTCGCCATGAACAGAAGGATCGTCACCAGATTGTGGCGGTTCTTGAACGGGATACGCTGGCGCCGGTCGGCCTCGTCGACGCCGGCGATGAGTTCCTTGTCGCGGTTGACCATGCGCGGGATTTCAAAGGCAGGCGAACCAAGCAGGCCGACATTCTCGCGCAGCGGGCCGTCGATGGGGATCATCACCTTGGTGCCGAGCAGGACGTTGTCGCCCGTGCGGCCATCCGGCGGATAGTAGATGTTGTTGCCGAGATAGTTGCGCTCGCCAATGCGGGTCGGCTCCAGCCGGAACGCCGAGGCGGACTTGTGCACATTGATCATGTACAGGCCGTCCGACACCATGGTCTCGGTGCCGATCTCGCACAGAAGCGGGTTGTCGTGCTGCTGGTTCGAGCCGAAATTGGAGCCGGTCTGCACCACCTTGTTGAGGTTCCAGCCGATGGCGCGCATGTAGTGGACGATGGCCGAGCTGTCGCCGAACAGCAGCCCCAGCACACGCGAATTGCTGGAGAATTCGGACACGGTCTGCAGCCAGTAGCGGAAGCCATAGAGCGTATAGGTGCGGCCCGGCTTCAGGATCAGGCTGAAAACGCGCGGCAGGACCGTGGCGGCGAAAAAGGCCACGGCGATATAGCCGAAAAGCGTGACCGTGGTGCCGATGGCGACAAGACCGATCGTCTCCTGATAGTCGTCGCCGACATATTCCCAATAGCTGTGGAACAGGAGCGGCAGCGGGGTGATGACAGCGAACAGCAGGAACAGCTGAACGGCCTCGTAGAGGAAGCGCCGGACCTCGTAGGGGTTCGCGGTGCGCACCTTGCAATAGTCGGCCGTGGTCGGCACGGCCGGCGATCCATGCCAGTGCTCGCCGTCGGGAATGCTCTGCCCGCGCTGCAGCGAGGACGAATGGCCGAGCTGGCCGCCGTCGCCGATCGAGGTGTCGATGTCGAGCGTCGAACCGACGCCGACGAAGGCATCGCGACCGATGCTCAGCGGCCCGGTGTGGATATAGCCGGCCTGGGCCCGATAGCCGAGGACCATCGATTCCTTGCGCAGGATCGTGTTGGCGCCGATCGAAATGAGATCCGTGCAGACGGGCACGGATTTGGATTCGATGACGGCGTTGTGCCCGAGCTTGGTGCCGAGAAGCTGCAGATAGATGCTGTAGAGCGGGCTGCCGCGGAACAGCACGACGGGCGCCGAGCGGATCAGCGTCTTGACGACCCAGAAGCGATAGTAGCGCCATCCCCAGATGGGGAACGCCTCGGCCTTCCAGCGGCCGATGAGCAGCCATTTCGCGGCCACGGCAAAGCCGGACATGCCGAAGAACACGCCGGCCGACAGCGCCACGCACCTGATATAAAGCTGCAGCGGTTCGTCGAGTGCGTCGTAGACCCAGTCGAGGCCATGGTCGAGGACCCACAGCGCGGCATAGCTGTAGGCAAGGTAGAACGAAAGCTGGCCCGCGCCGCAGCTCCAGTAGGCAAGATTCGAGGCCTGGCGGGTGAGGACAGGCTCATTGGTGGCCGTCGTCATCTCTTCCGCCACGCTCAGATGCTTGGCCAGGCGCGCGACCGTCGGATAGAGATAGATGTCGCGCATGGACGTCGTCGCCCATTCCTTGCGGGTGCGCACACGGGCGCAGAAATGCGCCATCAGCAGCGAGTTGGCGCCGAGATCGTCGAAGAAATTGTCCTCGACCGACACCGCGTCGAATTTCAGCACCGCGGCCAGCGCGTCGGCCAGGAAAATTTCGTCGTCATTGCCGGGCGCAACCATGGCGCGGTCGGCCGAAAGCCTGGTGCTTGTCGGCTTCGGCAGCTGGCGAAGGTCGACCTTGTTCGACACCGTCATCGGGATTGCCGGCAGTTCCTCCAGATAGGATGGCACCATGTAGTCCGGCAGGCGCCGCTTCATCGTCTGGGCGAGATCGGCGCGCGAGAGCGCCGACGCTCCGGCCTTGGCTGCGTAGTAGGCAACGAGCTCGACACGCCCGGGCTCGATCTCCCAGGTGGTGACGGCGGCCTGCGCGATCTCAGGCTGGTCGAGCAGCACCGCCTCGATCTCACCGAGCTCGATGCGGTAGCCGCGGATCTTCACCTGGGTATCGATACGCCCGGCATATTCGATCTCGCCATCGGCGTTGATCCGACCAAGGTCGCCCGTGCGGTAGATGCGCTTCGACGGGTTGTTCGGCAGGCCGAGGAAATCGGGGATGAACTTCTGTTCGGTCAGGTCTTGCCTGTTGAGATACCCGACCGCGAGCCCGATGCCGGCGATGCCGATCTCGCCCAGTTCGCCAGGCTCGGCGAGCTCCGGCAGCGAAGCGTCGAGAATGACGATGGAATAGGTGGGCAGCGGCGCACCGATGGTGACGGGCTTTTCCGGCGTCAGCGCGCCCATAGTCGCCGTGACGGTCGCTTCGGTCGGGCCGTAGGTGTTGAGGATCTGCCGCCCCGGCTTCGACCAGCGCACCACCAGATTGTGCGGGCAGGCCTCGCCGCCGACCAGGAGCGTGCGCAGGTTGGGCACATCCGATGTCATCGACGACAGCAGCGTCGGGCTGCAGGCCATGCAGGTGATGTCATGAAGACGCAGGAAATCGGCGAGTTCCTCGCCGACGAGCGGCATCTGGCCGGGTGCGGGCACCACGGTCGCGCCGGCGACGAACGGCACCCAGATCTCTTCGGAGGAAAAGTCGAAGGCAATCGTCATGCCCTGGTAGACGCGATCGCCCGGCCGGTAGCCGTAGGATGCGGCGGCGACGCGGATGAAGTTGACAAAGCTCTGGTGGCGGATGGCCACGCCCTTCGGCCTGCCGGTCGTCCCCGACGTGTAGAGGATGTAGCAGATGTCTTCGACTGCAGCGGGGGCCGGCGCCTTGTGGGGCTTCAGCGGGGCGTCGGACTGTTTGGAGATCTCGGCGGCGGCGCTGTCGATCAGCACATGCGGAACCGGCAACTGGTCGGCCCGCGATGCATAGGTGGCGATGGTCACGACCAGGCTGACGTTGGCGTCCTCGATGATCAGCGCCATGCGCTCTTGCGGAAAGGCGGTGGCCAGCGGCACGAAAGCCGCGCCTGCCTTCACCACGGCGAGCAAGGCGACATAGGTTTCCGCCGAGCGGTCGAGAATAAGTCCGACCCGGTCACCCGGCCGCACGCCGCGCTTGACAAGCAGGCGGGCGAACTGGTTGGCCCGCCTGTCGAGCTCCTGATAGGTCCAGACACGTCCTTCGGAGATCACCGCCGGCAGGGTGGCGAATGTTTCGGCGAGTTGTTCGAAGACCGCATCGAGCCGCTCGCCGGGCTGACCTGCCCGGGCGAAGTCGGCGCCGGTCAGGATCTGGCCGTGCGCGGCGATTGCGGAGCCGGCGCCGGTTTTCGGCTGCGCGTCGCCAGTTTCGGGCGCTCTGCCCGGCCTTGCCGCGTCCCTGTCCAATGCGGCGATATCGATACCGTAATCCATTTCCAAACTTTCTCGCCCTTACTGCGCATTGCCAGGCTGTTCATGCCGCCGCATTGGCAGGCCTTTGCCGGCTGCGCAGCCGCTGCATTTGACCGTCGTGCGCGTGTGAGGCGGCCGATTCCCGGCCGTTGAGGGATGCTTATGGCATCCGATCTTTTCGCCAGTTTTTCCGAACTGTTGAATATTGTTTCTGAAGTGTGTCTGAGCGGGACATTGTGAACTGGGGAGGGGCTGGTGGAGCCGGCCTGCGCTTGCCGTGCAAACCCGGTGTTGTCGCGGCTCGGCAACCATGCCTATGCTGCGCCGTTCGCGGAGGATCGTGGCGGATGGCAGCGGCAGGCAACGGTCAAAAGCCGGGCGGGGCGCTCGCGGATCGCGGGATCCCGCGCTCCGTGCTGGATTCAGCGGGCCTGGCGCCCAGGCAGGCCATCGCGCTGTGGCAGGAGAACATGAGTTTCTTCTACGACGTTCGCCTGCGCAATGGTGGCGACGATCGGTTCCATGTCCATGCGGAAGCGTTTGATTTCGGCGAGATCGCGCTCAGTTCGTACCGATGCGTCGCGCAGAACTTCGACCGCTCACGCGCCCGCATCGGACGCGACGGCCTCGACCAGATCACCGTGCAGCTCTGCCTGCGCGGCAGCCACGGCCGGCGCGATGGCGGACTGGATGAAAAGGCCTGCCCGGGCGACCTGATCGTCTCCGACCTGGCGCAGGCCCAGTCGACAGGGACGTCCGGTATCGACAGCCTCAACCTGACCATGCCGCGTCGCCTGCTGGCGCCGCTTCTGAAGGCGCCCGACGAGCACAATCTGCGCGTCATCCCGGGCAACGCGCCTTTGACGGCGCTGTTGCGCGGCCATCTGCTCGGCCTCTACCAGGCCGCGCCGGCCATGAGCGGCAGGGATGCCGAGGCGGTGACCAGGCCGACCCTGGAACTCGCCGCCGCGGCGATCAATTCGACCGTGGCGGAGGAAAACGCCATTTCGGTGCAACTGGCGCTGAGCGGCGAAATCCGCCGCCATATCGACAGGCACATCAGCGGCCGGGACCTCGCCGCCGAAACGATAGCCGCGCTGTTCGGCATCTCGACGCGCAAGCTCTATTATCTGTTCGAGCCGCATGGCGGCCTCTCCAGATACATCCAGGAGGAGAGGCTGCGCCGCTGCCGCGCCGAACTTGTCGATCCCGGCCGCCGGCACGAAGCCATTGGCGAGATCGCCGGCCGCTACGGCTTCGTTCACCGCAAGAGTTTTGTCCGCGCCTTCCGGCGTGCCTTCGACATGACGCCGCGCGAGATGCGGGCGCTTGCCGCGGAGGGCCGCGGCCTCAACCGCGGGCATGGGGCCAACTACAGCCTATGGCATTGGATCCGCGAACTCCGCTGAAGCCCGGACAGCAGACAATCCGATGCCGATCTTGCACCTGGGGCCACATTCCTTGCGCCTGCCGCCACTTTTGCGCGGAGCGTCCACATAGGCCTTGAACTGTCCCTGTCGCCCGCACGAAAACCCCAGGGGAAGAACGGGGATCGAACGCAGGTGTCCAGCCCGGACAATGTCATCGTCCTGTCCACGGACGAGATTGCCGATCGCGAGCGCGAAGAAGCCGTGCGCGAATTCTACGGCCGCATCTGCATGCGGCTGGACCTCGCCCCGCTGGAGGGCGGCGAACTGCGTCTGAGCGCCACCACGCTTCTGCTGCCTGGGGTGAGCGTGGCCGAGGGCAAGGTTGCGCCGATGGCCTGGGAACGCACGGCAGCGCTGCGGCAGGATGCCAATGACGACCTCGTCGTGTCCTGGATCGCCGGCGGCTGGGCTTTTGACACGCCAAGCCATGGAACGGTGGAGACACCGGCCGGCGCGCCCTGCATCATGCCGATGGACCGGCGCTGGCGCGCCAGGGCGCCGAACGGCGAGTGGACCATCTGCGCCCGCTTTGCCAGGTCGACGCTGGAGCCGCTGGTGCGCCATGTCGGCGATCTCAGGCCCGATGCGATCAATCCCGCCACGCCGGAGGCGCGGCTTCTGCTGGCCTATCTCGGCGCGGTGGCGCAGGGCGGGATGAGCGCCGGGCTGGCGCCGCTGGCGGCCCTGCACATTGCCGATCTGTTCGCGGCCGCGGTCGGCGCCAGCCGCGAGGTTAGCGAGGTGATCGCCGGGCGCGGCGTCCGCGCCGCGCGCATCGAGGCCATCAAACGCTACATCGAGGAAAATCTGCACAAAGCGCGGCTGTCGGCGGAGATGGCGGGAAGGGGCCTCGGCATCAGCCCGCGCTACATCAGGCGGCTTTTCGCCGAGGAGGGGCAGGGCTTTTCCGACTATGTCATGCAAAGGCGGCTGGAGCGGATCCACCGGCAGCTCGCCAGCCCGCTTTTCGCCGCGCGGCCGATCGCCGATCTCGCCTTCGAGGCGGGACTGGTCGAGCCGTCGACCTTCTACCGGCAGTTCCGCTCGCGCTATCGCATGACGCCTTCCGAGGTGCGCGCCGGCCTGGCGCAGTGAGGCGCCTGTTCCGCCAGTGCCATGCGCCTGTGCCGCCAGTGCGATACGCCCATGGCTTTGCATCCGCATAGTCGCGCCGGCGGACGCGCTGCATGAGGCATGCGCGGGAACGGAGGCTGGGCGGCCGGGTCTCCGTGACATCGGGAAAACTGGCCACAGGAGGCAACAATGCGTGCGGCGAAAAGATTGATATTCGGCATCTCGGTTTTCTGCGCCCTTCTTCCTACCGAGGTCTTCGCGGCCTACAAATGCTGGAATCCGGCGATCTGCAAGGCGGTCTGCGGCGCCGAGATCTGCGGCAAGATCAGCGCCAGCAATCGCGACATGAAGACGCTGGACCAGGGCGGCCCCGGCCAGCTCGCCGCGTCCAGCGGCGGCTCATCTTCCGGCACCAGTTCCAAGAAAACCTACACCTGTTCGAACCCGGCGATCTGCATCGCGGTCTGCGGCAAGAAGACCTGTCCGTAGGCGGGCCGGTCTGGCGCATCCTTGAAGGCGTCGGCGCGCTGCGCCGGCGCCTTTTGTGTGTCTAGGTCGCGCCTATTGGGCTCTGCCAAGGTTGGGTTCATCGAGCCCTGATTCCCCTTCCAAAAAAATCTCGCCACCCCCGGGAATAAAGCACCGCCTTGCCGGGTCTTTCCTTCAGCGGGGCCAAACTGCCGGCCCGCGACCCGGAGAAACGAAACAAGGATTTGTCAAATGACCAAGCTCGCTCTCGGCGTGGCTGCGATGTTGCTTGCCTCGAGTGCTGCCTTTGCCGGCAGCGATCATTTCGGTGGCAACACGGGAAACCAGCCTGTCGCTTCCGTCGACGCCAATGCCACCGCTTCGATCCCCTACACCGCGCACCAGAACGGCGTCGACACCAAGGTGACGACCGGACCGAGCCAGGGATCGGCGCAGGACATCATCAACCGGCACAACGACGAAGGCCTCTGGGGCCGCTGAGCGCGCCTTCAAGCAATCGCTCAACAACAGGAGCCATCGATATGAAAAACATCGCTCTCACCGCCGCCGCCATCCTCGTGGCCACCACCAGCGCCTTCGCCGGCAGCGATCATTTTGGCGACCGTACCGTCAATCCGGCAGCCGCCTCCGTCGACAACACCTACACCGCCTCGATCCGCAAGCCGGACATGGTTCGGCACGGCATGCAGGCAACGACCAAAACTGATGCGGATGAACCAGGCCAGGGCATCTGGGGCAACTGAGTTCAGGGGTTGGGACAGCCTCGAGGTCCCGACCCGGTCCGCAATCAGGACGGAGGGCCATGTGGCGTGGCCTTCCGTCACCCCTGGAATTTCTCGCCTTCCGACTTTTGCCACCGCCACGCAACCTCACAGGAGATACCCGATGTTCAGCATGACACGCCGCACACTGCTTGGAACCGCCACTGCCGCCGCTGCCTTCGGCCTTGCCGGCAAGCTTGAGTTCACCCGCCCCGCTTTTGCCGAAACCCCGGTGGAGCCGACCGTCGGCTTCTACAAATACACGGTCGGCGATATCGAGGTGACCGCCATCTATGACGGCATCTGGAAGAAGCCGCACGACCCGGCCTTCATCAAGGACGTCTCGGTCGAAGACACCAAGGCGGCGCTCGCCAAGGCGGGGCTCACCACCGATTTCATGCCCATTCCGCTCACCGTCGTCGTGCTCAAGATGGGCGGAAAACTGATCATGATGGATGCCGGCTCGGGCGTCGGCCAATGGCAGGCCAATGCCACGCACCTGCCGGCCAACATGGCCGCCGCCGGCATCGACTACAAGGCGATCGACACCATCATGATCTCGCATTTCCATCCCGACCACGTCTGGGGCCTGATGGAGAAAGGCACCAACACGCCGGTGTTCCCCAATGCCGAGCTGATCGTCAACGCCACGGAATACAATTGGTGGACCGACCCCGGCCGGCTGGCCAAGCTGCCCGAGGGCCGCAAGCCGGCGGGCAAGCGCATCGCCGAAAATTTTCCGAAATGGAAGAACTGGAAGCTGGTCGAGGACGGCGCCGAAGTCGCGCCCGGCATCCAGATCATCGCCGCCCCCGGCCACACGCCCGGACATTCGGTGTACCTCGCCAATTCCGGCAAGGAACAGCTGATGATCTCGGCCGACACCATGTATGTGCCCGCTTTGCTGGCGCCGCATCCGGAGTGGCAGGGCGCCTACGACCAGGATGGGCCGACGGCGATTGCCACGCGCCACAAGATCATCGACCGGGTGATCGCGGACAACATCCGCATTTCCGGGTCGCACTTCCCATTCCCGGGCACCGGCGTCTTCGTGAAAGACGGCAGTGCCTATGGCTTCACGCCGGTTCAAGTTTGAGCCCGTTTGGAAACTCTACTCTGGCGGCCATCTGGAGGCGCTTTCTGCGCTTCCGGTGCTCACGTACCCAAAAGTACGCTGCGCTCCGGTTCTCGAAACCACCTCCATATGACTCGCCAGAGCGAGTTTCGAAACGGTCTCTCAACGCTAGCACTCAACCAAAGCGAGAAAGACAATGAAACAGTCCCTTTTGGGCAGAGACGCCCTGTTCGGCCTGCTCGGCGCCATTGCCGTGCTGACCGTCGTTCCCGTCGCGACAATCATGCCGGCCTATGCGGTGGATGATATCGAGGGCACTGACGCGCCCGACCTCACCGCCGTTCAGGCCAAGATCGCCGCCAAGGATTACAAGGGCGCGCTGGCCGATCTGCGCGATCTCGCGCAGGACAACCAGCAGGCCGACGTCTACAATCTGCTCGGCTTCACGCTGCGCAAGACCGGCGATTTCACCACCGCGCTGACCTACTACAACAAGGCGCTGGAGCTGAAGCCCGACCACAAGGCCGCCCGCGAATATCTGGGCGAGCTCTATGTCGAGACCGGCGACATGGACAAGGCCAAGGCGCAGCTGGCCTCGCTGCAGAAACTCTGCCCCGCCGGCTGCGACGAGCTGTCCGACCTGCAAAAGGCCATCGACACCAAGGTGACGCAGTAAACCCACGGCGCCACCGCCATTTCCTCTCCCCCACGGACGTGGGGGGGGTGGCTCGGCGAAGCCGAGACGGAGTGAGGGCTGGCGCTGACCTTACCAAAGTTTGGGCGCTCGTGGCTGGCGCCCATTGCCGGAGCCGGCGCTCTCCCTCGAGCCGGCTCCGGCCTTTTCGAACATCACATCCGGCAGGCGCCGTTCTCGTGCGTCCCGCGGCGGGCGGCGCTTGCCTCATGCTAAAAATGGAGGCTGACCCATGACACCGAACGACATCGCCGCGAAGCTCAACGGCCTCGCCACGAAATACCACATCAGGGACGTGACCCTGCTCGCCGGCCGCCTGCTTATGTCCTTCATCTTCCTGCAGGAGGGCGTGACGCTGGCCACCCATTTCGACGGCGCCGCCAGGGCGATGGCCGCCCAAGGCGTCGGCCTGCCGCTGTTCATCGCCACCATCGCGCTGCAACTGGGGGCAGGGCTCTCGGTGGCATCAGGCCTGCTGACGCGGCTGGGCGGCATCGGGCTCGGCTTGTTCTGCCTGTCCACCGCCTTGCTGTTCCACACCAACTTCGCCAGCCAGAACGAACTGCTGCATTTCGAAAAGGACCTGGCGATCGCAGGCGGCATGTTCGTGCTGGCCGCCGTTGGCGCCGGCAGGCTGTCGCTGGACTGGCTGCTGGCCCGCACCCTGCAGAAGCGTGAGCGCGACAAGGAGATGGTCAAGGCGCTGCTGGCCGTGGAGAACGAGTTTTCGGTGGACGTGCGGCTGCCGGTTTGAGACACCTTTGCCAAACGCTCGCTCGCTGGAACCAGTCCCGACGCTCCGCATTCTATTAGCAGGGGCTCAAGGAGTGTGTGATGAAAGCGGTTTTGGCACTGGTCGCAGGCTTTTTCCTGACCCTTGCGGTCTTTGCCAGCGGGCTGGCTTTCGCCGCTTGGCTGATTGTCGCCAAGCCCGCGCATCAGGCCAGGCCCGCCGACAGTGTCTCGCAGCTGTGGACCAAGGACGCACAGCCCGTGGACAAGGCCGCGCCGGGCCTGGAGCGGGTGGCCGCCGCGCAGCCCGCAGCACCCGATGCCGCCGCCAGGGTGCAGGCGCCCGACCCGACCCATACAGTCGCGGTGGCGCCCGGCGCCGGCGAGCAGCAGGCCAGGCTGCCACCTGCCCATGTCAGCTGGTGCGCGGACCGCTACCGCTCCTACAATCCCGACGACAACAGCTACATGTCCTACAGCGGCCAGCAGCGCCCCTGCGTGTCGCCCTATCTCGACACCACCGCCGCCGCCGACCAGGCCGCGCCCGCCGAAGTCAGCTATGTCGAAGGCGGCGCCGCGCCCCTGGTTGCGTCGGCCGATCTTTCGGACGACCACGTCCAGTCCTGCTTCAGCCGCTACCGCTCCTACCGTCCCGAGGACAACAGCTACCAGCCCTATTCGGGTGGGCCGAGGCGTCAGTGCGAGTAGGAACGAGCCGGCGCGTCTGAACCCGTGACGCCTTGCGATCCCCAGCCGACGATCACGCAAAATTTTTGGATCGTTCGCGCCGGCGCGGCGTTCCTCCCCGACACGAAGGGAGAACCACCATGACCGACGACCGCAACGACAAGATCCGAGACCGCGCCTACGCCATATGGCAACGCGAAGGCGGCGCTGATGGCGACCACGAGCGGCACTGGCACCAGGCCGAAATGGAGATCGACCGTGAAGCCGCACTGCCGCTGACGGCCGACGACGCACTGCCTGAGACCCGCGAGATCGCCAGCACCGATGTGCTGGAGGTCGAGAAACTGGCCATGCGCACCGGCATTTCGGGCGACGAAGCGCAGGCGCTGCTCGACCGCCTGGGCACCGACCGCGCGGCGGTGGAGCAGGCAGCGCGCAGCCTGAAGGCCAGGGGGAAATCCTGATCGATCCTGGCAAGGGAGAGCGAGATGATCCGCAAACTCAAGGACGGAAAATACCGGCTTTATTCGCGCAAGAAGGATGAGAAGACCGGGAAAAGGCGGAACCTGGGGACGTTCGAGACGCGCGAGGCGGCTGAGAAGCATGAGCGCGAGGTGCAGTATTTCAAGCGGCATTGAGGGCTCTGACGGTCGCGATGGCGCTAAGCTTGCGACCTTTGGCCCAGCGGCTGCGATCATTTGGTGCTCACGGAAAGTTGACTGCCGCTTGGAGCATCCCTATAGAGAAGAGAGGGGCGATAAGAACTAACGATGAACTTCCTGCCTAGGCGGGCATAAAGTAGATATCGCTAATTTTGCTTTAGGGCCTCGGGGGGTGGCAGTGAAGTGTTTTGTGATCAATCTTGACCGATCAGTTGATCGGCTCGCTGACGTTACGGCAGAATTTTCCCGCATTGGAATTGCTTTTGAACGTGTTGCCGGTATCGATGCGGCACGCGGAGTTCCTTTTATCGCACCCCCGCTGACCGGGGCGGAAGTCTGCTGCTTTCTTAGCCACCGTCTCTGCTGGCAGAGCATCGCGGACGGCCCCGATCGGTATGGCGCTGTTTTCGAGGACGACGTTGTTTTCAGCCACGACGCCGGACCGATGCTGTCCGATGTCAGCTGGATCCCGAGGGACGCGGATGTGGTCAAGCTCGAAACATTCTTCGTACGGGTGAGGATCGGGAGCCGGGATGTTTCCGCTCAAAATGGATACTCGGTCAGGAGACTGGCCGGACGGCACATGGGCTCGTGCGGTTATCTGATTTCGAAAGACGCCGCCCAAAAACTGCTCAAGGGCACGAATCGTCTCAAAGCGGCGGTCGATTTCGCACTCTTCAATCCAACCGAGATGACGACCGCGCGTAACACGACCTACCAGTTGATGCCCGCGCTCTGCACGCAAGCGCATTTCGTTTCGGAAAACGGCGGGCCTGCGACCTTAATTCAATCCAGGTCGCCGCCCGCCAGAAACAAGCGCGTCATCGAAAGGATCCGGGCAGAGTCGACTCGCGTTTTCGGGCATTTTCGAAACAGAAGCTTTTTCGCCACCGAGAAGGTCGACGTCGTGCCGCTACGCTTCCCGCTGGCAATGAACGTTGCATAGCCCCGAAACGAGTTTGCGCTCCATGCCCAACGAGTTTGACGAGAGCAATTCCAGGAAAAGTGTGAGCGGTTTTCCGCCTGGAATTGCGTCAAAACAAAGAGTTAGAATGAATTTTTAGGACTGCATTATGAGCCAGAACACCTATGACAGCGATTTTTTTAGGGAACGCTCGGGCGAAATCAGAATTGCGAAGGAAATACTCGGGCACGTCTTTGAATATTTCAAGCCCGAGTCCGTTGTCGACCTCGGAACGGCAACCGGGTCATGGCTATTGGCGGCAAAACAAATGGGGGTGGCCCGCGTAAATGGTATCGACGGACCTTGGGTGCCCGCGGAACAGAGGCTCATTTCGGAAGCAGAGTTTGTGCTGGGGGATTTGGAGGACTCGATCCCCGACCTTGGACGCTTTGACCTCGCAATTTGTACGGAGGTCCTGGAGCATATCTCGGCTCCGGCTTCCGTGCGCGCTGTCGAATGGCTTTGCCGGAGCGCACCCGTTGTTCTTTTCTCAGCCGCCATTCCTTCCCAGGGAGGCACTCACCACATCAACGAGGCCTGGCAGAGCCATTGGTCAGCCCTGTTCAAGCAACAGGGCTACGAGCCCTTCGATCTAATTCGCCCGAGGATATGGTCAGACAGCAGTTTGCCCTTTTGGTACAGGCAGAACATCCTGATCATGGCCGATGATCAGGCTGCCGATAGGCTCGGACTTGGCAGCCCTTCAACAATGCTCGATTGCGTTCACCCGGACCTATATCTTGACCGCCTCAGGATGATTGACGGGTTGCGCCGACGCGCATTCAAAGCAAAGTTTCGATCTTTCATGCGACGCCTAACTCGAAGCCCGCGCGAATGAGGGCATAGCACATGCCACCATTTCGCCGGCGCCGCCAAGGCGAAGGCCGCGCAAGGCATCGGCCGCGCTGCCCGTAGCCGGAGGCCTGTGAAATCGCGGCTCGCGGAACACCGCCGGAAGCGACAATCTTTCCCGTTTGCGTCCATTCGGCTAAGCTGGGACCGACGCAAAATCGATCTGGAGAGAGGCCGCCGGGGAATTCGATATGCGGACCAGCTGCGCAATCCTGATGGGGCTTCTCTTGATCGCTCCCGCGGCCGCGGAGGACGCGCAGTGCCCGGAAGGTGCGCAATTGGAGCAGGACATTCAGGCCGCCCCCGGTTGCCTGGCCGCTCACAAGTTGCACCAGGCCTGCGCCTGGGGATCGAGCGGCGACGAATTCATGTCGGAAGCCGTGATCGACAAGTGCAAGGCTGGATTCTTCGATCGACTGACCCGCAAGCAAATGCGCCTGTATGAAAAGCGCCTCGATGCATGCGGCGAACGCTACCCGGTCACCCAGGATGGTGGGTCGATCCAGATATACTTGTCCTCGATGTGTGACGAGGATCTCGCGGCGACCTATTTCAAAGCCGCAAAGGGTGGGCAGATTGTGGGGACGCCACGCTGGCGGGTGCCCAACATATCTGAGTGAACCGATTGTCCGTTTCGGGAGACCGGCCATCCGCAACTCATCCCTCGGCCGGCTCTTCGTAGATGCCGGTGATGAGGAGCCATGCGCCTGAAATCAGGAAGGCGAACAGGACGATGGTTCCAAGGGCCGCGATGTAAAGGCCCACGCCGCGTCCGATAATAAGCAAAATCGCGCCCGCAACCTCGGCCAGGTAACAGATCGTGCCGCCCGCCAGCCGCGGCCCGGTCAAGCCGATGGAACTCATCCCCGCCCTGAGGGCCACGACATATCCTCTGACGAAGATGAATGTCGCTACGCCCCAGAGGAAAAGCAATTCGACGCCAAGTGCCGGAAGATATTGACCTCCCAGAAGTGCCAGGCTGCATGCCATGAAAATCGCGCTGAAGCCCGACAGCATGTTGATTGCCCGGTTCTTGTGCGTCGTGTTGCGGACAATGCGTTCGGGATTGATCGAGATCGCGACGAAGATCAACCCGGCAAGCCCCGCCGCGCCGCCCCGACGAAGAAATTACTCCATTGATCCAACATGACTTGCCCCTCAGGTCCGCGCTTCAGGCGGCTCGATGGAAGCTAGCATGGCTGCGTTCTCGAACTCCACGCGGCGAGACCGGCGATCGGTGGGGTTTCGTCGTTTGGGCGAAAGGTCCGGGTCTTGCCGGCGCCCATCATCGAGCAATGATCAGGATCTGTGGGTCGTCGGCGGGTGGGACGCACCGTATCTTAGCCTTTGACCCGTCGCGACGACAATCCTTATTGTATGTAAGGCTGTAGGACCTACCTCGTGCCGGGACGAATGGAGCCGCAAAGAGCCAGGTGGAACGAAGCAGCTATGGTTGATCGAATATCAAAAGAGCGCCGAAGCGCAAATATGGCGCGGATACGCTCTAAAGACACAGGGCCAGAGATGCGTGTCAGACAGATCGCGCATCGATATGGCTACCGCTTCCGCCTTCATCGGAAGGATCTCCCGGGCAAGCCTGATATAGTCTTTTCAGCGCGTCGTAAGGTCATCTTTGTCCATGGGTGCTTCTGGCACAGGCACGAAGGCTGTATCGATTGCTCCGAGCCGAAGTCACGTCAAGATTATTGGCAGCCAAAATTCGCGAGAACGAAAGCCAGAGATCAACGGTCGTTGCAATTGCTCCAAAAAGCTGGGTGGTCAGCGATGGTTATATGGGATTGTGAAACTAAGACGGATGATGATCTTGTGGCTGCGATCTTCAATTTCCTTGGACCGCCGAAAGTGGGAGCCTGAACGGAAAACCGATGTCGATAGAATATTCCGGTATCGCGACGGGATGCTGGTTGCACCCAAGTGCATAGATCAGTAACGTGGTTCGGGGGATGAAAAATTAGTGACTGACGCTATAGTAATCGAAAAGGGCGAAGACTTGTCTAACTGGTTGGCCAATCCGGTCAACGAGGGGCAAATTGTGCAAACTAGGCTGGCGGCGAGCGACAGAGTGATAGCTCGGGTCACGGACGGGATTTATCGTCAGCCGGCATCAGCTCTACGCGAGTTAATATCCAACGCGTGGGACGCAGACGCTTCCACTGTGACAATCCTCACTGATGCGCCACGGTTCTCCAGAATATATGTCCGCGACGACGGCGCCGGCATGTCGCACGAGACACTTACGCGCCTGTTAAAGAACATTGGCGGTAGCGCAAAGAGACGAGAAGAAGGAAAGAGTCTCGGCGTTGTCAGCGCTGAAGATGTCGATTGTACTCCGGGAGGACGCCCACTTATCGGAAAAATTGGGATTGGTCTTTTCTCGATAAGTCAGTTGTCACGACGATTCCAGATTAGTACGAAGGCTAGAGGCGAAAATTATCGTCTGCTCGCCGAAATTAGGCTTCGTGCGTATGCTGAGGACAGAAGCGATGTCGAAGCGGACGAAGGCGAGGACTATATTGCGGGCGACGTCCTAATCCGCCGAGAGCGAACCGACGACTTGGAAGCGCACGGTACAGACATCATCCTTGATGATGTGAAACCACGAGTCCGAGATATCCTACGAAGCGCAGACCGTTGGGATAGCGTCGCCGATCGTGAGGCGGCATTCAAACGTGGTGATCTCGATACTTGGGCGAGTATGCGGGTCGAGCCTCCCACGTACCATTCTGGATATATCGGTAATCTCTCTGAACCAGCTGACGGCCCGGTACTTTTGGCCATCAAGCCGAAACTCCCTTGGACCAGCGAGGATCCGGCCGACATCCGGATGTCAAAGTTGATGGATGCCGTGGAGGGCGAGTTTGATCGGCTCGACCGCCCCGAACTTGCGACGACGTTAGACACCTATCTAGAGATGATCTGGACACTGGGGTTGGCTGCACCTGTAGCCTATGTCGATCGGCATCCATTTGACCTTACGCAAGATGGGCACCTCCAGCTTTATTGGATAACTAGAGAGCGCGGGCGCGGACAAGAAGTTCGATTGAACCCAGGCATTACTGTTCGCGAGGCAGTGAAAGCCCAGATTAAAGGCGCCCCTGCGCTTACCGATGGACTCGATCCGGTAGGCGGCTTTCGCGTTGTAATGGACGGAGTCGAGCTCAAGCGGCCGATACGGTTCAAACACTACGCTACCACCCAAAGGGGGCTCAATACTTCGGTCTTGTTTGTAGGGCGCTTCGAGCCAGACCTAACTAGAGTTGCGCAAAGCCAGCGCGGCGGCGACCTGTCACTGGAAGCATATCTGTTCTGGACCGGTCGCGTTGTTCCCAAAGAGAATAACGGAGTTCTAGTCCGTATCCGAGGCGCAAGCGGGTCGAACTTTGATCCGAATTTCTTCAAATATCAAGTGTCAGAACAGACGCGTCTCAGGCAAATTACGTCGGAACTCTTCGTTCAGCGAGGGCTTGACGCGGCGCTGAATATTGATCGCGAGAGCTTCAACTACTCTCACCCTCACTTGCAATTAGTGACGCTATGGTTGCATGGAGCGATACGCCAGTTAACGAACCGTCTGAAGGATGAGGCGGATAGATTGAGGGCGCTGCGGAAACAAAGCGACGCCCAAGCCGGGCGAGATCATTTAGCTACTACTGCATCTGAGATATGGCGGAAAAGGCGTGGAGATGAACCAGCCCCGGACGTGGTGATAGCAAACACGGCCTCTGAGGCTCAGGAGGCACGCAAAGCAGGTTCGATCGCAATTATGCGATCTGGGGTACCTCAACCTGCCAAGCCCCAAGACAGGGCAATATACGATGGTCAGGCTGCCGCCCTGATTCAGGTTCTTGCCGCATACGATGTGCTGGAAGGGCGAACGTATGAAGAGCAGCAGACGTTAGTCGCGGCCATTCTGGCTATTTTCCGAGGGGGGAAATTTTGATCGGCGAAAAGATGGGCTCGGCCAGCGGTCTGGAGAACGAGGCGGCAATCGAGCCCATTGCCGGGGGCAATGGGGAAGAACAATACATCGATGCGGTTTTCGGGGCAAATCCAGAGCATGAGACTGTACTAGGAGTATCACTTGAACTCCGTAAGAATTTCGCTCCTTGGCATCATCCAATTAAGCAGATTGTGCGACTCTACCAATGGGCTGATCAGGTTAAGCGTTTGGTTGAAAAGCATCGACCAAAGGAGGGTCTAGAAACTCTTCGCTATTTTACGCTGCCCGGATCCGATTTGCTTGATGTGCGTGTGCTTGCAGAAACACTGTCGGCGAGTGGCATTCGTATCGATTACTTTGGCTTCGATATGGGTTATGAAGGAGCAGATTCTGGAGATCCTGCGGCTGACTCTAACGGAGTATACTTGGCAACTGAATCGGCGCTGCGCCAAGCCGGCCGGATCGCGGATGGCGCAGAAGTGCTAGCCGATCGGCTTGAGGATATTGCTATCAAAGGCAGTCAGGCTGCCAATCGCCTGCGGCAGAAAGGTATCTTTGATGTCGTCAACATCGATGCTTGTGATCACTTAGGCTATGTCCCAAAAAACAGAGCGAATTCGATTTTTGACGCATTGGAGGCAATGCTTGCACATCAACTTCCCGCGGTCGATCCATGGTTACTCTTCATAACTACGAGAGCCAGTCCTGATTTGCTCGGCGCTCCAGCGACAAAGCTACAAGGCGCGATTCACAAAAACCTGGATCAGCACTCGTCCGCATTTGGTGATCCGCTAGCAACCTGCCTCGGTGGTGATCCGTTAAATCTGGCAGGTGAGCTTGCCAGTCATTGGTCAACGCAGGGTTTCTCTTTTCTCAAGCTTTTCAGCATAGGGCTCGGAAAATATCTTCTACAGTATTACCATGCACAGCAGAATCTCCCCGCAAAAGTTGAACTTGTCAGCGCATTTACTTATAAGGTCTCCAAAGATGAGCCGGATATGCTATCTTTGGCATTTCGAATAACTCCGGATGGTATCAAAGTTCAGCCGGGGAGCGCCGGAGGAGCGGCAGTTATCCCGCCTCTTGAATTGAAAGACGCCGTTGCCGTAATTGATAAGGCCGCAAAACTTTGGTATCTCGACGACGCTGTTGCGAATGATGAAAGCCTTCGGATGGAGGCAATTCTGAGCACCGAAGCTTTGCTGGCCTCAGCGCACTACGACATTCCGTTTTGGCGCAAGTGGCTAGCCGAACTTCCTGTCCGTCCCATGCAATTGGACACCGCAGCTTGAACTGTCTGCTGATATGAGCTGATCTCTGACAGATTCTGCTACGGCTCTCGCCAAGGGAACTGGCACTGCTTCACTTATCTGGCGTATCTGTGAAGACATCGTGCCGTGTAGGCGGTAATTGTGGGGCATCCCCTGCAACTGCATCGCTTCATACACGCTAAGTCTGCGTTTGCCGTTGGGATGGATATGTACCTCGCGATGGCCGTACGCGACGGCAATGCTAGGCCGCTCCCACGATAGCGTTTTGAAACTTCGACTTTTGACATTGCCTTCGGCAAGCGCGCCTGGTCGGTCGAATTTTGGTGATCTAGGTTGCATGCACCAGTGATTCGGGTGATGCGGAAACTTGCTAGTGTCTGCACCTTTCTGAAAGAACATAGGATCCGGCAATCCGCCAATGGCATCGCGCACCGTACGGACCGGTGTTGCTAGGGGGGCCGGAGGCGACCATTTGAGTCCATCGAAACGGCGTCTGTTGAAACCCACTAGGAATAGGCGTTGTCGCGACTGAGGTGCACCGTAGAATTGTGCATCTAACACGGTCTGAACGACCTCAAAGCCAGCTATATCAAAAGCTTCCTTCGTCTTCCGAAGTGTTTCTCGGTGTCGCGAAAGCGTAAGACCGACAACGTTTTCGAGGACAAAAAAATCGACGGGGCTGCGCTCGTTAAGTTGTTGAGTTAGGCGGGCGAAAACAAGCGGCATAAGGTGACGGGGATCATCATCCTGCTGCCGTACGTTCGCCTGACTGAAGCTCTGACACGGCGGGCCGCCGACAATGCCAGTCGGATTGAAGCGCTGGCCATACCTTTGATCCAGCATACCTGCAGTCGTTGCTGACAAATCCGCGACATGCCCTACGCGCCTTTCGGGCCGATTTTCGTTGTAGGACAATACGCTATCGCTATTTCGGTCAAACGCCAGTCCGACCTCAAACCCCGCGTCTTCGAATCCCAAATCGAGACCGCCGGCGCCGCAAAATAGACTCAGCAGCACCTGCTTGCCTCCTTCACTACATTCATCTGCTAAAATACATGATTCGCTGAGCCATACGTTTACAACCTACATCTGGCTCCTGATAGATTGCAAAAATGTCACAGGGCTAGCCAACGCACGATGCAGGGGACGCAAGGAACGATGAATCGCGACATGGCGTTATTCGTTTAAATCAATACAAGCTGGCTCCCACGCAGTACTCAGAGCGGCGGATGAGGCGTGCAATGGATAGTGCAGATATAACGGCCAAAAGGAAGGCGGTACTTCGCTCCCATTTCAAGCCCATATGGCTAAGGATAAGCTATTGGTTGGGATCGCTGTTTTATGGTGCGGCCGTAGTTCTTATCGCTATGGCGGGATGGGCCACCTATTTCAGTGTAGCTCATTCTGGTTGGGGATCTGAAGCTGCTGCATGGGTGCAAGCTGCGGGTTCCATCGCCGCGATCGTAGGTGCAACTTGGCTTGCTCAAAGCGAGGGCAGGAGAGCGCGGAGGAATCGGCGCGAGCAGAACGAAGAGGCGGCCTGGTATGTCCGCTTCGCCATTGTCCAGGCACAATTCGACAGCCACACTATCGCTGCTGATTTAGTCAATCGCACAACTCCCGTGGAAGGCAGCGATATTCGCGATTGGCGCCAGCGGGCGACTGTCAGCGCTTTGGGATTGGGTGCATTCGTTGACAGGACGGACCACATACATCCATCAGTTACTCACGTGATCTCCAACGCTAAGGTACTAGTAGACGATCTGGTCGACGATTTGCGGCGGTTAGGTGCATTGGTCGAAGATGGCAGAAAGCCGGACGACGAGCTCATAGGCCAAATTGTTGCGCCGCATCGAGCTCTGCTTGAGATCATCGATCTATATGATGCCAGGATGCGCGGTGTCCGAGAGGTGCTTGATGAAGGAGGAGATGCACTACCGATCCAGAAGTGGTCACCTTGGGACAAGGACAGCAAAGAAGTACACCCAAAAAGCGCTCGATCCGGAAAAGCCGACACCGCCTAGCACGCTGAAACAGTCACTATCCCTTCGTAGGAACGATCCAATTGAACGCTCTCAAGCTGCCCGGCCAACCCCAATTTGCATAGGATCGCGACTCTGAGCTGACGTTCTGCTCAGTGGGAGCACTCTCGACTTGAGCCGGCACAGTGCTTGGCTGGTAGGAGCCCCTGATGGCGGCTGCGAACCCGCGGATCTGTCAGGACGCTCAATACCGGACCTGCTTCCCCCACCCTTATTAACCATTCGTTAACCATTCCCTCGCTAGCGTTTACCTCTCAGTAAGGATTCGCCAGCCGTGACCTTTGCCGCTCCCCTCGAGGCCAAATCCATTCGCTTTCGTGCCCGCTCTTTTGTCGCTTTCACCTTGACCCCGGAAGCGCCCATGGCGGAGTGGCTGCAGGGGCTGGATCACTGGATCGGCAATTCGCCGGGCTATTTTGCCGGGCGGCCGGTGCTGCTGGATTTGAATGTGCTGAAGCCCGCTCCAAGCGAGATCGCGGCTCTTGTGGCGGAGCTGGGGACGCGCGGCATCCGCATCTATGCCATTGAGCTTGAAGGGGCTTCGCTCGGGCCTGAACTGCCACCCTTGCTGGTCGGCGCCAAGGAGGCGACGACGGATGGGCTGTTGCCTGGCCGCAAGGGTGGGCAAGAGGCTTCCGGCAGGGAAGGCAAGGCCGAGGGCAGGGCGCCGGACCACCGTATGGACGCGCATGCCGATGCCGGCAGCGTTGCGAAGGGCAAGGCTGGCGCAAGCAAGACTGAGGAAAGCGAGCCGCAGGTTTCGCACTACGATTCGGGCACGCTGATGATCAAGACGCCGATCCGTTCCGGCCAGGCGATCATGCATGCGCATGGCGATGTCATCGTGCTGGGCTCGGTCGCGTCCGGTTCGGAGATCGTCGCCGCCGGTTCGATCCATGTCTACGGCACGCTGCGCGGGCGCGCTTCGGCGGGTGCGCTGGGCAACACCGGCGCGCGCATCTTCTGCCGCCGCAACGAGGCCGAGCTTCTGTCGGTCGACGGCTGGTACATCACCGCCGAGGAGATGGAAGGGGTGTCGCGCGGCAAACCGGTGCAGGCCTTCCTCGACGGCGAGGGCCTGCGCGTCGAGACACTGAGCTGAAGCGACTGACTGAATTGAAGGCCGTCAGGGCGGCCGGGACAACAAACGAACAACAACGACGGAGGCTTTTTTCATGGGCAAGGTAGTGGTGGTCACTTCGGGCAAGGGGGGCGTCGGCAAGACCACCTCGACGGCTGCGCTCGGTGCGGCCGTGGCCAAGACCGGCAAGAAGGTGGCGCTCGTCGATTTCGACGTCGGCCTGCGCAATCTCGACCTGATCATGGGCGCCGAGCGGCGCGTGGTGTTCGACCTCGTCAACGTCATCCAGGGCACGGCGAAACTGTCGCAGGCGTTGATCCGCGACAAGCGGGTCGACACGCTGTTCCTGCTGCCGGCCTCGCAGACGCGCGACAAAGATGCGCTGACCGAGGAGGGCGTCGGCGAAGTCATCGACAAGCTGCGCTCGGTGTTCGACTATGTCTTCTGCGACAGCCCGGCCGGCATCGAGCGCGGCGCGCAACTCGCCATGCGCTTTGCCGACGAGGCGGTCATCGTCACCAACCCGGAAGTGTCGTCGGTGCGCGATTCCGACCGCATCATCGGCCTGCTCGACGCCCGCACCATGCGCGCCGAACAGGGCGAGCAGATCGCCAAGCACGTGCTGGTCACCCGCTATGACGCAGGGCGCGCCGCGCGGGGTGAAATGCTCAGCATCGACGATGTGCTGGAAATCCTGTCGGTGCCGCTGCTCGGCATCATCCCGGAAAGCCAGGATGTGCTCAGGGCCTCCAATCTCGGTGCGCCGGTGACGCTGTCGGAGCCGCTCAACACCGCCGCCAAGGCCTATATCGACGCCGCAAGGCGGCTGGAGGGCGAGGACCTGCCGGTCGTCGTTCCCTTCGAGCGCAAGGGCTTCCTCGACCGGCTGTTGGGAAGGAGGGCGGCATGAAAGTGTTGTTCGACCTCTTCAAGCGGCGCTCCAGCGCGCCGGTGGCGCGCGAGCGGCTGCAAGTGCTGCTCGCCTATGAGCGCCGCAACCGCAGCCAGCCCGACCTCGTCTCCATCCTGCGCGAGGAGATCATGGCCGTCATCGCCAAGCATGTGCAGATCGACCAGGATTATTTGCAGGTCTCGATGGACAGGGGCGAGACCATGTCGACGCTGGAGATCGACATCCAGATACCCAACAAGAGCCCGGCACCGATGGCGATTGCCGGCTAGCGCCGACGCCATTTCCTCGCCCCCGCAAAGCGGGGGAGAGGTGGCCGCGAAGCGGTCGGAGAGGGGGCAGCGCGGCGCTCGTCGGTTCCCTCTGAACTTCATTGAGGCCGAGCCATTCCCCGCTCCGTCTCGGGCTTCGCCCGAGCCACCTCTCCCCCACATTCGTGGGGGCGAGGAAACCAAGTTTTGCTAAGCCAGCGCCAGCACCCCCACCCGGACCTGCGGTCCGACCTCCCCACAAGGGGGAGGTGGGGAGTCCAGCTTTTCCACGCCTCGATAAGAACGCTGTTCCGCTGGCGGGCAGGGCGCCTCTTCACCTCCCCCTTGTGGGGAGGGTCGATCCGCAAAGCGGATCGGGGTGGGGGTCTGCGCGACGCCCCAAGGCTTGGGTTCCTCGCCCGCAAAGCGGGGAGAGGGGGCAAGGGTGTCCGAACCGGATAGATAGGTAACAGAATGGACCGATAGCATGGGTGACAGTTTTCTTGTCCGCCGGAGGACCGGCGATGGTTTGGCGAGAGACTGGCATCATGGACGAGCGGCTACGGTTTGTTGTGGATTGCCTTGCGGGTGAGGAGACGATGAGTGCGCTTTGTGCGGGTTACGGCATCTCGCGCAAGAGCGGCTACAAATGGCTTGGGCGTTATCGGGAGTTTGGCCCGGAAGGTTTGCACGATCGGCCGCGAGCGCCGCTCAATCACGGCCGGGCGACGCCTTGGGATGTGGTGGAGCGGATCGTGGCTATGAAGGAGGTCCACCCGTTGTGGGGACCCAAGAAGATCATGGCCAGGCTCAAGCGTGCGGAGCCCTGCTGCGGCTGGCCTGCGGTCTCGACGGCCGGTGAGATTCTGAAGCGGCATGGACTTGTGGGGCGTAAGCGCAGGCGCTGGAAGGCGGCAGGCAATGGTCCATGGCCGAAAGCTTCAGAGCCGAACGCGGTGTGGACCGGGGACCACAAGGGCTGGTTCCGGACCCGTGACGGGTGGCGTTGTGAGCCGTTGACGGTGATGGATGCATCGAGCCGCTACCTTCTGGCGCTGGAAGCGACGGGTTCGACGGCGGACGCCGAGGCCTGGCCGGTGTTCGAGCGGCTGTTTGAAGAGCATGGGCTGCCGGATCGCTTCAGAAGCGACAATGGCCCACCCTTCGCATCGCCCGGCGTCACGGGTCTGACGCCGCTTGCGGCGCGCTTCATCAAGCTTGGCATCACGCTGGAGCGGATTGCGCCCGGCAAGCCGCAGCAGAACGGACGCCATGAGCGCTTTCATCTGACCATGCTGCCGATGGCTAAGGAACCCGCGGTCGACAGAACAGCCCAGGGCCAAGCCTTCGAGGCCTTCCGGCGCAGCTACAATGAGGAACGCCCGCATGAGGCACTGGCCATGGACACCCCAGCCCAGCATTACCGCCCCTCACGGCGCGCCATGCCAAGAACGCCGCCCGAGCCCGATTATCCGGACGAGGCGGCGGTGCGCCGTGTGCGCCACAATGGCGAGATCAAGTGGAATGGCGGCTTCGTCTATGTCTCGCAAACACTGGCCGGCGAAGCGGTCGCCGCCGCAGAGACCGAAGACGGCGAATGGATGCTCAGCTTCCATGCTCATCCGCTCGGCATCATCGACACCAGGCGCATGAAGCTTGTCCGTCGCAGCGCCGCGCCAACCAAACCGCTTGGCGCTGCGACGGACGCATAGGGGGAGAACTGTTACCCATGTATCCGGTTTAAAGTGTTACCCATCTATCGGCTGGACAAGGGGAGGCCGGCGCCGCATCTGGAGAGTAAGCGATGGGCACCGGCCCGGGCGGATCGACAGGTCCGCCGCGATGGAACGCTAGCTGAGTCCGGGCACCGCACGGCATTGGTGCGATCGCGCAGGGTGCCGTCGGCAAATCATCATCGATTGATTCGGACCACCGGCGCGGGCACCGGGAAGCGCTGCCCGAACCCATGTCAGTCGAGCGGTTCATGCTGGTAAAGCTCGTCCATGGAGAGCGATGCCAGGGCGCCGAAAGGGGCCTGTTTCTTCACCCGGCCGCCGCTCAGGATCACCACGTCGTCGCAGAACGATATGGTGCTGTGATGGTGGCTGATGACGATGGTCGTGCGCCGTCCCGCCCTCGACTTCAAGGTCTCGACGATGGCCGCTTCCGACAGTCCGTCGACCGCATTGGTGGCTTCGTCGAGGATGAGCAGATCGGGATCGCGCACCAGCGCCCTGGCCAGCGCGATCCGCTGCCTCTGTCCCGCCGACAGATTGACACCCCTGTAGCCGACCAGCGTCTCGTAGCCCTGCGGCAGCCGTTCGATGAATTCATGCGCCTCGGCCAGTCTTGCCGCGCGCTCGGCGTCGCCGATCGTGGCCGCATCCTGGCCATAGACTATGTTCTCGAAAATGGTGCCGTCGACCAGTTCCAGCTCCTGGCTGGCCAGCGCGATGTGGCGCCGCCACTGGCTGGCGTCGATCCCATCGAGCGGCGACCCATCGACGAGAATCCTGCCCGTGTCCGGCTCCACGAAGCGGCACAGAAGGTTGACGATCGTCGTCTTGCCGGCGCCCGAGCGGCCGATCAGCGCCGTCGAGCGGCCACTGTTGATTGCGAACGTTGCCGCATGCAGCACCACTTCACGCCGGTCGGTGCCGGAATAGGTGAAGGTCACGTCATCGAACTTGATGCCCTGGCGCAGACCGTGGAACGGCCCGTCGCCTTGCGGCGGCCTGGGCTTGCCCGCGGGGTCGAGCATCCATGTCACCTCTTCCAGCGATCCGCTGAGCCCCTGCAGCTGGCTCCACGACCCTTGCAGGGCCCGCATATGCGGCTGCAGCCTGTAGAGCAGGATGACGAAGGCGATGATCAGCGGGAAACTCACCTGCGCCAGCCAGGCGCCGATCACCACCGCCAGGAACAGCATGGCGTGGAGAACCTCCGTCAGCGGCGGCAACGCGCCCTGGCGGACCTGCAGGACGAAGGAGGCGCGGCGCACCGCGTCGGAGGCGGTGTCGAATATCGCCTTCTCCCGGCTCTCCTGGCCGAAGATGCGGATCAGGCGTCCGGCATGCACGAGGTGGAGCATCTGCGAGGCGAGGTGGCTGTTGCGCGAAGCGACGCTGCGGCTGGGGCCTTTCAGATTGGCCGAGAGGATGGCGTGCGCGATCTGGACGAGCGCCAGTCCGAGCGTGACCAGCAGCGTCATGCGCCATGACAGCAGCAGCAGAAAGGCCAGGAGGATGATGGCGGCCGATGCGCTGACGATCGCCGACAGCATGATCTGGATGGCATCGGACGCGCGCCAGGATTCGTTGGAGATGATGTTGAGCAGCCGTCCGGGGCTCTGCCGCAGGAAGAAGGGGTAGCCGACCCGCAGCAGCTGCTCCGACAGTGCGCTGCGGATCGAATGACTGGCCTTGCCGGAGATGAAGGTCGTCAGCAGCGTGTTGGCGAAGGCGAAAACGTTCTTCAGGATGATCGAGCCGAGTATGGCGACCGAGATGACGACAAGCCGGTCGCGCTCGCTGAAGCCCGATCCGACCTGCTGGAGAACAGCGGAGAAGCCCGCCATTCCCGTCGCATCGCCGTGCCCCATGATGATGCCCAGCAGGGGGATGATCAGGCCGATGCCGAACCCCTCTAGGGCGGCGCTGACCAGGCCGAGGCCCACCACGGCCGGAACCAGGCGCAGTTGCCGCTTTCCGAAAGCGCGAAACAGCATCGGCAGGCCAGGCGGGAGCAATGGCATCAGAGCGGTGCCTCGGCATTGGCTTGCTGATCCTGCCGCACCGGCTCGGCCTGCGGCCGTCTCGCCAGCAGGAGCAGTGCGTATCTGGCCGCGCCGAGAACATTCATGCCGACGATCGGCCAGTGCGACAGGTCGAGTTCGCGATCGAAGGCGGGCCCGCCCGCCAATTCCCGGAAAGCCCCTCTCACGGCCCAGTAGAAATGCCGAAGCAGCCAGGGCGCGTGGCGAATGTGTTTCAGGCAGAGCCCGCCATTGCCCAGGCTGTAGTCGCGGTGGAGCTTTTCGATGGCTTTGCGATCGCGCCGGCCATGATGATGGAATATCGTCATGTCGGGCACATATTCGACCGCGATGCCGAGCCGCACCGCCCGAACGAGGTAGTCGGTGTCCTCCGCCGACCGCAACGGCCCGCCCGCGCCGAAGCGTTCGTCGAAATAGCCGATACGGGCCGCGACGTCGCGGTGCATCGTCATGTTGCAGCCCAACACGAAGCCGCCGGGATGAATATCCGGCGTCAGCCGCTCGCGCACCCGCGATCGCTTGATCGTGAAAGGCAGGTCCCTGGGATCGCCAAGCTCGACGCGGCCGCCCCGGATGAGCCACTGTTCCCCGGATGCATAGTGCCGCTCCAGGTCGCGTAGATAGTCGAGATGCACCGCGCAATCGTCATCGACGAACACCAGCACGCGCCCCCGCGCGCGCCGCAATCCGGCGTTGCGGGCAGCCGCCAGTCCGCGGCGTGGCTCGCAGACGGGCGTGAATGGAATGTCCGACATGGCGGCGATGCTGGCCAGGCGTTCCGCCGTGCGGTCGCTCGAGCCATTGTCGACGACCACGAGCTCGGCCGCGAAGCCGGCATGGGCACGGCACGCGGCCTGTACCGACTTGATGCAGGCCTCGAGCACGGCGACGCGGTTGCGCGTGCAGATGATGAAGCTGACTTCCGGGCCTGATCGCTCCGCTCGCGGACCGGCCGGGGCGCCGCCAAGCGCCGTCGAACGGTCGCGTTGCAGAGGTTGGTGGGCTTTGACGGTCATGCCTCTAGCCCACCTGATGAGATGCCAGAACCGCCGCGGCGGGCGCGGATTTGAAGAAGTATTCCACGGCGTCCGCCTGCTTGCCGGCCGACAGCGAGGCGCGGCTGAGCCAGGGCGCCCAGGCGCCCGGCCGCAACGCATATTTCTCGCGCCGCCGGATGGCGTTCCATTTCGCGGTCCGCGTCAGCAGTTCATGCGTCAATGGGGGCTGCTTTTCGTCGGCGACGAGCTGGTAAAGGAAATAGAACAGGTTGAGCGCGCCGGCCTCGAAGCTCGGCCGCGTCTTGTCCGGCAGCGAGCGGATCCGCTCCTCCAGCGCGAGAATGAAGTCGGCCGCGCGGGTAACCGTGTCGAAGCTGACCGCTTCGCCGATGTCGCGCAGGTCCCGCGAGGCTTCCGCGAGGCCCTCGCGCTCGAGGTTCTCGGCCACGATGCGCAAATGCGTCCTGCGCATCTCCTTGCTGTGCCGGTGGGTCACGCTCCCCTGATGAGTACGGTAGACGAGCAGGTTTTCGGGCATCATTGCCGCCGGGTAACGAGCGGCCAGCCGCCGGAAGAGATCGAAATCCTCGGCGTGCCGGTAGGTCGGGTCGTAGTGGAGAGCGGCGTCTTCGATGACCTTCCTGTTGTAGACGACCGTCGGGTGCATGAAGATGGTGAAGAACATCGCCAATATGGGCATGCGGCCGAACTGGAACACCGGATCGGGCTTGCCCCTGGCGATACGACCGCGGATCAACATGTCGACGCCGGCGCCGCAAAAGCCGAGCTCGGGCCGTTGCTCGAACAGCGCCACCTGGCGCGACAGGCGCCAGGGATAGGCGATGTCGTCGGCGTCCATGCGCGCAACCAGCTCGCCCCGGGCGACCGCCAGCCCTTCGTTGAGCGTCGCGACGAGGCCGCGATTTTCGCGCGAGATGATCGAGACGCGACTGTCGGCCTGCCGGTATCGCTCCAGGATTTCGAGCGAATTGTCGCTCGACCCGTCATCGATCGCGATGACCTCCAGGCGGCGGTAATCCTGGCGCAGGATGCTTCCAAGTGCCGCTGCGAGATAGGGTCCGGCATTGTAGACCGGCAGCAGGACGGAGACGAGCGGCGCGGCGGTCATCGTCTTGCATCCGTTCGCGGGAGGTCGAGGGAAGGCGTGCGGCCATCGGGCGATCCGCCGGGATAAGCTTCCACCGGCCGCGCAAACCAGCCGGCATGACCGGCCTGGGCTCGCCGGACATACGGGAAGTGGCGCTTGAGGCTGTTGAGCGGCCTTTCGAAAACCATCCAGGAAACCGAGGCCACGACAATCGTGGCGGTGCTTGCAACCAGGAACCGTCCTGGTCCTTGCTGCGAAACATTGAGCGGAATCCAAGCCTGCGACTTGACGGCGAGCGACAGCAATATCGGATGATAGAGATAAACGCCGTAGCTGATACGGCCGAGGGCCAGCAGCGGCGGCAGCTCCGCGAGCCTGCCAAGGGTGCCGCCAAGGCCGCGCGAACAGGCGGCGACGATGACCATCAGCGGCACCAGGGGCAGGACTTGCCGCACCAGCCAATGGGCCCATTCCAGCATCGGATCGGCAGGCGCCGGGACAAACCATTCGATGACAAGGAATGCGGCCGCGAAGGCAGGCCAGCCTAGCCGCATCCATTGCGGCAGGGCCGCACCTCTGGAGCGCCAGCAGGCAAGCAGCGCGCCCGTCGCCAGCGCATCCATGGATGCCGGTGGCAGCAGGTCGCGCGCCAGCGCCGTGTTGGCGGTGAGGGGCCAGTAAAAGCGATAGGCCAGCGACAGGGCGATGACGCCGATGCAGATCTGTTCGAAGCGCCGGCGTGGGGCCAAAAGGACGACCAGTGGCCAGGCGAGATAGAACTGCTCCTCGATGCTCAGGCTCCAGAAATGGCACAGCACCCAGGGGTTCCAGTTGTTGTGAAGCGCATACCAGAAATTCGACAGGTAAAGCGCATGCCAGACCAGCGATCCCCTGGACTGCTCCAGATCAAACAGCCAGACGAAACCCAGCACGGCAAAATAGGGAGGGAATATCCGCAGCGCCCGTCTGACGTAGAAGGATCGCAGCGCCGGGCCGGTTTCAAACGCGGCGGCCGCGCGCGCTTCCAGCAGCAGGCGGGTGATCAGGAAGCCGCTCAGCACGAAGAACAGCCGCACACCGATATGGCCCCAGAAGGAAGATCCTCCCGCCGCGAAGAAATGGGAGTACAACACCATCGTCACGGCGATGGCCCTCAGTGCATCCAGTTGGATGTCGCGGGCGTTTGCCATCAGCTTGCGCCCCTATGATGTCCGTGCCGCCTGGCTCGCGACCCGGCACTGTCAAACCCGAGCCTTGCGAGTCCATCCGAGCCAGGAACGAACTCGACGGATGGACAGCTCAAGTTCGTCAAGCTGGCGGAATCCTCCACGGCGTATATCCAGTCGTAAACGAGTCCCCCAGGTGATGGTTCGGTCACGGCATTGTGCGGTGCAACACAAAAAATCTAGCAGGCTGAAATACTTATGTGAGCAAGGCAAGAAATTGGCAAAAAACCGCCATTTTCCCGCTTTCTTGCGGTTTTTAATAGCACTTCAACCCTGTGGTTCGAGTTGTATCGATCTACCCGCTTTGGTTGATCGGAAGCACTTCTGCCTTGGGAGACAGGACGCGCTCGAATCTTTGTAAAAAAATCTCAAAATTTGAGAAATCTACATTTTATCTATTTGAGTTCATACCGATCTACCCGCGAATGAATTGGAATCATTGACTTTTCGCGGTGCAGCATAGTCGCCCTTTTTCGTCGCCTGGCAAAACGGCTTGCTTACGCCTCACACAGCCTTGAACACCACCGTCTGCGCCAGCCCACCCCCCTTGCGGTTCTCCAGCGTCACGGTCCCGCCGTAGCGCTCGATAATCTCCTTGGCGATGGCGAGGCCCAACCCCGCGCCGGGGATGAATTGCTGGCGGCCGGGGTCGACGCGGAAGAAGGGCTCGAAGGCCTTGTTGATGAGGTCGGGCGGGATGCCCGGGCCGTTGTCGGAAATGGTCAGCACGGCGCGTCGGTCGATAGCGGCGAGGGCAATGGTGCAGGCCTTGCCATGGGTGGCGGCGTTGACGACCAGATTGCGCAGCGCCCGGCGCAGGCCGAGCGCGCCGGCGCGCACCGAGACCTTGTCCAGGGGGCCGATCGAGACGGCGTGGCCGAGCGTGACCATCTCGGCTTCGATGTCGCGCACCATCTTTTCCAGGTCCAGCGGCTCGACGGCGTCCTGGTTCACCTCCTCGCGCACCAGGCGGATGGCGCTGTCGGCGATGCGGTCGAGTTCGTCGAGGTCGTGAAGCCATTTGTCGCGGTCCTCGTCGAGGAATTCGGCGCGCAGCCGCATGCGCGTCATCGGCGTGCGCAGATCATGGCCAGCGGCGGCGACCAGGCGCATGCGGCTCTCCATGGCCGCGCGCAGCCGCGAGGAGAGCTGGTTCAGCGCATGCGCCGTCGCCCTGACCTCGGCCGAGCCCTCTTCCGGCAACTGCGCCAGCAAGCCGTCCGAGCCGATCTTCGAGACGGCGGCCTCCAGCATTTCCAGCGGCCGCACCAGCACGCTGGTGAAATAGACCGACACGGCGGTGGCGCCGAGCGCGATCAGCGTGATCCAGCCGGCGAGAACCAGCCAGACATCCCTCGGCGGATCGAAGTCGGGGACGTCGATGATCATCCAACGTTTATCGGGAAGCATCACCGACGCGACCATGCCGGGAGTGCCCGGAGTACGGCTGACAACGGCCGAGAGGCCGAGGCCGTCGTCACGCAGGATGTCGTTGAGCACGCGCGTGTGCTTGCGGTCCACCGGACCATCGGCGGGGTGGTCGCGGATGGTCAGCGGAGCATCGCCCGCGCCAGGCACATGGCCGGGAACCAGCTGCACCATGAATTGGACCTGACGGGCAACCGGCCCCATGATCAGTTCCGGCGATGGCCCGCCGAGCACCTTGATCGCCACGGTCGTGGCAAGGCCGACGACGCCGATGATCGAGGCCACCAGCAGGATGATCAGCCTTCGGCGCAACGAGTTCACGCCGGGATCTCCACCGTCTCGACGCGCGCGGTCAGCTGGTAACCGCCATTGCGCACGGTCTTGAACAGCGGGCCGTCGCCGGTGTCGGAGAATTTGCGGCGCAGCCGGCTCATCAGCACATCGACCGAGCGTTCGAGCGGGTCGCGCTCGCGGCCTTGCGTGAGGTCAAGCAACTGGTCGCGCGACAGCAGCCGGCCGGGGCGGTCGAGGAAGACCTGCAGAAGGTCGAATTCGGCGCCGGTCAGGTCGACGAGCTCGCCCCGCGCGTCCGTCACCTTGCGGGTGTCCGGTTCCAGCCGGTAGCTGGCGAAGCGGTAGATGCGCGCGCGGGGAGCGGGCGCCTCTTCCGGTGCGGCGCGCCGCAGCACGGCGCGGATGCGGGCGGTGAGTTCGCGCGGGTTGAACGGCTTGCCGAGATAATCGTCGGCGCCGAGCTCCAGGCCGATGATGCGGTCGACATCTTCCTTCAGTGCCGTCAGCAGAATGACCGGGACATGCGGCTTGCGGTCGCGCAAGCCGCGGCAGATGTCGAGCCCCGAACCGTCCGGCAGCATGACGTCGAGCACGACAAGGTCGAACTGGCCGACGCCAAGCTTCTGCTCGCATTCGCGCCGGTCGGCCGCTACCGAGACGCGAAAACCCTGGCCGTCAAGATAGCGGCCGAGCAGCGTGCGGATCTCGCGGTCGTCGTCCACGACGAGGATATGGGGTTGTGATTGCATCATGCGTGCCCTTGCCTGCCTCTGATTATAGGGAGCGCGCGCGCCAGCGGCATGGAAAATTGCAACGCAGTGTTTCTGGCCGGGGGCGGGAAACATTCGGAAACAAATTGCCCCTTTGCGGAAACCTTCGGCAACATGCCGACGCGAAGCGGACAAACAGGCTTCCTATCCTCAGGGCTGTCCGATGCATGAGAGAAAGGAACACCGTCATGCGAAGCAGACTTCTTGCGCTCGGCCTGTTTTCCGTCGCCGCAATCCATCCCGTGCTGGCGGCACAGCCCGATGCCGGCGCCGGCGAGCCCCCGGTCATCGCTCAGGATGGACCCGACCATGGCCCGATGGGCTGGTTCGGTCAGAATGGCCCGCATGGGCCGATGCGGCCCGGTCCTCAGGGTTGGGGTCCGCACGGTTTTGGTCCGCAGGGTCCGGAAGGCTTCGGCCCGCACCGCATGGGACCGCCGCCGGAATTCATGCTGGCCGCCCGGCTGGCGGCGCTGGAGACACGCGTCGGCATCCGCAGCGAGCAGCTCGACGCCTGGCGCGACTACACCAGCGCGCTGCAGGCCGTGCTTGCGCCGCCACGGCATGATCGCGGCCCCGGTGGCACCGGCGGCCCCGGCCCGGGTGAACCCGAGGCCAAGGGACCCGATGCGGCTCCGGGCGGCAAGCCCGATCCGTTCGCCTTCCAGGAAAGGCTGGCCGACGAGGTCACGGCTCGCGCGGCTTCGGCCGCCAAGCTGAAGGATGCGATCGCCGAGCTGCGCACCAAGCTGTCGCCCGAACAGCTCGAAATCCTGGCTTCGGCGGAACGCCCCCACGGACCACCCCCCGGTCCCTGGGGCGGCCCGCCGGAAGATGCAGCCGGACCTGGAGGTCCGCCCGACCAGGGCGGACAGCTTCCGCCGCCCCAGCCCGGGAATGGCTGACAACTCCGTCCGGCTGCGCCGGCCGGCCCGGTGCCCAACCCGTTCTCGGGCCGGCCGGTCTCGTGGGATGGCGGCATGTTCCGCCATCCCACCGTTCAAACTCATCCACAATGGAAGCACGGCAATGTGGGAAGCCATGATGATGCTGCGGCTGATCGCATCGATGAGCCCGAGGCTCTCGGTCAGTCAGGGCGTCAGCCATGCCGCCACGCCGGCGGCGCTGCCGGCCGATACGCTGAAGGGCGCGGTGCGCCTTAGCTTTGCCGCCTGGCGCCTGTCGCTGCCGGTTTCGCAGCAGCCCAACGGCCACGGACATCATGACCGCAAGATCGCGTAAGACCTATCTTGTCCTGGCCGGCGTGCTGACCGTCCTGGGGGCGATGGCGGCGCTGAGAGCCTATGGGCGCGCGACCGTTGAACCGGCCGCGCCAGCCGTCGCGGCGCCGCGCGCCAGCCTCACGGTCGCGGTCGAAAAGGTGCGCTCCGAGGCGATCGCCTCGTCGATCAGCGCCACCGGCACCGTCGCCGCATGGCAGGAAGCAACCATCGGCGCCGAGACCTCCAGCCTCAAATTGACCGAAGTGCTGGTTGGCGAAGGCGATCATGTGCGGGCCGGTGATGTCGTCGCGCGGCTCGACGCCTCTGTGCTCAAGGCACAGCTGGCCGAGCAGAAAGCCGCCGTCGACCAGGCCCAGGCGACGCTGGACACGGCGATCTCCGCCGCCGGCCGCGCCGACAGGCTGCTGGCCAGCAAGGCGATCAGCGCCGAAACGGCTGAGGATAAGGCGACCGCCGTCAAGACCGGCCGGGCCGCGCTTGAACAGGCCAAGGCCGCCGCCGAGCGGCTGCAGGCCCAACTCGACCAGGCGACCATCCGCGCGCCCTTCGACGGCATCGTCTCCAGCCGGCCGGCGGTCGCCGGCTCGATCGTCCAGGCCGGCACCGAGCTGATGAAGATCATCCGCGACGGCCGGCTGGAAGTCGGCGTGCTTGTCCCCGAAAAGGACCTTCCCTCGGTCTCGGTCGGGCAGGCGGCCAATGTCGTCGACGCTTCGGGCCGGACTTTTGTCGGACAGGTGTCCTCCATTGCCGAGACGGTCAGTTCGACGACACGGCTCGCCACCGTCTATGTCGGGCTGGGCGAAGGCTCGGGCCTGAAACCCGGCATGTTCGCCCGCGTGTCGATCGCGGGCGCCGCCTCGCAAAGGCTCAGCGTCGCCGGGTCCGCGCTGGTCTGGCAGGACGGCAAGCCTGTTGTCTTCGTGGTCGACGCCGCCGGCAAAGCGGCCTCGCGTGCCGTCACCACTGGCCCGCACCAGAACGGCCGGGTCGCCATAGAAGGCGGGCTATCGGAGGGTGACAGCGTCGTTGTCGCCGGCGCCGGCTTCCTCAGCGACGGCAATCTGGTGCGGATCGCCGAGGCGCAAGCGGGCACCGCCGGCAAGATGACGGAGGCGGCGCGATGAACGCCATTTCCTCCTGGTCGATCCGCAATCCGGTACCGACCATCGTGCTGTTCCTGTCGCTGACCATCGCCGGCCTCTACGGCTTCATGCAGCTGCGCACCAACAACATGCCCGACATCGACCTGCCGACGGTCACCGTCACCGTTTCGCAGCCGGGCGCCGCGCCCAGCGAAATGGAAGTGCAGGTGGCGCGGGTGGTCGAGAACGCCGTGGCGACGCTCGAAGGCGTCGACGACGTCTCGACCTCGATCAGCGAGGGCTCGTCCGTCACCACGGTCGAGTTCACATTGGGCACCGATCCCGAGACCGCCGCCAATGACGTCCGCAACGCGGTGTCGGAAGTGCAGTCGAGCCTGCCGGCAGCGGCGCAGTCGCCGGTCGTGGCCAAGATGAACGCATCGGGCAATTCGGTGCTGACCTATGTCGTCGAGGCGCCGTCGATGTCGCCGGACGCGTTGAGCTGGTACATCGACAATGATGTCGCCAAGGCGCTGCTCGGGGTCGACGGCGTCTCCAAGATCACCCGTTCGGGCGGCGTCGACCGCGTCATCCGTGTCGAGCTCGATCCGGACCGTCTTGCAGCACTCGGCATCAGCGCCGGCGATGTCAGCCAGACGCTTGCCTCCAACAACGTCAACCAGCCGGGCGGCCGCACCAGCGTCGGTGGCCAGGAGCAGTCGGTGCGCACGCTGGCCAGCGCCGGCACAGTCGAGGCGCTGGCCGACACACGCATCGCGCTGTCAGGCGCCGGCGGCGTCAAGCTCTCCGATCTGGGCAGGGTGGTCGACAGCTGGGAAAAGCCGCGCCAGGCCGCCTATCTCGACGGCAGGCAGGTCGTCGCCTTCAACGTCTACAGGTCGGTCGGGTCGAGCGAGATCGACGTGGTCAAGGCCGCGCGGACCGCAATCGCGGAGATAGCGGCGAAGACCGACACCGCGAAATTCACCGAAGTCACCTCGTCCTCCGGCTTCGTGCAGGAAAGTTATGACGCCGCATTCGAGGCGCTGTGGCTCGGCGCGCTGCTCGCCATCGGCGTCGTCTGGCTGTTCCTGCGCGACATCAGGGCGACGCTGGTGTCGGCGGTCGCCATGCCGCTGTCGCTGATCCCGACCTTCGCCGTCATGGCGGCGTTCGACATCTCGCTCAACAACATCACCTTGCTGGCGCTGTCGCTGGTGGTCGGCATCCTCGTCGACGACGCCATCGTCGAGATCGAGAACATCGTGCGCCATATGCGCCAGACCGGCGCCAGCGCCTACCAGGCGGCGATCGAGGCGGCAGACGAGATCGGGCTTGCCGTGGTGGCGACCACGGCGACTATTGTCGCGGTGTTCCTGCCGGTCGCCTTCATGCCCGGCATTCCGGGAAAATTCTTCTTCTCCTTCGCGGTCGCCGTCTGCGTCTCGGTGCTGTTCTCGCTGCTTGTCGCGCGCATGCTCACCCCGCTGATGGGCGCCTATCTGGTGCGCGCCGGCGGCCACAGCGAGGACGATCTACCGGCCTGGGTACCGACCTATCTCTGGCTGTTGCGCAAGGCGCTGGATCATCGCTGGATCACGCTCGTCGCCGGCATCGCCTTCTTCGCCGGCTCGATTGGGCTCGCAACCAAATTGCCGACCGAATTCATGGCGGCAACCGATCGCGGCCGCTCGATGATCTCGGTCGAGCTGCAGCCGGGGTCGACGATCGAACAGACGACAGATGTCGTCCAGGACATCACAAAACGGCTCAAGGATGAGCCGGCCGTCGACAGCATCTTCGCCACCATCGGCACCGCGGCCTCATCCGGCGGTGGGCCGAACCGTGGCTCGACCTCGGCCGAGGTGCGCAGCGCCTATGTCACCGTCAATTTGAAGCCGCGCGGCGAGCGCAGCGTCAGCCAGCAGCAATTCGAGGCCGAGGCGTCACCGAAGCTCAACGACATCCCCGGCGCCCGCATCCAGTTCGGTGCCGACGGCTTTGCCGGCGCCAAGGTGGCGATCACGCTGGTCGGCGACGATGGCGAGGCGCTGCAGAAGGCCAGCGATGCGCTGATCGACGGGATGAAGTCGGTGCCCGGCCTCATCAACCCGACCTCGACCGCGGCGACGACCAAGCCGGAGCTGATCGTGCGCCCCGACAGCGCCAGAGCGGCCGAACTGGGCGTCACGCCGACCGAGATCGCGGCGACGGTCAAGATCGCCACCATCGGCGACACCGACACCAGCCTGGCCAAGTTCAATCTCGGCGACCGCCAGGTTGCGATCGTCGTGACCTTGCCCGACGGAGCCATCGACGACCCGGCGAAACTGGCCGTGCTGCCGCTGATCGGCAGCAAGGGCACGGTGCCGCTCGGCGCGGTCGCCGATATCGGCTTCAATGCCGGGCCGAACAGCATCACAAGGGTGAGGCGCAGCCGCAGCGCCACGGTCGAGGCGGATCTATCCGGCCTGACGCTCGGCCAGGCGACCGAGGCCATCCATGCCTTGCCGGCGATGCGTAATCTGCCGGCCGGCGTGCAGGAACTGGCGCGCGGCGACGCCCAGCGCATGCAGGAGCTGTTTTCCGGTTTCGCCACCGCGATCGCCGCCGGTATCCTGCTGATGTACCTGACGCTGGTGCTGCTTTTCCGCGGCTTCGTGCAGCCGGTGACCATCCTGGTCGCGCTGCCGCTGTCGATCGGCGGCGCGCTCGGCTTCATGCTGATTGCCGGCAAGGCGCTTGGCATATCGCCGCTGATCGGCATACTGATGCTGATGGGCATTGCGGCCAAGAACTCGATCCTGCTTGTCGAGTACGCCTTGGTCGCCGAGAAGGAGCGTGGCATGAGCCGCTTCGACGCACTGCTCGACGCAGCCCGCAAGCGGGCACGGCCCATCGTCATGACATCGATCGCCATGGGCGCCGGCATGCTGCCGATCGCGCTCGGCATCGGCGCCGACGCCGAGACGCGGGCGCCGATGGCGATCGCCGTGATCGGCGGGCTCATCTCCTCGACCGTGCTCAGCCTCGTCTATGTTCCCGTCGTCTACACCTTCATGGACGACATCCAGCGCTTCCTCGGCCGGTATTTGAGCCGGCTTCTGGTGGAACGCTCCGATCCCGACAGCCAGACGGCGACCGCAACCCCAGCGAAAGATCATCCAGGCCATGTCTATCCAGTCTAGCCCGTCTTCCCTGCCGGCCCGCCGGTTCGCGGCGATACTCGTCACCACGGTTCTTCTGGCGGCCTGTTCGCAGGAGGGGAGCAAAGCTCCCGCCGGCATGGGCGGCGTCGGCAAGCCGGAAGTCGGCGTCGTCACGTTGCATCCGCAATCGGTGGCGATCACGGCCGAACTGCCGGGACGCACGTCAGCGTCGCTCACAGCCGATGTGCGCCCGCAGGTCAACGGCATCATCCAGGCACGGTTGTTCAAGGAGGGCAGCGAGGTGGTGGTCGGGCAGCCGCTCTACCTCATCGATCCGGCGAGCTACCAGGCAGCCTATGACAGCGCGCAGGCAGCCCAGCAGAAGGCCGAGGCGGCGGTGCCGACGGCGCAGGCCAAGTTCGACCGTTATGCCGGCTTGTTGAAGCAGAACGTTGTTTCCAAACAGGATTATGACGATGCCGCGGCAACGCTGGCGCAGGCCAATGCGGATGTGGCGTCGGCCAAGGCCAGTGTCGAAACCGCGCGCATCAATCTCGACTACACCAAGATCACCGCGCCGATCGCCGGCCGCATCGACAAGTCGTCGCTGACGCCGGGCGCCCTGGTCACCGCCAATCAGGATACCTTGCTCACCACCATCCGTTCGCTCGATCCGATCAATGTCGACGTCACGCAGTCGAGCACCAATCTGCTCAATCTGCGTCAGGCCATCAATGAGGGCCGGCTGAAGTTCAGCGGCCCCAATGTCAGCGTCAAGCTGAAGCTCGAGAACGGCACCATCTATAACCAGACCGGCAAGTTGGAATTCGCCGGCGCCAATGTCGACCAGACGACCGGCACTTTCGCGCTGCGGGCCGAATTCCCCAATCCCGACCGCCTGCTTCTGCCGGGCATGTATGTGCGGGCGCTGGTCGAGGAGGGCGTCGCCCAGAACAGTTTCCTGGTGCCGCAGCGCGGCGTGACCCGCAACACCAAGGGCGAGGCGACCGCCATGGTCATCAATGCGCAGGGCAAGGTCGAGACGCGTGTGCTGGCCGTGCGCAACAGCGTCGGCAACAACTGGCTGGTGGATTCGGGCGTCGGCGACGGCGACCGCGTCATCGTCGAGGGCCTGCAGCTGGTGCGTCCCGGCGGCGACGCGACGGGTGTCGAAGTGACGATCGACGAGACCACCGGCGAGGTCAAGGACCGGGCACAGACCTCTTCATCCACGTCTTCCACGTCCAAGATGGCCGATAGCAGCCAGTCGACCGGGAACTGAGGCGATGTCAGCATTCTTCATCAACCGGCCGATCTTCGCCTGGGTGATCGCCATCGTGATCATGCTGGGCGGCCTGCTCGCGCTCACCACGCTGCCGATCTCGCAATATCCGCAGATCGCGCCGACCACGGTCAACATCAGCGCCTCCTATCCCGGCGCCGACGCGCAGACGGTCGAAAATTCGGTGACCAAGGTCATCGAGCAAGGCATGACCGGCATCGACAATCTCGACTATATGACGGCGACCTCGACCTCGACCGGTGCGGCCACGATCACGCTGACCTTCACCAGCGCGGCCGATCCCGACACCGCCCAGGTGCAGACGCAGAACAAGCTGCAGCTGGTGCAGTCGCAGCTGCCGCAGGTGGTGCAGAGCAACGGCATCACCGTCTCCAAATCCTCGACCGGCTTCCTGATGGTCATCGGCTTCGTCTCCAGCGACGGCAAGATGAACTCGACCGATCTTGCCGACTATGTCGACTCGACCATCAACGACACGCTGAAGCGCGTCGAGGGCGTCGGCTCGACGCAATTGTTCGGCTCCAGCTATGCCATGCGCATCTGGCTCGATCCGGACAAGCTCGCCAAATATACGCTGATGCCGAGCGATGTGGCCTCGGCGATCGAGGCGCAGAACACGCAGGTCTCGGCCGGCCAGCTCGGCGGCATGCCGCAACGCAAGGGCCAGCAGCTCAACGCCACGGTGACGGCCAAGAGCCGGCTGCAGACCGCCGAACAGTTCCGCAACATCATCCTGAAGAGCCAGACGGATGGCTCGCTGGTGCGCCTCAACGATGTCGCCACCGTCGAGCTCGGCGCTGAAAGCTATACGACGGCCGCCAGATACAATGGCCAGCCGGCGGCCGGCGTCGCCGTCAACCTGGCAACCGGCGCCAACGCCATCAGCACGGCGGAAGCGGTGCGCTCGACGATCAATCGGCTGAGCTCGACCTTCCCGCAAGGGGTCGAGGTCGTCTACCCCTACGACACCTCGCCCTTCGTGCGGCTGTCGATCGAGGAGGTGGTCAAGACGCTGGCCGAGGCGATCGTGCTGGTGTTCCTGGTGATGTTCATCTTCCTGCAGAATCTGCGGGCGACCATCATCCCGACGATCGCCGTGCCGGTGGTGCTGCTCGGCACGTTCGGCGTGCTGTCGCTGTTCGGCTATTCGGTCAACACGCTGACCATGTTCGCCATGGTGCTGGCCATCGGCCTGCTGGTCGACGACGCCATCGTCGTGGTCGAGAATGTCGAACGCGTCATGCAGGAGGAAGATCTGTCGCCTAAGGAGGCGACGCGAAAATCGATGAACGAGATCACCGGGGCGCTGGTCGGCATCGCCACCGTTTTGTCGGCGGTGTTCGTGCCGATGGCCTTCTTCGGTGGCTCGACCGGCATCATCTACCGGCAGTTTTCGGTGACCATCGTCTCGGCCATGGTGCTGTCGGTGCTGGTAGCACTTGTGCTGACGCCGGCGCTGTGCGCCACCATCCTGCGGCGGCCCAAGGACCATGCCACGCAGACCGGCCCGTTCGGCTGGTTCAACCGCGTCTTCGACCGCGGCACGACGGCCTATCGTGACGGCTCACATGGCATCATCAACCGGTCCTGGCGCTTCCTCGCCCTCTTCCTCGCCATCGTTGTCGCCATGGGCTGGATGTTTGCCCGGCTGCCGAGCTCGTTCCTGCCGGAAGAGGACCAGGGCATCCTGATCACCAGCGTGTCGCTGCCGGTCGGCGCGACACAGGACCGGACCGAACGTGTGCTGGCTGAGGTGACCGATCATTATCTCAAGGAGGAAAAGGACGCTGTCCAGGGCGTCTTTACGGCCTCCGGCTTCGGTTTTGGCGGCGCCGGGCAGAATGTCGGTATCGCTTTCGTGCCGATGAAGGAATTCAGCCAGCGCAAGTCTCCGGCTCTGTCGGCGCAAGCGGTGGCCCGCCGCGCCATGGGTGCCTTCTCCAAAATCAGGGATGCGCAGGTTTTCGCGCTTGCCCCGCCCGCGATCCAGGGCTTTGGCAACACCAACGGCTTCGACTTCTACCTGCAGGATGTCAACGGCGCCGGCCATGATGCGCTTATCCAGACGCGCAACCAGCTTCTGGGCCTCGCGGCACAGAGCAAGCTGCTGACCGCCACAAGGCCCAATGGCCAGGAGGACCAGCCGCAATTCTCGATCGACATCGACCAGGAAAAGGCCAGCGCGCTCGGAGTCAGCCTCGCCGACATCAACAACACGCTGTCGAGCGCCTGGGGCAGCGACTACGTCAACGACTTCATCGATCGCGGCCGGGTGAAGCCGGTCTATATGCAGTCGGACGCGAACTTCCGCATGCAGCCGGAAGATCTGGACAAATGGCAGGTGCGCAATGCCAGCGGCGCCATGGTGCCGTTCTCGGCCTTCACCTCCAGCCACTGGACATTCGGCTCCCCCAGGCTGGAACGCTACAATGGCTCGGCGGCGGTCGAGATCCAGGGTGCGGCGGCAGCGGGCGTGAGCTCCGGTGCGGCGATGGACGAGATCGACAGGCTGGTGGCGCAACTGCCGGCCGGCTATTCGCATGAGTGGACCGGGCTGTCACATCAGGAACGGCTTTCGGGCAACCAGGCGCTGTCGCTCTATGCGATTTCGGCGCTGGTCGTGTTCCTGTGCCTGGCGGCCCTTTATGAGAGCTGGTCGATCCCGTTCGCGGTCATGCTGTCGGTGCCGATCGGCATTTTTGGCGCGCTCGCCGCGGCGACACTCTTCGGCCAGACCAACGACGTCTATTTCAAGGTCGGCCTGCTGACGACGATCGGCCTCGCCTCCAAGAACGCCATCCTCATCGTCGAGTTCGCCATCGAGCGGCAGGCGGCCGGCATGGGGCTCATCGAGGCGACTCTGGAGGCGGCGCGACAACGATTGCGGCCGATCCTGATGACGTCGCTGGCCTTCATCCTCGGCGTTACGCCGCTGGCGATCGCCAGTGGCGCCGGCTCCGGCGCGCAGAACTCGGTCGGCATCGGCGTCATGGGCGGCATGATCGCGGCGACGGTGATCGGCGTGTTCCTGGTGCCGCTGCTGTTCGTCACGGTGCGGCGGATCTTCAAGGGCAGGGCGGCCAAACAGGACGAGAAGCCGGCGACGGCCAACCAGCAATAAGGAAACTTTCCATGACAGGTTTTGAACGTGGCCCGGTGGCCGCGGGGCGGCTCATTGCGCCCATGATTACGGCTGTTCTGCTCGCCGGATGCGTCGTCGGCCCGGACTATCGCACGCCCATCCTGCCGATGCCGGCGAACTGGAGCAGTGAGAAGCCGACGAAATCCGTCCAGCCGGCGCAATTGTCGCAATGGTGGCAGCGGCTGCGCGATCCGCAGCTCAACACGCTGATCGAGGAAGCCGTCGCCGGCAATCTCGACGTCGCCACCGCCAAGGCCAAGATCCGCGAGGCGCGCGCCAGCTACCGCCAGAGCGCCGGCACATTGCTGCCGTCCGTGGACGGCTCCGGCTCGGTGACGCGCAACAAGTCGGCCGAGACCACTTCGGGGACCAATTCCATCTACTCAGAATACCAGGCCGGCTTCGACGCCAGCTGGGAGCTCGACCTGTTCGGCGCCAACCGCAGGGGCGTCGAGGCGGCGCGCTACGGCGTCGATGCGTCGGAAGAGGAGTTGCGTTCGACGCTTCTCACCCTGGTCGGCGATGTCGCGTCCTATTACACCCAGGCGCGCGGCTACCAGGCCCGCATCGCGCTCGCCCGGCGTTCGGCCGTGTCGCAGCGGCAGACCGCCGAACTCACCCGCACCATGGCGCTGGCCGGGTCGGCGACGGCCGCCGATGTCGCCAAGGTGATGGGGCAGGCGGCCAGCACCGAGGCGGCGGTGCCGACGCTGGAGGCAAGCTATGCCGAGGCGGTGCATCGTCTGGCGGTGCTCACCGGCCGGCCGCCGGCAGCGCTTAGCGAGCGGCTGAAGCGCAGCAAGCCGATCCCGTCGCCGCGCCTGCCGATGCCGACCGGGATTCCCGCCGACATCCTTTTGTCGCGCCCGGATGTGCGCATGGCCGAGCGGCAATATGCGCAGTACACCGCGAAGGTCGGCCAGGCCGAGGCGGCGCGCTATCCCTCGGTTAGCCTGACGGGAAACATCAGCACGGCGGCGCTCAATCTCGGCGATCTTGGCAAGAATTCGTCGATCGGCTGGTCGTTCGGGCCGTCGCTCAGCGTGCCGCTGTTCAATGCCGGCCAGCTGCAGGCGGCCGCCGACGTCGCCCGCGCGCAGCGCGACCAGTATTTCATCGCCTACCGCGCGTCGGTGCTGGCCGCGCTCGAGGATGTCGAGAATGCGCTGGTGCTGATGGCGCAGGAGCGCATCCGGATCGGCAAGCTTGCCGCGTCGGCGAAATCCTATGGCCAGGCGGCGAGCCTCGAAGGCACGCTCTACAAGGCTGGCGAGACCAGCCTGCTCGACGTGCTCGACGCGCAGCGCTCGCTCTATTCGGCCGAGGATTCACTGCTGCAAAGCCGCGTGCTTCTGGCGACCAACTACATCGCCCTCAACAAGGCGCTTGGCGGCGGCTGGGACGGCACGGTCGACAGCAGCAGGCCCGAGGTCGTCGACGTCAAGACCGGGCCACGGCTGGCGGCGACGATGACGCCACAGTGAACAAAATGTGTAAGCACAACCCGTAGCCGTCCGTTTATAATGTGGTGGAGGCAATGCGATGTCCCATACCTACGATCTTGCATCCGATGTGATCCGGCGTGTCTATGAAAAGCGAATAGACGCACCGGCGATCCTCGATGCCGCCACCGAATTTCCGAACGCGGCGAAATTCACCAATGCCTGGCGCGACATCCGTGACGAAGCGCTTGGCGTGCATCTGGGCAAGGTCCCGCGCTTCCATGACATCATGCCGGAGCAGGCCGATATCTCAGCCAATGACGGGCTGGACTGGCGCATGTTCGTGCTCAAGGCCTATGATATGGCGGTGCCGGAGAACCTTGCGCGCATGCCGGTTCTCAGCCGCTTGCTTGCCGAATGCCCGGAAGTCAAATCGGCGGCTATCTCGTTCCTCGCGCCGCGCAAGCACATCCCCGCCCACCGCGGGCCTTTCCGCGGCATCATGCGGTTCCACCTTGGTCTGGTCATTCCGCGACAGGCCGATGGCCGCCCGGCAACCATCATGATGATCGACCATCAGGAGAAACGCATCACTGACGGCGAAGGCATGCTGTGGGACGACACCTACCCGCACGAGGTGATGAACAATGCCGATGAAGCCCGGATCGCCTTGCTACTGGATGTCTGGCGGCCGGGAATGCCCTGGGACATGGAGATGCTGTCCCGGCTGATCGTACGCGGCGTGCAGGCGGGGATGCGTCGCAGGGGCGTGTCGTTCAGCGGCTGAACCGATGGCGGGCGTCTTGGCGGCCTGGGGCGAGCGAAACCGATTTTGGCGCCCTGACGCGGAGGCAGGTGCCAGCATCCTCCTGCATTGTGATGGCGGGCGCGCCCTATCGCTGATACTGATGGCGCTCACGCACAGCACAGGCGCCGCAGATGACATCCGACACACAGAAGGCCGAAGCGGTCGAGCAGTTGCTCGATACGCCGGACCTTGCCAGCGCGTTGGAAAGCGAACAGTTCAAGAAATTCCTCGACCAGGTGCCGATCGCCATTGCCGTCTCGGACCTCGGCGCGAAGGAGCGCGTCGTCTATGCCAACCCGGAATTCGAGAAGCTGTCAGGGCTGAAGGCGGCCAGGCTCGCCCAGAAGCACTGGGCGGCACTTTCCGGCACCGGCCTGCATCAGCAGAAGGACCGCGCGCTGTTCGAAGCGTTGGTCGAGGAGACCGATTTTGTCGGTACGTTCCGGCTGGAGCGGGCCGAGCATACGCCGGCGATCGTTGACGCCTACTCCAATGTCATCGAGGACGACAATGGCAAGGTCTGCTTCCGGCTGGTGGCGCTGGTCGACGTCTCGGCCCATGGCGAGACCGAAGATGCAGCTACGGTCGAGGAACGCGTGCGCGAGAAGGACACGCTGCTGCGCGAATTGCAGCACCGGGTGAAAAACAATTTGCAGATGATCACCGCGCTGATCCGGCTGGAGACGCGCAACGCGATGGAGCCGGACCAGAAGCGGTTCGAGAGGCTGGCCGGCCGCGTCGACGCGCTGGCGATCCTTTACCAGACGCTGTCGGGCGACGATCACAAGGACGAGGTCGATCTCGGCGTCTATCTCAGCCAGATCGCGTCGGCGGTGATGAACTCGCATGCGGTCGAGGGCATTCGCCTCGACATGAAGGTCGATACCTATCCGGTGTCGGTCAACGTCGCCATGCCAACCGGGCTGGTGGTGAACGAGCTTTTGACCAATGCGCTCAAGCATGCCTTCAAAGGGCGCGACGGCGGCACGATCACACTGCACAGCATCGTCAACGGCGATGGCTGCCGTATTGTCATCGCCGACGACGGCATCGGCCTGCCCGAAGGCGAGACCTGGCCCAAGCCCGGCAAGCTCGGCGCGCTGATCGCGCGTTCGCTGACCGAGAACGCCAAGGCGGAATTCGACGTGAATTCGAGCGCCAGCGAGGGCACGCGGGTCACCATCGTCTTTAAGCGCTCTGCCGCCGCCGCTGCTTAGGCAGGCAGCCCAACGGATGCCTTGAGTGGCCGGAAGGGTGTTCCCCGACTTGCGGGACCCATTCCAGCGCTTGCCCCAGCCGACTGTCGTCCCGTGCCTCACGACAGGCCCGCCCGGGCAGGCCATAGCTGCCAGCCATGCTGCCGGGTCGCGCGGATGCCCGGCACGGCAGGGGAGGGTGAACAGAAGTGACATCGATGCCGGTTGCCAATCGCGAAGCGGCGCCCTTGCCCGTCGCGGCGCTGATGGGGGCCATGGTGTCGATCCAGATCGGCGCCACCTTCGCCAAGACGCTGTTCCCGCAGATCGGCGCGCAAGGCACGACGACGCTGCGGCTGGTCATCGGCGCACTGATGCTGATCGCGGTGCTGCGGCCCTGGCAGATGCGGCCGACGCGGGCCACCTTGCCGTGGCTGGTCGCCTATGGCGTGACGCTCTGCGCGCTCAACCTCCTGTTCTATGCAGCGCTTGCCCGGATCCCGCTCGGTGTCGCCGTGGCGCTCGAATTTTCCGGGCCGCTGCTGGTGGCGACGCTGACCTCGCGGCGCGCCAGCGATTTTGCCTGGATCGCGCTTGCGGTGGCCGGCATCATCCTGTTGTCGCCCTTCATCCATTCGCTGCAGCCGCTCGATCCGACCGGGGTGATGCTGGCACTGGCGGCCGGTGGCTTCTGGGCGCTCTACATCGTGCTTGCCCAGAAGGCAGGCGCCGAGCTCGGTACCCGCACCACCGCCTATGGCATGGCGATCGCCGCCGTGCTGGTGCTGCCCTTCGGCGTGGCGCAGGCGGGAGCGGGGCTGCTCGCACCGTCGATCCTGGTCAGCGCGCTGCTCGTCGGCCTGTTTTCAAGCGCATTGCCGTTCTTCCTGGAGATGGTGGCGCTGACCCGTATGCCGGCGCGCATCTACGGCACGCTGACCTGCCTGGAGCCGGGGCTGGGCGCGCTGGCCGGTTTCCTGTTCCTGCACGAGAGCCTGACCCCGCCGCAACTGGCCGGCATCGCCGCCGTCATTGTCGCGGCCGCCGGCACCGCGCTGACCTCGAAGCCCCCGGTGCCGTCGCCGGAGTAGGGGCGAGCTGTGCCTTCCCATCGCCGTCTCGGCGGTAAGTGCTGCGTAGAGACCGCATGAGGCCGGACGTCGCCGGTTTTGCTGGCTTGTGCGTGTATTCCGAAAATCTCCATGCAGGCCAGATCGACGACGTCGAGGAAAATTCTTGTCTAAAACGGCACTTAAATTGTCGGCCATGGCAGAAGTATTTCCGGCTCTGGACAGATCATCATCTGGTCCAATACGGTGCACAACAAAGTGAATATGCGCGTGTGAAAAAGGTCTGGTTGTTCCTTGCAAAAGAATGTCTTCTCATCGGTCGACCTGCCGCCGCATCTGGACCATCATGCTCGGTTCGCGCTCTGGCAGGACATCCACGTCGCCGAAATATGGTCGGTCGAATATACGATTTCCGAGAAGCTGTCGTTCGAGGCGGCGATCGAAGCCACGGCCGTCGGACCACTGGTGCTCGGGCAGATGGCCGGGACGATCCGGCATGCCAGGCGCAAGGCAAGCAACATCGCCGCTGACGGCCGTGATGGCTATCTCTTGCTGATCAACAATGGCGATACGGTGCTCAGCGGCACCCAGATCGGCCGAGACTATCGTGTGGGCAAGGGGGAGGCCGCGTTGGTCTCGGCTTCGGAGGCATTGCAGATGACGGGCGGCGACAACAATGTCTGGGCCAATGTGGTGCTCCCGCGCGCCGTGCTGGAGAATGCCTTCACGCATGTCGAGGACCGGTTGGCGTTGACCGTCGGCGCCGACAATGAGGCGCTCGGCATGCTCAAGCGCTATTGCAGCTTCCTGGAAGCGGGGCCGGCTCTGGTCTCGCCCGATCTTGTCAGCCATGCCACCGAAACGGTCGTCGACCTGATCGGCCTGGCGACCGGCGCCAAGGGCGAGGCCGCGGAACTCGCGGGCCTGCGCGGCCTGCGCGCGGCAAGGCTGCAGGCCATCCTGCAAAAGATGCGGGACAATTTCGCCGATCCCGCCATTTCGGCCCAAAGCGTCGCCTGGCAGTTGCGGCTCTCCGTGCGCTACGTCCATGATCTCCTGCAGGAAACTGGAGTGAGCTTTGCCGAGCGCATTCTCGAATTGCGCCTGCAGAGAGCGCACCGGATGCTTTCCGACAGGCGCAACGTCCAGATGCGCATCAGCGAGATCGCGCTGCTCAGCGGCTTCTCCGACGTCTCCTATTTCAATCGCTGCTTCCGCCGCCGCTTCGGCTCGACGCCGAGCGGCGCCAGGTAGACTCACCGCCGCCAGTCCTGTCGGACGCCAAATCGACTGCGGCTGAATGGCCACACCGCTCGGGAAAGCGCTGTATCGCCGTCCAGGACAATTCCAGTGCGGCCCAGCCCAAGACGCGGCCGGCGGACAATGCAACACCGGGTGCTCGATCGCCGCGGAGCATTTTTCGTGGCGGGGAACCACAACCCCTGGGGCGGCAGACAAACAATGAAAACGATCCTACTCGCTACGGCCTTCATCCTCGCGCCGATCGGCATGGCGTGCGCGGCTGATATCAATGAGGTTTCGCCCGTTTCCGGCTACGACTGGTCCGGCCTCTATGCCGGCGTCGACATCGGTTACATGGCCGGAAAATCCAATTTCTTCGTCGCCGGCGGCGGCTTCGGTGGGGCCTCGGACCTTAACCTTCCCGTCGATCCGGACGGTTTTATTGGCGGCATTCATATCGGCGCCAATTACCAGATGGAGAACCGTTTCGTGATCGGCGCCGAGGCTGACATTGCCTACAGCAATGCCGACGCGATAACGCCCCTCGATGCTAGTGGCGGTGGTTTCAGCACATTGCTTAAGAGCGAACTTAAGTGGTCGGGCGCGGCGCGGCTGCGAGCGGGCTACGCTTTCGATCGGACTTTGCCCTACATCGCTGCCGGCGTGGCCGCGGCAAAGTATGAAGTGACTGCGATTGGCAGCAGCGGCGCCATCCAAATACCATTCCATGATGAGACCCATGTCGGCTGGACCGTTGGCGCCGGCATCGAGCACGCCTTCACCGACCGGTGGATCGCGCGGGCCGAATATCGCTACTCCGACTTCGGCAGCAAGGACCTCTCGATAGCAGCCGGTCTGCTCACGGAAACGCATGTCGATCTGCAGACGCACGATGTCCGGGTCGGCCTCAGCTACAAGTTCTGAGCCGCCAGGCTGAACGCCCCCGCGCGCCTTTGCCGCGCGGGGAAACGCAATATTTCGGAACAGCAGACAAACGATGAAAACCATTCTTCTCGCGACGGCCCTAATCCTTGCACCGATCGGCATGGCTTGCGCGGCGGATACCAATGAAGTTCTGCTGGTTGCCGCCACCTATAACTGGTCCGGCGCCTATATCGGCGCGCAAGCCGGATATGCCTGGGGAAACGCAAGGGTCGGGCAAACCTTCGCGCCGGGCAGCTTCGACGACTACGGCTGGGCTTACAGTCCGTCGGGTGGTCTCGGCGGCCTGTATGCCGGCTTCAACCATCAGTTCGAGAGCGGGCTGGTTCTTGGCGTCGAGGGTGATTACAGCTTCGCCGGCGTGAAAGACACCACGCTCTATCGCGCGCTCGGCGTTGACGACCCTGCCTTTGGCGGCGAGCTCAAGCTGGATTCAGTCGGATCCGTTCGCCTGCGGGCCGGCTACGCGATGGATCGGTGGCTGCCTTTTGTTACCACAGGCCTTGCGGTGGGATCCTACAAGCACGCCACAGTGGATCTTCCCAGCGGTGTTGCCTATGCCGACGCCAGGGGTACGATAGCGGGCTATACGCTGGGCGCCGGTGCGGAATATGCCGTCACCGACAATTGGCTGGTTCGCGGCGAATACCGGTTTGCCGATTTCGGCCGCCACACCTCCGTGCGCCACTCGACTTTCGATGGGGCGCCCTTCAATTCGGATGCCATCGAACTGACGACGCACGATATCCGCATCGGCATCGCCTATAAATTCTGACCGCTGAAGCCGCGAATTTCCCCCTTCAGGGGGACGATTGCGTGCTCGGCCACGTCCGGCAATCGCCGACGTCAATTCCCCCATTGGACTTCGCCCCCATTGGACTTCGCTGGGGCACCACCCATATTGAGTCCATGGAGCTTTGAGCGTGACCTTCGCGCGGGTGGCCCTTCTTGCCGCGGCCTTTGTCGCCGTGGCTGCATTTTCTCCCTTCTCCTCGGCTGGGAGCGAGAGGGTTGCGCTGAGCGTCGCCATCGATGGCGCCATCGGGCCGGCGAGCACCAGGCAGCTCGAGGAAGCGCTCGATGTCGCCGCCAAGCGGAACGCCGAAGTCCTCATCCTGCAACTCGATACGCCCGGCGGGCTGGTCACCTCGATGCGCGAGATGATCGCCGACATCCTGGCCTCGCCGGTGCCCGTCATCGGCTATGTCGCGCCGGCCGGCGGCCATGCGGCGAGTGCCGGCACCTATATCCTCTACGCCACCCATGTCGCGGCGATGGCGCCCGGCACCAATCTGGGTGCTGCGACACCGGTCGAGATCGGCGGGCTGCCGTCGCTCCCGGGCGGCGATAAGGGCGATCAGAAAGACCAGGGCGATCAGAAGAGCCAGGACGGTCGACCGGCAGGCGACGCGATGATGGCCAAGGTGACCAATGACGCGGTCGCCCTGATCCGCTCGCTCGCCGAACTGCGCGGGCGCAATGGCGACTGGGGCGAGAAGGCGGTGCGCGAGGCGGCAAGCCTGTCGGCCAATGCGGCACTGCAGGAGCATGTCATCGACTTCGTCGCCAACGACACCACCGAGCTGTTGCAACTGGCCGATGGGCGCACCGTCGACGTTGCCGGCAAAAAAGTGGTTCTGGCGACCAAGGGGCTGCCGGTCGAGACGCTGGAGCCCGGCTGGTTCATCCGGCTGCTTGCCGTCATCACCGATCCGAACATCGCCATCATCCTGATGCTGGTCGGCGTCTACGCCATCATCTTCGAGTTCACCAGTCCCGGCGCGATCGCGCCCGGCGTCATCGGCACGATCTGCCTCGTGCTTGGGCTCTATGCGCTCAACCTCTTGCCGATCAACTATACCGGCCTTGCGCTGATGCTGCTCGGCATCGCCTTCCTCGTCATCGAGGCCTTCAATCCCACCGTCGTGCTTGGGCTCGGCGGCGTGGCTGCCTTTCTGTTCGGCGCCGCCATGCTGCTGCGGGTAGAGGGGCCGGGCTTTGCCATGTCCTGGGCCGTCATCGGTCCCGCCGCCGCGCTGACGCTTGGGCTGGCGCTCTTGACCGGCACCTATGTCTGGGCGGCGCGCAAGAACCCGCCGCGCGTCGGCGGCGAGGCGATGCGCGGCCTGCCCGTCGAAATCCTCGACTGGCAGGGCGGCGAGGGCCATGTGCTGGCTCTGGGCGAGCGCTGGCGGGCAAAGGCCGACGGGCCGATCGCCGCCGGCGACAGTGCCGAGGTCACCGACATCAGCGACCTCGTGCTCACCGTGCGGCGGCGCGATCCGGGAGAGAATGGAGCAAGACAATGAGCATCGGTTACGTCGCCTATCTGCTGCTTGCACTGGTCGTGGTCGTGTTCCTGTCCGCGGCCGTCCGTATCCTCAGGGAATATCAGCGCGGGGTGGTTTTCACGCTCGGCCGCTTCACCGGGGTCAAGGGTCCCGGCCTCATCATCCTCGTCCCCTTCGTGCAGCAGATGGTGAAGGTCGACCTGCGGGTGGTGGTGCAGGATGTGCCGCCGCAGGACGTGATTTCGCGCGACAACGTCTCGGTGAAGGTCAACGCGGTGCTCTATTTCCGCATCGTCGATGCCGAGCGTGCGATCATCCAGGTCGAGGACTATATGGCCGCCACCAACCAGCTGGCACAGACCACGCTGCGCTCGGTGCTCGGCAAGCACGAACTCGACGAGATGCTGGCCGAGCGCGACAAGCTGAACAGCGACATCCAGGAGATTCTCGACCAACGCACCGATGCCTGGGGCATCAAGGTTTCCAATGTCGAGATCAAGCATGTCGACCTGAACGAAAGCATGATCCGCGCCATCGCCAAGCAGGCCGAGGCCGAGCGGTTGCGGCGCGCCAAGGTGATCAATGCCGATGGCGAGCAGCAGGCGGCGGCGAAACTGGTCGAGGCAGGCCGCATGCTGGCAGCCGAACCGCAGGCCATGCAGCTGCGCTATTTCGAGGCCTTGCACGACATCGCCGGCGAGCGCTCGTCCACTGTGGTGTTCCCGCTGCCGGTGGATCTGCTCAGCCAGTTCATGAAGGGGCAGGGTGGGGCAAAGTAAGAAACCAGTCGCAAAATAGCCGCTGTTGCTGGGAATTGTTCGACTGGCAGCTGCGTGGCAAGCGGGGGAGAACCCATGATGAGATTGTCGATCATGGCCGCTCTCGTTCTTGCAGGTTCCGCGGCGCGGGCAGGCGACATCCCCTATGCGCCCTCCGCCGACGTCCCCGACTATGTCGCGACCATGACGGTGCAACCATCGGGAAATTCGACCGGATCCCATACGAGGATCGTCACACATCATGACGGCTGGGTCCGTGTGGACGAACTGGGGACTGTCATCTACGCAAATCCGGCAAAGCAAATAACAGTCTCATTCAGCAAGGATTCAAACTATTCCTCTGTTTCGATAAACCGTGAGACGTCGACATCCTACGAACGAATTCGCGCAGTAACCAAAACCGGCCAGACCGAGACGCATGCCGGCGAACGATGCGACGTGCGGGAAGTTGTGCGGCGCGATCCAGACAAGCAGGCCCCTCAACTGCAATGGCTGAGTTGCCTGACTGCTGATGGTATCGAGATTGCCACCAGGGTGTCTGTGAACGGCTCGCTGTTTCAATCAACGGCGATTGTCAGACTCGAACGCCGCCCCGTGTCCGCCGAGGAGGTCGAACTGCCTGCCAATTTATTGGACGTTGCCCAATGGCTGCACTTCGATCAGCCACCCCAAGCAGCAACCGCAGTCAAGCGCCCGCCGGATTTTGCCATGCACATGCAATGGCAAGGTGCGGTCAGGGCATTGCGGCGGCACGATCCGTGGACCTACGATGAAATATCGTATCCCGATGGACGGCGAACCCTGAATATCCGCAATGACCAAACGGGGCAGGCACTATCCTTCAGGGCCGCCAAGGGCGGCGCGTTTGAGCGGCTCTCCATATGCGCGGAATGCCGGCCCGGAGATTCGCTGGCTATTCACCTCGGCCGCAATGTCATCCCGGAGAGCATGGGGCGCACGGACAGTGTTCTCGGCGAGGCGTGCGACTGGTTCGACATGGCTCCGGGTACGTTTGACATAAACCTTTCGCAATGTCTGACGCAGGACAAAATCCCGCTAAAAATCGGCAGTGGTGGAGCGTGGGGGCCACGTGAGGAATTTGTCGCCGATGAGGTTCAGCGCCGAGAGCTCAAGCCCGAAGAGATTCTTCCACCCAGCGCTGTCCTGAACCGGTCGAACTGGGATTTTCCAGGATAGGTGGGGAGATTGGCGAAAACCGAATGGCGGCACCTCACCCTCGCCACGGCGGCTCCGGCGAAAATCGCTTGGTGATCCAGTCGGCGAAGGCGCGGGTCTTGGCGGCTTGTCCCTTGGCCGAGGGCACGACGACATAGACCGCGCCTTCGTCGGCCAGGGTCCACTCCTCCAGCACAGGCACCAGCCGTCCGTCGGCGAGCTCGCGGCCGATCAGCCAGTCGGTGCTCATCATCAGGCCGACGCCTTGCACGGCGGCCTGAACCAACACCTCGGCGTCGTCGCTGACCAACGGCCCGGAAACCTCGACGCGCGCGCGCCGGCCCTCGCGGTCGGTCATCTCCCAGACTGGAAAGGTCTGGAAGCCGCTGAAGCCCAGGCAGGAATGTTCGAGCAGCGCCTGCGGTGTCCGCGGCCTGCCTCTTCGGGCAAGATAGGCGGGCGCGGCGCAAAGCAGCCGGTGCCGTGTCGCCACCTTGCGCGCCACCAGGCGCGAATCCTCCAGCGCGCCGAGCCGCACGGCGACGTCGAAATTCTCGGCGACCAGATCGGCGAAACGGTTGGAGAATTCTGCCTCGATGCGGATATCGGGAAATTCGGCAAGGAATTGCGGCAGCAGCGGTCCGATCCACATGCGCCCGAACGTGCCAGGCAGCGCCAGCCTGAGCAGGCCGCGCGGGCCGCCGCCGGCATGCGCCGACGCGGCGGCCTCGGCCTCGTCGACGGAGGCGAGGATGGCGCGCACGCGCACCAGGAATTCGGCGCCCGCCTCGGTCAGCGACACGCTGCGCGTCGTGCGATGGAGCAGCCTGACCCCCAGCCGTTCCTCCAGCGATTGCAGGCGCCGCGACAGGATGGTCGCGTCACGCCCGACACGCGCCGCCGCCCTGGTGAAGGAGCGCGCCTCGGCGATGGCCGCGAAGGCCGCCATTTCGGCAAGGGCCGCAGGCTCGTAAGATTGCTGCATGTTTCGCAGTACTCAAATGCAAAATGGAATGATTATCCAGAAATAGCGCAGCAGATAGGTTCACTCAACCATCAATCGTCCCACCGGAGTGAAACCATGAAAGCCATCGAACTGAGCCAAGCCAGGCTCGACGCCTTCCGCGCCGCCACTGTCGCCACACCCGAACCGCAGCGCGGCGAGGTGCTGATCCGCCAGCGTGCGGCAAGCCTCAATTTTGTCGATGTCGCGGTGGCGAGCGGCAATTATCCCGGACCGAGCTTTCCGCTGATCCCTGTCGCCGACGGCGCCGGCGAGATCGTCGCGCTGGGCGAGGGCGTTACGGGTTTCAGCGCTGGCGATCGTGTCGTCGCCCATGCCAAGCCGCGCTGGATCGGTGGCCGGCCGCGGCCCTACGAGATGACGCAGATGCGCGGCATCTCGCTGCCTGGGTCGCTGGCCGAATATGTCGCGTTGCCGGCCAATTCGATCGTGCCGGTGCCGGCGCATCTCTCCTTCGAGGCGGCGTCGACGCTGCCGATCGCCGGCACCACCGCCTGGAACGCCATCCGCGCCGCCAATGTCGGGCCGGGCTCGGTCGTCGTATTGCTCGGCACCGGCGGCGTCTCGATCTTCACCCTGCAACTGGCGAAGGCCGCCGGCGCCACCGTCATCATCACCTCGTCGTCGGACGAGAAGCTGGAGCGGGCGAAGGCGCTCGGCGCCGATCATCTCATCAACTACCGCGCGACATCAGATTGGGACGGCAAGGTGCTGGAGCTGACCGATGGCCTCGGCGCCGACCTCGTCGTCGAAACCGGCGGCACCGCCACCTTCGCCCGCGCCATCAACGCCACCGCACCCGGCGGCACGCTGTTCACCATCGGCTTCGTCACCGGAGCCGAGGCCACGATCAACCTGCTGCCGATCATCATCAAGGCACTGAAGGTGATCGGCAACAACACCGGGTCGGTGTCCGACCTTCGCGACGCCGCCCGCGCCATCGGCGCTGCCGGGATCGCGCCGGTCGTCGACAAGGTGTTTTCACCCGATGATGCGGCCGAAGCCTACGCCCACATGGCCGCGGGCGGCCTGCATTTCGGCAAGCTGGTGTTCGGGTTGGAGTGGTGAGGTTTGCGCCTGGCCGCCCCCTCTGCCCTGCCGGCCATCTCCCCCTCAAGGGGGGAGATCATTCGCTTCATCGTCTTCGCCAATGATCAAGGCTGTAGAGCTGGCGGAGCGCCAAAGCTGCCAATCTCCCCCCTTGAGGGGGAGATGCCCGGCAGGGCAGAGGGGTGCGCCTCGCACCACGCCTCTGTCTAAATCAACTTCTCCAAGGTAATCGGCAGGTCCCTGATCCTCTTTCCCGTCGCATGGAATACCGCGTTGGCGATCGCCGGCGCGACGCCGACGATGGCGAGCTCCCCGACGCCCTTGCCGCCGAGCACCGAGGAGTGCAGGTCGGGGATACCGACGGAGATTACCTCGATGTCGGGGATGTCGGCATTGGTCGGCACGAGGTAGTCGGCAAGGTTGTTGTTGACGATGCGGCCGTGGCGGCGGTCCATGATGCCTTCCTCCAGCAGTGCCTGGCCGATGCCCATGATGATGCCGCCCTTCCACTGGCTTTCGGCGAGCTTCGGGTTGTAGAGCCGGCCCGAATCCAGCGCCGACACCACGCGCGACACGCGCACCGTGCCGAAATCCTCGTCGACGCGCACCTCGATGAAATGCGCGCACCAGGAGTGGCGGGAATAGTCGCCCTCGGTGTGCGGCAACGCCATGGCGATGGTGGTGTAGTTCTTGTAGCGGTCGTCGGCCGTCGAATTGGCCGGCATGGTGTCGCCGGTCGCCTCGATATGGTCGCGGCCGACGCTCTTGAGCAGTTCGGCGATCGAGATATCGGGGCCGTCGCCGCGCGGTGAGCCGATGCGGCCATTGGCGACGACCAGCGTGTTGGCCTGCAGCGCATGGAATGGCGAGCGCGGATCGCTGATCGCTAGCCCCACCAGCTGGTCGAGCGCCGAGGTCGCGGCCTTGTAGACGGCACCGGTCATCACGCCCGCCAGACGCGAGCCGCCGGTGACGCCGGCGCGGGGGAAGCGGGAGTCGCCGAGCTTCACCACCACGTCGTCGGCCGGCACGCCGACCGTCTCGGCGGCGGTCTGCGCCAGGATGGTGTAGGTGCCCTGGCCCATGTCGATTGAGGAGCTTTCGACCTCGACCGAACCGTTTGCCAGGATGCGCACGACAGCCTCGCCATAGGCGCGCCGCACCGGATAGGTGCCGGCGGCAACGCCCCAGCCGATCAGCTGATTGCCGTCGCGCATCGAGCGCGGCTTTGGCGAGCGCCTGGCCCAGCCGAAGCGCTCGGCGCCTGCGGCAAAAGCCTCGCGCAACTGCCTGGTCGACCAGGCTTTTTTGGCGTGCGGGTCCTGCTCGGCATAGTTCCGCAGCCGGATCTCCAGCGGATCGATGCCGACCTCATAGGCAAGCTCGTCGATGGCGCTTTCGATGCCGAAGGCCGAGGGGTTTTCGCCCGGCGCGCGCATGGCGCCCGGCACCACCGAATTCACCCGCACGACATTCTGCTTGGAGGAGAAATTCGGCGTTGCGTACATGATCGAGGTGACCGAGCCCAGCGGCTCGACCCACATGCCGTCGATGGAGGTTTCATTGACGCCGCGATGCACGATCGACTGGATCACGCCGTCATGGTCGGCGCCGATCGTCACCGTCTGCCGGGTCGCCGCGCGGCCGCCATAGCCGGTAAAGGTCTGCGGCCGCGTCATTACCAGCTTCACCGGCCGGCCCAGCATTTTGGCGGCACTTGCGGCCACCGCGCCATGGCTGAGCGCCAGCGCCTTGGAGCCGAAGCCGCCGCCAATGTAGGGCGAGACCAGCCGCACATTCTCGAACGGCACTTCGAACCATTCGGCATAGGTGCGGGCCATGCCGTCGAGCCACTGGCTCGGCTCCCACACGGTGAGATGATCGCCTTCCCAGCGGGCGATCAGGCCGTGCGGCTCCATAGGCGCCTGGTATTCGCGCGGCGTGTTGTAGGCGGCGCATATCCGCACCGGCGCGGCGGCGAAAGCGGCGGGCGCATTGCCCCATTCCTTGGTCATGGCGTCGATCGGAATGCCGTCGCCGGCCTTGCCGTCGCTGAGGTCGACGATCGCCGGCGTCTCGTCATAGCTGATCTCGACCAGGGCCGCCGCGGCGACCGCCTGCTCGAAGGTTTCGGCGACAACTGCCGCGACGTGTTGGCCGGAGAAGGTGATGTCGCGCGCCAGTGGGCAATAAGGCTTGTCGGGCGGCGGCGTGCCGAACCAGTCGGATGCGGTCCTGAGGCTGATGATGGTGTCCGGTGTCAGCACTTGCAGCACGCCCGGCGCTGCCTCTGCCTGTGCGATGTCGATCGCGCGCACCTTACCTGAGGCAATCGTGCTTTCGACCAGCACGGCGTAGGCGAGGCCTTCGAGCTGCTGCTCGACGGCGTATTTGGCGGCACCGGTGATCTTGGCCGGGCCGTCGACGCGCGACAGCCGGCCGCCGACGGCTTCCGCCAGTACGCCATCCGAAGCATCGCCATGTCTGATGTTGTGAACGGTCATGCCGTCTCTCCCAATTTGAGGATGGCCCTGGCGACGACGCGCGGCGCGAGCTCGATCTTGTAGTGGTTGGCGCCATGGTCGACGGCGCCTTCGACGGCGAGCAGGCTGGCGGCACGGACGGCTTCCGGCTCCAGCACCTTGCCTTTCAAAGCGGCTTCGACGGCCCGCGCCCGCCATGGTTTCGCGGCAACGCCGCCAAGCGCCACGCGCAGGTCGCGGATGGTGCGCCCATCGGCCTCGAATTCGATGCCGACCGCGGCACTCGCGGCGGCGAATTCATAGGATTGCCGGTCGCGGATCTTCAGATAGGTCGAGCGGCGGGCGGCGGCGGATGAGGGGATTTCGATGGCGGTGATCATCTCGCCCGGCTCGATCGCATGCTCCCTGTCCGGCGTGGTGCCGGGCAGCAGGAAGAAGTCGTCCACCAGAAGCCTACGCTCACCGAGATGGACTGTTGCGTCGAAGGCGACCAGCGCAGTGGCGAGGTCGCCGGGATACATGGCGATGCAGGCCTCGCTGGTGCCAAGCACCGCATGTCCCCTGGTGACGCCGCCGATCGCCGAACAGCCGCTGCCTGGCGTGCGCTTGTTGCAGGCGGAAAAATTCGCGGGATCGCGGAAATAGGGGCAGCGCGTGCGCTGCATCAGATTGCCGCCGATGGTCGCCATGTTGCGGATCTGCGCCGAGGCGGCCTGCCACAGCGCTTCGGAGATGGCGGGGAAGTGGCTTTTGATGTCGGCGTGGTCGGCGACATGGCCCATTTTGGCGAGCGCGCCGATGGTGGCGCCGCGCTCGTTCACCTCGATCCGGTCGAGGCCTTTGAGATGGGTGATGTCGACCAGCGTGTCGGGTTCGGCGACGCCGCACTTGGCGAGGTCGATCAGCGTGGTGCCGCCGGCAATCAGCATGGCGCCGGGCAGGGCCGCCGCCTGGCGTGCGGTCTCAGCCGACGTGGCGCGAAGATAGGAAAAATCCCTCATGATGCGACCTCCAGGGCTGCCTGGCGCACAGCAGCGACGATGTGCGGATAGGCGCCGCAGCGGCAGAGATTGCCGGCCATGTATTCGCGGATTTCCTCGTCGGAGCCGGCATGGCCCTCGCGGATGCAGGCCACCGCCGACATGATCTGGCCCGGGGTGCAATAACCGCACTGGAAGGCGTCCTGCTCGAGGAAGGCAGCCTGCACGGGATGCAGTTCGCCCTCCCGTGCAAGCCCCTCAATGGTGGTGATGGCGCGGCCCTCGGCTTGCGCCGCCAGCGTCAGGCAAGCCAGCACGCGCTCGCCGTCGATATGGACGGTGCAGGCACCGCACTGGCCGTGGTCGCAGCCCTTCTTGGTGCCGGTCAGGCCGAGCCGCTCGCGCAAGGCGTCGAGCAGCGTGACACGAGGTTCGAGTTCCAGGTGATGATGTGTGCCGTTAATGTCGAGATGTACGGGGATTTTCGTCATGGGGCGTCGGGCTCCAGTTGCTTGACGCTGGTGGGATTATTTCATGTTGGACAGGTGGAGGCCCACCTGTCCGTCCGGCGCTTTCGCTCCGGGCGTTCGCCCCTTTTCAGGCCAGCAGATCCTCGATGCGAATCGGAAAGCGGCGGGGCCGCACGCCGGTTGCATGCCAGACCGCGTTGGCAACCGCGCCAGCCGTACCGGTGACGCCGATTTCGCCGACGCCCTTGATGCCGAGCGCATTGACGTAAGGGTCGTCCTCATGGACCAAGATCGCCTCGACCGACGGCACGTCGGCATTCACCGGGACATGGTATTCGGCGAGGTTGGCATTCTGGATCCGGCCCGAGCGCCGGTCGGTGACGGCTTCCTCGTGCAGCGCGAAGGAGACGCCCCAGATCATGCCGCCATAATACTGGCTGCGCACAAGCCTGGGATTGATGACCCGCCCTGCGGCGAAGGCGCCGACCAGCCTTGTGACGCGGATCTGGCCGAAATCGGGATCGACCTTGACCTCGGCGAAGACGGCACCATGCGCGTGCTTGGCATAGGTCTCCTGGGACGCCGGGTCTGGAGCGCCCTTGCCGTGGCCTTCGATCTCCGTCAGGCCGGCGCGTGTGAGGATCTCGGCGTAGCTTTCGCTGCGATTTTCGTTGTCGCGGCGATACAGCCGGCCGCCGCGCGCCACAACGCCCTCATTACCGGCGCCGAACAGCGGCGAGGCCTCGTTGCCGGTGGCGAGATCGGCGAGCCTGGCGATGACGGCGGCACCCGCATTGTGGATCGCCATGCCGGCCGTCGCCGTATGGCCGGAGCCGCCGGCAATGCCCGCATTGGGCAGGTCGGAGCTGCCGGCCCTGAAATCGACCTGGTCGATGTCGAGCCCCAGCCCGTCGGCGGCGATCTGGGCGAAGGCGGTCCAGGCGCCTTGCCCCATATCCTGCGCGCCGGTCTCCATCAGGCCGCTGCCATCGGCCTTCAGCACCGCACGCGCTTCGGCCTGGAACATCAGGGCCGGGAAGGTCGCGGTGCCCATGCCCCAGCCGGTGAGGAAACCGTCGGCGTCGCGCATCAGTCGCGGCTGCATCGGGCGGCTCGCCCAGCCGAACGTCTCGGCCGCCTGTCTGTAGCATTCGCGCAGTGCCTTGGAGGAAAACGGCTTGCCGGTCATCGGCTCGACCTCGGCATAGTTCCGCAGCCGGAATTCCAGCGGGTCCATGCCGCAGGCGTGCGCCGCCTCATCGATGGCGCTTTCGAGCGCGATCGAGCCGGTGGCTTCGCCGGGCGCGCGCATGAACAGCGGCGTCCCGGTGTCGAGCCGCACCGCCTCGTGCGAGGTGGTGATGGCAGGGCTGGCATAGAGCGTGTGCGAGGCGTCCGCCGCCGGTTCGAAGAAATCGTCGAAGGTGCTCGACGTGGTCTTGGCGTGATGGTCGATGGCCGTCAGCCGCCCCTCGCCATCCATGCCCATGCGCAGGGTCTGGAGCGTCGGCGCGCGGTGGCCGACCGGCCCGTACATCTGCTCGCGCCGCAGCACCAGCTTAACGGGACGGCCAACGAGACGCGCCGCCAGGATGCCCAGCACCTGCGGCCCGGAAATCATGCCTTTCGAACCGAAGCCGCCGCCGAGGAAGGGGCTGCGGATGTGGATGTTTTGCGGCGCGATGCCAAACAGGCCGGCGATGCGGCCCTGCGCCAGGGCCAGGCCCTGGCTCGGCGTGTCGATCGACAGCCGGTCGCCATCCCAGGAGGCGACGATCGCGTGCGGCTCCATGGCGTTGTGGTACTGGGCCGGCGTCTCGTAGGTGGCCTCGATCCGCGTCTTCGCCGATTTGAGGCCGGCCTCGACATCGCCCTTGTGCTGGACGGCCGGATTGCCGACGCCGACCCCACGCGGCACGAAGCTTTCGCCACCGTCTAGACCGACGCGCGCCGGCAGCGCTTCATAGCGCGGCGAGAGCAGCGCCGCCCCCTCGGTCGCCGCCTCCAGCGTTTCGGCGATCACCACGGCGATGCTCTGGTTGGGGTAGCGGACCTGGTCGTTCTGCAGCAGGTCGAGCCGGAACATGAAGGGATGGTCCTTGGCATCCGGGTCGGCGGCGAGCGCGGGCCGGTTCTTGGGCGTCATCACCTCGACCACGCCCTTGTGCGCCTTGGCTGCCTCGACATCCAGCGAGGCAACGCGGCCGCGCGCGATGCTGGAGACAGCGAGCACGGCGTAGAGCATGCCGGGCGGATGGTTGTCGGCCGCGTAGCGCGCGGCTCCGGTGACTTTCAGGAAGCCGTCGCGGCGGGTCAGTGGCTGGCCGATGCTGGAGCCCTGCCTGATATGGGCGGGTTGCTGGTTGAGGCTGAGTTCAAGCGTCATGGTGCGCTCCGGGACTGTTTGAGAACGGGGAGGCAGGAAGGGCCGGCAGCCGCTCGGGCGTTCCCGCCAAGGCAGATTTCAGCGCTCTCACCACGATGCGGCGGGCAAGCTCGATCTTGAACGCATTGTCGCCGGAGGGGCTGGCATCGGCCAAGGCGGCGTCCGCCGCACTGGCGAAGGTCGCCGCGTTGGCATCGGCGCCAAGCAGGACGGCTTCCGCCGAGCGCGCCCGCCACGGCTTGGCCGCGACGCCGCCGAGCGCCAGCCTCGCGGCGCGGATCTTGCCGCCATCGACGACAAGGGCCGCGGCGGCCGAAACGACGGCGAAAGCATAGGAGGTGCGCTCGCGGACTTTCAGGTAACGGGCATTGGCCGCGAAGGAGGCGGCCTCGGCCGGCAGGCGCACCGCCACGATCAGGTCGCCCGGCTCCAGCGCATTCTCCCGCTGCGGCGTTTCGCCGGGAAGCCGGTGGAATTCAGCCAGCGTGACGTGGCGCCGGCCCTTCTTGCCCTCGATCTCGACGACGGCGTCGAGTGCCACCAGCGGCACGCAGAAGTCCGACGGATGGGTGGCGATGCAGGCATCGCTCCAGCCGAGCACCGCATGCAGGCGGTTCTCGCCGCCCAGTGCATCGCAGCCGGCGCCGGATACACGCTTGTTGCAGGCGCTGGCGGTGTCGTAGAAATAGCTGCAGCGCGTGCGCTGCAGGAGATTGCCGCCGACCGTGGCGGCGTTGCGAAGCTGCGCCGAGGCTCCCGACAGCAACGCTTCGGCCACCGCCGGATAGGCTTTTGCGAACGCCGCGTCGTGGGCGAGATCGGCATTGCGGACCAGCGCACCGATGCGCAGGCCGCCATCGTCCAGCCGCTCGATGCGGTTGAGTTCCGGCAGCCGCGAGATGTCGACGACGCGCTCGGGGCTGGTGATGCCGCCCTTCATCAGGTCGAGCAGATTGGTGCCGCCGGCCAGGTAGGCCGAACCCGGCTCGGCCGCCGCCGCGATGGCGTCGGGAATGGTGGCGGGTCTGATATAGTCGAAGTCTCTCATGCCGCGGCCCTCCGGTCGGCTGTGGCAAGTTTTTCCTGGGCTTCCAGGACGGCCTCGACGATGCCGCCATAGGCCGCGCAGCGGCATATGTTGCCGCTCAGCCCCTCGCGGATGCGTTCGGGATCGTCGCCGGCCTGTCCCTCGGCGATCAGGCCGAGCGTGCTCATGATCTGGCCGGGCGTGCAGAAGCCGCACTGGAAGCCGTCATGGGCGATGAAGGCGGCCTGCACCGGATGCAGCTCTTCACCATGGGCCACGCCTTCGATGGTCAAGACATCGGCGCCGTCATGGCTGACCGCCAGCGCCAGGCAGGAGTTGATGCGCTTGCCGTCGACCAGCACCGTGCAGGCGCCGCACTGGCCGCGGTCGCAGCCTTTCTTGGTGCCGGTGAGGTCAAGCCGCTCACGCAAGAGGTCGAGCAGGGTTACGCGCGGGTCGACCTCCAGCGCGTGTCGGTGTCCGTTGATGGTGAGGGTGATGGGAAGGCTGGTCATGGGCGTCTGGCTCCAGTTTGCTTGACGCGGATGGGAAGTGAACTGGTGCCTTGCCGGAGAAGGGCAAGGTAACCTTAAGGTCAGGTGTGGGCGGAGGTGGAGATGACAGCGGATGTCCCGGGAAACAGGCGGGCAGGGGAGATGTCGGCTTGCAGGTTCGAAAGACGTGACATACCGCTTCCCCTTCTTATATGATAAAGGCACTCCACTAAAGCGGAGGCGCCTCCGTTTGTTAGGTGGGAGCTGGCCCGGCCGGGTTCAAGCCCCCATATTTGGTCCGTGGAGAAAAAATTGGCAGACGCCGACATCGCCGCAGAGAAGGCCGCAGTGGAAAAACCGCTGCGCGCCGACGCTCAGCGCAACCGCGACCGGCTGGTCGAGGTGGCGGCGTCGGTCTTTGCCGAGCGCGGCATCGATGCCTCGCTGGAGGAGATCGCGCGCCGCGCCGGCGTCGGCATCGGCACGCTCTACCGGCATTTCCCGACGCGCGAGCATCTGGTCGAGGTGGTCTACCGCCGCGAGGTGGAGGCGCTGTGTGCTGCTGCCGGCGAGCTCGCGGCGAAACATCCTTCCGACATCGCGCTGGAAGAATGGATGCGGCGCTTCGTCGATTACATCGCCACCAAGCGCGGCCTGGCGACCAGCCTGCGCATCCTGCTCACCACCAATTCGACGCTGTTTTCCGACACGTCGGGCCGCGTCTCGCAGGCCCTGCGGCAACTGGTCGAGGCGGCGGTGGCTGACGGCACCATCCGCGGCGATGTCGACGCCTCGGACGTGCTGCACGCTCTCTCGGGCATCTATTCGGCGCCCGACACGCCGGAGTGGCGCGACCGCTCGCGGCGCTTGGTCAAGCTGTTGATGGACGGGCTGCGGTTTGGCGCGGCAGCCAAGGCCTGACGGTTTCCGCGACCAGTCCCAGCCAAGCAAAACCCCGTAAACAGGCGCGTCCGTTAGCCATGGCAAGGCGAACCCCGCACGTCGCGCTTGCATCTGAATGAAAGCGGTTGTTAAAATCCTCACATTTCAGGGGATGCACAGGCCCAACGCATGACTGCTCGCAAAGCGCAACGGACGGCCCGGCTGATCGATCTGCTGTCGCAGCGACGGGTTATCCATCTCAGCGAAGCGGCGGCGCTGCTTGGCGTCTCGGAGATGACGGTGCGGCGCGACATCGCCACCAACCAGGGGCAGATAGCCTATCTCGGCGGGCACATATTGGCGGCGGCCGAGATCGAGGCCGATGTTCCCTACGAACTGGCGACCGCGGCCGACAGCCATGCGGCGGCGAAGCGCGAAGCCTGCGCGCATGCGGTGCGCAAGATACGGCCCGACGAGACGATCTTCATCGACTGCGGCACGACGCTGATCCATCTGATCGATCTCGTTCCCGACAATTATCAAATAACGGCAATATGTTATGCCATGAACGTCGCGGAGCGCCTGAGCCGTAAGCCTAACGTCACGATCATCATGCTGGGTGGCGTCTATCATCCGGCGTCGGCGTCTTTTTCGGGCACGCATGATTTCGACATTTTGAACAGCGTCGGCATCAACGCCGCCTTCCTGTCCGCCGCCGGCGTCGATGCCAAGCGCGGCGCCACCTGCGAGCATTTCCACGAGGCGGTGGTGAAACAGAAGGTGATGAGCCTGGCGCGCGAAAATTATCTGGTCATCGACTCCAGCAAGATCGGCAAGCTCAAGCGCGCCTTTTTCTCAGCCATGGACGGCTTCGACGCCATCATTACCGAACATGGCGAGGTCGGGCCGGATTCATTCCGGCCGCCAGCCTGACTCCGTTTGACATTTCCCCAAGGTGATGGAAAAGTCACAAAAAAAGTAAGAGAAGTCTCAAAAGAGGCTCCGGACAGTCTGGGTAGGGGACGCGTCAAAGGGAGGAAGTGCGGGCGTCATGATCGAACAGGGTTCGATTGCGCTGATTTCCGAGGCCCCCTTGCTGCGTGTCGAGGGCGTCAGGAAGCGGTTCGGCGGCGTCAATGCGCTGCGCGGTGTCAGTCTCGAAATCCTGTCCGGTGAAGTGCACGCGCTCCTTGGTGAAAACGGCGCGGGCAAATCGACGCTGATTAAGATCCTGAGCGGCGTGCATGTGCATGATGGCGGCTCGATCGAAATCGACGGCAAGCCTGTCTCGTTTTCCTCGCCCGCCCAGTCGCGCGACGCCGGCGTGGCGGTGGTCTATCAGGATCTGAGCCTGGTCGAGTCGCTCTCGGTCGCCGACAATCTCCTTTTGGGACGAGAGCCGAAGACGCCGCTTGGCTTCTTGAAGAAACGCCAACTGGTGGCGCAGGCCGAAGCCTTCCTCAAATCGCAGAACATCCCGCTCGATGCCCGCGCCATGGTCGGCTCGCTGCCCTTCGCCTATCGCCAGATGACCGAGATCGCCAAGGCGCTGATGGGCGATGTGCGCCTGCTCATCCTGGACGAGCCGACCTCGGCGCTGACCGACGATGAGGAAAAAATCCTGTTCGAGGCCATCCGGGCGGTCGCGGCGCGCGGCGTCGGGGTGATCTATGTCACCCACCGCCTCAATGAGGTCTTCCGCATCTCGAACCGGGTCACCGTGTTCCGCGACGGGCAGAACGCCGGCACCTTCGTCACGGCGCAAACCAATATGCGGCAATTGGTCGGCGCGATCGTCGGGCCGGATCATGCTGTGCTGAAGACGGGCAGCACGGCATCACGGCAAAGCGTGCTGTCATCCGTCGGGTCATCCGAAAGGCCCGTGCTCGAATTGAAAGGCGTCAGCAATGACCGGCTCGATGGGGCCAGTCTCGAATTGCGCGCCGGCGAGATCCATGGCCTTGCCGGTCTGATCGGCAGCGGCCGCACCGAAATCCTGCAGACCATCTTCGGCCTGCGACCCGTCCAGTCGGGTGAGGCCAGGCTGGACGGTGTGTCGCTGAAGGGCACAGATCCGGCGGCGGCGATACAACTGGGCATCGCGCTGGTGCCGGAGGACCGGCACGTCCAAGGCCTGGTTCTCGAACATTCGATCGAGCGCAATCTGACCCTGCCGCGCCTGCCGTATTTCTCGCGCCTTGGCTGGCTGCAGCGCCGTCCGGCGAGCGAACACGCCGATGCGGCGATGCGCCGGCTTTCCGTCAAGGCGCCAGGCGCGTCGACCCTGGTGAAGAACCTGTCCGGCGGCAACCAGCAGAAGGTGGTGTTCGGCAAATGGAACGAGCCGCGGCCGCGCGTGCTGTTGCTCGACGAGCCGACGGTCGGTGTCGATGTCGGCGCGCGCGAGGAGATCTACGGCGTCATTCGTGCCGCGGCGGCCGGCGGCAGCGGTGTGCTGCTGGTGTCTTCGGATCTCTCCGAACTGCTGCAGCTCTGTGATCGCATCTCGATCGTCGTCGATGGCCGCATCACCAGGACGATTGCGCGGCCGGACTTCGGCAGCGCCGAGGATCTCCATCACCTCATTCAACTTTCGCAGCCATCGGAAGAGCACGCGGCATGACCGAAACCCAAAGCCCGGCAAAAGCCGCCGCCAACCAACCGAGCGGTCGCTCGGCGCTGCGGCATCTGCTGCAGGGCGAGCGTCCCTACATGCTCTATGTCGCCTTCGCTATCATGCTGATCGTCTTCAGCCTGGCATCGCCCTGGTTCCTGTCGATCGACAATTTTCTCAACATCGGCCGCCAGACGACGCTGGTGTCGATCATTGCGGTCGGCATGACGTTCGTCATCATCTCCAGGCAGATCGACCTGTCGGTCGCCTCGACGCTGGCGCTTTCGGGCATGAGCGCGTCGCTGGCCATGGCTTTTGTCGCCAACAACTGGGTCGTCGGTGCTGTGGCGGGGCTGGGCACGGGCGCGCTGATCGGGCTGATCAACGGTCTCTTGACCACGCGCCTCGAAATCCCGTCCTTCCTGGTGACATTGGGCACGTTGAGTGGCGCGCGCGGCCTGGCGCTGATGGTCACCAACACCAAGCCGGTCATCATCACCAACGAGCATTATTTCGCGATCTTCGGTGAGGGCTCGGTGCTCGGCATCCCGGCGCCGATCCTGTGGACGCTCGGCGTCACCATCGCCGGCATATTGCTGCTGCACTACAGTGTCTATGGACGGCGGGTTTACGCCGCCGGCGGCAACCCGACGGCGGCGCTTTATTCCGGCGTCCATATCAAGCAGGTCACGACGCTCGCCTTCGTGCTGACCGGCACGCTCGCCGGTCTGGCATCGCTGATCTTGTCGGCGCGCTCGCACGCGGCGCGGCCCGATGTCGTGCAAGGCATGGAACTCGACGTCATCGCCTCGGTCATCCTCGGCGGCTGCAGCCTGTTCGGCGGCCGCGGCTTCGTGCTCGGCACGCTGCTCGGCAGCCTGATCATCGGCACGCTCAACAACGGGCTGGTGCTGCTCGGCGTCAGCTCGTCGCTGCAACTTGTCATCAAGGGAGCAATCATCGTCGCCGCGGTCGCGTTCACGAGGAGGTAAGGCGCGCATCTCGCGGATATCAGCAGAAGACAGCCGGCTCCAAACGGCAAAACAAACGTCAGAGATCAACGGAGGAAGTCATGAAACAATCGGCACGAATCCTATTCGGCACATTCAGCCTCGCCGCCAGCGCCTTCGCGCTGTCGACGTCGCTCAGTCTCGCGCAAACGCCCGACACCTGCGTTACCGGCGTCGACATGGCGACGCTTGGCCCCAAGGGCATTGTCGGCCAGGGCCCGCATGGCGAAAAGGCGGCTTCGCCCGACGAGCTGAAACTGACCGACGACGAAGCCGCCAAGGTCAAGGCCGGCAAGTTCAAGGTCGGCATCTCCATGCAGACGGTCAACCTCGACTGGTCGCAGCTGCAGGTGGCGGGCATCAGCGAAACGCTGGCCAAATATGGCGTCACCGTCACCGGCGTGGCGTCGGCCGAATATCAAGTCGACAAGCAGATCGCCGATATCGAGAACACCATCCAGCAGCATCCCGACGGCATCATTTCCATCCCCGTCGATTTCACCGCGACGGCGCCGACCTACAAGAAAGTGGGCGAGGCCGGCATCAAGCTGGTGTTCATGGACAGCATTCCGGTTGGCCTCTCGTCGCCAAAGGATTTTGCCTCGATGATCTCGGCCGACAGCCAGGGCAATGGTCAGATCGCGGCAACGATCCTGGCGTCCTGCATGCCCAAGGGTGGCACGATCGGGCTGGTGAATTTCGGCGTCGACTATTTCAGCACCAATGAGCGGACCAAGGGGGTCAGCGAGTGGATGAAGGCGAACCGGCCCGACATCGTCTTGAAGCAGGTCGACTTCACCGATCCATCGAAAGTCTCGCAGATCGCCGGCGACTTCCTCACCGGCAATCCCGATGTGAAAGGCCTGTTCGCGGTCTGGGACCAGCCGGCGCTCGACACGCTATCCTCGATGCGTGCGCAAGGCATCGACATTCCGATCACCACGGTCGATCTCGGCCTGCAGTCGGCGATCGAGATCGCCAAGGGCGGGCCACTCAAGGCAACCGGCTCGCAGCGCCCCTATGATCAGGGCGTCGCCGAGGCGATGGCCATGATGAAGGCGCTGATCGGGCAACCCACGCCCGCTTGGGTCGGCGTGCAGTCGCTGCCGGTGGTGCAGTCCAACGTGCTGGAATCCTACAAGACCGTCTTCCACAAGGATCCGCCGGCCGAACTGGTCGACGCCTGCAGCAGCGCCAAGCCGAAGTGTAATTGATGTAGGGGAGATGGGCGCGGGGGAAACCCGCGCGCATGTCTGGCTGACGCTAAAGACGTGCACCCCTGCTGGCGGCGCGGCTACGCCTTCGCCTCGACCAGGATCACCAGCGATTCCGGCACCACGCCATCATGCGCCATCGCGTCGGCGGCTGCCTTGCTCTGCATCAGTGCGGCCATCTTATCCATGTCCGGAACGTCCATCATCACGGCCACCCGCTTCGGGTTTTGCGGATCGACGAAGGTGCGGATATTGGTGATCCCCAGCGAGCCGAAAAGCTCCTTTCGCTTGGGTGAGCTCAACCAGTGCTTGCTGTCTTTCGTGATGTTGTGATGACCGATGACGGTTGGCATGGCATCCTCCCCAAGGTGACGCCGGCGGCCGATATCGGCCGCCTGTTGCTGCGATCCACCTTTACGAGCCAGTGAGCGCCGTTTCCGGCAGGCTGTCAATTAGCTGTTGCTGATGGACATCCTAAAGCTCGAGGCAGACTTTGCCAAAATGCTTCTGGGCTGCGTAGTGCGTGAAGGCGGCGGCGATGTCGCGCAGGGGGAAACGGCGGTCGATGACAGGCTTTATGCCGTTGATCTCGATCGCACGGATCATGTCCTCTTGATCCGCCCGACTGCCGATCGAAATACCGCTGATGCGGATCTGGTTCGAGAATACGGCCGGGATCGAGACATCGGCGGCAAAGCCGGTCAAAACGCCGATCAGGGCGATGTGACCGCCTGTGCGGCAGGCGGCTATCGACTGCGCCAGCGTGGCAGGGCCGCCGACCTCGATCACGTGGTCGACGCCTCGTCCGCAGGTCAACTCCCTGGCCTTGTGGCCCCAGTCTGGCACCGCCTTGTAGTTGATGACGGCGTCGGCGCCGAGGCGGCTCAGCCGCTCCAGCTTTTCCTCGTCGGAGGAGGTGGCGATGACCCTGGCGCCGGCGGCCTTGGCGAATTGCAGCGCAAACATCGACACGCTGCCGGTGCCGAGAACCAGCACCGTGTCGCCTGGCTTCACCTTGCCGCACACGACCAAGCCTCGCCAGGCAGTGACGCCGGTGCAGGTCAGCGTCGCGGCTTCGGCATGCGTGTAGCCCGCCGGAGCTTTCGTGAAGGCCTGCGCGGGCATGCAGACATATTCGCTGGCGAAGCCGTCGAAGCTTTCTCCTGGAATGTCGCGCCTGGTGGCGGGTGTCATGTCGCCGTCCTGCCACCAGGGGTAGAAGGTGCTGACGACGCTGTCGCCGGGCTTGAGCGCATCGACGCCGCTGCCGACGGCGATCACTTCGCCCGCGCCGTCGGACAGCGGCACGCGGCCATCGGCCAGCGGTGTCTTGCCTTGCACCGCGAAATCGTCGCGCATGTTCAACGAGCAGGCGCGGATCCTCACCATCACTTCTCCGGGTCCCAGCTGTGGCGGATCTTCCTCAACCAGGTCGAGCCTGTCCAAGCCACCCGGCGCTCTCAGCCTGACGAGCTTCATTGCCTGTCTCCGAATAAGGGGATGTTTGATGCGGCGGGGCGGCTCTATCGGATATGACGGCCTGAAATCACCCGCAGCCAGGGTGCCAGGTGGAAGGCGCTCATCAGGAGATACATGGCGGCCATGCCAGTCAGCGGCGAGGCACCCATGCACAGCATGGCCGCATCACTGCCCTGCATGCAGGAGAGCAGGGCCATCACGGCGAAGGTCGGTGCCGCGGCGAGGCACAGCCAGTCGGCGATGCCAAGGGTGGCAGCTTCGGTGCTTTCGGGGACGGTGCCGCCGGCGCTCGTGTGGATGTCGCTCATGGTCTTTTTCCTTGATGGTTGTGACCCCGTCAGGATCCGGTTCCTCGCCCCCGCCAAAGGCGGGGGAGAGGTGTCCGCGAAGCGGACGGAGAGGGGGCCTTCGTAGGGCGCAGCCCCCTCTCCGTCTCGGCTTCGCCGAGCCACCGTCCCGGGGCGAGCCACGCGTCTCGCCCGTCCTTCGGACCCCCCACTTTCGTGGGGCGAGGAACCCAAGTTGGACAGCCGTTCCTACTCAGCTTTATCCCTGAACGCGGCTTCGCCGGCGGCGGCCACTTCGGCCCATTTCTTGTCGGCCCCGGCTTCATAATTGTCGTGCCAGTTCCACCAGCTGTAGAGCGGGGTCTGCGGGTAGCCTTCGGGCGAGTCCTCCCAGACCTCCTGGCGGCCGAGCGGGGTGGCGTCGAGATAGCTCCAGACCGTACCCATCGCCTCGTCGCCGCGGCTGTTGATGAAATAGGTGCGGAAGATGCGGTCGCCGTCATGGATGAAGACGTTGTGGCCGTGCCATTCGTCGACGCCGAAATCCTTGTCGAAGCTGTCGGTGATCGTGTACCAGGGCATCGCCCAGCCCATCCGTGTCTTCAGCCGCGCAATATCGGCCTGCGGCGCACGCGAGGCGTAGGCGAGCGTGGTGTTGCGGGCGTTGAGATGGGCGAGGTGGCCGACCTGGTCGGCGCCGAGCGAGCAGCCGCGGCAGGCATGATCGGGCCAGCCATAGACGCCCGGTTCGAAGAAGGCGCGGTAGACGATCAGCTGGCGGCGGCCTTCGAACAGGTCGAGCAGGCTTGCCTTGCCGTTCGGGCCTTCGAACACATAGGCCTTGTCCACTTCCATCCACGGCATGCGCCGGCGTTCGGCGGCGAGCGCGTCCTTGGCGCGCAGCGTCGCCTTTTCCTTCACCAGCATCTTTTCGCGCGCGGCGTCCCATTCCTGCCTGGAAACGATCGGCGGGGTCTGCATCGTCATGTGCTTGGTCATTGGTCTTCTCCTTTGCCAGTGGTGCCGTCGCGGGCCACCTGGGAATCCAGGCTAGAGCGGTGAAGCGGGGTGGGGTGAGTTACATCTGCGACGGGATTTGCATCCTCCGGCCCGGCGCAGCAGGGATGGCGGGGCCGTGCGGTGTGTTCGAGATTGTCGGTTGCAGGCATTTTCAACTACCTCTAATGAGATGCTTAATATGAATACCTGAGATGCTCAGGCTAGCGAGTGCCGGAATTGGCGTCAATCGTGTGTTCTCAGCCAGATGGCTAGGTCTCCCTCGGCTCGATGCGGCTTGCTGGCCGGCAATGGTGATTTAAGTTAGGGCGGTGCGGGGGTGGGAGTTACAAGTGTGACGGGATTTGAATGGACTCGCTGATCACGGCGGCGGCGCTGGCGCTGGCGGCGGGCGATCCGCTCGGCGCGCTCGACCGCGTCGCCTTGCGCGAGGATGCGCCGGCGCTGGCGCTGCGCGGCATAGCCATGGCGCAGCTCGGCGATTTCGACCGCGCCAAGCTGCTCTTACGGCGAGCGGCCCGCGCGTTCAGCCCGAAAGAGGCCGTCGCGCGCGCCAGATGCGTCGTCGCCGAGGCCGAGATCGCGCTGGTCTCGCGTGACCTGGGCTGGCCGGCCAAGGCGCTCGACGCGGCGCGCACGACGCTGGAAAAGCATGGCGACCGGCTGAACGCGGCGCATGCCGGCCACCTCAAGGTGCGACGCCTGCTGCTGATCGGTCGTCTCGACGAGGCCGAGCATGTGCTGGCCGGGCTCGACCCGACACCGCTGCCGCCGGCCGCTAGGGCCGCGCATGAACTCGCCGTCGCCGGCATCGCCATGCGGCGACTCCGAACCCGGCCGGCGCGGGCGGCACTGGAATGGGCACGCAACGCCGCCCGGCAGGCGGGTATTCCAGGCCTGATGGCGGAGGTCGCCACCGCATCGCTGGCGCTGGAAACGCCGGCGGCGCGGCTGATCACGCAAGGTGCTGAGCGGCCGCTGCTGCTCGAAGAGGTCGAGGCGCTGCAGGGGTCGCCGGCGCTGGTCGTCGACGCGTTTCGCTACGCCGTGCGTGCCGGCGACAGCACGGTCTCGCTGGCGAGCCGGCCGGTGCTGTTCGCACTGGCGCGGGCACTCGCTGAAGCCTGGCCCGGCGATGTCTCGCGGGAGGAACTCGTGGCGCGCGCCTTTGGCGGCAAGCATGCCGATGAATCGCACCGTGCCCGCTTGCGCGTCGAGATCGGCCGGCTGCGCGCCGAGCTTGCCGCGCTGGCCGACATCAGCGCCACCAAGCGCGGCTTTACGCTGGCGCCGCGCCAGGCGCGCGCGGTGATGGTGCTGGCGCGGCCGATCGAGGAGCGCCATGCGGCGGTGCTGGCCTTGCTCGCCGACGGCGAGGCCTGGTCGAGTTCGGCGCTCGCGCTGGCGCTCGGAACCGGCCAGCGCAGCGTGCAGCGGGCGCTCGAGCCGCTTGCCGAGGCCGGCAAGGTGCAGTCTTTCGGCCATGGCCGGGCGCGCCGTTGGATGACGCCGCCGGTGGCCGGATTCACGACCACCTTGTTACTCCCGGCGCCGCTGGCAACTGGTTAGGAATGGATCATTCCACCATCACACGAGGATCAAGACATGAAACATTCACCGGCCGAAATCCTGCGCGAATACGGACCTTTCCCCGGGATCGAACGAATCCATGGGGTGAGCTTCGACGGCGAGAATGTCTGGTTTGCCTCTGGCGACAGGCTGAATGCCTTCGATCCGCAAAGCGGGCAGAAACTGCGTTCGATCGATGTCGCCGCACATGCCGGCACCGCCTATGACGGCCGGTATTTTTACCAGCTCGCCGATGATCGCATCCAGAAGATCGATCCCGATACCGGCGCGGTGGTCTCCACCATCCCGGCGCCCGGCGGCGGCCGCGATTCCGGGCTGACCTGGGCCGAAGGCACGCTCTGGGTGGGGCAATACCGGGAGCGCAAGATCCACCAGATCGATCCCGAGACCGGAAAGATCCTGCGCAGCATCGAATCCAGCCGCTTCGTCACCGGGGTGACCTGGGTGGATGGCGAGCTGTGGCACGCCACCTGGGAAGGCGACGAGAGCGATCTGCGCCGCGTCGACCCGAAAACCGGCAAGCTCCTGGAGACGCTCGACATGCCGGCTGGCATCGGCATTTCGGGGCTGGAATCCGATGGCGGCGACCGCCTCTATTGCGGCAGCACGTCAACCGGAGTGGTGCGGGCGGTGCGCCGGCCGAAATGAACCGGTTCCCCTGACGCAGACATCAGGGCTGCGAAGTTCGAGCCTCGCGAATTTGTCCACGGCGACTGGTCGTCGTCCCAGCGCGTGCCTAGATAGGCTGCGTTGGGCGACCGCCCGGACATCTCTTCGCAAAGGACCCGACCATGCCCGCACAGATCACGCTGAATGACGGCGCCACCATTCCCCAGCTTGGCCTTGGCGTGTGGCAGGTCGATCACGACATCACCGCCCAAGTTGTGGGCTGGGCGATCAAGGCCGGCTACCGGCTGATCGACACGGCCGAAGGCTACCAGAACGAGGAGGGCGTCGGCGAGGCGATCCGTGCAGCCGATGTGCCGAGACGCGAGCTGTTCATCACCTCGAAACTGCGCAACGGCGCCCACCAGCGTGACGCGGCGCTGCGCGCTTTCGACGAGACGATGGAAAAACTCGGCGTCGAGCAGATCGACCTGTTCCTGATTCACTGGCCGGTGCCCAGCCGGGACAGATATGTCGAGGCCTGGAAGACCCTCATCGAGCTCAAGCAGGCCGGCCGTATCAAGTCGATCGGCGTTTCGAATTTCAACAGGGACCATCTGGAACGCATCATCGGCGAGACCGGCGTGGTTCCGGTGGCCAACCAGATCGAGCTGCATCCGCGTTTCCAGCAGCGCGCGCTCAGGGAATTTCACGCCCGGCACAACATCCATACGGAAAGCTGGAGCCCGCTGGGCAGCGGCCGGCTGCTCAGCGACCCGACGATCGCGGGCATTGCCGGGAAGCACGGCAAGTCGGCGGCGCAGACGATCATCCGCTGGCACCTGCAGCAAGGGCTGATCGTCATCCCGAAATCGGTCCGCCAGGACCGCATCGCGGCCAATTTCGACGTCTTCGACTTCGAACTGGACGCGCAGGATTTGGAGACGATCGCGGGCATGGATTCGGCTACCGGCCGCGACGGCCCGAACCCGGCCACGGCGGCGTTTTTGTTTTGAAGATTAGATCGGAAGGCGCGCGCGGCCGCTAAATCCCAGACCCATCCAGCTGCTGCGCGTCGTCGCCCTCCCACGGCGCCGGCATCGAGCCGCCGCGGCTGAGATTGGCCGAGGGCAGGGGCATCCAGCATTTCAGCTCCGGTTCGGCATATTCGACGACGCGGCCGGGTGAGGAATCCGACGCCCGCCAGCCTTCGCCGGCGAACTGGTCGCCGCGCGCCCAGTAGGCGAGGTCGACTTCCGCCGGCCCTTGCTCGGAGGGACGGACCGTGACCAGGATCCGGCTGCCGTCCTTGGGCGCTGTCGACATGTGGCGCCACCGTTCGGGCTCGTCCATCGCAATTCCTCCTGCCTTGGTGCGAGATGAAGTGTCGCCTCGCCATCGATGGTGGTCAACCCACACTTTGTCGGATTAGATCGGCCACCTCCGTCCTAGGTCTGGCGATGTTCGCCAGGACAGGGAGAGGCATCTATGCGTGACAAGGTCGAGCCAATGCCGGCTGGAAGCGAAATGAAACTGTACTTCAGCCGCAATCCCAATCCGCGCCTGGCGGTCGCGGTGGCACGCCATCTCGAGGCGCAGGTGACCTTCGAATTTGCGTCACCCTTCGCGCCGGGGCAAGCGGAGCGATTCCGACCGCTCAATCCCAACCTTTCCCTCCCCATACTGGCGTGGCCGGGCGGCAGTCTTTGGGAAGCGGACGCCATAGCCTGCCGGCTGTCGCGCGACGTCGGATCGGATTTCTGGCGCACCGGCCATGACGAACCCGACATGATCCGCTGGCTGAGCTGGGGCAAGGAGAATTTTGCGCGGGCCTGCGACATGGTGCATTTCGAGCGCGGCACCAAGCAGCGTTATCACTTGGGCCCAATCGATCATCTTCTGGTCGAGGAGGGGCTGAAGCTGTTCCACACGACGGCGGCAATCCTGGAAGCAGCGCTTGGCAACCGGCAATGGCTGGTCGGAGATCGGGTCTCCTATGCCGATTTCCGCATGGCGACGTTCCTGCCCTTCAACGAAGTCGCCGGCCTGCCGCTCGAGGATTATTCCGCGCTCATCCGCTGGTATCGCCAGCTCGAAGCCATCGACGCCTGGCGCGACCCTTTCGAGGGGCTGGATGCGCCGCATCTGCCGCCGGTGACGCCTGCCTGAGACACGGCGCCAAAGCGGCGACCAAGCTGATGCGAAGCCAGAGGCTACGCCCGGCCGATATCGGAACATCGTCCAGGTTTATTTCGCCAGGGCAAGCTGCTGGTCCACCAGGCCGAGTTCCTTCTCGTAGAAACCTTCGAAGCCTGGGGAATAATGCTGCTCGCGAAAAATGTCGCGGGCGGCGGTGAAGGCGTCGCGGGCCGCAAGCAAGCTGGCCTTGTCATGGGTCTTTGTGCCGATGGCGAGCAGGATTTCGCCGCGTACCGAATGGGTCTTGCCCCAGATGACCGGCGATTTTTCGCGCGTCAATTCCGTTAGAGCGAGGTCCATCTGCTCCAGCGCCTTGCGGTAGCGCGGCACACTGTTTTCGGCGTCGCCCATGAAGCGATAGGCGCGGCCCTGATTGTAGGTGATGGTCGCCCAGGTGAATGGGTCCTGCCTGCGGGTGATCACCTCATGCGCCTGGTCGAGGGCGGCAAGCGCCTGGGTGAAGCAGTCCGGGCATTTGCCGCGCTGGCCAAGCGACAGCAGCACGGCGCCGAGATTGTTCTGCGTGTTGGCCCAGTCGACCGGCTGGGTCTGGCGGGTGCGCACCTCCAGCACATCCTGGAAGGCGGCCCGCGATGCCTCCAGTTTCTCCGTGCCGCCCTCGATCTCGCCGAGTCTCTGCAAGGCGACGGCCAGGTTGGCCAGCGCCATCGCCCATTGCACCGGTACCTTGTCGCGCGTCCACACGGAGAGGGCGCCGTGGAAGGCATCGATCGCCGCCGCGTAGCTCTTCCTGGCATCGCCGGAGTCGCCAAGCGCGGTGAATTCATTGCCGATGTTGTTCTGCAGCCCGGCCCATTCATCGGGATTGGTCTTCTTCGTGTAGACCTTCGTTGCCTGGCGGAAGGCATCCATGGCCTTGGCGTAATAGACCGTGCCGCCGGCGCGCTGTCCCATCAGGTCATAGGCGTTGCCGAGATTGATCAGCACGGTGGCCCATATTGCCGGCGTGCGCTTGCGGGTGAAGGTTTTTAGCGCGTCCTCATAGACCTTGATCGCCTGCTCGACGCGCGCCGTGCCGTTTTCGCGCGCGGCCAGCGCTGTCAGCGTGACGCCTTCGTTGATGGCGACGCCGGCCGGGCCGCCGGTGAAGACGGTGACCCCGGGCAGGAGCTTTGCCGCTTCGTAGACGTCGACCGCCTGCGACAGCGCGGCGTTCTCGCCCTTGATCATGCCCTGATCGGTCAGCGCGTCGCCCTCGAAGATCTTGTAGATGAAGGCGGTCTTCGGATCCCAGCGCTCGGCCTGGCGGAAGGCGTCCTCGTAGCGCTCTGCTGCTGTGCGATAGTCGAAATTCAGGATCGCCGTGCGGGCATGGTCGGCAAAAGTATCAGCCAGCTCCAGCCGCCGCTGCCCGATATCGGCCTCTGCCTCATCGAGTTGCTTGTCGATCACCTCGGCGCGAGCGCTCGCCTTGGCGCGGAAGGTCAGCGCCAGCTGGATGGCGCCTTCCGATTGCGCGCGGTCGGCAAGGCCGGAAAGCCGAATCAATTCCGGATCCTGCCGGGTTTCGGTATCGTGGCGGTCGAGGATCTCACGCAACTTCTGCGCGCCTGCGGCGAGCTGCGCCCGCAAATCGGCGGGACCGGCCGACGTGTCGACCTGCAAGGCACCGAGCATGCCGTAGAGCTGGTCGAGCGGCACCTCATTTTGCGCCGCCACCGTTTCGACCATCGAGCGCTGCTCGGCGGGCGTGGCGGCGATGGTCAGCAAGAGCTTGCGCCGTGCGGAACGGATCGAGGCCTCGTCGCTGCCGGTCTCTTCCGGTGCCTGGCCGAAATAGAGCAGGCGCCGCAGGCTGGCGTTCGTCCAGGGCAATTGCCGGCCGCCGGTCTTCACGTAGACTTCCTCGGTGACCATTGTCATGACATCGCCGAAGGCGAAACCGCCAGCCGCGAGATGTTTCAAAAGGGCCGCGGCATACGGACTGTTGCCGCCGGGCTCGCCGTCCAGCGCCGCACGTCCAGGCGCGGCGGCAAAGCCGATGACCTCGCCCAGACTTTGCGGCGCATCGGCAGCATCGGCGAGGGCTGCGACACCCCGAGCGAGATCGAGCCCGGCGGCGGCCAACGGTGCCGGGCCTGATGGGGCGTTCAGCGTCGCGTCAGGCGGAAACGGGTTGGAGCGGCAGGCGTCGAGCAGCACGATCGCCACCGGCACGCTGGCCTTGAGTTCAGCCAGCAGAGTGGAGACCGGAACCAGCCGGTTCGCCGGATCGGCAAGCGAGGAGGCGTCGGCTTCGACCGGCGCCAGGTAGTTCTCGCCGCCGGCCTCGATGCCGTGGCCGGAATAGTAGAGCAGGGCGACGTCGGCGCCGGCCGCGTCCTCGACGAAATGCTTGAGGCCGCGCCCTAGGCGAGGCCCGTCGCCATCGGGAATGGAGCTGACCTCGAAGCCGAGGCTGGTCAAAAGCTGGGCGACGGCGCGCGCATCGTTGGCCGGGTTGGGAAGCGCGGGCAGGGAACGGTATTGCGATTCACCGATGACCAGCGCCACGCCGCGCAACGGCCTGGCGTCATCGGCCCGTGCCGGCCATGCCAGCACGACGGCCTGCAGCGCCAGCAGCAATGCAGCGCAAAAAGCAAAGCGATGCCAACCCGCCATGCATAACCCCGATAAGCCCGCCCCATGCTAACCGGCCTAAAGTGGCGGCTCAATGACGAATGGGGTTTGCCTACTGGCGGAAAAACTGACGACCGGCGCATACACAAAGGAAACTTGAAGACGCCGGCCGCCATTTGGGGCGTTGGGGTGCATCTCGTTGGGGCGCGATGCAAGGTCAGGCTACGCGGATGCCGGACGCCTTCAATCGAAACGCCGGCTCATGGTGAACAGGTGGTTACTATCCACAGGCCGGCGATCACGCTTATGGCCCTTGGTCGTCCCTCACACCTGTGTGCAACACCCTATGGCGGGCCATCGGTGCTCGACGGGCAGCACCTGGGTTGCTAAGCCCCATGCTGCGCAGGAGACCTTTTTGAGTCGAGACATGACCGTTGCGATCGAGATGGGACACACCACGGCGGGCGCCCCAGCGAACCTCGATCTCGAGGAGCTGCTGGCGACCCGCCTTCTGGTGCAGGGCAATTCGGGCTCCGGCAAGTCGCATCTGTTGCGCCGCCTGCTGGAGCAGAGCGCGCCCTGGGTGCAGCAGACCATCATCGACCCCGAAGGCGACTTCGTCTCGCTCGGCGAGCGTTACGGCCATCTGGTGATCGATGCAGAGGAGCATACCGAGCGCGGCCTGCAGGCGGCCGGCGAGCGGGCGCGTATCCATCGCGTCTCCACCGTGCTCAACCTCGAAGGGCTCGACGCCGAAAACCAGATGCGGCGCGCCGCCGCCTTCCTCGGCGGGCTGTTCGAGGTTGCCCGCGACCATTGGTATCCGATGCTGGTGGTGGTGGACGAGGCGCAGCTGTTCGCGCCGGCGGTGGCAGGCGAGGTTTCGGACGAGGCGCGCAAGCTCTCGCTTGGCGCCATGACCAATCTGATGTGCCGTGGCCGCAAACGGGGGCTCGCCGGCATCATCGCCACGCAGCGGCTGGCCAAGCTCGCCAAGAATGTCGCGGCGGAAGCCTCCAATTTCCTCATGGGCCGCACCTTCCTCGACATCGACATGGCGCGCGCCGCCGATCTGCTCGGCATGGAGCGGCGCCAGGCGGAAGCATTTCGCGATCTGGAGCGCGGGCAGTTCATGGCGCTGGGGCCGGCGCTGTCACGGCGGCCGCTGGGGCTGCGCATCGGCCCGACCGACACCAGCCCGCGCAACGGCACGCCGCGGCTGATGGCGATGCCGGAATCAGCCCTTGAGGACGCACGCGCGATCATCCTGGCCGCGCCTCCGCCCGAGACGGTGCGCACGCCGCGCCGGGTGGCGTCACCAGACCTGCTCGACCAGCTGATGGCGGCGAAATCGGCGGCGCTGGAAATCCGCCCCGAACCGGCGGAGCCGCAAATCAGCGCCGAGGATCTGGCCGAGCGGCGCGAGCGGGTCGACCGCGTGCTGCGCGCCATCCTGGCGCAGCCCGATGCGGGTTTTCGCGTCATCGGCGTGCTTTACCAGGAATTCGTCGTGCGCTGCCGCATCGAGGGCCTCGCCTCTGTGGTGCCGGACCTCGCCGAATTCCGCCGCATGCTGACGCGCGCCCGCGCCGGCCTTGGCTCCGAGACGACGCAGGATGACGCGTGGCGCGACGTATCCGTGCGCGCCTCGCTGCTGCCCGACGACATGCAGGGCGTGTTCATGATGATCGCGCGGGCGGCCAAGGAAGGCTGGCCGTGCCCGAGCGACGCCGCGATCGCGCGCGCCTATGGCTCGCACTCGCTGCGCCGCGCCCGGCGTCTCCTGACCTATATCGAGGAGCAAGGCCTGATCGTCTGCCAGCTCGACGGCACGGGAAAGCGCACCGTGACGCTGGTCGAACTCGCCTGGGCCACGGCGCCCGGCGACCCCAATGCCGAGGAGGCGGAGCAGGGGAGCCTGGCGCTGTGAGGGCGGCGCGCGCCGCCTCCGGCCGCCTATTTTGATTTGCGGCCTAGCCCCATGGATTTGGCGAGTTTCGAGCGGGTCGCGGAATAGTTTGGCGCCACCATCGGGTAGTTGGAAGGCAGGTTCCACTTCTTGCGATACTGGTCCGGCGTCAGGCCATAGTTCGCCTCGATATGCCGTTTCAGCGATTTGAAACGCTTGCCGTCCTCCAGGCAGATGATGAAATCGGGGGTGACGGATTTCTTCACGGGGACGGCATATCGGATCTCGTCTGGGCCACCATCGGCAGCGCCATCCGAAATATTGCGAATCGACGCGTGGATTTTCCCGATGAAGTCAGGCAGTTCGGCGGCGGGAATCGGGTTGTTCGAGACATAGGACGAGACAATATCGGCGGCTATCAAAATAACGGGATCGATATGCTTTCCATTTCCGGCGTATGTGCTGGCACCGCCGGTGACTTCACCAGGTGTTTCTTCGAAAATTCCTCCGGCCCGGACTATGGTTGGTCTGACATAAGGCTTCTTCAAAAGGCTTCTCCTTGACGAGCATGGGCTGGCGGTTGCAGCTGCCGGACCATAGTTGTGGGAAAATTTCACACGTGTCAACTGGCGTGAAACTCGCCCCGGGATGATTTCGGCCAAGTCGAAGCATCGTTCCCCGTCTGGATGCGGCCAACCGGAACTGACGCAACAGAAGGGCCGCCGATGTCGCTTCTTTGGCGGGTGCCCTTGTGGAAGCATTTCCCACAAGCTATTTTCGGCAGGAATTTCCGAGGGATGGATGACCGATTTCACGATTGGCAAGTGAAGGACGACGATGAGCAAATCGGCGGGACAATATCTGGATGCCGCAGGGGTCCAGAACGCGTTGAACCGGGTTCTTCGCCCTTTGGTGCGGCTTGCCATCAAATGTGGCGTAACCTTTCCGGCCTTCGTCGATCTGCTGCGCCAGCTCTACGTCAATGTGGCGGAGCATGAATTCGCCTTGCCGGACAAGCAGCAGACCGACTCCAGGGTCAGCCTGCTGACGGGTGTCCACCGGAAGGAAGTCAGCCGGCTGAGAGGGGCGGGCGCTCCGGTGCGGGTGGTGCCCGATGCCGTTTCCAGGACGAGCGCCATCGTCGCGCGCTGGCTCGCCGATCCGCAGTTCGTCGACGCCAAGGGCGTGCCGTTACCGCTGGCGCGGACAAGCGAGGCGGGAGAGCCGTCCTTTGCCGGCCTGGTGGAATCGGTGACCCGCGATCTCAGGCCACGCGCGGTTCTCGACGACTGGCTCGACCGGAAGCTGGTCGAAATCGACGGCAAGGACCGGATCGTGCTGATGGAAGGGGCAATGGTGCCGCGCGGCGACGGCGAGGTCCGGCTCTACTATTTTGCCCGCAATCTCGGGGATCACGCGGCGGCCTCGGTCGACAACGTCCTGGCCGACGCGCCGCCCTTCCTCGAGCGCGCCGTCCACTATGACGGGCTGTCGGAAGAGCTGGCCAGGTCGCTCGAGGCCTACAGCCGCGAGATCGCGGTCGAAACGCTGCTGCGCCTGAACAAATACGCAAACCAGGCCATTCAAAGCGATCCAGGCGGCACCAGCCGGTGGAACTGGGGTGTCTATATCCTCACCTCCGACGGCACGTCGCTGGTTGCCGAGGAAAAGCCTGAAAACAAGGGTGCCGGCGGAGAGACGGCATGAGCGGGAGACCGACCAGACGGGATTTCCTAACGCTCGCAGCCGCCGTGCCGGCGGTGTTATTCAGTCTGCTTGCGCGGGCGACCGAACCGTCGAAAGACCAGGGCATTGGCGGCACCGGCTGGACGGCAGGGACCGACGGCGACCAGGGCATCGGCGGCACCGGCATCGTCGGAACGATCCAGCGCTTCGGCAGCATTTTCGTCAACGGCGTGCGGGTTCAGTACCAGCCCGACGTGCCGGTCTGGATCGACGGCGTCCGCCTCGCCCCGGACAGCCTCAAGATCGGGCATGTCGTGCGCGTCGCGGTGGTGCAACAGGCCGATCGCATCGTGACCTCAGCCATCCATGTCACCAGTGAGGTGGTCGGACCGGTCGAGCGCAAGACCGCCGGCTCGATGCGGGTGCTGGGACAGCAGGTCGACACCAGCCAGCTAGCGGAGGGATTGACGGTCGGGGTAGGCGATATCGTGGCCGTCCACGGCATTCGCCGGCCCGACGGGAAAATCGTCGCCAGCCTGGTGGAGGCCAGGCCGCACCAGCAGACCTATCAGCTTCGCGGCCTGGCGGTGGTGCGCTCAGGTGCGTTGCAGGTCGGGCAGCTCAAGATCGGCCCCGGATCGTCGCCGCTGGCAAATCGGCGCGTTCAGCTGACCCTCACCAAGGCCAAGGGCGGATACAAAGTGGTGCATCTGGAAGCGGAAGCGCCGGTGCCGCAGGCCAATGTCGCCGATGTTCTTTACGAGACGTTTTTGCAGCGCCGCGGACAGCGGCTGGAATCGGGTCTTGGCGTCGCCGTCGACAATCAGAACGGCGATGAGAAATCGACTGGTGTCGTCAGGGCATTTATCGAGGTCGGGTTCGATCGCGAGGGCAATATTGTGTCGGCGTCGCGTGGTCGCGGTGCCGGCGGGCCAAACCGCTCCGGCATGCCCGGGCCCAAGTCACCCGGTCTGCCTGGTCAGCCTCCTGGGCCGGGCGGGCCGGACGCGCCCGGCGGTGGTCCGGGCGGCCCCGGTGGGCCGGGTGGACCTGGCGGTCCCGGTGGGCCTGGTGGACCTGGCGGGCCTTAGAGCCTTCATCGTTTCCCGGAAGCCGCGCATCGCGTCGTCATCCCTGGGCGAAGCAGGAGCGCAGTTCCGTCGCGAAGACCCTGGGATCCATTCCGTGACCTTAGCCGTGGCGTGCAGCGGAGCAGAATTCTGCACCGTGGCGAGGCTTCGAAGTCGCGGCATGGATCCTGGGGGCTGCGCCGCGTCGCTGCGCTCCTTACTCCGCCCCAGGATGACGAAGCGATTGATGTGCCAGCGTGTGGAGGGAGCGGTAATCCGGCCGGTCCGTCCTTTGCGATAGACGGGACCGGCCGGCACAGCCGTACGGGGCTCGTTGGGTAGGGGTATGAGCTTTTTTGGTACGGCTGCTTTCCGCGGACCATGCGGGGGGCGGACGGTCCGCTGAATCCTATGGAATGTCTTGGCTTCCTTTCCTCTTACAGTCGCTGACTGACTCAATGTGTGGGAAAATAACCCACAAGTCAACCGCGCGTACTTGACGTGGGTAAATTTCCCACGTAGATAGATTGGCACTCCCGGGAAAGCCATTTGCGAAGCCTCCGGGGCCTCGATCGGAACAAAGGCAAACGATCCGAAAGGATGCGGCTTTGACCGCCACGGATTTTGTTGCCTCCGGATTGATTGATTTCGGTGAAGCAACCTCAGAGGTAAGCCATTGAAAAAACTGTATATTGATGCGTCCCTGCCGTTTCGCTGGGGGCCGCATCCGCCAGTGGGCATCCCGCGCGTCGAAACGGCGCTCATTCGCCAGGCGCTTCGATGGAAGGGCTCGCCGGTCGGCTTCTTCATCGTCGACGCATGGGGGCAGGGTCAGAGGCTCGATGAAACCGAACTTCGCTATCTGAAGCGGCTTGTCGACGGTGATCTGCCGCAGCCGGTTGGCGGCGAGGGCAGCTCGTATCTGGCGCGGCTGTGGAAAGTGCTGTCGATCATGCGGGAGGCGCCCTTCGCCTGCGGGCGCGAGTTCGATCGCGTGGCGGCGATCTTCCTCTCGGGTTCCGAGAAGCGGCGCGGGCTCAAGTTCCAACTGTCCAAGACGGCCATCCGGCTTTTCAAGATCGTGAAGTCGGCGCTCCGCCCAAGCAGGCTCGATACCGGAGATCCGCTGAAAGACGAAAACGTCATCTGCTTTCTGTCCAGTGCGAGCGTGCACGAGTTCGCCGCCAAGAAGCTCACGGGAAAAGCCAAAAGCGGCATCTTCACCTTGATGCACGACCTCATTCCGATCGACTTCCCGCAATTCGTCGGTCCGCATCACGCGCGCGGTTTTGTCCGCAACACGGCATGGCAGCTGGAAAATGCGCAGCTGCTCGTCTGCGTGTCGAAATACACCGCCGACAGGGTGAAGTGTCATGCGAAAGCCTCCGGCCTGCGCCGGATTCCCCAGGTCGCGGTTGCATCGCCCGGCGCCTTCCTGAGGGAAAGCGTCACCGACCGGGAGATGTCCGTCGTAAAGCAAAACCGGAACCGCAAATTCGTCCTCTACTGCTCGACGATCGAGATCCGGAAAAACCACATCCTTCTGCTCAAGGTCTGGCACCGGCTTTTGCCGCTGCTGGGAGAGCGGCTGCCGACGCTCGTGCTGTGCGGCCGATGGGGCTGGATGTATGAGGAACTCACCGCCTTCATGGCGCAGCATCCGGAGCTTGCCGAGCATGTCCAGTTCCGCCCCAATCTCAGCGACCGGGAATTGGCGGAACTCTACCGGGATGCTGAATTCAGCGTCTATCCTTCCGCGGTCGAAGGCTGGGGGCTGGGGGCGGCCGAGTGCCTGGATTTCGGGCTGCCGGTGCTGATTTCGGACGCGCCGTCGCTGACGGAGGCGACGCAAGGGCTGATGCCGACTATTCCCGCGCACGACGTTGAAGCCTGGTGCGCCGCGGTCACCAAGGCCTGCACCGATCCGGTCTGGCTGGCGGAGTTGCGCCACACCATCACGACGCGATACCGCCCGATCCGCGAGCGCGCGTTTTTCGCGACCATTGTCGACCATGTCGCGGCTATTGACCATGTCGCGGAAGTCGACCATGCCGCAGAACTTGACCCCGTCGCAGAGACCGCTTCAGACGATCCGACGCCCAGGATTTACGGGCCGCATCCGGTGCTGGCCGGGCCGGCCAGACAGGCCGGCGCATTGGTAGCCGATCAACCCGTTTTTCGCAGGGCGTAATGGGAAGCATCGTGAACATGTCGACGCTCGGCGGAGCGCGGGAGCGGCCCGGCATTGATGCCGTCCGGGTGATGGGGACGCCGCGATCCGGCACCAATCTCGCCAAGCATCTCATCGAACGTTACCTCGAAATCCCGGTCGTCTTCGATCAGGGATTCTGGAAACACGGAATCTTCCCGGCGCTCATGAGCGGGCGCGAGGTCGACCATGGGGGCTTGCCCATTGTCGTCATGAGCAAGGATCCGGTCACACAGATCCTGTCATGGTTCCGCCTTGCCAGGAACGACACGATTTTCAAGCCGAACGGGAATCTCGGCTCGTTCCTCGAGCAACCGTTCGAAGTCAGGCAGGATTTCACCGAGCCCAAGCGCATGGAATACAGGTTCCGGTCGCCAGCCGATTACTGGAACCAGTTCTATTTCGCCATGGATGCGCTTCGCCGCACCGGCGCTCCGGTGCATTTCATGTGCTATGAGCAGCTCGTCTCATCCGCGGCCACGTCGCTGTATCTGATCTCTGATTTCCTGGGCTTTGCCAGGCCTTTCGACGTCCGTAGCGTGGTGGAGATTCCGCGGCACACGCTCGACGCGAGCAATGATTTCGACCAGGTTGCGGGCACGACGGGTGAGCGCACCGCGTTTGATCCCGCGCGCGCCGAGCTGGCCTCGGCGCTGGCCAGGATCGGATGGCGCAATGCGAGCACCATCCTGCGCGGCATCGACGATGACGTGCTCGATGCAACGGGACGGGCCGGCTTTCGCGAGGTATGCCGCGAGGCGGTCGGCCCAGCTGCGATGCTGAGGTCGCTGGTCGGGTTTTGGTGAGGGGGCTTGTCGCACCGGTTGTGCGACACGGCTTGGCCATGTCCCCGATGCCATTGAAGCCAGCTGGATCCTCAGCCTGAGGTGACTGGCGTCATGGTCGCGGCCTTCGGCTGGTCGCCGACGGCAAAGACGGCGCTCGCCTCGCTGACGATGGAGACGTGGTCGCGCGCGGCCTTGCCCGCGGCAGCGCCGTCGCCACGCAGGATCGCGGTGACGATGGCGTCATGCTCCTGCCAGGATTTGGCCAGCCGACCGGCCAGCCTGAACTGGGCGCGGCGGAAGGGCGCCAGCCGGCTGCGCGTCGTCGCGGTCAGCTCTTGGATGTGCGTGCTGTGGGCGCCGCGATAGAGCCGGCTGTGGAACTCGGTGTTGAAGTATTCATAGTCTTCCTCGGCACCCAGCCGCACCAGCCGCGCCGAGGCCTGGTGCTCGGTCTCGAGCGCGCGGCGCTCGCTGCCGGTCATGCGCTCGGCGCAGAAGCGCGCGCATATGCCTTCCAGCTCGGCCATGCTTTCGAACATCGACGTGAGATGTTCCTGGGTGACGACGGCGACAATAGCGCCTCTGTTGGGTCGCCGCTCGACGAGGCCCATGGCGCTGAGATGGCCGAGCGCCTCGCGCACCGGCGTGCGTGACACCTCGAAGCGGGCGGCCAGCGAAACCTCGTCGAGTTTTTCGCCCGGGCGCAGCACGCCGGTGACGATGCGGTCGCCGATCGCCCGCACCATCTGATCGACGGTCGTGCCCGACCGGATCAACCCGCGCTTTGCCGACAAATCTCGATCGCCTCCCATGCTCCGGCGTTCCGAGCCATGAAATCCTGCGGCCAGACGGCGCGATCCCGACTCAGGCCGCACCCTCTATGCCTATGTTTTAATCTGTCTGTCAAATTGGCTGTTTTCAAGGCAAAAAGTGCATGCAATTGCCTCTCGCTTGTGCATGGCGTGTTGCAACTATCATTGATTTTATTGGATAAATTTATCAATTCGAACTGGCATGGCGATTGCATGCACTTTCTTGAGAAGGCGTTAACCGACCCGGAAGGGGTCCTACAGGGGAGCATTCAGATGACCGACAGATTCATGCTTAGCCGCCGCCAATTGCTCAAGACCTCCGCCGCCGGGGCGGCATTCGGGCTTGCCTCGGCGGCCCTTCCCATCAGCAGAGCCTTTGCCGCCACCGCCACAGTCGGCTTCATCTATGTCGGGCCGAAGGACGACTATGGCTACAACCAGGCGCATGCCGAGGGGGCGGCGACACTGAAGGGCATCGAGGGCATCACCGTCGTCGAGGAGGAGAACGTGCCGGAAACGGTCGATGTCCAGAAGACGATGGAATCGATGATCAATCTCGATGGCGCCTCGCTGATCTTCCCGACCTCGTTCGGCTATTTCGACCCTCACATGCTGGCCATGTGCGCGAAATTCCCCGACGTGCAGTTCCGCCACTGCGGCGGCATGTGGGACAAGGCCAAGCATCCGATGAATGCCGGTTCCTATTTCGGCTATATCGGCATGGGCCAGTATTTGAACGGCGTCGTCGCCGGCCACACCTCGAAGACCAAGAAACTCGGCTTCGTCGCCGCCAAGCCGATCCCGCAGGTTCTGCTCAACATCAACTCCTTCCTGCTCGGCGCGCGCTCGGTCGATCCGGCCATCACCTGCCAGGTCATCTTCACCGGCGAATGGTCGCTGGCAGTGAAGGAGGCGGAGGCCACCAATGCGCTGGTCGACCAGGGCGCCGACGTCATCACCTGCCATGTCGACAGCCCGAAAGTGGTGGTCGAGACGGCGGCCGGGCGCGGCGCCTTCGTCTGCGGCTATCACGCCAACCAGAGCCCGCTGGCGCCGGAAAAATACCTGACCGGCGCCGAGTGGAACTGGGCCAAGGTCTACAAGATGTTCGTCGACGACCTCGTCGCTGGCACGCCGCTGCCCAACTTCACCCGCGGCGGCCTGGCCGACGGCTTCGTCAAGATGAGCCCACTCGGCCCCGCCGTCGGCGAGCCGGCGCGCAAGCAGTTCGACGCCACGCTGGCCGAAATGATGAAGGGTGGCTTCTCCGTCATCAAGGGGCCGCTGAAAAGCAACAAGGGCGCTGTCGTCGCCACTGCGGGCCAGGCCTTCGTCGAGACCGCCATCGAGCTCGAAAGCATGGACTATCTCGTCGAGGGCGTCGTCGGTTCGACTGCCTGATCCGAGGGGGAGCGGGGTGATGACGGATACGGTGACAGGAGCCGGCGCGCCGGCACTCTTCGGCGCCAGGGTCTATCCCTCGGCGCTGGAATGGATCGCGCGGCGGGCGGAGGCTTTCGTCATTCCGCTGGCGGCGCTGATCGTCGGCATGGCGCTGTTCAGCCTGTTCATTGCGCTCGTCGGCAAGTCGCCGGTCCTGCTCTACGAGACCATGTGGCGGGGCGGTTTCGGCTCCTGGTTCTCGATCCAGAACTCGCTGTCGCGGGCCGCACCCTTGCTGTTGGCGGCGCTGTGCGTGGCGCTGCCGGCGCGGCTTGGCCTTGTCGTCATCGGCGGCGAGGGCGCCATCGTGCTCGGCGGTGTTGCCGCCGCTGCCATAGGCGTGGCGCTGAGCGGCGCGCCTTCGCCAATCGTTATTCTTGCCATGGGCGTGGCGGGCCTGGCCGCCGGCGGCATCTGGATCGGTGCCGTCGGCGCGCTGCGCCACTACCGGGCCGTTAACGAAACCATCTCCAGCCTGCTGATGGCCTACATCGCCATCGCGCTGATGAACCAGCTGGTAGAGGGGCCGCTGCGCGACCCGGCCTCGCTCAACAAGCCGTCGACGCAGCCGCTGGCGGAGATCTACCGCATCGGCAACATACCGGGCATGGACGTGCATTGGGGGCTGGTGGTCGGCGTCGTCGCCTGCATTCTCTCCTGGGTGCTCATCGAAAAGACCCGCTGGGGTTTCGCCGCCCGCATCGCCGGCGGCAATGTGCGCGCCGCGCAGGTGCAGGGGCTGGCCGTTGGGCCGCTCATTGTCGGCTTCACCGCTCTGGCCGGCGGCTTCGCCGGGCTCGCCGGCATGCTGGAGGTCGCCGCCGTGCAAGGCAGCGCCAATGCCTCGCTCGCCGCCGGCTATGGCTACACCGGCATCCTCGTCGCCTTCCTGGCCCGCCACAATCCGCTGGCCATCATTCCGGTCGCCATCCTGCTCGGCGGCATCGACGCCTCGGGCGGGCTGATCCAGCGCCGCCTCGACCTGCCCGACGCCACCGTGCTGGTGTTGCAGGGCATGATCTTCATCGTCATCCTGTTCAGCGAAACCTTTTATGGCCGCTTCAAGGCCTTCAATCCCGATTTGTGGAAGAGGCCCGATCTCTTGAAGGGGACTGCCTGATGGACGCGACCGAGATCGGCCTCTGGGGCGTGCCGCTGGCCATTCTGGGTGGCGCCATCCGTGTGTCGACGCCCTTCATCTTCGTCTCACTGGGCGAGGCGATCACCGAGCGGTCCGGCCGCATCAATCTGGGGCTCGAAGGCACGCTCGTCTTCGGCGCCATGACAGCCTATGCGGTGGCGGTGATGACCAACTCGCCCTGGTTCGGCCTGCTCGCCGCGGCCGTCGCCGGCCTGTGCTTCGGCCTGTTCCATGGCTGGATCTGCAAATTCCCGAAAGTCAACGACATCGCCATCGGCATCGCGCTGATGCTGTTCGGCTCGGGGCTGGCCTTCTTCTTCGGCAAGCCGTTCATCAAGCCGAAGGCGCCCAATCTGCCGGCCATTCCCTTCGGCGGCTGGTCCGACATACCGCAGGTGCAGGCAGCACTCGACGTCAACGTGCTGTTCCTGATCGGGGCGGTGCTTTCGGTCATCCTATGGTGGGCCTTCCGCAACACCCGGGCCGGGCTGATCGTGCGCGTCGTCGGCGACAGTTCGGATGCGGCACGCGCCATGGGCCTCAACCCCGATACGGTGCGGCTCGCCGCCACCGGTGTCGGCGGCGCGCTGGCCGGCGTCGGCGGCGCCTATCTGTCGCTTTACTATCCCGGCAGCTGGACCGAGCGCATCTCGTCGGGCCAGGGCCTGATGGCGGTGGCGCTGGTCATCTTCGCGCGCTGGAATCCGCTCGGCTGCTTTGCCGCCGCCCTGCTGTTCGGCGGAGCGGGCGCGCTTGGTCCGGCGCTGCAATCGGTCGGCGTCACGCAGGGCTACTATTTGTTCTACGCCGCTCCCTACATCCTCACCCTTATCATCATGATCGCCACCTCATCGCCGACACGCTCGCTAGCGGGTGCGCCAGGCGAATTGTCGATCACCAAATGACTGGCACCAAATGACTGGAGTTTTGCCGATGAACGCCAGAGCCGAATTCACCCAGCACACGATCGATGCCGAGCCTTATCCGTGGCCCTACAATGGCGACCTGCGACCCGACAACACGGCGCTGATCATCATCGACATGCAGACCGATTTCTGCGGGCCGGGCGGCTATGTCGACCATATGGGCTACGATTTGTCGCTGGTGCGGGCGCCGATCGAACCGATCAAGGCGGTGCTGTCTGCGATGCGGGCCAAGGGCTACACCATCATCCACACGCGCGAGGGGCATCGTCCCGATCTCGCCGACCTGCCGGCCAACAAGCGCTGGCGCTCGCGCCGCATCAATGCCGGCATCGGCGACCCCGGCCCGTGCGGGCGCATCCTGGTACGCGGCGAGCCGGGCTGGGACATCATCCCCGACCTCTATCCGATCGAGGGCGAGCCGATCATCGACAAGCCCGGCAAGGGCTCGTTCTGCGCCACCGATCTGGAGCTGATCCTCAACCAGCGCGGCATCGAGAACATCGTGCTCACCGGCATCACCACCGATGTCTGCGTGCACACCACCATGCGCGAGGCCAATGACCGCGGCTATGAATGCATGATGCTGGAGGATTGCTGCGGCGCGACCGACTTCGGCAACCATCTGGCGGCAATCAAGATGATCAAGATGCAGGGCGGCGTCTTCGGCACGGTGTCGAACTCGAAGGCGCTCGTCGCGCAACTGCCTTGAGGGGGCCACGATGAGCGACAGGAAAGCGGTCGGCGTCGAAACCATTGGGATGACCATGCGCTTCGGCGGCTTCACGGCGCTGGACGCCGTGTCGGTGAAGGTGCCGGCGGGCTCCTTCCACGCGCTGCTCGGCGAGAACGGCGCCGGCAAGTCGACGCTGGTCAAATGCATGATGGGTTTTTATCACCCGACGTCAGGCGACATCCTCGTCGATGGCCGCGAGGTGACGATCGCCAGTCCGCGCGACGCCTCGGCGCTCGGGCTCGGCATGGTCTACCAGCACTTTACCCTCGTCCCCTCGCTGACCGGTGCGGAAAACCTCGTCATCTCGCGCGAAAAAGTTCCCGGTGTCATCGACTGGCGCAAGGAGCGCGGAGAGCTTGCCGTGTTCATGGAGCGCATGCCTTTCAAGCTGCCGCTCGACGTCAAGGTGGCGGAGCTCGCGGCCGGCGAGAAGCAGAAGCTTGAAATCATCAAGCAGCTCTATCTCGGCCGCTCCTTCCTGGTGCTGGACGAGCCGACCTCGGTGCTGACGCCGGGCGAAGCGCAGGAGGTGCTGGGGCTGGTGCGCGACATGACCAAGGCAGGCGACCTCACCGTGCTGATGATCTCGCATAAATTCCATGAAGTCACCGCCTTCGCCGACGATGTCAGCGTGCTGCGCAAGGGCAGACTGACGGGAACCGGACGCGTCGCCGATCTCGACCACAAGGCGATGGCGGCGATGATGATCGGCGACCAGCCGATCGCCGCCCTCGACAGCCGCGCGGCGCCCAGGGCCGATGCCGAGATCGTGCTCAAGGTCAAATCGCTGAAGGCGCCGGATCGCACCGGGCTGAAATCGATCCGCATCGAGGATCTCGGCGTGCGTTCGGGCGAGATCGTCGGCATCGCCGGCATTTCCGGCAATGGCCAGAAGGAGTTTCTGGAAGTGTTGGCCGGCCAGCGGCCGCGCGACGGCGGCGAGGTGCTGGTGCGCGGTTCCGCCTATGCGGCGACGCGGGCCGAGGCGCGGGCGCTCAATGTGCGGCTCATTCCCGAGGAGCCGCTGAAGAATGCCTGCGCGCCGAAAATGACGGTGGCCGAAAACATCTCCTTCCGCACCTTCGACATGGACGGCAACGGCAAGCCGGTGAGCTGGATCAACGCCAGCGCCATCCGCGCCTTCAGCGCCAGGCTGGTCGAGCAGTTCAAGGTCAAGACCGCATCGCTGTCGTCGCCCATCGCCTCGCTGTCGGGCGGCAATGTGCAGCGTGCGGTGCTGGCGCGCGAGCTGACCGGCGAGGTCGACCTGCTGATCGTCTCCAATCCCTGCTTCGGCCTCGATTTCTCGGCCGTCGCCGAAATCCGCGCCCGCATCATGAAGGCGCGCAACGCCGGTGCCGCCGTGCTGTTGATGTCGGAGGACCTCGACGAACTCCTGGAACTGTCGGACCGCATCTTCGTCATGTCGGACGGCGCGCTGGTCTACGAGACGCCGATCGCGCAAGCGAGCGTGCAGACCATCGGCGAGCATATGGCGGGACATCATTGATGGCGGAAATCGATGCGCAGCCGTTCGCCTTTGCCTTCAAGCCGCAGACGATGGCGCTGGTCGTCATCGACATGCAGCGCGATTTCGCCGAGCCCGGCGGCTTCGGCGCCAGCCTCGGCAATGATGTCAGCCGGGTTACGGCGATCGTGCCGACGGTGAAGAAATTGATCGAGGGGTTCCGCGCCGCCGGCCTGCCGGTAATCCACACGATGGAGTGCCACCGCGCCGATCTATCCGACCTGCCGCCGGCCAAGCGCAATCGCGGCAATCCGTCGATCCGCATCGGCGACGTCGGGCCGATGGGCCGCGTGCTGATATCAGGCGAACCGGGTACAGCGATCCTCGACGAACTCAAGCCGCTGCCGGGCGAGATCGTCATCGAGAAGCCGGGCAAGGGGGCCTTCTATGCGACCAGCTTCGGTGACGAACTGAAGCGGATTGGCGCACAGCAGCTGGTTTTCGCCGGCGTCACCACCGAGGTCTGCGTGCAGACGACGATGCGCGAGGCCAATGATCGCGGCTACGAATGCCTGCTCGCCGAAGACGCGACGGAAAGCTATTTTCCCGAGTTCAAGGCGGCCGCCATCGCCATGATCCGCGCCCAGGGCGCCATCGTCGGCTGGACGGCGACGACCGACCAGGTGCTGCAGGGACTTGCCGATGGCTAATCTGAGTTTTGCCGGCCTCGTCGGTGGCGGCTGGCGCGATCTGGCGTTCGAACCTTTTCGCGAGGGCATCACCGTGCACTGGCTGCTGAAGGGCGGACCGGTCGAGCCGTCGGTGGCGATCCTCGACTACCGGGCGGGCGCCGGCGTGCCGCGCCACCGCCATGTCGGACTTGAAACCATCGTCGTGCTCGAGGGCACGCAGAGCGACGAGAATGGCGACTATCCCTCCGGCAGCGTCATCCTGAATCCGGTCGGCACCGAGCATTCGGTGTGGACCAAGGACGGCTGCGTCGTGCTGATCCAGTGGGACTTGCCGGTGATCATTCTGGGGGAGGCCAAATGAGCGAGATCCGCTTCGATATCGGCAGTCTGCATGCGGCCTATGCGGCCGGCGTCAGTGTCGCCGATATGATCGACACCGTTCATGCCCGCATCGCGGCGGCGGACGATCCCGGCATCTTCATTCATCTCGCCGGCAAGGCGGAGATGCTGGCGCAGGCGCAGACGCTCGGACCGTTCGATCCGGTGGGCAAGCCGCTGTGGGGCGTGCCGTTCGCGGTCAAGGACAACATCGATGTCGCCGGCATGCCGACCACCGCCGCCTGCGCCGAATATGCCTATGTGCCCGACAAGGATGCCACCGTGGTGGCGCGGCTGAAGGCCGCCGGCGCGCTGGTGGTCGGCAAGACCAATCTCGACCAGTTCGCCACCGGCCTTGTCGGCGTGCGCACGCCCTATCCGATCCCGAGGAACGCCGTCGATGCCAGCCTGGTGCCAGGCGGCTCTTCGTCGGGGTCGGCGGTGGCGACGGCGCGCGGCATCGTCTCGTTCGCGCTCGGCACCGATACGGCCGGCTCCGGCCGCATCCCCGCCGGGCTCAACAACATTGTCGGGCTGAAGCCGACGGTCGGCGCGCTGTCGGCCGCCGGCGTGGTGCCGGCCTGCCGCACGCTCGACTGCGTCTCGGTGTTCGCGCTCACCGTCGACGACGCTTATGCGGTGTTCTCCGTCGCGGCGGCCAAGGACCCGGCCGATGCCTATTCGCGAACCGTGAAGGTGCCGGCGCTGGCCGCCCGCCCGCCTGTGCTGAGCGTCGGCGTGCCGGCGAAGGCGGACCTGCAATTCTTCGGCGATGCCTTGATGCAGACGGGCTTCGAGGTGGCGCTTGGCCTGCTGGAAAAGCTCGGCTGCCGGCTGGTCGAGATCCCGTTCGGCGATTTCTATGCCACCGCCAATCTGCTCTATGAAGGCGCCTGGGTGGCCGAACGCTATGCGGCGATCCGCGATTTCATGGACGCCAACGAAGCGGCCATGCATCCGGTGACGCGCAAGATCATTGGCGGCGCGCGCGGCCTGTCGGCGGCCGATGCGTTCAAGGGCCTCTATGCGCTGCAGGCGTACAAGGCGAAGCTCGCCCCGGTCATCGCCTCGGTCGACCTGTTCTGCGTGCCGACCGCGCCGACGCATTATGCGCTCGACGCCGTGCTCGCCGATCCGATCACCACCAACAGCCGGCTCGGCACCTACACCAATTTCGTCAATCTGCTCGACATGTGCGGCATCGCCGTGCCGACCGGCAAGCGCGACGACGGGCTGCCCATGAGCGTGACCTTGCTCGCCATGGCCGGCAGGGACTGGCTGACGGCGGCACTTGCCCGCGACATCCATGCCGCGAGCGGCCTGCCGCTCGGCGCAACCGGCTGGGCGCAGCCGGGCATTGCGCCGGCAGCGTCGTCAGCCGATGACGGGATGATCGATCTCGTGGTTGTCGGCGCGCATCTGTCGGGCATGCCGCTCAACGGCCAGCTCACCCAGCTCGGCGCGCGGTTTTCGCGCGCGGCAAAAACATCCGCCGCCTACAGGCTTTATGCGCTGGCCGGCCAGTCCGTGCCCAAGCCCGGCCTGATCCGCGTTGCCGAGGGCGGCGCCGCCGTCGAGGTCGAGGTCTGGCGGCTGTCGGCCGACGCCTTCGGCCGCTTCGTCGCCGCCATCCCGCCGCCGCTCGGCATCGGCACCGTCGAGCTCGAGGACGGCAGTTCGGCCAAGGGGTTCCTGGCCGAAACCGTTGGGCTCAGCGGTGCCTCCGACATCTCGTCCTTCGGCGGTTGGCGCCGGTTCGTCGAGTGCGGCGAGGCGGAGCAGGGCGGACAGCGAGCGAAGAGAGCGGTGCCGGCCTGAGCCGGCAAAGGTCGGTCAGCCCGCCGACGCGATGCCGGCGTGGTGGCTGCCCAATTGCCAGAAGGGCAAGGGGAAGCGGCTATGCTGTACCTCGAGCAGGCGAAAACCCGCCGCGCCGATCAGGTGCAACGGATCGCGGTTGAGGTGGCAGCCGCCGGCAATTGATCCCCACAGCCGGTTCAGGCGCTCCTGCCACCGGCGGCAACGCGGCCCCTCGGCCTGGCCGTGCTCGATGAAGATCAGCCGGCCCGTCGGCTTCAGGACGCGCCGGATTTCACTCAGCGCGGCTTGCGGGTCCGGAATGGTGCAGAAGGCATAGGTGACGACCACGGTGTCGGCGATGCCGTCGGCCAAGGGCAGGCTTTCGCCGCCGGCGCGGATGCATTCGACCGGGAATGGCATGGCACGGCTTTTCGGCGCGGCGAGGCCGAGCATGGTGCCGTCGGGATCGATGCCGATCAGCTGCTGTACTCTCGCGGCGTCGTAATAGGGCAGGTTGAGGCCCGAGCCGAAGCCGACCTCGACGACGACACCTTCGGCCCTCGGGATGACGCGCCTGCGCATCTGCGTGAATGCGCCGGCCGAACAGCCGGCATGGACGAAATAGGGTGCGACGCAGCGCGCATACCAGGAGAGGCAGGTCTGGCACATGGTTCAACCTCCATGCCCGGTGCTGGCAGGTGCGGCGCCCATGGCATGAGGTGCGTGGTGGCTTGATGTATTGACCGGTGACATTTCTCGCTCCAAGGGAGTTGATCGGGCCCGATCGCCCGACTTCGCGGGGATGGATAGAAGGCCGGCGTCCCCTCAACGTCCTCTCGAATCCCTTGCGGCCGCGTGCGGATCGATGGAGCGGATACAACTCAGACTTCTGGGTTTTCCGGAGTTCCGGCTGAACGGGCAGCCGATAGAGCTCGCCTTGCGCAAGGCGGCTGCGCTGGTCATCTACCTCGCCGAGGCCGGCGGACCGGTGGCGCGCGACGTCGCCGCCACGTTGCTGTGGCCCGAAGCCGACGCGGAGGCCGCCCGCGCGCGCCTGCGGCGCACGCTCTACAAGATACGCGTCGCCTTCGGCGAGGAGGTCATTTCAGCCAGCGCGGCATCGCTCATCCTGCGCCCGGCGCTCCTGGTCGAGGCCGATGCCATCGCCTTCGATCATGCCTGCGATGCCGGGCAACTCGACGAGGCCGCCCGCCTCTACACCGGCGACTATCTCGCCGGCTTCTCGCTGCCGGATTGTCCCGAATTCGAGGAATGGGTGTTCTTCCGCCGCGAGGCCTTGCGCAGCCGGCTGGTGCAGGCGCTGGAGCGGCTGGTGGAAGCCAGGATCGCCGGGGGCGATGCGCGCGGCGCTGTAGTCCACGCGACCCGCCTTGCCGCCCTCGATCCCTTGAGCGAAAGCGCACACCGCCATTTGATCCGCGCCCATCTGGCGGCTGGCGACCGGGCGGCGGCCGAGCGCCAGGGCGAGACCTGTGTGCGGCTGCTGCGCGACGAACTCGGCGTGGCGCCCGACCCGGCGACGCTCGCTCTGCTGCGCGCCAGCGATGCCGGACCGGAGATGCCCAGAACCCGCTATGTCGCCGTGGACGGCATCCATATCGCCTACCAGACCATAGGCAGCGGCCCTGCCGATATCGTGCTGGTTCCCGGCTTCATCTCGCATGTCGAGCGCATCTGGGAAGACAGGAGCTGCCGCGCCTGGCTCAATGCTGTGTCGCGGCTCGGCCGGTTGATCCTGTTCGACCGGCGCGGCATGGGCCTGTCCGACCGCGTCGGCGCCCGCCCGACCGTCGAGGCCACCGCGCGCGACATACTGGCTGTCATGGACGCCGCCGGCAGCCGCCGCGCCGTGCTGGTCGGCGCCTCGGAGGGCGGGCCGGGCTGCATCCGCTTTGCCGTCGACTACCCCGACCGCCTGACCGGCCTGGTGCTGTGGGGCTCGCTCGCCAAGGGCAGCCGCGCGCCGGACTATCCCTTCGCGCTCACATCGGCGCAATACGACCTATGGCAACAGCGCCTGCTCGCCGGCTGGGGCGGCCCGGCGGAAATCGAAACCTTCGCGCCGAGCGTCGCCGAAGACCGCCAGGCGCGCGCCTGGTGGGCCGGCCTGCTCCGGGCCGCCTCCAGCCCCGGCGCCGTCGCCGGCCTGCTGCAGGCGCTGCGCGACGCCGACGTGCGGCCGCTGCTGTCAAAAGTCAGAGCACCGACGCTGGTTGTGCACCGCAGGGGTGACCGGGCGGTGCGGATCGAGGCCGGGCGGTATCTGGCGGCGCGGATACCGGGGGCGCGGTTTGTCGAGGTGGAGGGGGAGGATCACTGGTTCTGGGTGGGGGAGCAGGGGGCGCTGCTGGAGGGGATTGGGGGGATGACGAGCGGACGGTGAGGCCGGCCCCGCTCCCGCGCGCGCCGGTCAGAACCGGCGTTGGTCGGGCGGCGAGGCCGCCGTGCTGGTCAACGTCAATGACACGTCGTCGCGTTCCTCAGTGCCTCCGCGCGGGAAGGCTCGGGCAATGCCGCAATCCGCCGAACGGAAGCATAGAACCTTGGATAATCGCCCGAGCACAAATCATACAGGCGAAGGAACGCCGGAACCTGTTCGCCGTAGACGGACGTCGCGGCGAGCTTTGCGTTGTTGATGGGGCTATTGAACCAGGCATCGTATCCGCGATATCCCGCCCAGCGCCTGTCGCGCATTTGCCGGTAGCGCACCCGCAGCCTGTCGATCGCGGCTGTTTTGGCGGCAGCCATCTGCTGCGAGGTGCGGGGGCTGGCATAGACCTGCCTCAACTCGTCCCGCGTTTTCGCTATCAGTCCGAGAAAATCCGCTTTGCGCTGGCGATCGATTTCATAATTGCGCAATCCGGCGCGATTGCCGGTGGCGCGCAGCCATTTCCTCACCCCTGTGGTTTCGACGGCGACCGCGAAAGCCTCATTGAACGCGGAGTCGCCGTTCACATAGATTTCCTGATGCGCCAGTTCATGGAAGATGAGGCCTGCGAGATATATGACGTCCTGACGCAGCATGGTGCTGAGCAGCGGGTCGCTGAACCAGCCCAGCGTGGAATATGCGGTGACGCCCGAGACGTAAACGTCCAGGCCTTGCTGCTGCAGTTCGGCAGCACTTTCAGCCGCGGATTTCTGGGAAAAGTAGCCCCGGTACGGAACGCAGCCGAAGACCGGAAAGCACCATGTCCGTGGCGTGAGCGAGAATTGCGGCGCGGCAAAAACGGCAAAGGTCACGTTATCTCGACCGATGTCGACATAGCTGCGGTAGCTGCTGTTATCGGGGAGCGCCAGCTCATCCGTGGCAAAGCGACGTATGGCGCTCGCCGACGTCAACTTCGTGCGCAATGCCACAGGCGTCGATGGATCGTGGATGAGCTTTCCGACATTTTTCCGCGCGGCCATGATCTGCACATGGCCCTCCAGCGACTGCGCGTAGTAGGAGACGCTGGTGCACCCGGCCACGCCGGACGCCATGACCACGGCGGCAAGCAATCGAAAAAAGCGCTTCACAGCTTGCCCACCGCCTGCTCGTCGTCCATGGCGCGAATGCCCCATTTGCCGTCGTGTCAGGCGCACCGATTTTCGTCAAGACCTGGCGGGGGCCGGATTTTCGAATTGGCAGGACTGGCAAGGCGGCCATTCGCCTATGGATACGCGATCGCTTGGGCTCTCGCCTGACTGTGGAAGCGACGGCGCGGGAGATTCTGCCGGTGATGGATGCGGCCTTGGGGAGCAGGGTTGCTTGAGAGGATCGGGGGGATGGCGCGGGGGGTGATTAGCCGACGGGGTGACGTAAGAGTGCACTGTCACCGTAATCCCGGATTGGCCGCAGGCGCCGCTCCCTATTTCCGCATCTTCAATCCCGTCCTGCAGGACGAAAAGTTCGATCCGTAGGGCAACTACATCAGGCGCTATGTTCCGGAACTGGCCAAGCTGCCCGACCGCTACATCCATCGTCCCTTCGAAGCGCCGGTAGCCGTCCTCGGGGAGTGCGGGCTTTCCATCGGAAAGGACTATCCGCCGCCGATCGTGGACCACGCCGTGGCCAGGGACCGCGCCTTGGAAATGTATCGCGGCACGCGAGAAAATTAAGCGCATCACGTCGAAACGGGACATGCGACGGGCGGCAGGTCCCTACCGCTCCTCGACAATCCGCAGATAAGTCGCCGTCATGACGTAAGGAATCGCCAGAGCGCTTCGGGCGATCCCGTAGTGAGCAATCCGACTATAAGCGCGATCAGGGCGAGGAGCTGGAGCAGGACGATGCCAACGAGCGTGGAGCGGAACGGCTCCTTGCGCGTCTTGTGTCGGATCGTTTGCTGCGCGATCATGGTTCCGATGCTGCCGCCGATCATGGCAAGGGTCAGAAGCGTCGACTCGGGAATGCGTTGTAAACCGTTTTTGGCCCTGGACTTGTCGAATGCCATAGCGGCGTACGCCAGCAAATTTACCGCTAAAACGTAGCCGATGAGACCGATTGTGAACTGCCCCGTCATGCGCCCCCTCTGTCTTCGGGTATAGCCGAAGCTCGGTAATCCGACGCGACTGACAGCGGGTCCGATTCCGGCCCCAAATCAGCCGTTCGCCCCCTACCTTTCCTCCACAATCCGCAAATAAGCCGCCGTGACAAACAGCACGATCAGCCCGAACAATATCCTTCTCGCCCCTTCCGGCATTTGCAAAATCGTCAAGAGCGTCGTCAGCACGGTGAGGATGAGCGCGCCGATGATGGTGCCGGTGTAGCCGCCGCGGCCGCCGAAGATGGAGGTGCCGCCGATGACGGCGGCGGCGACCGAGGGGAGCACCAGGGGTTCGGCGAGTGACAGGGACGGGGCCTTGATCAGGCCGATATAGAGCAGGCCGGTGATGCCGGCGAGCAGGCTCGAGGTGACGTAGAGCGCCGTGATGACCTGCCAGTATTGCACGCCCGACAGGCGCGTCGCACGCTCATTGTCGCCGACGGCGTAGAGCAGGCGGCCGAAGCCGGTGCGGGCGAGCGTGAAGACGATGAGGGCGGCCAGCGGTATGAACAAGAGCAGCGCGTTGGGGAAGCCGTAGGTGACGCCGGTGCCGAGCCAGGCGAGGAAATCGGGGATTTTGGCACCCGACGCGATCACGGTGCGCTGGTAGACCTGCAGGCAGCCGGTGCCGATCAGGCTGGTGCCCAGCGTCATGATCAACGGGTGGACGCGGAAGACGCCGACGCCGATGCCGTTGACGAGGCCGATCAGCACCGCCGGCATCATCGCCAGCAGGAAGGCCACCGCCGGGTCCTGGCTGACGATTTGCGTGGCCATGATGAAGGCGCTCATCGTCGCGACCGTGCCGACCGAGAGGTCGATGCCGCCGGTCAGCATGGTCATGGTCTGGCAGCCGGCGAGGATCGCCAGCGGAATGGCGAATTTGATGGTGTTGGCGATCCAGCGCTCGTTGACGATGCCGGGGCGCAGGATCTGCAGGATCACCACCAGGATGACGAGCAGGATGATCAGCGGGACGAGCGGCCGGTCGGCCATGAAGCGTTTTATGCGGCGGCCGAAGGGGACGGGGGTGATCGCGGTGGTGCTCATGGGGTTTGCCCGATGTTCCGGGAGGCTTGTGCCCTACGGCGCCCCCCTCTGGCCTGCCGGCCATCTCCCCCACTTGTGGGGAGATTGGCTGTTGTCGCGGCTTTCGCCAATCTCCAACGTTGCTGAAAAGGGTGGGGCGCCAAAGCTGCCAATCTCCCTCCTTGTGGGGGAGATGTCCGGCAGGACAGAGGGGGGCGCCGTAAGGCGCTACTCTCGCTCATTGCCGCTCCCGCATCGTAATGAACGCGCCGAACATCACCACCGCCACCATGATGGCGCCTTCGATGATGGCGGTGACGTTGGGGTCGATGGCGAGCAGCGTCAAATCCGTGCGCAGCAGGCGCAGCACGAAGACGGCGACTATGGGGCCGAGCAGGCCGCCCTTGCCACCGCCGAGCGCGACGCCGCCCAGTACCACGGCAGCGACGCTGGCCAAGAGATAGGGGCCGGGGATGGGGGCGCCGATGCCGGTGCTCATGGTCAGCGCCAGCCCGCCAAAGGCGGCGAACAGGCCCGACAGCGCATAGGCGATGATGCGGGTGCGCTTGACCGGCACGCCTGAGCGGAACGCCGCCAGTTCGCTCGAGCCAATGGCATAGATGGAGAGGCCAAGGCGCGAGCGGCGAAGCGGGATCCAGATCACGCAGAGGCAGACGATCAGCACCAGCAGCGCCTTGGGCAGCCAGGCGTCGATGGCGTCGGGCAGGCCGGGGATCGGCACGGTGCCCGAGATCAACGCCTTCAGCCATTCGGCGGCGGCGCCGCCCGGCGCGTCGAGCACCAGCAGGGCGGCACCCTGCAGCACGAACAGCATGGCGAGCGTGACGACGATGTCGGGCACGCGGGTGACGACGATCAACAGGCCGTTGAGCGCGCCGAGGACAAGACCCATGGCGAGCACGAAGGGCACGACGAACAGCGCGTATTCCTCGCTCGCGCCATTCATCATCGAGGCGGCGGTGACGCTGGTCAGCGCCATCATGGCGGCGACCGACAGGTCGATGCCGCCGGCGATGACGACCACCGTTTGGGCTGCGACGGCGAAAGCGTACGGGAGAACCGCCCGCGCCAGCGAGCCGAAGTCGCCACTGCCATAGCCGGGCTGGATGATTTTGGTGGCGATGAACAGGACGATCAGGAGAGCGAACAGGCCGATGACCCAGCCCTGGCGGCGCAGGAAATGGTTCATGGCTTAGCCTCTGGCGCGCCGGAGGCGGTGGGGTCGGCCAAAATGCCGATATCGGCCTTGGCGCCGCGCGGCAGGCCGTAGGCTGCGCGCATCAGTGCCGGCTCGTCTGCCTCCTCCACCGGAAAGATGTCGACGAGGCGGCCGCCGAAGATGACGATGACGCGGTCGCAGACGCGCTGCACCTCTTCCAGTTCCGAGGTGTAGAACAGCACCGACTTGCCGTGGCCGGCGAGCTCGCGCAGCAGCTTGTAGATCTCCTGCTTGGTGCCGACATCGATGCCGCGCGTCGGATCAAAGCACAGTATGGTGCGGGCATCCGCCGCGATCCAGCGGGCGATCGTCACCTTCTGCTGGTTGCCGCCGGACAGGCGCTGCACCTCGCCTTGCGCACGGGTGTCTATCTGCAGGCGCTTGATAGCGCTGAGCACCGTGTCGCGCTCCTTGCGCATATTGATCGGCCCCCAATTGCGCAGCGCCGCGCTGAAGGGCAGGGCGATGTTCTCGCGCACCGAGCGCTGCATGGCGAGCGCTTCCGAACGGTCGCCCGGCACATAGGCAATGCCGGCACGGATGGCGTCGGTCGGGTGCGAGAATTTCACCTGAGAGCCGTCGACCTCGATCGTGCCGCCCGAGGGCCGGATCGAGCCGGCAAGGGCGGCGAACAGCTCGTCCTGGCCCTGGCCTTCGAGTGCCACGACGCCGGCGACCTCGCCATCCCTGAGATCGAAGGAGACGTCGTTGAGCTTGGTGCCGACGCGCAGATTGTGCACGGCGAGCCGCGGCCGGGCAGGGGCGGGCGCGGCCTTCTCAGCCGCGCTGCGGGCGGCGACATGGGTCTTGACGATGCGGGTGCCGAGCATGAGCTCGACGATCTTTTCCTCGACGCCCGGCACGATGTCGACGACGCCGACGGTCTCGCCGTCGCGCAGCACGGTGGCGCGGTCGCACAGCGCCGAGATCTCGACGAAGCGATGCGAGATGAAGATCACAGCGCGTCCCGAATCGCCCTGGCGGCGCACCACTTCCAGCACTTTTTCAGCGAGGTTGGCGGGCAGGGCCGCCGTCATTTCGTCGAGCAGCAGCACGTCAGGCTCGACGGCGAGTGCGCGGGCGAGGTCCAGTACGCGCAGCACGGCCAGCGGAATGTCGCGCGCGGTGTCGCGCAAATCGAGGTCCGCGATACCGAGCTCGCGCACCCAGGCGCGGAACGGCTCGACCGGCGTGCCGGTGAGGCGGAGGTTGGAGAGGACGTCGAGATCGGGGATGAGCGACGGCTCCTGGTAGACGGGCAGCAGGCCCGCGCGGCGCGCGGCGGCGGGCGAGCGTATGTCGCGCGCCTCGCCGCGGATCAGGATGTGCCCGGCATTGGCCGAAATCGCCCCGGTCAGGATCTTCACCAGCGTCGACTTGCCGGCGCCATTGGCGCCCATCAGCGCGTGGACCTCGCCGGGCAGCACGGTCAGCGACGCGTTGCGCAGCGCTGCAACCGCGCCGTAGTTTTTGGCGACGCCGGTGGCGTCGAGGAGGGGGCTGGTGGTCAAATCGTTTGGGTCTCGGGTCAATCTGTTCAAATATTTCTAGAGCAAACTGGCTGATGGTTGGCGCTTTACGAGGCCCCCCTCTGTCCTGCCGGACATCTCCCCCTCAAGGGGGGAGATTAGACGTCGTCTCAGCTTTCGCCAATTTTCGACGTTGCAAGAAGAGAGCCGGCGCCGCGACTGCCGATCTCCCCCCTTGAGGGGGAGATGTCCGGCAGGACAGAGGGGGGTAGAGCGCTGACCTACAATGGCGAGGACGGCAACCGTCCTCGCCATGCAATTCAATTCCTTATTCCCCCGGCCCCTTGCACGCCACGATCTGGTCCTTCGTGTACGTCGTCCAGTCCGGGATCGAGATCGAGACCGGCCATTCGGGGCTGAGCGACGGGTCGGCGGCGGCCTTCAGCTTGGCCTTGCCTTCATCGGTGGCGTTTTCCCAGAGCTGCGGCTGCACCAGCACGGTCTGCTGCGCCGGCTTCTTGCCGTCAAGGATCTGCAGCGCCAGCGTCACACCCGCACCACCGATCGAACCGGGGTTGGTGACCGCGGCGCCGACCAGGCCCTTGACCGAGCTCAGCTGGCCGACGAAGCCGGCATTGTCGGCACCGACGATCGGCACCAGCGGCGCCTGCGATTCCACCAGCGCGTCGACGATGACGTTGTCGATGCCGGACGTCCAGATGCCGTTGATCGGCGTTCCGGTCGACAGGAAGGAGAGGATCTGCTGCTTGGCCTGGTCCTGCTGCCAGCCGGTGAAGACCTCCTGCGCCACCTTCACGTCGGGGAATTCGGCCAGCGCCTTCTTGAAGCCTTTGTCGCGATCGCTGTCGGCCGAGGCACCGGCGGCGCCGCGCATGTAAAATACCTCGCCCTTGCCGCCCATCTGGCCGAACAGCCATTTGGCGCCGAGATAGGCATATTCCTCCTGGTTGTTGGAGATGATGTAGGCCGACGGCTCGGTGACCGCCTGGTCGACGGCGACGACGACGATGCCGGCCTTGGTGGCTTCCTCCAGGCCTGCCTTGATGCCGGCCGGATCGGCGGGGTTGACGACGATGGCGTCGACCTTGGCGCTGATCAAATTGCGGATGTCTTCCAGCTGGCCGGCGGCGTCGGTGTTGCGGTGGGCGATGTTGAGTTTTGCCACCTCGCCGGAAGCCAGCGCCTGCGCCTTCATGGCGCAGACCATCTCCTCGCGCCAGCCATTGCCCTGGACGGTGTTGGAGATGCCGATCGTGTATTTGCCGGCGGCGGCCGAGACGCCCATCGATGCCAGCAAGGCAGCACCCGCAAGCAGCGGCACCATGGTCAGTATTTTCTTCATTTCAGTACTCCTCCACATTGTTTTTCAGTTTCAGTTCCAAGTCGTTGAGGCATGTCGCTCACAAAGAGATTCAGGCGGCCCGCTCAACTCGTTGTCCTCCGCATGTCGTTATCGACATGTTTTCCTCACTTGACGTAGGGACGCAGCACGTCGCGGGCGAGCAGAAAACCGCGCTTCACCTGCTCGTCGCTGTCTTCAAATCGCCTGTCCTCGTGTTCGATGATGACCGAGCCGTCATAGCCGGCGCGGTAGAGGCCGGAGAAGAAGCCGCTCCAGTCGACATCGCCCAGCCCCGGCATGCGCGGCACCTGCCAGCCTATCCCGGCCGAAAGGATTCCGCGCTCGTACAAACCATCATGATCAATCATCAAATCCTTGGCGTGGACATGCAGCATGTAGGGGCCGAACTCCCTGATAAAGCGGGCCTGGTCGATCATCTGCCAGACCAGGTGCGAGGGGTCGAAATTCATGCCGACATCGCCGCCCCAGGTCTCCAGGATGCGGCGCCAGACGAGTGGCGAATAGGCGATGTTGTGCCCGCCCGGCCATTCGTCATAGCTGAAGATCATCGGGCAGTTCTCGAAGGCAAGCTTGATGCCGTGGCCGCGCGCAAAAGCGACGATTTCGGGCCAGACTTTCAGCGCGTCCTGCCAGTTGACGTCGACGGTCTTCGCGGCATCGCCGCCGCAGAAGGTGTTGACGACGGGCACGCCCATATTGGCGGCCAGCACGATGACCTTCTTGAGATGGCCGATGACTGCATCGCGGTGCGCGGCATCGGGATGCAGCGGGTTGGGGTAGTAGCCGAGGCCGGAAACGGTGAGGCTCTTTTCCGCCAGCGAGGCGACGATGTCTTTCGCCTGCGTGGCTGAGGTCGAGGCAGCATCGATATGGCTGGTGCCGGCATAGCGGCGGGTCGCGCCAGACGTTTTCGGCCAGCAGGCGATTTCCAGCGCCTCGAAGCCGGCCGAGCTTGCCCAGTTGGCAACCTCGCCAAGCGGCGTCTCCGCGAAGGGCGCGGTGAGCAGTCCAAGTTTCATAGTGCCTCCCCAGAGCTCTTCATCGTTTCGTGGAAACGCTGAAGAGCTCTCCCTTTGTTTTCGCGCAATTCCGGACGGAAAACCGTTTCACACTTTTCCTGGAATTGCTTCTGTCGTGTCTTCACGGCCATGTTCATAATGCCGATTGTTTGGATCGTTTCAACCTGGCGATCTCATCTTGTTCGAGACTGTGCCGGACAGCCGCCATCGGATCGTCCGAAAGCAGCTCATCAAGCGCCGATGTGACGGTCGCGCGGAATGTCTCGTTCGCGGCAAGGCCGAGGTCAAAAATCGTATCGATGGCCAGGATTCCCGAAGCCAACGCCGCCGCATCGCGGCCTGTCGCGTCGGCTATCTCGGCAACCTTGCCGGCATAGGGGTCGGAGACCGGCCAGCGCTTGCCGAAGCGGTCGGAGGCCTGGATGAGATAAGCCATCCAACCGGCGATCGGCACCGACAGCAGGCCGATGCTGGCGCCCTGGCTCAAGCGGTCACGGATCGGGTTGAGCAGGCGCTGGACGATCTTCTGCGAGCCGTCGGTGGCGATCTGGTGGTTGCGGTGGCGGATCGCCGTGTTCTTCAAGCGGCCGAGGCTCTGCTCGACATAGGCCGATGGATCCATGCCGGGCACCGGCATCAGCGTCGGCAGCGTTTCCTCGACCAGCATGCGCCTCACGAAGACCGAGAGCAGCGGGTCGGCGATGGCATCCGACGTGTGTTCCAGCCCGGCCAGCACGCCGAGTGTGGCGAGCGTCGTCTGGGCGCCGTTCAGCACCCGCATCTTGAGATGCTCGAACGGCGTGACGTCGTCGACAAAGGTGGCGCCGACCAGGTCCCAGCGCGGCACGCGGCCGGCGAATTTCTGCTCGATCACCCATTGCCGGAATGGCTCGCCGACGGCGACGGCGCCGTCGCGGTAGCCAAACCATTGCTCGACGCTGTCGAGATCGTCCTGCGTCACCGCCGGCGCGATGCGGTCGACCATGGCGGAAGGGAAGGCGGCGTTGGCCGCGATCCAGTCGGCAAGACCGTTGCCGCGCCGCTCGGCAAAGCTCCGCACGACAGTCTGCAGGATGCCGCCGTTGGTCGGGATGTTGTCGCAGGAGAGCAGCGTCAGCTTCCGGCCATGCGTGGCCCGGCGCAGCTCCAGTGCCCGCGCAAGGATGCCGGGCACGCTGCGCGGTGCTTGCGGGTTGGCAAGATCATGGACGATGTCGGGATGGTCGAGATCGAGCACGCCGCTCGACGGGATGTGGCAATAGCCTTTCTCGGTCACCGTCAGCGTCACCAGTTCGATGTCGGATGAGGAGAGGACGCCGAGCGCCGGTGCGGCACTCGCCTGGCTGTCGACCACGCGGACGATGCTGCCGATGACGCGCGCTTCGATGTGGCTGTTTTCGCGGATCAGCCTTGTGTAGAGCCCGCCCTGCCGGCCGAGCGTGTCGGCAAGGGCGGGCGGGCGGATGTTGATGCCGACAACGCCCCAGCGGTCGAACTGGCGCGCGAGCAGATCGTCGGTGTACTCGGCCTGGTGGCAGCGGTGGAAGGCGCCGACGCCGAGATGCGCCATGCCGGGAGCGAGTGTTTTCCGGTCGTAGGCCGGTGTTTGGACAGCGGCCGGAAGCCGGTCCAGCAAGGCTGGCCCAAGCGTTTCCGACGATGCCGAAGCCGCGTTCACCGGTTTGCCCCGATCACCGACTGTTCCTGATCGATCACGGCGCCGGTCATCGGGCCGGCCGCGTCGGAAAGCAGGAAGACGGCAAGGTTGGCGATATCGTCCGGCTTGAGCAGCCTGCCGAAAGGCTGCGCGGCGTTAGCGGCGTCAAGCCAGCCGGGGCCGTGGCCCAGCGTTTCGGCCTGCATCACGCGTTCGGCCGGCGTGTCGGTCCAGCCGACATTGATGCCGTTGACGCGGATGCGGTCGAAGCGGTGGGCGTTGGCGGCGTTCTTGGTCAGCGTCGCCAGCGCGCCCTTGGTGGCGGAGTAGACGGCGAGTTCCGGCGAGCCGCAATGGGCGTTGATCGACAGGATGTTGACGATGGCGCCGGGCTCCCCGCGCTTCCTCATGTCGGCGATCGCCGCCTGCATCAGGAAGAACGGCGCGCGCGCGTTGACGGCGAACAGCGAGGCCCAGTCGTCGAGACTGGCATCGAGGAAGGAGGCGCGGTCGGTCAGCCCGGCGGCGTTGACGAGGCCATCGATACGGCCGAAGCGGTCAATGCAGGCTTGCGCCAGAAGGGCAGGGGTTTGCGGGTCTCCAAGGTCGGCGGCGATGAAGGTGGTCGGCGTGCCGATGGCCGACAGTTCCGCCGCCACGGCGTCGCCGCGTTTGCCATCGCGTCCGGTGATCACCAATCCCTCAGCGCCGGCGCGCGCGAGCGTCTCGGCGATGGCGCGGCCGATGCCTTGCGTCGCGCCGGTGACCAGCACGACCTTGCCTTGCAGATGAAGCTCCATTCCTCCTCCCGGAACAAAGTTTCTATTTTTTGAAATATGGAACGGCAATTCCCGATAGTCAATTGTGCCAGCAGCACCTCATGTGCCGCGGCGCGCGGCGACGCCTTGGACCAGAGCCATGCCGACGGCGAGCGACGCCGCCAGCGAGCGGAAGCCGGCGAAGTCGGATTCCACCACTTCCAGCCAGCTGTCCGACAACGGGATCAGCGGGCTGAAGGTGCTGTCGGTGATGGTGACGATGCGGGCCTTGCGCTCATGCGCCACGGCGACCAGGTCGGGCGTGATCGAATTGTAGGGACTGAACGAGACGGCCAGCACAGCGTCTCGGTCGCCGATGCAGCCGACCTGGTCGAGCGCGGAGGAGCCGACATTGTCGACCAGCACGTTGCGCACGCCTTGCTGCGACAGCGTCAGCGACAGATAGGCGGTGACCGGGAAGGCGCGCTTGGAGCCGATGACGTAGATCAGGTCGGCCGCCGCCAGCAGCGTTACCATCTTCTCGAAACGCTCAACGTCGAAGCCCGCCTCGATGCGGCCGAGCGAGGCCTGCGAAGCGCCGACCATGCCGTGCAGGAAATGCATGGCGGCATTGGGCTCCGCCTCGGTGCGCGGCTCGCCGCGCGCTTCCGGCCATGAGCCTTTGACGTGTTCCTTGAACAGGCCCTGGAAATCGGAAAAGCCGGAATAGCCGAAGATCTGGGCAAAGCGCACCAGCGTCGAGGGCTGCACGCCGGCCTGCGCGGCCACCTGCGCGATGGTGCCGAGCGCAACATCGCTCGGATGCTGCCACATGAAGATCGCCACCTGGCGCAGCCGCTTGGGGAAATGCACTGTGCCGGAGGACAGCACCGCGCGCAGTTCCTCATAGGTCTGCGGCTGGATATAGCCCAGCGCGGCAAGAGAGCGCCCGCGTTTGCGCGTCGCCGCCTCGTCGCTGAGAGATCGTCCCGATGATTTGCCCGCCCCACTCATAGTCTCAGGCTAGCGCGGCACAATCGTATTACAATATGGAAATTGGAAATTGTGTTCGAAAGTGGTAGCCGAGCTTGACGCTTGGCGCGTCGCCAATGATCGGCTCGGAGGAGAAAACATGGTCTACGCAACATCGGATGGGTCGGCGGGCAAGCGCCTGAGGGTCGGCATGGTCGGTGGCGGCCGCAATGCCTTCATAGGTGCGGTGCATCGGCTGGCCATGCGCCTTGACGACCAGATCGTGCTGGTGGCCGGCGCGCTGTCGTCCGATCCGGAGAACGCTGCCGCCTCGGCCGCCGAGATCGGCATCGCGCCGGAACGCAGCTATGCCGATTACCATGCGATGGCGCTGGCCGAGGCCGCGCGGCCTGATGGCATCGAGGCGGTTGTCATCGTTACGCCCAACCATCTGCACGCGCCGATCGCCACCGCCTTTCTCGAGGCGGGCATCGACGTGATCTGCGACAAGCCGCTGTCGACGACGCTTGATGATGCCGAAGCGCTGGTGACGCTGGCGCGCGCCAAAAACCGACGCTTCGTCGTCACGCTGAACAACACCGGCTACGCCATGGTGCGCCAGGCGCGCGAAATGGTGATGGCGGGTGAGCTTGGCCGGATCGTGTCCGTGCATGGCGCCTATATCCAGGACTGGCTGACCAAACCGATCGACGCCGAGGGCCAGAAGCAGGCGGAATGGCGCACCGATCCGGCGCGTGCTGGGCAGTCGGCGGTGCTGGCCGATATCGGCGTGCACGCCTTCAATCTGGCGAGCTATATTTCGGGTTGCGAGGCCGAGGCGGTGTCGGCGGACCTGTTCACCGCCGTGCCGGGACGCCGGCTCGACGACAATGCGCATGTGATGATGCGCTGGACCGGTGGCGCGCGTGGCACGATCCTGGCCAGCCAGACCTCGCCCGGCCACTACAATGACCTCTCCGTGCGCATCTATGGCGACAGAGCCGGGCTCGAATGGTCGGGCGGCCGGCCGGAGGAACTGCGCTTCTCGCCCTACGGCGAGGAAACCCGCACGCTGGTGCGCGGCGGCCATGGTTCGACGGCGGAGGCCCGGCGCGTGTCGCGCATGCCGGCGGCGCATCCAGAAGGCTATATCGAGGCCTTCGCCAATTTCTACCGCGACGCCGCGGATATCATTCGGGCGCATCGCTCTGGTGGGGCGGTGGATGCAGCGCGCGCGGCGCAGGTGCCGGATGTGGTGGATGGCGCGCGCGGGGTGAAGTTCGTCGCGGCGGCGGTGGAGTCGAATGCGGCGGGCGGGGCGTGGATGGCGGCTAGGTTTGGGTGAAACTGAGTGGGGGGTGGCGCTACCTTATGCGATTGCCCTGACTGCAGTTGCGGCAGCGAACCGATCCGCATTGATCCCGGCGACCGCCAGCCGTGCCTCCACCGCCGCCGCGATCGACAGCACGTCCTCATCGGCGAAGCGCCGCCCGACGATCTGCAGGCCGACCGGCAATCCGTCTTCCGCGAACCCGGCGGGCAGCGACAGCGCCGGCAGTTGCGGCAGCATGTTGAAGGGGCAGGTCAGGTCCAGGCCCTTGAAGCGGCCATCGGGCAGCGTCGCCACATAGTCGTCGTCGGTCTCGCTCACGAGTGGTGCCGTGATGGCGCAGGTCGGGCACAGCAAGGCATCGTAGCGCTCGAAAAGCCGCGCCATGTCCCGCCACATCGCGGTGCGCAGCAGTTCCACCCGCTTGTAGGCGGTCGCGTTCATCGCCAGCCCGCGTTCGATCATCGAGACCACCGACGGATCCATATGGTGGCGATGACCGGCAAGCTCGTCGCCGAAGAAGGCCGACATGAAGACGCACCAGAGATCGAACCATTCGTCATTGACGGCGCGCGTCCAGCCGATCGCCACCTCGTCGACGATGGCGCCGGCTTTGCGCATCTCGGTGACGGCTTGCCGGATGACGGCTTCGACCTGCGGCTGGATCTGGTAATAGCCAAGGTCGAGCGACAGCGCGAAGCGCCTGCCTTCCAACTCACCCGCCCTTGCGGCTAAGACATCAAAACCGATCGGCAGCGAGGTGATGTCCTCGTCGCTGCCGCCCGCAGTCGCCTGCATGAAGGCGACCGCGTCGGCGACGTTGCGTGCCAGCGGCCCGAAATGCGAGATGTTGTCGAAGACGCTGGGCAGGATGGTCATCGGGATGCGGCCGAGGCTTGGCTTCAGCCCGACGACGCCACAGAAGGCGGCGGGGATGCGCACCGAGCCGCCCATGTCGGTGCCCTCGGCGAATGGCACCACGCCCGTTGCCACCGCCACCCCCGCCCCTCCGGAGGAGCCGCCACTGGTGCGCTGCGGGTTCCAGGGGTTGCGGGTCACGCCCCAGCGCGGGCTGTTGGTGAAGGAGGAAAAGGCGAATTCCGGCGTCGTCGTCTTGCCGATCAGGATTGCGCCGGCCGCTTGCAGGCGGCGCACGCACAGCGCCGTCTCTTCGGGCACCCAATCGCCCTTCGTCCAGGAGCCCAGCGTCGTCAAATCGCCTGATGTCGGCGTCAGGTCCTTGGCCGCGAATGGCACGCCAAGGAGCGGCCCGGTCGCATCGCCGCGTGCTACGGCACGGTCGGCCAGGCGGGCGGCCTCCAGCGCCTGCTCCTCGCGGATCACGGCAAAGGCGTTGAGCCTGTCGCCGACAGCCTTGGCGCGGCGGATGGACTCGGCAACCACGGTCTGCGCACTGAAGGCGCCCATGCGGATGCCATCGGCGATCGCGTTGGCGGTCAGATCCAGCGGATGGGTCATGGCTCGGGTCTCCGGAGGTGAATTCATGCCGGGCGGCTTTGGTTTTCGCAAAGAAATGGAAAGCATGCTTGCTCGGGGGTGGCGGACCTGCACAATCTCACCTGAACTGGAAGAGAGGCCCCGCCGTTTCCATGAAGTCCGCCGACAAAGGCTCGCATCCGTCCTTCGATGTCTGGAATGCCGGCCTTGGTGCCGCGGCGGCCGCGATCGGCTCGCGCGGATTTCCCGATGCGCTGGCGGCGGCGCTGCGGCTGCTGACGCCCTTCCAGATGATGAACGGTTTTCTCTATTCGCCGGATGGCCGCGCCTTCGACCTCTACAATGAGAAGATCGTCGCAGAGCGCTCGATCATCGTCGACCGCTACCTTGCCGGCGCCTATGTGCTGGACCCGTTCTACGACGCCGTTCGCGGCGATGGCAGCGAACGCATGATCGTGATGCGGGAGTTGGCGCCCGACGATTTCGCGCACACCGAATATTATCGGCGGCACTACGCGACCACCGAGATCGGCGACGAGATCGGTTTCGTGCTGAAGCTGGAGAACGGTTTTGCCGGCGTGCTGTCGCTGTCGCGGACCGGTGCGGCGCCGGTCTTCGCCGAGGACGAACTCGAGCGCCTGAGGTCCGCCGCGCCCATCGTCTGCGCGCTCGCGGCGCGGCACTGGTATCATGTTCCCGGCCTCTCGCTCGACATCAAGAACGCGGCCCCGGCGGCGCGGATCGAGCATCCGCTGCTGACCCGGCGCGAGCTCGAAATCGTCACGCTGATCCTCAAGGGACATTCCAACCTCTCGCTCGCCGCGGTCCTGTCGCTGTCGCCCAACACGGTGAAGGTCCATCGCCGGCAGATCTATTCGAAGCTCGCAATATCCAGCCAGGCCGAACTGTTCCGGCTGTTCTTGACCTAGGCCCAAACGCAATGAATCGCTCGGCGCCGGTGAGTTGTGAATCGCACTTTCGGGCCGGGAGTGACCAATGAGCAGCTCGCAGATGGAACGATATGTCTGGGCCTCTGTCCTGTATTACGCCGTGGCCGTGGTTGCCTCGGTGCTTCTTCTCGCCGCGGTCATGAGCGATCTCGGTGTTCTCTGGAGCATGCTTGCCCTATTTGGCTACGTTGCGTTGACCGTATCTCTTCAGATATGGCGACGCAGAAGACATCCGCGAAGTATCTATCAACTAGAATTGGCCAAACGGGATGCCGGCTTTTCCGATTCCTAACAACGAGATGGAGCGGCGGCCTGCACCGATGTGAGAAGGCCGCCGCCCGTCCTTATTCGGCGAAATCCATCTCGGGCGGCGCGACCTGGAAGAAGCTGGTGAGGTAGGCGAGATAGACGATGCCGACCGTTAGCCAGACCAGGCCGAGCACCTTGGCGTTCTCGTCGAGGTTCCACAGCAGGAAGAGGTCGCAGACCGCCGCCAATGCCGGGACGACCAGTCCGATCAGCACGCCCAGCGGCCGCACCTGCTGGTCGCGCTTGAGATAGAGCGCGATCACCGAGACGTTGACGGCGGTGAAGGCGAGGAAGGCGCCGAAATTGATGAAGGATGTCGAGGTGGTGACGTCCATCGTCAGCGCCGCGAGCCCGACCACGCCGACCAGGATCAAATTGAGGATCGGCGTGTGCCATTTCGGATGCAGATTGCCGAAGAAGGAGACCGGCAGCACGGTGTCGCGACCCATGGCGTAGAGCAGCCGGCCGACGCTGGCCTGCGCGGCAAGGCCGGAGGTGAACTGCGCCACGACCAGCGTCGCCAGGAAGATGGTGACGAACAGGTCGCCGCCGATTGCCTTGGCGATTTCGGTGGCGGCGGCGTCGACCGAGACGAAGTCCATGCCGGGATGGGCGAGCTGCGTGATGTAGGCCGAGGCGATGAAGATCACGCCACCGGCGAGCGCGATGATCAGGATCGCCTTCGGCATGGTGCGCCTGGGATCCCTGGTCTCCTCGGTCAGCGTCGACACCGCGTCGAAGCCGAGGAAGGAGTAGGCGGCGATCGCTGCACCCGCGACCGAGGCCGAGAACGGCACGCCGGTCTTGAAGAAAGGCGTGACCGAGACGAGGCCGCCGGCGCCGTTCAGCGCCACGACATAGCGGGCGGCCAGAAACAGGAAGGCGACGAGCACGCCGAGCTGCACCAGCATCAGGATGAAATTGACGCGGTTGGCGAAGGCGATGCCGACGACGTTGACCACGGTCGTCACCGCGATGAAGCCGACGATCCACAGCCAGGTCGGAACCGCGGGGAAGGCCGAGGCGAGATAGGCGGCACCGATCAGCCAGATCACCATCGGCAGGAAGAAATAATCGAGCAGCACCGCCCAGCCGACGAGGAAGCCGATGCTGGGGCTGATCGAGCGGCGGGCATAGGTATAGGCCGAGCCGGCAACGGGATAGACGCGCGCCATGACGCCGTAGCTGATGGCGGTGAGCAGGATGGCAGCCGCCGCCACGAGATAGGCCATGGCGGTGGTGCCCTGGCTGGCCGCGGCCAGCGCGCCAAAGGTGCCGAAGACGATCATCGGCGTCATGTAGGCCAGGCCGAAGAGCACGACGGACCAGAGTCCGAGCGCGCGGTCGAGTTTGATTGTGTCTTGCATTGTTCCGCCTCCGGGGAGCTTGTTTGCGATGCTTTTCCGGAGGCCGGCCGGCGCCTGGAGATCAGGCGTTTGCGAAGGCGCTCCGGTTGCATTTCTCGAAGTTGAGGCGAAACATGACTTAGCCGGCGCAAGGCGGCCATAACCCCAAGGGATTATGCGGAGTGGTGAGAGGAGGCGGCGTTTGGATGGCTATGGATCGATTGAAGAATGGGCGTCACCCTACGTGATTGCCCCGCCGAAGACGCTACAGCAGCCGTAGCCGCTGGTCGATCAACTGGAACAACCGCTCATCATCCACCTCGGTGATGACGTGGATCGGCTTGCCGTTGCCAACGCCGTTTTCCACCGCCCGCGTGCGGCCGTAGGCGCCGGCCTGATCGCAGTCGACCTCGATCTCCGCGTCAACGCCCTTGAACAAAGTCGGGTCGATCAGGAACGCCGTCACGCAGGGGTCGTGCAAAGCGGGATCGCCGCTGCCGTAGCGGCGCATCATGGCGATGGCGGTCTGCATGATCGGGCTGGCGTCGCGCTCGAGCTGGTCGAAGCGCGCCTTGGTCAGCGTCGCGTGGCGGGTTACGTCCAGGCCGAACATGGTCATCGGAATGCCTGACGAAAGCACCACCTGCGCGGCATGCGGGTCGATCCAGATGTTGAACTCGGCATCGGTCGCGGTGTTGCCGGGGCTGAAGGCGGCACCGCCCATGAAGACGATGGCCTTGATCTTGGTCGCGATGGACGGCTCCTTGATGAGCGCCAGCGCGATGTTGGTCATCGGGCCGATCGGGCAGAGCGTGATCTGGCCAGGCTCACGCAGGATCGTGTCGATGATGAAATCCACCGCATGCCGGCTCTCAGCCTCATGCGTGGCATCTGGCATGCCGAGGTCGCCAAGGCCGTCAGTGCCGTGCACCGAGGCGCCGCGCTGCACGCGCGGCAGGATGATCGGCCTGCTGCAGCCGGCGTAAACCGGAATGTCCTGGCGGCTGGCCATGGCGGTGATGCGCAGCGCATTGCGGGTGGTCAGCGGCAGCGAGACGTTGCCGATGACCGTCGTGATGCCGACGACCTCGATCTCGCCGGGCGAGGCAAAGGCCAGAAGCAGCGCGATGGCGTCGTCGACGCCGGGGTCGCAATCGACGATGATTTTGCTCTTGGCCATGCCTGATAAGTCCATTCTCTTTGTGTGGGTCAAAGGGGCCACCCTTTGAGGATGGCTCCTTCGTTGAGGAGCGCCGCAGCGCTTATTTCAGCAGTTCGTTGGTATAATATTTTGAGGCGGGGAGGACTTCCTTGATCTGGTCGGTGTCCTTCAGCGCCTGGGCGATCGGCAGCCAGTTTTTGTCTTCCTGCATCATGTAGCCGGTGTCGCCCTTCATCAGGGCTGCGGTCAGCTTCCAGCCGGAGAGGTTGTAGGCAAGGCTGCCGCCTTCCGGATACGCCTTGGTGAACATTTCCGCTGCCTCGTCGGGATGATCGGCGGCCCATTCGGTTCCCTTGATGGTGGCGCGCATCCATTTCTTGGCGATGTCGCCGTGGTCGGCCAGATAGGCGGTCGACGCCGTGTAGGTCCAGACCGGCACGTTGGGCGCGCCGGCGGCCGTGCCGACGAGGCTGGTCGGGTCCTTCTTCAAGGTCTCCTGCACTTGCGGCACCAGATAGTTTTCCGTGTTGGTGGCGATGTCGATCTTGCCGGCGAGCAGCAGATTGGTGTCGGAATCCTGCGCGATGATCAGTTTGACGTCGTCCTCGGTCAGCTTGGCGGCCTTGAGCACGAAGGGCATCATCGCCTTGGTCCAGGAGTCGGTGTAGATGGCGATCGACTTGCCCTTCAGATTGTCGAGCGAGAGCGGCTCGCCGGGGCGGCCGAACAGGCCCCAATTGTTGCTCTTGGTGTAGAGGCCGATCGAGGTGATCGGGATGCCCTGGGCAGCGCCGAAGACGACGTCGGTGGTGGCCTCGAAGCCGATCTCGGCCTGGCCGACGGCGAGCAGCCGGGCCGTGGTCTGCGAGTCCGGCGGGAAGATGACATCGACCTTGATGCCTTCGGCTTCATAAAAACCCTTCTGCTGGGCGACCAGCGTCGGGATCAGCTCGAAATCGGCGCTCGCCCAGTCATAGACGAAGCGGACGGTGGTGAGGTCTGAGGCGCTGGCCGGAGCCGCGCCGAAGGCGGTGCCGAGGGCGAGCAGGCCAACGGTTGCCGAGATCATCCTGGTGTAAGCACTGTGCATTGCATTCCCCTTTTTGGTTGTTGTCGGCTGGTTGAAAATTGGTGGCAAAATCACGCTGCGGCGCTGGCCTGCGTGGGCTTCCATTGAGCCCAGGCCGGTGCGGTGGAGCGGGAGCGCCAAGGCGTCATCAGCACTTCGAGCCCGAAGACGAGCAGGAACGAGCCGACGCCGATGACGGTGAGAAGCAGCATGGCGGCGTAGACGCCGGCCGTGTTCATCTGCGCGTTGGCGGTAAGCAGATAGGTGCCGAGGCCCTGTTTGGACGACGCCGTCCATTCGCCGATGACGGCGCCGGTCACCGCATAGGTGGCGCCGATCTTGAGGCCGGAAAACAATGGGCCGATGCAGGCCGGCAGCTTGACGATGGCGAAGGTGCGCAAGGACCCGCCGCCCATCAGGCGGGCGAGGTTCAGCATATCGCGGTCGACCGAGGCGAGACCGTCGAGCACGTTGACGACGACCGGGAAGAACACGATCCAGGCGACGATGATCAGCTTGGGCATCAGGCCGAAGCCGAAGATGATGACCAGAGGGGCGGCGATGGCGACGATCGGCACCGCCTGCGAAATGATCAAGGCCGGCATGACCAGCCTTTGCACGACACGGATCTGACCCATGGCGAGCGCAAGCACGAAGCCAATCAGGGCGCCGATGACGTAGCCGATGGCGGTTTCATAGAGCGTCTGGCCGGTGAGGACCGAGAGCCGCGGCCAGTTGTCGTAGAGCGTCTGGAATGCCTGGGCCGGCGGCGGGATGACATAGGCGGGAAGCCCGGTGACCCAGACCAGCAGCTGCCAGGCGACCACGATCAGCACCATGGCCACGATCCAGATCAAGAACGGCCCCGCTGCTGCCCCAAACCGTGTGTTCATTCGAGTGGTCCCCGTGCGCTTCAGTGGTAGAGGTGCTGCATGATCTGCCGCTTCAGGCCGACAAAAATGTCGGTCGTCAGCACTTCCAGCGGCCGGGGCCTGGGCAGGTCGACGGTGAGGATTTCGGCGATGCGGCCGGGGCGCGGCGTCATCACCACGATGCGGTCGGCGAGATAGATCGCCTCGTCGACATCATGGGTGACGAACAGGACGGTGCGCTTGAGGTCGCGCCAAAGCTGCAGCAGCCATTGCTGCATGCCAAGCCGGGTCTGCGCGTCGAGCGCACCGAACGGCTCGTCGAGCAGCATGACCTGGCGGCCGGCGGCGATGGTGCGCATCATGGCGACGCGCTGGCGCATGCCGCCGGAGAGGGCATGCGGATAATGGTTGAGGAAGTCGCCGAGGCCGTAGCGGCTGGCGAGCTCGGCGGCCTCGACGCGGTCCCGCGCGGTGGCGCCGCGCGTCAGCGACGCTGCCAGTGTGATGTTGCCGAGCACGGTGCGCCAGGGCAGCATCAGATCCTTCTGCAGCATGTAGCCGACCTGGCCCGGCCGGTTGGAGACATCGTGGCCGTCGAGCACGATCTTTCCCGACGTCGCCTTGAGCAGACCCGAAACGACGTTGAACAGCGTGCTCTTGCCGCAGCCGGAGGCGCCGAGGATGCAGACGAATTCGCCGTCCGAGATGTCGAGGCTGACATCGCTCAAAGCAGTGACGGAACCGAAGCGGACGTTGAGATTCTCGATTGATAGCTTTGTCGGAGCGGATTGCTGCGATCCGACCGTGCCGGGTGACTTCAACGCCTCCGGCATTCAGCAATCCTCGCGAAGCAGGCTGGTTCGAAAACGCATAGATCCTCCCGTCCGGCGTCACACAAGCCTGCGCCGGGCAGGCCTGCTCATCGCCAGAAAACAGCGTTGAATTAACGTAGGTAAACGTTTACCTAGATGTTTTCCGACTGGTTGTCAAATCGACGGCAGAGGCTGTGGATGACGCGACCTGTTTGTTGGGATCGCGATCCGTGCTAGTCGCGTGGCGATGTAGCGATGGCGGCTAACAACAGGCCATTGTTCGTCGAGTGGCGAGGGACTGTGGCAACAACGATCAAAGATATCGCCCGGCTGGCTGGCGTGACGGCGGCAACCGTTTCAAAGGTCCTGAACCGGAAGGACCAGTCGATCGGCGAGCAGACCCGCGAAAAGATCTGGTCGCTGGTCAAGGAACTCAACTACACGCCGAACTCGATTGCCCGCTCGCTGATCACCCGCAGTTCGCGCGTCATCGGCGTCATTGTGCCGGACATCCTCAACGCCTATTTCACCGAGCTGGTGCGCGCCTGCGACCAGGCCGCGCGCGAGCGCGGCTATTCGACGATCCTGTGCAATTCGGACTCCGATCCAGAAAAGGAGGCGGCGCATCTGACCTTCCTTGCCAGTCACGGCGTCGATGGCATCGTGCTCGCCGCGAGCGACCTCATTCCGGAGGTCGACCTTTTGGAGCGGCTCAGGATTCCAGTGATCTCGATGGACCGGGAAATTCCGGACCTCGATTGCCTGGCCGCGCGCATCGATACGGATTACGAGCAGGGCGCTTTCCTGTCGGCGCGCCATCTGATCGAGGCGGGACACACGCGTATCGCCTTTGTCAGCGGCAATCCCTTGGCGTCGAACACCAAAATCAGGCGGGCGGGGTACGAGCGGGCGCATCGCGAGGCCGGGCTGCCGGTCGATCCCGACCTGATCGAGTGCGGCGCGTTCAACCATCGATTTGGACTGGTGGCCACCCGCACGCTGCTCGACCGCACCAGCTTCTCGGCTATGTGCTGCATGAGCGATATGCTGGCGATGGGGGCTACGGTGGCGCTGCGCGAACGCGGCTTGAGCGTTCCCGAGGACTGCGCGGTGATGGGCTTCGACAACATCTACATCGCGCCGCTGCTGGTGCGGCCTCTGTCGACGATCGAACGGCGTATTTCCGAAGCCGGCGCCCTGGCGATCGGCGCGCTCATCGATTTTCTCGACGACCCCTCACATCCGCGCCGGACGGTGCTGATGGAACCGACGGTGATCCTGCGCGAGACGACGTAGTCAGCCGGCAGGTTCGCCGCGTCCCTCGGTCGACGCCCCGTTTTTCGAATGAGACAGCGCGGAACTGCCTCAGCGGTTCGGAAGCCACTTTCTGCATTTGCGCGAATATTGAGAGATGACTCGCCAAGGCGAAGGCGACGGCAGCGGATTCCGCATCCTGTTCGCTCTCGATGCCATCGAGATTGCCCCTATCTGTTTGTTCGAGCATGATCTTTCCGAAATCAGCCCATCTTGTCGGTGGTCCGATAGCTAAAATTTTTTGGAATTACTTTGAACAGACTTTTGGATTCAAATGGATTCGGGTCTCGTTCGAGCATATACTCTCCATGCTAAACAAAGGGGGAGACGATGGCTCGAATTCGGCGAAACGTCTGGAGTCTTGCGCAGCCCTGGGATCCTGTTTTGCTGTGGTATGCTCGTGGCGTGCAGGCCCTTAAGGCGCGGCCGTTCCCGGATGTCACCAGTTGGCGATATCTTGCCGCTATCCATGGTATCGAAGAACAGATCTGGCGTGAGTTCGGCTGGCTCAAGCCTGCCGAGCAATTGCCGCAGACGCCTGAATTCAAGAACCAGGATCAAGGCCAGTGTCAGCATCACGGCTGGTATTTCGTCCCCTGGCACCGCGGCTATCTCGCGGCTTTTGAAGCCATTGTTCGCGCTGCCATCGCGAAATTGCCCGGCGCGCCGGTGGACTGGGCGCTGCCTTACTGGGACTACAACAGCAAGGCCGTCGCCAATCCCCGCGCTCTTCCTGAAGCCTTCGCAAAGAACGTCTGGCCCGATGGCGGCGACAATCCGCTGTTTGACAAACGACGCTACGGCCGCGGCGACGGCGTGGTGGTCATCCGGCCACAGGACGTGGATACCAAGACCGCGCTGACCGATGGGCAGTTCGAGGGCGTCACCAACGGTTCACCCGGCTTTGGCGGTGTGCGCACGCCGTTCCAGCATGACGCCGATCGCGATCATGAAGGCTGGCTCGAGCAGGTGCCGCATGATGTGGTGCACGGGCGAGTGGGCGGAAGCCAGGCCGGTCAAGATCCAAACGACTGGCGTTTCGCGGGCCTCATGTCGATGCCGGAGACGGCAGGGCTCGATCCCATCTTCTGGCTGCACCATGCCAATATCGACCGGCTGTGGGAGGTCTGGCGCAAGCGTGACGCACGTCACAAGAACCCGACCCTCTCTTCATGGCTCAACGGCCCGGCCGGGCGGCACAAGTTCATTCTTCCGCAGCCCGATGGAACCCGCAAACGATTTGCGCCGAAAGATATGCTCGACACAACCGCACCAGCGCTCAATTATGTCTATGAAGACACCAGTGATCCCTTTGCCGGGCAACAGCGCCTGAGCATCAGGCTGAAAACGCTGAGCATGGTGATACCAGGCGCCCAAGGCGTTGCAGGTCCGGAGGTCAGTTCCGTGGCGAAAAAGCCCATCGTCGAATTGCTTGGCGCCAACGCCAAGGCCGTCACGCTCTCCAACGCGCCCACGTCAACGACAATCAAGGTCGACAAGCCGACCGCCCGCAAAGTCACCAACAGCTTCAAGCTGAACGAGTTCGCGGCACGGTCTGTCCCCGAACCGGACCGCGTGTTTCTGAACCTCGAGAACATCACCAGCGACAACAATGCCGCCGTGTTCGACGTCTATGTCGGGCTGCCAGAAGGCGCCGACCCGGCGGCGCATCCCGATAATCTGGCAGGGGTGGTGTCGCTGTTTGGAGCGCGCGCCGCGACGAACATGGCCAAACCGCATGGCGGTTCGGGAATGACGAAAGTATTGGAGATCACCGATACGATCGACCGGCTGCATCTGTCCGGCAATGCCGACCTCAGCAACTTGTCCGTGCTGTTCGTGCCGGTGAGTTCGGTTGGAGCGGGAGGGGTCTCGATCAAGCGCGTGAGCATCTATCGTCAGTCGAGCTGATGCTGAGACAATGGTTACAGGCACGGGGTTTCGGCCCGCTCGGGCTTCTGCTCTGGAGCGTCAGCCTGTGTGCATGGCTGCTGATTGTTGGGGGTGACCGGCTTCATGTCGCGCTGCCGCTGCTGTGCGGGGGACCGCCCAACGCCCTAATTCCTCAAGGCGTGTTCGCTCTCGACTTCGCGATACAAACAGTCGGCTGGCCGGCGCTTGCTGGTGGATCGGTGCTGATGGTGGTCGCGATGATGGCGCCGGCGCTCGCCGGACCGTTTCTGCATTTGTGGTATCGCTCCTTGTCACGGCATCGCTGGCGAGCGATCCTGCTCTTCATCGCCGGCTACCTGTCGATCTGGACGGTCGTCTGTGTGTTCCTGATCTTGACGGCCTACCTCCTGCACGGCTCGACCGGCTCGGAACTGGGCGCCGGGCTGGTGGTTGCCGCGGCAGGCCTGGCCTGGCAGGTCAGTCCGGCACGGGCACGTTGCCTTGCCCGATGTCACTTGCGTCCGCGGCTGTCGATCTTCGGCGTGGCGGCGTTCACCGATCCGCTGCTTTTCGGCCTCACCTTGGCCTGCTGGTGCGTGGCGACCTGCTGGGCCTTGATGCTTTTACCGCTCTGCCTTGCCGATGCCCATTTGCCGTTGATGGCGGCGGGCGCGCTTCTCGTCGCCATCGAACGGACCAGGCAACCAAGGCCTGGCCGATCGGGTCTGGTCTTTCGATAGGATTGAACCGCCTTGATCCAGCGATGATCGATGGAAGGAAACTGGCGCCGGCGATCACCCGGCATCCAGTTGCCTCGCCAAGTCAGCCAGCATCGGGCGCTGGCCCGCAAGGATCTTGACCTCGGCCTCGGACAGGCTGAACCAGCCGGCCCTGTCGACCTCGGGAAATTCTTTCATCGACCCGGACCGCGGCGGCCATTCCATCGTGAAATTGTTGCTCTTGATGGCGGCGACATCGATCTCGGCTCTGGCCTCGACGGACCAGGCGATGACGATCTTGCCGCCCGGTTGCTTGTAGGCGCCGAGGCGCGTGAAGGGGCCGTCGACGGTGATGCCGAGCTCTTCCCCGGTCTCGCGCTGTGCAGCCGCCAGTTCGTCCTCGCCCTCGTCGACGAGGCCTTTCGGGATCGACCAGGCGCCATCGTCCTTCTTCGCCCAGAAGGGGCCGCCGGGATGAACCAGAAGCACCTGGATATCCCCATCGTTTCGACGATAAATCAGCAGGCCCGCACTGCGTTTTGCCATGATTGCATGTCCGTTTGCGGTGCTGGTGCGAGTCGGCCGATTCTGCAGGGATCATGGTGCCGAACTTGCACCGGGAAATTGCGACGCTATGTCAGATGCGTCCGGATTGCACCTCACCCGCGAGTTCGGCAATCTGTTAGCGTCGTTTCTGGGGCGAGTCGAAAATCAGTTGGGGCATCGGGAATGCAACTCGGTCTGATCGGCTACTACAGCGATTTCGTGGTCTATCCCTTAGTGATCGCCCTGTTGGGGGTGGCCGGGCTGATCGAGGCCGGGGAAGAGAGCGCGCCGGAATGGATCGGCACGGTGCTGATCTGTCTCGTTCTGTGGACGTTGATCGAATATGTCCTGCACCGCTTCGTCCTTCATCACGTGCCCTACATCAGGGATCTGCACGACCGTCATCATGTCGAGGAGCGCAGTCCGGTCGGCACGCCGACCTGGCTCAGTCTCGGCGTGCATGCGTTGATCGCACTGCCCGTTTGGCTGATCTCGGATTTCGCGACCGCCAGCGCGGTCGGCTGCGGGCTGATGCTGGGCTATCTCTGGTACATCAGTGTCCACCACATGATCCACCACTGGCATCCCGCCCATCCCAGCTATCTCTACACCCTCAAGCGCCGCCACGCGGTGCATCACCATATCGACGACAACGCCAATTTCGGCGTGACGTCGCTTTTGTGGGACCGGGTTTTTGGTACGGCGCGGCTTTGAGGGCAGTAGGGCAGTAGGGCAGTAGGGCAGTAGGGCAGTAGGGCAGTAGGGCAGTAGGGGTAGCCGTTTCAGCGCCGCTTTCCACGGCCGGCGGGTGATTTGCTACCACGCGGCCCGCTCTGCACCGGCGTGTTGTGCTGGTTTTCCTCGGACAGTTTGCGCCAGCGGGCAAGACGCTCGGGATCGAGCGTGCCGGCCTTGATGGCAGCCTGCACCGCGCAGCCCGGTTCGTGCACATGGGTGCAGTCGCGGAATTTGCACAGCGGTGCCAGCTCGGTGATCTCGGCAAACAGCGTGTCGATGCCGTAGCCGACGTCGCTTACCTGCAGCGTGCGCATGCCCGGCGTGTCGATCACCCAGCCGCCACCGGCAATGGCATGCAGCGAGCGTGCCGTGGTGGTGTGGCGTCCTTTGGCGTCGTGTTCGCGAATGGCTCCGGTCTGCTGCGGCGATTGCTGCGCCGATCCGGCCAGCGTGTTGACCAGTGTCGATTTGCCGACGCCGGAGGAGCCGATCAGCGCCACCGTCTGCCCCGTGCCGCACCAGGCGGCGAGTGCTGCCGCGGCATCCGACGTGCGCGGGTTCAGCGTCACCACCGCCAATCCGCGCTGCAGCGCGGAGGCTTGGCGTTGGTACGCCTCGGCGTTTTCAGCTGTGTCGGCCTTGGTCAACAGGATGACGGGTGTCGTTCCGGCCTCGTTGGCCAGCGCCAGATAGCGCTCGAGCCGGGCGATGTTGAAATCGGCATTGCAGGAGGTGACGATGAACAGCGTGTCGACATTGGCCGCGGCCAGCTGCGGCACCCGGCCACCCTGGGTGCGGCGTTCCAGCACCGTCTTGCGCGTCAGGCGGCGGCGCAAGAGGTGACTATGCGGCTCGACCAGCACCCAGTCGCCGACGGCGTAGTCGCCAGTGTTGGCCTGCGGCGCCAGCGTCAGGTCGATTTGTCCCGTCTGGGACAGGCCGCTCAGGCGATCACGATGCACCATGGCAATGCGGACCGGGATGAGGTTTGCCTCGCCCGGTTCAAGCTGGTCGCCGAAAAAATCCGACCATCCAAGGCTGGCAAGCGATAGGGACGGGGCGGGGGAGGAGGCCGTCACGGCTTCGACCAAGGGTACGGCGTCGCTGACATCGGACAGTATCTCTGGCAAAAGAGGGGAGGCGCGGACCTCTCGACAGGCGATCCACCCGAGCCGTTGGTATGGGCGGCATGGCGGGATTTGGCAAGCATTTCACGGCGAGAGGGCCGGGCTCGCCCGTCAGCGACCTCGATTGTCGCGATGATCGCCGGGAGAGCCTCAGGACAAGAAGCGGCTCGCGAGGTCGGAGTCCGCATTTTCTTGACAAGCCGCGCTGGCCGGATGTTACTGCCGCCAGCCGCTTGGGCTGGGGGACTTTGCCGTGAAGAAGACATATCTGAAGCCGGTGCTGGTGAAGCGCGAGCTGCTGTCCGCCGTGACCGCCGCGCCTGCCACGTCCGGGCGTTGATCCGGAAGCCGTAGGGCGAGGGGGCTGACGCTTCCCGCGCTCACAGTTCCTTTTCCGCCAATTCCCTGAATTCGTCGGGCACGGAGCGTGCCGCTTCCAGCGCCACGGTGCCGTAGCCGACGGCCTGTTTGCCGAAGCGTTCGCGGATCTTGTCGATGGCGCGGTCGGCGCCGAAGCGGGCGAGGCCCTTTTTGCTGCCGGGGCGACGCTTCTCGTCGGCGAGGCCAAGCGGCAGATCGAGCTGCAGCTCGACACTTTCCTCGAGATGCGAGACCGAGATCGCCAGCAGCGAGATCGTCTTTTCCCGGGGATGATCGGCGAGTACGCCTCGTACTAGGTCCTGCGCGATTTCGGCCAGCATGGTGGTCGCCGAGATCGGCTGCTCCAGCGTGATCGAACGGGTGACGGCGCTGAGATCGGCAAAGCGCACGCGCACCGTCACCGTGCGGCCGGGCCGCGCCTTGGCGCGCAGCCGGCTGGCGACGCGGTCGGCCAGATGCAGCAAGGTCGGCACGATCACCCGCGCCACGGCCGGCTTCTGGCCAAGTGCCGATTGCGCGCCGGCCGAATGCGCGCGGCGCCTGGTCTCCAGTTTTCTCGGGTCGCGGTTCCATGACAGGGCGGCGAGCTTTTCGCCGGCGGCGGGCCCGAGCAGCCTGGTCAATGCGCCGCTATGCGTCCTCGCCAATTGGCCGATGGTCTCGACGCCGATCTCGGCCAGCCGCGCCCTGGTCGCCGGCCCGACGCCCCACATCAGGCCGACCGGCAAATCGTGCAGGAAGGCGAGCTCCGTGCCGGGATCGACCACCACCAACCCGTCGGGCTTGGCGACCTGCGAGGCGATCTTGGCCAGATGCTTGGTGCGCGCCACGCCGATCGAGATCGGCAGGCCGAGTTCGGCCCGCACGCGGCGGCGGATCGCCGTGGCGATCTCTTGCGGGGAGCCGAACAGATGCGTGCAGCCGGCGACATCGGCAAAGGCCTCGTCGATGGAAATGCGCTCGACCACCGGCGTGAAATCGTCGAGCACCTTGATCGCCGCGTCGCCCAGCCGCTGGTAGTGGCTGAAATTGCCGCCGACGAAGATCAGCTGCGGGCAAAGCTCGCGTGCCTTGCGCCCGGGCATGCCGCCGCGCACGCCGAAGGCGCGCGCTTCATAGGAAGCCGCCAGCACCACACCGCCGCCGACAGCGATCGGCTTGCCGCGCAGCGACGGGTCGAGCAGCTGCTCGACCGAGGCATAGAAGGCATCGAGATCGGCATGCAGGATGGTGGCTGTGGTTTCCATCCGGCTGCATATCCACGGTTGCTGATGGATTAGAACGAATAGAGAACATAACGCGTACAGCTGTCAAGCGGTATGTCCGCGTTCGGCTGTATCATCTGCGCTCTTCCCGCGAAAACTGCACAGCCAAATGTCGGATCGCGGTTTTCAACAACGTCCTAGAGACGGGCAACGAGGCTGCAGCATACGCCTGAGTGCGTAAGGAGGACGACATGACCGACCACATCATCGCGCCTTACTCGGAGTGGTTTGAAGCGCACAAATCGCATCTCGGGAAAGAAAAGGCGTTGACGCGCCAGCGTCAGCAGCTCGCGGCGGACCGGCGGGCATTGCCGTGGCTGCGGATCGACAAGCCCTACGTTTTCGATACGAGCGAGGGACGGAAATCGCTGGCCGATCTCTTCGCCGGCCGCAGCCAGCTGATCGTCTATCACTTCATGTTTCCGCCCAATGCGGACTATCGCTGTACCGGCTGTTCATTCCTTTGCGATCACATCGACGCCGCCAACCAGCATCTCAGGCATCACGACGTCTCCCTGGTCGTCTGCGCGCGCGCTCCTCTGGCCGAGCTCATGGATTTCAAGGCGCGGATGAACTGGCAGTTCGACTGGGTTTCGTCGTTCGGGAGCGATTTCAATTTCGACTTCCAGGTGTCGTTCACCGAGGACCAGATCAGTTCGGGCAAGGTGCTCTTCAATTTTGAAGAGGTCGCGATGACAGGCAGGGATCGCGGTGGCGCGACCGTTTTCTACCGGGATGACGACGGCAAGATCTATTGCACTTTCCAGGTGCGGAGCCGGGGCGGCGAGAACCTGATCGGGACCTACAGCTATCTCGACCTCACTCCCATCGGCCGCAATGAAAACGGGCCATCGCATACGCTGGGCGATTGGGTCCGCCTTCACGATGAATATGAGGATCGATGATGATCCGCCGTGCCGCTGGGCAACGCGCCGGCCTCGGCCTTGGGACGTCCTTCAAGAGCTTCGGTGATCAAGCGTTCGCCAGATGCTCCGCCCGCAGCGCCGCCTTGATCCGCTCCAGCGCCGGTTCGCCGCCGGCCGCCAGCTCGTCGGCGATGCGGGCGAGCTGATCGTCGGCCTTGCGGTACTTGCTGCCCCAGGCGCCGAGCGTGGCCAGCACCGGCAACAGGTCGATGCCGGCCTCGGTCAGCCGGTAGATCGCCTTCAGCCCATGGCTCGGATCGTCGCTGCGGGTGAGGATGCCTTCGTCCTGCAGCGTCTGCAGCCGCTCGGCCAGCGTGCGCGAGGAGATGCCTTCATCCGACTGCAGGAATTCGCGAAAATGCTTTTTCCCGGCGAAGACCAGGTCGCGGATGATGAGCAGCGTCCAGCGGTCGCCGAGCAGTTCCAGCGACAGGCTGATGGGGCAGCCGGATCTTTCGCGCGTCGACATGTCTATGGTTCCATTTTTAAATCACTTTACTCTTGACATCATTTTTCCCACACGTCAATGGTTCCAAAAGTAAACCAATTCCCCTTGAACCGGACAAACGAGGAGACGACGATGAAAAAGCTGATCCTGCAGATGCAGATGTCGGTCGACGGTTTTGTCGGCGCGAATGACGACCATCGCTGGCAGCTCTGGGAATGGGGCGACAACATCGGCTGGGACGAGGACCTAAAGCGCGATTTCAACATCGTCTTCGCCGGCATCGATATCATCCTGCTCAGCCGCAAGATGGCCGAGGAGGGCTATCTCACCCATTGGGGTAACGCGGCGAAGAAGTTTCCCCACGACCCGTTCTACGCCTTCGCCCAGCGTATCGTGGAGGCCCGGAAGGTGGTGCCGAGCGACAGGCTGAAGGCTTCGCGATGGGAACGCACGACGGTGGTGAGCGGCGACCTGCCGCGCGAAGTCGAGGCGCTGAAGGCGCGCGAGGGGGCGGATATCGCCGTCTTCGGCGGCGCCGGCTTCGCCTCCTCCTTGACCGCCGCCGGGCTGGTCGACGAGTTCCAGCTGTTCGTCAACCCGGCGGTGCTGGGCGCTGGCCGCCGCATCTTCGACCAGGGCGGTTTTCAGAACCTCCGGCTGCTCGGCTCGAAGGCCTATGGCTGCGGCATGGTGGTCAACCGCTACGCTCCGGCGAGGTGAGGGCGAGGCGCTGCCCGGCTCATTGGCTTGCGCCTGTCGGCCAATAGCGAGGGCTGGCGATCCTTCACACCCCCCTCTGGCCTGCCGGCCATCTCCCCCGCAAGGGGGGAGATCAGATGTCACCTCTGCTTTCGCTAATCTCCAGCGTTGAAGAAAGGCCGCGTCAGGTGAAGTTGCCAATCTCCCCCCTTGCGGGGGAGATGTCCGGTAGGACAGAGGGGGTGCTGTCCCGCCGGCCTTGGCCTTCAGAGGCGAGCCATCCAAAAAAACAGCGCAGCCACGTATCCTTTTGATCAGCCCATTCGTCTCTGGCTTGGAAGGTCGCTATCCGCGATCCGTAACCCCAGGAGAGCATCATGGCGAGCATTGAGAGCGAAGCAAACAGGAACCACTACGCGGCGATCGCCGCCAATGCGGGCAAGATGGCCAGCCCGCAGGCGTTCGTCGAGTTCAACGATGCCAGTTGGACGGCGCTGACCGGCGAACCCGGCGGCGTCGATTATATCGAGGTCGATGCCGGCGGCGTGCCCGCGCTATGGATCGTGCCGAAGGGCGCCGACGACCGGCGCGTGCTGTTTTATGCGCATGGCGGCGGCTTCCTCGGCGGCTCGATCTACACACATCGCAAGCTGGTCGGCCATCTGGCCAAGGCCGTCGGCTGCCGGGCCTTGCTCTATGGCTATCCCCTGGCGAACCAGGGCAAGTATCCGGCCCAGCTCGAAGCGGCGATGGCAGCCTGGAACTGGCTCGTCGACCAGGGTTTCGACGCAAAAGCGATCGCGCTTGCGGGCGATTCCTGCGGCGCGGTGCTGACCTATGGCGTCCTGCAGCGGCTGCGCGCGCAAGGTCGACCGCTGCCGGCCGCCACGCTGATGATGTCCGGCTGGTTCGACATGGCGCTGACCGCTGCCAGCTACGAAACCAACCGCGAAAAGGATCCCTTCTTCGCCAAGGGGGGTGTCGACTGGCTGGTGACCAACTTCATCGGCGACCGCGACCGGCTCGATTCGGAGGTCAGCCCGCTCTATGCCGATTTGAGCGGCTTTCCGCCCGTCTTCCTGCAGGTCGGCGCCGACGAGACGCTGGTCGACGAAAGCCGCATGTTCGCCGAACGCGCGCGGCAGGCTGGCGTCGAGGCGCGTCTCGACGTCTTCGACGACATGCTGCACTCCTTCCAGATGATGGCCGGCAAGGCGCCGGAAGCCGACGATGCGATCGGCCGCTTCGCCGCCTGGGTGCGGCCGAGGTTGGGCCTGCCGGATGCTGGCGACAATGTCGCCGACAACAGGGCGGCGTGACAATGGGCCGGCTTGTGGATGCGCGGCGCTTGCGCGATGCTGTGGCAACGCCGAGCCACGTGCTGTGATGAACCAGCAGATCCGCAATTCCCCTGAAACGAGGCAAGGCATGGAGCTGCGCCTCGATCCCGAAGGCCTGTTCGACCTGCGCTACAGGGCGTTCCTGGAGACGGTCTCGCATTTGCGCGTCCGCCTGCACCGCTATTGCGCGCGCATGACCGGCTCGGCGCTCGACGGTGAAGACATCATGCAGGAGGCTTTGTTCGAGGCCTATCGCAAGATCGGGCTGCTCGACGATGCGCAGGCCTTGCGACCGTGGCTGTTCCGCATCGCTCACAATCGCTGCATCGACTTCATCCGCAACCGCCGCACGCGGCTCAAGGCCGAGGCAGGCTATGCTGGGGATGAGATCGTGCTGCCCGTCGAACCCGCCGGCCCGGGTGCCGGCCGCGCCATCGAGCGGCTGGTGGTGCACTTGCCGCCGAAGGAGCGCGCCTGCGTGCTGCTCAAGGATGTCTTCGACCATTCGCTCGACGAGATCGCCGACCTGGTCGGCTCGACAACCGGTGGCGTCAAATCGGCGCTCAATCGCGGCCGCGCCAAGCTCGCCGCTCTACCGGCGCAGCCGGCCGCGGCACCCGCACACGATCCCGAACTGGAGCGGCTGCTCGGCCGCTATGTCGAACTCTTCAATGCCAGGGACTGGGACGGGGTGCGGGCGCTGACCAGCGCCGATGCCCGGCTGCGGGTTTCGGACTGCTACAATGGCCTGCTCTCCCGCTCGCCCTATTTCGTCGAATATGAGCGCGGCGAGCCCTGGCGCATGCGGCCAGATGCGATCGAAGGGGAGGCGGTACTGGTCGTCGACAGGCGGCGTGGCGGGGAATGGCGGCCGGCCTATCTCGTGCGGATACATGCGCAGGGCGGTGTCATCGATCGCATCGCCGACTATTATGCGTGCCCCTGGATCCTGGACATGATCGCCGCCGACGGCTGATGGATTTGTCTGGCGGCGTCCTCTTTCACCAAGTTCGCGGCCGCCAGAACAATATCGGCCACTTCGCGCGGTTATCTGGCGAGGAAATCGGTGATGAGCTTGACCGTGGCGTCCGGGTTTTCCTCCATGATCCAATGACCGGATGCGGGCACGATGGCGCCGGTCACGTCCGACGCGACGAAGCGCAGGGTGTCGGCCTGTGTCGTGCCTGCCGATTTCTCCGCGCCGACTGCCAGCACCGGCATGGGCAATTTGCCGCCGGTGGCAAGCATTGCCTGGTTGTCGATGGCGTCCTGGTCGAATGCCTTGAACTGCTCGAAGGCGTCATGCATGGCATGCGGCCGCGCATAGAGTTTCGCGTAGTGGACGCGCGTCGCCTCGTCGATCTTCTTCGGGTCGGCCGACAGTTCGTTGTAGAAGCGGTCGAGATAGATGCGCTCGCGGCCAGCGACCAGCCGCTCCATGTCGGGGCCGCGGAAGTTGAAGTGCCAGAGCAGCGGGCTTTGCTTGATCTTGTCCCAGTCGCCTATGCCCGGCAGCGGTGCGTCGATGACGACCCATTTCGTGATGCGCTTGGGATATTGCGCGGCCAGCGCATAGCCGACCATGTTGCCGATGTCGTGCGTCACCAGGTCGGCCTTGTCGATCTTCAGCGCGTCCATCACGCCAGCGATGTCGGCCGCCTGATTCTTCTTGGTGTAGCCGCTGTCCGGATGCGCCGAAAGGCCCATGCCGCGCAGATCCGGCACGATCACCGTGTGATCCTTCATCAGCTTTATCGCCGCCTGTGCCCACATGTCGCCGGTATCGGCGAAGCCGTGCAGCAGCACGACAGCCGGTCCTTGTCCGCCAACGCGCACATAAAGCTTGGTGCCGTTGGTCTCGATCGACTGCGTCTTGAAGCCGGTCGGAAACGGGGTCACGCGCGCGGAGGCCGGAGCGGCGAGTGACAGCAGACCAAGCACGATAACCAAGGAACGAAACATGATGCATTACCCCGAGCTTTTATTCTGCCGCCGCCATATCGCGGCCTTTTCGACTATGGCACCATGCCCTTGATTTCGTTAGGCGTCGGTCGCCTGATTGTGAATTCGGGAAAACCGAACAATGTTGAAGCTCGAATCCGCCGCCGCCTTTGTCGCCGTCGCGGAATCCGGTTCGATCACCGAAGCGGCCAGGCGCATGAACCTGTCCAAGTCCGTCATCAGCGAGCGGCTGTCGGAGCTCGAGCGCAGCCTTGGCGCAAGGCTGCTGGACCGCACCACCCGCAAGCTCTCCATCACCGAAGCGGGGCGCGGTTTTTACGAGCGCGCCAAGCGCATCATGCAGGAGGTGACCGATGCCCGCGCCGAGATCGCCGAACATCGCGGCGACCTCGCTGGACCGCTCAGAATATCGGCGCCGACCAGTTTCGGCATCCTCCATCTCGGCCCGGCGCTCTACGGCTTCCTGGCCAGGCACCCGGGGATCGAACTGACGCTTGATGTCGACGACCGTTTCGTCAACGTGGTGGCCGATGGCTACGATGCCATTGTGCGTCACGGGCCGGTCGTCGATGACGGACCTGTCATCGTCAGGAAGCTGGCTTCCAGCCGTCGCTTCCTCGTGGCCTCACCGGACTATATCGAGCGCTTCGGACTGCCGGCAAACACCGACGAGCTGAAACGCCACAAGGGCATCATCTATTCCATCCGGGGTGCCGCCGACTGGCGGTTCAAGATTTCGCGGCGGCTGGTGACGATCCGCCCGGAAACCGCGCTGCGCGTCAACAATGGGATTTTGATGCGCGACGCAGCACTTGCCGGCCTCGGCCTGGCGCTGCTCCCCGCCTACTTCATCCGGACCGAGATCGCCGACAAGCGGTTGACGGTCGTCGATGTCGGTGCCGAGCCTGAAGGGGCCAGCCTCTATATCGCCTGTCCCGAGGACAGGCGCGGATCCGCCAAACTGCGCGCACTTACCGCATGGCTACGCAATGCCTTTGGCGATCCGCCCTATTGGGAGGCGTGAGCCGGCGTTCACTTCGCGTCGTGAAAAATGATGCCGAGCGTGTGACGCATGCCTGAGCGCAGGCGGCTGACGCCGTGGCGCAGATTGACGCGGTAGTTGCCCCTGGTTCCCTGCACCGGCCGGTTGTGGACGGCGAAGGCCACCGCGTCGCCCTGGCGCAACGGCACCACCTCGACCCGGCTCTGCATGCGCGGCCGCTGCTCGGTCAGCGCGAATTCGCCACCGGTGAAATCCTCACCCGGCTCGGAGAGCAGGATCGCCACCTGCAGGGGAAAGGCGAGGTCGCCATAGAGGTCCTGGTGCAGGCAGTTGAAGTCGCCCGGCACATATTGCAGCAAAAGCGGCGTCGGCCTGACCTGGCCGGCGGCGTGGCACTGGTCGAGAAACTCGGCATGCATGCCAGGGTAGCGCAGGGCGATGCCCATCCGCTCGTTCCATCGGTTGGCGACCTCGGCCAGCCGGGGATAAAGCGCGCTGCGCAGGCCGCCGATGAGGTCCGGCAAGGGATAGCGGAAGTAGCGGTATTCGCCTTTGCCGAAACCGTGCCTGGCCATGTGGACATGGCTGCGGAAATGCTGCTCCTGGGGGTAGAGGCCGGCGATCCGCCGGCACTCCTCGGGCGAGAGCAGCTTTTGCATCACCGCGCAGCCGAAACCGTCGAGTTCGGCGGCCAGCGCCGGCCACTCGTAAGCGCCGACGCGTGTCTCGGCGACTTCCACCGCAGATGCGGCAACCCTGGCATGGGCGTTCATATCTGGGCCTCCTTATCCAGCAAAGCGCGCTTGCGCTCGATGCCCCAGCGGTAGCCCGACAGCGTGCCGTCGGTTCGGACAACGCGGTGGCAGGGAATGCCGAGCGCGATGGCGTTGGCGGCGCAGGCGGTCGCCACGGCACGAGCGCCGTTCGGTTGGCCAAGGTGCCGGGCAAGCGCGGTGTAGGTGATGGTGGCGCCGCAGGGGATGGCGCGCAACACCTCCCACACACGTTGCTGGAACGGCGTGCCGTGGCGCATGTCGAGCGGCAGGTCGAGGCCTGCGCCGGGGGTTTCGATGAAGCGGGCTATCGCCGCGAGATCGTCGCACAGGGCGGCCTTGTCTTCGACCAGCACCTTGCCGGGGAAGCGGCTGGCGAGATCCTGCTCCAGCGCTTCGGCGCCGGAGCCGATGAGGATGGCGCAGACGCCGATATGGCTGCGCGCCGCCAGGATTTTACCTATCGCGGATTGGCCGATGGCGTAGGTGATGGTGTTGAGGGCGACAGCGTTGCGGGCTGTCGCCGGTATGTGGGTTTGCATGAGGTTCATTGCCTTCACTCCTTGTTGTGACTGAACCCTAGCGGTGTGCCGGTCGGCCCTCACTCCGATGCTTGCTTTCAAATTCAAATCGAAGGGGTTTGAGGGGCCGACAATGCCAAGGTAAGCGCTCTACGGCGCCCCCCCTCTGTCCTGCCGGACATCTCCCCCACAGGTGGGGAGATTGGCAGCTTTGGCGCCCCGCTCTTCCCGCGAAGTTGAAAATTTGCGAAGGCCGCGATGATAGCGGTCTCCCCCCTCGTGGGGGAGATGTCCGGCAGGACAGAGGGGGGCGCCGTAGAGCGCTGAGTGTGCCTATGAGACACGCGTGACGGTGGCCTCACCCAGCAGGAACACCTGCCCACTCAACAGCCGCAATTCAACCTCGCCCGTCGCGGTGCGGCTCCACTCAGCCTTGCCATCATCGACAAGTTCGCCGATCGCGGCCAAGACCTGCGACTTCGCGTCGATGGCGGCACCGTTGGCGATCTGGCTGTTCGCACCGGCGGCGGAAGACCTTGCCATCGTGCGCATCACCGGTCCTGGTCAGGCCCGCGAGGACCGGTAGGTCTTCGCCGACCCTCCGGCCTCGCGGTGGAGCAGCGCGCGCTTGCGCTCGGCGCCCCAGGCATAGCCGGAAAGCGCCCCGTCCTTCCGGATCACGCGGTGGCAGGGAATGGCGACCGCATGGGCGTTGGCGGCGCAGGCGGCGGCGATGGCGCGGGTTGCCTTCGGCGTGCCGATGCGCTCGGCGATCTCGGCATAGGACACCGTGCCGCCGACCGGGATATCGCGCAGCGCCTGCCAGACGCGCTGCTGGAAGGCGGTGCCGCGCACGTCGAGCGGCAGGTCGAGACCGAGCTGTGGGGCCTCGGCAAAGCCGACGACGCGGGCGACCAGCGCCTCATAGTCGCGGTCGCCGCCGATCAGCCGCGCCTTGGGGAAACGGTCCTGCAGGTCGCGCACCAGCGCGTCCGGATCGTCGCCGAGCAGGATCGAGGCGACGCCCTTGCGGCTCGACGCGACCAGTATGGCGCCGAGCGTGGTCTCGCCGACGGCGAAGCGTATGTCCTCGTTGGCGCCACCGGCGCGGTAGCGCGTCGGCGTCATGCCGAGCATGCCGGTGGACTTCTCGTAGAAGCGCCCGCTCGAATTGAAGCCGGCATCGTAGATCGCCGCCGTCACGCTGGCGCCGTCCTCGAGGCCCTGGCGGACTCGGGCGGCGCGGTGCGCCGCGGCATAGTCTTTCGGCGTCAGCCCGGTGATCGCCTTGAAGACGCGGTGGAAATAGCCGGCGCTGCGGCCGGCGGCACCAGCCAGTTCGGCGAGCGAGGGCTCTTCCTCGCTGTGTTCGATCCTGCGGCAGGCATCGGCGACCATGGCGGCATTGCCGGCCTCGAGCGAGGGGCCATCCGGCTTGCAGCGCCGGCAGGCGCGGAAGCCGGTCGCCTTCGCCTGAGCCAGCGTGTCGTGCAGCTGGACATTGGCGGGGTTGGCGCGCCGCGACGGGCAGGAAGGCCGGCAATAGACGCCGGTCGTCGCCACCGAATACCAGAATGCGCCGTCCGCCGATTTATCGCGCACGACGATGCGCGCCCAACGCGGGTCATCAGTGACCGGCAGCGGAGTGGATTTCAGGTCTCTGGCCAGGGTGATGAACATGGCCGCATTGAAGCCGTCGGAAGCCGGCCCCGCCACCCGTTTCCTGCCAACTGTCAGGATGCCTCGCACGGGCTCTTCCCAGATTGGGAAAACTCCCTCTTGTTCCCAAATTGGGAAGTTGCTATATCGAGACATGCAGATCATCGCCAAGAAAGCGCTGAAGGATTTTTGGGCCAAACACAATCAGGCCGAAGCTCCTTTGACGGCTTGGTATGTGGCTGTCAGCAATGCTGACTGGAAGACTCCGACAGATATCAAGGATGCGTTTGGAACGACAGTCGATTTCGTGGGTGACAATCGTGTCATTTTCGACATTGGCGGCAACAAGTACCGCTTGATTGTCCACGTGGCCTACAAATTTCACCGGGTCCTGATCAAATTCGTCGGAACACACAAAGAGTATGACAAGATTGATCCGGAGAAGGTGTGATGGAGAATATTCGACCCATTAAGAACGAAGCCGATTATGATTGGGCGATCGTCGAAATCACCAAATATTTCGAGCATGAGCCGGAGGTCGGCTCTCTCGATGGTGACCGCTTCGATGTTCTCGCAACGCTGATCGAGGCTTACGAGGATAAGCACTACCCGATCGAAGCGCCCGATCCCGTTGAAGCCATTCAGTCGCACATGCAACTGTTCAGCCTGTCGCGAAAGGCTCTGGCTGAGGTGATCGGGTCATCACCTCGGGCAACCGAGGTGCTGAACAGAAAGCGGGCCCTTACCGTGGATATGATCTTCAAGCTGAACAAGGAATGGAACATTCCTGCCGAAGTCCTCGTGCAACCCTATCACCTTGCGAATGATAGGGAGCGCAAGCGCGCCTGAGCCGCCGCCAGGCCGACAAGGCAAATGCGCACTGGGCGCTCCTATGCAGCGCGTTTAGGCTCGACCGCGAACGGGCTGAGCCCGAGCCAGGTCTGCATCTTCTTGCCGATCGCCTGGTCGCCGGTCAGGGAAACCTTCGCGCCGGCCTTCTCGACGGTCAGCAATCCCATCCAGATCGCCGTCATCGTGTGCAGGTCGGTCGAGACGTAGAGATCGACATCGAAGCCCGGATCGTACCAGCACAGGTCGACCTCGCCGTGCTTTTCGACGATCAGCCACCATGACCGTTTGGACGCCGGCAGGTCCTGATACAGGAATTGTATCACCGTGCGTCCTTCGGGGAGCGGCGAGGGGTTCAGATTGCGCCGCATGTCCCACATCAGCAGCGACGGATCGAGGTTCTTGAGCGACAGCCGGGACTCGACCCATTTCTGCCCCCAGAAACCCATCGCCTCGACGACGGGGCGCAAATCGCGGCCAGCCTCGGTCAGCTGGTAGTCGAAGATCCCCTTCTCGCCCTGAACCTCCTTACGCTCGACGATCCCGGCCAGCTCGAGCTCCTTCAGCCGTTGCGACAGAAGGGTCGGCGACATTTTGGGCACGCCGCGGCGCAGATCGTTGAAGCGGGTCGAACCGGCCACCAATTCGCGCATCAGCACCATCGTCCAGCGGGTGCACAGCACCTCGGCGGCCATCGATAGCGGACAGAACTGCTTGTATCCGTGCTGGCTCATGATTGGCGTTCCTCCCTCGAAGTTGGGCCGAACATTAGGCCTTCATGAATGAAGCGGCCAGTACGGAAACTGTACCACCCCAGTACAGATCGCGGACTGGTTGGCGAGGGCCCTGCCATGCGAGCCCTTTGGCCGGTTGCACGGGATACCCCTGTGCGCCGCAACCAGGAGACGACCATGACTGCTTACGTTATCGCCGACATCAAGATGAAGGACCCGAAATGGGTGCCGGAATACGCGGCCTCGGTGCACGACATCGTCCACAAGCATGGCGGCAAATATCTGTCGCGCAGCGGCAATGTGAAGACGCTTGAAGGCAAGCCGCTCGACACCACGCTGATCGCCTTGATGGCGTTCCCGTCGGAAGCGGCTGCGCGCGCCTTTACCAATGATCCGTCCTATGCGCCTTTCGTTTCGGCCCGTCAGGACGGCAGCGACAGCCGCTTCCAGCTGATCGACGACACCGATCTGGCCGGAACGATCCCGTATCTGCCGAAGGGATGATCCCTCCCGGCAGGCGTCACACCGGGATCTCCAAGCAACAACAGTCACAGCGCTTGCCTGCTGGGCCGCCGTATTTCCGGCGGCCGGCCAGCTGTGCTTTTCAAGAAGAATGGAATGGATATGAAATCAAACTTTCGCAACAGGCTGGTCATGGCGGGGGCCATGCTGGCCGTCTGCGCCACCGTCGCACAGGCGCATCAGGAAGCGGCTGAAGCCGCGTCCGGTCCCAATCCACTGGCCGACAAGGTGCGGGCCGCCAACAGCCGGTTTCTCGACGTCAAGGCGGCGACAGAAGAGGGCTATGCGCCCATTCCCTGCGCCAGCGGCATCACCGGCGGCGCCATGGGCATCCACTACGTCAACGGCCAGTATCTGAAGGACGACAAGATCGACATCGCCCGTCCCGAAGCAGTGATGTACGAGCCGATGGCCGACGGCACGCTGAAGCTCGTGGCGGTCGAATACATCACCTCCAAAGGCCCGGCGTCGCTGGGTGGACAGCTGTTCAACTTCAACAGCGCCCCCAACCGCTACGGCCTGGGTGAATTCTACGAACTGCATGTCTGGGCCTGGAAGGGCAACCCGGCCGGCACGTTCGCCGACATGAACCCGAAAGTGTCGTGCGAACACGCGATGGCGCCGAGCCAGTAACCGGCAAGGCCAGGCGGCGCGAATGCCGCCTGGCTCTCCCAAAGGGCAATGGAGGGACGGTCTGCCCCGGCTTCAGCCTGGTCCGGTCATTGCGACGCCGGTTCGGGCAGCGGCAGTCCTATCACGGTGGCGTCGCGGCTCGCCTGCGGCAGAACGAAACGGCCCGTCAGGTACCAGAGCACGGACACGACAAGGATCGAAAGGTAGCCGTCAACGGCATAGTGCCAGCCGGTGTAGACCGAGCCGAACAGGATGAGTGCTGCAAAGGACCAGCCGGCGACGGCCCAGCGGCGGCCGAAACCGCTCAGGAAGAACGCGTTGAGCGTAGCGAAGGCGACATGCATGCTTGGCATGGCGGAGATGCCGCCGCCCAGTTCGGGGCGGCCGCTTGCGTAGGCCGTGAGCAGATAGCTGGCATAGGTGTGGACCGGCGCGGCGTAGTCGTTCCGCGTCAGCGCGTCCTGCAATGCGGCAAACCGGTCGCCGCCGTAGAACTGGTCATGAAATATCGGGCCGGCGGATGACAGCGCCATGGCCAGGACGGTGCCGCACAGGATCGTGGTCAGCGCCAACGTCCAGAGGTAACGTAAACGCCCTGCCGGGTTGTTCCAGAACGCGACGAACAGCAAGGTGCCGAACCATTGAACGTGCCAGCCATATCCGTAGCCGAGGAAAATGACCGCCGAGACGGGTTCGGGAATGACGCTGTGCGCCCATATCCAGGGATCGGCGCCATGCAGCCCAAGATCAAGCTCCGCCAGCATGCGGTCGGCATAGAATGGAACGATCTCCGGGATGGCGATCTTGAAGGTGGTGAAGGCGGTGATGCCGAGAAAGAACAGAAGGATCACCGGTGCGGCGCCCAGCCAGCGCTGCCTGAGCATATCGAGCATGAACCGTGTCGGGCTATGCCTAGCAAATGTCAGCGCCAACAGGCCGAGGCCGGCGGCAAGGAGCGTGGGCAGGAAGAAGATGAAGGGCTGGGCGTAGGATTGCGCCAGGTGCAGATAGCGGCTGGGCTGCAGGCAAAGCGCGGCCAGGGCGTAAGCCAGGCACAAGGCAGTCAGCAGCCAGCCGCTCCTGGTTGCAGCGATGTCCAGGTCAAAAATGGCAAGCGAGCGGCTTTCGCCGTCCCGCTGCCCGGTATGCGCACTCATTGAGAAAACCCGCCAGCCGCCCAAAGCATTATTAGGGGTATTTCGCAGATTAAGTATTACTATTCAGTTACACTTTGGGTTTGAAAAAAATTACAGATATTAGACAATTATGATTATTCCTTTTTCATCAAGGATTCGTTGACGAAGGCGTGATCGTTAAATGTATAAGTATTGATGACAGCGGAGTCACCTCCGAACGCCCCGAAAGGTTGCCGGGTTTCGGCCGCAGTCGAAGCGGGCCATCGCCTGGCCGGCGATGGCCCCTGCAAAATCAGGCGGCCTTGATCAGGCCGAGCTGGGTCAGCGCCGCGACGCCGTCGTCGAGACCGATCTCCTCGACGATCCGGCCGTCGATCACCTTCAGCACGGTGGTGCCGGTGAAGCGCATGGCGCGGCCGGTGGCGGCGGGCAGCGAGCCGGCGAGGAAATCGCCGAAGGCCGGCCCGGAATGCGTGCCGCCGCCCTCCCACTGGCCGACGACATAATCGCCCTCGGCGATGAGATCGGCGGTGGCCCAGAAGTTGAGGTCCGGGAAGGCGGCGCGGAAGTCGGTCATGAAGGCCTTGATGTCGTCGCGGCCCCGGCGCGGCTCGTGCAGGGAATATTTGAGCAGCATGTCGGGTGCGGCGATGTCGTCGACGACGGACAGATCGCAGGTTTCACCCCAGAAGTCGGTGAACCATCTGACGACGACGGCCTTGTTGTCTTCCTGTTTGGTCATTGGGAGCATCCTTTTGTGTTTGGCGGGGGCATCGGTGTCGCCGATGACCTGAGCCATCCCTAGGGCGATCGGGGACGCGCAAAACTCCGGTTCTTGCTGGCCAATCGAAAGACGGGGAGGGCGTCGACGTCGATAAACAGACCGGATGGATTGTTTTTACCCGTGTTCAGGTCTATCTCGTGGGGCTCTCCAGGGCTGCGTCAGTGCCGACCCGATCGCCTATTCGGGATTATCGTCCTCGGCAGAGCTTGCGCCCAATCCCCGCGAGACAACCGGGCGGGTTCCCTACAGCTATTCGACCGCCGTCGACTGGAAACAATTCAGCAGCGTCATCGTCGACCCCGTCGTCATCTATCGCGGCGCCGACGGGCAGTTCGGCAAGATGCCGGCAGGCGACCGGGCGGCGATCGCCAGCTATATGCAGGATCGCTTCACCGAAAGGCTGAAGAGCCGCTTCACGCTCACCAGCCAGGCGGGACCGAACACTTTGCGGGTGCGGCTGACGCTGACCGGTGCCAAGGCCAACACGCCGGTTCTCGGCACGCTTTCGCGCTTCGACATCGCCGGCGGCGTCTACAACACCGTGCAGACCGCCCGCGACCGCGAAGGCTCGCTGACCGGCTCCGTCCTCTACGCCGTCGAGATCTTCGACGCCGGAACCAACCGCCTGCTGAAGGCTTTCGTCACCAAGCAATATCCGAGCCCGGTCAACATCAAGGCCAGCATGCAACCGCTGGCCGCCGCGCAGGCCGGTGTCGATAGGGGAGCGGATGCGCTTGTCGCGCAGCTGAAGTGACGGCCTCCGCGGCCTCTTTTCAACGGCGATTGCCGACCCAAAACCAACAGGAGAGCCTGGCCATGGAGGCCATTTCAATTGCCTGGTTCTTCATCTGGCAGCTCTGGTTGACGGCCTTGAGCCTCATCGAAGGACATCCAATGCATCGTGTGATTTTTCGGACACTTATCCTCGTGGGCGCGCTTGCGCTGCTCGGCTGCGAGCGAAACAGCCCTTTCGCCAAGCCGGAGCAGCCGGCCAAGTCCTCCACGCATCTGGTATGGTCGCGGTGATCTGCCGGCCCTAATCGCGTCGCATCAAAGTGGAAATAGGCGACGCGCCTAAGTCGTTGTTTTCATGCATGTCGTTTTCCCCAAATCGAGGTCACTTTTGGGACATGCGTCAGGCGACGGCAGCGATCTTCGCTGACCTGCTAGTCCTCGGTCTTGCCGGCCTTGGCGCGCGCGGCCGCGTCGGTCATTTCGCGCGGGGTCGGCTTGCCGGCAGGCGTTCCGCCTTTGGCGATTTGGGCGATCTCGCGGCGGAGCTCCTCGGCGCGCCGGATCTGCGCCGGCGTATCGCCGGCGCTGGGGGGCTGGTCGGTTGTTCCTGGTTTCTTCGCCATCTCGGGCAACTCCTTTGCTATGGCCGGGACCCGAGCAACCGAAGCGGATCACTTGGGCCTTTTCGCCACCGTGGCGGCCGTCGCCTTTTTCGTCACCACCGCGATCGTCGCGCGAAGATCTGCGGCGTGGTTGGCAAAGGCCATGTCGGGCTTGCGCGCCGCCATGGCCGCCATGCGCGGCGGCTTGGCGCCTCGACGTTGCGCCTTTGCCTGCTTGGCTTGCGTCAGCCGGTCGATCGCCTGCCGCAGATTGCCGTTGCCGACGTTCAAGTTCTGCAGCGCTCCATCAGCGGCCTTTGTACCCCCGAACCAGGTGCGTTGCCACCATTGTCGCGACGACGGCTCGTACCAGCTGAGATAGCCGCCCTTCAGCACCTGCCTTGGCTCCTTTATCGCACCGGTATAGCTGTAGCGGACACCGGCAGAGGCCACCGGGTCGAGATAGTGGGGCGTGTAGAAGTCGGACACCGTGATGCCGTTCACCGTGTAGGCGAACTGCTCCGCCTCGCAGGGATCGCAGACCTCGACGAGGAACTTGACGCGGCCTTGCGTGGCGACCGGAGACTGCCCGGCCACCATTCGCCGACCGAAGGGATCGCCCAGCATTTCGAGGAGTTCATGGCTTGCCGTCAGGTGCCAGCCCTCTGAAAACTGGACCAGCGAATAAGGCTGCCCATGTTGGTCCTCATGGTAGCCGGCCGCATTGGGATCGCCGATATCGTCCTTGATGATGATCGGCCAGTAGTCGAGCGGCATGTCTTCAAGCTTCTCAAATGCCGAGACGTCAGCCTGAATTCCCCATATCGGACCAAAATCCCGCGTCACCTGCTTCTGCAGGGCGCCCGCGACCGCGACCAATTCCGAATTCTTGATGCTGGATTCGTCCGAAACCAGCGCGACATGTCTTGTCAACATGGCAATGCCTCTCCCAGGTTAGTTTCGTTCAAATGATCCGAGGTAACTTCGAGATGGATTGCTGTTCGCAAGCAAACACATCTCGCGCCAGCCCGGCCAACCGCGCCAAGCTGGGTCATGCTCGCCTCTATCCAAGGTGTGCTTTGTGATTTCCCCGCCAGCAGTTTTGTTTTACACTTTGAGTTGCTCTGCTGGCCCTGTGAAAATAAACCTGACAGCTATTTTTTTCAACTAAAGAAAATTTTACTTAGGCGCGTGGCCGTACCGCTCTTTTCCTAACACCCAACGAACCCATCAAGTGGCTGCCGGAGCAGGATGATTTTGATGTCCGTAACCGCAGAGCCTTCCGATTCGAACGCGAATATTGGGTTCTGCGGATTGCTTCAGAGTATCAAGATTGCTTTTGCGAAAACTTGACACTCAGAATCTTGATTTACGATTGCTGACGATCGGTGGGGTGAGTTCCGGCGATCAGGCCCCTGCCTGCGGGAAGCATGTCGCTGCCCCGGACCGGCTACCCGTTTTCCCCTCCGGATGATCTTTGGCCACGACAGCCGTCTGCCTCGCAACGGTAACGGTTTCTTCTCTGGTTTTGCCGCAGATTGCCCGCGGGTGGAGCAGGCGAAAACAGACGATGGCGCGTCAAGGCAAGAAAAGTCGCAGTGGAGCGTTTTGGGGCACGGCCCTGGAGCGCGCCCATCTTGGTGTCTGGGACTGGGATCTTCGCACCGGCGACTGCTTCTATTCGGCGACCTGGGCGCGGATGCTGGGCTACGAGGAAAATGAACTCGCCAACACCAGCGACCTTTGGCTGCAACTGACCCATCCCGACGACCGCGAACGGGCGCTGGCCAGCGGCGACCGCCACATTGCCGGGCTGACCGATGCCATCGAGACGGAACTGCGGCTGAAGCACAAGCAGGGCCACTGGGTGTGGGTGCTCGACCGCGGCGGTATCGTCGAGCGCGGCGCGGACGGGCAGCCGCTCAGGCTGATGGGCGTGCAGACCGACATTTCGAAGCAAAAGGCGGCCGAAGCCGCGCTCGAACAGGTCACCATGCGTTTCCGCCTGGCGCTCGCCGCCAGCGGCACCGGCATCTGGCACTACGACATCGCCACCCACAAGAGCTATTGGGACGCGCGCACCAGGGAGATGTTCGGGCTCGTCGCCGATGCCGACGAGGTGCCGGCCGACCTCTGGCACAGTTTTCTGCACCCCGAGGATAAGGAAGCCACCGAGCGCGCCCACCAGCCGGCACCCGGCTCGAATGGCGTTACCGCCTCGCAATACCGCATCATCAAGCGCGACGGCGAAATCCGCCACATCGAATCGCTGGTGCGCTACGTCGCCGCCGCGGGTGCTGCCGGCCAGATCCTCGGCACGGTGCGCGACATCACCGAGGACAAGCTGCGCGAACAGGAGCTCGCCTTCGCCGCCCGCCACGACGCGCTGACCGGCCTGTGGAACCGCACGGCCTTCGACAGGCTGCTTGCCGACCATATCGCCACGGGTGTGCCGCTGGCGGTGTTCTATGTCGATCTCGACTACTTCAAGGCGCTCAACGACTTCGCCGGCCATGCTGCCGGCGATCTGGCGCTGAAGAGCGTGGCGGCCGGCATTGGCCGCTGCCTGCCGCCAGCGGCGCATGCGGCACGACTCGGCGGCGACGAATTTGCCTTGCTGGTGCCGCATTGCGACGCGGCGCAGGCCGAGCTGCTGGCCGGCGCCATACTGGCGGCCGTGCGCGGCGCCGATCTCGGCCTTGCCGCGGCCGCGCGGCGGCTTGCGGCAAGCATCGGCATCGCCATCGTCAACGACCGGGCCACCACGGTCGCCGACGCGCTGGCCTGCGCCGACGACGCCTGCTACGCGGCCAAGGCCGCCGGGCGAGACCGCTTCGCGATGTTTTCGGCCGAGGCCAATTCGGGCGGCCTCAACGCGGCGCGGCTCGCCGCCGACACCGTCGACGCCATGGAGGACGGCCGGCTGAAGCTGTTCGGCCAGGAGATCCACCGGCTTGGTCGCCCCTGGCAGGAAAGCCGCCATGTCGAGGTGCTGGCGCGGCTTGTCGGGCGTAGTGGCAAGCTGATCCCGCCCAGCGAGTTCATCCCGGCGGCGGAGCGCTTCGGCATTGCCGCCAGGCTCGACCGCTGGATCATCCGCACCGCGCTCTCGCGGCATGGCGCGGCGATGAAGTCCGGCGCGCTCACGCTCGGCTTCAACCTGTCGGCACAGACGCTGAGCGATCCGGGGCTGTGGGACTTCGTCGACAGCATCATCGAGCAAACCGGGGCGCCGCATTCCTGTATCGGCTTCGAAATCACCGAAACAGCCGCCGTCACCAATTTCGACGCCGCAGAGACATTCGTGCGCAAGGCGCGCGAGCGGCGCTGCAAGGTCAGCCTCGACGATTTCGGCGCCGGCATGAGCTCGTTCGAATATCTCAGGCGCTTTCCGGTCGATGCCATCAAGATCGACGGCTCCTTCATCGAGCACATCGCCGAGAGCCGCTTCGACCGCGAGATCGTTTCCGCCATATCAGGCATTGCCCGCAGCGTCGGCTGCGGCGTCGTGGCCGAGAAGATCGAACAAGCCGAGACGCTCGGCATCCTGCAAGCGATGGGCGTCGATTTCGGTCAGGGGTTTCTCTTGCACCGGCCTGAGCCGCTGGAGCAGATCGTGGCGCGTGCGACCGGGCCGGCAGACGGAGTTCAGGCCCGCAAGGCGTCCTGATGCATGTCCCCCAAAAGTGAGTAGCGGTTTTGGGATAAGGACATGCATCAAGTAAAATGCATGTCCCCCAAAAGTGAGTAGCGGTTTTGGGATAAGGACATGCATCAAGTAAAATGCATGTCCCCCAAAAGTGCGTAGCGGTTTTGGGATAAGGACATGCATCAAGTAAAATGCATGTCCCCCAAAAGTGCGTAGCGGTTTTGGGATAAGGACATGCATCAAGCAAAATGCATGTCCCCCAAAAGTGCGTAGCGGTTTTGGGATAAGGACATGCACAGGGCAAAGACTTGAAGCGCGTCGACGCGCTTCAATCAGGCAGGGTGCCGCGCCGTCGCTTGCGGAAAGTCCAGCACCCCGGCCTCGGGCCGCCTGTATTGTGCCTCCGCCACCATTTCGATCAGCAGGTCGAGAGCCTCGCATGCCGCGCGGCTCGTCTCGTCACCGCCGCGCAGATAGTGATAGGCGCGTTCGAGATGGATGCGGGCGGCTGAAAAATCGCTGGTCAATGGTCCCTCCATGATCCCGCCCTAATGTATCTTGGCCGGCCTGGCAGAATGTGGGGTAAATATCCACAGGCGCTTTTTAATCAAATGCCACCGGAGTGAACGAAGGCACGGCAGGTCAATCTGCCGACAAGGCAAGATCCTTGCCTGTCCAATTGTTCCCGAATGACACGTCCTTGCGATTTTCAGCCGGGAGCCGCAGGCCGAATATTATTAGAGGGAAAATTTCCAGGGCTACTTGAATGTGACGCGGATATAGAATTACTGTCAGTACAATAATCGAAGAATTCTTGCTGCGTTCAAACCACTGCAGGTGGCGCATGAGCAATGCCGTCGAATTCGATCCTGGTCCGCCCGCGGCTTTTGCCCAGCACTTCGCCAGCGTGCCCGACTACGCCCCCTTCAAGAACTTCTTCTGGTATGATTGGGGGCCGGTCTTCTATCGGGGCAGGCTGGATGGGTCGGCGCGGGTTCTGTGCATCGCATCCGATCCCGGGGCGACCGAAAGGGTGGCGCTGAGGACATTGGTCGGCGATGCCGGCCAGCGGGTCCAGGGCTTTCTTGCCAAGCTTGGGCTGGTCCGGTCCTATCTCTGCCTCAATGCCTTCGCCTACGCGCTGATCCCAAGTCAGAGCGCCGGCGGTGACGATATCCTTGACGAGCCGGCGCATCTGGCGTGGCGCAACGCGCTGTTCGACATGGCAAAGGGGCCGCAAGTGCAGGCGGTTATCGCTTTCGGCGCGCAGGCCCAGCGCGCTGTCGCCAAATGGCCCGGCAAGGCTGGAACCCAGGTGTTCAAGCTTCCCCATCCCAGCAGCCACGATCCGCAGGTTCTTGCGAACGCCTGGCGGGCGGCGATCGTCACGCTGCGCGGCATCGTCACCGCCGACGCCGGCGGCAATGCCACCGGGGCAAACTATGGCGCGCAACTGGTCGAGGCCGACTATGCGGTGATCCCGCGACGCGACCTGCCGTTCGGGGTTCCCGCCTTCATGGGCGACGACCGCTGGCTGCGGGCGATGGCGCCGCCGCAGTTCGCCAGCGTCAGCCGGCCTCAGCCCGACGACCGGCATACGCTGATCTGGAAGGCGCCGAAGTCGAATTAGACCGATTGAGAAATTGAATCGTCGAACAGGTCTAACCATATGTTTTTGTGGGGTTTCGACCTTTCCTGACGAATTGCTCCGTGGCGCGATCCGCCGGCGTTAGTCCGCTATCGCGCCTTCGCCGGGTTTGAAGAACAGGGGGGTTCCATGCAAGCCAGCAAACGTGCCTATCGCGGACGCGTCGTGCAGATGGACGCGGCATTCACCGTGCTTGCCGACGCGATCATCTGGATCGAGGCCAACCGTATTATCGCCGTGACGGATGCCTCGGTCGCGCCACCACCGGGCTTCGAACATCTGTCGCCGGTGGTGACCGGCGGCACGTTCTTTCCTGGCCTGATCGAGCTTCACAATCATCTCGCCTACGACATACTGAAACTGTGGGCGGTGCCGAAGCTCTACAAGAACCGGGGTGCATGGCAAGGCAAGCCCGAATACCAGACGCTGGTCACCGAGCCGATGAAGGTGCTTGGCAAGGCACCGGGCGTCGCACCGGCGATCGCGCGGTTCACCGAGGCAAAGTGCCTGGTCGGCGGCACCACCACCTCGCAAGGGCTGACCCTGTTCAGCGCCGCCGGTATCAAGCGCAAATATCGCGGCCTGGTGCGCAATGTCGAGGAGAGCCTGGACGCCAACCTGCCGGATGCGCAGGCGCAGATCCCCGATTTCGCGGCCGACAAGAAGGACATTTTCCTGAACTATCTGAAGACGCACAAATGCATGCTGCTGCATCTCAGCGAGGGAATCGACGCCAGCGCCCGCAAGCATTTCCTCGACCTCAAGATCGGGCCGGACGAATGGGCGATCGCGCCGTCCCTGACCGGCATTCACTGCAACGCCCTGAAACGCGAGGATTTCGACCGGCTGGCGCAGGCCGGCGCCGGCATGGTGTGGTCGCCGCTGTCCAACCTGATGCTCTACGGCCAGACCGCCGACATCGCGGCGGCAAAGGCCGCGGGGCTGCGCATCGGCATCGGCTCGGACTGGTCGCCGACAGGCAGCAAGAACCTGCTGCACGAGATGAAAGTGGTCTGGCAATACAGCCAGACCACTGGCGCGCTCTTCAGCCAGCGCGACATCGTCGCCATGGCGACGATCAACGCAGCGGGCCTGCTGCGCTGGGACCGCTATCTCGGCTCGATCGAGGCCGGAAAATATGCCGACCTGATGCTGGTGCGGGGCAATGGCGGCGATCCTTACGCCAGCCTCTTGGCGGCCGACGAGACCAGGATCGACCTTGTCGTGATCGACGGCGTCCCGCGCTACGCTACATCGGCACTGGCAGCGGGGTTTTCAGCCACCGCCGAGGAGATTTCCTTCGCCGGCGAGAAACGCCTGATCAATCTCGACGACGCTTCGGCGGACGAGGTGGTTGCCGGGCTCGGGCTGGGGAAAGCGCAGGCACTGCTTGCGGAGGCCATGGGCAATCTTGCCGGGGCCGCCGAGCGCGCCATCGCGTTCGAACGCATGTCGCCGACCTTGCGGGCGCGGGCCATGCCGCGCCAGGCGCAGTGGACGCTCGTCCTCGACCAGGACGAGCCGCACGACCTCAATCTTCGGCCGCGCTTCAGCGACGAGGCGCACATGCCGTCGCTGGTCCGGCTGTCGGCTGCTGCAAAGCCGCTCACGGCGATTGCGCCGGCGACGCTGAAGCCGCAGAAGCTCGATCCGCTGACGGTCGCCGGCGATCCCGACTATTATCCCTCGCTGCAGGCGCAGATGAACATTCCGGCGGGGATCAAGCAGGGCCTGCACGGCTGAGTCTTGTCAGCAGTCTCGAGGTTGGGCTCTTTGCCGCGCGATCCTTCGAGGGCTAGGGTGGATTTTTGAGGGTGGCACCCCGATGATTGTCCAGGCCTGCATCAATGGCGCGCGTCCGCGCGATTTCCACCCGAAGCTGCCGCTCGACGCGCAGGCGATGGCCAGCGATGCCGCGGCTTGCGTCGCGGCGGGTGCTGGTGAACTGCACATCCATCCGCGCGGCGCCGACGGGCGCGAAAGCCTGGGCGCCGTCGATGCGACGGTGCTGGCCGTGCGCCTGATCTGCCCGGGCACGCTGGTCGGTGTGTCGACCGGCGCCTGGATCGAGGATGATGTTGCGCGGACCCGCGCGGCGATCGCCGGCTGGCGCGAGCTGCCGGACTATGCCTCGGTCAATCTCTCCGAGGCCGACGCGCCCGCCGTGATGGAGCTGTTGCGCCAGCGCGGCGTCGGCGTCGAGGCCGGGCTTGCCACAACAGTCGATGCCGAGCGCTTCGTGGCGCTTGCCGACCACAACCGGGTGCTGCGCATCCTGATCGAGATCGACATACAGGATTTGTCCAAGGCGCTCGACGAGGCGCACGGCATCGCCGCCGTGCTCGAACGCGCCGAAATGCGGCGGCCGATCCTGCTGCACGGCGTCGACGCCACGGTCTGGTCGTTCGTGGAGTTGGCGCACCAAAAGCGCTGGTCGACGCGGGTCGGGTTGGAGGACGGCGGGACGCTGGCCGATGGAACGATGGCCAAGGACAATGCGGAGATCGTGGCTGCTGCTGCGGCGGTCTTCCGCTCCGCGCACGTCGGCTGAACGGTGGGCTGCTTCAGTCCTGCCCGCCGGCGGGTGCTGTCCAGGTGCGCAAAATGTGTTTCTGGATCTTGCCGGAGGCGGTGCGCGGCAGCGCTTCGGTGAGCAGGAATTCTTTCGGCACCTTGTAGCGGGCGATGCGGGCGCCGCAATGGCTTGCCAGATCGGCCGGATCGACGATGCATCCGGGCTTCACCACGACGAAGGCGCGCCCGACTTCGCCCCAGCGCGCGTCGGCGACGCCGATCACGGCGGCTTCGGCGATGCCGGGATGGTCGAGCAGAACGGTTTCGATTTCGACGGGATAGACGTTCTCGCCGCCGGAGATGAACATGTCCTTGCGACGGTCGACGAGGGTGACGAAGCCTTCCTCGTCGCGCCGCGCGATGTCGCCGGTGCGGAACCAGCCATCGGCGGTAAAGGCGCGCTCTGTCTCCTCCGGCCGGTTCCAGTAGCCTGGCGTGATCGAGGGGCCGGACAGCCATATCTCGGCCGCTTCGCCGGCGGCGACGTCGCGGCCATCGTCGACGAGGCGCAGCCCGATCATCGGCGCCGGCAGGCCGGCCGCGCCTGCCTTGTCGGCGATGCGGCCGGCCTCGACCGGCATGCCAAGCACCGTGCCTGCCTCGGTCATGCCGAAGCCGTCGGCCATGCGGACTCCTTGCGCCAGCCACCAGTTGATTTCGGCGGCCGGGTTGGGCGCGCCGCCGGTGAAAATGGCGGTGAGCGAGGTCCAGCGCGACGGGGCGAAGTCGGGGTGCTCGCGCAGCATCCTGGCCATTTGCGGAACGCAGAAATAGTGGGTGACGCCAAGGGTGGGATCGGCAAGGCGGCGATTGGTGGCGCCGGCATCAAAGCCGGGCGAGATCAGCACCGTGCCGCCCTGGAGCAGCGGCGGGCGCAGGCTGGTGATGAGGCCGATGACATGGAACATCGGCGCGTCGCAGAGGAAGATGCTGGCATTGCCGACCCGGCCCAGCACGCCGAAATTGACCGCGGTGGCAAAGGCGTTGCGCTCGGTGACGATGACGCCCTTCGGCCGGCCTGACGTGCCCGATGTGTAGAGGATGATCGATGGCGCATCGCCGGCGGGCAGGGGACAGCGCGGCGCCGGCGCCTGCGCCTCGACTGCTCTGGCGAAGGCCGAGACTTCGATTGGTATGCAGCCCTCGGGCAACGCGATATCGGGGGCGGTGTCATGCAGCAGCAACGCCGGGCCGCAATCCTCGAGGATCGCCTGCTGTTCGGCACTGGCGAGCCGCCAGTTGACCGGCACGAAGATGGCGCCGAGCCGCATTGCGGCCTGCTGCAGGATCAGGAGGTCGGCGCTGTTGCGGGCCAGCGTGGCGATCCGTTGCCCAGGCTTGACGCCGTAGCCGGTTTCGAGAACGCCGACGGCGCGCTGGATGGCCTCGTCGAGCGCGCGATAGGTCCAGCGCCGGCCGGATGCCAGGTCGACACAAGCGAGACGATCCGGTTGCGCCCTGGCGTGCAGGGCCACGGGATCGGGCGTTGTCCAGGCCGGCATTCGCATCTCCTCCCAGATTGGCAGTCGTTTATAGCGTCATCTGGCCTTGTCGTAGGCGCCGAGGCCGGGCTTGTAGCTCTTTTCGTCGATGAACTGGCGGATGCCTTCCTTGCGGCCCGAATTGTCGTGGAAGTTGGCCGCCTCCTGGGCGCGGACGAGATAGTCCTCGGCGTTGTCGTAGGTCATCTCGGCGACGCGTCTGATGGCGTCCTTCGTCGCCTTCAGCGCAATCGGGTTCTTCTTCAGCAAGGTGTTCGCGATCTCGGTGACGCGCGCCTTCAGATCGGCCAGCGGCAGGCTTTCATTGACCAGCTTCCAGGCGGCGGCCTTCCTGCCGTCGATCAGTTCGCCGGTCAGCGCGTGGTACATGGCGTCACGCATCGACAGGAGATCGACCACCACCTTGGTGGCGCCGCCGCCGGGCAGGATGCCCCAGTTGATCTCGGACAAAGCGAACTGCGCCTCGTCGGCGGCAAAGGCGAGGTCGCAGGCGAAGAGCGGGCCATAGCCGCCGCCGAAACACCAGCCATTGACCATGGCGATGGTCGGCTTGCTGTACCAGCGCAGGCGCCGCCACCAGCCATAGGCTTCCGCCTGCGCCTTGCGGACGGCGCCGAGACCCTTGGCTTCGGTCTCGCGAAAATACTCCTTGAGGTCCATGCCGGCCGACCAGGCGCTGCCTTCGCCCGACAGCACCAGCACGCCGACATCGTCGCGGTATTCGAGTTCGTCGAGGACCTCCATCATGCGCCGGTTGAGCGTCGGGTTCATGCAATTGCGCTTGTCCGGCCGGTTGAAGCGCACCCAGGCGATGCCGTTCTCGACATCGAAGGCAACGGTCTCGTCGGTCATGGTCGGTGTCCTCCCGTTCCATTTTGGAAATTGCTATGGAGCATAGCTATCTTGATTGCTATGTCGCATAGTCTTTTTCGCTTGACAAGGGCCGGCATCGCGGCGATCGGTTGGCATGGACGAAACCCAGCCTCATACCGGGCCGGAGATGATGTCCGACGACGCGCTCGATGCGCAGATCGGCTACAATCTCAAGCGTGCCTCGGCTTTCGCGCTCAATGATTTCGCGGTCGAACTGACCGATGCGGGCCTGCGCCCGGTCACCTATGGCATGCTGGCGCTGATCGATGAGCGGCCAGGCATCCGCGCCGCGGAACTGTGCCGCATGCTCGGCATGAAGAGCGCCAACATGGCGCCGCTGCTGGCCGAACTGGAAGAGCGCGGGCTGGTCGAGCGCGACGATCATGCGCAGGACAGGCGCGTGCGGGTGCTGACCCTGACGCCGACGGCCAGACAGGCGATGCCGGGCTGGCGGCGACAGGTTCGCCGGCACGAGGACAGGTTTCTGCAACGGCTGACGAAAAAGGAGCGGGCGACGCTGCTGCGCCTGCTGCGCCTGATCTGGACGGACGAAGGTTGAGGGCAGTCTAGCCGGCTTGCCCGTCGGCGCGCTGCGGTGCGGAAGGTTTCTGAAACAAGCGTGCCCCTTATTTCAGAAACTGCCTCAGAAAATGAAATAGCTGTCGGGCGCTGGTCGAATCTGACATATAGAATCTCTTATTGTAGAAACATGGGACGTTTCTGAAATATGGATTTGTCGGCCTACAGAGCAGGACGCTACGAGAAGCGGTTAGAATATCGCAGTTTCGCGCCGACGCTGATCAACCATCCATGGACCATCTCCGATCCTGAGGTGATAGACGTGCTTGGTCGCGCCGACCGGGCATTGGGCGAATTGAACGCATTTGCGCAACTCGTTCCCGACATTGATTTCTTCATCAGCATGTATGTCGCGAAGGAAGCTACCCAGTCTAGCCGTATCGAGGGCACTCAGACCAATATCGAGGACGCCTTCAAGCAAATCGAAGACCTGTCTCCGGAAGCCCGCGACGACTGGGGGGAGGTGCAGAACTACATCCAAGCAATCAACAGCGCTATTCTCAGCCTTAAGCGCCTGCCTTTCTCCAATAGGCTGCTGAAGGAAACACACGCCATCCTGATGCAGGGCGTGCGTGGCGAAACCAAGCAGCCCGGCGAATTTCGAACCAGTCAGAACTGGATAGGCGTGAGTCTAAGAAATGCAGCGTTCGTGCCCCCGCACCATGAGCAAGTGCCCGAGCTTATGAGCGACATGGAAAAGTTCGTCCATGAAGATAGCCTGCGCGTGCCGCCGCTAATTCGCATCGCCATCGCACATTATCAATTCGAAACTATCCATCCGTTCCTGGATGGCAACGGGCGCCTGGGGCGCCTTATGATCTCGCTTTACCTCGCCTCGGAGGGCCTGCTCGTCAAACCGGCGCTTTACCTCTCCGATTATTTCGAGCGCAACAAGACCGCATATATTGATCACCTCATGGCGGTGCGTGAGGGCAATCATATGCGCGACTGGTTGGTCTTCTTCCTCCACGGAGTTGAGGAGACGGCGCGCGCGTCCGCTGATGTGTTCCGCCAGATTCTGGTGCTCAAGGAACAGATAGAGCGGGAAACGCTGCCCCGCTTCAGCCATCGCCGTCAGGGAAACGCGCAGCAGCTTATGCGGTATCTGTACAAACGACCGTTGATCGACGTGAGAGGCGTCACAGCTCTGCTGGGAACGACGACAAACACGGCCACGTCATTGATTGCCGATTTATTGAGCCATGGCGTTCTAGTCGAAGTGACTGGCCAACGGCGCAATCGGCTTTTCGTGTTCGAACAATATCTCCGGCTCTTTGAAAGAAGCAGAGATGGCTGACGACCGCGTACGCCGTCGCGGCCTTACAGTGCCTGATCTGGGCGAAGACTGAGGCCGCTATCTGGTTTCCCCGTCCGGCGCGGAAAGCCGCAGCAGCAGCGCGGCGAGCGCGATCGCCGGCGGGACGACGAAGCACCAGACATTGGCGAAGGCGAAGCTAAGCGCGGCGGCCGCGCAGCCGGCGGCGAAGACGGCGACCGCCGCCGCCATGCGCCGCAGGCGGGCTATCAGTGCCGCGCGGGCCTCCGCGGCCGGGCCGCCGATGAGATCGGCGAGGTCGATCATGATCTGGGTGGTGGTGCCGGTCATCAGCGTCGAGGGCGGGGCAGCCGCCAGATGGACCCGGTGGACGGCGTTCTGGATCGCCATGGCGGCAACCAGCACCATGCCGGTGACGATCGCGGCCGCGCTGTCGCCGCTGGCGAAGGGGCCAAAGCGGATCGCCAGCACCGCGCCGATGACGAGCAGCGCCAGCTTGGTCGCCAGCAGCACCCCGAGCGCCTGATGTCCGCGCCGGCGCAAGCGCTCGCCGGCCAGCCGGGTCAGGATGACGACGATGCAGAACACCGGCAGCGCCAGGAGCTTCGCGAGCACGCCCGAAATGCCGAGCACCAGCGAGGCGCCGAGGGTGACGAAGTTCCCCGTCACATGCGCGGTGAACAGGCCCTGCAGCGCCAGAAAGCCGGCCGTGTCGACATAGCCGCCATTGAGGCTGAGCAGCAGCGGCAGTGAAGGTTTCATGGTGTCGTCGCCGGAACCAGGAAACGGTCGGGCGCCAGCGCCGCGGCGGTGACGCCGAGGGCCGTGACGTCGCCGGGCAGGGGCTCGCCGCGCATCAGCGCCGCGCTCAGCCTGGCCAAGGTCAGCGATACCTGAAAACCGTAGCCGCCCTGACCGCCGAGCCAGAAGAAGCCGGGCAGACGCGGGTCGAAACCGGCGACCGGCGTGCGGTCGGGCGCGAAGGTGCGCAGGCCCGCCCAAGGCGTCGACGGCCGGCCGATGCGCATCGACGTCGCCTGCTCGATGCGGTCGACGGCGATGGCGACGTCGATGTCTTCCGGATACGCGTCGCAAGGTTCGGAGTCGGTCTCGTCGGCAAGCGAGCCGATCAGCCTGCCGGCGTCGGGCTTGAAGTAGAACTGTTCGTGCAGGTCGACCACCAGCGGCCAGCCGGCGATGTTGGTGCCCGCAGGCGGATCGAACAGGAAGGCGGTGCGTCGCTTGGGCTGGAAGCCGAGGCCGGAGAGCCCGGCGAGGCCAGCGACGACATCGACCCAGGCGCCGGCGGCGTTGACGACGATGTCGGCTGAATGGACACCGGCGGTCGTTTTCACTCGCAACCCGCTGCCGTTTGGCGCGATGGCGCGGACTTCCTCGCCGGTGCGGATGGTGCCGCCGCTGGCCTTCAGCGCCGAGGCGCTGGCCGCAAGCATCTTGTCCGTGTCGACATCCACCGCGTCCGGCTCATAGACGCCCCCGCAGCTGGCCTCTGCGGCAATGACCGGGACCAGCGCGTGCAGCTCTGCCGCCGACAGGCGCCGCACGCTGGGCACCAGCGCCTGCAATTCGCCTGCCAGCCGGTCTATTGCCGCACCGTCGTCAGCCCAGCCGACATGCAGCGCGCCGCGCCGATGGGCAGAAAAGCCGCCCTCGATGATCGCCTGTCGGCTGGCCAGCGTCAGGGCCCGCACCAGCCGGTTGCCATAGGTCTCGGTGAATAAAGCGGCGGAGCGGCCGCTGGCGTGGTAGCCGAGATGCGGCTCGCGCTCGATGACGATGACTTCGGCCCAGTCTCGCACGGCCGCCGCAAGCGACAAGCCGGCAATGCCACCACCGATGACGACGATTTTTTGGGGAGGATTCGACTGCATCCGTCAGTGGTAAAAATGATTTCGTATCCAGTCAAACGGCGCGACCTGTCCTCGGTTGTTTGCGCAGCCATATCTTCCCGTGGAGCGGGAAGAAATGGCCGGCAGTGCGGCGAGGGCAGCGCTGGCTGCGACGATCGGCAGCATCCTCTACAAGGCCACGGTCCGCCCCAATCCTCGCCGAACCGCCTCGCGATAAGCGAGGTCCCCTGCCACCAGGTCTTCCATCGCGACACCCATGGCCTTGTAGACGGTGACCTGGTCGGCGCCGGTCCTTCCCGGCCGCAGCCCAAGCAGCATCTCGCCAAGCTCGGTCCCGGTTTGTGGATCGATGCCATCGAGTTCGCAAGAGCCGACCGGAGTAGGCGCGAAGGCGTCCCTGGTCTCGACGAACAGGCTGGCCCGGCGGACGAGCTCAACCGGCAATTCGCCGCCGGGCGGGGCGACGCCCACCGACGAGACATGCGTGCCGGGCCGCACCCATTCGGCCGAAATCACCGGCTGGTAGGAATGCGTTGCCAGGCACACGACATCCGACGAACGCACCGCGGCCTCGAGATCGCTGACGGCGACGACGCCCGGATGCCGTGCCGCCAGCGCCTGCGCGTCCGCGAATTCTTTCGAGACGACGCGGATTTCGGTGAAGTCCCGTACCAGCGGCAAAAGGTGCAAATGCTGGCCGGCCTGCACGCCGGCGCCGACCACCGTCGCGACCCTGGCATCGCGGTGGGCGAGTTCGCGCACCGAGAGCACGGCAGAGCCGGAGGTGCGCGCGGCGGTGATGTAGGTGCCGTCCATGACGCAGACCGGCATGCCCGTTTGCGGGTCGAACAGATGGATGGTGGCGAGATGGCTGGGGATGGCCCGGGCGATGTTGCCTTCGAACACGTTGACGATCTTCACCGTCAGATGCATGCCCGCCATCCAGGCCGGCATTGCCAGCGAATAGCCGGCATGCGGAATGTCGAGCTGCGGCCGCGCCGGATTGACGATCTTGCCGCCGGACAATGCCTTGAAGCCCTCTGCCAGCACATCGAGCAGCTGGCGCGGGTCGATGCATGTTTTCACCTCGGTTTCGCTCAGGATGAGCACGGCTGTGTCGCCCTTGGTCTGGGCGCTGCGGGTGGTCGGTGTGGCTGACATCATGGGATTTGCCTTGGTCGGGTTGCGTTGCCCGTCAACGGTATTGCCACTCGACAGCGTGATGAAATATGCTGTTTTCACGATTTTTGCGTGATAATCACGCTATATGTCGCCAGAAAGTGTGAATCCCGGAATGGACGATCTCGACCGTATCGACCGCTCGCTGTTGCGCTTGCTGCAAGAGGATGGCCGTCGCACGACGCTCGATCTGGCCCGCCGCGTCGGCCTGTCGCCGACCGGGGCGGCGCAGCGTATCAAGCGGCTGTTCGCCCAAGGCTTCATCCGGGCGGTGCGGGCCGTTCTCGACCCGGCCCGGATCGGGCAGGCACAGCTGGTCTTCATCGAAGTGCGGCTCGACCATACGGCGCCGCATGTCTTCGACCGCTTCGCCGAGGCGGTTGTGCGGGCGCCCGAGATCATCGAATGCCACATGGTGGTCGGCGGCTTCGATTATCTGGTCAAGGCGCGCATCGCCGACATGACGATGTTCCAGGATTTCCTGCAGCGGGTGATCCTGCCGCTGCCCGGCGTCAGGGAGACGCATACCTACGCCTCGATCGCCAATGTGAAGCCGGACGCGTTGCTGCCGATCTAGACCGGCGGCCGTTCCCCGGCATCGAGCAGCCATTGCCGCACGGCTTGCGTCGGCTCGGGATGGCGCTGCTTTCTCGGCATCACGACATGGAAATCCTGCGTGCCGCGCATTTCGCCGCTGACCGGCTGGACCAGCCTCCCGGCGGCGAGGTCGGCGGCGACGAGGAAGCGGCTGGCCAGCGCTATGCCCTGGCCGGCGATGGCGGCGTCGATGGCGAGGCTGGTCTGGTTGAAGCGCATGCGTTTCAGTTCGGCGGTCATCCTCAGGCCGACGGCCTTTTCCATGAATTCCGGCCACAGATTGTGCGCGTCGTGCAGCAGGACGTGATGCTGGATTTCGGCCGCCGCGATTTCGGTTGCGCCGGCCGGCAGCAGGGCCGGGCTGCAGATGGCGATGATCTGCTGGGGAAACACCAGGTCGACGATCAGGCCGGCGCCGAAGGGCGGGCGGCCTTGCCGCACAGCAATGTCGACGCCGTCGGCCTGGAAACTCGACAGGCTCTCGCTGGCCAGCACGCGCAGGTCGACCAGCGGATTGTCGGCCATGAAATCCTGCAACCGGGGGATCAGCCATTTGGTGGCAAAACTCGGCGTCACGCTGATCGTCAGCCGCGCCGGCTCGGGGCGCAGCAGCAAGGTCGCCTCCGAGATCAGGTCGAAGGCGCGGCGGATGTTGGGCACATAGGCGCGCCCCTGATCGGTCAGCGCCAGGCCGCGCGGCAGCCGCTCGAACAGTTTCGTGCCGAGATGGGTCTCCAGGCCGCGAATGTGCTGGGCCACCGCACCCTGGGTCACGTTCAGCTCCTCCGCGGCGATGCGGAAGTTGAGATGGCGCGCCGAAGCCTCGAAGGCGCGCAGCGCATTCAATGGCGGCAGACTCAGGAAGGCTTCAGGCATGCAGGAGTTTTTCTACTGGTTGATTTCAGGCATTCTGGTTCGAACCGAGCGGAAAAACCAGCTATATCGGCGCCCACAACCCGAAATCACCGCTTGTGGTGCCCGCCAACCCGAAGAGGAAAACCCGATGAGTGTAGAAAAAGTGGCTGTTGTCGTGGCCGGTGGCAGCGGCATGGGCGCGGCGGCGGCCAAGCGGCTCGCGGCGGACGGCTTCAAGGTCGCTATCCTGTCGTCCTCCGGCAAGGGCGAGGCGCTGGCCAAGGCGTTGGGCGGGCTCGGCGTCACCGGCTCCAACCAGTCGAACGATGATCTGCAGCGCCTCGCCGACCTGACGCTGGAGCGCTATGGCCGCATCGACGTGCTGGTCAACAGCGGTGGCCACGGGCCGCGCGCGCCGATCCTGGAGATCACGGACGAGCAGTGGCGTACCGGCATGGATGTCTATCTGATGAACGTCATCCGGCCGGTGCGCATCGTGGCGCCGCAAATGGTCAAGCAGAAGGGTGGGGCCATCATCAACATCTCGACGGCCTGGGTGGCCGAGCCGAACGCGATGTTTCCGACCTCGGCCGTGTTCCGCGCCGGCCTTGCCGCCTACACCAAGATCTTCTCCAACAGTTATGCACCGGACAATGTGCGCATGAACAATGTGCTGCCCGGCTGGATCGACAGCCTGCCGGCGACCGAAGAGCGCCGCGACAATGTGCCGATGCAGCGCTACGGCACGTCGGAGGAGGTCGCCGCGACGATTGCTTTCCTGGCTTCGGAGGGTGCAGGCTATATCACCGGCCAGAACATCCGCGTGGATGGGGGTGTTATCAGGGCGCTGTGAGGCCTCGAGCGACGCGCCGCCAGTCTCGCGGCCCACGCGCAGTTCTTTCAATCATTTCTTGAAACCGGCAGCGGCCGTTTCATGATTTGATGGCGCCCGCCAAAAGGGGAGGCGTCATTGACCGACTTCATCGGACTGCCGAAAGCCGAAGTGCACATCCATATCGAGGGCTGCTTCGAGGCCGACGATGTGATCGCGAACTGCGAGGAGGCCGGCATTCCGCTGCGCGCGCCGCGCGACAGGCTTTTCGAAGCCCATGACCTCAGGAGCTTCCTCGAAATGCTCGACTGGTTGTGCGGGACTTTTCGCACGCGCGAGCAGCTCGCCACGACCGCTTACAAGTTCGCGCAGCGCATGGGCCGAAGCGGCGTGCGTTACGCCGACGTCATCGTCAATCCGACGCATTGGCCGCATTGGCACAAAGACATTCGGGGGATGACAGACGCGTTCGACGCGGGGTTCGCGGCCGCCGAGCAGGATGGGCACCCGCCGGTCGGACTTTGCGTCAGCCTGCTGCGCACCCAGTCGGCGGCGGAGGCGATCGATCTGGTGGAGATGCTGAGCGACATCCGGCACAAGCGCGTCGTCGCCCTGTCGATCGACGGCAACGAAGCGGCCGCCGGCCGCACCGGCCCGCGCTTCGCCGAGGCATTTCGCCGTGCCGGCGCGGCAGGTCTGCGGCGCACCGTTCACGCAGGCGAGTCGAGTGGCCCGGAAGGTGTTCGCGACGCCATCGAACTGCTGGGCGCCGACCGCATCGACCACGGCGTGCGGGCAATCGAGGACCCGGACCTCGTCGACTTGCTGGCGCAGCGGCAGATTCCGCTCGGCGTCTGCCCGGTCTCCAATCTGGCGCTCGGTGTCTATCCCTCGCTTGCGCAACATCCGCTCGATGCCTTGCGCAAGGCCGGTGTCCCGGTCTCGATCAACACCGACGATCCGTCGCTGCTCGACACCACGCTTGAAGCCTCCTACGCCGCTTGCGCCGAGACTTTCGCCTGGGACGACGAAACCATCCGCCAGCTCGCCGCGACATCGGTGCAGGCGAGCTATGCCGACCCGGCGCTGAAGGCGCGGATCCTGGCCGATCTGGCGGCCTGGCGGAGCTGACAGATTACGCGGTCAGGGCTTCCGGCTGTTCGAAAAGCGCATGGAGCTCGCAGACCGGCATTGGACGGCCAAACAACCAGCCCTGGACATCCGTGCAGCCATTCTCCCTGACCAGCCTGTACTGGTCCTCGGTCTCGACGCCTTCGGCGGTTGTGGTCATGCCGAGCGTGGTGCCGAGTTCGGCGACGGCCTTGACGATTGCCCGGCTTTCGCTGCTCTCGCACATCAGGCTGACGAAGCTGCGGTCGATCTTGATGCGGTTGAACGGGAACGATCTGAGATAGCTCAGCGAGGAATAGCCGGTGCCGAAATCGTCCATGGCTATGGAGATGCCGAGGTCGCGCAGGCTGTGCAGCGTGTTTAGCGTGTTTTCGTTGTTCGCTAGCAGCACCGATTCGGTGATCTCCAGCTCGAGCCGCGACGGCAGCAGGGCTGAGGCCGCGAGCGCCGAGGCAACCTGAAGCGACAGCCCCTGCTGTTTAAACTGGGCCGGCGAGAGATTGACCGCGACCTTGACGGGCAGGGGCCATTTCGCGGCGTCGGTACAGGCACGCCGCAGGATCCACTCGCCAAGCGCATCGATGACGCCCGTCTCCTCGGCCAGTTGGATGAACTCCGACGGCGGCAGCAGGCCGAGGCGCGGATGGTTCCATCGCACCAGCGCTTCGAAGCCTGTGAGTTGCGAGGTCTTTGCGTCGTGCAGCGGTTGATAATGCAGGACGAACTGTTCTTTTTTCACGCCGAGCGCCAGTTCGGATTCGAGTTGGCGCCGCTCCTGCAGTCTCGCGTCCATTCCTGGCTCGAACGACCTGCAGGTCCCGCGGCCTTCCATCTTGGCCTTGTACAAGGCGAGGTCGGCGTTGCGGATAAGGGTTTCCGAATTTTGCCCGTCGTCGGGGAAGACGGCGATGCCTATGCTGCCGCCGATGTTGATCTTGTGACCCTGGATGGAGAATTCGTCGGACAGGGCATGAATGACGCGGCTTGCCAGCCCGCCGGCCTCGTCGTTGCCGTCGAGCAGGAGCTGAAGGATGACGAACTCGTCCCCGCCAATTCTCGCCACCATGGCGGTTTCGCCGGCATGGTGTTTCAACCGCTTCGCCACCGCACCAAGCAACTCGTCGCCGACCGGATGGCCGAGCGTGTCGTTGACCGGTTTGAAACGATCGAGATCGACGCAATGGACGGCCAGCTTCTCGCAGTCCCTGAGGCTTCTCAAGGCCTCGTCCATCGTTTCTGCCAGGAGGCCTCGGTTGGGCAGGCCGGTGAGAATGTCATGCGTGGCCAGGTGCTGGATCTCGGCGGTGCGTTCCTCGACCCGCCGCTCCAGGGTCTCGGCAGCCTCGACCTGCATCGTCATCGTCCGCCCGATCGCATACCAGCAGGCCAGCGCCAGCAGCGTGACCACCGCGACCGCTGCATAGCCGGCCAGCTCGAATTGACGCACGGACTGGACGTCCAGATTGCTGTCGAACCGGCTGTTGGGAAAACCGGCCCAGAGACGCCATGCGCTCCTGGGATCGTTGAGCGAGAGCGGGATGACTTCGGAATAGATCAGATTGGGGTCGGCCGCGGTGAAGGCATGGGAGTCCGCCGCCAGGGCCGTCGACATCTTGTGCTGGTCGGATTCGAAACCGTAGCCTGAATTGACGATGACGTAGTCGGTGCTCGGCAAGAGTTTGCGCAGCGCCGAGGTAAGCATGATCGCCGAGACGGAGCCGCGCAGGCTGCCATCCCCGCCGAAGACCGGGACCGAAAGGATGAAGCCTGAGCGATCGGCGTCATTGCCGGTGTGGATGAAATCGGTGTTGTCGCAGGTGATGAGCTCCTTCGTGCCGATGATCGGCACATTCAACCCGTCAATGGCGCTCGAATTCGGATAGTTCGTCTTCAGCCAGGCGAGTTGTTTGGCCAGTTCGTGGTACTCATAGGTCTCGATCTCCTCGGGAGGGCGGACCAGGGCATTCTGGCCCAATTTTCCGGGCTTCGCGTCGGCGGAGGCCTCGGATCTCGCCTTGGCATTCACGATCAGCTGGTCGAATTGGAGGATCGGCTCCTCGAGCTTGCCAGTCACCGCATCGAAGCGGTCCGGGTTGAAATCCAGCGGCAAGAAGTAAACCTCGGAAATGGAGACGTTGTTGGCGAGGTTGTTGTAGATCTGCTGGATTGTCGCGCGGCCTTCGTCGCCCAGATTGGTGCCATGCCGGTCGAGGTTTTGGACGCTGGGCAGATAGGTCAAGGTCCGGACATTTTCATAGACGGCCCGCAAGGCGTCTTCGACGGTCTTCGCCGTTGCCCTGGAGGCTGCCTGGGAATTCTCGAGATAGCGTTCCTTGGCCAGCGCGAAGTTTCGCTGGGCATCGATATGCAACGCCGCCAGCGTCGCCGCGCCGGTCAACAGGATCACAACAAATCCGGCCGCTCGCCTGAATGCGTTCATCTGCGTCCACCCTCGAGTGGCAAGGGATAGCGCAAGGCGGTTTAGGAAGCGCTAATAGAATCAGTCTTTTCTTTACGACTCCCGCGTGCTGGCGCGCATCAGATGCGGCAGAAACGAGACACCTTCTTTTCGCCGGCGGGCAGGCCGGGGCGAGCAAGGCGCATGGGGCTCAGTTCGCTGGCACCGCCTGCTGGTCGGCATCGGTAAGCGTGCCCAGGAAGGCGACGATGTCGTCGATCTCGGCATCGGTCAGCGCGGGCTTGTCGCCGGGTTTCTTGCCGTTGAAGGGCGGATCCTGATTCAAGTTTCCCCAGTAAGCCCTTGGCAGATCGTCATATTGCCTGAGCGTGCCGTCGGCATTCCTGGGGTACCAATGGCCGGGATCGGTGTCGCGGCTGGCGTAGAAGGCGACCGCATCACGCAGCGTGTGGAAGGCGCCGTTGTGGAAGAAGCTCTTGCGCAGCGCCACGTTGCGCAGCGTCGGCGTCTTGAACAGGCCGCAATATTCAGTCCGCCCCTTGAAATCAGTGCGCAGCGGGCCGCACAGGCCGAGATCGACATAGGCGGGATCGGCATTGGCGGGAATTGCCGCATTGCGCGGCACGGCGATGGCGATCAGGCCGAAATCGGTGAATTGTGGCGGCTCGCCGTCATTGGCCGGTTCGCTGAGATGGCAGCTGGCGCAATTGCCCTTGGTTTCGTCCTCGAACAGCGCGCGGCCGCGCATTTCCTGCGCCGTCAGCTCAGCCTTGCCGGCGAGGAAAGCGTCGTAGCGGCTGGAATAGGGATAGAAATCAGGCGCGCTCTGCTCGAACGTGCCGAGCGCCTCGGCGGCGGCGTCGAAGGCATCGCTCGCGTGGTCGAACACGTCGTTGCCAAAGGCCGCCTTGAACTCATCGGCATAGGCTGATTTGCGCAAGGCTGATGTGACGGTGGCCTCATCCTTGTTGGCCATTTCGAAGGGCGAGAGCAGGGGGATTTTCGCCTGGTCCTTGCCATGGTCGGCGCGGCCGTCCCAGGTCAACCCGCCGGTCGGACCATTGTCGACGCTCTCGTCGCCCTCGTCCTCGGAATCGTAGAAATGCTCGGTGAAGGCGGGCGCCGCCTGGAGGTAGCGCAGCGACGGCACGGCGCGCACGCCCGGCCTGTCGAGTTTCGGCCCGCCCATCTCGACCGGCGAGGCCGAGACCGGGCCAAAGGCATGGTGCGGATCATGGCAGGACGAGCAGGCCTGTTTGCCGGAGGCGGAAAGCGCCGGGTCGAAGAACATTCTTTTGCCAAGCGCGGTCAGGGCCTGCGCCCGGGCGAAGGCGTCGGCGCGCGAAAGCGGGCCGGGGTGGACGCCATCCGGTGCCGCCGTGTTTGCTGGCGCGGCGAAGCTTACCACCGATGCCGCGGCGATCATTGCCGCCCGGCTCTTCCATCGTCGCGTTGCCATGCCTGCAGTCCGTTTTCGATCCGCAACTAAGTACCCTGTACAACGGATTCATGACCCAGCCCGGCGTTCACGAAACCGTGTTCGCTGGGTCGGCAAATGTCACAAAGGTGACAAGGCACGGAAGTAGCTCCATTCCTGTATTTTCGTTGCCCATGCGTGTCGTCCTCCAGCCATCCCCCAGCCACGAGGCATCTTCCCATGACCAGGTCCTTTCTCTCCCTTTGCCTCGCCTCCACCGCCCTGGCGTCGGTCGCCGGCACGGCCAACGCCGCCCCTCCCGGCTACGACAAGATCGACACTGTCGTCGTCATCTATGCCGAGAACCGCAGCTTCGATAATCTCTATGGCGGCTTTCCCGGCGCCAATGGGCTGGCCAATGTCTCGGCCGACCAGGCGCGCCAGCTCGACCGCGACGGCAAGCCGCTTTCAGAACTGCCGCCGGCCTGGGGCGGGCTGACCGCCAAAGGGGTGACGCCCGTGGTGACCGAGGCGCAGTCGGCGCATCTCGCCAACGCCAGCTTCGCCATCGACGACGCCAGCGGCTTCAACGAGAAAACATCGGTCATCACGCGCGACCTCTGGCATCGCTTTTACCAGGAGCAGATGCAGATCGACGGCGGCAAGAATGACAAGTTTGCCGCCTGGGCCGATTCCGGCGGACTGGTGATGGGCCATTATGACGGCTCCGGCTTGCCGATGTGGGCGGTGGCGAAGAAATACGTGCTGGCCGACAATTTCTTCCAGGGTGCCTTTGGCGGCTCCTTCCTCAACCACATCATGCTCGCCTGCGCCTGCGCGCCGGTCTATCCGCATGCCGACACCAGCCCGGTGAAGGGCCAGATCGCCGTCGTCGAGGCCGATGGCAAGACGCTGAAGGTCGCCGACAATTCGCCAGCCTCGGCACTTGGCGGTGCGCCGAAATTCGTCAATGACGGTGCCATCACGCCCGACTTCTACGCCGTCAACACCATGCAGCCGCCGTACCAGCCGAGCGCCAACAAGCCGGTCGAGGGCGGCGACAAGGCGCTGGCCGACCCGACGCAGCCGACGACGCTGCCGCCGCAGCACGACATCACCATCGGCGACCTGCTGTCGCTGAAGGGGATCGACTGGGCCTGGTATGCCGGCGCCTGGCAGGCAACGCTCGACGGCAAGAACGCGACGCCGGTGCCGAACTTCCAGTTTCACCACCAGCCGTTCAACTATTTCGCCGGCTATGCGCCGGGCACCGCCGCGCGCACCGCGCATCTCAGGGATGGCGGGCTGGATGGGACCGAGTTCATCAAGGCGATCGACGACGGCAAGCTGCCTTCTGTCAGCTTCTACAAGCCGCAAGGCAATCTCAACGAGCACAGCGGCTATGCCGACGTGACATCGGGCGACCAGCATCTGGCCGACCTCGTCGCGCATCTGGAGAAGAGCCCGCAATGGAGCCACATGCTGGTGGTCGTCACCTATGACGAGAATGGCGGCTACTGGGACCACGTCGCGCCGCCCAAGGCCGACCGCTGGGGGCCGGGCAACCGCATCCCGACCTTCATCATCTCGCCCTATGCGAAAATGGGCACGGTCGACCACACGCAATATGACACGACGTCGATCCTGCGCTTCATCACCGCGCGCTACGACCTGCCGGTGCTCTCCGGCATCGTCGCCCGCGACAAGGCGCTGGCCGCCAATGGCGAGTCGCCGATGGGGGATCTGTCAGCCGCGCTTGATCTGACCCGCTAACCGCCTGATCTGCGGATCAACTCGCGGCCGATCGGCTTCGGCGTCTCGCTGCGCAGTACCAGCGCCGTGGTGACCGCGCCATGGCGCGCCACGGCGTCGACGATGGTTTCAAGGTGGGCGGGCGAGGGCACGACCACTTTCAGGATGAAGCAGTCCTCGCCGGTCAGCCGGTGCACCTCGGTAATCTCGGGCATTTCGGCGAACTGTTTCAGGCAGGGGCGGATGTGCTCATGCGTGGTGCGGACGCGGATGATGGCCATCATGCCGAGGCCCAGCGCCGCCGGATCGATCACCGCGGTGTAGCCGGCGATGATGCCGCGCTCCTCCAGCCGTTTCACGCGCTCGGAGGTCGCCGGCTGCGACAGGCCGACCCGCCGGCCAAGCTCGGATATGCCGATGCGGCCGTTCTCCTGCAGGGCCTCGACAATGGCGATGTCGGTCGGGTCGAGCGGCGCGCGCTCATCGCTGGTCTTCATGGTCACCTTGAATCCATCGGCAAGGACGTGATTTTTCCGATGGTTTCCCATTCTCGATGCCAGTTCAAGACGCCACCATGCCCTATCAATCGATAGGAGCAAGGCGACATGACGCATTTCATCATCCTGCCGGGGAGCGGCGGTTCGGGTCCGGCGCATTGGCAATCGCTCTGGGAAGGCGCCGATCCGGCGATGCGGCGCTTCCAGCCCACAAGCTGGGACCTGCCCGATTTCACCGACTGGCTGGCGGCGCTGGAGGCTGCCGTGATCGCGGCGCCGGAGCCGCCGGTGCTGGTCGCGCACAGCCTGTCCTGCCTGCTGATCGCGCATTGGCAGAAGATTTCGCAAAGGCCGGTCAAGGCTGCCTTGCTGGTCGCCGTTCCCGATCCAGCGTCGGCGGTCTTTCCCGGGTATGGCATGGCTTTCGCCGGAATTCCGCAGGGCAAGCTGCGCTTTGCCTCGCTGGTGGTGACCAGCACCGACGATCCCTATGGCTCGCAGGAGTATGCGCAGGCGCGGGCGACGCAATGGGGCAGCCGCCTGGCCGTCATCGGGCCGTTCGGCCACATCAATGCCGATAGCGGCCTGGGTGGCTGGCCTGAAGGTTTGGCGCTGCTCGACGGGCTGGTTTCCGAGGCATGAACGGGATGGCGTTTCAGCCGCCATTCACAAGGGCAAGAATGAGTTTTTGCAGATTGCCGCCCTGGCCGAGTTCGACATGGTCGAAATCGCGGCTGGCCTGCCGTTGCGCCTGCGAGAGTGCGGACAGGCGTTTGGTCATTTCGGCGCGGATCTTGCTGCATTTGGGGTCGTCGGCAACCGTCAGGCCGACGGTCGCCGCCTCGATCTTGCGCACCATGTCGACAATGCTCGCGCCATGCACCTTTTCATGGGCGCTGACGCCGGCAAGAAAAACCTCCCAATTCTTCTGGATGGCTGGCGGCAAGGGCGAAGAGGGGCTGGGCAAGGTGTAGGTGATGATCAGTTTCGGCTTCGCCGACACCAGCACGCAGGCGCCGGCCCGCGCCTGATAGTCCCTGGTCCAGGTCAGCTTGAAATTGGTGTGGGCGATGGCGCGGGCAACGCCGACATTCGGCCCGTTCTCGCCGATCGAGCGGTAGAGCTCCGGCCCGGACTGGCCTGAAATTGCGTAGGTTTCGACCTTTTCGACCGGCTTCCACTGCGCATGGGCGGCGAGCGGCAAGGTGACCAGGGCCGCCATCAAAACACCCAGACGAACGCAGGCTCTCAACACCGCTCTCTCCAAACCCGGACCACGCGACCTTGCCGCAACGGCCAATGTCACGGGATCGCTTTTCCTATATGCTGCCGACGGGTGCTGCAATTGTCGGAGGGGAAGTCATGAAAGTTCGCTATCTCGTCGTCGCCGGGGCCGTGGCAGTATTGCAGGCCGCGCAGCCGGCCTTTGCCGCATCGTGCAGCGGCTGGACAGCCAAGATGGAGGAAGACGAGGGCGGCAGCGTGCTGACCGCCTCGGTCTGCGGCGGGCCGAAGGGCGACGCGTATCTGATGCTGGCCTGCTTCGACAAACCGGTGCTGAGCTACGATCTGGGTTCCAGCGGCCAGCAGACGGAGCCCGGCATCAGCGGCGCTTTCGACTTCAAGGCCGACGGCAAGACCGTGACCAAGACGCTGCAGCTGGAGGAAATGTACGGTTATTTCGTGGTCGATCTGGCCAAGGCCGATCCACTGCTCGACCTGTTGCGTTCGAAGGGCGACGTGTCGGTCAGTGCGGCGAAATACGGTGCGGTCAGCTTTCCGCTGAGGGGATCGAGCGGGGCCATCGGCAAGGTGCTGGCGCAGTGCGGCAAGGCGAAGCCTGCGGGTGAAGCGGATTAGGGGGCTACCTGCCCCTTCGTCATCCTAGGGTCTCCGCGACGGAGCTGCGCCCCTGCTTCGCCCTAGGATGACGAAGGGAGGGGATGCTGTTGCAGCACCCCACCCAGCCGCACCGTAGCCGCCCTTAACTCTTCATCCGAAAACCCGGAAAAGCCCAGCACCAGCCCATGCTTCGGCGCCCCGTCGATGAACATCGCGGACAGGGCACGCGCGCCAACGCCCGCCGCTTTTGCCGCCTCGACGATCGCGGTGTCCGGTCCGCCGCCCCTCAGCATCGCCATCAAATGCAGTCCCTGTTCGGGCACCGTCACGTCGAGCGCATCCCCGCAATGCGCCTCGAGGCCCGAGACCAGCACGTCGCGCGCGGCTTGTACCCGGCGGCGCACGCGCCTGAGATGGGCGGCGAAATGGCCTTCGTTCAAAAGATCGGTCAGCGCGCCTTCGGCCAGTGTCGAGGGGTAACGGTCGGAGCGCGCCCGGACCGCCATCACGGCATCGAGCAGCGGCTCCGGCACCACGACATAGCCGATGCGCAGGCCGGGGAAGAGCACCTTTGAGAAGGTGCCGAGATAGGCGACGCGGTTCGCGCCATCCATGCCTTGCAGCGAGGTCAGCGGCGGGCCGGCGTAGCGGAACTCGCTGTCGTAATCGTCCTCGATGATCCAGGCATCGTTGCGCCGCGCCCAGTCGAGCAGAGCAAGGCGCCGGCGCATCGTCATGGTCACGCCGAGCGGATATTGGTGCGAGGGCGTGACATAGGCCGCGCGTGCCTTTGGGCACAGACGCTCGCCGATTTCGGGATCGAGCCCTTCCTCGTCGACCGGCACGGCGACAATCCCGGCGCCGCTGCCGGCCAGCACGGCGTGCGCCATGGGATAGCAGGGGTTTTCCAGCCAGACGGCGTCGCCGGGGCGCAGTGCCGCGCGCGCCAGCAGGTCCAGTCCCTGCTGCGTGCCCGAGGTCAGCACGATCTGGCCGGCGTCGCAACGTACGCCGCGCGCGGTCCTGAGATAGGTGGCAATCGCGGTGCGCAGTGGAAGGCCGCCGCGCGGATCGCCATAGCGGAAATGTTCGGGGCCGGGGCGGGCGAGGTGACGCGACAGCAGGATGCGGAACAAATTGAGCGTGCGCGGGTCGGATACCGCCACGCCTAGCCCGCAAGGCAGCGAGGCGGCGACGTCGATCTCCGGCGGGCGCGCCTTGACCAGCGTTGTCGGCAGATGTGGCACGTCGGGCGCGACGAAGGTGCCGGCGCCGACCTTGGCGACAGCAAAGCCTTCCGAGATCAGCATTTCGAAACAGGCGACGGCCGCCGAGCGCGACAGGCCGAAGCGCCGCGCAAGGTCGCGGGTGGTCGGCAGCTTGGCGCCAGCGGCCAGCGCGCCGGTCTCGATCAACCGGCGGAGCGCCGCGTAAAGCTCGCGGCTGCGCGGGCCGTCGCCGGGCAGGACCGGGATCAGCGCCGACCAATCCGGCAGATTGGTCTGAATTTTGTTGCTCTGATTGGTTCTTTTCTCGACCAATGTCATGGCGCATGGTTGCCAGACAACAACCGAGGACGCAAGCCGTGAACGACGTCGCCGCCAGCTTTCCGACCACCAGCCGCAACCGGGTCAAGCGCCTGCATGAGCGCGGCAGCTACGACCATGCGGCCGTCTTCGCGGTGCTGGATGCCGGGCTGCTCTGCCACGTCGCCTACACGTTCGACGGCCAGCCCTATTGCACGCCGACCATCCACTGGCGCGAGGGCGACATGCTCTACTGGCACGGCTCGTCCGCCAGCCGCATGCTGCGCCAGCTGCGCGGCGGCACGCCGGCCTGTCTCACCGTTTCACATCTCGACGGGCTGGTGCTGGCGCGCACCGGCTTCAACCATTCCGCCAACTACCGCTCGGCGATGTGCTTTGGCACGGCGCGGATCGTCGACGAGCCGGAGGAGAAGATGAAGGCGCTGGCCGGCGTCGTCGACCGCTTCTATGCCGGCCGCAGCGAAACCTTGCGGCCGATCTCGGCGCAGGAGGCCAAGGCGACGATGGTGATCGGCATGCGCATCGAAGAGGCGTCGGCCAAGGTACGCGCCAAGGGCGTTGCCGACGACGAGGAGGATTACGGCCATCCGGCGTGGGCCGGCGTCATCCCGGTGCGGACAGTGATCGGCGCGGCCGAGCCGTGCCCGAGGCTGCTGCCCGGCATCGAGCGGCCGGAGAACCTGGCTGGATATGCCGAGGGCGAGAGGCTGGACCGGGCGCTGACGCAGGCGCAGAGGGTGTATGAGGGCGAGGTGTAGCTGGCGCCTCTCCTTCTCCCCTTGTGGGCCTGTTGCGTAATTGGCTGGTTGTGATTCTCTGAGACATAAGCTCGGAGGACGAACCGATGGCGGTGAAGCGGACAGGTCAGTTGAGTCTGGTGGAGGGATTTCTGGGCGACAAGCTGTCTGGTGGCTCCTCGCCGCTCGACCGGTTGTCTGGCCTTGTGAAGTGGTACCGCTTCGAGAAGCTGCTTAACCCTCTGCGCGATGGCGGACCGGGTCGGGCGGCTTGGCCGCCGCTGGTGCTGTTCAAGGCACTGCTGCTGCAATCGCTTTATGGGCTGTCGGATCGCGAACTTGAGGAGGCGCTCGGCGACCGGCTGTCGTTCCGGCGTTTTGCCGGGCTTGGGCTGGGAGAGAGCATTCCCGACCACACGGTGCTCTCGCGCTTTCGCAATCTGCTTGTCGGTGAAGGGCTGCTGGAGAAGCTGTTTGGCGAACTCGACCGGCAGCTGGAGAAGGCCGGCGTGATCCTGAAGCGCGGCACGATGCTGGATGCAACGCTGATCGATGCAGTCTCAGCGCCGCCGACAGCTGAGCGGCCTTCGAAAGATGCGGACGCCCGTGTCACCACGCGGCAGGGCAAGGGCGGTTTCACTTTTGGCTACAAGGCCCATGTCGGCGTGGATGAGGGCTCTGGCATCATCCGCACGGTGATCACCACACCGGCCAACGTCAACGACACGGTGATGGCCGATGACTTGATCCGCAGCGACGAGAAGACGGTGTGGGCCGATGCCGCCTACGACACGCACGCCCGGCGTGCCCGGCTCAAGGCCGAGGGCAAGAAGGTGCGCATCGCGCGCCGCCCCAACAAGCATCATCCGGAGCTGCCGTTGCGGCTCAAACGCTACAATCGCCTCATCGCCAGGCGTCGGGCGGCGGTGGAGACCACCTTCGCCACGCTCAAGAACCGCATGAAGCTGACCGCGATCCGCTATGTCGGACTGGCCAAGGCGTCCGCCCAAGTGACGATGGCGGCGATCGCCTTCAACATGCGCCGATGGGCCGCCATCACGGGATAGGTGCGCCTGCAGTCCGGCCGTACGGGCCGAACCGCCACCTCAACCCCTCAAAACCAGACTCCAATCCACAAGCGCAAGCAACAACCCGCTGCATTCCACTCCCGTCCGCGCACTCCCGAAACTGCGCAACAGGCCCCTTGTGGGAGAAGGTGGCCTCGCGAAGCGAGGTCGGATGAGGGGTGCTCCAGGGAATACAGACGTCTCACTCCGCTGGAACACCCCTCAACCGTCTCGGCGCTGCGCGCCGATCCACCTTCTCCCACAAGGGGAGAAGGGAGAGCGCACCCTTGCCGCTGCCGGCGCAGCAGGACCGGTATTGACAAGCTGCCCGCCTGCTCTGTTCTGTCGCGGCCATGATTTACGACCGTTCCCAGCTCGAAGACGCGTTCCGGGCAAAATCCCGGCTCAAACTCCTGTTCTTCTGGGGACATCAGCCCTCCAAGGACGGCAGCATCACCGCGTCCTGTTTCAGCCAGTGGTGGCCGGCACCCTTCACAGTGGCGGGGCGGAGCTATCCAACAGCCGAACATTGGATGATGGCCGAGAAGGCCCGGCTGTTCGGCGATGATGAGACGGCGGCGCAGATCCTGCGGGCGGGAAGCCCCAAGCAGGCGAAGCAGTTTGGCCGGCAGGTGCGCGGTTTCGACGAATCCAGATGGGACGCCGAGAAGCGGCGCATCGTCGGCGAGGGGAGTTTTGAGAAATTCCGGCAGAATGCCGCCCTGCGCACATATCTGCTGTCGACCGGCGAGCAGATCCTGGTCGAGGCGAGCCCCGTCGACCGTGTGTGGGGTATCGGTCTGGCCGCCGATGACAAAAAGGCGGCAAACCCGCTTTTGTGGCGCGGCGAGAACCTGCTGGGGTTTGCGCTGATGCAGGCTCGCGACCGGCTGCGTTGAAGCTGGCTGCCGCGGCTACGGTGCATTCTAGGCGAAGGGCCTGAAGGCTCTGGTGAAGGGCAACCCGTTGAATGTGTGGGTGCAGCAGGAACAGGATGGTTCCATATCCTCGACCCGCAAGTCAGGATCGACGCGCGCAAGGCGGCTGTCATCGTCGACATAGAGGCCGCTATAGTAGGAACTTTCGCCCACCCTGATGAACGGCTTCCTTTCGGCCTCACTGCGCGCGACCATCCAGAAGATCGGGTCGGCGCGGTCCAGGCGTGCCACCGCCTCGCTGTGGACCGCCGCCCAATCGTCGCCGAGATGCGACAGCAGGAATTTGAACAGCGGCGTGTAATCCAGACCACGTTGGTGTCCGCCATGCATCGAACCCCGGTTGGTCCGGTCTTCCCGGCCTGTGTTTCGCGACCGTCTGTACTCGCCGCCACGGTCATGAAGAACCAGGCGGGTTCGGGTGTTCACTTTGCGGTAGAGCGGTTCCTTGGCATGCATGCCGGCCCTCTTGTGAGATGGTGGATACGGACATGATTGCAGCCGATCGCGTCCGGCTCAAGTGGTACGTTGCCCCGGCCACCGCCTCGCGCTATCTCGGCACCCATGATCACCTTCCGCAAGGCGCAAGCCTCGGATCTTCCCGCTATCGTCGCCATGCTGGCCGACGATCCGCTGGGCGCCGGCCGTGAAGATGCCTCTCTGCCGCTGGCGCAAGGCTATCGCGATGCCTTCAACGCCATCGACGCCGATCCCAACCAGTTGCTGGCGGTGGCCGTCGACGGAGCCGAGTTGATCGGCACGTTGCAGATCACCTTTCTTGCCGGGCTGTCGCGCAAGGGCGCATGGCGCGGGCAGATCGAGGCGGTGCGGGTCGCCGGCCACCGGCGCTCGGGCGGCATCGGCCGGCTGATGTTCGAATGGGCGATCGATCAATGCCGGGCGCGCGGCTGCAGCCTTGTGCAGCTGACCACGGACAAGGGACGGACGGACGCGCACCGCTTCTATGAAAGCCTCGGCTTCACCGGCAGCCATATTGGTTACAAGAAAGCACTGTAGGCGTTCCGCCCCGGCCGCCACTGGCGTATACCGCAAGGGCTTCAGGCACTATTCAAATTGCCTGATAAAGCGGATATAGGTCAGCTACATTGACCTATATAAAATCGTCCGGGGAGGCGTGACTTGACCCTTATGAACCTTTTGGCTTCGCGCTCGTCGCGCATGAAAGCCTCCGAAATCCGCGAGCTGCTGAAGCTGCTCGACCAGCCGGACATCATCTCGTTCGCCGGCGGCATTCCCGATCCCTCGCTGTTTCCGGCCGAGGCCATTCGCGATGCCTATGCCGAGGTGCTGGGCGGCGCGGAGGCGGGGGCGGCGCTGCAATACCAGGTCTCGGAAGGTTATCTGCCGCTGCGGCGGTGGCTGGCCGGGCAGATGGGCAAGCTCGGCGTTGCCTGCGACGAGGCCAATATCTTCATCACCTCCGGTTCGCAGCAGGCGCTGGATTATCTGGGAAAACTGTTCCTGTCGCCCGGCGATACCGCGCTGGTGACATGGCCGACCTATCTTGGCGCGCTGCAGGCCTTCAACGCCTATGAGCCGCGCTATGACCGGCTGCGGCCCGAAGGCGGCAACATGACGCCCGACGCCTATCGCGCGGCGGCAGCGGCGAATGGCGGCAAGGTCAAGTTCGCCTATCTGGTGCCCGATTTCGCCAACCCGACCGGCAACACGCTCGACCAAAAGCAGCGAGAGGCGGTGCTCGATCTTGCCGGCGAACTCGACATCGCGGTCATCGAGGACGCCGCCTATCGGGCGCTGCGTTACGATGGCGAAGGCGTGCCGCCGATCCTGGCGCTCGATTGCGCGCGCTCCGGCGGTATCGACAAGGCGCGCACGCTCTATTGCGGCTCGTTCTCGAAAATCCTGTCGCCGGGCATGCGCGTGGGCTGGGTCTGCGCGCCGCGCCATGTGGTGGAAAAACTGGTGCTGATGAAGCAGGCGTCCGACCTGCACAGCCCGTCGATCAACCAGCTGGTGATGCACCGCGTCGCCGAAGCCGTGTTCGACGGCCAGGTCAACAAACTGATCGGCGCCTATCGCGAGCGCCGCGACGGCCTGCTGGGCGCGCTCGAAGCCAACATGCCTGACGGCGTGACCTGGAGCCGCCCGGAAGGCGGCATGTTCGTCTGGGCGACGCTGCCGGAAGGGGCTGATGCCACCGCGCTTTTGGCACGGTCGGTGAAGGAGGCCCGCGTCGCCTTCGTGCCTGGCAACGCTTTTTACGCCGACGGCACCGGGCGCAACACGCTGCGGCTGTCCTTCACGCTGGCGGACCGGCGCGCCGTGACCGAGGGCATTCCACGGCTGGCGGCGCTGCTGAAGGGGTAAGGTCGGCGCCGGGGCTGGTGTCCCTATGCCACCACGTTCACCAGCTGCCGGAGCCTGGAAAGCCTGACGCGCGCCAGCTCGCGTAGCGATTTCTGGGACCCTTCCGCGCCGGTCTCGACAACGAAGACCAATGTCTTGAAGTCGAGCATGAACTCGTCGATGGCTGCGGCAACCTCCTGCGATTTGCCCTTGAACCGGCGCAGCAAGGCGTTGGCTTCGTCGATGCCATCGCCGCCGGCGCTATCGAGCAGTGCTTCCAGCCTCTGAAAACTGTCCAATTCAAGTCCTCCCGACCGCGCCACAAAACTCGGCCAGCAGTGGAAGGTTCCAGTGGAACGTGGTCCCGCGAAAAGAAATCGCTGCCACCGTTTGAATTCCGGCATTTGAACGAGCCGCCGGCATTCTTTTGTTTCGGGTGGAACCTCTGCGGTCAATAAAAGTTGTCACCACGTCTGATCCCCCGTCAGACATCTGAAAGTTGGAAATCAACTTTCCAAAAGCCCGCCGGATCCCCCCTCCCGGCGGGCTTTCGTTTGCAAGGTGAGGGTCGGCGGCCGGACTTGCGGTGGATGGTGCGTTGCGTCGCCAGATTGGTGGCCCCGATGTGTGGCCGCGCTTCTACTTCCGGTCGGGACCACGGGTCTTCCTAAAATATCATCTGTTGCTTATGTTTCGTCAGCGCAGGCTGCCGCGACCTTGCTGACGGGTGCAACGGAGCAGAATTCTGGACCGAGGCAACGCTCCGGAGTCCCGGCATGGATCCTATGGTCTGCGCTGCGTCGCTGCGCTGCGTCGCTGCGCTCATTGCTCCGCCATAGGATGACGAAACGGTTGATGTCTGCGCCTATCGCGGAGGTATGCTGGAAGCGATTTCGAAACAGACCTTAAGCGGCTTTTCATCAATCTCGTATTCTCGTATACGAGATTGATCCGAGCAGCCCGAGAATCCGTATGAACCCATTGCCTGAAGCCGTGCCGTTTTTCAGCCAGTGGGAATCGCCTGATATGACGCTGGCCGTGCTTGCCGATGGCGCCGAGGCCGCGCTGCGGCGGGATCCGTTGTGGCAGGGTTCAGGCGCGGAGAGCCTCGACGAATATGCGGCCTGGGCCGCCAACATCTGCGGCATGGCGTGCCTGAAAATGATCCTGGCGACGCGCGGCGAGATCGTGCCGACGATCGAACTGGCCAGGCGCTGCACCGGATATGGCGGCTATGTCGTCAATGAAAACTCAATCAAGGGCCTGATCTACGCGCCCTTCGTCGCCTTCGTGAAGGCGGAATTCGGCCTGGAGGCGCAGGTGATGACCAATGTCGCGACAGCGGACATTCCCGCGATGCTTGGCCGGTCGCGCTTCTTCATCGCTTCGGTCAGCAGTTCGATCCGCTGGCCCGAGCGCGAGCCGCCGTCGAAGGGTGGCCATCTGGTGCTGGTGACGGCGGCGTCGGACGAGGGTTTTCGCTTTCACAACCCATCCGGCCATACCCGCGCCACACAGGCAAACGCAGTGTTGGCGCCAGCCGATTTCGATCGTTTCTTTGCCAATCGCGGCATTGCCGTCACCATTTGATTTCGAGGGATTTCAATGACTGAAAAGACAAGGGTCGCCATCCTCTATGGCGGGCGTTCGGCCGAGCATGACGTCTCGCGGCTGTCGGCCGCCAATGTGCTGAAGGCGATCGACCGGACGCGCTACGAGGTGGTGCCGATCGCCATCACCAGAGACGGCAAGTGGCTGCTGCAACAGTCGTCCGAGGCTGGCGCCGACGGCGCAGGGGCTGCCGTGTCGGAGGATGGCGTGGAGGTCGCCCTGCTGCCGGGCGGCAAGGGCCGGCTGGTGGCGGCGTCGCAGGGCGGCGCGCAGCTTGACCCCGTCGATGTCGTCTTTCCCGTGCTGCACGGGCCGTTCGGCGAGGACGGTTCGGTGCAAGGCTATGCCGAGGTCGCCGATGTCGCCTATGTCGGCTGCGGCATCCTGGCTTCCGCCGCCGCCATGGACAAGGATGTCGCCAAGCGCCTGCTGCGCGAGGCGGGGCTAGGCGTTGCCCGCTCGGTCACCGTAATGAGAGGCAATGTCGGTTCGTTCCAGGAGATTGCCGGGGCGCTCGGGCTGCCTTTCTTCGCCAAGCCGGCGCGCCAGGGTTCGTCCTTCGGGGTGAGCAAGGTGCATGACAGGGACGGCTTCGAGCAGGCCGTCGAAACGGCTTTGCGCTATGACAGCAAGGCGCTGATCGAAGAGTTCGTCGACGGCCGCGAGATCGAGTGCTCGGTGCTGGAGCGGGCCGACGGCTCGCTCACCGTGTCGCCGCCCGGCGAAATCATTCCGGCCGACAAGCATGGCTTCTACACCTACGAGGCGAAGTATTTCGACGCCGACGGCGCGGTGGTCAAGGTGCCCGCCGATGTCCCGGCCGATGTCGCCGACAGGGCCAAGGAGATGGCAGTGCGGGCCTTCCGGGCGCTCGGCTGCGAGGCCATGGCGCGCGTCGACTTCTTCCTGCGCGCTGACGGTTCGCTGCTGGTCAACGAGGTCAACACGCTGCCCGGCTTCACCGACATCTCTATGTACGCCAAGGCGCTGGCGGCGGCCGGCATCGGCTACAGCACGGTGATCGACGTACTGATCGAGCACGCGCTGGCGAGGCATGCGGCGGGGTGACCGGCGCTGTGCAGCGTCACGCCAGGGTTGCCGCCGGCCGTGGAACGTGACTCCGACGGGCGGATAAAATCACTTCTCTCCATTTCCTCGGTCCGCAGGGAACATACTGACCCGCCCGGAATTGAAGGGTAACCAGCGGCCTGCCGGCGAAGGTTGCACGCCGGCTCAATATATCGGACCATGGCCGCCGGCAGGGGGAGACATCAATTGGTGGCCAATCGTCGAAACGGGACGGCGTCTCCAGCGCATGGGCTGGACGACATTCTTGCGGCCGCCGCGCCACACCCGCGAACCGCCTTGCCCAATGTGGCGACCACCGTCACGACGGTGGCGGCGCTCTATTTCGGGCGCGAGGTTTTCCTGCCGATCGCCATCGCGCTGCTTTTGACCTTCGCGCTGGCGCCGCTGGTCTCGGCGCTCAAACGGATCGGCATTCCCCGCATCGCCGCCGTCATCGCCAGCGTACTCGGCGCATTCGCGGCCCTTGCGCTGTTCAGCTTCGTTGTCGCCACGCAGGTGAGCGAACTGGCGCAGAACATTCCGGTCTATCAGACCAACATCCTGGCCAAGATCCGCTCGCTCAAGCAAACCGGCGTCGGGGGCGGGATCATCGCCAGATTGAGCAACGTCGTCGAGCGTGTCGGCCAGGAGATCGACAGGCAGGACGCCACGCTGCCGGCCGCCACGCCCGACAAGCCGCCGCGCGAGCCGGTGCCCGTCGAGATCGTTGCGCGTGAAAGGCCGCTCGAAGTCCTGCAGAACATCGTCGGTCCGCTGATCAGCCCGCTCGGATCGGCGGGTCTGATCATCATCGTCGTCATCTTCATGCTGCTCGAGCGGGAGGATTTGCGCGACCGCTTCATCCGGCTTGTCGGCTATGGCGACCTTCACCGCACCACCGAGGCGCTCCGCGATGCCGGCAAGCGCGTCGGCCGCTACCTGCTCATGCAATTGGTGGTCAACATCGTCTACGCCATACCGATTGCGATCGGGCTGTGGATCCTCGGCATTCCCAATGCCTTGCTGTGGGGGCTGCTGGCGCTGGCGCTGCGGTTCGTTCCCTATATCGGCCCGGCCATCGGCATGCTTCTGCCTCTGTTCCTGGCGCTGGCCGTGGCGCCGGGCTGGTCGCTCGTGTTGTGGACGGCGGCCCTGTTCGTGGTGATGGAACTGGTCACCGGCAATGTCGTCGAACCCTGGCTCTACGGCTCGCGAACCGGACTGTCGCCGCTGGCGATCATCGTCGCGGCGATCTTCTGGACATGGCTGTGGGGTCCGCTCGGGCTGGTGCTGTCGACGCCGCTCACCGTCTGCCTGGTGGTGCTGGGCAGGCACGTGCCGCAGTTCGAATTCCTCGATGTGCTGTTCGGCAACGAGCCGGTGCTGGAACCGCATGCGCGCCTCTACCAGCGGCTGCTGGCCGGCGATCCGGACGAAGCCACCGATCATGCCGAGGAGATGCTCGAGGAAAAATATCTGGTCGACTTCTACGACAAGGTGGCCATTCCGGCGCTTCTGCTGGGCGAGCGCGACCGTGTGCGCGGCGTCATGGGCGACCAGCAGCGACGGCAGGTGGCGGCCAGCGCGCTGGCGCTGGTGGCCAATCTCGAAGACGATGCGAAGGAGGAAGCAGCCGAGGACGAAAGCCCGCACGTGGCCGGGGAAGCAGGCGAGCCCGGCGATGCTGCCACCGAGGACGAGGTCGAGCTGCCCGACGGCACGGGTATGTCGGTGCTTTGCGCCGGCGGGCGAGGGGAGCTCGACGATGCCGCCGCGGCGATGCTGGCGCAGGTGCTGGAAGTCCAGGGGGCGACCGCGTCGAGGGCGGGCTTTGCCGACATGGAACCCGCCAGCATCCGCGGGCTTCAGCTCGAAGCCATCGAGACGGTGGTGGTCGGCTTCCTCAACCGCGATTCCGTCAAGCACGCCCGCTTCCTGGTCCGCCGGCTGAAGCGGGCGAAGGCAGCACTTCGGGTGGGCATCGTGTTCTGGTCGGAGACCGGCAACGACGACAAGGAAGCGGCGGCCAAACTGGCGCATGACATCAACGCCGATTTCGTCGCGCATGGCATGGTCGACGCCGTGACGGGCGCGCTGTCGACCGAGCCGCCGGTTGCCCTCAAACTCGTCGCCAAACGCCGCATGCGCCGGCAGCGGGCTGCGCCGAGGAAGGTGGCGGCTGCGGCGGCGGGTTAGGGGCGAAACCTGATCCCTGCGAGTGCGCTGGTGGGGATGCGTTTCACCGAAGACGTCCGGCGCAAGGTCCCGTCCGACTTCAGAAGCCGATATTCCGATCTTTGTTGCGGTTGGATCGTCGGGAACCGTCAACGCCATCTTCCGCATTGGCTCAAGGAGCGCCGCGCGGTTCCCGCTGCGGGCGATGAAGCCGGCCGAATGCGCCGATATGCTTCGGTCGGAGGCCGCTGCCATGGTCGAGATCGGAGAACATTGCCTGTTTCCGACGCCGCAACCGATTGGGCTCGGCGAGCCCGGTCCTCGATATCCGATGCCATGGGCATTGCAGACGTGGATCGAAGGCGAGGTTGCCACGCCACACGGGCTCAGTGGATCGACGATTTTCGCCCTTGACCTTGCACACCTCGTGGCATCGTTGCGCCAGGCGGACACACGGGGCCGACGCTTCGACGGGCAAGGACGTGGTGGACATCTCCCCGATCATGACGATTGGATGGCTGTTTGCTTTGAAAACAGCGAGGGCCTTCTTGATGTGGCGCGACTGCGCGATCTGTGGGCCCGGTTCCGGGAGTTGCCCGCCGCTGGGCCTGTCGTGATGAGTCATAAGGACCTTATCCCGCCAAACCTTCTCGTGCGGGGCGAGCGTCTTGTCGGAGTGCTTGATGGCGGCAGTTTCGGACCAGCCGATCCATCGCTGGATCTGGTGGTCGCGTGGCATCTTCTCGACCACGAGCGAAGGGCGACCTTTCGGAGCGGCCTTCAAGTCGAGGACCTCTTGTGGAAGCGCGGTGCTGCCTGGGCATTCCAGCAGGCCATGGGTCTCGTCTGGTATTACCGTCGCACCAACCCCGCCATGAGTGCGCTGGGGCGCAGCACGCTCTCTCGCATTCTCGACGATCCTGACATCTGAGCCCTGGTTGTCGGCGCGCACCGGGCACGCCGCGGCCATGCTGGGCGCTCTACATCACAGTGAAGCGGCAACTGGCCACCAGGCTCTCGCCAGGGCCGAGCACCGACAATCCGTTCCACTTGTCGACCGAACCGCGGTTGTGGGCATCCACGACATGACTGACGGGCTCGAAACAGACGAAGTCGCTCGCCTGCGATGGCGAATAGATGAGATAGAAGCTGAGGGCCGGGGATGCTTCGATCCTGAGGCCGCGATTTTGCTCTGGCCAACATAGGGAAGCGACGCCGGCCCAGCCGGCAAAGGCATTGTTGATCCAACCGCTGGGCAAGGCTGTCGGCGTGGCGAAATCCCAATCGGGACGGGTTGCGACAGCCTCGAACCTGTCGGGGAGATGGCTGGGCAGTTCGAGGCAAACCTCTGACGCCGGGGCGTGAAGTGTTGTCCGGGCCGTTCTTGGCAACCACGGATGGATGCCAAGCCCGAACGGCAGCCTGACCGGCGCCCTGTTGAGGACCTGAAGCCGCAGATCGAGCGCCTGTTCGGTCAGGGCGTAAGCCACCTCGGCGCGATACCGATATGGACCGGGCCCTTCGCTGATGAGCGACAGCCTGGCTTTGTCCGGCATTAAGGAGTCGACATCCCATGCGCTTGAAAATCCATTGCCGTGGATGGGAAAGGGCTCGCCGGCAAGGTTTGGGAGCAATTCGTGGAATGTGTTGTCGAAGGTGAAGCCGCCGCCCGAGATGCGATTTGACCATGGCACGAGCAGGTTGCAGGCGAGATCGAACGGGTTCGTGCTGCCGCCGTCAGGCCACGGCCTGAACAGCGGCGTGCGGCCATGGTCGAACCGCGCCAGACCGGCGCCAAGCGACGGAACGATTTCGGCGGACAGGTCGCCGTTTCGAATTTCAATTGTCCGGGTCATCGAAACTCAGATGGGATCGGCACTGGCAGCGGGGACCGGCTGTTGGTGGCGGCCCTTGCGCGCGACAGCGAGAAGGTCGTTCGAGGCGATGCCGATCAGCGCTTTCATCTGGTCGTGCGCGTCGTCGACCCTGCGCATGCGGATTGCTTCCAGCACATCGCCATGGGCGCTGAGCGTCTGCTGATAGTTGGCGGTGGCCGATGTGGTCAGCCGGAAAGAGAAGCTGAGCGCGGCTGCCAGCATATTGCCGAGATTGGCGAAAACCGGGTTGCGGCTGGCGCGCAGGATGGCGGTATGGAAACGGACATCGGCATCGAGACAGGCCGCGAGGTCGTCCTCCGGCGCAATGCGCATGGCCTCATAGGCGGCTTCGATCACGGCGAGATCGCCCGAGGTCGCCATCCTGGCCGCAAGCTGGGCGGCAGCCGGCTCGATGACCAGCCGCGCCTCGATCAAGCCGCGGACGAAATCGAGATCAGGCTCGATATCGCGCATCCATTCGAGAACCTGCGCATCGAGCCTGTTCCATTCGCTCGACGCGCGTACACGCGTGCCGGCCCGCTTGCGCGCCTCGATCAGTCCCTTGGCCGAAAGCGTCAGCAGCGCATCGCGAAGCGCTGTCCGGCTGGCGCCGTAGATGACGCACAGTTCAGCCTCCGTCGGCAGCACCGCGTGCTGCGCGTAGGTGCCGGCGAGAATGCGCTGCCCGAGATCGCGTGCGATGCGATCCTTCAGGGACAAGGTGGCGCCATCCCTGGCGGGAAGGTCCTGCTTGCCTTGATCGATTGCAGCGGTCGCCGCGTCCATCGTCATGTCCTGTTCAAGTGGTACTCGGCAATGACCACAGCAAGGATCAGCAGTGAGCCTTTTGCAAGCAATTGATAGAAGGTTGGCACGGACGTCAGTATCATTCCGTTGTTGAGCACGCCAATGATGGCGACGCCGAGCAGCGCGCCGACAATCGTGCCCTTGCCGCCCTGCAAGGCACAGCCACCCAGTACGGCCGCCGTGATGGCCTCGAGTTCCAGGCCCTGGGATCCGGATACGGGCTGACCCGAACCGGTACGGGCGGCCAGCAGGATCCCGGCCAATCCGGCGGCAACGCCACTCATGATGTAGATGCCGACGCGGTAGCGGTTGATGTTGATGCCGGAGAAGCGGGCGACGACGGGATTGCCGCCGAGCGCATAGATGTTGCGGCCGACAATCGAACGCGCGAGGAAGAGGTGGAATGCGATTGCCGTCAGCACCAGAATCCAGACCAGCAGGGGCAGGCCGAGGATGCGTCCGATGCCGATGAACCGGAACGTGTCGCTGAAGATGGCGATCGACTGGCCGTCGGACATGATGAAGGCGATGCCGCGAAAGATCGCCATGGTGCCGAGCGTGGCAATGACCGCGTTGACCCGCCCGTAGGTGATGATGATGCCGTTGACGAGACCGGCAAGACCGCCAAGCACCAGGCCGGCAACGATGCCGGCCGCCGGCGACCCGGTCGCCTGGATGGCCATTGCCGTCGAGACCGTGGTCAGACCGACAGTGGCGCCGACGGCGATATCGAGACCGCCGCCGACGATGACCACGGTCTGGCTCATCGCCAGCACGCCGAGAATGGTGATGCCGAGACCGATGTTGAGCAGGTTTCGGCTGGAGAAGAACACATCGCCGCGCAGCGAACCGAAGATGACGACGAGAATGGCGAGCGCCACCAGAAGGCTGATGTTGTGAACGCCAAGGCGCTCCACAAGTCGCGTGGAAAGGCCCCTGGCGTCGGTCTGCGCTTTCGATGCGCGAAGCTCGAGGCTGTTCATTGAATATGGTCTCCGGGCGCTGGTGCGGATTGCGGCATGGCGTGTTTGAGGATCGTCGCCTCGTCGATGCCGGGGCGGGCAAGTTCTGCCGTGATGCGGCCTCCCGCCATGACAAGAACCCTGTCGGCGAGGCCGATCAGTTCCGGCATTTCCGAGGAAATCAAGATGATACCGATGCCGCTTGCCGCGAGTTCATCGATCAGCCGGTAGATTTCCGCCTTGGCGCCGATGTCGATGCCGCGCGTCGGTTCGTCTAGGATGAGCAGCATCGGCTGCCGGGCAAGCCAGCGCGCCAGAACGACCTTCTGCTGATTGCCACCCGACAGTTTCGAAACCTGCTCGTCGAGGTTGGGTGCCTTGATCGACATCTTGGCTGCCAGAGGCGAGACAATCTCCAGCGCCTTGCGCCGGTTGAAGAAGCCGAAGCTCGACGTCTTGTCGGGCACGCAAAGCGCTGCGTTGTCGAGAATGCTTCGGAACAAGAGCAACGCCTCGTGCTTGCGGTCTTCGGGAGCAAAGCCGATGCCCGCGACGATCGCCGCATGCGGACTGTTGGGGAGAACGGGCACGCCGTTCATGGCTATGGTGCCGGCGATGCGCCGGTCGTAGCCGACAATCGCCTTTGCCAGTTCGGAGCGGCCCGCACCCATGAGGCCGGCGATGCCGAGCACTTCGCCGCGACGAACCCTGAGGCTGACATCGCTGACACGGTCGGTGGTCAACCCCGCCACCTCCAGCAATTGTTCCCCGGACCGCCAGCTCTCGCGGGTGAACAGATCGGCGATGTCGCGGCCGACCATGAGCTTGGCGATGGTCTGCTCGCTGGCGCCGGCCGCCGGCGAATCGTCGACCAGCCTGCCGTCGCGCAACACGACAATACGGTCGGCAAGGTCGATGACCTCGTTCAGCCGGTGAGAGATGTAGATGATCGACGTGCCGTCCTCGCGCAGCCGGCGGATGACGGAAAACAGGCGCAGCGCTTCATCATCGGTCAGCGACGAGGTCGGCTCGTCGAAGGCGATCAGCCGGCCGCCGGCACGGATGGCGCGCATGATCTCGATCATCTGGCGTTGCGCCGGGCCGAGCGTGGCGCTGAGCTGGCGTGGCCGCATGTCCTGCTGCATGCCGAAGGTCGCAAGCACCCGGTTGGTCTGCTCCTCCAGCTTGCGCCAGTCGAGCAGGACGCCTGCCAGGCGAGGCAATTCGCCGACGAAAATGTTCTCGGCCACCGTCAGGTTCGGAACGATCTCCGGCTCCTGATGGATGACGCGTATTCCGGCCCGGTGGCTGTCGCGCGGTTCGCCGAAAACGATCGGCGTGGAACCGTACCGCACGGTGCCGGTGTCCGGTCCGAACACACCCTCGAGAATGCGCATCATCGTCGATTTGCCGGCCCCGTTCTCGCCGACCAGGGCGAGCACCTCGCCTGGCCGGAAGGCGATCGAAACGTTGTCGAGCGCCTGCACGACGCCGAAGCGTTTCGATATGCCGTCGAGCGAGAAGAAGTCCGATTGCGTCAAGGCTCACTCCCAAGGATCGATCGTGTTCGGTGGCATGGCAGCCAGCGAACCTGCCAACTGGAAGCGTCATGCGCCCCTGAGGACGCATGACGCAGGTCCGGCTCAGTGGCAGAGCTTGGCCTTGTAGTCCGATGCAAAATTGTCGGCGGTGATGTATTCCGGGTCGGTGAAGGACTGAACGGGCAGCTTCGTTCCGTCCTTGATCGAGGCCAGCAGGATCTTCACCGCCAGCGCGCCATGGTTCGCCGAATTGAGCCACATCGTACCACGGAATGCCGAAGGCTTGCCTGATCCGAAGGCTTCGCAGGCGCGGCTGCCGTCAATGCCGATGCCCATGCCCTGGTCCGCGCCATAGCCGGCGTTTTCCAGCGCTCGCGACGCACCCAGCACGCCGTCATCGTTGCAGGAATAGAAGATCCAGTTGGTGACGCCGGGATTGGCCGTCAATGTGGTGGTCATGACGTCGATGGCGTTGACCATCGTGTTGTCGTAGGGGACGCGAAGGATGTTTGCCGGCTTGAAATCGGGCACCGCCTTCAGGAACGCTTCCTCGGCCCCCTTGTTGCGCTGCATGCAGGTGTCGGCCTTGCGGTCCTCGATCGAGGCGATACGCACCTCCTTGCCGGCCCAGCCACCGGCCTTATAGAGCTTGGCCAGTTCTTCGCCCACCCGCGCACCGATATTGTAGGCATTCATGCCGACATAGGGGACCTGGGTGCCGTCCTGGTAGTAGATGTCGTCATCGACGGCCACCAGGGGGATTTTCGCCGCCTTGGCCTTCTCGGCGATGACCGGTCCGAGCGCCTTGTCGGGAACGACGATGGCGATGCCCTTGACGCCGTCGCCGACCATCGTGTCGAAGGTGGTGATCGTCAGATTGGAGTCGAACTGAACGTCTTGCGACACGAAGGTGGCGCCGGCCGCCTCGGCCGCTTTCTTGGCGCCGCCGACTTCGGCGACGAACCATGGATGCTCGCCCATCTTGTTGATGTAGCCGATCTTGATGTCGTCGGCGCTTGCCGCGCCAGCCATCAGTCCGGCGGCCAGTATCGCCAATGTTGCCAGAGCCTTTGTCGTCGTTTTCATGTGGATCCTCCCAGCTTGGTTGTCAGTCGTGGTAGAGAACCGAGCGTCCACCATCGATGGTGATCGTCTCGGCATTGATGAACGGCGCTTCGTCCGAAGCGAGGAAAACCGCCGTCATTGCAACTTCGTCCGGCCGGCCAATGCGCTTGGGCGGATGAAGGTCGTAGGCCCGCCGCTTCTCCTCGGCCGGGTCTGGAAAGGTGTTCCAATAGGCTCGCGCGATCGGCGTCTCGATGTAACCGGGAGCGATCGCGTTCACGCGGATGCCGCGCGCCGCATATTCGATGCCGAGCGAGCGGGTCAGGCCGACAAGCGCATGCTTGGCAACTGGATAGGGGAATGTGTGGGGAATGATCTTGAAGGCGTGGCAGCTGGCTATGTTGACGATCGACCCCGAACCCTTCGCCAGCATCGTCGGCAACACCGCCCTGGCGCAGAACCACGCGGCCTCAAGGTCGAGCCTGAGACAGCGGTCCCATTCCTCGTCCGGCATCAGCAAAGGTTCGTGGAAGACATTGGCGCCGGCATTGTTGACGAGAACATCGACGCCGCCATAGGCCGCGATCGTCTTGGCCACCATGTCGGCCACCGCCGCTTTGTCGGTGACATCGGTTTCGACGAAAAGGGCATCAGTGCCCTTGGCACGCAATTCGTCGGCGAGCGCCTTGCCGGTTGTTGCGTTGAGCTCGGCAATCACGGTCCTTGCTCCTTGCAGCGCAAAGGCCCGGGCGGTGGCGGCGCCGATGCCCTGGCCGGCGCCGGTGACGATTGCGGTCTTTCCCTGAAGCCTGCCTGTCATGGCGCTCACCAATCGACCACGGTGCCGTCGGGCATGACGGCGTTGCGGGCATGCAGCACTTCCTGCTTGAAGGGGTGGCGCGCGATGACATCTTCATTCACGGTGACGCCAAGGCCCGGCAGATCGGGCACGTCCCAGCGGCCGGGTTTGCGATCGATCGGCCAGGTGACGACGTCATCGTACCAGGCGACCGCGCCCGACATCTCCTCCTGGATGATGACGTTCGGCGTCGATATGCCGAAGTGAAGCGCCGCGACTCCGGCGATCGGGCCGAGAGGGTTGTGCGGCGCAAGGCCGATGCCTGCGGTTTCCGCCAGAGCCGCGATCTTCTTGGTCTCGAGCAGACCGCCGGTATGGCAGATATCGGGCTGGGCAATGTTGAACGCACGCGCCGCGATCGACTGCGTGAACTCGCGGCGTCCGATCAGCCGCTCGCCGGACGCGATGGGGACCGCCGATCGCGCGGTGATATGCGCCAGGCCGGCGACATCCTCGGGCGGCACCGGCTCTTCGGCGAACATGATGCGGGCCGGTTCGATCGCCTTGAGATAGTCCATCGCCGCGTTGACGGAGGCCGGGCGTCCGTGGAAGTCGACCATGATGTCGATATCGGGACCAACGGCCTCGCGCAGCGCGCCAACCATATTGGCGACGGAGTCGACCGCCTTCGCCGGCGAGACATAGTGGGTGTAGGGAATGCAGACGACCTTGACCGCGTCGTAGCCGGCCTGGGTGACGATGCGTCCGCGTTCGACGATCGTGTCCACCGACCCGCTCTCATAGACCGCCTTCATGTCGCCGAGGCCGAGATGCGTGTAGGTGCGCAGATGGTCGCGGACCTTGCCGCCGAGAAGCCGCCAGACCGGAATGCCCAGCGACTTGCCCAGAATGTCCCAGAGCGCGATCTCGATGCCGCTGACGGCCGACATTCCTTCGACGCCGAGGCGCCAGAAACCGTGGCGCGTCAGGATCTGGTAGCACTGCTCCACATTGCGCGGATCCTGCCCGATGAGCAGTGCCTCAAGATCCTGAAGCGCGCCAACGACGGCACGCGTCTTCCATTCCAGCGTTGCCTCACCCCAGCCGAACAGACCGGTCTCATCGGTTTCGACCCGAACGAAAACCCAGTTGCGCATTTCCGCATTGCAGACGAGCGCCTTGATGGCCGTAATTTTCATAGATGCTCCCAGACGCGTCGTCTTTTTTAACATTATTATGTATGATTTATTATGAAACATATGAGCAAGTCAAGCGTGGCATCAGGTTGCACCGACTTCGCGTCATACCTAAGCGGACATCTTGTCGAAGAGCATTCCGTTCAGGACTCGCGGATGGAAGGATCGGCGCGTCGCGCATACTGAGTAACCCGCCATCCTCCCGATAGCGGTCGCGTACGCTCGCATCCGACGCGGGACTAGAATAGGCTGCAGCGAAGCTGCTTGATCGACCGGGGAGGGCGCAGGCAAGTATGGAGCGAAGGCTTACCGCGATTCTTGCTGCCGATGTGGTTGGCTACAGCCGCCTCATGGGCGAGGACGAGGTAGGCACGCTCGAACGATTGAAGGGTTGCCGTCGCGAACTGGTCGACCCCGCGATCAAGGAATTCCACGGTCGCATTATCAAGCTCATGGGCGACGGGGCGCTGGTCGAGTTCGCGAGCGTCGTCGATGCCGTCCAGTGCGCCGCCGTGATCCAACGCCGGATGGCCGATCGCAACAAAGGCACCGCTGATGCCCGGCAGATCCGGTTTCGCATCGGCGTCAATCTCGGCGACGTCATTGTCGAGGAAAATGACATCTACGGCGATGGCGTCAACATCGCCGCGCGACTGGAGTCGATGGCCGAGCCGGGAGGTGTATGCATCTCGGGCACGGCGTTCGATCATGCGCTGCACAAGGTTGATGTCGGCTTTGCCAGTCTCGGCGAGCAGCGCCTCAAGAACATCGCCGATCCGGTTCGCGCCTATCGGCTGCTGCTGGATCCCGCAGCATCGGGAAAGGTCACAGCCGCGCCACACCGGCCGGGCCCACGCGTCATGATCCTGGCAGGCGCCGCGGCTCTGGCATTTGCCGTGCTTGCCGGCATTTTTGCGTGGCAGAAGTTCTCGGTGTCGTCGCGGCCATCGGTTGCTGTGCTGCCGTTTGCAAATCTCGGCGGCGATCCAGGCCAGGATTATTTCGCTGACGGCATCACCGAGGATCTGATCACCGACCTCACCAAACTTTCCGGCCTCGATGTCATCGCCCGCAACTCGGTGTTCGCCTACAAGAACAAGCCTGCAGCGCTGGCGGACGTCGCGCGCGACCTTGGCGTCCGCTACGTCGTCGAGGGGAGCGTGCGCCGCACCGGCGAGCAGATCCGCCTCAATGCCCAGCTCGTCGATACGGCAACGGGTGAGAATCTGTGGGCCAACCGGTTCGACCGTGGCATGGCCGGCGTGTTTGCCGTCCAGGAAGAGATGAGCGGGGAGATCGCCAAGGCGCTCGGTATCCAGGCTTCGGCAGCGGAGAGCGAGCGCATGGCGCGCCCGCCGACCGAAAACCTCGAAGCCTACGACTTCTACCTTCGGGCCGAGCAGACGGCACGGACCGGCCGGCGCGACGGGCTGCGGGAGGCGCTCACGCTCTACGACAAGGCGGAGGAGCTCGACCCCGCTTTTGCCGAAGCCTTCGCGGCGGATGCAAGCATGACAGTCTATATCTGGCGCGAATCGTTCAACGACATCATGCAGAGCGCGCCCGCGCGCAAGCGCGCCTATGAGAAGGCAAGCCGTGCGCTGCAGCTCGACCCGGACCTTTCGTCGCCTTATGCGATTCTCGGCGTCATGCAGGTCGTGGACCGTCGCTACGAGGAAGCCATCGCTTCGGCCGAGCGAGCCGTCGCGCTCGGCCCCGGAGATGCCGAGACGCAGATCGCGCGGGGATATGTCCAGCTGTTTGCCGGCAATCATGCCGAGGCAGCCGTTGCCGTCGAGACGGCGCTCAGGCTCGATCCCAACCTTTCCCCCATCAACCGGCAAATTGCCGGTCTGGTCTTTCTCATTCAAGGCAACACCGACAAGGCGATCGAGGCGCTCGAACGCGCCCGCGACGAGGCGCCGTCAGTTGGAGATTTCAGGATTGACCTCGCTGCGGCCTACGCCCGCGCCGGCCGTTTGCCCGATGCAAGAGCGGCGGTCGCCGAGGGACTACGTTCCACGTCGACAGCTGGGTCCGATTCATTGTCTGCATATCGGCTCAACGGTGCCCAATACCGTAACCCGCGCGATTTGGCTCTCATCATCGACGCGTTGCAGCAGGCGGGCTTGCCCGAATGGCCGTTCGGCTTCACCGGCGACGAACACAACCGCTTGAAGGGCGAGGAGATCGCCTCGCTTGTGCTGGGCCATACGCTGCAGGGCCAGCTTGAACCTGGTCTCCAACCAGCCTTCCTCCAGATCGGGAGCGACGGCAAGGCTGCCTTCCGCTCCACGACGCGGCTGGTCACCGAGACTGTCCGTGTGGATGGCGACCTTTTGTGCGAGCTGAGCGAGAATATGTTCGGGCGCCCGGACTGCGGACCCGTCTATAAACGTCGTGACGATGGAGGCGGCGGCTATTCCTTCGTCAACTCAAGCAAGGTGTTCCACTTCGCGGTGATTCAGTAGATGCACGCGTCTCAGTGAAAGCGGCTGCTTACGCTCGCGTCCGACGCGGGACTGGAATAGGCTGCAGCGAAGCCGCGTGATCGACCGGGGAGGGCGCAGGCAAGTATGGAGCGAAGGCTTACCGCGATTCTTGCTGCCGATGTGGTTGGCTACAGCCGCCTCATGGGCGAGGACGAGGTAGGCACGCTCGAGCGGTTGAAAAGTTGCCGTCGCGAACTGGTCGACCCTGCGATCAAGGAATTCCACGGTCGCATTATCAAGCTCATGGGCGACGGGGCGCTGGTCGAGTTCGCCAGCGTCGTCGATGCCGTCCAGTGTGCTGCCATGATCCAACGCCGGATGGCCGATCGCAACAAGGGCGCCACTGATGCCCGACAGATCCGGTTTCGCATCGGCGTCAATCTCGGCGACGTCATTGTCGAGGAAAACGACATCTAAGGAGATGGCGTGAACATCGCCGCTCGCCTCGAGGCCATGGCCGAGCCGGGAGGTGTATGCATCTCGGGCACGGCGTTCGATCATGCGCTGCACAAGGTTGATGTCGGCTTTGCCAGTCTCGGCGAGCAGCGCCTCAAGAACATCGCTGATCCGGTTCGCGCCTATCGGCTGCTGCTGGATCCCGCAGCATCGGGAAAGGTCACAGCCGCGCCACACCGGCCGGGATCGCGCGTCATGATCCTGGCAGGCGCCGCGGCTCTGGCATTTGCCGTGCTTGCCGGCATTTTTGCGTGGCAGAAGTTCTCGGTGTCGTCGCGGCCATCGGTTGCTGTGCTGCCGTTTGCAAATCTCGGCGGCGATCCAGGCCAGGATTATTTCGCTGACGGCATCACCGAGGATCTGATCACCGACCTCACCAAACTTTCCGGCCTCGATGTCATCGCCCGCAACTCGGTGTTCGCCTACAAGAACAACCCTGCAGCGCTGGCGGACGTCGCGCGCGACCTTGGCGTCCGCTACGTCGTCGAGGGGAGCGTGCGCCGCACCGGCGAGCAGATCCGCCTCAATGCCCAGCTCGTCGATACGGCAACGGGTGAGAATCTGTGGGCCAACCGGTTCGACCGTGGCATGGCCGGCGTGTTTGCCGTCCAGGAAGAGATGAGCGGGGAGATTGCCAAGGCGCTCGGTATCCAGGCTTCGGCAGCGGAGAGCGAGCGCATGGCGCGCCCGCCGACCGAAAACCTCGAAGCCTACGATTACTATCTCCAAGCCGAGACGGCGTCACGCAGCGTCCTGCAGGCCGGGCTGCGGGAGGCGCTTGCGCTCTATGAAAAGGCGGAGGGGCTCGACTCCGCTTTTGCCGAAGCCTTTGCGGCCGACGCGCGCACGACCGTCTATATCTGGCGCGAGGCCTTAAACGACATCATCCAGAGCGCGCCAGCACAAAAGAGAGCCTATGAGAAGGCGAGCCGAGCTTTGGAACTCGAACCGGACCTTTCATCGCCCTATGCAATTCTCGGTATCATGCAGGTCGTGAATCGCCGCTACGAAGATGCGATTGCCTCTGCCAAGAAGGCTGTTTCAATCGGTCCGGGCGATGCAGAGGCGCAAGCAGCCCTTGGATATGTTCAGTTATGCGCCGGCAATTATACCGAGGCAGCCGCAGCGGTCGAGACAGCGCTCAGGCTCGACCCCAACCTTTCACCCATCAACCGGGAAGCTGCCGGGCTGGTTTTTCTTCTGCAGGGGAATGTCGAGAAAGCGATCGAGACTCTCGAACGCGCACGCGACGATGCGCCCACGGTTGGCAACTTTCGGTTTACGCTCGCTGCGGCGTATGTCCGCGGCGGCCGTCTACCGGATGCGAAAGCCGAAATCGCAGCTGGGCTCCACCTCGTAGCAGGGTCCAGCTACGTGGACTCTTTGGCTGGGTGGCAGATGACTCATGCACATTTCCGGAACCCGCAGGATCTGGCGATCCTCGTCAACGCACTGCGCCAGGCAGGCCTACCCCAATGGCGCTATGGCTTTACCCCGGACGAGCACGACCAGTTGAAGGGTGCTGAGATCGCGTCCCTCGTCATTGGCCATACACTGCAAGGCCAGATCGAACCCGGCCTGCAACCAGCCTTCCTTCAGATCGGGAGCGACGGCAAGGCGGCCTTCCGCACGACGACGCGGCTGGTCACCGAGACCGTCTACGTCGATGGCGAACTCTTGTGCGAGCAGAGCGAGAACCTGTTCGGGCGCCCCGACTGCGGTCCTGTCTACAGACGCAATGACACTGCCGGCACAGGCTACTCCTATGCCAATACAAGCAAGGTGTTTCACTTCATGGTCGTCCAGTAGGACGACCCGGTCTCAGTGATACTGATCGAGCTTCAGGTTGGCCGCGACCTTCGGCCAGTTGGCATCGGCTTTCGGTATGTTTTCAGCCGCATGCGCGGCGAAATCGTCCGCATTGCCGACGTCGTAGATCAGGTAGAGTTTGCCGTCGATAATCTTGAATGCTTCCGGATCGACATTGACCGTGACCCCACCGCCCACGACTTCGCCAGCACAGTAGCCGCCATATTGAGGAGCGTACCTGACCGGTTCGCTCATGAACATTTCCTGGTGTTTCTTGCTGGCGAAATGCCAAGGTGTCCCCAGCCATTCATAAGTGAATTCTTCGGAGCCCTTCACGGCCTTGCCGTCAGTGAAGTAAGCGACCGTGTCGTAGCCCATGATCGCCACGCCGCCGAAATAGCCGGTGTTTACCGAACCGTCGGCCAAGGCCGATCCCGCGCCGGCGACCGCAGCTACAGCGACCAGGGCAGCCCCCAAATTCCGAACCAGTCGTGACTTGATCATCGTGCTCATCTGCATCCTCCGTTAATCGTGGATCTCCGCGCACTTCGCCGCGTTCACCTCGCCAAGGATTTTGGTTTGGCAGGTAGCACCGTGGCGTTTGAACAGCCGTATGATATCCGTATTGCCCTTCCAGAATGCGCGCGTTGTCGGCATGTAACCATGACCCTCGGGATGGTTCACATCGGCGCCTTTCGCAATCAGGAATTCGGCCAGTTCTAGGTGGTTTTCCTCGCCGGCCACCAACAACGGCGTAGCTCCCGCCTTGTTGGCGGCATCGTCGAGTACCGCGCCTTTTTCCAGCAGCAACTTGGCGATCGGCAGGCTGCCGGAGAAGGCCGCCGCATGAAGTGGGGTGAAGCCGCCCGAGTTGCGCGCCATGACGTCGGCACCTTTGCCGAGCAGGAGTTCAGCGATTTCCAGCTGGTTGTCGAGCGCTGCAGCGATGAGGAGGGTTGCCTGGTCGCGTGCCCGGCTGTCGACATCGGCACCACTCGCGAGGGCTCGCTCGACACCTGCTTTGTCGCCGGCAGCTATGGCGTCAAACAGCGTATTGCCCGCCGCAGCATTGGTCGCGGCAAACGCCAACACGATAAGTGTCAACAGTCCACGCATCACTATCGATACCACGCGCGAGGATGGCGTACAAGTTCGGCAGGGCGGTGCCTGCCGCGGCCGTAGTCGCCCTCGGGACAATCCTCGGCACGCTAGACATCGCCGGTGTCGACCATGTGGAACCGATCGAGCTCTTCATGGCTGCGCAAATCGCCGGCGCTGGACCTGCGCTACTCCGTTGGGCTGTAGGTTAGCGATTGCTAATTCTCTTGGAAAAATGCAGCCTAGCCTCGAGGCTCGAAAGGCCACTCCCGGGGCGGGACCATGCAGGAAGGGTACGCGGCACAGCAACTGGTGCAGAAGCGATGACACGCGCCCAGTTGGCCGGCGTCATCCTGGGCTTGTCGCTGGTCGCGGCGCTTACCATTGTCCGGGCGAGCGACCCGCAACCGTTGCGGCTCGCCCGCGAAGCGACGTTCGACCAATATCAGAGGCTGGCACCCCGAAGGTTCGAGTCGATGCCCGTCCGCGTGGTCGACATCGACGAGGCCTCCTTGCGGCAGTTCGGGCAGTGGCCATGGCCCAGGGATCGCATGGCGGCTCTGGTCGACAAACTGACGGAGCTTGGTGCGGCAGCCATCGCATTCGACATCGTTTTCGCCGAGCCCGATCGTCTGTCGCCTCGCACTGTCGTCCGCGCCGTGCCAGGCGTCGACCCTGCCTTGCTCGATCGCTTGCCCGACAATGACGAAATCTTCGCCCAATCGATCGCCGGCAAGCCGGTTATCCTGGGTTACGGCATCTCCAACGAAGGCAACTATCGGCCGCAAGTGAAGGCCGGCATTGCCTTTATAGGTGAGAGCCCGGTCGATGCTCCTCCCCATGTCAAGGCAGCCACGCCGCTGCGGCCGCAGCTTGAGGCCAATGCCGCCGGCATCGGACATATCAGCCTCAATCCGGGCAGATCGACCGCCGTGGTGAGGGCAGCCCCACTCTTTCTGACGGATGGTGAGCAGCTCTATCCCGGTCTTGCCCTCGAAGCCATAAGGGTAGCGCAAGGCGCCTCCACCTACCTCATTGCCGGCGCGCCGGACCGGCAGGGCATAATGACCTCCGTCAAGATCGGCGACTTCGTTATCCCGGTGACCTCGGCCGGCGAACTCTGGCTCTATGTCAGTCCCGACAAGGCGGAACGGTATGTTTCGGCGAAGAACGTGCTCGCACCCGGCGGCGTCTCGCCCGAAACAAAGGCCGCGATCGAAGGCAGCATCGTGTTTGTCGGCACTTCCGCCGCCGGGCTGCAGGATATTCGTGTCACGGCGCTCGGTGAGAACGTGCCGGGCGTCTCGCTCCATGCGCAGATGGTTGAACAGATACTGTCCGGCCACTATCTGTCGCGGCCCGACTGGGCAAACGGGCTGGAAATAGCGTCGATCGCGACGCTGGGCAGCCTTCTGGTGATCCTCACGATTTTCGTAAGCCCCGCGATTGCGCTCGCCTGCGGCCTGGCGATCACCGGCCTGGCGCTGGTCGCATCATGGTTTGCCTTTTCGCTCGCTGGACTGCTGTTCGACCCGTTTGCGCCGATCGTCATGGGCTCGATCACGCATTTCGCGACAACCTCTTTCCGCTTCCTGGTGACCGACCGGGAGCGGCGCGCGATCCGGCGGGCCTTCGGCCAATATTTGTCGCCATCGCTTCTCTACCGCATCGAGCACACGCGCAACGCACTTCGTCTTGGCGGCGACGACCGCGAGCTGACCGTGATGTTTGTCGACGTGCGAAACTTCACCCAGATCAGCGAAAGACTGCCGCCCACCGCCGTCGTGGGGTTTCTGAACACGCTTCTCGACGCGCTCAGCCGTCATGTCACCGCCAATGAAGGCACGCTCGACAAGTTCATCGGCGATTCGATCATGGCCTTTTGGAATGCCCCCATCGATGTCGCGGATCATCCCGCGAAGGCCGTTCGCGCGGCATTGGCCATGCGCGAGACGATTGCCCGCCTCAACGAGAGCGATGCATTCGGTTTCGGGGCCGAGCAGACGGTCCGCATCGGTATCGGGATCCATACCGGCGTCGCCTGCGTCGGCAACATGGGGGCGGAGTCGCGATTCAACTATTCGGCCGTTGGCGATGCGGTGAACGTCGCCGCGCGTATCGAGACAGCGTGCAAGATGGTGAATTTCGACATCCTCGCGTCCGACGACACAGTCCGATCGCTGGCAGGCTGGGCCGTGCTCGACGCGGGATCGCTGGAGCTCAAGGGAAAGAGCGCGAGGACGAAAATCAACGCCGTCGTCGGCGATGAAAATGTTGCCTCGTCGCCGGATTTTGCGGAGTTGCGGCTTCTCCACGGCAAGCTCGTCGAGGCGTTGCATTCGCGCTCGCCACGCAGCCGAAAGATCATCGCGGCGGCCAAAGCCACGGCCGCGGGCCTGCCGGCGGGCTTGCAGGACTTCTATGGCCGGATATCGCGCCGACCGGATGACTTTCTTGCCAAACGGGCGGGAGCGACGGTGGAAGCGAATGCCGGATATGCGGAACAACAATTCGGCTCCGATTCCTGACCGTCGAATACCGGACGCGCCAAGACAAAAGTGCGGCTATCCCCTGCCATGGCCATTGCCGTGGCCTCTCCCGGGATTGCTTGGGTCGTGATGACCCGGATCATTTCCATTGCCGTTGTTGCCGTCATCCGTGTCGCCTGGCGGATCCGGCGGGCTCGGCGGGCTCGGCGGGCTTGGCGGGCTCGGCGGATCGGGTGTGCCCGGACTGGGTGGGCCGGGCGGATTGGGCGCCGGTGAGGTTCGCTGCCGCTGCGGCGCGGTGCCCTCACGCTGACTGGAGGCGGTAAGCCCGCAACCGGTCGCGCCAAAGCCGCCCGAAAGCTGCTGATTGCCGGTCAGAAACGGCAATGCCCGCGCGGTGCCGAGTCTGGTGAGCACCGATTGATTGACCTTGACGACGTCGGTCATTGCGCCTGATGGCGTCGCGACCACACAATCGCAGCGCCGCTTCAGTTCCCTGCATCCGCCGCCGTTGCAGAATCGGGCCGCCCCCTTCAGGAGCACGACGGCGGTTGTGCCGTTGGGCGCGATGTGGACATCGAATGCTGTTCCCCGCACGCCTATTGTGCCTGCTGGCGTCACGATCTGGTAGGCGGACGAAGGCGAGCTTCCGCTTATCCAGCGAAACGTTCCCTTGGCGGCGCGCACGGTAAGGTTCTTCACCGAATTCTCACCGCTGAAGACGTACTTGTCGATGACGACGGAAGAACCCCACCCCACCGCCAGCTTGGTGCCATCCAGGAACACGAACTGGCCAAGCCCGGTATTGGATGTCTTGATACGTTCGTCCCGATGAACGGGTGCGCTGACCACAAGCGGTCCGGTCGCGCCGGTGACAGCAGTCTTGATCACGACTGCCTGGCCCACTGTTTCGGCGGCCATCATCGGTGTCGTATTGTTGAGCGTCGCGGCAAGCGCGACAATAACAGCCCATCTAAAGGACGGCATGGCATCCCCCGCGATGCTTTCATTAGTGAATTCTTAATTATCACATGCTTACGTTGGGGAATACATCAATTTGAATGGGATATCGCGTTCGCTCAGGCGCCCGCAATCGGCCTTTCGGTCGAGCGCCTCCGGATGTCCGTTCCCAGCCCGTCTCGGCCACCGGCAGGGCCCGCCCATCCCGACGGGGTCAGGATAACTATCTGTTTTCTAGGCATGTTTTTTCGAAACCGGTTCATGCCCTTGGCGTCCATGCTCCTAGCGCGCTACCGATCGACCATCGCCATGCCGCGCTCGCCATAGCGGGGCCGGAGATTTTGCCTGGCGCCTCGTCGACCCTGAGATCATCGGTCTGGAACAGAAGCGGCTCGTTAGAAACGACCACTGCGAGCATGCTCGCGGCTTCCAGGTGGGATGCTGAAACGGATGCTATGAAAATTGGCCCTCAAGGGCCGAAAGCGGCCAGTAGGCGGCGCCTGCTAGGGAACGAACGACATTCCGCATTCAATGCCGCGCCTTGATGCCTCTGGCATCTCGCAGCGGCGCGATGTGGTTTTCCGATCCCGATGGTCCTCGACGAAAGGCTCCGATCCAAGGCATCCAATGGCGAGTTGAAACGTTGAGGCCGACGCCAGATGGCTTTGAATTGGATCAGCCAACGACTGGCGCAATTTTGGAGACTTAAAATGAATATTCCCAAAGGTGCGACAGTTGCAGTAGCTGATGGAGAGAAACTCAACCTGTTTCGCAACTCCGGAGACGAAGCCAACCCGAAGCTGACGGCCTCGGCGGTTGAAGACGTGGCAAATGAGAACAAGGGGTCCGGCGCCCGTCATCAGAGCAGTTCCGCCAATCCCGACAACAGTCAGATCGAAGAAGACAGTTTCGCGGCAGGAACTGCCGGGTTGCTCAACCGACAAGTTCTGGACGGACGAATCGCCAACCTGATTGTCATCGCCGCTCCGCGAACCCTGGGGGAACTTCGCAAGCACTATCACCAGCAACTATCGGCCGTGCTGGTAGGCGAAATCGCCAAGGATCTCACAGGTCATTCCGCGCGGGAGGTAGAAACGGCAATTGCTGGCGCCTAGATGGATTTGCATGCAGCCGCTCGCGATCTGGCCGGGGCACGTCCTATTCGACCCGCTGGATACGGCCCTTGTTCAGGCGGAAGACACCATTCTTAAGCCTTGCCTCTCAAAGTCGGTTTGGAGTTCATCCCAGGTGCCCAGATACGCTCCACAATCATCGCAAAAAATCGGGGTGTCTGGATCAGCGTTGGCGGGAATTCTCAGCCGTATGGTGAGGCAGGTATGGGCACTCCAGCTTATGGTCGAGGAATTTTGGAGGCGTTTGCTCTAGCCTTTGCAGAGGGGCAGTGGATACGGCTAGGCCTTGCCGATTTCAAACGGATCTAGGCACCTTCGGGTTCGAGGCCATCGCTTATGGCATGGTCGATGCCGCGACGCGCGCGCGGTCGAACGATCCTCAAGCTCATCGCCAAACGGCGCCGGTCGGAGCGGCGATAGGGGTAACTCAAGCCCGCCGGAACACTATGTTCAGCCAATGCGTTTCATGATCCTGCAAGGGACGATTTTTATTGGAGGCTGAACATGCACAGCTTCGAAATGGTCGATCTGCTTTACGTGGTCGAGGCCTGCAGGCACGATCGAGTGGTCGGAAATTTTGTCTCGATGGCTGAGGGCGTCGAAGAGTTGCGGGTGCTGACCGGCGATTTCGTGTCACCGGACGACGTCGTGGCAAACGCCCTTTCCACGGTAGCGCTTGCGCGAGGCTGCTCGGTGTTGTTCGACGAACAGGCGGGTGCTGAAATCCACTTTGACGTCCTGACAGCTAAATCCTAGCGGCCTTGCCCCAGCAAATGCGGTCGGAACTCCAATAGCTGCACTGATCCGCCTCCATGCCGCGAGGTGGCCATCGCTCAGTCGGTTCATCGGCCCTATCATAGAAACGCCCGCCACGTGGATGTGGCGGGCGGTGCGATGGGTACAAGGTCAGGTCAGGATAAGGACGATCTTCAACGTGTCCGGATCGACGATGACGATCCGACCATCGGCCAATACGAAATACTCGTAGCTTTCGTAGGCCGGCACGATCTTGACGATGCGCGCGGGCAGACGATGCAACCGGATTTTGTGCCGGGGAACCTCGATGCCGACCGAAATGTCGAAATCGACATTCGACACCGGCTCGACCCTGGTCTCCTTGATGACCTGGGTGATCTGGGTTTTCTGTTCGACAGTCACGTTGCTGATGGAAGCAGTCGACCCCTGATCAGTCTGTGTTGAGGTCTTGCCCTGGGCCTGCTGATCGGTGGTCGCACCTGCTTTGCCCTGGGCCTGCTGGTCCGTCTGGACCTTGGCCTTGCCCTGGGCCTGCTGGTCGGTCTGGACCTTGGCCTTGCCCTGGGCCTGCTCGTCGGTCTGGACCTTGGGCTTGCCTTGAGCCTGCTGGTCCGTCTGGGCCTTTGCCTTGCCCTGGGCCTGCTCGCCCATCTTCATCTTTGAGCCTTTTTGACAATTAGCCGCGCCGGCCGCGCAATTGGCGTCACCGCCCGACTGGGTTTCAGCTGGCTGTGTCTGGGCAACCGCGGCACCGCATCCGATGCCGAGCGCGAGCATGCTGGTGATCAGAATATGCTTCATGGGAGGTCTCCTCGAAAGCATCAGTCCCTTCGCAGGATAAACCTCGACGAAAAAACTTCGTTCCAGGCGAATTGGCAAAAGCGGCAGTCGGAAATTTGAAGGAACAACCCACATCCGACGGCGTTACGGCGGGAGCCCTTGCTGCGCTGCGAAATGATCTCAATCGCCCAGCGAAAGGGCTTGCAAAGGAAAGGAGACAATCATGAGGATGCATCTTATCACTGCCGCGGCAGGACTTTTGCTTCTCGCTGGCGTTGGCGCTGCCGCCGCTCAGGATGTGGTCATCCAGCCTGAGCAGGAAACGGTGATCAAGGAGTATGTGCACAAGCAACCGCTGGCTTCCGTCAAGCTTCCAGGGGTTGAGCTCAATGTCGGCACGGCTCTGCCCGATACCGTCGAACTTCATGAAGTTCCCAACGTCAAATACCGCTACGTCGTGGTCGACAACCAAACTGTTGTGGTTGATCCTCACACACGCAAGATCGTCAAGATCATTCAGTGATCCAAGGTCATCCAAGCCCGCCGCTTCGCGGTGGCGGGCTCTTGCCGGCAGTCAAATTCCGAGACCGCCTGATGAAGCTGGATGATCTTGGCGCCGATCGACCGCTTCGGGTCGGTGCGTAGCGGCGCTAGTTGGCCGGAAATGGAACCCAGTGCGGCGCTACCGATCCACCATCGCCATGCCGCGCTCGCCATAGCGTGGGCCGGAGATTTTTCCTGGCGCCAGCGCCTCGTCGAGTGCTGCCATTTCGGCGGCGTCGAGTTTCAGGGAGGCGGCGGCGATGTTCTCCTCCAGATATTGTCTGCGCTTGGTGCCGGGGATCGGCACGATGTCAATGCCAAAGCCGTTGCCCTTGCCAAGCAGCCAGGCCAGCGCGATCTGTCCAGGCTTGACGCCGCGGGCCGTTGCGATGTCGCGCACCTTGGTGGCCGCTTCGACATTGGCGTCGTAATTCTCGCCCTGGTAGCGCGGGTCGTTGCGGCGGTAGTCGCTCTCGGGATAATCCTCGGCACGCTTGACGTCGCCGGTGAGAAAGCCGCGGCCGAGGGGTGAGAAGGGCACCAGTCCGATGCCGAGCTTTTTGAGCAGCGGGATGATCTCGGGCTCCAGGTTGCGCTCCCACAGCGAATATTCGCTCTGCAGCGCCGAGACCGGAAAGACGGCATGCGCGCGGCTTATGTTGGCGCTACCTGCCTCCGACAGTCCGAAGAAACGCACCTTGCCTTGCGCGACCAGTTCGCCGACGGTGCCGGCGACATCCTCCATCGGCACATCAGGGTCGACGCGGTGCTGGTAGAGCAGGTCGATATGGTCGGTGGCGAGCCGGCGGAGCGAGGCTTCGACAACCTCTCTGATGTGCTCGGGTCGGCTGTCGACGCCGCCGACCTGCTTGCTGTTTTCGATGCGGAAGCCGAATTTGGTGGCGATCGTCACCTGGTCGCGCTTGCCCTTCAGCGCCCGACCGAGCAGTGCCTCGTTGGTGTGCGGGCCATAGACCTCGGCGGTATCGAGGAAGGTGCAGCCCAGTTCGATGGCGCGGTGCAGCGTGGCGATGGATTCAGCCTCGTCGGCCGGACCGTAGGACTGGCTCATGCCCATGCAGCCGAGACCGATGGCCGAGACGTGCAGCCCCTGGCTGCCGAGTTTTCGTGTGGCGAGGGTCATTGTGGAGGCTCCGATTGGGGTTTTGCCGCACCATATAGAGCGCGCGCTCAATTCCCAAAGGTGTTCGGAGCTGTCTCAATCGACTGTGATCGGGCGACTGTGATCGGGCCGCTGTGATGGGGCGACTGCGATCGGGCGAATGTGACCGAGGCGCGAGCTGCCGGTCCCCGGCCGGAAAGCGCTCCTTCACGTGTTGGAAGCGGCGCAGCGGTTAGGAGCCGCGTCAGAGCGGCACTACTGGATCGAGACCGGCTGTGAGAAGGTGGGCGCGCCGATCGCAGGTTCCTCAGCATCAATGCCATTTCCTGGCAGCGCCAACCCATTGCTCAAGGCGTCGAATTCGATTGCCGCGCCAAGCAGCTGGGCAGCCTGGAGAACCAGATACTCTATGTCCTCGAGGGCGACGTTCTCGGCCAGATTCCGGACCCTGACCTGTTCGGCCGTCGCCGTGATGTTGATGATGCCTGCCGTCTTGAATGCCCTCTCGGCCGCTGAATTGACGTCATCGCGCAGGCGCGTGGAGTAATCGTACCGCATCGAAACCTCCCAAAGGGAACGGTTTTCTGTTCAGCTTGGAGCATGCGCCCGGCGCGTCGGCATGGCAAGTGAAAATTTCATAATATCCAAATAAAATCAGTTAGTTAGGGTAGTTACAGGAATGTGTTTCAGGCGTTCGATACGCATCATGAGTTTGATGCGGGGAGCGCTCACTGGCCGGTCTTGACGCGTAATGAGCGCTATCCTAATTATAAGCCAAATGAGTTAGATACTAACTCACTGTATTTTTAGTCCTGAGCGAGGAGCGCGCACATGGCTGAACTCGAACGCCCCGAACGACTGCAGATCATGCTCACCACAGACGAATTGGCGGCGCTGGAAAACTGGCGCTTCGAAAGGCGCATGCCAAGCCGCTCGGCGGCGGTCAGGGAACTGCTGCGGCGCGGTCTTTCCTCGGACGGATTCCTGACGGCCGAGCAAGGCGTCAAGTCGCAGGAGTTCGGCGTGCTGCCTGACGCCGAAGGCGCGAAGCCGGCCGGCCGATGAGGCGTTCGGCATGATGCGCTGCCTCATCGCGCGTCGCCCGCAGCAATTTTTCCCCGGGCGATTGCCTTGAGCCGCCAGCGCGCTAGCTAATGGTGATGGCGGAATTCCGGGCGGCGATGACCGATACCAAGGGCAGTAACAGGCTGGACATGCTCGCCGACGGACGGCTCGCGGCGATTGTCGATTCGTCTTTCGATGCCATCATCAGCAAGGATCTGAACAGCATCATCACCAGCTGGAACCTGGCAGCCGAGCGCATGTTCGGCTACAGCGCCGACGAGGCGGTGGGCCAGTCCATCCTCATGCTCATCCCCGATCACCTCAAGGGCGAGGAGACCGAGATCATCCGCAGGGTTCGCGCCGGCGAGCGGGTGGCGAGCTATGAGACGACGCGAAGGCGCAAGGACGGCGCGCTTATTTCCGTCTCGCTGACGGTTTCGCCGATCAAGAACGCCAATGGCGAGATCGTCGGCGCCTCGAAGATCGCCCGCGACATTTCCGCCGCCAAGGAGAGCGAGCGCCGCATCAGGCTCTTGATGCGGGAGGTCAACCATCGCGTCAAGAACCAGTTCGCGGTCATCCTGTCGATGGTCAGGGAAACGAGCAAGCGCTCCAGCGACCCGCGTGAGTTCGAGGAACTGATCCGCGCCCGCATCATGGCGCTGTCGCGCTCGCACGACCTGCTCGTCACCTCGGAATGGGCCGGCGCCAGCCTGTTCGACCTGATCCAGGAACATTTGAAGCCGTTCGGCCGCGAGGAGCAGATCCTGCTCTCGGGTCCGGTCCTGACGCTGCAGTCGAATGCCGTGCAGAATCTCGGCATGGCCTTCCATGAGCTCGGCACGAACTCGTCCAAATATGGCGCATTGGGCAGCGAAGACGGCCGGGTCGAGATCACCTGGACGATCGGTTCCGGCGCCCAGGGTGCCAGCGTCCAAGGGGCCGGCGCCCGGAGTGCAGGTGCCCAGGGTTCTGGCGGGCGTGAATTCCAGATGCTCTGGACCGAAACATCCACGCCTCGTCCGGGCAGCAACGGCGATGAGATCACACGCAAGGGGTTCGGCACTGTCGTCCTGCAGCGGGTGGCGCCGCAGTCGCTGGGCGGTTCAGCCGAACTGGAGCGCTCGCCCGGCCGTCTCCACTGGCGCCTCAGCGCGCCGCTGGCATCGATTATCGTGCCGCAAGCCGGCGTCGATGCCGATGCCGACGCCGCGCCGGGTTTTGGCATCTGAATGCCCCCCCGTGGGGCGGCGGGTTTTCCGCCGCCCCCGGCTTACCAGTCACCGATGATGCGGGAGATGCCTTTCGGCATCGACTTCTCCAAGGGTGAAGCTCTGGAAGCCCGGCATGAGCTGCCATATGGCTGCAAGGCCTATGATCAGATAGGCCAGGCGGGCCAGCATGGCGCCCCCAAGGGCTGTGCCGATTACGTCATAGCCGGTCACACCCATGGACAGCCAGTTGAGACCGCCAAGGATGATGAGAGCGAGCGTGACGAGGTTCATGATGCGCATAAACGCCTCCTGATGTTGCCTGACAAAAAGACGCCTGCAAAAAAACGCTCGCCGTTTCAGACGGTTCCGTCGATCACGAAATTGTGAACGATGGTTGCAGTCCGTGAATGCGGCTCGACCTACTCGACCAGTATGTGTGCCTCGCGCGCCGCCTCGATGAAAGCCTCCCTGGCGATATCGGCAGGCACCTCGCCGCTTGTCGCGCGGCGGCAGGCGCGCAACGCGGATTGATGTTTGAGGCTGCCGGCGTCGCGCCAGTGTGTCGTCAGCAATTCGATGGCCTGCTGTGTGTTGGACAAGTTGCGGGTGGCACCGGCCACACCGACCGAAACCACCACGGGTTTGGAAAACCAAGCGGTTTGCATTGGAACCTCGACTGCGTGAGGACAATAACGCCCGCGTCAGCGCACGGTTCCATCTCTGCCGGCCACTGTCGCGCGAGGCTGAGGGGAGCTGTCGGCGGCGAAGGCATCCGATGGTCCCGCGGGCTGCGGGCGCCGGTCCGTTCGATCGGAACCGGCTTGATGGAACATTAGTCATCTCTAATAGTTGTTGTTGTCAGCAGGGCAGGGGCATCCCCTGCTGAAGATCGGGTCTCCGATCGGCTCGCGCACCTCTGGCCGAGATCGCGAGCTTTGCCGGCCCGACTTGGGGCGGCCCGGCGCACACTTCGTTGGGAAAGCAGTGCGCCGGGCCTAACCGGCGTGGGGCTGCTGCCGGCTGATCATTATATGCGGTACCGCTAATATAACTGAAGCATTCAAATGAAGGAGGTGAGAGCCATCGATGACTGAAAAGCCGGCCACAACCTATGTCGTGAGCGTCTTTGAAAAACCGATGTGGCGTACGGTCCTGACCACGAAGGACAAAACCAAGGCTTTCGCCCTGGCGAAAGAGATTGGCGACAAGGTGCGGGTCGAGGAGATCACGCCGAAGCCAAAGGAGCGTTGAGGCGCCCGCCAGGGAAGCCTCGGAACATAGGTGGCGGCAAGTCCCGCGATCCCTAGGGGCGCCCGTCGCCGCCGTGAATGGGGCGGCGGGTCAGCCAAGCCTTCATCCATATATTGCGATTGACTAAAGTAATGGAACATCCAATGGACGATACCGGAACCAAAGCGGTTACGTCAGACCTTTGCATGGAGCCACCTAAGACCTTGGTCCCAATAGGAAAAGCCCGCCACAGGAGCGACCTGCGGCGGGCTTTTCAAGTGGCTACATCCCGAAGGAATCGACCGCTTGTGGTTGTACTGTGAACCAAGTTGCCGCGTTGGCCTATGGTGTGATCGCGGAAGCCGGGCCCGTGACCCGGACCACAAATACGGTGGGCGCCTGCGAGGCGGCTATCCCTCAGGCAATTCGCACGCGTTTATTCAGTGGGTATTCGACAGAAAGGAAGATTTGGAATCCAGCGATCTGATTTTTCTGGTTCCCGCTCATGGGCTCGAACCACGATTCACGCCTTCAAAGGGCGCTGTCCTACCATTAGACGAAGCGGGAGAAGCTCGGATGGTTATGCCGTTAGTACGGCGAGGCGTCAATTCGGGAAGTTGTTGACCGGTTCGTCGCAGCGGTAGACCGGGCAGTGTCCGTCGCGGGCCGGGATATAGGCCGACATCGGCACTTCCGGCCAGTCGCATTCATTGCCGAACTGCCTGACATAGCGGTCATAGGTGTTCGGGCCGGTGGTCAGCACCACGGCGCGATGGCTCTGGATCATGGCCTGGATCCCAGCACAGCTCATGCTGCGGCTGTCGGGACGGGCCTCGGCCAGCCCGGGCGCCGCAAGCACGGTGGCCAGGGTCATCGACAGGATTCGAAGGCGAGCGGACATGACGGTTTCTCTTGGTTTTGATTCAGCCTCATTGTTCCACAAAACCCACCACCTGTCCGCCGGTTCCGTGATGGGCCGCGCATTGCGCAGGGCGAGACGCAACCAAACCACGCGTCGCGCATTGCTGGGCATGGACGGCAGGAAGCCCGACGAAACGCCGCAATGGTGGCCCGGAGACGAGGGCCGCGAAGCCATGTGCTGTTCCTTCTGCGGCGGCCGCGACCACCGCTACGAGGCGTGCCCGCAAAGGACCGAACCGCCTGTTGCTCCGGCCGAAGGGGGCGAGGGGGACATGACCCGGGCACCGGACAGTTAGGACCGTTTCCACGGCGCCTCCGCTACGCATAGCGGCCGGAGGTGTCACGCCGCCGGGAGAAGGCGGCCAGCCTTTTTTGCCGCCACCTTTTGGGCCGTCAGGCGTTGTCCCCGCGAAGGAAGGCCGCCGCGGGCGGCATGCAAGGAAAGGAGGCCGAGATGAAACCTCTCGCCATCGCGTCCCTGATGCTGGCCCTGGCCGGGCCGGCCGCGGCGCAGACGGAGCAGAACCCGGCCCAGCAGGTCGACAACTGCCGGGTCGAGACGGATCAAGGCGACAAGCAGCAGTCCGGCGGCGGCAATCTGAGCGAAAAGCTCAACGATTGCGGCGGGGTGCTGAAGCCGCCGGCCACCGGCGATCAGGGCATGGCCGCGCCAGCGCCCGACCAAGGCAAGACACCGGTGATCAAGCCCGGCGAAGTGCCGGCCCAGCCGCCCAGGCAATAGAGGATCCAAACAACAGAGACGCAAGATGGCGCCGGCCGGCGGTCTCGATCAGCGGACCAGCAGGCCGGCGTGATCGCACAGCGCCGTGAAAGCCTCCTGTGCCTGAGCCGCGCCGTCCTTGTTTTCCAGCGCCGCCTCGATCTTTTCGCGCGCCGCCTGGTAGAAGGGGCCGCGGCTGGCATGCGGCCAGTCGATCAGGATTTCGCTGGCGTCCTGAAGGGTCGCCACCTCGCGGATCGTGTCGGAGCCATGCGGCTTGACCCGCACCGGAGTAGATAGCATCACATCGGCCATTGTCTTTCCCGCTCCTGGGTTTTCCGCTACCGGGCTTTTCCCGCTATTGGAGGATGTGGGCTTCGCGTGCGGCGTCGATCATCGCCCGCATCGCCTTTTCCGGCGGCGTCCAGCCGTCCAGTGCATCGCGACAGCAGCGCAGCGCCGCCTGGTATCGCCGGCCTCGGCCGGCCGGCCAGTCGCCGAGGCATTCCAGCCCCTCCCAGGCGCTGCGCACAACGCGCTCTCGCTCGGGGGCAAATTTCAGGCGGATCGGTCGGGGGAACATCTTGTCGTTCAACGGAAGTCTCCGTGGCATGTCGCCCCAGGAGCGAACAGCGGTTGTGAAACAACGCACTCGCAAGGGGCGCCGGATAACGTCGCCGGCAGGGGAGGGTTCCAGGCCCGAAAAGATCAATTTTCAATCGTGAGCGACGGCGTCCGACAAAGGCCTCGGCGGCGGCGGAACGGCGTCTTCCGGGATGGGCCGGTCATGCTCGAACTGTTCGGTGCCGGGCAAGGCATGCAGCCAGGTCTCGCGGCGGCTGGTCCACAATTCATATTGCGGCTCCAGGTCGGTTGGCGCGACGTCGAGGCTGCCAAGCATTACCTCGACCTCATCATCGCCGATCCAGGCGACGCGGCCGCCGCAGGTCGGGCAGAAGCTGCGCGTGCCGTAGCTGGCGACTTCGCCCGATGTTTCGAAGGCGTCGCGCGGCCAGATGGCGAAGGCCGAATAGACCGAGCCGCCCGCCTTGCGGCAGTCCTTGCAGTGGCAGAGGCCGACCCGCGTCGGCTGGCCTGTGACGACGAAATGCACGCCGCCGCACAGGCAACTGCCGGTCCTGCGTGTGGTGTCGGACATGATCGCGGCCCTCCCTCGGTCTGGCTCTCGTCAGTCTGGCACGCTACGGGCCGGGCGGGACAGAGGCTCATCTGCCATTTCGTTGGCCAGAAACCAGGAAAGATGTCCTGTTCGTGGTGCCGCCGAGCCCGGCTGGCAAACACCAACCGGGCTGACGCGGCCCGCAGCATCCATCAACGCCATAATGGCGAAATGGTTGCGGCTCGCGGCTTCTATCCGCGCGCGGCCATGTGGTTGTCGAGCTTCTTGCGCGACGGGCCGTAGCGCTTGATGATGGTCTGAGCTTCGCTCTGCGGGATGCCGTATTTGCGCGCGAAGGCGGCGACCTCATAGGTCTCCTCGCTCGAAACCAGCTTGCGGTCCTGCTTGATCTTGGATTTGTCGTCGGGCATGGCGTGCCTCGCTTTCTGTCAGCCGCACGGTCGTGCGGACATCGCTATATAGGATGCCACGATCAGACATAACAGCGATCGGCGGTACTGGTTCCATGGCGGGCGTCGGATGAGGCCCGGCCGACGCGGATCGCAAGCCGCCTGTCAGGCCGAATGGGCCAGGCCGGCGCCGTGCTGGCCGGTTTCGGCGCAATCGGCGCAAGGCGCGCTGGCGCCAGGACAGCCGCGCTGGTGGGTGCCGGCGGGACAGCAAAGGCCGTTTGAGCTTGTCCAGCGCGGGCATTGGAAAACCTGCCCGGTGCCGCCGCAGCCATTGCACTCGAGGACCGTAGACCGGACCATATAGGACATCGTCCCGAACTTGACGCTCGCGCCCAAAACCCAACCCACCCCAATAGCTGCACAGGACGGACCTGTGCATTAGCCCCAGCTTACGGTATCACGTTGCTGGTTACGGACAAGTTTCAGGATCATTAATTGTTCGTGAACGCCCCGGCGGGCGCCTTGGCGTCAGGCCGGCGTCAGCCGCCTGGCGGCGAGGTACATGAGCGCCGGGGCGGCCTGGCAGCGATCCCGGCCGGCCGCCTCGACCTCGTCGAACAGCGCGTCGAGATGGGGGACGAGCATCTCCCGGCAGTCCAGTTCATAGGCGGCGCTCATTGCCGGATGCTGCGGCGCGCCGATGGTCAAGGTTTTGGCCATGTTTGATTCCCTCCCCGTGGGCGGGGGCGATCATACCATCAGCCGGCAAACCGAATAATCCGATTTCGCCGGCGCGGGAGCGCCGCGCCGACAGCGCCAAGGCGCAAGCCAAGGCAAGCGAACGGATTTCGGGCAGGGATCATGCTCTTGCTTCAAAAAGCTCGACGACGTTGCCGGACGGATCCTCGCAAAGGATCTGGCGGCCGCCGGGGCCGTCGACAATCTCGTTGCGGAACGGCACGCCGGCCTCGCGCATCCGGACGATGAGCGCCGCGAGGTCCTCCACCTCCAGCACGATGCGGTTCCATCCGCCCGGTTCCGGCGTCCTGCCATCCGGCATCGGTCTCGCCGCCGACGCCGTCGGGCCGGCAAGCCAGAACGTCAGGTCGTCGCGCCTCAGGATGGCCATCGCCGGACCGAACTGCTGCCGCAGCACGAAGCCGAGATGCCTGGTGTAGAATGCTATCGCCAACTCGACATCGCTGACGAGATACCGGACCGTCGCCATAGGCTTGCTCTCCTCACAAACTGATCAAGCGCCCCTTGTGAAGGTAGCTTTCGGGGCAGGCCGCGGCAAGGTTGGAGCCCCGGCCACGGCGTCCTGTGAGCGCCGGACCGGTGCCGAGATCCAGCGCGGCATGGCTTTCGTGCAAAAATTTCAGACCGGTGTCGGAACTGCGCGGGGTCGCTCGTCCTTGGGTCGACATCCATTGCAAACCCTGGAGAGACAGCATGCCGGATATCACTCAATCGCCGTGGCAGACCGCGGCCCTGCTCATCGCCCGCCTGATCTTCGCCGCCGTCTTCCTGATGGCGGTGACCTTCAAGTTCATGGGCATGGGTGCCACCGCAGGCTTCATCGCCGCCGCCGGCTTTCCTTTCCCGCTCTTCCTTGCCTGGTGCGCGGCGATCCTGGAGGTGGCGCTGGTGCTGTGTTTCCTGAGCGGCGCCTTCTTCACCCAGGCGGCTCTCGTCGCGGCTGCCTATGTGCTGTTCCTGGGCTTTGCCTTCCACGGCCCCAGCCACTGGGCCGGCAACCAGGCCGAGTTCGGCTTCTTCGTCGACCATTTTTCGTTCCTGGCCGGACTGCTGTTCGCCGCCGTGCACGGGCCGGGACGGACGCTGACGCTGAATCTGGGCTGGCCTGGCAGGGCGTAGCGACAGCGTCGGGCCCGAGCCAGGCGACCTTTGTAGCCAGGCCGGGCCGAAGGCCGGCTAGCGGCCCTGCAGGACTTTGATCACCTTGCTGCTGTCAGCCGATGGCGACGAAAGATTGCGGTAGTCGGCATAGGTTATGCGTCCTCTGGCGACGGCATTCCAAAGGCGATTGCAGAATGTTGCCGGCAGGCGTTCCAGGCTGACATTGGCGACGTCAGCGAGGGTTTTTCTCTCGGCCAGCGGCAGTGTCGCCTGGTCGGCAATGCATTCCCTGGTGACTTTGGCCTTGATCGCCGGGCTGCCGCTGAGGACTGCCTGGGCGTTGTTGAACTCGCCCTCGCTGACGGTTGTGCAGCCGGCGAGCATGACGGCGCCAAGCAACAAGGCGCCAAAGCGCGGTTCAAATCTCATGTGTCCCCCCAAGAAATCACCAGGCAGCAATCAGCCGCAACCAAGCAAAACTTGGTGACATCGGCAAGACATTCGATACATCACGCCGACGAATAGTGTTGGGCCAATGGTTTGACTTGCAGGGAATTTCTACCTCGACCAGGATCGGGACATGCTCGGCGAGGGCGATGAGGTCCGTGCCAGGCTGCTAATGCAGTCTGGCCGGGCCGAATGACGCCAGCGCCTCCAGCCCTTTGTCGATCAACCACAGACGGGAAGGCGGGGTGCGGCCGCGTGCCGTCAGCAACAGCTGATGCACCGGCTGGCCAAGCAGCCAACGCCGCATCTGGTGGATTTTCACTTCGTCCACATAGCCCCAGAAGGCGCGCTCGGTGGTGTCGTTCTCGAACACGAATTTTGCACCGGTCTGCATGAAGTTGGCGAGCTGCAGCGAGGCGCTGATCGACGGTGCGGCAAGCCATTTCTCCAGCATCGCCTCCAGATCGAGATCGAGACAGGCGGTGCCGCAAATCCAGCTGTCGGCTTCCTCCTCATCAGGATCTTCCTGAAGGGCCCGCGACCAAGCGCCGGCAAACAGCGCCCGGATCGCAGCCGGTTCATGCGCCGGCCACTCCAGCCACTTACCCCTCTTCAAACGCTCGGCAATGATCGGTGGTTCGGTGCCAGTCCATTGCCGCTCAAGGACAGCCTGCTCGAGGATGCGCGGCAAAAAGTGCTTGTAGTCATCAAGATCGCCGACGGTCGTCATGGCGTAACCGGCATAAGGGCCGATTTGCTCGCCGGTCAATTCTCGCAACGGGGCGGAGCTCAGCGTCTTCAGCAGCGCGACGGGATCGCGCAATGGCGAGGCGTGCATGGCATGCGGCCGCGGATAAGGTGCAAACGCCGCGTAGCAATCGTCGATCAGGCGCTGAAGCTGGTCGTCGGGCTGCATAGGAGGCGGAATGTTCCGGGCATTTGGCGGTTATAGGCGAAGGCACATGAAAACGGATAGGCACAAAAAATTCTACACACAGTGCTGGCCGGCCTCAAATGCTCGAAAGCTCCAGGCCTCACAGCTGATCGTTGTAAGGCTCCTTCATCTGGCCGACCATGCGCGCCAGTTTCGAGAAGGACGGCATGTCGGCCTCGGGCTGGCACTGGTTGGCGAGTTCCAGCAGCCGGATCGGGAAATTGACGGCGTCGCGGCTTGACGCCGACATGCCATTGGATCGCTCCTCACCGGTTTCGCTGGCTTCGGCCTTGCGCAGCGCGATGTCGATCTCCTCCGATGTCAGCACCCCCTTGCGAACCAGCACGTGGTTGATCGATGCGACGGCCATCAGCAGACCTTCGAGTTGCAGGTTGGCGACGTTCATGGCGATTGTTCCCTCCATTGACCAAAGCTAAAACGCGCCAGCGGCGTTTCCGATCCGGTGCGCAAGCCAATTTGGCCGGCTCGCGGGCGTCTTGCCCGTCGGTCGCGAGCCTCGCCGCGATGCCTTGCGTGCGAAAAGAGACTATGATCGCCAGGGCCGGGTGCGAAGCAGGGAGGTCGTTTTGCGTCTTGTACCAGCCTTTGGTTTTGCCGTGGCGATGACGACGGCCGCGTCCGCCGACATGGCGATGAACTTCGAATGGGGTCCGACGGTCAAGTGTTTTGATCCGAAGTCGCCGCCGATCACGCTTTCCGGCGTTCCCGCCGGGACGAAGACGCTGGCGTTCAAGATGGTCGATACGGACGCGCCCGACTTCAAGCATGGCGGCGGCACCGTGGCCTTCGGCGGCCAGAAAACCTTGCCCTATGGAGCGTTCAGCTATCGCGGACCCTGTCCACCCAGGCCGCATATGTACGAGATATCGGTGAAGGCGCTCGATGGCAGCGGCAAAACCATCGCGACGGCAAAAGCGCGAAGACGCTTTCCGTAACGCTATCGAGCAATGGCGTGGACGAAGCCGGATTCCACCTTTCGGGACCGTGTTCTATTCCTGCGTCAGGCGCTCGCCATATTCGCGCCACACCGCCTTGACCTCCAGGCTGCCGAGGCGAGGGATGGACGGATCGCCGCAATCTATGGCCACGGCGCTGATGTCGTAGTTAGGGTAGGCGTTGGCGACGAAACGGATCGCGTCGCCAAGCGAGTTCACGCGGATGATCGGATCAGCCTGGCCCTGACCGGTGCTGCGCACACCGGAAACCGAGGCTGGAGCATGCCGCATCCTGAACACGGATGCCATGGCCGGTCTGTCCATCGTCCTCTCCTAAAAGGCCGTGCGACGCGAATCATTCCATGAGCTTCTTCTGATGATCCCACAGCTGCCGGCCGATGAAAAGCCGGCTAGCCAATGCGGGTTTCGGGCCGGCGGTGGTGCTGCTGCGGTTGTCGGGTGAGGGCAGTCGTGCTATCATTTTACCCATGGTGCTGATTTGCGCCGATGACCCGCCGCGAGGCGGGTTTTTGTTTTTTAGCGCGCTCCCGGAGCGATGCCGATTGCGTCTTCGCCTTGGCGCGGGAAGATGGGATAGGAATATTTTCTCAGAAAATCGTTGACCGGGTGAGGGCAGCCATGCTACATATTTGTCCATGGTGCTGATTTGCGCCAACGACCCGCCGCCGAGGTGGGTTTTGTGTTTCTGGCGCCTTGTCAGCCAATCCGCCCGGCCGCCAACTTATACGTTGGCGGGACAGCGCCCCCCTCTGTCCTGCCGGACATCTCCCCCACAAGGGGGGAGATCAGCCGTTATCTCGGCTTTCGCTAATTGCCGACGTTGCAGGAAAAGCGCTGCCGCCAAAGCTGCCAATCTCCCCACCTGTGGGGGAGATGTCCGGCAGGACAGAGGGGGGCGTCGTAGAGCGCTGCCTTCATCTGACGATCCACTCCGCGAGAAACTCTGATGCCCACACGCTACGCCACAATCATCACCGACGATGACGGCGCCGAAATCGTCAGCGCCATTGGCGCGTTCGAGGGGGCAGCGCCGCAGCCGCGTCTGGGCCGGGTCGAGTTGGTCGCGCCCGGCGTGCTGATCGGCATGGTGCGGGACGCGGCCGGTGGCTTTGGTTTTCCGCAAGCCGGCATCGGCGGCCAGGCCATCGGTCTCGTCTTGGCGCGGCTCAAGGCGCAGGCCAGCGTGGCAAAACGCGCTGGTGCCGCGAAACCTGCCGCGGCGGCAAAGCCGAAGCGCGCCAAGCGGGCGAAGAAAAAAATCCGATCGAGGAAGCCGGCCGGATCGATGCCGAAGGCGGGCAGGGCGGCCAGCGAAGTCGCTGCAGAGACGATGGACCAGGTCGATGGCTGATGACACCGCCGAGAGGCCGACGCGCGGCAAGGCGAGGCCAGCAAGGCGCAAGCCCGCCGCCAGTTCGGCGGCTGCGCAAAAACCCCGTCCCAAGCGGACGAAGAAGACGCTGGGCGATGATTTTCTTGCCGCCGTGCGTGCGGACTTCCGCGCGTATGGCGCCGGCGTCATCGCCGAGGTGCGGGCCGACAAGCCGGACCAGTATCTGAAGATCGTGCTGTCCGTCTTGCCCAAAGATTTCGATGGCGCCATCAACCATCTGGATGCCCTGAGCGATGAAGAGATCCGCAGCCGTATCCGCAGCCTCGAAGCCATCGTCAAACCGTTCCTCGAAGAGCCCGCCGATCACCGCGAAGACGGAATATCTGGCGCTGCTGGCGGAGCTTGACCGCCGCAGACGCACAAACCAGCTGGCGGCGTATAAGCCCTATGAGCGCCAGGCCGAATTTCACGCGGCAGGGGCGGTCAACCGCGAAAGGCTGTTCATGGCCGGCAACCAGCTCGGCAAGACAAGGGCCGGCGGCGCGGAATGGGCGATGCATCTCACCGGCCGCTATCCCCAGTGGTGGCAAGGCAAGGTTTTCGACACGCCGGTGCGGCTGTGGGCCGCCGGCGTGACCGGCGAGGGCACGCGTGACAACCCGCAGCGCGTGCTGGTCGGCCCGCCGCAGCAGCAGGCGGCCTGGGGCACCGGCATGATCCCGGCGGATGCCATTGTCGACACCATCATGGGCCGCGGCGCGCCGGGCGCGCTCGACAGCGTCGTGGTGCGCCATGGCGGCGGCGGCGACGTGCAGGCCGGCGAGAGCGTGCTGTCGTTCAAGAGCTTCGAGAAGGGCCGCGAGAAATGGCAGGGCGAGACGCTGCACGGCGTCTGGTTCGACGAGGAACCGCCACTCGACATCTATTCCGAAGGCCTGACCCGCACCAACGCGACGGGCGGGATTACGATCGTCACCTTCACGCCGCTGCTTGGCATGAGCGATGTGGTGCTGCTGTTTTTGTCGGCGGGGGAGGTGGAAAAGTTGGCGAAGGGGTGAACCGCCGCGAAACCATGATTTGCAATGCCGCTTTTGCAGCAACCGGTGGTCGAGTAGCGTCCGGCGCGACGTTTGAGGTCTGACATGCGCCAAATCGCAAAACTGCTCCTGCTCTCTGCCCTGCTTTCAGCCTGCACCGGAAGCGGCGATTGGCGCGCCGATGCAATCACCGCCGCCGAAGGCAAGATGCGCAGTCTGGTGAGCGATCCTTCCGCCACATTCTCACATGTCCAGCTTACCGGCGACAGTTCGTCCGGCCAGACCTGCGGCGTCATCACCGCCAAGGTTGGCACCTTCACCAAGGAGGCGCGCTTCATCGTCTATATCGACAACACCGCCGGTCCGTTTGTCGAGCCGGGCATGGGCCAGTCCATGTCTCGGGCCGACTTCGACTGGGCCTGGAAGAATGATTGTCTGAACGAGGGGTATAAGAGCTAAGCGGGTCTGGTAACTCGGGTTCTGAACTTATTCACTCCGTCTCCCGCGCCACCATCCGATCGAGGTTTTCGTTCAGCCGCCTGAGCAAACCCAGCAGCGTCGCCACTTCATCTTCGCCGAAACCTGCCAGCGCCCGTTCCGAGCCTTCATGCAGCGCCTCGCGCGCGGCGGGCCACACCAGGACTTGCTCAAGCAGCGCCGCCCCCGTGACGTTCGCATCGGCTGATCAGGTCTGAGCGTCAAAAAAGCTGATTGAAGTCGAATCAGGGGTATTGGCTGCCCGCAAGCTGTCTGGCGCGGGCCTTGGGATCGGTCGCTTTCCGGGTGAGCGGTTGGCACCATATCCTTTCGTCGCCCGAAATTGGATTGAACCAGACATTGCATACCTTGTTCGGTGTGTCCGGGGCACAAACTTTGTGTTGGTACCCGTGGAGATCGTACATCTTGCAGGTCTGCTTACTTGTATCGTATGGAACGTTCGACTGGCATGCTGATGCACTGGCTGCAATGGCCACAACGATTGCTATGCGGATCATGTATCTCCCCCGAGTCATCAGCTACTTCGCATTGATGAACAGTATTATCAATGGCAATAGCTCGTCACGGCAGGTAATTAGGACAGGCTAATATGTCCCGTCACGTCACCTTCATGACCATCGACGATGCCGCGCATTATTCGGTGCAAGAGCGCGCGGCGATCGTCGCCGCCTATCCAGCGCATGAGCGCGAGGCGCGCGCCCGGGGCATTCCGGTGCTGGGTTCTGGCCGCATCTTTCCGGTGGCCGAGGCGCTGATTGCCTGCGAGCCGTTCCGGCTGCCGCGCTACTGGCCGCGCATCGGCGCGCTCGATTTCGGCTGGGACCACCCTTCCGCCGCCGTCGAGCTTGCCTGGGATACGGAGGCCGATGTCGTCTATGTCACCAAGGCAGTGCGGGCCTCGCAGCAGACGCCGGCCATGCAGACGCTGACCCTGAAACCCTGGGGCGAATGGCTGCCCTTCGCCTGGCCGCGCGACGGCCGTCGTGAAACGCTGGAAGGGGCGGGTGTGGCGCTCGCCAAACAATATGCCGCGTACGGGCTGAACATGCTGTCGCGCCACGCGCAATTTGCCGACGGTTCGGTCTCGGTCGAAGCAGGGTTGATGGAGATGCTCGACCGCATGCAATCCGGCCGCTTCAAGGTGTTTTCGACGCTCGCCGACTGGTTCGAGGAGTTTCGCCTCTACCATCGCAAGGACGGCCAGGTTGTAAAACTGCGCGACGACCTGATGGCGGCGACCCGCTATGGCGTGATGATGCTGCGCGAGGCGGTGGTCGATCCGGCGGAGTTCAAGGCGGCGCGGCGGCCGGCGGGGCAGAGCGATCCGCTGGGGGCGTTTCGGTAACTTCCACTTCGTCATTCTCGGGCTTGACCCGAGAATCCATGCCGCGACATCGGCCGAGGCGTGCTGCCGAACAGAATTCTGCACCGCAGCGGCGCTTTGAATCGCGGCATGGGTCCCTTGGGCTGCGGAGCAGCTCCAGGGGTCTGCGCCGCGTCGCTTCGCTCCTTGCTCCGCTCGTGGGATGACGAACGCAAGAGGCGCCTGGCCGCGCCTGTAGTCCGCAACACCGGCCGATCCCTCCAAGAACGTCGATTCACAAGACCGCGACAACCAGCATGCGTGCGATCCGGCCGTGCCGTGATCGCCGGCGCCGCGCGCCCTTTGTTCAAAGCCAATTCGAGCAGGAACCCGGCAATGGTCCACGTCATCCCGCTTTCCATCGCCAAGCGCCGGCTCGATACCGGCAACGCGCCGCAATACCCGCAGGGATCGCCAATCGGCGGCGCCATGCAAGGGCTGGGCGATCACCTTTCCGCTGTCGCCGAGCGCTACCAGCAGATGAAGGACCAGCAGGAAGCGTTCGACGCCGAGCTGGCCCGCCGCCGGTTCAACGGCCAGATCGCGCAGGCGGAAGACGAGGTGACGGCCAACGCGCCGGCCGACGGCAGCGGCCTGCATGAAGCCATGTATGGCCAGGTCGATCCGTACAGCGGCCGGGTGGTGAAGACCGGGCTGTTCGACAAGCTGTTCGCCGCTGCCTTGCCCGGCATGCCCGAGAGCCAGCGCGCCGCCTTCGCCAGGCAGAAAGAAGCGTTGCGTCAAACCGGCGGGCTGCGCATGGCGGCGCGGCAGCTTCAGCGACGCAGGGATTATGAGCAGGCCGAGGTCGACACAGCGCTGAAGACCAGCGCCATCGCCATCGGCAACGCCAACCCCGACGACCACGTCACCTTCGAAGCGGCCCGCCAGCAGGGTCTCGACCTGATCGACAAGATGGGGCTCGACCCGGGGATCAGGCAGCAGAAGGCGAAGGACTGGTTCGGCACCGCCGCCAAGGCGCGGTTCGAGGCCCTGATCGCCAAGGACCCGAAGCGCGCGCTGGAGATGTTCGGGGCGGGGGGACTAGGAGAGTCTTCAGGGGGCGATGCCTCCGGCGCCTCTCCGATCGCCTGGGTTCTTGCCTCAGGCAGCTCGAAGGCCGCTGCCGCGACCGGCGATCGCGTTGGCAAGCTCACGCCAGACCAGCGAGTGGCTCAGGCTTTCGGGGACGACATTCCGCCTGAAGATCGGCCGGCCCTGGCCGAGCAAGCCTGGGCCGCCGACGCCGCCCGGCAAGTCGAAATGCGCAGCGGCATCAACCTGGCCGAACTGAACGCGCCGGCCGCCATCAGGGAGACAGGTAGCTATTCAGGGCCGACTTTCACGCCAGAGCAGTTCGTGGCGCTCTACGGCTCGACGGAAGGGATCAGGCGTTTTCAGGCTTTCAATCAAGCGCTTGATGTCAGTCGCCAATTCTACGGCATGCGCACGATGTCTAACGACGCCGTGCAGGCGATGGTCAGAGCGTCTGCCCCCAAGGCCGATAGCGCGACGCCGGAAGAGGACCGGGCGCGTCATGAGGCCATAGTCACGGCCGCCGACCTCACCCTCAAGGAGAGGCAGGGCGATCCCGGCGGCTATGTCCGCAAGACGTTCGCGAATCTCGATGCGGCTTGGAACAATCTTTCGACGCCGGAAGACTATCAGACGGCGATTATCGGCTCGATCGCCGCACAGCAGCAGTTGGGCTTCGAGAGGATACAACCGCTGCCCAATTCTGTGGCGGGAGGCGTCGTCGACGGACTCAAAAACGGGACCAAACCGCAAGATCACACCCTAAACAACATCTTTGCTGCGCTCCCTACCGAAGCTGCCCAAGAGGCAATTCTAGACCACCTAATTCGGACAAGTGCAACTCAGACAGAGAGAAGCCTAGCTGATCGAACACGTCGCGATTGGGTAGTCGATCCCAAGATGCTGCTCGATTTGCGCAAAGCGGCCGAGTTGGGTCTGCGGGACTCGAATGTAGAAGTGACGAACTACATTCCTACGCTTCAAGACAGGATCGGCAGATTTGCCGCCGGCGATAGCAAGCCAGGCAGCGTGCGTCAGAATTTGACGGTGAAGCTGCTTGGCTCTGCAGGAGGTGGCGAGGAAGGCTTTTCGCTATCCGACCTCACTCCCCTAGGGGCTGTATTCGCGGCTGATAAGGCTGGTATCTCCGCCAGATATGGCAATTACGGCGACATGTTTCTCAATGCCGCAGGAGCATTGCCCACCGATCGCCTGGCGTCTGTCGGCCTGAGCCAAGCAGGCAAAATTGTTAGGCCGTTGGCTAAGGAGCTTGGGCTCGTCTTGAAGCGGCCCGACGACCTCGCTGACGGGGCCGAGGCGCTTGTTCGCGGAAGCAGCGGCAAGCTCGCCGACTCGACGGAGGACGTTCTTTCTGAAGGAGCGGACTTCTACAAAAGCGTAGACGATTTAAGCGATGCTGGGTCCGAACTTCCCTCTGGCAGCTTCTCGATTTCAGATTGGACAGCCTATCCGGCAATGATCCCGAAGCCAGAAGGGCCATTCAGATTGTTAGAGGGCACAGAGTACAAGGCGGCTAGAAAAGCGGCCCACAAAGCCAACCGCGTTATCCGCCGCAAGCTAGGGCTTGCCGGCAAATCCGTTGATGTGCATGAAATCAAGCCAGTGAAGTTTGGCGGTAGCCCGACGGACATCTCTAACAAGATCATCCTGCCACGCGACGTTCATCGAAAACAGGTTACGCCATGGTGGGAGCAGTTAAAGAAAGACCTAGGAGGATAGCGATGGGATATAGTTTAACCGAAGGAGAGCTTGATCCGCCGGCTGAAGCCTCGCTGGTCGACGGCCTGTCCGCACGCCTGGGAGTCGCGCTGCCCAAGGATTACACCGACTTCCTCAAGGAGCATAATGGAGGTGAAGGTTTCATCGGCGATAGCTATATTGTTCTCTTTAAAGCCGAAGAATTGGTGCAATTCAACATAGAGTATGAGGTTGAAAAGTATGCGCCGGGCATCCTCCTATTCGGATCGAACGGAGCGGGTGAAGGCTATGGCTTTGACACTGACGATGCGGCCATGCCAATCGTGCAGATACCATTCATTGGTATGGATCGGCGATACGCTGACATCGTTGCGCGTGACCTCGCCGATCTATTTGCTCGGTTGGAAGAGGACTTAGAATGAGCAACCAAAATGAATATTCGCGCCCCAAGGGCATGGAGCTGTTTGAGATTACACCGATTATCGTCGGGGGCGATCCAGTCAGTTTGGAGAACAAGACCTGGTTGACCAGACAAGAGCACTTTGAAGCCGTGCGCTACTGGAATCAAGCTATCGAAATTCAGCGTAAGGCGGCGCTGGAGAAAGCGGCGCGGGCGGACGAGTAGGATGCGGCTATTGTGAGGTTCGGGACTGAGTTTGGAAAATAGTGCACTGTCACCGTAACTCGAAATTCAGCGTAAGGCGGCGCTGGAGAAGGCGGCGCGGGCGGACGAGTAGGATGCGGCTATTGCGAGGTTCGGGATTGAGACTGGGGACTGATACTGGAAATTAGTGCACTGTCACCGTAATTCTGGAATCGTTAGGCATTCCGTTTGCTGTGGTCGAGCCTTACGAACAGTAACGGGATCGCGCCTTTGTTGTCGCGGCGACGCAACGCTGACCGGTCTCTCCAGTGAAGTTTGGCGGTAGTCCGATCGACACCTCCTACAAAGATCGTTCTGCCTCGCGAAGTTTATAGACAACAGGCTACGCCGTGGTGGAATGAGTTGCTGAAGGACCTGGGAGGAGATCAGTGGGATATAGTTTGACTGAGGGCCAGTTCGACGCGCCGGCTGAATCCACAGTCGTCGATGGCCTGTCCGCGCGCTTGGGCGTCGTGCTGCCCAAGGACTACGCCGACTTCCTCAAAGAGCATAATGGCGGCGAAGGTTTCATCGGCGACAACTATATTATTTTTTTTAAAGCCGAAGAGTTGGCTGATTTCAATCGAGAATACGAGGTTGAAAAATATGCGCCAGGCATCCTGTTGTTTGCGTCAAACGGAGGAGGGGAAGCCTATGGCTTCGACACCCACGATGTGGAAATGCCAATCGTGCGCATCCCGTTTATATTTATGGAACGGCAATCCGCCGAGACGATAGCGCGAGACCTCGCCGATCTATTTGCCACACTGGAGGACTTGAAATGAGCGTACAAGATACGGCTTCTCGCTCCAAGGGCATGGAACTGTTCGAGATCAAACCGATTGCGGTTGGCGGCGATCCAGTCAGTTTGGAGAACAAGATCTGGTTGACCAGACAAGAGCATTTTGAAGTGGTGCGCTTCTGGAATCGAACTATCGAAATTCAGCGTAAGGCGGCGCTGGAGAAGGCGGCGCGGGCGGATCGTTAGGGCGCGGCAATTGCGGTGATGTGCATTTTAACGACTGTGTCTATGTGATTGGAGTGAGGTTCGGACTGAGATCTGGGAAATAGTGCACTGTCACCGTAATTCTCCGCCCCGAAAACCGCGCCGAGATCGATTGCCAGCTCGACCAGTGAATTTCCAACATTCTTGAGTTCCGGACCTGGTTGGTTTCGCCCGAGTCGCCAAACCCACGATATCGCGCTGCCTCTTTCAGAATGAGGCGTATGATGATCCGTTAGGTTTCGACAGCAAGGGAGGAACAAATGCCAATCGGAGCAGCGGTGGAGTACCTGCATAAGTTGCGCAGAGAGGCGATCCATGCGGAAGCGGGCAACGTGAAAGGGATTACGCGTCATTTGCAGCTGAACATTGGGAAGTCGCGCGACCTTTTGGAAACGACCGGGGCAACGGATGCAGCTCTGGCTCACCTGCTGGAGGCAGGCAACGCGCTCATTTGGGAACTCGCGCCTATTTCAAAACAAACTGCCGCGCTGAGGAAGGACAAGATTTCTGGCTTAAGGCACGCCTTTGAAACGGCGTTAAACATGGCCATTGAGGAAGTCAGGAAGGCGAAGCCAAAAGCCTAGACTGGCACGGCCTCTGAACCGCCTTCGAGGGGCGGGACGCCTACCGGTTCGTCATCCTCGGGCTTGACCGCCTTGACCAGGGGATCCATTCCGCGACATCTGTCGACGAACGGAGTTGCGGTGACAGTGCACTCATTCTCTGATGCGACTCCGCTTCTCGAAGTCCGCTATTGCTTCAGGACGATCGAACGGAAGCAGTGCACTGTCACCGCAATTTTGGCCAGGAAAGGCATCAAGTAGGAATTTTTTCCTGCAACCCATTGACCGTGTGAGGGCAGCAATGGTACATTTTGCCTATGGTGCTGATTTGCGCCAGCGACCCGCCCTTGAGGCGGGTTTTGTTTTTGCGCGATGGTCGGTGCGGATCCCGCGATGATTGCGAAGGAAGGCGGCGCCTCCGCATCGTCGCAACGCCTTGATGTGACGGAATGGATTCCTTGGGCTTGCAGAGCGGTTCCAGGGGGCTGCGCTGCTAGCTTCGCCCTGGAATGACGAAGTTGGGATCACCGGCGCTTTCCCTCGCTTGACGATGAACTTCGCTTCCTGCGGAGGAAAGTCCATCCATGACCGCTTGCATCGTTCCCGCCACTTTGCGCGATCTCTCCTACATCGCCGCCAACCTGCGCCCCGAGGACCGTGCCGAGATCGACTGCCAGCTCGACCATTGGTCGCCGGCGCTGCTGGCGCTCACCGCGTTGCAGGGGTTTGCCTATGTGGCGGAGCTCGACGGCAATCCGGAGGCCGGGTTCGGCGCGGCCGAGCAGCGGAGCGGGCTGTGGATCGCCTGGAGCTGGGGCACGCGCCGGATGAAGCGCTGCGTGCCCAGGATTACAGAGTTCTTTCATACCGTGCTGGGGCCTCAGGTTGCCGCTCGCGGCGCCTGGCGGGTCGAGGCCCGCGCCCTGGCCGCCAATGATCTGGCGTTGCGCTGGCTTGGCCGGCTGGGCGCCACGCAACGCTGCCTGCTGCCGGGCTACGGCCGCAACGGCGAAGATTTCTTCCTCTACGACTGGACAAGAGAAGGCTGGAACCATGTGTCTGTTTCAAAAACCACCGGAACTGAAGCCATTGCCGCCGGCGCCGACGATCAAGGACGAAGATGTCAAGGCGCGCGAGGCGGCATTGCGGGCTGAGCTCGAACAGCGCCAGGGCACGCAGAGCACCGTCAAGACCGACCTCGCGCCGTCGAGCCTCACCGGCCAGCGCCGCGTGCTCCTGGGGCTTTGACCATGACAGCGATGAAGCGCAGCTTTCGCCGGCGCGTGCTGGACTGGTGGTACTGGCGCCGGCACGCGCGGCTGGTGAAGAAGCGGAGCGGGTGATGCTGCCAATCTCCCCCTTGTGGGGGTTGAGGAGCGGTCCGCGCAGCGGACGGAAAGCCAATTGCTTGGCTTTCCGAGCAACGAAAGCCCGGCAGGGCAGAGGGGGCGCTGTCCCGCCGACCTATCAGTCCTTCCTTTTTCGCCCTCCAGGACTGAATTCGATGGAAGCCTGAGAGGCTGGCGATCCTTCGCGCTCCCCATTTCCAATCGAAACACCCTGCCTGACAGAACATGAAAATGGTTGCAGGCCGAGGGACAACGCCCCCCTCGGTCCTGCCGGCTTTCGTTGCTCGGAAAGCCAAGCAATTGGCTTCCCGTCCGCTGCGCGGACCGCTCCTCAACCCCCACTTGGGGGGAGATTGGCAGCTTCGGCGCCGCGCGCCATTGTCAATCCCTTTCCCACATCCCAGCGAGGCACCCATGACCGATTCCCGCGCCCGCGATATCCTGTCCCGCCAGTCCGAGCTCGAGACCGAGCGCAGCCAGTATGAGGCTGTGTGGGAGCAGGTGGCGGAGTTCTGCGACCCCGACGCGCCCGATGTCTGGAGCGGGCGCCGAAGCGGCGGGCCGGACTCGCAGGCCGAGCGGCAGGAGCGGCGCGGCAGCCGCGTCTACGCCAACACCATCAATTCGGCCGCCAATCGGCTGGCCGCCGGGCTGGAAAGCCTGATCATCCCGCAGTCGGAAAAATGGCATGGCCTGTCGACGGCGGCGATGAACGACGAGGAGACCGACGAGGAGAAGGAATGGGCGGAAGGCTTGCGCGACTTCCTGTTCTCGCTGCGCTATTCCGCCAATTCGAACTTTGTGCCGGCCACGCAAGCCTGCCTGCGCAATGTCGTGCGCTATGGCCCGGCCTATCTCTATGCCGAGGAAGGGTTCGGCAACACGCTGATCCACTATGCCTCGATCCCCGTGGTCGAGGGCTATCTCAGCCGCAACCGCTGGGGCCAGGTCGACATCTTCCATCGCCGCTACGAGCGCACGGCGCGGCAGGCGGCGCAGCTGCTCGGCTATGAAAAACTGCCGGCGCGCATCAAGGTGCTGGTCGACGATCCGGTCAAATGCGAGAGCAAGATCTCGCTGGTCCAGTGCATCCAGCCGCGCGACGAGCGCAGGATGTATCGGCTGGGCGATCAGTACCAGTATCTCGACACGGCGTTCGCCTCCTACCACGTCATCGAGGACGAGGAGGAGATTGTCAGGGAAAGCGGGTTCCGCACCTTTCCGGTGTCGACCTTCAACTGGCGTCGCTATGAGGGCGATCCCTATGGCATCTCGCCGGCCATCGAGGCGCTGACGACCGTGCGCGAGGAAAACGCCGTGCGCCGCTCCGGCTTGCGCGCGCTGCAGCAGATCACCGATCCGGCGACCGCCTCGAAGGCCAGGCTCGACTATGTGCCGGTGCTCAATCCCGGCGAGAATTATCCCGGGCTGATCGACGACAATGGCCGGCCGCTGATCGCGCCCATCACCACCGGGCAGAACCCGACCTATGCCTTCAACTACGCGCAGAGCCGCGCCGACGAGATCCGCGACATGATGTTCGTCAACCTGTTCCAGACGCTGGTGCAGAACCCGCAGATGACGGCGACGGAAGCGCTGATCCGCCAGGAAGAGAAGGGCGCGCTGCTCGGGCCCTCCGGCTCGATCATCCAGGCGGGCTTCGCCACCAATCTCGAGCGCGAGCTCGGCATTCTGGTGGACAAGGGGCTCTATGACGAGGACAGCCGCTTCGTGCCGCCGGAGAGCCTGGCCGGCAAGACGGTGCGGCCGACCTTCACCGGTCCGCTCGACGTGCTGCGGCGCTCGGCCGAGGCGCGCGACACCATCCAGGTGGTGACGACGGCCATGCAGATGGCGCAGTTCGATCCGGGCGTCATGGACAATATCGACAGCGACGAGGCGATCAAGATCGTGCAGAGCGCCGGCCGCAGCCCGCAGCGCATCTTTCGCCGCAAGGAAGAGGTCGACGGTCTGCGCGATGCCCGCGCCAAAGCGCAGCAGGCGCAGGCCGGCATGGCGGCGATCGCCAGCGCGGGCAAGGCGGCCAAGGATGCGGTGCCGGCGGCGGTGCAGGCGCGCGACAGCGGCCTGCTCGACGGCCTGCAGAACATGCTGCAGGGCGCGGGTGGCGGGCAGGGCGCCCAGGCCGGGCAAGCCACACCGGGCGGCCAGGCGCCGGCGGGGGGCGGCGCATGAGCGGCAAACGCTTCGCCCGCGCCAGCCAGGCCGGCGGTCCGGCCAAGGCGCGCGACGCGCTGACCAAGGCCTATCTGCGCGTCTTCTCCGGCGAGGACGGCGAGATGGTGCTGGCCGACCTCGCGGCGACCGTCGGCTACTACCGCCGGCCGTCCTATGGCGAGTGGATGGCGCGGACCCGGACGCCCGAAGGCTTCGAACTGCACAGCGCGCTCAGCAATGCCCGAGCCGAAGTGGTGCAGCACATTATGGGGTTCCTGACCCTGGACGAAACGCAGCTGGCGGCGCTGGAGAAAGCGGCGCGGGCTGAGGGCTAGGTGAGTGACGCGAGGCGGTGAAGCCGCCAATCTCCCCCCGCGAAGTCGGGTTCTCCAAATTTCCCAATAAAAATAAATGTTTAGCGCATTCAAATTTGATCTCGCTTGCGGGTTTGTGCAGCGTAATATGGAACGGAGCGGCAACTTGCAGACATTTTGTGTACAAAATTCGTACAGCGAATCCGGCTTCGTTCTCGAAGTGACATCGGCTCGCCTGTCCACGACCTTCCGTCGGGAAGGCCAACCCCTCATCCTGCCGCATCATAATTACTGCACAGCATGGTCGTACTACAGCACTTGTATTGCGGGTTGCTCTGAGGCAGTGTCCGGCCAGTTGGGGAGGGGTGCTTCGCTTTGGCATTTACGTTTGGCGCACATCCATGACCAGACCTGAGGGCCTTCCCGATTTCGGCAATCCGCCACTGGACGAAGTGGTGCTGGGGGTCCAGTTCGCCCGGCATCCTGGCTACAGCGACCTTTTCGCGTGGCGCGTCCGTGAAGAATTCAAATCGGAATTTCCAAACTACGCTGAGGTGCCGCGGCTCGATCCTCGCTTCGAGGTCTTCGGCGGCGCGGAAACCATGGCGAACTTCCAGATATCGTTCCAAAGCACCGAACCGAGTAAACGGTATTGGTTCATCGCCGATGACGACAGCCATCTACTGCAGTTCCAGGACGACCGTTTTCTCCTCAATTGGAGAAGGCGCGCCAGCCGGGCCTATCCGCGTTTTGAAGCTATTTCAGCGATGTTCGACGGCTTTCTTACAAGGCTTGCGGCCAAGTTCGACAGTGACCGGTCACCCCTTGTGATCAACCAGGCAGAGATATCCTACATAAACGCCATACCCTTGACCGACGGCACTCGGATGTCTGACTGGCTTAGCATCGTTCAGCCGACGGGCTTGAATATCGAACAGCTCAACGCCAATTTCTCGGAAGTGGTCTTTTCACCTGATGGAAAGGACCCAGTTGCTAGAATGCACTACGAGGTTAGTCTTCATAGTACGCGAGAGGTCAAACGGGCGATTCGTCTTGGGATCACTTACCGAGGGGCGCCAAGTCAGAAAGATGTCTCAGGGGTCAAAAATTTCTTTGCGGACGGTCGTGTAAAAATTATCAATCGGTTCTGCGATCTAACTACCGAACAGGCGCATAAGGTATGGCAACGAAAGCAATGACAAATTCGTCAGCCTCAGTTTACTCGATCCAACCTCATCGGCGCGGCAGAGAGAGCGACTGGGCTGTTCACCGCCTTATCGTTCAAAACCCCGACTACGCTTGGTCCGACGCGGTGATAGGTAAGCTCGAGGAACTGATGCGACTGCCGAAGGGCTGGGATGGTTACTCCGGCAGGTCCGTTGACTTCAGTATCGCTTATTTTGCAGCAAATCTGTTGCAGGCGATCTATGTGCCTGGGGCTCCTTGCCCGAGTTTGGTGCCTGGTTCGGACGGCACCTTGCAGATTGAATGGCATAGCGCCGGCCTTGATATCGAACTGGACATCTTAGGCGCCAACAAAGTCGAATGCGTGATGGCCGACATTAATACGGGCGACGAGGAAGAAGCGAAGCTCACCGTTGATTTCAAGATCGTGAGGGTATGGATCGACGAAATGGCAAAGCGAGCTGCTGATGCTGTCCCCGCCGCCGCGTGATGACGACGGCGATGTGATCCCGCACGATCATGCGGAGATTCTCCCCGGGGACACTCTCATTCGCCGGGTTAATCCGATTCACCATGTCGTTTCGGATGACAACCGGAATTGTCGGCGTCTGTCATCAAAACTCATGAAACCGCAGGGCGGTGGCATGTCTGTCGACCACGAGCGGTCGATCTTGGAAGAAGGTAAGGATCCTGTCGCCTTTGTCCGAACGCCGGTCTATGTCGCTGCTGTACAATTCCAAGCGCAAGCTGCTCGGGCAGCAGCGCTAAGGGTCGGCTATGACCCTATCGAAGGTAATGCCTTTCACTGCGAAGTTTGGGGCGCCGCTCCGCGAGCTGACAAATTTACTGGTGCTCAAGAGAAAACCTTGCTGAACACCTGCGGATGGTACATCCCGATAGAAGGCGTCGAAATCCGGTAGACCACCCCGCTTGTCGGATGTTGGCATAGCGGAGCCGAACGCATGGTGCACAGTTACAGTAATTCCTAGAATTTGCTCAGATCCACAGTGATGCGCATCGGGCTGGTTTTGACGTCCGGCGGCCAACATCGCTGGACTGATCTTGAAAGTTGCCGGGCCGCTGCTGCCGCCGCTTCGGACTGCGGTTCATAAGACACGACGGCGACCGACTTGACCTTGCCGACTTTGTCCAGGGTCACTTCGAACGTGGCTTTGATGTGATTTTCGACGGCGTCACCCGGCAGGACCAGGCAATCGCTGATCTTCTCAATGTTGATGGCGTCTTTGGCGTGTGCGGAGACTGAACAAGCCACCAGCAGTGAGGCTATTAGAAGTCGCATCGTCATCCCCTTGGAGAGGAGACGATAGCGTCGAAATGCTTTGAGGGTAAGGGTAGCACCAGCTTTTCAGACCTTGGTGCTGCCCTCAACCCCCTGCCGGGACCTTCTCCCCGTGACGGGGAGAAGGCGGCTAACGGTCAATAATTGCCGTTGTAGTAGCGGTCGTCGCAGGGCGCGGTGTAGATGCGGCCGTAGCGGTCCTGGTAGCGGCACATCTCGTCGCCGCGGCGCTGCGGGGTGGTGGCCGAGCCGACGACGGCGCCGAGCAGGGCGCCGCTCGCCGCGCCGATGACCGTGCTCTTGGTGTTGCCGCCGATCGCCTGGCCGACGAGGGCGCCGCCGGCGCCGCCGATGAGCGCGCCGGTGGTGGCCCGCTGCTGGCCCTCGGTCTGCGACTGGCAGCCGGCAAGTGCCGCGGTCATCAGCACGGCGGCCATGGCTTTGTGAAAGGTCATGCGAGGTCTCCCTTAAAGGTCTGAAATCCCTATCGATCGTCCCGTGCGGTCGCATTGCGGCGGAACGGGGGCACGAGCGCTCACGATATAAGACATGGTTTCTCGGGGGTTGATGGACCGGGAGGCCAAAACATCTCTTTCGAACAAGGGGCTAGCTCTCGTCCCTATCAAAATGATTCAGCCTGTGGCGGCTCGGCCGAAGCCGAGCCTGGCCGCCCCCGCGCGCCGTGCGCACCCCTTCTCGTCTCATCGAAAAATGGAGAAATGTAATGACCCGAGGTCTTCCCCGGACGCTTGTCCGCGCCGCCGCCCGCGAGGCCGGCCTTGCCCCGCCCAAGCTCGGCCTGAAGGCCGTGACCACGGGGCAGGGCGGTGCTTTCCGTACCGTCTTCACCTTTGCCGGCATGCAGGTGCCGGTGACCGACGCGCTGGCCTATGCCGCCCAGAAAATCTTCGATTTCGCCGACGGCAAGGTGCGCATCAAGGGCGGGACGGCGCGGCTGCAGTTCGCCGTGCCGACCACCCGCGCCTCGACCATCAACGACAATGCGGCGCTGACATGGTCGCTGGGCTCGGCGGCGGCGTCGAGTGCGACGCTGGCCGGAACCATGGTCAACGTGCTGGCCTCGACGGCGCGCACGCTGGACGGCGCCGGCGCGGCGCTCTCGACGGCCTCGACCGCCGACATCGCCGCCGCGGCGACGCTGGATGGCACGGCGACGCCGGTCGATCTCTATCTCAACCTGGCCTTTGCCGCCGGCACGGATATCGACGCCGACGGGACGATCGCCGTGACCGGCACGATCACGCTGCTCTGGGAGAACTGGGGGGATAACGTCTGAGGTTTTCCCTTCTCCCCTTGTGGGAGAAGGTGGCCGAGCGAAGCTCGGTCGGATGAGCGGTGTTCCAGCTTGGCGCAGCCTCATCCAAATCGGCGACACGATCGCTGACGTCTCATTTCTTCCAGCACCCCTCATCCGTCTCGGCGCTGCGCGCCGATCCACCTTCTCCCACAAGGGGAGAAGGAGAAAAGAAGGAACACATCACATGACAGATCTGGCAGACGCCGGGTCCGTGGCGGCGCGTGCGCAGCCGGCGGGCAACCCAGTACGGCCACCGGCCAACGGGGACAACGGGTCCGCCCCGGCGGCCGGCAAAAGTTGGTTTGACGGTCTTTCCGAAGGCAACCGCAAGCTCGCTGAAACCAAGGGCTGGACCAAGCCTGAAAGCCTCGACAGGGTTTTCACATCCTATGCGGAGCTGGAGCGTCAGCAGGGTGAGAGCCTGCGCGTTCCCGGGCCGGATGCATCGCGGGAAGACTGGGAGCGTTTTCACGCCCGGCTGCCCGAGACCATGCGTCCGGTCACCTCGTCCGAGAAGGTCGAATACCGCCGGCCGGAAGGGCTGCCTGAAAACTTCGCCTATTCGGACGAGCTCGCCAATGCGTCCAAGGGTTGGGCGGTCGAAGCGGGTGCAAGCCCGAAGATCGCACAGGCCTACCACGACAAGTTCGTCGGCTACATGGCCGAGCAGGCCGCGCGCCAAGAGATCGCGCTCGCCCGCTCGGTGGAAGCTACCCATGACGACCTTGTCCGGGACTGGGGGCCGACCGACAGCGACGGCTTTCGCCAGAAGCTCGAGGTCGCCAACCGGGCGATGAAGAAGCTCGGCCTCGTCGACGCCTACAAGGCGAAGGGCATCCTTCTGCCTGACGGGGCGCTGACCGATCCGCAGATCGCCAAGGCCTTCCACGCCATTGGCGAGGCGATGTTCCGGGAAGACACGATCGACGGCGGCGCCGGGCGCAGCGGAGGCAATCCGTTCAAGCGCAACGCCGCCGGCGAACGCAACCTGACGGCCATTTCAGCCCTCGTCAAAAGCGACCCCGCCCGCGCAAGGCGGCTGGCTCGGGAGGCCGGGGAGAACCCGGACCGCTGGATGCCCAACAATCCGCTCTGAGCTGTGTCGATATTCAGGTGATCCCGGCCTGCAAACGATGGCTTTCTGTGCTTCCGGTGCTCACGGACCCAAATGTCCGCTCCGCTCCGGTTCTCGAAAGCCATCATTTTCGGCTCGGCCTGACCTGAATCTCAACACACCTTCACCACCAAACCCAAACCTGAAGGAAGACAAAAATGGCAGATGCCTACACCCGCATCGCGGACGCGATCGTTCCGTCCGTCTATGCGCAATATGCTTTCGAAGAACATGTGCAGTCGCTCGAAATCTACCAGGCCGGAATCCTGTTTTCCGACCCGGCGATCTCGTCGAAACTGTCGATGGGCGGCCGCTCCGTCGACATGCCCGGCTGGAAGGACCTCGGCAACGACCCGTCCGAGCCGGTCAACGACGATCCGGCCGATTCCATCGAGATGAAGAAGGTCGGCTCGCGCCGCGAGGTTGCCGCCCGCAACGTCCGCGCCCAGGCGTGGGGCGTTCCGGACCTGACCTCGATCCTGGCGGGCGACGATCCGCAGAAGCTGATCGTCAAGCGACAGACCGAGTACTGGCAGCGCGCCAACAAGCTCACCCTGCTCGGCATCCTGAAAGGCGTCGTCGCCGACAACATCGCCAATGACGGCGGCGATCTGGTGCGCACCACGGGCGCCTCCATCGTCGACACCGACATCATCGAGGCCGCCTATCTGATGGGCGACCGCGCCGACAAGTTCAAGACGATCTGGATGCACTCCAAGCAGATGAAGGCGCTGAAGCTCGCCGACCTCATCGACTATGTGCCGTCTTCCGAACAGGGCGGGCCGCTGATCCCCTATTACATGGGGCTGCGCGCCGTCGTCGACGACGACATTCCGGTGACGGCGGGCGTCTATACCGCCTTCATGTTCAAGGACAAGGCGATCCTGTGGAACGAGCTGCCGGTCAACACCGAAGGCGGGCCCCTTGAGTTCGACCGCAAGCCGCGCCAGGGCCATGGCGGCGGCGTTACCGAAATGGTCGGCCGCCGGCATTTCGTGCCGCACGTTCCCGGCACCCGCTTCCTTGACGCCTCCTCGGCCGGCGAATTCGCCACCGACGCCGAGCTCGCGCTGGCGGCGAACTGGGACCGCACCGCGTCGAGCGTCAAGAACATGACGTTCATCGCGCTGAAGACCACCGAGGCCTGACCAGGCCGAGGGGCGAGAGGGCGGGGGCGATGAGCTCCCGCCGGCTCTTGAGGCAAGAAAGCCGTCTGCCCGGCGAGGAAACGAACCGATCCAATACTCGCTCCGAGAAGCCGCGAGATTGATACTTACCAGAAACGACCAACAGAATCCGGCGCACTGTGATCTCCTTGCTACAGCGGGGCGATGAAATCCCGGATAGGTTGTGGCAGATTTGGCTCGTGGGAAAATTCCATGAAATCGCTCTTGCTGGCTTCCGTCTTTGGCTTCGGGCTGTGCGCCCCTGCGCTCGCAGCCGATCTGGCTGCGCCGGTGGTAACGCCGGATTGGACCTGGCAGGGCGCCTATGCCGGTGTCTTTGGCGCTGGAACGCTCGATCATTACAAAATCACGGAGCCAGGCTTCGCCGGCACTTCTACTCACAGTGTCGGCTCGGCAACCATCGGCGGCTTTACCGGCTATAATTTCCAGTCCAGCAACATCGTCTATGGTGTTGAAGGCGAACTTGGCTACCGCTTCAAGAAGTCGACCTTCCACGACGTTCCCGGCGCAGGGATACTGGATGTATCGACCGGCCTGTTTGGGTCGTTGAAGGGGCGAGTTGGCATGGATATGGGGACCTATCTGCCATTCGTCACCGCTGGCGTGACTGCGGCGCAGTTGAAGACGTTCTATCCCCCTTTCTCGGCCGAAGCAGATGCAACTCTTGTCGGCGGCATCGTCGGCGCCGGTGTCGATGTTGCGCTGACCCACAACGTCTTCCTGCGCGGCGAGTATGATTTCTCGTTCTTCGGCAAGAAGAACCTGGAATATTGCGGCCCTGGGTGCCAGCTGGACCATACGGTGCAGACGCATGATTTCAGGGTCGGTGTCGCCCTGAAGTTCTAGGCTTCCACCAAGCTCGGCAGTTTTCGGCGCGTCAGGTCTTCTTCGGCGCGTTCCAATATGGATATTCGCCGGGCGGGCAACGCCCCATGGCCGGCATCGGCTTCCCCGACACCGCCTCCTCAGGCGAATTCGCCCCAGATGCAGCATTTGCGCTGGCGGCAACCGGGATCGCACGCTCGTCGAGTGTCAAGACCATGACGTTCATCGTGCTAGAGACCGCCGGGGCCTGATCAAGAGAGGGGCAAAGCGAAGCCTCTCCCCTCGTAACTATATCGATTTGTCGTCCTAGGCTTAACTGTTTGCTTCTCGCGGGCGGCTAGATTGCCGATCTACTGCGGCGCGGATCTTGTAATGAACTGGTTCCTCCTTGCCATCACGATAGGCCTTGTCCTCTCGGCGCCGTTCCAATTGTACGGAGGCCATCTTCTCGGAGAGGAAATCGAGGCTGACCCTCCAAAGGGCAATTCGGTGTATTCGATGCTCTATTCAATTTCGACCTGGGCAAAGTATGGCGCCCTCAAACGTCAGGCTGACCGCGGCGATTGTTTCGCATGGTGGTGCTTGCTTTCGTTCGGCTTGCAGCTGGTATGGTGTGCCCTCGTCGTTTTGGCGATGTTCTCCAGCCCGATCTGGCGGAAGTGGCTGGTCGGATAGGTCGAACTCGCTCGCAGGCTAGAGCTTTGTCTCTCCGAATGTTGATTCTGCTTGGCGTGATTGGCTGGTTTGGGGCAGACTGACCGGAGAGCCACTCAGCCGTTCCGATATCAAAAGCAGCGATCTGTCCCATGCGCCTGTTGGCCACAATTCTGTTCCTGCTTTCCATCGTGGCGCCTGCCATTGCCGGCAAGATTTCCGAACCTGGCAAGGGTGTAACGCTGTCCTACAACAGCAGTTTGTGGTCGGCGACGCTCGACGACAAGGACATCGTCCTGTCCTGCATGGGTGAGACTTGTGGCGACGATTGCGATGTGGTCCTGACAATGACCCCCACAGGTCTGACCTCGCACGAATTCTTCGATCGATTCCGAAACGAGATAAACAAGAATACTATCGTCAAGGCGTCCCAGTCCGGTCTGGATCCCGTTGTCGTCGACAAACCGGCCAACGTCACGGTAGCCGGAAAGGAAGTCTCTATCTCTTCTGTCCGTCTCAAGCTTTTGGGCTCGCACGCGCGGCAGTGGATGATGGTCGAAGAGGCATCGTTCGGGGTGGTCACGCTAACCTGCAATAGCAGCGAGGATGAATACGAGATCGCCAGAAAGACGTGGTTGGATCTGGTGAAGGGCATTGTCGGTGGCTCTAATCTCACTTCGCAATGAAGGAACGCAGAGGCGTTGAAACTGCCGATCTTCCCCCGGGATCGGGGGGGTTGGCCGCTCCATTGGCGGACCAAATCATTCACTCGAAAATTCCCCAAGCCGCTTCGCAAGCGGCTTTTTTCATGCCTGGAGATAATCATGACCCTTGCTCGACCCGTATGGACGAGGCGCTGAGCCATGGCCATCACCCCGCTCGATATCGCCAACATGGCGCTGGCCGTGCTCGACGAGGCGCCGATCGACAGTCTCGATCAGGACGTCAAGGCAGCGCGCCTCTTGAATCTGCATTTCGACCTGACATGCGAAGCCGAACTGACCAAATATGCCTGGGTGTTCGCCATCCTGCGCGCGTCGGTGATCGGTAGCGATACCGGTTCCGGCGATTGTACGTTGAACTGGGCCTATGAGCTTCCCGCCGACTGCCTGCGGCCGCTGCCCTTGACCCACAATGGCGAACCGGATGGCGTGCCGATCTCGTGGCGCCAGGAGGCGGGTCTGATCTATTCGGACCAGCCGGGTCCATTGACCATCCGCTATGTCGCCAACCTCACCGATCCCAACGACTGGGACGCGCTGTTCACCGAAGTGCTGGTGGCGGCACTCGCCATCAAGGTCGCGCATCCGCTGACCCACAAATCGGGCATGATCGACATTGCCCGCTCGGCCTATGACCGCGCGCTGGATGCGGCGCTCAACGCCAACGCCATCCAGCGCGGCGGCCGCTTCTACTCCGCCTCCTGGTCCAGCCAGCGCGGCGACAGCAGGATGGTCCGCTGATGACGACGCTCTATCCCGTCCAGGACGTTTTCACGCGTGGCGAAATCAGTCCGCGCTTGCATGCCCGCGCGTCGCTCGATTTCTATCGGGCGGCACTCGCCCGATGCGAGAACTTCCTTACGCTGCCGCATGGCGGCATCCGCAAGCGCGGTGGAACCTACTTCGTCGGCGAGGTGAAGATTTCGGCCAAGAAGACACGACTGATCCCGTTCATCTTCTCGGCCGACCAGGCCTACGCGCTCGAATTCGGCGACCTCTATATCCGTGTCTACGCCTATGGTGCGCGCGTCGGCACGGTGGAGGTCGCCTCGCCCTATCTGGAAGCGGACCTGTTCGACCTCCAATATGTGCAGTCCGCTGACCAGATGTGGATCTGCCACAAGAACTATCCGCCGAAGGTGCTGACGCGCACCGCGCACACCACCTGGTCGCTGGCGGACTTCAACTTTCTTGATGGCCCCTATGACGAAATCAACACCACGCCGACGACGCTGACGCCGGCGAACACTGGTCACGCCACGCCGAAGATGACCTCCGCCACCGCCCCGAGTGGGACTGTCACCGACAATGGCACGGGTACAACGAGCTGGAGGGCGTTTGATCGGGCAATCACCAGCACTGTCGCTGTGTCGTCGGGCAGCAGCGGGTTTCTTCAGTACCAATTCCCTGCAGGCCAAGGAAAGGCAGTGAACGCTTACTGGATCGGCGCGCCGGAAGATGCCGCCAAGTGGGGCGACACGCCGACACAATGGAAACTGTCAGGTTCAAACAATGGCGTGGATTACGTCACGCTGGACAGCAGGGCGTCGGAACGGGGCTGGTCCGGCTCGGAAGTGCGCTTTTATGATTTCCAGAACCAGACGACCTACGAATACTACAAATTCGATTTCTCCGGTGGCGGAGGCGACGACGCCGCCAATACCTCGATCTCAGAAGTTGCGCTGGCCGAGAACGGCGACCTGATGACGCCCTTCGACCTTACCGCGTCCAGCACCGCCGGCATCAATGATGGTGCCGGCTTTCAGACAACCGATGTCGGCCGATCAATCCGATTGCTCGGTGGCGACAATGTTTGGCGCTGGGCCAAGATCACAAGCCGTACCAGCACGACAGTGGTCAAGGTCAGGCTCTATGGCCACGCCTTGCCCGACCTCTCGCCAATCACACGCTGGCGGCTGGGTACATTCGTGCCTGGCAAGTATGTCGAGAGCGGATCGCTTTACGAAGAGAGGCTGGCCTTCAGCCGGAAATTCTCGGTCTATGCCTCGGCCACCGGCGACTTCGACAATTTCGCGCTGGGCGAGAAGGACGATGATGCGCTGGAATTCGTCCAGGCCGGCGGCGGCCAGGCCAACGACATCCAGTGGATCGCGGAATCGGACGGCGCCTTGATGATCGGCACCTCAGGCGGTGTGCGCGCGCTTTCGGGCTCGGGCATCGACGAGGCGCTGACGCCGTCTTCGTTCAAGAACCGGCGCTCGCGCACCTTCGGCTGTGCCCGCATCCGCCCGGTCGATGCCGGCCAGTCGTTTCTCTATGTCACGCGCTCGCGCAAATCGATCGCCGAGCTGACGCAGACGGCGCAGAGCCGTTTCACCTCGGACGATGTCGGACAGATTTCCGAGCACATCCCCAAGCAAGGCGTGGTCGAGCTCGCCTTCCAGACCGACCCCGATCCTTTGCTGTGGTTCCCGCTCGATAATGGCGAGTTGGGCGGTTACACCCACCAGCCATCCCAGGAAGTCAGAGGCATGCACCGGCATCGCCTGGGCGGCAGCTTCACCGGGGTAAACTGGGCAATTGTCGAAAGTGCCGCTGTGACTCCCGGTCAGGACGGCAATGACGACCTCTGGCTGGTCGTCAAGCGCACCATCGGTGGCGTGACCAGGCGCTATATCGAGGTCAAGACCGCGCCGTTCGAATATGGTGCCGTCGCCGATGCCTTCGAGGTCGATTGCGGCCTGACCTATACGGGCGCCGCGGTGGCCACGGTGGGCGGGGCGGCGCATCTTGCCGGCCAGTCCGTCGACCTGCTGGCCGACGGCAAGGTCTACCATGGCCTCACCGTGAGCGGCGGTGGCACGGTGACGCTGCCGGGCGGCTCGACTGCCGCCAAATGGCAGCTTGGCCTGCCCTATGCGGCGGGCGCCGACACGCTGGAGCTCGATGTCGGCGGCAAGGACGGCTCCATCATCGGCCGCCGCAAGAAGGTAGCGAAAGCAATCCTGTCGCTGCTCGAGACCGACACTACGGGGCTCGAGGTGCAGTCCTTCATGCGCGGCCGCTGGGAGCCGGTGCGCATGCCCTCGATCGTCGCACCCGACGGCGGGGCGACGCTGTTCACTGGCAATGTCGAGGTGCCGATCGACGACAGCTGGGAAGGGCAGGGCCGGGTGCGTATCCGCCACGTCAACCCGACGCCCTGCACGATCCGGGCGTTCACGCCGGTGTTTGATGCCGAGCCGTAGGGCGCGGCGCTGACGCTGATGATCTCCCCCTCAAGGGGGGAGATCCACTTCGCCGGGCCACTCTCCAAAAAGGACATCCAATGACATTCCCCCATGCCGAAACCCTCGGCAGGGTGCGGACGGCTGCCGAATTCGCGGCCGTCATCGCTCTGCTCGACACCGATCTCAGCGACGCGCTCGCCCGCAAAAGCGCACTGGCTGAGGCCGAGGACCGCGCGGTCTTCGGCGATGGCGACTTGGCCGCCGCGCGTGTGGCGCTCCACGACTGCAAAGACCAGATTGCGCTTCTCGAAAAAGCCATCGACGCCGCCGGCAAGCGCCGCGCAGAGGCGGCGCTAAGCGAAGCCCGCGCCGACATCGCAGCACTTGGCGAGGAGATCAAGGCCAGGGCAGCCCTGCTTGGCGAGCGCTGGCGCGGCGTGCATCGGCTGGTCGAGCAGCTGCGCCAGGAACTGTTCGAGGCCGATGCGCTCGCCCGCGGCATCGCCACCGCCAATGGCCTGTTCGATGCCGCCGGCGTCCGCGAGCTGAAGGTGAACCTGACCACCATCCGCCGCGCCGCCATGGCCGGCGCTCGGGCCACCCCGCCCGCCCGGCTCAGCCGGCCGGCGCTGCAGGCCGACAGGCTGCTTTTGTCCTTCCTGACCCCCGGCGGCGCGCTCGACCCACGCCCGCCGCTCGGCGCGCCGGTGGACGGCGTCAAAAGCAAATTCATTCCCGCAAGCTTTAGCGAACGAGGCTGACGATGTGCACACTCGCCCTTATCGGGACCGCCCTGTCGGTCGGCGGCGCGCTGGTCGAAGGCCAGCAATCGAAGCAGATGGCCGACTATCAGGCCAAGGCCTACGAGCAGCAGGCGCAGGCCGAGGCGCAAAGTGCCGCCTTCGAGCAGAGCCAGGAGCGCCACAAGCAGGATCTGCTGCAGGCCCAGGCGCGTGCCCAGGTCGGCGCCTCCGGTGTCGGCATATCAGGCTCGCCGACCGAGGTGCTGGCGGCCAATGCCAGGCAGGGCCAGATGGACCTCGACGCGATCCAGTACGGCTCGAAGCTGCGGCAGAACAACCTCAACAGCCAGGCCGCCATTTCGCGCTTCTCGGGCAAGCAGGCGGTGACGGCGTCGATCTTCAACGCCGGCAGCGCACTCGTTGGCGGCCTCTCCAAAATCTACGACCCGACGAAGGCTGTGACCCTCGGCGGTTCGGCATTTTCGCCTCGGGCAAGCGCCGCCATAGCCGGCGGCTATTCGGGACTCTACTAAATGGTCCACGTCATCCCCCTTTCCATCGCCCAGCGCCGGCTCGATACCGGCAACGCGCCGCAATACCCCCAGGGCTCGCCGATCGGCGGCGCCATGCAGGGTTTTGGCGATCACCTTTCCGCTGTCGCCGAGCGCTATCAGCAGATGAAGGACCAGCAGGAGGCGTTCGACGCCGAGTTGGCGCGCCGCCGGTTCGACGCCCAGATCGCGCAGGCCGAAGACGAGGTGACGGCGAATGCGCCGGCCGACGGTGCCGGCTTGCATGACGCCATGTACGGCCAGGTCGATCCGTACAACGGCCGGGTCGTCAAGACCGGTCTGTTCGACAAGCTGTTTGCCGCTGCCTTGCCCGGTATGCCCGAGAGCCAGCGCGCCGCTTTCGCCGGGCAGAAGGAAGCGCTGCGTCAAACCGGCGCGCTGCGCATGGCGGCACGGCAGCTTCAGCGGCGCGACGACTATGAGTTGGCCGAGTGGACCAAGGTCGACACCATGTCGACGAGCGCCATCGCCCAAAGCGACCCGAACGACACCGCGAACTTCGAGGCGATCCGGCAGAGCGGGTCCGACCTGATCGCCAAGATCGGCAACCCGCTTGCCCGGCAAGCGGCGGAAGCCGCCTGGCGCACCAACACGGCCAAGGCGCTGGTCCAGGCGATGATCGCCCAGGACCCGAAGCGGGCCGCCGAGATGCTGGGCGCGGCGCAGGGCCGGACGAAGGACGATGCCGTCGTTGGTGGCTCCAGTGCCTCGGACAGTGCAAACGCGGCGGCCGCGAAAGGCGATCGCGTTGGAACGCACACGCCAGATGAAGCCGTGGCGCAGGCGTTCGACGGAAGCGACTCGACGACGCCGGAAAACAAGACAGCCATCCCACTCGACGCCATCACCTATCTGAAGCCAGACGATGTTGCGGCGCTGAAGGACCAGGCCAACAGCGCCACCGCAGCCCAACTGATCGGTGCGCGTGCAAGGGTCCTGCTTGCGGAGCAGAACGCACCGGCCGTCATCGCTGCCACTGGCAAATATCCCGAGGAGGAGCCGACCGCTCAGGATTTCGTCAATATCTACGGAGCCGAGGATGGCCCGCAGCATTTCGACCTGTTCAGGACAACGGCCGGCGTCGCCAAGTCTTTCTTCGACATGTATCGGGCGCCGAACCAGGCAATACATGCCGAGCTTCGGGATTTCGAGCCAGGCCCCGATGGCTCGCCGGAAGAGCGTGAACGGTACGAAGTAAGAGCCGGCGCTGCCCAGTTGATCCTGGGCGCCCGCGACGCCGATCCCGCTAGCTCTGTCGGCCAATTGTTCCCGGGGCAGGCTCCGGACTGGAGCAAGGTTTCAACGCCCCAGGATTTCCAGGCCGCTGTCACCTGGACCAGGGCTGCCCAACAGCAGATGGGTTTCGACAGAAAACTGCCATTGCCATGGGCTGTCGCAGACCAAGAAGCCAAGCAATACATCGACCCAAGCGCACCGTTCAGTAAGCGTTTTGCGAGGGCGAGTTCGATTGTCCTGGCGATCCGCGACCCGGGTGTGCGCAAAGCGACGGCCGAACAGTTTTCTCTGGCGGCGGAAGCCCAATGGCGAGCCAGGGCCGCCCAAGATCCAAACATGACGCCAGAGTTGTTGGAAGCTCAGCTTACGGCGCTCAGGGAAGGGCTGGCTTGGATTGGAGAACACCCGGCTCAGGCTCAGTACAGCACCATGTCGTCGTTGCAGCAGTTCGGCATGGCATTCGGGGATATCGGTCGGACCATGGCCAAGGGCGCGACCGCTGGCGGGGCGGACGCGCTCGTCGCCGGGATGGCGCCATCGGAGTCCGGGGAGAGCTATGACGAACGTCTTGGCCGTGAGCAGGCCGAGACAGAGGATGCCGAGGACCGGGCCGGGCTCGCCGGTTGGGTGGCGGAGGGCCTCGGGGCCGGTTTGTCAGGGTATGGCCTGACGAAGGGCTTGTTCGGCTTGCTGGGCCGGGCAGGCATCGGTGTGGCAGAGAGCGGCGGCACCGGCCTTGCCGCCCGAACCGGCGTAGGGGGCGTGGCGGGTGGCGCTTATGGTGGGGCATACGCCTACAATACAGGCAGGAGCGTTCCCTGGGGAGGAGTCAGTGGCGCGCTTGGCGGCGCGGCCGGCAATGTCCTAGCCGAGGGTCTCAGTGCAGTTGGCCGCCTGGTGGTGGCGAGGCTCGCTGGGCGTTCTGTCAACGCCCAGTCTGCAGCGAACCCAGAAGCTTCCGCCCCTCCGGTCTCCAACGGGGTCCCAGACCCTCCTACAATAGAGGGCGGAGCTAACAGCGCCGGCACCAGCGAAGCCACTGTTGGCCACGATCTACACCTATACTACATGCCTGAGTGGGACGCTGCACAACGCGCTGCGGCCGATCTCAAAGTTAAGATATTGACCGAGGCCGACACCGTGGTTAGCCGTGCTGAGCGTTTATTTAAGAAAGCTCGCAAAAGATACATAGCCGCTGGCAACCACGTGCCCGCCGGCAGCCACGTTGATCACAGAGTTGATCTGCAGCTAGGAGGGGGGGACATACTGGAGAACATGGGCCCATTGGATGCCAGTGTTAACACCAGTCTTGGCTCGCAGATAAAAAACAAAATCAAGCTTCTGCCTCATGGAACTAAAATCAACAAGGTAACGATTGGAGATCGCGGTGTTCGAGACATTCCAAAGAAACTTTCCGGTGGATAGCAGGGTGCCAACGGATGCGGGCGATTCTTCGCTGGATACCAAGGTGCCCGGGTTGAAAGAGCTGTTCATGAACCTCGGAGGCGGATCGTTCAAGCACGGTCTGTACCGGATCGCCCGCGCACAGGATGTGGCGCGTTGGAACGCCAGAGTCAGCCTGGGCTTTCCTGAGTTCGCTGGGCGGATCACTTGCTTTGGCTACGATTGGCAAGGGACGGTGTTTGCTGTCGATACCGGACGGTTGGAGGAAGGCGAGCCCGGGGTGTTGATGTTTGAACCCGACACGGGCGAGGCTCTGCAGATACCGTGCAACGTCCGAACCTTCCACGATATTGAACTTATCGAAGACGAGGACGCTGCGCTGGCGTCCGATGGGTACGCAATGTGGCGGCAAGCCGGCGGCGCCGAGCCTACCTATGCGCAATGCATAGGTAGTAAGAAACCGCTGTTTCTCGGTGGCGAGGACGCAATTGAGAATCTCGAATTATCGGATTTGGATGTCTATTGGCACATCATGGGTCAAATTATCGCGAAGGTGCGAGGATTGCCGCCGGGGACACCAGTGCGAATCTCACCTTGATCTTGGATGACCAGGTGCATGACCATCTGTGCAATCCACCAAATCGTCCATTCGGGGAACCAAGACGGAGGACTGAAGCCGCCGCAACGAGCCACGATCGGAACCGAGATTGCTATGGCTCGATTGTCGACGAACCATCGATCAACGTATTGACGATAGCGGGCAGTTAGTCATGGAGAACAATGCAAAACCCGACTTAAGCACCGTCACACGTCTGCCTTCGGCCAATATCAGCACCGGCGACGACGAGCTTGATTCTGCTCGGATCGAGGCGCGCCAATATCTCGAATTCTACACTTGGGTATCGGCCATCAAAGGCGAATATTTTGGCTACGGCGCGGAAGGCATTATCTATATTTTTCTGTTTGAGATTGAGCCGGGAAGGCCAGACGTGCCGGAATGGATTTGGGTGATCGTGGGCGATGTGCCGCCGACATATATCCCGGCCGACGATACCAGGACCACGTTTGAGGCGCTGGATGGCTATATCGGCGCCCTTGAAGATTGGGTCGAAGCTGCACGCCACGGGAAGTCCGTGGCGAAATTGATACCAGTCAATGTCGACGCGACTCCCGCCAACGCCGAAATGCTGGCCGGTCGCCTCAAATTTCTCGACGAGAAGATCTTGCCGGAACTCACAAGATAATACACACGATTCGTGCGACGACTTCGGCAGCCCCGAAGCAAGAGCCTGGGTGCGCAATTACCGAGAAGACGAATAATCGCTGCCAGCCGCACAGCGGCTAAGACGCCAATATCAACTATTGGTTCTGGTATCGCGCCATTCAAGGCGCGAACGCTCGCGCGACGAGAAAAGCGAAAATAAACGATAGCCGCCGGCTAAGTTGGCTGGCTCGCCCGTTCCATCCACCCATCGCCAGCCATCAACCAACCCGAAATCCTCAAGCCTCGCTTTCGCGGGGCTTTTTTCATGGAGCAAGCCTTATGGCCCGACCTGCAACTGCCGCCGTTCGCCTGTTGACCGGTGAGCGCGAACCCGTGCGCTTGGCGACCACGGCCAATATTTCTTTATCTGGCCTCCAGACGATTGACGGCGTGCTGACGGAAGCCGGTGACCGCGTGCTGGTCAAGAACCAGACGAACGCCACCCAGAACGGCATCTACACGGCAAGCGAGGGCCAGTGGTTCCGCGCCGCTGACGCGCGGACCTCGCGCACGATGCAGAAGGGCACCACGGTCCACACTCAGGCCGGATCGACCAATGCCGCCAAGGTCTTTTCATTCCAGACCGATGAGCCGGTGATCGGCATCGATGCCATCGCATTGGGGTTTTATCTGTCCGACAACGCGTTGGGCGATGCGCAGGTGGCGGCGACGGCTGCGGCCGGCAGCGCTTCCGCCGCCGCCGGATCGGCCACTGCCGCATCGACCAGCGCGACCAATGCCGCGACCTCCGCAACGAATGCCGGCAACTCGGCCACCGCCGCGTCGGGCTCGGCCTCCGCAGCCGCCACCAGCGCGACCAACGCCGGCAATGCGGCCACGGCCGCGGCCGGCTCGGCATCGAGCGCGGCGACATCGGCAACCAATGCGGGGAATTCAGCGACCGCCGCCGCCGGCTCGGCTTCGGTCGCGGCCGCGTCGGCGGCTACGATCACATACGCCAGCCAGGCGGAGGCGGAAGCTGGCGCCATCTCCAACAAAATCATGTCGCCCCTACAGACCAAACAGGCGATCCAGAATGGCGCGTTCTTCAACCGCGGCGTCACCGGCTCCTTAGACGTGAAGATGTTTGATATCCTGAAGGAGCGCATCCGCGTCACGGACTTCAGCGTCGATCCGGGCAACACCGCCGCCAACAATCGTCTGGGCATTCAGCGTGCTATCAGCGGTGTCAGCGCTAACGGCGGCCTTGTGATGCTGCCGGCAAAGGGCGACCTGCCGGTTGATGGCACCACCATCAACATGGCGGCTGGCGCGATGTTGGAAGGTCAGGGCGACGGCTCGCGCCTGATCGTCAACAACGCCACCTCGAACATCATCGACGTCGCGGCAGCGTGGTCGACCATTCGCGATGTCTATTTCGGTTCTTCTGTCACCCGTTCCGGTAACAGCTACGCCGTGCGCTATCTGCCTGGCGGTGGCCGCGCCCAACTAGAAGGCTTCCACGTCGAAGGCTTCATCAACGGCATCTATGTCGGCAACACCGTTTCGGTTCGTATCCGACATGGGCGCATGTTGAATTTTCTCGCCAATACCGGCGTCGGCATACGCTTCGATGCTGGCCTCGACATGATGATCGAAGACATCATGATGGATGCCAGCGCGCAGATTTTCGCCGGCATCTACATCACCAATGTCGGCGACTTGCGTGTGGTCGACTGTCAGATGATCCACGCCGGTCAGGGCATCTACTGTGAGGTCGGAGCCGGCCAGGAAGTCGACAGCCTATGGGTGCAGAACTCGCTATTCGACAACTGCGGCCGGGGCGCCTACCTGCACGCCAACGGAGGCAAGATCCAGCGCAGCCGCTTCACCGATTGCTGGTTCTCGTCGGCGATCACGGAAGGTTTCCGCGCCGAGACGGCGGCTAGTGGCACCATAGACGGTCTGCAGATCGACAGCCCTCACGCGCTCCTGAGTGCTGCCCACGGCATCTACATCATGGATAGCGGCGTGACCAACTGGCGCATCACCAACCCGGAAGTGGGCCAGAATGGCGGTGCTGGCGTCAAGGTAGGCGCGAACGTTACGACGTTCAGCATCGAAGGCGGCAAGATCGGCAAGACTGGCGGATTCGCTTCTGGCAATACCGGTTACGGCATCGACCTGTCGGCCGGCGGCCAGGACTTCTATCAAATCCTCGGCGTCGACCTGCGCACCAACACGGCTGGCGCCATCACCGGACACTCGCCGGGCGTCAATAAGAAGCTCAAGCTCAACCTTCCGAGCAGCGCGAACGACAACGGTCAGGATGTCGGCACCGCCACGAACGACAACGCAATCGTCGGCAACATCGGGGAGTATGTCGAGAGCATCGTAACGTCCGGCTCAGCCGTGGCACTCACGACTGCGGCCGGTAAGACCATCACCAGCCTCACGCTTCAGCCGGGCGACTGGGACGTCGACGGTACCGTGGCCATCTTTCCGGCCAACACGACGAACGTCACGCAACTCGCCGGCTCGATCTCCGGCAGCACCAACAATGTCGATGTAACGGCCGGTCGCTACGTCGAGCCCCCGTTCCCGAGCGGCGGTTTCGTTTATAACGGCGCGAAGGCAGTTCATTTGCCGGTGCCTACCCAGCGCATCAGCATCAACGCGGCAACGACCTACTACCTAGTGGCGCTCGCCACCTTCACTGTGGCGGGCGCAAGCGCATTTGGGACGATCCGGGCACGGCGGGTCAGATAGGCAAAAAGGCGATATCTTCGATGCGGGTCGGTTCGCCCCACTCGCGCGCGAACATATCGAGATCGTCGATCTCGGTTTTCTGCCCATTGCGGCCAATGAGGAGACCACGATAGCCGAACGCCTGTATCCAGCGGATGAAGTCGATGCCGTCTATGCCGGAAACGCGCTTGATCATCTCCATTGAAAGCTCAATCGTGATGATCGGCTTGTACTCGCGAATGGTCTTTTCGCCACCCTTGAGGGCCAGATATTCGGCACCTTCAACATCGGCCTTGATGAAGTCGACCTTCTCGAAGACGAGATCGTCGAGCGGCATAGCCGGCACCACGATGCAGTTCGGATTGGAAAGCGTCTCGACCCGGCTCGGCAGCAGGCCACCATTGCTGCCGATGTGCGGCGTGAAGAACAGTGCGCCCGGTTCATCCGACAAAGCGAGCGGGAAAAGCTTCACATCGAACCCGTTTTCGGCCGCGCTCATCAGGATAAGGCGGCAGTTTTCGGTGTTGGGTTCGAAGGCGAAAACCTTGGCGCCCTGTGAAGCGGCAAGCATGGAAAAGATGCCGACATTGGCGCCGATGTCGACAACTGTCATGCCTCTGCGAACATGCTCCTTCAGGAACGCTACCATGTGCTGCTCATAAGCCCCGTGGTTGATGACGCTGGCCGAGACGGCATAGTCTGATCGGTCGAGCCAAAGCTTGACACCTTCGAGTTCGGCGCAGGCGAGTTCGCTCTTGTCGAAGCGCACTGAAACAGGGCTGGGATAGGTCTGCCGATCGAAGACGGAGATTAGCGAACGGAGGCCAGATGCGGTTGCCGCTGGCTTCACGAAATCAAGCTTCTCCCCGGCGCTGGAGTCGGGATCGCGTCCATAGGCGAGGCGGAATAGATCGGCGGCGGAGTCAGCCATCTTCGGGGGTTCCTCTCTGGGCGGAGGCGGAGCTTGAGTTTGGTCCGCCGAAGCAATCCGCGCGGCCACTTCAGCCAAGGCCAACCGATTCGGATCGACTGGGAAGACGTTGCGCATAGCAACGCGCAGCCGAAGAGGCAAAGCGTTGCGTGCGATTTCTCGGAGCATGGTCAGTCCTTCCGGGGTGCTGACCAGCGTTTAGAGCAGAATGACAGTACCGGCAACCAGGCCGAGTAAATAGATCACGCCGCTATTCGAAGCCAACTCGTCCTGCCACTGGCAAAGTGCGGGCCCCACGAAGCAGCTGCTTCAGCGGCATAGGCGGTCTGAACCTCGGCGCGCCGACGGCTTTGCCGTCGCGCATCAATTCGACTGCGAAATTCCCCATTCCTTGACAACAGAAGGAACTCCCATGGACCGCAACTTTGCGCGGGCGCTTTCGCTCGTCTTGAAATCCGAGGGCGGCTGGTCGGACAATCCGGCCGATCCGGGCGGCGCCACGATGAAGGGTGTGACGCTGGCGAACTTTCGCCGCTATGTGAAGGCCGATGCCAGCAAAGCCGATCTGCGCAAGATTGGGGATGACCAGGTCGCGACCGTCTACCGGCGCTTCTATTGGGACGCTGTGCTCGGGGCCGAACTGCCGGATGGCGTCGACTTTGCCGTGTTCGATTTCGCGGTGAACAGCGGACCGGGCAGGGCGGCAAAATACCTGCAGGCAAGCGTCGGAGTCTCCCAGGACGGCCGCATCGGTCCGGCGACGCTCGCGGCGGCCAGGGCAAAACCGGCCGGCGTCGTCATCGACCAGCTTTGCGATGCACGGCTGGCGTTTCTCAAGCGGTTGCCGACATGGGCAACATTCGGGCGCGGCTGGTCCGACCGGGTCAGGTCGGTGCGGGCTGAGGCCTTGCTGATGTCGGACCCGGCGACAGTTTCAGCGCCTGTAAAGCCTGCGATGCCCGAACCGGCTCCGCGACCGCCCGAGGTTGAGACGCCCGGCGGCAACGCGTCGGCGGCCGAGCCGGCGTCGCCGGCACCGAGCGGCTCCGCAATTCCGGTTGCCGCCAGGGCAGGGGGTGTCATCGCCGCCTGCCTGCTCCTCGTCTACGCCGCCTGGCACCACATTGCCGTCGTTCTGCAAGGGATCTTCTGATCATGGCCAACATCACCCAGCCGACCATCCGCCCGACCAACAAGCTGACGGCCGCGACCATCGCCGCCGCGGCCGTTTCGGTCTCCGGCGTCTTCGTGCGCAATCTCTGGCCGTCCTGGTACGACGCCGAGACATGGGCGACGCTTCTGCCGATCGCCGTCTTCGCCATCGGCTATCTGGTCAAGGATGAGCCAAACCGATGAGCGCGCTGCTGTCCTTCCTGCTTGGCAATCCGACCCTTCTCGGCATCGGCGCGGCCGCCCTGGCGGCATTCGGCTGGGGTGTTCGCCAGCGGCTTGCCGGCGAACGCAGCGAACGTGCCCGGCAGGCCGCCGCCGAGGCCGCGGCGCACGACATCGCCGACCAGGTCCAGAACGATATCGGCGCGCTGCCGGCCGCCACGGCGCGAAAGGAGCTCAAATCATGGGCAAGGGATTGATGTTTGTGTCCGTCATGGCCGCGATGGTCGGCTGCACGACCGTCAAGGGCGGGTTCTGCGCGGTATCCAGCCCGCTGGGTCTGTCGGCGGCCGCGGTCGATGCGCTGTCGGACGCCGAGGTCAAGGCGCTGCTGGCGCACAACCGCAAGGGCGAGAAACTGTGCGGGTGGAAGCCATGACCGTCGTCGCATTACCTCTGGACACGGCCATGCCGCTTGGCGGGCTGGTCATTTTCGGCACCGGCTCGGCCTTCGGCTTCCTCATGGTGAGGGCAATGAAATGATGCACGATGTCTTCGACCTGCTCGGCATCAAGGGACCCGTTGTCGTCGCCGGTCTGGCCGGCGGTGTCCTGCGCGCTTTGTCGCGGCACCGCTACAAGCTGCGCGAAATGGTGGCGTCACCGATCTGCGGCGCGCTTGCCGCCGCCTATCTGACGCTGCCCGTGGTCCAGTATGCCCGCGCCACGGGCCTGCCGCTGGCTAGTGACGACACGACGACGCTGGCGGCGGCGTTTCTCATCGGCGTCTGCGCGATGTGGATTTCGGATATTCTGTTCGAGGTGATCGTGCGGAAATTCAGGCCGGCGACGGAAGACTGAAAGGCCGCAGAAGCGGGCTTCCGTATTGCTGATGGTTGCTTCGTTATCTTCCCGGCATGCTACGCGGCGCGAACGCGCTGATGGCCGTGGCGGCCTTTGGTCCCGATATATGTGCCTCTCAATGGAATCTGGTTTTGAAGACACGAAAGACTTCGCACCAGAGGCGGAAATCGGCCAGTCGCCCGGCGAAGTGTGCTTCCATGGCACAGTAGGCCGCCGCGGTCTGCGCTTCCGGCCCATAAAGTTCGATTGCGGCAATCACTGCATCGTTAGGATCGGCAAAATCTGAAAGCCTCAGCGCCGCGCCATTGTCTGTCCGGAGCATCGAGCAACACCTTCTGTTCAGCGCCTTCATGCCGCATATGTGGCGCAAATCACGTCACCTGCGGCCCAGCGGCTTGGTTGCTAGAGGGGACTGGCAGCGGAAGGCCACTGGGCCTGACCGGCAGGGCCTTGAGAATGGCAGCGCCGACTGGCGAAGATGTATGCACCCCTGCTCATATCAGCGAAACATGCGAACGAAGGAAGAGGGCAAGGCGCGCTGGCTCCGGCCAGCGGGCTTTTCGTATTGGGGCACTTTCGCCCGCAGTCTGCCTTGTCGCGTCTCCGGGAACACCAGCATTGGGGCGGGCTAATTTGCTTCGGAAGCCCCCCACGCCTTTGTTGGGGCGGAATGGAGCGCCAATCGAATGATGCGCTGGCCTCCCGTATCATTGCAAAATAGATGGCCGGCATCATTGGGGAAACCGAACTGATTTCGGTCGCCAGGCAACCACGTTAAGCCAATCGCTCGTGGATCGCGCGTCGCCGGCATTCGGAACTGAAACGGGCTTCGCAGCTTCTGTCTGAGCGAAGCTTAATGAGGCAGGCCTAATGTTCAGTGACAAGGAAACCCGATTTTTAGAAGCTGGGCTGTTCATGGCGGTGCCGCTCTCAATCCTGATCGCGGTCTTGGTGGTTAGCGTTACGTTTGACTGGTTTGGATGACAGACCGCACGCGGCGGGGCGCGATCGACGGCCCTTCACATGCATTCCTGACTGCGAGGGCATCCAGGCGAGGAGCAACCGACTTTCGATCGAGGTGAAGGCACTTGCCCTTCGGACGCTCGCCGCCGCCTTCCTGATCGGCGTGTCTGCCATGTGGATTTCGGATATTTTGTTCGAGGTGATCGTGCGGAAGTTCAGGCCAGCCCCCGGAGCAATAGCTCCAGGCTTTGCCCGGCGTCGAAATCCGTACCGGATAGCTCGATCGACCCAAAGCCCGCCTCGGCTGACGCCGGGGCGGGCTTTTTTTGCGTTTGTGGCTCCTGACCGGCCGCTGCTATATCCCGGAGCAAGGCTGCCGAACTCGCGGCGGCATTGATCCAGCCTGGGCTTACGGATGCAGATTGAACGATATGACGGGGACCGCGAAATATTGCTGCCGCTGTTTACCCTTGCCGACGATTCTCCCACGCAGGTTTCCAGCTATATCGACAGGGGCGAGGTGCTGGTTGCGCGGGATGGCAACAGGATCGTCGGCCATGTGCAGCTCATCGAGACAGGCGAGGGCGGTGTCTTCGAACTCAAGAGCCTGGCAGTCCGCCCGGCAAGGCAGAGCGAGGGGTTGGGGCGTGCCCTCGTCGCGGCGGCAATCACCCGCTGCCGCGAGCGCAACGGCCGGCGCCTGATCGTTTCGACCGCGGCGGCCGATATCGGCAATTTGCGATTTTACCAGAGACAGGGCTTTCGGATGTATCGCATCGTGCAGGATGCGTTCGGACCATCGACCGGTTATCCTGAAGGCTTGGCTGTGAACGGCATTCCGCTGCGCGACCAGGTGGTGTTCGAACGCGACCTCGGCGCGGATTGAGGGGATCGTCCGCCCGCTCCAGCTTTGAGACCGTCACAGACCATCCAACAGCCCGCTCCGGTTCGCCGGGCGGGCTATTTTGCGTTTCTGGGCCTGAAGCGCATCGCGTTTTGAACGGATTCGGACGACGCGCTTTGGGTTTTTGTTTTCATGCATGTCGTTCTCCCAAAGTCGGGGCCACCTTTGGGCGACATGCATTAAGGTGTGTTGATGTTCAGGTGATGCCGGCCTGCAAACGACGGCTTTCTGCGCTTCCGGTGCTCACGTACTTCAAGTACGCTCCGCTCCGGTTCTCGAAAGCCATCGTTTTCGGCTCGGCCTGACCTGAATCTCAACACACCTTAGGCGAGGATGTTGACGGCGCGGGCCGCGACCAGTGCGATCGTCAGCAGCGAGATCATCGCCTCAGCCATCATCAAAAGCTTGGCGCGCTGGGAAAGCGGCAAGGTGTCGGTCGGCGAAAACGCCGTCGCATTGGTGAAAGCGAGGAAGAAGTAGTCGACGAAGCCTGGCAGCCAGTCGCGGATCTCACGATCGTTCAAGGTCATTTGCGGGAACAGGAAATCGGATTGGGCGCGTTTGACGAGGCCGCAGGTCGGCGGCCCGCCGCGGTCGGTGCTCCAGAACCACAAGGCAAAGACGATGACATTGGTGACCCAGATGTTGAGCGCGTCGATCAGCAGCGTCTGGCCGCTGGAGCCGGCATGGCCCGCCAGCAAGGCGCGCACCAGGAACACCAGCGAACCGCAATTCATGATGCTGACGACGCCGGTCATCACCAGCGCCGTCCTGCGGATCATGACGCGAAACCGGCCGACCAGATACCAGTGCTCTTCCTCGACCGCCTTCTGGGTGGCGACCTGTGTCCAGGCGGTGGCGACCGACAGAGGCACGAGCAGGGCGGCCTCCAGCGCCGGCGCCAGCCAGCGGGGCCCAAACGAGAGATCGTTGATCACCAGGAGCTGCAAACAGATGATGACGAGGACGGCGGCACGCGCCAACCAGAAGTCGAGCGCGCGGTGGTGGATGACGGCATGCTGGTGACGCATCGAATATCCGGGATGTTCAGATAGGATCAGATGGGCCGGCTGTTCTGCCGGGGAGGGGCAACGGAGCGCCGAAACTCCCGCTCAATCTTGGTCTTGCAATGGCCTGCAAGTATACTTTTTCGTAAGCTTTGAGGTTGGGGCTGTTCGGCAAACCGGACGATGTGGTTTAAGCGCCGCATGGTGGGAATAGACGACTCCATGGATGGTTGGGCGCCGGCGGGGCTGACTGCCACCGGTCTCGACTCGTCATCGGTCTGGCCCGGCCTGCTTCGCCATCCCTGGTATTTGCTCGCGCTTCTGTGCCTGGTGCAGATCGTGTGCTGGACGGTGGTGCCGGCATTGATCGACCCCGCGCCGCCCGGCGATGTGGTGGAAGGTTTCATGTGGGGCCGCGAATGGGTGCTGTTGACCTACAAGCACCCGCAGCTTCCCGGCTGGCTGCTCGAAACCAGTCATCTTCTGACCGGATCATTCCACTGGCCGCAATATTTGCTCGCTCAGCTGACGATTTCGTCGACCTTCGTCCTGGTCTATCTGCTGGCCAGAGACATGCTCGGGCAACGCCGCGCGCTGGCTGCCGTGCTTTTGATGCCGTCGGTCTATTTCTTCGGCTGGCCGACCCCGCAATTCAATCACGACTATGCGCAGATGCCGTTCTGGGCGGCCATATGCTGGCTGCTTTGGCGCGCCGGCCGTGGTGGCGGGCCTGGCTGGTGGCTGGCGCTCGGACTGGTGTCGGGCGTCGGGCTCTATGCCAAGTTCTCCACCGGCCTGCTGCTCGCCTTCGGCGCGCTCTGGCTGCTGTGCAACGCGCGCGCGCGCAGCCGGCTGGCGACGCCTTGGCCGTGGCTCGGCTTTGCCGTTTTTCTAGCGGTGGCTGCGCCGTTGGCCATCGCGCTCTACCGCATCGACTTCTTGCCATTGACCTATTTTGCCGACCGTGACGCGTGGGTAACCGAACACCGGGCGCGCCTCTACTATATCGGCGTCCAGCTGGCCGGGCTCTCCGGCTTTCTCCTGGTGCTGGCGATATCGAGGCTGCTGCGGCGCTCGCCCGCTCCCGAAGCTCCCGTCGAACGCGGCATTCTGGTCTATCTCGTGTGGATGGGGCTTGGGCCGGCGACCCTGATCATGGTGGCCTCGTTGTTCACCGGCACCGGCGAGTCCTGGGGGGCGCCGATGTACAATCTTGTTAGTGTCACGGTGCTTGCCTTTCTCGGCCACCGGCTCGGCGCCATCGAGATGCGAAGGCTGGCGATCTGTGCCTTCCTTTGCATCGTTACCATGTCGGGCGCCTATGCGACCCTCCGCTGGACGGGCTGCAATGTGCGGGGACGCCTGGACGCCGTCTGCTGGCCGGCGCAGCCGATCTCGGACGAGGCCGAGGCGGTCTGGCATGCGGCCGCGCCTGGCCGGCTCGACATTGTCGGCGGCGATACCCAATTGGCCATGCTCGCGGGCCTCAATGCCTATGACAAGCCGTCGATCTTCACCGACCTTGACATGCGGTTCGCGCCCTGGATCACCAGGCAGCGGTTGCGCGACCACGGCATGCTGATGGTTTGGCCGGGTCGTGGCGTGCCGCCGCAACTGCGGGCATGGCTGGGCAACCTCCCGGTCAAGACCATTCTTTTCAACTGGTCGCGCACGGCGCCGCCCGTGCCAATCAGCTTTGCCGCCATTCCGCCCGGCACGCGGTATCTGCCGCTTGACGCCGACAGCCGGACCCGGCATCCGCGCAGCTGAAGCGGTTCGATCCCTTAGCCGCGTCGAAACATCGTTCGCGCATGGCGTTCGTCTCCATGCGACTGGACGAAGCAGGCGACAATGCCCATTTATTGGGAAATCCAATTTTGTCTGCGCAATTCCGGACGGGAAACCGCTACACAAATGGAATTGCCTTTTGAGGAGACGTGACATGGCGACTTCAATCGAACGCGCAGTGCTTGCCGGTGGTTGTTTCTGGGGCATGCAGGATCTGATACGGCGCTACCCCGGTGTCATCTCCACCCGTGTCGGCTATAGCGGCGGCGATGTACCCAACGCCACCTATCGCAACCACGGCACCCATGCCGAAGCCATCGAGATCAATTTCGATCCGGCCGTGATCAGCTATCGCACGCTGCTGGAGCGCTTTTTCCAAATCCACGATCCGACGACGCGCAACCGTCAGGGCAACGACGTTGGGATGAGCTACCGGTCGGCGATCTACTATACGAGCGACGAGCAAAAGCGCGTCGCCGAAGACACCATCGCCGATGTCGATGCTTCCGGCCTGTGGCCCGGCAAGGTCGTCACGGAAGTCGCGCCGGCGGGTGCCTTCTGGGAGGCCGAACCAGAGCACCAGGATTATCTGGAGAAATATCCCAACGGCTATACCTGCCATTTCGTCAGGCCGGGCTGGAAGCTGCCGGTGCGCGAGAAGGCCGTCTCGTAAGGTTTGCGGATCGCTTTCCAGAAGCAAGGCGGCATAACTCCTGTGACCGCGTGAATGCCAACTGTCAGTCGCCGCTTGGCGATTGACAGTTGGTGGCGTTGCTGGCCAACTGCGTATGCTGATTTGCTTCAGGAGATACGCATGAAGAAAATCTATGAGAAGCCACTTCTGGTGAGAGGCGGGCGGCTTTCCGACGTCACCGCCACGGTGCCGTCTTCGATTGTCAAGGCTCCCTGACCGACGGACTTATTTTGCAAACCCGGCCAGGCCTGCCTGATGAGGCTGGCTTGCCGTTCGAATGTCCCTCGACGGGGGTCGGCATGGTTTGCGCCTTGAACGGCCGGTGCTTTTGAGCCCGCAGACCAGGTCGGGCCGGCTTTCCGCGGTGTTCGTGCTCGACATAACCCCTTACACCGGGCCGCTGTTGTCAGGATGGCTTGAAGCAGGCCATCTGATTGACGCGATTGTGGTGCCGGGAATCCGCCAACGCCAAAAACATTTCAGCGTCAGCAATTTTCGCCGAGGGCTGAGACGAAGATTGCTGCTCAAACGCTATATCGGCAACACGCCGGCAAGGCTGATCGAATTTGGCCGGCCCTATGATTGGGGCACACTCGCCAGCCAGTTGTCGGAGACCAAGGCCGATGTGTTGATCTGCTTCGCGTTTCCAGCACTGATACCACAGGATTTGCTCGGCACCTTTGCCAAGGGCGGCCTCAATCTTCACCCGGCACTGTTGCCCAACTACCGGGGTCCGCATCCTCTCCACCGCCTGGCTGTGGACGGCCAGCACGCCGTTCATGGCGGTGTGACGCTGCACAAGATGTCCGCCGATTTCGATGATGGCGACATTCTCGGGCAGGTGTCGTTTTCCGAAGCAGACTGGGTGTCGCTGCAGACCCTGACCGACAGCGTGGCGAGGGCGATGCGCGCGCTGGTGAGTGAGGTGGCTCCCGCCTACTGTAAAGGCAGCCTTTCGGGAATGCGGCAGCCGGCCGGTGATTTCGTCTGGGCGCGGCTGAAGGCGGCCCACACGATGATATCGCCTGAGATGTCGATCGAGCATGTTGCCCTGATGTGGCATGTGCTGGGCACTGTTCCAGGCATCTATCTGGATGTCGCCGGGCACAAGGTCAGGCTGGGGTTCCAGATCAGGCGGCTCGGTCCGCCGACCGGACATGTGCCAGTCAGACGATGGGGGAGCGTGGAGTTCGATCTTGCCGACGGCAGGGTCCGGTATCTCACCTATAGCCGCCTGCTCAAACGGCTCGTGAAACTGCACGCCACGTTCGCGCGCGCTCCAGTCAGAAAGTCGCCCCCTGAAATCCGGCTTTTCGGCAAGGTGGAAGACGGGCACGCGTGAGAGTTGGCGCAGTGCGTTGAAAAAAACGGCTTCCCCTTCGGTTCGAATGGTGCTTTAACGCGCCCATCCACAGGGGTGCTCCGTACGGTCGGGGCTGAGACGGGGGCGGCAAGCCCACAGACCCTAGAAGCTGATCTGGGTAATACCAGCGGAGCGAGGCGGGCTATGTTTTCAGGCGCACAGATTTCCTTATACCCCATGGCTGACGATTTCGTCGGCGTCATCCTGGGCGCGCTCGGCGCGCTCGATCCCTACCGGGACAGGCTCAGGATAGAGACCGACGACATCTCGACCTTGCTGGTGGGGCCGCCCGAAGTGTTGTTCCCGGCGCTGCGCGACCTGTTCGTGGCGGCGGCGCGGAGCGGCAAGCATTGCGTGCTGTCGGCCGCCATTTCGCGCGGCTGCCCGGGCGAGCCGGACGATCCGATCTGCCGCTCCGATGCGTTTGGCGGACCTGTCGGGCCGCTCGGCCCGCGCAAGGAAGCCGCCATCAGCGCGGTGCGCAATGCTGCCGCCACCGGCCAGCCGGCGGCGGCGCAATTCTCGCTCTATGTGATGGGCACCGGCGACCATATGGACGAGATCTATGGCTGCATCGATTTCCTGAAGCAGTCCGGCGTCTACGATCGCTCCAAGAACTTCTGCACCAAGTTGCGCGGCGATACCGGTGCGGTCTTTTCTGCGCTGAACGAGGCTTTCTGCCGCTTCGGGCCGGGCGCCGGCCACGTAACCCTCGACGTCACGGTTTCGGCCAACAGCCCGTCGGCTGTCTAAAACCAGGTGCGCTTCCGCGCGCCGTCAAAGGTTATGCCCGTGGTCTCATCATCAGTCGTGTCGCGCCCGCTCGCGGGTTCCCTTGCCAAGGCCGTACCAGCCGTCATCTCGGTCGGGTTGCTGCTTGTGGGGTGGGAGCTCTACGCCACCTATTCCGGTATCAAGCCGACGATTTTGCCGGCGCCCTCACGTGTCTTCGAGCAGGCGATGCTCAATCGCGAGGCGCTGATCGACAACGCCATTCCCACCATCCGCGCCACGCTGATCGGCTTTGCCTGCTCGCTCGGCGCCGCCTTCGCGCTGTCGATGCTGGTCGACTTCTTCCAGCCGCTGCGGCGTGCGCTGTTTCCCGTCTTCATCGTCAGCCAGACCTTGCCGCTGGTGGCGATCGCGCCGCTGGTGGTGCTGTGGTTCGGCTTCGGGCTGGGGCCGAAGATCATGCTGGTGGCGCTGGTCACCTTCTTCCCGATGCTGGTGGCCCTGGTGCAGGGCTATGAGGCGACCGAGATCGAGATCGGCCAGATGCTGCGCGCCATGGGGGCAGGGCGCTGGCGTGTCTTCGTGCTGGCGCGGCTGCCTTCGGCGCTGCCCTATTTCTTCGCCGGCCTGCGGATCTCCATCACCTATGCCGTGGTCGGCGCCATCTTCGCCGAATATGCCGGCGCGGCGAAGGGGCTGGGCATCTACATGCTCAACGCCAAGAACAATTTCCGCCCCGATCTGGTGCTCGCCGCTGTCGGCGTCAGTGCCGCGCTGACGCTGATCCTGTTCGGGCTGACGGCGTTGCTGCAGCGCCTCGCCATGCCCTGGGAACGGGCCGGCCGGCAGCCGGCAGGGAAGGGGGCGCAGGGATGAGCCGGCTCGAATTGCGGTGTGTACGCAAAGCGTTTGGCGGGCTCGACGTGCTCGCCGACATTTCGCTCAGCGTCGGTGCCGGCGAATTCGTCTCGATCCTTGGGCCTTCAGGCGCCGGCAAGTCGACGCTGTTCCAGCTCCTGACGGGTGCCGAGCATGGCGAGGGCGAGATGTTGTTCGACGGCGCGTCGCTCGACGATCATGGCAGGCATTTTGCCTTCATGCCGCAGCGCGACGCGCTGATGCCGTGGCGGCGCATCCTCGACAACGCGACGCTTGGGCTCGAAGTGCAAGGCATCAGGCGAAAGGCGGCGCGGGCGCGCGTCGCCCCGCTGTTTGCCGAGTTCGGGCTTGCTGGTTTCGAGCGGCATTTTCCGGCACAGCTTTCGGGCGGCATGCGCCAGCGCGCGGCGCTTTTGCGCACGGTGGTGCAGGAGCGCGACATGCTTTTGCTCGACGAGCCGTTCGGCGCGCTCGACGCGCTGACCCGCGCGGCCATGCAGCGCTGGCTCGAGCAGATGTGGCGGCACCATCGCTGGACGGCGCTGCTGATCACCCACGATGTGCGCGAGGCCGTGTTCCTGTCCGACCGTATCTACGTGCTGTCGGCGCGTCCGGCCCGTGTGTTGCGTGAAATCAGAGTGCCGTTGCCGCGCCCGCGCGATCCGACCGGCGCCGCCGGGCAACAGGCCAGCGCACTTGAGGCCGAGATCCTCGACATTTTGCTCAACCCGCAACCATCCAAAGGACATGACCATGACTGACTTGACGCGCCGGCAGGCCTTGCTGCTCACCCTCGCCAGCGGATTTCCACTGATCGCCGGATCGAACCGCTCCTTCGCGGCAACACAAAAAGTCACCGTCGCGCTGGACTGGACGGTCAACACCAACCACATCGGGCTGTTCGTCGCCCGCGACAAGGGTTTTTACCGCGAGGCCGGCCTCGAGGTCGACATCCTGCCCTACAGCGACACCGGCGCCGGCACGCTGGTCGCCAACCGCGTCGCCGATTTCGGCATCAACGGCACCATCAGCCTGTTCACCCAAAAGACCGCCGGGGCCGATCTGAAGGCCGCCTATGCCGTGGTGCAGTCCGAAACCGGCCGCGTGGTTTTCAATGCGGCGCGCAGCGAGATCAAAAGCCCGAAGGACCTTGACGGCCTGACCTATGGCGGTTTCGGCAGCGCCTGGGAAAACGCGCTGATCTCGACCATCATCCGCCATGATGGCGGCAAGGGCAAATTCGAGACGGTGACGCTCGGCACCTCCGCCTATGAAGCGCTGGCCAATGGTTCGGTCGACTTTACGCTCGAGGTCTCGACCTGGGAGGGCGTCGAAGCCGAACTCAAAGGCGTCAAGCAGCGCAGCTTTATTTATGCCGATTACGGCGTGCCCGACGAGCACACGACGCTGATCTCGTCGAGCGAAGCCTATCTGCAGGCAAACCCGGCATTGGCTTCAGCCTTTATCCAGGCAACACGGCGCGGCTATCAGTTCTGCGTCGATCATCCCGGGGAAGCCGCCGCGCTGCTGATCGCCGCCAACAAGGATGCCTTGACCAATCCGGCGTTGATCGAGGCCTCGCTGAAGGCGCTGATCGACGGCCACTATCTGCGCGCGGCAAACGGCGCCATCGGCACGATGGATCCGGCCAAGATGGACGCGATCGGCGACTATCTCTTCACCGCCGGCATTCTGCGCGACGCTGATGGCAAGGTTCTGACGCAGCGTCCTGATTTTGCGAGGTATTTCAGCAATTCAACGTTGGGGTAGGGCGCGCCGGTCTGCCTTTCGAGCCTTGGGGGAATGGCCGGCCAGCCAAAGGGGCTCGCCTGGCGTGAAGGCTTCCCATCGCCCAAGGCTCTCCAACACGTCATCTGGCAGCGCTCCCGAATCCTGTCTCTATTTCGCCCCAAGGCTCAGCGCTTTCTTGCGGTCAGCCTCGGCGCGCTTGTGGTTGCCCGTGGCTTCCCATGCCTTGCTTCGCGCGTTGTAGGCGGTGGCGAAATCCGGTTCGAGCTTTATCGCCTGGCTCAAATCGGCGATGGCGCCGTCATAGTCCGCCCTGCTGGTCCTGATCATGCCTCGGCCCAAATAGGCAAAGGGATTCTTGCGATCGAGGCTGAGTGCCTTTTCGAAATCGCGCAACGCCGCGACGTCCTCATGTCTGCCCATCCATATGAGACCCCGATTGGCGTAGACCCTCGCATCGGTGGGATTGAGACTGATGGCCCTCTCGTAGTCCGCGAGAGCCCCATTGTCGTCCCCCTGGAAGCCGCGGTTCTGGCCGCGGTCGTAGTAGGTCTCGGCAAGATCCGGATTGAGCGCGATCGCCTGGCTGTAATCGGCGACCGCATGAGCGTAATCGCCCTTGGCCTCCCAGGCCGTGGCACGGGCGAGATAGGCGTCGTGGAATGCGGGAAAGAATGAAATCGCCTTGCCAAACTGGGCTATGGCGCCGTCATAGTCGTTCTTTCCATACAGCGCTCGACCCTTGTTGAAGGTTTGCGCAGCCAGCGAAGTCCAACTCGGCTGGGTCGCTTGCTCGCTGGCCCGGCCAGCGGCTTGGCCTGACATCTTCGATGCATTGGCTTCGTCTCTTGCAATCATGGCCAACTTGCGACCCTTGCGGGCGAGGGCCATCTTTGGATTGAGCTTCAGCGCCTGGTCCATGTCGGCGACCGCCGGATCGTAGTCGCCCTTGGTGAACCAGACAGTGCCACGCGCAAAATAAGCCGGCGCATATTGCGGGTTGAGTTCGATCACGCGGCTGTAGTCGGCGATGGCACGATCCAGTTCGTTCTTGTTTGTCCACGCGACGGCGCGGCCGATGTAGGCGTCTGAATAGCCGGGATAGAGTCTGATCACCTCGCCGAAGTCGGCGATGGCTGCGTCGTACATACCCTTCTCGACAAGCGACAAACCGCGGCCGACATAGGCCGAGGCTTTTCTTGGATCGAGCGCAATCGCCTTGCTGTATTCGGCGATGGCGCGATCGAAATTGCCCTTGTCGTAGAAGGCGTTGCCGCGGTCGACGAAAGCCTTGAGGTTCTTCGGGTCCGAGCCGACGGCGTCCTGCGCGGCACCACCTTCTGCCAGGGCAGCTACCGTCGCTTTGCGTGCAACCATATAGTCTGGATTGCTGGGGCTGAGCTTTATGGCTCGATCGAAGTCGTCAATCGCCTTCGAATAGTCCTTGCCGTCGGCCCACGCCATGCCGCGCCCGTAATAGCTGGCATCATCCTTCGGATCGATCCCGATCGCCACCGAATAGGCAGCGATTGCGCTTGCTGCGTCGCCCTTGGCATGCTGAGCCATACCTTTGCAGTAAAATGCGTCGCGCGCCTTTGGATCGAGTGCGGCGGCTCGGTCGCAGTCGGCGAGAGCGCCATCGATGTCGCCAAGGGTGATCTTGGCGAGGCCCCGGCGAAAATGCGCCGGGGCAAAATTGGGGGCGCGTTCGATGACCTTGCCGTAGTCGGCGATCGCCTGCTGGTAGGCACGTTTGGCGGCCCAGGCCTTGCCGCGGCCGAAATAGGCGAACCGGTTGTTCGGATCGAGCGCGATCGCGTGGTTGTAGGCGCCGATCGCCTGATCGTACTTGCCCATGTCCAGGAAGGCATCGCCGCCGAGGATCGCTTCCAGGGCCTGCGGGTCGGTCGCCTCCAAGGTTCGCGCGGCCAGCGTGTCCTGCGTGGCCGTCAGATCGGGAACGATGGCTGGCGGCGCCGGCTGTTGCGTGTCCGGCAATGATGGCGGTTTGCCGTGGTTACCCGCAACCTGTTCACTACAGCCTCCCGCCCATTTTGGATCGAGTTCGGCGGCACGGCGGCAATCCGCCGCTGCACCGACCGTATCGCCCTTCAGCGTCCTGGCGCCGGCCCGGCTGAAATAGGCTTCGGCGCTCTCGGGATCCAGGCTGATCGCCTTGTCGAGATCGAGAAGTGCGCCGTCGACGCCATATTTTGCGAGCCGCGCCTCGGCGCGCTCGAGCAGGATTTTTGCGGCTGCCGGGTCCTTCCCTGTGGCAACCGGCGGAGCTGTTTCGCCCGGAGCGTGTTCGCTGCAAGAGCCTGCACGCTTCGGATCGAGTTCGATGGCGCGCCGGCAGTCGGTGGCGGCAGTGGCGTAATTTCCCTGGGATGCCTCGGCAAGCGCCCGGTCGTAGAAGGCCTCGGCGTTGTACGGATCCAGCTGGATCGCAAAGCTGAATGAATCTATCGCGCCTGCGACGTCGCCTTGCACCTGCTGTTCCAGTCCCCGTTTGAGATTCCAGGCAACGAGTTCGGAGTGGTCCTCTTTGGGGTATAGTTGCAGCGGTTCGTACACCGGGGACGCGACAGGCTTGGGCGTCTGCGGCACGGCCGGCGCCTTCGCGCCCACCGGCCCTGTGTCGCAGCCACCTGCCTTTTTCGGATCGAGCTCGACGGCCTTTCGGCAATCGGCGGCCGCGCCGGTGGCGTCGCCGCTGCGGGTGCGCACCAGGGAGCGACCGAAATAGGCCCTGGCATAGTTCGCATCAAGAGCGATCGCTCTGTCGAAATCGGCTATGGCGCGATCGTCGTTGCCTTTGCTTGCCCACGCTACGGCCCGGTAATAGTAACCGTCGATACCAGCGGCATCCAGTTCGATTGCCTTGCTGGTGTCGGAAATCGCGCGAATCCAATCGTTCTTGCCAAGCCAGGCGGCACCGCGGCTGGCATAGGCGTCGGCGTTATTGGGATCGAGGCCCAGCGCAACGTCATAATCGGCGATGGCGGGATCGAATTCGCCCGTGGCGGCGCGGGCAATGCCGCGGTTGATATGGGCGATCGCGTCCTGCGGATCGATGCGGATCGCCTCGTCATATTCGGCGACGGCGCGCACCAGGTCGTTCTTCCTGTCCCAGGCGATCCCGAGGCCGGCATGCGCCTTGCCGTTGCCTGGATCGGCCTCGATCGCCTGCTGAAAATCGAGAATGGCCGCATCGGTCTTGCCTTTGCGCAGGAAGGCGGCGCCGCGGCTGGAATAAGCATCGCTGGACGATGGTTCCAGGCTGATGGCGACGTTGAAATCCGCGATAGCCCGGTCGTTGTCTCCCTTGTCGTACCAATCGGCTCCGCGGTTGAAGTATGGCGAGGCCTGTTTTGGATCGAGCGCAATCGCCTCACTGTAGTCCGCGATCGCCCGATCCTGATCCTGCCTGTCGTCCCAGGCGACCCCTCGATAGAAGTAGGCCATGACGCGGATGCGCGTCATCTCCCTGGTGTCCTCGGCAATCGGCGTGCAGGCGGCGATGCGCTTGTCCGGCTCGATGTCCTTGCCGATGCAGGTGGCATAATCCTTCTCTGCCGCGAGCGCCGATACGTTGAAGGCGAGAATGACCGCGAGCCCAGCCAACAGCCAACTGGGCGAAACCTTCCTCGGCACAGGCAATCGGATCGCGGCGGCTGGCAGCCGCGCACCATTCCAGCTCGCCATATTGCTGGTCCTCCCCCCGAAAAACCTTGGTCCGCCTCAGCGGTAATGCTTGTATTGTTCCCTATTTGTTCCAAAAATGCAAGCATAAATTGCAGACCCGCTTCGAACAGTGTCCAAACCTGAGTCTGTGCCTGACGTAGGCCCGATTTCGCGCCGATCCGATCTTGCCGGTTAACCCCCCGGCAATGGTTGCGTGCAATGGTCCTTCCGAGGGATCATCGGGGTGCTTGCGTTGCTCACGTCAAAAAGTGAAGCGTTTTCGCATAGTAATGAGGGCGGATTTTTCTCCGCCGCGCGAAGGCATGACATACTGGTCGACCTGCGCGAGGGCTTCTTTCGCCTTTGTGCCCTGGCCTGCGCGGGGCTGTTCGTCTATCGCGGCGTGTCTCAGCTCGTGGACGACCCGACTCGGCTCAACGCCGCGCTGGTGGCGATTTCCGAGATACTCACTTTCACCTGGCTGCTCCTGTCGCGGCGTCCGGTGACGCGTGACTGGAACCTGCTTACGGTCATCGTCTCCGTGACCGCTAGTTTCGGTGTCGCGTTGGTCAGCCTTCAGCCTGGCATAGCGCTTGTTCCGGTCTATGTCGCCGCGCCGCTGCAGTTTGTTGCGCTGTTGTTTGTCATCTGGGGCAAGATATCGCTTGGCCGTTCCTTTGCGATCCTGCCTGGCAATCGCGGCGTGATGACGGGTGGCGCCTACCGGATTGTGCGGCATCCGATCTATGCCGGCTACCTTGCCGGCCATGTGCTCTATCTGTTGTCGGCCTTTTCCTTCCACAACCTCGCGGTGTATGCGGTCATCACCTATATGCAGCTGTATCGTATCCTGCGCGAGGAGGCCCTGCTGGCCGCCGCGCCGGAGTATCGCGCTTACATGGAACGTGTGCGCTACAGGCTGTTCTACCGGATATTCTGAGGGCATCTGGCTTGGGATTGGCTAACAGCGCTTCCCAAAGCGCCAACTGGATCGTTTGCTTTGACATAGGTCGCCGCTGGGCTGGTCACCCCCCAGGTTGCCGGCAGGTACGGCCATCAGTGTCTGACGGCCTTTGGAATCCGATGCCTTTGATCGGTGATTGACGGCCGATCTTCGCGCTATGCACCAAGCAGTGAGGCCTGCCAGCAACGGGGAGTCGGCGGCCCTCAAAAATCGTTTTTATTCATGCATTTGCACGTATGTCGATGATGTATATGTTTCAGGAAAAATATTTTCTACATATGTAGTATAATTTTATTACGCTTATAGTTTCTGTATTTTTTACATAGATACCATTAGCTGCACAGGCATCCGTCGATCTGAAACTGAAGCTCGTCTGTTGCGTAGTTGCGACAGCAATCGGCTGTACGCCGACTGCCTTAGCGCAACGACAACAGGAGAGTGTTATGGCTTTTACCATCAGAACAGTCGCCAGTGTGTTGGCGGGTAGTGCAATGATCGTCGTTCTTTCCATGCCGGCAAGCTCAGCCGGGCTCGGTGTCGGTGCCTCGGTTGGCGGTAGCGGCGGTGTCAATGCCGGCGTCGGTGCCTCCATTGGCGGCAGCGGTGGGATCAACGCCGGAGCCGGGGCCAATATCGGCGGCTCGAACGGCGTCAGCGCCGGACTCGGCGCATCCGCTGGCGGCAGCGACGGCATCAACGCCGGCGCCGGCGCCAATGTCGGCGGTACGGGCGGCGTTACCGCCGGGCTCGGTGCATCCGTTGGCGACAGCAACGGCATCAATGCCGGGGTGGGCGCAAATATTGGCGATTCGACCGGCGTCGCCGCCGGGCTCAACGCCAATGTTGGCGACACGAGCGGCGTGGGCGTGAGTGCCAATCCGAGCAATCTCTCAAACCCCAGCAATCCGAACAATCCCAAGCTGCAGGGCATCGTTGCCGACATGTCGAACAGCCAGGTGGCGCGCATGAAGAAGCGCTGTGCCGATGTGCTCGGCAACGAAGGTACCTATGATCGCGATCTGCGTCAGCTCTGCCTGCTGATCGCCCGTCGCTGACGCCAGAGTGCCAGGAATGGAAGTGCAGAACCAGCCGTGAGGCTTTGACAGCACTCTCCTGGCCTCCGACCGGTCGGAAAGCCCGCCATTTCGGCGGGCTTTCTGCTGTGGAGCGTGTTCATAACTTTGAGGGGGGCGGTTCTCAGGCTTCCAGGCGAAGAACGTCTCCGCCAAGGCAACATCTCCCCAATGGGTCCTGTTGTCTTGAATTGGCCGGTACGCGGGTAACTATACCACGGGTTGCTCTCCGAATTTTAGCAACCAATGATAGAGGCTCGGGTTGGTGAGACAGCCGGTTTTGAAGTCCGGTTTTGTTCGAGACAACCCAAGGGAGAGAGCCATGTTTGGCATCACGAAAAGACTTTCCACAATCCTCGCGGGCGGCGCAGTCGTGGCCGCTCTATGCATGCCGGCCCTCGCTGCCGGAATCGGCGTTGGCGCCGGCGCTTCGGTCGGCGGCAGTGGCGGTGTCAATGCCGGCGCCGGTGCTTCAGTCGGCGGGGGCAATGGCGTCAATGGTGGCGCCGGGGCATCGATCGGCGGCGGCACTGGTGCCGATGCGGGCGTTGGAGCAAGCATTGGCGGCAGCGGCGGCGGCACAGGACTCGGTGCTACGGTTGGCGGTCAAAATGGTGTCGGTGCGGGTGTCGGTGTTGGCACCGGCGTCGCGGGCATTGGTGGGGCAAAGCCCAGCAGTCTGTCAAATCCCAGCCTGTCAGGCGTCGTCGCCGATATGTCAGACAGCCAGGTGGCGCGGATGAAGAAGCGCTGCGTCGATGTGCTGGCCAGCTCAGGCGGCTACGACCGCGACCTGCGGCAACTGTGCCTGATGATCTCGCGCCGCTGAGGCGGTAAACGTCATGAGGCCCGCTGCCGCGAGGTGGCGGGCCTTTTTTCATTTTGCCGGCGAATATTCTCCGTGCGCCCATCTCATTATGATGCGGCGGAACGGTACGCCCGCTCGAACGTTCTCGTCTTCGAAACACCGCATGTGACGGTGCTCAAACCGGCGCATCAGCGCCTACGGGAGCGGCAACCATGAGCTTAGGCACAATACTCATCATCATCCTTGTCATTGCGCTGCTGGGCGGCTTCAGCGGGCTCGGTGGCGGCCCGTTCTACGGAACGGGCTACTATGGCGGCGGCGGGCTCGGGCTTGTGCTGCTGATCCTCATCATCCTTGTGGTGCTAGGGCGGATTTAGAGGCTCTCAAGGCTTCGTATAATCGCGATCTCGTGACCGCCAAACAAAGGTAGCGCACCGGATCGTGATGGAAGCAAGCCGGCTTGTGATCCGAAATCCGGCGCGAATCTCGTATATTAATTTCGGTCCACACCCCCCGTGGAAACAAGAGGAGAGGGTCCCACCCCTTCATCCTCCTCCAAGGCCCGCTCCGGTATCCGGAGCGGGCTTTTGCGTTGAAGCCGAGGGAGCCGGCTTGCGTCGAGACAGTTGAGTTTGCGGAAGGCTGCCCAATGCCCGCAACACTCAGAACGACACCCTGCGAAATTCGCGATGATCTTTACATTCTGCGGCGGATGGTGGCGGCTCGTGGCCATATCGAGACCATCCAGGGCATAGATGCGTTGATCGGCATCGCCGAAGCAGAGGCGATCAAGGCCATCCGCCGCATCGATCGCGCCTGAACGGAATTGGATCAGGATCGAGGCGCTGGCGGGAAGGCAGGCCTCCTGGTAGCGGCTCTTACGCCGCGCGCGGCACCCGTGAGGTGAACGTTGCCCGGGTGACCGAGACGCTGGTGCCGTCGTTGTCGCTGATGACTTCCACCTTGGCTTCGAGCTGTTTCACCAGCGCCTCCACGATGGCTGTTCCAAGGCCGGTGGCCGGTACGTCGTTGGCGATCTTGCCCGACGCCATTGTCCGAAACCGTCAGTTTCCAGTCGCTGCCCGCGGTCTCGTAGCTCACCTGGATCCGAGCGCCGTCCTTTTCCTTGGGGAAGGCATATTTGATGGCGTTGAGCACCAATTCGGTGACGATCAGTCCGAGGCTGACTGCCTTTTGCGAATCCATCCTGCCGCCTTCGGTCGTAACGGTGACTTCGATCGGCTGGGCCTCGCCAACCATCGAAGTGGCGAGGCTGCCGCACAGTTTCGAAAGGTAGGAGCCGACATCGATCTCGTCGATGCCGACCGAGGTGTGGAGATGGCGCTGCACTTCGGCCACGGACAGGACGCGTTGATGGGCGTCCTTGAGATGCTGGCGCGTCTCTTCAGAAGTGACCGAGCGCGCCTTCAGCAGCAGGATGCTGGCGATGATCTGCAGGCTGTTGGCAACCCGGTGCTCCATCTCGCGCAGCAGCACGTCCTTTTGGTGGAGCAAATCTTCCGTGCGCTTGAGCAGTTCCTCTTTCTCTCTCTCGATCACCCGACGGGCGGTGATATCGTTGAAGGCGAGAAGGATGGTGATCGCTGAACTGTGGTCGTAAAGCACCTTGCGGGCATTGAGCAGCATGGTGCGGCGGCCGATCCGCGGGAAATCATGCTCGACCTCGAAGCCGTCCATGGCGGTCTTCTCGGGAATAATGGTCTCCAGCAGCAGGCGAAGGGCCGGAATATCCCACTGGCCGTCGCCCAGCGCGTAGAGCAGCGAGCCCTGGGTTTGCGCGGGGTCGACTTCGAATGTCTTGTAGAAGGAGCGGCTGGCGGCCAGCACGCGAAATTTCTCATCGAGGACCAGGAACGGCTCGGTGATCGTGTTGACGATCGCCTGCGCCAGCGTCTGCGCATCCTCGATATTCGCGATGGGTTGAAACATGGGCAAAAGCCAGACGAGCGGCGTTCTGCCGCTCTGAGGATTGACGTTACACCTTTGCCGCGCCGTTGTCGCGAAGTGAATCGCCGGCCACGATGACGTGATGTCCCGTATGGTCACTGAAAAGGCGGGCACTCGGCCCGCCTTCGTCCAGCTGTTCATCCAGGCCTTAGCCCAAATCGCGGTGCGTCAGTTCGCGCCGCCGAGCTGCTTGGTCATCTTGCAGAAATCGTCATGCGACTTGGCGATGGCCTTGTCGCCGCATTCCTTCGTCATGCCTGCGCGGTCTTCTTCCTTCATGGCCATCCAGGCGGTCTTGAATTCCTTTTCGGACTTCATGGTCTTCATGCCGGAGTCCGTATAGAAGGGCGCCATCTTTTCAGGATTGTCGAGCGCGGAGGTGCCACTGGCAGCGGCCAGCGCCGAACCGGTCATCATTGCAAGCGCCATCGCGCCCATCGTGAGCATCTTGAAGTTCATGGGGAATTCCTTTCGTAGAGGTCATTGGAATAAACGACCTGCAGATAAACGGGTTCGAGAGAAATCCGTTCCTATATGTGAATATAAATTAAAATCATTTTTTATTTTCTCGACCCAGCCAAGGCGGCCGGCTACTCCATGTCCGGCACGTCACCACTGACAAAAAGCGTGGTCGGCGGTCCGTAGTCGCCAAGTGTCGGGTCGGCATCCCGGCTCCAGGCGATGACGCCGACATGTTTTGCCGCCAGAGCCCTTGCGGTGCGTATGGCGCGGTCCTCGCTCTGCTGGTCGGCTGGGCCGAAGGCCGGAAACAATTCACCGTCCTCGCCGCGATCGAACGCGACCACGACGATCAGCTTCGGATTTTTATGCTCTGTTGAATGGGACATGGTGCTCCTTCGACGGGAGCCTATCACACTGTCGGGACCCACTGCGGGCTTTCTAACCTGTCTTGGTATCGCATTGACATGAGGTTTATGGCCATATATTGAACAGGACTATACAGGTTCACTGAACAGGTATGAATATGAAGCGGCGCGCGGTTCAACTGTCTCCCGGCACGGGCAAGCCCGAGCAGATCGCGACCGTTCTGGAGCATGAAATCCGCTCCGGCGTGCTCGGCTTCGGCGACCGCCTGCAAAGCGAGAACGAGCTCGTCCAGCGTTTCTCCGTCAGCCGAAACACGGTCCGCAAGGGCCTCGAGGAACTGTCCAGCCGCGGGCTGATCACCACCAAGGTCGGCATCGGCTCCTTCGTCACCTTCGATGGCAAGCCGGTTGACGATTCGATCGGCTGGTCACGGGCGCTCGCCAATGCCGGCGCCAATGCCGAGACCAGGACGTTGCGGCTGGAGGTCATCGAAGACGCCGATCTCGCTGCCTTGCTGGAGATCGAAAGCCCGTTCTTCATCGCCGTCGACCGGGTGCGCACCAATGCCAGCGACGGCCATGCGATCTCCATAGAGCGCAGCCGCCTGCCGTTGTCGCCGGAGCTGGAGGATGTGCCGCTGCGCGGCCTGCGCGAAGGCTCGCTGCACCAGACGCTGCGTGGCGCCGGCCTCATCCCCGACCATGGCGAGGAATGGGTCGGCATCGAGATGCTCAACGCTGAGGATGCGGCGATCCTCGGTTGCCCGCAAGGCACGCCGTTCCTGCGCGGCCGCCGGCTGACGCGTGCGGCCGACGACCGGCCGATCGAATATGTCACCAGCCTGCTCAATCCCGCGCATTTCGCGCTGCATATGAGGTTCTGAGCGATGCCGGACAATCTCACTCTTGACCGCGCAATGGGTGCGCTTGTCGGCGGAGCGCTGGGAGATGCGCTCGGCATGCCGACGCAGCTTCTGTCGCCGGCCCGAATTGCCGAACTCTACGGCCATGTCGAGGATTTCATCGCGCCCTTCGCCGACCATCCGGTGTCGAAGGGCCTTGTGGCCGGCACCATCACCGACGATACCGAACAGGCGCTGCTGCTTGGCCGCATTCTGGTTGTTTCAGGCGAGCGCTTCGACCATGCGCGCTGGGTCAACGCGCTGCTCGACTGGGAACGCGAGGTCAAGGCGCGCGGCAGCTACGATCTTCTGGGACCTTCGACCAAGCGCGCCATCGACGCCATCAACAATGGTGTGCCGGCCGAGGAAGCGGGGCGCAGCGGCGACACCAATGGGGCGGCGATGCGCATCGCGCCGGTCGGCATCATGATGCCGCTGGAGCCGCTCGATACATTCGTCGCCAAGGTGGCGGAGACCTGCCGGGCCACGCACAACACCTCGATCGCCATAGCCTCGGCCGCAGCGGTTGCGGCCGCCGTCAGCCGCGGCGTTGCCGGGGGTGACTGGCGCGCCGCCTCCGGCAGTGCCATTGCTGCGGCGCGGCAAGGGGCGACGCTTGGCCATTGGGTGACCGGCGGCGACATCGCCGCGCGGATCGTCTGGGCGCAGGACCTGGTGCGCGGCAAGGTGACGAGAGATGCGATCCGGCTGATCACCGATTTGGTCGGCACCGGCGTCGCCAGCCAGGAATCGGTTCCGGCGGCCTTCGCGGTGCTGGAAGTCGCCGGCGGTGACCCTTGGCAAGCGGCTGTTATCAGCGCCAATCTCGGCGGCGACACCGACACGATCGGCGCCATCGCTGCCGGCATGGCCGGCGCCTGCACGGGCTTTTCACGGTTGCCTGGGGATCGCGTAGCCGGCCTCAAAGGCATCGACATGGCGGAGGTTCAGGCGTTAGCCGCCGATCTTGTGGCGACACGGATCTCCAAGGGCCGCCCTGACAAGACCGACTTAGGCAAGACTGGCCCGGGCAAGGACGCGGCGGCATGAGCGGGCGTCTCGTCCATATCGGCAGCGCGGTGGTCGACTATGTCTACCGCATCGACGCCTTGCCGGCGCCGGGCACCGAGAAGACGGCATCGAGCTTTGCCCAGGTCGCCGGCGGCGGCTTCAACATGATGGTGGCAGCCAGCCGCACCGGCATGAAGGTGGTGTTCGGCGGTCAGCTCGGCAGCGGGCCGAATGGCGATTTCCTGCGCGCCGCCTTCGCTGCCGAGGGCATCGAGACGCTGACCCCGCCATCGCCTGCGATGGACAGCGGCAATTGCGTCGCCATGATCTCGAGCGACGCCGAACGCACTTTCGTGTCGTGGCCGGGCGCGGAGAGCATTCTCACCCTCGACATGATGGCACCCGTGGCGGTAGCGCCGGGTGATTGGGTGTTCACCTCAGGCTATACGCTGAGCTATGCGGGCAGCCGCGACGCGCTCACCGATTGGATCGAGGCGCTGCCAGCAAACATTCCTTTCGTCTTCGACCCGACGCCGGTCATTTCAGACATTCCGCGCCCCGTCCTGTCGCGGGTGCTTGCCCGCACCGCATGGCTGAGCTGCAACGCGGCGGAAGCCGCCGAAATTGCCGGTCAGGGCGATGTCGAGAGCCTCGCGGCGCGGCTGCTTGCCGCGCATTGTCCGCAAGCGGCCGGTGTCGTCATCCGCTCCGCCGCCAAGGGATGCCATGTCAGGCTGGCCGACGGGACGGCGCAGACCGTCGCCGGGTTCAAGGTCGATGCCATCGATACCAACGGCGCCGGCGACACCCATATCGGCGCTTTCGTCAGTGCGCTGGCGCGGAGCGTGCAGCCTTTTGAAGCGGCGCGCTACGCCAATGCGGCGGCCGCCATTTCGGTCACCCGCCATGGCGGTTCATCGGCGCCCAGCCATGCCGAAATCCAGACTTTCCTGAGCCAGGCCGCCGCGACCGGCGCGCCGGGCCAGAACCAGAAGGCCCATCAGACAGCCTGACAAGCCCCGCCAAGCGGGCAAACAAAGAGAGGAACCAACATGCGCGTGCCAAGACTGACTGCTCTCTTGACGGCGACCGCCGTCTTCACCACCGCACTCACGCTGGCCGCCAGTGCCGCCGAAGTGCATGTGCTCAACTGGAAAGGCTACGGCGCCGACGAACCCTGGGCCGTAGCGGCTTTCGAAAAGGCGACCGGCAACAAGGTCGTCAACGACTTCTTCAATTCCGAACAGGAAATGCTGACCAAGATCCGGACCAATCCCGGCCTCTACGACGTGGTCATGATCAACGCCGCCTTCAACGACCAGGCGATGGCCGAAAAGCTGATCCAGCCGATTGATGTGTCGAAACTGCCGAACTATGCCGACATCAGCAAGGACAAGGCCGGCTCGCCGATGCTCGACCATGACGGCAAGGTCTATGGCGTGCCGTGGGTGTGGGGCCTGACGGCGCTCGCCATCAACGAAAAGTCCTTCGACAAGCCGCCGACATCGATCGCCGAAATGTGGGATCCCGCGCATAAGGGGCGTGTCGTCATCCGCGACGACGCCGTCGAGGCGGTGCAGTTCGGTGCCATCGCCACCGGCCAGAACATCAACGACATCAAGGATATGGATGCGGTCAAGACGAAGCTCACCTCGCTGATGCCGCAGATCAAGACCTTCTGGAGCTCGGAGAACGACTGGAACCAGATGGTCGCTTCCAACCAGATCGACATCGGCACTTACTGGAGCGGTTCGGCCGACCGTGCCAAGACGCATTTCAAGCTGCCGGTTTCGCTTGTCATCCCGCAGGAGGGCGCCGTCGCCTGGCTGGATGCCTTCTCCATTCCGGTCGGCTCCAAGAACGTCGAAGGCGCGCAGGCCTTCATCAACTGGATGATCGACCCGAAATTCTACGTCGAATGGGTCACCAAGGTCGGCGCTCCGGTTTCCGCCAACACCAAGGCGGTGGATGCACTGCCGGCGGATGCCTTCAACCGCAAGGTGATGGGCGATCCCGAGGTCGCCAAGCGCATCCAGTTCCAGGCGCCGATCACCGATGCCCAGCGCGAAGCCTATCTGGCGCTGTGGCAGCAGCTCAAGGTCGACGTGAAGTAAAGTTCCCGTCCGGACCAGCCGGCGGTTCGCGCCGGCTGGTCCTTCAATCCTCGGGAGGAGGGTCTCATGGCAGTGGAGGGAGCGACCGCATCGCGCAGCGGACTGAGATCGGCTCTGCCGCTGTTGGCGCCGGCCTATCTCTGGCTGACAGTGGCGATCTTCCTGCCGCTTTCGGCCATGGTTTTCTTCTCCTTCATGACCGATCTGCCGCTGTCGGGAAAGCCCTGGGCTTTCACGCTTGGCAACTACGCCGCCTTCTTCTCGCAGAGCCTTTATCTGACGCTGCTGCTCGCCTCGCTGCGGCTTGGGCTAGAGGTGACTTTGTGGTGCGTCGTCATCGGCTATCCCGCCGCCTATGTGCTCGCCAAGGTGCTGAAGGGACGCAGTCGCGAGGCGATTTTTCTCCTCGTCATCCTGCCCTTCTGGTCGAACGGACTGGTGCGCATCTTCTCCTGGGCGATGGTTTTGCGCGAGGGCGGTATCCTCGATACGGCGCTCAACGCCGTGCTGCCGTTCAAGATCAACATCGATCTCATGTATTCCTACCCAGCCGTCATCATCGGACTGGTGCACTCCTACGTGCCCTATATGGTGCTGACCTGCTATCTCACCTTGCAGGCGATCGACGACTCGCTGATCGAGGCCGGGCGCTCGCTCGGCGCCTCGCGGCTGCAGGTGTTGAAGCGGGTGATCATCCCGCTGTCGATGCCGGGACTGGTGGCGGGAGCAGCGCTGATCTTCGTGCCGGTCGTCGGTTCGTTCATGGAGCCACGCATTCTGGGCGGGCGCACCGGCACCTTCTACGGCACGGTGATCGAGGACCAGTTCGTCGCTGTCTTCAACTGGCCGCTGGGAGCCGCGCTGTCCTTCATCCTGCTGGCCGTCGTGCTGGTCATCCTGGCGGTCGCCTCACCAGTGCTGCGGAGGGCCGGGTGATGATGACGACCCGCATCCTCGAATGGTTTGGCCGCCTCTACATCTTCCTGCTGCTCGCCTTCCTCTATCTGCCGATCATCATCATGGCGCTGATGTCGTTCAACGTCTCGCCCTTCTACCAACTGCCGTTCGAGTGGACGACGGAGTGGTATGCCTCGCTGTGGCAGAACGACCAGCTGATATCGGCGACCTGGAACAGCCTGGAGATCGCTGTCATCACCACCATCATCAGCGTGGTGCTGGGCTCCGCGGCGTCGCTGGCCCTTTACCGCTATGAATTCCGCGGCAAGAAAGTGCTGCAAGCGCTGCTGTTCCCGCCAATCGCCATTCCGTGGCTGATCACCGGCACGGCGATGCTGATCTTCTTCTTCGGAATCGGCATCGGTCGCGGCCTGTTCGCCATCCTGCTTGGCCATGTCGCGCTGGCGCTACCCTATGTCATCGTCGTCGTCTCGGCCCGCCTGCAGACCTTCGCGCCGGAACTGGAAGAGGCGGCGCGCTCGCTCGGTGCCAACCAGTGGCAGGTCACAATGCGGGTGACGCTGCCCTGGATCATGCCGGGCGTCATCGCCGGCGGGCTGTTTGCCTTTGCCGTGTCGTTCGACCAGTTCGTCGTCTCCTACTTCCTGTCGACGCCCGGCCAGACGACGCTGCCGGTCGAAATCTACGCCGCGATCCGCAAGGGTTTTACGCCCGAGATCAACGCGGTCTCGACCATCATCATTGTCGTGTCGATGGCGCTGATGCTGCTGACGGCGCGGTTCTTCAAATTCGGCGGAGAGAAATAATGGCCGGCGTGCAGGTATCCAACGTCTCCCGCAGCTTTGGCGCGCACAAGGCGCTGGACGATGTCTCCATCGATTTCGCCGATGGTGGGTTCTACGCGCTGCTCGGACCATCAGGCAGCGGCAAGACCACGCTGCTGCGCCAGATCGCAGGTTTCGATTTTCCCGATACCGGCAGCATTTCCATCGGTGGCGAGAGCGTCGAGCGCGTGCCGGTCGAAAAGCGGCGCATCGGCATGGTGTTCCAGAACTACGCGTTGTTTCCGAATATGAGCGTCGCCGACAATGTTGCCTTCGGCCTGTCGGTGCGCGGTGAGGCCAAGGCGGTGATTGCCACCGAAGTGCAGCGCGCGCTCGACCTCGTCCAACTCGGCAAGCTCGGCGGCCGCCGCCCGCACCAACTCTCCGGCGGCCAGCGCCAGCGTGTTGCATTGGCGCGCGCCATCGTCACCAAGCCGCGCGTGCTTTTGCTCGACGAGCCGCTCGGCGCGCTCGACAAGGCGCTGCGCGTCGACATGCAGATCGAGTTGAAACGCATCCAGCGCGAGATCGGCATCACCACCATCTTTGTCACCCACGACCAGGAAGAAGCGCTGACGATGAGCGACCGCATCGGAATACTGCGCGACGGCAGGCTCGTGCAGGAAGGGCCGCCGGAGGAAATCTACGACCGGCCGAAAAGCGAATTCGCCGCGACCTTCCTCGGCGACGCCAACATTTTTCGTGGGGATTCGACGGGTAATGGCATCAGGCTGCCGGATGGCACGGCGATTGCCGCGGGCGTGGGCGCGACGCTTGCCGCCGGCGCCAAGGCAAGTTGCGCCGTGCGGCCGGAACGCATTCGGATTGCCACTGATGCCGGTGCTTTGGATGGCGATGTGAACACGCTTAAAGGGCAGGTTTCCAAGCGCATCTTCGCGGGCAACAACAGCACTTATTTCGTCGAGCGTGCCGGCCAGACGCTGAAGGTCATCGTGCAGAACACCGGCGCCGACAGGCTGGCCGAAGGGCAGGATGTGGTGCTGCGCTGGTCGCCGGAGAGCACGGTGTTGATTGCGGCGGGTTAAGGCCTAGCTGGGGAGGCTGGCGCTCCGTCACACCCCCCTCTGGCCTGCCGGCCATCTCCCCCGCAAGGGGGGAGATCCGCGGCTTCGGCGCCGCGGCTCTTCCTGCAACGTTGAAAATTTGCGAAGGCAGAGGTCACGGCCAATCTCCCCCCCTTGCGGGGGAGATGCCCGGCAGGGCAGAGGGGGGTGCTGTCCCGCAGTCCTGTCGGATATAGGCTTGGGAGCTGCGATGACCTTGGAACTAAGTGCCCACGACCAATCCATGCTCGATGGCGAGCAAGGCCTGTCGGCCGCCGCCGCCATGAAAATCCTCGTCGCCTTTTCCAATGCGGTCGGCGCGCGCGGCTTGCTCGACATATCAGGCGCTCATATCGATGGCTGCCTCTATCACGGCAAGGCCGGGCTCGATTTCGTCGAGCGGCTGGTCGAGGGCGGTGGGCGCGTGCGGGTGCCGACGACGCTCAATGTCGGCTCGTTCGACCTCATCCATCCCGGCATGGTGAAGATGCCGGCAGCGGAAGAGGTGCCGGCGCGGCGGCTGATGAAGGCGCATATGGAACTGGGCTGCCAGGCGACCTTTACTTGCGCGCCCTACCAGACACGCTTCCGGCCTGAATTCGGCCAGCAGATCGCCTGGGGCGAATCCAACGCCATCGTCTTCGCCAATTCGGTGATCGGCGCGCGCACCAACCGCTATGGCGATTTCATCGATTTGTGCTGCGCCATGACCGGACGCGCGCCGGCCTGGGGTCTGCATCTCAGCGAAAACCGTCGTGGCCGCATCCTGTTCGAACTGGCCATTCCTGACGCGGAGCCGAGCGACAGCCTGTTCGTCGGCGTCGGGCTGATCATCGGGCAAGCCAGTGGCGACCGGATACCGGTGATCTCAGGCCTGCCGAAGCCGCGTGACGAGGATCAGTTGAAGGCACTGGGCGCGGCGGCGGCGACGACGGGTGCCGTGGCGCTGTTCCATGCGGTCGGCATCACGCCGGAGGCCAGCACGCCAGACGAGGCGTTCCACGGCCACGCACCGGAAGAGACGATCCGCATCACCCAGGCAGACATCGATCATGCGCTGTCCAGATTGTCCGGAGTGGCTGACGGGGCGCCGCTGGCGGCCGTGTCGCTGGGCACGCCGCATTTCTCGCACGAGGAATGGATGCGCCTGTTGCCGCTGCTGCGCGAGGCAGCACCTGGCAAGGGCATCCCAATCTACGTCAACACCGGACGCGCGACGCTGACGCGGCTGCAGGAGGAAGGGGCGCTGGCCGGCATGGAGGCGTTCGGCCTGATCCCGGTCGCCGACACCTGCACCTATGTCACCTCGATCCTCGAGCGGCTCGACGGCGTGGTGATGACCAATTCCGGCAAATGGGCACATTACGCGCCGGGCAATATCGGCGTGACCGTCGCCTTCGCCGACATGAAGGATTGCATCCGCTCCGCCGCGGTCGGGCATGTCGTGCGGAGTGCCTCATGACGCGGTCGGCAGAACGATCCGGCAGCTTCCAACTGGTCGGCGAGGCCGAAGGCCAGGCGCTGGTGTTTTCGCAGCCGCTCAGCTTCTGGGGCGGCATCGATGCCGAGACCGGCGAGATCATTGACCATTCGCATCCGGGCCTTGGCCAGAATGTCGCCGGCATGATTCTCGTCATGCCGAGTGGGCGAGGGTCGTCGTCCTCGTCCTCGGTTCTGGCCGAAGCGATCCGTAGGGGGACAGCGCCGGCGGGTATCTTGATGGAGCGTCCTGACCCGATCCTGGCGGTGGGCGCCATCGTGGCCGAGTTTCTCTACGACATCCATATGCCGCTGGTGGTCTGCGATATTGCCGGGATTGTTTCCGGCGACAGGGTAGCGATCGGCGCTGGCGCGGACGGCCGGGCGATCGTCAGAGCTAAAACAGAAAGCTAGCCGCTCAGATCTCCGGGATGTTCTCCTTGAAGATCACCTGCAGCCTCGGCTGGTGCAGTTCATAGGGCAGCCCCCGGACCGCATGGGTCAGAGTGTTGAGCGCTTCACGGGCCTCGACGCGCGGGTTCTGGTCGATGACCGCGTCGAGCGTGCCGTCGAGCAGAAGATCCTTGGTGCCGTCCGTCACTTCATGGCCGAGGAAGACCATGGATTGCGCGCGGCCGCGCTCCTTGAGGGCGCGGGCGATGCCGGTGTTGCCGGCGCCGACATTGTAGATCGCGGCGAGGTCGGGGTGCCGGTCAAGAAGCGCTGATGCCTCCGAATAGGCCTTCTCGCGGTCGTCGAGCATTTCGCGCATTTCGACGATCTCGAGATTGGGCGATTCCTCGGTCAATATGTGCCGGAACCCCATCTCGCGCTCCTCATGGCCGCGATAGGAGAGCGAGCCGGCGAACAGCGCCACCTTGCCGGGGCGTTCCGGCCCCATGAAGCGGTTGAGCAGATAGCCGGCCAGTCGGCCTGCGGCGCGGTTGTCGATGCCGATATAGGCCACCCTCGGCACATGCAGGATGTCGGAGGCGATGGTCACCACCTTGACGTCGTTGGCCGACAGCGAGCGGAGCGCCTCACGCACCGTCGGATGGTCGAGCGCGATGACGCCGACGCCTTGCGTCTGTCCGCGCAAATCCTGCAGCAGGCGGGCGAGCCGGTCGGGATTGAAGCCTTCTATGGTGGCGATGTGGACGTCGAGATCCGGTCGCGCCAAAGCCTGCGCCTCGATGTGCCGGTGCAGCATCTTGATGAAGGAATTGGTGCCGGCCGGCAGCGCGAAGTCGAGCCGGATGACCTCGCCGGGCGATGGTTTTGGCGGGGCTCCGTTCGGGCCTTCGGCGATGTAGCCGAGGCGCTGCGCCATTTCGAGCACGATCTCGCGCGTGCGCGCCCTGACCCCAGGACGGTTGTTCAGCACGCGGTCGACGGTGGCGGCGGAAACGCCGGCTTCCCGGGCTATGTCGGTCAGGGTGGAACGCACCGTCTTTCATCTCCTCAACGCATCAGGATCACGCAATGCCGGCAGCCGGCCCGATGACCGCGACTCCTCGCCATCGGCGATTCTGATGGGAAATGATGTATCCGGCCTTGGCCGAAGCGCAAGCCGTCGGGCTAAATCAGGTCGCCCGGCACGGCTGTTCCGGGACGGGAAGACACATTTCCCATCAAATCGAGGCATCTGGCGCGGTATATGGACCCCGGTATGACGCATTTCCTCGCCCCATTGCGATGTTGTGAGGTATTTTGATTATTTATGATGTTGACAGCCTTCCGATCCTGCCGTCAATATCCCTCATGGGCTCGTGGAGGAAACATTGAGCCCTGAGGGAGGAATTCCAATGTCTGATCTGATCCGCATATCGCGGCGCCGGTTGCTGGCGTCCGGAGGAAAGGCGGCGGCGTTCGTGGCCGCGGCCGGTATCGCACCGCAATTCATTCGTCCCGGCCGCGCCTTTGCGGCCGACGCGCTGGCACCGGGCATGATCGGCGGCCCGACCGGCTTCGAGGGCGCCGAGCGTTATCAATATGGCGCCGACACGCCGGAAGGCCGCGCCATCGAGGCGGCCAAGGCGCTGAAGGGCGCCGGCAAGGCGCCGGCCAAGATCGTGCTCGGCCTGTCGGACGGTTCGATCGGCCAGCTAACGCAGCCTTTCCCGGCCGGCGCGCCGTCGATCAAGGAACTCTGGGAAAAGGAGACCGGCATTCCGATCGAGATCGTCGGCCTGCCGAACGGCCAGGAATTCACCAAGACGATGCAGGACATCTCCACCAAGGGTGGGGCCTATGACATCTATTCCACCGAATGGAACCGCCTTGGCGATCTCGCCGAAACCGGCGGCATTGCCAAGCTCGACGACTTCGTCGCCCAGTACAAGCCCGAATGGGACGATCCCAAGACCGGCTATGTCGACGGCGCCAAGGGCGTGTCGCTGCTCAACAAATATCGCGGCTCGAACTATGGCGTGTCGCTGGACGGCGACTTCCAGACCTGGGTCTACCGCACAGATTTGTTCGGTGACGCAGCCGAGCAGAAGGCCTTCAAGGACAAATACGGCTACGATCTGGCGCCGCCCAAGACCTGGAAGCAGCACGGCGACATTGCCGCCTTCTTCCAGCGTCCCGACAAGGGCCTGTTCGGCTCGACCGATTTGCGCAACCAGGGTTGGGGCTACACCAACTGGTACCAACGCTATGTCTCCATGGCCTCGCCCAACCAGTTCCTGTTCGGCGACGACGGCAAGCCGCTGATCAATTCCGAACACGGCATCGCCGCCACCAACGAATATGTCGGCTCACTTGTCCATCATTCGCCGGACGCGATCTCGTGGGGTTGGCCGGAGCAGTACGGCAATTTCGCCAAGGGCGGTGCGGCGATGACCTGCGCCTTCTCCAACCTGCCGAAATTCCTCGACAATGCCGGCAACAAGGATTCCCAGGTCACCGGCAAGATCGGCTCGATGCTGCCGCCTGGCCGCGAGATCGACGGCAAGCTGATCAGCCGCTCGGTGCTGTGGTTCTCGCTGACCGGCATGGTCTCGTCGCAGTCAAAAAACCAGGAGGTGGCCTACCTCCTGCTGCAATGGCTGGGCTCGGCCCGCATCTATGCCTGGATGAGCGCCAATCCCGGCGGCTATCTCGATCCGTTCCGGCTTTCGGATTTCTCCGATCCGCTGGTGCGCCAGACCTATCATGCCTACCACATGGATGTGGTGCGCGAGACGGTTGCCCGCACGGTGCCGACCATCAACTATCCCGGCGCCACCGCCTTCCACAATGCGCTCGACGAAAACCTCATGGCCTCGCTGACCAAGGCCAAGACCGCAGAACAGGCGATGGCCGACACCGAGGCCGAGTGGAAGAAGATCGCCCGGCGCATCGGTGAGGACAAACTGCTCGAAGCCATCAGAACCAACAAGGAGGCCTGGCCGACCGTTCTCGACCCGATCAGCTGATCCGTCTCCCTGGATCAGAGCCGGAGGGGAGGGGCGAAGCTCTTCCCCTTCGTCAGCAACGCGACCAGCAAAGCAGCCAGATGAAGCGTTCCGTTCCTTTCGAGATATTCCGCTATGCCGCGATCCTCGCGGCGATGGCGGTGACGCTGGTGCCGATCCTGTGGATGGTGTCGATGGCCCTCAAGCCGATCGCCGAATGGTCGGCGACGGGTGCTGAGCTGACATGGTGGCCGAAGAACCCGACGCTCAGCAATTTCCGCTTCGTGTTCGGCGAATCCACCAATAGCCTGATCGTGGCGCTCGACCGCACGGCGCTGAAACCGATCCTGTCGTCGCTGCTGTCGGCGGTATTCGGCACCGCCATCGCCATGTCGGCGGGCACGGCGGCGGCCTACGGGCTGTCGCGTTTCGGCTCCGGCCAGAACCTGCCGCTGGCGCTGATCCAGTTGCGGCTGTTTCCGCCGATGGCGGTGATGATCCCTGTCATGATCATGTGGGCCTTCCTGAACTTCACCGACAGCTGGTGGGGCCTGGCGCTGATCTACGGCATCGTCACTCTGCCGTTCGCCTTCTGGCTGATGAAGACCTTCTTCGACGACATGCCGCGCGAGATCGAGGAAGCAGCACTTGTCGAGGGCTGTTCGCGGCTGCGCGTCTTCACCCGCATCACGCTGCCGATGATGCGCGCGCCGCTCGCCAGTGCCGCCCTGTTCGTCTTCATCCTCAACTGGTCGGACTATCTGATCGCGCTGCTTTTGACGACGCGCGAATGGGTGACCATCCCCGTTTACATGGCCTCGCTGTCGTCCTCGATGACCGGCCAGCTCTATGGCGCCAAGGCGGCGCTCGGCCTGATCGCCGCCGTCCCTCCGGTCATCATGGGCATCGCCATCCAACGCCATCTGGTGCGCGGGCTGACTTTTGGGGCGCTCAAGCAATGAGCGCGGTGACCGTGACTGGTTCGGAGGACGACATGGGCGCCGCGCTTGCGAAGCCCGCCCTGCGCGACGAAGGCGCCCGGCTGGGCTTCCGGCTGACGCTGCCGGCGCAGGTCCTGGTGCTGTTCATTTCGGCCTTTCCACTTCTGATGCAGCTCTACATCAGCGTCACCGACTGGTCGCCGCTTTCGGGTCTCGGCTGGTGGAATGCCTGGGAGATGTGGAACAGTTTCGCCAACTACACCGATCTCGCCGCCGATGCCCGCTTCTGGAGCGCACTGAAGCGCACGGCGATCGTCATGCTCGTCTGCGTGCCGGCGGAGTTCCTGCTGGGCCTCGCGCTGGCGACGCTGTTCGCCGACGATTTTCCGGGCAAGCGCATCTTCTATTCGATCCTGCTGATGCCGATGATGGTGGTGCCGGCGGTGGCCGGCTACATGTTCTTTATGCTGTTCCAGTCTGGCGGCCCAGTGAACGACATCCTGTCTTCGCTTACCGGTTCTCCCGTCACCATCGCCTGGCTGTCGGACCCAACCCTGGCGCTTATCGCGGTGATGATCGCCGACATCTGGCAGTGGACGCCGCTGATGTTCCTGATCCTGCTGGCCGGCCTGGTCGGCGTGCCGGAGGACCAGATCAAGGCGGCGACCTTGCTCGGCGCCAATCCGTGGCAGCGCTTCGTCACCATCGTGCTGCCGAAGATGAAGACCATCATCATCATCGCGCTGGCGATCCGGGTAATCGAGAACTTCAAGATCTTCGACACGCTCTATATCATGACCGGCGGCGGTCCCGGCGTCGCCACAGAAACGATCTCCGTCTACATCTACAAGGTCACCACGCAAGACCTGATCTGGGGCTATGTGGCGGCGATCGCGCTGGCCATCCTGATCGTGCTCTCCATCGTTGCCGTGTTCGCCATGAAGCGCATGGCGCGGGCGAGGGAGGTTGCGGCATGAGCGCCATCCAGCTGCGTAACCTCACCAAGACATTCGGCGACTTCACCGCACTGAAGACCATGGACCTCGACATAGCGGATGGCGAGTTCATGGCGCTGCTCGGGCCGTCCGGCTGCGGCAAGTCGACGACGATGAACATGATCGCCGGCATGGAAGAGCCGACCAGCGGCAGGATCCTGTTTGGCGAACGCGACATGGCCGGCGTGCCGATGGGCCGGCGCGGCGTCGGCTTCGTCTTCCAGAACTATGCCATCTTCACCCATATGAGCGTACGCCAGAACCTTGCCTACGGGCCGAAGATGCGCGGTGCGGCGAAAGCCGAGATCGACCGCCGCGTCGGCGCCATCGCCGAGCTGCTGCAACTGACGCTGCTGCTCGACCGCAAGGCCGACCGGCTGTCGGTCAACGTCTTGCAGCGCGTGGCGATCGGCCGCTCGGCGATCATGGAGCCGGCGATCTTCCTGCTCGATGAGCCGCTGTCCAATGTCGACGCGGCATTCCGGGCTGTCATGCGCACCGAACTGAAACAGCTGCAGCGCCAGTTCAAGCAGACCATGGTCTACGTCACCCACGACCAGCTCGAAGCCATGACCATGGCCGACCGCATCGCCGTCATGGACCATGGCGTGCTGCAACAGGTCGGCACGCCGCTCGAAGTCTACAACAATCCGGCCAATGTCTTCGTCGCCCGCTTCATCGGCGCGCCCGGCATGAACCTGCTCAAGGGCAAACCGGCGGAAAGTGATCGTGGGCTGGTCGTCGATCTCGGCCCGCTGGGCATCACGCCGCCGCTGCCGGATGGACTGGCGGCGACCTTGCGGGGCGCACGCGGCGATGTGCTTTACGGCTTCCGGCCGGAGCAAGTGGCGCTGGCGCAAGATGGGCGCGGGCTTGCCATGCCTGTCACTTTCGTCGAGCGCATTGGTGCGCGCACCATTGTCCATCTCGGCCAGGGCGAGGGCGCTGTCAAAGCGGTCTTTGACAATGATGTCGGGCTCTCGATCGGGCAAACCGCGGTCGTCGCGCCCGCGGCATCGTCCGTGCGCATTTTCGACGCCGCCAGCGGCCTTGCGATGAGGGTGGGTTGAGCCATGGCCGACATCGTCTTTCGCAATGTCACCAAGCGCTACGGCAAGACGCTCGCCGTCGACGATGCGTCGTTCACGGTCAACGACAACGAGTTCTTCTGCTTCTTCGGGCCGCCGCTGTCGGGCAAGTCGACGATCCTGCGCCTGGTGCTCGGGCTGGAGAGCCCGGACGCCGGCGAAATCCTTATCGGCGGCAGACCGGTCAACGCGATGTCGCCGGCCGAGCGCAATGTGGCGATGGTGTTCCAGAACCTCGCGCTGTTCCCGCATATGAGCGCGCTCGACAATGTGCGCTTTCCGCTGGTCGAACGCGGCGTTGCCGAGCTCCAGATCAAAAAGCGGGTCGCCGACGTCGCGGCCAAGCTGCATATCGGCCACATCCTGCACAAGCCGCCGGCGCAGCTTTCGGGCGGCGAGCGCCAGCGTGTGGCGATCGCGCGTGCGCTGGTGCGCGACCCCAACGCCTATCTGATGGACGATCCGATCTCGGCGCTCGATGCGCGGCTGCGCGAGGAAACGCGTGTCGAGCTGAAGCGCATCCAGCGCGAATTGGGCAAGACGCTGATCTATGTCACCCACGACCAGGAAGAGGCGATGTCGATCGCCGACCGCATCGCCATCCTGGAGAATGGCAGGATCAGGCAGATCGGCGCGCCGGCCGAGATCTATGATCGTCCGGCCAGCACCTATGTGGCGCGGCTGCTCGGCTCGCCTGTCATGAACATCCTCAAATCGGCGCGCGGTGAGGGCGGCGTCGAGGCGGCCGAAGGCACGATCCTGATTGCGGATCGCGCGGTTCCCGCCGATGCCGTCGAGATCGGGCTGAGGCCGGAGGATATCAAGGTCAGGCCGTGGCCCATTGATGGAAAAGAGGATGGCGGCCAGGGCCGCCCGGCGCGGGTGTTCGAGGTCGAGCCGCTCGGCGGCTACACCGTCGTGACACTCGCCGCCGGGCATGCGCGGCTGAAGGCGCTGCTGCGCGGCCAGCCCGACATCAGGCCCGATGCGATGGTGGCGATATCATGCGAGCCGGCCCGCGTGCATTATTTCGGACAGAGCGGAGGCGCGCTGGCACGATGACTGCGGCCGCGAGGACAGAATTTCGGGAGGAAGACATGGCAGGCAAAGGCTTCGAGCCGGACGTTAAGGTCCGCACGAAGGAATACAGGATCGGTTGCGTCGGCGCCGGCATGATCATGGCCGAGTGCCATCTCGCTGCTTACAAGGAGGCTGGGTTCCCGGTGGTGGCGATCGCCTCACGCACCAAGGCCAATGCTCAGAAGGTCGCCACGCGCTGGGGCATCCCGACCGTGCATGATACGCCGGAACAACTGATCGAGGACGAGACTGTCGAGATCATCGACCTTGCCTTTCCGCCCGACCTGCAGCCGGCGCTGATCCGCCATGCGCTGAAACAGAAGCACATCAAGGCGATCCTGGCGCAGAAGCCCTTGGCGCTGTCGGTCGAGGAAGCCGTGAAGCTGCGCGACGAGGCGGCGAAGGCCGGCAAGATCCTCTCGGTCAACCAGAACATGCGCTACGACCAGTCGATGCGCGTCCTGAAGCAGATCATGGACAGCGGCGCGTTGGGCGACATCGTCTTCGCGCAGATCGACATGCACGCCATCCCGCACTGGCAGACCTTCCTTCAGGGCTACGACCGGCTGACGCTTGCCAATATGAGCGTGCACCATCTCGACGTGCTGCGCTTCCTGTTCGGTGATCCCGATGAGATCACAACACTCACGCGCAAAGACCCGCGCACGACATTCGACCATTCCGACGGCATCACCGTGTCGACGCTGCGTTTCCCGTCCGGCGTGCTTGCCGTATCGCTGGAGGATGTCTGGTCCGGCCCGCGCCAGGAGGGATACAAGGACGACCAGCACATCAACTGGCGCGTCGACGGCACCAAGGGCGTCGCCAAGGGCACGATCGGCTGGCCGACGGGTGCTGCCTCCACGCTGACCTATGCTTCGGCCGAGACCACCGGCGGCGAGTGGGTGACCCCTAGCTGGGAGAAGATGTGGTTCCCGCATGCCTTCATCGGCGTCATGGAGCAGCTGCAGCATGCGGTGAAGACCGGCACGCCGCCGGCGCTCTCCGTCGCCGACAACGTCAAGACCATGGCGCTGGTCGAAGCGGGCTACCGCTCGATGGCATCGGGGCGCACGGTCAAGCTTTCCGAAATCACTATCTGATCACCGCAACTGGAAACACCAGACAACTGAATCGCTTACAGGGAGGAATTCACACCATGATGCAGGCAGGTATTTTCACGGGCTATTTCCCGTACGGCCTCGAAGAGACGGCGAAGAAGATCCGCGGCCTCGGTTTCAACACGGTGCAGCTCGACTTGCACTTTAGGGATGTCGACCTGTCGGCCGGGCAGATCACCAAGGACAAGGCGAAGAAGGTGCGCGACGTCTTCCGCGACCACAATCTGCCGGTCTGCTGCGTGTCGGGCTACACCAACATCATCCATCCCGACAAGGCCGAGCGTGACAGGCGCGTCGGCTATCTAAAGGAGATCATCCGCAACGCCCGCCATTTCGGCTCGCCTTACGTGATCTCGGAGACCGGCACCTACAACACCGAGTCCGACTGGGTGCATCACCCCAAGAACAAGACCGAGGAAGGGTTCGAGGAATGCCGCAAGGTGATCGCGGACCTCGCCCAGACGGCCTATGACCACGGTGCGGTGTTCCTGCTCGAGACCTACGTCAACAACGTCGTCGGCTCGGTCGAGGAAACGGTGAAGATGTTCGCGCAGGTCGACCATCCCGGCCTTGGCCTGCTTATGGATCCGACCAACTATTTCGAGACCCACAACATCGACAGGATGGACCAGATCCTGAACCAGGTGTTCGACACGCTGACCGACAAGATCAAGATCGCGCACGCCAAGGACGTCAAGCGCTCGGGTGACGACAAGTCCGAGAAGCATGCCGATATCGGCGACGCCGATGCGATGGAAAGCCACACCTTCCGCGGTGTCGGCGAGATCGAACTGCCGGCGCCGGGCCTCGGCGCGCTGAACTACGATCTCTACCTCAAGCGGCTGGCGGAAAAGCACCCGAACATCCCGGTCATCATCGAGCATCTGTCGGAAGACGACGTGCCGCGCGCCAAAAAATTCCTCGACGGGAAGTTCCGCGCCAACGGGCTTTGAGATGCGGTGGCGCTGCCTTTGAAAGGCGGCGCCGGCACTTGCACGACACGAAGTGGAGGAAACAAGATGTTGAAATTCGCTTGGAAATTGGCGGCCGCCGCAACGGTGCTCGCTGGCGTGGCGCTTGGTTCGGCCGCGCAGGCGCAGGACGGCCAGAAGACGTTTTACCTGCTGTCGCATGGCGGACCTTCCGATGCCTTCTGGATCGACTGGAACGCCGGTGCCACCAAGGCCTGCGACCAGCTCAAGGTGACCTGCAAGATCTCCTTCAGCGGCGGCGACATGGCGGCGCAGAAGGAGGCCTTCAATTCAGCATTGGCGGCCAAGCCCGACGGCATCGCCACCACCTCGGCGCAGCCGGGTCTGTGGACCGAGGAAGTGAAGGCGGCGAAGGCCGCCGGCATTCCGATCGTGTTCTTCAACACCGACGATCCAGCGACGGGCCGCCAGGCCTATGTCGGCGCCGACCTCAAGGAGGCCGGCGCGATCTGGGCGAAATATCTCGTCGACCACAAGATGGTGAAGCAGGGCGACAAGGTGTTCCTGCCAGTCGAGGTTCCCGGCGCCAGCTATCAGCAGCTGGAAACCGAAGGCATTGCCAGCGTTTTCGATCCGTTGGGGATCAAATATGACGTCGTCGATTGCGGCACCGATCCGGCTGGCATCATCGCCAAGATGACCGACTATATGGTCGCCAACAATCCGCCGGCGATCATTGCGCTGGGCGATTCCGTGGCGGCCAGCGTCAAGCGGGTGTTCGACGGCGCCAGCGTGCCGGCCGGCAAGATCCCGGTCGTCGGCTGGGGCAACTCCAAGGAGACGGCGCAGGCCGTCAAGGACGGCTTCGTCAACGCCGCCGCCTGGCAGTATCCGTCGGCGCAAGGCTTCATGCCGGTGGCGCTGCTCGGGCTTGCTGCTTCGGGCGAACCGATTGGCTATGACATTCACACGTTCGGTCTCTACGACGCCTCGAGCGTCGACCCGATCCTGAAGCTTTACGACAAGAAGTGAGAAAAGCAGCGCCCGCTGTGAAAGCGGCGGGCGTCTTTCAAGCATGGTTCAAACAGTCATGACGATCGCCGCAGAAGACGAGATGCCTGTCGGGAAACGCAGATCGAGCCTGATACGCTCGCCGCAATTCTCCTCGCTCGTCATCCTCATTGTCCTGCTGGCTGTGTTCGCCATCGCCGACCGCAATTTCCTGTCGCCGCTCAACATCTCCAACATGATGGCGTTCCTGCCCGAGCTCGGCATCATCGCGCTCGGCATGACGCTGCTTTTGACGGCGGGCGAATTCGATCTCTCCGTCGGCGCGGTGTTCGGCCTGGCGCCGGTGGTGGTGATGCTTCTGGTGCAGAACGCCGGCTGGGATATCGGCGTCGCCCTTCTGGCCGGCCTTCTCCTTTGCATCGCGATCGGCGCGATCAACGGGCTGATCGTCACCAAGATCGGCATCTCGTCCTTCCTGGTGACGCTGTCGATGCTGCTCGTCGTGCGCGGCGCGGCCCTCTACATCACGCAAGGGTTTCCGCTGAAATCCTGGGACCAGCCCGGCTTTTTCGTGACGCTGCTTGCAGGCAGCTTCAATGTCGGTTCGTTCCGCTTCTACACCTCGCTGTGGTGGTTCATCGGCCTGTCGCTGTTTGCCATCTACATCCTGCGCTACGCCAAGCTCGGCAACTGGATCAGCGCCATCGGCAGCAATCGCAACGCGGCGGTGGCGCGCGGCGTGCCGGCGGACGCCGTCAAGATCTGGTTGTTCATCGCGACCTCGGTGCTGGCCGGGCTTGCCGGCATGATCAGCGCCTTCCGCATATCGGCCGCTTCACCGGTGGCCGGCACCGGCTACGAGCTGGAAGTGATCGCCATGGTGGTGGTCGGCGGCACGGCGCTAACCGGCGGGCGCGGCACCATCCTCGGCACCATTGTCGGCGCGCTGATGCTGCGCGCCATCCGCAACGGCATCGTGCTGATCGGTGTGCCGGGGCTCGCCTACAACATCTTCGTCGGCCTCATCATCCTGGCCATGCTCATCCTGCACGCTCTGCTGCAGAAGAACGCCGCAAGGAGCTGACGATGGAAGTGCTGCGGCTGCAGAATTTGCAGAAATCCTTCGGCAGCGTGCGTGCGCTGAAGAATGCCTCGCTGACACTCAGGGAAGGCGAAGTGGTGGCGCTGCTCGGCGACAATGGCGCCGGCAAATCGACGCTGATCAAGGCGATCTCGGGCGTGTTCCCCATCGACCGGGGCGACATCTTTGTGCGCGGCGAAAAAGTTTCGATCCGCTCGACCCGCGATGCGATGGACCTCGGCATCGAGACCATCCACCAGGACACGTCGCTGGCGCCGGATCTTAGCATCGCCCGCAATCTTTTCCTCGGCCGCGAGCCGGTCAATTTCGGCTGGCTCGGCGTGTTCGCGCCGCTCGATCTGGCGAAGTTGCGCAAGGCTGCTTCCGAACTGCTCAAGCGTGTCGGCATCTCGAAGAAGCTCGACGCCGATGCGCTGGTCTCGACGCTGTCGGGCGGCGAGCGCCAGTCGATCGCCATTTCGCGCGCCATGCAGTTCGCCGCCAAGGTGATCATCCTCGACGAGCCGACAAACAATCTCGGCGTCGAGGAAACCCATGGCGTGCTGCGCTTCGTCAAGGAGGTGCGCGATGCCGGCCATTCGGTGCTGCTCATCACCCACAACATCCATCACGTGTTTCAGGTCGCCGACCGCATCATCGTCATGCGCCGCGGCGAGATCGTCGCCGAGCAGATCGTCGCCGACACCGACCTCCTAACCGTGGAAAGCATCATCACCGGCGCCGATATGTCGGCCTTGCTCAAGGAGGCGAGGGCAAAGTGAAGGGCGTCGCATGGTAGAGCTTTACGGCAAGACGCTTTCGCGACGGCAAGTGGCGGAGCGCTCCGGCATGCTGTCTCAATTCGCCGGCGTGCGGTTGATGACGCTTGGCGATGGCGTAGAACGCGGCATCCGCATGCTGGAGTTCCGCACCGGCTCCGGCCTGCGCTTCACCGCGCTGGTCGACCGGGCGCTTGATATCTCTGACTGTGACTTCAAGGGCCAGGCGATCGGCTGGCATTCGCCGAGCGGTTTTCGCCATCCCGGCCTGCACGACTATGAGGGGGAGAGCGGGCTCGCCTGGGCGCGCTCCTTTTCCGGTCTGCTCGTCACCTGCGGCCTCGACCACATATTGGGCCGCGAAGAGGTGCCTGCCGAAAACTACAACTACCCCAGCAAGAAGACCGTCACCCATGCGCTGCACGGCCGCGTCGGCACCATCCCGGCGCGGCTGACCGGCTACGGCGAGCGCTGGGATGGCGACCGCTGCGTGCTGTGGGCCGAAGGCATCGTCCAGCAGGCGGCGGTGTTCGGCGAAGATCTGCATCTCATCCGTCGCATCGAGGCCGATGTCGGCGGCAACGAGATCCGGCTCTCCGACCGTGTCGTCAATCACGGCTTCAACCGTACGCCGCATATGTATTTCTATCACATCAATGTCAGCCATCCCTTGCTCGACCAGGGCTCGCGCTATCTGGCGCCGATCCGCGACGTGGTGTGGGCCGGCCATGCCGGCGAGCGCTATGAGGCGCAGAAGGTCGGCTACCGCACGGCGCCGGCGCCGCAGCTGGGGTTCAGCGAGCAGGTCTGGCAGCACGAGATGGCCGCCGACGATAAAGGCCAAGTGCCGGTGGCAGTGGTCAACGACCGGCTCGGCCTCGGCTTCGAAGTGGTGACGCGCAAGGATCAACTGCCCTGCGCCTATCAGTGGCAGAATTTCCAGGCCGGGCAGTATGCGCTGGGCATAGAGCCCTCGACCCATCATGTGCTCGGCGATCTCGCCGCGCGTGACCGCGGCGAGATGATCTGGCTGGAGCATGGCGAAGCCCGGGCCTACGATGCGGTGTTTCGTGTCCTCGATGGCGCCGGGGAGATTGCGGCGGCGGAAGGCAGGATCGGCGCGATCGCCAGGCAGCCGGAGCAGGATTATCCCAGGCCGTCGGGAAATTTTCCGAGATTGGGGGCATGATGCGACAGGAATGCTCCGGCTGGCGGGCCGGAAACCGGAGGTCGGTGTGATGGGCAAAAAACGCGACTATAGCCTGGTCGGCGAGAGCACGCGGGCCGCGATCGAGACTGGCCTGGCCTCGGCTGAGTGGTACCACACCGACGTGCCGCGCAAGGCGATGAAGGAGCTGATGCAGCGCTCCGACGGCCCGGCGATCCGCGACACCATCATCTGGATAGCTGTCATTGTCGGTTCGGCCGCCGGCATCGTCTGGTTCTGGGGCACGTGGTGGGTGGTGCCGTTCCTGTTCGTCTATGGCGTGCTCTACGGCTCGTCGAGCGACTCGCGCTGGCACGAATGCGGCCACGGCACGGCTTTCCGCACGCGCTGGATGAACGATGTCGTCTACCACATTGCCTCCTTCATGCTGATGCGCAATCCCGTGCAGTGGCGCTGGAGCCATGCTCGCCACCACACCGACACCATCATCGTCGGCCGCGACGCCGAGATCGCGGTCATGCGCCCGCCCGACCTGTTGAAGGCGGCACTGGCCTTCACCGGCATTCTCGACTTCCGCTATTCGCTGCCGACGCTGGTACGCCAGGCCTTTGGCACGCTGTCGGACGAGGAGAAGAGCTACATCCCGGAAATGGAACAGCACAAGGCGGTGATCGCCGCCCGCTGGCACGTCGCCATCTATGTCGTCACGATCGCTATCGCGGTCGCGCTGGGATCATGGATCCCGCTGGTGCTGATCGGCCTGCCGCGCCTTTACGGCACCTGGCACATGGTGACGACCGGCTTGCTGCAGCATATCGGGCTGGCCGACAATGTGGTCGACCACCGGCTCAACACCCGCACGGTCTACATGAACCCGATCAGCCGGTTCATCTACTGGAACATGAACTACCATGTCGAACACCACATGTTCCCGATGGTGCCGTATCACGCGCTGCCCAGGCTGCACGAGCTGATCAAGCACGACCTGCCGGAGCCGAACCCGTCCATGTGGCATGCCTATCGCGAGGTCTGGCCGGTGCTGCTGCGGCAGCTGAAATACGAGGATTTTTATCTCAAGCGCGAATTGCCGCCGACGGCCAGGCCCTATCGCGGCGAGTTCCACGAGGTCGATATGTCGGCTGCGGCCGAATAGCTGAGGAGACCGATATGGCCGATTGGGTTGAAGCGTGCGCGGTGGACGATGTGGAGGAAGAGGACGTCATCCGCTTCGACCATGGCGGCCGGACTTTCGCGGTCTACCGCTCGCCCGATGACGAGTTCTTCGCCACAGACGGCTATTGCACGCATGAGAAGGCGCATCTGGCCGACGGGCTGGTGATGGACGACATCATCGAATGCCCCAAGCACAATGGCCGCTTCAACTACAAGACCGGCCAGGCCAAGGGCGCGCCAGTCTGCGTCAATCTCGCGACCTATCCGGTGAAGGTCGAGGCCGGTAAGGTGATGATCCAGATCTGACGCGGCAACCGATCCAGCATCACAGAGGGGACGTTTTAATGAGCCGAAAGAGACCGACCGTCGCCGATCTGCGCGCGATGAAGGGCAAGCGCCAGCTTACCATGCTGCGCGTGCTCAACCTGGACGAGGCGGAGGCCGCCGAACGGGCAGGGGTCGACATCGTCTCGGTGCCGCCCGAACTGGTGCTCAACCCTCAGTATCGCGATGCCGCGCCCAGCCTGTTCACCATGCCGGGCGAAAACTTCTTCGAGATCGGCACGGCGGATGATTTCGTGCGCTGGGCCTTCCGGCTCTACAAGGCAAGCGCCGACGCGGTCTATTGCAGCGCCGGTTATGCGACGATCAAGCGCATGGCGGACGATGCCATCCCCGTCATCGGCCATGTCGGCCTCATTCCCTCCCGCGCCACCTGGACCGGCGGCTTCAAGGCGGTCGGCAAGACTGCCGACACCGCCTTGGAGGTTTTCGAGGCGGTGAAGCAGCTGGAAGCTGCGGGCGCCGTCGGCGCCGAGATCGAGGTGGTGCCGGTCGAGGTCGCCAAGGCAATTTCGGAGCGGACCTCGCTGATCATGCTGTCGATGGGGGCGGGCACCGGCTGCGACGCGCAATATCTGTTCGCCGACGACATCCTTGGCCAGAACCGGGGCCACATGCCGCGCCACTCCAAGGTCTACCGCAACTTCGCCGCCGAGTATGACCGGCTGCAGGCGGAGCGGGTGGCGGCTTTCTCGGAATATGTCGCCGACGTCAACAGCGGCGCCTATCCCGAGGACAGGCACGTTGTGCACATGGAGCCGGCCGAGCTCAGTCTGTTCCTGAAAAGGGTAGGCGCAAAGAGCTGACTATTTCGGTTTCTTTGTCGACTGTCGAAGCGCCTCGCCACGCTCCGTCGGCGAGCATGGCGTGAAGCACCTCGGCGTCGGCCCCCAGCGGCCGGTCGTCCTTCAGCATCGATACATGCGCGCGCACTGCTGCATAGATCGCGCCGGTGCGTGGTGCCAGCGTCAACCCTTCACGCAGGTCGACGGCCTGGGCGGCGGCCATCAGCTCGAAGGCGATCAGCCGCCGCCACAGCGCGATCATCCCGGCGCATTTCGAGACGGCGAGGAGCGATTGGGTCGCGTGGTCCTCGACGCCTTCCGAAACTGGGAGAAAATCGAGCATCACCGGATTGGCCTTGTGGCGGATGGCGGCCAGGATCGATGTCGCTGTCTTCTGCAGCGGCACGAAACCGGCCGATGCGCCACCGATGGGCGACAGATATTTGCTCAGGCCGTTGCGGCCCGAACCGGTGAGCTGGATGAAGCGGGCGACGCTCGCGGCGGCGCATTGCGCGATCGCCAGGCTGAGCGTCTCGAAAGCCAGCGAAAGTGCCGCCGTGTGGAAATTGCCGGTCGACATCACCAATTCGTCGTCACCGAGCACCAGCGGGTTGTCGGCGGCGGCGTTGAGTTCGATCTCGACGGCGCGTTTTGCCTGACCGATCGCCTCGATCAGCGCGCCGTGGATCGACGGCATGCAGCGGATCGACAGCGGGTCCTGCAAGGTGGTGGGCGCCGGCATCTCGTCGCGGGCGAGAAGGTCGTGCAAGGCCTTCGCCGCTTCCTGCTGTCCGGCGGCCGGCCGCGCCATCTGCAGGCGCGGATCGAGGATGGTGCGGTTGGCGCCAAAGCCTTCCATGGTCAGCGCGCCGGCCTGCTGCTGCTGGGCCAGCGCCGACAGCGCATCCGCTATCGCAAGAGCGCCGCTGCCGGAGGAGACCGCCGAGGCGTTGATCAGGGACAGTCCATCTTTCGGCGCCAGGCTGATCGGGGCGAGGCGGGCCATCATCAGTGCCTTGGCCGCCGGCATGCGGCGGCCCTGGTAATCGGCTTCGCCTTCGCCGATCAGCAGACGGGCAAGCGCGGTCATCAGCACGAGGTCGCCGGCGCCGATCGAGCCGAGCGAAGGCATCACCGGATGGACGCCGGCATTGAGCGCATCGACCAGAGCGGTGAACACGGCGGGCGAAAGGCCGGAGCCGCCGGCCGACAGCATCGAGGCGCGGGCGACCATGGTGGCCCGCACGGTCTCGACCGGCAGGGTTTCGCCGACCGCTCCGCTGCGGCCCTCAAGCAACTGACGTTGGAAGGCGCTGGCGTCGCCTTCGACTGAGCTGCCGAGATTGGCGCCAAGCCCGGTGTTGAGGCCGTAGATCTGCTGACCGGAGGCGGCGGCCTGGTCGAGCACTTTTCGCGCCTTGTCCAGCCTGCCGATGATTTCGGGTCCGATCTCCACCTTGCGCGTTTCGCGGGCCACAGTAGCGACATCGCTGACACTGACACCGGCTCCGGTAAGGACGAGCGCGCTCATGCGAAACGCAGCCTCTGGCCGATGCCCTTTTCGCCTGCCTTGGCCAGCATCGCCTTGCCCAACGCAATGTCGGACAGTGATAGGCCGCGATGCCAGAACAGGATGGTCTCGTCGTCGCTTTGTCTGCCCGGCCTGAGACCCGCGGCGATCTGGCCGAGTTCGGCATGCAGCGTCGTTTCGCTCAACCGGCCGGTCTCGACATGGGCGCGCAGCGAGCCGAACTTGCCGCCCTTGCACTGGCCCCAGTCGTCGACGACCATCTTCTGCATGATGTCGGTCAGCGACAGCTCCACCGCGCTCATCGTGCCATAGGGCACGACCAGCGCGCCGGGCTTGATCCATTCGGTCTTGAGCAGCGGCTGCGGCTCGGGCAGACGCGAGGCCTCGACGACGATGTCGGCGCCCTTGACGCAGCTCTCCCAGTCGACCACGGCCGTAACCTTCTTGCCGAGATCAGCGGAGAGCTTGGCGGCAAAGCCGTCGCGGCTTTCCGGGCGGCGCGAATGGACGCGGATTTCTTCGAAATCGAAGAGATGGTCGAGCAGCCGGACATTCCAATAGGCGGTTCCGCGCGCGCCGATATGGGCCAGCACCTTGGAATTCTTCCTTGCCAGATGCTTGGCGCCGATGGCGGTGACGGCGCCGGTGCGCATGTCGGTGATGACGGTGGCGTCGAGAATGGCGCGCGGTGTGCCGGTGCGCGGGTCGAACAGATTGAGGATGCCGAATTCCGAGGGCAGGCCGTGCAGATAGTTGTCGACATAGTCACCGACGATTTTCACGCCCGCCGTGTCGAGCGGCGCGACGTAGCCACGCAGCACGTTGAAATGGCCGTGGAAGGTGGGGTCGGGCTCCAGATGCACGCGCGGCTCGATCACCGTCTGGCCCTTGCCTTGCGCCACCAGGCCAGCCTCGACAGCGGCGATGATTTCGCCATCGGTCATATCCAGCGCTTCGATGTCGAGGGCATTGAGATAATCGATATAGATGGGCTTCATTTATGCGCGTACTTTCCTCGGTCACCCCGCCCATCCCATAGCAGGCCGCGGCGTGACACGAAAGTTTGTTGCGCTGTGTCTGGACGCTGCCGGCTAAATGCTGTTCAAACCGGACCGACATGACTGCCATTCCCGACACCGAAGCCTTACCCGAAACGGCCACCAATGCGCGGCGCGTGGCACTGATCGTGGCCATCGCCTTCTTCATGCAGCTGCTGGATTCGACGATCATCTCGACCTCGCTGCCGCAGATGGGCCAGTCCTTCGGCGTGCCGGCGGTGGCGATGAGCATCGGCATCACCGTCTACATGCTGACCATGGCGGTGTTCGTGCCGCTTTCGGGCTGGCTCGCCGACCGCTTCGGCGCGCGCAACATCTTTCTCGTTGCGATCGCGCTGTTCACGCTGGCCTCGCTCGCCTGCGGCTTCTCCGGGAATTTGACCCAATTCGTCGCCGCGCGCGCCGTGCAGGGGCTGGGCAGCGCGCTGATGACGCCGGTCGGACGCATTCTCGTCCTGCGCAACGCCTCGAAATCCGAACTGCTCAACGCCACCGCGCTGATCACATGGCCGGCATTGTTCGCGCCCGTCGTCGGGCCGGTGCTCGGCGGCTTCATCACCACCTATCTGTCCTGGCACTGGAATTTCTTCATCAACATCCCGCTTGGGCTGATCGGGCTGGCACTGGTCGCCCGCTTCATCCCGGGCGATCGCGAGGCTGATCCCAAGCCGTTGGACTGGCCGGGTTTTTTCCTGACCTCGCTCGGGCTCGCCTGCCTGCTCTACGGCCTCGAGCGTATCGCGCATCCCGAGGATGGCATGCTGCCGACCGTGGCGCTGATCGCGGCGGGCATCGTTGTCGGCTGGCTGGCGGTGCGGCATCTCCGGCGCGCTCCGCATCCGCTGCTCGACCTTTCCTCGTTCAAGGTGCTGACCTTCGCCATCTCGACACTTGCCGCCGGCACCATCTTCCGGGTGGCGATCAACGCCACGCCGTTCCTGCTGCCGCTTTTGTTCCAGGTTGGTTTCGGCCTCTCGCCCGTCGATGCCGGCCTGATGATCCTGGCCTATTTCCTCGGCAATCTCGGCATGAAGACGGTGACGACGCCAACGCTGCGGCGGTTCGGGTTCCGCTCGGTGATGGTGGTGAACGGCATCATCGCTTCGGCCTCGATCATGGCTTGCGGGGCGATCTCGCCGCAAACACCGCAGGCGCTGGTCGTGGCGCTGATGCTGATCGCCGGCCTGTCGCGCTCGATGCAGTTTACCGCGCTCAACACGCTGGCCTTCGCCGATATCGATGCGGCGCAGCGCAGTTCGGCGGCGACGCTATCCTCGATGCTGCAGCAGGTGGCGATGCTGTTCGGCGTTGCCGTGGCGGCGGCGATCCTCAATCTGTCGCAGATCGCAAGAGCCCAGCCTGCTCTCGACCTCGTCGATTTTCGAATCGCCTTTTTCGTGATCGGCGCCATCGGGCTGGTCGCGGCCCTGCGTTTTCTGGTGCTGCCGCCCGCCGCTGGGGCAGAGGTTTCCGGCCACGCGCCGGGGAACTGAAAATCGGATTATTTGGCTGGTGCGGAGATAAATTCCGCCTCATCCTTTCGCCTTGATGCAGCGCTTTCGCGAATGGCTGCGTTGGTGCAATCAATTGCCAAAAACGCAGGAGTTTCCGGGCATTGCGCCAGTTTCGGCAATCGATGCGTCCACTCGGCAAATATCGGCACAAGACCGCATTCTGAACGCGGATTCATTTGACGAACCGGCGCCGAGCCGATTAGCCTTTGCTTTCGGGATGGCAGCGCTGCCATCGGGGCGAATGCAGACATGAACGCGATTGGCTGGCCAAATCTCAGGAGCCTGAATCAGGAAGGCATTGTCTTTGCCATTGCGGTGGTGCTGTTCGCTGCCGCTGCCATCGGCCTGCCGGGCTTCATCGACCCCAACAACCTCGTCGCCATTGTCCGCTCGGTGTCGGTGCTGGGCATATTGGCGCTCGGCATGGCGGTCGTCATCATCGGGCGCGGCATCGACCTGTCCGCGGTGGCGATCATGGCGATGTCGGTCGCATGGTATCTGCAACTGCTCAACACCGGAACTTCGGACGGGCTGGCTTTCGCCTATGTGCTGGCCGGCGTGCTCGCCATTGGCTTGCTCAACGGCTTTCTCGTCGCCTATGCCGACGTGCCGGCGATTTTCGTCACACTCGCCACCGGCTCCTTCGTATTCGGCTATGTGCGCTCGCAGCTGATCACGCAGGATGCCGTGCCGGTGCCGCAGGGCCATTGGGTCGAACTGCTCGGCGGCCTGCGCTTCCTCGACATCCCGATCGAGGTGTTCGTCTTCGCAGGTCTTGCCTTCCTGTTCTTCCTGTTCCTGCGCTACACCAAATGGGGGCGCTACATCTATTTCGCCGGTGACAATCCGGTCGCGGCGCGCAACATCGGCATTCCGGTGCGGCCGATGCTGGTGCTTCGTTATGTGCTCTCGGCTTTTGTGGCGCTGATCGCCGGCCTGCTGACGGCGGCCAGCCTGCATTCGATCAACACGCGCGTCGTCAACTCGACGCTGCTCTACGACATCGTGCTGGTGGCGGTGATCGGCGGCATCGGCCTATCCGGCGGGCGAGGCGGGGTGCGCAATGTGCTGGTGGGGGCGGCGCTGATCGGCATCCTGCTCAACGCCATGACCATCATCGACATTCCGCTGCTCTACCAGAACCTGATCAAGGCGGCGATCCTGTTAGGCGCCATCATCGTCGACGGCATCATCAATCCGCGCGACGAGCAGACCGCGCAGCAGGGCGACATTTAGAGCAGATGGGCTAGCCCATCTTGCTCGGGGTACCCGGCGCGATCGCGACGATCGGCCGGCAATGAAAACCGAACCAGAGGACGTGACATGAGACTGATCAAGACACTTATGGCCGCCGCGACGGCGCTCGCCGTTACCGCCTTCGTGGCGCCGACCTTCGCCGCCGACGATCCTGGCCCGGCGGCTTACGCGCAGGCGCTGAAGGGCAAGCGCGTCATGCTGGTGCCGCTGGCGATGGGCTTCGATCTGGCGCAAGGCTGGGCGCACTATCTGAAGAAGGAGGTCGACGCCTGGGGCGGCACCTTCGAGACGCGCGATCCGAACTGGGTGGTCGATGCCGGCGCGCAGGCCATCACCGACGCGATCTCGTCGGACACCAGGCCCGACGTGCTGATCATCCACGCACCGGATCTCAACTCCTATTCCAAGCTGATGAAGAAGGCGCAGGCCGCCGGCACCTATGTGCTTTTGGTCGACAATCCCGCCAACTTCCCGGCCGACGCCTTTGTCGGCAGCGACTGGGACCGGCTCGGCCAGCTCGAGGCCGAAGCGGCGATCAAGGGCTGCGGTGAGAATTCTTCCAAGAAGATCGGATTGGTGCAGGGCGACCAGGCGAACTCGTCCAGCCTCTATCAATATGCCGGCATCATGAAAGTGCTGGACAAGCATCCCGACTTCAAGGTGGTGGCCAAGCCCGACTCCAACTGGGATGCGACGACCTCGCGCAATGTGACGACGACGATGCTGCAGCAGAACCCGGACATCTGCTCGATCATCGATTTCTGGGATGGTGACGCCACCGGCGCATCGGCCGCTATCCGCGACGCCAAGCTGGACGGCAAGGTGTTTCTGGTCACCACCGGCGGCGGCGAGAAGGCGGCCGATTGCGACAAGCTGGCCGACGGCACCTATGGCGCGGTCGTCATGACAGAGCTAGCCCGCCAGTCGGGCGACATGAACGCCATCATCAAGTTCCTGCTGCAGAGCGGCCAGCCGGCCGGCACCTCGCACACCTACATCTACACGCTGGAGAAGGCGACGACCAAGGCCGACCTCAAGCCCGACAGCTGCTGGGACCTGAAGGCTCTGCAGGCCGAGGCGGCGGCGAAGTAGGCCCGATGGACAAATGAAAGCGTGGCGGCGGATATCCGCCGCCATCATTTTCGGCTCGACCACCAAACCGTGTGAGGCGGCATGCATATCACCACCGTTCTGGCTTTTGTGGCTGTCACATTTGTCGCTGTTGCGACTCCCGGTCCAGACGTGATCCTGGCGCTTGTCAACGGCTCGCGCTTCGGCATGCGTCGCGCCTTCGCTGGCATGGTCGGGGTGCTGATTTCAGACCTGATCCTGATCGTGGCGGTTGCAGCTGGGCTGGGCGTGCTTCTGGCCGCCTCGGAATTCTGGTTCTCGGTGCTGAAATATGTCGGTGCTGCCTATCTGGCCTGGCTTGGCATCAAGATGCTCCGTTCCCGCGAGACCCTGGCGTCCATGGCGCAACGGACGCAATCCGATCCGGAGCGGTCGGCGCTGGCGATCGGGCTGAGGAGCATGGTCGTCGCGATCACCAATCCGAAGGCCTATCTGTTTTTCTCGGCGTTGCTGCCGCAGTTTGTCGATCCGGCTCAGCCGCAGCTCCAGCAGTTTGCTGTCCTGACGCTGGCGTTTTCGGTTACCGAGCTGGCGATCATGGTCGGCTATGCGCTGGTTGGCGCGCGTGGAGTACGGCTCATCCGGTCCCGCTATGCGCACTTGCTGGAGCGGGTCTGCGGCGGGGCGCTGCTGGCTTCGGCTTTCTCGCTGGCGCTCGCCAGGCGCGGTTCGAATTGATCACCCTCGTGCATATCAAGGCGTTCTTCCATGTCCCTTCGTGAACGCCTCCAGTCATGGCGCTACAATCTCGTGCCCGACCATCTGGTCGGCGAGATCCTGACCAAACGCTGGACCGACAACGCCATTCCGTTCCTGGCGCTGGTGGTGACATTGGCGACTTTCGGCTCGGTCATTCCCGGCTTCTTCAAGCTGAACGCGCTGCAGGAATCGACCCGCCAGCTCGGCGAATTCTCCATGGTCGTCACCGGCATGACGGTGGTGATGCTGGGCGGCGGCATCGATCTGTCGGTCGGCTCGATCTTCGCGCTGTCCTGCTTCTCCGCCGTCTATGTCTTCTTCATCCTCGAACAGTCGATCTGGCTGGCGCTAGCCGCCTCGCTCGCCACCGGCCTGATCTTCGGCGCCATCAATGGCTATCTCGTCGGCTACTTGCGCTTGCGCGCCTTTCTCACCACGCTGGTCACCTTCATCTTCGGCCGGGCGCTGTTCGATATCCTCGTCACCACCTATGCCGCCGATGTGCAGCTATCGACAGCCACCTCGGATGTGTTGGATTTCATCGGTGACAGCACCTTCTGGGGCCTGTCGGTCTCGGTGTGGTTGGCGATTATCCTCGCCATCGTCACCCATATCGCGCTGACGCGTTCGAGGCCGGGATGGCATGTGCTGGCGGTCGGCGGCTCCCGGCGCTCGGCGCACAATGCCGGCATCCGCGTGCGCCGCACCGTGTTCATGACCTATGTCTTCTCCGGATTCTGCGCTTCGATCGGCGGCTTCCTCATCGCTTGCCGGCTGAGCGGGGCAGGGCCGGGCACCGGCCTCAACCTGGAAATCATGGCGCTGACGGCAGCGGTGGTTGGTGGCGTCAGCCTCGGCGGCGGGCGCGGCTCGGTGATCAAGGGGCTGATGGGCGCCATCATCGTCTTGACCATGACCAACGGGCTGATCCGGCTGGGCTATGGCACCGGCACCAACCAGATGGTGCTCGGCATCATGCTGGCGGTGGCGGTGACCATCGACATTCGCTGGCTGAAGAACCGCCACAAGGTGCTGAACGAGGTCTATGTCGCGCCGGTCTACCTCAAGATGGGCGAGACACAGTCGGCTGTGCCGGGCTCCGGCACGCCTTACGCACTCGACAACCGGCTGTCGGCTGCCGACCATATCGGGCTCGGCGAACTGGAAGGACCCGAGGACGTCATCCTCGACCGCGACGACCATCTTTATTGCGGCACGCGCCATGGCGAGATCGTGCGCTTCTTCGCGCCGGATTATGTGAAATCGGAAGTGTTCGCCCACATTGGCGGCTTCCCGCTGGGTCTGGCCTTTGACAAATCGGGCAATCTGATCAGCTGCGTCGGCGCCATGGGGCTCTACTCCGTCTCGCCGGAGCGCGAGGTGAAGCGTCTGTCGGCGGAGACGTCGCGCTCCTGGACCTCGATCGTCGACGATGCGCGGCTGCGCGACCCCAATGACTGCGACATCGCGCCGGACGGGCGCATCTATTTCACGGATTCGACCAAGCGCTATGACGCCCACGATTGGGCGCTGGATTCGATCGAGAACCGAGCCACCGGCCGGCTGCTGGTCTATGATCCCAAGGACGGCTCGACCAAGACGCTGCTCGACGGCTATCGCTACACCAACGGCGTGTGCATGGCGCATGACGGCAAGTCGCTGTTCTTCGCCGAAAGCTGGGCCTGCCGCGTGCACCGCTACTGGCTGGAGGGACCGAAGGCCGGCACCGCCGAATGCGTCATCCGCGACATGCCGGGCTATCCCGACAACATCAACCGGGCGTCGGACGGCAATTACTGGATGGCGTGGCTCGGCATGCGCACACCGAGCTTCGATCTCTCGCTGCGCCACCCCGACATGCGCAAGCGCATGACGCGCCGGCTGCCGCAGGACGAGTGGCTGTTTCCCAACATCAACACCGGCGGCGTGGTGAAATTCACGGAGAAGGGCGGCATTGTCGAGGCGATGGGCGACCTCTCCGGCGGCGCGCATCCGATGGTCACCTCGATGCGCGAGCACAAGGGATATCTCTTCGTCGGCGGCATCCTGAACAACCGCATCGGCCGCTACAAGATAGCAAGTGCCGACCCGACCTGGACCAGCCCGGCTTCCTATTGGGGAGCGAAATCATGATCCTCGATCCGATCCTGGACATGTTTCGCGGCAAGGCGGTCACCATCCCGCCGCTCGACGGCGCTTTCCGGCCCAACACGCGACTCGATGACGCGCCGGCGTTTGCCGAGCTGACTGAGCCGGACAATCTGGTTGTTTCAGGAAGCGGGCTGCTCGCCTCAAGCGGCAACGCCGTCTATGCGCTTGCTGCGGGAAGCGAACCCAAGGTGATCGAGACCTTTCCGTCGCCCATCACGGCGCTGGCACTGTCGCCATCGGATGACCTGACTGTGGCGCTCGAAAGCGGCAAGCTGCTGATATCCGGCAAGGAAATTTCGCTGCCGACGGATGTGCGTTGCATCACGGCACTTGCCTATGCCGATGATGGCACGCTCTGGCTGGCCAATGGTTCGGCTGAGCACGCGCCATCGCAATGGGCCGCCGACTTGATGAAGAAGGGCGCGTCCGGTTCGCTGTGGCGATGTGGCCCGGGAGCAATCGGATTCCAGAAAGTTGCCGGCGACATCGCGTTCCCCAACGGTCTCCACCCGGCAGGCGAGGGCGTTCTGGTGAGCGAAAGCTGGCGCCATCAATTGGTGCGCTTCGGCGCAGACGGCAATCGCGCCACGGTGCTGACGCATCTGCCCGGCTATCCCGCGCGGCTGTCGCCGGCCACGGATGGCGGGGCGTGGCTGGCGCTGTTCGCGCCGCGCAACCGGCTGATCGAATTCGTGCTGCAGGAGACGCACTACCGCCAGGACATGATCGACCAGGTGCCGGCGGCCTATTGGATCGCGCCGGCGCTGGCCTCCAACCGCAGTTTTTTGGAACCGCTGCAATGCGGCGGCATCCGCACCATGGGCATCCACAAGCCGTGGTCGCCGAGCCGGTCCTACGGATTGGTGGTCAGGCTCGACGCAAAGATGCAGCCACAGTTCAGCCTGCACAGCCGCGCCAACGGCACGCGCCACGGCATCTGCAGCGTCGCCGAAAAGGGCGGCCGGCTGCTCGTCGCTTCCAAGGGTGGCGACTGCGTGCTGACTGTCGACCTCGCTTCGGGAGGTTTTTGATGGAACCGATCGTTCGCCTCGAAAACGTCACCAAAAACTATCGCGGCGTGCCCGCGGTCAAGAATGTCAGCTTCGACCTGCGCAAGGGCGAGATCCACGCGCTGCTCGGTGAGAATGGCGCCGGCAAATCGACCCTGACCAAGATCATCGCCGGCGTGGTCGATGCCACATCCGGCAAGATGTTCCACAAGGGGCGCGAGATCGCCTACGCCTCGCCGCATGCGGCTCTCGAAGCCGGCATCGCCATGGTGTTCCAGGAAACCAGCCTGGTGCCGTCGATGACCGTGGCGCAGAACCTCTATCTCGGTACTGAAAAATTCCTCAACCGGCTGCGCGGCACGTATATTTCAGCACAGCAGTTCCTGCAGTCGCTGAATTTCCCGGTCGATCCGAACGCCATGGTGGCGACGCTGGGCGCGGCCAAGCGGCAGATGGTCGAGATCGCGCGCGCGGTGCACCACAATGCTGAGATCATCATTTTCGACGAGCCGACGGCGACGCTGACGCCGGAGGAAAAGCGCCACTTCTTCGCGCTGATCCGGAGGCTGAAGGCGGGTGGCGTCTCGATCGTCTTCATCAGCCACGCGCTGGAAGAGGCGCTTGCCATTGCCGACCGCATCACCATTTTGCGCGACGGCGAGCTGGTGATCACCGACGACACGTCGGCCTTCGATCGCGACAAGATTGTCGCCGCCATGGTCGGTCGCACTTTGTCGGGGCAGATCTACCGCCAACGCGACGAGGCCAGGCTGCGCAAGGCCGGCAAGAAGGTGCTGTCGGTGCAGGACATTTCGATGAGCAATGTCGTGCGCAACAATTCCTTCTCGATCTTCGAGGGCCAGATCACCGGTGTGTTCGGTCTCATCGGCTCCGGCCGCACCGAGACCTTCAAGATCGTGTCCGGCATCTACAAGCGCGATTTTTTGCGCGGTGGCGCGATCGAGCTGGACGACAGGCCGGTGCGCTATCTCGTGCCGAGCGAAGCCGTTGCCGACGGCATCGTCTACGTCACCGAGGATCGCAAGAGCGAAGGCATTTTCGAGACGATGGGCATTGCCGAGAACCTGTTCGGCGGGCTCTTGGCCGCCGGCCGCGAAAAGGCCTGGGTGATCAATGCGCAGGAGATGCGGACACTCTCAGCCGAATGGACAAAGACGCTGAACATCAAGGCGATCAACGACAATGCCCGCGTCGTCGAACTCTCCGGCGGCAACCAGCAGAAGGTGGTGATCGGCAAGGGGCTGGTGCAGCAGCCGCGCATCGTCATCTTCGACGAGCCGACGCGCGGCGTCGATGTCGGCGCCATCGCCGAGATCCACCAGATCATCAACCGGCTGGCCGACGAGGGGCTGGCTGTGGTGGTTATCTCGTCCTACCTGCCGGAGATCATGAACCTGTCGGACCGGATTTTGGTCTGCCGGCAAGGGCGTATCGTCGAGGAGTTTTCGCCGGCGGAGGCGACGGAGGAGAAGATCATGTACGCGGCGGTGCATTAGGGTGCTGACTGGTGCGTACGTCGACAATTGGCCGAGTTGTCGCTCCCTTCGTCATCCACGGGCGAAGCAAGGGAGCGTAGCGACGCAGCGCAGACCCGAGGAGCTGCTCCGCAGCCCAAGGGATACATGCCGGGACTCAGGAGCGCCGCCACAGTGCAGAACTCTGCTCCGCTGCACTCTACGGCTAAGGTCGCGGCATGGATCCCAGGGTCTCCGCGACGCCGCTTCGCGGCTGCTTCGCCCTAGGATGACGAAGGTGAGGGGGGCTCCGCAAACCTCCACGGTTCTGGTCCAATGCGCATGAAAGCTGAATCAGAAAAGCCGGTTAGCCATCTTTGCTCGCGACCTGATTCAACGACCTGATCCACCGATTCAACGAAGGAAAACACCATGGCCACCACAAGACTCCTCAGCGACGCCGAGGTCGAAAAAATCCCGGCGGTCAAGGCCGTGTTTGATGACATCAGGGCGACGCGCAAATCGGATTTCGTCAACAATTTCTGGCGCGGGCTGGCCAATGATCCGGTGTCGCTGAAGCGGGTGTGGGAGCAGCTCAAGGCGGTGATGGTCGCGGATAGCGCCATCGATCCGCTGACCAAGGAGATGATCTACATCGCGGTGTCGACAGCCAATGGCTGTTCCTACTGTGTCCACTCGCATACGGCCGCCGCCCGGGCCAAGGGCATGACCGACGTGCAGCATGGCGAGCTGGTGTCGATCATCGGGCTGGCCGGCCAGACCAACCATCTGGTGACGGCGATGCAGATTCCTGTCGATCCGCAATTCGAGGTGAAGTGAGTTCGATTTCCGGCTGCGCCGTCACAAGATTGTGAGCGCGGCCGATGTGTGATCGAGCAGAAACAAGTGTCTGAAATCTATTCGGTTTCCCGCGTTGCGGCGATCGCCGCCGGCTACCCTTCGCCGGCCTCTGACCGCAATTGCAGGGTTTATCCCAGCGGCTGTTAAGGAAGTGACATGGAACGGCACTAAGGAAGCCCCACGCGATGCCGCTCGCCTGGGGGCGCGGCTCGCATGGTGGAGCCGGCATGAAAATCGTTCAGATCACAGACACCCATTTCAGCCCGACCAAGCCGCACTTCAACGGCAATTGGGAACCGCTCGCCGCTTGGATCGCGCAGAGCGGCGCCGACCTTGTCATCCATACCGGCGACCTCAGCGTCGACGGTGCCGACCGGGACGACGACATCACCTTCTGCATGGATCTGATGCGGGAAATCTCCACGCCGATGCTGCTGGTGCCCGGCAATCACGATGTCGGCCATTTCCCCGGCTCGCTGCAGCCGGTCAATGCCGGACGCCTTGAGCGCTGGCGCCGGCTGGTCGGCCCTGATTACTGGGTGGAGGACACCGGCACCTGGCGTCTCATCGGGCTCGACAGCCTGCTGATGGGTTTTGACGATGCCGAGGAAGAGGCGCAGTTCGACTGGCTGCGGAGCGCGCTGGAAAGCCGTGGCAGCCGGCGTGTCGCGCTCTTTGCCCACAAACCGCTGTTTATCGATGAACCCGGTGAGGGTGATACCGGCTACTGGAGCGTCAGGCCGGCGCAGCGCAAGCGCCTTTACGACCTGATCGCCGCCCACGATGTCGCGCTGTTCGCCAGCGGCCATTTGCACCGGGCATGGCAAGGCCATTACGAAAACACCTCGCTGGTCTGGGGTCCGTCGGCGGCCTTCGTGGTCGGCGACATGGAGCGCGACATGCCGGGAGAGCGGCTGCTTGGCGCTGTGATTCATCGATTCGGCGACACGGTCGCCAGCGAGATCGTCGCCATCCCCGGCATGACGGCTTACGTCCTCGACGATGTGGTGGCCGATGTCTATCCGCACGAGGCGCACAAGGTTCGCAAGCGGGTCGCGTCATGAGCGCGCTGTCGCTTCGCGGCCTGAAGAAATCCTTCGGCGGCAATGCCATCCTGAATGGCGTCAGCCTTGATGTCGAAGCCTGTGAGTTCATCGCGCTCGTCGGCCCCTCCGGATGCGGCAAGAGCACCTTGCTGCGCATTCTGGCGGGGCTCGACCATGCCGACAGCGGCGACATCTTCGTCGACGGGAGGGACATGTCGCCGGTTGCCGCGGCCGACCGCAACATCGCCATGGTGTTCCAGTCCTACGCACTCTATCCGCATCTGACGGCGGGCCAGAACATCGCCGTGCCGCTCGCCATGAAGCGGCTCAGCCGGTCGCAGCGCCTGCCGCTGGTCGGCTCGCTGCTGCCCGGCCAGAAGGAGATCCGCACCGGTATTGCGCGCGATGTCCGCGAGATGGCGGGTTTGCTCAAGATCGACCATCTGCTCGACCGCAAGCCGGGGCAGATGTCGGGCGGCCAGCGCCAGCGCGTGGCACTGGCGCGCGCCATGGTGCGCCATCCCAGCATCTTCCTGATGGATGAGCCGCTCTCTAACCTCGATGCCAATCTGCGCGTCCATGCGCGCGGCGAGATCGTCGAGCTGCATCGCCGCGCTGGCGTGCCGACGCTTTATGTGACGCACGACCAGGCCGAGGCGCTTTCGATGGCCGACCGGGTGGCGGTGATGATCGGCGGCAATCTGCTGCAGCTCGCAGCACCAGATGTGATCTACAACGACCCGGCCCATATCGAGGTCGCGCGCTTCGTTGGCCAGCCGAGGATCAACATCATCCCGGCGAAGGCCGAGAACGGCCGCGTCGGCTTCGAAGGCATCCGGCTGGCTTTGCTGGAGAAGGTGGCGAACGGCCCGGTCAGCCTCGGCATCCGGCCGGAATTCGTCAAACTGTCCCCCAGCGGGCGGAGCGGCCTTGCCGGTCGGATCGAACGCCTCGAATTCCTCGGCTCGGAAGTCATTGCTCATTGCCGGCTCGACGCCTCCGGCGACGGCGTCGTCGCCAAGCTGGCGCCGCAGGAGGCGAGGGACCTGATCGCCGGAATGAAGGTGGGTGTCCTTCTGGCCCCCGAACAGGCGATGGTCTTCGGACCGGAAGGAAAGCGGCTGCGCATCGCGGCGGGCGCACGGCAGGAGCCGGCCTATGTCTAGCGTCGCGCTGGCGGGCAATGTCCCGATCGCCGCGGCACTGCGCGCGCGCAGCGAGGATCGGACCGCCTGGCTGCTGGCGGCGCCGGCCATCGTGCTGTTGGTGCTGTTCGTGCTGTTGCCAGTGGCGGCCGTCATCTTTCTCGGCTTCACCGATTTCGAACTCGGCTACGGCAAGTTCCGCTTTGTCGGCTTCGAGAATTACGCGCATCTCCTGAACGACCGCACCTTCCGCCGGTCGCTATGGAACACATCGGTCTACACGGCGATCGTCGCGCCGGTCTCGATCGTGCTTGGCCTGGGGGTTGCCCTCCTGATCGAAGGCGAGGGGCGGGCGCGCGGCTTTTTCCGCACCGTTTATTTCCTGCCCGTCGCCTCGCTGATCGTCGCCATGGCTACGGTCTGGCAATACATCTTCCACCCGACGATCGGGCCGCTCAACGCGCTGCTTTCGCTTGCCGGCATTCCCGGCCCGAACTGGCTCGGCGCGTCGAACACCGTGCTTTACAGCCTGTCGATCATCGGCGTCTGGCAGTCGGTCGGCTTCAACATGGTGCTGTTCCTGGCCGGCCTGACGGCGATCCCGCGCGAGCTCTATGCCGCCGCGCACGTCGATGGCGCGAAATCGGCGCTCGACCGGTTCTTCCTCGTCACCTGGCCGATGCTCGGACCGACGACGCTGTTCGTCGTCACCATCAGCATCACCAATGCGGTGAAGGTCTTCGAGACGGTGAAAATGCTGACCGACGGCGGGCCCAACAAGGCGTCGGAAGTGCTGCTTTTCACCATCTACCAGGAAGGGTTCGTCTATCTGCGCGTCGGCTACGCCTCGGCAATGACCGTCGTCTTCCTGGCGATCCTGGTCGTGCTGATGCTTCTGCAATACCGCGTGCTCGACCGGCGGGTGCACTACACATGACAGGCATTCCGGCTGGCCGCATCATCCGCTTCGCGCTGCTTTTGCTCGGCGCGCTGATGATCCTTGCGCCCTACATCTTCATGATCTCGACAGCGGGCAAGACGCAGAGCGACATCTTCACCTCGTCGCTGACGCTCATCCCGCAGCATTTCTACTTCGACGAGAACTTCGCCAAGGCGTTTGCCAAGGTGCCGATGGCGACGCTTTTGTGGAACGGCGTCGTCGTCTGCGGCCTGATCTTCTTCTTCCAAGTGGTGGTCGCCATCCCTTGCGCCTATGCGATGGCCAAACTGAAGTTCCGCGCCGCGCGGCTGATGATGGTGCTGGTCATGCTCGGCCTCTTGGTGCCGATCCATGCGACGGCGCTGCCGCTCTATGTCGCCTTCGACCGGATGTCGCTCTTGAACAGCTACACCTCGCTGGTCGCGCCCTTCACCATATCGGTGTTCGCGATCTTCATGTTCCTGCAGTTCTTCCGCGCCATGCCCGATGATCTGCTGCACGCGGCACGGCTCGACGGCATGTCCGAACTCGGCATCGTGGCGCGCGTCATCGTGCCCAATGCCTGGCCGGCGGTCACCGCCTTCGCGATCTTTTCCGTCGTCGCGCACTGGAACGACCTCTACTGGCCGCTGATCGTCGTCAGCAAGCAGGCCTACGCCACGCCGCCGCTTGGCCTGATGTATTTCCGCGCCGCCGAGGCCGGCGACGACTACGGCGCGCTAATGGCCGCCACGCTGATCATCACCCTTCCACTCGTCGCCGCCTTCCTGCTCGCGCAGAAACGCTTCGTCGAAGGCATCACCATGACCGGTCTCAAAGGCTGATCTGCCTACAACCAATTGGGCCAACAAGGAGCACTAGCAATGAAGCATTTTTCCAGGATTTTCGCCGCAGCGGCGGTGTCGCTGGCGGCAGCCCTTCCGGCCTATGCCGAAACGACACTGACGGTTCACTACCCGATGCCGGGCTTCTTCAAGAACGTGATGGACACGATCTCGAAGAAGTTCATGGAGGAAAATCCCGACATCAAGATCCAGTTCGCCAGCCCGTCGGCGACCTATGAGGAAGGCATCCAGACCATTCTTCGCCAGGCCGGCACCGACGAGATGCCCGACATCACCTTCATCGGCCTCAACCGCCTGCGCATGCTCAATGAACGCGACGTCGCCGTCGATCTCGGCCCGCTGGTCAAGAAGGAAGGCAATATGGCGGAGCTCGGCTTCTCCGACACGATCCTGAAGCTGGCGCAGGTCAACGGCAAGCAGGTCGGCCTCGCCTTCGCCACCTCCAATCCGATCATGTATTACAATGCCGACCTGGTGAAGGCGGCCGGCGGCGATCCGGACAATCCGCCCAAGACCTGGGACGAGGTGATCGCGCTCGGCGGCAAGATCAAGGCGCTCGGCAATGGCGTCGACGGCATCGACTTCCGCTGGCAGGGCGATGACTGGATGTTCTCGGCGCTGCTGTTCGGCGCCGGCGGCAAGATGCTGAACGAGGACGAAAGCAAGGTCGCCTTCAATGGGCCGGAAGGCGAGAAGGCTGTGGAGATCCTCGAGCGGATGGTGAAGGAGGGCGGTATGCCGGTGTTCACCAAGCCGGCAGGCGAGCAGGCCTTCGCGGCCGGCAAGGTCGGTTTCGAATTCCAAACCACAGGTGCGCTGGTCAACACGATCAAGAATGTCGGTGACAAATTCACGCTGCGCACAGCGAAAATCCCGTTGATCGATCCGGTCAACGGCCATCTGCCGACCGGCGGCAATGCCGTCGTCATCCTGACCAAGGACGAGGCCAAGCAGGAGGCCGCCTGGAAGTTCGCGAAATTCGCCGCCGGTCCCTATGGCGCTTCCGTCGTCGTGCCGGGCACCGGCTATGTCCCCAACAACGAGCTGGCGGCGAAATCGTCAGACTATCTCGGCGATTTCTACAAGAAGAACCCGCTGTTCCAGGCCGGGCTCAGCCAGATGCCGCTGATGGTTCCGTGGTATGCCTTCCCGGGAACCAATGGTGTCAAGGTAACGCGGACGATCGTCGACAATCTGTCGCGCATCGTCGACCTGTCGGCCTCGCCCAAGGAAGCGCTGACGGATGCTGCCAGCGACGTCGAGGGCATGCTGCCGACGCAGTGAGGGCTTGTGGCGCCTTCTTCCTTCTCCCCTTGTGGGAGAAGGTGGATCGGCGCGCAGCGCCGAGACGGATGAGGGGTGTTCCAGCGGAGTGAGACGTCGGTGTTCCCTGGAACACCCCTCATCCGACCTCGCTTCGCGAGTCCACCGCCCTGGGGCGAGCCACGGGTCTCGCCCCGTCCTTCGGACCCCACAAGGGGAGAAGGAAGAAGCTGCGCTAGACCGGCCTGTAAACCTTCTCGGCCGTGTTCCAGAAGATATCGGCCTCGGCGGCGGCACCATGCCTGGCCACCGCATCGCGGTGCGCCTTGATCAGTTCGGCGTGGCTGGTCCACAGCTTCTCGATCGGGAAGTTCGAACCGAACATCAGATGGTCCGAGCCCAGAATGTCGATCGCATTGTCGACGATATAGGCGATCAACGCCGGGTCGTTACGGTGGACGAAGGTGCCGAGACCGGACAGCTTGGCGTAGAAATTCGGCGCGGCTGAGAGCGTGCGCAGGCCGGCCTTCCAGGCCTCGGTGGTTTCCGGCTCCATGCCGGTCAGCATGCCGGCATGGGTGAGGATGAAATTGGTTTGCGGATTCTCGCCGACCAGCGCCAGCCCGTCCTTCATCTGGGCGGGGAAGAGCTGCAGGTCGAAGGACAGGCCATAGTCTTTCAACTTGGCGACATTGGCGCGCACCTTGGGGTCGATGACCTGATCCGCCGAGGCGGCGAAGCGAAAGGCCGGTGTTTCGTGCCAGTGGAGTTGCATGCGCACGCCGCGCAGCAGCTTGTATTTCATCAGCCGGTCGATCTGCGGCCTGACATCGTCGACCGTCATGTCGGCATAGCCGACGACGGCGTGCGGCCAGCCGGTCTCGTCAGCCGTCTTCTGCAGGAAGGCGACTTCCTTCTCGAAATCCTCCTTCGCCCAGTTGGTCTGAACATAGACGGCCTTTTCGACGCCCGAGCCTTTCTGGTCTTCGAGGAATTCCCCGATCGGGTAGTCGCGGCGGATCGGCTCGTAGGGGCCGAAGATGCGCGGTACCATCGGCCCGACCAGCCAGGGTTGGTCCTGTTGGCGCCAGATATGGAAATGTGCGTCGATGGCTTTCTGCATCACGAAACCCTTTTCCAGATTGTCGCCGCGGCCGGAGCAGGGCGGGCCAGCGACAGGATGAAATCGGTGAGGCCGGCGAGCGAGGAGCCGTCGACCAGATCGTCCAGCACCGGCAGTATGGCGCGGAGAGCCGCCGTCACTGGGCGGAAGCGCGGGTCGCCGGCCAAAGGTGTGGCCAGCGACAGCCGGAAAGCGCGGGCGCTCAGCCTTCGCATCGCCATCTCCAGCTCGGCATGGTCGCCGCGCTCCAGCGCGTCTGACAGGATGACGACAGCGGCGCCGCGCGCAAAGGACGAAAAGCGCGGCACCGAGAGGAAGGCCAGCAGTGTCGGCCCCATGCGGGTACCGCCGTCCCAGTCGTCGACCTGGGCGGCCGCGCGGGCCAGCGCCTGATCGCGGTCGCGAATGCGGAGCGCCGCGGTGATGCGGGTCAGCCGCGTGCCGAAGGTGAAGATCTCGGCACGGTCGGCGCCTTGCACGGCGGCATGCGCCAGCTTGAGGTAATCGGCGGTATGCAGTTTCATTGAGCCGGAGACGTCGATCAACATCAGCAGCTTGCGCGGCACGGTCTGGCGGCGGCGCAGCAGCGGCGAGGGCACGTCGCCATCGGCGCTGACGATTTCGCGCAATGAGCGGCGCAGGTCGAGCTTGCCACGCGAATGGGTGCGCACGGTGCGGAAGGAGCGGCGGGCGGGCAGCGCGGTCGACAACTTGCGGCGGAAGGCGGTCAGTCTGTCGTCGTCGCGCTGGAAGTCGCGTGTGCTCAACTGCTCCAGGGCCGATGACAGTTCGCCGCCTTCCTGGCTGTGCTCGGCTTCAATCCGCTCGTCGTCGGCGCCGCCATCATCCTTGATGCGGGTCTCCTCGTCGGCGTCGGCTTCGACCACGGCCGAAGTGTTGCCGTAGAAATGGCTCTGGAAATGCGCCTCGAATTCGTCGCGGCGATCGGGTGGGGGCGCAAGCGTTGCGAGCGCAGCCTCGCGGATATCGTTCATCGAGCGCGGTCCGAGCAGGGTCACCGCCTGCATGAAGCCGGAGACCTGCTCGGAAGCGATGGCGAAGGCGTGGCGGCGCAAGAGCCTGGCAAAACCCAGGAATGGCGCGGCGGCTCGGGGTAAGCTTGTTTCCCGCATCATTCCGTGTCGCCCCCCTCTGTCCTGCCGGACATCTCCCCCTCAAGGGGGGAGATTGGCAGCTTTGACGCCTCGCCTGGTTCTGCGACGCTGGAGATTGGCGAAAGCCGAAATAACCGCTGATCTCCCCCCTTGAGGGGGAGATGTCCGGCAGGACAGAGAGGGGTGCTGCCCCGCCAGCGTTGCGGAATGAGGTCCCGGCTCACCCCATCGCCTCCTCGACGATCCGGCCGAGCTCGGGCGCGATGTAGGATAGGTCTTCCTCGTCCTTGATCAATACGCCGATGGCGCGGCGGAAGGCTTCCGGCCACGGGCTGCCGCCTTTTTCCAGAATGGTTGCGGCATTGGCCCATTCGACCGCCTCGGCGATGCCGGGCGGCTTGGCCAGCGGGCGGGCGCGGATGGTCTGCACTGCTGCCGCCACGGCGCGCGCGGTGGCCTCAGCCACATCGCCGGCGCGTAGCATGATGATGGCGGCCTCGCGCTCGGCGTCGGGGTAGCCGATCCAGTGGTAGACGCAGCGCCGGCGCAGCGCTTCGGCGAGTTCGCGCGTGCGGTTGGAGGTCAAGATGACGATCGGTTGTGCCTCGGCACGAATGGTGCCGCGCTCGGGGATGCTGATCTGGAAATCGGAGAGGAATTCCAAGAGCAGCGCCTCGAATTCATGGTCGGAACGGTCGATCTCGTCGACCAGCAGCACGCGTTGCTCCGGCGCCTTCAGCACCTGCAGGAGCGGGCGGGCGATCAGGAAACGGTCGTCATAGATGTCGATCTCGTGCTCGCCGGCATGGCGGATGGCGAGCAACTGGCGCTGGTAATTCCATTCATAGAGCGCATGTGCGGCATCGATACCTTCATAGCACTGCAGCCGCACCAGATCGCGGCCGAGCAGTTCGGCGATTGCCTTGGCCGCTTCGGTCTTGCCGACGCCCGGCGCGCCCTCGAGCAGCAGCGGCTTGCCCAGGCGGATCGCCAGGAAGATGGCGGTGGCCAGGCTGTCGTCGGCCAGATAGCGCGAGGCGGCGAGGTGCTGCGCCACCGCCTCCGGCGAGGTCGCGACAGTCTCGGCGTTCACCTCGGGCATGTCAGTTCGCCGCTTGCGCCTTGAGCGCGCGCAAAATGCGCTCCGGCGTGATCGGCAGCGTGTCGATACGCACGCCGACGGCGTCGAAGACGGCGTTGGCGACGGCTGGGATCTGTGGGTTGGCGCACATTTCGCCCGGCCCCTTGGCGCCATAAGGCCCGTCCGCCGAGGGCCGCTCCAGCACGATGATCTCGGTTTGCGCGAGGTCGCCGGGACCAGGCATCAGATACTGGTTGAAGTCGGTGCCGCCATGGTCGCGGTTGGGGTAATAGGGCTCAGTGGTTTCATAGAGCGCGTGACTGATGCCCATCCAGGAGCCGCCGACGAGCTGCTGTTCGACCATTTTCGGGTTCAGCGCCCGGCCGATCTCGAAGACGTTCTTCACGGTCAGCACGGTCACTTCGCCGGTCTCGTCGTCGACCTCGACTTCGGCCACGGTGCAGGCGTGCGCGTAGCAGGTCGAGGGCTTCATCGCGCCGGTTTCTTTCTCGGGGTAGGAGCGCGGGATCAGGAACATGCCGCGGCCTGAGATCGAGCGGCCGCGCTTGAAATGCGCCGACAAAGCGACATCGTAGATCGAGATCGATTTCTGCGGCGCGCCCTTGACCAGAATGTTGCCCTGGCCGTCGGTCTCGAGGTCGGAGGCGTTGACCTCCAGTTCCTCGGCCGCCACTTCCAGCATCACCTGGCGTGCTTCCCTTGCCGCCTGGATGACGGCATTGCCGGCGCGGTGGGTGCCGCGTGAGGCGAAGGTGCCCATGCAGTGCGGGCCGGTATCGGTGTCGGCGGTGTCGACGACGACGCGGTCGGTGGGCACGCCGATCGTCTCGGCGCAGATCTGCGCCATGATCTGCTTCATGCCCTGGCCGAGATCGACCGAGGACAGCGTCACCATGAAATTGCCGGTCGGCGTCGAATGCACCAGCGCCTGGGTCGGGTCGCCGCCGAGATTCATGCCGGTGGGATAGTTGATCGCGGCAACGCCGCGTCCACGCCGGATCGCCATATCAGGCTCCCTTCTTGTAGGAGGACATCGCCATGAATTTCTCCGCCACCGGCCAGTTGGCGGCGCGCGAGGCTTCCTGCATGCATTCGATCAGTGCCGCCCCTTCGGTGGGCTGGCGATGCGCCTTCATGTCGCCGTCGCGATAGGCGTTGATGAAGCGGAATTCGAGCGGGTCCATGCCGATCAGCCTCGCCAGCTTGTCCATCTGCACCTCCAGCGCGAAGTCGCCGATGGTGACGCCGAAGCCGCGCATGGCCGAGGACGGCGTGCGGTTGGTGTAAACGCAGTAGGTATCGATCCAGACATTGGGAATGGTGTAGGGGCCGGGATAGTGGCCGGCGCCCTTCTGCGCGCCATAGGGCGAGTGGCGCGAATAGGCACCGGCATCGGTGTAGCCGGTGACCTTGCGCGCGACGATGCGGCCGTCCGTCATCACGCCGTCCTTGATGACGACCTTTTCGGCGGCGCGGGGCGAGGAGATCTGCATCTCCTCCTCGCGGCTGTAGATGAAGGAGACCGGCCGGCCAGTGAGCTTGGCGCCGAGGATGGCGATCGGCTCGACGATGACGTCGACCTTGCCGCCAAAACCGCCGCCGACCGTGCCGCCGACGAAATGCAGCTTCGAGCCCGGCATCTGCAGGATGATCGAGGTGTTGTCGAGGGTGAAGAACATCGCCTGCGTGTTGGTGTAGCAGGTGAAGCGGTCGTTGCCTTCCGGCGCCACCACGCAGCCGGTGGTTTCGGTTGGCGCGTGCTCGATCGGCGAGGACTGGTAGCTCTGTTCGAGGATGTGGTCGGCGCCGGCAAAGCCCGCTTCGACATCGCCGAAGCGCACCTTGCGGCATTCGCCGCTGTCATAGAGATAATAGTTCTGGCCATGATATTCGTTGACCAAAGGCGCGCCTGGTTTCAGCGCTTCCTCCATGTCGAAGACGGCCGGCAGCACTTCGTAGTCGACCTTGACCTTGGCGGCGGCTTCCTGGGCGGCACGCTCGGTCTCGGCCAGCACCGCCACCACGGCCTCGCCCTTCCAACGCACCTTGCCGTCGGCCAGCACCGTCTCGTCCTCCGGGCCGATCTGGATCAGGATCAGAATGGTGTAGACATTGTGCGGCACATCCTTGGCGGTCAGCACCTTGACCACGCCCGGATGCTTCTCCGCCTCCGATGTGTCGATTGAGCGGATGCGGGCGTGGTGATGCGGACTGCGCACCATCTTCAGGTGCAGCATGCCGGGGAAGTTGCGGTCGGCGAAATAGGCGGTCTTGCCGGTGACATGGCCAGGCGAATCCGAGCGGGGGCGGGGCTGGCCGATTTCGTGCAGATCGTCCTTGCGGACATCGGCGAAGTAGTTCTTGCGCAGTTCCATTTTTGATCCCTCAGGCCGCGTTCTGCGAATTGGCGCGGGCCGCCGTCAGCACCGCCTGGATGATCGGCTCGTAGCCGGTGCAGCGGCAGATGTTGCCCGACAGTGCCTCCACCACCTCGTCGCGGCTGGGGTTGGGCGTGTGGTCGAGCAGCACCTTGGCGGCCATGATCATGCCCGGCGTGCAGAAGCCGCATTGTGTGGCGAATGTGTCGAGGAAGGCGCGCTGCAAGGGATGCAGGACGCCACTTTCCGACAGTCCCGACGTCGTCGTGATTGTTGTTCCGTTGCAGGTTTCTGCCAGCGTCAGGCAGGACAGCCGGAGCTCACCGTCGATGATGACGGAGCAGGCGCCGCAGGTGCCCTGGTGGCAGCCGCCTTTCGGCGAGGTGTCGCCGATCTTGTCGCGCAAGGCGTTGAGCAGCGTCGTGCCGCTGTCGATGAATTCGGCCTTTTCCGAGCCGTTGAGCGTGAATTGAACCGGGACCTTCGCCATGTTTCCTCCTTGCGCGCCTGTCCGACGGATCGGACAGACGCGCGCCCCCCAACGGGTGATTTCAGGTCAGCAGCAGCCGGCCGAGATGGACCGGCAGGACTTCAGCGCGATACCAGGCGCTGGCGATCGGATCGGTGATGGGCGCGATGCCTTCGGAGGCGGCGGTTAGCGCTGCTGCGATGCCGTTTTGGTCGAGCGACTTTCCCTTGAGCGCCCTTTCCGCCGCCCTGGCACGCATCGGCCGGTCGGCCATGCAGCCGAGCGCGATCCGCGCCGAAGACACGGTGCCGTCGGCAGCCTGGTCCAGAATCGCGGCGATGCTCAGCACCGAGACGCCCTTGGGCTTGACCCGCGACACTTTCAGGAAGCGGAAGCCGTCGGCCTTGGGCAGCGTGAAGCTCACCGACGTGACGATGGCACGGCTGCCATCCCGCCCCGGGAGAAAAGTCTCGATCGGCAATTCGCCGTCCTCGGTGCCGACCGTGGCGTCGAGCGCCAGCAGCGCCACGGCGAAATCGCCATAGGGCGCGGGCGCGAACAGATTGCCGCCGACGGTCGCCATGTTGCGGATCGCTGGGCCGCCGACAGCGCGTGCGGCCTTGGCAAGGATGGCGAGCCCAGGATGACGGGCGATCGCCGCCATGGTCACCGAAGCGCCAATGCGGGCCTTGCCGCCGGCGACTGCAATGGCCGACAGGGCCGGGTCGGTTGACCTGACAAGGCTGGAGACCGAAACATCGCCTTCATTGGCCGCGCGGACCACGAGTGTGCCCCCGCCGAGATAGCGGGTGCCGACCGCCTTCAGCGCCGCGTTGGCGTCTTTCACGGTTGCAAAAGTTTGCAGCGCCAGAGCCATGGCCCGCTCCTTCAGCTCTGGCCGGCAAAATGGCTCTTCAGGGCGTTGAAACCGCCCTGAAAGACGTTGGCGCCCATGCCGGCGGCGATCTTGTCGGCTTCCTCGGGTGCCGCATCGAAGCTGGCGGTCCATTCGGCATAGGTGCGGTCGCCATCGGTGACGCGGCGCAATTGCAGCGTCGCCTTGTGGTTGGTCAGCGGCTGCGGCGTTTCCAGGATGGAATAGCTGATAAGAAAATTGTCATCGGAGAAATCGAGCAGTTTTTCGCGCAGCCGCGCGCCGGTGATCAGCTCGAAATTGCGCACGCAGCCGATCGTCGAGGCGTCCTTGCCATCCTCGATATGGCTCTCGACCATGCGCGGATGCCAGCCCGGCAGGCCGTTGAAGTCGCGTATGCGCGCCCAGACCTTTTCGACCGGCGCGTCGATGACGCTGGAGATGGTGACTTTTGCCATAGGACGTTCCCTTGCGAATGCGACAGTCGGGCAAGGGTAGGGCGGTGGCCCGAGCGACGCTTATCAATGCGTCTTGCGCGCGTATCAAGGAGTCTGAAAATACGGCCCTGGCAGGCCGGCTCAGGCATTCGCCCGCGCGGCCTCGCGGTAAAGCGTCGGCGGCACGCCGACATGGTCGCGGAAGAAGCGCGAGAAATTGCCCTGCGTGGTGAAGCCGAGATTGCAGGCGACCGAGATCAGCGGCTCCTGCGACCACTGCAGCTGCCGCACCGCTTCCTCCATGCGCAGCGTGTTCCAGTAGACGTTGGGCGTCAGATTGGTCTGTTCCTTGAACAGGGCGAAGAAATGCGGCCGCGACAGGCCGACGCTGCGGGCCACGTCGTCGAAGGAAATGCGCTCGCAGACATTGGCCTTCATCAGCTGGATGGCCTTGCGGACACGGAAATCCTGCATGGTGTTGATGCGGGTGCGCGCCTCCTGCGGCGCCGAGGCATCGGCGGCATCGAGCACCGAATCGATGAAGCGCTCGATCTCGTAATTGGCGACATCGTCGACGCTTTCATTGTCTGTCAGATGGTCGAGCAGGCTGGCGGCGGCCTGGTGCAGCCAGGGCTCCAGCGTGATCGCGGCCTGGGCAAACAGTGGCGCGGAGGAGGGCAGGTCGCGGCGGCGGCGCGCCCAGTCGGGATCGATGTAGAAGGCGAGGAACAGGCCCGGCCGGCCGTTCTGCGACAGGACATGGCTGTGCGGCTGGAAGGAATTGATGCCGGCGGCAGTGCATGGTCCAAGCCGGACCGTTTCGCGGCCGATGGTCATCTCGCCGGCGGTGCCTTCGAGCCAGATGATCAGATGAGCCTCGACATGGGCATGGGTGACGAAGTCGCTTGCGACATTCAGGACAGAAACATGTCCGAACCGGCCCCAGTAGAGCCTGATCGCGTCCGTCATGGGTATATCCTCCCGCAGACGACTGGCCTCCCTTCGCCTGCATCGAGGATTGTGCGGCCGGTTTCCGGTTTCCGTCAAGATATCGGCTGTTGGCCGGTAGCCATGGCGGACCGCTTCGGCCGATTTTCAGACTGAGCGATAGGTTTCCCCTTCTCCCCGCAAGGGGAGAAGGAAAGGCGCGCCTGAACGTCAGTCGCTGCGCCTGAAATTGCGGATGCGGTCGAACAGCACCGCCAGCAGGATGGCGCCGCCGATGAACACGCCCTGCCAGAAGGCGTTGATGCCAAGCAGGCCAAGGCTGTTACGGATCACCTCGATAAGGGCCGCACCGACAATGGCGCCGAAGGCGGTGCCGACGCCGCCGGCCAGGTTGGCGCCGCCGATGACGGTGGCGGCGATGACCTGCAGTTCCATGCCGGTGCCGAGATTGGTGGTGACGGCGCCCAGCCAGCCGGTCTGGATGATGCCGGCAATGCCCGCCGACAGCGCCGAGATCATGTAAACCGCGACCTTGATCTGCTTCACGGGAACGCCGGTCAGCGTTGCCGCGTGCTCATTGCCGCCAATGGCGAAGATGTGGCGGCCGAATTTGGTCCAACGCAGGATGAAGCCGGTGATCAGCGCCAGCAGGATCATGTAGAGCACGGGATTGGCGATACCAAACACCCAGGCGCCGCCGCCGAGCGCCAGCAACTTGTCGTGGTCCGGCCCGAACTGAAAGACGACCGTGTTGTTGGAGGCGACCATGGCCAGGCTGCGGGCAATCGACAGCATGCCGAGCGTCACCACGAAGGGCGGGAAGCCGAGATAGGCGATCAGAATGCCGTTGAAAGCGCCGATGGCAAGCGCGGTGGCGATCGAGGCCAGGATGCCGATTTCGATCGAGTAGCCGGCATGCATGGTAACGGCCAGTACCATCGACGACAGGCACAGCACCGAGCCGACCGACAGGTCGATGCCGCCGGTGATGATGACGAAGGTCATGCCGAGCGCGATGATGGCGACGAAGGTGATGTTTCGGGTGATGTTGTAGAGGTTCTTCGACGTCGCGAAGGCGTCGGTGGCGAACGACAGGAAAATGCAGGCGAGGATGACGGCTATCACCACCCAGAAGGTCTGGGTGGAGAACAGCCGCGACAGGAAACTGTGCTGCTTCTGTGCGATCGTCTGGTCAAGGGTGACTGCCATTATCGACCTTTCCTGCCGGCTGCGATACGCGCCAGCCTGGTGAAATTAGCCGCGCTTACGAGACCTGCTCGATGGCGCCAGTGATGAGCCCGGTGACTTCCTCGGGCGAGCTCGAGGCGATTGTCTTGTCGGCGACCTTGCGTCCGCGCCGCATGACGATAACGCGGTCGGCGACGTCGAACACGTCGGGCATGCGGTGGCTGATCAGCACAACCGCGATGCCCTGGTCGCGCAGATGGCGGATCAGGTTGAGCACTTCGGCGACTTGCCGGACCGAGATCGCCGCCGTCGGTTCGTCCATCAGCACGATCTTGGCCTGCGACAGCATGGTGCGGGCGATCGCAACCGCCTGGCGCTGGCCGCCCGACATCTGCTTGACGAGATCGCGCGGGCGGGTCTCGGATTTCAATTCGGCAAAGAGCTGGCCGGCGCGCCTGTACATCGCGGCATAGTCGAGGATGCGGAACGGGCCGACGCCGCGCCTCAGCTCACGGCCGAGATAGACATTGGCGGCGGCCGTCAGATTGTTGCAGAGCGCAAGATCCTGGTGGACGATCTCGATGCCGTGCTGGCGGGCTTCCGCCGGCTTGTTCAGGATCAATTCCTTGCCGTCCATGCGCATGACGCCATGGCTTGGGTGGAAATTGCCGGCGATCATCTTGACCAGTGTCGACTTGCCCGCGCCATTGTCGCCCATCAGGCCGACGACCTGGCCGGGTTCGATCGACAGCGACACGTCGTTGACAGCCTGGATGGCGCCAAAATGCTTCGAGATATTGGTGAGTTCGAGAACTGCCACCAGCCTATAGCCTCCCCATGCCTTGCTGCCTGCCTGTTCCGGCTCGCAGCTCTTACATCGTGCTCCCCATTCCTCCCGGAAGCAACGTTGAGCGGCATTTACGCGAATGCTCGCGCGTGCGTCAATTGTCGAAATAGGCTATTTGTCAGACGAATAGTGACGTGCGGTTCGGAAAAATCCGTTTTGTAGGACAAATAGCAATTGACGTTGGCGCCGCGCCGTTATTAGTTGATGGTCGGAGAAAGATACCTGGTCCCAAGCCGTCGTTGCAGCGGGACCGGCGGGAGGTTATCGGCTGTTCCGGCACGTTGCCGGTCCGGTCGCATCTGAAAATGCTTATCGGCCTTGCCCGGCGGCACGAGCGTTGGTTCTGCCATCTCGCATCAGGTCGATTTGTATGGCGGGCACGCCGTGTCCGTCTGTTTCCAAGGGAGGACTGACATGAGGAAAACAGTATTGCTCGCCGCCGTCGCCGCCATGGCGCTGGGCGCCGGGCCGGCTTTGGCCAAGAAGCAGCTCGTCATCGTGGTGAAAGGTCTCGACAATCCATTCTTCGAAGCCATTCATCAGGGCTGCGAGAAATGGAACAAGGAAAACGCCAGCTCGGAATATGAGTGCTTCTACACCGGTCCGGCGTCGACTTCCGATGAGGCCGGCGAGGCACAGATCGTCCAGGATATGCTGAGCAAGGCCGACACGGTGGCGATGGCGATTTCACCGTCCAACGCGCCGCTGATCGCGCAGACGATCAAGACCGCCAATCCGACGATCCCGATCATGACCGTCGATGCCGACCTCAGCAAGGAAGATGCGGCACTTCGCAAAACCTATCTCGGCACCGACAACTATCTGATGGGTCACAAGATCGGCGAGTATATCAAGAAGGGCAAGCCGAATGGCGGCACGATCTGCACCATTGAGGGCAATCCCGCGGCCGACAACATCCTGCGCCGTGCCCAGGGCATGCGCGACGCACTGTCGGGCAAGGAAGGCCTCGCTGCACTTGCCGGTGAAGGCGGCTGGACGGAAGTTGCCGGCTGTCCGGTGTTCACCAATGATGACGGTGCCAAGGGCGTGCAGGCGATGACCGACATCCTCGCCGCCAATCCCAAGCTCGATGCCTTCGGCATCATGGGCGGCTGGCCGCTGTTCGGCGCGCCGCAGCCCTATCGCGATCTGTTCGGGCCGCTCAAGGACCGGATAGCCAAGAACGACTTCGTCATCGGCGCCGCCGACACGATCGGCGACGAAGTAGCGATCGCCAGGGATGGCCTGGTCACCGCGCTGGTCGGCCAGCGGCCCTTCGAAATGGGCTACAAGGCACCTTCGGTGATGATCGATCTCATCAAGGGCACCAAGGTCGCCGATCCGGTGTTCACCGGTCTCGACGAATGCACCAAGGACACGGTCGACACCTGCATCCAGAAGTAAGCTGATGATTTCGGGGCGCTCGGCAGCGGGCGCCCCGTCCCCTTTGAATTCCTGGACAAGACGCTGCGGCGAGGGGCAACGGGCTCCGGCCTTGATGCGTCCGTAGTTTGGATTTCGGCAACGGGATCGGCGCCTTGCAGCTCCGGATCAATCCGGGTGACAGACGGCCGACCTACTGGAACGTGAATGCCGGACGAAAAGGCAAAGAAACAAGCCAGCCGGGCCAAGGCGCAAGCCAACCGCGATCCGGCGGTCGTGCGCAGGGCGGATGCGGTACACTTTCCCGGGTCCAGCGTTCATGTCTCGCTCGCCAGCGAGATTGGTCTGCGGATCGTGCGCGGCGACTATCCGCCCGGCAGCATCCTGCCCAATGAGGCCAAATGGGCCGAAACCTTCAACGTCAGCCGCTCGGCGGTGCGCGAGGCGATCAAGATGCTGATGGCCAAGAGCCTTTTGGCATCACGCCCCAAGATCGGCAGCTGGGTCGAGCCGAAGGAGCGCTGGAACCTGCTCGACCGTGATGTCCTTGCCTGGTACGCGACCGCACCTGACCGTGAAGCCTTCCTGCGCACCGTGCAGGAATTCCGCCACATCATCGAACCGGAAGCCTCCGCCTTTGCCGCCATGCGGCGCAGCGACGAGCAGATGGCCGAGATCAGCCTCGCCTGCCGCGAGATGGGCGAGGCGGCGAACCTGCCGGAACGCATCCGCGCCGACACCCGCTTTCACCTCGCCATCCTGCGGGCCTCGGGCAACGACCTTTTGGTGCCGCTCGGCGTGCTGATCGAGTCCGCACTCGACCATCTCTTCGTCTTCACGACACGCCAGGTCGGCGACCAGAACCGGGCGCAGAAGCTGCACGAGGCGATCGAGAAGAACATCCGCCTGCAACGGCCGGCGGCCGCGCGCAACGCCGTGCACAAGCTGCTCGCCGACACCGATGAGGGGATCGGAAGCCGGCGGCGGTAAGCCGTCCGGCCCTTCGCGCTTCAGATCGTTTGCTTCTTGCCATCCTTCGTCGGCATCAGGTCGACGCCATTCACCTTGGCGATATGCGTTGCCAGCATCGGCACGAACTGCTCGGCTGGACCGGTGGCATGGGCGCCGGCGAAGGAATTCTTGGTGGCGTTGCCTAGCGGGTTGGCGATGCCGGCCGCACCCGCCATGGACTCGAGATAAGTCAGGTCCTTGAAGGCGTTGGCGATGGTGAATTTATGGGCGTCGCGGTCGCCTTCCAGCGTCCAGCGCATGAAGGTCTGGTAGAAGCCGCAATCCATGCGGCCGTTGCGGATGACACTGTCGAAGCGCGGCGGCGAGATGCCGACCTTCTCGGCCAGGGCCAGCGCCTCGGAATAGATGGCGGCGTAGCCCAGCGAGATGAAATTGTTGAGCAGTTTCATGCGGTGGCCGTCGCCGGTGTCGCCGATATGGACGATGCGGCCGGCCCAGGTTTCGATCACCGGCTTGACCCTGGCGAAGAGGGCGTCGGGCGCGCCGACCATGGCGTCGAGCGTGCCTTCCCAAGCCTCTTTCGGCGTGCGGCTGAGCGGCGCGTCGACATAGTCGATGCCCAGCGCCTTGAGTTCGGCCGCAAGCGCCATGGTCGAGACGGGGTCCGAGGTGGAACAGTCGACGACGACCGAGCCTTTTTTCAAGCCTTCCTTGAGGCCGCCGGCGCCGCGAATGATGGCTTCCACTTCGCGCGACCCGGTGACGCAGATGAAGACGATGTCGGACGCTGCCGCGACATCGCGCGAGGTGGCGGCTTCCTTGGCGCCCCGGCCCAGCAGATCCTCCGCCGGCTTGCGGTTCTTGCGGCCAAGGAATGTCAGCGGATAGCCCTTGTCGACGATGTTCTTGGCGATGCCGTGCCCCATCAGGCCAAGGCCGATGAAGCCGATCTTTTCGCGCGCGGTGGTGGTGGTCATGTCGTCGTCCTATCCCGGATTATCGATAATTGCACTGGCGTTTTAGCCATATGCGGTTGCAGAAAGCAATATTGTCTGACAATAGACGGTTGTTCCAGAGCCTGTAGTGGAGACCAGAATGACGAAGCGGATCATGTTCACCGGCGGCAGCGGCAAGGCTGGGCGTCATGTCGTGCAATATCTTGTCGAGCAGGGCTGCCAGGTGCTCAACATCGACACCAAGCCGCTCGACAATCCCAAGGTGCGCACGCTGATCACCGACATCACCGACAGCGGGCAGGTGTTCAACGCGCTGTCGAGCTATATGGGCCTGCATGAGTTCGATCCCTCGCTGCGCCCGCAGCCGGTGGACGCGGTGGTGCATTTCGCCGCCATCCCGCGCATCATGATCACGCCGGACAATGAGGTGTTCCGCATCAATGCAATGGGCACCTACAATGTCATCGAGGCGGCGGTGAAGCTCGGCATCCGCAAGGTGATCGTCGCCTCCAGTGAGACGACCTATGGCCTGGTCTTCGCCAACGAGCCGCGCGATCCCAAATATTTCCCGCTCGACGAGGAGTATGACGTCGACCCGATGGACAGCTATGCGCTGTCGAAAATCGTCAACGAGAAGACCGCGCGTGCCTTCGCGCAGCGCAACGGCACCGATATCTACGCGCTGCGCATCGGCAATGTCATCGAGCCGCATGAGTATTCGCTGTTCCCGAAATGGTTCGCCGATCCCGGTTTCCGCAAGCGCATCGCCTGGAGCTATATCGATGCGCGCGACCTCGGCCAGATCACGCTGCGCGCCATCGAAAAGGACGGGCTCGGCTACCAGGTGTTCAACGCCGCCAATGACGACACTTCGTCCGACCTGCCGACGGCCGAGCTCCTGAAGCGGTTTTATCCCAACGTGCCGGTCAAGGCAGAACTCGGCGAATACGAGACGCTGCTGTCGAACCGCAAGGCGCGCGACATGCTCGGCTTCCGCCCGGAACATAGTTGGCGCAAATATGTAAAAACTGCTTGAGCAAGCGGCTGAATGAGGCTGGCTTGTGTATAGCGGCGCGCTTTGCGGCCCAAGCGTTCGGTGGTGCTTGACAGCTTCCATAAACCGGCCTTTCTGAAGCATATGCGGGACGCAAAGCCGAACAAGGAAAAACCGCCGAAAAAGCCGGCATCCGGCGAGCGCCAGGCTGGCGTTCGTCGACCCGACGCGGCACGCATTCCCGGCGCCAGCGTGCACACATCGCTGGCCAGCGAAATTGGCCTCAGGATCGTGCGCGGCGATTATCCGCCCGGCACCATCCTGCCCAACGAGGCCAAATGGTCGGAGACCTTCAGCGTCAGCCGCTCGGCGGTGCGCGAGGCGATCAAGATGCTGATGGCCAAGAGCCTCTTGGCTTCACGCCCCAAGATCGGCAGCTGGGTCGAGCCGAAGGAGCGCTGGAACCTGCTCGACCGCGACGTGCTCGCCTGGTACGCGACGTCGCCCGACCGCGAAGTGTTCCTGAAGACGGTGCAGGAGTTCCGCCACATCATCGAGCCGGAAGCGACCGCCTTCGCCGCCCTGCGGCGGACCGACGAACAGATGGCCGAGATCAGCCAGGCCTGCCGCGAGATGGGGGAGGCGGCCAGCCTGCAGGAGCGCACGCGCGCCGACACGCGCTTCCACCTCGCCATCCTGCGGGCCTCCGGCAATGACCTTCTGGTGCCGCTCGGCGTGCTGATCGAATCCGCATTCGATCATCTGTTCGCCTATACGACGCGGGCGGTCGACGACCTCAACCATGCGCAGAAGCTGCATGAGGCGATCGAGAAGAACATCCGGCTGCAGCGCCCGGATGCAGCACGCGCTGCGGTGCGGAAATTGCTGGCCAACACCGACCACGTGATCAAGTCGCGTTAGACAGGTCGAACGGCAAACCATTGCGCTAAACGGTGCTGTCTCAGTTTGAAATTTGCGTCGCCGTCATTTCGCATCCACAAGACACCGAAAATGCCTCCGGCAATGGCCGCCGGCTTGTCCAAGACGCCCTGGTCAATGGACAATCTTTGCGCGATGATGGATGAAGTTGCACCCAAATCGGGAAAGCGCGGCCTCTATAAAAGCAATCAATACGGTGAGTTAGCAGCCATTTTTCCGAAATCTGGGGGGAGTCTATTGTCAACCGTAGGTAGGCTGTATATATTTACAGGCGCGTCTGAGATGGGTCGCCAAGCGTCCCGCCTTAGGGCAAAGGCCCTAATAGCTCAGTCGCTCCATCTAAACCAGCAGGCCTGACCGACAATGTACATTTGTTACATTGACGAGTCAGGCACGTCTGATGTCCCGGGTACAAGCTCTCATTTCGTGCTGGCGGGTTTAAGCATCCCGATCGAGCATTGGCGCGACGCTGACCGGGAAATCTCCCAGGTGCTATCTAAATACGGGCTGGAACACGCGGAATTGCACACAGCTTGGATGGCGCGGAAATATCTTGAACAAAGCAAGATAGCAGGCTTCGAAGGCATGGACTGGGCATCTAGGCGCGCTGCTGTCCAGAAAGAAAGAACGCGGCACCTCTTGGCGCTGCAAAAGACGCAAAAGGCAAAGACATATAGACAAGCGAAGAAGAGCTACCGTCATAGCGAAGCTTACATTCATCTCACATACGATGAACGATTGGCGACGCTTTCGGCGGTGGCCGACGCTATCGGATCTTGGGAGAGTGCAAGGCTTTTTGCAGAATGCATAGACAAAACCCATTTTGATCCAGTGCGCACGGGGAGGGCCGTTGATGAGCAGGCCCTTGAGCAGGTCGTATCGCGCTATCAACAATTTCTGTCCAGCACTGAGAAAAGCGAAACTGCCGCTGGCAAACCCCTTGGCCTCCTCGTTCACGATAACAACGAGAACGTGGCGAAAAAACACACCGAACTCATGCGGCATTTCCACAGCAAAGGCACCCTTTGGACGACTATCGACAACATCATCGAGACGCCTCTGTTTGTTGACAGTAGCCTTACCAGAATGGTGCAAATTGCTGATCTGTGTTCCTATTCACTTCGACGTTTTGTCGAGAACGGAGAGGCAGACCTTTTTAAACGGGTCTTCGTGCGGGCCGATACCGTAAAGGGGAAAACAGTCGGGGTTCGCCATTTTGCTGGCTACACCTGCAAGTGCGAAATCTGCACATCGCACCGCTAGATTTCAAACTGGGACACTACTCGCTCGTCGGGTCTGGAGCCACGGATTTGCCTGTCGTGGCGCTGCTGTGTACCGAGAATGCGTCGATAGTGGTGCAGACGGCAGCCGGTTTTCGAGACCGCCGACAGGAAACGCCTTTGACCCGACCCGATTTGAGCCGGCCGAGCCCCGGCATCGACAGCTCCTACGCCTGGATGCGCCTGGCCATTTCGATGGTGCTGGCGACGATCGGTGCGGTCGGCATGTGGGCCGTGGTCGTGGTGCTGCCCGCCGTGCAGGCCGAGTTCGGCGTCGACCGCGCCGCGGCATCCATGCCCTACACCGCGACCATGGTGGGCTTCGCCGCCGGCAATGTGCTGGTCGGCCGCGCCATCGACCGCATGGGCTATTGGATCCCAGCGCTGATTTCTTCCGTGGCGCTCTCGGCCGGCCTTCTGCTCGCGGCGTTGTCGACCTCGATCCTGCAATTCACCCTTGCCCAGGGCGTGCTGATCGGTGTCGGCACGTCGGTGATCTTCGGGCCGCTGATCGCCGACATCTCGCACTGGTTCAACCGCCGGCGCGGCGTCGCCGTCACGGCGGCGGCCGCCGGCAACTATCTCGCCGGAGCGCTCTGGCCGACCATCATGCCGACGCTGATCAAGGCGGAAGGCTGGCGCTTCACCTATGCGGCGATCGGCATCTTCTGCCTGGTCACCATGGTGCCGCTGGTGCTGATGCTGCGGCGCGGCGCTCCGGAGGCCGCCGCCGGTTCGCCGGGAAGCCGGTCGGTGCAGCCGATTCCCATGTCGCCGGCGGCGTTGCAGGTGCTGCTGGTCATCGCCGGCCTCGGCTGCTGCGTGGCGATGTCGATGCCGCAGGTGCACATCGTCGCCTATTGCATGGATCTCGGCTACGGCATGGCGCACGGCGCCGACATGCTGTCGATCATGATGGCGGCGGGCGTCGTCAGCCGGCTTGCCTCCGGCTTCATCGCCGATCGCATCGGCGGCGCGAAAACCCTGGTCATCGGCTCGGTGCTGCAATGCCTGTCGCTGCTGTTCTACATCCCGTTCGATGGGCTCGCCTCGCTCTATGTCGTGTCGCTGGTGTTCGGCCTGTCGCAAGGCGGCATCGTGCCCTGCTATGCGATCATCGTGCGCGAATATCTGCCCGCCAAGGAGGCTGGCCAGCGTATCGGCATCGTCATGATGGCAACGATTTTCGGCATGGCGATCGGCGGCTGGATGTCGGGCTGGATCTACGACCTGACCGGCTCCTACGCTGCGGCGTTCCTCAACGGCATCGCCTGGAATTTGCTGAACATACTGGCCGTCGGGCTCTTCATGTGGAAGGCAAGGCAAAGGACTGTCGTGGCAGCCTGAGGAAAGCGGCGGGCGTGGCCGCCCGAGGCACCTCGGCTTGACAACGGGCAGGCACTGCGCGACCCCAGAGACCAAGGGGCAACAGGCCGGTGAGATGGCAACAGCTGAGACAATCCTATTGCGGGTGCACTTCGGCCATGCGTACGGGCCTTGGCCTTGATCAAGCCGCGCTCGCGCCGGGGCGGCGGCCGCCCGACCATAGCGGATGTCGCGCGCAAGGCCGGCGTCGGCGCCATCACCGTGTCGCGCGCGCTACGCGAGCCGGAGCGCGTCAGCCAGGATTTGCGCCGCCAGATCCAGGCTGCCGTCGATGAGCTCGGCTATGTGCCGGATCCCAATGCAAGGGCGCTGGCCTCGGCGCGTGCCGAGGTGTTTGGCGTGCTGGTGCCTTCGCTCACCAACAACGTCTTCGCCGAGGTGGTGCGCGGCATCTATGACAGCCTGTCGGACAGTCCGTTCCGCATCCAGCTCGGCAACACGCATTATTCCGGGCTGGAGGAAGAGCGGCTCTTACAAGTGTTCGGTTCGCAGCGGCCGGCAGCACTGATCGTCGCCGGCATCGACCAGACGCCAACCTCGCGGAAACTGCTCGAAAATGCCGGTTGCCCGGTGGTGCAGGTGATGGAGACCGGGCCAGATCCGGTCGACATGCTGGTCGGCTTCTCGCATTTCGATGGCGGCAGGACGGCGACCGAACACCTGATCGAGGCGGGCTACCGGCGGATCGGCTTCATTGGCGCGCGCATGGACCCGCGCTCGCAGCGGCGCCTTGCCGGCTATCGCGCGGCGATGGAGAAGGCCGGCCTGTTCGATCCGCGCCTGGTCACCACCACGCCGGTGCTGTCCAGCGTGCCGCTTGGGCGTGAATTGTTCCGCGACGCGCTGGCCAAGATGCCGACGCTCGATGGCGTGTTCTGCAACAATGACGACATCGCGCTCGGCGTGCTGTTCGAGTGCCATCGGGCCTCGATCGACGTGCCGAAGACGATCGGCATCGTAGGCTTCAACGATCTCGACATGATGCAGGTGGCCTTTCCCTCGATTACCAGCATCCGCACCTACCGCTACGAAATCGGCAGGCGCGCGGTCGCCTTGGCGCTGGCGGCGATCGCCGGTGACAGGCCGCAGCAGCGGATCGTCGACCTCGGCTTCGAGCTCATGCGCCGGGAGAGCACGGCGCGCTGAACAGGCTTTCGAGAAGGCCTGCAAATGGCGCTTTACACCACGTCATGGTAGCGCTACCATTTTCCCTGAACGAGTATCGCCACTTAGGCGCTGGGTCTGTTTATTATACATAAGCAACAGCTCACGCTTGTTTATTATGGATAATATGATAAATTTCACCGGCTGAAGGGGACGGCAAAGGGAGGGGGCGCGGAGGTCTTCAGCACCTGGCAGGCGTGACTGGGCAAGGCGGAGGAGCCGCCCAGAAGCGCGAAAATTCCACAAAAACTAAACCGACAAATCAGAACTGCAACTGGGAGGATTATCGATGATCAAGTCACTTGTCGGTGGCATCGTTGCCGCCACTGCATTCGTTATGTTGAGCTCGTCGGCGATTGCCGCAGGCCCTGAAATCGTCAAGGGCCCGGCTGCCGAGCCGGATTGCTTCGCACCCTGGGCCGCGGACACACTGTTCTTCAAGTTTCCCAAGAAGGCCGGCCCATACCGCATTGCGCTCGCCAACGGCTATATCGCCAACACCTGGCGTATCCAGATGGTGCAGACCGCGAAGGCCTATGCGGCGCAGAAGGATGTCGCGGCGAAGCTGAAGGAATTCAAGGTCGTCTCGACCGGCGAAGACGTGCCGGCGCAGATTTCGGCGATCAACAACTTCATTGATTCCGGCTACGACGCGATCGTCGTCAACGCGCAGAACCCGACCGCCTTCGGGCCGGTGATCAAGCGCGCCAAGGAAGCCGGCGTCGTACTGGTTGCCTTCGATAACATTCTCGACACCAAGGACGCCATCAACGTCAACGTCGACCAGAAGGGTCTTGGCGAACTGTGGGGCAAATGGTTGGTCTCGCATGTGCCGAATGGCGGCAAGGTGCTTGAAGTGCGCGGCGTTGCCGGGACATCGGTCGACACCGACCGCCACAACGGCATCCATGAAGTGCTCGACGCCTCCGGCAAGAAATGGGCGGTCACCGAGGTCGTCGGCAAATGGGATGACGGCGTTGCGCAAAAAGCTTCGGCCGACGCGATCGCCACCAACGGCCCCTTCGACGGCGTCACGGGACAGGGCGGTGACACCGGCATCGTGCAGGCGATGATCGATGCCAAGCATCCGTTCGTGCCGTTCGGCGGGGAGACCGAGAACGGCTTCCGCAAGTTCTGCGCGGCCCACGCGGCCGACGGGCTGAAATGCTCGTCAGCCGGTACCGGCCCGGCACAGGTGGCGGTTGCCATCAAGACGGCGATCGCAGCGCTTGAAGGCAATGTCGTCCCGCAGTCGGTCAAGCTGCCGCTGGCGATCGTCGAGGATCCGAACTTCAAGGCCGGTCAGGATTTCTTCCCCGACCAGTCCGACAATTTCTTCGTCGGCAATTCCTTCCCGACCTGCGGCATCAATTTCACCGCGCAGGAAATCATGGGCCAGACCAAGGCGGACCAGTAGACTGCACTCCCGGCGCCGTGGGATTCTCTCACGGCGCCGGCCACTCGATATCTCTGGTCGTCAAAGTGCCTCGGGAGGGCCTATGGACGCTGCGGTTCCGCTCTTCCAGATGGAAGGCATATCCAAGCGCTATGGTGGCGTGCGGGCGCTGGAAAAGGCGGAGCTTGTCGTCACATCCGGCAGCATCCACGCCATCCTTGGCGAAAACGGCGCCGGCAAATCGACGCTGATCAAGGTGATGGCGGGCGTCGTCGCGGCCGACGAAGGCCGCATGACGCTGGATGGCCGTGAGGTGACCTTCGCTTCGCCTGCTGCCGCCAACAAGGCAGGCATCGTCTGTATCTTCCAGGAACTGTCGCTGGTTCCCGAACTCAGCGTCGCCGACAACATCGTCATATCAGATCCGCCCAAGCGCTTCGGCATGATCGATCGCAAGGCGCAACGCCGTATCGCGGAGGAAGCGCTTGCCCGCGCGGGCGCGGGCGACATCCACCCGTTGGCGTTGGTCAAGGACTTGCCCTTGTCGCGCCGGCAGATGGTCGAGATCGCCAAGGCGCTCGCCAGAAAGCCGCGTATCCTGATCCTCGACGAGGCGACGTCCGCGCTCACTGCGGCGGATGTCTCGAACATTTTTGGTGTGCTGAAGCGGCTGCGCAGGGAAGGACTGGCGCTGCTCTACATCTCGCACCGCATGAACGAGATCGCGGAACTCGCCGATCAGTGCACGGTGTTCCGCAACGGCCGCAACGTCGCCAGCTACAAGGCCGGCTCGAAGAGCGACAATGAGGTGGTCGAATTGATGATCGGCCGCGAATACAGTCACATCTTCCCGCCCAAGCCGGCGGCCGTGCCGGCTTCAGCCGCACCCAGGCTCGAAGCCCGCAAGCTCTCGTGGACCGACCGGCTGGACAACATCTCGCTGACCGTCAGGGCAGGCGAGGTGGTCGGCCTCGGCGGTCTCGACGGGCAGGGACAGCGCGAATTGCTGCTCGCTTTCTTCGGCGTGCTGCGCGGCCTTTCCGGCGAGGTGCTGATCGACGGCAGGCCGGTGACGATCAGCAGTCCCGCCAAGGCGCGGCAGGATGACATCGGCATGGCGCTGATCCCGGAAGACCGCAAGACCGAAGGGTTGATGCTGCCGATGACGGTGCGCGAAAACCTGTCCTTCGCCGCGCTCGACCGGCTGTCCAAAGGCGGCATCATCGACCGCGCCGCCGAGCAGCGGCTGATCGACGACATGGTCGGCCTTCTGGCCATCAAGACGGCGGGTCTCGACATTCCGGTCGGCGCGCTGTCGGGCGGCAACCAGCAGAAGGTGGTTATCGCCAAGTGGCTGATGCGCCAGCCGCGCATCATCCTGCTCAACGACCCGACGCGCGGCATCGATGTCGGCACCAAGCAGGAACTCTACCAGCTGATGCGCAAGCTGGCGGATGCCGGTGCGGCGATCCTGTTCTACTCGACCGACTATGACGAGTTGATCGGCTGCTGCGACCGCGTGCTGGTGCTCTATGACGGCGCGGTCAAGCGCGAGCTGGTTGGTGCCGAGATCACCGAGCGGGCGCTCATATCAAGCGCGCTCAACATCCATGGCGAGGAGAGCCCGGTGGGCCTGGGAGCAGACGCGTGAAGGATTGGCGCTATTGGCTGGCCGAGCAGCGCGGAACGCTGCTGGCGTTCGGCATCTTCATCGTCATGTTCGTCATCTACACCTCGAACCATCCGGCCGGCTTCACCGCCAATGTGGTGCAGACGGCGGCGAACAAGGGCGTGCTGCTCGCCTTCGTCGCCATGGCACAGACGCTGGTGGTCATCACCGCCGGCATCGACCTGTCCGTCGGCATGATCTTTCTCCTCACCAACTGCCTGGCCTCCTGGCTGGTGGTGGGCACGCCGATGCAGACGACGCTCGGCGTCATTGCCGTGCTGGCGGTCGGCCTTCTCTGCGGCGCCATCAACGGCGCCATCGTCATCTACGGCCGGCTGCAGCCGATCGTCGCCACCATCGCAACCGGGGCCGTCTATTACGGCATCGGCCTCTTGCTGCGGCCCTTCCCGGGCGGTTCGGTCAATGAGGATCTGGCCGATGCGATGACCGGCCGCGTCTTCGATGTGGTGCCGGCGAGCCTCGTCGTGCTGCTCGCCATCGTGCTGGTGATCTGGGTGCCGTTCAGTCGCTCGGTGCTTGGCCGGGCTGCCTACGCGGCGGGATCTTCGGAGACGGCGGCCTATATGTCGGGCGTTCCGATAAGGCGCGGCAAATTCGCCGCCTACACGCTGGCCGGGCTGCTGGCGGCGATCGGCGGGCTGTTCCTCACCTTCTTCACCTATACGGGCGACGCGGCCTATGCCAGCGGCAACGCCTACACGCTGTTCTCGATCGCAGCCGTGGTGCTCGGCGGCGTCTCGCTGTTCGGCGGCAAGGGCAGCGCCATCGGCGCCATCTTCGGCGCGCTCGCCTTCCGCACCATTGGCGATCTGTTGTTCGTGTTCGATTTCGATCCGCTCTGGCAGCCGCTGTTCCAGGGCGTTATCCTGCTGGTCGCCGTCAGCCTCGGCGCCTTCGCCCTGTTTCGGGTCCGCAACCGGCTGGAGTGGTTCCTGTGAGCGAAACGACGCCGATGGTTGGGAAGAGCAACGGCGGCATTGCCGGCCGCATGCCGAAATTCATCCGCCGCGCCGACCCGGCGGTGCTGACGGCCTTTGCCTGCATCGTGTTGTTGCTGTTCCTCGGCAGTCTCTATTCCAGAAGCTTCCTGTCGCCTGAATATCTGTTGCAGCAGCTCAAGGTCGCCTCGTTCCTCGGTGTCATCGCCACCGGCATGATGCTGGTCGTGCTGCTCGGCCAGATCGATCTGTCGGTGCCGTGGTCGGTGGCGGCCGGCGCGATGATGGCCTGCGCGGCGGCCGCTTACGGTCCGGCCGGGGTGGTGTTGGCTATCCCGTTCGGCATCTTCTGCGGCGTGCTGATCGGCATCATCAACGGCATCGGCGTCGCCTATCTCCGCATTCCCTCGATGATCATCACGCTCGCCACCAACGCCGTCGCGCAAGGGTTGATGGTTGTCTATACCGGCGGCTTCTCGCCACAGGATTCGGCCACGGGCGCCATGCGCTACCTCGCCACCGGCTTTGCCATCCCCGGCGTGCCCAACGCCGTCATCATCTGGGCCCTGATCGGGGCGGCAATGGTGTTCGTGCTGACCCGCACCGGCTTTGGCCGCACGGTCTACGGCATCGGCAACCGCGAGCGCGCCGCCTATCTCTCCGGCATCGACACAAGGCGCGTGGTGATGATCGCCTTCGCCGTCTCCGGTGGGCTCTCCGCCTTTGGTGGTGTGCTTCTGGCCGGTTATGCCTCCAAGGCGGCTCAGTCGATGGGCGATGCCTATCTGCTGCCGTCGATCGCCGCCGTGGTGCTCGGCGGCACCTCGATCTTGGGCGGGCGCGGCTCCTATCTCGGCACCGTCGCCGGCGTCATCCTGATCACGCTGCTGCAATCCATCTTGTCGGTCATGCAGATGCCGGAGGCGGGGCGGCAGATCATCTATGGCGTCGTCATCGTCGCCATGCTGCTGCTCTACGGCCGCGCGCCGGCAAGCCGCTGACAGTGGGTGAAAAAGCAGCGCAGGCGCCGACGGGCGCTCCCGGCTTAGTGCCTCCGGCCATTGTCGTGATGGGCGTCGCCGGTTGCGGCAAGTCGGCTGTCGGCATCGCGCTGGCGGCCAAGCTGGACGCCGTCTTCATCGAAGGCGACCGGCTCCACCCGCCGGAGAACGTGGAGCGCATGGCAAGCGGCGAGCCGCTCACCGACCAGTTGCGCGAGGGCTGGCTCGACGCGATCGGCGGGCGTATCGCGGCATCGATCCGCGAAGGGCAGGGCGTGGTCGCGGCCTGCTCGGCGCTGAAGCGCAGCTATCGCGAACGCCTGCGCGGTTTTTGCGCCGACATCGTCTACCTCTATCTGGAAATCGACCCGGCGACGGCGCGTGAGCGCGTCGCCGGCCGCAAGGGCCATTTCATGCCGGCAAGCCTGGTCGACAGCCAGTTCGCCATACTGGAGCCGCCGGGGAGGGATGAGCGGGCCCTGACAATCGATGCGACGCGTCCGGTTGCCGATGCCGTTACCGACGCGATCCGGCTTCTGGCCAGGTCATGAGCCGGTATCATCGCCTGTCGTGATATGGTCCGAGGCTTCCGTCAGCCTCCGGCTGCTGGACCAGATCAGCATCTGTTCGGGAAACAGTTTCAGCGCTTCGAGCAGCCGGTCGCGCTTGAGCAGGATATAGCGTGCCTGCCGCACCATGTCCTTGGCTCCGTCCCGTCCCGTCTCCGCTTCAGCCGGCAACAGCTCCGGGCTGATGACGGCCCGGTATTCGCCGAAGGGGACGGTCTCGAAGGTCGACATGGCAAACAGCGCTGCCTTGCCCCTTGCGGCGAAATTCGCCGGCGCCGACGCAAGATGCGTCCAGCCGCTTTGGCCGATCGCGACCTCCGTGAAGGTCGAGCCTGCATGGATGGTGTTGGTCATCAGCACGACGCCATTGCGCTTCAGGATCTTCTGGATGCGGATGGTGACCTGATAGGCATCGTCGCGCTCGAAGACGATGCGGCTTTTCAGGTAGCGGTTCTCCACCTTGACCAGCGGCGGGTTCAGGAAACGCAGGCCGAACATCGATTCCGAGATGCCGTGGGAATTGACACTCACCTGATGGGCCTCGATGCCCGCCTCGTGCAGGGCGCGCTTGCCGAAGATGGTCTGGGAGGTGAACTGATCGCACCAGACGATGGCGCCGTGGCCGCGCAGCAACGCAGCCTGCAATCCTTCCCGTCCCTCCAGCCGAATTGTGGGCGCCCATCGGAAGCCGGCGAGGTGCGCGGCAAGCTGCAGCCGGCGGCGGTGGCGCGCCGCGAGCAATGCCTCGAACAGCTTGCGCGCGTCGATGCTGCCGCCAAGCACTGCGCGCGTCGCGGCTGCGTAGCCAGGAAATTGCTTGCGCATATGGCGTTTCAGGCGAAGCCTGGACATCCGGTCGCAGATCGACGCCCACCAGCGGATTGGCATTGAAGCTGCAACGAGAAGATAGAAGGCAGCGAGCAGGCTTTCGCGCAAATCCTGGTTCGAGAACCGGCGCACCCTGCCGGGGTGGATGACCTTGCGGCTGAAGAAGCGTACATCCTCTGCCCGTTCCGGAACGAGAATGTCGGCGATGATTTCACTGCGGAAGGTGGCCGCGGATGGCGGCTTGTGGTTGCGGGATTTTGCGAACCACGACAGCCTCATCGGTCCAGCCTGTTGTCCAAGACCGCTTTACTGCGTTGGCATGGACCGTGCAACCTTGCGACGCCGAGCGCCACACAGAGGCTCAGATTTGCGAGGACAGCTCGACCGGGAAATCGTCGTTGTCGGCATCGCGCATGGCGGCGAGGCTTCTGTTATCCAGCACCTCGGCGATCGCCTGGCGCACTTCCAGCATCATGTGCCGGACCTGACAGGTCGCCTCGTCGCAATCCTCGCAGCGCTGGTACTGCGTGCGGCTGGCGCAAGGTATCGGCGCCAGCGGTCCGTCCAGCACGCGAACGACATGGCCGATCTTGATCTCGGAGGCCGGGCGGGCAAGCCGATAGCCGCCTTCCTTGCCCTTGCGGCTCAGGACGAAGCCGGCATTGCGCAATTCGCCGAGAATGGCATCGAGGAATTTCTTCGGGATGTTGTTGGCGACGGCGATGTCGTTGACGAAGGCCAATTGGCCCGCCGGAAGACTGGAAAGATGTACGAGGGCCTTGAGGCCGTACTTGCCTTTTTTTGTCAGCATGCCCGAGTCAACCCTTGAAGCCCCAACCACCCCGCATCTGGCGGCTGTTTGTGTGCAAATAATGACGGTTTCGCCGCGCGATGGCATTTCGCGAAAACAAGACACCAAATGGCACGTTAGGCATAAACGCGTTGATTCTTTGTAACGTTTTGCCGGGATGGCGCCGTATTTGTCATGGCCGATGGCAAAAACGAAGAAAGCCGGCTCATTGCCGGCTTTCCCTTAGCTGTTCTTCGTATGCTGTAGCCGTCAGCGGCTGCCATAGGCCTGGTCGAGCAGGCCGCCGGCGGCGAAATGCTCTTTCTGGATCTTGTCCCAGCCACCGAAGACGTCTTCCACCGTCAGCAGGCGTACCTCCGGGAAATCGGCTTTGTATTTGGCGGCGACGGCAGCGTCACGCACCCGGTTGCCGTTCTGGGCGAGGATGTCCTGGCCTTCGGGCGTGTAGAGGAAATCGAGATAGGTCTTGGCCAGATCGCGCGTGCCGTGCTCGTCGGCGACCTTGTCGACGATCGCCACCGGGAATTCCGCCAGCAGGCTGACCGAGGGCGTGACCTGCTCGAATTTGTCGTCGCCATATTCCTTGCGGATGCCGCGCGTCTCGGACTCGAAGGTGATCAACACGTCGCCGATCTCACGCTGCACGAAGGTGGTGGTCGCGGCGCGGCCGCCCGTGTCGAAGATCGGCACATTGTTGAACAGCTTGGTGATGAACTCCTTCACCTTGGCATCATCGCCCTTGAACGCCTCCTTGGCGTAAGCGGTGGCGGCCAGATAGGTGTAGCGCGCATTGCCCGAGGTTTTGGGGTTGGGGAAGATCACCTGCACGTCGTCGCGCACCAGATCGCTCCAGTCCTTGATGTGCTTGGGATTGCCGGCGCGGACAAGGAAGGAAGGCAGCGAATAGAAGGGCGAGGCGTTGTTGGGAAAGTCCTTCTGCCAGTCGGCGGAGACGAACCCCTTCTTGACCAGGAAATCGACGTCGGTGACCTGATTGAAGGTGACGACATCGGCGCCCAGCCCTTCGGCGATGGCGCGTGCCTGCGCCGACGTGCCGGCATGCGACTGGTCGACGGTGACGCCCGGATGCCCGGCGACGAAGGCCTTGTTGACCTGGACGAACAGTTCGCGGCCGACGTCGTAGGAGGCATTGAGCAGCTTGTCGGCCGACCAGGCTTGGGAGGATGCGAGGACCAGGCCGGCAACGGTGGCAACGCCGAGGAAAAATCGCTTCATGAAAAAGGCTCCGGAGGCAATGCGTTAATCGCCCGACAATAGCGGTGGCGCAGGGGGCAGGGCGAGGCATGCATGATGGTTCCGCGACCTTGCTGCGAGAAAACATATGGCCAACACAGCGGGTCCTTAGAATTCTGTTCCAGATGACACGCGCTTCGGCCCGCGTTTTTCTGTTGCTTGTCCAAGGCTGCCATTTGGCATATACATATGGCATATACAAATGGAGGCAGCCATGCCCCAGCATCGCCACACAACAACGCCGCCACCGAAGGAGGCGAAACTCTTCCGCAACAACCGCAGCCAGGCGGTGCGCATTCCTGTCGAATTCGAACTCCCTGGCGACAAGGTTCTGATCAGCCGTGAAGGCGACCGCCTGATCATTGAGCCGGTCCGAAAACCCGGCCTTGCCGCGCTGCTCGCCCAATGGGCAAAAGAGGCGCCGCTTGGTCCTGAGGACGACTTTCCCGAGATCGACGATGCGCCTGTCGAAGCCGAGGACATTTTTTGATGCGGTTCATGCTGGATACGAACATCATCAGCGACATGATCCGGAACCCGGCCGGCAAGGCTGCCAGTGCAATGGTGCGCGAGGGAGACGCCGCTGTGTGTACCAGCATCGTCGTCGCCTCTGAATTGCGGTATGGCTGCGCCAGGAAAGGCTCGGCCAAGCTGCTCAAGAAGGTCGAGGACCTGCTGGCTGAAATCCCTGTCTTGCCGCTCGATGTGCCGGTGGACGCCGAGTACGGCGCGCTTCGCACCGAGCTGGAAGCCGTTGGCCAACCCATTGGCCACAATGACCTTTTTATTGCCGCTCACGCCTGCGTGTTAGGCGCCATTTTGGTGACGGCCAACATCGGGGAGTTCACCCGGATACGGAAGCTGAAGGTCGAGAACTGGCTGGAATAGCGCCGACCTCGAGATCAGGCCGCCGGAAACAGTTTCCAACGTCCGGGGCGGAACGCCACCCGGCTTTTCTGCGCGGCGGGATGGCCGACCGGCAGCTCGATCTCGACCCGCTGGCGCTCGCCGCCGATTTCAAGCTCGACGCGCCGTGTTCCCGCGACGCGGCGGCTGGCGGCGACCGTGCCGGCGATGCAGCCGCTGCAGCCGTCGAGCAGTTCGACATCGTGCGGACGGAAATAGAGCGTCGCGTCACCCTCGGGCGCATGCGGCGCCGACAGCCCGATCGGGCGATCAGCGAGCCAGATCTCGCCATTCTCGACCTTGACCGGAAGCGAGCTCGATTCGCCAATGAAGCCATAGACGAAAGGCGAGTTTGGCGTGTCGTAGATATCGTCGGCGGTGCCGACCTGCTCGATGCGGCCCTGGCTCATCACCACGACGCGATCGGCAAGCTCCAGCGCCTCTTCCTGGTCGTGGGTAACGAAGACGGTGGTGTGGCCGGTGCGGTCATGGATCTCGCGCAGCCAGCGGCGCAGTTCACGGCGCACCTGCGCATCGAGCGCGCCGAACGGCTCGTCGAGCAGCAGCACCTTGGGTTCGATCGCCATGGCGCGCGCCAGCGCGACACGCTGGCGCTGGCCGCCGGAGAGCTGTGCCGGATAGCGTTTTTCCAGTCCGGAAAGCTGGACGAGATCGAGAAGCTCGGAGGCGCGGCGGCGGATTTCCTGCGCCGGCGGCCGCGAGGACCCATGCCGGACTTTCAGGCCGAAGCCGATATTGTCGGCCACGGTCATGTGCCGGAACAGCGCGTAGTGCTGGAAGACGAAGCCGACATTGCGCTCCTGGATCGACTTCTGCGAGGCGTCCTCGTCGCCGAAGAAGATTTTTCCACGGGTCGGCCGCTCCAGCCCGGCGATCAGCCTGAGCAGCGTCGTCTTGCCGGAGCCGGACGGCCCCAGCAACGCGATCAGCTCGCCCGATTTGATGTCGAGCGACACGTCGTGGAGCGCCGGAAACCGCTCAAACTCCTTGCGTACGTTGGCAACGCGAACTTCCATCAACAGTCCCTTTGTAGTGGATGCATGTCGTTATCCCAAAACCGGTAGCCACTTTTGGGCGACATGCATCTAATGCCCGCGCGTCGCGGCGAGTTCGGCGCCGTAGCGCATCTCGAGCAGTGTTTTCAAGACCAGCGTGACGAGCGCCAGCCCGGCAAGCAATGAGGCGACGGCAAAGGCGCCGACCGCATTGTACTCGTTGTAGAGGATTTCGACATGCAGCGGCATGGTGTTGGTCAGGCCGCGTATATGGCCCGACACCACCGACACCGCGCCGAATTCGCCCATGGCGCGCGCGTTGCACAGGAGCACGCCATAGAGCAGGCCCCATTTGACGTTGGGCAAGGTCACATACCAGAAGGTCTGCCAGCCATTGGCGCCGAGCGAAAGCGCTGCTTCTTCATCGCCATTGCCCTGTTCCTGCATCAGCGGGATCAGCTCGCGGGCGACGAAGGGGAAGGTGACGAAGACGGTGGCGAGCACAATGCCCGGCACGGCGAACAGGATCTGGATGCCATGTCCCTTCAGCCACTCACCGAGCAACCCTTGCGCGCCGAACAGCAGCACATAGACCAGACCAGAAATGACCGGCGAGACCGAGAAGGGCAGGTCGATCAGCGTGGTGAGGAAGGCCTTGCCCTTGAACTCGAACTTGGCGATGGCCCAGGCGGCGGATATGCCGAACACGACATTGAGCGGTACCGAGATCGCAGCGACAAGCAGTGTCAGGTGGATCGCCGAGCGTGCATCCGGTTCGCCCAGCGCTTGCGTATAGGCACTGATGCCTTTCGCCAGCGCCTCGTGGAAGACGATGATCAGCGGCAAAAGCAGGAAGACGCCGAGGAAGACAAAGGCGATCGCCATCAGCACGGCCTGTGCCGGCCGGCTCTCGGTCACTGCCGCCGAGCGGCTCTCATGGTAGGGTTCGTAGGATTTGATTTCGGGATCAGCCATAGCGCTTGCGGCTCCATGTCTGCACGAGATTGACCACCAGAAGCATGACGAACGACAGGGCGAGCATGATCGCCGCGATCGCGGTCGCCGCCGGGTAGTTGTACTCCTCCAGCCGGATGACGATCAAAAGCGGCGCGATCTCGGATTTGTAGGGCAGATTGCCGGCGATGAAGATGACCGAGCCGTATTCACCGACGCCGCGCGCGAAGGCCAGCGAAAAGCCGGTGATGATGGCCGGCGCCAGACCCGGGAACAGCACGCGGGTGATGATCTGGAAGCGGCTGGCGCCAAGCGTGGCGGCGGCTTCCTCAACCTCCTTGTCGATCTCCTCCATGATCGGCTGCACGGTGCGCACGACGAAGGGCAGACCGATGAAGACGAGCGCGACGACGATGCCGAGCGGCGTATAGGCGACCTTGATGCCGAGCGGCATCAGCAATTTGCCGATCCAGCCGTTCGGCGCATAGAGCGTGGTGAGCGCAATGCCGGCAACCGCGGTCGGTAGCGCGAAAGGCAGATCGACCATGGCGTCGACGATGCGGCGGCCGGGAAAGCGATAGCGCACCAGCACCCAGGCGACCAGCGTGCCGAAGACGACATTGACGGCTGCCGCGAGGAAGGCGGTGCCGAAGCTGATTTCCAACGCATTGATGGTGCGGCGGTCGCTGGCGATCGCCCAGAATTCAACCCAGCCGAGCGAGGCCGAGCGCCAGACCAGCCCGGAAAGCGGAATGAGGATGATGAGGGTGAGGTAGGCAAGCGAGAAGCCGAGCGTCAATCCGAAACCCGGAATGACACTCGGCTGCCTGAATCGCCACCCCGCCTGCGCGGGTGCTGTGGTCATGGAGTTCTGGATTGTCCCTTCTTACTCAACCAGACTTTGCCGAAGATGCCCATTCGCGGGCTTCTTCGGCACTGCCGAACCTCACTGGGCCGGCTTATAGATCTGGTCGAATATACCACCGTCGCCGAAATGATAAGGCTGTGCCTTCTTCCAGCCGCCGAAAAGCGGGTCGTCGATGGAGATCAGCTTGATATCGGGGGTCTTGGGCAGATCGGCCGGCGCCACCAGTTCGGGCTTGGCCGGGCGATAGTGGTTCTTGGCGATGATCGTCTGGCCTTCCTTGGAATAGAGCCAGCCGAGATAGGCTTCGGCCACCTTTCGCGTGCCCTTGGCATCGACATTGGCGTCGACGATCGCCACCGGGGGTTCGGCCAGGATCGATGTCGGCGGATAGACGATCTCGAAATTGTCGGCGCCGAATTCATTGAGTGCCAGATAGGCGTCGTTTTCCCAGCCGATCAGCACATCGCCAATGCCCTTTTGCGCGAAGGTGACGGTCGAGCCGCGGGCGCCAGTGTCGAGAACCGGGGCATTGGCATAGAGCTTGCCGACGAATTCCTTGGTCTTGGCTTCGTCGCCGCCATCGTTGGCGTTGGCATAGGCCCAGGCGGCCAGATAGTTCCAGCGGGCGCCGCCTGAGGTCTTCGGGTTGGGCGTGATCACCTGGGTGCCGTCCTTGATGAGGTCGCTCCAGTCATGGATGCCCTTGGGATTGCCCTTGCGCACCAGGAAGATGATGGTCGAGGTGTAAGGCGCTGAATTGTTTTCGAATTTCTTGCGCCAGTCGGGATTGATCTTCTTCGATTTCGAGACGATGGCATTGATGTCACCCTCGAGTGCCAGCGTCACCACATCGGCGTCGAGGCCGTCGATCACGGCACGCGCCTGGGCACCCGATCCGCCATGCGACTGCTGGATGGTGACCGTCTCGCCGGTCTCGGCCTTCCAGTGTGCGGCGAAGGCCTCGTCATAGGCCTTGTAGAGCTCACGCGTCGGATCGTAGGACACGTTGAGGATGGTGGTGTCGGCGAACGCGAAACCGAGCGTGCCGAACTGGACAGATGTGGCGACCAGCGCGCCGAGCAGTTTCCTGAAATGAGGTTTGGTCATTTCTGCCTCCGTTGAACCCGCGCCAAATCTAGCGAATTGATAGAAATTAGATGCATCGAATGTTGCCTTTTTTGCCCTCCTGAAGAAAATCTTGGACGATCTTCCGTCGCATGGGGAAATATTTTCCTCGCTGGCGCTCAGCGCGGATTCGAGGTCTATCTAGAGACGCGCGATGCCGAGGCAAGGTCGTTTCGGGCTTGGTCCGGCAATTACTCGGCGCTCACCGGGAAATCGAAGCGCTGCTTTGGAAAGGGCTCGTGCTCGAGCGTAAAATGCCACCATTCGCGGGCATAGTTCCTGAAACCGCCGGCAAGCATGGCCTCGACAAGCAACTTGCGGTTTGCTGTCGCTTCATTGCCGAGCGGGCGGTGCGCCGTCTCGCTCGTCGGATCGAAACAGTCGAAGCCGGTACCGAAGTCGAGCGTATCGGCGTCGATGGCGCCGCAGGCGGGTTTGGCGACGGATGGACTGCCGATCCGCGCAATCGCGACATCGACTGTCGAGCCGCGCGAATGGGTTGACAGTTCACCGACATAGCCCTTGGCGATGAGGTCGCTACGCCGAACCCTGGGGTACCATTGCGGATCGGGTGGCCCGCCCTCTCGCGTCCACTCGCCCATGTCGGCGACGGCACGGGCGGGGCGGTAGCAGTCGAAGACGACCAGCGTTAGGCCTCGAGCGGCGATTGCCTGCTGGACGCCGGCAAGTGCTTGCGCCGCCTGCAAGGTGAGAATGCAGATCGGTGCGTCGTAGCCATTCACCTTGCGGTGCAGGAAATTGCCCGCGCCGGCGTAGCGGATGTCCTGGCGGATCGACGGGGCGACGTCGGCGAGGCGGACGAAGCCGGCGGGGAGGGGGGCGGTGAGGGCAGGAAGAGGGCTCGCGATTGCTAACGCAAGCGCTGTGAAGAATGCCCCCAACACAAGTCGGTGCGAGGCCCCCCTCTCTGCCCTGCCGGGCATCTCCCCCTCAAGGGGGGAGATTGGCAGTTTCGGCGCTGCCCCCGCCTTTCCAACGTTCGAGATTAGCGAAGGCAAAGAAGCGAATAATCTCCCCCCTTGAGGGGGAGATGGCCGGCAGGCCAGAGAGGGGGGCCTCGCACCGAACCTCAGACGAAAAAGCGCACCACCCTGAATCGCTTGCCGCATCCTATTCGACAAACACCTTCACACTCGCCGCTCGCCCGGCCGCGTCAATCACGGTCAGCGTCGAATAACCGGCGCCGTCCGGTTGCCATGTCGCGGTGCGGCGGCGGTCGAGGCCAACCAGCGGCTTGCCGTTCGCAAGCCAGCGGAACGGCGCACGGCCGCCTTGCAGTTTCAGCACCAGCGGCGTGGCGTCGGCGGAATTGGTGGCGAGGTCGACGCGGGCGCCGTCCGGCGGGAAGATGATCGTCGGCGCGGGTTCGGTTGGTGTCGCCTGCACCAGGCCATCGGCGCCGGCGCCGAAGCGGGCGAGCGTCACCGGCAGGTCCTCGCGCTTGGGGGTGAAGGCGCCTGATGGTTTGCCCGGCAGCGGCACGGTGGCCAGGCCGGAACGGACAAAGCCCTCGAACAGGATGGGAGCGGCTGAGACATAGCCGGAAAGACCCGGCACGGCGCTGGCGTCGGGACGCCCGACCCAGACACCCAGCACATAGCGGCCGTCGAAGCCGACCGACCAGGCGTCGCGGTAGCCGTAGGACGTGCCGGTCTTGTAGGCGATGCCGCGCTGCAAGGCGCCCTCCGGCGGTTTCACCCCCGAGAGGATGTCGATGATCTGCCAGTTCGCCTGGTCGTTGAGGATGGTGGCGGTGGTGCGTTCGGCATTGGCGGGCTCGGTGCCGTCATGCAGCGTGTGCGTCTTGCCGCCATTGGCGAGGCCCGTATAGAGCTGGACGAGGTCGCGCAGTGTGACGCCAACGCCGCCGAGGCCGATGGCCAGGCCGGGCGCTTCGTTGATCGGCAGGATCGGGTTGACGCCGGCCTGGCGGAAGCGCGCCGTCAGCCGCGCCGGGCCGACCGCGTCGAGCACGCGGATCGCCGGCACGTTGAGCGACAGTTGCAGCGCCTGGCGGATCGAGACATCGCCCTGGTAGCCCATGTCGAAATTCTTTGGCCGGTAGCCGCCGAAATCGACCGGGCTGTCCTCGATCAGCGTTTCCTGCGCCACTAGCCCCTGTTCAAAGGCGAGGCCATAGATGAACGGTTTCAGCGTCGAGCCGGGCGACCGGACGATCTTGGTCATGTCGATCCAGCCCGAACGGCTGGCGTCGAAGAAATTGGCCGAGCCGACTTCGCCCAGAATGTCGCCGGTGCGCGAGTCGGCCAGCACCATGGCGACGGACAGACGCGGCCCAAGCTTGGTCGCGGCGTCGCGCGCCACCTGTTCCAGGCCTTCCTGGACGCTTTTGCGGATGGTCAGTTTGAGCGGCTGGCCGGGAACGGCCCTGGGCAGCATCGCATAGGCGGCGTGCGCGGCGAGCGCCGGCAGAGTGCGGCGCAGGCCAGACACATCGTCAAGGGCGGCGCGCGCCGCCTCGCGTTCGCCGATCAGACCCGAGGAAACCATGCGGGTCAGCACGCGGTCGCGGGCGGCGTGGGCGATTTCGAGGTTGCGGTCGGGCCGGCGCTTTTCCGGCAATTGGGGCAAGGCGACGAGCAAAGCGGCTTCGGAAACGGTGAGCCGTTTCGGCTCCTTGCCGAAATAGGCGAGCGAAGCCGCACGCACGCCTTCGAGGTTACCGCCATAGGGGGCCAGCGTGAGATAGCGCTCGAGGATCTCATTCTTCGACAGCCGCCGCTCGATCTGGATGGCGCGCAGCATCTGCTTGATCTTGGAGCCGAGGCTGCGGCTTTCGCGCGGCTCGATGAGGCGGGCAAGCTGCATCGACAGCGTCGAGCCGCCGGAGACGATGTGGCCACTGGTGGCGAACTGGCCGGCAGCGCGGCAAATCGCCAGCACGTCGACGCCCTGATGATCCCAGAAGCGCTTGTCCTCATAGGTGACCAGCATATCGACGAACTGCTTGTCGACCTGGTCGAGCCGGGTTTCGAGCCGCCAGTAGCCATCAGGCGTGGCGAAGGCGCGCAACAGCTGGCCGTCGCGGTCCTGGACTTCGGTGGAGACCGTGAGTTCCGCCGGCAAAGGGGGCGGGAAGGCGCGGTCGAGTTCCCACAGGGTAGCTGTGGCGACCGCCGCAAAACCCACCAGGGAGGCGGCGGCGATACCTGCTCGACGGAGAAATTTTCTGGAGAGCATGGCGCTGCCCCTCATCCGCCTGCCCGTCCTCCGCAGCAGCTGCGCTGCAGCTGCGGAGGGTGGACCGGCACCTTCTCCCCGTTGAACGAGGAGAAGGCAACTGTTGCGGACATCGGCGTGTTCATCTTCGCCAAGGCGCCTTACGGCGCCTTGATCTCCATCATGCCGGTGGCGGTGCGGGCCGAGAATTGCGGCCGGTACATGTCTTCCACCGTTGCCGCCGGATGAGCATAGGTGCCCGGCGTCACGGCGCGCACGACATAGGCGAGCGTCAGATTGTGGTCGTGGTCGCCGTCGGCCGGGTTGAACGCCGCGACGAAACGGTCGTCGCGGAATTCGAGATGGGCGGCGTCGGTCTGTGCCAGCCAGGAGAAGTTCGTCAATTGGGCGCTGGAGACCAGGCCCGGATTGTCGATCTCGAAGCCGGCCGGCAACAGGTCGGTGACCAGCAGGCGCGACGGCCAGCTGTTCTGCTCAGTGACCTTGAGCACGACGACATAGCGTTCGTTCTGGGTTGCCTCCGTTACATTGGCTTCGGTGCCATCGAGCTTGTAGTAGGTGCGGTCGATGGTGAAGCCGTCACCGCCGGCCGGCAAGGGCTGGATCGGCGACGCCACGGTGGTGACGACGGCCTGCAGCGGGGTCTTGCCGGGGTTGGCGATTTCGAGCGGGCTGTCAACGAGCTCGGAACCGTTGACCTGGTTGGAATAGCCGCCCGAATGCGGCGCGCCATTGACGGTCAGCGTGATCGAGTCATTGCCTTCCTTCAGCGCGCGGGCCGCCAGCAGCATCCAGGAATCGTCCTGGGTGCTGGTCCAGCGCACTTCGGCGCGTTCCCTGGTCACCAGCTTGATCAGCTCCGGCACGATCGACGAAACCGGCTTCGATTCCGCCGCCAGCGACAGCATCGCCGCGCCGTCACGCAGCGCCGAGCCGTAATCGGAGCGGTACCAGTCGTAGTCGGTCTGCGACTTGGCGAGCTGCAGCGCGGTCTTGAACGTCGCCTCCGAGCGCTGGGTGTCGCCATAGAGCGCAAGGCTCGCCGCCAGCTGGGCAACGGCCATCGGACTCGAGAAGGCTTCGAGCTGGGTGTCGGCATAGTAGCGCAGATCGCCAATCGAGGCCTTCTTGTTGCGGGCCAGAACGTAGAGGGCGTAGGCGATCTCGCTGCCGCGGTCCTGCACGCTCTGGTCGTAGCCGAGCGAGTTCTGCAGATTGCTCAGCGCCTGGTTCATGGCCAGAGCCGGCACGTCGTATTTCTGCTCGCGCGCCCTGGTCAGGAACTCGCTGACATAGGCATCGAGCCACAGATCGCCGGAACCCGGACCCCACAGGCCGAAGCTGCCGCTCGAGGACTGGTAGCTCAGCACCTTGTAGATGGCATCCTGGATACGGCCATGCAGGTCGGGATCGCTTTCCATGCCGATGCCCGACGCCATCTCGTTGACATAGAGGAGCGGCATGGCGCGGCTGGTCGTCTGTTCGGCGCAACCATAGGGGTAGCGGTCGAGCGTCATCAGCAGTGACGGAACGTCGAAGGCCGCCGCCTGCGAAACGCCGACGCTGACGGAAGCGCCTTCCAGCAGGCTTGCCGCAAGCAGTTCCTTGTCGACGCGCAGCGCGCCGCCATTGCCCTTGAGGTCGACCACAAGGCGCGTGGTGACCGGCAATTGCGCCGGGCGCACCGGCACGTAGAGCGTCTGCTCGACCTTGGTGCCGTCGGCATGCGCCAGCTTGATGGTGAGCGAGGCATTGCCAGGCGTCTTGGCGATCAGCGGCACGGTCAGCGTCTGGCGCTTGCCCTGGGCGAGCGTCAGCTTCTGGGGCAGGGGTTTGTCGCCCGTCGACAGGTCGCCTGTCGTGTCGATCGAGAAGGCATAGTCGCCGGCCGGGCCGTCGGTGTCGGCCACGTCGAGCCGCATGACGGCGGCGTCGCCGGGCGCGAGGAAGCGCGGCAGGCCGGCGGTGATGACGACGGGATCGCGCACGATCACGTCCGACTGGGCATGGCCGACCGCATCCTTGGTCCAGGCGACAGCCATGACGCGCACGGTGCCGTTGAACTGCGGGATGTCGAAGTCGATCCGTGCCTTGCCGTCGGCGTCGAGCTGAACGGGACCGGAGAAGAAGGCGACCAGCTTTTCGGTCGGCGGGCTGCCTTGCGCCTGCATGTTGGCGCCGTCACCGCCGGTCCTGAGCTTGCCGGTGGTGCCGAGCGAGCCATCGATCAGGCGGCCATAGATGTCGCGGATCTCCATGCCCAGCATCCGCTGGCCGAAGAACCAGTTCTCCGGGTCCGGCGCCTTGTAGTTGGTCAGGTTGAGGATGCCGACATCGACGGCGGCGACCATGACATAGGCGTTTGTGCCCGGCTGCACGCCGGCCACGGAAACCGGGATCGACAGCTGCTGGCGCGGCATCGTCTTGTCCGGCGGCGTCAACGTGACGGCGAGCTTCTTGGCGCCCGGATCGACCGTCAGCCATTTCACGCCGATGGCGCGGGCCGGCATGCGCGTCTCCTGCGCATCGCCCGGCCGGAACAGGGTTGCCGTGACATAGGCGCCGGCGCCCCAATCGTCACCGACCGGGATGTCGACGGTGCTGCCGCCGGCAGGCACGGTTGCCGTGATGGTCTTCAAGAGCTTGTCGGAACCGATATTGATCAGAAGTTCGCCGGCAAAATGCGGCGAGACCTTCAGCTTGGCCACTTCGCCCGCGGCATAATTGTCCTTGTCGAGGGCGATTTCCAGGCCGTCAGGCGTTTCGGTGGTGGTCGAGGCGACATACCAGCCGGCGTCGAACTCATAGCTGGTGGCCGGCCCCTCGGGATCGGAGGTCTCGACCTCGAGCCGGTACTGGCCCCAGTCGACCGGCACGGAGACGGTGGCGTCGCCATCGGCGCTGAGGTCGATCTGGCCGTTGGCGATCGACTTGGTCAAGGTGACCGGCTCGTAATTCCAGGAGTTGTTGTTGCGGTACCACTGGTAATTGCGTTCGACCTTGACCAGCGTCCACTGCGCGCCTTTCAGCGCCTCGCGCTTGCCGGACGGATCGACCGCGATCAGGCTGAACTTGGCCGTGCCGCCCTGCGGCACCTCATCATCGGCGAAATCCGGACGGATGCCGATCATATGGCCTTGCGGGCGAATGCTGATGTTGAGCGAGCGCTCGATGGCGCGGCCACCGGTTTCGCGCATGCGCACCGTCACCTTGCCGTTGACCAGCTTGGTGGTCGAGGGCAACTGGTCGACGGTAACAGGGAAGGTCGCCTTGCCGTCATCGCCAACCACCGGCAGGTTGGTCAGCGGCGTGACCGTGGGCTCCGCCGACTGCTCGTCAGCGAGGCCGAAGGAGAAGTTGGGGAAGCGATCCCAGTCGCGCGCCGTCGACAGCGTCAACTCGCCTTCCAGCGCCAGGCCCGCCGCCGGCGCGCCATAGAGGAAACGGCCATCAATGTTGATGTTGGCGGTTTCGCCGCGCTCGATTTCCTGCTTGTCGGCCTTCATGTCGAATTCGATGCGATCCGGCACAAAGTCCTCGACCAGGAACATCTGGCTGGCGACAGCCGGCTGCTTCGGATCGGTGTAGATCGACACCGACCAGGTGCCGCGCATGGCGTTGGGTTCGAGCGGCAGGTCGACGGCGTGGCCGCCGGCCGAAGCGCCGTCGCTGACGATGCGGCGGTCCTCGACGCCATCGGGGCGCGAGAAGATGAAGGTCAGCGGCAGGTTCTCGACCGCCCTGGCGGCGCCATCGCGGGCAAGGGCGGCGACATGGACATCCTCTCCGGCGCGGTAGATGCCGCGTTCGGTCCAGGCATAGACGTCGAGCGCGCCGGGCGCCGCGCGTCCGGTGACGCCGCGGTCGGACAGGTCGAAGCCGGCCTTGGACATGTCGAGGAAGACGAAATCATTGTCGCCCTGCTTGGCCATCAGCACGGCCGGCACCATGCCACCGTCACCGCGCGTCAGGCCGGGATTGAAGACGGCGTGGCCGTCGGCATCCGACGTCGCGGTGCCGAGAACCTCGTTGTTACGGGCAACCAGCGTCAGTTCGGCGCCGGCAATTGGCTTGGCGGAGCCCAGCGAACGGGCAAAGACATTGAGCCCGTCCTGGCCGGTATAGGTCGACAGGCCGATGTCGGAGACGACGAACCACTGTGTGGCCATCTGACCGTAATCGTCGCTCTTGTCGTTGACGGCCTGGGCGGTCAGCACATAGACGCCGGGCTTGCGCTGCGGCAGGGCCTGGTCGACCGGGAAGGAAGTGGTGACCTCCTTGTTGAGCTCGTTGACGATGTCGAGCTGGCCCTGCCAGACCGGTGCGCCCATCTGCTCGGAAATGTTGGAGATGTCGTAACTGTCGAGCTGGTGCAGGAACTGGTAGCCCGACAGAAGCTGCGCCAGCGAACGGTCGCCGATGCGATAGAGCTTCATCTCGGCGGCGTTCATGTTGACGGTAACGACCGGAATGCCGCGGCGCGCGCCGGCCGGCAGCACGAAACTGTCGCCGGTGAAGCGGGCGGACGGGGCGCGGTCCTGTACATAGATCGACAGCACCACGGGAGCGGCGGTCACTTCGCCGATGGCCGCCGGCAAGCCGGCCCGGAAGGTGACATCGTAATGCTGGCCGTGTTCGAGCCCTTCGACGCAGATCTGCTTGTCCTTGGCCTCGACGCCCTTCGGCGGCGCGTTGTCGACGGTCACGAACTGCGCATAGTCGACGCCGGTCTTGACCAGTTCCTCGGAGAATTGCGCGCAGATGCGCGGCGCGCTGGTGTCGGCGTCGACACTGTGGTCGATGACACGGAAACCCTTGCGGGCCTTGAGGTCCGCATAGTCGGCCTGCACGGCCGGCGACGTCACCAGCGCAAGGCTCGCCTCATAGGCCTGCAAGGCTGGGCGGTAGAGATCGCGCTTGTCGAGGCCGGCGCCAAGCAGCGCCAGCACGTCCGCGCGCGTCTTGGTGGTGCGCAAGAGCTTATAGGCGTTGAAAGCGGCCGAAGTGGCGTTCATCGGCAAGGTGGACGCTTCGGAGGTGTTGGCGGCGGGCTGCACGGCCAGCGTTTCACGCGCCAGATTGAGCCAGAGCTGGCCATCGTCGGGCATCACCGAGACCGCGGCCTCGTATTTCTGCATGGCGGAGCGATGGTCGCCCGTCAGCATGGCCTGTTCGGCGGAGCTGATCAGGGCCGCCATGCCTTCGGTCGGTTTGTCAAAGGCCGGGCCAAGCAGCCTGTTGCGGTATTGCTGGGCCTGATCGGCCATCCAGTTGGGGAAGAAGGCGAGTTCCGGCGGGGCGCCGATATCGGGATCGCCGTCGATGTTGACGATCTTGCCGGCGATCGCGCCGCTGAACGGTTTCAGCTGATTGTAGTCGGATTTGAGAAAGCACCATTTGGCCTTGGTGTTGTAGGTAAAGGCGCGGCAGGCCGGATCGCCAAGGCATGTCGTCTTGCACTGGTCGAGGGTGACATTCTGGTCGGATCGGAGATCAAAGCCGAAATAGTCGGAATTGTCCGTCGTTGCGATTCGCCGGGCCTCGGCCGCCTGCGCGACGCTGTTCCAGGCTAAGACGTTGGCCCAGGCGAAGAAGAGAAGGATCAGGATCGACAGACCACGAGCCGCGCGCATTGCCATAACACCCTCCAGACAATTGCAGACGTCCAGGCATGTTCAAGCTTCAGTCAGGCTTGTCAACACAGGACGCGGCAGGGTTCCGCCTGCCAACGGTTTCCTTTCCGGCCGATGACCGGTAGTACCTCCATAGGACAGGGGATCACGCATTCTTGCGGCGACGCAAAAGGTGTGAATTCCAAGCCCGTCCTATTTCAGACAATTGGATTGTGGCCCCTTTACGAGCGCTTCAGAACTTCATTCCAATTTTAGTTTTGTAACCTAGGTTGTCTTAATGCCGGCGCATGAAGAGCAGATGTCAGGGGGGACCGCGCCAGGGCGCGTGCTTCCGCGCACCCTGCTTTTGGCCATGATGTGCGCGACCGCGCTGGTTGCCGAATCACAGCCTGCGGCTGCTTTCGAGCTTTTCGGCATCAAGCTGTGGGGATCGTCCAACGACGAGGACGCCGACATCGTCGATCCGCTGCGCTATGCCGTGACCATCACGGCGCCCGATGCCGACAAGGACCTTATCAAGAAGCTTGAAAACGCCTCGGCGCTGAAAAGCGACGAGGACCGCCCGGTTTCGGGCTCGCTCGGGCTGATGGCCAAGGCGCGCAGCGACCGTGAACAGCTGGTCGCGGCCCTTTACGCCGATGCCCGTTACGAGGGCGTGGTCACCATCACCATCGACGGCAAGCCGATCGACGAATTGCCGCCGGACGCCGAATTCAAGGGGCCGCAGCCCATTCCGGTGGCGATCAATATCGCCGCCGGTCCCAAATTCACGCTTGGCACGATCAGGCTGGAAGGCGACGCGGCGGGGCTGATGAGCGCCGATTATGGCCTGATATCGGGTGGCGACGCCGGGTCCGGCGCGGTGCTCAAGGCCGAGGCGCTGATCGTGCGGACGCTGAAGGAGCAGGGCAGGCCGTTGGCCAAGGTGACCGATCGGCAGATCGTCGCCGACCATGCCACCTCGACGCTCGACGTGACGTTGACGGTCGCCGCCGGGCCGGTCGCCGGCTATGGCGCAACCACGGTGGAAGGCACCGAGAAGGTCGACCGCGACTTCACCGAGTACATGACGGGCTTGAAGCGCGGCAAGCAGTACTCACCGCAGGAGATCAGCGACGCGCGTGACAGGCTGCTGGCGCTGGAGGTCTTCAACAGCGTGACGTTCAAGGAAGCCGACAAGCTCGACGCCGACGGCAACATTCCGATCGGCGTCCAGGTCAGCGAACGCAAGCCGCGCTATTTCGGGCTGGGCGGCACCTTCTCGAATACCGAAGGCCTTGGTCTGGAAGGTTATTGGGGGCACCGCAATCTGTTTGGTCACGCGGAAAAGCTGCGCATCGACGGCGCCATCAGCGGTATCGGCAACAACAATCTGTCCGAGCTGAACTACAATGCCGGCATCATGTTCGAGAAACCCGGCGTGATCGGGCCGGCATCGAAGTTCTTTGCCAGTGTGAAGACCGTGCTCGAGCATCCGGACGCGTACGACCATTTCTCGGTGAAGGGCAGCACCGGCCTGTCTTACGAACTGGACAAGAAGCAGACCGTGTCGGCCGAAGTGGCGCTCGACTATTCCAGGATCACGGATGCCTTCGGCAAGCACACCTATCTGATCGCCAGCATTCCGCTGCAATATGTCTACGACAACAGGGACAGCAGGCTGAACCCGACCAGCGGCTTCCGGGTGCTGGCCTATGCCGAGCCGAGCTACGACATTATGAGTGGTGCTGCCTTCCTCAAGCTGAAGGGCGAGGGATCGGCCTATCAGTCGCTGGATACGGCCTCGAAATTCGTGCTGGCCGAGCGCGTCGCCGCCGGCTCGATCGTCGGCACCGGGCTGGAGAACGTTCCGGCCGACCGGCGTTTCTACTCCGGCGGTGGCGGTTCGGTGCGCGGCTATGCCTATCAGGGCATCGGCCCCAAGGACTTCACCGGCCAGCCGATCGGCGGCCTGTCCTTCTTCGAGACCTCGGTCGAGATGCGTATCGCCGTCACCGACACGATCGGCATCGTGCCGTTCCTCGATGCCGGCACGGTGTCGACCAGGTCGGTTCCCAATTTCTCCGACGTCAAGGTCGGTGCCGGCGTCGGCCTGCGCTACGTGACGCCGTTCGGCCCGCTGCGCATCGATGCCGCCGTGCCGCTCAACCGCGATCCCAGCGATCCGCATTTCGGTATCTATGCCGGCATCGGACAGGCATTCTGACGATGAAAACGGTCTGGCGCATCCTTCGCATTGTCCTCTACACGCTGCTGATCGTCGTCGCGGGCGCGATCGGCGCGTTGGTCGTGCTGACCAAGACCGAGCGCGGACGCGACAATCTCGCCGGCATCATTTCGCGGCTGGCCTCCAACGACGACCGCAAGGTCACCGTCAGCGGCATTGACGGCATCTGGTCGGGCGCGCTCAGCGTCGATCATGTCGTGTTGGAAGACCGGCAGGGCGCCTGGCTGGTGGCGCGCAAGGTGGCCGTCGACTGGTCGCCGCTTTCGCTTTTGTCGAAAAACTTCTCCGCCGACCGCATCGCGGCCGAGCGCATCGAACTGGCACGCCTGCCGGTGGCCGGCACGCACCCGCCGGCGCCGAGTGGCGGCGCGACGACGCTGCCGGTTTCCATCGACATCAGAGAGATCGACCTGCCGGAAATCGCCCTTGGCCAGCAGCTGGCCGGCAGCGGCATCGCCGAACTCGCCGCCAAGGGAATGCTCAAGGCCGATGCCGCGCCGCTGGCGGTTGAGACGACGCTCAACGTCACCCGCCACGACGGCAAGCAAGGCAATGTCGACGCCAAGATCCACTTTGCGCCGGCCGATAACAGGCTCGACCTCGACCTCAAGGCTTCGGAGCCGGCAGGTGGTATCATCGCCAATCTGCTCAAGCTGCCCGACACGCCGCCGGTCGACATAGCCGTCTCCGGCACGGGACCGCTTGCCAACTGGAACGGCATCGCCACATTCATCGTCGACGGCAAGATCGTCACGCAGCTGACGGGCCGTCATCAACTCACCGACAAGGGCAATCACGTCGAGGCCAAGGGCGACGGCGCGTTCGCGCCTTTCCTGCCGGAAAATCTGCGGCCGCTGTTTGCCGGCAAAACCAGCTTCGACGTCGCCGGCACCGCCACGACAGCTGGCGGCATCAGTGTCGACCGGGCCAGCATCGAAAGCGATGCCATACATGGCACCGCGACCGGCATTGCCGACCCGGCCGGCGCCAGCGATCTGTCGGTTGAAATTGCCGCCAAAGGCGCACCTGTGCCGATCACCGTGGGCAATGCAGCACAGCCGATCACGGTGGTTATCCGGAACATCACCGCCCGCGCCTTTGGCGACGGCAAGGCGCCGATCATCGACATCGGTGCCTCGCTGGTTTCGGTGGTGGCGGGCGGCACCCAGCTCAACGATCTTGCGGCGCAGATCCATTCCGACGGCTTCGATATCCAGAGCCGCGCCGGGCCGTTTGCCGTCAAGCTGACGGCGGGTGGCCTGAGGACCGACGTGGCGACGCTGGCGCCGCTGATCACCGGCAAGGTCGACGTCGACCTCGGGGGATCGCTGAGCAAGGACGCCATCACCATCGATCAGGGCACGCTGCGCTCCGATGCGCTCAACGCTTCGCTGACCATGACGGTGGCGCTCGCCGATCTGTCGATGCAGCTCAAGATGAATGCCGACGCCGTGTCGACCGCCTTGCCGCCGCAGATCAGCTCGGTGCTCGGCGAGCGGGTGAAATTCTCGGCCGCCGCGACGCGCGATCCGCAAGGGGCGTTCGCCGCCAATTCGATATCATTGACCTCCGGTTCGCTCAGCGCCAGCGGCACCGCCAGCGCGCAAGGCACCGATATCCAGGCCGACATCAAGGGCACGCTGGGCGATGTTTCGGTGCTGTCGCCGATGGTCGGCGTGCCGGTTGCCGGTGGCGTCGATTTCGCGCTGTCGGCAAGCGGCCCGCGCTCGGCTCCGGATTTCACCGTCTCGGCCGACAGCGACAGCCTGACGGCCTCGGGCCGGACGGTGAAGGCGATCAAGCTGACGGCAAGCGGCAAGGCCGACATAGCCAGCCCTTCGGCCAATGTCTCGCTGACCGGCGCGGTCAACGACCAGCCGCTCGACATCAAGGCGGCGCTGGTGACAAGCGAGGGCAAGCGCTCGATCAACGGGTTCCTGGTCTCGCTCGGCGACAACAAGGTTTCGGGTGACCTGGCGCTCGACGACAAGTTCATGCCGCTCGGCACGTTGACGCTGGCGGCACCGGCAATCGACCAGTTGGCGGCACTCGCCGGCCAGCAGGTGACGGGTGACATCAACGGCACCATCAACTTCGCCAAGGAGGGCGACGCGCCGTCCGTCACCATCGATGCCAAGAGCACCTCGATCGCGCGCGGCGAGGTGACGGCCAAGACGATCGCCGTCAACGCGCTGATCGCCAACTATCTCAAGGCGCCGGCGATTTCGGGCACCATCAAGGCCGACAGCGTCACCTCGGGCGCCACCGAAGTCAGCGGCATCGGCGTCGACCTGAAACGCGACGGAGACTGGACCAATTTCACTGGCGGCGCCACGATTGCAGGCATTCCGGCGACCGCGGCCGGCCGGGTGAAGATCGCCGAGAGCACCACTAGCGTCGAGATCGCCTCGGGCGAAGCGACGGTGCGCGGCATCAAGGCGGCAATCGCTGAACCCTCGACGCTGACCATCGCCAATGGCACGACCAGCATTGACAAGCTGGCGCTCGATATCGGCGGCGGTGCGGTGATGCTGTCTGGGACCGCCGGCCAGACGCTCGATCTTGCGGCGCAGTTTTCCGCGTTGCCGGCGGCTCTAGCCAATAATTTTTCGCCCGGCCTCGATGCCGTGGGTACGCTCGGTGGTACGGCGCAAGTGAAGGGAATGCCGGTTGCTCCGGAGGTTCGGTTCGATGCGCAGCTTGCCGGCGCCGAAACCAGCCAGACCCGCCAGGCCGGGCTCGGGCCACTCGCTGTCGATGCGGCCGGCAGCTATACCTCGGCTGGCGGAGTCGCCCTCGACCATGCGACGCTGACCGGTGACAAGATCTCCGGCACGGCTTCGGGTACCATCAATCCCAACGGCGCCAGCGATTTTGCGCTGGATCTCACCTCATCCGGCCCCAGCCTGCCGCTGACGGTCGGCAGTGCTGAGAGCCCGGTGAAGATCGAGGTCAAGTCCTTGTCGGCAAAGATGGCGGGTGAGAGCACGCAGGCCCGCCTGGATGTCCCCGCCATCCTGCCTTCAGTGACCACCAGCCCGGCCAAGGTGGAGGGGCTTGTCCTGGCACTGCACTCGGATGCGTTCGATCTCAGGAATCGCGCCGGAGCGGTTTCCGGCACGGTGTCGGTGGACAAGGTCGGTCTCGACAATGCCGCCATCGCCCCGCTGATCGCCGGCAAGGTGACGGCCGCGCTGAACGCCCGGCTGACGTCGGACGGCGTCGCCATCGACAGCGGCTCGCTCAAGAGCGATGCGCTCAACAGCCAGGTCGCCGGCCAGGTGTCCCTGCGCGATGGCGCCATCGACCTCAAGCTGAGCGCGGATGCCCCGTCATCGGCCTTGCCGGCGGCGGCGCGCGGCATGCTTGGCGAACGCGCTCAGATCAGCGCCACGCTGAAGCGCGATCCCAACGGCAGTATCAATGTCGATGGGCTGAAGCTGACCTCTGGCGCGCTGACCGCCGGCGGGCAAGCGAGCCTTGCCGACAACAAGCTGGCCGCCGACATCAAGGGCGCGCTGAGCGACATCTCGCTCTTGTCCAAGGACGCCAAGGGCGCCATTGCCTTTGCCCTGAATGCACAGGGGCCGGCCATGGCGCCTGACCTGTCGCTGACGGTCAACAGTGATCGGCTGCTGGTGGCGGAGCGCGAGATCACCGGACTGAAGCTCATCGCCACCGGCAAGGCGGATGCCGCCAACCCGGCGGCGAATGTGCAACTGACCGGCAATGTCGCGGGACAGGCCTTGCAAGGCAGCGCGGTGCTGGCGACGGCGGACGGCAAGAGCGCCATCAACGGCCTGCTGCTGTCGCTGGGCAAGAACAAGATCTCGGGCGATCTGGCGCTTGACGACAAATTCGTGCCTGAGGGCACCATCTCGCTCGACCTGCCCGATATCGGCCCGCTCGCCGCGCTGGCGCTGGAAAAGGCCGAAGGCGACGTGCGCGGTACGATCGCCTTCACCAAGAACGGTGCGGCACCACAGGTCGCCATCAAGGCGGCCACCGGTTCGATCACGCGCGGCGACTTGCAGGCGAAGGCGGTTTCCATCGACGCGCTGATCGCCAACTATCTCGCCGCACCGGTGATCTCGGGCAAGATCCGCGCCGACACTGTCACCTCGGGCGGCACCGTGATCAGCGGCATCGATGTCGATTTGAAGCGCGACGGCGACTGGACCGGCTTTTCCGGTGGCGCCACGGTCAAGGGCATTCCGGCCAAGGCGGCTGGCCGCGTGAAGGTGGCCAACGGCACCACCACCATCGAGCTCGCTTCCGGCCAGGCGACCGTCCAGGGCATCAAGGCGGCCATCGCCCAGGCCTCGACGGTCAGCATCGCCAACGGCACGACAACGCTGGACCGGCTGGTGCTCAACCTTGGCGGCGGCACGGCGACTGTCACCGGCAAGGTCGGGCAGGCGCTCGACATCAATGCGACGCTGGCAAAGGTGCCGATGTCGCTTGCCAACAGTTTCTCGCCTGGTCTCGATGCCGCCGGTTCGATTTCCGGCACGGTGAAGGTGACGGGCGCGCCGGCAAACCCTGCAGTTGCCTTCAACATAGACGCGGCCGGCGTGCAGACGTCGCAAACCCGCGGTGCCGGTGTCGGCGCGGTGAGCGTATCCTCCTCCGGCACCTTTGCCGGCAACAAGCTGACCTTCAACGCCAATGTCAGCGATGGAGGCGGCCTTGGCCTCAAGGGCGGCGGCACGGTGACGACGGCGGGCACGCCGGCGCTGGTGCTCGACTTCAACGGCGCCGTGCCATTCGGCCTGCTCAGCCAGAAGCTTGCCGCGCAGGGCTTGGCGCTGACGGGAACCGCCAATGTCAATGTCCAGGTGCGCGGTCCGGCGACATCGCCCGTCATCGGCGGCAGCGTCAACACTTCCGGTGCGCGGCTCGTCGATGCGCGCTCGGGGCTGGCCGTCAACGATCTCACGGCCGACGTCTCGATCGGCGGCGGCGTCGCCAGGATCAACCGGCTGACCGGAACCTTGTCGACGCGCGGCAGCCTGTCGGCCAGCGGCACGGTCGGCATCAACCCGGCGCAAGGTTTTCCGGCCGACCTCTCGATCAAGCTCACCGACGGGCGCTATACGGATGGACGCGTGGTGACCGCCAATCTCGGCGGCGACCTGACGATCAAGGGGCCGCTGACATCGGCACCGGTGGTTGCCGGCACCGTCAATCTCGCCAAGACCGTTATCACGGTTCCGGATAAATTGCCCGGCTCGCTTTCGGCGCTCGACGTCAAGCACAAGAACGCGCCCGGCGCGGTCAGGGCGCAGGACAAGGCGCTGCGTCCGGCGACGACATCAGGCAAGAGCGGCGGCAGCGGGCTTGCGCTCGACGTCACCGTCAACGCGCCGAACCAGATCTTCATCCAGGGCAGGGGTGTCGATGCCGAACTCGGCGGCTCGCTCAGGCTGACCGGCCCGGCCTCGTCGCCGCAGGCGGTCGGCACCTTCACCCTGCAGCGCGGCCGGCTGTCGATCCTCGGCAAGCGGCTGACCTTCACCGAAGGCACGGTCGGGTTCTCCGGCTCGCTGGTGCCCTACCTCAACCTGACCGCGACCACGACGACGACCAGCGCCACCGTCACCATCGTGGTGTCGGGCGAGGCGACCAATCCGAAATTCACCTTCTCCTCGGTGCCGGCACTGCCCGAGGACGAGGTGCTGGCGCAACTGATCTTTGGGCGGTCGATGTCGAACCTGTCACCGCTGCAGATCGCGCAACTGGCCGAAGCCGCCGCGCAGCTGGCCGGCGTTGGCGGATCGACCTCGCTGCTTGAAAACCTGCGCAGCGCCATCGGCGTCGACGATCTCGACGTGACCACGGACAGCCAGGGCGGCACGGCGGTCTCGGCCGGCAAGTATCTCAACGACCGCACCTATGTGACCATCCAGAAGGGCGACAAGCCGGGTTCGGGCAAGGCGACCATCGACCTCAATGTCGGGCGCGGCGTCAAATTGCGTGGCGAGGCGACGGACGCCGGCGAGGCCAAGGGCGGCATCTTCTACGAAAAGGAATATTGAGGGGCTGGCCCTCACCATGGCCGAGACTGGTGCTGTCGTAACTGGTGTAAATGTTTCAGTTTAATCGCCTTAAAGAGATTTAGGCGAAATCTGGGCGCACTAGCAAATTTGCGTCAAGACTGTCGTTATCACGCGAACCGCCCCCCTTCCAAAGTTGCACATTCGCTAACATGTTCCCATCCCACGCTGTCTTTGACATCATGGCCTGGATGCGGAATGTTAAAAGGCGGAAAGCCAACAATGGGAGTTAAGTCATGACGATCTACAAGAGTAATGGCGATCGCGTTCCGGATCACATCCTGGCCATGGCCGAAGAAGCCAAGGCAGGCAATGTGGACCGCCGCGAATTTCTCGCGATGGCCAGTGTTTTCGGCGCCTCGACGGCCATGGCCTACGGCCTGCTCGGCCTCGCCGATCCGACGCCGGCCAAGGCAGAGGACGTGAAGGGCAAGAAAGGCGGCACGCTGAAGGTCGCGCAATGGATCAAGGATCCGAAGGATCCGCGCAAGGCCGACTGGTCGGAAATCGCGGATGCCGAGCGCCAGGCGCTCGAGCCGCTGGTCAAGTACACCACCGAATACACGTTCCGTCCCTATCTCCTGGAAAGCTGGGACGTCAATGACGACGCCACCGAATACACGCTGCATGTGCGCAAGGGCGTCACCTGGAACAACGGCGATGCGTTCACCGCCGACGATGTCATCTTCAACCTGAAGCGCTGGGCCGACAAGAAAGCCGAAGGCAATTCCATGCCCGGCCGCCTCGGCTCGCTGGTCAAGGACGACAAGCTCGACGAAAGCGCAGTGACCAAGAAGGACGATCATACGGTCGTGCTGAAGCTCACCAAGCCCGACATCGCGCTCATCCCGAACATGTGCGACTATCCCGGTCTCATCGTCCACAAGAGCTTCGATGAGAAGGGCGGCGATTTCAAATCCTGCCCGATCGGCACCGGACCGTTCGAACTCGTCTCCTACGATGTCGGCCAGAAGGTGGTTTATAAGCGCCGTGCCGACGACAAGTGGTGGGACGGCGAGGTGTTCCTCGACGGTATCGAGTTCATCGACTACGGCACCGATCCGGCTGCCATGGTCAGTGCCTTCGAAGCCGGCGAAGTGCACACCAACTTCGAGACCTCGGCCGACTATGTGTCGATCCTCGATGGCATGAACCTGGTGAAGTCGGAAGTGGTGACCGCGGCGACCATCGTCTGCCGCACCAACATCAAGAACAAGCCCTACGACAACCAGAAGGTGCGTCAGGCGCTGCAGCTCGGTGTCGACAACGCCGTCGTTCTCCAGCTTGGCTACGGCAATGCCGGCACTGTCGCCGAGAACCACCATGTCTGCGCCATTCATCCGGAATATTTCGAACTGCCGAAGATCAAGCGCGATCCGGCCAAAGCGAAGGCACTGATGGCGGAAGCCGGCCAGGCGGACTTCGAGCACGAACTGATCACTGTCGATGAGGACTGGCACAAGAACACCGGCGACGCCATTGCCGCGCAATTGCGCGACGCTGGCATCAAGGTGAAGCGCACCGTGCTGCCAGGCTCGACGTTCTGGAACGACTGGACGAAGTATCCGCTGTCGATGACCAACTGGAACATGCGCCCGCTCGGCGTCCAGGTTCTGGCCATCGCCTACCGCACCGGCGAAGCCTGGAACGAGGCGGCCTGGTCGAATCCCGATTGGGATGCCAAGCTCAACGCCGCGCTTTCGGTGGCCGATGCCGCCAAGCGCAAGGAGATGATGAAGGATATCGAGCAGATCCTGCAGGATTCCGGCATCATCATCCAGCCGTACTGGCGCAAACTCTTCAGCCACTCGGTCAAGGCGGTGCAGAACTACAAGATGCATCCGACCTATGAGCACGACTACGGCAAGGTCTGGCTCGACGAGGCCTGATCCGGATCGAAGGGGGAAGGGGCGCCGCCCCTTTCCCCTCGTTCTCTTGCAGCGATCTGAAGCCACGAGTGTGCACTGCAAAAAAATTGCGGACTCCCCGGATAAGGTCATGCAATAAATCAGGCGCTGATTGCATCCGAGGGCCTGTCTGACAGCCAGCCCGCCGGCAACGGTGGACAAGGCGTTGGAGCCGGCTCAAACCCCAACCCCGTCGGCAGGGGGCCGCCATGCTTTCTTTCATTATCAGGCGTCTCGGCACCATGGCATTGACGATGCTGTGCCTGACGATGATCGTCTTCTTCCTGATCAACCTCGAGCCCAATCTGAAGAAGCTGGCGATCAGCCAGACCGAAATGCACACATCGGCCGAGCAGCTCGAGAGCTGGCTGGTCGAGCATGGCTACCGGCAGAATTTCTTTATCCGTTACGGCCAGTGGCTCGGCGTCCTGCCCAAGCAGCCGGTGACCGATCCGGCGACCGGCAAGCCGGCGCAGCGCTTCACCTTCTGCAACGATCCCGTGGTGCCGACTTTCGCCGGCGTCCTGGAAGGCGATTTCGGCTGCTCGACCAAATTCAAGGCGACGGTGGCCTCCAAGCTGTTTCCGGCACTTGGCGCGACCGGCATCCTGATGTTCTGGGTGCTGGCGGTCATGGTTCCGATCTCGCTCCTGATCGGCATCCTGGCCGGCATGCGCGAAGGTTCGCGAACCGACCGGGTGCTATCCGTCGCATCCATCGCCTCGACGGCGACGCCTGAATATGTGTCGGGCGTCATCTTCACCGTCATCTTCGCCTCATGGCTTGGCTGGCTGAACGGGTCGGCGGCGTCCGCCAGCCAAGGCATCACCTTCTACAACTTCACGCTGCCGGTGATGACGCTGGCGATCTACGGCATCGGCTATATCGCGCGCATGACGCGTGCCTCGATGGTCGAGGTCATGACGCAGCAATATATCCGCACCGCCCGCTTGAAGGGCCTCTCCTTCGGCAGTGTGGTGGTCAAGCATGCGTTGCGCAACGCGCTGATCGCGCCTTTCACTGTCATCATGCTGCAGTTCCCCTGGCTGCTCACCGGTGTCGTCATCGTCGAGGTGATGTTCCGCTACCAGGGCTTCGGCTACACGCTGGTCGAAGCTGCCGGCAACAACGACATCGACCTTTTGCTTGGCTGCTCGCTGGTCTCGGTGTTCATCGTCTTGATCACGCAGCTCATTTCCGATGTCGGCTACGCGTTTCTCAATCCGCGTATCAGGGTTCAGTAGGGGACGAAGCGGATGCAGGTCCAATATATCGGCGCCTTTACCATCATCCTCGAAGTGCTTTCGCGCTTCTGGCCGGTGTGGATCGCGCTCGTCATCGTCATGGGGGCGAGCTTCGCCTACAAGAAGAAGCTCGCGCTCTACGGCCAATTGTTCGACAGCGGCGTCGGCATAGCGGGTGTCTTCATCTGCCTGTTCTGGCTGTTCACGGCGATCTTCGCCTCGACCATCTCGCCTTTCGATCCGCTGGCGCAGATCCCCGCCATGAAGGACACGCTGCCCGGCGCCATCGAGCCGCAATCGGGGCTGGTCTATCTGTTCGGCGGCGACAAGCTGGCCCGCGACGTGTTTTCGCGCATGGTCTATGGCAGCCAGATCGTGCTGATCATCGCTCCGGCGGCGACCGGTTTCGCGCTCATGGTCGGCATCACGCTCGGCCTGCCGGCCGGCTATTACGGCGGCAAGATCGACACCGTGCTGTCGTTCCTGGCCAATCTCGTGCTGGCCTTCCCGGTTATCCTGTTGTTCTACCTCCTGGTGACGCCGGGGATCATGGACACGCCGATCCCCTACGCGCTGGCCGGCGTCTTCTTCCTGTTTCCGATCATTTTCTTCTGCGTGCTGTTCTGGACACGCTTCAAGAACCGGCCGGACCGGATCTACATCCTGCTCGGCCTGACGCTGATCATCGGCGGCTGGATCTACCTCGGCCTTGTCTTCGACAGGGACCCGCTGCACATCGTCCACATCGACCCCAACCAGTTGAACATCTTCGTGGCGGTGGTGTTCGCCTCCAGCCCCGGCGTGTTCCGCATCGTGCGCGGCCTGGTGATGGACATCAAGACGCGCGACTATGTGGCGGCGGCGCAGACGCGCGGTGAATCGCCCTGGTACATCATGCTGTGGGAGATCCTGCCCAATGCGCGCGGACCGCTGATCGTCGATGCCTGCCTGCGCATCGGCTACACGACGATCCTGCTCGGCACGCTCGGTTATTTCGGCCTCGGCCTGGCGCCGGAAAGCCCCGACTGGGGCACGGCGATCAAGGATGCCAGCCGGCTGCTGCGTTCCTTCATCCACCCGGCGCTGCCGCCCACGATCGCGCTGATGTCGTTCGTGCTGGGCTTGAACCTGCTCGCCGACTCGCTGCGCGAACAATCGATGAAAGACTGATTGACGGGCTCTGGCCCGCATCTGGTAGAATTTGGATTGGAGCGACCCATGAACGAGGCAGTTCGAAATCCCGGCAAACCGACCCCTGGGCCGATCATCGAGATCGAAAACCTGTCGATCTCCTTTTTTACCCGCAAGGGCGAGATACCGGCCGTCATGGATTTTTCCTGCACGGTCATGCCTGGCGAAGCGATGGGCATTGTCGGTGAATCGGGCTGCGGCAAGTCGACCGTGTCGCTCGGCATCATGCGCGACCTCTCCAACATCGGGAAGATCGTCGGCGGCAAGATCAAGTTCCAGGGCAAGGACATGGGCGAGCTCTCCGACGAGGAGCTGCGCGCCATCCGCGGCAACAAGATCGCCATGATCTACCAGGAGCCGATGGCCAGCCTCAATCCGGCAATGAAGGTCGGCCAGCAGCTGATGGAAGTGCCGCTGATCCATGACAAGGTGTCGAAGGAAGAGGCCTACAAACGCTCGCTCGAAATGGTGCGCGCGGTCAAGCTTCCCGATCCCGAGCGCATGATGCGCTCCTACCCGCATCAGCTCTCCGGCGGCCAGCAGCAGCGTATCGTCATTGCCATGGCGCTGCTGTCGAAGCCGGCGCTGCTTCTGCTTGACGAGCCGACGACGGCGCTCGACGTGACGGTGGAGGCGGGCATCGTCGAACTGGTCAAGGGGCTGGGCGAAAAGTTCGGCACGTCGATGATCTTCGTGTCGCACAATCTCGGCCTCATCCTGGAAACCTGCGACCGCATCACCGTGATGTATTCGGGCGAAGCGGTGGAGACCGGCAAGATCAAGGACGTGTTCGACCGGATGCGCCATCCCTATACGCAAGGGCTGTTCCGTTCGATCCCGCTGCCGGGCGCCGACAAGAACTCGCGGCCGCTGATTGCCATCCCTGGCCAGTTGCCGCTGCCGCATGAGCGGCCGAAGGGCTGCAATTTCGGCCCGCGCTGCCACCATTTCGTCGAGGGCGTCTGCAACGCCGCCGAAATCCCGATGATCGAGGTCGCCGGCCATGAGGGGCATTTCTCGCGCTGCGTGCGCTTCAACGAGATCGACTGGGAGGCGCTGCCGCCTGGCGCCAAGAAGGTCAATGAGCGCGTCGTGCCCGGCGCACCGGTGCTCAAGATCGAGGATCTGCGGAAATACTACAAAGTCGGCGGCAGCGAGGTGTTCGGCTCGAGCGAGGGCCGCGTCGTCAAGGCCAACGAGACGATCTCCTTCATGGCGCGCGAATCCGAGACCGTCGCCATCGTCGGTGAATCCGGCTGCGGAAAGTCGACGCTGGCCAAGGTGCTGCTCGGACTAGAGACGGCGAGTTCAGGCACAGTCACGCTGGGCAACAAGCAGATCCAGTCGACCGGCATCGAGAGCCGCAGCGTCGAAACCGTGTCGTCGATCCAGATGGTGTTCCAGAACCCGTTCGACACGCTGAACCCCAGCCATTCGGTCGGCTCGCAGATCATCCGCACGCTGGAGAAATTCAACGTCGGCAAGACGGTCGCCGACCGGCGCAAGCGTATGCTCGAACTGCTCGACCTGGTGAAGCTGCCGCGCGCCTTCGAGACGCGCAAGCCGCGCCAGCTGTCCGGTGGCCAGAAGCAGCGCATCGGCGTGGCGCGCGCCTTTGCCGGCGATGCCAAGGTGGTGGTGGCGGACGAGCCGGTCTCGGCGCTCGACGTGTCGGTGCAGGCGGCGGTGACCGAACTGTTGATGGACATCCAGCGCAAGAACAAGACGACGATGCTGTTCATCAGCCACGATCTGTCGGTCGTGCGCTACATCGCCGACCGCGTCGTCGTCATGTATCTCGGTTACATCGTTGAGCAAGGCACGACCGACCAGATCTTTGCGCCGCCCTATCACCCCTATACCGAGGCGCTGCTGTCGGCGATCCCGATCGCGGACACCAGCGTGGTCAAGAAGCACATTGTGCTGGAAGGCGACATTCCTTCGGCGATGAACCCGCCGTCCGGCTGCCCGTTCCAGACACGCTGCGGCTACAAGAAGCTGGTGCCGGACAATCTGTGCGAGACCAAGGTTCCGCCGGTCAAGCATCTCGGCGACGGCCATATGAGCCTGTGCTGGCTGGCCGACGACGTGCTGGCGAAGATGGAGCCGGTGATCAAGTTCGACAAGGAGCACGCGGCCCACGAGGGCGTGCCGGAAGATGCCCACGGCACTGGGCTGGGTTCGACAGGAACAGCGCCCAACCGGCCGCGTGGCAAATCGTCGACCGCGGAAGCGGACGCGATCGGCGATGCTGTGGAGCAGGGCCAGGCTGGGATGCGAGCCCGTCGCCACAAAGTAAGCGACGAGTCCTCCGAAACCGGTGTTAAAAAGCCGAAAGATACGACAAGGCGACACTGACCCGGGAGGCTGGGTGTCAGCTGCCGCACTGCCGTAGCTGTACTTCATAGTCCCGCGCCATCTTGTCGGTGGCCCGGGCATAGCCCTGCACGCCGGCGTCGCCACGATTGCCGCGGCCATAGGCGGTCCAGCCGAGATAGTAGGCGAGGTAGAGATTGTAGGTGTCGTTGCGCGCGACGCCGTAGGTATCTGCTGTCTTGGAATGATACCAGCCGACGAAATCGACGGCGTCGGCGAATTTGGTGCGCCGCGCCGCCCAATTGCCGGTTTCGCGCTGATATTGCGACCAGGTGCCGTCCAGCGCCTGCGAGAAGCCGGTGGCCGACGAGACATGCTTCCACGGAATGAAGCCGAGCAGCTTGGTGCGCGGCGGCCGGGCATTGCTCTTGAAGCCGGATTCCTTGCGCACCGTCGCCATCAGCACCGGCACGGGGACGCCGTATGTCCGAGAGGCGCGTTCGGCCGCCGACTGCCAGTTGTCGAACCAGCCATCATTCTGGTCGAAGACGGCACAGACATTGTTGATGTGGCTGGGCGCGGTCGCGCAGGCCGAAAGTGCCAGCAACACGCCAACCGCTACAATTTTACTAAAACTCGACCTACGCATGGGGTGAGCAATAGGCCGAAATCATAAAGGGAATCTTGCTGTCGCCGTTAACGCCTCGCCAGCGCGAGCGCTCGGGAAAATGCTGTATCGATATTCCGACGCTAAATGTCGCCTTTTATAAAGGCGCGCTGTGAAAATGCCGCCTTGGCTAAAATCACGCCTGTAAACGGCGTATTTCTGACAGCTCGTCCGGCCCGCCGAGGCTTTGATGCCTGGCATGAATGAACCAAGACGCAAGCGCGGCGCCGAGCGCACCAGCAACCGGGGGCCAGCGCCCATCCCACAACTGCCGCAAAGGCGCGTGACCAATCCCTATCCACCGATGGCGTTGCTGTCGCCCGACCAGATCGAGGCGATCCACCAGGCATCGTTGCATATATTGGAAAATTTCGGCATCGAGGTGATGAGCCCGAGGGCGCTGTCGCTGTTCGAGAAGGCGGGTGCTGTGGTTGATCACGCCTCGGCGAATGTCCGCATCGATCGCGGCATGGTCGCCGAGGCGCTGAAGACGACGCGGTCCAACTATACGCTGACGCCCCGCAACCCGGCCAGCACGATCCATCTTGGCGGCAATACCATCAATTTCACGCTGGTTGCCGGGCCGCCCAATGTGCACGACATGGAGCGTGGCCGCCGCGCCGGCAATTTGCGCGACTATGCCGATCTCACCCGGCTGGCGCAGCATTTCAACTGCGTCCACATGCTCGGCAACCAGGTCTGCGCGCCGGTCGAGCTGCCGGCCAATTCGCGCCATCTCGACACCTACTTCACCAATCTGACGCTGACCGATAAGAGTTTCCATGTCTCGGCGATCGGCCGGGGCAGGGCGCTCGACGGCATCGAGATGATGGCGATCGCGCGCGGGCTGACGCTGGACCAGTTGCGCGACGATCCGGGTATCGCCACCATCATCTCGGTCAACTCGCCGCGCCGCTTCGACGAGATGATGGCCGAAGGGCTGATGACCATGGCCGAATTCGGCCAGTCGGTGGCGGTGACGCCGTTCACGCTGATGGGGGCGATGAGCCCGGTGACGCTGGCGGGTGCCTTGGCGCAACAGAATGCCGAGGCGCTGTTCGGCGTCGTGCTGACGCAGCTGGTGCGGCCGGGCGCGCCGGTGATGTATGGCGCCTTCACCTCCAATGTCGACATGAAGTCCGGCGCGCCGGCCTTCGGCACGCCGGAAAACACCAAGGCCAACATCGCCTCGGGGCAATTGGCGCGGCGCTATGGGCTGCCTTACCGGACAACACCCGGCTCGGCCTCCAACGCGGCGGACGCGCAAGGCGCCTATGAGACGCTGATGGCCCTGTGGGGCGCGGTGCTTGGCCATGGCAACCTGGTCTACCACGCCGCCGGCTGGCAGGAGGGCGGGCTGACGGCGTCGTTCGAAAAATTCATGATCGATGTCGAGATGATCCAGCACATGATGGAGTTCCTGCGACCGATCGTGGTCGACGAGGCGGAGCTCGCCGTCGAGGCGCTGGGCGCGGTGCCGACCGGCGGCCATTTCTTCGGCGAGCCGCACACGCTGGAACGTTACGCCACCGCCTTCTACCAGCCGATGCTGTCCAACTGGCAGAATTACGAGGCCTGGCAGGAGGCCGGTGGGCTCGATGCGACAGCGCGCGCGACGCGGCTGTGGAAGAAGGCGCTGGAGGACTATGTCGAGCCGGCGATGGATATCGCCGTGCGTGAGGCGCTGGAGGCCTATGTCGCCAGGCGCAAGGAAGCGATCGGGCAGGGCGAGCCGTGAGTTCTTTAGCGCCGGCGCGCGGCACCCCCCTCTGCCCTGCCGGGCATCTCCCCCGCAAGGGGGGAGATTGGCTGTCGCCCCTACCTTCGCCAATTACCAACGTCGAAAAGGGATCGGCGGCGCAGCCGCTGCTGATCTCCCCCCTTGCGGGGGAGATGCCCGGCAGGCCAGAGGGGGGTGCCTGGCGCTTCCCATGCCGATTCATCTCGCCAATCCAACACACTGAATTAACGAGAAAAACCTCATGAAATCGCATGCAAAGGTCGTGGTCATTGGCGGCGGGGTCGTCGGGTGTTCCGTGCTGTTCCATCTTGCCCGCCATGGCTGGACCGACGTGGTGCTGCTGGAGCGCGACGAGCTGACATCCGGCTCGACCTGGCATGCGGCGGGCGGCATGCACACGATCAATGGCGACCCCAATGTCGCCAAGCTGCAGAAATACACGATCGGCCTCTACAAGGAGATCGAGGAGCTGTCCGGACAGGCGACCGGCGTGCACCTGACCGGCGGCGTGCTGCTCGCCGCGACCGAGGCGCGGCTGGACTGGCTGCGCGGTGTCGTCGCCAAGGGTCGCTATCTCGGCATCGACCTGGAGGTGATCTCGCCGAACGAGGCGGCTGAAATCATGCCGCTGCTCGACCCCAGGCAGTTCGTTGGCGCCGTCCGAAACAAGGAGGATGGCCATCTCGATCCCTCTGGCGTCACCCACGCCTATGCCAAGGCCGCGCGAAAACTCGGCGCCGAGGTCGAGCGCTTCACCAAGGTCGAGGACATTGTGCGGCGGCCCGATGGGCTGTGGCGCGTCATCACCAACAAGGGCGAGGTGGTGGCAGAACATGTCGTCAATGCCGGCGGCCTGTGGGCGCGCGAGGTCGGCCGCATGGTCGGGCTCGAACTGCCGGTGCTGGCCATGGAGCACATGTACCTGATCACCGAGGACATGCCGGAAGTCGCCGCCTGGAACGCCAGGACGGGTACGGAGATCATCCACGCCGTCGATTTCGACGGCGAGCTCTATCTGCGCCAGGAACGCGGCGGCATGCTGATGGGCACCTACGAGAAGGCCAACAAGCCGTGGTCGGAACACCAGACACCATGGAATTTCGGCCATGAACTGCTCGAGCCGGACATCGACCGCATCGCGCCTTCGCTCGAAGTCGGCTTCCGCCATTTCCCGGCTTTCCAGCACACCGGCATCAAGCAGATCATCAACGGGCCCTTCACCTTCGCGCCCGACGGCAATCCGCTGGTCGGGCCGGTGCGCGGCCTTTCCGGCTTCTGGGTCGCCTGCGGCGTCATGGCCGGTTTTTCACAGGGCGGCGGCGTCGGGCTGGCGCTGTCCAACTGGATGATCGAGGGCGATCCCGGCGCCGATATCTGGGCCATGGATGTGGCGCGCTACGGCGACTGGGCGACGATGGCCTACACCAACGCCAAGGTGCGCGAGAACTATTCCAGGCGCTTTTCGATCCGCTTCCCCAATGAGGAACTGCCCGCCGGCCGACCGCTGAAGACGACACCGGTCTACGATCTTCTGTCGGCCAGGGGCGCCCAATGGGGCGTCGCCTATGGGCTGGAAGTGCCGCTCTGGTATGCGCCGGAAGGCATCAAGGACGAGTTCTCCTGGCGGCGCTCCAGCGATTTCACGCATGTCGCAAGCGAGGTTGCGACGGTCCGCGATGGCGTCGGCCTGGCGGAGATTTCGAGCTTTGCCAAATACAAGGTGACGGGCGAGGGGGCGGCTGCGTGGCTCGACAAGATGCTCGCCTGCAAATTGCCGAAACCCGGCCGCATGACGCTGGCGCCGATGCTGAAGCAGGACGGCAGACTGATCGGCGATTTCACGCTGGCCAATCTGGGCAGCGATGGCTGGTTCCTTGCCGGCTCCGGCATTGCCGAGCAGTACCATATGCGCTGGTTCGAGGCGCATCTGCCTGGGGACGGTTCGGTCCAGATCGAGGCGGTGGGCGCGAAACTCACCGGCCTTGCGATCGCGGGGCCGAAGGCGCGGGAGGTGCTGGCCAAGGTCAGTCCCGCCGATGTTTCGAACGCGGCGTTTCCCTTCATGGCGGTGGCTAGGATGGATATCGGCATGGCGCCGTGCCTGGTCGACCGCGTCAGCTACACCGGCGATCTCGGCTACGAGATCTGGGTGGTGCCCGAATATCAGCGCGCGGCCTATCATGCGCTGATGGCGGCGGGCGAAGAATTCGGCATCGGCCTGTTCGGCTCGCGTGCCCTGAATGCGCTCAGGCTGGAGAAGAATTACGGCTCATGGGGACGCGAATACCGGCCGATCTACGGGCCGCTCGAAGCCGGGCTCGACCGCTTCGTCGCCTATGGCAAGGAGGCGGACTTCATCGGCAAGGCGGCGGCACTGGCCGAGCGCAAGCAAGGCGGCAAATTGCGGCTGCGTGCCTTCATTGTCGATGCCGATGACGCCGATGTCATCGGCGACGAGCCGATCTGGTTCGGCGGCGCGGTACGCGGCTGGGTGACGTCGGGCGGCTATGCGCATCACTCGAAAAAGTCGGTCGCCATCGGCTATGTGCCGAAGGAGATCGCCGATGAAAGCGACGGCTTCGAAATCGAGCTGCTGGGCAAGCGCCTTGCCGCGCGCATCCAGGCGGCGCCGCTGTTCGACGCCAATTTCGAACGGATGCGAGGGTGAGGGCTCACCCCCGCATGGGGCATCAGGCCTTGCTGCGATTGTCCAGCGCGAAGGCGCCGGCGCCGGCGAAGACCAGATAGAGGAAGATGAAGCAGAAGGAGATCGCCGCGTCGCCGCCATTGTTGGCCGGAAAGAAGTCGCGCGGGTAGTGTGCCATGAAATAGGCGATCGCCATTTCGCCGGCCAGGAGGAACGCGACGGGCCGAGTGAACAGGCCAAGCGCCAGCAGGATGCCGCCGGCGAATTCGAGGATGCCGGCGGTCGCGGTCAGCCCGTTGAGGGCGTGAGGCTCGGCGCTGATGGGGAAGTTGAACAGTTTCTGGCTGCCATGCTCGACAAACTGCAGCGCGGTCATGATGCGCAGCACGCCGAGTGCCTGCGGTCGGTATCGGGAGAGGCCTTCGAAAAGCTTCATCTAAAACTCCATTTTCACCCTCCCGATCCGGCCATAGATTGTTGCCCGGCGATGGACCATTCACTTCCCATGGCGTGTCATCAACAATCGGTGATTGGCAATGTTCACCGGCATGCCCTTTGATATTGTTCTCGCCTGGGTTGCATTTATATCGCTATGGTTGTACAATATGGATACTCTGAACGTGTGGGTTCCCTTGCCATGAAAAAAACCGTCATCAGCCTCTTCGCACTCCTTGCAGGTACCAGCTTCGCCATGGCGGAGGACGCCGGCTGCGAGGCCTTCAAATGGCCGGTGACGCGGGAACAGGCGCTGTTTGCCGCGGCGCCCGCCACGCCGGCTGGAGCGGAGCTGGCGGTGGGCGCTGCCGCGGATCTGGCATTGGTCCCGGCGGAGAAAGCTGGTTTTACCCTGCCGCCCGAGCGCGCGCCGGCGGAGGGTACGTTCGGCGCCGTCGCCAGCGTGGAGGTGCCGGCCGAGGGGGCCATTCAGATCAGCCTGTCGGCCGAGGCCTGGATCGATGTCATCCAGGACGGCAAGGCCGTGAAATCGGCCGGCTATAGCGGCGTGAAAACCTGCCCCGGCATCCGCAAGAGCGTACGCTTCAAGCTCGCGGCCGGAGCGGCCACCGTCCAGTTCAGTGGCGCGAAAAAGGCCGAGCTCAAGGTCGCGGTGCTGACGCCGGAATGAGCCGACGCCAGCAAGCGTGACATTTGCGACCGGCGCGAACCTTTATCGCGCTGGCGCCAGAAGCGCGAAATACGCGCCTTGCGGATCCTGGCATTGCACGATCCATTGGCCGGTCGGCACGGCCATCGGACCCATCACGAGCTTGCCGCCATTGTCGGTGACGCGTTTGGCCGCGGCGTCGATGGCAGCAACGTTGAAGTAGAACAGCCAGACGGGAACGGCGAGCTGCGGCGGTTTGTTCATGATGCCGCCGCCTGATTCAGGACCCGCCTTGAAGGTTTGGTAGACACCCATTTCGCCGATGTCGAAATCGCCTGCGCTGGTCCAGCCTAACTGGCTGGAATAGAAGTCGAACGCAGCCTGCCGGTCCGAGGCATAGAGCTCATGCCAGCCGACATGGCCCGGCGTCGTCGCCGGCAGAGCCGGCTGGTCCGGGAGATTGGGCTGCAGGAACATGAAGGTCGCACCTTGCGGGTCCGCCACGACGGAGAAGCGGCCGACACCAGGGATATCGTCGGGCTGGCGATGTACAGCCCCGCCCGCGGCCTTCACCGCCTCTGTCGAGGCATCGACATCCCTCGTGTGGATATAGCCGACCCAGGCCGGCGGCATACCCATCTTGGCGGCGTCCTCGGGCATCGTCATCAGCCCGCCGACGCCGCGTTCGGCGGAATTTACAACGATGTAGCGCGGCATGCCGGGCGCCTTGTCGAAAGGCTGCGCCGTCCAGCCGACGACCTTGGTGTAGAAGGCCTGGGCGGCGTCGAGGTCTGAAGTCATCAGCTCGTACCAGAAGAAGGGCATCGGGGATTTCGGCATGGTCGGTCTCCTCACGGTTCAGCATCGATCGTTGTCCGATCCACCGCAGGACGATCCTGGAGCCGGACATCCGACAACCGCCCGGACAATAATGACTGTCCATGACATGCGTTCCCCGGTTGCGCGCCCCGCGGTTTTCGATTTCTGTACGGCAAGGGGGTTTGTTCATGCGCCTCATGTCGCTGCCACGCCAGATGTCGCTCACGCCTGAGCTCGTCGCACTGTGCCACAGGGAAGAAGCCGATCCCGGCCCCGACCCGAGCTGGACGGAACTGAAGGACGAGGATTTCCAGGCTCTTTCAATGCGGCTTTCCACGGAAGCGGACGAGGGGCCGCTGTGGGTGTTCGCCTACGGCTCGCTGATCTGGAAGCCGGAATTCGATTCAGTCGAGCAACGGCTCGCCACGGCTTTCGGCTGGCACCGCTCCTTCTGCCTCGACATGGTGCGCTGGCGCGGCAGTGCCGCGCAGCCTGGGCTGATGATGGCGCTCGAACGCGGCGGACGCTGCAACGGGGTGATCTACCGCTTGCCGGAAGGCGAAAAGCCGGCCCAGATCGAAAGGCTGCTGCGCCGCGAGATCAGCGACCATGAGAGCATCAGCTCGGTCCGGTGGCTGCCGGTGCATACGGCGCAAGGCGGGCTGCGGGCGCTGGGTTTCTGGGTTGGCGTGAAGGGGCGGGGAACGTCACTTGGCCAGCCGCTGGACAGAGTGGCGAGCATCTTGGCCAGAGCCTGCGGCCATATCGGCTCCGGCGCCGAATATCTCTACAACACGGTCAGCCATCTCGAAGCGTTCGGCATCCATGACCGCAATCTGTGGCGGCTGCAGGAGCTGGTGGCGAACGAGGTCCGGGCACTCCATGGCCGGCCAGCCGACGCGGGCCATCAACGTCGGCAAGAGCAGCCGTCAACGGCATAACATGAGTGAAAAAATCATGTTTTTATCAAGCCTTTTCAGCGACTTGTGTCGAAAATTGACCAATTGATAAAAAAATAAAACGTGCTAGCCTTCCCCAAAACGAAAACATGGGGAACTGACAATGCCAGAAGGCCAGTTCAAGGAAGGTATCGTCGGCGGGCGGCTTGCCGCCGAGCAGTACGCGGACAATTTCTCCGACCTGCATCCGCCGCTCGATCACCATGAGGCGCTGGTCGAATCCGACCGCTGCTATTTCTGCTACGACGCGCCGTGCATGAATGCGTGCCCGACCTCGATCGACATTCCGCTGTTCATCCGCCAGATCTCGACCGGCAATCCGATCGGCTCGGCCAAAACCATCTTCGACCAGAACATTTTGGGCGGCATGTGCGCCCGCGTCTGCCCGACCGAGACGCTGTGCGAAGAGGTCTGCGTGCGCGAGGTGGCGGAAGGCAAGCCGGTGCAGATCGGCCGCCTGCAGCGCTATGCCACCGATGTCGCCATGGCCGAGAACAAGCAGTTCTATCCGCGCCCGGAGCCGACCGGAAAGACGGTCGCCGTGGTCGGCGCCGGTCCGGCCGGCCTTGCCGCCGCGCATCGGCTCGCCCGCCATGGCCATGACGTGACCATACTGGAGGCGCGGCCGAAGGCTGGCGGGCTCAACGAATACGGCATCGCCGCCTACAAGAGCGTCGACAATTTCGCCCAGGCCGAGGTCGACTATGTCACCGCGATCGGCGGCATCGACATCCAGAACGGCAAGGCGCTCGGCCGCGACTATCAGCTCTCCGACCTGATCCGCAATTACGACGCGGTGTTCCTCGGCATGGGGCTCGGCGGCGTCAATGCGCTGCGCGCCGATGGCGAGGATGCCGCCGGCGTCACCAATGCGGTGGAGTTCATTGCCGAACTGCGCCAGGCCAGCGATCTCGCCGGCCTGCCGGTCGGCCGCCGCGTCGTCGTCATCGGCGGCGGCATGACGGCGATCGACGCCGCCGTGCAGTCGAAACTGCTGGGCGCCGAGGAGGTGACGATCTGCTACCGGCGCGGCCAGGAGCACATGAACGCCTCCGAGTTCGAACAGGATCTGGCCGCCGCCAACGGCGTCACCATCCGCCACTGGCTGCAGCCGAAGCGGGTGATCGCGGACGGCAGCAAGGTGTCAGGCATCGAACTCGAATACACGGCATTGAAGGGCGACAAGCTCGCCGGCACAGGCGAGACGCTGACGCTTCTTGCCGACCAGGTTTTCAAGGCGATCGGCCAGAGCTTTGTTCCGGCAGCCCTCAACGGCAGCGGAGCCTCGATCGATCTCGAAGCCGGCCGCATCAAGGTCGATGCGGAAGGGCGCACATCGCTGGCGAAGGTCTGGGCCGGCGGCGACTGCATCTTTGGCGGCGACGATTTGACCGTCTCGGCCGTGGCGCAAGGGCGCGACGCGGCGGAGAGCATCCACAGGAGTCTGACGCAGGGATAAGGATCATGGCCACGGTGGAACCGGGCGTCGCCCGTCACTATGACATATCGGGTCTCGAGCAGCGTATCCTTGACGCGCTTGCCGACACTGGCGTGGACATTGCCCATCTGCGCGCCGGCGATCTCGAAGCGGTCGACGAATTCCACATTGGCGGTATCGCTGCCACCAGGGAACTGCTTGGCCAGATGGGTTTGAAGCCGGGAGCCAGGCTGCTTGATATCGGATCGGGAGTGGGTGGTCCCGCCCGTTTTGCGGCCAACGACGCCGGCGCCGATGTCACCGGTATCGATCTCACGCAAAGCTATGTCGACATCGCGACCAGCCTGTCGAAGCGCACGGGAATGGCCGAGAAGACGCGCTTCGTGCAAGGCAGCGCACTGGACATGCCATTCGCCAACGCCAGCTTCGACGCGGCCATGATCCTGCATGTCGGCATGAACCTTCCCGACAAGAAGAAGCTGATGAGTGAGGCCGCGCGCGTGCTCAGGCCGGGCGGCGTTTTTGCGGTCTACGATGTGATGCGGCTCAAGGACGGCGCGCTGACTTATCCGCTGCCATGGGCATCGGATGAGACCATGTCCTTCGTAGCCACGCCCGACGACTATCGCTCGGCGGCTACGGCTTCCGGCTTCTCCGTAATCGCTGAGAGGCAGCGCGGTGCTTTCGCCGTCGAATTCTTCGCCGCGATACGCGCCCGGATGGCCGCCGCGCAGGCCGAGGGCAAGACGCCGCCGCCCGGCGTCGGCCTTGTCATGGGCGAGGATGCCCGCACCAAGATCGCCAATATCACCGCCGCGCTTGAAGGCGGCATTCTCGCACCCGTCGAACTGCTTCTTCGTCTCGGCTGAAAGGGACCTGTCATGGCAGACCTCCGCAACAATTTCGTCGGCATCAAATCGCCAAATCCGTTCTGGCTGGCCTCGGCGCCGCCGACCGACAAGGCCTACAACGTCATCCGCGCCTTCAAGGCAGGGTGGGGCGGCGTGGTGTGGAAGACGCTGGGCGAGGAAGGCCCGCCGGTGGTCAACGTCAACGGCCCGCGCTACGGCGCGATCTGGGGTGCCGACCGCCGTCTGCTCGGCCTCAACAACATCGAGCTGATCACCGACCGCGACCTGCAGACCAATCTGCGCGAGATGAAGCAGGTCAAGATGGATTGGCCCGACCGCGCGCTCATCGCCTCGATCATGGTTCCCTGCGAAGAGGCAAGCTGGAAAGCCATCCTGCCGCTGGTCGAGGAGACCGGCGCCGACGGCATCGAGCTCAATTTCGGCTGCCCACACGGCATGTCGGAACGCGGCATGGGCGCGGCCGTCGGCCAGGTGCCGGAATATATCGAAATGGTGGTGCGCTGGTGCAAGCAGTACACGCGCATGCCCGTCATCACCAAGCTGACGCCCAACATCACCGACATCCGCAAGCCCGCGCGGGCTGCTCACGCAGGTGGAACAGATGCCGTGTCGCTGATCAACACCATCAATTCGATCACCGGCGTTGACCTCGACAGTTTCGCGCCGATGCCGACCATCGACGGCAAGGGCTCGCATGGCGGCTATTGCGGCCCGGCGGTGAAGCCGATCGCCATGAACATGGTGGCTGAGATCGCGCGCGATCCCGAAACGCGCGGCCTGCCGATCTCGGGCATTGGCGGCATCACCACCTGGCGCGACGCGGCCGAATTCCTGGCGCTCGGCGCCGGCAATGTGCAGGTCTGCACGGCGGCGATGACCTACGGCTTCAAGATCGTGCAGGAGATGATCGCCGGTCTGGAAAACTGGATGGACGAGAAGGGCCACCGCTCGCTCGACGACATTATCGGCCGCGCCACGCCCAACGTCACCGACTGGCAGTATCTCAACCTCAACTATGTCGCCAAGGCGCGTATCGACCAGGACGCCTGCATCAAATGCGGACGCTGCCACATTGCCTGCGAGGACACCTCGCACCAGGCGATCACCAACATGGTCAATGGCGTGAGACACTTTGAAGTGATCGAGGCCGAGTGCGTCGGCTGCAATCTGTGCGTCAATGTCTGCCCGGTCGACAATTGCATCACCATGGAGCCGCTGGCCGCCGGCGTGATGGACCAGCGCACCGGCAAGCCAGTGTCGCCGGTCTACGCCAACTGGACGACGCACCCGAACAACCCGATGGCCAAGGTGGCCGCGGAGTAGGGGCTTACTCCAACGCAGGTAGCGCTACTTGGCAGAACTTGGGTTCCTCGCCCCACGAAGTGGGGAGAGGTGGCCCGGCTGTCCGAACCGGATAGATAGGTAACAGAATGGACCGATAGCATGGGTGACAGTTTTCTTGTCCGCCGGAGGACCGGCGATGGTTTGGCGAGAGACTGGCATCATGGACGAGCGGCTACGGTTTGTTGTGGATTGCCTTGCGGGTGAGGAGACGATGAGTGCGCTTTGTGCGGGTTACGGCATCTCGCGCAAGAGCGGCTACAAATGGCTTGGGCGTTATCGGGAGTTTGGCCCGGAAGGTTTGCACGATCGGCCGCGAGCGCCGCTCAATCACGGCCGGGCGACGCCTTGGGATGTGGTGGAGCGGATCGTGGCTATGAAGGAGGTCCACCCGTTGTGGGGACCCAAGAAGATCATGGCCAGGCTCAAGCGTGCGGAGCCCTGCTGCGGCTGGCCTGCGGTCTCGACGGCCGGTGAGATTCTGAAGCGGCATGGACTTGTGGGGCGTAAGCGCAGGCGCTGGAAGGCGGCAGGCAATGGTCCATGGCCGAAAGCTTCAGAGCCGAACGCGGTGTGGACCGGGGACCACAAGGGCTGGTTCCGGACCCGTGACGGGTGGCGTTGTGAGCCGTTGACGGTGATGGATGCATCGAGCCGCTACCTTCTGGCGCTGGAAGCGACGGGTTCGACGGCGGACGCCGAGGCCTGGCCGGTGTTCGAGCGGCTGTTTGAAGAGCATGGGCTGCCGGATCGCTTCAGAAGCGACAATGGCCCACCCTTCGCATCGCCCGGCGTCACGGGTCTGACGCCGCTTGCGGCGCGCTTCATCAAGCTTGGCATCACGCTGGAGCGGATTGCGCCCGGCAAGCCGCAGCAGAACGGACGCCATGAGCGCTTTCATCTGACCATGCTGCCGATGGCTAAGGAACCCGCGGTCGACAGAACAGCCCAGGGCCAAGCCTTCGAGGCCTTCCGGCGCAGCTACAATGAGGAACGCCCGCATGAGGCACTGGCCATGGACACCCCAGCCCAGCATTACCGCCCCTCACGGCGCGCCATGCCAAGAACGCCGCCCGAGCCCGATTATCCGGACGAGGCGGCGGTGCGCCGTGTGCGCCACAATGGCGAGATCAAGTGGAATGGCGGCTTCGTCTATGTCTCGCAAACACTGGCCGGCGAAGCGGTCGCCGCCGCAGAGACCGAAGACGGCGAATGGATGCTCAGCTTCCATGCTCATCCGCTCGGCATCATCGACACCAGGCGCATGAAGCTTGTCCGTCGCAGCGCCGCGCCAACCAAACCGCTTGGCGCTGCGACGGACGCATAGGGGGAGAACTGTTACCCATGTATCCGGTTTAAAGTGTTACCCATCTATCGGCTGGACACCGCGAAGCCGGGACGGAGAGGGGCCTTCGGGACGACTGGGAACTAGCCCCGGGCTCCCTGATCGCCTTTTATCTTGCCGCGCCTGATTCCTCACCGATTCTGATCTCGTAGAGGTCGTCCCCTCTCCGTCCCGGCTTCGCCGGGCCACCTCTCCCCCGCTTCGCGGGGTGCGAGGAACCCAAGTCCTGTGAAGCCATCGCGAGCATGTGGATTTCCGCACCTCTCTATTGCAGATAAAAATTATCCACGATAAAAGATATCCATGAATAGGAGATTGGCATTATGAAGCTGGGCGAGGGCGTTGAAGCGGCCATCCACTGTGCGGCCACGCTGGCGAGCGTCGAGGGCAACAGCACCATGCCGGGCGCGGCGCTCGCCGAGGCGTTCGGCCTGTCGCCGAGTTATCTCCTGAAGCACCTCAACATGCTGACCGCCGAGCGGATCCTGGAATCGGTGTCGGGTCCGGCGGGCGGCTACCGGCTGGCCCGGCCGGCCGAACGCATCACGCTGCTCGACATCGTCTTGGCCATCGAGGGGCGTGAGCCGGCGTTTCGCTGTGGCGAAATCCGACGCAACGGTCCGGTCAAGATCGATGCCTCGGCCTATGTCAAACCCTGCGGCATCAATGCCGCGATGCTCAAGGCCGAGCGCGCCTATCGGGCGGCGCTGGCCGAAGTGAAGCTCTCCGACGTCGTGGCGGACTACGCGGCCGAAGGCGATCCGAGATCCTTTGCCGCCAGCTGTGCCTTCGTCGCGCGCCACCAGCGGCAGCAGAAATCCAGTTCAACCCCTTCAAAGCAGATGTGAAAGGACATCAGATGAAACAGAGACTGCAATTTTTCGCCAAGGCGCCCGAGATCATGAAGGCGGTGTCGGCGCTCAACAAGGCGGTCGACGAATGCGGGCTGGAGGTCGGCCTGCTGCACCTGATCAAGCTCAGGGCTTCGCAGATCAATGGCTGTTCCTACTGCGTCGAGATGCACAGCCGCGAGGCGCGGCGCGACGGCGAAACCGAGCAGCGGCTCTATCTCGTCGCGGCCTGGAAGGAATCGCCGCTGTTTTCCGAACGTGAGCGCGCCGCCTTCGCCTGGACGGAGGCGGTGACCCTGATCGCCAACAATGGCGTCTCGGACGAGCTCTATGCCCGCACGCTCGAGCATTTCTCGGAAGAGGAACTGGTCAAGCTGTCCGTCGCGCTCGGCATGATCAACACCTGGAACCGACTGTGCATTCCGTTCCAGGCCATTCATCCGATGCCAGCCGCCAAGGCAGCCTGATTTTTCTTGTTGCCATGGGAGCGCCGTCGAGGAGGCGGCGCTCCAACTGTTTTCAAGGGGAGTGTTTTATGCCTGCCGATTTACCATCGACCTTGTTGTTTCTCGGCCGCCTGTTGCTCGGCGGCGCCTTCGTCTTCGCCGGCCTGCGCAACATCCAGAACGCGGCTTTCCTCACCGGGCTGATGGCCGCGCGCGGCGTGCCGCAGGCGCGGTTGGCGCTGTGGGCCGGCATTGTGCTCCAGGTCATTGCCGGAGCCCTGGTGGTAGCTGGCCTTTGGGTGACACTCGCCTGCGCGGTGCTGGTGCTGTTCCTGATCGCGGCCACGCCGATGTTCCACAATTTCTGGGATCACCAAGGCCCGGACCGCGCGGCGCGCATCAACGGCTTCGTCGGCAATGTCGCGCTGACGGGCGGTTTCCTGGCGCTGATCGCGCAGTCGCTCTGAGATCTACTCAGGCCGCGAACCGCAGGCCACCATCGCAGGTCAGCACCTGGCCGGTCATGAAACCGTTGGAGACGAGGAAGGCTATCGCCGAGGCGACGTCCTCGGCGCGGCCAATCCTGCCCACCGGCGTCTTGCCGGCATATTCGGCAAAAACCGCCTGCCGCTGGTCCTCAGGTAAAAAATCCCACCACGGCGTGTCGATGACGCCGGGGGCCACGACGTTGACGCGCAGCGGCTTCAGTTCGACAGCCAGGATCGGCGTTACGGTCAGCAGCATGCCGTTGACGGCACCGATGCCGGCGACGCCGGGCATGGTGACCTGCGCCGACACCGCCGAGATGAAGGTGACCGATCCCGATCTATTGAGCGTCGGCAAGGCGGCCTGCAGGCACGACAATTGCGGCCGCACCTTCTCCTCGACGCCGCTGCCGATATCGGCAAGGTCGAGGGTCTCGAAGGGACCAAGACCCTTGCCGCCGCTTGCGGCCAGAACGAGGTGGTCGAACGGGCCAAGGCGCTCGAAGAATTGGCGAACTTCGTCCGGCTTCGACGCATCGAATGCGGCCTTGTCGGCGGCGCCGCCAAGGCTTTTCCAGGCGCTGATGAGCTTGTCCTGGTTGCGGCCGGTGATCGTCACCTTCATGCCCGGGCCAAGCAGCTTTCGCGCCGTAGCCAGGCCGATGCCGGACGAGCCGCCGATGATGACTGTGTGTTCGGTTCTGTTGGTCATGAGTGCTGTTCCCTGAATTTTGAAGAGGCCGGGCCGACAAGGTCGATGCTCAGGTTTCGCAGTTGCTGTCTTGCCTTGGCGTCGTAGGCCTGGGCATCGGCGCGGGCTTCGCGCAGGCCGTCGAAGTAGAGGCCGCTTCGGCCTTCGAGCGCGGATGAGGCGGCGAGATTGACGATGGCGTCGGCGCCGGTTTCGACAGAGCTCCATGGCGTCACGCCGGCCTGCCTGACCATGGTGGTGTTCATGTAGCTCGCCGGATGCAGCGCATTGACGGTGACGCCGGTGCCTTTCAGTTCCTCCGCCAGATCGACGGTGAACAGGATCTGCGCCAGCTTGCTCTGACAGTAGGCGCGCACGCCGCTATAGCCATGGGTCAGCATGACATCGCTGAAGTCGATCGCCTGCTGGCCCGCCGAGGCGACATTGACGATGCGCGCCGGAGCGCTCGCCTTCAGCAGCGGCAGAAGTTCCGAGGCCAGCAGGAAGCCGGCGAGATAGTTGACCGCGAAACGCAGTTCGTAGCCATCGGCGCTGATCTGTCTTTTGGCGCCTGCCGTGCCGATGCCGGCATTGTTGATGAGGATGTCGAGCCGGTCCGTTCGGGCACGCACGGCCTCGGCAAGGCGGCGAATTTCGGCCAGCGAGGCGAGGTCGGCGGCGAAGAACTCGGCTCTGCCGCCGGCGGCCTCGATTTCGGCGACCACGGCCTTGCCACGCGCGGCATCGCGGCCGTGCACCAGCACGGGGGCGCCGGCGGCACCCAGCCTTTGCGCGACGACGCGGCCGACGCCGTCGGTCGAGCCGGTGATGAGGATTGTCTTGTCTTTCAGGTCCATGTCGGGAGCCTCCTGTCTGTTGCTCCAGACGCAAGATGGGACGTCCCACGGATCTCAAACAGTTCAAACTTTATCCTGGTATCAGTACTGCTATAGTAGACATTATGGACGCTCCCTCTCATTCCGCTGAAGACAGCCGCCGGCGCGAACTCGGCGCTTTCCTGCGCTCACGCCGCGAAAGGCTGACGCCCTCGGCGACCGGCATCACGACCGGCCTCAGGCGGCGCACGCCAGGCCTGCGCCGCGAGGAGGTGGCGATGATCGCTGGCGTCGGCACCACCTGGTACACATGGCTGGAGCAGGGCAGGGACGTGCGGCCTTCCGTGGAGGTGCTGACGGCGCTGTGCGGCGCGCTGCGCCTCGACGCCGCGGAGAAGCGGCATCTCTTCACGCTTGCCGGCCGTCAGCAGCCGGAGCGACGTCGCATTGCGGCTGGAAAGGTCGATGGCCCGTTGCTGCATATGCTGCAAAGCTTGGTGCTGCAGCCTGCCTATGTCGTCGGTCCGCGCTGGGACGTGCTGGCCTGGAATGACGGCGCCGTTGCCATTTTCGGCGATTATGGCCTGCTTGAGGGCGACGCCCGCAACATCATCCACGGCGTGTTCACCGATCCGCACCGGCGGCATTTGCTGGTCGACTGGGAACAGCTCGCCCGCGCGACTCTTGCCGCGTTCCGCGCCGAGAGCGCGAAATATGTCGGCGATCCGGATTTCGAGCGGCTGATCGCGCTGATGATGCGCTCAAGTCCCGAATTCCGGGAATGGTGGCCGCAACGCGACGTCGTGCACCGCTTGTCCGGCATGAAGCATCTGCGCCACCCGATCGCCGGCCCGATGGTGTTCGAGCATATGAGCCTGTCGATCGATGACGGCTCCGATATGAAGCTGATCGTCTACACGCCGCTCGCCGAGCACAACTCGATCGCCAAGCTGCAGAAACTGCTGGACGACCTTCCGGCCGAGCGGCGCAGCGCCTGAGAGGGGTCAGCCCCTCGGCTTCAGCCCCTCAAGAAACAACTGCTCCAGGAACCGTGCCGCGTCCTCGAAGCGGCCGTCGCCGCCACGGTTCGGTCCGAGCACGGCGCGGACCTGGACGTCGAAATCGGCATAGTGCTGCGTCGTTGCCCAGATCGAGAAGATCAGGTGCCAGGGGTCAGTCCGGGCGATCTTGCCGGCACGCATCCAGCCCTTGATGACGGCGGCCTTCTCGTCGACCAGCGTCTTCAGCTCGCCCGCCAGCAGCGGCATGATGCGCGGCGCACCTTGCAGGATTTCATTGGCGAAGAGCCGGCTCTCGCGTGGAAAATCGCGCGCCATTTCGAGCTTGCGCCTGATGTAGCTCCTGAGTTCGGTCATCGGGTCGCCGATGTCGTCGAGTTCGCGCAGCGGCGCCAGCCAGGTGTCGAGCAGGCGCTGCATTAACGTCTCGTGAATGTCTTCCTTGCGGCGGAAGTAATAGAGCAGGTTCGGCTTCGACATGCCGGCGGCTTCGGCGATCTGGTCGATGGTCGAGCCGCGGAAGCCATGGGTTGAGAACACTTCGAGTGCCGCCTCCAGGATAAGTTCTCGCTTTTCCTGCTGGATGCGGGTGCGGCGAGGCGCTTCCGTGCCGGTGTTCACCGTTGCGAACCCTCGTGTTGCCAAATCTCGCATTCAAGGTCATCTGGACCAATTCTCTGGACCAGTTTTTCTCTGGGCTGTGGAACGCACTTCAGGAGCCGCATTTCCGCTAGTAATCCCTTGACCGCCGACAGGGCGGTGCTAACGTTTGTCCAATCGGTCAAAAATTTGCGTAGCATGAAAACGGCGCAAAGACCAAGCGTTGGACGCACCGAAACAGGTTACAAGGGGAAGTCTTGGTCATGTCCAACCGGCTGAAAGTCACGCCGAACGATCTCAGCGCATTCTGGATGCCGTTCACGGCGAACCGGCAGTTCAAGCAGGCGCCACGCATGTTCGTGTCCGCCAAGGACATGCATTACACCACCAGCGACGGCCGCAAGGTGCTGGACGGCACCGCCGGCCTCTGGTGCGTCAATGCCGGCCACTGCCGGCCGAAGATCACCGAGGCGATCCAGCACCAGGCCGCCGAACTCGACTACGCGCCGGCCTTCCAGATGGGCCATCCGATCGTGTTCGAACTGGCGAACCGGCTGGTCGACCTGGCGCCCAAGGGCATGGACCACGTCTTCTTCACCAATTCCGGTTCGGAATCGGTCGAGACCGCGCTGAAGATGGCGATCGCCTATCACCGGGTGAAGGGCGAGGGCTCGCGCACCCGCCTGATCGGCCGCGAGCGCGGCTATCACGGCGTCAATTTCGGCGGCATCTCGGTCGGCGGCATCGTCACCAACCGCAAGATGTTCGGCACGCTGCTCGGCGGCGTCGACCACATGCCGCACACGCATCTGCCGGAGAAGAACGCCTTCTCGAAGGGTGTCCCGGAATATGGCGCGGAGCTCGCCAATGAGCTGGAGCGCATCGTCGCGCTGCACGACGCCTCGACCATCGCCGCAGTCATCGTCGAGCCGGTCGCCGGCTCCACCGGCGTCATCCTGCCGCCCAAGGGCTATCTGCAGAAGCTGCGCGAAATCTGCACCAAGCACGGCATCCTGCTGATCTTCGACGAGGTCATCACCGGCTTCGGCCGTCTCGGCGCGGCGTTCGCCGCCGACTATTTCGGCGTGGTTCCCGACATAATGACCACCGCCAAGGGCGTCTCCAACGGCGTCATCCCGATGGGCGCGGTGTTCGTGAAGAAGGAAATCCACGACGCCTTCATGACCGGCCCCGAGCACATGATCGAGTTCTTCCACGGCTACACCTATTCGGGCAATCCGATCGCCTGCGCGGCGGCCCTCGGCACGCTCGACACCTACAAGGAAGAGGGCCTGCTCACCCGTGGCGAGGAACTGGCGCCCTATTGGGAGGACGCGCTGCATTCGCTGAAGGGCGAGCCGCATGTCATCGACATCAGGAACATCGGCCTGATCGGCGCGATCGAACTGGCGCCGATCGCCGGCAGTCCGACCAAGCGGGCCTTCTCGGCCTTCGTCAAGGCGTTCGAGCGCGGCGCGTTGATCCGCACCACCGGCGACATCATCGCGCTGTCGCCGCCGCTGATCATCACCAAGGGCCAGATCAACGAACTGATCGACCATGTGCGCGATGTATTGAGGTCGATCGACTAGCCTAGTCTATAAATCGGACGGCGTTGGGAACCGCCGTCCGATTTTGAATGAAATGGAAGGACTTTGAATGGCCGCACCCGGCGAGAATCTGCGAATCAATTCAGACCGTTTGTGGGATTCGCTGATGGAAATGGCGAAGATTGGCCCCGGCGTTGCCGGCGGCAACAATCGCCAGACCGTGACCGACGAGGACGGCGAGGGCCGGCATCTGTTCAAGCGCTGGTGCGATGCCGCCGGGCTCGAAATGGGCGTCGACGAGATGGGCACGATGTTTGCCCGCCGCGAAGGCACTGATCCCAGCCTGCCGCCGGTCTATGTCGGCAGCCATCTCGATACGCAGCCGACCGGCGGCAAATATGACGGCGTGCTCGGCGTTCTTGGCGGCCTGGAGATCGTGCGCTCGCTCAACGATCTCGACATCAAGACAAAACATCCGATCGTCGTCACCAACTGGACCAACGAGGAAGGCGCGCGCTTCGCGCCGGCGATGATGGCGTCGGGCGTGTTCGCCGGCGTGCTCGAACAGGCCGATGTCTACGAGCATACCGACAAGCAGGGCAAGAAATTCGGCGAGGAGCTCGAGCGCATCGGCTGGAAGGGCACCGAGAAGGTCGGCGATCGCAAGATACACGCCTTCTTCGAACTGCATATCGAGCAGGGGCCGATCCTCGAGGACGAAGGCATCGACATTGGCGTCGTCACCCATGGCCAGGGCCTGAAATGGCTGCAGGTGACGCTGACCGGCAAGGAAGCCCATACCGGCTCGACGCCGATGCCCAAGCGCCGCAATGCCGGGCTCGGCATGGCCCGGGTGATCGAGCTGGTGCACGAGATCGCCATGGACTACCAGCCCGACGCCGTCGGCGCGGTCGGCCACATGGAAGTGTTCCCGAACTCGCGCAACATCATTGCCGGCCGCACCGTCTTCACCATCGACATCCGCTCGCCCGAGAAGGAAGTGCTGGATGCGATGGACGGCCGCATCCGCGAAGGCATCGACACGATCTGCGAGGCGCTCGACATCCAGTACAAGATCGAACAGGTCGGCCATTTCGATCCGGTCACGTTCGATGCCGGCTGCGTGAAGGCCATCCGTGATGCCGCCGACCGCCTCGGCTATACCCACCGCAACATCGTCTCGGGTGCCGGCCACGACGCCTGCTGGATCAACCGCGTGGCGCCGACGGCCATGGTGATGTGCCCTTGCGTTGACGGGTTGTCACACAACGAGGCCGAGGAAATCACCAAGGAATGGGCTTCGGCGGGCGCCGACGTGCTGTTCCACGCGGTGGTGGAGACGGCTGTCATCGTGGAGTGAGCTTAGCCATCTAGATTCCAAACGCCGCTCATAAAGAAGCGCGAAGAGAACAAGGGAACAGAAAATGACCAAAGTCATCAAGAACGGCACCGTCGTCACCGCCGACCGCAGCTGGAAGGCAGACGTGCTGTTCAGCCACGGCAAGATCGTCGCCATCGGCTCGGATCTGCATGGCGACCATGAGTATGACGCCACCGGCTGCTATGTCATGCCGGGCGGCATCGACCCGCACACCCATCTCGAAATGCCATTCATGGGCACTTATTCGGCCGATGATTTCGAATCCGGTACGCGGGCGGCGCTCGCCGGCGGCACGACGATGGTGGTCGATTTCTGCCTGCCGTCGCCGCAGCAATCGCTGCTGGAGGCCTTGCAGATGTGGGACAACAAGACGTCCAAAGCCGCCTGCGATTATTCCTTCCACATGGCCATCACCTGGTGGGGCAAGCAGGTGTTCGACGAGATGGCCACTGTCGTCGACAAGGGCATCACCTCGTTCAAGCACTTCATGGCCTATAAGGGCGCGCTGATGGTGGACGACGACGAGATGTACGCGTCGTTCCAGCGCTGCGCCGACCTTGGCGCGCTGCCGCTGGTGCATGCGGAGAATGGCGATGTCGTTGCCGCGCTCTCGCAGAAGCTGCTGGCCGCCGGCAACAATGGACCCGAGGGCCATGCCTATTCGCGCCCGCCGGAAGTGGAAGGCGAGGCGACAAATCGCGCCATCATGATCGCTGACATGGCGGGCGTGCCGCTCTATGTCGTGCATGTCTCCTGCGAGCAGAGCCACGAGGCCATCCGCCGGGCACGGCAGAAGGGCATGCGGGTGTTCGGCGAGCCGCTGATCCAGCACCTGACGCTCGATGAGACCGAGTATTTCAACAAGGACTGGGACCATGCGGCGCGCCGCGTGATGAGCCCGCCCTTCCGCAACAAGCTGCACCAGGATTCGCTTTGGGCCGGCCTGCAGGCGGGATCGCTGCAAGTGGTGGCGACCGACCATTGCGCCTTCACCACCAAACAGAAGCGCAACGGTATCGGCGACTTCACCAAGATCCCGAACGGCACTGGCGGCCTCGAGGACCGCTTGCCAATGCTGTGGACCACGGGCGTCAACACAGGCCGGCTGACGATGAACGAGTTCGTCGCGGTGACCTCGACCAACATCGCCAAGATCCTGAACATGTATCCGAAGAAGGGCGCGATCGTCGAAGGCGCGGATGCCGACATCGTCGTCTGGGATCCCCTGCGGAAGAAGACGATCTCGTCGAAGAAGCAGCAGTCTGTCATCGACTACAATGTCTTCGAAGGGTTCGAAGTGACCGGCCTGCCGCGCTTCGTCTTCTCGCGCGGCGAACTCTCGATCGAGGAAGCCGAGGTGAAGGCGAAGCCCGGCCATGGCCAGTTCGTCGGACGCGAGCCGAACGCCGCGGTCAACCGGGCGCTGTCGACGTGGAAAGAAATCACCGCGCCGCGCAAAGTGGAACGGTCAGGCATCCCGGCGACGGGGGTCTAGGCTTGGCGCGTTCGGCCGCGCTCATCCTGGTGGTCTTGGCGGTAGTGGCCGGGGGGCCGGCGACCGCAGCCGGCGTGCTGGCCGGTTCTTGGGGCAATGATGTCGGTTGTGCCGGCGTGAAGGCCGGCTATCAAGACAGTGATGCCTATATCCTGCTGACCGCGGAAGGCATCGAAACCTATGGCGGTGGTTGCCGGTTCGAACAGCAATTGACCTCAGTGGCGGGTACGCAATCACTGCGTTCGACCTGTTCCGCCGAAGGCGAGGCGGGGACGACGATCGAAACAATTGTGGTCACCAACAAGGGCGAGGATGGTTTCTTCGTCACCATTCCCGGCCTCGAGGAACTGGGGCCGCTGCAATCATGTTCGTGATGTTTTGAGCAACGGGATCTGGGGGATCTGGGGGATGAGTATGCGCGGTTTTGGTTTGTCTGTTGCGATGGTTGTCGTTTTAGCTGCCGGTCAGGCTTTCGCGGCAGGCATCGACCTGTCGAAGCCCTATGGCGACAAATATGGCTGCATCAACCGCAACGGCCAGGAAGTCGCCGCCGATCAGATGCTGCTTTTGACCGACAAGGAATTGATCACCGCCGCCAGCGCCTGCACGTTCACGAAGACGCAAGCGCAGGCTGACGGATCGCTGGTGGTGACGGCGACATGTGAGGCCGAAGGCGAAGACGGACAGGCGCCGACCAATTTCACTATCAAGCGCAGTGCCAAGAACGCCAAGAAGCTGACGATCACCGATGCGGACGGCAACGTCATGGGGGAAGTCTCGCGGTGCAAATGACCGCGATCCCGTCGACCTCAGGCGACCAGCGCATCCAGTTCCGGCAGCAGGACGACGCTTTCCTGTTCGTTGGGATCGGTGCGCGCAATGACGGCCGAAGAGGGAGCGTTGCTCAGATTGGCCGGCAGATGCGGCACGCCGGCCGGAATGTAGAAGAGGTCGCCGGCCTTGACGACGATGTGGTGCTCGAGCCGGTCGCCATACCAGGTATGGACCTCGCCGGAGAGCACGTAGATCGCCGTTTCATGGTTCTCGTGCAGATGCGCCTTGGCGCGGGCGCCGGGCGGCATGGTGAGCACGTGCATGCAGATGCCGGAGGAGCCGACCGACTCGGTGGCGATGCCGGCGAAATAGGTCAAACCCTGCTTGCCTTCATAAGTGCTTTCAGGGCGGATAAGATGACAAGTGGGTTTGGGCGACATCGGGAACTCCGGGCGTCGATCTGAGTGGGACAAGACTAATGGGACTGGGCGAGTGGAAAACAACATCGCGATAAAAGCAATCGGATTCCGGCCGGCGCCGCCGTGGCGGGAACAGGCAGGCAACGGCCGATGACAGGGATTTCGCCAGCCGTCGTCGCGGCAAGCAAACTTGGCCTCACCTTCCAGACCAATGACGGGCCGGTGCAGGCGCTGTCCAATGTCGACCTGACCATCGGCAAGGGGGAGTTCGTCTCCTTCATCGGGCCATCGGGCTGCGGCAAGACCACGCTGCTGCGCGTCATCGCCGATCTGGAGAAGCCGACCTCGGGCACGATTTCGGTCAACGGCATGACGCCCGAACAGGCGCGCGAGAAGCGCGCTTATGGCTATGTCTTCCAGGCCGCCGCGCTGTTTCCGTGGCGCACGATCGAACGCAATGTCGGCCTGCCGCTGGAGATCATGGGCCTGTCCAGGGCCGAGCAGGCGGAGCGCATCAAGCGCACGCTCGACCTCGTCAACCTCTCAGGCTTCGAGAAGAAATACCCGTGGCAGCTGTCGGGCGGCATGCAGCAGCGCGCCTCGATCGCCCGCGCGCTTGCCTTCGACGCCGACCTGCTGTTGATGGACGAGCCGTTCGGCGCGCTGGACGAGATCGTGCGCGACCACCTCAACGAACAATTGCTGGAATTGTGGGCGCGCACCAACAAGACCATCTGCTTCGTCACTCACTCCATTCCGGAAGCCGTGTATCTGTCGACACGGATCGTCGTCATGTCGCCGCGGCCCGGCCGGGTCAGCGACATCATTGAATCGACGCTGCCGAAGGAAAGGCCGCTCGACATCCGCGAGACGCCGGAGTTTTTGGCGATCGCCGCCCGCGTGCGCGACGGCTTGAGGGCAGGGCACAGCTATGATGATTGAGGGCCCTCGCCAGAGAACGCCCCACGCGTTCGTCATCCTAGGGCGGAGCGACGCGAAGCGTCGCGCAGACCCTAGGATCCATGCCGTGACGTTGGTCGGAGGGCGCAAGCGGCTGAGAATGCCCGCCAAGCAGTGCGGGTCGCAGGGAGCCCTGTTCCGCACCGTCGGGGAGCACAGAGATAACGGCATGGATCCTAGGGTCTGCGCCGCGTCGCTTCGCTCCTTGCTTCGCCCTAGGATGACGAAAAGAACGAACATTGCGTCGGCGAAAACGAAGGCGCTCGGCCTGCGCTTCGCTCCGGCCACCCTCTCCCCGGTGGGGAGAGGAGGGGGCGCTTCCCATGGATAGCTTCCGCGACAAGCTCGTCCCCGTGACCTCCATCCTCGCCGGCGTCGTCGTGCTCTGGTACGTCTTTGCCGTCATCCTCAACGCGCCGTTCCAGCGCGATCTCGACACCCGCGCCAACGAGACGCCCGGCGCGGTCGAGTTCATCGGCAAGACGCTGGCGCAGCCGAAGCCGACGCTGCCGGCGCCGCACCAGGTGGCGGTGAACTTCTTCGAGAACACTTTCCTGCGGCCCATCACCTCGAGCCGCAGCCTCGTCTACAATGCCTGGGTGACGCTGTCCTCGACGCTGCTCGGCTTCGCCTTCGGCACGGCGCTTGGCATCATCATCGCCGTCGGCATCGTGCATGTGGCGACGCTCGACCGCAGCCTGATGCCGTGGATCATCGCCTCGCAGACCATTCCCATTCTGGCGGTGGCGCCGATGATCATCGTGGTGCTGGCGGCTATCGGCGTCACCGGCCTGATCCCGAAGGCGATGATCTCGACCTATCTGTCGTTCTTCCCGGTCACCGTCGGCATGGTGAAGGGGCTGCGTTCGCCCGAGATCATGCATCTCGACCTGATGCACACCTACAATGCCAGCCCCTCGCAGACCTTCTGGAAGCTGCGCGTGCCGGCCTCGGTGCCGTTCCTGTTCACCTCGATGAAGGTGGCGGTGGCGGCAAGCCTGGTCGGCGCTATTGTCGGCGAACTGCCGACAGGTGCCGTCGCCGGCATCGGCGCCAAGCTGCTCGCCGGCGCCTATTACAGCCAGTCCATCGACATCTGGTCAACGCTGGTCGCCGGTTCCATCGTCGCGGCACTGCTGGTCATGGTGGTCGGCATTGCCGGGCGCATCGTCGACCGCGCCATGGGCGGGAGGCCGGCATGAACCTGATACGACCTTCCTGGCAAGCGGTGCTGGCGATCGTGCTGTGCGTGATCGCAATCGCGCTCGGCGCGATGTCGAAGCCGGAAGCGGCAGCGCTCGCGGACCCGGCGGCCAGCATCAACTATCCCTATCTCGGAACGAAGGGCTTGATGCTCGGCCTGGCGATCGTTGCTGCGCTGGTTTCGATGATCAGGATTCCGTCGCTTGCCGAGGCCGTCGTGCTGTTCGTCGGCGCCCATCTCGTTGCCTGGCTGCTGATCTCGGGCATTGCCGGTTTCGAAGGCACGGCATTGGCCCCGTACTTCCTGCTGCTCACGGCCGCCTGGCTGCTTGGCTGGCGCTGCGTGGCGGTGCTGTCAGGGCTTCGCCCGATGGCGAGCTCGGCCCGGAACGCACTGCGCCTGATCATCCCCGCCATCTTCGGCGCCTGGATCCTGATCATCTGGGAAGCGGTGACGCGCGGCGCCGGCATTCCCTTCATCCTGCTACCGCCGCCGAGCGCCATCGGCGCGCGCATCGCCAATTCGCTGCCGGTGCTCGGGGCGGATGTGCGGCAGACCATCTTCAAGGCGGTGATCTTCGGTTATGTCGTCGGCAGCGGCGCCGGCTTCATCACCGCGATCCTTGCCGACCGCGTGCCGTTCCTGCGGCGTGGGCTCCTGCCGATCGGCAACATGGTTTCGGCGTTGCCGATCATCGGCGTGGCACCGATCATGGTGATGTGGTTCGGCTTCGACTGGCAGTCCAAGGCGGCGGTCGTCATCATCATGACCTTCTTCCCGATGCTGGTGAACACGGTCGCAGGCCTTGCCGCCTCCGGCCATATGGAGCGCGACCTGATGCGCACCTATGCGTCGGGCTACTGGCCGACGCTGATCAAGCTCAGGCTGCCGGCGGCGGCTCCCTTCATCTTCAACGCGCTGAAGATCAACTCGACGCTGGCGCTGATCGGCGCCATCGTCGCCGAGTTCTTCGGCACGCCTGTCGTCGGCATGGGCTTCCGCATTTCGACCGAGGTCGGGCGGATGAACATCGACATGGTCTGGGCCGAAATCGCAGTTGCAGCACTTGCGGGTTCGGTCTTTTATGGCGTGGTCGCTCTTGTCGAAAGAGCTGTCACGTTTTGGCATCCCTCTGTCCGTGGTGGATAGGGGCGGTGGGTTTAAGGGTGCTAACTTCAGAGGGTAAAAAGATGAAAAGACTGATTATTCCCGTTCTGGCCGGCGCAATGTCGCTGGCCGCGTTCCAGGCAATGGCCGCCGACAAGGTGACGTTGCAGCTGAAATGGGTCACGCAGGCGCAGTTTGCCGGCTACTATGTCGCCAAGGCCAAGGGTTTCTATGAGGCCGAGGGCCTCGACGTCGATATCAAGCCGGGCGGCCCGGACATCGCGCCCGAGCAGGTCATCGCCGGCGGCGGCGCCGACGTCATCGTCGACTGGATGGGCGGTGCGCTCGCCGCGCGCGAAAAGGGTGTGCCGCTGGTCAACATCGCCCAGCCGTTCAAGAAGGCCGGCATGGAGCTGGTCTGCCCGAAGGACGGCCCGATCAAGACCGAAGCCGACTTCAAGGGTCATACGCTGGGCGTCTGGTTCTTCGGCAACGAGTATCCGTTCTATGCCTGGATGAACAAGCTCGGCCTCAAGACCGATGGCGGCCCGGACGGCGTCACTGTTCTCAAGCAGAGCTTCGACGTGCAGCCGCTGATCCAGAAGCAGGCGGATTGCATCTCGGTCATGACCTACAACGAGTACTGGCAGCTGATCGACGCCGGCTACAAGCCGGAACAGCTGACCGTGTTCAACTATTCGGCGATGGGCAACGACCTGCTCGAGGACGGGCTCTATGCCTCTGAGGACAAGCTCAAGGACCCGGCCTTCGCCGACAAGATGGTGCGTTTCGTGCGCGCCTCGATGAAGGGCTGGAAATACGCCGTCGACAACAATGACGAGGCTGCCGGCATCGTCATGGACGGCGGCGGCCAGGACGAGAACCACCAGAAGCGCATGATGAGCGAAGTCGCCAAGCTGGTCGACAATGCCGACGGCAAGCTCGATCCGGCGACCTATGAGCGTACCGCCAAGGCGCTGCTCGACCAGAAGATCATCACCAAGGAGCCGAAAGGGGCCTACACGACCGCGATCACCGACAAGGCGATCAAGTAAGCCTGGCTGGAATATCTCGATGTTAAGAACGGCGCCTCTGGCTTAGAGGCGCCGTTCCTTTATGGTGTTCATGACGAAGCTGGTCTCGATCGAGGCGACGCATTTCAGCCGCGCGATCTTCTCCTTGATGAAGCGCTCGTATTGTTCCAGGCTGCCCGTCACCACCTTCAGCACATAGTCGCGCGAGCCGGTGACGAGATGGCACTCCAGCACCTCTTCCCAGCCGCGGATCGCGTCCTCGAACATCACGATCTCGTCCTCGTTCTGCCGGCTGAGCCGGATGGTGGCGATGGCGACCATGCTCCAGCCGAAGGCGGCGGGGTCGACCAGCGTGGTGTAGCCTCTGATGACGCCGGTCTCCTCCAGCCGCCGCACGCGCCTGAGGCAAGGCGACGGCGACAGGCCGATGCGCTCGGCAAGCTCATTGTTGGTGATGCGGGCGTCGGCCCGCAATTCCCTGAGAATCCTGAGGTCGAAATCGTCAGCTATCTTCTGCTGCATTTTTGCTCTCTCGCGGCAATTTGTTGCCGGCATGCAGCCATGCGAGCCCAAGAATAGCAAGGACTGGCTGATCGGGATCGCATAAATTGCGGCGCGATATCCCTCGAACGCAGGAAAAGGCCATGACCGCGCCACGCCCGTCGAAAACCCATATCGGCAACCACAAGCTCCATCCGGAGACGCTGATGCTGAGCTATGGATTCGATCCGCAGCTTTCGGAAGGCGCGGTCAAGCCGCCAGTCTTTCTCACCTCGACCTTCGTGTTCAAATCGGCGGAAGAGGGGCGCGACTTCTTCGACTACACGTCGGGCCGCAAGGAGCCGCCGAGCGGCACGGCGTCGGGTCTCGTCTATTCGCGCTTCAATCATCCCAACAGCGAGATCGTCGAGGACCGGCTGGCGATCTATGAGGGGACGGATGCCTGCATCCTGTTTTCGTCTGGGATGTCGGCGATCGCCACGACACTGCTCGCCTATGCCCGCCCGGGCGATGTCATCCTGCACTCGCAACCGCTCTATGGCGGCACCGAGACGCTGCTGACCCGCACGCTGTCGGGCTTCGGCATCGGCGCCGTCGGCTTTGCCGATGGTGTCGACGAGAAAGCGGTGCGGGCGGCGGCCGATGCCGCGGTGGCGAAGGGGCGTGTTTCGGTCATCCTGATCGAGACGCCGTCAAACCCGACCAACAGCCTGGTCGATATCGCGCTGATGCGGACGATCGCCGACGAGATCGGCGCCCGGCAAGGCTCGACACCCATCATCGTCTGCGACAACACGCTGCTTGGCCCGGTGTTCCAGCGGCCCATCGAACACGGCGCCGATGTCTCCGTCTATTCGCTGACCAAATATGTCGGCGGCCATTCCGACCTGATCGCGGGCGCGGCCATGGGCAGCAAGGTGGTCACCAAGCCGATCAAGGCGCTGCGCGGCGCCATCGGCACGCAACTCGACCCGCATTCCTGCTGGATGCTCGGCCGTTCGCTGGAGACGCTGTCGATCCGCATGGAGCGTGCCAACGACAACGCGCGCCTGGTCGCCGAATTCCTGCGCGATCACGCCAAGGTCGAGAAGGTGCATTATCTGCCCTTCCTCGGCGAGGATACGCCGGCGGGGCGCGCCTATCTCAGGCAATGCAGTGGCGCCGGCTCGACCTTTTCCTTCGACATCAAAGGCGGAGAGAAGGCGGCTTTCGCCTTTCTCAACGCCCTGCAGATCTTCAAGCTGGCGGTGAGCCTCGGCGGCACGGAGTCGCTCGCCAGCCATCCGGCGGCCATGACCCATTCCGGCATTCCCTTCGACGTGCGCCAGCGCATCGGCGTGCTGGAGACCACGGTCAGGCTGTCAATCGGTGTCGAGCATCCCGACGATCTGATCGCCGACCTGACGCAGGCGCTGGCGGCGGTCTGACGGCTCTCTTCTCGAAGCTGGAAGGGGCGGGCGATCGCCCCTTTTTTGTTTTCCCGGTCACAAAAACGTGTGCAGGGAAACATTGCGCCGCCCAACCGTTGCGTTGGAGCATGCGCGCGTCGGGGGACCGTGACCCATGCGACAGCCAATCGGAGGTTATTCATGCGCACACATTCTTTCCTGCCGGTATTTTCGGCGCTGGCCGTTTCGACCGCTTTCCTGCTCGCATCGCCGGCCATGGCCGAGGTGGTGAAATACAAGGCGACGCTCGATGGCAGCCAGCAGAGTCCGCCCGTCACCACCAAGGGCAAAGGCACCGCCACGCTCACCTTCGACACCACCAAGAAGAAGCTCAGTTGGGACGTCAAATATTCCGGCCTCAGCGGACCGGCGACGGCAGCGCACATTCACGGCCCGGCTGCGATGGGGGCGAGCGCCGCTCCCGTCATCCCCTTCAAGGGCAAGCTTAAGAGCCCGATCAAGGGGTCGGCAACGCTGACGGACGCCCAGGCAGCCGACCTGGCGGCCGGCAACTACTATGTCAACGTCCACACCGCCGCCAACAAGGACGGCGAGATCCGCGGCCAAATCGAGGCAGCGAAATAGCGGAAACCGCTTAGAAAGAGGGGCGGGCGACCGCCCCTTTTTTGTTTGGATCACGCCTTGTCGCGGATTTGCGTCATCGTCCGGGTCGGCGTGATCGCTTCGGGATCGAGCCTGATTTCGACGATGGCCGGCTTCCCGCTGGCCCGGGCACGTTCGAAGGCCGGCGCGAAATCCGCCGTCTTCTCAACCGTCTCGCCATGGCCGCCATAGGCACGCGCCAGCGACGCGAAGTCGGGATTGCTAAGATCGGTGGCGACGACACGGCCGGGATATTCGCGCTCCTGGTGCATGCGGATGGTACCGTAAATGCCGTTGTTGACGACGATCACGATGATCGGCAGGTCGTATTGCACGGCGGTGGCGAACTCCTGGCCGTTCATCAGGAAGCAGCCGTCGCCGGCGAAGGCGATCACGGTGCGATCCGGATAAAGTGCCTTGGCGGCGACCGCGGCAGGGGTGCCATAACCCATAGAGCCGGAGGTTGGTGCCGCTTGCGTGGCAAAGCGGCGGAAGCGATGGAAGCGGTGCACCCAGGTGGCGTAGTTGCCGGCGCCGTTGGCGAAGATGGTATCGTCCGGCAATACCTGTTCCAGATATGTCATGATCGGGCCCATCTGCACGTCGCCCGGACCCGTCTGCGGCGGTGTCGACCATTCGAGGTAGGCGCTATGCGCTTTCGCCGTCTCGGCTGCCCAGGATGGCGTGCCGGCCGGCTTGCGCTTGGCGAAAGCCTCGACGAAGGCGGCGGGCGAGGCGTTGATCGCCAGCGTCGGCCGGTAGACGCGGCCGAGCTCGCCGGCGTCGGCATGGACATGCACCAGCGCCTGATCGGGATAGGGGCTTTTCAGCAGCGTGTAGTCCGAGGAGGGCATCTCGCCCATGCGGCCGCCGATCAGCAGCACGACGTCGGCCGCCTTGATCTGCGCCGCCAGCTTGGGGTTGATGCCGATGCCGACGTCGCCGGCGTAGTTCGCGTGAAGATGATCAAACAGCATCTGGCGGCGGAAGGAGCAGCCGACGGGGAGCGACCATGCCTCCGATATTGCGCGCATGCGCGCGACGGCCTCCTCATTCCAGCGCGTGCCGCCGAGGATGACGAACGGCCGCTTGGCGCCATTAAGCAGCATTTCCAGCGCGTCGAGTTCTGCCCCGCCGGGATAGGTCTCGACCGGCGTGTGGGGAAGCGCTGCCGGCGCCTCGACCTCGCTGGTCAGCATGTCTTCGGGCAGCGAGATGACGACCGGCCCAGGCCGGCCCGACGTCGCCACCGCGAAGGCGCGGGTGACGAATTCGGGGATGCGCGCGGCGTCGTCGATCTCGACCACCCATTTGGCGATGTCGCCGAAGAACCTCTTATAGTCCACCTCCTGGAACGCCTCGCGTTCCTTGGCGTGGCTGGCGACCTGGCCGATGAACAGGATGAGCGGCACCGAATCCTGCATGGCAATGTGGATACCGGCGGAGGCGTTGGTGGCGCCGGGGCCGCGGGTGACGAAGCAGATGCCGGGCTTGCCGGTCAGCCGACCCTGGCAGTCGGCCATCATCGCCGCCCCGCCTTCCTGGCGGCAGACGATGGTGCGGATCGCCGAGTCGTGCAGCGCGTCGAGCACCGCCAGATAGGATTCGCCCGGCACGCAGAAGATGCGGTCGGTGTCGTTGGCTTCCAGCGCTTCGACGATCAGTTGTCCACCGGTCTTCATTTCCCAAACCTCTCCAGTTCGGCAAGGATTTCTTGCGTGTGTTCGCCAAGGCGCGGCGAGGGGCGTTCATAGACCAGCGGTGTTTCAGACATCACCATCGGCGCACGTACCGAGGGCAGACGGTTGCCATGGCCGTCGTCGAGGTCGAGCCGCATGCCGCGCGCGATGGTCTGCGGGTCGGCGAACATCTGGCCGATCGTGTTGATCGGGCTCGCCGGCACGCTTGCTGCTTCCAGCTTTGCCAGCAGCGGGTCGCGATCGACCGTGCTCAGCGCCTCGACGATGTGTTCGCGCAGCTTCACCCGGTTGGCGACCCGGGCCGGATTGGTGGCGAAGTCGGGGTTGGTCGACAGCTCATCCAGCCCGACGGCGGCGCAGAATTTGGCGAACTGGCCGTCATTGCCGACCGCCAGGATGATGTGGCCGTCGCGGACCGGCACCACTTCGTAGGGCGCGATGTTCATATGCGCATTGCCCATCTGCACCGGCGACATGCCGGAGACGAGATAGTTGAGGTTCTGGTTGCCGAGCGCCGAGATCTGGGTGTCGAACAGCGCCATGTCGATATGCTGGCCTTCGCCGGTCCGGTCGGCATGCCGCAACGCGGCCTGGATGGCGATGACCGAATAGAGCCCGGTGAAGATGTCGGAGATGGCGACGCCGGCCTTTTGCGGCTCACGCCCGACTTCGCCGGTGATCGACATCATGCCGGCCATGGCCTGGATGATGAAGTCGTAGCCGGCGCGCGGCGCGTAAGGTCCGTCCTGGCCGAAGCCGGTGATGGAGCAATAGACGAGGCGCGGGTTGATCTTGCGCAGGCTGTCATAGTCGAGCCCGTATTTTTTCAATCCGCCGAGCTTGAAGTTCTCGATCAGCACGTCCGACGTGGCGACCAGCCGGCGGATGGTTTCCGCCCCCTCCGGCGTCGAGAAATCGATGGCGATGGAACGCTTGCCGCGATTGCAGGAATGGTAATAGGCGGCCGACAGGTTCTCGCCGTCATGGCTCATGACGAAGGGCGGTCCCCATTTGCGGGTGTCGTCGCCGCCATCTGGGCTTTCGACCTTGATGACATCGGCGCCGAGATCGGCAAGCAATTGCCCGGCCCAGGGCCCGGCAAGGATGCGGGCGAGTTCGACGACGCGGACGCCTTTCAGGGGTGGTTCGGCCATAAATCACCGTGATTGCTGCGAAAGCAGAGCCTCTATCAAGCCGGGCCGCGGCTGTCACGGCCCTTGCGATGGGCCAACGGGCCGGTTCGAGACGGATGCGGGTCGCTACTTCAGCACGCTGTCGGCCCAGGCGGCGAAATCGTCCATGATGATGTCGCGGTTCACCTCGTTCAGGCTTTCGTGGCGAGTGTCGGCGTAAACCTTTGAAACGAGATTCGAAAAGCCCATCCTGCGCATGCGGTTGGCAAGGTGGGTGATGCCTTTGCCATAGTCCGAAGCGGGGTCTTTGTCGCCGCCGACGATGGCGACGGGAAGGTCGCGCCGGACGTCGGCGAAGGCGGCATCCTTGCCGCCGTTCAGCGCCATGGAGACCACGTCGCGCCACATCGACACGGAGGCATCCCAGCCGCACAGCGGATCGGCGATGTATTTCGCAACCTCTGCCTCGTCGCGCGACAGCCAGTCGAACAGCGTGCGGTGGTTGGGCACCGCCTTGCCCCAAGCCTGGAAGGTGAGTCTCGGCAGCAGGCGGGAGGGGACATCGGAGCCCAGCCGCATCCGTTCCCAGGCGAGGACGCCGAGCGCCACCTGGCCAAGCAGGCCTTGCGAAAAATTGCCGTTCCAGATCGCGGCGGCACGGACGCGGGGCGAGTGGCTCAGGAGGTAGTTCAGCGCCACCGACGCGCCCATCGAATGGCCGAAAAGGATGACCGGCAGGTTTGGGTATTCGCCGGCGATGAGGTCTTGGATGGCATCGACATCGGCGATCACCCTGGCCGGGCCATTCTTGTCGGCGAATCTACCGAGCGGTGCGTCTGGCGCCTTGGTCGCGCCATGACCGCGATGGTCATGGACATAGACGTGGAAGCCGCGCGCGGAGAGAAAATCGGCAAAGCGGGCATAGCGTGCGGCGTGTTCGGCCAGGCCGTGATTGATTTGGACGACCGCACGTGGCTTGCCGTCGGCCTGCCTGACGAAAAGGTTGAGGTCGGCACCGGTCGGTGAGCGGACCATGCGTTGCTGATTGAAAGGCACGGCCGCCCTCTCTCCCTCATTTTATCGTTGTTGGTTTTGTTTGCGCTGACGCCGGTTTTGCGTCAATCCACAGCAACTGTTTTTGCGCGACGATGTTTCTTGCGTTTGACCCGCAAAATATCGCAATTCTGACATGGAGACAGCTTCAGTCTGTCGCCCACTTTCTCAGCCGGGGATTTGTCATGCGCATTGGTGTCGTTTTCGGATTGGCCATGCTGGCGGTTTCGCTGGCCAATGCCGCGCATGCCGAGGTCAAGATGAGCGGCACCTTCGTTGCCGACGCCGCCTGTCCGGCAACGCAGGCCATCAAGAACGGCAAGAACCCCGGCAATGTCTCGACCGATGCCGGACAGAGCTACCAGCTGCTTGCCGGCAACAAGGATGCGCCGACGCATTATCTGATCCTGGTGCCGGGCGCCGATCCGGAGCGCCGCTGGGTGAAGGTCACTTGCGGCCATCTGTCGGGCAGCAGTGCCGCGACGGTGCCGGCGGCCCCTGGCGGGCAAGGCAAGCCGGCCGCCGCGGGAAAACCCGAATATGTCTTCGCGCTGAGCTGGCAGCCGGCTTTTTGCGAGACCAAGTCGAACAAGACCGAATGCAAGGCGCAGAACCCGAACGAGTTCGACGCCACCAACTTCACCTTGCACGGCCTGTGGCCGCAGCCGAACGGCAATTTCTATTGCCAGGTGGCGGCTGGCGACAAGGCCAACGACAATCCGGCCCATTGGAAGGACCTGCCGCCGGTCAATCTGGAGGCCGGCACCCGCAAGGAGCTCGATCAGGTGATGCCGGGCACGGCCTCCCAGTTGGAACGGCATGAATGGATCAAGCACGGCACCTGCTATGGCAAGAGCCAGCAGGAGTATTTTTCCGATGCGCTCGGCCTGATGCGGCAGGTCAACGCCTCGCCGGTGCGTGAACTCTTCGCCAAGACCATTGGCGGCAAGCTGACGGCGGACCAGATCCGTGGCGCTTTCGACAGCGCGTTCGGCGCCGGGGCGGGGGATCGCGTGCGGGTATCCTGCGTCATCGATCCTTCGAACGGCCGGCGGCTGATCGGCGAACTGACGCTCGGCCTTGCCGGCCCAATCGGCCCGAACTCTTCGCTCAAGGACCTGCTGCTTGCCTCCGTGCCGACCAACAAGGCCGGTTGCCCGACCGGCACCGTTGATGCGATCGGGTTCCAGTAAGGACGCCGCGGGCTTTCGATATGCCGTCGCGGCTGTCGCCGGCCAGTGAACTGGTGCTATGCTGTCCCGGCATCATTGAACGGGGGCGGCAATGAATGGCATGACAAGCAGCGCGCTGGCGCGGCTGGCCTTCTGGGCCAAGGGCATGGTTTCGATCAACGACGCCCGGATGGAGTGGCCGGGTTTTTCCTACAGCGATGCCGAGTGGGCGCGCATGCGCACGCTGTCCGAGCCGATCGGCACCGGGACCTACCAGCTGTTCACCATCGTCAACGCGGGGATCTTCATCGCCATCGCCGCGCTCGGCATTTTCGGCGTCTTCCTGCCGCTGGCGACGCTGTTGTTTCCGGTGCCGGCTGAAACCAGCGCGCTGAAGTTTTCGCTGCTTCTGGCCGCTTGCGCCTTCCTCATCATCGGGCTCGGCCTGCCGATCTCGATGCGCCTCTCGGCCATGCTGCTGGGCGGCAAGACGGTGCGCGCGGCGCTGGCCCCCGCTGACGGCGATGAGGCGCTGGCCGCAAAAGTGTCCTGGCAGATCAACCGCATCATGCTGATCATGTGCGGGCTGCTGGTGCCGGGCATTCTTTTGTTCATCGCCTATGACATCCAGGCCGGGCCGATCATCACGGCGCTGAAATGGCTGGCGATCGCGCTGATGGCGGTCTCGACGCTGACAGGTATTGCGCGACAGAGAAAATCGTAGATCAGAACTGCGCCGACTTCGTCCAGGCAGTGGCGGTGTCGGGCTCGTGGCCGCCCGGCTCGCCGACGACGCGATCGCGTCCTGTCGACTTCGCCTTGTAGAGGCGCTGGTCGGCGAGCGCGAACAGATCGGCAAGGCAGCGTGTCGTTTCGCCGACGGTTGAAACACCGGCGCTGACGGTCAGCTCGAAACGGCTGGTGGCAGCCGATGCCTTGACAGCGTGGCGGATGCTCTCGCCAAACAGCCTGGCGACCGGATGCGGGCGCGAACTCAGGATGGCGAATTCCTCGCCGCCGATCCGGAACACCTGGTCTTCGGCGCTCGCCACTTCGCGAAGCAGGCTTGCGACCGCTTTCAGCACCTTGTCGCCTTCGGCATGGCCGAAACGGTCGTTGATCGACTTGAAATGGTCAACATCGACGATCAGCAGGCTGAGCGGCCTCGCCGTGCGCAGGCTGACCTCGACAGCGGCTTCACCGTCGGCGTCGAAGCGGCCGCGGTGCAGCAGGCCGGTCAGGCCGTCGCGGCCGACATGTTCGACCAGCGCTTCATAGCGTTCGCGATAGGTCAGCGTTTCGAAAATATCGGTCAGCCCGCGCGGCAGCGGAATGTCACGGGCCTCGAACCATTTGAGGTAAGCCACGAGCATGGCGCTGAAGGTCAGCGCCGCCGCCATCTTGGCGAACCAGCCGCCGAAGAAGACCGCGATCGGCGCGCCGGCGACGAAATGCAGCGCTGTGAAGAAACCGGCCTGGTCGAAGGTCAGCACGCAAGCGACGCAAATCAGGATGCGCGCGAATTGCGCCTGGCGCAGGTGCCGGCCAAGCTTTTCATAAAGCAGGATGATCAGGATGGCGTCGATGAACAGCAGGGTCGTGCCCCACACCATCAGCCAGCCCATCTCGTCGATGAAGCCGATGTCGGGAAGCTTGCCGTCGGGGAGCGGTGCGATGACGTGCAGGCGCAAAAGCAGCACCAGCCCGATCATCAACGCATTGCCGAACAGCAGGCCGTAGATGGGCTGGCGCACGGTGGCGGCGTCCTCCTTGATGTAGAGCAGGAGGAGCATCACCAGCTTGCCCGAAAACAGCACCGCCGAGCCCGGCGAGACCAGGCCGAACGGCAAGGCGACATAAAAGACGCTGGCGAGATAGGTTTCCAGGAAATGCATGACGCCGAGCGCGCAGATGAAGACGCCGAGGCCAATGCGCTTGCGGAAGCGGAAAAGCGTCACCATGACGCTGAAGTAGACGACCGCTTCGGCAAGGAGCAGGAAACTGTTCAGCAATGCCGTCGATCCGCTTTCTCTACCGGAATCGCGGCCAGCCAGCGATTCCACCCCGATCCTGTTTTGACGCGGAAGGGTTAACCAGAGATTTCAACGTGCCTCGCGACCGGTGGAAAACTTCGGCGGTCGGCGCACACTTGTCCGTGTGTTCGGCTTGATCTGGCAAAAGCGATTGCCGTTCGCCGCCGCATCGCCTACATAGCGGCCAACCTCCATTCAATTCGACAATCCAGTCAGTTTTCAGGGAAAAGCGCGCGTGGCACGCCAGTTCATCTATCACATGGCCGGCCTCAACAAGGCCTATGGCACCAAGAAGGTGCTCGAGAACATTCATCTGTCCTTCTATCCCGATGCCAAGATCGGCATTCTCGGCCCCAACGGCGCCGGCAAGTCGACGATCCTCAAGATCATGGCCGGCATCGACAAGGAGTGGAGCGGCGAGGCGTGGCTGGCCGAAGGCGCCACCGTCGGCTACCTGGCGCAGGAGCCGGCGCTCGACCCGAAGAAGACGGTGTTCGAGAACATCATGGAAGGCGTCGCCGCCAAGACCGCCATCATCGAACGCTACAACGAACTGATGATGAACTATTCCGACGAGACGGCCGACGAGTCGGCCAAGCTCCAGGACGAGATGGACCGGCTGAACCTGTGGGATCTCGAACAGCAGGTCGAAATGGCGATGGAAGCGCTGGGCTGCCCGCCCAAGGATGCCGATGTCACCAAGCTTTCGGGCGGTGAGCGCCGCCGCGTCGCGCTTTGCCAGCTCCTGCTGCGCCAGCCCGACCTTCTGCTGCTCGACGAACCGACCAACCATCTCGACGCCGAAACCACGGCGTGGCTGGAAAAGCATCTGCGCGCCTATCCCGGCGCCGTGATGATCATCACCCACGATCGCTACTTCCTCGACAACGTCACCGGCTGGATTCTCGAACTCGATCGCGGCCGCGGCATCCCCTATGAGGGCAACTACACCAAATATCTCGAAGCCAAGGCCAAGCGCCTCAAGCAGGAAGGCCGCGAGGACGACGCCCGCCAGCGCGCCATCGGCCGCGAGCGCGAGTGGATCCAGTCGAGCCCGAAGGCCCGCCAGACCAAATCCAAGGCACGTATCCAGGCCTTCCAGGACCTGCTGGATGCAGCCGACAAGCGGCGCCCGAGCGATACCCAGATCGTCATTCCGCACGGTGAGCGGCTCGGCAATGTGGTGATCGAGGTCGACGGCTTGTCGAAGGGCTTTGGCGACACGCTGCTGATCGACGACCTGGAATTCAAGCTGCCGCCGGGCGGCATCGTCGGTGTCATCGGCCCGAACGGCGCCGGCAAGACGACGCTGTTCCGCATGATCACCGGCCAGGAAAAGCCCGATGCCGGCACCATCCGCGTCGGCGAGACGGTCAAGCTCGGCTATGTCGACCAGAGCCGCGATGCGCTTGATCCGTCGAAGACGGTGTGGGAAGAAATCTCGGGCGGCGCCGAAGTGGTCAAGCTCGGCAAGTTCGAGGCCAACACGCGCGCCTATTGCGCATCGTTCAACTTCCGCGGCGGCGACCAGCAGCAGAAGGTCGGCAATCTCTCCGGCGGTCAGCGCAACCGCGTGCACCTGGCCAAGATGCTGAAGACCGGCGGCAATGTGCTGCTGCTCGACGAACCGACCAACGATCTCGATACGGAAACGCTTGCCGCACTCGAAGACGCGCTGGAAAATTTCGGCGGCTGCGCGGTCATCATCTCGCACGATCGCATGTTCCTCGATCGTCTGGCCACGCACATCCTCGCCTTCGAGGGTGACAGCCATGTCGAATGGTTCGAGGGCAATTTCGAGGACTACGAGCAGGACAAGATCCGTCGGCTCGGGCCCGAAGCCGTCAACCCGCACCGCATGACCTACAAGAGGCTGACGCGGTAGGGGACAAACCGGGGCGGCGAATTCTCAAGGCGATATGAGGAGTTCAAATGGCTGACTGGTCCGCCGCCCAATATCTGAAATTCGAGGACGAGCGCACGCGGCCGGCGCGTGATCTCGCAGCGCAAGTGCCGGTCGATTTTCCGCGCCGGGTCGTCGACATAGGTTGCGGGCCCGGCAACTCGACCGAGCTTCTGGTAGAGCGCTGGCCGGATGCGCAGGTGAGCGGCTTCGACACCTCGCCCGACATGATCGAGAAGGCGAGGGCGCGCCTGCCCAATGTCAGCTTCGATCTTGCCGATGCATCGACATGGCAGCCGGCCGAGCCGGTCAATGTGATCTTCGCCAACGCGGTGTTCCAGTGGCTGCCCGAGCATCCGGCAGTCTTCCAGCGGCTGATGGGCTTTCTCGCCCCTGGTGGCGCGCTCGCCATCCAGATGCCGGACAATATGGCTGAGGATTCGCATCGGCTGATGCGGGAAACAGCGGCAGAAGTGCCGTTCGCGGCGAAGATCAAGGATGCGGCGCGCGCGCCGCTGCCGCCGGTGTCGTTCTACTATGACCTCTTGTCGCCGCTCTCCGACCGGCTCGACATCTGGCATACCGTCTACAACCATCCGCTGGCCGATGCCGAGGCGATCGTCGAATGGGTGAAGTCAACGGGGCTGAAGCCGTTCCTTGATCTGCTCGATGCCGACGAGCGCAAAATCTTCCTCGACAGCTACACCGCAAAGATTGCCAAGGCTTATCCGAAGACCGCCAACGGCAAGGTGCTGCTCCGCTTCCCGCGCATCTTCATCGTCGCCAAGCGGGCAGGCTAGGAAAGAATTACCCACTTTGTGTGCGGCCCTTTGCGGCGGCTTGACCCCGTTTCGCCGTCATGCCCAATTCATCGCGTGGGGCTATGATGGCCGCGTGGCAGGGGGAAATGATGAGTTTGAAAAGGTTGCTCTATGGCGGCGGCGTGTGCGCGGCCGCACTTCTGGCGTTCTCGGTTTCGGCGGAAGCCAAGCGGGCGCGCTGCTTCACCACGGATGACGGCTATTTCTCGTGCAGCTATCGCGCGATCGACGATGCCGGCAGCTTCCGCATCTCGGCGCCGGGTTACCCGACCTATGTGCTGGAGATCGACGGGCCGGGCTTTGCCTATGGCTATGTCAATCTCGGCCGCCGCAACGTGCCGTTGCCGGGACAGTTTGTGCGCAGCCGCGACGACGGCGCCTGCTGGAACAACCCGCAGACCAACACCAAGCTGTGCGCCTGGTGAGATCGGATTCAAGCCGGCCAAAACCTTTGGTTTAAGCCGGCGTAAACCGGCCGGATGAGAAAAGTGTTGCGCCGAAGCGTTTCGGCGCCCACATGAAGCCGCAACGCTGCGGATGGGACAGACTGAAACATGCATCGCGTCATCATCAGCGGCATCGGCGCTGAAATTCCTGAAGCTGTCATCACGAATGAAGAACTGGTCGAGAGCTTCAACAGCTGGGTCGACACCGAGAATGCGCGGCGCCAGGGCACCGACGAGCCCTTGCTGCAGAAATCCGACAGCGACTTCATCGTCCATGCCTCGGGCGTGAAATCCCGCCATGTCATCGAGCGCGAAGGCATTCTCGATCCGACCCGCATGACGCCGCGCATTCCGGCGAGGCCGGATGATGCGCTGTCGCTGGAGGCGGAATTCGGCATCGCCTCGGCCAGGAAGGCGCTCGACCATGCCGGGCTTGAACCGTCCCAGATCGACCTGATCATCTGCTCGGCCTCGCATCACCAGCGACCCTATCCGGCGATCGCCATCGAAATGCAGGAGGCGTTGGGGACAAAGGGCGCGGGCTTCGACATGGGGCTCGGTTGTTCGTCCGCGGCGGCTGCGCTGCACATGGCGGTCAATCTGGTGCGCTCGGGCGCGCACAAGCGCATCCTGGTGACGACGCCGGAAATCATCACCGGCCATCTCAATTTCCGCGACCGGCAGACGCATTTCATCTTCGGCGACGCCTCGGTGTCGATGGTGGTGGAGGGACTTGCCCAGGGCGACAAGCGGCCGGGGCGTTTCGAGGTGTTGGACACCCGCCTGTGGACGCAGATGTCGAACAACATCCGCACCAATCTCGGCTACCACACCCGCACCGCCCAGGATGATCCCTACATGATCAATCTCGAAGGCAATCTGATCAAGCAGGTAGGCAACAAGGTGTTCAAGGAAGTCACCGTCGCCGGCCAGAAATTCATCGTTGAGTTCCTGGCCGAGCACGGGCTGACCCCTCAGGCCGTCCGGCGCTTCTGGCTGCATCAGGCCAATGCGCGCATGAATGCGATGATCCTCAAACTGTCCTTCGGCCACGATGTCGATCACGACCGTGCGCCGATGGTGCTGGAGCGGCTCGGCAACACGGCGGGTGCTGGCGCCATCGTCGCACTGTCGGAGAACCATGCCGACATGAAACCTGGCGATTTCGGCTTGATCTGCGCCTTTGGCGCGGGGTATTCGATAGGCGGCGCGCTTATCCGAATGCTCTAAGCGATGTCGCGGTGACGCTGGCCTGAAAGGCCATTCAGACTTTCGTCCGCAGTTCGGCCGCTTCGCGCCCGTTTTCCACTCCCATTCAGCCTGACCTGACCCTCGACACGGCCCGTGTCGGGGCTCGGCTTGAATCGATGCGATCTCGTTTCAGAAAGGAGAGTTTCCAATGGTTGATGCCCGATGCAGTTGCGGCGCTATCACGCTGACGCTTCAAGAACCATCAAAACTGGTTGTCGCCTGCCATTGTCTCGACTGCCAGCGCAGAACCGGCTCACCCTTCGGCGTCGGTGCCTTTTATCCTGCCGACGCCGTCGCCATCTCTGGAACCGCGAAGGAATTCACCCGTGAGGCGGCGAGCGGCGGCAAGGTGCACAACTACTTTTGTTCCAACTGCGGCTCGACGGTCTATTGGAAAGCCGACAGGCTGCCGTCGATGATCGGCGTCGCCGTCGGCGCGCTGGCGGACCCGAACTACCCGCCTCCTGTCCGCTCGGTCTTCGAACAGTCGAAACATGATTGGGTTCAAATTGACGGTGCCGTCGACCATTTTCGGCAAGGCAGCGGGGCGAGAAAATCGGGCTGAGCCGACGTTCCAACGCGCCTTGCCGTGTCAGGCCGGCGTAAAGGGAACCAGCATCGGCACCCGCCGCGCGTAATCGTCATAGGCAGGGCCAAGTTCGCCGCGCAGGAAACGTTCCTCGAGCTTTGCCTTGATGACGATGCCGATGGTGAGCAGTGCGACACCTGCAATGCCCCAGACAGTGCCTTTCGCCGCCATGGTGGCAAGAAGCGCCAGCAGCAATCCTGTGTAGATCGGATGCCGGACCAGCCCATAGGGGCCTGTATCGACCACACGGTGGTCTGCCTTCGCGGTGACCGAGGCCGACCACAGCCTGCCCAGATGGATGCGTGCCCACCACGAGAAGATGAGGCCGATGGCGATCAGGGCGATGCAAACCCAGGCCTCGGCCAGGGTCGGAGTCCACAATCTCAGCCTGCCTTCGTAGCCGTGCGCCGGGACGAACAGCAGGACGGTGCCGGCCAGCCAGAAGATGCGATAGCGGACCTCCGCGCCGATGGTGGCGCGTTTTTGAGCCGGATCAGCCCATACGGCGGCCGCAATCCAGGTGACCATCCAGACGAGCCAAAGCAGCGCGATTGCCGTCGCCGGTCGCATGAGAAACCTCCACGGTGTCTCGCCACCATGAAAGCGATCCGACGCGGCGGCAATGCGGCGCGGCGGGCGTTTCCAGTAAGAAGGTCGTGATCGAATATTTGCCTAGCAAGGGCTTTGAACGCTTGCTGGCAGTTGCCGCGATGGCATGTCGTACGATCCTGCCGCAGCGGTGCGCTGGCCTTCGGGGCAACATCAATGCAAGGATGGAGGCTCCATCGGAGAGGGGTTTGGGGGATGAAAGCTTGTCGTGCAAGGGTTATCGGCACCAGGGCTTTGGTGTTGGCCGCCGCCTGTTCGTTGGTGCTGCCGTTCATTGGGACAACGACTGCGAGGGCCAAATCCGGCGATAGATGGCAAAGCGTTGACGCTGCTGTCCGCGAAGCTAGACGGATGGACAAGGCCGGCATGCGGCCAACGTCGATAGATTGCAAACTCGGCCGAGGACTGCTCATTGTCGTCAAGCTGGAGTATGTGAAGTCAAGGCTTCCCAAGCCGTTTTGGCAGTTTGAGGCCGGCGACGCTGCGCGGATTGCCGAGGCAGAGAAGTTCGCTCGCTCTGTTGATATGCCCAGAACGCAAATCAAGACCTTCCGAAATCCGAGCACAGGCGAAAAGTTCTATTGCGCGATCTGGTCTCGCGAGAAATAGCCGAGAAAAGGCAGTGCGATGCTTCATTCAGTGGGGCCACTGAACATCCACTGCACGCCATAGGCGTCGACCAGCATGCCGAAGCTGCTCCCCCAATATTGCCGCGCCAGGGGCACGGTGATGCGGCCGCCGGCAGCCATGCGGGCGAAGAGTTCACGCATGGCGGCCGGGTCGTCGAATTCCAGCATCATGGCGGAGCCTTTCATCGGCTCCGCATCGTCATTGTCGGAGGCATGGAACAGCACTCCCGGGCCTTCGAAGCGCGCATGCAGGATTTTTCCGCGCATGGCTTCGGTGCGCACCGGCATGTTGTTGTCACCCCAACGCAGCAGGATCGTTGCCCGGCCGAGGCCGCATTGTTCGTAGAAGGCCAGTGCAGGCTCGCAATTGGTGGTGAAGAACAGCGAAGGGGAAAGCCGCATCACATCTTCCCTGTCAGATCAGTGCGCGGCGGCGGTGGCGGCGGCAATGAGCGCATCGCCGGTAAATTGCCTGTCGCCGATGCCCCAGCCGCCGTCGGGCGCGTTGACGATGTTGATCCAGGTGTTTTCGGGCCTGTGCTCGGGCACGCAGAGTTCGGCGACAATCCCGGCGGCCGTGGTGATGAAGGCCTGGCGGGCCTCGACAGAACCAAGGCCGATATTGGGCAATTTCAACTCGACCATGACGACGGGCCGATTGGCGCCGCCGGCATAGATGTGGCGGGACGGCAGGATGTGGACCGTGCCGCCGACAATCGCGTTAAAGAACGAATTGCCGGTGGCGCCGGACGCTTCGATGAGGGCGGCGCTGAGGCGTGGCAGGATCTCGCGCTCTCCGGCCTCGGTCAGGACGCCTTCCGGCGCGGTTACGGTGATGGGCATTTGGTCTCTCCTTGTCCTCGGGCTGCACGGCCTTGCCGGAAGCATCTTCTTCCGGCTTGCCATGTTTCGTATCAATTGTTACGTTATGCGGAGCGAGCAAGTCAACGGGTTTCGTATCGATCACTATGGATAATTTGGAAAAGGCTAGGGGTGGTCGGCCGCGTGCGTTCGATCCGGACCGTGCGCTGGATGCGGCGATGCATCTGTTTTGGGAGCATGGCTATGAGGCGACGTCACTGGCCATGCTGCGCGAGGCGATGGGGCTGACGCCGCCGCAGATCTACAACGCCTTCACCGACAAGGAGACTTTGTTTCGCAAGGCGCTGACGCGCTACCATGAGACGGAGATCGGCTTTGCGCTGGAGGCGCTGAGCGCGGCGGTCTCGACACGGGAGGCGATCCGGCGGCTGCTGCTGGGCGCGGCGGAGGCCTATCCCAGGCCCGGCAAGCCCGGTGGCTGCCTTTTCGTCAGCGGTGCCCTGGCGGCCTCGCCGCAGGCGCAAGCCATTGCGGATGAACTCAAGGCCTATCGCAAGGCGAGTGAGGCGGCGATCGCGGAGCGGCTGGCCAAAGGCCAAGCGGCGGGCGATCTGCCGGAAGGCTTCTCCGTCGAAAGCTTCGCCAAATATATCGCCGGCGTCATGAACGGCATGTCGATCCAGGCGCGGGACGGTGCATCGGTCGAAGAGTTGCGCCTTTTGGCCCAAACCGCTCTTGCGGCCTTGCCGGCCGAAGAGCAAAAACGGGAAGCATGATTCAAGGACGGAACGCCATGCTGGATCTCTTCCCCGAGGCCGAGAAACCGGTCGAAATCATCCCTGCCAAGAAGCTCTCCGCCCTCGCGGCAGCGCTCTATGTCGCGCCAGCGGATCATTTTCAGACAAAACCGGTGGAGGAGTTGCGGCTCGGCTTCGACGGCATTTTGGGCGATTTCCACGCCGGATCGACACGGCGCTCAGGCGGGCGCGAACCCTGGTATCCGCGCGGCACCGAAATGCGCAATGAGCGGCAGCTATCGATCGTGGCTGCCGACGAACTGGCCATCGTCGCCGAGCGGATGGGCCTTCCCCAAATCAAGCCGGAATGGATCGGCGCCAATCTGGTGATCGAAGGCGTGCCGCATCTGTCGATGCTGCCGGCCGGCACGCTGCTGTTCTTCAAGGATGGCGTGACCCTGAAGGTCGACGCCCAGAACGGACCATGCCGCATCGCCGGGCGATCGATCGCCGAAAATGCGGGAATGGCCGATATCGAAGCCGGCGCGCTGCTGTTTCCGAAAGTGGCCAAACGGCTGCGTGGCGTGGTCGCCTGGGTCGAGAAGCCGGGAACGATCAGGGCCGGCGAAGAGATTTCGGCGCGGGTGCCGGAGCAGTGGATTTATCAGGCATAGCCGCGCGTTCTCATCGTGGCCGAAGGGCTACGCCGCCGATGAACGGCGTAGCAGAAGCGCCGGCCTCAGCCCTTGCGGTTCTTCCTGGCGCCTTGCGCCATGACCGACACGTGGTCCCATTTGTCCCAGGTGGCGAGGCGGTTGGCGTATTCCTGGCGGATCATCGGCAGGCCGCCGTCACCGAAGAACACTCTGAGCGGCGGCTCGGCGGCGTCGACGATGGCCAGCATTGCCGGGCCGGTGGCTTCGGGATCGCCGGCGACCGAGTTGGCGCGGCGCTCGGCCATCTTGGCGCGGGCGGGCGCATAGGCCTCGATCGGCTTGGACACCTTGGCGGAGGCGCCGGACCAGTCGGTGGAGAAGCCACCGGGCTCGACCAGCGTGACATGGATGCCGAATTCCGCCACCTCGATACTGAGCGACTGGCTGAAGGCTTCCAGCGCCCATTTCGAGGCGTGGTAGAGGCCGAGCGAGGCAAAGGCGTTGACGCCGCCGATCGACGATATCTGGATGATGTGGCCGGACCGCTGGGCGCGCATGATCGGCAGCACGGCCTGGGTGACCCAGAGCGCGCCGAAGACATTGGTTTCGATCTGGTCGCGGGCTTCCTGCTCGCTGACTTCCTCGATGGCGCCGAAATGGCCGTAACCGGCATTGTTGATGACGACGTCGAGCCGGCCAAAACGCTTGTGCGCCTCTGCGACAGCGGCATCGACGGCTTTCTTGTCGGTGACGTCGAGCTTTATCGCGGCGATGTTGTCGCCATACTTCTCGACCAGATCGGCGAGCGTGCCAGCGTCACGGGCTGTCGCGGCAACGCGGTCGCCACGCGCCAAAGCGGCCTCGGCCCAGACGCGGCCAAAACCCTTCGACGATCCGGTGATGAACCAAACCTTGTTTGTCATGATGTGGAATCCTTGCCCCTGCGGGCGTGATTTTGGGTGGAAGCGGAGGCTTCTCCGCTTTCGGGCATATACGGTCTATGGCGCGGTTTTCCAGAGGCGAGGGGAAATCTTTTTGAACAAGAGGCCCTTTGATCAGGGGTAATTCACCTGAGACGACCACGCCGGATCGCCGTGCTTTTGCCAGTAGAGTGCCATCAGCCGGCTGGTGATAGGCCCGATCTTGCCATCGGCGATCGCCGCGCCATCGATCTCCGTCACCGGCATGATGCCGCCGGCGGTTGAGGTGATGAAGACCTCGTCGGCCGCCTTGAGCCCGGCGACGCTGACATCGGCCGCGGTGGCGACAAGACCTTCCTCGCCACAGAGATCGAAGACGGTGCGCCTTGTGATGCCGGGCAGCACGCCGATGGCCGGCGTCGACAGTCTGCCGCCCTTGACGCAGAAGACGTTGAAGCCTGGCCCTTCGGCGACGTTGCCGTTGAAGTCGAGGAGGAGCGCGGTCTCGGCGCCGCGGTCATAGGCATCGTAAAGGCCGCGCACCAGGTCGAGCCAGTGGTAGTTCTTGATTGCCGGATCGATCGAGGCCGGCGGGATGCGCATCTTGTCGCTGATGGCGACGCGCAGGCCGCGTTGCAACTGCTCGGCATTGGCGACCGAGCCGAAGGGCACGGCGAAAGCCATGAAGCGGTTGATCGCCTGGCGCGGATCGCGGCTGAAAGTCGGCGAGGCGCCGCGCGTGCACAGCATCTCGACATAGGCGGCGCGATGGCCGGACAGCGCCACGCAATTGTGCAGGATTTCAGCCACGCCATCCCGGTCGAAGGGGATCGCCATGCGCAGCTTTTCCAGCCCGGCGAAGAAGCGATCGAGATGCAGATCGAGGCGGAAGAAGCGGCCGTCCCAGACATGCACCGTGTCATAGGTGGCGTCGGAATGCAGGAACCCCCAGTCCAGCACCGACACCTTGGCTTGCGACATCGGCAGGTACTGGCCGTCAAGGAAGGCGATGCCATCGGGATAGGCATGCGGGTCGATATGACGGTCGCTGACCATAGGCAGCGGCCTTGAAGCCTGTGTTGCCGTCGTCTGGTCCATCGGGGCCTCCTCGCGCAGGATCATCAGCCTATCGGCGCCGGGTAGAAGGCATAGAGCCAGCTGCCTGGCGCCGTTCGTCCTCCGTGACGGTCTGGCCGATACACTGGATTGGAATTGCCTTATGATCCGATGGCTTGGAATGGGGAGGGGATATGGGCAGGCTCGGGACCATCATCGCAGCCATGGCGATTTTCGCCGCCGCGGGCGAGGCCAGCGCGCAGTGCGTGAAACAAGGCGACGAACTCTGCCAGAACGGCCAGACCTATCGCTGCGAGAAGACCGGCAGCGAACTGACGCCGATCTTCCAGAATGTGCCTTGCGCGGTAAACGTGCCGGCGCAGACGCTGACCGGCACTTGGGTCGGCAGCGGCCACCAGAGCCCGGCGGGTGACGCCGGCGCCGACTGGTCGATCGCCATGACGATCAGGGATGACGGCGCGTCGATCGACTATCCATCCCTCGGCTGCGGCGGATCGCTGTCGCAGACGTCGCGGGACGAGACGTCAGCGGAATTCCACGAGAGCATCACCTACGGCCAGGACAAATGCATCGACGGCGGCGATATCACCGTCCGGTTCTTCAAGGGGAACCTGTCCTGGACCTGGGTCGGCCAGGCCGACGGCCAGCCTTACAATGCGATCGCCGTGCTGACCCGGCAGTAAGACTGTTTGGAAATCCTACTCCGGCGGCCATCTGATGGCGTTTTCTGCGCTTCCCCGTTCTACTGCGTTCGCAGTAGAACTGAGCTCACGGACCCAAATGTCCGCTGCGCTCCGGTTCTCGAAAACACCACCAGCTGACTCACCAGAGCGAATTTCGAAACAGTCTAGGCGGGCTGCGCCTCATTCCTCTTCATCGTCGGCGTCGAGCAGGCGTGTCGCGCGCCAGCGGGTGAGCACGATGTTGGTCTGCTCGATGACGAAGAAGCGGGCGGAGTCGCGGTCATAGCCCTCGGCCAGCAGCTTTTCGTAATCGGTGTGCATGTGGCGGATGTGGGCGATGGTTGCCAGCCACACGGCGATGCCTGGCGGTAAGGTCTTCATATGCACCGCGCCGGCGTCTGTGCGGATCTTCTCCATGTCGGCATAGGGCGCCAGCGGCAGAAGGGCGGTCAGCGCCTTGGCGATGGCGCGGCGGCGGCCGGTTGGTGCTGTCATCGTTCATCGCGTCCTTCGACAGTCGCCTCCGGTATGGCGTCGGTCGAGGCGAAGTAAGGCTTGATGTCGATGACCGGCGTGCCGTCGAGCACGTCGATGGCGTCGAGATCGATGCGCCCGGTGGCGATGTCCAACCCAACGAGCCTTGCCACATGCAGGCCGACCGGGTTCGGCCGGGCAGGGGAGCGCAGGCCGAATACGCCTTTCGCTTCAGCTGCATGGCGCGGTTTCTGCACAATCAGATTCCGCGGCGCGTGATGGAGCCAGGACAGGATGATGACGTGGCTGGCGCGCTCCAGGCTTTGCAGGCCTCTGCGATAGGGCGCGTCGATGGTCAGCACCGCCGGCTGCCCGGTCTCGCGCGCCGTGCGCATGTTTTTCGGGCAGGTCTCCCGTGTTGTCCATGGCGAGGCGATGCGGCCGATGAACACGACGCCGCCATCCGCCGGCATCGTTGCCGGATCCTGTTCCAGCCTCTGCTCGCCTTCGCGTGCCTCGAACATTTCGCGCGGCCCGGTCATTCTGCCCATCTCTGCTTTGGCGTCTGTCATTGTCCCAAGACCGCACCACATTTTTGGGCGGCACGCACCGGAAAATCACGCATGCGGCATTTTCTTGTCCGGAAGCGACATAGCGCTTGCAAGGTTTTGAAAATCGACATAAACATATGTTTATATCTTTTTCAAAGTGAATGCGCTGAAAAGAGTACGCTGATGCATGTCTCGCTCGACACCATGGTGGATACGCTGAAGGCGGCGGCCGAATCCAGCCGCCTGCGCATATTGGCACTGTTGTCGCGCGGCGACCTCACCGTTTCCGATCTTACCGAAATTCTCGGCCAGTCGCAGCCGCGCGTCTCGCGGCATTTGAAGCTGCTGCTCGAGGCCGGGCTGATCGGCCGCTACCAGGAAGGGTCATGGGCCTTCTTCCGCTTGTCGGATACCGACTCCGCGCGTGACTTCGTCATGGGGCTGATTTCCAGCATTCGGGGCGCCGATCCGCAGGTCGAGCGCGATCTCGAGCGGCTGGCCTCGGTCAAGCGCAAGCGTCAGGACCGCGCCACCGAGTATTTTTCCGTGAATGCGGCGAGCTGGGACCATATCCGTTCGCTGCATGTGCCGGACCGCGCGGTCGAGGCGGCGATGTTGAAGCTGGTCGGCAAGCGGCCGTTCCAGTCGATGCTTGATCTCGGCACGGGCACCGGGCGCCTGCTCGAAATCTTCTCGCCGCTCTACCGGCGCGGCGTCGGCATCGACATGTCGCGCGAGATGTTGACCGTGGCGCGCGCCAATCTTGACAAGGCCGGCGTTTCGAACGCGCAGGTGCGGCAGGGCGATATCTTTTCACCGCCGGTCGAGCGCGATGCCTTCGATCTCGTCACCATCCACCAGGTGCTGCACTATCTCGACGATCCGGCCCGCGCCATCCACGAGGCGGCGCGGCTTTTGCGCCCGTCGGGCCGGCTGGTCATCGTCGATTTCGCGCCGCACACGCTGGAATTCCTGCGCGAAGAGCATGCGCATGTCAGGCTCGGCTTTTCCGACCGGCAGATAGGCGAATGGTTCGCCGAGGCAGGTCTTGATCTCGAAGATGCCCAGGAATTCGAGCCGCGCGGCGGCAACGAGGCCAGGCTTACCGTAAAACTCTGGCTTGGCCGCGACCGGCGCCTGCTGATCGCCGATCCCGCCAACGACCAGACCAAAGTGAACTCGATAGGGGAAATCGCCTGATGAACCAGTTCCGCTTTTCCCGCCGCCCCGACATTGGCGACAAGGTCAAGGTTTCCTTCGAATTCTTCCCGCCCAAGAACGATGAGATGGAGGCGCGGCTTTGGGACACCGTCACGCGGTTGGAACCGCTGAAGCCGAAATTCGTCTCGGTGACCTATGGCGCCGGCGGCTCGACGCGTGAGCGCACCGCGCGCACCATCAGCCGCATCCTGAACGAGACCAGCCTGACGCCGGCCGCGCACATGACTTGCGTCGACGCTGCCCGCCATCAGGTCGACGCCGTGATCCAGGAATTCGCCGATATGGGCGTGAAGCGCTTCGTCGCGCTGCGCGGCGATCCGGCGGCCGGCGTCGGCACCGCCTACCGTCCGCATCCGGACGGCTACGCCAATGGCGCCGAACTGGTCGGCGCGATGAAGGACGCCGGCGATTTCGACATTTCGGTCTCTGCCTATCCGGAAAAGCATCCCGAAAGCCCCGATTTCGCCACCGACATCGACATGCTGAAGCGCAAGGTCGACAATGGCGCGACGCGGGCGATCACCCAGTTCTTCTTCGACAATGATCTCTACGAGCGCTATGTCGAGCGCGCGCGCCGGGCCGGCATCTACATCCCGATCGTTCCCGGCATTCTGCCGGTGCACAATTTCACCCAGGTCGCCAATTTCTCGGCACGCTGCGGCGCGCTGGTGCCGGCATGGCTGGCCGAGCGCTTCGACGGCCTGCAGAACGACCCGCAGACGCATGCGCTGGTGGCGTCCGCCGTCGCCGCCGAACAGGTTCTCGATCTGGTCGAGCGCGGCGTGGGCGACTTCCATTTCTACACGATGAACCGTGCCGACCTCGTCTTTGCCATTTGCCACATGATCGGCATCCGCTCGCACGAGGCGGAGGTGGCGGGCTCGGCTGCGGCGTGAGGCAGGGCTGAACAGCAAAAGGCCGGGTAAAAACCCGGCCTTTCGAATTGCTTAGACTATCTGGTGCTGGTCTTCCCCGTCTTGGCGGGTTCAGGGAAGGACGCCCATAATGAGGGCGCCGATGAAAGCAAACGCAGCACAAATCATCAATGCGTTGATCGGCCTCGTGAGTCCCATGACATAGCCTCCTCTTAAAGAGCTATGCCTGAGAGTCTAGGTTCATTTGTGCCACAGGCAAGCGGAAAATGTGCTGCATTGCGACGTGATTGTGAAAATTGCGACCTCGGTTTCGCCGTTAGCCGTTGAAACTCCTGCGCAAAAACCCGCTTCGGACCTGTGAATAAATTGTGGCGGGATGGTGTCGCCAGTATGTCATGGCAGCGCTACCACCGCGAAAGTCGACTTCGACTTTCGCGCCGATACGGAGATTCAATCCAAGTCGTCAGAGCGTCCAATCGGACGAGCGGCGCTCTACCGTCGACCGAACACGCGCCCATCGATCGTGACCAGGCCGAGGCCGATCAGCATCACGCCGCCGATCTCGAACAGTTCCAGTCGCTCTCCCAGGAAAAGAAAACCGAGCAGCATGGCGCTGGCCGGCACGATCAGCGTCACCAGCGAGGCATTGGTGGCACCGGCCGAAGCGACCAGGTTGAAATAGAGGATATAGGCAAAGGCGGTGGAGAGCAGCGCCAATGCCAGCACCGCCGCCCAGACCGGCGGCGACGCCGAAAACAGGCCGGCGGGGCCATGCGCCAGCAGCACGACCGGGATCATGATGATGGTCGAAGCGGTCAGCTGCCCGGTGGCGATGACCGGCGAGGGCACGCCCTTGAAGCGGCGGGCAACCATCAAAGCGATGCCATAGGACAAGGACGCGCCGATCAGTGCGAATTTCGCCCAGACCGGACCGCCGAGCCCGGCGAGCAGGCCGGTACCGATCATGACAGCGGTGCCGGCGACGCCGAGCCCGATGCCGGCGAGCTTGTTCCAGGAGAGCTTCTCGTCCGATGTCATCGCGTTGGCGAGGATCAGCGTCCAAAACGGCGTCGTCGCGTTCAGCACCGAGGCAACACCGGCGCCAAGCTCAGTCTGGCCGGCGAAGATCAGCGAGAAGGGCACGACATTGTTGGTGAAGGCCAGCAGGAAGAACAGGCCGGCATGCGGAAAGGCGAGGCGGAAAGACGGGCCGCGAATGGCCAGGTACAGCTGCAGCGCGATTGCCGCGATGGCGACGCGAAACATCACCAGCACCAGCGGGTGGAGTTCCGCCACCGCGATGCGGGCAAAGAAGAACGAGCCGCCCCAGATCGCGCCAAGCAGCAGCAATTGCCCCCAGTCGGTGAGCGTCATCGGTCCGCGTGGTGCGGATGTCGCGGCTATTGCCATGTCTATCGTCCTCCCCAAGACGGTCCGAATACCAGTCGGTCAGACACAGGGCATATCCGGTTCGGCGACAAGGGCCACCCGAAACCTGATCGCTGGCAAACGATGCTGCCAAAAACTAGAGCCGCTGCGTGAGTGCCGCGAGACACAGAATTGTTTTCATTAGTCGCTAGCTTGGATTAATTGTGCGCAGCCGAGATCGAGGATTCGTCAATGCAGCGATTCGAGAATGCCCGCGAGGCGGCACTGGCGCTTCGTCCGGACGATCCGGTCTATTGCTTCCGCCCGCAGGTGCTGAAGGCCGATGCCAGGCAGTTCATGGGCATGTTCCCCGGCAAGACCGCCTATGCGGTCAAAACCAACGGCGAGCAGATCGTGCTGAAGACCTTGGTCGAGGCCGGCGTCACCGCCTTCGACGTCGCTTCGCCTGGCGAATTCGCCGCCGTGCGGGCGGTCTCCCCCGATGCCGAGATGCTCTACATGCACCCGGTCAAGGCACAGTCCGACATCAAGCTGGCGCTGGAGAAATACGGCATCCGGGTCATCTCGCTCGACCATGAGGACGAGATCACCAAGCTGACGCGGGTGGTGCGGGCACTCGACATCGACCCGGGCTCGATCAGCGTGTTCGTGCGCATCCAGACGAAAGGGTCGGCGGCTTACGAACTGTCGAAGAAGTTCGGCGCCGGGCCGGCCTATGCGGTCGAACTCGCCGAGCGGCTGAACCGCACCGGCTACAAGGTCGGCCTATGTTTCCATGTCGGCAGCCAGATCGAGGATCCCGACACCTATGAGCGGGCGCTGGCCTCGGCCGACTGGGTGCGCAACCGGCTGACCTTCGATATTGCCGGGCTCGATGTCGGCGGCGGCTTTCCGGCGGAATACGGGCACGATCCCAACCGCAAGCTGATCGAGATGCCATCGCTCGGCCAGATCATGTCGCGGTTTTCCGGAGACCTGAAAGAATATCAGTTCGACCAGATGCCGCTGGTGGCCGAGCCGGGCAGGGTGATCGTGGCGCGCTGCCTGTCGCTGATCGTGCGCGTGCTGCTGCGCAAGGGCAAGCGGCTCTACATCAATGACGGCATCTGGGCGTCGCTGTCGGATTCATGGACCGGCAAGATCACGCTGCCGGCGCGCTTTATTCCCGATCCGGCGATCAGGACCCGCAATGGCGATGAAAAGAACATCATGCCGTTCAAGGTCTGCGGCGCGACCTGCGATTCCGTCGACATCCTGTCCAGGCCGTTCTGGCTGCCGGAGACCGTGGACACTGGCGACTGGATCGAGATCGGCCATATCGGCGCCTATTCGCTGTCGCTACGCACGCGCTTCAACGGCTTCTATCCCGACACATTCGTCGAGGTGACGACGCCGTTCGACGAGGGCGACGCGCCGCAGGGCTTTGCCAGCCTGGAGACGATGGCGGACTAGGCCACACCACCGCCGGCCTGGATGTTCTCGCCGGTCAGCCAGCGGGCCTCGTCGCTGGCCAGGAAGACCGCGACATCGGCAACGTCGTGCGGTGCGCCGATCCTGCCGAAAGGCGACATCCCGGCCGCGACGGCGCGATCACGTTCGGGAAGCAGGTCCGTGTCAGTGAAGCCCGGCGACAGCGCATTGACCGTGACGCCACGCGGCCCGAGTTCACGCGAGAGCACGCGGACGAACTGTTCGACGGCGCCCTTGCTGCCGAGGTAGAGCGCCGTCTGTGTGAAGAACATCTTCGTGCCGCCAGTGGAGACAGCGATGATCCGGCCGCCGTCGCGCACCCGGCGCGCTGCTTCCTGAAGCGTGAAGAAGGTGCCCCTGGCATTGGTGCCGAAGACAAGGTCGAAATCGACTTCGGTTGCCTCGGTCAGCGGTTTGATGACGGCGACGCCGACATTGGCGACGACGATGTCGATCGCGCCCAGTTCACTCTCGGTCTGGTCAAAGAGGCGGCGAATATCCGAAACGCTCGATATGTCGGCCTGGAGGGCGAGCGCCTTTCCTCCCTTGCCGACGATGCCGGCTACGACCTCACCGGCGGCTTTCCGGTTGCCGACATAGTTGACGACGACGGCGGCGCCCCGTGCCGCGAGCCCTTCGGCGATGGCCCGGCCGATGCCGCGTGAACTGCCGGTGACGATTGCGGTTTTGCCGTGCAGGGACTGGGACATGATCAATTTCCTTCAACCATTCTGGCCCGCAGATTTGCCTGCAATGAGGCCGACGGCTGAGAGATAGCGTCATGGAATTGATCAGATAATGACATATTATCTGATCAGCTTGTTAATCCATGGATACACAATGCGCGGATCCGAATTCACCGAGCTCAAGGCATTTTCCGCAATCGTCGAAGAGGGCAGTTTCGTCCGTGCCGCCGCAAGGCTGCGTGTCTCGCCGCCGGCGCTCAGCCAGTCCATCCGGCAGCTGGAGGCGCGCGTCGGCGTCAGGCTCCTTAACCGCACGACGCGCAGTGTCTCTGCGACCGCGGCTGGCGACGCGCTTTTTTCGCGCCTTGCTGTCGCCTTTGGTGAACTGGAAAGCGCCATTGCCGACGTCCATGCAGCGCGCGACCGGCCGGCGGGTTCGTTGCGCATCAATGTGCCGCGTGTGGCCGCGACGCGGTTCATCGCGCCGATCCTCGGGGATTTTCAGCGCAGCTATCCCGATATCGCGCTGACCGTCATCGTCGACGACAGGCTGGCCGACATTGTCGGAGGCCGGTTCGATGCAGGAATCCGGCTCGGCGAGCGACTGGAGAAGGACATGGTGGCGGTGAAACTGAGCGAGGATTTGCAGATGGCCGCGGTGGCCGCTCCCGCTTACCTCGAAAACCGGGCCATACCTCGTCATCCGCAGGAACTGCACCAGCACCAGCACCAATGCATCAAATTCGAGTGGCCGGGCGGCGGCAACCTCTATCGATGGGAGTTTGCGCGCGGCAAACGGGCCCTCGAAATCGCCGTCGAAGGCAGCTTGACCGTCAACGATACCGAACTGATGCTCAATGCCGTGCTGGATGGCGTTGGCATTGCCTACATGTTGGAATACCAGGTTCGGCCATGGATCGAGCAAGGCAGGCTGGTCCGTTTCCTGGAAGCCTGGTCGCCCAGCTTTCCCGGCTTTTATCTATACCACCCCAGTTCGCGGCATGTGCCGCCGGCCTTGCGGGCGTTCATCGATTTCATGCGGGAGAGGAGGGTAGGCGGTAGCCGGTAGCGACGGCCTCAAGAATGGCGGCGCGTCACAGCTTCGCCAAAAGCTCCGGCGTCGGCCAGCCGTCCACCGGCAGGCCAAGCCGCATCTGCTCCTTGCGGATGGCTTCGCGGGTGTTGGTGCCCAGAATGCCATCGACCGTGCCGACGTCGTAGCCACGGGCTTCCAGCTTGGTCTGCAGTGCCTTCATCTGCTCGTTGTTGAGGCCTGGTTCGGGGTTGCGCGGGTCAAGCGGCGGCGCGCCGGCGAGGCGCGCGGCGAGATTGGCCGCGGTCAGCGCATAGGTGAAGGACTGGTTCCATTCGAGGTAGACGTCGAAATTGTCGTAGGTGAGGAAGGCCGGTCCCTTGCGGCCCATGGGTAGCGCCAGGCCGGCCTTCAGGCCCTTGTCGACCAGCGGCGAGCCGTCGGAATTGGTGACGCCCCACTGCGCCCACTGGGTCAGCGGCAATTTGTTGGTGCGCCCGGTCTGGTCCCAGGGCATCTCGTCGGGCACCCGCACTTCCTGGATCCAGGGCTCGTCGCGCTTCCAGCCGCGCGACAGCACCTTGCTGGCCGTGGTCATGATCACGTCGGGCACGCTCTTGCGCAGGTCGACCTTGCCGTCGCCGTCACCGTCGACGCCGTGCGTCAGATAATCGGAAGGCAGGATCTGCGTCTGGCCGATCTCGCCGGCCCAGGCGCCAGTGACATCGGCCGGCAGCACGCCGCGATCGATCAGTTCCAGAAGCGGCACCAACTGCTGGCGGAACAGCTGTGGGCGGCGGCAGTCGTGCGAAAGCGTCACCAGCGCGCTCAGCGTGTGGAAATCGCCCTGCACGGCGCCGAAATCGGTCTCCAGCGCCCAGAAGGCGGTGATGACCGGCGCCTGAACACCGAACTGCTGGTCGGCACGGGCGAAGATATCGGCGTATTTCTTCATGTTCGCCGCACCTTGCTTCAGCCGGTAGGCGGAAATCATGCGGTTGGAGAATTCGATGAAGGTCTGGGTGAAGACGCCCTGGGCGCGGTCGCGTGCCAGCGCCCGCTCGTCGAAGGTGGCGTCTTCCAGCGCGTCGAGGCCGACCGCGCCGACACCGGCCGCCTTGGCTTCTGCCGCCACGCCCTGTTTCCAGGTTTCGAAGTCGCCGCCGCATTCCTGCGCCATCGCCGGCAAGGCCGTGGCGCACAGGAATAGCGCCGCGAGGGCTTGAGAACGCAGTCGCATCAGCTTCCTTTCGAAACGAAGAGGGCATTGTCGTGCTTGGCTGGATGCCCAACGCCCTGAATTACCGGCGGTTGCACTCTTTACCGCTGGCTGTGTCGAAAAGCAGGCGGCAGGCCCGGTGTCAACGGTTCTTCTGCCGCAGCCACTTATTCCCTGGGACTTCGCGACGTTGCCCCCCGTTCAACGGAAACTCTGCTGGAGTGATTTGGTCGAGGCGTTGCGGCCGTTGAACCCGGTTCAACGGGAACTCTGCTGGAGTGATTTGGTCGAGGCGTTGCGGCCGTTGAACCCGGTTCAACGGGAACTCTGCCGGAGTGATTTGGTCGAGGCGTTGCGGCCGTTGAACCCGGTTCAACGGGAACTCTGCCGGAGTGATTTGGTCGAGGCGTTGCGGCCGTTGAACATGACGTCAGCGCGTGTTCTGCCGCAGCCACTTATTCCAGGCAGCTTCGCTGCCGTTGAAGACGTTGATGTCTGATTTGCCGGTCAAGCCGGGAACGATGCCGGTTCCGGTGTATTGCCAGAAGGTGAAGGGATGGCTGCCGTATTTTTCGCGGGGGTGGCCGGCGACGGAGCGCAGCCAGTAGGGATAGCCGCGGAAAGTCGACAGATCATTGTCGTCGAAGAAATCGACCGAGGTGTAAATGATTGGCTTCTTGCCGTAGTGGCGCTCGACGATCTGTAGGAAGGTGGTCATCTCGGCGCGCACCGTGGCGGCGTCGGGGCGCAGCCTGCAGGTCGGCGATTTCGGGTTCCATTCCATGTCGAGAACCGGCGGCATGGCCGAGCGGTCGACGGGAACGTTCTGGATGAACCAGCGCGCCTGCTGGGCGGCCGGGGTGCAGAAATAGAAGAAATGATAGGCCGCACGGGGGACACCGGCGGCCTTCGTGCGCGCCCAGTGCTCGTTGAAATACTCGTCGAAACGGTCACCGCCTTCGGTCGCCTTGATGAAGGCGAAGGAAATGCCGCTCGCCTTGGCCGTCGGCCAGTCGACCGAGGTCTGGTACTTGGAAACGTCGGTGCCGTGAACGGCATAGTTCCACGGCGCGCCGCTGTCCCATTCATGCGGCTTGGAATCCTCGAAGCGCGGCGCTCGCACGGCGACCGTCGGGCTGCTGGATGAAGATGGCGACAGCGGCGACAGATCGTCCACGGCCGAGCAGGCGCCAAGCAGCGTCAGCATGAAAAGGGCCGCAAGACGGCGCATCACAACTTCCAAGCCGGAATCAGCCGGTCGCTGATGGGTCTGTGAACCGATGGCCGACGATTGGTCGAGCCCCCTCCAGGCGATCGCCCCACAGCATCGCCCAGTATATCCCTTTTGTGCATGTCGTTGTGCCAAAACCGCTGCGCAGTTTTGGGCGACATGCATCCATGTGATCGCCGATCATGGTTGATAATCCGTTGACGGCGCTCGACAGGCGCCACGATTTTGCGGAAGCATGGCGGCAATTCGATGACATAAGAGGCGGGCGAAAGCCCGGGAGGGCAATAGATGCGCATCGTCGTCAAGATCGTCAAATGGCTGTTTGGCCTGATCGTGCTGGCGGTCGCCGCGCTGTTTGCCTGGCTCTACATCGCGCCGCCCGAATTGATCCGCGTCGGTTCGGGCTATTCGGCCAAGATCGTCTGCTCCAACGTCTTCATCGCCGGGCGCAACGCCAATGAGGTGCTTGCCGTCGACGTGCAGGCGCCAGGACACCCACTGCTGCGGCTGATGCGGGTCTCGGTCGACAAGAACCGGGGGACGGTTTCGGCGGGCCTGCTGGGCTTCCTCGGCAAGAGCGAGGCGGTTTCCCGTGACGGGCTGGGCTGCGCCTCGGTTCCTGACGGCGATGTCGGCAAGGCGCGGCGCACGGCGATCCATGTCGAACCCGCGGCGACCAAGCAGGATGTGCTGTGGCCCGAGGGCGAGCGGGTCGAGGCATCGCAGGATCCGGTGATTGCCAAGCTGCTCGACGATGCGGCGCTGACCGGCACCGGCATGCGTGCGGTGGTCGTGGTCAAAAACGGCCGTGTCGTCGCCGAACGCTATGGCGACGGCTTTTCCGCCAAGACGCCGCTGCTCGGCTGGTCGATGACCAAGACGGTGAACGCCGCCATCATCGGCACGCTGGTCAAGGACGGCAAGATGGCCATCGACAATAAGGGCCTGTTCGCGCCGTGGAAGGCGGACGGCCGCGCGGCGATCAGCCTTGCCGACATGATGGCGATGTCGAGCGGGCTGGAGTTCAACGAGGATTATGGCGACGTCGCCGATGTTACGCGCATGCTCTATCTCGAACCCGACATGGCGGGCTTTGCCGAATCAAAGCCGCTGGCGGGCGAGGTCGGCAAGGTGTTTTCCTATTCGAGCGGCACGGCGGTGATGCTGTCGCGGCTCTGGCAGGACGCGATCGGCGACAAGGCCAAGGCGCTGACATGGCCGCGCAGTGCGCTGTTCGAGCCGCTCGGCATGCACAGCGCCGTGCTCGAAACCGACGAGCAGGGCACGTTCGTCGGTTCATCCTACCTCTACGCCACCGCGCATGACTGGGCGCGCTTCGGCCAGTTCCTACTGCAAGGCGGGGTGTGGAACGGCAACCAGGTGCTGCCGGCGGGCTTCGTCGACTGGATGCGCGAGCCGGCGCCGGCCTCGAAAGTCTACGCCAAGGGCCAGCTGTGGATCGAGGCGCCGGGCGATGAGGACAGTCCCGGCGCCGGCGTCGCCGCCGGCCTGCCCAAGGACACTTATTGGATGGAGGGGCATGACGGACAGACGGTCACCATCATTCCCTCGGAGCAATTGGTGGTGGTGCGGCTGGGGCTGACACCGGCCAAGCTCGGCTATCGCCCGCAGACGATGGTGGGGGCGCTGGTGAAGGCGCTGCATTAGTCCTGCAAATCTTGTCTATGGGGCTGTTGGCAAAGGCTTGGCGCGGTCAACACGCGCCCGTTCGTCGGGCGAATTCATAACCGCCCAAAGATCGTTGCGGCGTTGGACATTCAGCCAGAAGTCCGGGCTGTTGCCAAACACCCGGGCCAGAATGAGTGCGGTAGCGGCCGTCACGTTGCGGCGGTCGTTGCACAATTCGTTGACATGCTTGCGCTGAACGCCCATCGCCTCGGCCAAAGCCGCCTGCGTCAAGCCGAGCGGTTGCATGAATTCCTCGGTGAGAATTTCGCCAACCGTTGCTGGCTTGCGTGCGGTCATCAACATGTTCGCCTCATTTATTTATAGCTGTGGTCGTCGAGATAGATGTCCGACGCTTCACCGCGACCGCCGTCCCAGCGGAAGATCAGTCGCCACTGCTTGTTGACGCGGATCGAATGGAAGCCTTCGAGATTGCCGCTCAACTTCTCGAAATGGTTGCTGGGCGGCACACGCAAATCCTGATCGATCATAGCGTCGTCAATCATCTGGAGTTTGCGGAACAAGCGGCTTTCGAGATCGGACGGAATGTTACGAGAATGGGTATCCTGCACAAAGAAGGCCCGCAGCCATTCGTCCCTAAAGTCGACGATCATCACATGCTTCCAGCATGGAGTTAATGTACCACCCTTGGGGTCACATAACAATGTGCGATGTGATTGATCGTAACATCCATCGCTCCATCGGCGGATGGGGCACCGTCGCAACGACGATATTAGCTGGCGATCTTTATCACCGCCAGCCAGGCATAACCGCGATAAAGCGTGCGGAAACGGAAGGTTGCGCCGGTTCGCCGGGATTCCGATTCCAGGACTTCACGCAACGATTCACGCGGCGTGACGTGGAATTTTTTCAGCCAGCCGCGCAGCATCGCCCGGAACCAGCCCGGCAGGCCTTCCTGCTGGCCGAAATCGACGATGTGCAGCGAGCCGTTGGGGGCGAGCGCCGCCAGTGCCGCCGACACTGTCTTCTCCCAGCCAGGGATCATCGACAGCGAATAGGAGACGAAGACGCGGTCGAAACGTTCGATGCCGTAAAGGGAACCCGCATCGAAATCGGCGGCGTCGCCGCGTGCCAGCGTGACGCGGCTGGACAGGCCTTCACGATCGATCGCCTTGCCGGCGGTCTCCAGCATTTCAGCCGAAATATCCAGGCCGAAGAAGCGGGCGTCGGGATAGCGGCGGGCGGCCAGGATGATGTTGCGGCCGGTGCCGCAGCCGAGTTCCAGCACGGTGCCGCCGGGCGGCACATCAAGCCCATCGATCAGCCGGTCGCGGCCGAGCAGATAGTATTTGCGGGTCAGGTCGTAGATGTGGCGCTGCCAGCGATAGACGCCGTCCATCAGTTCGGCATGGTTGGCCTTGAATTCGGGGCTGGCCGGCAGTTCCGTCGTGCTCATGCGGCGCGCTTCACATAGAGGTGGAAGCCGCCATAGATGGCGGAACGGTCGCGGGCGGAGAATTCGCGCGAGGCTTCGTCCTGATAGTCCCACTGGTCGAGCAGCGAGGTCGAAACACGGCCCGGCAGCAGGCTGGGTTCGGCGGCTGTGCGGAAGATGACGCGAGCGCCGGTCGAAGCGGTGCGGCTGATTTCCGACCACAGCGCATTGAGCTGGTCATCGGTCATCCAGTCCTGCGCATCGAGCAGGATGAAGCGGTCGACAGTGCCGGCATCCTTTCCGGCGAGGAACTCGATCAGATTGGCATGGTGGATGGCGACGCGGTCGATGTTGCCGCGGATGGTGTCGTAGTTCTGCTTTTCCAGATAGGCGGGCAGGGCGGCTTCGCCCGGCTCGGGATAGCGGCGGGCGAAGGCCTGCCAGGCGAAGTAGTTGTTTTCCAGCGGGAAATCGCAGGCGAGCTTTTCCAGCCGGGCCTTCAGCACGCTGGCCATGGTGCCGTCGCCTGATGTGATCAGCGAATCATACTGCGCCGGCGGAATGCCGAGGCCGAACAGCGAAGCCTTGCGCGACGTCGCCCATTTCAGAAGCTTCTTGTCGAAGACCGGCGCCAGTTCCTCGTTGAAGAAGCGGCGCTGTTCGCCAATGTTTTTGGCTTCCATCATGCGCGCCGGGTTGACGCCGAAGAATTTCGCCGTGCGGTGACCCATTGCGATGAACAGGCCGAGCAGGCCGGTCTGGTAGAAATTGCGGTCGAAAACGCCGATGCGACGCCGGCCGCGCCAGTTGCGGCGCTCCCAGTACTGGCGGCTGACCGGATCGAGATGCGGCGCGATGAAACGATCGTAGGCTTGCGAATTATGGCTGGTGTCGGCGGCGCCGAAGAAGCGGAACAGGTCGCCCTGCGAGGGCAGGCGGCGCACCGCCTCCAGCTTCATGCGGTTCAGCGCGACGTGGGCGGTGTTGAGGTCGACGGCGTCGACCCTTGCCGGCGAGCGGGTGAGGTAGGCCAGAATGTTGCAGCCGCCCGATGCGATGGTGACGATGCGGTGGCCCTGGCCAAGCTGCATGGCCTCCATGTCGACATCGGGGTCTTCCCAGATCTGCGGATAGACGAGGCCGGAAAACAGGAAGGCGAACAGCCGCTCGGAGATGCCGGCTTTGGAAAGTGCGCGGTTCTGGTAGACGGCCTTTCCAACTTCCTTGCCGCGGCGAAAAACCAGATCCGAGGAGACGTCCGTCATGACAAAGTGATTCCCCATTTGCTTTGCCGCAAGCGGGTAGCGCAGCGTCATGACAGGCCGGTGACAGTCGGAGGCATCGATAATTCTACTGCAGCGGTCATCTGGTGTGGCTTTCTGCGCTTCCGGTGCTCACGGACTCCAATGTCCGCTCCGCTCCGGTTCTCGAAAGCCACGCCACCTGACTCGCCGCAGCGAATTCTCGAAGCCTCCTCAGGCGCGTCCAAATCCACCCGGTGTCGGCGTCGTCAGGATCACCGCCTCGCCGGCGTCGAGCACGGTCTGGTCGCAGGCCTTCAGCACCTCGACCGTCCCATCCTTGCGGCGTATTTTGGTCGAGCCGACCTCGCCGTCGCCACCTCCGTCCAGCCCCTGCGGCGGGCGGTTGCGGTGTGACGACAGGATCGCGCATTCCATCTTCTCGAGGAAGCGGATGGTGCGTTTGGTGCCGTCGCCGGCGCTCCATTTGCCCTTGCCGCCGGATCCCTCGCGGATGTGGAAATCCTCCAGCACCACGGGAAAGCGCAGTTCCAGCACTTCCGGATCGGTGAGGCGGGAATTGGTCATATGGGTGTGCACGCCCGACGTGCCGGCAAAGCCGCGGCCGGAGTTCATATGGCCGGCCGGCGAGCCGGAGCAGATCGTCTCGTAATACTGGTACTTCTTGTTGCCGAAGGTCAGGTTGTTCATCGTGCCCTGCGCATTGGCCATCGCGCCCATGGCGCCGAACAGCGCGTTGGTGACATGCTGCGAGGTCTCGACATTGCCGGCGACGACGGCGGCGGGGTAGGCGGGCTTCAGCATGCAGCCGTCGGGAATGACGATGTTGATCGGCCTGAGACACCCGGCATTCATCGGAATCATGTCCTCGACCATGACACGGAAGGCGTAGAGGACCGCGGCGCGGGCAACGGGCTCCGGCGCGTTGAAATTGTTCTTCATCACCGGCGACGTGCCGGTGAAGTCGACCGTCGCTTCGCGCTTTTGCCGGTCGACCGATATCTTCACCTTGATCACCTGGCCGGTGTCGGTGGGATATTCATAGGCCGATGTGTCCGGCAACCGCTCGATCACCCGCCGCACGCTTTCGGCAGCATTGTCCTGGACGTGGCCCATATAGGCCTCGACGACATCGAGGCCGAAATGCGCGACCATCTTGCGCAGTTCGGCGACGCCTTTCTCGTTGGCGGCGATCTGCGCCTTGAGGTCGGCAATGTTCTGATGCGGGTTGCGGGCGGGGTAAGGGTGGTCGGTGAGCAGCGCATGCAGCTCTTTTTCACGGAATTTTCCGCGGTCGACGATGCGGAAATTGTCGAACAGCACACCTTCCTCGTCGACCGTGGTGGCGAGCGGCGTCATCGAGCCGGGGGCGGTGCCGCCGATGTCGGCGTGATGGCCGCGCGAGGCTGCCCAGAACAGGATCTTTTTCTGGGCGTCGTCGAAGACCGGCGTCACCACGGTAATGTCAGGCAGATGCGTGCCGCCATTGTAGGGGGCGTTCAGGGCAAAGACGTCGCCTGGATGGATGTCGCCGGAGTTCAGCCGGATGATGGTCTCGACCGAGCGATCCATGGAGCCCAGATGCACCGGCATGTGCGGCGCGTTGGCGACTAGGGCGCCTGTGTGGTCGAAGACGGCGCAGGAAAAATCCAGCCTTTCCTTGATGTTGACGGAGTAGGCAGTGTTCTGCAGCGTCACGCCCATCTGCTCGGCGATCGACATGAACAGGTTGTTGAAGACTTCGAGCATGACCGGATCGGCTGATGTACCGAGGGCGGCGGCGCGCGCTTTCCTTGCCGTGCGCCGGATCACGACGTGGTTGAGGTTGGTGATTTCGGCTTGCCAGCCCGGTTCGACGACGATGGTCTGGTTGGGTTCGATGATGAGGGCGGGGCCTGCGACCAGATTGGATGGGCGGAGGTTTTCGCGACGATGGATGCCGGCTTTATGCCACCGGCCTTCGGTGTAGATGCGCCGCGTTCCGGAAGCGCCGGCTTCAACCCTTGCCGGTCCGGCGGGCGCATAGGCTTCGGCGCTGCTTTCACCGATTTCGCTGCCCTCGACACCGACCGTCTCGACGATCATCGGCTTGTCGTCATAGACGAAGCCGAATTGCGCCTTGTGGGCGATTTCGAAGTCGCGCTTGGCCTGAAAAATCGAGTCGCTCTCGAAATTCACCGGCAGTGTCGTGTCGGTGCCATCATAGCGGATATGCAGCACCGGCTTGGCGGCAACCGCGTCCTCGGCGATGCCTTGCACTGCCAGCTCGGCGATGACGGCCTTTTTCAAGACGGCGATGAGGGCGTCGATGTCGGTTCTGGACTCTTCGGCCAGCGGCTTGAGCAATGCCTGCTGACGTGAGGCAAAGACCGAGGCCAGGCCGATGCCATAGGCGGAAAGCAGGCCGGAGAAGGGGTGGATCAGCACCGCCTCCATGCCGAGCGCATCGGCGACCAGGCAGGCGTGCTGGCCGCCGGCACCGCCGAAGCAGTTGAGCAGATATTCGGTGACGTCATAGCCACGCTGCACGGAAATCTTCTTGATGGCATTGGCCATGTTCTCGACAGCGATGGTGACGAAGCCTTCGGCGACAGCTTCCGGTGAGCGGCCGTCGCCGATCTCTGCGGCCAGTGCCGCGAATTTCGTCCGCACGGTCTCGACGTCCAGCGGCTGGTCCTGGCCCGGGCCGAAGATCGCCGGGAAGAAATCCGGCTGCAATTTGCCGAGCATGACGTTGGCGTCGGTGACGGCCAGCGGGCCCCCGCGCCGGTAGGCGGCGGGGCCGGGTTTGGCGCCGGCGGAGTCCGGTCCGGCGCGAAAACGGCCGGCCTCGTAATGCAGGACCGACCCGCCGCCGGCGGCGACGGTGTGGATGCGCATCATCGGCGCGCGGACGCGCACGCCGGCGACTTCGGTGTCGAAGGCGCGCTCATACTCGCCATCGTAATGGGCAACGTCGGTGGAGGTGCCGCCCATGTCGAAGCCTATGACTTTTTCGAAGCCGGCGAGCTTGGCCGTCTCGACCATGCCCACGACGCCGCCAGCCGGACCCGACAGCAGCGCGTCCTTGCCCTGGAACATGTCGGCGGCGGTGAGGCCGCCTGACGACATCATGAACATGAGGCGAGGGGTTTGGTCGCTCTCTTCTTCAGGTGGGGAGATTGGCGCCGCGCCCAGTTCTCCCGCCACCCTTTGCACATAGCGCGACAGGATGGGCGAGAGATAGGCGTCGACCACCGTGGTGTCGCCGCGGCCGACCAGCTTGATCAGCGGCGAGACCTCGTGGCTGACAGAGACTTGGGCGAAACCGATCTTGCGGCAGACCTTTGCCACCGCCTTCTCGTGGTCGGGATATTTCCAGGCATGCATGAAGACGATTGCCACTGCATCGATGCCGTCGGCCTTCGCCTGCTCGATCACCGGCCGGCAAGCGGCGATGTCGAGCAGCCGTTCGACGGAGCCATCGGCGAGCACGCGCTCGTCGATTTCGATGACGCGCTCATAGAGCTGCTCGGGAAGGATGATCTCCTTGGCGAAAATGTCGGGCCGCGCCTGGTAGGCGATCCTGAGCGCATCCCGAAAGCCCTTGGTGATGAGCAGGAGCACGCGGTCGCCCTTGCGCTCAAGAAGCGCGTTGGTGGCGACCGTGGTGCCCATCTTGATGTCGCCGATCCTGCCGGACGGGATCGCGGTGCCCGGTTTGACGCCGAGCAGGTCGCGGATGCCCTGGATGGCGGCATCGGCATAGGCTTCGGGATTCTCCGAAAGCAGCTTGCGTGGATGCAGTTCACCCTGCGGGTCACGGCCGATGACATCGGTGAAGGTGCCGCCGCGATCGATCCAGAAATCCCATTTCGCGGCCATGGCTGAAGTCTCCGGCATTTTCGTTTCCAGCTTTCGTTGTTAATGCGCCAAGGCGCCGGCAGCAACGCATCCCGTTGATGTTACATGCGGAAACGCAACGTTACGAAACTCATGGCCGCGTGGCGCATTTCCTCTGTAACCGTTCACTGCAACGTGAGCGTGTGTTGAAGGAGAGATAGTATGAAAAAGCTCATTTTGGCTTCTGTGTCCGCTCTTGCCCTGCTGGGCGTCGCAGCCTGCAGCGACAGCGGCAAGGGCACTGACACCACCACTACGCAGAGTACCAATCCGCCGGCTGCCGAGCAGCCGATGAAGCCCGCGGCCCCGGCCGACAATTCGACCAAGCCTGCCGAGCCGGCTCCGGCAACGCCTGCTCCTGCGCCCGCGCAGTAGCTTGTAAGCTGTTAAGCATGTCTTGGGAGGAAGGGTCGGCGTCTCGCCGGCCTTTTCTCGTGAGGGCGGACCGACAAGGTGCCTCTGGTTCAAGGGCCTGGCAGCGGCCGTTATTGGCTTGATAGCGGGGACCGGTTGGCTCTATGAAGCGGGCCATGTCGATTTGGGACCGCCTCGGCGAGTTTATCACACGGGTATCATCTTCAGCGACGTCGGGCGTTGCCGACGTTGTCGAGGCCGTGCGCACAGTGTTCTCCGGCGATGCGGACCTGCGCCGCCGCGTTGCCTTTTCGGTGGCGATGATCGCGCTCTCGGCCAAGATGGCCAAGGCAGACGGCATCGTCACCCAGGATGAGGTGCGCGCCTTCCAGGAAATATTCGAAGTGCCGCCGAAGGAGACGCGCAACGTTGCGCGGCTGTTCGATCTCGCCCAACGTGACGTGGCTGGTTTCGAAACCTATGCCGAGCGCATGGCGCAACTGTGCGGCTCCGGGCATTCGAACTGCGTGATGCTGGAAGACATACTCGACGGCCTGTTCCACATCGCCAAGGCCGACGGACTGGTGCATGAGCGCGAAGGCATCTTCCTGCACCGTATCGCCGAGATCTTCCGCATCGACGAGGCGCATTACGAATCGATCCTCGCGCGCCACGTCAATCTCGGCGCTGGCGACCCCTATGTCGTGCTCGGCATCGAGCGCGGCAAGCCGTTCGAAGAGGTCAGGAAGCGGTACCGCAAGCTGGTTTCCGACAACCATCCCGATCGGCTGATCGCGCGCGGCCTGCCGCAGGAATTCATCAAGATCGCGACGACCAGGGTCGCGGCGATCAACGCCGCTTATGAGATGATCGAGCGGGGCCTGCGGCACGTATGAGCGGTTTCCTGCCCGACGAGCCGAGTGCCGAGGTCAGGGTGTCGCCGAATTTCGGGCCAAGGCGCGATACGCCGAAGCCCGACATGATCGTGCTGCACTATACCGGCATGGCGACAGGTGCCGGAGCGGAAGCCTGGCTGTGCGATCCGGCGAGCGAAGTCTCCTCGCACTATCTCGTCCATGAGAATGGCCACATCGTGCAGATGGTCCGGGAAAGCGACCGCGCCTGGCACGCCGGCAAGAGTTCCTGGTTCGGACGCACCGACATCAACTCCTGCTCGGTCGGCATCGAGATCGTCAATCCGGGACATTCGCTGGGCTATCCCGGCTTCCCCCGGCGCCAGATCGATGCGGTGATCGGCCTGTGCAAGGGGATTGCCAGGCGGCATGCGATCCCCGCCATGCGGGTGCTGGCGCATTCCGACGTGGCACCCGGGCGCAAGATCGATCCGGGCGAGAAGTTCCCTTGGACCGCCCTGTTCAAGGCCGGTGTCGGCCATCTCGTGCCAGCCGCACCCATCAGGCGCGGGACCACGCTGAAGCTCGGCGACAACGGTGCCGATGTCGAGGCGCTGCAGTCGATGCTGGCGCTCTATGGCTATGGTGTCGAGATATCGGGTGTTTTCGACCATCAGACACGGATTGTCGTCGAGGCCTTCCAACGGCATTTCCGGCCGCGCCTGGTCGACGGGCTGGCCGACGGCTCGACGATGCGCACGTTGCAAAAATTGCTCGCTTCCATAAGCCGCTGACCCCGGGGCAAGGCGCCGTTCAAGTAATCTTTTTCCCCTGTCTGGTTACAAACTGTCACTCAAAGTGACTTGCCCCGCCTTCATTGGCGCCAATTCGGGCCTCAAAGGGCAATCCGTACAGTTTGTCGGACCTCTAGCCCCCGGATGTTCCGCTATTAATCAAGCAGCGCCACGCGAATATCTTCGCGTGGTCCAAACAGAACAGGATCACATGCAGAAATTGACCGTTGTGACGGCAGCCCTTGCTGCCGGCGTAGTGACTTTTGCCTTCAGCGCGGCTGATGCCGCGACATGGAGCCCCCGGGCCGATCAGGGGCTCGTCGCGGTGACCAAGGGCAAGGCCACTTCAGCCAAAAGCAGCAGGAGCCTGAAGGCAACGGCGAAGCAGGCTTCCGCCAAGGTGGAAAAAGCCAACTGGACCAAGGCGAAGAAATCCTCCGCCAAAAGGCAGATGAGGCGTGGCCGCAAGACCGTCGACATGACGACAACGGCATCGATCGGTCTCAGGAACGTCGCGGCGTCGACGGCAGCGGTGGCCAGCAGCGGCCAGTATTCCGCGATCGTTGCCCGCTATGCGGCAAGCTACGGCGTTCCGGTGTCGCTGGCCAACGCCGTCATCACGATCGAGAGCAACTATCGGCCGAACATGGTCGGCAGCGCCGGCGAGATCGGCCTGATGCAGATCAAGCCGGCAACCGCGCGGATGATGGGCTATAACGGCTCGGCCAAGGGCCTGTTCGATCCCGACACCAACATCAAATACGGCATGAAGTATCTCGCCTTGGCGCAGAACCTTGGCGGCGGCACGACCTGTGGCACGATCCTGAAATACAATGCCGGCCATGCCGCGACGCGGATGAACCCGATCTCGGCCGCCTATTGCAGCAAGGTCAAGGTTCAGATGGCCGCGCTCTGATAGCAAGTTGCGAGAGCCGGCAGACAAGCCGGCTTTTTCGTTTGCGTTTTCCCGGCTGAACCCCTTTATACGCCTTGCCAGCTGGCTGGGCGGCCGCACTCGCAAACGCCGAAAGGCCGCGAGTGAGGAAAGTCCGGGCTCCATGGAGACACGGTGCCGGTTAATGGCCGGCGGGGGCGACCCCAGGGAAAGTGCCACAGAAAGCAAACCGCCGCGACTTTGTCGGGGTAAGGGTGAAAGGGTGGGGTAAGAGCCCACCGCGCGACTGGCAACAGGAGCGGCACGGTAAACCCCACCGGGAGCAAAACCGAATAGGGGCGGTGCGAGGGGCAACCCTCGAGGGCTGTTTCCGGCTCACCGTCCGGGTAGGTTGCGTGAGGCGCATGGCAACATGCGCCCAAGATGAATGGCCGCCACGTTCTCGTCCCGCAAGGGGCGAGGGCCATACAGAACCCGGCTTACAGGCCAGCTGGCAGTTTCGTCTGAAAGAGAAATCCTTTGAGATCAGCAGGTTGCGCCCTCTGGCGCGCCTGCCGATGCAAGCCTTTTCGGCTGTTTGCCAATAAGGCATCACGTCCAGCGCCTCAGCCGTTGATCCTGTCCAGCGACGTCTCGATGGCCTTCCAGAGTTCTTCCACCGGTTCACAGCCGACCGAGAGGCGGACAAAGCCTGCGGGAACCGCATCGCCCCGTTTCGAGCGGCGCTCGGCCGAGGTGTGGATGCCGCCGAAGGAGGTCGCGGCCTCGATCAACTGGCAATTGTTGATGAAATCCTCGGCCTTGTCCTCCGAGGCGAGTTCGAAGGAGATGAGGAAGCCGAAGCGTTCCATCTGGACGCGGGCGAGGTTGTGCGACGGGTCGCCATTGAGGCCGGGAAAGCGCAGGCCACGCACCGCGCGATGGTCCTTGAGCCGTTGCGCGATCGTTTCGGCCGATGAGCACATGCGGTCGAAACGCACCTCCAATGTTTCGAGGCCGCGATGCACCAGCCAGGCCTCGAACGGTCCGGGAATGCCGCCGGCCATTGCGCGCCAGTCCGTCACCTTGGTGATGATGTCGGCGTTGCGGCTGGCGACATGGCCAAACAGCACGTCCGAATGGCCGTTGACCGCCTTGGTGTCGGCGGAGACGACGATGTCGGCGCCGAAGTCGAGCGGACGCTGGCCGAACGGCGTCATCGTCGTGTTGTCGACGACAAGGATCCCACCCTGCTCGTGGACAGCCCTGGCAATCGCAGAGATGTCGCAGATGTCCAGCCGCGGATTGGACGGGGTTTCCACGAAGACCAGCGAATAGCCTTCGAAGCCGCCGTCGAGGAAGGTCGGCGTCGGCCTGGTGTCGCAAACTATGCCGAGCGGCTTCAGGAAGCGTTCGGCCATCGCGCGCGTGGCATGATAGCCGTCCGCCGGCAGGAGCACGCGATCGCCCGATTTCAGCAGCGCGAAAAACACCGATGAAATCGCGCCCATTCCAGAGGGAAAACTCACGCATTGCGCATCTTCCAGATGGCCGAGCACATGTTCCACGGCGCGCCATGTCGGGTTGTCGTAGCGGCCATACTGATCGACGCCGGTCTCGACGCCGGGCGTGTGAAAGATCGAAGCCATGGTCAGCGGCAAGGGGATCGGATCGCCGGTGGCGAAATCGCGGCTGCGCAAATGGGACAGTTCGGCGGCGCGTGACTTTGCAGTCTCGGACATGAGCTCGATCCTTGTTATCTGGGCGGAAGACGTCGCTCGACGCTATGCGGGCAGGTGATTTGCGGCAAGCCACCTCTTTTGGGCCAGAGGGCTCTAAACGCTTCGTTAGGCTTAATGGATCATAAAGACGAGACGTGCCGTAACGGCTGCTCGGATTGGTCGCGATGCGCGTGTTTGTGAAGCCCGTTCCCGTTGACGCCCATAGTGCCCCATGATATCCCATTTCGACATCAAAGCCTTCGTTCCGCGTCAGGGTAAAGCGTACGCCAATCGGGCAGCCGCGGCGGCTGCGCGTTTGCCGGTTTTTGCCCGTGTGGGCGAGGCTGATACGGGGCAGGGAACGCGCAGCAGTGGCGCGTGCAAGACAATGAAGAGGGGTGCGGCGGCGCAAGCGGCTGTAACGCGTGATGGACCGGTTTCTGTCGAACACGGTGAGCAGGATCGATGCGAAGGGGCGGGTGTCCGTTCCGGCGCATTTCCGCGCTGTCGTGCAGAAGCGCGGCTATTCGGAACTCTATGCACTGCGTTGTCTCGACCTACCGGCGATGGATGTCGGCGGGCTCGACCTGCTCGACCGCTACGAACAGCGCATTGCGCAGGAAGATCCCTTCCTGCAGACGGCGGACGACATGTCTTTCTTCTGCCATGGCGATGGGACGTTTCTGAAACTCGACCAGGACGGCCGCATCACGATGAGCGATTTCATTCGCGAGCATACCGGCATCTCGGCGGAGGTGGCCTTTGTCGGGCGCGGCAATTTCTTTCAGATCTGGGAGCCGGGACGGCTTGCGGCCTATGGGGCGCAGGCGCGGGCCAGGCTTTTGCAGCTTCGGCAGGGGACGAAGCCTGGGGAGCGACCGGAATGATGGTGGGCCACGGCGATGATACCAACGCCGTTGGCGGATCGGTCCGCCACATTCCGGTCCTCCTTGGCGAAGTGCTCGAGGCGCTGGCGCCGGCGGAGGGCGACATCATCATCGACGGCACTTTCGGCGCCGGCGGCTACACAAAAGCCATTTTGGCGGCCGGGGCTTCCGTTGTGGCGATCGACCGCGATCCCGACGCCATCGCGGCTGGGCGCGATCTGGAGGCGCAATCGGGCGGCAGGCTGAAACTGGTCCAGGCGCCGTTCTCGACGCTGGACGAGCATGTCGAGAGCGCCGATGGCGTCGTGCTCGACATTGGCGTCTCCTCCATGCAACTCGACCAGGCCGAGCGCGGGTTCTCGTTTCGCAGTGACGGGCCGCTCGACATGCGAATGGCGCAGGCTGGCCTGAGCGCCGCCGACGTCGTCAACAGCTTCAAGCCCGGCGATCTTGCCCGTATCTTCGGCTTCCTCGGCGAAGAGCGTCACGCTGGCCGCATCGCCCGCATGATCGAGGCCCGCCGCGAAAAGCGGCCGTTCGAGCGCACGCTGGAACTGGCCGACGCCATCGAGACGCATATCGGCCGCGCTCCGAAGGACAAGATCCATCCGGCCACCCGCGTCTTCCAGGCGCTGCGCATCTACGTCAATGACGAGCTTGGCGAACTGGCCAAGGCGCTGTTCGCGGCCGAACGCGCGCTGAAGCCGGGGGGGCGCCTGGTGGTGGTGACGTTCCATTCGCTGGAAGACCGCATCGTCAAGCGCTTCATCGCCGACCGCGCCGATGTCGCCACCGGTTCGCGTCATCTGCCCGAGGCGCATGCGCGCACCGCGACCTTCCGCAAGGCTGGCGGCGGCGTGACGGCGGGCGATGCCGAGGTCGCGGCTAATCCGCGCGCCCGCTCGGCCAGGCTGCGCGCGGCAATCCGCACTGACGCGCCGGCACGCGCCGGCGACTTTTCGATTTTCGGTCTTCCAAAGCTTCCCGGCATCACTTTGCCGGGGGAGAGGTAAGCACGTGTTCCGTACCAGCGACATTGTCCTGATCGCCGTCATGGTTTCGGCGGCGGCCCTGACCTACAAGACCAAGCGCGAGGCCGAGGACCAGTTGGCGGCGGTGCAGAAGATCCATAACCAGATACGCTATGAGGAGGAGACGATCGACCTGCTCAAGGCCGACTGGAGCCTGCTCACCCAGCCGTCGCGGCTGCAGAAGCTCGCCGAACTCTACAAGTCGCAGCTTGCGCTCGAGCCGGTCAGTGCCCGCCAGATCGTCGGCTTGGGCGACCTGCCGGCCAAGGCCCTGGACATTCAGGACATACTGAAGGGGCGCCAGGACAGCATGGCCGACAGTTCCGACAAGGCGCCGACCGGCGACAAGGATCCCGTCGTGACCGGAGGCATCGCCCAATGATCGGCAAACTGCTGAGGCGCCGCGCCAGGACGGGCGAAGACAGATCGATCGTCGTCGAAGGCGCCCGCAAGGCGACAGGCGGCAAGGGCAAGGCGCGCATCGTGATGACGATGGCGGTGTTCTTCGGCATTTTCTCGACCATTTCAGGGCGATTGGTCTATCTCGGTTTCCAGACACCTGACCTGTCGGGCGGCCCGCAGAGCCGGATCACCGCCTCGCGGCCCGACATTGTCGACCGCAATGGCGAAGTGCTGGCGACCGACATCAAGACGGCGTCGCTGTTTGCCGAGCCGCGCCGCATCGTCGATGCCGACGAGGCGATCGAGAAACTGTCGACCGTGCTGCCCGAGATCGACTACGAGCAGACCTACCACAAGCTCAAGAGCGGCGCCGGCTTCGTCTGGCTGCAGCGGCAGCTGACGCCCAAGCAGCAGGCCGATATCATGCAGCTCGGCATTCCCGGCTTCGGCTTTCGCACCGAGAAGCGCCGTTTCTATCCAAGCGGCGAAACCTCGTCCTACATTGTCGGCCTGACCAACATCGACAATCAGGGCATCTCCGGCATGGAGAAATATATCGACGAGCAGGGCCTGAGCGACCTGCAGGCGTCGGGCCTGGCGGTGGCCAAGGATCTCAAGCCGGTGAAGCTTTCGATCGATCTGCGCATCCAGCATGTGGTGCGCGACGAGATTGCCGCCGGCCTCGAGCGCTACCGTGCCTTGGGTGCCGGCGCCGTCGTGCTCAACGTCAAGACCGGCGAAGTGGTGGCCATGGCCTCGGTGCCGGATTTCGATCCGAACAACCCTTACAATGCACAGGAAAAGGACCGGCTGAACCGGATGTCGGCGGGTCTCTATGAGATGGGCTCGACCTTCAAGAGCTTCACATCGGCCATGGCGCTCGATTCCGGCAAGGCGACGATGAACAGCCGTTTCGACGCTTCGCATCCAATCCGGGTCGGCCACCAGGCCATTCACGATTTCCACGGCAAGAACCGTGTGCTGTCGTTGCCGGAGGTGTTCCTTTATTCGTCCAACATCGGATCGGCCCGCGAGGCCGAGCTGGTCGGCATCGAAGGGCATCGGGAATTCCTGCATCGCCTTGGCATCCTGGAACGGATGCAGACCGAACTGCCGGAAGTCGCCCGCCCGACTGAGCCGAAGGTCTGGAAACAAGTCAATTCGTTCACCATCGCCTTCGGCCACGGCGTGTCGACGACCCCGTTGCAGGCGGCCGTCGGTTGCGCGGCGCTGATGAATGGCGGCTTCTTGATGAATCCGACCTTCCTGGTGCGCACACAGGAAGAAGCGATGGCCACCGCCAAGAGAGTTGTGAGCGAAAAGACGGTCGAGGGCATGCGCTACCTCTATTCGCTCAACGCCGAAAAGGGGTCGGCCAGAAACGCCAGAGTCCCCGGCTACCGCGTTGGCGGCAAGACCGGAACGGCCGAGAAGGTCATCAACGGCCGTTACTCCAAGGACTTGAATTTCAATACTTTCGTCGCCGCCTTCCCGATGGACGACCCGCAATATCTGGTGTTTACGATTGCCGACGCCCCGCACCCGGAAAAGCCGGGGATGACCGACGTCGCGGCCGCGAATGCTGGGGTCATAGCAGGCAATATCATCAGGCGCTCAGCGGCCATGCTTGGCGTGAAACCAGATTTCAGCCATGAAAATGGTGCAACGTTGGTTTCCTATGAGTGATTCTTAGGGCGCGCTGGCGACTGCGCGCTATTTTATTGCGGTGAACGGAACTCGATGAAGCTCAGAGATCTAGCCGGTATCCTGCCAGTCGAAGGAATAGCTTCCGCCGATCTGGAGGTTACCGGAATTTCGTCCGATTCCCGCCAGGTAAAACCGGGCGTCGTCTTTTTTGCGCTCGCCGGCACCAAGGCGGACGGTGCGGCCTATGCTGCCGACGCGGCCAAGCGCGGCGCGCTGGTGATCGTGGCAGGCAAAGGCAGTTCCGTCGCCGGACTGCCGGTTCCAGTGCTGGCGGTCGATGATCCGCGCCTTGCACTGGCGCTGAGCGCTTCCCGTTATTTCGGCAAGCAGCCGCAGACCATGGTCGCGGTGACCGGTACCAGCGGCAAGACCTCGGTCGCCGCCTTCACCAGGCAGATCTGGGAGCAGGCGGGGTACGCCGCGGCTTCGATCGGCACCACCGGCGTGGTGGCGCCCGGCCGCAACGAATACGGCTCGCTGACGACGCCCGATCCGGTGGCGCTGCACCAGTTGCTGCGGGAATTGGCCGATGCCGGCGTAACCCATGCCTCGATGGAGGCTTCCAGCCATGGGCTCGACCAGCGCCGGCTTGACGGGGTAAAACTCGCCGCCGGCGGTTTCACCAATCTCGGCCGCGACCATATGGATTACCATCCGACGGTCGAGGATTATCACCGCGCCAAACTGCGCCTGTTCGACACGCTGCTGCCGAAAGGCGCGCCCGCGGTGATCTTCGCGGACGATCCGTGGTCGGCGCCGACGATCCAGGCGGCACAGGCTGCCGGGCTCAAGGTGCTGACGGTTGGCCGCCATGGTGATTTCCTCACGCTGAAGCGGGTTGAGCACGAGCGCCACCGCCAGCGCGCCGAGGTCGAGGCCGAGGGCGTGCTTTACGAAATCGACCTGCCGCTGGCTGGCGATTTCCAGATTTCGAATGCGCTGGTTTCGGCGGGCCTCGCCATTTCCACGGGAACACCTGTCGCCAAGGCATTGGCCGCATTGGAGAAATTGAAGGGCGCGCCGGGCCGGCTCGACCTCGTCGGCACCACCGCCAGCGGCGCGCCGGTCTATGTCGACTATGCCCACAAGCCCGATGCGCTGGAGAATGTTCTGGCCTCGGTGCGGCCGTTCACCACCGGCCGCGTGATGGTCGTGTTCGGCTGCGGCGGCGACCGCGACCGGGGCAAAAGGCCGATCATGGGCGAGATCGCGACCCGGCTTGCCGATGTCGTTATCGTCACCGACGACAATCCGCGCTCCGAAGTGCCGGAAACCATCCGCGCCGCCATTCTGGCCGCCGCACCTGGCGCCATCGAGATCGGCGACCGGCGCAAGGCGATCCATGAGGCTGTCGCCATGCTTCATGCCGGCGACACGCTGATCGTCGCCGGCAAAGGCCATGAGGAAGGCCAGACGATCGGCTCCGAAACCCTGCATTTCTCCGACCATGAGGAAGTCCGCGCGGCGCTTCGGGAGCGTGCCGCATGAGTTTGCTGTGGACCTCCGAGGCACTGGTTGCCGCCATGGATGGCAGGCCGCTCGGCCCGATGCCCGAGGGCATATCGGGCATTTCGATCGACAGCCGCAGCCTGCAGCCGGGTGATGCCTTCTTCGCCATCAAGGGCGAGGTGATGGACGGTCATGACTTCGTCACCGCTGCTATCAAGGCCGGTGCCGGCGTGCTGGTGGTGGCGGAAGGCAAGCTGCCGTCGCTCGGCCGGCTGACGGCCCCGATCATCGTCGTCGAGGATGTGCTGGCCGCGCTTGAAAAGCTCGGTGTCGCGGCACGCGCCCGCTCCCAGGCCAAGATCATCGCGGTGACGGGTTCGGCCGGCAAGACCACCACCAAGGAAGCGTTGCGCCACGTGCTGTCGGCCGTCGGCAAGGTGCATGCCTCGGCGCAGTCCTTCAACAACCATTGGGGCGTGCCGCTGACGCTGGCGCGCATGCCCGATGATTGCGACTATGCCGTCTTCGAGATCGGCATGAACCATCCCGACGAGATCCGGCCGCTGGTGAAGATGGTGCGGCCGCATGTCGCCATCGTCACCATCATCGCGGCCGCGCATCTCGGCTTCTTCCGCAATCTCGACGAGATCGCCAAGGCCAAGGCCGAGATTTTCGAAGGGCTGGAACCCGAAGGTGCCGCCGTCCTCAATCGCGACGATGCGCGTTTCAAGCTTCTCGACAAGCTGGCGCATGCCGCCGGTGTCGAGCATGTCTACGGCTTCGGCGAGAATGCGCGCTCGACCTTCAAGCTGACCAAATGCGAATTGCATGCCGACCATTCCGACATTGCCGCCCGGATCGGCGGCCATGACATGATCGCCCGTATCGGCGCGCCCGGCCGCCACATGGTGCAGAACGTGCTGGCGGTGCTGGGCGCGGCGCAGTTGGTTGGCGCCGATCTCGACAAGGTGGCAATCTCGCTGAACGATCTCTCGGCCGAGCGCGGTCGTGGCAAGCGCCATGTGCTGCGGCATCCCGGTGGTTCAAGCCATCCGGGCGGCCCGATCACGCTGATCGACGAGAGCTACAACGCCAATCCGGCCTCGATGGCGGCGGCCATGGCGCTGCTCAACGCGACGCCGGTGAAGGGTGAGGGGCGCCGCATCGCCGTGCTTGGCGACATGCTCGAACTCGGCGATCACTCGGCCAAGCTGCATGCCGCGCTGGCCGATCTCATCGTCGGCACCGGCACGCAGACGGTTTTCCTCGGCGGTCCGGAAATGCGGGCGCTGGCGGAAGCGCTGCCTGAAGACATCAAGACGGAATACCGCGCCGGCGTCGAGGAATTGAAGCCGGTGCTGCTTGCCGCGCTGAGGCCGGGCGACGTGGTGATGATCAAATCGTCGAAGGGCATCGGTTTTGCAAAACTGGTCGATGCGCTGCTGGGCAAATACCCGGCTGAAACGACAACCAGCAAACTGACCTAAGTCGGGGGACGAAAGCGCATGTTTACACTGCTGGTCGATTTCGCGGACAAGATCTCGGTCTTCAATGTTTTCCGCTACATCACGTTCCGCACCGGCGGAGCGCTGATCACTTCGGCGCTGATCGTCTTCATCTTCGGGCCGACCATCATCAATTCGCTGCGGCTCAGGCAAGGCAAGGGCCAGCCGATCCGCGCCGACGGACCGCAGACGCATTTCAAGAAGGCCGGCACGCCGACGATGGGTGGGCTGATGATCCTGTCCGGCATCATCGGCTCGTCGCTTCTATGGGCGAACCTGTCGAGCATCTATGTCTGGGTGGTGCTGCTGGTGACGCTGGGCTTCGGCTCGATCGGCTTCTACGACGACTATCTGAAGGTGACGAAACAGTCGCACCTCGGCTTCTCCGGCAAGGCGCGGCTGGGGCTCGAATTCATCATCGCCGGCATCGCCGCCTGGGTGATCATGCATAATGGCCAGGCGCCGTTCTCCTCGTCGCTGACATTCCCCTTCGCCAAGGAATTCATCGTCAACCTCGGCTGGTTCTTCATCCCGTTCTCCTGCTTCGTCATCGTCGGCGCCGGCAATGCGGTGAACCTGACCGACGGCCTCGACGGTCTGGCGATCGTGCCGATCATGATCGCTGCGGCGTCCTTCGGCGTCATCGCCTATCTCTCGGGCAATGCGGTGTTCGCCGAATATCTGCAGATCCATTTCGTTCCCGGCACCGGTGAGCTGGCGGTCGTGCTGGGCGCCGTCATCGGCGCCGGGCTCGGCTTCCTGTGGTTCAATGCGCCGCCGGCGGCGATCTTCATGGGCGACACCGGTTCGCTCGCGATGGGCGGCCTGATCGGCACGGTGGCGGTCGCCACCAAGCACGAGATCGTGCTGGTCATCGTCGGTGGCCTGTTCGTGGTCGAAATCCTGTCGGTCATCATCCAGGTCGGCTACTTCAAGATGACCGGCAAGCGCGTGTTCCTGATGGCGCCGATCCACCATCATTTCGAAAAGCTCGGCTGGACCGAGAGCCAGGTGGTGATCCGTTTCTGGATCATCGCCGTCATCCTGGCGCTGGTCGGCCTGTCCACCTTGAAGCTCAGATAGGGAGACTCCCTTGATCCCCGCTGCATCCTTCGCAGGCAAGCACGTTTCGCTCTTCGGGCTCGGTGGCTCGGGGATCGCGACCGCGCGGGCATTGATCGAGGGTGGGGCGGACGTGCTGGCCTGGGACGACAATCCCGACAGTGTCGCCAAGGCTGCCGCCACCGGCATCGCGACCGCCGATCTGCGCGGCGCCGACTGGGCTAAATTCTCGGCCTTCGTGCTGTCGCCCGGCGTGCCGCTGACGCATCCCAAGCCACACTGGACTGTGGAACTGGCGAAGGGCGCTGGCGTCGAGATCATCGGCGACATCGAGCTGTTCTGCCGCGAACGGACGCTGAGCGCGCCGACGGCTCCCTTCATCGGGATAACCGGCACCAATGGCAAGTCGACGACCACGGCGCTGACGGCGCATATCCTCAAATCGGCCGGCCGCGACACCCAGATGGGCGGCAATATCGGCCGCGCGGTGATGACGCTCGATCCGCCGAAGCCCGATCGCCATTATGTCGTCGAGTGCTCGTCCTACCAGATCGACCTCGCGCCCTCGATCAACCCGACGGCCGGCATCCTGCTCAACCTGACGCCGGACCATCTCGACCGCCACGGCACCATGCAGCACTACGCTTCGATCAAGGAGCGGCTGGTGGCGGGCAGCGAGACGGCAATCATCGGCATCGACGATTCCTGGTGCGCGCAGATCGCCGAGCGGCTGGAGCGGGCAGGGCGGCATGTCATCCGCATTTCCAAGCGGTTGCCGCTGACCGACGGCTATTTCGCCGACGGCACCAATCTGATGGAGGCCGTGCATGGCCGCTACAGCAAGGTCGCCTTCCTCGAGGGCATCGGCTCGCTGCGCGGCCAGCACAATGCGCAGAACGCGCTTGCCGCGGTCGCCGCGTGCCTGAAGGTCGGGCTCGACCTCGGTGAAATCCAGTCCGGGCTCGAGAGTTTTCCGGGCCTCGCCCACCGCATGGAGCAGGTCGGCCGCAAGGACCATGTGCTGTTCGTCAACGATTCCAAGGCGACCAACGCCGATGCGGCGGCACCCGCTTTGTCGAGCTTTCCGCGTATCTACTGGATTGCCGGCGGCCTGCCCAAGGAAGGCGGCATCGAGCCGTTGCGCGGCTTCTTCCCGCGCATCGCCAAGGCCTATCTGATCGGCGAGGCGGCGCCCGCCTTTTCGGCGACGCTGGGCGAGGCGGTGCCTTACGAGATATCGGGCACGCTGGCGGCGGCGGTCGAGCATGCCGCGCATGATGCGGCCAAGGACGACAGCGGCGAGGTGGTGGTGCTGTTGTCGCCGGCCTGCGCCAGTTTCGACCAGTTCAAGAATTTCGAAGTTCGCGGCGAAGCCTTCAGGCAAGCTGCGAGCGCTATAGATGGCGTCAAACCCATCGGAGGGGCACGATAATGCAGAGCCGTCTCGATAAAAGTCCTGTCGCAACCTGGTGGTGGACGATCGATCGCTGGTTCCTGGCGGCGTTCCTGTCGCTGATGGGGCTCGGCATCGTCTTGTCCTTCGCCGCCAGCCCGGCAGTGGCCGAACGCATCGGCCTCGACAGTTTCCACTTCGCCACCAGGCAGATCATCTTCACCGTGCCGGCGCTCGGGGTGATGCTGGCCGTCTCCTTCCTCGATTCCAGGGAGATCCGGCGCATGTCGCTGATCATGCTGTGCCTGATGCTGGTGCTGATGGTGGCGGTGCTCTATGTCGGCGTCGAGGTGAAGGGCGCGCGGCGGTGGGTCTCGCTTGCCGGCCTGTCGATCCAGCCCTCGGAATTCCTGAAGCCGGCCTTCGTCATCATGTGCGCCTGGCTGTTTGCCGAACACAAACGCCAACCCGATATTCCCGGCAATCTGTTCGCCATGCTGCTCCTGGTGCTGGTCGTGTCGCTGCTGGTGGCGCAGCCGGACCTCGGCCAGACCATGCTGACGACCGGCACCTGGGGCATCATGTTCTTCATGGCGGGGCTGCCCTGGCTGTGGATCATCGTTTTGGGTGCCGCCGGCGTCGGCGGCGTCTTCGCCGCCTACACGGTGTTTCCGCACGTGGCACTGCGCATCGACAAGTTCCTCACCGGCGAGGGCGACACGTTCCAGGTCGATATGGGACGCGACGCGCTGATCAATGGCGGCTGGTTCGGCGTGGGCCCGGGCGAGGGCACGGTCAAGCGGGTCATCCCCGACAGCCATGCCGACTTCGTCTTCTCGGTCGCGGGCGAGGAATTCGGGCTGATCATGTGCTTCTTCATCATGTCGATCTTCGCCTTCATCGTGTTGCGCGGCCTCAACACGGCGCTGAAGGAACATGACGATTTCACCCGCTATGCGGTTGGCGGCCTCGTCACGGTCTTCGGCCTGCAGGCCGTCATCAACATGTGCGTCAATCTGCAACTGGTGCCGGCCAAGGGCATGACGCTGCCCTTCATCTCCTATGGCGGCTCCTCGCAGATCGCCATCGCCATCTCGATGGGCATGGTGCTGGCGCTGACGCGCAAGCGGCCGGAAAAGCGCAAGCAGATGGGTTTCGCGCTGCCGCAGCGCGCTTTGCCGGCGGAGTGACATGGCGAGGGGCGTGATCCTTCTCGCGGCAGGCGGAACCGGTGGACATCTGTTTCCGGCCGAAGCGCTGGCGCATGAGCTGAACGGGCGCGGCTGGACGGTGCATCTGGCAACCGACGACCGCGCCGAGCGGTTCGCCGGCCATTTTCCGGCTGCCGCCATCCATCCGATCCAGTCGGCGACGATGGGCTCGAAAAATCCCATCGCCGTGCTTGGCGCCTTCTGGAAAATCTGGCGCGGCGTGCGCCAGGCCTCCGCCATCATCGGCAGGATCAAGCCGGATGCGGTGGTCGGCTTTGGCGGCTATCCGACCTTGCCGCCGCTCTACGCGGCGACGCGGCGCAAGGTGCCGACGCTGATCCATGAGCAGAACGCGGTGATGGGGCGCGCCAACCGGGCACTGGCCGGCCGCGTCGATGCCATCGCCGGCGGCTTCCTGCCGCAGGATACGAGTGCCACCGGTGAAAAGACGGTGACGACAGGCAATCCGGTCCGGCCGGCTGTGCTGGAAGCGGCCAAGACGCCTTACGCGGCGTCGACCGGGGAGGAGCCTTTCCGCCTGCTGGTGTTCGGCGGCAGCCAGGGCGCCCAGTTCTTCTCCGATGCCATGCCGGCGGCCATCGGGCTGCTTTCCGACGCGCAGCGCAAGCGCTTGCTGATCACCCAGCAGGCCCGCGCCGACGACGTGGCGCGGGTGAAGGCGGCCTATGCCGCGCTTGGCGTCGCCGTCGAGGTCTCGCCCTTCTTCACCGACATGGCGGCCCGCATGGCCGCGGCGCATCTGGTGATCTCGCGTTCCGGCGCCTCGACCGTGTCGGAGATCGCCGTCATCGGCCGGCCGGCGCTGCTGGTGCCCTACCCCTATGCGCTTGACCACGACCAGGCGGCGAATGCGGCCGCCCTTGCCGCTGCTGGCGGCGGCGAGGTGCACCCGCAATCGACGCTGTCGCCGGAACGCATCGCAGCCCTCATTGGCGGGCTGATGGACATGCCTGAGCGGCTGTCGGCGATGGCCGCGGGCGCGAAATCGGCCGGCAGGCCGGACGCGGCACGGTTGCTCGCCGATCTCACAGAGGCTATTGCGTCCCAAAAAACCGTTTCGGATTTCAGGAAGGGGACGCACCCATGAAGATGCCGCAGACCATCGGCCTTGTGCATTTCATCGGCATTGGCGGCATCGGCATGAGCGGCATTGCCGAAGTGCTGCACAATCTTGGCTACAAGGTGCAAGGGTCCGACCAGGCCGACAGCGCCAATGTGCAGCGTTTGCGCGACAAGGGCATCGAATGCTTCGTCGGCCACAAGGCCGAGAATCTCGGCGATGCCGAGGTGGTGGTCGTTTCGACGGCGATCAAGAAATCCAATCCGGAGCTGAAGGCCGCGCGCGAAAAGCTGCTTCCGATCGTGCGCCGCGCCGAGATGCTGGCCGAGTTGATGCGCTTCCGCCAGGCGGTGGCGATCGGCGGCACGCACGGCAAGACGACGACGACCTCGATGGTTGCGACCTTGCTTGAAGCCGGCGGGCTCGATCCGACCGTCATCAATGGCGGCATCATCAACGCCTATGGCACCAATGCGCGCATGGGCGACGGTGAATGGATGGTGGTCGAGGCTGACGAGAGCGACGGCACCTTCCTCAAGCTGCCGGCGGAAATCGCCGTCGTCACCAACATCGATCCCGAACATCTCGACCATTATGGCAGCTTCGACAAGGTGCGCGAGGCGTTCCGCCAGTTCGTCGAGAACGTGCCGTTCTACGGCTTCGGCGTGATGTGCACCGACCATCCGGAAGTGCAGGCGCTGGTCGGCCGCATCGAGGACCGCCGCGTCATCACCTATGGCGAGAATGCGCAGGCCGATGTGCGCTTCACCAACCACCGCATGGCGGGTGCCACCTCCGAGTTCGACGTGGTGATCCGCGACCGCAAGACCGGCAGCCAGAGCACGATTTCAGGCCTGCGCCTGCCGATGCCCGGCCGTCACAATGTCTCCAACGCCACCGCGGCAATCGCCGTCGCGCATGAGCTTGGCCTCTCCGCTGAGGCGATCAAGAAGGGCCTGTCGTCCTTCGCTGGCGTCAAGCGCCGCTTCACCCACACCGGCTCGTGGAACGGCGTCGATGTGTTCGACGACTACGGCCACCATCCGGTCGAGATCTCGGCGGTGCTGAAGGCAGCGCGCAGCGCCACCAAGGGCCGCGTCATCGCCATTGCCCAGCCGCATCGCTTCACCCGGCTGCATGATCTGTTCAACGAGTTCTCGGCCTGCTTCAACGATGCCGACACGGTGATGGTGGCACCGGTCTACGCTGCCGGCGAAGACCCGATCGACGGCGTCACCTCGGACGAGCTGGTGTCGCGCATCCGCGCCGGCGGCCATCGCGACGCGCGCTACATCGAGGGGCCGGCAGCGATCGCGCCGATCATTCGTGATCTCGCCAAGCCCGGTGATTTCGTCGTCTTTCTTGGCGCCGGCAACATCACCCAATGGGCCTATGCTCTGCCAAAGGAGCTTGCCGCCTCATGATGCATGGCCAGGCCCTGATCGACAGACTCGGCGACCGGCTTGCCGGCCTGCGCGGCCGCCTGACGCCAAATGCCGAGATGGACAAGATCACCTGGTTCCGTGCCGGTGGCCTGGCCGAGGTGCTGTTCCAGCCGGCCGACGAGGAAGACCTTGCCGCGTTTCTGCGAGCGGTTCCCGAAGAAATACCTCTCACCGTCGTTGGCGTCGGTTCGAACCTTCTGGTCCGTGACGGCGGCATTCCAGGCTTTGTCATCCGGCTTTCGGCCAAGGGCTTTGGCGAGGCCGAGCTCGTTTCGCCGATCCGGATCAAGGCGGGGGCTGCGACGCCCGACAAACGCGTGGCGGCCCTGGCGCTGGAAGCCGGCATCGGCGGCTTCCATTTCTATCATGGTATTCCAGGCGCCGTCGGTGGCGCGCTGAGGATGAATGCCGGCGCCAATGGCGTCGAGACGCGCGAGCGCGTCGTCGAGGTGCGTGCGCTCGACCGCAAGGGCAATGTCCAGACACTGAGCAATGCCGAGATGGGCTATGCCTATCGCCATTCGGCGGCACCTTCCGGGCTGATCTTCACCTCGGCCGTGTTTGAAGGCTTTGCCGAGGACAAGGCCACGATCAAGGCGGCGATGGACGCGGTGCAGAATCACCGCGAGACCGTGCAGCCGATCCGCGAGAAGACCGGTGGCTCGACCTTCAAGAATCCGGAAGGGACGTCGGCCTGGAAGGAGATCGACAAGGCAGGCTGCCGCGGCCTGATGATCGGTGGCGCGCAGATGTCGCCAATGCACTGCAATTTCATGATCAACACCGGCACCGCGACCGGTTACGACCTCGAATATCTCGGCGAAACGGTGCGCGCACGCGTGCTGGAGCATTCGGGAATCCGGCTGCAATGGGAGATCAAGCGCATCGGCAATTTCCGGCCCGGGCATGCCGTTCAGGAGTTTCTGGGGCAGCTCCTCTAGGTACGCTGATATTCAGGTGATGCCGGCCTGCAAACGACGGCCTTCTCCGCTTCCGGTGCTCACGGACCCGAATGTCCGCTCCGCTCCGGTTCTCGAAGGCCATCGTTTTCGACACGGCCTGACCTGAATATGAGCGTACCTTCGCTGTTCATGAAGTTCATGTGATGCATGAACTTCAACGTGTTCCCAAAATGCGCGAAACCGTTGCCGCAAAGACTCAGCGACACGGTTTTCGCAGCCATTTTCTCACAAAGTGAATCTCTCGGAATCATAAGCACTTGCCAGTGAATCAACTCTCTGATTCTCTGCTCAAAAGCGTTTCCTGATTTGAGTCGTTCGACGCGTTACCCGCGTTTTCCGTCTGGGGGGCAACCTGCCGGGAGACTCGGACTCAATGTTGCGGAAATCTTGGTTTTTGGTCCGCCGTGAGAGGGGATGACGGGGAATGAAAAGCAAGCATGTGGCCGTCCTGCTGGGAGGTTTTTCGTCCGAGCGGCCCGTGTCCTTGTCTTCCGGAAAGGCCTGTGCCGATGCGCTGGAGAAGGAGGGCTATCAGGTCACCCGCGTCGATGTCGGGCGCGACGTCGGCTCCGTGCTCTCCGAGCTCAAGCCTGACGTTGCCTTCAATGCACTGCACGGTCCTTTTGGCGAGGACGGCACCATTCAGGGCATTCTCGAATATCTCGGTATTCCCTACACCCATTCCGGCGTGCTCGCCTCGGCGCTCGCCATGAACAAGGAGCAGGCGAAGAAGATCGTCAAATCGGTCGGCGTTCCCGTCGCCGAATCGAAGGTCACCAATCGCTTCGCCATCCAGAACAAGCACCCGATGAAGCCGCCCTATGTGATCAAGCCGGTCAATGAGGGGTCGAGCTTCGGTGTCGTCATCGTGTCGGAGGGGCAGTCGCACCCGCCGCAGGTGGTTGGCTCGTCCGAGTGGAAATATGGGGATACCGTCATGGTCGAGCGCTACATCCACGGGCGCGAGCTGACCTGCGCCGTCATGGGCGATGTGGCGCTCGGCGTGTGTGAGATAATTCCGACCGGCCATTCCTTCTACGATTACGATTCAAAATATGTCGCGGGCGGATCAAAACACGAATGCCCCGCAAAAGTTTCACCGAATATTTACCAAAAAATACAGACACTGGCGCTCAAGGCTCACCAAGCTGTCGGCTGTCGGGGCGTTTCCCGGTCGGACTTCCGTTATGACGATCGTCACTCCGAAAATGGCGAGGTTGTATGGCTCGAGGTCAACACTCAGCCGGGCATGACGCCGACGTCTTTGGTGCCTGAAATCGCTGCCCATGCCGGGCATTCGTTTGGTGAGTTGTTGAGTTGGATGGTGGAGGACGCTTCGTGTCTGCGTTGAAATGGGGACAAGGCAAGGGGAAGGGCGCGGCTGGACCGTCGCTGTTCGGCCTGTCATTGTCGTTTGACCATTTCGTGCTGCCGCGCGTGCTTCGCCGCCCGGTGCGCATCCTGGCGCGCCTGGGCGATGGTGAATTCGAAGCGCCGCGCTTCTCCGCCGCGATGATGTCGGCGGTGCTGCTCGCTTCGAGCGGCGCCTATGGCGCCTATCTCGGCGGCCATGCCGACGGCATCATCCAGAGCATCACCGCCCGCACCGGCTTTGCCGTCGATCAGGTCAAGGTGGTCGGCAACCGCCAGACCTCGGAGATCGACATTCTCGACAGGCTCGAGCTCGACGGCTGGACCTCGCTGATCGGCTTCGACGCGGAGGCCGCACGCGAGCGCATCTCCGGCCTGCCATGGATCGAGGTGGCGGCGGTGCGCAAGGTCTATCCGCACACGCTGGAAGTGCGCGTCGAGGAGCGCGAGGCCTTCGCGCTCTGGCAGCAAGGCAATGATCTCTCGGTTATCGAGAAGGATGGCGCCGTCATCGCGCCGTTCTCGGGCGGCAAGCAGGTGATGTTGCCGCTGCTGATCGGCGACGGCGCGCCGGCCAAGGCGCCCGATTTCCTAGCCAAGGTCGAAAAATATCCCGACCTGGCGAGCCGGATCAAGGGCTATATCCGCGTTGGCGATCGGCGATGGGACCTGAAGCTGGACAACGGCATCACCGTCAAGCTGCCCGAGGACGAAGAGGACCAGGCGCTCGCCGAGCTGGTCAAGATGGACAAGGACAAGGGTTTGCTGTCGCGCGACATCGCCGCTGTCGACATGCGTCTGACAGACCGGCTGGTCGTGGAATTGACGCCAGAGGCGGCGACGCAGCGCGAGGCCGCGCTCAACGAGAAGCCGAAGACCCTCAAGCGCAAGTCGGAGACGAAGATATGAGCTGGCTTGGCGGTTCAGGCGATGCCTCGTCGCGCCGGTCCGGCACCCTCACGGTGCTGGATGTCGGCTCGAACAAGGTCTGCTGCATGGTGGCCAAGCTCAAGCCGAACGATGACGGCAAGCTTTTGCGCGGCCGCTCGCATCGGATCCAGGTGATCGGCATCGGCCATCAGAAGTCGCAAGGCGTGAAGTCGGGCGTGGTCGTCGATCTTGATCGGGCCGAACATGCTATCCGTCTGTCCGTCGATGCCGCCGAGCGCATGGCGGGGCTGACGGTCGATTCGCTGATCGTCAACATGACCGCCGGCCGGCTGAAGAGCGAAAGCTTCTCTGCGACCATCAATCTTGGCGGCCACGAGGCGGATGAAGCCGACATCAAGCGCGTGCTCGGCGCCGGCGCCAAGCAGGCGCTCAAGGCCGAGCGCGAGGTAATCCATTCGCTGCCCGTCGGCTTCTCGCTCGATGCAGAACGCGGCGTGCGCGATCCGCGCGGCATGGTCGGCGATGCGCTTGGCGTCGATATGCATGTGCTGACGGGCGATGCGGCGCCGATGCGCAATCTGGAGCTTTCCATCAACCGTTCGCATCTGTCGGTCGAGCGCATGGTGGCGACGCCCTATGCCAGCGGCTTGGCGGCTCTGGTCGACGACGAGCTGGAACTGGGTGCGGCCTGCATCGACATGGGCGGCGGCACGACGACCATCTCGGTGTTTTCGGAAGGCAAGTTCGTCCATGGCGACGCCATCGCTATTGGCGGCAACCACGTCACGCTGGATATGGCCAAGGGGCTCTCGACCTCGCTCGATGCCGCCGAACGGCTGAAGGTGATGCATGGTTCGGCGCTGCCGGGCAGTGCCGACGACCGCGACCTGGTCTCGATTCAGCCGATCGGCGATGATGGCGACGTGCCGCTGCAGATACCGCGTTCGGTGATGACGCGCATCGTGCGCGCCCGCATCGACGAAACGCTCGAATTGTTGCGCGACCGGCTGAACAAGTCCGGCTACGGCAATGCGGTCGGCAAGCGCGTCGTGCTCACCGGCGGCGCCAGCCAACTGGCCGGCCTGCCGGAAGCGGCGCGCCGCATCCTGGGACGCAATGTACGCATCGGCCGCCCGCTCGGCGTGGCCGGCCTGCCCGAAGCGGCGAAGGGGCCGGCCTTCTCGGCCGCCGTCGGGCTTCTGATCTATCCGCAGATGGCGAGTTTCGAGAGCCATCCGGCGAAAGGCATTTCCGGTCTCAGGATGACCGGAACGGGTGGAAAACTGCATCGCATGAGTCAGTGGTTGAGAGACAGTTTCTAATTGACGGGGACAGCCCCATAGGCGGCCGCGGCGGCGAAGCGGCGTGAAAGGCAAAGGACGGAGACAATGACCATCAATCTGCAGAAGCCGGACATCACCGAGCTTAAGCCGCGCATCACCGTGTTCGGTGTCGGCGGCGGCGGCGGCAACGCCGTGAACAACATGATCACCGCCGGTCTGCGCGGTGTCGAGTTCGTCGTGGCCAACACCGACGCGCAGGCGCTGACCATGTCGAAGGCCGACCGGCTGATCCAGCTCGGCGCGCATGTCACCGAGGGGCTCGGTGCCGGATCGCAGCCGGAAGTCGGCCGTGCGGCGGCGGAAGAGTGCATCGACGAGATCATCGACCACCTGTCCAACACCCATATGTGCTTCGTCACCGCCGGCATGGGCGGCGGCACCGGCACCGGTGCTGCTCCGGTCGTTGCCCGCGCCGCGCGCGAAAAGGGCATCCTCACCGTCGGCGTCGTCACCAAGCCGTTCCACTTCGAAGGCCAGCGCCGCATGAAGACGGCCGACATGGGCATTGAGGAACTGCAGAAATGCGTCGATACCCTGATCGTCATCCCCAACCAGAACCTGTTCCGGCTGGCCAATGACAAGACCACCTTCGCCGACGCCTTCGCCATGGCCGACCAGGTGCTCTATTCCGGTGTCGCCTGCATCACCGACCTGATGGTCAAGGAAGGCCTGATCAACCTCGACTTCGCCGACGTGCGTTCGGTGATGCGCGAGATGGGCAAGGCGATGATGGGCACCGGCGAGGCTTCGGGCGAGGGCCGTGCAATGGCCGCCGCCGAGGCTGCGATCGCCAACCCGCTGCTCGACGAGACCTCGATGAAGGGCGCCAAGGGCCTGCTGATCTCGATCACCGGCGGCCGCGACCTGACCCTGTTCGAAGTCGACGAAGCGGCGACCCGTATCCGTGAGGAAGTCGACCAGGACGCCAACATCATCCTGGGCGCCACCTTCGACGAGGAACTCGAAGGCGTCATCCGTGTCTCGGTGGTTGCCACCGGCATCGACAAGTCGGCGGCTGAAATCGCCGCTGCTCCGATCTCGATCCGTACGGCACCGCAGAAGCCGGTCGCCCGTCCGGCCGTGGCCGCGGTGGAAAGCCGCCCGGCACCGGTCCAGCAGCCTGTCTATGAGCCGCGTGCCGCGGATCCGGTCGCCGAGGCCATCCAGCTCGCCGAGGCAAACGCCGCCGCCATGGCGCAGGCTCGTCCGGCTCCTGTCGCTCATGCGGATGATTTCCGTCCGCAGAGCAAGATCTTCCAGGCGCCGCCACAGCAGCCAATGCCGCAGCCGGTCGTCCAGCAGATGCAGCCGGCCCCGCAGCCGCGTGAAATGCTGCGTGAGGTCCAGCAGCCGGTGGCGATGGCACCGCAGCGCATGCCGCGCGTCGAGGACTTTCCGCCGGTCGTCAAGGCCGAGGTCGACGCCAAGAGTCGCCCAGTGGACCACGAGAACAACAGCGGACCGATGGGCCTGTTGAAGCGCCTGACCAACGGCCTGACCCGCCGCGAGGAGGAGCCCGCAAGGCTGCAGCCGGCGCAACCGCGCGAGCCGAAGCTGCGCCAGGCTGCCCCCGAAGTGCGCCGTCTCGCCAGCCAGGACGCCCAGCTCTACGCGCCGCGCCGTGGCCAGCTGGATGACCAGGGCCGCCTGACGCCGCAGACCAGGGCGACTCAGGACGACGATCAGCTGGAGATTCCGGCGTTCCTGCGCCGCCAGGCCAACTGAGCGGTTAACGGACTGTAATAATTGTTAACAGGCAAGCAAGGAATTGCTTGCCTGTTAACGTTTTAAATGCTGCAAAATCAAAAGGTTACAATATCGAGCTCGCTCCGACTTGCGGTTACAAAGGGTAAGAAACCGTGATTTGGAGTCTCCCTGCCGGAACATTATCTTCGCTGCCTACCATAGTCGGTGTGCCGGGATTTCGGGGGAAGTGACCCTGCCTGCCGATTTTCACAAGAGCCGCGCCCTCGGGCTGGAGAAGCGGACCTAGGCATTTCGGGCTTATGGGGATTGTCTTGCACGACTATCAGACGACAGTGAAGACGCGCGCGTCGCTTACCGGCACCGGCGTTCACAGCGGCAAAGAAGTTTCCATCAGTTTCCTGCCCGCGGATGCCGACACCGGCATCGTGTTCCAGCTTGTCAACGGAGACGGGCAGGGCCGCGAGTTCCGCGCCCTGGTTGCCGAGGTCGGCGCCACCGATCTGTGCACCATGCTTGGCGATCCCGCGGGCGAGCACATCGCCACGGTCGAGCACATCATGGCTGCCCTGTTCGGGCTTGGGATCGACAATGTCGTTATCGAGATCGACGGTTCCGAGGTTCCCATCCTCGACGGCAGCGCCATGGCCTTCGTGGAAGCCATCGATCAGGGAGGCATCGAGATGCTGTCGGTCAAGCGGCGCTACATCAGGGTCGTCAAGCCGGTCCGTATCGAGAACGGTGCCTCCTGGGCGGAGTTCAGGCCCTATGACGGCACCCGTTTCGAGATCGAGATCGATTTCGAAAGCCCGGCCATCGGTCGCCAACTGTTTGCCTCCGACCTCAATGCCGATATTTTCCGCCGCGACATTGCGCGGGCTCGCACCTTCGGCTTCATGAAGGATGTCGAGCGGCTGTGGGCCGCCGGCTATGCGCTGGGATCCTCGCTGGAAAATTCGCTGGTGATCGGTGACGACAACCGCGTCATCAATATGGGCGGCCTGCGCTATCCCAACGAATTCGTACGCCACAAGACGCTTGACGCCATGGGCGACCTGGCGCTGGCCGGAGCCCGCTTCATCGGCTGCTTCCGCTCCTATCGCGGCGGCCACAGGATGAATGCCGCCGCGCTGCGGCGCCTGCTGTCGGACCGCACGGCCTTCGAGATTGTCGAGACGACGCGCCGCGAGCGTGGCCGCGCGGCGGAGATGAGCGCCGTCAATGCGCCGCTCTACGCACCCTGGATGATCTGAACTCGCAACGTTTTCGCACTTTGTGGCGCGATGCCTTAGTGTTGCAGGAATGCATCATCGTCCGGCGAAATCACAGGGATGTTCCAGTGCCGCCGCGCCGCCACAAAAATGCGCGATTGCCCGGAGATAGCGTTGCCGGGCAAGGCGGTTATGGTTTATGGCTGCTGCCGTCGATTAGTGCATGTCGCTCAAAAGTGGGGACCAGTTTTGGGACAACAGCATGCAAGAGGCATTAAAATAACGCCGAAAGGGCGCAATCCAATCATGTTCTTCAAGCGAGCCGGTCAATCGAAAGCGCGCCAGCGGTCTGTTATCCTGGCGCTTTCGCTGGTTGTTCCATCGCTCTTTCTGTCGGCCTGCATGTCGTCGGAGAAAGACATCGACCTGTCGACCTATGTCGACCAGACCGAGCCCGCCGACGTTCTCTACAATCAGGGTCTCGCCAATTTGAATGCCGGCCGCCTGGACGAGGCGAGCAAGAAGTTCGACGCCGTCGACCGCCAGCATCCCTATTCGGAATGGGCCCGTAAATCGATGGTGATGGGCGCGTTCGCCGACTATCGAAAGGGCAGCTACGACGACGCGATCTCGTCGGCCAAGCGCTATCTGGCGCTGTATCCGTCCACCGATGACGCGCCTTACGCACAGTACATTATCGGCCTGAGCTACTATCGCCAGATCAAGGATGTGACGCAGGACCAGAAGGAAGCGCGCCAGACCCTGCAGACGATGCAGGATCTGGTCACGCGCTGGCCGACATCGGAATATGTCGACGACGCCAAGGAGAAGATCCGCTTCGCCAACGATCAGCTCGCCGGCAAGGAAATGCAGATCGGCCGCTACTATCTGGAGCGCCGCGAATACATTGCCGCCGTCAAGCGCTTCCGCACCGTGGTGGAGAACTATTCCAATACACGCCATGTCGAGGAAGCGTTGGCCCGCCTGACCGAAAGCTACTACGCGTTGGGGCTGACCTCGGAGGCCCAGACGGCCGCCGCGGTGCTTGGCACGAACTATCCTGACAGCTCATGGTACAAGGATTCCTACAAGCTCCTGCAGAGCAACGGGCTTGCGCCGCGCGAAAATGCCGGATCGTGGATATCCAAGGCCGGGAAGCTGATCACCGGCGCCTGATCCGTAAAGCGCGTCGCAGCGGCGCGCTTTTCGGATTGATCCGATGCTGAAACAAAAAGATAGTGCGGCGCTGCGACTCCGATTGGTCGCGTGCCGCTCCACGGCGGTTCAGTGTGATTTGAAGCGCTGAGCCGTCCCAACTTTTTGTTCTACGCAATTCCGGTGGGAAAAACGCTCCGCACGTTTCCTGGAATTGCCTGAGGTCCGGGTTCTGATGCTTTCCAGACTGTCGATCCGCGATATCGTCCTGATCGAGAAGCTGGATATCGACTTCCAGCCGGGCCTTTCCGTGCTGACCGGCGAAACCGGCGCCGGCAAATCCATCCTGCTCGATGCCCTGTCGCTGGCGCTTGGCGCGCGCGGCGACGCCTCTTTGGTGCGCCATGGCGCGGCGCAAGGCCAGGTGATTGCCGTGTTCGATGTGCCGCGCAACCATCCGGTGCGCGCGCTGCTTGTCGAAAACGCCATCGAGGATGACGGCGACATCATCCTGCGCCGCGTGCAGACGGCGGACGGCCGCACCCGCGTGTTCGTCAATGACCAGCCATCCAGCGTGACCCTGATGCGCGATGTCGGGCGTGCGCTGGTCGAGATCCACGGCCAGCACGACGAGCGCGCCTTGGTCGACCCCGGCGCCCACCGCGACGTGCTCGACGCTTTCGGCGGCCATCTCGGCGCCGTTCGCTCGACCGGGGAGGCCTGGCGGCATTGGCGCGCCGGCGAGCAGGAGCTTACGCGCCACCGCGCCAAGGTGGCGGCCGCCGCGCGCGAGGCCGACTATTTGCGCGCCGCGGTTGCGGAACTCACCAAGCTCGATCCGCAGCCTGGCGAGGAAACGGAACTTGCCGAACTGCGCGCCCATATGATGCGCGCCGAAAAGATCGCGTCCGAAATCCACGACGCGCAGGATGTGCTGTCCGGCCCATCTTCGCCCTTGCCGCAACTCGCCAGTCTGCTGAGACGGCTGCAGCGCAAGGCGACGGAGGCGCCCGGCCTGCTCGAGGATGTGGTCAAGTCACTGGACGAAGCCATGCTGTCGCTCGATGCGGCGCAATCGGGTGTCGAGGCGGCACTTCGCGCAACGGAGTATGACCCGCAGCGGCTGGAGAAGGCGGAGGAGCGGCTGTTTTCGCTGCGCGCGGCGTCGCGCAAACACAGCGTCGCCGTCGACGATCTGGCCCAATTGCGTGACACGATGGTAGCCGATCTCGCCGATCTCGACGCCGGCGAGGAGCGTCTGCATGGGCTGGAAAAGCAGGCCGCCGCGGCACGCGAGGCGTATGACATCGCCGCAGCACAGCTGTCTTCGCTCCGCCACGCGGCGGCGGTCGGCCTGACCAAGGCCGTGATGGCCGAACTGCCGGCGCTCAAGCTCGAACGTGCCGCCTTCATCGTCGAGATGAAGAGCGAGGCCGAGAGCCGCATGGAAGAGGGTATCGACCAGATCGAGTTCTGGGTGCGCACCAATCCCGGCACGCGGCCCGGCCCGATGATGAAGGTGGCGTCCGGCGGCGAGCTGTCGCGCTTCCTCTTGGCGCTGAAAGTGGCGCTGGCCGATCGCGGCTCGGCGCCGACGCTGGTCTTCGACGAAATCGACACCGGTGTCGGTGGCGCCGTGGCGGATGCGATCGGCCAAAGGCTGGCGCGGCTGTCGAAGCGCGTGCAAGTGCTGTCGGTCACCCATGCGCCGCAAGTGGCGGCGCGCGCGGCGACGCATTTCCTGATCTCCAAATCGGGCAGCACGGACCGGGTAGCGACCGGCATTGCCGAGATGGACAGGCCGGCGCGGCAGGAAGAGATCGCCCGCATGCTGGCCGGCGCAACGATCACCGACGAGGCTCGCGCCGCCGCCGAGCGACTGCTGCGCGAAAATACAAACGCGGCATGAGACTATACGGCGTGATGGCCGATTTAGGATATGGCAGCGAGTCAGGATATGGCTCCATCCTGCTGTTCAGGAATGATCTTTTCTGAAAACCGGTTCCCACTTTTCGGGATCATGCTCTATTGTGGCGCGCCACCGTTCGGGGGAGAAAAGCATGGCTGAAAAACCTGTCGATTCGCTCAGCGAAAGCGAGGCTGAAGCCGAGCTGAAGCGCCTTGCGGAGCAGATCGCCGAGCACGATCGGCGCTACCATGCCGAGGACGCGCCGATAATCTCGGACGCCGCCTATGATGCGCTGACGCGGCGCAACCTTGCCATCGAGGAGCGTTTTCCCGATCTGGTGCGCGAGGATTCGCCATCACGCAGGGTCGGCGCGCCGCCTGCCGAGGGTTTCGCCAAGGTGCGCCATGCCGTGCCGATGCTCAGCCTCGCCAAGGCTTATACCGACGAGGATGTCACCGATTTCATCGAGCGCGGCCGGCGCTTCTTCGACCGCGACAAGGACCTCGATATCGCCTTCACCGCCGAGCCGAAGATCGACGGGCTGTCGGCATCGCTGCGCTATGAGAACGGCGTGTTCGTGCAGGGCGCGACGCGCGGCGACGGCGCGGTCGGTGAGGACATCACCGCGAACCTCAGGACCATCGCCGACATTCCCGCCAAGCTGAAAGGATCGGGCTGGCCCGAGACCATCGAGATCCGCGGCGAGGTCTACATGACCTATGCGGAGTTCGAGGCGCTGAAGCAGCGCTCGGCCGCGGCCGGCGGTCAGGATTACGTCAATCCGCGCAACACGGCGGCCGGATCGCTGCGCCAGAAGGACGCCTCCGTTACCGCCAGCCGCAACCTTAAATTCTTCGCCTATGCCTGGGGCTTCACGACCGCGGATCCGGCGCCGACCCAGTACGAATCGGTGCAGAAATTTGCGGATTGGGGGTTCAAGATCAGCCCGTTGATGGTGCGGGCGAAGTCGGCCGAGGAACTGGTCGCGCACTACCATCGGATCGAGGAGCAACGCTCCTCGCTTGGCTATGACATAGATGGCGTCGTCTACAAGGTCGACCAGCTGGAGCTGCAGCGCCGCTGGGGTTTCGTCACCGGCGAGCCGCGCTGGGCCGTCGCCCACAAATTCCCGGCCGAGCAGGCCATGACGACGGTAGAGAAGATCGACATCCAGGTCGGTCGCACCGGCACGCTGGCGCCGGTCGCAAGGCTTGCGCCCGTCACGGTCGGCGGCGTCGTGGTCGAGAACGTCACGCTGCACAATGAGGATTACATCAAGGGTTTCGACAGCAACGGCCTGCCGATCCGCGACAGCATCGACGTGCGCATCGGCGACACGGTGGTGATCCAGCGGGCAGGCGATGTCATTCCGCAGATCGTCAGTGTCGTCATCGACAAGCGTCCGGCTGATGCCGTGCCTTACGAATTCCCGCATAGCTGTCCGGTCTGCGGTTCGCCGGCGACGCGCGAGATCAACGAGAAGACCGGCAAGGAAGATTCGCGCCGGCGCTGCACCGGCGAGCTGATCTGCGCAGCACAGGCCGTGGAAAGATTGCGCCATTTCGTCTCGCGCGGCGCCCTGGATATCGAAGGCCTTGGCGCGGAGAACATCGATACGTTCTTCAACGCCGGACTGATCAAGACGGCCGCCGATATTTTCACGCTCAGGGACCGTCGCCCCGCCGTCACCAAGGCGCTGGCCGAGCGGCGCGAGGAGCAGGCCAGGCAGCGCGAGGCGGCATCCGGCAAGACGCGCAAGAATGTGCGCAGCGTCGAGGATCGCAACTATGAAGGCCTCGATAAGCTGTTCGCGGCCATCGATTCGCGCCGCGAGCCGGAACTCGACCGCTTCATCTTCGCGCTCGGCATCCGTCATATCGGCGAGACGACAGCCGCCGTGCTTGCCAAGACCTTTTCCACCATCGAGGAGCTGATCCGCGTCGGCAAGGAGACGGCGGCGGCGGAGGATCCGCACACCGTCTTCCCATCGGTCAACGGTATCGGCGACACGGTGATCGATGCGCTGCGCGATTTCTTCGGCAATGAGCGCAATGACGACGTGCTCGACAAGCTGCTCGAACAGGTCAAGCCGAAGCCCTATATCGTCACCGTCTCGGCCGACAGCGAGGTTGCCGGCAAGACCATCGTCTTCACCGGTTCATTGGAAAAGATGACGCGCTCGGAGGCCAAGGCGATGGCCGAGCGTCTTGGCGCCAAGGTCGCCGGTTCGGTTTCGGCCAAGACCGATCTGCTGGTGGCGGGACCGGGCGCCGGCTCCAAGCTCAAGCTTGCCAGTGAACTCGGCGTCGAAGTCATCGACGAGGACACCTGGCTGCAGCGGGTCGGCAAGTCGTGATGGCGTTCAAAGGGTTCGGCCCGAAAGCCATTCCGTTCCTGAAGGCGCTGGATTTCCACCAGAGCCGGGAGTGGTTTCTGGAGAACCGCGACCTGTTCGAACAGGAATTGCGCGATCCTCTGGGTGATCTTGTCGAGACGCTGACGCAGCGTTTTGCAGAGGCGGGTCTCGGTCTGCGCGGCGACCGCAAGAAGTCACTGTTCCGCATCAATCGGGACGTGCGCTTCGCCAAGGACAAACGGCCTTATAATCGGCATGTCTCGGCGATTCTGTCGCCGGATGGCAGCAAAGCCGTGCAGGGCGTGTTCTACATTCATATCGGGTTGGAGGGCTGCTTTGCCGGCGTCGCCTGGTGGCAGCCGGAAGCCGCGCTGCTGCTGGCGATGCGGCGCGCCATCGAGACGTGGCCCGACAGGTTTCGCGCCATGGTGAAGGCGTTGAAGAAGAACGGCCTCGAACTGGATGCAGAGGATCGCATGAAGCGCACGCCGCGCGGCTTCGAGCATGTCACCGACCAGGATCTTGTCGCTGCCATCCGCAACCGGCATTTCGCCGTCCGGCATGCGATCGATCCGGCTGGCATCCACGGGCCGGAACTGGTCGAGGAACTCGTCGATTTCACCTTGCGCGCCAGGCCGCTGCTCGACTGGGGCAGGGCGATCGAGGGCAGAATCGCGAAGGACTAAGTTTCATCTGGAGCGTGGCGACGATCATTTCCGCTGATCGTTTGGCTCAAGCGAATTCGTGTGACAAGACGGGCTGCACTACCTACATCGACGGTTTCGACCCTGGGAGCGATCGATGGCGACGGACGTGATTTCCGAGAGCGGCGGCAGAAGCGACTTCTGGCAGGGCGTGCGGCTCTCCATGCCTGTCGTGGTGGCGTCGGCGCCGTTCGCGGTGCTGTTCGGGGCGCTTGCCGTCGACAATGGTTTTTCGGTCCTCGAAGCCTTCCTGATGAGCGCGCTAGTGTTCGGCGGCGCCAGCCAGATGGTCGGCATCCAGCTGTTCGGCCAGCATGTCGCGCCGTGGCTGATCGTGTTGTCGATCTTCGCGGTCAACTTCCGCCATGTGCTTTATTCCGCCGGTATCGGCCGGCGCATCGCGCACTGGCCTGTCATCAGCCAAGCGCTCGGCTATTTCATCCTCACCGATCCGCAATACGCCGTGGCCGAAGCCCGGGCGCAATCCGGCCAGACCGTCGGCTTTGCCTGGTATCTGGGGCTTGGCCTGCCGGTCTATGTGTTCTGGGTGATCGAGAGCGCGCTTGGCGCGGTGTTCGGCAAGCTGATCCCCGACACGCATGCGCTGGGTATCGATTTCCTGCTGCCGATCTACTTTCTCGGCCTGGTGCTGGGGTTCCGCAAGCGGCCGCTGTGGCTGCCGGTGGTGGTCGCCAGTGCCTGCGCCTCGATCATTGCCTACAAGACGGTCGGCTCGCCCTGGCACGTCTCTATCGGCGCCATTGCCGGCGTGCTGCTCGCCGTCATCCTGCCACCGCACCATAGCGGCGTGGAGACAAGGCCATGAGCACGACATTCTGGATCATCATCGCCGGTGCGATCGCCACCTATCTGACGCGCATCGGCGGACATCTGGTCATCTCCCGCTTCGAAAACATCCATCCGCGCGTCGAGGCCGGCCTCAACGCCGTGCCGGCGGCGGTGCTGACGACGCTGGTGGCGCCGGAACTGTTGAATGCCGGGCCGGCGGAATGGGCGGCGCTGGTTGTTACCGCCGTGGTCTCGCTGCGGGGCGGGCTGATGTCGATGTTTTTGGCCGGGGCAGCGGTGTTGATCGTGGCCCGGCAGTTCGTCGGGTAGGGCATGTCGATATTCAGGTGATGACGGCCTGCAAACGGCGGCTTCTTGCGCTTCGGTGCTCACGTACCCAAAAGTACGCTCCGCTCCGGTTCTCGGAATCCGCCGTTTTCGGCTCGTCCTGACCTGAATCTCGACACGCCCTCGCGCCTCAGAAAATCTAGATCTTCGCGTCGTGCGGCAGCGGCGCGGTCGCCTTCTCCAGCCAGGCCAGCGTTTCGCCGTCGAGCATCGGTCCGATCTCGGCCAGCACGCGGGCATGGTAGGTGTCGAGCCAATGCAACTCCTCGCGCGTCAAGAGGTCGGTCCGCACCAGCCGGATGTCGATCGGCGCCAGCGTCAGCGTCTCGAAGCCGTGCATGGCGATGTCGCCGCCCTCGATCTGTTCGGCTGGCGTCACCAGGATCAGGTTTTCGATGCGGATGCCGTAGGCGCCTTCCTTGTAGTAGCCGGGTTCGTTGGACAGCATCATGCCCTCGAGCAGCTTTTCGGTGCCGGTGCGGGCGATGCGTTGCGGGCCTTCATGCACGGCGAGGTATGAGCCGACGCCATGGCCGGTGCCGTGGGCGAAATCGCAGCCATGCTTCCACAGCGCCATGCGGGCGATGGCGTCGATCTCCGAGCCGCGCGTGCCAGCAGGGAAGCGCAGCGTGGAAATGCCGATCATGCCTTTCAGCACCAGCGTGAAGCGCTCGCGCATCTCCTCGGTCGGCTGGCCGATCGGCACGGTGCGGGTGATGTCGGTGGTGCCGTCCTGATACTGCGCGCCGGAATCGAGCAGGAACAGCTCGCCCGCCTGCAGCTTGCGGCTGGTGGCGCGCGACACGCGGTAATGCATGATGGCGCCGTTCGGGCCGGCGCCGGAAATGGTGTCGAAGGAGACGTCGCGCAGCGGCATCTGGGTTTCCTCGCCGGTCTGCCGGCGGCTCTCTTCCAGCCTGGTGACGACCGCGATCTCGTCCAGCGATCCGGGTTTCTGGCGCTCCAGCCAGCACAAAAGCTTGGCTACCGCCGCACCGTCACGGCGATGCGCGGCGCGCGAGCCGTTGATCTCGGCCTGGTTCTTGGTGGCGCGCGGGATGCGGGCCGGGTCGGGGGCGGCGATCACCGTGCCGCCATTGTCCTCGACCAGCATGCGCAGCCGGTCGGCCGCCAGCACCGGGTCGAGCGCGATCTTGGCGCCGCCCTTGGCAAGTGCTGCGATCGCCGCCTCGAATTCGCCGGGCTCGTGTGGATCGGCAAGCTGGGTGAGATAGGCCGCGACCTGACGCGAGAATTTGCGTTTGTCCATGAACAGCTGGTGCGATCCGTCGGCGGCAAGGATGGCAAAGCCGAGCGCCAGCGGCGTGTGCGGCACGTCGCCGCCACGGATGTTGAAGGCCCAGGCGATGGAGGAAGGGTCGGTCAGCACCGCATGGGTGGCGCCGTCCTTGCCGATCGCCGCTGCCAGCCGCACCAGCTTGTCCTTGGCGAGTTCGCCGGCAAAGCCGATCGGGTGCAACTCGACCGGGGTCACCGGTGCGGCAGGCTGGTCCTTCCAGATGATGTCGATCGGGTTTTTCTCGAGCGGCACCAGCACCGCGCCGGTCTTGTCGGCCGCGGCCTGCAGCGCCTTGACCTCGCTGATCGTGTGCAGCCATGGATCGAAGCCCAGCCGCGCGCTCTTACCGATATTGTCCTTGAGCCAGACGGCGGGCGGGTTGTCGACCAGGCTTTCGACCGAAAAGATGCCGAGATCGACCTCACTGCGCACCTGCAGCGTGTAGCGCCCATCGACGAAGATGAAGGCGCGGTCGCGCAGCACGATGGCGACGCCGGCCGAGCCGCTGAAGCCGGTCAGCCATTTCAGCCGTGCCGAACGGTCGGCGACATATTCGCCCTGATGCTCGTCCGCGCGCGGAACGATAAAACCATCGAGGCCATTTGCAGCCAGCCATTGGCGCAGCAGCGCCACGCGCGGCTTGCCGACTGCCGGGTCGCCCGCGGAATCGAAGGTCTGGAACATGATGGGCCTCCTGATGCTGGCCTGACCGTAGCCTATAGGCCCGGAAATCGGAATCGATTTCCGGCCGGCGCAAACTGCTACAGCGCCGTCTGGCTGACAACCGAATGGGGCTGGTCCAGCAGCACGAAAGCTGGGTTGTCGTTCCTCATCCCCGACACGACACGGCATTGCCGCGCTGCGGCCAGCACCGGGAATTGCAACCAGAAAAAGTCAGAAAAGGCTGCTTTTTGAGCGTGCGTCACTTCGCACGGCAAGCTATCTGGTTCGGGTTTTCTTGCCTTGACCGCGGGAGTGGGGCCTTCCGGTCAAGGTTGGTGTCGGCGGACCAATTCTGCCACGCTGTTGAACGCCATGATGCTTGCCGCGCGCCGCTTGCAGGATCGATGTTGAAAAAGAGGACTATTATCTTGAGCCAGTCAGCCGGCAGAAACCGTGCTTGTTAGCAGTCCGGCATCTGGTGTGGCCAACTATTGATTGATGCAAATTCGCAACGGATTTGCTCTGATTTCTTGTCTGGGCACCGTGTTGCTTGGTTCCGGTAATTTTTACGGCCTACATTCGCTTGTCTGTCGGCGGCGGTTTTCGTAGCGTCGCCATGGGCTTCAAGGGTCGATTCAGCCAAGGGATGGCTGGTCGGGGGATTTTCATGAGACATTCCGTTTCTACAGTGCGTGCCAAAGGCCATGGCGAGGTGAATGCGCGGCTTGCGGGCTCGCTTCTGTCGTCCACGTCGCTTCCGGCTCTGCTGATAGCCGGGCTGATTGCGGCCGCTGTAACGCCGATCAACTCCGGTGCCGCCTCGGCCGAGGATTTCATTCACAACAGCGGCGATTGGGGCATAGCTGCGAACTGGACTCCCGAAACGATTCCCAACGGCGTCGATGCGGTCGCGAACTTCAACCATGATGCGCCGGACCAGGGGCTCGGCTATACCGTTTTCCTGACTGGCGGACCCTATACGGTCGGCACGCTGAACTTGAATGCCACGAGCACCTCTGGTGGCTACCGGTTTACAAACGGCGTTTTGAACTTCGCGGCCTCCGGGCAGGCCGCGATCAACGTGCAAACGAACAATCTCCTTCCCGATCTGGACGCCGGTGCCAGTTTCAATCTGGCCTCCGACACCGTTTTCACGGTTTATGCCGGTGCTCATTTTACGGCGGATGGAGTGATCTCAGGCGCGGGCCTCACCAAGAGCGGCAATGGCTTGCTTACCTTGAATGGAGCAAACACCTACACCGGCGGCACAAACCTCTATGGCGGCACGCTTAGCCTCGGCAACAACAACGCGTTGGGAACCGGCGTGCTTTCCGCCTTCAGCGGAACGGTGATCGATATCCAGAATGGCGTCACCATCAACAACGACCTGACCATCGATCTCAGCCAGACGATCAACGTCGGATCCGGATCAACCGGAACCTATGCCGGCCAGATTTCGGACCTCAGCGATCCATCCGCGATCGTCAAGACCGGTGCCGGCACGCTCGTGCTCACCAACAACAACAGTTTCGGCTCAGGCGCCCGGATCGAGGAGGGGACGATCCGGGCCACGGCCGATTATGCTTTGGGTGTTGGGCCGATCACGCTGGATGGCGGCACGCTGCAGGCGGGTGCGAACCTCACCCTGGCCAATGGTTCTATCCTGTTCGGCGCCGCCGGCGGCACCATCGACACGAATGGCTTCGACGTCAGCACCTCCGCCAGCATGGGAGACGACGGCACGCCGAGCGGGACGTTCACCAAGACGGGGGCCGGCACGCTGACAATAGAGGGTTTTGCTGGCAATAACACCTATGCAACGGCCACCGACGTCGCCCAAGGTACGCTGAAGGCGGGCCTGAGCCCCAACATTTTCAGCGCAAACAGCGCCTATACGATCGAAAGCGGCGCAACGCTCGATCTCAACAATTTCGACCAGGCGATCGGTTCACTTGCCGGCGCGGGAGCGGTTAATGCCGGGTCAGGCAAGCTGACGACCGGAGGCAACAACGGCTCGACGGTGTTTTCGGGCGTCATCACCGGTACCAACGGGCTGATCAAGGACGGCACGGGAACTTTCGAGCTGTCGGGTTCGAGCCCGTTGTCGGGCGGGGTCGAGGTGAAGGCCGGGACCTTGCTGGTCTCCGGCTCGCTTGGCAATGCGGGGGTTACAGTCGATAGCGGCGCCACGCTCGGCGGCGGCGGCACGGTTGGCGTGCTCGATGCTTCCGGCACGGTCGCGCCTGGCAAGAACACGATCGGCACGCTGACCGTCAACAACTCCGCCCAATTTCGGGCCGGCTCGACCTATGCGGTGGAACTCAATTCCACTGGCCTTTCCGACCTGATCCAGGTGTCCGGCGCGGCGACAATCGTCAGCGGCGCCGGCTTGACGGTGAGCAATATCGGGTTGGGTAGCCTGGTGGCGGGCACCCGCTACACGGTGCTCGAAGCCGCCAGCGTCAGCGGAACCTTCACCCTGGTCGGAGATCCGCAGGTCTCTGCCTTTGTCAGGCTGAGCACAACGTCGGATGCGACGCATGCCTATGTCGATGTCACCCAGACGCAGACCTTCGGCTCGGCCGGTGTGACGCTGAACCAGATTGCCACTGCCGACGGGCTGGAGAGCGCGGCCAGCAGTGCCTTGGTCAGCGCTGTGCTCGCCTTGCCGAGCGACGCGGCGGCGCAGGCCGCTTTCGACCAGCTTTCGGGTGAAATCCATGCCTCGGCCAAGGGCATGCTGCTGCAGGACAGCCACTTGCTGCAGGACGCGGTGACGGCGCGCCTGCGCGGTGCCTTCGGCGACAGCGGCAAGACCGCCTCGCTGCCGGTCATGGCCTATGGCGAGGACGGCGTTCAGCCGGTCGCCGCCGACACTGACCGCTTCGCCATCTGGTCGCAGGGATTTGGCTCCTGGGGCAGCACCGACAGCGACGGCAATGCGGCCGCCTTCGACCGGTCGACGGGCGGTCTGCTGGTCGGCGCCGATGGCCTGGCCGGCGACTGGCGGATCGGCGTGGTCGGCGGCTACAGCCGCACCAGCTTCGATGCCGACGACAGGCATTCTTCCGGCGACAGCGACAATTACCACCTCGGCCTCTATGGCGGGACCAATTGGCGCGCCATCGCGTTCAGGACTGGTGCCGCCTACACTTGGCATCGGATCTCCACGTCGCGCGCCGTCGCGTTCCAGAGCTTCACCGACAGTCTGTCGGCCGACTATGACGCCGCGACCGCGCAGGCCTTCGGCGAACTGGCCTACAAGACAGACGCAGGGCCGTTTGCCTTCGAACCCTTCGCCAATCTCGCTTATGTCAACCTGCACACGGATGGTTTCAGCGAGAGCGGCGGCGCCGCGGCGCTGACCAGCGGCAGCTCAACGTCGGATGCGACCTTCACCACGCTCGGCGTCAGGGCGTCGACCGACATCACCATTGGCGGCGTTGCGGCGACCGCGCGTGGCATGCTCGGCTGGCGCCATGCCTTTGGCGACGTGACGCCGCTGTCGACCGTCGCCTTTGCCGGTGGCGACGACTTCACCATCGCCGGGGTGCCGATCGCCAGGGATGCGGTGCTGGTGGAAGCCGGCTTCGACGTGCAGCTGGCGCGCAACGCCACGCTCGGCCTGTCCTATGCTGGACAGTTCGGGGCGGATGCCTTCGACAATGGCTTCAAGGCCAATCTGGGCATCAAATTCTAAGGCGGGAGAACTGGTCGCTGGCCGCGGAACCGGACCGAGTGCCGGACGCTGCCAATCTGACGCGGCAGGCAAATTCTCACGGCGCCCGGAACGAAGATCTGGACCATAATGGGCCTCCTTGTGCTCGCTTGAGCACAAGGACTGGTTGGTTTCGCTAGTGGGTGGATTTGAAAATCATGATAGTTAGTCAACGAATTTGACAAAAGTAGTTTTCGTGCGCTTCAATTGAAGTCGCAGGATGGGAGGGGCAATCATCCATGGCTTCAACAGCATTACACGACCTTCTCGAAAAGCGAGAGCAGACAAGCGTTGCAACAAATATCGCAGAGCGTCTTTCGCAAGAGCTTGTCATTGCCTTAGTCGGGCCGGTGGGATCCGGGGTGTCGACGGCAGCAGGATTTATCCGCGACATTCTTACGCAGGACTTTGGCTACAATGTCTGTCCCACAATAAAGCCAAGCGAGATTATCCGTGCGGAAGCTCACCGCGTACGAACGGCGGGCATCCCGAATGCGCCTTTGGATGAATACATCACTGAGATGCAGACGGCGGGAAACAGCCTTAGAGAGCGCTTTGGCGGCAACTACCTCGCTGAAAAAGCAATCGAGAGAATATACAAATTTCGTAAGGAAAATGGTGGCCTTTCGGAGAATGGCCTTTTGCTTCCGGGACGTCGTGCTTACATAATTGATTCGCTTAAAAATACAGACGAACTTAATCTATTAAAGCAAATATACGGAGAAACGCTTTGTGTTTTTGGGGTTTTTGCACCCGATAATTTGCGTTCATCTAGACTTAAAAACAACGGGGTCCCGGATGATTCAGTTAAAAGGATCATGGATCGTGACCGTATAGAAATCCAAACCTTCGGACAGAAAACTAGAAAGATATTTGTGGAGGCCGATTTTTTTGTTTGTAATGACAACAAGATCGACGAACTTAGAAAGAAGATTTCAAGGTACCTTTCCATAACCTTTAACACCTCTGTCCATACCCCGACAAGAGCAGAATCTGCGATGTATGAGGCTAGCTCAGCGGCGGCAAATTCGGCTTGCATGTCACGTCAAGTGGGCGCCGCAATTGTCTCTGAGGGGGGTGAGCTTATCTCGGTGGGCTGGAATGATGTCCCTCGCTTTGGCGGCGGCCTATACAATGAAGATGATCAGTCGGTATGGAGTGTGGAAAAGAAGGCTCTAGTCGACAATGACAATAGATGTTTCAAGTGGGGACGATGTGTTTGCCATAATGAAACCAGAAGAACGGATATTGTTGACAAGATAGCTATGAAAATATCGAAATCTGGTATTTTGAAGAAAGGGCAGACGTATCTTGATGTTAGAAATTTATTGAAGGGCACAGAGATCGATTCGTTGATTGAGTTTTCGAGGTCTATCCATGCTGAAATGGAGGCCATACTTTCAATAGCTCGTGAGGGTAGGAACTCTCTTTCAAATGCAACCCTTTATACCAGCGTCTACCCCTGCCACAATTGTGCCAGGCATATTGTCGCGGCGGGGATTACGTCAGTCATTTACATCGAACCTTACGATAAGAGCTTGGCTGTTGCACTTCATAACGATTCGGTAACCGAAGACCCTGAGGATAAGGGGCGGGTTGTGTTTCGCCAATATGATGGCGTAGCGCCAAGAAACTATCTCAGGCTGTTTCGGCCTTCCGCGGATCGAAAAAAGGACGGGGCATTGATCAAGCAGTTGCCGAAATCTGCCCTTCCGGTGTTTCGCATACCGCTCGACAATCAGTCAGAATATGAAGCGAAAATTATTGCGGACCTGTCAGACAAAGAGCAAACTGTCTAGGTAGGCACTCGTTGCAGGAGGATGGGGGATGACCAGGCGTCAGGATTCAGGCGTGCAACTTTCGCTTGATCTGAAAGTGGAAGGTCAGAAAAAGGTCGGTGTTTCTCCGAGTGTTGCACCCCCTAATGTCGTTGCGTTTGTGGACGCGGGGACTTTGGCAATTCGACGCGATGCCATCAAACGCGTCCAAGCTTCAGGCATATTTCCTGCGCCGGTGATTCCCCGCTTGAAAGCCTAGTCGAATTCGCTGGGTGGTTTTAGGTTTGCTGCGCATAGGGGCTTGGCATGTCTGCCGAGCCAGATTGCACACCCACTAGGGCGTCTTTTGGTCCAGCCACGACGTCAATGCTTGAGATGGATCGTCACCCAGCCTTCGCGGTGCAGCGTGTGCACGTGCCGAAAATTCTGGCCGACATAAGCCGAGATAACGGCGTCGCGCTGGCGATCGAGAATGCCCGACAGCACGATCGAGCCGCCAAGCGCGATGTGCCCGGCCATTTGCGGCGCCAGCCTCATCAGCGGCCGCGCCAATATGTTGGCGACGATAAGATCGAAGGGGGCGCGCTTGCCGAAGATAGGGTGGTGAAAACCCGGCGCTGTCACCGTTTCGATGAGTGCCTTGACGTGGTTGAGCCGCGCATTGGCGGCGGCGACCTCCACCGCCACGGGGTCGATGTCGGTGGCCAGCACCGGAATGTGCGCCAGCTTGGCAACGGCGATGGCCAGAACGGCGCTGCCGGTGCCGAGGTCGAGCGCATTGCGCGGGTGCTCGCGCCGCACCACTTTCTCCAGCATTTCCAGACAGCCTGATGTGGTGCCGTGATGGCCAGTGCCGAAGGCAAGGCCGGCCTCGATCTCGATGGCGAGTTCGCCGCTGTGGCGCTTCCTGCGGTCATGCGCGCCGTGGACGAAGAAACGGCCGGCGCGCACCGGCTTCAGGCCCTCCAGCGAACGCGCCACCCAGTCGATGTCGGGCAACACCTCGCGCTCGATCGGTTTCGGCAGAGCGAGGCCCGCGAGAATGTCCTTGACCCGCGCCTCGACCCCGTCGACGTCGCCGTCGGCGTAAAGCGAGACCTCGTGGATGTCTCGGTCCTCGTCGACCTCCAGCACGGCGATCGGCAGGCCTTCATCCTCGAAGGCCAGCTCAAGCGCCGCGAAGACGCGCTCAGCTTCGAACTTGCCGGTGGTGAAATACAGCCGCGTCTGGGTCATGGGGTCCGTATCAGCCCTTGCCCGCGAGGCGCTTCAGTTTCTCGACCGCGGTGCTGGCGCTTTCGCCATAGGCGATCGTGCCGGCAAAGTCGCCCTTGGAGTTGAGCAGCAGCACCGAGGCGGTGTGGTCCATCGTGTAATCGCCATCGCCGGTGTCGACCTTCTTCCAGTAGATGCCGAACGACTTGGCCATGGCATGGACCTTGTCTGGGTCACCGGTGATGCCGGTGATGCGGTCGGAGAAATTGCTGACATAGGCGTTCATCACCGCCGGCGTGTCACGCTCCGGGTCGACCGAGACGAAATAGGCATGCACGGTCTTGCCGTCGTCACCGAGCGTCTTCAGCCAGCCGGAGAGTTCGAACAGCGTCGTCGGGCAGACTTCGGGGCAATGGGTGAAGCCGAAGAAGACGACGCTGGGCTGTCCCCGGAAGGCGGCTTCGGTGATCGGTGCGCCCTTCTGGTCGACCAGGGTGAAAGGGGCGCCAAACGGTTCGCCGCCGTAATGGCCGCGATACCAGTCGAAGGTCAGCCAGCCGATGCCGGCCGCCATCAGGACGAGAATGCCGACCAGGATAGAACGCATCATCACAAAAGTCCGTCTGCAGAAATCATCGCGCCGGCTCGATGCCGCGCCGGTGCGACAGTCTTGGAGCCTGTTTGGAAATTCTACTCTGGCGGCCATCTGATGGCGTTTCTGCGCTTCCGTTGCTCACGGACCAGATGTCCGCTGCGCTACGGTTCTCGAAACCACCACCATATGACTCGCCAGAGCGAATTTCGAAACAGTCTCTTAGCGGTTCGGCCCTGCGCAGGCAAAGTGCCGCGTTGCCGCAACCGTTGGAGTTGACGCTTCCGCTTGCAAAGCCGCACAACGCGTCCCACCTGATACCGGCAACTCGAACCGCAGGAGGCTCCTTTGCTTGAACTGGTTGGGCGCGAACGGATTGGGCGAAAGCTGATCGGCGGCGCCTTGGCTGCATGCGTTGCGCTTGGCGCCGGCAGCGCCGTCGCCGAGGAAGTCGGCAAGGTCGGCGTCGACTGGGTCGGCAACGACATCATCGTTGAAGCGATCAAGGACCCGAAGGTGGATGGCGTGACCTGCCATGTCTCCTATTTCGACCGCAGCATCATCGACCGCCTGCACAAGGGCAACTGGTTCGAGGATCCCTCCGATTCGTCGATCTCCTGCCGTCAGACCGGCCCGATCACCATCGGCGACATCGACATGAGCGAGGGCGGCGAGGAGGTGTTCAAGCAAGGCATCAGCCTGATCTGGAAGAAACAGGTGGTGAACCGCATCTATGACAAGACCAACGAGACGTTGATCTATCTCTCGCATTCGCGTCAGGTGCAGAACGGCTCGGCGAAGATGTCGGTCACGACGGTGCCGCTCTATGGCCAGAACGTGGTGTGGAGCAAGGGCAAGCCGAAATAAGGGTCTGACCCTTTCGCGCTGTTTGATCCACGGACAATTGCTCCTGCCTTGCAGGAGCAATTGCTCTGAAGTAAAGCGCCGCATGGACCGCACCGAAAACCTCGTCCTGAAAGATCCCGAGCCGCGCATCCATCCGACCGCGGAGCTGAAGGCGTGCAAGCTTGGCCGCTATGCTTCGATCGGCGAGCGCGTGGTGCTGCGCGAGGTGAGTGTCGGCGATTTCTCCTATTTCGAGCGCCATTCGGAAGCCATCTACACAACTATCGGCAAATTCTGCTCGATCGCCGCCAACAGCCGCATCAACGCGCTGGAGCATCCGATCGAGCGGTTGACCCAGCACAAGGTCAGCTATCGGCCGAACGAGTATTTCCGCTGGCTGGGTGTCGATGCCGCGTTCCGCGAGCGGCGGCAGGCGAAAGCCGTGAGCATCGGCCATGACGTCTGGATCGGCCACGGCGCGGTGGTCATGCCCGGCATCACCATCGGCAATGGTGCGGTCATCGGCGCCAATGCGGTGGTGACGCAGAACGTGCCGGCCTACATGATCGTCGCCGGCGTGCCGGCCAAGCCGCTCCGGCCTCGCTTTGCGCCTGACATAGCGGCGCGGATCGAAGCGCTCGCCTGGTGGGACTGGCCGGTCGAGAAACTCGCGAGGGCAGTTCCCGACATCCAGGCCATGCCGATCGAGGCCTTCCTCGATCGTTGGGAAAACGACGCCGGTTAAGCCGGCGCGCACTCATCTTGCTTGCGTGGAGCCTGCCGGTGATCACGGAATCGGTTGCTGGTTCCGTCTGCAGGATCGGGAAAGTGGAGCGACCGTCTGTTGGTGTGCAGGCCGGCGCTTTCGGGAAACCATGCTCCGCGCTCTCAGGACTGAAACCCCTTCCGCCATGCGGGGGTGGCGCAGCGGAAGGGGTTGGAGGTATACCGCTGTGAGGCGGATGGAACAGGCTCTCTTGCCTGCACGGTTACTGTGACACCTAACCGATAAGGTGTGTTTTCCGCCGCATGCGCGCTTTGCGTGTAACCAATTGCGCCTGACGTGTTTGTCGCCGGTGGGAACCCGAAACGGTCGCCGGTTGTTTCTTATCGCGGCAGCCATTGAGGGATATCGACAGATGGAAAAGCTTTTCACCAGGATCGCCAACTGGGTCGCCCACATAGCCGGCCTGCCGCTGACCTTTGCCGGCTGCTGCCTGATCATCATCGTCTGGGCGGTAAGCGGACCGTTCTTCGGTTTCTCGGACACCTGGCAGTTGGTGATCAACACCGGCACGACCATCATCACCTTCCTGATGGTGTTCCTGATCCAGAACACCCAGAACCGCGACGGTGCGGCAATCCAGGCCAAGCTCGATGAGCTGATCCGGGTCAGTGCGGGGCACAACCGTTTTATCGGCATCGAGCACCTGACCGAATCCGAGGTCGAGGAAATCCGCGACAAGTGCGAGCGGGCGGCGCGACGGCATGACGAAAAGATCGCCGCCATGGCCGCAAAGAAGGCCGTGGCGCAAAAGCGAACTCCGAAAAAACACGCGGCCTGAGGGCCTACGGATCAGCCTTTGATGAAGGCCGCGAACGCATCCTTGTGATCGGGGTGCCAGCGCGACAAAGCAGGGCGGTTTTCGATGATGTCGCCGATCGCCCAGGCCATGCGTTTCTCGTCCAGCGGCCGCGCCACATCATTGTCGGGGCACAGGATGTAGAAGTCGCCCCTGACCAGGGATTCCAGCATGAAATCAATGACCTGCTCGCCGGTCCAGGCGCCGGCTGGTTTTTCCGTCGCGCCTTCGGTGAGGCCGGTATAGGTGAAGCCGGGGATGAGCAGATGCGCTGATAGGCGGGCGCCTGGTTCATTGCGCAGTGCATGCGCCAGGCCTTCGGTGAATGTCTTCACCCCGGCCTTGGAGACGTTGTAGGCGAGGTTGCCGGGCGGTGTGGTGATGCCTTGCTTGGAACCGGTGTTGACGATCAGGCCCGGTCTGGCCGACGCAAGCATGCGCGGTGCGAAGGCCTCGACGCCATGCACGACACCCCAGAAATTGATGTCGAGCAGTCGTTTCCAGGCGTCGCGGTTTTCCCAGGGCTTTCCGGGATTGTCCCCGACACCGGCATTGTTCATCAGCAGCGAGACCTCGCCGAAGGCGCCGAATGCCCGGTCGGCGAGACGATCGACCTCATCGGCCTTCGAAACATCAGCGGCAACGGCAAGCACGGCGCCGTTGCCGGCAATGGCCGAGACGGCGCGGGAGGCGTCGCCAAGGCGCGCGCCGCCAATGTCGGCGAGCACGATCTTCATGCCCATCAGCGCAAGCCGCCTGGCGGCCGCCAGACCGATGCCGCTCGCGGCGCCGGTGATGACGGCGGTGTTGCCCGGGCCAAAAGCGGGCAGGGCGGTCTGGATTTCGGCGTCGGTGATCATGGGCAACGGGATCCTTTTCTCGATGGCGCCGAACTTAGCGCTGGAACCGGCTTGTGCAAGCCTGCGTCAGCATGTGTTCGGGTTGACCAGTCGGGCCGTGACTGCGCATGCTGGCCCACAAAGGGAGATTTTCGATTGACGGACTGGATCGCAATTTTGAAGGAACAGACCGCCACCGGCGACCAGATGGGGCGCGAGGTGCCGCAGATGCTGGCCAACCCCGATATCAGTGAAGCCCAGGTGAAGACACTGTTCTCGGCGCTGGAAAAACAGGCCGAATTCGTCGAGAAACTGCGCATGGCGCTGGAGAAATTCGGCCATGATTTTTCGATCATCAAGGCGGCCGAACGGCTGGAGGAGCGCTACGCCGACCTTGCCGCGTCGGTGGCGGAAAAGCTGAAGGCGATGCGTAAATAGAACTACTTTTCGAGGACGCGCGAAAAACGTGTGTCCGGCACAAGCCACACCAGGGCGACGGCAACATAGAGGCCCACACTGACCCACCGGTTGAGGAAGGCAAGCGCAACGGCCGCGATATAGACGGCGAGCGAAATCCTTCCCTTGCGGTCATTGCCGATTGCCTTGGCGAAGGCGGTGTCCCGACCATGCAGCCGGTGCAGCGCCAGGACCAGGATGGCATAGCTGGCCGCACACATTGCAAGGTCGAAACCGTAGACCGCGACGGGGACGGTGGCGAAATGGTTCTCGCCCATGAAAGCGGTCGTTACGGGCATCAAGGACAGCCAGAACAACAGGTGCAGGTTCGCCCAAAGGACCCGGCCGTCGACGCGCTGCACGGTGTGGAACATGTTGTGCAGATTGTTCCAGTAGATGCCGACATTGATGAAGGACAGTACGTAGCACAGGAAGACCGGCCATTGCGGCAGCAGCGCCGAAAAGTCCTCGCCCTCAGGCACCTTCAGGTCCAGCACCATGATGGTGATGATGATGGCCACCACGCCATCGGTGAATGCCTCGACCCTGCCTTTACCCATGGATTCTCCCCTTACCAATCCGGTCGAAGGTAAGAGAGGATTTCGCCCAGCGCCATGGGCGAACTTCAAACTTGTCAGGAGTGAATTCAGGCGAGGAACGCACGCCCTGCAAAGGCGTTGGTGATGAGATCTCCCGACAATCAAGATGTCGAAATGACCGCTCACAGCATCGTCCTGACACGTAACAATGAATTTGGCGGCGCTGCGGCAAGGGCGGTCGTTGCTGCCATGATCGCCGTCCTGTTTGCCGGCAGCACGGCATTGACCCCGCTCTACATCATCTACAAGCAGGCGTTCGGTTTCTCCCAGATCACGCTGACCTTGATCTACGCCGTGTATGTGATCGGCAATCTTGCGGCGCTTTTAATCTTCGGCGGCTTGTCGGATGTAATCGGCCGCCGGCCGGCTGCCTTGGCGGCGATGGGCGTGGCGGTCGTCAGTACGTTGCTTTTCCTGTTCGCCGAAAATGTTGCGTGGCTCGACGCCGCACGGATCCTGATGGGCCTGGCGATCGGTGTCGGTACGGGAACCGGCACGGCATGGCTGACCGAACTGATCGCGACCAGCGACAAATCGCGTGCTGCCACGATTGCCACCAGCACCAATTTCCTAGGTCTCGGACTTGGCGCGCTGGGAGCGGGCCTGCTGGCCGAATATGCGCCATGGCCGCTCAGGCTGACCTTCGTTGTCAATCTGGCTGTGCTTGTCCTTGTCGCCCTATTGATCCTGCGCACGCGCGAGACCGTTTCACGACCAGGGAAACTGGCTGATATTTCGATGCGGCCCAAGCTTTCTGTGCCTGGCAACCTTCGAGCCCGCTTCGTGGCGCCTGCGGTGACCGGCTTCGGAGCCATGGCACTGGTCGGTTTTTATGCAGCACTTGCGCCGAGCATCCTGGCCCAGCAGCTCAAGGTGACCAACCATGCCGCAGCTGGCGCGGTGTTCTTCGAACTGACAATCGTGGCCGCCGTGACCATTTTGGCGACGACGCGGCTCTCGAGCCGTGTCACCATGTTTACGGCGTTGGTCTTGATCATCCCCACCGTTGGATTGATTGTAGCGGCACAATTCTTCGGCTCTATGGCCATCATGATCATCGCCACGGCCTGCTGCGGCGTGGCGTCGGCGCTTGGCTATCGCGGCGGTTTGCAAGTGGTCAACCAGATTGCGCCTGCCGACAGGCGCGCCGAAGTGGTGTCGGCCTTTTTCATCTGCTGCTTTTGCGGCAACGCGCTGCCGGTCATCGGTATCGGCATTCTATCGAATTGGACCACCGCGACGACGGCTAGCCTGGCCTTTGCCTGCATGATCACGGTCTTTTCCCTGGTGGCTCTCGCTTTCGGCGCGAAGCATGCGCGATAGATCGCCGACAGTTCGGCGTCGCCAGCGTCAATGAAGTGAACTTTCAACCGTTCGGCGTTTCAGGCGCCATGTTGGCGCGCCCACGTGGCACGCCGAGCCCGGTGTCCGGCGGCTCGCCGGCGGCCGGCCTGTTCTCGATCATGTGCAAGCTGCGCCAGCCGCCGAAACGATAATAGGCCGCTGCCAGCACCAGCGAGGTGATCGAGCCGGCCGGGAAACTCCACCACAACGCTTCCTCGCCGATCACGCCACGCATGAAATAGGCAAAGCCGGTGCGCACGATGAGCACCGAGATCACCAGGATGATCAGCGGCGGCATCACAGCACCGGTGGCGCGCACGGTGGCGAACAGTACGATGGTGATGCCGAACAGGATGAACGACCACGACGCGACCGTGTTGATGTGGGCGGCGACGTCGATCGCCGCGCTGTCGCTGCTCAGGAACAGGCTGAGGATCGAACGGTCGAAGAGCCATAGCAGCGCGACCAGGGAACCGGTCAGGATGAGGTTGAAGCCGACGCCGGAAGCGGCGACGCGACCGATCCGGTCCCAGCGGCCGGCGCCGACATTCTGCGCCGCCATCGAGGAGACCGCCGCACCGATCGCCAGCGCCGGCATCTGGATGTAGGTCCACAGCTGCGCGGCGATGCCGTAGGCGGCGGCGACCTGCGAACCGTAGGAATTGACGATGCCCATCACCGTCAGGGCAGCGGCGGAGACGACGATCATCTGCAACCCCATCGGCACGCCCTTGAAGACGATGATGCGCAGCAGCGTTGGGTCGGGCCGCAGCAGAGCGAGATTGGCGCCGGCGAGCCGCAACGGATGCTTGCGCGCGTAGAGCACGATCAGGATGGCGATGACGCTCACCGTCTGGCCGATCAGCGTCGCGGTGGCGGAACCGGCGATGCCAAGTTCGGGGAAGGGGCCGATGCCGCGGATCAGCAGCGGGTTGAGCACGATGTCGAGGACGACCGCCAGCGCCATGAAGAGGAAGGGCGTGCGGGAATCGCCCGCACCGCGCAGCACGGTCATGACGAAGGACAGAAGGTTCATCATCGGCACGGCGACGAAGATGATGCGCAGATAGGAACGCGCCAGCGGCAAGGCGTCTGGCGGCGTGCCAAGCGTGTTGAGGATGGCGTCGACCCAGATCCAGCCGCAGACGGCGAAGATCACCGAGATGAGGAAGAAGAAGGTGGCGCTGGTGCCGACGATGCGGCGCGCCTCGGGCAGGTCACGGGCGCCGACCGACTGCGCCACCAGGATGGTCGCCGCCATGCCGATGCCGAACACGGTGCCCAGGATCAGGAACAGGACGAGGTTGGCATTGGAGGTGGCGGTCAGCGCCGATTCACCGAGAAAGCGACCAACCCAGACGGCATTGATCGACCCATTGAGCGACTGCAACACGTTGGAGCCGAGCACCGGCAAGGCAAACAGCAGCAGCGTGCGCGGGATCGGGCCGCTGGTCAGGTCGCCGGTGCGCCGGCGCGTGGGCATTTTTTCGCTCATGGCTGAAGGCTTATCTGAGTCCGCGACGATTGCCGATTCAAGGAGGCAGGCCGACGCGGCGTCGGATAATTCCGCCTGGCGTGTGTTGATCTAATCATGTTCTCAAAGCCCCCGGAATGGGATATTGGTCCTTGGGGGCGTGGGGCCCGCATTCTTTGTCATATCCTATGAATTGCTGGGGGATTCATGTCCGATAGTCCGTTGTTTTCCGAGCGCCTGAACCGGCGCGCGTTTCTCGGTGCATCCGCCTTGGGCGCAGCCTCCGTGGCGCTTTCAGCGTGCACCACGACGGAGGTGGTGACGCCGCCGCCGCCGGTGGCAGCGCCGCCGCCCGATACGGCGTTCGGCGATACCGCAACCATGTACGCGGCGCGCACGGATGAGGGCTACCAACTGCCGGCAATCCCGGTGGCCAAGCTCGATCCGAAGTTCGTGCGCCAGATCGTGGCCGACCCGACCGGAGAAAAGCCCGGCACCATCGTCGTCGATGTCTCCGAACATTTCCTCTATCTGGTGCGCGACGGCGGCAAGGCCATCCGCTACGGCGTCAGCTTAGGGAAGGCCGGTTTCGGCTGGACCGGCAGCGCCGTGGTCCAGGCGCGGAAGAAGTGGCCGGTGTGGACGCCGCCGCCGGAAATGATCCAGCGCCGGCCGGAACTGGCGAAATTCAAGGACGGCATGCCGCCCGGCCCGCAGAGCCCGCTCGGCGCCCGTGCGCTCTATCTGTTCCGCGACGGCAAGGACACGATGTACCGGCTGCACGGCACGCCGGAGTGGGATTCCATCGGCAAGAACGCATCGTCGGGCTGCGTGCGCTTCATGAACCAGGACATCATCGACCTCTACAGCCGCGTCAACGGTCCCGCACCGGTCTTCGTGCGTCCCAATTTGTCGGCTGCCGGCAAGATCATGGCGGTGGCGAGCAGGACGGCCGAGCCGATCGATGCGGGCGTGCCGAAGGACGCGGAGTTCTTGAAATAGGCGTCCTCACGGGCGGCCGTTTGAGGTCGTTGAGGCGGACGCGCCGGGCGCGCCCGCCTTTTGTATGCGACTACTTCTTGGCAAGGCCGGGAAGCGTGACCTGATAGACCAGGAACATGGTGTCGACATTGGCGCCGTCATCGGCCTTGTAGGGCGCGCCGACCTGGAAGCCGTCCTGGGCAAGGAAGTCGTTGTCGTTGGCGACGAACAGGAAATAGTCGTCGGGCAGCTTCGGATCGAGCACGCTCGCCAGCGACATCGCCTCCCATTTCTCGGACAGGTTGTTGTGGTCGTTCGGCGCGCCATTGTGCAGACCGAAGCGATTGAGCTGCGCATTGTCGTTGATGTCGATGAACGGCGTCAGCTTGGCCGGCGTCACCGAGGGATCGAGCACGCCCTTGGGGGCAACCGGCTTGTCGGCGGCGTCGAAGCTGCCGCCGGCAATATCGGTCGCGGCCGAAACGTCGACGACGAAGATCTGGCGCAGAAGCGAGGTGTCGCCCTTCACCCCCTGGCCGTTGCCGCTGTCGCGCGCCAGCATCAGGAAGGACGTGTCCGACAGTGCCACGATCTCGCTTTGCGCGGCGATCTTGGTCTTGCCCTTGGCGTCCTTGAACACCGGCAGCGGCACGACATATTCATGCGCCAGCTTGAGATGGGCAAGGTCGGAGGCGTCATAGACCAGCGCCCTGGTGTTCTGCCGGGTCGAACCGGAATCGCCGCCATCCTGCCTTGCCGCCGACTGCAGCACGGCGATCAGGAACTTGCCGTCCGGCGTCATCGCCATGCCTTCCAGGCCCTGGTTGTTCTGGCGGCCGGTATCGGGATCCTTCGGGTCGGGCTCGGCAGCACCAGGGCCGGGATTGTCCGAGGAGAAATTCGGCTTGCCCTTGCGCATCGGCACCAGCGCCGCCGGCGGCTGGGTCGCTGACAGCAGTCGGCCTTGCGCCGAGAAGCGGTAGATGTTGGGGCCATATTCGTCGGAGATGAACATCGAGCCGTCGGGCAACCGCACGATCGCCTCGTTGTCGAGGGCGAGCTTGCCATTGGTGGCGACGGGCAGCATCGGCATGTCGCCGGCCGCGGCGCGCACATCCGACAGCGGATCGAGGCCGGTGGCGTCAGCGCCCTTGTCGTCGGTCAGCAGCATTGTGTCGGCCAGTGTCGCCTTGACTTCAGTCTGCTCCTGGCCAGCGGCGCCTGGTGCCGCCGGGGTGAACTCTATGCCGATCGTGTTGAGGCGTGGCCTGTAGTCGGTGGTGCCGGCGACATTGTAGCCGCGATCCGGCAGCAGCCAGAGCGATCCCTTGTAGGTGCCCGCATCATGCGTCCAACTGGCGGTGTCGATCGCCATGCCGGAGCCCGAGCCGAACGTCTCGCCGAACTTGTCGCGCTGTGCGGCCGGGATGCGGCCGACGCCGACCAGGCCTTTGTTGACGAGGCCGCCGACGGTCGCGGTGCTGTCGGCGAGCGCCGGCGTCAAGGCGGTGAACAGGGCTAACGCGACGCCGAGCGAGGCGGTTCGGTGCAGGTGTTTCATGGACAATCCTCTTTCTGACAAGCGTGCCGGAGCGGCCGAAGAACGAAAAAAGCTGAAAGAGGCGGTACATCGATGATGCCGCGCGCCCCCAAAGCGGTCTACGGCGCGAACATGATGCTTGCGTGACAGCGTGGCATGCCTGCTCACCGGCCTGTTTCGCGCGCCGACAAAAACGAGCGCCCACACCAACGAATTGATCCCCTCGCAAGGGTGTTGGTTTGGCCAGGCGAGGTGTGTTTTGCACCACTAGACACTTATGTCCAGTGCGTATATGGTGCCGCTTCTGACAGACCGGGAGGGAAGCCTTGAAGCCGCATTATCGCGCAGTGGTTATCGGGGGTGGGGTGGTCGGCGCCTCGGTGCTCTACCATTTGACGCGGTTCGGCTGGTCTGACGTGGCGCTGATCGAGCGCGCCGAACTGACCGCCGGTTCGACCTGGCATGCGGCGGCCGGATTTCATGCGCTCAATGCGGATCCCAACGTCGCGGCGCTGCAGGATTACACCATCAACCTCTATCGCGAGATCGAGGCCGAGTCCGGCCAGGATATCGGCCTGCACATGACCGGTGGCGTCAACATCGCCAGCGATCCCCAGCGCTGGGAGTGGCTGAAATCGGCCTGGGCAGTGTTCCAGTCGGTTGGCATCGAAACCGCCCGGCTGGTGACGCCTGACGAAATCAAGGAAATCTGCCCGATCGTCGACGTCACAGGCGTGCTCGGCGGCCTCCACGATTCCAACGAGGGCCATCTCGATCCCTACGGCACCACGCATGCTTATGCCGGCGCTGCGAAGAAGCGCGGCGCCGACATCATCCTGCGCAACCGCGTCGTCGAACTGAAAGCGCGTGCCGACGGCAGCTGGGATGTCGTCACCGAACAGGGCACCATCGTGGCCGAGCATGTCGTCAATGCCGGCGGCTTGTGGGCAAAGCAGCTCGGCCGCATGGCCGGCGTCGACCTGCCGGTGACGCCGATGGAGCACCATTATTTCGTCACCGAGGACATTCCGGAGATCGCCGCACTCGACCGTGAGATCGGCATCGCCGTCGACCTCGACGGCTTCTCCTACCTGCGCCAGGAGCGTAAGGGCGTGCTGCTCGGCGTCTACGAGCAGAACCCCAAGCACTGGAACATGGACGGCGCGCCATGGGACTATGGCATCGAGCTGATCCCGGAAGACATCGACCGCATCAGCCCGGAACTCGCCAAGGCGCATGAGCGCTTCCCTTGCCTCGCCACGGCCGGCATCCGCAAATGGGTCAACGGCGCCTTCACCTTTACCCCCGACGGCAACCCGATCGTCGGGCCGGTGCGTGGCCTGAAAAATTACTGGGTCGCCTGCGGCGTCATGGCCGGCTTCAGCCAGGGCGGCGGCGTCGGAAAATCGCTGGCTGAATGGATGATTTACGGCGAGCCGCAGGCCGACATTTTCGGCATGGACATTGCCCGCTACGGCGCCTTCGCCGCCAACCGCGAATATCTCAAGCAGACGACGCGGCAATTCTACGCGCGCCGTTTCGTCATGACCTTTCCCAATGAGCGGCTGCCCGCGGGCAGGCCTTTGAAACGCCCCGGCGCCTATGGCGGCATGAGTGCGGCCGGCTGCGAATGGACGGCATCGTGGGGGCTGGAAATCCCGGCCTATTTCGCGCCGATGGGTTTTCGCGAGAACACCACGCTCAAGCGTTCCAACGCCTTCGACATCGTCGGCGACGAGGCGTTGCAGGTGCGGCGGGCCGCCGGCCTCGTCGATATCTCGGCCTATTCGCGCTATGCGGTGTCCGGTCCAGGCGCTCAGGCATGGCTCGACCGGCTGCTTGCCTGCAGGCTGCCGAAGGCGGGGCAGGCGCGGCTGGCGCCGATGCTCGGGCCGGACGGGCGGCTGAAGGGCGACCTCACCGTGATCAACTGGGGTGGCGGCGACACTTGGCTGATGGGTTCCTACTATCTCCGGGAATTCCACATGCGCTGGTTCGAGAGCCAAGCAGGAGAGGGCGTCACCGTCACTGACATTTCCGACGCGATGAGCGGCTTCCTGCTGACCGGGCCGAATGCGCGCAAAATCCTGGAGCGCACGACGCATCAGGACGTCTCCAGCGCGGCACTGCCGTTCATGGCTTGCGGCGCGTTCGACATCGGCATGGTGCCAGCGCGGGTCGCCCGTCTGTCCATCGCTGGCGAGCTCGGCTTCGAGATCAGTTGCCCGGTAACCATGCATGCCACGTTGCGTGACTCGCTGCTCGCCGCCGGCAGGGATCTCGGCCTGGCCGAGATCGGCTACCACGCGCTCAACGCGCTCCGGCTGGAGAAAAGCTTCGGCATCTGGTCGCGCGAATTCACACAGGGCTACACGCCGGGCCAGACCGGCCTCGACCGGTTCATCGCCTTCGACAAGGGCGATTTCGTCGGCCGCGAGGCGGCGCTGAAGGAGCGCAATGCCGGTGCGGCGCGGCGGATCGTGACGCTTGAGATCGACGCCGTCGATGCCGACGCCAGCGGCTTCGAGCCGGTCTGGCACGACGGCCGGCGCGTCGGCTTCGTCACTTCGGGCGGCTTTGGCTACACGATCGGCAAGAGCGTCGCGCTGGCGTTGGTCGACGACGATTTTGCCGAGGAGGGGACAGCGCTTTCGGTGCACATTGTCGGCGTCGAGCGGCCGGCACGGATCATCGCGGCCTCGCCCTACGATCCCTCGGGCAAGGCGATGCGGCAATGAGGAGGATTTTCGATGGTCGATGACGCGGCACGAGACAGCAGGCGCGAACGCCGGCGCGGACGCACGGGCGAGGCCGGCAGCGAGAGCAGCCGCCGGCCCAATTACCGGTCGCTGAAGAACCCGTTCCTGCCGCAGCCGATCTTTTCGGACGATCAGGTGGCAGCGATCCACGACACGGCGCTGCGCGTGCTGGAAGAGCTCGGCATCAAGGTGCTGCTGCCGCAGGCTCGAGAATATTTCGCCAGCGCCGGCGCACTGGTCGACCCGGACACCGACATGGTGCGCATCGGCCGCGACATGGTGGTGGCGGCGTTGGCCTCGGCGCCGAAGTCGATCCATGCGCAAGCCGGTGACCGTTCCCGCGACCTGATGCTGGAACTCGGGTCGATGACTTTCCTCGCCGGATGCGGCGCGCCGAACGTCACCGATCTCGAACGCGGCCGCAGGCCCGGCACGCTGGCCGATTTCGAGGATCTGCTGCGGCTGGTGCAGCATTTCGACGTGCTGCACATGCTTGGCCCCTGCATCGAACCGCAGGATGTCGACAACCGCTTTCGCCACTATGCCGTCAACCGCGCGCAGCTGACGCTGTCCGACAAGTTTCCGTTCATCTTCGCGCGCGGCACGCCGCAGGTCGAGGACGGTTTCGAGATGATCCGGCTGGCGCGCGGCCTGTCGCAGGACGAATTCCTGGCAAACGCGCATTGCTACACGGTCATCAACACCAACTCGCCGCGCCAGCTCGACATACCGATGGCGCAAGGCATCATCGATTTCGCGCGGGCTGGCCAGGTCTCCGTCATCACGCCGTTCTGCCTGGCGGGCGCGATGGCGCCGATCACGGTGGCCGGCGCGCTGGCGCTGCAGCATGCCGAGGCGCTGGCGGGGCTGACGCTGGCACAGATCGTGCGGCCCGGCGCGCCGGTCGTCTACGGCTCCTTCTCCTCCAATGTCGACATGAAATCCGGGGCGCCGGCCTTCGGCACGCCGGAGCATGTCAAGGCGACGCTGGGCGCCGGCCAGCTGGCGCGCTTCACAGGACTGCCCTGGCGGTCCGGCGGCGGCAGCGCGGCCAACATCTCGGACGCGCAGGCCGCACACGAAACGCAGTTCGCACTGTGGGGCTCGGTGCTGGCCGGGGCGACGATGTGCATCCATGCTGCCGGCTGGCTGGAAGGCGGCTTGAGCGTCTCCTTCGAGAAGCTGATCACCGATATCGAAGCGCTGCAGACGGTCGCTGAACTCTGTGCGGCGACGCCCGGCGACGACGATTCCATCGGCTTCGAGGCGATCGCTGAAGTGCAGCCGGGCGGCCATTTCTTCTCGGCCGGCCACACGATGGCGCGTTATCGTACGGCTTTCTATGAACCGCTGGTCGCCGATTGGTCGAACTTCGGCAACTGGACGCAAAGCGGATCGAAGACGGCGAGCGAACGCGCCACCAGCATCTGGCGGCGCGCGGTTGCCGATTTCGAGCCGCCCGCCTCGGCTGCCGCGACCGCCGGCGCGCTCGACGAATTCATCACGCGGCGAACGGAAGAGGGCGGCGCGGCACCTGTGTCGTGAGACAGGGGCGGGGAACGCCTGACGCCGTCGCAACTTTCGCTGTGTGACCGGTGCCCTGCCATTGGCAATTGGCGCGTCCCGTGCAGAGATGAGCGATGCTCGAAGCTTTCATCGCAATGGTGATCTTCCTGTGCCTGGCGGCGTCGGCGTTCGCCAGCATGGCGATTTGGCCGAGATTGCCGGCCAGGCACCGTGATGACGACACGAACACGGTGGTTCGGCTCGCCGCCAATCTGTTCGGGGTGATGACCTCGCTGATACTCGGCCTGATGATCAACTCGGCCAAGAACACCTTTGAATCGATCGATCACAATGTGCACGCCTATGCGACGGAGCTGATCCTGCTCGACAGGACCTTGCGCCAGTATGGCCCGGAGACCGACGCGGTGCGCCAGCCGTTGGTCGCCTATGTGCAGCGGGTGGTGGACACCTCGTCACAAAACAGCGAAACGACTATCGCCGCTAACCAGCTGTCCGAACGTCTGCTGACAGAGATCGGCTCACGGCTGAATGCGCTGACGCCGTCCGACGCTGTACATGGTTCCCTCCTGCAGGATGGACGCCAGCGCCTGCAGAAAGTGCTCGAAATGCGCTGGGTGCTGATCGAGCAATCGGAGGGCGCTATCCCTTGGCCCCTGATCGCCATGCTGGTTGCGTGGCTGGCACTAATCTTCGCCAGTTTCGGCTTCAGGGCGCCGAAGAATGCCATCACTGCAGCAACCCTTATGGTGTCGGCCGCGCTGATCGCCGGGGCGATCTACCTGATCCTGGACATGGATGTAGCATTTTCCGGACCGATCCAGATTTCGTCGGCGCCGCTGGAGCGGGCGCTGGCGGAATTGCAGCGATGATGCGGAACCGGCGGCATTCCCAGGCATTCATGGGAATGAACCACCGGAGGACGACATGGGTTTCGACCAGTATCACGAACCGCCAGAAGAACTGTCGCAGAAGGTGCGGACCTTTGCCCGCATGATCACCTCGCTGATCGAGGAGGCGGAAGCGATCGGCTGGTACGAACAGCGCATCTCGGTGGAGAAGGATCCGCAGGCGCGGGCCATCATGCAGAACGCGCAAGGCGAGGAGTTCAAGCATTTCGGCATGGACCTGGAATTCCTGCTGCGCCAGAAGAAGGATTGGCGGGCGGAACTGAAGGAAATCCTGTTCACGACTGGCGATATCGTCAAGGCCGGCGAGCGGGGCGAGAAGAAGGTGGATTGATGGCCCTAGAGCAATTCCAGGAAAAGTGTGTGCGGTTTTCCGTCCGGAATTGTGTCGAAACAAAGAGTTAGAGCAGTTCGCCGTTTCCGTGAAACGGTGAAATGATCTAACGGCTCCATCAATCGCTGTCGCGCGCGATCAGCTCCAGCGGCCAGACCTCACGGATGATGCGCGGTCCCTCGGGACCGGCAAAGGCAGGAAGCGAGGCCAGCAGCATTTCGGCCAGCCGCCGGCCCATCGGCTCCAGCGCCGGACGGAAGGCGGTCAGCGCCGGGGAAAAATAGCGGCAAAGCGGCGTGTCGACGATGACGATCACTGCAATATCATGGCCGGGCCGGATGCCCATCTCGGCCAGCGCCTTGCATCCGCCGAGCGCCATGGCGTCATTGTTGAAGATGATGGCGGTGGGCCGATCCTTGGAGAGCATTACGTCCGCCGTCACCTGATAGCCGCCGGCCTCGTTGATGAAGCCGTCGGCGATCAGGCCGGGGTCGACTTCAATGCCGTGCCGCTCCAGCGCCTTGCGATAGCCGTCCAGGAACAGGTAGCCGAAGTTGAGATCATGCGAAGGGCGGATGGCAGCGATGCGGCGATGGCCGCGCGCGACCAGCCGGTCGACGGCTTCATCACCCGCCCTCTCGAAATCGATATCGAGCGAAGGATAAGTGTCGCCGCCGGATTGACTTCGGCCAAGCGTGGCGAAGGGAAAGCCGGCCTTGCTGAGATAATCGATCCGATCGTCTTCCCGCCGTGTATTGGCCAACACGACCGCGTCGGCTCGGCGCGTCTCAACCACACGGCGCAGCCTTTCCTGCTGATATTGGCCGGGCTCACCCATGACGACCATCAGATCCAGGTCATCGTCGGCGAGCCGCGCCTGCAGACCGGTCAGGAACGGGATGAAGAACGGTTCGCCATATTGCTGGTCGCCGGGATGCGGCTGCAGCATGAAGGCGATCGAACGGGTGGCGCCCTGGCGCAGGCTGCGGCCGGATTGGTTCGGCGAATAGTTGAGCTTTTTGGCCGCTTCGAGCACGCGCTGGCGGGTGTCGGCGTTGACGTCGGCGCGGCCGTTCAGCGCCCGCGACACGGTGCCGATCGAAATGTTCAGATGACGCGCAAGGTCGTGGATGCTGGACGCCAAGGACAGTTCTCCCCCAACCCTTGGCTAGCACCGGCTGCCGCTCAGGCCAAGGCTTCGGGATTATTTTCGCAGGCAGCCGATTGACATTCTAGGCTATCGGGTGTGTTCTCGTAAACGTTTACGGAAAAACGTTTACGGTGATGCCGTGAATGCCGTGACATTCGGTCTGGAGGGACCGGACGGGAGGAATGCCGGATGATGAATGTCGTCCTCGTCGGCTGCGGCGCGATGAGCAGGCAGTGGCTCGATGCCGCCAGGCAGATCGACGGGCTTGCCATTGTCGGCCTTGTCGATCTCGACGCCGAGCGGGCGAAGGCGAGGGCGCGCGAATACGATCTCACCAGTGCCGTCATCGGCACCAGTCTCGACGCGGTGCTCGATCAAACCAGGCCCGACGCGGTGTTCGATGTCGTGGTTCCCGCCGCCCGCCGCGACGTGGCCTTCTCTGCCTTTGCCCACAATTGCCATCTCTTGACCGAAAAGCCGCTGGCCGACAGTCCGGAGAATGCCCGTGCCATCATTGAGGCGGCACGCCGGGCAGGGCGTGTCCATGCCGTCGTGCAGAACCGGCGCTATGTCGCCAATGTCAGGCGCATTCGCCGCTTTCTCGATTCCGGCGCCATCGGCGCGGCGACCTCGATCCATGCCGATTTCTTCGTCGCGCCGCATTTCGGCGGCTTTCGCGAGGAGATGGCGCATGTGCTTTTGCTCGACATGGCTATCCACACTTTCGACGCCGCTCGCTACATGGCCGCAGGCGAGCCGGCCAGCGTCTATTGCCAGGAGTGGGAGCCGGCCAATTCCTGGTATCGGCAGGGTTCGTCGGCAAGTGCGGTCTTCGATCTCGGCGGCGGCAAGATCTTCACCTATGCCGGCTCCTGGTGCGCCGACGGTTTTCGCACCAGCTGGGAAGGCAGCTGGCGCATCGTTGCCGAGCGTGGCAGCCTGTTGTGGGACGGCCATGACGGGCTGAAGGCGGAGGTGGTTGCGTCCGGCCGCGACGGTATCATCGACAAGACCCAGCCGATCGAGGTGCCGCTGCTCGACCCTGCCGATCGTGTCGGCGGCCATCTCGGCATCATCAAGGATTTCATGCACGCGATCGAGACCGGCACCGAGCCGGAAACGCGCGGCGCCGACAACATCAAAAGCCTGGCCATGGTTTTCGGCGCCATCGAAAGCGCCGAGACCGGCCGGCGCGTGGCGATTGCAAGGGAAGGACTGTGATGCCAAACCCGCTTCTCGACATCCGGATCGGCACCATGGTGCGGGCCAATCTCGACGACCCGGCAGCCTATATCAAGCAGATCATCCCGCTCGGTTTCGAAAGCATCCAGCCCTTCTTCTGGCAGACCTTGGGCGACAAGGACCTTCCACGCCTTGCCGGCCAGATACGCGAGGCGATCGGCGATGCCGATGTCATCGTGTCTTCCCTGGGCGTGTTCGGCAATCCGCTGGAGAGCGGCGAGGTCGATCGCGGCGTGCTCGCGGCCTGGGAGACGGTGATCGACAACGCGCATCTGTTTGGCACTTCCATGGTCAGCGGCTTCACCGGGCGCCTGCGCGGCAAGAAGCTGATCGACAGCCTGCCGCGCTTCCGCGACGTGTGGGGTCCGCTGGCAAAACGCGCCGCCGACAAGGGCGTGCGCATCGCCTTCGAGAATTGCGCCATGGACGGCAACTGGGCCGCCGGCGACTGGAACATCGCCCACAATCCGGATGCCTGGGAGCTGATGTTCAACGAATTGCCTGATGAGAACCTTGGGCTCGAATGGGAGCCCTGTCATCAGCTCGTCTATCTGATCGATCCGATGCCGCAGATCCGCAAATGGGCACCGCGCATCTTCCATGTCCATGGCAAGGACGCCACCGTGCGCTGGGATGTCATCCGCGAGCACGGCGTTTTCGGCCGGCTGCCCTTCGTGCAGATGCGCACGCCAGGCTTCGGCGACAGCGACTGGACCAGAGTGATCAGCGAGTTGCGGCTGGCTGGATACAAGGGCGCCATCGATATCGAGGGCTGGCACGACCCGGTCTATCGCGGCGATCTCGAGATCACCGGGCAGGTGCGGGCGCTGGACTATCTCAAGCAATGCCGGGGAGGTGCGAGCTACCTGCCGAACCCGGCATGATGGAAGGCCGGCGGGAGGAGCCGGCCGTCGAGTGCCAATGCCAGCAAATCGTCAAAGCCCCTCGGCTGCCGAGGGCAACAATGGGAGGACAAGTGCATGAGCATAGCGATCAGAACGACACTTCTGCGCACGGCCGTCATGGCGGCCACCACGGCGCTCTGCGCCGCCGTCTCGACCTTGCCGGCACGGGCGCTCGACGCGCAATGGTGCAAGGATGTCCATATCCGCTTCTTCGTCGGCGGCGCCGAGGGCGACGCTTTCGGCACCATCGTCTACAATGGCGCCAAGCAGGCGGCGGCCGATCTCGGGCCGAAGGTCGACTACATCTTCTCGGGCTGGGACGTCGAGAAAATGGTGCAGCAATTGCGCGAGGCGGTCGCGGTCAAGCCCGGCGGCATCGCCATGATGGGCCATCCCGGCGACGACGCGATCATGCCGCTGGCCGAGCAGGCGCATAAGGACGGCATCAAGATGATGTACCAGAACGTGCCGGTGCCGAAGGTGACGGCGGCGTTCGGCGGCGGCTATGTCGGCGCCCAGCAGGAGCAGCAGGGCCGCGCGCTCGGCGCCGAGGCGTTCAAGCTGGCCGGACTGAAATCCGGTGACAAGGCGATCATGATCGGCCCTTTCGACAATGAGAGCCGGGGCGCACGCGAGCGTGGGACGGTCGCCGCATTGAAAGAGGCCGGCGTCGATGTCGTTCAAATCAATTCTGTACCCGAGTGGGCAGCCGATCCGAATCTCGCCATCCCGGTGATCACCGCGGCCTTGCTCAACAATCCCAATGTCAAGGCGGTCGGCTATCCCGGCGGGCAGATGCTCGGCAATGTGCCGACCTATATGCAGGCGGCGGGCCGGAAGCCGGGCGATATCTTCAACTTCGGCTTCGACACCAGCCCGCAGATCGTCGAGGGTTTCAAGGGCGGCTGGGTGCAGCTGACGGCCGACCAGCAGCCGTTCATGCAGGGCTATCTGCCGATCCTCAGCCTCTGCCAGCAAGTGGTGCTGGGGCTGGCGCCGATGAATGTCGACACTGGCGCGGGCTTCGTCACGCCGCAGAACTATGAGATCGTCTCAGAGCTCGCCAAGCAGGCGCTGCGCTGACCTCCCAAGGCTGCCGGCCGGGCCAATCCCGGCCGGCAGGACCGCCGGCGAACAGGCCGGCATGCGACAACGAAAAGCGAGGATCCGATGGCCGAGCGCATCATCGAACTGCGCGATATCAAGAAGTCCTATGGTCAGGTCTATGCGTTGGGCGGCGTCGATCTCAGCGTCGACCGCGGCGAGGTGGTCGGCCTGATCGGCGACAATGGCGCCGGCAAGTCGACGCTGATCAAGATCCTGTCCGGCGTGGTCAGGCCGACCAGCGGCGAGATCCTCGTGCGCGACAGACCGGTGAGCGGCTGGAGTGCGGCGCGCTCGCGCGATGCCGGCATCGAGACGGTGTTCCAGGACCGGGCGCTGGCGGTGCAGCAGACCATCGTGCGCAACATCTTCATGGGCCGCGAGTTGACCGGCTTCATGGGCTGGCTGAAGGTCAACAAGGAGATCGAGGAGGCGAGCCGGCTGATGCGCGAGATCGGCTTCACCTCGAAAGTGTTCACGCCGCACTCGATCGTCGGCCAGCTCTCGGGCGGCGAACGCCAGGGCGTGGCGATCGCGCGCGCCATCTACAAGCAGGCCGAGCTGATCATCCTCGACGAGCCGACAACGGCGCTGTCGCTGACCGAGACCGCCAAGGTGTTCCATTTCGTGCGCCAGGTGCGGGCGAGCGGCCGCTCAATCCTGTTCATCGGCCACAACATCCATCATGTCTTCGACATCGCCGACCGCTTCGTGGTGCTCGATCGCGGCAAGGTGGCGCTGACCGCCGACCGCAGCGCGGTCAAGTCGGCGGAAGAGTTGATCAATTTCATGGAAGACGTCGCGCATCCGGGCGGATTGGCCGGACTGCACGAGGCCGTCGAAGCGGAGCAGCGAGTGCGATGAGCAAGACCATGGAACCCGATCTCGAAAGTCCTCTCAGCGCGCATGGCGGATCCGCCCGCAAAGAGTGGAAACACCCATCCGACCATTGGCTGCGCGGCTTCATCCTCGACAACCGCGCCTCGCTCGGCACGCTCGCCGTGTTCGTCGTCATGATGGCGGTGTTCATGATCGCCAACCCGACCGTGTTCACCACCTGGTACCTCTACAGTTCGGTGCTGACGACGCTGCCTGTTGCGCTGTTCGTGGTGGTGCCGCTGGTCTTCGTCGTCACTTGCGGCGAGATCGACCTGTCGTTTCCGGCGACGATGGGTTTTGCCTCCTGGGTCTTCGCGCTGGTGGTGCAGGCCGGCTACAATCCGTTCCTCGGCATTGCGGCGGCTGTTCTCACCGGCATTCTGCTAGGCTTCCTCGTCGGCTCGCTGGTCGTCTATGGCGGGCTGTCGTCGCTGATCGCCACGCTCGGCATGAACTTCTTGCTGCGTGGCCTGATCCAGATCATCAACGAAGGCAAGTCGATGGCGCTGACCGGCCTTGCTGGCAGCCCGGCCTACAAGATCTTCTCCAGCCAGGTTTACGGCATTCCGGTGCAGATCTTCTGGGCCATCGCCTTCGTCGTGCTCTCGGCGATGCTCTACAACAGGCACCGCTTCGGCGCGCAGGTGAAGGTGGTCGGCGACAATCCCGACAGCGCCCAGCAGATGGGCATCGACGTCAAGCGGGTGCGGGTGAAAGTGTTCGTCTTCGTCGGCATCGGCGCTGCGATCGCCGGCACGTTCTCGGTGATGATCAACTTCACCTGGTGGCCGACGGCCGGCGACGGCTATCTGCTGCCGGTGCTGGCCTCGGTGTTCGTCGGCGGCACCCCGACCTGGGGCGGCATCGGCACGGTTGCCGGCGGCGCCATCGGCGCGGTCACTGTGTCGTTCATCCAGACCGGCGTCGTGGCAGCGGGGTTGAGCGGCTTTTACGTGCAGTTCTTCAACGGGCTGATCATCATCCTGTCGCTGCTCGGCCATAAGTGGAACCAGGCACGGTATCGGTGAGGCGTTTCGTTGACGGGCCGCGTGCCTTGACGATTGCGACAGACGTCCGTCGCTTCGTCATCCACGGGCGGAGCAAGGAGCGAAGCGACGCAGCGCAGACCCGAGGATCCATGCCGGGACTCCAACGCATCACCACGGTCCAGAATTCTGCTCCGCTGCGTTCCACGGCCAAGGTCACGGCATGGATCCTCGGGTCTCCGCGACGGAGCTTCGCTCCTGCTTCGCCCGTGGATGACGAAGGCAGGGAGGGCTCTATCAGAGAATGAGAAAGTGATCGCTTGTAGGACAACGGGACAAGCGGCGGCTCACACCGCAGCCACAAACCCGTCCAGCACGCGTTTCTGGCCGGCCTTGTCGAAGTCGATGGTCAGCTTGTTGCCTTCGATGGCGGAGATGTTGCCGTTGCCGAATTTCTGGTGGAAGACGCGGTCGCCGACGCTGAAGGCGGAGGGCGTGTCGGAGACGGATTTGGCGACCAGCTCGCCATCGATGGTGCGGCCCTTTACGCTTGTGCGGCCGGCGCCGTAGCCGCTGTCGGTTTCGCCATAGCCGATGCGCTCGACCTGATGGCCGGAGCGCGTGCCCCAGTTGCGGTCGGTCGCTTCGGTGCGGTTGGCCTGCGCGCGCTGCCAGCCGGGCGTCGAATAGGTGTTGGAGAAGGCGCCGGATTTTTCGGTGTTGGCGCCGACATTGTCGAAGCGCGAGGCGCCATACGGATTCTGCCGGCCGCCACGGCCCGATGCGAAGGAGCCGCCGCCATAGGGATTGCCGTAGCCGCCATAGGAATTGCCGCTTTCGGCGATCTCGACATGGGATTCCGGCAGTTCTTCGAGGAAGCGCGACGGGATGGTCGATTGCCAGAGGCCATGGATGAGGCGGTTGGAGACGAACCACAGATGCAGGTTCTTCTTGGCCCGCGTCAGGCCGACATAGGCGAGGCGCCGTTCTTCCTCCAGCCCGGAGCGGCCGCCTTCGTCAAGCGCGCGCTGGTGGGGAAACAGGCCTTCCTCCCAGCCGGGGAGAAAAACCGTCTCGAATTCGAGGCCTTTGGCTGAATGCAGCGTCATGATGGAGACGGCGTCCTGTCCGGCATTCTGCTCGGCATCCATGACCAGCGCCACGTGTTCGAGGAAGGAGCGCAGCGACTCGTACTCCTCCATCGAGCGGATCAGTTCCTTGAGGTTTTCCAGCCGGCCCGGCGCTTCGGCCGAACGGTCGTTCTTCCACATGTCCGTATAGCCGCTCTCCTCGAGAATGGTCTCGGCGAGCTCGGTGTGCGGCTTGGTTTCCAGCGCCTTCTGCCAGCGTTCGAAGTTGGCGGCGACTTCGCGCAGCGCCGCGCGCGGTTTCGGCTTCAACTCGTCGCTTTCGGCAAGGTTGCCAGCGGCCTCCAGCATCGGGATGCGCAGCGCACGCGCCGTGTCGTGGATCTGGCGGATGGTGGCTTCGCCCAGCCCGCGCTTCGGCACATTGACGATGCGCTCGAAGGCGAGGTCGTCGCCACTGTTGGCGACGACACGGAAGAAGGCCAGCGCGTCACGGATTTCCATGCGCTCGTAGAAGCGCGGGCCGCCGATGACGCGGTAGTTGAGGCCGAGCGTGATGAAGCGATCCTCGAAGGCGCGCATCTGGAAAGACGCGCGCACCAGGATCGCCATGTCGTTGAGATTGTGCTTCTGGCGCTGATAGGCCTCGATGGTCTCGCCGATGGCGCGGGCTTCCTCCTCGGAATCCCAGGCGGCGTGGACATTGACCTTGCCGTCTTCGGGATCGTTGCGGTCGGTGAACAGCGTCTTGCCGAAACGGCCTTCATTGTGGGCGATGAGGTGGGAGGCGGCGCCAAGGATGTGCGCGGTGGAGCGGTAGTTGCGCTCCAGCCGGATGATGGTGGCGCCCGGGAAATCCTTGTCGAAGCGCAGGATGTTGTCGACCTCGGCGCCGCGCCAGCCATAGATCGACTGGTCGTCATCGCCGACGCAGCAGATGTTGACAGTGGCGCGAGTTTCGGTCGATCGCGCTTTACCCTCCCCTTGATGGGGAGGGTCGTCGCGAAGCGACGGGGAGGGGTGACTGGCGCCGGCGCTGCCACCCCCACCCGCGCCGCTCCGCGGCGCGACCTCCCCCATCGAGGGGGAGGTAGGTCTTTGCGCCAAAAGCCGCAGCCACATGTATTGGGCGGTGTTGGTGTCCTGGTATTCGTCGACAAGGATGTATTTGAAGCGCCGGTGATAGTCCTTCAGCACGTCCGGATTGGCGCGGAAGATGCGGATCGGGTGGCAGAGCAGGTCGCCGAAATCGCAGGCGTTCAGCGTCTGCAGACGCTCCTGATAGGCCTTGTAGAGCTCGCGGCCCTTGCCGTTGGCGAAGCTGCGCGCGTCGCCCTCGGCGATATCGGCCGGGCCTTGGCCCTTGTTTTTCCAGCCGTCGATCATCTGCGCGAACTGCTTGGCCGGCCAGCGCTTGTCGTCGAGGCCCTCGGCCTGGATCAGCTGCTTGATCAGCCTGATGACATCGTCGGTGTCGAGGATGGTGAAGTCGGAACGCAAGCCGGCAAGTTCGGCATGACGGCGCAACAGCTTCACGCCGATCGAGTGGAAGGTGCCGAGCCACGGCATGCCCTCGACATTGCCTTCACCGATCAGGATGCCGATGCGCTGCTTCATCTCGCGCGCGGCCTTGTTGGTGAAGGTGACGGCCAGGATCTGCGACGGGAAGGCCTTGCCGGTGGCGAGGATGTGGGCGATGCGGGTGGTGAGCACACGGGTCTTGCCGGTGCCGGCCCCGGCCAGCACCAGAACCGGGCCCTCGGTGGTCTCCACCGCCAGCCTTTGTTCGGGGTTGAGTCCCTTCAGATAATCGGGCGCGCTGTTCTGGCCGCCGCGGGCAGCCATGGCGCGCGCGGCAATACCCGACGGGGCCGTGGGCCGCGCATTGGGTTCGTCGAAAAAGGGCATGTCTTCCGAAAAGCCGGACATCTCCCCCGAATGTAGTGATTCGGTGGGGAAAGACCAGAACTGTCTACGTTTTGTTCTGGGTAAAAGTGCCGGATACGACCGTTCAAGCCTTGCGGTAACCGAGGGCGACGAAGAATCGATGGCCGAAGGAGCGCGCCTCGTCCGTCATCACCGCGCCGAGCGCGACCTGCATCTGGTCGTAATAGCGGCCGCCGGCGGGTGAGGCCAGGAAAGCCTCATAGAGCTTCAGGTCGGCCATCGACATATCCCGGTAGATATAGGCTGCAGATTCCATGGCATCGCTGTCGATGTCACGGCGAAGCCCTTCGGTTTGTTTGCGCAGCAGGGCCATGACCTGGTCGTCGGGCAGGGGCTTTCCGGCCGCGCCCAGCATTTCGGTGAGCATCGCATAGCCCATGTTCAAGGCGACGGCTTCGCCGGTGTCGACGGCGCTGATATCGTCCATCATCTTCCTGTAAAGTGCGAGCCTGGCCGGATCCCTGGAAGCAAGCTCGCCGAGGATTTTGGCGCCCTCGATCTTCTTGGCCTCTCTCGTTTCCGGTGCGGCAGCCTGGATCTCCAGCGCGGTGACCTGTTTGCCCAAGGGCGAAGCATAGAAAGCAGCGAGGTCGGACAGGTCCTTGGCGCTCAGTTTGTCCGCCATTCGCGCTTCGATAGCCGTCTCCATCTTGTTCGGGTCAAAGGCACCTTCCATGGCGGCGGCAAGGGCGTCCTGGACTTTTTGCACCGGCGTTCCCGGCGCCGATTTCACGGCCGCGGTGAAACCCGGGCCAATGCCCATCAGCATCTCGTGAAAGCCATTCGCCTTGTTGATCTCGCTGATTGTCTGAGCCGGCGCGGCCACAGTGCCAGCGATGAGCGGCACGAGGCAGTAGAGCACAAGCGCCATGCGCGTCAGCGGCGGAAGGAATGACGGCATTTTGCTTGCTCCACGGCAGAGATGATCCAATGGAGACTGCTGGAAAACCCTGATGCAGGCAAGATGAATTGCCACCTTGGCGTGTGGGTCAGCTTGACAGGCGGGGCAGGCGGGAGAAAGCTGGACCGAGGGCAGGAACGGTGCGCCGGGTCGCCCATGGCCGCGCGAGCGCGCAACAGTCGAAGGAGTATCATCTTGGCTGTCACCATAACCTCCCTCATCCTCTTTCTCCTCGGCCTGACGCTCGGCGCGGGCGGCATCTGGCTGGCCTCGCTGGGCGGCAGCTGGTACTACATCGTCGTCGGCCTGGCCTTCCTGATCGCTGCCTGGCTGCTTTACCGGCGCCGCTCCACGGCGCTGTGGCTCTACGCGGCGATCGTGATCGGCACGCTGGCCTGGGCGGTCTGGGAAACCGGCTTCGACTGGTGGGAACTCGGTCCGCGCGGCGGCATCATCGTTCTGGTGGCGCTGTGGCTGCTGACGCCATGGGCGCGGCGCGGCCTTGCCGGTCCTGACGGGCGCGCACCGCTGATCCTCGCCGTGCTGGCCTCGCTGGCGGTGGCCGGCTATTCGATGACGACGGACCCGAAGGACATCGCCGGCGCGCTCGACACCGACAAGGTGATCCCCAACGCCAATCTCGGCAATGATGTGCCGGCAGGCGAGTGGCACTATTACGGCCGCACCCAGTTCGGCCAGCGCTATTCGCCGCTCGACCAGATCACGCCGGACAATGTCGCCAATCTGCAACCGGCCTGGACCTACCGCACCGGCGACGTGAAGGGACCGGACGACGTCGGCGAGACCACCTATCAGGTGACGCCGCTGAAAATCGGCGACACGCTCTACATCTGCACGCCGCACAATTTCGCCATCGCGGTCGATGCCGCGACCGGCAAGGAGAAATGGCGCTATGATCCCAAGATCAAGCTCGACAAGGACCGCCAGCACCAGACCTGCCGCGGCGTGTCCTATTATGCCGATGCCGCCGGCGCCGCCGGGCAGCCCTGCGCGACCCGCGTCTACCTGCCGACGTCGGATGCGCGGCTGATCGCGCTCGACGCTGCCAACGGCCAGGTCTGTCCCGCCTTCGCCGAGGGTGGCACGCTGAACCTTTTGACCGGCATGCCATACCCGAAGTCGGGCTACTATTACTCGACCTCGGCACCGCTGATCGCGGGTGGCAAGATTATCGTCGGGGGCGCCGTCAACGACAATTATTCGACGCAGGAGCCGTCAGGCGTCATCCGCGCCTATGATGCGGCCACCGGCAAGCTGATCTGGAACTGGGATTCCGGCAATCCGGACCAGACGACGCCGCTGCCGGCCGGCCAGACCTACACCGCCAACTCGCCCAACATGTGGTCGACGCCGAGCGCCGACGAGAAGCTCGGTTTGCTCTACGTGCCGCTCGGCAACCAGACGCCGGACCAGCTTGGCGCCGGGCGCAGCGCCAATGTCGAGAAATTCTCCTCCTCGATCACCGCGCTCGACCTCAACACCGGGCAGTTGAAATGGGTGCGGCAGACCGTGCATCACGACCTCTGGGACATGGATGTGCCTGCGCAGCCGAGCCTGATCGACATCACCAAGGCCGACGGTTCGGTCGTGCCCGCGCTGGTCGGGCCGACCAAGCAGGGCGATCTCTATGTGCTCGACCGACGCACTGGCGATCCGGTGATCGCGGTCAAGGAAGTGCCGGCGCCCGGTGGTGCCATCGAGGGCGACAAGGCCTCGCCGACGCAGCCTTCGTCCGATCTCTCCTTCAACCCGAAGCCGCTGACCGATGCCGATATGTGGGGCATCACCATGTTCGACCAGCTGGCTTGCCGCATCGCCTTCCACAAATTGCGCTATGAAGGCCGCTACACGCCGCCCTCGCTGCAGGGATCGCTGATCTATCCCGGCAATTTCGGTACCTTCAACTGGGGTGGCGTGGCGGTTGATCCGGTGCGGCAGGTGATGTTCGGCATGCCGACCTACCTGGCGTTCAAGTCGCAGCTCATTCCGCGCGACCAGGTGCCACCGCCGGATGAAGGGCGCGGCAGCGAGCAGGGGCTGAACCGCAATGAAGGCGCGCCCTATGCGGTGGTGATGGGACCGTTCCTGTCGCCGCTCGGCATTCCCTGCCAGGCGCCGCCCTGGGGTTATGTCGCGGGCGTCGATCTCAGGACCGGCACGATCGCCTACAAGCACCGCAACGGCACCGTCTACGACATGACGCCATTGCCGCTGCCGCTGAAGGTCGGCGTACCCGGCATTGGCGGGCCGATGATCACCGCCGGCGGTGTCGCCTTCCTGGGTGCCGCGGTCGACGACTATCTGCGCGCCTATGACCTGACATCAGGCAAGCAGCTGTGGCGGGCACGGCTGCCTGCCGGCGGGCAATCGACGCCAATGACCTATACGGTCGCCGACGGGCGCCAGTTCGTGGTCATCGTCGCCGGCGGCCACGGCTCGGTCGGCACCAAGCCGGGGGATTATGTGATGGCCTACGCGCTGCCGAAGTAGCTGGGTTGCGCTAGCCGAGCCCCAGATGGCTCTTGAGGCCGGGCACGGAGCCGAGCACCTGGTTGGTCAAATCGGGGCCGGCGGCGGCTTCGGCTTGCTGGACCAGCGTGGCGCCGGCCTTCTGGATCTGCGCCAGATCGAGGCCGGATTCCTTGAGGGCGGCGAGGCCGTTGACCAGCGCGCCGGCCTTTTCGCCGAGAACGCCGCCAAGCGCGCCTTGCAGCGACGATAGGAAACCGCCACCGCTGCCGGCAGGAGCGGCGCCCATGACGTCATATTTCTGCGCCAATGCATCGGCGCCCGGGATCTTGGCGAAGAAGGATGAGGCGCTGGTGCCTTCCGCCTCGTGCTCGAGCACCGAGAAAATGGTGCCGACGACTTTTTCGGTCGTTGCCTGATCGAGACCGGCCTTCTGCGAGACAGTGTTCACGATATCCTGTATGTCCATGACTTTATCTCAACCCTGGGTTTTCGTGTTTGCCGGATGGTGCTGGCGGCTGCGCACCTTGACCATGGATTTTCGGCTTGCCGCGACAACAGTTGCGCGCATCGCCAGAATGGCGGTTGCGGCAACCATGAAGGCGGTTGCCAGGATCGGCGAAGGCATGGTCATCGACATTTTCCTTTCAGATCAGGCCCTTCGAGGCAGCGGCCGCGCCATGGGGCGGCCGATGGTCAGTCTTCCCTAACATTGTGGCAGCGCCACCAGGATTTGTCGCCGATGACAAGAATGTGATGATCCGTTGCAGCCGCTCGCCGACGGTCAGAGAGCGTCACTGAGCCGTGACTGGACGATGCGCGGCTCGCCCCTATCTTGCGAACGCAAGGACACCGAGATCGAGGAGCGCCCCGTGACCAAATCCACCATCCCTGACAAGCCTGCCATCACCCAGGCGATGATCGATGCCTATGACGAATACACGCATCTGACGCTCGATCGTCGCCGCTTCATGGAACAACTGACCAGGCTTGCCGGATCGGGTGCCGCGGCGGCGGCCATCGCACCAATGCTGGCGGCGAATTCCGCCCAGGCGGCGATCGTCGCCGAAAACGATGCCCGCGTGAAAGGCGAGGACATCAGCTATCCCGGCAGCGGCGGCGAGATGAAGGGCTATCTGGTCAAACCGGCGAACCAGACGAGCAAACTCGGCACAGTCATCGTCATCCATGAAAATAGGGGGCTCAACCCGCATATACGTGACGTTGCCCGGCGCGTGGCGCTGGAAGGGTTCGTGGCGCTTGCGCCGGATTTCCTGTCGCCGCTCGGCGGCACGCCCGCCGACGAGGACAAGGCGCGCGACATGTTCACCAAACTCGATCCGGCGCAGACCGTCGCCAACGCCGTGGCGACCGTCGCTTTCCTGAAGGCCGACAAGGATGGCAACGGCAAGGTCGGCGCCATCGGCTTCTGCTGGGGCGGCGGCACGGCCAACATGCTGGCCGTCAACGCGCCCGATCTCGCCGCCAGCGTCGCCTATTACGGCATGCAGCCGAACGCCGCCGACGCGTCGAAGATCAAGGCCGCGCTGCTGCTGCACTATGCCGGCCTCGACGATCGCACCAATGCCGGTATCGACGCCTTCAAGAAGGAGCTCGACGCCGCGCATGTCGAGTACACGGTCTATGTCTATGAAGGCGCCAACCATGCCTTCAACAATGATACGTCGGCGGCGCGCTACGACAAGAAGGCGGCCGATCTCGCCTGGGGCAGGACGATCGCTTTCCTGAAGGAGAAACTGGCTTAGACCGCGGGTACCCAGACCGCCGCGAAGGCCGGTGACAGGGTGAAGCCGGCCGGCCGCGCGGAAACGGGCGGCGGGCGGCGCACGCCTTCCTGCAGGTATCGCAACGCCGATGTCAGCCCGTTCATCGTGTAGGGCTTGGCGATGACGCCGATCGCACCGGCGAAATGATCGGGAATGCGCTTCGGATTGGCGGTCATGAACACCACCATCGAACGTTTCCTCTCGCCGATATAGTGGGCCACGTCGACGCCGGTCGGGCCGTCGGTGAGGTGGATGTCGACAAAGGCGATGTCGGCATCCGTGGACTCAACCATGCTTTTTGCTTCCGCCGAAGACGTCGCCCAGCCGACGACGCTGTGGCCGGCCTCCTCGACAAGGCTTTCCAGTTCCATCGCCAACAGCGCTTCGTCCTCGACGATCAGGACCTTGAGCGGTTCAATCATGAGAGAGTCCTTTTTTGCTGCGGTTCGTTTGGCATCGAGATCACGACCGTGGTGCCGGGGCCGGCGTCGCGCCATTCGATATCGGCGTGCAACTGGCGGGCGAGCGATTTGATCAGCCGCATGCCGAACGAAGCGTCGCCATTGGCTTCGGCCATGCCGACGCCATCGTCTGAGACCTCGATGTTGAAGTGGCCGTCGGGCTGGCTCATCTTGATGCCGATGCGGCCCGCCGTGGTCCCGTCCGGTCCCTCCTTGAAAGCGTGCTTCAAGGCATTGGTGACGAGTTCATTGACCATCAGCGCGACAGGCGTCGCCTTCTCGGCTGAGATCACAATGGGCTCGAGCTCGAGTTTCGACTTGATCCCGGAGCGCCCCGACGCCGTCAGCAGATCCGTCACCAGGTCCTTGGCGAAATCCGAGACGTCGAACCGGCTGACATCCTTCGACTGGTACAGCCGGCGATGCACGGTGCTGAGCGCCTCGATACGCTCCAGCATGGTGGTCAGCGAATGCCTGGTCGCCTCATCCTTTATGGTCCGGCGCTGCATGATGATGAGCGAGGAGATCATCTGCAGGTTGTTTTTCACCCGATGATCGACCTCGTGCAGCAAGGTGGTCTGCGCCTCCAGTGTTGCTTCCAGTTCGGCGGTGCGTTCCTTCACCGCCTTCTCGAAGCGGTCCTTGTCGGCGGTGATGCGATGCTCAGAGCTCTTGCGGTCCGAGACATCGAGTTGCGAGGCGAAAAAGAACTGGACCTCGCCTTTGTCGTTGGAGACAGGGCTGATATAGAGCGCGTTCCAGAAGGTCGAACCATCCTTGCGGTAGTTCAGTATGTCGACGCTGACATCGGCGTTGTCCTCGATTGCCGCGCGTATCTGGTCAACCGCGGCCTTATCGGTTTTCGGCCCCTGCAGAAACCGGCAGTTCTTGCCCAGCACCTCGTGGCGTTCATAGCCGGTCAGACGCAGGAAGGCGTCATTGGCAAAGACGATCGGATTGTCGGGCCGCCGGGGATCGGTGATGATCATCGACATGCGGGTGGCGCGGATGGCCGCCGCGAACGGGTCGCCCTTGCCATGCTCGGCATGAAGGTCGTCCGTCATGTGCCAGGCGTCGGCAGGCTCCCTGGTCCGTTTCCAGTCCATTGTGTCACTCCAAGCCGTTCGTGGGGTCAACGGCTCAAGTGAGGAATTGGTTCAATCCTGGACGTCTTGTCGCAGCCAGTCGAGAATAGGGAACCGACTCGGCATTCGTGCAAGCAATTGATGATAAAGGTTTTCCTGGCGTCTAGTCTGTCGATGCCGGCTTGTGAAAAGCGACGCCGGCGACCACCAGCGCGATCCCCAGGCAATCGTAGAAGCCTGGAATCTGGCGCAGCACGATGACGCCGATCAGCGTTGCCGTGACCGGCAGCAGCGACAGCATCAGCGCGAAACTGGAGCGCGGAAGCCGCGACATGGCAAGCTGGTCGCAGATGTAGGGAATGACCGAGGAGCAGATGCCGACGCCGATGGCGGCGACGAGCAGCGGCGGTGAGAAAAAGGCGGGCAGCGCATCGGCAAAGCCGATTGGCAGCACCAGAATGAAGGCAACCGCCATGGCGGCGCCAAGGCCGGCAATGCCGTCGCCGGCGCCGGACCGGGCGACGCGGTGGCCGAGCACGATGTAGCCGACGAACAGCGCGCCGTTGAGGAAGGCCCAGAACAGGCCGACCGGATCGCTGGACCATTTGACGTCGATGAGCAGCAAGGTGCCGGTGACGGCCACGGCAAGGGCAGCCAGGTTGCGGGCGCTCCGCAAGCCGACCACCGCGACGCCGATGGTGCCGACGAATTCGATCGCCGCCACCAGCGAGATCGGCAAGCGGTCGAGCGCCAGGTAGAACGAGCAGTTCATCACCGCCAGGCAGACGCCGAAGGCCAGCAACAGCAGCCGTGTCGGAGGATCGGCGCGGGCGAAGCTTCGCCAGGGGCGCGTCAGCGGCGCGAAGATCAGCGCCGCGGTGGCGATGCGCAGCCACGCCATGCCGAGCACCCCGACATGCGGGAACAGCAGCACGGCGAAGGCCGGGCCGAGATAGTGGAAGATGGCGCTGACGCCGAACCAGACATGCGGCGGCAGTTTTGTCGCCAGGCTGTCGAGGACGGGAGCAGGGTGGGCAGCTGGTGCTTGCGTCTGATCGTTCATCGGATCAGTATCGCAGGCGATTTTTCCGCTTTATATGGAGGATGGCCGGCATCTCTGGCAAATATACTCCCAGAAGCGAGGAGTTTTCAGTGAAACGCCTTCGAACTGAAAATGTTGATCTCGACGCGGCCGACATGAAGATCCTGCGCCTGCTGGAGAAGGATGCGCGGGCCAGCACGGCGGAGCTGGCGCGTTCGGTCGGCCTGTCGGCGCCGAGTGTCGCCGAGCGCATCAAGCGGCTGCAGGAAAACGGCGTGATCGAGGGCTATTCGGTCAGGATCAACCCCGCCGCGCTCGGCCTGAAGCTGTCGGCATGGCTGCGCATCCGGCCGGTGCCGGGGCAATTGTCCGTGGTGGCCGAGATCATCCGCGAAACGCCGGAGATCGCGCAATGCGACCGCGTGACCGGCGAGGACTGCTTCATCGCGCTCGCGCATGTCGGCTCGGTGGCCGAACTCGAACGGGTGATCGACCGGATCATCCCCTATGCGATGACCAACACGGCCATCATCCAGTCGTCGCCGGTGGTGGCACGCTCACCGCTGGCGGCGGTTAAGCGATCGCCGTAAATGGCGCGATTTGATTGGTTGCCCGATGACAGCGCTATGCGTGACCGCGCTTCAGGCGGGCGCGCTTCAAAATGCTGCGCCAGCGGATCATGTCGAACGGGATCGGTTCGTTGTTGTTGGCGATGTGGAATATCTCGTTGTCGACGTTCTTGAGCGAACGCCAGAAATCGTAGTCGGTGATGCGCGGATCAGCGGCCAGCCTGTCCACCTCGACCTTGATGTCGGTTTTCATGCACGTCCCTCGAACCGGCTTCGCCCCGCCGCCCGTAAACAACTCTCTGCGGATGGTTTTCGACCCCTCCGCTGAGTCGTTCAACGGCTCAATTGGCTTGTTCCCGTTAAAACCTCGGTAAGGTTAACGCCGGTCCAAACCTGCTTCAAGCACCACTGCTGGTGGATATTGGGGGCTCTGCGATTTTGAGTTCAGGGTGTGGCTTTGAAGTCAGACCTAATGCCTCACCGTGCGGAAGCTGGATGGATATCGGCTTCGCGCTATTTGCGCTTGATGCCGATCGAGCGGCCGGCGCGCTCCGGCATCGGCAGCACCGAATGGGCGCCGCGCATGGCTTCGACCTTGGCCAGCACATCGGCGGGGAAGGGTGCGACCTTCGGCCCCGACATGTCGACATGCAGCGACAGCGTCTCGGAGGTGGCGGCGAGCCAGCCGTCGACATGGCGGATTTCCTGATAGGCGCGCAGCCGCTTCGCGTCATGGTCGATGAGCTGGAAGGATACCTGGACCTTGTGGTCCAGATGCAGTTCCTGGACGTAGCAGACATGGACCTCGGCGGTGTAGATGGTGAGCCGCCGTCCCTTCACATAATCCAGCCCCATGCCCATCGCCTCGAAGGCCTCGTCCGAGCAGCGGTCGAAAAGCACGTTGTAATAGGCCATGTTGAGATGGCCGTTGTAGTCGATCCAGTCCTTCTCGATGTCCATGGGCTTGGAGACAAACGGGGCGGGGATGGGCATCGAAACTTCCTTGTTCTGGTGCTGGACAGAGCCTAGCTGCGGAGACTACGCATCCATAATCGCATAACAAGCGTGGGCGCTGGTCCATTCGCGGAGGAATTCATGGCTCTGAGCGACCTCAATCCGGTCGACCGCAACGAGGAAGGCATCGCCGCGGTGCTCGGCATCCTCAAGCAACAGCTGGGCGAACGCTTCCAGACCGGCCAGGCCATCCGCGCGCAGCACGCGCACACCACCACCTATATTCCGACGCAGGCGCCCGATGGCGTCGCTTTCCCCGAAACGACCGCCGAGGTGCAGGAGATCGTGCGCGCCTGCGCCGCGCACCGCGTGCCGGTCATCGCCTTCGGCGTCGGCTCCTCGCTGGAGGGCCACACCAACGCGCCGGGCGGCGGCATCTCGGTCGACACCTCGCGCATGAACCGCATCCTCTCGGTAAATCCGCAGGATCTCGACTGCACGGTCGAACCCGGCGTGACGCGCGAGGATCTGAACCGGCATCTGCGCGACACCGGCCTGTTCTTTCCGATCGATCCCGGCGCCAATGCCTCGCTCGGCGGGATGGCGGCGACTCGCGCCTCCGGCACCAATGCGGTGCGCTACGGCACGATGCGCGAGAACGTGCTGTCGCTGACGGCGGTCATGGCCGACGGCGAGACGGTGACGACAGGCAAGCGGGCGAAGAAGAGCTCGGCCGGCTATGATTTGACCAGGCTGCTGGTCGGCTCCGAAGGCACGCTCGGCATCATCACCGCGCTGACGCTGAAGCTGCAAGGCATTCCGCAGGCGATCTCCGGCGGCGTCTGCCCGTTTCCGAGTGTCGAGGCGGCCTGCAACGCCGTCATCGCGACGATCCAGATGGGCATTCCGGTGGCGCGCATCGAACTGGTCAATGCGCTGCAGATGCGGGCGATGAAGAATTATTCCAAGCTCGACTATCCCGAGAGCCCGTGCCTGTTCGTCGAATTCCACGGCAGCGATGCCGGCGTCGCCGAACAGGCCGAGACTTTCGGCATGATCGCCGAGGAGAATGGCGGCGGGCCGTTCCTGTGGACCAGCGTCGCCGAGGAACGCACCAAACTGTGGAAGGCCAGGCACGATGCCTACTGGGCCTCGCTGACGCTGCGGCCGGGCGCCAAGGGCCTGTCGACCGATGTCTGCGTGCCGATCTCGCGCTTTGCCGAATGCGTCACCGAGACCGAAGCCGATATCGCCGAAATGGGCCTGATCGCGCCGATCGTCGGCCATGCCGGCGACGGCAATTTCCACGTGCTGGTGCTGATGGATGTCAACGATCCCGAGGAGATCGCGCTGTCGGAAAAATTCGTCGCGCGGCTCAACATGCGGGCGATTGCCATGGACGGCACCTGCACCGGCGAACACGGCATCGGCCAGGGCAAGATCGGCTTCCTGCGGCCCGAGCTTGGCCATGGTGTCGACATCATGCGTTCCATCAAGCAGGCTCTCGACCCGCAAAACATCATGAATCCCGGCAAGATATTGCCCGGCGACGGCCATTAGATGTCAACCGCCGAGACCTTGCTGCCGATCGAGGTGCCGCTGTTGTCCGCTGGCGCTCCGCTGCCTCATGTGTTTGCGGATGAAGGCAGGTTGCTCGTCGCCTACCTCGCCAATACTCCGGATCCGTCTTTCGATGGCACGAATCCGCGCTCGGTTTCGCCGCTGACAGGCAACCAGTCAGTCGCCATCCTGACGGCAGAGCCTTATCTGGCATTTCAGTTCGGCCCGCCTAATGACGAGGCCATCAGTGGCCATCGTCTTTATCCGTTGGGCTTGCGGGCCCACGAGGCATTTGAGGTCCGCAACTCGTCGTGGATCGCTTCTCTGGAAAAGGCAAATCGGGTTCATTCTTCCCATACGCCCGAACTGTTTTCAAACTATCGGCATTTCATCGTGGCGTTCCACGATTCGACGCTCGAGTTCATTGCCGAGAGTTTCTCGACCAGTCTTCACAAGGGAGCGGTTTTGACCGTGCTGATGGAGGCTGTCGGACAGCGCGCCTGAACTCTCCAGGCGAAGGTCTCGCAAGGTCGTCACGCGCGACACATAAGCTCGGGCCTGATGAAGACAACCCGAACACGCCGGGACACAAAGGCTCGTCTTGACCGCGCCACCATTCGGGTCGAGGCTCCCCGGGCGGCAAGCCTGAAAGGACAGGCGTGCCGCCAGAGGAGGAGGATCGTCATGGCCATTTCACGCAAGGAAGAAGCTCGCGCGCTGAGCGCCGATGAAAAGGAATTGGTGGAGAAATCGCACCATCCGGCGGTGCAGGAGCTTTCCGATGCCGACCTTTCCGGCCTGGTCAAGCTGCTGCGGGAGCAGCGCGACAAGGCGCAGACCGAGGCGCACCGCCGCCGGCGTGAGATACGCGGCAAGGGCGCGCCGAAAGGCGCTGCGCCGTCAAAGGCCGACGGCGGTTCGCAGGTCAAGCTCGCGGTGCTGGCAAACGCGATGCGGCGGCTGAATGGCGAGGCCGAGCGGCGGCGCCAACTGGCGGCTCGTATTTCACTGGTCGGCAATGCACGCAAGGCGCTGGCCTTGAAGCAAGGCGCGCCGGCGGACGGTCCCGCGCACAATTCGCGGACGGCTCACCAGGGCATGCGGGCCGTGGCCAACGAGCGGGCGCCGAAGCTGGTGCGGCCGGCGGAACTCGGCCGGCAGCGCAAGGCGGGCAAGGTGGCGCAAGCCAAGCGCGACGCACGCTGAGGTCCCGCGGATAGGGGCCGTCAGGCCCAGCCTTACCGTGCGGCGGGACGTTACTGCTGCGCGCCCTTGACAAGCGCCTGCAGCATCGGACGGGTCGGCGCGAAGAATGTCGTGCCGGTCTGCGGCGTCGAGACGTCGAGCAGGCGGTCATAGGCGCCCGGCGGGTCGCCGACATACATGCGCTGCAGCATTTTTTCGGTGACCCAGAGGTACCTGGAATAGCCGATGAAATAGGTGCCGAACTCATTTTGTCCGGGCCTGCCGAACGGCATGTTGTCGCGCAATATGTCGTATTCGTTGCCGTCGGCATCCTCGATCGTGGCCAGCGACTTGTGCGATTTGCGCGGCGCGTCGTCATCGTCGATCTCGATGTTGTCGATCTTGGTGCGGCCGATGATCTTTTCCTGCTCCGGCGTTGGAATGCGCGCCCAGGCCTGCATGTCGTGCAGGTATTTCTGGACGACGACATAGGAGCCGCCGGCAAAGTCGGCATCCTCGTCGCCGACCAGCGCCGAGGCGGGCAGGTCGAGGCCGGTCGGATTGGCGGTGCCGTCGACAAAACCGAGCAGGTCACGGGCATCGAAATAGCGAAAACCCGTCACTTCGTCGACAACGGTTACATCGGGACCGAGCCGGTCGAGCAGGATACGTTCGAACTCGAAGCACATATCGGGCCGTTCTGCCCGGATGTGGAAGAGAAGGTCGCCCGGTGTCGATGGCGCCGAATGGACCGCTCCCTTGATCGGCGCGAAGGGTTTCAGCTCCAGCGGCCGCCGGCCGGGGCTGAGACGGTCCCAGAGATCGCGGCCGATGCCGGCGATGCAAGACAGGCGGCCGCCAAGGTCGCGGAACCCGACATTCTTGACCAGATCGTCAAGTTCGCCGAGCACGGAGCAGACCTTGGCCAGGGCCGCCTGTTCCGCGGCGACCGTGACGACGAGGAAAATCGCCGATTGTGAAAGCGGCGCATCGACGCTCTGCGCGTCGATCGGCACGCGGTCCCAGTTCTTGCCCGACATTCGAGAATCTCCGCTTTTGCCGGATTTGTTTCAGATCGCCCGGGATGAGGCAATACAGGATGAATTGCCTCTTTATCGACACGCGGATGCGGGTAGAGTGCGGCAGAATTTCAATCAACCTGTTCGGAGCTGATGCTCGCACGCCTGTTCGTGATCTTCGGTGGCTTGTTTGTGCTGGTGCTGTGCGCGGCGCTGGTGGTGCCGTACTTTGTCGACTGGACCGGCTACCGCGCCCAGTTCGAGCGTGAGGCAAGCGCCATCCTTGGCAGAAAGGTGACCGTGCAGGGCGACGCTACGGCGCGGCTGCTGCCATTCCCCTCGGTGACCTTCTCCAACGTCGCCGTCGCCGGCGGTCCCAACGGCCGGCCGGCCATGACCGTCGAGACGTTTTCGATGGATGCGGAATTGGCGCCTTTCCTGCGCGGCGAGGTGCTGATCTTTGACATGCGGCTGGTGCATCCGAAGGCGACGATCGACATTGCCAATGACGGCACCGTCGACTGGGCGATGCGGCCGTCCTCGCCCTTCGACCTCAACCAGATCTCGATCGAGAAGCTGACGGTGACGGAAGGGCAGATCGAGCTGCGCCATGCCGCCGGCGGACGCAGCCATATCTTTTCCGAGATCAACTCGACCATTTCGGCCAAGTCGCTGGCCGGTCCGTGGCGCATGGACGGCACGCTGCGGCTGGACGGATTGCGCACCACGATCGCGGCGTCGACCGGCAAGGCCGAGGGTAATGGCCAGATGCGGCTGCGGCTGAAGGCCGATCCCGACGCCTATCCGCTGGTCATCGAAACCGACGGCAATGCCGGCATCGTCAACGGTGCCGCTGTCTATTCCGGCCAGTTCAAGATTTCCGGCGCCGACAAGAATTCAGCCCAATTGCGCGGCACCGATGGCGAGACGGTGAAGGTCAGTGCCGGCAAGCCCGATCCCGGTTTTCGCCTGAACGGCAAGTTCTCGCTCGACCACCAGAAGCTTGGCGTCGACGAATTCCGTTTCGAGACCGGGCCGCTGGACAATCCCTACACCGCCGACGGCAAGGCTTCGGTCGATCTCGGCCAGAAGCCGAGCTTCGCCATCGAGGCCAATGGCGCACAGGTGCAGTTCGACGAGGCGGTGGGGGGCCAGGCCGGCACCGGCCTTACACTGGATCAACGTATTGCCGGGTTGGAGCAGGCGTTGCTCGATCTGCCGAAGCCGACCATTCCTGGCACCGTCGAGGTCAAGCTGCCGGCGGTGGTGGCGGGCGACACGACGGTGCGTGACGTGCATCTCTCCGCCGAGCCCGTTGAGAGCGGCTGGTCGATCAAATCGCTTGCCGCGACCTTGCCCGGCCGCACCACGCTGGAAGCCGATGGCATGCTTGCGCTCAACGTGCAGGGCCATTTCGGCTTCACCGGTTCGTTGCTGCTGGCCGTGGCGCAACCCTCTGGTTTTGCCGCCTGGCTTTCCAGGGATGTCGACGAGGCGATCCGTCGTCTGCCCGCCGCCGGTTTCAAGGCCAAGGTCGATCTCTCGGAAAACCATCAATCCTTCAGCGATCTCGAACTGATCCTCGGCAAGGCGAAGTTTTCCGGCCGCATCGATTCCAGCCAGCCTGACGACGCAAAGCCATCGGTGCTGATGCGGCTCGAGGGCGGTGAACTCGATGTCGACGGGCTGGCGGCCTTCGCCTCGATCTTCGTCAGCGACAAGGGCGCCAACCGTTTTGCCAACAGCGATCTCGATTTCCAGATAAAGGCCGGCCCGGTCAGCGCCGGCGGTTTGACCGCCGACACGGTCGACACCGCGCTCAGGCTGCGCGACGGCTTGCTTGAAGTCGACCGGCTCTCGCTCGGCGGGCTGGCCGGCGCCTCGATCAGCGCGACGGGCCGGATCAAGGATTTTCCCGCGAGCCCGACCGGCAAGCTCGATGCATCGGTTGTCGCCGTCGACCTGAAGCCGCTGATCGATGTCGCCGCGCAGCATTATCCCGACAATGCGGTGCTGAAGGGGCTGGCGAGCCGCGCGGCCGCCTATCCGGACCTGTTCCAGGACGCCCGCGTCGACCTCGTGGCAAGTGCCGCCGACAATGGCGATGGCACGACCGGCCTGGCGGTAAGCGGACAAGGCAAGGCCGGCGGCACGGCATTTTCTGCCTCGCTGTCGGGGAAGGGGGCGCCCGACAAATTGCTTGAAGCGCCGGTGACGCTGACCTTCAACGCCAAAAACCCCGACGCCACCGCGCTGCTTGCGCTTTACGGCCTGCCGGCGCTGCCGCTCGGCATGCTGGGCGAGGCAACCACCGACATTCAGGCCAAGGGCACATTTGGCGGTGGCCTGGGGACGACTTTCAGCCTTGCCGGCAATGACTTCAAGGCCGGCTTCGAAGGGACCGTTGCCGATACGCCGCAGGGCCCGACCGCCAAGGGCAAGATCAACCTCGATGCCGCAGACATCGAACCCTGGCTGATGACGACAGGCATCGGCCTGCCCGGCATGGGCGCTGGCATGTCGACGTCGCTTTCGGCACAAGGCGATTACGGCAACGGTCTGCTTGTGTTGGACAATGTCAGCGGCGCCATCAATGAGGCAGCGGTGTCCGGCGACGTCAACATCGACGTCAAGGACGGCCTGCCGCATCTGGCCGGCGCGCTGGCGCTTGACGAGCTCGACCTCGATCCGATGGCAGTGGCGCTGTTCGGCGATTCCGCTTTCCTTGCCGACAAAAATGGGGCCGACAAAAATGCGGCTGACAAGAGCGCCAAGGGTGGCGTCTGGCCGGCAGCGCCCTTCAGCCAGAAATCCAGCCTGCCGTTCACCGCCGACCTCGACCTGACGACGGCGGCCCTTGCAGCCGGACCGCTCGCCACCGCCTATGATGCTTCTTTTTCGCTGAAGCTCGACCAGGAAGGCATCCGCGTCTCGGACCTCAAGGCGAAACTTCTTGGCGGGGCGCTGACCGGGCTGTTCGAGTTGAAAAACACTGATGGCACCGGGCTGTTCACCGGCCAGATGAAACTGGCCGGTGCCGATCTGGCAAACGTGTTGCCGGATGCCGGCATTGGCGGCGTCGGCGATTTCTCGACGACGCTGTCGACCAGCGGCAAGTCGGTCGATGCGATGATCGCTGCCCTGTCGGGTTCCGGCACGGCGGCGCTCAAGGGTTTGCAGGTCGCCGGCGTCAATCCCGATGCGTTCAGCGCCTTCCTTGCCAAGGCGGATGCGATCGGGCGCGACATCGATGCGGCCAAGACCGCGGGCTTTGCGCCCGGGATCGCCGCGGATGGCAATTTCCCGGCCAAGGACGCCGACATCGCCTTCACAATTGCCGGCGGCATGCTGCGGGCGCCACCGATCAGCCTTGAAAATCCGGCGGCGACCTTGTCCGCCGATGTCACGGCCGATCTCAACACCAGCACGGTTTCCGCCAAGGGCGCCATCACCTACCGGCCCGGCGACGAGGCGCTGGTCGGCTCCGAGCCGGTCGTCAATTTCACCGCTGAAGGACCGTTCGGCGCCGTCAAGCGGCAGTTCGACAGCGAGCCGTTGGCGCAGTTCCTGACCCAGCGCGCGCTGGAGAAGGAGCAGCAGCGCGTCGAGGCGATGCAGGCGGCGTTGCTGGAGAAGCAGCGGCTGCGGCGCGAAGTGCGCTATTACGCGGCGCTGCAGGACGCGCGCGACAAGGCCGCCGAGGAATTGCGCCAGCAGGAAGAGGCGGCGCGGCTGAAAGCCGAGGCCGATGCCAAGGCGAAAGCGGAGGCTGACGCCCAGGCCCAGGCTGAAGCGGAGGCCAAGGCGAAGGCCGACGCGGAAGCGAAAGCAAAGGCCGATGCTGAGGCCAAAGCCAAGGCGGATGCCGACGCGAAGGCCAAGGCTGATGCTGATGCAAAGGCGGCGGCCGAACAGCAGGCCGCTGACGAGGCAGCCAAGGCGCAAGCCGATGAAGAACAGCGGCAGAAGGCCGAGGAGGCGAAGCGTATCGCTTCGCAGGAAAAAGCGCGACTGGAGGCCGAGCGCAAGGCCGCCGAGCCGAAGGTCGAGCGCGCGCCGCTGCCGGAAGCCAGCGACAATCCGCCGGCCAAGCCGAAGGCCAATCCGTTCACGATCGACAATCTGTTGAAGTCGTTGCAGTAGGCAGACGGTGAATCACCCCGGGGGCACTGCACCCGGAATTTGGATCCAGCGATGACGACTTTGAGCCGCCCGGATTTAAGCGATATTCATCGGGGCGATTGGGTGGATCGCCGATTGCCGCCCGCGTGGCGGCCATATACGCGACTGGCACGGCTGGATCGCCCGGTGGGAATATGGCTGACGCTTTTTCCTTGTTGGGCGGCGCTTATTCAAGCGTCGCACGGGTTTCCGGATCTTCGCCAACTGGCGGTCTTCTCTCTCGGCGCTCTGCTGATGAGAAGCGCCGGCGCCACAGTCAATGACATTGCAGATCGAAGGTTTGACGGCCACGTCGAGAGGACCCGATTTCGGCCGTTGCCGAGCGGGCAGATCGGCACCTCGCAAGCCTTTGTTTTTCTTGTCGTTCAGCTTGCGCTTGCGGCTTCCCTCCTGTTCTTTCTGACCCCCTATGCGCGCCTGATCGCGATATGCGTTCTGCCGCTCGTGTTCATCTATCCGCTTTGCAAGCGATTCACGCATTGGCCCCAAGCCGTGCTGGGCGCAGCGTTCAATTGGGGGATGCTCATGGCATGGGCCGAGATTTCAGGACATGTGCCGGTCGGAGCCGTGCTGATGTGGGCCGGAGCCATCGCGTGGCAGATCGGGTACGACACTGTCTATGCCTATGTTGACGTGAAAGATGATTCCCGTCTTCGCCTCAAATCGACGGCAATCCTCTTCGGGCGGTACGGCAGGGCGTGCATTGGCCTGTTTTATGTCCTGACGATCGCAGCGTGGTCGCTTGGCGGCTGCCTGCTGGGCATGTCGCTGCCTTACGCCATTGGCATGCTGGTGATCACCGCGCACCTTGCCTGGCAGGTCTGGCGGATCGACCTTGCCCGCCCGGAGGTGAATTATCGTCTGTTCCTTGCGAATATTCTAACCGGGGTCCTTCTGGCCTGCGCTGCATTCATCGGAACATGGTGAGCCGCTCATTCAAGACGCCTGAGCGTCACTCGCTGCCCTGATCAAGCAGGCGCCTCAGCACGGGTTCGATGCGCGAAAGCTCGTCGAGATGGGCTGCCGAGAGTTCGGCCAGGCAATCGTCGGCGCGTTCGGTCAGCCGCAGCAGCACGCGGCGATGGTCGTCCTTGTCCTGATCCCGCACGACCAGTCCCGCCTCGCCGAGCCGGTTGACCAGTTCGACGGCGCTGTGGTGGCGGATGCGCAGGCGCTCCGCCAGGTCGCCGACCGTCACCGGTCCGCCGCCCGGATAGCCCTTGATCGCCAGCAGCGCCTGGTGCTGGCGCGGCGTGAGCCCGGCGTCTTCCGCCTGCAGCTGACTGAATTCGAGGAAGCGCCGGATCAGATAGCGGAACTCGGACAGCCGCTGATAGTCGGCCAGTTCGATGGCGGGGCGGGATTTCCTGGGCTGCGTCATTCCAGACATTTGTTCCATTCCGGCAAAAGGCTCAAACGATTTTGCTGCAAAACCGGCTTGAATTTATATCGTGTTACGATACATAGCGAGCCGACAAAGCCGGCTGGCGTCTTCGCCATGCCGGCATATCCGAGATCCGGCCACCGCCAGAAAGCCAGCCATGAAGCCCTCCGAAAACGGCCATCTCAGGGATTTCACCACCGACGCGCGCGTGCTGACCATTGCCACCATAGCCGTGGTGGTGGCCACGGCAGCGCTGTTCGCCGGCATCGTGCTTTTGAAACTGATCCGGCTTGCCACCAACATCGCCTATTTCGGCCAGTTCACGCTCGCCGATCTGAAATTGCAGGATACGCCGCTTGGGCTTGCCGCGGTGGTGGTGCCGGTGATCGGCGCGCTGATCATCGGCCTGATGGCGCGCTACGGCAGCGAGAAGATCCGTGGCCATGGCATTCCCGAAGCGATCGAGGCGATCCTGCTCGGGCGTTCAAAACTCGGCGCCAAGGTGGCGATCCTGAAGCCGCTGTCGTCGGCAATCTCGATCGGCTCCGGCGGGCCGTTCGGCGCCGAAGGGCCGATCATCATGACCGGCGGCGCCATCGGCTCGCTGATCGCGCAAATGCTGCCGGTCAGCGACAACGAACGCAAGACGTTGCTGGTGGCGGGTGCCGCCGCCGGCATGACCACCGTGTTCGGCACGCCGATCGCGGCCATCATGCTGGCGGTGGAACTGCTGCTGTTCGAATGGACGCCGCGCTCCTTCATCCCCGTGGCGGTTGCCGCGATCATTGCCGAAGTCGAGCGTACCGTGCTGCATCTGCCCGGGCCGATCTTTCCGTTTCAGGGTGGCATGGCGGTCTCGTTTGTCGGGCTTGGCGGCTGGGTTCTGGTCGGTATCTGCGCCGGCCTGCTGTCGGGGCTGCTCACCCAGATGGTCTATGCCTGCGAGGATGCCTTCCAGAAACTGCCCATCCACTGGATGTGGTGGCCGATGATCGGCGGCCTGGTGGTCGGCATCGGCGGACTGATCGAGCCACGGGCGCTCGGTGTCGGCTATGACAACATCGCCGACATGCTGGATGGCCGCACGCTTGCTGCCGCCGCGCTGATGCTGTTGGTGGTCAAGGCCATCATCTGGTCGGTGGCGCTCGGTTCAGGGACGTCCGGCGGCGTGCTGGCGCCGCTGCTGATCATGGGTGGCGCCATGGGGGCGGTGCTCGCCGGCATCCTGCCGGCGGCGGATCCGGGCTTCTGGGCGCTGCTGGCCATGGCCGCGACCATGGGCGGCACGATGCGGGCACCGCTGACGGCTACTTTCTTCGCCGTGGAACTGACCGGCAACACGCATGTGCTCGTCCCCTTGATCGCAGCCTGCGCGACGGCGCATGCCGTGACCGTGCTTTTGATGAAGCGCTCGATCCTGACTGAAAAAGTTGCGAGGCGTGGGCATCATCTGGTGCGCGAATATCGCGTCGATCCGTTCGCCCTGACCAGGGTGCGCGAGGTGATGACGTCGCAGGTCGAAAGCGTGCCGGCGACGATGACGCTGCATGGCGCTGCGGCGTTCCTGACCGCGCCGGAAACGCGGCATCCGAGCTTCCCGGTCATCGACGAGAACAGGCAGGTGCTCGGCCTCATCGATCCGCCGGCGATCCTGCGCTGGCGCCGTGCCGGCAAGCACAGGACGACGACGCTCGGCGAATTGTTGGCCGGCAGCAAGGTGACGCTTGCCTATCCCGACGAATATCTGGAAGGCCTTTCGGACAAGCTGCTGATGGCCAACGTCTCGCATCTGCCGGTCGTCGCCCGCGAAAGCCTGCAACTGGTCGGCTATGTCGGCTGGAAGGATCTGATGCGCGTGCGGTCGCGCAAGCAGGCCGAGGAGCGTGACCGCTCGACCTTGCTTGATTTCGGCACAAGGCGCGGGAATAAGACGGACGCGGTCGAGGGAGTCTAGGCGTTCGCCCCACGCTTCGCCCATTCCAGGACATAGAGCCGCAGCGCCGAGGACAGGTTGGTGTCGCGGGGCCGCGTCTCGTCGACTTCGGCGACGAGTGCGGCCAGCGTCAGTTTTCGCGCCGCAGCGATGGCGACCAGATCGTCATAGAAGGGTTTTTCGAGGGAATAGCTGGTGCGATGGCCGCGAATGGTCACCGAGCGCTTTTCGACGACGCTCACGGCCGGAGACTCACTGCTCGTCCTTGCCGGACGGATCGAGGCGATGGCCGGCGACAAATTTCTCGGCCTTGTCGGCAATCAGCCTGTCGCGTTGCTTCTCCGCCTTGGAACGGCCGTGCAGGGCCCGGTTTTGTTCGGCGACGCGCGTCTTCTCGTCCCGCGCCTTCTGCTTGCGAGCCTGGCGGAGGTTGACGATGTCGGCCATGGCCCGGGAGCCTATTTCTTGCGGAAGGCGTCGAGCGAAACCACTTCGGCCCCCTTGGCGCCGGCGTCAGCCGCGGCGGGCTTCTTCTCCGGCTCGGCGGCAGCCTTCGTCTCGGCCTTCGGCTTCTTCTCGGAAACGATGGTCAGCGGCTCGGCCGCCGGCTGGGCCGGCTCCTCGTCGGGCTGGGCATCGGTCTTGACGTCGAACTCGAGCTCGAAATTGACCGAGGGATCGTAGAAGCCACGCACGGCTGAGAACGGGATTTCGAGTTTCTCCGGCACGTCGGAGAAGGACAGGCCTACCTCGAAGCCGGTGTCGGTCACCTTGAGGTCCCAATACTGGAACTGGATGACGATGGTCATCTGTTCGGGATAGCGTTCGCGCAGCCGCGAGGAGACGCGCACGCCGGGCGCGCCGGTCAGGAAGGTGATGAAGAAGTGATGGTTGCCGGGGAGGCCGGTGCGTGCGACTTCGGCCAGGACCTTGCGCATGACGCCGCGCAACGCCTCCTGGGCCAGAATGTCGTAGCGGATGTGGTCGTCGGCCATGTGGTGGTCGGGTTCCGTTGAATCGTCCGCATAGCTGTAATCAAGCTTGAGCGCGGCGTAAACCTGATATAGGCGGCCGCCACGCCTAAGCGAGGACTATTGCCAACGATTTGATCGGCAAGGCGGCCTGGCGGCAACTGCAAATGTTATGCGTTAGCCAGCGCAGTGTGCTTTTTGACGCTGCCCGGGGCAGGGCGTTTGCCGAAAGCGCGCAGGAAAGTGCGCACGCCATTCGTCGCCGATTGCACCACCTCGTCCTCGCCGGGCGTGCCGCCGAGCATGAAGGTGGTCTGCAGTTCGGCATTGACCAGGCCGAGGAATTGGCGCGCCGCGACGTCGGGGTCGTCGATGGTGAGGTGGCCGCCATAGGCGAGGCGAGCGAAGCGGGCGGCAATTGCCGGCCATGTCCTGCCCGGACCTTGTTCGCGCCATTCGGCAAACAATTCGGGATAGCGCTCGCCTTCGGTCTGGATCAGCTTGCGCAGGAATTTTCCGTCGCGGTTGCAGATGCAGTTCTGGTTCAGGCGCACGGCAAAGCCGATCAAATCCGCTTCGAGATCGCCTGGCTGGTCGGGAAAGGTGGCGATGGTGGCGAAGATGCCGACATTGCAGCGCTCGGTGAGGTCGCGCACCACGGCCATGAAGAGCTTTTCCTTGTCGCCATGGTGATTGTAGACGGTCTGGCGTGACACGCCGGCCTCCGCGGCGATCAGGTCGATATTGGCGCCGGCGAAGCCTTCGCGGCAGAACACGCCGGCGGCGGCGTCGACGATGGACAGGCGCTTGGCCTCGTGGCCGCGTGGCGGGAAAGTGTCAGGAGAAACGCTCGCTCTCATGAAAATCTATATAGAGGTGATTGACGATTTGGACAAGAGTGTCTAATTTTGTGGACATACGATAAAGAGATTTCGCACCGGGGACGAATAGAATTCGCTCCTTCGGTGTCGGTGTCTCATGGGATGGAACGTCCTAGGGTTAGACGTCGCCTGGCGGCGGCAACCAGATTTCGAAAGAAGCCAATATCATGAGTCCCAAATTCCTCCGCATCGCGGTCGTGCTCGGCCTGTTGTCCGCCATCGGCCCGTTCGCCATCGACATGTATCTTCCCGCACTGCCGTCGATTGGCGCGGATCTGCACGCCGGCACCGCCGCCGTGCAGATGAGCCTGCTGATCTTCTTCCTGTCGATGGGTTTTGGCCAGATCGTCGTCGGGCCGATCTCCGACATGGTCGGCCGCAAGCTGCCGCTCTATGGCGGCCTTGCGCTGTTCATGGTCGGCGGCATCGGTTCGGCAATGGCGCCGACCATCGAGTGGCTGATCGCCTTCCGCTTCCTGCAGGGCCTCGGCGCCAGCGCCGGCATGGCCATACCCCGCGCCATCGTGCGCGACCTGCACACCGGCAATGAGGCGGCCAAGCTGATGTCCTTGCTGATGCTGGTGTTTTCGGTGTCGCCGATCCTGGCGCCGCTGACCGGCAGCCAGATCATCGAGAATTTCGGCTGGCGCGCCGTGTTCTGGACGGTGACCGGCGCGGCAGCGCTCGCCACCATCCTGCTCGCGACCTCGCTCAAGGAGACGCGGCCGGCTGAGGAACGCGTCGGTTCCTCCTTCGGCACCGCACTTGCCGGCTATCGCTTCCTGCTGGGCGACCGCAACTTCCTCGGCCTGGTGGCGATCGCCGGCTTCGGCATTGCGAGCTTCTTTGTCTATCTGTCGAGCTCGTCCTTCATCCTGATCGACCATTACGGGCTGTCGCCTTCGGTCTACAGCGTGTTCTTCTCGATCAATGCGGTGGCCTTCATCGGCATGTCGCAGCTGACGGGACTGCTGGCCGGGCGCTTCGGGCTGAAGCGCGTGGTGTGGGTGGCAGTCACCGGCTATGCGTCGACGATGGTGGTGCTGTTGGCGATCATGGCGACGGGCGTCGACCGGCTTGACGTGATGGCGGCGTTGCTGTTCGTCGGCTACGGCTTCCTCGGCCTCGTCATACCGACCACGTCGGTGCTGGCCATGGAAGAGCATGGCGAGATCGCCGGTACCGCGTCGGCGCTGATGGGCACGCTGCATTTCGCCATCGGCGCGCTCGCCATGGGCGTCGCCGGCTTGTTCTTCGACGGCACGCCGCTGCCGATGGTCGCCGGCATCACGCTCTGCGCGGTGATTTCCTTCACGCTGGCCAAGGTCACGCTCGGCCGCTCGCGCGAGGTGGTCGAAGCGCCGGCGGAGTAGCACTGTTTGCAAACCCATGAAAAGGCCGGGTTTTCCCGGCCTTTTTTATTTCAGCCCTGCCTTGGCCAGCACGAAACGCAGCCGCGCCTCGACCGGCGCCAGGGGCAGCGGAACCAGTTCGTAGCCCAGCTCCGTATAGACGCCGGCCAGCGCATGGTAAGTGCGCTCGGCCTCGTCCGGTGTCTGCTTGCGTTCTTCATCCTGCGCGAAAATTTCCGGCCAGGGCGGAGCGATGAACACGCGCGGATTGTAACGGAAACGCATGGCGGCGGTTCTGATGTGTGCTGCCGCGGGCAAGCCGCTCAGCCTGAGATAGCCAAGCGTGTCAGGCACGCCGCGATCGAAGAAGACCGGCCCCTTCCGTTCGATCGCGTTCTGATATGAGCGCATCTCCCAGGACAGCATCAGTTCGGCGAATAGCGTGCGATCCTCCCAGGGCAGGGCGGATCCACCAATGGCGCGCTGGTCGCGGATGATGCCGCGTCCGGCTTCGACTGACGTCGCAAAGCCCACCCGGCGCAAGGCTTCGATCAGGGTGGTCTTGCCGGAGCCCGGGCCGCCGGTCAGCACGAAGAATCGATCGGAATCGTTTTGCATTTTTGCCCATGGAGAAGGAAGCACGCGATGCGGGGCTTCGTGGCCGAGACCGTGCGAAGTCCGGACGCAAAAAGCGGCCGTTACGCATGACGTGATTGAGAGGGGGAGAAGTGGAGGTTTCTGTTGCCAGGTACCTCCGAACCCCGCCTAGAAGTGCGAACCCCTAGGGCTTGATTTGAAGCGTTCGCACTGCATTAAGCAGCGAGACGAGCTTCCGCATAGTTGTCGTTGGCAACTATAAGTTTAGCCCGATGACGGCGGTACAATGCCGGGCAAAAGTACGATCTTTACACCTTCGTCGATCCTATTTCGCCCCCAGCAAAAACCGCTCTGTCGTCAACAGCGGCTTTTGGTGGAGGCGCCGGGTACCGCCCCCGGGTCCGAACGGCTTATTTCATCGCCCATTTATCGCCATAGTCGGTCAAGCCGACAAAACGAATATAGGGGGCGTTGCGCGGAAATGAAAGGCCGCAATGAGGCTTTGTCGCTCATGTCAAATTGCGACGGCAAGGGTTGACTTGGGCGCGGTCTCAACGGAAGCTTTGCGAGCGGTGAGGAGTTACCGACCTAGCGCACAGATTGCGAAGCGCGCCACAGCCCTCATCGATCGGATCCGTGGCGCCGACGAGGGGAATTTTGATGGCCGACTATTTTGCGGATGTGAAGAAGTACGACGCGGGCGCCAGCGCCGACGCGGTCGAAAAGATTGTCAAGCATCTGGGCATTGCGCTCAGGAACCGCGATTCTTCGCTGGTGTCCTGCACCGATCCGAAGGAGCTCGAGCGCGTCAAGGAGAGCTGGGTGGCCAAGAAGCTCGGCGTCAGCGACGGGGCCAAGGCCGACGCCTCGATCGAGAAGACCTGCAAGGCGATGCACGCCGACAACACCAAGAGCCGTGTGACCTTCTATTATCTGGTGGCCAAGGATCTGGGCAAACTCGGCTCCCTGTGAGACCTCAGAATAGTTCTACTCTGGCGGCCGATCAGCGCGGCCTTCTGCGCATCCGGCCCGCCAGGGCGAGTTCCAAAGACGGCTCCGCTTCCTATCCTGGTGGGGAAGACCTCAGACAGGTGTGGCGTCAGCGCTGACATGCGCTATGATTGGCGAAACCTCGAATCGAGCCGGAACCGATGCGCCAGTATCTCGACCTCTTGCAGCATGTGCTGGACAACGGCGCCGATCGCGGCGACCGCACGGGCACCGGCACGCGCTCCGTCTTCGGCTACCAGATGCGCTTCGATCTGGCGCGCGGCTTTCCGGTCACCACCACCAAGAAGCTGCACCTGAAGTCGATCATCCATGAACTCCTGTGGTTCCTGGCCGGCGACACCAACATCAAATACCTCACCGACCACGGCGTCACGATCTGGGACGAATGGGCCGACGAGAATGGCGACCTTGGCCCGGTCTACGGCAAGCAGTGGCGCTCCTGGCCGGACGGCCATGGCGGCTCGATCGACCAGATCGCCAATCTTCTGAAGGAGATACGTCGCAATCCTCAGTCGCGGCGGCTGATCGTCTCGGCGTGGAACCCGGCCGAGGTGGAAGCCATGGCGCTGCCGCCTTGCCACTGCCTGTTCCAGTTCTACGTGTCCGAGGGCCGGCTTTCCTGCCAGCTCTACCAGCGTTCGGCGGACATCTTCCTCGGCGTGCCGTTCAACATCGCGTCCTACGCGCTGCTGACGCTGATGGTGGCGCAGGTGACCGGGCTGAAGCCGGGCGATTTCGTCCACACGCTGGGGGATGCGCATCTCTATTCGAACCATTTCGAACAGGCACGCGAACAATTGCGGCGTACGCCGAGGGCGCTGCCGACAATGTGGATCAATCCGGAGGTGAAGGATCTGTTCGCCTTCCGCTTCGAGGATTTCCAGCTGGAAAACTACGTCGCCGATGCCAGCATCAAGGCGCCGATCGCCGTTTGAGCCGCTGGACTCAGTCGACCCCGACCATCACGTCCGAGGCCTTGACCACGGCATAGGCCTGCTTGCCCTTTTCGAGTTTCAGGTCGGCGACCGCTTCGTTGGTGATCGAGGCGGTGACGATGGCGCCGCTGCCAATGTCAATCCTGACATGCGAAGTGGTGGCCCCCTTGACGATCTCGGTGATCGTTCCCTTGAGGACGTTGCGGGCGCTGATCTTCATTGGGCTCTCCTTTGCTTCTATGCATGTCGTTCCCCCAAAACCGAGGTCACTTTTGGGCGGCACGCATTAGGGTTTCCCGCTCGTCTTAGCAGAACAATCGACGGGCATAGGCGTTTTCGAAAGCTGCCAGGCCTTCCCTTGTTATATTCATACGGATATATCGATCGGCAGGCTTCGCGCCGAACGGATTTCAAACCAGGGAGAGTTTTCGATGACGCGCAAAGATTTCGGGTTGAGGGCGATCGCCATTGGCGGTCTTGCGGCGACGTTGATGGCGGCGGTGCCGGCCGCATATGCGCAAGACAAGGTCGTGGTGTTCGCGGCGGCCAGCCTCAAGGACGCGCTCGATGCGGTGAACAAATCCTGTCAGGCCGATGTCGGCGAGGCCGCGACCGTCTCCTATGCGGCGAGCTCGGCACTGGCCAAGCAGATCGAGGGCGGGGCACCGGCTGACGTCTTCATCTCAGCCGATCTCGACTGGATGAAATATCTCTCCGACAAGAAGCTGACCAAGCCGGACACCGAGGTGAAGCTGCTCGGCAACGAGATCGTGCTGGTGGCGCCGAAGGATTCGACGGTTGCAACCAAGATCGAGAAGGGTTTCGACCTCGCCAAGCTGGTCGGCGACGGCAAGCTCGCCATGGGCGACTTCAAGGCGGTGCCGGCCGGCAAGTACGGCAAGGCGGCGCTGGAATCGCTCGGCGTCTGGTCCTCGGTCGAGGGCAAGGTGGCGCAGGCCGAGAATGTCCGCGCGGCGCTCAAGCTGGTTTCGACAGGCGAGGCTGCGCTCGGCATCGTCTATGCCACCGACGCGCATGCCGAAAAGGGCGTGAAAGTGGTCGGCACCTTCCCCGAGGATTCGCATCCGCCGATCATCTATCCGGTTGCCCAGATCGCCGATTCGAAGGACAAGGATACGCCGGCTTTCCTGAAATGCCTGCAGTCCGCCAAGGCCGGCGCGCTCTTCAAGGAACAGGGTTTTACCGTGCTCACGCCGAGCAACTGAAAAGGGCCCGATAGCGCAATATGACCTGGCTGCTGGACCTCACTCCCGACGAATGGAATGCGGTCCGGCTGTCCATCAAGGTGGCGACCGTGGCGATGCTTTTCAGCCTACCGCCGGGCATCTTGATTGCCCTGTTGCTTGCCCGCGGACAATTCTGGGGCAAGACGCTGCTCAACGGCGTGGTCCACCTGCCGCTGATCCTGCCGCCCGTGGTGACCGGCTATCTCTTGCTGCTTACCTTCGGCAAGCGCGGTCCGGCGGGCGCCTTCCTGGCCGAGCATTTCGGCATCGTCTTCTCGTTTCGCTGGACGGGTGCGGCGCTGGCTTGCGCCGTCATGGGCTTTCCGCTGATGGTGCGGGCGATCCGGCTGTCGATCGAAGCGGTGGACCGCAAGATGGAGGCGGCGGCGGGGACGTTGGGCGCCAATCCTCTGTGGGTGTTCGCCACCATCACGCTGCCGCTGATCCTGCCCGGCCTGATCGCCGGCGCCATCCTGGCCTTCGCCAAGGCGATGGGCGAGTTCGGCGCGACGATCACCTTTGTCTCCAACATTCCCAATGAGACGCAGACACTGCCCTCGGCGATCTACACGTTCACGCAGGTGCCGGGCGGCGATGAGGGCGCGCTGCGACTGACCTTGATCTCGATCGTCATCTCGATGGCGGCGCTGGTCGCCTCGGAAGTGCTGGCGCGGCGAGTCGGGCGTCGGATGGATATCGAATGAGCGTCCTCGTCGACATCGGCCACCGGCTCGGCGATGTCGCCATCGAGGCGCGCTTCGAGAGCGCCGGGCGGCTGACGGCGCTGTTCGGGCCGTCAGGCTCCGGTAAGACCTCGCTCATCAACATGATCGCCGGGCTGATCCGGCCCGACAAGGGCCGCATCGCGGTCGACGGCCGCGTGCTGGTCGATACCGATGCCGGCATTTTCGTGCCGAAGCACAGGCGCCGGATCGGCATGGTGTTCCAGGACGCGCGGCTGTTCCCGCATATGAGCGTGGCCAGCAATCTGCGCTACGGCCGCTGGTTCACGCCGCCATCAGAGCGCTACGCCGAGATGGATGCCGTTGTCGAACTGCTCGGCATCGGTCCGCTGCTTGGGCGGCGCCCGGCAAGACTCTCCGGCGGCGAGAAGCAGCGCGTGGCGATCGGCCGGGCGCTGCTCGCCAGTCCGAAACTTCTGCTCATGGACGAGCCGCTGGCCTCGCTCGACGAGGCGCGCAAGGCGGAGATCCTGCCCTATATCGAACGGCTGCGCGACGAGACGAAGATCCCGATCGTCTATGTCAGCCATTCCATCGCCGAAGTGGCGCGGCTGGCGAGCGACGTGGTGATGCTGGCGCAAGGCAAGGTCGTTGCCAGCGGTCCGACCGAGGCGGTGATGCAAAGGCTCGACCTGCTGCCGGCGGAGGAGCGCGGCGAGGGCGGGGCGGTGCTGGACACGAAAGTGCTGAGTCACGATGAGGTGTTCGGCATGACCGTGCTCGGCTCGGCCGCCGGCGAGATCCGTGTGCCGCGCCTTGCAATGAAGCCCGGCGCTCCCGTGCGTGTCCGCATTCGTGCCCGTGATGTGATGATCGCCACGGAGAGGCCGACGGGCCTCAGCGCGCTCAACATCCTGCAAGGTACGATCGTCGCGATCCGCCCGGGCGAGGGGCCGGCGGTCGAGGTCGGCATCGACTGCAATGGCGCAACGGTACTGGCCCGCATCACCGAACAGTCGCGGCAGGCGCTGAAGCTGCGGCTCGGCGGCAAGGTTTTCGCGGTGGTCAAGACAGTGAGCTTCGACCAGGCCAACACCGGCGCCGGCCTGCCGCTCGAGGTCGATGGCTGACAGGTGCGGCGATCGGCGCTATATTATTTTGGAATAGCGGTTTTGCCGAAGTGGAGGTGACCGCGGAGGAGCAAAGATGCCATCGCTGAGCTTGCGGATAAATCTCGATCCAGACGGGCGGATTGGTCCGGGCAAGATCGAGCTTCTGGAGCACATCGCCACGTTTGGCTCGATCTCGGCCGCCGCGCGCGGCATGGAAATGTCCTACAAGCACGCCTGGGACTTGGTCGAGGACATGAACCGGGTGTTCGGCAAGCCGTTGGTTGCGGCACAGACCGGCGGCCGCAAGGGCGGCGGCGCGCAGCTGACGGCCATCGGCCTGGCGGTGGTCAGCCGTTTCCGCGCCATCGAGCGCGCAGCGACCGCCGCAGCGGCGACGCATATGGATGCGCTGCAGGCGGAGATCGATGCGGGCTGAGTGATCGGCGGGAACAGGAGAGGGGCGACCGAAAGGCCACCCCTCGTCGGTTTCTTACTCCGAGAGCGTGAACGGAGCCGTGTACTTGTCGACATTGTCCTTGGTGATGAGCAGGCAGTCGAACAGCTGCTTCTCGGTCGCAGCACCCGTCTTGCCGGTCTTGATAAAGGAGTCCGCCTGCTGCACGGCCTTCGCCGAGTAGACGGCCACCGGCTGCAGCACGGTGTATTGCAGGTCGCCGGCCTTGATGGCGGCGACAGCGTCCGGCGAGCCATCGAAGCCGCCGACCTTGATGCTCGACAGTTTTCCAGCCTCTTTCAGTGCCGCGATCGCACCGAGCGCCATCTCGTCATTGCCGCTGGTCACGCCGATGATGTCGGGATGAGCCTGGAGCAGGCTCTGCATCTTGTCGTGGCCCTGGGTGCGGTCCCAGTTGGCGACTTCCGAGCCGACCTTCTTGAGGTCGGGATACTGGCTGATCACGGTCTCGTAGCCGTTAGACCGTGTCGCGGCGTTGTTGTCGGATGGCGCGCCGAGCAGTTCGACATAGTTGCCCTTCTCGCCGATGGCCGTCACCCATTGCTGGCCGCCAAGTGCTGCGCCCTGGGCGTTGTTCGAGACAAGCTGCGCCTTGGCGAGGCCCTCCTGGTTGATCTCGGCATTGACGAGGAAGACCGGGATGTTGGCGGCGATCGCCTTCTTCACAGCGCCGATCGAGCCGCTGGCATCGGCCGGGTCAAGGATGATGGCCACGGACTTGTTGGTGATCGCCGTGTCGATCAGCTTGCTCTCGGTGTTGGTGTCGGCCTTGGAGGCGCCGACGGTCGCGGTGTAGCCGAGCTTCTCGGCTTCGGCCTTGGCGACATTGCCTTCAGTGAGCCAGTAGGGGTTAGCGGGATCGATGACGATGATCGAGATGAGGCCACCGGCCGACGCCGCGCTTGCCGCGACGATCGGTGCGGCCAGGGCGAAGGCCGAGAGCATCAGAATTCTGGCACTGCGATACATAGAGTTCCTCCTTTGGTTAGCAATCGCGCCGGTCAACCGGCAGTCTTCTCGAGGGCGGGATCGGCCGTTGTGGCCTTGTCCTTTTGTGGAGAAGTGGGCGAGCCGCCGGTCGGGCTCGGAAGCTTGACGCGGCGGCGATACTGGATGGCGTTGAGCAGCACCGCCAACACGATGACCGCGCCGGTGAACACTGTTTGCCAATAGGCAGAGACGCCGATGATCACCAGACCATCGGACAGGAAGCCGATCACGAAGGCACCGACCAGCGTGCCGCGGATGTTGCCCCGGCCACCGGTCAGAGCCGCACCGCCGATGACGACGGCGGCAATTGCCGTGAGCTCGTATGAGGTGCCGGCGGTTGGTCCCGCCGAGGTCAGTTCGGACGATAGGATAAGACCGGCCACCGCCGCGCAAATGCCGGAGAGCATATAGACCGAGACCTGCACCTGCTTGACCGGCACGCCGGAGAGTTCGGCGGCGCGTTCGTTGCCGCCGGAAGCGTAGAGCCAGCGGCCGAAGGCGGTGCGGTTGAGGATGATGCTGCCGATGAGGGCAATGACGGCCATGACCAGCACGCCGATCGGGATGTCGAGCAGGCGGTTGAAGCCGAGCCACTCGAAGCCTGTGTTGCCGAGTTCCGGCTTGCCGCCGAGATCGTTGTAGGTCAGGCCGTTGGTCATCAGCAGCGCCGCGCCGCGCACGACGTAGAGCATGCCGAGCGTGGCGACGAAGGCGGGCACCTTCAGCCAGGCGATGAGAACGCCGTTGACCAGGCCGACCAGGGCGCCGAGCACGCAGACCAGCACCACGACGACCCAGACCGGCGGGTAGAGGATGACGCCGAACGAGGTCAGCTGCACGCCCTGCATCAGGAAGCCGGCGATCACGCCGGAGAAGCCCAGCGTCGAGCCGACCGACAGGTCGATGCCGCCATTGAGGATGACCAGCAGCATGCCGACCGCCAGTATGCCGAAGATGGCGACATGCGAGGCCATGGTCAGGAAATTGCCGACCGAGAAGTAGTAGGGAGACAGCAGCGAGAAGACGATGATGATCGCGATCAGCGCGAAGAAGGCGCGGCCCTCCAGCAGAAGCTTGGCCAGGCTGAAGCCGTCGGTCGAAACCCTTGGCGAAACCCTCGGGGAGCGGCTGCGATCGGGGCTAGCGTCGGTCACGGTGGTGGCTCCTGTGTTCTTCATGGTCGGAGACCACGGCCTCGCCGGAAGCGGCCATGATCTCTTCCTTCGTGGCATCGGCAGTGAATTCGGCCGAGATCCTGCCGCGATGCATGACGATGATCCGGTGCGCGATGCTCAGGCATTCGGCGACTTCCGAGGTCGAGAAGACGACGGCGAGCCCGCGGGCCGCCCGTTCGCTGAGCAGCCGGAACACCTCCGCCTTGGCGCCGATGTCGATGCCGCGGCTCGGCTCGTCTAGCAGCATGACCTTGGGATTGGTGGTCAGCATCTTGCCGATGACGACCTTTTGCTGGTTGCCGCCGGACAGCGAGCCGATGGGCGCGCTGCCGCCCGCGGTCTTGACGTGCACGTCGCGGATGGAGGCTTCGACCAGCGACCGCTCCTGCGAGCGCGACAAGAACATTCCCCTGACGAAGGATCCGATGCTGGCGAGCGACAGGTTGGCGCCGACCGACATGGTCTGCACCAGGCCGTCGCGCTGGCGGTCCTCGGGCACCAGGACGAGCCCCCGGGCGATGCGTTCGGCAATTCCGAGGCGGGAGATGTCGTTGCCTTCGAGCAGGATGCGCCCGCCCGATGGCTGCAGGCGCCCGGCGATGCATTCCAGCAATTCGGTGCGCCCGGCGCCCATCAGCCCATAGATGCAGACGATCTCGCCGCTGCGCACGGCAAGCGACAGCCTGTCGACCACGGACCGTTCCGAACTCGAGGCATCGGCGACGCTGACGTCCTCGACCGACAGAGCGACCTCGCCGAAGGCATAGCCGGTGGGCGGCGAGCCGAGGTCGAAGTTCTCGCCCACCATGTTGCGGACGATCCATTCGAGGTTGATGTGCCTGGCGTTGGCCGTCGCGGTGATCGCGCCGTCCCTGAGCACCACGGCATAGTCGGTGATCTGCAACGCCTCCTCAAGGTGGTGCGAGATGTAGACGATCGAAACGCCGCGGGCGGTCAGGTCGCGGATCACCCTGAACAGCACCTCGACCTCGGTGGCGCTCAGCGCCGAAGTCGGCTCATCCATGATCAGGATGCGCGAATCGACCGAAAGCGCGCGCGCGATCTCGACGATCTGCTGCTGCCCCAGGCGCAGGTCCTGGACCAGCGTCAGCGGATCGATGTCTTCCTCGAGCTCGGCCATCAGCAGCCGCGTCTGGCGGGCTTCCTCGGCAAAATCGACGCCGGTCGCGCCGCGTATTTCCCGGCCCATGAAGATGTTGTCGCGCACGCTGAGATTGGGCGCGAGGCTGAGTTCCTGATGGATGATCGAGATGCCGCAATCGCGGGCGTCGGAAGCGGAAGAGAAGGTGACGGACTGGCCGTCGAGCTCGATGCTTCCCGAAGTCGGCGTCGTCACGCCGGACAGGATCTTCATCAATGTCGACTTGCCGGCACCGTTTTCGCCGAACAGCGTCGTGACCTTGCCGCGACGTATGTCGAAATTGACGCCTTTCAGCGCATGCGTGCCGCCATAGGTCTTTACGATGTGGCGGGCCGCAAGCACGGTGTCGCCCGGCGCCGGCTCGAACTCGGGCGCCGCATTCATTGGACGCTCAGCTTCACCGGCGCGACCAGCCAGCCTTTGGGATTGATCAGCTTGAAGACGCCGACGACCGAGATGGTCTTGCCGGTGAGCTGGGTGTTGTCGATGGCCGACAGCACCTGCTTCTTCATCTCATTGTTCAGGGCCGAGCCCGCGTTCTGGTACTCGATCTGGTTGGTGAACTGGCCGAAGGTGATCGCGCCGGTGGCGTCGCGCAGATCGGTGCCGTTGATCGCCGGCCCGGTCTGGACGCGAATGACCAGATTGTCCGGAACGTCGGCGACCTTGACGGTGTAGATGCCCGACTTTCCTTCGCCGACCACACCGGTGAACTTGACCGAGAATTCGGTGCCGACATTGGCCGGCACGCCATATTGTTTCTCCGCCGCCGCCTTGTCCTTGGCGATGGCCGCGGCAAGCGTCGGCGCATCGACGGCGCGCTGTTCCACGGCGGATTGCACGTTCGGAAATTCAGCCTTGCCGAACGCCTCCGGCGAAAACGCGGCTTTGCGGGTGTCCTCGGCCGAGCCGATCATGACGATCTTGGTGTCGAGGATCATCGCGCCGAGCAGCACCAGGATCGCGACCGCGACGGCCACCCAGCGCAGGCCAGGCGATCCTCGCCGGTTCATCGTGGTGGCTGCTGGCTGCGAACTCATGCTGTGACGACCTGTGCAGTGGCGGCGATGAGGGGTGGCATTCCATTTTGTTGGCGTGAAGCGCCGCATAAGCCGCTGGACGGTCGGTCCGCTGCATCGACCCCTCCCGCAGCGTGCTCCTCCAACGCAATCGACCATACATCGATGTGAAATTACCGTCAATGTCTGTGATACTTCGCCGATAATGTAACATTCATGTGACCATACGACTGCCATAGATCGAGCAATGCTATTGATTTTATTGAGTTTTTAGAAATCAACAATATCTCACAGATGCCGTGATACGGTTGCTTCAAGCCGGCAAGGTGGCGGTGCCGCGCTCAGGCCAGTTTGGCGCGGCGCTCCGGTTACAGCCCCATCAAATTGGCGCCGTTGAGCTGCGTGACAACTTGATCGATCTCCTCGCTGGTCCTTTGCGGGGTCCAGCCGATCGCCCGGCCAGCAACGATGGCGACCTGCTGCAAGTCGCCTATCGTCAGGGAACCGCTGATCGCCAGGGTCGTGCGCCGCATGACGATATCGGCGAGATGTTCGACGAATTCATTGCGAGCGATGTAGTCGATCTCCGACACGCTGTAGTCGCTCGAGTCCGGCAAGCGGTCTTCATTGCTCGATGCGCCCTGGTGGCGGGCTATCCGCGACGCCTTGGTGCCATAGCGCGACAGCAACTGGTCGAGGCGGGCCTGGTCGATGCCTGAGGCCGATGCGGCACTGACCAGCCATCTCGACCGCGCCGCTGTGTCGGCCGGGAAGTCCTTGCCGCCGCCGATCGGCATCGAGCGCGTCGTCACTTTGCGGGCGCGGCCAAGACGATCAAGCACGGTGTCGGCGACTTCCTCGGCGAAACCGCGGAATGTCGTCCATTTGCCGCCGATCAGCGAGATGATCGGGAAGGGGCGCGACGGCTCCGGTTCCGCCACCGGCGCCGAATGGTCGCGGCTGATCAGGCCGGGGAAAGCGGCGTCGGATGCGGGCAGGGGCCTGATGCCGCTATAGGCATAGACGATCTGGTCGCGTTCGAACCGCATGCCCGGCAACAGTGTGCGCACTCTTTCCAGCAGATAATCGATTTCCGCCGGCTCGCAGCGGACCGTATCCGGATTGTCGGCCGCAAGATCCGTCGAGCCGACGAGCGCCTTGCCGAGATAGTCGTAGACAAGGCAGATGCGGCCGTCATCGGCCTCGAAATAGAGCATGCGCCCAGCCAGGCTTTGCACCAGGGCATCGTGCTTCAACAGGATGTGCGAGCCCTTGGTGCCGCCGATCATCTTGGACGGCGCGCCGAGTGCTGCGTTGACATGGTCGATCCATGGGCCGGCGGCGTTGACGACCAGTCTCGGCCGCAGCGAGAATTCGCCGCCATTCTCCCGCCGGAAGGCCAGCACTCCGTTCGAGGAAGAGACCAGCGCGGTGTAGTTGGCCGCGCTGGAGTTGGGATTGGCCTCCAGCCCGTCGGCGATCAGCTCGAGCACCAGCCGTTCGGGGTGTGTGATCTTGGCGTCGTAATAGGTGCCGGTGGCGACGATCGAGCCGGTCAGCGCCGGCATGTCGCGCAGCGCCTGACGGCGCCCGACGAGCCGATGGCGCGGCATCACCCGGTGCCTGGAGCCGTAGAAATCATAGATCATCAGGCCGATCTTGATGAGGACAGCACCTCGGCTGCGCGGCGCGCTGGTCGAGCCCAGCAGCGTGCGCAGCGCCGCCCACATGCCCTTGCTCCAGGAGAAGATCGGAATGACCGTCGGCAGCGGTGAGACATAGTGCGGAGCGTTCTTGAGCAGCAGGTTGCGCTCCAGCGTCGACTGCGCCACCAGCCCGAATTCGCCGGTTTCGAGATATTTAAGCCCGCCATGGATCAGGCGCGACGGCGCCGCACTGGTGCCGGAGCCGAAATCCGCCTTGTCGACAATGCAGCAGCTGACGCCCTGCGCGCTGAGATCGCGAAACAGGCCGGCTCCGTTGATGCCGGCGCCGAGGATGACAACATCGATATCACCCTCATCGGGTGCGCCATGGCGCTCGGAGCCGTGATGGCTTTCGGCCGTTGATGTCATGGCCTCGCCGTCTTGACGACGCGCAACTGAACCCCGGCCTGCTCCAGCTTTTGCGCATGCTTGTCGCTGATGCCGTCGGTGACCAGGACCGCCTCGAAGCTGATCAGGTCGTCGAGCACGTGCAGAGCCACCTTGTCGAACTTGGAATGGTCGACCAGAAGAATGCGCTTGATCGCCGCCCCCATCATCGCCTGCTTGACCCGCACCACATGCTGATCCTGGATGAAGGCCGTGGTGCCACTGATCGCCGATGCCGAGCAAATCAAGAGATTGGCGCGCAGTCGCGAGATCGCATTCTCGCAGACGATGCCGATATAGGCGTTGTAGGTGCGATGGTACTGGCCGCCGAGGCAGATGAAGTCGATGTCGTCGACATTGGTCAGCAAGGCCGCCGTCGACACGCTGTTGGTGATGACGGTCAGCGGCGTGACCTCGAGCAGTAGCGGCGCAACGGCATTGGCCGTGGTCGAATCGTCCAGGATGATCGCCTGTCCCGGCTCGACATAATCCATCGCGGCACGGGCCAGCGCGTCCTTCTCCGCCCGCCCAACCGTCACCCGGTAGCGGAAGGCGCTTTCGTAGAGGCCGGATGGCTGCACGGTGACGGCGCCATGCAGCTTGCGCAGCACGCCTTGGTGCGCCAACTGGTCGATGTGGCGGTGGATGGTCATGCGCGATACGCCGAAATGCTCGACCAGATCGTCGATGCGCACCTGGCCGAGTTTTATCACGTATTCGGCGATTTCTTCGCGCCGTTCGTCGGCCTTGATCATGCCGTGCCCCCCATTTCCTGCTCTGCAAGGCTTTCGATTTCCGCCCATTTCGGCCTGAGCTGTTCGGCAACGCGGCCATAGATGGAATAACGCTCGTCGAAGACGGCGCTGCGTGCCGGGTCCGGGCGGTATTCGCGGCTCACCGTGCAGGTGGCGCGCGCGCCGTCCTGCGGCGAGGCGAACAGGCCGATTGCCGCGCCGGCGCAAAGGGCGGCGCCGTAGGCGGCCGCCTCGTCGGTCGCAGTGACGATCACCGGCACGTTGAGCACGTCGGCGAACATCTGCGCGATGGCCGGATTGCGCGAGCCGCCGCCGGTCAGCCGCACCTCGCGAACGGCAAAGCCGTCGCGCAGGGCTTCGACATGGGTGCGGTGGTTGAAGGCTATGCCTTCCAGCACCGCCTTCAGCATGTCGCCGCGGTCATGCCAGCCGCGCAAGCCGACGAAGCTGGCGCTGGCGGAATTGCCGTAGGGCGAACCGAACAGATAGGGGTGGAAGAGCAGGGTTGACGGCTTCTTCAGCGCGGTGTCGATTTCGGTCGCCAGCATCTGGTGGATCGAGCCGCCGGTCTTCCTGGCCTCGTCCTGTTCGGCGCGGCAGAGCGTGTCGAGAAACCAGTCGTAATTCGCCGTCGAGGCCGGCGAGATCGACATGTTGTTCCAGCGGCCGTGGTCGATGGCGTTGCGGCAGAACCAGCGCGGATCGGTGCGCGGCTCGGCGGAGACCACTTCGTTGATCGAGTAGGTGCCGGCGACGATGCTGACCACGCCATCCTCGTGGCCGCCAATGCCAAGCGCCGAGGCGGTGACGTCGTGCAGGCCGCAAGCGACAGGGGTGCCTTCGGCAAGCCCGGTCAGTGCTGCCGCCTCTGCGGTGGCGTAGCCGACAATGTCGGCCGAATGCGCAACTCCGGGCAAAGCCGCGAACAGTTCTTCCAGCCCAAAGATGCGCATCGCCTCGGGCGCGTAGGCTTGCGTGCGCACGTCGGTGAACGAGGTGCTCGCCTCGGTCAGATCGGTGCCGACGGTGCCCGTCAGGCAAAAGCGCAGCCAGTCCTTGCACCCGACGATATGGCCGATCTGGCTGAAACGTTCCGGGTCGTGCTTTTTCAGCCAGGCCAGTATCGCCGATGGTGCCGAAGCGTGCGGAACCTGCCCGGTCAGCGCGAGAGAATCGGCAAAAACCGAACCCTTGGTCCATCCATCGACGATTTCGCCGGCGCGGCTGTCGAGCGATAATATTCCGGGGCCGAGCGGCTGGCGGTTCCTGTCGAGCAGGTACAGCCCGTCGCCATGCGCGGTCGCCGCCACGGCCTTGATGTCGTCAGCCGGCCTGCCGCTGAGAGCAATGGCTTCCCTGATCGCCTCGGCGGTCGCCTGCCAGAGGCCCAGCATGTCGCGTTCGACCCAGCGGGGATGCGGCATGGATTGCGGCACGCGGCGCCTGGCCACCGACAGCTGCGAGCCATCTGCATCGAAGATCACTGCCTTCGTCACCGTCAGGCCGTTGTCGATCCCAAGCAGGCTGGACATGATGATCCCGTTCAGCGTGAGCCGGTAAGCGTTGCGAATTGGTCCTGAACAAGGGTGGCGCTGAACATCATGGAAATCATCCTCGCCGGGATCCGCCGTTGCCGATTGCAGCCGCCGATGGAAACAGCGGCGGGATTCGAACCGGCCAACTGATCATACAATTCTGTGAATTTAACGTCAATATATGTGATATACGCCGCACGGGTGGGTTCCGCGAGACGGCGCTTGATTATCAAATTAGCATAATACGCTGTTTTTTCTGACTCTTGCGAGCCACCAAACCGTCTCGCCGGACTTGTTACCCATGCGGCGCCGACGCTGGCTAGATATCGTCCGGCTCGCCGGGCTTGCGCAGCAGATAGGTATCCATGATCCAGCCCTTTTGCCGACGGGCTTCTTCGCGGACTTTTTCGATCTCGGCGCCGACATCGCCGATGCGGCCCGAGAGAATGATCTCGTCAGGCGTGCCGAGATAGGCACCCCACTGAATGAAGACATCCTTGTCGGTGAGCGTGTTGAAGGCGCATTTGCCATCGAGCATGACCACTGCCGCGCCAGCATTGGCGGGCAAGCCTTCCTCGGTCAGCCGGCGGCCAGTGGTGATCAACACGGAATCGCCGATGCGGTTCAGTGCCATTCTGTGACTGGCGGCAAGCGCCTGGATGGCGGTGATGCCGGGGATGACCTCCAACTCGAAGGCGACATTGTCCCTCAGGCGCACCCGCTCGAGGATACGCAGCGCGCTGTCGTAGAGCGAAGGGTCGCCCCAGATCAGGAAGGCGCCGCAGCCATTCTCGGAAAGCTCGTCGCGGATCAGGGCTTCATAGATAGCGGCGATGGCTTCGTGCCAGTCGTCGACGGTCGAGCGGTAGGAGGATGTCGGTTCGGCGCGCACCGGCACGTCGAATTCGACGCGGCGCGATTTGAGGTTGGTGACGAAGCGGTCGCAAATCTCGCGCCGCAATTCGGCAAGGTCGTTCTTCTTGGCGCCCTTGTCTGGGATGAACAGCACATCGGCACGGTTCAGGCCTGATATGGCCTGCACGGTCATGTGGTCGGGATTGCCGGCGCCGATGCCGATGACGAGAAGCTTGCGCATGGGGCGAACTCCTGCCCGATCGGAAGCTGTTAGTCCAGACCGCTGCTTGCGTGTCCAGACCGCTGCTCGCGTGTCCAGACCGCTTTGGCGGGTCCGCGGATGCGGAAGGGCTTTGAAACGCCACATTGAAACGGCTAGGGTCGTCAGGGCATTCTTGCCGAGGGGGCTTTGATGTTGCGATATGTTCTGACGGCAGCGCTGGCGCTTTCGGCGGCACCCGCATTGGCCAATGATTCGGTTGCCGAGCTCGGCACCGGTGGCCTGATCCTGTCGCGCAGCGATGCTGTCGCGATGCAAAGCGAGGACCTCTTCATCTCGCCCGAAAAGGTGACGGTCGACTACGTCTTCCACAACAACACCGACAAGGACGTCAGCGCGATCGTCGCCTTTCCAATGCCCGACATTTCGGGTGATCCGGAAGAGATGCCGGCGATTCCTGAAAACCAGAGCGACAATTTCCTCGGCTTCGAGGTGACGATCGACGGTGCACCGGCAAGGCCGCAGCTCGAGCAGAAGGTGTTCGCGCTCGGCATCGACATCAGCGCTGACCTCAAGGCGCAGAATGTGCCGTTCAATCCGTTCGGCGATGCCGCCAAGGCAGCGCTGGCGAAGCTGCCAAAGGCAGTGGCCGACGACTGGGTCAACCGCGGCATCATCATCGAGGACACCGCCGATGACGGCAGCGGCATGAAATCAAACTATGCGCCGTTCTGGCAATTGCGCTCGACCTACTGGTGGCGCTCGACCTTTCCGGCCAATAAGGACGTTCACGTTTCCCATCGCTACAAGCCGAGCGTCGGCGGCACGTCTTCGGTCAGCTTCTTCTATGACGGCCAGTTCCAGGGGCAATATGCGACATACAAGACCCGCTACTGCATGGACGACACGTTCGAGAACGCGGTGCGCAAGGCGGCGAAGGACAATCCGGATGGCTATCCTCAGTACAACGAAAGCCGCATCGCCTACATCCTGACCACCGGAGGCAACTGGGCGGCGGGCACCATCGGCAAGTTCAAGCTGACCATCGACAAGAGCAACGCGAAAGCCCTTCTCTCGTTCTGCGGCGACAATGTCAAAAAGGTTGGGCCGACAACCTTCGAGATGACCGCGAGCGATTTTTACCCAGAGCACGACATTGATATCCTGCTGCTCGAACCGTCGGACAGCAATGGCGGGGATGCGAACTGATGCATGTCGCGATCTATGTCGCCATCGCCGAGAACAACGTGATCGGGCGGGATGGCGGACTGCCCTGGCGGCTCTCCACCGACCTCAAGCGTTTCAAGGCCGACACGATGGGCAAGCCCATCATCATGGGCCGCAAGACCTATGAAGGCATCGGCCGCCCGTTGCCGGGCCGGCTGAACATCGTCGTCACTCGCGACAAAGTCTGGCGCGCCGGAGGCGTCGAGGTGGCGAATACGCTTGAGGCGGCGATCCAGTTGGCAACGGTGCGCGGACGCTGCATGACTGGGGTCGACGAGGTCTGCGTCATCGGCGGTGGCGAGATCTATGCGCAGGCGCTGCCGCTCGCCGACCGGCTGCACGTCACCCATGTGCTGGCCGCCGTCGACGGCGACGCGCATTTCCCGCCGATCGACCCTCAGACATGGCGCGCGGTCAGTTCGCAGGAGGTTCCGGCCGGAGAAAAGGACAGCCACGCTACGCGCTATTCGGTTTACGAGCGCCGCCGCGAGATACATTGAAAGACAAAAAAGCTATTGAAAGACGACAAAGGGTCGCTACCGACCCAAAACGGATGATGTCGGCGGGGCATCGCGTTGAAAGCGTGCTGCCACATCCCTATAGAAGAACAACACTGGATTTTGCGCCGTAACACCGGCGCTTGAGGGAATTCCAAGCGAAAGGACATTCATGCCCTGGAACGACAAGAGCGGCGGTGGCGGCGGCCCATGGGGCGGCGGCGGCGGCAATCAGGGACCCTGGGGGCAGGGTCCGAAGGGACCGAGCGGCCCGCAGGGCTCGCCTCCCGATCTCGAAGACATCATCCGCCGCGGCCAGGACCGGCTGCGGCGCGCGCTGCCCGGTGGCGGCGGCGCCAGCCCGGCCGTGTTCGGACTGGTCGCCGCGGTGCTGGTCGTTCTCTGGGCATTCCAGGCGGTCTATACCGTGCAGCCGGACGAGGTCGCCGTCGAATTGCGCTTCGGCAAGCCGAAGCCCGAACTCTCCCAGCCTGGCCTGCATTTCCATTGGTGGCCACTCGAAACCGTCGAAACGGCCAAGATCTCCGAGCAGCTCGTCAGCATCGGCGGTGGCAACACCAGCGGCAACGGCCTGATGCTCTCTGGCGACCAGAACATCGTCAATGTCCAGTTTTCGGTGGCCTATCAGGTCTCGGATCCGAGAGCCTATCTGTTCGACGTGTCCGATCCCGACGGTATGCTGACCCAGGTGGCCGAAAGCGCCATGCGTGAAGCTGTCGGTCGGAGACCGGCACAGGACATCTTCCGCGACGACCGTCAGGGTATCGCGGCCTCCGTGCGTGAAATCATCCAGACCACGCTCGACGGCTACAAGGCCGGCCTGCAGGTCAATGCCATCTCGATCGAAGACGCGGCCCCGCCGCGCGAAGTGGCCGATGCCTTCGACGAGGTGCAGCGCGCCGAGCAGGACGAAGACAAATTCGTCGAGCAGGCCAACCAGTATTCCAACCAGAAGCTCGGCGGGGCACGGGGCGCTGCGGCGCAGATCCGCGAGGACGCGGCTGCTTACAAGAACCGTGTCGTTCAGGAGGCAGAAGGCGAAGCGCAGCGCTTCATCTCGGTCTACGACGAATACGCCAAGGCGCCGGATGTGACCCGCAAGCGCCTCTATCTGGAAACCATGGAGAAGGTTCTGAAGGACTCGAGCAAGGTCATCGTCGAGCAGGGCAACGGACAAGGCGTCGTGCCCTATCTGCCGCTGCCGGCATTGCAGCCGAAAGTGCCGGCTCCGGCTGCGCCTGCGGCGAACACGGGAGGTACCCAGTGATGGCCAACCGTCTTCCCATCTTCGTCGTCATCGCGGCGGTCATCCTGTTCCTCATCTATTCCTCTGTCTTCGTGGTCAATGCGAAGCAGCAGGCGATCGTGCTCAGGTTCGGCGAGATCGTCGACGTCAAGAGCGAGCCCGGCATCTATTTCAAGGCGCCGTTCTCGTTCTTCGACGCTGATACGGTGCAACTGATCGAGAACAGGGTGCTGCGCTTCGACCTCGACAACATCCGCGTCCAGGTGTCGGGCGGCAAGTTCTATGAGGTCGATGCCTTCATCGCCTATCGCATCTCGGATCCGCGCGTGTTCCGTGCCGCGGTGTCCGGCCAGATCGAACTGGCCGAAGCGCGGCTGAGGACCCGTCTCGACGCTGCCTTGCGCCGCGTCTACGGTCTGCGCGACTTCGAGGCGGCGCTCTCGGAAGAGCGTGCCGTGATGATGCGCGAAGTGCGCGATCAGCTGCGGCCCGATGCCACCTCGCTCGGCCTGCAGATCGAGGATGTCCGCATCCGCCGCACCGACCTCACGGCCGAGGTTTCACAGCAGACCTACGACCGCATGAAGGCCGAACGCCTGGCCGAGGCCGCTCGGCTCCGGGCACGCGGCAATGAAGCGGCACAGCGCATCACGGCACGCGCCGACCGCGAAGTGGTCGAGATCGTTGCCGAAGCGCAGAAGGAATCCGAAATTCTGCGTGGTGAGGGCGAAGCCCAGCGCAGTGCCACCTTCGCGGACGCCTACAAGCGTGATCCGGCCTTCTTCGATTTCTACCGGTCGATGAACGCCTATGGCACGGCGCTGGACAACACCGGAACGACCATGGTGCTGTCGCCGAATTCGGAGTTCTTCCGCTACTTCCGCGACCCCGACGGTAAGGAAGGGCCGGCGAAGCCGCCAGCAGCTCCGGCTGCACCGGCGACGGCACCTGCCGCGCCGACGACGCAACCCAGCACCGGCCAGCAATAGCCGGTGCAGGACTTTTTCGCGGCGATAGGCCTGGTCCTTGTCATAGAGGGCCTGGTCTATGGCGGTTTTCCCAGCTTGGCGCGGAAGCTCGCGGGCGAGGTGCTGTCGATGCCGGAGAATGCATTGCGGATCGCCGGGCTGGTCGCGATCGCCATCGGTGTCGGCATCGTCTGGCTGGTGCGGGGCGGATGAGAACGTCAGGTTTTCGTCTGCGGCATAACGGAGGATTTATCCTCTGCCGGTAGTCGTAGCCGCAAACGTGCCGTATTTTTTGCCAACATGGCGCAACACGGTGTTTTCACCGTTGCGCTTTCTCTTTCAGAAAGACCGGGAGGCTTCTCGATGACATCCACATTCCTTTTGCGCGCGGCACGGCGGACCTTCATCGCCGGCACGGCAGCGCTTCTTGTCGGTACTGTCGCCGTCCCGTCCTTCGTGATGCCGACCTTCGCGGCAGACGGACCTGCTTCGGTGGCCGACCTCGCGCAAGGCGTGCTCGGCGCGGTGGTCAACATCTCGACCTCGCAGACGGTCAAGGGCACGGAAGGGCCGGGTGCGGTGCCGATGCCGCAGCTTCCCGAAGGCTCGCCCTTCCAGGACTTCTTCGATGATTTCTTCAAGAACCGCGGCGGCGACAAGGACAATGGCGCGCAGAAGGTGCAGTCGTTGGGATCCGGCTTCGTCATCGACGCCGAGCAAGGCATCGTCGTCACCAACAACCACGTGATTGCGGACGCCGACGACATCGAAGTCAATTTCTCCGATGGCGTGACGCTGAAGGCGACGCTGGTCGGCACAGACACCAAGACCGATGTCGCGGTGCTGAAAGTCGATCCGAAGGGCCACAAGCTCACGGCGGTGAAGTTCGGCGATTCCACCAAGATGCGCGTCGGCGACTGGGTGATGGCGGTCGGCAATCCGTTCGGCCTTGGCGGCACGGTCACGGTCGGCATCGTCTCGGCCCGCAACCGCGACATCAATTCCGGTCCCTATGACGATTTCATCCAGACCGATGCGGCGATCAATCGCGGCAATTCGGGCGGACCGCTGTTCAACAGCGCTGGCGAGGTCATCGGCATCAACACGGCGATCATTTCGCCGTCCGGCGGCTCGATCGGCATCGGCTTCTCCATCCCGTCGCAGCTCGCCTCGGGCGTCGTCGACCAGTTGCGCCAGTTTGGCGAGACCCGGCGCGGCTGGCTCGGCGTGCGCATCCAGCCGGTCACGGACGACATCGCCGAGAGCCTCGGCATGGCGACAGCCAAGGGCGCTCTGGTCGCCGGCGTCATCAAGGGCGGACCGGTCGACAACGGCACCATCCAGGCAGGCGACGTCATCATCAAGTTCGACGGCAAGGACATCCATGAGATGCGCGATCTGCCGCGCGTCGTCGCCGAAAGCCCGGTCGGCAAGGCCGTCGACGTGCTGATCGTGCGCAAGGGTGTCGAGCAGACGGTGAAGGTGACGCTGGGCCGGCTCGAGGATGGCGAAAAGCTCGCCAGTGGCGAGAACGGCAACACCGACCAGGACAAGGGCGACAAGGCTCCGGCCGTTTCGACCGCCTCTGTGCTGGGCATGACCGTCGGTGAACTCAATGACGAGACGCGCAAGAAGTTCAGCATCGCCGCCGATGTTTCCGGCGTCGTCATCACCGATGTCGCCAAGGATTCGGCCGCCGCCGAGCGCGGCATCCAGCCCGGCGAGGTGATCACCGAGATCGCGCAGGAATCGGTCGCCACGCCCAAGGACGTCATGGACCGGATCGGCGCGCTGAAGGAGCAGGGCCGCAAGAACGCGCTCCTGATGCTGGCGTCGAAGACCGGCGAGTTGCGCTTCGTGACGATCCGGATGGATTGAGATTTCAATCCGGCGATTTTCAAAAAAGAGGCGGCTAACCAGCCGCCTTTTTTCTTGCCCACCAGTCCGCGCGCGAAAGCCGGTAAAGCACGTGCCGCTTGAGCGCGGGATGGCTGTCGGGAATGCTGGGATGGTCGAAGTCAGCCGATGGGTCGGCCGTCATGCCGAGGCGTTTCATGACGGCGGTCGAGCGGTGGTTTTCCGCGACGGCGAAGGAAACGATCTCGTCGACGGCCAATGTCTCGAAACCGTAGGCCAGCCAGGCTTCCGAGGCCTCGGTGACATAGCCCTTGCCCCAGAATTCGGGCGCCAGCCGCCAGCCGATCTCGATCGTGTCGGCCGGCAGCGATGGTACATGGTCGGTCGCGAGGAGGCCGACGAAACCGATGCATTCGCCGGTCGCGGCAATCTCGGCCGCAGCGAAGCCATAGCCGTCCTCTTCGATCCAGGCGTGGAATTCGTCCATCTTGGCGTCCGCGGCGGCACGGTCGCGGCGGAACGGGAAGAATTCCATGACGCGCTCATCGGAATTGATGCGATGGAAGAGCTCGCGGTCGCGGTCCTCCCAATTGCGCAGGATGAGACGCTCGGTGCGCATGGGTTTCATTGGACGATTTCCTCGCTCCGATAGCCCTGAAGGTAGAGCAAAGCGGTGAGGTCGCCATGGTCGATGCGGACCTTGGCCTGCGCCGCCACTGTCGGTTTCGCATGAAGCGCCACACCGGTGCCGGCGAGGCGGATCATGTCGAGGTCGTTGGCGCCGTCGCCGACGGCGATGGTATCGGCCGGCGTCAGGCCAAGCCGCGCCGAGATTTCGAGCAGCGCCTCGGCCTTGGCGGCGCGGCCGAGGATCGGCTCGCCGACCAGGCCGGTGAAACGTCCGTCCTGTTCGAGCAGGCGATTGGCGCGGTTTTCCTGAAAGCCGAGCATGGCGGCGATGCGGGTCGTGAACACTTCGAAGCCACCCGAGACCAGTGCCGCCCAGGCGCCGTTGGCACGCATGGTCTGGACCAGCGCGCGGCCGCCCGAGGCCAATGTCAGCCGATTGGCAACGATGCGGTCGACGACGGCGGCATCGAGTCCCTTCAGCAGCGCCACCCGTTCACGCAGCGCCGGCTCGAAAGCGATCTCGCCGTTCATCGACCGCGCGGTGATCGCCGCGACGTGCTCCTTGACGCCGATCTCGTCGGCCAGTTCGTCGATGCATTCCTGGTCGATCATGGTCGAATCCATGTCGGCGATGAGGATTTTCTTGCGACGCGTTTCGGCCTGCTGGACGATCACATCGACCGGTTCCCCAGCCAATGTGGCGCGCAGGGCAGCCGTGGTATCGGTGGCGTCAGCCTCTTGCGACAGGGCAAGATCGCAGGCAATGCCTTCAGCCAGCCAGGCGATGGTGCTTGCGCCGACCGAGCGCGAGGCCATATTCGCAAGCGACGGCGACAGAGCGCGGTCGGCGGGACGGGAAACAAGCGTGGCAATGAGCGGCATCGAGAATTCCGGCGCGGATGCGGGCGAAGGCCGCGTGAAGAACGCGATCCTGATAGCCGGGCCGACCGCCAGCGGCAAGTCGGCATTGGCGCTCGACCTGGCCGAACGCGCAGGCGGCGTTGTCGTCAACACCGATTCCATGCAGGGCTATTCAGTTCTCGAAGTGCTGACCGCCCGGCCGGAGGCCGCCGACCTCGCGCGCGTGCCGCATTTTCTCTACGGCCACGTCCATCCCGGTACCGCTTATTCGACGGGCGCCTGGCTGCGCGATGTGATGAAACTCATCGATGACGGCGCGCTGTCGCGGCGACCGATCTTCGTCGGCGGCACCGGCCTCTATTTTCGGGCGCTGGCCGAGGGCATTTCGGAAATGCCCGACATTCCACCGCGCATCCGCGACCGCTGGCGCTACGAGTTGAAGGAGCAAGGCGCGGTCAAGCTGCACGGCCTGCTGCTGCGCGAGGATTCGAGAGCCGCCATGCAGCTCAAGCCAACCGATAGCCAGCGCGTCGTGCGGGCGCTCGAAGTGCTCGATGCCTCCGGCCGGTCGATCCTGGATTGGCAGGCTGAGCGCGGCCGGCCGCTCATCGACAGGCGGACGGCGCGTTTCCTGGTCATCGAGCCGGATCGGGCCGCGCTGGTTGACCGCATCGAGAGGCGCTTCGACCAGATGCTGGACAAGGGCGCGCTGGAGGAGGTCAGGCGACTCGCAGCCCTTGGCCTCGATCCGGACTTGCCGGCGATGAAGGCGATCGGCGTTCGCGACCTGCAGGCGGCGATGGCCGGACAGCTGAGCTTTCCCGAGGCGATCGAGCGCGCCAAGATCGCAACCCGGCAATACGCCAAGCGGCAGACGACCTGGTTTCGCCATCAGTTGGGGCCGGAATGGCAGAGATTGCGCCCGGGTGACGATCTCGAAACCACGATCCAAACACTTGTTGCTAATGCAACTTAAAAAGTTGACCATGACGGAAGGGTTCGCGCCGAAGTTGCCGGGATTAACGCTCCGTAAGGCGGTCCGTGCCATAAGGTCGATGGGCACTTTTCCATTGGGGAGCAGATGCGTTTCCATAAGGCGGAATCCGCTTTTTTCGTCTTTATTTTCGTGATCCTGGCCGCTGGCCTGGTGACGCTGCACGCCTATGGGCTGTTGCAATCCTTCGCCACGGAACTCCATACGCAGTCGGGCCTGGACAAGGTCATCTACCTCAACAAGCTGTTGTTCGCGACCGGTGTGCTGCTGGCGACTGCGCTGTTCTTCGGCATCTTCTTCATCTATCCGCTGATCCGCAAACAGGCGACGGAAGAAGGCAAGCTGCGCGCCATGACGGTCTCGCTCAGCGCCCGCTCCGAAACGCTCGAGCATGCCGCGCTGACCGACGGCCTGACCGGCATGCAGAATCGCCGTTATTTCGACGATGCGCTGAAGGAATATCTCGAAGAGTTCCGGCGCATCGAAAAGCCGGTCGGGCTGATGATCCTCGATCTTGACCATTTCAAGCAGGTCAACGACACCCACGGCCACGATGTCGGCGACGAGGTGCTCAAGGCTGTCGCCAGCTGCCTGAAGGACATGACACGCTACCACGACGTGGTGGCGCGGCTGGGCGGCGAGGAGTTCGCCGTGGTCACGCCCAACATGGAGGCGGAGTTGCTGGCCAAATTCGCCGAGCGCATCCGCAAGGCGATCGCCAACATGTCGATCCTCTCGGGCAATGTCCGCCTCAAGATCACCACCAGCGTCGGCCTCGCCGTCTGGGACCGCAAGGAAACGGCCGAGGAATTCTACCGTCGCGCCGACCGCCAGCTCTATGAAGCCAAGAGGCAAGGCCGCAACCGCGTCTGCGCCTAAAATCCCATCATTGAATTCGTGAGGCCGGCCGTCTGCCGCCGTTTTCTGCGCTTCCGGTGCTCACGGACTTAATGTCCGCTCCGCTCCGGTTCTCGAAAACAGCACCAGCCGATTGGCCTGACGAATTCCCTGACGGGATTTACCCAGGCTGGCCAACGAAGCTTGGCCCTTGGATGTTTGACGTAGGTGCTCAGTGTTATCGGCAGATGGACTTGACGCCAGGCTCAGTCGTTCTGGGGGCGCAGGCCGAAGGTGGCGGGTTTCAGGCCGTAGCGCATGTCGAAATCGTCGTCCGCTGGCGCCCGGCCGGTTGCCGGCTTGCGGTAGTCGGGATCGCCGGCCTGGCGGCTGGAATCGACCACTTCGGCGAAGGCCATCGCCTGCGGTGTCGGTTTCGGCACGTTGCGCAGCCGCTCGACGATCGCCACCAGGTCGACATCGTCGCCGCTCTTCGACGAGATAGCCTCTTCGCGCTTGGACGTGCCGGGCAGCAGGTGGCTGGGCAGTCTTTCGAATTTCAGCCGCATGGTCGTCGCCACGCCTTCGCCGAAGGCAATGGCTTCGCGCTGGCCCATGGACGACAGGAAGGCAAGCGTGGAGGCGGAAGAATCGGCGATGGCCGAGCGGATGATCGCCTGGTCCTGCTCGTTGGCGAGCCGCATGGCGAAGAAGGTCGAGCATTGCGACAGGATGGTCGGGTCGAGTTCGCCGGGGCGCTGGGTGACGACGCCGAGATAGCAGCCATATTTGCGGCCTTCCTTGGCGATGCGCGACAGCGCGTGCCTGGTCGGCGCGAAGCCGAGACGCGGATCGGCCGGCATGTAGCGATGCGCTTCCTCGCACAGCAACAGCAGCTGCAGCTTGCCCTCGCTCCACAGAGCGAGATCGAAGGCCAGGCGCGCCAGCACCGAACAGACGGAGTTGACCACTTCGGAAGGCATGCCGGCCATCTCGAAGCAGGTCACCGGGCGGCCGTGATGCGGCACGCGAAAAATGTTGCCAATCGTCTCGTGGATGGTGTCCTCGATCAGGCGCGAACTGAACATGAAGCGGTAGCGTGGATCGGCGGCGGCCGATTCGATGCGCGTCTTCAGCGATTTCAGTGTCGGCCGCTCGTTCTTGCTCTCGAGCATGCCCATGCGCTCGTCGATCTGCTTGAGCAGGTCGACGATGCGGTAAGGCACCGGCGTATCGGCGGTCAGCGCGTCGTTGCCGCGCCTGAGATAGGCGCCTGAATTCGGGTTGCGGTAGAGGTTCTTGGCGAGCGGAATGAGGTCGCGCAGAGCGTCGATCTCTTCCGCATCGGTCTCACGACCGCGAAACAGCACCTCGGCGAATTCCTCGAGCTTGAACATCCAGAACGGCAGGTCGAGCGTCTTGGAATCGACCTTGACGCAATATTCGGGCAGCGAGCTCGCAAATTCGTTGTGCGGGTCGAGGATCAGGATGCGCAAATCCGGGCGTGCCTCGATCGACTTGCGCAGCAGCAGCGAAACAGCCGTGGATTTGCCGACGCCGGTGGTGCCGACAATGGCGAAATGGCGCGCCAGCGTGTCGTCGATGGCGATGTTGGCGGCGATCGTCTCGTCCTGCGCCAGCGAGCCGATGGTGATGGAATGACGGCCGGCCAGATCGTAGACCGCCTGCAGGTCGCGGGTGCGGATGCGGTGCGCAATCGCCCCGATATGCGGATAGGCGGTAATGCCGCGGTCGAAGACCGGTTTGGCGCCTGGCTCAGCGCCGTCGCGCACTTCACCGATCAGCTCGATGCTGACCTCGATGGCGTTCTGGCCTTCGTTGCTCCAGGCGCGGTCCGACTTGCCGATGCCATAGACCAGGCCAACGGTTCGCGTCGTGCCCAGATTGATCGAGATCATCTTGCCGACCGTCCAGAGGCCGGTCACCGCGCCGTCGACATCGTCCGCATAGGCGCTGATGGTGGCGCGTGCGCCGTCGCATTGCACGACATTGCCCAGGATGCGCCGGTCGTTCTGCTCTGCGTTGCGGCGCTCCTGCGATGTCGGTTCTCCGACGGAAGCTTCGCGTTCGACATACATGGACTGGCCAATCCCCATTTCCCTGGAGATCAGACCCTACAAGAATGGGGTTAAGGTCGGATGAGGTCGGATGGTGTAGAGACGATTAAGCGCCTGGCGAAAATTGTCGCGAAATGGCTCTTCTCCAATCTCTGCCTTTCGCTATAATAGACAAATGGATGATATAGCGAACGACATTTCCTCCACCATCGGCAGGCGAATCCACACGGAAAGGACCATGCGGGACTGGTCGCTGGCCGAGCTCGCCGAGCGGTCCGGCGTTTCCAAGGCCATGCTGAGCACGATCGAGCGCGGCATGACCAGCCCGACGGCAGCCCTTCTGGTGCGCATCGCTGCGGCTTTCGGCATGACGCTGTCGACCCTGATCGCGCGGGCGGAATTGCAAGGCGGCGGGCTGCTGCGCGAGGCCGACCAGCCGCTGTGGCGCGATCCCGATACAGGCTATGTCAGGCGGCATCTGTCACCGGCCAGCGACATGCCGCTCGAACTGATCAAGGTGCATCTGCCGGCGGGCGCCAGGGTCAGTTTGCCGGCGGCCTCCTACGCCTTCATCAAGCAGCAGATCTGGCTGATTTCCGGACGGCTCGACTTCACCGAGGGCGATGTGGTGCACAGGATGGAGCCCGGCGACTGCCTGGCGCTGGGCGCGCCGTCGGACTGCAGCTTCCATGCCCCGGAGGCGGGCGCCGACTATCTCGTCGCGCTGGTCAGGGGCTGAGATCATGGCGAGACGGCCAAAACGCTCCCACAATGGGGGGCCGCCTCTTGACGATTACAAAGGGCCACCCTGGGGCAAGGGCGATCCTTACATCTTCCTGGCCTGGCAGGCCGCGCACGCCAAGGCGTGGAGGGCGCCGAGCCGCGAGGTCATGCTGATGCGCATGGACAAGGCCGAGCGGCTGGGCCTGACCTATGAGGAATATACGCTCGAAATCCTCGAACGTGGGCGGCACCTCAGGGAAGAAGACACCGAGCGCATCAGCGCCATCAAGGCCGCGCGCAAGCGGCGGCGGGTGCGCCATCTCGACTGAGCCCAATCATCATCTCCAGAGGACTGGCCATGAATTCCATCGAAATCGAAACGCTGGGCGCCAATGCGGAAACGTTGGCGATGCTGGCGGATCTGCTGGTCGAAACGGTTGCCGCCGGAGGTTCCGTCAGCTTCATGCATCCGCTGGCGCCGGAAGCGGCAAATGCGTTCTGGGAGAGGTCGCTGGCCGCGGCGGCAAAGGGCGAAAGGGTGGTGCTCGGTGCCTGGGACGGCAAGGTCCTGGCTGGCACCGTCACGCTGCTGCTCGACCTTCCACCCAACCAGCCACACCGGGCCGAGATCGCCAAGCTGATGACATCGGTCGAATACCGGGGCAGGGGTGTGGGAACGCGCCTGATGCGAGCGGCGGAACGCCTCGCCGTCGAGAAGGGACGAACGCTGCTGGTGCTGGATACGGCGACGGAAGAGGGCGCCTCGGGCCTTTACGAAAAACTCGGTTTCACCTTGGCCGGCGAAATACCGGACTTTGCGCTGAAGCCGCATGGCGGACTGACCGGCACGCTGATCTACTGGAAGCGCATCGGCGCCACGTGGCGCTAGACAGCGGCGGTCAGGCCGAGATCTCCCCGGAGAGCTGTCTCAGCAGCCAATGGCGAAAATCCTGTTCGGCACTGGTCAGGCGCGCGGTCGATGCCTTGGTCAGGAAATGGCCCGAGGTGCTGGACAGTTCGAACTCGGAAAGCGGCACCAGACTCCGGTTCTTGAGTGCTGCGTCGACAAGCGGCCGCGAGCCCAGAAGCACGCCGGCCCCGGCGCTCGCGGCTTCCAGCGCGGCGACGAAACTGTCGAAGCGGTGCGACCGCTGGGGGTGGCCGGCCAATCCGGCCGCCGCGAACCATTCCGACCACATTTCGCGCGCACCGGCGACCAGAAGCAGCGGCAGGGCTGTCCAGTCGGCGGCACCGGCGAGCGCCGGACTTGCCACCGGCACAAGCCGCTCGGCGGTCAGCCTGTCGGCCTCGCGTCCGGGAAAGAATCCGTTGCCGAAACGGATGTCGAGCGCCGAGCCCGGCAAATCATAGTCGGTCGGCCGATGGATGGTCACCAGATCGAGCTGGATGCGCGGCAGCGCCTCGGCGAGATCGGGCAGCGCCGGGGCCAGTATCAGCAGGGCGAAAGAAATCGGCACCCGGATCGAGACGGTCTGGACGGCGCGCGGCTCGAACAGTTCCGTCGTGCTGCTGGAGATGGTGGCGAAGGCCGACTGGATGTGCGGCAGGTAGGCAGCGCCCTCGGGCGACAGCGCGACGCCGCGCGCCAGCCGCGAGAACAGACGCGTCTTCAACCGGTCCTCGAGCAGCCGGATATGCTGGCTGACGGCGGCTTGGGTCAGGCCGAGTTCGGCCGCTGCCGCCGTGAAATTCGACAGCCGCGCCGCCGCCTCGAAACTGCGCAGCCAGTCGAGGGGAGGCAGAGTGGGAATGGGTTTCCAAGGCATTAGAAATTTATGGTCTTTGGCCAAAAAATGATAATTTGAGTTATGCCTGTCGCGCGACCAACATGCAATCGAAACCCTGCGGATCGGGCTGCGGGGCGTAGAGGACAGGAACGGATCTCCATGCTCACCCACGCGCTGGTTGGCGACGAAGGCAGAACAATCGAACTTGGCTGGCAAAGTGGGAGGCGCACCCGCTTTCACGCCATGTGGCTGCGCGACAATGCGCTCGACGACAAGACGCGCAGCGCCGGCAATGGCCAGCGGCTGATCACCATTCTCGACATTCCGGCCGAAACGAGGATCGGCGCGGCCGCGATCAAGGGCGGCGCGCTGGAAGTCAGCTTCGTGCCGGAAGGAAAAACGGTCAGTTTTCCCGCGCAATGGCTGAGTGCCAACGCCTATGATCGCGACGAGCTTCGCGAGCCGGGTTGGACGGGCGATATCGTCCAGCGCTGGACCAAGGCGACGATGCAGAATTCGGTGCCGCGCGCCAGATACGCGGCGGCCTCTCACAGCCGCAGCGTCCTGCGCGAATGGCTTTCGGCGGTAAGGACCTACGGCTTTGCGGTGATGGACGGCCTGCCGGCCGAATCCGGGGCGCTGTGCAAGGTCTCCGATCTGTTCGGTTATATCAGGGAGACCAATTACGGCCGCTGGTTCGAAGTGCGCGCCGAGGTCAATCCGAACAATCTCGCCTACACCAATCTCGGTCTTCAGGCGCATACCGACAATCCCTATCGCGATCCGGTGCCGACGCTGCAGATCCTGTCCTGCATCGAGAATACGGTGGAGGGTGGCGAGTCGAGCGTGGTCGACGGTTTTGCCGTGGCGGCCGCGCTGCAGGCCGAAAACCCGGAAGGCTTTCGACTGTTGAGTTCCTGTCCGGCACGTTTTGAATATGCCGGCTCGTCCAGCGTGCGGCTGCAGGCGAAACGGCCGATGATCGAGCTTGGACCGGATGGCGAACTGATCTGCGTCCGCTTCAACAACCGCTCGCTGGCGCCTGTCGTCGACGTGCCGTACGCCGATATGGACGCCTACTATACCGCCTATCGCCGGTTTGCCGAGCTGATCGAGGATCCCTCTTTCGAAGTGACGTTCAAGCTGGAAGCGGGCCAGGCCTTCATCGTCGACAACACCCGCGTCATGCATGCCCGCAAGGCGTTTTCCGGCACCGGCAAGCGCTGGCTGCAAGGCTGCTACGCCGACAAGGATGGCCTGCTGTCGACACTTGCGGCGATCGAACACAGCTTCAAGGAGGCCGCGGAATGAGCGGCCAGGATCTGAACGCGGACACCATCGTCGAGTTCATCGCCGACATTTTTGAACGCCGGGGCGCGGAATCCTATCTCGGCGAGCCGGTGACGATGTCCGAGCACATGCTGCAGGGCGCATGGCTGGCGGAGCAGGACGGTGCGCCCGAAGTGCTGGTGGCCGCAGCACTCCTGCACGACATCGGCCATTACACCAGCGAGTTCGGCACCTACTCGCCCGACGATGTCGAGGACAAGCATCATGACGAGGCCGGCGGCGAGGTGCTGGCGCCGTTCTTCCCGCCGGTCATCGTCGAATGCGTCAGGCTGCATGTCGCGGCCAAGCGCTATCTCTGCGCCACCGACCCGACCTATTTCTCCAAGCTGTCGCCGGCTTCGGTGCATACGCTGTCGCTGCAGGGTGGACCGATGAGCGCCGGTGAGGTGGCCGATTTCCGCAAGAACCCGTTCCACGAAGAGGCAGTGCGGGTCCGGATCTGGGACGAGGGCGGCAAGATCGCTGACATGAAGACACGGGCGTTTCGCGACTACGTGCCGCTGCTGCAGCGCGTCGTGCACGATTTCGCCAACCGCGCCTGACGGCGGTTCATCACCGGGAGGGACAGCCTATGTGTTTCTGCTTCGATGGTGAAAACGCGGTGGCCGCATTCCGGCCGGAGAGCTGCGGCGAGCGTCTGCCTGGCGCTGGCGCCGAACAACCGGTCCGTTCCCAAGCTGAGCCAAGCCAGTTCGGCGCGGTCGGTTCGTTCGAGCCTGCCGATGCTAGCCCCGTTCGCCATATTGCTGTCGGGATGGTTCAGGAGTATTAGCCACGCCAGACATGCGGCCCTCCTTGATCCGCCGCATCGACCATTCTTGAAGGAGGCATGATGAGAACTTGTTCACGCATTTCGCGCCTCCACGGTGGTCTGACGGTCTAACCCGCGCCATAGCGGATTGCGATTTCCTGACAATCTGACAACCGCAACGCAGCCATGCGTCGCGGTCGTTGTCCGTGGCTGCTTCGATGCCGCTGATATCAACGAGACGGTGGGCGCCGACCGGCTCCCGGCCGACGATCGCGGCCGCCCGAAGGCCTGAGATGCGCCTTTGCAACACTCCCTCAGGCCATTGTAAACATTAGAAGAATGTCTCTTGCTCCAAACTGTCGGTGAGCCTAGAGAGCCCGCCCATTCCAACCCGTCATCCCCAGAGGAGACCTGTCACATGTCGCGCCAATCCAGATGACACAGTCCGTGCCGGCGCTGGAGTTGCGCGCGGCTGACAGGGTTCCAATCGGGAAGAACGGCCATGGCCAGGTCCATGATCCAGCGCAGGCAGGATGCCGAGCGCGAACGCATTGAAGCATATCAAGCAACGCTGCGACGGGTTTCTCCCGCGTCGCGCGCCGCTCCGGATTTCGAGCGGGCGCTCGACGAGGTACGCCGGGGCTTTGCCGGCATAGCGATCCGCGACGGCGGGCTGTGGCGTCCGAAGCTGAAGACGCGCGACCCGGCGCGGCTGCGGCTGGCCGCTGCGCGCCATCTCTATGCGCGCTATCCAGTCTCGGCCGCACTCGAGGCCATCTGGCAAGACAGTTCGGGGCTGCATGCCGACGAGATTGCGCTGCGCAAGTGGTGGTACGTCGCGGTTGCACGTGGTGACTCGCTCTACAAGGCCGGCGCCAATGCGTGGCTGTCGCGCAAGGAGGTGCATTGCTTCCTGAACCTGTCGGGCAACCTGACCTTCGACGAGGCGTTCTGGCTGGCGATCATTCGATCCTATACGGACGATTTCGGGCTGGCCGCTCGCCTTGCGCGCACCAAGATCGCACGCACGCCGCGCGCCGAACTGCCTTTCTGGCGCGAGATGGCTCGCTTCTTCTGCGGGCAGCCAACGTCGAAGGAGGAGATCGACGATCTCTGCGACTATGTCGGCGCGATGTATCGGCACGATCGAGCCTACAGCCTGAAGGGACGCACGCTCGCCTCGCTGCGCAAGCAGATGTCCGATTGGCACCGCGACATTGCCGCCATCGAGCGCATCGAGGCCATGCGCCGCCGCGCCGGCGGCCGGGCTGCGCCGGTCAAGGGCGCCTGGGAGGGCTCGCGGCTCGAAGACTGGGAGTGGCAACCGTCGGTCAAGGAGGCGAAGGCGCATGGCGAACGCTTCTTCGTTCGCCAGCTGAAGACGGCCGAGGATCTGGTCGCCGAAAGCCGAGCGATGCATCACTGCGTCTCGACGTATGCGACCAAATGTATCGCTGGCTACGCCTCGATCTGGGTGCTGCGGCGCACGGCCCTCGGCAAGATCGAGCGGCTGCTGACGATCGAGGTCAACCCGCAGAACCGGGCGGTGCAGGTGCGCGGTTTCTCCAACCGACTTGCCTTGCCCGACGAGCGCAAGATCATCGAGCGCTGGGCCAAGGCGAGGGGCGTGACGCTGCGTGACTGAAACGAACCCCGCGCGGCGGAGATGCCGCGCGGGGGCACGCTTTTTCCTATTGCCGATGCGGGATGGCAGACGGCCCCCGAGCTTGCCGGCTATCCCTTGTGGTGCACCTTCTGCAGTCCGTAGACCGGCGTCGGCAGTCCGGCATGCCTGGCCTTCAACTGCAGCGCCAGGAACTGCGAATAATGGCGCGACTGGTGCAGATTGCCGCCATGGAACCACAGCGCTTCCTGCTGCGTCGGCTTCCACATGTTGCGCAACTCGCCTTCCCAGGGGCCGGGGTCCTTGGTGGTGTTGGAGCCAAGGCCCCAGCATTTGCCGACCTTGTCGGCGGTTTCGCGCGAGATCAGATCGGCGGCCCAGCCATTCATCGAGCCGTAGCCGGTGGCGTAGACGATGAGGTCCGCCGGCAGTTCCGAGCCGTCGCTGAGCACAACCGAATGCTGCTTGATCTCTTCGACGTTGACGCCGCTCTTCAGCTTGATCGAACCATCGATGATCAACTGGGAAGCGCCGACGTCGATGTAATAGCCAGAGCCGCGCCTGAGGTACTTCATGAACAGGCCGGACTCGTCGTCGCCCCAGTCGAGCATGAAACCGGCCTTTTCCAGTCCCTTGTAGAACGCCGCGTCGCGTTTCTTCATCTCGGCATAGGCCGGGATCTGGAACTCGTGCAGGATCTTGTAGGGCAGCGAAGCAAAAATCAGATCGGCCTTGGCCGTGGTGATGCCATTCTGCAGCGCCTGCTCCGAATAGAGCGAACCCAGTCCGATCTCCATCAACGTGTCGGATCTGGAGATATGAGTGCTCGAGCGCTGCACCATGGTGACGTCGGCGCCGGCTTCCCACAGGGCCGCGGCGATGTCATGGGCGGAATTGTTGGAGCCGATGACAACAGCTCTCTTCCCGGCATAGGCATCGGGGCCGGGGTGCTGCGAGGAGTGGTGCTGGTCGCCCTTGAAGGTCTCCATGCCCTTGAATTTCGGCAGATTGGCCTTGCCGGACTGTCCCGTCGCCAGCACAAGCTGCTTCGGCTTCAGGGTGATGTCCTTGCCGTCGCGGTGTACGACGACGGTCCATTCCTTCTTCTTGTCGTCATAGGAGGCGCTCTTGGCCTCCGTCGACGACCAGTAGTTCAGCTCCATCACCTTGGTGTACATTTCCAGCCAGTCGCCGATCTTGTCCTTGGGCGAGAAGACCGGCCAGTTCTTCGGGAAATCGATATAGGGCAGATGGTCGTACCAGACCGGATCGTGCAGGCAGAGCGACTTGTAGCGCTTGCGCCAGCTGTCGCCGGCCCGCTCGTTTTTCTCGACGATAATGGTCGGGACGCCGAGCTGCCGCAGCCTTGCGCCGAGCGCGATACCGCCCTGGCCGCCGCCGATGATGAGCGTGTAGGGCTGCGTCTTGAAGCCGAGCTCGGCGGCTTCCTTCTCACGCTCTTCCTTCCATGTCGGACGGTTCTTGCCCGAGCCATGCTTGGCGCCCATCGGCCGTGCGAAGCCGGCTGGTTCCTCGTGACCTTTCAATTCGACCATGGTGGTCAGCAGCGTCCAGATCTTGCCGTCCTTCAGCCTGATATGGCCAAAACCGCGCGCCAGTTCGGTCTCGAAACTGATCCAGCCCTCGATCACCCCGCCGCTCTCGGTGGCGTCCTCGCCCTTGGCGAGTGCCCAATGCGACGGCTTTGTCTTCGACAACTGGCTCTCCAGCATGTCGCGGACCTGATCCCGACCTTCCATGGTCTTGATGTTCCAGGTGAAGGTGACGAGGTCGCGCCAGTAGCAATCCTCCTGGAAACAACCGACGGCCTTGTCGATGTCATTGGCGGCCAGCGCGCCGCCGAATTTGTCGAGCAGGTCGGACAGTTTCTTGCTTGGGGCCTTGTCGAGCATAAGTCTTCCTCCGTGAAATCCTGGCCGTCGTGGTGGCTCCTCCCGAGCCGGACGATCAAGTATCGGCAGAGAGGACGGCGTTCGTCACGCCCCACCATAGTTTCGCGTGGCTTCAAGGACTTATCCGGAAAATGCTGCTCCCGAGCCGGTCAGGGTTTGCCCGATGCAGGCACGATGCGGTGTCCCATCGCGAAATCGTGACGGCTATTTATCGAATTGCGGAGCGCCTTCATCGCCGGCGCGATTTTTGCCGTTGACAGGGCGCCTTGCCCGCCCGTAGTGTCCGCGACCATGAAAAAGGCACTCATTCTCGTAGGAAGGCGCGTGGGCAAGGCGGTGTAACCGCCGGGCGAAAACCTCCCATGCGCAACACACAGGCTCCCTCGGGGGCCTTTTTTATTGCCTGAAACACGACTAAACGACCAACAACACCCAAATGGCAACGCCCAAGGGGCGACAGTACGGGACCAGACCGATGAGCAACGGACAGAGTGAGCGGCGCGAAATGACGGGCGCCGAAATGGTGGTGCAGGCGCTGAAGGACAATGGCGTCAAGCATGTCTTCGGTTATCCCGGCGGCGCGGTGCTCCCGATCTATGACGAGATCTTCCAGCAGGACGACGTCGAGCACATTCTCGTGCGGCACGAGCAAGGCGCCGGCCATGCGGCGGAAGGCTACGCGCGCTCGACCGGCAAGGCGGGCGTCATGCTGGTGACATCAGGCCCCGGCGCCACCAATGCGGTGACGCCGCTGCAGGACGCGCTGATGGATTCGATCCCGCTGGTCTGCCTGACGGGCCAAGTGCCGACTTCGCTCATCGGCTCCGACGCCTTCCAGGAATGCGACACGGTCGGCATCACGCGGCCCTGCACCAAGCACAACTGGCTGGTGAAGGACGTCAACGAGCTCGCCGCGACCATCCACGAAGCCTTCCATGTCGCGACGACCGGCCGTCCCGGTCCGGTGGTGGTCGACATCCCCAAGGACGTGCAGTTCGCCAAGGGTTTCTACGTCCCGCCGCAGATCGCACCGCGCACCAGTTACCAGCCCAAGGTCCAGGGCGATCTGGAGAAGATCAAGGCCGCGGTCGAGCTGATGGCCGGTGCCAAGAGGCCGATCATCTATTCGGGCGGCGGCGTCATCAATTCCGGCCCGGAAGCGAGCCATCTGCTGCGCGAACTGGTCGACCTCACCGGTTTCCCGATCACCTCGACGCTGATGGGTCTCGGCGCCTATCCGGCATCGGGCAAGAACTGGGTCGGCATGCTCGGCATGCACGGCACCTACGAAGCCAACATGGCCATGCACGATTGCGACGTGATGATCTGCATCGGCGCGCGTTTCGACGACCGCATCACCGGGCGGCTCAACGCGTTCTCGCCGAATTCGCGCAAGATCCATATCGACATCGATCCGTCATCGATCAACAAGAACGTGCACACCGAAGTGCCGATCATTGGCGATGTCGGCCGGGTGCTGGAGGATATGGTGCGGCTGTGGCGGGCAACCGCCAAAGCCGACAAGAAGGCGCTCTACCCCTGGTGGGAGCAGATCGCCAAATGGCGCGGTCGCGATTCACTCGCCTACAAGATGAACCATGACGTGATCATGCCGCAGTATGCCATCCAGCGGCTCTACGAACTGACCAAGGACAAGGACACCTACATCACCACCGAGGTCGGCCAGCACCAGATGTGGGCGGCGCAGCACTATCATTTCGAAAAGCCGAACCGCTGGATGACGTCGGGCGGACTCGGCACGATGGGCTATGGCCTGCCGGCAGCGCTCGGCGTGCAGATCGCGCATCCCGATGCGCTGGTCATCGACATTGCCGGCGACGCCTCGGTGCAGATGACGATGCAGGAGATGAGTGCTGCGGTGCAGTACAAGGCGCCGATCAAGATATTCATCCTCAACAACCAGTATATGGGCATGGTGCGCCAGTGGCAGCAGCTGCTGCACGGTAACCGGCTGTCGCACTCCTACACCGAGGCGATGCCGGACTTCGTCAAGCTGGCGGAAGCCTATGGCGGCCATGGCATACGCTGCGAGAAGCCGGACGAACTGGACGACGCCATCAAGGAGATGATCTCGGTCCGGAAGCCGGTGCTGTTCGATTGCCGCGTGGCCAATCTCGCCAACTGCTTCCCGATGATCCCGTCGGGCAAGGCGCACAACGAGATGCTGTTGCCGGACGAAGCCACCGACGAGGCCGTGGCGAACGCCATCGACGCCAAGGGCAGGGAACTGGTGTAATCGACGGGCCAAGGCAGGGCTTGTCGAAAGAAGCCGTGCGCAAACAAATAATTAGATCAAGAATTTGAGATCCATGTCATGAACGCACAGCACCTTCAACCGACCGGCTCCGCCTACTTCATCGCCAAGGAAACGGAGCGGCCGGAGATCCACACGCTTTCCGTGCTGGTCGACAACGAGCCCGGCGTACTCGCCCGGGTCATCGGCCTGTTTTCCGGACGCGGCTACAACATCGAGAGCCTGACCGTGTCCGAGACGGAGCATGAGAAGCACCTGTCGCGCATCACCATCGTGACGCGCGGCACGCCGCATGTGATGGAGCAGATCAAGAACCAGCTCGAGCGCATCGTGCCGGTCCATCGTGTGGTCGATCTGACTGTCCGCTCGCACGAGCTTGGGCAGGAGCGGCCGCTGGAGCGGGAACTGGCGCTGGTCAAGGTCGCCGGCACTGGCGACGCCCGCGTCGAGGCGCTGCGGCTGGCCGACGCCTTCCGCGCCTCGGTCATCGATGCCAACACCGAGCATTTCATCTTCGAGATCACCGGCAAGGGCTCCAAGCTCGACCAGTTCATCGCCATCATGAAGCCGCTCGGCCTGGTCGAAATCTGTCGCACCGGCGTGGCGGCGATGAACCGCGGCCCGCAGGGGATGTAGAACCCGCTTCCGCGCAAAGAGATCCGCTCAACGCCTGGCTCGATCAATGGCCGGGCGCTGGGCTTTGCGCAGTCGGCGAAAAAGTGACAATGATGCTGACGTATCTGGGAGGATAACATGTCACTCGACGCATTCCTCGCACTGCTCGTCTATGCCTTCGTGACCTCGATCACGCCGGGGCCGAACAACCTCATGTTGCTGGCCTCCGGCGTCAATTTCGGCATTGCCAGGACGGTGCCGCATATGCTGGGCATCAGCATCGGCTTTCTCGTCCTGCTGCTTGCCGTCGGCCTTGGCCTTGGCGCTGTGTTGACGGCGTTTCCGGCGTTGCACACTGGACTGAAGATCGCCGGTGCCGCCTATCTGCTCTATCTCGCCTGGAAGATCGCCATGTCGCGCTCGCTGACCGGCAAGGGTGAGACGAACGCGCGGCCGATGCGCTTCATCGATGCGGCGGCATTCCAGTGGGTCAATCCCAAGGCCTGGGTGATGGCGATCACCGCCATGGCCGTCTATGCCAATGCCGAGCACCCGTTCCTGTCGGTGGTGTTGATCTCGATCGCCTTCACCATCGTCAACCTGCCGAGCGTTTCGGTTTGGGCGGGATTCGGTACGGCGCTGCGGGGATTCCTGTCGGATCCGGTGCGGCTGAAATGGTTCAACATCGCCATGGGCGTGCTGCTGGCGGCGACGCTGTGGCCGATGCTCAAATAGGATTCTCCGACGGTTCGACGGGCTTCGGCCGGCGGCCATGGCAGGCTGCACAGTCATTGTGCAGTGCACATTAAATCTTCGTAATGCCGTGTTTTGGCCCTTTTCCAACAAATGCGTGTCCTATCTATTCGGCGAAATCGCGGCAATCAGCCGTGAGTTGCGCTAGAATACGACCACCTGGCTATGGCGTGTCGGACGGAGAGGCCTTTGTCGATGCGTGGAAAAGTCATCCTTTCATTGCTTGCGATCGCCTGTGCGGGCGCGGCCTGGCTCTACCTTTCGCCCGACGCGCTGGGCAAGGTTCAGCAGCTCATCGGCGTGAAGCAGGTCGCGACATCAGACAAAGCGGCAACCGACAAGCAGGCAGCCGGGGGGCAGGCAGCCGGGGGCAAGCAGGGGGCCGGTGGCAATGGCGCCCGTTCGGCATCGATCGTTTCGGCGATGGCAACGACGGCCGACTTCCCGATCCGGCGCTATGCCATCGGCTTCGTCTCCTCTCCAGCCGTGGTCAACATCAACGGGCGGGTCTCGAGTCAGATCGTGTCGATCGATGTCAAGGACGGCCAGATGGTGAAGGCCGGAGACGTTCTGTTCCAGCTCGATGACCGCGCGCTCAAGGCGCAACTCGCCAAGGACCAGGCGACGCTCGCCAAGGACCAGGCGCTGCTTGCCAGTTCGAATTCCGATCTTCAGCGCGCCAAGGACCTTGTCGCCAAGCAGGCCGGCACACAGCAGACCTACGACCAGGCGGTAGCCGCGCAGAAGGCGGCGGCCGCAACCGTCGATGCCGACAAGGCGACGATCGACGCCGACAATGTCCAGCTTGGCTTTGCCACCATCACCGCACCGATTTCCGGCAGGCTTGGCGCCGTCAGCGTTGCCGTCGGTGATCTCGTCACCACCAGCAATGGCAACAGCAGCACGGCGACGCCGCTGGTGACCATCACAGAGATGGACCCGCTGCAGGTCAACTTCAATCTGCCGGAAAGCGACCTTGCGCTGTTGCACAAGGCGCTTGCCAATCCCCAGCAAGGCGCGGTGACGCTGACCAAGGACGGCGACCCCACGCCGATCGGCAAGGGAACGCTCGATTTCGTCGATTCCAGCGTCGACACCGCGTCGGGCACGATCGCCACGCGGGCAAGCATTCCGAATGCCGATCTTTCGCTGTGGCCCGGCCAGTATGTGAACGTCATCCTCGACGCCGGCATCATGCCGCAGATGACCTCCGTTCCCACCGTCGCGGTGCAGCCCAGCCAGAAGGGGCCGTTCGTTTATGTGGTCAAGCCGGACGACACCGTCGAGATGCGGCCGGTGCAGGTGGCGCTGACCGAAGGCCAAAACAGCGCCATCAGCCAGGGCGTGAAGGCCGGTGAGAAGGTGGTCACGGAAGGCCAGACGAGGCTGAAGAATGGCGCCGCCGTGCATGAAGGCCAGGCCAAGGCTGCGGCTGCCGCACCCAAGGTGGCCCAGGCGACCAACGCCGGCGAGGCGGCCCAATGATCTCCGAATTCTGCATTCGCAGACCCGTCGCCACCCTTCTGATGTCGTTCGCCCTCGTGCTGGGCGGATTGTTCGCCTACAAATTCCTGCCGGTGGCGGCACTGCCGAGCGCCGAATTTCCCGTGGTCAACGTCTCGGCTTCACTGCCGGGCGCCTCGCCGGAAACCATGGCGACATCGGTGGCGACGCCGCTGATCAAGCAGTTCGCCACCATTGCCGGCATCGATTCCATTTCGACCACCAACTCGCTCGGCCAGACCTCGATCGCCATCCAGTTCGTGCTCAACCGCGATATCGATGCCGCCGCCGCGGACGTGCAGGCGGCGATCGCGCGCACGCAGAAATCGCTGCCGCCGCAGATGACGTCACCGCCGAGCTACCGCAAGGTCAATCCTGCCGACGCGCCGATCCTCTTGATGTCGCTGGTCAGCGACACGGTTCCGCTGACCGACCTCGATGCCTTCGCCGAAAACGTCATCTCGCCGTCGCTGTCGACCATCGACGGGGTGGCGCAGGTTTCGATCTTCGGCCAGCAGAAATACGCCGTACGCATCCAGATCGACCCGACCGCGCTTGCCGCGCGCGGCATCTCGATCGACCAGTTGCAGGCGGCGGTCTCATCGGCCAACAGCAACACGCCTCTCGGTGTGCTGCAGAACAACAAGCAGCAGCTCACCATCACCGCCAACACCCAGCTGACCGACGCCGCCGGCTTCTCCAACCTGATCATCGCCACCAAGAACGGCCACCCGGTGCGGCTGGGCGAGGTGACCCGCGTCGTGGATTCAGTGCAGACCACGACGACGGCGAGTTGGTATGACGGCACCCGCGCCATCATCATGGCCGTGCAGCGCCAGCCTGACGCCAATACCGTCGACGTCGTCGACAAGGTCAAGGCGATGCTGCCGTCCTTCCAGGACCAGATGCCAGCCGCCGCCCAGATCAAGCTGCTCAATGACCGCTCGACCTCCATCCGCCAAGCCGTCAACGACGTGCAGTTCACGTTGCTGTTGACCATCGCGCTGGTGGTGATGGTGATCTTCGTGTTCCTGCGCCGGGTGACGGCAACCATCATCCCGGCCGTGGCGGTGCCGATCTCGCTGATCGCCACGCTCGGCGCGATGTTCCTGTTCGGCTTTTCCATCGACAACATATCGCTGATGGGCCTAACGCTGGCGGTGGGCCTCGTCGTCGACGACGCCATCGTGATGCTGGAAAACATCTTCCGCCACATGGAAGAGGATGGGCTGTCGGCTTTCGACGCGTCGCTGAAGGGCGCGCGCGAAATCGGCTTCACCATCATCTCGATCTCGATTTCGCTGGTGGCCGTGTTCATTCCCGTGCTGCTGATGGGCGGCGTCATCGGGCGCATCTTCAACGAGTTCGCCGTCGTGGTGACGGTCGCCATCCTGGCATCGATGTTCGTGTCGCTGACGCTGACGCCGATGCTGTGCTCGCGACTGCTGTCGGTGACCAAGGCCGATCGCGACAAGCACGGTCCTGGCCACAAGCAGGATCTCGTCACACGCAGCTACGATCGGGTTCTGACGTTCTGCCTGCGGCACACCTTCCTGGTGTTCCTCGTCTTTGTCGGCACTGCGGCGGCGTCGGTGTGGCTGATCCAGGCCTCGCCGAAGGGCTTCTTCCCGCAGGAGGATATCAGCCAGATCTCGGTGACGACCATTGCGCGCCAGGACATTTCTTTTGACGCCATGGTGAAGCTGCAGGGGCAGGTGGCAAGCGTCTTTTCCCATTCGCCCTATGTTTCGCATGTGGCATGGTCAGCAGGCAGCGGCAACAATGCACTGAACCAGGGCCAGCTCTATGTGCAGTTGAAGGACAAGAGCCAGCGACCCAACATCGAGAAGGTGCAGGCTGACCTGCGCAAGCAATTGGCTGGTGTGGCGGGCATCGAGACCTACATGCAGCCGGTGCAGAATCTGCGGCTGGGCTCGCGCTCGTCGGCGAGCGCCTACCAGCTCGTCGTGCAGGGCCTCGATACCGGCCTGACCGACCAGTGGGCGCAGAAACTGAATGACGCGATGGCGGCCGACCACACGACCTTCACCGACGTTACCAGCGACCTGCAGAACAATGCGCTGCAGGCGTCGCTGGTCATCGATCGCGACAAGGCTGCCCAGCTTGGCATCGATACCGACACGCTGCGCTCCGCCCTCTATGGCGGCTTCGGCACCGACCAGGTTTCCACGATCTTCGGTTCGGCCGACAGCTACGAGGTCATCACCGAGCTCGACCCCAACATCGAATGGTCGCCCGAGCGGATGCTCGCCATCCAGATGCGAACGGCGAGCGGCTCCCTGGTTCCGCTTGGCGCCTTCGCCCGCGTCGATCGCACGGCTGGCGCCCTGACGGTCAACCAGCTCGGGCAGCTTCCGGCCGTGACCATCTCCTACAATCTGCCGCAAGGCGTGGCGCTGGGCGACAGCGTGAAGCGTATCGATGCGCTCAAGGAGCAGATCGGCATGCCGACGGCGATCTCGACCACCTTTGCCGGCACGGCCAAGACCTTCCAGGATTCGCTGGCCAACCAGGGTCTGCTGGTCGGCGGCGCGATCCTGACCATCTATATCGTGCTCGGCATTCTCTACGAGAGCTTCATCCACCCGCTCACCATTCTCACCGGCCTGCCGTCGGCGGTGCTGGGCGCGGTCGTTGCCTTGCGCTTTGCCGGCATGGACCTGTCGGTCATCGCGGTGATCGGCATCCTGATGCTGATCGGCATCGTCAAGAAGAACGGCATCATGATGGTCGACGTCGCCCTTGAATTGCGACGAGAGGGCATGTCCGCCAAAGACTCCATCCACAAGGCCTGCCTGATGCGATTCAGGCCGATCATGATGACGACGTTGGCGGCACTGATGGGCACGTTCCCGATCGCGCTCGGCACCGGCGCCAGTGCCGAGTTGCGCCAGCCGCTGGGCGTTGCCGTTGTCGGCGGCCTGCTGGCTTCGCAGGCGCTGACGCTGTTCGTGACACCGGTGATCTACGTCTACATGGAGAATTTCTCGGGCTGGCTGGTCGGGCTGATGCCGAAGCGCAAGCCCGAACTGCATTCGGTCGAGAGCGCCGACCAGCCTTCGCTGTTCGGCATCAACGACGACATCCCTGTCGAGCCGCAGAAGACGGCCGCCGAATAGCCGGCCAACGGGCGCTGATTTCCACTGGCCCAAGCCGTCGTGCTTGCGGCCGGCGGGTCGGAACCGTAATTTGTGGCCATGTCCCATGATCATGACCACGACAATGAACTCGATCCGTTTGCCGCGCGCGTGCGTGCGCTGGAAACCATCCTGACCCGCAAGGGGCTGATCGATCCGGCGGCGATCGACGTCATTGTCGATACCTACGAGACCAAGATCGGTCCGCGAAACGGCGCAAGAGTGGTGGCCAAGGCCTGGAGCGATCCTGCCTATGCGGCTTGGTTGAAAAGCGACGCGACGGCGGCGATCGAATCGCTGAGCTATACCGGCCGCCAGGGCGAGCACATGCAGGCGGTGTTCAATACGGGGAATACGCACAACCTCGTCGTCTGCACGCTGTGCTCCTGTTATCCATGGTCGGTGCTTGGCCTGCCGCCGGTCTGGTACAAGGCGCCGCCCTATCGGTCGCGGGCGGTGATCGATCCGCGCGGCGTGCTCGAGGAATTCGGGCTGACGCTGCCGGGCAGCACCAAGATACGCGTCTGGGATTCGACGGCGGAACTGCGCTATCTCGTCGTGCCGATGCGGCCGCAGCGAACCGAGGGCTGGAGCGAGGAGCGGTTGGCGGAGCTGGTGAGCCGCGATGCCATGATAGGCACCGCGCTGGCCAAAGCACCGGAGGGGGGGCCGGCATGAACGGGCCGCAGGATCTCGGCGGACAGATGGGTTTCGGGCCGGTCGCGCCCGAACAGGACGAGCCCTATTTCCACGCTGCCTGGGAGAGGCGGGCGCTTGGTGTGACGCTTTGCGCCGGTGCCATGGGCGCCTGGAATATCGATGAGAGCCGGCATGCGCGCGAATCGCTGCATCCGGCCGACTATTATTCCTCCAACTACTACCAGATCTGGATCAAGGCGCTGGAGACCCTGCTCAAGCGCCATGGCTTCGTCAGCGAACGCGATCTCAAGGCGGGCGAGGCGATCGATGCGGCGGCGACCCCGAAACGGGTGCTGAAGGCGGAGAATGTCCCTGCCGTGCTGGCCAAGGGCGGCCCTTGCGACCGGCCGATGGCGGAGCCAGCGCGGTTCAAAGCCGGCGACGTAGTGCGGACGAAGAATTTCAACCCGACCGGCCACACCAGGCTGCCGCGCTACGCGCGCGGCAAGCGGGGCACGATCGAGGCGGTGCGTGACGGGTTCGTCTTTCCAGACAGCAACGCGCATGGCCAGGGCGAGAACCCGCAGTGGGTCTATACGGTGGTTTTCGAAGGCACGGAGATCTGGGGCGAGGGTGCCGATCCGACGCTGACCGTTTCGATCGATGCCTGGGAGAGTTATCTTGAACCGGCCTGACGGGACCGCCGCCGATTTGCCCGCGAGCCTCGACGCGCCTGTCTTCGCCGAGCCCTGGCAGGCCGAGGCGTTCGCCATGACCGTGGCGCTGCACGACAAGGGCCTGTTTTCGTGGGGCGAATGGGCGGATGCCCTGTCGGCAGAGGTGAAGAAGCCGGGTGCGGCAGCCGACGGCCATGACTATTACGAGCATTGGCTGGCGGCGCTGGAAGGGCTGCTTGCCGCAAAGGGGCTGGCCGCCAGGCCCGATGTCGATGCGATGGCGCAGGCCTGGGAACGCGCCGCGCACGCCACGCCGCACGGCAAGCCGATCCTGCTGGAGAACGATCCGGAGTTCCAATCCGCCTGATCAGGCGGATATTTTTCGGACCGTCCAATCCGAACACCCGCCAGCGAAAAGCCGCCCCTCTACCCAAGCGAGAATGAATGTACCTGTCGGAAATTCTCTCGATCGGCGCGGCGCTCTGCATAGCCACGAGCGGAATGCTGGCTGGTGAACTGGTCGGCCGCATCGATGCCTTGACCTTGACCCGCTTGCAGACGCTTGCGGTGACTGTCGCCACTACAATCGCGGCAACGGTGCTGGGCGGCTGGGCCGGGCTGCAGCCATGGCAGATGGGCTACCTTGCCGCTTCCGGCGTGTTCGGGATCTTCATTGCCTCATCAGCCTACATCTCGTCGATATTCGCACTCGGGCCGCGGCTGGCGTTGCTGGTCTTCTCGTTGACCTCGCCCTTTGCGCTGATCATGGGCTATTTCTTCCTGGGCGAGACGGTCGGTCCGGTCAAACTGGCCGGCGTGGCGCTAGTCATCGCCGGCATTGTGCTTGCCATCCTGTTCGGGCGCCCGGCCAAGGTTCAGCCCGAAGGCATCTTCCCGACACCGCCGATCGAAACGGTGGTGCTGCCGGCAAAGCAGATGACCTTGCCTGTCGGTCTCGCCTTTGGGCTGGTAGCGGCTCTGGGGCAGGCGGCTGGCGCCCTGGTGGCGCGCCCGGTCATGGCATCGGGCGTCAATCCGTTCACGGCGATGGCGATCCGGACCGGGGTGTCGGCGGTTTTCTTCCTTTTGCTGGCACTGGTTCCCTTGCGCAGCGTTGCCAAGCGCCCGCGACCGTCGGCGCGAACACTCGGCATCGGCATTGGTGGCGCGCTGATCGGCACCGGCATGGGCATGTCGCTCATCATGGCCGCGTTGGCTGGCGGAAAGGTCGGCATTGTCTCGACATTGTCGTCACTCTCGCCAGTGCTGGTGTTGCCGATGGTGTGGCTGCGCAGCGGCTACAGGCCACCGGCACCGGCCTGGGCCGGGGCAGTGCTCGCCTTCGCCGGCACGGCCCTGATCGCGCTCGGCTGACAGGAGTGATCAACCGGGCGCCTGTGTTTGTTCTCTTTACGTTCTTGTACATGCCTGATAGCCTGAACCGTCGGCGGCGCTCGGTGCGTCACTGACGGCAGTCGACAGGCGACTGTCTTGTCTTTCGCTTGCGAATCCGGTCTGTCGCACTGATGGAATTCTCTCCCCAACAGGACGAGGCACTGCAAGCGGTCGCCCGCTGGCTGCAGGCTGGCCAGCCGCAGCTGTTTAGGCTGTTCGGCTATGCCGGCACCGGCAAGACGACGCTGGCGCGCTATTTTGCCGAACATGTCGATGGCCAGGTGCAGTTCGCCGCCTTCACCGGCAAGGCGGCCCAGGTGCTGCGCTCCAAGGGTGCGGTCAATGCCCGCACCATCCATTCGCTGATCTACAGGCCCAAGGGCGAGGAATCGGTCGAGGACGAGGTCACCGGCAAGACCTCGATGTCGCCGACCTTTTCGCTGAACCGGCAGAGCCCGATCTCGCGTGCGAAACTGGTCGTGATCGACGAATGCTCGATGGTCGACGAGCAGCTCGGCCGCGACCTCATGAGTTTCGGCACGCCGATCCTGGTGCTGGGCGACCCCGGCCAGTTGCCGCCGATTTCGGGAGGCGGCTTCTTCACCGATCACGAGCCGGATTTCCTGCTCACTGAAATCCATCGGCAGGCGCGCGACAATCCGATACTGCGGCTGGCGCTCGACGTGCGCGAAGGCCGCGAATTCATGCGCGGCGACTATGGCACGGCGCAAGTGATCGGCAAGGAAGACGTCAACCAGGAACTGGTGCTGAAGGCGGACCAGGTACTGGTCGGCACCAATCGCACGCGCCGCCGCTACAATCAGCGCCTGCGCGAACTCAAGGGCTTCAATGCCGACTATCCCCAAGCCGGCGACAAGCTGGTCTGCCTGCGCAACGATCCCGCCAAGGGCCTGCTCAATGGCTCGCTGTGGAAGGTGATGACCTCGTCGCGCGAGACGGTGAAGCCCGGCATCAACCTTCTGGTCTCGCCGGAAGAGGACGATCCGGACCGCGGCGTCGCCAAGATCAAGCTGCTCAAGGCGGCGTTCGAGGATCCGGACGCCGATATCCCCTGGCAGCAGAAGAAGCGTTTTGATGATTTCGACTATGGCTATGCGCTGACCGTGCACAAGGCGCAGGGCTCGCAGTGGAACGAAATCGTGCTGTTCGACGAAAGTTGGGCCTTCAAGGAAACCCGCCAACGCTGGCTCTATACCGCGATCACGCGGGCCGCCGAACGGCTAACCATCGTCCGGTAGAGCTACGACGCCGGCTTTTCTCGCACGCCGACCTGCCCGGCGCCGAGCCATTCCCAGGCCTCTTCTTCATCCTCGGCCTTGAAATGCCTGAATTCGATGGGTGACGACGCGGGCAAAGCGTGCCGTGCGTCCGGCGTCCAGTCCGGCGTGCCGATCGCCGCGCAACGGCCTATATGCTCCGATGCATGGACAGCACCCTGTTTGAGGGTCTCATCGGAGATGTCGGTCCAGTCGACGCCATCGTGATCGACAATGCGCACGGCCACGTCGATTCGCTGATGGAGCGCATAGGCCGCCTCCAGCAGGCCGAACAGGTTTTCCGCATCGGCCGCCGAAACATGCCCGACCACATCGATGGCGAACAGGTCGTCGCGATCGGTCTCGATGCGACGGATCGCCGGCACGGATTGCAGGAAATTCACGGCAGGGCCTCCTTTGGCGAAAAACGCTGGTCTTCTGGAACACCGGAAACCCCCTATCTGTTCCCGTTAAAGACGCTATAGATGCCCGGTCTCAAGCGCGCCTAGGCTGAATTTGTGGCTTTGGCGCGCCGTCAACCCGCCTGTTTCACGGACGCCAGCCATGCCCGCAAAGCTTTCCGTCAACCTCAACGCCATCGCCATGCTGCGCAACCGGCGCGACCTGCCGTGGCCAAGCGTCACCGGCATCGGCCGGCTTGCCCTTGCCGCGGGAGCGCATGGGCTGACTGTCCATCCGCGTCCCGACGAACGTCATACGCGGCATTCCGACCTGCCCGAGATCCGAGCGCTTATCGACGACGAGTTCCCGCAGGCGGAATTCAACATCGAGGGCTACCCGAGCGAGGATTTCCTGGCGCTTGTGGAAAAGCATCAGCCTGAACAGGTGACGCTGGTTCCCGACGACCCGGCGCAGGCGACCTCCGACCATGGCTGGAACTTCGTCGCCGATGCCGCGTTCCTGACGCCGATCGTCAGGCGCCTGAAGAAGGGCGGCTTCAGGGTGTCGCTGTTTTCCGACGCCGATCCTGCCGGCATGACAGCCGCGCGCGACACCGGCGCCGATCGGATCGAGCTTTATACCGGCCCTTATGGCAGCTACCATTCCGATTCCGCAAAGGCCACCAAGGAGCTGGAAAGATTGGGGAAAACGGCCGATGCGGCATTTGCCGCCGGCATCCAGGTCAATGCCGGGCACGATCTGACGGTGGGCAATCTTCCGGCTCTGGCGAAGCGCATTCCGGCATTGGCCGAAGTGTCAATCGGACATGGGTTGACAGCCGACGCGTTGGAGTATGGCATGGCCGGCACGGTGGGCCGGTTCCTCAGAGCCTGCGGCTGGTAGGGGTAGAGCTTCCTTTGCAGGTATGGCAGCCATAGCGTGCAATTGACATCGCATCGCAGCATGCGTGAAGCACCGCGCGCTTGTCGGGGAGTGGTCCATGGACCTTGCCAGTCGCGGTAGCGAGGCCGAAACCGTCGAGCAATCGAGCCATTCCGGGGCCGAGCAGCACAGCACCAAGGTTCTGATGCTGGGCGCGCTCGGCGTTGTCTATGGCGATATCGGCACCAGTCCGATCTATGCCTTCCGCGAGGCGCTTCACGCTTCGCCCGGCATCGATACGCGCGCTCACGTGCTTGGCGTGCTGTCGCTGATCGTCTGGGCGCTGACGATCATCGTGACCATAAAATATGTCGCCTTCGTGCTTCGTGCCGACAACAAGGGCGAAGGCGGCACGCTGTCGCTGATGTCGCTGGCGCGCAGCGCCTATCCCAAAGGTGCGCGACTCATCCTGGCGATCGGCCTTTGCGGCGCGGCGTTGTTTTTCGGCGATTCGATCATAACGCCGGCCATCTCCGTGCTGTCAGCGGTCGAAGGCCTCAGGGTGGTGACGCCGACACTGGACGCCTATGTCGTGCCGATCACGCTGCTCATCCTGGCCGTGCTGTTTTCAGTGCAACGTTTCGGCACGGGAAAGGTGGCGGCGGTGTTCGGGCCGGTGACCGCGCTGTGGTTCCTGGCCATCGGCGTGGCGGGGCTCTATCACCTGATGGACGATCCATCGATCCTGCTGGCCATCAATCCGTATCACGCGGTCGCCTATCTCGTCAGCACACCCACGGCCGCCTTTGTCACTGTCGGCGCGGTGTTCCTGGCGGTGACCGGGGCCGAGGCGCTTTATGTCGATCTTGGCCATTTTGGACGCAAACCTATCGTGTTGGCGTGGTTTTCCGTGGTTTTCCCCTGTTTGCTGCTCAACTATTTCGGGCAGGGGGCCTTTGTGCTGGCCAATGGCGGGAGGCCGACCAATCCATTCTTCCAGATGCTGCCTGACTGGGCACTGATGCCGATGGTGGGACTGGCGACGGCTGCGACCGTCATCGCCAGCCAGGCAGTCATATCAGGTGCTTTTTCGCTCACCCGCCAGGCGGTGCAGCTCAACCTTCTGCCACGCATCGAGGTGCAACATACGTCCGAAATGCAACTCGGCCAGATCTACATGCCCCGCGTCAATCTGCTGATTGCCCTGGGGGTGATGCTGCTGGTCGTCGGTTTCGGCAGCTCGAGTTCGCTGGCTTCCGCCTATGGCATCTCGGTGACCGGCGAAATGCTGATGACGACGATCCTGCTGTTCGTTGTCATGCGCAAGCTGTGGAAATGGAGACTGGCGGTCGCCCTGCCGCTGACCTTGCTGTTCGGTGTCATCGACAGCGGCTTCTTCCTGGCGAACATCGTGAAGATATTCGAAGGCGGCTGGGTATCGATCACGGTTGCCTGCCTGATGGGGCTGATCATGTGGACCTGGATATGCGGCACGCGCTATTTGTTCGACAAAACCCGCCGCAACGAGATCCCGCTCGATTTCCTCGCCGCAAATCTCTTGAAGAAGAAGCCGCATCTTGTGTCGGGCACCGCGGTGTTCCTGACCAGCGATCCGCTCAGCGCGCCGACAGCGCTGATGCACAGCCTGAAGCACTACCAGGTGCTGCATCAGCAGAACGTCATCCTTTCGGTGGTGACGGCGCCGCAGCCGGTGGTGCCGGACAGCGACAGGGTCAAGATGGAGACGGTCAACGAGCTGTTCATGCGGGTGACGCTGACCTTCGGCTATATGGAACAGCCCAACATTCCGCGCGCACTGGCGATCTGCCGCAAGCAGGGCTGGAAGTTCGACATCATGACGACGTCGTTCTTCCTGTCGCGGCGCTCGCTCAAGGCCTCGCCCAATTCCGGCATGCCGGTGTGGCAGGACCGGCTGTTCATCGGCCTGGCGCGCACGGCCGCCGATGCGACCGAATATTTTCAGATCCCGACCGGGCGTGTCGTGGAAATCGGCACGCAAGTCGCTATCTAAGGTGCACACAGCGGTTCCATGCTGCGGATTCAACCCGCGAGTGTCGGGTAATCGGCTATTTCTCGAGCAGTCCAGCGTTGCAAGCATGGGAGCCATCACGCGACGGCACTTGATATTGCATTGCAGCAAGCGTAGAGCACCGCGCGCTTATCGGAGTGTCGTCCATGGCCCTTGCCAATGCTGGTAGTGAGGCAGAACCCGTCGAACAGTCGAGCCATCCGGAGATGGAACAGCACAGCACCAAGGTGCTGATGCTGGGCGCTCTAGGCGTTGTCTATGGCGATATCGGCACCAGCCCGATCTATGCGTTCCGTGAGGCACTGGTGGCGTCGTCCCACGGCACCGTGGCGGATCGCGGCGATATCCTCGGGGTGTTGTCGCTCATCATCTGGTCGCTCACGATCACGGTTACGGTAAAATACATCATGTTCGTGCTGCGTGCCGACAACCGCGGCGAGGGCGGCGTCCTGTCACTGATGGCGCTGGCGCGCGGCAGTTTTCCCAAGCGCTCGGCGGTGATCCTGGGCATCGGCATCGTCGGTGCTTCGCTGTTTTTCGGCGATGCCGTTATCACACCGGCGATTTCGGTGCTTTCGGCGGTCGAAGGCATGAATGTCGTGACACCCGCTTTCCAGCCTTATGTGGTGCCGCTGACCTTGGTCATCCTCGCGATGGTGTTCGCGGTGCAGCGCTTTGGCACGGGCGGGGTGGGATTGGTATTCGGGCCGGTGACCGCAGTATGGTTCCTGGCCATTGGCCTCTCCGGCCTGAAACATATCATCAGCGATCCGGAAATCCTGCTGGCGATCAGCCCGCATTATATCGTCGCCTTCCTGATTCATTCGCCCGATGTGGCTTTCGTCACGGTCGGCGCCGTCTTCCTCGCCGTCACTGGCGCCGAGGCGCTCTATGCCGATCTAGGCCATTTCGGCCGCAAGCCGATCGTGCTCGCCTGGCTGGCGATCGTCTTTCCCTGCCTGCTTTTGAACTATGCCGGGCAGGGCGCCTTCGTGCTGGCAAAGAATGGCGTCGTCGGCCACCCGTTCTTCGAGATGAACGAGGGCTGGGCGCTGATCCCGATGGTGGTGCTGGCAACGGCGGCAACAGTCATCGCCAGCCAGGCGGTGATATCGGGCGCTTTCTCGCTGACCAGGCAGGCGGTGCAGCTCAACATGCTGCCGCGCCTTGAAATCCTGCATACGTCCGAGAAACAGTCCGGCCAGATCTACATGCCGCGCGTCAATTTGCTGCTGGCGCTGGCGGTGATGTTGCTGGTGGTCGGTTTCGGCGAATCCAGCAAGCTGGCTTCGGCCTACGGCATCTCGGTGACCGGCAACATGCTGGTGACGACGGTGCTGCTCTATGTCGTCATGACCCGCATCTGGAAATGGAGGCTGTCGGTGGCGATCCCGCTCACCGCACTATTCGCCTTCATTGATATCGGCTTTTTCGCCTCCAACATCGTCAAGGTGTTCGAAGGTGGCTGGGCGTCGCTGCTGGTGGCTTTCACCATCGTGCTGGGCATGTGGACCTGGGTACGCGGCAGCCGCTATCTGTTCGACAAGACGCGCCGCAACGAGATCCCGCTCGATTTCCTGGCCGCCAATCTGTTGAAGAAGAAGCCGCAACTGGTGTCGGGCACCGCGGTGTTCCTGACCAGCGACCCGCTCAGCGCGCCGACCGCCCTGATGCACAGCCTCAAGCACTACAAGGTGCTGCATGAACAGAACGTCATCCTTTCGGTGGTGACGGCGCCGCAACCGGTCGTGCCCGACAGCGAGCGGGTCAAGATGGAGACAGTCAACGAGCTGTTCATGCGGGTGACGCTGACCTTCGGCTACATGGAACAGCCCAACATCCCGCGCGCACTGGCGATCTGCCGCAAGCAGGGCTGGAAGTTCGACATCATGACGACGTCGTTCTTCCTGTCGCGGCGCTCGCTCAAGGCATCGCCCAATTCCGGCATGCCGGTGTGGCAGGACCGGCTGTTCATCGGCCTGGCGCGCACGGCTGCCGATGCGACCGAATATTTCCAGATCCCGACCGGACGTGTGGTAGAAATCGGCACGCAGGTGGCGATCTGATCGGCTTGATCGCCTCGACCTAACGGGAGGCGGGCGTGAGCGGCGAATTGGTGCTTGTCACCGGCGGATCGGGCTTTCTCGGCGCCCACTGCGTCCTTGAACTCTTGAAGGCGGGCTACCGCGTGCGCACGACAGTGCGCTCCGCTAAGCGTGAAGCCGATGTGCTCGCCATGCTCAAGGCGGGCGGCGTCGAGCCGGGCGACCGGCTTTCCTTTGCCATCGCTGATCTCATGAACGACGCCGGCTGGCCGCAAGCAGTCTCCGGCTGTGACTACGTGCTCCATGTCGCCTCGCCATTTCCGCCCGGCGTTCCAAAACATGAGGACGATCTGATCGTTCCGGCTCGTGAAGGCGCGCTGCGGGTGCTGCGGGCGGCGCGGGACGCCGGTGTCAAACGCGTCGTGCTGACCTCGTCCTTCGCGGCCATCGGCTATGGCAAGATGCCGCCCGGGCCGTTCACCGAGGAGAGCTGGACCGATCCGACGGCCAAGGTCAGCGCCTATGTGAAGTCGAAGACGCTTGCCGAGCGCGCGGCCTGGGATTTCATCGCCGCCGAGGGCGGCAGGTTGGAACTTGCGGTCGTCAATCCGGTCGGCATTTTCGGGCCTGTGCTGGGGGCCGACCATTCGACCTCCACCGAATTTGTCCAGCGTATGATGAACGGCGCCATGCCGGGGCTGCCGCGCCTGTCCTTCGGCGTCGTCGACGCACGCGACGTGGCCGACCTGCATGTGCGTGCCATGACCGATCCGGCGGCCAAGGGCGAGCGCTTCCTGGCGGTATCAGGTGATTTCATGACCGTGCGGGAGATCGCACAGACCTTGAAAACGCGGCTCGGCGATGCGGCGGCGCGCGTCAAGACGCGTGAGCTTCCCGATTGGCTGGTGCGCATAGTCGGATTGTTCAACCCGGAAGCCGCGCAACTGGTGACGGAACTGGGCAAGGTCAAGAATGCCACCAGCGCCAAGGCGGTGCGTGTGCTCGGCTGGGCGCCGCGCTCGCGCGAAGACGCGCTGGCCGCCACAGGCGAGAGCCTGGTTCGGCTCGGCCTGCTGAAGAAATAGCGCGGCGAGAGGAGAACCTCCCGCCGCGCTCCGTTCAACCAGCCAGCGCGGCCTTGTTGGCTTCCAGAAACTGCTTCAGCGTCTGCGGCTTCCTGCCGGAAAGCGTCTCGATGGCGTCGGTTACCAGGGCGATGCGGCCAGCGCGCGTGTTGGCGTCGAAGGACACGATGATGCGGGCGAAGTCCTCGGGAACGCCAGCCGCCTTTACCCCTTCGGTCAGGGCTTCATCCGAAACCGGCACAATGGTGAGCGGCTTGCCGGTGACCTCGCCGACCAGGGCGGCAATCTCGGCCGTGGTATAAGCCTGCGGGCCGGTCAGCGTGTAAGTCTTGCTTTCGGTCGCGTCTGAAGCCAGGCCGGCGGCGATTGCCGCTGCCATATCATCGCGTGCACCATGGGCGATGCGACCGTCGCCGGCGGAGCTGTACCACTGCCCCGAAGCGATGGCGTGCGGCAAGGCCATGAACAGGTTCTCCTGGTACCAGCCATTGCGGAAGATGGTGTAGGCAATGCCGCTCGCCTTGATCGCCTGCTCGGTGCCGTAGTGATCGTTGGCAAACAGCACCGGCGAAACCGGCTCCGGATTGGGCATCGAGGTGTAGAGCAGATGCGAAACGCCTGCTTTCTTCGCAGCCGCCACCGCCGCCTCATGCTGCTTCAGACGCCTGCCGGTTTTGAGATCGAGATCGCCGGTCGAGATGATCAGCACGCGGTCGGCGCCGGCAAACGCCTTCTCCAGCGAAGCCGGATCGTTGAAGTCGGCCGCCCTGACGGTGACGCCAAGTGCCGCCAGGTCGGCGAGGTTTTCGGGGTCGCGCGTGGTGGCGATGATGCTTGCCGGCGCGACTTTCTGAGCGTCCAGCAGATGGCGGATGACGGCGCGGCCAAGCTGGCCGGAAGCGCCGGTGACAAGGAGGGTTTCGGTCACGGGGAGGTCCTTATTTTGCGCCAGCATGGCGGTTCGGGTAGTGGTCTCAAAAAGAGACCAGCACTAAAATAGGAATTGACCCGGTGCCGTAAAGAAGGCAGTTTTTGGGGAGGTAGGCACACGCAGGGAACCAGCCATGGACAGCCGGATCGTCAATCTGAGATCCAAACTCGACGTCTACAAAGCCATGACCGGCGGCGGAAACCTTGCCGATTGCCCCGTCCGTGAGGTCATCCAGGGGCTCAATGGCAAATGGAGATCGCTGTTGATGGCGGCGCTGGCCGAGCAGCCCTATCGCTTCGGCGAGTTGCGGCGGCTGGTTCCCGACATCTCGCAACGCATGCTGACCCAGACGCTCTACGATCTGCAGCGCGACGGCTATGTGCATCGCGAAGTGTTCCCGACCAAACCGCCGAGCGTCGAATACAGCCTCACCGATCTCGGGCGCTCGATGTTCGGCGCCCTGCAGCATCTGCTGCAATGGGCCGAACTCAACCACGATGCGGTGCGCGAGGCACGTGCCGGCTTCGACGCAACACAGGCTTGAGCGGCCCGGCAGGGTTCGACGCGGCGACTTGATTTCATCAGGCGGCTGAAGGATTGTCCCGGCCAGTTGGCTTGGGGGCATCGGCATTTCCTACGATATCGCAATTGCAGGCGCCGGTCCGGCGGGCCTGGCCATGGCGCTCTATCTCAAGCGTGCCGGGCACAGGGTCACCATCTTCGAGCGCTTCGAGGAGCCGAAGCCGGTCGGCTCCGGGCTGATCCTGCAGCCGACCGGCTTGACGGTTCTGGCCGATCTCGGCCTGCTCGATGACATACTGGCGCTCGGTGCCCGCATCGACCGGCTGCATGGCGCCGATGCCTCGACCGGGCGCACTGTGCTCGACGTCCGCTACGATGCCCAGCGCGGCCACCGTTTCGGCCTGGCGGTGCACCGGGCGGCCCTGTTCGGCGTGCTGTTTCGCGCCGCCCGGCGCGAGGCCATCGCCATCGAGACCGGCGTCGAGATCGAGACCATGGAGGCCGGCGAACGGGCGACGCTGATCCTTGGCAATGGACGAAGGGCAGGGCCGTTCGATCTGGTCGTCGATGCCAGCGGCTCGCGCTCGAAGCTGCGGCAATGCGCTGGCGCTGCGGGCGCGCCGCGCGCTCTGACCTATGGCGCCTTATGGGCGTCGCTCGGCTGGCGCGGCGAAGGCTTTGACGAGCACGCGCTGTTGCAGCGCTATGACAAGGCCAGCGTGATGATCGGCGTGCTGCCGATCGGCCGGCCGGAGCCCGGTGCCGAGAAGATGGCGGCCTTCTTCTGGAGCCTGAAGCCCGATGATGCCGACGCGGTGCGTGCTATCGGCATCGACGCTTGGAAGGAGAGGGTGGTGCGGCTGTGGCCGCAAAGCGAGGCGTTCACCAGCCAGATCGACAGTTTCGACCAGCTGTCGCTGGCCCGTTATGGCCACCACACGATGAAGCTTCCGGTTGGCCGGAGATTGGCCGTCATCGGCGATGCCGCGCATTCGACCAGTCCGCAGCTTGGACAAGGAGCCAACATGGCGCTGCTCGACGCGGCGGCGCTCAGCCATGGGCTGGCGCGCACGCAGAGCATCGAGGCAGCGCTTGAAAGCTATGCCAGGGCGCGGCGCTGGCATGTGCGTGTCTTCCAGGCGCTGTCGCTGGCGTTCACGCCGTTCTACCAGTCGGATTCCGCGGCGCTGCCCTTCATCCGCGACAGGCTGGTGGCGACCATCGCAAAAATCCCGCCGGCGCCGCAGTTTCTCGCGTCGATGGTCGCTGGTACGGTGATTGATCCGTTCAGGCGGGCAGGGCTTGTCGAAGCGCAGTGGCCAGATCGCCTCGGTGGATGAGGCTCGAGAGAAATGATCCCTTCGCTTGCAGGAAAGCATGCAGGCGTCGCGGATAATCGCGCGCCACGGCACCTCTGATCGACGGACGATCATTCAACGCCTGCCGCCAGGCCTGGACGCGCGGCTTGCCGTCCAGGGTGCCGAAGTCGCCGATCCGGTCGAAAGCGTCGAGATATCTGAAGACAGGCCCATAGACCGCATCGACGAGCGAGAAGCTGTCGCCGGCGAACCATGGGCCACCACGGCCGTCAGCCAGTTCGGCCTCGAGGCGATCAAACATAGCCGCCAGCGCGCCGGACTCGGCAAGGAAGCCGGCCTCGGTCGGCGCTGAATAGAGCCGGCCGATGGCGTTGAGGATGGCGGAGCCGTATTCGATCCAGGCGCGGTGCCGTGCGCGGGCATAGGGGTCGGCAGGATGGAGGGGGCTCGCCTGCGTCTCCTCGAGGAATTCGAGGATGACCGCGGATTCGAAGATTGTCGTTTCATCGCCATTTCGCTGGACGCGCAGCAACGGCACCTTGCCGAGCGGCGAGATCGCCTTGAACCACACAGGCTTGTCGGCGAGGTCGATGTCGACACGCTCGAACAGCACGCCTTTCTCGGTCAGCGAGATCGCGGCGCGCTGGACATAGGGGCAGAGAGGGTGGCTGACGAGGATGAGTTTGTCGGTCATCTCACTCTCCCCAGACATAGTTCAACGCGTCATTCTCGACGCGCGTCGACAGGAACATCAGGCGGGAATTCTTGGGCGCGGGACCGTCGACACGATCGCCCGATGCCATGTCGAACGCGGCGCCGTGCCACTGGCAGACAAGTCTGCCGTCCTTGCAGTCGAGTGGCCCACCGAAATGCAGGCAGACGTTGGCTGCGGCGCGGATGCGTTCGCCGCTGCGCCAGACATGGACCTCCCGGCCGAAGAACGGGGCGATCAGGCTGCCCGCCTGCGGGATATCGGCAACCTTGCAGATTTCGTGTTTCATGGATTTGCCTTTCGGTTGATGCAATTGCATCTATATAGATGCATATGCATTTATCGTCAAGCTTGATGCATCTGCATCTATCGCCTAGGGTGGGTCATGACAGAGAAAGCCACGCCTTCGCCGGAAGCCATCAAGGCCTGGGCCCGTCTGATGCGCGTGTCGCGCCAGCTGGTGGAGAGCGCCGAAGACGCGCTGAAGGACGGCGGCCTGCCGCCGCTTGCCTGGTACGATGTGCTGCACGAGCTCGCCGAGGCGGGCGAGGGCGGCTTGCGGCCGTTCCAATTGATCGAGCGCACTTTGTTTGCGCAGTACAACATCTCGCGACTGCTGGCGCGGATCGAAGCCGACGGGCTGGTCGAGAAGCTGCCGGTGGCCGATGATGGTCGTGGCCAGACCATCCGCATCACAGCCAAGGGGCGCGAGACGCGTCGGCGGATGTGGGCCGTCTATGGACGGTCGATTGCCGAACTGGTTGGCGCCAGGCTCTCGGCGGACGAGCTGAATACGGTGTCGGCACTGCTTGGCCGGCTGCGCCATCCGCCCGTCGGCGATTGAGGTTGCCCAATACCAGGCGGCCGTTGCGCTTCGTCGCCGTTTGCAGGCGAATATTCTACTTTTTCCTCTTGCGTCGATTATCGGATTGCGCAATATGCCGAACCGTAACGTACGGTACGGCTGTTGGGTGATCCGCGGCCTCGGCTATTGAACGGGAACGAAGCGTGTTGCTGGCAAACGCCGACATCGACAACAGCCAGGGGCTGACGGAGCGGCAGAAGGCCGTTCTGGATGCGGCGTTGCGGCTGCTGGTCGAGGAGGGCGATCAGCTAACCATGACCGCCGTGGCGCGGCGCGCGAGCTGCTCCAAGGAAACCCTCTACAAATGGTTCGGCGACCGCGACGGGCTGTTGACGGCAACCGTGCAGTGGCAGGCTTCCAAGGTGCGGGTGGCGCCCGTTGACGGCAAGGGGCTTGACCTTGCCTCGCTGACGGCAAGCCTGGAGCGGTTTGCGTCCGACTGGCTGAAGGTGATCTCCAGCGATACCTCGATCGCGCTCAACCGGGTGGCGGTCGGGCATGCCGGATCGGGCAAGGATGATCTCGGTGCCGTCGTGCTGGAGAATGGCCGCTTCGCGCTGGCCAAGCGGCTGAAGCCGGTGCTCGAGGCCGGGCGCCACGCCGGGCTTCTGGAATTTGCGGATGCCGAGACGGCGTTCCGTACATTTTTCGGGCTGGTTGCCCGCGACGTGCAGATCCGTCTGCTGCTCGGCGACCGGCTGGAATTGACTGAGGCGACGATCGGCGGCGACGCCGTCCGGGCGACGCAGCAGTTTCTCGCTCTTTTCGGAGCAAAAACCGGGCCGCAGGGCCTCTGATCTTAGAAACGGGAAGGAAGTAAAATGCGGGTCTATTACGATCGTGATGCCGATCTGAACCTGATCAAGGGCAAGAAGGTCGCTATCATCGGCTATGGCAGCCAGGGCCGGGCGCATGCGCTCAACCTCAAGGATTCCGGCGCCAAGGAGATCGCCATCGGCCTCAAGGCCGGCTCGGCGACCGCCAAGAAGGTCGAGGCCGACGGGCTCAAGGTGATGAGCGTGGCCGACGCGGCCAAATGGGCCGACCTGATGATGATGGCGACGCCCGATGAGCTGCAGGCCGACATCTACAAGAACGAAATCGCGCCGAACATCCGCGATGGTGCGGCGATCGCTTTCGCGCACGGCCTCAATGTGCATTTCGGCCTGATCGAGCCGAAGTCGACCGTCGATGTCGTCATGATCGCGCCGAAGGGCCCGGGCCACACGGTGCGTGGCGAATATCAGAAGGGCGGCGGCGTGCCTTGCCTGGTTGCCGTCAACCAGGATGCGTCGGGCAATGCGCTTGATCTGGCCTTGTCCTACGCCTGCGGCGTCGGCGGTGGCCGCTCGGGCATCATCGAGACCAATTTCCGCGAGGAATGCGAGACCGATCTGTTCGGCGAGCAGGTCGTGCTCTGCGGCGGCCTGGTCGAACTGATCCGCGCCGGTTTCGAGACGCTGGTGGAAGCCGGCTACGCGCCGGAAATGGCCTATTTCGAGTGCCTGCACGAGGTCAAGCTGATCGTCGACCTGATCTATGAAGGCGGCATCGCCAACATGAACTATTCGATCTCGAACACCGCTGAATGGGGCGAGTATGTCTCGGGTCCGCGCATCATCACCGCCGAGACCAAGGCCGAGATGAAGCGCGTGCTGAAGGATATCCAGACCGGAAAGTTCACCTCGGAGTGGATGCAGGAATACCGTGCCGGCCTGTCGCGCTTCAAGGGCATCCGCCGCATGAACGACAGCCACCAGATCGAGGAAGTCGGCGCCAAGCTGCGCGCGATGATGCCGTGGATTTCGAAGAACAAGCTGGTCGACAAGGCCAAGAACTAAGCGAAATCCACATTGTTGCCTTTGCGCGTCCTCGGGCTTCGCCCTGCGGTCGCGCGGGGGATTTCGAAGAACAGGCTGGTCGACAGGGCCAAGAACTAAGCGATCCACGCTCGACAATAAAAAACGGCGCCGCGAGGCGCCGTTTTCATTTTAGTTTGTTCGGTCTTGCCTACAGCTCAGCTATAGGGCGACCAGCATTGCTGACGTGGGCCGTTATAGGGCTGGAACGTGTTGTCCCAGGCGCGATACGACCGGTACCTGCTATAGCACCACCGCACATGGGCGTTGGAAAGCCGACCGGCGCGATAGTAGCGGCGCGGCGGCGGCGCATAGTAGTCGTAGTTGTTGTAGTTGTTGTACATGCTGCCAAGCCCGAGCCCCAGGCCAAGGCCCAGGATTGCGGCTGCGCCATCATCATAGCCGCCGTGATAGTGGCGGCGGCCATGGCGCCAGCGCCAGTCGTCTCCGCCGTTCCAGTTGCCTCGATTCCAGTTACCGCGATCCCAATTGCCGCGGTTCCAGTTGCGACGCCCGTCATGGCGGCGCCATCTCCAGTCGTTGTTGAACTCCCGGTTGTTGCCGCCTGCCCATTCCTCGCGAACCGGCGTGATCGTGGGCGCGGCAGTGCTGGTCGGAATCGACAGGTCCGGCTGCAGGATCGGTCCGGCGGCCGACGGTGCCGTGATGCCGGAGACAATGCCGAGCGCAATCAGCCCGGACTTAATGGTGGAAGAAAAGAGCGAATTCATTGCACTCTCCAAGAGATACAGGCCCCACGCCTACCCTGGGAATGGGCCTACTGTGGATCCTTGCGTCTGAACGGCGGATGAACGGAAAGGTTCCGTCAACCATGGCGCGAATGCCTCCAGGACCAGTCGATCTTGGCTTGTGGTCCTGCGATCTTGTTTTCTCCGGCACTTGCAGGCAAAGGTCGGGGCATGTCGCTGCGCCTTGCCACCTTCAATGTCGAGAACCTGATGAACCGGTTCGATTTTTCCGGCTATCGCAACCAGCTCAACGAGGACCGGACGCTGGCGCTCTTCGATATCCAGAGCGAAGCCGAATACAAGATGCTGGAGCAGGCCCGCGCCATCGCCCAATCCGACGACACGCGCCAGCTGACGGCGCTGGCGATCGCCGCCACCCGGGCCGACATCATCTGCATGCAGGAGGTCGACAATATCGAGGCGCTGAAGGCCTTCGAATATGGCTATCTGTTCAAGATGGTGGGGCAGGGCTACCGCCAGAAATACACCACCTCCGGCAATGATTCGCGCGGTATCGATGTCGCGGTGATGATGCGCAACGAGACTGCGCAGGGCCAGCCGATCGAATTCGTGCGCATGACCAGCCACGCCTACGTCACCTACGAGCAGTTCGGGCTGCACACGCCGGAACTGGCGGCGCTCGGCAACCAGGCCAATGAACGTATTTTCCGGCGCGACTGCCTGGAAGTCGACATCACTGTCGGCGGCGTGCCGCTGACGCTTTATCTCGTGCATTTCAAGTCGATGGGCTCGCCACGCAACGGGCTCGATGGGCGCGAGGCGACGATGCCGGTGCGCATAGCGGAGGCGCTGGCGGTACGCCGGATCATCGAGGAGCGCTTCGGTGCGGATCATGCCGCCGACAAGCTCTGGGCGATCTGCGGCGACATGAACGATTATCGCCAGCGCGTGAAGATCGCCGGCGACGACGTCGACGGCTATCGTTTCGAGGTGGTCGACGAGAACCAGTCCTGCATCAACGTGCTGACGGCTGGCGGCTTCTGCGAGAACGTTGTCGAGCGGCGGCCGGAAATGAACCGCTGGACGTTCTATCACACGCGCGGACCTGAAGAACGGCATCTCTGCCAACTTGACTACATCCTGCTGTCCAAGGGACTGGCGGCAAGGAATGCTACTGCCGTTCCCGACATCATCCGCAAAGGCCAGCCTTGGCGCACGATCTTTCCGGCGGGCCAGGAAGTCGAGCGTTTTCCGCGCGCCGGCTGGGACCGGCCGAAAGCGTCGGACCATTGCCCGGTGGTGATCACGCTGGACATGGTTCGATAGGCAAGATTGGGGCTCGATAAGCAGGATTGGGACTTGATACGCATGAGCTTCGACCTGCCGCGCAATGTCATCCTGTCTGTCGATGCCGTCGACGTCCGGCTCGATTCCGGCCCGCATCCCTTTGCCAGGGACAATGCAGAGGCGATCGCCGAGAACTGGCAGCGCGAGATAGCGGCCAATCCGGCGCTGTTCGACGGCACGGTGGTGCTGCTGTCGCAGCTTGCCTGGCGCGACAACAGCCTGATCGGCCGCTGCCATGCGGTCAACTATGCGACCTTCATGCTGTGGCGCAAGCAACGCGAGAATTCCGGCGCCGAGCATGCCTATGCCCATGCCGTGCTGGTAGCGGGCGACAATGCGCTGGTGGCGATCCGCATGGGACCGCGAACGGTCAATGCCGGCCGCGTCTATTTCGCCGCGGGCTCCTTCGAGCCCATCGATTTCCGCGACGGTCTGGTCGATGTCGATTTCAACATGATCCGCGAGGTGCGCGAAGAGACCGGCCTCGACCTGTCGGATGCCCAACGGGGCGAACGCTACCACGCTTTGTCGACGAACAGCGGCACGGTGATCTTCCGCCGCTATCATGAGCCAGCGCCGGCCGATGAGATCGCACGGCGAATCTCAGCCTTCGTCGCCACCGAGACCGATCCGGAGATCGAAGGTCCGGTGATCATCCGCCATGCCGCCGATCTGCCGGAGGGCCTGTCGCCGCACATGAAGCCACTAGTCGAGTGGCATTTTTCCGGCGTGGACTAGCGGCGCGTCTTGTTCTGCGCTGCCTTGCGATCGTTATTGGCTGCGACGAAAAACAAGATGAAGCCAATACCAACCAACCCACCCATGGCCATTCCCATGGTCTGGCCGACGACTGCCTGGAAATCCGACGTGACGCGATCGGGGTTGGCCATGCCGTAACGGGCGAGATACCACCAGATGCCTGCCAGGGCGGCCTCGATGATCACCATCGTCAGGATCAGTCGTGTCTTCTTGCTCATGCGTTGTTCCTTCACTACCGAGGCGGTTGCACTAGCATTGCAGGATCTGTCGCGACAGGCCACGGATGCGGCTTGCCACATTTTAGCAATGCTGCTCACAGGGAATTAAGGCGAAGAGGCGAACTATCGCAAACCATATGGCGGGTGTGAGGATTGTGTTGCGAAAGCTTGTTTTAGTCCTTGGCGGTGTTGTCGTGCTTGGCGTCCTCTGGGCGATGTTGGCGACGAGCGGGCAGCTTCTGGCCGGCCGCTGGACCTTTACCGAAAAGGCCATTGTCGATCGCGGCACCTATTTCCGGTTAAAGGTCGACTTTGCCTACAAGGGCGAACCGCTCCGTTACGACCTCGTCGTCGGGTGCAACGTTCTCAACATCCGCTACAAGGACAGTTCTTCAACCTATGAAGCAGGCCTGATCCCCACCGTGTGGGGTCAACGCATGAGCGACGGCAAGGCGGTGGTGGTGCGCGCACCGGATGCCTGCCGAGGCGACACCACGGCAAACGGCGGCGTGCCCGTCGATTTCCTGCCGGTGATGGTCGTCTATGACAATGCTGACACCGTGGCGTTCGGCATTGGCTACATGACGGACGACGCCTATCGGAGCCCGAAGTCGGTGCTGCGTTTTGACAAGGCGACGGTCGAACGCGCGACGCGCGCCGAGTTCGACACCTTCCGTGCCACTGGTCCGCAGAACATCATCACGCGCAGCGAGTATCATTCAGTACAGAATGACCACCATCTTGCTTCCCTTAGCCTGCCGAGGACCTATCCGGCGTTCGGGCGGCATTGTTACGCCTATTCCCGCTGGAAGCTGACGGAGCCGGAGCGGGAGATAGTACGCAAATACCGGCCGGACGGTGCCCGATACTGGACGTTCTCGGATGTCAAAAAGCAGGGTGCCTATGCGAACGAGATCCGCGAGGCGCGGATCAAGGAACAAAAACAGCTGCGCGACGACGGTTTGGCCCTGGAATTGAATGGGGGCTTCTGGCAACCGGATGTCGGCGCGTTGCGCCGCGATGGGGTGCAATTGGTGGGATTAAGAGGCAGCACCGAGAGAGCCGCTGCATTCTATCCGGCGGACACCCTGATGAGTCAGGACAAATGGCCAGTCGAGCCACGCGCGAGAACGGCGGCATACGAGACCCTGCAATCAGTCCAAAGCGTCAATGTCGATATTGGCAACGAACAGAGCCGTGGCTTCGCTTATTGTTACGCCGAAGAATTTCCGCTGCGGGATAATTTCTTTTCCAAGACAGGGACGTTGCCTGCAACCGCGACAATCGATGGGACGATATCCGTAACCAATGCTGACGAGCATTGGCGGGGCTTCTCCAGTATGCCCCTCTATATTTTCGAGAGCGATGAATACGTGCTCGAAGGAACGATTTTCAATCTAGAATCCACCGGAGGTGACGTATGACCAATGACGTGAGCTCGCCCGTCTTTTTTGTCCAGTCGCTAGCTTTGGTGAAATTACTCGTGCCGCAGCGCGTCGATCGGATCGAGCCTGGCGCCGCGCAGGGCCGGGAAGAAGCCGAACACCATGCCGATGAGGGCCGAAAAACCGACGGCCAGCAGGATGACAGCCGGGCTCGGCGCGAAAGGTATCGTCAGCGTCACCGCGGCGAGACCGGCGAGCGCCAGGCCGGTCAGGATGCCGATGATGCCGCCGAGCAGCGACAGCACCGTCGCCTCGACCAGGAACTGAATCAGAATGTGCTTTTCATGCGCGCCGATGGCTAGCCGGATGCCGATCTCGCGGGTGCGCTCGGTGACCGAGACCAGCATGATGTTCATGATGCCGATGCCGCCGACCAAAAGGCTGACGCCGGCGACCGCGCCCAGCATGCCGGTCATGGTGGTGGTGGCGCTGGCCATGGCGTCGGCGATCTGGGTCATGTCACGGATGGCGAAATCGCTCTCGCGGTCGGGCGTCATGCGGCGCGCATCGCGCAAAATATCCTCGACGCGCGGCTGCAACTCGCTGGTCGGCGTGCTGTCGTCGGCGGCGATGTAGATGTTGTCGATGTCGCGGTTGCCGGCGATGCGGCGCTGATAGGCGTGCAGCGGCATCAGGACGACATTGTCCTGATCCTGGCCGAAGCCGGTATAGCCCTTGGGCTCGAGCAGGCCGATGATCTTGCAGGAGGTGCGGTTGACGCGGATGATCTCGCCTTCGGGATCGCCGGCGCCGAAGAATTGCTGGCGCACCGTCTCGCCGATCAGGCAGACGCCGGTGCCCGAGCGGGTCTCGGAATCGCTGAACGGACGGCCCGAAACCAGCTTCCAGTCGCGTGCATCGAGATAGGCGCTGTCGGTGCCGGTGACGCCCGATGTCAGGCTTTCTGTGCCGAAGATGACCCGCACCTGCTTTTGCGAGGCCGGCGAGATGGCGCGCGCGCCGGTCAGATGCGCGACAAGTGCTTCCAGGTCCTTTTCGGCCAGCGGCCGCACCACCTGGTCGAGCCCGCCCGGGCCGCCGGGACCGGCCGGGCGGCCTGACCGGACGACAAGCAGGTTGCTGCCGAGCTTGGAGATGTCGGCCTTGACCTTTTGCGTGGTGCCGGAGCCGATGGTCAGCATGGCGATGACGGCGGCGACACCGATGACGATGCCGAGCAGCGTCAGGAACGAGCGCAGCACGTTGCGGCGGATCGAGCGTAGCGAGAGGCGGACGGTTTCCCAGATCATGCCAGCTCCACCTTCATGGTGTCCGAGGCGACGTGGCCGTCGAGGAAGCGGATGGTGCGCTCGGCATAGTCGGCGACATCGGCCTCGTGCGTGACCATGGTGACGGTCAGGCCGAGTTCCTTGTTGAGCTTGGTCAAAAGCTCCATGATCTCATGCGTGCGTGCGGTGTCGAGATTGCCGGTCGGCTCGTCGGCGACGAGCAGCGTCGGTCTGGTGACGATGGCGCGCGCGATCGCCACGCGCTGCTGCTGGCCGCCGGAAAGTTCGGCCGGCGTGTGGTGCTCGCGGCCGACAAGGCCGACCTGGGCCAGCGCCTGCATGGCAAGGTCCCGGCGCTCGCGGCTGGCCACGCCGCGATAGATCAGTGGCAGTTCGACGTTCTCCGCGGCTGTGGTGCGCGCCAGCAGATTGTAGCCCTGGAAGACGAAGCCGACATAGAGGTTGCGCAGCATGGCGCGGCGGTTGCGGTCGAGCCGGCCGGCATCGACACCCATGAAGGAGTAGGTTCCAGCCGTCGGCGTGTCGAGGCAGCCGATGATGTTCATTGCCGTCGACTTGCCGGAACCGGACGGACCCATGATGGCGACGAACTCGCCGCGCTTGATGGCAAGGTCGACGCCGGCCAGCGCGTGCACGCGGGCCTCGCCCTGGCCATAGCTTTTCCAGACCTTGTCAAAGGTGATGAGAGGCGCGCCGGCGGCCACGGAATCAGCTCCGCTGCTGCGAGGCGGTGATGACCTGCGCGCCTTCCTCCAGGCCCGACGTGATCTCGGTCAGTTCACCATCGGTCGAGCCGATCTTGACGTTGACGGGATGCGGGCGGCCGTTCTCCAGCACATAGAGCGTGCGCGAGCCATCGGTGGGGGCGGTCGCGGCCTGGCGCTGGCGATTGCCGCCCGGACGGCCCATACGGCCCGTGAACAGGTCGCTAAAACTCCAGCCCCGTGCGGCCTGCTGCGCCGGACGATAGCGGAAGGCGCTGGCGGGGACGGTGAGCACGCCCTTCGCTTCCCTCGTGACGACAGAAACGGTGGCGGTCATGCCGGGGCGCAGCAACAGCTCGTTGTTGTCGACCTCGAGCCGCGCATTGTAGGTGACGACGCCGTCGGTCGTGACCGAGGCATAGGAGATGTCGCGGATTTCGGCGTCGAAGGGTCGGTCGGGGAAGGCATCGACCGTGAAGCGGGCATGCTGGCCTGGCTTGACGGCGCCGATATCGGCTTCGTCGACAGCCGCCACGAGTTCCATGTTCCGCAGATCCGCGGCGATGATGAAAAGCACCGGCGCCTGCAGTGAGGAGGCGACCGTCTGGCCGGGATCGACCGAACGGGTCAAAACGATGCCGTCGATTGGCGCATAGATCGTGCTTTTGGCAAGGTCGGTCTGCTGCGCCTTGAGGTCGGCCTGGGCGATGGCGAGATTGGCTCGCGCACTGTCGAGCGCCGCCTTGGCGCGGTCGCGCGTCGCGGTTGCAGCCTCGAGCGACTGGTCGGTCGCCATGCCGCGCTTGGTCAAGGCCGCTGCGCGTACCAGCGCGCTTTCGTTCTCGGCCAGCGTCACCGTGGCGTCTTCGACATTGGCAGCGGCGCCCTTGGCGGATGCCTCGGCGCGTTCGATCTGGACCTCGAGTTTCACCGTATCGAGCGTCGCCAGCACGTCGCCCTTCTTGACCTGCTGGTTCTCCTCGGCGGAGACCGATCGGATGATGCCGGACAGTTCGCTGGATATGTCGACCTGGGTGAGCGGCTGCAGCGTGCCGGTTGCCGACACCTGGACGGTGAGGTCGGCCTTGGCCGCCGGCACGGTGGTGTAATCGATCTTGGCGGGTGAGCCGGCATACCACTGATAGAGGCCAAGACCGGCGGCAAGCACGAGCAGGGTCAGCAACGCATAGAGCCAGCCACGCCGGCGCGCCTTGCTCCGCCCGTTTTTATCGAGCCCAAGCGCCGTCTCGATGGCGGAATCCGATTCTGTCTTTGGCAGATTGACAATCTGGTCCACGCTGGACCCCTATGATGCGCAATGTCCCTATCTGTGCACAGATCAGGCTTGCTGGTTCGAATATCAAATTAAATTTCGCCCATGTTGGGATTGAGGCAGGAATGCAAACCCGGAATTACTTACTTTACGATGTGTTTACGACCGAGCGACTGGCTGGCAATCCGCTGGCGGTGGTGTTGGATTGCAAAGGCCTGGACACGGCCGCGATGCAGGCCATCGCGCGCGAATTCAACCTGTCCGAATCGGTCTTTGTGCTGCCCCCGGACAATCCCAAGCATAAAAACCGTATCCGGATCTTCACGCCCGACTATGAAATGCCGTTCGCCGGCCATCCGACGGTGGGTTCGGCCATCGCGCTTGCCGAACTGGCCGGCGAGGGCAGCGCCGGCATCTTCGTGTTGGAAGAAAACATCGGCCCGGTGCGATGCGCCGTCAGCACGCATGATGGCGCCACCTTCGCCGAGTTCGATCTCGCCAAATTGCCGGAGCCGCTGGAACTCTCCGCCGACCCGCAGGCGATCGGTGCCGCCCTTGGCCTGGCGCCGCATGAGATCGGCTTCGAGAATCACCGAGTCGCCTTCTGGTCGGCGGGCGTGCCCTATGTGACGATCCCGGTCGCCAACCTCGAAGCGGCGGGCCGCATCCGTCTGGACAACCAGGCGTGGTCGGAACTGGCGCCGCGCAAGAGCGAATGGGCCTTCGCCAGCCCCTATGTCTATTGCCGCGAGACGGTGAACCACGAAAGCGCCTTCCATGTCCGCATGATCGTGCCCGGCACGCCTTCCTATGAAGACCCGGCGACCGGTTCGGCGGCGGCAGCCTTCGCCGGCGCCATCATGCATTTCGACGGCCCGACGGATGGCATTTCCCAGCTGTGGATCGAGCAGGGGCTGGAGATGGGCCGGCCGTCGCGCATCCGTCTCGAACTGACCGTGCAAGGCGGAAAACTGGCCTCGGCGCGCATTGGCGGCCATGCGGTCAAGGTGGCGGAAGGCAGACTGTTCGTGTGAGACGTGCGGCACTTCAGCGATTTGTCGGGAAATGATTCCGGCAGGGCTAGACATGACCGATGGTGGCGGCTATATGCCCGCCAACGCCGGTTTTTGCCGGCCGAGTGGGTGCGTAGCTCAGTTGGTAGAGCAGCTGACTCTTAATCAGCGGGTCCACAGTTCAATCCTGTGCGCACCCACCAAAGATTTCAAAAGCTTAGGTGGAAAGACCCTTTCGGGCGAAGCTGTTCGGCTAACGGACGGCTAACAAAAGCCCGCCACCTGAGCAGCGGGCCAGCTTCAGATTTGCCGGTTTCAGCGGGCCGGACCTATTGAATACAAGATCCCGGCGGATAGTGCTTGGGGTCGTAGTGCCACGACGAGACAAGCATGAAATGTTCGTCGGTACGGATCGGAATCATGCCGAAGTTGTTGCAGTAGCCGTGGTGGAACGGCAGGACAATCATGTCGTTGCTCGGCTCTGTCGCCGCTGCGAGCGGGTCGAGCGTGGCGCGAGAGAGAGCGCTCATATCCCCGACCTCACAAGCACTTCCTGCGATTCCAGATCGTCGGGCCACATGATGAGCTCGCCGGCGATGTCGGGGCAAGGCTCGGCGTCGCCGCCGTCCTCGTCGTCGCAGTTGTCGAGCTCAAGGTCGATCGTGTCGCAGGGTGAGCCATTGGGTGCTGTGGCGGCCAGGATCGATTGCCCGCCACGATGCGTCCAGCCAAGAGACGGCTCGTCGTCGGCGCCGTCCTCAAGGTCAGGATCCGGTGACATCGCGTCGAGCATGTCGATCAGCCGCTCAATGGAATCTGCGATCGAGCGGCGGCTTTTGCAGTCGACGAGAAGCGGCGGCGGTAATTCTTCCGGCTCGGAATAATTAGCGGCGGCATAGGCCTCGGCCTTCTTTGTAAACTGGAGGTCATCCATGGCGATGATCCTCCTTCACATTGTCTAAGGCGCGGCTCCCAGCGTCACCAAGGACGTTCGAGGCGCGGAGGAGTTGCCGGGCCAGGACTAGGCGTCCCAAGCGCGTCCTGAGCCCCGCTGCGGCCAGCAGCAGCACGATGGCAGCATAGGTCATGACGGCCTCCGCTGGACGAGCAGGATCCGGCCGGAAAATCGCCCGATGATCGGCATTACCTCGGCAGCGGGCATAGCTTCGCCGGCTGCCGGAACACAGGTGTTCGGCATTGGAAAACTCCGGTAGATGTTGCGTTCAGTTACGACCGTATGTAAAACATACAGCCGTTAGCAAAGTCAACTGGAATGGGTACACCTGTATGCATGAAGCGCCTTTGACGCCGGAAGCAAACCGCGCAGCGCGAGCAATCCTGAAATGGTCGGTGCGCGACCTTGCCGAAAAGGCAGGCATCGCCTTCACAACTGTGCATCGGTTCGAAACGACTGGAATTGCTACCGAAACGACCAAGGCAAAGATTGTCGCTGCCTACGCTGCGCACAATGTCGACATCACCAATGGCGAGGGCACCGGTGCCAGGCTCAGGAGGGCTGCCAAAGCCGATGGCGGCATCGTCGGAAATGGCTGATCGGGATCTGCAAACCGCAATCCACGAGGCCGGCCATGCAGTTGTCGGTCGCGCTTTTGGTGTGCCTTGTGGCGAAGTCACGATCGAAGGCGAAACACCTGATGAGCTTGGCCATAGCGTCATGCTCGATCCGCGCTTTCATTGGGAACGTGGCGACGGCGCCAAACGTCCGATTGTTGAAGCGTTTTGCATCGCGCTCTACGCCGGCGCCGAAGCTGAGCGGATCATTCTTAGCACGGCCGACGTTGGCGAGAGTGTTGATTGCGAGCGCGCAACGGCTTGCCTCGCTTGGCTCGGATTGCCCGGCGCCTCGTATGTTGGCGATGATGTCTTCGACCGCCATGAGGCCCGCCTGAGGGCGAAGGCGCGCATAGCCGTCATCCAACACCGGGCGGCGATCGAACGCGTTGCAGCCGCATTGGTGGAGCATCGGACGCTATCCGACGATCAGGCCGACCTTCTCTTTCGTGGAACAGGGTTAAATCCCCTCACCATGGGGATTTGAATGGAACCGACTAGCCTGTTTACCAGTTGACAAGGTGCGTAGTTTACATACTTATGCCGGGCATGCATACAGTATCAGAACTGACAGCTTTCCGTAGGGCGGCCGAGGCAGCCGGGATGTCTGATGAGGACATTGAGGACTTCGTCGACCACATTGCAGCGAACCCGGATGACGGCGAAGAAATCGTCGGAACGGGTGGTTGCCGGAAGGTAAGGTTTTCGATTCGTGGCAATAACAAAGGCAAGAGCGGAGGCGTTCGCACGATAACATTCTACACAGGCACAGATCTTCCGGTTTTCCTCATTACCGTTTTTGGGAAGAGCCAAAAGATCAATCTTTCCAAGGCCGAACGTAACGGGCTGAGGGCATTTACGGCTGCCATTGTAGATGAATATGCGCGACGCGTCCAACCGCTAGCCGCAGGTGGAGAAAGAGCATGAGCAAGAAGGTATTCGATCAGATCGCGGAGGGGCTGCAGGAAGCGCTTGCCGTCGCGCGCGGCGAGTCCGAGCCCTACAAGCTTCATGTGCCGGCAGAGATTGACGTGAAGGCCATCCGTGCGAAGACTGGTCTTTCGCAGAAAGATTTCGCTTCCACATTCGCTTTTGGCTTTGATCAATTGAAGCAGTGGGAACAGGGGCGCTCGCGCCCGGTCCAGGCAATGCGGGCCTACCTGCTGCTGATCAACTCTCGACCCATTGAGATGGTCAAGGCGCTTCGCGGTTTGCACAGCGAAATTGTAAACGAGCCGGCTGCTCGCAAATTCGGCTGACCATATTATCCAAACCCCGGCCTCGCGCCGGGGTTTTACCTCCCGAGGTAACCACCCGGTTTTGCTTCCGCTTCGGCGTGATCTCCTCGACCCGAGGCTTCAGCATTGCGAGGCGCTATTCAAGCCTGCGCGATTGTTCAGGTAGCTTAAGCGCATCGTGCTCTGGCATTTAGACTTGCCAGAGGAGATGAATAGCAATGGCCCGTACCAAAAGGCTCATGAAGGCAAGCGAGATCCCCGCTTTCGTAGACAGGGTGATTAAGGCTGGCTGCGATATCTGCGCCATCGGCGATAAAGGCTACGTGCTTGGTGACGTCGAGGAGATGGCCTCGGCAGCGGATGATCTCGCGCGCATAGGCGAGGAGTTTGGCGATCGCGATCTCTTGCTGCCAGAGATCGTTGCCCACCTGAAATCGCTTGGCCGGCATATCGATCCGGAATCGCCAATCGAGACATGGTACGGCCACCGCGGGAATCAGAGGCTACACTAGCCTAAGAAGGCGGACGCGCCGGCCCTGTCCCATTCCATTGGATGAACGGCGCATCGTCGCCGGTGATATCCTTCACCGTCTTCAGTAGCGCCTCGTGCGTCCTCTGGAGCGCTCGAAAGTGATCGCTGCTTGGCGATATGAGCGGCCTCACGATGCTCTTGTGCAGCGCCTCCGCTGCCACCAGGAAGCACTCGATCTCAGCCTGCGATAACTGCTTGGAAGGTTTGGTTCTGGCCATTGGCGATCTCCGTTTCAGGGGTTCGCCGCAACGGGAGGATTATATTCCTCCGATCGGGTTCTGTGGCAAGGCTATTCCGGCAGGCCAGGCTCGTAATGCACAATGGCGTCGAGAATCGTTCGATAGAGGCTGTCGACCTCTTCGTCGATCTCGCCCCGCTTTATGCCGAGCGCCTTGGCGTCGGCGATCAGCTTGTGCGTGAGTTCGTCGACCGAGATGACATCGGCCTTCGTCGTCTCGGGCACGTTGTTGGCTATCCACTGATGCAGGAAGTTGATTCCGCGCGTGCTCATGTGGCGATAAGTTCGCCCTGTCGCTTAGGTTCCCGGCGAGCGGTGGTCAGCGCAGCGCCTGCACGATGAATTCGTAAATCGTGCTAATTTCCTCGTCGATCTCTCGACCGGGAATGCCTTGGGCTTCAGCCGCCCGTTTCGCATCCACAGCCATTTCAATGACCAGCAGCACGTGGTCCGTGATCGGATCGTCGGATAAATGGTCCGATATCCAATGGTAGAGAAAATCGCTCCCTCGCTTGCTCATTCCTCACGAAAATCCTGCAATGAAGCGTGTCGCAGATCCTCTTCGCCACGCAAGTGCTTCACGCGGCCGATGATGCCGGGCTTGACCCATTGCGTCGCCGGCCGCTTCATACCTTTCGGCGCCGGCCCTGCGTGCTCCTGGACACGCTTCCACAGCCGCTCCCGGATGGCGCGGCTGGAGTTGATGAAAGCTGAGCCGACATAGCGGCCGGTCTTGCGATCGGCCATCAGGGCAAACGCCGGCTTGCCGGCCTCACGCTCGACGCCAATCAACTCATATTCGTCGACCGAGTAGCATTTCGCCTTCAACCAGTTCGTCGACGGGCCGCTGCGGTATTTGCTATCGCGCCGCTTCGATACCATTCCCTCAAGCCCTGCCTGGTCAAGCAGGTGAAAGATGGCCTTGGCTTCGCCCGGCAGCGGCTCGCTGAACTGGATACGGCCACCAGGCTCGATCATGCTGGCCAGGATCTCGCGGCGTTCCTCGAGCTCCATGTCGCGCAGATCATGGCCATTGAGATGCAGCAAGTCGAAGGCGACGAAATAGAGGTCATGCTGCCGGCGGGTGATCGCCTTTCGCAATTCGCCGAAGTCGGACAGGCCGGCCTCGTTCAGAACGATGATCTCGCCGTCTACGATGGCGCTCTCGGCGCCGAGGTTCGCCGCCTCTTTCACCAGGTCGGAATATTTGGCTGTCCAATCGTGACCGTTGCGCGTGTAGATGCGCGTCCCGTCCTCATCGATGATCAGTTGCGAGCGGTAGCCATCGAATTTGACCTCGTGAATCCAATTGTCGCCCTCTGGCGGCTTCTCCACCAAGGTCGGCATCAAGGGCGCGACGAACTTCAAACGCATGCACAGGACTCACAAACCGCGATTCAATTAGCCTGCGCTAAAATAGTTCCGGAACATTTTAGACGATTTGCATGTTTGAAGGTCATGAAGATCGAAGCCGACGAATGCCGGGCAGCCCTGATGCTCATCCGGCGCACGATCGAGGAACACTGCCCGCCCGGTGTACTGCCGAGCGAGGAAGCGGTGAACGGCCTCTACGGGCCGGAGTTGATCCATGAAGCGGAAGCGCTGGCGGCTGCCATCGTCGCAACTATCGACAAGATGCAGTTGCGCGTGATGATGAAACCGCCTGCCCCCAGTATCAAATAGTTGGCCAGGAAGCCCACCAGCGCGCGTTTGCCGCTGGCCGCTGTACTACGCCGCCAACTCTTCCCGCGCGTCCTGGCGCCCGCCTGTGGCCAACCGCATGCATTGCGAGGCCATACTGCGGGATAGGCCCTTCTGCGTCTCAATCCACGGCCCGAAATGGCCATGCGGCAACTGTGCCTTGACCTTGAGCAGCCAGCGACCGACGGCAAGCTTCTGGTCGACGGATAGATGGCCGCGTGGAATTGACCGAGTCTCTGCCGGCGCCGGGTCGCCCAGCGGCACAACATTGCTTGGCGACATCAGCTTGAGATAGGCCCGGTGCACCTCATGCTGCTTGTCGGCAGGAAGTTTGTTGAACTGCCTGACGGTCATCCCGCACCCGAAGGCAAGGACCGCGGTATGGCGCTTCTCGCCTCTCATCCGGCCGAGGCGCCCGTATTGCCATTCGTTCGGCAACCGATAGATGCCAACGCCTTCGACCTCGATCTCGGTCATGCTGCCACCTTCTCGAAAATAGCGGTGCCCGCCAGCATCGGATAGAGCAGCGCCACCATGTTGTTCGAGGTCAGCCCAGGCATCGCCCTGGCCATGCGGCGGACGTGGCCAAGGTCGATCCGGTCGAAGGCATCGAACAAGGCCGAGCCGATCGGCATGACTTCGACGAGGATGAGATAGGAAACCGCTTGCAGCGTGGCGGCATGGAGCTCCAGACCATTGCCGGTCTGGTTGATCAACTTCAGCACCATGGCCAGGTGCGCCTCGCCATGCCGGCGCCCGATGGCCCGAAGGGTAGGTTTGCAGTAGCAATGACCGGGCTGGCGGCCGGTCGAGCGATTGTCCGCGCTGTCGTGCAGTTTCACGCCACAGGCGCGGGCGATGGCGAAGATATCGCAGTGGTGGGACGTCCGTGCCAGCATGCTTCGCCTTGCCGTCGAGAACGGGGCGATAATGCATAACCCGCCGCTTATACGCAAGCCGGCCGATGTGGGGATTCACAATCTCCCGATTGGCGATCGCCGGCTAGGGTCCGAAGCTGATCGCGCCGCCAGCGAATGTTTTCGACGCCGATATCGTAAAGGTGAAATCGTCGGTCGTGGTCGCCGCAGACGTGGCGATATGAGCGGCGCCTGTGTGGGTGTTGGCCGAAAGATCGATGTCTGAATCCTCGACTATGCTGCCTGCTCCGCTCCAGCTTTCGGTCAAGGTTGGTCCGCCCGCGGAAGTCTGCACCAAGATGCCGGCAATGACCGCGCCGCCGACCTTGGTCTCGACGTCGTTGATCGCGCAGGTCGTGCCGCTCGCCGATGTCACGCCGACCTGATCAACTGGCGTGCTGCTCAGGCCTGAAAGGCAATACACGTCAACGCTGATGTTCTGGGCGTTGGTGGTTACGACGAGGTTGGGCGTGGCTCCGCTCGCCACCACGCCATAGTAGACCTCGTAATAGCCGACGACGGTCGTGAAAACCTGAATGCGCCCAGGGCTCCAGAGCGAGAGAGTGGTCGAACCCACAACGACCGATGTGGTCGAATAATTTCCGATAGACTCGCCTCGAACAACCGCAACGACGATGCGATCGGCCGCAGGAGCCGACAAGGGCACGCTTGCGTAGGTGTAGGCACCGGCAACGACGCTGCCCTGGCTGTGCCCGATGTAGCTGATCGGACCAGCGGGAGGCGCGGCCCCGCCGCCATTGCCGAACATCTGCCCTGTGAACAAAAGCATGTTCTTACCTTTCAAAGATGGCGATGGAATAGGGTTCGCAGATCGAACGCGCGATGTCGCGAACCCCTGCGGTGACGTCGAAGACAGCGCCCTGGATCTGGTCGTCGATATTGCCCTCAATGGTGATTTCCGACGGATCGTATCCGCCGCCGTACACCATGAGGTCGGTCAGCAAATCGGAGAGATTGCGCAGCGTGCCATTGCCGGCCGCATCGAAGCGGCGCCGCTGCGGAAGCACAACGTTGTCGGTGGTGATGGCGACATTCGACAGGCCGTCATAGACATAGCGCCAGTCGGATGATTCCGTGGCCTTGCTGATCGATCGCGTCAGGCCCGTGTCGAGGCTGGTGAGGTAGTAGGCGCTGGCCTCTTGCACGAACAGCTCGTTATCGAGCCGGTGCTCATCCGGGCCAGCCAAAGACCGCGCAGAGCCGGTGTCCAATTGGTATGGCACGGCCTTCGTCCATACAACTGCGCCTGTCGTGCCGTCGATGCGGATCGCTTCCGCGTTGTCGGTCCAAACGATCAGGTCGCTGTCATGCCAAACCGCATAGAGCGGAGCATCGGCAAAGGTCGCGAACTCGGTCAGCAGCGTGGTCAAGCCGGTCGAGGTGATGACCATTTTCCAGACGCTGTTGCCCGCGCAGACCCATATGTCCGCGTCGCCGTCCCTGATTTCGCCTGGCGTGAAGCATTCCGGCCGGCCGCGACCGTCCCAAGTCGTTCCCGATATCGAGACCTGGGCGATGGTGGTCGCGGTGAACCGGTAGATCGAGACATAGCCTAGATGGAAACTCGACATTGCGATGATGCCGGCAGTGTTCCCGATCACGAGCGCGCAAGCGGCATTGACTGATTGACCAGGATCGCCGGCAGAATCGGCTTCGGCGACGGAGGTCCCCGAGACGGGGTCAATGAGCAACGGATAGATACCGCCCAGCGGGCCAGGAATGACGCCGACGGCAATCAGCCGATCGATCTCCGGGATGTAGCGGAAAAAGTTCTCAGCGAGGCCCGTATAGGCCCTGCCGAAGCCGTTGACCGGCACGGCATAGATTTCCCTCAGGAATGCCGTCGAGAAGCGCCTGAGCATGCCCGATGCATCTGAGTAGCCGTACCAGGTCGAGCTTTCCCAATCGGCCGCCGCAACCGTGTTGACGGCATCGGATGAGAAACCCTGAAAGCTCTGCACGGACGCGGCGTCGCCGACGGCCTGGACGAATTCTCCCTCAAAAACGGGAGGCGATCCGAAACCATGCACGTCATAGTCCTCGACGACGATGTCGATGTAACCACGATGAGCGGAAACATTGGCCTCGCCCTCGGCGCGAACCATGGCCGGGTCACGGCCTTGGCTCGATCGGCCATCGTAAACGCGGAAATTAAGACCACTGGCGCGGTAACCCGTGGTGCCGTCGAAAATCAGCTTGCCGCTCGCATACAGCTTTCGGAGCGACCAAGTCGAGTTCGGGACCAAGGGACGCGCGAACCGTAGGCGCGCCGTCATCAAGCTTGTCGTGGTCGTGATTGTGTCCCAGAACTCTTGATGCGAGGATGTCACGGTCAGGATTGGGGCGCACCAGATGTAGGCCGACGGGAGCCGCATGATGCCCCACACCACGGGTATTGTCTGGCCGTAGGCGGACGTCGGCAAGGTGGCCTGGAAAGGCGGCACATCGGCAACGGTAGGCGTCGCCGGCGGCTGGCCGCCGATGTAGAGGACAGGGCGTTGGATACCCATCAGCCGGCGCTCCCCTGGCAGAACTCGGTGATCAGCGCCAGCGGGCATCCGGGCTCGTCTACCAGCGAGATTTCGTTGACATCAAGCATTATGGCAATGAACGAGGCACCCGGCGCTATCGGCTTGGCGATTGCTTTCTTCCGACCCATCGAAAGGCCGGTGAGCTTGCCGGCCTCGAACATCTCCCGCGCCATTCTTGCGCGTGGCGAATCCGATAGTTCGCCCACGCACAACAGCCCGCGTTCATCTTCCTCGAATTTGACCCATTCGCCGATTTCCTCGCCCTCATGCATCAAAAGCATTTTGGGATGAAAACCCCGCTGCAGAAGATGGCGGAACGCACCAGCGCCGACGACAATTTCGTCGTTGCACGCAACGCCCCAGGCGATGGCATGGCCCGCGACCATCATTCGTCAGGCCCTCGCCGCCGCGGTCGTCATTGCGTAGTACATGTCGAGCGCCTGCTGCTTGGCGGTTTCGTTGCTCACGCCTGGCGCCGCTGTATAGTTGAAGGTGATCGGGTTGCCAGGCTGCTGGACATTGACCGAGGTGTTGTAATTGCCGTCGCTCGATGTCGTCGGGAATTTGACGCTCGGCCGCGTGGTTTTCCCGACGCCCCAGCTTGAGATATAGCTGCCATATTGGGAATCGAAGGAGTCACCGAACATGGTGTTGCCGGTGCCAGTCGCGCCGCTGTCGTTGTTGTGGACAAGAGCAGCCAGGGCATAGGAGTTGAGCTGCTGCATCGAGGCGCCAACGACCTGAGAAAGCCGACTGATGGCGATCGACTGCTGCTGCGAATAGCCGCCGATGTCCCCACTCAGGGACTTGAGATAGCCCTTGGTGTTCTTGTCGAGGGTCGAAACGTTGTCTGCCGTCTCCTGAGTATAGCTGGCGGTGGCCTTGGTGTTCGGATCGGGCGCGCCATAGGACCGGACATTGACGCCGCTGCCGTTGACGTTCGATTGCGTGCCGGCCCCAAACCCTGGGTCAGGAGCGCCGCCATATGACGTCACGCCAACGCCAGAGCCGTTGACATTCGACTGGGTGCTGAACTGCGGCAATTCGATCTTGTTCGGGTCGCCGCCATAGCGGTGGACGGTCGGCAAAGGATTGGACGCTGCGGCGCCCACGTCGCCCATCGACTTGAGCAATTGATCGAAGGCGCCGGAGGCGTTGTTCGCGGCGGCCTCGGCTATCCGCTGCGTGCGGACCAACTCATCTTGCAAGCGCTTAAGGTTGGCCTGGGCATCGTCGATTTGAATGCCAACGCCAATTCCGCGCTGGGATAGCTTCTGCAGATCGATGATTTGCTGCTCGACGGAAGCGATGTCCGCACTGATCTCTGCCGCGCTGCGATGCGAGGCCGCGCTCATGCCATCGAAGGCCTTGGCGACTTTGTTGCCGAGCAAATCCGGGTTCGACGTGTCGCCGGCTATCAGCCGGAAGAAATTCGCCACGCTCTCATTGTTCATGAACTGCTCGACGTTGCCGGCGAAGGTCGAAAGTTCCTTGGCAAAATCGGCGAAGCTTTGCGCCAGTTTGACGACAAGCGGCCCGGCCTTCACAGCGGCTTCGGAAATGTTGACGTCCAACACCTTGGCGAGAACGTCGAGCTTGTCATCCAACTCGCCTGCCTTCTGAAGCAGGTCGTCGGGGATGATGATTCCCATCTCTTGAGCCGATTGTTTCATCCGCGCGATGGATGCGCTCCCCTGGTCCAAGAGCCGGGCCATCTCGACGCCACCCTTGCCGAAGACCACAGACGCCAGCGCTGCCTGTTCGGCCGCGTCCTTGGTATTCATCATAGCGTCAGCGACTGCCTTCAGGCGCTCTTCCTGGTCCTTCGCGTTTACGATGTTCTGGAGCAATGCCGGGTTGAGGTTCTTCAGGCCGGAATACAGCGCGCCCGTCCCACGCTCGGCCAGACCGGAATTCTTGGCGAAGATATCGAGCGACGAGTTCAGCGATTCCTGATCGATGTTTGCCTGCTTGGCCGCGAAGCTCAGGGCCTGGTAGGTATCGCTGCGTAGGCCCGCCGATCGAGAATTGCTGGCGATCTCGTCAAACTCTGAAATTGCCTGCTTTGCCCTGTCGAGAATACCGCTCAGAGAGCCCAACGCGGCGATGCCGGCTCCGGCCAGGAGGCCCGAACCGAAGTTCTTCAGCGTGGCGCCCATCGCCGCGGTATTGCGCTCTACGGCTGCGATCCCTTTCGCCATGCGCGCCGACTGCTGCTCGACAGTGGTCGCATTGGCTTTGAAACCGTCGGCGAACTTGGCAGCATTTGTGGAGAGATCGATCGAAATCGATCCGACGGTTGCGACCATGGCTAACAGTTTCCTTTCGTTTCGATTGCCTCGGCCTCGGCCGCGAACTGCGCGCCATGAGCAGCCAGGAAGGCGCCCATTGCGGTTTCAGTTTCTTCAAGCGCCTGGATACCGGATCCAGTGATCAGGAACGCCGCTTCTATGCCGGCGATGATCAGATTGCGCGCAAGCTCGAGCTGCTGCTGCTTGCGCTGCTCATCGGCCGCTTCCGCGCGCTCGGTCCAGTAGGTTGCGGGCTTGCTCATGCTGCCGCGCTCCGGTTTGCGCATCCATGGACTGGAAAAACTCGGGTTTCGACATCCATGGAGTAAAAAAACCATGGAAAAAAATGGAACGGCGAAGCGGTCGCAGGCGGCTCAACGCCATGTGGCGCAAGGGTTAGCGTCCGCTGAGTTTTTGGGTCATTTTGCCGGTTTTGGCCGAAATCGCGCGAGCAGGAAAAAAAACCTGCGAATGGCGGTGCGGCGGCTCTTGGGCCATCGCCTCGTTTTTGGTCGAATGGTCCCCCCCTGGGGTCGTGGCGCCTCCGGTTCATCAATACCAAACCCCTTTTGGCATCGAGCTTTCAGCCTTCTGCTTGGCGGTGCTGTGGCAGGTCCGGCAAAGCGTCTGCAGCTTGCCTTCCCAGAACTTCACCGGGTCATTGCGATGAGGGATGACGTGGTCGGCCACGAGCTTCGAGGTGTCAGGCTCGACGCGCCTGCACATGCGGCAAGTGAACCGGTCGCGGATCAGCACCGACATGCGCAGCTTCTTCCACCGCGCGCTGTTGTACCATCGCATGCTGATCTCGGTCTTGCTTCGGAACGCTGATCGCTCGCGCTCATTGGCTGGGCCTGCCACGTTCAGGCGCGGCGGCATGCTGGCGAGCGCTGGCTTGAGATTCGAGAGCTTAGCCATAGAGCGCCTGCCACTCACCTGGGCGCGCTGCCTCGACCCATTCGCCGGCAAGCAGGTTCGCGGGGTCGATCGCAATGGGCATCTCAACCCATTGACTCACGTCATCGTCGACGTTGGCACAATGGCCGATAATGACGACCCAGCGGGGGTCATCTTCGGCAAGAACGGCCTCGACGGAGATGATCGCCGGCATCATGGCACCGGCCGCCAAGCGTCGAGTTGCGCCGCTGCGCGCCATTCCTGTTCGATGAGATTCTTCTCCTCGATAGGCATGGGCAGCGGGTCGAATGATTGGATCCAGCACTTGTCGTGTCGGTCGTAGGCGTGCAGCACCACTGTGCGCATGTCCTCGCACAAGGTGACATCGATCTGTTCGACTCCGCTTGGCGCGTTGGTGAACGTGCTCATGACCGCGCGTCCCTGCCTTTCTTAACGCAAAGCCGCCAACAGCCTTCGCCATGGCCTGGCGTTACGCCCTTCGAGCCGATCTCCGCGTGCCACATTGACCCGTCGTGCGTGGTCAAGGCGCCCTGTTTGTATTGCCGGTCGGGTTTCCAGGTGCCCTGATACTCGAGCTGAGGCCTAGCCTCCAAAGCCTCGACGCGCGCTAGTAGGTCGATCTGTTCCGCCTCTCCTTCAACCTTTTCGAATTCGGCGATCCGGCCCTGGCCATCGAATTTCGTGACGCGAGTGACGGCCCGCGTGATGGGCGGGGCCTTGGCGCCAGTTGTGACTGTCGACCGGGCTTCGAGTTCGCTGACGCGCGTCTCCAAAGCCTCGACGCGCTGCGAAAGCCAGTAGTAGCCGGCGTCAGTTTGGGCTGCGATCATGGACACCAATTCGAGATCAACGCTCTGGTCCGGATGGCAACCGGCTTCTTTGAACCCGAGATGCTTTCGATAGACGGCCCATGCGACGACACGGCCGAAAGCGTCGGCGAAGGTCTTCTGATTTTCTGGGGTCCTTAAGATGCCGGGGTATTCCGGTTCCTGCACCGGCTCGAGTTTCCAGGGACGGTGCGCCTTGCCAGCTGCCGCCAGTGCCGCCGGTTTACCGTTAGGATCCGCTGGGTTGTCCGCTATTTCGACGGCGAACCGCCTCTGCTGCAATGCGTCGACGCGACCGCGCAGCACTCGTATCTCGGCTTCGAGCCTTTTCTGCAAATCGCCGTCCTGATCGAGCGCGTGTTTTTTGCGATCCGCGTCGACGGCCGCGACCTTCTCGCCGATCACCTTCTCCAGGCGCTCGATTTCGACGTCGACCTTATGCAAGGCCGATTGACGCTGATCGCCGACTACGGGCTTGGTCTTCCTCACGACGGCCATTCGCCATACTTGCGGTGATAATTCAGGCGCATCATCGCCAGCGCCTTGCAGGTCGATGACGTCATGCCGACGGCTTCAAGCCGGCGAATACCGCGCAGATCTTCGCGCTTCCATCGTGCGCGACGCTCGGCCTTGCTTTCGGCGCCGAGCTTGACCTTGTGGACGACCTTCGACGACACGAACGGGCCGTTCAGGGAAACCTGGCGTGTAGTCATCGGGCGGCCCCCTTTGTCATTTTGCGAATTGTGCTGAAGGCGACGGACTCGATCAGATGCTTGGCGGCCGCTGCATCTTTGACGATGCCGGGCATTTCGACGTGGCGCTCGCGTGCCTCGGCGCCAAGCGAAGCGGCGATGTTGAGAAGCTCTTGCGCCTGATCCAGGTGTCCGGTGATCGCGTTGCCCAAGCCTTCAATATCGTCGGCGAGGGTTTCGCGAACGCTGTCCAGATATTCGGCCTTCAGCCTGGTGAATTCGCTTGACGCTTGGCTTTCGCGAACCTGTGCCGCCGCGATGTCGACGGCGAGCTTGTCGAGCGCGTCGTGAAAGTTTTCCGTCGGAATGCGGTTTTTGATCGGATTGTCGATCCCGACCTCGTGCTTCATTTTTTCGCGGCGCCCGCTCAGGGTGCGCAGGTCGGCCGCCGCCTGGAGCGCATCCCGCTCGGCGGCAAGATATTCCTTGGTCGGCTTGGGCAGCTTGAGCACGCTCGAAAAGTACGATGCTTCGGCTTGGGTGGGTTTGAAGCGAGCAAGCATGCGGTTCCCGATCTCCCTGATTTGATTTGATGATTCTCCCACCGAAAGCCCGCGTCGGCTAGTTCACCACGGTACGACGCGGTACGCTGAAATCACTTTTCTCGGGCCAGAAGTGCCGCAGCGATGCCGGCAATGGCGTACTCGATGATTCGCCCGTTCGGCCGGGAAGCGATGGTCGCGCCGCCGTTCAGGCGCTGGTTTCGAAGCGTGTAGGGCGAGACACCCAGCAGCGCAGCAGCATCGGCCTGGCGGACATAGCCGTCGGCCGTCACCAAGATCCCGCGTTTGAGGCAGGCTGTCTCAACGACGTCGATCTTGGCGTCGAGAGGCGAGCGCTCCGGGTTCGTGGATATGGCCCGCATGGTGGCGGCGAGGCTGTTACGCTCCATCCTCAGCCACCCCTCGATGCTGAGGAGTAGGAGTTGGAAGGGGTAGACTCGCGCGCAGGCGTAGACGCCAAGTCCTTCCTGTCCGGAGCCTCTTTTATCTGATCACTACGTTTCCTCTTAGTATAAGGCGGACTACCGTAGTCCTGTTCATACCGGACTGCCGTAGTCCTGTTCGATAGGACTGCCGTAGTCCTATTTCGCCGGGCATCGCGCAAATGCTTTGGCTCGGCTGGAAGCGGGTCCTTGGATGCTTCCAAGACGGCGAACGCCCACGGCAGGCTGAGGGTGTAGGCCACGCCGCGCTTGTTCCGCGTCACCTTCTCCTGGCTCGCTTCGTCGAGCTCGGAAATCCGGCATCGTAAGATAGCATGAGAGTCGCACAGGGCCTTGATCGCCCGTCGGGCCTGCCTTTCATCGGCGACGCCGGCATACTTTGCCAAGGTCTCCTGAGTGGGCCATGCAACCATCGTTTCCGGGTCGGCGTGCTGCATCAGAACGATCGCCAACCGCAACTGCAAGGCAGCGTGCTTATGGTCGTGCGACAGACAGACGGCCGTGAGCCAATCGAACTTTGTCAGGTCGACGAGATATTTCTCCCAAGGCAGGCGTTTGCGTTCAGGCTTCGCCACCAGCGCCACCGCTTGCTTGCGCGCGCTTGACAGCGAGGGGACGAGATTCGAGCCATTCGTCGACTTCGTCTTCAAACCAGACGCGCGTGTTGTCGCCGAGCATTCTGCCAGGTGGAAAGTTGTGCTTCTCGACCAGCCTCTTCAACTGCGGCCAGTTGCCAACAACCTTGTCGGCTTTCAGGTCGTTGAACCGCTTAAGCTTTCTCATCGGTGCCTCGCCGTTGTTACGTTGAGGCACGGTAGATACGCGGGTCTTAGCGGGATTAAAAAAGGGAAGACTGGTCGAGTTGGTCAGGGATTTCCGAAGGTGACGAGCCTTTCAAAGAGAAAGCGCGTTTCACCCGCGCTCCGAGATGCTTCAACCATCACATAACTCTCTTCCAGAGACTCGACCTGGCGCACCCGAGAAAGGGAACTCCGCTCATCATTACGCCTCAACATGGCGGCAGCATTGGCAAGGATCGCTGCCTTTGTCATATTGGCAGCATCCTTTTTCGGCCGCCCCTTGCTCGCCGGCAGCGAGGTCAGGTTCCTAATATCGAGTTGGTTTTTGACGGCAATCCACCGTAGGTAGTGAGCAAAATCCATAGCCGTCCGGCCTCTATGGCTGGCATAGCCGCCGCCTTCGGCTCCATCGGGATCCGGCTCGTTGTCGTAGACATAACGGATCGCTTCGAGCACAGGCTCTTGCGCCCAACCGGGGATTGGGATTCCCCACAAACCGCATTTTGCGACAGTCTCGAAAAGGGCAGGGAAGATGCGGTGTTCTTCCCACTGACGCCGATGAACGCCCAACTCCTCATCGTAGAATTGTTGAGGGGTCATTTCCGCGCCCTCCGCTTCATGGGCACAACGTTCTTGGCCGGCGGGTTGAGGATCCTCTTCAACAGGGCGTTGAGTGAGGCCAGAGCGTTCGCTTTCTCGTCCTGGTACTTGTGACGATTGTAGACGCCTTCCACGCCGTCGATGGCGTGGCCCATGACGCGCTCGGCCGTGTCACTGGCGACGCCAGCGCGGGCCATCAGCGAGCGCGCCGTGCGCCGCAGGTCGTGTATGGTCCAACCCTCTTTCTCTGCTGCCTTGTCGTCGCCTGTGTCGTTGGCAGCAGCATCGGCGGGTGGCGCCATTGATGCGTCTAATGCGGCCTTCGATTTGGACACACCGTTGAAAAAGCCCTTCTTGGTGCGGCCGGCAAACACGTAGGGGTTTTCGCCGATGCGGCTCCGAGCCTTCACGACGTCAAGAGCTAGAGCCGGAAGCTTCAGTTCGCCGCCGGTGCCTTTCTCCCTCTCATCGCTCGGGACATGCCAGACGCCATCGATCGATATATCGTCCCATCTCATCGTCAGGATCTTCTCCCGGCGTTGTGCAGTGGTGAGGGCGATCTTAAGGATATCGCCGAAGGTGCCGGCCTTACTGGCTTGCTGCCAGATGGCGCGAATCTCTTCATCGGTCAAAACGCGTTCGCGCTTCGTCGGCGTAGCTCTGCGCATGCCTCTCACAATCGGCGAGAGGTAGCTGTCGTCGCGCGCAGCAAACCAATTGCAGATGCCGCGGACGATCGCCAGCACCGCATCCGCTTGCCGGGCGCCGTGGCCGTCCTCGATCTCATCGAGCAAGGCAGCTACATCGCCGCGCCGAATGCTGGTGAACTCGCGGCTCTCCCACTTCGGAAAGACATACACATCGAGGCACCGCTTAATCTCTCTTTCGGAGAGCAAGCCCTTCGCCGCAACATGGCGCTTTAGGTAGTTCTCGGCGACCGTCCTGAAGGTGTCTGCAGCGACCTTCTTCTCTATTGCGGGAAGGCCTGCGCGGATGCGCTTGATTGCCTCTCTGGCGTCTTCCCTGGCCTTTTCTACGCCCATCATGTCGGCGGCGCCGATGGTTGCCCACACCTGCTTGCCGTTCGGGTCTCGCGACACAGCAACGAAGGATTTTGCACCCGAAGGCATGACGCGCACGTAATGGCCGCGGAGTTCAGGATCGGGAAATGTGTAGCGCGCGGACCTCGCTTTCAGGTCGGCGACGCCAGCATCGGAAAGTGTCTTCCTGCGCATCAGATTGCCCCTTCGGCTAACGATGGGCTAACAACTCGAAGCGGTGACCGTGGCTAACGAGCGGCTAACATCAGCTAATCTGTATGCTAAAACAGGGTGTTACGGCAAGCGGGATTTAGCGAGGTTTCGCCGGCTTTATTGTAGACGTGCTGACTCTTAATCAGCGGGTCCACAGTTCAATCCTGTGCGCACCCACCAAATTCTTCAAAGACTTGGTGGAAAGACCCTGAAAGCGGGATGTTTCGCTGCCGTCCGGTGGCAGTACCGTTCGACTGCTATTGCACAGTTGGTCGCAGATAAGTGAGAATCGCCTGGGTTAGGGCGATGACGCCGTCGACAGCTCCAAAGTCCGTCTTGCTTTTGCCGACCGTCCATTGCAACTCGGGAGCTTCCGGCAACTTAAGCGCCCGATTTATTCCCCAACCCGAGAGCATAAGGAGTTCAAAAGACGTGGGCTCGCCAAGCTCGAAATAGGGAAAGCGAAAATACAGCCAAACCGGCCCGCCATACCCAAGCTTGAAGGTCATGGTGACCGAAACATTGTGACCAAATCTGTCTTCAAAAGCTCCGCCAAAACTGAGGTCTCTGGCATCATAGTCATGCCATTGTCTTGCCAACCCCAGAGCGCTCCATGTCTTAAGGGTATGGGCTTTCAGTTCCTTGCGATTGGGGAATTTTGTCATTTCATGAGTTAGATGGGTAGGCGGATCACTGTAGCCGGTTTCAGCTCGCCACTCTTCCGCAGCGTTGCGGAGATCTTCAAAAGTCTGGACGGTTTTCGGATCCGGTTGGTCGAATCTGATCGAAATCCGCCATTGAGAAATCATCTCTCGCAGTTCTTCGACCGTATGGCCCGAGCGTTCCGCCCAATCCTGCGTTGCCAGTATCCACGGCGAATTGTACTTCAGCCCGGCAAAAGCTCCGCTCTTGCTGTCGAAATCCCGGATAATCCGAGCAAGAGCATCGCGAAGCCCCTGTTTGGGATCTCCGAAAATCTGCGAGGGCTCATTCATCGGGTGTGATCCGGGCGTCGCGAACCTATTTGTCCGACACACCAGCCTCGGCAAAGCTGGCCATCCTTGCATGGCACTCCAGCGCCGAGCGGACGATATTGACAGCGAGGCAAGCGCCGGAGCCTTCGCCAAGCCGCATACCGAGATCGAGCAAAGGCGGCAGGCCGAGGGCTTCGAGCAGGCCACGGTGGCCCGATTCGGCGGAGACATGGGCCGCGATGGTGTGAGCGAGGCCGGTCGGGTGCAGCCTGGCCAGTGGGGCCGCGGCGGCGGTGCAGACGAAGCCGTCGAGAAGCACGGGTATGCCGAGATGGCGGGCGGCCAGCGTGGCGCCGAAGATGGCGGCGAGTTCGCGGCCGCCGAGTGCGGCGGCAATGCCCAACGGATCGGCGAGGGCGGCGGCATGGCGCTTGAGGCCTGCTTCGATGGCGACTACCTTGCGCTTCAGGCCGGCATCGTCGACGCCGGTGCCGCGCCCCGTCCATTTTTCCGCGCCACCGCCGAACAGCGCCGCTGAAATGGCTGCGGCCGGCGTTGTGTTGCCGATGCCCATTTCGCCGAAGCAGACCAGGTCGAGGTCATCAGTCACGGCGTCATAGCCTGCCGAAACCGCGGCGAGGAAGGCCTTCTCGTCCATCGCGGGCACCTGCGTGAAATCGCCGGTGGGATGGTCGAGATCGAGCGGGATGACATCGAGTTCGGCGCCGGCGATGCGGGCGAGCTGGTTGATGGCGGCGCCGCCGCCGGCGAAGTTCGCCACCATCTGCACGGTGACTTCGGAAGGAAAGGCCGAAACACCTTGCGCGGTGACGCCATGGTTGCCAGCGAAGACGAAGACTTTCACGCGGTCGAGCTTCGGCATGTCGCGGCCCTGCCAGCGCGCCAGCCAAGCGGCGATGGTCTCCAACCGGCCGAGGCTGCCTTGCGGCTTGGTCAGCGTGTCCTGGCGGCTGGCAACGGCCTTTGCGGCGGTATCGCTGCCGGCGGGCAGATCGAGGCAGGCGGCACGCAATTCATCGAGGGATTTGAAGGGCATGGGGGCAAGGTCTCCGGAAGGGAATCAGGTCAAAAGGGATCAGGAAAGCGCGACGGAAGCGACGAGCAGCACCGCGATTTCGCTGACCTGCTGCAAGGCGCCGATCGTGTCGCCGGTCTGGCCGCCGATCTGGTTGAGGCAAAGGGCATGGAAAGCGGCAAAGAACAGGCCGAGCAGGATCAGCGCGGCGACGGCGCCGCCGACCCCGAGCAGGAGAAGCGGAATCGCGCCAAGCACGGCGCCGGCAATGGCGGTTTCCAGCGAGACGGTGCCGGCGCCGGCCGAGAGGCCGTCCGAGCGCGCCGGCGGCAACAGGTGCATGAAGGCGCCCAGCACGCCGCGCGAGGCCGCATGCGCGGCAACAAGGGCAAAGAGCGCCTGTGTGGGATCCACCAGTTCCGAAAGCACGTTCCAGCGGATCAGCAGCGACAGGGCCAGCGCCATGGCGCCATAGGCGCCGATGCGGCTGTCGCGCATGATGTCGAGTTTGCGGCCGCGCGACTTGCCGCCGCCAAAGCCGTCGGCGACATCGGACAGCCCATCCTCATGCAGGCAGCCGGTGGTGATCACGGTTGCCACGAGGGCAAGTGCCGCCGCTGGTCCCATGGCAAGGCCGAATCGTTCCGCCGTGGCAAAGACGATGGCGCCGATCAGGCCGACGACGAGGCCGGCGACCGGCGCGGCCCAAATCGCGGCGGCGAGGCCGCGGCCGCGAAAGTCGAGGTCGGGCAGGGGCAGGCGGGTGAAGAAGACCAGGCAAAGCGCGATATCGTCGAGGATTTGCCGGGGCGAAAGGGTCAAATTCGGGAGCTTCATGCGCTGGCCCTCGCTATCGCATGGAAGAAGGTGCCGCTGACAGGACCGCGCCGGTAGCCCGAGGCGCCGATCGGATTGCCCTGGCCATCGGCGAGGTCGGCCAGCGGCTCGTCATTGCCCGTGGCCGTCATCTGCGCATAGTGGAATTCGTGGCCGCGGATCAGCGCGCCCACGGAGCCCAGCGGGCAATCGGCGCGCAGCCGCGCCTCGCGATAGCCGAGATTCATCTTTCGCTTTGCAAAACTGGTGGCATGGCCGAGCAGGCCGAGCATGGGATGCGTCTCGCCGGAGGCATCCTCCAGTGCTTCACCGAGCACCATGAAACCACCGCACTCGCCGTGGATCGGCTTCGTCTCGGCAAACCTTGCCATCCCGGCTTTGAAGGTCTCGGCAGCGGCAAGCTTGCCGGCGTGGAGCTCGGGATAGCCGCCGGGCAGCCAGCAGACGTCGCAGCTGTCGTCGGGCGCCCCATCAGCGAGCGGCGAGAACGGGACGATTTCCGCGCCGGCCTTGCGCCAATAGGCGGCGACATGCGGGTAAAGGAAGGTAAAGGCGGCATCCTCGGCTAGCGCGATGCGCTGGCCCGGTGGCTGCAGGGCGTCGGCGAAACCGCCAATTGCCGGGGTGAGGGGCGTCGCCAGCGCTATGATCGCATCGAGGTCGAGCGATTTCTCCGCCATGTCGGCCAGCCGGTCGAGATGCGCCATCAGATCATCATACTCGCCGGCCTGGACGAGGCCGAGATGGCGCTCAGGCAGGTTCAGGGTAGGGTCGCGTAAAATAGCGCCGACGACGGGCAGGCCGATCGCCTCGATGGCGTCGCCGGACAGCTTGCGATGGCGCTCACTGCCCAGCCGGTTGAGCACGACGCCGGCCATGCGGACATCGGGATCGTAGGTGGCAAACCCTTTGGCGACGGCGGCCGCCGTGGTCGATTGGCCGGACACGTCGAGCACCAGGAGCACGGGGAGGCCGTAGAGCCGGGCGAGGTCGGCGGCCGAGCCGGTTCGCCCCGGTGCGGCCGGAATGCCGTCGAACAGGCCCATGGCGCTTTCGAGGATGACGAAATCGGTGTCGTCGGCCTGTTGCGCCGCCAGCGCATTGAGCAGCGACGGCGGCATCGCCCAGCTGTCGAGATTGACGCCGGACAGGCCGGTGGCGGCGGTGTGGAAACCAGGGTCGATATAGTCGGGGCCGGATTTGGCGCCGCGCACTTTCAGGCCGCGCCGGGTGAGCGCGCGCAAGATGCCGATGGTGACGCTGGTCTTGCCCGAACCGGAGCGCGGCGCGCCGATGATGATGGCGCGGGCGGTCATGCCTGCCCCGCCAGTGCCGCGCGCATGGCGACGATGCCGCCGACGACGATCAGCGCCGGCGAGGCAAGACCTGCGGCTGCAGCTTCCTCGGCGATGGTGGCAAGCGTAGCGACGACAATTCGTTCCTGCGGCGTCGTCGCGGCGACGATCACCGCCGCCGGCGTCGATGGCGCCAGCCCACCGTCAAGCAATGCGGCTGCGATCAGCGGCAGATTGGCCATGCCCATATAGACGACGACAGGCTGGCCGGTGCGGGCGATTGCCGCCCAGTCAATGTCGTCATCGGTGCCGGCGGCGTGGCCGGTCGCCAGGATCACCGCCTTGTTGATGCCGCGCATAGTGGCGGGGATGCCAGTGGCGGCTAGAGCGCTTAAGCCCGAGGTCAGGCCGGGCAGCACGCGGAACGGGATGTTTTCGCGCGCTAACGCCAAAGCCTCTTCGCCGCCGCGGCCGAAAATATAGGGATCGCCGCCTTTCAGCCTGACGACACGACGGCCCTCACGCGCCAGCCGGACCAGCAGAGCGGTGATGTCGTCCTGCTTCATCGAGGGTTTTCCGCCGCGCTTGCCGGCGAAGAAAAGCTCGGCGCTTGCAGCAACCGCCACGACATCCGGTGAAACCAGCGCATCATAGACCAGCGCGTTCGCCTCCGCCAACGCCGCCAGCACTTCCAGCGTCAGGCAGCCGGGGTCGCCGGGGCCGGCGCCGGCCAGCCAGACATGGCCCGGCTCCAGCGGGCGCGGCTTGAAATTCAGCCGCGCGAGCGCCTGTTCGAGCGTGGCGTTTTCGCCCTTGGTTTTGGTGCTGCCGCTCACAATCCGTCCCGTCCGCGAAAACGCCGCTGATAGTGGGCGTCGTACAATGAACTTTCGCCAAAACCTTCCGCCGCCAGCGAGCGGCCGACGAAGATGATCGCCGTGCGCTCCATCGGATCGGCGGCAAGCTTCGCCTCGATCGTTTCCAGCGTACCGGTCAGCACCCGCTCGTCCGGCCAGGAGGCGCGGAAGACGATCGCCACCGGGCAATCGCCGCCATAATACGGCGTCAATTCGGCGACGACGCGATCAATGGCGTGGATGGCAAGATGAATGGCGAGCGTGGCGCCGGTGCGGCCGAAGCCGGCCAGCGTTTCGCCGGGTGGCATTTTTGACGCGCGGCCGGAGACGCGGGTCAGCACCAGGCTCTGCGCGACTTCCGGAATGGTCAGTTCGCGGCGCAGTGCGGCCGCCGCGGCGGCAAAGGAAGGCACGCCCGGCGTCAGCGTGTAAGGGATGCCGTGCTTGTCCAGCCGGCGAATCTGCTCGGCAACGGCACTCCACACCGACAGGTCGCCGGAATGCAGGCGGGCCACATCGTGGCCTGCCTTGTGGGCCTCGACATAGGCCGCCTCGATCTCGTCGAGCGACATCGGCGCGGTGTCGATCAGTTTCGTGCCTGGCGCGCAATGCTGCAGCAATTCGGGGGCGACGATCGAGCCGGCATGCAGGCAGACCGGACAGCTTGCCAGGAGTTTTGCGCCGCGCAGCGTGATGAGGTCGGCGGCACCCGGACCGGCGCCGATGAAATGGACGGTCATGGCGCGTCTCCGCTGATGGCGATGGCGCAGGTGACCGGGCCAAGCACGGTGCGAGGGCCCAGCAGTTTTGCGCCGGCGCCGGCAACGGCAAGGGCTGACGCTTCGGAAACCGAGGGCGTGCCGGCCAACTCCTGCGAGAGGCTGGAATGGCTGAGCGTGCCTGGCGAGGCGGCTTGAAGCGCAGCGTCATCGACGACGATGACCGGAAGGTTCAGTGCGCCGCCAGCAGCGGCGATCGCGTCTTCATCCTTCTTGAGCGCTGCTGTGGCCAGTGCCGAAAGCGCCGTCATCGCCAGCCCATGTGCTTCGAGCGCGGTTTCAATCGCGGCAAGCACGTCTTCAACGCTCACGCCTTTGCGGCTGCCGATGCCCGCGACCATCATGGCTTCACCCAGCTCCATTGGGTGACCGGCATGGCCGGCCGCCAGGCCTGCATCGAGCCGACGGGCGAGGCGCGCGAAATGTTTATCCGGGTAAGATCGCCGCCCAGTTTCAGGTGCTGCGCGAGAAGCAGGGCCTCCATCTCCAGCGTCACCGCATTGGCGACGAGCCGGCCGCCGGGGCGCAGCGCCTTGATGGCGGCGTTCAAAACGCCGGTGTCGCTGCCGCCACCGCCGATGAAGATCGCATCCGGCGTGTCCAGCCTGGCCAGCGCCTTGGGGGCGCTGCCTTCGACCACGACGAGGCCGGGAACGCCACAGGCGGCGGCATTGCGGTGGATACGGGCGGCGCGGCTCGGGTCGGCCTCGATGGCAATGGCGCGCATCTGGGGGTGGGCGAGCATCCATTCGATGCCGATGGAGCCGGAGCCGGCGCCGATATCCCACAGCAATTCGCCGCGCCTCGGCGCCAGCGACGACAGGGTGATAGCGCGGATTTCGCGTTTGGTGATCTGGCCGTCATGGTCGAACAGATGATCGGGCAGGCCAACCGTGAGCGGCAGGATGCGGGCCTGCGGATTCGAATCAATTTCGATGGCCAGCACGTTGAGCGGATTGATGTTTTCGAGGTCGAAGGCATCGGCGCGGGCGGTCCGCTGGCTCTCTTTTGGACCGCCCAACGCTTCCAGAACCGTCAGCCGCGAGGCGCCGAAATCGAGTTCGGTGAGCAGGCGGGCAATCGCCGCCGGCGCTTCGGCATCCGACGTCAGCGCCAGGATGCGTGCATTGGGCTGCAGCAGCGGCCGGATCAGGTCGAGCGGACGGCCATGCAGCGAGACAGTCTCAATATCCTGCAACGCCCAGCCCAGTCGAGCGGCTGCCAGCGAAACGGCCGACGGCGCCGGGATGACATGCATCTCCTGCGGCTCGACCTTGCGGGCGAGGGTAGCGCCGACGCCGTGGAAGAGCGGATCGCCGGAGGCGAGCACGCAGACGTTCCTGCCGGCAAGGGCCAGCACATCAGCCATCCCTGCATCGAAAGGCACCGGCCAGGGACGTGGCTCGCCCTTGGCGAAGGACGCGACCAGCGCCAGGTGCCGCTTGCCGCCGAAGATGAATTCGGCCTTGGCAATCCGCTGCTTGGCCTCGTCGCCGAGACCCGCTAAACCGTCCTCGCCGATGCCGATCACCGTCAGCCATTTCGGCCTGGCGCCGCGCGAACTTTCAGCAGGCATGATGACCCACCGCATTCTGATCCTCGGCGGCACCACGGAAGCCCGGCAACTGGCCGGCAAGCTGGCGGTACGCGCCTTGGTCACGCTGTCTCTGGCCGGCCGCACCGAAAGCCCCGTCGCGCAAGGCGTGCCCGTGCGAAGCGGAGGCTTTGGTGGCGCCGAGGGCCTGGCCGCCTATCTCGGGGAGACGGGCACGGACCTGCTGATCGACGCCACGCATCCCTATGCCGCGCGAATCTCCGCCAATGCCGCGCAAGCGGCGCGGCTGACCGGCGTGCCGATCCTCGCCTTGCGCCGTCCCGGCTGGGAACTGATCGAGGGCGATCGCTGGACTGAAGTCGATGCGGTTGGTGATGCCGTGCGGGCGCTTGGTCAGGTGCCGCGCCGCATCTTCCTGGCGCTTGGCCGGCAAGAGGTTGCTGCCTTCGAAGCCGCACCGCAGCACCACTATCTCATCCGTAGCGTCGATCCGGTCGAGCCGAAGCTGGCCGTGCCGGATGCGAGCTATCTGCTGGCGCGCGGGCCGTTTGGCGAGGCGGAAGAACGCGCGCTGCTCGAAAACCATCGCATCGACGTCGTCGTGTCCAAGAACAGCGGCGGCGCTGCCACCTACGGCAAGATTGCCGCCGCGCGGGCGCTCGGCATCGAGGTGGTCATGGTGCGCAGGCCTGATCTGCCGGAGGTGCCTTCGGCTGAAACCGTCGATGAGCTCGCCGCCATGGTCGGTCATTTTGTCGAGCCCGCTGCCGAACGCGGCGTGTAGACCAGCGCCGGCCTGTCGCCGCGCTTGATGATCCGGGTTTCCGGCGAACCGATGATGATGCAGGTCGCCATGTCGGCCTTCCGCGCGTCGACATCGGCGAGCAGGTAAACCTCGATGCGTTCGTCCGGCCGGCCGGCGGCGCGGCCGAAAATGACAGGCGTGGTGCCGGGCAGGATCGCGGTCAGGCACTCGAAGGCGCGGCCAAGCTGCCAGGGGCGCGCCTTGCTGATCGGATTGTAGAGCGCAATGACGAAGCCGGCGCCGGCGGCCGCCAGGAGGCGCAGCTCGATCAGATCCCAGGGCTTCAGATTGTCGGACAGCGAGATGGCGCAGAAATCATGGCCGAGCGGGGCGCCGATACGGGCGGCAACGGCGAGCATTGCGGTGATGCCAGGCACGACCGCCACGTCGACAGCGCGCCATTCGGCCGGCCCGGCCTCGATCGCCTCGCAGACGGCGGCGGCCATGGCGAACACGCCGGGATCGCCACCCGAAACCACGGCAACGTCATGGCCCTCGGCGGCCTTGATCAAGGCATCCTTGGAGCGGGCGAGTTCCTCGCGATTGTCGGAGGCAACGCGGGTCTGGTCCGGGCGCAGTTCCAGCCGGTCGAGATAGGGCTTGTAGCCATAGAAGAATCTTGCCTCGGCCACGGCGCGGCGGGCTTCAGGGGTGACCTGATCGGCATTGCCGGGCCCGAGGCCGATAACGGTAAGGCGGCCGCTCATGCCTGCACTCCCAGCGCGCCGGGCCGGCCGGACCAGCCGGCGACCAATATGATGGCAAAGTAGGGCGCCTTGTCGTCCTGCTTGTCGGCGAGCTTCATCGAGACGCTGCCGGCCATGGTGCCGCGCTCGACATAGACGGCGCGCGTCAGCTTGCCGGTGGCTTCCAGCGCCCGCCTGATCTTGGGCAGGTTGCGGCCGACCTTCATGATGACGGCGGCATCGGTGTCGGCCAGCCTCCGCGTCAGCTCGAATTCGCTCATCGTGCCGGGCAGCACGGTCAGCACGTCATCGCCCTGGACGATCGGCACGCCGGTTTGCGACCAGCAGCCGGACATTGCGGTGACGCCGGGAATGACTTCCGTTGGGAAACGATGGGCAAGCCGCACATGCAGATGCATGTAGGAGCCGTAGAACAGCGGGTCGCCCTCGGACAGCACGGCAACCATCCTGCCCGCCTCGAGCTGTTCGGCGACCTTCTCGGCCGACTCCTCGTAGAAACCGGTGATTTGCGAGCGATAGTCGTCGTGATCCTTGTCGATCTCGGTTGTGACAGGATAGAGCAGTGGCAGTTCCAGCATGTCCGGCCGGAAGCGCGCTTCGACGATGGCGCGCGCATTGCTGTTGTTGCCGCGCTTGGCGAAATAGGCGACGACATCCGCCTGGGCCAAGGCACGCGCGGCCTTCAGCGTCAATAGTTCGGGGTCGCCGGGACCCGTGCCGACGCCGACAAGCCTTCCTTTGGGGAGCGCGTTCACAGGCCCGGCCTCGCCAGCGAATTGAGCGCGGCTGCGGTCATGGCGCTGCCGCCAAGCCTGCCGCGCACGATGGCATAGGGCACGCCATAGGAATTCTCGGCCAGCGCATCCTTGGATTCGGCCGCGCCGACGAAGCCGACCGGCATGCCGATGATGGCCGCCGGCTTCGGCGCGCCGTCGCGCAGCTTCTCCAGGAGATAGAACAGTGCCGTCGGCGCATTGCCGATGGCGACGACCGAACCGGCCATGCGCTCGCCCCACAGGTCTATGGCGGCCGCCGAGCGGGTGTTGCCGATCGCCTTGGCAATGTCGTGCGTGCGCGGGTCGCGCAGCGTGCAGATCACCTCGTTGCCGGCCGGCAGCCGGGCGCGGGTGACGCCATGCGAGACCATCTCCGCATCGCAGAAGATCGGCGCGCCGGCGGCAAGGGCCTTGCGCGCGGCGGCGACGAAGTCGGGCGAAAAAACGAAATGGCTCGATGCTTCGACCTGGCCGCAGGCATGGATCATGCGGATGGCTACATCGGCCTCGGCTTCGGAGAAGCGAGACAGGTCCGCCTCGGCGCGGATGATGGCGAAGGAGCGCTCGTAGATCGCCGTGCCGTCGTGGATGTAGTCGTAGGCGGCCATGGTCATTTCCGTTTTTCAGTTTGCGCCTGTTGGTAAGTCTCGGCGATTGCCGCCGGCCCGAGCCTTATCAGGCAAGCGGCGGCGGTCTCGCCCTGAAATCGTGCGCTGCGGATCACTGCTGCGACGCGACTGAAGCCGCGCGCGGCGTCATAGCCCGGCCTGTAGCCGGCAGGAAGGGCCTTTGCCGTCGCGTTCACGACAAGTCCGGCTCCATTTTCGCCGCCGACGATTGTGAGCGCCGCCGGACCGGGATGCGCGCAGCCCTTGGCGCAGCCGGAAATGTGCAGGGTGAAGTCGAGAATATCGGCGTTTTCGGCGGCGATGGTCTCGGCGATGTTGCGCGTCGCAATGCGGCCGGAAGCGCAGGCCGGCGCGCCGGGGCAGGCGGCGATGCGGGTGCGCGGATCGGTGGGGGCGGTGACGAAGCCGAGGGCGGCGGCGGTGTGCTGGAGAGACTGGTTGGCGGCGGATGGTTGGCCGAGGAAGAGCAGGGCGCGGCCCGGGGCGAGGCGGATTTCGGTGGTGCCGAGGGCGAGGGCGCTTTGCGCGAGGGCGATGAGTTTGTCGGCTGGCATGCTGCCGTAGGGGAGGCCGATGCCGAGCGCGAAAGTTTCATAGGCTAAAGGGAAAAGGCCAATAGGTTTGCGCGAGGCCCCCCCCTCTGTCCTGCCGGACATCTCCCCCTCAGGGGGGGAGATCACGCTGTCTTCTCGGCTTTCGCCAATCTCCAACGTTGTTAGAAGAGAGCTGGCGGCCGGGCTGCCGATCTCCCCCCTTGAGGGGGAGATGTCCGGCAGGACAGAGAGGGGGGCCTCGCGCAAACCTGTCGAGCATAGCCAGCCCGACAGAGACACCAACTGCCTCTCGGACAAATCCCTTGCGTGAGCCTCACGGCCTTTCTCGGCCACCATCCTCAGCACTGCGATGGCAACATCGCGCGCGGCGTCGGCTTCCGCCGCGACCAGCGATCTTGCGCTCTGCCCATCACCCGCAACAGACACCTGCCACCGAACCCCGGCATCGCTCTGCACCGCCTTCAGCCGCACATCGGCCGTCACGGCATCCAGCGTCAGTTGCCCGCCACCGTCGACAACCACTGACACCTTCGGCCCCAGCCTTAGCGTCAGTCCGGCGTCCTCGAGCGCCACCCTGATCCGCTCAGCCAGCGGCCGCGCACCGGCGATCTCTTGCGGGTCGATGCCCGCGAGCGGCCCTGTCTCCACCGGCACGCCAGTCCGCACCGCAATGCCCAGCGCATCGACTTCCGCCGCCAGCAGTGCGGCGCTCTCCGCTGTCAGCCCACGTATCTGTAAGCTGCCACGCGCGGTTACCTCCATGATGCCGTTGCCATGCCGCAAGGCGGATTCGGCCAGTCCGATCAGAAGCTTGGGCGACAATCCTCCCGAGATCGGATTGAGCCGCACCAACAGCCCGTCGCCGGTCTGCATCGGTGCCGACAAGGCCGGGCAGGCGCCGCGGCGCGAGAAGGCGTTCATGCCGCCACTCCCAGCGCCTCGGCCTCGGCAATCAGCGCGGCGAGATCGTCGTCGATGGAATTGCGCAAGGGATGCCACAGGCCACGCCGGCGCGCCGACAGGAAGCGCTCGGCGATGACCTTGGCCGCCGCCGGATTCTCTCGCAGGATGAAGGCGCGAACTTCCGCGTCGCCGACATAGGCGTCGTGCACGGCCTCGATCAGTGCGCCTGAAATGGCATGGGTGGTTTCGGCGAAGCCAACCAGCCGGTCGACGGTCTCAGCGAATTCCGAGGCGCCGCGCGGGCCGTGCCGCATCTGGCCTGAAATGAAGCGGGCATTGACGGCGCGGGCGCGCACCACCCGCGATACGGCCTCACCGATCGAGCGTGGCTTTGGCTTTTGCGGGTCTGTCGTGTCGAGCACGATGACGTCGGCATTCCGGCCAAGTGCTGCAAGCGCGGCCGAAAAACCGCCGATGAAGGCGACGTCGGCGGAGCCTTCGAGGATGTCGCGGCCGGGATCGTCGCCGGTGTGGACGAGAAGATCGGCCTCGGCGATGCGGGTTTCGAACGCGCCGGGCGCCGAGATGCCTTCGCCGCCGGCACCGCCATAGGCGTGCGAAGTGGCGTCGAGATAGGCCCGGCCGATTTCTTCGCGCGCCGCCCAGTCGCCACTGGACAAAAGATCCTCGACGCCGGCGCCGTAAGTGCCGGGCGAGGTGCCGAAGATGCGCGGGCTGATCTTGCCATCCGCTCGGGTCCGGGCGGCGAGCGGGTTTTCCGAATCGTCTTCATCGCGAGCGGCAACGGCATTGGCGGCGGCGTCGATCAGCGCGATCTGGGTCGGGAACATGTCGCGGAACAGGCCCGATATGCGCCAGGTGACGTCGACGCGCGGGCGGCCGAGCGTCGCCGGCGGCAGCACCTCGATGCCGGTGATGCGGCCGGTGGCGGCGTCCCATTGCGGCCGGCAGCCCATCAGCGCCAAGCCTTGCGCGATCTCCTCGCCGCCGGTGCGCAGCGAGGCCGAGCCCCAGAGATCGATGACCAGCGAACGCGGCCAGTCGCCATGCGACTGCAGATAGCCGCGCACCACTTCTTCCGCCGCCGCCTTGCCCAGATCGTAGGCGGTCGGCGTCGGCATGGTGCGCGGGTCTGATGTGAACAAATTACGCCCGGTGGGCAGGACATCGGAGCGTCCGCGCGCCGGCGCGCCGGCCGGGCCGGCCTTGACGTGACGGCCATCGAGCGCGGCAAGCAGCGCGGCCTTTTCAGCCTCGGCACTTTGGCGACGCATGGCGTCGGGTTCGTCCTCGGGCGCGCGGCCATAGATGTGCAGCCCGTCCTTGATGGCGAAATCCTTGAGGTCGCAGAGCCAGGCGTCGATGCGGCGCAGCGCCTCGTCGGGCGCATCGGTCCTGGCGACGCCGGCCTCGGCGGCGAGGCCGGTTTTTTGGGCGGTGTCGACGATCAGTTTTGCCAGGCGGTCACGGCGGCGGCGGTCGAGGCCGTCGGCCTGGGCGTATTCGTCGACCAGGCGCTCGAGTTTGTGCTGGTCTTCGTCCAGTCCCGCACCGGTGAGCGGCGGCGGCAGATGGCCAAGGGTGACGGCGGCAATGCGCCGCTTGGCCTGTGCCGCCTCGCCGGGGTTGGAGACGATGAAGGGGTAGATGACGGGCAGTGCGCCGGTGACGATCTCGGGAAAGCAGGTTTGCGACAGCGCAACCGTCTTGCCGGGCAGCCATTCCAGCGTGCCGTGCGCGCCGACATGGATCAGGGCGTGGACGCCGAGCAATTTGCGCAGCCACAGGCCGAAGGCGATCAGGGCGTGGCGCGGCGGGAGGGTCGGGTCGTGGTAGTCGGCGCGGCGATCGGCGGAGCGGCCGCGATCGGGAGCCAGCGCCACGGTGATGTTGCCGAAGGTCGCGGCGCGGAAGGGGAAGTGCGGCGAGGTCGGCGCTTGAACACCCCCCTCTGTCCTGCCGGACCCGGCCCTTCGCTGTCGCTCCGGGCGTTCGTCGCTCGGAAAGCCAAGCAATTGGCTTTCCGTCCGCTGCGCGGACCACTCCTCACCCCCCTCAAGGGGGGAGATTGGCAGTTCGGGCGCCGGATCTCCCTCTGCAACGGTCGCTACTGGCGAGGGCGGTGACAACGGCATGATCTCCCCCCTTGAGGGGGAGATGTCCGGCAGGACAGAGAGGGGGGCCTCGCGCAAACCTGTCTCTTCTGCTTTCCCCCACGCCGCCTCAACGGCAGTCATAGCCTCAGCGGGCACCTCTTTCGATAAGTCTAAATAGTCATCCAGCCCCAACCCCTGACCGCCCGCATCCAGCATCTCCAGCAACCCACGCGCCGTTTGCGGAATCCCCCCAACCACATAACCCTGCTCCTTCAGGTCATGCAGCATGGCCAGCACGCTCGACGGGACATCCAGGCCGACCGCATAGCCAGTCCTGCCAGGCGCACTCGGGTAATCCGGGATCAGGATAGCCAGCTTGCGCGCGGCACGGGGCGTCTCCTGCAGCTTGATGAAGGCGACCACACGCTCCGCCACCTGCGCCACGCGATCCGGTTCCGGCCGGTTGGCGAAGGCACGATGGCCAAGTGCCGGATCGACATCGCTTTCGCCCTTGAAGGAAATGGCGCCGGCAAGGATGCGGCCGTCCAGTTCGGGCAGCACGACATGCATGGCGAGGTCGGCGGGGGCCAGGCCGCGCTGGTTGTTTTCCCAGACGTCGCGGCGGGTGGTGGCGACGATGACCTGGAAGACGGGAACGCCAGCGCGGTCGAACAGGGTTTCAACGCCCGGTTCGGCGCCGGAGGCGAAAGCGGTCGCGGTGATGATGGCGGCGGGTTTGAGCGTAGCGTGGGCTGTTTCGACGAAGGCTAGGGACGCCGGGTCTTTCAGGCTGGATACGAAGATGGGGACAGGCGCCATGCCGCGCTGCCGCAGCGCTTCAAAAAGGGCGTCGATCGGCGCGACATCGGCGGCCAGCAGCATCGAGCGGTAGAAGAGAATGGGTACGACCTTTCCCTCTCGCTCGAGGGGGAGGGGGACAACGCCGCGGCCTGGCTCGTAGTAGCCGGCCTTTGGCACCGCCACCGGCTCAACAACGGCCGCGTCCTGTCCAACCAACCCCGCCAGCCGCAGCACCAGCGCGCCCAAATTGGCCGGCCCGCCCTCGCGGAAATAGCTGAGCAGCGTGTCCAATTCCTGGCGCGGCAGCGTCGAGGCTTCGATCAGCCTGATATCCTCGTCGTGGCTTTCACCGGGAAGCAGCGCCAGTTTTATGCCGCGTTCGCGGGCGATCGAGGCCAACTGGTCGCAGCCATAGCGCCACCAGTCGTAGCCGCCGAGGATGCGCACCAGGATGATCTTGGCGTGGCGGGCGACGCTGTCGATCCAGAGGTCGACGGACATGGGATGGCGCAGGTCGCGCAGAGCGGCCAGCCTCATCGAGGGCAACCGGCCGGCGTCGGCCTTCCACGCGGCCGCCAGGCCGGCGAGGTCGCTGTCGGTGAAGGACAAGGCCACGATATCCGCCGGCGTCTGCCGCAGATCGACCGGCTCGGCGAGATCGTCGAGCGAGGCGGAGGTCGTGGTGAGGATATGCATCGCGGCCCGTGTCTAAAAATCAGCCGGCGAGTATACGCTCGATTGCCGGGCGGTTCAGCCCCTTGAGGCCGATGACGACCAGGCGCGAGCGGCGGTCGTCCTCGGCGGTCCAGGCGCGGTCATAGTAATGATTGACGCGTGGGCCGACAGCCTGCAGCAGGAGCCGCATCGGCTTGCCGCCGACCTCGACGAAGCCTTTCACGCGCAGCACGTTTTCCTGTTCGGCGGCGGTGGCGACGCGCTTTGCCAGTTCGTCCGGATTGGCGACCGAGGCAATGTCGACGATGAAGGTGTCGAAGTCGTCATGCTCGTGGTCGAAGGCGCCGTCATGATGCGACTTGCGGTTTTCGATGTCGTCCTCGACCGCGAGACCGAGTCCGAGCAGTACGGAAGGATCGACCTTGCCATGCGACGTCGGCACGATCCTCACGGCGCGGGCGGAGTGCTCGCCAATGATGGCGTTGGCGCGGGCCGAGCCGGCGGCGTCCATCAGGTCGCTTTTCGACAGGATGATCAGATCGGCGCAGGCGATCTGGTCCTCGAACACTTCCTCGACCGGGTCGTCATGGTCGAGGCTGTCGTCAGCAGTCCTCTGCGCCTGCAGCGCGTCCATATCGTTGGCGACACGACCTTCGGCCAGCGCCGGGCCATCGACCACGGCGATGACTCCGTCGACGGTCACGCGGCTCTTCACTGTCGGCCACTGGAACGCCTGGACCAGCGGCTTGGGCAGAGCGAGGCCCGAGGTTTCGATCAGGATATGGTCGACCTTGGGGTTGAGCGACAGGATCTGGTCGAGCGCCGGCACGAAATCGTCGGCCACTGTGCAGCAGATGCAGCCATTGGCCAGCTCGACGATGTTTTCCTCGGGGCAGGTGTCGATGCCGCAGCCTTTCAGGATTTCGCCGTCGATGCCGATGTCGCCGAACTCGTTGACGATGATCGCGATGCGCTTGCCGCCGGCGTTTTCCAGGAGATGGCGGACCAGCGTCGTCTTGCCGGCGCCAAGGAAGCCGGTGACGACGGTGCAGGGGACACGGGAGACGGAAGCGCTCATGATCAATCCTTCAACAGGTCGAGAGGTGGAATGCGGGCAACGAGGCCGCGCTTGAGGGAATCGGGCCGGCCACGCCAGGGGATGAGGCCGTCGGTCGAGGTGGCGAAGAGTTTGGCGCCGGTGACGAGGTCGGCGCCGCTGGCCGCGGTCAGGTCGCCGAACACATAGCTCCAGCAGCCGTCGCGCAGGATCGCCGCGCTCAGCCGGCGCTTGCAATTGCCAAGGCACTCGACCGTGCGCACTCGGATATGGTCGTCAGACGCTGCACGGCGCGTGTCCTCGGCCAACAGTTCGCCGGCGCGGGGATGGGCGTCGGAGCCGGTCTCGTCGCGACAGGAGGCGCAGACGATGACCGTGATGCCGGCCAAGGCTTCGCTGTCGGCGGACGAGATATCCGCTGTGCCAGCCGAAAAACTGCTGTTCTGGTCCAAAAAGCCGGGCTCCTTGCCCGGAAACCCGCCGGGCGATCGGATTCTTCTGTCGCAGACGGCAGGTCTCCTGGCTCGCGGGTCATCGCCTTGGGTGCCGCCTTCCCGGGAAACTCCCAGTGGCTTTCGGCCTTGGCTCTTCGCTTACAGTTGCGGGGACAGCCGCGGATTTGAGATTTTCATCCCGCACCGCATTCCCTCTTAGCCCCTGCCGTTGCGGGCAAGGGACCGTCTGAACCGGATTTAGGCTTTTGCAGGCAGCGGTGTCAACGCGCGGCTACGACACGGCGATGTCGGCCAGCGCCGGGCCCAGATCGCCGGCCGGCGTCACTTCCATGCGTTCAAGGCCGAGCCAGCCCTGCATCTGCTTCAGTTCCTCAAAGAGCTGCGCAGCGGTTTCAGGCGGTGCGTTGGGCTCAGGGTAGGCGGCATGGACGCGCAGGACGCTGGCTGGCCGGTCTGCCTTGAGGTCGACGCGCGCGACGATCCGGTCGCCGAACAGGAACGGCAGGACGTAATAGCCGTATTGGCGCTTCTCAGCTGGCGTGTAGATCTCGATGCGGTAGTGGAAATCGAACAGCCGCTCCGAGCGCGATCGTTCGAACACCACCGGGTCGAACGGCGCCAGCAAGGCGCGCGCCTCGATTTTCCGGGGCAGGCGCGCGTCCTTGTGAAGGTAAGCCGGCTTGTCCCAGCCTTCGACTCGCACCGGCACGAGCTCGCCCAACTCGACCAGTTCCTCCAACCGGCCCTTCATGTCGGCCGGCGACAAGCGGAAATAGTCGCGCAAATCGCCTGATGTCGCGATGCCGTGGGCGCGGGCGGAAATGCGCAGCAATTCGCGATGCGCGTCCTCCGGGGCGGGCACCGGCAGATCGAGGATCGCCTGCGGCAGGACGCGCTCGGGCAAATCATAGAAGCGCTCGAAGCCGCGGCGGTGCGCCGTGGTGATGCGCCCGGCCCAGAACAGCCATTCGAAGGCATGTTTGGCATGGCTCCAGCCCCACCAGCCGCCCGAACCCTTCTGGCCTTCGAGCGCGGAGGCGGCGATCGGGCCGCGCTCGGCGACCGCGCGATAAATCTCTTCTATATAGGCGGCGTGCTCGCGGCCCCATTTGGCCAGGCCCAGATACATCTCGTCGCCTTGCTCGGCGCGCTGCATGCGCCAGCGCATCAGCGGGTAGGTTTCGACCGGCAGGAAGGAGGCCTCGTGCGCCCAGTATTCGAACACCGTGCGCTTGCGGGTCACCGCGGCATTGTCGAGTAAGGCGAGCGGGTAGGGGCCAAGCCGCGAATAGAGCGGCATATAGTGAGCGCGCACTACCGCGCTGACGGAATCGATCTGCAGCAGGCCGGTGCGGGAGAGCACGCGGGCGAGGTGGCGGCGGTCAGGTGTGCCATTTGGGCGCGGATCGAGAAATCCTTGAGCGGCGAGCGCGATGCGCCGTGCCATGGCAAGCGAGATCTTTTCCTTCATGCAGCTGTCACTCTAAGGGCGTCCAGGTCGAGAGTCCGATGGGTGATTCCGGCCCATGCTAGCAGGGTTTTGGCGGCAACCCTGTCAGGAGAGAAAAGTGGAGTAAAAAGCGAAGGAAATCAAACAAGAGCGGATCGGACCAGTTTCTCCGGATATGCCGTCCAGGTCGGGCTTTTGAACAAGGTTTGACTTGCTTCGCTGGAAGTGCTGCGCTAACCCTCGCCGCGTTGCAGCATAGGCCCCTTAAAACGGTTCAGCGGTTAATCTGTCACGCTTCCGCATTAAGGTCCGGTGCTGTAATCAAAGTGGATTGGCGCCAACGGAAAGCCGCTGCATGAACGCACTCCTCAGTTCGTACCTGCCCATCGTCCTGTTCATCGGCGTGGCGCTGGTCGTCGGCCTGGCGCTGCTGGCCGCTCCGTTCCTGGTGGCCTACCGCAATCCCGATCCCGAAAAGCTTTCCGCCTACGAGTGCGGTTTCAATTCGTTCGACGACGCCCGCATGAAATTCGACATCCGCTTCTACCTGGTGTCGATCCTGTTCATCATCTTCGACCTCGAAGTGGCCTTCCTGTTTCCCTGGGCGGTGTCCTTCACGAAGATCGGCATGCTGGGTTTCTGGTCGATGATGGTGTTTTTGGCAGTGCTGACCATCGGCTTTGCCTATGAATGGAAAAAAGGAGCGCTGGAATGGGATTGAACGACAGTTCAGGCACCCTCGTCGCGCCGAAGCCGAAGGGCATTATCGATCCCAACACTGGGAGGCCGGTGGGGGAGGACGATCCCTTCTTCCTTGAAATCAACAATGAGCTTGCCGACAAGGGTTTCCTGGTCACCTCGACGGAGGCGCTGATCACCTGGGCGCGCAGCGGCTCGCTGATGTTTATGACTTTCGGTCTGGCGTGCTGCGCCGTCGAGATGATTCACACCTCGATGCCGCGCTACGATTCGGAGCGCTTCGGTGTGGCGCCGCGCGCCTCGCCGCGTCAGTCCGACATCATGATCGTCGCCGGCACGCTGACCAACAAGATGGCGCCGGCGTTGCGCAAGGTCTACGACCAGATGCCGGAGCCGCGCTACGTCATCTCGATGGGCTCGTGCGCCAATGGCGGCGGCTATTACCACTATTCCTATTCGGTGGTGCGCGGCTGCGACCGCGTCGTGCCAGTCGACATCTATGTGCCCGGCTGCCCGCCGAGCGCCGAAGCTTTGCTCTACGGCATTCTTCTCCTGCAGAAGAAAATCCGCCGCACCGGCACGATCGAACGGTAAATCCATGGCCGCATCCCTTAGCGAACTGTCGACCTATCTCGGCGAAAAGCTGATCGGTCGCGTCAATGACGCTGACATTGCCTATGGCGAGCTCACCATCCATGTCGAGCCGGGCAACCTCATCGAAGTGGTGACGTTTCTGCGCGACGATGCGCGCTGCCAGTTCATCTCGATCATCGATGTCTGCGGCGCCGATTATCCGTCGCGCGCCAAGCGCTTCGACGTTGTCTACCATCTGCTTTCGCCGAAGCAGAATGTGCGCATTCGCGTGAAAGTGCAGGCCGACGAAGAGACGATGGTGCCGTCCATCACCGGCGTTTTCCCGGGCGCCGACTGGTTCGAGCGCGAGACCTACGATCTCTATGGCGTGCTGTTTTCGGGCCATCCGGATCTGCGTCGCCTGCTGACCGATTACGGTTTCGAAGGCCACCCGCTGCGCAAGGATTTCCCGCTGACCGGCTTCGTCGAGGTGCGTTACGACGACGAAGCCAAGCGCGTCATCTACGAGCCGGTGGAACTCAAGCAGGAATTCCGCAATTTCGATTTTCTTTCCCCTTGGGAAGGCACGGACTATGTGCTGCCCGGGGACGAAAAAGCCAAGACGAATTGAGGCGCCAGAATGGCTGAAACCTCCGTCCGCAATTTCAACATCAATTTCGGGCCGCAACACCCTGCGGCGCATGGCGTTTTGCGCCTCGTGCTGGAGCTTGACGGCGAAGTCGTCGATCGCGTCGATCCGCATATCGGCCTGCTGCATCGCGGCACCGAGAAGCTGATCGAGGCCAAGACCTATTTGCAGGCGGTGCCTTATCTCGATCGGCTCGATTATTGCGCGCCGATGAACCAGGAGCATGCCTTTGCACTCGCCGCCGAGCGCCTGCTCGGTATCGAGGTGCCGAGGCGCGGCCAGCTGATCCGCGTGCTTTATTGCGAGATCGGCCGCATCATGTCGCACATCCTCAATGTGACGACGCAGGCTATGGACGTCGGCGCGCTGACGCCGCCGCTGTGGGGCTTCGTCGAGCGCGAAAAGCTGATGGTGTTTTATGAGCGCGCCTCCGGCTCGCGCATGCATGCCGCCTATTTCCGGCCCGGCGGCGTCCACCAGGACCTGCCGCGCCAGCTGGTCGAGGACATCGGCAAGTGGATCGACCCGTTCCTGAAGTCGATCGACGACCTCGATCGTCTTCTGACCGGCAACCGCATCTTCAAGCAGCGCAATGTCGATATCGGCATTGTTTCGCTGGCCGACGCCTGGGCCTGGGGCTTTTCCGGCGTCATGGTGCGCGGTTCGGGCGCGCCATGGGACCTGCGCAAGTCGCAACCCTATGAATGCTATTCGGAAATGGATTTCGATATTCCGATCGGCAAGAACGGTGACTGCTACGACCGTTACCTCGTGCGCATGGAAGAGATGCGCCAGTCGGCCCGGATCATGCGCCAGTGCGTCGATCTCTTGCTCGGCAAGGAAAGCACCGGCCCGGTATCGAACTTGGACGGCAAGGTCGTGCCGCCGAAGCGCCAGGCAATGAAGCGGTCGATGGAAGCGCTGATCCATCACTTCAAGCTCTACACCGAGGGCTATCGCGTGCCGGCCGGCGAGGTCTATGCGGCCGTCGAGGCGCCGAAGGGCGAGTTCGGCGTCTATCTCGTCTCTGACGGCACCAACAAGCCCTACCGCTGCAAGCTGCGCGCGCCTGGTTTTGCGCATCTGCAAGCCATGGATTTCCTCTGCCGCGGCCACATGCTGGCCGACGTCACCGCCGTTCTTGGCTCCCTCGACATCGTGTTTGGTGAGGTCGATCGCTAAATGTCAGTCCGCCGTCTCGCAGAAGCCAGCGTCCAGCCAGCCTCCTTCGCCTTCAACAGGGCGAACGCGGCAGCGGCGAAGCAATGGATCAAGAAGTACCCGAAAGGCCGCGAGCAGTCGGCGATCATTCCCTTGCTGATGATCGCGCAGGAGCAGGAAGGCTGGGTCACCAAGGCGGCGATCGAGACGATTTCCGACATGCTCGGCATGCCCAGGATTCGCGGGCTCGAGGTCGCTACTTTCTACACGCAGTACCAGCTCAATCCCGTCGGCACCCGCGCCCACATCCAGGTCTGCGGCACCACGCCCTGCATGCTGCGCGGCTCGGAAGCGCTGATGGATGTCTGCCGTTCGAAAATCCATCACGACCAGTTCCACACCAACGACAAGGGCACCTTGTCGTGGGAAGAGGTCGAGTGCCTCGGCGCCTGCGTCAACGCGCCGATGGTCATGGTGTTCAAGGATACGTTCGAGGATCTGACGCCAGAACGGCTGGCCGAAATCATCGATCTCTATGACGCGGGCAAGGGCGCCTCGGTGGCGCCGGGACCGCAGAACGGTCGTACCGGCTCGGAGCCGGCCTCCGGCCTGACGACGCTGAAGAGCGAAAAGGCGATCCTCAAGTCGACCCGTGACAGGGAGGCCAGGGAGGCTGCAAAGGCCGCCAAGGCGGCACCCGGCGCGATCATTGCCGCGCCCGTTCCGGCACCCGCTGCCGCTCCCGTCGCACCGTCCAATGCCAGCAAGCCGAAGACCGATGCGCCTGAAACCAGCCCGGCGTTGAAGACACCGTCAAAGACCAAGGTGGCGCCGGCGGCGGAGAAGGCGGCGAGCGTTTCGGCGCCGCTGCATTCGGCCGCCAACGCCAACATGGCAGCGCCGGAAGTCGAGAAGGTCTCCAAGCAGCGCAACGGGCCGACGGCAAAGGCTGAACCGGCCACTGCCTTCAAGGCGCCGGAAACCAAGGCGCCGGCCGCAAAGCCGGCGAAACCGTCGCTGGAGGACAAGAACCGTCCGGCCGGCATCGACAGGCCGGCCGCGGTCGACGATCTCAAGCTCATCTCCGGCGTCGGCCCGAAGATCGAGGGCGTCCTGCATACGCTGGGTATTTTCACCTTCGCGCAGGTCGCTTCCTGGAAGAAGGCCGAGCGCGATTGGGTGGATGGCTATCTCTCCTTCCACGGCCGTATCGACCGTGACGACTGGGTCAAGCAGGCCAAGGCGCTCGCCAAGGGCGGTGTCGCCGAATACATCCGCGTTTTCGGCAAGAAGCCGGTCTGAGGGACGAAAAATGCTTCAGGACAAAGACCGCATCTTCACCAACATCTACGGCCTCTTCGACAAGTCGCTGGCTGGCGCGATGGCGCGCGGCGCCTGGGACAACACGCCCGGCATCGTCGCCAAGGGGCGCGAATGGATCGTCAACGAGATGAAGGCGTCGGGCCTGCGCGGCCGTGGCGGCGCCGGCTTCCCGACCGGCCTCAAATGGTCGTTCATGCCCAAGCAGAGCGACGGCCGGCCGAGCTATCTGGTCATCAATGCCGACGAATCCGAACCCGGCACCTGCAAGGACCGCGACATCCTGCGCAACGATCCGCACACGCTGGTCGAGGGCGCCTTGCTCGCCGGTTTCGCCATGGGCGCGGTTGCCGCCTACATCTACGTACGCGGCGAATTCATCCGCGAGCGCGAGGCGCTGCAGCGCGCCATCGAGGAGGCCTATGAGGCCAAACTGATCGGCAAGGGCAACACGTCAGGCTACGATTTCGACGTCTACATGCATCATGGCGCCGGCGCCTATATTTGCGGCGAGGAGACGGCGCTGCTGGAGAGCCTCGAAGGCAAGAAGGGCCAGCCCAGGCTGAAGCCACCATTCCCGGCCAATGTTGGGCTGTACGGTTGTCCGACAACCGTGAACAATGTCGAGTCGATCGCGGTGGCGCCGACCATCCTGCGCCGTGGCGCGGCCTGGTTCTCGTCCTTCGGCCGGCCCAACAATGTCGGCACCAAGCTGTTCTGCGTGTCGGGCCACGTCAACAACCCGTGCACCGTCGAAGAGGCGATGTCGATCCCGTTCCGCGAACTGATCGAGACGCATTGCGGCGGCATCCGCGGCGGCTGGGACAATCTGCTCGCGGTCATTCCGGGCGGCGCCTCGGTGCCGCTGGTGCCGGCAGAGCAGATCATCGACACGCCGATGGATTTCGACGCGTTGCGCGACCTCAAATCCGGCCTCGGCACAGCGGCCGTCATCGTCATGGACAAGTCGACCGATGTCGTGAAGGCGATCGCGCGGCTGTCCTATTTCTACAAGCATGAGAGCTGCGGCCAGTGCACGCCGTGCCGCGAAGGCACCGGCTGGATGTGGCGGGTGATGGAACGGCTGGTGCGCGGCGAGGCGCAGAAGCGCGAGATCGACATGTTGCTCGACGTCACCAAGCAGGTCGAGGGCCACACGATCTGCGCGCTGGGCGATGCCGCGGCATGGCCGATCCAGGGCCTGATGCGGCATTTCCGTGGCGAGGTGGAGCGCCGCATCGACGAGTTTTCGCGCAACGCGCACCGGGCCGAACCGGTGATGGTGGCGGCCGAATAGACGAATTTGTGAGTTTGGGAATAACGGGGCGGGGCGAACGAAGAAACGACCAGGAGAACTCTATGGCGGCGTATTCGACACCCTACCCAATGATGCCCAATTTGGACCAGATCGAGAAGATGAACCAGGACCTGACCAGGATGATGCCGAAGGAGATGGCCAGCGCCGTCAACCTTTTCGTGCATCCTGTCGCGGGTGCGGCGGCGATGTCGGCGCTTGGCATCGGGCTCGCCAACCACGCCTTCGGCGTCTGGCTGGGCGCGCTCACAGGAGCCGCCGAGGCATCGCAGCGCCTGATGCAGCCGCTGATCGAGGATTTCGAGGCGCGCGTCGAGCAATTCGAGGACACGTCGTCCATCAAGGCGCGGGCGACGACCAAGACCCTGATTGCCGAGGCGCAGTCCTTCGCGCAGGAGGTCACGGACATCGCTGCCAAGGAAGCCGCCACCACGGCGCCGGCGGTGAATGTCGCTCCGGCAACGGGCGAGGCCGCCGATGTGCTGCTGCCTGAGGATTTCCGCCAGCCCAAGGCTATCGACAAGCCGGCGAAACCGTCGGACCTCAAGGCGATTTCGGGCATCGGCCCGAAGCTGGAAAAGGTGCTGAACGGGCTCGGTATCTGGACATATGCCCAGATCGCCGCGTGGTCACCTCAGGAGATCGCCTGGGTCGACGACTATCTGTCGTTCAACGGCCGCATCGGCCGCGACGACTGGACCGCCCAGGCGGCTGTGCTGGCTGTGAAGAAGTGAATGAAATGCCGGACGCTGCGTCTGCCGCGCCCGGGAAATGAGATTGCGGGAAATCCGCAGGGGTCTGAAGCGATATGGCAAAGCTCAAGGTCGACGGGAAAGAGATCACTGTACCCGACCACTACACGCTGCTGCAGGCGGCGGAAGACGCGGGCGCGGAAGTGCCGCGCTTCTGCTTCCATGAGCGGCTGTCGATCGCCGGCAATTGCCGCATGTGCCTGATCGAGGTGAAGGGCGGGCCGCCCAAGCCGCAGGCCTCCTGCGCCATGGGCGTGCGCGACTTGCGCCCCGGCCCCAATGGCGAGCCGCCGGAAATCTTCACCAACACGCCGATGGTCAAGAAGGCCCGGGAAGGCGTGATGGAGTTCCTGCTGATCAACCATCCGCTGGATTGCCCGATCTGCGACCAGGGTGGCGAGTGCGACCTGCAGGACCAGGCGATGGCCTTCGGCGTCGATTCCTCGCGCTATCACGAGAACAAGCGCGCGGTCGAAGACAAGTATATCGGCCCGCTGGTCAAGACGGTGATGAACCGCTGCATCCATTGCACGCGCTGCGTCCGCTTCACCACGGAAGTCGCCGGCATTTCCGAACTCGGCCTGATCGGCCGTGGCGAGGATGCCGAGATCACCACCTATCTCGAAAGCGCGATGACTTCGGAATTGCAGGGCAATGTCATCGATCTCTGCCCCGTCGGTGCGCTGACCTCCAAGCCGTTTGCCTTCCAGGCGCGGCCGTGGGAGCTGACCAAGACCGAATCCATCGACGTGATGGACGCTGTCGGCTCGGCGATCCGCGTCGATAGCCGTGGTCGCGAAGTGATGCGCATCCTGCCGCGCGTCAACGAGCAGGTGAACGAGGAGTGGATTTCCGACAAGACCCGCTTCATCTGGGACGGGCTGCGCACGCAGCGCCTTGACCGCCCCTATGTGCGCAAGGACGGCAAGCTGGTTCCGGCGAGTTGGGCCGAGGCGTTTGCCGCGATCAAGGACGCGGTGTCGAAGGCCGCGCCTGAGAAGATCGGCGCCATATCAGGCGATCTCGCTGCGGTGGAAGAAATCTACGCGCTGAAGCAGCTGATGGCTTCGCTCGGTTCGAAGAACACCGACTGCCGCCAGGATGGCGCCGCACTCGATCCGTCGCTCGGCCGCGCCAGCTACATCTTCAATCCGACCATCGAAGGCATCGAGCAGGCCGACGCGGTGCTGATCATCGGCGCCAACCCGCGCTATGAAGCTTCGGTGCTCAATGCGCGCATCCGCAAGCGCTGGCGGGTCGGCAATCTGCCGGTCGGCGTCATCGGCGATGTCGGCGATACGCGCTACGAGTACGAATTGCTGGGCGCCGGACCGGATTCGCTGAAGGATCTGGCCGACGGCAATGGCAAGTTCTTCCAGACGCTGAAGAAGGCGACGCACCCGCTGATCATCGTCGGCCAGGGCGCTCTGGCGCGCGCCGATGGCGCGGCGGTGCTTGGCCAGGCGGCGAAGCTCGCTGCTTCTGTCAACGCCGCCCGCGCCGACTGGAACGGCTTTGCTGTGCTGCACAATGCGGCGGCCAGAGTCGGCGGCCTCGATCTCGGCTTCGTGCCGGGCGAGGGCGGCAAGGATGTCGCCGGCATGCTGGGCGAGACGGACGTGCTGTTCCTGCTCGGCGCCGACGAGATCGACATGGGCAAGACCGGCGGCGCCTTCGTCGTCTATATCGGCACGCATGGCGACCAGGGCGCACACCGCGCCAACGTCATCCTGCCGGCTGCTGCCTACACGGAAAAGTCTGGCACCTACGTCAACACCGAAGGGCGCGTGCAGCAGACCAACCGGGCCGGCTTCGCACCGGGCGATGCCCGCGAGGATTGGGCGATATTGCGCGCCCTGTCCGACGTGCTGGGCAAGAAGCTGCCATTCGACTCGCTGCCGCAGCTGCGCGCGAAGCTCTATGGTGAATACCCGCATCTGGCCCGCATCGATCAGGTCGCGGCCGGCAATGCCGAGGATATCGCCAATGTGGCGAAGCTTGGCGGGCGGCTGAACAAGGGCACCTTCACCTCGCCGGTCAAGGATTTCTACCTGACCAACCCGATCGCGCGGGCGTCCGCCGTGATGGCGGAATGCTCGGCACTGGCCAAGAGCGGCCTCAAGCAGGCGGCGGAATAAGCATGGACACCTTCTTCTCCTTCTACGTGCTGCCGGCGCTGCTGATCCTCTTGAAGTCGGTCGTGCTGATCGTGGTGCTGCTGGTCTTCGTCGCCTACATCCTCTACGCCGATCGCAAGATCTGGGCGGCGGTGCAGTTGCGCCGTGGCCCGAATGTCGTCGGCCCCTGGGGCACGCTGCAGGCTTTCGCCGATCTGTTGAAATTCGTCTTCAAGGAACCGGTCATCCCGTCCGGCGCCAACAAGGGCGTTTTCCTGCTGGCGCCGCTGGTGTCGGCGGTGCTGGCGATCTCGGCCTGGGCGGTCATTCCGGTCAACCAGGGTTGGGCGATCGCCAACGTCAATGTCGGCATCCTCTATGTCTTCGCCATCTCCTCGCTCGAGGTCTATGGCGTGATCATGGGCGGCTGGGCGTCCAACTCGAAATATCCGTTCCTCGGCGCGCTGCGTTCGGCGGCGCAGATGGTGTCCTACGAAGTCTCGATCGGCTTCGTCATCGTTACCGTGCTGCTCACCGCCGGTTCGCTCAACCTCAGCGATATCGTGCTGTCGCAGCAGGGTGGGCTTGGTACGCGGCTTGGCCTGCCCAACACGTTCCTCGACTGGAACTGGCTGGCGCTGTTCCCGATGTTCATCATCTTCTTCATTTCGGCGCTGGCCGAGACGAACCGGCCGCCTTTCGATCTGGTGGAAGCCGAATCGGAGCTGGTCGCCGGCCACATGGTCGAATATTCGTCGACGCCGTTCCTGCTGTTCTTCCTCGGCGAATATGTCGCCATCGTCCTGATGTGCGCGCTGGCCACCATCCTGTTCCTCGGCGGCTGGCTGCCGCCCTTCGACTTCGCGCCCTTCACCTGGGTGCCCGGCGTCATCTGGTTCGTGCTGAAGGTGTGCTTCGTGTTCTTCGGCATCTCCATGGTGAAGGCCTTCGTGCCGCGCTACCGCTACGACCAGCTGATGCGGCTGGGCTGGAAAGTGTTCCTGCCGATCTCGCTGTTCATGGTGGTCGCCACCGCAGCCTTCCTCAAGATCACGGGGTTTGCGTGATGTCCGCTCTCGGCCAAGCCGCCAAATCGCTGCTGCTGCAGGATTTCGTCAGCGCCTTCTTCCTGTCGATGCGCCAGTTCTTCGCGCCGAAGGAGACGATCAACTATCCGCACGAGAAGGGGCCTACCAGCCCGCGCTTCCGGGGCGAGCATGCACTGCGCCGTTATCCCAATGGCGAGGAACGCTGCATCGCCTGCAAATTGTGCGAAGCAATCTGCCCGGCGCAGGCCATCACCATCGAGGCCGGCCCGCGCCGCAATGACGGCACGCGCCGCACGGTGCGTTATGACATCGACATGGTGAAGTGCATCTATTGTGGCTTCTGCCAGGAAGCCTGCCCGGTCGACGCCATCGTGGAGGGGCCGAATTTCGAGTTCGCGACGGAGACGCGCGAGGAACTCTACTACGACAAGGACAAGCTGCTGGCGAATGGCGACCGGTGGGAGCGCGAACTGGCGCGCAACATCTCGCTGGATGCGCCGTACCGCTGATATTTGACGCATGGACGGGGCGAGGGGCCTCGTCCAGAGGATGACCCCGAAAAGTTGCAGACTTTTCGGACCAGATCATCCTCCGGATGAAAAGAGTGTCGCATGTTTCTTTCGATCGGGTCTTTCAACCCGATCGGAACATGCGATAGGAACACGCAACTTGACGACCGGAGGCGGTCGCAGAAATCAAACAGGACGAACGTCCTGTTTGGACAGGAACCCGGGGGAACCCCAATGCTGAGTGGACTAGAGGCGGCCTTCTTCTACCTCTTCGCCTTTGTCGCCGTGGCGTCGGCGTTCATGGTCATTTCGTCGCGCAACCCCGTGCATTCGGTGCTGTTCCTGATCCTGACCTTCTTCAACGCCGCCGGCCTGTTCATGCTGACCGGCGCCGAGTTCCTGGCGATGATCCTGCTCGTCGTCTATGTCGGCGCGGTCATGGTGCTGTTCCTGTTCGTCGTCATGATGCTCGACGTCGATTTCGCCGAGATGAAGGAAGGCGCCCTGCAATACGCGCCGATCGGCGCGCTGGTCGGGCTGATCCTGGCGGCGGAGCTGATCGTGGTGCTGGGCGGCTACACATTCGCACCGAAGCTGGCCGCGACGGTTTCGAAGCCTATTCCCGATCTCGCCGCGCGCTCGAACACGGCCGCACTCGGCGACATCCTCTATACCGACTACCTCTACTACTTCCAGATTTCGGGCCTCATCCTGCTGGTCGCCATGATCGGCGCCATCGTGCTGACGCTGCGCCACAAGGAAGGGGTCAAGCGGCAGTCGATCGCAGCCCAGGTCGGCCGCACGCCGGCCACCGGCATGGAAATCCGCAAGGTCAAGTCGGGCGAAGGAGTCTGAGATGGTCGTCGGCATCGCGCATTATCTGACCGTATCGGCGATCCTGTTCACGCTCGGCGTGTTCGGCATCTTCCTGAACCGCAGGAACATCATCGTCATCCTGATGTCGGTCGAGCTCATCCTGCTCGCGGTCAACATCAATTTCGTCGCCTTTTCGGCGGCGCTGCATGACCTCGTCGGCCAGGTGTTCGCGCTGTTCGTGCTGACGGTCGCTGCCGCCGAGGCTGCCATCGGACTTGCCATTCTCGTCGTCTTCTTCCGCAACCGCGGCTCGATCGCGGTCGAAGACGTGAACCAGATGAAGGGTTGACGGAACCACCATGTATCAGGCCATCGTCTTCCTTCCACTGCTCGGCTTCCTGATCGTCGGCCTGTTCGGCACGTCGCTCGGCGCCAAGGCGTCCGAATACATCACCTCCGGCTTCCTGGTGTTTTCGGCTGTGCTGTCGTGGGTTGCTTTCTTCAGCGTCGGCTTCGGCCATGGCGAGGTGTTTACCGTGCCGGTGCTGCACTGGATCCAGTCCGGCGGGCTGGACGTCTCCTGGGCATTGCGGATCGATACGCTGACGGTGGTGATGCTGGTGGTGGTCAACACCGTCTCGGCGCTGGTCCACATCTATTCGATCGGCTACATGCACCACGATCCGAACCGGCCGCGCTTCTTCGCCTATCTGTCGCTGTTCACCTTCGCCATGCTGATGCTGGTGACCGCCGACAATCTGGTGCAGATGTTCTTCGGCTGGGAAGGCGTGGGTCTGGCGTCCTACCTGCTGATCGGCTTCTGGTACAAGAAGCCGTCGGCCAATGCCGCGGCGATCAAGGCCTTCGTCGTCAACCGTGTCGGTGATTTCGGTTTCGCGCTGGGCATTTTCGGCGTGTTCGTGCTGTTCGGCTCGGTCAATCTCGGCACCATCTTCGCCAACGCGGCGACGTTCATTCCGGCCGAAGGCGCGCCGCAAGGGGCGGCCGTGCTGACCTTCCTTGGCCATGCGCTGGACAAGCAGACGGCGATGACCGTCGTGTGCCTGTTGCTGTTCATGGGTGCCATGGGCAAGTCGGCGCAGGTGCCGCTGCACACCTGGCTGCCGGACGCCATGGAAGGCCCGACGCCGGTCTCGGCGCTCATCCATGCCGCCACCATGGTGACGGCGGGCGTGTTCATGCTGGCACGGCTGTCGCCGCTGTTCGAATTGTCGCATTCGGCGCTGACAGTTGTCACCTTCATCGGTGCCTTCACCGCCTTCTTCGCGGCGACCGTCGGTCTCGTGCAAAACGACATCAAACGCGTCATCGCCTATTCGACCTGCTCGCAGCTCGGCTACATGTTCGTGGCGCTCGGCGTCGGCGCCTATGGCGCGGCGATCTTCCATCTGTTCACGCACGCCTTCTTCAAGGCGCTGCTGTTCCTCGGCTCGGGCTCGGTCATCCATGCCGTCTCCGATGAGCAGGACATGCGCAAGATGGGTGGCCTACGGAAGCTTATCCCGACCACCTACTGGATGATGGTGATCGGCACGCTGGCGCTGACAGGCGTCGGCATTCCGGTGACCGTCATCGGCACCGCCGGCTTCTTCTCCAAGGACGCGATCATCGAAAGCGCCTTTGCCGGACATAACTCGGTCGCCGGCTTTGCCTTCATCCTGCTGGTCATCGCCGCCTGCTTCACCTCCTTCTATTCCTGGCGGCTGATCTTCATGACCTTCCACGGCGAGCCGCGGGCGAGCCATGAGGTGATGCATCATGTGCATGAATCGCCGCCGGTGATGCTGGTGCCGCTGTTCATCCTGGCCGCCGGGGCGCTGTTTGCCGGCATCATCTTCCACAATTCGTTTATCGGCGAAGGCTATGCCGAGTTCTGGAAGGCGTCGCTGTTCACACTGCCGGACAACCACATCCTGCACGACATCGAAGAACTGCCGCTGTGGGTCGAGCTGTCGCCGTTCATCGCCATGCTGATCGGCTTCGCGCTGGCCTGGAAGTTCTACATCCGCTCGCCGGAAATGCCGGTGACCCTTGCGAAGCAGAATCGCGGGCTCTACGCCTTCCTGCTCAACAAGTGGTATTTCGACGAGCTTTACGACTTCCTGTTCGTTGGCCCGGCCAAGCGCCTCGGCCATTTCCTGTGGAAGACCGGTGACGGCACCATTATCGACGGGCTCGGGCCGGACGGCATTTCGGCGCGCGTCGTCGATGTTACCAACCGCGTGGTCAAGCTGCAGACCGGCTACCTCTATCACTATGCCTTCGCCATGCTGATCGGCGTTGCCGCACTCGTCACCTGGATGATGCTCTGATGACCGCCTGGTCCAATCTTCTCTCGCTGGTCACCTTCCTGCCGCTGGTGGGTGTGCTGCTGATCCTGTTCATCAGGGATGACAGCGAAAACGCGCGCCGCAACATCCGCGCCATCGCGTTGTTGACGACGACGTTCACCTTCATCATCTCGCTGTTTATCTGGACCGGCTTCGACAATTCGCAGGCCGGCTTCCAGTTCGTCGAGAAATACGCCTGGCTCGACTCCGGCATTTCCTACCATATGGGTGTCGACGGCATTTCCATGTTGTTCGTCATCCTGACGACCTTCCTGATGCCGCTCTGCATCCTGGCGTCGTGGGAAGCGATCGAGAAGCGCGTCAAGGCCTACATGATCGCCTTCCTGCTGCTCGAGACGCTGATGATCGGCGTGTTCTGCGCACTGGACATCGTGCTGTTCTACGTTTTCTTCGAAGCCGGCCTGATCCCGATGTTCATCATCATCGGCGTCTGGGGCGGCAAGCGGCGCGTCTATGCCTCGTTCAAGTTCTTCCTCTATACGCTTGCCGGTTCGGTGCTGATGCTGCTTGCCATCATGGCGATGTTCTATCAGTCCGGCACGACCGACATCCCGACGCTGTTGACGCACAGCTTCCCGGCCAACATGCAGACATGGCTATGGCTCGCTTTCTTCGCCTCCTTCGCGGTGAAGATGCCGATGTGGCCGGTCCATACCTGGCTGCCGGACGCCCACGTCGAGGCGCCGACAGCCGGCTCCGTGATCCTGGCTGCCATCCTCCTGAAGATGGGCGGGTACGGCTTCCTGCGCTTCTCGCTGCCGATGTTCCCGTTGGCGTCCGAAATGTTCGCGCCGCTGGTGTTCACGCTGTCGGTCGTCGCCATCATCTACACCTCGCTGGTGGCGCTGATGCAGGAGGATATGAAGAAGCTGATCGCCTATTCGTCTGTCGCCCATATGGGCTTCGTCACCATGGGCATCTTCGCCATGAACCAGGAAGGCGTGCAGGGCGCGATCTTCCAGATGCTCAGCCACGGCCTCGTCTCCGGCGCGCTGTTCCTGTGCGTCGGCGTCATCTACGACCGCATGCATACGCGTGAGATCGCGGCCTATGGCGGCCTGGTCAACAACATGCCGAAATACGCCACCGTGTTCATGGTCTTCACCATGGCCAATGTCGGCCTGCCGGGCACGTCAGGCTTCGTCGGCGAGTTCCTGACCATGCTCGGCGTGTTCCGGGTCAACACCTGGGTGGCATTCTTCGCCGCCACCGGCGTCATCCTGTCGGCGGCCTACGCGCTCTGGCTCTACCGCCGGGTGATCTTCGGCGCGCTGACCAAGGACAGCCTGAAGGGGCTGCTCGACCTGTCGGCGCGCGAGAAGGCGATCATCTACCCGCTGGTCGTGCTGGTCATCTTCTTCGGCGTCTATCCCGCTCCCGTCTTCGATGCGACGGCCCAATCGGTCAAGTCGCTCGTCACCAATGTCACCGCATCCATCGGCGCCGCGCAGACCGCGGCGGCGAACTGACCAGAGGTTTTGCGAACCATGACGCCGGACCTTCTCTCCAGCCTGTCGCTCTCGACGCCCGAGCTGATCCTTGCCATCGGCGCGCTCGCGCTGCTGATGGTTGGCGCCTATTCGCGCGCCAACACCGCCAACACCGTGACCGGCCTTGCCGTGGCCGTGCTGGTGGTCGCCGGCGCCTGGCTGATCTTTTCCACCGGGCTGGGCAGCGCCTATGGCAATGCCTTTATCCAGGATCCGTTCTCCCGCTTCATGAAGGTGCTGGCGCTGGTCGGCTCGGCGGTGACGCTGGTCATGTCGATGCGCTTTGCCAAGGCGGAGCATTTCGACAAGTTCGAATATCCGGTGCTGATCCTGCTGTGCACGCTGGGCATGATGCTGATGATCTCGGCCAACGGCATGATCGGGCTCTATCTCGGGCTCGAACTGCAGTCGCTGGCAATCTACGTGCTGGCGGCGATCAACCGCGACAATCTGCGTTCGACTGAAGCCGGCCTGAAATACTTCGTCCTTGGCGCGCTGTCGTCGGGCATGCTGCTTTATGGCATCAGCCTGGTCTATGGCTACACCGGCAACACCGGCTTCCAGGAAATCGCCTCAGCACTTGGCAGCGGCGAGCGCCAGCTCGGCCTTGTTGTCGGCCTGGTCTTCGTGCTGGCCGGTCTTGCCTTCAAGATCTCGGCGGTGCCGTTCCATATGTGGACGCCCGACGTCTATGAGGGCGCGCCGACGCCAGTGACGGCTTTCCTTGCAGCGGCACCGAAGATGGCGGCGATGGCGCTGATCGTGCGCGTCACCATGGGCGCGTTCAAGCCGATCGCCGCCGACTGGCAGCAGATCATCGTCTTCATCTCGATCGCCTCGATGGCGCTCGGCGCCTTTGCCGCGATCGGCCAGACCAACATCAAGCGCCTGATGGCCTATTCCTCGATCGGCCATATGGGCTACGCGCTGGTCGGCCTTGCCGCCAACAGCCAGGCCGGCGTGCGTGGTGTTGCCATCTACATGCTGATCTATCTGGTGATGACGCTCGGCACCTTCGCCTTCATCCTCGCCATGCGGCGCAAGGAAGGCAATGTCGAACAGATCAGCGACCTGGCCGGACTTGCCTTGACCAATCCGATCATGGCGACGATTCTCACCATCCTGATGTTCTCGCTGGCCGGCATCCCGCCGCTCGCCGGCTTCTGGGGGAAGTGGTATGTCTTCCTCGCAGCCATCAACGCCAACCTCTACGCGCTGGCGATCATTGGCGTGCTGGCCTCGGTGGTGGGTGCCTATTACTATCTGCGCATCATCAAGATCATGTGGTTTGATGAACCGGTCGGCGGCTTCGTACCGATGGCCAGTGAACTGCGCCTCGTGCTCGGCGTCTCCGGCGCCTTCGTGCTGTTCTATGTGCTGATCGGCGGGCCGATCGGTACCTATGCCGAAGCCGCCGCCAAGACATTTTTCTGACGGGATGGCATTTCGGCTGGCTCCAACCTCGGCGTCGGAAGGGTTCCGGCTTGAGGCCCATGACAGTATCGGTTCCACCAACACGGTGGCGCTGGACCACGCAAGGGCAGGCGACCCGGGCAGGCTATGGGTCGTTTCCAAAAAACAGGAAAGCGGGCGTGGCCGGCGCGGCCGCGCCTGGGTGTCGCCCGAAGGCAATCTGGCGGCGACCTTGCTCGTCGTCACCGGCGGTGAGCTTCGCCTGGCCGCGACGCTGGGTTTTGTCGCCGGCCTGTCGCTTGCCGATGCGCTCGACGCGGTTGTGCCAAAGGGCAGGATCGCCATCGGACTGGATGGCGCAAGCCAGGGACAAAACCGTTTCGAGCTGAAATGGCCGAACGACGTGCTTGCTTCCGGCGCCAAGCTCGCCGGCATCCTGCTGGAGTCGGCGATACTGGATGGCGGTCGCTTCGCGGTCGCGGTCGGCATCGGCGTCAATGTGGTGGCGCATCCAACGGATTTGCCTTATCCCGCGACATCGCTGCGAACTCTGGGCGCGACATGCGATGCCGAAACGCTGTTCCTGGCGCTGTCGGATGCCTGGAGCGAGAATGCCCGCCTGTGGGATGAAGGGCGCGGTCTTGCCGCGGTCAGGCGGCGCTGGCTGGCGCGCGCGGCGGGGCTTGGCGGCGAGGTTGCCGTCAGAATTGACGGTAATGTGGTGCGTGGCGTGTTCGAGACCATTGACGAGGACTGCCGTTTCGTGATCCGCGACGATGAGGGGACTGTCCTGACGATCGCCGCCGGCGATGTGCATTTCGGCGCTGTGGCGTCCGCACGGGTATAATGGGCTTGGCCTGATGGCCAGGAAGGGAAAAATCATGGCGAAAGCGGAAAACGCCGAACTCGTCTTCGTGCCGCTCGGCGGCGTCGGCGAGATCGGCATGAACTTCGCCCTCTACGGCTACGGCCCGCCGAGCGCGCGCGAATGGATCGTCATCGATGTCGGTGTCACCTTTCCCGACGCGGCGCATCCGGGCGTAGACCTGATCCTGCCCGATACGCGCTTCATCGAGGAGAATCTCGCCAATCTGCGCGGCATCATCATCACCCACGCGCATGAAGACCATTACGGCGCGCTGCTCGACACCTGGCCGAAGCTGAAGGCGCCTGTGTGGATGACGCCGTTCAGCGCCGGGCTGCTGGAAGCCAAGCGGCAAGGCGAGCAGGGCGCACCGAAAATCCCGCTGACGATCTACCGGGCGGGCGAGAAATTCACCGTCGGCCCCTTCGAGATCGAAGCCATTCCAGTGGCGCACTCTATTCCTGAGCCGATGTCGCTGGCGATCACCTCGCCGGCCGGCACCGTCATCCACACTGGCGACTGGAAGATCGATCCTGAGCCGACGATCGGACCCAAGACAGACGAGGCGCGTTTCCGGGCCTATGGCGACAAGGGCGTGCTGGCGCTGATCTGCGATTCGACCAATGCCTTGCGCGAAGGCGAATCGCCTTCGGAAGTTGCCGTCGGCGAGGGCCTCAAGGGCGTCATCCAGGCCGCCAAGGGCCGCGTCGCCGTCACCACCTTCTCCTCCAATGTCGGGCGTATCGTCTCCATCGCCAAGGCGGCGCGCGATGCCGGCCGTCAATGCCTGGTGCTTGGCCGCTCGCTGAAGCGGGTCATCGATGTCGCCGACGAGCTTGGCTATATGGACGGCCTGCCGGAATTCATCGCCGAGGAGGATTTCGGCTTCATCCCGCGCGAGAACCTGGTCATCATCTGCACCGGCAGCCAAGGCGAGCCGCTGGCGGCGCTGGCGAAGCTGTCGCGCGAAGAGATGAAGTCGGTGTCGCTGACGGCGGGTGACACGGTGGTGTTTTCCTCGCGCACCATTCCCGGCAATGAGAAGGCGATCCTCGAGATCAAGAACCGCTTGATTGATCTCGGCATCAAGATCATCGAGGATGGCGACGCGCTGGTGCATGTCTCCGGCCATCCCCGGCGCAGCGAGTTGCGCAAGATGTATGAATGGGTGCGGCCGCAGATCGGTGTTCCCGTGCATGGCGAGGCGGCGCATCTGGTGGCACAGGGCTCGCTGATGTCGACCTCCGGCATCGGCCAAGTGGCGCAGGTGCGCGACGGCGATATGCTGCGACTTGCTCCCGGCCCCGCCACCATCATCGACCAGGTGCCGTTCGGCCGCATCTACAAGGACGGCAACCTGATCGGCACCGACCAGGCGATGGGCATTCGCGACCGGCGCAAACTGTCCTTTGCCGGCCATGTCGCGGTCAATGTCGTGCTCGACGACAAATACGAGCTCGCCGGCGACCCCGACCTGGTCGCCATCGGCGTCGCCGAGGCGGATGCCAGCGGCGAGACTCTTGAGGACCTGATGATCGACGCGGCCGTCGGTGCGGTGGACTCGATTCCCCGCCAGCGGCGAAAGGACCTCGACCTCGTGCAGGAAGCAGTGCGTCGCGCGGTGCGCGGCGCCGCCAATGAAGCCTGGGGCAAGAAGCCGCTGGTGACGGTGTTCGTCACCAGGTGAGGGCGAGAGCTAGACGTTCAGCTGATAGCTGACCGGAAGCCAGCGAAAAGAACCGTTCTCCGACTCGATGTGGCCCAGGCCCGGAAATGGCATGTGGTGGCCGGCCACCAGCAGGCGCTGTTCGGCGGCCATCTTCAGCAGGCGCTTGCGGGTCTCGACCGCCTGTTCCTTGTCGTCATCGAAATCGGCATGCCATTCCGGCTGCTGGATGGACACGACATAGTGCAGGAAGGCGTCCGACCAGATCAGCAATTTCTGGCCGTCGCTTTCGACGAGAAACGCCAGGAGACCAGGGGAATGGCCTGACGCGTCGATGGCGGTGATGCCCGGCAGAACCTCGTTTCCGGGCGCCACGAAAGTTGCCCGGCCGGCCAGCCCGGTACAGATCTGCCTGAACAGATCGCGGTTGGCCAATCTGGCCTCGCGGACCGCGGTTCCCTCGGTCCAGAAAGCGAATTCAGCCGCGCCGAATACATAGCGTGCCCGGGAGAAAACGGGTTCGCCATTCCTGACGAGCCCGCCGATATGGTCCGGGTGGCCGTGCGTGATGACCACCACATCGATATCATCAGGCCCAAGCCCAAGGTCCCGCAAACAGTCCAGCAGTGAACTGTCTGCATCTCCGCATCCGGTGTCGAACAGGACCTTTTGGGCTCCGGTGTCGATCAGCGTCGGGATGAAACAATGCTCGTATCGATCCTGGTCGATGAAGTTCGAAACCGCGAGTTCGAGCACGGCGGCTGGCAACTGTCCGGTCGCGAAGGCCGATGCAAGATTGTCTCTGATATCGACGGCGTCAAGCAAGGCAGCAATCTTGAATGAACCGAGATCGAAGGTGAAAACGCGGGCGCGGGTGGGGCGGATGCAAGACATTGCCGTTTGTACTTTGCGGTTGCCGGTCGGACCAGCCTCGATCGTGATTCGGGAGGATGTCACCAAAGTGCGACAGTGCGCGCCTCGTGGATGGCTGTTGATCTCAGCCGATTTGACGTATGACGCGAGCCATTGGACAGAGGAGAGATAGGTCGGACATGCTCGGACGGCTGAACCATGTCGCGCTTGCGGTGCCGGATCTGGCCGCCGCCGTTGCTGCTTACCGCAACACGCTTGGCGCCGAAGTGACGGAGCCGCAGGCTTTGCCGGAGCATGGTGTCACCGTGGTGTTCGTCAATGTCGGCAACACCAAGATCGAATTGCTGGAACCGTTGGGCGAGGGCTCGCCGATCGCCGCTTTCCTGGCGAAGAGCCCGTCCGGCGGCATGCATCATCTCTGCTACGAGGTCGACGACATCCTGGCCGCGCGCGATCAGCTCAAGGCCGCCGGTGCCCGCGTGCTGGGCGACGGCAATCCCAAGATCGGCGCGCATGGCAAGCCGGTGCTGTTCCTGCATCCGAAGGATTTCTTCGGCACGCTGATCGAACTGGAGCAATCATGAGCTGGGTTTCGTTCACCGCCCTGTTTTTCGCGACCTGGTGGGTGGTGCTGTTTGCCGTGCTGCCGTTCAGCGTCCGCACACAGGATGACGATCATGACGTGACGCTGGGCACGGTTCCAAGCGCGCCGCGCGGACCGCATATGCTGCGCGCAGTGATCCGCACGACCATCGCCACGGCGATTCTGATGGGCATTTTCTATGGCCTGACGCACGGGCTGGGATACAGCCTCAACGACATCCCCCACATCGTGCCGGATTTCGGCCAGACCCCGGCAAAGTAGATCGCTCGGCGAGGGCGCTCTTGCCGCATCGGAGCGCCGCGGAAGGGGATCGGATTGCCGTCACATCCGGCGACCGTACGCCTGTTGACGCAAGGTCATGCATCGTGGCAACTCGCCGCGCTAACCAGATGATTGCACAAAAAAAATGCAAGGCACGAGGCCTTGCAATTAAACGCGTCCGATCTGTTTCCGGTTTCCGGCGGCAGCGAATAACCGCGCCTAGATCGCATCCTCCCAAGACTTTGACCGCGTAGGAGAGCAGATTTTTCTCCGCCCTCTCGGTTATCGCGGCACACTAGCCTAAGCCGAATGAAAATGTCACGAAGAATTTTGCCTCGAAACAGGCATTCTCGTGCTGCACTGCACAATAGTATGGCATGCTTTGCTTTCGAAACGACCACAGAGCCTTTGCGGCATGTCCTGAATTGACGCGCGCAAAGAATTGGCGGCCAAGTCCGAAGACGTTCGCTATGCTCAATCGCCGGCGCGGCTGATCCTGGAAACCGAAGGATTCCGGGCCGTAACGCGCTGATGTGCCGCCATGTCCGGGTTTCCATTCCGCCATGAAATGGCTATGAAGCCGGGTCAAGCAAGCCTGCGTCGCGCCGATTCTGGCGTGGCCGTTCTCATTCACGGACCAGTCCATGCGTTTGTCGCGCTATTTCCTGCCCATCCTCAAAGAAAATCCGCGTGAGGCCGAGATCGTCTCGCACCGGCTGATGCTGCGTGCCGGCATGATCCGCCAGCAGGGGCAGGGCAGCTTCTCCTGGCTGCCACTTGGCAAGCGGGTGCTGGACAAGGTCTGCCAGATCATCCGCGAGGAGCAGAACCGCGCCGGTGCGCTGGAAATCCTGATGCCGACCATCCAGTCGGCCGATCTGTGGCGCGAAAGCGGCCGCTACAACGACTATGGCAAGGAGATGCTGCGCATCAAGGATCGCCAGGATCGCGACATGCTCTACGGTCCGACCAACGAGGAAATGGTCACCGAGATTTTCCGCGCCTATGTGAAGTCCTACAAGGATTTGCCGCTGAACCTCTACCACATCCAGTGGAAGTTCCGCGATGAGGTGCGGCCGCGCTTCGGCGTCATGCGTTCGCGCGAGTTCCTGATGAAGGACGCCTATTCCTTCGACCTCGATTTCGAGGGCGCGAGGGCTGCCTACAACAGGATGTTCGTCTCCTACCTCAGGACGTTCACGCGCATGGGCCTGCAGGCGATTCCGATGCGCGCCGACACCGGGCCGATCGGCGGTGACCTCAGCCACGAATTCATCATCCTGGCCGATACCGGCGAGAGCCAGGTTTTCTGCCATCGCGACTATCTTTCGCTTGCCGTGCCCGACGCCAATACCGACTTCGCCAATGACGGCGAGATATCCGATATCGTCAAGACGTGGACGACGCCATACGCCGCCACCGACGAGATGCATGACGAGGCGGCCTGGGAAAAGGTCCCCGAGAGCGACAAGGTTTCGGCACGCGGCATCGAGGTTGGCCACATCTTCCATTTCGGCGAGAAGTACTCCAAGCCGATGGGTGCCAAGGTGACCGGACCTGACGGCAAGGATCATTTCGCCTCCGGCGGTTCCTACGGCATCGGCCCGTCGCGGCTGGTCGCCGCGATCATCGAAGCCAGCCACGACGAGAACGGCATCATCTGGCCGGACGCCGTGGCGCCGTTCGACATCGGCCTGATCAACATGAAAGTGGGCGACGCCGACTGCGACCGCGTCAGCGATGAGCTTAATGCCGCGTTCACCGCCGCCGGCAAGGATGTGCTTTACGACGACACCGACCAGCGGCCGGGCGGCAAGTTCGCCACCGCCGACCTGATCGGGCTGCCTTGGCAAGTGATCGTCGGGCCGCGCGGCGTGGCTGCCGGCGAGGTCGAGATCAAGAATCGCAAGACCGGCGAGCGCGTGACGCTGCCGATCGCCGATGCGAAAAAACGCTTCGGTGTCGCCGCATGAGCGAGGCGGCGGCGACAAGATCGGCGGGCGCCGGCCCGTTCTCCTTCTTCGAGCGCACAGTTGCCTGGCGCTATCTGCGTTCGCGGCGCAAGGAGACGGTGATCTCAGTCATCGCCTCGATCTCCTTCCTCGGCATCATGTTAGGGGTGGCGACGCTGATCGTCGTCATGGCCGTGATGAACGGGTTCCGCGCCGAGCTGTTGACGCGCATCCTCGGCGTCAACGGCCATCTGATCGTTCAGCCGCTCGATTCGCCGCTTGAGGACTACGCCCAGGTCGCCGGCCGCATCAATGGCGTGCCCGGCGTCAAATACGCCATCCCGCTGATCGACGGCCAGGTGCTGGCGCAAGGCAATGTCGGCGGCGGCACGGGCGCGCTCGTGCGCGGGATACGCGGCGAAGACCTCGGCAAGATCGCCATCGTCGCCAACAACATCAAGCAGGGTTCGCTCGCCGGTTTCGACTCGGGTGAGGGCGTCGCCATCGGCAAGCGCATGGCCGAGAATCTCGGCCTGACGCTCGGCGACACCATTACGCTGATCTCTCCTGATGGCGACGTCACGCCGATTGGCACGACGCCGCGTATGAAGGGCTACAAGATTTCGGCGATCTTCGAAGTCGGCATGTCGGAATATGACACTTCCATCGTCTACATGCCGTTCTCCGAAGCGCAGCTCTATTTCAACATGGATGGCCGCGCGCAGACGATCGAGATCTATGTCGACAATCCCGACAATGTCGACGCGCTGAAACCGAAGGTGGAGGAGGCGGCGCAACGGCCCATCGACATGGTCGACTGGCGCCAGCGCAACGAGACCTTCTTTTCCGCCCTGCAGGTCGAACGCAACGTCATGTTCATGATCCTGACGCTGATCGTGCTGGTGGCGGCGCTCAACATCATTTCCGGACTGATCATGCTGGTGAAGGACAAGGGGCACGACATTGCCATCCTGCGCACCATGGGCGCCTCGCGCGGGGCGATCCTGCGCATCTTCCTGATGACAGGGGCGGCGATCGGGGTGACGGGTACGCTCGCCGGCGTGCTGCTCGGCGTGGTCATCTGCACCAACATCGAATCGATCCGCCAGTTCTTCTCCTGGATGACCGGCAAGGTGCTGTTCAACCCGGAGCTCTATTTCCTCAGCCAACTGCCGGCCAAGATGGATCCGCGCGAGACGACCTATGTCATCATCATGGCGCTCGGCCTGTCCTTCCTGGCGACGGTGTTTCCGGCATGGCGGGCAGCCCGCCTCGATCCGGTCGAAGCCTTGAGGTACGAATAGTGGCCGAGGTCATTATCGAACTGAAGAGCGTCGAGCGGCACTATGTCCAGGGGCCGCGCAAGCTCACCATCCTGAACGGCGCCGATTTTTCGTTGAAGCGCGGCGAGATGGTGGCGCTGGTGGCGCCGTCCGGCACCGGCAAGTCGACGCTGCTGCACACGGCTGGCCTGCTGGAACGCCCCGACGCCGGCGACGTGATCCTGTCCGGCCGGGCCTGCGGGCGGCTGTCCGACGACGAGCGCACGTCGATCCGCCGCAACGATGTCGGCTTCGTCTACCAGTTCCATCACCTGCTGCCGGAGTTTTCCGCGCTGGAAAACATCATGATGCCGCAGCTGATCAAGGGCCTGCCGCGCAAGGAAGCGGCCGAGCGCGCCGCGCAACTGCTCGACTACATGCAGATCGGCAAGCGCGCCTCGCACCGGCCGTCCGAACTCTCCGGCGGCGAGCAACAGCGCGTCGCCATTGCCCGCGCCGTCGCCAACGCCCCGCTGGTGTTGCTGGCCGACGAGCCGACCGGCAATCTCGACCCGGTCACCGCCTCCTATGTCTTCGAGGCGCTGGGCGCGCTGGTCAAGCAATCGGGCCTCGCGGCGCTGATCGCCACCCACAACCACGAGCTGGCATCGCGCATGGACCGGCGCGTTACGCTCGCCGACGGCAAGGTTGTCCCTTTGTAGGCTGCGCTATGGCGCGTCTGGCCGCCTGTGGTTCGCACACCCGTCTCGTGTTATCGTAGGCTCCGGGAGACGGCGGACGCGCCGTGAGTGCCCGCCCGCTCCCTACTGTGGGAGGAACGAATGGCTTACTACGTACTGCTGTCGAATTTCACAGATCAAGGTATCAAGACCATAAAGGATACGCAGAAGCGTGCTGAGGCCTTCAAGGCGATGGCCGGCAAGAGCGGTGTCAAGGTTCACACCCTGTTGTGGACGCTTGGCCAGCATGATGTCGTAGCGATTGCCGAAGCGGACGACGACATTGCTGCGACGGCACTAGCCCTGTCGATCGCATCGCTGGGCAACATCAGAACTCAGACACTGAGGGCGTTCGACACGGCAGATATGGCCAAGATAATGGCAAAGATGGCCTGACAGGTCTTGTGCTGCCTTGCGCGGGTGATCGAAGCCGGCGCCATGGGGCGGAGGAAATATTGTGCCTTGGCTGGCAGTAGCCTGTCGCTCATATGGGGCAGCGGCAATTGGCTGCGCCAGCCCCTTCAAATGGCATAGGCCTTATGGCGTCCTGGCTGGTCGCAGCGGCTCGCATCAAGGCGTTGAAGGCTTCCTGCCTGCGGCAGGCTTAATGGTGGCAATCGCAGTCGCGACTTCCGGATCGTTGGGAACCGCCCGGCTGTAGGCGAGAAGATCGCCTGCCGCGGCGTTGGGATCACCAAGGGCGAGGTGCGTCATACCGCGCTGCTTGAGGGCGGGCAGATTGCCGGGGTCTTGGGCAATGGCGCGAGAAAGGTCCTCGATGGCCTCACTTGTACGGCCGGCTTCCGCCTTGATTCTCGCACGCTCAACGATGAACCCCGGATTGTTGGGGTTGAGGGAAATTGCCTGGTCGAAATCGCTCAAAGCTGCAGCAAACTGTTTCAGGTCTTCAAAAACAAGCCCTCGGCTGTGATAGACAAAGGCTTTGTGCGGCGCCAAGTGTACCGCGCGGTTGGCGTCCGCGAGAGCCTCTTGAAAAAGGCCGAGGGATCGCAGGGCGACCGTGCGATTGTCGACATAGCCAGCCACGGTCGGATGCGCCACGATGAGGCGCGAGAAATCCTTGACGGCTTCGGAGAATATTCCGAGTTGCATCAGCGCGTTGCCCCTTCGAAGAAGAAGGCGATCGGTCATCTCTCCGCTAGGTCTGCCTCTCAATGCAATCGAGCAATAACGCAACCTGTCGTTCGGTGTCTTCGAATGAATGCAGCGCTCCACGTCAGCGTTGGCGGCCTTTGCGTCCGAAGTGCTGATAAGGAACGCGGCCTGGATCAGGCCTATCGCCAAAACTCCGCAAATCCGCCACGCCATCACGGGTACTCCCCTCAGCCATTGGCGAAATATCACGAGAAATTTGCCAATGACGAGGGTACTTTCATGAGAAGGATGCATTGTCCTCCCCCAAAATCGCGGGGGAGATGAACAAGCGACCGAAGGTCGGCGCCGTTCTCGGGCGGGGCGTTGGGGTTGGATGGCGGAGAGCAGGTCCACCACACCAGACCCTCGTGCAACCGGCCCGCGGAACCGCTTAGGCGTGATATTGTGTGGGCACTCGCTGGTCGGAGGCCGCCGTGAAAAAGATCATTCTCGGGGTTGCGGCATTGCTCTTCTTGGTAGTCATCCTGGCGACCGTCTATTCATTGATCTTCGGCTGCCCGCATGGCGGTTCATACCGGTGCGAGCAAGGCTTCAACCGGGAAGTCTGTGGATGCCCGCAATCGTAACCTTCGCGGCGCTGCTCGGGGATGGCCTGCCTCGTGAGGTCAATAGCAGCTTCACTCGCCTCCCAGCGAGCGGTTAACCTTTTACTAACCGTCCCAAATTCCCGTCCTATCACCATATCTCTGCGGGCGTTGACATTGAAACAAAATTAGAACAAATTGCGAACATATCAACAACAGGAGAGAGTTATGACCGATCTGGTTCAGGATGTCATCTCGCTGGTTTGCATGAGCACATTCCTCATTTCCATGGCGATCTGGATCGGCGCCATGTGATTTGGCGGCTCTCGCCGCCTTGGTTTCCGGCGGGCGAAAACCGCTCCGCCGTTAAACCTTTCTTGCCGCCGCGACGCTAGGGTAGCTCCTCTAAGGCAGGAGCAATGTCCAGGTGTCGCCCATCGTCACGGCCATTCTGGTGGCCAGCAATCTCGGGCTGATCTTTCTCTTGATGACCGTGCCGCTTGGTTTGCGCACGGTCAGGATGAGCCGCGCGATTGCGATGGACCGCCAGCGCCTCTGGCAGGCGCTGTGGCCGCTTGGCAGCGATGCCGGCTGGTCCGGCGAGATCCTGTCGGCCCAGCCGCTGGACGGGGAGGGCGTGTCCCGCATCATGCTGTCGTGGGAAGGCCGCGACGGCAAGCCGATCGAACGCAGGGCGCGGTTTGAAGACGTCGTCGAGGGCAGCCGCTTCGCCATGCGCGTCCTCGAGGATACCGCGCTCGATGGCTCGTTCTGGAAAGACTATCGCGAAACCGCCGAGCTCGTCTCCGAAGGCAGCGGCACGCGGGTGACGCTCAGCCAGACGGATCGTTACCGCGGCGTTGCCTTTCTGGTGTTTCGGTACTTCGCCATGCGCCGCGAGCTGTCCAAGCTGCAGCGCTGGGCGGTAACCGGACAGTACCGCAAGGGCGGCTGGTTCGAGCATCCGCTGAGCCAGGTCGGCTTTGCCGTGCTGTCGGCATTGATCCTGTGGCCGTTCTTCGGTCTCCATCTCGGCGGCTTGGCGCTGGCCGCGATCCTCACCTCGGTCGTGGCCCTGCACGAGCTCGGCCATATGGCGGCGTTCCGGCTGATGGGCCATCGCAGGGCGCGGATGATCTTCATTCCGCTGCTCGGCGGCATCGCCATTGGCGGCCGGCCCTATAACAGCCGTTTCGAAGTGGCCTTCGTGGCGCTGATGGGGGCGGGTTTTTCCGCCTTCCTGGTGCCGATTGTCATTGCTGCCAGCACGTTTGCCGGCAACGAGGGGCACAAGGCCGCAGCCGCGCTGCTGGCGGCGCTGGCAGGCTGTGCGGCCCTGTTCAACATCGCCAATCTGGTGCCGGTGTGGAAGTTCGATGGCGGCCAGGTTCTGCGCCAGATCTGCCCGGGGCCGGTCGTGCTGGCGCTGGCCTCGTTCTTCCTGCTTTCCGTCTTCCTGGCACTCGGCCGACAGGCAGGCTTCTCCTCCGGCTTTCTAATCGTGGCGGGAGCGGTCTTTTCGATCCTCAGCCTGCTCACTGTCGGCAGCGGCGTGAAGCCGCGCTACGAGTTGGAGCCAATCCGCACCATTGACCGCTTCGCCATCGCCGGCGCGCTGCTGGCGGTGTTCACCATTCATGGCTGCGGTGTGTTGTGGGCGTCGGCGCAATTGCTTTGAGCTCGTGTTGAGCCCGAAAGGTTCAGCCGGCCTTGCGTGTCGCTTGGATAGGCAAGGCGGTCGCTGCACCGAACACATCCTCAAAGGCTGATTTCAGCGCCAGATCAAGGTCGGCCATTGTTACGGGCAGGCCGAGGTCGACGAGGCTGGTGACGCCGTGGTCCTGCACACCGCAGGGCACGATGCCGCCGAAATGCTCGAGCTCCGGCTCGACATTGATGGCGATGCCGTGAAAGCTCACCCAGCGCCGCAGCCTTATGCCGATTGCCGCGATCTTGTCTTCGGCCGGCGAGCCGTCCGGCAGGGCAGGGCGATCGGGCCGCACCACCCAGACGCCAACCCGGTCCTCGCGCCGTTCGCCGCGCACGTTGAAGGTGGCGAGCGTGCCGATGATCCACTGTTCGAGCGCGGCGACGAAGGCGCGCACATCCTCGCGCCGCCGCTTCAGGTCGAGCATGACATAGGCGACCCGCTGGCCGGGTCCATGATAGGTGTATTCGCCGCCGCGCCCGGCCGAAAAGACCGGAAAGCGATCAGGATCGATCAGGTCCTCGATGCGGGCGCTGGTGCCGGCGGTGTAGAGCGGGGGATGTTCGACCAGCCAGACCATTTCGCCGGCGGCTCCGCTGCGGATCGCCTCGGCGCGGGCTTCCATGAAGGCCAGCGCATCGGGATAGGCCGTGAGGCCAGGCTCAATGCGCCACTCGACCGGTGCCGAACCGGGGAGCGGCAGGAACGACGTGGCGATCTGGCTGCGTTCAGTCATGGGTTTTCGTTTTTTCGCTTGTGCACACCATATGGCGATATCGCGCGCAAACGTCCAGTTCAGGCGGTGTTTTCCAATCCTGTGGACCATTGTGCCAATCGCTGGATATTATTGCGTGCGGCGCACTTGTTTCGCCGGAAACGATTTGCTACACGCCGCGAGCCGGTCGGTTCCGGCTCCTACCACGTGCGGTCGTGGCGGAATTGGTAGACGCGCAGCGTTGAGGTCGCTGTGGGGCAACCCGTGGAAGTTCGAGTCTTCTCGACCGCACCAAAATTCCTGAAGCAAGCCTTCGGACGCCTTGAAGTAACCTCCGGCGATCATCAGACCCTGAGTATAGCGCCGGCCGCTCTATTGCGGCTGGACCTCGGGTCCATTCGGCAGATCGACGGTCACGACGAGGCCGGTTGGCTGGTTGTCGTGCAACTCGATTTTGCCGCCATGGCCCTGGATGATGTCAGCCACGATCGAGAGGCCCAGGCCGAAACCGTGCTTCGAGGCAACGCCGCGTGACATATCCTCCTTGAAGAAGGGTTCGAAAACGCGGGAGCGTGCCGTCATCGAAATGCCTGGTCCGTCGTCGCCCACCGCGATGCGCGCCGCCGTGTCGGTCTGTGTCAATGCGACGGTGACGTTGCCGGCGAATTTGACCCCGTTGTCGCACAGATTGGTGATGGCGCGCGCCAGCGCGTTGGGCTTGCACCAGCCCGGAAGCCTGTCCGGCCCTGAATAGGAAACCGAAAACCCGACATCGGAGAATTCGGCGCAGACAGTTTGCAGCACGCTGGCTATATCGGCCCGCTGCAGCTTTTCCGTCGAGACGTCGTTGCGCAGATAGGTCAGAGTCTCGTCGATCAGATCTTCGATGTGCCTGATATCGGACAATATGGCGGTTCGAACGGGGCCGTCATCCATGCGCTCGGCGCGAAGCCGAAGCCGCGTCAAGGGTGTGCGCAGATCATGGCTGACGCTGCGCAGCATGCGCGTGCGGTTCTCGATCATGGTGCGGATACGCGTTCTCATCCTGTTCAGCGCGCGTGCCAGGCCGATCATTTCGATGGAGCCGCGTTCGGCGAAAAGCTCGTTGCCATTCTCGATCTCGGCCTCTCCCACTGCCGCCGAGATGCGCTTCAACGGCTCCGTCACGGCCCAGACCGCAAACAGCCAGATCAGCACGGGCAAGGCGATGAAAGCCATGAACCTGTAGAACGAGACGCGGACGAAGCCTGATGTCAGCCAGGAATCGGGCATGCCGAAATGCGCCAGGACGCTCTGCTGGTCCAGATCGATAACAAACGCGTATTGGCCGCCGATCCTTATCCAGCGTCCAGCGATCGAGCTGCTCTCGATCTGGAGAAGCCATGTGATGCTTCGCCATTGCAGATAGGAATCCGGAATATTGCTGATCTGTTGCCTGGGCAGGATCTTGAAATCAAAGCCGGCGCGCGTTGCCGCGGCCAGAACAGCGCCGCGGGCCTCAGTTGGTGTTTGGCGCAACAAGGCAGCGACAGTTGCAGCCCGCCTGGCGCTATCTTCCACGACGGGGAGGTCGACATTCTCGATCAAACCTTCGAAGGCCGATCCGGCGGACATGATCACGATCACGGCCATGAAAATGATCGCCGCGAACTGCCCGCGCACCGACTGCGGCAGGAAGCGGCGGACCAGATCCCTCACGCTTCCTCCACCGTGGCAGTGAAGATGTAACCACCCAGCCGCACAGTCTTGAGAAGAACCGGATCGCGCGCATCCTTTTCGATCTTCTGGCGGATCCGGCTGACATGGACGTCGACGCTTCGCTCGATCGGGCCGGCAAGCCCGGCATGGGTGACGCTCAGAAGCTCCTCGCGCGACAGAACCCGGCCTGCATTGCGGCAGAACGCCAGCAGCAGATCGAATTCATGCGTCGTGGTCGCAACCCGCGCATTGCTGGGATCATGCAATTGCCGGCGAACGGGATCGAGGCGCCAGCCGTTGAACCGAAGCACCTTCGTGCGGTCGCGTTCGTCGGGAGCGTAGGCCGTGCGGCGCAGCAACGCCCTTATTCTTGCCGTCAGTTCGCGCGCGCTGAACGGTTTGGTCACGTAGTCGTCGGCGCCGATCTCCAGCCCGAAGATACGATCGATTTCCTCGCCAAGGGCGGTCAGCATCAGGATCGGAACGTTCGTTTGCGTGCGAAGCCGGCGGCAGATGCTGAGGCCGTTCTCGCCAGGCAGCATGATATCGAGCACGATCAGATCGAATTTCTGGTTGCGAAGCGCGGCGTTCATCCGCACGCCATTGCTGGCGACTTCCACGATCATGCCGTTTTCCGCGAGCGTCTCGCCCAGCATGCGCGCGATCTCGATATCGTCTTCGACAATGAGGATGTGCGGGCCTTGCCTCGGCGATTTGAACTCGGCGTTCAGATCGATCCGGCTGGAGCTTACCGCGGCCTGCATTGCATTATGTGTGGGCATCAAAACCGATATCCGACGAGAAGCATCCCCGAGGGCTGGACCTTGCCGACGACAACAGGGCTGTCGGCAGCGTCCCCCATAAGAATGCCGACCCCCGCCTGGCCACGCACCATCCAGTTGTGATTGAGCATATATGTGGCGGAAATCGAAAAATCGGCGCGCTTCAACCCCGCGCCGGCGTTGTATTGGGCCAGCCCCGAGCGAGCCGATTGTTCCGGCGTGACGCCGAAATAGGCCTGCATGTATTTCTCGTCGGCGAAGACGACCGATGCGCCGGCGCCGACCATCCATGACGGGGACAGAGGCTGGGTCACCTCGATGCCAAGCGTACCCTCCATCCCCTCGCTGCCGCCAATGGTCTTGTCCAGCTGCGCGAAGATTTCGGCCGGGCCGAACTTCATCGCCGCCTTGGCGCCGACGATGGCGCCGATGTCGACATCCCCCAGGCCGCGCAAATGATCGGAATCGTCTTCCTTGCGGCCCATGTCATAGCCAAGGCGCGCGCTGAATTCGAACGGTCCTTGCTCATAGAGGGCGATGTTGGCGCCCGTCGGGTCGATTCTCACCGTGTCGAGGAATGTCGCCGATATGAAAGGCACCGGCATGACCTTGAACTCGTTGCTGCCCTCATATTTGGGGACGATGATGGCGCCGCCGCCCAGGACGACATGCCAGTCGGCCAGTTTCTGTTCGAAGCGTCCGAAGCGCGAAGGATCGGGCGGCGGGGTCGAATCCCCGGTATCGGTGGCGGTATCGACGGCAATGGCGTCCGCCGCCTGCACGATCTCCGTTGAAAACAGGATTGCCATCGCCGCGAGGGAGGCCCGGCCGGCGAAGAGTCCAGAAACCATTTTGAACATGCATGCTCCAGAGCAGCGGGGCAGTAAGAGCCCCCGATGCTCGGACTATTTCAGGCGAAGATGGCTGCATGCGTGAAGTGATGTTAAGTTTTGTTGCGCAATCTTGGCCTGATCTTGTCGCGCGACGACAAGCGCGGGAGGTCAATCGACGACTTCTGCTTCCAGATCGTTCCCTTGCTTCCGGCCACCGTCAGAGCGGCGAAATGCTCGGTAGCGGCCAGGCGATAGCCCATGATGTCGATGGAACAGCTTCGAAAACGCGGCCGGGGTCTCGTAGCCGACACGGGTCGCAATCCGTGCAATCGCCTCGTCGCTTGTCTCGAGCAGAAATGCGGCCTCCGACATCCGGCGTGAGATCAGATAACGGTACATGGGCTCGCCAACGAGCCTCGTGAAGCGAGCCGAAAACGCCGACCGGCCAAGCCCCACGCTTTGCCCGAGCTCGCCAAGCGTCCAGGGCCGATCCGGTCGTTCGTGGATCAACTGAAGGGCCGGTCCTATGTGCGGGTCCGCCATCGCCCCCAGCCACCCACCTTCTCCGGGGCCGAGCGACTTGATCCAGCTTCGCAACACCTCAACGAAGAGCACTTCAGTCAGACGTGACAGCGCGACGCCTTGTCCGGGACGCTCGAACGCCGCCTCGCTCACCATGCGTTGCAGAATCGCCTCGAGCCATCCGCCGTCTTCCGTCGGCTTCAGGAGAAGCAGGGGTGGAAGCAATTCCAAAACGCTGCCGCGCGACGGCCGCGCCACAGTGAAATTACCACAGATCATCGTCGCGAGCGGCTGCTCGCCGCCTCCGTGACGAATGAGGCCAAGACGTCCGGCCAGCCGATCAATGTCGACAATCGGCAACGGCTCCGTCCGGCTATCCGAGTAGATCACATGGGGCTCGCCACGCGTGACGACGACAAAGTCGCCCTCGCTCATGTGGAGTTCTTGTCCCTTTTCGAGCGCGAGGGTAGCCGAGCCACGGCTGAGATAGTGGAACAGGGCATAGGGGCGCCTCGGCAACGCGACATTCCAGGGATGACCGAGCTCGAAGTGGAACAGCAAGGTTCCGCCCAGGCGAACGCGATCGAGCACTTCAGCGAGGATGTCCATCGTCCCGATGTTAATACGACGGACGGTCAGACACAATATTCGGACGATTGAGGCCTAACGTCCAAACACTCCACGTACTAGTTGATCGCAAGTCGAGCCAACAGGTCGCGCGGCAACCATCACCCGAACGGCGGATGGGAGAGCCGCGACTGTTGCCGACACGCCTGCCCTTCCTCGGACCCCCGTCGTCCGTCTTCTCAACAGGAGCAATCAATGCGAAATCTTCTACTCTCCGTCGCCACCATCCTCATGGCCGGAGCAACAATTGCCGCCCCCGCCCAATCAGCTCAACTGCCCAAGGGGGCGGCCCACAATATCGTGCTCGTCCATGGCGCTTTCGTCGACCAGACGAGTTGGAAGCCGGTTGCCGATATCCTCACGAAGAAGGGCTACAACGTAACGCTCGTCGAAAACCCGCTCACCTCCCTCGCAGCGGACGTCGATGCCACCAAACAGGCGCTCGCCAAACAGAAAGGCAAGACCGTTCTTGTTGGCCACTCCTGGGGCGGTGTGGTCATCACGCAAGCAGGTGACGATCCCAACGTCTCGGCGCTCGTCTACGTCTCCGCATTCGCGCCCGACGTGGGAGAATCTCTGGCGAGCTTAGCCAAGAGCGGTCCGGCAACCGAAGGCGCCGCGGCGATTCACCCCGACGAAAAAGGCAACCTCTACATCGATCCCAAAGTGTTTCCTTCGGCAGTCGCGGCCGACCTTCCTCCGGAGATCGCCGAATCCTTGGCAAATCATCAGCTCCCGTTGAACCACATGGCGTTCGAGGCACCAGTCGATAAGGCAGCCTGGCGCGACAAGCCGACGTTCTATGTGATCAGCACGAAGGACAAGGTCATCGCACCCGAGGTCCAGAAGATCTTCGCCAACAGGATGAAGGCCCAGACGACGGAGGTCGCCGGCAGCCATGCCTCCCTGGTCGTCCACGCGAAGGAAGTCGCCGCGGTGATTGAAAAGGCCGCACTCGTGAAGTGACGATACCGCTCCCGGCACTTTCGTGCCGGGAGCACCACCCCGCTCGGCGGACTACGGAATGCGTTGGACCGCGAGCGGCTCAAACCTAGCCAAAAAACCGCGCCAGCTACTCCCACTCGATTATCCAATGCCAAGCACCCGGAGGATGACATGACTGAACTCGACACCTTGAGCCAGGACGCCACCACACTAGAAACGGCGCCCACCCTTTACATCGAAGGCAGCGGAATCCGCTTCGCCTATCGCCGCCTCGGCCCATCGACCGGAACGCCGCTGGTTCTCCTGCAGCATTTCTCGGGCAACATCGACGCCTGGGACCCCGCCGTCGTGAATGTCCTGGCCACCGATCGACCGGTGATCGCTTTCGATAACGCCGGGGTCGGCCGCTCGACAGGCCAAACGCCCGACAATATCGCGGCGATGGCCCGGGACGCGGTCGCCTTTATCGAACTGCTCGGCCTCTCCGAAGTCGACCTGCTGGGCTTTTCCCTCGGCGGCTTCATCGCGCAGCAGATCGCCGCCGAGCACGGAACGCTGGTCCGCAAGCTCATCCTCGTCGGCACCGCTCCGAAAGGCGGAGAGGAACACCTATTGGCGGTTTTGCAGGACGCGTTTTCCCAAACGGAGGCGCCGGACCCCCGCCTGCCGCTGTTCTTCACGAAGTCGTCCGCCAGCCAGTCGGCCGGCCTGGCGTTCCTGAACCGGGCGAAGGTGCGTAAGGAAGACCGGGATACCGATAACGGCAGCACGGTAACCGATCCGCAGGCCAAGGCGCTTATTACCTGGTGCGCCACTCCTGATCCCGAGCACGCCATTCTGCGCGCCATCCACCAGCCCACCCTTGTGGTCAGCGGCAGCCACGACACCATGCTGCCGGCGGACAACGCCTACGCAATGTTCAAGGCTCTAAGCAACGCCCAGCTGGTCCTCTATCCCGATTCCGGCCACGGCGCCCTGTTTCAGCACCACGAATTGTTCGTCAGCCACGTCCGGACCTTCCTGGAAGCGTAATCGGCGGTGGCATAATCCGGCGCAATCGGCCGCGCCTTTAATTCATGAGAGCTGTTGCGGAGAAAGAAATGACAATCGCAAAGGTCGAGGTTGAGCGTTTCAGCCTGACGTGTTCCAAACCATTCGACGCCGTTGTGGCCGCGCTCAAGTCAGCGGTCGGGCAACCTGACATAGTCGAATTTTTCAAGGCGACGAGGGCCGCAAGTTCCTTTCCGGAATTGGAGCGCGTCGTGCAAAGCGGCCTCGGCCGCACAGGTCTCATGCTCTTCGCGGAATTCGACCTGGGCGCCATTCTGCGCCGCGAAACTGGAACCGAGACTCCCAAGAGCATGCGGTTCCTGGTGGGCAATCCACTCATCATGAAAGAAATGGTCAGGCACGTTCCCGATGCTGGATCTTACGCGCCAGTCACAGTCCTTGTTGATGAACGTTCCGATGGCGTGCATGTCTCCTACGACAAAATGGAGAGTTGTCTGCTCCCTTATTGCAGTTTGGAGGCTCTTGCCGTCGCTCGCGATCTTGATGCGAAAATCACAAGCTTGTTACGCGAATGCGCACTGAGCTCATGATGACGCTTCAGGCGGCAGGTTACTCCCACCGCGTTTGGCCATGACATAGCATTGGCGCTGCCGCCGCTGGGGCTTGGCCCGCCCGGCACGGCGCTGGAGGTTTCAATTCACGGCGAGCGGCGCCCGGCAAGGGTGATCGCCGATCGCCGGCTCTCCCTCATGCGCCAGCCCTTTGCCGCCGAAAGCGATGCGCTGTAGGTGCCTTGAACGACCACGGCTTGGCAAAACCCGAGCCTATCCCGTCCACCCAAGGCCGGCCGAGATGCAATTGATCGATACGAGCAGAGCGTCAGTGGCTCGCTTTTGATCCACTGTCCCGGTGTTTGTCCGAACTTCACGCAACAGATCGACCTGCAGCCGGTGAATATCATCCATCTGTCGCCGCAGATTGTCGAAGCGCCGCTTGAACATTGGAAAGCGCGCTGAGAGATCGCCTCCCGTGAGGTCACCAATCAGGCGCCGCGTCAGCTCGTATTCGGCGGCGATGCGGGCGTAGATCCGCCGGGCCGCATCGCTGTCGGACACCAGGCGGGCGTAGAGCTGAGCGATCTCCATGTCGGACTGGTAAAGCGTCTTTTCCGCCTCGTCGACGATCAGGCGGAAGAAGCGCGAGTGCTCGAACATGCGCGCCAGAAGCTCGCGCCCGGCCTCGCCGCGCACCGCGACGAAAGCGCTGAGCGCGCTGCCGATGCCATACCAACCGGTCAACAGATGACGGTTCTGGCTCCAGGCGAACACCCATGGAATGGCGCGCAGGTCTGCAATACCGCTGGCGCCGAAACGGCGCTCCGGCCGTGAACCCATTTTGAGGAGTGCCAGTTCCGCGACCGGGCTCGCCTGGTTGAAATAGTCGAGGAAGCCAGGCTCAGCCATCAGCCCGGCATAGGATGCCTGCGACATGCCTGCCAGCGCTTCCAGCGCTTCGTTGAACTCCGGCGTTTCCTTCGCCTCGACATCACCGGGCGATCCGACACTGTGGGCCAGCACGCCGGCGGCGAGAATCTCGAGCTGGTTGAGCCCGGTGCCGCGATTGGCGAATTTAGACGATACGACCTCGCCCTGCTCGGTCACCCGCATGGTTCCAGCGACAGTGGCTTCGGGCTGCGCCGCGATCGCCCGGCCGGTCGGCGCGCCGCCACGGCTGACAGAGCCGCCGCGACCGTGGAAGAAACTGATCCTGACCTTGTGCTTGTGCCCGACGACAGCGAGGCGCTTTTGCGCTTTTGCCAGTTCCCAATTGGACGCGAGGAAGCCGCCGTCCTTGTTGGAATCTGAATAGCCAAGCATGATCTCCTGGCGCGCGCCGAAATCTCGCACCGTGCGCCTCACCAGCGAAACGGCGAGCAAATCATTCAGGATGCCAGGGGCGGCCTGTAGATCAGCGATGGTCTCGAACAATGGCACGATCCGCAGCCTGATTGTGCCGCCGCCACCGGGCGAGGTTGAAAGTCCGCAATATTGCGCCAGCAGATAGACCGCCAGGAGATCGTCGGCCGAGCGGGTCATGCTGAGGATGAAAGAGCCGACAGCCTCGGCATCCAAGCCGGATGTATGGTCGCGGATGACGGAGAATGTCGAAAGCAGTTCACCTGCTTCAGGCGAGAGCCGGCCTGCGTCGATCTCCAGCCGCTCGCCCTGGCTGATGGCTGCGCGAATGCGCGCCGACCATTGCGGAGTACCAACCGCGACCGGATCGATGGGATCTGTCAGCGCAAACAACTCGGCCAACACCCGGTTGACCACCGTGGAGTTCTGCCGGATGTCGAGCGAGACCGTACGGAAGCCGAAGCTTCCGACCTGCCAGAGCAGAGGCTGGACGAAACGCTTGGCTACCGCGCTTCCTCCGATTGCTGAGAGGACACAAGACAGGCCGTTCAGATCAGCACGAAACGCCTCTGCCAAGTGGTACGCCGCCGTACCGCCGTTTCGCGTGGCCTCCAGCCGGGCAAGCAAGGCCGAAGCGAACTGGCGAAGCGGTTCATCAGGGTTGCGGGCGGCGATCATGCGCGCCTGTCCGCTTTTATCGAGCGCGGTTTGCAGCACCGGTTTGAAGCTGGCCGGCAGGGTGACGACATTCGAGCTGGCGCTGAGCACCGTCACCAGCCGCTGCACCTGCGTCAGATACCAGCCTGTGGCGGTATCGCGGTATTCGGTCATGGCATGGGCAGTGACCGCGGCCGTCACATTGGGATTGCCATCGCGATCGCCGCCGATCCACGAGGCATAGCGCATGAAGGAGGGAATTCTGATCGGCTCTCCCGGATAGTGACGCTCGAAGGCGCCTTGAAGCTTGCCGTAGAGCTGCGGCGTTGCCTCGAAGATGACCTCGCGAAAGAAATGCAGCCCCCAGGCGATTTCGCGTTCGACAGTCGGGCGCTCGAGTCGCAACTCGCCCGTCATCCACAGAAGCTCGATCTCGCTTTCCAGATCGGCGATCAACAGGTCGCGTTCGCGCGGCGCCCAGCGCGGCTGATCGAGCTCGGTCAGCTTACGATAGATACGGCGGTGGATCTCCAGCACCGTGACGCGTTTGGCCTCCGTCGGGTGCGCGGTCATGGTCGGGCCGACGCAAAGCTCATTGAGCGTCGCCTGGACTTGCTGCGCCGAGTGGCCGTTGGCTGCCATCTGCGCGATCACGCTGGCGAAGGAACCCGGCACTTCGTCGGCACCCGCGCCTTGTTCGAGTTCGCGACGCGCCCGCATGGCAAGCAACTCGTCTGCTATCGCCAGCAACTGGAACCATACGCCGCTCGCCTGAAGCGCCGGGATGCGCTGCTCCGCGGCGAGGGAGACAAGCGACCTGCGTCCGGTCAGGACGGCGGCGATCTCGGGCTCACGCGCGCTTGCGACCTGCAGCAGCAGGCGCAACAAAAGGCTGCGCTCGTCCTCACGAAAGTTGATGCCTCTGCTCTGTTCCAAACTGCTTTCCCGATCTGTCGGCATCGATTGCTGCTATAGCCGCGCCCTGAATCGAGGGCGGCGCCGGCTGTCGGGCGAGCCGATCGGCGACCGGGCGACCCTCGAAGAAGGCGGTCGGGTTCACCACCACCTTCATGCCGATCGCCACCCGCATTTCCTCGGTCGCACTGCCGAGATGTGGCAACAGCACGACGTCTTCCAGCGGCTTCAGTGCCGCTGGCACAGACGTCACGTCTTGCGCTATGCGGCCTTCGCCCGGTCGGCCATCACGCCGCCTTCTTCATCCGCGCCAGCGTATCCGCCACGACCTCGCCGAACGACGACGGCGTCGGCACGATGACGACACCGGCCTCTTTCAGGATTTCGACCTTCTCTTGCGCCGACTCGCCGAAAGCCGAGATGATGGCGCCGGCATGGCCCATGCGACGGCCTTTCGGGGCGGAGAGGCCGGCAATGTAGGCGATCAGGGGCTTGCGCATGTTGTCACGCGCCCAGATCGCGGCTTCGGCTTCTTGTGGTCCGCCGATCTCGCCGATCATCACCACGGCGTCGGTCTCGTCATCCTGCTCGAACAGCTTCAGCATGTCCTTGAAGGACGAGCCGTTGATTGGATCGCCGCCAATGCCGACGCTGGTCGACACGCCGATGCCGAGCGCCTTCATCTGCGAGGCGGCTTCGTAGCCGAGCGTGCCTGAGCGGCCGACGATGCCGACGCGGCCAGGCAGGTAGATGCTGCCGGGCATGATGCCCATCAGCGCCTGTCCCGGCGTGATGACGCCGGCGCAGTTCGGGCCGATCAGCCGCATGCGGTCTTCGTAGCGGTAGCGCAGCATGTAGCGTTTGACCTGCATCATGTCCTGCGAGGGGATGCCGTCGGTGATGCAGACACAGAGTTTTATGCCGGCATCCGCCGCTTCCATGATCGAATCGGCGGCGAAGGGCGGCGGCACGAAGACGATGCTGGCCTCCGCGCGGGTCTCGCGCACCGCGCCCTTGACCGTGTTGAAGACGGGCAGGCCGAGATGCTTCTGGCCGCCCTTGCCGGGCGTGACGCCGCCGACCAGCTTGGTGCCGTAGCGTTTCATGTCCTCGGCGTGAAAGCTGCCGATCTTGCCGGTGAAACCCTGGACGATGACCCGGGTGCTGCGGTTGAGCAGAATTGCCATTTTTTCGACCTCCCTCAGGCTGCTTTTTTCTTCTTGGCGGCCGCGCGCCAGGCGGCGACGGCTTTTTCGGCGGCTTCGGCCAGCGTGTCGGCAACAATCACCGCCTCGCCGGAATCGGCCAGGATGCGGCGGCCTTCTTCGGCCTTGGTGCCGGAGAGCCGCACCACCAGCGGTACGTTGACGCCGACTTCGCGTATCGCCTTGATCACGCCTTCGGCGACCCAGTCGCAGCGGTTGATGCCGGCAAAGATGTTGACCAGGATGGTCTCGACATTCTTGTCGCCGAGCACGGCGCGGAAGGACTTCGCCACCCGCTCGGGCGAGGCGCCGCCGCCAATGTCGAGGAAGTTGGCCGGTTCGCCGCCGGCGATCTTGATCATGTCCATGGTCGCCATGGCCAGACCGGCGCCGTTGATGATGCAGCCGATATTGCCGTCGAGGCCGACATAGGAGAGGCCGCGGTCGCTGGCGAAGGTTTCGCGCGGATCTTCCTGGCTTTTGTCGCGCAGCTCGGAGATTTCCGGGCGGCGGAACAGCGCGTTCTCGTCGAACGACATCTTGGCGTCGAGCGCGATCAGATTGCCGTCGCGCGTCACCACCAGCGGATTGATCTCCAGCATAGAGGCGTCGTAGTCGCGGAACACCTGGTAGCAGCTGAAGATGGTTTCGGTCGCCTTGCCGATCAGATTGTGGTCGAGGCCGAGGCCGAAGGCGATCTCGCGGGCCTGAAAGCGCTGCATGCCGACGCCGGGATCGACCGATGTGCGCAGGATGGAATTGGGTTCTTTCTCGACAATGTCCTCGATCTCCATGCCGCCGGCAGCCGAGGCCACGATCATGACGCGCTCTTCCTTGCGGTCGAGCACGAAGCCGACATAGAGCTCCTGCGCGATGTCGACGGCTTCCTCGAGATAGAGGCGCGAAATCAGCTTGCCGCGCGGGCCGGTCTGCTGGGTCACCAGCTTGCGGCCGAGCATGGCTTCGGCGGCGTTGGAGATTTCCTCGTCATTGGCGCAGAGCTTGATGCCGCCGGCCTTGCCTCGGGCGCCGGAGTGCACCTGCGCCTTCAAGACCCATTTGCTGCCGCCGATCTCGCGCGCCCTGTAGGTGGCCTGCTCGGGGCTGTAGGCAAGCCCGCCGCGCGGCACATGCACGCCGTGGCGGGCGAGCAGTTCCTTGGCCTGATATTCGTGGATGTCCATCTTGTCCTCCCGTAACTTTCAATGCGCGGCGACGCGCGGCTCTCGTTGACCAAGCTGGCCGGCGCGTTCGATGGCTTCGTTGACCACCAGAACATTGCGCGCCATGCGCTCCGACGCGGCGTCGATCATCTTGCCGTCGAGGGCGGCCGCGCCCTTGCCCTGAGCCTCGGCCTCCTTCAGCACTTCGAGGATGCGCCTGGCGCGTATCACCTCTTTTTCCGGCGGCGAGAACACGTCGTTGGCGAGCGCGATCTGCGAAGGGTGGATCGCCCATTTGCCTTCGATGCCAAGGGCGGCGGCGCGCCTGGCGCCGGCGATGTAGCCCTCGGGATCGGAGAAATCGCCGAACGGCCCGTCAATGGCGCGCAGGCCGTAGGCGCGGCAGGCGACGGTCATGCGCGACAGCGCGAAATGCCACTGGTCGCCGGGATAGTCGGGGTTGAGGCCGCCAATGTTGACGGTACGCGCCTTGCAGCTCGCCGCATAGTCGGCGACGCCGAAATGCATGGCTTCCAGCCGGCCTGGCGTCGCGGCAATCGCCTCGACATTGGCCATGCCGAGAGCCGTCTCGATCAGCGCTTCGAGGCCGACGCGGGTTTTGAAACCCTTGGCCATCTCGATCTGGTTGACCATGGCCTCGACCATGTAGAGATCGGCCGGCACGCCGACCTTCGGCACCAAAATGGTGTCCAGCCGGTCGCCGGCCTGTTCCATGACGTCGATCACGTCGCGGTACATGTAATGGGTGTCCAGCCCATTGATGCGCACCGAGACGGTCTTGCCCTTGGCGCGCCAGTCAATGTCGTTGAGCGCCTGGATGATGTTCTTGCGGGCGCGTTCCTTGTCGGGCGGGGCGACGGCGTCCTCGATGTCGAGGAAGATGAAGTCGGCGGCGCTGTTCGCCGCCTTGTCGATCATCTCCGGGCTGGAGCCGGGAACCGCCAGCTCGCTGCGCTGCAGGCGGAGTTTCTTGAGGTGGTTGATGGTGTGGCTCATCGTCGGCTCCCTCAGGCGGCTTCGGCGACCGGCACGGCGGCCGAGGCGCGGAAATGCTGGATGGCGGCGCCGACGCCGGAACCTGGCGCCAGCCGCACGCCGCAGTCGAGCAGCGCCATTTCGGCAGCCGACAGCGAGGACAGCACCATCACCTCGTTCAACCAGCCGAGATGGCCGATGCGGAAGACCTTGCCCATCACCTTGTTGAGACCGCCGCCGAGCGAGGTCTGGTAGGTACGGTAGGCGCGCTTGACGATGTCGGTGCTGTCGATGCCTTCCGGCACCAGGATGGCGCTGACCGTATCGGAATGCCATTTCGGCGCCTTGGCACAGAGCTTCAGGCCCCAGGCGTCGACCGCCTTGCGCACGCCTTCGGCCAGGCGATGGTGGCGGGCAAAGATGTTGTCCAGCCCTTCCTCGGCGATCAGGTCGAGCGAGGCGCGCAGGCCGCGCAGCAGCTGCGTCGCCGGCGTGTAGGGAAAGTAGCCGGCATCATTGGCGCGGATCATGTCTTCGAAGGAGAAGAAGCAGCGCCTGTGGGTGGCGGTCCTGGAAGCTACAAGCGCCTTCTTGCTGACCGATAGGAAACCAAGGCCGGCGGGCAGCATGAAACCCTTCTGCGAGCCGCTGACGGCGCAGTCGACGCCCCATTCCTCCTGACGGAAATCGATCGAGCCGATCGACGACACGCCGTCGACGAAGAGAAGGGCAGGGTGGTTGGCGTCGTCGAGCGCGGCGCGGCAGCCGGCCACGTCGCTGGTCACGCCCGTCGCCGTTTCGTTTTGCGTGCAGAAGACGGCCTTGATGCGGTGCGTCTTGTCCGCCTTCAGCCGCTCGGCATAGAGCTCGAGCGGCACGCCGGTTCCCCATTCGCAGTCGATGACGTCGACCTCGAGGCCGAGGCGCTCGGCCATGTCGACCCACAGATGCGAGAACTGGCCGAAGCGCGACATCAGCACGCGGTCGCCGGGGCTGAGCACATTGGTCATCGCCGCTTCCCAGGCACCGGTGCCGGAGGAGGGGTAGATGAAGACGCGGCCGGTCTCGTTCTTGAAAACCGCCTTGATGTCCTCGAACAGCGGCAGAGTGAGATCGGGGAAGGACGCGGCGCGCATGTCCTCCATCGGCAGGTTCATCGCCTGCCGGACCTGTTCGGGAATGTTGGTCGGTCCGGGAATGAAAAGATGGGTGAAACCGGCCATGATGCGAACTCCTCCTGATCCAGCAAAGCGGTGGGGGGAGTTTCGTTTCGACGGCTAAAGCCAACAACACCTTGGCGGGTAAGATCTCGCCGCGCGCGGGTGGGGCGGGCCTACCCGGTCGGCCTACCCTAAAGGCTGCTTCTGGGTACGCCTCTCGCGCGCATAGAGCGCGACGGCCATCGCCCGGTTGCGCACGTCGAGCTTGTCGTAGAGATTCTTGAGGTGGTATTTCACTGTGTTCTCGGAAATGCCGGTCCTTGTCGCGATCTGCAGATTGGTCCAGCCGTCGGAAAGCACCGCCAGCAGCTCGCGCTCACGCACCGTGAGCTGCGCGAGCGGCGTGTCGTTGACCTTGTTGATGTCGATATAGGGGATGCAGATGCGGCCATGCGCGACGGCCAGGATCGTGTCGAAGATGATGGCCGGGTCGTCGAACTGGAAACAGTAACCCTGCGCGCCGAGCCGCACGCATTGCTTCAGGATGCCGATGTCGTGGTCGTTGGAAAAGACGGTGATGCGGACATCGAGCTTGCGGCTCTGGACCTCGGCCAGCACATCGGCGCCGTCCATGTCGGCAAGCTTCCAGCCGATGATTGCGACGTCGAAGCCGCCCTTCGCCGCCAGGTCGAGGAATTGCTTGCCGCTTTGCACGCTGCTCAACAAGTCGAAGCGGCCGTCGCATTCCAGCATTTCGCGCAGCGCCGATATGACGAACGGATTGCGCTCGGCGACGACGATGCGCATGCGCCGGTCGCCAATTGCCTTGCTCGTTTTCCCGGGCTTGCTGTTCAAGGGCCGTTTTTGTCCTGGGCTGGTTGTGCCGCAACTCCGAGGCCAGGCTTCAGGCCTGGACCCGTATCATGACAATTCTGCCCCAACCGCGCTGGGGTGCTCTTTCCCCAGCGACATCGGCTGTCGCGCCGTCTGAAGCCGGGATTGGCTGGTTTTTGATGGGAGAGGCATTGCCGGTCAGGCATCCGCGATACGCTCGCCGGGGTGGCGTGGAACACGCGTTTCGTTTGATATTCCGTGCCTTAGAGCGATAAGTTCTCAAATCGAATCGCGCCTGCACGCGAGATGCGTCGGATTTCCGCGAAACCGATTTCCGCTTTAAGGTCCGATGCTCTAGACCTGAGACACAATTTTTCCGGGATGGCGGGAGGCGCTGGTGGAGGACAAGCAGACGATCTCCGCCAAGGCGGCTGACGACGCCCACGCCGACATCTATGGCGAGGACGGTGCGGTCCTTTCATCCTTCCTTGCCCAGATCGGGGCTGCGATCGCCGACCGCGATACGTTGGCCCTCAAGCATGAAGTCGACCATCTGCACCAGTCGGAACTTGGCGACCTGATCGAGGCGCTGCATCCCGAACAGCGGCGGGCCCTGGTCGAGCTGCTGGGCGCCGATTTCGACTTTTCCGCGCTGACCGAGGTCGACGAGGCGATCCGCATGGAGATCGTCGACAATCTGCCCAATGCGCAGATCGCGCAGGCGGTGCAGGCACTTGATTCCGACGATGCGGTCTACATTCTCGAAGACCTCGAAAAGGAAGACCAGGACGAGATCCTGTCGCAACTGCCGTTCACCGAACGGATCAGGCTGCGCCGCTCGCTCGACTATCCGGAAGAGACCGCCGGGCGGCGCATGCAGACCGAGTTCGTCGCGGTGCCGCCGTTTTGGACCATCGGCCAGACCATCGACTACATGCGCGAGGACAGGAACCTGCCTGAGCGCTTCAGTCAGATCTTCGTCATCGACCCGACCTTCAAGCTGCTCGGCGCCATCGATCTCGACCAGATCCTGCGCACCAAGCGCACGGTCAAGGTCGGAGAGATCATGCACGAGACGCGGCACGCCATTCCGGCGACGATGGACCAGGAAGAAGCGGCGCGCGAATTCGAACAGTACGACCTCTTGTCGGCCGCCGTCGTTGACGAGAACGAGCACCTGGTCGGCGTGCTGACCATCGACGATGTCGTCGACGTCATCCAGCAGGAGGCCGAGGAAGATCTGCTGCGCATGGGCGGCGTCGGCGACGAAGAGCTTTCCGACAGCATATTTTCGACCTCGCGCTCGCGCGTTCCCTGGCTGCTGATCAATCTGTTGACTGCATTCCTGGCGGCGTCGGTGATCAGCCTGTTCGACCGCACGATCGAGCATATCGTGGCGCTTGCGGTGCTGATGCCGATCGTCGCCGGCATGGGCGGCAATGCCGGTTCGCAGACCATGACCGTTACCGTGCGGGCGTTGGCGACCAAGGATATCGACATCTACAATGCCGGCCGCATCATCCGTCGCGAAATGGGCGTCGGCTTCATCAACGGCATCATCTTCGCCATCCTGATCGGCATTGTCGCCGCGGCCTGGTTCCACGATCGCAATCTGGGCGGCATCATCGCGGCGGCGATGATCATCAACATGTTCGTCGCCGCACTTGCCGGCATTCTGATCCCGCTGCTGCTCGACCGGTTCAAGATCGATCCGGCGGTGGCTTCTGCCGTCTTCGTCACCACGGTCACCGACGTTGTCGGCTTCTTCGCCTTCCTCGGCCTTGCCACCTGGTGGTTCGGCGTCGCGTGAGTGGGTAGTGTCTCAGTTTGAAATTTGCCCGACGGGCCAATCCGCGCCTCTGGCGTATCGAAAACTCTCTGGTCGATGGAAGACCTTTGCGAGAAGATGGACGTCGTTGCGCCGAAGCCGGGCAAACGCGGGCCTTACAAAAAACGATTGAAGGATAATGAACAACGAGAGTTTTGCTATCAGTGATGACTTTTCGAACGATTTGGAAGTTCGTTTGGGAAATAATGGTCTGCGGTTCGTCATCACTGATACGTTGCCTTGGACAGATGACGAGGCGATAGCTGCGCATCTCGAAAGCATATCGGCGAGAGTGGACTCCTACTTGCAGATTGCAACAAGCGATCAATTTCGCCAGAGATATCCAGAAACCCCGCCAGCCAAGGTTTCGATTGTGCTTCGAATCCGCTACGAGCCCGCTCCAACTGCGGAGCCGATTTTGTCTGCGACATCAAAGAGGCTCGCAATCGATGGCATACGCTTCCGTTACGGGATGGCTTCGGAATATCGGAGAGATCGTAGCGGCGGTGAAATTTCAAACTGAGACACTACCCGTGAGTGGCCTCAATTGACTTTTACGTAAATGCCGTGCGAGGCTCGCGCGGGGGCCATGTCGATTCCGACAGGCAAGGGTTTGGTTCGGGACAGAAGGCGACGCCGCGTGGCGTTGCCCAGGCTTCCGGCGTGGAGCGACAATGCGGGAATATTATTCGATCACCGAGCTGACCCGCGAATTCGACGTGTCGACGCGGACGCTGCGTTTCTATGAGGATGAGGGGCTGGTGCAGCCGGTGCGGCGTGGCCGTACACGGCTGTTTCGCCCGTCCGACCGCCATCTCATCCGGCAGATCATGCGGGGAAAGCGGCTCGGCTTCTCGATCAACGAAATCCGCGAAATCATCCAGATGTACAAGGAGCCGCCGGGCGAGGTCGGCCAGCTCAAGCTGATGATCAAGCGCATCGAGGAAAAGCGCGAGGATCTGCGCCAGAAGCGCCGCGACCTCGAGGAGACGCTGGCCGAGCTTGACCAGGCCGAGGAGTCCTGCGTCGAGCGGCTGGTGGAGCTTGGCGTCAACACGTAACGCTGTTCAAATCCAGCGCCGCACGCGTTTGGCGTAGTCGCGGTATTTCTTGCCGAATTTCGCCGCCAGCACCTTTTCCTCACGCTCGATGGCGACCTTCTGCGTGACGAAGGCGGCGATGAACGCCAGCGGCAGGAACCAGACGATCCCCGAGACAAAGGCGACGCCGATCAACAGCAGCGTGTTGGCCAGATACATCGGGTTGCGGGTGATGCCGAAGGGTCCTGTGGTGACGAGGTGGTCGGGCACTGCGTTGGGATTGAGGGTGGTCCTGGCCCGCATCATGGTGCGGATGGCGGTGAACCAGAGTGCGGCGACGCCGAACAGCGCCACCCAGCCGGCGGCGAACAGCAGGTCGCCCAGAAGGTCTCCGATCCAGGGCAGGGGATAGAGCATGCCGAGGATGATGCTGATGGCGATCGCCGCGGTGTAGATCACCGGCGGCCATGGGATCACCCCGGGCTTCGGCTGGGTTTCGGTCATTGCGTTCCTCCCTCGTCCATCTTGTCTTCGGTCTGGGCCGTGCAACTGGCGGCCAGATCGCCCAGATGCGCCCGGAATTCCGCACTCTGGTCGTTGTTCTCGAGCCGATCAAGCGTGGCCTCGCCCTCGATCGTCGTCAGCATGCAACCGCAATAGCTGGTGCAGAAGGTTGCGTTGCGCGTCTGCTCGCACGAGCGCTGGCAGGTTTTCAGGAAATTGACCTGTGGGGTGTCGACCTGGGCCGGCATGATTTGCGAAAAAAGCCAGACGCAGCCGATCAGCAACGGCTGGTGGATGAGGTAGAAAGCCAGGCTGTGGCGGCCGATGAAGAGCAGCGGATTGGCCCAGCGGCCGGGCACCAGGCTTGCCAGCCGCGCTCTTACACCGGACGCGGAAGCGAGTTTCGCCACGCCGATGCCGACAAGCACCGCGCCGAACCATGGAAACAACGGCACGTAGTCGTTGGAGCGTGGATTGATCGCCGACAGGCCTATCCACCACAGCCAGGGGTGATCCAGGGCCTCGAAGCGCAGATAGACGGGCGCCGCGATGACGAGCGCGGCAACGACAAGCGTCAGCAGGGCCGGCAGCCGCAGGAGGGCGAGGCCGAGCAGGCTGGCGAGCGCGATCTCGTGCAGGATGCCGAAGAAGATGAAGCCGTCCGGCGTGGCGATGCGGGTGACCACCGAAATGGCGATCGCCGCACCGGCAACCATGGCGAAACGTTTCCAGAAACCGTTCCAGCGGATCTGCTGGCCGTGCGCCAGGTACAGGCTGACGCCGACCAGGAACAGGAAGGTCGAGGCGATGCAGCGTGCGTAGATCTTCCACCAGCCGAAGGCGGTGAGGCCGGGGTCGGTGTAGCCGAAGAATTCCAGATCCCAGGTGAAATGGTAGCTCGCCATGGCCAGCAGCGCGATGCCGCGCACGATGTCGATGGCGACGATGCGCTTGGATGGCTCCGGAACGGGTGCGGTCGGCGTGTGGATGGTCATGGTCTCGCGTTCTGATTCAGCCCCGCCTGAGGACTATCACGGTTGGGCGGGACAGAAGAAGGCCGAGGCATCGGATCAAGCGGCGCTTTAGGCCAGAGCCGGGAAGCCTTTGACCGGCTTCGCTTTTGGCCGGTTACGCGTCGGTTTCCTCTTAATCGTCCGGGAATGACCACGGCAGATTTGGCCGATGATTCTGCTTTGGGGAAGCAATGTCCACTCATGTGCGCCATCCGATCTGGCTTCCGGCTCTCAAGGCCGCGGATGCGCGCACCTTCGCCTCGCTCTACGCGGTCGAATCCTTCGCCCGCGCCACGGTGTCGAGCGTCATCCCGATCCAGGCCTACGAAATCCTGCACAATGAGCAGATCGTCTCGATCCTCTACACCATCGTGGCGCTGCTCGGCCTGTCGGTGACCTTGTTCATGCCGATGCTGATCCGCCGCTTTGCCCGGCGCTGGGTCTACACGGCGGGCGCCTGCCTGCTCGCCATCGGCTCGCTGTTTTTCGTTACCCACACGCTTGCCGGGCAATTGGCGGGCATGCTGTGTCGGGTGATGGGCGCCAGCGCGCTTTCGATCACGCTCAACCTCTACATCATGGACCACATCCGCAAGACCGACTTCATGCAGGCCGAATCGTTGCGCATGGCGTGGTCGATGCTTGCCTGGACCGGCGGGCCGACGCTCGGCATCTTCCTCTACACGCGCTTCGGTATCTATGCCGCGCACGGTGCGGTGGCGGTGTTCGCGCTGGCGCTCTTGGCGCTGTTCTGGACCTATCGGCTGGGCGACAACCCGTCGATCCGGCCCGGCAAGACACGGCCGGCCAATCCGCTCGCCAATATCGGCCGCTTCATCGCGCAGCCCCGATTGAGGCTTGCCTGGCTGATCGCCTTCGGCCGCTCCTGCTTCTGGACGACGTTCTTCGTCTACGGGCCGCTGTTCATGGTGATCACCGGAGAGGGCAAGCTGGCCGGCGGCCTGCTGGTCTCGGCCGGCAACGCGCTTTTGTTCATGGCGATCTTCTGGGGCAAGGCCGGAAAACGCTTTGGCGGCCGCAAGACCATGACTTTCGCCTATTTCGCCATGTCGGCGATGCTCCTGGCAGCAGGTACGGTGGGCGAGAGTGTGCCGTTGCTCACCGGCGCTTTCCTGCTGTGCGGCGCCTTCTTCACCATCGCGCTCGATGCGCTGGGCTCGACCGCCTTCATGCGCTCGGTGCGCTCCTATGAGCGGGCGCAGATGGCAGCGGTCTACCGCACCTATCTCGATTTTTCCGAGCTGACGCCGCCGCTGGTCTATTCGGTGGTGCTGGCTTTCTTTGGACTGGGCTCGGTGTTCGTCACGCTCGGTCTGCTGGCGGCGGTTTGCGGGTTTGTCACGTGGCGCTACCTGCCGAAGTCGCTTTGAGGATCAGGCAGTAAGTGCAGCGTGGCGCTCGCGCACCCAGTTGTGGAAGCGGTGCAGGTCGTACTCCTCGGGCATCAGCACGCCGGCGGCGTGGCGCATCGAATGCAGGCCTCTCTGGTTGACCTCGCAGATCGCCGCGTCCTCTTCCAGCACCTGTGTGCCGAAGGCGACGATGTTATCGATGTCGGTCGCGGCCAGCGCCTCGGGCGCGAACAGCCATTCGGCAACAAGCTCGGTCTGTTCGGGACCAAGCGGCACCAGGCGCACGGTCCTGACGTAGTCGACATGACCGACGATGAACATCGAGGGAAGGCTGGTGGCGTAGGTCTGCCCGGCGGCGCGTTCGGCCGGCGTCAGGCTTGAGAAGATCGGCCCATGCGTCTGGCCGTCGCGCGACCAGGTCTCGGCGCCGTCGCGCAGGCCACCGGAAAACTCCGGCGCGTCATTGTCGGCGTGGCGCGTCCATTCGGGGTCGTCATGCCGGCTCATCAGGCCGCGGCCATAGATCGGCACCAGCCGCGACAGATCCTTGTGCACGCCCGGGCAGTGCAGGCACTCGTTGAAGTTTTCCCAAAAGATCTTCCAGTTGCAGTGCATCACCTTGCGCAGCACATGGCCCGATACCAGCGTTTCCAGCGGCCAGTTGCCGAGATCGCCGGAGGCCGGGTCGAAGGAGGCCTGCGCGGAGCCCGCCGCATCCTCCTGCAGATTGATGAAGACGAAGCCGCGCCACACCGAGAGCGCGACGCGGTAGAGCGGATGGTCGGCCTTGTCGAATCCGTCAGGCAGCGATTTAGATGGCACGCGCACGAGGTCGCCGCGCAGCGAATAGGACCAGGCATGGTAGGGGCAGGTGATCAGCCGCGCCTTCAGCCGGCCCTCGCTCTCCTGGCAAAGCTGCGAGCCACGATGGCGGCAGGTGTTGTGGAAGGCACGCAAAGCGCCGGTGTCGTCGCGCAGCACGATGATGTCCTGCGTGCCGATGCGGAATCGGCGGAAGGCCAGCGGCTTTGCCAGATCGGCCTCGCGGCAGACGAGCAGCCAGTTTCTGTACCAGATGGCGTCGAGGTCGAGCTGGTACGCCGCTTCATCCCAATAGGCCGACGAGGGCAGGGTCGATTCGGCCCGGGTCAGGCCATTGTAAGGGGCGCGCTCGCTGGCAGTGGGCTGCATGGCTGGCTTCCTGTGAAGCGGTCAGCCGACACCCGGCCAGGAGAATTGTCAATTGTCGCGCCTGGAAACGGCATGGCGCAATCGCGCTGTTTGCCGGCGGAATTTGGTTTGCCGCGTGTCGCGATTTTCCCTATAGTCATGCAGTCGTCGGTTCCGTTTTGGAGCCAAGAGGGAATGCGGTGCGGGCGAAATTCTTGCCCAATGCCGTGGCTGCCCCCGCAACTGTGTGCGGTAGTCCTCTCCATATGCCACTGAAGATTCGTCTTCGGGAAGGTGGGGAAGGGCGCTGATCCGTGAGCCAGGAGACCTGCCGACGACGGCAAAACTGACAGGCCCTCGGGTGGAGGGTGAAAGGACAAGATATGAATACCGCTTCCGTCTCCCTCGGCGCCTCCGTCTCCTCGCAGTCGCGCTTCATGCAGCTGGCGCTTGCCGCGCTGCTCGGCACGTTCATCATCGGCTTTGTCGGCTTCTCGCATATCGATGCGGTCCACAATGCCGGTCATGACAACCGGCATTCGATGGCGTTTCCCTGCCACTGACGAGGATCTGACATCATGAATCTGTTTCGCAACGTCGTGTTCATCGCGGCGATCGCAGGGCTCGTGGCCGGCGTCGTCCTTGCCTGCATGCAGGCCTATGCCACCGTGCCGCTGATCCTTAAGGCGGAAGTCTACGAGCAGGCCGAAGGCGGCCACAGCCATGACCATGCCGCCGCACCCGCGGCGCCGGCCAATGCTGCCAGCGGCAACGCCATGAGTTCCGCCGCACCGGCGGCATCGAACACCATGAGCGCCGCCACCCCGGCTCCGGCCGCAGCCGCCGCTCCGGCCGAAGACGAGGGCTGGGCACCGGCCGACGGCTTCGAGCGCTTTGCCTTCAACGTCATGTCCAACGTCGTCACCGGCATCGGCTTTGCGCTGATCCTCGTCGCGGTTTCGGAATTCGCCGGCGGCATCGGCAATTGGCGCCAGGGCGTGTTCTGGGGGCTTGCCGGCTTTGCCGTGTTCACGCTGGCGCCCGGCCTCGGCCTGCCGCCGGAATTGCCGGCCATGCCGGCGGCCGACCTGACGCAGCGCCAGATCTGGTGGGTGGCAACCGTGGTCGCGACGGCAAGCGGGCTTGGCCTGATCGCGTTCCGCAAGTCGCTGCCGCTGGCCATCCTTGGCGTGGCGCTGATCGTTGCCCCGCACATCGTCGGCGCGCCGCAGCCCGACAGCTTCGAGACGCCGATCCCGGAAGGCCTGCACCACCAGTTCGTGGTGGCGGTGACGCTGACCAATCTGGTGTTCTGGCTGGTGCTCGGCGCCGTCGTCGGCGTGGTGCGCGGACACTTCACCGGCACCGCGACCAGCCTGCGCGACAGCTTTGCCTGATCGAAGCTCGCTGACCTTCATCATCGGCGGTGCGCGCTCCGGCAAGAGCGCGCACGCCGAAACCCTGGCGACGGCGTCGCCCGCGCCATGGTCCTATATCGCCACGGCGCAAGCCTATGACGACGAGATGTGCGAACGCATCGCATTGCACCGCTCGCGGCGCGGCGAGGGCTGGATAACAGTCGACGCACCGCTCGACCTCACCGGCGCGCTTGAGGCCTTGCCCGATAACCAGCCGGTGCTTGTCGACTGCCTGACGCTGTGGCTGACCAATCACATGCTGGCCGATCACGACGTTAGCGCCGAGTGCCGGCGGCTGGCGGATGTGCTGTCGCGGCCGCGCGGGCCCTGGTTCGTGGTATCCAACGAAGTCGGGCAAGGCATCGTGCCGGACAATGCCCTGGCGCGCCGTTTTCGCGATGACGCCGGCCGGCTCAACCAGCAGGTCGCGGCGATCGCCGATACGGTGCTGCTCATGGTGGCGGGGCTGCCGCTCAAGGTGAAGTGACATGACCGACATCGACAATAAGGACGAAGAACGCCATCGCGCCAAAATGGCCAAGCGCAAGGCGGTTCAGGACGCCGAGGTGGCGGCCAAGACGATCGAAAAAGGACTGCTGATCGTCAACACCGGCCCGGGCAAGGGTAAGACCACGGCTGCCTTCGGCCTGGCGCTGCGCATGCTCGGCTACGGCAAGCGCGTCGGCGTCGTGCAGTTCATCAAGGGCAAATGGCACACCGGCGAGAAGGATGCGTTCGCCGCCTTCGGCGACCGCGTTGTCTGGCACGCGATGGGCGAAGGTTTCACCTGGGAGACGCAGGATCTGAAGCGCGATATCGCGGCGGCCGAGGCCGCCTGGGCCAAGGCACTGGAGTTGATCGCCGATCCCTCGATCAGTCTTGTCGTGCTCGACGAACTCAACATCGCGCTGCGCTACGATTATCTCGATCTTGAGAAGGTGGTTGCAGCGCTGAAGGGCCGCCGCGAGGGCCTGCATGTCGTCGTCACCGGCCGTAATGCCAAGCCGGCATTGGTCGAGGCCGCCGATCTGGTCACCGAGATGGGCGTAACCAAGCACCATTTTTCAGCAGGCGTGAAGGCGCAGCAGGGGATCGAGTTTTGAGTCTTTTACCCTCCCCCTTGTGGGGAGGGTCGATCCGCGAAGCGGAGCGGGGTGGGGGCCTTGGCGCCGCACCCCCACCCCGGCGCTACGCGCCGACCCTCCCCACAAGGGGGAGGGTGAGGTCACGCCAGAATGACGACGACCGAGCCCAACCCGAACAGCACGATCAGCAGATAATCGGCGACGCGGTAGAGTTTCAGCGCCTGCCTGATGTCGTCGCTGTCGACGTCGCGGCGGCCGCCTTCACCCATGAAGACATCGTCGACCACGATACCGCCATAGCTGCGTGGCCCGGCAAGCGCCAGGCCGAGCGCGCCGGCCATGGCCGCTTCCGGCCAGCCGGCATTGGGCGAGCGGTGTTTTTTTGCATCGCGCCGCACCGCCTGCCAGGCACTGCCGGGATCGGCGCCCTTGACCAGGAAAGCCGCCAGCACGATCAGCAGCGCCGTCAGCCGCGATGCGGGCAGGTTGATCCAGTCGTCGAAGCGCGCCGCAGCCCAGCCGAACGCCTCATGGCGCGGGGTGCGGTGGCCGATCATCGAATCGGCGGTGTTGGCGGCCTTGTAGGCGGCGCCGCCGGCGAGCCCGCCGACACCGGTCCAGAAGGCCGGGGCGACAATGCCGTCGGAAAAATTCTCGGCCAGGCTTTCGATTGCCGCACGGCAGACGGCGGCCCTGTCGAGCGCTTCGGGATCGCGGCCGACGATGCGCGAGACGGCGACACGGCCCATGGCGAGGCCGGCGCTGTCGAGCGCATCGGCCACGGCCTCGACATGTTCGTAGAGGCTCTTCTGCGACAGCAGCGATGTCGCCAGAAGGGCGGCGATGAAAAACCCCAGGGGGACGAACCAGAGCAGGACAAGCTGCACGCCAAGGCCGATCACCGCCGGCACCAGCACGATGACCAGCAGCGCCTGGACACCGCGTTGGCGACGCAGCGCGTCGGGATCCGTGGCGCGGTTGAGCCTGCGATCGAGAAAGGATATCAGCCTGCCGAACCACGTCACCGGATGGCCGATGGCGCGGAAGAGCCAGTCCGGGTAACCCAGGACAAATTCGACGGCCAGTGACAGGAAAGCGATCAGGACTGACATGAAGCTTCTTGAAGGAGCGGTGGACCATGGTGGAAGTCTTGGCCGGGCGAGGGCGCTTTTCCCCGACGCCCCTCAGCCTTTCGTCGACCTTTCGACCGGTATCAACCCGCACTCCTACCCGCTTTTCGACCTGCCCGCCACCACGCTGTGGCGATTGCCGGAAGCCGGGCGGGCGCGCGAACTGACAGAGATCGCGGCCAGCACCTATGGCGCGCCGTCGCCGGCCAATGTGGTCGCGGCGCCCGGCACGCAGATCCTGCTGCCGCGCGTGGCCTCGCTGGTCAGGCCCGGCAAGGCATTGGTGCTGGGGCCGACCTATGCCGAACATGCGCGGGCAGCGGCGATCGCCGGGCATCAGGTGAGCGAAGTCAGCGATTTTGCCGCACTGGCGGACGCCGACCTTGCCATCATCGTCAATCCGAACAATCCCGATGGTCGCGTCATCGAGCGCGACCGGCTGCTGGCATTGGCCGCCGGGCTGCGCGCCAGAGGCGGGCTGCTGGTCGTCGACGAGGCCTTCATGGATGTCGGCCCGCGCCAGCACAGTCTCGCCGGCGATGCCGATCGAGGCGGCCTCGTCGTGCTACGCTCGTTCGGCAAGTTCTTTGGGCTGGCCGGCCTGCGGCTTGGCTTCGCGCTTTCCGATGCAGCGACGGTGGAATTGCTGGAAACGCAATTCGGGCCGTGGGCCGTCGCCGGCCCGGCGCTGGAATATGGCATTCGCGCGCTTGCCGATATCGGCTGGCAGGACGCGATGCAGGCATCGCTTGCCGAGGCAGCCGGGCGGCTCGACGGACTGTTCGGACGCTTCGGCGTGCCTGTCGCAGGCGGCACCACGCTGTTCCGCTATCTCAGCCTGCCGGATGCAGCTGGCCTGTTTTCAGCGCTTGGCGAGCGCGGCGTCCTGCTTCGGCATTTCTATGACCGGCCGCATGTCCTGCGCGCCGGCCTGCCGGGGAGTGAGGAGGAATGGCAGCGGCTCGAATCGGCACTTGCCGAATGGGCGACGCGGCGCGAGGATCGACAAAAAGGTTCAAAACAATGATCCATGTCTGCTCGCTGGCGAAAATCGAGGAAACGGTGGCCAGGACCGGCGCCGATCGCATGCTGTCGCTGCTCTCCGTCGGAACCGATGTGACGCGTCCGGCCTCGATAGCGAGGGAAAACCACTTGCATCTGGTCATGCACGACATCGCGGTGGCGCAGGACGGCATGACCATGCCGGGCGAGGAGCATGTCCGCGAGGTGCTCGATTTCGCGCGCCGCTGGGACCGGACGAAGCCGATGGTCGTGCATTGCTATGCCGGCATCAGCCGCTCCACGGCATCGGCCTACATCATCGCCGCCGCATTGGCGCCAAAACGCGACGAGGCCGAACTGGCCCGGACGTTGCGGGCGCTGTCGCCCTCGGCGACACCCAACTCTCGGCTCATTGCCGTGGCCGACGCGCTGCTTGATCGCAATGGCCGCATGATCGAGGCGATCCAGTCGATCGGGCGCGGGGCGGATGCGTTTGAGGGCACGCCGTTTGGGCTGAAGATCGAGAGCTAGCTGTGCCCATACATCGTTGCAGGACTATCGAGTGCCTTCATTCGCCCAATCTTCGTGCCCGTGGCGTACCCGGACAATGGACACGTCGATGTCCTCTTCCGCGGCTAAAGAAAGGCGAAATCCCACTACCCGTTGCCGGGTGACTTTCCAGCGCGTTTGACCGCCTCAGTAAAAAGCGCGTCACTGGATCGATAGCCGACGCCACTCTTCAATCCGTTATCGGCAAAGCGCTGCATGGCGGCAATCTTGTCGTTGCGCTCCTGATCCCGACGGATCAAATCGCGCACATAGTCGCTCGCGTTGGCGTAGCGACCGGTTTCAGTTTGCGCCTCAACCCAATCCTTCATCGGATCGGGCAATGATATGTTCATTGTTGCCATATCGGCCTCCATATCCCGTCCAGTATGATGTCAAACCTCATATTGGGAGCTTTTTCGAAGGCGCGATTGCGGCTATGCCGCTACTTCAGCCAGTCGACGAGCTTCGCCTTGCGCACATCCCTGAGCAGGCTGATGAAACCGTCGGCCTGATGCTCCGCGGTCAGCCGGCCCTTTTCCGCCGTGGCGATGCTGGCGTCGCCGACCACGCCGTTCGGGTTGAGATCGCCAGCGATCCAGGCAAAGGCGTGGGTGCCGGTGTGGCGCAGCAGCGAAAATTCCGTCTCGGCCCTGGCGACATTGGAAACGAAATTGTCCGCCTTGGCCATGTCGACAAGGTCGGGCCGGAAATGCAGCATCAGCGAGGTCTCGACATCGCCGCCATGGATGCCGTGACGGTCCTCGAGTTCGGTGTACATGCCTGCCGGACGGCCAAAGCGCTGCCAGCTGGTCTTCACCGCCAGCATCTTTTCGCGCACGCGCAATTCGCGCGTGATGATGCCTATGATCTCTTCATTGCCGCCATGCGAGTTGACGACGATGAGCTTGCGCACACCGGCGCGTGCGATCGAAATGCCAAGTTCGGTCCAGGCTTCGACCAGCGTCGTTGCCGGCAAAGTGAGGGTGCCCGGTGCATGCAGATGTTCGTTCGACTTGCCGACCGCCTGGACCGGCAGGATGCGGATGTCGAGATCGTCGGGCAGGCGGGCGATCACGGTATCGAGCATGCCGTTCATGATCGAGGTGTCGGTCGAGACAGGCAGATGCGGTCCATGCTGCTCGATCGCCGCCACCGGCAGAACGGCGATCGTCGCCTCCGGATCGATCGAGGCGTATTCGGTGGTCCGGTAGTCCCCCCACCAGACGCGTCTTTTGGCTGCGGTCATGTCATGCCTCTTCAATGGTCGGCCAGACCTAACGCGGTCCAGGCTTCCTGTCGATCACCCGGCAGCGATGACTTCGACCTCGACCTTGAATTCGGGTCGGGCAAATCCGCTGACGATCATCAGTGTCGAGGCGGGTGCCGGGCTCGAAAACAGCCGGTCGCGGACATCCATATAGGCCCGCAGATGCGCGCGGTCGGTAACGTAGGCGTTGATGCGCACGATATCCCCGAGTTGCAACCCGGCCTCCGCAAGGATCGCCTCGATGTTGCGGAAGCAGAGCTCGGCCTGGGCGCCGGCGTCCTCGGGGATCTGGTCGTCCGCCGTGATAGCGACCTGGCCGGAGCACAGCACCAGCCGCTTGCCCGCCGGCACCTCGACGCCGTGGCTGTAGCGGGCAAAGGGCGGCTTGATCGACTTCGGGGTGAGGAATCTGAACATGGCAATCTCCTGAATGTCGTCAGCCTAAGGCCGTATTCACTACAGCTTCAAGATGGCCGTGCATGGCACTGGTGCGATTGTGGACAGGCGTTCAAAAAATAGGCACGATGCCTCCGGTGCAGCACGACCTTTCCGGCTTTCGCAGATGGCTGTGGTGCAGGCGGGCGGGTCCCGGCGCGAGCCGCCGGTGGCATGTGTCTTGCTTCTTGAATCTTTGGTGTCGAGCCTGGCGCGTGGCGCCGGAGCAAACAGAGGGTGGTTGTCGATGTACGCAAAACAGAAGATCTCGGTGGCGGTGGTGGCCTTGCTGGCGGCCAGCACGCTGGGGGCCGCGGCGAATGAAAAAGTGACCTTCGGCACCAACTGGCTGGCCGAACCGGAACATGGCGGCTACTACCAGGCCGTGGCGGACGGCACTTATGCCGCCTGCGGCCTCGACGTCACCATCATGCAGGGCGGCCCGCAGGTCAGCGGCCGGCCGATGCTTTTGGCCGGCAAGATCGATTTCTACATGGGCGGCAATCTGCTGTCGGCCTTCGATGCCGTCCAGCAAGGCATTCCGATGCGCGTGGTGGCCGCCGATTTCCAGAAAGATCCGCAGGTCATCATGTCTCATCCCGGTGAGGGGCTGGACAAATGGGAGGACCTGAAGAACGCCGACCAGTATATCCTGGGTGACGAAGGCGTGCAGACCTTCTTCCAGTGGATGGTCACCGCACTTGGCTTCGACGCTGCCAAGCGCGCGCCCTACACCTACAACACCGCTCCGTTCCTCGCCAACAAGAAGTCGATCCAGCAGGGCTACGTCACCTCCGAGCCGTTCGCGGTCAAGAAGGAAGGCGGCTTCGTGCCGAACCAGTTCCTGCTCGCCGACTATGGCTGGGATACCTACTCGACGACGATCGAGGTGATGCAGGACACGATCGACAAGAAGCCGGAGGTGGTCCAGTGCTTCGTCGATGGCTCGGCCAAGGGCTGGTACAAGTACCTCTACGGCGACAACAAGGCGGCCAACGACATGATCAAGAAAGACAATCCTGACATGAGCGACGAGCAGATCGCTTTCTCCATCGATCAGATGAAGAAGTTCGGCCTTGCCGATTCGGGCGATACCGAGAAGCTCGGCATCGGCGCCATGACCGACGCGCGGATCAAGAGCTTCTACGACAAGATGGTCAAGGCCAAGGTCACGCCGGAAGGCATCGACATTTCGAAGGCCTACACGCTGGCCTTCGTCAACAAGGGCGTCGGGCTCGACCTGAAGAAATAGGCCGGCCTGGGCATGATAGGGGAAAAAGTGGCGCGAGCGCCGGCATCGGACGTCGCTCCGACCTTGCTGGCGCTGCGCGGCGTCGGCAAGGTGTTTTCCAACGGCGTGACGGCGCTGAGCGCTGTCGACCTGACGATCCGGGAAGGCGATTTTCTCAGCCTGCTCGGGCCGTCGGGCTGCGGCAAGTCGACGGCGCTGCGGCTGATCGCCGGCCTGTCGACGCCGACTTCCGGCGTGCTCGACTGGCGCGGCGGCGGCTCGCTCGACCGCGCCAACATCGGCTTCGTCTTCCAGGAGCCGACGCTGTTGCCCTGGGCCAGCGTCTTCGACAATGTCTGGCTGCCGCTCAGGCTGAAAGGCATTTCCCGTGCCAAGGCCGCACCGGCGATAACGGAGATGCTCGCGCGGGTGCACCTGACCGGTTTCGAGGACGCCGTGCCGCGCGAATTATCGGGCGGCATGAAGATGCGTGTTTCGATCGCGCGGGCCATGGTCACCAAGCCGCGCGTGCTGTTGATGGACGAACCGTTCGCGGCCCTCGACGAGATCACCCGCTTCAAGCTCAACAACGACCTGCTGGAGCTTTGGCAGGACGAACGCTTCACCGTCGTCTTCGTCACCCACAGCGTGTTCGAGAGCGTGTTCCTTTCCAACCGCGTCGTCGTCATGGCGGCGCGGCCGGGCAGGGTGTTCGACGAACTCGCTATCGAGGCCTCCTATCCGCGCGACGAGGTGTTTCGCACCTCGCCCGACTATGCAGCCCTTTGCCGTCAGGCTTCCGACGTGCTGGTCAATGCCATCAATTCAACAGCGGGCTCGCATCATGACGGTCATTGACGGCACGTTGACGCTCGATCCCGAGGAAGCGCGCCGTGTGCGCCAGGAGCGGTTCGAGCGGATCGGCCGCTGGGTGCTGCCGCTGGCGATCATGATCCTGGCGATCTGGCTGTGGGACCGCATCTGCGTGTGGAACGAGATCCCGCAATACATCCTGCCGCGCCCCGGCGTGGTGCTGCAGACACTCTACAACGATGCCGGCCTTTTGTTCTCCTCGCTGCTGGTCACCTTGCGCATCACCTTCCTCAGCCTGGCCTTGGCCGTCATCGGCGGCGTCGGCCTGTCGGTGCTGTTTGCGCAATCGAAATGGGTGGAGATGTCGTTCTTCCCGTTCGCCATCGTGCTGCAGGTGACGCCGATCGTGGCGATCTTTCCGCTGATCAACATCTATGTGAACAACCAGACCACCAAGCTCCTGCTGTGCGCCTGGATCGTCGCCTTCTTCCCGATCCTGTCCAACACCACGCTTGGCCTGAATTCGGTCGATCGCAATCTGCGCGACCTGTTCAAGCTCAACGGCGCGACGCGCTGGCAGCAATTGCGCTATCTCAGGCTGCCGGCAGCGATGCCGTATTTCCTCGGCGGGCTGAAGATCGCCGGCGGCCTGTCGCTGATCGGCGCGGTGGTGGCCGAGTTCGTCGCCGGCGCCACCGGCCAGTCGTCGGGACTCGCCTCGCGCATCATCGAGGCCGGCTACCGCCTCAACGCGCCACGGTTGTTCGCGGCGCTGTTCCTGATCTCGCTGACCGGTATCCTGATCTTCCTCGTGCTGTCGCTGATTTCGCATCTCATTCTGCGGCGCTGGCACGAAAGCGCGCTGAAGCAGGAGCGGTAGTGCCTTGATTCCGAACTCAGCTTCATACCCGCTCGCCAACGCCCGCGTTCATAGATCGCTGACATCGGACCTTACTGCCGCCTACGACAATGACGGTTTCACGCTAGCCGACATTGCTATTGCCGACGGCAAGATCTCCAGCATTGCGGCGCATGGCAAATCGAAGGCGCCGGCGGAGGCTATCGACCTTGCCGGTCGTATCGTGCTGCCGTGCTTCGTCGACTGCCATACCCATATCGACAAGGGCCATATCTGGCCGCGAAAGCCCAATCCCGACGGCACCTTCATGGGCGCGCTCAATGCCGCCGGCGCCGACCGCGTCGCGCGCTGGAGCGCCGAGGATCTGGCCAAACGCATGGATTTCTCGCTGCGCTCGGCCTACGCGCATGGCACCAGGGCGCTGCGTACCCATCTCGACAGTGTCGCGCCGCAAGAGGAAATCTCCTGGCCGGTGTTCGAGACGATGCGCGAAGCCTGGCGCGGCCGCATCGAATTGCAGGGCGCCTGCCTGCTCGGCATCGAGGGCGTGCGCGACAAGAAATGGTTCGACAGGCTGGCGAGACGAGTCGCCGCCGCCAAGGGCGTGCTCGGCGTCGTCACCTATATGGTGCCGGACCTGGAAGAGCTGCTCGACCACGTCTTCGCGCAGGCGATCAAGCATGGGCTCGACCTTGATTTCCATGCCGATGAGACCGACGACATTGCCGCGATCTCGCTGAAGAAGATCGCGGAGGCCGCGCTCTGGAGCGGCTTCGAGGGCAACATCCTCGTCGGCCATTGTTGCTCGCTGGCGCGGCAGCCCGACCTCGAAGTGCTGGACACGCTGGACAAGGTGGCGAAGGCCGGGCTGGCGGTGGTGTCGCTGCCGATGTGCAATCTCTATCTGCAGGACCGGCGCGGGGACCAGACCACGCCGCGCTGGCGCGGCGTGACGCTGCTGCACGAGATGAAGGCGAGGGGCATTCCGGTTGCGGTGGCTTCCGACAACACGCGTGACCCCTTCTATGCCTATGGCGATCTCGACATGCTGGAGGTCTACCGCATGGCGACACGCATCCTGCATTTCGATCATCCGGTCGCTGACTGGCCGCAAGCGGTCACTGCCACGCCGGCCAAGGTGATGCGGCTCGATGGTTTTGGCACGCTTGCCGCCGGCGGTGGTGCCGATTTCATCCTGTTCAAAGGTCGAAGCTGGACGGAATTGCTGTCGCGGCCCGAATCGGATCGCATTGTCGTGCGCGGCGGCCGCGCGATCGACCGGCAATTGCCCGACTATGCCGAACTCGACGAACTGATGGTGGAATGATGGATGTTTCGGCGCTCAAACGCGATCTCGAGGGGATAAAGCTCGACGACAATCCGGCCATCGTCCAGCAGAAGAGCCGCGACTTCTACTGGTACAGCCCGGTGCTGAAACAGCAGCTCGACCATGTCACCGGCGACCTGATCGTGACGCCGAAGACCGAAGCCGAGCTGATCCGTGTGCTCGCCGCCTGTCACCGGCACGGCGTGCCAGTGACGCCGCGCGGCAGCGGCACCGGTAATTACGGTCAGGCGATGCCGTTGTCGGGCGGCGTGGTGCTCAACCTCGCCGAAATGAACGAGATCAAATCGATCGCACCTGGGCGCGTGGTGACCGGGCCGGGCGCGGTGCTGGCCGATATCGACAAGGCGACACGCGCGCATTCCGGGCAGGAACTGCGGCTGTCGCCGTCGACCTACAACACCGCCTCGATCGGCGGTTTCATCGCCGGCGGTTCGGGTGGCGTCGGCTCGATCAATTTCGGCGGGTTGCGCGATTTCGGCAATGTGCTGCGGCTGCGCGTGGTGACGATGGAGGCCGAGCCGAAGGCGCTGGAACTCACCGGCGAGGATCTGCACAAGGTCACTCACGCCTATGGTACCAATGGCATCATCACCGAAGTCGAGATGCCGCTGACCGCGGCCTATGAGTGGATCGATGTCATCGTCGGCTTCGATGCCTTCATGGACGCGGCGCGCTACGGCAATGCGCTGGCCTGCCAGGACGGCATCCTGACCAAGCTGATCACGCCGATCGCCGCGCCCGTGCCGCAGCTCTATTTCAAGCGGCACCAGAAATTTTTCAGGGAGGGGCAAAGCATCTGCGTCGTCATGGTGGCGCAGCATGGGCTGGATGCGTTCCTCGCCTTCACCCGGCGCGCCGGCGGCGAGGTGATCTTCAATGCCGCCACCGCGACGCCCGAGGAGAAAAAGGGCCTGCCGCCGGCCTATGAGCTGGCCTGGAACCACACCACGCTCAGGGCACTGCGCGTCGATCCCGACATCACCTATCTGCAGTCGCTCTATCCGTTCCCCAACCAGCTGGCGCTGGTCGAGAAGATGGATGCGATGTTTCCCGGCGAGGTCTTCTCGCATCTCGAATTCGTCCGGCTGGACGGCAACATCACCTGCTTTGGCCTGCCCTTGGTGAAGTTCACCACCGAGGCGCGTTTGGATGAGATCGTGCACCTGCATGAGGAGAATGGCTGCCCGATCTTCAACCCACACCGCTACACGTTGGAAGAGGGCGGCATGAAGCAGACGGACGCGGTGCAACTTGCCTTCAAGCGCGAGACGGATCCGCAGGGGCTGCTCAATCCCGGCAAGATGATCGCCTGGGAAAATCCGGACTATGACTACCGTTCCGGACGGACTTTTCTGTTCAAGGGACTGCAAAAGGCAGGCTGATGAACATCCTCGTCCTCTACGCGCACCCGGTCGAGACCAGCTTCAATGCCGGCCTGCACCGGTTGATCGTCGAGCGGCTGACGGCGGCGGGCCATACGATCGATGACTGTGACCTCTATGCCGAGGATTTTGACCCGCGGCTGATGCGCCAGGAGAGGCTGGACTATCACAACCCGCGCGGCACCGCCGATCCCGCGGCGACCTATGTCGAGCGCCTGCTGCGTGCCGAGGCGCTGGTGCTTTCCTATCCGGTCTGGAACTACGGTTTCCCGGCAATCCTGAAAGGTTTCTTCGATCGTGTCTTCCTGCCCGGCGTGTCGTTCAGGCTGGTTGACGGCAAGGTGCAGCCCTCGCTGCACAACATCAGGAAGGTTGCGGCCGTCACCACCTATGGCGGCAGCCGGTTCCGCGCCATGGTGATGGGTGATCCGCCACGCAGGCTGATCAAGCGCATGCTGCGCGCCACCGTAAAGCCGGGCGCGCCGGTGACTTATCTCGCGCACTACGCGATGAACCTGTCGACCGACCAAACGCGAAAATCCTTCATGTCGAAGGTCGCTGCGAGCATGGATGCGTTCTGATGCGGGTCCTCGTGGTCTATTGCCATCCTGTGCCCGAAAGCTTCTGTGCGTCGATCCGCGACACCGCCATCGAGGTGCTGAAGGCGAAGGGCTGGCAGGTCCGGCTGCTCGACCTCTATGCCGAGAAATTCGACCCGGTGATGGGCTGCGACGAGCGGCGCACTTACAACAATCAGGCACCGCAGGACCCGGCGCTGAAGCCGCATTTCGAACTGCTCGGCTGGGCTGAAGCGATCCTGTTCGTCTATCCGACGTGGTGGTACGGGCTGCCGGCGATGCTGAAGGGCTGGCTCGACCGGGTGTGGGCCACCGACGTCGCCTTCAAGCTGCCGGCGGGCAAGGGGCGGATCAAGTCGCTGATGACGCATGTCACCAAGGTTGGCGTCATCACCACCTGCGGTGCGCCGACCTGGTGGAGCGTCGTCGTCGGCCAGCCGGGGCGCAAGACATTGCTGCGCGGCATGCGGGCGCTGTGCGCGAGACGCTGCAAGACGTTCTTCCTGGCGCATTATCTGATGGATGCCTCGACGCCAAAGACGCGGGCGGCGTTTCTGACGAAGGTGCGGACGAAGCTGGAAAGGTTTTAGGGGATGCGCGACTCTCCCTTCTCCCCTTGTGGGAGAAGGTGGCCTCGCGAAGCGAGGTCGGATGAGGGGTGTGTGAAGGATCTCTGCTTTGCAGAAATAAGTGCTTCAGACCCTTCGATCTTTTCACACCGCGCTTCGTCACGCACCCCTCATCCGTCTCGGCGCTACGCGCCGATCCACCTTCTCCCACAAGGGGAGAAGGGAAGAGGCGCTACATCTTCGTCCGTTCCGCCTTCGGATCATACATCGGCTTCAACGACGCTTCCGCCGCGAACCGCTCGCCGGCGATCTCGATCTCGTAGGACGATGCCAGCACATCGGCCTCGCTCTCGCCTTGGCACGGCACATAGCCCAGCCCGATGGCGCCGCCGAGATGATGGCCGTAATTGCCTGAGGTGATCGGGCCGACGATCCTGCCGTCACGCAGGATCGCCTCATTGTGGAAGAGCAGGGGCTGCGGATCCCTGAGCCGGAACTGCACCAGCCGGCGGTTCAATCCGGCCTCTTTCTTCTTCAGCACGGCATCGCGGCCGATGAAGTCGCCCTTGGCCGTCTTCACCGCGAAGCCGAGGCCGGCTTCCAGTACATTGTCCTCGTCGGTGATGTCGTGGCCGAAATGCCGAAAGGCCTTTTCGATGCGGCAGGAATCCAGCGTGTGCAGGCCGCAGAGCTTCAAGCCGACATCGGCGCCGGCCTCGTCGATCGCCTCGAAGACATGCGCCGCCTGGTCGGTCGAGACATAGAGCTCCCAGCCGAGTTCGCCGACATAGGTGACGCGGTGGGCACGGGCCAGCCCCATGCCGATCTCGATCTCCTGGAACGTGCCGAAGGGATTGTTCTCGTTGGAGAAGTCGTTGGGGCTGACCCTCTGGATCAGCTTTCGCGCATCCGGCCCCATCAGGCAGAGCACGCTTTCGGCCGCCGTGACATCTGTAATGACGACGAAATCCTCGCCGACATGCCGGCGCAGCCACGCCAGATCGCGTTGCAGCGTGGCGCCTGGAACGACGAGGAAGTAGGCCGTATCCGAGAGCCTGGACACGGTGAGGTCGCTCTCGATGCCGCCGCGCTGGTTGAGCATCTGCGTGTAGACGATCTTGCCCGGCGCCACGTCCATGTCGTTGGCGCATAGTCTTTGCAGGAAGGCACAGGCGTCGCGGCCCTCGACACGGATCTTGCCGAACGAGGTCATGTCGAACAGGCCGACGCCGTTCCTAACAGCCAGATGCTCGTCGCGCTGGTTGTCGAACCAGTTCTGCCGCTTCCAGGAATAGCGGTATTCGCGCTCCTGTCCCTCGCGGGCGAACCAGTTGGCGCGCTCCCAGCCGGCGACCTCGCCAAACACGGCGCCGCGCGCCTTCAGGTGCTCGTGCAGGGGCGAGCGGCGCACACCGCGCGATGTCGCCATCTGCCGGTAGGGGAAATGGTCGGCGTAAAGCAGGCCCAGCGTTTCTGAGACGCGCTCCTTGAGATAACGGCGGTTCTTCTGGAACGGCTGGGCGCGGCGGATGTCGACTTCCCACAGATCGAAGGGCGCTTCGCCATCATTGATCCACTGCGCCAGCGCCATGCCGGCGCCCCCGGAGGAGACGATGCCGATCGAATTGTAGCCGGTCGCCATCCAATAGCCGGACAATTCCGGCGCCTCGCCGAGATAGTAGCGGTCGTCGGGCGTAAAACTCTCGGGGCCGTTGAAGAAGGTGTGGATGCCGGCGGTGGCCAGCATCGGCATGCGGTTGACGCCCATTTCGAGGATCGGCTCGAAATGGTCCATGTCCTCCGGCAATTGGTCGAAGCAGAAATCCTCGCGGATGCCGTCCATGCCCCATGGCTTGGCCACCGGCTCGAAGGCGCCGAGCATCATCTTGCCGGCGTCTTCCTTGTAGTAGGCGCACTCGTCCGGCACACGCAGCACCGGCAGGCGGCTGAGGCCGGGGATCGGCTCGGTGACGAGATAGAAATGCTCGCAGGCGTGCAGCGGGATGGTGACGCCGTTCTGGGCCCCCAACTCACGCGCCCACATGCCGGCGCAGTTGACGACGATGTCGGCTTCGATGGTGCCTTGGTCCTCGCCCTGTGCCCAGGACACGCCGGTGACGCGCCCGGCTTTGGTGTGAACCTTGGTGACCTTCACATTCTCGACGATGGTGGCGCCGCGCTGGCGGGCACCCTTGGCCAGCGCCATGGCGATGTTGGCCGGATCGCATTGGCCGTCGAGCGGCAGATGCACGGCGCCGACGACGTCGGAGACGTTCAGGTGCGGATACATCGCTTTGACTTCATTGGGTGAAATCTCGCGCACATCGACATCGAAGGCGCGCGCGAGCGACGCCTGCCGGTAGATCTCGTGCTTGCGCTCCTCGGTCAGCGCGACGGTGATCGAACCGACCTGGCGCATGCCGGTGCCGACCTCGGTCTCGGCCTCCAGCTTGACGTAGAGGTCGGCCGAATATTTCGCCAGCCGCGTCATGTTCTGCGAGCCGCGCAACTGGCCGATCAGGCCGGCGGCGTGCCATGTCGTGCCGGATGTCAATTGCTTGCGTTCCAGGAGCACGATGTCGGTCCAGCCGAGCTTGGCCAGATGATAGGCGACCGAACAGCCGGAGACACCGCCGCCGATGATCACGGCCCGGGCCTTGGTCGGAATGGTCTTGGTCATGCGGCCTCGCGGCGATAGCTGGAAGCAAAACGGCGCAGCCGAAGTGCGGCTTCTCTGAGAATCGGCTCCGGCTGGCAGAGGCTGATGCGGATGTGGCCGGCGGCGGCTTCGCCGAAGCTGGAGCCGGGCATCACGCCGACATTCTCCTTGTCGAGGAAGGCGAAGGCGAATTTCTCGTCGTCGGGCTCGACGGCCGAAATGTCGAGCATGACATACATGCCGCCTTCGGAGCCGCGCACGGCGACGTCGTTCATGCCGCGCACGGCATCGAGGAAGACGGTGCGGCGCGCCGCGTAGCGCTCGGCGATGTCCTTCACGCCGTAATGATTCTCAAGCGCCTCGGCGCACGCGACCGAGATGAAGGCCGGCAGGCCATAGGTGGTCACCAGATTGAGATTGATCAGCAGCGTGATCATGCTTTCCGGGCCGGTCAGCCAGCCCATGCGCCAGCCGGTCATGCCATGGCTTTTCGACATGGAATTGATGACCAGCGTGCGCTCGGCCATGCCGGGCAGCGAGCGCGGCGAGATATGCTCGCCGCCGCCCAGCGTCCAGTAGACCTCGTCCGACAACAGCCAGAGGTCATGCTCGCGGCAGATTTCGGCCAGCTGTTCCAGCCGCTCGCGCGAATAGACCGCACCTGTCGGGTTGTTCGGCGTGTTGATCAGGATGGCGCGTGTGTTGGGCTTGAGTGCCGCGCGGATCATGTCGGCGTGCGGCTGGAAACCATCCTCGGCCGGTGTCTCTACGACGGTGAAACTGGCGCCGGCAGCGCTGAACGTGTTGGGGTAGGTGGCGTAGTAGGGAGCAACGACGATGGCGTGGTCGCCCTGGTCGAGCACAGCCTGCACGGCGGCGTAGAGGGCCGCCTGGCCGCCTGGCGTGGCGATCACCTGATCCGGCGTCGTCTCGACGCCGGTGCAGGCGCTGGAGGCTGCCGCCATCGCCTGCCGCAGGCGCGGCAGGCCGGGCAGCGGCGTGTAGTGGTGATTGCTGCCGCGAACCGCGGCCACGCAGGCCTCGATGGTTTGCGAAGGCGTGTCGAAATCATGGTCGCCGACCGACAGCATGATGATGTCCTCGCCGGCCGCCTTGCGGGCCCAGGCGGCCGAGTGGACCTCCCAGCCATCCTTGCCCGACGGGACGATGCCGGAAATGCGCGACGATGGTCTAGGCATGCAAAACTCCCGAAATTGCGTAACCATCCTGCTGCAGTCGATCGCGCAACGCGGCAATGTGCGGCGGTCCGACTTCGCAGCAGCCGCCGACGATGTCGGCACCTGCCTCCACCCAGCCGATCGCCTGCTCGGCATAGGCGTCCGGGCCGAGGTCGTGGCGGGCGTGCAGCACATCGACGGTACCGCCGTGCTTGAGCGCCTCTGTGGAGGTGAAGCCATTGGCATAGGCGCCGACCGGGCCGCCCAGATCGATCAGTTCAGGCAAGGCGGCGGCGATCGCTTCCGGCCGGCAGCAGTTGAGCAGCCGCGCCGCTATCGGCAGGCCATCGAGCGCGCTGGCCGCGGCGGCTATTGTTTCGCCGCTGCGCAGCCGCGGCGCGCCGTGATCGGCGAGCGTCCAGGACACCCAGACGGGCTTGCCGCTTTCCGATGCCGCGGTGACGGCCGCGCGCGCCTCATCGGCCGAGGCCATGGTCTCGCACAGGAAGAGATCGACGCCGTCCGCCTGCTCGGCGACGATGCGGCGGTAGATGTCGAGCGTCTCCTGGTAGGAGATGGTCAGCGCCGGGGCGTAGCTGCCGAAAAGCGGCGACAGGCAGCCGGCGATCGCTGCGTCCCCGGCTTGCTCGCAAGCTTGCCTGGCCAGTTCGATGCCCCGCTTCTGCAGCGGCTTGAACAGGTCCTCGGCGCCTTCGCGCGCCAGGCGTTCGGGTGTCGCCGAATAGGTGTTGATGGTGATGACGCGGGCGCCGGCGCGGATGAATTCGGCGTGGAGGTCGCGCACCAGATCGGGTTCGTCGATCAGCACCCTGGCCGACCACAACGGCGTCGGCTCGGATTTGCTGCGCCGGACCAGTTCCTGGCCCATGCCACCGTCGGTGAGGATGACTTTCTTCATGCGCGCAGTCTTTCGTTCCTGGGATCCCACAAAGGTTCGTCGTTCTGCACGATCGCCTTGAAACGGTCGCCAAAGATTTCGACCTCGACGGATGTGCCGGGCTCGGTCAAATCCACGCGCAACATGCCGAGCGCGATCGACTTGTCGATGCGATGGCCCCAGCCGCCTGACGTGGTCTCGCCAACGATCTGGCCGCCATGCCACAGCGTCGACATGTAGGGTGCGTCGCAATCGCCGGGGTTTTCGACGACCAGCGTGACGAAGCGCTTCTTCACGCCTTGCTGCTTCTCGTTCTGCAGCGCTGCCTTGCCACGGAAGTCGGGCTTTTCCCATTTGACGAAGCGCTCGAGCCCGCCCTGCAGGATGGAATAGTCGGTCGAGAGATCGCCTTTCCAGGTGCGGTAGCCCTTTTCGAGCCGCAGTGAATCCAGCGCATACATGCCGAACGGCTTCAGGCCATGCTGTTGTCCCGCCGCGCAAACGGCATCGAAGATGGCGGGTGTATCGTCGACCCTGGTGTGGATTTCCCAGCCGAGTTCGCCGGCGAAGGACACGCGCACCAGCTTCGCCCAGCGGCCGGCGATGGTGGTTTCCTGATGCGTGAGCCATGGCAGGGTGAGGTCGGCGTCGCAGACATCGGCGAGGATTTTTCGCGAATTGGGGCCGGCCAGGATCTGGGTGGAGAATTCTTCGGTCCGGTCGATCAGCTTGAATGGCGCGTCCTTGGGCATGCGCGATTTCAGCCATTCGAAATCATGCCATTGCGCAACCGCGGCGGTGATCAGCGTCATCACATTCTCGTCGTGGCGCACGACGGACATTTCTGTGACGATGCGGCCCTTGTCGTCGGCGAAATAGACGAGGCCGATGCGGCCGGGCTTCGGCACCAGGCCGGTGACCTGCAGGCTCAGCCATTCGGCGGCGCCGGGGCCCTCGAGGTTGAAGCGCGAGAAGCCCGGGAGGTCGAGAATGCCGGCGGCGTCACGCACCGCCAGGCATTCCTCGCGCACGCGATGCTGCCAGGGCCCGTCGCGCCGGAAGGTCAGCGTGGCTTCCTCGGAAATGTCGTCGCCGTCCTTCGCGTACCAGGTGGCGCGCTCCCAGCCATTGTAGGCGTCGAAGCGGGCGCCGAACGCCTTGATGCGATCGTGGATCGGCGACAGTTTGCGGTCGCGGCCCTCCGGCCAGGCATAGCGCGGGAACTGGATGGCGTATTCATTGCCGTAGATTTCCATGCCCTTGGCGACGCAGTAGTCGGGTGCGGCGGCAAAAGAGGTGAAGCGGCGCGGGTCGCAGGACCACATGTCCCACTCGGTCTGGCCCTGCGTCACCCATTCGGCCAGCACCTTGCCGGCGCCGCCGCCCTGGGCGATGCCGAAGGTGAAGACGCAGGCCTCGAAGGCATTGGGAACGCCAGGCATCGGGCCGATCAGCGGATTGCCGTCCGGCGCATACGGGATCGGGCCGTTGATGACCTTGGACAGGCCGGCCGTGCCCAGGATCGGCACGCGGGCGACGGCGTCGGCCAGATAATGTTCCAGCCGGTCGAGATCGTCGGGGAAGAGCTGGAACGAAAAATCCTCCGGCATCGGATCGCCGGGGGTGGCCCAATGCGCGCGGCAATTGCGCTCATAGGGGCCGAGATTCATGCCGGTCTTTTCCTGGCGCAGGTAGTAGGAGGTGTCGACATCGCGCAGCAGCGGCAGTTTCTTGCCCTGTTCCTTCGACCAGGCGGCCAGCTCGGGGATTTCCTCGAACAAGATGTATTGATGGCTCATCACCATCATCGGAACTTCGCGGCCGAACATTTTGCCCACTTCGGCGGCCCGGTAGCCGGCGGCATTGACGACGATCTCGCAGCGGATCTCGCCCTGCGGCGTGGCCATCACCCATTCGTCGTTTTCGCGGCGCACGCCGGTGACGGGGCAGAAGCGGATGATCTTGGCGCCCATGTCGCGCGCGCCCTTTGCCAGGGCCTGGGTCAACTGCGCCGGGTCGATGTCGCCGTCGCTCGGGTCGTAGAGCGCGCCTTTCAGGTCGTGCGTCTCGATGAAGGGATAGCGGCGCTTGATCTCGTCGACGCCGACCACGTCGATATCCATGCCCTGATAGCGGCCCATACCCTTGGCGCGCTGGAATTCCTGCATGCGCTCCCAGGAATGGGCGAGCCGCAGCGAGCCGGTGACGTGGTAGTTCATGGGATAGTCGACCGCGTCGGCGAGGCCACGGTAGAGCTCGGTCGAATAGCGCTGCATGTTCATCAGCGACCAGGACGAGGAGAAGGTCGGCACATTGCCGGCGGCATGCCAGGTCGAGCCTGATGTCAGCTCGTTCTTTTCCAAGAGCACGCAGTCGGTCCAGCCCGCCTTGGCGAGATGATAGAGCGAGGAGGTGCCGACGACGCCACCTCCGATGATCACCACGCGCGCCGTGCTCGGCAACCCCGCCATCTTCTTCTCCCAAAATTGACTCAATAAACCGGTGGTGAAACCACCCAGATGACAACCGCCGGCTCGGTGCCTGGATTGCGCCAGCGATAGGGCTTGCCTTCGAAGCGGAAGGAATCGCCTTCGCCGAGCCGGTGCCAGACGCCCGCTATCTCGATCTCGAAAACACCCGAGGCGAGATAGCCGGCTTCCTCGGTCGGCCGCAGGTGCTGGGTCTTCATCTCCGCGCCCGGTGCGAAGATCGAGCGCACCATCTCGAAGCTACCACCGAGATCGGGCGACAGGAGTTCTTCCACCAGGCCGGATTCGCTGGTGCCAAGGGTGCGGCGTCTGCCGGCCCGCACCACCACGCCGCGCTCGCTTTCGACCGGCACGTCATGGCTGAAGAACAGGCTGATCGGCACGCCGAACAGCTCGGCGAAGGCCCTGAGATCGCCGAGCGACGGCGTCGACAGGCCGCGTTCGACCTGGCTGACCCAGCCGACCGAACGGCCAAGTTTCAGGGCGATCTCGGCGAGCGTCAGCCCGCGCGCCCGGCGCAGCGCGCGTATATCGCTGGCCAGCACGCGTTCGTCAGGTCCCTGCAATGTTCGCGGTGTAGTGGAAGGCAAAACGCTCATTTCATGAAAAATTCCATCCGAATTTCATGAGAGGTTAAGCTCATGAAAAAATCAAGTAGATTTTCACCGATGCTCAAGATTTGCTTGCAGGATTTTGACGGTTCATGCAAAGGCTCGGCCGCGAGCGGCGAGTGGGGACGTCCGATCGAGACAAAGGCTAAGGGACGGCCCATGTTGGAAAAGAAGGCTCGAATCGCGGATGAGGCCGAGATCGTCGACGAGGCGATCCTGTCGCGCCGTTCGGTGCGCGCGTTTTTGCCCGACATGATCGACGACGACACCATCCGCGACATTCTGGCGGTTGCGGCACGCGCTCCGTCCGGCACCAACATGCAGCCATGGCGGGTCTACGTCACCAAGGGCGAGACCAAGCAACAGATATCGGATGCTATCCTGAATTCCGGTATCCGCGCTGAAAAGGCCGACTGGGACGAGTATCGCTATTATCCCACGCAGTTCTTCGAACCTTATTTGACGCGGCGACGCGCCAACGGTTTCGGCCTCTATGGCGCGCTCGGCATCGGTCGACGCGAGGTCGACAAGATGCGTGCCCAGCACGACCGCAACTTCGTCTTCTTCGACGCGCCGGTCGGCATGATCTTCACCATCGATCGCCGCCTCAACCAGGGCTCGTGGATCGATTACGGCATGTTCCTGCAGAACATCATGGTCGCGGCGCGGGGCAGGGGCCTGCACACCTGCCCGCAGGCCGCCTTCGCGCCCTATCACCGGCAGATCCGGCCGGTGCTCAACATTCCCGACGAGGAGATCGTCGTCTGCGGTATGGCGCTGGGCTATGAGGACACGTCCAAGCCCGAAAACGCCTTCCGCACCGACCGCGTGCCGCTCGAAGAGTGGGTGACGTTCAGCGAATAGGCGACATGCACTATTCCGTATTCATCTGCATGCCGTGCCCGCTGACGTGGGCGCCGTCCTGCGGCGTCAGCTTTAGATAGGCAAGCAGCGCGCAGAGCGTGATGACGCCCTCGATCGCGAACAGGATCCGGAAATCATTGGTCACGGCAGGACCGCCGCCGGCCAGGAACGACAGCATGGCCGCTGCCAGGCCGACGCTGACCGCGACCGCGAGCTGCCAAAGGATGTAATAGAGGGCGCTGAAGCGGGCGAGCTGTTCGGGGGCGATGTCGGAATAGGCGAGGTTTCCGGTCGAGGCCCATTGGATGGAACGGAAAACGCCGAAAGCAAAGATATAGCCAAGGACGATCCAGACCGGCGTCGTCGCCTGCATCAAAGCGAAGCCGGCGACCAGCGCGGCAACAACAGGCGTGTTGAAGACCAGCACCCGGCGGAAGCCGAACTGGTTGAGGACGCGCGGCATGAAGAAACGCATGATCACCGAGCCGAGCGCGGCAACGAAGGTCAGCGATCCCGCCTGCACCGCGCTCATGCCGAAGCCGAGCTGGAACATCAGCGGCAGCAGGAAGGCGACGGAGCTCAGCCCGATCGTGTCCAGCCCGCCGCCGGTGAGGAACGAGATACGGAAGGTGCGGATCCGCAGGAGCTTGAGCTCGAGCAAGGGATTGGGCACGCGCAGGCAGTAGAGCGAGGCAATCGACAGGATGATGACCGCCAGCGCCAGTTCGCCGGCAATCATGCCGGCGGCGGCATCTTTGGCAGCAAGCGAGTCCATGCCGAAGACAAGAAGGATCATGCCGCTACCGACCAGCAGGAAGCCCGGAAAATCGAAGCGCGTGCGCACGGGTTTGGTCACTGTCGGGAACAGTGAGGCGGCAAGAATCGCTGCCGCCAGCGCGAACGGCACATTGATGAAGAAGATCCAGCGCCAGGAAATGTAGGTGGTCAGCGCACCGCCGACGAGCGGCCCGACCAGCGGCCCGGTCTGGCTGGCCACCGAAATATACATGTTGATCTTCAGCGTCCGGTTGCGCGGGAAGCTCGACAGGATGACGACCTGGCCGAGCGTGCCCATCAGCGCCCCGCCAAATCCCTGCAGCGCGCGGGCACCGACCAGCGTCCAGATGTTATCAGACAGTCCGCACAGAGCTGACGAGCCGGCGAACACCAGCAAGGCAAAACAGTAGACGTTGCGCAGGCCGAAGCGGTCGGCGGCCCAGCCGCCGAGCGGCATCGAGATGATCAGGCTGGCGACATAGACGGTGATCAGCAGGCCAAGCTGGCTCGGCGGGCGGGCGAGGCTTTCGCCGATGCCGGGCAGCGCCGTCACCACGACATTCTGGTCGAGGCTGGTCATGAACACACCGCAGGCGACCGTCAACGGCAGCAGGAGCAGGGCTCTGGCCGACACATCGGCGCGATCGGTGGCGCCGGCGGATAGTTCTGCGGTCATGGGGTTGTTCGAACCAAACGAATGTGCCGAGTCTGAGACGGGATTTTTATCCCTTGGGCCGATCTCGCGGCCACGTTTTTCCACCATGGCCGCCCGCGGCGCGATTCTCTAGCGGCAGAACCGGCCGGCATTGAGGCCAGAAGCAGCGGGGGCCGCAATCTGGCCGCAACGCTTATTGTACTTCGTAGCCGACTTCCTCGCTGGCATGGCAGAGCGCCTTCCAGAACGAACGCGCGAAGGAGCGGAAGACGTAGATGTCGAACTGGTCGGCGCCAGTGCGCTGGATCTGGGCGAAGACGTCGTGATGGGTGGTCGAGCGGCCGGCGCCGACCGGGAAGGCCGTAAGCGCGAAGTCGATGGCGAAGAATTTCGCCAACACCCACTCCGCTTTGGGTCCGGCGATGCGGATGGCGGTGCGGCCATGCGACAGGTCCGTCACGGTACCAATGGCCGGCGTCACCGCCTTGGCAAAGGAAGCGGCCAACCCTTCGGCTTCGTCGGCCACGGTGAATTTTCCCGGCGCAAAGCCGAATACCGACTTCACGCCGTCGCTCAAGCCGCCGCCGGCGCCGTCGGGAAGGGCCAGCCCGGTGACGGTGCGGATGGCAGCGATCAGCTTCTTCTCTTCGCCTGGCCAGGCGGCGAGCTGCACGATCGAGCCCGGCCTCGTTTCGGTCAGCAGGATCTCGACGCCATGCTCGAAATTGCCATGCGAGCCGACATGAAACTCCGGCTCAAGCGGGGATTGGCGCTCAACCATGCATGCGGGTCCCTTCCGGATCGTAGAAATGGTTGGAGACGATCTCGACCGGTCCGAACCTATTGCGCAAGGGATCGGAGACATGGGCACGGGTGCCGTGCCTGGCCTTGCCGCCCTCGACCAGTGCCAGTGCGATGTGCTTGCCGAGCGCCGGCGAATAGCAGCAGGCGGTGATGTGACCGATCGAGCCGTGCGGATTGGCTTCGTCCAACGCCTCGACAATATGCGCGCCGCCATTGAGCGGCCGGTTGTCGAGCGCGATCAGGCCGACCAGTTCCAGGCGGTCGGATGCGATCAGGCCTTCGCGGTCCATCATGGCCGAGCCGATGAACGGCTTCTTCTTCGACAGCATCCAGTCGAGATGCAGGTCGCGCGCCGTGGTGCGGCCGTCGATCTCGGCGCCGGTGACATGGCCTTTTTCGATGCGCATCGTGCCGAGCGCCTCGAGCCCGTAGGTGACCAGTCCGAACGGCTTGCCGGCTTCGATCAAGGCTTCCCAGACATGGGTGCCATGGCCGGCGCCGGAATAGACCTCGAAGGCCATTTCACCGGAGAAGGACAGCCGGCAGATCATCACCGGAACACCCGCGATCTCGCCACGCACGATGCCCATGAAGGGCAAGGTCGCATTGTCGACCGCGGTGCCGGTGACGCAGGCGGCGAGGATCTGCCTGGCCTTTGGCCCGCCGATCGCGGCACCCGCCCATTCGTCGGTCACCGAAGTGACGTGAACTTTCAACTCCGGCCAGATGACGTCGAGGAAATATTCCAGATGCTGCATCACCTTGCCGGCATTGGCGGTGGTGGTGGTCATCAGGAAATCCTGTTCGCCGAGCCGCCAGGTGGTGCCGTCGTCGAAGGCGAAGCCGTCCTCGCGCAGCATCAGCCCGTAACGCGCCTTGCCGACGGCGAGCGTCGAAAACATGTTGGTGTAGACGCGGTCGAGGAAGGCCGCTGCGTCGGGGCCTTGCACGGCGATCTTGCCCAGCGTCGAGACATCGACAATGCCTGCGCTTTCGCGCGTCGCCTTGGCTTCGCGCACATAGGCCTGCTCGATCGTTTCGCCTGACAGCCCGTAGATCATCGGCCGGTACCAGAGGCCGGCGGAATACATGGTCGCGCCATTGGCGAGATGCCAGTCATGCATCGGCGTCAGCCGTTCCGGCTTCAGGTCGCCGAAGCGCTCGGCCGCCAGCGAACCGATCGATACCGGCGCGAAGGGCGGCCGGAAGCGCGTCGTGCCGACTTCCGGGATCGGCTTGCCCAGCGCCTCGGCCATGATGGCAAGGCCGGGAACATTGGAGCTCTTGCCTTGGTCGGTCGCCATGCCGAGCGTGGTGTAGCGCTTCAGATGCTCGACCGAGACAAAGCCCTCGCGATGCGCCAGGCGGACATCCTCAGCCGTCACGTCATGCTGGAAATCGACAAAGCTCTTGCCCTTGGCCCTGATCTCGAAGACCGGCGCCGGATCGGGGTCACCGGGTAGAGCGTCGACCGTCGGCAATGCCGCCGGGGTGCTCGTTCCACCGGCCGCTGCCAGGCCGGCGGCGCGGCCTTCGGCGATCGCCTCGGCGGTAGAAAAACTGCCGGTGAAGGCGCCTGCACCAATCCATTGTTGTGTTGGCCAGTGCTGCGTCGGCTTCGGCGGCAGGAAAGCCTGCCGTGCGGCATTCCATTCCGCTTTGGCGCCGGCCTGGCTGGCCAGATGGATGGTCGGCGACCAGCCGCCCGATATCAACAGGCAGTCGGCATGGATGCTTCGTTCATCGCCGGTGAGCGCCCCGGTGACCATGTCGAAACGCTGCACCTTGATGCCGGACAGCGCCTTGCCGCCCTCGGTGGCGACGACAGCGTGGCCGGCAAGGATCTCGGCCTCGGCTTCCGTCGCCAGCTTGCGCATCTCGGCTGAAACCTCGGAGCGGACGTCGGCGATGGCGACGATCGCCGCACCCGCCTTCTTCAAGGCGACGGCCGCGCGATAGGCGCTGTCATTGTTGGTGAACAGCGCAATCCGCTCGCCCGGCAGCACGCCGAACTCGTTGGCGTAGCGCTCGGCGGCATGCGCCAGCATCACGCCCGGCCTGTCATTGCCGGGGAAAACCAGCGGCCGCTCAAAGGCGCCGGTGGCCAGAACCACGGATTTGGCGCGGATTGCCCAGTAGCGATGGCGCGGCTCGCCCTTGGCGGGCTGTTCTTTGTGGTCGCTGACCCGCTCGAGCGCGGCAAGCGTGTTGTTGTCGTAATAGCCCCACACCGTGGTGCGTGGCAAAAGCCGGACATTGTCGCGGCCTTCAAGCTGGGTGACGGTGCGGCGGGCCCAGTCGGCGGCCGGTGCGCCATCGATGGTTTCACCGGACCAGTTGGTCGAGCCGCCGAAACGCGGTTCGAGATCGGCCAGCATGACGCGGGCGCCCTGATCGGCGGCCGCCTTGGCGGCCATCAGACCGGCGGGGCCGGAGCCGACCACCAGCACGTCGCAAAAGGCGTTCATGCGTTCGTAGCGGGCCGTGTCCTTCGCCGATCCGGCGCTGCCGAGGCCGGCTGCGCGGCGGATAAAATGCTCGCAGAACATCCAGAAACGCGTGCCCTTCAGCGGACCGATAACCGGCCCCATGAAGGTCTTGTAGTAGAAGCCGGCCGACAGGATCTTGCCGCCGAGCTGGTTGACGGCGTTGATGTCCCAGGCCAGCGACGGGAAGCGGTTCTGGCTGATGGCGATCAGCCCGTCATGGATCTCAACCATGGTCGCCGCAATGTTGGGCTCGCGCACCTCGCCCTTCAGCACTGTCACCAGCGCATTGGGCTCCTCCACGCCCGCGGTCAGCAAGCCGCGCGGGCGGTGGTATTTGAACGAGCGCCCGAAAAGCGTGACGCCCTTGGCCAGCAGTGCGGACGCCAGCGTGTCGCCGGCATGGCCGGTATAGGCGACGCCGTCGAAGGTGAAGCGGATGGTCTTCAGCCGGTCGATGCGGCCGCCAGTATCGGTGCGGCGCGGGCTCATGCCTTGTCCTCCGCCTTGCGGCGCGCGGCCGAGGTATGATCGCCGCGCACAAAGGCGACGCTCGAGATCTCATGCGTCAGCGTGTTGCGCACGACGCGCAGATGCGCGCGGCAGCCGCCGGAATGCTGCCAGATCTCATTGTGGTCGCCGGCCGGGTTCAGCCGGTCATAGACATAGGCGTTCCACGCCTCGAAATTCTGCGAAGCGGGATCGGGACGTTCGCGGTTGCCGTCACCCTGATAGGTGAACTCGATGACGTCGCGCGGGCCGCAATAGGGGCAAGTGATGAGCATCGAATATTCCTAATGCAGCCTGGGATTCGCGCCCTGGCCCTTGTCGTCGATGACGAGGCCGCGGTGGAAGCGGTCGAGGGTGAACGGTGCGTTGAAGTCGTGCGGCTCATCCTTGGCGATGGTCCAGGCAAAGGTCCAGCCGGAGGCCGGCGTCGCCTTGAAGCCGCCATAGCACCAGCCGCAATTGAGATACATGCCGGGCAAGGGGCCGGTGGTGATGATCGGCGAGCCGTCCATCGACATGTCGCAGACGCCGCCCCAGGAGCGCAGCATGCGTACACGCGCAAGGCCCGGAAACAGCGCCAGCATCTCGCTCATCACCTCGTCGACAATGGGCAGGTTGCCGCGCTGGGCGTAGCTGTTGTAGCCGTCGATGTCGCCGCCATAGACAAGGCCGCCCTTGTCGGACTGCGACATATAGAAGTGGCCCATGCCGAAGGTCACGACCGTGTCGATGAAGGGCTTCAGCGATTCCGTCACGAAGGCCTGCAGCACGTGGCTCTCGATCGGCATCGTCTCGACGCCGACGAGTTGCATGACGCGGCCGGTGCTGCCGGCCACTGCGACCGCCACTTTCCTGGCGCGGATATCGCCGCGCGATGTGGTGACGCCGGTGACGCGGTCGCCGTCGCGCAGGAAGCCGGTGACCTCGCAATTCTCGATGATGTCGACGCCGCGACGGTCGGCGCCGCGCGCGTAGCCCCAGGCCACCGCATCGTGGCGGGCGGTGCCGGCGCGCCGCTGCATCAGGCCCCCGACCACCGGAAAGCGTGCATCGCTGGAGATGTCGAGCGCCGGGATCAGGCGCTTGATCTGTGCCGGCGTCATCAGTTCGGCGTCGACGCCGAGATGGCGCATGGCGTTGCCGCGCCTTGCATAGTCGTCGAACTGGGCCGGCGTGTGCGCCAGGTTCAGGCAGCCGCGCTGCGAGAACATGACGTTGTAATTGAGTTCGTGCGACAGGCCCTCCCACAGCTTCATCGAATGTTCGTAGAAGCGGGTGTTGGCAGGCAGCAGGTAGTTCGAGCGCACCGCCGTGGTGTTGCGGCCGACATTGCCGGAGCCGAGCCAGCCCTTTTCCAGCACGGCCACATTGGTGATGCCGTGTTCCTTGGCGAGATAATAGGCGGTCGCCAGCCCGTGGCCGCCGCCACCGATGATGATGACGTCATAGGAAGCCTTCGGGTCGGGCTTGCGCCAGGCCGGCTTCCAATCCTTGTTTCCCTTGAGCGCGTTCGCGAGCAGCGAAAAGGCCGAGTACTCTGCCATCATTGTCATCCGGTTCGGGCGATGCGGCAGACTATAGAGCAGGCCGCACCCGCAAAGCCAATATTGCGCCATGGCCTTTCGACTGGCCGACGCTTAGGTCCGCGACGGGATGCGACGGCTTGCCCCATGATACGGCCGTCTTTATCAAGGACAGGCTTTTTGAATGTCTTTGCCGCCGGTGAGTCGCCAACAAATCATGCTTTTTCGATTGCTTCGCCTCATCCTGATCCTCGCGCTGGTTATTTCGGCGCCGCCTTCGTTCGAGGCAATGGCGCAGGCGCTTGGCCAGGGCTCCGCCGGCTTGATCACCGATCAGCAGAAAGTCATCCAGGGCCTGACGGCCAAGACGGACGATCTCGAGAAGAAAATCCAGCAGGACGGTGAGGATGATGCCTCGCTGGTGGATATCCGTCTGCAGCTGGAGGACCTGTCGCGGGCGGCATTGACCAGTGCGCTGGCGTTCCGGTCGCGCCTCACCGACATCAACAATCGCATCGAGGTGCTCGGTCCACCGCCGGCGGCGGGCCAGCCGCAGGAGCCCGACATCGTGACCGGCGAACGCCAGGCACTGGCGTCGGAAAAGGCCGAGATCAACGCGGTCGTCGCCGCCGCGCAGAACCTGTCGATTCGCATCAACGGATTGATCGACAAGATCGGCAACATGCGCAGCGCGCTGTTCCGCAATCTTTTGACCAAGCGCTACGTGCTGTCCGATGCGCTGAGCCCGCAGGTCTTCTCCGACGCCCAGGAGGAATACGCCAACTTCTACAAGGCGGTGTCGTCCTGGCTGAGCTTCGCTTTCAAGTTCAAGTTCCAGGCCATCCTAGCAGCAACCTTCGTGGCGCTCGGGCTGGCGCTGGTGCTGCTGGTCGGCGGCAGGCGCCTGTTCGGGCGCGTATTCGAGGCCGACCCCTCCAACGAAGATCCGTCTTATCTCAGCCGCTTGTCGGTGGCCTTCTGGTCTACCTTGCTGCCAACGCTGGCAGTCGGTTCGTTCCTCGGCTCGACCATCTTCTTTTTCAATTATTACAATGTGCTGCGCGGTGACATTGGCCTGTTCCTCAATGCGCTGGCGACCGCCATCGGGGTGATATTCTGCGTCAACCGCCTGACCAATGCGGCGCTTGAGCCGCGGCTGCCGAACTGGCGCCTCATCCCGGTCGAAACCGGGCCGGCGCGCTGGCTGGTGCGCTTGTCCACCGCCATGGCGGTCGTCATCAGCGTCAATACTTTCCTGTCTGTCGTCAACGACAAGATGGGATCGCCGCTGTCGCTGACCATCGCGCGCAGTTTCGTCGCCACCATTGTCGTCGGCATCATCCTGATCCTGATGGCGATGCTGCGGCCCTTCAAGGCGCGAGATGGAAGCTGGCGGCCGTGGCCGGCATGGTTGCGCTATCTGGCGCTGGCGCTTGGCCTGTTCACCATCATCGCCGCCTTGCTCGGCTATATTGGCCTTGCCCTGTTCGTCTCTCTGCAGGTCGTGGTCACCGGCACGGCGCTGATCACCGCCTATATCGGCTTCCTGTCGGCGCGCGCGATCGGCGAAGAGGGGGCTTTCGCCAACACATCCGTCGGGCGCTGGCTGTCGACCAATTCGAGTTACGAAGACACAGCGCTCGACCAGCTCGGCCTCGTTGTCAGCATTGCCATCAACCTGTTGATCGTGCTGGTTTTCCTGCCGCTGATCCTGCTGATGTGGGGATTCCAGCCCGGCGACATCCAGGCCTGGGCCTACAAGCTCGCGACGGGAATCAATATCGGCTCGGTGACGATTTCGGTTACCGGCATCCTTTCGGGCATCATCGTCTTCATCATCGGCTATTTCCTGACGCGCTGGTTCCAGGGCTGGCTCGACGGCTCCGTCATGGCGCGCGGCAAGGTCGATACCGGCGTGCGCAACTCGATCCGGCTGGCGGTCGGCTATGCCGGCGTGGCGCTGGCGGGGCTTGTCGGCATATCAGCGGCGGGCATCGACCTCTCCAGCCTGGCGCTGGTCGCCGGCGCGCTTTCCCTCGGTATCGGTTTCGGCCTGCAGAATGTGGTGTCGAATTTCGTCTCCGGCCTGATCCTTCTGGCCGAGCGGCCCTTCAAGGTCGGCGACTGGATCGTCGCCGGTGACGTCAGCGGCACGGTCAAGAAGATCAGTGTGCGCGCCACCGAGATCGAGACTTTCCAGCGTCAGTCGGTGATCCTGCCCAATTCGAACCTGATCAACAATGCCGTCGGCAACTGGACGCACCGCAACAAGCTCGGCCGCCTCGACATCAAGGTCGGCGTCGCCTATGGCAGCGACGTCAAGCAGGTTCACGCCATCCTGCTGGAGATCGCACGCGGCCACCCGATGGTGCTGAAGAACCCCGAACCCTTCGTGCTGTTTTCCAATTTTGGACCCGCGGCGCTCGAATTCGAGATCCGTGTGTTCCTGGCCGACGTGATGAACGGCAACATCGTGCAGAACGATGTCCGCTTTGCCGTGCTGGAGAAATTCAGCGACCAGCACATCGAGATCCCCTCGACGCCGCGCGCCGTTATCGAGACCAAACATGCGAAGGCCTGGCCAACCGACGACGACAAGATCGAGGCCGACTTCGCCGAACAGGAGCAGGCGAAGGCAGACGCCGCGGCCGAGGCGAAACGGGCCGCCAAGCCCCGCAAGTCCAGGAAGCCCGATCCGGACTAGATCGGGAATCCGTAGGCCTCAAGCCCATCCAAAACCGATTGCGGCATGAATGCGGCATTCAGTTGCGGTTCAGCTTCCATCTCATATAAGCTCCCATGCAAAGGGCGAAAATGCCTTGCGAAATGCAACAGAGGCGGTGGGAACACCGATATTGCAAAATGTGGAAGTCTCTCGTCGCTGCCGTCGCCTTGCTCGCCGTGAGCGGCTCGGCTCATGCTGCCAGCGCGGTCAACAAGGACGCCGAGACCCGCACGCTGGTCGTGACGGAGGGCGGCAGCAAGACCGACCTTGCGCTGGCCGGCGGTGAAACCGTCGAGTTCTGCCAGAACGGCTGCTTCGTCACCTTGCCGAACGGTGATCTTGAAGCCCTGACCGGCTCGGAAACCGTCGAAATTTCGGGCGGCGTCGCCCGCATCAAGTAATCGTGGCGACATGATTGGAAAGGCCGGGCATTTGCTCGGCCTTTAATCGTTTCCGGTAGAGGTTGTTTAACAATGACGCCGGAAATACCGCCGCGGCAGCCGTCTGCAACCAGGCGTTTTAACGTTCGCTACGCCATCCCCCGCTATACCAGCCTCAAGACGCCGAAACGCGGCGCGCAACCAGAATCCGGTTTCCCGGATCATACGCTGGCAGGGCAGGACGGACATGGATGCGCGGTCGGACAGGAACGCAATACCGCTTGCGGTCGATCTCGACGGCACGCTGATCGCGACCGACCTTTTGTGGGAAGGCTTGTTCCTCCTCCTCAAGAAGAACCCGCTCTATCTCTTCCTGGTGCCGTTCTGGGCGGCCGGCGGGCCGGCGCGGCTGAAGCAGGCAATCGCGCAGCGCATCGACATAGACCCGGCGACGCTGCCCTATCGCGCGCCGCTGCTCGACCGGCTTCGTACTGAACATGCCGAAGGCCGCAAGATCGTGCTGGCGACCGGCACGCCGCGCAAATTCGCCGAGGCCATAGCCGGCCATCTCGGCATCTTCGACCGGGTGCTGGCCACCGATGCTCTCGATAATCTCACCTCCGGCAAGAAGCGCGCCTCGCTGATATCGGCCTATGGCGATGGTGGTTTCGACTATGCCGGCAACAGCCGCCATGATCTCCAGGTCTTTGACGCCGCGCGCAATGCAATCGTCGTCGCGCCCGACCGCCATGCCGCGCGCTGGCAGGCGGCGCATGGCGCCGAAACCATGCCGGCACCGAAGCCGACCTTGCGGACCATCGTCAAGATGCTGCGCGTGCATCAGTGGCTGAAGAATTCGCTGATCGCCGTGCCCATGGTGCTGTCGCACGAGTACTTCAACACCAACATGATCTGGCAATGCCTGCTGGCGTTCGTCTCGTTCAGCGCGGTGGCCTCGGCAATCTATATCCTCAACGACTTCTTCGATCTCGCGCTCGACCGCAAGCACCTCACCAAGCGCAACAGGCCGTTTGCCAGCGGCGCGCTGTCAATTCCGTTTGGCCTCTATGCGATCGCAGTGCTGCTGGCGGTCGGCGTCGGCACCGGGCTGTTTCTATCGCTCGAATTCCTGGCCGTGCTTGGCGGCTACATGGTCGTCACCACGGCCTATTCGCTGTCGTTCAAGCGCATGCTGCTGGTCGATGTGCTGACGCTTGCCGGCCTCTACTCGATCCGTGTGATCGCGGGTGCTGCTGCGACCGGCGTCGACGTCTCGTTCTGGCTGCTCGCCTTCTCGATCTTCTTCTTCCTGTCGCTGGCGCTGGTGAAGCGCTTCGTCGAACTGCGTACCACCGCCATTCCACCTGGCGAACGCATTGCCGGCCGTGGCTATCGTACCGAGGACCAGGAGATCGTCGCCCAGGCCGGCATGGCCTCGGCGTTTTCCTCGGCGCTGGTTCTGGCGCTCTACATGGACAGTGTCGCGGTGCGCGAACTCTATCCGCATCCCTGGCTGATCTGGCCGCTGCCACCGATCGTGCTCTACCTCACCATGCGAGTCTGGATCCTGGCGCGCCGCGACGAGATGCATGACGATCCGGTCGTCTTCATCATCCGCGACTGGCGCAGCCAGATTGTGGTGCTGATCGGCGCCGTGCTGCTGGTCATCGGGGGCTGGTAGGCATGGCCGAACATTTTCGCAGCTTTGGCCTTGCCACACCGCCGGCGCCGCGTGCGATCCACGCCGCCGATGCCATCGCGCTGCTGAAGGGCGGCGAGGCGAAGGAGGGATCGCTGCTGGCCTATGGCAATGGCCGTTCCTATGGCGATTCCTGCCAGAACCGGGCTGGCGCGGTCGTCGACATGCGAAGCCTGAACCATATCCGTTCCTTCAACGCCGAGACGGGCGTGCTCGAAGCCGATGCCGGTGTGCTGCTGTCCGATATCATCGCGCACGCAGCACCCTATGGCTTTTTCCCGGCGGTGGTTCCGGGCACACAATTCGTCACGCTGGGCGGCGCCATCGCCAATGACGTGCACGGCAAGAACCATCACCGGCGCGGCACCTTCGGCTGCCATGTCGAAAGCTTCACGCTGCTGCGCTCCGATGGAAAGACCTATCGCTGCTCGGCCGCCGACAATCGGCGCCTGTTTGCGGCGACCATCGGCGGCATGGGCCTGACCGGCCTGATCCTCTCGGCCTCGATCCGGCTGATGCGGGTGCCTTCGCTCGACATCGTCGGGAAGACGGCGGCGTTTCGCGATCTCCGTGAATTCTTCGATCTGGCCGAGGCGGCGGATCAGGCCAATGAATATGCGGTCGCCTGGATCGACCAGCTTGCCGGCGGCCGCAACGGCGGGCGCGGGCTGCTGTTTACCGGCAACCACGCCGAGCACGGCTCGCATGCGGCCTCGAGTGCCGGCGGCAGTCTGGCGGTGCCGTTCCAGCCGCCGTTCAATGTGCTCAACCGGCCGTTCTTGACCGCCTTCAATGCCGCCTACCGGTGGAAGAAAGGCCGGGCGACCGCGCCGCACCAAAGTGGCTACCAGGCCTTTTTCTTCCCGCTCGATGGCGTGCGCGACTGGAACCGGCTTTATGGCCCTAAAGGGTTGTTCCAGCACCAGAGTGTGGTGCCGGAAGAGGCTGCGCGCACCGTCGTGCCCGAATTGCTTGCCGCTGCCCGGCGGGCCGGGCAGGGCTCCTTTCTCACTGTGCTGAAACGCTTCGGCTCGATCCGCTCGCCGGCGCTGCTGTCGTTCCCGCGCCCGGGCTACACGCTGACGCTGGATTTCCCCAACAGAGGAGCGGCGACGCTCACCCTGCTTGGCGAGCTCGACCGCATCACCATCGCGGCCGGCGGAGCGGTCAATCCTTACAAGGACGCACGCATGGGTGCTGGAATTTTCGCGGCCTCCTTCGCGGACTGGCCGAGGCTGGAAGCGCTGCGCGACCCCGCCTTCATGTCCGATTTCTGGGCGCGCACGGCTGGCGGCATCGACCTGCGGCGGCGCGGCGTCGAGGCGGCCGAATAGATAAAAATGGAATGAGTCATGGTTAGCAAATGATTAATGGCAAGGTTTACTCAAAATTGTCTTGTGAGTTCACGAAATCTTTTCAGCTTTGTAGTAGCAGATGATGCGGGGTGGTGAGTTGGCATGAAATATATCGTCTTCATTCTCTTTACGGTCATGACCAATGCCGCTGCTCAGCTGATGCTGAAGCAAGGCATGATGTCGCTTGGGCCGATCTCGTTCGAGGGCGTCAATCCGCTCGTCAAGCTGCTGCAGATCGTCTTCAGCCCCTGGGTGTTCCTTGGCCTGTGCACCTTCGTGATCTCCATGGCCTCGCACCTCTATGTGCTGTCCAAGGTCGAGCTTTCCTTCGCCTATCCCTTCCTCAGCCTCGCCTATGTCGCTGTCGCCATCTTCGCCTATTTCGTGTTCCGCGAAGACCTCAATGGCTGGCGCATCGCCGGCATCGCCTTCATCTGCGTCGGCACCGTGCTGATCGCGCAAAGTGGGCGAGGGCATGAAGACCAGACCGCTTCCATCACGCCCGACAAGATCCCAGCAAACGAGATCGTTCGATGAGACATGTGATTTTCGGCGGTGACGGTTTCGTCGGCCGTCACCTTGCGCCCAAGCTCGTGGCGGATGGGGAAGAGGTTGTCGTCGCCGATATCGCTAGGAGCGACCTTGCGCACTACCGCAATGTCCGGTTCGTCCAATGCGACGTCACCGATCCGGCGTCGGTCGCCAATGTCGGGCTCAAGGCCGACGACATGGTTTACAATCTGTCGGCCAAGATGCTTTCGCCGATCCAGGTGCGCGCCAAGCGGCACGACTTCTTCTTCCCGGTCAATTTCCACGGCACCGAGCACATCATGCAGGCCATGGACAAGGCTGGTGCACCAAAACTCGTCCACTACACGACCGACATGATCTACGGTCACACGGTCACCCAGCCGATGACCGAGGAGCATTCGGTTGCGCCGCTCGGCGAGTATGGCTGGTCGAAGCAAAAGACCGAGGAACTCGCCATCGAATGGCGCAAGCGCGGCATGTCGATCTCGCTGTTTCGCCCGCGCCTGATCATCGGACCAGGTAGGCTCGGAATTCTCGAAAAACTGTTCAAGCTGATCGACTGGAATCTTCCGGTGCCGATGATCGGCTCGGGCAGGAACCCCTATCAGTTCATCTCCGTGTTCGATTGCGCGGAAGCTGCCCGCGCGGCCTGGAAGGCCGGCGTGCCCAACGAGGCCTATAATCTCGGCTCTTTGAACCCGCCGCCGGTGAAGAAATTGCTCGGCGACCTGATCCGGCACGCCGGTTCTAAATCGATCCTGATCCCGACACCGGGCTGGGCGGTCAAGCGCACGCTCGACCTGCTCGATCTGATGAACATGCCGATCATGGACCCGGAGCAATATCTGATCGCCGACGAGGAATGCGTGCTCGACGTGTCCAAGGCCGAACGCCAGCTCGGCTGGGTGCCGCACTATCGCGACGAGGACATGCTGATCGCCGCCTACAGCGAATACCGCGCCAAGAAGGCCGGTCACGCCATCGCCACCAAACATGTGCCCGCCGAATAGCGGCGCCCGCCAAACATTTTTATGGCGCACGACGCTGGTCGTGGCGCGGACAGGAGATTGAAATGACCGTCATGGCCAAGCCAGAACAGACGAGTGCGCGTACCATGGTGAGCGCGCCGGCGCTGTCGCCCGCCACCATCACCAAGCCCGATTTGATCAGCGTCGAGCAGGCCAAGGCGATGGATGTCGCCCGCATGACCGACCTGTTCAAGGCGAATCTCAATCCCGGCCAACTGCATTTCATGAAGCTGCTCGGCTTCCACAAGATCAAGATCGAGCGTGCCGAGGGCATGTTCTACATCGACCAGAACGGCCGCAAGATCCTCGATTTCTTCGGCGGCTTCGGCTCGCTGGCCTTCGGCCACAACCACCCACGGATTCTGGAAGCGCGCAGAAAATTCCAGGAGGAGAAGCGCCAGGAAATCGCCATCGCCTTCATGTCGCAATATGCGGCGGCGCTGGCGCACAACATCGCCAAATGCTCGCCCGGCGATCTCGACATGGTGTTTTTGGGCTCGTCCGGCTCGGAAGCGATGGAAGCGGCGGTGAAGCTCGCCGAGCGCGCGGCCGGACCGAAGCGGCCGAAAATCGTCTATGCCGAGAATTCCTTCCACGGCAAGACCAAGGGCGTGCTTGGCATCACCGACGGCCAGCTCTATCGCGCCGACTTCAAGATGGCGAACAATACGGTGCGCATTCCCTTCGGCGACATCGAGGCGGTCGAGCGCCTGTTTCGCAGCGATCCGGAGGTTGGCGTCATCGTCCTCGAGACCATCCAGGGCGGCGGCGGCATCATCCAGGCGTCAGGCGAGTACTGGCAGAAGCTGCGGGCGCTGTGCGACCAGTATGGCGTGCTGTGGGTGGCCGATGAAGTGCAGTGCGGCTACGGCCGCTCGGGCCGCTTCTATGCTTTCGAGCATTATGGCGTGGTTCCCGACGTTACGGCGCTGGCCAAGTCGCTTGGTGGCGGCAAGGCGGCGGTTGGCGCGATGATCGCGCGGCGCGAGGTCTACATGAAGGCCTATGGCACGCCGAAGACAGCGATGATCCATGCCATGGCGACTTTCGGCGGCATGGGCGAGGCCTGCGTCACGTCCATCGAGGCACTCAACGTGCTCTATGACGAGGGGCTGATCGACAACGCCGCCGTGACCGGCGATTATTTGCTGCAGCGGCTTCAAGCGCTCAAGGACAAATACCCGAAGATCATCAAGGATGTGCGCGGAAAGGGCTTCATGGTCGGCCTGGAGTTCCACGACTTCTCGCAGACCTTGCCCATGGTGCTCAGGCCCATCGTCAGCGTGCTCGACGACAAGCTGAAGGGTTCGCTGTCGGGTTTTGTCGGCGCGCTCTTGCTGCGCGACTACGACGTGCTCGTCGCCTTCACCGAATACAACCGCAACGTCATCCGACTCGAGCCGCCGCTGATCTGCCAGCGCGAGCATGTCGACCGCTTCGTCGATGCCTTCGACAGCCTGCTGTCACGCGGCATCGTTTCGATCGTGAGGGACTTCGTCAAAAGCCAAGTCCGCTAAAAGAAAGTTCGCTGAGCACAAAAAGATGCTGACCAAGTCTCCCCTTGCGAAAAACCCGCTCGACCGGCTCAACGAAGCCGGTCTGGCGTGGGGCGAGGGGACCTATGCGCGGCTGGCGGCACCGATCGGCGCGGCGGCGTTCGGGCTCTACATCCTTCTGACGGCGTTCACAGCCTGGGTGATGCCAGACGCCAATTGGGACATGCTGCCCTATCTCGCAATATCCGAGGAAGGCAGCTATCCCGATGCGCAGGCGCTGCATGATTATGCCTACAGTACCGTCAAGGCGGGCGTGTCGGCCGGCGACTACAAGGCGCTGACCGACGATGGCGGCGGCTTCCGCAGCCACATGGCGGAGAATGCCGCCGATTTCCATTCGCTGCTCGGCATGTACCGAATAAAATTTCTCTACGCCGAAATCCTGTCGACGCTGAGCGCGGTGATGTCGCCGGTCCAGGCTATGCACCTGGTGCAGGTGTTTTCGGTGCTCATGTTCGGCACGATTGTGTTGCTCTGGCTGCGCGCCGAAAAGGCCTTGGCGCTGGCGCCGGTGGTCGGAGCAGTGCTGATAGTGGCCGATTTCGGCGATGCGGCGCGCGCCTCGACACCGGATATGCTGACGTCGGCGCTGCTGCTCGGCGGGCTTTTTGCCTATACCAGAGGCCGCGAGGTGGCGACGGCGATCCTGCTCTTTCTCGCCTTCATGGTGCGGCCGGACAATATTGTTTTCCTTGCCATATTCGCGGTGCTGCTGGTCGCCTTCCGGCAGAGGGCCTGGGGCGCGCTGGCCGGCTTTGCTGCGTCCTTCGTCGCCTATTTCGCCATTTCGCACTGGGCTCAGCATCCCGGCTGGTGGCCGCATCTGTGGTTCTCCAGCATCGAACAGCACTACAATATGGATGGGTTCGAGCCGGCCTTCTCGGTCACCGCCTATCTCAAGGCGTTTGCGGCCTCGCTGCTGCGCGCGGTCAATTTGAACAGCTGGGTCGGCGTCTCGGTGCTGGCGTTGGCCGGCTGGTTCGCCGCCGGCCGCGCCGGCTTCCGCCTCGACCGCCGTGCCGGCATCCTGTTCGCGGCGCTGGTGCTCGGCGCGCTGGCGAAGTTCGCGGTCTTTCCGATCCACGATACGCGCATCTATTTCCCGCATTTGATCCCGCCCTTCCTGCTGCTGGCAACGCCGTTCATGGCGCTGTGGGCGGCCTCGGTTCGTGGCCAAAACCGCGCGGCCTTGCACGTCATTCCCGGAGACAAGCCATGAGTTCACTCTCCAGCCTGGCGCGCATCGCCTTGTCGCTCGGCCTTCCCTCCGGCCTGCTCGATCGCGGGCCGTCGCTGCGCGGTACGAAGTTCCTCGCCAAGGCGGCGCTGAAGGCGCGCTTCGGCGGGTCGGGGCAGCCGTTCCAGATGGTCAATGTCGGCGCCTGCGACGGTGCGCTGTTCGACGATGTGACGCCGTGGCTGCACAGGATTGCCGGCGCCCGCGCCATGCTGGTCGAGCCGATCCCCTACAATCAGAAGCGGCTGCGCGCCAACTATCCCGATACGGACCGCTTCATCATCGAGCCGGTGGCTGTCACCAGGACCAAGGGCACGATCACCGTCCACACGTTCGATGCCGCCGCGCTCGAGGCCGGCACGCTGCCGATCGAGTTCATCGGCTGCTCCTCGGTCACCGACACCAATCTGATGTCCGGCAAGAATGCCTGGGGCGAGGCCGACGCCAATTTCAACAAATTCGCGCCGCATCTGAAGGACATCGAAGTGCCGTCGGAAACGCTGCAAACGCTGCTCGACCGCAACGGCATCAGCCATATCGATGCCTTTCTTGTCGATTGCGAAGGCGCCGACTGGATCGTCTTCGAACAGCTCGACCTCAAGCGCTACCGCCCCGGCATGATCAAGGTGGAAGTCGGTGCGTTGCCGGCGACCGAGATCGGCCAGGTCGTGGTCAAGCTGAAGACAGCAGGCTACCAGGTCGGCTTCCAGGCCGAGGACATCTGGGCTTTCGCCTGAAGCCAACTGCCAGAGTCGAGTAACTCACCGGACGACGATGCAGCCGCATCGTTGGTTTTCGCGCCGACAGGCCCGGCTGGCAGCATGACTTTCAGGCCATGTTACGCCTGTGAGAATTCGTATTCCCGACAGGTGAAAAACAGGCCACTTTTTGGCTTGTTTCTGAAATATTTTCGCTGTCTTGAGGCGCAAATCGGTAACCGGATATTCTTCAACGAAAAAGTCTGTGCGACGTTGGTAATGGCTTTGTTCCGCCACCTGCAGTTCCACGGTGGCGGCCGCGATGCAGGACACGCGTGGAGGCGCGTGGGGCAGGGCCAACACCGGGACGACAGCATTTTCGGGAGGAATGATGGACAGGACGTTCCAGACGTCGGACGGCGCGCATCTGGTATACAGCGTTACAGGTGAGGGATCGCCGCTTCTGCTGCTGCCGGGCTGGTCGCAATCGGCGGCGATGTTTCGCAACCAGATCGACACCTTCAGCAAATCGCACCGGGTTATCGCGCTCGATTTTCGCGGTCATGGCCAGTCGGCGGATGCCGACCATGGCTACCGCGTTTCGCGCTTCGCCAGAGATGTGCACGAATTGCTAGACCATGAGGAGATCGCGTCGCTATCGGCATTGGGCTGGTCGATGGGCGCTTCGGTGCTGTGGAGCTATATCGACCTCTTCGGCACGGCCAGACTGCGCAGCCTGATCTTCGTCGACGAGCCGGCGGCGGTCATGCACCAGCCCGGCATGGACGACGAAGCGGTCGCCGATGCCGGCGCCATCTTCGATGCAACGTCGCTGGGCGCCATTGCCGCCCAGATCGTTGGAGCTGACGGGGCTTCAGTGCGCGAGGCTTTTGTCGGCTCGATGGTCACCAAGGCAATCGACCCTGCCTTGCACCGCTGGATCGTTGCCGAGAACCTGCGCGTGACGCCGCAAGCGGCCGCCTCCCTGCTGATCGATCATGCATCGCTGGACTGGCGCGATATCTTCAGGCGGATCGACCGGCCTGTGCTGGTCTTCGGCGGCATGGTCAGCCACGTTTCGGTGCGATCACAGCGTTGGATCGCCAGCCAGATCGCCGATGTCGAGCTTGTCATCACCAACGCCGAGGATGGCGGGGCGCATTTCATGTTCCTCGAGAGGCCCGAACCGTTCAACGCCGCGGTCGCGCGGTTCCTGAGCCGCCGGGACTGATCGGTGCAGCGCGACCGATTGGCCGGCAAGGTAGCGTTGCCGGCGCATGCGCCAGAACAGTCCGACCGTCTGGTCGGCGCGATAGCCGTCGTTTTTGGGGCCGGCTCGTCCGGCAACATTCTGAGCAACGGCCAGGCGGCGGCACTGGCCTATGCTCTCGCCGGTGCCATCGTCGTCGCGGTGGACCTCTATCGGGAACGGGCCGAGGCCACGGCAACACTGGTAAAGGCTGCCGGCGGCCATGCGCTGGCGATCGAGGCGCGGGCTGATGACGAGGCGGAAGTCGAGAGGGTGTTCGAGTGCGTGCTCGAAACGTTCGGCCGGATCGATATCCTGCACAACAATGTCGGCATCGCCGACGTCGCGGCGATCGATGCGATGACGACCGCGACGTGGGACCGGGCATTCGCGATCAACGCCCGAGCGCCATTCCTTGCCAGCCGGCTTGCGCTGCGGCAGATGCTCGCGCAGCCGGGCGGGGGTGTCATAACCAACATCTCGACCGTCGGCTCGATCCGCTACCCCGGCATCGCTTACGCCGCCTATGCAGCATCGAAGGCGGCACTCAACCAGTTCACTGTGCAGCTGGCGCTTGAGAACGCCGCCCGTGGCATTCGCGCCAACGCCATCGTGCCTGGGTTGCTGCACACCTCGCTGGTGCAGAACCAGCTGGCCCAGCGCTACGGCGGCGACGAGAAGGCCGCCGCCAGCGAACGCGCGGCGCTCTGCCCGATGGGGTTTACCGGCGACGCGTGGGATGTCGCCAATGCGGGCGTGTTCCTGGCCAGCCGCGAGGCCCGCTACATTACCGGCCATCTGCTGGTGGTCGACGGCGGCCTCAGCACGCGCTGCGCATGATCTTGGCCTTGCTCAGAGCCGGCTGTATCCGGCACGCTGCTCGATCAGGCGGACGGCCTCCGCCATATCGTCGATGATCTGCGGCAGACGCTGACGCGTGAGCCGATCGGAGAGCGCGACAATGCTGATCGAGGCGACGACATTGCGCTGCCCATCATGGATCGGCAGCGCCGCCGCACTCATGCCGGGGACGATCGCACCTTCATACAGCGCGTAGCCGCGCTCGCGCGTTTCAGCCACGAGTTGGTGCAGCCGCGACGGGTCGAATTTCGACAGGTGGCCGAGCATCGGCATGTTGATGTCGATCAGCCGGTCGAGCTCGTCTTCCTTGACGCTCGCCAGGATGGCCAGGCTGCCGGCGCTGCCGCCCAGGGGGACACGGTCGCCGACATTGATGGTTTGCGCCTTGATCGGAAAAGACCCGCTGATGCGGTCTATGCAGACAGCGTTGGTGCGGTTTCGGACATAGAGGAAAAACGTGTCGCCGTGCTTGGCCGCAAGCTGGGCGATCGCGGTCTGGGCGAGGTGGAGAATGCTGATGCGGCTGCCGGCCGCGGCGGCCAGGGCGAAAATCTCCAACCCCAGCCGGTAGCGGCGCGTCTCTGGATCCTGCTCGACATAGCCGACATCGACAAGCGCGTTCAGCGTCCGGTGAGCGATCGGCTTGGCATAGCCGCAACGGTCGGCGATGTCGGACAGCCGCTCGCCGACGACGGGCTCCGCCGTCAGGCATTCGAGGATGCGCGCCACGCGCTCGATCGATTGCGGGCCGTCGTTCTTGCTTGCCATATCGATTGCACCGGATTGCTGCGGCCAAAGCCTAGCCATAAGCCGGCAAGGATGGCTAGTCCGGCTCTGCGCAGGAGCTGTCTAAGGGAGGCATTCTGCCATCTGGTCGCTCGGCTTTTTGCCAATGTCGCAAACAGGCTTCATCCGGCCCGTCGCTCCGCCCTATAGTCCGCCCGCTTTATCACTTTGGAGTCGCGGGCAATGGCAGAGTTTCCGAAAAAGGCGAAGGTCGTCATCATTGGCCTTGGCGGTATTGTCGGCGCATCGATCGCCCATCACCTGATCGAGCGGGGATGGGACGATATTGTCGGCATCGACAAGTCGGGCATCCCGACCGACATCGGCTCGACCGCGCATGCTTCCGACTTCTGCTACACCACCAGCCACGATTTCCTGTCCTGCTGGACGACGCTTTATTCCATCGATTTCTACGAGAGGATGGGCCATTACGCCCGCATCGGCGGTCTCGAGGTCGCGCGCGTTGGCGACGACAGCCGCATGGACGAGATCAAGCGCAAGATCGCCTCGGCAAAGGCTTTTGGCACACGCGCGCGCCTGATCGAGCCGGCAGAGATCAAGGAGAAATTCCCGCTCATCGAAGAAGCGATGGTGCAGGGCGGCCTGTGGGATCCGGATGCCGGCCTCGTCATCCCGCGCTCGCAGACTGTCGCCGGCAAGCTGGTCGACCAGGCGGAAGCGTCGGGTAAGCTGAAATCCTTCGCCAACACGCCGGCCAGGTCGCTCGTGGTCAAGGACGGCCGCATCAGCGCCGTGGTGACCGACCGCGGCACGATCGAGGCCGACTATGTCATCGTCTGCGCTGGCATCTGGGGCCGGCTGATCGCCGAAATGGTCGGCGAGGACCTGCCGGTCATGCCGATCGACCATCCGCTGACGTTCTTCGGCCCGTACAACGAGTTCGCCGGCACCGGCAAGGAGATCGGCTGGCCGCTGCTGCGTGACCAGGGAAACTCGGCCTATATGCGCGACACCGGCGACCCCAAGACCGCCGAGGGCGGCCAGATCGAATGGGGCTACTACGAAGAAAACAATCCGCGCCTTTGCCATCCGCGCGACCTGCTGGAAAAGCATGAAGCGCGGCTGTCGCCGTCGCAGCGCGACCTCGACATGGAGCAGATCCTGGCGCCGCTCGAACGCGCCATGGAACTGACGCCGATCCTGGGCGAACTCGGTTATAACGAAAGCCATTCCTTCAACGGCCTGCTGCAGGTGACTGCCGATGGCGGCCCGTCGATGGGCGAAAGCCAGAAGGTAAGGGGCCTCTGGTATGCCGTCGCCATCTGGGTGAAGGACGGCCCCGGCATGGGCAAGCTGATCGCCGACTGGATGACCGACGGCCGCACGGCGATCGACCACCATGCCATCGACTATGCGCGCTTCTATCCGCACCAGACCAAGGAGCAGTTCATCTGGGATCGCTGCACCGAAACGGCGATGAAGGTCTACAATCCGGCAGTGCATCCGCGCGAGCCGTTCTCCAAGGGCCGCAACATCAGGCGCTCGCCGTTCTGGGAGCGCGAGAAGGAGCTCGGCGGCTATTTCATGGAACTGGGCGGCTGGGAGCGCGCCCACGGCTATGCCGCCAACGAGCACCTGCTGGAGAAGTATGGCAACCGGGTTCCCGTGCGTGAGAATGAGTGGGACAACCGCCATTTCTGGCGCGTCTCCAACGCCGAGCATCTGGCGATGAGCGAGGATTGCGGCATCGTCAACCTGTCGCACTTCTCGATGTATGACGTCGAGGGACCCGACCATGTCGCGCTGCTGGAATGGCTGTGCGCAGCCAAGATCGGCGGCGACAACAACATCGGCAAGGGCATCTACACCCACTTCCTCGACGAGGAAGGCATGGTGCGCGCCGACTTTACCGTGATCCGCATGGCCGATCGCTGTCGTGTCATCGACGGCGCCGACGCCGGCCCGCGCGACTTCCGCTACATGCAGCGCACCGCGCAGGACAAAGGCTTTGACGCGACGATCACCGATGTGACCGAGAAATACGTCACCATCGGCATCTGGGGGCCGAATGCCCGCACGACCTTGCAAAAGGTGGTCGAGAATCCCGAGGGCCTGTCGCCGGAGAATTTCCCGTTCGCGGCGATCAAGCCGGTCAGGATCGGCGGCAAGGACGTCACGGCCTTCCGCATCTCCTATGTCGGCGAGCAGGGCTGGGAACTGCATATGCGCTACGAGGATGGCCTGGCCGTCTGGGACGCGCTGCGCTCGACCGGCGTCATGCCGTTCGGTGTCGAGACCTATGCCAACACGCGGCGCATGGAAAAGAGCCTGCGGCTTCAGAACGCCGACCTCTTGACCGAGTACAACCTGCTGGAAGCCGATCTCGCGCGCCCAAAGGTCAAGGAGAACGATTTCTGCGGCAAAGCCAAGCATGTCGAATACCGCGCCCGCGAGCATCAGCCGGCGACTTTGTGCACGCTGGTGATGACCGAAAACACCGATTCCAAGGGCGTGGCGCGTTATCCCGTCGGCACCATGCCGGTGCTGGATCCCGCCACCGGTGAGACGCTGGTCGACGAACTCGGCCGCCGCTCCTTCACCACCTCGGTGGCCTATGGCCCGACCATCGGCAAGAACATCGCGCTTGCCTATCTGCCGCGGGCGTATGCGCAAGAGGGCCGCAAGCTCAATGTCGAATATTTCGGCGAGACCTATCCGGTCGAGGTCGCAAGCGTTGGCTACAAGCCGCTCTACGACCCGGAGAACCTCAAGCCGCGTAGCTGACAAACAGCTTGCAGGACACATGAAAACAAAAGCCCGGCAATGTCGGGCTTTTGTTTTCTAGGAGATACCTCTTTTGGCAGGTCGCGAAACAGGCTTGTCACGAATTCTTGAGCAACTTCAAATCTGTTGTCTTTCCCGAAATAGAGAGTAATCTTTTAGCGAAATCCGCAGCCATGGAGCTGCGGATATTTGCTCGGGGGGGCAATCATGCAATGGCTAACCGCGTTGCTGGCTTTCGCCACGACGATGCTTATGTTTGCAATCATCGTGTCGACGCTGGTGGAAATGATCCATCGCATCTGGAAGCTGCGAGCCAGCGGCCTGCAGCTCATGCTCAAAAATCTGTATTCGCGTGTCATCCTGCCGAAATTGCCCGCGCCCAAACCGGGTGAGCCAGCGCTGCTGACTCCTGAGGAATTCGCCGCTTTGATCATGGAGAACCGTGCGGTTGCCGAGAAGGGCAAGCCGTCCGACGGACTTGTGAGCCGCTTCCTGCGCTGGTTTGTCGATTGGGCTGTGGTGACTGACATTCCGGTGGAGGTGTTCACGCAGAAACTTGCCTCCAGCCGGCTCGTCGGTGCCGCGAACGTCCTGACGGACGAGGTGGTCAAGGATATTTCGCAGAAGTACGAGGCCTTCGGCAAGGAAGCCAGCATGTATTTCGAAAGCCGGGCGCGGCTGTTTTCGGTCGTCGTCGCGTTCGCGGTGGCATGGATGTTCTACGTCCATCCTTACAAACTTGCCGTCTCCTATCTCAAGTCACCCGAGATCGCGGAGGCGGTTGCCGACAAGGCTTCCCAATATACCGCGCTGGAGGCGAAACTGGATGCGGCCGCCAAACAGCAAGCCGGTGCGGGAAGTGCCGACGACCTGAAAGCGGCTATTTCAGCGCTCGACAAGGAACTCGATGACTCCAAAGCGAAAATGGAAGAACTGAAGACGTTGGGCGCCGCAGTCGGTTGGCCGGACAATTCCGGATTGGAGAAATGCGCCGTGGTCATCGGCACCACGGACTGCGCATTCACCGCCTTCGACACCAGATGGACCCGTCCTTCGATCGTAAGCATCTTGTGGTTGTTGCTCGGCGGCCTGCTGGTAGGGCTGGGCGCGCCATTCTGGGCCCAGGCTGTGTCTTCGCTGACGGCATCTCGCGATGTCAGCCGTCGGATCGCTGACATCGTTACGCCCGGAAGTGCCGGCGGTGGTGCTGCCCCGCAAGGCGTCGTGGCGCCGGCGCCAACGGAGTCTACTCCTGTCGCTTCGTTCAAAGTGTCACGCGCGGCCGGAAAGAAAAACGTCAAGAAGTAGGCGACACAGTCCCGTCCTTTGGCGCTCGGTGAGATGTGAAAGAAAAGCCCGGCTTTCGGTCGGGCTTTTTCCTTTGTCAGCAGGCGATTTTCGCTTAACCTTGCGGCATGTCTGCTTCCTCTTGCGCAAGACATGTCCTGTCGAGTGGTGCTGCGCTGGCGCTGATGCTCTGGCTGGCGCCGGCGACGCAGGCGGACGAGCCGGTCGATGTCGAGCTGGTGCTGGCCGTCGATGTTTCGCTGTCGATGTCGGCGGACGAGCTCGAGATCCAGCGTCACGGCTACGCGGCGGCGCTGACGCATGACAATGTGCTGCAGGCGATCGCCGATGGCGCCTATGGCAAGATCGCCGTCACCTATGTCGAATGGGCCGGCACCACATGGCAGCGCGTCATCGTGCCATGGACGGTGATCGCCAACCGTGCCGATGCGGAGCGGGTGGTCGCGCAATTGTCCGCGCAGCCGCCGAACAGCGCACGACGTACCTCGATCTCCGGTGCGCTGGAGTTCGGCAGCGACCTTTTCGCCGAAAGCGGCTACCAGGGGACCAAACGGGTCATCGACATTTCGGGCGACGGACCCAACAATCAGGGCGCGCCGGTTAATCTCACCCGCGATGGTGTGGTCAGGCAAGGCATCATCATAAACGGTCTGCCGCTGATGACCCGAGGCGGCTTTTCCGGCGCCTACGACGTCAACGATCTCGACCGCTATTACAGCGACTGCGTCATCGGCGGCCCCGGAGCCTTCATGATCCCCGTCAACGACTGGACGCAATTTCCCGAAGCCATACGTCGCAAGCTGGTGCTGGAACTTGCCGGTCCGGCGTCACCGCAATGGGCGGCGGAGGAGGCGGATCATCCGCCTGTGGTGCTGGCGCAGGACGAGCCCCCCGCCGACTGCCAGATCGGCGAGAAAATGTGGCGCAACCGCAACTGGATGCTGGACAGCCGCTAGCTTGGGCTGCGGGCTGGAGCATTGGCAAACGGTCCGGACCGCGCTATCCAACGGTGGGGGACCGCGGTCGAAACCGAGGAAATGTGAGATGAAACGCCTTGCCATCCTGACAGCTGTCGCGTCCGTGCTTTTTGCCGACGGCGCCAGCGCCCAATACAACGACCAGCCTGCCTGCGTCATGTTCGAGCACGCGAATTTTCGCGGACGATCCATCGAAATGGCGCCCGATGATTCGGTAAGTTTTCGTGGCGGTCAGTTCTGGAACGATCGTGTGTCGTCGGTGTTCGTTCGCCGCGGCTGCACGCTCATAGCCTATGAGGATACGCGGATGGGCGGCGGTTCGATCGAGATCAGGCGCCGGGCCCGCGAGTTGGGCGACTGGAACGATCAGATCTCGTCCGCCGAGTGCGTCTGCGACGGCTATTGACGGGCACGGCTTCAGCCCGGCCGAGCGTCGGTAACAAGGTAGCCGCGCTGGCCGTGCCGGCGAACACGTTCCTGTTGATTGACAAGCCGATTGGCGTCTGTGAACAATTTCCCTCAAGAGAAACAAAAGGGGAACTGACATGAACCGGACCGCCATATTTGCCGCGACTTTGACGCTTGCCGCCGGTCTGTCCGCGCCGGTGATGGCCGCCACATCGGTCACCATCGGCATCAGCGGCTGGACCGGCTTTGCACCGCTGACGCTTGCCAAGCAGGCAGGGCTCTTCGAGAAGCATGGCCTTGACGTGACCTTGAAGAAGGTGCCGCAGGCCAGCCGTCCGCTCGCCATTGCCAGCGGCGACCTGCAATGCGCCGCCACCACGGTCGAGACCTGGCTGGTGTGGAACGCCAGCGGGGTGACCACCAAGCAGATCTTCCAGCTCGACAAATCCTACGGGGCCGACGGCATCGTCGTGCGCAACGACATCAAGACCGTCGCCGATCTGAAGGGCAAGAACGTCGCCTCCTCGGCGCCCGGTACATCGCCCTATTTTATGCTCGCCTGGGTGCTGAACAAGAACGGCATGTCGACCAAGGACGTCACCGTCGTCAATCTGGAGCCGGACGCGGCGGCGCAAGCCTTCCTGGCCGGCCAGAACGATGCCGCGGTCACCTATGAGCCATTCATTTCGGCGGTGCGCGACAAGGCCGACCAGGGTCACATACTGGCGACAACGCTCGACTACCCAATGGTTCTCGACACGGTCGGCTGCACGCCCGAATTCCTCAAGGCCAATCCCGACGCCGCCAAGGCGCTTGCCGACAGCTATTTCGACGCGCTCGACCTGATCAAGAAGGATCCGCAGAAATCCTATGAGATCATGGGCGCTGATGTGAAACAGTCGGCCAAGGAATTCGAGGATTCGGCGAAGTACTTGAAATGGGCCGACAAGGCCGAGAACAAGCAGTTCTTCACCAAGGAATTCCAGGACTTTTCCAAGACGGCCGGCGATCTGCTCCTGCAGATGGGGCTGATCAAGGAAGCGCCAGATGTCGCCACGCTGGCCGACACCAGCGCGGTGTCGAACTGAAGCCTCGCCTTTGCCCATCCTGCGGCGGCGCCTGGCGCCGCCGTTTTCCCCTGGACAAGTGACGATCTGAAGATGGGGACGATTTGAATATGCGCCCCTTGCATGCAGTCTCGCCGGGTATCAGAACCGTGCTCGGCATTTCCTTCTTCGTGCTGTTCATAGCCTTTTGGGCCTGGATCACGCTTGGCGGCCACGTCAACCGCATCTTCCTCGCCGATCCGCTGTCGATGCTGCGGGACGGCTGGCGGCTGCTGGTCGAGGACCGTTTCTGGCTCGACATACTGATCACCATCTGGCGCGTCTTCGGTGGCTTCGTGCTGGCCTCGGTCGTCGCGGTGCCGATCGGCATCGCCATGGGCGCCTGGAAGCCGGTGGAGGCGTTCCTGGAACCCTTCGTCTCCTTCGCCCGCTATCTGCCGGCCTCGGCCTTCATTCCGCTGCTCATCTTGTGGGCCGGCATCGGCGAACTGGAAAAGCTGCTGGTCATCTTCGTCGGCTCGGTGTTCCAGATCATCCTGATCGTCGCCGTCAAGGTCGGGTCGACGCGGCGCGACCTGGTCGAGGCCGCCTATACACTGGGATCGACCAACAACGGCATCGTCAAACGGGTGATCATGCCGGCCAATGCGCCAGAAATCGCCGAGACGTTGCGGCTGGTGCTGGGCTGGGCCTGGACCTATGTCATCGTCGCCGAACTGATCGGCTCGTCCTCGGGCATCGGCTACATGATCATCAACAGCCAGTCGCGGCTGGCGACCGGGCAGATCATCTTCGGCATCATCGTCATCGGGCTGATCGGGCTATTGTCCGATTTTGCCTTCAAGGCCTTCAACCGCTGGCTCTTTCCATGGAGCCTGGCGTGAGCAAGCTTCTTATCGAGGGCGTCTCACGCACCTTTGCCGGCGTGCGCGGTGGACCGCCGGTCAAGGCGCTGATGCCGATCGACCTGGCGGTCGGCGCCAATGATTTCATCACCATTCTGGGGCCGTCCGGTTGCGGAAAGTCGACGCTGCTGAGGATCGTCGCCGGTCTCGAGGCGCCAAGCGAGGGCCGCGTGCTGCTCGACGGCAAGGCGGTGACCCGACCGGGGCCGGACCGCGGCATGGTCTTTCAGTCCTACACACTGTTCCCGTGGCTGACGGTCGCCGAAAACATCGCCTTCGGCCTGCGCGAACGCGGCATGGCGCAAAAGGAGCGGGACGGGATCGTCGCGTCCTATGTCGACCTCGTCGGGCTCAAGGGCTTCGAGAACCATTGGCCGAAGCAACTGTCCGGAGGCATGCAGCAGCGCACGGCGATTGCCCGGGCACTTGCCAACGATCCCGAGATATTGCTGCTCGACGAGCCGTTCGGCGCCCTCGACAATCAGACACGCGGGCTGATGCAGGAACTGCTGCTCGGCATCTGGGAACGGCGCAAGAAGACGGTGCTATTCGTCACCCACGACATCGAGGAAGCGATTTTCATGGCTTCGCGTGTGATCGTGATGACGGCGCGGCCCGGCCGCGTCAAGTCGGATGTCGCCATCGACCTGCCGCATCCGCGCCACTACACGCTCAAGACCAGTCCGGAATTCTCAGGCCTGAAGGCGCGGCTGACCGAGGATATCCGCGTCGAGGCGATGCGCACGGCTCAGGCGCAGCCGGCTGGGAACTGACCGGCGATCAGGCTGCCAGCAACTGCTTCCGGTCGACGCGTTCCTGCTGCGGCGAGCGGGCATAGAGCTCCCGGTAGCATTTGGAGAAATGCGAGGCCGAGACGAAGCCGCAGGCTACCGCCACCTCGACCACCGGCATCGACGACTGGATCAGCAGATGCCGGGCGCGGTCGAGGCGGATTTCCAGATAGTAGCGGGCAGGGGATCTGCCCATCTCGGTGCGGAACAGCCGCTCGATCTGGCGGCGCGACAGGTCGACATGGTCGGCGATCTCGATCAGCGACAGCGGCTCGGAGAGATTGCCTTCCATCAGCTCAATGATGGTCAGCACTTTCGAGTTCTGCACGCCGAGGCGCGCGCGCAGCGGCAGGCGCTGGCGGTCGGTCGGGCTGCGCACGCGATCGGTCAGCACCTGCTCGCAGACGCGGTTGACCAGGCTCTCATCGAAATCGTCGCCGATCAGCTTCAGCATCATGTCGAGCGCGGCAGTGCCGCCGGCGCAGGTGTAGATGTTCTGGTCGATCTCGAAGAGGTCGGCAAAGACATTGGCCTTCGGGAACGCCTCGGAAAAGCCCGGCAGGTTCTCCCAATGGATGGCGCAGCGCTTGTTCGACAACAAGCCGGCTGCGGCCAGGATATGCGCGCCGGTGCACAGGCCGCCGACGGCGACGCCGCGATTATATTCTTCGCGCAGCCAGGCGAAGGCCGACTTGTTCTGGTAACGCTCGACATTGATGCCGCTGCAGACGATGGCCATGTTCGGCCGGTCGGGACCTGCCATCTTCTTGCGCTCTTCCTCCAGCGAGGTGTTGACCGCGCATTCGACGCCGTTCGAGGCGCGCACCGGCTTGCCGTCGATGCTGGCCAGGCGCCAGCGATAGGCCTCGTAGCCGAGCATGCGATTGGCGGAGCGCAGCGGGTCGAGTGCGGTCGCAAAAGCGATCATGGTGAAATCGGGAACAAGGAAGAACACAAACGATCGCTTGATCGGATGCTTGACGGCGTTCACGGGAACCTCATCTGGCCATGACGCGAACAGGATGTCGCGAATAGCATAGCGACATCAGGAAAAACCTTGGCTGTCAATTGGCTACGCTGCCTTGACGAGACAAAATTTGCGACATGGGTCGCAAATGGGCAATTGCTGGCCGCAATGCTCTCGGGAACATGCAGTCATGTTCCGAGGGAGCAGTATCAACTGTTCAAGCGATAGGCGAAATGTGCAAAGGCAAAACAAAAACGCCGCCGTGGCTGGAGCCAGGCGGCGTTACAGTCTTGAAGCAGCGGCAGGGACGCGCTGCCCCGGAAAATGGTCAGGCGACGAAGCCGAGGCGCGCCGCAGCCATCGCACCAGTCTGTCCGGGCATGGTGTTGGCAAGGCGCTGACGCTCGAGAGCGGTCGTCAGGTTCATTTCGCGGCGGGCGAAGAGGCGGGCAAAAAGCTTCATGATCATCTCCAATCGGTTGCTCAGACGGGTCGCCTTCGCTTGATGGAGTGGGGCAGCTCGTTTGCTGGTGGTCATATAGGCTTGTGCTGCGTGAAACTAAATCGCAAAAGCGAAGCGCTTGATATGAAATGCGACACCGAATGCGACAAATTTGGGCAATCTGCTCGAAATTTATGATTGTTTACAAGGCATTAATTCGAAATCAGAGCCGCTATGCGGCTTGCTCATATGCGCCATGCGTTGGCGACATGGCTTCCAAACTCATTTGAATGCAAACAAAAATGTGGAAGGCCTGGGCAAAATAGAGAAGGCCTGCCGGGCTGGGTCCACGCGGCAGGCCTTCAGCATTTGGTACACACGGTTTACTTCGCTCCAGCCCAGGATCCAACGCCGTTGCGAATGCCAGACTTGGTGTCGGAAGCCTCCGGCCAGCCGATATCCTTCTGCAGTTCGATCGGCAGGGAGCGGATGGCGCGTTCGGTCTGGTAGCGGGCGCGGGCCGCGCTGAATTCAGTCGCGATGCGACCGAGGGACGACAGGATAGACATTTCATTCTCCTTTTGTGACGGGCCGGAGACATTCCGGCCTTTGATGCGTGGGGCCTTACACGAGGCGTGTTTCAACCCCATTTCATGTCGATTGCAGGTCTGTGACGTGGTCGTTTCGAGGCTGCTTGTGGCAGCAACCTGCCTCGATGGAGTTGACTATCCTCCCAATCCGGTGTTCAATCAAACGAAATGGAATGATGCTTTGTATCAGAAAAATTGAAGGTCAGTTCCCATGAACGCCCCACTCAATCATCCACTGCCGCTGCTTGATCTCGACGTTTTGCGCACTTTCGTGGCGATTGCCGAGACCGGCAGCTTCACCACGGCCGCTAATGCCGTCTTCCGCACGCCGTCCGCGGTCTCCATGCAGATCAAGAAGCTGGAGGACATTCTTGGCCGCTCGGTGTTCGCGCGCGACGCCCGCTCGGTGTCGCTGACCACGGATGGCGAGATGCTGCTCGGCTATGCCCGCCGGCTGCTGTCGATCAACCGCGAGGTGGTGTCGAAGTTCATCATTCCCGAGATTGTCGGCGTGGTGAGGCTCGGTTCGCCGGATGATTATGGCGAGCGCGTGCTGCCGCATGTGCTGAAGCGTTTCGCGCAGTCGCATCCCTCGATCGCCGTCGACGTCACCATCGACCAGAGCAGCAATCTGCGCCGGCGCATGGACGACCGCGCACTCGACATCACGCTTCTGACCAACTCCTACAAGACCAGCGCGCTCGGCGCCGAGGTGCTTTTGACCGAACCGATCGTCTGGGCCGGCGCCAAGGGCGGCTGCGCGCATCTGCGCGAACCGCTGCCGGTTTCATTGTGGGAAGAGGGATGCGCATGGCGGGCCGGCGCGCTCGAAGCGCTGGGGCGCGAGGGCCGCAACTACCGCGTCGCCTATATGAGCGCGCATACGGCCGGCCAGCGCGCCGCGATCATGGCCGACCTCGCGGTCGCGCCGCTGCCGCGATCCTTCCTCGGCAACGACATGGTCGAGCTCTGCCCGAAGGACGGCATGCCCGATATCGGCACCTACAATCTGGCCATGGTGGTGGCGCCGGACGCGAGCGCGCCGGTGAAGGCCGTGGCTGACCATATCCGAGCGACCTTCGAAGTGTTCCGGGAAACCGGCAAGTTCTGATCCGTCAACAGGATCGGACCGAAAGCAGAAGCGCTACTCCGCTGCCTCGGCGGAGGGCGCTTCGAACCTTGTTTTCCTGTCCTGCCTGATCGGCGAGGGGCTCTCGTTGAGAAACGCCACGATGTGCTGGCGGGCGCGCCGCGATTCCGGCATGTCGAACAGTGGCCAGACGTGGAACATGCCTTGCTCATGGACGACGTCGACCTCGGCGCCGGCGGCACGCGCCTTTTCCGCGAAGACCAGATTGTCGGGGGTCAGGAGATCCCGCGAGCCCGTCAGAAGCAATGTCTTGGGCAGCACGGAGAGATCACCGTAGACCGGGCTGATGTGCCAGTCGCTGCGGTCGATGCCGGCACTGTACAGGCGGATCGCTTCGAGGCCGCCGGGGATACCGAGCCAGGGGTCGTTGCGCTCGGCCTCGAACAGCTTTGGATTGGAAAGCGACATGTCGACGCCGGGCGAGATCAGCACATGGCGCGATGGCAGCGGCAAGCCTTCTTCGGCAGCCATCATGGTCAGCACCACGGCCATGTTGCCACCGGCGGAATCGCCCATGAAGATGATGTCTTCCGCTTCCGTCTCGTCGAGCATCTGGCGATAGACGTCGCCGACCATGCCGAACATGGCGTGGAAATCGTGTTCCGGGGCGATGGGATAGATCGGCACGGTGATGCCGTAGCCCAGCCGGTCTGCCATGTCGGCGATCAGGCGCCAGTGATAGGGCGTGATCTCAAACACATAGGCGCCGCCATGCAAATAGAGGATCCGCTTATACTCGCCGGCTCTTGGAGCGATTTCATAGACCGGAAAACCGTCGACGGTGCGCGTCTGGATGTCCAAGCGCTGCTGCAGCGAGGCCGGCGGATGGTGATCCTCGGTCTTGCGCGCGGCCGCGATCCAGCGCTGCAGGTTTTCCGGGCTGGAAAACGCCTTTTTGCGGCTGTACCTGAGCACGAAGGACACGACGTGGCTTTTGAAACTTGGCATGCGGATACACGAACTTCGGCAAGAGCCGACTAAGAGAAACCTCCACTAATTCCGAACATCGTACCTTGGCCGAAAATGTCAAGTTTTACGCAGTGTCCACACGGCGCTGTGATCCGCGCCGCTGACGTCAGCGGCGCGGCAAAAGTGCCGCGCGCAGCCGGTTGCTGGTTGCCGCCGGGGATGTGCGAGATCCCCGGCGCTTGCCGAGCAATTTGCATTTGTCGGCGAAGGTCATCAGCGCGCCGTGCCCAGAAGCAGCGAGATGAGCGCGGCCTGCGGGTCGGCGGGCGGCGACGCCGGCCAGCCAATGTCCTTCTGGACATGCGCCGGCAGGCTGTTCAGCGCGCGGATCGCCTTGTTCCTGGCATGGTTCTGCCTGATGGTCACACCGAAGCGACCGAGATTTCCAAACATCGACATTTTCATCTCCCTTGAAGAGCAGCGTAGCCGAGGATTATCTTCGGCCGCCGTTCGATGCCGGGTAAATGCGCTTGCCATGTATCGGGTGGATTTCGCGAAAACAGCGTTTCGGTTTCCGGATCGGTTCGATCCGGAAACATTTGCATGCAAATGAGTTTGAGTTTGGAGCTGCCCGTGAAGGCAGCGTTTATTCGCGGCCGCGCCTTGCCGCGTGACCTTCGCGAGAGCGCCGGCGCGGGGTGGCGTCGCCGGCAACGCCGTCCTCGCTAACCGTCTTGCGCGGCGGCAGTTTCACCGCTGCCGACAGTTTCGGGAACGGATCGACCTTGTTGGGCAGCGCCATGGCGTAGACGAAATGCTCCTGGAATTTCGGTTCCAGCGCGGTCTCGATCTTCTCGATCTGGCTCACCGTCTCCTCGATCTCGCGGCGATAGCCGCGGTTGAGCAGTGCCATGCGGGCACCAGCACCCGCGGCGTTGCCGACGGCGGAAACCTTGTCGAGGTCGCAATCCGGGATCAGGCCCAGCACCATGGCGTATTTCGGATCGATGAACGAGCCGAAGGCGCCGGCGAAGTGGATGCGGTCGACATGCTCGGTGTTCTGCTTTTCCATCAAGAGCTTGGTGCCGGCATAAAGAGCGGCCTTGGCGAGCTGGATGGCGCGCACGTCGGTCTGGGTGATGGTGATCTTCGGCTCGCCTTCCTTCAGCACATAGGAGAAGGTGCGGCCGTTGGCGACGACCCGCGGCGAGCGCGCGGCAAGCGAGCCGTCGACGACGCCATCCTCCGAGATGATGCCGGCGAGATACATCTCTGCCACGATCTCGATGATGCCGGAGCCGCAGATGCCGGTGACGCCGGTCGCCTGCACGCTGTCGAGGAAGCCCGGTTCGTCGGACCACAGTTCCGAGCCGATGACGCGGTATTTGGGTTCCAGCGTTTCGGGATCGATGCGCACGCGCTCGATGGCGCCGGGCGCGGCACGCTGGCCGCCGGAGATTTCGGCGCCCTCGAAAGCCGGGCCGGTGGGCGAGGAGGCAGCGACGACACGCGTGCGATTGCCGAGCACGATCTCGGCATTGGTGCCGACGTCGACGATCAGCATCATCTCGTCCTGGCGATGCGGCCCTTCCGACAGCGTCACCGCCGCCGCGTCGGCGCCGACATGGCCGGCAATGCAAGGCAGCATGTAGAGGCGCGCACCCTGGTTGAGCTTGAGGCCGATGTCGGAGGCCTTGATGCGCACCGCGCCCGAGACGGCGAGCGCGAAGGGCGCGCCGCCGAGTTCGGTCGGATCGATGCCGAGGAACAAATGGTGCATGATCGGATTGCCGACAAAGACGGAATCCAGGATGTCGTTGCGCTGGACATTGCCTTCCGCGCAGACCTTGTCGACGAGGCTGGAAATCGCCTCGCGCACGGCAACCGTCATGCCTTCGCGGCCATCCGGGTTCATCATCACATAGGAGACGCGGCTCATCAGATCCTCGCCGAAGCGGATCTGCGGGTTCGATGTGCCGGACGAGGCGGCGACGCGGCCCGACAGCAGCGACACCAGATGCATGGCGATGGTGGTCGAACCGATATCGCAGGCCAGCCCATAGGCCTCGTTCTTGAGGCCCGGCCACAGCGCGATGACGCGCGCTATGTCGCTGTCGGCATCCTTGTGGATGGCGGCGGTGGCGGTCCAGTTGCCCTTGCGCAATATGCCTTGCACCTGCGGCAGCAGGTAGAAGTCGAATTCGAGGTTTTTGAAGCCCCAGTCCTTCATCAGCGCGATCTTCAGCCGATCGAGATCGCCGAGCGGCTTGTGCATGTCGGGCTCTTCGATCTCGACATAGCACATGCGGATCGCCGTATCGCGGGCGATCACCCTGGTGTCGGCATCCTTGCGGATGGTCTGCGCGTTGATGACCGTGTCCTGCGGCACGTCGATGACGAGGTCGCCGAGAATCTGCGCCGAGCAGGAGAGGCGGCGCCGTTCGGGCAGGCCGCGCACGCGCTCGTAGCGCTCTTCCTTGGGGCCCTTGGGCGAGATGTGGTCGTTGGAGGAGACGATCTTGTGCTTGGCGAAATTGCCTTCCTGCACTTCGATCTGGCAGCGCCCGCACGTGGCGCGGCCGCCGCACACGCTCTCGACATAGACGCCAAGCTGGCGCGCGGCATCCAGCACAGGCGTGCCGACAGGAAACCGCCCGCGCTTGCCCGACGGCATGAACAGCACGAGTGGATCGGTGATGTTGGCAGGCGAGTTCATACGTGCACGTGTCTCGATAGGGACTGTCGATACCGTTTAACGGATCGTTTCAGTCTTGGGCGGAGTGTCTGATGGTCCAGAGGCCAATCATGTCCGATCTCCTGCTGTCCGGCATATTCACCGCTTTTACCATGGTGCGGCTGCTCAAGGGCCCATGGCTGCGCAACCCGCAATATCTGGCCACCGGAATTCTCGGCGCGATTGTCGCTGTGCTGCTGCTCGACGGGCTCTGGCCTGCCTATGACGATGATTTCATCGTAGGCGGCGTGACCGGCATATTCGGATCGTGGGCAGGAATGGCGTTGTTCGACGCCATATTGGGCATCGCCTGACCGCAACGCAGACGCGTCCGACCGCATCGATGATGCGATCGGTCCAGCGTGGTTTGCAGTTCGGTTCACGATTGCGCGCTTATCCCCGACCCATGCGGGCTTCACGGCCGCCGCGGCGGCGACCGCCATTGCCGCCGCCCTCGCCGGGGGCGTTGACCGCCGTCGGTGCGGCAACCGCATGGCCGCCCTCGGCCGGCTTGTAGTCCTTGTAGGTCCTGATCCAGTTGGTGCAGTTCTCGTCGGTGCCGTTGAGCACGTTGGCGCCGCGCACGGCTTCCATTTCCTGCGGCCGCACCGGGTTCATGATCGCCGAGGTCATGCCGGCGCCGATCACCATCGGAATGAAGGCGGCATTGATGCCGTGGCGATGCGGCAGGCCGAAGGAGATGTTGGAGAGGCCGCAGGTGGTGTTGACCTTGAGCTCTTCGCGGAGCCGACGCAGCAGCGCGAACACCTGGCGGCCGGCATCGCCGAGCGCGCCGATCGGCATGACCAGCGGGTCGACGACGACGTCATGCGCGGGAATGCCGAAATCGGCGCAGCGCTGGACGATCTTCTTGGCGACGGCGAAGCGCACGTCCGGATCCATCGAAATGCCGGTCTCGTCATTGGAGATGGCGACGACGGGGACATTGTATTTCTTGATCAGCGGCAGGATGGCTTCGAGCTTTTCTTCCTCGCCGGTGACGGAATTGACCAGCGGGCGGCCCTTGGCGACCTTGAGTGCTGCCTCGATCGCGGCGGTGACCGAGCTGTCGATTGACAGCGGCAGGTCGACGAGACCCTGGACGATCTCGAGCGTCTGCACCAGCAGCGCCGGTTCGGTGGCGTTGGGGTCGACCGCGGTGACGCCGGCATTGACGTCGAGCATGGTGGCGCCGCAGGCGGCCTGTTCCAGCGCGTCCTTGATGACGGTCTCGAAATTGCCGGCGACCATCTCGGCGGCAAGCTTCTTGCGGCCGGTCGGGTTGATGCGCTCGCCAATCACGCAGAAGGGCTGGTCGAAGCCGATGATGATTTCTCGTGTCGCCGAGGCAACGATGGTCCGGGTCATGAAATCTCTCCGTCGTGATATAAAGAGTTCTTTATATCGTTATCTCTTTTCGATCAAGCGAATGGTGATCCTCCGCGCGGATCAATGCGCGGTCTTCACCATGTCCACCTGGGTTTCGGTAATTTCGTCGTGCAGGATGTGGTCGAGCCGGTCGGCAACCATCTGGTCGTCGCGACGGATCTCGCGCTTCCAGGGCTGGCGGCCCTTGAGCACGCCCGATTCATCGACGATCTCGGCGACATATTCCTCCTGGCGGTAGGCCATCACATGGATGCCCGAAATACCGGGGATTTCCTTCACCTCGTTGATGATGTCGATGCAGAGCTGCTTGCCTTCCTTCTTCTGGTCCTGGGCGCCCTCCAGCCGCTTGATGATGGCATCCGGAATGTGGATGCCCGGTACGTTGGAGCGGATCCATTTGGCGGTCTTGGCCGAGGCGAGGGGACCGACGCCGCACAGGACGAACACTTTTTCGGTGTGGCCGAGGTCACGCGCCTTCTGCATGAAAGTCCTGAACATCGGTACGTCGAAACAATACTGCGTCTGCACGAACTGCGCGCCGGCGGCGATCTTCTTGCCGAGATGGATCGGACGGAAGTCGAAGGGCGGCGCGAACGGATTGACCGCGGCACCCAGGAAGACCTGCGGCGGCGTCGTCAGCTTGCGGCCGGACAGGAACTTGCCGTTGTCGCGCATGATGCGGACGGTTTCGAGCAGCGACATGGAATCGAGGTCGAACACCGGCTTGGCGCCTGGCTGGTCGCCGGCCTGCACGCCATCGCCGGTCAGGCACAGCATGTTGGCGACGCCCATCGCCGCACCGCCCAGCACGTCACCCTGGATGGCGATGCGGTTCTTGTCGCGGCAGGCGATCTGCATGATCGGGGCATAGCCCATGCGAGTCAAAAGCGCGCAGATGCCGACCGAGGACATGTGGCAGTTGGCGCCCGAGGCATCGACGGCGTTGATGGCGTCGACCCAGCCGTCGAAGATCTTGGCGCGGTTGTAGACGTCCTCGGGATCGGCGCTATCGGGCGGATTGAGCTCGGTGGTGACGGCGAACTCGCCACGGCGCAGCACGCGCTCCAGCCGGCCTCGTGATGAGTGGCCGGGCAGGGGATCGAGCGGCAGATGAATGCCGGCCGGGTTCTCGTCGCGCTGACGGGCGGTCATGCGGCGGCTCCGGTCTTCGGCGCGGACGCGGCCTCACGGGCGGCCGCCGCCTGCGCGGTGACCCGCAGCCAGGCCGAGGTTTCGCGCAGCGACTGGTCGACCGGCTTCTGCACGGTCAGGATCTTGTCGGAATTGACCATGTTCTGCGACCCTTCCCAGGCCTTGACCCAGACGCAAGGCATATCGGGCTCGACCTCGCAATTGCCGTTGGCGCGCACGCCGCCGCAGGGGCCATTGCGCAGCTGCTTGGGGCAGTTCATCGGGCACGACATGCCGGTCGACGACAGGATGCACTGGCCGCACATGCGGCAATCGAACATGAATCCCTTGACGCGCTTTTCGACAAACTTGATCGGGGCTTCGACGCGACCGTAACCTATGCCTTTCCACAGGGGGTGGAGGAGCAGGAACATGTCGGCGAAACGGGAATAGAACCATTCCAGCAGGCGCGAATGCCGGATCGACCACAATCTCACCGCGAAAGACCGCTGCACGCGCCGCTGAGGCGACACGTCGGCCGGCTTGTAGTCGGACTTCGGCGCTGCCTTCTTGACCAGGGTGGCCTGTGTAACCGCCGGTTGCGTCTCAGACATTTTCTTTGCCGCCTGCCTTGACCAGAGCGACCAGCCGCTCGCGGTCATATTTCGTGTCGAGGTCCTGAAAAGCCTTTTCGACCTCGGCTTCGAGATCGTCGCCGACCGGAACGGGATCGGTCTTGCGCCATTCGGCCAGATAGTCGTCGGTGCCGCCGGCGCCGGTGCGCATGGCGCACATGTCGATGGCCTCGGTGAAGCGCAACGGCAGCTCGCGCTTGGCGTTCTGCCGGCCCTTCTTGACGATGACCTGGGCAGGGATGTCGCGCCAGTAGACGACGATAAGATCGGCCATGAATTCTCGCTCCTCGAACTATCGAGCATTGCCGCATGCGCAGGGGGGCCGCTTGTTATGGGACGACGCGCGCGCATTCAAAAGCGACGCATTTCAATGTCGTAAAATGAAAGGTGTCTTTATTCGTTCGCGGCGCGCGCAGGAGGCAGGGTCGGTGCTTAGGAAAAGCCGTCTGGCTTTATGTGGTTCGGGGCTGACAAAGCCTACCAGATTCCGGTTCTGAGGCCGGTCCAGACGTAGAACCAGATCGTCGGGTGATACCACTGTTTCGACGGCAGGCCGGGATCGATCGTCGTGAGGTTTCCAGCCAGCGCATCGCTGATGGCCTCGACGCATATGTCGCGCGAGAACGCCGCCTGGCGGAGCGCGTGACTTGAGATGGTGTCGCCTTTTTTCGGTCTGCCGCGCGCCTGCTTCAGCACGCCGCCAGTGTCGACGCCAGCATCGACAAGGTGGACAGTCGTGCCGAAATTCTGCGCATCGCCTGATATCAGAGCCCAATAGCCGCCATTCATGCCGCGATATTTCGGTGTGATGCCCGCATGGTAGTTGAGCACCGGGCAGGACATCTTGCTCAGCATCTCAGCCGAGATCAGTCGGCAACCGTTGAGCAGCACGACACCTGGCTGGATCTTCTGGATCGCCTGCAGGCACTCAAGCCCATTGGCCGAGGCCACTCGGATGATTTCCTGGTCTGGTCGCGGCTCAACCTCCAGTTTCTCCTCCGCGATCAATCGCGCGCTATGGCTGGCCAGGAGCCGCTTGCCCAACCTGCTCAGCACCATCGTGCCAAGCTGGCCCATGGCCGAGATCCAGCCCTGGCGGCGAGCCCGGCCACGCAGCAATTGCTTTTTGGATTCAGGGGTTTCGAGGACGACGCTGACAGGACCAACGCGATCGGCGATTGTGTTGATCATGGCCCAGACATGACCACCGCCGCCGGTCACGACGACGATCGGCGCGTTGGTTCCAACCGATGATGACATAGCCCGCTTTCCTGCCTTGCACGCGGCCGGCCGCCGCATGCTGGCCGGATTTTGTGCCGGAATCGGGTTAAATCTTGATGACCACGCTCAGCGCTTGAACTCGATGATGTCGAGCTTCGATTCGTAATAAGGCGCGGGAAGTTCGATGCGCCATCCCTTTGCACCGGTGCGGAAGGCGTAGCCGACTTGGTCGGTCTGCGGACCGCTGCCATACGGCTTTGCCTTGTCATCGTTGACGGAGCCGGAACCGAGATAGATCGAGCGCTTCTCGCCATCGTCGAAGAAGCGGCCCTGGGTGCGCTGCGAGCCGCTGATCTTTTCCAGCCGCCAGCCGGAACCGTCGTCGATCACCTTGCACTTGAACCAGCCATAGATGACGAGCGGGCTCAACCCGCCCGCCTTGATGGTGCGGCACTTCCAGTTGCCGGTCAGGTCCTTGTCGGAAAACGACACCAGCGGCTTCGCCAGCAAGGCATCGAGCTGTTTGACGTCGATCGGGTTGCCGGCCTTCGCCTCGGTGAGCGCCGCCTTGCGCGTCTCGCCGTACTTGTCGAGGCGCGTCTTGTCGGCAGGCGTGATCAGCTTCTGCACCTGGCCGTCGGCAAGGGCGGGCAGGGTGAAGCAGAGCAAGCCGATGGCGGCGAAAAGGGGACGAAGGATCATCTGGAACTCCCTGGATAAAATGGCAGTCGATAAAAATGGCAGTTAATGTCTGGAGCGGCGCCGTTGCTGGCCGCTACCTGACTTTATCGGGTCGCTCGCGCCTGTCATCCGTGCTTAACAGCGTCACCGTCAAAAATCATGGTGTGACGCATGCGAATCTTGCTCACGGGATCGTCGGGTTGGCTGGGCAGCGCGCTGGCGCCGCGCCTGCGCGCACTTGGCCATGAGGTGATCGGTCTTGACCCGGTTCCATCTTTTGAAACGCAGATGATCGGCTCGATCGCCGATCGTGACCTGGTCATGCGGGTGGTCGGGGGCAACCGAATCGAAGCCATCATCCACAGCGGCGCGCTGCACAAGCCCAATATAGAAAGCCGCGCCAACAGCGATTTCGTCGCCACCAATGTGCAGGGAACGCTGAACCTGCTCGACGCGGCGGTGGCGACGGGCGTGCAGCGCTTCGTCTTCACCTCGACGACGTCGCTGATGATCTCGCAGGCGATACGCGACGGCTTCAAGGGCGGTGCCCGCAAGGCGGCCTGGCTGACGGAGGCGATGTCGCCCGAGCCGCGCAACATCTATGGGGTCACCAAGCTTTCGGCCGAACATCTCTGCCGCCTCTATCATCTCCAGCATGGCCTGCCGGCGGTCGTGCTGCGCACGGCCCGCTTCTTTCCCGAAGCCGATGACATGGCGCACGCGATCGAACAGTCCGATGCCAACACCAAGGCGAATGAATTGCTGTTCCGCCGGCTGACGGTGGAAGATGCGGCGGAGGCTCATGTCGCCGCGTTGGAGAAGGCGCCGCAGCTGGGCTTCGACATCTTCATTATCTCGGCACCGACGCCGTTCCAGCCGGAAGACTGCGCGGAATTGATCGCCGATGCACCGTCGGTCGTAACACGTTACTTCCCGGATTATCCGCGGCTCTATGCCAGGAGGGGCTGGACGATGTTTTCATCGATCGATCGCGTCTACGATCCATCGCGGGCCAAAGAGCGGCTTGGTTTCGTCTGCAAGGCGAGCTTCGCGGATGTGCTTGAGGCGCTGGCGATCGAGTAGACGCACAGCTATCGTTGCGACCGTTTCTCGGGGGGAGGTGTACGTGGGAGTGACAATCCACTTTGAGGGGCAACTGCTTGACGACGACAAATATGCTGCGCTGTTGCAGGAAGCAGCGGCGGTTGCCGCCGCTCGGGGCTGGCCATTTCGGGAAATAAATGAAGCCCAAATGGTTCTCAATCGGGTCATTGATGAACGCAGCGTGGACTATCTCGGCCCGGTTACAGGAATAGAACTTCTGCCGCATCCCCGGGCGGATCCTCTGCGGTTCGAATTCGACAGACACCTCTTCATGCAGCAATATTGCAAGACCCAGTTTGCCGGGTCGGAGGCTCATATCGAAATCATCGGGCTGCTTCGTAAAGTTGCCCCTATTTTTCACAAATTCGATGTCTTCGACGAAGGCCAGTACTGGGAATCCGGCGACCGCTCAATTCTGCAGGGAAACCTCGACACTGTCGACGCCATGATTGCCGAGGCGATGCGCAAAGACCCGTCCGCAATAGGCCCACTCCGGCTTGAAAGCGGTCGCGTTGTCGATTTCGTGTCGGATCCGCCACCGGAGGAGCAGTTGGAAGCGGGCGCCTAACCAACGCTCTCCGGGTGCAAGGCTGCCCGTGTCAGTTCGCTCGTCAAATCGCCATAGCCGGTCGCGCGCCGCTCATAGGCGAGGCCGAGCAGGGCGGCGGCCTTTTCCGCGACCTTGTCGAGTTCCGGGTCGTCGGTCTGGGCGAGATAGATCAGCTTCTCGTAATTGCCGAAATAGTCCTTGATCAGCTCCGGGTGCTTGTCGAGGCCGAGCGGCTTCATGAAGAAGGCGTCGAACTGGCGGCACAGGAAGTCCGTCATGTAGAAGGACATCATGTCGTCGTCGTCGATTTTCGCATAGGCCTCCATGCCTTGATAGAAGGCGAAGCAGTGCGGACCGGCCATGCGCTCGACGCCATGCTTCTCGATGACGCGGTCGAGCAGGCCGCCCGTGCCGCAATCGGCATAGCCGACGAAGATGTGCTCATAGCCCTCCGCCTTGGCCTTCTCGATCGCCTTGTCCATGGCGGGCGCGATACGGTCGGGATAGAAATGAAACTCCGCCGGCAAACAGGTCAATTCGACGTGGTCGAGCCCGAGCTGTTCCTTGACGGCCAATACCTCGCGCGCAATCATCCCGCAGGCGATGACGAGCAGCCTGTCTGTCTGATTCGGTTTCGTTTTTTGCGTCTTGACCAAGTCGAGCCGGCTTTCGCTGCGGGGCTAATTTATCTGTCGAGGGAGACACCGTCCATGAAACTGCTGCGCATTGCGCCGATAGCCATCCTTGCCAGTGCCTTGGCCCTTACGGCCTGCGCCAACACCATTCGGGGTGTCGGCAAGGATGTCAAATCGACGGCAAGGGCTGTCAAAGACACTGTCGCCAACTGATCGTCAGCCCCCTCCATCATCTGGGAACAAAAAAGCCGCGCTGCAAGGCGCGGCTTTTCCTGTCTGTCCATCCTGATGCCTTGGATCAGGCGGAAGCGCGTACGTTGTGCTTGCGCTTCATGAAGTCCTTGGCGGTCTCGACCGCCACCGCGGCATCGCGGCAATAGGCGTCGGCGCCGACGGCCTTGCCGAATTCCTCGTTGAGCGGCGCACCGCCGACCAGCACGACATAATCGTCGCGGATGCCCTTTTCCTTCATCGTGTCGATGACGACCTTCATGTAGGGCATGGTCGTGGTCAAAAGCGCCGACATGCCGATGATGTCGGGCTGATGCTGCTCGATCGCATCGAGATATTTCTCGACCGCATTGTTGATGCCGAGGTCGATGACGTCGAAGCCGGCGCCTTCCATCATCATGCCGACGAGGTTCTTGCCGATGTCGTGGATGTCGCCCTTGACGGTGCCGATCACCATCTTGCCCTGCTTCGGCGCGCCGGTGGCGGCGAGCAGCGGACGCAGGATGAACATGCCGGCCTTCATGGCGTTGGCCGAGAGCAGCACTTCGGGAACGAAAAGGATGCCGTCGCGGAAATCCTCGCCGACGATGCGCATGCCTTCGACCAGTGCTTCGGTCAGCACCTTGTAGGGTGCCCAGCCACGCTCCAGCAGGATGCGCGTGCCTTCCTCGATCTCTTCCTTCAAGCCGTCATAGAGATCGTCGTGCATTTGCTGCACCAGCTCGTCGTCGGAAAGTTCAGAAAGGATGATCTCGTCGTCGGACATTTTTATCCAGCTCCTCACGGCATCGCGACTGTGTCGCAAGGCACAAAATTTTAGCGCTCATACCTAACCCGCAATGGGCGGGTATCCATAGCTGATTTGCGACTTCCCGCAAAAGGAAAGCGACTGGAAAATCTATTGGTTTTCTTGTCGATTTTGCGACAGGCGTTGGCGCGGACGGGCCGTTTCGAATAGGGTGCATGGCTACGATCCGGCGAAAGCCGCGCCATGCGGCCGCAACGGTTACGGACCAGCCATCGTCAGGCCAGGCCATATTCAGGGAAGAGCGATCATGAGCGAACACGCGGCAGTCGACCAGGAAGCGTCAAACGCGCGGCGTGGGCGCGGTGCGAGCGGCGGAGCAGCAGCCAGGCGCGCGGCACGCTCCGGCGGCGGGCCGGGCACCCAGCTCACCTACATCAAGCGCAAGATCAACGTCTATGAGGTGCTCAACGAAGAGGGCCTGGCGCTGATCGAGAAGAACACCGATACGGTGCTCGAAGAGATCGGCATCATCTTCCGCGATGACGCCGAAGCGCTGCAGCTGTGGAAAGAGGCCGGCGCCGACGTCAAGGGTGAGCGTGTGCATTTCCCGAAGGGGCTTTGCCGTTCGCTGCTGAAGACCGCGCCGTCCGTCTATACCCAGCACGCCCGCAATTCCGAACGCTCGGTGCAGATCGGCGGCAACGCCACCGTCTTCGCGCCGGTCTATGGCCCGCCCTTCGTGCGCGACCTCGACGGCGTCCGGCGCTATGCGACGATCGAGGATTTCCGGAATTTCGTGAAGCTCGCCTATATGGCGCCGTCGATCCATCATTCGGGCGGCACGGTGTGCGAGCCGGTCGATGTGCCGGTCAACAAGCGCCATCTCGACATGGTCTATTCGCACATAAAATATTCCGACAAACCGTTCATGGGATCGGTGACCGCGCCTGAGCGCGCCGAGGACACGGTGGCCATGGCCAAGCTGGTGTTCGGCGACGATTTCGTCGAGAACAACACGGTGCTGACCAGCCTGATCAACGCCAACTCGCCGATGGTGTTCGACGAGACCATGCTCGGTGCGCTGAAGGTTTATTCGCGCCACAACCAGGCCTGCATCGTCACGCCGTTCATTCTGGCCGGCGCGATGAGCCCGGTGACGGTCGCCGGCACGCTGACGCAGGTTCTGGCCGAAGTGTTGGCAGGCGCATCGTTCACGCAGCTGATCCGACCGGGCGCGCCGGTGCTGTTCGGCACCTTCGCCTCGTCGATCTCGATGCAGTCGGGCGCGCCGACCTTCGGCACGCCGGAGCCGTCGCTGGTGTCCTATGGCGCGGCGCAACTCGCACGCCGTCTCGGCCTGCCGTTCCGCACCGGCGGTTCGCTCTGCGCCTCCAAGGTTCCGGATGCGCAGGCGGCCTATGAAAGCGCCAACACGCTGAACTCGACCATCCTGGCCGGCACCAACTTTGTCCTGCATTCGGCCGGCTGGCTCGAAGGCGGACTGGCGTCCTGCTACGAAAAATTCATGATGGACATCGACCAGCTCGGCATGACCCAAAAATTCTCCGAAGGCGTCGACCTGTCTGAGAATGGCCAGGCGATGGACGCCATCCGCCAGGTCGGGCCGGGCAGCCACTATCTCGGCTGCGACCACACCCAGGCGAATTTCCAGACGGCGTTCTATCGCTCCAACATCGCCGACAACAATTCCTACGAACAGTGGCTGGCCGAAGGCGAGAAGACCGCGCCGCAGCGCGCCAACGAACTCGCCCGCCGCTGGCTGGAAAGCTATGAGGCGCCGCATCTCGATCCCAGCATCGACGAGGCCCTGAAGGAGTTCATCGCCAAGAAGAAGGGGTCGATGCCCGACGCCTTCACTTGAAAGGAGCCCGAGTCAGGCGGGGCTAAAGTCGCCAACATCATCCACAAGGAAGTCTGGCGGAGCGCTTTCTCCGACCCGGACAAGAAGGGATGACTTTTGTGCGCGGCATGATCGAAGGGATCACCGCCGCGCTTGGCGCCAACGGCCTGATCCTGCGCGGCGGCTTTGTTTTTCCTGACAACGAGGATGCCCCCCATGGCGCCTCGGGTGCGCCGACGAGGTCTCTGTTGCTGGTCGGGCAGGCGGGGGCGGCGCCCTGGCCGCATTTCCTGCGCTGGCGGGAGCAGCAGCCGCTGGCAATCGCCAATCCGCTCGACAGCTGGTCACGGCAGGCCATCGGCGATGTGGCGGAAGTCTTCGGGGCACGCGCCGTTTCGCCCTCAGACAGGCCTTATCTGCCATTCCAGCAATGGGCGATGCGCGCGGAGGGGTTAAAACCGTCGCCGCTTGGTATTCTCATGCACCCGCAATACGGGCTTTGGCACGCCTATCGCGGCGCGTTGCTGTTCGAAGAGGAGATCGCGCTTCCGCAGCAGGGCGAGGCGATCCATCTCTGCGACGCCTGTGTCGCAAAACCTTGCCTGAAATCCTGTCCGGTCGATGCATACTCCAGGGAAGGCTTTGCCTATCAGGCCTGCCTGGCGCATGTGCGGGGAGCGAATGGCGAACCGTGCCGGAGCGGCGGCTGCCTCGACCGCAATGCCTGTCCCTATGGCAAGGAATATCGCTATCCACCTGATATCCAGGCCTTCCACATGGCGAGCTTTGCACGGGCCGCCAGCTGATCAAGCCTTCCTCGTCGAGCCCCTGAAGCTTGCGAACGCGTCACGCGATCCTGCACGAAATGTTGACGGCTACTTTCAAGCAATGCCTTGCCGTGGCGGTTTGTGCGGATATGTATCGCCCTTCGGATGAACGGAGCAGGTAATGACCAAGCAGGACCTTCAGATCAAGACCCGTGATGGCGTGGCCAAGGCGGGCCTGTTCCGCTCGGCCAAGGCCTCCCCGGCGAAGGCCGGTGTCATTCTCTATCAGGATGCTTTCGGTCCGCGCCCGGCGCTCGCTGGCATGGCCGAGCGGCTGGCGGGCGAGGGTTATGCGGTGCTGGTGCCGGACCTCTTCTACCGCAACGTGCCTTATGGTCCGTTCGACGCCAAGACCGCCTTTACCGAGGAAAAGACCAAGGCAGCGCTGATGGCGCTGGTCACCGGCACGACGCAGGAAATGACCATCGGCGACAGCGCGGCCTTTCTCGATGCGCTCTCCGCCGAGGACGTCACCGGGCCGATCGGCACCGTCGGCTATTGCATGGGCGGCGCGCGAGCATTGAACGCCGCCGCGGCCTATCCAGACCGGATCAAGGCCGTCGCCAGTTTCCATGGCGGCAACCTCGCCAGCGATGCCGCCGACAGCCCGCACCGCAAGGCGGCGTCCATCAAGGCACGGGTCTATGTCGGCATGGCCGGCGTCGACCGGAGTTTCCCGCCGGAACAGTCGACAAGGCTGGAGGAGGCACTGCGCAATGCCGAAGTCGATCACGCGATCGAGAACTATGTCGGCATGGCGCATGGCTGGTGCGTGCCGGACCACAGCGTCTACAACGAAGCCGGCGCCGAGCGGCACTGGCAAAGGCTGATGACGCTGTTTGCCGAAACACTGATCTGAGCCGTCGTGCGGATCGCCTAGGCCAGGCTGATCGCATGAAGCCCGACGAAAATAGCCACGCCGGCGCCGATCAAAAGCAGCGGATCCACCCTGGTCAGAAGAAGCGTTGCCGTCGATGCCAATGCGACGGCGCGCGCGAACCAGCCGCCATCGATGGCCTGTAGCAACACATAGGTCGAGGCGAGGATCATGCCGGCGGCGACTGGCCGGAGCCCAGTCTCCAACGCTCGTTTCCAGCGCGCGCCGCCATTGCGGGACCACATCTGAGCGACCGCATAGATTAGAAAGGTGGTCGGGCCGAAAATTGCCAACGTTGCAACCACAGCGCCCCAGAAACCCGCGACTTGCCAGCCGATCAGCGTAACCAGCAGGGATCCCGGCCCTGGGGCCATCCGCGAGATGGCGAAGGCGTCGACGAATTGCGCCTGGCTCAGCCACTGATGGACATCGACGATCTGCCGGTTGATATCGGCAATGGCGCTCTGCCCGCCGCCAATCGTGACAAGCGAGAGCGGAGCAAAGACCGCCAGCAAGCTGAGCAGCGAAGTGTGCGGGCTCTCGCTCATCAGCTTGCCGCGGCGTAGGTGTAGGCGACGCTGGCGAAGCCGGCGGCAAGAACGACCCAGAAAAGCGGCCAGTGCAGAAGCGCGACGGCAATGAATGTGCCGGCCATGATCGCAATGGGAACAGCCGTTCGAGGCACCGCCCGCGCGGCTGTGATGCCCATCGACAGCGACAGGCCGACAGCCGCCGCGGCGGCTCCGGTCAGCGCAATATGGGTCAGCGGATACCGCGACAGTGAAGAAAATACCGTTCCCAACAGAACGATGACGATGGCAGGTGGGACGATGATGCCGACGAAACCAATGACGGCGCCGCGCCAGCCAAGAAGCCTGTAGCCGATCCAGACCGCCATGTTCTTGACGTTCACACCTGGCAGCGCCTGGGAAATCGACAGGCCGTTGAGAAATTCTTCCTGCGTCATCCACTTGCGGTTTTGAACGAATTCCCGCGGCAGCCAGCCGCTCACGCCACCGCCGAAACTCGTCAGGGCGATGCGTGTGAAGACCAAGAACAGCTGCGAGCAGCTGGGGGTGGATGCTGTTTCCGGTTTCGGCATGTTCGACGTTCTGGCCGCGACCATCTCTTTGTTGGAGCATGATCTTGTTGGAGCATGATCTTTCCGAAAACCGGTTCCCACTTTTCGGGATCATGCTCTAGCAAGAGAACCAGAGACCCGAGTCGACATGGAATTGCCAGCACCATGGTTGATGCCAGCGGGTCACTCTTTCTTGCGCCTTATGTGAAGCTGTCCCGGCAGGCGATTTGAGCGTCAAAGCACTGGGCTGAAAAAAATCTTTGCATCACCCCAAGGATTAGCCATTAGCCTTCGTCCAACAGGCAAATGATGGCGATGATGCTGGATGAGAGCGAAGCCTCCGACGCCGAACTGATCGGGCGGGCGAAGGGCGGAGACAGGGGGGCCTTCGGCAAATTGCTGGAGCGCCACTACGACTTCGTCTATCGCGCCGCCTATCGCTGGTGCGGCAAGAAGGCCGATGCCGAAGACATCGCCCAGGAAGTCTGTGTCCGGCTCGGCAAGGCGATCCGCGATTATCGTGGCGGCGGCGCCTTCACGACATGGCTCTATTCCGTGACGATGAACGCGGCGCGCGATATGATGCGCAAGACCGCGCGCGAGACGGTGAAGACCGAGGCCTATGGCGTCCATGCGCTGATTTCGGGCGACGCCCCGGCCGAGAGCGAGGATCCGGCCGAGGCGTTGTGGGCCGCCGTGCGGCAGCTTCCGGACAAGCAGCGCGATGCGGTGCTGCTGGTCTATGGCGAGGGCTTGAGCCACGCGGCAGCCGCCGAGGCCATGGCGATCTCGGAGACGACGGTTTCCTGGCACATCCATGAAGCGAAGAAACGGCTGAAGACGCTGATGCGTTCAGCCGGGGAAGTGTGACCATGGTCGACGACAACGAACTCAACAGGCTGCGCGATATCGCAGCACCGGCGCCGGGCGAGAGCGCGAAGGCGCGCGCCTTCGAAGCCGCCATGCGTGCCTACGACCAGGAAAATATTTCTGCCGTCACCCAAGGATCGGTCGGCGGCCTTCGTCTCACCGAGCGAGCACAAAAGCTCTGGAGCGAGATCATGCAAAAGAAACTCATTGCCACGCCGGCTCTTGCCGGGCTCGTCGCCCTGCCGATCGCCGGATACGCCACCTTCCATATGCTGAGGGAACAGCCGTCCAAATTCGGCGGCGACGAAAAGATTACCGAGACGCTGGCCGACAAGCCGGCGACCCTGAAGCCGGCCGAGCCGAAGCAGGCTCCGACCGGGTTGGAGAAGGACAAGAAGGCCGACGCGGATGTGGAAAGCCGCGACGCGACCGACGCGCTTGTGGCGCCGGCCTCGCCACCGAAATCCGAATCGACCGCGGTTGGCGGCGCGGCACGGCAGAATGCACTGGGGCGTGGTGTGCCGGCTGATGCTCCGGCAACAATCAACGAAACCGAGGCGGGCACTTTGAAGGCTTACAAGCCGGCACCTGCACCAACAGGTGAATTCGCGTTGGATGGTAGCACCAGGACCGCGCCCTACGCGTCACGGGTCGCTCGCGTGCCGGGAGCCGACTCCAAATTGATGGCACCTCAGCCGACCATCGCGCCGGCGGATCAGGTCGCACCGCAGGAGGAGAACCGCAACCGCGTCCAGGATTTCAAGACCAATCCGGTGCATGCCGCGCTCGAGGATCCGGTCTCGACCTTCTCGATCGATGTCGACACCGCCTCCTATTCCTTCGTGCGCCGTTCGCTGAAGGAAGGCTCCGTGCCGCAGGCCGACACGGTGCGTGTCGAGGAGATGATCAATTACTTCCCCTATGACTGGAAGGGGCCGGACTCGGCGTCGACACCGTTCAACTCGACCGTCAGCGTCATGCCGACGCCATGGAACGAGCACACCAAGCTGATGCACGTCGCCATCAAGGGCTTCGACATCAAGTCGACCGAGCAGCCGAAGGCCAATCTTGTCTTCCTGATCGACGTCTCGGGCTCGATGGACGAGCCCGACAAGCTGCCGCTGCTCAAGTCGGCATTCCGGCTGCTGGTCAGCAAGCTCAGGGCTGACGACACGATCTCCATCGTCACCTATGCCGGCGAGGCCGGCACCGTGCTGATGCCGACCAGGGCGGCCGAAAAGGACAAGATCCTCAACGCCATCGACAATCTGACGCCCGGCGGTTCGACCGCCGGCGAGGCCGGCATCAAGGAAGCCTACAAGCTTGCCCAGCAATCCTTCGTCAGGGACGGCGTCAACCGGGTGATGCTGGCGACCGATGGCGACTTCAATGTCGGCCAGAGCGACGACGATGATCTCAAGCGCCTGATCGAGCAGGAGCGCAAGAGCGGGGTCTTCCTGTCGGTGTTCGGTTTCGGCCACGACAATCTGAACGACCAGATGATGCAGACCATCGCCCAGAACGGCAACGGCACTGCTGCCTATATCGACACGTTGGCCGAGGCGGAAAAGGTGCTGGTCGAGGATGCCTCCTCGACGCTGTTCCCGATCGCCAAGGACGTGAAGATCCAGGTCGAGTTCAACCCGAACAAGGTCTCCGAATACCGGCTGATCGGCTACGAGACCCGGGCGCTCAACCGCGAGGACTTCAACAATGACCGCGTCGATGCCGGCGATATCGGTTCGGGCCACTCGGTCACGGCGATCTACGAGATCACGCCGAAGGGTAGCGGCGGCGAGCAGATCGACCCGCTGCGTTATGGCCAGGCCACGGTCAACAATGGCGGCGTCGCCAACGCGGACGAATATGCCTTCGTCAAGATCCGCTACAAGCTGCCCAACGAAGACATCTCGAAGCTGATCACCACGCCGGTGACCTCGGCCAACGAGGTGGCGTCCTTCGACCAGGCCAGCACCGACCAGCGCTTCTCCGTCGCTGTCGCCGCCTTCGGCCAGAAGCTGCGCGACGAGGATGCGACCGCGAAGTTCGGTTACGACAAGATCATGGAGATTGCCACTGCCGCCCGAGGAGCCGACCCGTTTGGGTACAGGTCTGAGTTCCTCTCGCTTGTGCGCCTTGCCTCGGCGCTGGGCGGTAACCGGTAGTGGCGATGACGGCCGGTTTCTTTCAGATGGGATCGTTCTGACAGCGGAAACCGGCCTACGGGCGGGTGAGGCAGGCCGGCGAGGGGTCATTCCCTTGCCGGCCTTTTTTTCGGATCTATTGATATTCAGGTGATGCCGGCCTGCAAATGGTGCCTTCCTGCGCTTCCCGTTCTACTGCGTCGCAGTAGAACTGAGCTCACGTACCCAAAAGTACGCTCCGCTCCGGTTTCTCGGAACCCATCGTTTTCGAACACGGCCTGACCTGAATCTCAACAGATCCTGGCGCGGCGCTAACCGGCATGATCGTTAAATTGCGCGGTATTTCTGGTACCGGATCGCAATGTCCTGTTGCTACACCGGCCATGTTTACAGGGCTTGAGGGAGCCGGAATTGCAGATCAGGACTATCGCCAACTTGCCGCCGCCGGTGCGAGACGCTTCGACGGTTTCATCAGCTCCATCGGCCGAATCCAGACGCATTAGCGACGATGTCGCGCAAGCGCGTCACACCGCCATGTCGGCGCTTACCAACGACCGCTTCCGCGCCATGCTGGAACAGATCACCGATCCGGCTTCATCAGGCGCGCTGATGACGATGCGCGGCGACAATGTGGTCGATTTCAAGTCGGCGCAGTCGAGCTACGCCGACAACAGCGAATAATCAAAAAAGCTTCAGGCGCGGCTGCGACGACGCTCGCGGCGGGCTTCGCTGCTCTCGGCGGCGTTTTCCGTCGCCACCTTGTTGCGCATCGGGCCGATGCGCTCGACAATTTTTTCAACCGTCGGACGATCCGCCTTGGTATGGGCGTCGAGCGCCTTGCGCATGGCGGCAAGATGCTGGAACGAGGTGCCGCAGCAGCCGCCAACGATCTTGGCGCCGGCATCGACGGCGAGCCGGACGTAGTCGGCCATCAGTTCCGGCGTGCCGGAATAATGGATCTCGGTGCCGCGGAATTCAGGAATGCCGCAATTGCCCTTGACGATCACGGTCGCCTGCGGCTTCGCCTCGGTCATGTCGAGCAGCGATGCCAGGATATCGGAGGCGCCGACGCCGCAATTGGCGCCGACGCCGAGCGGTGTCTCGGACAGCCCGTCAACGACGCCGTGGATGTCTTTCGGCAGCAGGCCCATCATGGTGCGGCCGGCGGTGTCGAAAGAACCGGTATAGGTGTAGGGCAGGCCGACGCGGATCGCGGCTTGGGCGGCGGCGCGGATCTCGTCGGGCGCCGACATGGTTTCGATCCAGGCGACTTCGGCGCCGCCTTCCTTGAGACCCTCGATCTGCTCGGCAAAGGCGTCGACCGCCTCGTCATAAGTCATGGCGCCAAGCGGCACCAGCAATTCGCCGGTCGGGCCGACGGAGCCGGCGACGATCACCTTGCGGCCGGCCTTGTCGGCAACAGCCCGCGCGATCTCGGCGGCGCGCTTGTTCAGCGCATGCACGCGGTCCTGCGCATGGTGGAGTTTCAGCCGGTGGCGGGTGCCGCCGAAAGAGTTGGTCAGGATGATGTCGGCGCCGGCATCGACGAAATTCTGGTGCAGGCTGGTGATGGTGTCGGGCGCCGTCTCGTTCAGCAGTTCCGGCGCCTCGCCGGCCTCCAGGCCCATCGCGAACAGATTGGTGCCGGTGGCGCCATCGGCCAGCAGCACGCCCTTTTCAGCCAGCAGGGCATCGATCGGATTGGTCGTCGTCATCGGATTGGCTTTCGTGTTTCAAATTCGAATAAGGATATAAAGAAGTCTTTATGTCCAGTCAATGATTTGCCGCGACCTTTCGGCAATGTGATTGACCTGGCCCTCGGCCAAGGCCGGTCGACTGGCCGTCAATCAGGCAGAGCCTGATGGGAACGACATGCCGGCCAGATTGCGCGCGTAGGCGGCGGCCTCGTGTGGGTTGATGTCGGCGGCGCGGATCAGATTGTCGAAATGCTGGGTGAGCGCCTGGATCGGCTGGGTGGCGTTCAGCACGACATACATGTCGCCGACATAGATGGCGGCGCGGTAGGGGCCGAAGATGGTGAGCGGGATCGAATAGCGCATGCGGCCGTCATAGAGAAACAGCCGGAAGGTTGGATAGAGATCGTCGAGCAGCGTCGCCATATGGGCGAGCTGCTGCCTACGGTCGGCCTCGGGAAAGCGGTCCCAGACGCCGAGGCCGCGCGCAAAGATCTCCAGCGTGTGGCGCGGCATGCAGACTTCCATGTCGGTTTCCGGGCGCCGATTGTATTCGATGCGGTATTGCGTCTCGCTGGCCTGCGCCAGACGGCTCCTGTTGGTAATGTTGGCCTCGTAGTCGACGAGCGCGCGGGTGCGCAGGAGATCGGGAATGCCGGCCGGGACGTAGCGGATCTTGGTGCCCGCGGCCTCGGCGAACCATTTGGCGAGCAGCGTGCGGTCGAAACCGTCGGGCGCTTCCTCGATCTCCAGGCTTTCGCGGATTTCGCCGGTGACGCCTTCGTCCTGGCTGAGGCCGAGCAGCCAGTCGAGCGACACCTTGAATTCTGCGGCGATGTTGAGCAGCGTTTCGGCGCGCGGCAGGCGCGTCGAGGCGCCCGACATCAGCTGCGACAGCGCCGACCGGTCGATGCCGACCGCCGACGCGAATGCCGACTGGTTGAGGTCGGAGCGTGTCAGGAGCAGCTTCAAACGCTCCCGGAAGATTGCTGACAGGTCGCGTTTGTCCATCGTCCGGTCCTCCGAATCTTGAGGAAAAATTTGCGCCGAGGCGGGCCAACGGGGCGTCTCAGGCGTAAATGAATCCCTAAGCTTGTTTACAATGTGTAACATGTGCGGTCAAAAATGCGCAATCGCAACATTTTGTATACTTTGTCGCGTTGAGTGGAATCGTTTCTCCTGACACTATGTTGTCAGGAACCATTGGGGGTTCCGGCGACTGAGGGACAGTGGTCGATAGCATGACAGGCAAGAGCATCAAGCGACGCAACGCACCGGCCATCGAATGGCCCACCGTGGTTCTCGCTTTCTTCTGTTACGGAACATGGCTCGTCACCGGTTTCCTGCTCTGGCCGTCCTATCCCATCCTGGCGCTCGCTCTCCTCGGCTTTATCCTGGCACTGCAGTCGTCGATCATGCACGAAGTGCTGCATGGCCATCCAACGCGCAGCGCGCTGATCAACGAGGCCTTCGTCTTCCTCCCGATCGGCCTGGTCTGGCCGTTCCGCCGCTTCAAGACGCTGCATTTGCGCCACCATGCCGACGAGCGGCTGACCGATCCGCTCGACGATCCCGAGAGCTATTACCAAGCGCTGTGGCAGCATGACGAATTGCCGCCGACGATGAAGTTCCTGCTCAAGATCAACAACACCATGGCCGGCCGTTTCTTCCTTGGCCCCTGGCTGTCGTGCATCGGCTTCTTCATCGACGATTTCAAGCAGATGATGGCCGGTGACAGGGCGATCCGCAAAGCCTGGTTGCTGCATGCGATCGGCCTCGCCATCGTGGCGCCGATCGTGCAGTTCGGCTTCGGCATTCCGCTGTGGCTCTACATCCTGGCGCCGGTGTGGCTCGGCCAGTCGCTGATTGCGATCCGCACCTTTGCCGAGCATCAGTGGTCCGAGCACCCGGAAGGCCGCACGGTGATCATCGAGCGCTCGCCGCTGTCATATCTGTTCCTCAACAACAATCTGCACTTCGTCCACCACAAGACCCCGACCGTGGCCTGGTACGAGCTGCCCAAGCTGTTTCGCGACCGCCGCGACGAGTGGCTGCGGATGAACAATGGCTATGCCTATCCCAACTATTTCGCGCTGATCAAAGCCTATGCCTTCAAGGCGAAGGAGCCGATCGTGCATCCGGTGCTTCGCCGCGCGCCGGAGCACGGCCGGGCGTTCAAGCCGCGCATCCGGGCGCGCAACATCAACGGGCTCGGCACCGCGCCGGTGCCCGCCGAGCCGCCCAAGGAATAGTTCGGGGCATTCTGCGAGAGGTGTCGGCCAATTCTGATTGGACGCCGCGTTTTTGCGATCCTTTTTCCAGATGTGATGATTTGATATCGGCATGATTGAATCGATTGCGGCGTTGCCAATGTATGACTGGCCCGAAGTGCGCGGCGAGGTCGACGCGCAATGGGTGCTGCTGCGCGATGCCTTCCGGCAAAAGGGCATCGATGCGCCGCAGACCATCGTGCGCCGCAATGGCGATCTGCCGCCGGTGCCGGGCGGCATCCATGATGCCGAGGGAGCCTTGATCGCGCCGGACCCGGCGACATTGCCGCCGGACGAACTCGATTACCACCAGCTCTGGCTGCACCCGGCGCTGCTGTTTGCACAGACCTGCTGGGGGCCGATGGAGCTCGGCCTGTCGAGCCATGTGCAAGTGGTCGGCCAGCCAAGCTATGACGCCTATGAGGGCGGACAGGGCGAGCTCTATTCCAGCGCGCTGGTGATGCGGACGGGCGAGGGGCCGGAGGCGCGATCGCCCGCGGACGGCAAGGCCTTGCTGCCGCTCGACCTGATGCGCAGCAAGCGCTTCACCTTCAACAGCCTCGATTCGATGTCGGGCATTATCGGGCTGACGCGCGACCTGCAGGCAGCCGGCGAAAGCCTCGATATCTTTTCCTCGCGCAGCGCAAGCGGCGGCCATCGCGGCTCGATCGTTGCTGTTGCCGAGGGCAGGGCTGACATCGCCGCCATCGATTGCGAAAGCTGGGCGCTGGCGCAGCGTTTCGAACCAGCGGCAAGCAAAGTGGTGGTCATCGGCTGGACGGCACGCCGCAAGGGCCTGCCATTCATCACCGCCAGGACGACGCCCGAAAAAACAATCCGGGCAATGCGCGAAGCCCTTGCCGGTTTAGCCGAGCAACCTCGCATCCAACGGGTAGGTTGAAAGCTGCTCGTTGCCGGTCTCGGTGATCAGGATCTGCTCCTCGATCTTGACGCCTTCGTGCCCGCCAAGCCTGCCTATATAGCTTTCCACGCACAGCACCATCCCTGCTTCGAGCACGCCGTCCGGCGTATCCAGCGTCCAGTCGCTGGCATGCGGCAAGGTCGGGTATTCGTCGGCCAGGCCGACGCCGTGATAGAGCACGCCGTAGCGGGTCGGGAAGCAGTCTCCCGGCGGCACGGCCGAGCGATCGACAAGGTCGCGGAAGGAGATGCCGGGCTGCATCAAATGCGTGTTGTGCTCTATCTGGTCGGCGGCAATGCGGAACAGGTCGCGCTGTTCGTTGGTCGGCTTGGTTTCGCCGCAAAGCCAGGTGCGCGAAAGGTCGGCGCAGAAGCCGTAGGGACCGACCAGGTCGGTGTCGAAGGCAACGAGGTCGCCGGCCTCGATCACGCGCGACGAGCATTCCTGGAACCACGGATTGCTGCGCGGACCTGACGCCAGCAGCCGCGTCTCGATCCATTCCCCGCCGCGCGCAATGTTGCCGCGATGCAGTTCGGCCCACAATTCGTTCTCGGAAATGCCGGGCTTCAGCGCCTGTTCCATCTCGCCCATCGCTGCCTCACAAGCGATGATGGCGCGGCGCATGGCGAGGATCTCGTCCGGCGATTTGATCAGCCGCGCATTCTCCATCACCGCCTCGCCATTGCCGATGGAGATACCAAGCCGCGCCAGTTCCTCGACGCCTTCCGGGTTGAGATGGTCGACAGCGATGCGACTGTTGCCGCCGCCATGCTCTCTCACCAGATCGGCAATGCCGGCTGCCCAGCGGCGGACCTTTTGCTCCGTCAACTCGCCGCCATAGAGATACATCCACGACACCGCCGGCCGTACCTCGTCGACGACGCCGGAATGGTCGGACAGATGCTCGCAGGAGAAATAGTCGAACAGCACCACCGGCCCGTCGGTGGCGACGAAACAATGCCGCGTCGGGTTGTGCGCGACCCACAGCTGCATGTTGGTGCTGTCGGTCGCATAGCGGATATTGACGGGGTCGTAGAGCAGGGCACCGGCATAGCCGCGCCGCTTCAACTCGGCGCGGATGCGCTCCAGCCGGTATTTGCGCATCGCCGGAAGATCGGGGGCGGCAATGCCTGCCGCCGCCCATTCCGCCTCAGCCTGGGCGCCATAGCCCAGCACATGCTGGTTGAGCGAAGCCGCCTTTTGGCGGGAGCCTTCGCGCAATTCCTCGATCGAGCCCGGCTCGAACGGCATGATCTTGCGATGGCGGCCGAATCCGCCTTTTGGCGCCGCGCTGTCCATGGTCGACCCTCAGGTCCGCATCTTCTCGCCGCTCGGGTCGAACGGCGCCTCGACATTGATGCGCGCCGGGCGACGGTGGCCGAGGATCTCGATCTCGAACAGGCCGGCGCTTTCGTCCTCGGCAAGTGCTGCCGGAACGTAGCCCTGCGCCATCGACTTCTGGACATAGTGGGCATAGCCGCCCGAGGTCACCCAGCCGACCACGCGCCAGTCGCCGTCGACGATGCCGCGCACGGCGGACGCGCCTTCGGCAGCCTTGGAACCACGCACTTCCTTGCCCTTGTCGTCAAAGCGCGGCGCGCCATAGCCATGCGGCTTTTCCACCGTGCCGTAATCCTTGCTGACCTTGGCCCAGATCGGCTCGTCGCCCATGACGTCGGCATCGGCCGCATCGACGATGAAGGAGACGCGGCGCAGCTTCGGCCCTTCCGCCTGTTCCTTGGCGGCGGCCTCGCGGCCGATGAAGTCGTTCTTCTCGAGCTTGATGAAGCGGTCCATCGAGCCTTCGAACGGCCCGTAGATCGGCCGCAGCTCGCGGAACCAGGTCGGGAAGTTCTTTTCGAGACGCATCGACAGCAGAGCGCGCATGCCGAAATCGACGAGACCAAACTCCTCGCCGGCATCCTTGATCGCCTTGTAGACCAGGCGCTGGTAGGCCGGCGCCATCCAGATCTCATAGCCGAGATCGCCGGTGTAGGTGATGCGGTTGACCATGCAGGGCGCGCCGCCGACGGCCATTTCGCGGAAATCCATGAAGCGGAAGGCTTTGGTCGAGATGTCGACATCGACCAGCTTCTGCAAGAGGTCTCGCGACTTGGGTCCGGCGATCGACAGGCCGACCAGCGTCTGGTCGAAGCGGTGAATGCGCACCGAGCCATCCTTCGGCAAATGCTTTTCGAACCAGCGCATATGGTATTTCTGCGCGGCGGACGAACCCCAGATCATGAAGCGGTCTTCGCCGGCCTTGGCGATGGTGAAGTCGCCGATCAGCTTGCCGAATTCGTTGATCATCGGGGTGAGCACGATGCGGCCGGTCTTCGGCATGCGGTTGGTCATCAGCCGGTTGAGGAATTCTTCCGCGCCCGGTCCCGACACCTCGTATTTGGCGAAGTTGGCGATCTCGGTGACGCCGACGCGCTCGCGCGTGGCGCGCACTTCCTCGCCAATCGGGCCGAAATCGTTGGAGCGGTGGAACGAGACGATGTCTTTCGGTTCCTTGCCCTTCGGCGCGAACCACAGCGGGGTTTCCAGACCCCAGCTGTCGCCCATGACCGCGTTGTTGGCGAGCATCGTGTCGTAAAGTGGCGTTGTCTGCGCCGGGCGGGCGGCCGGCAGTTCCTCATTGGGGAAGCGGATCGAGAAGCGGCGCGAATAGTTTTCGCGCACCTTGGCGTTGGTGTAGCGCAGACCGGCCCATTCGCCGAAGCGGGCAACGTCCATGCCCCAGACGTCGAAGCCCGGATCGCCATGCACCATCCAGTTGGACAGTGCCAGGCCAACGCCACCACCCTGGCTGAAGCCGGCCATGACGGCGCAGGCGCACCAGAAATTGGTCAGGCCCTGCACCGGGCCGACAAGCGGGTTGCCGTCGAGCGCGAAGGTGAAGGGGCCGTTGATGATCTGCTTGATGCCGGCCTTCTCGATGCCAGGGAAATGCTTGAAGCCGATTTCCAGCGACGGCGCGATGCGGTCGAGATCCGGCGGCAGCAGTTCGTGGCCGAAATCCCAGGGCGTGTTGACCGGCGACCAGGGCTTGCAGGCCTTCTCATAGGTGCCGAGCAGGATGCCGTTGCGCTCCTGGCGGGTGTAGATCTCGCCCTTGAAGTCGAGCACGCCGATCATCTCGCGGCCGGTCGACTTGTTGAACTCCTCGACCTCCGGCATCGGCTCGGTGAGGAGATACATGTGCTCCATGGCCAGCACCGGCAGTTCGACGCCGACCATGCGGCCGATCTCGCGCGCCCACAGGCCGCCGCAATTGACGACATGCTCGGCATGGACAGTGCCCTGCTCGGTGACGACGTTCCAGGTGCCGTCCGGCTGCTGCGTGAGATCGACGACGCGGTTGCGCAGCACGATCTCGGCGCCGAGTTTCTTGGCTGCCTTGGAGTAGGCGATGGTCGTGCCCGAAGGATCAAGATGGCCCTCGACCGGATCCCACATGGCGCCGACGAAGTTCTTCTCGTCCATCAGCGGGAACATCGCCTTGGCTTCGGACGGCGTGATCAGCTCGGTGTCCATGCCGAGATAGCGGCCCTTGGCATGGGCAAGGCGCAGGAAGTCCATACGTTCCGGCGTATCGGCCATCATGACGCCGCCGGTCAGATGCAGCGAGCAGGACTGGCCCGAGATTTCCTCGATCTCCTTGTAGAGCTGCACGGTGTAGGCCTGCAGCTTGGCGACATTGGGATCGCCGTTCAGCGTGTGGAAGCCGCCCGCCGCGTGCCAGGACGAGCCGGAGGTCAGCTCCGAACGCTCGATCAGCATGATGTCGGTCCAGCCGGCCTTGGCCAGGTGATAAAGCACCGAGCAGCCGACGACGCCACCGCCGATGACAACCGCTTTTACGTGGGATTTCATGAAGATAGGTCCGTTTTTGCGTAAATTGAATCAGAGGTTCAGTCGCTGGCGTGACGACGCACGCCAGGCACGATCAGAAATCGGTCGGCGCGCCGCCTTCGGCCGTGCGCTTCTGGACGAAATCGTTGAGCTCCTCGCGGATCGCCGGGTCCATGTAGGGCTCGTCATAGGACGCCAGCCGCTCTTTCCAGACCTTGTTGGCCTTTTCCAGCGCCGTCGGCGAACCGGCTTCCGCCCAGGTCTCGAAATTGCGCCAGTCGGAAAGGATCGGCGAGTAGAAGGCGGTCTTGTAGCGGTCCTGCGTGTGTTGGGTGCCGAAGAAATGGCCGCCGGGGCCGACCGACTGGATGGCGTCGAAGCCGAGCGCCTCTTCGGACAAATCGAGCGGGGTCAGGAATTCGGCCACCATCTGCAACAGGTCGATGTCGAGAATGGTCTTTTCGTAGGAGCAGCGCAGGCCGCCTTCGAGCCAACCGGCGCCGTGCATCATCAGATTGCCGCCCCCTTGTATGGCGCCCCACAGCGAGAACACGCTCTCATAGGCCGCCTGGGCGTCGACCGTGTTGGCGGCGCAGGTATTGGAGGTGCGGTAGGGGATGTTGTACCGGCGGGCAAGCTGGCCGCCGACGAGCTGCGCCTTCATATATTCGGGCGTGCCGAAGGCCGGTGAGCCGGACTTCATGTCGACATTGGAGGTGAAGCCGCCATAGCCGACAGGCGCACCCTTGCGCACCATCTGGGCGAAGGCGATGCCGGACAGCGCCTCGGCATTCTGCTGCACCAGCGCGCCGGCGATGGTGACCGGCGCCATGGCGCCCGACAAAGTGAAGGGCGTGACGACAACGACCTGGCCCTTGCTCGACATCTGGATGATGCCTTCCATCATCGGTACGTCGAGCTTGAGCGGCGAATTGGTGTTGATGATGGTGAAGACGGACGGCTCCTCGAGCAGTTGCTCGTGGCTGATGCCGCGCGCGATCCTGGCGATCTCGATGCCGTCGACATTGCGCTCCTTGCCGAGCGAATAGATGTGGAACACCTTGTCGGTCAGCGTGGCGAGGTCGCGGATGCATTCGAGGTGGCGGACCGACGGATGGATATCGGTCGGCTCGACCGGATAGCCACCTGTGCAGTTCAGGATGTTGTGCATCTGCGCCAGGCGCAGGAAGTTGCGGTAGTCCGCCTGGTTGCCGGGCCGACGGCCGCGATCGATGTCGGAGCAGTTCGGCGCCGACGCCATCATCGACAGGATCACATTGTTGCCGCCGAAGCGGACGTTGTGCGCAGGGTTGCGGGCATGCAGCGTGAATTCCGACGGGCAGTTCGAGATCAGATCGAGGATCATGTCGCTGTCGAAGCGCACCCGCTCCGAGCCTTCGCGCACATCGGCGCCATGTGCCTTCATGATGCGGCGGGCTTCGTCGTGCAGGACGTCGACGCCGATCTCCCTGAGCACCCGCAAGGAGGCGAGGTGGATCGATTCCAGCTCGTCATCCGAGACCAGCTTGGTCGGCGTGAGCGGGTTTCTAAGCTGGCGGAAAGCCGGCTGCTCGAACGCGGCCGAGCCTCCGGCGCGCTTTCCGGCGCGGCCGCCACGGCGGGCACGGTCGGGCGCCAAAGCCGGTTCTAGGGGGTGTAGGGCGGCGGTCATGATGGTCCTCGTACGATGCGAACAGCGGGCGGCATAATGGACCGGCGGCCCGCCGGCCATTGCGGAGGCGGCGACCACTAGGGCGAGGGAAGCGACATGCCGGAACGGCAGCTTTGCGAGAGTCTCAAATGACCGGTTGATTGATCTCGCGCTCTTGAGTTTGGGTGTCGGTCCTCAGTTCCAACCGAGGATGGTGACGGACGGCTCGCGATGAAAGACAAAGTAGCTGCGGTATACATAGTCCAATGAATGTATCGCCATTGCCCGCGTCGCGCGCGACGAAACGTGAAAAGTTGAGCGGTAGTAGGACGTTAGGGACGACACTGCTTTCGGATACTGCCTGCGTAGGACGCGATAGGCCTTGCGGTAAGCTGGACCCTGCATCGCCCATTTCTTCAGTCCGTCATCAACTTCGGCACGTGAGTTGTAGAGTTCGCGTTTCAACGCCCACGGACGTATGGCGGCGTTGGCCCAAGCTTGCTCCACCTCATATGCTATACGCGCGGTCGGCTGAAGCGTGCCTTCATCTTTTCCCGGCCCCAGCGCCTCGGCAAGCAGGGTTGCCAAGCGTTGCACCGGTTTGGGAACCAGCAGCACCGCTCGGGTCAACGCAGGCATGAAGGCGATGTGACAGCGGGGGGACATCCCGGCTTCGTCCAGAATGTATACGTCCCAGCTTCCTTCCTGATTTTGGTCGATTGCCCACAGTTGGCCCGACGCCGAATTCTGCAACAGTTGCAGCGGGCGCCAAACCTCTTGGATGACGGGCCGCAGACCATGTGTTTGTGCCTGCTGGGGATCGACCAAGAACGTTTCAACGGGAAGCGAAGGGTCGACCAGATAATAGCTGTACCAGTCGCCGCGCCAGCCAACTGCGCTCTCCGCCACGATCAGTCGCTTCCCATTCTGTGGCGTGACTTGCCAATACAGATTGCGCAGCGTGTTCGGGTCGCCCGGATAAGCGATTTTGTCGAACACTTCGGGGTCGGCGATCTGGGCGTTGCCAGCCTCGATATGCTCTTCGCCGATGCTGAGCACCAACCGGGACATGGCAGCGGCCGCGATGGGCAAGGGCGCCCTCATGCTGAACGTGTCGGACCTGAATTGCGCCGAGGCCATCGCCAGAGCCTCGACACACTCCGAGCGCCGTGTGTCACCCGTCATCTGCGGCCATGCGAACGCTGTGCCGGCGGTGAAAAGCATGCAGGCGCCGGCAATCGCCGATTGCTTGAAGACGGTGGAAACGGTCATTGCATCCTCGCTCGTAACCCGTACGAACGATGCGCTTCCTGACGCCAGCCGGCGTAGCGTTTTGTTTGGCCTTGATTGGCATCGGCGGTCGCGCGATGTATGCCGTTGTGCGGATTTGTCCGGTGCAATATGAGGCCAGATATCGAACCTTCAGAGAACGTAGCGATGGCGGAGCGCGTTCGGGAGGAATTAGCCCGCCGTCGCATGTCTCGTCAGACGCTGGCCGATAGCGCCAAAATCAGCATTTCGACCCTTGAAAAGGCACTGAACGGAAGCCGTCCTTTCACCATCGCGAGCGTCGTTCGGCTGGAAACCGCCTTGGGCATTTCGCTACGCGTTCAGGTGCCCAAGGTCTCTTCGTCGAGGCCGGATCTGGGTGGATATGCCAAAGCCGGCGTTGCGTGGCTGGAGGGAGATTATCTGACGCTGCGGCCTTCCTTTGAGCTTGCCGGCGCCATCTATGCTTATCGCACGCAAATCTATTGGGACGGGGATCAAGAGTGTCTGGCGTTTCGCGAAATGGATCGCCTGGACGCGCCGTTTTCGCAAAAGGGCGTGGTCTCCATTCCCAACAGGTCCGGGCAAATCTATCTCTACACCAACGATCAGGGACAGATGCGTGTCGCCATCCTGAACCGTCCTCATATCCGTGGTGAGATCTACGGACTGCTGGCGACGCTGGCCGTCGGCGCGGGCAGCAATCTTACCCCTGTTGCGGCGCCGATCGCGCTGTTGCCTTGGCCGGGCGTTGGAAATCCGAAATTGGGGCGTATTCTTGAGGGCGATATCGAATACGCGGACTATCAAAGACATCTCACTATGATCGTTGATGCCGGCTACGCAAAGTTGTTGACGTAGTCGTCAAGAGCCGATCCGATGAAGAGAGGCCGCCGGACGATCCCGGACAATTGGATTTCCGCGCCTGGACCTTCCTTTTCCGGCAATGAACCGATAGCTGGGGCTCGCCGGCCTGATGGCCGGCAAATGGGCTGGCAAGTGTCCGGGCGAAGAGAGCTGTATGGTCGCAACCAACGCCGCCGAAGGCGAAGCGGGAACGCAGTGGGCAGCGCTCGCCGGCGTCACCGCGGCACTTGCCATGTTCGGCGCCGCGCAAGGGCTGAGCTCGCCGCTGTTCACGCTTCTGATGCAGAAGCAAGGCCTGTCGCCCGGGCTGATCGGACTGTCGGCGGCGATGATGCCGCTCGGGCTGATCCTGTCGGCCTCGTTCGTGCCGGCGGCGGTGCGGCTGGTCGGCGCGCGCAACCTGGCGGTCGGCTGCTCGCTGATCGGCGCGCTGTGCTTCCTCGGCATCGGCTATCTGCAGAACTGGGTGGCCTGGTACGTCATCCGCTTCATCATCGGCGTGGTCATCAACCCTCTCTATATCCTTGGCGAGGTGTGGGCGCTGTCGCTGGCACCGCCGTCGCGGCGCGGCCGGGTGATGGGCGTGTTCAACACGCTGATGGGCGCCGGCTATGCCGCCGGACCCTTCACCTTGACGTTCGTCGGCACATCGGGCTGGGCGCCGTTCAGCGTCGGTGTCGGCGGCTTCTTGCTTTGCGCCGTCATCCTGCGTCTTGTCTCGTCAAAACTTACCGGCTTCGAGGATGACGGTCAGCCGGCCGGCAGCTTTGTCGGTTTTGCCCGGCTGGCGCCGGCGCTGCTGCTGGCCGTGCTGGTGTCGGCCGCCGTCCAGCAAAGCACCTATGCGCTGGTCCCGGTCTTCGGCGCCGGCTATGGCCTGCCGGAAGCCGTGCTCGCCGCACTGGTGATGGCGCTGTCGCTCGGCAACATCCTGCTGCAGATCCCACTTGGCCTGCTGGCCGAGCGGTTCGGCGGCCGCCCGATGATCGTGGCCTGCGCGGTGGCGACAACGGTTTGCGCGGCACTGCTGCCGCTGCTGATCACCTCACCGCTGATCTGGGGCGTGCTGCTGGTGATGGGCGCTGTCGGTTACGGCGTCTACACGATGGCGCTGGTCGAACTCGGCAGCCGCTTCAAGGGCACGCTGCTCGTCACCGGCAATGCGGCCTTCGCCTTGCTGTGGGGTGTTGGCGGCATTGTCGGTCCGCCCGGCGCCGGGCTGCTGATGCAAGGCATCGGCCCGCTGGGCCTGCCCTTGGTGATCGCCGGTCTCGACGCGGTTCTGGTCGCCTTCGCTCTGTACCGCTCCGCCCGACGCCGGGTCTCCTGACATGGACCTGGCTGGAGCAAGCGCTTTTCGCCGGCGGAGCTTACCGCTGTTTGGCCGGACCGCTTATCCTGCCTCACTCCAACGGTAAGACCATGGCCGTGGCGGATTCGGAAACTGGCGAAGCAATGCAATGGGCAGCGATCACCGGCGTGATCGCGACCGTCTCGGTGTTCGCCATCGCGCAGGGACTGTCCTACCCGCTGCTGAGCTTCATTCTGCAGCGCCAGGGCGTCTCGCCGGCGCTGATCGGCCTGTCGGCGGCGATGACGCCGATCGGCTTCATCGTCTCGTCGCCGCTCATCCCAGGGCTGGCGCGGCGGTTCGGGGCAGGGCGCACGGCGCTCATTTGTGCCGCGCTCTCGGCTGTCGTGCTGGCGCTGATCGGCTGGACGCAGAATGTCTATCTCTGGTTTCCCCTGCGCTTCCTGATCGGCGTGGTGACCAATCCGCTCTATGTCTTGAGCGAAATCTGGGTGATCGCGCTGGCGCCGCCGGCGCGGCGCGGGCGCATCATGGGCGTCTATTCGACGATCATCTCGGCCGGCTTTGCTGCTGGTCCGCTCTGCCTGCTTGCGGTCGGCACGCAGGGGTGGCCGCCCTTCCTCGTCGGCATTTGTGCCTTCGTGCTGTGCGGCATCTGCCTGGCCTCGGTGCTGCCACGCCTGCCGAAGGTCGACGAAGCCGGTCACCAGGTTTCCGTCCTTGGCTTCGTGCCGATGGCGTGGCTGCTTCTGTTCGCGGTCATCGTGGCCGCGGGTTTCGAACAAGGGGCGCTGGCCCTGCTGCCGGTCTATGGCACCCATCACGGCATCGCTGAAGTCCGTATGTCGGCGCTGCTGTCGATGATGATCGCCGGCAACATTGCCATGCAGGTGCCGCTCGGCCTGCTGGCGGAGAGGCTGACCGCACGCCTGGTGCGGCTTGCCTGTGTTTGCCTGACCGTGCTCGGATGCATGCTGCTGCCGCTTCTCATCGAAACGCCGCTGATCTGGCCGATGATCTTTGTCTGGGGCGCGGTTTCCTACGGCATCTACACGACGTCGATCATCGAGCTTGGCGAGCGTTTCAGCGGCTCGACGCTTGTCGCCGGCAACGCCGCCTTCTCGCTGATGTGGGGCGTCGGCGGCATTGCCGTGCCGCCGTTGGCTGGCACCGCCATGGACATACTTGGCGCAAGAGGCCTGCCGATCACGCTTGGCCTGCTATGCCTGGTGCTGGCGGTGGCGAGTGTCGCTGGTCGCGGGAAGGCCTGAATCCACTGTTGAGATGCCGCAACTCTTGAATACCGGCTGCGGCATGTCGATGTTGCGTGCCGAAACTATCGGAGATTCCATGACCAAGCCCATCACCAAGCCAGAAGCCAGCATCGAAGATCCCTTTCTCTGGCTGGAGGACAGGACCGCCAAGCAGTCGCTCGACTGGGTGCATGGCCAGAACGAGATCACGACAGGCGAATTGCAGGGCGATCCGTCCTATCAGGCGTCGTTCGAGACGGCGCTCGACCTGATGACGGCCGAGGACAACATAGCCGTCGGCGCGGCAATCGCCGGCCATGTCTATAATTTCTGGCAGGACAAGACCAATGCGCTCGGCCTGTGGCGCCGCACGACGGTCGCGTCCTACAAGACCGAGAAGCCGGTCTGGGAAACGATCATCGACTTCGACCAGCTTGCGGCGAAGGAGGGCATAAAATGGGTGTTCAGCGGCGCCAGCCGCCTCTATCCGGACTTCAGCCGTTGCCTGCTGTCGATGTCGCCGGATGGCGGCGATGCCAGCGAGATGCGCGAATTCGACATCGAAACCAAATCATTCGTAGAAGGCGGATATCACGCGCGAGCCTCGAAGTCGGGCTTCAGTTGGCTGGACAAGGACACCGTCATCGTCTCGGCGGCCTTCGAGGACGCTGATAAGACCGAATCCGGCTACCCGCGCGTGATCAAGTTGTGGAAGCGCGGCACCAAGCTGGAAGAGGCGATGCCGATCTTCGAGGCAAAGACCGAGGATCTCGCCGCCGGAGCCGGCGTCGAGTTCGACGGCGACAAGCGTCACGTGTTTCTGGCGCGGGCGATCGATTTCTTCGCATCGCACAGCTTCTTGCATCTGCCGTCTGGTGAAAACCGGCGCATTCCGCTGCCCGACGACGCCACCGACACATCGCTTTTCAAGGATCAGCTGGTGTTCGGGGTGCGTACACCGTGGACGGCGCCGGACGGTACCGCCTGCCAGCCGGACGGGCTTTACTCGCTCGATTTCGCGCACTGGATCGAAACCGGCAGTTTCGGCGCCATCGAGACCCTGCTGGCGCCGGCCTATCGCGTCTCGATCGCCGGCATTGCCCACACACAGGACCGGCTGTTCGTCAGCCTGATGGACAATGTGCGCGGCAAGGTGCTCGTCTGCGAGCGCAAGGGCGGCGCCTGGTCGCTTAAGCCCGTCGCGCTGCCCGAGAACGGCACTGTCGGCATCAGCCATGCCGAGCATTTCGGCTCCAGCGTGTCCTTCTCCTTCACCGATTTCCTGACGCCGAGTTCGATCATCTGGTCGGATGATGATGGTGAGACGCTGGAGACGGTGAAGTCGCAGCCGGCGCGGTTCGATGCCGCGCCGCTGATCTCGGAACAGTTCGAGGCGCGCTCGAAGGACGGCACGATGATCCCGTACTTCGTCGTCAGGCGGCGCGACCAGAAGGGGCCGGTGCCGACGCTGCTCTACGGCTATGGCGGCTTCGAAGTGCCGCTCTTGCCCGGCTATGCCGGCGTGCGCGGCAGGCTGTGGCTGGAGAAGGGCAACGCCTATGTGCAGGCCTGCATCCGCGGCGGTGGCGAGTTCGGGCCGGCCTGGCATCAGGCGGCGCTGAAAGGCAATCGCCAGAACGGTTTTGACGATTTCGCCGCCGTGGCCGAAGACGTCGTCAGGCGCGGCATCGCGACGGCCAGCTCGCTCGGCATCCAGGGCGGCTCGAATGGCGGCCTGCTGACCGGCGTTTCCTTGACGCAACACCCGGAACTGTTCGGCGCCGTCATCATCGAGGTGCCGCTGCTCGACATGCTGCGCTACACCGAATTGCCGCCCGGCGCCTCATGGATGGCCGAATATGGCGATCCGTCGAAGCCGGAAGATGCAAAATGGCTGTCCGCCTATTCGCCCTACCAGCACGTCCAGGCTAATGCTGCCTATCCGCCGGTGCTGTTGACCACCTCGACAGCCGATGACCGCGTCCATCCCGGCCATGCCCGCAAGATGGCCGCCCGGCTGCAGGAGGCCGGCCATGCCGAGACGCTGTTTTTCGAGGAGACGGAAGGCGGGCATGGCGGGCGTGGCGACCGCCGGCCGCAGGCGGCGCAGACGGCGATGAAATATGTCTTCCTGCAGCGGGCGTTGACCGCCAAGGCCTAGAGTCATTTGTTCATGGGCCAAGCAAAGGGTGGTTCACCTCGGCCAGCCTTTGCTCTAAGGTGCCCGCCATGGCTCCTGCTATGACCTTTGTCTGCACGTTCGGGGTCGCGGTGACACCGTCACCGCGCACGCTGCGCGCGGAGCTTTTGCGGCTGTGCGCCCGCATCGGTTATTCGCCGCCTGCCAGCCTCTGATGCATTCGCCCCGGCGCCAGCCGGACTGAATCCAGAGGAAAGAATCACACATGACCTATCAGAATTATTCGCTGAAGCAGCTTCAGCAGATCGACGCCGCGCATCATCTCCATCCCTTCACCGACCACAAGGAATTGCGCGAGGCGGGTTCGCGCATCATCACCCACGCCAATGGCCCGTTCATCTACGATTCCGAAGGGGCGGAGCTGCTCGACGGCATGGCCGGCCTGTGGTGCGTCAACATCGGCTATGGCCGCGACGAACTGGCCGAGGCCGCCTATGCGCAGATGAAGGAACTGCCTTACTACAATTCCTTCTTTAAATGCTCGACGCCGACGCCGGTGCTGTTGTCCAAGAAGCTGGCCGAGATCGCGCCGAAGAACGTCAATCAGGTGTTCTACGGCTCCTCTGGCTCGGAGGCCAACGACACCGCCTTGCGTCTTGTCCGCCACTACTGGGTGATCGAGGGCAAGCCGGAGAAGAACCGCATCATCTCGCGCAAGATGGCCTATCACGGCTCGACCATCGCCGGCACGTCGCTCGGCGGCATGGACGCCATGCACAAGCAGCTCAATGGCGCCGTGCCCAACATCGTCCATGTGATGATGCCCTATGCCTATGAGCTGGCGCTGCCGGGCGAGAGCGACCATGATTTCGGCCTGCGCGCGGCCAAATCGGTCGAGGACGCCATCCTCGAGGCCGGCGCCGACAAGGTCGCGGCTTTCATCGGCGAGCCGGTGATGGGCGCGGGCGGCGTCAAGATCCCGCCGGCGAGCTACTGGCCGGAAGTGCAGCGCATCTGCCGCAAGTACGATGTGCTTTTGATGCTCGACGAGGTCATCACCGGCTATGGCCGCACGGGCGAATGGTTCGCGGCGCAGACCTTCGGCATCGAGCCCGATACCATCACCACGGCCAAGGCGTTGACCTCGGGCTACCAGCCGCTGTCGGCACTGCTGGTCGGCGACCGCATCACCTCGACGCTGGTCGACAAGGGCGGCGAGTTCAACCACGGCTACACCTATTCCGGGCATCCGGTGGCCTGCGCCGTGGCCTTGAAGAACCTCGAGATCATCGAGCAGGAAGGCTTGGTCGACCGTGTCAGGAACGACACCGGACCTTATTTCGCCAAGGCCTTGCAGGAGCGCATTGCCGGGCATGATCTGGTCGGCGAGGTGCGTTCGATCGGCCTGATGGGGGCGATCGAGATCGTCAAGGACAAGGCGACCAAGGAACGGTTCCTGCCGTCGGGAAGTGCCGCGGTGACGGTGCGTGATCACGCGATTGCCAACGGCATGATGCTGCGCGCCACCGGTGACACGATGATCCTGTCGCCGCCGCTGATCTGGACCCGCGACACGATCGACATGGCCTGCGAGCGTATCGGCAAAGCGCTGGACCTGGCACAGGCAGATCTGCGCAAGCGGTAAGCCGAACCCCGACCGGGCGTTTCTTCAGGGAACGCCCGGCCTCGGGAAACATACTGCCTCGATGGGGAACAAACTTCATCCTCCGCGCGTAGTGTGTGAGGCAGCGGCCGATCCGGCTGCGATAGGGGGCTCATTTCCATGAGAAAAGCCGGCAAGAGCCGACGCGCGCAGGAAGCAGCCAGCATCGGCGCCGACCTGATGCTGGCGCCGATGGTGGCGATGATGCGTCTGCCGTTGATGGCGATGGACGCCGGCAGCAGCCAGCCCTGGGGCACCGAAACCGTGCGTGCGGTGAACGAGAAGACCGCGGCAATCGCCGAGGGCGCGTTCGCGGCGCAAATGTCGTTCCTGCAGTCGGCGTCGCGGTTCTGGCCAGAACTCCTTTCCGGTCGCACGCCGTCGCTGTTCAACGGCGTCGCGGCAGAACGGTCGATCAGCGCCGCGCTGAAGCCGGCAAGCCGCGCAGTGAAGGCGAATTTTCGCCGGCTTTCGTCAAAGGCTTGAAATAGACCCTGCAGAACTTTGATTTTGCGCATTGTCGAGATCATGGGCTAGAACCAATCGGTATGCGCACCGATGGGGGACATCATGGCCGGACAACCGCTCAACCAGCCGGCTGAAATCCCGGCCGAACTCGATCGCTGGAATTGGGGCGCCTTCTTCCTCAACTGGATCTGGGGAATTGGCAACAGCACTTTCATCGCGCTGCTGGCGCTGATCCCGGTCGTCAACCTCATCATGATCTTTGTGCTTGGCGCACGCGGCAGCCGCTGGGCCTGGCAGAACGGGCCTGGCGCGACGCGGAGCAGTTCCGCAAGACGCAGCGCAACTGGGCGATCGCCGGGCTGGTCGTCTGGGTGGTGGGGATCGGCGGTTGCGCGGCGTCGGTCGGCAGCGTTCCCTACATCCTGAAAGGCAGTGATGCCTACCACATGACCATGGATGCCATTCGCGCCGACACCCGCGTGAAAGCCGCAATCGGCGACGATATGACCGACAATTTCTGGGTTGGCGGCAGTCTCAACGTCAACGCGAATGGCGCCGGCGATGCCCAGTTCGGCATTCCGGTCCATGGCGCCAAAGGCAAAGGTACCGTGTTTTCCCACCTGGTTCGCAATGCAGGCACATGGAGCATACGACTGCTGGTGGTCAGGGTGGATGGGGTGGATGCGCCGATCGTATTGACGAACGAAGATCATGTGCCAATCCCGAACGCGGCGATCGGAATATAGACGCAAGGCTTGATTGTGTGCGGCAGAAACGCAAAAACCGCGCTCCATCGGGAACGCGGCTTTGCCAGATACGCATGGCGTTTCGCTACTGAAACACTGCGAAACTTACGGGCTCCGGTACGCGAGACCTGATCCGGAGCGCCGGGCGGATGCGATATGTCCGCCTCGCCATCCGTTTTATAGGGACATCGTTACCGCGGAGTTATCGAGAGCTTAAGCAAATCTAAATTTGCGGGTTTTCTGCCGGGTTGATCCGGGAAAAACCCATAAAATCCGTTGGTTACGCTGGGTTACCCCTTAGAAAATTAATTATGCCGGAGAAATCGGCGCCGCCATGCCCCTGGGCGTTGAACAGGGCATAGAGCTGCGCCGCCTCGGCGCCAAGCGGAGTCACCGCGCCCGCGCCAAGTGCTGCTTCCTGGGACAATTTCAGGTCTTTCAGCATAAGCGCCGCGGCAAAACCTGGCTTGTAATCCCTGTTGGCGGGGGAGGTGGGCACCGGGCCGGGCACCGGACAATAGGTGGTCAAGGACCAGCACTGGCCCGACGAGGTCGAGGCGACGTCGAACAGCGCCTGATGCGACAGGCCGAGCTTTTCCGCCAGCACGAAAGCCTCGGCGACGCCGATCATCGAGATGCCGAGGATCATGTTGTTGCAGATCTTCGCCGCCTGACCGGCACCGTCGCCGCCGCAATGGACGATGCGGCCCGCCATCGGCTTCAGGATAGGTTCGGCGGCGGCGAAGGCATCGTTCGAGCCGCCGGCCATGAAGGTCAGCGTGCCGGCTGCCGCACCACCGGTGCCGCCCGAGACGGGTGCATCGATGGAGAGCAGGCCGTGCTTCGCGGCAATCGCATGCGCCTTGCGCGCCGAGTCGACGTCGATGGTCGAGGAATCGATGAACAGCGCGCCCTTTTTCGCCTTGGGCGCGATGTCCTCATAGACCGACAGCACATGCTTGCCGGCGGGCAGCATGGTGATCACCACATCGGCATCCTTCACGGCGGCCGGCGCATTGGCCATGACAACGACGCCCTGCTCGCGCGCGACGGTCAAATTCTCGGGCATCAGATCGAAGCCATGCACTTGATGCCCAGCCTTGACCAGGTTAACGGCCATTGGATTGCCCATATTGCCGAGGCCGATGAAGGCGATCGTCGTCATTGTCTCACTCCCGGAGTTTATTGGCTTCAGCGGCCGATCAATGCCCGCGCGATGATGACGCGCATGATCTCGTTGGTGCCTTCGAGGATCTGGTGGACTCTGAGGTCGCGTACCAGTTTCTCGATGCCGTAATCGTGCAGATAGCCGTAACCACCGAGCAGCTGCAGCGCGTTGTTGGCGACGTTGAAGCCGGTATCGGTGACGAAGCGCTTGGCCATCGCCGACCATTTGCCGGCATCGGGCGCCTTGCGGTCGAGCTTGGAGGCCGCCGCATAGAGGAAGATGCGCGACGCCTGCAGCTCCGTCTCCATGTCGGCCAGCCTGAACTGCAGCGCCTGGAACTGGTTGATCTTCGAGCCGAAGGCCTTGCGCTCGGCGGTGTAGGACAGCGCCTTGTCGAGCGCCGACTGGGCGCCGCCCAGCGAACAGGCGGCGATGTTCAGCCGGCCGCCATCGAGCCCGGCCATGGCGATGCCGAAACCGGCGCCTTCACCCGACAAAAGGTTTTCCGCCGGCACCTTGCAGTCCTCGAAAATGACCTGGCGGGTCGACTGCATATGCCAGCCCATCTTGTGCTCGTTGGCACCGAAGGAGAGGCCAGGCGCATCTTTCGGCACGACGATTGTGGAGATGCCTTTCGGCCCGTCGGCGCCGGTGCGCACCATCACGGCATAGACATCGCTGTCGCCGGCGCCCGAGATGAATTGCTTGGCGCCGTTGAGCACATAGTCGCCGCCGCTCTTCACCGCGCGGGTCTTGAGCGCCGCGGCATCCGAGCCGGAGCCCGGTTCGGTCAGGCAGTAGCTTGCCAGCCATTCCATGGAGGTGAGCTTCGGCAGGAAGCGCTGGCGCTGCTCGTCATTGCCGAAGCGGTCGATCATCGAGGCCACCATGTTGTGGATCGAGATGAAGGACGAAAAGCCAGGATCGGCATGCGACAGCGCCTCGAAGATCAGCACGGCGTCGAGGCGGCCGAGCGCGGAACCGCCGACATCGTCCCTGACATAGATGCCGCCGAGGCCGAGCGGCCCGGTCTCGCGGATGACGTCGGCCGGGAAATGCTTCCGGCGATCCCAGTCGAGCGCATTCGGCGCGACGCGGTCGGCGGCGAAGGCCTGCGCCATCTCCTGGATGGCGCGCTGTTCCTCGTTGAGTTCGAACTGGCTGGTGCTCGCATCGACCGCGGCGTCCATGGCGTTCTCTCCCTATATGCCAGCTAGCCCGCTGGCCTGTCGTTTTTGGCTTTGCGCAGGCATCAATCTAGACCAATGATGCCGCCGCGCAACCCGATCCCCTGCGGAGCGGCTGTGCATCAATGCATGTCCGGAGCGAGATGTGACGACAAAATTCGATGAGCTGCTTGGGCGATTCCACGCCTATCTCGCTTGCGTGGACAACGCCCTGGTGCGCGACGCCGTGGCCCGCATTGGCTGGGACATGCCGGCCCGTGCGCTGGAGCCGCATCCGCTCGGTTGTGTACGGCATCTCGATGACGCAGCAGACTTGGCGCCACCGGCTGCGAAACCGTTGGTGCAATGGCTGGCGCAGCAGCGCAACGTATTGCGCTGGGGCCAGACCTACACCGAGGCTGATTTCGGCAAGGCCTTCATCGACAATTACGGCTGGCTGGAAGTGTTCGGCACGCGTGGCCATTTCGCCAATGACGAGGTCGCGGCCGGCCTGCTGATCCTTGGGCCAGAGATCGTCTATCCCGACCACCATCATGTCGCCGAGGAGATCTACATTCCACTGACCGGCGGTACGGAATGGCGCATGGGGGAGAGCGGCTTCCGCCAGCGGGAGGCCGGCGAAGTCGTCCACCACGCTGCCAATGTCAGCCACGCCATGCGAACCGGCCGCGAGCCGCTTTTGGCGCTCTACATCTGGCGTGGCGGGCCGCTGGCGCAGAAATCCACGATCACCGGAACTGTGGCGCAGGGCCGGAACTGATGGCCAAAGCGATCATGCTGCAGGGCACGGGTTCGGATGTCGGCAAGACGGTGCTGGTCGCCGGCCTGTGCCGCGCCGCCAGGAATCGTGGCCTGAAAGTGCGGCCGTTCAAGCCGCAGAACATGTCGAACAATGCCGCCGTCGCCGATATTCCCGGCGACAACAGCAATAGCGGCGGCGAGATCGGTCGCGCGCAGTGGCTGCAGGCGATCGCTTGCGGCGTCGCGCCGTCGGTCCACATGAACCCGGTGCTGCTTAAGCCGCAGACCGATGTCGGCGCGCAGGTGATCGTCCAGGGCAAGGTGTTCGGCGAGGCGCGGGCGCGCGACTACCAGGCGCTTAAGGCCCGGCTGATGGATGCCGTGCTGGATTCTTGGAGCAAGGTCGGTGAGGGCGCCGATCTGGTCATCGTCGAGGGTGCCGGCTCGCCGGCCGAGATCAACCTCAGAAGCCGCGACATCGCCAATATGGGCTTTGCCACGCGTGCCAATGTACCAGTGGTTCTGGTCGGCGACATCGATCGCGGCGGCGTCATCGCCTCGGTCGCCGGCACGCATCTGATCCTGCCGGAAGAGGATCGGCGCATGATCGTCGGCTATCTCATCAACAAGTTCCGCGGCGACGTTTCGCTGTTCGATGACGGCCTGAAGGCGATCGAGAAATTCACCGGCTGGCGCTGCTTTGGCGTGGTGCCGTGGCTGAAGGCGGCGGCGCGGCTGCCCTCGGAGGATTCGGTGGTGCTGGAACGGCTGGCGTCCGGCGAGGCGCGGGCGCTTAAGGTCGCGGTGCCGATGCTTGGCCGCATTGCCAATTTCGACGATCTCGATCCGCTCAAGGCCGAACCGCAGGTCGAAGTGGTGTTCGTGCCTCCCGGCAAGCCGCTGCCGGCCGATGCCGGGCTGGTGGTCATTCCAGGTTCCAAATCGACGATCGGCGATCTCCTGAAATTTCGCGAGAATGGCTGGGACCGGGATCTTGCCGCGCACCGCAAGCGCGGCGGCCATGTCGTGGGCATTTGCGGCGGCTATCAGATGCTCGGCCGCCGCGTGCGCGATCCCGACGGCATCGAGGGCAGCGTCACCGAGACCGAAGGGCTTGGCCTGCTCGATATCGAAACGGTGATGGAGCCGGAGAAGACGGTGCGCAACGTCAGCGCGCGCTCGGTGCAATTCGATCTCCCGCTCGAAGGCTATGAAATCCATCTCGGCCGCACCACGGGTCCGGACACGATGCGACCATCGGCGATCATCAATGGTGTCGCGGACGGTGCGATCTCGGCCGATGGCAAGGTGTTAGGCACCTATATGCATGGCCTGTTCGGCGCCGACGGCTTTCGCGGGAAATTCATCGAAAGCCTCGGCATCAAGGGCGGTGGCATCGACTATCGCGCCGAAGTCGAGCGCGCGCTGGACGAGGTCGCGGCCGAGCTGGAAACCCATCTCGACTGCGATGCGATTTTCGGGCTGGCTCGGTGAGGCGCGCCGATATTCAGGTGAGGCCGGCCTGCAAATGGTGGCTTCCTGCGCTTCCGGTGCTCACGTAGGAAAAGTACGCTCCGCTCCGGTTCTCGGAACCCGTCATTTTCGGCTCGGCCTGACCTGAATCTCAGCACCCCTCAGGCCGGTGTCAGCCCTTGTCGCCCGCCTTCGGCCAGTAGGTGCCAAACGACCAGACACTGCCCTCGGGATCGCGGCAGATGAATTCTCGGCTGCCATAGTCGCGGTTGGTCAGTTCCTGGATGATCGTCGCGCCGGCCTTCTTTGCCTTGGCATAGGCGGCGTCGGCATCGTCGACGGCGACATAGATCGACTTGCCGCCGCCTGAGCCGGGTTCGCCGACCATCTTGCCGTAATCGTCATCGCGCGCGCTGCCCAGCATGATCATCGACGAGCCGAAGACCAGTTCGGCATGGTGCACGACATCGCCTTCACCATAGCGGGCACGGACGCTGAAGCCGAACGCTTCCCCCAGCCAGTCGATCATTTTCGCCGCGTTCTTGTAGCGCAGGGCAGGGTAGAGGCGTGGGGCTTCGTTGCTGGTGGTCATGTCGATCTCCTCAAAGTTGGGTTGGTCGATAACCCACTCTGTTCGAAGGCTGTTCCAGCGTCTTGAAGAAATGTTACCTGCTGACAAGTGCCGTCGGCGTCTCGCCAGCAAGGTCGCGGAACTCGCGCACCAAATGCGCCTGGTCGGCATAGCCGCAATCGGCGGCGATATCGGCCCAGTCGGCCGTCGGCTGTCGCGACAGGCCGAGCGCCCGGTTGAAGCGGACGATGCGCGACAGCGTCTTTGGGCCGAGGCCGGTTGCCTCGTTGAATTTTTCGGCGAGGTGTTTGCGGCTCCAGCCCACTCTTTCAGCGATCGATGCAATCCGGGTCCGGCCGCCTGATGCGATGATGCGATGATAAGCCCAGGCGATTTCCAGCGGCGTTTCGGCAGCGCTGGCAAGACGGGCGGTGACGAAGGCTTCGGCCAGGTCGAAACGCGACGCCCAGTCCGGCGCATTGCCAAGCTGTTCGCGCAGCGCCCTGCCTTCGGTGCCCAGCACGTCGTCGAGGACGACCATGCTGTCGGTCAGCTCGCTCATCGGCAGGCGGAAGAAGCGGCGCGCCCCAAGCGGGGTGAAGTTGATCTGGACGCAGCAAGCGGCGCCGAAGGATTCGATCATCACCGGCCCAGCAAAAAGCCCGGCGGCGAAGCTGGCAAAGCGGTCTTTGTCGCCGGGCGCCTTGCCGAGGCCGATGGCGAAGGGCTCGGCGAAACTGACCACCAGAGGTACGGTCAGCGAGGCGTATTCGACATTGCGGAAATGACCTGCCGCGGTTTCCCGATAGCCGCAAATGTCAGACACGATGCCATCAAGCCCAGGATCGGGAAGGCGCCGGCGCATCTCGAAGCGCCCCGCGATGGAGCGGTCCTGTTCCTTCCGGCGCTGCATCTCGATCGGCATTGGCCATCCTTCCGCCGCGATAAATCTATCAGCCGTGCACCGGAATCAAAAGCGCCCGGCTTTTGGCCGGGCGCTCTCTGTCCCCACTTCAAGGGAAACCTGTCAGGCGCCGCGCATCAGGCAGCCGGCGGCGAGCACGATGTAGGCAATGAGAACGATCCACACCGATGCGAGCGGGATAAAGGCAAGAACGCCAAGCGCGGCGAGAATGCCGATGATGGCGATGACCAGGGAAATGATGAAAACGATCTGGGTAGGCGCGCTGAGATTCATGCGTGGCTCCTCCAACATGATTCGAACAGTGCCATAGTAACAGGCGCGTGATCACACACCAATCATGACACGCAGCGGGTTGGCGGGGTCGGCCAGCAGCTTCACCGCGAGCGCCACGCAGACGATTACCAGCAGCGGCTTGATCAGCCTGGCGCCGATGCGCATGGCCAGGCTTGCGCCAACACGGGCGCCGAGGAACTGGGCAACGCCCATCATAAGGCCGATCTTCCAGGAGATGACGCCGACAGCGGCAAAGACGATGAAGCCGCCGATGTTGGAGGCGAAGTTCAGCAGCTTGGTATGCGCCGTCGCCTTGAGCACGCCGTAGCCGGCAAGGGCGACGAAGGCCAGCATGTAGAAGGAGCCGGCGCCGGGGCCGAACAGGCCGTCATAGAAGCCGATTGACGGTACCAGGGTCAGTCCGAACAGGAATGGCGACAGGCGCTCGGCCCGGTCGACATCGTTCATATTGGGCTTCAGCGCGAAATAAAGCGCAATGGCGATCAGCACCAGGGGCAGCAGGGCGCGCAGGAGATCGCCAGGAACGATGGTGGCCAGCAAGGCGCCAACGACACCCCCGGCAGCCGCCAGCAGCGCCGACGGCAATTGCCGACGCAGGTCGACATGGCCCCTGGAGGCGTAGTGGATCGTCGCCGACCCGGAGCCGAACATGCCTTGCAGCTTGTTGGTTCCAAGCGCCTCGACCGGTGAGAAGCCGGCAAGCAAAAGCGCCGGAATGGTGATCAGCCCGCCGCCGCCGGCAATCGAATCGACGAAGCCCGCGGCAAAGGCGGCGAGCGCAAGCATGACGATTGTCTGGGTGGTGAGATCGATCATCTGATGTGCGGAGACGTCCGGTCGGCGGGATAACGGCGTTCGACCACGACAGCCCTGTTTGCGCAAGGCCGATTCCGCGCTACCTCTATCCAAGCGCATCGCGCTTGGATTTGTATTTGTGCGTCGTTAACCCGGAAAGAGGCCCCGATGGCATTCGCATTGCTGGACCAGATACGCTCCATCTTCGACGGCGACCCGGGCGTGCGCAAGGTCGCCGACGATCCAGTCCTGTCGGCTGAACTGCTGATGCTGTTCCGCATGATCCTCGCCGACGGGACAGTCAGCGAGAGCGAGATGGTTGCCTTCCGGCGCATCTGCAAGGACGCTTTCGGCATTCAGGAAACCAGTATCGACGCCGTCATCGAATATCTCAATGAGTTCGGCTACGAGACCAATGGCTCGCAGGCGATCGCACTGTTTCGCGATCTCGATGTCGAACGGCGCAAGCAACTGGCCCAGCACATGGCGGAGATCGCCAAGGCGGATTCGCAGCTGGCCGAGAGCGAGGTGCGCCTGCTGCGCCGCACGCTCGACCTGCTCGACATCAACCCGGTCGACGTGGTGAAGCCGGAAGAGTAGCGCTGCCTGAGTAACGGGTTTGTCGGCGCCGAGGAAACCTTCCTTGTGGCCGCCGAACCGCGTGCCGTGTCATCCGCCCATCTTCGTCAGCTCGTCCTTTGCCAGCGTGCTCCAGCGCGCAGCACGCTTCAAAAGCGCGATCGCCTTGGCCTTGTCCGCTTCGTAGCCGCCTCGACCTTCCGCCATGTCATGGGCGAGGGCGACAACGGCGTCTTCATTGCCTTGATCTGCCGCCAGCTTGTAGAGGCGTGCCGCCTCGCGCGAATCCTGTGGTAATCCGCCCTTGCCCTCCTCGTAGAACACGCCGAGATCGTACAGTGCGTATTTGTTGCCGGCATCGCTCGCCTGCCTGAAGAGCCGAGCGGCCTGGCTGTCGTCCTTCGGCAGGCCGTAGCTGCCGCGCTCATAGGCCTTGGCCGCGAAGTCCCACGTCTGGGGATCGTCGCCGGCCGCGGCCTTCTGGATCAGCCGCAGCGCCTCTTCCGGGTTCGGCGACAGGCCGCCTTTGCCCCTGAAATACATCCTGGCGAGATCAAACGCCGCCTGGGCGCTGCCGAGCACTGCTGCCTGGTGCCAGAGCTGGACGACGTCTGCTTGCCTGTCTTCAGCCAGGCTCAACGGCAGGCCGAGCGCGTAGAGTGCGTCCGCGTCGCCGGCGTCGGCTGCCTGCTTGATGAATTGGATCTGCGCTTCGCGGGGGTCGGTGGCGAAGGTCGTATCCGCGAACAGGTTCCGGCGCTGCGACTTGGCCTCCGTTGAGTCTGACACCATCGCGTTTTTCAGAAGAAGCATGGCCTGGCTGGTGTCCTGCTGGAAACCATCGCTGCCGCGCCAATAGAAGGCGGCCAACGCAACCTCGGCCGCGGGATAGTTCTGGTCCGCGGCGCTCTTATAGCTTTTGCCTGCCAGCGCCATTTCATCAGCCGACGACGAGCCGACACTTCCGCTTGCTTCATGCGCACGGCCGAGGTCGAACAGCAGGCGCGGATTGTTCGGATCGGCGGCCAGCGTCTTTTCGCAAGCCGCGATGGCCGCGGCCGGGTCGATCCCGTAGAGGCCAACTCCTTCGCCGACCCGATTCGGATCGGTGGGCGAGCCCGCCAGACGGTCACACTCGGTCGGTTGACCGGCAAACGCCGCCCCGGCCATCAACAATCCGAACACTCCGGCGACAATCCTTCGACGCGACCGCATGGAGCCCCCTGCTTGTTTGGTTCTCCAAACCATATTTGGATTTTTGCGCTTGGTATATGCGTTGCGAGCGAGGTTTGTGGGGCCTTTACCCCTGTTCCTGCATCCGTTTCGCGATTGCCCTGTGCAGGTCCGGCGCGGCGGCAACCAGCGCCCTGGCGGCCTCGGACTGCGGATGATCCAGCACCTCGCTGGTCTTGCCGCGCTCGATGATCTTGCCGTCATGCATGACCAGCACCTCGTCGGTGATCGCACGGGCGACGGTCAGGTCGTGGGTGATGAAGAGATAGGCAATGCCGAGCTTCTGGTTGAGCTCGGCGAACAAATCGAGGATCTGGGCACGGATCGAGACATCGAGCGCCGAGACCGGCTCGTCGGCAACGACCAGCTTGGGACGGGTGATGATGGCGCGGGCGATCGACAAGCGCTGGCGCTGGCCGCCTGAAAATTCGTGCGGGTACTTGTCCATGTCGCGCTGATCGAGGCCGACTTCGTGCAGCGCATGCGCCACCATCTCGCGGCGTTCAGTGCGCGTCGGCTTCTTCTCCAACACATGCAAGGGTTCGGCGACCAGTTTCTCAACCTTTTGGCGCGGATCGAAGGAGCCGTAGGGGTCCTGGAACACAACCTGCATGTCGCGCCTGGCGGGCTTCAGCTCGGCTTCGCTCTTGCCGGTGATGGTCTCGCCGCGAAAGCGGATCGTGCCCTGGCTGGGCTTGTCGAGCGCCAGGATCATGCGGGCAAGCGTTGACTTGCCGCAACCGGAGCGGCCGACCAGCGCCACCGATTGGCCCGGCCCGATCGACAGCGAGACATCGTCGACGGCGTGGATAGGGGCCGCCCGTTTGAACAGGGAGGCGCGGCGGCCGGGATAGTCGCGGGTCACGCCTTCGACCTGGAGCAGGGGCTTGCTTTGGCTTGCGTCATGCGGTCTCGCACGTGCCGGCACATGCATCGAGGCCTGCGCCAGCTGGCGCGTGTAGGGGTGGAGTTGCGCCGACAGCGTGCGCGCCGTGTCGCCGGCTTCCATCACCTCGCCATGGCGCAGGATGGTGATGCGGTCGGCCATCTCGGTCACCACGGCGAGGTCGTGCGAGATCAAGAGCAGGCCCATGCGGCTTTCCGCGACGAGATCGCGCAAGAGGTCGAGGATCTGCGCCTGCAGCACCACGTCGAGCGCCGTCGTCGGCTCGTCGGCGATCAAGAGCTTCGGTTTCAGCGCGCAGGCGATGGCGATGACGACGCGTTGGCGCTGGCCACCGGACAGTTCGTGCGGATAGCGCGACAGCGGGAATTTCGCTTCGGGTAGACCGACGCGATCGAGCATTTTTCGCGCCCGCTCCTCGGCCGTCGCGCGTGTGGCCTTGGTGTGCCAGCGTATGCCTTCGGCCACCTGTTCGCCGATCGTCTTGACCGGATTGAGCGCTGTCATCGGCTCCTGGAACACCATGCCGATGTCGTCGCCGCGTAGCGCGCACATCTGGTCCTCGGTTGCTCCGAGAATGTCTATTCCGTCGAATGTCACGCGCCCGGTGGCGCGCGCGGCATGCGGGAGAAGCCGCATCACCGTCAGCGCCGTCATCGATTTGCCGGAGCCGGATTCGCCGACCAGCCCCATCACTTCGCCAGATGCGACGGAGAGCTCCATGTCTTTCAGGATCTGTGTGTCGCCGATGGTCAGCGACAGTTTGTCGATTTCCAGCAGGCTCATCGCTGCCGCCGCGATTTCGGGTCGAGAATGTCGGCGATGCCGTCGCCCAGGAGGTTCAGGCCGAGCACGGTGATGACGATCGCCATGCCGGGAAAGATCGCCATCCACGGCGCAACCACCATGCGGGTCTGCGCGTCGAACAGCATGCGGCCCCAGCTCGGCATGGGCGGCTGCGCGCCGAGGCCGAGATAGGAAAGCCCGGCTTCGGCCAGGATGCCCAGCGCGAACTGGATGGTGCCTTGCACCAGGAGCAGCGTGGCGATGTTGGGCAGCACATGCTCGATCGATATCTGCGTGCTGCTTTTTCCGGCGGCGCGCGCGGCCAGGATGAACTCGCGCGGCCAGATCGCCAGTGCGCCGGCACGCGCGACGCGGGCAAAGACCGGGATGTTGAAGATGCCGATGGCGATGATGGCGTTGACGGCGCCCGGCCCGAAGATGGCGGTTATCATGATCGCCGACAGCAGCGCCGGAAAGGCGAAGACGAGATCGTTGACGCGCATCAGCGCCTCGTCGACGAGGCCGCCACGCGCCGCGGCGAAGGCGCCGAGCGGCACGCCGACGCCCATGCCGATGCCGACCGCGACAAGTGCCACGGCGATCGAATTGCGGGCGCCGACCATGATCATCGACAGGATATCGCGGCCGAAATGGTCGGTGCCGAACCAATGCGCCAGCGAGGGACCTTGCGTCTTGTCTGATATGACCAGCTTCGTCACATCGTAAGGCGTCCAGATATAGGAGACGACAGCCATCGCCAGGATCAGCAAGGTGATGACGAAGCCGGTGACGAATGCCGTGTTCCTGAAAGCCTTGGCCAGGATGGAGCTGAACGTCTCCTCAGGGATGTCGATGTGCAGCGTCATTGCCGGCTTCTCAGGCGTGGATCGACGACCGCATAGGAGAGGTCGACGACCAGGTTGACGGCAATGACGGCGGCGACCAGCAGCATGACGACGCTTTCGACGACGATCAGGTCGCGCTGGGTGATCGCCTGGAACACCAGCCGGCCGAGGCCGGGGAGATAGAAAACATTCTCGATGATGATGGTGCCGGCGAGCAGGAAGGCGAATTGCAGGCCCAGAATGGTCAGCACCGGGATCATGGCGTTGCGCAGCGCGTGCCGCCAGAGAACGGCACGATAGGGCAGACCCTTGGCGCGGGCGGTGCGGATATAGTCCTCGTTCAGCACCTCGATCAGCGCCGAGCGGGTGACGCGCGCCAGGATCGCCGCTTGCGGCAGCGCCAACGCCACGGCTGGCAGCAGCAGGGATTTCAGCGCTGGCCAGATGCCGGGGCTCCAGCCGGGAAAGCCGCCGGCCGGCACCAGCCGCAGCCATACGGCGAAGACATAGATCAGCATCAGCGCGAACCAGAAATTGGGCACGGCGACGCCAAGCTGTGCCGCGCCCATGGAAATCGTGTCGCCGGCCCGGCCGCGCCGGCTGGCGGAAAACAGGCCGACCGGAATGGCGATGATCGTGGAGAGCGCAAGCGCGATCAGCGCCAGCGGCAGCGAGACCACAAGCCGTTCACGCACGAGATCGATGACCGGCACCGAATAGGTGTAGGAGCGGCCTAAATCGAGACTGAGCAGGCCGCCGGCCCAGTGCAGGTAACGCCAGAGCAGGGGAGCATTCAGGCCCATCTGGTTGCGCAGCAGTTCGACCTGGTCGGCGCTGGCATTCATGCCCAGCATCAGCCGCGCCGGGTCGCCGGGCAGGATTTCCAGCACGGCGAACACCACAATGGAGGCCAGTAGCAGCGTGGCGAGGGAGATGGCGAGGCGCTTGAGGAGGTAGGCGGTCATCCGCACCAACGTGCCGGAAAAAGGCAGGCGCCGGAAGCAATTTCACTTCCGGAGCCACGCATTTCTCGGAAGGGTGAAATCAATCCGACCACTTCACCTTGGTCAGGTCGTTGGCGGGAATCGGCGCGTTTTCCCACAACCCTTGCAGCTTGGCGTCCCAGACCCCGACCTTGGGCAGTTCGTAGAGGAAGCCGACCACCGCGTCATCGGCCAGGATCTTCTGCGCTTGCGCATACAAGTCCTTGCGCTTGGCCTCGTCGGACGTCAGTTCCAGATCGGCGATGACCTTGTTGAAGGCAGGGTTGTCGTAATTGAAGTAGTAGTCCTTGCGCGCGTAGATATCGATGTCGTTCGGCTCGGTATGGGAGACGATGGTCAGGTCGTAGTCCTTCTTGGTGAACACCTGGTCCAGCCACTGCGCCCACTCGACGGGGATGATCTCGAGGTTGATGCCGACATCGCGGAGCTGCGAGGCGATGATCTCGCCGCCGAGCCGCGCATAGGACGTCGGCGGCAGCTTCAACGTGGCCTTGAAGCCGTTCTCCAGTCCCGCTTCCTTGAGCAGTTCCTTGGCCTTGGCGACGTCGTGCGGATAGCGGCCGGTCAGGTCGACATAGTATTTGTTGGCCGGCGACATATGCGAGCCGATCGGCAGGCCGAGCCCGGCCGAGGCGCCGTCGATGATCGCCTTGCGGTCGAGCGCATAGGAGATCGCTTGCCTCACCTGCAATTTGTCGAAGGGCGGCTTCTTGTTGTTGATGGACAGGATAGTCTCGCCTTCGGTCGCGCCGACCACCACCTTGAAGCGCGGATCGTCCTTGACCTGGGAGACGCTGTCGGGATCGAAGAAGGGGAAAGCCTGTATGTCGCCGGACAGCAGCGCCGGCACCGCGGCCGCGGCATCGGGAACGATGCGGAACTCGACCTTCTCGAGGAAAGCAGGGGTGCCCCAGTAATGATCCGATTTCACCAGGGTGACCGATGAACCCTTGGCCCAGCTCTCGAATTTGAAGGGGCCGGTGCCAACAGGCTTTTCCTTGTTGGCGTCGGCGGATTTCGGCGACACGATCACCGCGTCGCCCCAGCCCATATTGTAGAGGAACGAGCCCTGCGGGTGGGTGAGCGTCACCTTGACGGTGGCGGGGTCGACCACGTCGACCTTGTCGATGGCGGCAAAGAGCTGCTTTTGCGCGTTGAGGGAGTTTTCCGCGCGGGCACGGTCGAGCGAGAACTTCACGTCGTCGGCGCTGAAATCGGCGCCGTCGTGGAATTTCACGCCGGTGTGCAGCTTGAACGTGTAGACCTTGCCGTCATCTGAAATGGTCCAGCTTTCGGCGAGATCCGGCAGAACCTCGCCATTGGGGCCGATCCGGGTCAGGCCCTCGAAGACATTGGCGTAGGTGACCTCCCTGATTGCCGCGGCCGCTCCCGCCGTCGGGTCGAGATGCGGGGGTTCAAGCGGAATGCCGATGACAAGATCGGTCCGGGCGGCAGACGCCGAAGTGGCGGTTGCGAACGCCAGCACGGCTGCGGCCAGAAGGGTCTTCCAAAGCTTCATCGCTGAACTCCCTATGTGCTCAAATGCTCAAGCTGGCGGATAGAAGCGTGATTTCGCGCGGGAGTAAATTGCGTTTCGTGCTGTCGCGCGGCGCCAGGAGAAATGTTTTTGCGCCGCGGGCCGCTCATCCGGCTGTGCCGCGCAGCAGCACGTTGAGCCCGATCGCCATCACCTTGGCCGATTCCACCATGTCCTCTATGCCCACCCATTCGTCCGGCCGGTGGGCGAGGTCGAGAATGCCGGGTCCATAGGCGATGCAGTCGTAGATGTGGCCGATGCGGGCAATGTGTTTCTGGTCGTAGGTGCCGGGCGAAATGACGTAGTCGGGCTCGCGGTCGAAGATCGCATGAATGCCTTGCGCCACCGCCTTGACCACCGGCGCGTCGCGCTCGGTCATCAGCGGCAGCACTTCCATCAGGTCGCGAATCTCGTAATCGAATTTTTTGCGCTCTCGCTTCAGGCGTTCCAGAATGCCGGTCACTTCGCCTTTGACCGTGGCGAGGTCTTCCTCGAGCAGGAAGCGGCGGTCGATGGTCAGCCGACAGGAATCGGGCACGTTGGGCGAGGGCAGGCCGGGCCGGAAATCCTCGGTCTGGCCGCCATGGATGGAGTTGATGTTCATGGTCGAGCGCCTGGCGCCTTCGGGCACGACCGGCATGCGCGTCATCTTGCGGTCGAGCGCCGGGAACAGTTCGTCCTCGAAAGCTCTCAGCACGGCGCCCATATGGCGCACCGCATTGTCGCCGAGAAACGGCATCGAACCGTGCGCGATCTCGCCCTTGGTCTCGATCTCCGCCCACCAGACGCCGCGATGGCCAAGGCAGATGCGGTCCTTGTTTAACGGTTCAGGGATGATGACGTGGTCAACCCTGGGTTTCGAGAAATAGCCGAGCCTGGCCAGATGGGCGACGCCGCCGAAGCCGCCGGACTCTTCGTCGACCGTGCCCGATATCTCGATGGCGCCGGGAAAGTCGGGATAGACGTCCATGAAGGCTTCGGCGGAGATGATCGACGAAGCCAGCCCGCCCTTCATGTCGCAGGCGCCACGGCCATAGACCCTGCCGTCCCTGACGACACCGGCAAAGGGATCGACGGTCCAGCCTTCACCGGCCTCGACCACGTCGATATGCGAATTGAAGTGGACGCAGGCGCCGGGTGACCGGCCGTCGAAGCGGGCCACGACATTGACGCGCGGGTAGCGATCGGTGTCGCCGGGCGTGCCTTCGGCGCGGATGAATTCGGTTTCAAAACCACGCTTCCTCAGCCGCGCGCCGAGATATTCGGCGCATGGACGGTAGGCTTCGCCGGGTGGATTGATGGTCGGAAAACGGATGAGGTCGGCGGTCAGCGCGACGACATCGTCGCGCCTGTCATCGATTGCTTGAAGGAGTCGTTCGTTCATCGGGAGAGTTGAGCAGTGATCGACGTTGCATTGCAAGCCCGCCGGCAATCAAGTCGCTGCGACGTGTCGTAACGGCAACTATCGCGGGAAATCGTTCAAATTCGCTGCTTTGGATTGGCGAATTGATCAAGGACTGTGTGCTATTTGTTCACTGCCATTAAAAAGGTGAAAAACAACGTGATGGCAAGCAGGCAAGGGGCAATCAAAGGGGTTTGATCGCATGAAGAAGTTCTTTCTCGTAACAGCGGCGATGTTGGCAACCGCGCTGCTGGGTACGCCGTCCGCAAGTTACGCGGCGATGTTGGAAGCGAATATCGACGTGTCGTCGCAGACGATGACGGTGCGGTACGGGTCGGAGGTTTATCGCTGGGTCGTGTCGACCGCGCGTCCGGGCTATTTCACGCCGCGTGGCACTTACCGGCCGCAGCGGACCGCGCGGATGTGGTATTCGCGCAAATACGATATGTCGCCGATGCCTTATTCCGTGTTCTTCCATGGCGGCTATGCCATCCATGGGACGGGTGCGGTCAGGCAACTTGGCCGCCCGGCCTCGCATGGCTGCGTGCGGCTACACACGGCCAATGCCGCGACGTTCTATTCGATGGTGCGGGAAGTGGGCTTCGGCAACACGCGCATTGTCGTGACGAACTAGTTGCAAGCGCGAATTCTCGTTGCCGGGCCAGAGCCCGGCGCGAGACTTTCTACTGGCGGCTACAACAATCGGTTAAGGTTCTACCTGTTCCGACACGGACGGCTATTGCCGAGGGATAAGGGGTGTGCTTTCCATGCCATTGCCTGACTGAGAACAATCAGCAGTACCGGGCAGTTTGAATTATTAGGGCTCTCTTAAGTGCTGCGGGCGGTCAATCGGTTCGCCGGGACACTTGCCATTGCGCGCCGTTTGCCGGAACTGACAGATGCATCCCCAGCCAGAGATGGACGATCGTGTTCCTAACCGGCCCGCCGGGGTGCTCATTCTTGGCGGGGCGCACGGGACGCTGGCGCTGGCCAGGAGCTTCGGCGCCCAGAAAGTGCCTGTCTGGCTGGTGAGCAACGACACTCCGTTGCCCAGCTTTTCGCGATATGCCCAGCGGACAATGACGTGGCCCGGTCCCGATGACGGTGGTGCCGTCGCCTTCCTGCTCAATCTGGCCAAGGTTCAGGGACTGGGCGGTTTTCTGCTGATCGCGGGCGGCGATCCGGAAGTTCGCTTCGTATCGCAATCGATCGACCAACTCTCCGCCGTATTCGATGTGGTGCTGCCGCCGTGGGAACAGCTGAAATGGGTTTGCGAAAAGCCGCTGCTCTATCGCCGGGCGCGCGAACTGGGGCTTGCGGTTCCGCTGACCTATGAGATCACTTCACTCGAGCAGGCAGCGGCAGCCGACCTTCGCTTTCCCGTCATCCTGAAGCCCAACATGGGCGGGCGCAGCCGTTTCGCGCGCGCCAAGGCCGTTCTCACCCATGACAAGGCATCGTTTTTGACAGCCTACACCTGGGCTGCCGAAGAGATCGGCAGCGGAAATGTCGTGGTTCAGGAAATGATACCGGGCGGAGGAGAGGGCCAATTCTCTTACGCGGCGCTCTGGAACAAGGGCGCGCCGGTGGCGGAATTCACCGCCCGCCGCACGCGGCAGTATCCGGTCGACTTCGGTTACACCAGCACCTTCGTGGAGATTGTCGACGAACCGCAACTGATCGACGCCGCGCGCCGGCTGCTTGCGTCAATCGCGCATCACGGGCTGGTCGAGGTCGAATTCAAGCGCGACGCGCGCGATGGCTCGATGAAGGTGCTCGACGTCAACCCACGGCCTTGGACTTGGTTTGGGCTGGGTGCCGCCGCCGGCGTCGACCTCGGCGCCATGCTTTGGGCGACCAAATCGGGTCAAACGGTGCAGACAGCCACAGCGCGGCCCGCTACGTCCTGGATGTATCTGGTTCGGGACATGGTGGCGGCCGGCAAGCTGATCTCGGCCGGCCGGCTGAAGAAGCGGGCCTATTTCAGCTCATTCGCCAAAGTACGGGCTTGGGCGACATTCCAGGCAAAGGACCCTATACCGGGCCTGATCGACGTGCCTTTGACGGGCTGGAGAGTGCTGACGCGGCGGCTGCTTCGGCTTTTGTGAGTTGAGCAATGGCCGGAGGAAGCCTCTTTCCGCAATCTTAACCCGGGAATGTTTAGGACGGCCGCGTGACTGAGTGAGTTCCACGGCTGCAGAAACAGACAGGCGAGACCACTGAGATGACCGCTTTCATGCCCAGGACCGACTGCGAGGTGGCCGTGATCGGTGCCGGTCCTTTCGGGCTGGCCGCCGCTTCCGCCCTCAAGGCGGCAGGCGTCGATACGCTCACATTCGGTGGCGCGATGTCCTTCTGGCGCGATCATATGCCGAGAGGCATGCGGCTGCGCTCGCCCTGGCACGCGACCTATATTGGCCACACCAAAGGTCCGCTCTCGCTCGATTCCTACGCGAAGGTCCTCGGAATCTCGCCCCGCGAACCGCTGTGGCTCGAAAACTTCGTCGACTATGGATTGTGGATTCAGGCCCAGGCGGTTCCGGATCTGGATACGCGCAGGGTCGGCCGCGTCGAGAAGGCGAACAGCGGATTTCGTCTGGCACTGGCCGATGGCGATGCCGTCAAGGCACGCCGCGTTGTCGTGGCCACCGGCCTGATGAACCAGCAACTGATCCCCGCCGTGTTCGACGGAATCCCTCGCGAACTGGTCAGCCATGCCAGCGAGCATACTGGTTATGAGGCCTTCCGCGGCAAGCGCGTCGCCGTCATCGGGCGCGGGCAAAGCGCTTGCGAATCCGCCGTTCTGCTCAAGCGCAGCGGCGCCGATGTCGAGCTTATCTGCCATGGCGACATCCATTGGCTGGGCTATCGGGCACTGTCGGGAAAGCAGAGCTGGAGCTTGCGCGACTTCCTGTCGGAGCGGCTCGCATCGCCTTCCAGGGTCGGCCCGTTCCCGATTTCCTGGCTGGTCGAGGTTCCAGGCTTCGTGCACCGCTTCCCGGAGCCAGCCAGGGCCGGGCTTAACAGGCGCAGCCTCGGCGCCGGCGCGACGGGTTGGCTGAAGCCGGATTTCGATGGGATAAAGGTCAATGCCGGCAACAGGATCATCAGTGCGTCCGCCAAAAGCAATGGCATCGAACTGCGGTTCGAGAAGGATGCCGTCACCTTCGACCACGTCCTGCTCGGCACGGGCTACCGGATCGATATCGCCAAGCTCGGCCTGTTCGCGCCCGATATGCTTGCCGCGATTGCCCGCCGGGAGGGGCTGCCGCTGCTTTCCGCGGGATTCGAATCCAGCATTCCCGGCCTGCATTTCGTCGGCGCGAGCGCGGTCGGCAGTTTCGGCCCGCTGATGCGATTCACCGCCGGCACGCCGTTTGCCGCACGCACCGTCGCGCGTTTCATTCAAAGCGGCAAAGGCAGAAATTACGCCGCGGCCTGAACCTGAAAGACCGCATAGTCGATGGTGCGGATCGCATCGCGGAAGCCGGGCATCGCCGGCACGGGCAGTTCCCGGAAAATGCCGGTTTCGCGGATTGCGGGTCTCGCCCAATCGATGGCGCGGTGGCTCGAGCTTCCATAGACGACGAAACAATTCCGCGGGCGCCGCTCAAGCGACGACACGAGATTTTTCAGGACGATGTCGAAAACGTCCTTGGAAAAGGGATTGTAGAAATAGACCACCAGCGGCGCTTCCGGAAAATCGTAGGCCGCCGCATCTGCCTCGACGACACTGAGCGCCCGGCATTTCTGCAAAGGGTCCCGGAAACGCTCGATGTTGCTTCGGGCGATGTCCACCAGTTCCCGTGCGAACTCCACGCCGATGATCTCGGCGAAGGGATATCGTGACGCCAGCAGCAGCGTTCGTGATTTTCCGGAACCGATGTCGATGAATGTATGGTCATGGAGATCGCGAGGCAGCGACTTCATGATGAAGTCGAAGGTTTTCGGCGAGGTGCAGACGGCTTCATTGCCCTTGGCGCGGTGCGGGCCGACGACGTTGAGGCCGCCGAGCTGGATCGACCCTGCCGTATCGACGCCGTGCCGGCGATCCCATTTCCGGGCGAGCCGGTCCGCGAACATATGCCTGATGTTGCGCTGGACAAAGCCAAGGCTTGCGCCGAGGCCATGCCGATGGACGAGCCTTATCGGTTCAAGCAAGCCATGCTGACGCAGATGCGACAATGCCCGGCCAAGGCGGCCGAACGAACGATCTTCGACGCCATCCCGATCCAGGCGCGGCATCTCGATATTCGTCATGCCACGGGCTCCATCCCAGTCGATGAACATCTTCTGGGGTATCTGCACCGCGCCCGTTTAAGATTCCCTGACCAGCAATGTTACGAATGTCTGGATTGTGGGCCCATGAGTGCCGGAGAGGGCCAAGGAAGGTGGTCAGCTGCTCGCGGCGGGCGCCTTTGCCTGCGGTCGCTTCTTGCGCCGCCAGTTGCTGATCTCCCACCTCTTATGGAACCACATCCACTGGCCGGGATCCTCGCGCACCCAGCGCTCGACCACGTCGTTCAGCATCTGGGTGGTGGCGTGGACGTCGACGCTGCCGTCAGCGGTGCGCGGCAAGACCAGTTTGTCCTCGATCTCGAGCCGGAAGCGGTTGCCTGGCAATCTGATGCAACGCGCCGGATAGACGTCGCAGTCATAGTGGCGGGCAAGGGTGCCGAGCACCCGGTTGCTTTGGCAGGGGCGGCCGAAGAAGGTCGTGTCGAGACCGTTGGAGAATTTCTGGTCGACAAGGACACCGATATTGCCGCCGTTTTCCAACACAGACGCCAGGGCAAACGAGGCTCCCGCCATCGACGGCAGTAGCGCCCCCATGGTCGAGCGCCGCGTCGAAAGGATGTAGTCGGCGAGGTATGGGTTGTTGGGCGGGCGAAACAGCGCCGTGATGTTCATGCCGAAAGTGGCCGCCGCCACCGGCAGCAGCTCGAAATTGCCGAGATGGCCGGTGAAGACGATGTGCGGCTGCTTCTCCGCGGCGATCTCGACGAAATGTTCTACTCCCTTGACCTCGACGCGGCCGGGCTTGCTGGCGGCAGGGTCATAGTCGAACAGGGCGTCGAGGAAGATGTATTCGGCGGCGAGGCGGGCCATGTTGCCCCACATGTCGGAGGCGATGGCCTGGATTTCGTCCTCGCTCTTTTCCGGATAGGCCTTGCGCAGATTGTCGATAGCGACCTGATGGCGCCCGACCCGGGGGCCAATGAGGCGCGCGACCCGGTCGGCGAAATTCAATGCGCTGTCGACCGGCAGCAGGCGCAGCACCGAAAGGATGATCATCGCCGCACGCGCAACCAGCCAGTAGTTCGCCTGGCGCAACTGCCGGCCGTAGCGAAATCTGAGGTCGCGGCGAAACTTCTTGAGCACCGAGGTCAAGACCCTAGGCGACGCGCAGGATAATCTTGCCGAAGACGTCGCGGTCTTCCATGCGCTTCAGCGCGGCGTCGATATCGTCGAATCCGACCTCGGTGTCGATGACCGGTGCGACCTGTCCCGCCGCCATTTTCTGCATGGCGTTGGCCATGTTCTCCATGCGGCAGCCGAAGGATCCGAGCAACTTCAGTTGCTGCTGGAACAGCTGCATCAGATTGATCTGCGTCGACACGCCGGAGGTCGAGCCGCAGGTTACCAGGCGGCCGCCGCGCTTCAGGCACAGCATCGAGCCGGCAAAGGTGTCGGCGCCGACATGTTCGAACACGACATCGACGCCCTTCTTCTTCGTCAGCTTGCGCACGACGCCTTCGAAGCGGTCGTCGCGATAGTTGATGACATGGTCGGCGCCGAGCGCCCTGGCCTTGTCGATCTTGTCATTCGAGCCGACCGTGGTGATGATGGTGCAACCCATCCGCTTGGCCAGCTGAATGGCGGCCGAGCCGATGCCGGAGCCGCCGGCATGGACGAGGATGGTTTCACCCGGCTGAAGCCTGGCGTTGTCGAACAGCATGTGCTCGACCGTGCCGAAGGTGACAGGCGCCACCGCGGCGCCAATGTCGGTCACGCCGGGTGGGGCGGGGACCAGCAGGCGTGCGGGCAGGTTGATCTTTTCCTGCGCGAAGCCGTCGAGATGGAAACCGTGAACGCCGGAAACATGTTCGCACAGGTTGTCGCGGCCTTCGCGGCAGGCGCGACAAAGGCCACAGGTGCGCGCGCCATAGATCGACACCAATTGTCCAGGCAGCAGGCTGGAAACGCCAGGGCCGACCGCTTCGACCTCGCCGGAGGCTTCAGCGCCGACGACCAGCGGCAGCTTGCGCTTAGCGAAGGCCATGCCGCGCCAACCCCAGACATCGATGTGGTTCAGCGCCACCGCCTTGATGCGCAGCGTGACTTCGCCGAGTGCGGGTGGCGGCGGGGGCGGCAGGTCCACCGTTTCAAGACGGCGGTCCTCGATAAGTTGGAGTGCGCGCATAAAGCCTGTCGGTTCTGTTTGAGCGGAAGGGGCTCGCTTAGACCGGTTCCCGCGCCATGACAAGGCAAGTGTTCTGGCCGCCGAAGCCGAAGGAGTTCGACAGAACGCTGCGAACCTCGGCATTGCGCTTCTTGTTGGGCACCACGTCGAGCACGATCGCCGGGTCGGGATTGTCGTAGTTGATGGTCGGCGGAATGACGCTTTCGCGCATCGTCATCAGCGAAAACGCCGCCTCGACAGCGCCGGCCGCGGACAGTGTATGGCCGATCATCGACTTGTTCGACGAGACCGGCATCGAGCCAATCCGCTCTCCGAACACGGTCGACAGCGCCAGATGCTCCATCTTGTCGTTCTCGGGGGTCGACGTGCCATGGGCGTTGACATAGTCGATCTCGTCTTCACTCAGGCCGGCATCGGCGAGGGCGGCGCGAACCGCGGCGATGGCGGGCGAAGCGTCCGGCTTCGAGCGGGTGCGGTGGAAGTCGTCGGCCTTCTCGCCGCAACCGCTGAGGACGCCAAGAATGGTCGCGCCGCGAGCCAATGCCGCCTCAAGCGATTCCAACACCAGCGCCCCGGATCCCTCGGCCAATACGAAGCCGTCGCGATCCTTGGAGAAAGGCTTCGATGCCTTTTCGGGAATGTCGTTATGCGTGGAGAGCGCCGAAAGCAATGAGAAGCGGATCAATGCCTCGGCGGTGGCAGAACCGTCCGCGCCAATCGATAGCGCGCGGTCGCATTCGCCGCGTCGGATCGCCTCGACACCGAGCTGGATCGCGGTAGCACCTGAAGCGCAAGCCGTCGACAGGGTGATCGGCAGACCACGCGTGCCAAGGCGGTCGGCAAGGCGGTCGGCGATCGAACCGAACTGGGTGGTCTCGAAAATATCCAGCTCTTTCAAGCTACGCGCCACCCGAAGCAGTCTTTCGGCGGCGGTGTCATCCTTGTCCTTGTCAGAATTGTAGAGCGAGAAGCGCTCGGCCCAGTCGAGTTCGACCGGCGGCGATGCGAGGAAAAGCGGTCCGCCGAAGTCGCTGGAATCAAGACCGGATTCGGTCACCGCTTCGAGGCCCGCAAGCTCGGCCAGCTCATAGGTGAGCGGGCTGGCACCTTTCGAACTCGACGGCAGGAAATCGACCATGCCGGAGATGCGGGTGTTCAGTTGATCGACGGGAAAGCGGGTGATCGGGTGGATGCCCGACTTGCCGGAGGTCAATGCCGCCCAATTGTCGGTCTTGCCGACGCCAAGCGAGGTGACCACGCCGATGCCGGTGACGGCGACGATTGGCCTGCCCATGTGATCGTTCAGATTGGCCATCCGGGAGCCCTCGAGCGTTTATCGTTGCAGCATGGACCGCGAGCGCCGCGCTACGCGGCGTTGACCAGCGCCATGCCCTCGAATTGGTGATAGCCGATCGCCGTTGCAAGGACGCTTGCAGGAATGCCTTCAAACGGCTTCTCGGCTGCGGCATCGAAAACAGGGTAAGCGGCCTTGCGGTCGACGGCGAGTGCCGCCAGCGCCACCGCGAAAGGAAACTGTGCTTCCTTCATGTGTCCGGTCAGTGTCGAGAAGCCGCGCGCGGCGATCCCCGGATTGGCGTCGAGCGCTGCCTTCTCGGCGGTGGTTGCGGCATGCGCACCTGACGCCCCAGACAGGGCAAGCAGCTTGCCGTTCGGCAGCGCGGCCTGGCCAAGCAGCGCGGCGATCTCGGCATCGAGCTCTCCGCGTGGCCGCCTGGCGCGGCCTGAGACGACCGGGCCGAGTTCGGCATAAATCTTGCGCCCGCGGCTTGTCGCGTGTTCGCGCTGCTCCAGCACCAGGAAGGCACCGCCGGATCCAGTGACGATGCCGCCGCCCTCGGCGCCCTGTCTTTGCCACACAGGTTTCCAGGGGCCGCGATGCAAATAGCCGGCAAGCTCGTAACCGAGCAGCATGTCGGAATGTTCGGTCTGGAAGGCGCCGCCGACCAGGATGTGCGTCGACTGGCCGGAGCGGATGCGCGCGGCGGCCGTTTCGACGGCGGCGACGCCGGCACCTTCCTCGCCCATGAAGGTGCGCGAGGAGCCCGTCACCTTGTGGACGATGGAGATGTTGCCGGCGAGCAGGTTGGAAAGCTGGGCCAGGAACAAGGTTGGCCGCAATTCGGTGGTCAGCTTCTCGTTGAGCAGCACATCGCGGTCGTTGCGGCTTTCCGAAGCGGCGAGGATGGCGGCGTCGACCGCCTCGTCGCGCTCGCCGCCGCCGGCGGCCACCACCATGTCCATGGTCGTGCAGAGCTCGTCATTGCCCTTGATGCCGGCATCGTCCAGCGCAAGGCCGGCGGCATAGGTGCCGAGTCGCTGCCATGTCTCCATCTGCCGCTGGTCGCCGCGCTTGGCGATCTGCAGGTTCCAGTCGATCTCCGGCAGCGGATGAACGGTATAGGGCGCGAAGCGCGCGGCTTCGAGCACCGGCTGCAGGCCCGGTTGCGCGAGCTTCTGCCAGTGGGCGTCAGGGCCTTCTCCCAGCGAGGAGACAAGGCCGATACCAGTGATGACGACGTCGCGGGGGCTACTCATGGGCGGCTTTGTGGGTCAGGCGGCAAAGCGCGTCAAGGTCGCGCGCTTAGGTGACGTCAGGCGGTCTTGGCGGCGACCAGCGCGTCGATCTTGGCGCACAGGTTCTTCATGACGAAATAGTCGTCGGTCGAAGCCTTGCCGTCATTGACTTCCTGGGTCCACTTTTCCAACGGCACCTTGATGCCGAATTCCTTGTCGATGGCAAAGACGATGTCGAGGAAATCGAGGCTGTCGATGCCGAGATCGTCGATCGTGTGACTCTCGGGTGTGATGGTGTCGATATCGATCTCGCTGGTGTCGGCAATGATCTTGGCGACTTTGTCGAACGTGGTGGACAAGGGCTTTTCCTTCTTTGCGGGCGGAATCTGTCCGCATCTTGTTTGGGCGCTGTCTAATCGGTTTTTCCCGGCAGGAAAAGGCCTGATAGTCCGGGCGCAGATGGGAAGCGTGCCCAAGAAACGCAAGAAGGGCCGCCGGTCAAGTCGGCGGCCCTTCCCATTACGTCAGGTTAGTGTTTGTTTCGATGCATGTCGTTTTCCCAAAACCGGGAACCACTTTTGGGCGACATGCATCAGCTGTCACGGAGCTTGACCAGGTCGTTCAGCAGTCCGCCCGTTCCATTGTGGACGGTCAGCCGCTCGACCTTGCCGGCGATGGTTTCCAGAGCCTCGAGCTCCTTCAGCCGCAGCATCACCGGGTTCTCCGCCATCACCCTGGCCGTGTTGAGGAGGGAACGCGTGGCGTTCGTCTCCTCGCGGCGGCGGATGACATTGGCCTCCGCCTGCTTTTCGGCCGACACCACCTGGTTGAGGATCTCGCGCATCTCGCCCGGCAGGATCACATCCTTGAGCGTGATATCGCTGACCTCGACGCCGATCTCGGCCATGTCGGCACGGACCTTGGCAGCGGCTTCCTCGTCGACCGTCACCTTCTTTTCAAGGATCTGGTCAAGCGTCAGCCCGCCAAGCGTCTTGCGGAAGGCGTACTGGAGGGCGCGGTAGAGGGCCTCGGAGAAGTCCTTCACAGCGCTCACCGCCTTGACCGGGTCGACGACCCGGTATTCGGCGGCGATGTTGACGCGGATCGTGACGCGATCCTTGGTCAGCACTTCCTGCCCGGCGACGTCGAGCGACTGGCGCTTGAGGTCGACGACCTTCACCTGCACCATGCGTCCGACGTTCCAGAAGCCATGCACGCCCGCGGCAAGCGTCCGCACCAGGACACCGTCAACGAACAGCAGTCCGGCCTGGCCGTCGACGACCGGATGGACCGACGTCAGCTCCGCCTTCCGGGCCTGGCCGAGCCGGCGCATGACCGCCGGATCGATGGCGAGATCCGCCGACGTGTCGACCGTCGTCACCGTCCACGGGCCGGCATCCGTCCACAGAACCAGCTTGCGGCCCGGCGCCAGAACGGCGTGCAGGTTTCCGTCACGCTCGATGATGGCGACATCCGTGCGCCCGGTGCGAACGACGGTGAAATGACGCGCGGCCACATCCGGGAGCTTGTCGAACAACGCCTTCTCGTACGCCGAAACGAATTCCGGGTTCTTCAAATCGTGCCGAGACACTTCGAGGCTGCCGCGCCGGTTGGCGAGCCAATGCTCGCCGGGCAACAGGACAGCCTTGATCTCACCCTTGTGGAGGGTGAGGGCACGTTCGTTTTCCTTTACGAGGACGCGCTCGCGTCCAAGAACCTTATCGAGAATGGTCATTGTCATACTCCTGTCGGGCATGGCCCCATGCGAGGCGTCACGTCATGCGTCGATCTTCCCTTCGTTGCTCGTTTCACGTCGTCACAGTCCGGGCACGAATGATCCGGGGACCGGTGGCATCAACCCGTGGCGGGCCTTCGGGAGCGGATCGCGGGGCAGTGAAGCGGGCTCGGCAAGCCTTGGCCTGCCTTGCCGGCGACGCTGCGCCTTGACCATCACCGCGGGCCTGGCCGCGAGCCGATGGCGTCGGACCTTTCGATACGGCCTTGGCCCGAAGGCTTCGGCCGTCCGTCAGGTCTTCAGCATTCCGGTCCCCGGACCGTTTTCAGATAACACCTGGCAGGGTGCTGGCTTATCAGGCCAATGGAGAAGGATTCGAACCTTCGACAATCAGAACCTAAATCTGATGCTCTACCAAACTGAGCTATCCGTGGTGCAGACAGCAGGATTCGAACCTGCGACCTCCGGATCCAAATCCGGCGCTCTCCCAGACTGAGCTACATCCGCGATCCCAATCCCCAAAGCGGCGCCGTATACAGGGCGGCAAAGCCGCCTGCACGGGCGGAGACGAAAGCTCCAACCGTTGTGCTCACTTCGGTTCTCGTGACCGGGAGCGCGGCTATAGAGCCTGCGACGGGTTGTCGCAAGCGGCATTGTCGCGGCGAATTTGCGGCTTCTTTCAGTGGTGGCATTTCGGCAACACTGCGTCCAACGTTGGAGATGCAGTACCGTGCCGTCAGAACGTGACGCGGCCGAGAACGCGCAGACCGTCGCCTTGCGGTTCGACGACCACGGCCTCGCCCTCGCGCGGCGAAACACCGGTCAGCGCCACGATGTCTTCCAGATGGGTGACCATGACCAGATTGTCGGAGCCGGAATAGGCGCGGATTTCCTTCATGATGGCGGCGATTTGCGCTGCCTTCTGCGCATCGTCGCCCTTCAGCAGATCGAGCGGCGCGAACAGCTCCGGCTCAGCCTCGAAGGCGATGCGCGCGGTGTCGAGGCAGCGGCAGTAGCGGCTGGACAGAACGCGCTCGATTGGGGCGGCGCGGGCGGCAAACAAGGCGCCGATCTTGCTTGCCTGCTGCTTGCCGCGCGCTGAGAGATTCATCTGCGTGGCGCAGCTGTCGATGTCGAAATTGGCGGGGTCGGTTGTGCCTGTGACCATGGCATGACGCAGCAGCACCACATGGCCGCCATCGCGCAGCAGCGCCCATCCGGCATCCGTGGCGTGGGCGGCAACCGGAATGACGAGCAGCAACAGGGCCAGGGCAAATCGGATCATCGCAGTCCTTCCAGGAGCCGACATCGGTTCCGGCGATTCGCATATAGGGATCGGAACGCCGGCACAAAGACAAGCGGGCGTTGCCAGATGTCCCAGCCTCACTTTTTGACGATTTGCTTTTTCACCAGATCGATCTTCTGGTCGGTAAGCGGGATGGGAATGGTGTAGCCGGCTTCGGTAAAGCCCTGCTTGGCGTTTTCGAAGAATTCGATAGCCCTGAGATATTCCGGCTTGCCGCCGCCATAGGTGGCGCGGTTCCAGTGGATGTCGCCAAGGTTGTTCTGTTCAAAGGCCCACTGCAAGGGCTGGCTTTCCCTGGTGAACACTTTCAGCGTCGCCGTGAAAGCCGCCTCGGCCTCGTCGAGATATTTGCCGGTCCGTTCGAGATTGCCGAGATTGAGCAGGCTCATGCCGATGCCGTTCTGGGCGTTGGCCCAGTCGATCGGTGCTGTTTCGATGGTCAGCACTTCAAGGGCTGCCCGCCGCGCGGCGATCGAATCCCGCAGGATCTTGGGATCGGCACTGCTCATGCTCAGCCAGTGCAGCGTCGAGCCGAGGCCGGCCTGGGCCAGGGCCCATTGTCGCGGGTTGGTCTCGCGCTTGTACTCGCGCAATGCATTGCCGTAGGCGTCGACCGCCTCGCTGTAGTGCTCGGGCTTGTCCGTCACGCCGCCTAGCAGTTGCAGCGTGTTACCGAGATTGTAGTAGCACATGGCCCAGTCGAGCGGGAATTTCCGCCTGACATAGACCTGCCGCGCCGCCTGGAACGCTGCCACCGATTGTTCGAGCCTGGCCGCGTCGCGGGTCCGCTGGCCAAGCGTCTGGTAGATCGAGCCGAGATTGTTCTGCGCCGACGCCCAATCCATCGGGAAGCGCTGGCGGGTAAACACCGTCAGCGCGTCGTCATAGGCCGTGGCGGCCTCTTCGAGCGTATCCGTGCCCATGTCGAAGCGGGCGACACCGCTGAGCGCGTTGCCAAGGTTGAGCCGGCTTGTCGCCCAGGAGACCGGGAAGGTCTCGCGGGTTCTGACCTTCAGCGCGGCGCGGAATGCATCGGCCGCCTCGTTGATCTTGGCCTTGTCGTTGAGCTGGATGCCAAGCGTCACCAGCGTGTTGCCGAGATTGTTCTCGACCATCGCCCATTCCACGGGCGTCTTCTCGCGCGTGTATTCCTCGAGCGCCAGCCGGTAGGCGGCTTCCGCGTCCTTCAGATGCTCGCCGGCGGTTTCACGCTCGGAGAGCGCATAGAGCGCCAGGCCGAGATTGTTCTGCGACGCGGCCCAGTCGAGCGGCAGCTTGTCTCGGGGGCGCTTTTCCAGCGCCGCGCGCATCGCCGCCACCGCCTCATTGAGGCGCTTCGGATCGCTCTCGCGTTCGCCGATCTTCAAAAGCACATTGGCGAGATTGTTCTGCGCGGCCGCCCAGTTGGGGTCGTCCTTCTCGCGCTCGAAAACGATGAGCGAATCGCGGAAGATCTGTGCCGCTTCCTCGAGATGCGCGGTCTCGGTCTCGCGCTCGCCGATGGTCTGCAGCACCACCGCCATGTTGTTGCGGGTGATCGCCCAGTCGCGATTCTGCTCGCCATTGGGAATGAAGTTCAGGATGACATGATAGGCTTCGATTGCGTGCTGCAATGCATCGAGATCGCCGGTGGCGTAGCCGTAGGCGTTGAGCGCCTCGGCTTCCTGGTTCTTGTAGTTCCAGCGCAGCTTGTCGTCCCATTTCTCGACCAGCGAGAAGGACTTGGCATAGTCGTTGGCGGCGGATTTGTAGTCGAAGACCAGTGCGGCGGCGTCGGCGCGTTTGGCATAGATGGCGGCGTCGGCGATGCGTTTTTGCCTGACCAGTTCCTCGGCGTCGTCGACAGCGCCGCTGTTTTGCTCGACCCTGCCGACCGCGTCATCGAGGAATTTGCGTGCCGTCATCATGGCGCCCTGGCCGATGGCCTTGTCGGCGGACGCGACGAGCCGCTTGATCTCGGGATCGTCGGTGCGCAGTGCGGCTCGTTCCGACATCATTTTCTTCAGGCGCTCGGCCTGAGCGCCAAGCACCTTCTGCAGGTCGGTCGGGTCCTCGGGGATCTTGTCTGTGCCGAGCGCCCTCAGCACACCATAGAGCGCGTCGAGCGGCACGCCGTCCTGCAGCGAGGCCAACTCCACCTGCGCCCGCTTCGGATCGGGCAGGTCGGAAATGGTCAAGAGCAGCTGCCGCCTTTCGCCGGTGATCAGCCCGTCATCACCTGTCGGCTCCGGCGGCGCGACGCCGAAATAGAGCAGGCGGCGCAGGCTTTCGTTGACCCAGGGGCGCTGCTTGGCCTTGGTGTCGAGATAGACTTCCTCGGTCACCATGCGCATGACGGAGCCGAACTCCGTGCCTTTCATCGCGGCGAGATGGCGCAGTAGAGCCGCCGCGTAAGGACTGTTTTCGCCGGCCGCACCATCCAGCGCCGGACGGCCCGGCTCGGCGGCGAAGCCGACCACCGTGCCGAGGCTCGCATCTTGCGCCGACGCATTGGCGAGCACCTTGGCGCCACGCACCGGTTCCAGCCCGCCGGCGCCGATGGGCTCGGCGGAAGCGGTCGGCGCCCGGCGCACCACGGCGTCCGCCGGGAACGGATTGGTGCGGCAGGCATCGAGCAGCATGATCGTCACCGGCACGGTCTTCTTCAACTCATCCATGACGGCGGAAATCGGCACCAGCGCGCTGTTGGCATCCTTCAGCGACGAGACATCGGCATCGACCGGAACCAGATAGTTCTCGCCGCCGGCCTCGATGCCGTGGCCGGAGTAATAGATGAAGGCGACATCGGCGCCCTCGGCATCCTCGACGAAGCGTTCGAGGTCGCGCTTCAGCTTGGCGGCGTCGCGATCGGTGACGTTGCGGGCGTCGAAGCCGAGATCGGTCAGCATCTTGGCCATGTCGCGGGCGTCATTGGCCGGGTTGGGCAGGGCGGCGATGTGCAGGTAATTCGACTGGCCGATGATCAGCGCCACGCCCTTGAGGCTCTTCGTCTCGGCAAAAGCAAGCGCCGTCGCGGCAAGACAAAGCAGCGCGGCGACGAAAGCCGTCAGCCACATCCGCGCTAGAAAATTGCGTCCCGAGGTTTCGACAAAGGTCATTTGTCGTTGGTGTCCGCCCTGATACTCCAAACCCTCTATAACTCTGCCAGCATAGCATGATCAAATTCGGGCGTGATTGCGCCGCGCGCGTGGCTCGCCTATCCCTGAAAAATGTCTCCGCTTACAGAAACCGTCCTATTCGTCTTCAGCCTCGTGGCGCTCGGCTATCTCGCCGGGTTGACCGGCTATCTCAGGCCGGCGAGCGGCGAGGGGATATCGGACTTCGCGGTCTCGGTGGCGATGCCGCTGCTTCTGTTCCAGACGATGGTGAATGCCGATTTCCACGGCGTCGCACCTTGGCCGCTGTGGGGGGCTTATTTCACGGCGGTGGCGATCACCTGGGCCGCAGGCCATCTCGTTACCACGCGGATCTTCGGACGCGATGCCCGTGCCGGCGTCGTCGGCGGCGTCTCGTCGGCCTACTCCAATGTGGTGCTGCTTGGTGCTCCCTTCATTCTTGGCATATTCGGCCCGAGCGGCTTCGAAGTGCTGTCGCTGCTGGTGTCCGTGCACCTGCCGGTCATGATGATGGCCTCGATCGTGCTGTTCGAGATGTTCGGCCGCGGCGGTGGCGAACATGTCCATCCGTTGCGGGTGCTGCGCAGTTTCCTGCGGCGGCTGTTCATCAACCCGCTGATTATCGGCATTCTGCTCGGGCTTGCGTGGCGGTTGAGCGGCGTGCCACTGCCCGGCCTCGTCATGCGGCTGGTCGATGCGCTGGCTGACACGGCAGGGCCGGTGGCGCTGTTTGCCATGGGGCTCAGCCTGCGCCGCTTCGGCGTTTCCGGCAATGTCCGGCCGGCGCTGGCGCTTTCGGCGCTGAAACTGTTCCTGATGCCGGCGCTGGTTCTTGCCTTTGTCTGGCTGCTCGGCCTGCCGCCGATGACGGCCAAGGTGGCGGTCGTGGTCGCGGCACTGCCGTCCGGCATCAATTCCTACCTTATCGCCGTGCAGTTCAACACCGGCCAGGCACTGGCATCGAACCAGATGACCATCGCCACCGCCTGCGCCGCCGTCACCACGGCCTTCTGGCTGACGGTGGTGGTTCATGTCTTTGGTTAGGTCTCGGCGTTTTAAACTAATTCACATGTGAAGGACTAGCCTTTGGCTGGCCCAACCCCTATATGCCATCTTGCGATTGCTTGCCGGCCTTGCCCTAGGTAAAGCAGTGGCTCCGGCGTGCCGGCTTCCGCCCACTACGCACGCTCATCGAAGAATTCACAGACCGGCCCGTCAGGGCACCGAAACGGAGGATAGACCATGCTTCAGAAAACCAGCCATTTCATGCGGCAGGCCAATCTCATCAACGGCGAATGGGTGCAGGCCGATAGCGGCCAGACGGTCGACGTCAACAACCCCGCCACCGGCCTGAAGATCGGCACCGTGCCGAAGTCGGGCAAAGCCGAAACCCGCCGCGCCATCGAGGCCGCGGACGCCGCCTTCAAGTCGTGGCGCAAAACGACCGCGCTCGAGCGCTCGAAGCTGCTGCGCAAATTGCACGACGCGATGATGGACAACCAGGATGTGCTGGCCGAGCTGCTCACCATCGAGCAGGGCAAGTCGCTGTTCGAATCAAAGGGCGAGATCGGTTCGGCCGCGGCCTACATCCTTTGGTTCGCCGAGGAAGGCCGCCGCACCTATGGCGACGTCGTGCCGTCGCCATGGGCGGACCGCCGCATCCTGGTGACCAAGGAGCCGGTCGGCGTCATCGCCGCCATCACGCCGTGGAATTTCCCGTCCTCGATGCTGGCCCGCAAGCTCGGTCCCGCACTTGCCGCCGGCTGCACCGCCGTGGTGAAGCCTGCCTCGCAGACGCCTTACTCGGGCCTTGCCTGGGGCGCGCTCGCCGAGGAAGTCGGCTTCCCCAAGGGCGTCGTCAACATCCTGACCGGATCGGCCAGCGAGATCGGCGACGAGATCTGCGCCAATCCGCTGGTGTCGAAGATCACCTTCACCGGATCGACCGAGGTCGGCAAGCTGCTCATCCAGAAGTCGTCGGTCACCGTGAAGAAAGTGTCGATGGAGTTGGGCGGCAACGCGCCGTTCATCGTCTTCGACGACGCCGATATCGAGCGGGCCGTCGCCGGCGCGATCACCGCCAAGTACCGCAATTCCGGCCAGACCTGCGTCTGCACCAACCGTTTCCTCGTCCAGGCCGGCGTCTATGACAAGTTCGTCGAGAAGCTCGCCGCGGCCAGCAACGGGCTGAAGGTTGGCTCCGGCCTCGAAGAGGGTGTGCAGCAGGGACCGCTGATCGACGAGAAGGCGGTCGAGAAGGTCGAGGAACTGATCGCCGACGCCACCTCAAAGGGCGGCAAGATCGTCGCCGGCGGCAAGCGTCATGCGCTCGGCGGTTCGTTCTTCCAGCCGACGGTCATCGCCGACGCCACGCCCAAGATGCGCTTCATGAAGGAAGAGATCTTTGGGCCGGTCGCTCCAGTGTTCAAGTTCGAGACCGAAGCGGAAGCAATAGCGCTCGCCAATGATACCGAATTCGGGCTCGCCTGCTATTTCTACACCGGCGATCTCGGCCGCGCCTTCCGCGTCATGGAAGGCCTGAAATACGGCATGGTCGGCGTCAATGAAGGCCTCATCACCACGCCGGAAGCGCCATTCGGCGGCGTCAAGGAATCAGGCCTCGGCAAGGAAGGCGGACATCAGGGCATCGAGGATTACCTCGATACCAAATATGTCTGTATCGGCGGCCTCGGCCTCTGATACCTTATCCCCAGGGTCGGCGGGCCTTGCCCGCCCGCCTTGGGTCGAGAAAACCAGCCGAAATCCTAGGATTAACTGACGTTTGCGGGCATGACGATGAAGGACGGCGAGGTTTTCGGCACGACGCAGGCGGGCGAGCCGGTGCGCCGCTTCACCATCAGGGGCGGCGGCCTCACCGCCAATATCATCGGCCTCGGCGCCATCATCCAGGATTTGCACCTGACCGGCCATGATGCGCCGCTGGTGCTCGGCTACAACACTCTGCAAGCCTACGAAGCCGACAACGCCTTCTTCGGCGCGGTGGTTGGCCGCTATGCCAATCGCATCCGCGACGGCCGCTTTACCATTGGCGGCAACCGCTACCAGACCGAACAAAATTTCCTCGGCAGGCATACGCTGCATGGCGGCTCGCAGGGCTATTCGCACCGGCCATGGACGGTTTCGCTGCATGGCAGGGATTTCGTCACGCTGACGCTGCACGATCCGGACGGCGCGATGGGTTTTCCCGGCGCGCTCGACGTCACTTGCACCTACCGGCTGAAGATTCCCGGCACGCTCAGCGTCGAACTGACGGCAACCTGCGAGGAGCCGACGCTGTGCAATCTCACCCAGCACTCCTATTTCAACCTCGATGATGGCGGCGCCGGCGACATTCTCGACCACAGGATGATGCTGAACGCAGGGGCCTATCTGCCTGTCGACAGCGATATGATCCCGACCGGCGTGGTCAAGCCGGTCGACGGCACGCCCTTCGACTTCCGCCAGGCGCGGCCGCTGCGCATGGAGACCGAGGGCGAGCAGCTTCCCTATGACCAGAATTTCTGCCTTGCTTCGACACGCGGGCCGCTTCGGCAAGCAGCATGGACGCAAGGGGCGAGCTCCGGCGTCGAGATGGAGGTCTGGACCACGGAGCCCGGCGTCCAGCTCTATACCGGTCAGTATGTGACGCCGCGCAAGGGGCTGGAAGGCCGGGACTACAAGGCATTTTCCGGCTTCTGCCTGGAGCCGCAAATATGGCCGGATGCACCGAACCGGTCGTATTTCCCGCAGGCGACGCTGTGGCCGGGCGCGATCTATCACCACGTGACGGAATATCGTTTCCGCCTGCCATAGTCCTTCAGGCGGCTAGTTTTCGAACGCCGCCCGCAATGTCTCGAATGGCGCCAGCGCGCCGCGGACCTGGACCACGGCGGCGGCGACGCGGTGGGCCCGGCGGGCGGCTTCCTGTGGGCCAAGGCCGGCAAGCCGGGCCGCCAGATAGCCGCCATTAAAGGAATCGCCGGCGCCGGTGGTGTCGACGGGGGCCGCGACATGGATCGCGGAGACGCTGTTTAGCGTTCCGTTTTCGGCAATCAGCGCCGGCTGCTCGCCGTTCTTGACGACGATTTCGCCGACCCATTGTCCAAGCCGCTCCGCGGTCGCCTGCGGTGTCTCATCACCAAACAGCATCTGTTCGTCGGGGAAGGTCGGCAGGGCGATGTCGGTGACGCCAAGTGCCTCGACGATGGCCGCCTGCGCGCTTTCGCGGTTGCGCCAAAGCCGTGGCCGGTAATTGGGATCGAAGGCGATCAACGAGCCCGCCGCACGCGCCTTGGCCACAGCCGCCAGCAGTGTTTTGCGCGCGGCATCGTCCAGAATTGCCAAAGTGATTCCGGAAAAGTACACAAGTGCCTGATTTTCCAAGCTTTTCGACAATGCCGTGGGATCCGAGGCGAGCTGCCGGGCCGCCGCGTCGCCGCGCCAGTAGGTGAAGGAGCGCTCAGCGCCGGTCAGCGTGATGGCATAGAGGCCGGGGCGCGCGCCCGGTATCACCGGACTGGAACCGATGCCGATGCCGTTTTCGGCGAAGAAGCCGATCTGGCCTTGCGAGAAGGGGTCGTCGCCGAAGGCCGAGACATAGGTTGCCGGACGGTCTCCGCTCAACGCGTGCAGGGCCCACAGCGTGTTGAACGTGTCGCCGGCAAAACCCATGCGCCAGTTCGGGCCGGTCTGGCCCGACAGTTCGAGCATGCATTCGCCGATCGAGGCGACGCCGTTTCCCGCCATCTGCAATCCTCCAGTGATTTCGGTGCTGTAGCTTTTTGCCGGCGGCGGCGCCATGCTTGGCACGCAGGCTTTTTTCAGCCACAGCGTTTTCCCACAGGCTGGCGGGACGCGATCCACCCGGCAGAGCGTTATCCGCAGAAGAGGAACCGGTTTGGCATCGATATGGCGTTATCTCTTGGCGGGTCTTGGTCTGGCTGCGCTGCTGGTCGGCGTTCTCGCGGTCGTCTATCTGACGGCGCCGCAGTCGGCGCAACTTGCCGGCCCGGATGTCTCGCGGACGAAGAAAACCGACAACGGGCTGTACATGGCGAGCTTCGTGCCGGAACGGGGCGTGGTGCGGCAGGGCGAACTGGAATCCTGGCTGTTGACCCTGAAAACAAAGACGGGGGCTTCGGTGGAGCGCGCCGCGATCGCCATCTCCGGCGGCATGCCGCAACACAATCACGGCCTGCCGACCAGCCCACAGGTGACCGATTACCTGGGCGAGGGCCGCTACCGCATCGAGGGGCTGAAATTCACCATGAGCGGCTGGTGGCAACTTCGTTTCGCCATCTCGTCCGGCGCCGGCTCCGACACGGTGCTGTTCAACGTGGTGCTGTGAGCGATCGATGAAGCGCCTTTTCTGCTTTCTGGCGCTGATGGTGGCCGTCATCCTTGGCGGCTGCGGTAAGCCGGATTTTTCCGACGCCGAGAAGAAGACCATCGCCTCGCTGGCCTTGAACACGCTGCCGTCGCTGAAGCCCGACACCACCAACCGCTTTGCCGACGTGCCGGCCGCCGCGGCGCTTGGCTCGACGCTGTTCTTCGATCTCGGCATGAGCCGCGATGGCACGGTGTCGTGCTCGACCTGCCACAAAATCGACCGGCAGTTCCAGGACGACCTGCCGCAAGCGGTCGGCGTCGGCCGCACCAACCGGCGCACCATGCCGCTGGCCGGCGTGGCGCGCGACCCATGGTTCTTCTGGGACGGCCGCCGCGACAGCCTGTGGGCGCAGGCGCTGACGCCGCTGGAAAACCCGCTGGAACAGGCGGGAAACCGGGCCGCCTACGCGCACTACATCAAGGCGCGCTTCGGCGAACGCTATGAGCGCATTTTCGGGCCGCTGCCCGATTTTTCCGGCATTCCGTTGAATGCCAGTCCGCTTGGAAACGATGCCGAGAAGGCTGCCTGGAAGACGATGAGCGATGCGCAGCGCGACGCCATCAACCGCGTCTATGCCAATATAGGCAAGGCGATCGCCGCCTTCGAACGCTCGATCGAGCCGTCGCAGACGCGCTTCGACCGCTTTGCGCTCGACCTTGCAACCGGCGCCGAGCCGAAGGGCGATGCGGTCTTTACGCGGGAAGAGATCCTTGGGCTGAAACTGTTCATCGGCAAGGCCAATTGCGTGACCTGTCACAACGGCCCGCGCTTCACCGACAACGGTTTTCACAATACGGGCGTGCCGCCTGTCGCGGATCTGCCGCCGGATCGCGGGCGTGTCGATGCGGTGGCACAGGTCGAGGCCGATCTATTCAATTGCTTCGGCGCCTATCGCGACGGCGACGTCGCCGCTTGCGGCGAGCTGCGCTTCATGGTCAAGGATGCACCGCAACTGATCCGCGCCTACAAGACGCCATCGCTGCGCGGCGCGGCGACGCGGCCGCCCTACATGCATGCCGGGCAGTTTTCGACGCTCGACGAGGTGGTGGCGCATTACGCCAAGGCGGCGCCGAGCGTCGAGGGGACATCCGAGATCCATCCGCTGCAGCTGTCGGACCGCGAGCGCGCGGCGCTGGTGGCGTTTTTGAAGACGCTGTCGGAGTAGGCTCTTGTTTGACCATGATCTTGTCCGAAAACCGGCATCCACTTTTCGGGATCATGGTCAGCGATCCTTCACCGTCTCCATCGCCACGAAGGTCGAGGTCTGGGCGACGTGGGGCAGGGCGGAAATGCGCTCGCCGAGCACGCGGCGGTAGGCGGCGATATCCCTTGTACGGACCTTGAGCAAATAGTCGAAGCTCGACGCCATCATGTGGCACTGCTCGATCTCCGGCACGGCCTGCACCGACCGGTTGAAAGCGTCGAGGGCGGCGGAGCGGGTGTCGGACAGTTTGACCTGGACGAAGGCGACATGGCCTTCGCCCATGCGCTCGCGGTCGATGATCGCCTGATAGCCCCTGATATAGCCATCCTTCTCCAACCGCTTCACCCGTGCCTGCACCGGCGTCTTGGACAGGCCGACCTTTGCCGCCAGTTCCGACATGGAAAGCCGGCCATCGCTTGCCAGCGCGGCCAGGATATTCCGGTCGATGCGGTCCAATTGGTCTTCTGTCATCGAAATCATAGTCCGTATGCTGACACCACCGGCGTCAGGATAGATCGATTGACCTATGATGTCGATTTCTTTGGACCGGCCGAAATTTAGGAGCTGTGCTAGCTTGCGCCATTCGGTCCGGTGACCGCCGGCCCGTTCCCTGATGCTCGCTCCGCAGGACCCGCCATGCCGCTAGACACCATCCGCCAGCAGATCCGTGCCAACTATTTGCCTGACGAAGACGAGGCCGTGAAGCGGCTGGCCGAGGCGACAGGGCTCTCGGGTGGGGATCGCGATGCGATCTCGGCGCGCGCCGTGGATCTGGTACGGGCGGTGCGCGGATCGTCCGATCCAAGGCTGATGGAAGTTTTCCTCTCCGCCTACGGCCTTTCCACCAAGGAGGGCGTGGCGCTGATGTGCCTGGCTGAGGCGCTGCTGCGCGTACCCGACACCGAGACGATGGACGATCTGATCGCCGACAAGATCGCGCCGCATGATTGGTCGGCGCATTCCGGCGGTTCGAGCTCGATCTTCGTCAACGCCTCGACCTGGGCGCTGATGCTGACCGGCCGTGTCCTCGACGAGGGCGAGGGCGGCATCGAAGGCACGCTGCGCTCGATGGTGCGCAGGCTGGGCGAGCCGGTGATCCGCAAGGCGGTGGCCGCCGCCATGCGCGAAATGGGCGAACAGTTCGTGCTCGGCCGCACCATCGCGGAGGCGGTCAAGCGCGGCCGGCCGATGACGCAGAAGGGCTATCTCTATTCCTTCGACATGCTGGGCGAGGCGGCCCGCACCGAGGCCGATGCGCTGCGCTACCTCAAGGCCTATGCCGATGCGATTTCCTCGCTCGATTCCGGCTCCAACGGCCCTGACATCAGGCAGAACCACGGCATTTCGGTCAAGCTCTCGGCGCTGCATCCGCGTTACGAGGTGGCGCAGAAGGAGGAGATGCTTCCTGTCATGGCCGAGCGGCTGTTGTCGCTGGCGCTCGCCGCCCGGCATTCGCGCATGGGCCTCAACATCGACGCCGAGGAAGCCGATCGCCTCGATCTGTCGCTCGACGTCATCGAACGCGTGCTGGCCGAGCCGGAACTCGCCGGCTGGAACGGTTTTGGCGTGGTGGTGCAAGCGTATGGGCCACGCGCGGCCTTCGTCATCGACTGGCTCTATGCACTGGCCAAGAAATACGACCGCACCATCATGGTCCGGCTGGTCAAGGGCGCCTATTGGGACACCGAGATCAAGCGCGCGCAGACGCTCGGGCTTGCCGGCTATCCCGTCTTCACCCGCAAGGCCAACACCGACGTTTCCTACATGGCTTGCGCGAAAAAACTGCTTGGCATGACCGACCGCATCTATCCGCAGTTCGCCACCCACAACGCCCACACCGTCGCCGCCATCCTGTCGATGGCTGATAATCGCGACGCCTTCGAGTTCCAGCGCCTGCATGGCATGGGCGAGGCGCTGCACGAGACGGTGCGCCAGGCCGAAGGCACGCGCTGCCGCATCTATGCGCCGGTCGGTGCGCATTCCGACCTGCTGGCCTATCTGGTGCGCCGGTTGCTGGAGAACGGCGCCAATTCCTCCTTCGTGCATCAGCTGACCGACGAGGACGTCGAGCCGGAGGACATCGCGCGTGATCCGCTCGAAACGGTGGAAGGCCAGGGCTCTGCCGCCAATCCGGCGATTGCCCGGCCGTCCCAGATCTTTGGTGCTGGTCGCCGCAACTCCAGGGGTATTGACATCACCGATACGGTGACGCTGGCGGCGATCGACAAGGCCAGGGCGGCCTTTGCCGGACCGGATCGCTGGCACGCCAAGCCGATCACGCGGGCCGCCGGCTACGGCAAGCAGCGTCCAATCGTCAATCCGGCCAAGCCCGATGAAGTGGTCGGAACGGTTCACGAGGCGTCCGCCAAGCAGGTCGCGATCGCCGTGCGGATCGCAGTGGAAGCGCAACCGGCCTGGGCAAAGCGCCCCGTTGCCGAACGCGCCGCCATCCTCAACCGCGCCGCCGATCTCTATGAGGCCAATGCGGTCGAGTTCTTCGCGCTGGCCACCCGCGAGGCCGGCAAATCACTGGCCGACGGCGTCGCCGAAGTGCGCGAAGCCGTCGACTTCCTGCGCTACTACGCCGCCGAAGCGGCAAACGCCGAGATAGGCACGCAAGCGCGCGGCGCCATCGTCTGCATTTCGCCGTGGAACTTTCCTCTGGCCATCTTCACAGGCCAGATCGCGGCGGCACTCGTCACCGGCAATTCGGTGATCGCCAAGCCGGCCGAGCAGACGCCGCTGATCGCCTTCCGTGCCGTCGAGCTGCTGCGCGAGGCCGGTGTCCCGGAAGACATCGTCCAGCTGCTGCCCGGCGACGGCCCATCGGTCGGCGCGCCGCTGACCGCTGATCCGCGCATTGCCGGCGTCTGCTTCACCGGCTCGACCGAGGTCGCCAAGCTGATCGAAAAGCAGTTGGCCGAAAGTGCCGCGCCCGACGCCATGCTGATCGCCGAGACCGGCGGCCTCAACGCCATGATCGTCGATTCCACCGCGCTGCCCGAGCAGGCGGTGCGCGATATACTGGCCTCGGCCTTCCAGAGTGCCGGCCAGCGCTGCTCGGCGCTGCGCGTGCTCTATGTGCAGAAGGACGTCGAGAAGAAGATGCTGGAGATGCTGAAGGGCGCCATGGAAGCGCTCAATATCGGCGACCCCTGGCGGATTTCGACCGACGTCGGCCCAGTCATCGATGATGAGGCGCAAACCTCGATCCGTGACTATTGCACGAAGAAGGGTCTCGAAGGCCGGCTGATCGCCAAGCTCGAGGCGCCGAGGGACGGCCGCTTCGTCGCGCCGCATGTCTTCAGGGTCAAGGGCATCGAGGAGATGGACAGAGAAGTCTTCGGCCCGGTGCTGCATGTCGCGACCTTCGACGCCGATGAGATCGACGCGGTGATCGCCGCCATCAATCGGAAGGGCTATGGCCTGACCTTCGGCCTGCATACCCGCATCGAAGGCCGCGTCCAGCATTTCGTCGACGGCATCCATGCCGGCAACATCTATGTCAACCGTAACCAGATCGGCGCCGTCGTCGGCTCGCAGCCCTTTGGCGGCGAGGGGCTGTCGGGCACCGGTCCAAAGGCCGGCGGCCCGCATTATCTGCGCCGCTTCCGCAAAGGGCCGGAAGCCGGCACGGAAGTTGGCGAGGGCCACAAGGTGACGGCGACCGAGCTGGCCGACAATCTGCCCGATCCCACGCTCGGGGGCTGGTCGACGCGCCTGGACCGGATCGCCATCCTGAGGAAGCATCTGCGCGGCAAGGGTGCGGCCGCCATTGGCGCGGCCGCTGCAATCGATTTCGGTCAGGTCGATCTGCCGGGACCGACGGGCGAGGCCAACACGCTGTCGCTGTCGCCGCGTGGGCGGGTGCTGTGCCTGGGGCCTGATGCCGACACGCTGCTTGCCCAGACGATCCAGGCGCTCGCCGCCGGCAATGCGGTGCTGGCCGTTGCACCGGGCGCGCCGGCGGCTCTCGCCGCATTGACCGGCAAGGGCCTGCCTTTGGCTGCGATCGACGGACGTCCCGATCCGGTCGAGGCCCGCTCGCTGCGCGTCGATGTCGTCGCTTTTTCGGGCACGCCGGAAGCTGCGCGCATCGTGCGCAAGGTCATTGCCGAGCGCTCAGGCCCGATCGTGCCGCTGGTCAGCGAGGTGCTCAATCCGGCGGCCTATGTGCATGAGCGGGCCGTCTGCGTCGACACGACCGCCGCGGGCGGCAATGCCAGCCTGCTCGCTGCGGCATAAAGACTATTCACACCTCGCTTGCCTTGTGTCGAGTTGCCGGGGATAAGCATGGGCGGCAATTCGAGCGGGGCGACCGATCAGATGGAAGACAAGTCCCCACCGTTTGAGCTGCCGCGCGTGGCGGTGGTCATCACCTGCTACAATTACCGGCCCTACGTCGAACAGGCGATCCGCTCGGTGTTGGCGCAGACCTACCGGAACTGGGACTGCGTCATTGTCGACGACGCCTCGACCGACGGCTCGGCCGACCATATCCGCCAGCTTCTGGCAGCCATAGACGATCCGCGCCTGCGCCTGCTGGCGCGCTCGCAAAATGGCGGGCAGATCACGGGATTCCGCGTTGGCTTTGCCGCGACCGACGCGCCTTTCGTGGCATTTCTCGATGCCGACGATGCGTGGCTGCCGGATTTTCTTCTGGCGCATCTGTCCGCCCACCTCAACGCAACATATTCGGCCGCGCTGTCGAGCTCCGACGTGTTCCTGGTCGACGGCAGCGGCACCTTGCTGAGCGGCACGTTCCTTCCCTTGCGCAAACCGCGCTCCGGGCCCGACGGCAATGGCGTCGCCATCGCGCCTGGTGGCCAGCTTGCCGGCATAGCGCCCGGGATTGCTTACGTATCAGAGCATCCAGTGACTTATTTCGCGCCTGCGACAACCGGCTGGCTATGGTCGCCATGCTCGGCGATCTTGTACCGGCGTGGCGCGCTGGAGCGGGTCTTGTCCTTCCCGTTCAAGGCCAAGATGGGGGCGGATTATCTGACGGTCACATGTGCGCATCTGGCCGGCGGCAGCCTCATCCTATCCGAAGGGCTCAGCCTCTATCGCCTGCACGGGTCGAACATGTCTTCCACCGGCATTGCCTTTGCCGGCGGCCATGTACCGCAAACGCCTGCCCACCGAGCCCACAAGAGCACATTGGCGGCGGATGTCGTCGACTATGTGCTGGAGAATTCAGCCTGGCTCAGTGATATCAACGGGCGCAATTTCATACCCGCATTCCTGAGGCAGCATGTGCGTCAGTTCAAGGAGCTGGCCGATGATCCGCGGCTGATGCGATACCTGACCCGGGGACGGCCCTGGCAGTGGCTGCGCATGCATGTTGGCCACTGGCTGCGTCGGCTGGGTGGGCGCGGTTCGACGCGATCATGACGAGGGTGCCCGAGGTTCTCGCATTTGCTCGGGCAAAGCCACGTCAGGCGCCCTCGACGACGGAAAAGCCCTCGAATTGCGGGTGGCCGAGATAGTGGACCTTCGTCGTGCCGACATTCCTGTGTGCGGCGCGGAAGTTTTCCGATTTGGTCCAGGCGACGAAATCGTCCTGGCTCGTCCACACCGTGTGCGAGGCAAACAGCGTGTAGCCTTCGGTCTCGTTGACCGGGCCGCGCAGCAGATGGAATTCCCGAAAACCCTTCATCTCGGCAAGGCTGGAATCGCGGTTCTTCCACACGGCCTCGAAATCGGCTTCCGAGCCGTTCTGCACCTTGAAGCGGTTCATGGCGATGTACATGGGGTTCCTTTCGTGCGGATGTTGATCGTTGGCGTTGCAGCGCTTTGTTCCGGGCCGGTTCAAAATGGGCCGATTCCGACCTCGAACTCCAAAGTTGGGTTTGCTGCCTGTGCGGGAATTGGAGGGAAAGGAGCGGCCTTGCGCACGATGCCGAGCGCGGCCTCGTCGAAAGCCGCCGATCCTGAGCTCTGCAGAACGCGCAACTCATCTATGCCGCCCTTCCTGCCTATGACGAATGTGACGACCGCATTGTTGCGTGCCTTAAGTTGCAGCGAAGGCGGGAGAGTACGGTTGACACTCCCGAGCTTTCTAAACACGTCGCCGCGATAGCTGTCTTCCGCGTCGCTGCCTGCCTCTTTCGGTCTTTTGCCCTTGCTGGCCGCTTGCGCCAGCTTGTCCAGGCCATCTGCCATGCCGCTGCGCTCACTCGCTGCTCTAATCGTCGCCGGAGCGGCTGGCGGAGTTGGCCTGGCGCTGGGGATTGGCGGTTGGTCCGGAACGACAGCAGGCGCTTGAGCGCTTTCGGCCTGGACGCTCGGCTGCGGCGATGTTTCGGCTTTGGCATCCACGCTCTGATCGTCGGGGCGCGGGGTCGCCGCCACCAGTATGTCCGGCGTTACCGCTGGCTGTTTGGCAGCTTCCGGCAAAGGCTCGGGCAGCGGCCTGGCTGCTTCCTGTACGGGCTCGGGAGCTTGCTTCACAACCTCCTGCTCAGGCTGCAATGGCTTTGTCGGCGGTGCTGGTCTGACAGCCTTTGCCGGTTCCGGTTTGGTCGGCTGCGGTTTCGGCTCCAGCGTGACATTTATTGCCGCCGGATCCTTGTCCAACGCGCTGCCGGCCACCTTGTCGCCGGTTTGATCGCCGCCTTCCGATTGCTCAGCATTCCGGGAATTGAATGCGCTGGAGGGCGAGAACAGAAAGAATGCCGCCGCCGCTCCATGGAGCAGGCCCGAGACGACGAGGGCAATGGGCCATCGGGCGGTCGGCCGTGCGGGCACAAGTGGCCCGGCCGGCGCTACCGCCAGTTCACTGCCAGCGTCGGTGAGGGGACTGATTTCCTGCATGTCGCGGGCCGGAAATTGCAGCGACCAGCGGGCAAAAGTCAAATCAAGATCATCTGCCCCTGGTATCGGCGAACCGTGTCCGGCCGGCGGCCAGGCCACGGTATTTCCTGTAAATGCGGGATGCAGCCCCAACGCCGGTCTCAGACGCCGAAAGCGATACCGGTCTTGGTGTCCGTCTTCAGCTTGCGCATGCAGGCGGCCGGTTCGACGCCGGTGCCGGCACACTCGGTCGCGCTGTTGATCAGCACGCGGCTGACCTTGGTGCAGTCGGTGCCGGCGAGATCAAAGCGCGTCACCTTGGTCTTGCCTGCCGGCAGGTCCTTGAAGTCGAGCACGGTCAGCCGATCGACGACACCGGCGGTGTTGAACAGCGCGATCTCGAACGCCGCCTTGGAGAGGTCGGCGCCGAGATTGTTGTTGATCAGGAAGGTCAGCCGGCAGCCCTTGTCGGAAGGCTGCGCGGCATTGAGTTCGAGGGTCAGCGCGGGGACCGGCGCGGACCCTTCAGCCCACGCCGGAACCATCGCCAGCGACATCGCCAGCGTCGAGGTCAGCAGACGAAGGGATGTCGTCAAGCTCGTCATGCCATCAGCCCCCAAATCGCATTGTTGCCGCCAGCTTCAGCGTGATGCCTGGCTCATAGACCGCGACTGTCGTGCTGCCGTTGAGCGGATTGGCGTATTTGACGTCGAACAGGTTGTCGGCGCGGAAATCGACCTTCAGATTGTCGGTCGCCTGGTAGCTGGCGAAGGCATTGACCAGCGTGTAGTCCTCGGCCACCGCATTGCCCTTCGGCTTGCCGTTATACTGCACCTCACCACCAACGGTCAGCTTGTCCTCGAGGAAGCGCAGCCCAAGCTGGGCGGTGACCTGCGAAGAGGGGATGGTAGCGAGATCGGCTTCCACACCCTTGTAGGAAATGGTGTGGCCATTCGTGATCGATGCCGAAAGCCCGGCATAACCCCATCCAGCGTCGTAGACGCTTTCAAACTCAAAGCCGTGGATCTTGGCCTTGGCGAAATTCTGGTACTGGTAGCAGATCGGAATGCCAGGGCCGAACGGGCAACCACTGCCTGGGGCGAACGGCGACAACGTCACGCCTTCGATATAGTCGTCGACGTCGTTGTTGAAATAGGCCGCCTTGATGCGGAGTGCGTCGCCAGCCTCCAACATATCGTTCTGCTTGTAGTTGATGCCGAATTCGGTCGTCTTGCCGGTTTCAGGTCGCAGGTTCGGATTGGGCAGGAATGGGAAGGTGACACCTGCCGGATGGTTGCCGCTGATCAGCGTCTCCGTGAGGGAGGGCGAACGGTAGCCCTCTGCGTAAGTGCCATAGAATTGCAGGCCGGCAAGGCTGGCGTTGTCAAAGGGCGAGACGCCGACGGTGATGCGCGGCGACAACCGATCGCCTGATGTATCGTGGGTGTCATCCTTGAGACTGTAGCTGTCGTAACGCAGCCCGGCGATCACCTCGAGCCAATCCCAGGTGAGCTTATCCTGGACATAGGCGCCGGAGACGTTGCGCTTGCCTGACGGCGTGTAGAAACTGTCGCCGCCGGCGGTACCGCCCGTCTTCACATTGTCGCCGACCCAGTCGCCGCCATAAGTCAATTCGTGGGCGACGCCACCGGTTTCGAATCGTGAGGTGTTCCAGATGTCGATTGCGGCGGTGCCGACATCGAAAGTCGACGTCGAGCCGGTTGGCAGCACCACTGGAAGGCCTGTGACCGGATCGAAGCGGTTTTGCGGAACAAGGCTGGTCAGGTCGAGATTGGTCTTGTTGTAGGAGGTGTTGATGTGGAGATCGAGCCAGCTCTTGTCCTCGTCCGTGATGTTGTAACGGGCCGTGAAGGTGTTCGACTTCAGGTCGACATCGTTGACCGGCACGCTGCCGCTGGTTTCGTCCCAGCTGTCGCTTGAGCCGACCCAGCCCAGTTTCAACTCGCTGTTTTCGGACGGGCGGATGGTGGTCTTGAGCAGGCCGCTGAGCACGTCGAAGCCGGTGCCTTTGACGGTGTCGCCGCCGCCATCCTTGTAGTCGTCATAGTTGCGGTAGACGATGTTGCCCAGGACATCCCAGTTCTCATTGAAACGGTAGGCACCCGTGGCGCTGGTGGTCCAGCCCTTGCCGTTGCTCTCATAGCGTCCGGTTACCGAAGCGCCCCATGTTTCCTCCGGCTTGAGAAAATCCTCTGCGTCCTTGGTGTCGAAGAAGACGACGCCGCCGATGGCGCCCGAACCATAGGTGTTGGCGACAGGACCGCGGATCACATCGACGGATTTGACGAGATCGGGGTCGATGTAGAAGGTCGATTGCGTGCCGTGGTCGGAACGCTGGAAGTCCTGGCGTGCGCCGTCGACGATCACCGCGACGCGGCCGAAATCCTGCAGGCCGCGGATGTTGATGCTAGTGCTGACGCGCCTGGCGTCGGCCTGTGTCGCGACACCGGGCACACCCAGCAGCATCTCGTTCGGCGTCGTCGCCATGCGGCGGGCGAGCTGGTCCTGGTCGACATGGCTGGCCGAGGCCAATGATTCGATCGCCGTTTCGCCGGTGCGGCTGAGCACCAGGATCTTGTCGAGCAGCGTCGCACCCGCGGGGGCTGCCTTCTCCTGGTCAGCCTTCTTCGATTGATCTGTCTGCTCGCCCGCCGGCTGCGTTGCCTGCTGAGCGTGGGCTGACGGCGCGGACAAAGCGACCGCCGCCACGCTAGCCAACAAAGCCGCCACACCGTGCGCCGCCGACCGGCCGCGCCATTCCCAGTTCACCAACCCCATGCCCCAACTCCAGATTCCAGGTTTCATGCTGGCTGGCCTGGGGCTCGCTGGCATTTTTCATCGTGTCCGGCGTGTTAAATGTTGACTCGTTTACTCCGGTATTGCACTGACTAATAAACATGATTATTCAAGTCAAGAAATGAATCGACATTTCGCAACGCCTAGCCAGGTGCCCGGCACAGGAAAGGGATCGACCCAGATGAACACGCACAATCCCAACGATTTTCGCTATCGCGCCCGCCGTTCGGACGATGCCTCCACCCGCTTCGATCGGATCCCGCTGGCGGTGCGAACGCTCTCCAGCAACACGCTGTTCCAGGGCGAGCACGAGATCGGCATCGAGCATCATGGCGCGCTCTACCGGCTGAAGATCACCCGGCAGGGCAAGCTCATTCTCAACAAGTAAGAAGGCATCAGGGGTAAGACATGGACCAGCGCGTAAAACCCGCCCCGCATGAAATCCGGCGGGCACGGACGGAGGATCCGAAAGCGCGCGAGCGTGACCTGGCGGCCCAACTCGGCATTTCGGAAGCCGAGTTGGCCGCCGCGCATTGCGGTGACGGCGTCGTGCGCATCGAACCGCGCGTCAACGACCTTTTGACGGGTCTCGAAGCCGTTGGCGAAGTGATGGCGCTGACCCGCAACGAAAGCGCCGTGCACGAAAAGATCGGCGTCTATGACAAGGTCGTCACTGGCAACCACAATGCCATGGTGCTTGGCGAGAACATCGACCTGCGCATCTTCCCGAAGGTCTGGGCGCATGGCTTTGCCGTGGAGAAACGCGACGGCGACGACATCCGCCGCAGCCTGCAGTTCTTCGATGCGGCGGGCGAGGCGGTGCACAAGGTGCATCTGCGGCCGGCCTCCAGCCTCTATGCCTACCAGAAGCTGGTCGCTTCGCTGGAATCCTCCAACCAGGAACCGACGGTCAATATTTCAGGCCCAATTTCCGACGATCAGGGCGAGGGCGGGGCAACCACCGCCAGCCCAGACGATCTGCGCGACCGCTGGAGCCGGCTGACCGACGTGCACCAGTTCTTCGGCATGCTGAAGACGCTCAAGCTCAGCCGCCGCCAGGCGGTGCGCATGGTCGGAACGGATTATGCCTGGCTGCTCGACAATGACGCGGTCCGCGCCATGTTCCACCATGCCGCCGAAGGCGAGATGCCGATCATGTGCTTCGTCGGAAACCGCGGCTGCATCCAGATCCATTCCGGACCGGTCAAGTCGATCAAACCGATGGGGCCGTGGATCAATGTGCTGGACGAGACCTTCCACTTGCACCTGCGCACCGACCACATCCATGAAGTCTGGGCGGTGCGCAAGCCGACCAAGGATGGCCATGTCACCTCGCTTGAGGTCTATGCGGCGAATGGCGAGATGATCATCCAGTTCTTCGGCAAGCGCCACGAAGGCGAAAGCGAGCGCGACGACTGGCGGTTCCTGGCCGAGAACCTGCCGCGCATTCCAAGCCCGACGGCAGCGTGAGGAACGGTGTGATGCGGTTTTTCCCGAACCTGCCGGCCATGCGCCGTTCGATGGCAGCGCCGATCCTCGGCCTTTCCCTTGCCTTTGCAACACTGCAACCGGCTGGCGCTGCCGAGGGCGTCTCGGTCTTCTCCAATCCGTCGAAGATCGCCGCCATAGGCGGTTCGATCACCGAAATCGTCTATGCGCTTGGCGAGGAGAAACATCTGGTGGCGCGCGACTCCACCAGCAATTATCCGAAAGCGGCGCTGGCCTTGCCTGATGTCGGCTATATGCGCGCTCTGTCGCCGGAAGGTGTGTTGTCGGTCAATCCGACCGGTATCCTGGCGCTGCAGGGCAGCGGTCCCAAGGAAGCCGTCGATGTGCTGAAGAAGACCAGCATACCCTTCATCGAAGTGCCCGAGCATTTTAGCCACGAAGGCATCCTCGAGAAGGTCCGCATCGTCGGCAAGGCGCTCGGCGTCGATGCCAAGGCCGAGGTGCTGGCCAAGGAACTCGATGCCAAACTGACATCAGCCGAAAAGCAGACCGCCTCGATCAAGGAGCGCAAGCGCATCCTGTTCGTGCTGTCGATACAGGGCGGCAAGATCCTGGCGGCCGGCAGCGAAACCGCGGCCGACGGCATGGTCAGGCTGGCAGGCGGGGTCAATGCCGTCGAAGGCTTCTCCGGCTACAAGCAGATGTCCGATGAAGCGATCATCACCGCCAGGCCTGACGTGATCCTGATGATGAGCAATGCCGGACCGCCGGTATTGGACGACGAATTGTTCGGCAACCCGTCCGTTGCCTCGACGCCGGCCGGAACTGCGCGCAAGCTGATCCGCATCGATGGTAGCTATCTGCTCGGCTTCGGGCCGCGCACGGCTGAAGCCATCCACGACCTCGCCGTCTCGCTCTATGGCGCTGAAGTCACGGACTAAGCATCATGGTCGACCAATCGATCGCCGGCCCGGTGAAGGTGATGGCGAATGCATCCGAAGGCGACCGCTCGGGCCGCGCCCGCATCGTCATCCTGCTGTTGTGCCTCGGGCTCGCGGCAGCCGTGCTTTTGTCGCTGACGTCAGGGGCATCGGATGCTTCGGCTATCAACGTTCTCAGGGACTGGCTGTTTGGGGCCATTCCGAGCGATGCGGCGCTGAACGGCCGTGACAGCCTGATCATTTACGATATCCGTTTGCCGCGCATCATCCTCGGCATGCTGGTCGGCGCGGCGCTCGCGGTCTCGGGCGCCGTCATGCAGGGACTGTTCCGCAATCCGCTGGCCGATCCCGGCCTGATCGGCGTTTCCGCCGGCTCCAGCCTCGGCGCGGTCGCCGTCATCGTGCTTGGCGCCACGGTGCTGGCGCCGGTGACAGCCTTGTTCGGCACGCTCGCGCTGCCGCTGGCAGCCTTCTTCGGCGGTCTTGCCACGACGCTGGTGCTTTATCAGGTCGCCACGCGGCGCGGGCAAACCTCGGTCGCCACCATGCTGCTGGCCGGCATCGCGCTGGCGGCGCTCGCCATGGCCTTGACCGGCATCCTCATCTTCATGGCGGACGATCGCCAGTTGCGCGACCTGACCTTCTGGCAGCTCGGATCGCTCGGTGGCGCGACCTGGCAGAAGATCGGTTCGGTCGGGCCGATCATCATACTGGCGCTGGCGGCGATGCCGTTCCTGGCGCGCGGCCTCAATGCGCTGGCGCTGGGCGAGGCGACCGCCGGGCATCTCGGCATTCCGATACAGCGGTTGAAATATACGGCCATCATCGGTGTCTCGGCTGCGGTCGGTGCATCCGTCGCCGTCAGTGGCGGCATCGGCTTCGTCGGCATCGTCGTGCCGCATCTGCTGCGGCTGCTGATCGGTCCGGACAATCGCTATCTGCTGCCCGCTTCGGCGTTGCTCGGCGCCTCGCTGCTGCTCTTGGGGGATGCGGTCGCCCGCACCATCGTGGCGCCGGCCGAATTGCCGATCGGCATCGTCACCGCGATCGCAGGCGCGCCGTTCTTCCTGTGGATCCTGCTGCGCAAGCGCGGCGTGGTCGATTTGTGAGGCTTTGAATGATCGAGGCAAGGGATGTTTCCGTTGATATCGCCGGCAAGCGCATCGTCGGCGGTGTCGATTTCGACGCACGGCCCGGCGAAGTCGCGGCCATCGTCGGCCCCAACGGCTCGGGCAAGACGACCTTCCTGAAGGCGTTGTCGGGTGAGCTCGCCTATACCGGGCAGGTCGCCCTCAACGGCCGCGATCTTGCGGCGATGAAACCGGTAGAGATTGCCGTCCATCGTGCGGTGCTGCCGCAGGCGACGACGCTGTCCTTCCCGTTCACGGTTCGCGAGGTCGTCAAGCTTGGCCTTGTCGGCGGGCGCTCAGGCGCCTTATCAGGCGAGGACGCGCGGCTGCCAGAGCGGGCGCTGGCGCGCGTCGACCTCGACGGTTTTGCCGGGCGTTTCTACCAGGAGCTTTCGGGCGGCGAGCAGCAGCGCGTCCAGCTTGCGCGCGTGCTGTGCCAGGTCTGGGCGCCGGTGCTCGACGGCAAGCCGCGCTATCTCTTTCTCGATGAGCCGGTTTCCAGCCTCGACATCAAGCATCAGCTGATCATCATGAACATCGCCCGCGATTTCGCCAGAAGGGGCGGCGGCGTGGTCGCCATCCTGCACGACCTCAATCTGACTTCCATGTATGCCGACCGGATTTTCGTCATGCACCGCGGCCGGCTCGCAGCCACTGGTTCGCCACGGGATGTGCTGAGTGATGATCTGATCGAAAAAGTGTTCGACTGCCGGCTCAGGATTGGCGTGCTGCCGGCCGGCAACATGCCGTTCGTGCTGCCGCAATCGTCGGTCGGTTGATGTTCAGGTGAGGCCGGCCTGCTCAGATCAGGCAGCCGGGGCGCGGCGCTCCAGCATGTCGATGCCGAGCAGGTTGCGCACATTCGGCCTTGCCGCCACCATATCGGCAACGGTGTAGCGGGAAAGCACGGCGAAGAAGGCGTTGAGAGCCTCGCGCAGCGCCGAATTCAGCGCGCAGCTGTCGACCAGCGGGCATTCGGCGGCATCGTTCTCGAAGCATTCGGCCATGGCAAAGCTCTCTTCCGTCACCCGCACGACGTCGAAGAGGCTGATGGATTCCGCGGCGCGGCCAAGCCGGACGCCACCATTGCGGCCGCGCACTGTCTCCACCAGGCCATGCTCGACCAGCGGCTGCAGGATCTTGAACAGGAACAGTTCCGACACCGAATAGGCGGTCGCGATTTCGGGAATGCGGCTCAACCGGTCATCGTTGGCGGCACAATACATCAGGATGCGCATGGCATAATTGGTCTGGCGTGTAAGCCGCATTTTGTCCTCACTAGGCGCCGGCGCGGTGACCATGCCGGATTCCAGAATTTTGCCGGCGCAGCTCTGATCCCGGAGTTTCGGATTCGTCGCACTGGCCTCGACCCGAATATGGCCTATACCTTGGAACAATTCCAGACTAGCCGGGCACCATAGATGAATATTCTCGTCAACTTTATGTGCGCAACCCGGCAAAACGCGGGGAAAACTGGCCGCTACGGGCATTTCGGCTGACGAATCCCTAGATAGGCCCGAGATCGACCAGAGATCGACGAGGAGCAATTCGTCCATGTCACAATCGGCTCCGTCCCTGGCGCCTGTCCGTTTCGATGCCGACGCGGCCGTCAAGCTCTCGGCATTACGCCGCACCAAATTCATCGCCACCGCGGCGCTGGCGCTTTGCGTGCTGGTGTTCGCCTTGGCCAAGTCGTTCCAAAGCACCTATCCGTGGCTGGGGTTCGTAGCTGCCTTCGCCGAGGCGGCGACCATTGGCGGCCTGGCAGACTGGTACGCGGTGGTGGCGCTGTTCAGGCGGCCGCTCGGGCTGCCGATCCCGCACACCGCCATCATCCCGGAAAACCAGAGCCGCATCGCCGACAATCTCGGCCGCTTCATCGAGGCCAATTTCCTGGCGCCGGAGCCAGTGTGGGAAAAGCTTGCCGAGGTCGATTTTGCAGCACTCGTCGCCGACTGGCTGACCGATGCCGAACGCGCCGCCGGCCTGTCGCGCTTCGTCGTGCGGCTGGTGCCGCAGACGCTGGCCGCGGTCGAGCAATCCGGACTGCGCGGCTTCGTCACCAGCCGTATGCTCGAGCAGATCGAAAAGGTGCCGCTGGCGCCGCTGGCGGCTGAACTCTTGTCGGCGCTTACTGATGACCGCCGCCACCAGAAATTGTTCGACGAGTTCATCAAGGTGGTCGGCCGCTTCCTCAACGACGAACAGGCGCTGGTGACGATGCGCGAGAAGATCCGCGAGGAATTGCCGTCGCTGTTCAACCTGTTCCGCGCCGACGCCTATCTCCTGAAGAAGATCGTCGCCTCGGCAGGCTCCTTGCTCGACGAGGTGCGGGCCGATCCCGACCACCCGATGCGGGCCGAGTTCGACCGTTTCGCGCAAGGCTTCGTCGAGCGGCTGCGGACGTCCAAGCAATATGCAAAGCGCGCCGAGAAGATGAAGCGTGATTTCCTCGTCCGACCCGAGGTCAGGGCGCTGGCGGGCGACATGTGGGAGAGCCTCAGCCTGTTCATCGCGCAGGACGCCAAGGCGCCGAATTCGGTGGTCCGCGCACATCTCGCCAACATGTTCGTCGAGGTCGGCCGGCATCTTGCCGGCGATGCGCGGATCCGGGCCGACATGAACCAAGGATTCGTCGTGGCGCTCGCCTCCTTTGTCGAGAGCCAGAAGAGCGGCGTGTCGAAATTCATCGGCGATCAGGTCAAGCGCTGGGACCTGGCGCAACTGACGCGGCTGATCGAGATGAACATCGGCCGGGACCTGCAATATATCCGCTTCAACGGCATGATTATCGGCGGGCTGGCGGGTATTGTGCTCTACACGATCGAATTGCTGCTCCCGGTCAATTGATGCGTATCGGTCGCCAGGCCCGTCTTCGAAATGGACACGCGGCATCCGAGTGCTATGCTCCCCGTGAGGGCAGCCGCATCCGCGGCAAAGGGGAGAAGACATCGTGGCAAAACAACCGGAATCCGATTCCTTCATGGACATGTTCGGCAAATTCGGCCGCGACCTGAAGGTGCCCAATGTCGATGTCGAGGCGATCCTTGCCCATCATCGAAAGAACCTCGAGGCCTTGGAGAAATCGGCGCGAGCCGGCGCCGCCGGCGCGACCTCGCTGTTGTCGAGGCAACGCGAAATGCTGCGGGACACGCTGCGCGAAATTGCCGACATGGCGCAGAGCTACCGGGCGCCGGGTAACCCGCAGGAGCTGATGGCCAAACAGACGGAGTTTGCCAGGAAGTCCTTCGAGGTCGCACTCAAGAATGCCGGTGAAGTGGCTGAACTGGCCCGCAAATCCGGCACCGAATCGATCGAAATCCTGCGTGCGCGTATCAAGGAGGCGATGGAGGAAATCCGCGCCGGCTACGGGCAGAAGTAGATCCCCGTGGCCTGCCGTTACGTCTCCGGTTGTTCGGCATTGCGTAACCTTACGCATAGTTGCATCCGCGCCACGCTATAAGCTCCCGGCTGCCCTGAAACGTCGTAAAATCCGAATTCGACCTGCCAATGCATGGTAAGGCATGGCACGATTCAGCCGGAATTCGGCGGAACGGATTCACGCAGGGCGAATTGACAGGAGCCGTCCGTTCGTGGTCCGGAGGCACGGCAAGCTATCGGGAAAGCAGGAATGACAGAAGTACGGCCTAAAACGCCGCCGACCTTCGAGCAGTTGAGAACGATGTCCGGGCAGGAGCTCGGTGTCTCGGAATGGACCACGGTCGACCAGGACCGTATCAACCAGTTCGCCGAATGCACCGGCGACCATCAATGGATTCATGTCGATCCCGAACGGGCGCGGCGGCAAAGCCCGTTCCGCACGACGATCGCACATGGCTATCTGACCCTGTCGATCATTGGCGCGCTGGCGCTCGGTATGGGCATCGTGCCGGAAAACACCCAGGCCGCCTTCAACTATGGCTTCGACAAGGTGCGTTTCCTGGCGCCGGTTAAGGTCGGCGCGCGCATCAGGCTGCGCACCGTCCTGCTTTCCATGGAGGACAGGGGGCCCGGCCAGTATCTGATGAAGGCAGCCAACACGGTTGAGATCGAAGGCGAGGAAAAGCCGGCACTGACGGCGGAAACGCTGGTCATGCTGTATGAGCGCCGCAAACGGGCAGGGGCCTGAGCGGCCGCCCAAGCCCCGCGATTTCAGAAATTTCGCATCGATTATCCGTGCTTGATCGCATTGCGGGATGACAGCAGCGCTAGCAGCAATGCAACCAACGCCAGGGCCGTTGCCGTCTCAAAGGTGACCTGCATGCCCCGGGCGGCTGAAGCGGAATTCAGGACGTCCTGTCCTGCTCCTTGCTGACCACCGGCCGACGCAACCGCGAAGATGGCGCCCATCAGCGACGCGCCGGTGATGAGGCCGAGATTGCGCGACAAATTGAGCAGGCCCGACATGACACCGCGTTCGCCCGCGCCGACGCCGGTCATGACGGCCGCGTTGTTGGAGGTCTGGAACAGGGCATAGCCGAAGCAGGTGACGGTGATCGGAACGACATAGCTGGCAATGCCAAGCCCGGTCAGGGCAAGCGACAGAAGGAATGTGCCCGTGGCGAGGCTGGTGAGGCCGGCGACCATCATCCTGTTGGCTCCGAAGCGGTCGGAAAGCCGTCCGGCCAGCAGCGCCGACAGGGTCGACACAAGCGGCCCGGTCGAGAGCACCACGCCGACCATCGCGGCATCGAGCCCCAACCCTCGCGACAGATAGAACGGGGCAACCACCAGGGTTGCCATCATCACCGTGGCGACGATGAGGCTCATGGCCAGACTGGCGCTGAGCCGCGGATCCTTGAAACTGGCGAGTTGGACCAGCGGGTTCTTCACCCGCGTCTGGGCGACGGCGAACAGAATGACGCCGAAAGCGGTCGCGACCAGCAGGCCGATGTTGAGCGCGCCGAAATGGCCCCGGCCAAGCGTCATGGCCAATGCATAGGCGGCCAGCGTCAGGGCCAGCAGGAGAGTGCCCATCGCGTCGAATCTGCCTTGGGCGGCCTGAGCTGTGTTGTTGCGAGCGGGCAGGGCGCGCCAGGCGAGGGCGAAGGTCAGCAGGCCCAGCGGCACATTGACGAGGAAGATCGCGCGCCAGCCGAGGCCGGCGATCAGCAAGCCGCCAAGCGAGGGGCCGAGCGTCGTGCCGATCGCCGACATGGCGCCGAGCAGGCCCATGGCGCTGCCCGTCCGCTCCTTGCTTACGGTCTCGGCGACAAAGGCCAGCGTCAGCGCCATCATCAATGCGGCGCCAAGCCCCTGCACGGCGCGCGCGGCAATCAGCAGCCACAGCGTCGGCGCCAGGCCGCAGAGCACCGATGCCGATGTGAACAACGCGATGCCGCCAAGCAGCAATGGCCGGCGCCCAAACATGTCGGCCAGCCGCCCGGCGCTGACGATCAGCGTGGTAATGGCGAGGAGATAGGCCAGAACCACCCATTGCACGGCCTGGAACGATGCTCCGAATGTCTGCATCAGCGAGGGCAACCCGACACTGGCGATGCTGGTTCCGAGCGACGACAGCAGCGTGGCGAGCGACAGGCTTGCCAGAGCCCAGCCGACCGTTTCTTTCTCTTGGGGGGCTGATATCAGCCCATCTCGACTTTGTGCGGCGACTGCCATGGCGATCTCCTTTCCATTCGCTCCGCAACCGGAACCATCGGAGATCTAGTCTTGTAGTTGATATGGCGGAAGGCGCAGCATTTGCATCATATTCGTGCGTCAAACGCCACATCATGTTATGATCTGCGGATGACGTCTCCTGATCTCAATCTGCTGTTCGCTCTCGACGTTCTGCTGGAGGAAGGCAGCGTGGCCCGCGCCGCGCGCCGTCTGCGGCTCAGCCCCTCGGCGATGAGCCGGACGCTGGCGCGGCTGCGCGAGGCAACGGGCGACCCTCTTTTGGTCCGCGCCGGGCGTGGCCTGGTGGCGACGCCGCGCGCGGAAGAATTGCGCCGGCAGGTCGGTGCTGTCGTGCAGGACGCGGAGGCGCTGCTGCGCCCCGCCGAATTGCTTGATCCCGCAAGCCTGGACAAGGTGTTCACGCTGCGCACCAATGAGGGCTTCGTCGAGGAATTCGGGCCCCGTCTGGTCGCCCGCATCGAAGCCGATGCGCCAGGGGTGCGGCTGCGTTTCGCGCCGAAGTCCGACAAGGATGTGATGTCGTTGCGCGATGCGGCAATCGACCTGGAAATCGGGGTCGCCGGCGAAACCGGGCCCGAAGTGCGCATCCAGGCGCTGTTTCGCGACCGCTTCATTGGCGCTGTTCGATCAGGCCATCCGCTGAGCGAGGGCATTGTGACGCCCGGGCGCTACGCCGCGGGCCGGCACATCAGTGTTTCGCGGCGCGGCCGCGAGAAAGGGCCGATCGACGAGGCACTGGGCACGCTTGGCCTGCAGCGGACGGTCGTGTGCATGGTTTCGGGTTTCTCGGCCGCGCTCGCCATGGCGCGCGCCTCGGAACTGATCGCCAGCGTGCCTGAGCGGCACACGGCCGGCGCGCGCACCGGCATGCACAGTTTCCCGCTGCCGGTCGCCACGATGGAGGTTACCATCTCCATGCTCTGGCATCCGCGCCTCGATGCCGATCCGGCACAACGCTGGCTGCGCGACTGCGTGCGGGAGGTCTGTGCGAGCCGCTGATTGAAGCGACGTGCGATCACCGCTTCATCGCGGTTTCGAGCACCTTGAAAATCCGCTGGTCTTCGCACTGAGCGACGTTGAAGCGCAGGAAACGGCTGGCCGTTCCGGACAGGCTGAACGCATTGCCGGGCGCCAGCACGACATTGTCGGCAAGCGCCCGGCGCGCGACTTCGGCCGCGTCAACGCCATCGGGCAGGCTGCACCACAGGAACAGGCCGGCCGGCTGGTCGATCCACGGCGTGATGCCGATCGCCTTCAGCCGAGCGCCGGTCTCGGCCATGGCGCGCGCCAGCTTGGCGCGCAGCAGATCCATGTGCTTGCGGTAGCTGCCGTCCTTCAGCAGCGTCAGCACCAGTTCGGCCGCCAGCCGTCCGCCGCCGAAAGTGGTGGCGATCTTGAGGTCGGTCAGCCCCTCGATCCAGTCGCGGGGCGCGGCGATGAAACCGCAGCGCACCGACGCTGACAGCGTCTTGGAGAAGCTGCCGATCTGGACAACACGGCTGAGGCCATCGAAAGCCGCCAGCCTCGGGGCGGGGGCGTGCTCGAAATCGGCGAAGATGTCGTCCTCGACGATGGTCAGGTCCGACTGGTCGGCGAGCTTGAGCAACCGGTGCGCGGTGACCGGCGACAGGATGGCGCCGGTTGGGTTGTGGATGGCGGAATTGGTGATGTAGAGGCGCGGCCGGTGCTCGGCCAGCGCCTGCGCGAACAGCTCAATATCCGGTCCCGAGGGTGTGTAGGGCACACTGACGACCTTGGCGCGGTGGGCGCGCAGCAGAGCGTGGAAATTGAAATAGCAGGGGTCGTCGACCAGCACCGTGTCGCCGGGTTCGATCAGGAACCGGCATAGGAGGTCGATGGCCTGCGTGCCCGATTCCGTCAGCATGATCTGTTCGGGCGAGACTTCGATGCCATGCCCAGCCATGCGCCGCGCCAGGAGTTGCCGCAGCGGCGGCAGGCCGAGCGGCGTGCCGTAATCGGCAAGTGCGACATCATCGGCGCGCGCCGCCGTGCGCAGCGCGCGGCGCAGTCCGGCCTGCGGCATCCACGAGGCCGGCAGCCAGCCGCAGCCGGGTTTCAGCACCTCGTCGCCGGCATCCAGCGACTGGCGCGAGACCCAGAGCGGATCGACGGCACGGTCGAGCCGGGGACCGATCTCGGCCAGCGACAGCGGCGCCAGCGAGCCGGCGGCATAGAAGCCTGAACCCGGCCGGGAGCGGATCGTGCCTTCCGCTGCAAGCCGTTCATAGGCTTCGACCACGGTGGATTTAGACACCTGCATGGATTGGGCGAAGGCGCGGATGGAGGGCAGCCGGGCGCCCGGTGTCAGGCTGCGCGCCGCGATCCGCTGGCGGATGGTCGCCATGACGCTTTCGACCAGTGTGGGGGCGCCCGGGGTCCGCGCGTCGTCCTTTTCCAAAGCGAAGTCCGTCATCCGTACTGCTCGTCTGGCCATTACAGTTTCGATAAATTGTACCCCATTGTCTCTGGCTGCACCATGGCATCTGCCCGATAGAGGGCGAAAGACATGGAGCCTGGAATGGACAAGACCGCGAGCGGCTGGTTGAACGGATTTATCGGCGTGTTGATCTTCTCAGGCTCGCTGCCGGCGACGCGCGTTGCCGTGATGGACTTCGACCCGACATTCGTGACATCGGCCCGCGCCGCGATTGCCGGGCTGCTTGGCCTGGCAATGCTGCTCTTGTTCCGGCAGAAGCGCCCGGAGCGGGGCGATCTCATGTCACTGGTGATCGTCGCACTTGGCGTGGTGGTCGGCTTTCCCTTGCTGACCGCGCTGGCGCTGAAGCACGTCACCTCCGCCCACTCGATCATCTTCGTCGGCCTGCTGCCGCTGGCAACCGCGATCTTCGGCGTGCTGCGCGGCGGCGAGCGCCCACGACCGGCATTCTGGCTGTTTTCCTGCATAGGCAGTGCGCTGGTCGCCGGCTTCGCGCTGATGCAAGGCGTGACGGCTTCGCCGGTGGGCGATGGGCTGATGCTCGCCGCCATCGTCGTTTGCGGCCTGGGCTATGCCGAGGGCGCCGCGTTGTCGCGCAGGCTCGGCGGTTGGCAAGTGATCTGCTGGGCGCTGACGCTGTCGTTGCCGATCATGCTGGTGCTGACTTTCGCGACCTTGCCGCCATCCTTTGCCGCCGTCGGCTCGCACGCCTGGATCGGGCTGGCCTATGTCTCGCTTTTCAGCATGCTGATCGGCTTCGTCTTCTGGTATCGCGGCCTGGCGCAAGGCGGCATTGCCGCGGTCGGCCAGCTGCAGCTGCTGCAGCCGTTCTTCGGCCTGGCGCTCGCGGCGACACTGCTGCACGAACAGGTCAGCCCGCTGATGGTGGTGGTCACGCTTGGCGTGGTGGCCTGCGTGTTCGGCGCGAAGAAGTTTGCGCGGTAGACTCCCGACCTAGAACTTCGTCACCACCCCAATGCCGATGCCCTCGAAACCGCCCATCGCCATTAAGGCCGCGGGCGCCTCGTCGAGGCTAATCTTCTTGCCGACCAGCAGTTCGGGCTTGAGCTTGCCATGGCGGATCATCTCCATCATCGCCTGGTAGCGGTAGGCCTGCATGCCGTGGCTGCCGAGGATTTCGAGTTCGAAGGCGATGACCTTGTCCATCGGCACTTGCGGGCGGGCATGCTCGCCTAGCATCAGGCCGACCTGCACATGGCGGCCGCGCCGGCGCAGATTGGCGATCGAGTTGAAGGAAGTGGTGGGGTGGCCAAGCGCGTCCATCGACATATGCGCGCCGCCATTGGTGATCTGCTTGACCGCCTTGACCACATTCGGCGTCGTTGACGCATTGATGGTCGCGACGGCGCCGATCTTTCTGGCGAACTCCAGCTTCTCGTCGGTGAGGTCGATGGCGATGACATTGGCGCCCAACGAACTGGCGATCATGATCGCCGACAGGCCGACGCCGCCACAGCCATGCACCGCCACCCATTCACCGGGCTTGACCCGGCCCTGGTCGACGATGGCGCGAAACGAGGTGACGAAACGGCAGCCGAGGCTGGCGGCGGTGGCGTATTCCATCTCCTCGGGCAGGCGCACGAGGTTGGTGTCGGCATGCTCGATGCCGACATATTCGGCGAACGAGCCCCAGCCGGTGAAGCCCGGCTGCGTCTGGTGCTCGCAGACCTGATGGTTGCCCGAGGTGCATTCGAAGCAGCGGCCGCAGCCGACGGCGAACGGCACCGTCACGCGGTCGCCGGCCTTCCAGCGGCTGACCTGCTTGCCGGCGGCGACGACGACGCCCGCCAGCTCATGGCCCGGGACGTGCGGCAAGGTGATGCCGTCATCATGGCCCATCCAGCCATGCCAGTCGCTGCGGCAGAGCCCGGTTGCCTCGACCTTGATGACCACGCCATCGGCAGCCGGCTTCGGATCGGGAACGGTCTGGATCGTCGGCGCTTCGCCGAATTTCTCGAAGACGACGGCTTTCATCGGTCACTCCACCCTGCGTACTGTCTGGGGAAACGATAGCCGATTCCCCGGCCGGTCAAGCGGAAATCGATTCCGCCAGCTTGGCCGGTCCGCCGAACCGGCCAGGGCGCTCAGCTGTTTTCCCTGTTGCGGAAATCGGCGAGCCTTGTGTCGCCGGGAACAAGCAGTCGACCGTCCTCGGCATGCACCTCCAGGCGCCTGATCGGCCGGCCGCTCTCGATGTCGACCATGAAGGTGTAGGGCTCGCCCGGTCCGGAGAAATAGGTTTCTCCCCATTGCCGCAAGGCGACCAGGACATAGAACAGGCCGCGCCCCTTTTGCGTCAGCACGTATTCGTGGTGGGCGCTGCCATCGGGAGCCGGAACCGTTTCCAGTATGCCGTGCGCGACCAGATTGCGCAGCCGCGCCGACAGGATGTTCTTGGCAACGCCGAGGCTCTTCTGGAACTCGCCGAAGCGGCGCAAGCCATCGAAGGCATCGCGCACGATGAGCAGCGACCACCAGTCGCCGATCGCGTCCAGCGGCCGTGCGATCAGGCAATCCGCTTCGTGGTGGCTCGTTCGTTTCACCATGGCAATCGTTGGTCCAGCGTTGTCATTTTGGTTGCAAGATAAAACTGTTCTGTCTATCCAGCAAGTGGTTTCAATTTGAAACCTATTTACGGAGAGCGACATGAATGTGCAGGTGGTGAACAGCGCGGCAACAAGCCTGGAGCGATCCGACGGGCCGCGGCAAGTCGTGCCGGCGTCGCCACCGGGACTGTCGGCAATGACCGCGCTGGTCTTCGCGATCGCTTGCGGCCTGAGCGTCGCTAATGTCTATTTCGCCCATCCGCTGCTCGACGCCATGGCGCATGATTTTGCCATCGCGCCGGCCTCGGTCGGCATCGTGGTGACGGTCACGCAGATCGGCTACGCGCTCGGCCTGTTCTTGATCGTGCCGCTTGGCGACCTTTTCGACCGCCGCAAGCTGATCGCCGGGCAGGCGGTCCTTTCCGCCATGGCATTGATCGCGGTCGGGATTGCGCCGAACGCCGTGATGCTGCTGGCAAGCCTCGCGGTCGTCGGGCTGCTTGCTGTGGTGGTGCAGGTGCTGGTGGCCTACGCCGCCGACCTCGCTCTGCCGTCCGAGCGCGGGCGGGCGGTCGGCACCGTCACCAGCGGCGTCATAACCGGCATCCTGCTTGCCCGCTTCGTCGCCGGTGTCGTCGCCGACTTTGCCGGCTGGCGTTGGGTCTATCTTATCTCGGCGGCGCTGACGCTGGTCATGGCGCTGGTTCTCTACCTGATCCTGCCGCGCCACGAGGCGGAGCGGCCACGCACATCCTATCCGCGCCTGCTCGGTTCGGTGGTGCTGCTGTTCGTGCAGGAGCCGCTGCTGCGCGTGCGCGCCGTGCTCGCCATGCTGATCTTCGCCACCTTCAACGTGCTGTGGGCGCCGCTGGTGCTGCCGCTGAGTGCCGCGCCGTTCTCCCTCTCGCACACCGAGATCGGGTTGTTCGGCCTGGCCGGCGTCGCTGGTGCTCTCGGTGCCCGCTGGACAGGCGGCCTCGTGGATCGCGGGCGCGGCCAGCTGGTCACTGGGCTCAGCCTGTTGCTGATGACCGCAGCCTGGCTGCCGATCGCCTTCATGGGTATGTCGCTGTGGCTGCTTGTCGCCGGCATCCTCATGCTGGACCTGGCGATCCAGGCCGTCCATGTCACCAACCAGAGCCTGATTTTTTCGCGCCGGCCGGATGCGCGCAGCCGGCTGGTCGGCGGCTACATGATCTTCTATTCGCTCGGCAGCGCGCTCGGCTCCATCGCCTCGACCATGATTTTTGGCGCCTGGGGCTGGAGCGGTGTTTGCATGCTTGGCGGCGGTGTCGCTCTGGCGGCGCTGGTGTTCTGGGTGGCGACGCTAAGGCTAGGGCACTAGTTAGGGCGGGGTATCAAGCAACGGTTGCCGTTTGCGAACCCATTCGCCAGCTTCGGCATCCCACGGCCAAACCCCGGAAGTTGTTGGAAAAATTAGCTGCATAATCCGGAAATCCGAGCCGTCGTAGAACCAGATATCCCAACCGAAATGTTCAGGATAGTGGTCCGGATGGACCGAGCCGAACTGACAGTCGAAGCCGCCTCCCAAGAACCCTGACGCCCGCCCTCCGACGCTGAACCTCTCGCCGCTGCGCACTCGTCGGCAATACTCGTTGATGATGGTCTGCGAAAGTTCCGGCTTGAGTCCGACGACGACCAGTTCAGGGACTTTGAAATTGTGTTCTATCCCCACCGAGTACGCGAATGGCGGATGCTCGTCCTCCTCCAGCACATAGAGGATATGACAGCCATACTCTTCGATATCGGCGAGCGCCTTGGCTTCCTCGGGGTCTTTGGCTTCTCTACTCGGCATCGATCTGGTTCTGCGGCGCGGCTTTCTGGAAGGCCGGCAGCGCCATGCAGGCGGCGTTGATGCGGGCGATCGTCGGATAGGGCGTCAGGTCGACGCCGAAGCGGGCGTTGCTGGCGATCTGCGCCGCCAGGCAGATATCCGCGAGCCCCGGCGCCTCGCCATGGCAGAATGTTCCCGTCTGAGGCGAGGAAGCCAGGATCTTCTCAAGCGGCTGAAAGCCTTCGTTCACCCAGTGGCGGAACCAGTTGGTGATGTCCTGGTCGCCGGCGCCGAACAAAGTTCGCAGCGAGGTCAGCACGCGCAGATTGTTCACTGGGTGGATGTCGCAGGCGATCATCTGCGCCAGCATTCTCACGCGCGCCCGGCCAAGGGCGTCCGTCGGCAGCAGCGGCGGCGCGGGCTGAATCTCGTCGAGATATTCGATGATGGCCAGCGACTGCGTCAAAAGCGTGCCGTCGTCGAGCACCAAGGCCGGCACCAGCCCTTGCGGATTGACCGCTAGATAGGCCGGTTCCAGATGCTCGCCATGGCGCAGATGATGCGGGACGTAATCATAGCTCAGCCCCTTCATCTCCAGCGCGATCCGCGCCCGATAGGAGGTGGAGGAGCGATAGTAATTGTGCAGGATGAGTTCGCTCATGCGCTCACTTCGGCTGGCCAATGGTCACTTCGATCGTGCCGATGCCGTCGACGCCGCCGGTCATCGTCTCACCCGGCTTGACCGCGCCGACACCGGCCGGCGTGCCGGTGAAGATCAGGTCGCCGGCCTGCAATTCTACGCCCTCGCTGCAGATCGAGACAATGTCGGCGATTGGCCAGATCAATTCGGTGAGATCGGCCTCCTGCCGGACCTTGCCGTTGACGGCGAGCCAGATGCGCCCTTTCGTCGGGTGGCCGGTCGTTTGTGCGGGCACCAGCGGGCCGCAAGGGGCGGAACGATCGAACGCCTTCGACCAGTCCCAGGGTCGCGCCGCCTTCTTGGCCTCGTCCTGGAGATCGCGGCGGGTGAGGTCGATGCCGACGCCATAACCCCAGACATGCTCCAGCGCCCGCTCGCGCGCAATGCGGAAGCCTGGTTTGCCGATCGCCGCCACCAGCTCGATTTCGTGGTGCAGATTGGCCGTCAGCGGCGGGTAGGGAATTGCTGTGCCGGAATCGACCACCGCATCGGCCGGCTTGGTGAAGAAGAAGGGCGGATCGCGCTCGTCATTGCCGAATTCGCGCGCATGCGCCGCATAGTTGCGGCCGACGCAGAAAATGCGTCGTACGGCAAAGCGTTCGGCCGACCCGTCGATGGCGACGGAAGGCGTTGGCGGCACGGGGAGGATGAAGGCGGTCATGGTGGTCTCTGTGTTGGATATCGGGTTGCCGGCGGCACCTTCGGCCGATTTCGGGGACCGGGCAAGGCGTCGCTTTTCTTAAAGCACGGGCTTTGCCGGGGCTGTATAAGGAATTCAGGGTTCCCATCACTTTTGCAGCGGCGTATCTCCGGCGATAGACTATTTGCCAATAATCCGGCCATGGTCGCGGGGCTATGGTGTGGCCGGTAAACCGGAACGAGCCACATGACAGCATCCAACGATCGCGCCCGGTTCCTGATCATCGACGACCATCCGCTGTTTCGCGAGGCGCTGCACAGCGCCGTGCAGATGGCTTATCCGGAGGTCGACACGGTCGAGGCGCGCTCGATCGCCGAGGCGCTCGATCTGCTGGCCGACGCCAAGCCTTTCGACCTTGCGCTGCTCGATCTCTCAATGCCCGACGTGCACGGCTTCGAAGGGCTGCTGCAGCTCCGGACCCGCTATCCGCGCCTGCCGGTGGTGATCGTGTCGGGCTATGAGGAGCCCAGGATCATTTCCGAGGCCCTGTCCTATGGCGCCGCCGGCTTCATCCCGAAATCGGCGCGCAAGAGCGATCTGGCCGCCGCCATCCGCTCGGTGATGGACGGCGCGATCTATGTGCCGGAAACCTATGAAGGCCAGCCAGCCGACGCCGACAGCATCGACCGCGCCGACATGGTCCAGCGCCTGTCCAAGCTGACGCCGCAGCAACTGCGCGTGCTGCAAATGCTGCGCCAGGGCCTGCTCAACAAGCAGATCGCCTACGAGCTGCAGGTGGGGGAGACCACAGTGAAGGCGCATGTCTCGGAGATATTGCGCAAGCTCAATGTGTACAGCCGCACGCAGGCGGTGATCGAGGTTTCGAAGCTGGACAATGCGGAGCTGTTCAGGGATCAGGCTGGGTTTTGAGTTAGTGTAAAGGGCGCTCCGTCAACGTAATTCACATCGTTACCGTGGTTCCTTGATCAATGGGGTTTCAGCTGCTCGGTCAGAAGCAATTCGACGATTTCATATCCGTGTAAACCGTCCTGATCCAAATCGCCCGCTGAAGCTACGCTGGCTTGACCCTCCAGCTTCGAGGGATCAGAATTTGAGTATTTTCGAATAAGAATTCGATCAGAAAGGCTTTCTTTGTGAACGAAGTTTGGCATAGGCCATTTGTCTTCTTCCCAGCTCTTCATTTGACCAATAATTGGCCAACTTCCATTAATTAAACCGAGATCGCCACACCGTAAGCACCTGACCGCGTTATCTGGACTTATGTCATTTAATTCATCCGCGTTTGGCAATTCCAGACGCATTGGTCCAAATAGATATGCTAGAATAATCTTTCCCATTCGGGCCATACGGGCTACCAAGCCAAGCCCATAGCCACCAGATCTCAACGGAATGGCAAATAAGGTGCCTTCTTTATAAGGTAGTTTTCTCAAGTATAATTTCCCCTATTCGCCGCCCAGTTGAATTACGGCGACAGTGCACTAATTTCTTTTCCCGCCACGAAGATCGCGAACGTCGGCGCCGCCCCTCATCCAGCTGCCACCACCTTCTCCCCGTATAGTGACGGGGAGGAGGAAACACTAAGCCAACAAATGCGCCAGCAGCGCGCGCAGTTGCGCCGGCTTCAGTGGTTTGCGCATCAGTTCGATGCCGCCGGCGCGGGCTGCCTTGGCGACGGCCTCGGAACTGTCGGCGGTGACGATCAGCGCCGGAACGGCGCGGCCGAGATAGTCGCGGACTTCCGATATGGTCGCGGTGCCGAGATCGCCGCCGTCGAGATGCTGGTCGGCAATGACGATGTCGGGGACCCAGTCGGTGTCGCCGAGCAGGTCCAGCGCGTCGTCGGTCGAGGTCGCGGACCGCACCAGGCATTGCCAGCGCTCGAGCAGGAAGGTCATTGCCTCCAGCACCTCAATGTCGTTTTCGACCAGCAGCACCTTGGTGCCGAACAGGCCATAGCCCCGCGACCGTTCCAGGCTGGTGGCGCTGGCGATGGCGTCGGCGGGCGCGCCGATGCCGACGGGCACATCGATATGGAAGATCGTGCCGCGCCCGACCTTCGATGAGAAGGTCACGGGGTGGCCGAGCGCGCCGGCCATGCGCCGCACGATGGCAAGCCCGAGCCCAAGACCGCCGCCGTCCGACTCCGCATTGGACGACGGAGTGCCGCGGTGAAATTCCTCGAACACCGCCTCGCGCTGGTCCTCGGGAATGCCGCAGCCGGTATCGGCGACATCGATGCGGATGGTGTCGCCGCGGTGCCTGGTGCCGACAAGCACGCCACCCGAGCGTGTATAGCCCAGCGCGTTGGACAGGATGTTCTGCAGGATGCGGCGCAGCAGCGTGCGATCGGAGCGGACCACGGCATTGACCGGCCGGAATTTCAGCGACAACCCCTTGATTTCCGCGACCGGCTGGAAATCCGAGCGCAGCGACGAAAACAGCGCCTCCAGGCTGACGTCGCTGATATCGGGCTGCACCACGCCGGCGTCGAGCTTGGAAATGTCGAGCAGCGTGCGCAGCAGGTCCTCCATCGTTTCCAGCGAGCGCTCGACCTGGCGCACCAGCTTCCTGCCTTCGTCGCTGGTCTGCACCTCGGCGAGCGCCGAAACGGAGAGGTGGGCCGCGTTCAGCGGCTGCAGCACGTCATGGCTGGCGGCCGCCAGAAACCTTGTCTTGGAGAGGTTCGCCAGCTCGGCATTTTCCTTGGCGGCGATGAGATCGATGTTCGACTGCTCCAGCCGCCGCAGCGTTGAGTGCAGCTCGTCGGTGCGCGTGCGCACGCGGTTTTCCAGCGAGATCGCGGTCTGGAACAGCGAGAAGGCATTGCCTTGCTGGTCCATCGACCGCTCGACGCGGCTGACAAGGGCGGCGTTGATCTTCTTCAGCTTTTCGAGGTCGTTTATGTCCTTGAGCGGCATCTTGTTGTTCCGCGGCCCCCTATTCCGCCGCTTGCCGTTCGCCAAAGGCAATGCCGGTGAAGGTCTGGTTCAAATGCATCGACCGGTACTGTTCGCCATAAGTGCCGAAGCCGACGACATTGTTGACCCGGTAGAGTTCCGAAATGTCACGAAAGACCTGCCGGTTGCGCGCATCGAGCCGGCGCAGCACGCAGTCGAAGCCGAGGATCAGGTCGATGCCCCCGAGGCGCTCCTCGACCTCGCGCAGGGCGGCGCGTGTCGATTCCACCATGTCCTTTGGCTGGGCGATCGACAGCACGACGCCATCGTCGATGGCGCAGAAGAACGACAGCGAGCCGTCGGCATGCATTCTCTGGATCGAGCGGCAGTAATATTCGCCGCCCACCTTCACCACCACCGGGTGCGAGGCGAAGCTCAACGGCGTCAGGGTCTGCGGAACGATGCCGACGGAGGCGGCATATTCCTCCGCCGCATTGGTGGCGTTGAACTCGCGCACGATGCGGTGATCGGCATCGGACGCCGTTACCACCAGCTTTTCGTCGGTCGGAACGAAATTGTCGGTCTTGAAGACGTGGAACGGAATTTCCGTGGCGATCAGCACGATGATGGCGCTGTCCGAGGTGACCCTGCCGTTCGAGATCAGGCGCGTCGTCTCGAATTTCAGATCGTCGCCGGCCGAGCCGCCGAGCAATGGTATGTCGTCAAGACCCCAGTGGATGGCCGAGCTGACCGCTTCTTCAGCATAGGATAGCCCGTCAATGAAGCAGAGCGCGAAGGTGTTCGTGGCCTGCTCGCCGCCCACCCGGACGCGCAGCCTGCGTCGCAAGGCCTCGACCTCGCCGGTGATCCTGTCCATGCCCGACGAGGACAAATTGTCGACCATGGCGCTGACCGCGGTAAAGGCGGCCGAGGGGAGCAGCATCGCCAGCATATGGCCTTCCTCGAGCCCCTGCGGCGTAATCTCGCCGGCGGTGGAGCAGCCGGCATGGTGCAGCCCCGGCGCGTAGGCTGAGAGTGCCCGCGACAGGGCGCCGGCCTCGACAAGGCTCTGGGAAAAGAACACGAGGGCAAAGCCGGCATTGATTGCGGCGGCCTCGCTGGCCACCGCGCGTGCGAAAACATCCGGGTCGGGCTCGTCCGTGGTGAGCGCCGACAAGCCGCAGGCGTAGCGCGTCCGTGAACTGGTCAGCGGCGTTCTCCCGCGTTTCCTCCGACGCTGTTTTTGTGCGCTGTTTTTGCAAGGCTTCTGGCGCGCGGGCGTCGAAGGATATTGTTGCTTTCAATCGGCGTTTTGGCAATGGGGCGAGGGGACTGCACCTTTGGCCCTGTCATGACCGAAAGTACAATGATCCGGCTTTTCCGTCGCGCTGTTTTTTGCGCGTTGTGCGGTGTACGAATAACGCATGGCCGAAGTGCCAGCGGCGCGTCGGCAGCGTGATGACCAAGGTTGATACCCAGGGAGGATTCATGTCGGACGTTTCGTTGATGGTGAATGGGAGGCGGGTCAGCGGGACCGCCGAGGATCGAACGCTGCTGGTTCACTTCCTGCGCGAGAATCTCGGCTTGACCGGCACGCATGTCGGTTGCGACACCTCGCAATGCGGGGCCTGCGTCGTCCATGTCGACGGCAAGGCGGTCAAGTCCTGCTCGATGCTTGCTGTCCAGGCCTCAGGGTCGACAGTCGTGACCATCGAGGGTCTCGCCAACGGCGCCGACCTGCATCCCGTGCAGGCAGCCTTCAAGGAACATCACGGCCTGCAATGCGGCTTCTGCACGCCAGGCATGATCATGACGGCAACCGACATGATCGCCCGCCATCCCGAAGGCCTCGACGAGGCGACGGTGCGGGCCGAGCTGGAAGGCAATATCTGCCGCTGCACCGGTTACCACAACATCGTCAAGGCGATCCTCGCGGCATCGAAGACGATGGCGAAGGGGACTGCCAAGGCCAAGGCGAAACAAGCTGCGTGAACGAAGCAGTAGGGCAGTAAGGCAGTAAGGCAGTAGGGAACCGGAACCAATTTTCCCTGCTGTACTGCCCTACTCACCTACTCCCCTACAATCTCGGGAGGAATTTCTTATGGGCATTGAAGGTGTTGGCGCTCGGGTCGCGCGCAAGGAAGACAAGAGGTTCATCACCGGCGCGGGCCGCTATGTCGACGACATGGTGGTGCCCGGCATGAAGCATGCGGCCTTTGTGCGCAGCCCGCACGCGCATGCGCAGATCAAGAAGATCGACGTCAAGAAGGCTCAAGCCATGCCCGGCGTCATCGGCGTGCTGACCGGCAAGGAGCTCAAGGCGGACGGCATCGGCAACCTCATCTGCGGCTGGATGATCCATTCCAAGGACGGTTCGCCGATGAAGATGGGCGCATGGTCGCCGCTGGCCTTCGACAAGGTGCGTTATGTCGGTGACGCCGTCGTCATCGTCGTGGCCGAAACCAAGGGCCAGGCGCGCGACGCGGCCGAGGCGGTCGAGATCACCTACAAGGAATTGAAGGCTGTCGTCGACGCGACCAAGGCGCTCGAAAAGGGCGCCCCGCAGATCCATCCCGAGGCCGAGAACAATCTGATCTTCGACTGGGAGATCGGCGATGCCAAGGCGACCGACGCGGCGATCAAGGCGGCGGCGCATGTCACCCGCATGAAGATCGTCAACAACCGGCTGGTGCCGAACGCCATGGAGCCGCGCGCGGCGCTCGGCCATTACGACAAGGCCGAGGACCACTACACCTGCTGGACGACATCGCAGAACCCGCATGTCGCGCGGCTGGTGATGAGCGCCTTCTACAATGTCGCTCCGGAAAACAAATTGCGCGTGATCGCGCCCGATGTCGGCGGCGGCTTCGGCTCCAAGATCTACATCTACCCGGAAGAGATCGTCTGCCTGTGGGCCTCCAAGAAAACCGGTGTGCCGGTCAAATGGGTCGCCGACCGCACCGAAAGTTTTCTCTCCGACGCGCATGGCCGCGATCATGTCTCGACGGTGGAAATGGCCTTCGACAAGGACAACAGGATCACCGGGCTGAAGGTCGACACGATCGCCAATCTCGGCGCCTACATGTCGCTGTTCTCGTCCTGCGTGCCGACCTATCTCTATGCGACGCTTTTGTCGGGCCAGTATGACATTGCGGCCATCCACGCCAATGTGCGCACCGTCTACACCAACACGGCCCCTGTCGATGCCTATCGCGGGGCAGGTCGGCCGGAAGCCACCTATCTCCTGGAACGCACGATGGAAGCGGCGGCGCGCGAGCTCGGTGTTTCGCCAGCCGAATTGCGGCGCAAGAACTTCATCACCTCCTTCCCGCACCAGACGCCGGTGATCATGAATTATGACGCCGGCGACTACGGCGCCTCGCTCGACGCGGCGATGAACGCTTCGGACTATGCCGGCTTTGCCAAGCGCAAGGCGGCGGCGGCCAAGAAGGGATTGCTGCGCGGCATCGGCATGAGCTGTTACATCGAGGCCTGCGGCATTGCGCCGTCGGCGGCGGTCGGCTCGCTCGGCGCCGGCGTCGGCCTCTGGGAATCGGCCGAGGTGCGGGTCAATGCCGTCGGCACGATCGAGGTGCTGACCGGCTCGCACAGCCATGGCCAGGGTCACGAGACGACCTTCGCGCAACTGGTCAACCAGCGGTTCGGCGTGCCGATCGATTCGGTTTCGATCGTCCATGGCGACACCGACAAGGTGCAGATGGGCATGGGCACTTATGGTTCGCGCTCGGGCGCGGTCGGCATGTCGGCGATATCAAAGGCGCTCGACAAGGTCGAGGCCAAGGCCAAGAAGATCGCCGCCCACCTGCTCGAGGCCGACGAGGGCGACATCGTCATCGAGAACGGCGCGCTGAAGGTCGCCGGTACCGACAAGAACGTGCCGTGGTTCCAGGTGGCGCTTGCCGCCTATACCGCCCACAATCTGCCGGCAGGGATGGAACCCGGGCTGAAGGAAACGGCCTTCTACGATCCGTCGAACTTCACCTTCCCGGCGGGCTGCTACATCTGCGAGGTCGAGATCGATCCGGAGACCGGCACGACCGAGATCGTCCAGTTCGTGGCGGCCGACGATTTCGGCAACATCATCAATCCGATGATCGTCGAGGGCCAGGTGCATGGCGGCATCGCACAAGGGATCGGCCAGGCGCTGCTGGAGGGCGCCCATTACGACGCCGGCGGGCAGCTTTTGACGGCGAGCTACATGGATTACACCATGCCGCGGGCGGGCGACCTGCCGTCGTTCAAGGTCTCGACTTCGAACACGCCATGTCCGGGCAATCCGTTGGGGATCAAGGGCTGCGGCGAGGCCGGCGCCATCGGTTCGCCGCCGGCCGTCATCAACGCCATCACCGACGCCATCGGCATCGCCGACATCGCCATGCCGGCTTCGCCGGCCACCGTTTGGGCCGCGATCCGCGCCGCGACGAAGCACTGAGGAGGAACAACCATGTACTCGGTCAATTATCACCGTGCCGCCTCGGTCGCTGACGCCGCCAAACTCGTGAAGAGCGGCGACGCCAAGCTGCTCTCCGGCGGCATGACGCTCATCCCCGCCATGAAGACGAGGCTTGCGGCCCCTTCCGATCTCGTCGATCTGTCGCGCATCAAGGAAATGCAGGGCATCAAGGTGTCGGGAAAGACGGTCACCATCGGCGCCGCCACCACCCATTTCGACGTCTCCAACGATGAGAAGCTGCGGAAGGCCTGCCCGGCGCTTGCCCATCTGGCGTCGCTGATCGGTGATCCGGCGGTGCGCCACAAGGGCACGATCGGCGGCTCGATCGCCAACAACGATCCGGCGGCGGACTATCCCGCGGCGCTTCTGGCGCTGGGCGCCACCATCGTCACCAACAAGCGCGAGATATCAGCCGACAAGTTCTTCAAGGGCCTCTTTGAAACGGCTCTGAAGGACGGCGAGATCGTCACGGCGGTTACCTTCACCGCGCCGGCAAAGGCGGCCTACGAAAAATTCCGCAACCCGGCCTCGCGCTACGCGATCGTCGGCGTGTTCGTGGCCAAGGGCAAGGACGGCGTCAGCGTTGCTGTCACCGGCGCCGGCGATGACGGTGTCTTCCGTTCGAAGGAGATCGAGGCGGCACTTGCCAAGAGTTTCGACGCTGCCTCGCTCAATGGCGTGAAAGTGCCGGCGAAGAACCTGATGAGCGACATCCACGCTTCCGCCGACTACCGCGCCAATCTGATCGCGGTCATGGCCAAGCGCGCGGTAGCGGCAGCCAACGCGTGACGCGCGTTGGCGGTTGTGGATAAGGAAAGGGGCTCTCGCGGCCCCTTTTTCGTCCGTGGCCGCCTGTAGCCGCCCAGTTCCCTATAGAATCAGCGTAGCACGCCATCCCTTTGCTCGAAGCAATTCCTGTCCGTGCTCGCCGGGAAACTGCATCGGCGGCAATCTCGCACTTGCACAAACTTATATTGCACTGCAGTATGGGCTGGGGCGGGAATGCGAGCCGGGTTCGGATAGGTACCGCCGTGCCCCTTCGCATGCCAATGCGAAGGGATCGGCATGTCCGAAATTTCCGCGACCCAGATGGTTCCGTCACAATCCGTCGTCGACAGATCGGCCCGGACAAGACTGGCCTATCTCGATGGTTGGCGCGGCCTGTCGATCGCCCTGGTGCTGATCGGCCATTTTTTCCCGGTTCCCGGAATCAATCTCGGCGTGCTCGGCGTTGAATTCTTCTTCGTGCTCAGCGGCCGGCTGATGGCCGAAATCCTGTTCATCGAACGCTACCCGCTGAAGAAGTTTTTCAAACGCCGCTTCTCGCGCATCTATCCGGCGCTTCTGGTGTTCGTCATCATTGCCATGGTCGCGCTCTCCGGCACGTTCATCGCCTTCAAATGGAAGGCGGCACTGACGGCACTGACATTCACCTACAACTACGCCGGAATTCTCGTCACCCGCGCCGGGGCGCTGGACCATATCTGGTCGCTCTGCGTCGAGGAGCATGCCTACATCATCCTGGCGTTGATCAGCGCGCTCGTCTCCAGCCGCAACCGTGTCATCCCGCTGCTGCTGGTGCTGGCCTTGCTTGCCATGGCCAATGGCGCGATTTCGTACTGGGTCTTCAAGCTGGACTACGAGGCCACTTACTGGCGCACCGACGTGCACATCGCCTCGATCCTGCTGTCGGCCTCGATCTGCCTGCTCAAGGCCGAAGGCCGGCTGACGGCGGTGTTGAAGGGGCCCTATGTCGCCCTGGCAGCAGCGGCTGGCGCGGTTCTGCTGTTCATCGACCCGGTGCCGACGCCGATCCACTATCTCCTGGCGGTGCCGCTGCTGGCGCTCGCCGTCAATGCGCTCGATTTCAGCACGCCGATTTTTTCCAGTTTGCTGTCGTCCTGGCCAATGGCGACGTTGGGTCTGTGGTCATACTCGCTCTATCTGTGGCAGCAGCCTTTCTACAAATTCGTCTACGAGCAAGGCAGCAACCCATGGCCGATGCTGGCCGCGGTGTTTGCCTGCGCGCTCTGCAGCTACTACCTCATTGAGCGGCCGGCGCGTGAATGGTTGAACCGCAACTGGTGATTCATGCCTCATCGCGCCGAGACACTGTTGTTGCGAGCCTGAGATAACGACGTAGGCCGGCTTCGCCGCGCGGCGTTGTCCAGCGATGGTTCCAGGCGAAGGCCGGCCGCAGCAGCGGTGCGAGGAATTTGAGGATCGGCCGCTCGACCGTGACCTGCCAGGTCAGCTGGACGCGGGTGCCGGTGCCCGACGGCGACAGTTCGGCCCGCCACAGCCCGTCGAAGTCGCCAAAGGTTTTCACCACGACCAGCCGGCCAGGCTCGAGTTCGGCGGCCTCGATGATGAAGTTCAGTTCATAGGGCAGGGCGCCGCGCGCCCGTGCCCTTGCCCGTGAGCCGACCGATCGCTTGCCCTTGCCGTCGATCGGCACCACTTCCTTGTAGACATCACCCCACCACAGCGGCAGCAATTCGGCATCGGAGAGCACATCCCACACTTGTCGAGGCGTGCCCTCGGGAATGTCCCAGCTTTCGTCGAAGCGGAAGACGTTGCTTGGCATCGCGGTTCCTCCATTTGGCGGAACGCTTATATTAGAGGCGTCTTCTTTATGTGACCAGCAATCAACCGACGATCTGCTTGACGTAATAACGCACCGCTTTCTTGCCGCCGTGGATCACCGCGTCGCCGACCTCAGTGAAGCCCAGTGCGGCGTGGAAGGCGTCCGAGGCGGGGTTGGGCGGATCGGCGTTGACCTCGCAGGTGACCAGCGTGTGGCCGGCGCGTTCGGCATGCTCGAACAGGTCCTGATAGAGCCGGCGCGCATGGCCACGACCCCTTGCGTGAGCCGCCACGACAACGCGGTCGACATAGATAAAGCGTTCGTAGCGTTCGCAAAACCAGAGGAAATTCGGGCTGTCGTAGTTGGCCTCCTGGTCGAAGGTCATGATGAAGGCTTCGAGATCGCCGATGCGGCGCGCGTAGAATGCTTCGCCAAGCAAGAAAGACAGCCGGTCGGCTTCGAGCCAGGACAGTTCCGCTGCATGCTCGTTGTTGAGCGCCAGTATGTCCGCTTCGTCGCTCTGCACTATGCGGTCTATCGGACAGGTCATGCCTTGGCTGCCGTGATCGTTGCCGCCACCAGCGGTGTGTCGGTCAAAGTGTTGCGGTACTCGCGGTCGAAATCGGAACCGCCCATGCCCACCTTGGGATTACGGTAGCGCATGGCGCTCGGCACGTCCTTCAGCGCCGCGAAATGCATTTCGGCCAGCCCGGTCTTTTGGCGCACCTGAGCGATGTTGGCGAGATCGAGCCCGCCGCAACCGAGGATGATGATGCGGTCGCCGGCCTGCTTCACCAGATCCGCCAGCAACTGCAGGCCTTCGACCGCGGTGTCGCGCTGGCCGCTGGTCAGCACGCGGCCGACCTTGCAACGGATCAGCGCTTCCAGCGCCTCGGCCGGATCGCGCGTCATGTCGAAGGCGCGGTGGCAGGTGACATTCAGGGATCCGGCGGCCTGCGTCAGTTCCCCCATGCGCTTTTCGTCGATGGTGCCGTCGGCGCTCAGGCAGCCGAACACCACGCCGGGCACGCCGATATCGCGCAGCGCCGCGACGTCGGCGAGCATCGAGCGGTATTCGGTCTCGCTGTAGAGAAAATCACCGCCGCGCGGCCGCACCATGACGTGAAACGGCACGGTCGCCTGGTCCAGCGCTGCGCGCACCGTGCCGAGGCTCGGCGTGATGCCGCCTTCGACAAGGCTGGCGCAGAGTTCGACCCGGTCAGCGCCGGCGGCTTGCGCGGCGAGCAGGCCATCGATGCCTTCGACACAGATTTCGATCAGCGGCGGGCGGGTTAGTGCGGTCAAGAGGCGATCCAGTTCCATGATGTTGCGCAAAGCCCTAGCACCGGGGCGGCTGGCGCGAAAGCGTGAACGGCGCACCGCCATTTGGACCAGACGACATTTCCCGGCTTGACAGTCTTATAACCATATAGTTATGAATAAACTCATAGCTGCTGGGTTATTGATTGACCGTTAATATCGCGGCGGCAGCCGAAAATTTCGTCGAAACAAACCTGGATGCGCTGCATCCGGGCTCGGCTAAACACGCCTCAAAAGGAGAAAAGACCATGCAAGCGAGAATCAAGAACCCGGTGATGCTCATCCCAGGCGCCCTGCAGGCGCTGCTGGCGCTGGACAAGTCGACGGAGGCGGCTGATGTGCCTTATGTGACGCGCAAGCTCATCCATCTGCGCGCCAGCCAGATCAATGCCTGCAGTCTCTGCGTCGACATGCATGCGCGCGAACTGAAGAAGGCCGGGGAGAAGGACGAGCGCATCTTTGCGCTGGCGGCATGGCGCGAGACGCCATACTTCACCGATGCCGAGCGGGCGGCCTTGGCGTTGGCCGAGGCCGGCACGAGGCTCGCAGACCGCCCCGACGCCGTGCCGGACGATGTCTGGGACGAAGCCGCCCGGCACTATGACGAAAAGGCGCTTGCCGCTCTCGTCGTCCAGATCGCCCTGATCAACGCCTTCAACCGGCTGAACGCGACGACACGACAGATGGTCGGCGCCTGGGGTTGAGCGCATGGGGCAGGGTGGTTGTTCGCGAACAAATGGGAAGGCGGGGGCGGCACACGGCCTCCCGCCTCCTGGGCGCGAGCGTCGCCCAATTGGCTACTGCCGTAATTCCGTATTTTTGGCGCCCTCTTCGACCTGATCGATGACCAGGAGCTTGACCGGGCCATCGCCGATATTGGTGGCCTGATGCCACTGCCCGATCATTTCGATGATGAAATCGCCTGTCTTGTAGATGTTGCTGTTGCCGGTCTCGACATTGGTGACTTTCAGCGTTCCGGCCTCGACATAGGCGTAGCGCGGGAAGGGGTGCCGGTGCACCGGCAGGGTCGCGCCCACCGCGATGTCAAAGGTCGACACCAGCACCTGCACGTTCTTCTGCGGCAGCGTGATCGGCTGGCCGGAAGCGGTGGTCGTGCGCGATGCCAGCGGCGTGACGACGACAGGCGTGCTGCTGCTGTCGAGTGCCAGGGCGCAGTCTGCATGAAGTACAACCGCGGCCAGCAGCGCCGATACCAGGATTTTGCGCATGATTCCTCCCTGAGCCGACGCATCTATCGCGCGGCGGACATTCGCGCGCAAGCGGCAGCGGCGCGCGACATTGCGATGAATGGCTCCATCGATCCACCGGCCGAAGTCCTGCTTCATGCTCCACCTGCTCCGCTTCGAGCAGGTTCGGATCACCTTCATGGCGGCGATCGCGCGGCCAGGCGGCGAGCGTTCGATGGTTTTCGACCAGCGAGCGACCGAGTTCGGTCGGCTTATCCGTCATAGTCCGGAGGCAATGCCGGCTTTCGACGTTGCCGAAATTTGACGCAAGACAATGCGCTACCGGATCGCCAGTCCTACAGAATTGCCCTCAGTCGTAGGAACTCGGACATGATGTTTGATGCAATGACCAGACGTACGGTGGTGGGCACGACGGTCTCCTTTGCGCCGATGGGAGCCGCTGCAGCGGAAAAGATTCTTGCCGCAAACTCGAACGAAAGTCCCGTTCTGGCGGGTTTTCGGCGCTGGGAGGCACTGATGAATTCGATCTCCCTGAACATTTCCGACCGCGATCTGAAACGCGTTTATCAAGACATGTCGGAGATCGTGAAGGCCATGCTCGCCATCCCGGCTGCAAATACGCACGAGTTCGCGGCGCAGTTCCTGGTTGTTTGCAGCGGTGACGCGATCGAATACCGGCGAGCTGCCCAACAACTCCATGACCATGCGCAAAGCATTGTCGGTATCGCGTAAGGGCGCTCCACCGGATGGTACCGCACGTGCGCCCAAATCCTGAACGGCGCCGGAAGGGCGCCACCGAGAAATGGTTCCAATACGACCTGCAGGCTGCCAGAAGCGGTTGGCCGTTCGGGCAAACGGGCCGCAGGCCCATCATGTTGCGAAGCGTTTGGAAATGTTGGCTCCCCGGGCCGGATTCGAACCAGCGACCAACCGGTTAACAGCCGGTTGCTCTACCACTGAGCTACCGGGGAACGGAGGCTCTTTGAGCAAGTGGCGCAGCCTATAGCAAACACCTTTCGGCTTTGCAAAGAAGCATTTCGCTTTTTTCCGAGACTTTTTCGCTCAGGCGTTTCTCGCAATCGGTCGGCTCCGTTCACATATTAGCCGTCTTGGCGACGGGCGCGGAACCGAAATGGCGGTCGCGGCTTTCATAAACAGGCATTTTCGAGCCACGAGACAAGCGATCATACAGGCAGCCATTGGCGATGACGGCAGCAGACGAAAACCGGGTACCGGCACGAAAGCTCTCGATTTTCGGGCGCGAGTTCACGATGCCGCAATCGCGCGGCCTCAGAATCACTATCGGCATTCTTTTGACCATCGGCGGCATTCTCGGCTTCCTGCCGATTCTCGGCTTCTGGATGGTTCCGATCGGATTGCTGGTGCTTTCCTATGAATTCGCCATGGTGCGGCGCCACCGGCGCCGCTTCGTTGTTTGGTGGGAGCGGCGGCGGCGACCAAATTGAGTGACAGGCGCCAAGCCGGATCGCTGACCGCGCCGTCCTTCCGTTCCGTTATGCCCTTGTTCGGGTTTAGGATTTTTGCGTATCCGCTTTTCGGCCCGCACTTCTCTCCAGATCCTCGCGGATTTCCTTGAGAACGGCGGCAGCCGAGGCAAGGCGCGCACGGTCGCGCGGCGAAAGCCTGGCGGTACCGTCTATCGCCAGACAGTCGATGGCATGGCGCAGCAGCGCCTCGCATCCCGATCGCGACAAGCCTTCCCACGCGTTCGTTCCATTGCTTGTGCCTGCCGGCCGCATGGCGCACTCCTCCACGTTTCTCAACGGTTGCCGGGGCGTGGAGTTTCTTATGGTGTCCTGCTATACTTAACGCTCTGCTAATATGTGTTGTGGCCAATATGGCTGCGACGCTCGATGTGGAGGGTTGGATTCTTGCAGAGGAAACCGCGTGGAATGCGTGGTGGCCGCTTGACGCCATTTTCGCCGCAACCTATTGGAACCGGGTGGAACGCCGGGAGCAACGAGGCCTCGTGGCGGAGTGGTTACGCAGAGGACTGCAAATCCTTGCACCCCGGTTCGATTCCGGGCGAGGCCTCCAATGCCCCAGGCTCCCGCGCGCAAGCGCCGGAGCCTGAAGTTCCAGTCGAAATGAGCCGCGGTTCTGGCGCGGCAGGCAGATTGGTTGGGACATGAGCGCTGATTTCTCCGAGCTTCGCATCAAGATGGTCGATGGTCAGGTTCGCACCACCGATGTGACCAGCGCCCCGCTGCTGGAGGCCTTGCTTTCCGTGCCGCGCGAGGTTTTCGTCGGCGACCGTCAGCGCGATCTTGCCTATATCGACGCAGACGTACGCATTGCCGACGGCACCCATGGCGCGCGTTATCTCATGGAAGCATCGCCATTGGCCAAGCTGATGCAGCTGGCTGAGATCAGCCCAACCGATTCAGCACTCGATGTCGGCTGCGGCAGCGGCTATGCCTCGGCCATATTGTCGCGGCTGGCGAGATCGGTCGTGGCGCTCGAAAGCGATTCGGCCCTGGCGCAAACCGCGGCGTCGACCCTTTCCGGCCTTGGCTGCGGCAATGTGACCGTGGTCCAGGGCGCACTGGCGCAAGGTCATGCGGCCAAGGCCCCCTATGACGTCATCTTCGTCGGCGGCAGTGTCGAGAACGTGCCGGCGCCGCTGCTCGATCAGCTCGCCGAAGGCGGCCGACTCGTGGCGGTCGAAGGGCAGGGCAATTCCGGCGTGGCGCGACTTTTTTTTAAGGCTGGGGGGGTTGTAACCGGGAGACGGGCATTTAATGCGGCAATTAAGCCACTACCCGGCTTCGAACGTGAGCATGCCTTTGAATTCTGAATGATTTGTGCTTGCAGCAAAGGCTTTGTCATGGTCGCTTGGACTTGAACAATCGTTGCTGATCTCAGACTGGGGGCACTTTGGGACCGAGCGACAGGGAACATAAAGACACGCCACTCCGGCTCCTTTAACGAGAAGCCGGCGCGGCGCGGTTCCCATGGAAAAACGAATGAGGGATATACCCGTGCCGTCTGTATCCAAGACCCTTTTTGCCGCCATCCTCGTTTCCGCGACCGCGCTGTCGCCCCTGACCGCCTCGGCGGAGACCATCACCGGCGCGCTCGCCAAGGCCTATCAGTACAATTCCACGCTCAATTCGTCCCGCGCCGGTGTGCGCGTCACCGACGAAGGTGTGGCCATTGCCAAGTCTGGCTGGCGCCCGACCATTACGGGATCGGCCAACATCGACTACACAAACACGCGGCAAGCAAATGGCGGCGGTAACTCGAAGCTGACGAGTGGCAGTTACGGCATCGTCATCAATCAGAGCCTGTTCGATGGTTTTCAGACCAGGAACAATGTGGCGGCCGCGGAAGCCCAGGTTAAGGCGTCGGTGGAGAGCCTGCGCAACACCGAAGAGAACACGCTGTTCAATGCGGCCAGCGCCTATATGGACGTGATCCGCGACCGGCAGATTGCCGTGCTGACCGAACAGAACCTGCAGTTCCTGACCGAGCAGGCGCGCGCCGCGCGCTCGCGTTTCGAGGTTGGTGAGGGCACGCGCACCGACGTTGCGCAGGCCGATGCGTCGCGCGCCTCGGCGGTCGCATCGCTCAGCGCCGCCCGCGCTCAGGCATTGGCCAGCGCTGCAACCTATCACCAGGTCGTTGGCGACGAGCCGGGCAAGCTCAAGCCGGCTGCGCCACTGGCGAAGCTGTTGCCGTCGAGCCTCGAGGCGGCGATTGCCATTGGTTCGGCCGAACATCCGGCCATTCTCTCCACCCAGCATCTCGTCGACGCGGCCGCGTTCTCTGTGAAATCGTCTGAGGGCGCGCTGTTGCCGCAGCTGTCGGCGTCCGCCGGCATTTCGGAAAACTACCGCGATGCCATCCCCAACTCGACGGGTACCAACGGCAATTCGACCTCGGCCAACATCGGCGCCACGCTGACCGTTCCGATCTATTCCGGCGGCCGAACCTCGGCGCTCGTGCGGCAGAACAAGGAATCGTTGGGCGAGGCCCGCATCCAGGTCGATGTCAGCCGTGATCAGGTGCGCCAGGCCGTTGCCACCGCATGGTCGCAATACACCGCCGCGCAGCAGAGCGTCTCGGCCAACAAGCAGGTGATCGACGCCGCGCAACTGGCACTGAACGGCGTTATCGAAGAGCGCAATGTCGGCCAGCGCACCACGCTCGACGTGCTCAACGCGCAGGCCACCGTCATCACAGCCAAGATCAACCAGGCCAATTCCGAACACGATGTGGTCGTGGCGAGCTATGCCATCCTGTCGGCGGTGGGTCGCCTGTCGGTCGACCGGCTGGGCCTGGCGGTGACCAAGTACAAGCCCGAAGAGCACTATAACGCCGTCAAGGACAAGTGGATCGGCGTGCGCACGCCGGACGGCCGCTAGGCGCCGACAGCGACTTGTGGAGCGGGACCTTCGTTGAGAAATGGTCCTGCTTCGATTTCCTGCTCTAATCTCTTTGTATTGACGCAATTCCCAAGGGAAAGCGCTGTGCGCTTTTCCCGGGAAAGCCGTTTCACACTTTTCCTGGAATTGCTCTAATCTGTTGAAATCCCACATGTCCCCAGATTGGGGATTCTCGTGCGGCGATCCGTCGGTTACGCTGTCGCCATGATTCGAATCCGGCTTGTGCCGGAGCGGAAACCCACAGGGGTCACAAGGGCGGCGGATGTGACGATGGCCACGGCAAGCAGCGCACAGCGCGAACCTTCCATGGAAGAGATACTGGCTTCCATCAGGAGGATCATCGAGGACAGCGACAACGGTCGCAAGCAGCCGGGCGAGGCCGAAGAGTTGCGGCAGGATCTGGAGCCATCGCCGAGCGAGGCGCCGGCAGCAGACGTCGATGCGTTTCGTGCCGAGCTGCATGCCGCCCCCGAAGTCAGAAAGCCGGTCGCGCTCGCGGAAGTCCAGGCGCCTTCGCCCGAGCCGGTGATCGCGCGCATGGAAGCGCAGACGCGTGCCGATCCCGTGCCGGTCAAGCCGTCGATGACGCTTGCCGAGGTCAGCGCCAGGATCGCCGCCGAACCGGTGCCTATCGTCAGGACCGACGCGCCAATGGTCCCGAAGGCTGGGGTCCCACAGGCTGAGGCGGCGCAGGCCAGCGCGACAAGCGATACCATCGTTGCCGATTGGCGGCGCGAGATCGCGGCGGTCGGAGAGCAGGCGAAAGCGATACCGGACAGGAGCGTGCGCAGGCCGGTCGCCCAGCCCGAGGCGCCCCAGCCCGAGGCGCCAACGAGCGAACCGATGGCGGAGCCGCCGGTGGAGACTGCGTTCGAGCGGCCTTCTTCAAGCGACGCGTCGGCAGCCGCCGCTCAGGCACGTGCGGCGGCAAATGAAGCGCCCACGGCGCGCCCGGCGATCCTGTCCGAACATACGGGCCGCCAAGTGGCAGCGGCCTTCGGCGAGCTGTCGGATGCCTTCGCCAGCCGCAGCAAGAAGACATTCGACGAGATGGCCGAGGAGATGCTGCGGCCGATGCTGCAGGACTGGCTGGATAACAATCTGCCGACGCTGGTCGAAAGGCTGGTGCGCGAGGAGATCGAACGCGTCGCGCGCGGCGCGCAGTAGGGCCACAGCCCGTCCCTCTGACAAAGCGCCGCCTCCTTGGCGGCGTTTCTGTTGGTAGGGTCGGCTCGCGATGATCATGGCAAACAAGATTGCCCTTTTAAAGCCATGTACGATTGCTCCCTTTGGCCGATGAACCGACAGTTGACGTATAGCTACCGATTGCGGGCGATGGTTCCGATGCTGACCGATGAAGAGTTTCGGGATGTCGTCGGCGACCCCGCAGCGCTATATTTTCAGGTCAAGAGGTTCATTTCCCAGCACGGACAATGGACAGAAATGAAGCACCCGGCGGCTGATCGCTATCGCGATCGGACCGGAGTAACACTTCATCATACTTTCTGGCTCCTGCATGTCCGCCGCTCAGACTACGGCCCCGACTGCCCGTCCTGCGGAAAGCCCTACCGGACACCGAGGGCGAAGTTTTGCGCCGAGTGCGGACACGGCATTCCGTTGAAATAAGCAGGGTCACGCCTATTTGCTTCTCATGAAGCGAGGCGGCCCTTGCGGTTGACTTGGCCAAGACCTTCCGATTTACACCGAACCAGCAAAAATCCCGACAGCGCGGACCATTTTCCCATGCTTGAAAAGACCTACGACGCCAAGACCGTCGAGCCGAAGATCGCCAAAGTGTGGGAAGAGGCCGACGCGTTTCGCGCCGGCGCAGGCGCCGAGGAGGGGGCCGAGGCCTTCACCATCGTCATCCCGCCGCCCAACGTCACCGGCTCGCTGCATATGGGGCACGCGCTCAACAACACGCTGCAGGACATTCTGGTGCGCTTCGAGCGCATGCGCGGCAAGAACGTGCTGTGGCAGCCGGGCATGGACCATGCCGGCATCGCCACGCAGATGGTGGTCGAGCGCCAGCTGATGGAAAAGCAGATCCACCGCCGCGATCTGACGCGCGAGCAGTTCATCGAGAAGGTTTGGGAGTGGAAGGCCGAATCCGGCGGCGCCATCTTCAACCAGCTGAAGCGCCTCGGCGCGTCTGCCGACTGGTCGCGTGAGCGCTTCACCATGGATGAGGGGCTGTCCAAGGCCGTTATCGAAGTCTTCGTCACCCTCTACAAGGAAGGGCTGATCTACAAGGACAACCGCCTTGTGAACTGGGACCCGAAACTGCTGACCGCGATCTCCGATCTCGAGGTCGAGCAGCAGGAGGTCAACGGTAATCTCTGGCACTTCCGCTATCCCGTGGAAGGCGAGACCTTCGATCCGGAAAATCCGAAAACCTTCATCACGGTCGCGACTACACGCCCCGAAACCATGCTGGGCGACACGGCGGTGGCGGTGCATCCGGACGACGAACGGTACCGGCACCTGGTCGGCAGGAACGTGGTGCTGCCGATCGTCGGCCGCAAGATACCGGTGGTGGCGGACGAGTATTCCGACCCCGAAAAGGGTTCGGGCGCGGTCAAGATCACGCCGGCGCATGATTTCAACGATTTTGAAGTCGGCAAGCGCCACAAGCTGCCGGCGATCAACATCCTGACCGTCGAAGCCGCCATCAAGTTGAAGGACAATGAGGATTTCCTCGCCGGCCTCGATGTGACGCCGGAACGCCAGGCTGTCTGGGACGAGCTCAACGGCCTCGACCGTTTTGTCGCGCGCAAGAAGATCGTCGAGCTGATGGAGGCCGGCGGCTTCCTCGACAAGATCGAGCCGCATCGCCATGCCGTGCCGCATGGCGACCGCGGCGGCGTGCCGATCGAACCGTTCCTGACCGAGCAGTGGTATGCCAATGCGGCCGAACTCGCCAAGCCGGCGATCGCCTCGGTGCGCGAAGGCCGCACCAACTTCGTGCCGAAGAACTGGGAGAAAACCTATTTCGACTGGATGGAGAACATCCAGCCCTGGTGTATCTCGCGCCAGCTGTGGTGGGGCCATCAGATTCCGGCCTGGTACGGACCGGATGGGCGCGTCTTCGTCGAGAAGACCGAGGAAGAGGCGCTGGGTGCGGCGATCGAGTACTATCTGGCACTCGAAGGGCCGTGGAAGGCCTGGGTCGAGGACAAGCTGGAGAACTTCAAGCCGGGCGAGATCCTGACCCGTGACGAGGACGTGCTCGACACCTGGTTCTCCTCGGCGCTGTGGCCATTCTCGACGCTGGGCTGGCCGGATCAGACGCCGGAGGTGAAAACCTACTACCAGACCGACGTGCTGGTGACCGGCTTCGACATCATCTTCTTCTGGGTCGCCCGCATGATGATGATGGGCCTGCATTTCATGGACGAGGAACCGTTCCACACCGTCTATGTGCATGCGCTGGTGCGCGACAAGAACGGGCAGAAGATGTCGAAGTCGAAAGGCAACGTCATCGACCCGCTCGACCTGATCGACGAGTTCGGCGCCGACGCGCTGCGCTTCACGCTGACGGTGATGGCGGCGCAAGGACGCGATGTGAAGCTCGACCCGGCGCGCATCGCCGGCTACCGCAATTTCGGCACCAAGCTGTGGAACGCGACGCGCTTCGCCGAGATGAACGAAGTCGCGCGCAATGACGATTTCTGGCTGAACGACGCCAAGCTGGCGGTCAACCGCTGGATCCTGACTGAGTTGACGCGGGCCGCGCGGGAGATCACGGACGGCATCACCTCATACCGCTTCAACGAGGCCGCTGGTGCTGCCTACCGCTTCGTCTGGAACCTGTTCTGCGACTGGTACCTGGAGCTGCTGAAGCCGGTGTTCATGGGCACGGACGAGGCGGCCAAGGCCGAAAGCCGCGCCTGCGTCGCCTTCGTGCTCGACGAGATCTACAAGTTGCTGCACCCGATGATGCCGTTCATGACGGAAGAGCTGTGGGCACAGACGGCGGGTGAGGGCAAGGAGCGCGAGTCACTGCTTTGCCATGCCACCTGGCCGTCGCCGGACTTCGAGGACGCTGATGCGGCCGCGGACATCAACTGGCTGGTCGATCTCGTCTCCGGCATCCGCTCGGTGCGCTCGGAGATGAACGTGCCGCCGGCGGCGATCGCGCCGCTGGTCGTGGTCGGCGCCAACGATCTCACGCGTGAGCGGCTGGTTCGCGAGGACCAGGCGATCAAGCGGCTGGCGCGCGTCGGCGACATCTCGTTGGCTGACACGGCACCCAAGGGCTCGGCGCAGATCGTGCTGAACGAGGCGACGATCTGCCTGCCGCTCGGCAGCCTGATCGATCTCGCGGCCGAGGCTGCGCGGCTGCAGAAGGAACTGGCCAAGGTGACCGAGGAGATCGCGCGCCTGCACAAGAAGCTGTCCAACGAACGGTTCGTCGCCAGCGCGCCGGCCGAGATCGTCGACGCCGAGCGTGAGAAGCTCGCCGAATATCGCGACGCGCAGGACAAGCTTTCGGTGGCCCTGACCAGGGTTCGCGACGCCGGTTGAGGATAGATTCGAAGGCTTTAGCTGTCTCTAAAATGACGGTCCTTTTGCCTCGAAAGCAGGCATTCCGTTGCGTTAATGTTGACGTAAACGGAAGTTTTAGCCCCATTGTTGCCATAATGTAACAATGGGGCCGAACCCCCCTGAAAAGTGGCTGTTTTTGAGCCTTTTCGGGCGAGTTTTCCTCATTTTCTGACCGGATAGGCACGCCTGGGGCCGTTTTTCGGCCTTGCGGTGCCTGTCTGTATTTTGTCGAAAATGCGCTTGGCAAGCATGTACATGTACGCCCCAAGAATTCGTTGTTGCGGCGTTAACCCGAATTGGTTCTAGCTTGATGCACTAGTTATTCGGGGAGGACATCCATGAACATTATGCGTCTGAAAGCACTGCTGGGGGCGGGATGCTTTTCGCTGGCTTTGATCGGGACCGCAATGAATTCGGCTCATGCCGGCGGCATTGAGCGTGGCGGTTACGATATCGATCTTCTGTTCGATCCGGCGCCATTCGCGACGGAAGCGGAATCGACTTATGTTATGCCGCAACGCAAGCTCAAGAATGCGGTGGATACGGATCCGCTCAACGGAACTGTTGTAGGCTCGACCACTGCCAACGACAGCGAGAACTACTGGGTGCCGCGCATCGGCGTTAAGGCCCAAATCGTGCAGGGGGTCGACTGCATGTTCGACTACTCGCAGCCTTGGGGGGCGCATACGGCCCCTGGCCAGTGGGTTGGCGCGCAGTCCAACATGGAAACTGAAATCAAGAGCAACAACTACGCCGGCACCTGCTCCTATAAAATGGATGCTGGCAAGGGCCAAGTTCGCTTCATTGGCGGTGTGTTTTATCAGGAAGTCTATGGTTTCAAGGAAGACCTTGTGACGCCGTTTCTGCCGAATTTCTCCGGTACCGGCCGCGTCGATCTGACGAGTAGCGGTTGGGGCTGGCGAGCCGGGCTGGCCTACGAAATTCCTGAGATCGCGTTGCGGGCCAGCCTCGTCTACAATTCCCAAGTGAGGCTGGATAACATTTCGGGCACCCTTGATCTGACCCATGTCGGTGGTCCGATTATTCCGATCTACGGTGAAGCTTCGATGCCGGATTCTGTCGAATTGAAGCTTCAGTCGGGTATAGCTCCCGACTGGCTTGCCTTCGGCTCAATCAAGTGGGTCAACTGGAGTGTTTTACAGAGCATTCCGATCTGCTCGCAGGCCTCGAGAGGGATTGCTGCTTGTACAACGACCTCTCCGCAGCCGGTTAGGTGGACTTCCCTCGATCTGATGTACCGTGACGGCTGGACCGTTTCGGGCGGCATCGGCCACAAGTTCAACGATCAATGGAGCGCCGCCGGTCAGCTTACCTGGGATCGCGGTACCTCGCATGGCTACGGCTCACAGACTGACACTTGGACGTTGGGCGGCGGCGTCGCTTACACGCCTCGCCCCAACATCGAACTTCGTCTGGCTGGCGCGATTGGCGTGATGACCAGCGGCCACTCTGGTACGCTGACCGATCAAAATGGGTACGTGGCTGGTACTGATGCTAGCTACGACTTCGGTAACGATCTGGTCACAGCGCTTTCTGGCGGCCTCAAGATCAAGTTCTAAGCTGCTGAAAATTATAATAAAAGGCCGGGCAATGCCCGGCCTTTTTTGTTTGAGTCGACCTCACTTGTGCCCCAGTATCCAAGCCGCGTTGCATATAAGCCGCACTGGTGCCGTCTCGTGCGATTGTGACGTTTTGGCAACACTTTCTGAACAACCCCTGCGCTACAAATCCGCCTGAGGAAATTGCCCATTTCCCGCCATAAACCCGGCGCACCTCGAAATGGTCTCGGGACACGCGCCAAAAGGCTCGGCGATGGGACAGGCCGCACCGCCCGCGGCAAGGATGAGAATGGACGCCAAGGTCATTTCAAAGGCTAAGCTCCCTAGCCGCCACGTGACTGTCGGTCCGGCGCGCGCGCCGCACCGTTCCTATCTCTATGCCATGGGCCTGTCGGCAGCCGAGATCGCGCAGCCGCTGGTCGGCGTCGCCTCCTGCTGGAATGAAGCGGCACCCTGCAACATCTCGCTGATGCGCCAGGCGCAGGTGGTCAAGAAGGGGGTCGCGGCGGCCAACGGCACGCCGCGCGAGTTCTGCACCATCACCGTCACCGACGGCATCGCCATGGGCCACCAGGGCATGAAGTCGTCGCTGGTGTCGCGTGAGGTCATCGCCGATTCGGTCGAACTCACCATGCGCGGCCACTGCTACGATGCACTGGTCGGCCTTGCCGGCTGCGACAAGTCGCTGCCCGGCATGATGATGGCCATGGTACGGCTCAACGTGCCGTCGATCTTCATCTATGGCGGTTCGATCCTGCCCGGCAGCTATCGCGGCCGCCAGATCACCGTGCAGGATGTGTTCGAGGCGGTCGGCCAGCATTCGGTAGGCACGATCGGTGACGCCGAACTGCTCGAGATCGAGCAGGCGGCCTGTCCGTCGGCCGGCTCCTGCGGCGCGCAGTTCACCGCCAACACCATGGCCACCGTCGCCGAGGCGATCGGTCTGGCGCTGCCCTATTCCTGCGGCGCGCCGGCGCCTTACGAAATGCGCGACCGTTTCAATTTCGCCTCGGGCGAAAAGATCATGGAACTGATCGCGAAAAACGTCCGGCCGCGCGACATCGTCACGCTGAAGGCGCTGGAGAACGCGGCGACCGTGGTTTCCGCCACCGGCGGCTCGACCAATGCCGCCCTGCATCTGCCGGCGATCGCGCATGAGGCAGGCATCAAATTCGATCTCTTCGACGTCGCCAAGATCTTCGAGAAGACGCCCTACATCGCCGACCTCAAGCCAGGCGGCAAATATGTCGCCAAGGACATGTTCGAGGCCGGCGGCATTCCGCTGTTGATGAAGACACTGCTCGACCATGGCTATCTGCATGGCGATTGCCTGACGGTCACTGGCCGTACTTTGGCCGAAAACATGGAGCATGTTGCCTGGAATGAGCATCAGGATGTGGTCCGCCCGGCCGACAGACCAATTACCCAAACCGGCGGTGTCGTGGGGTTGAAGGGAAACCTTGCCCCCGAAGGCGCGATCGTGAAGGTCGCGGGCATGGCGGAGTTGAAATTCTCCGGCCCGGCGCGCTGCTTCGATTCGGAAGAGGAATGTTTCGAGGCGGTGACGCATCGCAACTACAGGGAAGGCGAGGTCCTCGTCATTCGCTACGAAGGACCGCGTGGCGGTCCGGGCATGCGCGAGATGCTGTCGACGACGGCGGCACTCTACGGCCAGGGCATGGGCGGCAAGGTGGCGCTGATCACCGACGGCCGCTTCTCGGGCGCGACGCGTGGCTTCTGCATCGGTCATGTCGGGCCGGAAGCGGCGGTTGGCGGCCCGATCGGTCTCATCCGGGATGGCGACGTGATCTCGATCGATGCGGTGAATGGCACGATCGACGTGGCGCTGTCCGAGGCCGAACTGGCGGCGCGGGCCAAGACTTGGAAGGCGCGCACGACCGACTATCAGTCGGGCGCGATTTGGAAATACGCACAGACGGTCGGGTCTGCCCGCGACGGCGCGGTCACCCATCCGGGCGGTGCGAAAGAAACACACTGCTATGCGGATATCTGAGTTGTTGAAGTCAACACCAGAGTTGTTGAGGTCATCTGTCCTTCCGGCACTGGTCGCTGTCGCGATCTTTGGCGCCGTGGGCCAGGCTTTGGCCTTCGACGACAAGGTGTTCGACGACAAGACTGGCGTGAAGCCGCAGTCGAGCCCCTGGGCGGTGTTCCAGTTCGGCTTCTCCGCTTACAAGAACGGCCACAAGGAACAGGCCGCCGAAGCCTATAAATATGCCGCCGAAAACGGCCAGATCGGCGCCACCTGGAAGCTTGCCCGCATGTATGCCGAGGGCGACGGCGTGGCGCGCGACGACTATGAGGCATTCAAGTTCTTCTCAGAGATCGTCGACCAGGATGTCGAGCCCGGTTCGCCCGAGGAAAGCTACGTCTCCGACGCGCTGGTGGCGCTTGGCGATTATCTGCGCACGGGCATTCCCGGCAGCCCGGTCACCGAGAACGAGGTGGCGGCGCAGGAATACTACATGCGCGCCGCCGCCAACTACCGCAACCCGAACGCCCAGTTCGAGATGGGGCAGATGTTCCTGAAGGGCGAGGGCGGCGTAAAGGCCAGCGTCAAGCAGGCCGGGCGCTGGTTCCAACTCGCCGCCGAGAAGGGCCATGCCGGCGCGCAGGCGACGCTTGGCCATCTCTTGTTCCAGAGCGGCAAGATCGTTCGCGGCCTGGCGATGATGACCGCGGCACTCGAGCGCGCGTCCCCGGCCGACCAACCCTGGATCCGCGGCATGCAGGAAGAGGCCTTCGCCGCCGCCGGCGAAGCCGACCGGCGCACGGCGATTTCACTGGCCGACGACATCTTGACCAAGGGCACCGCCAACACGGACCAGTAGGGCGCATAACTGCTTGCCCGGTAAGCCGCGAGTTTAAGCGGGTGAACTCAAACTCGAAGCCCTGCGCCGCCCCTCATCTGGCTGCCGCCATCCCGTAAACGGGGCGAAGGACGCTCTCGTCGCTGGTTTCGCCAATCGCCGACGCTGAAGAGATGGCGCGGCACTGCGGCCAGCTTCTTTCTCCTACGGGGAGAAATGCCCGGCAGGGCAATGAGGGGCAGCGCCGGCTTTTCAAATTGTCCCCGTCCGGGGCGAAGGTGCGGAAAATCAGTTCTCGGTCGGCTCTGTCGGCACCATGCTCGGCGCGGGCGTCGAGATCGGGGTGACGTGGAGATGCGGCGCCATCGTGTTTTCGGGGCAGCTGTCGCCGACCTTCGTCCAGGATGTGTTGTTGAGCACCATCTCGCAGCGCGCCAGATGGCTCTGGTCGGCAACCGTCAGGCAGGCGACCTGGCCGACCGGATAGGATTTTCCATTGGCAAGACATTCCGGGGCGGCGAAGGCCGGCAACATGGCGGCCGTGGCAAATGCCACGCCAATCGGACAAACAACAAATCGAATGGTCATGGGAACCCCGGCCGCCATGATGATCTCCCATCATGCGCCTGAATGTGGCGATATGAGGTCCAGCATCGGCGTGCCCGGCCGTGGGCCGCAGGGGTCTCTCCGTCAGGCCGGCTGCAGCGCGAGGTCGATCGCCACCGGCACGTGATCGGATGGCTTTTCCCAGGCGCGCACATGCTTTTCGATCGAGGCCGAAGAGAACCGGTTGGCGGCTTCCGGCGACAGCAGCAGATGGTCGATGCGGATGCCGTTGTTCTTCTGCCAGGCGCCGGCCTGATAGTCCCAGAAGGTGTAGGTGTCGGGCGCATCGGTGACCGCGCGCACCGCTTCGGTGAAGCCGAGATTGAGCAGTCGCCGGAAGGCCTGCCGCGTCTGCGGCTGGAACAGCGCGTCGCCCAGCCAGTTCTCCGGAAAGCGCGCGTCGATCGGCTCGGGAATGACGTTGTAGTCGCCGGCCAGCACCAGTGCCTCTTCCAGCCTCAGCCGCTCCTCGGCCCAGCGCTCCAGTCGCGCCATCCAGGACAGTTTATAGGGGAATTTCTTGTCGTCATCGATCGGATTGCCGTTCGGCAGATAGAGCGAGGCGACGCGCAGCGCGCCCTTGTCGGTCGAAAACACGCCTTCGATGAAACGCGCCTGCTCGTCGGTGTCGTCGCCCGGGAGACCACGATTGACTTCGTCGAAACGCAGCTTCGACAGCAGCGCCACGCCATTAAAACCCTTCTGGCCATGGGTTTCGACATTGTAGCCAAGCGCCTCGATCTCGGCGCGCGGGAACTGCTCGTCGACCGTCTTGATCTCCTGCAGGCAGACGATGTCGGGCGCGCTCTCGGTCAGCCAATGGGTGAGGTTGCCGATGCGGGCGCGAACGCCGTTGATGTTCCAGGTGACGATTTTCATGACGGTCTTATTCTTCCTGCGGCGGGTGGCGTTCGACGAGGCCGATCGTATTGCCTGCCGGGTCCTTTAGGAAGGCCATCCACTCGCTTTCCCCCGGCGGTCCGAAGGTGCCTTCGGTGTCACGATGGACAAGCGTCGGCGGCGCGGTGAAAGGGACGCCCGCGGCTTTCGCCTCAGCGTGGAAGGCTTCGAGGCCGGCAATGTCGAGATAGACTATGCCTGCCGGAACGCCGTCGGTGAACAGCAGGCGCACACCGCCGGCCACGATGAAGGCAATGCCGGGAGGATCGTAGCGGGCGTGAACGCCCATGCCGAGCACGTCGCGCCAGAAGGCCAGCGTCGAATCAAGATCGCGTCCGGCCGACAGCGCGACCTGACGGACCGCGCCGATGGCAGGCATGCCGCTAGATGGAGAAACTGGTGCCGCAGCCGCAGGAGGCGACCGCATTCGGGTTCCGGATCTGGAAGGACTGGCCCATCAGATCGTCGACGAAATCGATCACCGAGCCGCCCATATAGACCAGCGACAAATCGTCGATCAGTACGGTTGCGCCATCCTTCTCGATGGCGACGTCGTCGTCGTTGCGCGTGTCGACCAGGTCGAACTTGTAAGAAAAGCCGGAGCAGCCGCCGCCTTCGACGGAAACGCGCAGCGCCGTCTTGCCGGCCTCGCCAGAGACAATCTTGGCGATACGCCTGGCGGCGGCTTCGGTCATGTCCACTTTCATGGCGGTCTTGGCATCAGCGCCCATGGGCGTCACCTTGCTTTCGGTTTTACATGATAGGTATGAAGCGCGAGGGGCCAAGTCAACTAGATCAAGTCAACTGCGGCAGCATCAGCCATGACCAATGAGTTGGGCGACATCGGATTCGGCTATCGGCCGCGCGCGGCCTATGCCACGGATCCGGCGCGCTCGCGCGGCCGGCTATTCGACGAGGTCGAGAGCCCGACCCGCACGCCGTTCCAGCGCGATCGCGACCGCATCATCCACTCGACGGCGTTCCGGCGGCTCAAACACAAGACGCAAGTCTTCATTGCCCATGAAGGCGACCATTATCGCACGAGGCTGACCCATTCGATCGAAGTGGCGCAGATCGCGCGTGCGCTGGCGCGGGCGCTGCGCGGCGACGAGGATCTCGCCGAAGCGGTGGCGCTGGTGCATGATTTCGGCCACACGCCCTTCGGCCACACCGGCGAGGACGCGCTGAACGACAAGATGGCGGCCTGGGGCGGTTTCGATCACAACGCGCAGTCACTGCGCATCGTGACGCGGTTGGAGGCGCGCTACGCCGAATTCGACGGACTGAACCTGACCTGGGAGACGCTGGAAGGCCTGGTCAAGCACAATGGCCCGCTGACCGACGCCAGCGGCAAGGGCCTGAAAGGGCCGGTGCCGCAGGCGATCCGCGATTATTCGGAGCTGCAGGATCTCGAACTCGACCGGTTCGCCGGCATCGAGGCGCAGTGCGCCGCGATCGCCGACGACATCGCCTACAACACGCATGACATTGACGACGGGCTGCGGTCAGGGCTGCTGACGCTCGACATGCTTGAGGCGGTTTCGCTGCCGGGGAAGATCCTGGACGGTGTGCGCCAACGCTATCCCGGGCTGGATGACGTGCGCACCGGCCACGAACTGATGCGGCGGCAGATCACCGCCATGGTCGAGGATGTCATCGTATCTGCGACCGCCAATCTGGAGCGTGTCGGGCCGCAGAGCGCCGACGCGGTGAGGGCGGCGGGGGAGACGATGGTGACCTTTTCCGCCGAGATGGGCGCAGCGGAGAAGGAATTGAAGGCGTTTCTCTACAAGCACCTCTACCGGCACGAGGAGGTGATGCGGGTGCGCGCCGGCGCCGAGCAGATCGTCAGGGACCTGTTCGACGTCTATTTCGCCGATCCGCGCGCCATGCCGGATGGCTGGCGCGAGGGGCTGGACCGGGCCGACGATCGCATCAAGGCGCGCAGCGTGGCCGATTTCCTGGCAGGGATGACCGACACCTACGCGCTTAAGGAACACAGGCGTTTGTTTGACCGCACTCCGGATTTGAGCTAGGGCGGGCGCGATTTTGCCGGCCAACGAGCCGGATTCGCCATCAAGCCGCCAGAGCAATACCCATGAACATCTTCGCCGATTTCACCGCGCGAGTCACAAAGGCTGTCGAAGCGCTCGATCTGAAAGACAAGGACGGCGTTTCGCCGGACCTGTCGCGCATTGCCGTCGAACCGCCGCGCGACGCCAGCCATGGCGACCTCGCGACCAATGCGGCGATGGTGCTGGCCAAGCCCACCGGCCAGAATCCGCGTGCGCTGGCCGAGAAGCTGGCACTGGCGCTGCGCGATGACAAGGATGTCGCCGCCGCAGAGGTTGCCGGCCCCGGCTTCGTCAATCTCCGGCTCAAGGACGGTTTCTGGCAGGCGCATCTGTCGGCGCTTCTGGGCGAGGGTCGCAATTACGGCCGCTCGAAGGTCGGTGCCGGCCGGAAGACCAATGTCGAATATGTCTCGGCCAACCCGACCGGCCCGATGCATGTCGGCCATTGCCGGGGTGCGGTTGTCGGTGATGCGCTCGCCAATCTGATGGCGTTTGCCGGCTACGACGTGACCAAGGAATATGTCATCAACGATGCCGGCGGTCAGATCGACGTGCTCGGCCGCTCGGTCATACTGCGGTATCGGGAGGCGCTCGGCGACGAGATCGGCGAGATTCCGACCGGCCTTTATCCTGGCGATTATCTGGTTCCTCTCGGTCAGGCGCTGGCGAAAGAGTTCGGACGCAGCCTGCTCCAGATGCCGGACGATGAGGCGCTGGCCATCGTCAAGGACCGTGCAATCGACGCAATGATGGCGATGATCCGCGATGATCTGGCGCTGCTCAACGTGCATCACGACGTGTTCTTCTCGGAGCGCACGCTACATGCAGACAATGCCAGGAAGATCCGTTTGGCGATCAACGACTTGACGCTGAAGGGTCACATCTACAAAGGCAAGCTGCCGCCGCCCAAGGGCGAGAAGCCGGACGACTGGGAAGACCGCGAGCAGACGCTGTTCCGCTCGACGGCGGTCGGCGACGACATGGACCGGGCGCTGGTCAAGTCGGACGGGTCGTTCACCTATTTCGCCGCCGACGTGGCGTATTTGAAGGACAAGGTCGATCGCGGCTTCGTCGACCTGATCTATGTGCTCGGCGCCGACCATGGCGGCTATGTGAAGCGTCTGGAAGCGCTGGCGCGAGCAATCGCCGGCAACGAGGTGAAGCTCACTGTCCTGCTGTGCAATCTGGTCAAATTGTTTCGCGAGGGTGAGCCGGTCCGAATGGGAAAAAGGGCTGGGAATTTCGTCACGGCGCGGGAAGTCATTGAAGAGGTGGGCCGCGACGCGGTGCGCTTCATGATGCTGTTCCGCAAGAATGACGCGCCGCTCGACTTCGATTTCGCCAAGGTCACCGAGCAGTCCAAGGACAATCCGGTGTTCTATGTGCAGTACGCTTCGGCGCGCTGCCATTCGGTGTTCCGGCAGGCAAGCGAGCAATTGGGCGAGGCGAATTTCGATCGCAAAAGCCTGGCTGCCGCGGCGGCTTCGCTCACCGACCAGGGCGAGATCGGCCTGATCCGCAAGCTCGCCGAATATCCGCGCCTGATCGAATCCGCCGCTCTTGCGCTGGAGCCGCATAGGCTGGCATTTTATCTCTATGATCTGGCTTCCAGTTTCCACGGACACTGGAACCGGGGCACGGATAATCCGGACTTACGTTTTGTTAAGGTTAACGACCGACAATTGACGCATGCCAGACTAGGGCTGGTGCAGGCTGTTTCGGACGTTCTAACGTCCGGCCTGACGCTGATCGGGGCCGCCGCGCCCACCGAAATGCGTTAGGTTTGACTAAAAAACCTGTCACCTTTTGCCCACATTGCGCTGGTAAGGGCCAACCCTGCGCGACGTCCATGGCGTCCGAATGAGTGCGAGTTCGGGAACAATAATGGCAGACAGAACCCAGCTGAGAGTAGCCGACAACAACGACATCGCTGACGATGATCCGTTCGCGGAACTGACCAGGATCATGGGATTCGACCCACGCCAGCCGGTCAAGCAGCAGGCGCGGGTCGAACCGCAGGTCGCTGCCGCCAGTCAGTCCGTGCAAGAGGACGATTTCGATATCGACCTCGAAAAGGAACTGATGGGCGACTTCGACGCTGGCGTTGCCGCTCCAGTTGTCGAGGCTCATGAGCCGGCATTCGAAACGGCGGCCGTGCATGCGGCTGACGACGATCTTGCGCTGTCGCTCGACGACGATTTCCATCTGGACTTCACCGGTGCCGATGACCAGGCGGTCGTCGCCAGCCATGCCGATCTCGGCGCGGCCGAAGCCGCCCCATCCGTCGAACCGGCCTTCGACGCCGATTTCGACAATGCCGTCGCCAGTTCGCTCGAAGACGTTTCGCCCTTCGAAGACGATCTGCGGATTGATGACGAGCTTGCCGCGTCGCTCGATCAGGATTTCCACATCGAGGACCATGCCGTCGAGATCGAGGACGAGGCCGTCGAGCCTCAGCACGCCGTTGCCGAAGTGCCGGTGGCTGTCGAGCCGGCCCCTGAGCATGAATTCGATGATGCGGTCGCGCTTTCGCTCGAAGACGAACTGATGCTGGACGGCCATTCGGCTGATCAGCGCCCTTTGGCTGCGGCCACGGTCGACGATCCGGAGCCGGTGCTGGCCGCCGCGAACGAGGCTGAGGCGATTTCCGACGAGGATTTCGACGGTCGCTTCGAGGCCGCCATGGCGGATGTCGATATGGATTTCGACGTTCATGCGGACGAGCCGGTGGCCGTCGATGCGGCGCAAGCGGACGATGCGGTCGCCGATGCTGAGGACACAAGGGAAGAGTTCTCGAGCTCCGAAGCCGCTTCGGAAGATGATTTCGATCTGAACCTGGACGACGCGTTCGCCGAGCCTGCCGAAGAGCCGGTCGCCGAGGTTGCGGCTGCCCCGGTCCAGCCGATAGTGCCGGCAACTCCGGCAGCCATCATGGCCGAGCCGGCGCCGGCCCCCGTGGCGGACGAACGAAGCCTCGAAGACGAGCTGAATGCGCTTCTGGGCGCCATGACGGCGCGCACGGCGCCGTCGGCCAAGGAGCCTGCTGTGGCTCAGCCCGCCGTCGTTCAGCCCGTCGTGGCTCAGCCGGCTGCTGCTCCCCAGTCGTATGCTACTCCATATGCTGTCGCGCCTGCAAAAGCCCTCGAGGAACCGGCCGATCTTGTCGCCGATCTCGACTGGGATCTCGACGAACAAGCGCCCGAGGATCTGCATGCCTCCAATGCCGCTCACGATGCCGATCTCGACAATCTGCTGCTGGACGAACTTCAGGGCCAGGATCCTGGTTCGGATGCCGCCGATCATCTCGATGTCGATTTCGACGATGATGCGTTCGACGCGGCCCTGGCCAGGAGCCTCGATCCGCGCGACGAGGCAGCTTCGCGGCAAGATCAGGCCGATTCCCTCGATTGGCTGGCCGAACGCTCCGCGCCGACGGAGCCGACCCGTTCGTGGAGCCGCGTGACACCGGTTCCCCAGCAGCCGGCATTTGCCGCGCAGCCGGCCGCTTCGATGGCGGCCAGGACCGCTGCGCCGGAAATGACCCCGGCAGTGGCAGTTGTGCCACCCTACCATGCGCCCGAGCCGGTTGCGGCTGCTCCCTATGCAGCCCCTGCATCCGCGCCGCCGCCGCGACAGTCCCCGCGCTATGAAGAGATGCCCGATGTTGAAACGGTCGATGTGCCGGAGCGCGTCGTGGCGCTGGCGGACGATCTCGACATTCCGGAACTGCATTTCGAGGAAGACGAGCCGGCCACCGCTGGCTATGACGATCTCGATGCCGAATTCGCCAGCCTTCTGACGGAAATGAATTCGGTGGAGGTTGCGCCGGCTCCAGCCGCTCCCGCAAGCAGCGCTGCCTATGCCGACGAATCCTACAATGCCGGATTCACTTCGGGCTATCAGGCACCGGCATATGAAGCGCCCAAGCCGGCCTTCCAGCCGGAAGCACGGACCTATGCGGCGCGGCCGGCGGAAATGCCGGCGCGCACAGCGGCGAACACAGGCTATGCCGACGCCGCCGACGGCTTCGATCTCGACAATTTGCCCGGCAGCCAGCCGGTCTCGCAGGCCGACGATTTCACCGTCGATGAACTCGACTATGATCCCGAACTGGACGAGGCGATGTCCGTTCCGGGTCTCGGCGAGCGGCAAGCGGCCAGGCCATCGGGCCGGCGCGGCCTGTTCATTGCCGCCATCGTCGGTGCCGTTGCGATCGCGGGCGGCCTTGGTGCCTTTGCCCTGACTTTCGGCGGCAAGGGCGGCAGCGAAGCCCCTGTCATCGTCAAGGCCGACAATTCGCCGATCAAGGTCAAGCCGGAAAACCCGGGCGGCACCGTGGTGCCGAACCAGGACAACAAGGTCTACGACGCCGTGGTCAAGGGCGCGAAGCCCGCCGAGCCGGTGCAGCAGAAGCTTGTCACCAACACCGAAGTCCCTGTGGATGTGCAGGCGAAGGATCCGGCCCGTGCCGTTGATCTTTCTGCTGACCAAGGTGCTGCCGTCGGCGGCGCAGATGACGGCAATGCCACGCCGAACGCCAGTGCGGCGCCCGCTGACAATGCCGCACCGACCGCCAACGCGGCGGCGCCCGCGCCCAAGTCCGAGGATCGCATCGCGCAGGTGCTCCAGGATGCCGACAAGGGCACCAATACCGATGTCGTGGCCGTTGCGCCGCGCAAGGTGAGGACCATGGTGGTCAAATCGGACGGCTCGCTGGTGCCGCGCGAGGATCCGGCACCGGCCGCACCCCAGGTGGCGGCCGCCGAGCCGACCGATCCGGCGCCGCAGCATGTCGCGCCGTCGGCCGATGCCGACCAGACCGGCACCGTGGCGCCCGCCGCCGCCCAGTCGGATGACGAGCCGGCCCTCAAGCCGGCAGCCAAACCGGCGGCCAAGGCTGAGGCCAAGGCGCAGTCGGCCAACACGCCGGCCAAGGTTGCGATCGCGCCGCAGCGTCCGTCCGACCAGCCGGTCGACGTCGTCGGCGAGGTCAAGCCCGATCAGGTCGCGTCCATCGATCCGGCAACGACGGCGACCGGTGGCGGTTCGTGGTCGATGCAGGTTGCTTCGCAGCCGACGGTGGAAAGCGCCCAGTCGACCTACCAGGATCTGCAACGCCGCTACGGCAGCGTGCTTGCCGGCCGCACCGCCAACATCGTCAAGGCCGAGATTGCCGGCAAGGGCACATTCTACCGCGTCCGCGTTACGGCCCAGTCGCGCAACGATGCGATCAATCTGTGCACCAGCTACAAGGCTGCCGGCGGCAATTGCTTCGTGTCGCGTTAGACGACGTTCAACCAATCAAAGCCGGCGCGGGCCCCAGGCCGCGCCGGCTTTTTCATGTGCCCAGCGTTTTTCATGTGGAAGCATTTCAGGCGTTGGACCGCATGTAACCCCAGACGATTCCCTTTAGCCGCGCGAAGCCCTAGACTCCTGATATGACCGAATCAAAGTCCATGATCCTCGGCTGTGCCGGGAAATCGCTCACCCGCGAAGAAATCAATTTCTATCGCAATGAATGCCCGTGGGCCTTCATCTTGTTTGCCCGCAACATCAGCGAGACCGAGCAGATCCGCGATCTGGTTGCCGAGATGCGCGATTGCATCGGACGCCCCGACGCGCTGGTGTTCATCGACCAGGAAGGCGGCAGGGTGCAGCGCCTGCGGCCGCCGCTGGCGCCGAACTATCCGGCCGGCGGCGCGCTTGGCGCGCTGTGGCGCGACGATCACGACGCCGGCGCCCGTGCAGCCTGGCTGATGGCGCGCCTGCATGCCTTCGACCTGCTGCGCTACGGCATCACGGCGGATTGCCTGCCGGTGCTCGACGTGCCGATCGAAGGTGCCAGCGATGTCATCGGCGCGCGCGCCTATGGCAAGGAGCCGCGCGCGGTCATCGAACTCGGCCGCGCCGCCGCCGAAGGCCTGATGTCGGGCGGCGTGCTGCCCGTGATGAAGCATATTCCCGGTCATGGCAGGGCCTTCGCCGACACGCATTTCGAACTGCCAACAGTCGACGCCTCGCTCAGCGATCTGCAGCGGCATGACTTTGCCCCGTTCCGGGAGCTTAACGACCTGCCGATGGCAATGACGGCGCATGTCGTCTATAGCGCCATCGACCCGAAGAACCCGGCGACGACATCCGGCAAGGTCATCGACGAGATCATCCGCCGCGACATCGGTTTTGACGGGCTGTTGATGAGCGACGATACCTCGATGAAGGCACTTTCTGGGGATTTCCCGACAAAGGCGGCCTCGATCCTTGCGGCGGGCTGCGATCTGGTCCTTCACTGCAACGGCGTTTTCGAGGAGATGGCGGGCATTGCGTCGCGCACCACGGGGCTTGAGGGCAAGTCGCTGGAGCGTGCAAGGCGGGCCCTGACCTATATAAAGAAGCTCGATGCGGTCGAGGAGACCGAGATACGCGCGGAATTTGCCACCTATTTCGATGCGGTGGCCTAACGAAGAGGAAGTGACAGGGCTGTGGCGGAAACATTGGAAAGCAAGGCCGCGAAGGCTGCACCGATGGACCGCCTGTGGGCCGAGAATGACGATTCACGCGTCACCGGCGACCCCTCGCTGGTCGTCGACGTGGCCGGCTTCGAAGGTCCGCTCGATCTTCTCTTGCATCTTGCCCGCACCCAGAAGGTCGATCTGGCGCGCATCTCGATCCTGGCGCTGGTCGAGCAGTATCTGACCTTTGTCGAGACCGCGAGGACGCTGCGGCTCGAACTCGCAGCCGACTATTTGGTGATGGCGGCGTGGCTGGCCTTCCTCAAGTCGAAGCTGTTGATCCCGAAGCAGCCGGGCGAAGAGGGCGAAAGCGGCGAGGAACTGGCGGCGGTGCTGCAATTCCGGCTGAAGCGGCTGGAAGCCATGCGCGACGCAGCGGCGCGTCTGGTCAACCGCAACCGGCTCGGCCGCGACGTGTTCGCGCGCGGCATGCCGGAAATGGTCATCATCGAGAAGCGTAACGCCTATTCCGCGTCGCTCTACGATCTCTTGACCGCCTATGCCCAGCAGCGGCAGAAGCAGGCGATCAACAATGTGACCATCGCCAGGCGTGGTGTCTGGTCGCTCAAGGATGCGCGCGACATCCTGACCCGCCTGGTCGGGGCTGTGAGCGACTGGACGACGTTGGAAAGTTTCCTGATCGTGTACATGACCAGTCCCGAGGAAAGGCGCACGGCGATCGCCAGTTCCTTTGCGGCAACATTGGAACTGGTGCGCGACGGCACGATGGATGTGCGCCAGGATCAGACGTTCGCGCCGATCTATCTGCGCGGCCGCGCACCGGCAATCAAGGCAGTCGAGGTGGCATCATGAGCGAACGCGCCAACGCTTCGGTCATTCCCTTCAAGGTGGATGACGGGCCGGAAGAGGGCGAACTCGACCAGGCGTCCGTCCAGAATCCGGCACAGAACCCGGCAGAGCGCCTGCATATGGCGGAGGCCGTGCGGATGGCCGAGGCGATTGTCTTCGCCAGTGCTGAACCCGTCAGCGAAAAGCAGCTTGCCGCACGCCTTCCCGACGGCATCAACATCGCCCTGGCAATGGCCGAGTTGCAGCAGGTCTACGCCCGGCGCGGCGTCAATCTGGTGCGGGTCGGCGACGCCTGGGCTTTCCGCACCGCCGGCGACCTCGCCTTCCTGATGAGCCGCGACACGGTGCAGCAGCGCAAGCTGTCGCGCGCGGCGCTCGAAGTGCTGGCGATTATCGCCTATCACCAGCCGGTGACGCGCGCCGAGATCGAGGATATCCGCGGTGTCGAGACGTCGAAGGGCACACTGGACACGCTGCTCGAGACCGAATGGGTGCGCATGCGCGGCCGCCGCAAAACGCCCGGCCGTCCCGTTACCTACGGCACCACCGAAACCTTCCTCGACCATTTCGCGCTCGAGGAAATCCGTGATCTCCCCGGCATGGAGGAACTGAAGGGGGCCGGCCTGCTTTCGGGCCGCATGCCGTCGAATTTTTCGATCCCGCAGCCGCCGGCCGACCCCGACGTGCTGACCGAGGACGAGGATCCGCTGACCGATATCGATCTCGAGGAACTCGGCCTTTTGACGCCGCGCGTCACGGAAGATTGACCGCGGGCGTCTATCAAAAGCGGCTTTACGCCTTTACATGCGCCGTTTGGTAGCGGGCCGGCTTGCCGAAAATGCGTGACATCCGCCAGCCTTTCATAAACTCTGTCGCTGTTGTGTTTGAATCCCAACGCGAAAACGCATAGATCATCGCCAGGGAAAACATTCGAGAGAGATTTGCTATGGGTTCATTTTCGATTTGGCACTGGATGATCGTGCTGGTGATCGTGCTGCTGGTGTTCGGCCGCGGCAAGATTCCGGAACTGATGGGCGACATGGCCAAAGGCATCAAGAGCTTCAAGAAGGGCATGGCGGACGATGACGTCGCCGACGACAAGCGCACCGTCGAACACCGTGCCGACGAGACCGTTTCGGCCGTGAAGGAAAAAGCCAGCAAGAGCTGAGCCAAAAAGTTCTAGTCGGAACAGAGTGCCATGTTTGAAGTCGGCTGGACCGAAATGCTGGTGATTGCGATCGTCATGATCGTGGTCGTCGGGCCCAAGGATTTGCCCAATATGCTGCGCACCTTCGGGCGCACCACGGCGAAGCTGCGTGCCATGGCCGCCGACTTCCAGAAACAGTTCAACGAAGCGCTGAAGGAAGCCGAGCTCGACGACGTCAAGAAATCGGTCGACGAGCTCAGGGGCCTCAGCCCCGTTGCCGAAATCAAGAAGCAGCTCAATCCGTTCGAGCAGGCGGCCGCCGATGTGCGCGCCGGTGTCGACGCGGCGATGAAGCCGAAGCCGGCGGCCGATCCCTCGGCACCCGCTGCTTCGACCCCACAGGCGGCCGAGCCACTGAAGAATGGCGCGACGGAAATGCCTGGCGTCAGCGGGCCAGAGGCCGCGCCGCCAACGCCGATTTTCCCGGCGATGACCGATGAATCGGTGGTGGCGACACCCACGGAACCCGCCGTGGCGCCGAAGGCATCCGCGGCCAAGAAAGCCGTCAAGACGGCGCCGGCGGCGAAAGCGCCGTCCAGGGCCGCGACTTCCGCGAAGGTGGTGACGGCAAAAGCCGCACCCGCACCTAAAACGTCGACAAAGGCCGCGACGGCGGCAAAGCCTGAAGCCACCGCCTCGACGAAGTCCGCCGCCGCCAAGGCGGCTGCTACCAAGGCAACTGCCGCAAAGACCGGGGCGAAAGCCGAACCGAAGCCTGCCGCGGTGAGAAAGCCGGCGACCAAGAAGACGGCGGGAGCCGCCAAGTGAGCGTTTCGGACAAGGAAAAGGACGAGATCGAAAAGTCGTCAGCGCCACTGATGGAGCACCTTATCGAGCTGCGCAGGCGGCTGATCTGGTCGCTGGGTGGCTTCTTCGTCGCTTTCCTGGTGTGCTTCTTCTTCGCCAAGAAGCTGTTCAACCTTCTGGTCGTTCCGTTCAAATGGGCGACGAAATGGGCAGGTCTCGACCCGCACAAGGTCGAGTTGATCTACACCGCGCCGCAGGAATTCTTCTTCACCCAGGTCAAGCTCGCCATGTTCGGCGGCATGGTCATCGCCTTTCCGCTGATCGCCACGCAGATCTACAAATTCATCGCGCCCGGCCTCTACAAGAACGAGCGCAACGCCTTTCTGCCGTTCCTGATCGCGTCGCCCATCCTGTTCCTGATGGGCGCCTCGCTGGTCTATTTCTTCTTCACGCCGATGGTTATGTGGTTTTTCCTCGCCATGCAGCAGGTCGGGACGGACGACCAGGTGCAGATTTCGCTGCTGCCGAAAGTGTCGGAATATCTCAGCCTGATCATGACGCTGATCTTCTCCTTCGGCCTGGTGTTCCAGCTGCCGGTGGTGACCAGCCTGATGACGCGTGTCGGCATGCTGTCGTCCAAGGCGCTGGCGGAAAAACGCAAATGGGCGATCGTCATCGCCTTCATCGTTGCGGCCGTGCTGACGCCGCCTGATCCGATGAGCCAGATCGGCCTGGCCATTCCGACCATCCTTCTCTACGAGGTCTCGATCTGGGCCGCGCGTTGGATTGAGCGGGACCAGGAAAAGCAGCGGCTGGCACGCGAGAAGCAAGAGGCCGGGGAAACCGTGGCGGACAAAACGCCGGACGAGCCTCCAGCGCCGGCTGCTTCGTAAAACAACAGGCAGCGTCGGAAAGAGACAGTCGCTGCCCGGTCTATCTTGCATCAATCAAGGATGCGGTTTACGCCCTCTCGCATAGCTGAGGACGGATAAACCATGCTTGACATTAAATGGATTCGCGACAACCCGAAGGCCCTTGTCGAGGCGCTGGTGAAGCGCTCGTGGTCGGCGGCTGAGGCGCAGTCCACCGTCGACGGGCTGATCGCCAAAGACGAGGCGCGGCGCGAGCACGTCACCGAGTTGCAGACCAAGCAGGAGCGCCGCAACGCCGCCTCGAAAGAGATCGGCAACGCCATGCGTTCGGGCGATGCCGCCCTTGCCGAGAAGCTGAAGGCCGAAGTCGGCGAGATCAAGACTTTCATCCAGAATGGCGAGGCGCGCGAGCGCGAGCTCGACAAGGCGCTGAACGACGCGTTGGCGGTGCTGCCCAATGTGCCGCTCGAAGACGTGCCTGTCGGCAAGGACGAGCATGACAATGTGGTCAAGCACATTGTCGGCAAGCTGCCGACGCGGCCGAACTGGGTGAAGGAGCATTTCGAGATCGGCGAAGCGCTCGGCATGATGGATTTCGAGCGGGCGGCAAAGCTGTCGGGCTCGCGCTTCACCGTGCTGAAGAGCGGCCTGGCGCGGATGGAACGCGCCATTGGCCAGTTCATGCTCGACCTGCACACGACCGAGCATGGCTATGAGGAAGTGATCCCGCCGCTAATGGTGCGCGACGAGGTGCTTTTCGGCACCAACCAGTTGCCGAAATTCGAGGAGGACCTGTTCTTTGTGAAGCACGGGGAGGGCAGGCTTGGCCTGATCCCGACCGCCGAAGTGCCGCTCACCAACCTTGTGCGCGAGGAAATCACCGCGCATGAAAAGCTGCCGCTGCGCTATACCGCACTGACGCCGTGCTTCCGCTCCGAGGCGGGCTCGGCCGGGCGCGACACGCGCGGCATGCTGCGCCAGCACCAGTTCTACAAGGTCGAACTGGTGTCGGTCACCGACCAGGAATCCTCACTCGCCGAGCATGAGCGGATGACGCAATGCGCCGAGGAAGTGCTGAAGCGGCTGGAATTGCCGTTCCGCACCATGGTGCTATGCACCGGCGACATGGGCTTTGGTGCGCGCAAGACCTATGACATCGAGGTTTGGCTGCCCGGCCAGAATGCCTATCGCGAAATCTCGTCCTGCTCGGTCTGCGGCGATTTCCAGGCGCGGCGCATGGACGCCCGCTACAAGGACAAGGATGGCAAGGGCAACCGTTTCGTCCATACGCTCAACGGTTCGGGCACCGCTGTCGGCCGCGCTCTCATTGCCGTCATCGAAAACTACCAGAATGAAGATGGCAGCGTAACCATTCCTGAAGTGCTGCGGCCTTACATGGGCGGTCTGGCAAAGATCGAAGCGAAGTAATGCGCATTCTTCTGACCAATGACGACGGCATTCATGCCGAGGGCCTGGCGTCGCTTGAACGCGTCGCGCGCACACTGTCCGACGATGTCTGGGTGGTGGCGCCGGAGCAGGACCAGTCCGGCTATGCCCATTCGCTGTCGATCTCGGAGCCGCTGCGGCTGCGCAAGATCGGCGAAAAGCACTTCGCCGTGCGCGGCACACCGACCGATTGCGTCATCATGGGGGTCAAGAAGATCCTGCCCGGTGCGCCGGACCTGATCCTGTCCGGCATCAATTCGGGCGCCAACATCGCCGACGACGTGACTTATTCGGGAACCGTCGCCGGCGCCATGGAAGGCGCGCTGCTCGGTATCCGCTCGATCGCGCTCAGCCAGGGTTACTCCTATGTCGGCGAGGATCGCGTCGTGCCTTACGAGACCACCGAGGCGCTGGCGCCGGCACTGCTGAAGAAGCTCGTCGCGACGCCGCTGCCGGACGGCGTGCTGCTCAACGTCAATTTTCCCAACTGCCTGCCCGAAGAGGTTGCCGGCACAGTGGTCACCACGCAAGGAAAGCTCGTGCACAGCCTGTGGGTCGACGAGCGCCGTGACGGGCGCGGCCTGCCTTACTACTGGCTGCGCTTCGGCCGCGAGCCGGTTGAGGGCAAGCACGGCACCGACCTCTACGCGCTGCGCAACCGCCTGGTGTCGGTGACGCCGTTGCAGCTCGACCTCACCGCGCATGAGATCCGTGACCAGCTGAGCAAGGCGCTTGCATGAACCTGCCAATCGATGACCGCGAAGGATTTGCCGCTTTCCTGTTGCGCCTGCGCGGCAGGGGAACCGTGCCGAAGGCGCTGATCGCGGCTTTCGAGGCGACGCCACGGCGCGGTTTCCTGGCGCCCCATTTCCATCAGATCGCCTGGTCCGACCGCATGCTGCCGATCGAGTGCGGCGAGGCGATCGAAGGCGCCGACATGCAGGCGGCAGTGATCGCGGCTCTTGCCATCGAAGCGGGAAACCGCGTGCTCGAGATCGGCACCGGCTCCGGCTATACGGCGGCGGTGATGTCGCGGCTGGCGGCGCGGATCGTCACCGTCGATCGCTACAAGACGCTTGTCGAGCAGGCCAGGCAGCGTTTCGAGGCGCTCGGCATCGGCAACGTCATCGTACGCCAGACGGACGGCTCCGGCGGCTTGCCGGCCGAAGGGCCGTTCGACCGCATCGTCGCCTGGGCGGCTTTCGACAGCCTGCCGCGCTTCCTGCTCGACCAATTGTCGAGCGGCGGCATCGTCATCGCACCGATCGGGCCGGAGGAGGGCGAGCAGGTGCTTGCCAAGCTCACCAAGGTCGGCAGCCGCTTCGAGCGCGAGGATATCGGCCTCGTGCGGCTGCAGCCGATCCTGCGCAGCGTCGCCGCGGTGATCTAGTTTCCGGCAGAGCACTGATCCGCGGTCGAACACCTGTTCGGCCTCATGATCCATGCCTCCAGCTATCCCCAAAATGTTTTAAGAAAATTTTCGTCGGATTCTAATGGGTTAACCGCCCAGTAACATTAACGCGCTTTAATCCTGTCTCAGTTGGTGCAGAGTTTGTGCGGGTTAGTGCGATGCAACTCAGTGTTTTGAAGACAAATAGTCGCAATCTGGCGCGGGGCTGCGCTGTTCTCATGATTGCGGGCGCGGCCGCCGGGTGCAGTTCCCAGGCTTCGCGGTTCAACAGTGTCGACGATGTCTTCACTTCCTCGACCAACAATCAGCGCGCCATCATCAACAAGCAGGATGCCGTGCAGCCCTATCCGGGCGATGTGTCGGCCGCGCCGCTTGACGGCAGCCACACCCAGTCGGTCAGCCGCTCCAGCGTTGAACCGGTTTCGAGCCGCCCGTTGCCGCCGCCCGTTTCTGCCCAGGCGCAACCCGCGCCGGCTCTCGCGCCCGCCGCCAATCCGGTGCGTGTTGCGTCGGCACCCGCCATGGTCCGGCCCGCTCCCCATGTCGACAGGACGACAACCGGTACCGTCGAGCCTGCCGCCAAGCCATTCAAGAATGCCCAGCCCGACGCGCCGAAGGTGGCCGAGGCGGGCAGGCCGCACGCGACCGAAATCGTCGTCAGGGACGGCGAGACCATTTCCGGCTTGGCCGCGCACTACAAGGTTCCGGCCGATGTCATCATGAAGGTGAATGGTCTCAGCCCGACCAAAGGGCTGAAGACCGGTCAGAAGATCGTTATTCCGGCCTATGCCTATTCGAGCAAGGCCGAGCCGAAGGTCGCCGATGCCAAGCAGTTGAAGGACGGGCCGGCGAAGGATGGCAAGCGCGATTTGCCGGCCACCGCGCCGGACAAGGTCGCCGTCCTGCCGCAGCAGCCCAAGCTCAAGGAGGGCAAGGCCGCCGCGCAGGTCGATGCGTCGGCCGCCGCGAGCCAGCCCAAGGAGCCCAAGCCGGCGCAGGTCGCCAAGGCTACCGGCGCCCCGGGCACCTACACAGTCCAGTCGGGCGACACGATGTCCTCGATCGCCAGGAAGACCGGCGTCGGCGTCGTTGCGCTGAAGCAGGCCAACGGCATGAAGGATGGCTTGCTCAAGATCGGCCAGACCCTGAAGGTGCCTGCCGGCGGAACCGCGACGGTCGCCAGCGCCAAGCCGGCGAAGGTCGATCCGGTGACCACGGCAACCACGCAGCCCCCGGCAAAGGCCACGCCGTCGGAAACGCTGGCATCCTACACGCCGCCGAAGAAAGACGCGAAGGTCATCCAGCAGGCTGAGGATGACGAGGCGGTGGCGCCGGATGCCACCGGCATCGGCAAGATGCGCTGGCCGGTGCGCGGCCGGGTGATCTCCGGTTTCGGATCCGGCAAGGACGGCGTCGATATCGCGGTGCCCTCGGGCACGCCGATCAAGGCGGCCGAGAACGGCGTCGTCATCTACGCCGGCGACGGGCTCAAGGAATTCGGCAATACGGTGCTGGTGCGCCACGAGAACGGCCTGGTCACCGTCTATGGTCATGCCAGCTCGATCGAGGTGCAGCGCGGCCAGAAGGTCAAGCGCGGCCAGGAAATCGCCTTGTCGGGCATGAGCGGCACGACGGACTCGCCGAAACTGCACTTCGAAGTGCGCAAGAACTCGGCGCCGGTCGATCCCTCGACCTATCTCGAATAGAATAAAAAAAGCGATTTGCGGGCCGTCTGACCTCCAGTCCGGCCCGCCGGCTCAGCCCGCCCCGCAAGGAGCGGGCTTTTTCAGATTGTGCAAAAAGCCCGCCTGCGGGATTCACAGATGATCGCGCAGCGTGTCGGTGATCATCTCCTCGATGCTACTGGCCTTCACCCCTAGAAACGCCTCGGTGTCGGAGGCATCAACCAGCAAGGGGCTCTCGAAAAGATAGCTCATCTCGATGAGCTCATGCATGCCCAAGGCTTCCATCTCGGCGACGGAATAGGAGCGTATCGCTGGAACCTCTTGTCCGAGCATCACCGCGGTTTTCTGGATGAGTTCCCTGGGTGAGGCGTATTGCGAGGGAACGTGAAATGCCCGGTCCCATTCACCCTTGTAGTGAGCGGCCGCAACCAGCGTGCTCGCGACGTCCTTGGTGAAGGTCCAGGCATGAGTCGCGTCGAGGTCTCCGATAAAGGCGGTGGGCTTGCCCTCGATGATGGAGGGCAGCGCGACCAGCGAGAAGTAGCTGATGGCGCCATGTCCGAGATAGTCGCTGGAGCGTATTTCGATGGCCGGTACATCGGCACGGACCGCCCGCTGCCACATGATCGTCCTGGCCGTTCCCTTTCTCGACGTCGGGTCCAGGGACAGATCCGAGCGAAGCGGGCTGTCGGCATTTTCCCCATAACCATAGAGGTTCCCGAGCACGATGAGCTTCGCGCCGACCGCTTCGGCCGCGCGCACGGTGCCGTCGATGATGGGGAAAAAGTCGGTCGGCCACCGATGATATGCGGCCATGGCGCACATGAAGATGGCATCGGCGCCTCGGCAGATACGCGACAGTTCCGAGGCGTCCGTGGCATCGGCCTGTATGGTCCGCACGTTCTGCAACGCGTTCGAACCGACGCTTCGGCTGGTGAGAACGACATCATGTCCTTGTTCACCGAGAAGGCGGGCGGTCTCGCGTCCAACCGGGCCTGCGCCGACAACAACATAGAAACTCATGGCAACCTCTCTTCCAAGCTTGATGGAGAGGCGTGCGTACAGGTTCGCGGCATTGAAAATCGCGCGGGAATTGCCAAATCTTGAACAGGTTTCGCCATGAATCGAGAGAGCATGCGTCCGCAATTCGCCCCGGCCCGATCTCCGTCCGACGTGACAATGGTTTCCCGGCATATTGAAGCAGGTGTCCATCGTCTGTCGCGGGCGCCGCACCATCGCGTCATGCTGCATGCAAGCGCGGCGACACGATCCTACTGCAATCAGGTTGGGCGCTATTTCGTCAGGCGCGCCGGCGATATCGACTTGGTGCCGGCCGGCGAGGAGGGCGGTTTCGAGGCTGAAACTCCCTTCGATACAGTCGAGATTGTCTTGCAGCCAGCCTTGATGGAAAGGGTGGCGGCGGAACTTGGCGGCGGGGCGTCGGTATCGCGGCTCGACACACGCCATCTGCTTCGCGACCAGCGCATCGAGCATCTTGCTCGAGCACTCCAGAGCGATCTCGATGCAGGCGCGCCGAGCGGCTCTCTGTTTGCCGACAGCATTGGCGCCGCGCTCGCGGTCAGGCTGCTTGGCGTCGACGATATAGACATCGATCGAACGAGCCGCTTGTCGGACACCCAGCTCAAGCGTGTCCTGGAGCATATTGAGGCCGCTCTACACCAGCCGCTCTCGATCGACCGACTAGCCCGGGTTGCCGGCGCGAGCAGTTCGCATTTGCGGACATGTTTCAAGGTGGCGACGGGTGTCACCCTGCATCGCTATGTGTTGCGACGCCGCGTCGAACGCGCGCGCGTCCTCTTGCAGCAGGGCGATCTCAGCACAAGCGAGGTGGCGGAATTGACGGGCTTCGCGCACCAGTCACATCTGGCGCATTGGATGCGCCGCGAGATTGGCCAAACGCCGCGCGACTTGCGACGAGCGCGGCCACCCGAGTGAGACGCCTCAATCCTTCAGCGGTTTGCCAAGCCTGCCGGCCAAATCCTGCGTGAACTGCCAGGCGACCCGGCCTGAGCGGCTGCCGCGCGTCGTCGCCCATTCCAGCGCCTCGGCGCGCAGCTGCTCGGGGTCGATGTCGAGGCTATGGTGGCTGGCATAGCCGTTGACCATCTCGAGGTATTCGTCCTGCGAGCATTTGTGGAAGCCGAGCCACAGCCCGAAACGATCGGACAGCGAGACTTTTTCCTCGACCGCTTCGGACGGGTTGATGGCGGTCGAGCGCTCATTGTCGATCATGTCGCGCGGCAGCAGGTGGCGCCGGTTGGAGGTGGCGTAGAAGATGACATTGGCCGGGCGGCCCTCGACGCCGCCTTCAAGTGCCGCCTTCAGCGACTTGTAGGAGGTGTCGTCATGATCAAAGGACAGATCGTCGCAAAACAGGATGACGCGGAAGGGGGCCGCCTTCAGCAAACCCATCAGTTTGGGCAGCGTGTCGATGTCCTCGCGGTGGATTTCGATCAGCTTGAGCGGCAACTCCGACTTAGCCTTGGCATTGATCTCGGCATGCACGGCCTTGACCAGCGACGATTTGCCCATGCCGCGCGCGCCCCACAACAGCACGTTGTTGGCGGCAAAGCCGGCGGCGAAGCGCTCGGTGTTGTCGACGAGGATGTCGCGGACACGGTCGACGCCGCGGATCAGGCCGATGTCGACGCGGTTGACCTTGCGCACCGGCTCCAGATAGCCGGGGTCCGCCTGCCAGACGAAGCAGTCGGCCTCGCCGAGGTCGGTCTCAGGCACCGGCGGCGGGGCGAGGCGGCTGACAGCTTCGATCAGGCGGTCGAGTTTCTTGTTGAGGGCGTCGATGGTGCTGTCGGTCATTTCGGGTCTTTTGGTTCGTTTCCTGGGCGGGCAGGCGGGACCCATTCGAATCCGTCGGGTTCGAAACCGGTTCCAACCTTTTGTTCGAGCGTGATCTTTTCGGAAAACCGGCTCGCGCTTTTCGCGATCATGCTCTAACACGGCCCGACAGGCCGGAAAAGCAGCCGATTTGCCCGGCCGCGCAGTTGCATTGACAACTTTACCGACTATATTCCGGCCAAATTTCAAGGGGCCGCCAAACTCCGCAGGACGGTTGGCGGCTGTTTTCAAAATTCAGGAGTACTCTCGATGTTCGTGACACCGGCATACGCCCAAGGCATCGGCGGCGCCTCTCCCGATATGCTCATCAGCATTTTGCCGTTTGTCCTGATTTTCGTGATCATGTATTTTCTGATCATCCGCCCGCAGCGCACGCAGCTGAAGAAGCGCGGCGAGATGCTGGCGGCGGTCCGTCGCGGCGACACGGTCGTCACCGGCGGCGGTTTCGTCGGCAAGGTGACGAAGGTGATCGACGACAATGAGCTCGAGATCGACCTTGGTGGTGGCACCAAGGTAACGGCGCTGCGCTCGACCATTGCCGATGTGCGCGTCAAGGGCGAACCGGTCGCCAACCAGAACGCCAAGAAGTAACCCAATTTCAGGCGGAGCGATCCGCGGACACGCTCTGACGGACGACGCCATATGCTGTATTTTTCGCGCTTCAAGATGATCCTGATCTGGGTGGCTGTTGCCATCACAGTGATCCTCGCCGCGCCCAATCTGTTCCCCGCCAGCACGTTGGCCCAGCTGCCGAGCTGGGTGCCCAAGCGGCAGATGACGCTCGGCCTCGATCTTCAGGGCGGTTCGCACATTCTGCTGGAGATGAACCAGAACGATCTGATCAAGGATCGGCTGGAGACGACGCGCGACGAAATCCGCACGCTGCTACGTGACGCCAAGATCGGCTATACCGGCCTTGGCGGCACCGGGCGGACCTTGCAGGTTCGCATCACTGATCCGGCCCAGATCGATGCCGCAAAGACGGCGTTGAAGACCCTGACCGATCCTGTTGCTGCCGGCCTGTTCACCGGCGGCTCCATCCAGGAAATGTCGCTCGACGATTCCGAGCCTGGCCTGCTCAAGTTCACCGTTACCGACGCTGGCATCAAATACCGCACATCGACCGCATTGGCGCAGTCGATCGAAGTGGTCGAGCGCCGCGTCAACGAACTCGGCACCACCGAGCCTATCGTGCAGCGGCAGGGCGACGACCGCATCCTTGTCCAGGTGCCAGGCTTGCAGGATCCGCAGCGACTGAAGGAAATCCTCGGCCAGACCGCCAAGCTGACCTTCCAGATGGTCGATCAGTCGATGCCGGTGCAGGACGCGCTCAAGGGGCGCCCGCCCGCGGGCTCCTCGGTGCTCTATTCGCAGGACGATCCGCCGGTTCCGTATCTGATCGAAAACCGCGTCATCGTTTCGGGCGAAAACCTGGTCGACGCCCAGGCGACGTACAATTCGCAGAACAACGAACCGGTGGTCTCATTCCGCTTCGATTCGAAGGGCGCTGCCCGCTTCGGCCAGGCGACCTCGCAGAATGTTGGCAAGCTGTTCGCCATCATCCTCGACAACCAGGTGATCTCGGCGCCGCAGATCCGTGAACCGATCCTCGGCGGCACCGGCCAGATATCAGGCAATTTCACCGCCCAGAGCGCCAACGATCTGGCTGTGCTTTTGCGTGCCGGTGCGCTGCCGGCGACATTGACGGTTATCGAAGAGCGCACTGTCGGTCCGGGCCTTGGCCAGGATTCGATCCATGCCGGCAAGGTCGCCGGCATTATCGGCTCGATCCTTGTCGTTGCCTTCATGTTCGTCGCTTACGGCTTCCTCGGTTTCCTCGCTAACATCGCGCTGGCGGTGCACGTGGCGATGATCGTCGGTGTGCTTTCGCTGCTTGGGGCGACGCTGACCTTGCCTGGTATTGCCGGTATCGTGCTGACCATCGGCATGGCGGTCGATTCCAACGTGCTGATCTACGAGCGTATACGCGAGGAGCGACGCGCCGGCCGCTCGGTGATCCAGGCGATCGACACCGGCTTCTCGAAGGCGCTGGCGACGATCGTCGATTCCAACGTCACGTCGCTGATCGCCACCGTGGTGCTGTTCTACCTAGGCACCGGCCCAGTCAAGGGCTTTGCCATCACCTACGCCATCGGCATCCTGACCACGGTCTTCACCGCTTTCACCTTCACGCGCCTGCTGGTGTCGATCTGGCTGCGCCGTGCCCGCCCGAAGGAATTGCCGAAGGCGCCGGTGACCTTCATTCCGCCGGGTACCAAGATCCCCTTCATGGGCATTCGCCGCTGGACGTTCGCACTGTCGAGCTTCCTGTCGGTGCTGTCCGTGGTTCTGTTCATGACCGTCGACATCAACTACGGCATCGACTTCAAGGGCGGCTCGATGATCGAAGTGAAGGCCAAGAGCGGCGATGCCAATATCGGCGATATCCGCAGCCGATTGATGGAGCTCAACATCGGCGAAGTGCAGGTGCAGCAGTTCGGCGCGCCGAATGACGTGCTGATCCGCGTCGGCACGCAGGATGGCGGCGAAAATGCCGAGCAGACGGTCATCGACAAGGTGCGCGGCGAGTTGCAGGACCAATATGATTTCCGCCGCGTCGAAGTGGTGGGGCCGACGGTTTCCGGTGAACTGGCCAAGCAAGGCACCATCGCCATGCTGGTCGCGTTGGTCGGCATCCTGGTCTATGTCTGGTTCCGTTTCGAGTGGCAGTTCGCGGTCGGCGCCATCGTGGCGACGGTGCACGATGTGGTCATGACGCTCGGCTTCTTCGTCATTACCGGGCTTGAATTCAACCAGTCATCGCTGGCGGCGATCCTGACCATTATCGGCTATTCGCTGAACGATACGATCGTGGTCTATGACCGCGTCCGCGAGGATCTGCGAAAATACAAGCGAATGCCGCTGCCGCAGCTGTTGAACAACGCCATTAACGAGACGCTGTCGCGAACGACGCTCACCTCGGTGACGACGATCCTGGCCTTGCTGGCATTGGTGCTGTTCGGCGGCGAAGTCATCCGCTCCTTCACCATGGCGATGCTGTTCGGCGTCGTGTTCGGCACCTATTCGTCGATCTTCATCGCCGCACCGCTGCTGATCCTGTTCAAGCTGCGGCCGCAGGCTTCGGCCGATGAGGAGAAGCCGGTTGGCGGCGGCAAGGCGGTCGCGACCTGACGCGCGGCCCCGAAGGGGTGACAAAGTGGTGACCGGCAAAGGCATCGTCATCCGCGAGGCGCATTTCCCCGGCCGCGCGCCGATCGAGGCCTATGGCAATGGCGGGTTCCGCTTTGCCGACATGTCGCATCGCGGTTCGCTGCTGTGCCTGCCCACAGGCATCCATGGCTGGGAGCCGGCGGACGCTACAGCGCTGACGGTGGCGGATTTCGAAAGACTTCTTGCCGAGGCCGACAAGGTCGAGATCCTGCTGGTCGGCATGGGCAAGGATTTGCGGCCATTGCCGGCGGCGCTGCGGGCGGCGTTGAAGGAGGCGGGTATTGCCTCCGATCCGATGTCGACGGGAGCTGCGGTGCGGACCTACAATGTGCTTCTGGCGGAAGACCGCGCCGTGGCTGCCGCGCTCATCGCCGTCGATTGATATGTCGCAAAATGCCAAAATCGTCATGGACGCGGTGCGCGCCGCCGACCATGATCGCTATCTCGCGGCGCTTTATGCGCCGACCGACAAGCGCGATGCGCTGTTTTCGCTCTACGCTTTCAACGCCGAAATCGCCGGCATCCGCGATCGCATCCATGAAGCGTTGCCGGGCGAGGTGCGGCTGCAATGGTGGCGCGACCTCATCGCCACCGACAATGAGGATGCAGCCATCGGCCATCCCGTCGCCGACGCACTGAAGGCGACAATTTCTGCTCACCACCTGCCCAAGCTGGCCTTCGACAACATGCTCGAAGCGCGCATCTTCGATCTCTATGATGATCCGATGCCGTCGCGTACCGACCTGGAAGGCTATTGCGGCGAGACGGCTGCCGCGCTCATCCAGCTTGTGGCGATGGTGCTCGATCCCGTCGAGGCGCCAAGGTTTGCCGAACTGGCGGGCAGGGCGGGCTGTGCGCAGGCGATGACCGGCCTCTTGCTGCTGTTGCCGCTGCACCGCAAGCGCGGGCAATGTTTTATCCCGGCCGACATACTGGCGGCGGCGGGGTCGTCGCCAGAAGAGTTTGTTGCCGGCGATGGCGGGCCTGGAGCGCGGCGCGCGGTGGCGGCGATGACAGCGCTGGCACGCGAACATCTTGCTACCTTCGAGCGGGGCGCCGCAGCCCTGCCAGTGGCCTTGCGTCCGGCATTCCTGCCGCTGGCGCTGTCGCGCGCCTATCTCGACAAGATGGAAGGCTCGCATCGTTCGCCGCTCGACGGCGTCGTGCGGCTGTCTGCCTTGCGCCGGCATTGGCTGCTGCTGCGTCGGGCGAGCAAGGGCTGGCCCGGCACTTTGACGTAAACGTCAATCGTGCTAAGGATTCGGCCGTGCCGGGAACTGTCGCCGGAGATGACAGGCCGGCCCGGAGGAAATCCATGAGCTTGCCCGTTCTGGTCGCGATCGTCGTCCTTGGCATTACGCTGTCGGTTGCCGCCGTGCATTTCACCGGCGGCAGCAAGACGGCAACGCTGGCCAACACGGATCAGGCGGTTCGCCGTTTCGCCGAGGATTTTCCGGATGAATTGGCGGGAGCAATCCACCTGACGGCGGATGCCAAGACGGCATTCCTGGAGCTTGGACGAGGGCGCATCGGCATCGTTCACAGCATTGGCGACTGCTTTTTGACCCGCATCGTCACGGCTGCCGACGTCTCGGTGTCCAATTCCGACGAGACCAACACAATTCTGGTCCGGCTGACGGACTTCACCTGGAAGGGCGGCCGCTTCCGCTTCGCCAATGCCGGCGATGCGCAGGCATTGCTGAATGCTCTTGAAGCACGCCAGTCAGATGCCACCAGGGAGGCCGCGTGATGGACAGCTATGATTTTCCGCAGGTCACCCAGCTGGCCATTCCGTTTTTTGTCGCGGCCATCCTGATCGAGCTCTGGCTGGTGCGCACCGGCCGCGCCAAAGGCTCGTTCGAGACGCGCGACACGCTGACCAGCCTGATGATGGGCACCGGCAATGTCGTCGCCGGCCTGCTGCTCGGCGTCGTGTCCTACTGGGCGCTGCTGTGGCTGTGGCAGTTCCGTTTCTTCAATCTCGGCCTGTCGGTCTGGGTGTTCCTGGCCGCCTTCCTGCTCGATGATTTGCGCTACTATGTCTATCACCGCATCGCGCACCGGGTGCGCTGGGTGTGGGCCGAGCACGTCAACCATCACTCCAGCCAGCACTACAATCTGTCGACCGCGCTCAGGCAAAGCTGGACTGGGCTGTTCACCTTCATGTTCGTGCTGCAGGCGCCGCTGGTGCTGCTCGGCTTCCATCCGGCGGTGATTGCCTTCACTTTCGGCTTCAACCTGGTCTGGCAGTTCTGGATCCACACCGAGACGATCGGCAAGATGTGGGGCTGGTTCGAGTTCGTCTTCAACACGCCCTCGCACCACCGCGTCCACCACGCCACCAATCCGCGCTATCTCGACGCCAACTATGCCGGCACGCTGATCATCTGGGACCGCATGTTCGGCACATTCGTGCCGGAGCTGGAGGAGGATCGGCCGCGCTACGGCATCGTTAGGAATCTCGGCACTTTCAACCCGCTGAAAGTGGCGTTCCACGAATGGATCGGCATGTTCAGGGATGCGTTTGCGCCGGGTCTTACGCTCCGCGATCGTCTGAACTACCTGATCAAGCCGCCAGGCTGGAGCCATGACCGCTCACGCGATACGTCGGAGAGCCTGAAGGCGGCTTATGTCAGGCGAAATCCCGGCGAAGCAGGCAAGCCGGGGCTGCCGGCTGTGAGTGCAGAGCCGGCGGAGTAGCTCATCTATCGTGATCCGCCAGGTTCAGAATCACCGCCGATACGTTGACCCGTCCCGAGGTAGCGTCCAGATTCACCACCCATGGCGTCCGTGAAACTGCCCTCCAGCTCGACCATTGCATCGACAACTGCCGGGGCCTCCGGAGCTGTCTCTCGTTCAAATCGCGCGTTGACGTACACACCGTGAGGATGTGACGGATCAAGGCGGGCTTGGATGGTCCAGTAGGGCGACAGCGAATAGAGCGTCTTCATGAAATCGACGAGGAATCGGTCGTTGTACGGGCCGTTTAGACGCTGCAGGGCGACGATCCTTTGCAAGCTTCGATCGCGGTCCTCGTCGTAGTCTTCGTTTTCAAGCAGCCAGCCCTTGCCCCCGTGGGGCTTGCCGATCAGCGCTTCAAGCGCCGGTATATGGATCTCGCGCAACTTCCGCTTGTTGTTGCAGCGGATGTAGATGCTCCAGTATATCTCGTAGTCGCCAGCGAACGGTTCCTTGTTCTCCCGCAAGCCGGGTGGCAGAAGCTGGGGGATCGTGCGGAATCCGGATCCAGGCACGCGGCTATTCCGCAGCTTGCGCCTGCGCCGGCAGCCCCAGCCATTGCCTGCAATCAGCCTGCGCGCGCGAGGTGATGGCGTGGCGCTTGGCGACCGTCTTGTCCTTGCCGCGCAGGCGCTTGCCTTCGATCTTCACCGCTTCCACGGGTGGGAACAGGCCGAAATTGACGTTCATCGGCTGGAAGGAGTGCTTCCCCGGCTCGTCATCGGAAACGATATGGCCGCCGGTGATATGGTTGAGCAGCGCGCCGAAGGCCGTGGTGAGCGGTGGCAGCGACGGCGCCTGGCCAAGCCGCTCGGCGGCGGCGAAGCGGCCAGCGAGCAGGCCGATGGCGGCGCTTTCGACATAGCCTTCGCAACCGGTGATCTGGCCGGCAAAGCGCAGGCCGGCGCGCGACTTCAACTGCAGCGAGGCGTCGAGCAAGGTCGGCGAATTGATGTAGGTGTTGCGGTGCAGGCCGCCGAGGCGGGCGAAATCGGCGTTTTCCAGGCCAGGAATGGTGCGGAATACCCGCACCTGCTCGGCATGCTTCAGCTTGGTCTGGAAGCCGACCATGTTGTAGAGCGTGCCCAGCGCATTGTCCTGCCGCAGCTGCACGACAGCATAGGCTTTCACCATCGGATTGTGCGCATTGGTCAGCCCCATCGGCTTCATCGGCCCATAGCGCAGCGTCTCGACGCCGCGTTCGGCCATGATCTCGATCGGCAGGCAGCCGTCGAAATAGGGCGTGCCTTCCCATTGCTTGAACTCGGTCTTCTGGCCGTCGATCAGCGCCTGCACGAAGGCAAGGTACTGCTCCTTGTCCATCGGGCAGTTGATGTAGTCCTTGCCGGTGCCGCCGGGCCCGACCTTGTCGTAGCGTGACTGGAACCAGCAGGTGTCCATGTCGATCGTGTCGAAATGGATGATCGGGGCGATGGCGTCGAAGAAGGCCAGCGCATCGGCGCCGGTCGCTTCGGCGATCGACTGGGCTAGGGATGGCGCGGTCAGCGGCCCGGTGGCGATGATCGCCTGGTCCCAATCCGCCGGCGGCAGGCCGGGAACTTCTTCGCGCTGGATGCTGATCAGCGGATGCGCTTCGAGCTTTTTCGTCACGGCGTCGGAGAAACCGTCGCGGTCGACGGCCAGCGCGCCGCCGGCCGGCACCTGGTTGGCGTCGCCGGCGCTCATGATCAAGGAGCCGGCCAGCCGCATTTCGGCGTGTAGCAGGCCGACCGCGTTGTTCTCGGCGTCGTCGGAGCGGAAGGAGTTGGAACAGACGAGTTCGGCCAGGCCATCGGTCTTGTGCGCGTCCGTGCCGCGAACCGGGCGCATTTCATGCAGCACCACGGGAACGCCGGCTTGCGCCGCCTGCCATGCGGCCTCAGAACCGGCGAGACCGCCGCCGATGATATGGATGGGATTTTTGCTCATGAGCGCCGGAATAATCGCTTGGGGCAGCGATTGCAATTGCCGTGCTTGGTGCGGGCAAACCGCGGAGGGCGAAACCAGGCGCTGAATACAACAACACCCGCCGGGGGAGGAGGTCCGGCGGGTGTCGTTTTGGGGGTCGATCCTCGGGAGGAGGTGAAGATCGACCGTATTCGTCATCGCCGGGGAGGAGGTCGGCTTTGACGAAATCTCTTTTGCTATCTTTTGAAAGGGGCAAAACCCTTTTGGAGCAAAATTCGTTTTGCCCCGGAGAAACAACGCCCGCCGCGGGAGGAGGTGCGGCGGGCGCCGTTTGGTTGGCCAACCCTCGGGAGGAGGTGAAGGTCGGGCCTATTCGTCATTGCCGGGGAGGAGGTCGGCTTTGACGAAATCTCTTTCGCGTTTTGAAAAGGGGCGAAACCCTTTGGAGCATTTCATTTTGCTCCGGGGAACAGCGCCCGCCGCGGGAGGAGGTGCGGCGGGCGCCGTTTTGGTGGTCAACCCTCGGGAGGAGGATAAGGGCTGACCGTTCACTGGAGGTCGGGGAGGAGGTCGACCCCAGCGAAATTCCGTTAGATCGCCCGGCGGGCGATGATCTTGATTTCGTCGCGGACGATACCGAGATCATGCAGCTGGCGGTTCGAAAGGCGACCCAGCTCGGTAACCGTCTCGCGATAAACGCGCCAGTTACGATAGTTGCGGATCAGGTTCATTGTCGTTCTCTTTTCAGAAACTTGTTCGGACCATTCGCGGTCCGAAGAATTAGACCGCCTTGCGAGCGACGTAAGGAATGTCGCTGCGGCTGATGCCGAGGTCGGTCAGTTCACGGTTGCTCAGGCGGCTCAGCTCGGACACGGTGTCCCTGTAGCGGCGCCAGTTGCGGTAGTTGCGGATCAGGTTCATGGTAGTTCTCGTTTCGTCTTTCTTGCGGATCATTCCGTTTGTGTACGAACCATAAGTAGGCGGGCTCATATCGATTTAAAAGCGCTATGGCTGCATGGCAGCAATGCAAATTGTGCAATGCAACATTAACGCGCCTTCACGGACCTGACACAAAGAAGCCAGAATCGGAAAGTGCCGTGACGTCAACGGTTTGGCTGGTTCGGCTGAAAAAACGACCTAGCGGGGGAGGCAGGACATGGCGGGCTACTCGACACGGGTCAGGTCCGATATCGCGCGGTGGCTTCAGGCAGGCCTGATCGATGCCGCGACAGCCGATGCCCTGACGCGTGATGTCGAGGCCAATGCGCGCAAATCACTCAGCTTCGGTTCGATCCTGGCGATGATGGCGGCGCTGCTGTTTGGCGCCGCCATCCTGATTTTCGTCGCCGCCAACTGGGACGCCATTCCGCGGCTGGCACGGGTCGCGGCGCTCTTTGCCATCATCCTTGGCGGCTATGTCGGCGGCGCGGTGCTGAAGACGCGCGACCATGCGGCGATCGGCGAAGCGCTGTGGATCGTGGCTGCCGCTGCCTTCGGCGGTTCGATCGCGCTGATCGGCCAGATGTATCATTTGTCCGGCGACGAAGCGTCCGCGCTGGTCACCTGGGGCGCCGGTACGGCGCTGGCGGCGGTTGCCTTGCGATCGAACCCGCTGACCGTCGCCTCGGTCGGCATCGCCGATGCCTGGCTGTTCCTGAAGGGGTTCGACTATTACAGCCGCAGCACCTTTCCGCATGCCTTCGTCGTCATGGCGCTCGTGCTGTTCGCCGTCTCGTTCTGGACCCGCAGCCCGGCCGCGCGGCATCTGATTATCCTGTCGCTGCTCTTCTATCTCGTTCTGCTGGCCGGAAATCACGCGACGCTGCCGGTGGCGATCCCTCTGGTCATTGCCTCTGCCGCGCTTTTCGCGGCTGCCGTCTTTGCACCGGAACCGGTCGACAGGATCGTGCAGCTTGGCGGCCATTTGCCCCTGCACGCACTGTTCGGCTTCCTCACCGGGCTGGCCATCATCCAGTTCGAACTGGCCGACGAAAGCACCTACAACAGCGGTTTCGCCATCGCCTCGGTCACAGCACTGGCCGGCATCGTGGCCGCCATCGTGCTGGCTGGGCGTGAAAGCCGCGGGTTGCGCTGGCTTGCCTATCTCGGCTTCGCCTTCGAACTCGCCATGATCTATGTCGTGACCCTGCAGTCGATGCTCGACACGGCCGGCTTCTTCCTTGCCGCCGCGGTGCTGCTCGGCATCCTGGCGATCATCATCATCCGCGTCGAAAAACGCATGAAGGGTCCGGCCACGGGGGGAGCCACCGCATGATGACCGGAAAGAGGCTTGTTATCTCGGCGCTGGTGCTGGCGCTCGTCCAGATAGGGTTCCTGAGCTGGATCATCGCGGGCCGGGCAGCGATCCTGCGCAACGGCAAGGAAGTCCTGCTGAAGATCGAACCCGTCGACCCACGGGACCTGTTACGCGGCGACTATATCATCCTCGGCTACGATATCTCGCGCATACCGGTGAAGATGATCGCCAACATCCCCGCCGGCCAGTTCTCCAGCGACGACACCTCGATTGTCGTCAGGCTGAAGAAGGGCGCCGACGGCTATTGGATGCCGATCACCGCCTGGTTCGGCAAGGCGCCGACGCAGGCCGCTGCGGATGAGGCCGATATTGCAGGCCATGTCGCGGCGGGCTGGGATCTGCGCAGCGAGGGCATGACGATCGCGCCCGACTACGGCATCGAACGCTTCTACCTGCCGGAAGGCCAGGGGATGGCGATCCAGGACGACATGAGGGTGCGCCCGTTCGGGATAAAGCTTGCCCTTGCCAGCGACGGCGCCGCGCAGATCAAGGCGCTGGTCGACGGCGACAAAACGCTGTTCGAGGAGCCGCTGTACTAGGCTGCATACTCATGATCGGCGCGCTGGCGCTAGGGCGTCGCCCTGGAAGAGTTCGCGCGGGGCCATGCCGCTGATCGCCACGCGCACCGCCGCTGTCGCCCTATGTGCCAGTGACGCGGTGATCGCCAGTGCCGATTTCAGTCGAACGAAGCAGGAGATTGTTCAGTGTCACTCGAACTCATCAACCCCGAGGATCTGCCAGTTCCGGAGATGTACACGCAAATTGTCGTCGCGACGGGAACCAAGCTGGTGTTCGTCTCAGGTCAGCAGCCCGAAGACATACACGGCAAGCTCGTTGGGCATGGTGATTTTGCGGCGCAAACCCGCCTGGCATTCGGCAATCTCGGCCGGGCGCTCAATGCGGCAGGTGCACGGCCTGAGCAGGTTTGCAAGATCACGATCTACATTGTCGATTACAGGCGCGATGAACACGTTCCGATCATCGAAGAGGCGCAGATCTCGCTGTTTGGAGATCACAAACCAGCCAATGTGGTGGTCGGGGTGGCGATAATGTCCCCAGGCTACCTCATAGAGGTTGACGCGATAGCGGTCATTTGACGAGGCCACCAGAAGCTAGCGTCGAGGACACCTTTACATCTAACGATTTCGGGTGGCCTGCCACCCGAAGCTCGCAGAGCGAAGGGTGGTGCGGATGAAGGGACTCGAACCCCCACGCCTTTCGGCACTGGAACCTAAATCCAGGGCGTCTACCAGTTCCGCCACATCCGCATCGTCCGGCAATCCCATGTAGCCATCATTCTGTCAATGTCACAGACAAGATGTGCGGTGGGAGCCGAAATGTTGGTTATTCGCCTAAGCGCGAAGACTGTTGAAAATTAGGCTCGCCTGTGACAAAAGGCGTGTCAAATGTGACGGGACGCGACGATCCGCTTCTACAGAATGTGATAAGAAGTAGGAAAAACAAGAACTTATTCACATTTTGGAACGCAGTTTGGGAGAGTTTGAGCCGTAATTTCGGTCAAATCGCCAGGTTCCGTACCAAAAGCCATTCCCGGCAAGATTATACCGGCAGGCTGTAAACGGCAGAGGCCGTGGCAGTCTCATTGGTGAAAACAAAGGTTTTACGATGCAGGTCACCGAAACGCTCAACTCCGGTCTCAAGCGCGAGATCAAGATCACCGTGCCGGCCGGTGACATGGAAGCCAAGCTGATGGCGCGGCTGTCGGACGCCCGCAACAAGGTTCGCATCAACGGCTTCCGGCCGGGCAAGGTGCCGGTGCAGCACCTGCGCAAGGTCTATGGCAAGTCGTTCATGGCCGAAGTGGTCAATGAGATCCTCAACGATTCGACCCGCTCGATCATCACGGGCCGCGGCGAAAAGGCCGCCATGCAGCCCGAAGTCATCATGACCGAGGACGAGAAGGAGGCCGAGAAGATCCTGGCCGGTGGCACCGACTTCGAGTTCCGCCTCAACTACGAGATCATTCCGGCGATCGAGATCAAGGATTTCTCCGACATCAAGGTGACGCGCCAGGTGTTCGACGTCCCGGATGCCGAGATCGACGACCAGGTCAAGCGCGTCGCCGAATCCGCACGCAGCTACGAGCCGAAGACCGGCAAGGCCGCCGAAGGCGACCGCGTCAGCATCGATTATGTCGGCAAGATCGGCGGCGAGGCCTTTGCCGGCGGTGCCGGCACCGATCAGCCGCTGGTGCTGGGCTCCAAGGAGTTCATCCCGGGTTTCGAGGACCAGCTTATCGGCTCCAAGGCCGGCGACGAAAAGCAGGTCACCGTGACCTTCCCGGAAAACTACCAGGCGGCGCATCTGGCCGGCAAGGAAGCCACCTTCGACGTCACCGTCAAGGAAGTTTCGAAGCCGGGCGAACTGGAAATCAACGACGAGACCGCCAAGAACCTGGGCCTGGAATCGCTGGAGCGCCTGCGTGAGATCGTGCGCGGCCAGATCGAGAACCAGTTCGGCTCGATGACGCGCCAGAAGGTCAAGCGCCAGCTGCTCGACCAACTCGATGCCGCCTATTCGTTCGAAGCGCCGTCGAAGCTCATCGACGCCGAGTTCAACAACATCTGGGCCCAGGTCAACCGTGACCTGGAAGCCGCCGGCCGCACCTTCGCCGATGAGGAGACGACCGAAGAAGAAGCCCGCGCCGAATATCTGCGTCTTGCCGAGCGCCGCGTGCGCCTCGGCCTGGTGCTGGCCGAGATCGGCGAGAAGGCCGGTGTCACCGTATCGGACGAGGAATTGCAGCGCGGCCTGTTCGAGCAGGTTCGTCGCTTCCCGGCCAACCAGCAGCAGGAAGCCTTCGAGTTCTACCGCAGCAACCCCGAGGCGCTGAATGCGCTGCGCGCGCCGATGTTCGAGGAGAAGGTGGTCGATCACCTGCTCGGCCAGATTTCGGTCACCGACGTCAAGGTCAGCAAGGAAGAGCTGATGGCTGACGACGAGGACGCGGAAACCACGACCAAGGCGAAGCCGGCGAAGAAGGCCACGGCCAAGAAGGCTGAAGCCAAGGCGAGCGAAGCCGGTGACGAGGCTGAAGAGCCGAAGAAGAAGGCCGCGCCCAAGAAAAAGGCAGCCAAGGACGCCGAATAAGGTCCCGGGCTTGATGGAATCGACGAAGGCCGCCCTCGGGGCGGCCTTTTTCGTTGCGAAACTGCAACAGCCGATTCGCTTCGCGGGAGGCGGCACTTGGCTAAACCAAGCGCTAATCACTATCTGCGCTGTTGCTGCAAACCGTATGGTTCCTGGAGGGGGCGTTGAGCCTATTCTTCGAAACGAGGCGTGCCGTCGCCCTGGCGCTTGTTCTGGTCTTCGCCTGTGATCTCGCGCAAGCCGACGCGCTTGCCGGCGACTGGCGCTTCGGCACGGACGATGACGGCCTTGTCACCGCTTCGCTTCATGGCACCAACAAGCTCATCACGGGTGGCGGTGCCTTGAGCTACAGCCCGGTGCTGACCATCGCCTGCCGGGCGGACGGCGAACCGCGCTGGACCGAATGGCTGCAATTGAATGACGGGGTTTCGGCCAGCCGCAAGATCACCATGTCGGTCACCGTCGACGGCGGCGGCAAGTTCGACGAGATCTGGTCGGTCGGGTCGCGCGGCCGAATGCTGGTGCGCGACGGCGCCGACGGCATCAAGCGCCTTGTTCCCGCAAGCCGGCTGTCGCTTTCCTGGCGGTTCGGATTGTTGTCCGGCCGCGGCCAGGCGGATTTCGACCTTGCCGGGCTCGAAGAGGCGGTCGAGCAGATCGCCGGAACCTGCCGGACCGCTCCTCCATGAGCGCGCCGGGGTTCTAAACCTTCGCAATGCTTGGCTTTTTCTACCCGCCGCCTGGATTCCATGGTATGTAAGTACTGCAATTCCACCGGGGAGAGATATTCTGCCCACGCGCGATCGTCCGAGGCATAAATGGCGATCAGGGAGGAAATGCCATGCGCGCTATAACGTTTTTCGCTGTGGTCTCCGTCACGATCTTCATCGCGCATCCGTCGCGGGCACAGGATGCCGCGGCTGGTGAGAAGGTCTTCACCAAATGCCAAGTCTGCCACATTGCAAACGAGGACAAGAACAAGATCGGTCCATCGCTGCACGGCGTCATCGGCCGCACGGCCGGTACGCATCCGGATTTTATATATTCCGACGCCATGATCGCGGCAGGCAAATCCGGCATCAAATGGGACGAGCCAACGCTGACGACCTACCTTCACGATCCCAAGGCCATGGTCAAAGGCACCAAGATGACGTTTCCCGGCCTCAAGAACGATGCAGACGTGGCCAACGTCATTGCCTATCTGAAAACGTTCTCCAAGTGACCTGGCTCCTCCGCCATTCGCCTAACGCCTTGTTTTGGCGTGATCTTATTGGAATCAAAGGGACAGCGTAGCAAAAACAGGGTTCAGTTTTCGCCCTCGCGGGCGTTCAGTTCGGGATCATGGCCCAGCTTGCCCGCTTCCATCGGTGGTCGCCTGCAATGTCGACTAAGGAAAGCCACCTCGAAGACAACACCGGCGTCCGTCTCTCGGAAGCGATGGCCGCCGATTTCTTCGCGCTGCTAAAGCCGCGCGTCATGGCGCTCTCCATCTTCACCGCTTTCGTCGGCCTGATGGTGGCTCCCGTTGCGATGAATCCGGTCATCGCCGTGATCGCTATCGGGGCGATTGCGATCGGGGCAGGGGCGGCCGGGGCTCTTAACATGTGGTATGATGCGGACATCGACGCGCTGATGTCACGTACGTCAAAGCGGCCGGTTCCGTCCGGCCGTGTCATGCCGGGCGAGGCGCTCGGCTTCGGCCTGGTGCTTGCCGGTCTTTCGGTCATGACGCTCGGCTTGTTGGTTGGATGGCTCGCCGCATCGCTGCTGGCCTTCACCATCTTCTTCTACGTCGTCATCTACACCATGTGGCTGAAACGCTCGACGCCGCAGAACATCGTCATTGGCGGTGCCGCCGGCGCCCTTCCTCCAGTCATCGGCTGGGCGGCGGCCACCGGCGCCGTTGGCGTCGAAAGCTTGGTCCTGTTCCTGATCATCTTCCTGTGGACGCCACCGCACTTCTGGGCGCTGGCGCTGTTCAAGGTCGGCGACTACGCCGCCGCCGGCATTCCAATGATGCCGAATGTGGCCGGCCCGGCTTCGACGAAGAAGCAGATCCTTGCCTATGCGCTGCTTCTGGGGCCGGCCGGCGTGCTGCCTTGGGCCTTCGGATTCGCCAGCATTTACTACGGAATTGTCTCGGCCGTGTTGGGCGTGGGTTTTATTTGGCACGCCTGGAAGGTCCTGGCCGCTGCCGAAAAGGAGTTGAAGCCCGCCAAGGCGCTGTTTGCCTATTCGATCTTCTATCTTTTCGCGATCTTCGCCGCGCTGCTTGCCGACACCGTCATCATGCGCGCGCTGGTTTCAGCCGGCGCTTGAACGGTTGGCAAGTGCCATGCTGCAGACCGCACGCTGATCCGTCACGATGGCAGCGCACAAAATCCCAACAGCAGCAGAATGACTATGCCGAGGCCAAGTATGAGAACCGTCCTTGCGTCCATGATCTTCACCTTCGACCTGGCGCACGGTTGCGAAACCGGATCGATTTCCGCTTCGCTGACCTCCGGCCGGGAGATCATGCGCCAATCAAAAGTGCCTGCAGCGTCCCGGGCGCGCCAAAAAGGGGCGCGCGGCACTGTATGAGAATATCGAAGAAAGACTTCCGGGGCCAGCGTCCCGCCCGCCACCACCAACCCCTTACCAACAAGGCGACAAGTCCCGCACAAGAGAGTATGTTAGGGGCAGTGCAGGTCGCGTTTGCGTGGCCAGCCATGCACATCGGTGGCACCGTGAACCCCCCGACCTTGCCGGACCTGATCTGGAGGAACGGTCATGGCGAGCTTTCACGTGATTGCAGGTGCCAGCGAGACGCTGGAGCATATGAGAATTCGAAAGATCGGTGTTTCCGACCTGTTCGACGCACTCAGGCGTGGCGTCGATGATTTCATGGTCAAGCCCTCGCATATCGTCTTTCTCTGCCTGATCTACCCGCTCGTCGGCGTCGTGCTCGCCGCCTGGACATCGGGCGCCAATGCGCTGCCCTTGCTGTTTCCGCTGGTGTCCGGCTTTGCGCTGATCGGCCCGTTCGCGGCGATCGGCCTCTATGAGATCAGCCGCAGGCGGGAGGCGGGGCTCGATACGTCCTGGCGGCACGCTTTCGAGGTCAGGAATTCCCCGGCTTTGCCGGCGATCGCGGCGGTCGGGATCATGCTGTTTGCGATCTTCATCGCGTGGCTCCTGACTGCGCAAATGTTCTACCAATATCTGTTTGGCCCGGCGCCGCCGGAATCGATATCCGGCTTCATCAATCAGATATTCGCCACCGGGCGCGGCTGGACGCTGATCATCCTCGGGCACGCCATCGGCTTCGTCTTCGCCGTCGTGGTGTTGTGCACGACGGTCGTCGCTTTCCCGCTGCTGCTCGACCGCGATGTGGGCGCCTACGAGGCCATCCACACCTCTGTTCGGGCGGTGATGGCGAATCCGATCACCATGGCTGTCTGGGGATTGATCGTCGCTGTCGCGCTGATCATCGGCTCCGTGCCGGTGTTCGCGGGACTGGCGGTGGTGCTGCCGATCCTCGGTCACGCTACCTGGCATGTCTATCGCAAGGTCGTGGAGCCGCCGGCCTCCGCCAGACCGGCGAACTGAGGACGTTCCAGCCTTTGTCGCGTCGGCGCCGGCGCCGGCGCGACAGGATCAGCTTCAGTAGGCAGCGTGGCTGAAGCGGGCCTGGCGTGCATCCCTGGTCAGGTTGCGGAAGTCCTTGCCGCTTACATGCACCAGCGTCCTGTGGTCGCCGCCCTCGAAATAGATGTCGGCGGCGTCGCCGAGGCTTTCATCGAGGATCACCGGCACATCGTAGGCAGCGCCGATCGGTGGGATGGCGCCGATGTCGCAATCGCCGAAGAGGGAAACCACTTCATCTTCGGAGGCGAGGCCGAGGCGTCTGTCCATGACGTCCTGCAACCTGCCGAGCTCGATCCTGTGCGTGCTTGGAACCACGGCCAGCGCATAGCCAAGTTCGTGGTGAACGACCACTGACTTGGCCATGATGCTGCCGGGCACATGCGCGGCTATTGCCGACTGCCTGCTGGTGGATGTGCGATGGTGCGGGACGGTGTCGTAGGAAATTCCCTTGCCGTCGATAAATTCCCTAAGTCTGTTTGCGATGGTCATTTTTGGCGTCCCTCTTGCTTGAGTTCGCGACGCATGCGGAAACGAGGGCAATTCGTTCCTCCTGTCGTTTCCGGTACCAGGAGAAATGCATCAGCGGCCGCTCGTTTCAAGGCCGCCGACTGGCAAGCGGCGCGGGCGATTTCCGGCCGCGGATGTCGCCGGCCGACCCGGAGTGCCGGTCAGGGGCCAGCGCCGAAAAACGTCATCCGGGTCAAAAGCGTGTAATCGGCCTCGAAGAGCATCATCGCCACGAACACCAGCACCAGTATCGGCGGCAGGATGATCGCATAGGCGAGCGCCAGCCTTTCCCAGGCCATATGCATGAAGACAGCGACAATCAACCCAGCCTTGAGGATCATGAAGATCAGGATCAGCGACCATCTGAGATAGCCGTGCAGGCCGAAATAGTCGACCAGATAGGAGCAGGTGCTGAGGATGAACAGCCACGCCCAGACCACCAGATAGAGCTTGATCGGGTGCTCCTGGTGAACTTCGGCATGGGCGGGCGCCACCGGCGCATCATGTGCGTGAAGTGCGTGTTGCCCGAGGCCGTTTGCGGTTGCTTCAGCCATATCTGCCTCTCACCAAAGATAGAAGAAAGCGAAGATGAACACCCAGACCAGATCGACGAAATGCCAGTACAGCCCCATGATCTCGACGTTCTCGTAGCGGCCCTTGCGGCTGGTGAAGAAGCCGGGCCGCCCGGTGTCATAATCTCCGCGCCAGACCTTGCGCGCCACGATGATCAGGAAGATCACTCCGATCGTCACATGCGTGCCGTGGAAGCCGGTGATCATGAAGAAGCATGAGCCGAATTGCGCCGCACCCCAGGGATTGCCCCAGGGCCGTACCCCTTCGGTGATCAGCTTGGTCCATTCGAAGGCCTGCATGCCGACGAAGGTCGCGCCCAGCGCAGCCGTCAGAAGCATCAGGATCGCGGTTTTGCGGCGGTCGCGGCGATAGCCGAAATTCACCGCCATCGCCATGGTTCCACTGCTCGAGATCAGCACGAAGGTCATGATGGCGATCAGGATCAGGGGAATTTCCTGGCCGCCGATGCGCAGCGCGAAGACCTCGCTCGGATTTGGCCACGGCACGCGCGTGGAGATGCGCGCGGTCATATAGGAGAGCAGGAAGCAGCCGAAGATGAAGGTGTCGCTGAGCAGGAAGATCCACATCATGGCCTTGCCCCAGGACACGTTCTTGAACGCGCGCTGGTCGGAGGCCCAGTCGGCGGCAATGCCATGCCAACCAGTTGGTCTTGGTCCCACTTGGCCGGTATGCGTCACGGTCGTCTCGGCCATCCCTGTCTCCCTAGGTCAGCAGTTGCCGGCAAATATCGATGAACGTCGCAGCCCAGCCGGCCAAAAGAGCGAAAATGGCCAGCCAGACGAAAAGCAGGAAATGCCAGTACATGGCGCAGAGCTCGACGCTGAGGCGCAGCCGCTGCGGCCGCACCCCGTTCCAGGCGCCGGCGGTCGTCCTGCCGAGACCGATCAGACCGCCCAGTATGTGCAGGCCATGCATTCCGGTGATCAGGTAGAAAAAGCTGTTGGCTGGATTGGCGCTCAGCAGGTAGCCGTCTTCGGTTAGTTGCTGCCACGCCACGAGCTGTCCGACCAGGAAGGCGAGCGCGGTCAACCCGGCCGTGGCAAGGCCGAGCCGGACGTTGTCGATCTGGCCTTTGCGCGCGGCGAACACGGCGCATTGCAACGCGACGCTGCTCAGCACCAGCACGCCGGTGTTCAGCCAGAGCAGGCGCGGTAGCGGCAGCGGCTGCCAGTCCGACAGGCCCATGCGCATGAAGTAGGCGCTGGTGAACAGCGAAAACAGGCAGCCGACGACGGCGAGGAAAACGCCGAGGCCGATCTTGGCGGTGGGCAGCGCCGAACGGTCGAAGCCGACAATGTCGCTGGCCAGACCTTGTTCGAGCCATGGCTTCGTTGTTAGCCGCTGGTGCGAAAGCCACCAGCCGGCAAAGCCGGCGATCACGAGCAAGAAGACCAGGATGACACTCATGCCGGCTCCCTGGAGGGGGCGAAGGCGCCCGGCACGTTCTGCGGGATGAAGTCCTCCTTGGCGCCCGGCACGCTGTAGTCGTAGGCCCAGCGGTAGACGATCGGCAGGTCCTTGCCGAAATTGCCATGCGCCGGCGGTGTTTGCGGCGTCTGCCATTCCAGCGTCGTGGCCCGCCATGGGTTGCCGCCGGCCTCGCGGCCATGGCGGATGCTCCAGATCAGATTGAATAGGAAGACCATCTGGGCGAAGCCGACGATGAAGGCCATGATGCTGATGAACGAGTTCAGGTGATGGGCCGACTCCGTCATTATGGTCATGTCGGTCAGTTCGGCATAGCGCCGCGGCACACCCATCAGGCCGAGATAGTGCATGGGGAAGAAAATCAGGTAGGCGCCGAGGAACGTGACCCAGAAATGGAACCGGCCCAGCGTCTCGTTGAGCATGCGACCGGTGACCTTCGGGTACCAATGGTATATCGCGCCGAACACCACGATGATCGGGGCGACACCCATGACCATATGGAAATGGGCGACGACGAACATGGTGTCGGACAGCGGAACATCGACGACGACGTTGCCGAGAAACAGCCCCGTCAGCCCGCCATTGACGAAGGTGACGATGAAGGCCAGCGCGAACAGCATCGGTATGGTGAGATGGATGTCGCCGCGCCACAGGGTCAGCACCCAATTGTATACCTTGATGGCGGTCGGAACGGCGATGATCAATGTCGTGGTGGCGAAGAAAAAGCCGAAATAGGGGTTCATGCCGCTGACATACATGTGGTGCGCCCAGACCACGAAGCTCAGCGCGCCTATGCCGACGATGGCCCAGACCATCATCCGGTAGCCGAAGATGTTCTTGCGCGCATGGGTGCTGATCAGGTCGGATACGATGCCGAAGGCCGGCAGCGCCACGATGTAGACTTCGGGATGGCCGAAGAACCAGAACAGATGCTGGAACAGGATCGGGCTGCCGCCATTGTGCTGCAGTTGCTCGCCCATTTCGGAGATCGCCGGCATGAAGAAGGAGGTGCCGAGCGTGCGGTCAAGCAGCATCATCACGCAGGCGACGAACAGCGCCGGAAAGGCGAGCAGCGCCATGACGGTCGCCGTGAAGATGCCCCAGACCGTCAGTGGCAGGCGCATCATTGTCATGCCGCGCGTGCGGCCCTGCAGCACCGTCACGACATAGTTCAGGCCACCCATGGTGAAGCCGATGATGAACAGGATCAGCGAGGAGAGCATCAGGATGATGCCCCAGTCCTGGCCACCGGGCGTGCCGCTCATGATGGCTTGCGGCGGGTAGAGCGTCCAGCCGGCACCTGTCGGTCCGCCCGGTGCGAAGAAGCTCGACACCAGAACCAGGACGGCGAGCAGATAGATCCAGTAGCTCAGCATGTTGACATAGGGAAAGACCATGTCGCGTGCGCCGACCATCAGCGGGATGAGATAATTGCCGAAGCCGCCGAGGAAGAGCGCGGTGAGCAGGTAGATCACCATGATCATGCCGTGCATGGTGATGAACTGGTAGTAGGCCTCCGGGGTGATGAAGTCGAACGTGCCGGGAAAACCGAGCTGCAGCCGCATCAGCCAGGACAGCACCAGCGCCACAAGGCCGATGGACGTTGCCGTCGCCGAATACTGGATGGCGATGACCTTGGCGTCTTGCGAGAAGACGTATTTCGTCCACCAGCTGTGCGGATGGTAGAGTTCCACTTCCGCGACTTCGGCCGGCGGGATGCCATCTGCAGGGGTGATGTCGACCATAGGAACACCTCCGTGTTCTTTTCAGCGAGACCCGACGGTTTCGAGCTGTGCTGCAACCTTTAAACCCGACGGCATCGTCCTGCCCGGCGTCTGGTCTGCCGAGCCTGTTTTCTGGGGCGCCGACAGTTGCGCGAAAGTCTGCTGCTGGCCGAGCCAGGCCAGGTAGTCCTGTGCGGTGTCGACCATGACCACGCCGTGCATCAGGGGATGGCCCTGGCCACACAGTTCGGCACACAGGACCTGGAAGCTTCCGGTCCTGGTCGGGGTGAACCAGAAATAGGTGACCGAACCCGGGATCATGTCCATCTTGGCGCGGAATTCCGGTATGTAGAAATCGTGCAGCACGTCGATCGAGCGCAGCAGCACCTTGACCGGCTTGCCGACCGGCAGATGCAGGTCCGCCGCTTCGACCACGACATCGTCCTGGCCGTTGGGATCGCCGGGGATAACACCGAGCGGGTTTTCAGCTGATACGTCGCGGGTGTCCGACGTGCCGAGCTTGCCGTCCTTGCCGGGCAAGCGGAAGCTCCACTGCCATTGCTGGCCAATGACCTCGATCTCGGTGGCATCGCTCGGAACGTTGACGAAGCGGCTCCAGACGAACAGGCCAGGCACCAGCAAGGAGGTTACGCCGACCGCGGTGACGATCGTCAGCCACGATTCCAGCCGCTTGTTCTCCGGTTCATAGGCCGCGCGGTTGCCTTCCTTGTGCCGGAAGCGGAACACACAATAGGCCATGAAAAGAACGACGGCGGCGAAGACGGCGCCGGTGATCCAGAACGTGATGATGATGGTGTTGTCGATATAGTCCCAGTTCGAGGCAATCGGCGTCCACCACCATGGGCTCAGGAAGTGGAACAACACCGAGCCCACAACGATCAAAACGAGTACAAGCGCAATGGCCATGTCCCGTTCCTCCGGATATTTCGCGGCGCGCGAAGCAGGCCTGCGAAATACCAGGCCGCATCATGCTCGCTTTCCGGTTGAAATTCCAGAGCCGTCTATTCGATGTGCAAAACGTTGCTTTTCACCGGCCGATGCCTGACGTCGATTTTGGCACGGCGGTACTTCGAGGGTGTATTTCGACGGCCTCGAGCAGGGTGGCGGCCAATAGAGGCAATTGGAAGCGACGCTTAGTTAGAAGGCGGCGCTCGAAACCGTTTTCCCGAAAAGACTTCGAGCGCTCGCGGCTTTTCGCCACCGACAATCCAGTCCGTCAGGTATTTGGTGAAACCAAGGGCGATGGCGAAGCCATGGCCGGTCCAGGCGAACCCATAGATGGTGTTGTGCAAGGCAGCAGGCGTATCGACGATCGGGATGCCGTCGACCGCACAGCTCTCGACGCGGGACGCATCGACCTTCAGGAACGAGGACTCGTCGATGAAGGGCAAGGTCGCGATGGCATCGGTCAGGCCGAGCGCTATCGAGCTGAGCGACCCCTTCCAGCGGCCTTCCGGCGTATAGGCGACACTCTGGCCGCCTGAAAGCATCAACGTGCCATCCTGGATCTGCTTCACCGACAGCTTGCGGTGGGCATGGCCGAGAAGATGATTGATATTCTTGCCGTGCGGGTTGGTGACGAACATCATCTGCGGCATCAAGCTGATCACGGGCATGATTTCCTGCGGCTGGAGAACCGGTTTCAGCAGCGGCAGCACGCCCTTGTTGGCCAGGAGAACGAGTTTCTCGCCAACCGGCACGACTTCGCCGCTCGCCAGTCTCACTCCTGTTGCCCTCCCTTTGTCGTGGAGGATTTCGGTGACGCGCGTGCCGGTGCGCAAGGTCGCTCCGGCCTTGCGGGCCTGTTCGGCGAAGGCCCGCGTGGCAAAGGTGTGATCACACACGCCGTCATTCGGGCAGTAGATCGAACCGATCAGGTCCCCCGACAATTCCGGCTCACGTTCCCGCGTTTCGTCTCGGCTGAGCAGTTGGGAGGGAACGCCAAGCGCGTTCTGTGTCATGGCCATGGCTTCCATGGTGCCGCGCACCTCATGCTCATGAGCGCCGTGGGGGACGTTGAAGAGATGAAGCCCGCCGATCCGGCGATAGCCGACGCCGCCTTCGAATTGTTCCTGATATCTGGCCCAGAGCGGAAAGCTGACCGTCGCCATAGGCAGTTCGCGCAAGTCGCGGCCGTTTGCCCGCACGCCACGTTCGCCGGGGCCGCCCGATGCGCCGCCTGCGATGTCGTCGGCTTCGAGCAGCGTCACGGTCTTGCCGGCCTGCGCCAGTTCATAGGCGAGGCTCGCACCATAGATGCCGCCTCCGACGATCACGATTTCGGACGCGGTGGCCTGTGTGGTCATGCTGTCAGTTCCTTCTCGGATATTTTCGCGTGTATCGCATGCGTGGGAAAATTGGCTTACTTCAAGCCGTTGCCGCCCGACAAAAATTGCCTGAAGCAGTCGGACCGGCCGGCAACGAACATGTCGTGCGGAGAGCCTTCCGCCTCGACCGCGCCCTTGTGCAGGAACACGATCTTGCTGGAGACGTCCCTGGCGAAGCCCATTTCGTGGGTAACGACCAGCATCGTCCTGCCTTCCTCTGCGAGCGCGCGCATGACACGCAGCACCTCGCCGACAAGCTCCGGGTCGAGTGCGGAGGTCGGCTCATCGAAAAGCATGACTTTCGGGTGCTGGGCCAGTGCCCGGGCGATCGCCGCCCGCTGCTGCTGGCCGCCGGACAGATGGGCGGGGTAGTGATTGCGCTTCTCGGCAATGCCGACCTTTTCCAGCAACGCTTCAGCCTCCTCCACACAATCGGCGCGCGAACGCTTCTGGACGTGGATTGGGGCCTCGATCAGGTTTTCCAGGATGGTCATATGAGACCAGAGATTAAAGTTCTGAAACACCATGCCGATGCTTGCGCGCACGCGCTGCAACTGGTGTCTGTCGGCCGCCCGCCTCCTGCCGCCCACCTGCTTCAACTGGATGGTCTCGCCGCCGACCTCGATCCGCCCGCTATCGGGCGTCTCCAGCATGTTGATACAGCGCAGCATCGTGGACTTGCCGGAGCCGGAGGAGCCGAGGATGGAAACGACATCGCCTTCCATCGCCTCGAGCGAGATGCCTTTCAGCACCTCCAAGGCGCCGAAACTCTTGCGCAGCGCCGTCAGGCGCACGGCCCGATTGATCTGGTCTGTCATACCGTTCCTCCTTGCCCTGATGTGGCAGCCGGCGGCGGCCTCAGTTCGGCACTCAGCGCGTATTCGACCCACTGAACGAGGCGCGTGACGATGAAATTCATGGACAGATAGATCGCGGCCGCGGCGATCAGGATTTCGATGGCGCGGAAGGATTCGGAAATGAGCTGCGCCGCCAGGCCGGTCACCTCCATCAGCGTGATGATGGAGGCCAGCGCCGTCGATTTGATCATCAGGATGAATTCGTTGCCGTAGCCCGGCAGAGCATGGCGCAAGGCAAGCGGGAAGACGATGCGACGGTGGAGTGTGAAGTTCGACATGCCGCAGGCCCGCGCGGCCTCGATCTGGCCTGATGGAACCGACAGCAATGCACCGCGAACGATCTCGCAGGAATAGGCCGCGGTGTTCAAAGTCAAGGCGATGAGCGCGCACCAATAGGGTTCGCGCAGGAGAGGCCAGAGAAAGCTCGCCCGCACCGCATGGAACTGGCCGAGACCATGATAGATCAGGAAAATCTGCACCAGCAGCGGCGTGGAGCGGAAGATGAAGACGTAGAAGGATGCGGGCCAGGCCAGGAGCCGCAAGCCGGATAACCGCGCCAAAGCGAGCATGACGGCCAGAATGGCGCCCAGCCCGACGGAGGATACTGCGAGCTGCAATGTCAGCGGCACCCCGATCAGCAGTTTCAGCAATGTCTGGTACAGGAACGGAATATCCATCAGGCCCGTCTCGCGCCAAGTGCGAGCCGCTCCTCGGCCTGTCGTAGAAGCCATGTCGAGAACGACGATATGGCCAGATACAGGACAGCGGCGGCGAAGAAGAATGTGAAGGGCTGGCCGGTCGATCCGGCGCCGATCTGCGCCTGCCGCAGGATTTCCACGAGGCCGGTGACCGAGACCAGTGCGGATTCCTTGAGCACCAGCTGCCACACATTGCCGAGACCCGGCAGGGCGTGCCGCAGCACCAGCGGTGCGATGATGCGGCGAAACATCGTCAGGCGGGACATGCCGGCGGCGATCGCCGCTTCGATTTCCCCGGGCGAGACCGCGCGATACGCGCCGCGCATGATCTCGGCCTGATAGGCGCCTGACACCAGCCCGATCGCCAGCGCACCCGCCATGAAGCCCGGCAGGCTGACGAAACCCGAAATGCCGAACAGACCGGCCAGCGGCGTGAGGACCGCGCTTGAACCGAAGTAGAAGAGATAGATGACGAGGATGTCGGGTATGCCGCGAAGCACGGTGGTGTAGGCGTCGGCGATCAATCGCGGAAGAGTGCCGCCCTTGATCTTTGCCCATGCGCAGAAGCTGCCAACCAGGAGGCCGAAGGCGTAGCCGGTCAATGCCACAGCAAGCGTCATCATCGCGGCCTGAAGCAGTGCGGTTCCCCAGCCGGCTTCGCCAAATCCCAGAACAAAATTGGATGCAGTCATTGCGGTGGCTCTTCGCGCAGAGCGCAGCAGCGTGGAGCAGGGGTCATTGGAGGCTCAAATCCCTGAAACAAGCAGCATGAGAGATGTGCAGGGCGCCCCAGCGCGCCGGGTCGCTTGTCCCGCCATGTGCGATAATCGCGGAAAAACCCGGCGCTGCTCGCGCTTGTCCGGTTCAATTCTTCACGGAGATATCGACGCCGAACCATTTTTCCGTCAGCGCCTTGTTGAAACCGTCGGCGTTGACCGCGTGGATCGCGGCGTTGAACCTGTCCTTCAGCGCCGTGTCGCCCTTGCGCAAGGCAACGCTTGTGCCGCTGGCGAGGAGAAAAGTTGGCCCCACGAGTTGTGCCTCAGCCATATCAGGCTTTTTCAGCGCCTCGGCGAGAACCGTGATGTTGGCCATTGTGAGATCTATGCGACCGGCCAGAAGATCGAGATTGGCTTCGTCCTGCGTCTTGTAAGATCTGACCGTGACCGCGTCCTTCAGATACTCGTCGACAAATTTACCCGCCGTCGTCGATCCCTGGATGCCGAGGACTTTTCCCTTCAGTGCTGCGTCGAGCTTTTCGACAATGTCCTTTGATCCGGAAGCCTTGTCGCGAAGATCGAATTTGTCATGCCAGGGCAGGGCCTCAGCCAAACCACTGCCTCTAAGCGCCAGGAAAGCGTTGGGCGCGGTGGAATAGGGATCCGAGAATGCGGCCACTTTCTCCCTCTCGGGCGTTACGCCCATGGAGGCGATGATCGCATCGAATTTTCCGGCGTTCAGCGCCGGCAGCATCCCGTCCCAGTTCTGCGCGACGATCTCGCATTGCGCCTTCATGCGCTTGCACAATTCCTTGGCGAGATCGATCTCATAGCCGGCAAGCGTGCCGTCCGGGAGCGTATAGTTCCACGGCGCATAGGCGCCTTCGGTCGCGATGCGGATGTGGAGCGCGTCCTGCGCAAACGCCTCACCATTTGAGTAAAGGCCAGCCAGCGATACAGCTGCCGCCAGGATGATATTTCTGATCATGCGAAGCTCCCACTCTTGTTTTTGAAACGCCCGCAGCCTCAGCGACGATAGGAAAAACCGATATCCTCACACGGGGCAGACGAGGCATCGATCTTTTCCGCTGTCGGCGAATGCCTATCCAGGACCCAGGACTGACTGGAGCGGGTTATTCGCTCGACTAGAAAGGAATTTTCCGATGCATTCCAATACGAAATAATGCGCGGAATATAGCTTTTTCCTATATGATTTTTCTCACTGGAACCGCTCGGGATGGCCGATGAACTACAAGCAGCTTGAAGCATTCCGGGCCGTCATGGAGGCAGGGACGGTCACCGGCGCGAGCGAGATACTGCATATCGCCCAGCCTTCGGTCAGCGCGCATATCGCAAACCTGGAACATGCGCTGAAAATCCCGCTCTTCATTCGTCGGGCGGGACGCCTGGTTCCGACGGCGGAAGCCATGCTTCTCAACGTAGAGGTCGGGCGGATCGTCAAGGGAATGGCGAGGATACGGCGCCTGGCTGGAGATATCAGGCAACTGGAAGCCGGGCGGTTGATGATCGGCGTCTATCCGGCGCTTGCCAGCATCGTCTTGCCGCGTTTCCTGAAGTCATTTGCCGGGCATCATCCGAAGGCGCGCATGAGCATCTTTCCGGCGGCCTCGCTGCGGATCGCGGAATTGACGGCGAACAAGGAGATCGATCTCGGCCTCATTCAGATGCCGGTGGTGGATCCGGCCATCGCCTGCGATCTGATTTTCCAGACGGAATGCGTGTGCGTGGCGCCGCTCGACCATGCCTTCGCCAATGACAGCCTGATTTTCGCGCCCCAGCTCGAAGGGCAGGAATTCATCGCGCTTGGCCGCGAGGACCGCACGCGGCAGGATATTGAGCGCGCGCTGGATAGTGCCGGCGTTGCCGTCGACCACCGTTTCGAAACACCGTTCGCCGATACGGCATGCGCCCTGGTCGCGCAGGGCCTCGGCGTGTCGATCGTCGACCCGTTCTCGGCGGCGCGATGGGAAGGCAAATTGACGGTACGCCCCTTCAGTCCCGGTCTTCTCTGCGACATCTACATGGTCAGAAACAGAGCCCAGGTTTCGTCCATGCTGCAGCAGGCGTTCGAGCGGGAATTCCGGACCGCGCTCGAGGAGAATTTGAGCGGAGGCACGCGCTTGTTTTAAGGTGTGTTGATATTCAGGTGATGCCGGCCTGCAAACGGCTGATACCTGCGCTTCCGGTGCTCACGTACGAAAAGTACGCTCCGCTCCGGTTCTCGGTATCAACCATTTTCGGCTCGGCCTGACCTGAATCTCAACACACCTTAGCCGGCTTCGCAGTCCTATTTCAGCAGGTCGACCAGGACGTCGAAGGCGGCGTCGATGTCGGCGCGGATGGCTTGGCGGACGGCTTCGGCATCGCGGTTGCGCAGCGCCGCATACATCGCCTGGTGGTGCTCGTTGGCGGTCGAATAGTTTCCGGAATCATGCAGCATGTTGAAATAGGGGCTGATCTGCAGCCACAGATTTTCGATGATGTTGAGGATGTTTTCCGAGCCCGCCGCCCGGTAGATGGAGAAATGGAAGGCGTAGTTGGCGCGCAGATAGGATTTGACGTCGCCCGCCGCATTGGCCTGTTCGAGGGCGGTCAGGTGTTGGCCCAACTGCGCAATGCCCTGGTCGTCGATACGCTCAGCCGCCCATGCGGCGGCGATCGCCTCGATTTCGAAGCGGACATTCCTGAGATCGACGAGGCGCGCGCGGCTGAGTGCGGGAATGCCGATCGAGCGGCCTGAAACGACCATCAAGGCATTGGCCGCGGTAAGCCGCCGCAACGCTTCCCTGACCGGCATCGGGCTGACCCCGAAGGCGTCGGCGAGACTCTGAACCGTCACCATCTCGCCGGGGACGATGCTGCCGTCGAGGATCAGTTCGGTGACATGGCGATAGACCCTGTCCTGCAGGGTCTCCCTGGACAGGGGCACGATCTCGACACCAGGCTTCCTGAACGCCGCTCCGGCCATCTCCCATAAACCTTTCCGCGCAAGGCCGCGTCTCAACCCGGTCTCGGAATGCAGGGTTCCGGCTGTCGCGTCAAGCGTCCGCGCCTGTCGCTTTGCCGTCAAGTTATTTTATCATTGATCTTTGATCAAATGCTGATACGGTCGCCGACATCGAATGACAAGGGCCACGTCTCGTGCCCTTGGGAGGCATTCGGTCGTTCGTATCGGGAGGAATTCACATGGGTATCGGATTGAAAGTCCGGCGGCTCGCGCTGCTGGCCGGCATGGCCGTATGCGCCTTTGGCATGTCGGCCGCCGAGGCAGCCGAAAAGCACAAGATCTTTCTCAGCATGAGCTACATCGGCAATGACTGGCAGGCCGAGGCGGCGAACATGGTCAAGGCCATGGCCGCACACAAGAGCCTTGCCGACAAGGTGGACCTGCAGGTCCAGGTCGCCGGGCCCAACGCACAACGCCAGATCCAACAGATCAACGCCATGGTGCAAAGCGGCGCCGAGGCGATCGTCGTCTATCCGATCTCGCCGACCGCGCTCAACCAGGTCGTGAAGAACGCCTGCGACAAGGGGGTGAAGGTCTTTGCCTACGACGCCGAGATCACCGAACCTTGCGCCTACAACGTCCATATCGACCAGCTGGAAGCAGGCAGGGTGACCGCCGAATGGCTGGTGAAAAAGCTCAACGGCAAGGGCAACATCATCGCCATCACCGGTGTTCCCGGAACATCCGTCGACGACCAGCGCACAAAGGCCGCCAAGGAAGTCTTTGCCAAGTATCCCGACATCAAGATCGTCGGCGAGGCCGTCGGCATGTGGAGCCAGGCGGTCGCCCGCACCGAACTCTCCAAGATCCTCGCCACGCGCAGCTGGGGCGATATTAACGGGCTGTGGATGCAGGTCGGCTGCTTCACCGCAAACTCCATGCAGCTCGAGGCCGGCAAGAAGGCCAGCGAACTCCTGCCTTGCGCGGGCGAGGGCTCCAATGGCGGCCGCATCCAGATGCTGCCGGAGGGTACCGACGTCGAGGGTTCGGCTCCGCCCTACGCACCGGCGGGCGCGCAACGCATCTCCTATGCCTCGCCGCCTTATTCCGGTGCGCTGGCGCTGAAACTTGCCGTCGAGGCGATCGAGGGCAAGGATGTGCCGAAGACCACGATCCTGCCGCTGCCGCTCGTCACCAATGAGACGATCAAGCTGTGCGATGAAGGCACCTGGGCGGAGATGAAGGCCGGCTGCAACGTCTTCAAGCCGTCGCTGGTCTCCAACCCCGGCTGGTTCGCCTCGATCTTTTCGGACCAGACGCCCGAGATCGGGCTCAACGCCGCCCTCGTCGGACAGCCGGAGAACTGAGCCTCCCCCTGCAAATCGCGACGATGCACGGACCTTGCCCGTGCATCGTCGATCCGCGCTAGTGCGTGGCGTCCCAAAGTGCGCAGCCTGCGATCGAGGATATGACAGAACATTCCGCGCTTTCCGCCATCGAGATTGACGGCATCAGCAAAGCGTTCGGCGCGACCGTGGCGCTGGACGGCGTGTCGTTCCGCATCGCCCCCGGCAGTGTCCACGCGCTGCTGGGTGAGAATGGCGCCGGCAAGTCGACGCTGGTGAAACTTCTGTCGGGACTGGTGCGGCCGAGCGCCGGTCATATCAGGGTTTTCGGCAAGGAGATCGGCTACGGCGCGCCGCGCGCGGCGCATGCGCTCGGCGTGCAGACGGCTTTCCAGGAAATGACCCTGGTGCGCGATCTCTCCGTCCTCGACAATATGCTGCTACCCTACGCGCCCGTTGGCATCTCGGGGCTGATCAGGCGCAGTGCCGCGCGCAAGGCTGTCCGCCGCCACATCGACGAACTCGGCTTTTCCGTCGATCTCGATGCCGAGGTCGGCGAACTCGAGCTTTCGGTGCGCCAGAAGATCGAGATTGCGCGTGCCCTCTACCGTAAGCCGCGCATTCTTTTGCTCGACGAGCCGACCTCGACGCTTGCCGGTCGCGACGTCGACTGGCTGGGCGACATCATCGCCAGGCTGAAGGCGGCGGGCACCACCATCGTCTTCATCACCCATCGCATGCGCGAGGTTCGCGCCTTTTGCGACACGCTGACGATCCTGAGGAACGGCCGGCATATCGTAACCGCGCCGGTCGCAGATGTTTCCGATGCGGACGTCATCGAAAAGATCATCGGCCGCTCCATCGAGCAGACCTTCCCGCCCAAACCCGACGGCGCCCAGGCTTTCGGCCCGCCGGTTCTTGGCGTGCGCGACCTCAAGGTCGGGCGCAAGCTCGACGGCGCGCGCTTCGACCTGCGCCGGGGCGAGATCCTCGGCATTGCCGGACTGCAGGGCATGGGCCAGCAAGACCTGTTCCTGGCCTGCTTCGGCATGGCCGAAATCACCCGCGGCGACGTGCTTGTCGATGGTCGCAAGGTCTGGCTCGGCTCGCCGGCGGATGCGCTGCGGCCCAACATGGCCATCGGCCTGGTGCCGGAAGACCGCAAATCCGAAGGCCTGTTCCTGAAACTCTCGGGCAGCCAGAACGCCACGCTGCCCGTGGTGTCGCGTTTCACGCGCTTCGGCCTTGTCAACGCGCAGGCCGAGACTCGTTCCGTCGAGGAAGCATTCGCCACCGTCGAGGTCGACCGCCGCGCGCTGTGGACGCGGGCCGGGGCGTTTTCCGGCGGCAACCAGCAGAAGATCGCCATCGCAAAATGGCTGGTGGCGCAGAGCCGCATCCTGCTTCTGTTCGATCCCACACGCGGCATCGATGTCGGCACCAAGCATGAGCTCTATGTGATGATGCGAAACTACGTCGCCGCCGGCGGCTCGATCCTGCTGCACTCGACGGAGATTCCCGAACTCGTCCACCAATGCGACCGGGTCCTGGTTCTCTATGACGGGCGCATCGCGGCCGAGCTCGAAGGTGACGCCATCACCGAACCCGCCATCATGCGGCCGGCGCTCGGCCATGCCGGGGAAGAAGCCGCATGAGCAGCGCTGCAGTTTCATCCCCTGTTTTGGCAGGTTTCGGCCTGCGCCGCGCGCTGATGCGCCATCGCGGCGCGCTGATCGCCGCCATCGTTCTTGCGATCCTGCTTTTCATCGTCGACTGGATCAGTGCCGGGCCGCTGACCTATTTCGACGTGTCGTTCCTGTCGAGCGGCGGCGCGACCTCGGCGCTGGCGGCAATCGGCCAGACCATCGTCATCTTGTCGGGCGGCTTCGACCTGTCCGCCGGCGCGGTGATCTCGCTGGTCAATGTCGTGCTGGCATCGAGCATGGACCCGATGGCGCCAGGCGCGAGCATCCTTTTGTGGACGGCCGTCGGCATCGGCGTCGGCATGGCGGTGGGCGCCTTCAACGGCTTCTTCATCGCGGTGCTGCGCATGCAGCCCATCGTGGTGACGCTCTCCACCATGTTCATCCTGCAAGGCGTCACGTTGCTGGTGATGGACAAGCCCGGCGGCTTCGTGTCGCCCGATCTCGGCACATTCTATCTGGGCGATGCGATCACCGGCTGGCTGCCCATGCCGCTGGTGGTGATCGGCGTCGTCCTGCTCGCCTGGTTCTGGCTGAAGGGAACCCGTTTCGGCACCGCACTCTATGCCGTCGGCAGCGACCCGGATTCGGCCGCTGCCGTCGGCGTCAATGTCGTGCTGGTGCGCTTTGCCGTCTATGTCATGGCCGGCGGCTGCTACGGCCTTGCCGGCGTGTTCATCAGCGCGCAGACCGGCAGTGCCGACCCGCTGGTCGGCAATCCGCTGCTGCTTTCGATGTTCGCGGCTGTCGTCGTCGGCGGCACGCGGCTTGGCGGCGGGCAGGGCGGTCCGGTCGGCACCGTCTTCGGCGCCTATATCCTGATGATGGTGGTGAACATGCTGCTGGTGCTCAACGTATCGGCTTACTATTCGACCATCGCGGAAGGCACCATCCTGGTGCTGGCGGCCCTTGCCGGATCCTTGTCCCACGCATCGGTGCTGGCCGTGCAACTGCGCGCGGCGCGCGCCCGGCTCGCTGCCTGGCGTGCTGGCATATTGCCTTCGCAGCTCGAGCCGATCGACCGGCGGCTCAAGATTACTGGGCCGTCGCAAGGCCCGCGCGGTCCGGCATCGCCGCGCCCGGCTTTCCGCCTCCGCAACGCCGAGACGCTGCGCTATGCGCTGCCCGCCTATGTCTGCCTGCTCATCATCGTGGTCGTCACCCAGATCTGGCTCGGTCGCGCCGTCCTCAATCCGGGTTACTGGAACTCGCTGCTGGTCTTGTCGTCCTTCCTCGCCGTCCTGGCGCTGGGGCAGGGAACGGTCATTCTGACCGGTGGCCTCGATCTTTCCGTGCCGTGGACGATCGGCATTTCCGGCATCATCCTGGCCGGCATGGTCAATGGCTCCGACGCCGCACTCCTCTATGCCCTCCCGGTCGTGCTGGTGATGGCCTGCGCCATCGGTTTCGCCAATGGCTTCGGCATCGCCTATCTCGGCATCTCGCCGATCGTCATGACGCTGGCCACCAACGGCATCCTGCAGGGCTTCGCGCTTGTCTATTCGCAGGGAACGCCGGCCGGTTTCTCCTCGCCGATGCTGCGCTGGTTCATGACGGCCAAGCTCGGCTTTGTCACCCCGATCGTGCTGTTGATGATCGTCTTCGTGGCCGTTGCGGTGCTGCTGCTCGGGCGCACGCCGTTCGGACGCCGGGTCTACGGCATCGGCAACGGGCTGCGCGCGGCGCGCCTGTCCGGCATCGGCGTCGAGCGCACGCTGATCCTGGTCTACATGCTGTCGGCCGTTTGTGCGGCGATCGTCGGCATCATGCTGACCGGCTTTTCCGGCCAGGCTAGCCTTGGCATGGGCGACGATTATCTCTTGCCGTCGATCGCGGTGGTGGTGGTCGGCGGCGCGCTGATCACCGGTGGGCGCGGCCACTATCTCGGCATGCTCGGCGGCGTGCTGCTTTTGACGGCGCTGCAGATGCTGCTGGCCGGCACCACGCTTCCCTACGCCACAAGGGCAATTCTTTACGGGTTGGTCGTTCTCGGTGCCGTCATGGCGCTGCGCGAACGGCGGCTGCAATGAAAAGGACAGGACGATGAGCGCAAAGGCACCCGCAACGGCGGACGAATTTCTGGCCGGGCTGAAAGGACAGCGTGTGCTGGTGACGGCGGGCGCTGGCGGCATCGGCTTCGCCATCGCCGAAACGCTGTCGCGGCTCGGCGCCCGCATCGTCGTCTGCGACATCTCCGACGAGGCGCTGGCCGCCGCTCCCGGCAAGATCGACCTGGTCGCGGCGGTCAAGGCCGATGTCTCGCGCGACGAGGATGTCGACCGGCTGTTCGAGACGGTCCAGGAAAAACTCGGCGGGCTCGATGCGCTGATCAACAATGCCGGAATTGCCGGACCGACCGGCGGTGTCGACGAGATCGAACCGGACGACTGGCGGCGCTGCATCGACATCTGCCTGACGGGCCAGTTCCTCTGTGCCCGGCGCGCCGTGCCGCTGATCAAGGCGGCAGGCGGCGGCTCGATCGTGTCGATGTCATCGGCGGCCGGCCGCCATGGCTACGCGTTCCGCACGCCCTATTCGGCGGCCAAGTTCGGCGTCATCGGTTTCACGCAGAGCCTCGCCAAGGAGCTTGGACCGCACGGCATCAGGGTCAATGCCATCTTGCCCGGCATCATCGAGGGGCCACGTATCGAGGGCGTCATCGCGGCACGCGCCAAGCAAATCGGCATCAGCCATGAGGAGATGACCGGGCGCTATCTGCAGAACATTTCGCTGCGCCGCATGACCAGCCCTTATGACGTGGCCTCGATGGTGGCGTTTCTGCTGTCCGACGCGGGCATCAACATTTCGGGCCAGTCGCTCGGCGTCGACGGCAACGTCGAAACACTCTGAGGAACAATCCATGGCCAATGTCGCGATTGTCGGAAGCGGGTTCATCGGGCGGGCCTGGGCGATCAGCTTCGCCCGCGCCGGCCATGCTGTGCGCATGTGGGACCAGTCGCCGGCTGCGACGGATGGCGCCCGCGACTACATAGAAGGCGTGCTCGGCGATCTCGGCGCGAACGATCTGCTGCGCGGGCAATCCGTCGACGCTGTGCTGGGTCGCATCGCAGTCGTCGGCGAACTGGCGGAGGCGCTGGCCGATGCCGCCCATGTGCAGGAAAACACACCTGAAAACCTCGATGTGAAGCGGGAAGTATTCTCCCTGATCGACAGGCTTGCCGGTCCGCAAACGGTGATCGCCAGTTCCACCTCGGCGCTGTTGCCGTCGAAATTCACCAACCATCTAGAAGGGCGGCATCGCTGCCTGGTCGTGCATCCGATCAACCCGCCGTACCTCATTCCGGCGGCGGAGGTGGTGCCGGCGCCGTGGACCTCCGCCGAGACGCTGGAAAGGACGCGCGCCTTCCTCATCGATGCCGGCCACGCACCGCTGGTGATGAAGCGCGAGCTCGACGGCTTCATCATGAACCGCTTGCAGGGCGCCTTGCTGGAGGAGGCTTTCCGGCTTGTCGCGGATGGCTATGCCAGCGTCGAGGATATCGACATCGGCATCCGCGACGGGTTGGCGCTGCGCTGGTCGTTCATGGGACCGTTCGAGACCATCGACCTCAACGCACCCGGCGGCGTGCGCGATTATGTCGATCGCTACCAGGGCATCTATTCCAACATTTTTCCGCAGATGCTGCGCCGGGTCGACTGGGCGGGCGAGGTCATGGCAACCGTCGAGGCCGAACGCAGCAAGCGCTTGCCAAGGGAGAGCCTGGGTGAGCGGCAGGTCTGGCGGGATCGCCGGCTGATGGCGCTGGCGGCGCACAAGAAGAAATCGGATCAGGAGTTCGGACAATGAAAGAAACCAGCCGCAAATCAGGCGCATCGGCGGTCAAGGGTAAGGTCATCATCACCTGCGCGGTGACAGGCGCGATCCATACGCCGACCATGTCGCCCTATCTGCCGATTACGCCCGATCAGATCGCCTCGGAGGCGATCGCGGCGGCGGAGGCCGGTGCCGCGATCCTGCATCTGCACGCACGAGACCCGGAAACCGGCAAGCCCGACCAGACGCCGGAGGCCTTTGCCCGCTTCCTGCCGCGCGTCAAGCAAGGCACCAATGCCGCCATCAACATCACCACGGGCGGCAGCCCCTACATGAAGGTCGAGGAGCGCGTGCGCCCGGCCGCCCAGTTCAAGCCGGAAGTGGCCTCGCTCAACATGGGCTCGATCAATTTCGGCCTCTATCACCTCGCCGACAAATACGAGACCTTCAAGTTCGACTGGGAAAAGCCGCATCTGGAGGCGACGCGCGACCTCGTTTTCCGCAACTCATTCAAGGACATCGAGTACATACTGGCGACCTGCTACGACAATGGCACGCGCTTTGAGTTCGAGTGCTACGACATTGCGCACCTCTACAACCTTGCCCATTTCGCCGATCGCGGGCTGGTGAGGCCGCCGTTCTTCGTGCAGTCGGTGTTCGGCCTGCTCGGCGGCATCGGCACCCATCCGGAAGACGTCGCCCATATGAAGCGCACCGCCGACCGGCTGTTCGGCGACCAGTTCCGCTGGTCGGTGCTCGGCGCCGGCGCCAGCCAGCTGCGCATCGCGGCGCAATCGGCAGCGCTCGGCGGCAATATCCGGGTCGGGCTGGAGGACAGCCTGTGGGCCGGCAAGGGCAAACTCGCCAAGTCCAACGCCGAGCAGGTCCTGCTGGCGCGCAAGATCATCGAGGGGCTTGGCATGGAAGTGGCGACGCCGGACGAGGCGCGCGAGATCCTGTCCCTGAAAGGTGGCGACAAGGTCGCCTTCTGACGCGGCCAAATCGCCGCACACCAATACACAGGAGGATGGCATGAAGATCGAAGTCGTGGTGGACGTGAAGACGACGCTGGGCGAGGGCCCGCTGTGGGACGTCGAACAGGAGCGGCTTTACTGGATCGACAGTTTCGACGGGCGCGTGTTCCGCGCCACCGCTGACGGGCGCGAGATCCGCTCCTGGGACGTGCCGATGAAGATCGGCTCGATGGCGCTGCGCAGGGATGGCAGCGGCGCGGTCGTCTCGCTGCAGCGCGGCTTCCATCTGCTCGATTTCGCCTCTGGCGATGTGACCTTTATCCACGATCCGGAGCCGGACAGGCCGATGAACCGTCTCAATGACGGCAAGGTCGATCGGCGCGGCCGCTTCTTCGCCGGCTCGATGGACACGATGGAGGAGGGGCCTTCCGGCGGGCTCTACCGGCTCGATCCGGATTTCTCCGTCACCAGGATCGATTCCGGCATCATCTGCTCCAACGGCCCGTGCTGGAGCCCCGACGACCGCACCTTCTACTTCGCCGACACCTGGACCGGCGAGATCTGGGCCTATGATTACGACATCGCCACGGGGGCTGCCACCAACCGCCGCACCTTCGTGCGCGTCGACACGAGCAAGGGCGGTGCGGCCGATGGCTCGACTGTCGATGCCGAGGGATACCTGTGGAATGCGCTGGTCTATGACGGACGCCTGGTGCGCTATGCGCCGGACGGTACCGTCGATCGCATCATCGACATGCCGGTGAAGAAGATCACCAGCGTGATGTTCGGCGGGCCGAAGCTCGACACGCTCTACGTCACCTCGATGGCCAAGCCGCCGCTGCCGCGCTTTCCCGGTGACGGTGTTCTGCGCGGCAGCCTGTTCGCCATCACTGGCCTCGGCGTGACCGGTGTTCCGGAGCCGCGATTTGGCGGGTGAGGGCTAGAGCGTTTCACCATTTCACAGAAACGGTGAAACGCTCTAACTCTTTGTTTTGACGCAATTCCGGACGGAAAACCGTTTCACACTTTTCCTGGAATTGCTCTAGCGACACCATTTCTCGACCGCAATCGCGATCGCCTTTGTGCAATCGACGAGATCACGCACCGAGACCCGTTCGTTCGGCTGATGCGCCTGCGCCGGGTCGCCGGGGCCGAAATTGACGGTCGGCGTGTTGCCAAGCCCGGTCGGCAGGCCGATGTCGCTGTGCGCGCCGAAACCGCTGAGGATCGGCGACAGATTGGCTTCCTCGACCGCCTGCTGAAAGACGCCGACGAACGGATTGTCCGACGGGATCTCGGCGCAATCGGCGTCGAGGATCCATTCGACGCGGGCTGGATGTTTCCGCAGATAGGGGTCCGCCTGGCAGACGTTGGCGATGTGCTCTTCGATTTCGCGTTTGACGTTGCCGCCCAGCCTGAACTCGTCATGTTCACTCGGCAGGTATTGCGCGTCGATGATGATCTCGCCGCGTCCGGCCATGGAGGAGGGGTGTTCGCCGGCATTGATCTGGGTGACGATGATCTGATTGGGCAGGTCCATCAGCGGATGGTTCTTCTTGGGATCGAACATCCAGCGCCGGTTGAGAATGTCGATGCCGTCGAGGATTTGCCGGCAAAGCTGGACGGCATCGACCGGGCCGCTCGAATACCAGGCGTTCGGCGTCAACTCCGCATGGCCGCCTATGCCGTCGATGATGATCTTGCCCCACAATATGCCGTGGCAGAGCGGTGCGATCTTGTTTGCCGTCGGTTCGGTCATGATGCCGGCGTCGGCGTGAAAGCCGCGATCGACCATGGCAAGCGAGCCCATGCCGCCGATCTCCTCGTCGACGACAGTGGTGAAGACGATGTCGCCGGACAGGGGAATGTCGAGCTCCCTGAGGATTTCGACGGCCATGAGCATACAGGCGACGCCGCCTTTCATGTCGACCGTGCCGCGGCCGTGCAGGAATCCATCCTTGAGGACGGGCTGGAACGGGTCGGTCGTCCAATGGCTGGCGGCGCCGGGTGGGACGACGTCGATATGGCCGGTGAGCATGATGGAGCGTCCGCCGCCCGTACCCTTCAGGACGCCGCCGAGATTGGGCCGGCCGTCAAAAGTCCTGCCCTTGTTGGCGCCGGCGCGTCCCTTGTATTTTTCATAGAGCGCCGGACCGTCCGGATCCCAGAGATCGGTGGTGAAGCCGAGCGCTTCGATGCGTTTTTGCAGATAGAGCTGGCAGTCACGCTCGCCTGGCCCGGCCTCCTTCGGATTGGATTTCACGATGGAGGGGAAGGCGACGAGATCGCTCAACGTTGCGACGATGCGGTCGGCGGCGGCCTCGACGCGTGCGGCGATGATCTCTTCTTTGGATGGCATCATGATCTCCAACGTTGGGAAAGTCGGTCGGCGAGAAGGACGAAAACCAGAAGGGCGCCGACAATCCCCACCTGCCAAACCGTGTTGATGTTCAATTGCAGAAGGCCGGTCTTGAGCGTGACCAGCAGCAGGACGGCCGCGAACACGCCGCCGACGCCACCGCGACCACCGGTGATGACGATGCCTCCGAGCATGGCGGCGGTCAGCGATTCGAGTTCGAGGTTCTGGCCAATATTGGGCCTGCCGCTGCCGAGCCAGGCCAGCGAAACCAGACCGGCGGCACCAGCGAGCGCGCCGCTCAAGCAATAGAGAATGAAGCGCACGCGATCGACCGGAATGCCGACCAGTTTGGCCGAGCGTTCATTGAAGCCCATGGCATAGATCCAGCGCCCCCAGGCCGTCGAGATCAGCACCAGGCCGGCCAGGACGAAGCACGGGATGGCGAGCGTGAGGAAAGGCATGGGAATGCCCATGACGACGCCACGCCCCCACAGGAGCAGCCATGACGGTACGCCTGCCTGTGCCGCGCCGCCGGTGACGGCAAGTGCCGCGCCGGAATAGACGAAGAATGTGCCGAGCGTCGCAATGAAGGGGAGAAGCGCCAGCCCGTTGACCAGCCATCCGTTCAACGCACCGAGCAGCGCCCCGGCCAGGATGCAGACGGCCGGCAGCAGGACAGGTGGCAGGCCCAGCTTGATGCAAAGCATGGCAAGGATGGCCGAGAGCGAGACCGCGCCGCCGACCGACAGGTCTATTCCGGCGCCGCCAGCCAGGATGACCAGCGCCTGGCCGAGGCCGACCAGCGCCAGGATGGTCGAGAACTGAAGGATGGTGGTGACGGTGCCGAGATTGAAGACCGAAGGCCTAAGCGCCAGCAGGCCGACGATCACGACCAGCCAGAGCGCACACAGCAATGCCAAGGTGAGGGCTGGGCCCTGCAGATTGCGGAGCGTTTTCATGCGCGGGCCCGCTGTATCAGGCCAAGCGGCAGCCGGTTGGAGACAGCCTCAAAGCCGAGCACGCCGATGATGAGAACGCCGGTGACGACGGGCTGCCAGAGCGAGGGGACGCCGATCAGCAGCAATCCGTTCTGGAGGATTCTCAGAAGCAGCACGCCGAGCACGGTGCCGATCAGGCTGCATTTGCCGCCCAATATGCTGGTGCCGCCGAGAATGACCGCGGCAATGGCATCGAGCGCCAGCGTGCTGCCGATCGTCATTTCGACATTGCGGTAGGTGGCGACATAGAAAGTGGCGGCAATGCCGGTCAGAAGGCCGCTGATGAGGAAGGTCATGAAGCGGGTCTTGATGACCGGGATGCCCGACAGCCGCGCCTTTTCCTCCGAATTGCCGATCGCCAGCAGATGCAGCCCATAGGGCGTTCGCCGCAACGCCAGCCAGACGATGAGATAGGCCATGGCGATCACCAGGGCAGGAACCGGGACACCAAGTATGGTGGTTGCAAGAACATCGGTGAGGCTCGAGGGCAGGCCGGAAAGCCATTGCCCGCCGAGCAGGACGAAGACGGCGGTGCGGTAGACGCCGAGCAGGCCGAGCGTTCCGACGATGGCCGGAACGCGGCCCAGCACGACGACGGTTGCCGTCACGCATCCCAGCAAGGCCCCGACCAGCGGGCCGACAATGATCGCCAGCACCGGATTGCCGTCGGCACCGAGCGCGCGGCCGATGGCGATGGCCGCGAGCCCCATGACGATGCCGATCGACACATCGATGCCGCCCATGGCCAGAAGCAAGGTCATGCCAAGGCCGATCAGCAGCAGTTCGACGCTGTTGCGCAGCACCGTCGCCACGTTGCCCGAGGTGGCGTAGTGGGGCGATGCGACAGAAAAGATGAGGATCGCCAGCAAACAGGCGACAAGCAGAGACCACTCTCGTCCGTTCATGGAGAAGACACCGTTTGCAGACTGTCGCACCGCGGTCATGTCCGGCTCAGAAGTTGAACTTGTCGACATTGTCCTTGGTGAAGACAGCCGGCGGTCCAAGCAGCAGGATGCCCTTGGCGGCATCATAGGTGACAGGCTTTTCCAGGCCGGCGATCTTGTTCTCGGCCTCGAAGGCCTTGCCGTCGATCAGTTGTTTGCCGGCCCACACCGTGAGATAGCCGAGCTGCTCGGGATCCCACAGCACGGTGAAGCCGAAAGCGCCGCTCTTCAGGTAGGAGCGCGCCGTGTTCGGGCTGCAATAGCCGGCGCCGATGACCGAGCCGATCTTGCCGGCGGTCTCGATGGCCTGGGCGACACCCGGGCAAGTCGAGGAAGCGACGGCGATGATGGCCTTGATGTCGGGATTGGCGGCCATGATATCGCCTGATATCTGCGCGGCGCGCTCCGCCGTGCCGCCGGCGAATTGCGGCGCCAGCAGCTTCAGCTTCGGATATTTGGCGGTGGCTTGCTTCTGCATGAAGCCGATCCAGGCGTTGAGGTTGGACGCGGTCGCCTCGCCGGAGACGATGCCGATCGTCGCGTCCTCGCCGACGCGCTTGACGAGTTCGTCGATGATCGTCGTGCCAAGGCCTTCGTCGGTCGCCTGCGCCACATAGACCGCGCGGCCGCTGTCGGGCGCATCGCTGTCGCTGGTGAACAGTTTGATGCCCTTCGCCTTGGCGGCCTCGACGACGGGGGCGATGCTGGAGGCATCAAGCACGCTGACCGAGACCGCCTCGACGCCCTGGTCGATCAGGTTCTGGACGATCTGCAGCTGGTCGACCGGATTGGTGTCGACCGGGCCGGAATAGATGAAGTCGACGCCGAGATCCTTGGCGGCACGATTGCCGCCGGCTTCCATGGCGTTGAAATAGGGGATGCCGATCAGCTGCGGGACAAAGGCGACCTTGTGCTTGTCGGCGGCATGGGCGGCCGTTGCGACAATAAGGGAGAGCGCGGAGGCGGCGAGCACTTTCTTGAACTGTGAAAGCATTTTGGTTTGATCCTCTCTGGAAATGACGTGCGTTTCAGTTTGTTTTTTCGAGCGCCCGCACGTCGGGATGAGCGCCTGTTATGAGCGAAACGACTTCCTCGTGATTGGTCTCGGTGGCCAGCCGCTCGGCCACCTTGCGGCCGCGCCGGAACACCACGATGCGGTCGGCAACCTCGAAGACTTCGGAAATGTTGTGGCTGATGAGGACGACGGCGCAGCCGCGCGCGGCGAGCCGCCGTGTCAGCGCCAGCACCTTGCGGGTCTCGGCGACGGCAAGGGCCGCCGTCGGCTCGTCCATGATGACCAGCTTGGCATTCAGATTGAGCGCCCTGCAGATGGCGACAGCCTGGCGCTGGCCGCCCGACAGGCTGCCGACAGGCGCTTCCGGATCGGAAATATGGGCATCGAGTTCCTTCAGCAGGCCATCGACGCGCTGGCGCATTTCCTGGCGCTTCAGAAACGGAATGCCCAAAATGGAGCGTTTCAATTCGCGGCCGAGAAAGACGTTTTCGGCGATCGACAGGTTCTCGGAAAGTGCCAGTTCCTGGAAGATCGTTGCGATCCCCGATGAGGCTGCATCCTTGGGCGAATGAAAGGCAACCGGATTGCCCTCGATGACGAGTTCGCCATCGCTGGGCGGATGGGCGCCGGCCAGGATCTTGATGAAGGTCGATTTGCCCGCGCCATTGTCGCCGAGCAGCGCCAGCACCTCGCCGGAACGGATATCCAAGTCGACATTTGAAAGCGCTGTCAGCGCGCCAAAGCGCTTGGCGATGTTTCTGGCCACAAGAAAAGGCTCTGTCATGACGGGTTCCCCGGTGACTGCGGATTGGCTAGACGGCTTTGCTCACCCAGCGCAGCACATTGGTCCAAAGGCGCGCATAGCCGGGCCATTCGACGAAGCTGTTGGGCAGCCAGTGCGGGCCGATATCCGACGTCCAGACCAGGGTGCGACCCTCGCCATGGCGCCCGGTGACCAGCAGCGGGTGGCCGCCCTGGTCCTGCGGCAGCCGCGCCAGCACTTCGACATCGTCCTGGTCGCGGGCAACGACCTCGTTGGCGCCGAGAAGAATGGGCCATTCACCGTCGATGCCGGCAAACAGCGGATGATCCCTGGGGCCGGTGATCGCAGGCCGAAAGCCCTCGGGGATTTCCAGTCGGTCGTCATTGGGAAGGCAGGTCACCGGCAGCGCATCCTCGACAGCCGTGCGGTGCCAGCGGGCCTTGCCGTCGATGCCCTGGAAGGAGAAATAGCCGCCGATCATGATCAGGCCGCCGCCGGCCAGCGTCCAGTCGCGCAGAAGCTTGAGCCGGTTGGGGACCGTCTTGCCGTGCAGCCAGACATCGGGATGGAGCAGCAGCGAGTTCGCGCCGATGTCGGAGAGGATGATCGCCTTGTATTGCAACAGGCCTTCCATGGTGAAGGGCAGCTTTTCGACCGCCTCATGGGCCGGCATGTACTCAAGATCGAACTCGCTGTCCTTCAGGGCTGCAACGAGCGGTGTTGCGCCGAGATGGAAGGTGACGCTGCCGAACTGGTCGAAGCCCTTATAGTGGGTCGCCGAACTCATCCAGCTCTCGCCGACCAGAAGGACTTTTGCTTTCGCCATGATCATATTCTCCTGATTTCGCCCGATGGGGGATGTCCAGAAATCGATAAGTCTTTGATTTAACTTGCCATAACAGTGTCATTCGCCAAGGCGGTCGCCTTCAGGGTGGCAAAATCCGCGATGTAGCCCTGCGCGCCTTCGACCGTGGTCGTCAGGCTTGCGCCGATCGCGGCATAGCGGGCGGCGGCATCCAGCGACGCGCCATGCAGCCAGAGGCTGAGGAAGATGCCGGCGAAGCTGTCGCCGGCGCCGGTGGCGTCGACGCGGTTGACCGGCAGTGCCGGCACCTCGATCTGTGGGCCGCCGCCAGCCGGGAAGACGACCGCGCCAAACTCGCCAAGGGTGAGCACGACGGTCCCGCGCGGCTTGATGCGTGACAGCATCAGCCGCACCTCTTCGATCATGCTCGCCATCCCGGTGCGAAAGCCGAAAATCTCCCGCATCATCACGTCGTTGATGAAGGTCAGGTCGATCTGCCTGACCATCTGCGCGAAGGTTTCCGGCGTGCGAGCGCTTTTGGGCAAGCCGGCCGAATGCAGGCTCACTTTCCAGCCTGCCTGATGAAAGCGCGCGATGGAGGCGGTCATCGTCTCATAGTGAAAGCCTTCGATATGCAGACAGGCCGGGCGCTGCTCGGGCTGGATGTCCAGATTGGCGGTCAGGTCGACCTCGCCAAGCTCGAACGGTTCGCTGATGATGGTGCGGCTGCCGTTGCGCTCGATGATGACGATCGCCTGCGAAAGCCGGTTGTTGGGCGTGCTGCGGATCGGCAAGGCGTGGACACCCAGCTTGGCGAGCTCGCCCAAGGCCCAGTCGCTTTCGGCGTCCCTGCCGACCGCCGTCGCCAGTTCCACGTCAAGAGCGTAGGGCGCGCCAACGCCGGCCGCGGCAACCGCGAGATTGGCGGCCGGCCCGCCCAACGCCTTTTCGATATGGCTGGCGGTGATGCGGTCGTCGCGATGCGGCAGCACGTCGACACGGCACAGGAAGTCGACGCTGACGCGGCCGGCGACCAGCAGCCTTGGCAGGTGATCGAGGTTTTTTGGCCTGCGGGGCGCGCGGCCGGGCAGGGACCGCGCAAAGGAACTCGGCCGATACATCAGCGCGGCGACCGCCTTCTCGATGCGCTCGCGTGTGTCTTCCCTGAGGCCGGCGGTGCCATTGATGAAGTTCGACACCGTGCCGATGGAGACACCGGCGGTCCGTGCGACATCCGCTATGGTAGGGCGCTTGCGTTGCAATTGCCTGGTTCCGATTGAAGCGTTTCAAACGGTAGCAGTGGAAACGCGGCGCCTCAACGAAACTGTTTTCCAAAAAACTGGAGATCGCGCTTGTTCATTGGAAGATTGATCCAATCAGGCTGGGATAACTGGATCGCCCTTTCCATGTTTGAACGATTTTCAAATTTCCGTATGTTCGTTCGCGGCGCCTGATCGGACGCTCATCGCAGCGCCTTCCAGCAGCTCAGCTAGCAGCTGCCACACCGGAAATGGCCCTTGGGCGGTTTTCCGCTACGGCCAGAAACAGCAATGCCGCCGGGCAGAACCCGACGGCATCGTCTTGGACCAAATCAGATGCTGCCGTTCTGGTCGACGCCTAAGGCGTGGTCTGCGCTTCGATCTTGGTAGCCATCTGGTCGATCTTGTCGGCAAGGACACCCTGGGCCCAGGCCGTGACCTCATCATCGACGGGCTTGTTGGCCATGTCCGTCAGCGCTGCATCGAGCGATGCCTGGTCGGTGCCAACGGTCGCCGTAGCCGCTGCCGCCTCTGCCTCGTCGGCCGCTGCGTTGTCGGCGTCGACGACGGCCTGCTGGGCGGTGATCTGGTCTTTCACCGCCTGGATCTGTTCAGGCGTAGCGGTCGGATCCGCCTGCAGCGCGGTCAACTGCGCATTCAGCGTATCCAGTTGCGCCTGGGCGGCCGCCGCCGTGGTCGCAGCGGTCTCAGCCGCGGCCTGGGCGACCTTGGCTTTCGCGGACTGTGTCACAAAGGCCTGGATGCCGGCGAACTTCTTGCTCTTGGAATTCATATAGGCGTTGATGTTGCGCTGCAGGGAGTTCAGCCGGCCGAGCTTGGCATGGATGTTTTTCTCCTTGGGCACGGATGCGACCTCAGTGGTGGTGTCGACCGTGGTGGAGGTCGTTGTGCCCGCGTCCACCTTGCCAACATGGCCTGGAGCCGATGCCGACTTGCCATGCGAGGCACTGCTGTTGCCATTGCCATTGCCATTGCCGCCAGCGTTGCCGTTGCCGTTGCCGTTGCCGCCACCATTGCCGCCGCCATTGCCGTGCCCGTTGCCGCCGGCTCCGGCGAGCGCCGGGGACGCCAGAAGCGCCAATGCGGCAAGCGCCGCGAACAGAGTTTTTCGGTTTGTCATGGTGTCTCCTCGGGGAATCGCCGCCTCCGCCCCACCGCGCTAGATCAGCTAATATGAGAAACCACTAATCGTACTGAGTAAACTTTAGACAAATGCGGTCGCAATGCGCGATCTCGATGATGGCTAGCGGCGTAACTATTTGATATTTCATGAAAATAAACACCGTCAGGTCGCTGTGCTACTGAAGTCCCATGTCGGCCAGACCATGGTCCTAGCTGCCGGCCAGTGTCGCCGAGCGATTGGTCGGAAACGCGCTGGAATGTGGGAAGTCGATGACGGAAGCCTTGTCGGATGCGTGATGCGAGAAACGCTGTTGCCTTCCTGTCGGCAAAGGCGAACTGGCCGCCTTATTGGTCGACGCCCTAGATCAGCAACAAACCCTTCATGCTCGCGTATCCCTTGCGCCCGATGATGATGTGGTCGTGCACGGCGATGCCCAGCCGTTTGCCCGCCTCGATGATCTCCTTCGTCATCTCGATGTCCGCGCGCGATGGCGTCGGGTCGCCCGAGGGATGGTTGTGCACCAGGATGATCGCGGTGGCCGACAGTTCGAGCGCCCGCTTGACCACTTCCCTGGGATAGACGGGCGTGTGGTCGACAGTGCCGGTCTGCTGCACCTCGTCGGCGATCAGCGCGTTCTTTTTGTCGAGGAACAGGATGCGGAACTGCTCGCGCGCTTCGAAGGCCATGGCCGAGCGGCAATAGGCGAGAAGCTGCGTCCACGACGAAAGGACTTCGCGGCCATGGACTTCGCCATGCGCCATGCGTTGCGCTGTCGCCGCGACAATTTTCAGGTCGAGCGCCACGGCCGGGCCGATGCCCTTGACCTCCTGCAGCAGGTTGACGGGCGCGCCAAGCACTTCGGCCAGCGTGCCGAAGCGCGCCAGCAGTGCCTTGGCGGCCGGCTTGGTGTCGGCGCGCGGGATCAGCCGGAAGAGCAAGAGCTCCAGAAGCTCATAATCGGGCAGGGCGTCAGGGCCTGCCGAGGCAAAGCGCTCGCGCAAGCGGTCGCGATGGCCGAGATATCCAGGTTTTTCGGCTGGAGCCGGCCTGGCCTTCGCCGCAGGCCGAACCGGCACCTCGGCAAAGAAACTCCGCTCGTCGTCGTCGCCCGTTGTCCCCATCAGCCCCCGCATCCAGCCAATCAGTCGGGCAAAGCCGGCCGCCCGACGTATTAAAACATCAGGCCGGCAGGCCGGGCCGGTCGAGATTGTTGGGCGAGAGCGTGAAAATCTCGCAGCCCGTATCGGTGACGCCGATCGTGTGTTCGTACTGTGCCGACAGCGAACGGTCACGCGTCACCGCCGTCCAGCCATCCGACAAGACCTTCACATGCGGCCGGCCGAGATTGATCATCGGCTCGATGGTGAAGATCATGCCGGGCCGCATTTCTACGCCTTCATTGGCGCTGCCGTAGTGCAGGATGTTCGGGGCGTCGTGGAACAGCTGGCCAACGCCGTGGCCGCAGAAGTCGCGCACCACCGAGCAGCGCTCCGCCTCGGCATAGGTCTGGATGGCGGCGCCGATGGCGCCGGTGCGCGCACCAGGCCTGACCGCGGCGATGCCACGCATCAGGCATTCATGAGTGACCTCGAGCAGCCGCTCGGCGGCGCGCTTGATCGTGCCGACCGGATACATCCGCGAGGAATCGCCGTGCCAGCCGTCGAGGATGTAGGTCACGTCGATGTTGACGATGTCGCCATCCTTGAGCGGCTTGTTGTCGGGAATGCCGTGGCAGACGACATGGTTGATCGAGGTGCAGGACGATTTCGTGTAGCCGCGATAGTTGAGCGTCGCCGGCAGCGCGCCGTGGTCCATGCCGAACTCGAAGACGAAACGGTCGATGGTGTCCGTGGTGACGCCGGGTACGACCATCGGCACCAGCGCGTCCAGGCAGCGCGCGGTGAGGTCGCATGCCTTGCGCATGCCGGCAAAACCGTCCTTGCCATAGAGGCGGATCTGGCCGGTGTTTCTGAGGGGGGCCGTGGCGGCGTCGAGATAGGTGACCATTTTGTCCGTATAGAAGGTGGGGCGCTGCAGGAGTGCTGACGTGAAAATCCCACCAGATTTGGCACTTGGAGGCAAAAGGTTCAAGGAAGAACTGCCTGATGCAGCCTGAGCCGCCCGGATATTCGTCTCGTTGGGGCGGTCTCTTGTCGGTTTTCACATGGTTTGCTTTCCTTTCCGGCCATCGTGGGCTAGGCGGGACGATGTTTTGGAGATCGCGTCCAGCCCCGAAGCGCGCCAGATCGCTTGAAGCGCCGCTGACCGCAGCCTGCTCATGTCTGATGGGCCTGGTGCTGCTGGCGATGCTGTGCCTCGGCCGGCCCGACTTGCCTACCTTCGCGGATCCTGCACAGGGCGGTGCCGGCGTTGGCGTCGAACGGTCGGGCGAAGTCGCGGCGCTGTTGCGCGTCACCAACAAGGCGCAGGCACTGGAGGTTCGCACCGCCCGGCCGATGCTGGCCAAGTTCACCGGCGGTCATCCGGCCTTGCCGGCTCCGCAAGCTGTTTTCCTTTGGCTGGACCGGACTTCCCCGGCCGCGCCTGTTGCCGGCTCTGGCACGATCTCCGCTCCCAGCGCGAGCACCAACCAGCCGCGTGCGCCGCCGTCCACGCAGGCCTGAGCGGTCCAGGACCGCACCTCACCTCAAGCCATTCGCGTCGCGACCCGTGCGGCGGCCTTTCAGCCGCGCATGGGCGGCGTGGCGCGTCATTTCCGGATGATTGCAAATGCAACAACGTATCAAGACATTCAAAAGCCTGACGCGTGCGGCCTCGGCTGCATCCTTTCTGTCCGTTCAGGCGTTCATCTGTATCGGAACCGTCTATTGGGCAATCGCCGAGACGCTCTATCTGTCGGGAACCGGAGCGCTCGTCCTTGGCGCCCTGTTCGCCTTGCCATCGGCCTATGTTCTGCTGACCGTGGTGCGCATGGCCTTCGACGCGGAGACCGACCCTGCCAACCAGTAATCGCGCCGCCAACTTGGAAGGTTCTGCCGGACCAACTGGTGCCGGCGAACTTTCCTCCGCCCGTTTGCAGCAAAACCGCCGTTTCCGCAGTGACGACACATTTGCGTGGCACCAACCGGTCAAAGCAACTTTTGACAACGAACGGCGTTGCTTGGGCGACGCCAGTTCGGGAGATGCCTGATGGACAGATTGCAATTCGAGGTGCCGGTGCGCATTGCGCAAGGCCCCGGCTTGCCGGTCGAGGAGATTTACAGCGTCGAGCAGGCGCTGGATTTTCTTCAGGACTGGCCGGCACGCCGGCAGGGGCCGGTGTATCAAAAAGCCTTCAATGCCTGCTTCGGCGCCACGGTTGACGTGGTCAAGACCGAGGATGCCTGCCGTGCGTTCATGGCGTTTTGCCGTGTAACCGGACTGATGGCCAGCGACATGATGGCGCCGCGCAAGCGTGGCGGCGAGGCGAGAACGCTGCAGGCTTGAGGGCCGTTCGCCCCATAACCACTCCGCTTCCCAACCAACTCTGCTTGAATGAACGGGATGATCTCGTTTGCGGATCATCACGCGCATCTCGTCCTATGACGGTGCATCGACTGCGGCGTTAAGCTTCCGTTTCCACATCGGAGGCTACGCCATTGCTTGTTCAGCAATGGTTGATTCGTTGCGTCAGTTCATGGTTTGGAAGATGTCCCCAGAAAAAGTCCGTGCATTCCCGATCGACCGTCAGCTATTCCTAGTCAGAGAAGTTGCAGCCAAGCTCCACCATCTGCATGGTGAGCCTGCAGCCTCGTTCTGGAGGGCTAAAGCAGCCGAATTGCTTGACCTCGTTGTTGGGTCGGGCAGGGACAGAGCCACAGCCAGTGATGAAGTGCGCAGGTTTTTCCTGGCCGTACAAAGAGAGCTTTCGGCCGGCCTGGCTGCTGAGCCCGCTCCAGTTCTTTCCGCCTGAAGCAAAGGTCGCATTATTGCGACACGCTAGCTACTCGAATAGCGCGTAAATTCTACCGATTGCTGTGGGTCTGTGTGCTTGAACGGCAACACTGCACCTAATTTACATCACCTCTATTCTTAGGAGCGCTTATTGCCATTGCAATCTGTTAGGTTGCATTAGCAAGGGCAGATTCGCGCCGGGGGCGGTGCGGATCAGGGGGATGATGATGACTCGTGTTCGTTGGGACGTAGCCGAGTCTCGCCTTGTTTCAGGCTGGTTGAAGCAGAGATTTCTTGGCCTTTCAGGCTTTGCGGCGATAGCGGCCATTCTCATGGCGCTGACGCTGTTCGTCGGCTCGACGGGTCCTGCCAAGGCGACATGCACGGGACCGAGTGGCGGCGTCGAGACCTGCGCGGGAGCCGGGACACAGTCTGACATCAGCTACACCGCGCCTGGCGTTACGACGCTCAACGTCAACACGCTGACGATCGACCCCAGCCGCATATCGCTGACCGGTTCGGGCGCGAGCCCGTCGGCGGCAACGGAAGTCCAGCACTACACCTGCAGCACCGGCAACGCGGCCGACTGCGTCATTACCCCGGAGAAACCCGCCCAGAACGGCAATCCCGCCGTCGCCGAGAGCTGCGCGGTCGCCAGCGGCGCGCCTTCCGGAACAAGCTGCGTCGCACCGCCGGTCAAGGCTGCCGGGGGGCCTTCGGGCAATTCCGGCCCGACACTTGTGGTCAACTACTATCAACCCACGGCCAACACCAATACGCCAAATAGCGGGGCGGTGATCGCAACCGGCACCATCGGTGTTCTCGGCGCCTCGAATGGCAGCCGCGGCGGCAACGGCAGCAACGGCTACGTCTTCTCCGATGGCGGTGACGGCGCCAATGGCGCCGATGGCGGTGTGATTACGGTCAACGTCGACGGCGCCATCAGGACAAGCAACAATTGCGTGTTGCCGACGGCTTGCCCCAATGCGGGCATCGTCGCGAGCAGCGTCGGCGGCGATGGTGGCGACGGTGGCGATGCCAAGGGCATTTCGGGCGATGCCGGCGATGGCGGGCTGGGTGGCAGCGGTGGCAACGCCACCGTCAATTTCAACAGCGGAAGTGTCGAAACGCTGGGTAACTATTCCGCGGGCATCGCAGCCATCAGCCAGGGCGGCCATGGCGGCAATGGCGGCGGCGGTGGCGGCCTGGTCTTCAATCCGGGCGGCGGCAGTCCGGCCGGTGCTGGCGGCAACGCCAATGTCTTCACCGGCGTCGGCACGACAATCACCACCTATGGCATCTACTCGCACGGCATAGCCGCGCAGTCGATCGGCGGTGGCGGCGGCGGCAGCGCCGGTGGTTTCGGCCTGTTTTCGTCCTCCGGCGGCAGCGGCGGCAATGGCGGCAATGGCGGCATCGTCCAGGTCACCAACAATGCCAATATCACCACCTGGGGCAACAATTCGCAGGGCATCCTGGCCCAGACCATCGGCGGCGGCGGCGGCGACGGCGGTTCGAACTTCGGTCTGTTCGCTTCGGGCGGCAGCGGCAGTCTCGGCGGCAATGGCGGCCCGGCCAATGTCGTGACCGTCGGCGTCACCAATTCCGGCGCGATCGTCACCCATGGTGAGGATTCCAACGGCATCCTGGCGCAGTCGATTGGCGGCGGTGGCGGCAATGGCGGCAATTCCGGCGGTCTCGTGTCGCTTGGCGGCGATGGCGCCTCGACCACCAATGGCGGCATCGTCGAAGTGACGAACACCGCCGCCGGTTCGATCAGCACCGACGGCAAGCAGTCCGCCGGCATCTTCGCACAGTCGGTCGGTGGCGGCGGCGGCAATGGCGGCACCTCCGGCGGCCTGTTCTCGGCCGGCGGCAAGGGCGGCGCCGGCGGCAATGGCGCGCGGGTGACGGTGATCAATGCCGGCGATATCGAAACCGGAAAAAATGGTGCCGGCTCGGTCAATTCCGCCGGCATTTTCGCACAATCGGTCGGCGGCGGCGGCGGCAATGGCGGTGGTGCTTTCTCCGGCGGCATCGGCTTCAGCGTGGCGATTGGCGGCGCCGGCGGGAGTGGCGGCACGTCCGGCGCGGTGGAGGTGCTGCGCGACGCCAACGATACCGCCTATTCGATCATCACCCATGGCGACCAGTCGGATGCCGTTTTCGCGCAATCGATCGGCGGTGGCGGCGGCAATGGCGGATTTTCGGTTTCGGGCGCGGTCGGCGTGCTTGCGCTCGCCATGGGCGGGGCTGCCGGCAATGCCAGCGACGGCAACATCGTGACGGTGGAGACCGCCGGCTCCCTGACCACCTATGGCCAGGGATCGCGTGGCATTTTCGCGCAATCGATCGGCGGCACAGGCGGCAACGGCGGCGCGGCGATCGCGGTCGCGGTCAACGCTACCGGGACATTCGCCGCGGCGATCGGCATTGGCGGCGATGGCGGCGCCGGCGGTGCATCGAAACTCGTCACCGTGTCGAGCCTCAGCGACATCTCGACGGCCGGCAACAATGCCGGCGGCATCGTTGCGCAATCGGTCGGCGGTGGCGGCGGCAATGGCGGCTATTCGATCGGCGGTGCCATCGGCGGCGCGGTCGGTATTGCCGTCAATATTGGCGGCAAGGGTGCCGGCGGTGGTTATGGTGCCGACGTCATTGTCGGCAGTTCCGGTTCGATCCACACAAAAGGCAACAATTCGACCGGCATCCTGGCGCAGTCGGTCGGCGGCGGCGGCGGCAATGGCGGCTTCACCATCTCGGCCGCCCTTGGCGGTGGCGCGGCGAGCGTCGGACTTGGGGGCGCCGGCGCCGACGGCAGCAATGCCGGCAACGTCACCGTCAATGCCGACGGCGCCGGCCATGCGGTCGCCACCGGCTATACCGGCACCTGGAACCTTGTCACCGAAGGCAAGAACGCGGTCGGCATTCAGGCTGAAAGCATCGGCGGCGGCGGCGGCAATGGCGGCTTCTCCGGCAGCCTCGCGGCGGGTGGGCTTGTCGGCGTCGGTGTCAGCCTCGGCGGCACCGGCGGGGGCGGCGGCGATGCCGGAACGGCGACCGTCAACAATGGCAAGAAGGTCGGCAACACCGTCACCCAGAACAACATATTGACGATAGACGACAACTCGACCGGCATCCTGGCGCAATCGATCGGCGGCGGCGGCGGCAATGGCGGCTTCGCCGTGACGCTGAGCGTCTCCGGTTCCTATGAAGGCGCCGGTGGCGCGGCCGCCGTCTCGGTCGGCGGCAGCGGCGCCACCGGTGGCGTCGGCAAGGATGTTTTCGTCACCAGCTACGGCAACATCGCCACTTACGGCAAACAGTCCGACGGCATCCTGGCGCAGTCGATCGGCGGCGGTGGCGGCAATGGCGGCTTCAGCGTCGCCGGCACATTCACGACGGGAGCGCTGGGCGCTTCGGTGGCCGTTGGCGGCAGTGGCGGTAGCGGGCAAAGTGCCGGCGAGGTGACAGTGACCTCGACCGGCAACATCCAAACCCATGGCGACCAGTCGATCGGCATCCTGGCGCAATCGGTCGGCGGCGGCGGCGGCAATGGCGGCTTCGCCGGCGCCGGCGCGATCACGCTGCAGGGCGTCAGCGCCGCGGTCGGGCTTGGCGGCAGTGGCGCCGGTGGCGGCAGCGCGAAAACCGTCCGCGTCACCTCGACCGGCGACATCACCACCTATGGCGACCAGGCGATCGGCATTCTGGCGCAATCGGTCGGCGGCGGCGGCGGCAATGGCGGCTCGACCGTTTCGCTGGCGCTGGCCAAGGATGCCGGTATCGGCGTGGCGCTTGGCGGCAAGGGCGGCGCGGCCGGCAACGGCCTCGATGTCACCGTCATCTCGACGGGCAACATCTCAACCGGCGCCGGCTTCATATCAGGTGGTGTCCGCGGCACGGGCGCCGCCGGCATACTGGCGCAATCGGTCGGCGGCGGCGGCGGCAATGGCGGCTTCGCCGGCACGCTCGGCGGCGGCAAGTCGATCGCCGTCGGCGTGGCGTTTGGCGGCAGCGGTGCGGGCGGCGGCAGCGCCGACATCGTCAAGGTGACCTCGACCGGCAACATCGCGACGAATTTCGACAATTCGTCCGGCATCATCGCCCAGTCGATCGGCGGCGGTGGCGGCAATGGCGGCTTCAGCGTTGCCGTCACCGGTGCACTCGGCGACCCCGATGCGGCGACGGCGTCGGTCGCGATCGGCGGCAAGGGTGGCGTCGGCGGCGTCGGCAAGGACGTGACGGTGACAAGCTCCGGCACGATCACGACGACGGGCAAATTCTCCAACGGCATCCTGGCGCAGTCGATTGGCGGCGGCGGCGGCAATGGCGGCTTCGCGGTTGCCGGCTCGGCCACCACAGGCAATGCCGGCATCGGCGTCGGCGTCGGCGGCACGGGCGCCACCGGCTCGACCGCCGGAAAGGTGATCGTCAACAGCTATAGCCTCGTCGACTCCAATGGCCAGCCGGTGCTGCAGGCGCCGGCCGCAAACACGGTCTCGATCTGGACCCAGGGCGACAATTCGTCCGGCATCTTCGCGCAGTCGGTCGGCGGCGGCGGCGGCTCGGGCGGCTTCGCCGGCAGCCTCGGCGTTGGGCTCGGCGGTGGCGGGCTGGGCGTCAGCATCGGCGGCGGCGCCGGATCCGGCTCGACCGCCGATACGGTCACCGTCACCAGCTACAACAACATCCTGACCGGAGGGAAAGACTCCTTCGGCATCATGGCGCAGTCGGTCGGCGGTGGTGGCGGCAATGGCGGCTTTGCCATTGCGTTGGCCGGCAGCAAGGATATGGCGGCCAGTGTCGCGGTGGGGGGCTCCGGCTCGAGCGGCGGCGACGCCGCGGTCGTCACCGTCACCAGCCACGGCAACATCGAGACCGACGGCGACGGCTCGCATGCGATCTTCGCGCAATCGGTCGGCGGCGGCGGCGGCAATGGCGGCGGCGCGATAGCCGGCACGCTGACCGGCGAGGGCACGGGCAGTCTGGCCGTCGGCGTCGGCGGCTCCGGCGACAATGGCGGCAACGCCAAAGCGGTGACCGTCACCTCGACCGGCGATCTCAGGACCGAAGGTTTGAAGGCCGACGGCATCCTGGCGCAGTCGATCGGCGGCGGCGGCGGCAATGGCGGCTTCACCGGCGCGCTTGCGATCACCACGGGAGCCGGTGCGATCGGCGTCGGTGTCGGCGGTTCCGGCAAGGGCGGCGGCAACGCCGACACGGTCACCGTGACCTCGACCGGCAATATTGTGACCCTCAAGAACGGTTCGAACGGCATATTGGCGCAATCGGTCGGCGGCGGCGGCGGCAATGGCGGAGCCGCGGTCACCATCGCTGGCGCCGGCCAGAAAGCGGCCGCTGCGGTTTCTGTCGGCGGCGCCGGCGCCAAGGGCGGCACCTCCCAGCTGGTCACGGTCAACAATATCGGCACGATCGACACGACCGGCGACAAGGCGAACGGTATCCTTGCCCAGTCGATCGGCGGCGGCGGCGGCACCGGTGGCTTCGCCATTTCCGGCGAAATGGTCGTCGACGGCGCCGGTGGCGCCAGCGTCAGCGTCGGCGGCAATGGTGGTGCCGGCCAGGATGGCGGCCGCGTCGTCGTCAACAGCAATGTCGGCACCACGCTCGCCAATAACAACGCGACCATTCACACCGTTGGCGGGGATTCGAATGGCATCTTCGCGCAGTCGGTCGGTGGCGGCGGCGGCGATGGCGGCTTCTCCGGCGCTGTTTCGGTCACCGGCCAGAATGCCAAGGCCGCGATCGCCGTCTCTGTCGGCGGCTCCGGTGCGGGTTCCGGCGATGGCAAGATCGTCAACGTCACCTCGGTGGATAACATCCTGACCGAAGGCAATGGCGCGAACGGCATCCTGGCGCAGTCCGTCGGCGGCGGTGGCGGCAATGGCGGGTTCTCCTTTGCCGCGACGATCAAAGGCTCGCTCGGCAAGAACCCGAGCAAGAACGGCGCGGTCTCGGTATCGCTGGGTGGCGGCGCCGGTTCCGGCGGCGATGCCGAGAAGGTCACGGTCGATTCCACCGGCATTATCCAGACCGGCGGCGACAAGGCCTTCGGCGTGCTGGCGCAATCGGTCGGCGGTGGCGGCGGCACCGGTGGGCTTAGCGTGGCGGCAGCGCTCAACCTCGGTGAGGGTGGCAACCAGATCACCGCCGCGGTCGGCGGCGAGGGCGGCGGCGGCGGCACCGGCGGCGAAGTTCTGCTGACGCGCCACGGCTCGACCATCACCACCGGCGATCAGTCTGTCGGCCTGTTCGCACAATCGGTCGGCGGCAGCGGCGGCAATGGCGGCATGGCGATCTCCGGCGTGATTGCCGGCACCGATGCCAAGACCCTGTCGGCCAGCGTCGGCGGCTTCGGCGGCGCCGGCACCAACAGCGACAAGGTGACGATCGACAATACTGGTGCGATTTCGACCTACGGCGTCGAATCGCACGCCATCCAGGCGCAGTCGATCGGCGGCGGTGGCGGCAATGGCGGCATGGCCGTCTCGGCCGTGATCGGCTCGCTCGGTACCGGAACCAATTTCAATGCCGGCGTGACCGTCGGCGGCTTCGGCGGCGACGCCGGCTTTGCCGGCGCCGTCTTCGTGACCAATCACGGCCTGTTGCAGACCGGCTTGCTCGCGGCCGGCCAGACCGTGACCAATGGTGACGGCGCCTACGGCATCTTCGCGCAATCGGTCGGCGGCGGCGGCGGCTCCGGCGGCAACGCTATCACCGGCGTGCTCGGCCTCAACGGCAACAATGCGGGCACGCAGGTCAATGTCAGCGTCGCCGTTGGTGGCTCGGCCGGCAACGGCAACACGGGCGGGAACGTCACTATCAGGCAGTATGGCGGCATCGAAACCAACGGCATGGGCGCCTTCGGCATCCTGGCGCAATCGATCGGCGGCGGCGGCGGCACCGGCGGCCGCGCCAATTCGATCTCGTTGCAGCTTGGTGCGAAATGCACCCTGCCGAAAGTCTGTGAACCGGCCGGTGGCAAGCCGAACTGGAACCTGCAGGCGACGGTCGGTGGCGCTGGCGGAACCGGCAATGACGCCCAGACCGTCGATGTCGGCAACTATGATTTCATCACCACGCATGGCGACAAGTCGTCCGGCATCGTCGCCCAGTCGATCGGCGGCGGCGGCGGCATTGGCGGCGATGCCTATGTGGGTACCGGCGGCCTGCTTGCGATACCTTACGTGCCGGTCGATCCGACGTTGCTCCTGAAGCCGCTCGGCACCAGCAGCCTGACGCGTTCCGGCACGGTCGCCATTGGCGGCAACGGCGCCGGCGGCGGCAATGGCGGTACCGTCATCGTCACCAATGAAGGCGTGATCACCACCAACGGCACCAAGTCGGACGGCATCCACGCCCAGTCGATCGGCGGCGGCGGCGGCGATGGCGGCGACGGCGAGGCGGGCGCGCTCGGCACCGTCGGCATCGGCGGCCAGGGCAAGGCCGCCGGCAATGGCGGCTCGGTCACCGTCACCAACGGCAAGTCCGACCTCAGCCAGGCCGGCATGGCCATCATCCAGACATTCGGCACGTCGCCGACGCCGCCGGCAGAGGGCGCGCCGAGCGCCGAGCCGGAGCAGGGCTATTCGGCTGGCATCTTTGCGCAGTCGGTCGGTGGCGGTGGTGGCACGGGCGGTGGCGCCGGCGGCCTGCTGTCGCTCGGCGGCTCAGGCAAGGCGGGCGGCACCGGCGGTCATGTCACGGTCAACAATTATGGCGGCATCCTCACCCATGCCGATGATTCGGTTGGCATTTTCGCGCAATCGATCGGCGGCGGCGGTGGCGCCGGCGGCTCGCTCGGCATCAGCGCGATCGCGGTGGGCGGCTCGGGTGGCGCCAGCGGCTCCGGCGGCCAGGTGGATGTCATCAACGACGCGATGATCGAGACGCACGGCATCGATTCCTACGCGATCCAGGCGCAGTCGGTGGGTGGCGGCGGTGGTTCGGGCGGTGGCAAGAATGGCGGCATCACCGGCTCGATCCCGGCCCTGATCTCGATCGGTGGCGCCGGCGGCTCGTCCGGCATCGGCGGCATCGTCAATGTCACCAACGACAACAGCCTGCACACCTATGGCGCCGGCGCGGATGGCATCAACGCCCAGTCGATCGGCGGCGGCGGTGGTTCGGGCGGCCGCGCGATCGGCTTCATTGCCGTCGGCGGCAAGGGTGGCGATGTCGGCAACGGCACCACGGCCGGCAGCACCGGCTCTGGCGGCGTCGTCACCGTCAACAACAATGCCAATGGCACGATCACGGTCGAAGGCGTCGGCGCGCACGGCATCTTCGCGCAGTCGGTCGGCGCCGGTGGCGGCTCGGGCGGCGGCGCCTTCGGCGTCAGCATCGTGCCGGTTGCGATCGGCGTCGGTGGTGGCGGCGGCAGTTCGGGCGATGGCGGCGTCGTCACCGTCAACAACCATGGCGACATCACGACAGTGTCGGCCTCGTCGGTGGCGATCTTCGCCGAATCGATCGGCGGCGGCGGCGGCACGGGCGCCATGAGCGTGGCGGCGAGCCCAGCGCCCGGCGCCTTCACCTTCGGCATCGGCGGCGACGGCGGCACCAATGGCAAGGGCGGCAACGTCAATGTCACCAATTTCAGTGACGGCATCATCCACACAAAGGGCTTCGGCTCGACCGGCATCATGGCGCAGTCGGTGGGCGGCGGCGGCGGTGCCGGCGGCGCGTCCTATTCCGTATCGGGCGGTCCGCCCGGCCTTGCCATCGCGCTCGGCGGCAAGGGTGCCGCTGGCGGCGACGGTGGCATTGTTACCGTCATCAACAATGGCGCCATGCAGCTCGACGGCGACAATTCCGTCGCGATCTTCGCGCAATCGGTCGGCGGCGGCGGCGGCTCGGGCGGCACCGCGATTGCGGCGGCCATCGGCGTGCCGGTGTTCATCGGCGGCGATACTGGCGCGACCGGCAAGGGCGGCGATGTCACCGTTACCAATACGGGGCAGATCAGGCTTACCGGCAATGGCTCGGTCGGTATCTTCGCGCAGTCCGTCGGCGGCGGTGGCGGCGTGGTGACCGCTGGCACCGACGGCATCGTCCAGGCGGTCGCCGGCGGCAGCGGCAATGGCGGTGTGGTCACCATCAACAGCAACGTCGCCATGCTCATCACCGGCGACAATTCGGTCGGCGTGTTCGGCCAGAGCATCGGCGGCGGCGGTGGCGTCGGCGGCTTCTCCGGCAACTATCTCGGCCTCGACCAGGTGCAGGCCGCAAGCAGCATGATGATGGCCATGGTCGCCGCGCCGCAAGGGTTCATGGGCAGCGCCGGCGGCGGCGGCACCGGCGGCGCCATCACCTTCACGCAAACGGCCGACCTCGCGGTCACCGGCAAGAATTCCTTCGCGCTGATGGAGCAGAGCGCCGGCGGCACTGGCGACATTGCCGACAATGGCGACATCAACGTCACCATTGCCAGCGGCGTGACGATCACCGGCGGCTCAGGTGCGGGTGCCGGCATCAGCTACAAGGACGGCAGGGACAATCTCCTGACCAACAACGGCACCGTCCGTTCGATATCGTTGATCGACGGCTATGCCATGCGCGGCGGCGTCGGCAATGAAACGTTCGACAACAAGTACCTGACGGTCGGATCGATGGACCTCGGCGCCGGTCTCAACATCTTCAACAACAAGACCAACGCGGTCTATCTGATGGGCGACACGGTCTACCTCGACCTGCCTGGCCAGTTCAACAATGACGGTTTCGCTGCTCCCGGCGGTCTCGACCGCGTGATGACGACCGAGGTCACCGGCAACTGGTCGCAGTCGCTTGGCGGCGTCTATCTGCTCGATCTCGATCTCGACCCTGAAGCGGACCGCATCAATGTGAGCGGGAAGGCCGACGTCAATGGCCTGGTCAGCATCAACATCATGAACCCCGGCGCGGCAAAGCCAGGCAATCAGGACTACGTCATCCTGGAGGCGCAGGGCGGTGTCACCGACAATGGACTGAAGCTCGATACGATCCCGAGCGCGGTGGCGCAATATTCGCTGAAATATCCGAATCCTGAGGATATCGTCCTCAATGTCGACATCAATTTCGCCCGCACCGGCCTGACCGAGAACCAGACCGCGGTGGGTCAGGCGATCAACGCGATCCAGACCGATCTGACGTCGCCGAACTTCACCAAGATCGCCAACGCGATCTTCTACATTCCGACGCTCGACCAGCTTGGCGCCGTCTACGACACGATCTCTGGCGAGGGCATCAGCGGCTTCCAGCAGCCGGAGTTCGACGCCAACAACACCTTCCTGGCGCAGATGAACCGGCAGTCCGATGCCTGGCGCATGGGCCTGTCGACGGATCCGATGAGCCAGTCGCTGAAGGTGCCTGAGGCGGCCTATGCCGAACCGCCGGGCAAGGCGCATCCGTTCGATGCCTTGACCAAGGCGCCCAACCCGCAGCGCTGGAATTACTGGGCAACGGCGGGCGGCAATTCGGGCGTGGCTTCCGGCGATCCCGTGGTCGGCAGCGCGGCCCTTGGTTACAAGTCGGGCAACTTCGCCGTCGGCCTCGACTCGCAAGGCGATCCCGACGTGCTGATGGGCTTCGCGCTCGGCGGCGTCGCCGGATCCTTCACCGTGCCGGATCGCGAAACCTCGGGCAACATCATTGGCGGCCATGCCGGCGCCTATGGCGCACGCAAATGGGGCCAGTTCTACATCAACGGTTCGCTGGCGATGGATCTCTACAGCAATACGACCGACCGCTTCACCTCTGTGCCTGGCGCGCCCAATCCGCTCAATCCGGTGCCGGCAATCACCAGGGAACACTGGACTGGCGATTTCATGAGCGCCGGCTTCGGCACCAGCCTCGAGGCCGGCTGGCGGCAGCCATTCGGCGCCGGCGCCATCACGCCGTTCGCAGGGCTGCAGTTCCAAGCACTGGCGATGCAGGCCTTCTCGGAAAAGTCGACCAGCGACGGAGCGCTCGGCCTCGACTTCGACAGCCGCACGGTCATCTCGCTGCCGGTCTCGCTCGGCCTGCAACTCGACACCACGGTTGCCATCGGCGAGACGAAGACGCTGCAGGCCTGGGGCCGTGCCGCCTGGCTGCATGAGTTCAAGCCGGACCGCTCGGTCGAACCCACCTTCCAGGCGGCACCGGGCTACGCCTTCGTCGTCCAGGGGGCCGCGGCGGCCGAGGACGCGGTCACCGTCAACGCCGGCGTCAAGCTGAACTGGAGCGGCAACACATCGGTCTTCGCCACCTTCGACGGCAAGTTCGCCGACCGGGTGCAGACCTATGGTGGCAATGTCGGGTTCAGGGTGAACTGGTAGGCGAGGGCTCGCCGGTCAAGACATAGCGCATCTATAGCAGGCTGGCAGCTCTGAGGCATCGACGCTTGCCTTCGCTGCCGGACCCTCGGTGACTCGTCGCTGCCGCGCAATCGTTCCACCAAGGAACGGCGGAACCATCGCCGGCGTCCGCGTGGGGCGCGTGTTCAGCGATGTCTGCGCGCACCGGTCAGCCAACGGTCGGGTGTTTTGAAGCCAATTCAAAAAATGAACGGAACTTTTTAGCCGTTCCTTCATATATGCGTGCTTTCTAATTCAAGCTATGGCTTTGAATTGCTTCACCCTAATTCGGCTCATGGCAACCGGTATACGCCGGGGTACAAGTGCAAATGTCGCTACCATCTTCGCCCTAAGCCTGCCGATCGTTGTCGGCGCCGCCGGCTTCGGGGTGGAGACCTCCTACTGGTACTACAACAGCCTGAAACTGCAGGCGACGGCCGATGCCGCGGCCTATGCCGGCGCGCTTGAACAGATCTCGGGTTCCGACAAGTCGACGATCGTCGCGGCCGCGACGCGGTCGGCAGCGAGCAATGGGCTGGGCTCGGGCACGATCGTCGTCAACACGCCGCCTGTATCCGGACCGAACACGGCGAAGAAAGCGGTTGAGGTTATCGTCGGCCAGAACCTCGACCGGATTTTCACCTCGATCTTTACGCAAGGCAAGGTTCCCGAGCAGGCGAGGGCGGTGGCCCTCATCACCAATGCCTCGAAAGCCTGCATGGAGGCACTCGATCCGACCGCCTCGCAGGCTGTACTGTTTTCAGGCAATACCAGCGTGAAGGTCACCGGTTGCGTGATAATGTCCAATTCGATCGCCTCGGACGCCATCAAGCTTCAGGGCTCGGCGGGCCTTCAGGTCGATTGCCTGATATCGGCGGGCGGCGTCTCTCTCAGCAATCCCATCACCACCGTCTGCGCGGCACCGATTACCCAGGCGCTGCCTGCCGCCGATCCATTTGCCGACCTTCCGACCCCGGCGGCCTCGAACCCTTGCCAGAACGACAACAAGGCGACGCTGAGTCCAGGCACCTATTGCAGCGGCATGACGCTGAAGGGCAATGTCGCCCTTTCGCCCGGCGTCTATGTCGTTCAGGGCGATCTCAAGATAAACGCCAACGCGGCCGTCATCGGCAGCGGTGTGACGATCTTCATGTCGGGCAGTTCCACCGTCAGCATGAATGGCAACGCCTCCGTGAAGCTCAGCGCGCCGACCTCGGGCACCTATTCCGGTGTGCTGTTCTACGGCGACAGGACCGGCAACAGCGCATCCAGCACATTCAATGGCACAGCGGATTCGCTGCTAACCGGGGCCATCTACTTCCCCAAACAGCAAGTGAATTATCTTGGCAACTTCTCGGGCAACAGCGGCTGCACCCAAGTCGTCGCCAATACGATTCAATGGTCCGGCAGCACAACCATCAATCAGGATTGCACGAGCCTCGGAATGCGCGACATTCCGGCGGCGCAGTCCGTGGCGCTGGTAGAGTAGCCTCCGTGGAACCCCGATCTGCGCCGATCCTGAGCGACAAAGCGGGAGTTGCCGCGGTCGAGTTCGCGATGGTCCTGCCTTTCCTGTGCGTGGCGCTGCTCGGCATCATCGACGGCTGGTCCTATGTGACGAGCTCGCTGTCGATGCGTGCCGGCGTGAAGACCGCCGCCAATCTGATCATGGGAGGCTCGAGCAATGATACGGCGACGCAGGCCGTTGCCATTTCGAGCTGGGAGAAACGGCCGGCGGACGGCCAGGTCACGCTAAGCCGGATCTACATGTGCGGGACGACCGTGGTCGATGCCTCCACCCTGTGCAGCGGGCCAAAAGTGCCATCGGTCTATGTCCAGATACAGGCATCCGCCACTTGGACGCCGCCCTTCACCTTCGGCGTCTTTTCTGGTCCGAGCGTCATCGGCCACCTGGAGGTGATCCGTGTTCGGTAGGGCTAGCGCGTTCAGGCGGAACCGATCGGGCGGAGCCGGGTTGGAGTTCGCGCTGATCGCGCCTTTCCTCATTATATTGCTGTTCGGGATCTTCGCCTTGGGCTGGTCAATGAACTCCGTCTCCAGCGTCCGCTATACGCTGGAAACGTCGTCGCGCTCGCTGCAGCTTCAGAACACATTGACCCAGGCCGACATCCAAGCGATCGCGACGCAGAAATTGCAGGCTTTGGGTTTGAAGGATGTGAACGTGACGATCGCCATCGACCCGGCGAGCGGCGGCTTCCGCATGGCGCATCTGACCGCCACCTACGCCTTTGTCGTCGACTTCCCTTACCTCGACAGCTTTCCGATCAACTACGCCACGACCGTCACGGTGCCGCTGGTCGGCGGTTAGTCACCACGAGCCCGGCTCGAGCTTCCGCTTTCAGCCCGCATGGTCCAGCAGTCTTGTCGTCGTCGTGTCACGACGATGTTCGGCATTGGCGCGATCGATGCCTTCCACGGTGATCGCGAACGTCCCGTTTTCGATCCTTCCGATCCAGCCCTTGGCTTTCAGGTACCAGAGATGGAACTCAAGATGTTCTCGCGGGCAGCCTGACAACCGTTCGATTTCAGTGTCACCAATGCCGGGATTGTTTACGTCTTGTCGGCGTTTGACGTAAAGCAGCGAGAGCAATTTTTCCTGAATGACAACATCACGTTCGATAGTTGTGCTGTTACTGGCTTCTCCAACCAACTCTGTTCGCAGGTTCAAATGGTCTTTGTACTGAATGTCATATTGCGCACGTTTGACGGGATCTTTGAGAACATTGTGGGCCTCCAAGATTTCGCTGAAGCGTGATTCATCGCCAGTGTCCTGATTGTCAGGATGGTAGCGCATGGCAAAATAACGAAATACCCGTTCTATGGTTTCCGAGTTGGCGTTCGGGCTGATTTCCAAAAGCTCGTAGTAGTCAACGAACAAGATGGCGCTCCCACAACATCGTTATTGCGCACACCGTCGAAAGCATGTCCGCTAAAGGCAAGAAACGACAGTCCCTTAATTTGCCGGCTGGATCGGCGCGGGCTGAAACTGGACGAGGGAATCCGCGCGCGACATTGCAATCAACTGCGCAACGGCGAAGGCGGCCAGAATGATGAAAACAGCCGTGAGGTTCAGGAAGGCGGGTGATGCAAAGATGCTCCCGCTCTGATCATAGCAACTCAGTTCCATGGCGCTCTACCCCTTCAGCGACCTCATGGTTGGATAATGATCCGGCTTTATGAGGAATACAAGTATTTGCTAATATGTTGGATTGGAACGGTTAATCTGAGGGTTCGTATTGCAAGAGCATCGGGCTAGGCTGGCCACAGGCAGCCACCAAGACATGAGGGACGATGCGGCGACGTAGGACAGAGGCCGGACAGAACGCGCGCTGGCGAGGCCTTTCTAGACCGTCGGGCTTGCCCGGGCGTCGTCGCCGACCACGGTGTACCGGCAGGAGCGGGCCAAGAGGCTAATATTCGCTTGCGCTAATATAAAAGTGACGTAACGTCACTCCCAGCATCTGGGGATGCGAAACCGTGGGGAAGTGCGATGAAAGTGGTTATATTTTGCGCCGTACTCTTGGTCGCTGCGACTGGTGTCGCCGTTGCCAAGGAGAAGAAGGTCGCGGTCAGTGATGCTACGGCCCTATGCTCTACGAAACATTCGAGCAAGAAGCCGAGGCCAGAGTTGGACTGCAACTTGACCGGAACAGCCAAATTGCCGGACGGAACAACGCCGGAAAAGCCGCGCCTGGGATACGACACCGATCCGTGGATCAAAACTGGCCTTTAGAGGCGGGTTGACCTAGGCACCGGCTACGGTGGAAAGGCCGCCGGGAGGGGCTTGACGGTCTGATTATCCAGGCTACCGCAATTGACAACTGCATCCTCCCTCTTGCGAGTTCGACCTCGGCGAGGAAGATAATCCTCTCGTTACCGCGAACCTCTCAAAACGGAGATCGCCAATGGCCGGATCAAAACCCTCAAGCAGTTACCGAGGCTGAAATCGAGTGCTTTCTGGAGGTGGCGGAAGCGCTGCACAAGAGCATCATCAAGCCTTTTGTATCGCCACACTGCGAGCACTACCGGGCAACGCGTGTCCTGCATGAAGCGCTGTTGAAGACCGTTCGGGAAGTGACCGGCAAGGAGGTTGAGTTCATCCGCTGGTTTGGTGGCGGTTCGGCCTAGCGATCCCGTGCCTGGCCGGCGTCAAATCCCTGACTTCTGCATCAGGTTGGCAACTTGCATGCCAAGCCTAGTGGTGAATTCGCCGTTGTTGGCGGCGAAATCCCAACAGAAGAAGGCCCCCAAGCAAAAAAGCAGAATGGAGAATCGCATTAGCGTGTTCTAATATATGCGAATTGAATAAGCGTTAAGGCGGATGCACCGTCTTGAGTGCCCAGGGGAAAGATGACTGACAAGCCGGTCACAACCTACATCGCGAGCGTCTTCGACAAGGCGCACTGGCGCACAATCCTGACCACAAAGGATGAAGGCGAAGCCCGGGCGCTGGAGCAGGCGATGCTTCAGGACGGCGCGAAGGCTCGGGTCGAGGAGATCACGCCGAAGCCGAAGAAGCGCTAAAAGCGCACCCCGTCTTCCTATCTCCATTCGTCATTGGCCAGAGAGCGCATCACTTCAATAATGCGCTCTATCTTGCTCTCTGCTTCATTAAATAGGTTTAGGGACAACATGGCGCCGCCGCGCACGTTCTGCTTTGCCGACCCGACAGGGCGGAAACCGTTGTTGCCCATATCCTCGATATAAACGGTTCCTGATACTCCGCTCCAAGATCCCCAAGTCACGCCAGTGGTAAAGGCGACAAGGCCAGCCTGTTCGTCCGCGTTGTCGAGTCTCCATCCGATCTGTAGCACTGCCTTCGCTGCTAGCCTCACAAGGAGTGCTTTAGTGCCGATGAATGTACCGTCAGGCTGAAGCTGAGCCTTTGTCGGTTGGGCTGCTTTATTGCCGGCCGCTTCGATCGGAGCACCGCAGCCTATACAGTTCGCAGCTTTGTCCGAGATTCGCGACCACATTCTCCACAAGTTACCAGTGCCATCGGTTTCCCCCTCCCGGTTTGGATGCCAATGCTTACATGTCGTAACTCAAATAGGCAGCTAGGCGCTGCATAGCGTCGTAGATCTCTCGACCTGTTTTTTCGTCAACGATGACCATTTTATCGTCCAGGGTAAAATACATGAGATTTTGGCCGTACGCAGATGAACGTCCGAACTCAATTGCGATGGCGGTCGACGGCTCTTCTACATCTCGAATAACCTTGTCGAAAAACACAGTAGTTGCCACTTTGCTTCCCCACATTTGCATCCGTTTTGCAGTGTGCGCCTAGCCATAGCGGCGCGCAAGCGGGCTCCCCGAAGGGAGCGCTCGACGATATCGGCGAATGAGAGAGTCGCTTTACTTCTTAGCCACTAACCGCTGCACAAGCACGGTTGAGACGCGGCCGATGAGGATCGAAATGACGGTTACGATGGGCACATATATCCGCCCATTCCATCCTTCGGCCTTGCAGAACTTTACAAGCAAGAGAGCCAAGGGAAGCCCCACCAGAAGAACGCCAAGAGCCTGCGGACGTCTCTTTTTGAGGCGCTCGATATGTGCCTCTTGTTCCGGGGTCATTTCCTCAGCCTCACGCCAACTCCGCCGCCGTTCTCAGGGATGAACTCAACGCCGGCCGATTCGAGGGCCGCGCGCATCTTGTCCACGCTGCTGACGCGAGCATCCTGGCCAGCCTCAAAACGGTTGACGGTATTCCCTCCAACGCCAGCTGCCTTGGCAAGGTCGAGAGTGCTCCAATTGAGAGCTGCACGCCCCATACGGCATTGAACTGGCTTCATGTGGTGTTTTTATCACCAATCACCATTGACAGCAAACCGGTGATAATCGTATTGTAAATGGTGTAAATATCACCACTTGGAGATTCACGACCATGCCGAACACCACTGTTCCGGCCGCCGGCGAAGCTATGCCCGCTGCCGAGGTAATGCCGATCATTGGGAGATTTTCCCGCCGCGCCTTGCTTGGCCCTTCGCTGCCGTTGGAGGCTCGACCGCGGCGCTGCCGCCGTCCAGACGTCGCCAAAAGTGTTTCCTGATTTTGGAAGGATCCCGGCGGCGCCTGTTGAGCCCGCTGACCCACTCCTCGATGCGATCGGGGCCTATCGTGCCAGCCTGGCTGATTACAACGCCAACGCCCCCGAGGGCGATGCGGCCGACGCCTACGCCGAACAGACGTACGGCCCGCCGATGACCGGGATCGAGGAATGGGAGGCGCCGGCGACCACGCACAGGAGCGCCCTGGAAGCGCTCAGGCTGGCCGTCGACGAGAATGAAGGCTGTGCGACAAATCCGATGGTCGCTCCGCTGCTTGCCGCTGTGGTGGCCTATCTGGAGGGGCAGTCATGAGCGCCACGCGCACGATACCAGTCGACGCCATCGACCATCTGCACCAGATCGGGGACGAGCTCCGCACTATCTGGCTGGCGATGGGCAATACGGTTGACCTCGAGGACGACGGCGTTTTGACGCCAGTCCGCGAAGCGCTCAACGGCTCGACAAACCGCCTTGAGGACGTGTGCAAGCTCATGCAGGGCTGACTGCTCGTCACATGCCTTAAGCCCGCTGCCTCCCGGTGGCGGGCTATTCTTCTCCAGCGCCTTTCGGCGCGAAAACTGGAAAATCCTGCGAGCCGAAGAACTTTTGCATCGCTGGCCCGATTTCGAAAGTGACTTTCTCTGCCAGAGGTATCAGGTCGGTAAGCATCGCCCGAATGGTCTTGATCAATGATTCAAGCTCGATTTCCAGCGGCATCAATTTGGACATCTGCTCCTGGGTGAGACCTGAAGTCAGTACCCCTTCAGATGAGCCAAAGTGGTGGACGACGATTTCTTTCACCCGGCCGCGAAGGTCGGCATAGACCCTAACTGCTTCGATAAGATTCCGATGCTGCATAAATAGCGTGACTGAAGCTTGCATAAGAGCATTGTCTTTGGCGGCTATCAGAGGCGACAGCTCCGCTGCATCAATATCGAACGTCTGATAGCTGCCAACGATAGGGAGGACCCGTTTCCAGAGCGGCTCCGCAGTGAGATTTCGATCATTGGCGTTCGACAGGGATTCGTCGATCGCCTTCCGGATAGCGACCAGGTCGCTCAACACAACCGACGCCTTGACCATTAATCGAAGGACGTACGACTTTTGCTCTGCTAACCGCGCCTCAAAATCCCTGAGGAGCGTTTCTGCAGAGGCCTGCTTGGCCAAGATGAAAGACACTAAGGCGCTCAAAACCGAACCTATGACCGCTCCGCCAAAGCCGGCTAGGAGGGTAGCATGATCCGAGGTGGCGGCGAACTTTTCCGCCAGGAATAGCAAAACCGCCGCTCCGACCATGGCGCCGAAAATGCCAACGGTAATCAGTTGGACGACGGAATTCTTCACCGTGCCGATGTTCTGCTGAGCCACCTAGCGTCCCCCCCTGGAGTCTAATAAATGTTCACACCCGGGCGTTTATTCGATGCATATTCGACGCATCGCTTCCAAAATTCGCTAAGTCATTGAAAGGTCTGGTACGCCCAAGGGGAATCGAACCCCTGTTACCGCCGTGAAAGGGCGGTGTCCTAACCGCTAGACGATGGGCGCGCTCAGACGAAGCGGCTTATACTGACGTTGTGCGCAACCGGCAACCCGTCAGTTGCCGCCTTGGACAACTTTTTTGCGCGCCTGCCAGATTGGCGATCTCGCCAGGGTTGGGCATCACGGCCGCGCGGCTTGGCGATTGGCAGAAACGCCCATCGCTTCGTCATTCTAGGATGGAGCAAGGAGCGGAGCGACGCGGCGCAAACCCTAGAATCCATGCCGCGACGTTGGAGCGCCGCAAACGGTGCAGAATTCTGCTCCGCTGCGTTCCTCAGTTGACTCCCGGCATGGATCCCTTGGGCTGCGGAGCAGCTCCAGGGGTCTTCGCGACGGAGCTTCGCTCCTGCTGCGCCCCTGGATGACGAAGTTGGGGACGCTTCGGCCAATCGCGAATGTTCAGGATGGTCCACCGCAACGATATTGGTGGAACGATCGTGGCTGCCAACAGGCTCCGGCCCGTCAAATCCCGCCGCTAGCCGTCATCGCCACCGCCGCTGCGCCGGCGGCAGCGCCAGTTCCAGTCGCGCTCGGGGCCGACGTCGACGTGGACCGATTCGGTGTGGCAATAGGTGCCGACGCCGCCACGGCCCGGCATGGTCCTGATGTAGTTCGCCAGCTCCCATTTGGAGACGCCGGGCACTTGGATGTCGGCGGCGGCGCAATACATGTGCAGCGAGTTCTTGGCGCCGTTGGCACGGCGGTTGCGGGCGGGGTCGCGATAGCCCGAGGTGACCACCATCTTGCGGCCGTAATGGCCTTCGATCGTCTTCAGCACGCGCACCAGCGACGGCTTCAGGCAGGCGACGTCGACGCTTTCGTTCTGCCTCAGCAGCCCGTTGGGCGCGAGCCTGGCCATGCCGGCGGCTGACGCGACTTGATAGGAGCCGCCGATCGGACCCTCGTCCTCATTGAGGTCGACGTCGCTTTCATCGTCGAGGCCGGATTTGCGCTTGATCTCGAACAGCGCCGTCTGGCGCACGCCGGGCAAGGCATCGCTGCCTGTGATGTGACCGGCGTCGTCACCGGTCGAAGCCAACTGTATCGGTTTTGCCGTGGAGTCGGCCGAGGCCAGCGTGATGATCGGCTTTGCCGGTGCGGCCGGCGCGGGCTTGGCCTGAACCGCCGGCTGTTCGCCGGTGCGCGTGTTGATCAGCGGAGCGGGTGTGGCTGAAGCGGGTGTGGCGCCAAACATGGAGGCCAGGAAGCCTTTTTTCTTCGGCGCCTCGGCTTGCGGCGCCTCACCCGCGGTCACATAGACCGGATTGTTCATCACAGGTGCCGCGGCCGGCTTTGGCGTTGTCGCCGCGGCGTCGGCGGCGGCGATCTTCTGCGCAACCGCGTCGGTCTGCTGCGCCGTCTGTGCCGGCTGCTGCAAGGCCTGCGGTGTTTGTCCCACGATCGTTTCAGCGCCGGCCGGCGTCGTCAGCGGGAAGGCGGCTTGCGGCTTGGCTACAGGTACGTAAGCGACCTTTTCGGGCAGCGCCGTATCGCCCTCGCTCATCACGGTCGTTTGCGTTGTCGTCGTCTGTGATGTCGAATCGGCGGTGGCGATGGGCTTGCCGGTGGCGGCAGCATTGATGTCCGAGGCGGAGGCGTTGTAGCCGGGCATGCCGACCGACATTGTCGGGTCGCCGGCCGATGTGCAGGAGGCCAGGAGCACAGAGCAGAGCGCTGCCACGATGGCGCGGCGTTCTCCCTTTGCGAGGCTCCATCCTGCTGATTTCAAAGTCAAATTCCCCCTCGATGTCCGGTCGGTATGTCCTTGGCGCAGCCCTGAATGTCTGCGCCGAGGTGACCTTTGTCTCCGATCCGGAAACGAGACCTGTGTCAAATCCGCAAGCCTGGAAGTATTTTTGCAGTGATTGCCGAATTACGGCTGCTTGATGGTTGACGACACCATTTCGCCCGCTTTTGACAAGCCGTCAACTCACCACACATTACAGTCCGTTACACACGCACCTTCACATAGGTGCCGGGAGCATCGCCCAAGGTTTTCATATGCTTGCCGGGTTTGCGGGCAGGCACGCGGGTGTTGTCCTTGGCCTCTATCCAGCTTTGCCAGTGCGGCCACCAGGATCCCGGATGGTCGATAGCCTTGGCCACCCACTCGCTAAAATCGCCAATCGGTGCGCCGCCGGTCCAGTACTGGTATTTGTTGGATGCGGGCGGATTGACGACGCCGGCGATATGGCCTGAACCCGCCATGACATAGTCGACCTTGCCGCCGAAATATTTCGAACCGAGGAAGACGGACAGCGCCGGCGCGATGTGATCTTCCCTCGAGGCGAGGTTGTAGATCGGAATGGTGACATCGCCGAGCGAGACCGTGCGGCCAGCCAACTCCATCGTGCCGCGTGAGAGGTTGTTCTCGAGATAGCAATTGCGCAAGTAGAAGGAGTGGTTGGCCGCCGCCATGCGGGTCGAATCGGCATTCCAGTAGAGCAGGTCGAAGGGCAGGGGATCCTTGCCGCGCATGTAATTGTTGACGACATAGGGCCAGATCAGGTCGCCGGAGCGCAGCATGTTGAACGCGGTCGCCATTTTGGTGCCGTCGAGATAGCCCTTCTCGTTCATCGATTTTTCCACGGCCGCGACCTGTTCCTCGTCGACGAAGACTTTCAGGTCGCCAGCATGGGTGAAGTCGACCTGCGTGGTGAAGAAGGTCGCCGACTTGATGCGGTCGTCGCCCTCGGCGGCCATCAGCGCCAGCGCCGCCGCCAGCAATGTGCCGCCGACGCAGTAGCCGATGGCGTTGACGTCGCGCTCGCCAGTGGCCTTCTCGATCGTGTCGAGGCCGTATTGCAGGCCTTCCCTGATATAGGCTTCCCAGCTCTTGGCGCCGTGGCGCTCGTCGGGATTGATCCAGGAGATGACGAAGACGGTGTGGCCCTGCTCGATCGCCCAGCGGATGAAGGATTTCTGCGGGTTGAGGTCGAGTATGTAGAACTTGTTGATCCAGGGCGGGCAGATCAGCAGCGGGCGCTTCAGCACCGTTTCGGTGGCGGGATCATACTGGATGATCTCGGCGACATCGCTGCGACCGACCACCTTGCCGGGCGTGGTGGCGATGTTCCTGCCGATCTCGAAGGGCGAATAGTCGGCCTGGCGCAGCTTCAGGTCGCCCTTGCCGGCGGCGATGTCCTCGGCCAGCATTTTCATGCCGCGCACCAGGTTCTCGCCGTTGGAAGCGACGGTTTCGCGAAACAGTTCCGGATTGGTCAGGATGAAATTCGACGGCGAGATGGCGTTGGACACCTGCTTGACATAGAAGCTCGCCTTGTGGCGGGTGTGCTCGTCCAGACCTTCGGCGTGATCGACCAGTTCGGACGCCCAGCGCGAGGTGACGAGATAGGCCTGCTTGAGGAAATCGAAGAAGGCGTTGCGGCCCCATTCCGGATCTTGGAAGCGCTTGTCGCCGCGATCGGGCTTGACGGCGTCGTCGGGTGCTTCCGCGTTGGGACTGACGCGCTGGATGGCGTTTGCCCATACGGTCATATAGCCGGCGAACAGCCGCGTCTGCGCTTCGAGCGCGCGCTGCGGGTCGGCAAGCCAGTATTCGCTGAGTTTCGAGAAGGTCTTGACCATGTCGACGACCGGCTCGGCGACGTGGTCGCGCACTTCGCCGCGTTCGCGCGGTTCGGCCCAGGCGGAGGCTGCCTTGCCGGCCTGCTCGATCATACGCGCCATATTCAACGCAAAGCGCTCCGGATCCTTCACCAGATATTGCTCGACGGTCGAAGGCTCGTCATGTTCCGCTTTGCCCGAATCGGGTGTTTTGGACATGGTTCGCGGGGTTCCTCCCGAGGCGTTTTCTTGACATATTAACATGGGACATCCAACAGGGTCCAATCTCGCTCTACCTCGGATGCCAAGGAAACAATATGACGATTAATATTGGCGAGACTGTTTTTTTTGGCGCCGCACGCTTTTGTCGCGTCGGCATGGCGATCGCCCTGCTGGGGATCGCCGGGTGTTCGAGCACGAATACCAGTAGACCGGTGCCCATGGCCGAGAATGCAGGCCCGAAGGATACCGGCACCTTCCCGAACCTTAACATCCCGCCACAAGTGGCGAACAAACAATTCACCGCGGATGAGAGCAAAGCCAAGCTCGCCGAACTCAAGGCCGCCAAGAACGGGCAGGGCGCCAAAAGCGCCGGTGGCGCTGCCGGCAATCAGGCAGCACTGACCGATCTGGCCAAGAAACATGGCCCGCAGACGCTGGAGCAGATCGAAGGCAAATGCGATCCCACCCTCGACCCTACCTGCAAATGAGTATATAGCGCGCGCCCAATACCCCTTTTGCTGTCTGGAACTGCCATGGAAGAGTTTCACAAGGTCCGCCGGCTTCCGCCTTACGTGTTCGAGCAGGTCAACCGGCTCAAGGCCAGCGCCCGTTCGCGCGGCGCCGACATCATCGACCTCGGCATGGGCAATCCCGACCTGCCGACGCCCAAGGCCATCGTCGACAAATTGTGCGAAGTGGTGCGCGATCCGCGCACGCATCGCTATTCCTCCTCGCGCGGCATTCCGGGTCTGCGCCGCGCCCAGGCCGCCTATTACCAGCGCCGCTTCGGCGTGAAGCTCAATCCCGACACGCAAGTGGTCGCCACGCTCGGCTCGAAGGAAGGCTTTGCCAATATGGCGCAGGCGATCACCGCGCCCGGCGACGTCATCCTGTGCCCGAACCCGACCTATCCGATCCATGCTTTCGGCTTCATCATGTCGGGCGGCGTCATCCGTTCGCTGCAGGTCGAGCCCGATGACGGCTTCATTCCGGCGGTCGAGCGGGGCATTCGCCATTCGATCCCGAAGCCGCTGGCGCTGATCCTCAACTATCCGTCGAACCCGACGGCGCTGGTCGCTTCGCTCGATTTCTACAAGGACGTGGTGGCGTTCGCGAAGAAGAACGACATCATCATCCTGTCCGACCTTGCCTATTCGGAGATCTATTTCGACGGCAATCCGCCGCCTTCGGTGCTGCAGGTGCCGGGCGCCATCGATGTCTGCGTCGAGTTCACCTCGATGTCGAAGACCTTCTCCATGCCCGGCTGGCGCATGGGCTTCGCCGTCGGCAACGAGCGGCTGATCTCGGCGCTCACCCGGGTGAAATCCTACCTCGACTACGGCGCCTTCACGCCGATCCAGGTGGCGGCGGCGCATGCGCTGAATGGCGACGGCGCCGATATCGCCGAGGTGCGTGACATCTATCACAAGCGCCGCGACGTGATGGTCGATTCCTTCGGACGCGCTGGATGGACCATCCCGGCACCCGCCGCCTCGATGTTCGCCTGGGCGCCGATCCCTGAACCGTTCAAGCATCTCGGCTCGCTCGAATTCTCCAAGCTGCTCATCGAGCACGCCGACGTGGCGGTGGCGCCCGGTGTCGGCTTCGGCGAACATGGCGACGATTTCGTGCGCGTGGCGCTGGTGGAGAACGAGCACCGGATCCGCCAGGCGGCGCGCAACATCAAGCGCTTCCTGTCGAGCAGCGCCAAGCAGCCCAACAATGTGGTGCCGCTGTCCGCCCACCGGTAAGCAAAAATTCGATCTGATTTGAGGGACGTCGCCTTCCATGGCTGAAGCTCTGCGTGTTGGAATTGCCGGACTTGGCACGGTCGGTGCATCGGTGGCGCGCGTGCTGCGCGACAAGGCGGCGGAGCTGACCCGGCAATGCGGGCGCGACATTGTCGTGTCAGCGGTTTCGGCGCGCGACCCGAAGCGCGACCGTGGCGTCGATGTCAGTTCGGCGAAATGGTTCGACGATCCGGTCAAGATGGCGCAGAGCGCCGAGATCGACGTGTTCATCGAACTGATCGGCGGCGACGAGGGGCCGGCACGCCTGTCGGTGAAAGCGGCGCTCGAAGCAGGCCGCCATGTCGTCACCGCCAACAAGGCGCTGCTCGCCAAGCATGGCGTGGCGCTGGCCGAGATCGCCGAGAAGAAGGGCGTGCTGCTCAACTACGAGGCGGCGGTGGCGGGCGGCATTCCCGTCATCAAGACGATGCGCGAGGCGATGGCCGGCAATTCTGTCACCCGCGTCTTCGGCATCCTCAACGGCACCTGCAACTACATCCTGACCCGCATGGAGGCCGAGGGCATCTCGTTCGACGCCTGCCTGAAGGATGCGCAGCGGCTGGGCTACGCCGAGGCCGATCCGACCTTCGACATCGAAGGCCACGACACAGCGCACAAGCTGTCGATCCTGACCAGCCTTGCCTTCGGTACCAAGATCGCCGCCAACGACATCTACATGGAAGGCATTTCCAACATCACCCAGGCCGACATCCGCGCGGCGGGCGATCTCGGCTATCGGATCAAGCTGCTCGGCGTCGCCCAGCGCACCGAAAGCGGCATCGAGCAGCGCGTGCATCCGACCATGGTGCCGACGGCCTCCGTCATCGCGCAGGTGCATGGCGTCACCAATGCGGTGGCGATCGAGACCGACATCCTCGGCGAACTGCTGCTCTCCGGCCCCGGCGCCGGCGGCAACGCCACCGCCTCGGCCGTCATCGGCGACGTCGCCGACATCGCCAAGAGCCGGCCCGGCTTCCAGCATGGTCCGGTCTTCGGCCGGCCGGCTAAGGAGCTCAGGCCCTACAAGAAGGCGCAGATGCGCAGCCATGCCGGCGGCTACTTTATCCGGCTGACCGTGCATGATCGCATCGGCGTCTTCGCCGCGATCGCCAAGCGCATGGCCGACAATGATATTTCGCTGGAATCGATCGTCCAGCACGCGGTCAATGGCGAGGCCGAGGCGCAGAAGACGGTGATCCTGGTCACGCACGAGACCACTGAGGCCGCCGTGCGCAAGGCCGTGGACGGCATCACCAAGGACGGTCACCTGACCGACAAGCCGCAGGTCATCCGCATCGAGCGGGCAGGGTAGTTTTCGCCCAAGGGGGAAGAATTTCTCCGCGCCTGCTGTCGGCTCGATGGCGGTCAGCCACGAATAGGCCGGAACGAATTTGTTGCGGCGCCGTTCTCTTGGTCAGCAACCAAGGGAGCCACTTCATGGCCGATACCAACAAATCCGACACGCCAGGCATCGACGACATCCAGAAAACCCTGGAAAAGCAGATCGCCGAGCTGCGCAAGGAGATCACCAAGATCAACAAGAGCATTTCGGCGCGGGGCGCGGAAATGCTCGATGATGCCAGCGAGCAGGCTTCGGATTTCTACGAGACGACTGCGGCGCGTGCATCGCGCACGGCACAGCAGCTGCGCAGCCAGGCCCAGGCGGTTTCGGACGTGGCTCGCGAAAACCCGGGCACGACGACCGCCGTGGTCGGCGTCATCGGCCTGCTCGGCTTTCTGGCCGGAATCGCCGTCGGCCAGTCGTTGAGCAACGACACGTCGCGCCGCTGGTACTGAGCGCGCCGGTCTTGAGCCGGCGTTGCCGGCTCCCGTTTCAGGAAATCATTTGAAGGAGGGCTTCATGGCTTCATCCGTGTTGATCGGCATTCTGATCACATTCCTTGTCATCATTCTTGTTCTCTATCTGGTGCAGCGCCTGCCGCTCGACGCCAGGATGCGTCAGATCGTGCAGGTCATCGTCATCATCATCGGCATTATTTCACTGCTCAGATATCTCGCGGTTTTCTAGATCGCGACGGCAGTCCTCAGTGCTTGTTCAAGGCGGCCCGGTCGTTTCCGACCGGGCCGTAATCTTGTTGGGAATGTGGTTCAATCGATTGATATTGCTTACCTTTCGATAAAACGTGCGGCAGGTCTTGCCGTTGTCATGCTCGTTTGACAAAACAGGCGCGCCTCCCGCGGGAGGCGGTATGCGAACGAGGATTTCCCGAATATGAATGTGGCCCAGAACATCGTCGCCGGCCTTGACCGGATACTCACCATGGAACTGGTGCGCGTCACCGAACGGGCCGCGGTGGCGGCCGCCAGGCTGCGCGGCCGCGGCGATGAGAAGGCTGCCGACCAGGTCGCGGTCGACGCCATGCGCCAGGAGCTAAACCGCCTTGCCATCAAGGGCACGGTGGTGATCGGCGAGGGCGAGCGCGACGAGGCACCGATGCTCTATATCGGCGAGGAGGTCGGCACCGGCAAAGGTCCGGCGGTCGACATCGCGCTCGATCCGCTCGAAGGCACGACGATCTGCGCCAAGAACCTGCCCAACGCGCTTGCCGTCATCGCCATTGCCGAAAAGGGCAGCCTGCTGTTCGCGCCCGACGTCTATATGGACAAGATCGCCATTGGTCCGGGCTATGCCGAGGGCGTCATCGACATCGACGCCTCGCCGGCCGAAAACATTGCGAGCCTGGCGCGGGCCAAGGGTGTCGCGGTGTCCGACATCACCACCTGCATCCTCGACCGGCCGCGCCACGCCAAGCTCATCGATGCCGTGCGCGCCACGGGAGCGGCGATCCGGCTGATCGGTGATGGCGACGTCGCCGGCGTCATCCACACAACGGACCCGGAGGAAACCGGCATCGATATCTATCTCGGCACCGGCGGCGCGCCGGAAGGCGTGCTGGCCGCGGCCGCATTGCGCTGCACCGGCGGCCAGATGCAGGGCCGGCTGATCCTTGATACGCCGGAAAAGGTCGCACGCGCGGCGAAGATGGGGATCTCCGACCCGAAGCGGATCTACCATGCGGAAGACATGGCGCGCGGCGACGTGCTGTTTGCCGCCACCGGCGTCACCGACGGCAACATGCTGGCCGGTGTCAAATTCGGCCGTACCTACATCACCACGCACACGATCGTGCTGCGCTCCTCGTCGCGGACCGTGCGCGAGATCAAGGCCCGGCACCAGGATTTGGATAAGTTCTAGACTTGCTTGCGAAGCCGCACCGCAGTTGCTAGCCCTTGGCTGCACCTGAACCCTGGCCGCGCAAGGATTGACGATGAATGCGTTCGACTGGCACGCGGATCCGATCTCGCGCGCCACGCTCGTCACCAAATCCTATCGCAACACCCAGAATGTGCGCCGCTTTTTCACGCGGGAATGCGGCGATGCGTTCAGGTTCGACCGGCCTTTCATGGCCTGGCTCAAGGACGGCCGGGAAAAGACGATGGGGGACGCCGCAGACGAATGGATCCGGCGTCAGGCTGAAAAGCGGAAAGCGTAGTTTTTCTTGAATTTTCCAGCGACGCCACCCGCCGCGAACCGATTGGCTTTGCCCGCCTTTGGCCCTAAAGCGCGTCGCGTTCAGGCGACGGGATTCAGGCTGTTGTTTGTCCATGCCGTTATCTCAAAACCGCTGCACACTTTTTGGGCGATATGCACTATCCTGCGGCCAACCATGAATTGGCAAAGCGCATGATGGGGGACAGGCGCCTCTTCCTCGATGTCAGGCAGTCGGCAACCGGCCTCTCCTGGGAGCACCGGCTGACCGAGCGGCAGGATATGGTCGCGCTTGCCATCGCGCAGGGCCATGGTGTGCCCGACATCGTCGCGCGCGTGCTTGCCGGACGCGGCGTGACCGCCGATGAGACCGAGCGCTTCCTCGACCCGACGATCCGCGACCTGTTGCCCAATCCAGCCTCGCTGACCGACATGGACAAGGCTGCCACCCGCATCGCCGCGGCAGTGATGGCGAGGGAAAAGGTGGCGATCTTCGGCGACTACGATGTCGACGGCGCAGCCTCGTCCGCCTTGCTGAAGCGATTTTTGGCGCATTTCTCGATACCGTCGGAAATCTATATTCCGGACCGTATCTTCGAGGGTTACGGCCCCAATCCCGATGCCATGCGCGAACTTGTCTCGCGCGGCGCGACGCTTATCGTCACCGTCGATTGCGGCACCAACAGCGCGGTGTCCGTCGATGCGGCCAATGAAGCCGGCGCCGACGTCGTGGTGCTCGACCATCATCAGGTCGGCGGTGCGTTGCCGGCGGCAATTGCCGTCGTCAATCCAAATCGTGACGACGATCTTTCCGGGCAAGGCCGTCTCTGTGCCGCCGGTGTCGTCTTCCTCACCTTGGTGCAGACCGCAAAAGTCCTGCGTGGCCTCAGCGATGTCGCGCCGCCCGACCTGCTTTCGCTGCTTGACCTGGTGGCGCTCGCCACCGTTTGTGACGTGGTGCCGCTCACCGGCGTCAACCGTGCCTTCGTCGTCAAAGGGCTGCAAATGGCCCGCCAGCAGAAGAACGAGGGGTTGGCCGCCCTGGCGCGGGTGTCGCGCATTGGCGAGCCGATCAGCACCTTTCATCTCGCCTATCTGATCGGGCCGCGCATCAATGCCGGCGGGCGCATCGGCGATGCGGCGCTCGGCAGCCGGCTGCTGGCGACGGACGATCCGGTCGAGGCGCGGACCATCGCCGAGACGCTCGACCGGCTGAACCAGGAGCGACAGCTGATGGAGCAGGAGATGCTGGCTGCGGCGCGTGCCGAGGCCGATGCCGAGCTCGCCGGTGGCAACGGCCCGGCGATTGTCGTCACCGCCAGCAACAATTGGCATCCCGGCATTGTCGGCCTGCTCGCGTCACGATTGAAAGATCACGCGCGGCGGCCGGCTTTCGCCATTGCCTTCAACGCTGTGGGCATCGGTACCGGTTCGGGCCGTTCGGTGTCGGGCTTCGATCTCGGCCGGCTGGTGCGCGAGGCCGCCGATGCCGGGTTGATCGTCAAGGGCGGCGGCCATGGCATGGCGGCCGGCATCACCGTGGAGCGCGCCAGGCTGGGCGAGCTCAGGGCGTTTTTCGAGGAGCGGGCTGCGGCCGACGTGTTTCGGCTGCAGGACGAAGAAAGCCTGGCGATCGACGGCGCGCTTGCCGCCGAAGGCGCTACGCTGAGCCTGCTCGACGCGCTGGAAAAGGCCGGCCCTTTCGGCGCTGGCCACGTCGCGCCGGTCTTCGTGCTGCCGCGTCATAAGCTGGCCGACGCCCGGCCGGTCGGCACCAACCACATACGCTGCGAATTGCAGTCGGACAGCGGCGGCCGAATCCAGGCGATCGCCTTTCGCGCCGTCGATACGGTGCTTGGTGAATTCCTGTTCAAGAACCGGGGCAAGACCGTGCATGTGGCCGGCTCGCTGTCGGCCAATCACTGGAACGGCAACCGCACGGTGCAATTCCGCATTGTCGATGCGGCGCGGGCGTAGAGGGTGGCTGGCTAAGCCAGAACGGTCTGCAGCCGGGTCAGTTCGCCGATCTGCGCCATTGTTGCCTGGTAGCCGAGCTGGATCGCCTCGTCGGCACGGTGGAATTCGGTGAGGCCGATATGGCTGAGTTTCGGCTGCAGCGACATATCAGGTGGATCGCCCGCCAGCCTGGCGCGCGAGATGCGGTCCTGGATGATGTTGAAGGCCTCGACCATGACGCCGGTGATGCCGAGGCGGCTCTGATGCGACTGGTGCTCGGCGTCGACACGGCCGGGGCGCGGCGCGTCCTTTTCGACAACCAGTTCGCCGGCGCTGTGCTTGATCACGGCGGCGCGGCCGAACAGATCGTAGTGAAGGTTGACCGCCACGACGAGCGGCTGCTCGTAGGCACGGCAAACCGATACCGGCACCGGATTGACCAGCGCGCCGTCGACCAGCACACGGCCGTTGCAGCTCACCGGCTCGAACACGCCAGGCAGTGCGTAGGATGCGCGCATGGCCGTGATCAGCGAACCGCTCGACAGCCAGATCTCGTGGCCGGTGCGGATTTCCGACGCGACGCAGACGAAGGGGTTGGGCAGGTCCTCGAAACGGATGCCGTTCACATGTTCGCGCAGACGGGCGTCTAGCTTCATGCCGCCGAACAGGCCGCTGCCGCGCAGATTGAGATCGAGCAAGCCGAAAATGCGCCGCTTGGTCAGGCTGCGTGCAAACTCTTCCAACGCATCCAGTTTGCCGGCGAGATAACAGCCGCCGACCAGCGCGCCGATCGAGGTGCCGGCGATCATCGAAACTTCGATGCCCGCTTCATCCAGCGCGCGCAGCACGCCGATATGAGCCCAGCCCCTGGCGCAACCACCGCCCAAAGCGAGCGAAATGCCTGTTTTCTTGGAAGATTTCGTTTCGGGTGCGCCGCCGGAAGAGGTCAGGCCGTTGGCCTCCCTGACATCCGGTCTGCTTCGCAATGACGCCCACTCGAGCATCACGATCTCCCTTGTCCCAAAGCTAATATACGGACGGGCCGTATCGAAATGATGAATCTGTGTGGTTGCTGTGAAGTAGAAGGTTCAAGCTGATGGTTTCCGATACGTGATTTCCGCATCGAACAGCGGCTTGCTGCCGTCGTCAAGAAGCGTCCCCTTGCCGTCGACAAGCCCCACCGTCCGATAAAAGCATGAACGCCGGCCGGTGTGACAGGTTGCGTCGTGGCCCAACACTTTGACGCGCAGCCACAATGCGTCCTGGTCGCAGTCGGTGCGCATCTCGACGATGTGCTGGAAATTGCCCGACGTCTCGCCCTTTTTCCAGAGCGCGTTGCGCGAGCGCGACCAGTAGTGGGCGATGCCCGTTTCCAAGGTCAGCGCCAATGCCTGCGCATTCATATGCGCGACCATCAGGAGCATGCCGTCTTCGGCATCGGTGACGACGACGGTGACGAGGCCGGCGGCGTCAAAGCGCGGTGACAACACCGCGCCTTCTTCCAAGGCCTTCTTGTCTGATGGAGCTTTCGGAAATTCCAGTGCCGACATCGCCGGTCTATTTTCCTGTTGACCGTGATGCCGGTGACGGGCTTACGCCCCGCCACGCACCATGGTGACAAAACGAACTTGCTCTTCGGGCGTATCCTTGAAGACGCCGGTGAAGGTGGAGGTGAGCGTGGTGGAACCCTGCTTGCGGATACCGCGCATGGCCATGCACATATGCTCGGCCTCGATCATGACGGCGACGCCGCGGGGGTTGAGCACGTCCTGGATGACACCGGCGATCTGCGCGGTCAGCGCCTCCTGCGTCTGCAGGCGATGGGCGAAGATATCGACGACGCGCGCGATCTTCGACAGGCCGACCACCTTGCCATCCGGCAGATAACCGACATGCGCCTTGCCGATGATCGGCACCATGTGGTGCTCGCAATGCGAATGAAACTGGATATCCTTGACGATGACCAGATCGTCGTAGCCGGCGACCTCCTCGAAGGTGCGGCCGAGTTCGTCGGCCGGGCACATGTCGTAGCCGCCGAACATTTCGCGGTAGGCCTTGGCCACGCGCTTGGGCGTGTCGATCAGCCCTTCGCGGTCCGGATTGTCGCCGGTCCAGCGCAGCAATGTGCGCACGGCGGCCTCGACTTCGGCTTCGCTCGGCCGGTCGGTGACCGGCTTTTCCATGTAGGCGGACTGGGGCATGAATTTCTTGATGACGGCATCCATAAAAGGCGTCTCCCGTAGTTCCTCTCCAAGGAGGAACGAGTTGAACGGACCACGACCTTTCGGTGTCGGAAACTCGCCCCGTTTCCAGCCCCGTAAGCGGCGTGAACTTCCCGGCCAGGACAGTGGCGCTCATCGCCTTGTCGTTACCGGACTGCCCGCATTATATAAGGTCGTAGCGAGCGAAAGGAAGACGCAACAGCGGCAATCGCTGTTCGCTTGGCGGCGACGGATTGGAAAATAATGATCAACGATGTCTACAACGCGAAAATTCTCGGCTTTGCCGGAAATATCGCCCGCATCGGCCGGCTCGATCATCCTGACGCGACCGCCAAGGCGCATTCCAAGCTTTGCGGTTCGACCGTTACCGTCGATCTCAAGATGGCGGACGGCGTGGTCACCGACTTCGCTCATGACGTGAAGGCATGCGCGCTCGGCCAAGCGTCGTCTTCGATTATGGCGCAGCATGTCGTCGGCGCGAGTGCCGAGGAATTGCGCGCGGTGCGCGACACCATGCTGAAGATGCTGAAGGAGAACGGCGCGCCGCCGGAAGGCCGCTTCGCCGACCTGAAGTACCTTGAGCCGGTGCGCGACTACAAGGCACGCCATGCCTCGACCATGCTGACCTTCGACGCCGTGGTCGACGCCATCGGCCAGATCGAAAAGAAGCGCGCCGAAGAAGCGGCTTAGACTTCGCCGTCTGCTGATCCCGCGCAGAGCTCTTCGACAAGCCAGTCCACAAAAATCTCCGCCTGTCGGCTAAGGCGCTGGAAGTCAGGGGCGACAAGCCAGTACGCGCCGTAGGGGACTTCCACTTCGAAGGGACGGACCAAGAGACCCGCTCGAAGATCGGCGCCGTTCAGGATGCGGTCGCCCAAAGCGACGCCGTGGCCGAGTTTCGCGGCCTGCATGGCCAGCGCGGCATCCGTGTAAAGCGGTCCTCTCTGGAGGGCGAGATCTGGCAGGCCCATTGCCTGAAACCAGCTCGCCCAGCCATCGCGATTGAAGTCGTGGAGCAAGGTGTAATGCCGCAGGTCAGCCGGTGATGTCAGGGGAGCGCCCGAGGCGAGTAACCCCGATGCCAGGACTGGCGTCACCAGCACGTCGACCAGATGCCGCGCCTCGGTGCGTGGCCAGGACCGCGTATGCGCTCCGTATCGAATCGCGATTTCCGCTTCGTGTCCACGAAACTCTATGAGCCGCGAGTCCGCGTCGACTGAAATGTCGATCTCAGGGTGGCGTTGCTGGAAGGAATTGAGCCGCTGTATCAGAAATTCGCCCGCAAAGGACGGCTCGACGCTGACCCGCAACGGGCTCTGAGCCGGCTTGCTGATGATTTCCGACAGCCGACGGTCGATGTCGTCAAAGCTGGTGGTCAATTGACTGAGCAGAGTTTGCCCGGTTTCTGTCAGTTCGACCCTGCGGTGAAGCCGTTCGAACAGCGGCCTGCCGACCAGAGTTTCCAATTCCCTTATCTGCCGGCTGATCGCCGCCTGGGAGACGAAAAGCTCCTCGGCGGCCCGGCTGAAGCTCAGCTGTCGGCCGGCCGCCTCAAAACTCCTCAATGCCGTCAACGGCAGGCGCCCGCGCTTCATTTTCGCATAATCCAAGGTTATCCGAAGCGGAAATTATACTCGTTTGAAGGCCAAGGCCAGCGGCGGTCTAATCGCGTCAAAGGAGACGCGACCATGATGCAGTTCCTGAACATTTTTGGCGATGTCATACGGATCGCAACGTTCCAATGGCGCGACGACAGGCACCATGCAAAGCGCAGCGAGGAGCCGGCCGGCCCCGGCCGCTGGGCGCCTTCTGCCGACAGGCAGCCGTTTCGCCGCTCCCGCCCATGGCAACACGGCGGATAAGGGCGGAGGGATTGCGTTCTACCGGCGAAGCTCACATCTATCGCGGGGAAGAACGCGATACGGAGACTGCGGTGCACGACCTGCATGGGCATGCCCACACTGCCAGGCCGCCGGGGCGCGGCCGCAACTGGCCTGGCCCATGGCGCAAGACGCCAGGCCGTCTGCTCGGCACGTCGTTCGTGCGTCTCTACCAGCTGACGCTGTCCGGTTTTGTCGGCAATTCCTGCCGGCATCTGCCAACCTGTTCCGAATACGCGCATGAGGCGATTGCCCGCCATGGCCTGTGGGCCGGCGGCTGGATGGGGTTTTTCCGCGTGCTGCGCTGTGGACCGTTCGGCACGCATGGCATCGATCTGGTGCCGGAAGTGCTGGCCGATCGTTATGTCTGGTTCATGCCGTGGCGGTACTGGCGGATCGGCCGCAAGCGCGCCGAAACGAAGACCTGATTGCGCTGGTCACGCCCCGGATGGCAGTGCGTGTTTACGATCCGGTAGGGTTAACGCAAGCCTGCACAAAGACTGCGCATTTGAGACAAAATCGAGACAAGAGACCTCGCTAAGCCCGCTCGCGAACACCCTTTCTGGAGCGAGCATCAATGCGTAACATCGACCGTCTTCCCTTTATCCTGGCTGGAGTCCTGTTCCTGCTCGCCTGGCTGCTGGGGTTCCCGATGCGTGCGCAATCGGCGCCGCTGGGGGATGTGCAGTGCACGCTGATCGCCGATGCGGCGAGCGGCAAGACGCTTTACCAGGACGGCACCTGCGACCAGCGCTTCAGCCCGGCTTCGACGTTCAAGGTGCCGCTTTCGCTGATCGGCTATGACGCCGGGATCCTGAGCGACGAGCACACGCCGAGCTGGGATTACAAGCCGGAATTCAATGCGGTGAAGCGGGATCAGAAGACCGTCGATCCGGTGATCTGGGAACGCGATTCGATTATCTGGTTCTCCCGGGAGATTACGCGACAGCTCGGCAGCGAAAAGTTTGCCGGCTATGTCTCGAAACTCGACTACGGCAACAATGACGTTTCCGGCAATCCCGGCAAGAATGACGGCCTGACCCATTCCTGGGTGAATTCCTCGCTCAAGATCACACCGGTCGAGCAGGTCGATTTCCTGCGCAAGCTGCTGGCCCGCAAACTGCCGGTCTCGGCCAAGGCCTATGACATGACATTAGCCATCATACCGACATTCCAGGCCGGCGGCTGGACGGTGCAAGGCAAGACCGGCAGCACGAGGTTGGCCAACGATGCCGACAAGATCAGGGACAAGCGCTCGCTCGGCTGGTTCGTCGGCTGGGCGAAAAAGGACGGTCAGCAGATCGTCTTCGCACGCCTGGTTGTCGATGCCACCCGCACCGACATGCCAAAGGGCCTCAAGACGCGGGCGGCGTTTCTGAAAGACCTGCCGCTGCTGGTGAAGTAGCCCGGTCAGGCGGTTCGGCGGGCGCGGATGATGTGGCCGCCGGAATTGGCCGTCGTCCCGTTCGGCGCCCCGGAAAAGCGAGCGGCGATATCGCCGCTCTCGATGTCTTCGATCTCATCGAAGCCGAGCTTCTCCATGGATTTCGCCAGCTCGGCCGGAACAAAGAAGCTGATCCATGGCTCCCCGACAGAAGCGACGCGCGCCGCATGGAAGGTGAGCGCTGCCTGTCCCGCCGCGTCGCGGTTCTCCGCCGGTTCGCTGTAGTCGAACACGACCTCCGAGCCGGGGACGCCGGCTATCCAGGACAGCGTGTTGAAGATCGCTTCCTTCGTTAGATAGGGCACGACCCCCAGCCACATGAAGAAGCTCGGCGCGGTCGACTGTAAGCCGGCCGCGGCCAGTTGCGCGGACAGGCTCTGCCGCTCGAAATCGACCGGCACGAATCTGGTGGCGGCCGGCTCGGCGAGACCGCTATCGGCAATGCATTTGCGCTTCCAGGCTTGCGTGGCCGGGTGGTCGACTTCAAACACGCTGAGATCCGCATAAGGATTGCGCAGCGAAAACGTGTCGAGGCCAGCGCCAAGCACGACGAGTTGGCGGACACCGCGACGCACCGCCGCCGCCAGCCAGTCCTCGGCGAAGCGGGCGCGCGCCGCCACGAACAGGCGCATGCGCCGGCGGCGCTCGTCCTCCTGCTCAAGCTCCTGTGCCGCGGGAGCAGCTTCACCCAGAATCGCGATCGCGTAGGGATCGCGAAACAGCCCTGCCTGCGGTGAGAACTGATGCAAAGCCCTCATGCGGGCGACGCTGAGGGCGGTTCGGCTGGGTGTAGCGTCTTCCATATCGACAATTCCAGGCTATTGCGGAGATATTCGCAAGCCTGGGCGACGGGCCTGCGACATCCCTGCCGACATTTCCTGACGGCCAGGCCAATCAGTGCTCTTTACCTGGCCCGGCACTGCCTCTAAAACCCGCCCGCTGCCGGATGCATCCGGCTTACTTGTGGATGTCGCAACCCCAAAGCCGCCATACACTTTTGGGTGACATGCATTTTCAACCACCCGCGCTCGTTTGCGGGACTGGATAGGAGAACCTTATGCTGAATTCCGTTTCCCTGACATTTCCCGATGGCTCCGTCCGCGACTACGATGCGGCGATGACCGGTGCCGGCCTTGCCGAATCGATCTCGAAGTCGCTGGCCAAGAAGGCCGTGGCCTACGCCATCGACGGCACCGTGCGCGACCTCAGCGACCCGCTCGGCAAGTCCGGCAAGGTCGAGATCATCACCCGCGACGATGCGCGCGCCCTTGAGCTTATCCGCCACGACACTGCGCACGTGCTGGCGGAAGCCGTGCAGGAATTGTGGCCGGGGACGCAGGTGACCATCGGGCCGGTGATCGAGAACGGATTCTATTACGACTTCGCCCGCAACGAGCCGTTCACACCGGACGACTTTCCGGTGATCGAAAAGAAGATGCGCGAGATCATCGCGCGCAACAAGCCGTTCACCAAGGAGGTCTGGTCGCGCGACAAGGCCAAGAAGGTCTTCGCCGACAAGGGCGAGCGCTACAAGCTCGAGCTGATCGACGCCATCCCCGAGGATCAGGATCTCAAGATCTACGCTCAGGGCGACTGGTTCGATCTCTGCCGTGGCCCGCACATGGCCTCGACCGGCCAGATCGGCAACGCCTTCAAGCTGATGAAGGTGGCCGGCGCCTATTGGCGCGGCGATTCGAACAACCCGATGCTGACGCGCATCTACGGCACCGCCTGGGCCGACCAGGCGCAGCTCGATGCCTACCAGACGATGCTGGAAGAGGCCGAGAAGCGTGACCACCGCAAGCTTGGCCGCGAGATGGATCTCTTCCATTTCCAGGAAGAGGGACCGGGCGTCGTCTTCTGGCACGCCAAGGGCTGGAAGATGTTCCAGAACCTGGTCAACTACATGCGCCGCCGCCTCGACGAGCAGGGCTACCAAGAGGTCAACGCGCCGCAGGTGCTCGACAAGAGCCTGTGGGAGACGTCAGGCCATTGGGGCTGGTACCGCGACGCCATGTTCAAGGTGACGGTCGCCGGCGACGACACCGACGACGACCGGGTCTTCGCGCTGAAGCCGATGAACTGCCCGGGCCATGTGCAGATTTTCAAGCATGGGTTGAAATCATATCGCGATCTGCCCGTAAAACTTGCGGAATTCGGCAATGTGCATCGCTACGAACCGTCGGGCGCGTTGCACGGGCTGATGCGCGTGCGCGGCTTCACGCAGGATGATGCGCATATCTTCTGCACCGAGGAGCAATTGGCGTCGGAATGCCTGCGCATTAATGATCTTATCCTGTCGACCTATGCCGATTTCGGCTTCGACGAAATCAGCGTCAAGCTGTCGACGCGGCCCGACAAGCGTGTCGGCACCGACGAGGCCTGGGATCATGCAGAGGCGATCATGGGCAACGTTCTGGAGACGATCCGGACGCGGTCGGGCAACCGGATCAAGACCTCTATCAATCCGGGCGAGGGCGCCTTTTATGGGCCGAAGTTCGAATATGTGCTCAAGGACGCCATCGGGCGCGAATGGCAGTGCGGCACGACGCAGGTCGACTTCAACCTGCCGGAACGCTTCGGTGCCTTCTACATCGGCTCGGATTCGGAGAAGAAGCAGCCTGTCATGGTGCATCGCGCCATCTGCGGTTCGATGGAGCGTTTCCTCGGCATCCTGATCGAGAACTATTCCGGCCATTTTCCGCTGTGGTTCGCGCCGCTGCAGGTGGTGGTGGCAACGATCACCTCGGAGGCGGACGGCTATGCGACCGAAGTGGTGGCAAAGCTGAAGGCCGCCGGGCTGCTGGCGGAAGCCGATCTGCGCAACGAGAAGATCAACTACAAGGTCCGCGAACACTCGCTGGCCAAGGTGCCGGTCATCCTCGTCTGCGGCAAACGCGAGGCGGAGGAGCAGACGGTCAATATCCGCCGGCTCGGCTCGCGCGACCAGGAATCGCTTGGCCTTGCCGAAGCGATTGCGCAACTGACCGAAGAGGCCGTGACGCCGGACCGCAGGCGCAAACGCGCTGCCTGATCCGCATAGTTCCCAGGAATGGCGGTGGAGCGATCCACCGCCGTTTTCATATTCCTGTCACGCCGATCTTGTAACGAGCCCCTATGCTCAAGCTGAAATTGCGCGAAAAACCGTTTCCCGAGCTTTCCTATGCCAATCCGCGACAGCCGGCGCTGACGCGCTGGGTCATCCATTCCATTGAAGGCCTGTCGGGGCGCGACCGCTATGCCGTGCTCTACGACTTCTGGCGCCGCCAGGTGGTGCCATCAGGCGAGCGCGTGTTCAGCCGCATGCTCGACCTGATCGATGTGCGGATACGCACCCCCGACCAATGGCCGCCCGCGCCATTGCCGGACACGCCGCTGGTGATTGTGGCCAACCATCCGTTCGGCATTGGCGACGGCATCGCCGTGCTGTCGCTGGTGGAGCAATTGGGGCGGCCCTTCCGGGTGATGATCCACAAGGATCTGCTCAAGATCCGCGAGATGGAGCCCTATTCGCTGCCGATCGACTTTTCCGAGACCAAGGAAGCGCTGAAGAACAACATGGCCGTCCGCCACGAGGCGGTGCGGCTGCTGAAGGAAGGCGTCACCATCGTGGTGTTTCCGGCCGGCGGCGTCGCCACCGCGCCGAAAGGCTTTGGCAGGGCGCGCGACCTGCCATGGAAGATGTTTCCGGCACGCCTGGTCCAGGATGCCAAGGCGTCCGTCATTCCGATGCATTTTTCCGGACAGAACGGCAGGCTGTTCCATCTGGTGAGCGGGCCGATGAACATGGCCGAACGCGACGGCCGCGTCGCCAAATTCGTCGGCAAGGCTTCGCTGACACTGCGCCTTTCGATGCTCATCCACGAATTCGCGCGGCTGTCCGGCAAGGCGATCGACGTGCGCGTCGGCGAGGTGCTGAGCTGGAGCGAACTCGAGCCGCTGCGCGACCGCAAGCTGTTGCTGGAGCGCCTTTACCGCGGTGTATTCGACCTGGCGCCGCAAGTGCCGCGCCGCCGCATTCCGTTCCTGCCGGCGCGGGCGAAACTGGCAGCCTAAGGCTAATCCGCGCCTTCTTCCGGATCCATCGCCGCCGCTTCGGTGGCGAGAACCTCGATCTCCTGGTTCTGTCCGGCCACGACCGTGAAATCCTTCTGGTAGATGCGGTCGCGGTTCTTGGCGATGATGGTGTAGTCGCCTTCGGCGAGCACCATCGAGGCGAAGGCGCCGACAGTCTCCTTGATCGGATCGCCGGATTCGTTGAGCAGCGACCAGGAGGTGTCGGCGATGGCTTCGCCACCGGCTTCGCGCACCAGCTTCATGGTGATCTCGGCGGCGTGATGCTCGACGGTGGCTTCGGTCAGCTTGCCGGCCTCGACGCGGATGTCGGAGCGGATCACCGCGTTGACCGCGCCATAGGTCGAGACGACATGGTAGATGCCGGCATTGAGCCGCACGACGCTGTTCGGCTCGACATCGGGAATGATCAGCGCGCGGTCGCCATTGGCCTCGGCGGTGCCCTCATAGATCGAAAAGCGGAGTTTTTTCGGCGGGATGCGCACGCCGCCGGACAGGACCGCGTCGAGCTTCAAACCGCCGGCATCGAGCACCAGGCTTTCGCGCTTGGCTTCCTTGCCGACAGTGATGCGCTTGGTGGCGCCGGCGCGGCCATAGGAGGCGTGGACCAGATAGCTGCCGGGCTCGAGCTGAAAGACGGCGCTGCCGCCATGGGCGGAGGCGACCATCGGCAATTTGCCGTTGACGGCTTCAGGCTTGAAGACACGCCAGACGAGGCCGCGGGTGATGTCGGTGCCTTTGTCGGTCAGCTGGGCCGACAAGGTGATGGAGCCACCGCCGCCAAGCGCCAGCGGGGTTTCGCTCTTGGGCGTCGCATAGCTCGAAATTCCGGGAAGTTTCAGGTCGCCGACGCCGTCCTTTTGCTGCGCAGCAGCCATGGAGACCGGCAGCAGGAACAGCGCGGCGCAAAGCCAGACCAGGAAAAGACGCAGTCGCCCCTCAAACATGCCTTGCGTTGAAGCCCATGGCGGTGGCAATTTCAAGGCTTAAGAGTCCAATCCCTGACTCTTCCGCCCGGCGCTTGCGCGCCTTTGCCCGAGCCGCCCGAATTCCCGATGGTGCGCTTCAGCTCAAAACAGAGTGTTTAGGAGACTAGCGCCCATGGCGTCGCCGATCATCGACTTCCTGCTGACCCGAAATTCAGCGCCGATTCCGGACCTCAAGGAGCCGGCCCCCAGCGACGCCGATATCGCAATGATGATCGCTGCTGCAGCGCGCGTGCCGGACCATGGCCGGCTCGAGCCGTGGCGCTTCATCCTCTATCGCGGCGACGCTCGCATCGAGATCGGCAAAAAGCTGGCGGCGCTTGCCGAACAGCGGGAAGGACCGCTGCCCGAAGGCCGCAGGAACCAGGAACTGGCGCGCTTTTCGCGCGCGCCGCTGGTGATCGGCGTGGTGTCGGTGCCGAAGGAGAACCCCAAGATCCCACAATGGGAGATGTTCCTGTCCGGCGGCATGGCGGCGATGAACCTGATGATTGCTGCCAACGCGCTGGGCTATGGCACCAACATGATCAGCAACTGGTATTCCGACGTGCCGGAGGGCAGGGCGATCCTCGGACTGGCGCCGCAGGAGCGCGTCGTCGGTTTCGTCCATATCGGCTCTTATGCCGGCCCGGCGCCGGAGCGGCCACGGCCGGATCCGGCAAAGCTCTACGCCGATTACTCAGGACCTTGGGCGGGCTGAATGTTCTACGAGCCGTCCAAGGGGCACGGGCTGCCGCACGATCCGTCGAAGGCGATCGTGGCACCGCGCCCGATCGGCTGGATATCGACGCTGAACGGAGCGGGCGAGATCAATCTGGCGCCATACTCCTTCTTCAATGCCGTTTCGACGCGGCCCTTCATCGTCTGGTTCTCCTCGGAGGGCGAGAAGGACAGCGCGTCCTTCGCCCAGGAGACCGGCGAGTTCGTTGCCAATCTGGTCAGCCGCGATCTGGCGGAGAAGATGAATTACACGTCCGTCAACGCGCCGCGTGGCGTCAACGAGTTCGTCTATGCCGATCTCGCCATGGCGCCGTCGCGTCTCGTCAAGCCGCCGCGCGTGGCGGCAGCGCCTGCCGCGCTGGAATGCCGGGTGACGGAGGTCTTTCGACCAAAGGCGCTGGACGGAACACCGACGAGCGCCGTTGTCGTTGCCGGCGAAGTGGTCGGCGTGCACATTGACGATGCTTTCCTGACGGACGGCCTGTTCGACATCACCAAGGCCGGCAATGTGGCTCGTCTCGGCTATATGGATTATGCCAGCGTCAGCGAGGTGTTTTCGATGCGGCGGCCACGCTGGGGCAAGGAATAGGCTCGCAGACTTGGCGCGTCACCCCGCCTTGTCGGCTTTGCGTCGAGCCGTCATGACGGCTCTGATATAGCCGGGTTCGCCGATCCGAATGCTGCCGTCGCGAAGGCCGAGTATGCGGTCGAGAGCGATCTCGTAGAGCCTGACGCGTTTTTCCAGGATTTCGATCGCCATCTCCATATCGGCGTCGCTGCCGCCGGCGATCGCCTTGGCGACGACGTCATGCGTGGCCAGGCCGAACTGCATGACGATGTCGGCGACGCCCTCGGGATCGAAGGTCCTGAAGCTGCCGTCTTCGACACCTTGCCGGATAATCCTGACCAGCAGGGGTGAAAACGACGCGCTGGCCGCCAGGTTGATGCGGTGGAACAGCACCAGATTCTCCGGCCGAAACATCGTTTCGAAAAGAGCCCAGGCTTCGGCCGCGGTCTCGATCTTGGCCTGCCGTGACTGGCTGAGCAGGCCGTTCAGGCGGCCGAGCGGGTCGAGGCCGGGATCGTCGACTATGCCCTGAACCCCAGCCAGCGCCTGTCGGGCGAAGCGGTCGGCCAATGCCTCCAGAAGAGCCTCCTTGGAGGCGAAGTAGTGATAGAAGGCGCCCTTCGAGATGCCGGCGGAGGCAATCACGTCGTTGAGGCTCGCTTTGTCGTAGCCCTGCGTCAGGAACAGCGCCTGGGCATGGTCCAGGATGTCTTCTCGTCTGATCTCTGGATGCTTGATGACACGGGGCATGACGAAACCTTCTGCACGCGATGGCTGTTCCCGTCCAGCACGGATATCGGATAGTTCGCTTGAACTATAGACCACTGGTCGGTATGATAGACCATTGGTCTGTTTCGGCCAATATGGGCGAGGGGCATACTGTGGAAGGTCGATCATGATTGCGAGATTGGTGCTTCAGACATTCATCTGGTTCGGCGTCATGGGCGCCTTGCTCTTCCTGTCGGCCGGTACGCTTGCCTGGCCGGGTGCCTGGATCTACCTGGTGGTGATGGTAGGGCTCAGTCTCACAATGGGCGTGGCACTGGCGCGGCGCGATCCCGGTTTGATGAAGGAGCGGCTGAGCCCTCCGATCCAGAAGAATCAGGCAGCGGCCGACAAGGTCCTGCTCTCCATACTTCTCATCGGGATCTTTGGTTGGCAGATCTTCATGGGATTCGACTTCCGTTTCGGCTGGTCGGCGATTCCCGTTTGGGTGCAGGTGGTCGGCGCGCTGGTCCTGCTGGTCGGCATCTGGATCTGCTACCTGACCATGCTGGAGAACAGTTTCGCGGCACCCGTGGTGAAGATCCAGGACGAACGCGGACAGCGCGTGATCAGCACGGGTCCCTACAGCTACGTCCGCCACCCGATGTATGCCGGCGCCATCCTGTTCTTCGCCGGCACGGCACTCCTGCTTGGCTCCTGGTGGGGGCTGGTATCGGTGCTTGCGTTCATCATTCTCCTGGCCATCCGCACCTTCATCGAGGAAAAGACCCTTCGCTCCGGCCTGCGCGGCTATGACGACTACGCAACCCGGGTCCGCTACCGCCTGATCCCGATGGTCTGGTAGCAGCCGTACCAGTCGCGTGCGGCAGGTATGCCACCACGGAAGGAGTCCTTAGCCATGACCACGCGAAAAGCGATTCCCCTTCCTCCAAACACAGGCTAAGAGAGCGGCTTCGGCGATGCGTTGGGTTGGCGCATCGGCCTTGGGGATAGTGCGGGGGCACCGGCGGCATGAAGAAAAGAGACTCGCTGGGAACCCGGCTGCGCTACGGCTTCGACAAGAGCATGGCCGCCGGCCCGATCGCGCTGATCGGCTGGCTTGCCGTCGTTTCCCTGCTGATCATCATCGCCGCCGCTGCTTTCCTTGCGGTCACCCGCATCGCGCCCGAGGGTGGCGAGCCTCTGGGCTTCTTCGAAGCGCTCTGGGAATCGCTGATGCGCACGCTCGATTCCGGCACGATGGGCGGCGACACCGGGTGGGCATTCCGTCTCGTCATGCTGGTCGTCACGCTTGCCGGCATCTTCGTCGTGTCGGCCCTTATCGGCGTGCTCAGCGCCGGTGTCGACGGCAAGCTCGATGAATTGCGCAAGGGCCGTTCTCGGGTGCTGGAGAGCGACCACACCATCATCCTCAACTGGTCGCCGTCGATCTTCGACGTGATCTCCGAACTCGTCATTGCCAATGCCAGCCGCCGCCGTCCTCGCATCGTCGTCATGGCCAATATGGACAAGGTCGCGATGGAGGACGAGATCGCGGCCAAGGTCGGCAAACTGGGCAACACGCGCATCATCTGCCGCAGTGGCGATCCGACCGATCTCTATGATCTCGCCATCGTCAATCCGCAGAGCTCGCGGTCGGTCATCGTGCTGTCGCCGGACGGCGACGATCCCGATTCGCAGGTCATCAAGACGGTGCTGGCGCTGGTCAACGACCCGAACCGGCGCAGCGACCCTTACAACGTCGCCGCCGAGATCCGCGATGGCAAGAACGCCGAGGTCGCCCGCGTCGTCGGCGGGGCCGAGGTGCAGCTCGTGCTGGCCGATCAGCTGATCTCGCGCATCGTCGTGCATTCGAGCCGGCAGTCGGGCCTCAGCGGCGTCTATTCGGAGCTGCTCGATTTCGACGGCTGCGAAATCTATACGATCGAGCAGCCTGATCTCACCGGCAAGACCTTTGGCGAGGCAGTGATGGCGTATGAGCACTGCGCGCTGATCGGGCTTTGCGACCAAAAGGGGAGCGTCAATCTAAACCCGCCGTCGGAGCTGGTGATCGGTGGGGATATGCGCGCCATTGTCATCGCCGAGGACGACGCGGCGATCAAGCTCGGCAGCACCGGGATCAAGATCGACGGGGCGGCGATCCGCGGGCCTCGGTCTATCGAGCCGAAACCGGAGCGCACGCTGATCCTCGGCTGGAACCGGCGCGGGCCGATCATCACCTATGAACTGTCGCGCTACGTCGCGCCCGGTTCGATCCTGACCATCGCCGCCGACACACCTGGCCTCGAGCAGGAAGTTGCCGGAATGCCGGTCGCCGGCGACAATCTATCTGTTACCTGCCGCATCACCGACACGTCGAGCAGCACGGCGCTTTCAAGCCTGGACGTGCCGTCCTACGACCACGTGCTCGTCCTCGGCTACAGCGAAACAATGGCCGCGCAGCCTGCCGATACGCGCACGCTGGTGACACTGCTGCATCTGCGCAAGATCTCGGATGATGCCGGCCTGCACATCTCCATCGTCAGCGAGATGATCGACGTGCGCAACCGGGAGCTTGCGGCAGTGACAAAGGCCGATGATTTCGTCGTCAGCAACCGGCTGGTCAGCCTGATGTTGGCGCAGGCGTCCGAGAACCAGCACCTGGCCGCGATCTTCGATGATTTGCTCGACGAGCAGGGTTCTGAAATCTACATGCGTGCGGTCGCCGATTATGTCGCCATCGATCAGCCGGTAACCTTCTGGACGATCGCTGAATCGGCACGGTTGCGCGGCGAGATCGCCATTGGCTATCGGCGCATCCGCGCTGGAGACACCGACCAGCGGGCACTGGGCGGCGTCACCGTCAATCCCCTGAAGTCGGAAGCGCTGGCCTATCTGCCGGAGGACCGGATCATCGTTCTGGCGCGGGACTGAGTAGCTAAACGCCCGCCGGACTAAGCGGAAATGCCTGCGGCCTTGGCGCGTGCCAGCAGCCTTTCGGCCAGGCGCAGATGCGGGCGGTCGAACATCTTGCCGCCAATGCCGACGACGCCGGGATTTCCGGCCGCTTCGAACGCCGCGACGATTGCCGCCGACTGTTTCACCGCCTCGGCCGAGGGCGTGAAGGCGGCGTTGATGACGGGCACCTGATCGGGGTGGATCGCCATCTTTCCGGTGAAGCCGTCGCGCTCGGCCTCTGTGCATTCCACGGCGAAGGCCGCCATGTCGCGAAAATTCGGGAACACGGTGTCGATCGCCGCGACCTCCGCGGCACCTGCCGCAAGGATGGTCGTCAGGCGGGCGTGGCGGAACACGTCGGTGTAGCGGCCTTGCTCGTCGCGGGCCGCGCGTGCGCCGATCGCCGCCGACAGGTCTTCCGCGCCCCAGGTGAGACCGGCGAGCCGCGCGCTTGCGCCGGCATAGGTGGCCGCTGCGAGCACACCCGCCGGGGTTTCGGTGATGATCGGCAGGATTTTGATCGCGCCGTCGGCCAAGCCGTTTTCGGCCTCGCGCACCCTGAGCTTTGCCGAGAGCTGCTGGACGTCCTGGCCGCTGTTGGACTTGGGCAGCATGATGCCGTCCGGTTTTGCCGGAACGAGTGCGGCGAGATCGTCGTCGGTCAATCCGGTCGAGAGGTCGTTGACCCTGATATAGATCGCCGAGCTGGTTTGCCCCCTGCGTTCGGCGATAAAGCGTGCCGCAATGTCGCGCGCATTTGCCTTGTTTTGCGGCGCCACGGAATCCTCGAGGTCGACGATCACCACGTCGGCGCCGGCGCCAAAGCCTTTTTCCAGCTTTCGCTCGGAATCACCGGGAACGAACAGCAGCGAGCGCATCAGGCCGCCTTCTTCTTCAGCATCATCGCTTGCCTGGTGCATTTGGCGACGAGATCGCCATGCTGGTTGTAGGCGCGGTGCTCGAATTCGACGATGCCGCGATCCGGCTTCGACTTGGACTCGCGCACCGAGACGACTGTTGTCTCGACGCGGATGGTGTCGCCGTGGAAGACAGGATGTGGGAACACGGTCTCCTTCATGCCGAGATTGGCGACGGTCGTGCCAACCGTAATGTCGTTGACCGAAATGCCGATCATCAGCCCAAGCGTGAACAGCGAGTTGACCAGCGGCTTGCCCCATTCGCTCCTGGCGGCGAAATCGAAGTCGATATGCAGCGGTTGCGGGTTCAGCGTCATCACCGAAAACAGCATGTTGTCGCTCTCGGTTACGGTCTTGCGCAGCGTGTGCTGGAAGACATGGCCGACGACAAATTCCTCGAGATATAACCCGGCCATGTCCTGCCTCCTGCGCTGATTGACGGTTGATAGGCGCTGCATTCAGCGCTCGCAAGCCAGTTAATGAACATGGTGAACCGTTCGTAAACCATTTCTCCCTACCGTCTTCAGCGGGGCCGGAACCTTCCGGCAAGGGGCGTAAGCAGACGGGCATGGTTGTTGTTTCGCATTTCCTGAAGTGGATCTACACGGCAAGAGTGTCCGAGCGCGCCGCCGCGGCCAATGCGCTGGCGCGGGCCTATGTCAATTCCGAATTGCCGTTCGAGGATCGCTGCGCGGCGGAAGCGGCACTGACGCTGCTGCTCGATGATGCCTCCTCGAAAGTGCGGCTGGCGATGGCCGAAGCGCTCTCCATGAGCCACCACGCGCCGCTGCAGATCATCAGTGCGCTGGCCTCCGACCAACCGGAAGTCGCCGGTGTCGTGCTGGCGCGCTCGCCGCTGCTCACCGACGCTGATCTGATCAACCGTGTCGCGGCGAGCCAGAAGGCAACGCAGAAGCTTATCGCCGACCGCCCGCTCGTCTCGATGGCGCTGTCGGCGGCGATCGCCGAGATCGGCGAGGCGGAAGCCTGCGCCGTGCTGCTGGCCAACAGCGGCGCCGACATCGCTTCGCTGAGCTTCCGCCGCATGGCCGAGCGCCATGGGCATCTGCCGCTGGTGCGCGAGGCGCTGATATCGGATATCAGGCTGCCGGCCGATTGCAGGCATATGCTGCTCATCAAGCTCGGCGAGACATTGAAGACGTCGCCACTGGTGATGGCGTTGATGGGCGCCGCGCGTGCCGATCGCGTCATGCGGGACGCCTGCGTCAAGGCCTCGGTGACGCTGATCGAGGGTACGCGCCAGGAGGAACATGCGGCGCTGATCGAGCATCTCAGGCTGCGCGGCGACCTCACCGCGAGCTTCCTCATCCGCACCATCGCGCATGGCAAGGTCGATTTCTTTGGCTCCACGCTGGTGGCACTCGGCCAGCAATCCGAGCCACGGGTGAGGGCGCTGCTGGCCGGCGGCCACGACGTGGCCCTGCAGGCATTGTTCCGCAGCGCGGGCCTGGCTGCGGCAACGCATGCGGTCATCCTGCGTGCGCTGAAAATCTGGCGCGAGGTTGCCAATGGCAAGCGCGTCGCCGGCGTGCAGGAAGTCAGCTGGCTGATGCTCAAGGAATTGGGCGGGCAATCCGCGGAGGGCGATCTCGCCACCCTGGTCAAGTCGATCCACCTCGACGCGCTGCGCGAGAATGCGCGTGGGCATGCACTGGCGATCGCTGCTGCCTAGCCTCGGTCCTTTGCGAAGAAATCGGGAAAATCCTCCATCGCGGCGGCAATGATGCGCAGTGATGCCGCGATCTGCAGCATGTCGCCGGTGGCGTTTCGCTGAGCGATGCCCGCCGCATATTGCCGGGCGACAGCGATGGTCGCTGTCTGCGGATCGCCGGGGGCGCGAAAGAGCAGTTCGCGCGCCAGCCCTCTCAGGAAGTTGGCGATCGAAAGCGTGGTTTCGGACGGGATGGCATGGTTTTGGCTGGCATCGCGCAGCCGCAGGATCTCCAGGCCGACCGTCACGGCGGCGACGCCGCCGCCCAGAACCGCCTCGCCCTTTCTGCCGGAATTCTGCACCAGCGGCATCAGCTGGTTGATCCGGTCATAGGCGAGGCTTTCGAAGGCCGAACGCCTCGGCACGCGCTCGTGCAGGCAAAGCCGCGCCAGATCCTCGCGCATGGCCCGCACGATGCGGTTGGCGGCAAGCCATGGATCGGCGGGCAGCACGACAATGAAGACGCCGATTGCCAGCAGGATGCCCACCAGCACCGACGCCGAGCCGGCGAAGAAGGGGCCGGGATCGTAAATCATCGCCTGATGCGGGCTGAGGAAAGCGAGGAAGTTGATGGCGAAGGCTGTGGCTACCCCGACATAGCGCGGATTGGCCATGCCCAGTGCCGTCGGCACCAGGATCGGCACGACAAACAGGACGAACCAGCCGAAGCCGGGCAGGGCAGGCAATGCGATCTGGCCGACGAGGAAGGCGAAGGGCAAAGCCAGCAACGTTCCCTTGAAGAAGCCCCAGGACACCTGCACGGGGTCGGGGCGAGCCGCAAACAGGCTCGACACGACGGCAACGAGAATGACGGTGCCGGCGGCTTCCGACCATTTCGTCGTCAGCCAGAACGCCGCGACCAGCAGTGTGGCAAGGGCGGCGCGGATGGCATTGCGCGCCGCGCCGGGATAGTCGCGATGCACCACCAGGGCCGGCTGCCGGTTGCCGGGGCCCGGCCGGCGCGTAACCGGCGCGCGCAGTGCGTCGAGCCCGCGCAGCACCTGCTTCAGCGCTTCGGCGAAATCGGCGGCGATGGTGAGGCGGGTGATGGTGCCGACCCTGTCGTCGCCCTGATCGGTCGCGGCATCGGGCATTTGCCGGGCCTTGGCCGAGATGGCGTCGAGGCGTGCCGCCCAAGGCGTGGTGTCATCCAAGGCGCCGGGCTTGGCGGCTAGCTCGCTGACAAGCGCCTGCAATTCCGAGCGCACCGGGATAAGGGCTGCGTTCTTCGGAGCGGTGTGCGAGTGCAGTGCCCGGGCCGCCGATAGGGCCGAGAGCAGTTGCCCGATGGTGCGCCGGACGGGATGGGCGCGCGGCGCGAAGCTCGGCGCTTCCAGCCTGGCATAGGCGCGCATTTCGCCGAGCGTCTGGGTGTCAGCGACGAGTTTGCGATGCAGCGCGGAAAGTGTCGCTGGATCACCTCCCGAGAAGGCTCCCGCGGCGTAGGTGGCAAGGTCGAGAATGCAGCGTTTCAGCCGCGAGATGATCGCGTCACTGGCCAGTTTCGGCAGAATCAGCCGGCTGGTCACGCCGGCGCAGACGATGCCGAGCACGATCTCGGCGCAGCGCGCGACCGCGAGGTCGACGACCAGATGCGGCTGTCCGAAGGCGGGCAGGCCAATGATCATCGCGGTGTAGCCGGCAAGTGCCGCGCCATAGGCTTCGGGATTGCGCAGCAGCGAGGAAACCAGAGTGCAGATGCCGATCCAGACGGCGAGTACCGTCACCAGCACCCATGGGTTGGTGCCGAAGACGGTGGTGATCCCGATCGCCGCCAGGCCGCCGGCAAGCGTGCCGAGCAGCCGGTAAAAACCCTTGGCCAGCACCATGCCGGCAACAGGCTGGGCAACGATGAACACCGTCATCATCGCCCATTGCGGGTGGTCGAGCTTGAGGGCGTAGGCGGCGAGCAGCGCGATCAGGCCGGCCGAAACGGTGCGCAAGGCGAAAATCCAGTCCGAGCGCGTCGGCTGCGTCAGCCCGGCCAGACTCGTTTCGAAATAGGCCTTCAGCCGGGCGCCGGTCACATGCTCGTCTCCGCAAATTGAGCCTGTTATGGACTGGCCGGAGGCTAGATATCCAGCACTTCCGCTTCAGCGAATTCGGCACGTTCCTGGATGAAGCGGAAGCGGGCTTCCGGCTTGGTGCCCATCAGTGCGTCGACCGCGTCCTTGGTCGCCGCCTCGGCGTCGATCACATCGACACGCAGCAGCGTGCGCTTCCTCGGATCCATGGTGGTCTCCTTGAGCTGAGAGGCCATCATTTCGCCCAGACCCTTGAAGCGGCCAAGCTCGACCTTGCCGCGCCCGGTGAACTCGGTGCGCAAAAGCTCGTCCTTGTGTGCATCGTCGCGGGCGTAGGCGACCTTGCCGCCTTGTCTGATCGAGTAAAGCGGCGGCACCGCCAGATAGAGATGGCCGCCACGCACCAGCGCCGGCATTTCCTGGTAGAAGAAGGTGATCAGCAGCGAAGCGATGTGAGCACCGTCGACGTCGGCGTCGGTCATGATGATCACGCGGTCGTAGCGCAAATCTTCGTCGCGGTACTTCGAGCGCGTGCCGCAGCCGAGCGCCTGGATCAGATCCGATATCTGCTGGTTGGCGGCCAGCTTGTCATTGCCGGCGCTGGCGACGTTGAGGATTTTTCCACGCAACGGCAACACGGCCTGGCTGGCACGGTCGCGTGCCTGCTTGGCCGAGCCGCCGGCCGAGTCGCCTTCGACGATGAAGAGTTCGGCACCCGCCGCCGCGTTCTGCGTGCAGTCGGCGAGCTTGCCGGGCAGCCTGAGCTTGCGCACCGCGCTCTTGCGGGACACTTCTTTTTCCTGGCGCCGGCGCACCCGCTCGTCGGCGCGCGCGATCACCCAATCGAGCAGCTTCGAGGCTTCCTGCGGATTGTCGGCCAGCCAATGGTCGAACGGGTCGCGGATCGCGGTCTCGACAATGCGGATGGCCTCGATCGTTGCCAGCCTGTCCTTGGTCTGGCCGACGAATTCCGGCTCACGGATGAACACCGACAGCATGCCGGCCGCCGAGATCATGACGTCCTCGGAGGTGACGACGGAGGCGCGCTTGTTGCCGACGAGATCGGCATAGGCGCGCAAGCCCCGGGTCAGCACGTTGCGGAAGCCAGCCTCGTGGGTGCCGCCTTCACCCGTCGGGATGGTGTTGCAGTAGGAATTGATGAAGCCGTCGCCGCCGAACCAGGTCACCGCCCATTCGAGCGAGCCATGGCCGCCCTGCTTTTCGCTTTTTCCCGCGAAGATTTCGCGCGTCACCTGGAAGTCGTCGCCGAGCGACGCTTTCAGATAATCCTTCAGGCCGCCCGGAAAATGGAACTCAGCCTTGGCCGGCGTCGGATCCTTTTCCTTGATCAGCGAGGGATCGCAGGTCCAGCGGATTTCTACGCCGCCGAACAGATAGGCTTTCGAGCGCGTCATGCGGTAGAGCCGGGCCGGCTCGAAGGCGCAGCCCTTGCCGAAAATCTGCTCGTCGGGATGGAAGCGGGTCTTGGTGCCGCGGCGGTTGTGCACCTCGCCGAGATGCTCCAGACCGCTTACAGGAATGCCGCGCGAGAACCTTTGGCGGTAAAGCTGGCGGCCTCGCGCGACTTCGACCTCAAGATGGTCCGACAGCGCGTTGACGACGGAAACGCCGACGCCGTGCAGGCCGCCCGAGGTCTCATAGACCTTGGAGTCGAACTTGCCGCCCGAATGCAGCGTCGTCATGATGACTTCGAGCGCCGGCTTCTTGTATTTCGGATGCGGATCGACCGGGATGCCGCGGCCATTGTCGGTAACGGTCAGAAACCCGTCCGCTGAAAGCTCGACGTCGATGAAGGTGGCATGGCCGGCAACCGCCTCGTCCATGGAATTGTCGATGACCTCGGCGAACAGATGATGCATCGCCTTGTCGTCGGTGCCGCCAATATACATGCCCGGCCGGCGCCGCACCGGCTCCAGGCCTTCGAGCACCTCGATGTCGGCGGCGCTATAGCCTTCGCTGCCGTCCTTGGTCGCGGCCGGGCGCTTGGCTGCCGCCTGCACCAGCGGATCCGCCGGGCGCGCCGGTGTGCGGACCGGCTGAGGCTGCTTGTCCATATTACCGAAGAGGTCGTTGTTGTCGTCCATGCCTGCCATACGGTCCGGTGCTGCGAATCACCCGTCGATACTGCCACGCTTTTCGGCGCCAAGCGACGGAGGTTCCTGTTACGTTCGGGGATTTGACCCCCTCATATCCTAAAACCATTCGATAACCAAGCGGGCGGAAATAGATCGAATGCCGCCATTCTGCATTCCTGATTCTTTAACAAAGCGGCCTAGCGTGAGCCCAACATAACAAGAAACTGCGGGCATCAGGGGTTTCGGCGTGAGGGGCAAGGCCATAACGATGATCGGCATCGCCGCCGTTTTCGGCGCGATCTCGATCTTTGCCGCGGATTTCTGGGTCAAGAGCCAGGCTAAGCCCAATGCCGAGGAGAAGACGGCGTCAATCGCCGCTCCGGCACCGCCCAGGATCGAGTTCAAGACCATCGTGGTGGCGAGCGCGCCGTTGCGCTACGGCATGGAACTCGACCGTGCCAAGCTGATCGAAATCCCCTGGCCGCAGGATTCGCTGCCGCAGGGCGCCTTTGCCACCATCGATGGATTGCTCGGCGCGGGCAATCGCATCGTGCTGTCGCCGATCGAGGTCAACGAGCCGGTGCTGCTGACCAAGCTGTCGGGGCCAAATGGCCGTGCGACGCTTTCCAACATGATGACGCCCGGGATGCGGGCGGTGACCATCCGCACCGATGAGATCGCCGGTGTCGGCGGCTTCGTCACGCCGGGCGACCGCGTCGATGTCGTGCTGACGCGCGATGCCGGCGAAATCCAGGAAGTGGCCAAGAACGCGCAAGGGGCGGCCGGGTCGACCGTCACGTCCGAGATCGTCGTTGCCGACGCCAAGGTACTGAGCGTCGGCCAGGGTGCCGATGTGCGCCAGACGACGCCACAGATCTCCAATTCGGTGACCATCGAGGTGACGACCGAAGGTGCGCAGAAAGTGGCGCTTGCCCGCACCGTCGGCACACTGTCGCTGTCGCTTCGTTCCGCGGGCGAAGGCGGGGATGGCAAGAACGGCGTCACCACCATCTCTTCCTTCGGCGGATCGGTGGCGGCCAAGGCTCAGGCCGCGGCCGGCTCGCTGTTCGATGCGATGACCAAGGAGCCTGAGAAGCCGAAATTCAAGACAATCATCGTGACGCGCGGCACGAAGGCCGAGGAATATCAGGTTCCCGCGCGGGACCAGAAGTAAAGGCCGGTGGGGACCGGACGGGACAGGGCAATGTTGATGCGTACCCTATATCGAATGACGGGCCGGCTGCGCTTCGTGCGCATCCTGGCGATGGCGGTTGCTCTGGCTACGGGCGGGATGCTCACCTTGCCCGGCGCGGCCAAGGCGGGCAATGATGTGGTCTATGTCTCGTCGACCAAGAATGCGTCGATCAAGGTCGCCAAGGGCAAGCCCAAGACAATCATGACGAGCGCCGCCTTCTACCAGATCGTCATCGGCGATCCGGAGATCGCCAACGTCAACCCGCTGACCGACAAATCCTTCTATGTGCTGGGCAACAATCTCGGCACCACCGGCATCGCGCTGTTCGACGACAAAAAACAGCTTGTCGGCACCATCGACATCGAGGTGACGCTCGACACCGACCAGCTGGCCAGCACCATCCGCGCCAGCGTGCCGGACGCCAAGATCAAGGTCGGCTCGGCCAATGGCCGTGTCGTGCTGTCGGGCGAGGCCGATGACGCGGTGGCGGCGGACAAGGCAAGCAAGATCGCCAGCCGCTTTTCCGGCAATGAGGAAGTGATCAACTCGGTCAACATCTCGTCCTCGCAGCAGGTTCAGCTCAACGTCCGCTTTGTCGAGATCAACCGCCAGGCCGGCCAGGATCTCGGTGCCAAATACAGCGCCAATTTCGCCTATGGCCTCGGCGGGCGCGACGTCACCATCGATCCGGGAACCGTGCCGGCGGCAGGCACCGGCGAGATCATCGGCCGGCTGTTGTCGAACGGTGTGTCGATCGACATCGCCATCAAGGCGCTGGAAGAGCGCGGCCTCGCCCGGCGACTGGCGGAACCAAACCTTATTGCCCGTTCCGGCGAGACGGCGAGCTTCCTGGCCGGCGGCGAGTTCCCGATCCCGGTTTCGGAAGACAACGGCAAGATCTCCGTCACCTACAAGAAATACGGTGTCAGCCTGGACTTCACGCCGACCGTGCTCAAGGACGGGCTGGTCAGCCTGGACATCGCGCCGGAAGTCTCTTCGATCGATGCGTCGTCCTCCTACAACATCGGCACTATCTCCGTGCCGGGCTTCATCGTGCGCCGCGCAAGGACGTCGGTCGATCTCAAGAACGGCCAGAGCTTCATGATCGCGGGACTGCTGCAGTCGCAAAACGACATCACCACATCGCGCATTCCTGGCCTCGGCAAGATGCCGGTGCTCGGGGCGCTGTTCTCGTCGAAATCCTATCAGCGGCGCGAGACCGATCTGGTCATCATCGTCACGCCCTACCTGGTCAAGCCGGTCGATCCGTCGAAGAAGATGGCCGAGCCGACTGGCGGCACGCAGCCGGCCAGCAATGCCGACTATTTCCTCAACAACACCGAGGAAGTGAAGACGTCGGACAGCGGCCGCGCGCTGGCGCTGGCCGATGGCAACACCGCACGGACCGCTCCCACCACCACGGTCGGGCATTTCCTCGACCTGCCGAAGGACTGAAGCCATGCGACTGGTCCTGAGATCGAGCATCGCCTTGCTTCTTGCCGGTTTGGCCGGCGGCTGCACCAGCGACGATTATGTCCGCAGCGAAGGGGTGACGCCAGGCGCCGGCAACGCCCAGGCCGCCAATACCGTCATGCAGATGGTCGATCCGTGGAAATACGGCGTCCAGAACACCAGGCTTCTCGTGCCTGCCAAGCGTGGCGATGCCGGACCTGTCACGCCCGATCAGGCGGCGGGCGCGAAGGCATCTCAGCCGACCACGGGCACCTCGGGCAACTGATCTCAAAGGGCGATCGAGCCCGCAGGCTGACAAAAATGGCAAATGGCATCAAGACCCGGAAAATCCTGCTCGTATCGACGGACAGGACCTTCGTGCAGGACACGCGGACCGCATTCGCCGCCTCCGAGATCATCCAGCTCTCGACGGTGGAAAAGAATGTCATCGAATTGCGCGGCGAGATCCAGGAGACGGACTTCGGCGCCATCATCGTCGACATGGACGCGGCGAGGCTGGAGGAGGTCGAGTCGCTGCAGCGCATCATGCGCCGGCTGGAGGGCAAGGCGCCGGTGGTCGTGGTCACCCAGGAGTTCAACGCCGCTGCCGTGCGCATCCTGGTGCAGCTCAAGGTCGCGGACTTCCTGGTCAAGCCGATCACCACGGCCGATCTGGTGCGCTCGGTGGTGCGGGCGCTGCAAGGGCCGGGGCGTGAGGAAAACACCGAGTCGCAGATCTACACCTTCATGCCGGCCGCCGGCGGTGTCGGCACCACGACACTGGCGCTGCAGACCGCGTTCCAGCTGCATCATTCGGTGACGCGTGGCGCTTCGACCTGCGTGGTCGACCTGAATTTCCAGCAAGGTGCCTGCGCCGAATATCTCGACCTCGAGCCGCGTTTCGACATCACCGAGATCGAGAACCAGCCCGAACGCCTCGACCGGCAACTGCTCGATGTGATGCTGTCCAAGCATGCCAGCGGGCTGTGCGTGCTGGCGGCACCGACGCATCCCTCGGAGATGCGCTCGTTCAAGACCGATGTGGTGGTGCGCATGCTCGACCTCGTCTCGGCCTATTTCGACAATGTCGTCATTGACATGCCGCGCACCTGGTTTCCGTGGACGGAGACCGTGCTGCTTGGCTCCAACAAGCTCTACATCGTCGCCGAGATGACGGTGCCGTGCCTGCGCCACACGCAAAGGCTGATCCAGGCGGTCTATGAGACCGCCGGCAAGGAAGTGAAGCCGAACGTCATCGTCAACCGTTTCGAGCAGAAGATGTTCGACAATGGCATCAAGCAGGCCGACGTCCAGGAGATCCTCGGCGAGCATTTCGTCGGCGGTATCTCCAACAACTACCGGCTGGTGCGCGAGGCGGTCGACCGCGGCGTGCCACTGCACGAGATCGACCCCAATGCCAATGTCGTCAACGATTTGAAGAAGATCATCCTTCCGGAAGAGGCGGCCGCGACTGGCGCCAAGTCGAAGTCGCTGTTCGGTCTCGGCAAGGGCTTCTTGAGGAGGAAGGCCGGATGACCAGCCGTTTTTCCACCCTGCAGAACCGCGACGCGCGCCCGCTACGTCCGGCTGATACAACGCCGGTGGCACATCACGCGGTCGTCATCCCGACCAACCGGAAAGCCTCGCCGGCAAAGCCTGACGTCGCGCCGGCAAAGAGTGCCAACAAGGTGCTCGATGCACGCGTGCGCATTCACCGGATGCTGCTCGAAGAAATCAACCTCGTGGCGCTGGAGCGTTTGCCCAAGGAGGAGATGCGCCGGCAGGTGCATGATTTCGTTTCGGAAAAAACCCGCCAGGAGCGGATGGCGATCAACACCGTCGAACTCGAAGCGCTGGTCGACGATATCGTCGACGAGATGGTTGGCCTCGGTCCGCTCGAGCCACTGCTCAAGGACCCCGACATCAACGACATCCTGATCAACGGCCACCAGAACTGCTTCATCGAAAAGAAAGGCAAGCTGCAGCAGGTCCATATCCCGTTCAAGGACGAGGCGCATCTGCTTAGAATCATTAACAAGATCGTCGCCGCTGTCGGCCGCCGCGTCGACGAATCGCAGCCGATGGTCGACGCCCGCATGCTGGATGGCTCGCGCTTCAACGCCGCCATTCGCCCGGTTGGCGTCGACGGGCCGCTGGTATCGATCCGCAAATTCTCCAAGAACAAGCTCGGCCTGCACAAGCTGGTCGAATTCGGCGCCATCACCCAGAACATGGCCGAAGTGCTGGCGGCGGCGGTGCACGCCCGCAAGACGACGATCATTTCGGGCGGCACCGGCACCGGTAAGACGACGATGCTCAATGCACTGTCGGCCTTCATTCCCGAAGACGAGCGGTTGATCACCATCGAGGACGCGGCCGAACTTCAGCTGCAGCAGCCGCATGTCGCGCGCATGGAGACGCGCCCCGCCAACATCGAGGGCCATGGCGAGTTGAAGCAACGCGATCTCGTCAAGAACGCGCTGCGCATGCGCCCCGACCGCGTCATCCTCGGCGAGTGCCGCGGCGAGGAGGCTTTCGACATGCTGCAGGCGATGAACACCGGCCATGAAGGGTCGATGGCGACCATCCACGCCAACACGCCGCGCGATGCCATTTCGCGCCTCGAACAGATGCTCGGCATGACCGGCATGCCGATGACGGTGCAGTCGATCCGCAGCCAGATCGCCAGCGCCATCGACATCATCGTTCAGCTGACCCGGCTTTCCGACGGCAAGCGCAAGGTGACAAGCGTCGCCGAGGTGACCGGCATGGAAGGCGACGTCATCCAGACGCAGGAGATCTTCCGCTTCGTACGCACCGGCATGGATGCCGATGGCGGCATTCTCGGTCATTTCGAGGCGACCGGCATCCGGCCGCGCTTCCTCGAGGATATGCGCGCCATGGGCATCGAGTTTCCCGGGCGGTATTTCGAACCCGGCCGGCCGCAGGAGTAAGCCAGGTGTTCGATGGGCTGAGCGCGATCTATGTCGTCTACGCCGGAGCAGCGCTCACCGGCATCATGATCGCCGAGGCCTGTTATCTCCTCTATGCCGGCCGCAGTGACAAGCGCACCGCCATCAACCGGCGCATGAAGCTGCAGGAAAACAAGATCAGCCAGGAGCAGGTGCTGATCCAGCTGCGCAAGGAGCGCGGCCTCGACGCCGGCACCTCGCTGTTCTCGCCGGACCGGTTCCGCGCGCTGCGCACGCAGTCAGGCATGATCATGCCGCTGTCGAAATTCCTGATGATCACCTCGGGCGTGGCGATGGCCATGGCCCTGGTCGCCATCTGGTATGGCTTGCCGCTGCTGATGGGGCTTCTGCTGTTCGTCGTGCTGCTGCCGCTGCTGCCGGTGATGGTGATGCGCTTCAAGCGCAAGCGCCGGCTCAAGCGTTTCGGCATGCAGTTGCCCGAGGCACTGGAGCTGATCACGCGCGGCCTCAAGGCCGGTCACCCGGTGCCGGTGGCCGTCGCCATGGTGTCGCGCGAAATGCCCGATCCGATCGGCACAGAGTTCGGCGTCATCGCCGATGAAGTGACCTATGGTTCCGATCTGGTCTCGGCTTTGAATTCGCTGTTCGACAGGGTCGGTCATGAGGACCTGCCGCTGTTCATCACCGCCGTCTCGATCCAGTCCAGTTCTGGCGGCAATCTGCGCGAGATCCTCGACGGCCTGGCGTTGACGATCCGCGAGCGCGGCAAGCTGCGCCGCAAGGTGCGCGCCATCTCGACCGAGGGCCGCATGTCGGCCTACATCCTGACGGCGATACCGGCGCTGCTGTTTGCCGCCATCATGGCGCTGATGCCGGGCTTCTACCGCGATGTCTGGGGCGAGCCGAAAACCTGGTACCTGATCGGCGGGTCGGTCGCCTGGCTGATGCTGGGCAATCTGATGATGTTCAAAATGTCGAATTTCAGGTTCTGACATGCAGGGCTTCATCGAGTTCCTCGCCTCGCTTGCGCCGACCTCCCTGATACCGGTGGCCATCCTGCTTCTGGCGCTCGGCAGTGTCGCGGTTGCCTGGCCGATGGTCATGGCGAAGGGCGACCGCAACGAGGTGAAGCGCCGGCTCAAGGTCGACCAAAGTGCCGTGACCGCGAAGCCCGAGCCGCTGCAGAAGAAGAACACCGGCGTCGTGCGCGAGAAGGCGGTCAAGCGGGCGCAGGAATTCTACGCCAAGAGCGATCCGGAAAATGTCGCGCGGTTGCGCATGAAGCTGATCCAGGCCGGCTATATGGAGCCGCGCGCCGTCGGCACGTTCTTCATCATCCGCTTCTCGGCGCTGATCGGCGCCGCGTTCGGCGCCTTTGTCCTCAACCAGTGGATGGCCAGCGCCGAAGCGACGATGGCCAGCCGCTGGGCGTTCGTCATCCTGTCGGGCGTTGCCGGGTATTTCCTGCCTGGTCTGGTGCTGACCCAGAAGGTGCGGGAGAAGATGCGCGAATACCGCAACGGCTTTCCCGACTTCATGGATTTGATGATCGTCTGCTCGGATGCCGGCATGAGCATGGAGGCCGGCATCGAGCGCGTCTCGAAGGAGCTTGCCAAGACCTATCCGGCACTCAGCCAGAACCTGCAACTGGTGTCGCTGGAACTGCGGGCCGGGCGCAGCCTCGACGACGCGCTGAAGGCTCTCGCCGAGCGCCTCAGCCTGGACGAGGTCCGCTCCTTTGCCACGCTGCTGCAGCAGTCGAAGGAACTCGGCACCAGCCTGTCGGGCGCGCTGCGCGTCTTCTCCGACGAAATGCGCCATAAGCGCATGTCGCTGGCCGAGGAAAAGGCGCACGCCCTGCCGGCCAAGATGTCGATACCGGTGACGGTCTGCATCCTGCCGGTGGTGCTGATGATCGCGGTCATCCCGATCATCGTCAAAATGACGAACGGCCAGTTTCACTGATGTTCAGAGGCGCCGTGCGGTGAGTCTATACGGGGCGAAGAGGGATTAATGTGCACTGTCACCGTAATTCTCGAAGGAGCTCGCCAAGACCTATCCAGCACTCAGCCAGAATTTGCAGCTGGTGTCACTGGAACTGAGGGCCGGGCGCAGCCTCGACGATGCGCTGAAGGCACTCGCCGAGCGCCTCAGCCTGGACGAGGTCCGCTCCTTCGCCACGCTGTTGCAGCAGTCGAAGGAACTCGGCACCAGCCTGTCGGGCGCGCTGCGCGTCTTCTCCGACGAAATGCGCCACAAGCGCATGTCGCTGGCCGAGGAAAAAGCGCATGCCCTGCCGGCCAAGATGTCGATACCGGTGACGGTGTGCATCCTGCCGGTGGTGCTGATGATCGCGGTCATTCCAATCATCGTCAAAATGACGAACGGCCAGTTTCACTGATGTTCAGAGGCGGCCATGCAGTGAGTCTATACGGGGCAAAGAGGGATTAAAGTGCACTGTCACCGTAATTCCAAATGCCCAGACAATTGGCGACCTACGAGGATGGTTTGGCAACATTGCGGGTCACGGCGGGCTTGGGCTCGGTGGGTCTATGGACTACTTTACTGGAGATAGTCCTCATGGCCCGGTGACGGGCGGCGGCGCAACGGTAGGGGCTGCAGCAGGCGCATCATTTACCGCAGCAGGAACTTATACGACGGTCTACGATCCATTCGAATAATGGTGAAACATGCTCAAAAGGTTTAGATCTGCGTTGGTGGTAGCTATCGCTACTGCCTGGATAGCAGCCGTTGCCGCAAATACGCTACTAGACAATACATACGTAGGGTATCCAAGAGTTACTGATCCTGATAGGGGGCTAATTATCCCTTATAATGTCAAGGGTATTGTTGTTTATGTAACTTCTGAGCAGATGTATGTCTTATCTATTTTAAGACATGTCACAATAATATCTGGAATACTTATGGTTATGCTTGTCTTTATAAATTATTTCTTTCCTTTTAGAAAGAATGACAAACCCACTCGGTGATCTGTGTGCAATCGGCCATCAGGTGCTGGCAGAAAAAACCGTTCTTAGGTCTTAGCAATGCTGTCTCTGTTCCAGACAAGGGCGCTTCTGACGCACTTCAATCGCGCCAGGATGTTTTCCAACTGAGAATCCGAATTACGGTGAAGGGAATTGCCGGCAATTCGGCATTGCCAGTGGGAAGCAGGCGCGCCCGAACGCTTGGATGAGGTTTACGGATACTTGCAAACTCAGCAAATGCGAGTCGACAAATCCAGAGCCGGGGCCGACAACCATCATCCTGCCCGGACGCGGCCCTGCGACATGAGAACCCCATGCGAATACTGTTTCTTGCCCTCGGCCTCGCCGCCGCCGGCCTGTCGCCCGCCCTGGCCTCTGCCGACGATTGCGGCGATGCCGCTGCGCTGTTGCGGCAGGCTTATCCCACGGTTCAAAAAAGCGCCGACGGCCGCTCGTTCACGCTCGAGCCGCATACCAGCATCCCGCTCGCCGTCCCGCAGGACGGTATGCCGGGCCTGGTCTGCAAGGTCTGGCCTGCCCATGACGATCTGCTGCTGGTCGCTGTGCCGCTGATCGACAGCGTCCAATCCGTCGACGGCCAGCATGTTGGCGACATCGAGCTTCTGGTCGTCGACAGGAAGACCCTGCAGCCACGCCAGCGCCTGCTCCAGCCCAGGCTGATGAACGACGATGCCGTCGCCATCCGCGGCATCGAATTCGATACCGCCCGTTATGGGCTGGCGCCCGGTGTCACCGCCTTCGGCCTGCGCATCGACATGGCCAATCATTCGCAGCCCAATCCCTTCAACGAAACCGACCTGCGGCTCTACGCCCTCGCCGGCAATGCGCTGCAAGGGGTGCTCGACGGGCTTGCCGTGGCCGGCTTTGGCGGCGAAGGCGACACCAATTGCGCGGGATCCTTTCATTCGAGCCAGGTCAGCCTGGCGATGAGCCCGACGATCCATCGCGGCTACCACGACATCATCGTGGTCGAGCGGAAGGATACCGACGAGCCGGCTCCTGACAAGGATGGCGAGTGCCAGTCGCATCCCGGCAAGTCGGTGAGCCGGACCTACTGGCTGCGCTATGACGGCAGCCGCTATCCGGTTCCGGCCGCGCTCAAGGCAATGGACCCGCCGTGAGACCGCCGCTCACATCCGCTTGAAGCGTTGCCGCCCAGTGGTTAATGGCCGGTTTTCCTGGGCCCTAATCTTGGATGCATTTCGGCACCGAAGCTTAACGGCTGTGCTGTAGTGTCTTTCCCGAAGAACGACCCGGCAAATCGGGCGACGGGGCAGGGCATGCGTCAGACAAAATTTGCGGCGGTGGCCACGATGGCGGCCGTTATGATGATCACCGGGTGCACGACGAACACCAACGTCGACACGACCAAGACGACCGCGATCCAGCCGGCGGCCAGGGATGTCGACACATCCGATCTGGCGCAAGGCAAGGCGCAGTTTCGCGACGCCAATTATGGTCTCGCCGAACAGCATTTCCGCAAGGCCGTCGAGCTAAAGGCCGACAATGCCGAGGCTTGGATGGGGCTTGCCGCCTCCTATGACGAGCTCGGCCGCTTCGATTTTGCCGACCGCGCCTACGGCCAGCTCCTGAAGGTCGCCGGCCGCAAGCCGCAGATCGTCAACAATATGGGCTATTCGCAACTGTTGCGCGGCAACAAGAAGAAGGCCAGGGCGCTGCTGCTCGAGGCGAAGGCCGGCATGGCCGACCCGACGGTCGTCAACGCCAATCTCGCACTGCTGAACAAAGGCTGACGCGCGCTTGATCCTCGCGCCGGCTAAGGGCGCGATTTCCAGACAGGCGGTGTCGACGCTTTGTAAACCGTAACCGCAGCTTGGGTCGAAAGATCGGCTGAAAACCATGTCCGAGGGCAGCCGCTGACCTAGAATGCGGCGTAACCGCCGACGCTCGAGAGGCCCCCGCCCGATATGCTGGATTTCAGTTCGCTCCTGCTCGCGGCCGCGCTGTCGGGCACCTGCCTGGCCGTCACCATGTTTGCCATCTGGCTCACCGCGCCGCGGGCGCGTTTCGTGCTGACGGTGGCGTGCGGCATCCTCGTGCTTGTCGCGCATGTGACCCTGTTCTGGCGCTACACCAAGGGGCCTGATCCGCTGCTTTGCCAGATAGCGCTGGCGCTGCTCAGCCTGGGCTTCCTGATCATCTGCCTTTCGGCCATGCAGTATCTCGGCGTGCGGGACTACAGGCGTGCGACCGTGCCGACCCTTGCCGCCATGGCGATCTGCGCGGCCGTGACCTTCCTCGGCCTTGACGGTGTCGGCTTCATCGTCACCTACGCAACGGTCACCGTGCTCTTGTCGACGATCGGAGCCATGTTCTGGGTCAATGGCAGTCACGATCGCCGGATCCTGCTGGTGGTCTCGTTCCTGAGCGGCACCTGCGCGGTGTCGTTTGCGCTTTGCGGCGCGGTTCTGGTGGCCAAGGGGCAATGGACGCTCGGGGCGGCGCCCGACAACTGGGCCGAACGCCTGAATTCCGTCGTGGCGGTGGCCTGCATGACCGGCCTCGGCGCCCTGACGCTCTCGCTTCACCATCTGCAGGCACAGATCGAGTTGAAGGCCGAGACCATGACCGATCCATTGACCGGGCTGATGAACCGTCGCGGGTTGATGTCGCTGCACGGCGAGCGGCAGTTCGGCCCGTTCATGGCGGTCGTCATGTTCGACCTCGATCATTTCAAGAGGACCAATGACGTCTACGGTCACCCGGTCGGGGACCAGGTCCTGTGCCGCTTCGCCGCCGTCATCCGGAAATATGCCAGGACCGGTGTCGACGCCTTTCGCCTCGGCGGCGAGGAGTTCGCCATCGTCATGTCGCGGATGACGGAAGAGCGCGCCTATGATCTCGCCAGCAAGATCGGCGTTGCCTTTGGCACCGAAGTCGTTGCCACCCCGCACGGTCCGTTGCGCAGCACGGTCAGCGGCGGCATCGGCTTTGGCGGCGCCGACGGCAGCAGCCTTGACGAGGTGCTGGCTGAGGCGGACGCAGCACTCTACGCGGCCAAGCGCGCCGGCCGCAATTGCGTCATCAGCCGCAAAAGGATCGGCAAGGCCGAACCGGTCAAGCCGGCCTTGCGCTCAGCGTAGTTATTCCGCCGCTCCCAGATAATCAGACAGCGGCGGGCAGGAGCAGACCAGATTGCGGTCGCCGGCGACATTGTCGATGCGCGACACGGGTGGCCAGTACTTGGCCGCCGTGTCGGCGTCGCCGGCGGGATAGGCCGCTTCCAGGCGCGAGTAGGGGTGGTTCCACTGACCGGCCAGCGTTTCCGCCGCGGTGTGCGGTGCGTTGACCAGCGGGTTATCGGCCAAAGGCCATTCACCCTTCGCCACTTTCGCCGCTTCGCCCGCAATGGCGATCATCGCCTCGCAGAAACGGTCGAGCTCGCGCTTGGGCTCGGATTCCGTCGGCTCGACCATCAGCGTGCCAGCGACCGGGAACGACATGGTGGGCGCATGAAAACCGTAGTCGATCAGGCGCTTGGCGATGTCGTCGACGCTGATGCCGGCGCTCTCCTTGAGCACGCGGGTGTCGAGGATGCATTCATGCGCGATGCGATCGTGCCGGCCCTTGTAGAGCAGCGGGAAGTGCGGCGCGAGGCGGGTCGCCACGTAGTTGGCCGAGATGATGGCGGTCTCCGTCGCCTGCTTCAGGCCGGCGGCGCCCATCATGCGGATATACATCCAGGTGATGGGCAGGATGGAGGCGCTGCCGAACGGTGCCGCCGACACGGCATGCGCCGAGCCCTCGGTAACATGGCCCGGCAGATAGGGTTTCAGGTGCGCCCTGACGCCGATCGGGCCGATGCCGGGGCCGCCACCGCCATGCGGGATGCAGAAGGTCTTGTGCAGGTTCATATGGCAGACATCGGCGCCGATATCGGCGGGCCGGGCGAGCGCGACCAGCGCGTTGAGGTTGGCGCCGTCGAAATAGACCTGGCCGCCATGCTCGTGAATGAGCGCGCAGAGATGGCGGGCGCCTTCTTCATAGACGCCGTGCGTCGAGGGATAGGTGAACATCAGCGCGGCGAGATTCTTGGAATGCTCGTTGGCCTTGGCCCGCATATCGTCCATGTCGATGTTGCCGTCTTCCAGGCAGCGCACGACGACAACGCTCATACCAGCCATCGCCGCACTTGCCGGATTGGTGCCATGCGCGGAGGAGGGGATGAGGCAGACGGTGCGATGGCCTTCGCCGCGCGAGCGGTGATAGGCACGAATGGCGAGCAGGCCGGCATATTCGCCCTGGCTGCCGGCATTGGGCTGCAGGCTGACCGCGTCGAAGCCGGTGATCTCCGACAGCCAGCCCTCCAGTTCGCCGATCATGGCGCGATAGCCGGCCGAATGGCTGGCCGGCGCGAAGGGATGCAGATTGGCGATGCTTGGCCAGCTCACCGGCATCATTTCGGCCGCCGCGTTGAGCTTCATCGTGCAGGAGCCCAGCGGGATCATGGAGCGGTCGAGCGCCAGATCCTTGTCGGCCAGCCGACGCAGCAGGCGCATCATGTCGGTTTCCGACTTGTTCTCGTTGAAGACCGGTTGCGTCAGAAACTCTTTTCCACGCGGCTTGCCGGGAACGGTGCGGTCGGCCGAGGGAGCGGCCTTGGCGCCGAACAGGGAAGCGATCGCGTCGAGATCGGCATCCGTCGAGGTCTCGTCGAAGGCGATGCCGACATGGTCGGCATCGAGGACGCGCAGCAGCCGGCCGGTCTTTTCGGCGGCTTCAGCGATTTCAGCGGCCTTGCCTTTTACCTCCACCGTCACCGTGTCGAAACGGCTGGCACCGAGCACCGACACGCCCGCCGCCTGGAGGCCGCCTGCCAGACGGTTGGCCAGCGCGTGGATGCGCCCGGCAATCGCCTGCAGGCCGGCGGGGCCGTGCCAGATGGCGTAGGCCGTCGCCATGTTGGCGAGCAGCGCCTGCGCGGTGCAGATGTTGGAGGTCGCCTTGTCGCGGCGGATGTGCTGCTCGCGCGTCTGCAAGGCCAGGCGATAGCCGGGCCGGCCCTTGCTGTCTGTCGACTGGCCGACCAGGCGGCCGGGCATCAGTCGGGTCAGTCTGTCGGAGACGGCGCAATAGGCGGCGTGCGGGCCACCAAAGCCCATCGGAACACCAAAGCGCTGCATCGGGCCCACCGCAATGTCGGCGCCGAGCTTCGCCGGCGCGTCTGTCAGCGTCAGGCCAAGCGGGTCGGCGATGAAGACGACCAGAGCGCCGGTGGCGCGTGCCTTGTCGATCGCTGCCTTGTGGTCGCCATAGACGCCAAACGTGTCGGGCCAGGAGACGAGCAAAGCGGCCGTGTTGTCGTCGATCGTCTCGCCGTCGATCTCGATGCCGAGCGGTTCGGCGCGGGTGCGCACGACATCCAGGGTCTGCGGGTGCGGCGTGCCGGCGAACGCCACCTTGGTGCGCTTGTCGCGGTGGTGGCGAAGCGCAATGCCGACCGCTTCGGCGACGGCGGTTGCCTCGTCGAGCAGCGAGGCGGACGCCACCGGCAGGCCGGTCAATTCGGTGACCAAGGTCTGGAAATTGAACAGCATTTCCAGACGGCCCTGGCTGATCTCGGCCTGATAGGGCGTGTAGGCCGTATACCAGGCCGGATTCTCGAACTGATTGCGCTGGATGACCGGCGGCACATGGACACCGTGATAGCCGGCGCCGATGAAGCTCTTCAGCACCGTGTTCTTCGCCATCGTAGCCGACAATTCGGCCAATGCCTCGGCCTCGCTGGCTGGCGCCGGCAAGGTCAGCGGCAGGTCCAGGCGAATCGACTGCGGCACGGCCTGGCTGATCAGCGTCTCGACGGAGGGAACGCCGATCACGGCAAGCATGGCCCGGACGTCGTTGACACCAGGACCGATATGGCGGGCCGAGAAGGGGGTGAGTGCTGTGGTCATCATCTCTGGTCCTGATTTCAGGCGATATGGGCTTTGTAGGCGGCCTCATCCATGAGGCCGGCGAGCTGGCTTTCGTCGGCAAGCTTCATCTTCCACAGCCAGCCGGCGCCGGTTGCGGCCGAGTTGACCAGCGACGGGTCGGACGACAGCGTGCCGTTGGCCTCGGTGATCTCGCCGTCGACCGGCGCGTAGACGTCCGAGGCCGCCTTGACGGATTCGACCACGACGGCTGTATCGCCCTTGGCAAGCTTCTTTCCGGTCTCCGGCAGTTCCACGAAGACGAGGTCGCCGAGCTGCTCCTGGGCGTAATCGGTGATGCCGACGGTGGCGATGCCGCCTTCGACGCGGAGCCATTCGTGATCGGCGGTGAAATAGGTCGTTGCCATCGGGATTATCCTTTGCGGTAGCGATGAGGAGTGAAAGGCAAGGGGTTGATTTCGATCGGGATTTTTGTCCCGCGAACATCGGCGAACAGTTTTGTGCCGGGCTTTGCCAGCGCTGTGGCGACATAGCCCATGGCGACCGGATGGCCAGCCGAGGGCCCGAAGCCGCCTGACGTGACATGGCCGGCGGGATTGCCGTCGGCGTCGAACAGAGCAGCACCGGCGCGCACCGGCTGGCGGCCCTCGGGTTTCAGGCCGACACGCTTTTGCGCCGGGCCGCGTTCCACGGCGGCGCGCAAGGCATCGGCGCCGATGAAGGCGCCGGACGCGCGGATCTCCTTGGGGATCGCCCACATCAGCGCGGCGGCGGCAGGGTCGGTCTCCGGCGTGATGTCCTGGCCATGCAGGCAAAGCCCGGCCTCCAGCCGCAGGCTGTCGCGCGCGGCAAGGCCGATCCACAGAACGCGCTCGTCTTCGAGCAGCTTCGCGACTAGGGCGCGCGCATCGGCTTCAGGCAGGCCGATCTCGAAACCGTCCTCGCCGGTATAGCCCGACCGGCTCATGAACCAGTCTTTCCGCGGTTCGACCCCGTGCATGAACAACAGCGAGCCGGTCTCGATGCCGGCGCGGGACAGCACAGCCCAGGCCTCGGGTCCCTGGATGGCCAGGAAGACGCGGTCGAGCGGTTCGACCTTCACATCGAAATTCGTGGCCAGCTCACGCAGATGCTTTTCGTCGGCGACGGCGTTGCCGGCATTGGCGACCACCATGAACCTGGTATCGCCGAGGCGGGTGACGATCAGGTCGTCAAGGATGCCACCTGCCTCATTGAGGAAGAAGGACAGTTTCGACTGCGAGATTTCGAGCGCGCCGGCATCCAGCGGGCAAGCGCGGTTGAGCAGCGCAACCGCTTGCGGTCCGCTGACCTCGAACAGCTTCATGTGCGAGATGTCGAACAGGCCGGCATGCTCGCGGGTGTGCAGATGCTCCTTCATGACGCCGGCCGGATAGGTCAGCGGCATCGACCAACCGGCAAAGGCGCCGAAGCGCGCACCGGCGGCTGTGTGGATATCTTCGAGGGGAAGGTGTTTTGAGTCGTCGCCCGTCATGTCGTCTCCAGAGTCGCACGCAATCGGCCGCGAATGGCGACCAGTCCGTGCCCCTCTGTCTGAAGCCTGAGAGACTCGCGCAGCCGGAACTCTGTCAGCGGCGCTTACACCTTCGGCGCGGGGGCAAGCCCCGACTTTCCAGAGTGTCTTTCCCGTCTACGGTTCTTTTGCCTGAGAGATTTCGGGCGATTTCCCCTTCGGCGGCAGCTCTCGCTGCTCTCTCCCGCAAACAGGTAGGACTCAGAACTGAGCCCTCGACGCGCCATCCATAGCCTGTCGGCGACACCTTGTCACCTCCCAGCGACATCAAAGGTGCGTTGATATTCAGGTGAGGCCGGCCTGCAAATGGCTGATACCTGCGCTTCCCCGTTCTATTGCGTCGCAATAGAACTGTGCTCACGTACGAAAAGTACGCTCCGCTCCGGTTCTCGGTATCAGCCATTTTCGACTCGGCCTGACCTGAATCTCAACACACCTAAAGCGCGCCGCGCCGACAAGTCTTCGCTAACCACGCCGTTTGCCGGTTTTTCAAGACACTCCTGATATAGCAGGCCGATGTAACGCTTTGGGGCGGACGGGGACGACAATGGGCGAATTGATCATGAGCGCGCCGGTGGCAGGGCTGACGTCGAAGAATCGCATTGCCTCGGAAGATGTGGTGATGCTGCGCCGCGACGTGTTCGCCGATGGCGTGGTGACCCGCGACGAGGCCGAGGCCTTGTTCGCGCTCGACCAGACGGCGCGGGACAAATGCGCGGAGTGGGCGCCCTTCTTCGTCGAGGCGGTGACCGACTACATCGTCCATCAGGAAAAGCCGTCGGGCTATATTTCGCAGGACAATGCCGACTGGCTGGTCCGCACCATCTCGCGCGACGGCATGGTCGACAGCCGCACCGAACTCGAATTGCTGGTCCATGTGCTGGAAGAGGCGAGATCCTCGCCGGGCAAGCTTTGCGTCTATGCGCTGGAGCAAGTTGCGCACGCCGTCATCGACGGCAAGGGGCCGCTGATGCTGGGTGGCGCGCTGGTGCCCGGACTGATCGCCAAGGCGGAAGTCGAGCTGCTGCGGCGCATCCTCCACGCCCATGGCGGCGACGGCAACATCGCCATCACCCAGGGCGAGGCCGAGGTGCTGTTCAAGATCAACGAACAGACCGCGCAGGCCAAGAACGATCCGTCCTGGAACGACCTCTTCGTCAAGGCGATCGCCAATTTCGTGATGTGCTCGGCCGGCTATGAAGCGCCGACCCGCGACGTGGCGCTGCGCCAGGAAAACTTCCTCGAACACGCCGATCCGCAAATCGGCGGTTTCTTCAGCCGCATGGTTTCCGGTGGTCTTGCCGGCATCATCGAGGCCTATCGGTCCCCGGATGACATCGAGGCCGAATGGGAGGCCAAGAACAGGGCGGCCGAGGCGCTGGCCCGCCGCGCCGAGACGATCGGTGCCGGCGAAGCCAAATGGCTTGTCGAGCATATCGGGGCGAACCGGCCTCTCTACGAAAACGAGCGCGCGCTGCTGACGCTCATCAAGCATGCCTCGCCGGAGATCCATCCCGCGTTGAGGCCGCTGCTCGACAAGGTTGCCTAAAGCGCGCCGTCCGCTGCTATCGTTTTACAGAGGATGATGTTGGAATGGCCTTCGGGCCATTCCGCGAGTTCGGCAATGCGTTGGAAGCCAGCCTTCTCGTAGAGGCCCGGTGCCTGGAAGTCGTGGCTGGAGACCCAAATTCTCGTGACGCCGCGCTCGGCTGCCTCGGCGACAAAAGCGCTGAGCAACTGCCTTGCATAGCCGCGGCCTCGATGGGCCTCGTCAATCCACATCAATGTCAGCTCGGACGTGCTCGCCCAAGAGTACCCGGCAGCAACACCGACTGCGTTCCCTGCACCGTCGCGAATAACGAAAGCCAAGCCACGGTCATCGGCGCAGTCTGTCGCACGTCGGTTGGCGCTGTGGAGACGTTCCTCGAGCGAACTCAACTCTATCGGCGACAAATCGTGCTCGGCCTTTATGCGACCGGTCATCAAATCCCGCCATACCAGTCATAGCCATTGTCTTCCCAATAGCCGCCGCGGCCGCCGCCGACATTGGCGAAGCCGTCGACCAGTTCGATCTTGTAGAGATATTTCGGCATCTTGTAGCCGAGCTGGCGCTCGACACGGACACGCAACGGCGCGCCGTTCTCGACCGGCAACGGTTTGCCGTTCAGGCCGTAGGCGAGGATCGTCTGCGGGTGGCGGGCGTCGATCAGGTCGATCGTGCCGTAATATTTGATGTCACCGGACAGGCTGCGGTCGATCGTGTCGAGGCAATGGAACATGACATAGCGCGCCTGTGGCTTGACCACCGCCTGGTCGAGCACCAGCGACAGCGGGGTGCCGGTCCATTTGGCGATGCAGCTCCAGCCTTCGACGCAGTCGTGGCGGGTGATCTGGGTGCGGCTCGGCATGTTCTGAAGTTGCTCGCGGCTGAGCGACAGCGGCTTTTCCACGAGGCCCGAGACTTCCAGCCGCCAGTCGGCGAAATTGTTCGCGAGCAGACCCTTGTAGGTGTCATCGTCAGGGGCGGTGACGCCATTCGGCCGCTGCGGCTGGCGGATATCGGCTTCTGTGAATTCCGGCGCCAATGCATCGCGGCCGGCAAGCAGGCGTTGCGCGCGATAGGTCAGGCCATTGGCGTTTTCGAGGAAACCGCGCAGGCCGCTGCCGATGCTTAACTGGCTGTCGAAGGCGTCGCAGCCCGACAGCATGATGCCGGAGGCGCCGAGGCTGGCGGCGGTCAGGAATTTCCTTCGACTGATCTGAAAATTGGGGCTGATCTCAAACTTCGCCATGTCAGGCACTCCTCTCGGTCGTCTTGTCGTCATGCGCGGGAGGGTCGGTGCGATACCAGCCGGTGATGATCGAGCGCAGTTCGTTGATCGGGCCGGCGGCCAGGATCATCAGGATGTGGATGATGAAGAAGCCGACGAGCAGCAGCATGACGGTGAAATGGATGGTGCGTGCCGTCTGCCGGCCGCCGAGCAACTCGTTGAGGAACGGCAGCACCGAATTCATGCTGGGCGACATGGCAAGGCCGGTGATGATCATCAGCGGCAACAGCACGAACAGCACGCCGCCATAAGCCATCTTCTGCAGCGTGTTGTATTCGCGCGTGTGGTGGAATTTCAGCTTGGCGTGGTCGACGATGTCGCGCGGCAGGCGCCTGAGGTCGTCAAGGCGCGGGGCGAGGTCGCGCCTGATATGGCCGTTGACCAGGCTGGCGACCAGCCAGACGAGCAAGGTCGTCGTCAGGATCCAGGCAAAGAAGAAATGGATGACGCGGGCGGTGCCGAGATCATAATAGGACGGGATGGTCGCCCAGGACGGGAAGCCGCGCGCCGTTTCGTTGCCTGGCGGACCTGACCAACCGAGCACGCCCGTCGTGTCGAAGCGGTGCCCGAAGATTTCGGTGTAGCCGCGCGGACCGGCATCGGTGTTCACCGCGCCAATTTCGAAGATGGTGTTGTTGTAGCCGAAGCCGGATTGCTTGCCGATGTAGAGCTGCGGCCGGGCGTTGAAGATCTGCAGGCCGGAAAGCAGCATGAAGAACAGCGAGATCGCCCAGATCCAGTGCGTCAGCCGCGTCCAGCGCGACTGCCGGTAGATCAGTGTGCTGTCGCTCGACACGGGAGCGTCCGGTCCGGTGGCGGATTGGCTTCTGGCAACGGATTCCATCTTGTCTCGTCTCCCGGCCTCACGGCGTGGCCTGCGCGTTCATTGTCCTCCTGATACGTCGCGATCCAAACCGATGTTTCATCCGATCACGGATTTATTACGGACCACCCAGGCTGACGGCGAGATTGACGGCCGCCGCGACGATGACGGTGTTGAAGAAGAACGACAGAATCGAGTGGACGAGCACGACACAACGCATATGCGTCGTCGAGATATTGGTGTCGGCGGTCTGCGCCGTCATGCCGATCACCGTCGAGAAGTAGAGGAAATCCCAGCCTTCCGGCCGCTTGTCGCCTGGGAACAGCAATCCGCCGACCGGGATTTTCTTCTTGGTTTCAGCGTCGACCGCATCGCCGTCCATCCAGTAGACATGCGCATAATGAAGTGCGGCCATCGCATGGATGGTGAACCAGCCGAGCGGGATCGACAGCAGCGCGAAGCCGAGCTCGACGGAGTTGCCTCTGTCCTTCTGATTGATCAGCAGGAACAACGAGACAACGGCGAACACGACGACAACAAGCGTCACCGCGAAGATGACCAGCACTGGCATGTCGGTGGCACGCGCATTCTTGCTCAGATACTTGCCGGTGAATGTTGGCATATGGCTGACGACAAGAATGACGTAAGCGGCGAAAAATGCGTTGGCGCCGATCGAGTAGGCGAGCGGGGCGTGCAGCAGCAATGCCACAAGGAGCGCAAACGCACCGAAACACGCCGACATTGCGAACAGCATATGGCGCTGCATGGGTTTCTGGATCGCGGCGGCCATGGCGGTCTCCACCCTGGATGGCGCTCGGTTTCTAGCTGGGTGTGGCGGATTTCAGCGCGCGCCGCAAGATGCGGTCGAGTTCACCAAGGAACCGCGAACGGTCCTGCGGTGCGAAGCTGGCATTGTAGCCCTTGCTCTCACCGGTCTCGCGCAGATGCTGCTTGAGGTCGCGCATGGCCACCGCCATGCCGATGGTTTCGGGCGTGAACGGGCGCCCGGTTGGCCCGAGCACATGCGCGCCGAGCGCCACGGCGCGAGCGGCGAGTGGAATATCCGCAGTCACCACGATATCATTGGATTTGGCATTCTCGACGATCCAGTCGTCGGCGGCGTCGGCACCCTTGGAGACCACGACATTGCGGATCATTGGGTCGCGCGATGGCCGCAAACCGCCATTGGAGACGTAGGTGACGACGACGCCGAGGCGCTCGGCGACTTTCTCGACCTCGGCCTTGACCGGGCAGGCATCGGCGTCGACGTAGATGGCAGGTGCAGGCATTGTCTCTCCGAAACGGACAGGGGCCGGAAGCGTTTCCGGCCCCTGCCTGAAATCTTATGGCGTTCAGGCCGGCAAGGCGCCTGACTTCTTCGCCGTCCAGGTGGCGATATAATCCATCAGGCCGGGGTTGAGGCAGTCATAGGGCTCCAGCCCGATTGACTTCAGTTGAGCCCGAATGCCGTCCATCCGCTTGGGATCGACACCGGATTCGATGATGGACGAGACGAACGCGGTGAAGCCCGGCGGCGACCAGCCGTCCTCGACGAAGCGTTCGGGGTGGATGAAGGACAAGCCCTTGAACGGATGGTCGCGCTCGACCGGGCCATGCATGTGGACGCCGCAGCCGGTGCAGGCATGGCGCTGGATCAGCGCCGAGGGATCGACCACTTTCAGCTTGTCACCGTTCTCGGTGACGGTGACGTCGCCGGTGCCGGCAACGGCAACCACCGAGAATATGGCACCTTCCGGCTTCCAGCATTTGGTGCAGCCGCAGGCATGGTTGTGGGCGATCTGCCCCTTGACCTTCACCTTGACCGGCTTGCTGGTGCACGCACAGACCAGCGTGCCGCCGGCAAAGCTCGCGCTTTCCTTGGGCAGGCCATTGTCGATTTTCGGATGCAGTTTCTCCGCCATTCTTTTCTCCTCCCAGTTTTGAACCACAGAGGTCGCTGGCCGGTCGGTCGGCGGCGTGTGGCTTGCTTCAATAAACGACGACGCTGCGGATCGACTTGCCCTCATGCATGAGGTCGAACCCCTTGTTGATGTCTTCCAGCTTCAGCAAATGGGTGATCATCGGATCGATCTGGATCTTGCCGTCCATGTACCAGTCGACGATCCGCGGCACGTCGGTGCGGCCGCGCGCGCCGCCAAAGGCGGTGCCCATCCAGGTGCGGCCGGTGACCAGCTGGAACGGCCGGGTCGAAATCTCCTGGCCGGCGCCGGCAACGCCGATGATGACCGACTTGCCCCAGCCGCGATGCGAGGCTTCAAGCGCCTGGCGCATGACCTTGGTGTTGCCCGTGCAGTCGAATGTGTAGTCGGCGCCGCCGATCTGGTCGGCGCCACGCTTGGTCATGTTGACGAGGTGGGGGACGATGTCGCCGTCGATCTCCTTCGGGTTGACGAAATGCGTCATGCCGAACCGCTCGCCCCATTGCTTCTTGTCGTTGTTGAGATCGACACCGATGATCATGTCGGCGCCGGCCAGCTTCAGACCCTGGATAACATTGAGGCCGATGCCGCCGAGGCCGAAGACGACAGCGGTCGCGCCTTGCTCGACCTTGGCGGTGTTGATGACGGCGCCGATGCCGGTGGTGACGCCGCAACCGATGTAGCAGATCTTGTCGAAGGGGGCGTCGGGGTTGACCTTGGCCACCGCGATCTCGGGCAGAACGGTGAAGTTGGAGAAGGTCGAGCAGCCCATATAGTGGAAAATCTTGTCCTTGCCGATCGAGAAGCGCGACGAGCCGTCCGGCATCAAGCCTTGTCCCTGCGTGGCGCGGATGGCCGTGCACAGATTGGTCTTTCTCGACAGGCAGGATGGGCACTGCCGGCATTCCGGCGTGTAGAGCGGGATGACATGATCACCCTTCTTGACCGAGGTGACGCCTTTGCCGACATCGACCACCACGCCGGCGCCTTCATGGCCGAGAATGGCTGGAAACAAGCCTTCGGGATCGGCACCCGACAAAGTGAACTCGTCGGTGTGGCAGATGCCGGTCGCCTTGATCTCGACCAGCACCTCGCCGTCGCGCGGACCGTCGAGGTCGACCTCCATGATCTCCAGCGGCTTTCCGGCGGCGACAGCGACAGCGGCGCGGGTTTTCATCAGGCGTCCTCCAATGCGAATTTTTTTCTAAGGTTTCAGGTTTTATCGACACGATCAACTGGAAGCTGGTGCCGAGACTGGGCCACAGCGATGAATTGGAATCGCAAATCGATTGAAAGGCAGTGATTTGCATGGTCGGCTTGACCCCGCAAGCACAGGCCATAAAAGGAACGACTGACCGGAGGGGAATGACCTCAGCATGTTCACGAAAATCCTGATCGCCAATCGTGGCGAGATCGCCTGTCGTGTCATCAAGACGGCGCGCAAGATGGGGATTGCCACGGTCGCCGTCTATTCCGACGCCGATCGCGATGCCGTGCATGTCGAGATGGCCGACGAGGCGGTGCATATCGGGCCTTCGCCCGCCGCGCAGAGTTATCTTGTCCCTGAAAAGATCATTGCCGCTTGCAAGGAGACCGGGGCTCAGGCCGTGCATCCCGGCTATGGCTTCCTGTCGGAGCGGGCGGCCTTCTGCGAAGCGTTGGAGAAGGAAGGCATCGTCTTCATCGGCCCGAAGCCCAAGGCGATCAAGGCGATGGGCGACAAGATCGAATCGAAGAAATTCGCCAACGCCGCCAAGGTTTCGACCGTGCCCGGCTGGCTCGGCGTCATCGAGAATGCCGATCATGCCGAACAGATCGCCGGCGAGATCGGCTATCCCGTGATGATCAAGGCCTCGGCCGGCGGCGGCGGCAAAGGCATGCGCATTGCCTGGAACCAGTCGGAAGTGCGTGACGGCTTTGATCGGGCTCGATCCGAGGCAAAGAGCTCGTTCGGCGATGATCGCGTCTTCATCGAAAAATTCGTCGTCGATCCGCGCCATATCGAGATCCAGGTGCTGGCCGACGCGCATGGCAATGCGCTCTATCTCGGCGAGCGCGAGTGCTCGATCCAGCGCCGCAACCAGAAGGTGGCCGAAGAGGCGCCGTCGCCATTCCTCGACGCCAAGACACGCAAGGCGATGGGCGAGCAGTCGGTGGCGCTGGCCAGGGCCGTCGACTACCAGAGCGCCGGCACGGTCGAGTTCATCGTCGACAAGGACAAGAACTTCTATTTCCTTGAAATGAATACACGATTGCAGGTCGAGCATCCGGTGACGGAGCTCGTCACCGGCATCGATCTGGTCGAACAGATGATCCGTGTCGCCGCCGGCGAGAAGCTCGCTTTGAAGCAAAGCGACATCAAGCTGAATGGCTGGGCGGTGGAAAGCCGGCTCTATGCCGAGGATCCCTATCGCAATTTCCTGCCGTCGATCGGCCGGCTGACCCGCTACCGGCCGCCGGAGGAGGGGCAGTTCGGCGATGTCGTCATCCGCAACGACACCGGCGTCACCGAAGGCTCCGAGATTTCGATGTTCTACGATCCGATGCTCGCCAAACTGTGCACCTGGGCGCTGACGCGCATCGAAGCAATCGATGCCATGTCGGAAGCGCTGGACAGTTTTGTCGTCGACGGCATCGAGCACAACATTCCGTTCCTGGCGGCGCTGATGCAGCATCCGCGCTGGCGGGAAGGGGCGATATCGACCGGCTTCATCGCCGAGGAATATCCCGACGGCTTTGCGCCTGTCGTGCCGAACAGCGAAGAAAAGGCCGTTCTTGCCTCGATCGTGACCGCGGTGGAACTGTTGCGCCGAGACCGGCTCGACCGGCTGGGTGGGCGGCTGGCACCGCATTCCGGGGTGCTCAAGCGCGACTGGGTGGTGAAGCTGGGCGACGACTATCTCCAGGCATCCATCCTCGAAGGCATGATTTCCATTCCGATGGAGATCGACCTGTCGATCGACGGCGGCAAGGCGCTGACCGTTTCATCCGACTGGCGGCCCGGCGACCTGATCTGGCGCGGCACGGTCGGCAAGCGCTCCGTTGTCGCCCAGATCAGGCCTGTCGCCAACGGCCTCCGGATCGCCTGGAAAGGCATGTCGGTGACCGCCCGCGCCATGCTGCCGCGCATCGCCGAGCTTGAAAGATTGATGCCGGAGAAGGTGGCGCCCGACACGTCGAAACTGCTGCTTTGCCCGATGCCCGGCCTTGTGGTGTCGATCGCCGTCGCCGAAGGCCAGGAGGTCAAGGCCGGCGAAACCTTGGCCGTGGTCGAGGCGATGAAAATGGAAAACGTGCTGCGTGCTGAGCGCGACCTTGTGGTGTCGAAACTCAACGCTAAGCCGGGCGACAGCCTGGCGGTGGACGCGGTGATCATGGAGTTTGCCTGATCAGGCTGGAACTCTGTGGTCAGCAGTCGTTTGTGCTGGACTGGTATCGCCCGGTCCCGGACAATACATCTCCATCGACTCAGAGCCTTAGGCAGCGCAAGAAACCATGGCGGATGACAGACTTCCACGCGATCCCCTGAAGCGCGAAGCCGCGATTGCGGCGGCGCGTCCGGAGGTGCCGGCGCGGCCGTTTGTCCATCTGCGCGTGCATTCCGCCTATTCGCTGCTCGAGGGCGCGCTTCAGCTCGGCAAGGTCGTCGGCCACGCCGTGAAAGACGAAGCGCCGGCCATCGCCGTCACCGACACCAACAATCTGTTCGGTGCCCTGGAGTTCGCACAGAAGGCGGTCAAGGACGGTATCCAGCCGATCATCGGCTGCCAGATCGCGCTCGCCTTTTCCGGCGAGAACAGCGACGGCCAGCGCGACCGCCGGCGGCAAGGCCCGGAGATGCGGCCGGTCGTGCTGCTCGCGGCTACCGAAGCCGGCTATTCTAACCTGGTCAGGCTGGTAAGCCGCGTCTATCTGGAAACACCGCCCGGCGAGGCGGTGCACCTAACAACCGAGATGCTGGAGGGCAAGGCCGATGGGCTGATCTGCCTCAGCGGTGGGCCGCGCGGCCCGATCGGCAACGCCTTGAAGGAGGATCGCCGCGATCTGGCCGAAGTGCGGCTTTTGACGCTCAAGGCGCTGTTCGGCGACCGGCTTTATGTCGAACTGGACCGGGTTGCCGGTTACGACCGGGTCGTCGAACATCAGACGATCGATCTCGCCTATGCGCACGAACTTCCGCTTGTCGCCACCAATGAGGCGTTTTTCTCCTCGCGCGACGATTATGAGGCGCATGACGCGCTGATCGCCATCGCCGAGGGCTCCGTTGTCGCCGTCGACACCCGCCGCCGGCTGTCACCGGACAATTTCCTGCGCAGCCAGGCCGACATGGCAAAGCTGTTCGCCGACCTGCCGGAAGCCATCGACAACACGGTCGAGATCGCACTGCGTTGCTCCTACTATCCAAAGACCCGCAGTCCGATCCTGCCGCGCTTCACCGGCGGCGATGCCTCCGACAAGGACGCGGCCGAAAAGGCCGAGGCCGCCGAACTCGCCCGCCAGGCGCGCGAGGGGCTCGACGCGCGGCTTGCGCTGCACGGACCGACCCCGGGCTACACCATCGAGCAATATCGCGAGCGGCTCGAATTCGAGCTCGGCATCATCGAGAAGATGAAATTTCCGGGCTACTTCCTGATCGTCGCCGACTTCATCAAATGGGCCAAGGCGCAAGGCATTCCGGTCGGACCGGGCCGTGGTTCGGGCGCCGGATCGCTGGTCGCCTATTCGACGACCATCACCGATATCGATCCGCTGCGCTTCTCCCTGCTGTTCGAGCGCTTCCTCAATCCGGACCGCGTGTCGATGCCCGACTTCGACATCGACTTCTGCCAGGATCGCCGCGAGGAGGTGATCCGTTACGTCCAGCAGAAATACGGCCGTGACCAGGTCGGCCAGATCATCACCTTCGGTACGTTGCAGGCCCGCGCCGTGCTGCGCGACGTCGGCCGCGTGCTGCAGATGCCTTACGGCCAGGTCGACAAGCTGTCGAAAATGGTGCCGCAGAACCCTGCCAATCCGGTCAAGCTGGCGGATGCCATCGCCAACGAGCCACGCTTTGCCGAAGAGGCCGAGAAAGAGCCGATCGTCCAGACGCTGCTCGACATGGCGCAGAAGCTGGAAGGCCTCTATCGCCACGCTTCGACGCACGCCGCCGGCATCGTCATCGGCGACCGGCCTCTGTCGGAACTGGTGCCGATGTATCGCGATCCGCGTTCGGACATGCCGGTCACCCAGTTCAACATGAAATATGTCGAGCAGGCCGGGCTGGTGAAGTTCGACTTCCTCGGCTTGAAGACGCTGACCGTGCTGGAGACGGCGGTCAAGCTGATCCGCCGGCGCGGCATCGACATCGACCTGGCGACGATACCGCTCGACGATCCGGACACCTATGCCATGCTGTCGCGCGGCGAAGTGGTCGGCGTGTTCCAGGTGGAAAGTGCCGGCATGCGCAAGGCGCTGATCGGCATGCGGCCCGACTGCATCGAGGACATCATCGCCCTGGTCGCGCTTTACCGGCCGGGCCCGATGGAGAACATCCCGACCTACAACGCCAGAAAGCATGGCGAGGAGGAGATGGCGTCGATCCACCCCAAGATCGACCATCTGGTGAAGGAGACGCAAGGCGTCATCGTCTACCAGGAACAGGTCATGCAGATCGCGCAGGAGCTGTCCGGCTATTCGCTAGGCGAAGCCGACCTTCTGCGCCGCGCCATGGGCAAGAAGATCCGCGCCGAGATGGACAAGCAGCGCGAGCGCTTCGTCACCGGTGCTGTCGAGCGCGGCGTCAGCAAGCCGCAAGCCGACTTCATTTTCGACCTGCTGGCCAAATTCGCCGACTATGGTTTCAACAAATCGCACGCCGCCGCCTACGCCGTCGTCTCCTACCAGACTGCCTATCTCAAGGCGCATTATCCGGTCGAGTTCCTGGCGGCGTCGATGACGCTCGACATGGGCAATACCGACAAGCTCGCCGATTTCCGTCAGGATGCGCTGCGCCTCGGCATCGAGGTGCTGGCGCCGTCGGTGATGACGAGTTTCCGGCCGTTCGAGGTCGGCGAGAACCGCATCTATTATTCGATGGCGGCGCTCAAGGGCGTCGGCGATGCGGCGGTCGAACACATTGTTGCCGTGCGTGGCGAAAAGCCGTTCAAGAACCTCGCCGATTTCTGCGAGCGGGTCGATCCCAAGATCGTTGGCAAGCGGGTCTTCGAAAGCCTGATCATGGCCGGCGCGCTCGACTGTTTCGGCCACGACCGCGCCCAGATGCTGGCCGGTGTCGAACGGATGATGGGGCTGGCGTCGCTCGCCCAGCAGAATGCCGTTTCCGGCCAGGCCGATATTTTCGGCGCCTCGCTCGGCGCACAGTCGCAGGCGCTCAATCTGCCGCAGACGGATCCGTGGCTCGCAGCCGACCGGTTGCACCGCGAATTCCAGGTCGTCGGCTTCTATCTTTCGGCCCATCCGCTCGACGAGTACAAGGCGGCGCTGCAGAAGATGCGGGTGCAGAACTGGGCGGAGTTCTCGGCTGCCGTCAAGCGCGGCGCTTCCGCCGGCCGCCTGGCCGGCACGGTCACCAGCAAGCAGGAGCGCAAGACGCGCACCGGCAACAAGATGGGTGTGGTGGCCTTTTCCGACACCTCCGGCCAGTACGAGGCCGTGCTGTTTTCTGAAGCCTTGGCGCAGTACCGTGACCTCCTGGAAGCCGGCCGCTCCGTCGTCATCACCGTTCAGGCGGAGGACAGGCCCGAGGGCGTCAATCTGCGCATCAACTCCGTGCAATCGCTGGAGGACGAGGCAAGCCGCATCCAGAAGGCGCTGCGCATTTTCGTCAGGAATGATGGACCGGCCGCGATCATCCAGTCCCAGCTCACCCAGCGTGGCGAAAGCCAGGTGAGCATCATCGTCATCAAGGAAGAGGCGCAGGGCGAGGTCGAGATCGCCTTGCAGGGCGGCTACCGCGTCTCGCCGCAGATCGCCTCGGCGATGCGCGCCGTGCCCGGCGTGGTCGAAGTGGAGCTTGTATAGAGCCGATTCGCTGGAAGCTGGAGGGCCGTGGACGCGCGGACGGCGGCTTTGGCATCGCAAGGCCTGCGGGCATGTTCTCAACATACCGGATGCAGGCGACTGACCGGCGGCAGCGCTACGACGCCGCTACTTCGGCCGCTTGTGCCGGCTTGCGCTGCAGGTTGAGCAGATTGCCCATCAGGATCAGCAGCGCGCCGCCGGCGGTGAAGGCGTCGATCTGCTCGTGGTAAAGCAGCCAGCCGATCAGGGCCGACAGCGGTACGCGCAGGAAATCCATCGGCGAAATGACGGTGGCGTCGGCATAGCCGAGCGCGCGGGCCATGCAGAAATGCGACGACATGCCGGTGAAGGCAATCAGTACGATCCACGGCCACAGCTCCAGTGGCGGGTTGCGCCACGTATAGAGCGCCGGAACGAGGCCGACCACCGACTGGATGATCAGCATCCAGAAGATGATGCGCACGACGCTGTCGGTGCGCGTCAGCGACTTGACCATGACCACCGAGATGCCGAAGCAGACCGCGGCACCGAGCACGACGAGATGTCCCGGATCGACCGAGCCGACACCGGGGCGAACGATGACCACCACGCCGATCAGCCCGAGCACAACTGCCGCCAGTTTCGGCCGGCTCAGCCGTTCGCCGAGAAACGTCACCGCCAGGATTGCGGTCCAGATCGGCGTGGTGAATTCGATCGAGATCAGCACGGCCAGCGGGATCAGTGTCAGTGCATAGAGCCAGGCCGCCTGGCCGGTATAGTGGATGACATTGCGGGCGATATGGGCGACGGGGCGCCGTGTGCGCATTGCCGCAAAGCCTCCGCTCGTCATAACCAGCGGCAGCAGAATGAAGAACCCGATCACCGAGCGCAGTTCCAGCACCTGGAAGACGTTGAGCTCGGCCGTCGTGGCGCGGCCGGCGACCGACATCACCAGGAACGAGGTAATCGACAGCGCCATCCAGAACGCGGCCTTGGGGATCGAGGGGGTGGGTGCCATGGCAGCTATCTCGCAGGCCCAGGCCTCTCCCGCAATCGTTAGTTGCTCCATTCTTCTGGGCCAGTCGCAGCGATGGCGTTGCAAAAACAGTCGTGCCGCGGGCGGAACCCGATACGGCCATGGACGTTGAGTCCCGATATTTTGTCCCTGCATTGCAAACCCGCCTTTCCAATATCGACAAGGAGAGTTTCATGAGACCATTCGTGCAAGTCGCGCTCGCCGGCTGCCTCGTGATTGTCGCGGGTGCAGCTCGTGCCGACGAGACCAAATTTCTCCAGTCGTTCCAAGGTAACTTCGCCGGCAAGGGCACTGTCCAGGTGACCACGGATGTTCCGAATGTCAGTGTTTCCTGCAGCTTCAATTCGAATGCGACCCCGACCTCGCTCTCCCTGGATGGCAATTGTCGCGGTCTCGTTGTGGTGTCTCGGGCCATCAGCGCCAATCTGAAGGTTACGGGCGCGAAATACAGCGGCATCTACGTCGGGTCCCGCACCGGACCGGCACAGCTGAACGGCAGCCGAGCGGGCAACGCGATCAATCTTGGCATCCGCTGGGCGAAGGAGGTCAACGGCGATCGCAAGGCCCAGATGACGGTCGAGAAGCGAGGCGAGAACGGCATCCGGCTGACGGTCACCGATACCGATCCGAAAACCGGCAAGAGCGTGGTGACGAGCCGTATAGACTTGACGCGGACCTGACCGCGCTCAGTCCTCCAGCGGTTCCGGCGGGTGGGCGTCGCGGCCTCGGCCGAACGTATAGCCGGTCTCCACCGCCTTGCGGCCGAACTTGTCGCGCAGCGCGTCGATGGCGCCTTCTGCCATGGCGCGTTTGCGTGACTGGACGTCGACCAGGTCCGGCGGGTCGGCCTTGTCGTCGTCGGAGAGGTCGCTGACGCCGATTCCGAGCAATCGAAACTTCGTTCCGTCGGTTTCCTTGCGAAGGAGCTCCACGCCGGTCGAAAAGATACGGTCCGCGAGCCTTGTCGGGTCGCCGAGCTGGCGGTTGCGCGTGCGCAGCTTGAAATCCTGGGTCTTCAGCTTCAACACCACGGTGCGCCCGGCAATGCCTGACTTTTTCAGCCGCGCCGAGACCTTTTCCGAAAGCCCTCGCAGCACCGAGACCAGTTCGTCCAGCGACGCGATATCGGTGTCGAAGGTGGTTTCGGCCGATACGCTCTTGGCGTCCTGGTCAGGGTCCACGCGGCGGACATCCTCGCCACGCGAAAGCCGGTATAGCCGGTCGCCCATCACGCCGTAGCGGCGCATCAGGTCGCCACGCTCCATCGTCTGAAGCTGGCCGATGGTGCGGATGCCGTCGCGTTCCAGCGTGGCGTTGAACGCCTTGCCGACGCCCCAGATCATGGTCACCGGCTGCGTCGCCAGGAAGCCGACCGCCTCGGCCTCGCCAATCACTGAAAAGCCGCGCGGTTTGCGGAAATCGGATGCGATCTTGGCGAGGAATTTGCAGTAGGAGAGACCCGCCGAAACGGTGATGCCGATCTCTTTTTCGATGGCCTGGGCGAAGCGCGCCAGCACCACGGCCGGCGGCAGGCCGTGCAGCCGCTCGGTGCCGGCAAGGTCGAGAAATGCCTCGTCGATCGACAGCGGCTCGACCAATGGCGTCAGCGCCTGCATCATGGCGCGCACCTCGCGGCCGACACGCACATATTTTTCCATGTTGGGCGGGATAACGACCGCCTCGGGGCAGGCCTCGAGCGCCTTGAACATCGGCATGGCGGAGCGCACGCCCCGGATTCGGGCGATGTAGCACGCGGTGGAGACGACCCCGCGCTTGCCGCCGCCGATGATCAGCGGCTTGTCCTTGAGCGCCGGATTGTCGCGCTTTTCGATCGCCGCGTAGAAGGCGTCGCAATCGATATGGGCCAGATGCAGCCGGTAAAGTTCGGGATGGCGGGCAAGGCGAGGGCTGCCGCAACGCTCGCAGCGGCGCGTTTCACTGCGCTGAAACGTCAGGCAGTCTCGGCAAAAACCGTGATCGGGATTGTTGACAGGGGCCGCCATCACTGCGAACATAAAGAGAACAGAAGCAATGGTACGACAGTGCAAGGCCAGCGACAAGCTTGGCCTGGGGAGAACCGCATGAGCACGACCATAGTGCCGCTGGCACCTGAGCTCTGGCCTGATTTCGAGGACCTTTTCGGCAAGCAGGGCGCCTGTTACGGCTGCTGGTGCACGCATTTCCGGCTGGCGCCGGCGGCGCGGCGCGAGAGCAGCCGCGAACGCAACAAGGACCATATCAAGGCGCGCATCGAAGCCGGCCCGCCGCCCGGCCTGCTGGCCTTCGAGGACGGCAAGGCCGTCGGCTGGATGCAGATCGGGCCGCGCGCCGACGTGCCCGAATGGAACAACAAGGGCAGGGGCTCGGCGCCCATCGATCCCGCCGACGCTTCCGACCCGGCCGTCTGGGCGATCTCCTGCTTTTTCATCCGCGCCAAGGCGCGGGGTCGCGGCATCACGCATCGCCTCGTCGAAGGCGGCATCGATTTCGCCCGCAGCAACGGAGCACGGCTCGTCGAGGCCTGCCCGATCGACCTGTCGCGCGATTCGCGCTCGATCGGCCTGTTCGTCGGTTCTTCGGGTGTGTTCGAGAAGGCCGGTTTCGAGAGGCTTGTCGAACGCAAGGCGGGTCGGCCACTGATGCGGCTGGTGCTGTGGCCGATTGCGTGACTGTCATCGTCTTGCAGTTGTGATGGTATTTCCCTACCAGAAGTACGAAACGATTTTTGCCTTTCGACCCAACGGAGAATTCCCGTGAACCGTATGTTGCCAATTGCCTTTGCCGCGCTTCTCATCAGCGCGCCCGCCTTCGGCCAGACCGTCGACAGCAAGGGCGCCAAGCAATTGTCCGATGAGCTATCCCGCTATGTCGGCAAACAGGCGCTCGACAAGGGCATTCTGAAGGTCTCGGTCGAAGGCGACGCCTACAAGGTCGCGTTCGATCTCAAGGCGCTTGCCGCGACGTTTCCCGCACAGGGACAGGTGAAACTAGACTTCGCGCCCTACGCTCTGCTGGTGAAGCCGCGCAGCGATGGGACCTGGGATGTCTCGATGGATTTTTCGCAAAGCGGATCCTTCGAGTTCAACGGACCCGAGGGGCTGCAAAGCACGCAGTTTTCGATCAAGGACGGCAGGGGTTCCGGCGTCTACGATCCCAGTCTGGCCGCCTTCATCAGCGGCACCAGTTCGTTGGCCGGCATGACGATGGCGTCGAAGGATGCCAAGCAGCAGATGGAGGCCAGCACTGGTGCCGGCACCGCGACCATTGCCGCCACCAAGGCTGCCAATGGCGGCGTCGACTTCACGATGTCGCAAAAAATTTCGAATTTCGTCGAGGCGGTCAAACTGGACGATCCCGAGAGCGGGTTGAATTTCCCGGTCACCATCAAGTCGCCTGAGTTGTCGGTGGAAGCCAGCGGCAAGGGCGTGCAAACGAGGCCGCTGCTTGACCTCCTGGCATTTGCCGTGGCCAATGAGGACGAGAAGACGCTGAAGGCAAACCAGGCGCAGCTGAAGTCGCTTCTGCGCGCCGCGCTTCCGGTGTGGGAGCGCATTGACGGCACCTATGGCTTCAAGGATTTCGCGGTCGACAGCCCGATCGGCACGTTCGGGGCGACGCAGCTCAGCACCGCGTTCGGCAGCGACGGCGTTTCCCAGAGCGGCAAGATCACCTATGGCATCAAGGCGTCGGGGCTGACCGTGCCGCAGCAGCTCTTGCCGAGCTGGAGCGTGGCGCTGCTGCCCACCGATATCGACCTGAATTTCGGCGGCGCCAATATCGATCTCGACAGCATGGCGAAGAAGGCGATCGAAGCCTTTGATCTCAATCAGGATCCGCCGCTGTCGGCCGAGTTCGGCGACCAGCTCAAGGCAGACTTCCTGGCCAAGGCGCCGAAGGTTGTCATCGGCCACAGCACCGTCAAGAACAAGGACATGGAGATCGCGCTGGAAGGTGAGATGACGAGCTTCGGCCAGAAGCCCGACGCAAGTCTCACTGTCGATGTCGCAGGCTTCGACAAGATCATGGCGCATCTGCAGGAAGCGGCAAAGACGGAGCCGGAGCTGGGGCAGTATGTGCCTGCAGCCCTGATGGTGAAGGGGTTTGCCAAGACACTGCCGGACGGCCGGCTGGAATGGGCTGTCAGCACCAAGGCCGATGGCTCGGTCACCGTCAATGGTGTCATGCTGAAGCCCGCTGATCCGGCGGTGGACGACAGCGTCGATGATGGTGACGGCGCTGACGACAGCAGTGGCGGTGACAATGCTGGTGGCGCCAACAATGGCGGTGGCGATAATGGCGGCAGCGGCGATAATGGCGGGGCCGGTGCGAAGCTGAACCCTTGAGGGGTCGGCTCTAAGTTTTGACGCAATTCCCAAGGGAAAGCGCTACGCGCTTTTCCGGGGAAAACCGTTTCACACTTTTCCTGGAATTGCTCTACAGCCCAAGCGCGCCCGCGATCTTCGGCCCGGCTTCGTGCCAGTCCTGGACGACGATGACATCGTCCGCGACCGGCGGCAGGAAGGCGCGCAGCGAATTGTCGGCCATCAGGTGGAAAAGATTGGCATCACTGACCTTCTCCCGCACCGACGCCAGATTGTGCGGCTGATCGTCGACGAAGACCACAGGCCTGCCGTTATTGCCGCGCAGCCTGGCCACTGCCGGTCCCTTGGCCATCTCGGTGGTCAGCAGCGGATAGCTCAGCCCCAGCGCATCGAGATGGGCGCGGCGCACGGCGCGATGCCGGTGCGGCATGGCTGTCAGCAATATGATTTCCGCGCGGTTGCCAAGCCTCGCCAGGGCTTCCGCGGCGCCGTCGGTGATGCTCTGCCAATCGGCTTGCGCGTCGAAGAAGTCGCCCAGCAGCGCCGTGACCTCGGGCTGTTCGATCAGCCGGCCGCTGGCCGTTTCGGCAATATTGCCGGTCAGCCGGAAGGAGGCCAGCGTCAGGCCGTAGCCGCGCGACTTCAGGAAATGCGGGAAGGGGCGGATGAATTCGAGCACGACGTCATCGACGTCGAGCACCAGCAGCGGCCGGTCGTCGGCCGAAAGTTCCTCGATCTGGCGCGCGGTTTCCGGATCATCGCTCATATGGAATGCTCATGGTTGTCGTCGCCGAGCGGCAGGGCGCGCAACGCCTTGCCGACGGCGGCCGGTGGCGTGCCGGTCTCCTCGGCAAAACGCAGCAGGGTCGGCTCATGGGCAAGAATGAACTGCAGCACGCCGGCCAGGAAACCCGGCTCGCCGGCGGCCTTGCGGATCGAATGCGCCTCTATTCCGGTGATCGCCAGAAAGCGCGGCAACAGCTCCGGATCGGAGGCGACGAAGCCCAGCGCCTTCACGGCAATGGTTTCCGCCTCTTCGCGCATTGACGCCGCGTTTGCCATCACTACCTTCGGTATGTGGAATGAGTCTCTTCCGCAGTAATGGCAAGAATTGCTTGCGGCAAGCTTTTACAGCGTGGCGCGCCGTTTGGACGCGCAGGCAGGCGAGGTGGAATTCGCGCTGCTTTGCAGTCCGAGGGTTTCCGTTTCGTCAATCATATTGCCGTATAGTGGAGCAGGGTTTGGTGCGTTCAGGACGAGCGCATGACGGCCGCCTTCGAGCGGAGGGACGGCCGGGACGGGATGTCGATGCCTAAGAAGGTCATGATCGTCGAGGACAATGAGCTCAACATGAAGCTCTTTCGGGACCTCATCGAAGCGAGTGGTTACGAGACGGTGCGAACCCGCAATGGTCTCGAGGCGCTCGATCTGGCGCGCCAGCATCGGCCCGATCTCATCCTGATGGATATCCAACTGCCCGAAGTGTCGGGGCTGGAGGTGACCAAATGGCTGAAGGAGGACGATGATCTGCACGTCATCCCGGTCATCGCGGTGACCGCCTTCGCCATGAAGGGTGACGAGGAGCGCATCCGCCAGGGCGGCTGCGAGGCCTATATTTCGAAGCCGATCTCGGTGCCGCGTTTCATCGAAACCATCAAATCTTACCTGGGCGATGCCTGATGTGCCTTTCCAGCCGAGCCGGAGCCTTGTGAAATGACCGCGCGGATCCTCGTCGTCGACGACATCCCTGCCAATGTGAGGCTGCTGGAGGTCCGGCTGCTGGCCGAATATTTCGAGGTGCTGACCGCCACCAACGGGCCCGATGCGATCGAGACCTGCGAGAACGGCAAGGTCGATGTCGTGCTGCTCGACGTGATGATGCCCGACATGGACGGGTTCGAGGTCTGCCGGCGGCTGAAGAGCGATCCGGCGACGTCGCATATTCCGGTGGTGATGATCACCGCGCTCGACCAGGTGTCCGACCGCGTGCGCGGGCTGGAAGCCGGCGCGGACGATTTCCTGACCAAGCCGGTCAACGACCTGCAGCTGATGACGCGCGTCAAGAGCCTGGTCCGGCTGAAGTCCCTCACCGACGAGCTTAGGCTGCGCGCCTCGACGACGCGCAACATCGGCATCGAAGAGCTGCTTAGCCGCAATTTTGCGTCCGAGGACACGGTTCCGAAAGTGCTTTTGATCGATGAGCGCAAATCGTCGGTGGAGCGTGTCCAGAAGATGCTGCGCGACCGCGCCGACCTCGATGTTGTCGGCGATCCGCATGCCGGCTTCTTCCAGGCGGCCGAGACGTCTTATGAATGCGTGATGATCTCGACGGCCTTCGCCGATTTCGATCCGCTGAGACTCTGCTCGCAATTGCGTTCGCTCGACCGCACCCGTTTCGTGCCGATCATCCTTTTGGCGGAAGAGGGCGAGGAGGAACGCATCATCCGCGGCCTCGAACTTGGCATCAACGACTATCTGATGCGGCCGATCGACCAGGAGGAATTGACGGCGCGGCTGCGCACCCAGGTGCGCCGCAAGCGCTACAACGACCAATTGCGCGCCAGTGTGACCCAGACCATCGAGATGGCGGTCACCGACGGCCTGACCGGGCTGCACAACCGCCGTTATCTCGATAGCCATTTGCAGACGCTATTCGACCGCGCCGTGGCGCGGCGCAGGCCGCTGTCGGTGATGATCACCGATCTCGACCGCTTCAAGTCGATCAATGACGCGCACGGCCATGATGGCGGCGACGAGGTGCTGCGGGAGTTCGCACGGCGGCTGCGCAAGAATGTCAGGGGCATCGACCTTGCCTGCCGGTTCGGCGGCGAGGAGTTCGTGGTGGTGATGCCGGACACCGATGGCGCCGTGGCCGAGAAAGTGGCCGAACGCATCCGCGCCGAAATAGCCCAGAAGCCTTTCGCCATCGGCGCCGACGGCAAGACGATCGAGGTCACCGTCAGCGTTGGCGTGTCGTCGGTGCTGAAAGGCGTGGATACGGTAGCGGCGCTGATGAAGCGCGCCGATCTCGCGCTTTACGAAGCCAAGAGCGGCGGTCGCAACCGCGTGGTTGCCAAGGCGGCGTGAGCGATCGCGACCGATTCTACGGTCAATCCAATAAGGTTAGCTATTTACCTTAATCCAAGCGATTCGCGAGCCTTGGTTAAGAAACTGTTGATTTTCATAAGCTCTTGCGCAAATGTGCAGGCCAAGACGAAGCCGGCACGAGGATACATAGCCGGCTCGATCGCTAGAAATACCCCATGATGCTCAGGTCCGCCGCATCTCCTGGGTCCGTGGGGTCGGCCGGCCGGCGCTGGCACATAGTGGCCTCCTCGTACCGCTGCCAAACGCCGACCGGCCCCCTTCTTCCAAACACAACATCAGAACTTCGTGCCAAGGCACGAAGGACTCTGATTTTTTGCCTGCAGGCAATCCGGGCTCCCGTCTTCGATCCACGGCTGTCGGCTGTCCCAAGCGATCCGCGCAGGAGAGTACCCCTTCCATTTCGTACATATGGCGTACAAGGGGCTTGCGGCAAGACCCGGCTCCTCCCGTAAAAAGCGGCGCAGATCAGGCGCGAAACGGGAGTGACGATTGATGATTTCAGAGCATGCGGTGGTGATCGCCGGGGGAGGTCCGACAGGATTGATGCTGGCGGGGGAACTCGCGCTGGCAGACGTCGATGTCGCCATCGTCGAGCGCCGCCCGGACCATCAGCTGGTCGGCTTGCGCGCGGGTGGCCTGCACGCGCGCACCATCGAGGTTCTCGATCAGCGCGGAATTGCCGACCGGTTTGTCTCGCAGGGGCAAAGCTTCTCGACCGTCGGCTTCCACATGATCCGTTTGGATATCAGCGACTTTCCCGGCCGGCACAGCTGTCTCTTGGCGCTGCGGCAAAACCATATCGAACGGATACTGGCCGACTGGATCAACGAGTTGGGGGTGCCGATCTATCGTGGACAGGACGTCACTGACTTCGCGCAGGATGATGCCCGCGTCGATGTGGAACTGCCCGGTGGCCAACGGCTGCAGGCGCAATACCTCGTCGGCTGCGACGGAGGGCGCAGCATGATCCGCAAGGCGGCGGGCATTGAATTCCCCGGATGGGATGCGACGATGAGCTGGATGATCGCCGAGGTCGAAATGTCCGGGGAACCGGCATTGGGCTTTCGCAGCGACGCTTACGGTATTCATGCGATAGGCAAAATCGAGGACAGCGACCGGGTGGGTGTCGTGCTGACCGAGAGGCAACTGACCATCGGCGGTGAACCGACGCTGGACGATCTCAGGGAGGCGCTTGTCGCTGTCTATGGCACCGATTTCGGGGTCCACAGTCCGACCTGGCTCTCCCGCTTCACCGACATGACACGGCAGGCCGCCGCCTACCGCGACAGACGTGTCCTGCTGGCCGGCGACGCCGCGCACATCCATCCGCCGATGGGCGGGCAGGGGCTCAATATCGGCGTGCAGGACGCGGTCAATCTGGGGTGGAAGCTGGCCCAGGTGGTCAAGCGGACCTCACCGGAGAGCCTGCTTGACAGCTATCACGCCGAACGTCATCCGATCGCCGCTCGCGTCCTGCGCAACGCGAAGGCGCAGGTTGCGCTTCGGCGCATGGATGCCAGCACCAAGGCCCTGGGCGACATCTTTACCGAACTGCTCGGCATGGATGAGCCGCGCAAGCGGATTGCCGCGGAGATGTCCGGTCTGGGCATCCATTACGATCTCGGCGAGGGACATCCACTGCTTGGCCGGCGAATGCCCGACCTCGACCTGGCCACGGCCGACGGTCCAGTACGGGTCTTCAGCTTGCTGCATGACGCCCGGCCGGTGCTTCTCAACCTCGGCGAACCAGGCGGACTGGACATCGCGCCCTGGGCGGATCGGGTCCGGCAGATTGAAGCTGGGTATGACGGCACCTGGGAACTGCCGGTCCTCGGGACGGTCGCCGCACCCGCCGCCGTTATGATCCGGCCCGATGGCTACGTGGCCTGGGTCGGTAGCGGAACCCAACAGGGACTGGCCGACGCGCTGACCACCTGGTTCGGGCCGCCCCTCGCGCGTTAGCGACACGATCAAAGCGGACTGGCGCGGGTGCCGCAGGTCAGAAGCGTTCGCGATAATCGCGCGGGTTGGTGCCGAGGACGCGTAGAAAGCCGCGCCGCATCGTCTCTTCCGATCCGAAGCCGCAGCGGCGGGCCGTCTGGTTGACGGCCTTGCCCTGCTCCAGCATCCGTCGCGCCGCCTCGATCCGGATCTCCTCGATCGCGCGCGCAGGTGTGCGGCCCGTTGCCTCCCGATAGTGCCTGGAGAAACTGCGCGGGCTCATGTTGGCGCGCGCGGCGAGGTTCGGCAGCGAAAGATCGCCGTCCAGATTATCCTGGATCCAGCCATGCAGCCGGTCGAAGCGTTCGTCGCTTTGCTGCAGCTTGAGCGTCTGGCTGAACTGCGCCTGGCCACCGGGTCGTTTCAGGAAGACCACCAGCTCGCGCGCCACCGCAAGCGCCACGCGCCGGCCAAGGTCGGCCTCGACGAAGGAAAGCGCGAGATCTATGCCCGCCGTCACACCCGCCGACGTCCAGACATTGCCGTCACGGATGAAGATCGGGTCGGGTTCGAGGCGAACCGCCGGAAAGCGCCGCGCGAACTCGGCGCAGCGTCCCCAGTGGGTAACTGCACGCCGGCCGTCAAGCAGTCCTGCCGTCGCCAGAAGCATGGCGCCACTGCACACCGAAGCGGTTCGCCTGGCGTCGCGCGAGCGGGCGACTATCCATTGGACGAGTTCGGGATCCTCGCAGGCCGCGTTGACGCCCCATCCGCCAGGCACGATCAGCGTGTTGATCTCCAGCCCGTGCACCGGCAGCGCCGCTGTCTCGAGCACGAGGCCGGCCGATGTCCTGATCCGCGGGGAGGCGGCGACGACCGCGACCTCGTAGGGCGCTGGTTCGCCGGCCTGCATCCTGAAGTCGTTGGCGCTGGCGAAAACCTGAAGCGGCCCGCTGACATCGAGGAGCTGGATGTCGGGATAGGCAAGGATTTCGACATGGCGCATGGCGATTTGGCTTGAAATGAGGGGTGATTGGCGATCGTGCCAAAACATGATGCCTTAGATTGGCTGAAGTCAACCTATGGAGAGTTCCATGAGCCTTCGTTTCGGCATCCTCGTCTTCCCAAATGTCCAGCAACTCGACCTCACCGGCCCTTATGAAGTCCTAGCATCGGCAAAGGGCGCCGAGGTGGAATTGATCTGGAAGGATCGTAATCCGGTGATGTCGTCGACGCGATTGTCGCTCAACCCAACGGCGACCTTCGACGATTGCCCGCCTCTCGATGTGCTGTGCATTCCGGGTGGAGGTGGCGTTAACCCGCTGCTGGAGGACCAGGCCGTCCTCGATTTCGTGCGGGGGCGCGCTGCGCAGGCACGCTATGTCACCTCGGTATGCAGCGGCGCCCTGGTGCTTGGTGCCGCCGGCCTGCTCAAGGGCAAGCGGGCGACGACGCATTGGTACGCGCATGATTTCCTGGCCGAATTCGGCGCCATTCCCGTCGACGAGCGAATTGTCGAGGACGGAAACCTGATAACCGCCGGCGGCGTCACCTCGGGGATCGATTTCGGTCTCGCTTTGGTCGCCAGGCTTCTCGGTCAGGCCGAGGCCGAAACGGTGCAGCTCTCGCTCGAATATGCCCCGGCTCCTCCGTTCCAATCGGGCACGCCCGCACAGGCTTCGCCATCCGTGCTGACGGAAGCGAAGAAGCGGCTCGCGGGTTCGAGGCGGGTTCGTGAGGACATGTTCGCACGCTGGCGCGCCTCAGCCGCCACGCCAGCGTGAAGCCACGCTTGAACCGACGGGCCGAACAGCGCCATGGGGCGCCGTTCGGCCCGTCTTCGTTTTCAGCTGTTGACACGTCTCTCCGTCCGTGCAGAAATTGGTTGGACCATTGGACCACTTGGAGAGAGCGTGGACCAGAACAGCCTGCCACCCATTCAGACGACGGCGCGTGACGACGCCGTTCTGAAGGCGTTGGTGGGCTTTGTTCGCGCCGAGGCGCTGCAGCCCGGCGATCGGCTGCCGACCGAACGCATCCTGGCCGAGCGGCTGAAGGTCAGCCGCAACACGGTGCGCGAGGCGCTGACGCGTTGGGAGGGGCTAGGTCTCGTCGAGCGCCGGCAAGGAAGCGGCACCTATCTCAAGGCGGCCGTGTCACCCGATATGCTGCACATGCCGCTGACGCTGGCCGGCGGCAACGACTTCACCAGCCTGATGCATACGCTTGAAATCCGCCGCGCGCTGGAGGCGGAGGCGGCGGCCCTTTGCGCCGAACGCGCCAGCCCGGCCGACATTGCCGAGATCGAGCGCAAGCTCGACATCATGGAGCAGGCGTTCCGCACCCGTGACGGCATGTCTTCGGAAGAGGACTGGGAGTTCCACCAGGCGATCTACCGGGTCTCCGGCAATCCGCTGTTCGAACAGATCATCGCCGCCATGCATGAGCTGTTCCATCGCTTCTGGGAACATCCGCTCGGCGTGCGTGATTTCGGCCACGCCAGCTTTCCCTATCACCGCACCATCTACGAATGCATCGCCGCGCGCGACCCGCAAGGCGCCCGCGCCGAAGCGCTCAAGCTGATCGCCACCGTCGAGGACGATCTGAAGCGCGGTGCTGCCAAACTCAAACTTTCGAGCCATACATGAACGAGCATCCCTCAGGTTTCGACCATGATTATCTTGCCGAGGCGGCGACGCTTTTGGCGCATGACGAACCGTTTCCGGGTGGCGCGGTGGTGCCGCCGATCTACCAAACGTCGCTGTTCACCTTCGCCAATTATGCCGAAATGGCTGACACCTTTGCCGGCAAACGAAAGCAGCCGATCTATTCGCGCGGCGACAATCCGACGGTGATGGAGTTCGAGGCGCGCGTGGCCGCACTCGAGGGTGCGGAGGCCGCGCGCGGCTTTTCCAGCGGCATGGCGGCGATCAGCGCCACCGTGCTTGCCTTTGTCGGGGCGGGCGAACGTATCGTGGCGGTGCGCAACTGCTATGGCGATGCCTACCGGCTGTTCGAGCGGCTCCTGCCGCGCCTCAACATCAAGGTCGACTATGTCGACGGCTGCGATCCGGATGCGGTGGCGGCGGCACTTCCCGGTGCCAAGCTGCTTTACCTGGAAAGCCCGACCTCGATGATGTTCGAGCTGCAGGACATCGCGCATCTAGCTCGGCTGGCGAAAGAGCAAGGCATCATAACCACCATCGACAATTCCTGGGCCTCGCCGGTGTTCCAGAAGCCGATCAGCCATGGCGTCGACCTGGTGCTGCATTCGGCCTCGAAATATCTCGGTGGCCACAGCGACACGGTCGCCGGTGTGGTGGCGGGCTCGGCCGCGCACATCAAGCACATCAACGAGCAGACCTATTCCTATCTCGGCGGCAAGCTGTCGCCGTTCGAGGCCTGGCTGCTGTTGCGCGGGCTGCGCACGCTGCCGCTGCGCCTGCCGCACCACATGAAGAGCGGGCTGACCATAGCCGAACGGCTGAAGGCGCATGCCAATGTCGAGCGCGTCAACCATCCCGTCTATTCGAACCATCCCGGCAAGGCGACGTTGGCCGGTTATGCCGGACTGTTCTCCTTCGAGGTGACGGACGATATCGACATCCCCGTCTTCGTCGACGCGCTGAAATATTTCCGCATCGGCGTCAGCTGGGGCGGGCATGAAAGCCTGGTCGTGCCGGCCAAGGCGTCGCTGGAGCAGACGCCGGGACTGAATTCGATGGCGCGCTTCGGCGTCAGCCCCCGAACCATCCGCTTCAATGTCGGATTGGAAAGTGTCGAAGACCTCTGGGCCGATGTCGCCCAGGCCTTCGAAAAAGCCAGAAAATAACAAGCGGGTTCAAAATGGGAGTCTTGAACATGAAAAAACTGACCGTCATGCTTGCCACCGTCGCGGGGCTGGCGATTTCCGCCGGAGGCGCGCTGGCCGATTCGACCCTGAAAATGGTCGAAGTCATCACCAGCCCGCCGCGCACCGAATTCCTGAAAAAGCAGATCGCCGAGTTCGAAGCCGCTAACCCCGGCGTCAAGGTCGAGCTGGTCTCGCTGCCCTGGGGCCAGGCCTTTGAAAAATTCCTCACCATGGTTCAGGCTGGCGACACGCCCGACGTGGTTGAGATGCCGGAGCGCTGGATGGGCCTCTATGCCAACAATGCCCAGCTCGAGGACCTCGGCCCCTATATGGCCAAATGGGATGACGCCAAGACGCTCGGCGACCGCGCCAAGCAGTTCGGCTCGACGGTCAACAACACCCAGTACATGATCCCGTACGGCTACTATGTGAACGCGCTGTTCTGGAACAAGAAGCTGTTCAAGCAAGCCGGCCTCGACGGCCCGCCGGCCACGCTCGACGAGTTCGTCGCCGACTCCAAGAAGATCTCGGCCATTCCGGGCAAGTACGGCTACTGCCTGCGCGGCGGCCCCGGCGCCTTCAACGGCATGCATATGTTCATGAACATCGCTCAGGGCAAGGGCGGCTACTTCAACGAGGATGGCACCTCGACCATCAACGACGAGGGCTCGGTCAAGGGCCTGCAGATGCTGGCCGACATGTACAAGGACGGACTGGCGCCGAAGGATGCGGTGAGCTGGGGCTTCAACGAAACCGTCACCGGCTTCTATTCCGGCACCTGCGCCATGCTCAACCAGGACCCGGATGCGCTGCTCGGCATCGCCGACAAGATGAGCGCCGACGACTTCGCCGTGGCGCCGCTGCCTGTCGGGCCAAGCGGAAAATCCTATCCGACGCTCGGCTATGCCGGTTGGGCGATGTTCGCCAACTCCCAGCACAAGGATGATGCCTGGAAGCTGATGGCGACGCTGCTCTCGCCCAAGGATAATCTCGAATGGGCCAAGGAAGTCGGCGTCGTGCCGATCCATAAAGGTGCCGACCAGGATCCCCATTTCAAGACCGAGCAGTTCAAGGGCTGGTTCACCGAGCTCAGCGACACCTCCAAATATGAAATGGTGACGCCGCCGACGCATCTGGAAAACCTCGGCAATTTCGTCGACCAGGTGGCGATCAAGAATTTCCAGGAAGTGCTGCTTGGCCAGAAGACGGCCAAGGAGGCAGCCGACGCATGGGCTGCTTTCCTGACCAAGGAGCAACAGGACTGGCTGGCGAAGAACAAGAAGTAGTTTTTTCTTCCCTTCTCCCCGTTCATGGGGAGAAGGTGGCCCGAAAGGGCCGGATGAGGGGCGGCGCCAGCACCCCCAAGGCTCACGCTGCCCCTCATCTGCTGGCATCTTTTCCCCGTGAACGGGGAGAAGGACGCTCGTCACCAATCCTGACGCTTCTTGGAGCCGTTCCACAGCCAATGACCTATGCCGTGTCCGAAATCCGATCCGCAGGCCAGCCGCGAAAGAGGCGGCTTTCCTACGCAAATTTCGAGCCTTGGCTCTATCTCAGCCCGGCGATCATCCTGCTGGTCGTGGTGCTTTTGGTGCCGCTGGTCATCGGCATCAGCTATTCCTTCCGCAAATTCTCGGCCTTCAAATCCGAATATGTCGGGCTCGGCCAGTATCAGGCCATGCTGTCGGACCAGGTGCTGGGGCAGGCGCTGGTCAACACGCTGTGGTGGACGGTCGCCAGCCTGTTCTTCCAGTTCTTCCTCGGCCTTGGCCTGGCGCTGCTGCTCGACAAGCCGTTCCGGGGCCGCAAGGTGGTGCAGGCGCTGGTGTTCCTGCCATGGGCGGTGCCGTCCTTCCTGTCGGGCCTGACCTGGGCCTGGCTGTTCAACCCGATCGTCGGGCCGCTGCCGCACTGGTTGTTCGCGCTAGGGCTGAAGGCAGAGCCGACCAATGTGCTCTCCGATCCTGCCACGGCCATGTGGGGGCCGATCATTGCCAATGTCTGGTTCGGCATTCCGTTCTTCGCCATCACGCTTTTGGCGGCGTTGAAATCGATTCCGTCGGAACTGCATGAGGCGGCGGCGATCGACGGCGCTTCGCCCTGGCAGCGCTTCACCAAGGTGACGCTGCCGTTCCTGGCGCCGACGATCGCCATCACCGTGATGCTGCGCACGATCTGGATCGCCACCTTCGCCGACCTGATCTTTGTCATGACCGAGGGCGGACCGGCCGGCTCGACCAACACGGTGCCGGTCTACATCTATGTCAGCGCCTTCAAATCGCTGGACAAGGGCTATGCCTCGGCGGTGGCCGTGCTGCTGCTTGTGCTGCTCATCGCCTATGCAATCGCGCTGATCGCTATCCGCCGCTCGCTGGTGAGGCACGTCTGATGATCGCGGGACGCTCAACCTCACAACGGTTCTTCGGCGGCGTTGGCCTCTACGCGGCGATCGCGGCCTATGTGGTCTTCGCCCTGTTCCCGATCTACTGGACGCTGAAGATCTCAGTGACGCCGGAGCGGCTGCTCTATTCCGAAGGCATCACCTTCTGGCCATCGCACATGACGCTGCAGAATTTCGTCACCGTGCTCGAGGCCACCGATTTCCCACGCTATTTCCTCAACAGCGTCATCGTTTCGGTGTCGACCGCGGCACTGGTGACGGTCATCGCCACGCTTGCCGGCTACGCCATGTCGCGCTTCACGTTTCGGGGCAAGGCGGCTCTCGCGCTGATGCTGCTCCTGACCCAGACGTTTCCGCTGGTGATGGTCATTCCGCCGATCTACCGCGTGATGGGTCAGATCGGCCTGATCAACAGCCTGACCGGGCTGATCATCATCTACACCGCCTTCAACACCGCCTTCGCCACCTTCCTGATGCAGTCCTTCTTCGACGGTATCCCCAAAGATCTGGAGGAGGCCGCGATGATCGACGGCTGCACCCGCGCGCAGGCGATGCGCAAGGTGATCGTGCCGCTGACGCTGCCCGGCATGGGCGCGACGCTCGGCTTCGTCTTCACCGCCGCCTGGAGCGAGCTTCTGTTCGCATTGATGCTGATTTCCAGCGACGACCAGAAGACTTTTGCCGTCGGCCTGCTCACCTTCATCGGCAAGTTCGCCGTCGACTGGGGGCAGATGATGGCGGCGTCGATCCTGGCGCTGGTCCCGGTCTGCATCTTCTTCGCTTTCCTGCAACGCTATCTCGTCACCGGCCTGACCGCCGGCGCCGTCAAAGGATAGATCGATGGCTTCTGTTACGCTCGACAAGATCCGCAAGGATTATGGCGCCGTCCGCGTCCTGCATGCGGTCGACCTTGAAATCGCCGATGGCGAGTTCGTCGTCCTGGTCGGCCCGTCCGGCTGCGGCAAGTCCACGCTTTTGCGCATGATCGCCGGGCTGGAGGAAGCCTCCGGTGGCGAGATCCGCATCGGCGATCGGCTGGTCAATGACGTCGCACCGAAGGACCGCGACATCGCCATGGTGTTCCAGTCCTACGCGCTCTATCCGCATATGGACGTGTCGAAGAACATGGGCTTCAGCCTGCTGTTGAAGAAGGCGCAGAAGTCCACGATCGACGCCAGGGTCGATGGTGCGGCCAAGCGGCTGGGCCTGGACACCTATCTGCAGCGCCTGCCGCGGCAGCTGTCCGGCGGCCAGCGCCAGCGCGTGGCCATGGGCCGCGCCATCGTGCGCGATCCCAAGGTCTTTCTCTTCGACGAGCCGCTGTCCAACCTCGATGCCAAGCTGCGTGTCCATATGCGCGCCGAGATCAAGGCGCTGCACCAGCAATTGAAGACCACCTCTGTCTATGTCACCCACGACCAGATCGAGGCGATGACCATGGCCGACCGGATCGTCGTCATGCATGACGGGCTGATCCAGCAGGTCGGCGCGCCGCTCGATCTCTATGACCGCCCGGCCAACATGTTCGTTGCGGGTTTCATCGGCTCTCCGGGCATGAATTTCCTGCCGGCAACGGTGGCGAAGGGCGGCAAGGTGGACGCCGTGCTTTCCGATGGCCAGAAGCTGCGGCTGCCGGATGGCTTGCCGCTCAAGGACGGCGACGCGATCACCATCGGCCTGCGGCCCGAACATATAAGGCTGGCCGATGACGGCGCGCTGCAGAGCGAGGTGGTGGTGGTGGAGCCGCTCGGGCTGTCGACGCAGTTCTACGTCAAACTGGCCAACCAGCAGCTCTGCGTCTTCGCCATGGGCCGCGCTGGCGTGAAGCCTGGCGATACGGTGCGGCTGGCCGCCGATCCGGTGTCGCTGCATCTGTTCGATCCGAAAAGCGGCGATCGCATCGGCTGAGGGAAATTCAGCCGGGCTGAGGGAACTCAGCCGCAGGCTCCGCCTTGCAAACAAAAACGCCGCCCGATGGGCGGCGTTTTTGTTTGCAAGGGGAAAACCCAGATTACTTGATCTTGGTTTCCTTGAATTCGACGTGCTTCTTGGCGACCGGGTCGTACTTGCGGAACGACAGCTTGTCGGTCTTGGTGCGGCTGTTCTTGCTGGTGACGTAGAAGAAACCGGTGTCGGCGGTCGACAGAAGCTTGATCTTGATGTTTGCGGCTTTGGCCATGATATCAGTCCGTTATGTTCGTGGGGTTTTGGCCGCTGGAGCACGGGAAAACACCCGGACGCGGGAAACTTGGCGCGACACATAAAGAACGTGCCCGGAAAGTCAAGCCCGGCGGAGCCTCTCTCTTCCTTCTCCTCTTGTGGGAGAAGGTGGATCGGCGCGCAGCGCCGAGACGGTTGATGGGTGTGTGACGGAGTGCCGTCATTGCCAAGCTGGAGCACCCCTCATCCGACCGAGCTTCGCTCGGCCACCTTCTCCCACAGGGGGAGAAGGGAAGGCCGGTCTAGGCTTCTTCTTTAACCGCCGCAACCTTCTTCCAGTCTCCGGTCGTGTTCCACCAGCGATTCGGATTGGCGCGGTCGTCGAGCCCCTTGGAGCGGCTGGCGAGGATCGGCTGGATACGGATCACCGGCTCCTGATAGGAATGGGCCTGGAAAATCGCCTCGACGACTCGGGCAGCCAGCGCCTGGTCGTCGGGCAGTTCGAAGGAGACCTCGACCGTGCCCGGGCGGCGCCGCAATTCGGTTTCGGTGCCGGCCGCGGCACCTTCGAGCGGCCTGTAGCGCTCGATACCGTGCGCCGACTGATAGGCGTTGCGGTCATACTTGCCCATGACCAGCGGGGCGATCGCAACCACCGCGTCCATGATGCGGTCGACATCCGCCGCCGGAGCCTGGAAGGTCACAAGCAGCAGGAGCGTCATGCGCAGGGATGTGGTTTCAAAGCCGCTGTCGATCATGGGAGTGTCCTCAACGTCCGATGTTTTGGGACACTCTTTTACCCTGGGGCTCCTGACACGGTTCTGTCAGCAGCGGTCGCTTGTCAAAGGGTCAAAGGAGAATCTTGCGGACGAGCCTGACGCCAACCAGCGCCATGTAGGCGGCGAAGAACAGGCCGAGCGACCAGCCGAAGCCTGAAGGCCCGAAACTGTCCATGCCGATGCCGATGGCCTGTGGGCCAAGCACCATGCCGACGCCGTAACACAGCACGAAGGCGGCATTGGCCGACGCCAGTTCGTGACCGGAGAGCTGCGAACCGAGATGGGCGAGGCCGATCGTGTACATGGCCGCGACGACACCGCCCCAGACGAACAGAAGCGCTGCCATCAAGTGCCAGTTCGCGGCAAAGAAGGGCATGAACAGCGTGCCTGCAAGGCCAACCGTGGCGCAGGCGAGCAGCAGATAGCGCCGGTCCGAAACACGGTCGCTGATCATGCCGATCGGGATTTGCAAGAGCACATTGCCAAGGCCGATCATGGTCAGCAGCAATGCGGCGTCGGCTTCGGAATAGCCGATGCGGTTGCCATAGACCGGGAACAGCGCGAAGCCGCCTGTCTCGACCGCGCCGAACACCAGCACGGCAAAAGTCGCGGTGGGCACCAGCCAGATGTAGCGCAGAAAATTGCTGGTTTCGCCGTCGGCTACAATGCTCGGGCTTTCGTTGCGCGCCGCCAGCACCGGTATCGCGGCCAGCGTCACCAATCCAATGATGACGCCGAACGGCCTGAAGCCTGAGCTGCCGAGATGCGCGAACAGCCACGGCCCGGCGGCAAAACCAAGCGACAGGACGGTGGCGTAGATGCCTAGGACAAGGCCGCGGCGATGTGGCGGTGCCGAGGTGCTGATCCAGAATTCCGACAGGATGAACAGAACCGTCAAGGCGATATGCAGCACGATGCGCAGCGGGAACCACATCCAGAAGTCGGGCGCGAAATGGAAGCCGACGAATGCCAGCGCGCCTGTGGCGATCATCGCGATCATGGTCCAGGCGACGCCAAAGCGCATGGCGAGCGGTGTCGCCAGCGGCGCACCGGCAATCGAGGCCAGACCGGCGACGGCCGTGTTGAGGCCGATCATCGAAGCCGAGTGGCCGCGCGTTTCCAAGATGACGCTGAGCAGTGGCATGCCGAGGCCAATAGCGATGCCGACGACGCTGATAGACGAAATCGCCGCCACCATCGGCAGCCAGTGTACGCGTTCGTCGCCCTGTGGTTGGGTATCGACCGTCATGGGATGCTGAATACTCTGTCTCGTTGATCTTACGCAATTCCGGACGGAAAACCGCGTCACACTCTTCCTGGAATTGCTCTACAGAAGTTCGCGGGTGAAGCGGTTGCGGACAAGCCGGTAGAAGGGCACGGGACCGCCCGGACGCAGCAGCGGATCATGGGCGAGGCGCCTTTCCAGCTCGTCCAGGATCATTCGGGTGATGTCGGGTATGTCGGCTTCCCTGGCCTTGGCAAGCGGCAGCCAGACCAGTTCCTCGAGTTCGTTGGTCGGACCGCCGCCCGGCAGTTCGACGGCCACGTCGCTGCGCCAGGCGCTGAAGAAACGCGTGTCGAAGCGGCGCACCCGGTTGGGCGGCGTGATGGCGCGCGCGATGAAGCGAAGCGTTTCGAGCGAAGGTCTTACGCCGTGTTCGACAAAACCTTGCCAGTCGCGCTTGTCGGTCGCAAAGGCGGCCTTCTTGCCGATCAGCAGACCGGCTTCCTCATAGGTCTCGCGGATTGCTGACAAGGCGACAGCGCGGGCTCGCGCGGCACTGGTGCGACCGGGACCTGCGAGCAGCTTTGCTTCCTCGTCGCGATGCAGTGCGGTGGCCGTCGCGATGCGGCTGTCGGCCGGATCGGTGCGGCCGCCGGGAAACACGAATTTTCCAGGCATGAAGGCGTGGCCGGCGTGACGGCGGCCCATCAGCACCAGCACCACATCGTCCTTGCGGTCGAGCAGGATCAAGGTCGCGGCATCACGCGGACGCAGGGGCCGGCCGCTATGCGCGGCAAGACCCTTGTCGAGCTTGTCGACATCCGCCTTGGTCATTGCTTCCATGCGCTGGACCTAGCGGAAACTTCTTGCAAACGAAAGTGGCCTTTCACGGTCGGTATATTGCGCCAGTAGCGCTTCAGGCGCCGTGGTGAGACTCCGCCCCATCCTTCTCGCCACCGAATCCGTGCATATAGAACGCCCATTGCAGTCCGATGACGGCGCCTTTGACAGGCTGCAGCAGGGCAACCGACAAAATGATGGTCAAGGGCACCCAGATGAGGATGTGCTGCCAGGTGGACAAGGTCGACGTCGCTTCGACGCCCATGAAGGCACCGAGAACGATGTGGCCGACGATGACGATGACCAGATAGGCAGGCAGGTCGTCGGCGCGATGGTGGTGGATTTCCTCGCCGCAGACGCTGCAGGTCTCGACGGTCTTGGTGAAACCGCGAAACAGCTTGCCTTCGCCGCAGTTCGGGCAGCGGCCCAGGAGGCCGCGCTTCATCGCCGTCCACAAGGGGCGGGCAACCCGGCCCGTGTGATGTTCGCCGCCGAAAACCTGTTCCTGTATCCCTAATTCTTTTGGCATCATCGTCTCCTGCCGCGCGAACCCGGCCGCGATTGCGACGCACGGGCGCGGCCCTTAGCCTTGTGAAACGACCTGGTAGAGCCTGGCAGGGGCTTTGGGTCGGTCAGCATCTCGAAGCGCATCGCGCCGGCCATTGGCGCCACCTCGACGAGCCTGACCTCGACGCGGTCCGCGAGCTGGTAGCCTTTGCCCGAGCGTTCTCCAAACAGGGAGCGAGCCGTTTCGTCGTATATATAGTAATCGCCGCCCAGAGTTGACACCGGGATGAAGCCATCTGCGCCAAACTGCGGCAATTGGACAAATAGTCCTGATTTGGTGACGCCGGAGATGCGGGCGTCAAACCGGTCGTCGATGCGCTCGGCGAGATAGGCCGCGATCAGCCGGTCGACTGTGTCACGCTCGGCCGCCATGGCGCGCCGCTCGGTGCCAGAGATCAATATCGCAACGTCTTCGAGGCGGGCTGCCTCATCCTGCGTCAGCCCTCCTGGACCGAGGCCGAGTGCGGCGATAAGCCCGCGATGCACGATCAGGTCGGCGTAACGACGGATCGGCGAGGTGAAATGCGCGTAGCGCCTGAGGTTGAGGCCGAAATGGCCAATATTCCCGGGTGAATATTCGGCCTGGCTCTGCGAGCGCAGCACCACCTCGTTGACCAGCGCCTCATTGTCGGCGCCGCGCACGCGCTCCAGAATGCCGTTGAACTGGCTGGGCCGCATCTGCGCGCCGCGCGCCAGCGACAGGCCCAGCGTCTGCAGAAACTCGCGCAACGATTCCTGCTTGGCGAGCGACGGCGCGTCATGGACGCGGTAAACCAGCGCCTGCTTCTTCGCTTCCAGCGACTCGGCGGCGGCAACATTGGCCTGAATCATGAATTCTTCGATGAGCTTATGAGCATCGAGCCGTTCCGGCACGATGACGCGGTCGACCGTGCCATCCGGCTTGAGCATGATCTTGCGCTCCGGCAGGTCGAGTTCGAGTGGCTGGCGGCCGTCGCGACCACGTTTCAGGATCGCATAGGCATCCCACAGCGGCTTCAGCACCGTGTCGAGGATCGGGCCGGTCTTGTCGTCCGGCGCACCGTCGATCGCCGCCTGCGCCTGCGGGTAGGCGAGCTTCGCCGCGGATTTCATCATGACGCGGTGGAAGGAGTGCCTGATCTTGTGGCCATCGGCGGAGAAGGTCATGCGCACGGCCAACGCCGGGCGATCCTGGCCTTCGCGCAGCGAGCAGAGATCGTTGGAAATGCGCTCGGGCAGCATCGGCACGACGCGGTCCGGGAAATAGACCGAATTGCCGCGCTTCAAGGCTTCGCGGTCGAGGGCCGTGCCGTAGCGGACATAGGCGGCGACATCGGCGATGGCGACGGTGGCGATCACACCGCCCGGGTTCTTTTCGTCGAGATCGGGCGTGGCAAAGACCGCGTCGTCGTGGTCCTTGGCGTCGGCCGGATCGATGGTGACCAGCGGCAGGTCGCGCCAGTCCTCGCGATGATCCATCGTTGCCAGCTTGACCGCTTCGGATTCGGCGATGACATCGGCCGGGAAGATGTGCGGAATGTCGTGGGCGTGGATGGCGATCATCGAGACCGCCTTTTCGCTGGTCAGCGAGCCCAGCACGTTGAGAACCTTGGCGCGCGGCAACCCATAGCGGGAGGCACGCGCCGGCTCGACCTCGACCAGGTCGCCATTCTCAGCGCCGTTCTGGAATTCCTTGTCGACGATCAGTTCAGGCTGGCGGCGTTCCACCGGCTCGATGCGGAATGTGCCGTCCTTCAGTACGCGGAAAACGCCGAGAACGGCATCGGTGCGCTTCTCGAAGATCTTCATCACCCGGCCGGTGTAGGCGGGACCGGACGGATCGTCGGTCGGAAAGGTCTTGGCCAGCACGCGGTCGCCGATGCCCGGTGCTGGACCGTTGCCGCTGCGCGACACACGGATCGAGACGACGGGTGGCTCGCCCGTGCCCACGGACTCGGCCGGATGCGCCAGCAGGACACCGTCGCCGTCGCGGCCGAAAATGTCGAGCACGGCGACATGGGGCAGGGCGCCGACGCGGGCCAGCCGCTTGCGCTCCTTGGTGAGCACGCCTTCATCCTGCAGGTCGCGCAGGATGTCCTTCAGCCAGATGCGATCGTCGCCGCGCAGCGCGAAGGCCTTGGCGATGTCGCGCTTCCCGGCACGATCGGGATTTTCGGCGATGTAGCGCAGGATTTCGTCGCGCGAAGGCCTGTAGTCGTCCTTGACCTTGGCTCTCGTGTCGGCGGTGCGCGGATCGCCGTGGCTTCGTCCGGTGATCCTGCGCGCCACGCCGTCCTACCCTTTTTTCTTCGCGGCCGGCTTTTTGGCCGCTGTTTTCTTGGCTGCCGGCGCTTTGGCTGCTGCTGCTTTGCGGAACGGCTTCTTGCCGCCGCCGCCCTTGGCTTCCTTCTCGGCAATCAGCGCCAGCGCATCTTCAATCGTCACCGATTGCGGATCCTTGCCCTTGGGCAGCGTGGCGTTGACCTTGCCGAAATTCACGTAAGGTCCGTATTTGCCGTCGCGCACGACGATCTTGCCGCCGCCGTCCGGATGGTCGCCAAGTTCCTTGAGGGCGGCTGCAGTGCCGCCGTTACGGCCACCCTTGCCCTTCGACTGCTTCTCGGCAATCACGGTGACGGCGCGGTTGAGGCCGATGGAGAACACATCCTCGATGCTGTCGAGATTGGCGTAGGTGCCGTCGTGCAGCACGAACGGGCCGTAGCGGCCGAGCCCGGCCGAGATCATCTTGGACGTTTCAGGATGTTTGCCGATATCGCGCGGCAGCGCCAGCAAAGCGAGCGCCTTCTCATGGTCGATGGATTCGGGCGTCCAGCCCTTGGGCAAGCTTGAGCGCTTGGCTTCCTTGCCGTCGCCGCGCTGGAGATAGGGGCCGAAGCGGCCCGAGCGCAACGTGATTTCCTCGGCTGTATAAGGATCATTGCCGAGCACCTTGGTGCCCTCCTCGCCGCCGCCATTCTCGCCATTGGGGTTGGCGGCGTCGCCGAGCTGGCGGGTGAACGAGCATTCCGGATAGTTCGAGCAGCCGACGAAAGCGCCGAACTTGCCGAGCTTCAGCGACAGATTGCCGGTGCCGCATTTCGGGCAGATGCGCGGGTTGGAGCCGTCTTCCCGCGTCGGGAACACCAGCGGCGCCAGTTCCTCGTTCAGCGCATCGAGGACGTCGGTGACGCGCAGTTCCTTGATGTCGGCGACGGCGCCGGAAAAATCCTTCCAGAAGTCGCGCAGCACATCTTTCCAGGCGAGCTTACCGTCGGAAATCTCGTCGAGCTTTTCCTCCAGCGATGCGGTGAAATCATATTCGACGTAACGTTCGAAGAAGCTTTCGAGGAAGGCCGACAGCAGGCGGCCCTTGGCCTGCGGCACCAGCCGGCGCTTGTCGATCGTGACATAGTCGCGGTCTTCCAGCGTCTTCAGGATCGCCGTATAGGTCGACGGGCGACCGATGCCGAGTTCTTCCAGCTTCTTGATCAGTGTCGCTTCTGAATAGCGTGGCGGCGGCTCGGTGGTGTGTTGGGTGGCGTTGATCGCCTGGCGGGCAAGCTGCTCGCCGGCCCGGATTTCGGGCAGACGGCGGTTTTCCTCGTCTTCCGCGTCGTCGTCCTTCTGGTCGGTATAGGCGGCGATGAAGCCGTCGAAGCGAACGACCGAACCGACGGCGCGAAGCTCGGCGGTACGGGCGCCGTTGACTGCCTCGATCTCGACGGTGGTGCGTTCGATCTCGGCCGGCTGCATCTGGCTGGCGATGGCGCGTTTCCAGATCAGCTCATAAAGCCGCAGCTGGTCGGAATCGAGATATTGCCGGACCGATGCCGGGGTGCGCATGAAATCCGTCGGGCGGATCGCCTCGTGCGCTTCCTGGGCGTTCTTGGCCTTGGTCGTGTAGAAACGCGGCTTTTCCGGCAGGTATTTTGGACCGAATTCCTTGGCAATGGCGTCGCGGGCGGCGTCGATCGCCTCCGGCGCCATCTGCACACCGTCGGTTCGCATATAGGTGATCAGGCCGGTGGTTTCGCCGCCGATCTCCATGCCTTCATAGAGCCGCTGCGCCACCTGCATGGTGCGGGTGGCGGAAAAACCGAGGCCCGAGGAGGCGGCCTGCTGCAGCGTCGAGGTGGTGAAGGGCGGGCCGGGATTGCGCTTGGTCGGTTTGGCTTCGACGGACAGCGCCTTGAAGGTCGCGCCCTCGAGCATCGCCTTGATGTCGTCGGCCTGCGCCTTGTTGGCGATGTCGAGCTTTTGCAGCTTCTTGCGCTCGAAGGCGGTCAGCCGCGCCTCGAAAGTCTCGTTGCGCGGCGTGCCGAGGATGGCAGCGATCTGCCAATATTCCTCGCGGATAAAGCGTTCGATTTCGGATTCGCGGTCGCAGACCAGGCGCAGCGCCACCGACTGGACACGGCCGGCGGAACGGGCGCCCGGCAATTTGCGCCACAGCACCGGCGACAGTGTGAAGCCGACGAGATAGTCCAACGCCCGGCGGGCGAGATAGGCATCGACCAGCGGTCCATCGATCTGGCGCGGATTGGCCATGGCTTCCAGCACCGAGGACTTGGTGATGGCGTTGAAGACGACGCGGCTGACCGGCTTGTCCTTCAGCGCGCGCTTCTGCTTCAGCACTTCCAGCACATGCCAGGAGATGGCCTCGCCCTCGCGATCCGGGTCGGTGGCGAGGATCAGGCCGTCGGCATCCTTGACCGCCTTGGCGATGTCGGCGAGCCGCTTGCCCGATGCGGTGTCGACCGCCCAGGACATGGCGAAGTCTTCATCCGGGCGCACCGAACCGTCCTTGGCCGGCAGATCGCGGACATGCCCGAACGAGGCCAGAACCTTATAGTTCTTGCCGAGATATTTGTTGATTGTCTTCGCCTTGGCCGGCGATTCGACGACGACGACGTCCATGAGGTCTCATATCAGCTGTGGTGCGGCAGAAGAATTCCGCTGCGCGCGACGAAATCTCGTTCTATTTGCCGCTCACATGGCCGCGCTTTTGCATCCGGTCAAGGGGAAGAGCCCAAATTGCGAGGCTGCCGGCAGCAATACACTCTTAGAGTGTATGGAGAAAATCACAGATTTTCGCTTGGAGAAGATGGCTGTCCCAAGTCGGCTGAAATGGCTCGGTTCATATCTGCATCGAGTCGAGGAAGAATCCGTTGCAATGCCGCACTGAGGCGTTGGCGCTATGGTTCAGAAACAGGCTGGCCGCCGGATCGAGGAAGGATGTCCGGCGACCAACGCCATATCCCGCCAGCGAGCGGGATATGGCACTGAGGGTTCAGTCGGCTTTGGCAGTATGCCAGACGCCGGCGACGCCATCGCCGCTCACATCTCCGGCTTTCTTGTCCTTGATGAATGTGTAAAGCGGCTTTCCGTCATAGGCCCACATCTTGGTGCCGTCGGTACGGTCGACGATTGTCCATCCTTCGGAAGTCTTCGCGCCGGCCTCGGCCTTCAGCGGTGGCCAGTTGGCGGCGCATTTGTCGTAGCAGTTCGACTTGCCCTTCTCATCCTTGTCATAGGTATAGAGCGTCATACCTTTGGCATCAGTGTAGATCTTGGTGCCTCCGACATTGGCTTCCTTCCACGCCTCGGCGGCGAAGGATGCGGCGGTGCTGAGAAGCAGTGCGGCCAGCCCTGTGGCTATGGTTTTCATGGAAATCTCCCTGGCTGATATCTGGAGGCGCGCGGGAAATCGCGGCCTCTTTGTATCAACGCCTACCGGCCGGGGTTTCTTCCCGATGTCGGTAGCTGGCCGGCGTAGTTGCCAGTAACAATTCACTCGGTTCGGTCGTACTTAGACGGGTGGCGCGGCTGAATTCAGGGCCAGTGCGATTGCCCGAACAGCGACCGGTTGCCACACATTGGTGATTGGCGCACAGGTCAGAGCGTCGCTATATCGTCGCCAAACAGTCGGAGCTTTGGGATGGCATTGGATATCGGCTATGTCAGCGCGGTCGGGGCGGGGGCGATCTCGTTCCTGTCGCCTTGCGTGCTGCCGCTGGTGCCGCCCTATCTCTGCTATATGGCCGGCGTCTCGGTCGACGATTTTCGCGGCAATGCGGGCGTGACAGCCCGCGAAGGTACGCGCGGCGCGCTGCTTTATTCCTCGATCGCCTTCGTGCTTGGCTTCTCGACGGTGTTCGTGGCGCTTGGCGCCGGCGCCTCGACCATCGGGCGGCTGCTGCGCGTCTGGCAGGAACCGCTGGCGATGGGCGCCGGCGTGCTGATTATCTTGATGGGCCTGAATTTCCTCGGCATCCTGCGCATCCCGCTGTTGTCGCGCGAGGCCCGCTTCCAGTCGCAGGGCAAGCCGGCGAGTGCCGTCGCCGCCTATGTCATGGGGCTCGCCTTCGCCTTCGGCTGGACGCCCTGTATCGGTCCGGTGCTGGGGCCGATCCTGACGCTGGCCGGCGGGCGCGAAACCGTGGGCGAGGGCGCGTTGCTGCTCGCCGCCTATTCGCTCGGCCTCGGTATCCCCTTCCTGATCGCCGCCCTGTTCTCCGGCGCCTTCATGCGCTTCCTCGGCAAATTCCGCGTCCATCTCGGCCGCGTCGAAAAGGCCATCGGCGCGCTGCTGGTCGTGGCCGGCGTGTTTTTCCTGACCGGAGGCGTGCAGACGGTGTCTTACTGGCTGCTGGAGAATTTCCCGGTGCTGGGGCGGCTGGGGTAAGTTCACCACTGCTTTTCGGCAAAGGATCTCACAGTGGACTTCCTGATTGATAGTCACTTGCCCGACCATCTCACCGGAATTTAACCGCATTGGTGCAGCATGGCGCCGCTGCTAGCATGATTTGATTCCCAACCCTTTTCAGATGGTTGCCTTCCATGAGCCAGAGATCCTGCCTGTCCGTCATCCTCGCCGCCGGCGAAGGCACGCGCATGAAGAGCGTGTTGCCGAAGGTGCTGCACCAGATCGCCGGGCTGCCGATGGTCGCTCATGTGGCGAAGACCGCAGAAGCCGCCGGTGCCAGCAGCGAGGCGATCGTCATCGGTCATGGCGCGGAAGAGATGCGCAAGGCGGTGGCGAAGTTCGCACCGAAGGCAGAGACCTTTGTGCAAGAAGAGCGTCTGGGTACGGCGCATGCTGTTCTTGCCGCGCGTGAAGCGATATCAAGGGGTTATGACGACATCTTGGTGATGTTCGGCGACACGCCGCTGATCGATGCGGAGGCGCTGACCGTGGCGCGGTCGAAACTCGCCGAAGGTGCGGCTGTCGTGGTGATCGGCTTCCGTCCGCCTCTTCCAAACGGCTATGGCCGGCTGGTCGAAAAGGGCGGCAAGCTGATTGCCATCCGCGAGGAAAAGGACTGCTCCGAGGCGGAGAAGAAGATCGGCTTCTGCAATGCCGGCATGATGGCGGTGGCCGGCGCCCACGCGCTGAAGCTGCTCGACGCGGTCGGCAACAAGAATGCCAAGGGCGAGTATTATCTCACCGACATCGTCGAGATCGCCGGCGGGCAAGGTCTCGATGTCGTCGCCACCGAGGCCAGTTTCGAGAATGCGCTCGGCATCAACAACCGCGCCGAACTGGCGCAGGCCGAAGGCATCTGGCAGGCACGCCGCCGCCAGGAGGCGATGCTATCGGGCGTGACGCTGATCGCGCCGGAGACCGTGTATTTCTCGCATGACACCGAGATCGGCGCCGACACCATCGTCGAGCCGAATGTCTGGTTCGGCCCGGGCGTGAAGATCGCCGGCGGCGCCAAGATCCATGCCTTCAGCCATATCGAAGGCGCTACCATTGCATCGAATTGCGATGTCGGGCCGTTCGCGCGGCTGCGGCCAGGCGCCGATCTCCGGAACAAGGCCAAGGTCGGCAATTTCTGCGAGGTCAAGCAGGCGGTTGTCGAGGAAGGCGCCAAGGTCAACCATCTGACCTATATCGGCGATGCCCGCGTCGGCGCGGGCGCCAATATCGGCGCCGGCACCATCACCTGCAACTATGACGGCTATTCGAAATTCTTCACCGATATCGGCGAGGGCGCCTTTGTCGGCTCGAATTCCTCGCTGGTGGCGCCGGTGACGATCGGCAAGGGCGGCTACATTGCGTCGGGCAGCGTCATCACCGAAAGCGTGCCCGACGACGCGCTGGCCTTCGGCCGCGCCCGCCAGAAGACGATCCCCGGCAAGGGCAAGGAATTGCGCGAGCGCTTTGCTTCGGCCGCGGCGGCGAAGAAGAAGGCGGCCGGCGCCGACCACTAACGGTCAGCCGACCGGCGCAGTGTCCCCACCGAAAGTGGCGGTCACCTCGATCCTGCCGACGATGGCCTTGTTGAAGTCATCGAGGTCCTCGGCGGGGATCCAGTATTCCAGATGCGCTTTGCTGCCAGCATGCTCGACCCGGTAGCGGTCTAGAAAGCTTTTCAGCACGGCAAACCGGGTGACGAAACCCGCGCCGCTGGCCGGAACATTCCAGTCGCGCGCGATCTGCACGGCATAGGCTTCCGACAGAACCGGATAGAAGATCGGCTGTTCAGGCAGACGTGGCGGAAATGCCTGCATCTCGGACGCCTCGATGAGTTTCAGTTCCTGAGGTCCGACAGGACGCCAGAGTGTAATGGTGGGCTGGGTTTCATTCATGGCTGAAGCTTAGCCAAATATTGCCGGAACGAAAACCGGATGCCTGAAAACCGAACAATTGCAGTAACCGGATTGCAAGAGCGGTCTGGCATGGTGCATGCCTCTGCAAGCGTCCGTTACAGCGGACGAAATGCAATGTGACTTTCACGGCAGGCCGGCCATCCCTAAATAGCGCTGGTTTTCCATGGGGAATCGGGGACTGTCTGCATGTGCGGTATCGTTGGAATCGTCGGCCACTCGCAGGTAGCGCCTCTCATCGTCGATGCGCTGAAGCGGCTCGAATATCGCGGCTATGACTCGGCCGGCGTCGCCACCATCGAGCACGGCCAGCTCGCCCGCCGCCGCGCCGAAGGCAAGCTGATCAACCTCGAGCGCCGGCTCAAGGACGAGCCGCTCGATGGCACGATCGGCATCGGCCACACCCGCTGGGCCACCCATGGCGTGCCCAATGAGACCAATGCGCATCCGCATTTTTCCGATGGGGTCGCCATCGTCCACAACGGCATTATCGAGAACTTTGCCGAACTGCGCGACGAGCTGGTCCGCGACGGCTATTCCTTCTCGTCGCAGACCGACACCGAAGTCGTCGCGCATCTGGTGGCGCGCGAACTCGCCAGGGGGCTGAAGCCGGTCGAGGCCGCGCACCAGGCGCTGAAGCGGCTGGAAGGCGCCTTTGCGCTGGCCATCATGTTCAAGGGTGACGAAGACCTGATCGTCGGCGCCCGCAATGGCCCGCCGCTGGCTGTCGGCCATGGCGATGGCGAGATGTTCTTGGGATCGGACGCCATCGCGCTGGCGCCATTCACCAATTCGATCACCTATCTCGAAGACGGCGACTGGGCGGTGGTGCGCCGCGACAGCGTCGCCATCTTCGACATTGACGGCAAGAAGGTCGAGCGCAAGCGCCAGCAGTCGCTGTCGACCTCCTTCATGGTCGACAAGGGCAACCGGCGCCATTTCATGGAGAAGGAAATCCATGAACAGCCCGAGGTGATCTCGCACACGCTGGCGCATTATGTCGACTTCGTCTCCGGCGTCTCGAAGCCGCTCGACCTGCCATTCGACTTTGCCAAGATTGGCCGGCTGGCGATCTCGGCTTGCGGCACCGCCTATCTGGCCGGCCTGATCGGCAAATACTGGTTCGAGCGCTATGCAAGGCTGCCGGTCGACATCGATGTCGCCTCGGAGTTCCGCTATCGCGAGATGCCGCTGTCGGCCAACGACGCCGCTTTCTTCATCTCGCAATCGGGCGAGACCGCCGACACGCTGGCCTCGCTGCGTTATTGCCGCAAGGCCGGCATGAAGATCGGCGCCGTCGTCAATGTGCGGGAATCGACCATGGCGCGCGAATCCGACGTCGTGCTGCCGACACTGGCCGGCCCCGAGATCGGCGTCGCCTCGACCAAGGCTTTTACCTGCCAGCTCTCGGTGCTGGCGTCACTCGCCGTGCGCGCCGGCGTGGCGCGCGGTACGATTTCGAAGGATGAGGAAAAGACCCTGGTGCGCGCGCTTTCGGAAGCGCCGCGCTATGCCAACCAGGTGCTCAAGCTCGAAGAGCAGATCGAGCGCATCGCGCGCGAACTGTCGCGTTACAAGGATGTGCTCTATCTCGGCCGCGACACGAATTTCCCGCTGGCCATGGAAGGCGCGCTGAAACTCAAGGAAATCTCCTACATCCACGCCGAGGGCTATGCCGCCGGCGAATTGAAGCACGGGCCGATCGCGCTGATCGACGAGAACATGCCGGTGATCGTGATTGCGCCGCATGACCGCATTTTCGAGAAGACCGTGTCGAACATGCAGGAAGTGGCGGCACGCGGCGGCAAGATCATCCTGATCACCGACGCCAAGGGCGCGGCACACTCAAGCGTGAAGACGATGGAGACGATCATCCTGCCGGACGTGCCGGAAATCATCTCGCCGATCATCTACGCGCTGCCGATCCAGATGCTGGCCTATTTCGCCGCCGTGTTCATGGGCACCGACGTCGACCAGCCGCGCAATCTGGCGAAATCCGTGACGGTGGAGTAGGGACCTCAACAGGCGCTCTTTAAAAACTTCGCAGTTCCAAACGGCCTTCCGGTTCACTAATGTTGCGCTGCAACCCGCGCTCCGGTGAACCATGTCCGATGCTCCCAAGACCTCCGGCATGACCCGGCTGAGGAACTATTTCCTCACGGGCTTCGTCGTCTGCGCGCCGCTGGCGATCACCGCCTATATCGCCTGGTCGTTCATCGGCTGGGTCGATTCCTGGGTAAAACCGTATATTCCGGCCCGTTACAGCCCCGACACCTATCTGCCGTTTCCGGTTCCGGGTTTCGGGCTGATCGTCGCGCTGATCCTGATCACGCTGATTGGTTTTCTCACCGCCAACATTGTCGGCCGCGCCATTGTCGGTTTCGGCGAGCGCCTGCTTGGCCGCATGCCACTGGTGCGCGGCATCTATGGTTCGCTGAAGCAGATTTTCGAGACCGTGCTGTCGAACAAGGGCGACATGTTCCGCCAGGTCGGGCTGGTCGAATATCCGCGCAAGGGTGTCTGGTCGCTGGTGTTCGTGGCCAGCGAGAAGGAAACCGAGATCAATGAGAAGCTCGATCAGGAAGGCGATCCGTTGATCGCGGTGTTCATGCCCTGCACGCCGAACCCGACCACCGGCTTTCTCATGTATGTGCCGAAGTCGGACATTGTGTTGCTCGACATGACGATCGAGGACGGTGCCAAGCTGATCGTTTCGGCCGGGCTCGTGGCGCCCGAGGTGAAGACCAAGTTGGTGACGCTGAACGGTGAGCCGATCAACGGAGCGGTCGCCAATCCGCCGCTAGGGCCTCATCCGGCGCGCAGGAGCCGCACGGCTTCGTCGCGGCCGAACAAATAGAGCAGCAGGCGCAACGCTTCGCCGCGGTCGGATTGCAGCTCCGGGTCGCGCGACAGAATCAGCCTGGCATCGTCGCGGGCGGCCTCCAGGAGATCGGCGTGCGCCCCGATGCGCGCCACCTGGAAACCCGGTGTGCCGGACTGGCGGGTGCCCAGAAGCTCGCCTTCGCCTCGCAATTTCAGGTCTTCCTCGGCGATCAGGAAGCCGTCCTCGGTCTCGCGCATCACCGACAGCCGGCGTTTTGCCGTCTCGCCGAGCGGATCCTTGTAGAGCAGCACGCAAGAGGAGGGCTTGTCGCCGCGCCCGACGCGCCCGCGCAGCTGGTGCAACTGGGCTAAGCCAAAACGCTCGGCATGCTCGATGACCATGACGGTGGCGTCGGGCACGTCGACGCCGACCTCGATGACGGTGGTGGCGATCAGGATGCGGGTTTCGCCCTCCTTGAAGGCGCGCATCGCCTCGTCCTTCTCGGCGCCCTTCATGCGGCCGTGGACGAGGCCGATGCGGTCGCCGAACAGCGGTTTCAGCGAGGCGAAGCGATCCTCGGCCGACATCAGCTTGATCTCTTCGGATTCCTCGACCAGCGGGCAGATCCAGTAGATTTTCTGGCCGCCGGCGACGGCATCCTCCATGCGGGCGACCAGTTCGTCGAGACGCTCAAGCGGCAGAGTGACGGTGCGGATCGGCTGGCGGCCGGCCGGTTTTTCCGTCAGTTTGGAGACGTCCATGTCGCCGAAAGCGGTCAGCACCAGCGTGCGCGGGATGGGTGTGGCCGTCATCACCAGCATATCGGGCGCGTCGCCCTTGGCGGTGATGGCGAGCCTTTGATGGACGCCGAAACGATGCTGCTCGTCGATGACGGCCAGCACCAGATCGTGGAAGGTGACCGTCTCCTGGAACAGTGCGTGGGTGCCGACGACGATGTCGATCTCGCCGCTGGCCAGGCCGGCCAGCGTTTCGGTACGCTCGCGGCCTTTCTCGCGGCCGGTCAGGATGGCGATGCGCAGCCCGACCTTGGCGGCAAGTGGCGTGATCGTCGCCAGATGCTGGCGCGCCAGGATTTCGGTCGGCGCCATCAGCGCCGCCTGGCCGCCGGCCTCGACGGCGCGCGCCATGGCAAGCAGCGCGACCACCGTCTTGCCCGAACCGACATCGCCCTGCAGCAGCCGTAGCATGCGCTCGGGGTCGGCAAGGTCGGCATTGATTTCGGCGAGCGCGAATTCCTGGCTCGCGGTCAGCGAATAGGGAAGGGCGGCGCGCAGCCTCTCCACGATGCGGCCGTCGCCGACCAGGGGACGGCCGGAGAGGCGGCGGATCTTTGACCGCACCAGCGCCAGCGAGACCTGGCCCGCCAGCAACTCGTCATAGGCAAGGCGCCGCCAGGCGGCGCCGTCGACGGAGACGTCGATCGGGTCGGCTGGATTGTGGATGCGGGTGAGTGCGTCGGCAAAGGTGGGAAAAGTGTGCCGGCGCATGAAGGCGCCGTCCTGCCATTCCGGCAATTCGGGCAGCCGCGCCAGCGCTTGGCCGATCGCCCGGCGCAGCACCTTGCCCGAGAGACCGGCGGTGAGCGGATAGACCGGTTCGACCAGCGGCAGGTTTTCCGCCTCGCTGGCCAGCGCGATGTGGTCGGGGTGGACCATGGTCGGGCGGCCGTTGAACCATTCCATGCGGCCCGAGACCACGACATGCTCGCCCACGGGCATTGCCTTTTCGAGATAGGCGGCGTGCGCATGGAAAAAGGTCAGGCCGATTTCACCGGTATCATCATGAGCGTAGACCCTGTAGGGCACCGATTTGTTGCCGCGCGGCGGCGGCTGGTGGCGGTCGATGCGCACGTCGAGCGTGACGATCTGGCCTTCGGCGGACCCTGCGATGCCCGGCCGGCTGCGGCGGTCGATGACGGTGTGCGGCAGCACGAACAGAAGGTCGCCCGCGCGGGCCGCGCGATCGCCAAGATCAGCCGCGACGATCTTCTCGATCAGCGCGCCGACCTTCGGCCCGACGCCGGCAAGCGAAGTGATCGGAACAAACAGCGGATCGAGGATGGAAGGACGCATGATGTCAGCTTATGTCGCGACGGCCTCAGCGCAAGGCTGACAGCCCCTTCTATCCACGCTATATGCGCCGCAGCAAGTGAGGATGCCGCACGATGACCGGAACGAGACGATCAAGCGAGGGGCTGGACGCCCACCGCCGCAAGTTGTTGTTCCGCTCCTGGCATCGCGGCATGCGCGAGATGGACCTCATCCTCGGCACCTTTGCCGACGCCGAGATCGGCGCCTTGACGGCTGAGGAAATCGACCAATATGAGAGGCTCCTCGACATTCCCGACACCGACTTCCTGCCGCTGATCACCGGTGAACGCCCGGTGCCGGCTGATATCGATTGTGCCGTCCTGCAAAAGATTCTGGCGTCCCGCCGAACCATGACTTTCTGAAAAACGTGATTTGATGAGCCTCATTCCCACCATTGGCCTGCCGAAAGGCCGTGCCGGCCAGTTCATCGTCGACGGCGTCGCCGATGGCTATGAAGCCTTCGCGCTGGTGCAGGCCGCCCTGGAAATCGCACCCGACAAGCCGGTGCTGTTCGTGGCGCGCGACGGCCAGCGCTTGCCGGCGATCATCGAGGCGCTGTCCTTTGCTGCCCCCGGCCTGCCGGTGCTGGAGTTGCCGGCCTGGGACTGTCTGCCTTACGACCGCGTCTCGCCCGGCTCGGACGCCGCCGCCAAGCGTCTCGATGCGCTCACCGCCATGATCGCGCTGGCGAAGAAGCCGCACCGCGCCGTCATCCTCACAACCGCCAATGCGCTGCTGCAGCGCATTCCGCCGGCCGACCTTGTCGAGGCGCAGACCTTTCATGCCAGGCCCGGCAACCAGATCGACATGAACGCGCTGGTGGCGCGGCTGGAAACATCAGGTTTTGAGCGTGTGCCGACGGTGCGCGGGATCGGCGAATTCGCGGTGCGCGGCGGCATTCTCGACCTGTTCGCCCCCGGCTGGACCGAGGCGCTCAGGCTCGATTTCTTCGGCGACACACTGGAATCGATCCGTGTCTTCGACGCCGCCACGCAGCGCACCACCGGCCAGCGCAAGTCGATGGCGCTGCAGGCGATGAGCGAAGTGGCGCTGACGCCCGAAACCATCAGCCGTTTCCGCCGGTCCTATATCGAAGCGTTCGGCGCACCCCAGCGCGACGATGGGCTTTACGCGGCGGTCAGCGAGGGCCGGCGTTTCGCCGGCATGGAGCACTGGCTGCCGTTCTTCTACGAGCGGCTGGAGACGGTGTTCGATTATCTGCCGGACACGCCCGTCATATTCGACCATCTGGCGCATGAGGCGCTGGCCGAACGCCACACGCTGATCCTCGACCATTATGAAGCGCGCAAAAAGCAAGCCGACGCCGCGCTGAAAGATGCGGTGCCCTACAAGCCGGTGGCGCCAGACCTGCTTTATCTCTCCCCGGAAAACCTGATCGCCTCGCTCGGGCCGCGCGAAGCGATCGACTTCACGCCCTTCGATGCGCCGGATGCCGGCGCGAAAAAGGTCTACCACGCCGGCTCACGCCATGGCCGCAGCTTCGCGGAAGAACGCGCCAACCCCAATATCAACGTCTTCGATGTCGTGGTGAAGCACATCGCCGACGAGCGCTCGGCACGCCGCCGTGTCGTCATCGCCGGCTGGACCGAAGGCTCGCTTGACCGGCTTGGCCAGATCCTCGCGGAGCACCATCTCGGCAATCTCAAGCAGGTCGAAACCCTGGCTGAAGCCGAGCAGCTCGAGCCGGGGCAGGCGGCATTGGCCGTGTTGCCGCTCGAATCCGGCTTCGAGACCGAAAAACTGGTCGTCGTCGCCGAACAGGATATTTTGGGCGACCGGCTGATCCGGCGCTCGAAGCGCAAGAAGCGCGCTTCCGATTTCATTGCCGAGGCCTCAGCACTGTCGGCCGGCGATATTGTCGTCCATGCCGACCACGGCATTGGCCGCTTCATCGGCCTGCGCACCATTGAGGCGGTCGGCGCGCCGCATGATTGCCTGGAAATCCACTATGCCGGCGATGACCGGCTGTTCCTGCCGGTGGAAAACATCGAGCTTCTATCGCGCTACGGTTCTGATACAGCCGAGGCGACGCTGGACAAGCTTGGCGGCGGTGCCTGGCAGTCGCGCAAGGCAAAGCTGAAGCGGCGCCTGCTCGACATGGCCGGGCAGCTGATCCGCATCGCCGCCGAACGGCAGATGCGGGCGGCACCAGCGCTGGTGCCGGCCGAAGGCCTTTATGACGAATTCTCGGCTCGTTTCCCCTATGAGGAGACTGACGACCAGCAGACGGCGATCGACTCGGTGCGTGACGACCTCGGCGCCGGCAAGCCGATGGACCGGCTGATCTGCGGCGATGTCGGCTTCGGCAAGACCGAAGTGGCGCTACGCGCCGCCTTCATCGCGGCGATGGAAGGGTTCCAGGTCGCGGTGGTGGTGCCGACGACGCTGTTGTCGCGCCAGCATTTCAAGACGTTTTCGCAGCGTTTTTCCGGCCTGCCGATCCGCGTTGCCCAGGCCTCGCGGCTGGTCGGCGCCAAGGAACTCGCGGAGACGAAGAAGGCTCTGGCCGAAGGTCAGGTCGACATTGTCGTCGGCACTCATGCGCTGCTCGGCTCGTCGATCTCGTTCAAGAATCTCGGCCTGCTGATCATCGACGAGGAGCAGCACTTTGGCGTCAAGCACAAGGAGCGGCTGAAGGATCTGAAGACCGATGTCCATGTGCTGACGCTGTCGGCGACGCCGATCCCGCGCACGCTGCAGCTGGCGCTGACCGGCGTGCGCGAACTGTCGCTGATCGCCACGCCGCCGGTCGACCGCATGGCGGTGCGCACCTTCATCTCGCCCTTCGATCCGCTGGTCATTCGCGAGACCCTGCTGCGCGAACGCTATCGCGGCGGGCACTCCTTCTATGTCGTTCCGCGCATCAGCGATCTCGCCGAAATCCATGATTTCCTGCGAGAATCCGTGCCGGAGCTGAAAGTGGCGGTGGCCCATGGCCAGATGCCGCCCGGCGAGCTCGACGACATCATGAATGCCTTCTATGACGGCCAGTACGACGTGCTTTTGTCGACCACCATCGTCGAATCGGGCCTCGACATCCCGACGGCGAACACGCTGATCATCCATCGCGCCGACATGTTCGGCCTGTCGCAGCTCTACCAGCTGCGCGGCCGCGTCGGCCGCTCGAAAGTGCGCGCCTATGCGCTGTTCACCCTGCCGGCCAACCGCAAGCTGACCGAAACCGCCGAGCGCCGGCTGAAAGTGCTGCAGTCGCTCGACACGCTGGGCGCGGGTTTCCAACTGGCCAGCCACGATCTCGACATCCGTGGCGCCGGCAATCTTCTGGGCGAAGAACAATCCGGCCACATCAAGGAGGTCGGCTTCGAGCTTTACCAGCAGATGCTGGAGGAGGCCGTGGCCGAGGTGAAGGATTCCGGCGAGGTCCAGGATGGCGGCTGGTCGCCGCAGATCGCTGTCGGCACGGCGGTGATGATCCCGGAAAGCTATGTGCCGGACCTGCAGCTCAGGCTGGCGCTCTACCGTCGCCTCGGCGATCTCGAGAACACCGAGGAGATCGACGCGTTCGGTGCCGAGCTGATCGACCGTTTCGGCCCGCTGCCGGACGAGGTCAAGCATCTCCTGAAGATCGTCTTCATCAAGGCGCTCTGCCGCAAGGCCAATGTCGAGAAGCTCGACGCCGGCCCGAAGGGCGTCGTCATCCATTTCCGCAAGCGCGAATTCTCCAATCCGGTTGGGCTGGTCAAATTCATCGGCGAGCAGGGCTCGCTGGCCAAGATCCGGCCGGATCACAGCGTCGTCTTCGTGCGCGATTGGCCGACGCCGGACAAGCGCCTGGCCGGCTCGGCGGTGGTCATGACACAGCTCGCGAGGCTGGTCGAGAAGGCAGCGTAGCCCACCCGACCCATTCGCCAGCGCTGAAATTCCGGTCTAGAATAGGAAATCGGCTTCGTGTATGGAGCCGCCAACCCATATAGGGGCGGAAATAGCGGGCGAGGGTGCTCGCAGGAAAGAGTGTTGGGTGCAGCGATGACGAAATGGTCGCCGAATTCGTGGAGAGCAAAGCCGATCAAGCAGGTTCCTGCCTATCCGGACCTTGCCGCGCTGAAGAACACCGAAGCCCAGCTTGCCACCTTTCCGCCGCTGGTTTTTGCCGGCGAGGCCCGCAAGCTGACGAAGCAGCTCGCGGCTGTCGCAAACGGCGACGCTTTCCTGCTCCAGGGCGGCGACTGTGCCGAAAGCTTCGCCGAACATGGTGCCGACAACATCCGCGACTTCTTCCGCGTCTTCCTGCAGATGTCGGTCGTGCTGACCTTCGCCGGTGCACAGCCGGTGGTGAAGGTTGGCCGCGTTGCCGGCCAGTTCGCCAAGCCGCGCTCGTCCGACAACGAAACCAAGGGCGAGGTGACGCTGCCGAGCTATCGCGGCGACATCATCAATGGCATCGAATTCGACCAGAAGTCGCGCATTCCCGATCCCGCACGCCAGGAAATGGCCTACCGCCAGTCGGCGGCGACGCTCAACCTTCTGCGTGCCTTCGCCCAGGGCGGCTATGCCAGCCTGGAGAATGTGCATCGCTGGATGCTCGGTTTCGTCTCCGACAGCCCGCAGGGTGAGAAGTACGAGTCGCTCGCCAACCGCATCACAGAGACGATGGACTTCATGAAGGCCGTCGGCATCACCTCGGAAACCAATTACGCGCTGCGCGAGACCGATTTCTACACCAGCCACGAGGCGCTGCTGCTCGGCTACGAGGAGGCGCTGACCCGCGTCGATTCGACCTCGGGCGACTGGTACGCCACCTCGGGCCACATGATCTGGATCGGTGACCGCACGCGCCAGCCCGACCATGCGCATGTCGAATATTGCCGCGGCATCAAGAACCCGCTTGGCCTGAAATGCGGCCCGTCTCTGACGCCGGATGGCTTGCTGGAACTGATAGACCTGCTCAACCCCGAGAATGAGCCGGGCCGGCTGACGCTGATCGCCCGCTTTGGTTCGGACAAGGTCGCCGACCATCTGCCGAAGCTGGTGCGCGCGGTGCAGAAGGAAGGCCGCAGCGTGGTCTGGTCGTCGGATCCGATGCATGGCAACACGATCGAGGCTGCCGGCTACAAGACGCGGCCGTTCGACCGCATCCTGAAAGAAGTGCAGACCTTCTTCGAAGTGCACCGCGCCGAAGGCACGCACCCCGGCGGCATCCATGTCGAGATGACCGGCAAGAACGTCACCGAATGCACGGGCGGCGCGCGCGCCATCACGGCCGAGGAATTGCAGGACCGCTACCACACCCATTGCGACCCGCGCCTCAATGCCGACCAGGCGATCGAACTGGCCTTCCTGGTGTCGGATCTCTTGAAGAAGAGCCATCCGGTTCAGCACAAGCAGGTTGCCAACGGCTGATCCCGGCCATTTGGACCGATAAAGAAAAAGGCGCCTGGTAACCCGGCGCCTTTTTCATTTCAGCTCACGTTTGTGTTCTCGGCCGATGTTGCGCGATCAGCCTTAGTCCTTCCTGTAGAGCAGCCAGCTCTTGCCGGCGCGGCCGGCCATCGTCGAATGCTTGGTGACGCGGTTACGGCCGCTCACCTTCGAACGGTAGAGCGCCCGGTCGGCCTTGGTGTAGAGATCTTCGGGTCCTTCGGCCTCGGATGCCATGCAGATGCCCATCGAGACGGTCACCGTGCCGTAGTTCATGCCAGTCTGGCTGCTGGTGAACGGCGTCTGCTCGATCAGGGCGCGAATGCGCTCGGCGATCTCGTAAGTGGCATCTTCGCTGGCGCCCTCGATGATCAGCGCGAACTCCTCGCCGCCGGTGCGGGCAACGAACATGTCGCCGCGAATGCTGGTCTGGAAGATCTCGGCGATGATCTGGATGATCTTGTCGCCGACAGGATGGCCGTAGCGATCGTTGATATCCTTGAACCGATCGATGTCGGCAAGGACCAAGGCATTGAACAGGATGCCCTTGTTGCTGTTGTAGATCCTGGTGATTTCCTTGTCGAAGGCGCGGCGGTTCCAGATCTGGGTCAGCGGATCCGTATCGGCCAGCCGCTTGTATTCCTCGAGCTTCGACTTCACGCTTTCGAGCTCGGCCGTCTTGTCGCTGAGCGTCGAAGCAATCTGCTTGCCGTGATCGATCGTCGAATTGGTGGCAACGGCCATGGCGTTGGCGATTTTCTGCAGAAGATCCTGGGAGAGCAGGCTGCGGCCACTCAGGCCGTTTGATGTCTCGTCGAGAATCCTGCCGTATTTCTCGATGTGGCTGCGCTCGCTTCGCAACAGCGCCGCGACCTCCTCGAGTTCCCTGGCAATGACGTCCCTGGCATGCTCGACGATGCCGGGGCCATGGTTCTGGGCAAAGAAGGCGCGTCCGATCTGATCCAGCTCATCTTGCGTCGGCCGGCTGCTCAGCGATACGACGGCCAGGCTGAGCTCGCGATTGGTGCCGCTCAATGCCTCGTAGAAGATCTCATAGTTGCGCGGCAGGCCGAGGACGCCAAGCTGGCGCATGGTCGCGACAACCGTGGCTGCGATGTCGGTGCTTCGTTCGGTTGTGGCTACTGCCGGCTGCATGTCTGATCCACTCTTCCCCTCAGCTCCCGGCGCGGAATTGGCGGGTTCCATTGATCGCCGACCTGGGGAGCGCGACCCGATAGTCCAGAACATCTTGCGAAGAGGCGCGTCCCCACCCGCGACCTTCGCTTGATGGGACCATAAATGCGGTGGCGCTAAAGTTTCCTTAATTCGCACGACTTCCACAGGTTTTTCTCTACCTGTGGCTGTATAAGCGTAATTTTTGTACCACCGTAGCGCGATAACACCCGGTTTGGCGGCTTTGACTTCGAAATCCGTGTGTTGTGCTGATGGAAATGAGACTTGAATTTCGAATTTTGTCACGCCAATCGATGTCGCATTTGCTTGCGCGGAACCACCGCAAAGCTGGAATCCTGGCAACGATGCTGGACGAGGTTTCTTCAAGGGGTGCCGAAATGAGCGATAGTCACCAGGGATCATGCCTGTGCGGAGCGGTCCGCTTCCGGACAAGGGGAGCGCTGCGCGGCGTCGTCTACTGCCATTGCTCGCAATGCAGGAAGCAAAGCGGGCATTTCTATGCCGCGACCAATGTCGCCGACGCCGACATCGTGATCGAAGGCACGGAAAGCATCACCTGGTATGAGGCGTCCGCTTTCGCCGGGCGCGGCTTCTGCAAGACATGCGGGTCTGTGCTTTTCTGGAAGCCAAGGGCTCAAGACTATATTTCGGTGATGGCGGGAGCGTTCGACAAGCCGACAGGCCTCAAGGGCGACTGCCATATCTTCGTTGGCGACAAGGGCGACTATTATTCGATCGTTGACGGGCTGCCGCAGTTTGAAAAGTCGACGCCTTCGATCGCGGTCGCTGAATGAATTTTGGACGAGATGGCTTATTCCCTTGATCGGGCCGTTGCTTTATCCCGTGCCGGTGATCCGGAAAGAGGTTTGGGCATGCAGCGGCTGATCGACGCTTTTTTCAATTCGGTGCGGGCGTTTCGCAAGCTGGCCGCCAGTGAGAAGGCTTTCCAGCAGGAACTGATGCTGCTGGTGCTCGCCCTGCCGGCGGCGTGGTTCGTTTCGGTCTCCTGGCGTGGTTATGCCTTGCTGATCGGCGCGGTGCTGTTGCTGATCATGGTCGAGGTGCTGAACACCGGCATCGAGGCCGCCTGTGATGCGTTCAGCCGCGAGTTCAATGTCGACATCCAGTTGGCCAAGGACTGCGGTTCGCTGGCGGTGCTGATTTCGGTGGTCATCGTCGCCGGCGTCTGGGGCATCGCGCTCATCGAGCGGATCACCGGACTACCGATCTAGCGTTGCCATTCTTATATGACGGTAACTAAAGGAAACCGTCATGTCCGTAGCCACAAATCTTCTGCTTCTCGAACGCAAAGGCCTGCCGGACGATTTGCGCTGGCTGGTCGAAAAATACCCGCGTGAAGAATGGCAGGGCCACGCCAACATCCACGGTATCGCCAATATGTGGCTGCAGCGGCACGACATGTTCCGCGAACTCGGCGGCATGCTGACCAATGGTATTGGCGATTATCGCGAGGGCAGGCTGACGACGCCTGACTTTGCGCGCTGGTTCGCGCCGCGCCTCAACCATTTTCTCGGTAATCTCGACGGTCACCACAATGTCGAGGATCATCATTATTTTCCGGTCTTCGCCAAAGCGGAGGCGCGGCTGAAGCGCGGTTTCGAGATTCTCGACACAGACCACCACACCATCCATGAAGGATTGGAGCGCAATGCCGAGGCGGCCAATGCCTTCATCAAGACGCTTCATGAGAGCGAGGACAAACAGCGCTTCGCGGCGGATGCCTATGCTGACGAAAACAGCCGGCTGATCGCCATGCTGACCCGGCATCTTGCCGATGAGGAAGACCTGATCATCCCTCTGATCCTCGATCGAGGTGATCAGGCGCTCGGTATAGACTAACGGGTCAAAACTCCTTGGCGCGCTCCCGCTTGGCGATGTGTCGTGCGATGAGCCAGGCAAGGATCGCCACCGTCAGGCCGATGCCAAGCCCGATCAGCAGCCTTTCGTGGCGCAGGAACGCCTGGCCGACGAAGTGCTCGGCGCCCAGCCCGAAAACATAGCCGATTGAGCTGAACAGCACCGCCCAGATCACCGATGAGATGGCGTTGAGGATGACGAAGCGGGGTGCTGCTATGGTCGACAGGCCGGCGGCGATGCCGCCGACCAGGCGCATGCCGTAGACATAGCGGTTCGACAGCACGAAGATGTTGGGATGGGTGTTGAGCAGGCGATAGGCGCGGCGGAAGCCGGGCCGCCTGCGCAACCTGACGACATAGCGATGATCGGCGAAACTTCTACCGAGCATGAAGAAGCCCGTATCGCCGAGGAAAGCGCCGAGGGCGGCCGCGACAAAGGCATGCCACAGCACGAAAATATGCTGGTGGGCGAAGAAGCCGCCGAGGATGGCGGCACTTTCCCCCTCGGCCACGCAGCCGAGAAAGACGGCAAGCAGCCCATATTGTTCGATGAAATGATGGATCGCTTCGGTCATGAGGGCTGGGTCTCGGGAGCGAGCCGTTCCTCGATCCGCTTCAGCTGTTCGGCTATCTGCGCGATCTCGTCGCGCATGCCGATGATCTGGCTGTGGCGCAATTCGTCCAGCTTTTCGTGCAGCGCCATGATCTCGATTTCGGCCTTGAGGTTGACCTCGTAGTCATGGGCAGCGTCGATGCGGTCGCGCGCCGCCTGGCGATTCTGAGACATCATGATCACCGGCGCCTGCAGGGCAGCGATCATCGACAGCACCAGGTTGAGGAAAATGAAGGGGTAGGGGTCGAACGACTCTTGCCCCAGCAGCCACCAGTTGGCACCGATCCACAGGACCAGGAAGGCGATGAATGACAGAATGAACGTCCACGAACCACCGACACGCGCGATGGCATCGGCGATACGATCGCCCGCGCCCTGAAGGCCGCTAAGATTGTCGTTGATGTCCTGTGATATGGGTTTGCGGTCGACAGTGCTTTGCAGCACCCGCCTCTCGAGCTCGCTCAAATTCTCTGGGTTTCGCCTCAGCCATCGATTGGCCAGTTCGGGCACTGTCTTGTTCATGGACGTCTCCACACCAAAGCGTCGGCTTGGCAGTCTCGTCTCCATATAGGAAGATGCCGTCCCTTCAAAAGCGCGGCATGGAGATGGAAGCAAAAATGCCAGATTTCGCCAAAATCCGCGCCCGTGCAGCCAAACGCAAGGGTGGGGAAGCGGAGCTTTCAACGCTGCTGGGGCCGGCGCCCGACAATGCAGCGGTGGCTGACATCCCGGACGACCGCATTCTGTCGACCATGGCCGAGCGCGTGTTCGCCGCCGGTTTTGTCTGGCGCGTCATCGAACAGAAATGGTCCGGTTTCGAGGAAGCGTTTCTGCGCTTCGAGCCGAAGCGGCTGTTGTTCCAGCCAGACGATTTCTGGCACGATCTGGCTTCCGACCAGCGCATCGTGCGCAACCCGCAGAAAATCAGATCCGTGCGCGACAACGCCGCCTTCGTCGAACGCGTCTCCAAGGAGCATGGCGGCTTCGGCGAGTTCCTCGCCAACTGGCCTGCCGACGACCAAGTCGGGCTGATGGCCTATCTCGGCAAGCATGGCAGCCGGCTGGGCGGCAACACCGGCCAGTATTTCCTGCGTTGGCTGGGCTGGGATGCTTTCGTCATTTCGGCTGACATGGCGTTAGCCCTTCGCGATTCTGGCCTCGACATCTCCGAAAGCCCGACCTCGAAGAGGGACCTCGACAAGATCCAGGCCCAGATCAACCGATGGGTGGCCGACACCGGCCTGCCGCGCCGGCACATTTCGCGCATCCTGGCGATGTCGATCGGCGAGAACCATTCGCCGCAGTCGTTGCGCGAATATATGGGCGACGACTGATCGGTCCGATGCGAATGACGACTGTCATTCGCATCGACACGATTGACCATATCAATCGGTCTGGGGTGGTCCAAGCGAACGCCATTGCGGGGCGAATTTTGCCGCGCTAAGTCAGCAGGCATGACCAAGAAGCCCGACATACTGCGTATCGCGATCGCCCAGCTCAACCCGACCGTCGGCGATGTCGCCGGCAACCTCGCCAAAGCCCGCGAGGCGAGGGCGGATGCCGCGCGCCAGGGCGCCGATCTCGTGCTCTATACCGAGCTTTTCCTTGCCGGTTACCCCCCGGAAGATCTGGTGCTGAAGCCGGCCTTCCTGAAGGCTTGCGAAAAGGCGGCGCAGGAGTTTGCCGCCGATACATCCGATGGTGGCCCTGGTGTCATCATCGGCACGCCGCTGAAGCGCAAGAGCGGCACGCACAATTCGATCATCGTCGCCGATGGCGGCAAGATCTTGGCCGAACGCTACAAGCTCGACCTGCCGAACTATGGCGAGTTCGACGAGAAGCGCGTCTTCCAGGCAGGGCTCGAGATCCAAGGCCCGGTCAATTTCCGTGGTGTTCGCATCGGAATTCCGATTTGTGAGGACATCTGGGGCGATGTCGGCATCTGCGAATCGCTGGCGGAAAGCGGGGCGGAAATCCTGCTGGTGCCGAACGGCTCGCCCTATTATCGCGCCAAGATCGATGTCCGTCACCAGGTGGTCATCCGCCAGGTGATCGAATGCGGGCTGCCGATCACCTATGCCAACCAGCTCGGCGGCCAGGACGAGCTGATCTTCGACGGCGCGTCGTTTGCCATCGGCGCCGACAAGACATTGGCTTTCCAGATGAGCCAGTTCGAGGAAGCGGTCGACGTCATCACATGGAAGCGCGGGGAGGACGGCTGGGTCTGCTCGGAAGGGCCGATGTCGAAGATTCCCGAGCGGGAAGAGGCCGACTATCGCGCCTGCATGCTGGGCCTGCGCGACTACGTCAACAAGAACGGCTTCAAGAATGTGGTGCTTGGCCTGTCCGGCGGCATCGATTCGGCGATCTGCGCTGCCCTTGCCGTCGACGCGCTCGGCGAGGAGCGGCTGCGCGCGGTGATGATGCCTTACCGCTATACGTCGAAGGATTCGCTCAAGGATGCCGAGGATTGCGCCCGGGCGCTCGGCTGCCGCTATGACATCGTGCCGATCTTCGAACCGGTCGAAGGTTTTCTGCACGCGCTGACGCAGCTCTTCGAGGGCACCAAGGAAGGCATCACCGAGGAAAATTTGCAGAGCCGCGCGCGCGGCACCATCCTGATGGCGATCTCCAACAAGTTCGGCTCGATGGTCGTCACGACAGGCAACAAGAGTGAGATGTCGGTCGGCTACGCCACGCTCTATGGCGACATGAATGGCGGCTTCAATCCGATCAAGGATCTCTACAAGATGCAGGTCTACGCGCTGTCGCGCTGGCGCAACAGCCACGTGCCGCCGGGCGCGCTCGGGCCCTCGGGCGAAGTAATCCCGAAGAACATCATCGACAAGGCGCCGTCGGCGGAATTGCGTGAGAACCAGACTGACCAGGATTCGCTGCCTCCCTATCCGGTGCTGGACGATATCCTCGAATGCCTGGTCGAAAACGAGATGGGCGTCGACGACATCGTCGCGCGCGGCCATGACCGGGCAACGGTGACGCGCATCGAGCATCTGCTCTATATCGCCGAATACAAGCGCCGGCAGGCCGCACCCGGCGTGAAGATCACCCGGAAGAATTTCGGCCGCGACCGCCGCTACCCCATCACCAACCGTTTCAGGGATCGCGGGTAAGCGCGTTTCGCCCGTTGTTGCAAAATAACCGCAGTGGTTGGACCAGATAGGCTTTTGGCGCGAGCCAGTCTTGGCGATGCGTCGGGGCGTCTCTATAAGGACCGTTCCGCGATTCATTTGCGGGAGGTCCGAATGGCAGTATTTCACATGGTAATGCGAGGCCGCGAAGCCTAGGTCTCATCCGGCGCTCGGCGAAGGTCCATCCTTCGCATCGTAGCCGGATTGAGCACAGGCTTATGCCGATGCCGGTCGCCGCCCGATTACGGGCGTGACGCCAAGATATGCCACTCCGCTTCTGGGCAATCATTTGCCCCTTGCGCGGCTTCTTCAATTTTCGACCTTACTGGGATCGGGCTCGTTTGCGCCCGAATGACATCATGGCTCGTTTCAAGATCGATTTGCGCGCGAGCGCCTTTCGCAGCGTTCTTGGTTTCACGCTCACCCATTGGCGGCGCCAGCCCTGGCGGCTTTCGCTGATCATGGGTGGTTTCCTGCTGTCGACGCTGGCCGACGTCTTGACGCCGCTCTATTCCGGCCGGCTGGTCGATGCTGTCGCCAGCAGCGCCGGCGCGGACGCCATTGCCTGGAATGCCGCGATGACGGCGTTTTCTATTTTGATGGCGCTCGCCTTGACCGGCGTCGTGCTGCGCAACCTGGCGTTCATGGGCATTGTCGAACTGACGCTGAAGATGATGGCCGACATCGCCGCCGATGCCTTCCATCGCGTCCAGCGCTTTTCCACCGACTGGCACGCCAACAGCTTTGCTGGATCGACCGTGCGCAAGGTGACGCGCGGCATGTGGGCGCTCGACCTGCTCAACGACACCATCCTGATCGCGCTGCTGCCGTCCGTCGTCATGCTCGTCGGCTCGACACTGCTGCTTGGCTGGTTCTGGCCGCTGATGGGTGTGGTCGTTGCCGTGGGCTCGGTGCTGTTCATCATGGTGACGGCGATGCTGTCGCTTGGCTATGTCGCGCCGGCGGCAAGGCTCGCCAACACCTGGGACACGCGCCTCGGCGGTTCGCTCGCCGACGCGGTGAGCTGCAACGCTGTGGTCAAGGGCTTTGGCGCCGAGGAGCGCGAAGAGCGCCGCCTCGCCAAGGTGGTCGCCAAATGGCGGGCGCGCACGCGGCGCACCTGGGTGCGCGGCACCATCAACGGCACCACGCAAGGGGCGCTGCTGCTGGTCATGCGCGCGGCCGTGATCGGCCTGTCGCTGCTGCTGTGGTCGTGGGGGCAGGCGAGCGCCGGCGACGTCGCCTTCGTGCTCACCTCGTTCTTCGTGCTGCAAGGTTATTTGCGCGATATCGGCACGCATATCCGCAATCTGCAGCGGTCGATCAACGACATGGAGGAACTGGTCGATTTCCAGTCCGAACCGCTCGGCATCGAGGACCGGCACGGCGCCAGGCCGATCCGGATCACGCAAGGGGCCATCAGCTTCGACAACGTCACCTTCCACTACGGCAATCACCGGTCGCCGCTCTATCGAGACTTTTCGGTCGATATCGCGCCGGGTGAGCGGGTCGGGCTCGTCGGTCACTCCGGTTCGGGCAAGACGACCTTCGTCAAGCTCATCCAGCGGCTCTATGACGTGAATGCGGGCAAGATCCTGATCGACGGCCAGGATATTTCGCAGGTGGCGCAAGCATCGCTGCGCGGGCAGATCGCCATCGTCCAGCAGGAGCCGATCCTGTTCCATCGCTCGCTGGCCGAGAACATCGCCTATGCCAGGCCAAGCGCAACGCAGGAGGAGATCGAGCATGCCGCCATGCTTGCGAGTGCGCATGACTTCATCACCAGCCTGCCGAAAGGCTACGGCACGCTGGTCGGCGAACGCGGCGTTAAATTGTCGGGCGGCGAGCGTCAGCGCGTGGCGATCGCGCGTGCTTTCCTGGCCGATGCGCGCATCCTGATCCTGGACGAGGCGACGTCGAGCCTCGATTCGGAATCGGAAGTGTTGATCCAGCAGGCGATGGAACGGCTGATGGTCGGCCGCACCACGCTGGTCATCGCACATCGGCTGTCGACGGTGCGGGCGCTCGACCGGCTGCTTGTCTTCGACAGCGGCAACATCGTCGAGGAAGGCTCGCATGACGAGCTGATCAGGCTGAAGGGCGGCATCTACCGCCGCCTGTTCGAGCGCCAGGCGCTCGAGCTGACCAAGGGACTGGTCGTCTGAACTGAGTTGGCCTCCGGCTTCGGCCGGAGGCCAACTCCATCAGGCGCTGTCAGCCAGAGTGACCTACGCGGCATCTTGCGGCATCCCGGCAGTTTAGACGTAGTTTATAATGCCAGGGCACAACACGTCTTTTCTACCACTGGTTGCTGCATATTTACTCAAAAGCAACCCAGGGGGCGTAAGCCCGTGCTCTGGGATCAGATTGGTCAGCGCAGGATTTCGGCTTCACGATGCATCTTGCTTCCGAAGATACCGGTGTGGAAAAGGTGGCCGCGCCGTCGGTGCTGGCGACCCACCACGGCTCGGTTCGGCCGCTAGTTGCCGAAGATCTCGAGCGCGTCGCCGCACTCTTCCTGACGAAGTTTCGCCGGCGTCGGCGTCATCTCCGCGATCGCGCGATCGCGGAGACGGCCGAGTATATGAAGAAGATCTATCTTGATCCTGCCGGCCAGCCTGGTGAGAGCAACGCGCTTGTCCAGATCAACCCGCAGGGCGATCTGGGTGGCTTCCTCGGTGTCCTGAAAGCCCGCTACGAGCTCAACGGAACGGCATTGAATGCGGCGATCATCGGTCCGCTCATGGCCGACACCGGCACCGATCACGGATCGGCCGGACCGCAATTGCTGCGTGCCGTGCATCAAGGCGAATTCGATCTGCATCTGACCGATTCGGCCAACCGGGTATCCCTGGCCTTCGCGCGTCCGTTGAAATACCAGCTCCTGCCGGTGCATTGTCTGGGATGGACCCGCATTTTCCGCCCGGCCGCGGTGGCCTCCGCCGTGGTGCGCGGCAAATGGCCGGGCGTGTCTCGCTTCGTATTCGATCCTTGCGCCAGGGCATTCGACCCTTTTACGAGAAAAAGATTCGAGCCGTCCGTCCAGCATTCATCGTCACACCGGGTCCATCGCGAGCCGATGGATGCCGCGCAATTTGCGGAGCGGTTGCCGACCCTTGTGTCCGATTACGCGCTTCGGCCGCGTTGGCAGGATGGCGAACTGCCACGGCTGCTCGCGCTGGCGGCCGAGAAGCGGGCCGACGGCCCGCTTCATTTCAGTGGGACCTACGACGAAGCCGGTAAAATGCTCGGTTGCTACGCTTTCTACGGTCAAGCCGGCGGCATGGCGAACCTGTTGCAAATCCAGGCCTCCGGATCGCACTGGGGCGCGACCCTCGATAGTCTGGTCGCGGACGCGTGGAATATGGGCTGCGCAGGCATTATCGGGCAGACGCAGACCAGGTTCATGCCGCAACTCTTCAGCTACAAGAATGTTTTCTTCCGCTATGCCGGCGGAACGATGGTACGCTCGCGCATTCCCGAGGTTGCGCAAGCGGTGCGTTCCGGCGACATCTTCATCGGCGGGTTGATGGGCGACCGCTGGACCCGCCTCAGTTCCGACGACTTCGGCCGCTGATCGCCTTCGATGATCTCATCGAACACTGGCCACGCGTGCCGCATGGCCCTTAGTCTTTTCATTGCCCGCGTCATGTTCTATGTGTGCCGACCGGCGCGGGGGCGCGTCTTGTCAATCACAAATGCATCCGGTACGCCCCTTTCATGACAGTTACCGTTCGTTTCGCCCCGTCACCGACCGGCCGCATCCATATCGGCAATGCGCGCACCGCTCTGTTCAACTGGTTGTTCGCCCTGAACACCAAGGGCCGCTTCATTCAGCGCTTCGACGACACCGATATCGCCCGATCGAAGCAGGAATTCGCCGACGCCATCCTCTATGACCTACATTGGCTGGGTATTTTCCCTGATGCCACCGAATATCAGTCGCGACGCTTCGAGGTCTATGACGCGGCAGTCGAGCGGTTGAAGGCGGCGGGCGTTCTCTACGCGTGCTACGAAACGCCGGAAGAACTCGATCTCCGGCGAAAAGTGCGCCGCACGCGCGGCCTGCCGCCGGTCTATGGCCGCGAGGCCTTGGCGCTGACGCGAGAGCAGGTGGCCGAATACCAGTCTGACGGGCGCCGGCCGCACTGGCGCTTCCTGCTGCCCAATTTCTCGGGCGATCCGCTACAGCCGGAGCGCACCGAGGTGCATTGGAACGATCTGGTGCGCGGCGAGGAAACGGTCGATCTGGCCTCGCTGTCCGACCCGGTGCTGGTGCGCGAGGACGGCACCTATCTCTACACGCTGCCCTCCGTCGTCGACGACATCGAGATGGGCGTCAGCCATGTCATCAGGGGTGACGACCATGTCACCAATACCGGCGTGCAGATCGCCCTGTTCAAGGCGCTGGGCGCCGAGCCGCCTGTCTTCGGCCACCACAATCTCTTGACCACCGTCTCGGGCGAGGGGCTGTCGAAGCGCACCGGGGCGCTTTCCATCGAAAGCCTGCGCGGGGACGGCATCGAGCCGATGGCCGTCGCGTCGCTCGCGGTGTTGGTCGGCACCTCGGAGAATGTCGCGGCCGCGCATGATCTAACCGAACTTGCCGGCCATTTCGACCCGGCCGCGACCTCGAAATCATCGGCCAAGTTCGATCCTGACGAATTGTTCGTGCTCAACCGTGTGCTGCTGCACCATATGCCGTTCGACGAGGCGCGGGACAGGCTGATGGTGCTTGGCATCTCCGGCGAACAGGCGGAGCCGTTCTGGCTGGCGGTGCGCGGCAATCTCGATAGGCTTGCCGATGCTGCGGGCTGGTGGCGCATCCTGCGCGAGGGACCGCAGGAGCGGTCCGAATTTTCGGCCGACGACCGCGATTTTCTTAATCAGGCCTTCGATATCCTGCCTGAAGAGCCCTGGAACGGTACGGTCTGGAAGGATTGGACCGGCAAGATCAGGGAAGCAACCGGGCGCAAGGGCAAGGGGCTGTTCATGCCGCTGAGGCTTGCCCTTACTGGACTGCCTTCGGGGCCGGAGCTTGCAGATTTATTGCCGCTGATGGGTCGGGAAGGAACGTTGGCCCGACGACCCTGACCTTGCGCTGCTCCGGCGGCAAAGCGGACACCGGCGACGTCACCGGCTTGGCGGAAAGCCGCTTGATGGCTTCGCGGTCGAGCCCGCCCTCCCTGTTGGCCAGCGTCTCAGGGTCGGCGCCCGGATCGGGCTTGGAGGCCGGCATTGGAACGAACGGTGCCGCGTCCGTTTCCGGCTGGGACTGCTGCGGGGGCGGCGGGTTGCCGCCAATGATCTGGAAATTCTGCGCGGCGTTGCAGCCGCAAGCCGGCGGCTGCGACTTGTTGGACTGCTTGTAGAGATAGGCGGTCGGCAATTCGCTGTAAGGCCTGCCAGTGACGGATGACGTCATCGAGGCGGAATCGTCGTCCATGCCGCGCGAATAGAAGACCTGCATTTCGGTGCCGGGGCAGCTCGATTCGCAATTCTTCTGGTCGCGCTCGAAATCGCCGACCGACGCAGCGTTCGACATCGGGAAAAAATAGCCGTCGCAGGTGCGCACGCAGGTGGTGTGGAACTCGCCGCCGGTATCTGGAAAGTCCGGAATGCCGGGCAGGTTCAGGACGCGACGGACATTGCGCTCCTCGCCGGAATCCTCTGGCTGATCGAGCGTGTCGCTCTGCTGGCCACCGCCGCCGAAAAGCTGGTCGAACAGGTTGGCGTTGCCGTCTTCTCCACGGTCGGCTTCCTGCAGCGGCGCGTGGCGTGGCGCGACTGTGTCGTCGCGGCAGCCATTGGCGTCGAGCGCGGCCAGGATGCGGCCACGGTCGTGACGCGAGCCGCCGTCGGCGAGCCGGGCACGCTTGGCCTGCAGACTGTCGAGATTGGCGTTCATGCGGTCGATGGTGGCGTTGAGCCCGGCGCATCGATTGATGTTGCGGGAGAACAGCGAAAACCCGCAACCGGCCCCGCTTGCTTGGTCGCGGGCCTTCTCGATCTGTTCGCGCTGCCGGTCGATCGCGGCATCGTATCTCCGGATTATTGCCGGGCCACCGCCACCGCCGCGCGAAGCGGCGGCAAGATCGGCCTCCAACTGACGACAAACCCGCGAGGCTGCCTGTGGCTCGGTGATGGTGGCGCCGGACAGCAGCAAGCCAAGCAGCATGGCAGCATGCGCCCGCTTCAACCCTCCGCTTGTCATTCGCCTCAAATCCCGCTTACCTGTGGTCGCCAAGCTACCCCGTTCGCGGTTAATCGTCTATTTCGGATGCGGTCCGGTGGTTGGCCGGAAAGCCGCCACCATCGGATTGATGCCTCAAATCGTGGCAACGCGCAGGGTTCGATCGTCCAGCGACAGTGGATCAGGACCGGCCTGCCGCAGCCGATCGTCAGAACTTGTAGTTCATGCCGATCTTGACCGCGTTGAACGTGTTGTCGAACGTGGTGTTGGAGTTCGGGGCATAGTCGATGGTCTGGTCCCGCAGATCGACATACTGGTATTCGAACTTTGCCGACCAATGGTCCGTGATCGCTTGCTCGAGTCCGGCGCCAACGGTCCAGCCGACCTTGGTGTTCTTCTCGGAAAAGCTGTCCAGGGGACCGTCGAGATACCGGTTTTCGACGCTTCCGTAAGCGAGGCCACCGGTGCCGTAGATCAGGGTACGATCGAATGCATAGCCCGCCCTGGCGCGCAGCGTTCCGAACCAGTCCACCTTGGTGTCGTAGGTGTCGCCTGCACCGACGTGGATCTCGTCGGAGTGTCCCTTGATGTCAGCTCCGGAAAAATCGGCTTCGACGCCGAGAACGGCGGAATTGATCTGGTAGTTGTAGCCAATCTGCACGCCGCCCAGGAAACCATCGGTATCGTAGTCCTGCGAACCTCGGATTGTCGGGGTGTTCGGCAAATTGTAAGTCGCGTCGGTCCTGCCGAAACCGTAGCCAATTTGCCCGCCGACATAGACGCCGGACCAATCATGGGCGGTTGTGGGCTCGACACTGATGGCGTCCGCGGCCAGAGCTTGTCCGCCGACCAGCGACAGCAATGCGGATGCGAGCAACAGGCTCTTCATGACGTCCTCGCCGTCAAATCAGATGCGCAACCATAGCAGGTCGGCTTCCCCCGCGAAATCCGCTTCCGGCCAACGCCGAATTTCCGCAATCGCAAGTTGCCGGTTCGCAACACCTGGTTTGCAACGAGGTGCTGCGGCATATGAGGGTGCTGCCCGAAAGACCAAGCCGAGCCGCTGAGGCCGGCTTCGCCTAGTCCAGATTGGCGATCGCCTGCGCCTTGTGCGCGGCCTCGACCACGGCGAGCGCCGTCATGTTGACCACACCGCGCGACGTGACCGAGGGCGTCAGTATGTGCGCCGGCTTGTCCGTGCCGAGCAGGATCGGCCCGACATGCAGCGCATCCATCATGGCGCGCAGGGCCGTCAGCGTGATGTTGGCCGAATCGAGGTTCGGGAACACCAGCAGATTGGCTTCGCCCTTCAGGCGCGAATGCGGGTAGACGCGTTGGCGCAGATGCTCCGACAAAGCGGAATCGGCATGCATTTCGCCGTCGCACTGCAGCTCCGGCGCGATGCGTGCCAGGATCGCCGCCGCCTGGCGCATCTTCAGCGCGCTTGGCGAATCGCGCGAACCGAAATCCGAATGCGACAGAAGGGCCGCCTTGGGCTCGATGCCGAAGCGCTGGATTTCCTCGGCCGCCAGCACGGTCATCTCGGCGATCTCCTCGGCCGTCGGGTCGACGGAGACGTGCGTGTCGGTGAGGAAGATGATGCCACGCTGCGAAATCAGCATGGACAGCGTCGACAGGTCATAGTCCTTGATGCCCGCGCGAGGGCCAATGATGAGGGTCACGTTGCGCAGGTGCCGCTCAAAGCGGCCTTCGAGGCCGCAGACCATGGCATCGGCGTCGCCGCGCTTCAGGGCAAGCGCCGCGATCACCGTGTTGTCGGTGCGCACCATGGTGCGCGCCGCTTCCGTCGTCACGCCGCGCCGGCCGGCGAGTTCGATCAAAAGGTCGACATAGTGGCGGTAGCGCGGATCGTCCTCCGGGTTGATCAGGCCGAAATCGACGCCCGGCTTGATGCGCAGGCCATAGCGCTTCAGCCTGACCTCGATGACGTGCGGGCGGCCGATCAGGATCGGCTCGGCGATGCCTTCCTCGAGCACCACTTGGGCGGCGCGTAGCACGCGCTCATCCTCGCCGTCGGCATAGATGACGCGCTTGGCGCTCGATGCCTTGGCGGACGAGAACACCGGCTTCATCACCAGGCCGGAGCGGAAGACGAAACGGTTGAGCTTGTCGATATAGGCGGCGAAATCGGTGATCGGCCGTGTCGCTACACCGGTGTCGCAGGCCGCCTTGGCGACGGCCGGCGCGATGCGCAGGATGAGCCTGGGATCGAAGGGCGAGGGGATCAGGAATTCGGGTCCGAAGATTGGCGTCTCGCCCGAATAGGCGCGTGCGGCGACGTCCGAAGGCTCTTCGCGGGCAAGGGCGGCGATGGCCCGCACGGCGGCCATCTTCATCTCTTCGTTGATGGCGCTGGCGCCGCAATCAAGCGCGCCCCGGAAGATGTAGGGGAAGCACAGGACGTTGTTGACCTGATTGGGGAAATCCGACCGGCCCGTGCAGATCATGGCATCAGGGCGCGCCGCGCGCGCCACTTCCGGCATGATCTCGGGATTGGGGTTGGCCAGCGCCAGGATCAGCGGCTTCGGCGCCATGTGCTGCAGCAGTTCCGGCTTCAGCACGCCCGCCGCCGAGAGGCCGAGGAAAACGTCGGCGCCCGGGATGACATCGGCCAGCGTGCGCGCCTCGGTGTCCTTCACATAAGGGTCTTTCCAGCGATCCATCTCTTCGGTGCGGCCTTTGTAGGCGACGCCGAAACGGTCGGTGACCCAGATGTTTTCGATACGCACGCCGAGCGAGACCAGGAGGTTGAGGCAGGCAAGGGCGGCCGCGCCGGCGCCGGAGGTGACGACCTTGATGTCCGAAATGGTCTTGCCGGCGAATTCCAGTCCGTTGAGTACGGCGGCGGCGACGATGATGGCGGTGCCGTGCTGGTCGTCGTGGAAGACCGGTATGCTCATGCGAGCCTTCAGCCGCTCCTCGACCTCAAAACACTCCGGCGCCTTGATGTCCTCAAGGTTGATGCCGCCGAAAGTGGGTTCGAGAGCGGCGACGGTCTCCACCATGCGCTCGATCTCGGGGGCGTCGATCTCGATGTCGAAAACATCGATCCCGGCGAACTTCTTGAACAGGACCGCCTTGCCTTCCATGACCGGTTTGGAGGCCAGCGGGCCGATATTGCCAAGGCCGAGCACAGCCGAGCCGTTGGAGACGACGCCGACGAGGTTGGCGCGCGCGGTGTAGTCGGCAGCGGTTGCCGGATTGTCGCGGATCTCGAGGCAGGGAGCCGCCACGCCGGGCGAGTAGGCGAGCGCCAGGTCGCGCTGGTTGCCGAGCGGCTTGGTCGCCTGGATCTCGAGCTTTCCCGGCGTCGGGTGCTTGTGGAAGTAAAGGGCGGCTTCGTCGAGGTCCGAACGTGCCGTTTTCTTGTTCTCGCCTTCCATGCGGCCGCTCCCTCGAAACCTGCTTCGAGAGACCTTTTAGCATGCGGTAGAGGTTTTTCGCGACGCTAATTGACGCGCCGACAGCTTTAAGTGCCGGCGCGTCAAAAATCACGAAATGTCAGATGCTTACGGCTGTTTCATGCCAGATGAGTCCTGCCGTTTCACCGACCTTTCGATCAGAAGGCGCTGACATAGAGACCGCCGTCGACCGGTATGTTCTGCCCGGTCAGATAGCCGGCATGGACCGAGCAGAGGAAGGCGCAGATCTGGCCGAACTCCTCCGGCGTGCCGAGGCGCTTTGCCGGCACATCGGCGCTGATGCGGGTCTTGCGCGCCGCGGCAGCAGCCGGGTCCTCGACGGTGCCGGCCTCATGCGAGCCGCGCAGCCGGTCGGTGTCGAGTTTGCCCGGCAGAAGACTGTTGATGGTGACGTTGCGGTCGACCACTGTTCGCGCCACGCCGGCGAGGAACGAGGTCAGGCCGGCGCGCGCGCCCGACGACAGGTCGAGGCCGGGGATGGGGACATAAACCGACAGCGAGGTGATGTTGACGATGCGGCCGAAACCGCGCTTGGCCATGCCGTCGAGCACGGCCTGCACCAGTTCGATCGGCGTCACCATGTTCTGGGTGACGCCTTCGAGGATTTTTGCGCGATCGAGTTCGCGGAAATCGCGCAGCGGCGGACCGCCATTGTTGTTGACCAGGATATCCGGTTCGGGACAGGCGGCGAGCAGCGCCTTCTGCACTTCCGGCTTCGAAACGTCGCCGACGACTTCCGTCACCGTCACGCCGTAACGCTGGCGCAGCTCGGCAGCGGTTTTCGCCACCAGTTCGGCATTGCGGCCGTTGACGACGATGTCGCAACCGGCCTCGGCCAGCGCCATGGCGCAGCCTTTTCCAAGTCCCTTGCTCGAAGCGCAGACGATGGCCTTCTTCCCGCGGATACCGAGATCCATGACGATTTCTCCTGTGATTTGCCCGGCAAGCTAGTCCTTAGGCTGGACCAATCGCAACCGTCATACGGTTGTTGCATGAATCGGGGCATAGGCTGCTCGAAAGCAAGGGTGAAATCGCGATGTCAGGCCAAGAGCCCCGCACTTTCCGCAGCATGTTCATTTCCGACGTCCATCTCGGCTCGAAGGCGGCGAAGGCCGACTTCCTGATCGATTTCCTGCGCTATCACGACGCCGACATCATCTATCTGGTCGGTGACATCGTCGATGGCTGGCGGCTGCGGCGGAGCTGGCACTGGCCGCAAAGCCACAATGACGTCGTGCAGAAATTGCTGCGCAAGGCACGCAAGGGCGCCTCGATCACCTATATCGCCGGCAACCACGACGAATTCGCCCGCCAGTTCCAGGGCGTGCATTTCGGCGGCATCGTCGTTGCCGACCGCGCCATCCATGAAACAGCCGACGGCAAGCGCCTGCTCGTCATCCATGGCGACCAGTTCGACACGGTGGTGCACAACGCGCGCTGGCTCGCCTATCTCGGCGACCACGCCTATGACGCCGCGATGATCGTCAACCGCGTGGTGACGCGGCTGCGCCAATTGCTCGGCCTGCCTTACTGGTCGTTCTCGTCCTGGGCCAAGGTCAACGTCAAGAAAGCAGTGAACTTCATCGGCTCGTTCCAGACCATGCTTGCGGAAGAAGCGCGCCGCTCGCATGTCGACGGCATCATCTGCGGCCATATCCACCATGCCGCCATCGAGAATTTCGGCGATGTCCAGTACATCAACACCGGCGACTGGGTGGAAAGCTGCACGGCCGTGGTCGAGCACTTCGATGGCCGGATGGAAATCCTGACCTGGGCGCAAGTCCTGCCCGAAGCGCCTGACGAGCCCTTCATTCCGATGCTTATCGAAGATCGGGTCGGGCAGGCGGCCTGACGCGCGACGACTTTAAGCGTTAATCGGTTAGTCCAGCCGGTTTCGTCTGGTTTTCCGCCATGTTAAGGGATCGATCTACGTCGCCGGCCGATCGTACGCGGCGTAATTGGATCGATTCATGTCCCTGCCGCCGCTTTCGCCAGAACAACTCGTCAAGCCGCGCCATTTCGAACTGCGCATGAGCCTGATCTTCGGCACGCTGTTCATATCGCTCGGCACGCATCTGCCCTATTTCCCGCTCTGGCTGCAGGCCAAGGGGTTTCACGCCGAGCAGATCGCCGTCATCCTGGCGGCGCCGATGTTCCTGCGCGTGGTGACGACGCCGCTGCTGACGACGCTCGCCGATCGGGCGAGGGACCGCGCCAATGTCTATGTCGCGCTGGTGGCAGCCTCCCTTTTGCTCTCGGCGGGTTATTTTCTCACGCCGACCTACGCGATGGTGCTGGCGGTATCGCTGGCGCTGACCATTGTCTGGACGCCGCATTCGCCGATCGCCGATTCGCTGGCGCTTTCGGGCGTGCGCCGTTTCGGCTCAAACTACGCAAGCATGCGAAAATGGGGTTCGATCTGCTATCTCTGCGCCAATGTCGCGGGCGGCTTCATCCTGGCGGCCACCGGTCCCCAGGCCGTTCCGGTGATCATATTCCTTGCCCTTGGCGCGGCGCTCGTCGCAGGCCTGCTGGCGCCGCGCATGGGGCGGCCGCGCAAGGCCTCGCCGCTGTCGGCGACGGAAATCCAGCATGCGGCGCCGAGCCTGTTCAATGCCTATTTCCTCTACTTCACCTTTGGCGTCGGCATCATCACCGCCAGCCACGCCTTCCTCTACGGCTTCGTTTCCATCTATTGGAAATCGATCGGCATCAGCGATTCCGTCGTCGGCCTGCTGTGGGCCTGGGGCGTCGTGTCCGAAGTCTGCATGTTTGTGTTTTTCAATCGTATTTTTGCCTCCGTGTCGGTCGTCAAGGTGATGGTGATCGCCGGCATCGGCTCTATCGTGCGCTGGATCATCTTCCCACTGGTATGGCCGCTCGGCCTGGGTGTCGCCGGTTTCTTCGCCGTGCAGTCGCTGCATTCGGTGTCTGTCGCGATGGTGCTCATCGGCCTGCAAAGAATGATCGCCGAGACCGTCTCCGAAGAGCGCACGGGCGCCGCGCAAGGCATCGCCTATTTCTTCAACGGCTTCTTCATGGCCGCCGTTACACTGGCTTCCGGCCCGCTCTATGACCGTCTCGGCGTCGATGGTTTCCTGGTGATGATCCCGATCGCGATCGTCGGCCTCGTGCTGATCGGGCTCGCCGCGCGCTCAGCCCCAAAGCGCCCGGTCCGGAGGGGAGACGAGCGAACCCTGGTAGACGAGACCCGGCACACGGTCGCGGGCAAGTAGCAGCGGACCGTCAAGGTCGACGAAATCGGCGTCCTGGGCGAGTAGCACCGCCGGCGCCATCGCCAGCGATGTGCCGACCATGCAGCCGACCATGATGCCGAAACCGAGTTCCCGGGCGCGATCGCGCAGCATGAGCGCCGCCGTCAGCCCGCCGGACTTGTCGAGCTTGATGTTGACGGCATCGTAGAGACCGACCAGCGTTTCCAGGTTCTTCGCCTCATGCACGCTTTCGTCGGCGCAGATCGGCAGCGGATGCGCGATGTGGCGCAGGATTTCGTCCCGGCCGGCGGGCAGGGGCTGTTCGACGAGGGCAATGCCTTGCTCCGCGGCAAAAACGAGGTTTGCCACGATGTTGTCGTCGGTCCAGCCCTCGTTGGCATCAAGGATGATTCGGCTCTGAGGCGCGGCCTGTCTCACCGCCTGGATGCGGGCGATGTCGTTGTCGCCGCCGATCTTGACCTTCAGCAGCGGGCGGCCGGCGTTGGCGCGGGCCTGCGCCGCCATCGACTCGGGTTCGCCAAGCGACAGCGTGTAGGCGGTTTCCAGCGGACGCAGCGGAGCCGGCCAGATCGCGCTTGCCACCGGCTTGCCGCTGATCTTGGCTTCAAGATCCCACAGCGCGCAGTCGACGGCGTTGCGCGCGGCTCCCGCCGGCATTGCGTCGAGCAAAGCGGTGCGGTCGATACCGCCGGCGATCCGCTCACGCATGGCCTCGATCGCGCCATGCACGCCGTCCATGGTCTCGCCATAGCGCTTGTAGGGAACGCATTCACCGCGACCGCGATGAGCATCCTGGCTGATCGTGCAGGTGATGACCTCGGCCTCGGTCTTGGAGCCGCGCGAAATGGTGAAGGTGCCGGCGATCGGAAAACGTTCGGCCTCAACCGAAATGACACGCGCCATATTTTTCTGCTCCGGCTATGCGAGAAGGGGTGTCGGCAAATCGACAAGGTCGGACCCATCAGGCTAAACAGGACGCCATGTTGACCATCGGCAAGCGCGACGCAAGCGGCACGACCGCCTCGGAGGCTGACCACCAACCACGCGTGGCGGTCCGCGAGGAAGGCGGCGTGCTCGGCTGCGCGTTTTCCGGAATCTGGACGACACGGACGGTGGCGCTGATCGACGCCGACATGCGCAAAATCGAGAAACGAAGCGGTTTCAAGATTTTGGCGCTGGATCTTTCGAAAATCGAAAAGATCGATACCGCCGGCGCCTGGCTGATCGACCGGCTGGTCAGCGCCTTCGAGAAGAAGAACGTCGAGGTCCGGCTGCAAGGCCAAAGCGAGATCGCGTCCATCCTGCTCGACGCCGTCGGCGAGGCTGTCCGGCGCGAGCCCGAATCCGGCCCGGCGCGGCCGCCAAACATCATTATCCGGGCGCTGGAGGCGGTTGGCCGGCGCGTCTACGAGATGCGCGACGATTTCCTCGCCTCGATGAATATTCTGGGCGCCACCATCCGCGGCGCGCAGATGAAGCTCGGCCGTGGTCATGCCGTCAACCCGGCGGCAATCTTCAACCAGATCGACCGCATGGGCGTCGGCGCCATTCCGGTGGTGGTGCTGATGTCGGCGATCGTCGGCGCCATCGTCGCCCAGCAAGGCGCATACCAGCTCAGCTATTTCGGCGCCGATATCTTCGTCGTCGACCTCGTCGGCGTGCTGATCCTGCGCGAACTCGGCGTGCTGATGACGGCAATCATGATCGCCGGCCGCTCCGGCAGCGCGATCACCGCCGAGATCGGCTCGATGAAGATGCGCGAGGAGGTCGACGCGCTGAAGGTCATCGGTCTCAATCCGATCGGCGTCCTGGTTTTTCCGCGCCTGGTCGCGCTGGTGATTGCCTTGCCGTGCCTGACGATCATCGCCAATTTCGCCGCACTCGGCGGCGGCATCGTCGCGGCCTGGCTCTACTCCGATATCCCACCTGCCGCGTTCATCGACCGCTTGCGTGTCGCCATCGATCTCAGCACGATTTTCGCCGGCCTGATCAAGGCGCCGTTCATGGCCATGATCATCGGCACGATCGCTTCCGTCGAAGGCATGAAGGTCGGCGGCAGCGCCGAATCGCTCGGTCAGCACGTAACCGCCTCGGTGGTGAAGTCGATCTTCGTCGTCATCATCCTCGATGGGCTTTTCGCCATGTTCTACGCAGCGATCGAGTTCTGAAAAGATGGCGAAGAGCAATGGCATCAAGATGGAGGAAAAGGACGAGAACGAGATCGTCCTTTCGGTGCGCGACGTCACCGTTGCCATCGAGGACAAGCTGATCCTCGACAAGCTTTCGCTCGACATCAGTCGTGGCGAGATCCTGGGGTTCGTCGGCGCTTCGGGCGCCGGCAAGTCCGTCCTCTTGCGAACCATTCTCGGGCTGATGCCCAAGCAGTCGGGAACGATCAAGCTGTTTGGCGTCGACGTCGACAAGGCAAGCGATATAGAGCGCCTGCGCATCGACATGCGCCTTGGCGTGCTGTTCCAGCATGGCGCGCTGTTTTCGGCGCTGACCGTGCAGGAGAACGTGCAGGTGCCGATGCGCGAATATCTCGACCTGCCAAGGAAGCTGATGGACGAGCTGGCGCTGCTCAAGATCGAGCTGGTCGGTCTGCCGCCCGACGCGGCGCAGAAATTCCCTTCCGAACTCTCCGGCGGCATGATCAAGCGCGCCGCACTTGCGCGGGCCCTGGCGCTCGACCCGGACATCGTCTTTCTCGACGAACCGACGTCCGGCCTCGATCCCATCAGCGCGGCTGAGTTCGACGAACTGGTCGTCAAGCTGCGCGACACCATGGATCTGACCGTCTATATGGTCACCCACGACCTCGACACGCTGTTTACCGCTTGCGACCACGTGGCGGTGCTGGGCAAGAAGAAAGTATTGGTCGAAGGCACCATCGACGACATGCTGAAGAGCGAAGAACCGTGGGTAAAATCGTATTTCCGCGGAAAACGCGCCCGGCAACTTGATCTTGCCGCGCGTGCATAGCCATAAGTGAAGCAATGGAAACCAGAGCCAACTACGTCATTGTCGGCATCTTCACGCTGGTTGCGATCCTGGCGGCGTTCGGCTTCGTCTATTGGACGGCGGCGATCGGCGACAGGGGCGAGACGACGCTGCTGCGCGTGCGTATCCCTGGTTCGGCTTCCGGCCTTGGCCGCGGCAGCTTCGTGCTGTTCAACGGCGTCAAGGTCGGTGACGTCAAGCGCGTCTATATCGACGTCGACAATCCGACCGTCGCCATCGCCGACACCGAGATCGACCGGCTGACGCCGATCACCAAGTCGACGCAGGCCGACATCGGCCTTGCCGGCCTCACCGGCCAGGCCAACATCGAACTCAAGGGCGCCGACCCCAAGGAAGTGAAACTCCTCGACCAGGCCGAGAAGGAAGGCAAGGTGGCAGAGATCGTCGCCAATCCCTCAGCCGTGACCAACCTGCTGCAGACGGCGCAGAACATCTTCACCCGCGCCGACAAGGTGCTTTCGGAACTCGAAGGCTTCACCAAGGACGTTCGCGGACCGCTGACGCAGACCGTGCAGAACGCGCAGACATTCTCCGATGCGCTGGCCAAGAATTCCGACGGCATCGACAAGTTTCTGTCCAGCGTCAGTGCTCTGTCCGATGAACTGAAGGGTGTTTCCGGGAAGCTCGACGGCACGCTGAAGGCGGCTGAAGGGATTCTCAATGCCGTCGACAAGGACAAGATCAAGAGCATCGTGGCCAATGTTGACACGGTGACCGCGAACCTCAAGGAGACATCGCAGCAGCTCGACGGCGTGATCAAGAATGTCGACACTGCGGTCGGGTCTGTCAATGATTTCGCCAAGCAGACGCAGGGAACGCTGGCCAAGGTCGATGGCGTGCTCGACGGTGTCGATCCGGCGCAGGTGCGTGCCGCTCTGGCCAATATCCAGAAGGCCAGCGAAAACGCCAACAAGGCCGCCGCCGACATCGCCGTGGTGACCGAAAAATTCGCCAACCGCGCCGACGACATCGACCAGACGATCAAGGACGCCAAACAGCTGGCGCAGCGGCTCAACGATGCCTCGGTGCGCGTCGACGGTATCCTCGCCAAGGTCGATACCTTGCTTGGATCGGGGCAGGCCGATGGCGTGATGGCCGATGCCAGGGATACGCTGAAGTCGTTCAAGCAGGTTGCCGATACGCTCAATGCGCGGCTTGGCGTCATCACCGACAATCTGGCGCGCTTCTCGGGCCAGGGCCTGTCGAATGTCGAGGCGCTGGTGCAGGACAGCCGCCGCTCGATCAGCCGGATCGAGGAGGCGGTCACCGATCTCAGCCGCAACCCGCAGCGCATTCTTTCGGGTGGCGACGGCGAGGTTCGGCAATTCGATGGCAGGGCGCGGCGTTGACTTCGGCGTCGGCGCGCCCCAAGAACATGATCTGCGGATGCGGGTTGATCTTACGATCCGGGGACAACGGGGATCGCGCGTGAAGTCGGTGTGGGTGAGAACGGTTGGATTGACACCGGCTGCGGCGCTGCTTGCGCTATCGCTTGCCGGCTGCGCGGTACTGGGCGGCAAGCCTGCGCCGCTCGACACGTTTGAGCTGTCGGCGCCTTCGGTCGACGCGCATGGTCACAGCCGCAAGCAAATCCTGATCGCCCAGCCCTCGGCGCTCAAGGCGCTGGACAGCCAGAACATCGTCATCAAGCCCTCCGACCGCTCGATCCAGTATCTGAAGGGGGCGCAGTGGGCCGACCGCCTGCCGCTGATTGTGCAGGCGCGGCTGGCCGAGACGTTCCAGCGCTCGGGCAGCTTTGCCGGCGTCGGCAAGCCGGGCGAGGGCCTGGCGATCGACTACCAGGTGATCGTCGAGATCCGTTCCTTCGAGGTGAGTGTCGACGGCGGTGAGCATGCCGAAGTCGACCTGTTCGTGCGCCTGCTCAACGATCGCAACGGCGAGGTGCGTGCTTCCAAGAGCTTCACCGCGTCCGCGCCCGTTTCGGGCAGCGGCAATCCTGCCTATGTCAGAGCGCTCGACAGCGCGTTTGGGGACGCCGCCAAGCAGATCGTTCGCTGGACCGATTCGGTGATCTGAACGCCAGGCGCGCCGGATGCACCGACGCTTCCAGGCTAAAGGCGATCGAAGACATCCGGCCGCAGCTTTCCGGTCTTTAACAGGTGCCGCAAGGTGTAGGTTACGGAGAGCGCATCGTCGAGCGCGTCGTGGCCCTGCAATGGCGGGTGGTCGACGCCATAATACTCCGCAAGCTTGTGGCTCGGCGTCCTCGCCAGATCCTCGATCGGCATCCCGGCCGCGATCAGCAGCTTGACGGCATTGTCGAACCGGGTGGCCGGGATGGAAGGCTGAATGCCCGCGACATAGCAGCTGATGGCGATCATGTTCAGCTCGTCCTTGCCCCAGGACCAGAGCCGCGCGCCGCCGGAAAACCGATCGACCTCGGCAAGGGCGTCTCCCAGCGCGACCCCCTCGGTCTCGATGTTTTCCTCGGTGATGCCGGTCAGTTTGGTGAAGAACGGGTCGAGTGCGTATCTCTGGCCAAACCGGTCGATCGGCCTGATATAGGCCTTGTGTGTCCCGAGCAGGGGAAAGTCGTCTTCGAGCCCAAGCCTGATCGCGCCGACCTGCGCGATGACCGGGTCGGGATCGTGGGCCGCGCACCAGAATCTGCGTTGTGAACCCTCGAGGCAGAGAAACTCGCAGTCGAATATGATGGCCGTCTTCACGGTCAGAACCCCTTGCGTTGAGGGTTAGGGCAGTGGTTTCGCCTTCGCGCTGTCGGGCTTTGGCTTTGGGATATTTTCGAGCGCATCCGGGCCGCAACAGCCAGTTGGGATGGGCTCTACGTGCAACGGAGATTTAGGCAGAAACAGGCGGGGCGATGGCCCCGCCTGTTAATTTCGGCTTAGTGCAACCGTCCGCTGGCGTGGGCCAGCATGGTGTAAACCTTGCCGGTGTCCGACGTCAGGTAGGTCTGCGCCATGATGTTGTCGCGGTCGTTGCGCGAGACATCCTTGAGCAGCTTTTCGAAGTCGTCGCAGTAACGGTCGACAGCGGCGCGGAACTCGGCCTCTCCCTGATACTTGCGGCGGATTTCGTCGAAGGTCTGCTGACCCTTCAGCGTGTAAAGCCGGCGCGTGAACACGTCCCGCTCGCCGCGCCGATAGCGGTTCCACAGCTCGATCGAAGCATCGTGGTCGATCGCCCGCGCAATATCGACGGACAGTGAGTTCAGTGATTCCACGACATGCAGCGGCGAGCGCTGGGCAGGGGCCGCGCGTGGCGCTTCCGCCGGCGCCGAGGGTGGTGCTGCCGGCCTGAGATCGGCATCGTTCGACGCCGCGGTCAGGAGATCGCGCACCCAACCGCCCTGCGGCGTGCGGGCGCCGGCGTCAGGACGCTGCTGGCGCGGTGCCGCCTCGGCCGGACGCTCGAGATCGAGCGTGCCGCGCAGTGCTGCGCCACCCAGCGGCGCCTGAGGCGTGCGAAGCTCCGGCTGTGGTGCCGGCGCACGACGCGGCGGCTCGGCAGGACGTGCCGCCGGCGCTTGCGGCGCCGGGCGCAGCGGGCGTGGCTCAGCGGCATCGCCGCCGCCGCGACCGGACTTCGCGACGATGTCCGAAAGTTCCTTCAGGGCGTTGATCTGCTCGGAAACGGCGCGGCGGATGGCGGAGGTCGATTCCTTTGCCTCTTCCGGCATCTCGATGACGCCTTTCTTGAGCTCGGCGCGGGTGAGGTCGAGCTCGCTCTTGATCGAGCTCGCGGTGCGCCGCATCTCATCGGTGGCATCGGCGAAGCGCTTGGTCGCCGAATCGACGACGTCGGTGATGGCGTTGCGGATCTTGTCGGCCGACTCCATCGTCTTGCCTTCGGCGTTCTGCAGCGTCTGGCCGACGAGGTTTTCGAACGAGCGCATGACCCTTTCGAGATCTTCCGACTTCTTGACCAGGCCGACGGCGAGGTCTTCGAGCGACGACTGCCTCTCCAGCGTGTGCTCGAGGTTGCTCTGGGCCGAGCTCAACAGGTCCGAGGCGCTGGCCAGCAGACGGCTGTGTTCATCGAACTTGGTGGCTATCGAGGCCACTTCGCGCAAGGTCGACGAGGACAGTTCCGTCAGCCTTGTGGTGTTCGAATCGACCAGACGCGCCGAGCTGGCGAAGGTCTGCGCGGCCTTTTCGGTGGTGGCCGCGAAGCTCTGCGTGCTGCCGGTCAGACGTTCGTCGACCTGGCCGAGATTGACCGCGGCCTGCTCGATCAGTTGACCGAGCTGCGAGCTGGACTTGGTCATGCGGCCGATGAGATCGGCAACGCTGTCCGACAGCGACGAGCGAGCGCCCTCGACCGCCGACAAGGTCTCGGCGGTGCGGCTGGCGAGTGCATTGACCAGGGCTGCATTTTCGCTGCGCAGCTTCTCGGTGGCGCGTTCGGTGACCTCTTCCATGCTCTTCTGCAGTTCCGAGCCGCCCTGGGCGAAGCGCTCGACTAGAGGCCGTGCGGTTTCGTCGAGGATTTTCGACATTTCGGCGGAGCGCGCCGCGAGCATGGTGTTGAGTTCGCGTGTGTTGGCGCCGATCGTCTTGGCGGCATCGTTGGTGCTCTGGCCGATATGCTGGCCAACCGCGGTGAAGGTCTCGGCGATCACATTGGCGCGCGAAACGAGTTGCGCCTCGGCGCTCGACACCTGCTCGTTGAGCCTCTGGCCCATCGTCTCGGTGGTGTGGGCGAGCCGGTTCTCGACGCTGGCGATCTGCTCCTCGACACGGGCGGCTGCAGCCGCTGCGCTCGATGCAAGACGCTCGTCGGCGCCGGCAAGTGCCTGCTCGATTTCGCGGGCATGCACGGCCATCTCCTGGCCGGTCTGGCGCGCACGATCGGCGACCCTCTGCTCGGTGCTGGCGAAAGCGCCGACGATGGTCTGCGCGTGCTCGCCGATCGTCGAAGAGCTGTCGGCGATGCGCGCGACCAGGCGCTGGTCGGCCTCGTCGAAGATGCGGCCGATTTCCGACGCACGGCTGGACAGCGCGTCCGAACCTTCCGCGATGCGCGAGACCAGTTGCTGGTCGGCGGCATCGAAGATGCGGCCAAGGTCCGACGCGCGGGCGGCGAGCGCCTCGGCCGATTCGCCGATGCGCATGCCGAGCCGCTGGTCGGCGCTTTCGAAGTTGCGCAGGATGTCGCCGGCGCGGGCGGCCAGCGACTGTGCGGTCTCGACGGCGCGGGCAACCAGTTTCTGGTCGGCCGCGTCAAAGGCCCCGGCGATCTCGTTTGCACGGGCGGCGAGATGATCCGCGGTATCCTGAGCCCGGGCGGCCAACTGGTCGGTCGTTGCCTGGGCGCGGGCGGCGAGCTTCTGGTCCGCCATGTCGAAGGTGCCGGCGATCTCGCCGGCGCGGGCGGCCAGCTGATCGGCGGTTTCATGGGCACGGGCCAGCAGCGAGCTGGAGGTGTCGTCGGCACGGGCGAGCAAGGCGTTCGACGTATCTTCCGCACGGGCGTGGAGGCGACGATCGGCCTCCTCGAAGGTGCGGGCGATGTCTTCGGCACGCGCCAAAAGGGCGGCGGAGGTCTGCTCGGCGCGCTCGGCAATCTTGCGATCGGCGTCACTGAACGCCGCGCCAGCCTGCTCATGCAGCGTGCTGGTGACTTCCAGGACCTTTTCGCGTAGGGCGCCGGCGACGAAGACCGCGCTCTTCTCGAGCACGCTGCGGACATTGTCGACGCCGGTCGAGAGCGCGCGCTCCATGGTTCCGGCGCGTTCCTCGATGATACCGGTCTGACGGCTGAACGCCTGCTCGATCTTGTCCACATCGGCGGCGATCGCGGCCGAAATGTCGGTGCTCCGGGCAGCGATCTGATCGATGTGGCCGGACAGCGAGCGGTCGACGTCCTTGCGGGTCTCGGCGAGCTTGCCGAGATCGTCTTCCAGCGCGCGGCTCAGCATGTTGCGGCCTTCGGCGAGCTTGCCGACGTGGCCGGCGATGATGCCGTCGATATCACCGCGGCTTTCGGTCAGCTTCTGCAGGTCGGCTTCGAGGGCGCGCTTGAGAATGTCGCGGCCTTCGGCCAGCTTCTCGACCTGGCCGGCAACCAGGCCGTCGATGCTGGAGCGGCTTTCGGCCAGTTTGGCGAGATCGGCTTCCAGGGCGCGTTTGAGGACGTCGCGGCCTTCGGCCAGCTTCTCCACCTGGCCAGCTACCAGACCGTCGATGCTCGAACGGCTCTCGGCCAGCTTGGCAAGATCGTCCTCTAGGGCTCTCGACAGAGTAGAACGATCCTGGACGAGCCTTTCCGCGTGGCTGTTCACCAGGCCGCTGACGCTCTCAAGGTCGGCTTCCAGAGCTTGTGCGAACTGCGCGCGGTCGTCGACAAGCTTTTGCGACTGGTCGGCAACTGCACCTCTGATCGTGTTGAGGTCGGCTTCCAAAGCCCGCTTGAGGATATCTCGGCCTTCGGCGAGCTTCTCGACCTGGCCGGAAACCAGCCCGTCAATGCTCGACCGGCTTTCGGCCAGTTTGGCGAGGTCGTCTTCCAATGCCTTGGAAAGTGTCGAGCGATCCTGGACGAGTCTTTCGGCGTGACTGTTCACCAACCCGCTGACGTTTCCGAGGTCGGCTTCCAACGCTTTCGACAGCGTCGAACGGTCTTGAACGAGTCGCTCAGAGTGGCTGTTGACCAATCCGTTGACCGTTTCGAGATCGGCTTCTAGCGCCCGGGCGAACTGCGCGCGGTCGTCGACCAGCTTCTGCGACTGGTCGGCAACGGTGTTCCTGATCGTGTTGAGGTCGGCTTCCAGGGCGCGCTTGAGGATGTCGCGGCCCTCGGCCAGTTTTTCCACCTGGCCGGCGACGAGGCCGTCGATGCTGGAGCGGCTGTCGGCCAGCTTGGCGAGATCGTCCTCGAGAGCTTTCGACAGGGTGGAACGATCCTGAACCAGCCTGTTCATGTGGTCGGCGATGACGCTGTTCACATTCTGCAGGTCGGCTTCCAGGACGCGCGAAAGCTGTCCGCGGTCCTCCGCCAGTTTTTCCGACTGGCTCGATATGACGCCCTTGATGGTGTTGAGGTCCGATTCCAGGGCGCGCTTGAGAATGTCGCGGCCCTCGGCCAGCTTCTCGACCTGGCCGGCGACGAGGCCGTCGATGCTCGAGCGGCTTTCGGCGAGCTTGGCAAGGTCGGCTTCGAGCGTCTGCGACAGCAGGCTGCGGTCGTTGGCAAGCCGTCCTGAATGATCGTCGAGCAGGCCCCTGATGCCGGAGAGGTCGCTCTCGAGCGAACGGCCGAGCTGGCTGCGGTCTTCCACCAGCTTTGCCGAATGCGCCTCGATCAGGCTCTTGATGCCGGCGATATCGTTTTCCAGGGCCTTGGCGAGCACCGCACGGCCCTCGGCGATCTTCTCGACCTGACCGGCGACCAGCCCGTCAATGCTGGCGCGGCTGTCGGACAGTTTGCCGAGGTCGGCTTCCAGGGCGCGCGACAGAATGTTGCGGCCTTCAGCGAGTTTTCCGACGTGTCCGGCGACCATTTCATCAATGATCGTACGGGCTTGCACGAGTTTCCCGGAGTCTTCATTGAGAGCGAGCGAGAGCCGGTTGCGGCCTTCTTCCAGCCTTTCGAGATGGCTGCCCAGCGACGCGTCGATGGCCGCACGCGATTCATTGACCTTGCGCAGATCCTCTTCGAGGGCGCGCGCGATCAGGCTGCGGCCTTCGGCCAGCTTCTGCACCTGGTTGGTCACCGCGGCATCGATGCCGGCGCGGCCTTCGGCGAATTTCTCCAGATCCGCCTCCATGGCGGCGGCCATGCGTTCGCGGCTTTCGGACAGCTTGCGGCTGTGGTTTTCGACGGCTTCCTCGATGCCGACGCGGGCGTCGGCAAGCCGCTGGATATCGCTGTCGAAGGAACGCGAGACGACATGACGTGCCGCTTCCATGCGACCGGCAAAGTCGCTGGCGCGGGCCTCCAGCATGCTCGATGTCGAGGTGACGATGTCGGCCATGTCGGCGCCGATCTGGGTCTTGCCCTGATCGATCATCGCGGCCAGCGTATCCTTGCTCTCGGCGAAGGTGTGGGCGATTTCGCGGGCGCGCTCGACCAGCGTCTCGTTGATCTGGCGGGCGCGGGCCTCGAGTGCGGCGTTGAGCTTCTGCGTGCCGGTGTCGAGCGCCTCGGCGCGGGTCTGGAACTCGCTGATCAGCGCCTGACCGCGTTCGGCGAGCGTGCGCTCGATGCCATTGAGGCTGGCTTCGAATTCCGAATTGAGGGTGCGCGCGGCGCCGCCAAGCAGCGAAACCATGCCGGTCGTGCGATCGTCGAGCAGATCGGTCAACGACCTAGTCAGGCCGTCCGTCGTATCCGTCAGCTTGGCAATGCGCGTGTCGAGAAGGCTGGCGAAGGCCTCGCCGGAGGTCGACAGCCTGTCGGTGATGTTCTCGAGCCGGCCTTCCACCGAATCGAAGATCGACATCGAGCTTTCATTGATGCGATCGATGAGCGTGTCGCCGGAATTGGTGATCGTCATCGACAGCTTGGTCGACGCATTGAGGATCGAGTCGCGGATGATGTCGCTGGCGGCGCCGATTTCATCCTTGAGCGTCTCATGCGCGCCGGCGATCGAGGCGCGGACGCGTTCGGCATGGGTGACGACCGCCTCGCGCTCGCTGCCGAGCCCGTCGACCAGCGAACGGATGCGGGTTTCGTTTTCCGAATAGGAGCGCTCGATCTGGTTGACTTCGCTGTGGACCAGCGTTTCCAGTTCGACGGCGCGGGCCAGCGTGCGTTCGATGCCTTCGCCCATGGCCGCGACCTCGCGGCGAACGGCCTGGCCGATCATCATGACACGATCCTGCGCCATGTTTTCCGGCTCGGTCAGGCGGAAGGCCACTTCCGTCATCGACTGGGCGGCAATGCGCATGTCCTGGGCGCGGCGAATCATGGCGGCGAAGGCCCAGAACAGGATGATCGGCACGATCGCCGCGATGGCGAGGCCAATCAGCTCGGGACGGGCAAGGAACTGGTCGAGTGTGCGGATCCGCCAGATGCTCGGTCCGAACAGCAGGTTGGCCAGCCCGCCGGCGCCCGCGATCCAGGCCAGCGAGACAAAGGCAACGATCCAGTAGACGGTGTTGGAGGCGCGCCTGTTGAGGCTGTGCAGGAGTGTCTTGTAATCTTTCTGACGATCATCATTGGCCGGCGCAAAGCCCGCGGGCTGCGTGCCATTGCCATTGCGTGTCTCGACGGGGCGCAGTTCGGCGGGCTTGGCCTTCGGCGTGGGATTCGCCTGCTGATTGGCAATGGGGGCCTGATTGGCGGCGGGGGCGGGCTTCTGGTTGCGTCCCTCGCGGGCCAGTTCGTCGGCGGCTTGAGATATCTGTGCTTCTAGATCTTCCATCGAAGCCGCGATATCGAGATCGCCGCTGCCGATATCGCCGCTGAGGTCGAGATCGAGCGCTTTTTCCAGTTCCCTGGCCACGTCGCTGTCGAGATTTCTCGTCGTCGTCGTCGTTGGTTTCTTTGCCATGCCTTCGCTACCCTGTACTAGCTGCCGCGGGCTTATAATTGTCTTTGTCGTACCCCGCGCAGGAGGCTGAAAATGGACCCTCGTATCGTAATGACACAGGGGGGTAAAGAAAACATGCATTCCGCGGGATACGTAAAACTTTAAATATAAGGTTAACGGAAGCGTGATTTGGGCGCCGCTTTCGCAACATTTTTCCCGGCCATTCATTAACCCGTTGTCCATTGGATTCGCCTAGTTTTTCAGGCGACCGAAGAAACGGAGTTCGAGTTCATGCGTGGCGAAAGCGGCATTGCCTTCTCAATGCCCGGGGGCGACGTATCGGGAACCAGACAGTCCCGACCGGTCGATTTGGCACACCTTGCCCGGCAGACGATGGGCGACCGCGCCCTCGAGCAGGAGGTGCTGGCGCTGTTTGTACAGCAGGCGCTGTCGGTACGCGACAAAATAGTCGATGCCGATCTCAAGGATCGGCTCCTGCTGGCGCATGGTCTGAAGGGGTCGGCTCGCGGCGTCGGCGCCTTCGCCATCGCCGATTGCGCCACCGAGATCGAGCGGAGCCCGGAAGACGGCCAGACGCTCAAGCGGCTTGGCAAGCTGATCGACGAAGTGCGCGATTTCATCGCCGCCATCAATCGCTGACCCAGGTTTGTGGAAAAACGTCACGGAGCGGCGCTTTCGCGCGGCAGTTGACTTGTCTGCCGGAGTGATTATCTCGGCGGTAACTCCCTTCAGGTGACAAATGACCAAGCTGACCTTCATCGCCCATGACGGCACACAATTCGACGTGGACGCCGAAAACGGCTCGACGGTCATGGAAAACGCCATCCGCAACGCCGTGCCGGGGATCGAGGCGGAGTGCGGCGGCGCCTGCGCTTGCGCCACCTGCCATGTCTATGTCGACGAAGCCTGGACGGCGGAAGTCGGCGAGCCGGAGGCGATGGAAGAGGACATGCTGGACTTCGCCTACGACGTCCAGCCGAACTCGCGGCTGTCCTGCCAGATCAAGGTGCGCGATGCGCTCGACGGCCTGGTGGTGCGGGTGCCGGAGCGCCAGGGCTAAGGGGCCTTCGGCCCACGTTCCAATTTCTTTGGCATTGGCCGCTTGGCAGCGGGCCACAGCTCATGCAGTCTCGCCCCATTCCCAAGGGGACACATCGCATGACCGAAACAATCAAGACGGACGTTCTCATCGTCGGGGCAGGGCCGGTCGGCCTGTTCGCCGTGTTCGAGCTCGGCCTGTTCGACATGAAGTGCCACCTGATCGACATTCTCGACAAACCCGGCGGCCAGTGCGCGGAACTCTATCCGGAAAAGCCGATCTACGACATTCCCGGCTGGCCTTCGATCTCAGCGCAAGGGCTGGTCGACAAGCTGCTCGAGCAGATCCATCCGTTCAAGCCTGACTTCACCTACAACCGCATGGTCTCCAGCCTCGAAAAACTGGAGGACGGCAGCTTTCGCGTCACCACCGACGAGAACGAGGTGTTCGAGGCCAAGGTGGTGGTGATCGCCGCCGGCGGCGGCTCGTTCCAGCCCAAACGCCCGCCGATCCCTGGCATCGAGCCCTATGAGGGCAAGAGCGTGTTCTATTCGGTGCGCCGGATGGAGGATTTTCGCGGCCATGACCTTGTCATTGTCGGCGGCGGCGACTCGGCGCTCGATTGGACGCTGAACCTGCAGCCGGTGGCAAAGAGCGTGACGCTGGTCCATCGGCGCGCTGAATTCCGCGCGGCGCCCGACAGCGTCAACAAGATGTATGCCATGCAGGAGATGAAGCAGCTGGAATTCAGGGTCGGCCAGGTAACCGGCCTCACTGGGGCCGACGGCCAGCTGTCATCGGCCACCATCAAGGGCGGTCCGGATGGCGATATCGAAGTGCCATGCACGCGCATGCTGCCCTTCTTCGGCCTGACCATGAAGCTCGGGCCGATCGCGGAATGGGGGCTCAATCTCCACGAAAACCTGATCCCGGTCGACACCGAGAAGTTCCAGACATCGGTGCCCGGCATTTTCGCGGTCGGCGACATCAACTGGTATCCGGGCAAGCTGAAGCTGATCCTGTCGGGCTTCCACGAGGTGGCGCTGATGGCGCAGGCCGCCAAGCGCATCATCAGCCCTGGCGAGCGGATCGTGTTCCAGTACACGACCTCGTCGACCAGCCTGCAGAAGAAGCTCGGCGTGGTGGGGTAAGAAGGCGCTTCTATTCCGCGAGAACGGGCGCGGCCGCCTCGTCGCGGCCACGCAGCGGCTTTTCCGGCATCAGCATCATTGCGACAAGCCCCAGCACCAGCGTGATGCCGGCGGTGATGAAGATCATCACGAACGGCAACGCCGATGTCAGCTGAATATGCGTCTGCGAGCCCTCGGCGGAGAGCGGCAGGCCGTAGCCGAGCGCGACGGCTCCGAGCAGGGCGACGCCCAGCGCGCCACCCAGCGTGCGCAGGAAGGTCAGCACGCCGGTCGCAACCCCGAGATGGGCCCGGTCGACGGCGTTCTGGACAGAGACGGTCGCGACCGGGAATGTCGTTCCGCCACCCAAGCCGATGAGGGTGGTCAGGATCTCGACCTCGAGCAGCGAGGCGTGTTCCGCAATGGCACTGAGCACGCCGATGCTGGCAATGGCCAGAGTGATGCCGAACATGGCGATACGCTTGTAGTGCACGAAGCGGGGGATCAGGCGGCCGCTGGAAGCGGCACCGGCGACCGTGCCGAGCAAAAGACCGAGCATGGCCATTCCCGATTCACTGACGGAGAGCCCGATGACGGTCTGCAGATAGACCGGCAAGTAGACCGAGGCGCCGATATTCGCCGCCTGCAGCAGGAACATCGACAGCGCACCGGCGAGTACGATCGGGTTGCTCAACACCTCAAGCGAGATCAACGGCTCGGTGGCCCTTAGCAGTCTGAGGGCGAACAGGGCCCAGAACACGGCGGAACAGGCCACCAGCCCGAGGATTTCGCGCGAAAACCAGGGATAGGTGCTGCCGCCCCAGTTGAGCGCCAGAAGCAGAAGCGCGGTGGCGATGACCAGAAGCACGGCGCCCAACCCGTCGATGCGGTGATGTTTGGCTGCAATCGGCAGCTTCTTCAGCGGCTTGTTGATGATCGCCATGGCCAGAAGCCCAAGCGGAATGTTGATCCAGAAGATCAGCGACCAGTGCAGATGCTGGGCGAAGGTGCCGCCCAGCAGTGGCCCGGCAATGCTGGCGACGGCCCAAGTGCCGGAGACCCAGGCCGCATAACGTGCGCGTTCGCGCGGCGGCACGAGGTCACCGATGACGGTTTGCGCCAGCGCAAACAGACCGCCGCCGCCGGCCCCCTGGATCGCGCGCCCTATCACCAGCACGAACATGTTGGGGGCCATAGCGCTCACCACCGATCCGACGAGGAAGATGAGGATCGCCGCGTAAACGGTCGGGCGGCGGCCATAAACGTCGGAAATCTTGCCATAGAGCGGTGCCACGGCGGTGGCGGTCAGGAGATAGCCGGTGACCATCCAGGGCAGATACTCGGCGTGGCCGAGCGCCCGCGCGATCGTCGGCATGGCCGGCGCGATGATGGTCTGGTCGAGCGCCGCCAGCAGCATGGACAGGAGAACGCCGCCGATGATGGCGTTCTTCTCGCTTTCGGTCAGCGGTGTGGCGGCAGCCGCCATGGTCTGCTTGCCGGCAGCCTGGTCCATAGTCTTTGTCCATGTGCTTTGCGCGCTGTCCGGTCACCGATTGGGTTTGCCTGGTGTGCCCGCGCGCGATCGGTCGTGGTGCTCGTACCTCGAGGGTTGTGCCCGCCAACCCGTGATATGTCGCCTCGTATAGGCCGATTTCGACTGCCGTTCGAAATTTTTCGAAGCTGGCACTACGCTTCGGCCGGGTTGGCTTGCATCGGCGCCGTCGAGGGTACCGACGAAATTCAGGCCGGCGGCGGCAACTGGCCACTCTCGATGCGCTGGATGCGATAGCGCATGAGCCGCAGGATACGGTTTTCGAAATTGACGCTTTCGACGCGATCGAACTGCACCTGGGCGCGGTCGTGCCTGGCGAGGATGGCGGCGGTGATCTCGGCCGCCTTGGCCTTGGCCGCACCGCAATCCTTCTGCGGATAGGTCGCCTTCAGCGCGTCTTCAAGCGCGCGGGCATGGTTCTTGGCGATCTCGACATGGCGTTCTTCGTGGCGCTTGATGTCGGCGGCCAGCGTGTCCCAGAACAGCTTCACGTCAGGGTCCGCCTTGCGCGGGCGTCGCCATTCCGGAAGGATCACCTTGACCTTGACGGTCACGACCGCGTCAGCGATCCGGCAGGAGCCGGCCTGCTTGGCGTAGCTGATACGGGTGGTGAAGGCCATCTGGGTGGCGCCGGGGTGGCGCGAGCCCGTGCTTTTGACCTGCGGCCCATGTATGGAGAGCTGCTTCTCGATATCTTCGAGCGTGCTGCCGCCAATGGAAAAATAGCTGTATGTTTTCACCAGATTGGCCGCGCCCGCCGGGACGGCGGTCACGGCAAACAGCAGTGCGCAAAGCAGGGATCGTTTCATCATATTGCCTCTTTACCCACCTTGCTTTACGGCCGTTGCCGACGCAACGGAATTGATCCTTTGCGGATCACACATCGTTGATGAGCCCTTGGTTGATGAGCCCCATGGTTGATGAACAATGACGGCGAGGCGATGGCAGCTGGCGCATGGGCGCAATCTCGACCTTGGCGGCAAGGCCGTGGTCGTCGGCATCCTCAACGTCACCCCCGACAGTTTTTCCGACGGCGGCCTGTTTGATGCGCCCGAAGCGGCGCTGGCCCAGGCGCGCCGCATGATCGGGGAAGGGGCAGAGATTATCGACGTCGGCGGAGAATCGACCCGTCCGGGCGCCGCTGCTGTATCGGCCAGCGAGGAACAGGCGCGTATTTTGCCCGTGATCGAGGCGCTGGCGAACGCCAATGAGGTGTTGGTTTCGGTCGACACCTATCGTGCCGAGACCGCGCGGCTGGCGGTGGCTGCCGGCGCGCATATCGTCAACGATGTGTGGGGCCTCCAGCGCGAGCCCGATATTGCACGGGTCGCCGCCGAAACCGGCGCCGGGCTCATCATCATGCATACCGGGCGGGATCGCGAGAAGCTGCCCGACGTCATCGCCGACCAGTTTGCGTTCCTGGAAAAGTCGCTGGAGATCGCCCGCCGCAACGGCATTGCGGACGATCGCATCGTGCTGGATCCCGGTTTCGGCTTCGCCAAGGAGACGGCTGAGGAAAATCTCGACCTGATGGCGAGGTTTTCCGAGCTCCATGCGCTCGGCTTTCCATTGATGGCCGGCACCTCGCGAAAACGCTTCATCGGCACCGTCACCGGCCGCGATGCCGCCGACCGGGCCGCCGGGACGGCGGCGACCAGCGTCATTCTCAGGCTCAAGGGCGCGCATCTGTTTCGCGTCCATGATGTCGCAATCAACGTGGACGCGCTGGCCGTGGCGGATGCTATGCTGGCTCTTGAAAACGCCGCATCGGCCCGAAAATCGGAATCGATTTTCGGAAAGCACGATGCGTAGATTCAAAGTGTTAGAGCGTACTTTGTGCGTCCAAGTGGACGCACGTCGCTCTAAGGATCGGGACGCTGAGCCATGTATGTCATCCGCCTGAAGAACTGTGCCTTCTTTGCCCGGCATGGCGTGCTTGACGAGGAGGAGGCGCTCGGACAGCGTTTCTATGTCGACGCGGTGCTGTCGGTCGAACCCGGACGCGCGCTTGTCGACGATGCCATCGAGGAAACCGTCAATTACGGCATTGCCTTCACGGTGATCGAGAAGATCATCACCGGCGAGCGGCGCTTCCTGATCGAGGCCCTGGCCATGGAAGTGGCAAAGGCGCTGACGGAGCGGTTTCCGCAGATCAGGAGGGCCGAAATCACCGTGCGCAAGCCGAACGCGCCGGTGCCTGGTGTGCTCGATTATGTCGAGGTGACCGTTGTCTGGCCCGAGTAACACCGTCTACCTTAGCCTCGGCGGCAATCTGGGCGATCCGGCTGCCTCGATGGCCTCGGCGCTGCGCATTCTCGATGCCGATGCGGACACACGCGTCGCCGCCGTCTCCTCGCTCTACCGCACACCGCCCTGGGGCAAGCTCGATCAGCCCGATTTCCTCAACGCCGCGGCCGAATTGTCGACCCGGCTTTCGCCGCGGGCACTGCTTGACCTCTGCCTCGATGCGGAGCGGAAGCTGAAGCGCGTGCGCGAGGAGCGCTGGGGGCCCCGCCTGATCGATATCGACATCCTGGTGTTCGGCGACCGTGTCATCCACGAGACCGGGCTGGAAGTGCCGCATCCGCGCATGCTGGAGCGCGCCTTCGTGCTGGCGCCGCTGGCCGAAATCGCGCCGGATCTTGCCGTCGGCGGGCGAAGCGTATCGGTGCGATTGGCTGCGGTCGATGCATCAGGCATCGAACGCCTGCCGTCCGGCCGTGACTGGTGGCTGACCTGAGCTCTCCGCCAGGAGGTCGCCGACCGTCATAGCGATCAGCCGGAAAACCCACCGCCGTCGAGAAATGCCTGTTCCTCCGGTGTCGTCTCGCGGCCAAGAAACCTGTTTCGGTGCGGAAACCTTCCGAAGCGCTGGATGATGTCGCGATGCTCCACCGCGTATTTCAGGTTGAATTCGGCCCTGGCGGTGTGCAGTTCGACCGAAATGTCCTGGTCGGCAAGGTTTTCCGAATGTTCGAACGGCAGGTACAGGAAGACGCGGAGTTCCGGTTCCAGCGCCAGATCATGCCCTGATGTGACCGCCTTTTGAGCGAAATGCTTCGCCAGCGGGTCGGTGGCGCACATATGGCCAGTGCCGCGAAAGCAATTGCGCGGAAACTGGTCGAGCAGGATCATCAGCGCTAGCGAGCCTTCGGCGTGCTCCGACCAGGCGTCGCATTCGCGCCGCGCGGCGGCGTAGTGCAGATCGAGAAAGCGGTCCCGAAAATCGGCATCGAAAGCCTCGTTCTTCTCGAACCATGCATCCTCGCCGGCGTCACGCCAGAATTTGGTGACCGACAGGGCTCTGCTGTCCAATTCCATGCATGAATCCTTAGTTCAATCGGCAGTTTCGGATTTCTGCAGAACGCCGGCCGTCTCTTCATTGAGGGCCTTACCGGGGCGGCGCGGCGTAGAGAGCGGTGTCGGAATAGGCGTGCCGATATTGCCCCGCAAGAAGCGCTGGCCGGCGCGGATGCCTTCGGCGAGCTGGGTTTCAAAACGGTCGGTGTCGCGGCGCCTGACGTCCTCGATCGTTTCAGCGACGTCTTCAGGATCGACACCAAGCGATTCCAGCGCCGAGCCACCGAAAACCAATGCCGATTCGAAAGTCTCGCGCAGCTGATAATCGACGCCGACACGGATGAGTTGCAGAGCGGTGCCGCGATCGAAGGCGCGCGCCAGCACGGTAAGCAAGGGAAATTCAGCCTTGACGAGCTCGGCGATGCGAACGGCGGCATCGGCCTTGTCGACGCAGATCAGTACGGCGCGCGCCTGGCCCGCGCCCGCGGCGCGCAGGATGTCGAGCCGCGTGCCGTCGCCATAATAGACCTTGAAGCCGAAATCGGCGGCCGCCTGGATCATCTCGACATCGTTGTCGATGATCGACACGTCGATGCCGCGCAGCAGCAGCGGCTGGCTGGCGATCTGACCGAAGCGCCCGAAGCCGATGACCAGCACGCTGCCGGTGAGGCCGTCGGCGACATCGACGCCGTCGAGCGACTGCTCGTCGCGCGGGGTGACATAGCGCAAGGCGATGATCGCCAATGGCGTCAGCACCATCGAAATGATGACGATTGCCGTCAGCGTCGCATTGGCCTGACTGTCGATGATGCCGACGGCAGCGGCGGCGGAGTAGAGGACAAAGGCGAATTCACCGCCCTGCGCCATGAAGACAGCGCGTTCCAGCGCTTCGCGATGGCCTGTTTTGAGGATGCGGGCGACGATGTAGATGCCGACTGCCTTCATCACCATGTAGGCGACGACATAGATGGCGACCAGCTTCCAGTTCGCGGCCACTACATGCAGGTCGAGCGACATGCCGACCGCAAGGAAGAACAGGCCGAGCAGGATGCCGCGGAACGGCTCGATGTCGGCTTCCAACTGATGGCGGAAGGTCGATTCGGACAGAAGAACGCCGGCCAGGAACGCGCCCATCGCCATCGACAGGCCACTGAGTTGCATGGCGAGCGCCGATCCAAGCACGACCAGAAGCGCTGCAGCCGTCATCACCTCACGGGCACGGGCATCCGCCAGGATGCGGAAGAAGGGGTTGAGCAGATAGCGTCCGGCCAGCACCAGCCCGACGATCGCGGCAAGGCCGATGCCGACCTCGGTCAGCCTTTCCGACAGGCTGGTGTCGGCGCCGCCCGGCGCCAGGAACGCGATCAGGGCCAGCAGCGGCACGATGGCAAGATCTTCCAGCAGCAGGATGGAGACGATGCGCTGGCCTTTCGGCGAGGCGATTTCGCCGCGTTCCTCGAGAAGCTGCATGACGATGGCGGTCGAGGTCAGCACGAAACCGGCGCCGGCGACGAAGGATTGCGAGATGGGAAAGCCTCCGGCCACACCGACACCGGTCAGCAGAACCGCGCAGACGCCTACCTGCAGCGCCCCGAGCCCGAAGATTTCGCGCCGCAAGCCCCAAAGCCGCGATGGCTGCATTTCCAGCCCGATGATGAACAGGAACATGACGACGCCGAGTTCGGCGACATGGAGGATGGCCCCTGATTCGGAAAAGATACGGAGACCAAACGGGCCGATCACCACGCCGGCGGCGAGATAGCCCAGGATCGAGCCGAGGCCCATGCGTTTGAAGATCGGAACGGCGACGACACCCGCGGCAAGCAGCGCCACCACCTGAATGAGATCGCTGCCCGACGCTTCCGCTGCCATGCCTCTTGTTCCTTATGTCCGACAGCACTCCTTGCATGCAGTTGGAGCGGGAGGCAAGGGCGGGGAGCCTGCCAGGACGGGTAGGTGCCTTTGAAGCGTTTCCCCTGGTGGAACAACCGTCTCCGCTTGCCCGCCGGACGATTGGTTCCTATATCGGCGGGATGACTATCCATTCGTCCCGGCCGTCTCCGCCGCCCCATATTCCGATGGATGCGCTCAGCGAAGTCCTGCAAGACTTTCGCTTGAGCGGCGTCAGTTATGGCCGCTGCGAACTCCGACATCCTTGGAGCATAGAGTTTCCGCAACAATCGCTGCTTCGTTTTCACTTCGTCGGTCAGGGTCCTTGCTGGATCCATACCGAAGCGCAAGGCTGGCAGGAGTTGCGCGATGGCGATCTGGCGCTGCTGCCGCAAGGCATCGCCCATCGGCTGGCCAGCGCGCCGGACGTTGCAGGCGGTTCGCTCGATGATTGCCGGGTAACCAAATTGGGGAGTAACGTCTGCGAAGTCGTACGGGAAGGCACGGGCGCGACAAGCACCCTTTTCTGCGGCTCGATGACCTTAGGCGCCTGTGCGTTAAACCCATTGATCACACTGATGCCGCCTATCATCAAGGGTTGCGACGTGGCCGCCAATGACCCGGTGGTTGGTCCGTTGCTGGCGGCCATGACCGCGGAGGCCGCGCAACCGCAGATGGGCAGCGCCACCATCTTGTCGCGTATGGCGGACTTGCTGACAGCCCGGCTCATTCGCTGCTGGGTCAATTGTACGGGAGCTTCGACCACCGGTTGGCTCGCGGCCATCCGCGACCCCCATATTGGCCGCGCCCTGGCAGCCATGCACAGAGACCCCGGCCATAACTGGACTCTCGAAAGCCTCGCCAGCCTGGCAGGCCAATCGCGCTCGATTTTCGCTGAGCGCTTCAGCGCTATATTGGGAGAGGGTGCTGCACGCTATCTCGCCCGTTTGCGCATGCAGCTTGCCCGTGAGTTGTTGGGGCAAAACGGCTTGTCGGTGGCCGAGGTTGCTACCCGCTTGGGCTATGATTCCGAGGCATCCTTCGCTCGTGCCTTCAAGCGCATCACCAATGTCTCGCCAGGCGTTGTGCGTCGCACAATTCCCGGACGAATAGACATGGATTTCGGATTTTGAGATACATATCATCCGAAAAGACTCGTTTATGAAGATCTCCAAACTTTGGAGATTTTCCCGTGACTGACACAACATTACAGCTTGAAGACGCGACGATAGACGTTGACGGCACTGCGCCGGCCGTGTGGAGCGCAACCACCTGGTTCGCAGTCGTTTCATTGGCGGCCACCAGCTTTGCCCTGGTCTCAGCCGAATTTCTGCCGGCAGGTCTGCTGACGCCAATGGCGCGCGATCTCGGGATCAGCGAGGGAACGGCCGGACAGGTCGTCACCGCCACCGCTTCCATCGGTGCCGTGACGGCCATGTTGAGCAATGTTCTCATCGGCCGATTGAACCGCAAGACGGTGCTGGTTGGGCTCATGGCCCTAGCGGTCGCTTCCAATATTCTTGCGGCGCTGGCACCCAATTTCTGGCTGCTGTTGCTAGGCCGGGCCGGGCTGGGAATCGCTCTCAGCGCTTTCTGGGCGCTTTCGGTCGCCGTCGTCGCGAGGCTGGTTGGCGCCAATGCGACAGGTCGGGGCATGGCTATCGTCACCCTTGGCGTCTCGCTCGCCACCATTGCCGCACCGTCGATGGGTGCGCTGATCAGCGACTGGCTGGGATGGCGCAGCGCCATGGCCATGACAGCGGGGCTGGCCGTGGTTGCCATGTTGCTGCAGTTGCTTAGCCTGCCGTCTTTGCCTGCAACAGCGAGCAATAGTCTTGCAGACGTCCTTCGGCTGACACAGCGGCGTGGCATTCAACTTGGTATGCTTGCCATTCTTTTGCTGATGACGGGGCATTTTGCCGGCTCGGTCTATGTGCGTCCCTTTCTCGAACATGTGACGCTCCTTGCAACCGGGCCAATTGCCCTGGCGTTGCTCGGATTTGGCATCGCCGCAGTGATCGGCAATATTGCCGGTGGCCGCATGGCCGACGCCAATATCCACGTGGCTCTCGTGGTTACCGCCGCATTGATGGCGTTTGCGGCGCTGGCATTGGTGCTTTGGGGCGTGCACATTGGCGTTGCCTTTGGCTTCGCTACGTTGTGGGGCTTCGCCTTCGGCATGGCGCCGGTGGTGCTGCCGACAAATTTGTCTCGCGCAGCGCCGGACGCGCTGGAAGCGGCGGGCAGCCTGATGGTCGCCTCTTTTCAGGTCGCCATCACCATCGGCGCGGTTGTCGGCGGCTATGCTGTGGACACCTATGGCCCTACAGCGCCTTTGACCGTGACTGCTATCCTTGCCGCATCGACAGCCGTCTTGGCGCTGCTGCAGCCGCGCAACCAAACTTTGCCGCCGCTGACACAGTAGCCCGAATCCGGTCCGGACCAATATTGCAGGCGCGTTACACAAGTTTACGCCATGCGCGCGTTGCGTGTTGCCACAATCGAAGGCTAAGGACGCACGGCTTCGGCCATTGGAGGGTGAGCGACGATCAAGTCGCGCCCTTTTGAGGAGATGACTGACATGAAGAAGTTTTTGCTTGTTGCCGTCGGCCTGGCGGTGCTTGCTGGTTCGGCCTGTTCGAAGGCACCTGAATGCACGGCCGAGATCGCGACCAAGAAGGCGCAGGACATGGCTGCCGCGCTGCAGGAAGCGATCACCAAGGATCCGTCCAAGGCAGCCGACCTGACCGCCAAGGTCCAGGCGGTCACAACCAAGTACCAGGGCGCCACGACGCTCGCCGACGCCTGCAAGGCGTATGACGAGGTGACGGCCGCCATCAAGGGCTAAGCGCCTGATTCGACTGGTTCAAGGAGGCGGTGGCGATGGGCTGCCGCCTCTTTGCTTTTGGGGATGTGTTCGAGCAATTCCAGGAAAAGTGTCGCGGGAAAAGCGCATAGCGCTTTCCCTTGGGAATTGCGTAAAACGGGATAGGGCGCGACAGGCGCTCAGTTCGGCGTGATGGAGCCGACTTCGACGGCATCGACGCGCTTCAAGCTCATGCCGATGACCGGCACCAGCTGGTCCTGGACACGCACGGCAACCGTCACGGTCATCGAATTGTCGTCGGGAATACGGGCCTGCATGACGCCGCGCAACTGGTTGCGGTTGATGGTGAAGACCACTTTGCGGGCATCGACGACGTTGCCGCCGATGATGTCGAGGCCAGCGCCGTCAGCGCCACCCATGAAGGAACCTTTGTAGTCGCGGCCCTTGCGCTCGATCTTGGCCGACATCGGCTGGGTGAACATGCCGACCCGGCAGCCGCCGTCGAGCGTCATGCCCATCTTGCCGTCCGGCGTCGAGCCGGTGAAACTGCAGTTGAATTTCGTGCCCTTGTACTTGCCGGCGACGATCTCGCCCGGGCCAACCCATTTGCCTTCGGCCGACTGGAAGAATTGCTTGTCCGGCTCTGTAGCGGAAGCTCCCGAGGCGACACCGACGACCGCTGTGATCGCAACGGCCAGGGGCAGGACGCTGGACAGAATTACGCTTTTCATCGACGACACCCGGCAACAAAGAGGCTGTTTGGAACCTCTTCGACCATGAAGAAGATTGGTTAATGCTTCGTCACTGCAGGGCCTTGAAACCGCAATCCGTTCACTGTCTGGAAGCGTAAAACGCTAATTGCCCGGGCCGGCCGTTTCGGTGTCCTTCTTCGCGGCAAACGACGTCAATGCCGAGAGGAAATCGCCCAGTCCCGGGCGCTTCGCGGCGCTGAAGGGCAGGGGGCGCGCCGTTTCCATCGCCGCGATGCCGATGCGCGCCGTCATCATGCCGTTGACGACGCCCTCGCCAAGTTTTGCCGATAGCCTTGCCGCCAGGCCGTGTCCGACGATCTGCTGGACGAAACTGTCGCCGACGGCGATGGAACCGGTGACCGCCAGATGCGCCAGCACGCTGCGCGCCAGGCGGAAGAAACCCAGCGTTCCCGGGCGTCCGCCATAGAGTTCCGAGAGACGGCGAATGAGGCGTCCGGCCTCGAACACGACATAGGCGACATCGACGAGCGCACGCGGGCTCACCGCCGTTACCAGCGAGACGCGTTTGGCGGCCTCGAGAATCATCACCTTGGCCCTGGCATCGAGGGGGCCGAGAATTTCCGCTTCGGCCAGGCGCACCAGATTGCCGCCGTCGATGATTTCGCCGCGCAGTTCGGCCAAAGCGCGCCGGCCGCCCGCGGTTTCCGGCTTGGCGGCGACGAAAGCCGAAAGCTCGTCGACCACCGATCGTGCCGCCTTGGGATCGTCGCGCGCGATGGCGTCGCGCGCACGTTTTTGCAGTTTTTCGACCTCGGCCAGCCGGGCAATCGCCAGGAATTCACGGATCAGGATGACCAGAAGCGCCAGCAATGCGATCGCGGCCATGCCGGCGGCCAGCCAGCCAAGCCATTCGGCGCGGGTGAAGAGGTCGCGGATCAGCTGGTCGGTCCACAGGCCGATGGCCAGCGAAACCAGCACGCCAACGGCGCCGAAGAAGATGCTGCCGAACAGCGAGCGCTTCCTGGGGGCGATTGCCGGCGGCGGTTCTGCGGCTACGATGTCGGGCTCGTCGAAAACGTCGAGCTCCGCCGGTATGACCAGCGCGACATCGGCCTTCATCACACGGGGTTTGCGCGAGAGCTCGGTCTGGCGCGCCTTTGGCGCTTCTGGTGTTGACGCGGCTTCCGGCTCGATGCGGAAGGCCGCCGGCTTGCGGGGCGCGATCATGCCAGATGGTCTCCGATCAGGAACTGCAGGGCACGGTCGAGCCTGATATGCGGCAAGGACAGCGTGACGCCTTCGGCCGTGCGTTCGAGTTTTGGCGGACGGAACCGGACAAAGCGGATTGCCGGGTCCGTCGAATCCTGCCTGTGGTCGGGTCCGGAGATGTCGAACACCGCATCAATCTTTTCCGGTAAGTCGCCGGGAAATACAGCCGTTTCGGTCTTTCCATCGAAGGTTTCGCCGTTGATCGTCTCGCCGGCGATCGGCGTGCCGATGATGACAGGCAATGTCTCGCGGCTCTGCTTGACCGTGCCTTCGCGGGTCGCGCGTACCGCCGCCATGGCGACCACGTCGACGTCGGCGCCGGTGAAATTCGCCCGCGCCACGGCACGGTCTGCCAGCCGCCGCACGATCGCCTGCAACCGGTCATGGCTTTCGTGGTGCAGGTGGTCGGCCTTGGTCGCGGCGACCAGGATGCGGTCGATGCGCCGCGAAAACAGGTCGGTGAGGAAGCTGCCCCGGCCGGGGCGGAAACAGCTGAGGATCTCGGTTACGGCGCGCTCGAGGTCGGCCATGGCGCCAGGGCCGGCGTTCAGCGCCTGCATGGCATCGATCAGCACGATCTGGCGGTCCAGGCGGGTGATGTGTTCGCGGAAGAAGGGTTTGACGACATGCGTCTTGTAGGCCTCGTAGCGCCTCTCCATCATGGCGTGCAGCGATCCCGGGCGCGGACGCCTGTCGAGGCCGGCCAGCGGCGCGAAGGTCAGCGCGGGGGAGCCCTCGAGATCGCCAGGCATCAGGAAACGGCCGGGCGGCAAGGTCGAAAGCGCGCGTTCATCGAGCTTGCAGGCCTTGAGATAGGCGGCGAAGCTTTCGGCCAGGCGGCGTGCCGTCATCTCGTCGGCATCGGCATTCGGGTCGATTTCCGCCGAAATCGCCCGCCAGGCCCGCGAAAGATCCTCGCGCACCGGCAGAGCGGCCATCTCGAAGGCCTCGCGCGAAAAATCGGCGAAGGATTTGCCGAGCAGCGGCAGGTCGAGCAGCCATTCGCCGGGGTAGTCGACGATGTCGACCGACAACTTGCCTGACGAGAACATGCGGCTCCAGCCGGAGGCCGATTCATATTCGATAGTCAACCGCAGTTCCGAGATGGCGCGCGTCGAATCGGGCCAGGCGCGGTCGTTGACCAAGGCGGCGATGTGGTCCTCGTACTGGAAACGCGGCACCGCGTCGTCAGGCTGCTCTTCGAGGAAGGCGCGCGAGATGCGCCCGGATTTCTGCGCCTCGAACAGCGGCAGGCGCCCGCCATGGATCAGATTGTGGACGAGCGCTGAGATGAACACCGTCTTGCCCGCGCGCGAAAGGCCTGTAACGCCCAATCGCAGCGACGGAGAAAAAAGCCCGGTGGCGCGTCCCGACAGCGTATCGAGGGCAATTCTTGCCTCGTCGGTGAAGGTGGTCAGCGATGATGCCAAAATGTGATCTCTCGGGCTTCGGTCCGTCCGATATAGGCGCTGCAACCCGGCTTTGAAATGGCGTCAGATATCGACATCCAAATCGATGCTAGAGATCTGCCGGTGTCAGAAACGCTTCGAGATAACCTGCTTCCTGGGCCGCTTTGGCCAGATCGTCCAGGAAACGTACGACCGCCAGGCCCGAGGTCGGGAAGCCATGATTGAGTGTGGCACGTGCAGTCTCGTCGCCGTCACCCGAAACCGCCATGGCAAGATCCTCCGTCATCGGGTTGTGGCCGATGACCAGCAGTGAACCCGGCCCGCCATGCTCCCGGATAAGACGGAGATAACCGGCCGCGTCTTCGCTGTAGAGCGTGTCGAAAAACAACACCTTGCCGGTATCGGTCTGGCCGGCCAGGCCTTCGAGCGTTTCCTTGGCGCGCTTGGCGTTGGAGCACAATGTCAGGTCGGGGACATAGCCACGTGAGCGCATGGCGGCGCCCATCATCTCGGCATCGGCGCGACCGGATGCGTCAAGCGGTCGGTCGAAATCGCGCATGCCGGGCAGCGCCCAGCCAGCCTTGGCGTGTCGCAACAGATAGAGCCTGCTCACCCAACCTCCGAGGATGCCGAAGCCGAAGCCGCAGCGCGATTAGCCACGAGAAGGGCGCGGCGCACAATGGCCCTTGTTTCTCCGCGCAATGAATCACGCACGAGACAAGTTGGCAAAGGGTCGAGGCACTTTCTCCATCGAATCAGAGGCATCCCGCTCCAACGAGCGCCGCCCGGGCACTTTAACAATTGCGTGAGTCGGTGGCCGATTGCGCTTGTGCAGGCGTCTGGTGGCGAATATATAGGCGCCAAATTTGGGGCAGTTTGGGTGAGTCGAATGAACGACATCGTTACCGCCGATTACGTACCCTCCGAAGACGAGCCGTTCATGAACGAACGGCAGAAATCCTACTTCCGCCTAAAGCTCGTCACCTGGAAAAACGACATACTGCGCGAAGCGCGCGAAACTCTCGAAATCCTGCAGCAGGAAAACGCCAACCACCCTGACCTCGCCGACCGCGCCTCTTCGGAAACGGACCGCGCCATCGAGCTCAGGGCCCGCGACCGCCAGCGAAAGCTCATCTCAAAGATCGATTCGGCGCTGCAGCGCATCGATGAAGGCACTTACGGCTATTGCGAGGAAACCGGCGAGCCGATCGCGCTGAAGCGGCTCGACGCCCGCCCGATCGCCACCTTGTCGATCGAAGCGCAGGAACGGCATGAGCGCCGCGAAAAAGTCTATCGCGACGACTGACGCATTGCTTCTGGGCTGTGTCTCAGGCTAGTTGCAGTGAGATTATTATCAAAAATGGCCGGTTTTTCCGGCCATTTTTGTTGGCAGATTCGTTGCATCACGCTGAGGTATACTCAAACCTCGGGCGGGCAGGTCGCCGACTGGCGGAGCGGCGCAGGCGCGCCAATCATCTCTTCTGGCTTGAAAGTTCGCCCAGAAGCTTGGTCATTTCATCGTCCAGCGACTGCGGTGCCTTGGCTGCCGGTTTGCCGACCGGGCCGCCAGAGCGCGGCTGATCGAGCGAAACCTCCAGGTCCTTCATCAGCGCGTCGTCGATGCTCTCCTGCCGTGGCGGCGGTGGCGCGTGCCTGATGGCGTTGGCGTTGGCGGAGCCGTAGGCAGGCAGCGGCGTGACGTTGGCCGACTGATAGGTGTGCGCCACCGGTTTCGGTGCGGGCGGAGGGGCCGGTGGCGGCGCTGCCGGGCGCGGGCGGGCAGGCGGCACCGCCGCGGTCACCGGCTGCGGTGCCGGTCGTGCCGGTGCGGGAGCCGGCTGAGGCGGCCGCGGTTTTACCGCCGGGGCCGCGGTGGCCGGGACAGGCTGCAGCCCGCCATCTCCGGTCAGCGCCGGACGGCGCGGCGCGGCAAGGCGGATGTCGCGTTCGACGACGACGTCGGTCGGGCCGCCGATGAGAAGCAGATGCTCGATGTCGTCGCGGCGCACCAGCACCAGCCGGCGATGGCTGTCGACGGCGGTGGCGTCCATGACGGCGAGCCGGGTCTTGCGGTTCCGGCCACCCGCGACAAACGTTCCGAATGTCAGGTTGCGCACGAGCCTGATGATAACGAGCACGATGACCAGCAGGATCAGCGCCGCGAAGGTCCACAGGAGTGCCGCCGCATAACCAGGGCCCGCCACGCTATCCAGCCACTGCATTGGTTTCCCCTGATCGGTTTGGAAAGTGACGCGACACTAGACCGTTGCGGCTGGCCACCGCAAGTTGCCTTTCACGCATCGTGAACAGCTTGAAACACGGCCGGCATCATTTTTATCTGACATTTGCCGCCCGGGCCTTTTCCGGACTGGGAGAATGTGATTCAACCGGCTAGAGCGGGTCGCACTGAAGCGGATTCATGCGATACGCTTCAGGTCCTTGTTTTCATGCATGTCGCTTTGCCAAAACCGAAGTCACATTTGGGCGACATGCACTAGGGGCGGGTGTCGGAACGTCGGACTTCACGAGCAGGGGGCATATGGCCAAGGAAGCGCGCGGCGATTTCTATCCGGTACCGATCGTCGACCAGAACACGCGACCGGGCGCGGTCACCCGGCTCATCATCTTCATCGTCGTTCTGACGGGCGCGGCCATCGTCTTCGGCCTGTTCCGAGAGCGCCTCGGCGACCCGTTCCTGCTCGGCATGCTGGGCGTGCTGGCGATGATCGGCGTCGGCTTCCTGTTCGCGACCGCGATCGGCTTCGTCCAGGTCACGCCGCGTTCGACGGGGGATGAATTGTCGAAGGCTTTCGTCGATTCGATGGCGCAAGGCCTGCTCGTCACCGACACCAAGGGCCGTGTCGTCTACGCCAACCGGGCCTATGCCGATATGACCGGAGCGTCCTCGGCCGCCGACCTCAAGACGGTCGAGGGGCTGCTTTCGGATGTTCCCGAGGCCTCGGTGACCATTTACCGGCTGGCCTCCGGCCTGCGTGATGGCCAGCCGGGCGACGGCGAGTTTAGGCTGGCGCAATCGATCCGGCCCGGCGCCGAACCCGGCGCCCGCTGGTACAGGGCGCGCGCCCGCACCTTCAGCGTTCCGGGGCAGCGGCTGCCGATGCTGGCCTGGCAACTCGCCGACATTTCGCAGGAACGGGCCGAGCAGGAGCGTTTCTTCCTCGATCTGCAGAAAGCCATCGATCACCTCGACCACGCCCCGGCCGGCTTCTTTTCCGCCGACCAGGACGGCCGCGTCACCTACATCAACGCCACGCTCGCGGAATGGCTGGGCATCGATCTCGCTAGTTTCACGCCCGGCGCCGTGACCTTGCCGGATATCGTTGCCGGTGACGGCATGGCGCTGGTGCGCTCGGTCAAGGCCGACCCTGGCACAACGCGCAACGCGGTCATCGATCTCGACCTGACGACGATGTCGGGGCAAGCGTTGCCAGTGCGCTTCATGCATCGCGTTTCGGCCAGCCGAGAAGGTATCGGCGGCCCGACGCGCACGATCGTGCTCAACCGCACGCAGGGCGAGGATGCGTCGGCCGATCTGCGCGCCTCGGAAGTGCGCTTCACCCGCTTCTTCAATTCGACGCCGATGGCGATCGCCGGCGTCGATGCCAGCGGGCGCATCCTGCGCACCAACGCGCCCTTCCTGTCGCTGTTTGCCTCGGTCGTCGACCGGGACGCCGTGGATCGCCGCGTGCGGCTCGACACGGTGATCCATGAGCGTGAGCGGCCGGCCTTTGCCGCAGCATTCGAGAAGGCCCGGCAGCGGCAGGCCGACATCGAGCCGATCGACACCGTATTGCCCGGCAACGAAGACCGGCACATCCGTTTCTACGTCAACGCCGTCGCCGACGGTACCGGCGGCGAGGGTGCCGAGGAATCGGCCATCGTCTACGCCGTCGAGACGACCGAGCAGAAGGCGCTCGAAGGGCAGATGGCGCAAAGCCAGAAGATGCAGGCGGTCGGCCAACTCGCCGGCGGCATCGCCCACGACTTCAACAATGTGCTGACCGCCATCATCATGGCGTCGGACCTGCTTTTGACCAATCACCGGCCGTCGGATCCGTCCTTCCCCGACATCATGAACATCAAGCAGAATGCCAACCGCGCGGCTTCGCTGGTCAGGCAGTTGCTGGCCTTTTCGCGCAAGCAGACGCTGCGGCCGGAAGTGCTGAACCTCACCGACGTGCTCGCCGATCTCAGGATGCTGCTTGCCCGCCTGGTCGGCAACGACATCAAGCTGAAGATCGACCACGGCCGCGACCTGTGGCCGGTCAAGGTCGATATCGGCCAGTTCGAGCAGGTGGTGGTCAATCTGGCGGTCAACGCGCGCGACGCGATGCCTGCCGGCGGTGATCTCACCGTGCGCACCCGCAACGTCACCGCCGAGGAGTGCAAGACCTTCCCCTATCGCGAACTCGCCGTGGCCGACTATGTCGTGGTCGAGGTCGAGGACACCGGCAGCGGCATCGCGCCTGATGTACTGAAGAAGATCTTCGAGCCGTTCTTCACCACCAAGGAGGTCGGCAAGGGCACGGGCCTTGGCCTGTCCATGGTCTACGGCATCATCAAGCAGACCGGCGGCTTCATTTTCTGCGATTCCGAAGTCGGCAAGGGATCGACCTTCCGCATCTTCCTGCCGCGTCACATCGCGGAAGCGAAGAAGGCAGCCGAACCCGGGGACGCGCCGAGCGCTGTGCCGGTCAAACCGGTCGACAGCACCAAGGACCTGTCGGGGTCAGCCACGGTGCTGCTGGTCGAGGACGAGGATGCCGTGCGCATGGGTGGCATGCGGGCGCTGACCTCGCGTGGCTATACGGTGCATGAGGCGTCCTCGGGCGTCGAGGCGCTGGAAGTCTTCGAAGCCCTGGGCGGCAAGGTCGACATCGTCGTTTCGGACGTGGTGATGCCTGAGATGGACGGGCCGACCCTGCTTGGCGAGTTGCGCAAGCGCCAGCCGGATATCAAGTTCGTGTTCGTCTCCGGCTATGCCGAGGACGCCTTCGCCAGGAACCTGCCGGCCGACGCGCATTTCGGCTTCCTGCCGAAGCCGTTTTCGCTCAAGCAATTGGCGACGATCGTCAAGGATATGCTGGAGTCCTAATTTAGCTTTCTTCGATGGTCCGCCTTGCGCAGCGCCCCGACAACGCCATGATTGCGGGTGAAACGGCAAGCGGGCTTGGGGGAGCAGCGGTTGACGCCACATATCGAAGCAGCCAAGGGTGACTACGCCGATACGGTGCTGTTGCCGGGTGACCCGCAGCGCGCCGAATGGATGGCGCGGACATTTCTGGAGGCGCCACGCTGCGTCAATCGCCGGCGCGGCGCGCTCGGCTTTACCGGCCTTTATCGCGGTCAGCCCATCAGCATTCAGGCGACGGGCATCGGTGTTTCATCGTTCCTGATCTATGCTCATGAATTGCTTGACTATTATGGCGCCCGAACATTGATCCGAACCGGTACCTGCGGCGGCCTGAGCGCCGAGGCCAAGCTGCGCGGCCTGGTGATCTCGCAATCGGCACGGCCGGAAAACACCGACAGCGGTCAGGTCTTTGGCCTTTACCAAGCCGATGCCGGCCCGGATCCGGGCCTGCTCGCTTGTGCACTGGCCAAGGCAGCCGAACTCGGCATCGACCACCACGCCGGCCTGACAGTCTGCACCGACATATTCTACCATCCTGAGGTGCGCGCTCGCTACGCCGAAGCAAGGGCGCTCGGAGCCCTGGCCGTGGATATGGAAACCAGTGCGCTCTACCGCATCGCGGCACATTTCGGCGCGAGGGCCCTGTCGCTGCTGACCGTCGTCGACAGTCTGGTTACCGGCGAACAGGCCGATTATTCCGAACGCCAGGCGCTTTTCGCCGATATGAGCCGGCTGGCACTCGAAATCGCGGCGGAAGGGCGCTAGAGCGTTTCACCGTTTCACGGAAACGGCGAACCGCTCTATCTCTTTGTTTTGACGCAATTCCCTAGGGAAAACCGCTCACACTTTTCCCGCAATTGCTCTAGGCGGCTTCCTGCTTCAGCGCCATCCGCTCGTCCATGCTGGGTCGGTGGCCGCGCAGATAGAGCGCGCAGGTGGTGCGCAGCATGGAGGCGAAATTGGGGATTTCGCCGTTGATCTCGATGGCTTCATCGTACAGCTTCGAGATGAATTTCGGCGTCGTCAAGTTCTGGCTTTCGGCGATTTCGTCCAGCAAGGCCCAGAACGTCGCCTCGAGCTGGATGCTGGTCGAATGTCCGTCGATGCGAATCGACCGGTTGATCTGGCGATAGCCTTCCGGATCCTGTGCGGCAAACACTCTGCACATCGTAACCTCCCGTTTTTGTTGGTCTTGGGCGTCGACGGGGCCATCGGCGCCTTTGATCACTGCCTGCGATTTCATCTTCGACCGGACGGTCGACGACGGCAATCGGACTTTCGTCCTTAGATGGGACGACCATTTCCGATCTTATACGTGGTAATCGGCTGCCACCACCTTTCTTCGCTGGCGCGCATAATCATCCTCCATAGCGCGAGACCTGCGGAGTTTGATTTGGCAAAGGCGATCCACACCATGATCCGGGTTCTCGACGAGGCCCGGTCCATCGATTTCTACAGCAAGGCGTTCAGCCTGGAGATCGCCCAAAGGCTGGATTTCGAGACTTTTACGCTGATCTATCTCAGCAATGCCGACACACCTTTCGAAGTCGAGTTGACCGTCAACAAGGGTCGGCAGGAGCCTTATGCGCTTGGCGACGGCTATGGCCATCTCGCGGTCTCGGTCGCCGATCTCGACAGCGAACACGATCGCCTCGGCGCGCTCGGCCTCAATCCGAAGAAGATCGTCGAGTTCAACCGCGACGGTTCGCTCATCGCCCGCTTTTTCTTCATCGAGGATCCTGACGGCTACAAGATCGAGGTTCTGCAGCGTGGGGGACGTTTTCAATAGGGGACAACCGGCCGCGCGGACCAGCGCGGCGCCAGCAACGGCACCCCAAGGGTGCGAACAGCAAGCAGGGAGGAACAAATGGTCACGATCTATGAGAGGAAGCCCGGCCTGTCACGGCGCGAGCTTCTCAAACGCGGTGGAGCGGGCGCATTGCTCGTCATTTCGGGCAGCGCCATCATCAGCCCAGAGCACGCCTGGGGGCTGGAGACCTCGGCGCTGAAGCCTGAGACGATGGCGACGCTGATCCAACTGGCGCGCGACATCTATCCGCACGACCAGGTGCCGGACAAATATTACGCCATCGCCGTCAAAAGCCATGACGAGACAGCCGCCAAGGATCCTGCCCACAAGGAGCTGATCGAGAAGGGCATTGCCGAACTCGACAAGAAGGCCGGCAAGAGTGGTTATCGCGGGCTCGGCTGGGAAGAGCAGCGTGTGGCGTTGCTCACCGAGATCGAGAAGACGCCTTTCTTCCAGGCGGTGCGCGGCGGCCTCGTCGTCAGCCTCTACAACCAGAAAGAGGTGTGGCCGATCTTCGGTTACGAGGGCGAGTCCTATTCCAAGGGCGGCTACATCGCGCGCGGTTTCAACGACATCGAGTGGCTCTGAGCCGCTCTGTCCGCAACCGCTTTTCGACCGATCTCATGGGAGGAAACCATGGCAGCACAATTTGATCTCAAGAACGATGGCGTGGTCGTCATCATCGGCTCCGGTGCCGGCGGCGGCACGCTCGGCAACGAACTGGCGCAGAAGGGTATAGACGTCGTCATACTCGAGGCGGGCGCCCGCCACGAATATGAGGACTTCATCAATGACGAGTGGGATTCGTTCGCCCAGCTCGCCTGGAAGGACAAGCGCACCACATCCGGCGACTGGCGGGTCGCCAAGGATTTCCCGAATCTGCCGGCCTGGATCGTCAAGTCGGTTGGCGGCTCGACCACGCACTGGGCCGGCGCTTCGCTGCGTTTCCAGGAGCACGAGTTCAAGGCGGCAACGACCTACGGTAAGGTGAAGGGCGCAAACCTTCTCGACTGGCCAGTGACACTTGCCGAAATGGAGCCCTATTACGCAAAGGCGGAAGCCAAGATGGGCGTGACCGGCACCAATGACTGGCCGAGATTGCCCGGCAACAACAATTTCAAGGTGTTGAAGGCCGGCGCCGACAAGCTCGGCTACAAGGAATGTCACACCGGCAACATGGCCATCAACTCGGTCGAGCGCGACGACCGCAATTCCTGCCAGCAGACCGGATTCTGCTTCCAGGGCTGCAAATGGGGCGCCAAATGGTCGACGCTCTACACCGAGATCCCGAAGGGCGAGGCGACAGGCCATCTCGAAGTCCGGCCGGACGCCATGGTGATCAAGATCAACCACGACGCCAGCGGCAAGGTGACCGGCGTCGTCTATGCCGACAAGGACGGCAAGCTGCAGGAGCAGAAGGCCCGCATCGTCGCGGTGGCCGGCAATTCGATCGAGAGCCCGCGCCTGCTGCTCAATTCGCAATCAGCCAAGTTCCCGCATGGCCTCGCGAATTCGTCGGGGCAGGTGGGCAAGAACTACATGCGGCATACCACCGGTTCGGTCTACGCGATCTTCGACAAGCCTGTGCATATGTATCGCGGCACCACCATGGCCGGCATCATTCGCGACGAGGCGCGGCATGACCCGTCGCGCGGCTTCGTCGGTGGCTATGAGTTCGAGACGCTGTCGCTTGGCCTGCCGTTCATGGCCGCTTTCCTCAATCCGGGCGGTTGGGGGCGCTCCTTCACCACCGCGCTCGACCATTACGACCACATGGCCGGCCTGTGGATCGTCGGCGAGGACATGCCGCGCGAGGAGAACTGCATCACGCTGCATGCCGACGAGAAGGACGAGCACGGCATGCCGATCGCCGACGTGCATTTCGACGACCATCCGAACGACACGGCGATGCGCAACCATGCCTACAAGCAGGCCACAGCACTTTACGACGCGGTCGGCGCGACGCGCACCTTCCCGACGCCGCCCTATCCCTCGACCCACAATCTCGGCACCAACCGGATGAGCGAGAAGGCGGAGGACGGCGTCGTCAACAAGCATGGCCAGACGCACGACATCAAGAACCTGTTCGTGTCGGATGGCAGCCAGTTCACGACGGGCGCCGCCGAAAACCCGACCTTGACCATCGTGTCGCTGGCGATCCGCCAGGCCGACTACATCGCCGCGCAGATGTCGGCCAAAACCATCTGACCTCCCGGCTGCCTGCTGGCGCGGGACCCAAACGGGTTCCGCGCCTTTTTTATGCTGGCCGCCTCAGGCGCCTACCGGCTGTCCATCCCTGCGGCGGATGGCGACGACCGACGGCCGCGGCGGCTGGCCGTCCTTGAAATCGGGCCACAGCGACTGTGCCTTGTCGAGCGTTTCGGCATCCTCGGAGGGATGCTGGACCGAGAGGAACAGCGTCGTGCCATCCGGCGTGAAGCAAGGGCCGGTCGCCTCCGCGCCATGCGGGCAGGTGAACAGCAGCTTCGGCAGGCCGCGCGCTGCGCCTTCCGTGTCGACGCCATAGACGCCGTCCGGCAGGTCGAAATCATTGGCGCCGTCGGTCGCCACCCATAGCCGTCCGGCCGGATCGAAGGTGATGTTGTCGGGGCAGACGAACCAGCCATTGTCCGACGTGTCGGGGTGGAAGGTTGCACCGACTTTCGCATCCTTGGGATTGCCGCAGAGCACGAACAGGTCCCAGGCGTATTTGTCGGCGGTGTGGTCGGCGTCGCTGCCGCGGCCACCCGGCGGGATCAGCTCGACAATGTGGCCCCAGAGGTTTTCGGGCCGCGTGTTGGCCGGATTGACCTTGGATTCGTCGCGCTTCTTGTTCTTGGTCATGACGGCGTAGACGCGGCCGGTGACCGGATTGGTCTCGATGTCCTCCGGCCGGTCCATCGGGGTTGCGCCCAGCGCGTCGGCGGCGAGGCGCGTTTTCAGCAGTACCTCAGCCTGATCGGCAAAGCCGTTCTCGGCGGTGAGCTTGCCCTGGCCGTGAACCAGCGGCAGCCAGGTCATGGAACCATCGGCGTCGTAACGGGCAACCGAGAGCACGCCGTCGTCCAGGAGGCCGTTGCTGGAAGCCGGGTTCGCCTTGTCGTAAGCCTTGTTCGAGACGTAGCGGTACATGTATTCGAAATAATCGTCGTCGCCCATGTTAGACGACGACGCGGCCGTCCTTGTTGAGGACGACGGTCGACGCCTCATGCGACATGCGGCCAAGGGCCGTGCGCTTCACCGGCTTCGACTTGGGGTCGTAAGGGTCGATCTCGACCACCCAGTCGAAGCGGTTCGGTTCGTTCGGCTCTTTGTCGATGTTGAAGCGGTCATGGAAACGGCCACGGCCATAGATGTCGGAGCCATCAAAGCCGTAGCGCTCGAGAATGTCCGCGGTCGGCGCCTTTTTCGGGTCGCCACCGAACAGGTCGGAAACGCCTTCCTCGCAGGTCAGAACGGTGCCCCAGGGCGTAAAACCGCCGCTGCAATTGTAGCTGGTGCCGAGCACCTTCGTGCCGGTCGCGTCAGCGGACGTCTTGAGCAGCGCATGGCCGGCCACCGGTCCGGAAACAGTCATCTCGGTGTTGGCGGTGATGCGGCGGTTGAGCGGGCTGTCCTCTACGGTTTGCCACTTGCCGTCCTTGAGCATGATTTCGACGATCGAATGGCCCATCGCCGCCAGGCCGAGATCGACCTGTTCCTTGTTCATCGTCTTGCCGGCGTTGTCCTCGGTCATGCCGGGGAACATCACATTGGGTGAGATGTACTCGTTGTTGACGCAGAGCAGGCCATGGTCGGAGTTCACCGAACCCTTGGGCAGCGGCAGGAAGGCGATGTAGTCGCAATTATAGCCGAAGCGCTTGTCCTGTTCGTCGGCCGAGACTTTGTTGCCGTCGAAGTCCGGCAGGCCGGCGACAAGCGGATCACCCCAGCGTGCGACGATCGTTGTCTCATAGCCCTCGGCGGCGGCGTGGGTCTTGTCGTAGACGCGCTTCAGCTCGGGAAAGCCGAGTGTGGAAAGTGCCGCAGCCGCATGTGTTTCGCCGGCAAACAACGAGCCGACAAAGCTGCCGCCGGCGATCAACGCACCGGAAGCGAGGCTGCCCTTCAGCAGGGACCGGCGCGAAACGCGCTCGGCGATGATGTCGCGAATGACAGGGGAGGATGAAGACGGGAAGTCGGCCATGTGTCTGCCTCTCGATGTGGATGGGTGACGGCGCACCGCTGCCTACCCAGCTTCGGCAACATCCAGATGACATGGGAAGGCGGACACGGCTTGCGGGCCGTGTGGAGGCCGCACCGTTGCCGGGGAAGGCCTACGGATTGCCTCCGCGCGTGCAGGTCGAGGCGGTGAAGGCGCCGTCAGGTTGCTTCATGATGATGTCGAAGGAGGGCGGGCTCTGGCCATCCAGCGTCGCCTGGGTCATCGACAGCGAGTTGCCGCCGGCGGTGTAGCCGCCGAGCGGTCCCAGCCAGGAGATCTCGCCGTTTGCATTCATCTGATAGTTGTAGGCCTGCTGGGCGGATCCGAAGGTGACAGGGCCTGTATAGACGTTACCCTTGATGGTGATGTCGCCAAGATTGAGGAACATGCCGAGCAGGTAGACTTCGCAGTGATACGTGCCGTCGGGCATCTTGCCGTCGCTGAAGTCGGCCCGGGCGCCGCCGGTCGCCGCCGCCAGAAGCACTATGCCGACAAAAATGCGTGAAATCAGGGATGCCATGACGTCGCTCGGTTGAGCAGCGAGCTTGCCCCATTTTTGCGCTGTGCCGCAATATTTGTTGTCCGCGGCATGCGCTCGCGGGTCAAAATATAGGCATTTGGCGAAATTGGGCGAAAATTAGGCAGATGCCTTCTCCGCTGCGCAAATTTCCCTCAACCAATTTTTAACCAGCTCTCTTTCGTTTGTTCAGTCTAATATAATAACACGCTGATAATGTTTGTCTATTTGCCGATTTTCAATATCCCGGCGGCGGTTGGCATGCGGGTTGCATTGTATTGTTGCGGTGCAATCAACCAGCTTGGGAGTCTTCCGCATGAGGGGTAATTTCTCGACAATAACAAAAATGTTTTCGGCGAGCGTGGTTGCCGCCGGCCTGCTGATGTCGGCTCCCGCCAGGGCGGCCGACGACACGATCAAGGTCGGCATCCTCCATTCGCTGTCGGGGACCATGGCGATTTCGGAGACGACGCTGAAGGACGCCATGCTGATGCTCATCGATGAGCAGAACGCCAAGGGCGGCCTGCTCGGCAAGAAGCTCGAAGCCGTCGTCGTCGACCCAGCCTCCAACTGGCCGCTGTTCGCCGAAAAGGCACGCGAGCTGATTTCGAAGGATAAGGTCGCGGCTGTGTTCGGCTGCTGGACCTCGGTGTCGCGCAAATCGGTGCTGCCGGTGTTCTCCGAACTCGACAACATCCTGTTCTATCCCGTCCAGTATGAGGGCGAGGAAAGCGAACGCAACGTGTTCTACACCGGTGCCGCGCCCAACCAGCAGGCGATTCCGGCCGTCGACTATCTGATGAGCAAGGATGGCGGCTCGGTGAAGCGCTGGGTGCTGGAAGGCACCGACTACGTCTATCCGCGCACCACCAACAAGATCCTGGAAGCCTATCTGAAGTCCAAGGGCGTCGCGGCTGAAGACATCATGACCAACTACACGCCATTCGGTTTCTCCGACTGGCAGACCGAAGTCTCGGCGATCAAGAAGTTCGGCTCAGCTGGCAAGAAGACCGCCGTCGTCTCGACCGTCAACGGCGACGCCAACGTGCCGTTCTACAAGGAACTCGGCAACCAGGGCATCAAGGCCGAGGACATCCCGGTCATGGCATTCTCGGTCGGCGAGGAAGAGCTTGCCGGTCTCGACACCAAGCCGCTGGTCGGCCATCTCGCCGCCTGGAACTATTTCGAGAGCGTCAACACGCCTGAGAACAAGAAGTTCATCGCCGACTGGCACAAGTTCATCAAGAACAACAAGCGCACCACCAACGATCCGATGGAAGCCCATTATATCGGCTTCAATATGTGGGTGAAGGCGGTCCAGAAGGCCGGCACCACCGATCCGGACAAGGTCATCGATGCCATGATTGGCGTTTCGGTGCCGAACCTGACCGGCGGCTATTCGACGATGATGCCGAACCACCACATCACCAAGCCGGTTCTGATCGGTGAAATCCAGGCCAATGGCCAGTTCGAAACGGTTTCGAAGACACCTGGCCTGGTGATGGGCGACGAATGGTCCGACTACCTGCCGGATTCCAAGGACCTGATCTCCGATTGGCGCAAGCCTTTGTCCTGCGGCAACTTCAACGTTGCCACCGGCAAGTGCGGCGGCAAGGGAACGAACTGATCCTCCCAGGGCTGACTTAGTCAGACCGCGCGCGTCCGGACGGTTTCCTCCGCTGTCCGGACGCTCAATTCAACCTTAAAGGGTCGCCTAAAGCCCATGAGTCTGCTCCGCACGATTGGCCTGATGCTGTTGTTCCTGCTGGCGACGCTGTCGTCTTCGGGCGCTGCGGAAGCCGATCTGCGTGCCATCATCGCCAAATTCGCGACAGTGACCGACTTTTCCGAGACGGGAGCTGTCGTTCAAGAGTTGACAGCCACGGGCGATCCGGCTGTCGAACGGCCGCTTGCTGCATTGGCGGACGGCAATCTTTACATCCGCACGGCCGACTCGATGGTGTTTGTCGGTAAGGAAGGCGACGAAAACGTGCAGCTTTTTGACCCGCTGAGCGGCGAGGCAGCGGGCGAGGCCTCCGAAGACGACATAACCAAGATCACTGTCAACAACACGCTGCGCCGCGCCATCCGTGATGCATTGGGCACGTTGACGCTTGGGTCCAAGGATCCGACCGTCCGCATCGCCGCCGCCGACACTATGTTCAAGACACCTGATGCCGCCAATATCGAGCCGCTCGACGCAGCGATCGCCGGTGAAACCGTGGCGAGCGTCAAAGCCTTGCTGGAGCAGGCGCGTGCCGCGTCCATACTTGTGTCAGACAAGCCCGATGCAGACAAGTTGGTGGCCGTCGCGCTGATCGGCGCGCGCGGCGACCGTGACGCGGTTTCGCTGCTCACCTCGGTCGAGGCCAACGCTTCGGGCGCGGTGAAGGACGCCGCGACGGCCGCGATCGCCAACATCAATTCGACGCTCGCGTTCTGGGATGCCGGACAGAACATCTGGTACGGCATTTCACTGGGCTCGGTGCTGCTGCTCGCCGCGATCGGGCTTGCCATCACCTTCGGCGTCATGGGCGTCATCAACATGGCGCATGGCGAGATGGTCATGCTCGGCGCCTACACCACCTTCGTCGTCCAGCAGGTGATCCGCACGTCCTTTCCCGGCCTGTTCGACTGGTCGCTGGTGATCGCGCTGCCGCTGGCCTTTCTGGTCGCCGCGCTCGTCGGTCTGGCCATAGAGCGCGGCGTCATCCGCTTCCTCTACGGCCGGCCGCTGGAGACGCTGCTGGCGACCTGGGGCGTCTCGCTGATCCTGCAGCAGGCCGTGCGCTCGATCTTCGGGCCGACCAACCAGGAGGTCGGCAACCCCTCCTGGATGTCGGGTTCGTTCGATATCGGCCAACTGGCCATCACCTGGAACCGTCTGTGGATCCTGGTCTTCGCGCTCACAGTGTTCGGCGTGCTGCTCTACGTTATGAAACGGACGCCTTGGGGCCTGCAGATGCGCGCCGTCACCGCCAACCGCCGGATGGCCGCATCAATGGGCATCAGGACACCGTGGGTTGACGCGCTGACCTTCGCGCTCGGATCCGGCATTGCCGGCATTGCCGGCGTCGCGCTCAGTCAGATCGACAATGTCTCGCCCAATCTCGGCCGGGGCTACATCATCGACAGTTTCATGGTCGTCGTCTTCGGCGGCGTCGGCAATCTCTGGGGCACGCTGGTCGGCGCCTTTTCGTTGGGCATCGTCAACAAGTTCCTCGAGCCCTATGCTGGCGCCGTGCTCGGCAAGATCGTCGTGCTGGTGCTGATCATCCTGTTCATCCAGAAGCGCCCGCGCGGCCTGTTCGCGCTCAAGGGCAGGGCGGTGGAAGCATGATCACGGGACGCTTCTTCGCTGCCGGCGCGGACCGCCGCATCGCCATCACCATCTTCATCCTGCTGGCGGTGGCCATCCTCGTGCCGCTGCTCAATCTGGCGGTATCGCCGACCAGCGCTTTCTACGTCCCGGCCTATATCGTCGCGCTGACCGGCAAGTATCTCTGCTATGCGCTGCTGGCGCTTTCGCTCGACCTGGTCTGGGGCTATTGCGGCATCCTCTCGCTCGGCCATGGCGCCTTCTTCGCGCTCGGCGGCTATGCGATGGGCATGTACCTGATGCGCCAGATCGGCTCGCGCGGCGTCTATGGCAACCCGATCCTGCCGGACTTCATGGTGTTCCTGAACTACAAGGAATTGCCCTGGTTCTGGTACGGCTTCGACCATTTCTGGTTTGCCGCGATCATGGTGCTCGCCGTGCCCGGCCTGCTCGCTTTCGTCTTCGGCTGGTTCGCCTTCCGCAGCCGCGTCACCGGCGTCTATCTCTCGATCATCACCCAGGCGATGACCTATGCACTGCTGCTCGCCTTCTTCCGCAACGACATGGGCTTCGGCGGCAACAACGGCCTGACCGATTTCAAGGATATTCTGGGCTTCAACGTGCAGGCCGACGCAACCCGTTCGGCCCTGTTTGCGGCGAGCGCGGTGATGCTGGCGCTTGCCGTGTTCATCACCTGGGCGATCGTTGGCTCCAAATACGGCAAGCTCTTGATGGCGGTGCGGGATGCCGAGAGCCGCACGCGCTTCCTCGGCTGGCGAGCGGAGAACGTAAAACTGTTCGCCTTCACCGTGTCGGCCGTGATGGCCGGCATTGCCGGCGCGCTCTACGTGCCGCAGGTCGGCATCATCAATCCCGGCGAGTTCGAGCCGTCCAATTCGATCGAGGTGGTGATCTGGGCGGCCGTCGGCGGGCGCGGCACCATTGTCGGGCCGATCATCGGTGCGCTGCTGGTCAACGCAGGCAAATCCTGGTTCACCGGCGTGCTGCCGGAATTGTGGCTGTTTGCGCTGGGCGGCCTGTTCGTGGCGGTCACGCTGCTTCTGCCGAAGGGCATCATCGGCATGTGGGACAGCTGGCGCGGCAATGCGAAGGCGCTGCGTGCGGCCTCCGTCGCTGAAGAGGCCGGTACCAAGGTTGCCGTGGCGTCCGCGACCTCGAAGCCTGCTCGCTCCCCGGCTAGAAATCCAGGCGAGTGGTCGTGGTCCGAGCCCGAACCGCAGGCGGCGGAGTAAGGGCCATGAGCAAGTCGAACACCATCCTCTATCTCGACGGCGTCTCGGTCTCCTTCGACGGCTTTCGCGCCATCAATAATCTGTCGCTGGTGCTCGACAAGGGCGAGATGCGCGCCATCATCGGGCCCAACGGCGCCGGCAAGACGACGATGATGGACATCGTCACCGGCAAGACGCGGCCCGACGAGGGCGAAGTGTTCTTCGACGGCCAGGTCGATCTCACCAGGCATGACGAGGCCGAGATCGCGATGATGGGAATCGGCCGCAAATTCCAGAAGCCGACGGTCTTCGAAAGTCACACGATCGAGGAAAACCTGATGCTGGCGCTGAAGGGGCCGCGTTCGATCTTCCCGGCGCTGTTCCACCGCCGCTCGGCGGCCGAGGCGCGGCAGATCGACGACATTCTCGGTATCATCCGGCTGGGCGACAAGCGCCATGAGCTCGCGGCCAATCTCAGCCACGGCCAAAAACAGTGGCTGGAGATCGGCATGCTGTTGGCGCAGGACCCGAAGCTGCTTCTGGTCGACGAGCCGGTGGCCGGCATGACCGATGCCGAGACCGAGGAGACCGCGCGGCTGCTCAAGGACATTGCGCGCGACCATTCGGTCATCGTCGTCGAGCACGACATGCATTTCGTGCGCGAACTCGGCGTCAAGGTCACTTGCCTGCACGAGGGCTCGGTGCTGTCGGAAGGCACGCTCGATTTCGTCTCGGCCGACGAGCGCGTCGTCGAAGTCTATCTGGGGAGATGAGCATGGTCTGGCGGGTGCATTTCCATCACTTCGATCTGGCCTTCCTGCGGTTCTGGAGAAGGCGCTGACATGCTCGAAGTTTCAAACGCCACGCTCCATTACGGCGCCGCCCAGGCGCTGCGCGGCGTTTCGCTGAAGGCGGGCGCCGGCAAGATCACCTGCGTGCTCGGCCGCAACGGCGTCGGCAAGACCAGTTTGATGAGATCGATCGTTGGCCACCACCGGCTGACGAGCGGAAGCGTTGCCTTCGAGGGGAAGGCGCTCGACCGGAGCGCGGCGTATGACCGCGCCCGGTCGGGCATCGCATTCGTACCGCAGGGCAGGGAGATCTTTCCCCTGCTCACGGTGCGCGAAAACCTGGAATCCGGCTTTGCGCCGTTGAAGCGTGCCGACCGCAATGTGCCGACGCATGTCTTCGAATTGTTCCCGGTGCTGAAGCAGATGCTCGGCCGTCGAGGCGGCGATCTTTCCGGTGGCCAGCAGCAGCAACTGGCCATCGGCCGGGCGCTGGTGATGCGGCCGAAGCTGTTGGTGCTCGACGAGCCGACGGAAGGCATCCAGCCATCGATTATCAAGGATATAGGCCGTGCCATCCGTTACCTGCGCGACCAGGCCGGCATTGCGGTGCTGCTGGTCGAACAATATCTCGACTTCTGCCGCGAACTCGCCGACGAGGTCAACATCATGGACAGGGGCCAGATCGTCCATACTGGCCCGGCGGAAGATTTAGACCGGGCCGATGTACGCAAGTTCCTTACCGTCTAGAATCGGTATTGAACTTCGGCTGACGATCCAAAGTCCCTGGCAAGTCCAATATTTCTTCCATCCCGCGATCTGCATCTCTGGCGCGCCAGAGGCTGCATGCTAGTCTTTTGTTGGCTTTGTGAGTCGGCCGCTTCCGTATCAGTCTGGTTATCGCAGATCGAGGGCGCGGCGAAGGCCGGGCAAGTTCCACGCAAGCAAGGCTTCCTAGCTTCCCTCCTGCGATCTGTCGTTCAAACGCGTTTGGGCACACAGGCTAAGGGACAGCCATGGAACGTTACGTCGAGGATTATCAGAAGCGGCGGCTTACCGAACGCGTCGACATCATCGCCGCCATCAACATCTTGCGGTCACAGGGCTGCGAATACGACGATCTGATCGAGGAGATCACCAAGGTCTTCTATGTCGATCTCGATACCTTCAATGAAATCGTCATGGCGGCCTAAAGCGCGTCGCATCTGAACGGCTTCATGCGACGCGCTTTAGGTCCTTGTTTCATGCATGTCGTTCTCCCAAACCGGGGCCAATTTTTCGGCGACATGCATTAGAGCCGCTTTCGCCTATCCAGCGTCATAGGCTCGGAATCAGCTCGCGCGCCGGAACGGAGAGGCGGTGACGCGGTTGCGGCCGCCGCGCTTGGCGTCGTAGAGCGCCTTGTCGGCGGCGCTGAGCACCTTGTCGAAGCTGAGGCCCTCTTTGCTGCCAAACGCAAAGCCGGCACTGACCGTGCACCTCAGGGATCCCGCCTCGGTTTCTATCAGGCGCGTCGCGAAGGCGGTGCGGATGCGCTCTGCAGCGTCCTCGACCGTCTCCGGCAGGGTGCGCTTCAACACCAGTGCGAATTCCTCGCCGCCCATGCGTGCGGCAACATCGGTCTGGCGAAGGTTGCCGGCGAGTTCGCTGGCAAACACCTTCAGCACCTCGTCGCCCGCCGCGTGGCCGAATTCGTCGTTGATGGCTTTGAAATTGTCGAGGTCGAAGACAACCACCGCGGTGAAGGCGCCGACCGGGACATTGCCGTGCATGTCAAACAGTGCGCGCCGGTTGAGCAAGCCGGTCAAGGGATCGGTCAGCGCATTGCGTCGGTGGTGCCTGGCCAGACGCCCCTGATTGAGAGCAAGCGACAGGGCGCCAATACCCGTCATGCTGGCTATAACGATGATGAGGCTCAGTTCTTCGGCCCAGTTGCTTGGTGCATGTCCGAGAACCAGCTTGCCGTCCCATGCCAAAACCCCCGCGCATAGCATGAAGGAAATGGCGGTGGCCGAGTAGAGCGTGGTGATGCCGATCGTCAGGGCAGGGGCTTCGTCGCGGCCTCTCCAATATTCAATCGCCGTCGCGAACAGCAGCAAGGCGGCGAACAGGTTCTCAAACATGAAGCCGAGGCCGTCGTAGCCGAGAGCCATGGCAGGCAGCGCCACCGCCAGCGAGGCGCAACCCCAGAGCGCCCGCGGCAACGGCGAGCCACCGGTTCTGAACTGGTAGGCGGCACCCAGCATGGTCGAGAAACCGAGCAGCAACAGGGCAAGGGTGGCGATGCCGAGCAGGCGCCCGGGCATGTCGATATAGGCGTCATAGACGAAGATGTCGCCGACCACGAACACCAGGCTGATCGCCCATGTCAGCAGGAATTTTTCCGTGCGGGCGGTCAGCCACATGCCGAACAATGTCAGGCTCAGGCAAGCGGCGGAGAAACCAACAGCCAGCAGAAGTGAAGTATAGTCGAGCGACATGCCCCTCTTTCCCTGCCGGCGGCGGCTCCAGTTCTGCGGCTTGGCGTCGTCGCATTCATGCAGCAAGGAAGTGTCGATAAGGTTACGATCGCGGCGAAGATGCCGCGAATAGGCGCTTTGCTACGCGCAAAACGCTTAGATGATGCGCTTACGGGCTCGTCAGCCGGCTACCCGTTTCATCAGCGCCATCGCCCCGAAGGGCGCGCGCACCTTGCCCTCGGTGATGAAGTAGACGAAGACGTCGCGCGGCTGCACCGGTGCGTCGGTGGCGGGATCGGCGCGCCGCAAATCGGCCGGCTGCTTGCCTTCCGCCCAGGTCTTTACCCGCGCCGCCCATTCATCGAGCCCCTTCGGCGTATAGCAGTCGGGATTGTCGTCCGAGCCGGTCTGCAAGCGGGCGTAAATGAAATCGGCGGTGACATCGGCGATATCAGGATATTTGGCATGGTCGGCATAGACGATCGCCGCCTTGTATTTGCGGGCAAGTGCCGCGAATTCCGGCACGATGAAACTGTCGTTGCGCACTTCAAGCGCGTGGCGCAGCGCGACCCCATCCTGCTTTTCCGGCAGCAGTTTCAAAAAGGCTTCGAAATCGTCCGGGTCGAATTTCTTTGTCGGCGCGAACTGCCACAGGATCGGGCCGAGCTTGTCGCCGAGCGCGGCAACGCCGGAACCGAGGAAGCGCATCATCGATTCACCGGCCTCGCCCAGCACACGGCGGTTGGTGACGAAGCGGTTGCCCTTGAGCGAATAGACGAAACCGTCCGGCGCTTCGCTTGCCCATTTGACGAAGGTCGGCTCCTTGAAGCTGGAGTAATAGGTGCCGTTGACCTCGATGCTCGGCACCTGCCGGCTGGCATATTGCAGCTGCTTGGCCTTGGACAGCTTGTCCGGATAGAAGGACGTGTCCCAGGGCTCGAAGGTCCAGCCGCCCATGCCTGAGCGGATTGTTCCCGATTTGCTCACTGTCTTTCTCCCTGTCGCTTTGATGTGTGCGGTCATATCATGAGGATCAAGAAAACCGGGCAAACCCGCTCTTATCCGTTGGCAAACCACTAGAACCATTCAGTACACGCATTGCCATCGGCCCCAGGTTCTGCATGCCGGTGACCTTCGAGGCATCGAGCTTGTCCCCGACGACAATGAGGAAACCGCCCGGGGCGTGATTGCCAGGTCTTAATCCCGGCGGCTTGGCTTCAACGCGTCCAAGTCTGGATGAGCACACCGCGCCTGGGCACAGGCCAGCGCGATAATGCACCAGGAGATCAGGCAATTCGGCCGCGCGCGCGCCGGCATGCTGTCGAGCCGCCCTGTCGATCATCGTGATCACCGGCTGGCCGGTCTGGTCTGCCCTCAGTTCCATCAGGAGGGATTCAACCTGATCGAGCAGTCTTGATCGCTCGACCTCAATGCCACCATCCTTGAAGACCACGGATGGATTGATGCGAAGAGCTGCGCAGTTCTCGTTGTAAGGCAGCATTTCGCAAAGCGGCCACCAGCGCCGGTCCCTGGCTTTCACGACATGGCGCACAAACCGCGTCCAATGCGACTCACCGAGGATGCGGTTCATACGGTCGACAATTTCCGGCATCAGGTGAGCAAGCGTAGCGTTCGGCCGCATTTCCGTCGTCGAGAACACTACGATCTCAGTGTCTGGGCCGGTTGAGGCCACGAGATCGCCAATCGCGCGATCAATGTCGCCAAGAATCATGTCGATCGGGGCGCCGAGCCGACTGTTGCGGGCCGGGTCGAACTTCGGGTCCGCCCCGTCGACGAGATCCCAAAGCGCATGGCTGGCGCAGTGCGCCTCCTTGAACCCGACGATGAACAGATCCCAGGACTCGCTGCCGAGATAGTGCAGGGCGGCGGCATGTTTGCTGGCGACTGCAAGGCGCAGATTGGCCACAACCGCTGTAGCCTCGGTGTCGTTCAATCGGCCTTCATGGTCACATCTGCTCGGCGGCGCGGCGCCGAAGCGCGTGACCACGTCACCGGCAAGCGCTGCCGGATAGCTTTTGGGCTCGCGGAAATAGCGCCCATGGACAAGCCAGTCTGCAAGATGGATGCCATTGAACTGTCGCGGGAGGCGGCATTTTGGAATGTCGAAGACGCCTATCCTGAGTTCCGGCGCCGTTTCCCAGAAGGTTTCGCGGTCGATTTCATCGGTGCAAACCATGCCGAACTGGCCGCTGCGCAGCCGTTGCTCATAGTGATAGCGACCGTGTTCACCCATGCCGGCCGCGTATTGGAACGAGGCCCACAGCGCGTCGTCCGTCGCGCCCGCATGTGCGGTGAGATATTTGACCCTGCCTCGTGCCCGCAACGCGGCGAGACTGGGCAGCATACCGTCCCGACTCGCCCTGTCGAGCAAGGCTCCATCCGCCCCGTCGAGCGCGATCATGAGAATCCGTGCGGTCACGCGGTTCCCTCTGGGAGCACGATCCAACGATCGAACGTCCAGCCACCCATGCCGGAGCGGATATTCCTATGATTGCTCATTGTCGCCCTCCCAATTGTCAACAAGCGATCACGAAGCAGGGTTTTTGTCGACCGCCTTCGCCATGTCGACGAGCGTCCAGCCTGGCCGGTAGGGATTGGGCCGACGACCCGTTTCGCGATAGCCGTAAGCGAGATAGAGCGCGATGTTTCGTTCCATTTTCGCATTGGTGTAGAGCCGTGTCTCCGGCAGGCCCCACAGGCGTGTCTGTTGATCCGCGTGATTGAGCAGCTTTATGCCGAAACCCTTGCCCTGGAAGGCGGGCGACACCGCAACGGAGAAGATCATCGCGTGATCCACATGTCGCTCCAGCGTCAGCACGCCGGCAAGTTCGCCGCCGCTCTCCAGCAGCCAGACCTCGCCGCCCGCGATGCGCGGCGCATAGTCATCGGTCACCGGAATCGGCGGCGCGTCGAGTATGGCGTTGTAGGGCGCATAAGCAGCCGTGGTCAGCGAGACGACAGCCTGGAGGTCACCGACCACCGCTTTTCTAATGGTCATTCAAAGCCCTCCGGCGGACGCCAAGCGGGTCCGACCATCACTCCGCCGCTTCGCGCTTGCCTCCGGGGCGCCGCTCCAGCAGCTCCTTGAGGAACTGGCCGGTGTAGCTGCGCTTTTCGCGCACGATCGCTTCCGGCGTGCCTTGGGCGACCAGTTCGCCGCCGCCGTCACCGCCTTCGGGGCCGAGGTCGAGCACCCAGTCGGCGGTCTTGATCACTTCAAGATTGTGCTCGATGACCACCACCGTGTTGCCCTGGTCGACCAGTTCATGCAGCACTTCCAACAGCTTGGCGACGTCGTGGAAATGCAGGCCGGTGGTCGGCTCGTCGAGGATGTAGAGCGTCTTGCCGGTCGCCTTGCGCGACAGTTCCTTGGCGAGTTTGATGCGCTGTGCCTCGCCGCCGGACAGCGTCGTCGCCTGCTGGCCGATATGGATGTAGCCGAGGCCGACCTGTTTCAGCGTGTCGAGCTTGTCGCGCACGCCAGGCACGGCGGCGAAGAAATCGACGCCTTCCTCGACCGTCATGTCGAGCACGTCGGCGATCGACTTGCCCTTGAACAGCACGTCAAGTGTTTCGCGGTTGTAACGCTTGCCGTGGCAGACGTCGCAAGTGACGTAGACGTCGGGCAGGAAGTGCATCTCGATCTTGATGACGCCGTCGCCCTGGCAGGCCTCGCAGCGGCCGCCCTTGACGTTGAAGGAGAAACGCCCCGGCTGGTAGCCGCGCGCCTTGGCTTCGGGCAAGCCGGCGAACCAGTCGCGGATCGGCGTGAAGGCGCCGGTGTAGGTGGCGGGGTTCGAACGCGGTGTGCGGCCGATCGGCGACTGGTCGATGTCGATGACCTTGTCGAGGAATTCCAGGCCCTCGATGCGGTCATGTTCGGCCGGATGTTCGCGCGACCCCATAATGCGGCGCGAGGCCGCCTTGAACAGCGTCTCGATCAGGAAGGTCGACTTGCCGCCGCCCGACACGCCGGTGACGGCTGTGAAGGTGCCGAGCGGGATTTCGGCGGTGACGTTCTTCAGATTGTTGCCGCGCGCGCCGACGATCTTCAGGCGCCGGTTCTTTTTTGCCTCACGCCGCACGCCTGGTGTCGCCACTTCAAGCGCGCCCGACAGATATTTGCCGGTGATCGAATTGGGGTTGGCCATCACCTGCTGCGGCGTGCCCTGGGCGATGATCTCGCCGCCATGGATGCCGGCGGCCGGACCCATGTCGACGACATAGTCGGCATGCAGGATGGCGTCCTCGTCATGTTCGACGACGATCACCGTGTTGCCGATGTCGCGCAGGTGCTTCAGCGTATCGAGCAGGCGCGCATTGTCGCGCTGATGGAGACCGATCGACGGCTCGTCCAGCACGTAGAGCACGCCGGTCAGGCCGGAGCCGATCTGCGACGCCAGCCGAATGCGCTGGCTTTCGCCGCCCGACAGCGTGCCGGAATTGCGCGACAGGGTCAGGTAGTCGAGGCCGACATCGTTGAGGAAGCGCAGGCGCTCGCGGATTTCCTTCAGCACCCTGACCGCGATCTCGTTCTGCTTGTCGTTGAGCTGGGCGGGCAGGTCGGTGAACCACTGGTCGGCCTTGCGGATCGACTGTTCGGTCACTTCGCCGATGTGTTTGCCGCCGATCTTCACCGCCAGCGCCTCAGGCTTCAACCGGTAGCCTTTGCAGACCGGGCAGGGCGTCGCCGACATGAAGCGCTCGATCTCCTCGCGCATCCAGGCGGATTCGGTTTCCTTCCAGCGCCGTTCGAGATTGGGGATGACGCCCTCAAAAGTCTTGGTCGTCTTGTAGGAGCGCAGCCCGTCATCATACTGGAAGGTGACTTCGCGCTCGCCGGTGCCGCGCAGGATCGCGTCCTGGGCCTCGGTGCTCAAATCCTTGAACTTGTCGCCGAGCTTGAAGTTGTAGGCCTTACCCAGTGCCTCGAGTGTCTGCACGTAATAGGGCGAGGTCGATTTCGCCCACGGGCTGACGGCGCCGTCGCGCAACGACACGTTCTCGTCGGGCACGACGAGATTGGGATCGATGGCGCGCTGACTGCCGAGACCGTCGCAGGTCGGGCAGGCGCCGAACGGGTTGTTGAACGAGAACAGCCGCGGCTCGATTTCGGGAATGGTGAAGCCAGAGACCGGGCAGGCGAATTTTTCGGAGAACAGGATGCGCTCATGTGTCTCGTTCTTCGACTTGTTGACCGAATCCTCGCCGGTCTGGCTGGAATCGAGCGGTCTGTCGGCGAACTCGGCCACCGCCAGGCCCTCGGCGAGCTTCAGCGCGGTTTCGATGGAGTCGGCGAGACGCGTGGCAAGATCGCCGCGCACGACGATGCGGTCGACGACGACGTCGATGTCGTGCTTGTACTTCTTGTCGAGCGCCGGAACATCGGCGATCTCATAGAAGACGCCATCGACCTTGACGCGCTGAAAACCCTTCTTCTGCAGTTCCAGCAGTTCCTTGCGGTACTCGCCCTTGCGGCCGCGCACGATCGGCGCCAGCAGGAACAGGCGCGTGCCTTCCTCCAGCGCCAGCACGCGGTCGACCATCTGGCTGACCGTCTGGCTCTCGATCGGCAGGCCGGTGGCCGGCGAATAGGGCACGCCGACACGGGCAAACAGCAGGCGCATATAGTCATAGATCTCGGTGACGGTGCCGACCGTCGAACGCGGATTCTTCGACGTGGTCTTCTGCTCGATCGAGATGGCAGGCGACAGGCCGTCGATCTGGTCGACGTCGGGCTTCTGCATCATTTCGAGGAATTGCCGGGCATAGGCCGACAGGCTCTCGACATAGCGACGCTGGCCTTCGGCATAGATGGTGTCGAAGGCGAGCGAGGATTTGCCGGAACCGGACAGGCCGGTCATGACGATCAAACTGTCACGCGGCAGGTCGAGATCGACATTCTTCAGATTGTGTTCGCGCGCCCCGCGAATGGAAAGGAATTTATGGTCGGCCATCGCCGGTCGCCGCCTCAGATCTGGAATTCGTGGGATTGGCGGGATTGTCCCGGCCATCCCCTATGTAGGTGTTTTTGCCGCCACGTCGAGAGACGCCACAATTCCCGACAGAAGTCGTTTAACCGCCTTTCGCGCGAAGGGGCAAGCAGAAAGAACAAAGGCCGAACACGCTCCTGACAAAGCTGTGTAAAAACCTGACTTGTACGTAACCTCCCAGCGATCACGTTTTTCGGTAACCGGCTATTGATGGTTGACGCGGCCGGCTCACGGGAGCAGTCTCCAAAAGTCAGCGAAGCCGGCCGTCTTTCGATGGCCTCGCCGCCCAAAGGCGGCCTGCGAGACGCCGCAGGCATTTGCGATTTGCGCTTCGCGACGGCAATGTCGCAACGGACACAGGAGCGGAGCATGACGCCACCGGACAGTCCCCAAGGGCTCCACGCCTCGTTGGAGCCGCGGCAGGCATAAGTGCCAGGGTTTAGCGTTTGCGCCACCCGACAAACCGTGACTTGCCGTATCCCCCAACAATCAGAGACTGCTAGTCGGATCGTCGGCTGACGCCGCGTGGCATCCGAAATCAAACGCCGGCAGTACACTCCCGGCAAAATATGGATTTGAGATCCAGAAAAGCCCCGTCCGTTTGCGCTAGGCACGGCGGGGCTGTTCTTTTGCAGCGAAGCGTCGCCAGAAATGGCGCTGGTTATCTCGGCGGCTTGATCCCGCCCGTGGCCATATCGACGGTGATGCTACCGGAAATCCTGACATCGGTATCGCCGATCTTGAACGTGCCGTTCCCGTCGCTGGGGAATGCGTTGTCGGGTTCGGGCTGGGGTGCCGGCTTGGCGATGCGATAATCGCCGCTCACGCCGGGCAGGGCGCCTTTCGGCGACTGGGAGGTACTGTCCCCGGCAAAAGCCCCGCCGGACGTCGCGGCGGTAATCGCAATGGCTGTCATCAGTCTGTTCAGGCGGTGGCGCATGGCACGACTATAGTGCCGCGCTCAATACGAAGCCAGACGGCGGCGGCGAAATGGGCGCGACGCCGTCAGCCTCCAATGTGGTGATCAGGCTTCAAGTTCTTCAAATTTCCATATTAGTCTAACGCAGGACGTGCTGGCTCGCCTGGTTGCCAGTTGCTAAAATCCATGTAGCAGCGAATGGATATACCTTGCATTCGCACGTCGCCGCCACGCGCCAGACATTCAAACCCGCCGGGAACATTAACTAGCAATAAAAATGCCAGGCATATTCCTGTTATAGCTAATATAGCGCGGAATGCTCGTTTGTTTGGATCGGTAGGCTTCGGCATTTATGCCTCTGTTCATAATTCAATGGATTCAATTGACGCCGAATTTATTGATAGGTGATGAAAATCATTTTCTTCATTTGGTACATCTGCATTTAATTGATGTGTGTGGATGCCGACCAAAATCTGCCTATGCCGCTTTCTTGCGCGTGTCGAAGACGTGATCGACAATGCCCCATGCCTGTGCTTCCCGGGCGGTCATGAAATGGTCTCGGTCCAGCGTGCGTTCGACCTCCTCATAGCTGCGGCCGCAATGCTGGGCATAGAGTTCGGCCATGCGCTGTTTGGTCTTGCCGATCCGTTCGGCATGGCGCTGGATATCGGAAGCCTGGCCCTGAAAGCCGCCGAGCGGCTGGTGCAAGAGGACGGTGGCGTTGGGCAGCGCGATGCGGCGCCCCGGCGTGCCCGCCATCAGCAGGAATGAGCCCATCGAGGCGGCAAATCCCATGCAGACGGTCGATACCGGGCAGCTGACATATTGCATCGTGTCGTAGATGGCGAAGCCGCTGGTCACCACGCCGCCCGGCGAGTTGATGTAGAGCGAGATCTCCTTGTCGGGATTGTCCGATTCCAGCGACAGGAGCTGCGCACAGACCAGCGCCGAGACGTCGTCGTTGATCTCGCCATTGATGAAGACGATGCGCTCGCGCAGCAGCCGCGAGAAAATGTCGAAGGCGCGTTCGCCGCGGCTCGATTGCTCGATCACCATCGGCACCAGACTGGCAAGACCGCTCATTTTTCGTCTCCGATTTCCAGGTTCAGGCTGCGCGCAGCAGAAGGCGCGGTGTGTTCGCGGCGATGGGTGTTCCGGCCCCGCGCAATCCGAGCGAAAGCCGGCAGCCGGCGCCCGCCATGGCGACGGCAGGCATCGCTTTCCCAGCAAAACCGTCATGGACAATGCGCAGATGCGTGCCGCCGGAAACGGTGCGGGCGAGTGTGAAGGTGACGACGCTGTCGAGCGGCTCCTGCCGCGTGGCATCGCGTGGCTGTTCGCGCCAGGAATAGCGCAGCAAGCGCTCGGGCTCGGCGTCTAGGATTTCGCATTCGATCGGGGCCTCCGGTCTCGCGAAGGCAAAACGGCTGCCGATTTCCGGCCTGATGTCGTTCGGCATCATCCAGGCGGCGAGCAATTCCGGCACGGTCAGCGCCCGCCACACCTTTTCCGGTGGTTCGGCGAGATCGTATTCGAACTCCAGCGCATCCGGAGCAGCTTCGCTTTGGGTGCTCATTGATCTCAAATCCTTCATTGATCCATGTCCTTCAAAACCGTCTTCAGCCTCTCGATGCGCTCGGGCCAGAAGGTCCGGTAGCGTTCGATCCAGGAGAGCAGGGGGGCAAGCCCCTGCGGATCGGCGCGGTAATAGGCGTTGCGGCCGGCCCGCCGCTCGACCACCAGGCCGGCGCCACGCAGCACCGCCAGATGCTGCGACACGGCAGGCTGCGATACCGTCAGGCCGCTGCGCAGTTCCGACACGCTCATCTCAGCTGCGGCGAGACGCTCGAAGACGGCGCGGCGCGTCGGGTCGGCCAGGGCGCGGAAAATCTCTGCTTCGATCATGACAAAAGCATAAGTCGATACTTATTGATTTGGCAAGCGCCGTTTTGAGACCCATATGATGGGCTCGGGCATTGCTGCCATTCCTTGACAATCAGCAGCAGTGCATATAGGAACGAAAAGGGAACAAAAACCTTGTGGGAAAAGCCAGCCTTAGCAGGCGGCAGACGTGCGCAGCCTGTAAGGTGCTGCGACAAAAATTTGTTTTCGGATGAGCGCGGAGAAAAATCATGGCGGGTAGCGTCAACAAGGTCATTCTGGTCGGCAATCTCGGCGCGGATCCGGAAATCCGCCGCTTGAACTCGGGCGAGCCGGTCGTCAACATCCGTATCGCCACGTCGGAAAGCTGGCGCGACAAGAATTCCGGCGAGCGCAAGGAGAAGACCGAATGGCACAATGTCGTCATCTTCAATGAAGGCATCGCCAAGGTGGCCGAGCAGTACCTGAAGAAGGGCATGAAGGTTTATGTCGAGGGCCAGCTGCAGACGCGCAAATGGCAGGACCAGACCGGCGCCGACAAGTACACGACGGAAGTCGTGCTGCAGAAATTCCGCGGCGAGCTGCAGATGCTCGACGCTCGCGGCCAGGGCGAGGGCGGCCAGGTCGGCGGTTATTCCGGCGGCAGCAGCCGCGGTTCCGATTTCGGCCAGTCCAGCCCGAACGAGAGCTTCAATCGTGGCGGCGGCGCTCCCAGGGGCGGCGGTGGCGGCGGTTCGTCGCGCGAGCTGGACGACGAAATCCCGTTCTGATCGAGAGCAACATCCAAACGGCTGACGTCGCCAGATGACTGACGTTGCGTGATCGATACACCCCGAGGGTCCTGCATGGACTTTCGGGGTTTTGCGTTGTTGATATGGCCTGATAACAGGCGCGATCTGGGACTGAAAGGACAAAGCAGTGAAGGCACGCGTAAAATGGGTCGAGGAACGGACGTTCATCGGCGAGTCCGGCAGCGGCCATAAACTGGTGCTTGGAACCGCGGCCAAGCCGGAAGGCAAGACGCCTGGGCCGAGCCCGATGGAACTGGTGCTGATCGGCACTGGCGGCTGTTCGGCCTATGATGTCGTGCATATCCTGGAGAAAGGCCGCGAGGCGGTCGAGGACTGCGTGGTTGAGCTTGATGCCGACCGGGCCGAGACTGAGCCAAAGGTGTTCACGCGCATCCATATGCATTTCATCGTCAAAGGTAGGGCGCTGTCGCCCGACAAGGTCAAGCGGGCGATCGACCTGTCGATCGAAAAATATTGCTCGGCCTCCGCCATGATGGCCAAGACGGCCACGATCACGCATGATTTTGAAGTGATCGATACGGCAGCGCAGTAGGGCAGTAGGGCAGTAGGGCAGTAGGGCAGTAGGGCAGTAGGGACTGCCGTTCACCCGGCCATCAGCGCCTTGATGCCGTCGGCGACGAACTGTACCGCCAGAGCCGCCAGGATGACGCCCAGCAGGCGGGTCAGTATCGAGCGGCCGGTCTGGCCGAGGATGCGGTCGATGCGTTCCGACAGCACGAAGACCAGATAGGTGATGGCGAGGCAGACGAAGATGATGCCGACCAGTGCGGCCTGCGCAGCAAAACCCTGAAACGAGCCGGAAAGCAGCACTGTCGCTGAAATCGCGCCGGGACCGGCGATCAGCGGGATCGCCAGCGGGAAGGCGGCGATGTTGTGAATCATGTCCTTGGTGATGGCGACGTCGCCGATCTTCTCCTTGCGGTCCTGGCGCCTCTCGAACACCATTTCGAAGGCGATGAAGAACAGCAGAAAGCCGCCGGCGACGCGGAAAGCCGGCAGGGTGATGCCGAACACCGACAGGATCGAGGCACCGGCCACCGCGAACAACGCCATCACCAGGAAGCCGATGATCGAGGCGCGCACCGAAACCTGCTGGCGCTCCTCGCGGTTCATGCCGCGTGTCACGGCGAGGAACAGCGGCGCCAGCCCGGGCGGATCGATGGTCACGAGAATGGTGACGAAGGCATTGAACAGGCTGTCGAAACTCGGCATCGCTGACCCCTCCCGCCGGGCCAGGCCCGCGCTCCGATAGTGGTAGAGCAAAGCCCGGTCGGTGGGAACAGTCGGAAACCGCGAAACTACGGCTCTCGACGGGTCAGCCGGCAGCGCCGCAATAAGCTTCGAGCCGGTAGCCGTCCGGGTCGATGACGAAGGCGGCATAGTAGCTGTCGCCATAGGCGGCGCGCAGGCCGGGCGGGCCATTATCGCTGCCGCCTTCGCGGAGCGCGCCGGCATGAAAAGCATCGACGCTGTCCCGAGTCGGGGCGGCGAAGCAGAAATGCAGGCCGGATTTTTCGTCCGCCGGTACAGGCCTCGGAGCCTCATTGACCCACAGCACGGGACTCTGGGCGCCGTAACCCAGTGAGCCCGGCGACTGGCTGAGACAGATATAGCCGATTGGCTTCAGCGCTGCGTCATAGAAGCGCTTCGAGGCGTTGGCGTCGTGGACGCCGATCGAGATATGATCGAACATGGTTTTCTCCATTGTTACAAAGGGTTGTGACGTCATCTTGCAGATTGACGGCGCGCCAGGAACTCGACTTCGAGGTGCCAGTCCGCGCCGTCGTGCGAGCGCTCGCCGAGCCAGCGGAAGGAATTTTCGGTGATCCGCGAGAAACTCCAGCGCACCGATGCGCCAGTACCGTCGGCGCCGACCTGCACGATCCTGTCGGCCTCGGCGCGGCCGAGCTGGCGGCTGAAATACTGGTTGCGAGGATCGCTCCAGAAAATGTGCCAGGCATCCGCGCTGGGATCATAGACCCGCAGCGTCGTGCCGTAGAACGTCCATTTGCCAAGGGACGGCGAGGGGACGGCGTCCCGCGCGGGCAGGATCCAGACGTCCTGGACGGCGCGGCCTTCCAGCACCCAGCCGAAATGCACCTCGCCACGCCCGGTGAGCACGGTGCCGTCCTCGAGGTGGCGTGAGGCGTCGAACGTCCAGGCGCCGACGAAGCGGCCGTAAAGGTTCAGTTTCTCGGCAAGCCCGTCGATCGGACCGGGACTGTGTAGGGCTTCGGCAAAAGGGTCGAACATGGCTGCGGTCTCTTTCTGTCATGAGACCGAGAGGAGTAGGCGCCGGCGGGGTTCTGGGCTTGGGAAAAATTGCTATATTTCAGGCATGACAGCGACGACCCGCACTCTGGCATTCGGTCCCGGCTGGCACGTCACCGATGTGATCTGCACCGCCGGCGTGGGCGACCGGCCGTTCGAGGAAGCCCATCAGGATTTCTGTGTTGCAGCGGTCACCAGCGGCACGTTCCGCTACCGCGCGCAGCAAGGCACCGCGATGCTGGCGCCGGGCGCACTCCTGCTCGGCAATTCCGGCACGTGCTATGAATGCGGACACGAGCATGGCAGCGGCGACCGCTGCCTCTCGTTCCATTTCAAGCCGGCCTACATGGAACGGATCGTCGCCGGCGTGCCGGGCGCCCGAACACTCAGCTTCGAGGCGCCGCGCTTGCCGCCCTTGCCGGCCCTGGCGCCGCTGCTTGCGGAGGCGGAAGCCGCCCGCGAAACGGCCGACAGGGGCGCCTTCGAGGAGCTTTCCCTGCGCATTGCGGGCGCGGCTGTGACCACTGCTTGCGGCGCCACGCCTGTCCTGCGCACGCCGAGCCGCCGCGATCAGAAACGCGTGGCGGAAGCGGTGAGACGCATCGAACTGGATGCCGACGGGCCGGTTTCGCTATCGGCGCTGGCGGATGAGACGGCAACCAGCCCCTATCATTTCCTGCGCATTTTCCGGCAGGTCGCCGGGATGACGCCTTACCAGTTCCTGCTCAAGACCAGGCTGCACCGGGCGGCGGTGCGGCTGCGCCTGTCGGACGATGCGATCTCGGCGATCGCCTTCGACGCCGGCTTCAACGATCTGTCGACGTTCAACCGCCGGTTCCGGCGCGTCATGGGCGAGACGCCAGGCGATTATCGCCGGTCAGGCGGCACCGCTATGCACGCGCCTCGGCCGAGACGTGGTCAATCGGAGGTCGGGCCGCACCAGCCGGGCAGATAGTCAGCGTCCTTGCCCTTGGCGAGCGTCAACGCCTCCTTCATCGCCTTGTCGAAGTTCTTCGCAACCGCGTTGCGGTCGATGCGCCGACGCAGGAAATCCGCCCAGATGAATTCGCTGAACGGCGTCGTGTCCTTGGCGAAGCCGCCTTGCCGACGCAACTCGCCGGCCATGCTCCTGTAGGGATCATCGATCAGTGCACCGATCGTCTTTGGAATTGCCGAGTAATCGCGGCGCCGGCCGTTCTCATCGAACGGATGCATCCAGCCTCTGCTGTCGAGCACGACAAGAAACGCGTCCTTGTCGAGCGCGGACAGGTCGCTGATCACGGTCACCAGCACGTCCTTGACGCCCTCATCGAGCAAAGCGCGAGCAAGGTGATGGTGATCGGTGACGTAGTTGCGATTCTTGGGACCTAATACGACCGGCACCATGTGTTTGCCGAGAAAGGCGCCGGTTTTCTTCTTTGCGTCCTGTTCCCGGATCATCTGGCGCTTCAACGCAACTTCCCGCATGCCGACCGTTATCTGCGTCGGCCTCAATTCCTCGACGGGAACCGGGGTGACAATGGGTTCTCGCGGGTCAATCATGGCACTCCATCCTGTTCTTGCTGTTGCTGTTTCCCCGGACCAAGTGATTTGATCGCCGCGTCGACGCTGTGGAATATGCGCTGCGTGCCGACCATTTCGGCAATACCGAACCGGGCCAGCGCGGCCTGGGCGCGCAGCGATTCCAGCCGCGCTATGGCAAAGACCGCGCCCGCCTTGCGGCAGTGAAGGATGGTGTCGATCAGGGCTTGCGCGGCGGTGTAGTCGATTTCGACGATGTTGCTGGCCTCCAGTACGACCAGTTTCACGGTTTCGCGCCTGGTATCGACAAGGTCGCAAACGCCGCGCTTGAAGCGGTCGGCATTGACGAAGGACAGCGGTGCCTGGAAGGCCGCGACCAGCACGCCTGGGAGCTGCTCGCCGGCACTCGGCTTGGCCGGCGGCCACCAGACGGACGTGCCCGGCACGTGTTCCAGTTCGATCGGCTCGGTGCGCGTTGCGCTCCAGATGCCGTGCAGCAGCGACAGGCCGATGCCGACTGCCACGCCGGTTGCGATCGGCAGCACGACGATGGCGGCCATGGTGACCAGGATCAACAGGAATTCGACTGGAGCCTGCCGATAGACGCCGGCGAACACCTTCCAGCGCAGTATGTGCTGGGCAACGAACATCAGGACACCGGCGAGTGCGGCCTGCGGAACATTGGCGAGCAGGCCGCCGCCAAAGGCGCCGAGCGCCAGCACGATGGCCGCGGCAATGAGGCCGGACAGTTGCGAGCGGCCGCCCGACTGGGAGACGATTGCCGTGCGTGGCGGGCTGGCATTGACGGCAAAGGCGCCGAACAGGCCGGACGCGATGCTGCCGGCGCCGACGCCGACGAAATCGCGATTGACGTCGGGCTCGCCTTGTTGCGGCACGAAGGAACGCGAGGTCGCCGCCGTCTGCACCATGACGACGATGGCGATCAGCAGTGCCAGCGGCACCAGCGCCTGCACATCGTTAAGGCTGACAAGGGGCAGGCCGGCCCGCGGCAGGCCATTTGGCAAGGCGCCCAGCACCTCGACGCCGCGATTCCTGAGGTCGAAAACGATGACCGCAAGCGTGGCAAGCACCATGCCGATCAAGGCGCCGGGGATGCGAGCGCTGATGCGCTCGGCGCCAAGCACGATCGCGAACACGCCAAGGCCGAGCCCGAGGCTCCAGGGATTGGTGAGATGGAGACTGCCGGCAATCTCGCCGATACGGTGCAAGGTTTCGCCGCTCTCGGAATGCAGGCCGAGCAGCCCTGGCATCTGCGAGACGATAATGTGGACGGCGATGCCGGCCAGAAACCCTGTCGTGACCGGCACTGACAGGAGATCGGCAATCCAGCCGAGGCGAAAGACGCCGCTCAAGCTCACGATCAAGCCGACCATCAATGCCAGCATGGCCGCCAGGGCCAAATAATGCGGCGAGCCTGATGTGGCGAGCAGCGCCAGGCCGCCGGCGAACAGCGGCGTGATGGTCGAATCCGCGCCCACCGAGAGATGACGATTGGCGCCGAACAGGGCAAAGGCCACCGAACCGGCGACAAAAGCGAAGAAGCCGATCTCGGGAGCAAAGCCGCCGAGCCGGGCGGTTGCCATCTGCTCGGGAATGGCGATCGCGGCCAATGTCAGGCCGGCGATCAGATCGCCATTGAGATCCCGGGCCTGCCAACCGCTCAGCGCCCGCAAAGGCAGCCACGACCGCCAATTCACGGTGCTCGCGGCTTTTGCCTGGGGAATTTGGTCCATTGCCGGCTTTTGCCTTGGTGGCGGCGAAAAGCGTGATGGCCATATCGTCGCAATCTGCGGTATCCTTTTGAAATTACCACCGAAAATGACACTGGAAAAGTGCCGCGAATATTGGAGTTTCGGCCTCGCTTCCTATATAAGCGGTCAGTGATTCCTGATTAGATTGTGATCCAATTTGACCGACCAAAAGACACCGCGCGGCGCCGACGGCGGCCCCACCGGCATCGAGCCCATCTCCATCATCGAGGAGATGCAGAGCTCCTATCTTTCTTACGCCATGAGCGTGATCGTCAGCCGTGCGCTGCCCGATGTGCGCGACGGCCTGAAGCCGGTGCATCGGCGCATTCTCTATGCGGCGCATGAGAGCGGCTACCACTGGAACCGCAAATATGTGAAGTCGGCCCGCCCGGTCGCCGACGTGATGGGTAAATACCATCCGCATGGCGACGCCTCGATCTACGACGCCTTGGTGCGCATGGCGCAGGACTGGTCGCTGCGCGTGCCGCTGATCGACGGGCAGGGCAATTTCGGCTCGATCGACGGCGATCCGCCGGCGGCGATGCGCTATACCGAATCGCGGCTGACCAAGGTCGCGCATGAGCTTCTGGAGGATATCGACAAGGACACCGTCGATTTCCAGGACACTTATGATGCCTCGGACACCGAACCGAAGGTTCTGCCGGCGCGCTTTCCCAATCTGCTGGTCAATGGCTCCGGCGGCATCGCCGTCGGCATGGCCACCAACATCCCGCCGCACAATCTCGGCGAAGTCTGCAACGGCGCCATCGCCGTCATCGACAATCCGGCGATCGACCTGCCGGCATTGATGGAGATCATTCCAGGCCCTGATTTCCCGACCGGCGGCATCGTGCTTGGCCGTTCCGGCATCTATAGCGCCTATTCGACCGGCCGTGGCTCCATTGTCATGCGCGGCAAGGTCAACATCGAGCAGCGCGGCAACGACCGTGAATCGATCATCATCACCGAGGTTCCCTATCAGGTGAACAAGGCCTCGATGATCGAGAAGATGGCCGAATTGGTGCGCGACAAGCGCATAGAAGGCATTTCCGACATCCGTGACGAAAGCGACCGCCAGGGCTATCGCGTCGTCATCGAGCTGAAGCGCGATGCCGTCGCCGACGTCATCCTCAACCAGCTCTACCGCTTCACGCCGCTGCAGACCTCTTTCGGCGCCAATATGGTGGCGCTGAATGGCGGCAAGCCGGAACTGCTGACCCTGACGGACATGCTGAAGGCGTTCGTCACCTTCCGCGAAGAGGTCATCACAAGGCGGACGAAATTCCTGCTGCGCAAGGCGCGCGACCGCGCCCATGTGCTGGTGGGTCTGGCCATCGCCGTCGCCAATATCGACGAGGTCATCAAGCTGATCCGCACGGCGCCGGACCCGCAGACGGCGCGCGAGCAGTTGATGGAGCGGCGTTGGCCGGCCGGCGATGTCGAATCGCTGATCCTTCTGATCGACGATCCGCGCCATCGCATCAATGAGGACGGCACCTACAATCTGTCCGAGGAACAAGCGCGCGCCATCCTCGAACTGCGTCTGCAGCGCCTGACCGCGCTCGGTCGCGACGAAATCGCCGATGAGTTGAACACGATCGGCGACGAGATCAAGGACTACCTTGATATCCTGTCGTCCCGGGCTCGCGTCCAACAGATCGTCAAGGACGAGCTTGCAGCCGTGCGCGACGAGTTCGGCACGCCACGCCGCACCGAGCTCACCGACGGTGGCGCGGATATGGAAGACGAGGACCTGATCCAGCGCGAGGACATGGTCGTGACGGTGAGCCATTCCGGCTACATCAAGCGCGTGCCGCTGTCGCTCTACCGGGCGCAGCGTCGCGGCGGCAAGGGCCGCTCCGGCATGTCGACCAAGGAAGAGGATTTTGTTACCCGGCTGTTCGTGGCCAACACGCACACGCCGGTGCTGTTCTTCTCATCGCGCGGCATCGTCTACAAGGAAAAGGTCTGGCGGCTGCCGATCGGCAATCCGCAGTCACGCGGCAAGGCGCTGATCAACATGCTGCCGCTGGAGCAGGGCGAGCGCATCACCACCATCATGCCGCTGCCCGAGGACGAGACCAGCTGGGGCGAGCTCGACGTCATGTTTGCCACCACGCGCGGCACCGTGCGCCGCAACAAGCTGTCGGACTTCGTCCAGGTCAACCGCAATGGCAAGATCGCCATGAAGCTGGAGGAGGAAGGCGACGAGATCCTCGGCGTCGAGACCTGCACCGACGATGACGACGTGCTTTTGACCGCGAGCTCCGGTCAGTGCATCCGCTTCTCGGTTGGTGACGTCCGCGTCTTCCAGAGCCGCAATTCCGTTGGCGTACGCGGCATCACCATGGCTGAGACCGACCGCATTATCTCCATGTCAGTGATCGAGCATGTGAATGCTTCACCGGCGGAGCGCGCTGCTTACCTCAAGCGCGCCGCGGCGGAGCGGCGGCTTGCCGCCGATACGACCGGGGAAGAGGAAGAGATCGCGCTCACCAATGAGGAGATTGGCGAGGAGACGGAGCTTTCCGACAGCCGTTACGAAGAACTCAAGGCCCATGAGCAGTACGTGCTGACGGTAACGGAGTATGGCTACGGCAAGCGCTCGTCATCCTACGATTTCCGCCTGACCGGCCGCGGCGGCAAGGGTATTCGCGCTACCGATGTGTCGAAAGTGGCGGAGATCGGCCGGCTGGTGGCAACCTTCCCGGTCGGCAATGACGATCAGATCATGCTGGTTTCGGACGGCGGCACCGTCATCCGGGTGCCGGTCAACGGCATCCGCTTCGCCAGCCGCGCCACCAAGGGCGTGACCATCTTCAATACGGCTGAAGGTGAGAAGGTGGTTTCGGTCGAGCGCATCTCGGAGCCGCAAGCTGACGAGGAAAGCGAAGAGATCGTCGAAGGGGGCGCTGAGCCGGCTCCAGAGAGCAATGCTGGTCCGGACGGCGCTGAGTAAGCCCTGGAGAAAGCTTTGATATAGCAACGCCGGCCCCTTGGCCGGCGCGGCAGCAAGTCTGGACTGATTTAGTAGTGACGATATGGCTTGCGAGGGCCGAAGCCTTCGAAGCGCTTGGTGGTTGCCTTGACGCGGATGCGTTGTGCCTCCTGATGCAGCCCAAATACGGTGGCGATCAGCATGGCGACTGTCATTGCGGTGGCGAGCATGTAGATCAGCATTTGCGTGTTCTCCTGCGCCTTACAACGGATAGATGGGATTTTGGTTTCACCTTATTAAGGTGCAACCTAGTGAACGCTGCGTGAAGGCTTCGTGATCAGCGTGTTCATCTGTCGTTCATGTGCCGGAAAAGGTTCACGGCCTTCGCGCCGATCGGATTTGCCTTTGCGACAGAGGCTCGCTAGAAGCACCTGCCATGACTGAACGCACCGCCCTTTACGCCGGCTCCTTCGACCCGCTGACCAACGGCCATCTCGATGTGCTGAAGGCGTCGCTGGCCGTTGCCGACATCGTCTATGCCGCGATCGGCATTCATCCGGGCAAGAAGCCGCTGTTTTCCTTCGAGGAGCGGGTAGCGCTGATCGAGGCCGCGACCAAGGCCGAGTTCGGCCGCGACGGGGCCCGCATCAAGGTCGTTGCGTTCGACGGATTGGTCATCGATGCCGCCAGGAAACAGGGCGCTTCGATCATGATCCGCGGCCTGCGCGACGGCACCGATCTCGACTACGAGATGCAGATGGCCGGCATGAACGAAACCATGGCGCCCGAGCTGCAGACGGTTTTTCTGCCCGCCAGCCCTTCCGTGCGCACCATTACCGCCACACTTGTGCGCCAGATAGCTTCGATGGGAGGCGACATCCGCCCCTTCGTGCCGGCCGCTGTTGCCGGCGCGCTCACCGCCAAATTCGCGAAATAAGCTCGGAGAAAATCCTCATGCAGCTCAAAAGGCTCGCCTCGTTCTTTGTCGTGCTTGCCGGTCTCGTGACCGCGTCTGTCTCGGCCTATGCCGCCGACCCGGAAAACACCATGATCATCACGCTGAAGGATGGTGACGTCACCATCGCGCTGCGGCCTGATCTGGCGCCCAAGCATGTCGCGCAGATCAAGAAGCTCGTGCGTGACCATGCCTATGACAATGTCGCTTTCCACCGCGTCATCGACGGCTTCATGGCGCAGACCGGCGACGTCAAGTTCGGCAACATGAACAAGGGTTTTAACGCCCAGGCCGTCGGCACCGGCGGTTCGGACCTGCCTGACCTGCCTGCCGAATTCTCGCAGACCGAGCATTATAAGCGCGGCGTGGTCGGCATGGCCCGCTCGCAAGATCCGAACTCCGCCAATTCGCAGTTCTTCATCATGTTCGCACCGGCACCGCCGCTCGACGGCCAGTACACCATCGTCGGCAATGTCGTCAGCGGCATGGAGCTGGTGGACCACATCAAGAAGGGTGACGAGGCGGACAACGGCACGGTCTCCGACCCTGACCGGATGATCAAGGTGCGCATAGCCGCCGACAAATAATTTCTGTTTTTGAACAAAAGGATATCTGACATGGCTGAGATCAAGGACCGCGAAAACGCGCTCATCCTGGAAACGACCAAGGGCAAGGTCGTCATCGAACTTTTCCCCGACCTGGCGCCCGGCCATGTCGCCCGCATCAAGGAACTGGCCAGGGAAGGCGCCTATGACGGCGTGGTCTTCCACCGTGTCATCGACGGCTTCATGGCGCAGACCGGCGATGTGAAGTTCGGCAATTCGAACAAGCCGACCTTTGCGCCTTCCCGCGCCGGCATGGGCGGTTCCGACAAGCCGGATCTGAAGGCTGAGTTCTCCAACGCCAACCATGGCCGCGGCACCTGCTCGATGGCGCGTGCGCAGAACCCGAACTCGGCCAATTCGCAGTTCTTCATCTGCTTCGACGATGCCGCCTTCCTCAACCGCCAGTACACGGTCTGGGGCCAGGTCATCGAAGGCATGGACAATGTCGACAAGATCAAGCGCGGCGAGCCGGTGGTCGATCCCGACAAGATCGTGTCGCTGAAGGTCGCGGCCGACGTCAAGTAAGGCAAAACGACAATGATGGGCGTCGTCTGGTCGCTTCTCGGCATCCTGTCCGGCGCCTTCATTGCCATTCAGGCCCCGATCAATTCGCAACTCGCGCGCGGCCTGGGTCTCCCGGTCGCGGCGGCTGCGTTTTCGTTCCTGTCGGGCGCTGTCGTGCTCGGTATCATCGCCTTCGCGGTGGTCAGGCTGCAGGACCTTTCGCTTGACTGGAAGGCGCCGGCGCCCTGGCTGTTCGTCGCCGGCGGCATGCTTGGCGGCTTCTACGTCACGCTCTCGACAATCCTGACGCCCCGCATCGGGGCCGCGGCGCTGATGGCGTTCCTGGTGGCCGGCCAGCTGCTGGCCGGCATGCTCGTCGACCGCGTCGGCTTCCTTGGCGTCGCGGTGCGTGAAATCTCGCTCGGCCGCGTCGCCGGCGCGGTGCTGCTCTTGGCCGGAGCGCTGCTTATCCGGCTCTACTGATGCGCGTCGATCTCTTTGACTTCGACCTGCCGGAGGAGCGCATCGCGCTTCGCCCGGCGGAGCCGCGCGACAGCGCCAAAATGCTCGTGGTCAAGCCAGGCGAGGCACTCGACGACCGCAGGGTTGGCGACCTGCCATCCTTGCTCAGAGCCGGCGATGTGCTGGTTTTCAACGATACCAAGGTCATTCCGGCGCAATTGAAAGGCATAAGGCGGCGGGGCGAAGCGCAGGCGCAAGTCGAGGCGACACTGCACATGCGCGTGGCGCCGGACCGGTGGCTGGCGTTCATGCGGCCGGGCAAGCGCATTGCCGCCGGCGACCGCATCCATTTCGGCCATGACGGCAATTCCTGCTTCCTGGGCCAGCTCGATGCCACGGTGATCGAGAAGGGCGAGGGCGGCGAGGCGCTGCTTGGCTTCGACCTGTCGGGGCCGTTCCTCGATGAGGCGCTGCACGCGGTCGGTCACATTCCGCTGCCGCCCTACATCGCTTCGAAGCGCGATGACGACGAGCGCGACCGGGCCGACTACCAGACCATTTATGCAAGGGAGGAAGGCGCCGTTGCTGCGCCCACTGCCGGCCTGCATTTCACGCCGGAGCTGTTTGCAGCGCTCGACGCCAAGGGTGTCGAACGCCACTTCGTCACCTTGCATGTCGGCGCAGGCACGTTCCTGCCGGTCAAGGCGGACGACACAGCCGACCACAAGATGCATGCCGAGACCGGTTCGGTCGGCCGGGAAACAGCCGACGCGCTGAACGCGGCCAAAGCGAGGGGCGGGCGCATCATCGCCGTCGGCACGACCTCGCTGCGGCTGCTGGAGAGTGCCGCGCGTGAAGACGGTACGGTGCCTGCGTGGTCTGGGCCGACCGATATCTTCATCACGCCCGGCTACCGCTTTCGCACGGCCGACATGCTGATGACCAATTTCCATCTGCCGCGTTCGACGCTGTTCATGCTGGTTTCGGCCTTCAGCGGCCTCGGCACGATGCGTGCCGCCTATGCGCATGCCATTGCGAACCGCTACAGGTTCTACTCCTATGGAGACGCAAGCCTGCTGTATCGAGCGGAGATCAGCGATGGACGATGACCTGCAAACCCTTGATCGCGATGCCCTGATCGCCGAGGTGAAGAAACTGCGCGCCGGCATTCGCGCGCATCGCGATACGTCGGGCCATGATCTGTGCTGGCACCACCCCGATCTGTGGGAGCTGCTGCCGGAGAAGACCGAGCCGTCGATCGCCGTGCCGCCCTGGCCCAAATTCATGCGCGGCTGCGTGCAATACCGCCAGTCGCTCGACAGACAGGCGCCTGACGCGCCGATCCACGACAAGGAATTCAATGGCTAAGCCGTTCAGCTTCAAGGTCCTCGCCACCGACGGCAAGGCGCGGCGCGGTGTGATCGACATGCCGCGCGGCGAGATCCGTACGCCCGCCTTCATGCCGGTCGGCACCGGCGGCACCGTCAAGACGATGTATATGGATCAGGTGCGCGGCGTCGGTGCCGACATCATCCTGGGCAACACCTACCATCTGATGCTGCGGCCAGGCGCCGAGCGCGTGGCGCGGCTTGGCGGTTTGCATGAATTCGCCCGCTGGCCGCATCCGATCCTGACCGACAGTGGCGGTTTTCAGGTGATGTCGCTGTCGAAGCTGAGGAAGTTGACCGAAAAGGGCGTGACCTTCCGTTCGCACATTGATGGCGCCGCCTACGAGATGTCGCCGGAGCGCTCTATCGAGATCCAGGGCCTGCTCGATTCCGACATCCAGATGCAGCTCGACGAATGCACGGCGCTGCCAGCCGAGCTGAAAGAGATCGAGCGCGCCATGGAACTGTCGCTGCGCTGGGCCGAGCGCTGCAAGACGGCGTTTGGGGACCAGCCGGGCAAGGCGATGTTCGGCATCGTGCAGGGCGGTGACAATTCAGCGCTCAGGGTGCGCTCGGCGCAGGCGCTGAGCGCGATGGGCCTGAAGGGCTACGCCGTCGGTGGGCTGGCCGTCGGCGAACCGCAAGCGGTAATGCTAGAGATGCTCGAGATCACCTGTCCGGAACTGCCTGCTGACAAGCCGCGCTATCTCATGGGCGTCGGCACGCCCGACGATATCCTGAAATCGGTGGCGCGCGGCATCGACATGTTCGATTGCGTGATGCCGACGCGGGCCGGTCGGCACGGTCTTGCCTACACAAGGCGCGGCAAGGTCAATCTGCGCAACGCCCGCCACGCCGATGATCCGCGCCCGCTCGACGAGGAAAGCGACTGCCCGGCAGCGCGGGATTATTCGCGCGCCTATCTGCACCATCTGGTGCGCTCGCAGGAGGCGCTCGGCGCGATGCTGCTCACCTGGAACAATCTTTCCTATTATCAAAAGCTGATGCAGGACATCCGCGCGGCGATCGAAATCGGTAGCTTCGACGCGCGTGCGGCTGAGATATCAGAAGGCTGGGCGAGGGGCGACATTCCCGTCCTGTAAAACCTCAGGTGCTCAGCGAGTTCGACGCCCGCAGGCTGCAGCCCGTGATCTGGAAGGTGCCGTCGGGCTGCTGCTGCAGCGTGTAGACCGCCTCATAATCCTTGCCGTCGGGGCCGACGATCAGCACCTGCTGGATGATCGATCCTGGACCTGTCTGCTCGACCTTGCCGAAGGCATAGGACTGCGGCTTGCGCACCGGCGGGTAGCCATTGGTCACCATGTTCATGAAAGCGTCGACGGTCGGGAACACCTGCTTCACGTTGGGAGCGGCGAAGCTGTAGGCCTTGGCGCCGTCATCGGCCAGCAGCGCCTTCAACTGGCCATCGATGACGGCTTGGCCTGCCTTGATTTCGGCATCGCCGGCAAAGGCCGAGGACGTCAGCATGACAAACGCGAATGCGAAAAAGGCGCGGCGCATGGCCTGTCTCCATTGTCCCTCGAAAGATGCCTCCGGAAAGCTGTGCCAGGAGACATCCTAACATACGCGTGACGACGCTTCACGGTTTCAGCGGCCGTGAATATTCGTCTCGTTGTGGCTGATTCCGATGCTCAAGCGTCCTTCAAGGTGAGGTGCTCGTCGGCGGCCGGCGGTTCAATCGCGGCATGCCGTTTGCCGAGCTGCGCGAGGCCGTGGCCGGGGCCCGCGCCGGCTAAGTGCGCATTCCAGTGCTTGAAAGGCCGCCTCCAGTCTGCCAGAAGGGCCGCTTGGACTTGGACGTTTAGCGGGACGAAGCCATGAAGGCGTTTTTCGTGCAGATCAAATGCGAGCTCGGCAAATCCTATGAGGTTGCCAGCGCGCTTGCCGATGCCGAGATCGCCTCGGAGATCTACTCCACCGCCGGCAATTACGACCTGCTCGCCAAATTCTATGTCGATGACGAGGAAGACGTCGGCCATTTCGTCAACGAGAAGGTGCAGATTCTCCCCGGCATCAAGGACACGTTTACGGTCGTCACCTTCCGCGCCTTCTAGGCGGGAAGGCATCTGCCCGGGCACGAGGCAAAGCCTGATCAAGGTCATATTTCAGCTGCCTCAATTTTAGGCAGCTGCAACATACTGATCGTCCGGATCCCCCAAATCACCGATTGCGCTTGATTTTCTCCGGCGACGCCAGTGAAATGGTGTCACAGGGGAGTATGCGATTGGCAGCGTTCGATGAAATGCTTCCGGAAGTCTCCGGATTGAGAAGACCGTATTCGGCTTATGACCGCTGGCTGAAGGAGCAGGATCCAGCCAGACTTACCGAGAAGATGCAGGACGCCGAACGCGTCTTCCGCAAGACCGGCATCACCTTCGCCGTCTATGGCGAGCAGGAGGCGTCCGAACGGCTGATCCCGTTCGATATCGTTCCGCGCATCATTTCAGGCAATGAGTGGCGGCGCCTGACGCAAGGCATCGAGCAGCGTGTGCAGGCGCTGAACGCCTTCCTCGACGATATCTATCACCGCCAGGAGATTCTGCGCGCGGGCCGGGTTCCCAGGGACCTGATCGCCAAAAACGAGGCGTTCCTGCCGGAGATGATCGGGGTGCGGCCGCCGGCGGGCGTTTACACCCACATCATCGGCGTCGATATCGTGCGCATCAGCGAGGACGAGTTCTACGTATTGGAAGACAATGCACGCACGCCGTCGGGCGTCTCCTACATGCTGGAGAACCGCGAGACGATGATGCAGCTGTTCCCCGAGCTGTTCCAGAAGATCAAGGTGCGGCCGGTGGAGAACTACCCGCAGCTGCTGCGCCAGTCGCTGGCAGCGGTTCGTCCGCAGAGCACCAAGGGCGCGCCGACCATCGCCGTGCTGACGCCAGGCAGTTTCAATTCCGCCTATTTCGAGCACGCCTTCCTTGCCGACCAGATGGGCGTGCAATTGGTCGAGGGCCAGGATCTGCGCGTCGTCGACGGCCATGTCGCGATGCGCACGACCGAAGGCTACAAGCAAATCGACGTGCTCTACCGCCGCGTCGATGATTCCTTCCTCGACCCGCTGACCTTCCGGCCGGATTCGGCCCTTGGCATACCCGGCATCATGGATGTCTACCGCGCCGGCAACATCACTATCGCCAATGCGCCGGGCACCGGTATCGCCGACGACAAGGCGATCTATTCCTACATGCCCGAGATCGTCGAATTCTACACCGGCCGCAAGGCCATCCTCGGCAACATCCCGACCTGGCGCTGTTCGGAGCCGGACAGCCTGAAATATGTGCTCGAGCACATCCATGAACTGGTGATCAAGGAAGTGCACGGCTCCGGCGGCTACGGCATGCTGGTCGGCCCGGCGGCGACCAAGAAGGAGTGCGAGGCCTTCGCCAAGAAGCTGGCGGCGAAGCCTTCGAACTATATCGCCCAGCCGACACTGGCGCTGTCGACCTGTCCGATCCTGACCGACAAGGGACTGGCGCCGCGCCACGTCGATCTCCGACCCTACGTGCTGGTGTCCGATCGCATCCAGATCGTGCCCGGTGGCCTGACGCGCGTTGCGCTGAAGGAAGGCTCGCTGGTCGTCAATTCCTCGCAAGGCGGCGGTACCAAGGATACCTGGGTGCTGGATGATTGATTTTCATGTGAAGGTTTTTGGATGCTTTTAGGCCGGACCGCCAACGGACTGTACTGGATGAACCGCTACATTGAGCGGGCTGAAAACATGGCGCGGTTGGTCGATGCGGGGCTGCGTATGGCGCTGACCCGCACCCAGAGTGCCTCGGAAGAGTGGAATTCGGTGCTGCTCAGCGCCGGCTCCGATGTCGCCTTCAAACAGAAATACCAGGACTATACGGCGGCTGATGTCGCCGATTTCCTGCTGCGCGACACCTCGAACCCGTCGAGCACGATGTCGTCGATCGAGACGGCCCGTAACAATGCCCGCATGGTGCGCACCGCGCTGACCCGCGAGACCTGGGAAAGCATCAACGAAGCCTGGATGTCGCTGAAGCGGATGCTGGCGAGGCCGATCGACGAGCGCGACCTGCCAAGCGTGCTCGATGCCATCAAGCGCGAAACGGCGCTGATCCGCGGCTCGTTCTACGGCACCATGCTGCGCAACGAGATTTTCGACTTCTCGCAGCTCGGCACCTACGTCGAGCGTGCCGACAACACGGCGCGTATCCTCGACGTGAAATATTACGTTCTGTTGCCGTCGATCTCCTGGGTCGGCTCGACACTCGACAACTATCAGTGGGAATCGATCCTGCGCTCGGTTTCGGCGCATCGCTCCTATCGTTGGGTCTATGATGCCGATTACAAACCGACCAACATCGCCGACTACCTGATCCTCAATGTGCGCATGCCGCGTTCGCTGACCTTTTGCTATCGCTTCCTGTCCGAACACCTGAAATTCCTCAGCGACGATTACGGCGAACGCCATGCCTGCCACGCGACGGCGGAAAAAACGCAAGCCATGCTGAGGGCCGGGTCGATCAAGGATATATTCGACGCGGGTCTGCACGAGTTCCTCGCCGGTTTCATTCGCGACAACACCAGGCTCGGCGATGAAATCGCGCAGGACTACAGGTTCTATTGAGGGCTCCATGCGACTCAAGATCACGCACCGGACCGAATATCGCTACGACGCACCGGTGCAATATCTGCTGCAGCGGCTACGGCTGTTGCCGGTGAGCGGGCAGACACAGACGGTGCTGTCCTGGGCGCTGAAGGTCGAAGGCGCGCGCGAGGAAGTGCGGTTTACCGACCATTACGGCAACGACACAAGACTGCTGAGCGTCGAGGGCGACCACGACTTCATCACGGTCGAGGCATCGGGCGAAGTGGTGACGCGCGACACAACAGGCGTTTGCGGGCCACATCAGGGCTTCGCGCCGCTGTGGTTGTTCGCGCAGGAGACACAGCTGACCACCATAGGCAGCGGCATCCGTGATCTTGCCGAGGCGGTGGGCACGGGCACCGATATCGAAAGGCTGCACCGGCTGATGGCCATGATCGGCGAACGCGTCGCCTATACGCCGGGCACCACCAATGCGACGACCCCGGCCGAAGAGGCTCTGGCGTTGAAAACCGGGGTTTGCCAGGACCATAGCCATATCTTTGCCGCCGCTGCGCGCGCCATGGGATTTCCGTCGCGCTACATCAGCGGCTATCTGATGATGGATGCCGTCGAGCAGGCGGCAAGCCATGCGTGGGCCGAATCGCATGTTCCGGGCCTCGGCTGGGTTGCCTTTGATCCAGCCAACGGTATTTCTCCCGACGAACGCTATGTGAAGGTGGCCACCGGCCGCGACTACCGCGACGCCTCGCCGGTGTCGGGAATTCGACTGGGACAGGCGGAAGAACGGCTTGCGGTCACCGTCACGGTAGAGCAGTAATCCGCAAGGATTAGTGCCAAAAGAGATTCCATGACCTATTGCGTCGGCTTGAAGATCGATCGCGGGCTCGTGTTCATGTCGGACACGCGCACCAATGCCGGCATGGATTCGATCTCGACCTTCAAGAAGATGCATGTCTGGGAGCAGCCCGGCGAGCGCGTTATCGTCTTGATGTCGGCCGGCAATCTGGCGACCACGCAGGCCGTGGTCAGCCTGCTTGACGAACGCACCAAGGCAGTGACCGACCGCCACGAGAAGCTGCTCGAAACGCCATCCATGTACCAGACGGTGCGGCTGGTCGGCGATACGGTGAAAGAGGTGATCGCACAGGCGTCTCCCGCCGGCGAGAAGGCCGATTCCTATTTCAACGCCTCCTTCATCCTGGGCGGGCAGATCAAGGGCAGTCCGCCGCGGCTGTTCATGATCTATCCCGAGGGCAATTTCATCGAATCGACCGACGACACCCCATTCTTCCAGATCGGCGAGACCAAATACGGCAAGCCGATCATCATCCGCGCCTATGAGCGCACGATGAGCCTGGCCGAGACGGTGAAGCTGCTGCTGGTGTCGTTCGATTCGACGCTCAAGTCGAACCTGTCGGTCGGCCTACCGCTCGATCTGCTGTTCATGGAAAAGGATTCTTTCAAGGTCGGCCTGAAGAAGCGCATCGGCCAGGACGACCAGTATTACCGCACGATCTCCGATGGCTGGTCGAATGCGCTGAAGGCGGCTTTTGCCAGCCTGCCGGATTTTCCGGGGTAGGGCGCGGGCGGCAGCTGCTGGCGCTTGCATATATTTCACATGTTAATTATTTATGGAATTTGAGAGCCGGGCGAAGCGCGCCGGCATTGCGATCGTGTCGGGAGGACAGGATGGACAACAACGAGTTCCGGCAATGGTCGCAGCGTGCCGCCGACTGGGGCGCTGACTATCGCGACACTTTGCGCGAGCGGCCGGTGCGGCCGCTGGTCGAACCGGGTGACATTTTCAGAAGCATAGAGGCCTCGCCGCCCGAAGACGCCGAACCGATGGACAGGATCTTTGCCGACTTCGAAGAGAAGATCGTGCCGGGGATGACGCATTGGCAGCACCCACGCTTCTTCGCCTATTTCCCGGCCAATGCGGCGCCGGTCTCCGTGGTGGCAGAGTATCTGGTCTCGGCAATGGCCGCGCAATGCATGCTTTGGCAAACGTCGCCGGCGGCGACCGAACTTGAGACGCGCACCGTCGACTGGATGCGGCAGGCGCTCGGCCTGCCTGACGGGTTTTCCGGCGTGATCCAGGATTCGGCATCATCGGCGACTCTCAACGCCGTGCTGACCATGCGCGAGCGTGCGCTGGACTGGCAAGGCAACAAAAAGGGCATGGCCGGGCAGGGGCGGTTGCGCATCTATTCCTCGGATCAGGTGCACACGTCGATCGACCGGGCGATCTGGGTCTCGGGCATCGGCGAGGACAATCTGGTGCGCATTCCGGTCTCCGGCCGCTTTCGTGCCATGGACACCGCTGCCCTGGAAGCAGCCATCATGGCCGACCGGCAAGCCGGCCTGATGCCGGCGGGCATCATCGCTTGCGTCGGTGGCACCAGCACGGGCGGCACGGATGACATCGCGGCGGTCGCCGCGGTCGCCAAGCGGCATGGGCTCTACCTCCATGTCGATGCGGCGTGGGCCGGGTCGGCGATGATCTGCCCGGAATACCGGCATTTCTGGACTGGCGTCGAAGGCGCCGATTCGATCGTCTTCAATCCGCACAAATGGCTGGGCGCGCAGTTCGATTGCTCGATCCAGTTCCTGCGCGACCCCGAAAGCCATGTCAGGACGCTTGCGATCAAGCCGGACTATTTGAAGACCCACGGCCATGACGGCATCATCAACTATTCCGAATGGTCGGTGCCGCTCGGCCGCCGCTTCCGCGCCCTGAAACTGTGGTTCCTTCTGCGCGCCCACGGGCTGGAGAACCTGCGGGCGATGATCCGCAACCATGTCGCCTGGAGCGAAGGCCTTGCCGCGCGACTGGCCGAGGAGCCCGATTTCGAGATCGTCAGCGAACCGATGCTGTCGCTGTTTTCGTTCCGGCACAAGTCGGCCTCAAGCGCTGATGCCGACGCTCACAATCTGCGGCTGGTCAATGCGATCAACGACGATGGCCGCATTTACCTGACGCAGACGAGGGTCGACGGGCAGGCGGCCATCCGCTTCCAGGTCGGCCAGTTCGAAGCGACGGCAAGCGATGTTGATACGGCTTTTGCGGTCATCACCGAAATCGCGCGCAGCATGGTCTGAAAGGCCAATATTGGATTGCGCAGGAGTTTTCCTTTGCAATCAGGTGATTTCCCTTAGCCGGCTTATACCTTTTCATTGCTTTCGTTTTCAGCTATAGACAAGAAAAACGAAAAACGGGAGCTTGCAATGTATCTGTCGCCGCGCCATGCCGAGATCATCCAGATGGCCAAGGACCATGGCCGCGTGCTGGTCGACGATCTGGCCACACATTTCAACGTGACGCCGCAGACCATCCGCAAGGATCTCAACGATCTCTGCGACCAGCGGCTGCTTTCGCGCATCCATGGCGGAGCATTGTTCCCGTCCGGTATCGAGAACATGGAGTATGAGGCCAGGCGCAAGATCGCCGCGGACGAGAAGGAAGCGATTGGCCGCGCGGCGGCCAGGCTGATCCCGGACAACGCCTCGCTGTTCATCAACATCGGCACCACGACGGAGGCGGTCAGCAAGGCGCTGCTCGACCACAACGGCCTGATGGTCATCACCAATAATATCAATGTTGCCAATAGGATGCGCATCTATCCATCGATCGAGGTGGTGATCGCGGGCGGGGTGGTGCGAGGTTCGGACGGCGGCGTCGTCGGCGAGGCGGCGGTCGATTTCATCAGGCAGTTCAAGGTCGACTACGCCGTTATCGGCGCTTCGGCCATCGACCATGACGGCGCCTTGCTCGACTTCGATTTTCGCGAGGTCAAGGTGGCGCAGGCGATCATCGCCAATGCCAGGCATGTGATTCTGGTCTCCGATCAGACCAAGTTCGAGCGCACGGCGCCGGTGCGCATCGGTCACCTGTCGCAGGTCAACACCTTTATCACCGACCGCTGCGACATCCCCTCGGTGCGCAAGATCTGCCAGGAGGCCGAGGTTCAGCTGATCGAGACCTCGCTGGGATGAGGCCTTTTCACGATCGTCTCACGGGCCTGCGATATTTCGTTTGACATTCGTTATGAGTTCGAAATAATTCCGACACGGTTTCGCAAAAGACCAAAAATGGTGCAATGCGAAATCGTGGAGGAGTTAAGTGGACACGTCTTCAGTCCGGGACATTTTCGTCATAGGTGGCGGTATCAACGGTTGCGGCATCGCCCGCGATGCCGTTGGGCGCGGGTTTTCGGTTTTTCTCGCCGAGATGAACGATCTCGCCAGCGGAACCTCCTCCGGATCGACCAAGCTGATCCATGGCGGCCTGCGCTATCTTGAGTTCTACGAATTCCGCCTGGTGCGCGAGGCGCTGATGGAGCGCGAGGTTCTGTGGAAGAACGCGCCGCATATCATCTGGCCGATGCGCTTCGTGCTGCCCTATGCCAAGGGCCTGCGTCCGGCCTGGCTGATCAGGCTCGGCCTGTTCCTTTACGACCACATTGGCGGGCGCAAATTGCTGCCGGCGACCAGGACGCTCGACATGGCAAGCGACCCGGCGGGCAAGCCTTTGAAGCCGTTGTTCAAAAAGGCGTTCGAATATTCCGACGGCTGGGTCAACGATGCGCGCCTTGTGGCGCTCAATGCACGCGATGCCGCCGACCGCGGCGCAACGATCCGGACGCGCACGAAGGTGGTCGGCGCACGCCGCGAAAACGGCCTCTGGACAATCAAGATCGAGAACCTGCGGAGCGGCGAAACCGAAGAGGTCAAGGCGCGCCTGCTGGTCAATGCCGCCGGGCCGTGGGTCGACCACGTGCTCTCCGGCGTCGTCGGCCTGAACGATGTGCACAATGTCCGCCTGGTGCAGGGCAGCCATATCGTCATCGCCAAGAAATTCGACGATCCGCGCGCCTATTTCTTCCAGAACAAGGATGGCCGCATCATCTTCGCCATTCCATATGAGGACGAGTTCACGCTGATCGGCACCACCGACCAGGATTATCCCGGCGATCCGCACGAGGTGAAGATCAGCGACACCGAGATCGATTATCTCTGCGCCGCGGCCAGCGAGTATTTCGCGCAACCCGTCAAGCGTTCCGACATCGTCTGGACCTATTCGGCGGTGCGTCCGCTCTATGATGACGGCGCCTCCAAGGCGCAGGAAGCGACACGCGACTATGTGCTGAAGGCCGATGGCGGTGAGGGTGCTGCCCCGATCGTCAATGCCTTCGGCGGCAAGATCACCACCTATCGTCGGCTGTCGGAATCGATGCTGGAGAAGATCGAAGGTTTTCTCGGCAAGCGCGGCAAGCCGTGGACGTCGGATGCGCCGCTGCCGGGCGGCGATTTCCCGGCGACTGGGTTCGATGCTCAGGTGGCGAAGCTGAAGGCGGCCTATCCGTTCCTCGACGCGCGCCTCGCCCGCCGGCTGACCCGGCTCTACGGGACGCGCGCTCAGCTTCTGCTTGGCCTTGCCAAGTCGAATGCCGAGCTCGGCCGTAATTTCGGCGGCGATCTGTATGAGGCCGAAGTGCGCTATCTCGTTGAAAACGAATGGGCTCTCACGGCGGAAGACGTGCTGTGGCGCCGCACCAAACGCGGCCTGCATCTCAGCCGCGAGCAGGTCGCGGCACTCGATGAATTCATGCACGGCATAAGCCGGCGGCACGTCGCGGCCGCCGAATGAAGAGGTCTTGAGCTGATGCTGCAAGCCTGGGAGGAGGCGTCATGCTGGAACTGAGGAACGTCACCAAGACGGTCGGTGCGGTCGAACACATACACGATGTGTCACTGACACTTCAGCATGGCTCGCTCAACGTTCTGCTCGGGCCGACGCTTTCCGGCAAGACCAGCTTGATGAGGCTGATGGCCGGCCTCGATGTGCCGACCTCCGGCTCGGTCTGGTTCGACGGCCATGATGTGACCGGCATGCCGGTGCAGAAGCGCAAGATCGCCATGGTCTACCAGCAGTTCATCAACTATCCGGCGATGACCGTCTATGAGAACATCGCTTCGCCGCTCAGGGTCGCCGGGGTCGAGCAGGCCAAGATCGACAGCCAGGTGCGCGAAGCCGCGGCGCTGCTCAAGCTGACCCCCTATCTCGACCGCACGCCGCTCAGCCTGTCCGGCGGCCAGCAGCAGCGCACCGCACTGGCGCGCGCCATCGTCAAGAATGCCAGCCTTGTGCTGCTCGACGAGCCGCTCGCCAATCTCGACTATAAATTGCGCGAGGAACTGCGCGCCGAATTGCCGAGGATTTTCGCCGCCGCCGGCACCATCTTCGTCTATGCCACGACCGAACCGCATGAGGCGCTGCTGCTCGGCGGCAACACGGCAACGCTGTCGGAAGGCCGCATCACCCAGTTCGGGCCGACCATTGATGTCTTCCGCAAGCCGGTCGACCTGGTGACGGCCAGGACCTTCGCCGATCCGCCGCTCAACACCATCGTGCTGGCCAAGAAGGGCGCCGACTTCCTGCTCGAAGGCGGGGTGAAGCTGCCGGTGCCGTCCGAACTCGTCGGCATTGCCGACGGCAACTATACGATCGGCTTTCAGCCGCACCATCTGTCGCTCGAGCGGCCCAACACCGGCGCCGTGCCGGTGCGGGCAAAGGTGACCATCACCGAGATCACCGGGTCCGAGAGCTTCATCCACCTCGATTTCGCCGATGTGCGCTGGGTCATGCTGACCCATGGAATCAGGGATTTCGAAACCGACGAAGTGGTCGAGGTGTTCATCGATCCGCGTCACATCATGGTTTTCGACCAGCACGGCCGTGCCGTGACCGCGCCGAAGCTGGCGGCTTGAGGAGGGCGATATGGCGCGCATCGACGTCAACCATGTCAGGCATTCCTACCTGCCGAATCCGCAGAAGGATGCCGATTTCGCACTGCGCGAAGTGCATCACACGTTCGAGGATGGCGGCGCCTATGCGTTGCTCGGGCCGTCTGGCTGCGGCAAGACCACGCTGCTCAACATCATTTCGGGACTGCTGCATCCCTCGCACGGCCAGTTGCTGTTCAACGGGAGGGACGTGACCAATCTGTCGACGCAGGAACGCAACATCGCGCAGGTGTTCCAGTTCCCGGTCATCTACGACACCATGACCGTCTACGACAATCTGGCCTTCCCGCTGCGCAATCGCGGCGTGCCGGAGGCGGATGTCGACCGCAAGGTGCGCGAGACGCTGGAGATGATCGATCTCGCGTCCTGGGCCAGGAAGAAGGCGAGGGGCCTGACCGCCGACCAGAAGCAGAAGATCTCGCTCGGCCGCGGCCTGGTGCGCTCCGATGTCAACGCCATCCTGTTCGACGAGCCGCTGACCGTCATCGACCCGCACATGAAATGGGTGCTGCGTTCGCAGTTGAAGCAGCTTCACCGGCGCTTCGGCTATACCATGGTCTATGTCACCCACGACCAGACCGAGGCGCTGACTTTCGCCGACCAGGTCGTGGTCATGTATGATGGCGGCATCGTGCAGATCGGCACGCCGGCGGAGCTGTTCGAGCGTCCGCGCCATACTTTTGTTGGCTATTTCATCGGCTCGCCCGGCATGAACGTCATGCCGGTGGCGATCGATGGCAAGACGGCGACGCTCGGCTCGCAGCGGATCGAATTGCCGGGCGCCCCCAAGGCCGCCGGCGGCGCCGTCGAACTCGGTATCCGTCCCGAATATGTGCGGCTCGGCCGCGACGGCATGGCCGTTTCGATCAGCAAGGTCGAGGATGTCGGCCGCCACAAGGTGGTGCGCGCCAAGCTGGAAGGTCGGGACATCGCCGCGGTGATCGGCGAGGACGAGACCGTGCCGGCCGAACCAAAGGTGCGGTTCGATCCGGCCGGCATCAACATCTATGCCAATTCCTGGCGCGTCGAGATGGGGGCATAGATGGACAAGACCTGGAACAACAAGGCTTGGTTCCTCGTGCTGCCGGTGCTGGTGCTGGTGGCCTTCACCGCCGTCATCCCGCTGATGACGGTCGTCAACTATTCGGTGCAGGACACGTTCGGCAACAATGTCTTCACCTGGGCCGGGACCGAATGGTTCGAGGACCTGCTGTCGTCCAGCCGCTTCTGGGAAGCGATGGTCCGCAACCTGATCTTTTCCTTCATCATCCTGGCGATCGAGGTGCCGCTCGGCATCTTCATCGCGCTTAACATGCCGAAGAAGGGCTGGGGCGTGCCGGTCTGCCTGGTGCTGATGTCGCTGCCGCTGCTGATCCCGTGGAACGTCGTCGGCACCATCTGGCAAGTGTTCGGACGCAACGACATCGGCTTGCTGGGCTATTACCTCAACGCGATCGGCATCGACTACAATTACGTGCAGGATCCGTTCGACGCCTGGGTGACGATCATCATAATGGATGTCTGGCACTGGACCAGCCTCGTCGTGCTGCTCTGCTATGCCGGACTGGTCTCGATCCCCGATGCCTTCTACCAGGCGGCCAAGATCGACGGCGCCTCGCGCTGGGCGGTGTTCCGCTACATCCAGCTGCCGAAGATGCAGCGTGTGCTTTTGATCGCCATTCTGCTGCGCTTCATGGACAGTTTCATGATCTACACCGAGCCCTTCGTCGTCACCGGCGGCGGTCCGGGCAATTCGACGACGTTCCTGTCGATCGACCTCGTCAAGACGGCGCTCGGCCAGTTCGACCTTGGCCCGGCGGCCGCGATGTCGCTGGTCTACTTCCTCATCATCCTGTTGTTGTCGTGGGTGTTCTACACCGTGATGACCAATTACGACGCGGAGCGCTGAGATGGCTGGCGCCAATGAACGAACCGAGCGCAATGCGATGAACGGGACCTCCGCAGCGGAAGGCCTGGCCAGTTCGCTGTCGCAGAGCGAACTCGACAGGCGCATGCGCCGACGTGGCGAGGAATCGCGCTGGTGGTGGATCGTGCCGACGCTCTACATCATTGTCCTTCTGCTGCCGATCTACTGGCTCATCAACATGAGCTTCAAGACCAATGCGGAGATCGTCAACTCGCTGACGCTCTATCCGCATGCGCCGACGCTGGCCAACTACTATACGATCTTTACCGAGAAGGTCTGGTACTCCGGCTACATCAATTCGATCACCTATGTCGTCATGAACATGGTGATTTCGGTGTCGGTGGCGCTGCCGGCGGCTTACGCCTTCTCGCGCTACCGCTTCCTAGGCGACAAGCATCTGTTCTTCTGGCTTTTGACCAACCGCATGGCGCCGCCGGCGGTGTTCGCGCTGCCGTTCTTCCAACTCTACTCGGCCTTCGGGTTGATCGACACGCACATAGCGGTGGCGCTGGCGCATTGCCTGTTCAACGTTCCGCTGGCGGTGTGGATTCTCGAGGGCTTCATGTCGGGCGTGCCGAAGGAAATCGACGAGACCGCCTACATTGACGGCTATTCCTTCCCGCGCTTCTTCGTAAAGATCTTCATGCCGCTGATCGCTAGCGGCATCGGCGTCGCCTGCTTCTTCTGCTTCATGTTCTCCTGGGTCGAGCTGCTGATCGCCCGCACGCTGACCACCACCGACGCCAAGCCGATCGCGGCGACGATGACCCGAACGGTTTCGGCGTCGGGCATGGATTGGGGACTTCTCGCCGCTGCCGGCGTCTTGACGCTGATCCCCGGCGCGCTCGTCATCTGGTTCGTGCGCAACTACATCGCCAAGGGCTTCGCCCTAGGGAGGGTATGATCATGAACTTCGACTTCTCCTGGATGGCATGGACCTGGCCGACGGCCGCTTTTTTTGGCGTCATCGCCCTGCTGCTGGTTGGCATGGGCGCCTGGGAATACGCCTCGCCGGGCGGCAATCCGCGCGTCGGCGTGCTGCGCTTTGAGACAACGCGCGGCGACCGCCTGTTCCTATCGCTGCTCGGCAGCGCCTTTATCCATCTCGCTTGGCTGGGTCTTGTCGGATCCAACCTGTGGTGGGCTCTCGCTCTCTCCGTGGTCTACGCTATTGGCGTGTTCCGCTACGTATAGAGGGGGAAACTGTTGGAGCGGCAGCGTGCCGGCCACCGCTCCAGATCGCACTTGAAACCTGAAACAGTGGAGGAAACACATGCGACGGCAATTTTTAACATCAACAACTGCCCTTGTCCTGTTGCTCGGCGTAGGCAATGCCTATGCCGGGATGGATGAGGCAAAAGCCTTTCTGGACAAAGAGATAGGCGGCGTGTCGACGCTTTCCCGTGCCGACCAGGAAAAGCAAATGCAGTGGTTTATCGACGCGGCCAAGCCCTTCGCCGGCATGGACATCAAGGTGGTCTCGGAAACCCTGACGACCCACAAGTATGAGTCAGAGGTGCTGGCACCAGCCTTTACCGCCATCACCGGCATCAAGGTCACGCATGACGTCATCCAGGAAGGCGACGTCGTCGAGAAGATCCAGACCCAGATGCAGACCGGCCAGAACATCTATGACGGCTGGGTCAACGATTCCGATCTGATCGGCACGCACTGGCGTTACCAGCAGGTGCGCAATTTGACCGACTGGATGGCGGGCGAAGGCAAGGACGTTACCGATCCGATGCTCGACGTCGACGACTTCATCGGCACGAAGTTCACCACCGCGCCGGACAAGAAGCTCTACCAGCTGCCCGACCAGCAGTTCGCCAACCTCTACTGGTTCCGTTACGACTGGTTCAACGATGAGAAGAACAAGGCCGACTTCAAGGCCAAGTACGGTTACGATCTCGGCGTGCCGGTCAACTGGTCGGCCTATGAGGACATCGCTGAATTCTTCACCGGCCGCGACGTCAACGGCAAGAAGGTCTATGGCCACATGGACTACGGCAAGAAGGATCCGTCGCTCGGCTGGCGGTTCACGGACGCCTGGCTGTCGATGGCCGGCAATGGCGACAAGGGCCTGCCGAACGGTGTGCCGGTCGACGAATGGGGCATCAAGGTCGATGCGAATTCGCGGCCTGTCGGCTCGTGCACCGCGCGCGGCGGCGACACCAATGGACCGGCATCGGTCTATGCCATCCAGAAGTATCTTGATTGGCTGAAGGCCTATGCGCCGCCGGAAGCCCAGGGCATGACCTTCTCCGAATCCGGCCCCGTGCCGTCGCAAGGCAATGTTGCCCAGCAGATCTTCTGGTACACCGCGTTCACCGCCGACATGGTCAAGCCCGGCCTGCCGGTCATGAACGACGACGGCACGCCGAAATGGCGCATGGCGCCGTCTCCGCACGGCTCCTACTGGAAGGACGGCATGAAGCTCGGCTATCAGGACGTCGGTTCCTGGACTCTGATGAAGTCGACGCCGACCGACCGCGCCAAGGCGGCCTGGCTTTATGCCCAGTTCGTCACCTCGAAGACCGTCGATGTGAAGAAGAGCCAGGTTGGCCTGACCTTCATCCGCGACTCCACCATCCACGACAAGAGCTTCACCGAACGTGCGCCGAAGCTCGGCGGTCTGATCGAGTTCTATCGCTCGCCGGCCCGTGTGCAGTGGACGCCGACCGGTACCAACGTGCCGGACTATCCGAAGCTGGCGCAGCTCTGGTGGCAGAACATCGGTGACGCATCCTCGGGTGCCAAGACACCGCAGGAAGCCATGGATTCGCTCTGCGCCGATCAGGAAAAAGTCATGGCACGTATCGAGAAATCCGGTGTCCAGGGCGACATCGGACCGAAGATGGCCGAAGAGCATGACCTTGCCTACTGGAACGCCGACGCGGTCAAGGGCGGCAATCTGGCGCCTCAGCTGAAGCTCGAGCAGGAGAAGGATAAGCCGATCACCATCAACTACGACGAACTGGTGAAGAGCTGGCAGAAGTAAGACTGTCTATGCGGGCGTTCGCGCCCGTGTGAAATTGGGGGAGGCGGCGCGTTGCCGTCTCCCTTCTTTGTATCCAGGTGGAGGACGCGGGAATGAATGGTTTTGTGCTGGCAATCGACCAGGGAACGACATCGACCCGAGCGATCCTGTTTGACGGTGAGATGAAAGTCGCCGGCAGCGGCCAGAAGGAATTCACCCAGCACTATCCGGCCTCTGGCTGGGTCGAGCACGATCCCGAAGAGATCTGGGCAAGCGTCGTGACGACCGTGAAGGCCGCGTTGAAGAATGCTGGCCGCGAGGCGTCTGATGTCGCCGCCATCGGCATCACCAACCAGCGCGAGACCGTCGTCATCTGGGACAAGGCGTCCGGTAAGCCGATCCACAACGCCATTGTCTGGCAGGACCGCCGCACCGCGCCGCTCTGCCAGAAACTGAAGAAGCAGAGCCTGGAGAAGAAGTTCACGCGCAAGACCGGCTTGCTGCTCGATCCCTATTTCTCCGGCACCAAGATCGCCTGGATGCTCGACAAGGTGAAGGGCGCCAGGAAACGCGCCGAGAAAGGCGAATTGCTGGCCGGCACCATCGACAGTTTTCTGATCTGGCGGCTGACCGGCGGCAAGGTTCACGCCACCGATGCCACCAACGCCTCGCGCACGCTGGTCTACAACATCGCGGACAACGCCTGGGACGACGAGCTTTTGGCCATTCTCAACATTCCGGCGAAAATGCTGCCGCAGGTCAAGGACTGCGCCGATGATTATGGAGTGACCGAGAAAAATCTGTTTGGCGCCGAGATCAGGATCCTTGGCGTTGCCGGCGACCAGCATGCTGCGACCATCGGCCAGGCCTGCTTCGAGCCGGGCATGATGAAATCCACCTATGGCACCGGCTGCTTTGCGCTGCTCAACACCGGCAGCGATCTGGTGCGTTCGAAGAACCGGCTGTTGACCACCATCGCCTACCGGCTGAACGGCAAGACCACCTATGCGCTGGAAGGCTCGATCTTCATCGCAGGCGCTGCCGTGCAATGGCTGCGCGATGGCATCAAGGTCATCGGCAAGGCCGAGCACAGCGGGCAACTGGCTGCCGAGGCCGACCCGACGCAGAATGTCTATCTGGTGCCGGCCTTCGTCGGGCTTGGCGCGCCGCATTGGGATGCCGAAGCGCGCGGCGCCATTTTCGGGCTGACCCGCAATTCCGGTCCGGCGGAATTTGCGCGCGCCGCACTCGAATCCGTCGCCTACCAGACCCGCGACCTGCTCGACGCCATGCGCAAGGACTGGAAGGGCACTTCGGCCAAAACGGTTCTCAGGGTCGATGGCGGCATGGTGGCGTCGGACTGGACCATGCAACGCCTGGCCGACATTCTCGACGCGCCGGTCGACCGTCCGACCATCCTTGAGACGACCGCGCTGGGTGCGGCCTGGCTCGCGGGGTCGAAAGCCGGCGTTTGGCCGAAGGCGAAGGAATTCGCCAAGAGCTGGGCGCTCGAGCGGCGGTTCAAGCCGGAGATGGATATCGCCACACGATCCGCCAAGCTGGCAGGTTGGCGCGATGCTGTGCGCAGGACGCTGAGCGTGCCATAGCGGTCGCCATAGAACGAGCTGAAGGTGGGGGACATGCAGCCAGATTGGTATCCTGCTTGGCGCGACGAGGCTTTTGAACTGCTAACCGCCAAGAATGCTCGTTTGGAGAAGGAGTTCCGCCTCGGTCACTGGCCGCGCTATGACTACGACCTGACGACTGGCAGGCTTCTGTTTTCGGACAATGGTACCGTCAAGGTCATCGCCGAGATTCAGATTGCAGGCTCGACGAGCGCCAAAGCGGGCAACTGGCTTTGGGCCTGGTCAAATTCAAACCTGCCCAGCGAACTTCTCGGCGACGCAAGACGGGTTCGTTCCTTCGGTGAGGAGAACGATATCGCCGAACTTCAGCAGGCCTATGTGACCGACACGAAAGACGATCTGGAGGCACTGGGCTGGGAACTGACGGCAGCGATGGTGCGGATCTGCGACTCACTCGGGGCTTACCGCTCGCCGCGCGGGGAAGGGGGCGGTCTTTATCTGATCCTCAAAAGCGCAAACTGGGCCAACTGACACCGCTGATCGGGATGCTGAAAGTCCCACGCAAAAGACCCGCGCCGTTTCCGACGCGGGTCTTGTACTCACACTTGCTACTGGTACCCATCCTTGGATCAGTAGGGCGAACGGCATTCCTGGCGCGGGCCGTAGTTCGGCTGGAACGTGTTGTCCGAAGAGCGGTAGCTGCGGTAGTGGTCATAGCACCACTGCACGTGCGAGTTGCCTTCGTAGACGCGATTGTTCTCGTTGTTGATGATCGCACCGGTTATCAGCGCACCAGTCGCAAATGCCGCGAGTGGGAACCAATAGTCGCCGTGACGACGATAGCCGCGATGATAGTCGCGATAGCCGCGATGGCCGTTCCAGTAGCCACCGCCGTCATTGTTTCGCGCAAAGCTACGATTGCCGTTGAAATTGCGGTTGCCGAAATTGCGGTTGCCATTGAAATGACGATTGCCATGACGCCACTGGTCATAGCGAGTCTCCCCGACATTCACGATATCTGACGAAGTCCCCGATGCCTGGGGCACGAACATCTGAGCAGCATTGGCCGGCATGGCCGCTGCAGCGAACGAAACTGACAAAGTGGTCGCCAGTATACCCGATACGATCTTGTTCATTATCTTCTCCTTCGAAAGGGTGATTGACGTCCCTTGTGGCGAGACAACGGGCGATGTGGGGGAAGGTTCCTCGCCAAATCTCAAGTTGCTGATTTGTAATATTTCTCCGGCCTGTGACAGGTGTCGACGGGAGGCAGTGCCATATTGCTTTGCCGGGAGCACACCGCTCGCAACCGACGCGGGTAGGCAGGCATGGTGGCGGTGCTTGAGAAGTATGGCCTGCGCACGCGCTTTTTCCGGTTGACCGGTCGAGGCACTCTCCCTATGTTCCGCGCAATTTCGAGGGCCGCCTTTTCGCGCCCGCGGGAGCGCGTAGCTCAGCCGGTAGAGCAACTGACTTTTAATCAGTAGGTCATGGGTTCGAATCCCATCGCGCTCACCAAAACACCACGAAAATCAAATAGATGCAGCAGGTGAGGTGGCAATTTCGTTCATCCCACAAATCTGTGTCCGCTCGGTGTCCGCAAAAATGAGGGCCAGAAAGCTTGCGCGGGATCAGTCGCCGCGCTTTACTCTTCCATTCCGGCTGCGCAGTCGCCGGCTCGACCGTTGCAGAAAAACGCTCTCGGCAGAAGCCGCCGAGCCGAGATCTGTAGCCATCCAACGACCTCGGCAAGGGCCGTCCACGAAAAGGGCAACCGCAGCTGCGACAACATCAAGGCCGGCCCAAAGGAGGAGAGGGCACTACTGGCCATCTGTGCCTGTCCTGCGGGAAAGTCGATCGGCTGGCCAACGCCCGTTATTTTTTGGAGATCGAGGAGGGCGGCGAACTCGACCTGCCAGAACATTTGCAGGCTCTTCTCCGTTCTGAAAGGCATGATAGGACCGGCGCGTAAACGGTCAGACCCGGGAATGTCTGCAATGCGCCGGTGGGTTCAATAGGTCGCCGCAACACTCTTAATCTGAGAGGATGAGGAGGTGTTGCATGGTGACGTCACGGATCTGGTTTACGTCAGCGCAGAAGGCCGAGCTTTGGGAGCGATGGAAGCAAGGTCAGAGCATTTCGTCGATCTCGCGGGCACTGGACCGCCGGAACAAGACCGGCGTTCAGCGGATCGTATCCTTACACGGCGGCATTGCTCCGTCAGCAAGGCGTAGAGCGGCCTCGGCGCTCGGGCTGGCGGAGCGCGAAGAGATCTCTCGCGGGATCGCGGCGGGTCTCGCAATACGCGCTATTGCACGAAGTCTCGGGCGATCCCCATCGACAATATGTCGCGAGATCTCGCGCAATGGCGGTGCACAAACGTATCGTGCAACCCGGGCTGACAAGCATGCTTGGGAGCGAGCGCTGCGCCCGAAGCAGTGTCGCCTGGCATGCTCTGGACGGCTACGATGGCGGGTGGCGCAAAAGCTGGCGCTGCAATGGTCGCCGGAGCAGATAGCGGGCTGGTTGAGGCGAGAGTACCCGGGCGATCCAAGCATGCGGATATCTCATGAAGCGATCTATCGCAGTCTATTCATCCAGTCGCGAGGGGTGCTCAAGAAGGAACTGACAGCGCACCTGCGTACCAAACGACAGATGCGCCTCGCCAAAGGCGCACAGAGCCGGACGGGGCAAGGACAAATACTCGATATGATCTCCATCCGCGACCGCCCCGCCGAGGCGGAGGATCGTGCCATCCCAGGTCATTGGGAGGGTGATCTGCTCACCGGTGCTAACGACACGAACATCGCCACCCTCGTCGAGCGACACAGCCGGTTCACTATGCTTGTGAAGTTGGCGAGAAGGGACTCGGCGACCGTCGTGAGGGCCATCGCCGAGAAGATCGGCACATTGCCCGAAGAGTTGCGGCGCTCGTTGACATGGGACCAGGGCAAGGAGATGGCTCGTCACAAGAGCTTCACCGTTGCCACCGACCTACAGGTCTACTTCTGCGATCCGCGCAGTCCCTGGCAGCGCGGCAGCAACGAAAATACCAACGGTCTGCTCAGGCAGTACTTCCCCAGAGCAACCAACTTCTCCCACGTCTCGCAGGACCAACTCAACGCCGTCGCCCTGCGGCTCAATCAGCGCCCCCGAAAAATCCTGGACTTCGAAACGCCGGCCGATAGGCTACAGAGGGTGTTGCAATGACCTATTGAACTCACCGCCGCATTGCTGTCATTGATGGAGCCCGCGTCGTAGCCCAAAGCAGACGTCAGCGGCGAAGTGCAATGCGGTGGCTGGCCGCTGTGCCGGCTGAACGAATTGACGATAGTCAATGCCGAACCCGACCAATTCGCTTCCTTGACGGGGCTGCATACCGAGCGGGGCGAGGTCAACATCGGCCAGTTGTGCCGGCAGGCCTATGGCTCCGAGGTTGCATTGATCGGTTTTGCTACGCATTCGGGAACGGTTGCAGCGGCCTCTGAATGGCACGCACCCATGGAGATCAAGACCGTTCTCCTGGCGCAAATTGCGAAATCGATACCGTGGAGCATATCTGATGGACACGGTGATGTATGGGAGATTGCGCGAGATCAAGGATGCTGCGCCGTCAGCGCGCTAGTTGGACGCCATGCTCTTTTCCACCCAATCGCAGCAATCGCAGAATCTGGTCGAGGGGGAGGCGCTGCCTTGCTCTTTCGTGAGGTTCATCTTCGCCGTGAGCGGATGGCATCAACTCGCCGTCTCGGCTATTTCCGTCGCCGTCTTCCTGTTGGATGCAGCGCCGATCGAAACGCAGCGCCGGATCATCGACGCCGCGGTCAAGGGCGGAACAGCCTCGACGATCCTGACCCTGATCGCGGCCCAGTGCGCCCTGATCGTCGCCTTCGGCCTCAGCAAGCTGGTCATGAACGTGTATCGAGCCTGGCTCGGAGAGTCCGCCACACGGGCGCTGCGCGTGCTCGTCGAGGAGCGACTCGCGCGAAACGACGTACCTGAGGACCAGCCGAACAGCGGCACGGGGCTGGCGATGATCTTCGCCGAGGCCGACGATGTCGGAGCCTTCGTGGGGTCGAGCATCAGCGAGCCCATCGTCGAGGCCGGCTTCCTGATCAGCGTCTTCGCTTATCTCGCGGCGCTGGAAAGCCGCATGGCGCTGCTGAGCCTCGCCGTGCTGGCACCGCAATTCGTCTTCGTCCCGTTGATGCAGCGCGCGATCAACCGACGCGTCGCGCGCCGGACGCAGACGCTGCGGCAGTTCGGCAACGACATGCTCGCTGCCGTGCCTTTCATCGGCAACGGCCGCAATGTCGAGCGCCTCGACGAGGTCTTCGCACTGGACATGGGCGTCATCAAACTCAAATTCTCGCTGAACTTCCTGATGAATCTTACCTATTCATTCGGCAGCATCCTTGTTCTCGGCATTGGCAGCCTGCTCGTCATTCGAGGACAAGCCGAGATCGCGACGGTGATCACCTTTCTCTCGGCGACGGGAAAGGTCGTCGATCCGTGGAACGACGTGGTCGACTGGGCGCGGAATTTCTCGGTTGCGGCCGTGAAGTACGAGCTGATCGTGCGGGGCATCGGAATGATCGGTGGAGACGGGGCGCCAAAGCCAAAAGTGTCCCTGGCGAAGGACAGGACTTCGGTCGACTGAAGACCACGCCAATGCATTCGTTGAGGAGGGAGGGCGCACGAGCCCGACTGGGCTGCGCCCGATGGCGTTCCCGTGTCCCAGGCGTCCAGGCTGATCGGATGCGCTCCGCCCCGAAATAGTTAGGCGCTGCGGTCGAGGCGCGGCCAGTTGGCGAACTGGAAATGCCAGTTCCGCCGCCTGCCAATCATAATGCTATCGGTTTGGAGCCTCTCGGCCACCATGGCCAATGGCTATGCCTCGGCTCTTTGCTGTGGATCAAAGCTGATACCTTCCATTGCCGCTAGGGATGTTCGATGGTTGGTCCGGCGGCCGGTCACCTGGAGCAGCACCGGAGGCGAAATCAGATGAAGTTTGCGGCATCGTCCTGTTGTTGCATCAGGCAGTGGACATGAGCGGCGCTCGCGACACGGATCCTATCCTGCGTTTCCACGGCGCGGCCCATGGCGTCACCGGCTCTTGTTATGAGATCGAGACGCCGTATTCGCGTATCCTCATCGACTGTGGCCTGTTCCAGGGGTCGAAGTCCGAGCGGGAATTAAACTATGGGGCATTCCCGTTTCCACCTGAAGCGATTGATGCCGTCATTCTGACGCACGCGCATATCGATCACAGCGGCCTTCTGCCGAAACTGGTCAAACAGGGCTTTTCTGGCCCGATCCACACGACCCGCGCCACCATCGATCTCTGCTCGGTCATGCTGCCCGACGCGGCGCATATCCAGGAAATGGAGGTCGAGCAGCTGAATCGTCGCAATGCGCGGCGCGGGCGCCCACCGGTCGAGCCGATCTACATTCAGAAGGATGCCGCCGCGTGCATGGCCTTGTTCCGAGCCCTGGAATACGGCGAATGGACCGAGGTTGCTCAAGGCCTTCGCGCACGCTTCTGGAATGCAGGTCATCTGCTTGGTTCGGCATCAGTCGAGCTTGAGATCGACCGGCATGATGCGCCGTTGCGCATCATGTTCTCGGGTGACGTTGGGCCAGGCCATAAGCTGCTTCAGACCGATCCCGAGGGCCCGGCAGGCGTTGACTATCTGATCTGCGAATCGACCTATGGCGACCGCGACCGGCCGGACGTTTCGCCCCAACAGCGGCGATCCCAGCTCGGTGATATCGTGCGCGGCGCCGCCGAGGCCGGCGGCCCCCTCATCATTCCGTCCTTCGCAGTCGAGAGGACGCAAGAACTGTTGGTCGATCTTTATTTGCTCATGCAAGCGGGGGAGGTGCCGACAGCTCCGGTCTTCGTCGACTCACCGCTGGCGACACGCGCGAGCGCTATTTTCGAACGGCATGCCGATGAGATCGAACAGGCTAACGTGCTGCGTGAGGCCCTCAAATCCAAAGAGCTGCGCTTCACCGAGACGGTGGAGCAGAGCAAGGCGATCAATCGCCTGACAGGATTCTTCGTGGTGATCGCCGCCAGCGGCATGTGCGATGCGGGGCGTATCCGCCATCATCTGAAGGCCAATCTCTGGCGCCGGAACGCGACAGTGATGATGGCCGGATATCAGGCCCAGGGCTCGCTTGGGAGGATCCTGCTTGATGGCGCGCGGCGTGTGCGCATCCAAGGTGAGGAAGTCGAGGTCAAGGCACGCATCAGTCAGTTCGACCTGTATTCCGGACATGCCGACGCGGGCGAGCTGGTCGCCTGGGTCGAAGCAAGACGTCCGGTGCAGCAAGGGGTCTTCCTGACGCATGGGGAGGAAGAGGGGCTCGGCGGCCTCAGCCAACGGCTCCGAGGGTTGATCCCTGGCGACAGGATTCTCATGCCAGGGCTGGATGACGCCTTCCGATTGACACCGGGCGGCAGTGTGCCTGTCGAACTCAATGAGCCGCGCCGTCTGAGACCGGAAAAGATCGCCCGTCTTGACTGGCACAACGATCTCTCAAAACTCCTCCTGGACATTAATGAGGCGGTGAGCGCCGCGGCCGACGAGAGGGGCCGCGCAGCGGTTATCAGGCGCATGCGTAGGGCGCTCGAGAACAAGGACGCATAAGGTGGAAGGCCGGCAAATTGGTTCAGGGCAAAAAGGACGCGAGAAAGCCTGCCCGTCAACGGACAGCGTATCGACAGCGGTTTGATCCACGAGCCGATCGGAGCTGCCAGACGTGTTTTTCTGTCAATTGCGGCCATGGTGGCAGCTTTCGCCAACCGGATTGCACTAGCCGACACGTCTTCCAGCCTGCCGGACGCCGCCAAGAATGGAGGAATGTCATTGCTCGAGGCGCTTTCACTCAGGCAGTCGACACGGCTCTTCGCCGACAAACCCATCGATGATGAGACCCTTTCGACATTGCTTTGGTGCGCCTTCGGCATCAAAAGGCAGGAACTCCGGGTTCCACTTCAAGCCGGTGGTCACCCCTGGAGCATGCGCTGGATGAATCCCTTCTGGCAGCGGCAGGGTCAGTCCGCTGGTGCTGCGGAAATGCCCTCGATGCGGCGGCAAATGAAGTTCATGGCGGGCGAGCCGATGAAGCCGGCGACGAAGAGATTGGCCGGACGGTCGTAAGAGGTCGAGCGGCGCGCCGACTGCTCGACAAGGCCGTCGAGAAGCCCGCTCAGCCAGTGCCATCGCGCTTGGGCTACAGGCAAAGCGACATTTGGTCGGCAAGGGCACTTGCCTCACTGGCTGTTGTAGTGCTTGCGCTGCCCGCTAGACTTCCGCGATCACACCATAGGCTAACGCGATCACGCGGTGCACTATACCACCACAGCGGTCGATTCCTTCGGGATGTAGCCACTTCGAAAGCCCGCCGCGGGTCGCTCCCGTGGCGGGCTTTTCCTTTAAGCGAATCGATGCCCAAGCGAAAAGCTGAAAGTCCGCCAGCCTTTGCCACGCGCAGCGGCCGTTTAGTCCCCTCGCGACAGATGCACGTCCTGAACGGCGGCCTTCTTGGCGATCAGGCCTTCCAGATCCGCGTCAGACCGCTTGGTGCCGGTCCGTTCGCGCAGCAGCGAGATCACCGCGCTCATTGAAAGCGGAGTGATTTGGGAAAGCGGAGCGGTCTGGGTGCCCAGAATGGCGTCCACCGCGCCGGCAACATCGGGAGTCTCCGTTGCTGCTCGCATGGTCGGTTCCTTTCTGTTCAGGTCGGCCTCGGTGCCCTCGGTCGGTGCTCTGACGCCGCGATCGAAGACGACCGCCAGGCCATTCTTGACGGCGAGGGCGGCGACCATATCGTCGAGCTTGCGGTCGGAGAGAGCGGGGTCCGCGGGTTTCAGGATCCTGCGGATCACCCTGGCGGCCTGATCCGTCGACACAAAGTCATAACGCCGTTTTCTGGCCCCGACATATTGTTCGATGATTATGCTCAGGCGTCGCGCTGCAATATCCCTGGGTTCCTGCACCTAGGCCTCCTTAAGCTGAGTGCAAATTCGGCAGCCAAAAGGAAATAGGGCGGCTCGATCGAACATCAAACACTCCCGATCATTCGGCGCATCTTCCAATGAGGCAGGAACGATCCTGCGACTGAAGCATTTCGCTTCTATCACCAGCTCATTGAGGGAAGGCCGGGCCATGAAGATCGCCCATGTCGCGCCACTGTACGAGTCCGTGCCGCCAAGGCTCTATGGCGGCACCGAGCGCATCATTTCCTATCTTACCGAGGCGCTCGTCGACCTTGGCCACGACGTGACGCTGTTCGCCAGCGGCGACACGAAAACCTCCGCCACGCTCGTGCCATGCCGCGAGCGGGCGCTTCGTCTCGATCCACGCCCGCTGAAATCCGAAATCGCGGCGCATCTGTCGATGCTCGACGAGGTGAGGAAACGCGCCGACGATTTCGACGTCATTCACTTCCACCTCAGTCATTTCCTGCATTTTCCGTTTTTCCGCGACATGCCGCAGCGCACGGTGACGACGCCGCATGGCAGGCTGGACTACGCGGACCTCGCGCAAGCCTATGACCGGTTCCCGCGCTTCCCGATGATTTCCATATCGCGCAGCCAGCGGGCACGGTTCGCTGCCGCCAACTGGCTGGCAACGATTCACCACGGCCTGCCCGTCGATCTCTACGAACCCGATTTCGAGGCCGGTTCGGATGGCGGCTATCTTGCTTTTCTCGGCAGGATGTCGCGCGACAAGCGACCGGATCGGGCGATCGAAATCGCGCGACGTACCGGGCTTAAACTCAAGCTCGCGGCCAAGGTCGGCGACGGCGATCGCGCCTATTTCGAGGAAGTCGTTCAGCCGATGATCGATGGCGACCGGGTCGAATATGTTGGCGAGATCAGCGAGGACCAGAAGAGCAGGTTTCTCGGCAATGCAGCCGCCTTGCTGTTCCCGATCGATTGGCCCGAACCCTTCGGCCTTGCCGTGATCGAGGCCATGGCCTGCGGAACCCCGGTCATGGCCTGGAGTTGCGGCGCCATGCCGGAGATCATCGACTATGGCGCTACCGGCTTCGTCGTCGAAACCATCGAAGATGCCGTTGCCACCATGCCGGCGCTCCTGCAGCTCGACAGGCGGCGCGTTAGAGCGGTGTTCGAAAGGCGGTTTTCAGCCGACAGAATGGCCACGGACTATGTCGCGGCCTATTCCCGGCTGATCAGCAGTCACGAGCAAAGCAGAGCCTCTTAGGCCTTCACCCGTTCGAAAAACCAGCACGGGACAATTTTCTTGACCATCACCCAACTCGACGAGCGCAAGCTTGATCCTGCCATAGCCCTGGCTTCCCTGGACGAAACCGCGCCCAGGGAGCCGCACAGGCTGTTCGCTCTCAAGCATGGCGACTGCTTTGTCGTCGCCGACGCCTATGGCGATATACGCGGCGTCGGGGACGGGTTTTTTCGCGACGACACGCGCGTGCTTTCCGAATTTCGCCTCACCGTCGGCGGGCGGTCGACGTCGTTGCTCGGCGCGTCGCTCAGCCAGGACAATGTCCTGTTCACCACCAATCTGACCAATCTGCCGATCGAGAGCGCTGCGGGTCGTCAGATTCCGCAAGGCGCTGTCCATATCGAGCGCGTCAGGCTGCTGTGGGAGGAAAGGCTGTATGAGCGCATAACGCTGTCCAACTACAGCCAGGAGCATTCGACGATCCTGCTGTCGCTGCGTTTTGCCGCCGATTTCCGCGACATGTTCGAGGTCCGGGGCTCGACCCGCTCCAAGCGTGGAACCGCCCATACGGCGGAGATTGCAGGGAACGCGGTGGTGCTCCGCTACGAAGGCCTGGATAAGGTGGTGCGGACATCGGCGATTTCTTTTTCGCAGACGCCCGACCAACTGACCTCCGAGCGGGCCGATTTCGTCATCGCCGTGACCAAGCGCAGCAGCCAGACGCTTTACGTGGAAGTGGGCAACGAGACGGATGATCGTCCCGAAAGCGACCGGTTTCGCGCGGCCGCTGCCCGTGCCCGTTTCGGCATGCGCGCCAAACGCCGGCATGGTGCGACGCTGCACAGTTCGGGCCGCGTTTTCAACGACTGGATGGCGCGGGCTCGCGCCGATGTCGCGCTGCTCACGACGGAACTGCCGACCGGGCCCTATCCCTATGCTGGTATACCGTGGTTCTCCACCGCCTTCGGCCGGGATGGCGTGATCTCGGCCTTGCAGATGCTTTGGCTCAATCCTGGCTTGGCGCGCGGCGTCCTGGCGTTTCTCGCCCAGCACCAGGCGACCGAGACCTCGCCTTTCAGCGATTCCGAACCCGGCAAGATCATGCACGAGACCCGCAAGGGCGAGATGGTGGCGCTGAGCGAACTGCCGTTCGGGCGCTATTATGGCGGTGTCGACACAACGCCGCTCTATATCCATCTTGCCTGCGCCTATGCGGACCGCACGGGCGACACGGCCTTCATCGATACTCTGTGGCCATCGCTGTGCGCCGCGGCCGAGTGGATCGAAACGGCGAGCCGCTCGACGGGATTCCTCACTTACCAGCGCGCGGCAGAATCCGGCCTTGCCAACCAGGGATGGAAAGATAGTTTCGATTCCGTCTTTCACGCCGATGGCCGCATTCCGAAGGGACCGATCGCGCTGGTCGAGGTGCAGGGCTACGTCTTCGCGGCGTTCCAGGGGTTGGCGAAACTGGCACGGCTGCGTGGCGAAACGGAGCGGGCGGAGACTTGGGAAATACGCGCCGACACCATTCGCCAGCAAGTCGAACGTCATTTCTGGATCGAAGACCTCGGCTACTATGCGCTGGCGCTAGACGGTGAGGGCCAGCCCTGCAAGGTGCGCACGTCCAATGCCGGCCACCTGCTTTATGTCGGCCTGCCCAGCTCGGATCGCGCGCGCATGGTCGCCGACCAGCTGCTGTCGGCCTCGTTCCATTCCGGCTGGGGACTGCGGACGCTGGCGGACGACGCGATCTTCTTCAATCCGATGTCCTATCACAACGGGTCCATCTGGCCGCACGACACGGCGATCTGCGCGGCCGGACTGGCGCGATACGGCATCCGCGACAGCGTGGTGCGGCTGATGAGCGGGACCTTCGAATCCGCCGTTCATTTCAACATGCGGCTGCCCGAACTGTTTTGCGGCTTTACGCGCGCGGCCGGCGAGGCACCGATTGCCTATCCGGTGGCCTGCCTGCCGCAAGCCTGGTCCGCCGGCTCGGCCTTCATGCTCATGCAATCGTGCCTCGGCCTTCAGATCGATGGCTGGACAGGCGAGATCCATGTGACCCGGCCGCGCCTGCCGATCGGCATCGACAGCCTCGTCATTCGCCATCTTTCGGTTGGGCAGGCGGCAGTGGATCTGACATTCCAGCGTGTCGGAGATCGTGTCGGCGCCTTCCTTGCGGAACCGCAGGAGGGGCTGGTGCCTCTGGTGGTCAGGAGCTGAAAAATCGGAACCATCTCGCGCCACGGGCGTTGGATCACCACCATGGGCGCCGAAACTCCCAGCCAAAGGAAGTGGTTACGGTATCCCATTGAAAGGTAATCGGTTTCAATGCCCGACGACAGTTCGTATCTGGTTGTTCCTTCATTCGCATTATGGCTCTTTACCCTTGCAGCCGTCGGCGTCCTGGTCATCGCGCTGGTGACGATGATGGTGCGGGCGCGCAGAGGCGCACGGATTGCCGTCGTGGGGGCCAGCCCTGCTCACAGCCCATTGCCGGAATTCGAGAAGAATGGGCAGTCGGCCGTTGCCGCGCTGGTGCAGTGGTCGCCTGAAACGCTGCGTCATATCCTGGCAACGGAATTGCCTGATGCCCAGGTGATCGTCGTTTCAAATCGTGAGCCGTATATCCACAACCGCGAGGGCGACGACATCCAGCTGGTCGTACCCGCCAGTGGGCTCGTCTCCGCCATGGAGCCGATCACGCGCGCCTGTGCGGGCACGTGGATCGCCTATGGCGGTGGTTCGGCCGACAAGCTGGTGGTCGACAAGAACGACCGGATCGAGGTGCCGCCTGACAATCCTTCCTACACACTGCGCCGTGTCTGGCTGAGCGAGGAGGAACAGCAAGGCTATTACCTCGGCTTTGCCAATGAAGGTCTCTGGCCGCTTTGCCATATCGCCTTCACCCGGCCGATATTCCGCGCCTCCGATTGGGAAGCCTATGAGGCGGTCAACCGTAAATTCGCCGACACCGTCGTCGCGGAAGCCCGCAATAAGCGGCCGATCGTGCTGGTCCAGGATTACCATTTCGCGCTGTTGCCGCGGATGATCCGGGAGCGCCTGCCCGAGGCGATCATCATCACCTTCTGGCACATTCCCTGGCCGAATTCGGAAGTGTTCAGTATCTGCCCGTGGCGCGAGAAGATTCTCGACGGCCTGCTCGGCAGTTCAATAGTCGGCTTTCACACCCAGTTCCATTGCAACAACTTCATCGACAGCGTCGACCGTTTCCTGGAAAGCCGGATCGAGCGCGAGGATTCGGCCATTTCCTATGGCGGCGAGATCAGCTTGGTGCACGCCTATCCGATTTCAATCGAGTGGTCGCCGCCGCACCTGGACAAACTGCCAGATGTCGCCCAATGCCGCCGGCAGGTTCGCGAGAAATTCGGTCTGGCCGAACATGTCAAACTGTGTGTGGGTGTTGAACGTCTCGACTACACCAAGGGCATCCTTGATCGCTTCAACGCACTCGATGAACTGCTGACGCTGCATCCGGAATGGATCGGCAAGGTGGCGTTCCTGCAGATCGCGGCGCCCAGCCGCGGCACTCTGCCTGCCTATCAACAATTGTACGAGGAGTGTCTGCGCCACGCCGAGGATCTCAACCAGCGCTATGGCCGCGAAGGCTACACGCCCGTCCTGATGGTGGCGGAGCATCACTCGCAGCAGCAGGTCTATGAAATCTACCGCGCCGCCGACGTTTGCATGGTCACCAGCCTGCATGACGGCATGAACCTGGTTGCCAAGGAATTTGTCGCGGCGCGCGAGGATGAACAGGGTGTGCTGCTGCTCAGCATGTTCGCCGGCGCGTCGAAGGAGCTGCTGGAAGCCCTGATCGTCAATCCCTATGACGCGGCGATGATGGGCGACGCCTTGCTGCAGGCCTTGACCATGTCCGAGGAGGAGCAACGCCAGCGCATGCGACGCATGCGCGAGATCGTGCGCGAAAACAATGTCTATCGGTGGGCGGGCAGCATGCTTCTCGATGCTGCGCGCTTGCGCAAGCGTGATGCAGTCGATCGTGCCGTGGGTGCTGCTCCAGCGGCCCCAGCCAATGTGATATCGCTGCTTGATCGCAGACGGGTGGCGGCGCTGTGATGTCGATATTGCCAAACCCGCCGGAACCCGTTGTCCCGCAAGGGCCATGGAGCCTGTTCCTCGATATCGATGGTACGCTTCTCGAACATGCCGCGCATCCCGATGCGGTGGTCGTAAGTGACGACTTGCGCACGCTGCTGGTACGGCTCGAAGCGCAATTGGATGGGGCGCTGGCGTTCATCACGGGACGGTCGATCGTCGCCGTCGACCATCTCTTCCAACCCCTCAGATTGCGCGCCGCGGGGCTCTATGGCCTTGAGCACAGGCTGGCACGTGATGGTCCGGTCGAGGCGGCCGGCGAACCGGCTGACATTGCGGCGCTCGCCAATGAAATCGCGACGGAACTGGACAATGCGGACGTCTATATCGAACGCAAGGGACCAATCCTGGCCATTCATACACGCGCGGCCCCGCATTTGCTGCAGCGCGCGACGGAGCTGGTCGAACAGGCCCTGGACAAATTACCCGCGGGATATCGGGTCTTGGCCGGAAATGCCGGTGTGGAACTGATGCCGCTGGAGGCGGCGAAGGGAGCCGCCATCCGACGCTTCATGCAAATTCCGGCTTTCAGGGGACGCCGACCGGTATTCCTCGGTGACGATACATCAGACGAGAACGGGTTCGAGACCGTCAACGAATTGGACGGCGTCTCGGTTCGCATAAAGCCGCATGGATCGACAGCGGCGCCTTTTGCGCTGGCCGGCGTGGACGCGGCCTTGGCCTGGCTGGACGGGATGAGCAGACGCGAGACTGCGGCCACGCTGGCCGCAACGGCCAAGTGAACCGGATTGCACCTAAACCGTTCACGCGCGTGGAAGGAGTTTGCCAATGACCCAACTGACCAGCTTCATCCGGGAAATCTTGCCCGCCTGGCTGCAACGGCGCGCCGAGCCGCAAAGCGGTGATACCAAGACGGCAGTTGAGCCGTTGCGTCCCGAAGACGCCGATGCGGTCTGGCGCAAGGCTGTCGAGAAGGATTTGTTTGGAGCCAACACGCCGGACTACGCCGAGACCGGGGAGAAGGAACCCAGACGCCATTGACGGCTGCGGCTAGCCTTCCCCGAAAACCAGCGAGACATTGCCGCCGGCATGGCGTTCGAGCCGGCCGGCGAGATCGAGTTCCAGCAAAACCATAAAGACCTGGGCGGGGTGCAGGCCGGTGTGGCGGATTATCTCGTCGACCGGCACCGGAGTCGGACCGAGCGCCTCGATGACCTTGGCGCGGTCGCTCTCGCCGGGCGGCGGCGTGGCCGAGAAATCCGGCGGGTCGTCGAATGGCGGCACATCAGGCGCCCGCATGCCGGTCAGCGGCGCGATCGCCCTGGAAATGTCGGAGGCTTCGGTGACCAGAGTGGCGCCGTCCTTGAGCAGGCCGTTGGTGCCGGCCGCGCGTGGGTCCAGCGGCGAGCCTGGCACGGCAAAGACCAGCCGGCCCATTTCGCCGGCAAGCCTGGCGCTGATCAGCGAGCCCGAACGCTGCGCTGCCTCGACCACCACCAGCCCAAGAGCAGCGCCCGCGACAAGACGGTTGCGGCGTGGAAAATCCTGGGCGCGCGGCTGCCAGCCGAATGGCATTTCCGAGATGACAGCGCCGCGCTCGGCGATCTCCGAGCACAGGCCGGCATTTTCAGGCGGGTAGGGCAGGTCGAGCCCTCCGGCCAGCACTCCGATCGTGCCGGTCGAGAGACTCCCTTGATGCGCCGCCGTGTCGATGCCGCGCGCCAGGCCAGAGACGATGCCATAGCCGTCGCCGCCAAGATCGGCCGCCAGCATGCGTGCCATCTTGATCCCGGCCAGCGATGCGTTGCGGGCGCCGACAATGGCGACGCCCGGCAACCGGAAGACAGCGGCATTGCCCTTGACCGCCAGCAGCGGCGGCGGATTGTCCATGCTTCTCAGCAACTGGGGATAGTCGGGCTCGCCGATGCCGACAAAACGTGCGCCAACCCGGCGGGCTGCCTCCAACTCTGCTTCGGCTTCGGCGATCGACGGAATGCGGGCGATCCGGCTGGCGCCACCGGAAATCATCAGTTCCGGCAGGATTTCCAACGCCACTTCGGCGGACCCGAAGCGATTGATCAGGTCGCGAAAGGAAGCGGGGCCGACATTCTGGGTGCGGATCAGCCGCAGCCAGCTCAGCCGCTGCCGGTCGCTGAGGCGCGGCCCGGCGGCCGGCTCGCTCACCGCGGTGGCGTGCTCGCTCACCCCTTGGCTCCGATCTTGCCCTCGGTGCCGGCAAGCAGCCGCGAAATGTTCGCCCTGTGCTTGATGAAGACGATAATGCTCATCACCACGAACAGGACGGCAATCTGTGGCGTGCTGATAAAATACAGGGCGATCGGCACGACGACTGCTGCGGTCAGCGCCGCAAGTGATGAGAACCGAAACAGGAAGGCCACCACCAGCCAGACGACGGCGAAAATCAGCGCTACCTGCCAGGCAAGGCCGATCAGCACGCCGAGATAGGTGGCGACGCCCTTGCCACCCTTGAAACCCAGCCATGCCGGGAAGAGATGGCCGAGAAAGGCGCCGAGACCGGCCCAGACGGCTGTTTCCGGCGCGAAATGGCCAGCGATCAGCACGGCGGCCGTGCCTTTCAGCGCATCGAGCAGCAAGGTCGCGGCGGCGAGGCCCTTGTTGCCGGTGCGCAGCACATTTGTCGCGCCGATATTGCCGGAACCGATCTTGCGCACATCGCCAAGCCCGGCGGCGCGGGTTAGCAGCAGCCCGAACGGTATCGAGCCGAGCAAATAGCCGAACACAAGTGCTGGAATGATGCCGTAATTCATTGTTCCCCCCGTATTTTCTTATGTCATCGCCTTGGCTTGCGTTCAAGCCAAGGCGCAGACGAACGAGTCGCCGATCAGGGGCCCATCGCCTGGCGCTCTTTGGACGATTCGCCAGCCGCAGTCTTCCACCAGACGGGTAAGGAAGTCGGGGTTGTAAAAGCACCTGCCGCCGTTCTTGTCCGGGCTCCTGTCCTCGAACCCGGCGATCCCGGCATCCAGGAAGCAAGTGAAAAGCAGGCGGCCCTGGGCCGCCGTGTGGCGGCGCAGCAGGGTGAAGATGAACACGGCGTCATCGGGGCTCTGGTGGGTGATCACGGAAAATAGCGAGACGATGTCAAAGGCGTGCAAGGGCAGCGGGAGTTCCGTCTCGTTGGAGAGTGGGCGCCCCTTCGGGTTGTAGAGCGAGTGGTGCGCGTCCAGAAGCACATAGGAGAAACGGCGATCGCGCACGGTGGAGCGCAGGAAGCCGATCATCTCCGCGAAGCAGTCGACACCGGTGTAGGAGCGGATCGGAATCCTGTGGTCCAGGATGGCCTGGGTGAACCGGACGCCGCAGCCGAAATCGAGGAGCCGGCTGGCTGCCAGTGTCTTCAATCCTATCTGCTGCCGCATCCTCTCCAGCAGCCAGGCACCGCTATCCTCCGGCGGCATCAGGGAACTCACCTTCTGGGAATTCCGGTTGAACTTCTGCGGGACGATGAACTTCGGCGGGGGACGCAAGCGATGCCAGATCGACTGCAACCAGGAAGGGTGATGCGATCTCATGCACAGGCTCTTGGGTAAAGCAGTGGATGACGGTTCACAGTACTGCGAAACCAGAGTGCCGTAGAGCTGCTGGCCGGCAGGGTTAAGCTGAAAACACTGTGCGGCCCGCCACCAGCGTTTGCAAGACCTTGCCTTGCAGGCGGGCACCTTCGAAGCAGGTGTTTTTCGAGCGCGAGCGAATGCCGCTTTCACTGACGATCCAGGGTTCATCGAGATCGACAAGGGCAAGATCGGCGACAGCGCCTGGCTTCAGTGTGCCGCCGGGCAGGCCGAACAGCTTTGCCGGCGCGGTGGAGAGCGTTTCGACCAGGCGTAGCAAGGGCACATCGCCATTGTGGTAGAGCCGCAAGGCGGCGCCCAGAAGCGTTTCGAGGCCGATGGCACCGGCGGCGGCATCGGCGAAGGGCAGGCGCTTGGTGTCGACATCCTGCGGATCGTGCGAGGAGACGATGATGTCGACCGTGCCGTCCCTGACCGCCTCGATCATCGCCAGCCGATCTTCCTCGGCGCGCAGCGGCGGCGTCAGGCGGAAGAAGGTGCGGTACTCGCCGACATCGTTTTCATTGAGCGACAGATTGTGGATCGACACGCCCGAGGTGACGGCAGCGCCGTCAGCTTTGGCGCGCGTCACGGCGTTTGCCGCCATCGCCGTCGAGATCTTTGCCGCGTGGTAGGAACCGCGCGTCAGCCGCGCCAACGCAAGGTCGCGCTCGAGTGGGATCGATTCAGCTTCACGCGGAATGCCGGAGAGGCCGAGCCAGCTGGCGTACAGGCCTTCGTTCATCACGCCGGATGAACCGAGGTCGGCATCCTGCGTTTCATGCACGATGGTGGCGCCGAAGTCGCGCGCATAGGTCAGCGCCCGGCGCATCACCAGCGCGCTTGCTATAGTGTGGCGGCCATCGGTGAAGGCGACGGCGCCGGCTTCGCGCAGCAGGCCGAACTCGGTCATCTCGCGACCATCGAGCCCCTTGGTGATCGCCGCAGCCGGGAAGACATTGACGATCGCCGTGTCCTTGGCGGTGCGCAGCACGAACTCGACCAGCGCGACATTGTCGATCACCGGATCGGTGTCCGGCATCATGACGACAGAGGTGACGCCGCCGGCGGCCGCGGCGACACTCGCCGAAGCGATGGTTTCGCGATGCTCGCCGCCCGGCTCGCCGATGAAGACGCGGCCGTCGATCAGGCCGGGAATGACCGCCTTGCCGGCACAGTCGATAACGGTGGCGCCATCGGGCGCGCCCTGGTTCAGCGCCGCCTTGCCGGCGGCAACGATTTTCCTGCCATCGACGACAACAGTGCCGACTTCGTCGATGCCGCGTGAAGGGTCGACGATGCGGGCGCGTTCAAAGACCGTCGTGCTCATGCGCCGCGGCCCTCTTGATTACGACGCGGATCGAGCAGCGCTTCCATCACCGCCATGCGCACGGCAACGCCCATCTCCACCTGTTCCTGGATGACGCTTTGCGGGCCGTCGGCGATTTCCGAGGCGATCTCGACGCCGCGGTTCATCGGGCCCGGATGCATCACCATTGCGTCGTCCTTGGCGGCCTTCAGCTTTTCGGCATCGAGGCCGAAATAGCGGAAATATTCGCGCACCGAAGGCACGAAGGCGCCTTCCATCCGTTCGCGCTGCAGGCGCAGCATCATCACCACGTCGGCGCCCTTGAGGCCCTCGGCCATCGACCGCGTGACGATGACGCCCATTTTCTCGATGCCACTGGGCAACAGTGTCGAGGGTGCGACGACCCGAACCTGCGCGCCAAGTGCGTTGAGCAGCATGATGTTGGAGCGCGCGACGCGTGAATGCAGGATGTCACCGCAGATCGCGACGATCAGCTTCGACAGCGGCCCCTTGGCGCGGCGGATGGTCAGCGCGTCGAGCAGCGCCTGTGTCGGGTGTTCATGCGCCCCGTCGCCGGCATTGACCACGGAGCAGCCGACCTTTTGGGCCAGAAGGGCGGCCGCGCCCGCCGATTGGTGGCGGATGATCAATATGTCGGGCCGCATGGCATTCAGCGTCATCGCCGTGTCGATGAGCGTCTCGCCCTTCTTCACCGAGGAACTTGCCACCGACATGTTCATGACGTCGGCACCAAGCCGCTTTCCGGCCAGTTCGAACGAAGACTGTGTGCGGGTCGAAGCCTCGTAGAACAGGTTGATCTGGGTGCGGCCGCGCAGCGTCGAGGTTTTCTTCTCGGACTGCCGCGAAATCGCAACGGCGCGATCCGCCCTGTCGAGCAACAGCTCGATGTCGGCGGGCGAAAGGTCGCTGATGCCCAAAAGATGGCGGTGAGGGTAGAGTGGCAGGGACGAAGCGTCGGTCATCTCAAGGCGCTGCTATAGGGTGCGGATTTTGCGCCCGCAAGCGCCAGCTTTGGATTGGCGCCGTTCTCCCCGGTATTTTCGTCGCGCGCGCGGCAGCGCTTGGCTATATCTAGCCGATGGCCTTGGATTCGTGGCTTTGGCACGATAGGGACCTTTCTACCGATTGAAGGATTGGGCGTGACCGACGACGTAACGAACCAGCCGCCGCCGCTGACGGGCGGCAACGCCTGGCGAGGCGATCCGTTGCTGATTCAGCTTGCCGAGCGGTTTTCCGATCCGGTGCGCAAGGATCTCGACGGGCTCGGCCGTTTCGTGCTGACGCAGGAAGCGCAGGAACTGGCGCGTCTGGCCAATGTCGAGACGCCGAAACTCAGGACGCATGATCGTCAGGGACGGCGCATCGACCTGGTCGAGTTCCATCCCGCCTACCATGCCTTGATGCGGCGCTCGGTGGCCAACGGGCTGCATTCCTCGGTCTGGGAAAATGGCGATGCCGAGATCGGCCGCCGCCATCAGGTGCGCGCCGCCCGTTTCTATCTGACCGCCGAGCTCGAGACCGGGCACCTTTGCCCCATCACCATGACCAGCGCCTCGCTGGCGGCGCTGATGGCCAGCCCAAAGCTGTTTCGTGAATGGGCGCCGCGGGTGACGACGCGCAAATACGACCAGAGCCAGAAGCCGCCGGTCGAGAAGACCGGGCTGACACTCGGCATGGGCATGACCGAGAAACAGGGCGGCACGGATGTGCGCGCCAATGTGACCAGGGCCGAACGCGCTGGCAGCGGGTTTTATCGCCTGACCGGGCACAAATGGTTCATGTCGGCGCCGATGTCGGACGCCTTCCTGGTTCTGGCGCAGGCGCCGGAAGGACTGTCCTGCTTCCTCGTGCCACGCGTTCTCGGCGACGGGACGGGCAATGGCTTCCGCTTCCAGCGGCTGAAGGACAAGCTCGGCAACCGTTCCAACGCGTCTTCCGAAGTCGAATTCGTCAACGCCATCGGCGAGATGGTCGGCGAACCCGGCGCCGGCGTGAAGACGATCATGGACATGGTCACTCTGACCCGGCTCGACTGCGCGGTGGCGTCCTCGGCAATCATGCGGGCGGGGCTGGCGGAAGCGGTTCATCATGCCCGCCATCGCCAGGTTTTCGGCTCGACGTTGATCGAACAGCCGCTGATGCAGCGCGTGCTGGCCGACATGGCGCTCGATGTTGCCGCCGCCACCGCGCTGTCGTTCCGGCTAGCGCGCTCCTTCGACGAGGCAGCGAGCGATCGCGGCGAGGCGGCGTTTGCCCGCGCCATGACGCCGGTCGTCAAATACTGGGTGTGCAAGATCGCGCCGCCGCTGCTCTACGAGGCGATGGAGTGTCTCGGCGGTAATGGCTATGTCGAGGAAGCGCCGCTCGCCCGTTATTATCGCGAGGCCCCTGTCAACGCGATCTGGGAAGGGTCGGGCAATGTCATGGCGCTCGATGTGCTGCGCGTGCTCGGCCGCGCGCCCGGACTGTTCGAAGAGGTGCTGGCCGGCATCGACCGTGACCTCGGCGCCGGCGGGCGCGGTACGATCGGTGTGCTGAAGGCCGCGATGCAGGTAGCTTCGACCGATGAGGGCTCGGCACGCCTGCTGACCGAACAGCTGGCGTTGTCGGCAGCCGCGGCGGAACTGCGGCGGCTCGGGGCAGGGCGGATTGCCGATGCCTTCGTCGAGACCCGCCTGGCCGGCCAGTGGCGCAACACCTATGGCATGATCGATTCGCGCCACGACGCGCGCATGATCATCGACACGCTCTATCCGCCGTTGAACTGAGCCGAGAACGGCGCACCGCTCGATTCTTTGATCAGTTGAACGCTTCCGAGGACATCGTGGTGCGTCCTGTGGATCGTCGTTAACCTTAACAAATGGTTTCCATTGCGGCGGCGGGCTGCAAAGCCCACTGTCATTCCTGCCGAAGCAGGAACCACGATGCGACACGTACTGACCTCCTTTCTGTCCGTGCACTGGGCGATTGTCTTCGCCCTGCTGGCGCTGATCTGCATCGATGGAGACCGCGGTGTGACGGCAGCGCTCGGCGTGCTTGGGGTGACCGTCGAGAGCGCCCGGTTCGTCAATCTGGAGAATGTCGTCGTCGTCGCGCCGCTGGCGATCGCCTTGCTGGTCGTGTCGGTGCTGTTCTTCTGGGCCTTTGTCGATTCCTTGATCAACGATGCGGCCAGCCCGGGCGCCGACAGCGTTGTTCGTATCGCCTTCATTTCCGCTTCCGGTGTGCTGTCGATGATCCTGATCGGTGGCGCCGCGCAAGGCATCAACGGGCTGTTCATGGTCGTCGCGGTGCAATTGGCCGCACTTCTGGCCTCCTATGTCGCGATGCTCGCCGAGCGGCGCTCGGCAGCCGCGTCCGATGACGCCGATTTCCACGCCACCGCGCACAACATGGCGAAGGCGGCGGCCCATAATTCACTGCTCTCCCTGATATCGGGCCGGGCCGGTCCGAACGGCAAGGGAGGCCGCTGATGCGCTACATCTTCGCATTTTGGGCGGCTCCGATGGCGCTGTTCTGGGGCTGGTTCTATCTGTCGGCCAATGACATGAATTTCGGTTATGTGATGCTCAGCCGGCAGATGCATGACTTCTTCTTCCAGCTCTATGGCCAGATGCTAGGCGTCGACCCGACGATCATCCCAGGCCTGGTGGCGAAGACGTGCATCTTCGACGGATTTCTGCTGATGGCGCTGTGGGCGTTCCGCCGTCGCCGCGAAATCGCCGGCTGGCTTAAGCAGCGCTGGGAGGGTCCGGTTCCGTTCGATCGGATGCAGCGAGCGACTGAAGCCGGTCCAAAACTCCCTGGAGAATAAAGGCTGCGGCCGCCGAATCGATCTTGCCGGCGCGCTTGGCGCGCGAGAAATCCATTTCGATCAGCGTCCTTTCGGCGGCCACCGTCGAGAGCCGCTCATCCCAGAAGACGAAGGGCAGGTCGCTCAGTTGCGCCATGTTGCGCACGAAGGCGCGTGATTTCTGCGCGCGCGGACCTTCCGACCCATCCATGTTGATTGGCAGTCCGATCGCCACAGCGCCGACATTCTCCTTCTCCAGCAAGGCCAGGAGCACGGCGGCGTCGAGCGAGAATTTCCTGCGCATGATGACCGGGCGCGGATGGGCGAAGGAGAATCCCCGGTCGGAAACCGCGACGCCGATCGTCTTGTCGCCGAGATCGAGCCCCGCCAGCGTCCTGCCACCAGTGAGCCGTGCCGGCAATTGCTCAATCGTGATGACAGCCAACGGTTTTCCCTCGTCTTTTTCAGCGGCACGCATCCTTCCGGATGCGCGGCGGACACTATACCCTTTGATCTCGGGGACATCGGCGTTCTATCCTTTGACCTGACAAAAATCGAGGAATGCATTTCATGAAACTGACCTGGTATGGCCATTCGGCCTTCCGTATCGAGACCGGCGACGCCAAGATTCTCATCGACCCCTATCTGATCGGCAATCCGTCCTGGACGGGCGGCTGGGAAGGGCCGGCCGAAGGGATAACGCATGTGCTGCTGACGCACGGACACAACGACCACATCAGCGGCGTGCTGGAAGTGCTTGGCAAAAGCGGCGCCCAGCTGGTCGCCAATTTCGAGATCTGCATGTATCTGGTCGGCAAGGGCGCCGACGGCAGCAAGATCAATCCGGGCAACATCGGCGGCACTGTCGATTGCGGCGGCTTCACCACCACTTTCGTCCAGGCACTGCACTCCTCCTCGTTTGGCGAAGACGGCGGCACGAACGTCTATCTCGGCAATCCGGGCGGGCTGGTCCTGCATTTCCCGGAAGACCGGACGCTCTACCATATGGGCGATACCGACATCTTTTCCGACATGGCACTAATCAACGAATTGCATGAGCCGAAGATCGGCATCGTGCCGATCGGCGACCGTTTCACCATGGGCGGCGCGGTCGCGGCACTTGCCTGCCGCCGCTTTTTCAAGTTCGACACCGTCGTCCCCTGCCATTTCGGTACGTTCCCGATGATCGATCCGACGCCGGAGAAATTCCAGACCGGCCTGGAGGGATCCGGTGTGAAGGTCGCATTGCCTGATATCGGTCAGACGATTACGATCTAGAAACAGCCAAAGCGGAACAAATCCATGGCGTTGGGGCGATCTCTTTGTGTGTCGATGTTTGTCGCGGCATCGCCCGCGCTCGCCGCGGATGACTTCATCGAAGGCGTCTACCTTCAGTCCGAGGAGCTTTGCACGCAGGCCAGGAAGGACACGCTGCAGACGTTGATCGACGCCGGCAACATAGTGCTTTCCGTGCATGGCCTGCAGGGCGTCGAGTACAATTGCGAGTTCGTGCAGGTCAGCAAGGCGACGCGCTCGCCGAGCTGGGCGGTGACAGCCATCTGCCAGGAACCGGGCTATGTCTTTCCCGATGTCCTGTCGGTGACGCGGATCAGCCCGACGCAGCTCGATCTCGTGTCGGTCCGGCCGATTGATGACGAAAGCGAGGCGAGCGGCAACAGCGGCAGCTACTAACTGTGCGAGGGCGTTGCCCTGCCATGACGATGCTGAAGCGCATCAAGTCGCTTTTTCGCCGTGAGTGGCTGGTGTTCCCAAAACTGGAACTGCATGTCGCGCATGGCTGTAATCTCTCTTGCGAAAGCTGTTCGCACTACTCCAATCACGGCCATTCCGGCACCGTCTCGCTCGAGGAGGCGGATCGCTGGATGGGATTGTGGAGCCGGCGCATAGACGTCACCTGGTTCTCCATCCTGGGCGGAGAGCCCACCATCCATCCAGAACTGCCTGCCTTCGTCGGGCTGGTCCGGCGGCACTGGCCGAGCGCCCGCATAGAGATCGTCAGCAACGGCTTTTTCCTGCACCGTCATCCGACATTGCCGGCGATTCTCGCCGCAGACGGCAATACCCAATTGAGTGTCTCGGTTCATCACGCCTCAGAGGAGTACCAGGAGAGATTGAAACCGATCTTCGATCTCCTGGAGGTATGGCGCCGGGAACATGAACTGCATATCCAGATCCGCCCATCAGACAAAAACTGGACCCGTCGCTACGAAGGCTTCGGCGACACCATGGCGCCGTTCGAGGATGGCGATCCTCGCGCCAGTTGGGAAATCTGCCCGGCTCGCCAATGCAAACAACTCCACGCCGGACAAATCTGGAAGTGTGCGCCACTCGCCTATCTGCCGATGCAGAAGGCAAAATACCGCCTTTCCGACAAGTGGGATCCCTATCTGGCATATCGACCGCTTGAGCCGGGCTGTTCCAATGCGCAATTGCGAGCCTTCGCCGCGCTGGAAGACGAAGACGCATGCGGCATGTGCTCGTCAAAGAGGCGATTGTTCGAGTTGCCCAACCCGCTGCGCCGCCCCAAGGACCAGGTCAGCACGGCTGCCTAGTTCGATGCCTGTTGCGCGCCGCGCGCGGCGCCGCTATAGCCCGGACTGGTTTTCCCGAGGCAAAATGTATGTCCGTTGATGTCAAGACAGTGAAGCGCGTCGCGCGTCTCGCCCGCATCGCCGTGAGCGAGGAAGATGCAGAACGCATGACCGGCGAGCTGAATGCCATACTGGGTTTCGTCGAACAGCTGAACGAAGTCGATGTGTCCGGCGTCGAGCCGATGACCTCGGTGACGCCGATGGAGATGAAGAAGCGTCAGGACGTCGTCACCGACGGCAACAAGGCGGCCGACATCGTCGCCAATGCGCCGGCGACCGAAGAGAATTTCTTCCTCGTGCCGAAGGTCGTGGAGTAGGTCGACGATGGCCATCGAGATCGCCATCGAGACGCCGCTGCAGGACGACGTGCGTGGCCTGGTCCACGAACTCAACGAGACCTTGCTCGAATTGACGCCGCCGGAGCATTGCTACCATCTGACGGTCGAGCAGATGGCAGGCCAGGACACCACCGTTTTCATCGCCCGCGACGATGGCATCGCCATCGGCTGTGGCGCGCTGAAGCGCCATGGTGGCACCATTGGCGAGGTCAAGCGCATGTATACGCGGCCTTCGCATCGCGGCCGCAAGATCGGCGCCCAGATCGTCGAGCGGGTCGAAGCGCTGGCGAGGCAGGAAGGACTGAAGCGGCTGGTGCTGGAGACGGGCGATCGTCATCCTGCCGCCTGGACCGTCTACGAACGTGCCGGCTTCTCGCGCTGCGGCCCGGTGCTGGATTATCCCGATTCCGAGTGGTCGGTGTTTTACGAAAAGAGCCTTTGATGAGCGACCTGACCCGACTGACGATTTCGCAGGCCCGTGCCAAGCTGCGCGGCAAGGAAATCACCGCGACCGAGATCACCGAGGCCTATCTCTCGGCGATCGATCGCGCCAATCCGGCGCTTAATGCCTATGTCGCGGTGACCGGCGACAAGGCACGCGACATGGCCAAGGCGTCCGACGCCAGGCTGGTCAAGGGCGAGGGCGGTGCGCTGGAAGGCATTCCGCTGGGAATCAAGGACCTGTTCGGCACCGAAGGCGTCCACACGCAGGCCTGCAGCCATGTGCTCGACGGCTTCAAGCCGCGCTACGAATCGACCGTTACCGCCAATCTGTGGGCCGACGGCGCGGTGATGCTCGGCAAACTCAACATGGATGAGTTCGCCATGGGCTCGTCCAACGAGACCTCTTATTACGGCCCGGTCATCAACCCGTGGCGGCGCTCGCGCCTCGACACAGTGGTGATGCCGACGACGCATCAGGGCGACGGCGGCTTCGTCTCGGCCGGCGGCACGAGAACCCAGCGCAGCCTGGACAATGCACAGCTGGTGCCGGGCGGTTCGTCCGGTGGTTCGGCGACCGCTGTCTCGGCCTTCCTGTGCGCCGGCGCGACAGCGACCGATACCGGTGGCTCGATCCGCCAGCCGGCGGCCTTTACCGGCACGGTCGGCATCAAGCCGACCTATGGCCGCTGTTCGCGCTGGGGCATCGTCGCCTTCGCCTCGTCGCTCGACCAGGCCGGGCCGATCGCGCGTGACGTGCGCGATGCCGCGATCCTGCTCAAATCCATGGCCTCGGTCGATCCGAAGGACACGACCTCGGTCGACCGGCCGGTGCCGGATTATGAAGCGGCGATCGGCAAGCCGATCAGGGGCATGAAGGTCGGCATTCCCAAGGAATATCGTGTCGACGGCATGCCCGAAGAGATCGAGGCGCTGTGGCAGAAGGGCATTGCCTGGCTGAGGGATGCCGGCGCCGAGATCGTCGACATTTCGCTGCCGCACACGAAATACGCGCTGCCGGCCTATTACATCGTGGCGCCGGCCGAGGCTTCGTCCAACCTGGCGCGCTATGACGGCGTCCGCTACGGCCTGCGCGTGCCGGGCAAGGACATTGTCGAGATGTATGAGAAGACCCGCGCCGCCGGTTTCGGCCGCGAGGTCAAGCGCCGCATCATGATCGGCACCTATGTGCTGTCGGCCGGCTATTACGACGCCTACTATCTGCAGGCGCAGAAGGTGCGCAACCTGATCAAGCGCGACTTCGAGAATGTTTTCGCCGCCGGCGTCGACGTCATCCTGACCCCGGCAACGCCCTCGGCCGCCTTCGGCATCGCCGACGAGGACATGGCCGCCGATCCGGTCAAGATGTACCTCAACGACATTTTCACGGTCACCGTGAACATGGCCGGCCTGCCGGGCATCGCCGTGCCTGCCGGCCTCGACCCCAAGGGCCTGCCGCTTGGCCTGCAGCTGATCGGCCGGCCGTTCGAGGAAGAGACGCTGTTCCAGACCGCCGCCGTCATCGAGCAGGCCGCCGGCACATTTCAGCCGGAGAAGTGGTGGTAAGGGTATCGCTCGTCTGAAGGGGTGAGCGATGTTCTTCTACGTGTCCAAGATCTTTTGGTTCTTCATCCAGCCGCTCAACCTGACGATCTTCCTGCTTCTGGCAGGGTTGATTGCCGGGCTGATCGGCCGGCGGCGGCTGGCTGTCAGCGGCAGCGTGCTGGCGTTTCTGATCCTCGCGCTCTCGACCTGGACGTCGCTTGGCGCGATGATGCTCAACCCGCTCGAGGAGCGTTTCCCGCGCCCGCCGCTGCCGCAAAAGGTCGACGGCATCATCGTGCTGGGCGGCGGCTTCGAGGGCGCCATCAACTTAGCGCGTGGCGGCTATGAATTGAGCAGCAGCGGTGACCGCATGGTCGAGACCGCAATCCTCGCCCGGCGCTTCCCACAGGCCAAGGTGGTTGTATCAGGCGGACACGGCGCTTTTTTCATCGACGCCGAGGGGGACGCAGACACCGCGTCCCGCCTGCTCGTTCCGCTCGGTGTATCGGCCGATCGTCTTGTCCTCGAGGACAAGTCCCGCAACACCTATGAAAATGCAGTCTTCAGCCGCAAACTTGTCGAACCGAAGCCGGGCGAGACCTGGCTGCTGGTGACCTCCGCCTTCCACATGCCACGGGCCAAGGCGCTGTTCGACAAGGCTGGTTTTCCAACCGTTCCATGGCCGGTCGACTATCGAACCTCGGGCAAGGAAGGTGTCGGCTTGTTTCGCGACAATGCGATTGATTCCGTGCAGAACACGACCATCGCGGTTCGCGAATGGATCGGGCTTTTCGCCTATTGGCTTTCCGGCCGCATCGATCAACCTTTTCCGGCACCTGGCGGCTGACCGATGACGGCGCGCCGCGCCGCCGAGAAAAACTGGCGCCGCACCAGCACGGCCAGCAGTAGAAGCGTCGACAGCACGAACACCATCGGATCGACGAACCAGCCGAGATAGCCGATCGAGAAGAACACGCCGCGCAGGCCGGAGTTGAAATGCTTGCCGGCCAGCATGTTCATTTGCGTCGCGCGCCACACCGCCGTTTGCGTGACCGGATTGCGCGAGGCTTCGCCATGCGGGATCGGCACGGCGCCGATCAGGATCGAGCAATAGTTGAACAGCCGGTAGGCCCAGCCGAATTTGAAGAAGGAAAAGGCCAGGATCAGCACCAGTCCCAGCACCTTGATCTGAAAGGCCGGGCGCGACGGCGCGCCACCCAAGGGGAGGTTGCTCAGCACTTCAAGCACACGGTCGGACGCGCCGAGCAAAGCAAAGCAGCCGCCGAGCGCGATCAGCGAACTCGAGGCGAAGAAGGCGGTTCCCTGCTGCAGGCCGCTCATGATGGCGGTGTCGACGATACGGATTTCGCGCTCGGCCATGGTGCGCATCCAGGCTTCGCGCTGCGCATTCATCGCCGTCGTCAACGACACGCGGCTGACCAGCCTGCCGTCGGAAGCAAGCGTGTGCAGCACCCAGGCGAGGAGGAAAAGGCCCAGTGCCGCAAGATCGGCCGTCGATAGATAGGAGGAATTGCCCATGTTCTGTTCTTACCCTGGCTTCTTACGTCAGCAAGGGTTCGGCGGCTTGCATTTGCAAGGCTTCGACCACCATGTCTGTCCTGGTGACCCAGCCCAGGGCGTTCTCGAAATTCCACAATGTCGACTGGCGATTGAAGTCCGGACCCGAATGGTTGATCGCGTCCTCGACCAGGATGGGCCAGAATTCCAGCATGTAGGCGTCGCGCGCGGTCGCGTCGACGCAGATGTTGGTGGCGACCCCGGTGAACAGGAGATAGCGGATTTCCCGGGCGCGCAGATAGGCTTCCAGGCCGGTGTTGCAAAAGCCGCTGTAGCGCGACTTGCGGATGACCTGGTCGCCCGGTTCGGGCTTCAATGCATCGACGATCCGCCAATCCCAGCTGTCGTCGATCAGCAGCCTGCCGCGCAGCTCCGGGCGCTCGCGCATCAGCACCATGCCCAATTCCTTTTGGTAGTTCGGCGAGGAGGGGTCTCCCGCGTCGCTGAGGTCGGGCCGGTAGGACATCTGGAGGTAGACGACCGGCACGCCGTTTTCGCGGGCCACGCCAAGCAGGCGCCTGTTGGCTTCAATGGCCGGGGTGGCACCGGAAATGTCGATGCCTGCAAGGTCGAACATCCCACCCGCCGAGACAAAGGCGTTCTGCATGTCGACGACGACCACGGCGGTCTTCTTAGGGGCGATATGCACTGGTTTCGGCCTGGCATTCAACACGAGCATCATGTCCCCCTCGGCAACCGCAAACCGCGCTGGTGCGTCACGCAAAGAATAGCCGCGCCCCGACGGTCCGGCAATCAATGTCGCTGCCGGAGCAAACAAGGTCGGCAGGTGCTGCGCCGCGATTGTCAAAAGAGCGGAAACATCTGGGGAATTCCTATATGTAGTCCTCGACGTGACTTCAGGAGACAGCGTGTTCCTTTCGGTTTTCGACCTGTTCAAGATCGGTATCGGTCCCTCGAGCTCGCACACGATGGGGCCGATGACGGCGGCGCGGCGGTTTCTCGACGAAGTCGCGGGCGATGACTGGCCGCGGCCCACCGGCGCCAAGGTCGCCCGCATCGGCGCCAGCCTGCATGGCTCGCTTGCGTATACCGGCATCGGCCATGGCAGCGACCGCGCCGTCATTCTCGGTCTTGCCGGCCAGACGCCGCAGACGGTCGACCCCGACCAGGCCGACGGCATCATCAGCCGCATCACCGGCGACAAGATGATTTCACCGCCCGGTCACACCTCCTACCATTTCGACCCGGCTACCGATCTCGTACTCGACCGCAAGACGCCGCTTACCGGTCACGCCAACGGCATGGCGTTCCATGCCTACGATGCCGGCGGTCGTCTGTTGCTCAAGCGCATCTACTATTCGATTGGCGGCGGCTTCGTGGTTTCGGAAGAAGAGCTGCAGCGGATGAAGGCCAAGGGCTCGGTCACGACCGAAGGCAAGAAGGTGCCGTATCCCTTCAAGAACGCCGTTGAGATGCTGAAGATGGCGGACAAGAGCGGCCTTTCCATTGCCGAGATGAAGCGCGTCAACGAGGAAACGCAGATGTCGCGCGAGGAGCTCGACACCGGCCTCGACGCCATCTGGGGTGCGATGAAGAGTTGCATCGACCGTGGCCTGTCGCAGGACGGCATCATGCCGGGCGGTTTGAAGGTGCGGCGCCGGGCACGGCAGCTCCACGACAAGCTGCAGGAACAGTGGCAGCAGAACCGGCCGAATCCGCTGCTCGCCAATGACTGGCTGTCGATCTATGCCATGGCGGTCAATGAGGAGAATGCCGCAGGCGGTCGCGTCGTCACCGCGCCGACCAATGGCGCGGCCGGCACACTGCCGGCGGTGCTGCGCTACTGGCTGCATTTTCACCCCGAGGCTGATCAGCCGAGCATCCGCGACTTCCTGCTGACGGCGGCGGCCGTCGGCGGCATCATCAAGACCAATGCCTCGATCTCGGGCGCCGAGGTCGGCTGCCAGGGCGAGGTCGGCTCCGCCTCGGCGATGGCCGCGGCCGGCCTCTGCGCCGTCATGGGCGGCACGCCCATGCAGGTCGAGAATGCCGCCGAGATCGCCCTCGAACACCATCTCGGCATGACCTGCGATCCGGTCGGCGGTCTGGTGCAAGTGCCGTGCATCGAGCGCAATGCGCTCGGCGCGGTCAAGGCGGTGACGGCCGCCTCCCTGGCGATCAAAGGCGACGGCGTCCACTTCGTCCCGCTCGACGCGGCGATCGAGACCATGCGCCAGACCGGCCTCGACATGAACGAGAAGTACAAGGAAACCAGCCTTGGCGGTCTCGCGGTCAATGTCGTGGAGTGCTGAGCAACGCTTGGCACTGTGGAGAAGTTCGTCAGGCCGTTGACGTCCCGGCGCTCCGGACTAACCTTAGCGAATGGCTCTCAATCTCCTAAAACTGTGCGTCGGCTGCGACAGCGTCGAGGATCTCGAGGAATGGATCGAGTTCCGTCTCGACGAACGGCACCGGGCCGGTGAACCAGCCGAACACTGGCACACCACCCGCATGGTGCCGACGCGTGGCGCCGAGATCACCGATGGCGGGTCGCTCTACTGGGTGATCAAAGGCAATGTGCAATGCCGCCAGCTGATCACCGAGATCCGGCCGTTCACCGACGACGAGGGCATCGGCCGCTGCCATCTGATGCTCGACCCGAAAGTCGTGCGCACCGACTGGCAGCCGCGCCGGGCTTTCCAGGGCTGGCGCTATCTGAAACCGTCGGATGCGCCACTCGACCTCGGCAAGGGCAAGGCCGGACTGGTCGAGATGCCGCCGAAACTCAGGCGCGAGCTTGCCGATCTCGGCTTGCTGTAGGCCATCGCGCGGACGCGTTGCCTGCTTTGACGCGGGCTTTCTGGCCCTCCATCTTGCTCCGCGCTGGACTTGCAAGCGGCTCGACAACGCCACATCTTGAAATCCATGCGCAATGAAAAGCTGTCGAAACCGACAAGGACGGTGGGGTTGGAAAGCCATCCCGCATGGCGATCCTCTTCCTGTCCGGGTGAAGGCCATCATTCCGGCGCAGAAAAAATGTTTGATGACATCACGCGGCTGTCCAAACGGACAGGGTATCTGCGGGGCGGTGGGAAATGTTAGGCGCAATTATCGGTCTGGTCGCATTGCTGCTGGTGCTCCTGGGCGTCGCCTCGGCCTTTCTGCGAGCTGATCCGGCCCAACTGGCAAGCGGGATGAGAACACTGGGGCCTATCCTGCTGGCGCTGGTGGGCGGCGCCGTGCTTCTGGTCGGCCGAAGCGGAATCGGCGGCATCATCCTGTTCGTGGCGATTGGCTGGTATGCCGCCACACGCGCAAACCGGCCCGATGTCAGGCCGGCGCCGGGAAAACGCTCGACGGTGCGGACGGCAGCGCTCGAAATGGAGCTGGATCACAATACGGGCGGCCTCGAAGGGCTGGTCCTGGCCGGCCGCCATGACGGCAAGATGCTTGGCGCGATGGGCCTCGGCGAGTTGCAGCATCTCTACCGCGAACTCTCCGGCGATGCGGAGAGCCGCCAGTTGCTAGAGACGTATCTTGACGGCAGATTTCCCGTCTGGCGCAAAAACACTGAGACGAACGGTGGCGAAGGGCTGGGTGTTACGCCAGGTCCGGGCGCCATGACTAAGGAGGAGGCCTACAAGGTCCTTGGTCTTGAAGCGGGGGCCGCCGCGGCGGATGTCCGCAAGGCGCACCGCCGCCTGATGCAGCGCCTGCACCCCGATATCGGCGGCACGTCTTTCCTGGCGGCGCGAATCAATGAAGCCAAGGACGTCTTGCTCTCCAATCACAACTAGTCTCCTTCGACGCAGAATTTTTCCGGGAGATCGCTTCCACGCCGTCCTACTGCTGGACGGCGAAGCACTCGATTTTCTTCTTCTTCAAAGCGGTGCAGGCCTTCCAGGCGGCGTCCTTCGAACCAAAGCCGCCGAAACGGGCGCGGTAATAGGTGACGCCGTCCTTGTCGAAAGCGACGGTGAAGCCGGCGGCATCCGCCAGCACCTTCGGCGCCTGCTTGGAGGTCTTGTCGAGGAAGGCCTGGGCTTCCGACTGCTTCGGTGACGAAGCGACCTGGATTGCCCAGCCCGACGGCACCGAAGCGGTGTTGACCGGATCGACGGTCGGCGTCGGCTCGGCAGCCGGTGCCGGCTCGGCATAGGCAGCCACGACCTGAGCAGTGGCGACCTTGGGCGCCGCGACGATGACCGTCTTCACCTTCTTTGCCGGGACAACCAGTTTGGGTGCTTCGGCTTCGGCGCTCTCTTCGTCATCACCTTGCGCAACAGTCGCGTCTTCGGCAACGGATGTGTCGTCGGCGCTGGCCACAGCCACCGGCTTGTCGTCCGGGGTCGGCGCGTCGTGCTTGGGCAGGAGAACCTTGGCAAGCGCCTTGATCGGGTTGCCGCTGTCAGCCTTGGCAACCAGATCGCCGCCACCGCGGGTCGAGGCCCTGGGCATGTAGGTGTTGATCAGGGATGCCATCTGGTTGTCGCGGCTGCCGCCCGACGTGCCGCCCATGACAACGGCGACGAGACGGCGGTTGCCGTCATTAACCGATGAGACGAGGTTGAAGCCGGAGGCGCGGGTGTAACCGGTCTTGATGCCGTCGACGCCCTTGATGCGGCCAAGCAAGCGGTTGTGACCGTTGATGCGCTGGCGGCCGTAGAGAAAGGAGCGCTGCGAGAAATAGCCGTAATATTGCGGGAAATGCTCCCTGAGCGCGATGCCGAGCGTCGCCATGTCGCGCGCGGTGGTGAACTGGCCGGGGTCGGGCAGGCCGTTGGCGTTGCGGAAGACGGTGCCGTTCATGCCGAGCTGCCGCGCCTTGGCGGTCATCATGCGGGCAAAAGTGCTTTCATCGCCGCCAAGCATTTCACCGAGTGCGGTGGCCGAGTCGTTCGCGGACTTGGTGACGATCGACAGGATCGCGGTCTCGACGGTGACTGAACCGCCCGCCTTCACGCCGAGTTTCGTCGGTGCCTCGCCCGAGGCCTTGGCGGAAAACACCACTGGCGTGTTCTTGCTGATCCTGCCCTTCGCCATGGCTTCGAAGGTCAGGTAGAGCGTCATCATCTTGGTCAGCGACGCCGGATAGCGCCTGCCGTTGGCATCCGCGGAGTACAGCACCTTGCCCGTCTTGGCGTCCACGACAATGGCCGCCTGCCGCGCTGCCAGTGAGGAGGCAACGTCGACGCAAACGAACGTCATCGCCAGGGCGAAGACCATGATCGCTTTGAGAGGGGAGATGGATTTGGAAACGATGCCCAACAACGCCTTACGCACTGATATTTCCCTTGAATTCTTCGTTGCGTTGGAGGCGGCAAAGGGTCCTGCCTCGCTTCCAGCCAAACTAGCGGGGCAGCGTTACCAATCCGTTTATGGTAACCGCCGCGTTCACCATTTTCTTCGGGCTTGAAACGCACTTTATTTGATTTTTAGCCATTGCCTGCGCAGGCGTGCTCCGCACACCGGCGAAATGTTGACTTTTGTGCGGCGCACAATATATTCTAGTGCATTGCACAAGGGCGCCCCGAAGAAGGACGCCTCAACCGTCAAGGGAAATCGTGAAATGACCCAGACCTATGAGGACTTCAGCAAATACGGCAAGGAATTCGCCGACACCGGATTGAAGAGCTTCGCTTCGCTGTCCAAGGGCGCCCAGGCGATCGCCACCGAGGCCGGCGAGTACACCAAGAAGAGCTTTGAAGCCGGCAGCGCCGCCGTCGAGAAGCTGTTTTCGGCCAAGTCGCTGGACAAGGCTATCGAGATCCAGACAGACTATGCCAAGCAGTCCTACGAGGCGTTCGTCGCCGAGGCCACCAAGATCGGCGACCTCTATGCCGAACTCGCCAAGGAGGCCTACAAGCCGTTCGAATCGATCGTTGCCAAGGCGAAGTAATTTCGCCCGACAGTTTCAGATCCGGCCCTTTGGGCCCGGGACAGAACCCGGTCGCGGAAACGCGGCCGGGTTTTTTCATGCCAATTTCCCATCTGGAGCCGCGTAGCGCTTCACGATTGCGAAAATCCGCCAAGTTTGGTCACCTAGCCATATTGTCAGCTAACCAGAAGGGCTTAAAATCGTCCATCGAACACCTACATGTCGAACTCGCATGAGGATTCGAAAGAGGCAGGATTACGTGACGATCGGTTTGACTGCCACGAGACAAGTGGCGCGGATGCAAAACGGCAGCGGCGACGGCAATGAGGCCGGCCGCGGGACGGCCGTCATCACGCGCACCAAAACCAAGACCAAGAAGCCCAGCCTTTACCGGGTCCTCATCCTCAACGACGACTACACTCCGATGGAGTTCGTGGTTCACGTGCTGGAGCGTTTTTTCCAGAAGGACCGCGAAGCCGCCACACGCATCATGCTTCATGTTCACAATCATGGAGTGGGCGAGTGCGGGGTCTATACATTCGAGGTGGCCGAGACCAAAGTGTCTCAGGTCATGGATTTCGCCCGACAGAATCAGCATCCGCTGCAATGCGTGATGGAGAAGAAGTGAGGTAACATGCCGGCTTTCTCCCAAGGCCTGGAAAAGGCGCTTCACCAGGCGCTGACGCTCGCCAATGAGCGGCACCACGAATACGCAACCCTAGAACATCTGCTGCTGGCGTTGATCGACGACACCGAGGCGGCCGCCGTCATGCGCGCCTGCAACGTCGATCTTGATGAGCTGAAGCACACGGTTCTCACTTATATCGACACCGAACTCGACAATCTGGTCACCGGCTACGACGAGGATTCCAAGCCGACCGCCGGCTTCCAGCGCGTCATCCAGCGCGCGGTGATCCATGTGCAGTCGTCTGGCCGCGAGGAAGTGTCGGGCGCCAACGTGCTCGTCGCCATCTTCGCCGAGCGCGAGAGCCACGCAGCCTATTTCCTGCAGGAACAGCAGATGACCCGCTACGATGCGGTCAACTACATCTCGCACGGCATCGCCAAGCGCCCCGGTGCATCGGAGACGCGCTCGCCGCGCGGCGCCGATGACGAGCAGGGCGGCCAGAACGGCGCCGAGCCGCAGGAGGAAGGCGGCAAGAAGAAGCAGCAGCAGGATGCGCTGACGGCTTATTGCGTCAACCTCAACAACAAGGCCAAGGCCGGCAAGATCGACCCGCTGATCGGCCGCGAGTCGGAAATCAACCGCACCATCCAGGTGCTGTGCCGCCGCTCCAAGAACAACCCGCTCTATGTCGGTGACCCCGGCGTCGGCAAGACGGCGATCGCCGAAGGCTTGGCCAAGCGCATCGTCGAAGGCGACGTTCCCGAAGTGCTGCACAATGCCACCATCTTCGCGCTCGACATGGGCACGCTGCTCGCCGGCACGCGCTATCGCGGCGATTTCGAGGAACGGTTGAAGCAGGTCGTCAAGGAACTCGAGGACTATCCGGGCGCGGTTCTGTTCATCGACGAGATCCACACCGTGATTGGTGCGGGTGCCACGTCAGGTGGCGCCATGGACGCGTCGAACCTGTTGAAGCCGGCGTTGTCGTCGGGTGCAATCCGCTGCATCGGCTCGACCACCTACAAGGAATTCCGCCAGTTCTTCGAGAAGGACCGCGCTCTGGTGCGGCGCTTCCAGAAGATCGACGTCAACGAGCCGACCATCGAGGACGCCATCGAGATCATGAAGGGCCTCAAGCCCTACTATGAGGAATTCCACAAGGTGAAGTTCACCAACGAGGCGATCAAGGCATCGGTGGAACTGTCGGCCCGCTACATCAACGACCGCAAGCTGCCAGACAAGGCGATCGACGTGATCGACGAAACCGGCGCCTCGCAGATGCTGGTGCCGGAAGGCAAGCGCAAGAAGACCATTGGCATCAAGGAGATCGAAGCAACGATCGCCACCATGGCGCGCATTCCGCCGAAGACGGTTTCGGCCGATGACGAGAAGGTGCTGCAAGGCCTTGACATCGAGCTGAAGCGGGTCGTCTACGGCCAGGACACCGCGATCACCGCGCTGACCTCGGCGATCAAGCTGGCACGTGCCGGCCTGCGCGAACCGGAAAAGCCGATCGGCTCGTATCTGTTCTCGGGTCCGACCGGCGTCGGCAAGACCGAAGTCGCCAAGCAACTCGCCGCCTCGCTCGGTGTCGAGTTGATCCGCTTCGACATGTCGGAATACATGGAACGCCACACCGTTTCGCGGCTGATCGGCGCTCCTCCCGGCTATGTCGGCTTCGACCAGGGCGGCCTGTTGACCGACGGTGTCGACCAGCATCCGCACTGCGTGCTGTTGCTGGACGAGGTCGAAAAGGCACATCCGGATCTGTTCAACATCCTGTTGCAGGTCATGGACCACGGCAAGCTGACCGACCACAACGGCAAGCAGATCGACTTCCGCAATGTGATCCTGATCATGACCACCAATGCGGGCGCATCCGACGCGCAGCGCGCGGCGATTGGCTTCGGTTCGACCAAGCGCGAAGGCGACGATGTCGAGGCGATCAACCGGCTGTTCACGCCGGAGTTCCGCAACCGTCTCGATGCGATCATCCCGTTCGGCTCGCTGCCGGTGCCGGTCATCCATCAGGTGGTGCAGAAGTTCGTCATGCAGCTCGAGGCTCAGCTCTCCGAGCGTGGTGTCACCTTCGACCTGTCGCCGGATGCGATCGCCTGGCTGGCCGACAAGGGCTATGACGAGCGCATGGGCGCGCGGCCGCTCGGCCGTGTGATCCAGGAGCACATCAAGAAGCCGCTGGCTGATGAGGTGCTGTTCGGCAAGCTCAAGAAGGGCGGCACGGTGCGGGTCACCGTCGAGAAGAAGGAAACCGGCGAGACCGGCCTGAAGCTCGAATCGCTGGCCGACGAGGCGCCGGTGAAGCCGAAAAAGGAAGAGCCGGAAGACGCGCCGAAGCCGCCCAAGGCTGTGGCGAAGAAGCCTGCCGCGAAGAAGATCGTGGCGCAGAAGCCGGAGCCCAAGGGCAAGGACGGCGGCAAGCGCAGCCTGGTCCCGCAACTGCCCCGCAAGGGCTGATCGGCACTCACTCGAAAAAGCCCCGGAAACGGGGCTTTTTCATTTTGAGCAGGGGTGGCTATGCCAGGCCAGATCATCATCCTCAACGGCGCGCCGCGGTCTGGAAAATCGAGCATCGCCCGAGCCATTCAAGGAAGCTTCGATGGTCCATGGATAAACCTGGGCGTCGACAGCTATGAGCAGATCACGCCGCCGCGACTTCGCCCGGGAATAGGGTTGCGCCCTGGCGGCGAGCGCCCCGATCTCGAAGTCTTCGTGCCGCGCCTGTACGCCGCTCTTTACGAATCGATCGCGGCCCACAGCCGGCTGGGGCTGAACGTCGTGACGGATGTCGGCCATCACGATGCCTATTCGAAGCCCCTCGGCTGCCTGGCCGATTGCGCGCGCCGTCTCGCCGGCCTGCCGGCGCTGCTTGTCGGTGTTCGCTGTCCGATTGAAATCATCATGGCAAGGCGAGCCGCCAGCGAGGCGGGCAGGGGCTATGTCACCGGCTCTTCAGACGATCCTGTGCCTCTGCCGGTACGCCTGTGGCAGGACGCGGTGCACCGGCCGGGCCTATACGATCTCGAGGTCGACACCTCGGTCCTCAGCCCCGAACAGTGCGCGCAAGCGATCCGCCAGCGGCTGCGAGATGGCGCCCAGCCGAGTGCGATCGAAGGGCTGGCTCAAGCCGCCAACTAAGACTTTACCGCGAAACGGGTGCGGGTCAGCTTCCGAGCGCCGCGCGAATTTTCCCGGCGTTCTCGGCCAAGACTTCAGGCTTTTCCATCGCGCCCGTGTGCGGCTTCAACGGAATGCCGTCGAAGCGCGGGATGACATGGACATGCAGGTGATAGACGGTCTGCCCGGAGGCCGGCTCGTTGAACTGCAGGACGGTGACGCCGTCGGCATTAAGCGCCTTCTTCGCGGCCAGCGCCACTTTCTGGACGACGGTGAAAAGCGGGCCGAAGGTCGACGGGTTGGCGTCGAGCAGATTGCGCGACGGGGCTTTGGGCACCACCAGCGTATGGCCCGGCCCTTGCGGCATCACGTCCATGAAGGCCACGACGGCGTCGTCTTCGTAAACGCGGTGCGAGGGAATTTCTCCACGCAGGATCTTGGCGAAGATGTTGTCGGTGTCATAGGCGGCAGTCATGGCGAACGCTCCGGATTGTGCCTCGCGTCCCGTGTAGCGAAGCTCTTCTGGAGCGGCAAGACGATGCGGCGGGCGATCAGGCGAGATCGACCGTGCCAAAAGCCTGCTATTCCTCGAGATCCTTGCGGAACGGGGTATGCTCTTCCAGATATTCGCCCATCCGCTCCACCTCGCGCCGCTCGCGCTTGAGATAGTCGGCCACGGCATTGCGCAGGCCAGGATGCGAAATGTAGTGGGCGGAATGCATGGTCACCGGCCGGTAGCCGCGCGCCAGCTTGTGCTCTCCCTGCGCACCGGCCTCGACCACCTTCAGCTTGCGTTCGATGGCGAAGTCGATGGCCTGGTGGTAGCAGACCTCGAAATGCAGGAAGGGGTGATCCTCGATGCAGCCCCAGTTGCGGCCATAGAGCGCGTCGGAGCCAATGAAATTAATGGCGCCGGCAATGTAGCGCCCGTCGCGCCTGGCCATCACCAGCAGGATATCGTCCGCCATGCGCTCGCCGATCAGCGAGAAGAACTGGCGGTTCAGATAGGGGCGACCCCATTTGCGGCTGCCCGTATCCATGTAGAAGGCGAAGAAGTCGTCCCAGGCTTTTTCCGTCAGGTCCTTGCCGGTCAGCCAGTCGATGGTGATGCCGTCGGCAAGCGCCTCGCGCCGTTCCTTCTTCATCGCCTTGCGCTTGCGCGAGGCGAGCGTGGCGAGGAAGTCGTCATAGGTCGAAAAGCCTTCGTTGAAGAAGTGGAACTGCTGGTCGGTGCGGTGCAGGAAACCGGCGGCCTCGAGCGTCGCGACATCGCTCTCCTGCGCGAAGGTGACGTGCGCGGAGGACACGCCGAGCTTGTCGGTCACCATCTTGAGGCCGGCGGCAAGCCCGGCCTTCACCGCATCCGGATCCTCGCCCTTGCCGACCAGCAGGCGAGGGCCGGTGACCGGCGTGAACGGCACTGCACATTGCAGTTTCGGGTAATAGCGGCCGCCGGCGCGCTCGAAGGCATCCGACCAGCCATGATCGAACACATATTCGCCCTGGCTGTGCGATTTGAGATAGCAGGGGACGGCGCCCAGAAGCCTGCCTTGCGCGGTCTCCAGCCGCAAATGATGTCCCTGCCAGCCAGTGCGCCGCGCGGCGCAGCCGGAATCTTCCAAGGCACTCAAAAAAGCGAATGAAACGAGCGGGTTATAGCCATTTTCCGCATCGCCGCGCGTGGTGCCGGCAAAGCCGTTCCATTCATCGCAGGTGAATGCGCCGATGCCCGCGGCGATGCGGATCGAATAGTCCGCATTTGCTGTTTGCCCGTCGCCATCATCACCCTGATCCATGAGGCTTATTTAAGCTCCATCCGGGCCGCTACAAGTCACGTTTCAGACACTCCGCTCAGGCGACTTTGACGAGGTCGGGTTCGAACCCTTCGAATGTCATCTGATCGGCATATTTGAGGGTCAGGTCAATCGCGGGCTGATCATGCACCGTCCAGGTGATGACAGGCATTTTGAGCTTTTCACGCACGAAGCTGACGAACGGGTTCGGCAGGTCGCCGGCGGCGTAGGAGGTGAAGGAGAGTTCGTGCGCCAGCATGGAAAAATGCGCTTCGATCAGCTTGAGGTCCTTGCCGTAGGCGGTCAAGCCAGCGGGAATACCGGGCGCATGTTTCGGGAAATCGCGGATCAGCCAGTGATCGAACGACATGATCGCCGCCTTGCCCTTGTAGCGCTTGAGCATCTTGCCGACGCGCGCCACCAGGCCTTCGTCACGGCCGGGAATCCCTTTCAGCTCGACGACCATGGGCACGCGGCCGTCGACCAGGTCGAGCGCTTCCTGCAGCGTCGGGACATGATCTGATGTGCCGCCAACCTTGAGTGCGGTCAGTTCGGCCGCGCTGCGCTGCCAGACGAAACCGTCCTGTCCGGTCAGCCTTTTCAGGTCATCATCATGGATGATGATGGGAACGCCGTCCGATGACAGATGCACGTCGCATTCGATGGCGTAGCCCCGTTCGGCGGCCGCAGTGAAGGCGGACAGTGTGTTTTCCCAGCGCGTCTTGTTCATGTCGTGGAAGCCGCGATGGGCAACGGGCCGGGCGGTCAGCCAGGAGAGGTCGGTCATGTCAGGCCTTCGCTTATTCGACTTCGAAGATCGCTTCGATTTCCACTGCGGCATTAAGCGGCAGGGAGGCGGTGCCAACGGCGGAGCGGGCGTGCTTGCCGCGCTCGCCAAGGGCGGCGACCAGGAAATCGGAGGCGCCGTTGGCAACGAGATGCTGCTCGACAAAGTCGGCTGCAGAGGCGACGAAAACGGTGATCTTCACAAGCCTGCTAATCTTCTCGAGGTCGCCCAGTGCCGCCTTGGCCTGCGCCAGAATGTTGATCGCGCAGTATTTTGCCGCCTCCTTGCCGCTTGCCGTGTCGACGTCGCGGCCAAGCAGGCCGCTCGCCTGCAGTTTGCCGTCCTTGAGCGGCAATTGTCCGGCGGTGAACAGCAAATTGCCGGTCCTGCAATAGGGCACGTAATTGGCGGCGGGTGCGGCGGCGACGGGAAGCGTCACGCCGAGATCACTTAGCCGCTTTTCGATTGTTTCACTCATTGCTTTTCCCTATTGCTGGAAGGCGCCGCGCTGGCGGGGCCGAAATTGCTATTTTTGCCTCGCTTCCGCCACGACTTTTTTTAAGCTGGACCATCTTTCCCTGCGGCCTGCCATCAGCCGCGACGATCGGAGTACCTCATGCGCGCAGCGCGCCTTGCATTCCACGCCGTTCTGTTGTCGGCAGTCTTCCCGATAGTCCCCGCTTTCGCCGCGCCGGCACTGCAGGCGCATCGCGCCGTGTATGACGTCACCCTCAACAAGGCCTCCGACCGCTCCGGCATAACAGGCATATCCGGTCGCATGGTCTATGAATTCAACGGCTCGGCCTGCGAAGGCTATACGGCGAAATTCCGTTTCGTGACCCAGATCGTCACCAACGACAATACGCGACTGACCGACCAGCAGACGACAACTTTCGAAGACGCCGAAGGCAAGACATTTTCGTTCGTGACCAAATCCTTTGTCGACCAGAACCTTGACAAGGAGGTCAGGGGTATCGCCACGAAAGACCCAAAAGGGCTCAAGGTCGATATCGACAAGCCCGAGAAGAGCAGCCTGGAACTCGCCGCCACCCAGTTTCCGACCCAGCATCTGGTCGAGATGATCGGCAAGGCCGAAAAAGGCGAGAATTTCTACCAGACAAACCTGTTCGACGGCTCGGAGGATGCCAACAAGGTGATGACGACCACGGTCGTCGTCGGCAAGAAGACCGAAGCCGACAAGGCCGATCCGGAGGCTCCGGCGCTGGCCAAGCTCGCCACAGACAAGTATTGGCCGGTCGACATCGCCTATTTCGACGACAGTGCCCAGAACGGTGAAGAAGTGCCGGAATACCGGATCAGCTTCAAGCTGCATGAGAACGGCATCACCCGCGACCTCATCATGGACTATGGCGACTTCTCGATGAGAGGCAAGCTGGTCAACCTGTCGCTGTTCGACCAGACAAAGCCGTGCCCGGTATCGAAGTAGCAGGGTTGCGCAATTGAGCTGGCCGCGGCGGGCTTGATGGCGGTCTACGTCGACGCGGCGATCTGGAAGTGGGCCGGCCATCGCTGGTGCCACCTGATGGCCGACGACACCGACGAGTTGCATCGTTTCGCCGCAGCACTTGGCGTCAAGCGTTCATCCTACCAGGGCCCGCCCAAGACATCCGCTCCGCATTATGACATAACCGGTTTCGAGCGCGACCGCGCGGTGCGGCTCGGCGCCATCGAATGCAGCCGCGAGGAGATCGTCACGATCTTCCGGCGGGTGCGGGTGCCCAATGGAAAGGCCAAACGATGACACCAACGGCATTTCTCGCCTATTGCGCCGCCGTCACGCTTGCTGCCGCCACACCGGGGCCAGCGATGTTCGCGGTCATCACCAATGGCGTGTCGCGCGGTTTCCTTCGTGCCTTCATGGCCGGCGTCGGGGTCGCCGCCGGCGATGCCGTGCTGGTCACGCTGGCGCTGCTCGGGCTGGTGGCCTTGGCCCAGACGTTCGAATGGATTTTTCTCCTGCTGAAATATGCCGGCGCCGCCTATCTGATCTTTCTCGGCATCAGGATGTGGCGCGCCTCGACCGCGCAATCGAATGAGTCGCGGACGGTTGAGGCGAGGTTGTCCCACTCCTTCTTCCTTGGCGCGTCGATTGCGCTGGGGAACCCGAAGGCGATCCTGTTCCACGCCTCGATCATGCCGCTGATTCTCAATCTCGATACGCTGACATTTGTCGATGGCCTGCTGGTGGTGGCCGCCGTCATCAGCGTCAATATCATCACAATGGGTGTCTATGCAGCGCTTGCCGGCCGGGCTTCGGGCTGGTTCAGGACACCGAAGCGCATGCGGCTGATGAACAGGTTTGCCGGCAGCGCCATGATCGGCACCGGGGCGCTGATTGCCGCACGCTGAGCGGTAAAACGCTGCGCCGCTTGCGTTTGTCGCACTTCCCCTCTATATGCGCGCTCATTCCACACACGGACTTTGGTGTCTGCCCGGGAGAAATCCGGCTGAAACCTCCGGTGGCGTTCGAGGACTTCGTCCAAAAATGCCTGTGTCCGTGGAGGCTAACCGGAAAGGAAAATAAGAATGGCTCTGCCTGATTTCAGCATGCGCCAGCTTTTGGAAGCTGGCATTCACTTCGGCCACCAGACCCACCGCTGGAACCCCAAGATGGCGCCCTACATCTATGGCGCTCGTAACAACATCCACATCATCGACCTCTCACAGACGGTGCCTTTGCTGCACCAGGCGCTGAAGCAGGTTTCCGACACTGTCGCCAAGGGCGGCCGCGTGCTGTTCGTCGGCACCAAGCGCCAGGCGTCTGACATCGTCGCCGATGCGGCGCAGCGTTCGGCTCAGTACTACGTCAATTCGCGTTGGCTCGGCGGCATGCTGACCAACTGGAAGACGATCTCGAATTCGATCCAGCGCCTGCGCAAGCTCGACGAGATGCTGGCCGGCGAGGCCCAGGGCCTCACCAAGAAGGAGCGCCTGAACCTCGACCGCGAACGCGAGAAGCTCGACAAGGCTCTGGGCGGCATCAAGGACATGGGCTCGACGCCCGACCTGATGTTCGTGATCGACACCAACAAGGAAGCGATCGCGATCCTCGAGGCCAAGCGCCTCGGCATCCCGGTCGTCGCCATCATCGATTCGAACTGCGACCCGGACAAGATCGACTTCCCGATCCCCGGCAATGACGACGCGGCCCGCGCCATCCAGCTCTATTGCGACCTGATCGCCAAGGCTGCGATCGACGGCATCGCCCGTCAGCAGGGCGCACTCGGCGTCGACATCGGCGCTTCGATTGAAGCCCCGGTCGAACCGGCGCTCGATCCGGCTCCGGCTTCGGAAGCCCCCGAGGCTTGATAATCGAAGGCCGGTCCGCAGCCTTCATCTTTCTCATATTTTGGCACGCTAAACAGACGCACCATCGAATACCGATGGTGCGTCGGTGCATTTAAAACAAAGAGGCGACAATGAGCATTTCGGCTGCACAGGTCAAAGAACTCCGCGACTTGACCGGCGCGGGCATGATGGACTGCAAGGCGGCGTTGAACGAGACCAACGGCAACATGGAAGAGGCCGTCGACTGGCTGCGCAAGAAGGGCATCTCCAAGGCGGACAAGAAGGCCGGCCGCACCGCGGCTGAAGGCCTGATCGGCGTCGATGCCGGCGTGCGCGAGGCTGCCGTCGTCGAGGTCAATTCCGAGACCGACTTCGTTGCCCGCAACGCAGCGTTCCAGGAAATCGTCGCCAACGTTGCCAAGGTGGCGCTCGCCTATGGCACGACGGAAGCCGTGGCTGCTGCTAAGTATCCGGGTTCGGACAAGTCGGTTACCGACACCATCAAGGATGCTGTCGGCACCATCGGCGAGAATCTGGGCTTCCGTCGGTCGGCCAAGCTGACCGTTCCGCACGGCGCAGTTGCGACCTATGTCCACAACGCGGTTGCCGACGGCCTTGGCAAGCTCGGCGTGCTGGTTGCGATCGAAACCACGGGCAATGAACATGCCGCCAACGCTTTTGGCCGCCAGGTCGCCATGCATGTCGCCGCCACCAACCCGCTGGCGCTGACGGTGGAGCAGATCGATCCGGCCGCGGTCGAGCGTGAAAAGGCAATCTTCGCCGACCAGGCTCGTCAGACCGGCAAGCCGGAAGCCATCATCGAAAAGATGGTCGAAGGCCGCCTGCGCAAGTTCTACGAGGAAGTCGTGCTCTTGAAGCAGGCCTTCGTGCTCAATCCCGACATCACTGTCGAGAAGGCGCTGAAGGATGCCGAGAAGGACATCGGCGCACCGGCCAAGATCACCGCCTACCTGCGCTTCGCGCTGGGCGAAGGCATCGAGAAGGAAGAGACCGATTTCGCGGCGGAAGTCGCGGCGGCGGTCAAGAAGTAAACTTCCTACCGCTTTATTCCGAAAGCGTTTTTCGGCCGGGCGTCCGCAGGGATGTCCGGCCGATTTCTTGCGCGGTGTCGATAAAGGCCCGCAGTTTCGGCGCCATCGCCGCCCGGCGCGGGAAGTAGAGGAAAAGGCCAGGTTCCTCGATTGCCGATTGCGGCAGGACCTGCACCAGGCGGCCGGCGGCAAGATCCGCGCGCACCAGCGGTTCGAAGACATAGGCAAGACCGACGCCCGCAAGCGCCAGGTCAATCGCGGCCAGCGAATCCGTGACGATGACCGTGCCCTTGGTCTCCACAACGACATCCTTGCCGTCTTCGGTCAGATCCCAGCGATAGAGCGCACCGGAGCGAACCAGCCGGTAACCGATGCAATTGTGGTTGGCGAGATCGGTCACGCTGCGCGGACGGCCATGCCGTCCGATATAGGCGGGGGAGGCGACGATCACGGCTCGGAAGGGCGGCGTCAGCCGGACCGTGATCATGTCCTGAGCGATCATCTCGCCCAACCTGATGCCGGCGTCGAATCCCTCGCCGACAATGTCGACCAGCCCCTGGTCCGTGAGCAATTCAACGGTCACATCCGGATAACGCTCGGCCATCGCCGCAACCACGGCCGTCACGCTGAGAGGAATGGCGATGTTGGGAACGTTGAGCCTGAGCAGGCCCGACGGCCGGCCTTTGATGGCGCGGATGCGATCCATCCGCTCGCCGATGTCCTGCAGAGCAGGAGCCGCCGTCTCTACCAGCGCCTTGCCGGCTTCCGTCAGCGAAACGCTGCGCGTCGTGCGCGCAAACAGCGGCTGACCAATGCGCTCTTCGACAAGGCGCACCGCGTGGCTGACGGCGGATGGGCTCATACCGAGTTCAGCCGCGGCAAGCGCGAAGCCGCCGCGCTTGGCAACGGCTATGACAACAGGCAGATGGGCAAGCAGATCCCGGTCCATTCATGCATGATATCGCATAGTCCATGCAGATCATGCAATCTTATCGGGGTGGCAGAGAAGGCGCATCTAAGGGGCACCAAACGGCTGACATCAGCCAGCAGGAGAGGCCTTCCGATGACCGACTTTCATTCCAGGCAAGCGCGCAATCTCGAGGCTGTGCAGAGTTTCTTCGACCTGATGCACCGCAAGGACATTGACCGCTGGGGCGAACTTTGGTCCGCGAATGGCCGCATCCTGGTCTTCTATCCACCGGCAGGCTTTGGAAACAGCATCGACGGTAAGGCCGCGATCCTGTCTGCCTTCAATGGACTTTTCGGCAATTTTGAATCCTTTGAGTCCGAAATCACGGCTGTCTATCCGGCGACGGATTCAGACGCCGTGGTCGTCGAGTACAAAAATCGCGCCGTCATTGTGGGCGGCACCGAATACACCAACAGCAATATCGCCGTCTTCCGGTTCGAGGACGGCTTGATCTGCGCCTACCACGACTATTTCGATCCGCGTCGGTTCCAGGTGGTGGTCGACGCGCTGTCGAAGGTCTGAAGGCAACGCTTCCAAACCGACCAATCATCCCTCCGTTTGAGGACTTCACCACACAAGGAGAACCAAAATGAACGCATTGAGACATGTGACATTCGCCGCAGGCATGGCGCTGGCGCCGATCGATGCCGGCGGAGCGGAGCCATCCGGCTGGCAGGCGCTTGCTGACGAACGCGCGGTCGTCCGTATTGCCGACGCCATCGACCGCGCCGTCGACGCGCAGGACTGGAAACTGGCGCGCAGCTATTTCGCGGATCGAGTGACCGCCGATTTCAGCAGCCTGTCCGGGCAACCTGCGGCCAACATTGCTTCCGACGATCTGATTGGCGCCTGGGCCGGCAACCTCAAGGGCAGCAAGACGAGCCTGCATCTGCGCACAAATCATCAGGTCGTTCTCGAGGCGGACACGGCGACCGTCCGTTCGAACGGCTATGCCTGGAACCGGATGGAGGGCAATGGCGACCCGCTCTGGGAAGTATGGGGCACCTATGAGCACCACCTGACCCGGTCCCCTGCCGGCTGGAAGGTCGACGGCTTCGCGTTCCGCATGACGCATGAGCGCGGCAATTTTTGGGTCAAGACGACGCCTGGCCAGTGATGTTCTGGGCCAGTGACGCCACGGCATTGATCAACAAGGCATTGGAAGACGATCATGACCATGACCTATTACACTCTCGGCAACAGCGGCCTCAGGGTGAGCCGGCTGACGCTGGGCACGATGACCTTTGGCAAGGAATGGGGCTGGGGAGCCGATAGGGATACGGCCCGCGCTATGTTCGACGCCTATGTCGAGGCAGGCGGTAATTTCTTCGACACGGCCGACCTCTACACCGGTGGCACCGCTGAAGCCTGGCTTGGCGAATTCATCGCCGAGCGAGGCTTACGCGATAGCGCGGTGATCGCCACCAAATTCGCCATGAACATGCAGCCCGGCAATCCGAATGCCGGCGGCAACGGCCGCAAGAACATCATGCGGGCTGTCGATGCCTCGCTGAAGCGGTTGGGCACCGACTATATCGACCTCTATCTCATGCACATATGGGACAGGCTGACGCCGGCCGAAGAGGTCATGCGTACGCTGGACGACCTGGTGCGGATGGGCAAGGTGCGCCATGTCGGCCTGTCCGATGTGCCGGCCTGGTATGCGGGGCGGGCACAGGCAATCGCCGAGCTGCGTGGATATGAGCCGGTCTCGGCCTTGCAACTCGAATATTCCCTGGCCGAACGCGCGATCGAGAACGAGTTCGTGCCGTTCGGCACGCGCCATGGCGCCGGCATCATGGTCTGGAGCCCGCTGGCCAGTGGGCTACTCAGCGGCAAATACCGGCCGGCTCAGGCCGGAAATGCGGGCCGGCTCGACGGATTCCGCAACTCGACCCATCCGGGCTTCCAGAAATTCACCGAGCGCAACTGGGCCATCGTGGCCGAACTCGAGAAGGTCGCGTCCGAGCTCGGCCGCAGCATGCCGCAGGTCGCGATCAACTGGGTGGCGACGCAGCCGGGGATTGCCGCGGTGATCCTCGGTGCGACGACGCTCAGCCAGATCAAGGACAATCTCGGTGCGCTGGACTTCGAGATTCCGGCAGGGCTTCGCGACCGGCTGGATTTGGTCAGCGGAACCCCTGCGCCGTTCCCCTATTCCTATTTCGGGCCGCTGATACAGGCGCGCGTCACCGGCGGTGCTGCGACCGGCGACAAGCCTTCCGGCTATGCGTCGCCGGTGCTTATCGAGGGCCTACCGGCCAGCGTGTCCACCAACTGATCGATCGGGCGGGATTACCACAAATTTGCCGATCGGGCGCCACGTGACATCGCGGCGCCCTTCGTGTATCGGAACTCGGCATCGTGCCAACGTTCGGGGCGCGGCGCCTGCGCGAGGGCGGCCAGCCCAGGGCGCGACCACATGCAAAATGAAGAGGACCAGATGACGGTGAAGCCCCTCTACCGACGTGTCTTGCTGAAAGCGTCGGGCGAAGCGTTGATGGGCGAACAGCATTTCGGCATCGACGTCTCAGTCGTAGATCGCATCGCCGCCGACATCGCCGAGGCCCGCGCGCTGGGCATCGAGGTCGGCGTCGTCATCGGCGGCGGCAATATCTTCCGCGGCGTGGCCGTCGCCTCCAAGGGCGGAGACCGCGTCACCGGCGACCACATGGGCATGCTTGCCACGGTCATCAACTCACTGGCGCTGCGCACCTCACTGCACAAAATCGGCGTCGATGCCGTGGTGCTGTCAGCGATCGCCATGCCCGAACTCTGCGAGAGTTTTTCGCAGCGCCAGGCAGATGCTTACATGAACCAGGGCAGGGTGGTGATCTTTGCCGGCGGCACCGGCAATCCGTTCTTCACCACTGATTCGGCCGCAGCGCTTCGCGCGGCTGAAATCGGCGCGGATGCGCTGTTCAAGGGCACGCAGGTCGACGGTGTCTACTCGGCCGACCCGAAGAAGGACCCGAACGCGACCCGTTTCGAGCGCATCAGCCATGCCGAAGTCATAAATCGTGGCCTTTCCATCATGGATACGGCTGCGATTGCACTTGCGCGCGAAAACAACATTCCGATAATCGTCTATTCGATCCACGAAAAAGGTGGTTTCGGCGATATTCTGAGGGGCGGCGGCCGCTGCACGGTCGTTGCGGACGAATGATCCGGGGCCTGATCCCTCGAAAGGGAAACCGGCTTTCGAAAATCAGGCTCGAACGGGGCCTTGCCCCGAAGCAGTGAACCCGCGGCAGACGGGTCGAGGAGACTAAGATGAGTGGTGAGTACGACGATCTCAAGCGGCGCATGGATGGGGCAATCGCCGCGTTCAAGCATGACCTGGCCTCGCTGCGGACCGGTCGCGCCTCCAGCAATCTGCTCGATGCCATCCAGGTGCAGGCCTATGGCACCACCATGCCGATCAATCAGGTTGCCAACGTCACGGTGCCGGAGCCGCGCATGATCTCGGTGTCGATCTGGGACAAGTCGATGGTCGGTGCCGTCGACCGCGCCATCCGCGAATCCAATCTGGGCTTCAACCCGATCGTCGACGGCACCAATCTCAGGATCCCGCTGCCGGAGCTCAACGAACAGCGCCGCAAGGAACTGGTCAAGATCTCGCATGGCTATGCCGAGAACGCCCGCGTCGCCGCGCGCCATGTGCGCCGCGACGGCATGGACTTCCTGAAGAAGGCGGAGAAGGACGGCGCGATCAGCGAAGACGACCAGCGCAAGCGTTCCGACCAGGTTCAGAAGCTTACCGACGAAACGATCAGCACCATCGATCATCTGCTTTCCGACAAGGAAGCTGAAATCATGCAGGTTTAGGGTTGGCCGCCGGCTGACCCGAAAGCGAGATCATGACTACGCCCGCGCATGTCGCGATCATCATGGATGGAAATGGACGCTGGGCCAAGGCGCGCGGCATGCCGAGGCTCGCCGGCCATCGCGCCGGCGTCGAGGCACTGCGCAAGGCGGTGCGCGCGGCGCCTGATCTCGGCATCTCCTTCCTGACCGTCTACGCTTTCTCGTCGGAGAACTGGTCGCGGCCGAAGTCCGAAGTCAGCGACCTGATGGGGCTGTTGAAGCTGTTCATCCGCCGGGACCTCGCCGAACTGCACCAGAGCGGCGTGCGGGTCAGGATCATCGGCGACAGGGCAGGGCTGCAGCCCGACATCAGAGGGCTGCTCGACGAGGCCGAATCGCTGACCGCCGGCAACGAAGCGTTGACGCTGGTGATCGCATTCAACTATGGCGGGCGCGACGAGATCGTTCGCACGGCGCGCAAGCTTGCCGCGGCCGTGGCGCGCGGCGAAATCGACGCCGAAGCGATATCAGCTGAAAGCTTTGCCGGCGCCCTCGACACGCAGGGCATTCCAGATCCCGAGCTGGTCATACGCACCAGCGGCGAGCTTCGGCTGTCCAACTTCCTGTTGTGGCAGGCCGCCTACAGCGAGCTCGTCTTCCTGCCTTGCTACTGGCCCGACTTCAGCCGCGAGCACCTGGCCGAGGCGTTGCGCGAATTTGCCAGCCGCGAGCGTCGTTTCGGCGGATTGGGCCCGCAAGACGTCGCTTCGCGACCGGCCGCGGGATGAGCAACCTTCAACTCCGCGTCATTTCAGCGGTCGTGCTTGCCGTCATCGCCCTTGGCCTGACCTGGCTTGGCGGCCTGCCGTTCCGGCTGCTGTGCGCAGCCATGTCGGCGATGATCTTTTACGAGTGGACACGCATGTCGCGGCCAACCGCCACCAATGGGCTGAGCTTCCTGCCCGAGGCGCTGGTCATCGTTTTCATCGGCGCCTTGATTGCCGGGCTTGCCGCATCCTGGCTGCTGCTGCTTGTGGTGATTCTGATTGCCGCAACCGCGATTGCCGCCTTGGTTCGCAAGACCGGGCAGTGGGAGGCGAGCGGTCTTGCCTATGCCACCGTGTCCGGCCTGTCGCTTGCCCTGCTGCGCGACGGCGACCATTCCGGCCTTATCGCCATCCTGTTCCTGTTCGCCGTCGTCTGGGCGACCGACATTTTTGCCTATTTCGTCGGGCGCGCCGTCGGCGGTCCCAAACTGGCGCCGTCGATTTCGCCCGGCAAGACGCGCAGCGGTGCGCTCGGCGGCGCTGTCGGTGGTGTTGTCGCCGGGGTTCTGCTGGCCGCCGCGGCCGGTGCCGGCAACCTGGCCTTGCTCGGCCTTGTGGCACTTGCGCTTTCGGTTGTCGCCCAGGCCGGCGACCTGTTCGAATCCTGGGTCAAGCGACGGCATGGCCGCAAGGATTCGGGCGTGCTCATTCCAGGCCATGGCGGTGTGATGGACCGTGTCGACGGGCTTGTCGCGGCGGCTCTTGCCCTATACGTCATTGGCTGGATTTCGGCGGGCGCCGATCATCCGGCGCAGGGGCTGTTTCCGATTTGAAGGATGTCGTTCCACGATCTGGCGCGGGCGCGCCTTGGATTTGCCTGGATTGATGTCACAGTCACGGCGCAACGGCGGAAGAATTTGAGGGCATGAGTTGAACGGGATTCTTCACGCGATTTTCAGCACCGAAGGCTTGTTTCTCGGCACGCTCGTGCCGTTTCTCTTTGTGCTGACCGTGGTGGTGTTTGTCCACGAAATGGGCCACTACCTCGTCGGCCGCTGGTGCGGCATCGGGGTCAAGGCCTTCTCGATCGGCTTCGGTCCCGAACTCATCGGCTTCAACGACAGGCATGGCACGCGCTGGAAGCTTTGCGCCATACCGCTTGGCGGCTATGTCAAATTTGTCGGCGATATGAACGCCACCTCCAGCCAGCCAACTTTGGAGGAGCTGGAAACGCTGACCGACGCGGAACGCAAGGTCGCTTTCCACACTCAGGCGATCTGGAAGCGCGCGGCGACGGTGGCGGCCGGGCCTCTGTTCAATTTCCTGCTGACGATCGTCGTCTTTTCCGTGCTGTTTGCCTCCTACGGGCGTTATGTCGCAGAGCCCATGGTGGCGGAAGTTACGGCGGACAGTCCGGCGGCGAAGGCGGGCATCCAGCCAGGTGACCGATTCGTCAGCGTCGACGGCAGCAAGGTCGAAACCTTTGGCGATGTGCAGCGGCTGGTCTCGGGCCGCGCCGGCGATACCATTACCTTCGTCATGCTGCGCGACGGCAAGGAAGTCACGGTGACCGCGACTCCGCAGCTGATGGAGCAGGAAGACGCGCTCGGCAACAAGGTCAAGGTCGCCGTCATCGGTGTCGTCAACAACAAGGAACTCGGCCAGCCCCGTCTCATCAGCTACACCCCGATAGGGGCGGTCGCGGCGGCAGTTGAGGAAACAGGCCACGTCATCGAGCGAACCGGCCAGTTCTTGCAGCGTTTCGCCGTCGGACGCGAGGACAAGTGCCAGCTGGGCGGCCCCGTCAAGATCGCCGACATGGCCGGCAAGGCGGCCAAACTCGGTTTCGAATGGCTGGTGCAGCTCGTTGCGCTGCTGTCCGTCGGCATAGGTATTCTAAACCTTTTGCCGATTCCCCCCCTCGACGGCGGCCATCTCTTGTTCTACGGGGTGGAGGCCGTCATTCGCCGGCCGGTGTCGGAACGGATGATGGAAATGGCCTATCGGGCCGGTCTGCTTCTGGTCTTGTGCTTCATGGGTTTCGTATTCTGGAACGATCTGTTTGGGTGCTGAAATCATGAAGAAATTTGGCTTTGGCATGGTCGATGTTGAGACGCCGTTTACCATGCGCGGGGATATGAGTGACGCGAAAGCCACGCACCAGGGTTAAGTAAATACAAATTAACCAGAAGCCTTGCGTGTAGGGAAAATCCGGTTAATACGGTAGGGGAAATTACCGCACGTCCGGTTTTCTCGCCGTGGGGACTACGAGAAAAGGTTATTAAGCCCGATGAAGGCAGCATCCAAGTTTCTGAGCGCCGCGTCCGCGGCGGCACTGTCCGCCGCCCTGGTCGTGCCAGGTGCGCTCGCAGTGCAGTTCGTTGCCACATCGGCGGCCGAAGCCGCTGTCGTCAGCAGGGTGGAGGTGAGCGGCAACCAGCGTGTCGACGCCGAAACCATCCGCAACTACATCACCATCAAGCCGGGTAAGGCTTTCTCCAGTTCCGATATCGACGCGGCCGTCAAGGCGTTGTTCGGTACCGGTTTGTTCTCGGACGTTCAGATCAATCAGGTCGGCTCGACACTGGTGGTGAAGGTTGCCGAGTACAAGGTCGTCAACCAGGTGCTGTTCCAGGGCAACAAGAAGCTCAAGGACAATGCGCTTCAGGCAGCGGTTCAGCTGAAGCCGCGCGGCACGTTCTCCCAGGCCACGCTTGATTCCGACGTCGAGGCGGTCAAGGCTGCCTACAGGCGCATCGGCCGCGATGATGCCGGCGTGACCACGCAGATCATGGATCTCGGTGACAACCGCGTGAATGTGGTTTTCAAGATCACCGAAGGCGACCGCACGCAGATCGCGGCGATCAATTTCGTCGGCAACAGCGCTTATTCGAGCCGTCGTCTGTCGGATGTGATCAACACCAAGCGCTCGTCCTGGGTGTCGTTCATCCTGCGCGATGACGTCTATGACGAGGACAAGCTGCGTGCCGACCAGGAGTTGCTGCGCCGCTTCTACTACAATCACGGCTATGCTGATTTCCAGGTGGTGTCGGCCGTCGGCGAACTCGACAATGCGACGAACAAGTACACGGTCACCATCACCGTCCAGGAAGGTGAGCGTTACAATTTCGGCGACATCAGCGTCGAAAGCACGATCCCGGAAGTTGACTCCAAATCGCTGGAATCGGTGGTCGAGACCCGCAAGGGCGACGTCTACAACGCCAAGGATGTCGAGGACTCCATCATCGCCCTGACCGAGAAGGTGGCCGGTTCCGGCTATGCCTTCGCGCAGGTGACGCCGCGCGGCGACCGCAACTTCGAGAACCATACGATTTCGGTGGTCTATACCGTCGACCAGGGCACCAAGGCCTATATTGAGCGCATCGAGATTCGCGGCAACGATCGTACGCGTGACTATGTCATCCGCCGCGAATTCGATGTCAGCGAAGGCGATGCGTTCAACCAGGTGCTGATCCAGCGCGCGAAGAAGCGCCTGGAAGCCCTGAATTATTTTGATAAAGTCGACATCTCGACGGTGCCAGGATCGCAGCCAGACCAGGTCGTGCTGGTGGTCGACGTGGTCGAGAAGTCGACGGGTGAATTTTCGATTGGCGCCGGCTATTCGACCGGTGGGGACACTGCGGGTCCGTCCGTCGAAGGGTCGATCACCGAGCGCAACTTCCTCGGTCGTGGCCAGTACATCAAGCTGTCGGCCGGCGGCGGCAAGAATTCGCGCGACTACAGCCTGTCCTTCACCGAGCCCTATTTCCTCGGGCGGCGCATCGCTGCCGGCTTCGACATCTACAAGTCGACGAGGCAATACAACAACAATTACGACAGCGACACCACGGGTGCGACGGTGCGCTTCGGCCTGCCGATCACCAACAACATCTCGACGCAGTTGGCTTATAATATCTCCCAGGAGAAGTATAAGGTCGACAACAGTTGCAATCCCACCGATGTGCTTCCGCAAGGCACCTGCAACATTTCACAGGCTGTTCTGGATGGCATCGCGGAAAGCCCGTGGATCAAGTCGTCGGTCAGCCTGGGGCTGGTCTACAACACCATCGACGACATGAAGAACCCGCATGAGGGTATCTTTGCCAACACGACGGTGGAAGTTGCCGGTCTCGGTGGCGATGCCAAGTTCGTGAAGATCACTGGACGCGGCAGCGTCTATCAGACGCTGTCAGAGCAGCTTGACCTTGTCGGCCTCATTTCGGGTGGCGCCGGTCATGTCGAGGGTTACGGCAATGACGGCAATCTGCGCATTTTTGACCAGTTCCAGAGCACCGATCGCATGATCCGCGGCTTTGCTTATGGTGGTATCGGTCCGGTTGCTTCTGGAACCAGCGGCGATCACCTGGGTGGCACGACCTATTTCAACGCTTCGGCCGAAGCCCAGTTCCCGCTGCCGGTCGTTCCCGAGAGCTTCGGCTTACGTGGCGCGGTGTTCGCCGACGCGGCGACGCTCTACGGTAGCAAGATTGCTGATCAGACACTGGTCGATCAGTCGTCGACCGGCATGAAGTTGCGCGCTTCCGTCGGTCTTGGCCTGATGTGGGCTTCGCCGTTCGGTCCGATCCGTATCGACTATGCGATCCCGGTCAAGAAGGAAGCGAGCGACGACGTGCAGGAATTCAACTTCGGCATTTCGACCCGCTTCTGAGCGGAGGCCAACGATGCTCCCGGATTTATTGGGTCCGGGAGAAAATGTTCCGACTTAGCTGGATATAGCTTCTGGAATGACCGATCCGGTGTTCTTCGCGCCATCACGCCGGTATACGGCGGCCGAAGTCGCGAATCTGACCGGCTCGGTGCTAGTCGATTCCGGCCAATCCGACGTTTCTATCGAGGCGCTGGCACCGGCCAGCGAAGGCGGTGCCAATGCGCTCGTCTTCGTCGACGGCCGGCGCAATTCCGCCTTGATGCCGTCACTGCGGGCGGCCGCTGTCCTGTGCCCGGCGGAATTTGCCAACAAGGCGCCGGCCGACATCGCCGTTTTGATCCATCCGCGTCCGCAACAGGCATTCGCGCTGGTCGGTCGACTGCTGTTCCCCACAGCCGCCACCCCGGGACCAATGACGGGTGAAACCGGTGTTTCGCCGCATGCCCATATCCATCCGACCGCGCGTGTCGAAGCCGGCGCGGTCATCGAGGCCGGCGTGGTCATCGGACCAGGCGTTTCGATTGGCAGCGGCACCGTCATCGCGCCCAACGCGGTCATTGGACAGTCCTGCCAGATCGGCCGTGACGGCTATGTCGGCCCGGGTGTCAGTATCCAGTATGCGTTGATCGGTAACCGGGTCATCATCCATGGCGGCGCCAGGATCGGCCAGGACGGTTTCGGCTTTGTGGGCGGTGCCAAGGGGCCGGAACGCGTTCCCCAGATCGGACGGGTTGTCATCCAGGACGATGTCGAGATCGGCTCGAATTCCACCGTCGATCGCGGCGCCATGTCGGATACGATCATCGGTCAGGGCACCAAGATCGACAATCTCGTGCAGATCGCCCATAACGTCCGCATCGGTCGCAATTGCATAGTAGCCGGGCTTTCGGGTATTTCCGGTTCCGTGGTCGTGGGTGACAATGTCACCATGGGCGGCGGTGTCGGGCTTGCCGATCATTTGACCATCGGCTCAGGAGCCAAGCTTGCCGCCAGAAGTGGGTTTATGAGCAATGTTCCCGCCGGCGAGATCTGGGGCGGTTATCCGGCACAGCCGATGGCGGAAGCCATGCGAGAGATAGCCATGTTGCGCACGATGGCCAGGGCACGCAAGCAGGGCAAGGACAATGGCTGATATGGTGGCGGCGGCGACGCTGGAAGCGGTTGACATAATGGGGCTGATGAAGCTCCTGCCGCATCGCTATCCCTTCCTGATGATCGACCGCATCGTCGATATCGATGGTGATGATTCCGCCGTCGGCATCAAGAACGTCACCATCAATGAACCGCATTTTCAGGGGCATTTCCCGGAGCAGCCGGTGATGCCGGGCGTGCTGATCGTCGAGGCCATGGCGCAGACGGCAGGCGCCATCTGCATCCGCAGCCTTGGGGCGTCGAAGCCGTCGCTGGTCTATTTCCTGACCATCGACAACGCCAAATTCCGCAAGCCGGTCGTTCCCGGCGACCAGTTGAAGATTCACGTCAAGAAAATCAAGAAGCGCGGCAACCTGCTCAAATTCGCCTGCGAAGCCCTGGTCGATGGCACCAAGGCGGCCGAGGCCGAGATTTCAGCCATGATGGTCACCGGCGACTGACGATCGAGTGCTTATGAAAATCGAGACTTCAATCCATCCTTCCTCCGTCGTGGAAGAGGGCGCTCAAATCGGCCAGGGTGTGCGTATAGGGCCGTTCTGCCATATCAGCGGCGATGCCGTGATCGGCGATGGTGTCGAACTGGTCAGCCATGTCTCCGTCATGGGCGCGACCACCATAGGCGCCTCGACCAAGGTCTATCCGATGGCGACATTGGGCGCACCGCCGCAGAACACCAAGCACAAAGGCGGTCGCACGACGCTGGTCATCGGCGCCAACTGCACCATCCGCGAAGGTGTCACCATGCATGTCGGCACCGACACCAGCCGCGGCGAGACGACAGTGGGTTGCAACGGCAATTTCCTTGCCTATGCCCACATCGCCCATGATTGCGTTGTTGGCAAGAACGCCACCTTCGCCAATGGCGCGACGCTGGGCGGACACTGCGAGATCGGCGACAACGTGTATATCGGCGGCCTCAGCGCCGTTCATCAATTCGTGCGTGTCGGCGACAACGCCTTTCTTGGCGGATGCTCGGCTTTTGTTGGCGATGTCATTCCCTATGCCATTGCCGTCGGCAACCGCGCCAGCTTACGCGGCTTGAACATCATCGGGCTCAAGCGCGCCGGTCTGCCGCGTTCGGAAATCTATCTGTTGCGCAAAGCCTACAGGACGATTTTCGACCGCTCCCGCACCGTCGGCGAGAACATCGAATTCGCCAAGGCCGAGTTCGCCTCTTCGCCGACCGCCATGAAGATCATCAATTTCATCACCAGTCGCGGCAAGCGCCATTATGCGGTGCCGTCGCTCAAGGGCAGCGATGGCGACGATGCCGATGATGAAGACTGAGACGGCGGCTGCTGGTCTTGGTCTCCCGCCAGATGCCAGGGTCGGCATCATCGCCGGCGGCGGCAGTCTTCCGGTCGAAGTCGCGGCCGGCTCGGCCGGGCAGGGCTATCCACCCTTCATCGTCCTCATGGAAGGCGAGGCCGATCGTCTGCCGGAATTGCGCCAGTATGAGCATGAAACCCTTGCCCTGGAGGCGATCGGCTCGCTTGTTCCCTTGCTCAAACGACATCGGATCACCCATCTTGTGCTTGCCGGCGAGATCAAGCGCCGACCAAGGCTGACGCACCTGCGCCCAAGCCTCAGCCTACTGGCAGTGATACCGGTTGTCGTGATGGCACTGGCGCGCGGCGACGATGGGCTGTTGAAAGTGGTAGCGCGAGGCCTCGAAGCACGGGGGATAAAGGTCGTGGGTGCCCACGAAATCGTGCCGAACCTTGTCGCAGCCGAAGGGACCTTGACCAAGGTGGAGCCTCAGAAGTCCGACTGGCGCGACATTGAGGCGGGCTTTGCCGCGGCAAAGGCCATCGGCGCGCTGGATATCGGCCAGGCGGCGGTCGCGGTCGGCGGCCGGACCATCGCGCTCGAGGGTATCGAGGGCACGGCCGGATTGCTCGACCGCGCAAAACTCTTGCGAGGCCACGGCCGCATCGCCGGCAAGACGCGCGGTGTGCTGGTCAAATGCGCCAAGCCAGGTCAGGAACTGCGCGCTGATCTTCCGTCCATAGGACCACAGACGGTCGAAGCAGCGCATGCGGCCAGGCTCGCCGGCATTGCCGTCGAGGCAGGGCGCTCGCTGATCCTCGAAGGTCCCGCAACCCTGTCGCGCGCCAATGAGCTCGGCCTGTTCATCGTTGGCCTGGCCGCAGCGGAGCCGGCGCATGGCTGACAAGGCGCTGAAGATCGCGATCGTTGCGGGTGAAGAATCGGGCGATCTGCTTGGCGCCGATATTGTGCGTTCGCTTCGCCAGGCAACAGGCCGCCAGGTGCAACTCGTCGGCCTCGGCGGCCGCCATCTCGGGGAATTGGGCCTGGTGTCGCCCTTCGACGCCGGCGAGATCGCGCTGATGGGTTTCAGTGCCGTCCTGCGCGATCTGCCGCGCCTTTTCAGGCGGATCGGCCAACTGGCCAAAACCATCGCTGAGGAAAAGCCGGATTGCCTGGTCACCATCGACAGCCCCGACTTTTCCTTGCGCGTCGCCAGGAAGGTGCGCGCGGCCAATCCGTCGATACCGATCATCCACTACGTCTGTCCGAGCGTCTGGGCCTGGCGGCCGGGCAGGGCGGTGGCGATGAAGCCTTATGTCGACCATATCCTCTGCATCCTGCCGTTCGAGGTGAAGGAACTCGAGCGGCTGGGCGGCCCGCCCGGAACCTATGTCGGGCATCGCCTCACGCATGATGCGGGTGTGCTCGCCGCCCAGAAGGCGCAGGCCTTGCCGCGCGATCTTGCCCAGGACCGCATCAAGACATTGCTGGTCCTGCCCGGCTCGCGGCGCGGCGAGGTGCGGCGGCTGGTCGACACGTTCGGTGAGACCGTATCGATGCTGCGCGGACGCGGACATCGTCTGCGGCTGCTGCTGCCGACGGTTCCGCATGTCGCCGACCTCGTCAAAGCCTCGGTCAATCGTTGGGATGAAAAACCTGAAATCATCGTGGATCCGCAACGCAAATGGCAGGCTTTCGGCAAGGCCGATGCCGCGCTGATCGCATCGGGAACCGTGTCGCTGGAACTGGCGTTGGCCGGTGTGCCGATGGTCTCGTGCTACAGGCTCGATCCTATCGCCCGTGCCGTAGCACCCTATTTCGTTTCCGTCTGGTCGGCGCTGCTGCCCAATCTGATCGCGGATCGTGCGCTTATCCCGGAGTTCTACAACGAGTACGTCAAGGCGAACAATCTGGCTCGCCAACTGGAAGCGTTGTTCGCCGACAGCGGCATGCGCGCCTGGCAGAAGGACGGCTTTGCCGAGATCGCCAGGCGCATGGCGACCGACAAGCCATCCGGCGAACTCGCGGCGAGCGTTGTGCTTCGTCATATGAAAAAGGCGCCCTGAGAGGCGCCTTTTTCGATTCAAGCAGACTCGGTCAGCGCTTGGCGATCGGCACGTAATCGCGCTCCGGCGCGCCGGTATAGAGCTGGCGCGGCCGGCCGATCTTCTGGCGCGGATCCTCGATCATCTCCTTCCACTGCGCGATCCAGCCGACGGTGCGGGCGACCGCGAACAGCACGGTGAACATGGTGGTGGGGAAGCCCAGCGCCTTCAGCGTGATGCCGGAATAGAAGTCGACATTCGGGTAGAGCTTCTTCTCGATGAAATAAGGATCGGTCAGCGCGATCTTTTCCAGTTCCATGGCGATGTCGAGCAGCGGATCGTCCTTGATGCCGAGTTCGCCCAGAACCTCGTGCGCCGTCTTCTGCATGATTTTCGCACGAGGATCATAGTTCTTGTAGACGCGGTGGCCAAAGCCCATCAGCCGGAACGGGTCGTTCTTGTCCTTGGCGCGGGCGATGAACTCCGGGATGTGATCGACATGGCCGATCTCGCCCAGCATGTTGAGCGCGGCTTCATTGGCGCCGCCATGCGCCGGGCCCCACAGGCAAGCGATGCCGGCGGCGATGCAGGCGAACGGGTTGGCGCCCGACGAGCCGGCGAGGCGAACCGTCGAGGTCGAGGCATTCTGCTCGTGATCGGCGTGCAGGATGAAGATGCGCTCCATGGCGCGGGCCAGAACCGGGTTGATCTTGTACTCCTCGCACGGCACGGCAAAGCACATGTGCAGGAAGTTTGCCGCGAAACCGAGATCGTTCTTCGGGTAAATGAAGGGTTGGCCGATGTGGTACTTGTAGGCCATGGCCGCGATCGTCGGCATCTTGGCGATCAGCCGCATGGAAGCGACCATGCGCTGGTACGGGTCGGAGATGTCAGTGGAGTCGTGATAGAAGGCCGAGAGCGCGCCGACCACGCCGCACATCACCGCCATCGGATGCGCATCGCGGCGGAAGCCGGTAAAGAAGCGCGACATCTGCTCGTGCACCATTGTGTGGCGCGTCACGCGGTAATCGAAATCGTCCTTCTGCGCCTTGGTCGGCAGTTCGCCGTAGAGCAGGAGATAGCAGACTTCGAGGAAGTCGCCGTGTTCGGCCAGCTGGTCGATCGGATAGCCGCGGTGGAGAAGAATACCGGCATCGCCGTCGATGAAGGTTATCTCGGACTCGCAGCTTGCCGTCGAGGTGAAGCCGGGGTCATAGGTGAAGGCGCCGGTCGTGCTGTAGAGCGAGGCGATGTCGATGACGTCGGGTCCGACGGAGCCGCTTCGCACCTTGAATTCATGGGTCTTGCCGGCGAATTGAAGCGTTGCCGTAGCCTCTTGGTTCGCGCCGCCCACATCCAGTTTTTTCGCAGCTTCGGTCATTGCAAACTCCTTGTTGTTTCCTCATGCCGGCAAAGGCAAATTCTGCAGAGCGACACGTCGAAATCACCGCAATGCGCGTATTCGCCACCGCATTTTAGGAGGTGCGTGCCAGATTGGGCCAAGGCCTAATGTTGCACTGCGAAACGCGCCTTTCAATGCCAATCTTCTTGGGCCGTTTGCTCCTAATCGATTTGATCCGCTATGCGCGCAAGGCTCTCCTCGCGCCCAAGCACGGCAAGCACGTCGAACACGCCCGGCGAGGTGCTTTTGCCGGTCAGCGCGGCCCGCAGCGGTTGGGCCACGGCGCCAAGCTTGTGGCCACCGGCCAGCGCATAGTCGCGGATCGCGGCTTCCGCCGCGGCAGCCGTCCAGTCGCTGGAAAGCACGTTCAAAGCTTCGTGAGCGCCACGCAGGATCTTGCGGGCATCGTCATTGAGCAGAAGCGCTGCTTTCTCGTCGAGCGCCAGCGGGCGCGTGGCAAACAGAAAGGCCGCGCCATCGACGAGCTCGACCAGCGTCTTGGCGCGCTCCTTCAGGCCTGGAAGGGCTGCCAGCAACTGCGCTTTGTTCTTGTCGTTGAGACGTGCGGCCATCGCCGGGCCACCCTCGAGATAGGGCAAAGTGGCGATCAAGATATCGAACAGCTCCGCGTCGGCCATGCGGCGCATATGCGCGCCGTTGATCGCTTCCAGCTTGGCGAAGTCGAAGCGGGCCGCGCCCTTGTTGACGTCGCCGATGTCGAACCAGGAGATCATGTCCTTGATCGACATGATCTCGTCGTCGCCATGGCTCCAGCCCAGGCGCGCGAGATAGTTGAGCAGCGCCTCCGGCAGGTAGCCCATGGCGCGATAGGCCTCGACGCCGAGTGCGCCGTGGCGCTTCGACAGCTTGGCGCCGTCGGCGCCATGGATCAGCGGGATGTGCGACATCGACGGCACGTCCCAGCCCATGGCGTTGTAGATCACGGTCTGGCGGGCGGCATTGGTCAGGTGGTCATCACCGCGGATGATATGCGTGACACCCATGTCGTGATCGTCGACGACGACGGCATGCATGTAGGTCGGGTTGCCGTCCGAGCGCAGGATGATGAAGTCGTCGAGATCCTTGTTGGGGAAGTGCACCTCGCCCTGGACGCGGTCGTGCACGACCGTCTCGCCCTCGGTTGGCGCCTTGATGCGGATGGCGCCCTTGACGCCCGCAGGCGCCTCGGAGGGGTCGCGATCGCGCCACTGGCCGTTGTAGCGCGGCGGCAGGCCCTTGGCGCGTGCTGCCTCGCGCATGGCCTCCAGCTCGGCCGGTGTCTCGTAGCTGTAATAGGCCTTACCCAGACGCACGAGTTCCTCAGCCACCTCGCGATGGCGCGGCGCACGCTCGAACTGCGATATGGCCTCGCCGTCCCAGGAAAGCCCAAGCCAGGTCAGTCCATCCAGAATGGCCTGGGTAGCCGCCTCGTTAAAGCGTTCGCGGTCGGTATCCTCGATGCGCAGCACCATCGTGCCGCCGGTGTGCTTGGCGTACAGCCAGTTGAACAGCGCCGTGCGCGCCCCACCGATATGCAGATAGCCGGTGGGCGAGGGGGCAAAACGGGTGACGACCTTGTCGGACATGAAACTCTCGGAAACCATCTGAAGCGGGGTGCGGCTGCGCGGACTTTCGCGCGCCCGGCGTTCATGTAGCATAGGGCGTCAGGGGTGCAAGGGGCAGACCCGATGGCTGGACGAGGGCGGGGCTTGGATCGGGGCGAGGACGCTAGTGTTGGCGTCAGCGAGCGATCCCTGTTTGCGATCCCGTCGCCAACCTCACTGCCGCCATCACCCGTTGTGCCTGCGCCAGGCAGCCAACCGCTGCAGGCGGATGTTCCGGCGCCACTTCCGTCCCCTGTCTTGGGCCGGATTGTGCGTGTCCGGCGGCAACTCGGCCAGGTCTCCCTGCCTCGCCTGCGCCATAGCGTGGCGATGGCAGCGGAACTGGAGCTTGACCGGGGCATCGCCTTCCTGCTGGTGCCGGTCTGTCTGGCTGCTGGAGCGATCGGCTATTATTCGCTGTCGGCGGAGCCCGACTTCGCAAGACCTGTCGCGCTCGTCGTGCTGATGGCGATCTGCGCGCTTGTCTCGCGCTCCTGGCCGAAAACCCACCTGGGCTTCATGGCGGCATTGTTGTGCGCGCTTGGCCTGCTTGCCGCCAAGGTCGAGACATGGCGGGCGGGCACCCAGATGCTGGGTTCGGAAATCTCTACGCAAGTGACCGGCCGCGTCGTTTCGCTCGACCGGATGGAGACCGGCCGCATCCGGCTGACCATCGACGTGACGTCGACCGCGCGGCCGACACTGCGCTATGCGCCGGAAAGGGTCCGGCTTTCAGCGCGCAATATCCCGGCGGACATGACTGCCGGCTCCCTGGTCACCGGCTATGCCAAACTGTTGCCGCCAACCGGTCCCGTGCGGCCGGACAGCTACGATTTCTCCTTCGACAGCTATTTCGCCGGCATTGGCGGCAGCGGCTTCTTTCTCGGCAATCCAAAGCTTGTCGCAGCCGATGATGGTGAGATGCCGCTCACGGCCCGCCTTTTCTCCGGCATAGAAAACGCCCGTGAAGCCATTGCCGATCATATCCGGGCCACGGTCGGCGGTGCCGAAGGCGAGATCGCGGCGGCGCTGATCGTCGGCGTGCGGGCCGGCATTCCCGATGAAATCAACGAAGCGATGCGGCGCACCGGCATCTACCACATCATCTCCATTTCCGGACTGCATATGGCGCTGGTCGCCGGCACCATCATGGGTCTGCTGCGCGGGGCTTTCGCGCTGTTTCCGGACTTTTCCGCGCGCCGGCCGGTGAAGAAATACGCCGCTGCTGCAGCCCTGTTCTCGATCGCCGCCTATCTCGTCATTTCCGGTGTTGTCGTCGCCGCCGAACGCAGCTTCATCATGCTGGGGGTGATGCTGATTGCCGTGCTGTTTGATCGCGCGGCGCTGACGATGCGCAATTTGGCGATCTCAGCGATCGCCGTCATCGTGGTGTCGCCGCATGAAGTCGTCGGCCCAAGCTTCCAGATGTCGTTCGCTGCGACTGCGGCTTTGGTCGGTGCCTATGCAGGCTGGGCTGATCACCGCGCGGGAAAGGCAAGGCCGCCACCGCCGAAGCGATCGCTACCGGGCTTTCTCGCTCGAAAATTCCTCGCGCTCACAGGAGGGGTGGCGATGACGTCCATCATTGCCGGCAGTGCCACGGCGCTGTTTGCAATATGGCACTTCCAGCGTGTGTCGCCGCTCAGCCTGTTCGCAAATCTGGCTATCATGCCAATTGTCTCAGTCGTCATGTTTCTGGCGGTTGTCAGTGCTTTGACAATGCCCTTTGGTTTGGACGGGCCCTTTCTCCACTTGATGGGCAAAGGCCTGACGGCGATGATCGCCATATCGGCGTGGATATCGGAACGCTCTCCCGTCGATGCGGTCGGGCTGATTTCGCAGCACTCCGTCCTGCTAGTGACGATTGCCCTGGTCATCGCGACGATGGCGACGACATGGCTGCGGCTCGCGGCACTGCCCTTCGCGCTTGCCGGACTGTTGACGGTGTCGGATACGCGCACGCCAGATGTGCTTATCTCGGAAGATGCGCGGCTGGTCGCGCTACCGATCGGCGGCGGCGAACTCGCGGTCAGCCGGGCTCGCCCGAACGAGTTCACCGTCGACAATTGGAAACGCGCGCTGGTGTCCGAAACCATCGTCGCGCCGGAGATGTTCGACAAGGCGGACGGGCAATTCGGCATTGCCGATGCCGTCAACCTCCCGCCTGGAGCGCCATTCTATTGCACGGATGGTGTCTGTCTTGCCCGGCACCCATCGGGTGCGATCATCGCACATGTCGAAGACCGCAAGGCCACCTGGAAGGCCTGCGGTTTTGCCGATCTGATCGTCGTCAATGACGCGACAGGCTATGATGCCTGCCACAATCCGCTGGTTCTTGTCGTTACCAAACGGCAACTGGCCCGAAAGGGCAGTGCCGCCGTCTTCTTCGACCGCCAATCGGCGACCGGTCCGCCAATCGTCAGTTTCGCGGTGGATGGACCGTATCGGCCCTGGCATGCGCAGCGAAAATTTTCACGCGAGGCGAGGGGGCTGGCGCCCTATCAAAAACCTGAAAAGACGGCCGTTCCTGCTCAGTAGCGCCGGATCAACCCGACCAGCTTGCCTTGCACCTTGACCCTGTCGGGCCCGAAAATGCGCGTCTCGTAGGCCGGGTTGGCGGCTTCGAGCGCAATCGAGGCGCCCTTGCGGCGGAACCGTTTCAGCGTCGCTTCCTCCTCGTCGACCAGGGCGACGACGATCTCTCCCGGGCTTGCCGTATCGGCGTTGCGGATAATGACCGTGTCGCCATCGAAGATGCCGGCCTCGATCATCGAGTCGCCCTTGACCTCCAGCGCATAGTGCTCGCCACCCATGATCATGTCCGGGGGCACCGAGATCGAATGCGTCTGATGCTGGATGGCATCGATCGGCACACCGGCGGCGATACGGCCCATCACCGGGATCGACACGGCGGAGACCGCGTCGTCATCATTGCCGGCTGAGGGCAGGCGCGATGGTGCCGGCTTGATCTGGCGGCCAAGGCCGCCCTGACCGAGACTGCCCTGGATGACGCTCGGCGAGAATTTCTTTGCCGCGTTGAGGCCAGGCGCGATCGAATCCGGCAACCGCAGCACTTCCAGCGCGCGTGCCCGGTTCGGCAGCCGGCGAATGAAGCCACGTTCCTCCAGTGCCGTGATCAGTCGATGGATCCCCGACTTGGAGGCAAGATCGAGCGCTTCCTTCATCTCGTCGAAGGAAGGCGGAATGCCGCTTTCCTTGAGCCGTTCATGAATGAACATCAGCAGTTCATGTTGCTTGCGTGTCAGCATGGCGGCCCCCAAGGCATTGAACGAAGGGTGTGAACCAGAATCGAAAAACAAACCCAGAACAAACACTATCTGTTCCAGTTGTGTTCTGCAACTGTTTAAAGTTTAGTGAATTTGTTAAAGCCTCAGAAATTTTCGCTCCAGGTGGCAGGCGTCAACCGACCACCTCCACCGTCGGCACGTGCATTGAAATCATTATGGTTAATAGCCTGTGGCCTATCCTCTTATCCTGTTTGGCATCAGGCGTTTGAAAGGCATTCTCAGGGTGGATTGTATGGCGAACGGATCCATTTTCGGCGGAACGAAACGAAATCAAAACGTCAACAATCGCTGGCTATGCGGAGATAGAACGCGTTCAGGCTCCCGGCATCGCTCCGACCAGAACCTGGGCGTAGGCGCCCGCATCGATATTGCCGCCGGAGATAACGCGCCGCGGCAAGGTCATCCGGAAACCGCTTTCAGACTGCCGGCGCGTACGGTGTAGGGATTGGCACAATTGTCTTCGCTGTGCACATAGACGTGCAGCGTGTAGCCGATATGCGCCGTCATCAGCGCTTTTGCCCGCTCCACATCGCGATCGAGCGCCGCTTCCATGATCTCGGTGTGATGCTCGATGGCGATCGCCTCGCGCAAGGCGTCCATGGCCTCGCCATAGCCATCCTTGAGGCCGGCCGCCGCCCGCAATGTCGGCGCCAGACCGAGAAAACGATGATGCCGCCGCAACTGATCGGCGATCGTCGAGCGGAAGCGCAAAAGCCAGTTGGATGTTGCCGCGCTCAGCAGCGCCGCATGGAAGGCCTCATGGCTCTCGTCCCATTTGTCGACGGCCGCATCGGAAGGGTCGTCGACCGCGGTCTTGCAGCGCGAGAGCCGGTAATGGGCGGTGACGACCGCGTCCTCCCATTCTCTGCCGCCATTCGCGATCGATTCCAGGAACAGCGGCATTTCGACAACCATCCTTGCGCGCGCCAGATCCTCGAGCTCGGCGCGCGACACGGGAGCGACGGCAAAGCCGCGATTGCTGATGGCGGTGACCAGGCGCTCGGCTTCAAGTCGGGACAAGGCTTCCCTCAGCGGCGTCCAGCCGACGCCGTATGTGGCGCGCAGCGCGCTCAGCTTGAGCGGCGCGCCCGGCATCAGGCGGGTGGTCAAGATATCGCGCCGCAGCAGCTGATAGGCCGCTTCGGTCTTAGTGGAGCTGTTCTGATCCTGCATCGCGATCCGTCCATCATCGGGCTTGCGAAAATTATATATGATGTGGAGGCATGGCAAGAATTATATATAATGTTTGACACGCGGCGAGGGACTGACCATGATCGCCGCAGTTGCCGCCCTATGAGCGGCGCTGATCAAATCTGGGAGGAAATGATGTTGAAGTCGAAATCCGCTTGGCTGTCGGGATTGGCCCTGGCGGGCGCATTGATGCTCAGCGCCGGGAGCGCCGCAGCCGATCAGATCCGCATCGGCATCGCCAATTTCGGCGAGCATCCGCAGCTCAACGCTGCCATAGCCGGCTTCAAGAAGGCACTGACGGACAATGGCTTTGTCGAGGGCAAGGACGTCGTCTACACGGAAAGCCATACCAATTTCGACGCATCGCTGGTGCCGCAGATGATCGCCAAGCTGCAGGCGGAACAGCCCAAGCTGATCTACACCATCACCACGCCGGTCTCGCAGATCGCCAAGAAGGCGCTCGCGGGCTCCGGCATTCCGATCGTCTTTGCCGCGGTCACCGACCCGGTCGCGGCCAAGCTGGTGCCGTCGTGGGACGCCGGCGACGACGGCATGACCGGCGCCAGCGATCTGCAGGATGTCGCCGCGGTGATGGCCTTCACCAAGAAGCTGCTGCCGAACGCCAAGCGCTTCGGCGTGCCTTACAATCCAGGCGAGGCCAATGACGTTGCGCTGATCGAAAAGATCAAGGCGGCGGCACCGGCGGCCGGCTTCGAAGTAGTGGAAGTCGGTGTCGACAACGTCAATGACATCCAGCAACGTATCGCCTCGCTCGCCGGCAAGGTCGACGTAATCTACGGCCCGGCTTCGAACCTGATCCAGCCGGCGATCGCCGCAGTTTCCGCGGCTGCCCGCCAGGCCGGCATCCCGGTCGTTAACTCCGATGACAGCGCGGTCCGCAACGGCACCGTACCGGCGAGCTTCGCGGTCAATTACACGCAGGTCGGCATGAACGCCGGCAACATCGCCGCCGAGATCCTCAAGGGCAAGGATCCCAAGACGATCGCGCCGTCGCGCCCGGCCTACAAGGACCACATGGCAACGATTTCCCGCAAGGCGATGGCCGCGTTCGGCATCGAGATACCGGCTTCGTTGGCCGATTGCGGCTGCATCGTCGACTGATATCGGGCTGCGGCGGTGACGGCGTTGGCGCCGTCACCGTTCATGCCAGGGAGGAACGATGCTCGATATCCGATCCGCGCGCAAAGTATTCTACAAGGGCCAGGGCGACGAGAAGGTCGCGCTGGACGGCCTCAGCCTGTCACTGGCCACAGGTGAGTTCGGCATCGTCATCGGCTCCAACGGCGCCGGCAAGAGCAGCATGCTCAACGCCATTTCCGGAGCCCTTGTCCTGGATACCGGCAAGATCCTGATCAACGGCGCCGATGTGACAGCTATGCCGGTGTACAAGCGCGCCACAAGACTGGCGCGTGTCTTCCAGGATCCGATGCGCGGCACCGCCGCCAGCATGACCGTGGCGGAGAACATGCTGCTGGCCGATCTGCGCAGCCAGAAACGCACGCTGCGACAAGGGCTGAACGCCACGCGGCTTGCGTCCTACAAGGAGCGCCTGTCGATATTGGGCCTTGGCCTTGAAAATCGTCTCGACACCCGCGTCGACCTGCTTTCGGGCGGGCAGCGTCAGTCGCTGTCACTGATCATGGCGGTCGGCGGATCGCCGGACCTGCTGCTGCTCGACGAGCATACCGCAGCGCTCGATCCGCGCACGGCCGAGATCGTCATGCAGGCGACGGTGCGCGCCGTCAACGCGCTGAAGCTGACCACGCTGATGGTGACCCACAACATGCAGCACGCCGTCGACTATGGCAGCCGGGTGATCATGCTCGACGCAGGTCGGGTCCTGCTGGAAGTTACCGGCGAGGAGAAGGCCAGGGTCACGGTGATCGACCTGATTGGCCATTTTTCCGTCAAGACCGACCGCATGTTGCTGGCGAGCTGATCATCATGGGTTTTATTCAGGAGGTTCTCACCAGCTTCGTCGCGATCATGCCGGTCACCCTGGCGCAAAGCTTGATCCTGGCCTTTGTCGTGCTCGGCATCATGATCCCGTTTCGCATGCTGAATTTTCCCGATCTCACCAGCGAAGGCGCCTTTCCACTGGGCGGCTGCGTCTGCGGCGTGCTGCTGGCTGCCGGCGTATCGCCGCTGACCTGCATCGTGGTCGCATTCGTGGCGGGCTTCGCGGCGGGCTGCTGCACCGCCTTCATCCATCTGCGCTTTCGCATCCACACGCTGCTCGCGGGCATCCTGATGATGACGATGCTCTACAGCATCAACCTTCGCATCATGGGCAAGTCCAACCTCTCCGTTTTCGGCTCGCCAATGGTGTTTGACTGGGTGCCATTCGCGCGGCCAGGTTTCCCCGCCAGCAAGATCGTTGTCGCCGGCCTTCTCGCGCTCGTCGTCTTCGGCGCGCTCTACATGTTCTTCAGAACCGAGAAGGGGACCGCCGTGCGCGCCGTCGGCGCCAATCCCGACATGGCCGAGGCGCAAGGAATCAATGTCTGGGCAGCGACCATTGGCGGCGTCGGGCTGGCGAGCGCGTTTTCAGCCTCGAGCGGCGCGCTGATGGTGCAGTCGCAGGGATTTGCCGACGTCAATATGGGGCTAGGTATCCTCATCAACGGCCTGGCCGCGCTGATGATCGGCGAGGCGGTCGTCGGCAAGCAGACGGTCTGGCGTCAACTGCTGGCGCCCTTTGCCGGCGCGATCATCTACTACCAGCTGGTGTCGTTCTGCCTCGCCGCCGGCATGCCGCCGCCTGACCTGAAGCTTGCCACGGGCCTGTTCGTGCTGGCCATGCTTGCTCTGCCCAGCCTCAAGCGCAGCCGGGGACCCGCGCCCGCGCGCGAAGCGATCCGTGAATAACCAGGGAATGTCACAAATCATGCGTGCAACGATCGATCTCGCCGCCGTCGAAGCCATGGATGCGGCGGACCCGCTGCGTGCCATGCGCGACCGCTTTATTCTGCCGGAAGGTGTGATCTACCTCGACGGCAATTCGCTGGGCGCCGCGGCGCCCGCCGTCTTCAACGAACTGCAGAAGGCCGCGACGCAGGAATGGGCGCAGGACCTCATCCGTGCCTGGAACACCGCCGGCTGGTTCGATATGCCGGTCGCGCTCGGCGATCAGCTGGGACGTCTGATCGGCGCCGCTTCCGGCCAGACGGTGGTCTGCGACACGACCTCGATCAACATCTACAAGGTGCTGCATGCCGCCCTCGGCATGCGGCCGAACCGCTCGGTCATCGTCGCCGAGGGCGACAGTTTCCCGACCGATCTCTACATGGCCGAAGGCGTGGCCTCGACGCGGCCGGGCACGGTGCTGCGGCTCGAAGGCGTCGACGCGCCAACCATTGAGGAACTGATCGACGAGCGCGTCGCGGTCATCCTGGTCAACCACGTCAATTACAAAACCGGACAATTGCGCGACATGGCCGCCCTGACATGCAAGGCCCATCAGGTCGGCGCGCTGATCGTCTGGGACCTCTGCCATACGGCCGGCGCGCTGCCGGTCGAGCTCGATGCCGCGAATGCCGATTTCGCCATCGGCTGCACCTACAAATATCTCAATGGCGGTCCGGGTGCGCCGGCCTTCATCTATGCCGCGAAACGCCATCACGACGACGTCCACCAGCCGCTGAGCGGATGGTGGGGCCATGCGCGACCCTTCGCTTTCGAGCAAAGCTACACGGCCGGCAGCGGCATCCGCCGGTTCCTGTGCGGCACGCAGCCTGTGCTGTCGATGCGGGCGCTGAAAGGGGCTCTGGATATCTGGGACGATGTCGACATGGCGGCGGTGCGCAAGAAGAGCATCGCACTCACCGACCTGTTCATCCAGCTCGTCGAAGCCAGATGCGGCGCCTACGGCCTCGAACTCGAAGGTCCGCGCGACGGCAATGCGCGCGGCAGCCAGGTGTCGTTCCTCCACCCGCATGGCTACCAGGTGATGCGGGCCCTGATCGAGCGCGGCGTGATTGGCGATTTCCGCGCGCCGTCGACCATCCGCTTCGGCTTCACGCCGCTCTATGTCGGCTACAAGGACGTCTGGCAGGCGGTTGAGGTGCTTGAAGACATCCTGCGCACCGGCGCCTGGCAGGAGGCGCGCTTCGCGGTCAAGACCGCGGTTACTTGAGACGTCGGCGCAATTTCAGGAAAAGTGTGAAGCGGTTTTCCGTCCGGAATTGCGCCAAAGCAAAAAGTCAAAGCCGGGTGCGGACCGTCCACAGTTCGGGAAACAGCACGACCTCGAGCATCTTCTTCAGATAGGACGCCCCCGAGGTGCCACCGGTGCCGCGCTTCAGGCCGATGATGCGCTCGACCGTGGTGACGTGGTTGAAGCGCCAGCGGCGGAAATAGTCCTCGAAATCGACCAGCTTCTCCGCCAGTTCATAGAACATCCAGTAGCGCTGCGGATCGCGGTAGACGGTCTGCCAGGCGACCAGGACTTCTTCATTCTCGGTTCGCGTCTCCCGCCAGTCCGTGCGCCTGGCATCGGCGCCGATGTCGAACCCGTTGCGCGCCAGAAGCAGCAGCGCTTCATCGTAGAGGGACGGCTGGGCCAGGATCGCCTCCAGCTTGCCGATGAGGTTCGGCCGGTGCTTGTGAGGTCCGAGCATGGCAAGGTTGCGGTTGCCGGCCATGAATTCGATGGCGCGGTATTGCCAGGACTGGAAGCCGGAGGACTGGCCGAGCGCGTCGCGGAACTCGGTGTATTCGCTCGGCGTCATCGTGCGTAGCACGTCCCAGGCATTGTTGAGCTGCTCGAAAATGCGGGCGACGCGCGACAGCATCTTGAAGCTCGGCTCGAGCCGGTCGGCGCGAATCGAGCGGATCGCGGCGCCGATCTCGTGCAGAGCGAGTTTCATCCAGAGTTCCGAGGTCTGGTGCTGGATGATGAACAGCATTTCGTCATGCGCCGACGACAGTGGCGTCTGTGCCTCCAGCACTTTCTCCAGGTGCAGATAGTCGCTGTAGGACATGCGTTCCTTGAACGACATCTGCGCGCCTTCAGACGCCGGATCGTAGGGTTCGCTCAATGGATTTTCTCCGTGCGCAGCCGGAATCGCTGGATCTTGCCGGTCTGGGTCTTGGGCAAGGCGGCGATGAATTTGACCGATCGCGGATATTTGTATGGCGCGATCGTTGCCTTGACGTGGTCCTGCAGGCGCTTGACGGTCAACGCATCGGGCGCCACGCCTTGCACCAGCACGACATGCGCCTCGACGATCTGGCCGCGTTCGCCATCCTCGGCGCCGATGACAGCGCATTCGGCGACATCGGGATGCGACAGGAGGGCCGCCTCGACCTCTGGCCCGGCAATGTTGTAGCCGGCGCTGACGATCATGTCGTCGGAACGCGCGGCAAAATGGAAGAAACCGTCCTCGTCCTGGGTAAAAGTGTCGCCGGTGAGGTTCCAGCCGTCGCGCACATACTCTTTCTGCCTTTCATCGGCCATGTAGCGGCAGCCGGTTGGGCCACGCACCGCCAGCCGCCCGGTCTCGCCGCGCGGCACCTCACGCATCGCGTCGTCGACGATGCGCGCTTCGTAGCCGCCGACGGGCTTGCCGGTCGATGCCGGCTTCCTGTCGTCAAAACGGTTGGAGATGAAGATGTGCAGCATTTCCGTGGCGCCGATGCCGTCGAGGATCGGCTTGCCGGTCTTCTGCGTCCACTCTTCGAAGACCGGAGCCGGCAAGGTCTCGCCGGCCGAAACCGCGACGCGCAGCGACGACAAATCGGCACCTTCATCCATGGCCTTCAGCATGGCGCGGTAGGCCGTCGGCGCGGTGAAGGAAATCGTCGCTTTGTAGGTTTCGATGATGTGGATCATGTTGGGCGGCGTCGCCTGTTCCAGCAGTGTCGCCGCAGCTCCGAAGCGCAGGGGGAAGATGGCGAGCCCGCCAAGGCCGAAGGTGAAGGCGAGCGGCGGCGAGCCGACGAAGATATCGTCCGGTGTGACCTGGAGGATTTCACGGGCATAGGCGTCGGCGATGATCAGCAGGTCACGGTGGAAATGCATCGTTGCCTTCGGCACGCCCGTCGTGCCCGAGGTGAAGCCGAGCAGCGCGACATCGTCGCGGCCGGTGTTGACGGCGCTGAAGGTGACCGGCTTGTCGAGTGCGATGCGGTCGAGTTCGGCGTCATGGTTGGCAGTGCCGTCGAAGCCGATCACCTGCTTGAGGAACGCGCTGTCCTTGGCACAGGCGGTCATCTCGTCCATCAGCCTGGTGTCGCAAAGCGCGGTGGTTATTTCCGCCTTGTCGACGATCTTGGTGAGCTCGCCGGCGCGCAGCATCGGCATGGTGTTGACGACCACGGCGCCGACCTTGGTGGCTGCCAGCCAGCAGGCGACCATTGCCGGGTTGTTGGCTGAGCGGATCAGCACCCGATTGCCCGGCTTGACGCCGTAATTCTCGACCAGCGCGTGCGCCAGCCTGTTCGTCCAGTCGGACAGTTCCTTGTAGGTGCGGCGGCGGCCATTGCCGATCAGGGCGGTATGATCGCCAAGCCCCTTCTCGACCAGCCTGTCGGTCAATTCGACGCCGGCGTTGAGATGTTCTGGATAGTCGAAGCCGTCGAGCAGGAAATCCGGCCATTGATCCGGCGGGGGCAGATGATCGCGCGTGAACGTGTCGATATGCGCTGAAGGCCCAAGCATCTCGCCGCCATCCCATCTGCTGCCTGGTCAGATGCGCGAAGCACCTGTCCGAGGTGGTGGATATGAAGTTCCCGTCTTTTCGCGAGAGGCTTCGTGCGGCTGGCTACACCTGTTCGACGATGCCACCTTGAAGGGTGAACATCCGCAGGTTTGGACAGCACAGCAGACCTCCCATTGTCGGCTGTTCTTCGGGCAGGATCGCACCAGTCGAAATTTGTTTCAAGCCTAAAATGTTTTTGCCACGAGGCATTGACGCATGGCATGGTGACGGCCATTGCTAGCGCCAAAGGGATGCGCTTTGGGGAGGGTGCCGATGCTCGAACACCGCATTGCCGATTGGGACAATGCCTACGCCAATGGTGCGAATATCGCCGGCAGCGACCGTTGGCCGGCCGCATGGACCGAACCGGCGCAAGCGTTTCGGGACGGGCTATTGGCTGAGGGCCGGGCTCGCATTGACATTGCCTATGGCGAGCGACCGCGCAATCGGTTCGATCTTTTCCTTCCCGAGGTTTCGCCCAAGGGGCTCGTCGTGTTCATCCATGGTGGTTATTGGCTGGAGTCCGACAAGAACGACTGGTCGCACCTGGCCAAGGGCGCGGTCGGCAACGGCTTTGCCGTGGCGATGCCGTCCTACACGCTGTGCCCGGACATACGCATCGCCAGCATCGTCCGCGAAATCGGCGCGGCGATCGACAAGGCGGCGGCAATGGTCGAGGGACCGCTGATGCTGACCGGGCATTCGGCCGGCGGACATCTCGCCAGCCGCATGGTGACCACGTCAACGCCCTTGGCCACCGATGTGGCGAAGCGCATTCGCCACGTCGTCTCGATTTCAGGCCTGCATGATCTGCGTCCGCTTATGTTCACCGGGCACAATGCGACACTGGCGATCGATGAACCGGAGGCACTGGCCGAAAGCCCGGCGCTGCTGCGGCCGATGGACGGCGTTCGCATCACTTGCTGGGTCGGCGGTGGCGAGCGCTCGGAGTTCCTGCGCCAGACTGCGTTGCTGGCCAACATCTGGACCGGCCTTGGCGCCACCACCAGTGCCGTGGTCGAGCCCGACCGGCATCATTACGACATTGTCGACGGCCTCGCCGATCCGGCGCACGCACTGACGCGAACCTTGATCTCGGAATAACCGAGATCATTTTTCCACGTTATCAGCGGTTTATGTGGCGGTTCTTCAGCGCAGCATCAGCACGCTACAAGTGTCGCCGGCAGCGGATGCGGGGGCATACGGTGCCCGCACGATCAGCCCGTTGGCGTCGGCCAGCATCCTCAGCATCGAGGAATCCTGGATGCTGAACGGCGTCGCCACCAGCCCGTCCTTGTCTTCCCTGACTACCGCCCGCACATAATCCTGGCGCAGATCATTGGCCGGCATTGCGGCGCCAAGCCGCACCGGACGGATGTCCTGGTGATGATTGCGGCCGCCGAGCCTTGCCAGCAGCGGCTTCAGGAACAGTTGCGAGCAGACCAGGCTTGCCACCGGGTTGCCGGGCAGGCCGATGCACTTGATGGCGCCGAGGCGGCCGAACATCAGCGGCTTGCCGGGGCGCATGGCAATCTTCCAGAAGCCGAGTTCCATGCCTTCGCCGGTCAGCACGTCATGGATCAGATCGTGGTCGCCGACCGAGGCGCCGCCAAGCGTGACGATAACATCCGCACCGGCCGCGACCGCTTTTTGCACCAGCGCTGCGATGGCGTCCCTGCGGTCGGCGGCAATGCCGAGATCGAGCGCGCGAGCGCCGACCGATTGCGCCGCCGCAGCAACGCCATAGGCATTGGACGAGATGATCTGGTCGGGCCCGAGTTCGCTGCCGGGCGGCAAAAGCTCGTCGCCGGTGGCGATGATGGCGACCAGCGGGCGCCTGACGACAGTGACTGTGGGATGGTTGGCCGATGCAGCCAGCGACAGCGCCGCCGGGTCGAGCACGCGGCCTATTTCCAGCAGCACGTCGCCTTTGGAAAAGTCGAGGCCGATGCGGCGGATGTTGCGCCACTCCGCCGTCGGCTCGGTCACTTCGATATGGCCGTCGCCGAGATCCCGGACGTTTTCCTGGATGACGATGGTGTCGGCGCCCTCAGGCAGCGGGGCACCGGTGAAGATGCGCACGGCCTGGCGCTCGCCAACGGAGCCGCCAAAGCCACGCCCGGCCGGCGCCATGCCGATCACCGAAAGTCGCGCCGGCGCCGACGCGACATCGACTGCGCGAGTGGCATAACCATCCATGGCCGAGGCATTGAAGGGCGGCTGGGTGCGCAGGGCTGTGACAGGCTCCGCCAGCACACGATCGACCGCGTCGAGGAGAGCAACGCTTTCGCCGGCTAGTGGCGCTGCGCCATCCAGCAGGCGTTCGAGCGCCTCCGCGACCGGAACCAGCGCCATCAGGCGCCAGCCTTGTAGTCGCCGGACTTGCCACCGGTCTTTTCCACCAGGCGGATGCCGGAGATGACCATGGCGCGGTCCACGGCCTTGGCCATGTCGTAAATGGTCAGGCAGGCGACCGATGCTGCGGTCAGCGCCTCCATCTCGACGCCCGTCATGCCGGTGACGCGCGCCAGCGCGGTGACTTTCAGGCCGGGCAGCGCGTGGTCGGGCTCGATGTCGATGGAAACCTTGGTGAGGAGCAGCGGATGACAGAGCGGGATCAGCTCATGCGTCTTCTTCGCCGCCATGATGCCGGCGATGCGCGCGGTGCCGAGCACGTCGCCCTTCTTGGCGTTGCCGGCGAGGATGGTCTTCAGCGTCTCGGGCTGCATCGACACGAAACCTTCGGCGATCGCCGTGCGCGTCGTTTCTTGCTTGTCGCCGACATCGACCATGTTGGCCTCGCCCTGCGCGCCGAGATGGGTGAGGGCAGCTGTCATCGTCAGACGGCCTCGGCCAGCGCCTTGCCCGTCAAAAGCAGGCGCGTTGCCGCGGTGACATCCTGTTGCCGCATCAGGCTTTCGCCGACGAGGAAGGTGCCGATGCCGGTCTTCTGCATCCTGAGGCAGTCGTCATGGGTGAAAATGCCGCTCTCGCTAACCAGCAGGCGGCCGCTCGGCACCATCGGCGCCAGCCGCTCCGAGGTTTTGAGGCTGGTTTCGAACGTTCTCAGATTGCGGTTGTTGATGCCGATCAGCCGCGACGACAGTTTTACAGCGCGCAACGTTTCTGCCTCGTCATGCACCTCGATCAGCGCATCCATGCCGAGTTCGAATGCGGTCGCTTCCAATTCGCTCGCCAGGGCGTCATCGACGCTGGCCATGATGATCAGGATGGCGTCGGCACCCCAAGCGCGCGCCTCATAGACCTGGTAGGGATCGAACAGGAAATCCTTGCGCAGCGCGGGCAGGGCGACGGCTGCCCGTGCCTTGGTGAGAAATTCCGGAGCGCCCTGGAAGGACGGCGCATCCGTCAAGACAGAAAGGCAGGCGGCGCCGCCCTTCTCATAGGCCTGCGCCAGTGCCGGCGGATCGAAGTCGGCCCGGATCAGCCCTTTGGAGGGGCTGGCCTTCTTGATTTCGGCGATCAGGGCGAAGTTGCCCGATCTGCGCTTCGCCTCGAGTGCGGCGAGAAAGCCGCGCGGTGCGTCGGCGTCTTTTGCCCGCGCCTTGATCTCGGCCAGCGGCACGCGTGCCTTGGCCGCGGCGATCTCGTCGCGCTTGTAAGCCTCGATCTTGCGCAGAATGTCAGACACGGTTCACCCGTTTGAAATTTCGACCAGCCGGTCGAGCACTTGCAGCGCCCGGCCGCTGTCGATGGCTTGCGCGGCGAGCGCGATGCCGTCGCCGAGCGTCGTCGCCTTGCCCGCGATCACCAGTCCAGCGCCGGCATTCATCAGCACGGTGTCGCGATAGGCACCGGCAGCGCCGCCCAGCATGTCGCGCAAGGCCTTGGCATTGTAGGCGGCGTCGCCGCCACGCAGCTCGTCCTTGGTGTGGCGCTTCAGCCCAAATTCTTCCGGAGTGAGCGTGAAACTGCGGATCTCGCCGCCAACCAGTTCGGCGACATGGGTCTCGCCTGTGGTGGTGATCTCGTCATAGCCATCGCCATGGGCGACCCAGGCATGCTCTGTGCCCAGCGCCTTCAACGTCTCGGCCACCGGCATGATCCATTCCGGCAGGAACACGCCGACCATCTGCCGCTTTACCCCAGCCGGATTGGAGAGGGGGCCGAGCAGGTTGAAGATGGTGCGGGTGCCGAGCTCGACGCGGGTCGGGCCGACATGTTTCATCGCCGGGTGATGCGCCGGCGCGAACATGAAGCCGACGCCCGCCTCATGGATGCAACGGCCGATGAACTCGGGCGAGAGATCGATCTTGACCCCGAGCGCGATCAGCACATCGGCCGCACCGGTCAGCGAGGACAGGCCGCGATTGCCGTGCTTGGCGACCGGAACACCGGCGGCGGCGATGACGAAGGCCGACCCCGTCGAAATGTTGACGCTGTGGGAATTGTCGCCGCCGGTGCCGACGATATCGATGGCACCCGCGGGCGCCTCGACGCGGAGCATCTTGGCCCGCATGGTGGCAACAGCGCCTGAAATCTCGCTGACCGTCTCACCGCGCACGCGCAGCGCCATCAGGAAGCCGCCGATTTGGCCTGGGGTCGCGTCGCCCGACATGATGATGTCGAAGGCCTCGCGCGCTTCCTCGAAGGAAAGCGCGGTGCCAGCCGCCACCTTGGCGATATGGGTTTTCAGCGCGCTCATCTTGTCGCGGCTTGGGCAACGGCGGTCTGGTCGATGCGGACGTCGTACTGCGTCTGCAACTGCGCCACCAATTGGTCGAGCAGATCGTCCGACATGCCGGAGGTGAAGGATTTCTGTGCGTCCTCCGGCACCGAGCTGGCATCGGCCCCGGCGGGCTCGAACACTTCGGCGACCTTGAACAGGATCTGTCCGTCACCGGTGGGCGAGGGGATCAACCCAGTGCCGCCTTCGCCGACGCCGAACATCACGGCAGCGCCCTCCTTGCCGAAATCGGCATCGTCGGCTTCGCGCTTCAGGCCGCGCTTGGTCTGCTTCTCCAGCTTGAGCTCACTGGCGATGACGTCGAGCGTGGCGCCGGCCTTGAGCCGCTTGTCGAGCTCGCCCGCCTTGGCGGCGAGCCGCTTGGTGGTCTCCGCCGCCGTCCAGTCGGCGACAACTTTCTTGCGGACCTCGTCCAGCGTCCGGTCGCGAGCCGGCGTGATCGAAGCAACCTCATAGAAGACGAAGCCGTTGTCGGCCGTGGTCAGCGCTTCGTTTTCGGTGTTGGGTTCCGCGTCGAAGACCGCCTTGATCAGCTCCGGCGATTCCGGCAGGTCCTTGACGATGGAGCCATCCGGCCGGAGGCCACTGCGGTCGATTGCGTCGATGGTAATATCCTTCAGCTTCAGCTTGGCGGCCGCCTCGGCCAGCGAACTGCCGGAAGCCCGGGTGTCTTCGTAATTGTCGTGCACGTCCAGCAGGATGCGGCTTGCCTCGCCAAGCGCCAGGTCCTTGCGGATCTGGTCGGAGACTTCGGCGAGCGGCTTCACCACCTCGGGCTTGATCTCGGTGACGCGCAGCAGCACCGGACCGAAGGTGCCCTGAACGACCTGGCTGACTTCATTGGCGTTGAGCGCGAAAGCGGCATCGGCAACCGCCTTGTCGGCGATCTTGTCCTTGGCCAATGTGCCAAGCAGCGTGTCGGCCGGGGTCTTGCCTTCGGCGGTCACCAGCTTTTCGAAGGTGGCTCCGGCCTTGAGCGAATCGAACGCTGCCTTGGCCGCATCCGGCGTCTTGAACACAAGCTGCTCTATGGTGCGCATTTCGGGCGTGGTGTAGCGCGCCTTGTTCTTGTTGTAATCGTCGCTGACCTGCTGGTCGGTGACGGCGGTCGGATCCATGATGTCCACCGGCTCGAGGCGGACATAGGAGAATTTGCGGTATTCGGGGGCAGCGTAGGTTTTCTTGTTGGTCTCGAAATAGGCCTGAAGCACGCTGTCGCTCGGTGCCTCGATCGGCTCGACGAGCGTCTTTGGCAAGGCCAGATAGTCGATGGTGCGGTCCTCACCGCGATAGAGCGCCAGCGCCTTGAAGAAAGTGTCCGGCGCCTTGAGGCCGTCCGAGACCGCTTCGACGATCTGCTGGCGCACCGCCACCTGGGCGCGGTTCTTGAGGTAGTCTTCGGGCCGCATGCCGACCTGGCGCAGCATGTACTCGAATGTTCTCTTGTCGAACTGGCCGCCTGGGCCCTTGAACGCCGGATCCTCGCGCGTCAGTTCGGCCAGCCGGTCCTTGGACAGGCCGAGGCCAAGCTTGCGGGCCTGTTCGTCAAGCACGGCGCCGGAAACGAGCTGCGCCAGCACCTGATTGTCGATGCCGAGCGCCTTTGCCTGTTCATGGGTGAGGCGCTGACCGAACTGCTGCGACATGACGGCAAGCTGGCGATCATAGGCGAGACGGTATTCGTTGATCGACACCTTGGTGCCACCCGCCGTAATCACCGAATCGTGGCCGGCAAAGCCGCCCATCAGCTTCCCGGAGATGCCCCAGGCGGCAAAACTGACCACCAGCAGCGAAAGCAATGTCTTCGCGACCCAGGTACCCGCCGCGCTTCTCAATATACCAAGCATCGTTACTTCCGATTTATGCGCATTTTCGCATGCGCCGAGTTTGAAACAAGCGCAATAGCGCCCTTCCGGCCCACTGTCGATTGCTTTGTGGCCTGATTTTGGTAGTGAGGGCCAGAGCTTGATATCGCCCGGAGAAGCAGACCATGACGCCAGGAATTCGCCCGCTTGTCGCCGGCAACTGGAAAATGAACGGCACCAGCGCCTCGCTGAACGAGCTCAGGATGATCGGCAATGGGTTCATGAGCGGGCTCGACGCGGAGACCGAGGCCCTGGTCTGCGTTCCCGCGACGCTGCTTTCGCATGCCGCGGAGATTCTGTCGCGCACGCCGGTCCATGCCGGCGGCGAGGATTGCCACACCAAGGAAAGCGGCGCCTACACCGGCTGCATCTCGGCCGAGATGCTGAAGGACGCCGGCGCGAGCCATGTCATTGTCGGCCATTCCGAATGCCGCGAACAACGCGGCGAGGACGATGCGACGGTCCAGGCCAAGGCCTCCGCCGCCTGGCGCGCCGGGCTCGTGGCCATCGTCTGCATCGGCGAGACGCAGCAGCAGCGCGAGGCCGGCGCCACGCTCGACGTGCTGGCGCGCCAGGTCGACGGCTCGGTGCCGCCGAGTGCTACGCCATCCAATACCGTCATTGCCTATGAGCCGGTATGGGCGATCGGCACCGGCCTGACCCCAACCGCCGCCGATGTGGCCGAAGCGCATGCGCATATCCGCGAAAAACTGTCGGAGAAGCTCGGCGCCGCCGCCGCCAGGATGCGCATCCTCTATGGCGGCTCGGTCAAGCCGTCCAATGCGGTGGAGCTGCTGGGCGTCAGGAATGTCGATGGCGCGCTGGTGGGCGGCGCCAGCCTGAAAGCGGCTGATTTCCTGGGTATCGCCGAAGCCTATCGCAGCATTTCAGGCTGATAATCACGACGATGGGCGGGTCGCATCCCGTCCAAATTCGTTGCAAAGGGCGCGTTGCTTCCCATATTCCGGCCACGGGCTTGGAAATGCCGTGAAAGCATTGTATTGAGCCGCCTCCAATTCACCGGTCGTGTCCGCGGCCGGGCAAGGCCTTGCCAGGATAAACTATGCAAACCGTACTGATCGTCATCCATCTCATGGTCGTGCTCGCCCTCGTCGGCGTGGTGCTGCTGCAACGCTCAGAAGGCGGCGGCCTTGGCATTGGTGGCGGATCGGGCTTCATGACGGCGCGTGGCGCCGCCAATGCGTTGACGCGAGCGACGGCGATCCTGGCGGCGGCTTTCTTTGTCACGTCGCTGACCTTGTCGATCATTGCCCGCTATGGCGAGAAGCCGATCGACATTCTCGACCGCGTGCCCGCGACCTCGGACGGCAAGGGCGTGCTCAACCAGTTGCCTGGCACGACGACCCCGGCGCCCGCCGGCAGCACCACCCCGACACCGCCGTCGGGCAATGGCGCTGCGACGACGCCCGCGCCGGCAGCTCCGGCGACCGCGCCGGCCTCTGGTTCGACGCCGCCGGCAAGCAACGGCACCACCAACACGGCGCCAGCGGCACCGCAGGTCCCGAACCAGTAAGCTCCATCTGGTCCAAACCGCGACCTGTGATCGTTTGAACACAGTCGCGGCAAATGCTGCGCGTTCACGAAGATTCGACGGGCAGCGGCGGGGTCTCGCGCTTGAGGCGCCCGCGCTTATTCGACTATAGATTGCACGCGGCATTTTCGGTGTCCTTGGGGGACGCCGGGCGACGCCGTGGGCAACAAGCATTGAACGATCGGATCTTCGCCATGCAGCTTCGCAGCTTCATTTTCTTGGGACTTTGCGCCGTACTCGGCCTGAGTTCCCCGGCTTTCGCCGGCGTGCCGGCCAATCTGGCCGCCAATCAGTCGGTCGACAAAACCGACGCCATCCCCGTCGCAGCGGTCAAAAGCGATGCGGCGCAACTGAAGCTTCTCAAGAAGAAGAAAAACCCGACACCGGACGATCTCGCCCAGATCAAGAAGATCGAGGCCAAGATCGTCGCCGACAAGGAAGACGCCAAGGCCAAGGCGCTCGAAGCCAGGAAGCTGGCGATGCGTGAAGCGGCCAAGGCCAAGGCCGACGCGGAACGGCAGGCCTTCCTGGCCAAGAAGGGCAAGCCTGCTCCAGCAACCGAAGTGGCCGAGGCCAAGCCAGCCAAGAAGACCACCAAGATCATTGAACCGCTGACGCCGATCCAGTCGGCCGAGCCGCTTCCGGCCGAGGCGATGAATGTCGCCTTGACCGGCAACAATAGCGAACTGCGCAGCGAGGTCGTCGGCCAGAATCAGCCAAGCGGCGGCCTATTCGCCGGCCTGTTCGGCGGCACCTCGTCCGGCTCGTCGATCAGCTATCTGCCCGAGACGCGGGCTCTCGACCAGGCTCTCGCCAAGAGGGACGCCAAGAAGCCGTTCAAGGTGAAACCGGAATTCGTACCGCAGGATGTCGAGTTCACCGGCTATGAGCCGGGCACCATCGTCATCGACACCAGCGCGCGCCGCCTCTATCTCGTCGAATCGTTTTCGACCGCGCGTCGCTACGCGATCGCCGTCGGTCGTGAAGGCCTGCAGTTCAAGGGCACGGTCGCGGTCGGCGACAAGCAGGAATGGCCGCGCTGGATCCCGACGCTCGACATGCAGAAGCGCGAGCCCAAGCACTACGGCCAGTACAAGGACGGCATGCCCGGCGGTGGCCAGAATCCGCTCGGCGCGCGCGCCATCTACCTCTATGACGGCAAGAAGGACACGCATCTGCGGATCCACGGCACCATTGCGCCGCAGTCGATCGGGACCAGCGCCTCAAATGGCTGCTTCCGTATGATCAACGAGCACGTCATGGATCTCTACAGCCGCGTCAAAGTCGGCACCAAAGTCGTCATCATCTGACGGTTCCACCATCCTGCCGAAAGGGCCGGCTCAGCCGGCCCTTTTGTTTTGCCTCGTTCACGATCAAGCCTGTTCGGTCGTGATCCCTGGACAAACGGAAACCGTTTGTCCGAGAAAACCGGATCCCACTTTCGGGATCATGGTCCGACGCCTTCTTGGGAAAAAGCCTTCGCGGTGGTTTTTTCTCTGGCGGAATCAATCCGGCCGCGTTAAGCGATGACTCCCATGGCGCGATATGTATTCATCACAGGCGGCGTGGTTTCCTCACTTGGAAAAGGCATTGCCGCAGCGGCCCTTGGGGCTCTCCTGCAGGCGCGAGGCTATCGCGCACGCATCAAAAAACTCGACCCGTACCTCAATGTCGATCCCGGCACGATGTCGCCGTACCAGCATGGCGAGGTGTTCGTCACCGATGATGGTGCCGAGACCGATCTCGATCTTGGCCATTACGAGCGCTTCACCGGCCGCTCGGCCAATCAGCAGGACAACATCACCACCGGCCGCATCTACAAGAACATCATCGAGCGCGAGCGGCGCGGCGACTATCTCGGCGCCACCGTCCAGGTCATTCCGCACGTCACCGACGAGATCAAGAATTTCGTCCTCAACGGCAATGACGACTATGATTTCGTGCTGTGCGAGATCGGCGGCACGGTCGGCGACATCGAGGCGATGCCGTTCCTCGAGGCGATCCGCCAGCTCGGCAATGATCTGCCGCGCAACAATGCCGTCTATGTGCACCTGACCTTGATGCCCTACATCCCGACGGCGGGCGAGCTGAAGACCAAACCGACTCAGCATTCGGTCAAGGAGTTGCGCGGCATCGGCATCGCGCCCGACATCCTGCTGGTGCGTGCCGACCGCGCCATTCCCAAGGAAGAGCGCAGAAAGCTGTCGCTGTTCTGCAATGTCCGGGAAAGCGCCGTCATCCAGGCGCTCGACGTGCCGCATATCTACGACGTGCCGATGGCCTATCACAAGGAGGGGCTTGATTCAGAGGTACTGGCCGCCTTCGGCATCGATCCGGCGCCGAAGCCGCGCATGGAGCCCTGGCAGAAGGTGTCGGACCGCATCCACAGCCCGGAAGGCGAGGTGACCATCGCCATCGTCGGCAAATATACCGGTCTCAAGGACGCCTACAAATCGCTGATCGAGGCGCTCTCGCATGGCGGGCTGGCCAATCACGTCAAGGTCAAGCTCGACTGGATCGAATCGGAGATCTTCGAAAAGGAGGATCCGACGCCGTGGCTGGAAAAGGTGCATGGCATCCTGGTTCCCGGTGGCTTTGGCGAGCGCGGTTCCGAAGGCAAGATCCTGGCGGCGAAGTTCGCGCGCGAACGCAAGGTGCCGTATTTCGGCATCTGCTTCGGCATGCAGATGGCCTGTATCGAAGCTGCGCGGTCGCTGGCGGGCGTCGAGCACGCGTCTTCGACCGAGTTCGGCCCGACCAACGAGCCCGTCGTCGGCCTGATGACCGAATGGCTGAAGGGCAACATGCTGGAGAAGCGCCGCGAGACCGGCGATCTCGGCGGCACGATGCGGCTTGGCGCCTATCAGGCCGACCTCGCCAAGGGGTCGAAGATCGCCGACATCTATGGCGACACGCAGATTTCCGAGCGCCATCGCCACCGCTACGAGGTCAATATCGACTACAAGGAGCGGCTCGAGGATTGCGGCCTGGTGTTCGCCGGCATGTCGCCAGACGGCGTGCTGCCGGAGACGGTTGAGTATCCCGACCACCCCTGGTTCATCGGCGTGCAGTATCATCCCGAGCTGAAGAGCCGGCCGCTCGAGCCGCATCCGCTGTTCGCCAGCTTCATCGAGGCGGCGGTGGAACAGTCAAGGCTGGTGTAAGCCGGCAGCGCTGCCATGCAAACCTATGTCGCGCTCCTCTACAGCATCATCCTGGGTGAGGGGCGCCGGGTCGTCATGTCGGACCTCAAGGCGATGGCGGGAGGCCTTGGCCTGAAGAACCCGCGCACGCTGGTGGCGACCGGCAATCTGGTCTTCGAAGCGCGGGCGACCGATATCGGCAAGCTGGAACAGCGGCTGGAAACGGCCTTCGAAAAAACCTTCGGCCGCCATGTCGACATCATCGTGCGCACTGCCGAGGAATGGCTGAAACTTGCCGCTGGCAATCCGTTTCCGGCCGATTCAGCTGAATCGGGCGACCAGGTGGCTGTGCGGGTGATGCGCAAACCCGCGCCCGTGGAGGGCGTCGCGGCGCTGCAAGCCTATGCCGCCGGGGACGAGAAGGTATTGCCGTCCGCCGGCGACATCTGGGTCGTCTTTTCGCGCGAGAGGCCAACGTCGCGGCTGCTGGCGGCAATGAACCACAAACGCCTCGGCATCGGCACCTCGCGCAACTGGAACACGGTTCGCAAGTTGGCGGAAATGGTAGAGGGTAGGCAGTAGGCAGTAGGCAGTAGGCAGTAGGGGAAAGCGTTCTCTACTGCCTAAGCCCTACTGCCTTATTCCCTTGTTTAGGCCTTTGCCGTTTTCGCTCCGGCACCGACAGCGGCGGTGCGCAGCACGTAGTAGATGATGCCGGCGATGGCGACGCCGAAGAACCAGCCATAGACACCCCACCAGGACGGCAGCCAGTTGGTGAAGTTCGGCAATATCGACGAGAAGACAGCACCTATGCCGGCGGCGATGAAGGCGTTGACGTGCCAGCCGCCCTGGAAGCGGAACTCGCCATTCTCGCGGTACAGCGCCTCGACGTCGACCTCGCCCTTCCGGATCAGGTAGTAGTCGACCATCATCACGCCAAAGATCGGCCCCATCGTCGCGCCGATGATGCCGACGAAATGCGCTGCACTGCCTTCCCACGGCGCGAAGGGGTAGAGCACCAGCGCGATCAGAGCCGCGATGTAGCCGCCCTTCTTGAAGTCGATCTGTCGCGGGAAGACGTTGGAGAAGTCGAAGGCCGGCGAGACGAAGTTGGCGACGACGTTGATGCCGAGCGTCGCCACCGCGAAGGTCAGCGCGGCAAGCGCAGCCAGGAACCAGCTGTCGAACTTGGCTGAGATCTGGTCGGGATGCAGCAGCACCTCGTGATAGACGTCATAGGCAGCGATGGTGGTGACGCCGGCAACCAGCGAGAACAGGATCAGATTGACCGGCAGGCCCCAGATGTTGCCCTTGCGCAGCGCGGCCTTGTCCGGCGCGTAGCGGGCGAAGTCGCAGAAATTGAGATAGAGCGCCGAGAAATAGGTCACCCAGATCGCCGCGACCCCGAAGAGTGCCGTCCACGAGCCGGGATCGCCCGGAATGCCGGCGTCGGCGGTCTTTTCGCGCAGCACATCCATCGGAATATCGCTGGTAAAGGCGAAGCTCCCTGACTTGACGCAGAGATAGATGGCGAGAAGCAGCATCATCACCCAGACGGCAGGCCCCGCCCAGTCCTGGAATCGGCGCACCGTTTCCATGCCCTTCTGGATGATCAGCAGCTGCAGCGCCCAGATGATGACGAAGCAGATCACTTCCAGAGTGGAATGCCCGAGAAGATGCGAGGTCTTGTTGAACTCGTCGAACCATTGCAGGCGGGTGAGCAATGCCACGATGGCGCCCGATGCGGCGGCGGTTTGCGCGCCGTACCAGAAGCAGGCGACGATGGCGCGTACGAGTGCCGGTATGTTGGCGCCCCAGATGCCGAAGGACGCGCGGGCAAGCACGGGGTAGGGCACGCCGGTCTTCACGCCGGCATAGCCGACCATGTTCATCAGCGCGTAGATGATCAGCGAGCCGATGCCGATGGCGATGATGAAGTTGACGAAGCCGCCGCAGAACAGGAACAGGCTGGCGGCGAGATAGTAGCCCCACAGGCTGTGGACGTCCGACGTCCAGACGTTGAAGATCGAAAACGGTCCCCAGTTTCGAACCTTGGCCGGAGCGAGATCCTCGTTGTACAGGTCAGGCGATGCGCCTTCTATGGTCACTGCAATGTCCTCCCCTTGATTGGCCACGCGCCTCCACGCGATGGCCGTGCAGGTTAAGCCTGACGCAGGGGAACCGACAAGCAACCCATTTGCCGGCTTTGGCCTTAAAGATATTCAATGCGAACCGCGATTATCGAGGGGGCGCAATGGTGAGCCGCTGTTGAATTCCATGGGGCGAGTGATTCGAATTTTGGCTAAGCGATAGCCATCACTCGCTTGTGGTCTTCGACTTCGGACAACAGCCAATCCTGAAACAGGCCGGTGCCCGGCTTGTTGCCGATGCTGCGCCGCTGGTGCAGGTAGATGCCGGCCGGGTAGGTGTGACGGGCGTCAAACGGCGCGACAAGTTTGCCCTGCTGCAGAAAATCCTGTGCCATCATCGTATCGGCAAGCGCTATTCCGGCGCCATTGATCGCCTCGCGCATGATCAGCGTGCAGTCATCCAGCGTCGTGCTGGATTTCGGCGTCGTGTCCAAAACACCTTCCTGCTCCAGCCAACGCCTCCATCTCATGGACTCGCACTCGTGGATCAGGTGATGGTTGACCAGATCGGCGGGTGACCGCAGCGGCACCGGTCCTTCGAGCAGCGAGGGCGCACAAACCGGCGTCAGGACCAGCGGGATCAGCAGCGTCAAGGCCGGGCCGGCCTTATAGACAAACTCGTCGACAATGGCCAAATCGAAGTTGGCGCGCTTGCCCGACGTCGAGATCTCCAGCTCCACCGCCGGATGCAGCTTGCGAAAGTTCGGCAACCGGTCCGCCAGCCAAAGGTTCAGGACTGCTGGCACGCAAAGGACCCGGACACGTTGCGTTCTGCTGTGGCTCGGGCCGTCGGCGAGGCTGACATCGTCGGTAGCGCGCCAGATGGCCTCGAACGCTTCGGAGAGGCTGCGCGCATAGTAAGAGCCCCGGATGGTTGGCGTGATCTGGCGAAAGCCCCGCTCGAACAAATCCTGGCCGAGATTCTTTTCAAGCGCGCGGATGTGGCGGCTCACGGCGGAAGGCGTGAGGTGCAATTCCTCGGCTGCATCCTTGACGCTGCCGAGACGTGCGGCGGCCTCGAAAGCGCGCATGCCGTTGAGTGAGGGTAGGGCCATTGGCCAATCATGAATTGTCGATTGAGTTTTTGTCAATCGACTTGGGCAAAATTGGCGTTTGATCGCGTGGCCTGTTCAGGGATACCCAAAAGGCAAGAGCGACCAAGTCGCCATCTGAAAACAATTATTCGGGGCCTCCGGCACCATTCCACCAACGGCAGAGACCAGCCTAACCGGTTTCCGCCATTGGCGGGCGAAGCTTTGCGCGTGATGCACGCTGCGCTGAGGCCGGAAGTTACCCGCAAATGGGAGAATGCCAGCCTATGCCTCAATCGCCAGTGCCGGTCTTTGAAACGGCGGACGAGATTTCCGCGGAAACCTCTGTCGTCGTGATCTTGCAAACGGCCCAGGCAGGCTTTGGCCCCAGGGCAGCGGCACTGGACGCTGAGATGGGCGGGATACTGTCGCGTGCCTGCTCCGATCCGGCTGCCTTGGCCGAATCCGGCACCTGCATCGATCTCATCGCCCCGCAGGGCGTATCGGCCCGGCGCCTGATCGTCCTGGCCCTGGGCAAAGCCGAAGCCGTCAGCGCGCTGTCGCTGGCGCGCGCCGGCGGTTTGCTTGCCGCGCATCTGGAAGGCAAATGCGAATGCGCGGCCACGCTTGTGCTTGACCCAATCGCCGGCGTCGACCTGCCCGCAGCCGAAATCCTGGCGCGCGTCGCCCTTGGCATGCGGCTGCGGCGCTATCGTTTCGACATGCGCAACCGGCGCCAGGGCGCGGGCTCGGATCGCACCTTGCGGGTGCAACTGGTCGGAGCAAACGGTGCGGAACTGACCCCGGCGCTGGCGCGGATCAATGCCATTGCCGATGGCGTCGAATATGCGCGCACGCTGGTCAATTTGCCGCCGAACCATCTCCATCCCGACAATTTCCACGATCATCTGGAGCCGCTGCGCGAAGCTGGCATCGATGTCGAGATACTCGATACGTCGCGGCTGAAGGAACTCGGCATGAACGCGATCCTGGCCGTGGGCTCCGGGTCGGCGCGGCCGCCGCGCGTCGCTGTGCTGCGCTATCGCGGCAAGGGCGCTCCTTCCCAGCCGATGGCTTTCGTCGGCAAGGGCGTGTGCTTTGACTCCGGCGGCCTCTGCATCAAGCGGGGCGAGCAGATGTTCGACATGAAGGCCGACATGGGCGGTGCGGCGGCCGTCGTCGGTCTGCTGATCGCGCTCGCCCGGCAAGGCAGTCCGGTGCATGCGATCGGTGTGCTTGGCATCGCCGAAAACATGCCATCCGGCACCGCGCTCAAGCCGCGCGACATCATCACCACGGCTTCGGGTCAGACGGTCGAGGTGTTCGATACGGACGCGGAGGGGCGTCTGATCCTGGCCGACTGCCTCTACTATGCCGCCTCGCGCTTCAACCCCTCGGTGATCGTCGATCTGGCCACGCTGACCTATTCGGTGATGCGCGGCCTGGGATCGGTCTTTGCGGGTCTCTTCAGTACCGACGATGCCATCGCGTCGCAGATGATCGCTGCGGGGGAAACGGTCGGCGAGCGGTTCTGGCAACTGCCGCTCGACAAAGCCTATGACGAGGGCTTGCAATCGCCCTTCGCCGATATCCGGCACCACGCCAAGGACATGGAAGACGGTGACGCGCCCTACGCGGCGGCGTTCCTGCGCCATTTCACCGAGGATCGTCCCTGGGTGCATCTCGATATCGCCGGCAAGGAAATGGCCGACAAGGATCGGCCGCTCGGGCGCGAAGGCGCCACGGCGTTCGGCGTCCAGATGCTGGAAGAGTGGGTGCAGGCCAGGGTGAACTAGGCGCCTGCTGTTACGGACAACACGAAATGCGTTCAAACGGGATGGGAAATCGGGATGTCGTCTGAGATCATTGGCAGGGAAGGGCGTGCCACCTTTGGCAGCTATGAAACCTGGTATCGAATCTCTGGCAACCTCGATGCCGACAAGGCCCCGGTGGTAATCCTGCATGGCGGGCCAGGCGCTGCCCACAACTATGTCGATGCCTACAAGCTTCTTGCCCGACGAGGCCGCGCCGTCATCCACTACGACCAGTTGGGTTGCGGTAATTCCACATTGTTGCCGCAGAAGGGCGCAGACTTCTGGACACCCCGGCTTTTCATCGACGAGCTTGAAAACCTGGTCGACCATCTTGGCATCCGCGCGGGCTTCCATGTGCTGGGGCAGAGCTGGGGCGGCATGCTGGGCGCCGAATATGGGGTCACGCGGCCGAAAGGCCTGAAGTCGCTGACCATCGCCAACTCACCGGCTTCGATGAAGCTGTGGGTCGAAGAAGCCGACCGCCTGCGCGCCGACCTGCCCGTGGATGTGCAGGAGACGCTGACCCGGCACGAAAAGGCCGGCACGACGGACGATCCGGCCTACCAGGAAGCGACGATGCGGTTCTACGAACGGCATGTCTGCCGCGTGCCGTTCCCGCCCGAGGTGACGGAGACCTTCGCCCAGATCGCACGCAATCCGACCGTCTATCATCTGATGAATGGGCCGAACGAGTTCCATGTCATCGGAACCCTGAAGAATTGGAGCATCATCGATCGCCTACAGGCCGTCGATGTTCCGACGCTGATCATCTCCGGACGCTACGACGAGGCGACGCCCGCGACCGTCCAGCCCTACAAGGACGGCATCAACGGATCGCGCTGGGAGATATTCGAGCATTCCAGCCACATGCCGCATGTCGAGGAGCAAGAGGCGTGCATGCGGGTGGTGGGAGACTTCCTGGACGACAACGACAACTGAGAAAAGGGGAACTAAGACATGAAGAAACTGCTTTTTGCGGCGTCAGCCGCGGCACTGCTGGCCGGTACGTGGCTCGCCCCGGCACAGGCTGAATACCTCAAGGAGCACCGAGGCGGCACCATACGCCTGCTCGCCCGCTCAGCGGCGGGAACGCTCGATCCGCACATCAACTACACCGACCAGGGCTGGCAGATGTACCAGCCGATCTATGACGGCCTGGTGGCCTTCCGCAAGGCCGAGGGCATGGACGGCTTCACCATCGTCCCCGATCTGGCCGAGGCGCTGCCTACGGTTACGAATGACGGCAAGACCTTCACCTTCAAGCTGCGCAAGGGCATCAAGTTCTCCAGCGGCCAGGATATGGGCGTGAAGGACGTCGTCGCCTCCTTCCAGCGCATCTTCAAGGTTTCCGGGCCGACCTCCGGCACCTTCTATGCCGGCATCGTCGGCGCCGACAAATGCCTGGCCGACGCCAAGAGCTGCACGCTGGAAGGCGGCGTTGTCGGCGATGAAGCCGCCGGCACCATCACCCTCAATCTCACCAAGCCCGACGCCGAGATCCTCTACAAGCTTGCCTTGCCGCACGCCGTGGTCCTGCCGGCGGACACGCCCGCCGAAGACATGGGCTCCAAGCCCATTCCCAGCACCGGCGCCTACATGATCTCCGCCTTCGATCCGAACAAGGGCATGACGGTGTCGCGCAATCCGAATTTCAAGCAGTGGAGCGAGGAAGCCCAGCCGGACGGTTACCCGGATGTCGTACAATATGATTTCGGCCTGTCCGAGGAAGCAGCCGTCACGGCGATCCAGAACGGCGAAGCGGACTGGATGTTCGACGCGCTGCCGAGCGACCGCCTGGGCGAACTTGGCAGCAAGTCCATGGACCAGTTGCATATCTCGCCGCTTTCGGCCTGGTGGTATGCGCCGCTGAACAACCGTCTGGCACCCTTCGACAACGAAAAGGCGCGCCAGGCCGTTGCCTACGCGGTCGACCGCAACACGCTGGTCAAGCTGTTCGGCGGCAAGGTGCTGGCTTCGCCGGTCTGCCAGGTCCTGCCGCCGGATTTCCCCGGCCATGAGGACTATTGCCCCTTCACCAAGAACCCCGGAGCCAAATGGTCGGCGCCCGATCTCGATAAGGCCAAGCAGCTCGTCGAGGAATCCGGCACCAAGGGTCAGAAGGTGACCATCATCGCCGAGGACACCGCCATCTCACGCTCCATCGGCGTCTATCTGCAGAGCGTGCTGACCAGCATCGGCTATGTGGCCGATGTCAAGCCGATCTCGTCCAACATCCAGTTCACCTACATCCAGAACACCAACAACAAAGTGCAGATGTCGATCACCCAGTGGTACAAGGATTATCCTGCGGCTTCCGACTTTCTGAACATCCTGTTCAGCTGCGCCTCCTTCCGTGAAGGTTCGGATGCCTCGATCAACATCGCCGGCTTCTGCGACAAGGACATCGACGCCAAGATGCAGAAGGCGCTGGACCTTGGCGTCACCGACCAGAAAGCCGCCGACAAAATGTGGGCCGAAATCGACAGAGAGGTCACGGACAAGGCACCGGCCGTCGGCCTCTTCACGCCGAAGCGGCTTGACTTCGTCAGCAAACGGGTTGGCAATTTCAAGTTCAACCGGCAGTTCAACTGGATGATCACCCAGTCCTGGGTGCAGTAACGAGCTGCGGAGGGACACGTCCTTGTCGAACCAAGCCGTCGCCATGCCGCGCAGGACGCGAGGGCCCTGGGCCGTCGCGTTTGCCAAGCTGGCAAGGGACAGGGCTGCCATGGCATCCCTGGCCGTGTTCCTCCTCATCGTGCTGGCCTGCCTCAGCGCGCCTCTTTATGCGAAATGGGCAGGCGTGGACCCCTTCGCCTCGACGCTCGACGCCGTCATCCAGATCGACGGCGTTGACGTTCCGGTGATGGAACAGTCGACCGAGGGGCTCGGGCTTGGCTACACGCCGCTCGGTCCGACCTGGCGGCTTGGCAATTACTTCCTCGGCGCCGACAGCCAGGGGCGCGATGTCATGGCCCGGATGCTCTATGGTGGGCTGAGCTCGCTGCTGATCTCCGCGGCGGCCACCATCTTCACGCTGATCATCGGCACGGCGGCGGGATTGATCGCCGGCTATTTCGGCGGCATCACCGACACGGTGCTGTCGCGCCTGCTGGATGTGCTGTGGGCGTTCCCGATCTATCTGCTGGCGATCTCGCTTTCCATCGTCACCATCGCGCAAGGCATCTCGATCGGGCCGATCGAGATTGAGTCCGGCAGCCTGTGGCTGCCGGTCATCATCATCGGCATCGTCTACATACCCTATGTGGCGCGGCCGATACGCGGGCAGGTGCTGTCGCTGCGCCACAGCGAATTCGTGCTGGCCTCGATCAATCTGGGGGTGCCGGGATGGCGTATCCTGTGGCGCGATATCCTACCCAACATCACCACCACGCTGATTGTCTTCGTGCCGCTGATGATGGCGCTGAACATGCTGACGGAATCGGCACTTTCCTTCCTGTCGATCGGCGTGCAGCCGCCGGCAGCCAGCTGGGGCACCATCATCCAGGACGGGCAGGCGCTGCTTTACACCAGGCCGCTGGTGGCGCTGGTGCCGGGCCTGGCGATCGCGGTTTCCGTCATGGCACTCAATGTCTTCGGCGACGGCTTGCGCGACGCGCTCGATCCGCGCTCCAAGGTTCGGCTGGGGCGCGACTGATGTTTTACGCCATCCTGCGCCGTTTCGGTCAGATGCTGTTCGTGATGTTCGGCATCTCGGTCATCGTCTTCCTGATCTTCTTCGCGACGCCGGGAGCAGACCCGGCCGCGCGCATCGCCGGTCGCAATGCATCGCCCGAAGTGCTGGAAGCGGTGCGCCACAATTTTGGCTTCGACCGGCCGCTCTACGTGCAATACGTGAAGATGATGGAGAAGATTTTCGTCACCGGCGATCTGACCTCCTTCGTCAATCGCGGCTGGAAGGTGGTGCCGGCGGTCATGGATTCCATTCCCGTCACGCTCTCGCTGGTGTTCGGAGCGGCGATCCTGTGGGTGGTCGTCTCCATCATCATCGGCATCGTCGCCGCAGCCACGCGCGACAGCTGGCTGGACAAGCTTCTGATGGCGCTCGGGCTGCTCGGCATTTCCATGCCGGTCTACTGGCTGGGCGAGGTGATGAACCTGATCACCCAGAGCCGCTACCATGACAGTTGGGCGTTCTCGTGGGTACCGCCACTCGGCTACAAGAATTTCTCCGACGATCCGAAAGGCTGGTTCCTGACCCTGGTCATACCGTGGATCACCCTGGCCATCCTGTACATCGGCATCTATGGGCGCGTGCTGCGCGCGGCCATCATCGAATCCCTGCAGGAAGACTTTATTCGCACGGCCCGCGCCAAGGGCCTGTCGGAGACGCGCATCCTGCTGCGCCATGCCCTGCGCACGTCGCTCATCGCCTTCGTCACCTTGTTCGGCCTGGACTTCGGCGCGCTGGTAGGCGGCTCGGCCCTTTTGACCGAAGTGGTGTTCGGACTGCACGGCATCGGCAAACTCACCTATGACGCGCTGCAGAACCTCGATCTGCCGATGATCATGGCAACGGTGATGTACGCGTCCATGTTCGTGGTGATCGCCAACGCGGTCGTCGATTTCGTCTACATCCTTCTCGATCCGCGCCTGAGGACCTCATGATACTGTCGGTGCGCGACCTCAAAGTATCCTTCCGCACCAATGACGGCCTGGTGCGGGCCATCGATGGCGTGTCCTTCGACCTCGAGGAAAGCGAGATCCTCGGTGTCGTCGGCGAGTCTGGCTCCGGCAAGACGGTGTCGCTGCTGGCGGTGATGGGCCTCATCACCGATCCCAACGCCAGCATCGAAGGCTCGATCCGCTACAAGGGCCGCGAGCTCGTCGGGCTGCCGCCGCGTGAGCTCAGACGCCTGCGCGGCAACGAGATCGCGATGATCTTCCAGGATCCGATGACGGCGCTGACGCCGGTCTACACGATCGGCTGGCAGATCGCCGAACAGATCCGCGCGCACCAAAATATCAGCAAGGCCAAGGCGATGGAGCGCGTCGAAGAACTGCTGGCCGAGGTGAATTTTCCCAATCCGCACGAGGCGATGTCGCGCTATCCGCACCAGCTTTCGGGCGGCATGCGCCAGCGCGCGGTGATCGCGATGGCTCTATCCTGCAATCCGGCGCTGCTGGTGGCGGACGAACCGACCACGGCGCTCGACGTCACCGTGCAGGCCGGCATTCTCGACCTCGTGCGCAAGCTGCGCGCGACGCACAAATCGGCGGTGGTGTTCATCACCCATGACATGGGCGTGGTTTCCGAACTCGCCGACCGGGTGATGGTCATGTATGCGGGTCGCGTGGTCGAGCGCGGCAGCCGCATGGAGCTGTTTTCCGACCCGCGGCATCCCTATACACGTGCGCTGCTCGGTTCGATCCCGCCCCTAACCGGCGAAAAGCCGCGCCGCCTGCCGGCCATTCCCGGCTCGCCGCCGTCGCTGCTGCGCTTGCCACAAGGCTGTGCCTTCGGTCCGCGCTGTCCGGTTCACTACGAACCCTGCGCGGCCGGCAAGCCCGACCTCGGCATAGGCACTCACGCCGCGGCGTGCTTCCGGGTGGCGCAGATATGAGCGGACCGATGACCGACAGCCCGATCCTCGAAACGCGTTGCCTGGGGAAGCGTTTTTCGATCGGCTCTCGCTTTTCCGCCGAAGGCAAGCGAACCGTGCACGCGGTCGACAATGTCTCGCTCACCGTGCGGCGCGGCGAGACGGTCGGGCTGGTCGGCGAATCCGGATGCGGCAAGTCCACGCTGGCGCGCTGCCTGGTGAGGCTCTACGAGATCACAGATGGGGAGCTGCTGTTCGAAGGCGAAGACATCACCTCGAAGTCGCTGTCCGAACTGAGGCCGCTGCGGCGGCGCCTGCAAATGGTCTTCCAGGACCCGTCTGCCTCGCTCAATCCGCGCCGGCGCGTTGGCGACCTGGTGGCCGAGCCGTTGCGCATCCACGGCAAGCTTTCCTCTCGCGAGATCGCCGCGCGCGTTGCCGAACTGTTCGAGCTCGTCGGACTGCTGCCCGACCATGTCATGCGTTATCCCCATGAATTCTCCGGCGGCCAGCGCCAGCGCGTCGGCATTGCGCGCGCCATCGCGCTCAATCCCGATCTGGTCGTGCTGGATGAACCGGTCTCCGCGCTCGACGTGTCGGTACAGGCGCAGATCGTCAACCTGCTCGCCGACCTGCAGGAGAAGCTCAACCTCACCTACATCTTCATCGCCCACGACCTGTCCGTGGTGCGTCAGGTGTCGACCCGCATCGCGGTCATGTATCTCGGCTCGATCGTCGAGGAAGGGCCGGCGGAAGAGGTGTTTGCCGCCCCGGCCCATCCTTACAGCCAGGCGCTGATCTCGGCGGTTCCGGTCGTCGAGACGACGCCCAGCGGGACGCGCAAGCGCATCATCCTCACCGGTGATGTGCCGAGCCCGCTCAAGCCGCCATCCGGCTGCCGTTTCCATCCGAGATGCCCGATCGCGGTCGAGCGCTGCCGCACCGAGCGGCCGGAGCTGAGGGAGTATCGACCCGGCCGCAAAGTGGCTTGCCATTTCCCGACGGTTTAGCCGGCGGCCAAAAGAATTTTCAAAGATCTGTTTTCTGGGTGGAACCAACTGCCTGACCGTGCGTTTCACAAGGTTCGATCGGGCGGCATCGCGATCGACCGGGAGGAAACGATGGACTACCTGCATTTCTTTTCGCCCGTGCGGATCTCGCGCGGGCAGGGACACCCTGTAGAAGAAGTGGATAGTGTCGCCGAGGCGATGGTTTTCTTGCGTAAATGGCCGACGGGACGACGTGGGCCAGTGTATCAGTGCGCGCTGAATTGCTGCTCGGCGGCCATGTCGGGACAAATGTCGGCGGAAGAGGCCAGGAAGGCATTCACCGGCTTTGCCCGGATCACGCGGCTTCTGGACGACGACATGGCGCTGCCCGTCCACGGCGAAACCATGGCGAGCGTATACGCGCTGCGGCGGTAGCCGCACCCGGATTGCTGAACGCAACGACTGCGGCCATCACGGCCGCAGCGTTTTTGATGTGTCTGCGGGACGTCGGCGGCCGGTTTTCCGGACGACGCAGACGGTTGGTTCGGTCCAAAGGCTCAATCCCAAGCGACGGAATAGCGGTCGATCACCCAAAGCCAGGAGCCGTCGCTTTGCCGCCGGGCAACCTCGCTGGTGACGTCGCCGTCGGGAAGCCGGGTCGAGGTGAGCGCGAGGCCGCCGCAAATCAGGGCAGGGCGCTGTTCTCCCACGGCAAACTTCCGTCCAGACGCGACAATCTCGGCATAGTAGTCACGAATGGCTTCGCGGCCGCGCAGAAAACGTCCGTCGCCGCAGTCGATCACCGCATCCGCCTCGAACAGCGCGACCATGCCGTCGATATCGCCCGCATGCTGTCGCGCTATCAGCATGGGCTCCAGCTGCTGCGGGTCGTAGGCGGGCTTTCCCGCGTTCGGATCGTTCATGACGGCAGCTCCTTAAATACTTGGCGCCTTTCGGAACTAGCTGATTCCTCAGCTTGGGAAATAAGCCACACTCATACTTGTACAATACATCAAAGTGTAAATTAGATCATCCTTATGAATAGAGCAAAGGTTTTCTTGGTCTGTTTCTTCGCAGGTCCTTAACAGGTGATCACGGATATGTTACCGATTTTATTGCAGGGCGGCGGCAATTGCAGCAATCCCAGAAGAGCGGCGGAGAGTTTCATGGTGTCGGGCACTACGCTTGGCATTATCGATTTCGTGCGCGCCTGCAGAAGGGGGCAGGGCTCGACCTAAGGGTTGGCCGGCCAGCGCTCTATCGATTGCCTCTTCTGATGGTTCGGCGGCCGGCAAGCCTGGTTCTCTACTGGGTCGTCGCTGCTCGCGCATCCGGGCCGAAAAAGTCGTTTCATCAGACCGTTGACGGGCCTGGAGGTAGAGCAAAACCCCCAGTCCGGCGTAACGTCACTGGGTGTCTTGCGGGCATGCAGCAAGCTTACCTTGCAGATGAAAGGGCTGGCTTTGACCTTTGCGAGGAAGCTAGCCGCTGGAATGATCTAGCCGCGAGGGAGGCGTGTCGGTGACCGCGGTCAAGGCCCTGATTTTCCTGGTGCCGATGATTTCATGGGGGGTGTCCATGATGGTGTTAAACACCAGGGACCATTTGCTCGTGAAGAAACACAAAGGGTATGGATTGTTCGCACACAATGATGGAGCGGGAAAAGTTCGTATAGATTGGGAAAGTAAAGAAATTACACATGAGTTTATACGGGAACGAAATAAAGTTATCAGGCCATATAAGACAGTTGCATGGATTTCTTCGGTCTTTTTGGCTGTTGGCATAGTTGCAATTTTCGTGTTCGGCGCTTGAAAATTTTCCACGCGTGCGTTTCGCGGCGCTTTGAAGGAGGGAATCGTGACTGAGGAATCTGGCAGACTATACTTCATGAGGCCGACAAACGCCTCCGACGTGCAGGCCGCAACCAGCGGACGTTTTGGGATCAGTCCAGCCTTCGTCGAGTTGTGTCCTCGCCTTTGATTGGAAAATACTTATACGATTTCCGTGCGGAATATCTTTAAACCTGTTGGCGCGATCCCTACGTCATCTGCCGTTATGTCTATCAAGGCAACACCGATGTGAGATAGCTCACGGCCACGCTTCCCCTCACTGGGGACTCGGGACGCGCGGTCGTTTTCCACACAATGAGCAGCCCAAACGTTCGACACGCCCTTGGTGCGTCGAGCGTGCCGGTGCGCAAGCTCCCCGCTTCATCAATCAACACCAACCCGGTGGCCGTCGGGTGGACGAACCCGCGTGCCCCACAGGAGAGAAGAGATGGAAGCCCTACAATATCTCGGCCCGATGGAATGGACGGCGATCGAGGCGGCCGTGCTGGTCATCGTGCTGGCAATCCTGTTTTGGTGGAGCGGCGTGGTCCGCTACATCCCAAACGACAGGCTCGGCGTCCTGGAAAAACTATGGAGCTTCCGCGGCTCCGTCAGCAATGGCTTCATCGCGCTCAACCGTGAGGCAGGCTACCAGCCGGAAGTCGTGCGCGGCGGCCTGCATTTCTTCATGCCGTTCCAATATTCGATGCATCGCGCCAATCTCGTCACCATCCCGCAGGGTCAGATCGGCTATGTCTTCGCCCGTGATGGCAAGCCGCTGCCGCCGACGCAGACACTGGCTTCCAACACCGAAGCAGATGATTTCCAGGATGTGCGCGGCTTTCTCGAAAAAAGCGGACAGAAGGGACCGCAGCGCAAGATCTTGCGTGAAGGCACCTACGCCATCAATCTTGCACAATTCGTCGTGCTGACCGCCCAGTCGATCTATGCCATCAATCTGAGCTCGTCGGAACAAAGTCTTTTTGCCAATATGTCCAGCATGATCTCGGAGCGGGGCGGCTTTGAGCCGGTCGTCATCCATAATGCCGAGGACATGATCGGCATCGTCACCATCCATGACGGTCCGGCCCTGCCGGACGGCGAGATCATCGCACCGACCGTCGCCAACGATCCGACCGACCCGAACTTCCACAACAATTTTCAGGACCCGGAGAAGTTTCTCAATGCCGGTGGCTACCGTGGCCGGCAGCTGCAGGTGCTGGCCGACGGTAGCTACTTCCTCAACCGCATTTTCGCGACCGTCGAACTGGTCAACAAGACGATCATCGACGTTGGCACGGTGGGTGTCGTCGTCTCCTATAACGGCCGCCATGGCACGGATATATCCGGGCAGGCATACCGTCACGGCGAGCTGGTCGAAATCGGCGCACGCGGTGTCTGGTCAGCGCCACTGCTGCCAGGCAAGTATGCGTTCAATACCTTTGCCGGCAAAATCATCATCGTGCCGACCACCAACTTCGTGCTCAAATGGACGAAGGAGCAATTTGGCGAACACCGGCTGGACGAGAACCTGTCTGAAGTGTCGTTGATCACCAAGGATGCGTTCGAGCCGGTGCTGCCGCTCTCCGTCGTCGTGCATATCGACTATATGAAGGCGCCGCTCGTGGTGCAGCGTTTCGGTGACATTAAGCGGCTGGTCGAACAAACGCTCGACCCGATGGTTTCCGCTTACTTCAAGAACATCGCCCAGACAAAGACGCTGATCCAGCTTTTGCAGGAGCGTAGCGATATCCAGCGCAAATCGGGCGAGGAGATGCGCGAAAAATTCAATTCCTACAGCCTCGAGCTGCAGGAAGTGTTGATTGGTACGCCCCGTGCCGCCGATGGCCAGAACGGCATAGAGCAGATCCTGGTCCAGCTGCGCGAGCGCCAGATCGCAGTCGAAAAAGTCGAGACTTATAAATTGCAAGAGAAGGCGGCCATTCAGGAACGCACATTGCGTGAAAAGGAGGCGCTCGCTGAACAGCAAGCCAAGATCACGACGTCGGCCCTTACCATCGAGATCAGCGAGAACGAGGGCAAGGCGCAACTCGCCCGCACCCGCCAGCAGGCGGAAACCATCCAGGTCACGGCCAAGGCAGAGGCCGAGAAGGTGCGTCTCGGCGGCCAGGGCGAGGCCGACATGATCAAGGCTATCGCGCTTGCCGATGCCGAACGCATCAAGGCGACCGGTTTTGCAGATGCCGAGAGGGTGCGCGCCATCGGTCTGGCGGAGGCCGAGGCCACCGAGAAGAAGGTGGCGGCCTTCGGCGGCCCGGACTATCAGCTCAACGCGCAGGTTCTCATGCGCTTCGCCGAGGCGATCGAGAATGGCAGGCTGCCGATCGTGCCGCAGATCCAGATCGGCGCTACCGGTGGCGAGAAGGGGGCCGCCAATGGCCTTGTCGAGATGATGCTCTCGATGCTCGTTGCCGACCGGGTTGGACCGCAAAAGCTGCCGGATGCGATCCCGGAAGCCGTTGAGGAGGAATCCGTTGATGAGGATTGATTGAAAATGGGCCGATTGTACCGGCCCATTTTACGCTCCGTCGAAACGAGGGCGGCGGCCTTGGAGCGGCGAGGGGACTTGCCTACGTCGCTCATGTCGTCGATATGAGGGTCGGTTGGTTCGCCGAAGGTTCCGAGAAATGAGCGGCTCGCCGAGGCCGGTCTGCCGTTCAGCATCTGTTGCCTAGAGTCGCGTATGGTCGCGCCGAAGGACTGTCTCTCGTGTGCGCTCGGTGTGAGCTAGCCAGTTGAGCTATTATAAAAATGAAGCAATACCAATCACATAGCATAGCCATTGCACCCATGATGGACTGGACGGATAAGTAAGTAATATCAAATAGTTGTTGGAGACTGTGTGCAAAAATCGCACACGAAAGTTCTGCTTCTCTTCTTTTTTCGTTCTCACTACAGGGCCGTCGACAGTCCTTTTTGGACGCTCTTGTGCCGTCGATAACTGGCCGCGTCTTCGCGGATGTTCGCTGCGATATCCCTGGGGCCGCGATGTCCGATGCGGCCTCCAATTCCCCTGGGGTTCTTGGAAGCTTTTCGAACTTTCTGTCTTGTGCCAGCTGAATTGCGTGCGCTGATGAAAGAGATTGAGGCAGGGGTCGCCTGACACGCCCCGGTCACTTCAAGGAAAAGTCGACCGTTTCCTTCAGCGTGCCGTCAACCGCGATCTGCACCCGGTAGGTGCCGACCGGCCAGCCGGCATCCGGCTTGGTCATCGAGGAGTCAATATGGTTTTCGATCTTGCCAATTTCGAAGCTGACCTCGTCGATCTTGTAGTTCGCCGGCGCCGCACCGATGGGATGGCCGTTTCGAACGGTTGATCTCCAACACTGAGACGGCTCTCCCGGATACGGGCGATATCACCGGTAGATCGAAGGGACCGATCAGGTGACAACGCCGGATTTCATGCTGGCCTTATTGGTTGGAGCGATTTCTCGAACAACCGCGTAGTCACGATGGACCTATAGACCCAGCTTTCCTGGTAGTCTCTTTCCTGACGATGACTCGGCGTAGATGATACTACTGGGTCTCGGTTCTCGAATCATGTGACAGGGCTACGACGCTCGACGAACGTAAGCAGGTCTCGTCGCGGCTAGGCGAATCCGTGGCGGCCAAACACGCCTGCAAGGCACGATACTGTCGTTGATTGCCGTTCTGGCAGAGTTGGCGGTCGAGATAAGCTTGTACCGCGTCAGACAGCCACCAGCTCATTGATAGGTCATCTACCCTCTGCTTGCCGGCAGGCCGGGACGGCCCGGCCAGCGAACACGTCTCTGTCCCAGGCAATTTATCCCCAAGACTGGCCTCGCTGTCGTCCAGCATGGGTAAGCTATGAAAGACTTGGAACCTGAAGAAGCTCAAGATGTGCAGCTGCGCATCGTTTTCGGCCGCAAGATACGCTTCGGCCGCATGACCGCCAAGCGTGCCCTCCAAGGCCTTGAAAGGGCCGGTCAAAGCGTCGTGCCACGTTATTTTCGCCTTCGGATTGCAAAGTTGACCGTCTTTGCCATGCCCTGGTTCTGCCGCCAGGGTTCTGTACGCCGGTTTTTGATCGGAATTTGACGTGCCGTCGTCTAGCGCAATGACATCCCCTAAGGCAACGGCCTGAACCTCGCTCGCCGGAAGATTGCGCACGGGGCTCGGGTTACAAGATTGCTCGTCCTCGTCCGGGACAGGGGCGTTGGTTATCTCGATGATGATCGGTTGGAGATTGCCCGCGACGGTGTGGATCGCTTCTGCCAACTCGCGTGCCGTCGTCAATCCGTCATTCTCAAAATAGCCGCCATCAACCAGGCCATCGACCGTACCGGAATCGCCACGCACGATGGCCTGCGGCGAAATTACAGGAAACCGGGCGCTTGCGACGCCGGCAGTGGAGAGCCGAACCTGCTTGTAGCACTTTGCCTGCGAATTCTGTCCCGAAACAGCCACGGCGTCTCGGCAGTGCGCATTGTCGGCAACGCGGAGCATATCGAACAAGTCGAACGCCTCGGGAAACAGGCGAAAGGCCTGATTGCCGTTTTGGAAGACTGGCAGAATGTCTGCGGCGATAACCCTGCGTCCAGTCGCCGCTGAAGTGGCATTGAGGAACAGAAGCGGCTGCCATCCTGTCGCCTCCTTGAGTCGCCCCAGGGGATTTTCAAGGGGACTGGGTTTTTCGGTGCCGAGCGGATGGTCGCCACTGTCTGGAGCTGGTCCATCCCCTCCGACCACCAGGTCGTAACGGGCTTCTATGGCCTTCTCGAGAAGAGCCGCACGGTCATCGAAGGTCGGCAGTGGGAGAAAGCCGAAGAGATCCCGAAACGCCAAGCCGATGAAGGCAGGCGAGAGAAAATCACCTGCAGTCAGCGACTGCAGGCATTCGCGCCAGTTGTTGGGAGGCGCCTGGTGCCTGAACCACAGCCAGTCGTTCTCGTTCTTTTTGTTGCAGGGCGTCGTCGAAGCCGAGGATGCTTGCACAAGAGCAGCCCTTATCATGACGGCACCAACCGACCCGCCCGATACGCCGGAGAACGCGAACAGGCGCTGGCCGAATTTCGGGGTATTGTCCAGAAGATCGCCAACCACTGTCGCGGTGAAAAAGGCTGCCCTGCTCGCCCCTCCGGCCGTCGCGACGATAATTGGTGTTTCGTGACAGAGCTCCAATGGTGTGGACGGGCAGTTGAGTGCCGCCCAGCCATACAGGGCGCTCTTCAAGTCCTGCCTTTGATCGACGACGCCAACGTCGGCGGACAGTAATCTAATGTCATGAAAAGACGAGGTGAGACCGGTCAGCACGAGACAAATGGCGATTATCGCGCTCGGAACCGGGAAACGGGTTTGGTGCGAGGCGGCTGACAGGAAAGCCAAAAGGGATACCGGCGCAGCCAACATAAGCACCACAAACAGGGCGCGCGGAAAGGCTGAAGCGAAAGGCAGTGGGAAAAAGAGGATAAGAAGCCAGCCAAGGATCTGGGCCGCCAACAAAGCCAGGGCAAGATAGTCCCAATGCAACTTGCCGGGCCCCCGTCTTTGCCGTCCGCGGCTCGTGAGGAGATCGGCAAACCAGAGAAGCTTGGCCTCGGTCAGCAGCGATGCGTTCTTGCCGGTAGCGGAATGGTACAGAAAGACCTTCCATGACCCACCGGTGCCGCCAACGAAGCCGCGGCGCGCGACAACATAGCCAAGATAGATCGTCGCCACCAAGCAGAGCCATGGCAACAGCTTGGCCACAGGATCGTGAAAGGAGCCGCCCATCGCCTGCGATACTGCCCCAAGGTCGCTCCGCGCTCGCCAGATGCCGACGCCAACCGCCGCAAAGCAGGCAAAGCCAAGCAGGCGCGGTATGACGGTTGCCGGAAGCGCGTATTTGGTTCTGAGCGCCGCCAAAGCGGTCGGAGAAAGCGGCACCTGTCCTTGCGCCGCCCAGGCCTGCTGCTGAACAACTTTACGGCTCGCATAGTGAACGATTAGCGCCCAGGCGAAGACGAACAAGAAAAAAACGAACCAGTAACGACTGTTTGAGCCCGCCTCCATGAACAAGTCATGGGCGGGCTCTGCCCACAGGAAAAGTAGAAAGCCCAACCCCATGCTGAGGGCGGCTATTCGGCAAACCCATAATACCCGAAGCCAAAGTAGAACGACCTCCCAATTTCTCCGAAAGGCTGTCATATCTTCCTCCAAGTCGAGCTCATTTAAGTACAATTGATTTTAGCATTCGCAAAGACCCTTTGTGCTAGAAATGAGGCCGCGGCGACGACATTTTGAAAGCCGGCTCGAATCATTTTGCATCAAGCTGCGGCACTCTTCATGGCAATAGCTGGGCTGGGGCGACACTGTAAAGAAAGCAGGCCGCGCCCGCACACCTTGATGATCGACTTGGGGGTCGAAGATATAACGACGCTCAAAACCTGATAAAGCAATAAACGCGACCGGATTTGCGCTCGGACAGCACTTTGACAAGATACCATCGACTTCGATCGGCACGGTATCGACTTTGGTCAGAGTGTCTTAAGATATTCAATCAACTGACGTTTCTCCGGCTCCGAAAGGTCGGTTCCCCAGTCGTGCCCGGTGGCCGCATTGCCCGGCTGGCTGGTATCGAATTCCGCGCCAGTATTGCCTGCGAAACCGACATCTACCGGATCGTAGCGTGGCGATCCTCTCAGGAAGTGCGCCGGACGGCTAGAGGGCGGGGTCAACAGTGCGGCAAGCGTGGGTACCGAGCCGTTGTGAAGATAGGGCGCGCGAGCCCAGATCCCGTCGAGCGGAACGGCGACGTAGCCTCCGGTCTTGCGAAATCCCGTATAACGCCACGAATAATCCGGAAGGTCATCGAAACCTTGCGCGGTTTCCGGCGTGAAGGCATCAACGCGATTGCGATCCGTGCCAACCATTCGCAACGGAATCACCTGCCCCGCACGATTGCCACCGGTGTCGTGGCACGACGCGCAATAGGCTGCATAGATCGCCTTGCCCACTTGGGCCTGTGCCTTGTCGATCGGCCATGGATAGGCCGGCGGGGGGACCTTTCGCGCCCATGCCTCGTTCCGCGCAAGACTGGGCAGGTCAATCGTGCTGGCGCTGGCGCCGTTGCCGATGCCGGAACTTAGAAACACCTCATGCAATGACGTGTTCGCGCCGTCCCAGTGGAGACCCTTCCCGTCGTGCGATTCCATCGCCCACAGCGAAGGGATGTCGACAATATCCAGCGTGCCGTCGAATGGCATCCCGAGCACCTGGATCTTTGCCGGTTGGAATCCTGGTGCGCGGCCGGGCCCCCAGTCAGGTTGACTATCCATAAACGCCATCTCGCGCGCTTGTGTGGCGATCGCGGTCTTCATCTGCGGGATGATCAGACTGCGGTAGAAGAGCCGCTGGACGGCGTTCAGCCCGTCACCCAGCCGGGCATTTTCCGCCAGCACCGCATCGGCAGTGAATCTGTCGCTTCCGACGCACGAGAACAAGAAGCGCAGATAGGCCTGCAAGTTCAGACTGGTGTTGGGGGCGCCAACGACCAGCTGCGACACGCCATCGGGTCCCTCGATCCGGCCGACGTGACACATCGCGCAGTTGACGCCGATTCGCGGCACCAGCGCGGTCTCCACCGGCATGCCGACTGGCGTGTCGTGGCCCAGTTCCCACTGGAAACCGAATTTGCTGTAGCCCCCCGCGCGCTCGGAAAGCGGAAGACACAGACCCGGCAGCGTGCGCCAGACTTCATAGGGCACGCCCTGCGCTGCTTCGACGCCAATAGAGCCATACTTGAAATGTTCGACATCTGACGCGTAGTGCGTCGGCACCGGAAAAAGCCATTGATAGGCGAGCGGGGCAGCAACGACCAGTGCGGCGCACAACCACGCCGCCCAACGGACGAAGCTTTGCGAGCGCCTCATTGCCGGTAGCCATAGTCGCGTGGGCGGGGGCCATCGCGAAAGATCTGGAGCAGCAGGAACAGTTCGATCAGGCCGAACGCGCCATCCGCAATGAACAGCGTCAAGAACCCGTTCGGCATGTAGCCGAGCGCGACACCGAGAAGGAATGTGGTAGCCGGCACCAGTCTTCCCACCACCAGGAGCCAGGCATTGGCGCGATAACGGAACGGATCGCGAGCCGCCGGAATATAGAACAGGCTGAGGATCATCAACAGGATCGAATAGTTGTACAGCCACAACATGCTGTCCTGGCGGCCGAGCCGCAGCATGGCCAGTAGATTGTTACCATCGCCGAACAGGACCCAGAGCCCGAACGACCAGTTGGCGATCACGCCCAGCCAGACGACGATCCGAAACAGAACCCGCGTGTCGAGCATGGCATCGCTCCTTATTCGGTCTTCAGATATTCAAGCAGAGCGTCCTTGTCGGCCGGCGACAAATCGGTCCCGTAAAGATGCCCCCCGTTGCCGTTGCCACGATCATGCGTGTCGAACAGGTAGAAATGTCGTGACCCGGTCCCAGCGACATCCGAGATGAAGCCAACCCGAAGCGGATCATAGACGTCGTTGCCCCGGTAGAAGGTGCTACGTCGTTCCGCCGGAGGCGCCAGCAATTCTGCCAGAGTCGGCACGGAACCGTTGTGGAGGTAGGGAGCGCGCAGCCAAATGCCGTCAAGGGGATGGCTGGCATAGCCATCGGTCGAATGGAAGCGATGGAATGCCCATGGCTGGCCTTCGCCGATCGTGTTCATCTTGGCCGCCATCGCCTCGTCGAAGGCGAGCTGCCGCTCGGGATCGGTCTTGAGGTATGCCAGGGGGATCACCGCACCGTAACCCTTGTGGCCTTCCTCATGGCAGGAGGCACATTGCGCCTCGTAGATCCGCGCGCCGGCATCCGCCTTGGCGCCGTCGATGGGGAACGGATAGCGCGGCGGCGGCAGCGTCGTGATCCAGTTCTTGATCCGAGTGATCCCGGCCATGTTGGCCGAATCGCTGAGCGTCTTCGGGGTTGCCCCCGCGCCGATCGAGGCCGAGAGGTTGCGCTCGTCCAGCGAATCGTTGTTGCCATCCCAGTGCAGCCACATTCCCTCGCGCGACTGTTGGTTCCAGATCGACATGAAGTCTGCGGTGCCAATGCTCTTGTCCTTCGACATGTCGTCGTGGAAGACGAGAACCTTGTAGGGGTTGAAAGTATCGACGCGGCCCGGCCCCCAGGGCGGACGACCGACCGTGATCGAGGCAAACTGGACGCTGCCTTCAATCAGCGCCTTCTTCACCCGCGGCACGGCAATCGAATAGATCTGCCGCTCCAGGAAACTCAGCGGCTTGTGCTGTTCGATCGCTGCCACAACGTTCTCGGTTGTGAACGAAGGGCTGCTTCCGCAAGAGAACAGGAATCCGAAATAGCCCATCAAATTGAGCTGCTGCGCCGGCGCGCCGAGATAGACGACCGGCGTCGATTGTGGTGTCGAGCGCACGGACGCCGTATGGCACAGCCCGCAATTAGGCCCGACCTGATCCACGAAGCCAACCTTGCGTATCGAAAAGCCGATCGGCGTCGGTTTGCCGGGTTCCTGGATCACCCCCAGCGAGGCATAGCCGCCAGGCAGATCGCCACGGCAAACCTCCGGCATCGTCACCCAGATCCAGTATGGGATGCCGTGGACATCGCTGCTGATCGAGCCGTACTTGAAGTAGTCCGCATCGTTCGTATAGGGCACTGGCCTGTCGACTGCGGACGCCTGTCTGAACAGGGAATAGGCGATCAGCCCAAACAGCACGACAATGCCGAGCGCGATCCACAGGGGCCTCTTGGACGAGCCCTGCGCGGCGGAACCAACTGCCATTTGTAGGGCCCTCCCAATTGCTGTCTATGTCAGGGGCGGTTCATCACTTCGGCTTGGAAATATCTGAAATAGAAGAAGGCCAGCACGATCGCAGCGACCAACCAGACCGCACCGACGATAGCAAAGCGCCCGCACAGCGCGATCAGCAAAATACCGAGCAGCGCGCGCGCCACGAAGCCGAGGATGTTGGACATCTTGGCCGCCGCCGGCATCGTCCGGCCAAGCAGCATGTAGACGACGAGCAGTAAAAGCAGCAGGCCTGCAACACGCGGCCAAACCGTGCCGACATCATCTCCGAGCGCCAACAACCTCGAAACGCCGAGCGGTGACACTAGCAGCGCAATGGCACCTGCGGCCTCAATCAGCAAGACCGCGCCCAGCGCCGTCCGGTACCAAGCCTTCGCGGACCGCGCGGCCTCTGTCATGAACCCGCGATGAAGCGTCTCGTTGGTCATTGCGTCACCAATCCCTCGCCTGCCGACACCTTTAGATCCGGGTGGGTGGAGTAGATCGACATGATCGTCTCGACCATGCGATCGTAGTCATTGTCGTATCGGGAAATCTCGTAGCAGCCGAGCGGGTTCTTCGGCGCGTTGACCAGGCACTTGTTGCAATAGGTGCAGGGCCGGTCGGGCCGATCCTTGCCGCTCTCCCAGATTTTGACGAGGTCGTTGTTGGCGATCAGCGACCGGGCGATCGTCACGCCATCGCACACCTGGTCGCCGATGGCCTTCTCGATCAGCGAGGCGGTCTGGAAGCCGCCGGTGACGATCACCGGAATCTTGACCGCGGCCTTCACCGCGCGCGCCGCCTCGAGATTGATGCCCTCGACCGGCAGGCCCTTTTTCATCCGGAACCAGAGCCAGTGGAAGATCGGGCGCAACAGCCTGTAGCGAAACAGCACGAAATTACGCATGCCGAAATCGCCGGAGGTGATCATTGTATCATACGTCTTAGCCAACACGTCGAGCGGGAAATCGCCTGGCGGGTTGAGCGGATGCGGGAAGCTCGACCCGCTCGATACGTGAATGCCATCGACGCCCGCCGCCTCGCACCATCTAGCGATCTGGACACAATCCGCCAGCGTGTTGCCCTTCTTCTCCCACGGCATCACATTGTTGTTGTCCACGCCGCCGAGCTTGACCTGCAGATGAAAGCCGGAGCCGACGCGCGCCCGGATCGCGCCGATCACTTCCAGGAGGAATCGCGCGCGATTTTCCAGGCTGCCTCCATATTCGTCAGTGCGGTCATTGATCCCGGAACTGAGAAACTGCGAAAACAGGTAGCCATTCGCCGAATGAAGCTCAACGCCGTCAAGACCGGCTTCGCGCGCCCGCCACGCCGCACTGGCGAAGGCCTCCACCGTGTGACCGATTTCGGCCTTACCCATCGCGCGGCAGGGAACGCCGTTGATCGGCTCGCGTTGGCTGGTCGAACTGAGCGCGACCCGATTCTGATTATGGATGCCTGGCAAATCGAGTTGCCGCCCTGAATGGCTGAGTTGGATAATGAATTTCGCACCGTGGCTGTGCACCGACTCGCCGAGCTTCGCCCAGTTGGGGATGAAGTCATCGCGGTGGATCGTCCCATAGCCCGCGATGATCCGCCCCTCGATCAGCACCGGCACGTAGGAGGAGATGATCGCACCGACGCCGCCAGCGGCGAACTTCGATTCCCAGTTGATCCGGGTCTGCGTCGGGGCGCCGTCTTCCTGATCGAACCGGCCCGAGATGCTCGACCGGAAAATCCGGTTCTTGACCGTCAGATTGCGGAACTCGAGCGGCGAGAACATTTGTCGGTCGGTCATGCCGCTGTGCCCTCGATCGCGCGGCGCCATACCGTTGCCATCAGGGCAGGGACCCAGCCCTGCGCCGGGCACGCGCTCCAGCTTCCCGCCATGAAGGCCATGTCATACCCCGGCGTGCGGACATTGGCCCTCTCGAGTTGCAGCAGAACCAGCGTATCTTTCGTGAACGGCCCGGCCGGACACGTACCCGCAACGTTCGGCTGGCGTAGCACCTGCTTGGGTGCGACTATCGACGCGGCGACCGCGGCAGCAGGCGAATTCTGGTCGCGTGCCGCCGGATCAGAGTAAAGTGTGCGCATGCGCGAAAACGCTTCTGCGAGGTTGTGGATCGCCACGCCCGTGCCGTGCAGCCCAGTCGGATCCTGATTGACCTTCTCAGCAAGCAGCGCGCGGGCCTTGGCGATCCGTCCGGTCAGCGCCCAGATCAACCGCTTGACCGGATTGAAGCTGCTCGGTGCATCGCGCAATATCAGTGCCGCCGACCAGCTTTCATCATCGGCGCGGTAATTCGGATCGAACAACCGCCCGACCGCCTGCTGCGCGAGTTTGCCGCCACACCTGGCCCCGCCTTCGCCCCGCACATAGGCCGCCAGCGCATCAATATCTGGTCCCGCAAGGCCTCCAGTTGCCAGTGCATCGAGCCGCGCCTGCGTTGCGCTCTGGGATGAGGCAGGCCGCACTGGCCCGTGCTCGGCAACCGGCGGCAATGGTGCGCCGGCGAGCGTCAGGATCGAACGAACGCGGCCGAGGATGATGCGGTTGAGCATGGGTCCGCGTCGCACATACTGACGGTCAAACCGGCGGTCGCTGGCGATCGCGGCGATCGCCGCTGCATCATCGACCGGCAGCACGTCGACCAGCCCGGGGATTGCAATCCTGCTCATCCTGTCGCCCATGGGAAATAGAGGTTGCGCACATCCGCGAAGCGGGGCGTCAGCGCCGGGCAATGACGCATCATCACCGAGCGAAGGTCGTTGCTGGCGACCCAAGCAAAGCCCTCCGGCGTATAGACGTCGGGAGTGAAGTCGCGCGTATAGAAACGGTCGCTCTTCAGCCGGCGTGACGCCATAAGGATGAAGATGCGGAACACCGTATCTGAAAAGCCAAAACCGGTTGGCGTACCGCCATTGCTTTCGCAAAGCGTTCCAACCAGCAGATCGACATCCTCGACCCGCTCATAGATCGTCGCGACCTGGCTGGCCCATTCCTTGTTGTCGGTCAGTTCGTCGAACGATGCGGGGACTTTCATGCCTAGCATCCGCCTGAACGCGCAGTAACGGGGCACGCCCCGTTCGCGGTCGCGCAGGATGTCGATGGCGGCGAGGTCGCTGAATATCCCTTTCTCGGGATTGATCGGGAGATTGCGCAGAGCGTTGGGAAAATTGTGTAGCACGAGCGCGCCCGGATGGCTCGTGGCCAGCGAGTAGACAATGTCGTCGAAGCTCGCCTCGGCATACACGCCCGAAGTCTTGCCATGCGACACGCCGAGCATATCGGTGCTGAAGATGACCCTGTCGTCCTTGGCCGCGCGGAACACGAACGCATCCGGGATCAACGAGTGCATGCGGTAGCAGGCGACGAATTCCTCCGTCATCGCATAGGGAGCCGCATGGTGGTCGGTGGGCGAGCCCATGATCCCCGAGATCGCTTCATTATCGCTCAGCCGGCCGAACGCCCTGGTGAAGTGCTCGCCAGTCATCCCCCACCAGTTGGTCCGCATGACGAACCGCCCGGTCGGCGAGTTCATAAGTGCCGGCGTCCATTCGGTGGTGTGGATCTTCGCCATTAGCGCCGCATTGACAAGTCGGGCTTTCTGGAAGAGCCATTCGCCATCCCTTTCGGGATGATCGATCTTGAGCCTGTCGACGATCGCGTTGTGCTCGCGGGCAAAGAGCGTCTGGAAGACCGAAAGACCGATCCACCAGTTGCCGGTGACGCCGGCCAGTTCCTGTTTGTCGAAGCGTCCCCCCTCGGCATCGCCGATGTCCCTGTCAGGCGCCATGATCGGAAGGTTTCCGGTCGCGCTCAGCCCCAGCTTGCCATCGGGGCACACCGTGCCGGTCGCCGGATTGGTTCGGACCAACATCTGTCGCTCGATCGTCGAGCCATAGATCTGTGATCCATCCCACCAATGCGTTTCGGTGTTGGCGAACGCGGTCGGCCGGCCTTGGTCCTGCGGTCCCGCCGGATCGGGCGATGATCGCAGGATAGTCATCGGATCTTCGTACCAGTCGTCACCATTTTCGAGCGGAATCCGGTACGGATCCTCGCGCAGATTTGGCCCATGGCTCAGCCAGTCATGCACCATGAACTGCAGCCAGCCCGACACAAGCACGTTGAGATGCGGCACGGGAACGAATTCCCCGCGCGCAAGCAGCTGCTTGCTGATCTCGCGCGGACTGGGTTTCGTCAGTGCCTTGCCTTCGGCGCCGAACGTCTCGTTGATGGGGAAATTGCGTCCGAACCGAGTGCCTGCCATTCCCATGGCCGGCTCACCAAGATCATTGAAGCTGCCGTTCGCCATGCGCGTCGACTGAACGTCGACATTCTGTGGAGGCATCAACGAAAGGTCATGAGTTCGCGAGTAAATGTTGTTCCAGCGCATGCGAGCGCGGACGCCATCCAGCGTCGCAATAGCGGCAAGAAATGGTATCTTGTGCCACGGAGCGAATCTTTCGGTGACGCTCGCAAAGATCATCAGAGCGCGATCGAAAAGACTTGCTGTCATCTTACCGCGCTCCCCTCGAGGCAGATCGGCATCATTACATAAGAGATCAGAGGAATCAAATTGACTGCGGGTTACGTTCATCGATCAGAAGACAAAATCGGGTTCTACTGGTGATAGAAATTATGATAATTTTTGCGCGCGGGTGTATATTTAATGCAGATACTTCGATGTTTTAGGAGAGGCGGCCAGACTGATGCCCAGTATCGGTGCCATGAAATCAAATGCACGCGACCCGCAAACGCGCAGTAACGCGAATCAAGAGCGGTCGTTTGAGCCCATATCTGCCCGGTCTGCTCTGCAGAGACACGCTGTTCTCCGTCCGGGATTTATAAATCGGTCGGACAACCTTCAGTATATCGACGCGGAGAAATGAAATATAATCGTATCACAGACGCGTGATAATTTCTCATCGAGGTCTCGCGCCTTCTTGCGCTAACGCGCAGAAAGGCGCTCTGGCTCGCAAACATCGCATCTGTTGAAATTCCCAATCATCAAAATGGAACTGGCGACGTGGATACAGTAGCGTTTGGTTGATTTGTCTGACCTACCTGCCGATATCGGGGCCGTAGCTGCCTCATCGGCAGGTATTCACCCCTTCGTGCGCCCTCGATCCGGTATTGCCTTGGGCATTGTCGTTTGCGGCGATCAGCTTTTGATCTTCTGCAATGAACCCGAACAGTTTGTGCACAAGTGCGGTTCGAGCGGTCTCACTACAGGGGGGTCACATCGGTCCGAGTTTTTGTGCTCCGCGATGGCGCGGTGGGATTTTTCAACTCAACCACAACGCTTTTACGATCGATCTTCAGGTTCGAGATTGCGTTTCTGACGAGAATGCAAGTGGCGGTGGTGGTGACAGGGAAGAAAGCAGCCTCAGATCCATTGCGTATTCTCTGCAACCTGAAATCGGCGAAGAAGGAAAAGAAGGTTGCTGCCTCTGATCTGGGGTAGCTGAAAGGCGCCAAAAGAGGAAATGAACTGAGTGGACCGCCGGCAGCCGCCGGTGTCATCTCTAAAACCTGAGCTTGTAGAGCATGGCTTTCCCACAAAGTTTAGCGCTGCCGTTTTCCAGCGAACGGAGCGAATGAATACGCCTGATAGGAGCTTCTTCTTGGAATTGCCAATATCGGTTGAAGGAAGAGTCGATCGCGACATATTGTCAGCCAGCCGCAGCCAGCTTAATATTGCCATTGGATTGATGTTCATGGTTAGGGACGGTCATTGCGACGACAATCATGGCAGGCATGCGGAAAATCCAGATGATACTGCGCCTCCTTGGCGGGGTTTTCCTTGTGATCCTGGTAGCATGGATCGTAGCCACTTTGCTCGGTTTGATGGCCAGGCCCACGCTCCCGCGCCTGTTCGGCTTTGACGCCCAACATGCTGCCGAGTACAACTTTTCTCCAAACGCCCAGCACCAGCTGGAACAGGCACAAGCACAAATGGACGGTAGCAATGACAGCTACAACACTTTCCGCTGGATCAGTGATGTTGCAAGCTGGATCAGCTTTTTTGCTACTTCCTTGATTACCATCGTCGCGAGTGGCTTTAATTTCCCAATGCCGAAACCTGCCGTTCAAGATAGTCCCCAGCCAACTTCCCCGGAGGGAGGAGAAAAACCTCGACCCGGTCGTTTCCACCTCCTTGGATTTCTTGCGGCGCTCGCATCCGTTTGTACACTGCTGGCAGCACAATCGAGCACAAAAGCTTCAAATACTCTTGCGTGCTCAAAGGAGCTACGAGATACGATCGAAGAGGTCGTGCAGGACTTAAAGGACAACCCACAAAATGAGTTCGCTGGGCTCAACCGTCTTAGGGATGCAACCTCCCGCACGTGCTCTTAGAGGACTTCGAGTCGCAGCTCATATCTTCACCTGCGGCTTGGTCCTTATTAGCTGCTCTAAGGCACCAACTGATCCTCGTGATGGCTACGATCTGGAGGATGCGGCCGAACTTCAGCCTTCAATTGTCGAAGCCCTAACGGCAGCAAATGCCGCCCTCGCTCTGGACGGCCAATTCATCTTGCGACCGTCGTGGGAGAAGTCAGCAGCGAGTCCCGGGCCACAACTGGTTCCGGTTTATCTTCTTCGCCGACGCCACCGAACGAGTCCCGTCGAGAAAAGTCTCGATGGGGCCCGCAAAGCCCTTGAAGCGTTTCGCTCCGAGCTTGCCAAAACTAAGGTTGATCCTCGGTACGAAAACTGCTCCGACGCAGATCCATGCGCCGCCTTGATTTATCAAGGCTCTCGCTTTGCCGACCTAGTAAGAGCTGTTTATGAGGAGTTCTCTGCGGTAGACAGCGCCGCCACAGAAAGTGCCTGCGGGTGCGTTATGCTGATGGAGGAAGACCTAAAGAAGTTCGAAGTGATCGTTGGGCCTTCCATAGTTAGCGGCGCACCCAATGTTCCAGTTACGTGGTTTGTTGTCTGGTACATACTCCACGAGGTTGGTCATCTTGCCCCTTCGTATCGATTGCAGCCGAGTGCCTCCTGGGCGGAACTCTATCACCGGACGCAGAGTGGACTCAATGAGAAGCAGCGGGAAGAGATGCGCGCGGATGCTTATGCGGCTGCGGTGTTAGGAAAAGCGTGCTTCGGTTCGCCGCAGGGAGTGCGAGATGTCGTCGGGAGCGCATGCCTCGGGCTGGCCATCCAAGGAATGCAGCTCTTTTTTTATGGCTTGTTCGATAAAACTGAGGAAGGTTTGAAAAGGCAATACCTCAATGACGGCAAGGCCCATCCGAATACTTTGATGCGTCTCCTTGCGATGAATGTAGTAATGACCAATGGCGACAAAAGCGCCGTAAGGCTGCTCTCCGACTTCGTCGACAATCGGGAAGCTTTGGCGGCAAGGCTTGTCTCATCCCGATTTCAAACAACCCCTTAATTCACGCGCGCTCCGCGAACGTCGGCTGTCCGACAACGTCGCAAATGCGCAAAAAATAAAGTTTCTATTGTAAAACTAAAAAGCAAAAACTGGCTGAAACCCAGGTTTTGGCGAATCGTTTACCCGTATCCATGAGGAAGTGTGACAATATAAACGGGTATGAAATAGTAATTATGGCTGACGACAGCGATAAGGGCGTGAGATATTCACAGAGCGAATTCTATTGTGCGAATAATAGCGCTCGCATAACACAAACCACCGCCGATGCGGTGGTGTTGTGTACCGGTCTCATCACTGCACCCTGTCGTGCTCTTTTAATAGTTTTGCGGTTGCCCACCGGTTGCCCGCAAAGCCGGTTAACTGCGAGGCCGTTGCTGCGAGTTCCGGGCCGTAACGGGTGACGAGATATTCTCGGTTCTGGCTCAGGTACTGAAGATGCGGCGGTTTTGGCGCGAACGCGCAGTCCCGCCTCCAGGCGATCGCCCCGAAGCGATCTTCGTAACTAGAAGTGGTAGTTTATGCCCACCCGAACTGTGTCGAAATCGATGCGATCGGTAGATGGAATATCGACCGAATTGAAGCTGGGCTTGCCCAGATCGACGTGAAGATACTCGCGGCGCCAGACCCCACGAATCTTGCCGTTCTCCCGGTCCCGCTTTGCGTCGAACACCTCTCCGCAAAAATGGTCCCGAAATACCGCAGCCGCGGCGGCATCGGCGAAACAGTGCAGGCGATAGTTTTTGTACTTGCCGTTTGGCCAGACCGCCTGCACTTGTCTGATCTGATATCGCATATTCGCGCCCGTCATCCAGCAGATATTCTATCGATATCCGAGCGTGAAAGTAACGATGTTTCTCGAAATCAAGGAGATAAACCAAACGGGCGGCAATTTTTGATGCAAATACCCGTGAGCAGTGCCAAGATGCACTGGGGATATAGGGGAGGCGGGGAGCCTGATGTATGCAAGTATGAGCCAGAAGCTGGCCAGCTATGGCCAGTGGACATACCGTGGCGCGTGGGCACTGGAGATCATAGCTTCAATCATTGGCCTCGCCACCGGCCTCGTATTGGGCATCCAGGCCTTCGAAGCAAGTCAATCCGCAACCGCGATGGACCTCATTCTGGCCAGCGCGCCGTTTTTCATCGTCTCGATTGCCGAGCTGACGAAGATCCCTATCGCGACCCTCTTGTACAGCGCCTCCTGGTTCTGGAAGCCGTTTATCCTGGTGTTTCTGCTGCTCTTGGCCGGTATCACTTTTGAGACGATCTTGCTGGGCCTGGAGCGAGCCGGCACCCTTCGAGAACTGCAATATGAGGAACTGGCCGATGGGATCGACACGCTCAATAGAGAGAGCGCGAAGCTGACCGCCTCGGATCAGGCCGCTCGGCAGACTGACCAGGTCGCGAAGGCGAGGGCTGACCTCGAAGAGGTGAGTGCGCTTGCCGACAACGCGCGCAAGGAGATTCAAGACCGCATCACCGATGTCGACACCGAACTCCAGGCCGCCACCGTATTGACGCCTCAGGCGGCCCGAGCACGAGAACAGGTCCACGAGAGCGAGCAGAGGCGGGCGGACTTGATCGCCGAACGCGACGGCAAGGTCAAACAGGCCGTTGAGGAGTTTGAAAGGCAAAGGGACAGTTTCGTCCAGCGGATCAAGGACGCGCGAGAATCTGGCGATGCCGCGTCCGTGAAGCACTGGGAAGACGAGATCGGAAAACTTGCCAATCCTCGCGCCAAGATGGAGGCGAAATACGAACCGCAAATCGTCGCCATGGATCAAGAGATCGCGGCTGCCCGAACGGAATTCGACCGCTTGAGGGTTGAGAGCCCTCAGATGACTACTGACCAAAAGCAGGTGCTCCAGAACCGCCGAAGCGACCTCGAAAAGTCCCTGGACGCCACGTCCGCGGATTGGGAGAAGCGTCTCGATCAGGCGCGCGGCACGTTGGCTGCCGCGCAATCAGCGGAAGCCTCCCAGGACAAGGTATTGGCAGCAAACCAAGCGCGGCGCGACGAAATAGCGACCCAGTTGAACGGCCTCGAAAAGAAGCGAATTCCGCTCGCCCGAACAGACCAGATCAGACGCATCGCGGCTCGCTGGTATGGCGAAAAGCCGGAGGAGGTAAGCGAAGCGCAAGCAGGAAAGGTGGCCGCCATCTGGTTCGGCTCGCTCGCCGTAATTGCCGGACTGGCCGGTCCGATCACTGCCATGGTGGCTCTCGGCTTGCAGAGAATTGCAGCACAGGCCGAAGACCGCTCTGAGAGCCGGCTGTCGAGACTGATTAGGCGAATGCTAATACGATGGCGCTGGCGCCGAGTGCGAACCGTTAAGGTCCCCTTTGAAGTGGTTGTCGACAGGGAGGTCGAGAAACGGGTTGAGGTTCCCGTCGAGAAGGTCGTGAAAGAAATCCTCTATGTGCCGGTTTTGACCGACGATCCGGATGCCCTTCGAAAGGCGCTGAACGAGGATTTGCCGGCCGAGGTCGCCGATCTCGTCAAAGTCTCTGCAACGAGTGGCCGCAAAAGTGCTGATCCGGCATAACACGGCGCTTCTTGAGCGGGCTGTCGATCTGGTTGTCAAACAGGCGGCCATCCCGACGCTGCAGGCTGAGGCTGCAGCGTATGACAAGATAGCCCGCGCGAACGCCTTCAGGAGGATGATGACGGGCGGTGCGATAGCGGTCGCCGCTGTTGGTATAGGCTTCGGGGCGGCGCTGTTCTTCGGGCAACAGCACAAACTTCCACCTGGCATAGACACAACGCTAACTGAAAAGCGCGACGACAGGATACCAACAACGGAAACCGTACCCCAGGACCGCAAGGCCGAGCGCACGAAAGCGCCCGACCCTGACGTGACTCCTAAACCGGAGACCACCACCCCGACGCCGGCACCAAAACAACCCGATGTCATAACTGCGGACTTCAACAAGTTCCTCACTCGAGAAATCGACTGGCAGGGTTCGCATTGGTCGTTGGTTTCTGGCCATCATTTCAATGACGAACACGATGCGACTTGGGACCATGCCTGGTGCTACACACGCCGGCTCGTCAATGGCGTCGACGTAAACGCAGACCTGGTGAACCGGGCCTCCCCTACGGCGAGGCCTCAAGCGCCGGTTTCTCCCGCGACGACTCTCGCATCCGTCGGGCTGAATGACGCATCCGCTTTGGAACTCGGATCGAAATGTGTATGGCTCGACAAAGGCACCTTCAGCGCCAGTGATTATGAGGCTCCTGCTGGCAGAGCCGAGATGGCGAATAAACTCGTTGCCCAGGATGGCTGGGACGCGATGGGCTTCGACCTCCCGAGTATGCCTCTGTGGAATGTATCATTCGACCAATGTCAGACCCAATGCGAGGGCGACAATCGTTGCGCAGCTATCACGTACGACAAAAAGCATTCTGCATGTTTCATGAAAGGGGACGCATCTGTTTTGGTGAAGGATCCAGATGCCACCATGGCAGCGAAGCAGGCGGTTGCGGGTAAGCTGCAATACTCCAGTCTCGTTTTCTACAAGAACACCGTTGTGGTGGGTGACTCCTATTCGAACGTCCCTAGCGCATATGCCGATTGTGTCATGGCATGTGCTGCGGATCAGAAGTGCTTGGGCTTCAATTTCGACTCCCCAAACAAGATGTGTTCGTTGCTGGATCAGGTAAACTCGCTGTCCCTGTTCAAGGGGGTGGCTTCGGGGAGCAAGGCTGCGGGGAATTGACGATAACCAGGCGACCACACCCTAAGCGCAGGCGCAGCCCCTGTTGGCTTGAGCGGGCGGCCTCACATCGTCCTTTTGGGGAGTGAGGGGAGTGGACAAATACCGATACGACAATCGGTCCGACCAATGGCGCAAACGCAGAGGCGCACAGCGACGGCGTGCACGCCTGCTGGCAGGTATTCCGAAGCGGCTGGTGTTTGTGACGCTGGCAGCGATGGCCTCCTACACGACGCAGTTCGTCGTGCAGCACAGTCAGGGAGCACCCGACCTCAACCCGTCTCACTGGATTGGACGTTCGCCGGCACCGATCGCCGGGGTGGCTTCAGTTATCGACGGCGACACAATCGAGATCCACGGGCAGCGCATCCGCTTCAATGGCATCGACGCGCCCGAATCCGCCCAGCAATGCGACGACGCCAAGGGCTTTCGATATCAGTGCGGCACCAAATCTGCGGCTGCCCTCGATACGTTCCTCGCACTCTCCAGACCCACGCATTGCACTTTCGTTTCGTGGGATAGGTACAGCCGTTATGTAGGCGACTGCCACCGCGCGGACGGCAAGAGCGTTGCCGGCTGGCTTGTCGAGAATGGCTTGGCTCTGGATTGGCCCAAATACAGCCACGGCGCTTATGCGGAGCAGCAGGCGAAGGCCGAGGCGGCAAAGATCGGTCTGCGGGTCGGAACGTTCCAGGCGCCTTGGGAATGGCGGGCAGAGCACACAGACGGCGTTAGGCCACCTAGCAGCCAACCGCTCGGCATCGTCGGCCGCCCCCAGGTAGCGCAGAGCTACTCCTGCCAGCCGCGTCGAACCTGCCCGCAGATCAGCTCCTGCGATGAAGCGAACTGGTATCTGGCCAACTGCCCTTGGGGCGGGAAGCTCGACCGCGACAAGGATGGCGTACCGTGCGAGAGCCTATGCTGAGACATGTTCGGGGGCATAGGAGAACCCTGGACGCCATTGCGCCTGACGCTGTCCCGGACACATATTTCTTGGATAAAAACATCCTTCGATATTCAAAATCTGAATTTGAACTATAATGGCATGGGTGGAGATTTCCGGCCAAGTGATGCTGCACGGCGCAGAGCAGATTACTATTGCGATTCGGCAGAGCTTTCGCAGTTTTGTGGATGGTGCGTTGGTTCGTATCCAAGCTCAATATCCATCCCTTCGATTGCGCGTACGCGATCACGCATGACGCGCGCGAGGGAAAAGGCCATGGGTAGGGGCATAGCAGATCGCGCCGCGATCGGTTTCGACAACCGTTCGAGGCGCGATCCGAGCCTGCGGCTTACTCACTTATTGGCCACTAGTGTCCCGAGACTGCCTCGTCGATCTCAAGCCGAGTTTTTTTCCGAAAAGCTGGCCCCCAATTGGCTTCACCTTAACATAGCGCAAAACAGTTGCGTACATTGCAAAGTTAAAAACGACAAGTAAAACTCGAGTCACGCACGCATGCATGAGCGCCCATTGCATGGTCGGGCTGTAGCCAGCATCCACTAAAATATAAGATTCTATCCACCATAGTCGAACAAGAAGTACAACTAATAATATGTTCCCAGACGAGGCGAATATCATTAACGGGGTGTAGTACTCTTTTATCATGCGACGAACGTCTGGATATTGAGCAATTATTACATAAACAGCAAAAGTGAGGCCATATATTATGGTGATAACATTGTTCTCGGCATCCCAGAATTTTTGGGCATAACTAACCAGTTCGCTGGATCCTAGCGCCATTTCAGTACCTCAGCATCGCTTCGTGAGATGAGGAGAACACTAAGTGACTTGCAACACAAGCGGTCAACGACAGACTTTGTAGACCATCAAATTTTATCTTAGACCTCCCTCAGTGCGTCGTCCACAGAGCGCAAAGTTGCGCTCCATATCCAAAGAAGATCAGCCCCAATCCTATGCTTGATATGATTTTGTGACGGCGTTTTCGTTTTTGATTGGCGGCTATGATGTCAGAGATTTTCGTCCCATCTGCGAGCACGGTAGCCGGTTGGATGGCGAGACTAACAGTTTCTTCGAAGTCGGGAAGTGGTGGCCCCCATATGAAGATCAAGACCACACCAAGCATGCCCATTGTTAGACCGATGGTATTTAGAATGTCTGCAGTCAATAGCCATCCCCCCTTGGAAACATGGTGCTAGAGCATATCTCGCAAATACCATTGTTTGTGGAATTCGGCGTGGTCTTCCATCTGCTTGCTGGCTACTCCCAACCAGCCGCCCGTCCATGTGTCGAAGGCTGGCTCGCCATCAATACGCTTAAGGTTCTCAGGCAGCGTTCGGATAACGTAGACCGGATTTTGCCACTCCCGCTCGCGCCCGATCTGTCGAAAGTAATCACCGTCCAACAGGAACCTCCCTCGGCCGCGATAAGCCAACTAGCGGTTAATCGAATCCATGCGGCCGACCGGCACACCGACCTAGAGCCGGCGATCAACGACGTGGCGCGCCTGGGCTACGTCACCGAACTGTTGGTCGCCAGTCTGCTGGAGGACTTGGCTTCCTACGCAAAGAGCGGATTCAGCGCCGCGGACGCACTCGCGCTGGTCGAGCGCAAACGCGAGGTCGTTGTGGCGCACGTCGAAGACGTCGAGATCAAGACCCGGCAGTTGCGTGAGGCTTACAATGGACGGGTAGGGGGCTGAAGCTCAAAGCCCTGCTATCCGTTGGACTTCCTCAATTCGCAGGTCCAGTTCCGGCAACACAATCTTATATATACTTCCGGACCGTGGCAGACCAGTCGCGGGTGCTGTTGATAGAAAGCGGTGCCGATGAGGCGCCGTTGGACGCAGAAAACATGGCCGCTTCCTCCCTTTGCAAAAAATAGCTTCCAAAGCCCGCCACCGCTGATGGCGGCATAGTTTTCAGGCAAGGCAAAGTCGGTCTGGTCTGGAGTTAGAGTAAGGAGGTCAAACCCTTTTTGGTCGACTGGCTCGCCTATGGTGCCGATATTGATCAGGCTGCCAACCTCCACCGTTAACCTGGACTGATTCCATCGAGCGTCCGGTGTCATTGCTCCGACAACGCCGACTGCTGCGATAACCGACGCTAGGTTCGGTTCAGTCTCGCCAAATTTCCGGAGATGCAGGCCTAGATCGACCTCCGTGCCGATAGCCGCAAGACTATCCATGACGTGTTGAGGAGGAACGAAAAACGCTATGTCAGGTCCTAGTCCAGCAGAATTCTCATAGTGCCTAACCGTCAAGCGGTGGTCGATATCGGCCACAGCAAAACTCGCGCTCTGGCGCCGATTTTCGGCTGCTGGAAAAAGGCAGATGCCGACCTCGCTCTGCCTGTGAATCAGGTCAAAGACGTGCGCACAGGTAAGGATGCCTCTGACCCCGTAGCGTTTTACGAGCACTCCAGAGCCGAATGGTCTTAGTCGTTTGCCGGCGTCGACACAAAGCAATCCGACAGTCGATCTGGCGGTGGCTGTTTCGACAAGGTCACTGACGTCGTAAGGCTCCGGATTATCCAATTGCTTGCTCCGTTAACGACGATGGCCTGCTCGCAACCAGGGAATCTGGCCTTCGCACACTGTTATGCTGAACTTTGATGCCGTAGCGCTGAAGTTCAAAACCGGGTGCGGCGGCCTTTTCCTTGTCGCCATGTTGCAAATCATGTTGCACGGAATAAACCGCAATGCGTGACAATCGTTGAAAACATTAGGTTTTCTGCGGAGGGTATTGCAACATGAACACGTGTCGTATTTGGCGCCTTTTCCTCAGCTAAGTAGTTGATTTTCAAGCTGGCTGGGGTTCTTGGAAGCTTTTCGAACTTTCTGCCTTACTCCTCCAGCCTAATTACACGTACTGATGAAGGAGATTGGTACGTCCGGTTACGCCGTGGGACAGACTTGATCATGGAGGCGTCCGCTCACGATCGAGGGTTCGAGTCGGAAGACCGCTACATCGCAAGACCCACTTTCGAGGAGGCGCTCTTTTTCTATCGTCGGAATGGGGCGTCGGATCCTGGTTTGGCGCTACGATAAGGTTGGGCTAAGGCGCTGCGTGGGTGCAGTGTCTCCTATCGCGGTGTTCGGACGCGCTTGGGCGAGACAGGCTTTCGCCCAGGAGACGCCTTCTTCGATGCCTTAGCTTTTATGGTTGTAGGCTTCTTCGTCGTCAAGGTTATACGCGCCTCGATGAAGGCACGGTGCGGCTCCAGCACCCTCTTACGATGTCCACCCATCGTGCCCGGTGCCAACCGAGCCGGTCGTCCCATGGCGCTGCAACAGCTTCACAGCGGCCGAAATCGAAATGCCGAGCCGTTTCGCAGCCGACCGGCGGCTCTCGCCACTCAAAACCACTGCCACAACCCGCTCGCGAAGATCATTGGAAAGAGGTTGGGTCATCAGATGCTGGCCTCCACTCCAGCCAGCATCTTGAATCACAAAACTGACAAAATCGGGAATCCCCTTCGAGTCCGTCAAGTCGTGAACCGCTCTAGCAGGGCCTCGGCGCTCAGTAGGCACCTTGCCAAATCTCTGGCGCCACACCTGGATAGAGGAGCGCGCGAAGTCCGCGACGGCCGCTCCGACACCCGGCAGCCATGCCGCCGGCGCCGAAAGCAAAGCACGCCATCGCAGTTGCGTCCGCGATCCGCCCCTTATGTTTGTTTGCTCGCGCTATGACAATTTATGCTTCCACCGCCAACAATGTGTCCTTCTAGGATGGTCTAGATGGCAATGTGAAGGCTAATTTAGATATCGATAAAAAACATCATTGACTTTGCTGTAAAAGAATGGATTCGTTTCGTTAGACAGCGGCAGTCCACAGCATAGATTTTTAGTCGTTTTCAAGGCGCGCCTATTGTCACAATGATAGGCGTTTCTTCGAACTCTATTGGGGGCTAAAATGGTGACTTTCTCCGGACCTCCCGCATCGGCCATCCGTAACCTTCCCATATCAGACGAGCTGAAAACCGTGCTTGAAGGCGCCGGCAACGCGGTCGGCATCGACGAGATCCGGATTGTTTCAGGAGGCCAGCCTGCAAAAGGCGAGGGGACCCGCAGGACGGGCTCGACGCGCCACGATCATGGTCGCGCGGCAGACTTGCAGCTGATCGTTGGCGGGGCCGCGAAGACCTTCAGTGACAACGCCGCAGATCCCGTAGTCTCAGCGTTTGTGACGGCCTGCGCTGCGCGGGGAGCGACCGGAATCGGCGCCGGTGTCGGCTATATGGGCGATCGCACGATCCATGTCGGCTTTGGCACGTCGGTTGACGACCGGTCGCAGCTGACCTGGGGAGCCGGAGGAAAATCGGTCAACGCGCCGCGTTGGCTGACAGCGGCGGCGGAGGCAGGTTGGAATTCCGCAAAAACGCTGCCCTTGAAGGCAGAAAAACCCGGCCGCTATCAGGTCATTGCTCGCTCAGGCCTGAAGCTGCGGCTTGGACCAGGGACCGAGTTCGAGGCCGTGGAAACATTGCCATTGGGCACCGAACTTACCGTCGTCGCCTTCGAAAGCGAAAACAATGCGTGGGCGAAGGTGGATCTGCAAGGAGACGGGCTCCTCGACGGGCACGTTTTAGCGACCTTTCTGGCACCCGTGGACAATCCAACCGGCAACGAAGCGGCCCCAGAGCCGGAAGCCGCATGAAGTAGAATGGTGGAGTGAAACATGCCATCTGCTGACGATATCGGCTGGTTCAAACAGCAGTTCGCCACGCAAATAACAGCTGCAGTCTCCGGCACGCCGTTCGACGTGGATATGATCACAGCGATCGCTTGCCAGGAAACAGGCTCTATCTGGTCAGTCTTGCGAAAGGCCAATTTGTCGATAGACAGGATCGCCGCGCTATGTGTCGGCGACACCATCGATTACAAGGGGCCCCACAAGGGCCGACAGGCGTTTCCCCTCAACAAGGCGGACCTCTTGTCCAAGCCTCGTGGTGGGGAGATGTTCACAATCGCGCGCGCGGCCCTGGAGGACATGGCCGCATACGTGCCGGGTTACGAGGGAGCGGTCGCAAAAGCCGAAAAATTTTGCCACGGCTACGGAGTGTTCCAGCGCGACCTGCAGTTCTTCCTTGAAGACCCGGATTATTTCCTCGACAAGAAATACGAACTCTTTTCCAACACCCTGGATCACTGCCTGAAGGAGTTGGCCAGGGGGCTTAAAACGATTGGCCTCGAGGCCCGCAAATCAATCAGCGATTATGAGTTCGCCTGCGTTGCAATTGCCTACAACACGGGAGGCTTCAAGGCGAGCAAAGGGCTGAAACAAGGGTATTTCGACGGGACGAAATATTACGGGGAGTACATTGCCGATTATCTTGCACTGTCGCGATCTGTCGAGAGCGAGCCACCGGCGATAACGCCCGGCCCATATGTTGTCATAGCCAGAGGCGGCCTGAAATTGCGTGGCGGACCCGGCACCGAATTCCAGGCGCTCCAGACGCTTCCTGCCAATACGACTCTTCAAGTTGTGGCCATCGCAGGGCCTGACAACAATTGGGCGCAAGTCGACCTGGAGAATGACGGGCTGTTGGACGGATACGTTTTCGGCGCATTCATCGTCCCCGCCGCAAGCCATCCGAACAGCACTGAAATGGTCATAGAACCTGGCTGACTGAGCCAGAGCGTTAGCGTTGCCCCGACCTTGGAAACAGATACCGTGCCAGCAAAAACACTAAACCAGCGACTTATCGATGAGAAGCCGCTGCGGGCGGTAGCAGGATGGGTGCTCCTATTTCTGCTCGTTGCGCCCAACGTCATCTGGATCGTTGCCGATACCGCATTGATCGCTAGGAAGTACGGATTTTCACCCGCCTGGTGGGCGACCCTTTTTGACTTCTTGCAGTTGCCGTTTTCCGAAAGTTTTGTGTCTCTCGGTTTCGTTCTGCAAGTGCTGATCCCCGGTATGGTTGCCGTCGTCTGTTACAAGGTAGACGAGACGGCTAAGCCGATGGTGGTCACGGAGGACTTGAGCGAAGTTGGATATTCGGCGTTGCTCTTGTGCCTCTTTGGAGCCGTTCTGGGCTTCGTTTCCCTGGCGACGCTGTCCGTTGCAGCTGACAGCGTAACCATCATTAACGCGAAGGCCACTCCTACGGCAATTCGCGGCTTGGCTGCGGCGACGCTTGCCTTTTACGGGTTTTATGCGCAGCAACTGATGGGGTTCAGCCCGAAGTGAAAAATGGTCTTAAAGCAGCACTTTTCTTGGTGGCAATGGCTGCAGCGTCACCATCCAATGCTGTTACCGTGACAATAAAATCCGACGTACCATCAGATTTCGGCGCTTTGACCAAATCACCCGTCGGCACTGTGAAGGGCGCCAAGTCGAATGAGGCTCCGAACCCTGCCCAGACCACCTTCAATCTCACACTGCCGGATGCGTCTCCGATCGAGACATTGGACGTGACCTTGGCAGCCGGGAAAGCCGGTTTTTCGGACTTCGATCTTAGTTTCGATATTCCGTTTCAGCGAAACGCTGCGCTGCTTTATGCGAGCATCGTTCCAACCGAGCCAGTTGCCAGCGATCAGATCGTGCGTGAGTTCGTCGCCGACACATCCCTGTCAACGAATACCCAGGAAATTTTCCGGATCAATCAACGCGCCAGGATCCTCTTCCGGGAACGCCAGGCTCTCAACGCGTCTCCGGTTGAAGCCGATGTGGGCGTTGCTTATTGGTTGGTGCAATCTTCATCCGCGCTGATCTCAAAGGTCAAACTCGTCGTCGACGGCGACACGGCACAAGCTGCAGACAAGCTCGAGGAATGGACCGCGCAATCCGCGCCCATCCTGACCAGCTTTCTGGCCCATAACCCCTTGGTGAAAAGTCGCGACATAGCAGACAGTCTGAGAATTGTTAGATCCCGTGATCGGCTCATTCGGGCGCCAATCATAACAGATCTTGACAGCCTCGTGTTGAAAGACAGCACGCGCAGTGCTGCCTGCGCCCGGCTAGAGACTTTGAGATCTACATTTGAAGACGAAAAGGACAATCCGGGCAATTATGAGCTATGGAACCTTCAATTCGTCCTAGTGCTGGGAACCGGTTTGAAGTGCAAGTATCATGATGCGCAAACGTTGCAAGCGAGCCAAAAGGAAGATTGGGATTTCGATGTCCGTGCGTTTGCCGATGCCCTGAGCGGTTATTCAGCAAGCGGAGACCGGAATGCTGCGAACGAAGTAGGTATTGTTAACCGCGTCCAGGCTGTACAACAGTTGGCCAAGGTTGCCAATTTTGACTTGCCCGACGAGATTTCGGGTTGGGTTCCCGTGACAAGAAAATAAGAAGCATTCACTGATAGGAATGGATTATCCTATAGTTGAAGTACTTTTATGCATGGCGCGGAGATGCTGCGGAGGTACCACCGGAGCGCGGTCTGTTCACTGCGCGGTAGCAGCAATTGTGTAGATACCATGAAACGAGCCTTCCTCCGACAACCGCAAGTCTGGCCTTAACTTTGGCACCACGATGGCTACGATTGGCACTTTCTCCCGCACCACGAACGGCTTCTCCGGCTCGGTCAAAACCCTCAACCTCAACGTCAAGACGGTAAGGTTCGCTCCGGCCGATGGCGAAAATGAAAAGGGTCCCGACTTCCGCATCTTCGCTGGCGTCACCAAATCCGGGGCGGCATGGAAGAAGACCTCGCGGGAGGGACGCGACTACCACTCCGTCAAGCTCGACGATCCGAGCTTCCCCGCTCTGATCTATGCGAGCCTGGTCGAGACCGACACCGAGGGCGACTTCTCGCTCATCTGGTCCCGCCCACCCCAGAATGACCCGACAAGACACCAAGCCCCGCTGCAAGGCGGGGCTTGGCCATGTTCAGGTCAGGTGCAGCCTAGGCTTTGTCAGACGCAGCAGGCTACGCTTTGGCCGGCGCCTTGCGCGCCTTCTTCACCGGCGACTTGATTGCAGCCGCAGTTGTTCTCGCTGCTGCCGCACGCACGGCGGGTTTGCTTTTTTCTGCCGCGGCAGATGTGGCCGCCGGCGCTTTGCGCCCGAGTCCAATTGATTTCGCCAAGGCCGACCGGGTCGCCGCATAGTTCGGCGCCACCATCGGATAATCGGCCGGCAGGTTCCACTTCTGCCGATATTGGTCGGGGGTCAGGTTAAAGTGCTGAAGATGCCGCTTGAGCGATTTGAATTTCTTTCCGTCTTCCAGGCAGATGATGAAGTCCGGCGTCACCGACTTCTTGATCGATACTGCCGGCTCCTGCTTGACCACCGGTTCTACCGCTGGCGTTCCGATGCCGTTCAGAGCGGCATGGATATCGCCGATGAGCTTCGGCAACTCGCCAACCGGTACTGGATTGTTCGAAACATAGGCGGCGACAATGTCAGCCGTTATCGACACGGTATTCAGTTGGTTGTCTTGTTCGAGAGCAGTGGTCATATAATTTCCCTTTTTTGTATCGGATGAATTGAGCGACGTTTGCCTTTACCGCCCCGCCAACGAGGCAAATAGTACGTTTCTTTGCAAAATCCACGCCTCTGGCCCAACATTATAAGTGTAAGCTTCGGTTTCATCGTCTCGATCGGCTGCGGATGCCCTTGCCGATCCCATGGAAAGCGTGGAGCTTCCCCTCGCTTCCCCGCGAGTTGCGGCTGTGCAGAGCAGGGTCGCTGGCTCGCAAAGCGGCCGACTGCAGCAATAGTGGCCATCAATTTCCATCCGCTCCGCGTCGACGTCACGCGCGGCTAGCGGATCGGGCGAGTTTCCTCGGAATGATTTTTGCGTCCCGATGACGAGCGCTATTAGTTACAAGATGTTGTGTGCAAAAATTGCACACGAAGGTTCTGCTTCTCGTCTTTTTTTGTTCCCACGACAGGGCCGCCGACAGCCCTTTTCGGCCGCTCTTCTGCCGACGATATTGACCGCTCCAATGCGGATGTTCGCCGGGATATCCGTGAACTTCATCATCCGACTTGTGCACTTTCAGCTGAAGGCTTCCGGGACTGACACCGAAGCCATCAGCTTACACGAAGGCATGGATGCGGCTCGACACGGACGTTGCGTCGACGTCTCTTCGACCCGGGGAGGGTGTGGGCTTGGCGCGATTGCTGGTTCTTGAGGATGAGTCTGTTCTGGCGCGACACATCAAAAGCACGCTGGAGCGGGCAAGACACGCGGTCGATGTCGTCGAGACAATCGCTGGCGGTATCCACGCATTGCGCTCGGCTGGCTATGATCTCCTGATGCTCGAGAGGAAGGTGACCGACGGCGACGGGGTAAGACTTCTGGATTTTGTTCGTCAGGCCAAGTCGGCAATTCCGGTGATGTTCCTGACGGCTCGTTCCGGTACGGATGAGCGTGTCGGCATGCTCGATCGTGGTGCCGACGATTATCTGTGCAAACCGTTCGAAACCACCGAGCTCGTCGCGCGCGTGACGGCCTTGCTTCGTCGCCCGCAACAGTTGGCCGCTTCGACCTTGACGGCCGGCAACATCGTCCTGGACAAGGCAACGCGTTCGGCAATGGTCGCGGACAAGCCGCTGGTGATCGCGCGCCGCGAAGGCATGCTTCTGGAACAACTGTTCGCTCGCTCCGGGCAGGTCGTCACCCGCGAGGCCCTGGACGCCAAGCTGTTTGGCTTTGAGGATGGCGCCTCGCCCAATGCCATAGAGGCCAGCGTCTATCGACTGCGCAGTGCGCTGAGCAGTCTGGGGGCGGACCATCAGATCCACACCGTTCGCGGCGTCGGGTATTGCTTTGCGCCTTAGCGAGCGCTTGTTCGGCTCAATCGGCATCCGTCTCAGCCTCCAGCTCTCGCTGCTGTTCCTGCTCTTCGCTGCGGCTTGCGCCGGCCTGATCGGCTATCAGCTTTCCAACATCGACGAGACGGCACGGACGCTGCGCTTGCAGCGGCAGGCGCATGAAATCAGTCAGGCGCTGCGTCTCGCGAACAATGCAGCCCCGACTCTGGAATTGCCCGCCGAGCGCCTTGCCCGCTACCAAGGGGACTTCGTTCTACGCGCTCCGCGCCAGCACGGGCAACCTCGTCCTAGCGTCCTCGAAGACATTGCAGGATAGCTTCGGCGCAGCGTTTCTGCGCGCGATTAAACCTGGCGAAACAAATACGGAGGCGACTGATGGCCTCGACAATGCCTTCTATTTTCTAGCCCAGCCGGCGGACGCGCCAGGCCAGCAGGCGCTGCTGCTTATCGTGGGCCAGCACGCTTCGGCAACGGACGCGCTGCTGCGGGATGTGGAGTGGCGACTGCTGACGGGAACCGGCCTTGCCGCGATCCCACTCTGCCTGATCGTCTTCGGCGCCGCCCTCACCATCGTTCGCTTCGGCTTTGCGCCTTTGCGCCTTCTCTCGCAGCAGGCGGAAAAAATCGGCACGGCCGATAGCGTTGCCCGCATCGGCGAGGCCGACTTGCCGCTCGAACTGCGTGGCCTGGCCGAGGCCGCCAACGCCGCGGCCGGCCGTTCACGGATATTTGTACGCTACTCTTGTCTTAAGTATCGGCTGGAGCCTATGCGGCCATTGACTTGCCGATACGGTCCAATCAGCTTGTAACCTCAACGAGGGCGCTGGATTGCGGCGCGGTTGCTGATCCTTCAAGACGAACGGGTGCTGGCACGAGATGTGTAGACCGCGCTTGAGTGCACGAAGTATGCGGTCGATATCGTCGAGACGATCGCGAGCCCTCCCGCGCACTCGATAGAAACAAAGTAAAGATTTAAATTGGTGCTAAATTGGGAAATCTTATTCGTAAACTCACGTCATTAATTGCTTTGGTAGCGATATGCTATTCCGATGTTTACGCCGACACTGATAACAATGCCAAATATCAACAAAACACTGATAGTAAATTAAAACAATGCTCAAATACTGGATTATTTTCCGACGAGTATTGCAAATGCGCTTACAAAATATCGTTATCGTTGATTGATAACGACCCCATATTTTATTTTTTTATTAATACAGCTGGGAAAAAGGAGATAGACATAGAGCATATTTATAATGTTATGGTTGATAGCAATGTTTACGATAAATATAAATTCTCTTCTAGAAGAGAAAAAATGGAGTATATAGAGGGAAAATTTCTTTTGTTTTCCAACAGACTACATAAATCTTGTCAATAAATAATTTTCTTAAAACAATAAATAGGGGGGGAGAAAAATATGGTCGGAACTAACAAAACTGGACGACCCAATGGGCCGCAAAGCGCTATAACTACGGTGACTTTCGGCGTAGCTACGGTAGTTGGAAACATATTTTCCGCCGTAGGTGCATTCGTCTCCAACAATATTCTCAGTATTCTCGATGCTACTGACCGCATGCGCGCGCTTACCGACCCCACCGAAGCGCAGATTAACGCAATGGACAACGCTGAGAACAAGGAGATCGATCGCGGGATTCCGGGTCCAGCGGAGTCTGGAAAGCAAATGGCCGATCAAGCAGAGGCGGCAAGGGCTGCAGCCGAAACAGCAGTAAGTTTGACTGAAGGTTCGCGTGACAAGGAAAGCCCGCCAGGGCCCGACGGCCCGAAGGGCCAGGAGACATATGGCGGTGGCAACGCCTCCCCAGGTCCCGACGGCCCGAAGGGCCAGGAGACATATGGCGGCGGCTATGACGATAATGGCGGTGGCAACGCCTCCCCAGGCCCCGACGGCCCGAAGGGCCAGGAGACATATGGCGGCGGCTATGACGATAATGGCGGTGGCAACGCCTCCCCAGGTCCCGACGGCCCGAAGGGCCAGGAGACATATGGCGGCGGCTATGACGATAATGGCGGTGGCAACGCCTCCCCAGGTCCCGACGGCCCGAAGGGCCAGGAGACATATGGCGGCGGCTATGACGATAATGGCGGTGGCAACGCCTCCCCAGGTCCCGACGGCCCGAAGGGCCAGGAGACATATGGCGGCGATAGCGGAGATAATGGGGATAGCGGAGACGAGGGCGACAATCCGGTCATTCTCAATCTTGACGGCAAGGGCCTCAAAGTAACCTCTCTGTCATCCTCGACCCAGTTTGTCGATACGGATGGTAGCAGCTATCAGCATCGCACGGCCTGGGCGGGTGCCGGGAATGGCGTCCTGGTTCTTGACCTATATGGCGATGGCCAGATCCATCAGAAGAATCAGTTTGCATTCACGGAGTGGGATTCGTCGGCAAACGGCGATCTCCAAGCGCTCAAAGACGTCTTTGACACCAACCATGATGGCAAGCTCGACGCCGGCGATGCCGACTGGAGCGAATTCAAGGTCGAGGTCAACGGCCAGATGGTCTCGCTCGCCTCGCTTGGCATCACCTCGATCGATCTGACGCCGACGGGCAGTGGCCAGACTTTCAACGACGGCTCGGCCATCACCGGCACAACAACCTACACCAAATCCGATGGCACAACCGGGCAAGTTGGCGACGCAGTGTTGGCGAGCGACAGCAACGGTTATCTGATCCATCAGACGCAGGTGACCAATGCCGACGGTTCCATCACCACGGATATCCTCGGCTACAATGCCAATGGTTCCGAAGCTTTCGAGAATGTGGTGACGGTCAGCGCCAACGGCCTCAGCAAGACCACCAAATACGACGACGACGGCAATGGCGTGTTTGAACGGACACAGACCGACAACACGGTGACCAATGCCGACGGCTCGTCGACCGAAACGATCACCGACTTCAACGCCGATGGCTCCAAAAAGAATGCGACAGCGGTCACGACAAGCGCCGACACCAAGACGGTGACAACCCAGGTCGACCAGAACGGCGACGGTATTTGGGACCAGTCCGAGATTTTTGTCACCAATGCCGACGGTTCAACTTCGACCACGTCCAAGAACCTCGCGACCAACGGTACCACCATCAACCAGATTGTCGTCAGCACCAGCGCTGACGGATTGACCAAGACGACCAGCACCGACCATGTGGGCGGCGGCACCTTCGATCATATCGCGACGGATACGACTGTTGTGAATCCCGACGGCAGCCGCGTGGAAACCGTGGCGGACACCGGCAAGAACGGCACGTTGCTCGACAAGACAATAACGACAACCAGTGCGGATGCCCGCAGCAAGACGGTGCAGATCGACCATGCCGGCGTGGGCAGCTTCGATGAGGTGACCTCGTCGTCCATCGTCATCAATGCTGACAATTCGGTTACGACGATTGTCCAGGACAAGAATGCCGACGGCTCATCGCGTGATTCTACCGTCAGCACCATCAGCGGCGATGGCCTTTGGAAGTCGGTGGCGCATTATCTCGACGGCAGCAGCACGCCCGCAGACACAGCCTGGGACGTGGTCACTGTCGGCACGGATGGCACACGCGGCGAGACAGCTTCTGACTATAGCGCCAACGGCACGCTGCTGAGCAAGACGATCACGGTGACGAGTGGTGACAAGAAGACCATCGTCGTCACCATCGATGCCAATGGCGATGGCGCGACGGATCGGAGCAAGACGATCCTGATCAATGCCGATGGCTCGACCACCACGACACTGTCCAATTCCAGCAGCAACGGCACGCTGATCAGCCGCACTCTGACAACGACCTCGGCCAACGGCCTGTCGAGCACGACACAGACCGACCTCAATGGCGACGGCACCTATGATCTTACCGAGGCCGATGTCATCACGGCCAACGCCGATGGCTCGAAGACCGAGACGGTAACGGATACCAGTGCCAATGGCACCGTGATAGACAAGAGCATCACCAATACGACTGCCAACGGCCTGACCCAGACCGGGCAGCAGGACCTCAACGGTGACGGCGCCGTCGACCGCACGGTGACCGACGCGATCGTGCTCAACGCCGACGGCAGCCGCACGAAGACGCTGTCGACGACCAGCAACACCGGCGCCCTGCTTTCAAGGACGGTGACGACGGACAGCGCCGACCGCAAGACGACGACGGTGGCGATAGACAGCAATGGCGACGGCCATGTCGATCAGACACAGGTCCGCGTGCTCGACGCGGATGGCTCGAGCACCCAGACCGTGACGGATTCCAGCCCCGGCGGCGCGCAGATCGACCAGACGGTGACGACGACCAGTGCCAATGGTCTTTCAACCTCGGTAACGCACAATATCGACGGCTCGATCGACGACACCGTTTCAGACGTGACGGTGCTGAATGCGGACGGCTCGAAGACCGAAACCATCAAGGATTCCAGTCGCAGCGGCACTTTGCTCGACAAGCTGATCGTAGCGACGACCGGCAATGGCCTTTCGGTGACGAAACAGACCGATGCCAACGGCGATGGCGTTCTGGACCGCGACATCACCGATGTGACGGTCCTCAATGCGGACGGATCGAGGACGGAAACGGTCTCGACCTACAACGGCGCCGGCACCACTCTGATTGGCAAGACCGTGACCGCCACAAGTGGCGACGGTCTGTCGGAGACGGTGTCGCATTATCTTGACGGTAGCGGCACGGTCTTCGATGTCGCCCGGGATCTGGTTGCCATCGGTGCCGACGGCTCACGCACGGAGACGGTCACTGACTCCAGCAGCAACGGCACGCTGATTTCAAAGAATGTGACGACGACCAGCGCCGACAAGAAGACGGTGACCATAAACGCCGATCTCGACGGCAATGGCGTGAACGATGTCTCGGTCACGGCCGCCACCAACGCCGATGGTTCGGTGACGACCGTCACCTCGACCTACAACGCGACCGGGGTCCTGGCCTCGAAATCCACCAAGACGGTGACCGCCAACGGCCTGTCGACGACGATCGCCACCGACCTCAACGGCGACGGTGCGCTCGATCAGTCGAGAACCGATGTCACAGTGCTCAATGTCGATGGATCGAGGACCGAGACGATCTCCAATTTCAACGCCAGCGGCGGGCTGAAGAACAAGACCACCATCACCACCAGCGCAAACGGCCTGTCGATGACAACGCAGATGGCTGGCACGTACAACCGCACCAATAGCGATGTGAAAACGCTGAACGCCGATGGGTCGATCACGGAGGTGGTGTCGGATCTCAATGCCGATGGCACATTGCACGACAAGACAACGGCCACCACCAGCGCCAATCAGATGACTGTGACGACCACACGTGACATCAATGGCGACGGCACGGCCGATCAGACGGTGATCCGCCAGGTCAATGTCGATGGTTCGGTGACGATCTCCAGCATGGATGGCACGGTGCAATCCGCCTCAGGCCGCGCCTACGGCGCCACGAACGGCCGCTACGAGACGGATAGCGCCAATGGGCTATCGAAGGCCGTGCAATATGATGCCAATGGCGACGGCCTTGCCGAAAACCAGACCACCGAAGTCACGGTTCTCAATGCCGATGGCTCCAAGGTCGAAACGATTACGGATTCAACTCTGGCAGGCGGCGTAGCCTCTTCCGCCGCTCCGGTCTATACGGCCACGACGAAGGACAGGGAGGTTATCACCACCAGCGCGGATGGGCTGACCATAACCGAGCAATTCGACCTCACGGGCTCGGGTACATTTGGAGAGACCAAGGTCGACCAGAAAGTCCTGAACAATGATGGCTCGACGACGGAAACCGTCACCGAGACAAAGGCAGGCGTGCAGACCGACCGCTATCTGTCAACCACCAGCGGCAATGGCCTCAGCTCCACCAGGCAGTGGTTTTTCGGCGCGGCCACCACGCCAAGCGAGACCGAGACCGATGTGACGGTTCTCAATGCCAATGGCTCCACGACAGAGACAGTCACCAACAACAAGAGCGATGGCTCGCTGCTGTCAAAGACCATGCGCACGACCAGTGCCAATGGCCTCACGGTTTCGATCCAGCGGGACACTACGGGTTCAGGCAGCTTCAACCAGAGCCAGATCGACACGGCGGCCAGTCTAGCCGATGGGTCGGTCGTCGCGACGGTCAGCAATTTCAACGTCGACAGCTCGCTGAGGGACAAGACCGTTGCCCAGACCAGTGCGGATCGGCGAATTGTCACGATCAGCCGCGATGCCAACGGCGATGGTATCGTGGACCAGACAGAGACAAAGACGGCGTTGGTCGACGGTAGCATCACGGACGTGATCACGGACATGGTGACGCTTGCTGGCCTCGGCTGGGCGCCGGCACCCGCCACCGTGGGGACGACAACCTCGACCATCAGTTCTGATGGCCTTACCACCAATACGAGCTGGGATTTCAACGGGGACGGCATTGCCGACCGCACGCGGGCGGATACCCGATCCTTCAATGCGGACGGCTCCTATTCCGAAACCTGGAAAGACTATCAGACCAGTACCAAGACCGCGATCGATTGGGGCGCAGCGACTACACCGGTGCTGTTGAAAACGACGACCGAGACGGTAAGCGCCGACGGCAAGACCAGAAATACGACAGTCAAGCTCAACAGCGATACCAGTGCCGATGAAACATCGACGGCAGTCACTGCCATAGACGGCTCGATCGTGACGACCTCGACCAATGACGCGGCCGCCAAGACCGTTGCCCCTCTTCTCGGCAAGGTGCTGTGGAGCTCGGCGATCGCGACCAGCAACAAGACGGTGGCGTCGAAGGTGATCACGACGATCAGCGCCGATGGCCTGTCGAAGGCGGTTCAGGCAGACTATGACGGCAATGGCACATATGAGCACACCGAGACCTGGCAGACCCAGGTCGACGGCTCGCAGATCGGCACCATCCAGGATGTCAATGCAAGTAATGCAGTAGTGGCCAAGGGTACGGTGACGGTCAGCGCCGATGGCCTCACAACGTTATTAAGCGAAGACACCGACAACAACGGCACGATCGATCACATCGACACGGCTACGATGCATGTCGACGGCAGTATTACTGAAACTGTGACCAACTATAATACCAACGGCACGCTCAAGCAGACCGTTGTCACCTATGTCACGGCCGACGGGCAATCGACATCGGTTGTCACGACAACCCCGCCTGCCACGGTCGGCGCGCTGGCAGCATCGACGACGGTGATCACCGGCGACGGCACAACGACAACTGAGTCGAACTCCACCGACGCCGCCACCATCACTGGCAACAACAATGTCCTCACCGTGATGTCAGGTCAGGAGACGCTGACGATTTTCGGAACGAGCGGTAGTGGTAGCACAAATAGTTCAGGAAATACTGTAAATGTCGACGGAAGCAGCTCATTGGTTGCAACCGGTGGAGTGGACGCAGGACTTGGAAACACCATAAACTTCAATAGTTCAAGCAGTGCACTGAGCGCGAAATACTGGGTAATAAATCTGGAAGATGGTCGGAATTTTACGCTCAATGGATTCGGAAATACCGTTCATATGGGGAAAAATGAGACTGTCGCATTGGGGGCACCGCCAAGTAGTGGATATGGGCAAGACGAGACTTTTGTCTTCAAGCCGAATTTTGGCCACTCAACTATTTCAAATTTCCTCTCTTACGCCAATGATAGTTTCGCTGGATTTCTTACTGCGGACAAGATTGCCATAGATCATACTGTGTTCGCCGATTGGGCTCATCTTCTGGCAGCGTCGTCACAATCAGGGAGTGATGTCATTATCACCGCCGACGCCAATGACACGATCACCTTGAAGAATACCACGGTCGCGAATTTGCAAGCAGATCAGAATGCATTCTTCTTCAACTGACGGTCAGAAGCATGCCGGGCGGCGATAATGCAGCCCGTTTCTGCCGCTTGCAACTCCTGCAAGTCACCCATCAGACGCCAGAACGGTATCGCAATGACCAATGTCTCCAGCCCCGCGCAGTTCTCTGAGCGCTGGAGTGCCGCTCCTGAGCCGGGCGGGCCTCCTGCGCAAACCGCCTCGCCGTTGTGGTCCGGCTTTTGCGGTCAGATGGGCGAGGCATTTCATGCTGGAGGCAACGCACCGTTCGCCTACAGCCCAGCCTGGGAACCTGGCCCGGCAAGCTCATCGGGGACGTGTGACTATCAGCGAGCTCATGCCGAGGTTTCGGACGCCAACAGCGACGTCTTCGACAGCTGGATCACCACGCTGGCAAGCTGGACACAGGCCGGAACGGCAACCATCGGCCAGCAGGGCGGTCCAATCGAAACCGCGGCGCTGGCGGCGAACGGCGACCCATTGATGAGGGGTGGCTGGAATTGAAGTCAGCAACGCTTGTATCGCGGAAGCTTGTCTTCGCATTGATTGCTGTCGGCCTGTGGCTGATTTCTCAAGCAGCACATGCCGCCGATCCGGATTTTGACGAGAGCCATGCGTTTCTTCATGTCGTGATCGACGGGAAGCCCTACCGCCTGGACAGTCTTGTTGTGAAGAAAACGGGGTCCGCGGGGCGCCTGCCGGTTGCGCTGATTACCCATGGCACGGCTCTTTCCAAAGCAGAGATACGTAGTGAAGACACCGACAAGTTCGCGCCACGAGCGCGTGACCTAGCGTTAAGGGGCTGGCTCGCGGTTGTGGTTATCCGCAGGGGATATGGCCGATCAGACGGGGCTGTTCCGCAAGAGAGCTGTAAAAGACCGCGTGTCAAAGAGGGCATTGACGCCGCTGCGGACGACCTTCAGGCCGTCATGGATGTGATGAAAGAGCGGCCGGATGTCGATCCGTCGCGCATCATCGCAATCGGGGATTCGACGGGGGGTGCGACGGTCGTCGGACTTGGTGCACGCAACCCGCCCGGACTGGTCGGAGTTGTCAGCGTTTCAGGAGGCATGCGCCTGGAGTGCGCGAACTGGCAGGACAAGTTGATCGATGCATACGGGGCATATGGGTCAACCAGCCGCGTTCCTGATCTTTGGATATATGCCAAGAATGACAGTTATTTCGGACCTGAACTGACCAATCGTTTGCGAGCCGCGCTGGTCGGTGGAGGCGGGAATGTGAAGTTGGAAGAACTCGATCCCTTCATGAAGGAAGGTCACTACCTCTTTCTTCAGGGAGGAATGCAGTGGCTTCGAGAATTGGATGATTTTCTCCAGAACCACAAACTGCCGACATGGAGTTATACGGACGTGTCCGCGCTGCAGAGGCATCTCGCTCTAAGATTTGGCGGTCAGCAGGTTGCAGTGGCTTACCTCACTGCACCAGTACCGAAAGCGATGGCTTTCTCTACGCACGCTAGGCTCGCCTACTACCAATACGATGGCGACATCCCCCTTGCGACGATTCGCAATTTGGCACTCGCAAGGTGCAAGGAAGCCAGGAACTCTGATTGCAGCATCGTAATGGAAAACGACCGCTGGGTTGGGCCACAATGAACTTGCGCCGTCATGGATAGCCCCGGGATGACGGCCGCACCACCAGAGCCGCTCGATTCCGGCTTGCGGGCGCTGTGCGGCATCGCCGCCTTCTATCGAATCGCCGCCGACCCCCGCCACCTGGCCACCGAACTTGCTTTGACCGGACGCCTTGCAAGCGAGCGCGACCTTATTCGCGCCGCCGCGATTGTCGGTCTCAAGGCACGCGTCGTCGGCAAGCTCACGCCCAAACGTATCGAGACCCTTCCAGTGCCGGCGATCGTGCGCGTTGCCGATGGTTCCTTCCAGGTCTTTGGTGGCAAGAACCCCAGTGGCAGGTTCCGCCTCGTTGATCCGATCACGCGTATCGACCGTGAACTCACAATCGAGGCGTTGCTGCAGGAGATCGGCGGCCACATCGTACTGATCGGGCGGCGTTTGCGCGGGCAAGGCTCGGATCCGCGCAGCTTCGGCCTTGGCTGGTTCCTGCCCTCGATCTGGCGCTACAGGAAGCCGCTCGCCCATGTGCTGCTGGCGTCGCTCTTCGTGCAGATCTTCGCCCTGGTCACGCCCCTGTTCTTCCAGGTCGTGGTCGACAAAGTCCTGACCCATAAGGGCTACTCCACGTTGTTCGTGCTGGTCGCTGGCATTGCCATCATCGGGCTGTTCGATGTCATGCTGCAATATCTGCGCAGCTACGCTCTCTCGCACACAACCAACCGCATCGATGTTGAACTGGGCCAAAAACTGTTCCAGCATCTGCTGCGTCTGCCGCTCGGCTATTTCGAGACACGGTCGGCCGGCCAGACCGTGGCACGCGTGCGCGAGCTCGAGACGATCCGCAGCTTCCTGACCGGGCAGGGGCTGTTTTCGGCTATCGACCTCGTATTCACCTTGGTCTTCATCGCGGTGCTTTACGCCTATTCCTGGAAACTGACCCTCATCGTGGTCGGCTCCATTCCGCTCTACATTCTGATCGCATTGCTGGTGCGGCCCACCTTGCGCGCAATGATCAAGGAGAAGTTCAACCGCGGCGCCGTCAGCCAGCAATTCCTGGTCGAGGCCATCGTCGGCATCCAGACGGTCAAGGCTGGTGCGGTGGAGCCTGTGATGCAGGCGCAATGGGCCGAGCGTCTGGCCGCCTATGTCCGCACCTCCTTCGATGCAACGATGCTGAGCGCCGGTGGCCAGAACGCCATACAGTATGTCTCAAAGCTCTCGACGGCCTTGCTGCTGCTCTTCGGGGCCAAGGCGGTGATCGATGGCGAAATGTCGGTTGGCGCGCTGGTTGCCTTCAACATGATCGCCAACCAGACGGTCCAGCCGGTGCTTCGGCTCTCGCAACTATGGCAGGATTTCCAGCAAGTGCAGATCTCCGTCGACCGGCTTGGCGATATCCTCAACACGCCCATGGAGCGGGCGCCACAGACCAGCCTGGTGCTGCCGCCTCCAAAGGGCGCAATCGACTTGCGCAACATCACCTTCCGCTACCGGCCGGGTTCTCCTGAGGTGCTCAAATCGATATCGCTGTCGATCCAGCCTGGCGAGGTGATCGGAATTGTTGGCGCCTCCGGCTCGGGCAAGTCGACACTGACCAAGCTGATCCAGCGCCTGTACTCGGCCGAGGAAGGGCAGGTTCTGCTGGACGGGGCCGACCTTTCCCAGGTCGACCCAGCGTGGTTGCGCAGCCAGATCGGCGTGGTGCTGCAGGAGAATCTGCTGTTCAACCGGACCATCCACGACAACATCGCCTTTGCCAACCCGACTTTGCCCCGGGCCACGGTCATCGCCATCGCCAGGCTCGCCGGCGCCGACGAGTTCATCGCCAGGCTGCCGGCGGGCTATGACACCATGATCGAAGAGCGTGGCGCCAACCTCTCGGGCGGCCAGCGCCAGCGTATCGCCATTGCCCGGGCGCTTGCCACAAATCCGCCGATCCTGATCTTCGACGAAGCCACCTCGGCGCTCGACTACGAGAGCGAGCGAGTCATCCAGACCAATATGCATCACATCGTGCAGGGGCGCACAGTCATCATCATCGCCCACCGCCTCGCGGCCGTGCGGCCTTGCCACCGCATCGTCGGCATGGCCGACGGCCGTATCGTCGAGATCGGCAGTCATGCCGAACTGATCGCCCAGCCTAACGGCGTCTATTCCCGTCTTTGGGCACTTCAGAACGATCAGGTGACCGCCTGAGATGAACGCCAGAACCCCGCCGCCCTCTGCCGGCCAGCCGATACCCCCGCTGCCTTCCCGCAAGCCCCGCCCCAGGCGCTCGGATCAGGAGTTCCTGGCGCCGGCGCTGGAAATCCTGGAAACGCCGCCTTCGCCGGTGCGCATGGCATTGATCCTGATCATCTGCGCCTTTGTCGCCACCACTCTCGTCTGGGCTTACTTTGGGCGTATCGACATCATTGCCTCGGCCCAGGGCAAGTTCGAACCGACCGGCAAGGTCAAGATCATCCAGCCACTGGAAACCGGTCGGGTCAAAGCGCTGCCGCCGGTGGAAGGCACGCATGTCAGCCAAGGCGATGTGCTGCTTGAACTCGACGCAACCGAGGAGATCGCCGATGAGGCCGGGTTCAAGCGCGATCTCGTCTCCTCTCAGGCGGAAGCGACGCGCCGGCGCACAGCCATTGATGCGGCTCGCGAACAGAAGCTCCCGTCCAAGGCAACCATCGCATGGGGCGATGACGTTCCTGATCTGTTACGCAGCCGCGAGCAGAATATTCTCAATGGCGATCTCGGTCAGCTCGCGTCAAACCTGGATTCGCTCAAAGCCCAGCGCCAGGAAAAGCTAATTGAGCGTGATCATCTGGCCCAGACCATCGAGACACAGGAATCCCTGATCTCGACGCTCCAGGCTCGCGTCACCATGCGAGCTGCTGCGCAAGCCAAGGATGCGGATACAAAGTCCAGTGTGATCGATGCCACGGAGACCCTCAAGTATCAGGTCACGCAACTGGCCATCCAGCAAGGTCAACTGGCCGACGCCGAAGCGGCGGCCTTGGTTCAGGAGCGCGAGATCGACAAAGCGCTCGAGGCATTCATCAGCGACAACACGCAAAGACTTGGCGATGCCGAAAGGCAGGTCGATGATCTCACTCAGAAGCTGGCCAAAGCCACCGCCGAGCGTGAGCGCAAGACCATCGTCAGCCCGATCTCGGGCATGGTTGAGGAGTCCGTGATCACCAATGTCGGCCAGGTCGTCACCATGGGCCAGGAAGTCATGCGCATCGTGCCTGACGACTCCAAGCTCGAACTGCGGGTCTATGTCCTCAACACCGACATCGGCTTCGTCAAGGCAGGGCAGGAGGCCGTGGTGAAGATCCAGTCTTTCCCCTTCACGCGCTATGGCACCATCACCGCCAAAGTGGCCAACGTCGCCACCGATGCCATTCCGGAGCCCGATGCCACGCAGCTCGAAGGCAATCCGGCGGCGCAGATCTCCAATGCGACCTTTGCCGGCGCCGAGCGCACACAGAACCTGGTTTTTCCGGTCACGCTCACGCCGGACAAGACGGTCATGAGCGCGGACGGCCACGACGTGCCCCTCACACCAGGCATGGCCGCCACGGTGGAAATCAAGACCGATAGCCGGCGAATTCTGGGATATGTGTTCTCGCCGATTGTGGAGGTGACGTCGGAGGCGTTTAAAGAAAGATAATTGATGGATCGGGCAGATAGATAAGTAATATCAGATAGTTGTGGGAGGCCGTGTGCAAAAATCGCACACAAAAGTTCTGCTTCTCTTCTTTTTTCGTTCCCACGACAGAGCCGCCGACAATCCTATTCGGATGTTCTTTTGCCGACGATATTGGCCGCTTCGTCGCAGACGTTCGCCACGATTTCCGTGGCACCGCAGTGTCCGATGCGGCCTTCAGTTCCCCTGGGGTTCCTGGAAGGTTTTCGAACTTTCTGCGTCGCGCCTCAGCTCGAACTGCGGGTGCTCATGGACAAAGTGGGACGCTAAATTCGGTTTTTGGATAATTTGGGAAAGGGCGACTTATCTCACTGCGCCACCCTGATAGTGCGCGGCTGTACGCACCTCCAATTTCGCCACGTTCGCAACCACCGCTTTGCGCCTAAACGCGCCATTGCGCTGACGACGCTCCAGATCCTGTAACCGATCATTGCATCTGGTGGGCGTCCAGCTCTGCCACTTGGGCAGCGACGTTTGCCATAGGGTCATCTGCCGTGCTCACGCGGCGAACGTCCAAGTGTTGCTGGGAGCTTTCACTGTCATGAAGCTCATCGATCCAATGGCCGACTGCAAATTTTCTGACGACCGGGGCTGGCAACAAACGCTTATTAGTATATCTCTGGAGCTGGTCGAAATTTACTCGGACGGGGGCAGTTGTGAAAATATTCTGCAGTCTAGCTGTTTTTCTTACGTCCTGCCTAATTGGGCTTGGATCCGCTTTTGCGACAGAACCGGACATGAGCGGCCAATGCTATGGTCCCACGAAGGCTCTAACGCCCGAGTTGAAGGCGGCGTTTGTCGAGGAAGTCAGCGCTCTGGCTATCAAGGCTGAGCATGATCATGGCATCCCCGCTCCAATCCTCGCAGCCATGTCGATCGACGAAAGCGGCTATGGTACAACCCAGCTGGCGATTGCCACCCACAACGTGCTTTCCTATAAATGGGGCGGCAAATCCGGACCGGGCGAGCGCGCGCTTTTCACACTGAGCTGTCAGGACAGGCATGACAAAGGCAATGTCTACGTTATCTTCAAGGACCGCGCGGACGCCGCCGATTTTGTCGCAAACATGCTCGCGACGTCGAAATACTACAAGGCTGCGACGCGCGCTTACCAGAAAGCCATAGCCTCGGGAGCCGATAGGGAGAAAAGCGCAAAGACCTGGTTCCGCACGATCGCGCCGACCTACAACCCCTACCATTCCCAAGCCTACATCGCCAAAGTGTTGAATGCCGCAGACAACCCGATCGACGTCACGTCGGGCAAACGCGACCCCAAGACCACCTTGTGGAGTCTTGCTGCCGTCACGAATGCTACCAAGCCGACAGACACCAAAAAGGGCGACGGGATCCAGGACCATTTGGCGGCAGTCAAGAAGGCGCAGCTGGCCTCCTATGCGATGACCCGGGCCACCAACAACTGCCCGTCACCTGACACCGATCTCCTCGGCTGGCCCGCCCAGAAGCTCAAAGCGTGCGATTACAAAGTCGGCTCCAAGGCAAAACCGCGCAGCGCGCATGTCGTGCTGCTCGATGTGCCGTCCGAACGAACTGTCGCGTGGATAGAGACGGCGTGTGCCAAGCAATTGCCGGGGTTATCCGGGTGCTTCGAGGTGCTCTTGGGGTGTGCGAAGGGCAATTCCGGCATGATGGTCCCGGTCAGTGGCAACATGATGGAAGACATGGATGGCGTCCGCTGGAAGAATTATTTCTTCCGTAACGGTATGACCGTCACGTTTGAGTCGCAGGAAAACGGAGGCACCAATCAAATTAGCGACGCGCGGCAAATCGACCTTACGAAGATGCCGGACTCCGCCGTCAAGTCCATCCCATCGGGTGTCACAAGGTTTTGGCGCACTACGTCGCAACAGTTCGCGAAGCAGTTTCCCACCGAGGGTGCGCCGGCGAGTTTGAAAACTGCCGCAGAGCGGCAGCAGTGGCTCGACGTCGCAAAGAAGGAATTGCTCGATGCCCTCTCTAAACCTGAAAACCGCTTGCTGACAGCATGGGTTGCCGCCCACCCGAAAACCCTGGCGAAAGGCGCGTGTCCCGCGGATAAAGACCCATAGGATACGACGCCACCGGCTGCTTCCCGGCGGGCAATTGCGTCCAACGACGGACCTATAACATCAGGCACATCGCAAATAGCCATGTCTGCGTCGCGCACGGTGAAGTTGAGAACCTCGAGTACCTGATCTCGTCGTCCCGCAGCGGCTCGATCAATGTCGACGCAGATGGGCGTTCGTTGGTGAACTCCACACGATCACCGATCGTACGGTTCTGGTTGGCGAACACCGGGGCGAAAGTCGACGCGTCGAGTTGCTCTCTCTGCGCCAGGATGAGGTGGCGATACGGGGCAAGCTCGTGGATTTCGTCGAAACGTGAGGAACTCGGCCCTGAGCCGACGATCGATGCGGCGAATGGGCGGGCGCTGAGTCATGGGTTGAGAAAGTCCGTGAATCTCGGTGCACGTAAGTGGGATCTCGAACCAAAATTCGCAAGACAGCCCCTAAGGTGGCCCATCTTTGGCAAGCAGTCTGACACGCAACGTGCGTCTACCCCCTTTACCGACCTAAAAGGCGCCATTTCGCCCCCAAAGCGGACGACGAGCGGTTCTATAATTGGACGTCGACTGGTTTCCTGGAAGCTTTTCCAACTTTTTGTCTTGCACCTCCAGCCGAATAGCGCGCGCGCGAAGGAGGCTGGGTTCTGAGAGTTTCCCATCTGATAATCTTCGTTGACATCTGGCGGTGGGGTTCACGTCGGAGGAGGGCAGGCGTGCCGTGTTCAGATCGTTTCACTTGTAAACGACATTCCTGGTGGGCGTCATGCGCTTTGGGTCTACCAAGCGGCAAGAATCGAGGTATGTGCGCCCACTCTTTCACCGCCGTCACTGAGAAACCACACAGCCTACCTGAATGACTGAAATCTCGCATACAAAACTACTCGCCCGAAAGATCACTGATTTCTGCCGTCTCCGTTTCGACCCTGTGCTCCCTCCTCAAGAAGGCGGGCGCATCAGAGAATTTCTGCTCAACCTCATCTCCCGCGCTCAAACCCCGCCGCGAAAACTCCGCAGCTATGATTGGCAAGAAATCGGCATTTAATGCGGCCTGGATGATGATGCGTTGCGAATTGCCAGGACGGCCCTTGAGCGCGCATTGGACGCAATCGTTCGAAACACGGAGGGCTCGTCGAGGCGGGCGACCATCGGCCCGTCCCGCAACGCCAAACCGGAGCGTCCTCGGCGAAGCCGTCCGCAGCCGGGCCTACTTAAGGCATTAGGCGCCTTCGCTCGTCGGGGCAAGTCGGAAGAGGGATACCGGCCAATACAGTGCGGGCACTGAATTCGCTTGCTAACTCGACGCCTCCGCAAGTTAAGGGGCGGTTTCGCAGCCTTAAATCGCGCCCCGCAAACACTTCTGTCATAGTACGATTACCGTCTCGGACTAACCGGGGTTGCTTTTGCGTCCGCGTGCGTTTCGGCGTGCAATTGGACGCCGATCAGGGGTCAAAGTTCGGCGCCGATTGAAGTTGGCTTGACCAACTCGTTGTCAACGCGTCGACATTACCGGAAAATCATCACTTTGACGCCGTCGACCAGCCACTTGAACCGGCTCTGTTCATGGCATTGGCAACCATTTCCCGACGGCTTCGCCTATCGTGATGACATCAATAGAACGGAGTGATATGCTTGTTTGCTAATGTATAACAACCAGAGTGGTGCGAAGAGGAGGGGAAGGTGGTAGAGAAGTTTATAGCAGAACGATCTGCATCAGATTTTCACAATAGCCTTGAAGATTTCTGCAACATCAAGTCGAGTGTCGAAAGAAACAACTATAATATAATTCGAGCAGGTGACATCTTGTTGGCGCATAGGTGCGAAAATATCATTGGGATCTGTGTTCTGCACAAACATTTTCACCTCCTTCCCGATGAAATTTTGGTCCGCTCAAGGCATGATAAATGCTTTCTCTCAATCCCGCGGAAGTTCGACGCCGCCGACCGATATCGACCTGTCTCATGGGCGTTTGATTTGGATAGTTCCCAAATATTTGGGATTGAGTATGCTCGGTTCGACGGAAACGATGAAGATTATCCCAGCACGGTGGTGGTCGAGTCGATTATGGAATGTCTAAAGCAGAGCGATCTAGCCGCCTTCTTCGGGCTGGTATACATGCCATGGTATGAAATGAGCGCTGAAGCATTTGAGTACAGCGACCCGGCGTTGCGCGCTTCATTGGTCATAAGTCGTGATCAGCTTAGGTATCCGGTACGAACTGAGGAATTCGCACAGTCTGTTTTTGCCTTCGAGAAACGCGACGGCATTCTTGCAGTTACCGAAAAAAGCAAATGCCCTGTTTATTGCCTAAACTGCCAACCGTCAACGTTGCTATCGCCCGAAATTTGCGCGTCTGAGCAATCTCTGGATTCAATATACGATCATATGATCAGAATTGCGAACAATTTCGACCCGGACGCTGCGCCATGACATCTGGACAAGTTTGGTTTCTGATGATATTTATAGTTCCATTTATCCCTGCAGCGCTTGTATTTTACATTATAAAGCCAGTTGCGGGTGACGCAAAGGTTGGTGGTAGCTTATTTTTATTTAAAGACCTGCGGCTTGATCTTGGTGGAAGTATTGCCACTTACGTTGTGATTGTGGTAATGGCCGTAACTGCGTTCTTCATAATCAATCGCAGCGAAGCCATCGCTGTAACCTTCCGAATCCTGCCCGCAAACAGCGCGGGGGAAATATTATCGTACGAAGATGTAAATTGGACAAAAGTAAGAGTCGATACATTACAATTAGGTGTTCAGGCCAAAAATGGAACGAAATACTACGTCGGCGGATTCAAGGAAGATCCGAAGAAGGAATCCATCGAGTCTTCGGGGGCTTTGGAATTCCTGCATTCTGACTTTGGAGCTGCCGTGTCTCTAGAGTTAAGGGGAAGTAGCTCAGTATCGCTTTTTGATCAGAAGGTTCCTCTGTCGGACAACTTGGCGGTGAAAGTTGTCATAGCGGATGAATTATTGAACGACTGGACCTCCTTGGTTGATCTACAGGCTGAACGTATCTCGAAATCCTCCGACGAGAACGTCAGTAGAAAATTGTTCTTATTTCGAAACGGGACCAATACGAGCCTGCCAAACATTCGATTTGGCTCTTGGGGTCTACTCGGCCTCAAGTCGATGTCCATGGTCACCCGTCGCATAAGCCAGGCCGCCATGTCAAAATTTATCGCCAGCGACTTTTCTGAGATGAGATCACAGGTGAAGGTCGACAATCAGCGTTTGATTGACTCTGCGACCAGGATCTTCATGAACGCATCGGAGTCGGGGCAGGTAGAGTGGAGGGCAGCCCAATCCCAAGGCGCGGTGCCGGTTGTTGTGAGGGATGGCTCAGCTTCGATTCTTTTTGCCCCTTCTCCTCGCGCTTCATTTGACCCACCGATAATGCCTGGGGAAGGCGTTGCAGTTCAAGTAGTTGCGGTTCGAGATTTGGAACCCATACTTAGCGGGAGTGATCCAATCACCATTGGGTACGATTATGGGGCGATATTTGCCACGGGTATGATAACTGCGGAGGGGGGCATTGACCTGTGCGGAAAGAACCCAGAGGTAGTACTCGATCAGCCAGGAGGAAAGCGGATACTGGGAGACGATGAGGTGTCTAATACAAGTAACACCAGAGTGGTTATGGTGAAAAATGTAAAGAAAGGATCGCGGCTAAGCATACCTGTCTCGTTTACCTCGAGCGGGTGCCCGTGACGACTACTCAGTCGGTACTTCAGCAGCCGGGTTGGCAAGAGGATGTTTTTGGTGTTAAGGGCTGCAATGCAGTATGGGTAAACTACGCCTTTTGGCGAAATATGAATTGGGACCTCGCGAATGCGAGTTGCTCGGATATAGAGCAGTGGCTGTTAGCACAGTTCGCTTTAATCTCTTATCCCCACACGCAGGCTAACGCACTACATGACCCGATTTGGATCGACGCGCGTAGTGTGCGTGCCGTTAGACCCCCGACTTATGGTCGCACTGTGATTGTCGAATGCCTAGGTCATCTATTTGAGATAAAGGGTGTCGGCTTACGCTTGGACGCCCATCCAACTCAGGAGCCCTACGGGAGTGGGCTTTTATCGCTGCCCACAGCGCTGGGCGAGTTGTTTACGCAATCTTTGATTGAAGGTTATCTGCGAGCCGAAACGTCGAATTTCGACGTTGTGGAATGCTTGGGTGTCATTCAATGTAAGCGGTTAGCTCACAGCGTATCCGGACTGAAGTTCCACGGCATGAGCTGATCGATGCGGGAGATTGTCCAGCCCTTGGCGATGCGCTCAAGGGTTTGCTGGAGCCAGGCGAGTGGATCGACGCCGTTCATTTTTGCCGTCTGCAACATGGTGGCTATGGTCGCCCATACGCGTCCACCGCCTTCGGAGCCAGCGAAGAGACTATTTTTTCTGATTATTGTTTGCGGCCTGATGGCGCGCTCGACGATATTGGAGTCGATTTCGGCCCGGCCGTCGATGAGGAAGTGTTCGAGCGCTGCGCGACGTGACGTGGCATACCGGATCGCCTCGGCCAGTTTTGACTTTCCGGAGATGCGAGGCAATTCCTTTTCCCATAGCCTGAACAGGTCGGCAACGATCGCCGCGGACCGATCCTGGCGTGCAGCCATGCGAGCCACCGGACTATGGCCCCGGATCTCATCCTCTACCTTCCACAAGCCGGCCATCGTTGCGACCGTCTGTGATGCCAGACGCGAGGCGCCGCTGATGTGCAACTCATAGAAGCGCCGGCGTAAATGCGCCCAGCATCCTGCGAGCGTCATGGCATCATTGGCTCCAGCACTTGCCTTGGCGAGCTTGGTGTAGGCGGAGTAGCCGTCAACCTGCAGAATGCCCGTGAAGCCCGCGACGTGCCGTGCGACACACTCGCTGCCGCGACTGTCTTCGAAGCGATACGCCACCATGGGCGGCGCTGTTCCGCCATACGGCCGATCATCGCGGGCATATGCCCATAACCATGCCTTCCGGACTTTGCCGCTGCCCGGCGCAAGCGTTGGTAACGACGTCTCGTCCGCAAACACCCTTTCAGCCTGGCGGATGCGCTCCAGCACATAATCGGCCAGCGGCTGAAGCTCGAAGCCGACCTTGCCCATCCATTGCGCCATCAGCGCGCGGCTGAGTTCGACGCCATCGCGGGCATAGATAGTTTCCTGTCGATAGAGCGGCAGCCCATCGGCATATTTGGAGACTGCGACCTGGGCCAGAAGCCGCTCGGTGGGAATGCCGCTCTCGATGATGTGGGCAGGTGCCTGCGCCTGGAATACGCCGTCATGGTTTCTGTAGGCATATTTCGGGCGGCGAGTGACGATCACCCGGAACTTCGCCGGCGTGACGTCCAGACGTTCCGACACATCCTCGCCGATCAGCAGCCGATCCAAGCCCTCGCAATCCTCGGGCACCTCCGGCTCGATGATCTGCTCCACCCGCTCAAGATGGGCGGCAAATCCCTTGCGCGGACGGGGTGCGCGCCTCGCACGATCCGGGGCTACAGCTTCCAGATCCGCAACCGCCTCGGCGACGCCGCTCTCGATCTCCTCGAACACGAAGGCACATTGCTCGTCGCTCAGTCCGCCAATGCCCAGTCGCTCCGAGCTCCTGCCATAGCGCGACCGCTCCAGCATCTTCACAATCGCCGTCAGGGTGGCGATACGTTCGTCGGCTGCCTTGATGCGTGCCTCAGCCGCTTCCGCTCGGCTATCAGAGATCGCGATCCTCTCGGCCGCATGGCGTTCGTTTCGCGCAGCCTGGTTCTCCAGAAGCGCCGCCTTTTCGGTCAGCGCCAGAACCATCGCCTTTAGCGCATCAACGTCGTCGGGAAGGTCTGCGGCAGCCGTCTCCATGGCTGACATCACAGCACAAGAGTGACCTTTTTCCCAATCATTTCAGAGTCATGATTCACTTTGCCTCAGGCGTTTCAGCCCACGCTCCGAGGCCGCTTTACCGCTACCGGCCGGACCCGCTTCCAGTCCAGGCCGTCGACCAGGGCCAAGAGTTGCGCATGGTTTAGTCGGACACGCGCGGGCCCGATCCGCGGCCAGCAAAACTGCGATTTCTCGAGCGTTTTTGCATAGAGACAAACCCCTGATCCATCCCACCAGACGATCTTCACCCGGTCAGCTCTTTTCGAACGGAAGACATAAAGGGAACCATCGAAAGGGTCCACACCGCCGTCGCGAACAAGCGCCATTAAGGAGACCGGTCCCTTGCGGAAGTCGACCGGCGAACTTGCAACATAAACCGTCACGCCCGAAGGGATCATGCCGCCCGTACCGCTCGGATCACCCGTGCAAGATGATCCGCGTCCACGCTGCTGCCCACCCGCACAATCAAGTCGCCAACGACAATTTCCACGGGCGCGCTGTAGAGCGGCTCAAACCGGGTGAACTGAAGCGCCGGATCACCGCCACCCGATGCCGGCTGGTCCTTTCCAAGAGCCTTCCGCCGCCAGTTGAACAACTGCGATGGCGCAACGCCGACACCGCGCGCGATCGCCGAGATGTTTGCGCCAGGCACAAGCGTTTCCGCCACAAGCCGAGCCTTCGCCTCCTCCGACCATTGGCGCCGGGCCCGAAGGGGACGGATATCAAGATGCTCGATCACCTGACTGTTTCTATCATCAGGCATAGGCGTGCTTATAGAAATTCCCATCATCAGCTCCAAACAGAAAGCCGATGAATCTCAAATTCAGCTACCCGCCGCTACGTGGGGTTCCCTTGCCGCTTACCATTCAATTGCCCATTCGCTTAAACGACCAGTGGTCAGGAGTGTCGATACCTCAGGCGCTGCTAATTCGACAGCACTATCCTCGCCGCGAGGTTTTTCCCGAGTTTGCGGTGCCTGGCACCCGTCAGGTTCGAGACAACTTTATGATCGAGCAGTTTTTACGGCGATTCAGCCTTACGACCTGCAATCCGAATAATAGTCTTACAATCAGCGGGGGAGGGAATCTGCCATACGTCGGCACGGCGGGGAGCGTAGTTCCTCCGGAGAATCTCGTGATAGGTTTGGGCGGACTATGCGCCCAAGAGGGGATATCGATTCCGGCCGTTTTTGATTTGATTAATGTACAGTGCGCTTATCGGACTAGCCCCGCCATCATGCCGTTGCTTTTGGACTTCGAGCATATCCGGTTCATTCGGGTAGCTGGAAATCATCTTTCTCAGATAGTCTCTTTGCAGGGAGCGCCTCTGGTGGAGATTATCCCGTTTGATTCGGCTTCCAACGGAAGATTTCCTCGGAGACGACCCGCATCGAGTACGTTGCTAAAGACGATAGGCTGCGACGAATTGTTTGATGGCCCGCAGTCTGTTAATCTATTTGGTAAAGCTGTAGAAATTTCTACTATTTTTGTTTGTTTAAGAACTGAAGATATAAGTACAATTAAACGATTTAGCAATTGCTTAAGGCGGGCGGCTACGACGAAGGTGCCATTTTCGGGGAAAGGCGTCAGAACTATTGCTGACGTGCTTTCCTATATAGGCTTCGCCGAAGCGATTTAGGCGGCTGGTGATCATTGTGCGCGTATTTGATGACTAGGCGACCGTTGGACAGAGATCGTCACGCCTCAAACTGACAGGTAGCGGACCGCAGGGTAACGGTACTCGCAGGCGACGAGGTCAAGGGTAAAAGTAGCCGGCGTCGGTAGCGGCAAGACCTCCGGCTTTGTTACCAGATGCGTCACTCAGATGCCTCTTGTAACCTGCTCGGCCCTATGGCAGCCTGATAGGCTTTGCGCGGCGTGAGTTCCACGAAGTTTTAGAGAAGAGGCCGGCACGGGCTGTGCCAAAGTGGGGATAGGAGAGCTGTCCGTCGATGCGATCGTCCGTTTCATTTGATCGGACTGCGCTGGACTGCGTGGGAGTTGCGTTCGAATTTCCGTTGCCAGTACCTCAACTAGTAGAGCTGGGACAGCGTTCCCAAGTTGACGTTGTACATCGTTGATCGAGCCCAGAACTTCGAATCCGTCCGGGAAGGTCTGGGCGCGTGACCGCCGAGCCCATCGACAACCACGCGGTTGCACTCCGCGGCCCTCGTCGCGCAACCAGTCTGCCCATGAACCTGCCTATCGCTCTCAGCGACATCATCGAGCTCATCAAAAGAAATCCAAATGGCAAAGGCACAGATCGGAATCCGGTCGCTCATCACGCGTCGACGCTGAATACAAAGCACTAGTCGAACGCTCAGTGGCCCTGAACACCCGCATCACCGAGATCCGCCGAGAAATCAGCGATGCTGAAGCAGCGATCGCCGAAGACCGTGCACGTGGCGGCGCGCGTCTGCAAGGACCCATTGCAAAACTTGTTGGGGATTCTGATGCCGCTGCAGTCGACCACCGCAAGGAATTGCACGCTCTGCGGCAGGCTGAATCGGATCACTTGGAGGGCCATCGGCGAAGTCCAGAGACAAATTTACGGCCGCCGCAGCGTAGCTTCGCGCGCCGTCATCACGGCAGTACAGAGCGAGTCCGCAGGCTGGTCGGCGCAGTAGCCACAGAAACTGTCCTGGCCTTGACGCCAGTTCGCTATTTGCCCGGCACGCTATAAACCGGCATCAAGGGAACTCCTGTTGCTGGCGCGGCGACGTTTGCACGGAATCTCGGAGTTTTCGCTGGCGGCGTAGGAGTTGATACGTCCGTCGGCTTAGCATTGACAAGCGCACTTGCGGCAAGAGCTTCTATACTTGAGATTGAACAATAGCTTGCGTACTGCCTCAATCCGAAGTCTGCGGCTGCATAGGCATCGATGTTATCGTCCGGGGTGCTCGACAAGGGTGCAAGAAGGGCAGTTTGCGAATTTCGCATGCTGGTTTCTACGGCTGTCTTTATTTGAAAAAGGGATTGAGAGTAAGCATAGTCTCGGGCAAATGCTTGGACTGCGGCATCCGTCACCGAAATTCCCGCGGTCCACGTGGCGATCACCCGAGCAGACGCCTTCGCTGCTGCAAAGGCCCCATTAGAGGCCGGAAGAGCCATCTGAAGAATATCGTGGCCAAAATTGCTCCCCTGCCGAAGCTGGGCGATGTTGTCGAAGAAGGCGGCACATGCCCCGTCAACTTCCCGCATTCCGCCGACCGCATAGCCCCGTGGCGTGAGCCCGAGTCTTCTTGCGGCCTGAAGCGATGAAGCGCGTTGAACAACACTCGCAACAGGCGGCTCTGTTACGGTCGCAACACAGCCACTCAACACAGTCCCACCGGCAATTAAGCAAACAAACCAAAGGTCATCAATGAGAATTGCTGCCTCCCCTCGACTTGACATGCGCCCCACAAAACACTCTTACTAAAAGAAAAGGTTGTCAATACGAATCGAAAAATAGGCTTGTTGAAGTCCAGCAGGTGATTCAGCGAAGACGTAAGGGGCGGGCCAGTTGGTCCGACAGCCAAAGCGTCCGATGCTCTCACCAAGGTTCTCGATTGGAGTTGAGCCCTTCGGCCCAAGGGGAAGTTGCGGCTCAAGCCAGGGTGATCAAAATCCCCATTCAGACTTCTTGGCGAGAGCAGTTGCGGTCATGAGAAAATACTCGTCGGTCCCCCAAGCGTCTTGATACAGTTTGCGAACGACCTTCAGCCAGTTTGCACCGGATGTGTCATCATTTCCACCAGCGTCGTGATACTGCTCGGAAATCTTAGATTGTATTCGCGCATACTGGCCGACCGCGCTAACGTTAGCAAAAGTCGCATTGATCGCCGAAGTCAACTCCTGATATGAGAGGACGCGGGTGGGGTATCCGTCTGGCATGGTGTCCAGTTTGACGGTCACGCCATCGAAAAATGGATAGGCTTTATTCGCTGGCGGCGACATTTCCTCAAGATGGATGCCGCGCACCAGGAATTGAAAGCCAGGCCTCGTTCGCTTCGGATGCCAATTCTTGCGCGAATGATTTCATTGTACGAACCGCACGCTTTGACAATCGCGGTTACGATCCAGCGAGCGACTTGATTCGGCGCAGGGTCTAACATTGCTGCCAAACCTTGCTTTTCTGTCCCGTTATCATCCGTCTTGGAGTATTCCCACAATCGTGTCGGAAAATTTTCCCACGTCGTCACCTGTATCGCCCCGTGATCGACGGTCTGCAGATCATAGCCGCCCAAACGAGTTATGAAAGCCTCCATCTAGGCTGCGGCATTCTCGAAGGTCGGCATTGGAATGCTCCTTGCGTAAGTAGATTACTAGAGCCGCAAATGCATGGTGGAAAGTCAATAGACATCCGTGAAAAAAAATGCAAACTTGTGGAAGCATAGGAAATATGTTGACTTCCACGTCGCCGCTATCGCACGCGACGCGTAAGTAATGGTACCGGTGTCGCCTGGACTATCCTTGCCGAATTTTGGCTGTTTTTCCGTGAGTTTGCCGTGAATGAGCTTTATATGGATCGATACGTACTCTAATTATGAAAGTCGGTATTCGTTCTTTTGGTCGCTTTGAGGAGTAATCTTTACGGAGGCTTAGACAGTTGGGAAGGCAGCGCTGCTTCGTAGTTTTTGTTTTGCTGTACAATCAAGGTTCTTTGAGCCGAGGGCTTCGCAGGGAGGCGTCTGAGTTGCGAGAGGGGCGCAATCGATGATAGGCACAAGAAAAGTAATCCCGGGCAGCTTTCGCGCTATTCCCCCGGGGGCAGTGTTGATTGGCCCTACCGATCCTACGGCCGTGATCGACATCACTATCCTCCTTGAGGGTGCCCGTGACATCTCCGATCAACAGATAGCGCACCATCTCTCTCGACCCGCTGGTCAGCGCGCCCCGCGCGAGATTGGCGCTTTGAAGGCTTCGCTGGCAGCCACCGATGAAGCAGTCAAAGAGACGCGTGCGTTCCTTCAGAGCTTCGGCATCGAAGTGACAAAGCAGGATCCTGAGCAGCAAGCCATGCGGGCAAGAGGCACGGTGGCTAACATGGAGCTTGCGTTCGATACGACCCTGACAGACTATCAGGTTGGTGCAGTCGTCGAACGGTTGCGCGAAGGAGCGTTGTCTGTCCCGCAAGCGGCATACCCCTTCATTCGATCGGTGCTCGGCCTCGACAATCGACGCGTGGCAAGGCCTAGGTACCGCGCCGCCGCGAGCTCCGCCGCTTTCTATCCAAATGAGCTCGCGAAACTCTATGGCTTTCCGGATGGCGATGGCGAAGGGCAGGTCGTCGCTATCATTGAGCTCGGCGGAAATTACGATGAGGAAGACTTGAATGCCTATCTCGCTGCTGCTGGCGTGGGTGGATCGTTAAGAATTCAACGAAAGCAGGTCAACTCTGTTCTACCTGTCCCCTATGGCTCCGATCCGGACAGCGACGGAGAGGTTATGCTTGATATTGAGGTGGTGGCCGCTATAGCGCCGCGCGCTTCGATCGTCGTCTACTTCGCGGACAATACCGATCAGGACTTTTATCAGGCGGTCTCCGATGCAGTTTACGATCCCGCGACTACGGCAGTTTCGATAAGTTGGGGCGGTCCAGAAGACACATGGTCCTACCAGTCGATGGATAGCTGGAATCTCCTAGGTCAAAAGGCGATCCTACTCGATGTGGCGATCTTCGCGGCGGCTGGCGACAGTGGCTGCGCCGACCGCCTACCGACCGACCCTAGGTTCGATGGTATGCGCCACGTCGATTTCCCGGGATCGTGCGCAAACGGCATCGCCTCCTGTGGTGGGACTAGCCTACGTGCTGACGCGGGGGGCGTCGCAAGCGAAAGCGTCTGGAACGATGGCCGCGGCGGTGCGACCGGCGGCGGTATCAGCACGTATTTTCAACAACCAAGTTGGCAAAAGGGCATTTCTGCTGAGGGAGGCCTACCGCTCGCGATGCGAGGCGTCCCCGATATTGCGGGTGATGCCGATCCAGAAACGGGCATTCGAGTCCGGTATTATGGCGCGGACACGACGCTGGGAGGCACCAGTGCAGTGGCGCCGCAGTGGGCCGCGCTCACCGCTTTGCTGGGACAGAGGCTTGGCCACAAGCCCGGATTTTTTTTGCCCCTCCTGTACGACAACCGAGGTGCAGTAAGCCAAATTACAAAGGGCGACAATGACGCATATGGGGTGAAAGGGTTCTCGGCAGGTGCGGATTGGAACGCCTGCACCGGTCTCGGAACACCAAAGGGCGACAAAATTCTAGGACTGCTTGCCGCCAGCTCGGGAGGCGTTGCCGCAGGCTCCATTACCCCCGTCTCCGACCTTGATCTGGAGGCGGACCCAAGCCCAGAAATTAAGTTGGCGCAGAGCACGGCTACCACCTTTGATGCGAAGCAGGCGCTGTTTCTTGGGCGGTGCGTCGATGCAGCCTACACCATGTACAGAGCCAATCCCGCGATCACCACGCCTCAGCCCGGCGCCGATTTTCCGGCTGGCTATGATCTTGTGGCTTGGATTCGGATGCAGGACTTTCTGTTCGGCCGGACGGCACCGCTTTTCTACGGATATGTCGCCAAAAGCCGTGCCGATCCGACACAATTCGTGCTGGCGCTACGAGGTACCGAAACGCCCACGGAGTGGATTGACGATGCATTGTCGGTCCGCAAAGTTGCCTTCAGCGTTCCAGGCTGCGGTCAAGTCGGTGAGGGCTGGGCCCGCATTTACGAAACGTTGGAAGTCATAGCTGTGCCTACTGGTGCCTCGGCAGCCGCCTCTGCATCGGTATCCCTAAGGACGACTGGCAGCTTCTCAAAGCAGGTGACGGCGCTCATCGGCCGCCATACGGCGGTATCCTCAAAACTGGCCGGGCTCGACAAGACGGCGACGCTGCAAGTCAGCGCCCATAGTCTCGGCTCTGCACTAGCGACCCTCTACGTGATGGAAAATGCCAAGACGGACCAACTTGAGAATCCTTTGCTCTGCACCTTCGCCTCTCCCCTTGTTGGCGACCGGACTTTTGCATTGGCGTTCAACGCACTGGACATTACGTCGTGGCGGATCGTCAACTTGCCGGATCTTGTGTGCTACCTTCCGCCCGAGTTTCTGGGTTTTCATCATATCAACAGTCTGCAGCAGTTCAGTGCTCTCTCGAAGGTCAAGCCGAACGAGTCCTGCTGGCATGCGATGGCCACCTATCTGAGCCTCCTGGATCCAAGTCTGACGCCACGTACGGACTGTCAGGTAGATGCGATGGCCCTTGCAAAGCGCCAGGTTGCGGGCGCCAGTTTCGACGTGGTGACGACAACGGACGTGGGACCGTTGACACTGAACTTGACGATCAACATCCAAGGGGGAGGCAAATAAATGCGCCGCCGTGCGGAGCTAGACCACGATAGACTTCGAGACGCAAAAACTAGCCTGCCCGCTCTCAAAAACTCTCGAGAAGAGATGCAGTGACACTGCCTGTTGTAATGGGGTAGCGCGTTAAAGAGAAACGCTGGGAGGAACTCATGGAAAGCTCGTCGATACTAACTACGCTCGTTATGTGCGGCTTAATGGGAATGCTTGGCCAGGGTATCCGTGCGGCCGTGGGGCTTAAAAGCAGTGCCACGCTCTCTGCCCAGAATCCTGGGCAGCAAGCTCAATTCGACGCTGCCTATTTTGCGCTGAGTTTGATGATAGGTTTCATCGCCGGGGTTCTGGCGGGAATTGTCTTGGGACTTAATACTCTTATCAAGATTGATCCGTCTGACCCAAAACTGCTCGTAGGACTTGCTGCCTCTGGCTATGCGGGCACCGACTTCATTGAAAACGCCTTTACAAACGTCATCCCAAGGCTTTCTACTTCAACGGGCTCGGCATCGGGTCAAGGTGGCGCCCAGAGTCGCATCGCGTTGCAGTCCAGTGCTCGCACAGAAGGCCTGTCGACGAGTTCTCCCGTAACCGACAACGCTACTCCATCGCCCTTTGCTGGGCTCGTTGCTGCGCTGAAGATTGCAGCGCCAAGGGTCAATACTGTTGCGTGGGGGCCAGCTCTAACTGCTGCCTTTAGCAAGTTTGACATCAGTACGGATCGCCGGATGGCTGCCGCAGTAGGCCAGTTCTTGGTCGAAGCGGGTGCCGGGTTCCAAGAACTCGTCGAGAACCTGAATTACACCAGCGCCGAGCGTTTGGTTGAGATATTCCCCAGCAAGTTTGCAACCGTTGCTGCGGCAGAGCCGTATGTGGGCAAGCCCGAGGCGATTGGTAACCGTGTCTATGCCGATCGTCTGGGCAATGGCGACGAATCGTCCGGCGACGGTTGGCGGTTTCGGGGTAGGGGCCTTATCCAGATCACCGGTCGTGATGAATATAAGGAGCTTGGCGATATTCTTGGCATCACACCCGAAGAGGCAGCAACCTACTGCGAGAGCATAGAAGGCGCTGCGATGTCGGGGAGTTGGTATCTTTCGTCTCGCGGATGCCTCGTGCTCGCCGATAGCTGGTTGATCAATAACATCACCCGACGCGTCAATGGCTCGGCGATGGTCGGCGCTAACCAGCGTCTTTCATATTCGAATTCAATGCTCAAGGCGCTGGGAGGTATCTAGCCAAAATCAATGGAGACAACTCAGGTCCAGATCGCGCGCGGACAGGCGGCCGGGCGATCGGCATCGATCGCGATCCCGAAAATCTTCGCCACGTCCGCGAGTTGGGCGCGGTTGCGGCGTTCCTCGCCAATGACATGCTCGAAAGGCGTTGGACGCGGCGCATCGGCTGGTTATTGTCGCAACGATAGTATTGTGTGCTAGTGGTGACCCGACAGGGTCACGAATAAAGCCGTTTGGCTCCGGCGGCCTCAACCATATGCCGGCGAGGAGGGGCGATGACTTCTGCGCTGAGAAACGTAGTTCTGTCTGCTTGCGTGGCTGCGTCGCTCTTTAGCGCGCCGGGACACGCCGGCACCATCAAACATGTGTTTGTGATTGCCATGGAAAACCGCGATGCGAAAGTCATTTATGATGACTCTCACAGAGCTCCGTTTATCCATGACGATCTTCTGCCAAAGTATTCACACGCCACCAACTTTATCGACGAGCTGCCTGGTCTAGACAGCGAGCCCCACTATGTCTGGATGGAGGCCGGTACCAACAGCTTTGCGGACCATACATTCAAGTCGGATGCTGACCCGATCGCATCACACGGCAAGAACGCCACGAGGAATGGTAATCACCTGGTACGCCAGATGGAGACTGCTGGTGTATCCTGGACAAGCTATCAGGAAGGACTGGATGCGCAGCGGACCGGTTCATGCCCGGTCGCTAGCAGTAGCCGTACCTTTTATGCCGCGAAACACAATCCGTTTGTTTTCTTCAAGGACATAGCTGGCGATCCGCCCTCCAAGACCGCCGCGCTGTGCATTCTACACACCAAAGCATATACTAGCTTGGCAGCCGATTTGAGTGGTGGCAACGTTTCCAGCTATGTCTTCATCACCCCTAACCTGTGCAATGATATGCACGGCGCACCAGGCTGCATCAAGGGTCACCCTATCACGCGCGGCGACAACTGGCTGAAGACGCAGTTGCCGCCGATCATTGAATGGGCGAACAAAAATGATGGGATAATTTTCATCACCTGGGACGAAGGATCAGGAACGAATAAAATGCCATTCATCGCCATCGGTTCTGGCGTGAAGGCTGGATATGCCGGAAGCGCAACTTACAACCATGGTTCCATGCTAAAGTCGATCGAAGAAATATTCGGTCTTCCTATCCTTGCCTCGGTAACCTCGAACAACGACTTGTCCGATCTATTCAAACCGGGATCCTTTCCGTGAGACCCAAAAAATAGGCGCCGGATCGCACGTGAGCGCCACGAGACGCAGCGAGCCAAATCGAGGCGGCCTGACAAACGGGCAATGCAACTCCAAGCTTAACTTATCGAGAACTACCGGCATTCAGATCATTTTTGCGGCCAATGACGACGATGAGGTAGGAAGCGGCAGCCCCACTCAATTGGCCATGATGCTCGATGGCCCTGAAAGGCGCGGGCACTTGTCTTCGCCATCTCAACGGTGCGCCGCACAGTAAGCATGTCGAGCGAATAGCGCAGCGGACTTGAACCGTGGTTCGTGACCTTACGCTTGGCAACGACTCGCGTTTGCTAGCTCGGCTCCTCTGCAAGTTATCGGGTGGTTTGCAGCCTTAAATCATGTCCCCGCAACCACTTTCATCATAACTCACTGGCCGTCTCGATCTGATCGAGGCGGTCTTTTGGTGAACAAAGACGCCTCGCCGCGCTCTGTCGGCCCACTTGCCAACCGCGTATCTGGAGTTGAGATTGTTGACGTGGTCAGTGGCCAGTCCTTCTTCTGCGAACTACGAGGCACAGAAATCCGTGACGCTGGTTTGCATCCGCCTAGAAAAGACCTTTGGCGTGCCGCGGATCGCGGCACTAGCCGACTCACGCGCCTCAACACGGCGGATTGACGGCAGCTTCAAAACGCTAGCAGACACGACGGTGAAGCTCTTCGCCCTTCCAGTTCGGTGTTACCATCTCGATGGGATCACTCCCGTTGTCGGCGCGTGGAAGAGCCCCTATTTCGAAACGACCGTTGGGATTGGATTTTCGGGGTCCTGCTTCGAGGCGCTCACCGTCATTGCGCTCATTAGCCAGAAGCTATCCACGCTGGTTGCGCCTAACGGAGACGAGCCGATACCTACGCGCGACGGCGTCGTGAATCTGATTGAGAAACTCTGCGAGAGTTATTTCAGCCAGCATAGCGGGGACGGCGATCCCTTGCTGCTGTTGCTCGCTTTTGGCTTTGACGGCGACAAGCCCTGGATCGGCCGAGTCACTTACGACACGGCGCAGGGAGTAAAGTCGACAACGCTCTGGGCGGATGACGATAGTCTGGAGACTATCGGCCAAGACGCTCTCTTTCAGCAGCGCGCGCAGGACTGGCGGACGCGCATCCAGAGGCACAGGAAGAGCGTCTCTCAAAAGCCGATCTCCGAAACGCCTGACGGGGCCTTCGACCGCACTCTTGAACTGGCGCGCCACGATCTCGCGGAACGAAAATCAACCGAAGAGCAAATGCTCGAGGAAATCGAATCCGAGTTCTTCGGCAGCATAGGCGGCGTGCTTCAACGCCTTGAGCTAGCCGTGGACGACGGACAGGTCGTAGCAGGTTTCACCCACGATGACCGCCCCTACCTCGACGTGCACTATTCCGTAGCGCCAGGGAAGCTGTTGGGCCCAATTCCCATTGTGGAGAAAATGGGTCGCAAGATTCGCAAACCCAAAGTCTGATCCGCATAGAGGAATTCAGTGTGAGCCGCCGGAAAGGTCATATCGTTTCCGTTCCTGCCCAGTTACCACTTTGGCTCTGGCTGGTAGGCCGTCTGGGAAACCACTTTCGTCGCGTCGCCACGCCCTCGGTACTTCCCGATCAAGGCTCTCTCGTCTTCCTCCGAGACCGAATCAACTCGGTAGAGGTTCCACATTTTGTCCTTCGTTGGTGAGAGACGGTACGTCCTGCCGTTGGCGCGGCAATACCAATGAGAAGACTTCTGGAGCGCCGTCCACTTGCAGTCAGCGCCTGACAGGAGCCGCTGTTCGCGAGCCACTCGGTCCTCTTCACGCTATCGCTTATGGTGTTCCTCCTGCTCAACCCGAAGCCGCTCCTCTTCTCGTTCCACGTGGTCCCTGAGCAGGCCGATGATGGCCGGGAGCTCTGTACCCTCGGCCCTTTCTTTCCCGCAGAGGGTTAGACACCCGGGGCGAAGCTCCTCTTTTGGGTATGAGAAGTATTCATCGTCCTCAAACGCTCTCAGACGTTGGCTGACATCTGTCGTCGTAACCTGTGGCCCCGGCATCTCATTGATGAAATCGCGCAGAGCCTCGACTGGTATCCAGCAACCCAGGGCGGATTCGAGAAGGACTTCGCGTTGCCCGTCCCTCTTCCTCCAGATCGAATTACCCCGGTCAACGCTGCTAACGATCTCCTGCGCTGCGGATTCCGAGATCATCGCGCGCACCGTTCCGATTTGATCGCGCGCGGCATTCCGAACTGATGGCGCGCAGCATTCCGAGAATTACCCGCGCGGGATTCCGACACGATCGCGCGCAGTTCGGAGTTAGGAGAACGTGATCCTTGGGGCATGTTCCGGTCGGGCAACGACCGGAGGAATGGATGCCGACGAGGAGGGTTAGGATGCGCCACGTGCGCGAGATTTTACGTCTGAGCTTGGAAGCGGGGCTATCGACGCGGATGGCTGGCGAGCGTGCCGGGGTCGGGCCGACGACGGTCCGGGATATGCTGAAGCGGTTTGCACGCTCCGGGCTGAACTGGCCGGTCCCGGCCGAGATGAGCGATGCCGACCTGGAAGCTTGCCTATACGGCTTACCTGGGATGAAGCCCGGCCGGCGCAAACAGCCGGAACCGGACTGGTCGGCGGTAGCACGTGAGCTGAAGCGCAAGCATGTGACGCTGCAGGTTCTGTGGGAAGAGTATGTCGCCGCCCACCCGGATGGCTATCGCTACAGCCGTTGGTGTGACCTGTTCCGGCGCTGGGAGGGCCGCCTGCCTCTGACGATGCGGCAGAGCCACGCGGGCGGTGAGAAGATGTTTGTCGATTACGCCGGCGACACGGTGCCGGTTGTGGTCGACCGCCGGACCGGTGAGGTGCGCGATGCCCATCTGTTTGTGGCGGTGCTCGGCGGATCGAGCTTGTCATTTGCCTGCGCGACGTGGACCGAGCAGTTCGCGGACTGGATCGAGGCGCACAATGGCGCCTTCGCCTTCTTCGGCGGCGTGGCCCATCTTCTGGTCCCGGACAACGCGAAGGTCGCGGTGATTAAGGCGTGTCACTTCGATCCGATGGTCAACCGCAGCTACACCGACATGGCGCGTCATTACGGCACGGCGGTGCTCCCGGCAAGACCGAGGAAGCCACGCGATAAGGCGAAAGTCGAGGCCTGTGTCGGCATTGTCGAACGCTGGGTCCTGGGCCGCTTGCGCAACCGGATCTTCTACAGCCTGGCCGAGGTGAACGCGGCGGTCGCCGAATGCATCACCGATCTCAACGACACACGGGTGCTTCGCCAGTTCAGCAAAACGCGGCGCCAGCTGTTCGAGGAGATCGACGCGCCGAACCTCAAGCCGCTGCCGGCGGAACGGTGGGTCCACGCTGAGTGGAAGCGTTGCCGAGTCGGACTCGATTATCACATCGCGATTGAGCACCACCATTACTCGGTGCCCTGGCGCTTCGCCCGCCGCGAGGTCGAGGCTCGAATTACCACACGCACCGTCGAAATCTTCCTCGATGGCGAACGCATCGCCGCGCACATGCGTGGCAGCGGCAACGGGCGGCATACGACGATCCCCGAACATATGCCCTCGAGCCATCGGCGCTACCGTGAATGGACGCCCGTGAAGATCCGGGAGGAAGCGGCGCGGATCGGGCCGATGCTGTCGTTGCTGGTTGAAAAGATCATCGAGGATCGGCCGCATCCCGAGCAGGGTTACCGTTCATGCCTCGGCATCATCGGGCTAGCGAAGCGCTTCGGCGCCGAACGCCTGGAAGCGGCCGCGCGGCGCGCGCTGGAGATCCAGGCGCGCAACTATCCCTCGGTCAAATCGATCCTCGAGAAGGGGCTCGACAAGGTTCCGGCGCGCGAAGCCTCGGACCACACGCCGATCTTCCACACCAACATCCGGGGCTCCGGATATTACAACTGAAAGGACTACAATGCTCAAACATCCGACACTCGAACTGCTGGGGCAACTCGGCCTGGCCGGCATGGCCCATGCGTTCATCGAATTGGAAAGCAACAGCGATGCCGACAACCTCAGCCACGCCGAATGGCTTGCCCTGCTGCTCGATCACGAGGCGACATACCGTAATGACCGGCGCCTTGCGCTCCGCCTTCGTCATGCGCGGCTACGCCACCATGCCGTGCCCGAGGATGTCGATTACCGTGCTGCGCGCGGTCTCGATCGCCGGCTGTTCGACAAGCTGCTCAAGGGCGACTGGATCGCCGCCCATGAGAGCTTGGCCATCGTCGGGCCGGCCGGGGTCGGGAAGAGCTGGTTGGCCTGCGCCATCGGTCACAAGGCCTGCCGTGACAACCGTTCGGTCCTCTACACCCGACTGCCGCGGCTCATCGATGACCTGTCCCTGGCCAAGGGCGACGGCCGCATCGCCGCGCGCATGAAAAGCCTGGCCAGGGTCGATCTCCTTATCCTCGACGATTGGGGCCTCGAACCGCTCGACGGCAATGCCCGTCACCACCTGCTCGAAATCCTCGAAGACCGGTACGGGCGTCGCTCAACGCTGGTGACCAGCCAACTCCCGGTGGCCCGCTGGTTCGATCTGATCGGAGATCCCACCTACGCCGATGCCATCCTCGACCGCCTCGTACACAACGCTCACCGGCTCGAACTCAACGGCGAATCCATGCGCAGATCCATCATCTCCGCTGCCGCTTGACCGAACCGCAAATGCAGTGACATCTTCCCCGACGATCAGGTGCTCCACCTGCGCGCGATCAGATCGGAACGCTGCGCGGCATCAGATCGGAATACATGCGCGCCATCGTCGGAATCCGCACTCCTGCGCCAATCTGATCAGCGAATAGGGGTCGCGGATGTGGCGCAAGGACGGGCTCTTCACGTAGGCAAAGAGAAGTTCCTTAACGATAGAAATGCGCTCGTCTTCTCTCATTGGATCGTCCTCCTCAGGGGTAGTCTGCTGATTAAAGGCTCTGCCATGGCGTTGTGTTGAAACGTCCGGTCACCGAGTCTCTTTTGGGTGTGGGCTCGAGGATCGGAGGGCAAGGCCGTGGCGCCGGACTTGCCGACCTCGCGCATGCTGCTGAAGGCCGTGGGCCCTTCACCGAGCATATGTTCAATGCCATCAAGGCGATGCTGCTCGATATCCTCGCTGCCATTCCCAGCAATCAGTTCTCTCATAGTACGCTAACTGTCTCGGTCCAACCGAGCCGGTTTTGCGTTTAAAGGTTCTGAAATGTCTGGCGTGGCTTGCGACCCAAAGGGCGTGGCACCCTTGGGGTTCTTGGAAGCTTTTCGAACTTCTATCTAGCGCCTGCAGTCGAGATGTGCGCGCTTCTGGGTAGCGTCCTAATTTGATTTACGGAAGGGCTTGGCTGCGTCGTAAAGACGGGTGTACCCTAAATAAGCTCCGGGACTACTGTGGCGACGATGTTCGAGGTAATCGGCGAGAGCTTCGTGGGTCCAACAAATATTATCTGCCCATTCCCGGGCCACAAACGTCCGAACCCATTTATCGGTATCGGTGATAACGCCGACGACGGCATAGCGAGCGCACACTGTGGCCGCTACATTTTCAAGTTCGTCGTCGCGGTTCCACCAATCCCTCGGGGGTGAGCTAGCAATAATCCCTTTATATAAGATGCGGCGTGCTTCTCGAATTGCGGGGTCTTCTAGGTGCTTAATCATTTCGAAAATCTTGGCCGTACGGTATTGCGTCCAGACGATCCACCCCGTCACGACAGCAACAATGGGTAAGGCAATTTGGGATAACCAATACAAACGTTGGAACCAAAGATCGAAGTTATTCATACATCCAACCTCTTTTGCACCGCCACGATAGCTGCCCTAACTGCGTCAACTGGCGTGTTGATCGGGGGAATTTTTTGAGCGTCGACGCAACACCGTATTCTTTTGCATCAACGTCTTCTTGGCTAGTCGTTTCGCATTTGCCTGCACCGTGTCGCCATCGTGCGGCAAGGAGGCCGCTCCCGCAGCGTAGCCAATTGAAGGGCAACCCCGCTCTACTGCAGCAGCTTCTTCAATACCTCGACGGTGAGCCCGTCGTCCACCGTATGGAGCATTTTACTTTGTCCCAACGGTTCCCCGTTCAAGAAATGGCACCGTCAAAGTCGATACGTTTATTAAGGAGCCTGACGCCAACGAGTTCTATCGTGCGATCGCATGGAAGCCGCTAGGAGCTAGCGTTGCGTTTGCCGAGCCAACTAACGTTGGAGCGAGGCTGGCTGTCCTAAGTTGGTCGCGAGGGGCCTATTACGCCGCGAGTCAAAGGCCTCTTAGCTTCACTGAGCCGATTAACGATCTGAAGTTTGCTGCTGCAACAACCCTCATTTTTGAGACGAGGCAGCATTTCGGGGAAATGGATTTAAGGGGCGGGCAAATCACGGATTTGCCACGCATACTGGATGTTAGTGTTGGCGGCAGTCCGCAGTCAAGCAAGGTGCTTGGGTGGGGATGCAAGTGAGTTTAGATCCGTCCGAGCAGCGCGGTGCATTCGCGGGCTTGGTGGTGAGGGTCCATGCGGAGGTGGCTGGCGGCGCCAGACGGCGGAACTCTAGGGCAGAAGTTGCCGGGCTTGTGGGCCATCGGGGCTGTGCGGCGACCTTAACCCAATGGCTCCGACTGAAATGATAGGAGGGATGCGAAAAGATGGTACGCCCAAGGGGAATCGAACCCCTGTTACGGCCGTGAAAGGGCGTTGGGCGATAGTGAAGTTCGTCCAAAGCCTTCCGTCATGCTGAACGCGGCAATCATCAGAACAGGCCCATAGCGAAACCAGATTCTGTAGATATGCTGTGGATCAGCCGTTTTCCGGAGCTTGCCAGGATCGGCTAAGTCTTTGAAAATGTTGGCTCCCCGGGCCGAAGAAACCGCGAACTACGAGCTGCCGATCTCCCTCGAAACTACGCCGGAGCCTCCTGTCAGGATTCGCAAGCGCGACCGCGATCGCGCGAAGCGCATCCAATTGGCCGGCGGGCCTCAACCATCTCTCCGAGAACGCGCGGTCGCATTTGCCCGCGAAAAGAGTGAAGTACGAACGCGCGAGCTGACGGGAATCGGAATTCCCCGATGCTATCTGGCCCGCATATGCGACGAAGGATTACTCATCAAGGTTGGCTATGGCATCTACCGCGCCACAGATCGCGAGGGAGGATGACCTCGATCGTCTTCCTCCTTTTCGAGCGCTGGTCCAAGAGGTCGGAAGTCAGAAGTATCAATATTGACGTGCGATAGAAAAATATGAATTGTGCTAAGCGTTATTCGGGGGCAGAATTATGAGCTTTCTTACGGACCTAGAGTCCAGTACGTTGCGTCTGGCAAGAATGAGTCTTCACATCGTTGGCGGTGATGAGGATTTTGAGCCACAACCAGAGCTGTCAGTCGAGCACGACGATTTCCTGCTCCAGATCCTGCGAGATATTTCGTCGGATGCTGTCTACCGCTTTGCCGAGATTTCGACAACTCGATCCAATGTCGAGGCTATTTCGACTAGACAAGTCGGTTTCCAAGAGGGTGCACAGGCATTGGCTTCGGATTTCTGCCGGCTACACCGCGGCGGCGTAAAGGACGGCGCCTTCTTTGTATTCGAGCTTGGCGTGGACGAAGCGGACGTAAAGATTTATGCGCTGGTGAAGTACGACTACAGCCAAGCGCTCGAGATCGTACACAGGCAGGGCGCCACCGGACTTCGGCGAATCGTGGAAGCCTTCGTCAGCAATAGATCGGCGATTCAGAAATCAGCGATGATACGAACACGCCGCGGGCGTGCTGAGCCAGCCCTGTCGACAAGAGATCGGATGGGAAGGCCTGCTCCGGTCCTCACCGATTTTTTCCGTGAGTACCTCCAAGTCACACGCGACAGAAGCGATGAGGAATTGACCTTAGACGTGAGAGAGGTCGTGCGGACTGCTCTGTCGGATCACAAGGAATACCTCCCGAAAGGGGGAATGGCGTCGTGTGTCTCGCGCGCCAATGGTGTGCTGCGCAACGCGCCCGAAATCAACGAGCACGTAATCCGGCAAGCTGTTTGGGTCGGCGCCGGCCAGCCCACGGATGATGAAACCAAGGGGCGCTTTGACAACTCGGTAGACCGCCTGGTGCGCAAAAAGAAGCTCGCCGGACTGGCATTTGCACCGGCGTCCTCGGTGCTGCCAAAGGCCGTCAGACGCACGATCATGACCGAGGAAGGTGTCAGACTCGAGTATAACACGGCCCTTGAAGGCCAGTCCGTTGTGGAAGAGAAGCTGGAAGACGGCCGCACCAGATTCGTCGTGACGACGCAAGGCTACACAGATGACGTCAACTCCGATCGAACTCGGCGCCCTGCTTGACGGCTGGGTCGCTTCTCGCTGGGCCAACGTCGTGGAGACACCATCGGCGGTCACCGTAAGCCGCCTTGGCGGCGCCAACGTTCAAAAACTGGCGGCTGCGGTCCTGCGAGTTGGGTGGACCTGCGACCTGCATGATGGGGCCGGGGAGCCGATCCGGTCGGAAGAAATTCATGATGACTTCGGACCGTTCGTGGCGACAATCAAGAAAGCATCCGAGGGCGCCGACAGGCGCATCCTGACGCTGGAAGGTCTGAGACAGGCCATTTCTGAACCGGAAGTGCAGGGAATTTGGCAAATAGCTTGCGCCAGGGAAGGTTTCGCGTCGGGTACGATATCTTTCAATCCTTGGGGCCGTGGCGAGGTGTTCGCGCCTGCCTCGCCAACGAAGAGCCCGCTCGACGTGGTCCGTGAGGGAAGCGGACAGCGTTTGGTTCCTGCGGACATTCGCAAATGGCTGCTGCGGGGCGACCTGACTGAAGCAATTTGGAATGATACGGCCTTCAAGGCTTTCGCCGCCGCGAGTGCGCCGGCGCTGATCCGGAGCCTGGCATCCGAAGTGGTGGGTCAAGGCAGCGTAGTTTTTCTGGGCCCACCACGGCTAAACATGGTGGTGGCATTCGACCGCCTGGTGGATGATCTTGGTTATGTTGGATTCAAGGATCTCTCGGCCGCAGCGGCTTGGGTATTCGAGGATTCCGCTTCAGCAGAGCAAAGGCATGCGCTGTTCGCAGCCGAGTTCGCTAGATCAGTCACCCGTACGGAGACGGTGGCCGCTGCCTTTCGAGATGCCGGCCGCGATATCCTGGAGGGGGCAAGACTGGCGTTTCAGTTGAGCCAGTCGGATCTCAGTCGCGAAGCCATCAAAGCTCAGGGAGATTTGCGCAAATCCATTGCTGATGACACAGCCAAGGCTGCTGAAGGCACTCGTACTTTGGCGGGCGCCGTCGCGGTTGCAATCGCCACGGCGATCACCTTGGTGGCGGCCAGGTCGACCGCTACTGTCCAGCCGTGGGTGCTGGCGCTTGTGGCCGCCGTCGTTGCTGGATACTTGATCGTTGTGGCGGGGAGCGGATGGGCCTATCTCCATTTGCAAAACCAATTGCGTCAGCAATGGCGAACTAGATTCTATCGCTTTATCCCGGCCGAGGATTACGAAGGGATGGTCACGAAGCCAACGCGTTCCGCTGCTCGCCCCTACCACTTCGTTGGCGCCATCGCCGTACTCATAGCTTGTGCACTGGGTTGGCTGGCCCTTCAGGTCATGATTGAACAACCGGGAGCACAAACTGGATGGCACAACACTCTGAGTGCTCAGCCGCCGGTGCAAAATGCTCCGACGTCACCCTCTACAAAGTCAGGTACGCAACCTTGATGATGGATGGGGCAGATAGATAAGTAATATCAGATAGTTGTGGGAGGCCGTGTGCAAAAATCGCACACAAAAGTTCTGCTTCTCTTCTTTTTTCGTTCCCACGACAGAGCCGCCGACAATCCTATTCGGATGCTCTTTTGCCGACGATATTGGCCGCTTCGTCGCAGACGTTCGCCACGATTTCCGTGGCACCGCAGTGTCCGATGCGGCCTTCAGTTCCCCTGGGGTTCCTGGAAGCTTTTCGAACTTTCTGGGTCACTCCGCAGTCCGAATTGCGGGTGCTCATGGACAAAGTAGGATACTAGATTCGGCTTTTGCATGGCTCTGGAAGGGATAGACCACGTTGCGTCCGAAAGCGCGACGGCACGACTTCCAAGTATCATGTTTTGAACGGCAGCTTCGCGCCTCAATTCAGACGTTTAGATTAGTTTTGCCGCTTCCCCAAAGCCGACATCCAACCACAGGGCTGAGGAGCGTGGTTGCTCGCGACTGCTCAGCGTGTTGATCTTGGCCCGCTAAAGAACGCGCGCCAAAGAAGGCCGACCTCAAGCAGGATTTTGAGAAGCGGGGCAAGGGGCCACTGCAAGTTGAAGATTTCCCAGATGCCCGCGATAATGGGACCGTCAAGGCATATTACGACAACTCCTGCGCGGCCGCTAGGCTCGGAGCGCCCTCTCAAGCTCTGGAGTGATGCTGCGTAGAGGCGGAATCCACCGCCGTTGCTGCCGCTGAAGCACCAATCCCTCCAGACGGCATCCTGCTATTTTGGCGACGTGCGCCATCCACCCGTTGGGCTCGTTGGAGCCTCTTGTATTCCGCATCCAGCAAACGGGAAATCTGCCGACGCTTAAGGGGATCTAATTGTACAGCCATCAATCTTCGCCAGTAATGGGCGATGTTCGCTTTATGGATCAAAGCTGCCTTCGACCGTGCCATGGCTGCTGACATAGCACTCAGTCAGGGTCGGAGATATAGGCGAAGATTTGGCGCCGCTCCAGTTCCCGCGCGACTTCCCCGGGAAGGCGATAGCAATTGCAGCGGATAGCATGCCTCAAATGCCAAGATAGGCCGTCGTTGGAAGTCGGCTCCCGTGGCGCCAGGTTTTCGCTATGCCACTGGATGTTGACCGACCTGGCAAACCTAAAATGCAACGGCTCGTGCAACATTAGAGGCCTCCTTTTCGAGGAAGCCTATCTTCGCACGCATCGACCCGGGTTGATCTGAGTCAAGCGTGTCGATGGTTGCGCGATTTATCGTTGCTGCCTCAGTTGAATGATTGCTGCTTGGTCTGAGAGGTCGAAGATGACACTTTCTGAGAGCTTAACTTCTGTCGATCTGACCTACCAATGTCCGGGCTGCCAATTCCCTCTCGTCAAGCGTGGAAGTTGGTTCCGCGTCGTGTCCAAATATCGATGCGAAGGTTGCGGGCGCACGATCAGAATTGGCTACCCTGAAAAGCTCAAGCTATTCGAGAGGCATGCCCACTTAGGCAGCTTGATGCAAGCCGATGGCGGAATGGCCTGCACGGCAGGCCGGCGGGGGCGGGACCCGCACCAGCCATCGCTGATTGGCAATCGCGCGATTAAACCTTTCGGACTATCCACACCGGGGAGTTAACCCCTTGTGGAACCAGGCGGGCCGGGCGCGAGCCCCCGGCCAAGCCCGCCCACCCAAACACCAAGCGGAAGTCGATGAGACTGCCGTGGTAGGTGCAGTTCGTTCACGTGCCACCCGAGGTCGGTCAGGTCGTATTGGGTCATGTTGAGCCTGAACCCGATTTACCTCCGCTTGGGAATGCCGTTTGTGGTCCAAGGCTTCGATCATTATCGAAAATGCACTCCCGTATAGAGAACATCTAAAATCGTCATCTTCCTGGACATGTTGCCACCGTGTGGGCACAGAACGAAGCATGGTCGGCGAGCGGTTCTGATGCCGGGGCACAATCCAATCGAACGGCTGCCGATCGCCCAAACTATTCTGGTTGGATTATAGCACCCGGCGCGCCAAGGACATCACCTCGCGGCTGCGCAAATACGGTCGGCTGATACAGACAGAGTTTCACGACCTCGACGTCACGCCTTTTTCCCACCTCCTTGTTGATCCCGGAATATGGATCAATCCACCGGCCAGAGTTGACGGAGCGATTTCTTCATCGAGTTCCGAACCTGGACGATTTCGCAATGGGATATGTGGCGGTCGAGTAATTTGAAAACGGCTCTGATCGCCTGATCGATATCGATGTCGATCTCGTCCCCGAAGTTGCTCCTGACGCAAATAACGAAGTCGCTCTTCTTCCTTTCCCATGTCGGGCTGTCCGGTTTCCAACCTTCGAAATACATGCCTCTGATGAGTGTGGGCAACTGAGCTGAGAGATCAGCCATCTCCGCTGGCGAGAGCCAGTCTCGCAATGCGTGCAGGACGGATTTCAGAAATCGGTATGTATTTTGTTCGCTCCAGCCCAAATCTCGGGCCAACTCGTTCACCCATTGCTGGGCCTGCTCGGCGGCGTGGGTAAAACCCGTAACTGAAGTGTGTGTCATACGATCGCTCCTTCAATTTATCTTCTCATTCTGGCGCATGAAGCGAGATGTTCGCATTGAGCCGGATCAAACCATCGTGGTGACCATGCCAGGCGAGCGGGCCGGGCTGGCGGGTCCTGCATGCCGGGCACGACAATGCCTTCCGAGTAATCAGCTGCGAGTTCCCGATGTTGGGCTGCCAGGCTCTGCAAGGTCTGCCATTTCATTGGCCTGACGCCCGGACTTGGTCTCACGATTTTGCCGCGGCTCCGGCACGGTTCTCCCCTACGCAAGTGTTGAAGATGGTCGATAGTCATTCCGAGGCCATGCGGCGGCTCGCATCCTTGACGCGCGTCAATCCATCAGTTCTCCAAACCGGTTAGAAGGAAACATGCGTTTCTTCGCTCTCAAAGGTTCGGAACAACTTGGCGCGGCCGTAGCGCAAGTGCTTTCGATCGAACTCGACCCTCATGAAGAGAGAGATTTCGAGGATGGGGAACACAAGGCTCGCCCGCTGGTCAGCGTGCGCGGCAGGGATGTCTATGTGCTGCACAGTCTCGCTGGAAGTGGCAGCGCCTCTGCCAACGACAGACTGTGCAAGCTCCTTTTCTTCCTGGCGACATGCAAGGAGAACGGTGCTGCGCGTGCAACGGCGGTCGTTCCCTATCTCGCCTATGCGCGCAAGGACCGGCAAACCAAGGCGCGCGATCCCGTCACCACGCGCTATGTCGCGCAACTCTTCGAGGCTATGGGCACCGACCGGATTGTCACGCTCGACGTCCACAATTTCGCGGCTTTCCAGAATGCCTTTCGATGCGAGAGCGTGCATCTCGATACGCGAAAGTTGTTTGCTCCGCTGATAGGCAAGCTGGCCGGCGACCTGCCGGTGACCATCTTCTCACCCGATGGCGGTGGCGTGAAACGCGCGCAACTGCTCAAAGAGGTTCTGGAGGCAGAGAGCGATAAAGAAATCGGATTCGGCTTCATGGAAAAGCGCCGCAGCCGGAACGTGGTTTCCGGCGAACTGTTCGCTGGCGACGTCGTCGACAATGCCGTCTTCATCGTCGACGATATGATTAGCACCGGTGGCACCATGCTGCGCGCAGCACTTGCCTGTCGTGAACGCGGCGCCCGGACCGTTCATGCGATCGCCACGCACGGATTGTTTGGCAAAGGTGCCGAAATGCTGTTCGGCAGCCAGGCGATAGACCGCATCACCGTCACTGACAGCGTGGACTCGGCCGCACTAGCCAAAGCCCGTCACCCGCAGGCGCCCCTGGACATTCTGCCGATCGGTCGCCTGATCGGCAAGGCGATCAGGCGTCTCCACACGCCCGGATCGATTTCCGACCTGATCGGGATTGATGACTGAAAATCTCGCGGTCTGCCTGCCTGATGTAGCGGATCGCCAGCGGACGCCATTTTTCTGGATGACGGATAGGTGTCTCAAGGAGATGCGCGAGCCCCAAACGGGCCTTTAGCAACGCTCGGAAACCGCCATAGAGCGCCAGCAATTCGGCATCAGGGCGGTCCGGCAGCCGGCCCTCCAGAGCCTTGACCAGGAGCGGCCGAATCCATGGCGCGCCAAGCATCTCGCATTCCAAGCCGAGATAGTTGATCTCGTCATAGGGATCGACGATGCGCATCGATCGGTTGAACTCGAGGCAGTCGATGATTTGGGGTGGCTGACCAATGCAGACGTGTTCGGGGCGCAGGTCACCATGCCCCTCGACGATGGCGCCGCGAAAGATTCGTGCTTCGATCCGAGACCTTAATCGCTGCAGCAGACTGTCTACTGTGTCCAAAGTGCCGGACACCATTTCCACCAACGCGAATTCGGGCCGGAGCAGAATGGCGCGGTTGATGCGCTGCTCTTCAGTAAGGTGGCGCAGATAGGCGCCGCCGCCGTCAATTTCAGCTTGGCGTTGCGCATAAAAGGCCGCCAGCGCTTTGGCGACGTCGTCTATCTCAGTCGCCGCCAGGCGTCCGAGGGCGATGCGCTCGTCCAGCATGTCGCCGTGCGGCAGGCGCTTCATTTCGACCAGCCAGTCTACGACGCGGCCACCACCGCCGAGGGTTAGTCGGCCTGATAGGTCGCGGCGAAGAGGAACGACCCGCCGATAGGTTTCGGCGGCTAGGCGAGCGTTCAGCCGCAATTCCTCGCCACAGTAGAAGTGCCGCTTCGTGATGGTGCTGAAGTCGAGGAACGCATGCCTGACCGGCTTCTTGAGCTTGTAGACCAGATCGTCCGTGAGGAAGACCCAGGACATATGCGTCTCGCGGACATCCACATGTGTCGTTCCAACCCCGTATGCCGCCGGATCGCTGAGAAAGCGCACCTTCGCCGCCAACTCCGCAAATTGCCGATGTCCCATCATCATCATCGTCGGCACAATGGTGGCCAGAAGCGATCCGTACTTTGACGCGTGTCAAGGACGTGCCCGCTGGCCGTGACATTTTGGGTGCAATTCCGGCTGCATGTCATGGAGCGCAACACCATCGTCGATCTTTGTCTGTATCTGGATGGCGTTTTTCCGCGGGTTCGCCGGCAAGGCATGGCCTGATCAATATCGGCAAGTCGAAAGCGTAGGTCTATCTGCAGGCAAGACCGGACTGACTTTTGAAGACGTGGCGGGCGGCCGCCCGCAATGCGAGAGAGGCTTGATCCCATGCTGTTCGCAGATCGCTCCGAGGCAGGAAAACGGCTTGGCAAGGCCCTTGATCGCTATCGAGGCGATAATGTCGTGGTACTGGCCTTGCCCCGCGGCGGCGTCCCGGTGGCGGCAGAGGTCGCCTCCCATCTGAAGGCTCCTCTCGACCTGCTTCTGGTGCGTAAGATTGGAGTACCAACCCACCCCGAACTTGCCATGGGCGCGATCATCGACGGCGATGATCCCATCGTTGTGCGCAACGAAGATGTCATTCGCCTTGCCTGGGTTTCCGCGGCAGAGTTTGACAAGTCATGCGAAAGGGAACTCGCCGAGATCGAGCGCCGACGTCGTCTCTACGTCGGCAATCGCCATCATGTCGATGTCAAGAGCAGGATAGCAATCATAGTCGACGACGGGATCGCAACGGGCGCAACCGTTCGGGCTGCGATCCGCGGCCTACGACGGCGCAAGCCCTGTAGCATCGTAGTGGCCGTTCCTGTCGCCCCGCCTGAAACGATCGAGGAACTGAGGAAAGAGGCCGACGATGTCATCTGCCTTGAAGAGCCCGAATTTTTCCAGGCAATCGGCCTTTATTATCGCGATTTCCATCAATTGAGAGACGAGGACGTGATCGCCTTGATGGGCGCTGCACAGGGCAGGGCATCTGCGGGACGCTCGTCGTCGGTCGACGAATAATGCTTCAGCTCCCCGATGGGTGGACAGCGCCCATGATTGCAATCATCGCTGAAAGCGGCCGATTTGGACTTCAAAATCGGCATGCCTAACGACTGCATTTGTGTTGAATGCTTCGAGGGCCATGCGTTTTTCCAGAGGCGCTCATCATTGAAGCTCAAGCAGCGGCACGGGTTGCCCGTTGACGTGAATCAAAATGGCTTTGGGTGCCTGTGCTAACATTCATACTGTTAGGTGTTTGGTGGCGGCGTCGTTGTGCGTTGCCTTTGAGCCTATTCATTTGAAGTGAGTGTTGGAGACATGACGCTACCCGATAAATCTCGCACCGCTCTTGTGGCTGACATAGGCGGGACCAACGCGCGGTTCGCGATTGCGGACATCGATGAGCTCACAATCAAACATTTCGCCAGTTTCCAGTGCGACCTGTTCCCATCGCTCCAGGCCGCGGTCAAAGCCTACATGGATTGCATCCCGCATCGGCCCTCGATCGCTGGTTTTGCGATTGCCGGTCCCGTTGCGGAAGAGACCGTCCGCATGACAAATCTTCCATGGTCCTTCTCGCGCAAGGATCTGTGCTCGGCAAGCGGCGCCAAGTATGTTCATTTGGTCAATGATTTCGAGGCGCTCGCCCTGTCTCTGCCCTTCTTGGGCCCACACGACCTCCACAAGATCGGCGGAAGAGAGCCAGTGGATCGCGCGCCGAAGGTGGTGCTTGGACCTGGCACGGGTCTGGGCGTCGCCGGTCTTGTCCCGTCTCCGTCAGGATGGATCCCAATTGCCAGCGAAGGAGGCCACATTTCCTTCGCGGCCGAAGATGCGGATGAGCTCTCACTCATCAAGCGCATCGCAAAAAACGAGAAGCACGTGTCGGCAGAGCGTCTGATTTCGGGTCCAGGGCTCGTGCAGATCTATAAGGCGCTGGCCGAGACGCAGGAGGAGGCAGCGGTACTGGCCTCGGCACCTGAGATCGTGGAGCAAGCACTGCACGCCGAGAATCGTCTCGCCCTTGAGGCTCTCGGATATCTTGAGAGATGGCTCGGCCGTTTCGCCGGAGACATGGCCCTTGTCTACGGTGCCCGGGGCGGCGTCTATCTTGGCGGAGGCATCCCCGCGAGGGTTTTCGACCCTTCAGAAGCCACCGCTTTCCGTTTGGCATTTTTCCATAGGGAGTTTCAATACAAGGGGCGCCTGTCGTCATTTCTTGAACCGATCCCGATCTTTGTGATCAAGGCGCTGGATGCAGGATTGCGAGGCGCGGCAGTGGCGCTGTCTCAAGCCGAATTTCTGTCAGAAGGCATTAGCAGTGCTTCGGGCGGTAGGTCCGCGTCAGATCTTGTTCGACAGCCTGGCTAACAGGCCTCGACATCCGGCAGCTTTGTTCGGTGGTGGCAGCCACTATTTTGACTATGCAGCCACGCTGAGGTCGAACACATCTTTTCGACGGCAAAGCTCAAAGCCGGGTCTCATAATTGCAGCCGCACCGGCTGCAACACCCAATCTGAGGGCGTCCTCAGGGGCCCTACCTTCCGAAAGTGCCCAGATCATCGCTCCTAGGAAGCTGTCTCCCGCGCCGACGGTAGAACGCGCGCGCACCTTGATCGCAGGTACGCGGAGTACACCTTGGGCGCTGGCAAGGAGTGCGCCGTCCGCCCCCATGGTAACCGCGACCAGTTCTGCCGCGCCACGGGCGACGATGTCGGACGCTGCTTGGCGGACACCCAGTTCATCAAGTTTGTGGCCGACGAACTGCTCCAACTCCCCAAGGCTCGGTTTCACCAGGAAGACACGAGAATGCATGAGTGTCGTCCCGAGACCGGTGCCAGAACTGTCGAGAACAAATCTTGCACCACGCGCTGCTGCCAACTTGGCCATTCGGCCGTAAATGTCGGAAGCTGTGTTTTTGGGGAGACTTCCGCTCGCGATAACGTACTGCCCTGCGTGAGATGAAATTATATCCAGACACGGCTTCAATTCTCCGAGGCGCACCGAAGGCCCTTCGGGAACAAAGCGATATTCGAGGCCCGTGCTGCGCTCGCGAACCATGAAGCTGATCCTGGTATCGCCCTTGATTGGCACAAGACGACCGAGGACTCCTTCCTTTTGCAGCAGGCGAGCCAGTAGCGAGCCTGTCTCTCCTCCTGCAAGGAAGTAGGCTTCGGCTTCTCCTCCTAAGGCCGTGATCACGCGGGCGACATTGATGCCACCACCGCCGGGATCAAATCTTGTGTCGGTGGTTCGCACCTTGCGAGTGGGATGCACAGTTTCCGTTTCGCTTGACATGTCGACCGCTGGGTTCAGCGTAATGGTCAGGATTTGTGTCACTTCGCCAGATCTTCCTCACCCAGCCACCGACGCCTAATCACGTAAGTCGATGCGCTGAAGCAGGTTGCGCAACTGGTCGGTCGGCGCTTTGACGTGGCTCAAAGATATCGCACTCGGCTCAAATTCTTGATTGGGATCAAGGCTTATGCAGATGAATTCCGCAGAGTGTCCCGATGCGTAGGGAGAGTCCGGTGAAAGCAAGGTCTGCACTTGTAGATAGGCTTACGGCCCGATTTGACGAGGTCGGACGCGGCGATGTCGGCCATGTCGGAGGCAAGAATGCTTCGCTGGGCGAGATGGTGCAGGTCTTGGCACCAAAAGGCATCCGTGTACCGCCTGGTTTTGCGACGACGGCCAAGGCCTATCGGGACTTTGTGCACGCGAACCGCCTGGAAGAGCGGATCCAAGCACAGCTTGGCGAAATGATTGCTGGAAAGGCATCCCTTGCCGAGACGGGCAAGGCCATTCGGGAATTGTTTCTGCATGGCGACTGGCCCGAGGAAACCGCGACCGAGATCAAGATCGCCTATCGCGCGCTTTGCCGGAGCATTGGAAAAGCAGAGGTCGATGTCGCCGTGCGTTCGAGCGCGACCGCCGAGGATTTGCCCGACGCGAGCTTCGCCGGTCAGCAGGAAACCTTCCTGAACATTCGTGGTGAGAATGCTCTGTTGGTGGCATGCCGCCGTTGCTACGCATCGCTCTTTACCGACCGAGCCATCAGCTATCGCAAGGCAAAAGGGTTCGATCACATGAGTGTCGCACTTTCAATTGGCGTGCAGCAGATGGTCCGTTCGGATCTTGGCGGATCGGGCGTCATGTTCTCGATCGACACGGAAACCGGCTTCAAGGATGTCGTCGTGATCGATGCCGCCTGGGGGCTGGGCGAAAATGTTGTGCAGGGGGCCGTCGATCCCGACGAATACCAGGTCTTCAAACCTCTGCTCTCCGCACCCGCTCTTGTGCCCATCATCGGCAAGAAGTGCGGCGCCAAGGCGCAGAAGATGATCTATGCCGCCGGCGACAACCCAACCCGAAACGTTCCAACCTCGAAGATAGAGCGGACGGCTTTCGTGCTTGAAGATCATGAGATCCTGTTGCTCGCCAGGTGGGCAACTGCGATCGAGGCCCACTACCGCTGTCCCATGGACATGGAATGGGCAAAGGATGGGGAGACAGGCGATATCTTCATCGTCCAGGCTCGGCCAGAGACGGTCCAATCCCGTCGCGAAGCGGCAGCTTTCCGATCTTACACGATCACGCGAAAGGGGAGAAAGCTCATCGCAGGACTTGCGATCGGCGATGCGGTCGTCACGGGCCGCGTCTGCCTGATCGAAAATGCCCGCGACATCGCCAACTTCGTCGACGGTGCAATTCTCGTCACGGGAACCACCGACCCTGACTGGGTACCAATCATGAAGCGGGCGGCAGCGATCGTCACCGACCACGGCGGGCGCACCTCGCACGCTGCCATTGTCAGCCGCGAACTCGGCTTGCCAGCAATTGTCGGCACCGGCAACGCGACCGAATTGTTGCACGGTGAGCAGACCGTAACTGTGTCCTGCGCCGAAGGCGATCAGGGATTTGTCTATGAAGGGACGGCCGACTTCGACACCGAAATCGTCGACATGACCAACCTTCCACAAACGCACACCGAGATTATGCTCAATCTCGCGAACCCTGCCGCCGCGCTGCACTGGTGGCGTCTTCCAGCCGACGGGGTTGGTCTTGCCCGCATGGAGTTCGTGGTAAGCAACCATATCCGCATTCATCCGATGGCGCTGGTGCACTACGACCAGCTCAAGGACGAAGCTGCCAAGCGCGAAATCACAGAATTGACGGTCGGCTATGCGGACAAGACGGAGTATTTTGTCGACAGGTTGGCGCGAGGGCTGTCGCGCATCGCCGCGGCGCTGTACCCAAAGCCCGTCATTGTGCGCATGAGCGATTTCAAGACCAATGAATATGCCGGACTGATAGGGGGCGCCCAGTTCGAGCCAAAAGAGGAAAACCCGATGATCGGGTTCCGGGGCGCATCCCGGTATTACTCCCCGCTTTACCGAGAGGGCTTCGCGCTTGAGTGCCGAGCCATCCGCCGGCTGCGGAACGAAATGGGATTTCGAAATGTCATCGTGATGATTCCGTTTTGCCGCTCGACGCATGAGGCCGACCAGGTGCTCGAGGTCATGGCGGCGAACGGACTAAGGCGCGGCGAAGATGACCTGCAGGTTTTCGTCATGTGCGAAATCCCGTCCAACGTCATTCTAGCGGCGGAATTCGCAAAACGCTTCGACGGCTTCTCGATCGGATCGAATGATCTCACACAGCTTACTCTTGGGGTCGATCGTGACTCTGCCGAGCTCGCGAACCTCTTCGACGAACAGGATGCGGCGGTGAAATGGATGATCTCGAACGTCATCAATGCGGCCCGCAAGTCTGGCGCCAAGATCGGTCTCTGCGGGCAAGCGCCGAGCGATCATCCCGAATTCGCGACGTTCCTCGTCGACTGCGGTATCGACTCGATCTCGGTCAGTCCAGACAGCTTCATCGCGGTGAAGCGAAAGGTCGCCATGGCGGAAACTGCGACCAAAAAAAGTGAGGCAAGACAATGAGAGCCCGCGACATCATGACCATGGGGGCGACCACGGTCCGCCCCGACACCACGATCGAGCATGCGGCGCGCGTCATGCTTGAGCACCGCATCAGCGGCCTGCCGGTCGTAAACGCACAAGGAAAGCTGCTCGGCATCGTTACCGAGCGCGACCTGTTGCGTCGGGAGGAGATCGGAACCGCGCGCCATCGCCCGCGATGGCTGGAGATCTGGCTGAATAGGAGTCAGCTCGCGCGAGAGTATGCTCAGGAGCATGGGCGTGAGGTCGAGCACGTCATGAGCCGCGACGTCGCAAGCGTCGGCCCGGATGCGCCGGTCGGCGAGATCGTCGACCTGATGGAAAAGCGTGGCATCAAGCGGCTGCCGGTCGTCAGCGATGGCAAGGTGATCGGCATAGTCAGCCGCTCCAACCTATTGTCGGCGCTGTCGCGCCATGCTGGTGAAATCCCTTTATCGGTCGTCAGCGACTTGGAAATCCGCAAGCGCATTATGGAGGAAGTTGAAAACAAGGCCTGGATGCTTGACGTCGCGATCGACGTCGTCGTTCACGACGGTGTCGTCCATCTTAATGGTACGGTCGCTGATGAAAATGTGCGCGCCGCGATACGCGTCGCAGCCGAAAACACGTCGGGCGCCGTCCGCGTCGTCGACAATATCCGCGTTGTTACCCCCGCCGCGGACGATACTTGAGTGTTCCTTGGGGGTGCAATGAAATGGCTTGTAGACAGAATTGATCCGCATGCGAACGTCTGATTGGATCAAGTGACGAGCTTCGTTTTGATGATCGCCACCTAATATCTCGATAACGCTGCCGAGGATTTTCGTCGGCGCTCCCGCCGCAATATGGCTTTGGCCGCATTTAGGATTGGCTGGACATTGCATCCTCTTCGGTCTGGGTTTTTTGATTGCCCCCAAGAGTGGGAACGCGCCAGCGAACCACTCCAAGACCAGCGAGCGCCAGCGCTGTAAGACCTGCGCCCGTCAAAAAGGTCATTTGCGGTCCAAAGATTTCCCAAAGCATGCCTGCCAGCAGGCTCGCCGCCAGCAACGCGAAGCCACCCGCAAGGTTGAACATGCCGAAGGCAGTGCCTCTGAGTTCCGGCGGCGCAGTATCACTGACGAGCGTTGCCAGAAGCCCTTCCGTGAACCCCAGATGCAAACCCCAGAGGGCCACGCCGAGCGCAACACCGGGAAGGCTTCCGGCGCGCGCCAGCACAAGGTCTGCAGCAATGAGGATCGAGAAGCCGACAATTATCATTGTCAGGCGATTGACGCGGTCTGAGAGCGCGCCCGCCGGATAGGCTGCGAGCGCGTAGATTACATTCATGACCACAAATATCAGTGGGATGAGAACTGTTGGCAAACCCATGCCTTGTGCGCGCACTAGGAGAAAGGCCTGACTGAACCTGGCCAAGGTGAACACGGTTGCGACACAGACAACAAGCCAGAAGGACGAACCCAGCCGTCGCAGCTCTGGCATGCTCAGGGGAGCCCGCACCTGACGCAAGTCTGCAGGTCGAACCGGCTCACGAACGGCAAGAGCAAGGACGCCAACCGCGAGTGCGCCGGGAAGAACGGCGACCCAGAACACGATCCGAAACTGATTGGAGGTCAGCCACATCAAGCCAATTGCCAGGAGCGGCCCGACAAATGCGCCTACCGTGTCGAGAGATTGACGAAGACCAAAACTCGCGCCTCGCAGGTCTGGCGGAGCGATATCGGCAATCAGAGCATCACGGGGGGCGTCTCGGATTCCTTTGCCGATCCGGTCGACAAAGCGTGCTGCCATAACCCATCCAACTGACGAAGCCAGCGGGAACACCGGCTTGGTGACGGCCGCCAGAGCGTAGCCGATGATGGCCAGTAGCTTGCGTTTTCCCAGCCAATCAGACAGCGCACCGGAGAAGACTTTGGTAATGGCAGCAGTCGCTTCGGCAACGCCTTCTATCGTCCCGATCGCCACCATCGATGCCCCCATGACGGTCACGAGATAGATTGGCAGCAAAGCGTGGACCATCTCCGAGGAGACGTCCATCAGCAATGACACGAAACCTAGCGCCCAGATTTCCGAGGAGATGGTCCGAAGGCCTGTGCGAGCACATTCTGATGTCGCAGGGTGTTCCATTGCTCCCTATCTCACCAACTCGATACTGGGACCTCCCCCGTTGCCAACAGGCTCGCAAGCAATCGCCATCTTCAATCGCTACGCTGAGGCCAAGAGCGCGCCGGTCAGGCGCGCTGAGGTTCTCTAGCCACGGCAATCAGGCGGCCTTGACCGTGATCTTCTTCTCGGCCTTCTGGGCTTCGGCGGTCTTGGGCAGTTTCACCGTCAGCACGCCCTTGGTGAAGCTTGCATCGATCTTGTCGGCGTCGACGCCTTCAGGCAGCTGGAACGAACGCTGGAAGGAGCCGTAGCGGCGCTCGGACAGATAATAGTCCTTGTCCTTCTCTTCCTTTTCTTCCTTCTTTTCGCCCTTGATCGTCAGCGTGTTGTTGGAGAGCTTGATCTCGACATTCTTCTCGTCGATGCCGGGCAGTTCGGCCGTGATCTCATACTCCTTGTCCTTTTCGACGAGGTCCATCGCCGGCGCCACCGGCCAATCCGCGCTGCGTAGCGACGGCAGTTCTCGACCGAAAAGGGAGCGGGTCGAGGGCAGCCGGAAATCGAAAGCGTGGAAGTCGTCGAACAGCCGGTCAATTTCGCGACGCAGGCTTTCGAACGGTGCCGTCCAGTTGTCGGACCGGGCAGGGGCAGTGCCTTTCTCTGTCTTGACGGGGAGTTTGGTGGCAGCTTCAGCCATGGTTCTTCTCCTAGCATTTGGGGTTGAATGCGAGCCCGCCGTCTCGACCCTTTCGCCTCAGGTTTCCCTGGGAGCCGGTGAGAGAAGCGGGCCCGCTTGTCAGGTGCTGTAAGAGGGAGCTACGCGCCCAACCACTTCCCGATCTCGGGTCGTTACCGCCCCGCGTGGCCACATCCAGCCTGACATGAGCTGCATCAAAGCAGTTGTGGAGTGGCCGCTCATTGATCGGGATCAATGGCGCGAGAAAAAGCCGCTCGCCGGAACTCGAATTGAGAGGCGCGACCACCAAAGGATAGCGCGGTGATTTGAAACGCCATCCCTCGGCACCGCACGGCAGTCCGATGATCAAAGGTGCTTGCGCTCAAGTCCGGCGCAGGAGTACCGAGTGCGGACAGTCGATCGGCAAGATGGTCCCCGGGCAATGGCGTCGGACGAAAGCTCGGAAATCAGCGACTGCTGTTCTTCAAGAACCGGGTCGTTGGCATGATCCTCCAGGATCGCGGCGGACCGAGCGTCGGAAGTATCGGAGGCGGTTAGGTTGGGTGACCGGATCCTTGCTCGATCAGTCCCCAGATACCAGCCGCGCTTGCAGCATCACTGCGAATTGCGTTCCAGCACATTGATACGGTCCTCGGTAATCCTGCCGTCCACGACCTGGATGATCCGGTCGCAGCGGTCGGCGAGATCATGGTTGTGCGTGACGATCAGAAAGGTCGTGCCGCGCTGCCTGTTGAAGCGCCGCATCAATTCGAAAACAGCATCGGCTGAGGCCGTGTCGAGATTGCCGGTCGGCTCATCGGCGAGCACCAGCAACGGATCCATCGCCAAGGCGCGGGCTATGGCGACGCGCTGCTGCTGGCCGCCCGACATGTTCAGCGCCCGATTGTTGCGCCACTTTCCGAGGTCGACCCAGTCCAGGAGCTCGTCGGCGCGCCGTTCCATCGTGGCGTCCGGTCGGCCACGATCCAGCAGCATCGGCATCATGACATTCTCTCGCGCGGTGAAAGCAGAGATCAGATAATGGTACTGGAACACGAAACCGATCGTGTGGCCGCGCAGGCTGGTCAAGGCGGCTTCCGACAATTGAGTCGTGTCCTCGCCATGGATCGATAGCCGCCCGGAGGTCGGGCGATCGAGCAGGCCAATGATATTGAGCAGCGTGCTCTTGCCTGATCCGGATGGCCCCATCAGGGCGACGAATTCGCGCGGGTGGATGGTGACGTCTATGCCGTGCAGCACTTCGGTCTCGACCGGGGTGCCGACATTGTAGGATTTGCGAATGCCTTCGAGAGCGAGCAGATCAGCCATGGATGGCATCCACCGGATCGAGGCTTGCGGCGCGCAGCGCCGGCACGATGCCGGCTATCACCCCGGTAATGGTGGCAAGGGCCGCCGAAGATACGAACAGGCTCGGTTGGATATAGAGGGGGAACAGTTCGGAGCCATCGGCCTGTCGTGCGTAGCGGTGCCACACCATGAGAGCGGCGGCGCCGACCAGCGCTCCGGCCAACGAGCCGACAAAACCGAGCACGCCGCCCTGGATCAGGAAGACCCTCAGGATTTGTCCGCGCGCGCAACCCATGGCGCGCAATATGCCGATGTCCTTAGAACGCTGAAGCACGGACACCACCAGCACGGCCGCAATGCCGAACGCCACGGACAGGCCGACAAAGATGCGGATCAGGGCACTGGAGAGGTTTTGGGCCCGGATCGCAGTGAATATCTGGGCGTTCGTCTTGATCCAGCTGTCGGCCTCCACCGGTAGCGTCGCCTGAATGTCCTGAGCAATGGTTTCCGCCGCATAGACGTCGGTGACAGTGAGGTCGATCGTCGTCACGCCGCCGAGCAGCCCGAGCAGGCTCTGAGCCGTCCGCAGAGCGACATAGGCGTTGCGCGCGTTCGCGCCCTTGTTGCCGAGATCGAATATTCCCTTGATTGTCAGTGTGCGGCTGCCGCCAATGGCGGTCGTTACGTTGATCTTGTCGCCGATCGTCGCGCCGATATCCTTGGCGAGTTCGAGGCCGACGAGGATGTCGTCGGAGCCAAGCTCTGAATTGCCGGCGACGATGTAGTTCGGCACACGAACGATGCGGAAATAGTCGTCGGCCTGCATTCCAAAGATGCCGATGCTGCGGCTGGCATCGCCGCGTACGGCAAGTGCTGAACCGGATACGGTCGGCGTTGCGATCACCACATCCGGCCGAGCGCGCATCGCGGCGAGGATCGTCTGCCACTGATCGATGGAAAGGATACGCTGCGTCGGCTGCTGGACGATCGCGGCCTCGATCACCCCATCATGCCATCTCAGCGGTCGGGCGACTTCCTGTGGCGCCATGAGCTGGATCTGCGGCTGAGAAGTGAGCACGCGATTGGTGAAGTTGGTCTGCACGCTGGTCAGCATCGCCGACATGAACACGATGACACCGACGCCGATGGCGATGCCGCTGAGGATGAATCCCGACTGCATGCGGCCTTCGGCGAGAAACCGCAGTGCCGCGATCCAGGCAAATGTCAGCCAGGGTTTCATGACGCCACCGGCCTGATGCGCTGGCCGGCCCTGACGCCGGCGGCGACCGGAACGACCAGATCATCCTGCGCAAGTCCTTCCAGGACCTCTATCTGGTCGCTCGTGCGCAGGCCGAGCCTGACCGCCTGCTCGCGTGGGCGGCCGTTGCGAACGACGAGAACCCAAGGCGAAGCGGATGTCGGGTCATGCACCGCGCGCGCCGGAACGACCAGCGTCGAGGCGCGCTTGTTGATCTCTATGTCCACGGAGACGGTCATGTCCTGGCGCAGATAGGGCGGGGGAGCTGTTGCGGTGAGCTTCACCTCCACCGACGCGCGCGTGATGTCGACGGACGGGTTGATGTACGACACCTTGGCGTCGAAGCGCTGGTCTGGATAGGCGTCGGCTGAAACCAGTGCGTCCTGACCTACCCGAAGAAGACCGAGGTTTTTCTCGTCGATCTGCAACACCAACTGGACATCACCGGCGGGCGCCAGCACGAGGAGGGCGTTTCCTGGCTGAACAATGGCGCCACGTTCGACATTGCGGGTGATGAGAATGCCGTCTCGCGGCGCGGCGATGGTCGCATAGCCAAGGCGCGCTTGCGAAGTCGCGACATTGGCCTGTGCCTGATTGAGCTGGGTCAGCGCCATCACGTAGTCACTGCCGCCGGGCTGTGCGGTGTAGACCGAAAGCTCGGCCGTGCGGACCTGGGTGCGCGCGACGTCAAGATCCCTGGTGGCGGCGTCGAGCGTCTCACGGGTGCCGAAGCCCGCCTTGGAAAGCTGTTCAGCTCTGTGGTAGGCCGCCTGGGCATTGACCAGCGTTGCCTGGGCCTGCTTGAGCGCCTGCTGCGCGGCCGGCAGCGTGAACTCCCGCAGCTGCCGCATCCGCGCCTCCGCCTGCGCGGCGGCGCCCTGCGCCTGGACGACCGCGGATTTCAGTTCAGTGGATTCCAGGACAATGAGCGGCTGGCCCCGTTTGACGGTCTGGCCCTCCTCGACCAGCACCTCCGCGACCGTGCCGGTGTACTGCGTTCCGATATTCACGCGATAGGGCGTCTCGACGTGGCCGCTCGCCACGACGGTCCTTGTGAGATCGCCGCGGATCACGCGATAGACGACGACTTCGGGGCCAACAAGCCAGCGCGCCAGCGCCAGAGCAAGAGCGACCGCCAACAAGGCCAGCCCGCCAAGCAGCCATTTGTGGAGCCAGATGAAATGTCGTGCAGTCGCCAAGCTGCGCTTGTGAGTGATGTCCGGATGTAAATCGGTGTTGATCTGCAGCATGGCGGCCTCGAATACTGGAATCTCCGAACTCATTAGGGCGGCGCCGCGCTTGCCACCTTGTGCCAGATCAACTCGGGCCTTCGATCACCGTCGCCAAGTCGCGCGACACTCATTCTTGCCAAGGGCAGGTAGGCAGTGATTTCTCAAGCTGGCGGGTCGACCACGATCCCGGACAGTGGCTCGACCCAGTACAGGTGGTCGGTCACGGCCTTTACGCCGGCGACGTTTTCTGCCGCGACAAGCGCGGCCTGGCGCTCGCGCTCGTCGAGGATCGCGCCATTCAGTTCGGCAATCCCCTTGTCGACCCTGACATGGATCATGTCTGTTCCAGCCCATGGCTGGGCGGCAAGTTCCGCAACGATGTTCTGACGGATCTGTTCGTCGGTTGCCAACGTCGAGTCGCCCTTTGGAAGAGAGCGAAGCAATGCGCGCAGAAGATCGGAACGTGTGACGATGCCGACAACTTTTCCGCCCTCGACCACCGGAATGCGTTTGACCTGGTGGCGCGTCATGAGTTCGACGACGTCCTCCAATGCGCTTTCAGGGGATGTCGTGACGACGTTTTCGGACATCACCTCGTCGACCCGACGGCCGTTGGCATGGACATACTCCTCGGCGACACGTCCTGGGCTGACGAGAAACTCCAGCCAGCGAGCGCGCTTGCGTTTCGTGCCCAGCTCGCGGCGGCGCAGAAAATCGCCTTCGCTGACAATCCCGACCAGCACGCCATCGCGGCTGATGACGGGAAGGCCGCTGATCTTCCGCGACAGCATCAACCCGGCCGCGTCGGCGATCGATGCTGAAGGTTCGACGGCAATGACGGGGGAGGTCATTATCGATGAGGCTTGCACGTTCGTCTCCTTCGAAATCTACACTTGTTCGGCTTGCCGCCGAGCGACCACGACAGCATGGAATAATTGGCCTCATCTTATTCCCTGGGCAGGCGCGCGCTTTGACCGACGTCAAGGCAGGGGCCCCACCGAGGTTCCAAGTTGTAACTTCAATCCTGCGAGACCTGGTTCGAGTGCTTAGCGATGGACAACAAGCATAAATTCAACATCGGCTACGTCATGGCCGCGTTCCTGGCGATTGGATTGCTTCAGTCCTGGCTCGCTTATCGCGATACCGCACAGCTTTCCTACAGCGACGTGATCCGCCTCACGCAGGAGGGCAAGGTTGCGTCCGTGACGCTCACCGAGACCATGATCGAAGGTGCGTTCAAGGCGCCGCAGGATGGCAAGACGACATTCCTTGCCAATCGCGTCGACCCTGCGGCAGTCGCGGTTTTCGAGAAGGCCGGCGTCAAGATCAGCGGCGCTTCCGACAGTAATTGGCTGACGACAATTCTCTCCTGGATTCTGCCCGCGCTGATCTTCGTCGGCATCTGGATGTTCTTTTTCCGCGGCTTCGCCGACAGGCAAGGCATGGGCGGCCTGATCAATATCGGCAAGTCGAAGGCGAAGGTCTATCTGGAGCGCAAGACCGGAGTGACTTTTGAAGACGTGGCGGGCGTCGACGAAGCCAAGGCCGAACTGCAGGAAATCGTTTCCTTCCTCAAGGACAAGGACAAATACGGCCGCCTCGGCGCGCGTATCCCGAAAGGCATCCTGCTGGTCGGGCCGCCTGGGACCGGTAAGACGCTGATGGCGCGCGCCGTTGCTGGCGAGGCGGGGGTGCCCTTCTTCTCCATCTCCGGTTCGGAATTCGTCGAGATGTTCGTCGGCGTTGGGGCAGCGCGGGTGCGGGACCTGTTCGAGCAGGCCCGGCAGGCTGCGCCCTGCATCATCTTCATCGATGAGCTCGACGCGCTGGGACGTGCCCGCAGCCCGTTCGCGGGTTACGGTGGCGGTGACGAGAAAGAGCAGACATTGAACCAATTGCTGTCGGAACTCGACGGTTTCGATCCGCGTGTTGGTATCGTGCTACTCGCTGCCACCAATCGGCCCGAAATCCTGGATCCGGCCCTGCTGCGCGCCGGACGCTTCGACCGGCAGGTCGTGCTGGACCGGCCCGACCGCAAGGGCCGGGAGGCAATCGTCAAGGTTCACATCGAGAAAGTCTCAATCGCGCCTGGCGTCAGCGCGGACGAGATTGCCGCGATAACGCCAGGTTTTACCGGTGCCGATCTTGCCAATCTGGTCAACGAGGCGGCCATCGTCGCCACGCGGCGAGGCGCCGACAAGGTGACTATGGATGACTTTACCAATGCGGTCGAACGAATCGTCGCGGGTTCAGAACGCAAAAGCCGATTGCTGAAACCGCAGGAGCGTGAGCGTGTCGCCTTTCACGAAATGGGGCATGCCCTGGTGGCGGTCACGACACGAAGCGCCGATCCGGTGCACAAGGTGTCCATCATCCCCCGCTCGATCGGCGCTCTCGGTTTCACGATGCAGCGTCCGACCGAGGATCGGTTCCTGATCACGGTCAGTGAATTGAAGGACCGCATGGTGGTCCTCATGGGCGGCCGCGCGGCCGAGGAAGTCATATTCGGCGAAGTTTCGACCGGGGCGGCCGACGACCTCGCCAAGGTCACGGACATTGCCCGTCAATGTGTCACCCGTTTCGGCATGGACCCGACGGTAGGGCAGGCAGTGCTCGAAGAACAGCGCCTGCAATGGCTGGGCGACGGCCCTGGTCAGCCGAACAAGAAGGACTATTCGGAGGCCACGGCGCGTGAGGTCGACCTGGCAGTCCGCGGCATGATCGATGAGGCCTTTGCCAGTGCCAGGGATGTGCTTCGCGAAAGGATCACCGACCTGCGCGCCGGCGCAAAGATGCTGCTCGAGAAAGAAACGCTGACGCCTGACGACTTCGCTCCGTTGCGGCGAACCGCGGTGCTGGCCCCGGCGGCGTGAAGGCGAAGCGAGCCAGAAGCCCGTCACCTCTGAGCATACCAGCTGCCCAATGCCTCCTTGCGGGCAGCAGGGCGAGCGAAAGTCGGCCACTGTTGAGCCAGATCAATGAGCAAGGGCGCCAAGGATGCTTTTGTTGTCGCTGCGGGCGAGAAGTCCGCTTCAACAAACAGGAGACAGACCAATGATGGATTTAACATTGCGTCAGAATATTCTCGATGAGTTGGAGTTCGAGCCGAGCATCGACGCTGCCCACATCGGCGTCGCCGTGGAAGACGGCATCGTCACCCTTACCGGACATGTTTCTTCCTATTGGGAAAAGACCACCGCCGAAAATGTGGTCAAGCGGGTCAAGGGCGTGAAGGGTATCGCCGAGGAAATCGAAGTCCGGCTGGTTGGACAGAAGGGGACCGCGGACGACGAGATCGCCAGGCGTGCGGTCAATGCGGTCACCTGGAATGTCTCCATCCCGAGGGACAAGGTGCAGGTCAAGGTCCAGGACGGCTGGATCACGCTGACCGGGAAAGTTGAATGGCAATACCAGAAGAACGCGGCGGCCGAGGCCGTGCGCGGGCTGGCCGGCGTCGTCGGCGTTGCCAATCAGATCGAAATCACCCCACGTGCCTCGGTGCCCGACGTCAAGAAGCGCATCGAGGATGCGCTGAAGCGTGATGCGGAAATCGAAGCCCAGGCGATCCGCGTCAACGTGCAGGATGGCAGGGTGACACTTGAGGGCAAGGTCAAGGCCTGGTCCGAGCGCCAGGCAGCGGAACGCGCCGCCTGGTCGTCGCCGGGCGTCCGGGTGGTGGAAGACCGGATTGCGATTGTCTGATGGCTCGACCTGGCTGAAGCGGCGGCCCGAGTGGTCGCCGCGGTTCAACGTGGCGTCGATCGAGAAAACGACGGAACCATGCGCCGATTTACGAGACGTCTCTTTCTCACAGCGGCTGCGCTTCCCGTTGCGTTGGCATGCCGGGCGGCATCCGCCGATAGCCCCACGGCCCTTCCGGAGGCAATGAGGTTCGGAGGAATGCCCCTGCTCGAGGCCTTGTCCCTTAGGCGCTCGATCCGGCTCTTTGACGACAAGTCGATCGAAGAGGGGGACCTTTCGACCTTGCTTTGGTGCGCTTTTGGTCTGAACAGGCCCGCTACCGGCGGTCATACGGCGCCGTCATGGCACGGCTCGATGGAGACCGTGATCTACGTGGCGGACGGACAGGGAGTGCGCCAATTCGATCCAATGATCCAGGCGGCTCCCATCGTGCTTGCGGAAGATATTCGCATGAGGACAGGTGCCGAGCCCTTCGTTGGAACCGCGCCTGTTGTGCTGATCTATGTCGCCGACCGCGCTCGAATGTACAAAGCAAGCGCCGAGGAGCAGATCCAGGCTGCGCACGTCGACACAGCCATCGTGGCACAGAATGTCTATCTCTATTGCGCCTCTGTCGGTCTTGGCACTTGCCTGGTGAGCAGCGTCGACAAACGAGGTTTGGCCCAACTTCTCAAGCTGCCCAAGTCCCAGATCGTCACGTTTGTCCAACCCGTCGGATATCCGAAGCCTGCGGTCTAAGCGTAGCGGTTCGATTTTGACTCAGTGTGCCGCCCGGTCGGCCGAAGCGCTTTCTTGGGCTCCTGATGGGGGTGTCACGGCGGATGAGAAGCCGTTGGCGCAGGATAGAGCGCCTCTCCGGCCGCGGCATGCCAATTCAGTATACCCTCCCATATTTCCTCCGCCGTTTCGGCAAACCAGAAGAGGTCGCGATCCTCCGGATCGATAACGCCTTCCTCCACTAGGAAGTCCATGTCGATCGCACGGCGCCAGAACTCCTTGCCGACCAGGACGATTGGAATTGGCTTGATCTTGCGGGTCTGGACAAGGGTCAGGGTTTCGAACAGCTCGTCCAGCGTTCCGAACCCACCTGGGAACGCGACAAGGGCCTTCGCGCGCAGCAGGAAATGAAGTTTGCGGATGGCAAAATAGTGCACCTGAAAACAAAGTTCCGGGCTGACATACGGATTGGGGTATTGCTCATTCGGCAAGCTGATGTTGAGCCCTACCGAAGGCATGGATAGATCGAAAGCGCCGCGGTTGGCAGCCTCCATGATCCCGGGACCTGAACCGGTCATGATGACGATTTGGTTATCCCGCTGATCGTGATTGGCGCCGCTGACCAATCTGCCAAATTGACGTGCTACATCGTAGTAGCGGGCCTTAGATACGATTCGTTCGGCCGCCCTGAGACGCAAGGTCACGTCAGCGGGCGGTTGCACCAACTCCGTCTTCCGAAGTGCTCGAAGGTTGCGCCGGGCCGCAACTGGTTCGCAGATGCGCGTACTGCCGAAGACAACAATCGTTCCGCGAATGCGGTGCTGACGCAGCAACATCTCTGGCTTGAGGTAGTCAATCTCGAGTCGCGGCCCACGCGTATCATCGTTTTCGAGAAAGGCGGGATCTTCGACTGGCAATCGATAACTGGGGCTGGCCAGTATGGCCTCAATCCGGCCAGCCGCCCCAGGGTCGTCTGCCGGAGTTTTGCGGGTCTGCCCAGGCAACGGCAGCTGCCGCTGCAGCGGGTGGGGTGGCGCGGGGACAGAGATGGCATCCAAGGTCGCCTCCGGCCTGCGTCTCGATTTTCCAACCTCGGATCGGGCCATCTTGATGGCTCTCCTATTCAGACTGAACAGCGCATCCCCAGCGTCGACCCATCGAGCACCTTGGAGGCGCCAACACATTGAGCCTCGCTCTGAGCCGTATTGGATCGCGACCCCAGGGCGATCAGATCCTTGATCGGTAAGCCGTCCATGGCCTTGTGCCTCTTCGCAGGTTTCCCCGCCTTCTGCGGCTATTTCTCTCCGCTCACTTTCTTGGCCAGCATCGGGAAAGCGGACGATAAAGCTTTGAGATGCATCAAAGCGCGACCTGTATTGGCTCCTAGATTGGCGGCAAGTCAGCTTTGGAGCATGTCATGGAACTTATGGAAGCGTTGCGCACTCGCCGTGCCGTGCGGGAATTCACGGACGACCCAGTGGATCAAACCGCAGTGGAAGATCTGATTGGAGCGGCCATCTTGGCGCCGAGCGCCATCAACCGTCAGCCATGGGGCTTCGTGGTGGTGCTCGGAGCCGAGCGTCTGCGCAGACTTTCGGTGGAAGCCAAGCACTATCTGCAGCTGCACCTGCCCGCCGGATCCCCGCTGGCGGTGCATGCAGCCGACCCGGCTTTCGAGATTTTTCACGGCGCGGCCGCACTCGTAATCATCTGCGCTGCTGATGGTGAGAGCCAGTCATTCGAGGACTGCTGTCTGGCCGGGCAGAATTTCATGCTTGCGGCGCATGCGAAGGGTCTCGGGACATGCTGGATCGGTCTGTCGCGACCGTGGCTCAACGATCCGGCAGTCAAGGCGGAACTCGGCATTCCGGCAAAGTGGCACGCCGTCGCGCCGATCATTCTGGGTCATCGCAGGTCGCTTCCATCACCGACGCCACGCCAGAAGGCCAAGATCATATGGAGCCGGTGATCCATATGCACAGTACGGGTCAATAGAACGGAGCGGGATGTGAACGCATTGCCCAAATCGGCGCTTCTGCGCCTGTTGCGCTATAACCTGAGGCTTACAGGGCGAACTACAGCTGCGGTCGCGGGCGCTGAAGCCTTGCTAATATGAATCCTACTGCCTGGCTTCTCGCCCCGAGATATCCTCGATAGCTATCCGGAAGAATATGTGCCGGGCATCGTCAGCCAGGGGAGGTGCAAGTGGTTTCAGAGCGCCCGGATCCCACCAGCTGGTATGGGTACTCAGCAATGACCAGGCACGATCCCGCTGGCGCTTGTGACCGATCCTCTCGGGCAACTCTTCGTAGCGTCCATCCGCGACGACGCTCTTCCACTGACGTCCTGGTAGCGGACTCTCGACAAGCACCGACACTTGCGGATTGGTGCGCATCCAGTCGATCTTCTTGCCTGGAATGGAGAATGCGTAAAATGCGTCATCGGCGTAGGCATAGTAGATCGGCACGACATAGGGACGCCTGTCCTTGGCGCAAGCCAAGCGGGCCAGATGATGCCCGGCCAGCACTTCGCTGCATTCGCTCCTGCTCAGGGTGCGTATCAACATTGCTGTCTCCAGAACGGTTGAAAACCGAGGGATTTGACCGTCAACAGACGCCTTGGTCCCGGCAGGCTCTGCCTTTCAAGCGTCTGAGAGGGAGAGACCGTGTCACAGCTTAGCCTCTGGCCAATTGCCCAGTTCCTTGTTTTGCTGACCCTCGCGAACGGCGTGCCCGTGATCGCCAAGAGAATGCTTGGCGACTGGCTTGCCTGGCCAATTGATGGCGGTTGGCTTTTCTGGGACGGGCAACCACTTCTGGGGCGGTCAAAGACGGTTCGCGGATTGGTCCTGGCAATTCTCGCAACGACGATAGGCGCTCCCATGATCGGGCTCGACATCGAAACTGGGATGCTCGTGGGTTTCACCGCCATGGTCGGCGACATGTTCTCCAGCTTCCTCAAACGCCGCCTGAGATTGGCTCCCAGTGCCCAGGCCTCTGGTTTTGATCAAGTACCGGAATCCCTGTTGCCTTTCCTAGTAGCCAGGAACCTTGTTGGATTTTCGGCCTGGGACATCCTGATCGGTGTTGGAGTGTTTTGGATCGGGGAACTGCTGGTATCCCGGTTCCTCTACATGCTGCATGTCAGAGACAGACCGTATTAGTTCTCACTCGCTGGTGGATAGGCGGTTGATTTCGAGCTTGCGGATCGCATCGCGAAGCTCGAGCGCCGACAACTTGGTGAAGTCCTTGGCTATCTCTGCGGCGATGACTTTGCGGAGGCTTTCCGGAAATGCCTGACGAAGGTCGCCTAACATCTGGGGAGCCGCAACGACAACGAGTCGGTCAAAATCCTTCGCAAGATGATGATTTTGCAGCGTGTCGGCCAACGTTGACGCAAAGGCTCGATCCTCCTCGCGCACGGGCTCTGAATGGTACTCCATCGCCGATCGGCGCGTCCCGACTGAGGCGAAGCTGCGACCGGGCTTGTCGGCCATGATTTCGCGCAATTGCCGTCGCTGCGCCTTAAAAACCAGATCGTCACCGTCGCCTGACGATTCCCCCGCCGACAAGACATCGCGCAGTATTCGCGCGCGTGCTCCATCCGCGACCAAAACCCAGATCCTCTGCCGTCTCATGGATAGCCTCGTTCGAAAACCAGCCATCATAATCATAGCGTGACCAAGGCTTTCGTTGTTGATCAAGGTCAATGCCGCCTTGCATTCTTGACGCTGATGCGTCGTCCCAAGCGGCTCTAGCCGATGCCAGGTCGAGCCTCGCCCAGGCGCACGGCAGCTTGCGTCGGGTTCGGGCTTTGGCAGTTGGGGCGTTCATGCGTGTTCGATCCGCGCGCGAGCAGGTCAGCCTGTTTGATCCTCATCAAGGCCACAACCAGCTCATCCAGGCAGTCTGAAACCGGAGGGCTTTCGTTCTGGAAAGGTGCGACAATGAACGACAATATCTTACGGCAGAACATTATCGATGAATTGGAGTTTGAGCCCAGCATCGACGCGGCCAATATCGGCGTCGCCGTCGACAACGGCGTGGTCACGCTAACCGGTCATGTTTCGACCTTCGCCCAGAAGGCTACCGCGGAAAATGCGGCACTTTCCGTCAAGGGTGTGAAGGGCCTTGCGCAGGAAATCGAAGTGCGGCCTTACGGTTCAAATGTCACCACAGACGAGGAGATCGCCAAGCGTGCTCTCCACACCATCTCCTGGAACACGGTAATTCCCGAAGGAGCTGTTCAGGTCAAGGTCCAGAATGGCTGGGTAACCCTGACTGGAAAGGTCGACTGGCAATACCAGAAAGCCGGCGCTGCCAACGCCATTCAATATTTGGCGGGCGTACTCGGTGTCTACAACAACATCGAGGTGAAACCCCACGCGTCAGTGTCTGATGTCAAGAAGCGCATCGAAGATGCACTGAAGCGCAATGCCGAAGTCGAGGCGAAGGCAATAAATGTAACCGTGTCCGACGGCAAAGTCCGGCTCGACGGCAAGGTGCATACCTGGGCCGAGCGGAGTGCGACGGTAAGGGCCGCCTGGGCCGCGCCCGGGGTTCACCTGGTCGAAGACCGCATTATGATCGCGTGAAGTGATTTGGATGTTAAGGGAAGCGAAACATGCCGCTTCCCTTATTCTTTTGCAGGCCTGACGGCAGTGTGGAGCGTCGCCACTCGAAAGGTCGGCACAACCTTGAAGCCAACCGACAGCCTCGATCCAAGTCCTGGATTGGCACGATCGAAGTCAACGTCGTGTTCCACCGCTGGTTTCGCGAGCGGAGAATCTTATCGGCTCGGATTCGGGGCCGTTGGCGTTCCTTCGCGACCGCAGCTTGACGACGATCAAGTCTCTTCTCACGCCTGCCGCTAGAGTGACATGTAGTGGAGTGACATCATGAGAGATTTCAAAGGGAAGACCGCGATCGTGACCGGGGCCGGATCAGGCATCGGCGCGGCAATTGCAATTGAACTGGCGGCACGCGGTGCGCATGTCATTGCCGCAGACATTGATTTAGTGGCTGCAGAAACAACGGTGACGAAAATTGCTTCGACGCTTGGCAATGCGCGTGCCTTTCGGGTCGATGTCGCCGATCCGGGCTCGGTCGAGCAAATGGTGGCGTTCGCGGTCGAGACATTTGGCGGGCTCCAACTCGCCGTAAACAATGCCGGCATCGGCGGGCCAAGCGAGACGACGGCCAATTATCCCCTTGATGACTGGCGCAAGATTATCGATGTCAATCTCAACGGCGTTTTCTACGGTCTGAAATACGAGGTCGCCGCCATGCTGAAATCGCGCGGAGGCGCGATCGTCAATATGTCGTCTATTTTAGGCTCGGTTGGTTGGGAGAATGCCTGTGCCTATGTCTCGACCAAGCACGCGCTCATCGGGCTGACAAGGACGGCCGCCATGGAATATGCCGGCGACAATATTCGCATCAACGCCGTTGGTCCCGCCTTCATCGATACGCCATTGCTGACGAAAAACCTCGATGCCGAAACGATCGGACAATTGGCGGCCTTGCATCCAGTAGGTCGCCTGGGGACATCGGAGGAAGTCTCGGCGCTGACGTGCTTCCTGTTGTCCGCCAACGCCAGCTTCATCACCGGCAGCTACCATCTGGTGGATGGTGGGTACACCGCCAAATGATTCAGTTGCCACTGAAAAATGCCCACTGCAGTCGTACTAAGATCTATATCCGAATGGGAGGTGCGATGCATATCGCTTCCCTCTCGCTGTTGATGGGGGGCAGTCGCGCGGCTGACTTGGCAGCAGCGTTCGCGCAAGTCATGGCAATCGACCTATCTATGATAACCCTCTGCTGATCTGATTGAGCGCTTATAGGGCGGGTGGTTGGTGATGTTTAGGAGTTTCGCCTTTTCTTCGTCAAGCAGCTTCAAAAGAAGCTTCCGAGTTGCCGGGTCCGTTTCCGTCTCCAGCCTCTTTTCGAAGTGCTTGATGTTCTCGCGGTGCACGAACTCAGCTTCGCTGCTTGCCATCGTGCGCTCCTCCCCTTGGAGGTAAACTACGCCCTTCGCGCCAATGGGTCTAGAGCGTCGCCCAGCCCAGGGGAAGGCGGCAATCCGAGACAGCCTTCAAAACTTTATCAATTCAGCCAATGCCAGGAATTCACCGCAGACTGACAAGTCGCCGGCGTTTCTCTCGGGTCGCCGGCTCAAGCGAGCTTGTGACCCGCCGCCTGAATCGCGAGCCGCCGTCTCCGTCTTGATTATCGCCCCGGATTTTTCGCGCGGGCGGTCTTGGACGAGGCAGCTGGCGCCGAGAATGGCATGCCAAGGTTGATGGAACTCGGCGGTACGGTACCCGTCATCGAGAAGGGCACCATGGCCGGTGTCGGCGGTGCGCCGACGCGAGCGTCTGCAGCTGGATACTCGGTAAGGAGTTGTTGCGCGGCTATTTCCTGCGTCCATACGGCAAGGACGCTCTGCTGCGTCGTCACGGTGACGACGCAGTAACCCCGGGGATCCAGGACGAAAAGCGCCGCGCCGTCTTCATTATGAATTTGTTGGAAAGCCCGGTCGATGACTTGCAGGCAGGCAACCAGGCGCTCCAAGTCCGGCAGGTGTGTGTGGCGAAGCATGTCGGCTAGCCTGAAGGCTTGCACGCCGCTTTCAGTGATCTTCGCGCCTTCGCGGCCAAGTTCGAAGAAGACGTTGACGACAGGCAGCATACCCCTGACCAAGTCATAGACCGCCATGGCTTCCTGGGGACTGCATCCTACCAGGTGCGACGCGTCGGGCGCCATCGTGTCGGAAACCGGGTGCAGGCCCAGCGAACGGGCGATCTCATGTTCTAGCCATTGCCGCACTTCCGGCGGAGCGGATCGTATCTGTTCAGGGCTCAGTGTGATGCCGACCATTTCGGAGTCTCCCATTCGCCTGGTACCGCCAGGACAACAGAGGCGTGATGACACGACCTTGATCCGCATCAATCAACGGGCGAGTGACCTCTGGTTGCACGCAAGCTTCCGCGTCGAGTCACGAGAGACAGAGATGGCAGTTGGACGGAAGACCAATGTTTAACGGCAGGACGCTTCGCGTTGGCAGGCCACCTGCGCCGATCATCTTGTTCGTTTGATCCGGCTCAAAGCACGCCGTTGCCGATCGCGCTTAAAAGAATGCCCTGCCACCTGCAAAGGAGAAGGAGCGTCACATGGGCTACAAGGATATCCTGGTCTTCCTCGACGGTTCTGTCGAAAACACGGCACGAGTGGATTTTGCCCTTTCTTTGGCGAGGGCGCATCGTGCGAGGTTGACGGGCGTCGATGTCGACTCCGCGGCGGCGTTTGTCGGCGAGTGGTCCGAACGCGCGAAATCGCTTGAAGAAACATTTCATGCAAGCGCCGAACGGTTCGGTGTGGACGTCCGTTTCAGGGTCGCAGAGCAGAGCTCGGGCGACTGGAAGAACTACTATACGCCGTATGCGGATCTGGTGATCGCCAGCCAGCCCAATCCCGAGGTCGCCGACAAGATCCTGCCCGAAGTGCCAGGGGATTTGCTTACGTCCGCGGGCGTGCCGATGATCCTACTCCCACGGGACTGGCGTCCGACGCCAGTTGGAGAAGAGATCGTGATTGCCTGGTCACCAAGCGGACAGGCCGCGCGCGCTGTGCACGATGCGATGCCCATACTGACCCAGGCGCGAAAGGTAACCGTATTCAAATTTGCGCCCCCGGCCGACGCAAAGGATGCGGATGTTGACCTGCTTCGCGACCATTTGCGTATGCATGGCGTCAAAGCCGAGACCGACCGCTGGACGGACACTGGCGATCTATCGGCAATCGAGGCGCTATTTGCTTCGCGCGCAATGGAGGAGGCAGACCTTATCGTTGCCGGCGCTTACAGCCATTCGCGAATCCGTGAGGCCTTGTTCGGCGGGATGACCAAATCCCTGCTCGACCAATTCTCCTTGCCGGTGTTCGTCTCGCACTGAATGCGAACCCGTTCTCTTCGGCCGACAGCGACAATGAAAAGGGCCCCGGCGTCCGCATCTTCGCTGGCGCGACCGAGTTCGGGGCAGCATGGAAGAAGACCTCGCGCGAGGGACGCGACTACCACTCCGTCAAGCTTGATGATCCCAGCTTCCCCGCTCCGATCTATGCGAGCCTGGTCGAGACCGACACCGAGGGCGACTTCTCGCTCATCTGGTCCCGCCGCACCGCAGAGTGCCCCCCCTTAAAACGAAGCCCCGCCGCAAGGCGGGGCTTCGCCATGTTAGGGTCAGGCGCAGCCTAGGCCTGTGTCAGATGCAGCAGGTTACGCTTGGGCCCGCGCCTTGCGCGGCTTCTTCATCGGCGACTTGATTGCCGTAGCAGTTGTTCTTGCCGCCGCCGCCCGTATGGTCGGTTTCCGCTTTTCGGCGGACGTGGCCGCCGGCGTTTTGCGCCCGAGTCCACTTGATTTCGCCAATGCCGAGCGCGTGGCCGCATAGTTCGGCGCCACCATCGGATAGTCCGCTGGCAGGTTCCACTTCTGCCGATATTGGTCAGGGGTCAGGTCAAAGTGCTGAAGATGCCGTTTGAGCGATTTGAATTTCTTTCCATCTTCCAGACAGATGATGAAGTCGGGCGTTACCGATTTCTTGATCGAAACTGCCGGCTCCTGTTTTACCACAGGTTCTACCGCCGGCGTGCCGATGCCACTCAGTGCGGCATGGATGTCGCCGATTAGTTTCGGCAACTCGCCAACCGGTACTGGATTGTTCGATACATAGGCGGCGACGATGTCAGCCGTTATCGACACGGTATCCAGTTTGTTGCCTTGCTCGAGAGCAGTGGTCATATAATTTCCCTTTTTTGTATCGGATGAATTGAGCGACGTTTGATTTTCTGCCCTGCCCACGACGCAAATAGTACGTTTCTTCGTAAAATCCACCTCTCTTTTGCAACATGACAAGAGTAAGTCTCGCTTCTGTCGTCCCAGCGGCCGTGTGCATGATCACATCTGCGGCGCGTGGGAGGTTTCGAGGGGAACACGATCTGGCGTTTGAAGTTTGCTCATAGGTCAGCGCCTGCTTTGACGAGCTTCGCCTACTCAAGCCTTGCGCCCTTCATCATCTGGATAAAGGCTCGCGAGAGAAGATTGTCGCCGGTAGCGACGAAGATCGCGAAAGCTTCCTGCGCAAGCGCTTGGCTGCGGCGTCGGCGCTGGCGCACCGGCGGAAGTCTGCTGTTCGGGCTCGCGCCGGCGGCTGTTCGCGCCAACTGTGGCTAGGTTCGCCGTCCCATCTGCTCTTTACGCCGTTCCGCATCGAAGGCCTGCCTTCCCCTGACGACCCATAGGTTTCGCGCATGCTCGCCTTCGTTGCTTTGCAGCTTGGCGGCGATCCAAAGCAGCGCGCCGTAGATGATAGCGCGATCATCGTTGGTCAGTTCGACGATGCCTGCCTTGACGACGAGCCCGCCGAGTTCGATCAGATGTCGGGTACGCTTGCGACGCTCGACCTGCCAGGTGCGCATATCATTGCGAGCCCGTGCCGCCTGCCGGCGATTGTGGGCCGCCCGGTTGTGCTGGAGCGCTGCGAGGGTTGCGCTGAGATGCCGTAGCAGTTCGCCGGGACCTGCTCTCGAAAAACATCGCCCCACGCTTGGCCCATGCCTCACGCTTTGAGATGTCTTTCGTCTCAGCGATTGCGACCAGTGCGCCGGCCAGTTCGTCGGCGCTCAATTGATCGGCGCCGGTGGCGATCACCAGCTCGCCAAGTTGCTGCACCTTTCGCCTTTTGAGTTGTCGCGCCTTGTCTTCCAGCGCCTTCAGTTCGGCGTCGAAGTCTCGTGGTTTGCGCATGGATGTCTCCATTGATTGTCGATCTCTGGATGATAGGCGAGCGTCAGCCGGAAGGCTCCAGGGTTGCCGAGACAGCCCGGGACGGGCTGGTCCATCCCGAGATTTTTTCGAGGGAGGGCGCGCTTATACGTCGTGCCGACGTGCGCTTTGACGTGCAAATGATCCTGTCGCGATGGCGATCTATCATCTTCACGTCAAGGTCATTGGCCGCAAGGCTGGGAGCAGCGCCGTGGCGTCCGCCGCCTACCGTTCGGCCTCGCGGTTGCGCGACGAGCGGATCGAACGCAGCCATGACTTCTCCGCTAAGCGCGGTGTGGTCCATTCCGAGGTGATGCTGCCGGAGAATGCTCCAGAAGCCTGGAGCGACCGCGAACGGCTGTGGAACGATGTCGAAGCTTTCGAGGTGAGGAAGGATGCACAGCTTGCCCGAGAGGTGGAGTTCGCTCTGCCTCGTGAATTGTCCCAGGCGCAAGGCATCGAACTGGCGCGCGACTTTGTACAAGTCGAGTTTGTCAGCAAGGGCATGGTCGCCGATCTCAATGTGCACTGGGACAGCGCGGAGGATGGCAGCCCCAAGCCGCATGCCCATGTCATGCTCACCATGCGCTCCGTGGACGAGAACGGTTTTGGGTCAAAGGTCCGAGACTGGAATGCTACCCAGATGGTCGAGCGCTGGCGCGAGCGATGGGCGGAACTGACCAATGAACGCCTAGCCGAACTCGACATCGATGCCCGCATCGATCATCGCAGTCTGGAAGAGCAGGGCATTGGCTTGGAGCCGCAAACCCAGATCGGTGCTCCTGCTCAGCGCATTGAGGGCAGCGGACTTGACGCTGGCGACAGTGAAGCAGATCGCGCCGAACTGCATCGCGAGATCGCACGCAACAATGGTGCGCGCATCATTGCCGATCCATCCCTGGCGCTGGACGCCATCACCCATCAGCAATCGACTTTCACCCGAAAGGACATTGCGAAGTTCTCGCATCGCCACAGCGATGGAGTGGAGCAGTTCAATGCGGTCATGGCAGCCATCAGCAACGCACCCGATCTGGTCGAACTCGGCAAGGACAGGCGCGGCGAAGACCGGTTCACCACCCGGCAGATGATCGAGACCGAACAGCGCCTTCACCGCGCGGCGGAGCGTATCGACGTGGACGAGCGACACGCGGTGAGTGACGCACGTCGCGAGGCCGCGCTGGCGCGGGCTGCGCAACGCGGGCTTGTCTTGTCAATTGAGCAGGCCGAAGCGCTTGCGCACATCACCGATGGTCGCGGTCTCGGTGTCGTTGTCGGCTTTGCCGGAACGGGCAAAAGCGCCATGCTGGGCGTTGCGCGCCAGGCGTGGGCAGCTGCGGGCTACGAGGTTCGAGGCGCGGCCCTCTCCGGCATTGCCGCAGAGAATCTGGAAGGCGGATCAGGCATCCCGTCACGCACCATCGCCAGTATGGAGCATAGCTGGGAACAGGGCCGCGATCTGCTCACCGCGCTTGATGTCCTGGTGATCGACGAGGCAGGCATGGTCGGCACGCGCCAGTTAGAGCGCGTGCTCTCCCATGCTGCCAACATTGGCGCGAAGGTCGTGCTGGTTGGCGATCCGCAGCAGTTGCAGGCGATCGAAGCCGGTGCTGCGTTCCGTTCCATCCATGAACGTCATGGCGGCGTCGAAATCGGTCAGGTGCGCCGGCAGCGCGAGGACTGGCAGCGCGATGCCACGCGCGATCTGGCAACCGGCAGGATCGGCGCTGCGATCAGCGCCTATGACGCGAAAGGGATGGTGCATCAGGCCGCAACGCGCGATGAGGCGCGAGGTGAACTCGTCGAGCGCTGGGATCGCGACAGGCAGGCGCATCCAGAGGCAAGCCGGATCATCCTCACCCACACAAACGACGAGGTGCGCGCGCTGAACCAGGCCGCGCGTGAGCGCATGCGCATTGCCGGCGATCTCGGCGACGAAGTTCAGATTGATGTGGAACGAGGTGCAAGGAACTTCGCAAGCGGCGACCGTGTCATGTTCCTGCGCAACGAGCGCGGGCTTGGCGTCAAGAACGGAACGCTTGGCATCGTGGAGGAGGTCAGCACACAGAGCATGACCGTTCGCACCGATGACGACAGGGCGGTTCGCTTCGCCCTGAAAGACTACGCGCACATCGACCACGGCTATGCCGCGACCATTCACAAGGCGCAGGGCATGACCGTAGACCGGACCCATGTGCTCGCCACACCGGGCATGGATGCACATGGCAGCTATGTCGCACTGTCGCGGCATCGCGACGGGATGGATCTGCATTACGGCGGCGACGATTTTGCCACACGAGACCGGCTGGACCGGACGCTGTCACGGGACCGCGCCAAGGACATGGCGTCGGATTATGAGCAGGTCGACCCGGCGCGGAACTATGCCGAGCGGCGCGGGATCACGTTCCGCGAGCGCGTGGTCGAGATCGTGCGTCGGATCATTCCGGAGAAGTTGCGCGACAGGATCGGCGGACTGCTGGACGGGTTGCGCGCGCCCGGAGATGGCGAGCCCAGGCACGAACGTGGACCTGGGCCGGGAAGGGAGATTGTTGGGGTGCGGATCGGAGATGGCGCTGCCGCGCCGGAAAGGGAGAAGCCAGGGCGGGGTGTACAGCGCAACACGGAAGCACCGCTGGATCCGGAAGCTGCGTTGCGCGGCGCTCGTACGCAAGCGCTTGTGCGTCACGCGCGTGCGCTCGACGCGATCCTCAGTACCGGAAATGCGGACGGGCAGGGGACTCCCGAGCAGATGGGCGAATTGAGAGATGCGCGCAACGCTTTTGAGAAGGTTCGGCCTCATGGTTGGCGCGATGCCGAAGCGGCTTATCTGAAAAATCCCGAGCTGGTTCGTGAAGCGAGCTCCGGCCGCGTCAGCCGCGTCGTGCTTGCTCTCCAGCTTGAAACGGAAATCCGCACCGGGATGGACATCGATCCCGGCCGCCGTGCCGACCGTTTCGTCGAACGTTGGCAAAAACTCGATCGAACAAGCCAGCATCAATACCAAGACGGCGACATGTCCGGCTACAAGTCAACGCGCTTGGCCATGTCCGACATGGCCAAGAGCCTTGAACGGGATCCTCAACTTGAATCCCTACTGGCAAACCGCAAACGCGAGCTTGGCATCAACGTGGATTCGGGTCGTCGCCTGGGCGCTGAACTCGCCTTCAGCCATGGCATCGCTAAGGGGCGGGGTATTGGGCTCTGACACCCTCCGATTTGCCGCCGTTTCCACTCCGCAGCCGGCTGAGACGACAAACCTGATTGCCTACCGCATGGGTTCGTCCTGTCTGTCCCAGCAGACATCAGCGAGAACCAGTGAGGTGCAGGCAAGCCATGTCCGAACCGGATCGTATCATACGCCTTAGGACGGTCCTCGCGCGGACCGGCCTCTCCCGCTCGACCATCTATCGCAAGATCACTGAAGGGACTTTCCCGGCCCAGATCAAGATCAGCATCAACGGGGCGGGCTGGCGGGAATCAGAAGTAAATCAATGGCTCGAAAATCCCGTCGCATGGCGAACAGAACATCACTGATTGCGTGATAAACGCACGCCAGGGCCGCCGCCATTCTCTGGAATGAATTCTATTCCGGCTGCTTCGAGTGACAGCTTCAGCACTTGCAGGATTGAGTCAGATGCGGGTTTTGAACCACGTTCGAACTGCACGATTGTCCTGACACTTACCTTGGATAGATCCGCCAATTCCTGCTGAGAAATGTCGAGAAGCCCACGGGCCGCGCGAACTTGGGCCGCACTTACCTTCATTGTCCAAATGCCCTGTTGCACAAAAAGTGCAAATATGCTTGTTTTAGGAAGCGACAGTTGGAAGTGGTGTGTCCGCCTCCAACGGTCTGACCACGCCTAGGCTTTACGGAGCTCGGATCATGGCTGATTCCGACCATAGCACGACTATGCCTCCCGTCACGAATGGCAAGACTGCCAACGCGTTGGACCGGTTGCCGCATGCAGACCCCGCAATTCTACTACTGCGAGATTGGTCGCGGGCGCAGCGCGTGTCCCAGGTTCTTTGCCGACTTCAACAGCGTCTAGAGAGGCGGTTTCTCGATGCTGTAGGCTCGGAAGCGATGGATAAGCAGGTCGAATATTCGATCGCCTGCCAGGCGGAGGTCGAGGCGACAACTGCGGCTTTGAAGCTTCAGGACAAAATCCCACACCTACGGGCGCGGTCGCTTCTTGGCGTTGTCGCCAAGCTCGAAATCATCGCTGGTGCAGATCGCGACATCGACGATCCCACCGACTTTCCATGGCCGCATATTGCTTCGGTACTTGAGGACTTGAGGGAAATCGCTGGGAGCCTGCCACTTGAACGTCCCGGGCGGTCCGTCGTCCAGGCGGACTGTAGGCGTTACAAAACGGTGGCGGCCGACTTCGTCGGTCTGCGAATGCAAGGCGCTAACCTGCGCTTAGGGCAGGGGGCCGCGTCGGACAACATGGACCCGACTGAACACAGGCCTTGAAGTCGGCGGTGCGCCACTGAACGCGGTATTAGAAGTAGATCAAATCCGATTGACCTCGTGCTGGTGCGCGATTCACGAAGCAACCTGGAACGAACGACCCGATTTGATGTCCGCCGCACCAGCTTGCCTCTCCGCGTGGTCGTGTCCAACGAGGCATCATCCAGCACCTTGAAACCCACACCCTTCTTGTCGAGCGTCTTTGACGATCTGGTAGAGGCGCGCAGCCGATCTCGCCAGCCGATCCACCTTCGTCACGACGAAAACGTCACCCTCATGGGCAAACTCAAGCGCCTTCTCCAGCTCGGGTCGCGTTTCGGTGTCGAGGTCGTAGCCGGAGGAGCTAACGCGGGCATAACCGACGATCATGACTGTTCACGTTCCTCCAAGAGTGTTGGTGCACATCATTTAGTGAACGATTAGTCGACATATCAGGAGCAATGTTCACAAAGGCATAGGTTTGTGCACGATACGTAGTGCTAGTAGGGGGGGGTATGGGTACCCCCTTCAAAACACGTGCCTCTGGCCAGCCAAGCGCCGCCCTCCCGCGCGGAGCGCCAAGGCCCGCCAAAATCTCAAAGTCATTCTGGAAAAAAGCAAAAGGCTCGGCCCGTGGCTGAAGGGACCCCCCCAGGGGGATGAAACGCGCTACTTAGGTATCATCACCCGCTCAGAAATTTGCACCAAATATCTCGACATCCCTCTAGCGTCAGAACGGTATCTCGTCGTCCAGCTCGCGGCCCTTGTGCCGCTGACCAAAATCGTTCTGTCGCTGCCCAAAATCCGGCGCAGGCAGGGCGCGGGGCATTGGGGGGAGAGCCTTCGGCACTGGCGGGGGGCCAAGCCTCTCGGTCTCCGCGTCTTCCGCAATCTTGTCGGTACCGAGCAGGCTGGTGATCGTCGCTATCGCAGTCGGACCGTCGGCGAGGAAGGATGTCGTTCCGGCCAGTGTCGCGCCCACAATGGCCAAGACAGCCATGACGTTGCCCAACCGAATGCGCGGCTGGGACAGCTCGACCGACAGTTCGTTCAGCTTGTCCAGCAACCCTTTGCGCTGACGCTCGGGTAGATCGCTGTTGATGATGATGTCCCGCAGCTTTGCGATCTGCTGTTCAATCTTGCCGCGTGTCCGGTTTGCAAGCCTGACTGTCAGTGGGTCGGCCTTCCCGGCACCTCGCAAACGAAGCCCGGTCGCGATAGCGGTAGCCGTCAAGATGAACGTCTGAAACCCGTCAATGGGATTGTCAAAGCTCCATGGGAACTTCAGGTCTTCCACGCGACAGACTTCGGCTGCGGCGGACACCTCGGCCATGTATTCCAGGCGAACCATCTGGTCATCTTCAGCGTTTGAGTCAGGGTCTATCGCCGCGTACATATTGCGTCGACAGATTTCCTCGAACGCAACGAACCTATCGCCCAATTCGACTGGTAGGGACGCATAGTCCGCCGGAGATACAAGACTCAAATTAACCTCCTGCCCAAACCTCTCCTAGATATATTTGCGCAACAGCCGTTCTTCTAGGCCTCCTTGGGTCATTCACACATGATTTCGGCCATCTCCGCGCCGAGCGCTGCAGCTGGATAGCAGGGGATGCCTCCGACATCGCTAAGCCGATGCGCTTGCTAGTTCATTCGCGTCTTACTAACCTCCCCGTATTCGCATCGGGGATACGAACTTGGCCGTTGTCGATCTTTTTTCCAAACGGCAAAAGCTTCTTCGGGGCGACATGCCCGATGTATACGTTTACGATTCGATGCCGGCGCCATTGCGTGTACAGATCGTGCAGATACTGAGAGACGTAATTGGAGTCCCCGAATACCCACATGAAGAGACGATCGAGCAGCTCTACAGAATAATTGTAGAGGTACTCCGCCGGGAGTACGGCGAATTTAAACTGCCGCCCGTGCCAAAGTATGGAGATCGGACCTATGACAGGGAACTCACCGACTTCTTCTTAAACACGACGGATGTGGAGCGCGCGGTCGATGTTGTAGAAATCAGCTTTCGTGTCGTCGACAACGTCACAAGCCGGCCTAATTACATAGGGCGTAGAGACCCCGCAAAGATGGCAAAGCAAGCTATCGAGGAGCTCAACACACGTTTTAAGGAACACGGCGTTGGATACCAGTTCGTTGACGGGGACGTTATCCGTGTAGACTCCGAGCTGATACATGCCGAAGCGGTTAAACCTGCTCTCCGGCTACTAAACACCAAGAACTACAAAGGGGCTCATGAAGAGTTTCTGAAGGCCTACGAGCACTACCGTCACGGGAATATCAAAGAGGCCCTGAACGAGTGTCTTAAATCGTTCGAAAGCGCCATGAAGTCGATATGTGACAAGCGCAAGTGGACCTATGACCCCAATGACACTGCGAAGAAGCTCATTGAGGTGCTCTACTCGAACGGGTTAATCCCCCAGTTTTGGCAAGGTCAGTTGGGTTCGCTCAGATCGCTACTCGAAAGTAGCATCCCGACCGGTCGCAATCGGATGGCCGGTCACGGGCAGGGGGCCACCCCTACAGAGGTGCCTGCTCACTTCGCTGCATATATGCTTCACATGACGGCTTCAACGCTTGTATTCCTAACGACGGCTGAGGCAGAGATGCCTTGAGAGGTCTACGATGTATCTGTCCCCGTCTGAGGCACACCCGGGAGTACTGCGGGCACCGAGAGGGTCGCGGGTCTCAATGCCTCTTTCAGCCAGCATGCGCCCGACCACCGCGTTTCACATGCTTTGGCAGGTTGCGCCTCGGACCCGGGGAGAACTTTGAATCGAGCCCATTGCGCGCTTCAGCCTTGTCAGGGAACATTTCCACCATTTTGTCGGTGCAGGGGGTCAAGACCCAAGTTGCTACCTGAAGGAAAATAGTGAGGTACCCTAGATCGACTTCGTTCATGATACTTGTACCTCTCCCATTCGCCTCAAGGCGATAAAACGAGAAAGTCAGCACGTGGGTGTGCTGAGAGAGGGTGTCCCACATCCAGTAGAAGTACTTCGGCTCCATGCCGACATGCTCAAGCTGTTCGTTGCGCGTCCAGATGGTCAGATCGTTCCCCTCCAAGAGTTTTTTCTGAAGCTTCTCATCAAGCTGCTTAAACCAAGGATTGCTTGTGAGGCGCGAACGAAGGTCCGCCGCCTGCTCCTTGAAGCCGTCCCGTTGGTCTTTGTGCCCGAGCCCCGCGAATAGACGTTGCCGACGACAACAGTCGTAGAGATTCATTACGTCCAGCTTGGCACCCCACTCATCGAAGCTCTCGGGGGTATCGACGATGTAGGCAAATAGCAAACGGCCCTCGATCAACGCTCTCACGTGGCCCGCGATTGCCGAGAAGTCCCAAAACTCGCTGTCGGACTGAACCCAGCGAGACCTTGGAGCAGCCCTCATGATCGCTATCGCGTGGGCGCACAGTCGTGTGAAAATGTGGGTCCCGTAACCAAAATATGGCACGGCTTCACGCGGCCCACCGGCTTGCCCTACAGCAAGAGCTTCGCAGACGGCTGCATCAAACTCCGCTAGCGCTTCTGTGTAGTCTTGGAGGGTTAGCTTTGGCGGATCTTTGCTATCCAGATCTATCTCTATTCCACCACTCGCTCGTGGTATGTTCGAGTTCCCCTGAGAGGGCATTCATTCGCTCCTGCAATTCACAGTTGAGTGCGGTCGTGGCTTTCAATGCCGTCTCTTTGGGTAGCGATGTGCTTATCCGCAATCGGTTGGCCGACAACAACCCTGATCATGGTAGCAGTGGTAGGATATCAGCTGTGTCCCAATTCGCCCTCGGCTACACACAAGGAGAACATCCAAGGGGCCTGGAACCTATCACTCCATATCGGGCACGTCTCCGCCAACAAAGAGCGTCGTTGGCTCGCCGTATTCTCCCAGCGCCGGGTTAGCCTCGCGTGACCACGCAATGACGCCGGCATGTTTCCCCGCCAAACCCTTCGCGGTCCGTATAGCTCGGTCCTCGGTCTGCTGCTCGGCTGGTCCAAAGGCAGGTGAAGGTCGCCGGTCTCACCTTCGACCGCGATGCGGTGACGACTATCAGCTTGGGGGCCTTCTGCTGGGGTAGTAGGCTATCTGACACTTGGATGACCTTCGTTGGAGGTTCCTCCTGCCGTGAGCTACGGGTTCAGCCGTGGGTGGCATAGAAGCAGGCGCGGCGGGACCGATTGACGCCCTAAGGACGCATTGATGGCTAGAAGCGTGAGGTGGCTCTCTGGGCTGAGACCTTTGAGGAAGCTTGCCCTGAAGTCCTCGCGGCGCTTCGCAAGGCTGGGCACTTCGGGGAGAACCGGCCCGAGGACAACGTTGCCCACAAGCTGGCAGGATGCGACCTGGAGGAGCTGCCTGAAGAGGAGCTGGACCTCTACGAAGAGCGCATCCTTCCTCTCCTGCGGATCGCCTATTTCGAGCCCCACAGACTCGCCGAAGAGTACGCCGAACGAAGGGCACCGGGGTACTACGATTGACCTGCTCCCCGTTTTGTCCGCGTCTATGAGTTAGCCCTGTTCACGTTGTGGTCCGATTTGGACCGGGTTGCAAATTCGTTCGGTGTGAGCCCGTCGAGGCTCGTGTGCGGGCGGTTCACATTGTAGTAGATCCTCCATTCTTCGATGCTGTCTCGGGCATGCCGATAACTGGTGAAGAGCCGCTAGTTGAGGCACTCGTCGCGCAGCCGACCGTTAAAGCTCTCCACGAAGCCGTTTTGCATGGGCTTGCCGGGCGCGATGTAGTGCCATTCGACCTGCCTATCCTCCTGCCATGCCAGGATGGCATTCGAGGTCAGCTCGGTGCCATTGTCCGACACGATCATGCAGGGGTAGCCGCGAGACTCGGCGATGATGTCGAGTTCGCGGGCGACGCGTTCGCCCGAGCTCGAGTTTGCGACACGGTGGCCAGGCATTCCCGGCTGAAGTCGTCGATGACGCACAGGATCCGGAAGCGGCGGCCGTCGGTGAGCGTGTCGGAGACGAAGTCGAGGCTCCAGCGCTGGTTGGCATCCTGCGGGATCGCCATCGGTGCTCTCGTGCCGCGCGCACGCTTGCGGCCGCCGCGTTTGCGCACTGTCAGCCGCTCTTCCCGATAGAGCCGGTAGAGCTTCTTCCAGTTCACCGCCACGCCTTCGCGCTTTAGCAGAAGGTGCAGCCGGCGATAGCCGAAGCGTCGGCGCTCGGCCGCCAGTTCCCGTAACCGCTTTTGCAGGCCAGCGTCGTCCGGTCGGCTCGAACGATAGCGGTAGACCCGCGGCTCCATGCCGACGAGCCCGCAAGCACGACGCTGCGTATAGCCCTTGTTCTCGATCGCCCAGGTCACGGCGGTCCTCCTCGACCCAGGCGTCAGAAGTTTTTTCCGAGCATCTCGCGCAAGGTCGAGACGTCGAGCATGGCGTCGGGCCAGCAGGCGCTTCAGCTTGCCGTTCTCCTCCTCGAGGCTCTTCAGCCGCTTCGCCTCCGATACGTCCATGCCGCCATACTTCGAGCGCCACTTGTAGAAGGTCGCATCGCTCACACCGTACTTGCGGCAAAGCTCCGTCGCCGAAAGCCCCGCCTGGTGCTCCTTCAAAATGCCGATGATCTGTTCGTCGGAAAATCTCGATCGCTTCATTGCCCTGTCTCCTCATCCGGATGACAGGCTAACCTCAAAGCGAGGACATTTCAGGGGAGCAGGTCACCAAGGCTTGCATACAGCGGCCGTCTCTTCGGAGGCTTCTGGCAGCAGATGAGGAGGACCGAACGGAGGCACATTCGGGTTGAAGGTCAGCGGATTGGAGAACTCGATTACGGGCAGATGTTTCCTCGGCTCGCCTATGCCAAGGTCGGAGCCGCTCCGCCCGAGGGCAACCCTTACGACTTGCCCGGAACAGAGGAGTTCACCGACGAGCAAAGGCGTGCTGTGAAGAGTGGCTTCAACGCGTTCCTCTTCAAGGCCACGACAATGCGCAAGTGGCACCCGGACATCGAGCAGGGCCTGCCTGCAGGGTGGCCAGTGGGCCGCTTCAAGCAAGCTATGTTGAGGAAGCACCCGCTGCTGGCACCGGTCCTGAACTGTGGGATCGGCTATGAGCTGATGTACAGCGAGAGCGAAATCCTTTGCGGTGTGTTGGAAAGGACTTTGCTGGAGGACTGCGCCGTCCTCCCAATCCACGATGCTGTCTTATCGCCAATCACGAAGACGGGGGCCATCGCGGAGATCATGGTGGAGGAGGCGGAACGAGTAGCCGGAACTCGCATAATGGTGGCTCTGAAGCCAAGCCACTAAAGGTTGACCTACATGGGGAGAGAGAGGGAGGAGCATCGTTCCTTCTCACCCCAACAACCTTTCGCTCCACTTCACCTATCTTCCATTGTGGGACCTGTAAGATGCCGAGGAGGCTAGGCCCGGTAATGCGTCCATTTCGAGCTGCTAGTGTCCAGCTGCTCATGCCAGATCGCTTGTCGAAGGTCGCGCTTGTGGACCAACTGACCGCACGTGGGACAGGCGCAGAAGTGGTCGTCTTCCTTCTAGGTCTCGCCTTCCAGCTCGTCCCGGACCGCCCAGGCTTGACCGTGGCAAAAAGTCTGACCCTAATCCGAACTCCGGAGCTTAATCGGAGGTCACCATGCAGCCCCTGTCCAAGTTGCTTTGTTTCGCCTCCGGCATGCTGGTGGCCGGCGTCGCCCATGCTGGGCAAGCGGAACGGGCCTATAAAAGAGGAGACTACGCAGCGGCTGTCTTGTTGTGGAGTGTCCTGGCTAACACCGGTGATCCCAAAGCGGAGGACGGTCTTGGCACTGCTTACTTCGGAGGGCACGGCGTCACACAGGATTACGTTCAAGCTGCCGCTTGGTACCGTAAGGCAGCGGACCAAGGTGACGCCCAGGCAGAGCACAATCTCGCCTATCTTTACGACCGTGGGCTAGGCGTCAAGCAGGACTATGCCGAGGCCGTAATTTGGTATCGCAAAGCAGCCGATCAAGGATTAGCGGACGCTCAAACCAATCTCGGGTTGCTTTACAGAGATGGAACAGGCGTCCCGCAGGACTATAGAGAAGCCGCCACGTGGTTTCGTGAGGCCGCCGACCAAGGAACGGCCGTTGCCCAATACTTTCTGGGATTGGCCTACCTCAAAGGTCAAGGGGTCGCCCAGGACTATGCTGAAGCAATCGCATGGTATCGCAGAGGGGCAGAGCAGGGAAACGCCCTGGCGGAGCACGATCTGGGTGTAGTGTATGCGAAGGGCCTAGGCGTTACGATTGACTACGCCCAGGCCGTCTCTTGGTTCCAGAAGGCTGCGGACCAGGGGAATGCGGGTGCGGAGTACGACCTTGGTGTTTCGTATTACGAGGGGCTGGGGGTCCCTTTAGACTATGTGCAGGCCGTCTCTTGGTTCCAGAAGGCTGCGGACCAGGGGAATGCGGGTGCCGAGTACGACCTTGGAGTAGCATACTTCGATGGCCATGGTGTGAAGCAGGATACTGCCCAAGCCCTAATTTTGATACGCAAGGCCGCTGATCAAGGAGATGCCACTGCTAAGGCCTATCTTATCAAGTTGGAGCCGCCGGCAAAAAAGGCCTAAAGTTCGTGAGACCGGAAAGCTGGCGATCGTGCTCATGGCTGATAAGCGCCACTACATGGGCGGCGCCTTCGTCATCTTCAAAGCTGATAAGCGCCAGGCGCTATGGAACCGCGTTCAGGGCAAGACCGGCGCACCGCCGCCGAAAGGGCTGGCCAAAGAGAAGGCCGAATGGCTCAAGTCGGGGTTGGTAGGCCGGGTCAAGTTCCTCAAGGGCGAGGAGAAGCTTCGTCATGCATTGCTTAAGGACTTCCGCGAGGAAGAATGACGCCAAGACGCCTCTACGGGGCGTTCCATGTGGTCACCCAAGCCCACCTCCAGGCACCGATAGTGCCCCATAGGGATCGAGCACAGCTCTCCCTCCTCACTGCTCCTCCAAGCATGTCAGCCTGTAGCTGACCTACCCCACACCCAGCGGCCCACGAACGTGATCCCGAGGAGCACCGAAGTGGCCAGAATGGTCAGAACGGCCCAAATGGTCCCTGTGATGACAGTCCCTTGCCCATCAAATGGCTCCCAGTAGGTCCCAAGCTTCAAGGTGCCTGCACGTGCCCTTGCCACCTCGTCCGGAGACACGAAGAAGTCGGTGCCGGTCAAGCAAAGGTCCTTGACGTTGATGTTGCCGTACGGGTTCGTATACTGCTTGATGACCTCCGGGCTTAGGTTTGCCACGCAGTCGTAGGTCACAGACAGTTTTACGTTGTCCACGCGCTCCTTCTGGAAGCGGTCCATAACGGTCCAGGAATACCACCCCGCTGCAATGACGCCCACGACAGGCGCAATTCGCACACCGCGCCAAAACCACACCCGGTAGAAACTCCTCGCCATCGCGTCCCCCTAGCCCTGCTTAGCGAACCTACCACGGCCGGGTTCAAAATGACGGAAAAATCCGAGGGTCGAATTCGACAGGTTCTGGCGTGTTGCAAGTGTTTCTTGCTTTGCCTCGTCGGACTGTACTAACGTTCCTTCGGCTGCTATTTCGTCCGAAGGGGATCAATGAAGCGCTTCACTGTCCTTTTCTCTCTTGCACTCGCCGCCGCCACAGTGGCAACGGCCGGTCATGCGGATGAACGCTGTCCCGGGAAGACGCCGCAAGACTTCAAGAAAGGGGCCTACGATTTCTCGACAAATTCGTCAGTCGACAAGAACGGAAAGATCATCAAATATTTTGTCTGTGTCGAAAACAATAGCCGGGACGGCTGGCTCCGCATTAGTTGGTTCATCCCTCTACTGGCGGACCGTTGGGTTCGGCCCGGTGAAGTCGAAAAACAGGTTCGATATTCTGCCGATCCCGCCGAACGCCCTATCTTGGGGTGCATCAAATACGGCAATCTCGACGACAGAGTGGTTTCGCAATTTCTGGGCGATGCCGGCGACGAGCAAAAGAGCGGGATGGCCAACGAAGCCAGCTGCCGCCAACAAGCGGGCGTCGAAGCGCCGCCGACCAATACGATTGAGCTGCCTGCAGAGGGGTTGAACGAGGCTACACGGCTGTACGTTCCATCCGATCTCCAAGATCCGACAAATTCGATGCTGGCTCTCGATATATCCTACGGGATCAAACCGGGCGGAGACGGATATACAAGCTACTTTGGATTTACCGCTAACCCTGTTGTTCCCGGGTCAAAGGCAAACATCGAAGAAATTCGCCTGCGGCCCAGATTTGCAGCCGGAAGTGACATCCTCTATGCGGCGTTTCGTGATCAGGTGACTAAGGATTATGTCACCCTCGGAAAATCCGGAGGCTTTCAGTTTTCGGTAGCCGGTTCCGCACAATGGAACGTTCAACCCGCATTCTACGACTTCGTGGACAAGGACAATAGGGTTTTGAGCAGCTTTTCTGTGCCACTGTTCACGCCGGCAGCCAGACAAAAATGACCAAACTATTGCCTTACGCCTACATCTTCCCGTCTGCTCTAGTGGCAGGCTTAGAGCGTTGGCAGCAGATTTTTCGTAGGAGTTGGTTTGCGCCCCCCAGCGCAGAAAGCGGGCTCTACGATACGGCCCTTTTTCTCGGTGTCATCCTAAGCTTTGGAATTGTGGCGCTATGGGTTCATCGTGGTTTCCGCTTTATCGGCGTCGTCGCCGTCGTTGCAGCTTCTGTTGTGGCACTGTCGTTAGTCGCCTGCGGAGTGCTTCGCCACTTTCTCAAAGAACCGTGGGACCCGTTCACAACCTCATGGCTCGAATGGGGCTGGAGTACATGTGCCTTGATTGCAATGGTGGGTATTTCCGTCACCGCAACGCTGGTGGCAATGCTAATTGGCGCGGGCGTGAGGCAGTCACAGACCCCAGCCTGAACGGCGAGAATATGTGTCCGGTGGGGCATTTAGCATTGTTCGGCTTCCCTTCTCAGGTGACATGAGGTTATCCTTTTTGGCACGTTTTTGGGGAGAGGGTCAAAATGCTGTTCACTTACTTGGCACGGATCGTGGCGGTGCTCGCCTTGGCGATTGGTATGATGCAGATCGCGTTGGGGTTCTCGTTCGCGGACAATCCCGACGCGCTGTCACGATACACCGGACGCTCGTCGGTCGGCCCTGTAATTGATCGAGGCATGTACATCGTACTGCTTTCCATTGCTCTGGGCACCCTATCGGAGATTAGCCTATCTATGCGGCGTCGCCGGAATGACGAGAGCGCTCCATCCGGTCGTGGCTGATCAGGCTTCCATCCAGTGACGGCCACAGAGAGGTTTGGGGGTTGACGGGCAAATCTACCGTCCGGCCCATTCAACGCCACTCAAACGGTCCTGCCAGAGCGAGAACAGAGCCTTATTTTCCCTTCCTCTCGACACCCAACGCCGCCTTGAGCGCACGTTCGGCCACCTTCAGGCGGGCATCGGCACCACCATAGTCCTCCCCGACGCTCCCCGACGAATGACCGAGCACGATGTCTTGGTCGGCCTTCGAGACCCCCGCCAACCGGAGCCGGTCCTTCATAAGGTGCCGAAGGGAGTGGGTGGTGACCTTTGTATCACTGACCACTGCCCGGACGTGTTTACCAAGGGCGGCAGAAGCCGAGGATGCACCAGTAGGCCGCCCGTAGGCAGGGAACAGCATCGCCGCATCGCCCGCCGCCTTCACCGCTTCTTTGGCATTGTCCAATGCAGTGGCAATCAATGGGACATTGCGCCGGGAAACGGCATTCTTGATGCGTCTGTCGTCGTGCCATTCGACTGTTATGTGAGGGATGGTGTGATCTAGGTGAACGTCCGTGACCCGCAACCCGGCCACTTCGGCAAGCCGACACCCTGTCCCCTCCAGCATTTGCCAAATCCGTTGGAGGCTGGGGTTCGCAAGAAATAGGATGCGGCCCGTTACCATCTCAAGTTCCTCGGCCGTGAAGGGACGGCGTTTGTCCCGGTCGGGCTCAGCCTTGTCTTTCGATGCGGCCTCTAAGTACATGAACGGGTTAGCCATACCTGCAAGGTCAAATTCCCGGATGGCGTGGTTGATGACGGCGCGGACGACATTCAGATAGCGGTCTACAGAGGATGCTTTGCGCCCCTCGCGCATATGGTCACGGACCTCTTTGGCATCTTCCCGCTTGAGGCTCGCCAACGTGCGGTCCCGCTTGTGCGCTTCGCTGACAAGCTTGAAGACACGATCTAGCTCCAGCGTTTTTTTAGCATCGTCCCCCACGCGCTCCTTAAGGTAGAGCTTTCGCGCATCCTCGATTGTGGGAGAGGGGCGAGAGAGCTTCCCGCCGCTGGAGAGGATAGCCAGGGCGCGGCCTTCAACCTGTGGAACGCCGATAGGGTCCCCTGCCTCATCGTGAGGAAACGACGACAGGTAGCTGTCGCGCATCAAGTCGGCGGCCTCCGGGTCAGTGGCAGGCAGTGCGCGGCTCCCAATGTGGACGAGCGTGGCTGCCAGCTCTTGCGCCCGTCGCTCTGCCATCCAATGGACTTCCAAGGGAGTTTCCGCAGGCAGGCCGGAGCCGTGGCCCCGGCGGGCTTCGGCCACCAGTCGCTCAAACTCGCTGTTGACCTTCGGGTAGTTGCGGAGAGCCTCCCGTTCGGTAGTGCCGAGAAAGCGCTTGAACTCTCCCTGTCCGATGAGCTGGGAAACGTCTCGTGGGACCCTTCTACGGTACTGCCAAGTGCCGGCATTAGTCTGAAAAACGTACTTCAATACAAGCCCCATTGTGGACCTCCGGTGTACCGGAATGTGGACCGCTAGGAAAGGCTAAGGCTTGAAAACGTTGAGAAATATGGAATTTCGCGTGGAAAGTGGCTCCCCGGGCCGGATTCGAACCAGCGACCTTCGGTTTACAAAACCGTAGGTCGTTTTACCGGCGGAAGTGATCGAGGCCCTGCTGCGTCGCTGCGCGATTGTAGCCGCGGCCATCCATCGGAGGCATTCAACGCCGCCCGAGATTGCGGACTGATACCAGCAATCGCCTCAACTACGCAGCCTTTGCCGCTTGGATAGTGTGGAGCATTTCCGGCTTGAGGTGCGTATAGCGCCGCAACATCTTCCAATCCTTGTGCCCCGTGACCAGCGCTACCTGTTCGATTGTAAACCCAGCTTCAAAAAGGCGGCTCGTTCCTTCGTGCCGCAAGTCGTGAAAATGAAGGTCGTGGATGCTCAGGTCCGCGCACCCTCTACGAAAGGCAGTGCCGACTGATCTGTGGTTGAATGGGAAAATACGATCGTCGTCGTTGCTTCGCTTGGCGAGCCGCTCCTCAACAATGGCCCAGGCATCGTAGCCAGTTGCCGCGAATAGCGGTATGCGCTGATTGTTGCCGTTCTTGTTTCGAGGATCTTTCCGGTCACGGATGAGAAGCATCCGCGTGCGAGTTTCCAAATCGGACCAACGTGCCTTGCAGATTTCCTCCTGGCGCATCGCGGTTGCGACGGCGAAACGTATGATTTGGCTAACTGGCGCCATCTGACGAGGATTTGAATCGAAGTGAGCGATCAGTCTGTCGAGCTCATCCTGGGTCGGCCGCCTGTCGCGCTGATTTCCTTTCCCAATGAGGCCGAGCCTCTTTAGGGCGATACGCGCGAGATCCACCGGTTCGACCTTGACCGGCAGGCCGTGAACCGCAGCGGCATGCGCCAGAATGAGTTTTACAAAGCCGATGTCGATTCCGAGAGTCATTGGTCCGGCACCTTGGGCGGCTCTGTCACGACCAAATCGAATGAGCCGTTCGCGATCAAGGGCTGCGATGCTGCACTTCCCAAGATGCCTCTGGAGCATTTCGAGGGCGGCAGCCTTGGAACGGCGAGGGGACTTGCCTACATCGCACATGTCGTCGATATGAAGGTCGATGAGTTCGCCGAAGGTTTTCAGGCGCGCTGTACGGGACTTGGTCGGCGTCTCACCGCGATCGACTTGTCGCTCGGCGTCGGTTGCCCAGCGTCGTGCATCGTCTCGGCGCAGGAAGGTCTCGCTGGCGTAGCGGCCTTTGCGACGGACTTGGACACGCCAGGAACCGGACGAGAGCTTTGTGTAGGTGGCCATTTTTTCGTGTGCGCTCCGTGTGCAGTGAGAGATCGAAACGTGGCGAAAAGGGTCGTATTCTGGCGTAATGTGGCGTGGCCGCGTTTCCGGCTAACGATTTGATGTTAAAGAAAAAATGCTGCAAAATCAAGAGCATAGAGTGGCCGTGGCCCCGATGATGGACTGGACGGACCGGCATTGCCGGTTCTTCCATCGCCAGCTGACAAGCTGTGCTCTGCTCTACACCGAAATGGTGGTGGCCGACGCGGTCATCCACGGCGCGCGCGAGAGGCTGCTCGGTTTCGATGCGGCGGAACATCCGGTCGCCTTGCAGCTCGGCGGCTCGGATCCGGCAAAACTTGCCGAAGCGGCGCGCATTGGCGAGGCCTTCGGCTATGACGAGATCAACCTCAATGTCGGCTGTCCGTCAGACCGCGTCCAGTCGGGCACGTTCGGCGCCTGCCTGATGAAAGTGCCCGACCTCGTCGCCGACTGCGTCGCGGCAATGAAAACGGCGGTGACAATCCCCGTCACCGTGAAGTGCCGCATCGGCGTCGACGAACAGGATCCGGATCCGGCGCTCGACGCGCTGGCGGACGGGGTTTTCGAGGCCGGCGCCGCCGCGCTTTGGGTGCATGCGCGCAAGGCTTGGCTGGAGGGGCTAAGCCCCAAGGAAAATCGTGACATCCCGCCGCTCGATTACAACAGGGTCTATCGGCTGAAGGCCAAAAAACCAAACGAATTCATTGGTATCAATGGCGGAATTCAGTCGCTTGAAGAGGCGCGGGCGCATCTCGATCATGTCGACGGCGCCATGCTTGGCCGCGCGGCCTACCACACACCGGGCATTCTGGCCGGCGTCGACGCCGCCTTCTACGGCGCGAAGCCCGAGGCATTCGATTTCGCAGCGCTGATCGACGCGATGGCCGGCTACGCAGCGCGTCACATCGAACAGGGCGGGCGGCTCGGCCATGTCACCCGCCATATGGTCGGGTTGTTTCATGGACTGCCGGGTGCGCGGCGCTACCGCCAGATCCTGTCCACCGACGCAAACCGGCCCGGTGCCGGGCCTGACGTGCTGAAGACGGCTTTCGCGGCGGTCGAATTCGGTAGAGGGGCGGCCGAAGCGGCCTGAGCTCAATCCCGCAGGATCATGCGGTCGCCGCGCACGTCGAAGCCCGACAGCGAGCCGATGAAGTTCATGCCGAGCAGGCTTTGGCTCAGCATGCCGGGTGCCGCGACCATGACCGACATGTCCTTGCGCACGATGGCGCCGATCGCCACCGCGTCGGTCTTGACCGCCGCGGCGCGCGCCATGCCGTTGGCGGTCGAAACCGGTATCGTGTAGTTGAGCGCGGCCGGGTTGAAGCCGGCGGCCTGCGCATCTTCCGAGGTCAGCACCGTGCTGGTCGCGCCGGTGTCGACAACGGCCCGTACCGGGTTGCCATTGACCAGGATGCGCGCTTCGAAATGACCGTTGTCGGCCTTGTCGAGGGTCACGGTGGCGTGGCCGTCTTCAACGCCGAGAGCCAGCGGACTGCCTGGGACGAGGCCCGCGGTCACGCGGCTGGCGACGTCCTGCAGTTCGTAGCGGTACTGGTAACCGGCGACCAGTGCCAGCACAATTGCCACCCAGGCGCCGAGATTGCGGGCCATCGCACCCACCGGGCGGCCTGAGCGCAGCAGGCCGGCGCCGATCAGGGCGCCGAAGGCGCCAAGCCAGATCAGCCGGCCGAAATCGTAATTCTCGACGCCGAGCGTGCTGCCCGCGGAATCGTTGAGCATGAGCAGGACCGCTCCCACGCCGATCACTGCCATCAAAATCCAGAACAGCCGACTGCTCATCCGTGCCTCGCTAGAGCAATTCCGGGAAAAGTGTGAAACGGTTTTTCGTCCGGAATTGCGGTAAAACAAAGAGTTAGAGCGGTTCGCCGGTTCCGCGAGACGGTGAACTGCTCTAGATTGCGTCGCGTTCGCGCGCCATGCGGGTGCGGCGCGTTTCCCGGCGCGGCCGGCGCTCGACCGTTTCCAGCCGGGCCGGCAATTCGGCCATCACATTGCGGCGTGTTTCCGGCGTCATCCCCATCCAGGCGCCGATTTCCTCGCGCGTGCGGCCGCAACCGAAGCAGAAGCCGGTTTTCATGTCGATCGAACAGACCAGGATGCAGGGGGATTCGATGGCCGTCATGACTTTCTCTCGAGGGATCCGTGCGGAATCCGCTCTTCCACCTCCACATGGTGCAACGGCAAAGCCAATGCAAGCCCTCGCGATTGCGCCCTCCCGGGCCATCTTTGCGGCAATCAAGGCGGATGTTTGAGGGAGGTTGTGCCAATCACGCAACGCGGCTATGCCGCTCCCCAAATCCAGGAATGATTGCTCACGACATGACCAGCGCTCTGCCTTTCGACGATTTCCGCAACCTGCTCGACAATCTGCCGTCAGCCGACCTCAAAGCCGAAGCGCGGGTGCGCGCGCTGTTTGCCAAGGCCGACAAGCCGGGGCATTCGCTCGGCCGCATCGAGGACATCGCCGCGTGGCTCGCCGCCTGGAGCGGCCGGGCTCCGCCTGCCGTGACACGGCCACTGATGGCGGTCTTTGCCGGCAACCATGGTGTTGTCAGGCATGGCATTTCGCCGCGCCCGGTGGCGGCGACCGCCAACGCGGTCGAACTTTGCGCGGCCGGCGGTGCGGCGATCAACCAGATCTGCATCGCCAACGACCTCGGATTGAAGGTGTTCGATCTTGCCCTGCACATCCCGACCGGCGACATCACCGATGACGCAGCACTTGACGAGCGCGGTTGCGCGGCGACCATGGCCTTCGGCATGGAAGCGATCGCCGGCGGCACCGACCTGCTTTGCCTCGGCGATCTTGGCGTCGGCAATTCCACCGTCGCCGCAGCGCTGCTTGCCGCACTGTTCGGGGGTGGAGGTGCCGACTGGGTTGTTCCGGGCTCCGGCGCCGACGCGGCGATGCAGGCGCGCAAGGCGGAGGTGGTCGATGCGGCGCTGGCCTTTCATGGCGGCCATCTCGAAGATCCGCTGGAGGTGCTGCGCCGGGTCGGCGGCCGGGAGTTCGCGGCGATAGCCGGCGCCATCCTCGCCGCACGGATGCAGAAGATTCCCGTGCTCCTCGACGGCTTTGCGGCAACGGCCGCCGCGGCGGTGCTTTATGCCGCGAACCCCGCAGCGCTCGACCATTGTCTTCTCGCCAGCCTGTCGCCTGAGCCAGCGCACGCCAAGGCCGCCGAGTTGCTTGCTCTGCGCCCATTGCTTGACCTCGGCATCAGCCACGGCGAGGGGGCCGGGGCAGCACTTGGCGCAGGCCTGGTCAAAGCGGCGGCGCTGACCAGTTCGGGCATGGCGGCGGCTGTGCGGGGCTAGGGTCCTTGGTCCTCGGCGTATCAACTCCTAAGATTGGGGATGCGATAGACGACTGAGAGGTATTTCGGATTGGAGCGGCGGCTGACTATGACGCCTCCAAGGCTTTCCGCGATTCTTCTGCTCGCCACGTTCTCCTCGGCGACAGGATACTCGAAGCAATCTGGATTGAGCTCCTCGGACGCCCACACCGCCACAGCGGCAACGGCCTCACGGCCGATGCCGTTTCCATGGACGTCCTCCCTTATCCAAATCCCGATCTCAGGACACGCCGTCCTCGCTGCGTGAAGGCCGACAAGTCCCAGGCAGCGATCGTGCGCCAACGAACGCGCAACGAAATGCAAATCCGATCCGTCAAGTATCGGCGCCAGCCAGGATCGCCATACCTCGGCAAAGGCCGTCAATGATCGAGGTGGTTCCCACTGCATGAAACGGGTGATTGCGGGCGTGATCGCGGCAAAGACCTCTTCAGCATCATCGGCCGTAAACAGCTTAAGGCGAAGCCGCTCCGATCTGATTTCGACGCGGCTGACATCCCAATCTGCGGTCATTGCGGTCCCCGTTCCTCTTTGAGGCCGAGTGGAGGCTGGTCGTCAGGGTGGTCTAGCGCCGTCGCGACGCGACCGCGGCCGTCGGCAGTGCCGGCAGCTCTTCCATTACCCGGCTCAGCGGGAAGATGGCGATCGCCTCGGTGCCTTCACGCAGCTTGGAATGAAGCTCGAACTCACCGCCATGCATGGCGAGCAGGCCTTGCACGATCGGCAGGCCAAGCCCGGTGCCCTGTTCGGCGCTCTTGATGGCGATCGAACCCTGGCCGAAGGCCGAGAGCACAATCGGGATCTCGTCCTCGGGAATGCCGGGGCCGTTGTCCTTGATCGAAATGTATTGGCCGCCGCCCGCCGTCCAGCCGACGCGGACGCGGATTTCGCCTCCGGTGGCGGTGAACTTTATGGCGTTGGACAGAAGGTTGAGCGTGATCTGGCGCACGGCGCGCTCGTCGGCGAACAGCCGCGGCAACGTCTGTTCGAAATCCTGGATGACCCGGATATCCTTGTTACGCGCCCTCAGTTCCATCATATGGCAGCAGTCCTCGACGATGTTCAGCAGCATCACCGGCTCTTCGTTGAGCTGGTAGCGTCCGGCCTCGATGCGCGACAGGTCGAGGATTTCGTTGATCAGGTCGAGCAGATGCTGGCCGGAATCATGCACGTCATGGGCGTAGTCGCGATAGGTGGGGTTGCTCATCGGCCCCAGCACCTCGTTCGCCATCACCTCGGAAAAGCCGAGAATGGCGTTGAGCGGAGTGCGCAGTTCGTGACTCATCGAAGCCAGGAAACGCGACTTTGCCAGATTCGCATCCTCAGCCCGCCGCCGAGCTTCGTCCGACATCGATTTCGCCGTCTCAAGTTCCGCGATCAGCGCGTCCTTTTCGGAGCGGAACGACAACAGCATCAGGGAGGAGCGGTTGATGTGTCGGGCGACATAGGCGAAAAACGGCAGCGACAGGACAAGCAGCCCGGCCATGATCGCCTCGACCGGCATCCACAGTCTGACGCCGAGATAGGCATAGAGCGCCACCGGCACGGCAAAGGTCGCCAGCAGCGCGCCGCTGAGCGACGAGGCCATGAGAGCCGTCCCGGCCATGGCAAACAGCAACACCACCGCCTTGACCACCTGGAACTGGTCAACGGCGCAGGTGCCGCAGCCGAGCAAGACGAACCAGGCCCAGCCGAGGCCGCAAAGGAAATGGCCGACCAGGAATTCCCGTCGCGCCTGCAAAGGGTTGAGCTCAGCAGCTTCCGTGCGCTCGATGCGCCGCGCCATGAAGGCGACGACCGTATAGCAGGTAAGCGTGAACAGCGCCCAGAGCCCGATCTCGTTGCCGACACCGGCGAGCCGGCCGGCGGCGGCGATCGCCAGGACGAGCAGCGGGATCACGACGGCGCCGCTTGTCATGGCACGGGCGTGGAGCTTCAGCAGTTCACGGTCGAAATCGGGATTGCCGGCCTGCTGCGAAAGACGGTCGCGCGTCTTGCGCACCGCGCGCGCCACATCGCTGTTGCGATGAGGTTTCCTGCGGTCCACAATGAACTTGTCCGCTGTGTTCGAGCGTTGCAAGGGCATCAAAAACTTCAATTTATGCGCGCAGCGATTTCAAGGTGTTAAGCTACGTTCGAATGATTAACCAACCGTTTGCCATATGAGCCGTTCCTGGTCGCCGAGGTCGCGCCGGCGGTACGCGGCGCCGCCCCCGAGAAGCCTGTTGCGCAAGGTGCTGGACTACGGGCTGGCCATCATCATTCTGGGCTTGCTGATCCTGCTGGCGGCGCGCCTCGATCGGGTGGAAACGCGCCAGACGCAAGGTGCTGCCATCATCAATGACGGCGATTCCATTACACTTGGCACCGAGCGCATCCGCATGCGCGGCATCGATGCCCCGGAATACACCCAGACCTGCCGCAGGAACGGCGCCGACTATGCCTGCGGCACGCTTGCGCGCCAGTCGCTGGTGCGCCTGATCGCCGGCAGGCCGGTTGCCTGTAGCGGCTGGCAACGGGATCGCTATGGCAGGCTGCTTGGCGACTGCAAGGCCGGCGGTACGGACCTCAACCGCGCCCAGGTCGAGGCGGGCTGGGCCGTTGCCTTCGGCGACTTCGAAAGTGAGGAAGCGACTGCCCGCGCGGCAAAGGCCGGTATCTGGGCGGGCACGTTCGATCAGCCGCAGGACTGGCGCGACAGTCATCACGGCGAGGTCGTGGAGCGAAAGCACGGCACGCTGGCGTCGATCGGCGACGCCGTGCGCGAGATTTTTCGCTTCTGGTGAGGCGTATCGGCCTGAAAGGGAAAAGGAGGATCGAATGAAGCTCTTCGACGGCGGCCGGGCGCCCAACCCCAGGCGGGTTCGCGTTTTCCTCGCCGAGAAGGGGATCTCGGTTCCATTGGTGTCCGTCGACATGGGCGCGCTGGAGCACAAGGGCCAGACGGTGAGTTCGCGCAACCCTTTGCAGCGCCTGCCGGTGCTGGAGCTTGACGACGGCACCGTCATCACCGAATCCGTCGCCATCTGCCGCTATTTCGAGGAGTTGCATCCAGAGCCGGCGCTGTTCGGACGTGGCGCGCTCGGCAAGGCGCAGGTCGAGATGTGGCAGCGGCGGATGGAGTTCAACCTGCTGAGCTGCGTCGCACAGGCCTTTCGCCATATCCATCCAGCCATGAGGGAGTGGGAAATCCCGCAGATCCCCGAATGGGGCGAGGCCAACAAGCCGAAGGCGGTCGCATTCCTGAAGCTTCTCGACGGCGAACTGGCGAACCGGGAATTCGCCGCCGGCGACAGCTATTCGATCGCCGACATTACCGGCCTGATCGCGATCGACTTCATGAAGCCGGCGCGCATCAAGGTGCCGGAGGAATGCACCAATGTGCTGCGCTGGCACCAGGCGATCTCCAGCCGCCCGAGTGCCGCCGCTTGAGCGTGGAACTGGACAATTTTGCAGCAAAGGTCCGGGCCTGCCGCATCTGCGTCGAAAATCCCGTCGGCATGCCGCTGCCGCATGTGCCGCGGCCGGTGCTGCGGCCCTCGTCCAGCGCGCGCATCCTCATCGCCAGCCAGGCACCGGGAACCAAGGTGCACTTGTCGGGCATGCCGTTCACCGATGCCTCCGGCGACCGCCTGCGCAACTGGCTTGATGTGTCCAGCGACGAATTTTACGACATCGAGAAATTCGCCATCGTGCCGATGGGCTTCTGCTTTCCCGGCCAGGATGCCAAGGGCGGCGACCTGCCGCCAAGGCGCGAATGCGCACCGGCCTGGCGTGCGCCTTTGATGGCGCTGATGCCGGCGATCGACCTGGTGCTGACGATCGGCATCTACGCACAGTCCTGGCACATGGGCGCCGCGCGCCGCCCCTCGCTGACGGAAACGGTGATGGACTGGCGCGCCATCTGGGAGAATTCCGTTGGTGTCAAAGTGCTGCCGCTGCCGCATCCGTCCTGGCGCAACAGCGGTTGGTTGAAGCAGAATCCGTGGTTTGAAATGGATTTGCTGCCTTTCCTGCGTTCGGAAATCCGCTATCGCCTTGGTTAGGCATTCAGCAAGAAATCACTCGCTTTTGTGACGATTGGCAGAATTTCTTTCTTGTGAACGCCTAGAATAAGAGGGAGTATAGATAAACATTCCTCCAGGAGCCTCTAATGGACCGCCTTGACCGAAAAATTCTCCGCCTCCTCCAGGAGGACGCGACGCTCGCGGTGGCCGATGTCGCCAAGAAAGTCGGCCTGTCGACCACGCCCTGCTGGCGCCGCATCCAGAAGCTCGAGGAGGAGGGCGTCATCAAGCGGCGCGTCGCCATTCTCGACCATGAGAAAGTCAATGTGCGGGTCACCGTCTTCGTCTCGATTCGCACCAATTCGCACAGCCATGAGTGGTTGCGGCGGTTTTCCGAGGTTATCCAGGAGTTTCCCGAGGTCGTCGAATTCTACCGCATGAGCGGCGATGTCGACTACCTGCTGCGCGTCGTGGTGCCCGACATCGCCGCCTACGACGCCTTCTACAAGCGGCTGATCGCCAAGATCGAAATCCGTGACGTGTCGTCGTCCTTCGCCATGGAGCAGATCAAGTACACGACCGAAATCCCGCTCGACTACATGGTGCTGGACAAGGAATCGGGCGCCAACGCGGCGTGAGGGCCGCGATCTGGCTATGAACCGCCGGGCTGTTGCTGGCGGTTTCGCTTTTCACGAAATTTTAAAAAATACCCAAGCGCGATATCGATGATTATCACGGATCCCGCAACATAGAATAAATATTCTTGGTAGTGATTGTGTATAAAGTTAAATACACAGAGCCACACAAAGGCACTGGCAAACCATATTATGGGGCGAGGGCCAAATGATTTCCGAAATAGCTGAAGCATGAAATTGCCAATGGCCTTCTGATCATTTCGTGCGTTGAGGTGGCAACTTATCCTTGCATCTCTGGAATTGCAACGTTTTGACGAAGGCTGGACACACGTCGCGGCCTCGCCTGTGCGAATGATTGCGGCTGCGATTAGTTCTTCTTTTTGTTGAGAAAACTCCACGGCGAGTTGACCGGCAGGGTGACCGTATCCGGCACTGTGTCGACGCTGGCGACATCTGCCTTGCGCACCGTGTAACCCGATTGGACGACCGAGACGCCGTCGAGGATGAAGAGCTGGCTCTTCTCCATGCCGGGCTGCAGCGTGCCGGTCACCGCGACTGGTTCGTAGGCCTCTTTCATCTTGTAGGGATGGGCTGGCGTGACCAGCACGATCTGGTTGGGCGGCGGCGTCGGCATGTGGCTGCACGCGCCCGTCCATGGCACCAGCAGGAACTGATAGACGAGGTCGCCGTCGCGATCGACCGGCAATGCATAGCCGGCTAATTGTACTGTTTTATCCTGTAAGCTGAGGGAAAGCGTCTCGCCATGATCGGGCAATTTTGCCGCGATCATCGGCAGGCCGGCGTCCACGGCAACCGCCTGGCTCGCCGGGCGCAAATCCCTCCAGAAGATGTGCGTGGTCTCGGCCGAGGCGCCGGCAGTGGAAAGAGACAGCGCGGCCGCGAGCGCGAAGCTTGATCTGAAATGGTTCATGGCCGCTTCCTTTGCGCCGGAGTAAAGACGCCGAGGCCAATGACGTCAATGCTCGAGCCGCATCACATGTCGGCGAGAACCGGCCATGCCGGCCTCGTGGAAGCCGCGCGAAGCGAACATGTCGCGAAAGCCCATGAAGCGGTAGCTCGGCGACGCTTCACCCACCGGATAGGCCTCTATGATACGCGCCCCCTTGGCGAAGGCATGGTCGATGGCCGCATCGAGCAATGCCGAAGCAAGGCCGCCGCCGCGCAAAGCCCTTGGCACGTAGAAGCAGACGATCGACCATACGCCCATCTCGCTATCATCCTGCTGTTTCGAAAGCTTGCGATAGGCCTCGCGCGGCGCAACCGAGCACCAGCCAACGGTCTTGCCGTCAATATGGGCGAGGATGCCAACCGGGGTGCCGGCATCGATGAGCGCCATCATCTGACGCTTCTTTTCATCGTTCTGGATGTGCTCGCGGCCGGAGTGCCGCCAGGCCATGCACCAGCAGTATTTTGGCGCACCCGGCTGCTCGAACAGGGTCTCAAAGCTGCCGCGTGTTGCCGGCGTCACCTCGGTGAAGCGGATATTGGTGAGGTCAAGTTTTTCTGGTGGCGAGGCGTTCGAGCGTTTTGGCATCCGACAATTCCTTCACTGCATCCTTGCCGATCCAGCGCGCGGTCTTGTCCGGGGAGCCGGCGAGCTTCCGCGCCAGGACAAGGGCAGGGCCGTGCAGGCTGGTCGAGCGCTTGCCGATCTGCCGCAGCGCCCAGTTGACCGCTTTCCTGACGAAGTTGCGCTCATCGTCGGCATGCGCTTCGATCAGAGGCAGATAGGACAGGAACGTCGCGTCCGGTTCCTTTTTCAGATGCACGGCCGCCCAGGCCAGCATGGCAAAGGCCGTGCGGCGGACAAATTCGCGCTCGTCGGCCGCGAACTCATCGATCAGCTGATGCCAGAACGGCGTATCGACGAACAGGTCGGAGACGGTATCGACGACTTCCCAGGAATCGAAATCGCCGGCCCACCGGCGGCACTCGTCGATAGAGATTTTTTTGGCCTCGCCGGTGAACGCCGCCAGCAGCCGTGCTTCGCGAATGCCGCTGGCCCACAGCGCCAGGGATCGCTCGTGATTGCGTTTCAGCTTGCGCGCCAGGGGCTGCAAATCCGTATTGCCGACGCCGAGCGCGGTCGCGGTGTTGATGCCGAACCGCGCCATGCCGGCGCGGTTTTCTTCGGTGCCGATCGAGCGCAGGTGCGCGACGATGTCCTGCGCCGTCCAGTCAGGAGCGGGCAGGGACATGGTCGCCTACTTCTCCAGGCGTGCCAGCAGCGAGGACGTGTCCCAGCGCTTGCCGCCCATGGCCTGCACATCCTTGTAGAACTGATCGACAAGTGCTGTCACCGGCAGCTTGGCGCCGTTGCGGTCGGCTTCAGCCAGGCAGATGCCGAGGTCCTTGCGCATCCAGTCGACGGCGAAGCCGAAATCATACTTGCCGGCATTCATGGTCTTGTGCCGGTTCTCCATCTGCCAGGAACCGGCCGCGCCCTTGGAAATCACCTCGATCACCTTCTCGATGTCGAGCCCGGCCCTCTTGCCGAAATGGATGCCTTCCGACAGCCCCTGCACCAGTCCGGCGATGCAGATCTGGTTGATCATCTTGGTCAGCTGGCCAGCGCCCGCCGACCCCATCAGCCCGACCATGCGGGCATAAGCGTCGATGACCGGCCTGGCCCTGTCGAAGGCAGCCTGGTCGCCGCCGACCATGACGGTCAGGACGCCGTTCTCGGCGCCGGCCTGGCCGCCCGAGACCGGTGCGTCGAGGAATGAGAACCCGCCGGCTTGCGCGGCTTGCGCCAATTCGCGCGCGACTTCCGCCGAGGCCGTGGTGTTGTCGATGAAGACTGAACCTTTCTTCATTGATTTGAAGGCGCCGTCCGGGCCTGTCGTTACCGAGCGCAGATCGTCGTCATTGCCGACGCAGGAAAAGACAAAGTCCTTGTCCTTGGCTGCCTCTGCCGGCGTCACCGCCAGGCTGCCGCCATGCTGACCGACCCATTGCTCGGCCTTGGCCTTGGTGCGGTTGTAGACGGTGACGTCGTGGCCGCCCTTGTTCCTGAGGTGTGCGGCCATGGGGTAACCCATCACGCCAAGACCGAGAAATGCCACAGATGCCATGAACTTGCCCTTCAGACGAAAACGAAATTGCTGCGAAAGCTCTAGGCTCTGCGCTCAATTCGTCAAGACGCCTGTAGTGCGATCGACTGGCACAGCCGAGAACGGCTCAGCGTTTCAGGTGGATGGTGATCCGGCGCTCGATCCATTCGATCGCATGGCGCAGCAACTCAACCATCACGAGGTATACCAGGGCGACCCAGATGTAGGCCTGGATGTCGAAGGAATTGGCGAAGGCGAGTTTTGCATTGCCCATCAGGTCGTAGACGGTGATGATGGCGACGATCGCCGAAGCCTTGACCATCAGGATCAGCTCATTGCCGTAGGGCCGCAAGGCGACGATCAGGGCTTGCGGCAGGATGATCTTGCGCAGCGTCTGCAGTTTGTGCAGGCCGAGGGAGGCAGCGCCTTCCCATTGGCCCTTGTGCACACTTTCGATGGCGCCGCGCAGGATCTCGGCCTGGTAGGCGGCGGTGTTCAGCGCAAAGGCGAAGACGCCGCAGTTGAAGGCGTCCTTGAAAAAATCCCAAAGCCCGATCATCTGGAGCTGCGGTCGAAATGACCCCAAGCCGTAATAGACCAGAAATGTCTGGACCAGCAGCGGCGTGCCCCGGAAGAAATAGACGTAGCAATAGGCAAGGCCGGACAGGATCCGGTTCCGGGACATACGTCCGTAAGCCACAGGCAAGGACAGAACGGCGCCAAGCACCATCGAAATGGCGACCAGCGACAGGGTGACGCCAAGTCCTCGCAGATAGGCCGGCGCATATTTGGCGAAGAACGGTGCGTTCCAGGCAAAGAAGAGGTAGGCGACGATACCGAGGCCGAAGGCTATCCAAAAGCAGACCAGCGCGTAGCCGACGATGCGCCCTCGCGGCCAGCCGCGGGCCCGCGGTGGCGGCCGTTCGACCAGGATGGCTGTCGCGCTCATCGTTGTGCCTCCCGTTTGCCGAGCGAGCGCAAAATGGCGCTGGTGGCGAAGGATGACACGATGGCCAGAGCAAGAAAGACCAGAGCCGCCACGCCATAAAACAGGAAGGAATGCTTGGTCACGCGAGCGGCCACGCCGGCGTTGCGCAACGTCTCTGCAAGACCCACGACCGACACCAGCGAGGTGTCCTTCAACAGGCTGAGCCAGCAATTCTCCAGACCGGGAAATGCAATGCGTAGCAGCTGCGGCAAGATCACCAGGCGCATTGTCTGCGCGTAGGAAAGACCGATGGCATAACCACCCTCATACTGGCCTTTCGGGATGGCCCGGAAGGCCGAGAGGAAAACCTCGCTGGCATAGGACGAAAAGATCAGCGCGAGCACGATCATCCCGGCAACGAAGCTGTTGACGTCGATGGTCGCGTCGGGGCGGAAATAGCGGATGAGGTGCTGCAGCAGAATCGGCATGCCGAAGAAGAACAGGAAGAGCGTCACCAATTCCGGCAAGCCACGAAACACCGTGGTGTAGATATTGGCTGCGAGGCGCAGCGAGGGCTCTTCGGATTGCTTGCCGAGCGCGATGAAAAAGCCAATCGTCAGACCGATGGGAAGCGTCGCCAGCGCAAGCAGAACCGTTACAATGACGCCATAGGCAATATCGTCACTCCAGCCATCAGGTCCCCAACTGAGAAGTGTCCATATGCTTTGGGCTGGCATTGACGGATCTTATCTCCACGGCATTTCCGAGACGATTAGAAAGACGGCGGGGAATTGCCCCGCCGTCTTGATCTTGTCTATCAGGACTCGGCGCCGTAGACGTCGAACTTGAAGTACTTGTCGTTGATTTCCTTGTATTTTCCATTGGCACGGATGGCGTCGATGGCCTCATTGAGCTTGTTGACCAGGTCTGTCTCGCCCTTGCGCACGGCAATGCCGGCGCCCGGCCCGAAGATCTCGACCGGCTGCGGCGAGGGCTGGCCGAGAATCTTGCAGCAGGCGCCATCAGGCGAGTCCAGCCACTGCTGCAGCACGACGATATCGTCCTGGATGGCGTCGAGACGGCCATTGGCGAGATCTGCCTGCTCCTCGGGGCTGCTCGGATAACCCTTCACGGTGCTGTCAGTGTAGGTCTTGGAGGCATAGTTGAAATGGGTGGTCGTCGTGGCGACACCGATGGTCTTGCCGGCGAGATCTTCCTTGGTGACGCCCTTCAGCGTCGAGTCTTTCGGGACGGCGAGCGCCGAGGGCGTGTTGTAGTATTTGTGGGTGAAGTCGACCTTCTCCTTGCGCTCAGGTGTGATCGACATCGAGGCAACGATGGCGTCGAACTTGCCGGCCTGAAGCGCGGGGATGATGCCGTCCCAATCCTGGGCGACAAAGGTGCACTTGACCTTCATCTGGTCGCAAAGCGCCTGAGCGATATCGATGTCGAAGCCGACGAGCTTGCCGTCGGAGGTGAGGTTGTTGAAAGGGGGGTAGGCGCCTTCGGTGCCGATCCGCAGGGTCTTCTCCTGGGCCTGGGCGACGCCGAGCGTCAGCAGCGCGGCCGAAGCGGCGAGCGCGATACGCAGTGCAATACGCATGATAGTCCTCTCTTTATGGTCCCGGCCGTCGTTCCGAAACGGCTCTGTGGGGCGGTGCTTTTGACCGCCCGCTGGCGCGATACTCCCACTCTTTCCAAGAAAAAAGCAACTGCAAAACCACCGAAATCGGTAATGGGGTTCTGCCGTTAGGTTAGTTCTCAAGCAACGAGGCCGGTGGTGCGCTCGATGAAGTCGACGATGGATTTTACGTCGTCGAGGTCGAATACCGGCAGGCTCTTGTCGGTGACGTCGAAATCCGCGGCAATGGCGACAATATTGGGATCGTCAGCCGATAGCGGCGTCCGCTCCTTCGCCTCCAGGCGCCGCGTTTCGATCTTGCGGTGGGATTCGCGCTTGTAGCCTTCCACCAGCACGATGTCGCATGGGGCGAGCCGCGAGAGGATGCTCTCCAGCGGCGGCTCATCCTCGCCGCGCAATTCGTGCATCAGCGCCCAGCGATTGCCGGACACGATCGCCACCTCGGTGGCGCCAGCCTGGCGATGGCGGAAACTGTCGGCGCCCGGCTTGTCGATGTCGAAATCATGATGTGCATGTTTGACCGTCGAGACCTTCCAGCCGCGCCGCACAAGCTCGGCGACCAGCTTTTCGGTCAGTGTGGTCTTGCCGGAGTTTTTCCAACCGGTGATGCCGAAGATGTTCATGATGTCATGCTCTGCATCAGCCGCACGGCCTCGGCAAGATCGTCCGGCACATTGATGTTGAAGAAAGGATCGAGCCCCGCGGGTTGCAGGACCGGGAATTCCACCTCGACATGACCATGGCGCTCGATGAACGCCGAAACCCGCCTGTTGTCCCCATCGACCAGGAAATGCCGCAAGGCATCGCGGCAATCGATTGGCCAGAGCGCGAAGGTCGGGTGCCGTCTGCCGGCCGAGGAGGCGACGGCGATCGAACCTGGATGTTCGCCGGCTGCCGCCGCCAGGCGCTCGACGAGATCAAGCGGCAGGAAAGGCGTGTCGCCGGCAGCGGTGACGACCGCCTTGCAAGATGTGCTGGCCGCGGCCCATTCGAGGCCGGTGAGGATTCCGGCAAGCGGGCCGGCAAAGCCTTCGATCGTGTCGGCGAGCACAGGCAGCCCGAAACGGGAGAAGCGTTGGGGATCGCCATTGGCGCTCAGCGCCAGGGTTTCGATCTGCGGGCCGAAGCGTGACAGGAGCTGGTCAAGCACGCTGCCGCTGCCGAGCGGCAACAGGCTCTTGTCGCCGCCGCCCATCCGCCGCGACTGGCCACCGGCCAGGACGATCCCTGCAATATCTCGCTCCATGCATCGAGCCTGTACGCCAGCCGCCGGAAATCACAAGACCCGGCTAGATTCCATCCGGCGCCATGGCCGGCCCGGTGGTTTCGGCGACGATCCTGCGCCGGCCGACCACCCGCTCGCGATAAAGCGCGTAGAGACCCGAGCCGACGACGATTGTCGCGCCGACGATCATCGGCATGTCCGGTATGTCGCCGAATACGATCAGGCCAAGCAGGATGGACCAGAGGAGCGCCGTGTAGCGGAAGGGCGCGATGAAGGAGATCTCGCCCGAGCGCATCGCCATGATGATGGACTGGTAGCCGATGACCACGAGCACCGCCGCCAGCGCCAAGAGCGCCGTGCTCTTGCCGCTCATCGGCGTCCAGCCACCCATCGGCGACAACAGCACCGCGCCGACGAGGGTCATTGCCAGCGCGGTCGCGGTCGAGACCAGCATCGTCGGTGTGGTTTGGGGGATGCGCTTGGTGGCGAGATCGCGCACGGTGCAGCAGGCAACGCTGGCCAATGCCCAAAGGGAATAGACGGTGAAGCCGTCGAAGCCCGGCCGCACGATGACCATCACGCCGGCAAAACCGGCGGCGATCGCCAGCCAGCGCCGCCAGCCGACCGCTTCGCCGAAAAACAACGCGGCGCCCATCGTCACCGCCAACGGCAGCGCCTGAAGAACGGCCGAGACACTGCCGATCGGCAAATGGGCAAGCGCTACGAGGAATGACACGGTGGCGCCCGCTTCGCTTACGACACGGATCGCCACCAGCGGCTGCAGCATCAGGCGCGGCCGCAACAGCGCGCCGCGTTGCCAGGCCAGCAGGCCAACGAAGAGCGAGGCAAAGGCCCCCCTGATCAGCATGACCTGCGCCATATTCATCGATTGCGAAGAGTATTTGGTGATGGCGTCGTTGAGCGTGAAGCCAACCATCGCCACCATCATGAACAACGCGCCGCGAAGATTTGGGGAAAGAGGCAAGACATCTACCGGTTGCTTGGTCAGCAAGCCTGTAACAGTCCACCGCGAAACAGCAATGGCAAAGGGCTGGGCCAGGACCGGCGCATTCGTCATCGCCGGCGTGAAATCACGTCCCGGATTCGGCGCGAATCCAGCCGGGAGGCTACGGCCGCGATCTATTTCTTCGGCGTCAGTATCTCGGTGCCGTTGCCTTCCTTGCCGGCGATGGTCCACAGGCCATGCAGCGAGCCGTCATCCTCGACCTTGTAGACGACGAGGCCGATATCCTTGCCCATGACATAGCCGGCGGAGAACGCGTCGTCGTTGCGCATGCAGATGCCGTCGGAAGATGAGCCACCCGTCTCCCAGTGGATCGTGCAGGTGGTGCCGCTGGTCAGCGTGATGGTGGCTTCGCCACCATAGGCCGAGCCATCGAAGTTGGTGCCGGCGACGGTGTAGGTGCCGCCGATCGACTGTGCGGCCGCGGGCAGGGCCGTGAAGCCAAGCAATGCAAGAGAAAGAATGAGTTTGCGCATGACGTATCCCCCTATCAGCGAAGAGCCGCTTCGGACAAAAGGCTAGGCCGGAACAGGCTGGCCGTAAATCCGGCGGCGGTTCACGAACAAGACTTTTTCTGGGGTGTGATCCGAAACACTCACTGTCCCTTGAGAGTGCCGGCAATGGCGCCGACCAGCGGATCGTATTTCGATTTGAGCGACGGCGGGTAGTCGATCCAGACCGTGTGGATGACGCCATCCCTGCCGAACAGGCGCCGCTCATAAAATATCTTCCCATCTTTCATGCCCGACAGCACCGCCCAGTTCTTGCCGGTCTTGCTGTAGGTGACGGAATAGCCAGGTTCCTTGCTTGCCCTTTCATCAGCAACAAAGCCTTTCGGGGTGTCGTCGTCGACATTGAGGATGCCGGAGCAGGTCAGGCTGGCGCCGTCCGCGCTCAGCCAAACCTGTCCGTCGCCATTTTCGGGCTCGGGCTGACGATCGGTGAATATCTCATCTGGGAAGGTGCAAACGGTGCCGAAGCGCGCATTCACATAGGTGGAAGGCGCGGCGATTGCACTGCTTGCCGCAATCATCACGAAAGCTGCTATTGTTGAAAAAAGCCGCAGCATGAACCGCCCCAAAGCCGATGACTGGAAAGCAATCCTTGCACAGAATCGGCCTGGAGGTCAGCCGCCGGTGACGCTCATATGCCGGGATACCGAGGGACGGCTGGTGCGGCGGTCGATGATGAAATCATGGCCCTTCGGCTTGCGGCCGATGGCCTCGTCGATCGCGTCGGCGACAAGTTCGTTGCCTTCGGAGGCGCGCAAGGGTGCGCGAAGGTCGGCGGCATCTTCCTGGCCGAGGCACATATAGAGCGTGCCGGTGCAGGTCAGCCTGACGCGGTTGCAGCTTTCGCAGAAATTATGCGTCATCGGCGTGATGAAGCCGAGCTTTCCGCCGGTTTCGGCGACGTCGACATAGCGGGCAGGGCCGCCGGTCTTGAAGGGGATGTCGGTCAGCGTGAACTGGCGTTCAAGCGACGCGCGCAGCAGCGACAGCGGCAGATACTGGTCGGTGCGGTCGGCGTCGATCTCGCCCATCGGCATGGTCTCGATGACGGTCAGGTCCATGCCGCGGCCATGCGCCCAGCGCATCATGTCGGGCAGGTCGCCATCGTTGAAATCCTTCAGCGCCACCGCGTTGAGCTTGACCTTCAACCCGGCCGCCTGAGCGGCGTCGATGCCATCCATGACCTTGCCGAGATGGCCCCAGCGGGTGATCTGGTGGAACTTGTCGGCGTCGAGCGTGTCGAGCGAGACGTTGATGCGCTTGACGCCGCAATCGGCGAGCTCGGCGGCGAAGCGCGACAGCTGCGAGCCGTTGGTCGTGAGCGTCAGTTCTTCCAGCGCGCCGCTATCGAGGTGGCGCGACAGCTGGCGCACCAGATGCATGATGTTTTTGCGCACCAGCGGCTCGCCGCCGGTGAGGCGCAGCCTCTTGACACCCTTTTCGATGAAGACGGTGCAGAGCCGGTCCAGCTCTTCCAGCGACAACAGGTCCTTCTTCGGCAGGAAGGTCATGTCCTCGGCCATGCAATAGGTGCAACGGAAATCGCAGCGGTCGGTAACCGACACTCTGAGATAGCTGATCGTGCGACCGAAGGGGTCGATCATGTTCATGTTCGAGCGTTTCCGTGGCCGTTACCGGCGTCGTTATATATGGCTATGTGATACGATCCAGCCCACCATTCAAGATACAACTTCTCGATCTTTGGTAACATCCCGGAGCCGACACGGTGTGTCGGTCGGCCTATCAGGACTTTTCCCGTTGCGCGAAGCGGCGTAGGGAAGGGCAATCGATACGGGATGAAACAGCATGACCGCGCCAAAAGAACTCAGGGTCTCCAAGGACCGCAAGCTGCTGTCGGTGACCTTTCCCAATCACCAGCCGTTCGAATTGCCGGCGGAGCTGTTGCGCGTCGCCTCGCCATCGGCCGAGGTGCAGGGGCACTCGCCTGACCAGCGTGTGACGGTTCCCGGCAAGCGCAATGTGGCGATCCTGAAGATCGAGCCGGTCGGCAACTATGCGGTGCGCATCACTTTCGATGATTTCCACGACACCGGCATCTTCACCTGGAACTACCTGCATACGCTCGGCCATGAGAAGGATGAGCGCTGGAATGCCTATCTGGTGGAACTGGCGGAAAAAGGCTTGAGCCGCGATCGCTAGTCTGGCGTCGTAAGGGCGTCACACATCTGGAGTAGCGCCGGCAAAGGTTCGGAGACGAAGAAGATGCCGCTCATCACCACGGTCGAACAGCTCGAAGCGCTCTACGGGGTTCCCGGCGAAGCTTCGCTGGTCAAGGAACTCGACCACGTCATTCCCGAATATGCCGCCTTCATCGAGGCTTCGCCCTTTGTCGCGCTGGCCACCAGCGGGCCGGAGGGACTGGACTGTTCGCCGCGCGGCGATCTCGCCGGCTTCGTACGCATCGTCGACCCGAAAACGCTGATGATGCCGGACCGGCGCGGCAACAACCGCGCCGATTCGCTGCGCAACATCATCCGGGATCCGCGCGTCGGGCTGCTGTTCCTGGTGCCGGGCTCGGGCACGACGCTGCGCATCAACGGCCGCGCGCACATCACCACGGACGCCGAATTTTGCGCGTCCTTCATGGTCGACGGCAAAGTGGCGCGTTCGGTAACCGTCATCGACATCGATTCGGTCTATTTCCAATGCGCCCGCGCCATCGTGCGTTCGGAACTCTGGAATCCGGCCAGGCATATCTATCCGAAATCGCTGCCGACGCCCGGAAAAATCCTGGAAATCACCAGCCGCAAGAACATCGACGGCGAGGCCTATGACAAGGAATGGCCGGAGCGGGCGAAGAAGACCATGTGGTAGGCTGACCTGAATCTCGGCACGCCTTGGGTGCTAGGCCTCCTTCAGCACCTCGTAGATCTTGCGCATCTGTTCGCCGATCATGTCGCACTGCTCCGGCGTCGACTGGCTCATCGCCTTTTCGATCAGCGCCATGTGTACTTTCAGCGCCTGCATCAGCAGCGCCTCGCCGGCTTCGGTCAAGGCGAGCCGCAGGATGCGCTTGTCCTTCTCGTCGCCTTCGCGGCGCAGCAGGCCGCGCGCCTCCAACTGCGGCAGCAGCATGGTGATGTTGGAGCGGCCGACGAGCAGCTTGCGGGCAAGGTCGTGCTGCGACATGCCGGGATGGCGATAGAGGTTCATCAGCACATCGAGCTGCGCCGGCTTGAGGTCCAGCGGCGCGAGTTTCACCGCCAGCGTGCGCTCCAGCACATGGCAGGCGCGCGCCACCGCGACCCAGTTGCGAAAACGCGGGTTGTCCCAGGGGAGCTCTTGTTTATTGTTCATCTTTGAACTATTATGTTCATGCTTGAACGTATGGATGGATTCTCACTATGGCATCAATCGGGCTGAAGGTCATCCGCAGCGTATTTGGGGCGGCCGAGCATATTGCGCCACGCATCACCGGGCGCGCGGCTTTCGAACTGTTCTGCCGCACGCCCAGCGTCAAGGCGCTGACCGACGGCGAGCGGCGCGCCATCGGCCGTGCCGCGGAGTTCATGACCGAGGCGCGCCATCATCGGCTGAAGACGGCAACCGGCTGCGTCATGGTGCACGAATTCCGGCCGGAGCCGGGTAGGGCGGCTGCCGGCACTGTGCTTGTCGTCCATGGCTGGCGTTCGCGCACCGAATATATGCGCGCCTTGATCGAGGGCTGTCGTGCGGCCGGCTATAGGGTCGTTTCACTGGACCTGCCGGGCCATGGCCATTCGCAGGGCCGGCACCTGAACATGGTCAATGCCGTCGAGGCCGTAAGGGTCGCCGGCGAATGGTTCGGCCCGTTTGTCGCGGCGGTGGGGCACTCCTTCGGCGGCGCCGTTACCGCCAATGCCATTGCCGGTTCGGTCAAGAACATTCCACCGCTGGCGGCCGGACGTCTCGTGCTGATCGCAGCACCGAGTTCCCTGCCGGCGATCTTCGCCGACTTCAGCCGCATGCTCAATGTCGGGCCGCGTTCGCAGGTCGCGATGGCGGACCGTGTCCAACATTTGTCCGGCCGGCCGCTGCATGAATTCACCGGCGACCGTCAGCTCGCCCAGGCACCCGTGCCGACCCTGGTCATCCACGCGCCTGACGACCGCGAAGTGCCGGCCGAGCATGCAAAGCGCTACGCCGGCGCAGGCGGCCATGTGCGGCTGCACTGGGCTGACGGGCTCGGCCATCGCCGCATTCTGGCAGACAAGGGCGTTGTCGAACGCGCCGTTGCCTTCGTCGCAGAGCACCGCGAATCTTCCTTGCTGCATTGAAGTCGAGGTAGGCTACTTCTTCTTCTCGCCGGGCTCGACAGGCAGTCCGGCGGCCTTCCAGGCGGTGTAGCCGCCAAGGATGTGCTTGACGGGCACAAGCCCCATATCCTGCGCCGTCTTGGTGGCCAGCGCCGAGCGCCAACCGCCGGCGCAGAAGAAAACAAAGCTCTTGCCCGAGGCGAAGAACGGCTTGTGATAGGGGCTTTCGGGATCGATCCAGAATTCCAGCATGCCGCGTGTGACATGTTTGGCGCCGGGGATCCTGCCATCGCGTTCGACCTCGCGGGGGTCGCGCAAGTCGACGAAGATGGTGCCTTCGTCCTCGAGCAGTCCTGCTGCCTCTTCAGGCGAAACCACCTCGATTTCGGCGTTGGCCTCGTCCAGCAGTTCGCGATACCCCTTTTTCACAGGCCTGTTTCCTCCCAACCGCGCATGTCTGAATTTCCACCACAACGGCCAGCGTTTGTCACGCTCTGTCGGCGCCTGCCAGCGTCCGCCAGGCAGCCATCGCGCCGGTGACCGTCGCCATCAGCGCGGTGCACGAAGCGCCGTCGCGCGCCTGGATCGACATGCCGTGCTGCACCGTGGCGTAGAAGGTCGCCACGGCACCGCAGTCGAAGTCGGCAGGCAATTCACGCTCGGCCACGCCGCGCTCCAGGCGCTTGCGCAGGGCCGTAAGGTTTTCGGCGCGGCGGCGGCGCAAATCCGTGCAGATGGCACCGCTGCTTGAGTCCTCATGCAGCGCGCCAAGCGTGATCAGGCAGCCCTGCGGACGATTGGGCTGCGAATAGGCCCTGGCTGTCTGCCGCAGGAAGTTCTCGATCGCCTGGCATGCCGTCGATGCCTCATCCAAGGCGGCCCAGATCTCGGTTCCTTCGGCTTGCGTGTAATATTCGGTCGCCTCGAGGAACAGCGCCTCCTTGCTGCCGAAGGCGGCATAGAGGCTGGGTGAATTGATACCCATCACCGTCGTCAGCTCGGCGACCGACGTGCCCTCATAGCCCTTGGCCCAAAACAGCTCCATCGCGCGCCGCAGGGCCGCGGTTCGATCGAAGGTGCGAGGACGGCCTCTTTCCGACATGGCGCTCTTTTCTGTGTTGATCGTTACATAAATCAGTTGACGCGGCTGGGCAAGCCTGACAGGTATTTATGTATCAATCACTACATAATGGAGAAGCCTATGTCTTCCAGAAATTTGAACGGCAAAGTGGCGCTCGTCACCGGCGGCAGCCGCGGCATTGGAGCGGCGATCGCGCGAAGGCTCGCGGCCGATGGCGCCGATGTTGCCCTGACCTATGTGCATGGCGAGGAACAGGCCCGCTCGGTTGTCGCCGAGATTGAGGCCAAGGGTGGCCGCGCCGTCGCAATCAAGGCCGACAACCGCGATGCCGAGGCCATCGACAAGGCCGTCGATGACGCCGTAGCGGCATTCGGCCGACTCGATATCCTGGTCAACAGCGCCGGCATCTGGCGCGCGGCGCCCATCGACACGTTATCGTTAGCCGACTTCGACGAGACCATGTCGGTTAATCTGAGAGCCCCGTTCATCGCCTCGAAGGCGGCGGCAAGGCACTTGGGCGAGGGCGGCAGGATCATCTCGATCGGCAGCAATCTCGCCGAACGCGTCACCGACACCAGCCTCGGCGCCTATTCCACCAGCAAGGCGGCGCTGGTCGGCCTGACCAAGGCTCTCGCACGTGACCTCGGTCCGCGCGGCATCACCGCCAATGTCGTCCATCCCGGCTCGACCGACACCGACATGAACCCGGCTGATGGGCCGCATGCCGAACATCAGCGTCAGAAGATGGCGACACCGCGATTCGGCAAGGCCGACGACATCGCCGGCATGGTTGCCTGGCTTGCCGGCCCGGAGGGACGTTTTGTCACCGGCGCCGCATTGACCATCGATGGTGGTGCCAACGCCTGATTTTCATGGATTGCTTGGGCTGGAGCGAAACACCCGCGCTCCAGCCGTCACGATGTTGTGAAACCGTTCTGCAACAGGCTTTCCGAAATTTATGAAAGCTTAACGAAATCGGTATGAATCGGTATAGTCGCGCCTTACATCCGCCATGCGGTGAGCGAGACGGTTTAGCGTGCGGAACGGGAACCGGTTGCGGCCGGAGCGGGTGATCCATGAAATTTCTCGGTAAAAAAGCAACCGCGATGCCGCTTGTGGCGATCGCGGCAACGCTCGCCCTGGGCGCGCCTCAGGCCGGCGCCCAAGGGCTGTTCGACATGCTGTTCGGCGGCGGCGTCAGGCATGAGCCGCAGGGCGAGTTTCCGCCTCCGCCACCAAAGCACAGACCCAAGGCACCGGCCGGCGGCGGTGGTGGCGTAAAGATCAGCGGCCCATCCTACTACACCTACAAGGCCGACAAACTCGTGCGCGTCGACTTCTCGACGCTGTCCGCCGCGCCCCAGCCAGCAACGCCGCAGGACGCCGCGTTCGTTCCATCGGCCACTGGCGCTGCTTTCCACGATGCTATCGCCAGCTTGAGCGACTACGAGCTCTATGCCGAGCCCGACATCGCCAAGGCGCTGATCGCCTATTATTCGGCCAATCCGGACTTCATCTGGGTGAGCGGAACCAGCCTCAACAGCCGAGCCCAGGACGCGGTGCGGGTGCTGGGCGAGGCCGCAAGCTATGGCCTGACGCCCGCCGACTACACGGTCGATGTGCCGGCCACGACTTCGGCCGCAACGGACGACGCGGCCAAGCTCAGGGAACTCGTGCGCTTCGAGATGGCGCTGTCGGCGCGCGTCCTGCGCTACGCCCATGACGCCCAGAACGGCCGTGTCGAACCCAACCGGATGACCGGCTACTATGATTTCCCGGCCAAGCCGCTCGACATGGTCGGCGTGCTGAAGACGCTGGCCCATACGCAGGAAGTGCGCACCTACCTCGAATCGCGGCATCCGCAGAATGCGGAATATCAGGCGCTGCGCGTCGAGCTGGAGGCCCTGCAGGCCAGTGCCGAGAACGAGATCGTCGTCGATCCCAAGCTGTTGCTGAAGCCGGGCGAGACCAGCCCTGAACTGCCGAAGCTGCTGTCGCTGATCGCGCGCAATCTCGATGACGACATGGGCGGCACCTATGGCGAGCTCTTGTCACGGCTGGCGGCCAGCGAAGTCTACGTTCCCGAGCTGGTGCCGCTGATCAAGGCGGTGCAGGTGAAGGAAGGCATGAAGGGCGACGGCGTCATCGGTCCGCGCACTGTCGCCTTGCTGGCCGGCACGTCGAAGGCCGACAAACTGCTCAAGGTGCAGGTGGCGCTGGAGGAACTGCGCTGGCTGCCTTCCGATCTCGGCAGCCCGCGTGTCTTCATCAACCAGCCTGCGTTCACCGCGAGCTACATCGACAATGGCGAGGAGAAGCTGAAGACGCGCGTCGTCGTCGGCCGGGTCACCAACCAGACGGCATTCTTCTACGACCAGATCAAGCAGGTCGACTTTCACCCCTATTGGGGCGTGCCGCAGTCGATCATCGTCAATGAGATGCTGCCCCGGTTGCGCAGCGACCCCGGCTATCTCGACCGGGCCGGCTACGAGGTAACGGATTCGCGCGGCAAGCGCATTCCGTCGTCGGCGGTCAATTGGGGCGCTTACGGCGCGAACATTCCCTACAGCGTGCGCCAGCAGCCGAGCGAGGCCAATGCGCTGGGCGAACTGAAGATCCTGTTCCCCAACAAGCATGCGATCTACATGCACGACACGCCGCAGAAATCGTTCTTCAAGCAGGACATGCGCGCGCTCAGCCATGGCTGTGTGCGCCTGCAGGACCCGCGCGGCATGGCGGCGGCGGTGCTCGGCACCTCGGTCGACTATATCGCCGAGAAGCTGAAGCACGGGCACTCGACCGAGGATGTCACCCGCAAGATTCCGGTCTATGTCGCCTATTTCACCGCATGGCCAGACATGTCCGGCAAGGTCGAGTATTTCAGCGACGTCTACGATCGTGACTCGCGGCTGAAGCAGGCCCTGGATGCGACCGAGGCGGTACGTTCGCCGTCGAGCTGATCATTTAGAACTGCGACAACGGGCGGCGGAAACCTGCCTCCCGCCCGGCGATCAGCCAGTAGATCAATCCGGCGACGAGGCCGGCGGCGGCGATGATGCCGATGTCGGCCCAGCGCTCGGGGTCCATGTCCTCCGTCGGAACCGGCCAGATCAGGAAGAAGCCACCGGCGGCGGCAGCGGCGCCGAAAAACATGTGCATCAGGACATTGCGCAACGAGAAGAGCTCGGCGATCATCGCAAAGATCAGCGTCTGCAACCCGGTCACGACGATCGTCAGGAAATAGACGAACATGCCTAGCGGCGGCACCACCAGGACCGCGATCGGGCTGACGCCCATGATGTCGAAATAGGCCGGCGCGTTTGGCAGGGAACTGAGCGCGGCATAGATCGCAACGACAGCGACCAGACCGACCAGCACGGCAACGAGATAGCCGGCTAACATCATCAATATTCGTTTCAATACATGCTTAGCCGTCGCCATGCCCATCCCCCATGCGGCGCAGTCAACCGCTCCAATCAGCCATCAAAGCCGGCCCGGCGCAAGAGGAGGCGCAAACGGCTCTTCCTGGCCGCTTTCGTCGAACACGAGCCAGAACCACTCAGGCGCCGCCGCACAGATGCTCGGAGTCCGGCAGCGCCCAGCTGCCCTTGGCGACGAGATCGAGGGAGTAATAGACCCGGCCGCGGTCGTCGTCTTTGGGGCAATCCCTGGGAATCGCGATCAGGCACATCTCGACGGGTTCGCCGACCTTCGAAGCGGCAAGGCCCGGCTCGCGATCATAGGAGACGGCCCCGCCGCCATTGGTGAAGGTGGCGGCGCTGCCGGCGTCGGGCGCGGCCGTTTCCAGCGGATCGTCGCCAAGCCGCGTGGTCAGCGTCTTGATGTGCGTGGACGCGCATTGCCCGACCGCGGAGGGCAGGGGCTGATCCTTGTTGCCGGGGTTCTGCGCGGCGGCATCCAGCGCCTTCTTGCCGATCAGCGCGATGTTGTAGTCCTGCACCCATGACGGCGCGTTGCCATAGGTCTGCAAGGCGTTGTTCAGCGCGCTGACGATGCAGGCGGTGTCGCTCTTGCAGGCGTTGCGGTCGGCGATCAGCCCGCGGGCGATCTTGCGCTTGTCGCCGCCGAAGGCCGGCTCGAACCCCTTATAGGCCTTGGCCACCAGCAGATCGATGGCCGACAGCTGCGGATCGGCGCAGATCGCCTTCTCCGCCGGCAGGCTGGCCTTGGCGCAGTCGAAGGATGGCCCGTCGGCCCGCGCCGAAGTTGCCGCAAGCATGCCGCCGGCCAGGATGACGGCAAGCACAAGCACGGTTCGAACGGAAAATCTCATGACTGCCCCCAAGCCAACAGGCTCTGCCCCGCACCTTAGCGTGCATATCACACGCCAAGGATGGACAATTTGCGGCAATTCGATTGGCCATCGAGGCGCGTGGAGAAAACGGGCCGGCCCGTCGAATGGTCTGCCTGCGGCTCTTATTTGGGTTCGGCCGTCACCGGATCATAGGTGATTTCGACCTTTGCCTTGTCCGACGTGTAGTAGGTGACGACATAGGCGTCCTTGTCCCAGTCGACCTCTTTCACGTAGCGAAAGCCGTCGCGCTGCTCGACCTTGGCGAGGATCTCCGACAGCTTCTTGGCGTTTTGTGGGGGGAGCGGATTTTCATCCGCGGCAAAGGCCGGTCCGGCGGCGAGAAGAACGGCAACGCTGGTTGCCACAAGAATTCTGGACATGGTTTTCCCTCAAGTTTCGACGCAAGGAAACTCGCTGGCGTGGTGGTTGGTTCCAGATGGGATGCGGGACCGCTCAGCCCATCTACTTGCGGCAGCGCTGAAGAAAAGAAAAAGTCCGCCAAAAAACCATGATGCGCCGCTTCAATATCCCTAGCCATAAGTTCTGGCGGTTTATTGGGGGCTCTATGCGCACGCGTCACATCGTCATGCTTGCACTGTCAGTGCTTGCCATCCAGGCCGTTTCCATGCCCGTGCAGAAAGCCGGGCGCTCGAACCCGAACGCTACACCGTCTACTGCGCCGACGACCGCATCGAGGTGCCGTTCTGGGATCTCGAACAGATGAAGGTGCGGAACGGCTCCAATGTGTGCCAGTTCCAGAGCTACACGAGCTATAGCAGCGCGTTGAACTTCGCCCAGAAGAATTTTGGCGGGGAAGGGGCGAGTTGTAGTTGTTAGCTGGTCCGGCTTGGAGTGTGATTTCAGGAAGGTAAGTGGTGGGCGATGCAGGGATTGAACCTGCGACCCCACCCGTGTGAAGGGTGTGCTCTCCCGCTGAGCTAATCGCCCGCTCGTTGCCCGAAGGCCAAGCGAGCCGCGATATAAGGGAGGCCGGCCGGTTAAGTCAAGGCGGTGTCTGGCGTTCTCACAGCGATCGGATTCTTCGCTCTTTCGGGCCTGCCGCGACCAGATGGCGGTCGCTGCCCGTTCAGTGTCCCGCGGCCTTGATGAGCTTTTCCGCCAGATCCACCGTCAGCGCGTCGAAATGCGAAATCACCGCCGAGGGTTCGAATTCGCGGACATGCCGGTCGGTGTAGCCGAAATCGACGGCGACGACGGGAATGCCGGCGGCCTTGGCGGTGTCGATGTCGGTTTGCGAATCGCCGACCATCAAGGCGCGGTGCGGATCGCCGCCCGCCAGCCTGATGGTTTCGGTCAGGTGGCGCGGATCGGGCTTGCGGAAGGCGAATGTGTCCTGGCCGGCGATGGCCGCGAAATGCCTGGTCAGGCCGAGCGCTTCGATCAGCGCCAGCGAGTTGGCTTCGTATTTGTTGGTGCAGATGGCCAGGAGATAGTCCGCCTTTTCGAAACGGGCGAGCGCCTCGATGACACCGGGGTAGGGGCGGGATTTGCCGGGAATGTTGTCGGTGTAGTGATCGAGGAACAGTTTTAGCAGCCGGTCATGCTCGGCGACATCGAGCGAGCGCTGCTGGGCGGCATGCGCCCGCTCTATCATCACGCGCCCGCCATGGCCGACGAAGCGCCTGAAGCCGGCCTCGTCGACGGCCGCGAGTTCGCTGGCGGCCAGGCTGTGGTTGAGGCTGTCGAGCAGGTCCGGCGCCGTGTCAACCAGCGTTCCGTCGAGGTCGAACACGATGATCGGGCGAGTCATGATCCATCCTGCGCAGGTTTGTGCATCGGCAGGCGATAGCGGCTGCGGCGCGTCAAGGCAAGCAGAGCGGTGGACAGGCGCCCAAGGGCTTTGACCCGACCGGCAAAAATGCTAGGAGCCCGAACACTCAGTTTCATGCATGTCGTTTCCCCAAAACCGAGGTCACTTTTGGGCGACATGCATGAGGTTCCCGGGGCAGCAAGCGGCATGGATGCAAAACAATTGAAGGTCGAGGCCGCGCGGGCCGCCCTTGCCCATGTCAGCGATGGCATGCGGCTCGGCATCGGCACCGGCACCACGGCGGAAGAATTTGTACGGTTGCTCGCCGATAAGGTCGCCACCGGCATGGCCGTCATCGGTGTGCCGACATCGGAGCGCACCGCAGCACTTTGCCGCGAGCTTGGCGTGCCCCTGTCGACATTGGAGGAAACGCCCGAGCTCGATCTCACCGTCGACGGCGCCGATGAGGTCGACCCGGAACTGACCCTGATCAAGGGCGGCGGCGGCGCGCTGCTGCGCGAGAAGATCGTCGCCGCGGCCTCGCAGCGCATGATCGTCATCGCCGACCGCTCGAAGATGGTCGAGACGCTCGGCCGGTTTCCGCTGCCGATCGAAGTCAACCAGTTCGGCCTGCGCGCCACCGAGATCGCGGTGGCCGCGGCGGCTGCAAATCTCGGCCTTGCCGGTCCCATTACATTGAGGATGACGGGAGGCCAGGCTTTTGTTACAGACGGCGGCCATTTTATCCTCGATGCATCTTTTGGCCGCATTCCGGATACAAGAGCGCTTTCGAATGCTCTCCACGCCGTTCCGGGCGTGGTCGAGCATGGTCTTTTCATCGGGCTGGCGTCAGCGGCCATCATCGCCGGCGGCGACGGCATCCAAACCGTCCATGCCGCCCGAAAACCAGGGAGTTCTACCAACCATGTTGCATAACCGGGTTCGCAGCCTTTGCGTCGTTCTGGCGGCTTCGGCCGTTTTCGCCTTATCGTCGCCGGCGTTTTCGCAGGACGTCACCGAATCGCACCTGAAGGCCGCCCGGGCGGCGGTCGCAGCGATCCATGCGACCGATCCGTTCGACAACATTCTGCCGCAGGCGGCCGCAGCGCTCGAATCGCAGCTGATCCAGAAGAACCCGGACATGCAGGAACTGATCGGCAAGACCGTCAACGAGAAGGCGCTGGCATTGGCCTCGCGGCGCGCCGATCTCGAGAAGGAAGCGGCCCTTGCCTATGCGAAGGTGTTTTCCGAGAAGGACCTCAATGACATCGCGGCCTTCTACAGTTCCGACGCCGGCAAGAAGCTGCTCGACAGCGGTCCGACCGTGACGCGTGATTTGGTCAAGGCAGCCGATATCTGGCAGAACGGCCTCGCCCGCGATCTCGCCCAGCAGGTCGGCGAAACGCTGGCCGCGGCTGCCAAGGCCGCTGCACCGGCTGCACCTGCGCCAGCGCCCGCTGATGGTGCCGCTCCGGCCGACAATGCGGCTCCGGCGGATGGCGCCGCGCCCGCCGACGGTTCGGCGCCTGCCGACGGCACGCAGAATTGATTTCATTTTTCGAGGCGGCGTAGCTGCCTCTGGACCAGAAAGCCCGGCTTTGTCCGGGCTTTTCTTTTGGCGTTTTGCATCCTACCTCTGGCTTGAACTTTCCCTCTCCAGGAGTCCCATCATGGCCGGTTACGACTACGATCTTTTCGTCATCGGCGGCGGCTCGGGCGGGGTGAGGGCGGCGCGCGTCGCCGCGGCACTCGGCAAGCGCGTTGGCATCGCCGAGGAATACCGCTTTGGCGGCACCTGCGTCATCCGCGGCTGCGTACCGAAGAAGCTTTATGTCTACGCCTCGCAATTTCCGGAGCATTTCGCCGACGCGGCCGGTTATGGCTGGACGGTACCGGAAGCCAGTTTCGACTGGCGCACGCTGGTCGCCAACAAGGATCGCGAGATCAGCCGGCTGGAGGCGATCTACAAGAAGAATGTCGAGGGCGCCGGCGGCGAGCCCTTTCATTCCCGGGCGATGATCGTCGACCCACATGTGATCCATCTTCTGGGCGAGGACCGCACCGTCACCGCCGACAAGATCCTGATCGCCACCGGCGGCCGTCCGGCCGCGCATCCGGCACTGCCCGGCCACGAACACTGCATCTTCTCCAACGAGGCTTTCGACCTCAAGGAGTTGCCCAAGGCGATCATGATCGAGGGCGGCGGCTATATCGCGGTCGAGTTCGCCAACATCTTCCACGGCCTCGGCGTCGACACCACGCTGGTCTATCGCGGCAAGGAGATCCTCAGCCGCTTCGACATGGATCTGCGCCGCACATTGCACGAGACCATGGAAAAGAAGGGGATCAAGATACTCTGCCACGCGGTGAGCGAAGAGGTGCGCAAGCGGCCGGACGGCCGGCTCGACGCGCGTCTCACCAGCGGCCAGACGCTGACGGTTGACCAGGTCATGCTGGCCATCGGGCGCATCCCCAACACCGAGAATATGGGCCTGGAAGGCATCGGCATCGAGATGACCGCGGCCGGCGCGATCAAGGTCGACGACTATTCCCGCACCAACATCGACAACATCTGGGCGATCGGCGACGTCACCAACCGCGTGCAGCTGACGCCGGTGGCGATCCACGAAGCGATGTGCTTTGTCGAGACGGCATTCAAGGGCAACCCGACCGCGCCCGATCACGAGACGATCGCGACCGCGGTCTTCTCACAACCGGAAATCGGCACGGTCGGCCTGTCGGAAGATGACGCCGTCAAGCGTTTCGCCGACATCGAGATCTACCGCGCCAGCTTCCGGCCGATGCGGCATACGCTGTCCGGCCGCGACGAGAAGATGCTGATCAAGCTGGTGGTCGATGGCGCGACCCGCAAAGTGCTCGGCGCCCATATATTGGGGCCGGATGCCGGCGAAATGGCGCAGCTGCTCGGCATTCCGCTGAAGGCTGGGCTGACCAAGGATGATTTCGACCGCACGATGGCCGTGCACCCGACCGCCGCGGAAGAGCTCGTCACCATGTACAAGCCGACCTACCGCGTGAAGGACGGCCAGCGCGTCTGACTTTTCGCAAGCCGCCAGCACTCGCCGCCAAGGGAGCAATCCATGTCCGTGGCCACCAGCTCCACTCCGCTCGACCACGAGTTCGGCGGACGTGTCGATCAGGTCGTCGACAGGGCCGTCGCGGATGGACGCATCGTCGGCGCCGTGATCCTTGTCGCCCGGCGCGGCGAGATCCTCTACAGCCGCGCCGCCGGCCTTGCCGACCGCGAAGCGAAGAAGCCGATGGCGCCGGACGCAATCTTCCGGCTTGCGTCGGTCACCAAACCCGTCGTCGCGGCCGCCGCACTTGCCCTTGTCGAAGCCGGCGATATCGGCCTCGATGATCCCTTGGTAAAATTCATCCCGGAGTTCCGGCCGAAGCTCATGGATGGCAGCGAGCCGGTCATCACCATCCGACATCTGCTGACGCACACCGCCGGGCTGGACTACCGTTTTCGTCAGGCGGCGGACGGGCCCTATCATCGCGCTGATGTCTCCGACGGCCTCGACCAGCCCGGCCTCTCCATGGCCGAGAATCTCCGTCGTATCGCCTCGGTGCCACTGTCCTGTGCGCCGGGAACGGGCTGGGGCTATTCGGTGGCGATGGATGTGCTGGGCGAGGCCATGGCGAGAGCCACGGGTGCCTCCTTGCCGGAGCTGGTCGATCGCCTGGTCGTCCAGCCGCTCGGTATGCATGACGCGGCCTTTGCCGTGCGCGATCGATCCCGGCTGGTGACGCCCTACGCCGATGGACCCGGCAAGGCCATCGTGATGGGAGAACATCACCGTGTGCCCTTCGGCGACGGTTTCATCTCATACTCGCCCGGCCGTGTCTTCGATCCCGCTTCCTTCGCCTCGGGCGGTACCGGCATGAACGGCACCGCCAGCGATGTGCTCAAGCTGCTCGAGGCACTGCGTTCGGGCGGCGGGCCAGTCATCCGCCCCGAAACGGCAGCGGCGATGACTGGGGATGCGATACCGGGCCTCGAAACCACCATGCCCGGCTGGGGCTGGGGTCTCGGCTTCAGCGTCCTGCGCGACCCGCTCGCCGCATCGACGCCTCAGACCGCCGGCACCTGGCGCTGGGGCGGCGTCTACGGTCATTCCTGGTTCGTGGATCCGGCGCTGGACCTGACGGTGGTGGCGCTGACGAACACGGCCATCGCCGGCATGATGGGCGCCTTTCCCGATGCGCTGCGCGACGCCATCTATGGCAGGCAGGCCTAAGGCAATTTCGGGAAGGACAGGACCCGCCGCCGGCCATCGCCAGCGGCGGAGACAGTTGGGCCAGATCGGTTCATCGTTTCACGGAAACGCAGAACCGATCTATCTTCTGTTAACGCAATTCCGGACGGAAAACCGTCTCACACTTTTCCTGGAATTGCTCAAAGCAGCGTGCCGCGCAGGATCACCAGCGCCACCGAGAAATAGATCACCAGCCCGGTGACATCGACCAGCGTGGCGACGAACGGCGCCGATGCGCTGGCGGGGTCGAAACCGACCCGTTTCAGGGCGAACGGCAGCATCGATCCCGACAGGGAACCAAAAGTGACGATGCCGACCAGTGCCGCCCCAACCGTTGCGGCGATCAGCGGCCAGTGCGGGCCGTAGTCGTAGAAACCGAAATACTGCCAAAGCGCAATGCGGCAGACGCCGACAACGCCGAGGATCGATCCCAGGACGAAGCCGGTCGGCAGTTCGCGCAAGGCAACCCGCCACCAGTCGCCGAGGCCGATCTCGCGCAGCGCCAGCGCCCGGATGACCAGCGAAGTCGCCTGTGAGCCGGAATTGCCGCCGGAGCTCATAATCAACGGGATAAACAGAGTGAGCACGATCGCCTTCTCCAGCTCGCTCTCATAGCTCTGCATGGCGTTGGCGGTCAGCATTTCGCTGAGGAACAGCGCGCACAGCCAGCCGGCGCGCTTCTGGATCATGGCGAGGAAGCTCATCTTCATGTAGGGCTCGTCGAGCGCTTCCATGCCGCCGAAGCGGTGCACGTCCTCCGTCGTCTCCTCGATCATCGTGTCGATGATGTCGTCGATGGTGACGATGCCGAGGATCTTGCCGTGGTCGACGACGGGGACGGCGAGCAGATCGTATTTGGAGATCGTCTGCGCCAGGTTTTCGCGATCGGTCAGCGGGGTGACGGTCACCGGCGCACGGTCCGGCGCCACCGACAGGATCGGGTCGTCCGGTTCACCGGTGATCAGCCGGCGCAGGCCGGTCGACCGGACCAGTAGGTGCGTTTGCGGATCGACGATGTAGATCGCGTAGACGGTCTCGCGCGTCCGCTCGACCTTGCGGATGTAGTCGAGCGTGCGCCCGACGGTCCAGTCCGAGGGAACGCTGACGAACTCCGTCGTCATGATCGATGCGGCGCTGCCTTCGGGGTAGCCCAGGATCGACAGCAGGGTCGCGCGCAGCGGCGGCGCCAGCGCACCGAGCAGTTCGGAGCGTGCCGGCTCGTCGAGTTCGCGCAGGATGTCGGCAGCACGGTCGACCGACATGGCGGTGAGGAGCTTGCTTGCCTTGGCGCGGGGCAGGGCGTCGGCGAGTTCGGGGGCAGCTTCGAGTTCAGGCTGATCGAAAATCTCGACCAGCCGCTCGAAGGGGACCGCGCAAAGCAGGTCCGTCGCGGTTTCGCGCGATTCATGGTTGAGCGCCTCGACCACGTCGGCAACGTGGTCGTTTGCAAGGATGCGGGCGATGGCGACGGCCTCGTCGTCCGCTACGGGAGAAAAATCGTTCATGGCTCACTCCTTGCCGTCCGGCAGGACATGAACCATTCAGGTCACGTCTAGGCGGACGGCGGTTGCGTTCGACTAATACTGTCGCCAGGCATGGCGCGGTGACCTTTCCGCTTGCGGGTTCGCGTTTGACTATCAGCAAGCGGGCGCAACATAGGAGTGCGTCTTGCCGAGTCAATCGTGGTGAGTGAGGAAAACGGCGCCTTATGGCTCCGATCGCGATACTGTGATCGCCGACTGCCGCGCTGCCCGGCAAGTCGCGGTGAAACCATCGTTATTTCTGTTTCAGCCGACGCGAGAAACGCAGCCATTTGTCCTCGACTGGCCGTGGCTGCGCCAGAATCGTGGTGAGTTCGACGGGCAGGGTCGGAGCCAGCGGTTTCTTGGTGGCGACACCGTCGGCGATCAGGACGATCGAGTGGTAGAACTCGGTGCCGGCAGCCGATCTTGGCGCCACCGCTTCGTGCATAACGCTGATCACCGTGACATCGGGGCAATTGTCCTTGATCGCCTGATGGAAGGCAATCTTGCCCTCCGGGTCGAGCGCACCGGTCGCCTCGTCGAGGAACAGCAGGCCCGGCTGCTGCAGGATGATGCGAGCCACCACCAGCTTCTGCTTCTGGCCGCCCGACAGGACCTGGTCCCAGCTTTTGCCCTCTCGGCTCTCATGGGCCATGTGTTCAATGAAGTCGCCAAGGCCGGCCTTGTGCAGCGCGGACGCGACTTGGGAATCGCCATGGTCGCGCTCGGAGCCCGGCAGGCAGACCAGCTGTTTCAGCGACACCTGCTGCAGCTTGACCTCCTGGGCGGCATAAAAACTCTTCACCCCGTCAGGGAAGACGATGGTGCCGTGGCCATATGGCCAGAGGCCGTTGATCGCCTTGATCAACGAAGTCTTGCCGCAACCGGATTCGCCCTTCAGGAACGTCCACTCGCCGCGCCGGAAGCGCAAATTGGCGGCGCTGAGGAACGGTGTTGCGTCCTCGCCCTGATGCGCCAGTTCGAGCTTCTGGATGGTCAGGCCGAAAACCGGATTCTGGCTGGCATAGTGGAAGTCTGAACGGCCGGTCTGGCTGTAGAACGCCTGCGGGTGCTGAACATTCTCGATCGCATCCGCCAGCTCGGTGACGCGCTGGCTGTTGGCACGCAACGTCGCAATGGCCGGCATGACATGGATGAACCACGAGCACTGGCTGATCAGCTGAGCGACCATTTCAGAGCCGGTTATGTAGCCCTTGTAGTCCAGGCGATTGTGGATGAACGACACGAGACCGGGGCCATAGGCGACGATCCGGCCGCCGACGAAATTGTAGATCAGCTCGAACGACGTGTAGCTGTTGTTGACGACATTGAGCCGGCCCCAGGTTTTATCGATATCGACATAGAGCTTGTCGTGCATCGACTTTTGCACGCCCTCGCCATGCGAGGCGGCGACATGGAAGCTGCGGCGCAGGAATGTCGTCAGTTCACTGCGGTAGCTGCCCTCGGCCTGCTGCATGCGGATATTGAGCCGCTCGAGCAGGCGCCCAAGCCTGACCGCGATCCAGGTGTTCAGGGGCACGTAAATGGCGACGGCGAGGAAAGCCAGCACTGCGCTGCCATAGCTGCCGAGGAACTCCAGCCCTTTAACCTCGACCGAGGATCCGATCAGATTTTCACCGATAAAATACAGCGAGGTCGCGACACCCAGAACGCCCATGGCGAGACCGATCGCCCCGCCGGTCATGTCCTTGATGGATTCCTGGATGCGCTGGTCGATGTTGTCGGGAGCCACGATACCGCCGGCCGCCGAACCATGCTGGGCATGGAAATGGGTATGATTGCCGTCGAGCAGAGCCTGGTTGAACTGGCTGTTCAGCCAGCCACGCCATTTGCGGTGCAACGTTGCGGAGACAAGACCGCGCACGCCGGTGAAGCCGGCATCCTTGAGCACGACCAGCACCACCAATATGCCGGCATTGGTCAGAATTGCCCGCAGCGGGCTGGTGTTGGCGGCATCGTGGAAGAAGGCGATCGAATTGCCCAATTCGCCCAATGCCAAGGCAAACCAGACGCCGGCCTTGCTGGAAAGCGCCGTCAGCAGGGCGATGACGATGGTGAGTGTCCAGGCCTCCTTCCAACGGTCGGAGAACCAGTAGGCCCGCATCAGGCCCCAGAAACTGCGCATCGAGGATACCGGCGTCAAATGCGACGGCCCTGTGGCGCCGCCGTGTAGTTTATCCGGTACTGACTCCTGCGATCGTCTGCCGATCCGAATCACGATCCCGCCCAAACCTTTTTTGTTTTGTTACGGATGGTAACACCAATTGATCATTTTCCATTAATTTTTGTAGGGGGTCAGCGAGATTGAAGTTGCGGCCGTGTCGGCAAGGCAACAGAACGGCCCTTCCGGGCATCGCATGAAGGTCGGCGAAACAGCGATTTAAGACAACGATGTCATATGGTTATCGTGTGACGCGCAGAGCTGCATATACCTTCCCTTGGGGAAGGTGTTCACACGATTTTGTGACTCGTTTTGGCCTGTCAGGTCGGCTGACTTTTCATTGCGGGCTAACCAAAATTCCCGAAAACGAGCCGTCCTTGATATCTGCTTTGACAATTCCCGCGTTCGGGATTGAACCTTCCAAGGCGTTGTCGACACCCAGGGTTGTCCAACAGGGAAGCTCTCTCATGCTCACGCGCGCAACCGCAGCTTTCGTCCTCTTCGCCTGGCTACCCTTCCCTTTGGCGCATGCAGCCGAACAGAGCATTCCGGCCAGCGCCGAGGGCCAGATCGAGTTCAACACACCGTCCGACAACATTGGCTGCATCTACACGCCGAAAGGCGGCACTGGCACCTATCAGCCACAGGATGGCGGCCCGGAACTGAGCTGCTCGCGCGTCGAGCCGAGCTACCTCACCATCATCCTCGGCCCCAAGGGACCGGCGACGCTGATCAAGAACCCCGGCGAACAGCCTTGCTGCAGCGATGTCACAAGGCTCGCCTATGGCAACAGCTGGAGCGCTGGACCCTTTTTGTGCCAGTCATCGACCAAGGGGCTGACCTGCACCGCCACAAATGGCCACGGATTTTTTATCAGCAAGGCGAAGGCGACGGTAAAGTAGCGCCTGCCTTGTAGGAACCTGCCTCAGCCGACCTTGTCCAGTTCGCCCCGTGCCTTGGCCGCTGCCACTTGGCGGATGGCATCAGCCAGCGTGTCGGCGTCCTGAGCACCCATCACGGCATATTTGCCTTCAAGCAGAAAGCACGGCACGCCTGATATACCCATGCGCGATGCCGTCGCGATCTCGGTGCGCACCGCTTCGACATCGGCGTCGGTCGGCAAGAGCGTTGCGACCACCGACGCGTCCATGCCCGCCTCGCGGGCGGCTTCGACCAACACGGCATGGTCGCCGATGTTGACACCTTCCTCGAAATTCAGCTGAAACAGGCGACGGACCAGCCTGTTCTGCACGGCTTCACCGGCAGCACCCGCCCAGCGGATCAGGCGGTGTGCGTCCAGCGTGTTTGGCGCCACCCTGATGGCATCGAAGGCAAAGGAAATGCCCTCCGCCTCGCCGAGTGGTTCGATCCGGGCATGGATCTCGCGAATGCGCTCGTCGCTGCCGAACTTGGCCAGCATATACTCCCGGCGGTCCTTGCCTTGCGGCGGAATGGTCGGATCGAGCTGGAACGGCCGCCAGCGTATGTGCACATCGACATTGCCGGCCGCGGCAACCGCCTTGTCCAGCCGCTTCTGGCCAATGAAGCACCACGGGCAGACGACATCCGACACCACATCGACGGTTATGGCGTGCGCTTCGCTCATCTCGATCTCCGGATTTTCAGTTCGGTTTGCGCCACCATGTTGGCAGCTGATAACCGAATAGGGGCGTCTTCTGCGGATGTTCCAGGTAATTCCAGTACGCAAGCCACTGCTGCGTGTTGTACTGCATCGGCACCATATAGTTGCCTGAGATCAGCAACCGGTCGAGAACGCGGACGGCGGCGACATAATCCTCCTTCGAGCGGGCGCGCAGCATCGCCTCAATCGCCGCGTCGACCGCCGGATCGGCAACGCCGGCGAGATTGAACGAGCCTTCGGCCCTGGCCGCCTCGGAGCTCCAGCGTCCAAGCTGTTCGAAGCCTGGCGACAGTGAATTGTTGAAGCCGCTGGATCCGATCAGAGCCTCGAAATCGAAGCGCTGCTTGCGTGATTGGATCTGGTCGCCGTCGAGGCTACGGATGCTGACGTTGATGCCGATCTTCTCCAATGTGCGCTGGTAGATGCCGGCCAGGCGTTCCTCGTCCTGCGAAGCGGTCAGGATCTCGAATCCGAAAGGTTTGCCGTCGGGATCGAGCATCGTGCCGTCCTGCACGTGGTAACCAATGCTTTTCAGGAGATCGAAAGCTGTCTTCAACACCTTGCGGTCCTGGCCCGAACCGTCGGTCACCGGTGGTTTCCAGGTGCCGTCCATGACATCAGGCGGCACGCGGCCGGGGTAGGGGGCGAGCAACGCCTTTTCCCTATCGTCGGCCGGATGGCCGAGCGCGGAAAGCTCGGAGTTCTGCCAATAACTCATCGTGCGGGTGTATTTGCCGCCGAACAGGTTCTTGTTCGCCCACTCGAAGTCGTAAAGCATGCCGAGCGCGCGCCGGACCACCGGATTGGAGAATTTCGGCAGCCGCGTGTTGAACAGGAAACCGGTCACAACGGGCGGAATGCCGGTGTCGAAGGTTTCAGAAACCACCTCGCCCCTGTGAAAGGCCGGGAAATCAAGGTCGCGCTCCCGTTTGACCGGATCGCCGTCGTCGTCGATGGCGCAGAGGCCTTTCTTGAAAGCCTCGAGCTTGGCGTTGGCGTTGAGGAAATATTCGATGGTGATTTGGTCGTAATTGTCGAAGCCGCGTTTGGCCGGGACATCCTTGCCCCAATAATCGGGGTTGCGCTTGAACACGATGCGCTGGCCCGGCGCCACCTGGGCAATGGTGTAGGGTCCGCTGCCAATCAGCGGCTTCAGCGTCGTCTTGTCGAAAGTCTCCTTGTCGAAGGCGTGTTTCGGCAGGATCGGCGTCAGCGCGATGATCAGGGGCGTTTCGCGATTGGCCTTGTCATTGAAGGTGAAGCGCACGCTGTGATCACCGGTCTTTTCGAGCTTGGCGATCAGGCTCATGCGTGCGTTGTAGGGCGGGCGGCCCTTGTCGGTGAAGACATCATAGGTGAACAGCACATCCTCCGGCGTCACCGGCTCGCCGTCCGACCACTTTGCATTGGGGTTGAGGTGGAATTCAATCGACTTGCGCTCGGAATCCATGTCCGCGCTGTCGGCGAGCAGGCCATAGAGACTGAAGGCCTCGTCGTAATTGCGCTGCATCAACGGCTCGAAAACGAGGTTACCGTAGGTCAGATCCATCATGCCGCGCGCCGTTGTGCGCAGGCTCTTCAGGATGAAAGGGTTGAGGTTGTCGAAGCTGCCGACAACGCAATAGGTGATGTTGCCACCCTTCGGCGCATCGGGATTGACGTAGTCGAAATGAGTATAGTCGGGCGGCAGTGCCGGCTCGCCCTGCATGGCGATGGCATGCTTCGGTTCCGACATGGCCGGCCGCAGCGAAAGGGTGAAAAGCGATATCGCGGTGATCAGCCAAACAAGAACGCGGCCCATGACCGTCTCCTTAACAGGTCGGCTTGATGATTCGGTGCGCACCCTAGCATGAGGCGGCTGCGTGCCGGCCAATGGTGTCATCAAGAATTACAAGTGAGCGGGCTGGATTCGGCACCGCTTGCAGTGTAACACGCCGTCCGAAGTCATTCTGTTGCCTCATTTCGGCAACAGGTAGCTGGACCACACGGCGCAGAGAAGCCGGTTCCGGGATCATTTGAGAGGAAGTGCACGACATGACGAGCCTGAACAGCAACGCATACCGCCTTTCGGTCATGGCCGCGGGCGTGGTCGGCTTTCTGGGCGCGGGACTTCCCTCTGCTTCCGCACAGCAGCAGCAACAGATCCCACAGGGCTGGTTCAAGGCCTGCACCAAGCAGGAAGACGTCGACATCTGCAACGTCCAGAACATCGTCACAGCCGGCAACGGCCAGCTTGTCACCGGTGTCAGCCTGATCGAACTCAAGGGCAAGGTGAACCGCAAGGTGTTTCAGGTGACGGTCCCGACCGGTCGCCTGGTGCCTCCGGGCATCGGCCTGCAGATCGATACCGGCAAGGCCGTAAAGCTCGACTATGTCATCTGTTTCCCGGATCGTTGCGTGGCCGAAGTGCCGCTCACCGACCAGCTCGTCGCCGCGTTCAAGAAAGGTCAGGGCATCACGCTGACCTCGATCAATTTCCAGAACCAGGCCAACCCGATCAAGATCGCGCTCCAGGGCTTCAGCGGCGCCTATGACGGCCCGCCGCTGCAGCAGTCGGACATCGAGGACCGGCAGAAGAAGCTCCAGGACTTCGTCGCCAAGAACAACCAGGACTTCGCCAAGAAGCTCAAGGATGAGCAGGACAAGGCCAAGACCGCCAACTGATCGCGGGATCGGGTCACCCTCCAGTCAAAGAAAAGCGGGGTCATGCCCCGCTTTTTTCGTTCCAGGTCATGGCTGGATTTCCCAACGGTAGCCGCAAACTCAGTGCCTTGACTGGCGTTTCGGCTCGTAGCGCCCGTCCGGCTTCTTGTCGAACATCTCCTTGATCTGCGGGTGGCGGACTGGCTCGCCCGACCGATCCTCGAGCAGATTCTGCTCCGACACATAGGCGATGTATTCGGTTTCCGAATTCTCGGCGAGCAGGTGGTAGAACGGCTGATCCTTGCGCGGCCGCACGTCGGCGGGAATGGCTTCGTACCATTCGTCGGTGTTGGCGAATTGCGGATCGACGTCGAAAATGATGCCTCGAAACGGAAACAGCCGGTGGCGAACCACCTGTCCGATCGCGAATTTGGCCGTTTTCATCGTACTCACCACTGAATTCCTTGACTTTATTTGGCGCAGACTCCGAGTCAATTCAATCCCGAAGCGTTTGAGCGCCTTCAAGCTACGCAAAATGCGAAGCAAAGGTTTTGATTGATGCCGCGATGCCGCGATAAAATCCGCAAGATCGCTACTGCTGCCGCATTGGTTTTCGCAGGCCGCCCGCAAGTGCCGAAAAACCGCTGCCGGGACGGAGCCCCTCGCGCATGAAGAAGGCGCGGAGCGGTGCAAAGCCGCCGAGTGCGCTCAGACCGGCGCCACGCGCCATCTGCGCCGGCAGCATGTCGGAAAGCAGCGACATGTTGAGCAGATTGACCGCGCTGCTGCGGGCCAGAATGTCGGGCCGGCGCTTGAAATCGTAGGTGGCAAGGACTTTGGCTGCGCCTGGATCGCCACGATTTTCATTTGCGATTCCAACCAGATCATCGATATCCCTGATGCCAAGGTTGAGGCCTTGCGCACCGATCGGCGGAAACACGTGTGCGGCTTCGCCGACGAGCGCCACCCTGTCTCGTGCAAAACGCAGGGGCGTGACGGTCGAAAGCGGATAGATCTGGCGGCCTGGTTCTACCGTGACGCGTCCAAACATCGACTGCATTTGCTGCTCGACCCGCAGCGAGAGTGTTGTGTCATCCAGAGCGGCAAGCTCGTTGGCGCTCTCGGGCTTCACCACCCAGACGAGGCTTGAGCGGTTGCCGGGCAACGGAACTTGTGTGAACGGACCGGTCTCGGTGTGGAACTCGGTCGAAGTGAAGGCGTGCTCGCGACTATGGCCGAAATTGAGCACGAGCGCGGCCTGCGGATAGGCGCGCGAGCCGGTCGAAATGCCCGCCGCCTCGCGCGCAGGCGATTGGCGTCCGTCGGCGGCGACCGCCAGCGATGCGCTCACCTCGCTGCCGTCGGCCAGCGCGGCATGAGCCTTGTCGGCATCGAGACGCCAGGTCTTGACCATCGACCGGCGCCACTCGATCCCGGAATGGGCGGCCACCTTGCCGACAAGTGCCGGGCCAAAGACGCTGTTGGGCAGGTTCAGCCCGAACTGGTCCTCATCGATCTCGCTGGCGCGAAAGGTGACGACGGGGCTGCGGATCAGCCGGCTGGTCGCATCGACGATGCGCATCACTTTCAAGGGTGCGGCCTTGGGCCTGATGGCTTCGAGGACATCGAGCCGTTCAAGCACTTTCAGGGCAGGGTTCATCAGCGCCGTGGTGCGGCCGTCGGGGGCCGACGCCTCAGGCCCGACAAGCGTCACCGGGAAGCCGGCATCTGCGAAAGCCAGCGCCGCAATCAGCCCTGCCGGCCCGGTGCCGGCAATCAGTATCGGCGCTGTTTCCTGGTGCTCCAAAGTCGGCTTCCGGCTTGCAATGCGGGGCGGGCCACCAGACCTGCCACTCAAGCAGCATATAGGTCAGTTCATGCGGCTTGATCAACGCGGCGATTCGGCCCATTCGGGTGTCATGACCGGCCCCCAGGACGATTTCAGCCATCTCGACCGCGCCGGCCGCGCCACGGCTGATATCGCGCGCAACCCGCGCCTGACGGTCAATATCGTCGTCGGCGCGAGCATTCTGCTCGCCTGGCTGTTGTTGGCCGCGATGGCGATTCGCGGTGCAGAGGCCGGGGGCAGCGTGCCGGGCGACACGCTGCTGCGTGGCCTGCCGCAGTTGCCGCTGCCTGATTTCCTGGAGCGGTTCTTCGCGCTTTGCCTGTCGCCGGTGCCTTTGGACGCAAGCCTCGGTTGGCGCGCCCTCGCGCTCATCGCGATGTGGTTCCTGATGGCGATCGCCGCGATGCTGCCGTCAGCAGCGCCAATGATCCGCACCTATTGCGAGATCGCCGATACCGCCCGGATCAAGGGCGAGCCGGTCGTCCATCCGCTGGTGCTGGTTGCCGGCTATCTCGGCGTCTGGCTCGCCGCTTCGATGCTGTTTTCCGCGCTGACACTGGGCGTGCACGCATTCGCTGAGTCCGGCGAAATCTACGACCCACTCCTTGGCATTGCCGGCGCGCTCGCCTTGCTGGTTGCCGGCCTCTACCAGTTCAGCGGCCTCAAGCAGGCCTGCCTGAAGAAGTGCCGCAACCCGTTCTCGACCCTGTTTTCGAACTGGAGTGCCAAGGCCGTCCGCATCCTCCGGCTCGGCGTCGCGCAAGGCCTCTGGTGCCTCGGCTGCTGCTGGGCGCTGATGCTGGTGATGTTCGCCGTCGGCGTGATGAACATCTTCTGGATGGCGCTGATCGGCGTATTCACCCTGATTGAAAAACAGACGACAGGCAGTCTTCCAACCCGGCTGGCCGGTGCGATACTGCTTGTCTGGGCAGCCGCCCTGCTAGTAATCTCGCTGTGAGTGGGGGAAATTCAATGACAGATCAGGGCTGGGCAATGAAAGGAGAGCTCGTACTCTCCTGCAATTGCACGGTTTTTTGCCCTTGCGTGCTGTCGCTCGGCAGTCACCCGCCGACCGAAGGCTACTGCCAGACCTGGGCGGGTTTCCGTATCGATGCCGGCCATTTCGGCGAGGTCGACCTCTCCGGCATCAACCTCGGGCTGATCATGGAAATCCCCGGCTACATGAGCCGCGGCAACTGGACTGCGGGCCTGTTCATCGACAAACGCGCCTCGGTCTACGCGGTCAAGGCATTGACGAAGATCTTCACCGGCAAGGCGGGCGGAACCACATCGCTGCTGTCGATCCTGGTCGGAAAATTCCTGGGTGTCGAACAGGTGCCGATCACCTATGAGACGCGCGACAAGACGCGTATCTTCCAGATACCGAAGATCATCGATGGCGCGGTCACGCCAATCGCCGGCAAGGATCGCGAGAAGGATACGGTGATCACGAATTCGGAATACTGGATCGCGCCGGAGATCATCGTGGCCAAGTCCGACAAGAGCAAGATGCGGGCTTTTGGCCGCAATTGGAATTTTGCCGGCCGCTCGGCCGAAATCTGCAAGCTGGATTGGCGAGGCCCGTGAGCAAGAACACATCCGCCAGGAATATGGGGGCCAGGAACCTGGCGGCAAGGAAAGCCGCCAAGAAGATCACGGACCGGATTCCGCGACCGAAGAAGAAAGTCACATGGCCGCAAGCGAGGGCGTTCTCGGTCCATCTGCTGACGGCCTCAGGCTCGTTCCTCGCCTTCCTGTCGCTGGTGGCGGCGAGCGAGGAGCGGTGGACGGCGATGTTCTGGTGGCTCGGACTGGCGCTGTTCGTCGACGGCATCGACGGACCGATCGCCAGGAAGCTCGAGGTCAAGGAAATCCTGCCGACCTGGTCGGGCGAACTCCTCGACAACATCATCGACTACGTGACCTATGTGCTGATCCCGGCCTTCGCGCTCTATCAGCGCGGCTTCATGGGCGAGGGCCTTTCGTTCCTGTCGGCGGCGATCATCGTCGTCTCCAGCGCGATCTACTATGCCGACACCGGCATGAAGACGAAGGAGAATTTCTTCAAGGGATTCCCCGTGGTCTGGAACATGGTGGTGTTCACGCTGTTCGTCATCGAGCCGGGACAATGGGTGTCGTTCGCGGTGGTGGTGGTGGCCGGCATCCTGACCTTCATCCCGATCAATTTCATTCATCCGGTGCGGGTGGTGCGGCTGCGGCGCATCAATCTCACAATGACCCTCTTGTGGTGCGCCTTCGGCGCGCTTGCGCTTGCGCAGGCGGCGCTCGCCGCCTTCTACGATCAGATCGGCGTGCTGGGCGAACAGGTCAGCACTTTCATCAAGATCGGCATCACCATCAGTGGGCTTTACCTGGCCTGCATCGGTGGCATCATGCAGTTCTTTCCAAATCTCGGTGCCAAGAAGGCCTGATCAGCCAATCCCATAGAAAGCCTAGCCCATGTCCAAAGCGATCCGCATCCATGCCCATGGCGGCCCGGAAGTTCTGACCTATGAGGACACCGATCCCGGCCGGCCGGGTTCCGGGCAGATCCTGGTCAAGCATACGGCCATCGGCCTCAACTTCATCGATGTCTATCATCGCTCCGGCCTCTATCCGCCGCCCGGCGGCTTTCCGCTCATTCCCGGCAGCGAAGCCGCCGGCGTGGTGCTGGAGGTCGGTGAGGGCGTCGACTGGCTGAAGCCGGGCGACCGCATCGCCTATTCGACGAATGTCGGTGCCTATGCCGAGCAACGCGTCATCGCCGCCGCCCTTGTGGTGAAGCTTCCCGAAGGCATCGGCGACGAACAGGCCGCCGCGATGATGCTGAAAGGCATGACCGCCGAATATCTCCTGCGCCGCACCTTCAAGGTGAAGGCCGGCGACACGATCCTGTTCCACGCTGCGGCCGGCGGCGTCGGGCTCATTCTCGGCCAATGGGCGAAACATCTCGGCGCAACGGTCATCGGCACGGCGAGCTCGACCGACAAGATCGAACTCGCCAGGGCGCATGGATTCGACCATGTCATCAACTACAAGGAGCAGGATTTCGTCGCCGGCGTCGCGGCCATCACCGGCGGCAAGAAATGCGACGTCGTCTACGATTCGGTCGGCAACGACACGTTCCCGGCCTCGCTCGATTGCCTGAAGCCGCTCGGCATGTTCGTCAGCTTTGGCCAGTCCTCGGGGCCGATCCCGCCATTCTCGATGTCGCTGCTGGCGCAGAAGGGCTCGTTGTTCGCCACAAGGCCGACGCTGTTCGTCTACAACGCCAAGCGCGAGGACCTTGATGCCTCCGCGGCGGCGCTGTTCGAGGTGGTGCTCAGCGGCGCCGTCAAGATCCAGATCAACCAGCGCTACGCGCTCAAGGATGCGGGCAAGGCGCATGCCGATCTCGAGGGCCGCAGGACGACAGGGACGACCATTCTCATCCCTTAGTCCCGCCAGGCTTGCTATCCCTTGAATTTCCGCTGAAATTCTTGAAGCTCTTTCAAGACGCGTGCCGCTTTCCGTTGAGAGGCGGCGGCGCCTACGATGCTTGCGGGAACACAGAACATATCTGGCGAACCAGATGGGAGGCACTGTGAGTGCAGATCATGACGGGGCGAACCTGCTTGAGGTTCGTGGCCTGACCAAGATATTCGGCACGCTGACGGCGTGCGACCATATCGACCTCAACATCGCCAAGGGTGAAATCCACGCGCTGCTCGGCGAGAACGGCGCCGGCAAGTCGACGCTGGTCAAGATGTTGTTCGGTTCGCTGGAGCCCAATTCCGGCGAGATTTTCTGGAACGGCCAGGCGGTGCGGATCACCAGCCCGGGTGCTGCCAAGAAGCTCGGCATCGGCATGGTGTTCCAGCATTTTTCGCTGTTCGAGGCGCTGACCGCGGCCGAGAACATCGCGCTGTCTCTGGACGACGGTTCGCCGATCAGCAGCATCGCCGCGAAGGCCAGGGCGCTTTCCTACAGTTATGGCCTGCCGCTCGATCCGGACACGCTGGTCGGCGATCTGTCGGTCGGCGAGCGCCAGCGCATTGAGATCATCCGCTGCCTGCTGCAGACGCCGCAGCTCATCATCCTGGACGAGCCGACCTCGGTGCTGACGCCGCAGGAAGCCGACAAGCTGTTTGAGACGCTGGAGCGGCTGCGCGCGGAAGGCAAATCGATCCTCTACATATCGCACCGGCTCGAAGAGGTCAAACGCATCTGCGACCGTGCCACCGTATTGCGGCATGGCAAGGTGGTCGGCCACTGCAACCCGCGCGAGGAGACAGCGGCGTCGCTTGCCCGCATGATGGTCGGCAACGAGGTGCAGGCCGTGGTGCGTGCTCCGGTCGAGGGGATCGAAACCGCGCAGCCGCTGCTCGAAATCCGCAACCTCAGCCGGAAGCCGGCAACGCCTTTCTCCATTCCGCTCAAGACCATCAGCCTCAATGTCCGCGCCGGTGAGGTGATCGGCATTGCCGGTGTCGCCGGCAACGGCCAGGGCGAATTCTTCGAATCCGTCTCCGGTGAGGTCTTGCAGCAGGATGCCGCCTCGGTGCGCATCCGCGGCAAGGATGCGGGTGGCCTGACCATCACCGGACGGCGCCTGCTGGGGGCCGCCTTCGTGCCGGAGGAGCGCCTCGGCCATGGTGCGGCGCCGCGCATGAAACTCTCGGAAAACCTGTTGCTGTCGCGCCATGCCACTGACGGCAAGGTCTTTGTCGGCAGCGGTGGAATGGTCAAGAGCGGCGCCGTCTACGCCGCCTCGCAACGCATTATCGAAGCCATGGACGTGCGCAAGAGCGCGCCGGACCCGGAAGCGGCAGCGCTCTCGGGCGGCAATCTGCAGAAATTCATCGTCGGCCGCGAACTCGATCGCCGCCCAAGCGTCATGGTGGTCAACCAGCCGACATGGGGCGTCGATGCCGGTGCCGCCGCCCACATAAGGCAAGCGCTGATCGAGCTGTCGCGCAGCGGATCGGCGGTGCTGGTGATCAGCCAGGACCTCGACGAGCTGTTCGAAATCTCGGATGCGATCGCAGTCATGCACAATGGCGAATTGTCCAAGCCGATGCCGATCGCCGAAGCGACCTTCGAGAAGGTCGGCCTGCTGATGGGCGGCGCCGAGCCCGGCCACGCCGAACACACGCTGGAGACGGCATGATGCGCCTCGAACTCGTCAAACGCCCGCAGCGCTCTGCGCTGTTTTCGGCCCTGTCGCCGTTCATCGCCTTCGCGCTGACGATCATCGCCGGCGCCATTATGTTCGCGCTGCTCGGCGTCAATCCGCTGACCGCGTTCCGGATCTACTTCGTCGAGCCGGTCAGCCAGGTCTGGCAGCTGCATGAGCTGGCGATCAAGGCGGCGCCACTGATCCTGATCGCGGTCGGCCTGTCTGTCTGCTACAAGGCCAACATCTGGAACATCGGCGCCGAGGGCCAGTTCATTTTCGGCGCCATCTTCGGCTCCGCCATTCCGGTGCTGTTTCCGCAATTCGAAGGCCCGCTGGTGCTGCCGCTGATTCTTCTGCTCGGCATGGTGGGCGGCGCGGCCTATGCGGCGATACCCGCGTTTCTGAAGACCCGCTTCAACACCAACGAGATCCTGACAAGCTTGATGCTGGTCTATGTCGCGCAGCTCTTCCTCGACTGGCTGGTGCGCGGCCCGTGGCGCGATCCGCAGGGCCATGGTTTCCCGCAAACGATCCAGTTCGGCAACTCCGCCGTATTGCCGGAACTGATGCCGGACGCCGGACGCGCCAATTGGGGTTTTGTCTTTGCGCTGGTTGCCGCGGTGCTGATCTGGATCATGATGGGGCGCATGCTCAAGGGCTTCGAGGTCCGCGTGCTGGGTTCCAGCCCGCGGGCAGGGCGCTTCGCCGGCTTCGGCCTCAGCCGCATGGTGTTCTTTGCCTTCCTGCTGTCAGGCGCACTGGCCGGCCTTGCCGGCATTTCGGAAGTCTCCGGCGCCATCGGACAATTGCAGCCTGTGATCTCGCCCGGCTACGGCTTCACCGCCATCATCGTGGCGTTCCTCGGCCGCCTCAATCCGCTTGGCATCATTGCCGCGGGCCTGGTGCTGGCGCTGACCTATCTCGGCGGTGAGGCGGTGCAAAGCGCGCTCGGCATTTCCGACAAGGTGGCACGGGTGTTCCAGGGCATGCTTTTGTTCTTCGTGCTCGGCTGCGACACGCTCATCCATTACCGCATCCGCCTGATCGGCCTGGCGCTGACGAAACCAGAAGGCGCGGCGAAGCTCGAAGCTGCGCCGAAGTTGAAGGAAGCCCGCTGATGGACATCACCGTCAACATCCTCCTGACCATCGCCACGGCGGCGACACCGCTGTTGATCGCGGCGATCGGCGAACTGGTGGTCGAACGTTCCGGCGTGCTCAATCTCGGCGTCGAAGGCATGATGATCATGGGCGCGGTCGGCGGCTTCGGCGCCGGCTACCTGACCGGCTCGCCCTGGCTCGGCCTCTTGGCGGCAATCGTCATGGGAGCCGTTTTCTCGCTGCTGTTCGCCGTGATGACGCTGTCGCTGGCGACCAACCAGGTGGCGACCGGCCTGTCGCTGACGCTGCTCGGCCTCGGCCTCTCAGGCATGATCGGCACGAGCTTCGTCGGCCAGCCCGGTGTCAGGCTGCCCAATCTCGACATTCCCGGCCTCAGCTCGATCCCGGTCGTGGGCAAGCTGCTGTTCGGCCAGGATCCTGTCTTCTACATCTCGATCGCGCTGACCGCGGCCGTGATGTGGTTCCTGTTCAAGACGCGCACTGGCCTCACGCTGCGTTCCATCGGCGACAGCCATGTCTCGGCGCATGCGCTCGGCATCAAGGTCATCCGCTACCGCTATCTCTCGGTGATTTTCGGCGGCGCCTGCGCCGGTCTGGCCGGCGGCCATCTGTCGCTGGTCTACACGCCGCAATGGGTCGAGAACATGAGCGCGGGCCGCGGCTGGATCGCGCTGGCGCTGGTGGTGTTCGCGTCGTGGCGGCCATGGCGGGTGCTGGCCGGCGCCTACATCTTCGGTGCCGTGTGGATCGGCCAGCTTCATGCACAGGCTTTTGGCATTCCGGTGCCCTCGCAGATGCTTTCTTCTTTGCCCTATCTGGCAACCGTCGTGGTTCTCGTTCTAATCTCGCGCAACAAGCGTCTGACGATGATGAACACGCCGGCATCCCTGGGGCAGCCATTCGTTCCGGATCGTTGACAACAACAAAAAGACGGGAAGCTCCAAGGCTTAACACAGAGAGGTAACACGATGAAAAAACTGCTTATTGCCCTGATGACGACGACAGCGGCATTGTCGCTGGCCGCGTCCGCAGAGGCTGCCGACAAGTTGAAGGCCTGCTGGGTCTATACCGGCCCGATCGGCGATTTCGGCTACTCCTACCAGCACGACCAGGGCCGGCTCGAAGTCGAGAAGGCACTCGGCGACAAGGTCGAGACCGCCTATCTGGAGAATGTCTCGGAAGGTCCCGATGCCGACCGTGCTTTCGAGCGCCTGGCGCGCGAAGGCTGCAAGCTCATCTTCGGCACCTCGTTCGGCTTCATGGATGCCGAGGTGAAGGTCGCCAAGAAATTCCCGAAAGTGATGTTCGAGCACGCCACCGGCTACAAGACCGGCGACAATCTCGGCATCTACAATGCCCGCTTCTATGAAGGCCGCTACGTGCTCGGCCAGATTGCCGCCAAGGAATCGAAGTCCGGCGTCGCCGGCTACATCGTCTCCTTCCCGATTCCCGAAGTGGTGATGGGCATCAACTCGTTCATGCTCGGCGCGCAGTCGATCAATCCAAACTTCAAGGCCAAGATCGTCTGGGTCAATTCGTGGTTCGATCCGGGCAAGGAAGCCGACGCCGCCAAGGCGCTGTTCGACCAGGGCGCCGACATCATCGTCCAGCACACCGATTCGACCGCCGCCCTGCAGGTCGCCGAGGAGCGCAAGCTGCACGGCTTCGGCCAGTCGTCCGACATGATCAAGTTCGCGCCGAACGCGCAGCTGACCTCGCTGACCGACGAATGGGGCCCTTACTATATCAGCCGCGTGCAGGCAGCCATCGACGGCACCTGGAAGCCGGACAATGTCTGGCTCGGCATCAAGGACGGCGCGGTCAAGCTCGCGCCCTACACCAACATGCCCGACGACGTGAAGGCGATGGCCGAGGCGACCGAAAAGAAGATCGCCGGCGGCTGGAACCCCTTCACCGGACCGATCGCCAAGCAGGACGGGTCGGCGTGGCTGAAGGATGGTGAAGTCGCCGACGACGGCACGCTGCTCGGCATGAACTTTTACGTCAAGGGCGTCGACGACAAGCTGCCGCAGTAAGCGGCGCACCCGAATAGGAAAGGGCGCCGCGAGGCGCCCTTTTCATTTGTCTGGAGAAACCGACTGAAGGCTCAGACAGCCGAACCGTAGAGGTCATAGGCGTCGGCACGGTCGATCTTGACGGTGACGATGTCGCCTTGGCGCAGCGGACGGCGCGACTGGATGTGGACCGAGCCGTCGATCTCCGGCGCATCATATTTGGTGCGGCCCTTTGCCGAGGTGCCGTGCGCCTCGTCGATCAGCACCGGCAGGCGCTTGCCAACTTTCTTTGCGAGCTGCGTCGCCGAAATCTTCTGCTGGCGCTGCATGAAGCGGTGCCAGCGTGCTTCCTTGATCTCCTGCGGAACCTGCTCGAGGCCGAGGTCGTTGGAGCGGGCGCCTCTGACCGGCTCGTATTTGAAGCAGCCGGCGCGGTCGATCTTGGCCTCGTCCAGCCAGTCGAGCAGCATTTCGAAATCCTCGTCCGTCTCGCCAGGGAAGCCGACGATGAAGGTCGAGCGGATAGCGAGATCCGGGCACACATCGCGCCAGCCGCGGATGCGTTCCAGCGTTTTTTCCCCATGCGCCGGCCGGCGCATGTTCTTCAGCACCTGTGGCGAAGCATGCTGGAACGGGATGTCGAGATAGGGGAGGATTTTTCCTTCGGCCATCAGCGGGATGACATCGGCGACATGCGGGTAGGGGTAGACATAGTGCATGCGTACCCAGATGCCGAGCTTGCCCAGTTCCTCCGACAGATCGAGGAATTTCGCCCGCACTTCGCGATCGCCGAACATGGACGTCTGGTACTTGATGTCGATGCCGTAGGCGCTGGTGTCCTGCGAGATGACGAGCAGTTCCTTGACACCGGCCTTGGCCAGTTTCTCGGCTTCGCGCAGCACATCGGCGGCCGGGCGCGAGACAAGGTCGCCACGCAGGGCGGGAATGATGCAGAAGGTGCAGCGATTGTTGCAGCCTTCCGAAATTTTGAGATAGGCATAGTGGCGCGGCGTCAGCTTGACGCCCTGCGGCGGCAGCAGATCGATGTAGGGATCGTGCGAAGGAGGGGCGGCCTCATGCACGGCGGCCATCACGCTCTCATAGGCCTGCGGCCCGGTGATCGCCAGCACATTGGGGTGTTTTTCGCGGATCACATCCGGCTCGGCGCCGAGGCAGCCGGTGACAATGACCCTGCCGTTTTCCGAAAGCGCGGAGCCGATGGCATTGAGCGACTCGTCGCGGGCCGAATCGAGAAAGCCGCAGGTGTTGACGACGACGAGATCGGCGCCGTCATGCTTGCGGGCGATCTCATAGCCTTCGGCGCGCAGGCGCGTGATGATGCGCTCGGAATCCACGAGCGCCTTCGGACATCCAAGGCTGACGAAACTGACGCGAGGGGCGGACATAGGCAAGTTTCCAATGGGGGCACGGGCCGAAACGCTGGTCCGGCCTCAAATCGCTGTAAATGTCGGTCTGTGGCGCGTGGCAAGCGCCAATACGCGCGGCGCAATAGCATGGGTTACGCAATCAAGCAAACCGGCCGGCAACTGGTCCGCGCCATCGGGATGGTTCAGTGGCCTCCCGAGCCGAACCAGGGCGCCAGGAAAGCGAAGTGCTCGGGAAATTGCTGCACGGCCCCATCAAGCAGCATCTTGACCGCGACATAGAGGATGATCGCCAGGCCGATATAGGCAATCCAGCGGTATTTGTGCAGCAGGCGCGCGACGAACGACGCGGCAAAGCCCATCAAGGCGATCGACAGGGCCAGTCCGATGATCAGTACCGTTGGATGATTCATGGCCGCGCCGGCTACGGCCAGGACATTGTCGAGCGACATCGACACGTCGGCGATGACGATCTGCCAAGCGGCCTGCGAGAAGGTCTTGCGCGGGCCCTTGCCGCCAATGACGCCGTCCTTGTCGAAATCGCCATTCGACAGCGCTTCGGTGGCGTCGCGCTCCTGCTCATGGGTGACACGCAATTCGCGCCACATCTTCCAGCAGACCCACAGCAATAGCAGGCCGCCGGCGAGAAGCAGCATGGGGCCAATGGTCAGCAGCCATTGCGTGATCAGGGCGAAGAAGATGCGAAGAACGGTGGCCGCCGCGATGCCGACGAGAATGGCCTGCTTGCGCTGGCTGGCCGGCAGGCCGGCCGCGGCGAGGCCGATGACGATGGCATTGTCGCCCGCGAGCGCGAGGTCGATGGCGATGACCTGAAAAAGAGCCGATATGCCCGCGGTGGTAAATATTTCCATCGACCGGGAAGCCCTTCGCCGAGTGTTCGTTGCCGATTGTCCAGACGGGCCTAAAGGCATGGTCCGCTGGCGTCAAGACGCTGCGGCAGACAACACTGGAAAACCACTTTCGTGGCAGGGGTATTACAGGGGATTTTCAGCCACCGCCGGCTCGTGAGCCGAAGCGGACGAGCGCCTGCGAAAAACTAATCGTAGAGATTGTACTTCGCCCAGTCGGCTTCCGGAATTTCATCGCCGATCCGGTAGCGCAGCTGCAGGACTTCCATGTGGTCCGGACCGGTCTGGCATTTGAATTTCAGCCGATACCACTGTCCCTTGCTGCGGAACGCCGCACCGGGGCTCCTGATCGCATCGGCGCTCATCTCGGGCGTCGCGAAGGCGTAGGCGACGACACGGTCGGCCTTGAACTTGCGGTCATCGTGAGTGATCCGGTCCAGGACTTCAGCATCGCAGCGCTGCTCGAGGCGTGTTTGCGGATCAAGTTTCATCAACCCGGTGCGCAAGGCGTTGTCCATCGCACTGGCTGGGAAAGCCAGCGTCAGGGACGCAATGGCCATCATGCAGAGTGTCTTCATGGGCGGGACAAGCAGCATGTTTTGTCTGAAAAATCAACCAAGAGGGGCGCTTCATGCTCGGCAAGCCCCCGTATTCAGGGGGTCGACGCAATCAAAATCTCGTGTCGAGCCTCATCGTGCGTCGCCTGCGGCCAACGGGCCAGCGAGGCGCGGCCGGCATCGGTGAGATCGTAAACGCCGCGGTCGACGCGCGCGAACCAGCCATAGACATTGTGCTGCAGGATTTTCGGCGCGATCGGCGTCAAGGCCTTCAGATCGCGCGGCCGCTTGGGACCGTCGACAAGCGCGGCGGCGCAAATGAGGGCGCTCTGGCGGTAGGCGGTCATGATCGGATTGCGCGATCCTCCGCCGGCGACAGGATCGCCGCGGCGGCGCTGGTGCTCGTCGACAAGGCGGGAGCGCTTCCGCGCATTCCTGCGCGGCTCCGGCGCGGCAGGACTGACAAGCACTTCGACCTTGTCACTGGCTGTCACGCCAAGCACGCCAAAGCCAAGCCGGCGGCAGAGGTTGCGGAAGCGGGCGTCGCTTTCGCGCCCCTTGCCCCGCGCCGACATACGCGCAGCCAGCCAGACTTCGTCGCAAGCGGCCGCACGGTCGACTGCTTGCAGCACCAGTTCCAGATTGAACTGCAGCTTCAACTCGCAGATGACGACGACCGGCGGCTCGCCCTCGCGCAGCGCGACGATGTCGCAGCCGCCAATTTCCCCCTTCACGACGAAGTCGAGACTTTCGAGGAACCGCTTCACCGGCGCATAGAGTGAGGTCTCGTTCATGCCGCAAGGCTTAGCCGATTCGACGAGAAAAAGCCTTCGGGCTTCAGGGAGAGCTGCGCACCAGATCCTTAGGGATGAATTTTTCCGAGGAAGGCCAGCAGCACGCTGTTGAACTGCCCAGGCCGCTGCAGCGGCGCAAAATGGCTGACGCCGGGCAGGACGATCAATTCCGATGCCGGAATGCTGCGGGCGAGATAGTTCGCATGCTCGTCTTTGATGAACTCGTCATGCTCGCTTTGAACGATCGCGACGGGCACGCGCGTCCGCGCCAGCTCGGCGGCGGAATAATTGGGTTCGGTTTTCATCATCAGGCTGACGGCTTTGACGAATGCGTCGAACTGGTCCGGTGTCGCCGACAAATCGGCATAGTCCTTGGCGTGCCGGCCGAAACAGCGATCGATAACCGGATTGGGCTCGAAGTCCTTCGTGCCGCTCGGATCCATGTTGCAGCCGAAGAAGAACACCCCCGTGAAGCGGTCGGCGGCTTTCATGCCGAGGATCAGGGCAACGCAGGCGCCATCGCTCCAACCGATCACGGCCGCCTTTTTCAAGTTCAGCGTATCCATCACGGCCAGGACATCTGAAGCCATCAATTCGTATTTGTAAGGCCGTTCGTCGCGGGTGCTGCGCCCATGGCCGCGGCTGTCGATCAGCACGACCCGGTAGCCGTGCTCGACCAGCGCGGGAACCTGAAATCCCCAATTGCCGCTATGGCCGAGACCGCCATGCAACAAGATCACGGGAAGGCCGGCGCCAAACGTGGCGTACCAGATCTTTGCGCCCTCATGTTGCACGTGGCCTTCGTCGCCTGCGGCCGGCAGGGGCGTGGCGCCATGTGCCTCGAATTTCCTGAGGTCGTCGTCGTGATAGTCCATGCTGAGAGAGCCCCCGAGGCGAACGCGCAGGACCTAGAATTATTGCTGGTATCAGCCGAAACCAACCCGCGACGAAAAGTCTGCTGCCATCAGGCGACACCGCCAGTTTCGGGCGGCAGGCCCTGCGCCGCCTATGTCAGGCGTCGGTGCTCGGCACTGGACGATTCGATCGTTTCTCGCGGGGCAAGAGCGGATAGCTGACCTGCCCGACATAGCTGGATGGGATCGGATCATCGACGCCGTATTTTTCCGGCACCTTGTTGCCGGTGGCATTGTAGGTGCCGAACACCATGTCGAGGACAGGCAATTGCCCGGCGAAGTTCTTGTCATAGGCTTCGCGCTGGTTTGCATGGTGCCAGCGATGGAACTGCGGGCCGGCGATCAGCCATTTCAAGGGGCCGAACGGAATCCGCAGGTTTGAATGAACAAGCAGCGTGTGTCCAAAATAGATGGATGAAAAGACGGCGATCGAGGTTTCCGAGAACCCAAGGAAAAATATCGGCGTCAGCGATATTGCCTTGGTGAGGATGGCGTCGACCGGGTGGGAGTGGAAAGCGCCGAGCCAGTCCAACTCCTCAATGCCGTGGTGAACGGCGTGGAACTTCCAAAGCGCCGGGATTTCGTGGAAGGCCCGGTGTGTCCAGTAGACGCCGATATCGGTGATCAAGATGATTTCCGCGACCTGCAGCCAGACGGGCTGGCCGCCGACGGCATGCGTCATGGATTGCGGAACCAGGATCGCGGCGGCGTCGAGTGTGTTGGCCGCGATCAGAACGATGACTGCTTTTATGATGAGGCCGTTGAACAGCACATAGATCAGATCGACACCCAGGCCCTTGCGGAGGGTCTTCTGGGGGCGTTCATGGAACAAATGTTCGAACGGAATGAAGATCAATGCGGAGATCAACAGTGCCTTGATGCCAAATATGTCCATTCACCCGCCTCTATGGCCTTGCCTGTGGCCAGCACCCACTCGCGCTTCAGCTCCCGGACAGAACCACAGTTCTCCTTTCCAAAGGCTTGATATCGGTCTCCAGTCATCTGACGGCAGGGCCTGTGGTTGAGAGACGCTCACCTTTGTCACATCGGTGTCGCAACCGGGCGATATCTCAGCATTGCGCGGTTGACGAACGCAGCGTGTGCCGCGCGTCCTCCCAACACCAACCCCTCCGGTTCCCTGCCGGTGGGGTTTTCTATTTCAGGCGCCATCCTGGCAGTCGCGAACTGTCCTTGCTATCGTGGCCTTCGGTCAGCACAGGACACCCCGTCATGGACGCAAGTGAATTGAGCGCGATCGGCGATACCCTCATGAGGATCGTCACGCCCGACATGTCACCCAAGCAGCTTGTCAAGGCAGCCCAGAAAGCCCACCCCAAGGCCTCGAAGAAGGACATCGCGAGAGCGGCCTTCTTTTCGATCATCGCCAATGCGGATCAGGACATCGGCAAGGCCAAGAACCTGCAGGCATTTGCCATCGCGGAGCGTGCCCAGCCGTCCGAATAGGCAATCGCCTGGCGTTGCGCGGCCGCACCAAGCTGCGCGATCTCGCGATGAGTTCGAGGGTCGGCTCGAAATCGAAACAGTGGACATCTGCGAACCGATCAGGTTGCGGGCCTTGCGCGACCGTATGGCGGGCAGGGGAACGTCGCGTGCCATGGCCCGGGGTGGGCATGCCATGGCGCAGGCGGTAGAGAATTAATTGGTCAGCGCCATCCGTTAGACGTTGCTGCCGCCCAGGCGCACAGCGTCAACTTTCTCTGCTGCTTGAAAAAATGGCCTGTTGTGGAAGTACCAGAAAACGCGCGCAACCTCTGCTCTGCCCCTATCGATCATCCGCTTGTTGATGTGGTCTCTCGGGGCAACTTGGACCAGGCTTTGGGGTATTTTGCCACCCAAAAAATGAGCCTGCATGCACAGAGCCGGGGTTAGCTGGTAAATTGTTTTTCGGGCAGCGGTCATCTGATTTGGGCTAAAGAGGGCAACGTCGACCGCCGCCTTGGGGCGTTCAGTGCTGTTGAATAGCTTCTGCGCCGCTTTTTTGGAAACTATGTAACCGCATGCCCCCAAGTGCTGCCCCAGAAGCAGCCGGGCTGAGTACGCTCCCGCAACGGCAAAGTGCTGGCTACCCAGCCTCACTCGATTGAAGAATGTTTCGAGTTTAATGATGTCGGCATCTGGCGGAATCCAACTGCTGTCAACAAGCATCGACCCGGCGTCCTGACTAAAAACAACATCGTCCTCGAATACGGCGCCGTATTGATCAGGGCCGTCTGCTATTATTTTCCAGCAGAGCCGATGACTGAGAAAACAACAAACCTCAGTCGCGGTGAGCGGGGGCGCTTCAAACGGGAGCCCTTCTTTCACGTCAACCCCTGCTACGCGCTCGAAGGCTACCCCAATACGAGAAAATTCTGAATTGACGGCAGCAAGCCGATCAACTGATCGGTCAAGATTAATCACCAAACATTTCATTGTCGCCCCGGCAACCTACAACTAAATTATAAGCAATATTGGCGCCGCTTCAGCGGCATATATGCTCCCAGTGGGGTCTATAACCGCAGCCAAGAGGTTCCCGCAACCTTTGTTCGGCTCCAAAAATCAAACGGCTACTGTTTTCGTCCCATCCTGCTCCGGTCGTAAACCCCGCTAGGATCAGCCATGGACCGCAGCGCCCTTTTATGACGCTCTTCGCTCTCGCACTCGGGCGTGTTCGGCACCAGCCTTTCACTGGGCCAAGTCGCCGGCATCAAGGGCGTCGTTGAAGGTTTCCTGCCCCATGGGGATGAACGAGCCAAGACCTGGCCTATGGCCTTGCCACCGCTGTCCGCGAGATGGAAGCGCACATGGTGCCGGTTTAGGAGCGTTTCCTGATGAAGGTCACGCAAATTGATTAGCGTATTCAAGTCGGTAGCCAAATATCTGGCGGAGGGAGTGGGATTCGAACCCACGGTGAACTTGCGCCCACGCCGGTTTTCAAGACCGGTGCCTTAAACCGCTCGGCCATCCCTCCGTTGTGATTATTCAATCACTTAGGACTTTCGCTATCGGCCGTTTTTGAGCGGTTGGCACCGGATTGGCACCGAAGGCATTCCCGACCGGTTCGCTGTTCATTCCTGTAATGCGGCATTGAGGGCCGCGTCAACCACTGCGGCGGCGCCTTCCTGCTGACCTTGCAGCAAGTGCCCATAAATGTTCAGCGTCACTGCCGTGCTACCGGCTTGCCGAGGAAGAGCGTGCGCTGGCCGTTCTGGTGCGCAGCGGAGGCAACTGAGCGGTCCGGACGATGCGGCCGCGTAAACATGCGGCGACCGGTGCTTCTGTCCCATAATGGATCAATTGCCGCTGGCCCAACAATTGCACTGTCAGCAATGCCGGCTGTTGGGGCCGTGGGGCGGGCCTCGCCGCTTCGCGAATGGAGCGGCGAGGTTTCTGCGTTCAAGCAGATTTTGCAGGGCAACCAGACACTGCCACTGACCACAGGAGGGCGCCAGGACGCGCGGGACGCTTCGTCGGCCTCGCCATCGCGCGTTTCGGCCGACCTTGTCCTACGCTGCCGACGGGCGGCCTGACGCCTCACTTCAGGATGAAGTACAGCGGGACGAGTATCGAGAATGCCGCGACAGCGGTCAGAAATAGGTCTGTGGTCATGAGCCCCCGCTCGGAATTTCATGACCACCTCACATTCAATTAAGCTAAAATGCAAGGCATTGGCGCGCGGACCGTGGACCAAGCTCGATATTCAGGCGCTGATCGAGCGGCTCGGGCATAACCACGAGTTCGCTGAATCAGGATGGCCGGGCGGTTCGGCTAACCTTTTCTCAGGTGACGTTCGAAAATCGTGAGCTTCTCTTCGTAGCCAATCCGCACCTTCGTCTCGCAGCCATCGCATTTGAAGCTGCCGATCGTCTTCAGCCAAGAGCCGTTTCTCACCGTCGGATAGGAACAGACAGGACAATGAAACTCGACCGGTACATCGCGCAACTCGTCGGACAAGGGCATAGCACTTCTTCTCTTCCACTCGCAAACCGGTGCTCAAAACGAACGGAGGAGCCGATGGTTTCATAGGATGGGACTTTTGTGCAAAAGCTGGTTCGCCGCAGGGAAAGCTGCCTGGCGACCGGCGATGCCACCGGGAAAGAAGTGGCGTTCATCCGGTGGTTTGGGGGTGGGTCAAGATAGGGTGGTGATCCTCTCTCCCCGTAACAGCTGTCACTATCTGCATCTCAAGAAAAGCCGTCGCCAGCGTCACCAACAAAAATATGCGGACGAGACGCCCCCGCGAGATCGCGTACCACTTTTGCAAGAATATGCACACGACAGTAGCAACGCCCATTGCTACTGTCGGGAATAGTGAGATTACAGTATCTCGCGACATAAGCCCTCACTCGCAATCAGGGTACTCATAACGCGAACGGCCCGCCTTGTAGAAGGGCGGGGCGATACAAGTCCCCTAGCCATTCCCCCACCACTGGATAGCGCCAAGGTGTGAACGGTACCAAATGGCCAATATCACGTTTGGCTAAAGTAATGGAACGTCCAACGGACATTCGCGGAACTAAAGCGGTAACGTCAGACCTTCGCTGGCAGGGCGCAAGACCTTAGTCTTGCCTGTTTTATGGTTAAGATCGGAAGCTGTTCGGCAGAGATAAGGCCGCGTCATTTCGCTTAAGATTTCGGGTCACGCCATTGAGCCCTAGCCGGCCCCTCTGACCTTCAGCGAAGCAGGCGCCCGAGGTTCCACCGCAATGGCCGCGCGGTTTTAGCCAATGCTTTCACAAGCAATGCGGCCCGGCACCTATAGATTGGGATGTGAATAGGACGCCGGGCCTAGCCGACGGGCTGTCTTGTGAGCAACAGCGCGCCGGCTGGCGAATATATGCACTAATGCTAATATGATTGCAGCCTGTGAATGAAGGAAAAAGCAAAAGTCCTGGCGTTGAACGACGAGCCGGCCACAACCTATATCGTCAGCGTCTTTGAACAGCCGCACTGGCAGACCGTGCCGACCACCAAGGACAAGCAGAAGGCGCTCGGTACGGCCAAGGAGATCGGCGACAAGGTGCGGGTCGAGGAGATCACGCCGAAGCCGAAGCGCTAGGACCTGATTATGCAGCGATGCGAATATCGCTCCCGTGACGCCGTCGCCAAGATCGCGCAGCCTCCGCTATCTGTCCCGTCACCTCGGTCCAGTATGCACATTCGCGCCACAATCTTGCCGGGTTCCGAACATAGTCGATTAATACCGTGATAAACAATTCCTGTGCACAAAGGATCGGGGTTCAGGGCGTCGCTGATATCGTCGAGTGAGTGCTTTGGCTCCTCTGCTGTTCAAACGACGGCGTCTTGATTGAGACTGTAGGGGATTTCGGGAAAAATGCAGGCTACGACGCGCCCGCGTCTTCGTCGCGCTTCAACGCTTACGCTGCTTGCTGCGTCGGCTGCCTTGCTGGCGGCTTGCGCGTCGCAGCCTGAGCCAAAGGCGATGGTGAATCCCAAGCATCGTTCCAAGGAATATTTCGCCGAGACCGAATATGGCGTGAAGGCGAGCCCGCGCGTCAACTTCATGCGGCGCGGCGGCGGTCGCGACCAACTCGGCAAACCCTACCAGGTTCGTGGCAAGTGGTACTATCCCAAGGAAGATCGGCACTACGCGAAGGTAGGCCTGGCCTCCTGGTACGGCGACGCCTTCCATGGCCGGCTGACCGCCAATGGCGAAGTGTATGACACGGCACAACTGACGGCCGCGCATCCGACCATGCCGCTGCCGAGTTACGCCCGCGTCACCAACCTCGAAACCGGCAGTTCGGTGATCGTGCGCGTCAACGACCGGGGCCCGTATCATGAGGGCCGCATCATCGACGTCTCGGAGCGCGCGGCGCAGATGCTCGACTACGACAAGGTCGGCACCGCGAAGGTCAAGGTCGAATATGTCGGCCGCGCGCCGCTCGACGGCAATGACGATCAGTATTTGATGGCATCCTACCATCCGGGCAACCGGATTCCGGATCCGTCGGATGGCCTGCCGACCGGCGTCATGGTGGCCATGAACGGGCCGTCACCAAGCGTCCCGGTGGGCGCCACCGCCGTGCCGTTCCCCGGTCAGTTGACGAATTCCGGCCAGGCGTTCGCCGCGCAACCGTCCCTGTCGGCGCAGGCGCCGGCTTTCGGCGACCTGGTGCTGCCCGATTTCGGACCGATCGTGCCGGAACGTCCGGAGATCGGGCTGCCCCCGCAGTCGCCGTTCGCGGTGGCCTCGCTGTCCTATGCGGATGAACGCGTGCAGCGCGCCGACGTCTTTGCCGCGCTGGACGATAGCGGCATGTCGCCGGCCGATATCCTGCAGTCGTGGAAGAAGTCCAATCCGCAAGCGTCACCGTCCAATGCCGACTATGTCGCCGCCGGGACGTTCGACAACGCCGCCGAAGCCAAACGCGTGGCCACGGCACTTCAACCCTTCGGCAGAACGGAAATCCAGCATTCCGATCTCGACGGCAATGACTGGTATGCGGTTAATCTCTATCCGAATGGCCATGGCGGCCTGGACGAACTGCTGCAGGCGGCATGGTCGCACGGCGCGCCGGACGCGCTGGCTGTGCGCAACTGATCTATTTTGCCCGCGCGGTTGATCCGGCGGAAAAAACCCTGATAGGCTGTGCCAAAACCGGCAAACGGGTCGAGATTTCATGCAGTTGCGCGCCTTTCCGCCATTTGCCGGCTTCCTGGGACTGGCTTTGCTGCTGCTTTGCCTCACCCCAGCCAACGCGCAGCTTTTCGAGACCAAGGCCACACAGGCCTTCATGATCGATGCCGACACCGGCACGGTGCTGTTCGCGAAAGATGCCGACAAGCCGATCCCGCCAGCCTCGATGGCCAAGCTGATGACCATGGAAGTGGTTTTCAACGCCATCAAATCAGGACGCCTCAAGCTCGACGACACGTTCGTGGTCAGCGAAAACGCCTGGCGCAAGGGCGGTGCGCCGTCGGGGACATCGACGATGTTCGCCAAGCTCAAATCGGCGATCCGGCTCGAGGACCTGATCCAGGGCGTGACCGTGCAGGCAGCCAATGACGGCTGCATCGTCATCGCCGAAGGCATGGCCGGATCCGAGGACAATTTTGCCGCGCAAATGACAGAACGGGCCCGCCAGATCGGCCTGAAAACATCGACCTTCGTCAATTCGACCGGCCTGCCGGCCGACGGCCAGCAGACGACGGTGCGCGAACTGGCGCTATTGGCCCTGCATCTATGGCGCGATTACCCGGATTTCTATCGCTACTACGGCCTGAAGGATTTCACCTGGAACAAGATCTCGCAGAAAAACCGCAACCCGCTGCTGGCGATGGACATCGGCGCCGATGGCCTGGCTGTCGGTGCAAGCGAGACGTCCGGCTTCGGCATTGTTGCTTCGGTCAGCCATAACGGCACGCGGGTGATCATGGCGATGAACGGGCTGGCCAACGACAAGGAACGCGCCGAGGAGGCGCGGAAGCTGCTCGACTGGGGCGCGCGCTCCTTCGAGAAGACCGAAATCTTCGCCAAGGACGAGGTGGTCGGTGTGGCCCAGGTTTTTGGCGGCGCCAAATCCGGCGTGACGCTGAAGGCAAAAGGGCCGATCGACATCTTCCTGCCGATCACCAACCGCGACAAGCTGACGGCGAGGATCGTCTATACCGGCCCGGTCGCGGCACCCGTGGAGGAGGGCCAGCCGGTGGGCGCGCTGCGCGTCTGGATCGGCGACACGCTGAGCCAGGAGACGCCGCTTTTCGCCGCTGAATCGATCGGTGTCGGCACCTTGCCGCAGCGCGCGCTCGATGCCGTCAAGGAACTGGCGATCGGCTGGCTGCGATAGCGCCGACGGCATGGACGTTTTCCCGAACGCGGACTATCTAGAGCGCAACAATCCACCTGGACAAAGGCCCTTTCGATTGGCGCGCGGATTTTTCATCACCTTCGAAGGCGGCGAGGGCGCAGGCAAGTCGACGCAGATCGAGCGGCTGGCGAGGAAGATGCGCGCCAAGAAGTATGATGTCCTGCTCACGCGCGAACCGGGCGGCTCACCGGGCGCCGAAGCGGTCCGGCATGTGCTGCTTTCGGGCGCCGCCGAGCCATTTGGACCGAAGATGGAGGCGCTGCTCTTCGCCGCCGCGCGTTCCGACCATGTCGAGCAGGTCATCCGGCCGGCGGTCGAGCGCGGCTCGATCGTGTTGTGCGACCGCTTCCTGGATTCCTCGCGCGTCTACCAGGGCGTCACCGGCGGGATCGACCCGGCTTTCATGACGGCGCTGGAACAGGTCGCCATCAACGGCATGATGCCCGATATGACGCTGATCTTCGATATCGATCCTGCCGAGGGTCTCAGGCGCGCGACGCTGCGGCGCGGCAGCGATGCCGGCGCCGACCGTTTCGAAAAGGAAACGCTTGATATCCATCAGGCCCGGCGCGATGCCTTTCTGGCGATCGCAGCAGCCGAGCCGGAACGCTGCATCGTCGTCGACGCGTCCGCCGATCCTGATACAGTGGAGCACGTCGTCACCGCCGCGGTGTTCGCGGCGCTGGAGGCGAGGGCGCCCGCGCGCAACAGGCAGGCCGCACCGGTATGATCTTCGAACGCATCGCGCCGGAACAGCACGACACACTGGACGGCGTACCCGAACCGTCCGAAACGCCTCGACTGGTCGGGCACGGGCAGGCGGCCGGCATGCTCGCCGCAGCCTATCGCCAGGGAAAGCTTCCGCATGCGCTGATCTTTGCCGGACCGGTCGGCATCGGCAAGGCAACGCTGGCCTTTCATCTGGCGCATCACCTCTTGAAGCACCCGGCCTTCGCGCAGGCGCCGGAAAGCCTGGCCGTTCCCGATCCGGCCTCGCCGCTGTTTCGCCAGATCGCGACCGGGGCGCATCCGGGCGTGCTGCATCTGACCCGTCCGCTGAACGACAAGACCAAGAGCTTCAAGACCGTCGTCACCGTCGACGAGATCCGCAGGGTCAGCCGCTTCCTGTCGATGACCTCGCATGACGGCAGCTACCGGGTCGTCATCGTCGATCCGGCCGACGACATGAATGCCAATGCCGCCAATGCCTTGCTGAAGAACCTCGAGGAGCCGCCGGCGCGAACGCTGTTCATTCTCATCGTCCACGCGCCGGGCAGCCTACTGCCGACAATACGCTCGCGCTGCCAGGTCATACGCCTGACGCCGCTCGACGCCGACGATCTGCTGGCGGTGCTGCAGACGGCCGAACCGCCGCCACCGGACGATCCGACCGCGCGGGCGGCACTGGTCGAGCGGGCAGGGGGCAGCGCCCGCAACGCGATCCTTTTGACGCAATATGGCGGGCTGGAGATCGCCGAGACGCTCGATGCACTGGTGGCGAAGGGAAAGAGCGACATCGGCGGCGCCTATCGGCTCGCCGAAGCCGTCGCCGGCAAAGACCAGGCGATCCAGTTCGACATCTTCAACCGCCGCGCGCTCGACCTGTTGTCGGATGCCGCGAGCCAGGCAGCGCGGTCAGGCGACCTCGCACGCGCCAAAGCGCTATCGGACAGCTGGCATGAGGCGCTGGACGCGATCTCCGAGACAGATACCTACAATCTCGACAAGAAGCAGCACGCCTTGACCATGATCGACCGGCTGAAATCGGCCATGTGAACAGGCTTTGGGAACGGCATCGCCGTTCATATGGTCTGCCCCAAGGTCGTGCCTAGGACTGGCTTGTCCGCTGCGCCGCAAGCGCTGCATCGTATTTCGCCCGATTGGCCCAATAGATGGTGGCGAACAGCAGCGCATGGTCGCGGAAAGGAACGTGGTCCACCATGTCCATGGCGGCTTCCACTTCGATCCAGTCGGCATGGAAATCCGCGGCTGCTTTCCTGTCACCGCCGAGCGCCATCTGCTGGAACCGGTGCATATGATCCTCGATATCGAGGTAGCGGTCGGCCCAGACGATCGACCATTGCCGGTTCTGCATGGTGAATTTGCGGATCCATCGCTCGCTCAAATCCATGTCGCCTTCGGGCTTGGAATACATGACGTTGCGGCGCGCCTCGAGCAATGTGTTGGTGGCGACGACCTCGTTCTCGCGCCACAACAGCCGCATCGCCGGATCGTTGAGAAACCGGTCCGCGTAAATGGGATGGGGAAAGGCGCTTTGTCTCAGCCCATCGATCTTGAAATAGACCAGCAGCTCGGACGCCACGCTGGCCTCGAGTTCGTTGCGCTCCATCTTGCCGTGGAAAGCCTCGAATCCGATGCCCGGGATGAAAGGCATATGCGCGGCGTGCCAGATTTCGTGCAGCAGGTAGAGGTCTTCGATGGCCGGGGCTGCATAGTCATCCCGGCGCATGGTCAGCCCCCACCAGGTGCAGAAATGCGCACGCTCCAGGCGGTCGTTGGTGGTCTCGCAGCTGAAGCGGGGCAGGCGGGCATACTGGTCGACGATGCCGTGGATATAGCCTCCCTCGCGATGCGAGGACCGGAATGCTTCCGTCTTCCAGTGTGCCAGGCAGTGGGCATGGATGTCGTCGCTCGTCACGAGCGGGATCAAATTCTTCATGACAGCGTTCCGGAATTCGGGCTGGCCATGCCGATCCGCTCCGCCATGCCTGGCGTCAGGCACAAGCGTGGCCGGGCATCGACGGCGCCGGGGGCGCGCGTCAGATACGCAGCCAGATCGGGATCATGCTCAGCGCCTGCCACGGCCTGGGCAAGGATGAAGACGTCCGCCGGCGTCAAGGCAAGGCCGAGCGCATGGCCTGCATGTTCGGCGACGCTGCCTTGAATGCCGGTGTAGCGGCGCGCCATGGCGAAAACGTCGAACCGCTCCATCAGCCGTATTCCCAGCTGCAGCGATGTCAGGTTCTTGAACCACTGATTGCCAAACAGACCGAGATTCTCCGATCGGCAGAACACGCCGCCTATGCGGTCGTAATAGGCGCCGAACGGCTTGGACAGGCTGATCACCACGGCGCTCACGCAAGGCGCGTCGGCGAGGATCGTCTCTGGCGGAGCCTCGGCAGTCGCCCCGACATAGGTCAAATCAAGGACGAGCTGGGCCGGGTTGGCGCGTTGGCTCAACAGACGCAGAAAGGCATTGGCCTGTGGCCACACCATGCCGTCGATGGCCGAGGGTTGGCTGAGACAAAGCAAATCGAGGGGCTCCACGGTGTCGGCGACATCGCGCCAGGCATGGCGTTCATATTCCGCGACCGCAACGCCGCAGGCTTCCGCATAGGCCTTGTAGCCCTCATATTCGCCGCGAAAGATAACGAGCCGAGGCGAAAACCTCTCGATTCGTGCGCGGTTGCCGTAATCGGCAATCAAATGGAAAAGTGGCTCGCTGGCACCTGATGTCGGATAGCTGAAGGGAAAGTCCGCCGCGTTCAGCGGCGCCATCGGCTTGGCCCAGCCGAGCCAGGTGTCGAAGAACCGCCTGTGCAGTGCGTTCTGCTTTCCGGTCCAGGCATGGCGAAACTGATCGAGATAGGCGACGCGGATTGGATCGGGACCGTTTCCCCCGCTGTTGCCGAGCAGTTCGGCCTTCACAGATTCGATCTCGGGCGTGACGAGGGCGTAGACGGTTTTGCTGGCGCCGGCCTGACGCAAGCGCGCATCGAGCGCCTGCCGCGGATCATATTGCGTGGTCGTGGCCATGCCGGTCTGCCTTTTGCACCGCCGCGAAACTACGGATCGCGACTTGCCTTTGCAACGGCCCACGAGCGGCTCTGGACCCGGTGCCATGATCGGGGCCCAGACGCAGCGCGGGACTTGGCATGAGGCGCCGGACGCGATATCTGAGACCGACACCGACAATCCCGACAAGAAGCAGCACGCCTTGACCATGATCGACCGCCTGAAGTCTGCGATGCGAATGTGACGGCCCCACCGGGATGGCAATCACCATTCCGATGCGATATCCACCGCCACGGCTTCCATTCAGACATTCATGATGGTTCATTCATGTCACGCGACACATTCTACATCACGACCGCGATTTCCTATCCGAACGGCAAGCCGCATATCGGCCATGCCTACGAACTGATCGCCACCGACGCGCTTGCGCGCTTCCAGCGGCTCGACGGCAAGGACGTGTTCTTCCTCACCGGCACGGACGAGCACGGCATCAAGATGCTGCAGACGGCAAAACGCGAAGGCATTTCGGCGCGCGAACTGGCCGACCGCAACTCCGCCGATTTCAAGCGCATGGCGACCGCGCTCAACGCCTCCAATGACGATTTCATCCGCACCACGGAAGAGCGCCACTATGCGTCCTCGCAGGCGATCTGGAGGGCGATGGACGCCAATGGCGACATCTACAAGGGCGGCTATGCCGGCTGGTACTCGGTGCGCGACGAAGCCTATTACGGCGAGGAAGAGACGGAGGTCCGTCCCGACAATGTCCGCTACGGGCCGCAGGGAACGCCGGTCGAATGGGTCGAGGAAGAAAGCTATTTCTTCCGGCTGTCGGCCTATCAGGACAAGCTCATTGCGCTCTACGAAAACCAGCCCGACTTCATCGGCCCGGCTGAGCGCCGCAACGAAGTGATGAGCTTCGTCAAATCCGGGCTCAGGGATTTGTCGATCTCGCGCACCACCTTCGACTGGGGCGTGCCGGTGCCTGGCGACGAGAAGCACGTCATGTATGTTTGGGTCGACGCCCTGACCAATTACATCACCGGCGTCGGTTATCCCCATGAAAATGATGAGAAATGGCGTTTCTGGCCGGCCGATGCGCACATCATCGGTAAGGACATTGTGCGCTTCCATGCGGTCTACTGGCCGGCCTTCCTGATGTCGGCAGGCATCCCGCTGCCGAAGCGCGTCTTCGGTCACGGCTTCCTGTTCAACCGCGGCGAGAAGATGTCGAAATCGGTCGGCAACGTCATCGACCCGTTCACCATGGTCGACCATTACGGTGTCGACCAGGTGCGCTATTTCTTCCTGCGCGAGGTGCCGTTCGGCCAGGACGGCAGCTACAGCCATGAAGCGATCGTCAACCGCACCAATGCCGACCTCGCCAATGGTCTCGGCAATCTGACACAACGCTCGCTGAAGATGATCGCCGCGAATTGTGGCGGCGCGGTGCCGCAGCGTGGCGAGCTGACCGAAGCCGACGGTGCGATCCTCGACCAGGCAGTGGAAGCGCTTGGTACGGCGCGCAAGGCAATGGCGGAGCAGGGCATTCATCTGGCATTGGCGGCGATCTTCGGCGTGGCCGCCGAAGCCGATCGCTATTTCACGTCTCAGGAGCCTTGGGCGCTGAAGAAGACCGACCCGGTGCGAATGGAAACGGTGCTGTGGACGACCGCCGAAATCGTCCGTCGCGTCGCACTTCTGAGCCAGCCTTACATTCCGGGGTCGGCCGCCAAGCTGCTCGACCTGCTGGCGGTGCCGGCGGACAAGCGGAACTTCGAGCATGTCCATGCCGACCATGCGCTGGTTTCCGGCACGGCATTGCCGGTGCCGGAAGGCGTGTTTCCGCGTTATGTCGAACAGCCGGGTGCGAACGCCTGATGCTCGTCGACAGCCACTGCCATCTGGACTTTCCGGATTTCGCCGAGGAGCGGGCGGCCATTGTCGCCCGCGCCAAAGCGGCCGGCATCGGCCGCATGGTGACGATCTCGACCCGTGTGAAGCGCTTTCAGCAAATACTTGAAATCGCTGAGACTTTCGACGAGGTTTTTTGCTCGGTCGGCACCCATCCGCACAATGCCGCCGAGGAGCTCGACGTCACCGCTGCGGAGCTTGTCCGTCTGTCGGCTCATCCGAAGGTGGTGGCGATCGGCGAGGCGGGGCTGGATTATTTCTACGACAAGGCGCCGCGCGACGCGCAGGCGCAGGGTTTTCGCAATCACATTGCCGCCGCTCGCGAGACCGGCCTGCCTCTGGTCATCCATTCGCGCGATGCCGATGACGACATGGCGGCCATTCTCGCGGACGAAACAGGGAAGGGCGCCTTCCCCTTCATCCTGCATTGTTTCTCCTCCGGACGCCGGCTGGCCGAGGTGGGCGTCGCGCTCGGCGGCTATGTGTCGTTCTCGGGCATCCTGACCTTCAAGAATTCGGCCGAACTGCGCGCCATCGCCGCCGACGTGCCGCATGACCGGCTGCTCGTCGAAACCGACGCGCCCTATCTGGCGCCGATCCCGTTTCGCGGCAAGCGCAATGAGCCGGCCTATGTCGCGCACACAGCCAAGGTGCTGGCCGAAACGATTGGCGTCAGCGAGGCTGAAGTCGCGGATCTGACGACGAACAATTTCTTCCGGCTGTTCGGCAAGATGCCACGGCCTGCCGAACAGAGTGCCTGAAACGATGACCAACCGGCTGCGCCTCACCATTCTCGGCTGCGGCTCGTCGCCAGGTACGCCGCGCATCACCGGCGACTGGGGCAATTGCGACCCGGCCAATCCACGGAACCGGCGCATGCGCACGGCAGCGCTGGTCGAGCGGATTGCAGCCGATGGCGGCCGCACCACCGTGGTTATCGACACCGGGCCGGATTTCCGAGAGCAGATGCTGCTCGCTTCGGTCAAACGCATCGATGCGGTCGTCTACACGCACCCGCATGCCGACCATATCCATGGCATCGACGATCTGCGCGGCTATGTGCAGGAGCAGCGCCGCCTGATCGACATCCATGCCGACCAGCCGACGATGCTGCGCCTGCGGCAGGCGTTCGGCTATTGCTTCGAGACGCCACCGGGCAGTTCCTATCCGCCGATCGTGCGGGCGCATATCATCGACCACGCGAAGCCTGTCGTGATCGAAGGTGAGGGGGGCGCCCTCACCCTCGAGCCGCTGCCGCAATTCCATGGCGACATCATCTCGCTCGGCTTCCGCATCGGCGGTCTGGCCTATTGCCCTGATATCAGCGGCTTTCCCGACGCCACAGCCGCGCGGCTGCGCGGCCTGGAAATGCTGGTCATCGACGCGCTTCAGTACAACACCCATCCCAGCCATCTGTCGCTCGGCCAGGCGCTGGAATGGATCGGGAGGCTGGCGCCCAGGAATGCCGTGCTGACCCACATGCATGTGCCGCTCGACTATGCCACAGTGATGGCCGAGACTCCTGATCATGTGGTGCCGGCCTATGACGGCATGGTGATCGAAATTCCTTATGAATCAGCGTGATATGAACGACCTCTCATGAGGGCGTTTGGCTCTTTGGACTGAATATCAGCAGCGTTCCAATCCGCTCATAGCCCATGCGGGGGTAAAGCAGCGCTCCGGCGTGCGTCGCCATCAGCACCGAGCAGCGCGATCCATGGGCCCGATCGTCGTGCAGCATCTTAGCCATCAGCGCCTGACCGATGCCGCGGCGCCGATGAGAAGGCTCGACAAACATGGCCTCGCACCAGCTGGCGCCGGTGGCATCCACGCTGAGCACGCGCCCGACAATAGCGTCGCCGTCCACCGCCACATACTGCCGGAACGGCGCGTCGTTGCCGAGCAGATCGTCGCCAATGGGCCGTCTGCGGATGATCTTTGCCAATTGTGCGGCACGTTCGACGGTCTGCACGCGTTCGATCGAAGCGACAGCCGGCGGGCTCGGTATCCGGCGCAGTGGCTGGACGAAAAAGCCTTCCGTCCTCAGCAGTCTGTAGCCGAGAGCTTTGTAGGCCGTTCGCACCGGCTGATCCGGTTCGCCATTCGCGACAACCACCGAAATGGCAAAACCCGGCCGCGCATGCTGCCGCACGACCGCATCAGCTTGCTCGGCAGCGACGTCATGGACGACCCATTCCTCTCTGCGGTAGTCACGAGGATTCTTGCGCTCGGCATCGCGCATCAGCCACAATGGTCCGACGCGGCTGGCCGCATAAGGAAAGGTGCGGCTTCTGCCCGTGCTGTAGCCATGCACGAACACTTCAATGGCCGCTTCGATCTCGGGCTTTGCTGTCGTCATTCACGCAGCGTAGCGTTGGCCGTCAGCTCAGGGCAATACGCATCGGTCGTGCCAAGCCTATGAAAATCAGCAGCAATTTCCAGCTGCTGGTCAACGCTCCAGTTCCATAATCTATCTTATGCGACTTTTAGATATAGCAATGCGGCTGTCCTTTGATGCAGCAGCTGCGGTCCTTAGAAATAGTCGAGAAGCCCCACTGAAGGCGGCTGCGATTGCAACAGCGTGCAGGATGTGCCAAGGGACAGCCATCTGATGCCGCCGCCTGGAGCAGCGAAGGCTCCATAAGCGGGAAATTGCACCACAGCCAGCCCCACGGACAAGCCGGTGATAGTGTTGTTGGTCAATAGCGTCGCCAACATGGGTATCGGATAGAGAAGGCGCGCCAGAACATAGTCCCCATGCCCAGCTCCGGCCGAGAAAAGCGCCAGCAGCAGCGCGATGGGCGTGAAGCACAGGCCGATAAGCAGCCCTGCCCGCGACGAGAATCTTGTCAGCTTCGTTTCCTCCGGAACCGATATCATTTCAGATCCGCCAGCTCATCGTCCAGCCGTGACGTCGGTGTTCACGGTTTCAGCGGCGTTGTGGATATGGATGGCCGACGATAGCCGCCGTTGACAATCCGCCGTCGACACTGGCACTGTCAGGTAGTTGCCGTGGGGCGCACCGGCCGAGGCCGAAGGGGCAATGCCCACCTACGATGTGCAAACCGTAGCCGCGCCCATGCCAAACCTCGAAAACCTGAAGAAGCAGGCAAAGCAATATCTGCGCTGGCATCGTGATCGATACCATCCGGTCGCAGCCGAGATCAGAGCCGCTTTGCCGCGGTTTCGGCACCTTGATGACAATCAGGTGCTGGAGGCATCGTTCAGGCTCAGCGATGCGCAGGAGCTTGTAGCTCGCCAATTGGGTTTCGAGGGATGGCAGGCGCTCAAAGCAGGAGGCCCGGCCATGAACACTCAATTCAAGCACGCGATGACGCCACCGATCCTCAGCGGAACCGAAGCGCAACTTTATGTCACCGACCTCAAGGCGTCTTGCGATTTCTTCACGTCGAAGCTCGGCTTCACAGTCGACTTCGTTTATGGTGACCCACCGTTCTACGGCATGGTCAAGCGTGACCATGCTCGACTTTGCATGCGGCTTGTTTGCGAGCCGGTCTTTGTCGGGAATATACGCCAGCGCGAACACCTTCTGTCGGCTTCGATCACTGTCGATGCCGCAGCGGAGATCAAACAACTCTTTTTGGAGTATCAAGCCGCCGGTGTGAGCTTCCACCAAGGACTGAAGAAAGAACCTTGGGGGGCGAGGAACTTCATTGTCCTTGATCCAGACGGCAATCTCATCTTGTTCGCTGGGCCCGCCGATTGAACGCAGCTATTGCGCCTCAAGCGATGGCGGTTGCTCCGCCATCGCCTTGTTCCGCATGGGTCACACCCCGCCCCTCCACCACGCCGCGATGTGGTTGCGTTCAAGTCCTACGAATCGAACGCGCCCGCTTTGACCCATGCGCGATAGCCCGCCAACGATTTCGGCGATGGCTTCGAGGCGGCGAAGCAACTAGCCTGCGGTCGTGCTTGAGACAGGACCATCAAGAATGACCGCCTCACCTTCCTTTCTCGGCCTTCGCGATCGCCTCGCCGATGGCCGCACGCCTCGTGCGGTGATCTTCGGAGCCGGCCACGGCAGCACCTATCCCGGCAAGGACAGCAGCGGCCATGCCTTGGCCGCCGACGCCATCCGTGCCGCGAGCCAGGATGATGCCCCGCTTGTCGGGCACTGGGATTTCGATCTCGGCGGTCCGTTGTTCGACGACAAGCCGGTGTGCTGCGTCGACGTCGGCGACATCTCGACCATCCTGCACGACAATGCCGAAAACAGGACCCGGATCGAAGCGAAGACGCGCGAAATTCTGTCCTTACCCGCCGTGCCGATCCTGCTTGGCGGTGACGATTCCGTCGTCATTCCGTTCCTTGCCGGCTTTGCCGATCACGGACCGATCTGGATCCTGCAGATAGATGCGCATATCGACTGGCGCGACGAGGTGCATGGCGAACGCTACGGCTATTCGAGCCCGATGCGAAGGGCGAGCGAGATGCCGCATGTCGCGGGCATGGTGCAAGTCGGCCTGCGCAGCGTCGGCAGCGCGCGCCTCGCTGAAATCGAAGCGGCGCGGCACTATGGCAGCCGTTTCGTGACCGCGCGCGAGGTTCATACTCAAGGCGTGGAAGCAGCACTCCGGCATATTCCGGAAGGCGCACGGGTCGTCGTCACCTTCGACTGTGACAGCCTCGATCCCGGCATCATGCCCGGCGTGGCGGCGCGTACGCCAGGCGGCCTTACCTACACTCAGGCGATCGACATGGTCGCCGGCCTCGGCAAGCGCGCCAGGATCGCGGGATTCGACCTTGTCGAGCTCTACCCACCCGCCGACATGGACGGCCTGTCGGCGCTGACCGCCGCGCGCCTTCTCGTCAATGTGATCGGCACCATCGCCCGAGTTGCTGATTTCAGAGACAGTGCGACGTAATAATCACACCCTCTTTATTGTATTCGTGTATTTTCCTCTTCACTGGACAACGGGACGGGAGGCATTCAGTGAAACGACTTCTTGCAATCATTGCGCTGGCCGGGCTCAGCGCGACCGCGGCGTCAGCAGCAGACATGGCCGCGCCAGTCGCCGGCTCTGCCTATGACTGGAGCGGTTTTTATGTCGGCGCGCATATCGGCGTGGCCAACGGCAACATCACCGCGACGGACGTCACACAGCCGAACGGCGGGTTTTTCACCGACCTGGTCCCCGCCGGAACAGAGGGTTTCGATTTCCGCAATGCGAATATAGCGGGCGGCGTGCATGTCGGTGCCCAATACCAGTGGCAGCAATTCGTCCTGGGCGGCGAAGCGACCTGGACTGCCACGGGGATCCGCAAGGAGATCGTCAGCCCATACTTCCCAGACTCCGACACCGAGACCGGCAAGATCCAGCACTATGCGACGGTGGTCGGCAAGATCGGCTATGCGTTCGACCGCGTCCTGATCTATGCGAAGGGCGGCTATGCCGGCGGCAAGGTCGGGTTCAAGGCGCGCGACAATGATGCCCTGGTCACCTATGAACAGAATGAATGGCACAATGGCTACGCGTTGGGCCTTGGCATCGACTATGCCCTCACCGACAGGCTGAGCCTTGGTGTCGACTACACGCATGTCGATCTCGGCTCCAAGACGAGCACAAGACCCAATGTGTTCGATGACGGCTCGCTTGGGAGCAACCCCGAGAGCTACGAGACCAAGGCCAGGGTAGACGCGGTGATGGCCAGGTTGAGCTACAAGTTCGGCGGCAGCTAACACACCGGATAGACAATGCTTGCCAGGGTTTTGCCCGGCCTCGGCCGGGCTTTCCTACCTGCTGGGAGGCTGTCGAGTCCCCTGCTCCAGGCTGATCCAGTAGCTCAGCGAACGCTTCGCTCCTGGTTCGATCAGCATCACGCCGGGCTTGTCGCTGAATTCGCCGTCGAAATCGGCCGGGCTTGCAATACCGTGCCAGGGTTCGATGCACAGGAACGGCGCGCCGCCGGGCTTGGACCAGATGCCGAGTTCCTTTGTTCCCTGCCATGACATTTCGATCGCCGGGCCACGGTCGGCGGCGTAGCGCACGCTGGTGCTGGCGGGCCGATCCAGGATGACGGCATCTTCATCGAACAGCCGTTCCGACAGCGCAAGCGTCTTGCCTTCGATCGACGTCGGCTGCCTCGCAGGCAACAGCAGGCCGTCCTTGAGGCGACGGATCGGGGCCGGCTCGGCCTCGGCAAAGGTCAGCCGATAGGCTTCCTTGGGCAATTCCGGCAGCAACGGCCAGTTGAACGCAGGATGTGCCCCAATCGAGGCCGGCAATGGCTCGTCGCCGGTGTTGGCGACCTCCAAGATCACACCAAGCTGCTGGCGGTCCAGCGTATAGGTGACGGCAAGGCGGAAGGCGAAGGGGTAGTGCGCGCGTGTGTCGGCGTCGTCGGTGAGGACCAGCGTGCAGGACCGAGGCCCCCTCTCCGCCCAGGTGAACGGCTTGTCGCGGGCGAAGCCGTGCTGCGTCATCGGATAGGTCCGGCCGCGATGGCGCAGTTGGTCGCCCTTCAGCCGGCCGACGATCGGGAACAGCACCGGCGAATGGCGCCGCCACTCTGGCCCGGCCTGCCACAGGAACTCAAATCCGTTCGCATCCTGAAGAGAAACCAGTTCGGCGCCCTGCCCGACAATTACAGCCGAAATGCCGTCGCCATGGAGGGTCTGACTGTCCTGTTCCATGTGTCCTCGCGGTTTGAAGGCTGTCGCGGGGCAGACTAGCAAAGGCTTTTGAGGACTCAAGCCGTAGTCAGTCTTGCCGAAACGAATTGTGGCCGGACGATTTCTCCTCCGGCCACCTCTCCGCATCAAGGGCGAGAATCCCGCCCTTGCCCACAGCGGACAGTCGTTACTCCCGCTCGCCAGTGAAGTTCAGCAGCAGCTGGAAGATGTTGATGAAGTTCAGATAGAGCGAGAAGGCGCCGAAGACGGCCAGCTTCTGGCGCGATTCCGCGTCGAAATTCTCGGCATATTGTTCCTTGATCGTCTGTGTGTCCCAGGCGGTCAGGCCGATGAAGACGGCGATGCCGATCACAGAGATGGCGAACTGCAACGCGGTCGAGCCGAGGAAGATGTTGACGATGCTGGCGATCACCACACCGATCAGGCCCATGATCAGGAACGACGAGAACTGCGTCAGGTCGCGCCTGGTCGTGTAACCATAGAGGCTGGTGGCGCCGAACATGGTGGCGGCGATGAAGAAGGTGCGCGCGATGCTGGTGCCGGTGAAGACCAGGAATACGGAGGCGAGCGACAGGCCCATCACCGCGCAGAAGGCCCAGAACATCGCCTGGGCGCTGGCCGCCGACATGGTCTGCATCTTGAACGAAAACAGCAGGACGAAGGCGAGCGGTGCCAGCATCACCACATATTTCAGCGGGCTGGAGAAGATCGGGACATAGAGCGCCGGCGTCGACGACACCAGGAAGGCGACCAGGCCGGTGACCACGAGGCCAAGGCCCATATAATTATAGACGCGCAGCATGTGCTGGCGCAGGCCCTCGTCAAAGACGGCTCCGGCCTGGGCTCCGGTGCCAACGCGATATCCCAGATTGGGCGTGTTCATTTGCAGTCTCCTTTGTGGATCGGTCAGTAAAGCGTTCTGGCAAGCGTCTCGGCGGCGCGGTCGAGGTCATGAACCCCGCTCTTGGCGACCACCGCATAGGCGACCTCGCCGATCTGGAAGTAGGCCGAGGAAATGTCCCCCGAGGGCGCGACGGTCGGCTTGACCACATCGAAGGTTCCCGGCCGGATCGCAAACAGCGACACCAGGCCCATATCCTTGGTGTCGACCGCCATCTCGACGCTCGGGCCGAAGCGCGACGGATAGATCTGCACGTCGCGCACCTTCCAGTCCTTCGGCAGCGACGGCATGACGATCGCGGTCGCGGCGCGGATTTCGCCGGCGTTGTAATTGGGCGCTTCCGGCTGCGAGGGCATGGTTTCGCGCACCAGCGTCGTCCTGTGTGCCCGCACCGCCTCGTCGACATAAGCGGGCGGCTGCGGCGAAGCGACGACCTTGGTTACAGACATCGGTCCGATGATGCCATTCGCCAGCCAGCCGGCGGCAACGAAGGCGGCAACCGCCGCCGCGCGTTGCAAGACGTCGAAGATGCGGCCACGGACAAGTCCCCTCTCCAGCCGCCGCGCCGCGTCAGCCGTCGCCGGCCGTGCCATGCCCTTGGAACCGGCAAGCGCCACGCGCAGTTCGTCGCGGGTCCGCAGATCCGACATGATGCGCGCGGCGGCCTCCGGACGTGTCGACAGGAAAGCTTCGACCTCGATGCGGCGGGTGACATCGAGCTGCTCGTCGACATAGGCGTCGAGATCGGCGTCGGTCACCGGGTCGACAAGAGCGGTCATTGCTCACCTCCCACGATCCTGAGATGGTTTTTCCCACGCGCCGGGGCGGCTTCTTCCATCTGGCGCAAGGCGGCGCGCGCCCTGCCGATGCGCGACATCAGCGTGCCCAGCGGCACGCCGGTGGCATTGGCCGCTTGGCTGTAGGAAAGCCCTTCGATCGCAACCAGATGCAGCGCCGAACGCTGCTCTTCCGGCAAATTGAAAAAGGCCTCCCGCACCTGCGCCAGGCGCACCGAATGCTCCTGCGGCGCCGGCGTGGCGGCATCGGCTAGGTATCCGGCCTGTTCGATGCGCGACGCTTCCGAACGACGCGAGCGCACACGGTCTACAAACGCGTTATGGACGATCGACAGCAGCCAGGCCCGCAGGTTTCCGCCGGAGCGGAAGGTGCCGCGCCGCTCATAGGCGCGCACCAGCGCGTCATGCACTAGGTCCTCGGCATCCGCGCTGTCGCGCGTCAGCGACTGCGCGTAGCGCCTCAGCGACCCGAGCTGTCCTATGATGTCAAAGCGTGGCATCGACCGTTTCATGCCCTGTTTACGGAGCATGTGGGGATCTTAATCCCGACCAGTGCCATTTTCTTTTGCGCCGGATTCGCCGGAGGGTGCGTTTGCATCCCCCTCGCCCAGCGTGGCCCTCAGGGGCGAAGCGGTTTTGCCGATTTGGGCGTAACTACGCCGCAGGCGCGCAAAACCCATCTGCGGCCGTCGCTGCGAAAATCGGTGATGCTCAGCGGCTCGATGTCGATCTTCCCACTAGCGGCAAGCGGGGCACCCAGAACATGCAGGATCGCGGTGCGAATGACGCTGGCATGGGTTATCGCGATCGTATGGCCACGCTCGGCCATCAACCGATCCATCAATGCGGAGGCCCGGCGGGCAACGTCGGCCAGCGACTCGCCGCCATGCGGCGCTGCATGGGGGTCGGTTAGCGATGCGGCGATGTCGCCGGGCTGTTGTGCCTGCACGTCCTCGAAACTCTTGCCGGCCCAGCCTTCATGATTCTGGTCCGCCAGGAGCGGTTCGACCGATGCGTCCAGCGCCAGCGCCTCGGCGGTCTGCCGGGCGCGAAGCGAAGGCGCCGTCCACACGCGGTCGGCACGGCGCAAAGTCCCGCGCATCGCCTTCGCCAGCGTGAGTGATCGCGGCTCCAATGGCTCGTCCGACGGGAACGCCCCCTTCCGGGTCGCGGCCGTGGCGCCGTTACAAATCATTGTCAGCCGTACGAGCATGAAGCTGTCATTCCTTGAACTGCTTTCCTAGTGACGCATACGCTGGGATTAGAATAGCGGCTATCGTTTCGATCGAAAGGCGGCTCCCGTAGGCGCCGCCTTTCGCGTTGAGGCAACCAAAACCGCTGGCGGAGCGCGTTCGATTTGCGTATCACTCCGCCGCGCCAACGGAACCATTGCGATGTTCGAAGACCTGCAGCCTGCTCCCGCCGACAAGATCCTGGCTCTGATCGGCCTCTATCGCGCCGATCCGCGCCCCAACAAAGTCGACCTCGGCGTCGGCGTTTACAAGGACCGCGACGGCAACACGCCGGTCATGCGTGCCGTGCGCGAGGCCGAAAAGCGACTGCTGAACAGCCAGGACACCAAGACCTATCTCGGGCTCGCCGGCGACACCGGCTTCAACGCGGTGATGGCCAAGCTCGCTTTCGGCCCGGGCGCGGACATGACGCGTATCCGGGCGGCCCAGGCGCCTGGCGGCTCGGGTGCGCTGCGGCTGGTGGCTGAATTGCTCAAGCGGACACGCTCTGATGCGACCGTCTGGCTGTCGGATCCGACCTGGCCGAACCATATGCCGGTGATGCGTGCCGCCGGCCTGCAGATCCGCGAATACCCCTATTTCAACGCGGCCTCGGGTGCGGTTCGTTTCGACGACATGCTGGCGGCGTTGCGGACGGCAGAGAGTGGCGACGTGGTGCTGCTGCATGGCTGCTGCCACAACCCGACCGGCGCCAACCTCGATGCGGCGCAGTGGGAGGCGGTCACCGATCTGGTCGTCGAGCGCGAGTTGCTGCCATTCGTCGACATCGCCTATCAGGGCTTTGGCGACGGCCTCGAGGCCGACGCCCTCGGCCTGCGCCTGCTGGCCGCGAAAGTGCCGGAAATGGTTGTGGCGTCGAGCTGCTCGAAGAATTTCGCCGTCTACCGCGACCGCGTCGGCGCAGCGATGATCCTGGCCAAGGACGGCGCGCAGGCCGATGTGGCGATGAGCCAAATGCTGTCGGCGGCGCGCGCCATGTATTCGATGCCGCCGGACCATGGTGCCGCGGCGGTGCGCATCGTGCTGGAAGACGCGACCTTGCGTGCCGATTGGGAAGCTGAGCTGGAGGAGATGCGCCTGCGCATGCTCCGGCTTCGCGTCCAGTTCGCTGAGGCGCTACGCCGGCAGTCCAACTCCGACCGCTTCGACTTCGTCGCCAGCCATCGCGGCATGTTCTCGCGGCTTGGCCTGACGGAAGCGCAGGTCGAGCGACTGCGTGCCGAGCATGGCGTCTACATGGTCGGCGACAGCCGCATCAATGTCGCCGGACTGCCCGAGGATGGGATGGATGACCTCGCCAAGGCGATCGTCTCCGTACTCGACTGAAACGGCTCACCTGTGGACAAGGCGCCCTCGCCGGCTGACAGCATTGGCCGCGCGCCGGGCGGCGCGATAGCATCCGCCGCATGACGCCATCTAAAGACATTTCGCGGCTGATCGAGATCATGGCGGCGTTGCGCGCCCCGAAGACCGGCTGTCCCTGGGACATCGAGCAGGATTTCTCGACCATTGCGCCCTACACGATCGAGGAGGCCTATGAGGTGGCAGACGCCATCGCGCGCGGCGACCTCGACGATCTGCGCGACGAGCTCGGCGATCTCCTGCTGCAGGTCGTCTATCACGCGCAAATGGCCGAAGAAGCCGGTGAATTTGCCTTTCCGGATGTGGTCCAGGCGATCACGACGAAAATGATCCGCCGCCACCCGCATGTCTTCGGCGATGAGGAGGCCCGCAGTGCCGGCATGGCCAAGGGCATGTGGGAAAAGATCAAGGCGCAGGAGAAGACGGAGAAGCGGCAAGCCCGTCTCGCGCGCGGCCTCGACCCCGAAGACAATGGCAAGGGATTTCTGGACAGCGTTCCGGTCGCCCTGCCCGCTTTGACGCGGGCGCTCAAACTGCAGGAGAAGGCTGCCCGCGTCGGCTTCGACTGGAGCGAAGCTGCCCCTATCCTCGACAAAATCGAGGAGGAGATCGGCGAGTTGCGCGAGGCGCTGGCCAAGGGCGAGACGGCGTCGATCAAGGACGAGTTCGGCGACATGCTGTTCGCCGTCGTCAATCTCGGCCGTCATCTCAAGCTCGATTCGGAAGCCGCGCTGAGCGGCACCAATGAAAAGTTCCGGTCGCGCTTCCACTATGTCGAGCGAGCCTTGGAAAAATCCGGCAACACGCTGGAACAGGCCACCCTGGACGAGATGGAAGCGCTCTGGCAGGAAGCAAAAACCGCGAAGTAGGCCTATAGACCGGCAATTCGGAACGGAAAAGCGTTATACACTTTTCCAGCAATTGTTCCGGCCTAGCCGTTGTTTTTACGGCGCAATCGGCTTTCGATTTCCCCGCGGGCGCTTTGCGTGGCCTTGAGCGAGAGGGTGGCGCTGCCGTCATCATTGTCGGTGCGTGAGACGATATCGCCATTGCGATAAAGCCAGTCGACAAGGCCGAACTGCGCCGGCTCGATCGTCACCGTCAGGTCTTCGAGTTCGCCCGCCATGCGTGTCTCGATGACCGCCTTCAGCGCATCGATGCCCTCGCCGGTCACCGCCGAAATGGCGATTGGCGGACCTTTGCTGCCGTCGGCGGCATCGGCGAGCAGCCGGCTCCTGTTGCCTTCGTCCAGCAGATCGATCTTGTTCCAGACCTCGATCACGCGCTTGGCATCGCCGGCGTCGACACCGAGGTCGGCCAGGATGCGCTCGACATCCTCGGCCTGTGCGGCCGTGTCGGGATCGGAAATGTCGCGCAAATGGATGACGAGATCTGCCTCGACCACCTCTTCCAGCGTCGCGCGAAAGGCCGCGATCAGATGCGTCGGCAGGTCGGAGATGAAACCGACCGTGTCCGACAGGATGATCGGCGTGCCATGCGGCAGGCGCACGCGGCGCAGCGTCGGGTCGAGCGTGGCGAACAGCATGTTCTGCGCCAGCACGTCCGCTCCGGTCAGCCGGTTGAACAGCGTCGACTTGCCGGCATTGGTGTAGCCGACGATCGCCACCACCGGGAACGGCACCTTCTTGCGCTTGGCGCGGTGCAGGTCGCGGGTGCGACGCACTGTTTCCAGCTCGTGCTTCAGCTTGATGATCTTTTCCTGCAACTGCCGCCGGTCAGATTCGATCTGGGTTTCGCCGGGGCCGCCTAGGAAGCCGGCGCCGCCGCGCTGGCGTTCAAGGTGGGTCCAGCTGCGGACCAGGCGGCCCTTCTGGTAGTTGAGATGCGCAAGTTCGACCTGCAGCGTGCCTTCCTTGGTGCGGGCTCGCTCGCCAAAGATCTCGAGGATCAAGCCGGTGCGGTCGAGAACCTTGGCATGCAGTTCCTTCTCGAGATTGCGCTGCTGCACCGGCGTCAGCGGATGGTCGACGATGACCAGTTCCGCGTCGTTCGCCTTGACGATCTCGGCGAACTCTTCGACCTTGCCGCTGCCGAGCAAGGTTGCCGGACGCGGATCGTTGACGGTCACGACGGCCGTATGGACGGGGTCGAGATTGATGGCGCGGGCGAGGCCGACCGCCTCGTCATGGCGAGCATCGGCCGAACGCGTCAGCCGTGGACGGTTCGTCTCGTCGTCGCCGCGCGGCTGGCGGGTAAGCACGGGCACAATGACGACAGCCCGGGTCGGCCCCTTGGCTTCCGTCCCGGGATGATGCGCTGGTTTTCCGCGAACCGTACCGTCCGCGTCCTTCTCACGTGCCAATCAGGCGCCCTGGCTTTCCTCGCCATCGAACATCTGAACCGGCTGGCTCGGCATGATCGTGGAAATGGCGTGCTTGTAGACGAGCTGGGAGTGACCGTCGCGGCGCAGCAGCACACAGAAATTGTCGAACGAAGTGACCACGCCGGTCAGCTTCACGCCGTTGATGAGGAAGATGGTGAGCGGGTTCTTGCTCTTGCGAACTGAATTCAGGAACAGGTCCTGAAGGTTTTGCGATCGTTCCGCCATTGTTCTTGTCTTTCGCCGATCCCCTTCGGTTTGCAAGCCAATGCGCCAAATTGTCGGGCACATGTCAAGCGCGCAAACACCGTCTTGTCGTCAGTAACGACAAGCAGAACGAGATATATTGATGTTCATTCCACCTGTGCGGTTATCAGGCTGGACTTTTTTCCGCAATGTCAAAAAAGGCCTGCCGCAACGAAAGTGTCACAGAGCCGGGGTGCCCGTTGGCCACCGGATCGCCGTCAATGGCCACGACAGGCATGGCAATCGTCGTCGCCGAACTGATGAACGCCTCGCGCGCCGCCTTGGCTTCGGCAACGGAAAAACCGCGCTCTTCGATCTTCAGGCCGAGCTTCGCCGCCACTTCGAACATGGTTGTGCGGGTGATGCCGCGCAGGATGCCGTGCTCGGCCGGCCTGGTGACCAGGACGCCGTCCCGCGTGACGATCCAGGCGTTCGACGAACCGCCTTCCTTGACGTTGCCATCGGTATCGACGAACCACGCCTCCTGGGCGCCGGCTTCCTTGGCTTTCTGCTTGGCCAATACATTGGGCAGCAGTCCAACAGTCTTGATGTCGACACGGTCCCAGCGGTTCTCGGGTACGGTGATGACCGCGATGCCGGCTTCGGCCCGCTTTGTACCGGCGGCGGGATCGGCCTTCCTGGCGGTCACCACCAAAGCCGGCTTGGTGTCCGCCGACGGGAAAACAAAGTCGCGGCTGGCGACACCGCGGGTTACCTGCACGTAGACCAGGCCGTTGACGACGTGGTTGCGGTTGACCACCTCGCGTAGAATGAGCGGCAGCACGTTGCGCGCCACCGGCCAGGCGATCGACAGTTCGGTCAGCGAGCGGTTGAGCCGGGCAAGGTGGCGCGGCATGTCGACGATGAAGCCCTGCGCCACCTCGCAGACCTCATAGACGCCATCGGCGAACTGATAGCCGCGATCCTCGATATGCACGGAAGCGTCCGCGTGAGCGACGTAGCGCCCGTTGACATAGGCAATGCGTGGCATTGGCGACCCCTGGAGAATTCTCGGGCTGTCTTATGCGATTCCGCCTTGGCCGTAACCGGCAAATGGTTGGCCCACGCGGCTGAATGGAGATCGCGCGCGTCAGACGCCCAGCGACTTCAGTTTGCGGTGCAGGGCGGAACGTTCCATGCCGATGAACTCGGCTGTCTTCGAGATGTTGCCGCCAAAGCGGTTGATCTGGGCGATCAGATAGTCCTTCTCGAACTGTTCACGCGCTTCGCGCAACGGCAGCGCCATGATGTGCTGGTCGGATTGATTCGGTGTGCGCGGCATGACATCGCCGATCTCGGACGGCAGAAGGTCCGCGGTGATCGGCGCGTCGACGTCGTCGCCGCGTGCCAGGATCATCAGCCGCTCGACATTGTTGCGCAGCTGGCGGACGTTGCCCGGCCAGTTGTGCGCCTGCAGCACGGCCAGCGCATCATCGCCGATGCGGCGCGGCTTGATGCCGGCCTGGCGGGCGATCTGTTTCATGAAATTGTCGACGAGATAAGGAATATCCTCGCGCCGCTCGGCCAGCCCCGGCACCATCACAGGAACCACCGCCAGGCGATGGTAGAGGTCCTCGCGGAAACGCCCGTCGTCAATCATGGCTTCCAGGTTCTGCGAGGTCGAGGAGATGATGCGAACATCAACCTTGACCCGCTTGGTGCCCCCTACCCGCTCGAACTGCTGCTCCACCAGCACGCGCAGGATCTTGTTCTGCGTCTCGCGCGGCATGTCGGCCACTTCGTCGATATAGAGGATGCCGCGATGAGCCTCCTCCAGCGCGCCGACCTTGCGCTCGACACCGTTCGATTCGGTGCCGAACAGTTCGATCTCCATGCGCTCGGGCGTGATGTTGGCGGCGCTCAGCGTCACGAACGGCGCGCTCTTGCGCGCCGACAGCGTGTGGATGGCGCGCGCCGCCAGTTCCTTGCCTGATCCCGACGGGCCGATGATCATGACACGGCTGTTGGTCGGCGCGACGCGCTCGATGGTCTGGCGCAGCTGGCTCATCGCCGACGACATGCCGATCAGGTCGAAGGTCTCGCCGCTGCGCTGCTTGAGGTCGGAAACCTCGCGCCGCAACTTCGAGGTTTCCAGCGCGCGCTCTGCAATGAGGATCAGCCGGTCGGCCTTGAACGGCTTCTCGATGAAATCATAGGCGCCACGGCGGATGGCGGAGACCGCCGTTTCGATGTTGCCGTGACCGGAGATCATCACCACCGGCAGAGTGGGATGCATGGTCTTGATCTCGTCGAGCAGCGCCAGGCCGTCCAGACGCGAGCCCTGCAGCCAGATGTCGAGGAAGATCAACCTCGGCGCGCGATCAGCTATAGCAGCTAGCGCGCTGTCGGCATCGAATGCCGTACGGGTTTCGTGACCTTCGTCGCTCAATATGCCTGCGACGAGCTCGCGGATGTCTTCCTCGTCATCGACGATGAGAATATCAGACGCCATTACCGACCTTTTCAGTTTCTCTTTCGTGTTCCGTCTTGGCTTCACCGCGCGACGGTGTGGCAGCCGCGGGCGGCAGGATGATGCTGATCATCGCACCGCGCCCGCCATGGAAATCCGCGGGCGCATCATGAAGTTCCAGCCTGCCGCCATGGTCCTCCACGATCTTCTTGACGATAGCGAGACCAAGCCCGGTGCCCTTCTCGCGCGTGGTCATATAGGGCTCGAGCAGCCGTTGGCGATTCTCCCGCGGCAGGCCTTTGCCATTGTCGATGACGTCGATTCGAATCGCGCCATTCTGACGGGCGGCTTGAATCCGGATTATGCCGTGCGAACCGTCCTTCTGTTCCAGTCCGTCGATCGCCTCGGCGGCGTTCTTGATCACATTGCCAAAAGCCTGCGCCAGAAGGCGGCTGTCGAACGTGCCCTTCAGCGGTTCGTTGCCGAAAACCCGCTCGAAGGTGATGTCGGCGCGGCTGACTTCGACCAGGAACGACGCCTCGCGCAGCGATTCGCGCAGATCGATGGCCTTCATCTCCGGCTTGGGCATGCGCGCGAAGGCGGAGAATTCGTCGACCATGCGGCCGATGTCCTCAACCTGCCGGATGATGGTGTCGGTGCACTGGTCGAAAACCTCGCGGTCCTCGGTGATGACCTTGCCATAGCGGCGCTTGATGCGCTCGGCCGAAAGCTGGATCGGCGTCAGCGGGTTCTTGATCTCGTGGGCGATGCGGCGCGCCACATCGGCCCAGGCGGAAGAACGCTGCGCCTGGACCAGATCGGTGATGTCGTCGACGGTCACGACGTAGGATTTCTCCTCCGAACCGTCATCACCCGCCTCGACGGTGATCTGCACGTTGAAGGTGCGCTCGGTGCCGGCGCGGAAGAACGTCACCTGCTCGCGGTAGACGGGCTTGCCCGACTGGCGGCCGATTTCGAAGACACGGCCGACATGCGGCAGAATGGCGGACAGGTTCTGCCCGAGTGCGGCACTGGCGGAGATGGCCAGCATCGATTCGGCCGAACGGTTGACGATGGTGACGATGCCATAGGGATCGACGCCGATGACGCCGGCGGTGACGCCGGCAAGCACGGCTTCGGAAAAGCGCCGCCGCTCGTCGATCAGGTCCTTTGCCGACAGGATTTCGTTGCGCTGCGATTTGAGTTCCAGCAGCATCTTGTTGAAGGTGTCGCCGAGCGAGGCGACATCGCCGTCGGAGGGCCTGACTGGAACCGCGACGTCGAGATTGCCGGTCGCCACCTCGTCGGCGGCGCCGATGAGCTGGCGAATCGGTCGCACGAGGCGGTCGGCGACGGCGATGCCGGTCCAGATTGCCGACAGGATAATGATCAGGGTCAGCGATAGGTAGGGCAGCGCGAAGGCCACTTGCGAGGTGCGCCTGTTGTCCTCGAGATTGCGGTATTCGTCGGTGTTGGACCTGACGATCTGCCGTGCCTTGATCACCTCGGGATCGACAAGGCGGATGGTGTAGAGGTAGAGGCCCTCGATCTCGCGCAGCTTGACGATGGCACCCATGATGTTGCGCGTGCGCGGCTCGATCAGCACCGGCTTGCCGTCGGTGGCGCTGCTGACTGAGCCTTCCGGCGGTTCCGGCATGGCGAAGTCGGCATCCGTCTTGGCGCTCATGACGAACGAGCCGTCGGGCTTGATCAGCGCCGCATGGGCCAGCGACCGGCCCACCGCCTCCTTGTTCAGGAGGTCGAGAAAGCCTGTGCGATCAAGGCCATAGAGCGTGCGCGACGCATCGAGGTCATAGGCCATCGACAATGTCGTGCCCTGCAAATTGCGGGCATTTTCCTGAACATAGGCATCGGCGATCGACAGCGAGGAATTGACGATTGTCTTGGTGCGGATCTCGAACCAGCGGTCGAGGCCGATGTCGAGCGTGATCGAGGCGATGATGGCCACCATGATGGCGGGGATGGCGGCGACCAGCGCGAACATGGCGACGATGCGCACATGCAGGCGCGAGGCCGCCTTGCCGTGCCGGCGCGCCATGACGATGCGATGCACCTCGCGTCCGACCAGCGCGCTGAGGAAAAGCACGAAGGCGGCGTTGAGCGCGATCAGCGCCCAGGTCGTCCTGGCGTCAGGCGCGATCGGCGTCGCGCCGACCAGGATGGTGAACGAAATGGCGGCCATGACCAGCGCGCCGACGACCGCCACGACGCCGGGCAGCGCCAGCAAACGGCGCCCGTCGCGCGCGCCGGGTTCGCTGAAAAGCGGTTGGTTGAGTACAGGTGCCTGCGGAGCCATGTCGCCGTCTGGGAGCCAATGATTGCGTCCGATCTATGCAACGCATTGTGGCGATTATGCAACAAGTGTGACAATGGCGGAAATGTTTCGCCGCTCAGTCCCCTGAAAAGAGTGCGTCAGATCAGCGCTCAGCCCGGCCGCGACGATTTGTAGACGTTGACGCCCAGTTCGCGAATCTTCTTGCGCAGCGTGTTGCGGTTCAGCCCCAGCAGTTCCGCAGCCTTGATCTGGTTGCCGCGGGTTGCCGTCATCGAGGCCAGGACCAGCGGATATTCGACTTCGGACAGAATGCGCTGGTAGAGCCCGGCGGGCGGCAATTCGCCGGCAAACGAGGCGAAATAACGCTGCAGGAAATGCTCGACCGCCTGGCCGATGGAGAGGTCGTCGGGAATGAGGTTGCCGCCGCCGGGTACCACGGGGCGCTCGCCGGTCTTCAGTTCCGCCTCGATGATCTCGGCGGAAATCTCGTCCTGCGAATAGAGCGCGGCAAGCCGGCGAACGAGGTTTTCCAATTCGCGCACATTGCCCGGCCAGGGGTAGCGCTTCATGAGTTCGATGCCGCCGGAAGAGATGCGCTTGGTCTGCAGCCCTTCCATCTCGCCAAGCTTGAAGAAGTGGCGCACGAGGTCGGGCACGTCCTCGGAACGCTCGCGCAATGCCGGCAGCCTGAGCGGCACGACGTTGAGGCGATAGAACAGATCCTCGCGGAACAGTCCCTGGTTGATCAGCGTGCGCAGATCCTTGTTGGTGGCGGCAACGATGCGCACATCGGTCTTGATCGGCGTGCGGCCGCCGACCGTGGTGTATTCGCCCTGCTGCAGGACGCGTAGCAGGCGCGTCTGCGCCTCCATCGGCATGTCGCCGATCTCGTCGAGGAACAGCGTGCCGCCCTCGGCCTGCTCGAAACGGCCGGTGGAACGGTTCTGGGCACCGGTGAAAGCGCCCTTCTCGTGGCCGAACAGCTCCGATTCGATCAGGTCGCGCGGGATCGCCGCCATGTTGATGGCGACGAACGGGCCGCCGCGGCGGCGGCCATATTCGTGCAGGGCGCGCGCCACTAGTTCCTTGCCGGTGCCGGATTCACCCGAGATCATCACCGTCAGGTCAGTCTGCATCATGCGCGCCAGCATGCGGTAGATGTCCTGCATGGCCGCCGAGCGGCCGACCAGCGGCATGGTTTCAGGCTGCTCATCCGGCCGCGCATCGATCTTCGGCCGCCTTGGCTCCGACAGCGCCCGGTTGACGATGTTGAGCAGTTCGGTCAGGTCGAACGGTTTTGGCAGATATTCGTAGGCACCGGTCTCGGAGGCGCGGATCGCCGTCATGAACGTGTTCTGGGCGCTCATCACGATGACCGGCAGTTCCGGCCGTGCCTTCTTGATGCGCGGCAGCATGTCGAAGGCGTTCTCGTCCGGCATCACCACGTCGGTGATGACGAGGTCGCCCTCGCCGGCCGCCACCCAACGCCACAAGGTCGAGGCGTTGGAGGTGACGCGCACTTCATGACCGACGCGCGAGAGAGCCTGATTGAGCACCGTGCGGATCGCCGCGTCGTCATCGGCGACGAGAATATTGCCGCGAACCGTCATTTGCGGTCTCCTTCACCGTCTTCTTCAGCGCCGAACGGCGTTTCCTTCCAGGCCGGCATCAGGATGCGGAAGGTGGTTCCGCGTGGGGTCGAATCGCATTCGATGATGCCGCCATGCTCGCCGACGATCTTGGCGACCAGCGCCAGCCCCAGCCCCGAGCCGTTCGGCTTGGTGGTGATGAAGGGATCGAACAGGATCGGCAGAATGTCCTCCGAGACGCCGGAGCCATTGTCGCGCACGCAGAACTCCAGCGGCAACGAGACACGGTCCTGCGTGCCTGGAACCGAAACGCGAATGCCCGGCCGGAAGGCGGTCGACAGCACGATCTCGCCCTGCGGGTCGCTGCCGATCGCCTCGGCGGCGTTCTTGACCAGGTTGAGGAACACTTGGATCAACTGGTCGCGGTTGGCGAATACCGGAGGCAATGATGGATCATAGTCCTCCAATATCCTGACTTTCTTGGCAAAACCGTTCTTGGCGATCGCCTTCACATGGTCGAGCACGACATGGATGTTGACGGGATAACGATCAATCGGCCGCTCGTCGGAAAACACCTCCATGCGATCGACCAGCGAGACGATGCGGTCCGTCTCGTCGGTGATCAGCCGGGTCAGCGCTCGGTCTTCGTCGGAGGCAGACAATTCGAGCAACTGCGCCGCGCCGCGGATGCCGGAGAGCGGGTTCTTGATCTCATGGGCAAGCATCGCCGCCAGGCCGGTCACCGAGCGCGCCGCACCGCGATGCGTCATCTGCCGGTCGATCTTGTCGGCCATCGACCGCTCCTGGAACATGACCACGACGGCCCCCGGGAATTCCGGCACCGGCGCGACGTAAAGATCGACGACCTTTTCGATGCCGAGACGTGGCGACGACACGTCGACCCGATATTCGTTGACCGGAGCCCGGCGCTCGCGCACCTGATCGACCAGCGTCAGCAGCGGGCTGCCGAAAGGAATCAGCTTGGACAGGGTGTTGCGCGCCAGCATGGTCGCGCTGGAGCGAAAGAAGTCCTCGGCATCAGCATTGGCGAAGGTGATGAACCCTTCCTCGCTGATCATGATCACCGGTCGACGGATGGTGTTGAGGACGATCTGGGCGGCATTCGGCGTCTCGATGCCTTGGCCAGCGGTGGCGTTCATGCGGCGCTCCGCAGGTTCAAGGGTTGCGGATCACGCGAGAACACATTGCGCAGCAAGGCAATGACGCGGGCCGGCTCGAACGTGGTCAGGATGGCTTTTCGATCATCGTCGGCGACCCCGACTGCATGGCGATCGAGATACCAGCCCAGATGCTTGCGCGCCTGACGCAATCCGCTCTCGACGCCATAAAGCGCCAGCATGTCCTCGTAGTGGGCGACGATATAGTCGGCCAAAGCCGTGGGATTCTGCGGCACGTTGGTCGCCATTTCGCCCGCTGCCGCCGCGATACCGCCGGCGATCCAGGGGGCGCCGTAATGCGCGCGGCCGACCATCACCGCATCGGCGCCGGATTGGTCAAGGATGGCGGCCGCCCCGGCGGGAGAGCAGACATCGCCATTGGCAACGACCGGTATGGACACGGCGTCCTTGACGCGGGCGATGGCGCGCCAGTCGGCCTTGCCCTGATAGAACTGGCAGCGCGTGCGGCCGTGCACCGTCACCATCTTGACACCCGCCTGCTCGGCACGGCGCGCCAGGATGGGCGCATTGAGCGCCCCTTCGTCCCAGCCGAGCCGCATCTTGACCGTCACCGGTACCTTGACCGCGCCGACCACGGCCTCGATCAGCGACAGCGCATGGTCGAGATCCAGCATCAATGCCGAGCCGGCATAACCGCCGGTGACCTTCTTGGCTGGGCAGCCCATGTTGATGTCGATGATGTCGGCGCCCTCGCCGGCGGCGATGCGCGCGCCCTCGGCCATGTGTGCCGCTTCGCGGCCGGCCAGCTGCACCATATGGACGGGCAGGCCGGAATGACGTATGCGCAGGTCGAAGCCGGTCCTGCCCTTGGCGAGTTCGCCGCTTGCCACCATTTCGGACACGACCAGGCCCGCGCCATGCGCATGGGCGCGTCGCCGGAAAGGCTCGTCGGTGATACCCGACATCGGCGCGAGGAATACGCGATTGCGGATTTCCACGCCGCCGACGTCGAGAGGCGCGGCCAATTTGGTCAGGTTAACCATGCACAAAAACCAAGCACGTCCATTCGTTGCACATTCTCTAGCCATATTGGCCGCAATGTGCAACGCGGAATGACGCCACATTAAGGCGCAATTGGGAAAATCCCGGCCTTCGATTTTTGCCGCAACCAGGGCGCCGCGCGTCCTTCAGGATGCTTTGGAGTTCATATTTGACGCACGATCTTTTTGGAAAACCAATTACACTTTTGGGGATCGTGCGCTAAGCCAATCGCCATGACTGACGGAACTGAAAACGCAAGCGCGACAGGTGGGGTTGCGGTGGTGATTGTCGCCGCCGGCCGCGGCGCGCGTGCCGGACAGGCCAACGGACCCAAGCAGTACCAGAACATCGGTGGCCGAGCCGTCATTGCGCATACGCTGGAGATGTTTCTGGCGCATCCGCGAACCGGCCGGATTGTCGTCGCCATCCACGCCGACGACCACGAACTGTTTCGGCAGGCGGCGGGCACCCAGGCTCGGCGTGTCACCGCCGTCATTGGCGGGCCGACCCGGCAGGAGTCCGTCCGGCTGGGGCTGCTTGCGCTCAAAGACCACGCGCCGGACCAAGTTCTGATTCACGATGCCGTCCGACCGTTCGTCGACGCGGACTTGATCGACCGCACCATCGCCGCCATCGGCGAGAACGAGGGGGCCTTGCCCGCCCTGCCCGTCGCCGACACGCTGAAGCGCGAGTCGGCTGCCGGCGTGGTCGCGGAGACCGTTTCCCGCAGCGGGCTCCACGCGGCGCAAACACCGCAAGGGTTCCCCTACGGGCCGATCCTTGCCGCACACGACAAGGCCCATCAACTGGGCCGGCTGGACTTCACCGACGACGCGGCCATCGCCGAATGGGCGCATATTCCGGTCAAGCTGGTTCCCGGCTCACCGGACAATGTCAAACTCACCTGGGCACGGGACATCGCGATGGCGCACCAGCGGCTTTCCAGCGAACGCACACACTTCCCCGACATCCGCACCGGCAACGGCTATGACGTCCACGCCTTCGAGCCCGGCGACCATGTCACCCTGTGCGGCGTCGCCATTCCGCACGGCAAAAAACTGTCCGGCCATTCCGATGCCGATGTCGGCCTGCACGCCTTGACCGATGCGCTGCTGGCGACCTGTGGCGCCGGCGACATCGGCACGCATTTCCCGCCGTCCGATCCGCAATGGAAGGGTGCTGCGTCGCGGATCTTCGTCGAGCATGCGGCCAAAGTGGTGCGCGAGCGCGGTGGACGCATCGCCAATGCAGACATCACGCTGATCTGCGAGGCGCCGCGCGTCGGCCCGCATCGCGAGGCGATGACGGCAGCCCTGTCGCAGATGCTGGGCATTTCCGCCGACCGCATCTCGATCAAGGCGACAACCAATGAGAAACTCGGCTTTGTCGGTCGCGAAGAAGGCATCGCCGCGATCGCCACCGCCAGCGTGGTGTTTCCTGGCGAGGTGCCGGAATGAGCAACGCCGAGCTCGCAAACGCCCTGCTGCTGGCCTGCCAGCAACGTGGCATCATGCTGGCGACAGCGGAAAGCTGCACCGGCGGCCTGATCATCGCCGCGCTCACCGACATTGCCGGCTCCTCGGCCGTGGTCGACCGCGGCTTCATCACCTATTCCAACGAAGCCAAGATGGAGATGCTCGGCGTTTCCGCTGAAACACTTGACGCGCACGGAGCCGTGTCGCGCGAAACGGTGCTGGAGATGGCGGCCGGCGCGCTGGCGCATTCGCGCGCGAGCCTTTCTCTTGCCGTCACCGGCATTGCCGGCCCAAGCGGCGGTTCGGCCGACAAACCGGTCGGTCTCGTCTGGTTCGGCCTGGCCCTGGCCGGCCAGCCGGTTGTCGCCGAGCGCCAGCTGTTTGGCCACAAGGGCCGCGAATTCATCCGCCACGAGACGGTGAGACACGCGCTCCAACTTGGGTTGCAAGCGCTTGGCCGGAGTTAGGCCGACGGTGCGACCCCATAGATGACGTCGGCGCGCTTTTCGAAAGCCTCGGCGAACATGCGGAAGGCACGGTCGAACATCGTTCCCATCAGCACGCCGAGAATGCGGCTCTTGAACTCGTAGTCGATGAAGAAGTGGACCTCGCAACCGCTGCCGGCCGGGTCGAAGCGCCAGATATTGCTGAGGTATTTGAACGGCCCGTCGATGTATTTGACGTCGATGGTCTTCTCGTCAGGCTTCAGCAGCACCTGCGTGGTGAAGGTCTCGCGGATGGCCTTGTAGCCGATGCTCATGTCGGCGAGGAGAACAGTGCGGCCATCGCGCTCCTTGCGCGAGCGCACCGTCAGCGCTTCGCAAAGCGGCAGGAATTGCGGGTAGGCTTCGACGTCGGCAACCAACGCAAACATCTGCTGCGGCGTATGGGCAACGCGGCGGGTGGCTTCGAATTTGGGCATAAAATCGGCTAGAGCGTTTTTTGGAGCTGGGCTTCCCGCGCCGCGCGCAGCCGCGCGAAATCGTCGCCGGCATGGTGCGATGAGCGCGTCAGCGGGCTCGATGCCACCAGCAGGAAACCCTTGGTCCGGCCGATCGTCTCGAAGGACTTGAATTCCTCGGGCGTGACGAAGCGGATCACCGGATGGTGCTTCTTCGACGGCTGCAGATATTGCCCGATGGTCATGAAGTCGACATTGGCCGAACGCAAATCGTCCATAAGCTGCAGGATCTCATTCCGCTCCTCGCCCAGGCCGACCATGATGCCGGACTTGGTGAAGATCGAGGGGTCGAGTTCCTTGACCCGCTGCAACAGCCGGATCGAGTGGAAATAGCGGGCGCCCGGCCGAACCGTCAGATAGTTCGACGGCACGGTTTCGAGATTGTGGTTGAAGACGTCGGGTTTCGCCGCCACGACGATCTCCAGCGCGCCGTCCTTGCGCAGGAAATCGGGCGTCAGAATTTCGATCGTTGTTGAGGGCGTCGCCGCGCGGATCGCCCGGATCACTTCGGCGAAGTGCTGCGCGCCGCCATCGGCGAGATCGTCGCGGTCGACCGAGGTGATGACGACGTGGCTGAGCCCCATCTGCTTGACGGCATGCGCGACACGGGCCGGCTCATCGGCATCGAGCGCGGTCGGAATGCCGGTGGCGACATTGCAGAAGGCGCAGGCGCGCGTGCAGATCTCGCCCATGATCATGAAGGTGGCGTGCTTCTTTTCCCAGCACTCGCCGATGTTGGGGCAGCCGGCCTCTTCGCAGACCGTCACCAGCTTATGCGATTTCACGATCTCGCGTGTCTCGGCGTAACCTTTCGAGACCGGCGCCTTGACGCGGATCCAGTCCGGCTTGCGCAACACCTCCTGGTCGGGCTTGTGCTCCTTCTCGGGGTGCCGCAGCCGCGGCGCGTTGGCGATCGTGTCGAGGACAGTGACCATCTGAACCCTGGCTTTTCTTGCGACCGCCCGTCGGCGATCGTCACTTTTACGTCATCTAGGACTTTTCGGCACAAAGAAAAAGGCTGCAGCGGCGCATGCCGCTACAACCGTTTTCGCATGGAAGGGAACAATATCGGCTAGCGGCGCACCAGGCGACCGACCCAGATCAGCAGGCAGGCACCGATGAAGCCGGTGATCAGATAAGCGATCCAGCCGACGCCGAACGGGCCGACATTGAGCGCTTGAAGGATGGCGTTCAACACGACCGCACCAACGATGCCCATGATAATGTTCATGAAAATGCCGGTGTTGCTCTTCATGAACATTTCGGCGAACCAGCCTGCCAGGCCGCCGATGATGATGGCTGCGATCCAGCCCACGCCGTTCAAGTGCATATGCCTTCTCCTTGCGCATGTAAAAATGCATCCGGAAACGAACTGCCTTGCCGCCGAGTTCCCAGGGCGTTCGCGGCTGAGTCTCCTGCGGCGAATCTATCATGCGTTCAAGGCGCGGCCATAGGCGTCGAGCACGCTTTCCTTCATCATCTCCGACAGTGTCGGATGCGGGAAGATGGTGTGCATCAGTTCTTCCTCGGTCGTTTCGAGGTTCATAGCCACGACAAAGCCCTGGATCAGCTCGGTCACTTCGGCGCCGACCATATGGGCGCCGAGCAGCTGACCGGTCTTCTTGTCGAAGATGGTCTTGACGAAGCCCTGGTCCTCGCCCAGCGCGATCGCCTTGCCGTTGGCTGCGAACTGGAAGCGGCCGACACGGATATCCTTGCCCTCGGCCTTGGCCTTGGCTTCCGTCAGGCCGACGGAGGCGACCTGCGGGTTGCAATAGGTGCAGCCGGGGATCTTGAGCTTGTCGATGGCGTGCACGCCGGGGAAGTTCGCGATTTTCTCCACGCACACAACGCCCTCGTGTTCGGCCTTGTGAGCAAGCATGGGCGGGCCGGCGACATCGCCGATGGCGTAGATGCCCGGCACATTGGTCTTGCCGTAGCCGTCGACGACGACGCAGCCGCGGTCGGTCTTCACGCCGAGCGCTTCGAGGCCGAGGTTCTCGATATTGCCCTGCACGCCGACGGCCGAGATCATGCGGTCGGCGGTGATCTTCTCGACCTTGCCGTCCTTCATCTCGACATGCGCGGTGACCGAGTTCGCGCCCTTCTGGACCTTGGTCACCTTGGCTTCGAGGATGATCTTCATGCCTTGCTTCTCGAACTGCTTTTGCGCGAATTTCGAGACTTCGGCATCCTCGACCGGCATCACCGCCGGCAGCAGTTCGACCACCGTCACGTCGGCGCCCATGGTGCGGTAGAAAGAGGCGAATTCGATGCCGATGGCGCCCGAGCCCATCACCAGCAGCGACTTCGGCATCTCCTTCGGCACCATGGCTTCGAAATAGGTCCAGATCAGCTTGCCGTCCGGCTCGATGCCGGGCAACGCGCGCGGGCGCGCACCGGTCGCCAGGATGATGTGCTTGGCGGTGTAGGTGCCCTCGCCCTTGACTCCCTTCGGCACCGGCGGCTGCGGTTCCATCGGCTTCTTGGCCGTCTTGGAGACGACGATTTCACCGGGCTTCGACAGCTTGGCTTCACCCCAGATGACGTCGACCTTGTTCTTCTTCATCAGGAAGGCAACGCCGCCATTGAGGCGCAGCGAGACTTTTCGCGAGCGGTCGACGACGGCCGATGTATCGACGCTGACCTTGCCGTCGAGCTTCAGCCCGTAATCCTTCAAATGATCGGAATAGTGCATGATCTCGGCCGAACGCAGCAACGCCTTGGTCGGGATGCAGCCCCAGTTGAGGCAGATGCCGCCGAGATGCTCGCGCTCGACGATCGCCGTCTTGAAGCCAAGCTGGGCGGAACGCACCGCCGTGACATAGCCGCCGGGGCCTGAGCCGATGATGATGACGTCGTAGTTCTCAGCCACGGATTTTCTCCTTCAATCACAATTCCAGCATGCCGCGCACGACTGGCGCCAATGCCGTGCCGATGCTGCGCGTATTCTCTGCATCGAGATGGACGCCGTCGAGCGGTGTACATCTGGCGACGGTCGCGGCATCAAAAAAGCCGCAGCCCATCTCCTCGGCGGCGATTTGATAAAAGCCGGCGAGCTTGGGCGACTCGATTGCGCCTGTTCCCAGCATTTCGGCGTAGTCCGCCTTGCGGGTCTCCACGATATGCGGCGGCGAAACCAGGATAATTTTGGGGGCGACACCGCCGAATGGATAAGCGTGCCCTCGGACGATCTCAACGAGGCGCCGCATGCCATAGGACGCTATGACGGCGCTGCCGTGTATAGACGGCTTCATGTCGTTCGAGCCAAGCATGATGACGATCAGATCGATCGGCGAATGCGTGCTCAGGACCGTCGGCAATACCCGCGCGCCGTTTCGGTCCGCGGCCGACAGGAAGTCGTCATAGGCCGTGGTGCGACCGCCCAGTCCCTCGGCTATGACGCGGAAACCCGGTCCGAGCGCTGTCGCCAGCGCGGTCGGCCATTGATCCTCATAGTCATGTCGACCCAAAGTCTCCGGGTTGTGTCCCCAGGTCAGCGAGTCGCCGTAGCAAAGAACTGTCTTCATGCACTCACACCCATTTGTGCTTTGATCAAACCGCGTCTCCCGCGCCAGCGCACGAACAGCCCTTGCAAAATGATGGTCACCAGGCCCGGCAGACCAAGGCCAGCTACCATTGGAATGTCCTTCTTCACCACCGCGGCGCTGCTATCGCTGTAGAGGATCAACGCGATCAACAGGACGAGCAACACCACAAAAACAATCAGTGTCCACTTGCCCGTCATGGCCGCGGCCGCAACCGGATCATTCATCAACTGCGCCACGAAGAAGACGAAGGTGACGACACACGTCACCAGCACCGAGAACATGAAGACGATGATGTATTCTTCCTCGGCACCAGTAGCGACGGCTAGTTGCCGCGCGACCAGGCCGCCGACAAAACCCGAAAGGATGAAGGCAAAAAGGCTGGTGAAGAATTTCCGCACCGCCTTTTCCTTTCCTAGACCAACATGCCCATCGGGTTCTCGATGAGCCGCTTGAAGGCGACCAGCAGTTCGGCGCCGAGCGCTCCGTCGACAGCGCGATGGTCGGTCGACAGCGTCACCGACATCACTGTGGCGATTTTAATCTCGCCATTCTTGACCACCGCCCGTTCCTCGCCGGCACCGACCGCCAGGATCGTCGCATGCGGTGGGTTGATGACGGCGGCAAAGTCCTTGATGCCGAACATGCCGAGGTTCGACACCGCCGTGGTGCCGCCCTGGTACTCTTCCGGCTTCAGCTTGCGGCTGCGGGCGCGGCTGGCCAGATCCTTCATCTCGTTGGAGATGGTCGACAGCGTCTTTTCGTCCGCATGCCGGATGATCGGCGTGATCAGGCCACCGGGGATCGACACGGCAACACCGACATCGGCATGCTTGTGCTTGACCATGGCGCTTTCGGTCCACGAGGCATTGGCATCCGGCACCGCCTTCAGCGCCATCGCCATCGCCTTGATGACCATGTCGTTGACCGACAGCTTGTAGGCGGGAGCCTCGCCCTTCTCGGTCTTCTTGACGGGAGCTGCGGCATTGATCTGCGTGCGCAGCGCGAGCAGCGCATCGAGTTCACAGTCGAGCGTCAGGTAGAAATGCGGGATGGTGGATTTTGCTTCGACCAGGCGCCGCGCGATGGTCTTGCGCATATTGTCGTGCGGGACAAGTTCGTAGGAGCCCTGCTCGAACAGCTTCAGCACCTGATCGTCCGACATCGCCTTCACCGCAGGAGCGGAGGCGGCAACCGGCGCGGCAGCCGGAGCCTTGGCCGCCGGAGCTGCCTTGGCGCCGCCGCCGGCAATCGCGGCATCGACATCGGCCTTCACCACACGGCGATGCGGGCCGGTGCCGGTCACAGCCGAGACATCGACGCCAGCCTCCTTGGCGATACGGCGCGCGAGTGGCGATGCAAAGGTGCGCTCGCCAGCCGCATGGCCATTGGCGACCGGAGCCGTCTCTGCCTTCGGAGCGGCTGCGGCAACAGGTTCAGCCTTTGGCGCCTCTGCCTTTGGTGCTTCGGCCTTGGCATCCGCCTTCGGCGCTTCGGCTTTCGCTGGTGCAGCACCGCCACCGCTCTTCGCGGCGGCGCCTGCGTCCTCGCCTTCAGCCGCAAGCACGGCAATCAGCGCATTAACCTTGACGCCTTCGGTGCCAGCGGGCACGACGAGCTTGGCGACCGTGCCTTCATCGACGGCTTCAACCTCCATCGTCGCCTTGTCGGTCTCGATCTCGGCGATGACATCGCCCGGCGAAACCTTGTCACCTTCCTTGACCAGCCACTTAGACAGATTGCCCTCTTCCATCGTGGGCGAGAGCGCCGGCATGGTGATGTTGATTGGCATTTTGTCCTCCCGGCCGGTTCAGCGATACGTGACGGCTTTGACCGCCTCGATGACCTCGCCGACATTCGGCAAAGCCAGCTTTTCGAGGTTGGCCGCATAAGGCATCGGCACGTCCTTGCCGGCAATGGTGATGACCGGCGCGTCGAGGAAATCGAAAGCGCGCTGCGAGACCTGGTTGGCGATATGGTCGCCGACCGAGCTCTGCGGGAAGCCTTCTTCGACCACGACCAGCCGGTTGGTCTTCTTGACCGAGGCAATGATGGTGTCGAGGTCGAGTGGGCGGATCGTGCGCAAATCGATGATCTCGGCATCGATGCCCAGGCCGCGCAGTTCGGCTTCCGCCTTGACCGCATAGGTCATGCCGATGCCGAACGAGACGATGGTGACGTCCTTGCCTTGCTTGTGGATACGCGCCTTGCCGATCGGCAACACGAAATCATCCAGCCTCGGCACGTCGAAGGACTGGCCGTAGAGGATTTCGTTCTCGAGGAAGATGATCGGATTCGGGTCGCGGATCGCGGCCTTGAGCAAACCCTTGGCGTCGGCGGCCGTATACGGCATCACCACCTTCAGGCCCGGAATGTGGCTGTACCAGGCGGCATAGCACTGCGAGTGCTGGGCGGCGACCCGGGCCGCAGCCCCGTTTGGCCCACGGAACACGATCGGCGCGCCCATCTGGCCACCCGACATATAAAGCGTCTTGGCAGCCGAGTTGATAATCTGGTCGATCGCCTGCATGGCGAAGTTGAAGGTCATGAATTCGACGATCGGCTTCAGCCCGGCCATCGCCGCGCCGACGCCGACGCCGGCAAAACCATGCTCGGTGATCGGGGTGTCGACGACGCGACGCGGTCCGAATTCCTGCAGCAGGCCTTGGGTGATCTTGTAGGCGCCCTGGTATTCGGCGACCTCCTCGCCCATGACGAAGACATCGCCGTCGCGGCGCATTTCCTCGGCCATGGCATCGCGCAGCGCTTCGCGCACCGTGGTCGAGACCATTTCCGTGCCGGCAGGGATATCCGGATCGGCGGCGATCTCGGTCTTCGGTGCCGCCGCGACTGGTGCCGCGGCCTCGCTCTTGGCCGCAACTGGCGCCGGTGCAGCCGTTTCAGCCTTGGCGGGCTCTTCGCCAATGCCTTCGCCGGCCTTGTCGGTGTCTTCGCCTTCAACCGCGAGCACGGCGATCACCGCGTTGACCTTGACGCCTTCGGTGCCGGCGGGAACCACGATCTTGGCAAGCGTGCCTTCGTCGACGGCTTCGACTTCCATCGTCGCCTTGTCGGTTTCGATCTCGGCGATGACGTCGCCGGCGACGACCTTGTCGCCCTCGTTCTTCAACCATTTGGAAAGATTGCCCTCTTCCATGGTCGGCGAGAGAGCGGGCATGAGAATTTCGATCGGCATGTCCTGGCCCTCCCCTTACAATACGATATCGGTCCAGAGCTCGGACGGATCCGGCTCTGCATCGTTCTGGGCAAACTCGGCGGCGTCGGCGACGATGTCGCGAACCTCCTTGTCGACGATCTTCAGCTCGTCCTCGGTTGCCCACTTCTTCTCGATCAGCCGCGCCTTTACCTGCTCGATCGGATCGTGCTCCGAGCGCATCTTCTGCACTTCTTCCTTCGAGCGGTATTTCGCCGGGTCGGACATCGAGTGGCCGCGGTAGCGATAGGTCTGCATTTCGAGGATCAGCGGGCCGTTGCCGGCGCGGCACCATTCGGTGGCGAGATCGCCGGCCGCCTTGACCGCGCGCACGTCCATGCCGTCGACCTGGATGCCGGGAATCTTGAACGAAGCGCCGCGATGCGAAAAATCCGTCTCGGCGGAAGAGCGCGAGACCGAAGTGCCCATGGCGTAGCGGTTGTTCTCGATGATGTAGATCACCGGCAGCTTCCACAGCGAGGCCATGTTGAAGCTTTCATAGACCTGGCCCTGGTTGGCGGCGCCGTCACCGAAATAGGTCAGCGAGACATTGTTGTTGTCGCGGTAGCGGTTGGCGAAGGCCAAGCCCGTGCCGAGCGACACCTGCGCGCCGACAATGCCGTGGCCGCCGTAAAAATGCTTCTCCTTGGAGAACATGTGCATGGAGCCGCCCTTGCCCCGTGACAGGCCGCCACGGCGTCCGGTCAACTCGGCCATGACGCCGCGCGGCGAAAGCTCCATCGCCAGCATGTGGCCGTGGTCACGATAGGCCGTGATCATCTGGTCGCCGTCTATCAGCGCCATCTTCATGCCGGTGACGACAGCTTCCTGGCCGATATAGAGATGGCAGAAGCCGCCGATGAAACCCATGCCGTAGAGCTGACCGGCCTTTTCCTCGAAGCGGCGGATGAGCAGCATGTGCCGGTAGGCGGCAAGCTCTTCATCCCTGGTGAATTCAGCGGGCTTGGGGGTCGAAAGCCCTGATTTGCCGTCGGATTTCGATTTGGCAGGCGCTTTTCTGGCTGCGGTGGCCATGCATCACTCCCTGTTGCGTCTCTTTGCGGACATTAGGGCAGGATGAAACCTGCCCTGGGAAGATGAGCTCTCCCCACCGATTTATGCAAAGCTAACACGCGTCACAGCGTTGCGCCATGACGAATTTGCATAGCTGGCATGCGCCTAAGCGATTAAAATCATTGAAAATATTGTCGATTAACTGAAATTCAGTTATTTCGACGAGACCGGCAACATGATGGTGATTTCGTCAGCCTGGGACAGATTGAGCGCCCGGCGCGCCTGCTCGTCGAGCATGTCCTTCTCCAGCGTGCCGTCATGCATGAGCCGGACGCGGCGTTCGAGTTCCATCCGGCGGGCCTTGATGGCGTCAAGCTGGGCCTGAAGCGCAACCGTCTGGGCTTCCAGCTGATATTTCGAATTGATACCGAATTCGCCGTGATAGGCGTGGAAGCCGAAATAGGCCAGGAACAGGACGCAAAGCGAAGGGATGATCAGCCTGCCGGTATTTCGCTGCTTGTGCTGACGCGTCCACATGACCGATTCCCCATGGCCGCAAACTCAAACGACCCGGCACCTTTTTCGCCTGATTGTGCTTAACGGACGGTTACGGAGATCCGTCCGACGATCGGCGAAATGAAAAAGGGCGGGAATGATCCCGCCCTTCACCGTATCTAAGTTCAATGTTTCCCGATCAGCCCTTGATCACCGACTTGCCGGCGTAACGCGCCTGCTTGCCGAGCTCTTCCTCGATGCGGATCAGCTGATTGTACTTGGCCATGCGGTCCGAGCGCGACAGCGAACCGGTTTTGATCTGTCCGCAATTGGTGGCAACGGCGAGATCGGCGATGGTCGAATCCTCGGTTTCGCCCGAACGGTGCGACATGACAGCGGTGTAACCCGCCTTGTGCGCGGTCTCGACGGCGTCGAGCGTTTCCGTCAGCGAGCCGATCTGGTTGACCTTGACCAGGATCGAATTGGCAACGCCCATCCGAATGCCGTCGCGCAGGCGCGCCGTGTTGGTGACGAAGAGGTCGTCGCCGACCAGCTGCGTCTTCTTGCCGATCAGGTCGGTCAGGTACTTCCAGCCTTCCCAGTCGTCCTCGGCAAGGCCGTCCTCGATCGAGATGATCGGATAGTCGGCGGCGAGCTTGGCGAGATACTTGGCCTGGGCCTTGGGATCGCGCGTCTTCTTCTCGCCCTTATAGACGTAATTGCCGTCCTTGAAGAACTCGGTCGCGGCGCAATCGAGGCCGAGCGCGATTTCCTCGCCCGGCTTGAAGCCGGCCTTCTCGATCGATTCCATGATGAAATCGAGCGCCACCGGCGCGCTCTTCAGGTTCGGGGCGAAGCCGCCTTCGTCGCCGACATTGGTGTTGTGGCCGGCATCCTTCAGCTTCTTGCGCAGCGTGTGGAAGATTTCCGACCCCCAGCGCACGCCTTCGCGCAGCGTCGGCGCGCCGACCGGCAGGATCATGAATTCCTGGAAGTCGATCGGGTTGTCGGCATGGGCGCCGCCATTGATGATGTTCATCATCGGCACTGGCAGGATGTGCGCCTTGGTGCCGCCGACATAGCGATAGAGCGGCAGGCCGGCGGCATCGGCCGCGGCTTTGGCCACTGCCAGCGAGACGCCGAGAATGGCATTGGCGCCGAGCCGGCTCTTGTTGGGGGTGCCGTCGAGCTCGATCATCGTCTGGTCGATATGGATCTGGTTTTCGGCTTCCATGCCGCCGATCGCCTCGAACAACTCGCCATTGACCGCTTCGACGGCCTTCAGCACGCCCTTGCCGAGATAGCGGGCACCGCCGTCGCGAAGCTCGACGGCTTCGTGGGCGCCGGTCGAGGCGCCCGAGGGCACAGCGGCGCGGCCCATCGAGCCGTCTTCGAGTACGACGTCGACCTCGACGGTCGGGTTTCCACGGCTGTCCAGGATTTCACGTCCGACAATGTCGATGATGGCGGTCATTGCGATGTCCCCGATTGATCTGACGAAAGGTCGCGCCCGTCTTAGCCAAAGCGACGCAAAAGGCAATCCGGCCATGGCCGAATAGTGCCACCGGCCCGATTCACGAAGCGCAAATTTCTGTCATCATAAGTCATGCGCCCGGACACGCATTCCGGGTTATGGCTGGTGTCGCGCGGGGCGAAACAGGAGGAGTTTCGCCATGTCCGAGTGGAGCGGTATCGTGAGTTTGTTCCTGATCGCGGCGGCGTTCCTGACGTCGTGCGACACACAGCAATCGCCGCCGAAGGCTTTCGAGCCTTTGCCGGTGTTGCACCTCAGCGAATAGCACTGCCTTGAAAAAAGGGCCTCGTCGAAACGAGGCCCTTTTTTGATCGTGGTTGCGTCAATGCCAGTAGGGCGTGACCTTGTAATACTCATAGGACGCGTCGCGCGCCGCCTCGCCATCCGCGCCGGCCAGTTCGTTGATCGAATAAGCGGGCGCTGCCTTCAGCTGATCCTTCGAGAACGGCACGACATAGCCGCCCTTGTCCTCGTCGTAGTCGAGACTGGCCCAGGGGATGGCGTGGTACTTCTCGCCAATGCCGAGAAAACCGCCAAAGCCAATCACCGCGAACATGATGCCGTTCGACGTCTTGTCGAGCATGATGTCCTCGATGCTGCCGATGCTCCTGCCTTCGGTGTTGTAGACTGACGTGCCGATGACCCGCGAAGCGGCAATGGCTTCGGTGTGGCCTGTCTGGGTTGTCATGATCTGCTCCTCGTTGTCGTTGAACTCTGCTTTGACAATGAGGGGCGTCGGTGAAAGTTCCCGACTTTTTTCGGCGTCGGCCGATCATTCCGCCAGAATGAAAGTCACCTTCATGTTGACGCGATAGGCAGCGATCTTGCCGTCCTCGACGACGATCTTCTGATCCTGGATCCAGGCGCCTTCGACGTTCTTCAGGGTCTTCGAAGCGCGGGCGATTCCCTTTTCGATGGCGTCCTGAAAGCTCTTCTTCGACGACGAGGTGATTTCGGTGACGCGGGCGACGGACATGGCTTCCTCCTGCCAAAACGCTCATTTGCCGGCCAAGCGTACAACCGGTCTATGCCTTCCACAAGCGCGGCCCCGCCGGGCCATTGTCATGTCGCCGTCTAGCGTGGCATTGAGGGAGCGTCCGGTTTTGCGAGGCGGCAATGGCCCGAAGGCGCAGTCAGCAGCCAGCGGCGGCGCAGCCGCCGGCACCTATGGTCGATGCCAATGCCGCGAATGCGTCCAGCGGCTACTTCTTTGCCGGTGCCATGGTGCTGATCGCCGCCCTGATCCCCTGGTATTTCGAGCTGCCGCTCAACTTCAACGTTAACGACCGCGAATTCAATCCATTGGTCTTCGTCCCGGTCGTGTTTGCCGTCATCGGGCTCTACGCATTGCTGAAGGCGATCCGTGACACATTGCGCGTGCGCAAATTCGGCGCAACGACGCTAGAGGCGGGGCCGGCAAAACCTGGCGGACGCTTCGAAGGCCGGCTGCGGTCGAGCCGCGATCTGGCTCCTTCCGGTGACTACGTCGTCAAATTGCGATGTATCAGAACCTACCGCGTCGGCGGACCGGCCGTGAATTCGACCGCTGGGGACAAATCGACCTACAAGGAAGAGCTCAGATACGAGGAAAAGCTCGTCGTGCCGCGTGGTTCCGTGCAGCCGAGCGTGGGCATCCCCTTCGCCTTTGCAATCCCGGCCGATGCCCTGCCCTCGAACGGCCCGCCGGTTTACGAGCGCCAGCATGGCAATGTGCGCTGGATCCTGACCGTCACGGCGCCGATGCCAGGCGTCGACTATTACGCGGTGTTCGCGATCGACATGAGGCGGTCAGGCCAGAACAACTGACATGCAGGCGCTTGCAGCTTTCCTCAGGGCGCTTTAGCGGCCCTTGGCGATGCGATCGAATGCCATCAGCCTCTCGAGCAGAGCCGGCATATCCTTCAGCGGCAGCATGTTCGGACCATCTGAAGACGTCGAATTGTCCGGATCCTGATGGGTCTCGATGAACACGCCGGCGACGCCGACAGCGACGGCCGCACGGGCCAGCGTCTCGACAAAGCGGCGCTCGCCACCAGACGAGCCGCCCTGCCCGCCAGGCTGCTGGACCGAATGCGTGGCATCGAAGATAACCGGAGCGCCGATCTCGGCCATAACAGGCAGTGCGCGCATATCCGACACCAGCGTGTTGTAGCCGAAGGACGCGCCGCGCTCGGTAGTCAAGACATTGGCGTTGCCGGAACCGGTGATCTTGGCCACGACGTTCTTCATGTCCCAAGGGGCGAGGAACTGCCCCTTCTTGACGTTGATGACCTTGCCGGTCTTCGCGGCGGCGACCAGCATGTCGGTCTGGCGCGACAGGAAGGCCGGAATCTGCAGCACATCTACATGCGGCGCGACGATCGCGCACTGCTCCTCGGTGTGGACATCAGTCAGAACGGGAAGCGAGAATTCCTTGCGCAGTTCGTCGAAGACCGGAAGTGCGGCGTCCATGCCGGCGCCGCGCGTTGCCGACAGCGAGGTGCGGTTGGCCTTGTCGTAACTGGTCTTGTAGACGAGGCCGATGCCGAGCTTGTCGGTCAGTTCCTTCAGCGCGCCTGCCATGTCGAAGGCATGCTGGCGCGATTCGAACTGGCACGGGCCGGCGATCAGCGCCAAAGGCGCGTTGTTGTCGAAGACGACGTTGCCGACGGTTACCGAAGCGTTGGGCGTCAGGGGTTTGCTCATTGGATCTCCCGGAAGATGAAAGCCGCGCCCTGTCCGGAGGTCGGCCGCACGACAATATCAGTGCCCGCTATATCGTGCTGGATGGCATTGGCTGCAAGCAGGCTCGACGTGGCATCCGCACTGCGGACGGCAAAGACGATCGCCGCGAAGCGAAGTTTCGTCGATGACCCGGCCGGAATGCCAAAGCGGGCGGTGAAAGATTTGGGGTCGAGCACGCTCAAGGTTGCATTCGGCAGGAAAAACGCCTCACCGTCGGCGGCAGGATCGTTTACCGCCACGGAGATCAGCCTGATCTGTTCGGCAGGTTGGTCGCTGACCGCCACCACCTCGAGGATTCCGCTGGCACCGTTGGCGTGGTCCTGCAGGGCCGCACGGTCCACTCTCGGCGCGTTGATCCGCTGGCAGGCAAACAGGAACGCGTCGGTTGCGCCACTAGCCGAGGCGAAGGCGAGCTTGAACGATGCGATATCGCTTTTGCCCGCCGTGTCGATGAAAGCGCGCGAAAAGCTCAGCGTATCCCCCGCCGACAGTCCGGCCTCGATATAGCGTGCGTGGTCGGCATCGGCATTGCCGGTCCCCAGAACCACCGCGGAAAACCCCTCATCGCCGCGGCTTTCGCGATAGGCACGGTCGCGTGTGACGAAGACGTTGCCCGTGGCGGCGGCCTCGATCGCCGCCTGCTCGCTGCCAATCGCGAGCGGCTCCAGATAGGTGCCGTCGGCGAGGAAAACGCAGCAGTTTTCCGTTCCAAAGGGATGGATGCCTGTCGGGGCGACGACGAAGCCAAGCGAATTGAGCCGGGCTCTTGCCACATCGAGGCTCCGCGTCGGCAGCACCAGATGATCGAGCGGATGAATGCCGGTTGTTCGGGTCATAGCGGCGCGATGTGCATCATTCCGCAGAACGGTTCAAGACGTGATTGCGATCCTGACCGCCGGCAGCGGATCAGCTGCCGGCCACGACATCGGCTGAATAGCGCAGTTCGCGCAATGGTTTGACCTTGGCTGTGGTCTGCGCATATAGCGGATGCGCTTTGTAAGCAGCCAGTGCCGCATCATCGGCGAACTCGGCATAGACGACGACATCGACTTCGTCCGACAGTGGGTCGACCTTGGTGTTCAAGGTAACCTCGAAGAGACTGGAATGAGGAATGTTGCCGAGCGCCAAAAGCCCGGTGCGCACTACCTCGACATCCTCCTTGCGCCGCGCGCTGAAGAAAACGATATGCCGGATCAATCCCGCCTCCTCGATCTGAATGTCGGGGTCTTTAGTGAGGGCGGTCCCCTCGCGTCAACCGTTCATGGCGCCACGCGTCCTTGCGACGCGCCCCGCACGGTGCCGGACCTCATCTCGCGGCGATAAAACACCGCGAATGGCGCGCCGGGCTGCTCTTTTCAGAAGGGATATCAGGCCTTGCCGGTGACGTAGCGCACGACATGGGAAAGCTCCCTGACCGAGATGTCGAGATACCGGCCCTGATTGTAGAGACCGTCCCAGATCAGGAAGAACGCGATTGCCGCAATGACGATTACATAACGCATGGCTAAAGCTATCGCACAAGCGCGGCGGCGGCCATAGACGTTTTCGTTTTTGGGCAGCAGCCAGCCGACGCAAGGGCAGATGCCCAGGCGCCATGTGGCACAGCCCAGCTAACGACCTGCCTCTTGAAGTTTGCCCTCATGACGTGGAAGATTGTTGGCAGGCATTCGCTGGGAAGTGCACAAGCTCCGGCTAACGGGCGCGCACTTTCGTTCGAGCCCGCCTGTCGCCGGACCCGCGAGTTGCCGGGACCCGGCAGGCGTTCGAACCTGGCGAATGATCCAAGAGAGCCGTGGCTCGGCAATTTGCGCCGGCACCACGGAAATCCAGGGGCATGAAATGGCACACGGGGACCATCAGAGTATAGCGCCGGGCGAAGCGGTCAGGCTCGACGAGTTCAATTTCGCCGAGATCGTCAAGGGCCTGCCGGCCAAGGCGCGCATGGTGCTGTCGGCGGCAATGAACCTGCCGCGCGGCTCGCTCAAGGTGAGGATGCCGGATGGTCGCGCCGTTCTCGTTGGCGGCAAGGGGCCCGGGCCGGACGCCGAACTGGTGCTCAAGAACTGGCGCCTGCCCGGCCGCGCCTTTTCCGGCGGCACGATCGGCGTTGCCGAATCCTATATGGACGGTGATTGGGAGAGCCCTGACGTCACCAGCTTCCTGGAATTGTTCGTCGTCAATTCGGCGATCGGCGAACGCGTCGCCGGCGGCGCCAGCTGGCTCATCAACACCGTCCAACGCATCCGCCACTGGTTCAACGAGAACACGCACACCGGTTCGAAGCGCAACATCTCGGCTCATTACGATCTCGGCAACGCCTTCTATAAGGAGTGGCTCGACCCGAGCATGACCTATTCCTCGGCGCTCTACGCCAATGGCGCCAATGACCTGGAGAGCGCCCAGGCTGCCAAATACCGGGCGCTGGCCAGGGATACGGGTATCGGCAACAAGGATCATGTGCTGGAGATCGGCTGCGGCTGGGGTGGCTTTGCCGAATTCGCGGCGCGCGAAATCGGCTGCCGCATTACCGGACTGACGATCAGCCGCGAACAGCACGATTTCGCCAAGGCGCGCATCGCCAAGGCTGGGCTTTCCGACAAGGTCGACATCAAGCTGCAGGATTACCGCGACGAAACAGGGACTTACGATCGCATCGCGTCGATCGAGATGTTCGAAGCGGTCGGCGAGAAGTACTGGCCGGTGTTCTTCTCGAAGATGAAGGCCTGCCTGAAACCCGGCGGCACCGCTGGCCTGCAGATTATCACCATCAACGAAGCCGCCTACGATACCTATCGTGCCAGGCCGGATTTCATCCAGCGCTATGTCTTTCCGGGCGGCATGCTGCCGACGCCGTCGATCCTGAAGACGCTCGGTGCGGACCATGGCCTTGCGCATCTGTGTGAGCGGGTGTTTCCCGACGACTATGCGCGCACGCTCGCCGAATGGCGGCATCGCTTCTGGGCGTCGTGGGAGAAGATCGTGCCGCTCGGCTTCGACGATCGTTTCAAGAAGCTCTGGGAGTTCTACCTGCACTATTGCGAAGCCGGCTTCCGCGCCAGCTACATCGATGTGCGCCAGGTGGTCTACAAGGCGTAAGCTGGCGCGGTGAGCATGTCCCCGCAGCGTTGAAATTGCGGGCTTACGCCAAAAGCGGCGATCGCGACGTCTTCATGCGAACGTGATGCAACCGCGATCGCGCGGCACTCGTTCTCACGCACCCGACGCCCCGCGCCCCAACCAACGCCGAGCGCCTCTGACCACAGGAGGCTTCCATGAAGCGAACTGTTGCCGCCATTGCCATCCTGCTTGCCGCGGTATCCGCAGCCGACGCACGGCGCGTCGCTCCACCGACCGTCATGAACGATCCGCTGGGCCTCAGCATCAGCCCAACTTTGACGCCTGGTGCGAGCGATCTCATCGACAACACACCAAGCTCGACCCTCCACGAGGTCCATGCTCCGGCCGGGATGTCGCCCTTGACCGTGCCCAGCGACCCGACTGGCACGTCGCTTGAGCCGACGCAGCCAGTCAGCCCGCAAGCGCCCGCGACAGCCTTGCCGCTGACACCGGTGCCCGCAACCAATTGAAGCTGCGCGACCAAGGACGAGCTCACGCCTAACTGGCGTGAGTTCGCTTGCCGCGGATTGCGCACCAATCTTCAAAGAGTGATGCGATATTTCGCAAAGCCGGATTCGCCCTCACCCGCCGGTTCGATCTTCAGCGATTTCACATCGGCGATGAAATCCTTTGCCTTGACGCCCGTCTCGAACACGACGCTGGTTCCAGGCAGCGGCGCGAACGACCAGTTGCCGTCGGCGGACGGGTTGATCGTGCCCTGGCTCACAATGTAGCGAACGATGACGTCGCGGTTGGTGTCCGGCGCCTCGTAGATGATCTTGGAGGCATTGATGTCGGGGAAATTGCCGCCGCCGCCGGCGCGATAATTGTTGGTCGCAACGACGAATTTCTGATTGGGATCAATCGGTTTACCGTCGAATATCAAGTCGACGATACGGCTCGAACCGGCGTTCGCGACACCGCCCTTGGCATCGTATTTCGGCGGCTGCGACAGATCGATCTTGTAGGAGACGCCATCGATGACGTCGAAATTGTAGGATGGGAAATCGGTGTTGATAAGCGGCTGGTCAGCCTTCCCCGCCTCGATCCTGTTGAAGATGCCGGCCGACATTTCCAGCCATTCCTTGACCTGCGCTCCGGTGATTTCGACGGCGCGCACGGTGTTCGGGTAGAGATAGAGGTCGGCCACGTTCTTGATGGCGATATCGCCGGCCGGCACGTCGGTATAGTAGTCGGCGCCGTTGCGCCCCCCGGCCTTGAAGGGAGCGGCGGCCGACAGCAGCGGCACATCCTTCCACTGCGTGCTCTTGAGAATGTCCTTCAAATACCAGGTCTGCGCCTGGCTGACGACCTGCACCGACGGATCGTCGGCAACCAGCGAGAAGTAGGAATAGAGCGGCGCGGAGGTCTTGCCGACAGGACGGCGCACATAGGCCAGGGTCGCCTGGTGGTCCTGTTCGAGGGCGGCGATGATGCGCTTGTCGTCGGGAACCGTCGGCTTGTTCTTGTTGTCGACGCGCTCGAAGATCGGCCGCGCCTCGGAGGTCGCGGACACGACCTTCCATTTCGATCCATCACGCTCCAGCATGAGGTCGATCAGACCCATATGCGAGCCCCAGAAACCGCCCATCACGGCGGGCTTGCCCTGCAGCGTGCCTTTTTGCGTGTCGACACCGTCGAGGGACTGGAAATCCTTCTTGCCGGGGAACACCAGATGCTGGTGGCCGGTGAACACGGCATCGATGCCATCGACGCCGGCGACGAAGAACGAGGCGTTTTCCATCATATCGCCCTGCTTCACATCGATGCCGGAATGCGAGAGCGCGATGACGATGTCGGCGCCCTCTTCCTTCATCTGCGGCACCCAGGCTTTGGCCGCTTCGACGATGTCGCGCGTCTTGACGTTGCCTTCGAGATTCTTGAGATCCCAGACCATGATCTGCGGCGGCACGAAACCGATAATGCCGATCCGGATCGGCTGATCAGTGCCCGAACCGTCCTTGATCTTCCTGTCGAGGATCACATAGGGCTTGAGATAGAGCTTGTCGTCGCGCGGGTTGGCGGCGAGCGCGGTGCCGCGGATCAGATTGGCGCAGACGAAGGGAAAATTGGCACCGGCCAGCGCCTTGTCCAGAAAGGACAGGCCGTAGTTGAATTCATGGTTGCCGAGCGTCGAGCACTCGTAGCCGAGCAGGTTCATGCCTTTCATGATCGGATGCAGATCGCCGTCCTTCAGGCCCTTCTCGTAGGCGATGTAGTCGCCCATCGGATTGCCCTGCAAAAGGTCGCCATTGTCGATCAGCATCGAATTGACGGCTTCCTTGCGCACCGCGTCGATCAGCGACGCCGTGCGCGACAGGCCCATCGTGTCGTTGGCTTTGTCGGCGTAGTAATCATAAGGCAGCACGTTCACATGGATGTCGGTGGTTTCCATGATCCGAAGATGCGCCTGGTTGGCCTGTGCCCGGGCGGAGAAGGGATGAAGCACGATCAGCGCCCCTGTGGCTGCGGCGCCAGCGAGGAAACCGCGGCGAGAGACTGGGTGGAGCAGTTGCGACATGTTTTCTCCTCTTTGACGACCTGACGCCCTGCCCCGAAGCGAACTTGGCGCCGAAATCGGCTCAAGTCCACTCAAGAAGCCGCGCGCATCCGGACATCAGTCCATCAGCACCAGATGACGCGCGGATGAATGGGACAGTGGAGAAAAGTCAGGTCTTGTCGTCGTCGCCCTGGGTGATCAACCGGGCGCTGCGCTGGCCTGTGACGTAGATCCATAGCCAGCTCAGGGAAACCGCAAGCCGGTTGCGGAAACCGATCAGGAAATAGATGTGTGCGATGCCCCACAGCCACCAGGCGAGCCAGCCCGTCAGCTTGATCCAGCCGAAATCGATCGCGGCGGCGCGTTTGCCGATCGTCGCCAGATCACCGGCGTGCTTGTAGTGGAACGGACGGGTGGTCCCGTCACCGCCGAGCCTGGCCTTGATCGTCGCGGCGACATGCCGGCCCTCCTGCTTGGCGGAAGGCGCCACACCAGGGACCGGCCGTCCATCCGGCCGCAGCACAAGGGCGGCGTCGCCGATGACAAAAATCTCCGGGCTGCCGGGCACGCTGAGGTCGGGCTCTACGAGCACCCTGCCCGCGCGATCCGCCTTGGCTCCCAGCCATTCGGCGGCGGGCGAAGCGGCAACGCCGGCTGCCCACAGGATTGTCTTCGCCGCCAATTGCTTGTCGCCAAAGACGACCCCTTCGGCATCGCAGCGTGTCACGGCACGTCCGAGTTCGACCGTCACGCCAAGCCGCTCGAGGGCCCTACTGGCGTAATCGGAGAGTTTTGGCGCGAAATTGGCAAGGATGCGGTCCCCGGCCTCAATCAGCACCACGCGCGTTTGCCGCGTGTCGATGTTGCGGAACTCGCCGCGCAGCGTGTCATGCGCCAGCTCGACGATGGTGCCACCCAGTTCCACCCCGGTCGGCCCACCGCCGACGATCGCAATGGTCAGCAGCGCCTGGCGCTTGGCGGGATCGGTTTCCCGCTCGGCCTGCTCAAAGGCCAGGAGAATGCGGCGCCGGATGGTGGTGGCGTCCTCCAGCGTCTTCAGCCCCGGCGCGAAAGGCTCCCATTCGTCGTGGCCGAAATAGGCATGGCGGGCGCCGGTGGCGAGCACCAGCGTGTCGTAGGCGACGGCGCTGCCGTCATCGAGCAGCACGCGTTTGCCGGCACGGTCGACGCCGGTGACATTGGCCAGCAGCGTCGTCACGTCCTTGCGCTTGCGCAAGAGATGGCGGATCGGCCAGGCAACTTCCGAGGTTGCCAAGGCCGTCGTCGCCACCTGGTACAGCAGCGGCTGGAAAAGATGATGGTTGCGCTTGTCGATCATGGTGATGCGCACCGGTGTGCCTGACAGCGCGTGGGTGAGTTCGAGGCCGCCGAACCCCGCGCCGACCACGACGACATGATGGCTGGCTTCGTTCATCCCATTCACCCTGACGGCGAGATTGCCTGGGCTAGATGTAGGTATTTTTGTGCAATGCAGCAACAGAAGGACGGTGCCCGGGACTCGCCGTACCATGTCGTGAATGCACAAGTTGTATCGTGTCGCGAGGTATAGCGTCATAGAACACGCTATGAGGTGATGCATGGCCAACGATCAAGACGGCGACAGCCCGGCGCAGTACTCCTCGCCGCCTTGCTTCATGCATGAGCTCGATCCGGAATTCCGGGCGCCGCTATCCGACTGGACCGATGTCCGGCGCTGGCGCAAGGCCGAGCGCGAGCGCCTGATCGCCGCCCGCCTTGCTGTTTCGGCCGACGCGCGGACGGCCATGTCCCAGCGCATCGCCGAAGGGCTCGACACGATCATCGGCGAGATCAGCGGCCGCATGGTCAGTCTTTACTGGCCGTTTCGCGGCGAACCGGATCTGCGTCCCTGGATGGCATCAATCAACGAGCGCGGCGGCCGCACGGCGCTGCCCATCGTCGTCGAGAAAGGGCAGCCGTTGATCTTTCGCGCCTACAAAGCGGGCGACCGGCTGGAAAAGGGCATCTGGAACATCCCGATACCGGCCGAGGGCAATCCGGTGCTGCCGGATATCGTCATCTCGCCGATCGTCGGCATCGATCCGGCAAACTATCGCCTGGGTTATGGCGGCGGCTTCTTCGACCGCACGCTCGCCGCCATGCCGTTCAAGCCGCTGGTCATCGGCGTCGGCTACGAATTGCAGCGCATCCCGACCATCTACCCGCAGCCGCACGACATTCCGATGGATCGGGTGGTGACGGAGGCCAGCAGCTAGGCCGAAGCTCCCGATTTCGTCATCCCTGGGCGAAGCAGCCGCGGAGCGGCGTCGCGGAGACCCTGGGATCCATTCCGTGACCCTAGTCGAGGAGTGCAGCGGAGCAGAATTCTGCACCGTGGTGACGCGTTTGAGTCCCGGCATGGATCCTGGGGTCTGCGTCGCGTCGCTTCGCTCCTTGCTCCGCCCCAGGATGACGAAGCGGCTGACTTGTGTCGAACTAGACCTCAAGCCATTTCCGGCTTCATGCCCATGGCCGTGCGGTCGACGATTTCGCGCAAGGCGAATGACGAGTTGATCTTCGTCACATGCGGCATCGCCGACAGCCACTCCTTGTGGATGCGCTCATAGTCGACCAGGTCTTTTGCCGCGATACGCAGGATGTAGTCGTACTCGCCCGACATCAGATGGCAGGACAGCACGTTGGGGCAACGCTTGATCGCCGCCTCGAAATCCGACAGCGTCTTCTCGAACTGGCCCGACAGCGATATATGCACGATCGCCGTCATCTGATGACCAAGTGCTGCATTGGACAGCCGGGCGTGGTAGCCGCGAATGGTCCCGGATTTTTCCAGATTGTCGAGCCGGCGCGAACAGGCCGACTGCGACAGGCCAACCTTCTCGGCGAGCGCCGCATTGGGTATCCTGCCGTCCTTCTGCAATGTCTCGAGAATGGCGATATCGATCCTGTCGAGCGGCATTTTTCGTGAATCCTGCGAATATCCGGCTATTTCGCGCAACGATTATCGAAACCCGCCTGTCCGCGCAAGCGCATTCGCAAACACCTGCGCGCCGATTCGTGGTTCACTCCAACAATACAGGGAGTGAGCCCAAAAGGGCCCGGATCAGGAGAAGACAATGCGCGTCGGTTGCCCCAAGGAAATCAAGAACCACGAATATCGCGTCGGCCTCACGCCAGGCTCGGTGCGCGAATATGTGGCGCACGGCCACGAAGTGCTGGTCGAGGCCGGAGCCGGCGCCGGCATCGGCGCCGATGACAACGCCTATCGCGCCGCCGGCGCCACCATCGCCAAGACCGCCGCCGATGTGTTCGCCAAGTCGGACATGATCGTCAAGGTCAAGGAGCCGCAGCCCAATGAGTGGGTGCAGCTGCGCGACGGCCAGATCCTGTACACCTATCTCCACCTGGCTCCGGATCCGGAGCAGACCAAGGGCCTGCTTGCATCCGGCGTGACCGCGATCGCCTACGAGACCGTCACCGACGATCGAGGCGGCCTGCCGCTACTCGCACCGATGTCGGAAGTCGCCGGCCGCCTGTCGATCCAGGCCGGCGCTACGGCGCTGCAGAAGGCCAATGGCGGCCGTGGCGTGCTGCTCGGCGGCGTGCCCGGCGTGCTGCCCGGCAAAGTCACCGTGCTCGGCGGCGGCGTCGTTGGCCTGCACGCGGCCCGCATGGCCGCCGGCCTTGGCGCCGACGTCACCATCATCGACCGTTCGATCCCGCGCCTGCGCCAGCTCGACGACCTTTTCGCCGGCCGTGTGCACACCCGCTACTCGACCGTCGAGGCGCTCGAGGAGGAATGCTTCTCGGCCGACATCGTCGTCGGCGCCGTGCTGATCCCGGGTGCCGCGGCACCCAAGCTCGTCACCCGCGAGATGCTGTCGGGCATGAAGAAGGGCTCGGTGCTGGTCGACGTCGCCATTGACCAGGGCGGCTGCTTCGAGACCTCGCATGCGACGACTCACGCCGAGCCCACCTACGAGGTCGACGGCGTCATCCACTATTGCGTCGCCAACATGCCAGGCGCCGTTCCGGTCACCTCGGCCCATGCCCTCAACAACGCGACGTTGCACTATGGCCTGCAACTCGCCGACAAGGGCCTCAAGGCGCTGGTCGACGATCATCATTTGCGCAACGGCCTCAATGTCCACAAGGGCAAGATCACGAATCGCGCGGTAGCCGAAGCGCTCGGCTACGAACTGGTCGAGCCGAAAGCTGTTCTGGCTGCATAAGCTGAACTACGAGAGTTTCCTCCTATCAGCCCGCCGGCCCGTGCCGGCGGGTTTTTTCTTGCCTGGTAAACGCAGGCAACAAAAAAGCGGAGCCAAAGCCCCGCTTCCTCGATATCGAGATTGCCGCCGGTTCATCCGCGGTCGGCCAATCGATCGACAGTCGCTTTCTATCGCATCTATGCGACGGGAGTACGACAGCTTTCCTGACCGCAATCCTTGTGGTTCAGGCCCGTTCAATCCGGCACTGATAGCAGTTGTTGCGCGCCGAGCGGACATGCACGTAGGCAATGTCGTCGCGTTCGAACAGCATCTCGGCCCGCGCAATGATTGCCTCGGTCGGGATGACACCGCCACTGCCGTAGACGATGCGGTCGTCCTTGCAATAGCCGCGCACGATGTAGTCCGGGCCTTCGAGAATCTCGGGAAGTTCTTCGGTCGCGGCCGCACGCTCGCACTGCTCGGCGTGCAGGAAGATCGGGCCGGTTTCGGCATAGGGCTGAAGCTCCGGAAAGGGGCGGTAAGCAAGGATGAGATAAGCATCGCCAGCAGCGATGTTCTTCAGGCAATGCCGGCAAGGCATGCCGTCACCGTCTGAAATCCTGCGTTCGGGCGTCTGGCCGTATGAATCGGGACCACCGCCCTGCAGTGCCCTGACATGGTCGGTGGGTAGCGCCTTGAACTGAATGGTCATCGTGAAATCTCCGGTGTTGTCGACCGGAAATTATCTACTCGAGCCGATGCTTCCCACCCGATTCCTGCCAAGAATCGAGGGACCGACCCGATGTTCGTGATCAGTTCCTCGCATAGATCAAAAGCACCAGTGATGGCGCCATGCCAACAATCTAAACCGGCTAACTAAAGTTGGCAGAGCTCCGGATCACCGGATGAAATCGTCAAAGCGCCGCAATGTGACCCTGCGGTTCTGCCAGTTTTCGTTCTGCGTCGGCACGAGCAGGAACTCCTCGCCGTAACCCACGGTTTCCAAGGCATAGCCGGGCACGCCAAATTCGCGCACCAGCGTGCGTTTCAGCGAAGCAGCGCGCTGTTCGGACAGTATCTGGTTCGACTGGAAGGAGCCTACGGCATCGGTGTGCCCTTCGATCAGCACGCGGGCACCGGGATCGCGGCGCAGGATGCGTTGCAGCGCGTCGGCGATGTTTTCGATCTTGTCGTATTGCGAATTGGAGATGGCGGCCGAGCCGAAGGCAAAATTGATCGACTGGATGTCGATCGAGCGCGCCATGCGGCGCAAATCGGGCCGGCGCTTGAATTCGCGGATGGTGACGCGCTCGTTCGGCCGCAGCTTCACCCGGGGCGCCGCCTCGAGCTTGCGCTCGATCGTCGCGGCCGAGGGCGTCGTCGCCTGGGCGGCGGCAAGGCTCGGCATGGCAATCGCGGCGATCAGCGCGGCGGCAAGGGTACGGCGTGTCAGCATGTCTTTTCTCCTTCGGCCTCTGCCGCATTGATGATGCGGGCAACATGCCAAAGGCAGGCTGAAGCAGCGATGAACGAACGGTTCAGGTTCCGGCTGATCTCGGATTCCGGCTGAAATCAGGGCCGCATGACGCTGGCCGAGCGCTCGGCGAAAGGCAGCGGATGCACGACCTCTTTCTTCTGCGCGACCGGCCTGAAACCGAGTTTCTGGTAGAGCGGCAGAGCCGCCGGATGGTCAAGCGTGCAGGTTTGCACCGTCACCCGTTTCGGCCCATGCGACCAAGCGGCTGAAATCGCCGAGCCCAGGAACCAGCGGCCAATGCCTTGCCCAGTGGCATGTTCCATCATGCCGAAATAGGCAAGCTCGACCTCATCAGGCAGATGCGGCTTGAGATCGAAGAAGCCGGCCGGCGCGCCGTCGAGATAAAGCACCCTGATGTCGCGGTCCTCACGGTGGATGCCAGCCGCAAGTTCGTCATCGTCCAGCCTGAGGACATTCACCCAGTGCCATTTGCGCCCGACCCGGTCCATCAAATAGCGATAGAAATGCAAGGGAATATCCTTGGTCTTCAGCAGCGCGACCTGGCGGTTGTAGGGCACTGGCGGCGAGACTGCGGGAGGAGCATGCATTTCAAGAAAAGTCACCGTGACTTCAATGTCCTGCAGCACACCGTTTTCCATCGCGTTCATTCCTTGCCGGTCTCAGCGGGGCCGGTCACGACAGGCGTGTCGGAGAGCCCGCCCCATTCCGTCCATGAGCCGTCATAAAGCCTGTTGTCAGTATGGCCAAGCGTCTCCAGCGCAAGCGTAATCACCGCGGCCGTAACACCGGAGCCGCAAGATGTGACGACGGGCTTCGACAGGTCAATACCGGCGTCCTCGATCACCTTGCGCAAACGGTCCTTCGACAACAGCATGCCGTTTTCCGACAGGGCGGAGTACGGCACGTTGCGTGCGCCCGGCATATGACCGGAGCGGATACCCGCGCGGGGCTCGGGCTCGGCACCGGTGAAACGGCCGGGTCCACGGGCATCGGCAATCTGGCTGGCGCTGGTCTCGACGATCCGGCGCATGTCGGCCAGGCTGGCGACGCGGCCGGCGTCGAAATCGGCATGGAACACGCTCGGCGCGATCTTCGTCGGCTCGGCCGTCGCCGGCCGGCCGGCCGCCTTCCAGCCGTCGAACCCGCCGTCCAGAATATAGGTCTGGAAAACACCCATGATCCGGAACATCCACCAGGCTCGGGGTGCCGAGAAAAAGCCGGGACCGTCATAGACGACAATGGTGTCGTCGGCGGACACGCCCATCGAACCAACATATTGCGCGAAATGCTGAGGCGAAGGCAGCGTGTGCGGCAAAGCAGCGTCGGGATCAGAAACCGCGTCCTGATCCAGGAAGCGGGCGCCTGGAATGTGGGCCGCTTCATATTCGGCGCGCGCGTCGCGCTTTTGCGCAGGCAGGTACCAGGATGCGTCGACAACGGTCAGGCCCGGCTGACCGAGGCGCGCCTGCAGCCAATCCGCGTCGACTGTGAAAGGGCTGTCCTCGGCCATTCTTGTTCTCCTGCTCATGTTCGGCAAAACTTTGTTTAGCTTGGCAATTTGGATGCGTTCGAGCACGCGACATTCGCTTTGGATACGCGACGCGACCGGCCGCTGCGGTCCGTTGATTCCGATTGTTTTCGTGTTTCGTGGCGAGTACGGATTGATCGTTATGATCTGGGGTGGGCGGGGTCAATAATCTCGGCATGAGCAATCTTCTGTTTTCCCGTATTCCCAGCAATCCGGTTTCGCTGGGACTCGTTTGCAACTTCATCGCGCATTATCCGCCTTTTGACGGCTACGAATTCGGCCTGATGGTGAAGACGCTGCGCTATCAGCTGGATCAGCAGACCCATATGATCGGCTCGATCGACGACGCCATCGTCGCTTACGTTGGCTGGATCCAGACCAGCCGCGAAATAGCCGAAGCCTGGGCGACGAATGGTGGGCCGCTCAACCCCTTCCCCGGCGGCGACGCCACCGCGGTGACGGTGCTGGCGGCGCGGTCTTCGTCCCACATTCTGCCGATGATCAAGGAAGCCAAGCGCATCAACCTGGACAAATCGGTATTCTGGAAGCGCGACTTCATCGACAACCGCGGCTCGGTCAAGCGTGCCGTCCGCAAGCGCAACGTCTGATGGATCCGGCCGGCTCCGCCGAGGCGCTGACGCAAGAAATCCTCATCCGGCTGGATGACCGCTATGCCGCGATGTTCGTGCGCATCTGGCGACCGGCCGGCACGCCGCGCGCAACGGTGTTCTGCCTGCACGGCTTCACCGGCAATGGTGCCGACTTCGATTTCCTCGCCACCTTCCTGTGCCGCAATGGCTTCCTGGTTATCTGCCCCGATTTGCTGGGGCGCGGGCGCAGTGCCTATCTGGGGTCGGGATACGACATCAATGTCTACTCCAAATGCCTGCGCGCGCTCGGCGAGTTCGCCGGCACGGAGAACCATTTCATCGGCACTTCGTGGGGCGGCTCGATCTTGCTGCTGTTTCTACAGATGACCCGCTCCAAGGCCGCTAGAATCATTCTCAACGACGTCCCCATGCTCGGCGGACCGAAGGTTGACGCGATGAGACACGAAGTCCTCAGGGAAAGTACGCTTGCGTTCGACACCCGCACGGCGGCCAGGGACTATCTAAGCGCCACCAGAGCGGCCATGGGCCCGGTCGAGGACTCGGTGTTCAACCGCTATGTCGAGAACCGGATCGCCGCCGGTCCCGATGGCTTCCGGCTCGCCTACGACCCGGCCACGACGGGAAATTTCGGCGCCCTCGCCGGCCGCGAATACGATCTCTTCCCAATCGCCGCCAAGATCGACGCCCGCATCCTGCTGCTATACGGTCGCGATAGCCAAGTCATCGACCGGCGGGCCATCGAGCGTACGCGGCTGGCACGGCCTGATCTGTGGCTTGTGGACAACATCGATGCGGGCGATCCGCCATCGCTGATGACACTGGACCAGGCTCTGCTCATCCTGGGATTTCTGTCTGCCGCCTGAAAAACTGGCGTGTCGTGGTGGGGTTGGTTTCGGAAATGCATTTCGACGATTTGTACAGCGAATATGTCACCGCGACCCATGATCGCCAGAGCTCCACCGAAAACCCTGCCAAAATCCTCATCTGCACGACACCGCGAACGGCGGGGCATTCCTATTGTCAGGTCTTGCGGCAGTTCGGCCTGGGAATGCCGACGGAGTATTTTCAGTGGCAGTACGCCTTGCCGCTGATGAGACGGTGGTCGGCCGACGACACCATGGACCTTGAAAAACTCAATCAGCAGGCGCCGGCCTATGGTCGCCATCTTCTGGCGAAAAGGACGGAGAACGGCGTATTCGCCGCCAAGATCTTCTTTGAAAACCTGCCATTCGCGCGCAGTTCAATCGGCGATGACAACGGCAACTCGTTCTATGTCTTCCTCTCCAGGAGAAACAAGGTCGATCAGACCATAAGCCTGCTCTCGATGCTGCATACGGGCCAGCCGTTCGACAGTCAGGAGACACTGCCTGGAATTCCCACAGTAACAACTTTGACCGAGAGGGTTGTCAGGGATACCGCCCAGTATATTCTCGATAGCGAGATCAGGTGGACAAACTACCTGAACGCCCTTGATCGGCGCAGGGTGGCGGAGGTCTGCTATGAGGACTTTATCGCAAACCAGCAGGAAAGCGCTTCCGCCACGATGGGCAACTGGTTCCCAGACTTCGAATTGAAATCAAAAACCATATCGACAAGCATGCGCTATGCGCATGATGTCGAGCTCAAGACCATGATCAAACGTCAGTTTGGGGACTACGTCAGGCGGTTCTGGCAGGACCACGCCTAACGCTGGCGCCTCATCGCCTCGAAACACTGACCGAAGACCCCTGCGCCGGGCGCAAGGCCAACGCATAGTCGAACCGGATCACATCGTCGGCCCGGCTGAAAGCGAACTGCCGCACAATGGCGAGGACCGCCTCCCTGACTTCCAGCCGGCCGAGGCGCGCGCCACCACACATGCGCGGTCCGGTAAGGAAGGGAATAAAGGCCCGTCGATCAAAGCTGTTCTCGAGGAATTCCCTGCGGCTGGCGTCGAAGACACGCGGGTTTGACCAGAAGGCTGGATTCTGGTGCACGCCGACGATCGATACCATGATCAGTTGCCCGGCATAGAGTTTCTGGCCGTCGAGAACCGTATCGGCGCCGACTTCCCGGGTCAGGAACGGTATCGGCGGGAAATAGCGCATCGTCTCGTTGATCATGCAATCGGTGTACGGCGTTTGTGCCTCGCCCGAGAGAACCTCCGCATGGATACGCTCCTGCACCTGCAGGTTGGCACCCAGCCGATCGATCACCCAAAGCGCGGTGGTCACCGTCGTCTCGACGCCAGCGAAGAAATTCATGACGAACTCCTCCACCGGTGAGAAGTCCTCCAGGTCGGAGGCCAGATCCCTGAAGCGGTCCATCTCAGCGGCCGCCCGGGAGTCCGCCATCAGCAGCGATGTGAAATCGGCAACAACCGCGCGGGCTTCCTGGATGACATTCGTGCGCTCGACGCTCGTCGGCGATACCCAGGAATAATATTGGAGGCGCCTCAGCACGTCGCGGACCCTGTCGAGCAGCAAGAGCGTCGCTGCCATATCGGGAACAAGGCCGAAAGCCCGGTAAAATATCGTCATCGACGCCGCGAACAGAGCTTGCTGGATGGAGGGCAGCGTTGCGTCACTCCCGGCAAGACCGGCGGCGTAGAGCTCTGCCATCGGGTGCTGCTGCGCCGGCCTGGCTGCCGCCAGGTAGGTATCCTGGGTGATGGCGCGCCGAACCGACCAATCCTCGCCATTGGTGTTGAAGCGGCTGAAACCGAGAGCCGAGATCAGGGAGAAATTCTTGCGGAAGAGCTCCGGCGCCTTGACGATGGTGTCAACGGCTTCCGGGTTGTCGAAAACAATCAGGTTGCCGAGACTGCCAGCCCTTCCATTCGTTTCCATCTGCCCGCTTTGGGCAAAAAGTGCATAGACGAGGTTGTTGAGAACGCTTTCGATCTGCGCCTGATTGTCCATCAATGCTCCCCCCGGCAGTCCCGAACGCCACAGGCGTCGCGCTAACATTCGCCTACAAAACCCGCGGCTATCTTATTTGATTCTCGGGGAGAAAAAGCCATCTGTGGCAAACGCGTAACACTGCCGAGCAAATTATTATAACAGCTATCTCGCGGGGTACCGCTGCGGTAATGTGCGAGTGGGCTAATAACTATTGATTTGTTTCCAGGCGGGGAAAAATGCGAAATCACGTTTCAAGCAAGCTTCTTGCTACTGTTGCAGCGTCGGCTGCTTCGGTGACATCTGTTGGTGTGGTTGCGGCCCATGCCGCCGATGCGCAGGCAATTGATCCAGCAGTGGTCGATTCCCGCATCAAGATTGCCTTCGAAGGCGCGGTCTATCAGTCCAACGTCGACAAGCTTGGTGACACCACGGACAAACTAGGCAGCAACAACGGCTTTGGCGATCTCTATGGATCGGTCGCGCTGACCAAAGCGATTTCTCCGGATGTCGACTGGCGCCTCGCCGGGTCCTTTCATGCAGGGCAGGATAATGACACCAGTTTTGACATACCGATAACGGGCAGCGACCCCGGCAACGTCAATCTTTCGTTTGGAAACAGCTACAATTTTCAGACGTTGGACTTCGATATCGGCAAGCACGTCCAGGCACAAAGCGCCGACATCCGCTTCTTCGGCGGCTTGCGGCTGCTGCACTCCAAGGAGGAAATCAGCCTGCACGAAGGCATTACCCGGGATAATCCGGCGGACAAGTCCGGCAGCGCCGACAAGCTCGGCTCGTCCGAATTTTACGGCATCGGTCCTCGCCTCGGCGCAGAAGTCTATTATCCCTTGGGCGAGACATGGGGTCTGACTGGCGCGGTTTCCGGTTCGGCCATGTGGGGCCGGCGCACGAACAAGATCAGCCTGAGCGCGACGCAGCACGATCCGGGCGCTATCCCGCCTGATCCGATCGATCAAACCATCAATGCAAGCGAAAGCCAGCATTCCAGCGAAGTGGTGACCAATGTCGACCTTTCCGGTGGCGTGACTTTCAAGCCATGGGACAACACCACGTTCACTGCTGGCTATCGGGTCGAGCAGTGGCACAATCTTCTCCAGCTCTCCGATAAGAGCACCCAGACGTTCAACGGGCCGTTCCTGCGCCTCGAAGTCAAGATGTAACCTAGCGGTTCGGGCTGCCGAGCTCGGACCGCGGCGTCGAATGGATTGCAATTGACTGAACTGGAAGTGGCGTTTGAATCGAAGTTTGCCGTAAACGGCAACGTCAAACTGCACTACACGGCGGCGGGCTCTGGCCCGCCGATTGTGTTTCTGCACGGCTTTCCGGATCACGGCATGGGTTGGCGCCGGCAGTTGGAAGCACTTTGCGGCCGCTACCGCGTGATTGCGCCCGACCTGCGGGGCTATGGGCAAAGCGATGCGCCGCAGGGCTACGGCAACTATGTGCTGGCAAACCTGGTCAACGACGTGCTGGCCGTTCTGGCCGCGGAAAAGCTGACCCAGGCCGCCATTGTCGGCCACGACTGGGGTGGCATCGTTGCATGGTGGCTGGCCATACGCGCGCCGCAGGTCGTGCGCCATCTCGTCCTGCTGTCGACGCCGCATCCGCGCAATCATCTCAACGCCATTGCCGATCCGGCCAATGCCGAGATGATCGCCTACATACGCAGCTTCCAGGTACCCGGCGCAGCCCAGATGCTGAACATCGACGACCTTGCTACCTGGGTCGCCGATCCGCAGGATAGGCAGGCGCTGACGGACTCGCTGCGGCGATCCAGTCCGGAAGCAATGCTTGGCTATTACAGAGCCAACATTCCGCTCGGCAAGGTGCCAAGTCTGGGGCAATTGCCACTCGTCAAGGCACCGACCCTGGTCCTGTTTGGCACCGACGATCCCTATGTTCCCGTCAGCGCTTTCGATGGCACGTACCGCGAGGTCGACAATGTGACCGCGCTGATAGCTCTGCCCGGCGCCGGTCATTTCATCCACCATCAGGCGGCGAAGTTCGTCACCGAGCAGATCGAAGCCTGGGTGGAGAGATCGCCTTCCAGTTTCCGACACCTTGCGTAAAGTGTCTCACGACCGCCTGAAGAATTGTAGCAGGCCGACCACCGTCTGACCTCAGGCCGCCGGCATCGGGCCGAAGCGGATGCGGAAGCGCCGGTTTTCGCGGCCCTTCTTCTCGATCTTGCCGATGTGGATTTCACCGATTTCGCCAGTGCTTTTGACATGCGTGCCGCCACAGGGCTGGCTGTCCACCGAAGCGTTGTCGCCGATGCAGACAAGGCGGATCTTGCCGGTGCCGACCGGCGGCCGGACGTTCTTCGACTTCACCAGGCCGGGATTCGCGGCGAGTTCCTCATCGCTGATCAGCCTGGTGAAAATCGGATGATCGGCGCGCACCAGATCCATCAGGCGCGCGGTCACCTCTTCCCTGGTGAAACTGGCGTCCGGAATGTCGAAATCGACACGGCTGTCGTCTTCGGAAACCGCCGCACCCGTGATCGGAAATGGGCAAACGACTGTAAGCAGGTGGCAGGCCGTGTGCATGCGCATCAGGAGATGCCGGCGCTCCCAGTCGATCGCGAGTTTGATCTTCTCGCCTACCGCCAGTGCCGCCTGCTCCGGCGCCGGCACATGGATGATCTCGTCCTTGGTCTCACCCGTGATGGTGGCCGCAATTGTGATGCGGCTGCCATCGGCGCGTTCGAGATAGCCGGTATCGCCTGGCTGGCCGCCCGAGGTTGCGTAGAAGATCGTCCGATCGAAAATGATGCCGCCGCGATCATTGACGGCAACGACCGTCGCGTCCGCCGTGCTGAGATAGGCATCGTCGCGAAACAGCGCTTCCGTCTTGTGCGCCATCACGCAACCTTTTCGAACGGCACCGAAATCTTGCTCTGCAGTTCCATCCAGCCTGGCACCGGGAGATTCTTCTCGCGCAGGAATTCCGGGTTGAACAGCTTCGACTGGTAGCGCGTGCCGTAGTCGCAAAGAATGGTCACGATGGTGTGGCCAGGACCCAATTCCCTGGCCAGACGGATGGCGCCGGCAATGTTGATGCCGGTCGAGCCGCCGACGCACAGGCCTTCTTCCTGGATCAGGTCGAAGACGATCGGCAGCGCGTCCTCGTCCTTGATCTGGAAGGAGAAGTCCGGTCTGAACCCTTCGAGATTGGCGGTGATGCGCCCCTGCCCGATGCCTTCGGTGATCGAACTGCCCTCGGATTTCAACTCGCCACTGGTGTAGAAACTGTAGAGCGCGGCGCCCAGCGGATCAGCGAGCGCAATCTTCACATCCTTACTCCTGGCTTTCAGCCCGAAAGCAACGCCGGCCAGCGTGCCGCCGGAACCGACCGACGAGACGAAACCGTCGACCTTGCCGCCGGTCTGAGCCCAGATTTCCTCGGCCGTGGTGCGGATATGTCCATCTCGGTTGGCGACATTGTCGAACTGGTTGGCCCAGATGGCACCATTCGGCTCGCTCCTGGCCATCTGTTCGGCCAGCCGTCCCGACAGTTTCACGTAGTTGTTGGGGTTCTTGTAGGGCACCGCCGGCACCTCGATCAGTTCGGCACCGAGCAGCCGGATGGTGTCCTTCTTTTCCTGGCTCTGCGTATCGGGAATGACGATGACCGTGCGATAGCCGAGCGCCTTGGCGACCAGCGTCAGCCCGATGCCGGTGTTGCCGGCCGTCCCCTCGACGATGACACCGCCCGGCTTCAACAGGCCGCGCTGTTCGGCGTCCCGGATGATGAACAGGCCGGCACGATCCTTGACCGACTGCCCCGGATTCATGAATTCGGCCTTGCCCAGGATCTCGCAGCCGGTTTCTTCGGAAGCTTTGTTGAGGCGGATCAGAGGCGTGTTGCCGATCGCGTCGATCACAGAACGGGGCATTCGGGATTCCTTGTGTGCGTGCGCCGAAACCCTAGAAACCCGAAGCTTCGGTTTCAAGGCAAGAATTCGTCTGGTCCAGTCGCATTTCAGGCACTGCGATCTAGACCGGGCTCGATATCGCACAGTTCATTTGTGTCTGCGGTCGAAAAGCACTCTTTTCATTCGATTTCCTGACCGCTAGAGCAAGGCACCAACAAACTCGGCAGGGCGCAGCATGACACTCTATCGGGCCGATCCGAAACACGGCGTCGCCTGGGTCACGGGCGGCTCGAGCGGCATTGGCCGCTCGCTGGCCAGGGATCTGGCATCCCAGGGCTATGCGGTGGCGGTAACGGCACTGGACGACGATCCGATCGACACGCTCATCGTCGAGACCGCGCAGATGCCGGGCAGCGTCAAGGCTTTTCCCTGCGATGTCACCGACGAACCGCGCATGGCAAGAACGGTCGCCGCGATCGAGAAGGAGCTCGGCCCGATCGTGCTCGCGGTCTTCAATGCGGGGAACTACATTTCGACACCGGGGGAGGCTCTCGTCGTCAGCGACTTTCGCAAGTCCTTCGAGGTCAACTATTTCGGCATCATCAACGGGCTGGTGCCGGTTGTGGAGCATATGCGCGTGCGATCGCGCGGCCATGTCGTGCTCGTCGGATCGGTCACCGCCTATTTCGGCTGGCCGACCACGGCCGCCTATGGCGGCACCAAGGCGGCGATCAACATCTTGGCCGAGTCGCTGAAATATGACTTCGACAAGATGAACATCCGCGTCCAGGTGATAAACCCCGGTTTTGTCGACACGCCGCTGACCGAAAAGAACATGCTGCCGATGCCGGGCCTGATGCCGGTCAGCCGGGCGACGCGCCGCATGGTGAAGGCAATTAAGTCCGGTGGCTTCGAAGTCACCTTTCCATACCGCACGAGCTGGCCGCTGAAGTTTCTCGCTTTGTTGCCCAGGCCGATCACCCGGTGGGTGATCATCTTGACGACCAGCTGGAAGGCAAGGCCGCTGCATTACGAGCGCAAGCCGCCCAACATATAGGATGCCCACAGGATTGGTGGTGTGGTTGCCCGGACGGCCGTTGCCTGGTCATGGCCACCACCATAGGTTTGTTGTTGTTGCGTGGAGTCTGCAATGGGGCGACGGATCGTGCTTGCTGTGCTGGGCCTGATCGCCGTTCTTGCTCTGGCTTTCGTCTTCGGCCCACGCGTTCCCGTAGACGCCACGATCCGCTTCGATCCTTCCGTCATCGGTGACGATCCGCAGGCCTATGTGGCAAAGGTGGAAGCCGCCGTGCCCGGTATCCGCGACGGGCTGGAGAAGGAGATCGTCTGGGCCAACCCGATGGTGCATGCCAAGACGCCGCTGTCGATCGTCTATATCCACGGCTTCTCGGCTTCGAAGGGCGAGGTCCGCCCCCTGCCCGACGACGTGGCCGACCAGCTCGACGCCAACCTCTTCTACACCCGCCTCACCGGTCACGGGCAGGACGGCGCGGCAATGGCGCAAGGCAGCATCAATGCCTGGATCAACGACTATGAGGAAGCGCTCGCCATCGGCCGGGCGATCGGCGACAAGGTGATCGTCATCTCGACCTCGACCGGCGGCTCGCTGGCGGCATGGGCGGCAACACAGCCCGGTGCATCGGATGGGGTGGCGGCGATTGCGTTCATCTCGCCCAATTTCGGCGTCAAGGCATCCGGCGCCGAGCTCCTGACCATGCCGTGGGGCAAGCAGATTGCCGAACTGGTGATCGGCAAGGAGCGCAGTTTCGTGGCGCGCAACGCGCTGCACGAGAAATTCTGGACCACCAAATATCCGGTTGCCGCGACGCTGCCGATGCAGGCGCTGACGGAACTTGCCTATGGCGCGCCGGTGGAGAAGGCTGATATCCCGGCTTTGTTCATCTTCTCGGATATGGACAACGTGGTGCGGCCGGACCGCACGCGTGAGATCGCCGGGCGCTGGGGTGGCGCGCATGAGCTGGTCCCGATCGAAAGCACTGGCGATCCCGACAATCACGTCATCGCAGGCGACGCGCTGTCGCCGTCGACCACGGCCTTCCTGGCGCAACGGATTGCCGTCTGGGTCGAGGCGGTCGCGAAGTAAGGTTCGGAGACAAAAAGGGCGGCTGAAGCATCGCTTCAACCGCCCTTTCTCTATCGGTCAGGCAACCAGCCAGGCGCCAAGGCTTGGCCAATCGTCACGACGCTTCGTTTAGGCAGCGCGCGCCGCCGGACGCTTGCCGCCGAAGCGGCGTTTGTTGTTGCCCTTGAAAGGCTTGGCGCCTTCCGGCTTGCGCTCACCGGCGAAGGCCGGCTTGTCGCCGAAGCGCTTCTTGCCAAAGCCGTTGCCCTTGTTCTCGCCGCCCGGCCGCCTGCCGTCGCGGCGGCCATTGCGGTCGTTGCGATCATTGGCGGGCTCGAAGCGCTCGTTCTTTTCAGCCGGATTGCGCTGCGGATCGGGGCTGCCGAGATGGTCGGCAACGATCGGCAGCTTGGTGCGGATGATGCGCTCGACCTGGCGCAGCTTGCTGTTTTCCGAAGGATCGCAAAGCGTGATCGCGATGCCGTCCATGCCGTTGCGGCCGGTGCGGCCGATGCGGTGGACATAGCTTTCGGCCTCGTCCGGCAGGTCGAAATTCACGACATGGCTGATGCCGGGCACGTCGATGCCGCGCGCCGCGATGTCGGTCGCGACGAGAATGCGCACCGATCCCTCACGGAAATCGTTGAGCGCCTTCTGACGGGCGTTCTGCGACTTGTTGCCATGGATGACGGCGGCCTTGAAACCATCGCGTTCGAGGTCCTTGGTCACCCGGTCGGCGCCATGCTTGGTGCGCGAAAAGATGATGACGGACTTCATCGCCTCATCGGCGAGCATGGTCGACAGAACCTGACGCTTCTGCTTGGTGCGGGCGAAGACGACACCCTGCACGATCTCGGCCGCCGCGGTGCTTTGCGGCGAGACTTCGATGCGGACGGGGTTCTTCAAGAGACCCTTGGCCAGTTCGGCGATCTCGTCCGGCATGGTGGCCGAGAACAGCGCCGTCTGGCGGTCGGGCGCGGTCGCCTTGGCGATGCGCTTGACGTCGTTGATGAAGCCCATGTCGAGCATACGGTCGCCCTCGTCCAGAACCAGCCATTTGGTGTCGGAGAGGATGAGGTCGCCCTCGCGCACCAGGTCGGTCAAACGGCCGGGCGTTGCAATCAGGATGTCGACGCCAGGAGCAACCTTCTTCACCTGGCTGAAGCGCGAGACGCCGCCCAGCACCAGTGCGGTGGAGACATGCTGGCCTTTTGCGAGGATCTTGATGGTGTCTTCGATCTGCACGGCAAGTTCGCGCGTCGGCGCCAGGATGAGCGCACGGGCCGTCTTGGCACGGCGCTTGGTGCCGAGCGCGATGATCTTCGACAGGATCGGCAGCGCAAAGGCCGCGGTCTTGCCGGAGCCCGTCTGCGCGATGCCGAAAATGTCACGGCCTTCCAGCTGCGGCGGGATGGCCTGCATCTGGATCGGCTTCGGCTCGGTGAAGCCGGCATTGTGGGTGGCCTTGAGCAGCGCACCCGTAATTCCCAGCGCTGCGAAACCGGTGAGTTCCGCGGTGTCGTTGCCGGGCAATGTGTTTTCGTTGGTCAAAATAATCTTCTTTCACGCGGCTCTATGGCCGCAAACATCAATGGCGGCAGGGCGCAACCTGCCGTCGAAAAATTTGATATGGAACGACAAGGCGGGCGGACGGTATCGTCCACTCGGCTGCGCTGTCGTGCCCGCAGGCATCATGCCACGGGGCTTTTTCGCCGCCTTACCGATTTGCCGGAAAGAGGGAAAACAGACGCAACCAGTCTCATTTGTCGAGAAGGCCGGAATCTCCCGGCCCAAGCGCCTATGGGCTGCATATGGCTGAGTTCGCCTCGGAATGCAAGGGGTGTCATGTTGCAGTGCAGCAAAAACCGGTCAAAAGCCAACGCTTGCGCTCCCTGGCGGGCATCATTACCACAAAGCAGCTTCCACTGGGGACCGAGCGATGAAGGACGTGCTGAAGGAACTCGAGCGCCGGCGTGAGATCGCCCGCATGGGTGGCGGGCAGGCGCGCATCGATGCCCAGCACAAGAAGGGCAAACTCACGGCGCGAGAGCGCATCGAGGTGTTTCTCGACGAGGGTTCGTTCGAGGAATTCGACATGTATGTCGAGCATCGCTCGACCGATTTCGGCATGGAGAAGACGAAGATCGCCGGCGACGGTGTCGTCACCGGCTGGGGCACGGTCAACGGTCGCCCGGTCTACCTTTTCGCCAAGGATTTCACTGTGTTCGGCGGGTCGCTGTCGGAAGCCCATGCCGAAAAGGTCATCAAGGTGCAGGAGATGGCGCTGCGCAACCGCGCGCCGATCATCGGGCTCTATGATGCCGGTGGCGCGCGCATCCAGGAGGGCGTGGCCGCCCTTGGCGGCTATGCCGAGATCTTCCAGCGCAATGTGCTGGCCTCCGGCGTCATTCCGCAGATTTCGGTGATCATGGGCCCGTGCGCCGGCGGCGACGTCTATTCGCCCGCCATGACCGACTTCATCTTCATGGTGCGCGACACCTCCTACATGTTCGTCACCGGCCCGGATGTGGTGAAGACTGTCACCAACGAGACGGTGACCGCAGAAAGCCTCGGTGGCGCCTCGGTGCACACGACGAAATCCTCGATCGCCGACGGCGCCTATGACAATGACGTCGAGGCGCTTTTGCAGATGCGCCGGCTGGTCGATCTGCTGCCTGCGTCGAACACATCTGACATTCCCGAGATCGAATGCTACCAGTCGGTCACCGACCATGATTTGTCGCTCGACCGGCTGATCCCCGACAACGCCAACAAGCCCTACGACATCAAGGAGCTGATCCTGAAGGTCGCCGATGAAGGTGACTTCTTCGAAATCCAGCAGAGCTTCGCCAAGAACATCGTCACCGGCTTCGGACGCGTCGAAGGCCGCACGGTCGGCTTCGTCGCCAACCAGCCGATGGTGCTGGCCGGCGTGCTCGATTCCGATGCCAGCCGCAAGGCGGCGCGCTTCGTGCGTTTTTGCGATTGTTTCTCGATCCCGATCGTCACCTTCGTCGATGTGCCGGGCTTCCTGCCCGGCACCGCGCAGGAATATGGCGGGCTGATCAAGCATGGCGCCAAGCTGCTTTTCGCCTATGCCGAAGCGACCGTGCCGAAGATCACCGTCATCACCCGCAAAGCCTATGGCGGCGCCTATGACGTGATGGCGTCGAAACATCTGCGCGGCGACATGAATTATGCCTGGCCGACGGCGCAGATCGCGGTCATGGGCGCCAGAGGCGCGGTCGAGATCATCTACCGCAAGGACATTGGTGACGCCGAAAAGATCGCAGCCCATACAAAGACCTACGAGGATCGCTTCCTGTCGCCCTTCGTCGCCGCCGAACGCGGTTATGTCGATGAGGTGATCATGCCGCACTCGACCCGCCGCCGTATTGCGCGCGCGCTCAGAATGCTGCGCAACAAGGATATGCAGAACCCCTGGAAGAAGCACGACAACATTCCGCTGTAGTGTTTTACTGTCCAAGAGACGCGAAGCCTGATGCCAAGAGGCGTTGCCCATTGGCTTGACTACCCCGAGGGTTACCGCCTCTAACTGGATGCAAGCAATTTAACGGGAAGACGCGCCATGGTTCCCGACTGGAGGCAATACCAGGAAGAGGCCGCCGAGTTCTTCCGATCACTTGGGTTGAGGGCAGCCACGGACGTCAGGCTTCAAGGTGTAAGAACACCACACGATATTGACGTGTTTGTAACGATCGACATAGGAGGATTTGAGATAAAGTGGCTTGTCGAGTGCAAGCACTGGAGCACTCCTGTCACAAAGCTGCACGTCATGGGCTTGAGACAGATCGTTGCAGAATGCGGCGCTGACCGAGGGATCATCCTTTGCGAAAAAGGATTCCAGAGCGGGGCAGTTGAGGCTGCGAACTTAACAAATGTGCAGGTAACATCACTCGCTTCTCTGGCGGAGTCCTCGAAAGAGGCGATCAATGCGGTGCGTCTTCGTAACTTATTTGATCGAACGGAAATCGCTCGTACAAGATATTGGGATATTCCCAAGGACGTTCGTATTGCAAACGGGCTTCGGTTCGATGTCGGCGGTGGCGGGGACATGTATTCGGGCGCGCGCATCGTAGAGTTCTCATCAGAAATTCTGGCGAAAGCTCTTCGTGGAAGCTATCCTATCCTGAACGACTCTCTACTGCGATATGTTCGGCCCAACCTTCCCGAACTCTTGGAGGGCCCTCAGCAAGTTGTTGAGGTGTTGGACCCGCTCCTGACGGAACTCGAGGCTAAACTGGATGCGGTGGGTGGCCCGAAGCTGGAGGAGATGGCTGGTGGGATTGACCAAAAGTAATCTTACGAGTTCACAGCTCGAAGCTCTCAAAGTGATGGAGAGAGGTGGAATGGCCCTGAGTGTTGACGCCAAGGATCTGGAGCACCTCATCAACCTGGGCGTTGCTAAGCAAATGCTAGGTGGACCTGTCATTACCGCAGTTGGCCGCCAGCTTCTCCGGTCGGATCGATGATGCACAAGAAAGCAGATGCGAAGGAAGCAATCGAGCGTCTGGCGCTCGAGTGGATGCGCGAAACCGGCTACCAGAAGAAGGCCGGGCACTATCCCAATTTTGGCACCTTCAAGACCTGGCTAGAGGGAAAGCATTTTTCACACTACCTGAACTTCCGATCGAATGTCGGGACGGACACCGAAGCCTCAGGCTGGTTTGAAACCGAGATCAACGAATATTGGCGTATGATAAACAGCGGTCCTGGCTGAGGCGCGAAAATGCTGGAACGTGTTGTGGATGTCGAATTATTCCACGTTGCGCGCACGGCTCTGACCTACAACGAGCGTCCGGCTATGACCGTAGGATCAATCATTGAAGCCGGGCCTGCTCACAATTCATTCTTCGGTTCCTTCGAACGGCCAGTGGCTTTTAGCGTTCCAATCAACGGAAAGCAGCAAATGGTGCCAGCCGTCGAGTTGCTGTTTCGAATCCAAAAGGGAGAATTTGCTACAGCGGCCCTACCAAAGATGGCTTGGGATACCGCCAATCATTTCAAGAACCTAAGCCGTGAACTGTTGATGGAAATTGTGCGTATGAAGGAAGCTGCTGACGCACCTTCAAGGATGAAGTCCCTCTGGACAACCGACACACTGGGCCAAGCTTTGGAGTGGTCTAAGATCTTGGGCGGACCCGCTACGATCTTCAGCCTTCGGGCAACAGGCAAGGTATTCCGAACGGATGCTGCTCTTCTGATGAAGGACAGTGAACCTTATTCCGTGAGCCTACATCGGGCTTCCGAGTACTGGGCCGGCAAGGCCCGTGATCAGAAAGAGCCCGAAATCCTCTTCGAGGGAATAGCTATCGTTGACGCTATCGAGGTGCAGGTTCCATGAATTTACTGAAACGACTAAGCCAAATACCGAGTTGAAGTGCTACCCACCCAAGTCCACGTGACCGTTGGAGCGACGGTAGATTGTGGCCGAACAATCGGTGGGTTGGCAAAGGCCCTGTTCAGAGAACCTCAGGACACTTGGGTATCAAGTGCCGCGCAGGACAATCGAACCCCTACTCCGCCTCGGCCGCGCCGAACCCCGCGTCCCTGGGCACGCTGGTCGCGCTCGCCCAGGGTGTTGCGTGGTTGTCGATACGCATCTGGAAGATGAAATAGGTCGGCGAGCAGAAGCCGATGCCTTTCACTTTAGCAGCACCCGGCGTGTCCGGCGGCAGCGACTGGCACATATAGTCCTCGCGGCAGAAATGATCGGCCGAGCAGGCCGGCCGGTTGCCGCGATTGACCGCGCCGCCGAGGCACTGGTCGAAATTGTTGGTCGCCACGCAAGTGTCGAATTTCTTGCCGCCGACCAGCCCGCAGATTTCATTCGGCATCGGCTTGCCCTTCTTGAAGGCGGCAAAGCTGCGGTCCTTGTCGTCACAGGCGCGGCAAGCGATGCCGGCCGGCACGCCGATCTTCGGTGGCCGGCAGGTGTAGGCGGTCCGCGAAATCCCCGGCGCGAAGGCTGCGAACTGGCCTGATATCGTGTAGCGGTCATTAAAGGGCTGCGACTGGTTGCTGGCAATCGACCCGGTCAGGCAGGGATGGCCGGAGAACATTTTTGGGCCGTCCTTGGGCAACAGACATTGCGCCAGAGTGGTGCGCACGCCTGACGCGGTTGCCAGCGGCGTGCAGACCGTGCCGCCGCCGCATGCCCAAGTCGCGCCGAAACGCTTAGCGTCCTCCGGCATCAGGCACGGCATCGCCATTTCCGCCGGCGCGTAGTCGACGTCGCCGGTATCGGTCCAGGTGGCTGGCGGTGCGAAGGACAGCGGCCGGTAGCGGTTCGGCTCCTTGCCTTGTTGCGTTGCGCGCAGCCAGGCCTGGCGCCGGGGAATCTCGGCATGGAGATGCGGCGAGATGCCGACCTCGATGCGGTTGAGTGGCGACGTCGTTTTGTCGTCGAGGCCGATGAAGTGGAAGCCGGCCGTGGAACCCGCCTGATGGCAGCCCTGACAAGCGCCATTGTCCAGCCGCTCGACCAGCGCCTCCGGCGTGCGCACCAGCTTCATCGAGGAATAATCGAGCGATCCGAGTTCCTTGGGTTGGAATATTTGCGTAAACGGATGGTTGGCCTGCCGTGCACTGCCGAAGGTCGACCACGAGATGATCTTTTTTGCCAGGAATGCGTCGGGGAGTTCGTAGACGCCGAGATCGACCGACGCGACATTGGCATTGACATAGTCGGCGAGCTTTTTCTTCAACGCCGCGTCTATCGAAAGTCGCCCAATGTCCGGCGTGTTCTCGAGCGGCTTCTCGCTGACGGTAGCGCCATCGATGCCGAATATCCGCATGAGATAGGCGGCCTGCCCGCCGAACTCGGTCTCCTGGCCCGAGGGAAAGCGCACAATTTGTGCATTGAGTTCGAGCTGCTTGAAGGTCAACTCGGCCGGTTCCAGCGGCCCGCCGCTCAGCCAGCCGGCGTCGACGTGCTCATTGAGTTGCGGCGTCCAGCGTCCTGCAACACCGACACAACCACCATCGGCATCGGGTGCCGCACTGTAGACCGCGTTGAAGTTGAACGGCAGCCGCGAGGCCAGGAGCTTGTCGTCCTTCTTGAAACTATAGGCCAGGCGATAGATGAAACGCACCTCGCCGCAGCTCTTGTCGCCTTCCAAGGCAGCGAAATCGCGCCGGTCGAGCCGATTGACGACGCCGACCAGACGGAAGCGCGCTGCCTCGGTCTTCAGCCAGCGCATATCCATGATGCGGCCGACATTGCCGTCGGTCACCTCATAGAGCGTGCGCCCGCCGGCCTTCATCTCGGCCCGCAGCGTGGCGATGTCTGATGCCACCGTATCGACGATCGCATGATAGGCCGGCACCTTGTCATAGAGCGCCTTCAGGTCGCCGGCGCCATCGGCGCCGAAAATGCCGGCGAAGCCAAAACCCTTGGCATCGAGGGCGGCGAGGACTGCCGGATCGTCGACGATGGTCACCGGCTGCTCGGCGCGCACGCCATGCGATGCGAACAGCGCGATGACGGTCGCAATGGCGAGCGCGAAACGCTTCATTCGACGAGCACCTTGCAACGTGCTTCGACCAGTTCGCGCAGCACCGACACCAGCGCCAGCGGCAGATCCTCGGCGATCAGCCCAGGACCGAACCGGCTGCCGGTCTCGGCATGGATCCACACCGCCGCACACGCTGCTTCGAACGCCGGCATGGCTTGCGCCAGCAGCCCGGCGGTGATGCCTGACAGCACGTCTCCTGATCCGGCAGTGGCAAGCCAGGCCGCGCCATTGGTATTGATCGCCGCCCTGCCGTCGGGAGCGGCGATCACCGTGTCGGCGCCCTTGTAGACGATAACTGTATTGGCACGTGCGGCCGCCGCGCGCGCCTTGTCCAGCTTGGACGGAGTATCGTCAGCAGCGATGTCGGGAAACAGCCTGGCGAACTCACCCTCATGCGGCGTCATCACCAGGGCCGGCGCATGCGGCCCGCGCGCTGCTTCGAACAAGATTTCCGGCGCCTCGCGAAACGCGGTGATCGCGTCGGCGTCGAATACGAGGCCATCGACCTGTGCGGAAGCACCCTGCGGTTGGCCGGAGGCGAGGAGCGCAAGTCCAAAGGTCCGCGTTCTCTCCCCGACGCCAAAGCCGGGGCCAAGAACGAAGGCCGAAGGCCGGCGCTCGCCGACAAACTCCCTGATGTCTGACACGTCATCCGTCTTGCGCAGCATGATCGAGGTCAGATGGGCGGCATTGACCTGCATGGCGTTGCCGGGCGACAGCACGGTCACCGCCCCTGCCCCGCTTCGGGCCGCGGCAAGCGCCGACAGCCGCGCCGCACCGGTGGCGCTCGGCCCGCCGGAAAAGACGCCGACATGGCCGCGCTTGTATTTGTGCGCGTCGACTGCCGGAATCGGAAAATCGCGCAGCCAATGCGCCGGCCTGTTCTCGAACGCCCTGGGCTGGAGCTGTGCAATGATGTCGTCGCCGATGCCGATATCGGCCAGCACGATCTCGCCGCATCGCTCCCGGCCCGGCAGCAGCAGATGGCCGGGCTTCTTGCGCGCAAAGGTCACTGTGGTGATAGCGGTAAATGCCACGCCCAATACTTTGCCGCTGTCGCCGGAAACGCCCGAGGGCAGATCAACCGCGACAACTGGCAAACGCCTATCGGTGGCGATGCCGACCGCCCTGGCGGCATCGCCGGACAGTGGCTTGGACAGCCCGGCCCCGTAAAGCGCATCGACCACGATCGAGCCGGGCTCGGCTACAAAGCCGGACAGCGGCCGGGGCGCGATCGGGCACTCCGCCGCGGCGAGTGCCGCGTCGCTTTGCGGCCTCGGCGCACCGGACGTCCAGACCGTGGTGGCGACGCCGCTGCCAGCCAGGATGCGGGCGACGACATAGCCGTCGCCGCCATTGTTGCCGGGACCACACAGCACGTGGACATGTGTCGCTGAGGGATAATGCCTGAGAATCTCGGCCGCGACCGCTTCGCCGGCGCGGCGCATCAGGCCGATACCATCGACCGGGCCGGCGGCAATCGCCAGCCGGTCTGCCTCGCCCATTTCGGCGGAGGTAAGAAGTTCATCGCTCATGGATTGCCCATCCGCATTCGATCAAGCATTGTCCAGTTTTCGGGCCGAAGCAAACAAGAGGAGTTCATCATCAGCTGGGGCCATGTCGCCAGGAGGGTATCAACGCGCGAAGATGCACATTCAATGGGCGATCTGCCCAATTATTATGCGGACGCAAGTGCTGGCACTGTGTAGGCTTCGGCAGCTCATGCCGCATCCGATGCATCGAATGACGTGAATTTGCATCTCGGCGCGACGTGACTTGGAAATCGTATGAAACCGCTTCGAATCCAGCTATCTGGCACAGTTCGTGCTTGATGGAGGCGCAAGCGGGGGCTCACAACCCGTTTTTTTGGCAGTGGAGGCCACTTTTTACATGAAAAAGATCGAAGCGATCATCAAGCCATTCAAGCTGGACGAAGTGAAGGAAGCGCTTCAGGAGGCCGGACTGCAAGGCATCACCGTGACCGAGGCCAAGGGCTTCGGCCGCCAGAAGGGCCATACCGAACTCTACCGTGGCGCCGAATATGTCGTCGATTTCCTGCCCAAGGTGAAGATCGAAGTTGTCCTCGGCGACGATGCGGTCGAAGGCGCGATCGAGGCCATCCGCAAGGCGGCCCAGACCGGCCGTATCGGCGACGGCAAGATCTTCGTCTCCAATATCGAGGAAGTCGTGCGCATCCGCACCGGCGAAACCGGAATGGACGCCGTCTGACGCGACCATCCTCCAAGAAACGTCATCCATCAAAAAACGTCATCAAACAGGGATACATGACATGACGACAGCCAAAGACATCATGAAGCAGATCAAGGACAACGACGTGAAATTCGTCGACCTGCGCTTCACCGACCCGAAGGGCAAGCTGCAGCACGTAACGATGGATGTCGTCGAGGTCGAGGAAGACATGTTTGCCGATGGCGTCATGTTCGACGGCTCCTCGATTGCCGGCTGGAAGGCCATCAACGAGTCCGACATGGTGCTGATGCCCGATCCGGACACCGTCCATATGGACCCGTTCTTCGCCCAGTCGACCATGGTCATCCTGTGCGACATTCTTGATCCGGTCTCGGGCGAATCCTACAACCGCGACCCGCGCGGCACGGCCAAGAAGGCCGAGGCCTATATGAAGGCGGAAGGCATCGGCGACACCATCTATGTCGGCCCGGAAGCCGAGTTCTTCGTGTTCGACGACGTCAAGTACAAGGCCGATCCCTACAACACCGGGTTCAAGCTGGACTCCACCGAACTGCCGTCGAACGACGACACCGACTACGAGACCGGCAATCTCGGCCACCGTCCGCGCGTCAAGGGCGGCTATTTCCCGGTGCCGCCGATCGACAGCGCGCAGGACATGCGCTCCGAGATGCTGACCGTGCTCGCCGAAATGGGCGTGCGCGTCGAAAAGCATCACCACGAGGTCGCCGCCGCCCAGCATGAACTCGGCATCAAGTTCGACACGCTGGTCCGCAACGCCGACAAGATGCTGATCTACAAGTATGTCGTGCACCAGGTCGCCAACGCCTACGGCAAGACGGCCACCTTCATGCCGAAGCCGATCTTCGGCGACAACGGCTCGGGCATGCACGTCCACCAGTCGATCTGGAAGGGCGGCAAGCCGACCTTCGCCGGCAATGAATATGCCGGCCTGTCGGAAACCTGCCTGTTCTACATCGGCGGCATCATCAAGCACGCCAAGGCGATCAACGCCTTCACCAACCCGCTGACCAACTCCTACAAGCGTCTGGTGCCCGGCTACGAAGCGCCGGTGCTGCTCGCCTATTCGGCGCGCAACCGCTCGGCCTCCTGCCGCATTCCGTTCGGCTCGTCTCCGAAGGCCAAGCGCGTCGAGGTCCGCTTCCCCGATCCGGGCGCGAACCCCTACCTCGCCTTCGCCGCCATGCTGATGGCCGGCCTCGACGGCATCAAGAACAAGATCCATCCCGGCCAGCCGATGGACAAGGATCTCTACGACCTGCCGCCGAAGGAGCTGAAGAAGATTCCGACCGTCTGCGGCTCACTGCGTGAAGCCCTGCAGAGCCTCGACAAGGACCGCGGCTTCCTGAAGGCCGGCGGCGTCTTCGACGACGACCAGATCGACAGCTATATCGAGCTGAAGATGGCCGAAGTGATGCGCTTCGAAATGACCCCGCATCCGGTCGAATACGACATGTACTACTCAGTCTAAGATTCCGTTGGGATAGTCGAAAAGCCCTTGAAGGTTTTCCCCTTCAAGGGCTTTTTGCTGTCTCGACGCTCCGCGATGAACCGCGTGGCCAGCCAACAGCGTGGCGAGCTCTTTTGGTTTTTAATGATTGTTTGATGGTCGGACTTGCCTGGACCAGTGCCCCGGCAGAAAATCCAAATGAAGGCTAACGAGCAGCCATTTCCAGCGCAACAAAACGCCAGGAGCGAGCGGTACACTGCCTCAGGCTGCAATGCCCGCTCGTCCGGCGCCCCCGCCAATGCCGTCGTTCAAGAAACCCCGCCCCGTTCGAACAGCATCGCTTTGGCGTAACCCCATGCGGTGAATACGCATGCCGCAGCGTGATCTGTCAACGCCGCCGGACGAAGGCATGAATCGCCAATTTCGATGTATGAACAGAGGCTTATAGACAGGATCATTGGTGTACGGATGAGCCGGAACAGGCCGTTTTCCGGGCTTTTTCGACGAACTCGGAAACGGACGACACCAGTGGCGCCGACGGGTGTCCGTCAAAAGCCTCCCCGTCCGGTGAATTTGTTCGATCCTTTTCAGCCTGACTTTTTTTGGGGGTATTCGCTCCGCCGGCCAGGTCCGGCAAAGAGAACCCCGACCGAAGCCGGGGTTCTTGCAGGGACAAGAGTCGGAGGGTGACGCCTATCCGGCAAGTTCGTCTGGGCCGTGCAGGTTCCAGTCCGTTCGCCTGGCCAGCACCAGCACATAGTAGATCGCCGCCACGGCCATGATCAGCAGCGTCGCGATCAGACTCGGGCGGCCGAAGGCTGCGTCGAGCAGGTTCTGGTAGGCGACATAGACCAGCGCCACGAAGGCCAGGATGGCCGGCACCGGAAACAGTGGCATGCGGTAGTGCCCGCCTGCCGTGCTGCCGTTGCGGCGGCCGGCAAACACCGCCACGCACAGAAGCGCGTAGATCACCACCAGCGACGTTCCGCTGACCACCAGCAACAGGTTGATGTCGATGAAGCAGGCGACTGCCGCCAGCACCGACACGACGATGGTGGCGATCCACGGTGACGCGTAGCTGCCATGGACAGAGGCGACGGCGGCGTTGATCGGACCGAACCAGGTCTTGTCGCGGCCGGAGCTGAACAGCAGCCGCGCCGCCTGCAGGATGATGGCGATGACCGCGTTGAAGATGGCGACGGCGATGGCAAGGCTGATCAGCACCGTCAACGCATGGCCGCCACGCGCCTCGAGGAAATATTCTATTTTCTGCGGTGCGGCGAGCAGGCCCGGAAGATCCGGTGAGCCGAGCAGCACGGCGGTCAGCGGAATGAGCTCCGCGGCGACGGTGATCAACAGCGCCCACACCACCACCTTGCCGATGTTGCGTTTGGCGTCCTGCGTCTCCTCGCCGAAATAGGCAGCCGCGCCATAGCCATTGTAGGCAAAGAGCGAAACGGCGGTGGCCGCAAGGATGATTCCGGCCGACGCCGGCACCAGCGTGTTGGTGGCATCGAGCAATTGCGGCGAGGTGAACAAGCTCGACAGCGGCCGCTCGACATGAGCGAAGCCGAGGCCGGTCAGGATCAGCAGCGCCAGCATCTCGATGCCGAGGAAGATGCCGGTGACGAAGGCGTTGAGCTTGATGCGCATGGCCGCGACCGTGCCGGCCAGCGCGATCGTCACCACGCCGACCCATTGCGGGCTGAGGTTGGGAATGAGCACGCCGAGATAGGTGCCGACGCCGAGCGCGATGACGGCGACGATCAGCACGATCGAGACGAACACCAGCACCAGCGTGACAAAGCCCCAGAAGCGGCCAAGCGTGCGGCCGATCATGGTGTATTCGCCGCCGGCCATCGGGTAGGCCGACGACAGCTCGGCGTAGACAAAGGCCATGAACAGCCCGATGACCGCGGCAACGACGAAACTGAGGAATGAGCCGGTGCCGGCGAGCGCGATGACACCCGGCACGATGATGAACACCGAGGATGCCGGCGTCACGGCCGACAGCACGATCATCAGCGTGCCCAGCGCGTTGAGCGCCCGGTCCAGTCCCTTGGCGGTTGGCGCGGCCTTGTCGACCGCCCCTGTTGTTGCTTCGTTTGTAGACATCGTCCTCCCCTTTTTTTTAATAAGATAAAAATTATCCTCCGCTGCGGAACCTATCGATGGAGTCAGATATCGTCAACAAATATGGAGCAATGGTGCTTGCAAAATTTTTCATGCCAGTTTTAAACTGAATCAAATTCAGGAAACAGAAATGGGACGACCCAAAACCCAGACCGATCGCCGCCTCACCCTCGTCGCGGCTGCAGAATCGATGATCGCAAGGCGCGGCCTTGCCGGCGTCACGCTGCGCGACGTAGCCAATGAGGCAGGGATGAGTTCGAGCGCCCTGCTCTACTACTATCCCGGCCTCAAGGACCTGCTGGACGATGTGCAGCGCAAGGCCGTCGAGCGGTTCTGCACGCTACGCGCGGCGTCGGTCGCCGAGATCGCCGATCCGCGGCTGCGGCTGAAAACGATGATCGAGAGCGGGCTGCCGACCGACGCGAACGACCAGCTCTGCCGCCTGCTGCTCGAGCTCGGCGCCTATTCGCGCTCGGATGCGAGCTATGCGGCCCGCCACATCACCTTGTTCGAGCGGCAGGTGTCGATCTATGTCGGCATCCTGGAAGCGGGCGCGGCCACCGGCATCTTCAAGCTGCAGGCGACCAGTGAGACGATCGCGCGCAGCCTGGTGGTGCTCGAGGACGGGCTGGGGCTGCATCTCGTCAACGTTGTGCCCGCGGTCGATCAATCGTCAGCACTGGCAATCCTGACCAGCTACGCCGAGCTTGCGACCGGCTGCAGCCTTCGCTGAGCCGGCTTACATCAACGGAGCGAACCCCCAAGCATGGACCAATTGCCGACCCACACCACCACGCCAGCCGGCAAGGAGCGAGCCCGCGCGCTCGCCATTCCCTTGCAAGGCACGCCCGGCCCCGCCAATGCCATCACCGATGTCGACGGTGTCCTGGTCGGCTACTCCACGATCATCAAGGGCGAAGGCAAGCTCAATGGACAAGGACCGGTGCGCACCGGCGTGACGGCCATTTTGCCGTTCGGCCATGACGGCGTCGGTGTCGCCTGTGCCGCCGGCTATCATTCTTTCAACGGCAATGGCGAGATGACCGGCGCATCGTGGATCGAGGAGGCCGGCAGCATCAGCCTGCCGATCCTGATCACCAACACCCATGCGGTCGGCCCCTGCCATCGTGGCGTCATCGACTGGGTGGCGCGCCATAAGCCCGAAGTCGCTAACCAGTGGCTGCTCCCGGTGGTGGCCGAAACCTGGGACGGCTATCTCAACGACATCAATGGCTCGCATGTCACGGTCGACCACGCCATCGCCGCGATCGACAATGCGACCAGCGGGCGTATCGAGGAAGGCTCGGTCGGCGGCGGCACGGGCATGAATTGCTACGCCTTCAAGGGCGGCTCCGGCACCGCCTCGCGGATCGTCGACTACGGCCATCGCTCCTACACGGTCGGCGTCTTCCTGCAGGCCAATTTCGGTTCGCGTCGCGAACTCACCATCGCCGGCGTGCCACTCGGCGATCAGCTGGCGGACGACAATCCGATGGAGTCGTATTTCCGGGGCGGCCCGACGGGTGCCGGCTCCTGCATCGGCATCGTCGCCACCAACGCGCCACTTCTGCCCGGCCAATGCAAGGCGCTGGCCAGGCGCGCGCCGCTCGGCCTGGCGCGGACCGGCACCACCGGCTCGCATTTCTCCGGCGATATATTTCTCGGCTTCTCAACCGCTAATCGCGATGCGCTCAACGGCCGCTTTCCCAAAGGTCCAGCCAGCGAAGACAGCTACAGCCACATCAATTTCATCCCATGGGGACGCATGGACGATTTCTATGCCGCTGTCGTGCAGGCGACGGAGGAGGCTGTGCTCAACGCGCTCCTCGCCAACAGCGACATGACCGGACGCGACGGCAACCGCACGCCTGCTTTGCCGCATGCCAAGGTTTTAGCGGCGCTGAAGGCGCGTGGAGCTGTCACCGGCTGAGAACGGCAGACGCACCAGCGCCTCGCAAACGCAAAAAGCCCTGGCGTTTCCGCCAGGGCTTTTTGTTGCAGAGCTTGGTCGCGGCGAGAGCTTGTTATCCGCGCCGCGAAAACAATCAGGCGGCGGCAGAGACCTTCGCATCGGTCGCAACCTGCGAGATCGTCTTCAGCACCTGCGAGGCGATCTGGTAGGGGTCGCCCTGCGAGTTCGGACGGCGGTCTTCCAGATAGCCCTTGTAGTCATTCTTGACGAAAGAGTGCGGCACGCGGATCGAGGCGCCACGATCGGCGACGCCGTAGCTGAATTTGTTCCATGGCGCGGTCTCGTGCTTGCCGGTCAGGCGCTTGTCATTGTCCGGGCCGTAGACGGCGATGTGGTCCATCAGGTTCTTGTCGAACTGCGCCATCAGGGCCTCGAAATAGGCCTTGCCACCGACCTCGCGCATGAACTTGGTCGAGAAGTTGCAGTGCATGCCCGAGCCGTTCCAGTCGGTGTCGCCGAGCGGCTTGCAGTGGAATTCGATGTCGATGCCGTAGGTCTCGGTCAGACGCAGGAGCAGGTAGCGCGCCATCCAGATCTGGTCGGCGGCCTTCTTGGAGCCCTTGCCGAAAATCTGGAATTCCCACTGGCCCTTGGCCACTTCGGCGTTGATGCCTTCATGGTTGATGCCGGCGGCCAGGCACTGGTCGAGATGCTCTTCGACGATCTTGCGCGCGACATCGCCGACGTTCTTGTAGCCAACGCCGGTGTAGTAAGGGCCCTGCGGCGCGGGATAACCGCTCTCCGGGAAGCCGAGCGGACGGCCATCCTTGTAGAAGAAATATTCCTGCTCGAAACCGAACCAGGCGTCCTCGTCGTCAAGGATGGTCGCACGGCTGTTCGATTCATGCGGGGTGACGCCATCGGGCATCATGACCTCGCACATGACGAGAATGCCGTTGGTGCGGGCCGGATCCGGGTAAAGTGCCACCGGCTTCAACACGCAATCGGAGCTACGGCCTTCGGCCTGCATGGTCGAGGAACCGTCAAAGCCCCACAGCGGCAGCTGTTCGAGCGTCGGGAATTCGGCGAATTCCTTGACCTGCGTCTTGCCGCGAAGGTTGGGGACCGGGGTGTAACCATCGAGCCAAATGTACTCGAGCTTATATTTCGTCATTCTAGCCTCTCGTTGCTTGTTCACCGAACACCAAACGGCGTCGACATGCGTCTGCCGTCGGCAGCCGGCGCTGCCGGTCCCTAAAATGCAATTCGTGTGCCACTCCGGTGCCGGCAGGTGCGGCAAAATGGCCGCGAGATCACGTTGAATTTGCTGAGCCGCCTCATCACTGGACCCATATCAGTCAAACCAGGATTATGCATAAATATTAGGCAATTGCTGATCTTTTCGTAGGCATATTGCCTAAATGAATCGCAGGACCTATCTTGAGGGAAAGCTGAATCGACAAGCTCCTGAAAAAGAAAGGAGACCGCCCATGGAAGTCGTTCCCTCCCGTCCGTCGGCAAAAATTCTGATGTTCCCTCTGGCAGCGCGCAACTCTGCCTCAAATTTAGGCGCGAAGGCGAAATTCGCGGCAGAGCTCGCCTCGCTGCGTTACACGCACGCCGATTTTGACGGCTGGTACCACGAAGCGGCGGTCGAGGAAGAAAATCAGCGCAAGAGCTGATCCGCTTCTTCGTATCCGAGACACGGAAAAGCCCGGCGTGATCGCTCACGCCGGGCTTTCTGTTGGCCGTTGCTCCGTCCACTAGTCCTTGGCGTGCAAATCCGTGCCAAGCGTATCCCGAACGAAGATCATGCCGATGACCAGCGTCATGGCCGCAATCACCACCGGATACCAAAGGCCATAGTAGATATCGCCCTTATAGGCACTGAGCGCGAACACCGTCGCCGGCAGCAGTCCGCCGAACCAGCCATTGCCGATGTGATAGGGCAGCGACATGCCGGTGTATCGGATGCGGGTCGGGAACATCTCGACCAGGATCGCCGCGATCGGCCCGTAGACCATGGTCACAAAGAGGATCAGGATAAACAGGATACCGATCGTCATCGGCCAGTTGATCCCTGCCGGGTCGGCGAACATGGCGAAGGCGCCACCGCCCGGGATGTTGTAGACTGTGACCTCCGATGCACCCGCGGCCTCGTCCTTGGTCAGGATCTTGTCCTTGATTGCCTGGTCGACAGGAACAGTCGCCTTCTCACCGGCACGGATGGCGGCGGCATCGAGCTTCAGTTCCGGATTGGCGGCGACAAACGCGTCGAGCTTCTGGTCAGCAATCTTGATCGCCGCACGCTTCAGCGGATAGCCACCGTCCTGCAGGGACATGTTGACGGCCTTCACGAAGGCCGCGTCCTTGGCTTTCGCCTGGTCGCCAGCTGCGATGGCATCATAGGAGTCCACCGTCTCACCGCCGATCTTCACCGACGCAGCCGTTCCGGGGGCGGCCGTCGACAACACGTCAAAGGGAACCGAGTTCTTGGTCAGGAACGAGGTCGCGATGTCGCAGGACGTCGTGAACTTGGCGGTGCCGACCGGGTTGAACTGGAACCTGCAGTCGCCAGGTGCGGCGGTCACCGTCGCACGCGTGTTCTTCTGGGCATTGGCGAGCGCCGGGTTGGCGGCCCAGGTCAGTGCCTTGAACAGCGGGAAGGTGCAGACGATCGCCAAGGCGAGACCCGCCATGATGATCGGCTTGCGGCCGATCTTGTCGGAAAGCCAGCCGAACACGACGAAGAAGATCGAGCCGAGCGCCAGCGCGATGGCGATCATGATGTTGACCGACTGCGCGTCGACCTTGAGCACGTTCTGCAGGAAGAACAGCGCATAGAACTGGCCATTGTACCAGACCACGGCCTGGCCAGCAGTGAGGCCAAGCAGCGCCAGCAGTGCGATCTTGGCATTCTTCCACTGGCCAAAGGCTTCCGAGAGCGGCGCCTTGGACCCCTTACCTTCGTCCTTCATCTTCTGGAATGTCGGAGACTCGGAAAGAGACAGCCGGATCCAGACTGAAACTGCAAGGAGCAGGAAGGAGACGATGAATGGAATGCGCCAGCCCCAGTCGGCATAGGTCTCCTTGCTCAGAGACCCCTGCACGATCAGGATGACGATCAGCGACAGGAACAGGCCGAGTGTCGCCGTCGTCTGGATCCATGACGTGTAGAAACCGCGACGGTCGTCAGGCGCGTGCTCGGCGACATAGGTGGCTGCACCGCCATATTCGCCGCCGAGCGCCAGACCCTGCAGCATGCGCAAGATGATCAGGATCACTGGAGCGGCAATACCCCAGCTTGCATAACCAGGCAGCAGGCCGACCAGGAAAGTCGACAGACCCATGATCGTCATGGTGACGAGGAAGGTATATTTGCGGCCGACAAGGTCACCGATACGGCCAAACACCAGAGCCCCGAACGGCCTGACGAGAAAGCCGGCGGCAAATGCCAGCAGCGCGAAGATGTTGCGCGTCGCCTCCGGAATGGTCGGGCTGAAAAAGGTCGAGCCAATGAAGGCCGCCAACGAGCCGTAGAGATAGAAATCGTACCATTCGAAAACGGTGCCGAGCGAGGAAGCGAAGATGACCTTCTTCTCTTCCCGTGTCATGCCGCGGCTGGTTCCGCCGGCGGTCGATGCAATTGCCATTGAGTTGTCCTCCCGTGAGACACTGTCCTCGATGCTGCGTTCAATCGTCCGCGTACTCCTCCGAACGCGGACTCACGACAGCCATCACGGAAAAAATGACAGAAAGCGCCCGCCGAAGGCAGAGCGACGATGGGATTATGACTTTGGTATTAGGTGCGGTGCGGTAGGACCGGCAGGTCAGGCCTTGAGCGCTTCGAGAACGCTGACGGCAGCCACCATGTCGCGCTTGCGGGCGACGCGGCGCGCGACTGCTTCGGCGTCCTGCCCCCAATGCTCGATCTGCCAATCCTCGTCGACATGGCCGGCGGCCCAGGCAGCCTCCGCGTCGAGCTCGCCGAAATCGACGGCCAGCGCCAGCAGCGCCGAACCGGTCAGCGAGGTCATGACGTGGATGGCGGCCAGCCGCAGCGGTTCCGCGCGCTGCGCGAGATAACTGCCCAGAACGGCGATGGACTCACGCGGCTGCTCGACATGGATGATCCCCTCGGCAAGGTTGAAGCGGGCTCCAAGCGTGGCGCGCGCCCAATCGATGACCGGATCCCACTGCTCGTTCTGCCGTTCGACCAGCCCTTGGGGGGCGTCGGCGCGGTAACAGAGCAAATCGGATGAGGCAAAGCGCAGTATGTCTTCCAGCACCGCTTGCGGATCGCTGGCGACGCCATCGATAGCGGTGTTGATCAGCCGCATCACCGGCATCGTCACCGGATTGATCGTCTCGCCCTGCTCGGAGAATTCGTCGGCAACCAGCACTGCTGCCGCCTCGGTCGGCAGCGCCAGCAGTGCCTTGCCCGGCGTGCGCACCGGCTTGCCATCGAGATGCACGGCGAAACCTTCCTCTACCGGCACCACCGAGACGGCCTTGTAGAAGCGCTTGGGCAGCGGTGTCTTCATCTGGATCTGGGCGCGGCGCACCGGATCCGGATCGGAAAGATATTTTCCGGCTTCGAGGTCGTTGAGGATGTCACGCATGAAAAATCTCTCTCACACCGGCGTCAGCTTGCGTGCCGGCCGGTTGACCATGATCAGGCCCGCCGCAATCAAGCCAAGTGCCAGAAAAATGCGAATGGTCAGCGGCTCGTTCAAGATGATAGCGCCGCACAAAACACCGAAAACCGGCGACAGGAAGGTGAAGCTGGACAGGCCTGAGGCCGGATAGCGGCGCAGCAGCCAGAACCACAGGACATAGGTGAAAGCGACGATGTAGATAGCCTGGAAAAGCAGCGCCAAGGTCGGCAACAAGGAGGGATCGCGCACCGGGGGACCGGCGAGAGGCAGCACCAATATGCCGACGATCGCCGCGCCGGCGAGCTGATAGAGCAGCAGCTTCTCGGCGCTCGCCTCGACCAGTTTAGACCGCTTGATGAGGATGTTGGTCAAAGCCCAGAAGAATCCGGAACCGAGACTGAGGAGGTCGCCGAACAGCATGTCCCCGCCGCCAAGCTTGTCGGAAAAGACGGTGGCAAGGCCGGCGAAGGCCAGCAGCAGGCCAAGGAACTTGCGCAGGGTGATCTGTTCGCCAAGCAGGAAGTGCCCGCCAATCAGCATCCAGAACGGCATCGAGTTGACCAGCAGCGTGTTGCGGGCAACCGTCGTATGCTCCAGGCCGACATAGAGGCAGAGGAACTCGATGCCGAAAAGCACGCCGACGGCAATGCCAGCCAGCAATGTGCCATCGCGCGTGAACAGCGCGATGCCGCGCCAGCGACACCAGAGGAAGACGCAGAAGCCGCCGATGATCGAGCGCGCAATCGACAGGAAGACAGGGTCGTAGCCGGCATAGGAGATTTTGGCGGCGACGTAGTTCAAGCCCCAGGAAAAGGTCAGGCCGACCATGATGGCGGCGGCGGCCATGTCGACTGCGTCGCGCCGATCGAGCGCGTCGGTGGCGCCGCTCAAGCTCAATCCTCCGCGCTGGCGTCGTCGAAGCCGATCAGGTTCCAGCTCTGGCGCATATGCGGCGGCATCGGCGCGGTGACGTCGATCACGCCCTTGTCCGGGTGCGGAATGACAATGCGGCGCGCATGCAGATGCAGGCGGTTCTGGATGCCGCCCGGAAAATCCCAGTTGGTGTCGGCCTCGAAATACTTCGGGTCGCCGATGATCGGGCAGCCGATATAGGCGGCATGGACTCGGAGCTGGTGGGTGCGGCCCGTATAGGGCTCCATCTCCAGCCAGGTCATGGTCTGCGCCGCCTGCTCGATGATGCGGTAGTAGGACACGGCGTGGTCGGCGCCTTTTTCGCCATGCGCGGCGACCCGAACACGGTCGCCGTCCTCGGTCGGCTCCTTGATCAGCCAGGTCGATATCTTGTCCTCGCGCTTCGGCGGCACGCCCTTGACCAGCGCCCAATAGGTCTTTTTCGTTTCGCGGGCGCGGAATGCTTCCGACAACTTCATCGCGGCGAGCCTTGTACGTGCCACGACCAGGACGCCCGACGTGTCGCGGTCGAGCCGGTGGACCAGCCGTGGCTTCTCGCCCTTCTGGTTGCGCCAGGCTTCCAGCATGTCGTCGACATTGCGGGTGACGCCCGAGCCGCCCTGCACCGCAAGGCCCGCCGGCTTGTTGAAGACAAAAACCTTCGGATCCTCATGGATCAGCATTTTTGCCAGAACGTCGGCATCGCCCTGATTGCGGATCGAATGGCCGGTCAGCGCGCTCTCGCCCTTCTTGTCGACCTCGAGCGGCGGGATGCGCACCACCTGGCCAGGCTCGACACGGCTGTCGGCCTTGACGCGGCCGCCATCGACGCGGATCTGGCCGGAACGCAGCAGCTTCTGCAAATGGCCGAAACCAAGGCCCGGGAAATGGGTTTTGAACCAGCGATCGAGCCGCATGCCCGCCTCGCCGGCCTCCACCGTGATCTGTTCAACGCCTGCCATTTTTTCTTCGCTTACCCGTTTCCAAAGCAGGGCTCGGCCTGCGCTTGGCGCGGCAATAGCATTAAGGCAGGCTTCTTGCGAGCCAAAGTCCCAGAAACAGGGCGACAATGGCGCCAATGACGCTGGCCAGCACATATCCAAACGCCGGCAGCGTGGCTCCCCGCTCCCACAGCGTCGCGAAATCGAGCGAAAAGGCGGAGAACGTCGTGAAGCCGCCAAAGATGCCGGTGGCGACAAACAGCCTGACTTCGGTCGATCCGCCGCGACGCGCCAATATGGCGATGAACAGGCCCATGGCAAAGGAGCCGACAATGTTGATCGCCATCGTGCCCCAGGGATAATTGGGGCCGAAAAGGCGCAGCGCGCCCATACTGGTGAGATGGCGAATGCCGGCGCCGATGCCACCGCCGACGACTACGAGAAGCAGATTGAACATCGCCGTCTACTGCCCCTGCGAAGGCGGTGGCGTCAATCCCTTCACGCCCGTGAAAGCACTTCCGGGATAGCACAGACGGTTGAGCGCGTCAGAAACCGCCTCTCACGCCCATTGTCGAGCGAGAACATGCCACCCCTGCCCGGCACCACATCGATGAGGAGGTCGGTGTGCTTCCACACCTCATATTGCGAAGCGCTGATGTAAACCGGGGTGTCGCCGATCTCGCCCAGCAAGACGTCATTGTCGCCGACGATGAAATCGCCGTGGGGGTAACACATTGGCGAGGAGCCGTCGCAACAGCCGCCGGACTGGTGGAACAGCACCGGACCGTGATCGGCGATGATCTCCGCCAGGAAAGCAATGGCTTTCGGCGTGGCCGAGACCTTTCTCAGGGAAACCTTGTCTGGCATGCCGTCCTCCACGACGAAACCTCGGGCGCGACCGGCGAGCCTGGCCACATGAACAGAGCGCGCATGATCCCTCGGAAAGGATCATGCGCTGCCTTGGGAGGCGATCAGAAGAAGCCGAGCTTCTTCGGGCTGTAGCTGACCAGCATGTTCTTGGTCTGCTGATAGTGGTCGAGCATCATCTTGTGGTTTTCGCGGCCGATGCCGGACTGCTTGTAGCCGCCGAACGCCGCGTGCGCCGGATAGGCGTGGTAGCAGTTGGTCCAGACACGGCCGGCCTGGATGGCGCGGCCGAAGCGATAGCAGCGGTTCGCGTCACGGCTCCAGATACCGGCGCCGAGGCCATAGAGCGTGTCGTTGGCGATTGACAATGCCTCGTCGTCATCCTTGAAGGTCGTCACCGAGACGACCGGCCCGAAGATTTCCTCCTGGAAGATGCGCATCTTGTTGTGGCCCTTGAACACGGTCGGCTTGACGTAGTAGCCGCCGGCCAGATCGCCCGGCAGATGGTTCTGTTCGCCACCGGCCAACACTTCGGCGCCCTCCTTGCGGCCGATATCGAAGTAGCTGAGAATCTTTTCCAGCTGTTCGCCCGATGCCTGTGCGCCGATCATCGTTGCCGGGTCCAGCGGATCGCCCTGGACAATCGCCTCCACGCGCTTCAGCGCCCTTTCCATGAACTTGTCATAGATCTTCTCATGCACCAGCGCCCGGCTAGGGCAAGTGCAGACCTCACCCTGGTTGAGCGCGAACATGACGAAGCCTTCGATCGCCTTGTCGAAGAAATCGTCGTCCTCCGACGTCACGTCCTGGAAAAAGATGTTGGGCGACTTGCCGCCGAGTTCGAGCGTCACCGGGATGAGGTTCTGGCTGGCATATTGCGAGATCAGCCGACCGGTCGTCGTCTCACCGGTAAAGGCGATCTTGGCGATGCGGTTCGAGGAAGCGAGCGGCTTGCCTGCTTCAAGGCCGAAGCCGTTGACGATGTTGAGCACGCCATCCGGCAACAGGTCGCCGATCAGGTCCGCCCATAGCATGATGGTGGCGGGTGTCTGTTCGGCCGGCTTCAGCACCACGCAATTGCCGGCGGCAAGAGCCGGCGCCAGTTTCCACACCGCCATCAGCAGCGGGAAATTCCAGGGAATGATCTGGCCGACGACGCCCAGCGGCTCATGGAAATGATAGGCGACGGTGTCGTGGTCGATCTCGGAGATGCCGCCTTCCTGGCTGCGTACAGCTCCAGCGAAATAGCGGAAATGGTCGATGGCGAGCGGCAGGTCGGCCGCGGTCGTCTCGCGGATCGGCTTGCCATTGTCCCAGGTCTCGGCGAGCGCCAGAAGGTCGAGATTGTCTTCCATGCGATCGGCGATGCGGTTGAGGATGAGAGCACGGGCCGCGGCACTGGTCTTGCCCCAGGTGTCCTTGGCCTTGTGCGCGGCATCGAGTGCCGCCTCGATGTCGTTCGCATCCGAACGGGCGATTTCGCCAAGCGGCTTCCCGTTCACCGGCGAGATGTTGTCAAAATACTTTCCTGAATGCGGCGCCACCCATTTGCCGCCGATGTAGTTGTCGTAGCGCTTGGCGAAGGGAACCTTGGCCGTGCGGGAAAATTCCACCTTGTTCATCGTTTTCCTCCCAGGAAACAGCGGTACGGGATGTACCGCGCTGCCAGGGAGATTGCGGACAGCCTCGGGCTTTGTCAGCCCGGGCAAGTCATCCGCCCAAGGCCGACTGTCGCAAGATTGCGACAGGTTTGGCGCCGAAACTCAATGCGGCCGGCGGATGCCGAAGCGGGCGAGCTTGCGATGCAGAGTGGCTCGCGAAATGCCGAGATTGTGCGCGGCGGCGGAGACGTTGCCATCGGCGCGGGCGATCGCCCGCTGGATTACTCCGCGCTCCGCTTCCTCGAGCTCCTCCGCGGCCTTGGCGACGTCACCAAGGATGTCGGCGGCGGGCAGCCCCCTAGCCAGAGCCTGTTGCGTGATACCGAGGCTCTGCCGCGCCGAGCGTGTCGCACCGACGACAAGATCATCACCGTTGACCGCAATCAACGCGCCGGCGCCGCGCTCGGCCGCCGAGGCAAGCAGAATGCGGGCATTGGGAAAAGACAGGCGAAAATTCTCGGCCTCGATGCGGCGAGCGGCGTCACCGACCGCCATGGCGATCAGGCCGACAAAGCCTTCGGTCAGATCCGACCGGCACGACGAGACATCGAGCGCGGCAACCAGATTACCCTCGTGGTCGTAAATCGGCGCCGTGGTGCAGCTGAGCAGCGTGTTGCTCGAAAAGAAGTGCTGGTCGCGGTGGATGGTCAGCGCGCGCTGGTCGGCGAGGCATGTGCCGATGCCGTTGGTGCCCTCGGAGTCCTCACTCCATACTGTGCCGGTCCACAGGCCCCATTCGTCGAAGGTCTCGTCATCGGCGGAAGCCCCGCGGCGTTCGACCGGGATACCGTCGCGATCGGCAAGCAGAACGCAACAGCCAATGCCGCCGACCGCAAGATAGAGACGATCAAGGCTCGCATCCGCAGCACGCAGCAGCTGCTCGACCCGCTGCCGCGCCAGCCTGAACTCGCCTTCGGTCAGTCGTCGATGCGCCTGTCGTTGGCCAGGATCCAGCCCATGCACCGTGAGCGAGCGCCTCCAGGAGGCAACCAACGCCGATCGGGCGGCATCGCTGGTGGCAATGGCCGCCTGGACGATATCGGCATGATGGGCCGGCTGTCCGCTCACCTCATCCTCCCAAGGCGCTTCCAACTCAAGCAGCGTTATATCCACTCAGATATATCCGCTGCATCGAGTTGTAGAGGATCAGCGACTGTTGGCGCTATAAGACAATGGTCCAACAGCAATTGCGGGAGGCGGCCGACCGCTAAAAGCGCGCCAGAACGCTGCCAGCAGCCGCGAAGCTTTCAGCTCAGGTGGTTTCGACCTTCTTCGGCTTGGTCGAGCCGATCATCTTCCAGTTCTTGTAGAACATCGAATTGATGCGCTCGACGCTGACGGAGACAACCGCGAGCATGCCGGCGATTAACCTCGGGAACGGGGACGGCCTGATGATGTCCATGAACACGCAGTAGCGGCGGCCGTCATATTCGTTGACCGAACGGTGCAGCAGCGTATCGTCGAAAATGAACTGCGGATTGTCGTACCAGTAGTTCTTGACGTTGCCGCATTCGACGAAGATTTCCGCTTTCACCGGGATCAGATTGTAGAGGATGCGCAGGCTGAGCCGCAGCGGGCCGAAATGCCAGGAAGTCGATTCGCGCTTGCTGAAGACCGAAACGGCGATGGTCTTGATGTATTTGAAATCCTTGTTGAACTCGGCGACGTTGTCGATCCGGTGCTTGCCGTACCACTGGTAGACATACATGCCGCGCCGGCCGGCGCCGAAATTGGCGTCGATGTCGGCGATGATCTCGTCCTTGCGCGCCTTGAAGATGTCCAGGACCTCATTGACCTCGCGCTGATAGTCCTCCGGAAACTGTTCCAGCTTCCACACGCCGGGGTTCCTGTAGCAGAGCAGATCGACCAGCAGGTTGAACGGCGACAGCAGCCAGGTGAAGATGCCGTTGCCGAGGAAGTAGCCTGAGAACAGCGACAGATCCTTCCTGTCGTTGCGCAGCACATCGATCAGGCCGCAAACGATGAAGATCGTCGTCAGGATGGGGATGAAGTAAAAGCCAAGAGCGAGAAGCGGGATGGCGATGGCGAATTTGCGAAGGGATTTGCGAAGGGTTTTTGTCATTTTTCCACGCGCGGAGCGCGATCCTGTTGCGAATGAGTGTGCCAAATCTCGGCAACGACCACCGCCCGGCCGTGCGCCTTGATAAGGTTTTTTGGGTCGCCGCACAACGCCACGACGTCGTGGCCCTGCGGCTGCCTGGTGGAATTTGCCAGACTTCGGTCAATGCACGGCTGGCAAGCCGAACTCGTCCCATTTCTCCCTGGCCACGGGATCGCCGACTAGGAACTCAAAGCCGATGACGCTTTCGCCGTCTCGTGCGAGCTGGCATTTGAACTTCAGACTATACCAGTTTTTGCGGCTGCGGAAAGCCGCGCCATCCGCGGCGATGGTGGTGCCGCGGATCTTCTCCTCGGCCGTTGCGTAAGACACGACGCGTTCCGGTTGAAAATCCGCGCGCCAACGCCGGATCTGATCCATGGCCTCGAGATTGCACAATTGCACCATGCGCTCGTCGGAAGCGAAGGTCGCAAGATCGGCGCGCGCCTGCCGGCTGCGCGGATCGGCGAGCGTCTTGGCCGACAGCATTTCGGTCGGACGGATCATGGCCGGCGCGGTTGGCAGTTGAGCTGGAGGAGCACTCGGCGATGGCGTGGGCATCGGCGCTCGCGCCTCTGGTGCCGGCGGCGGTGCTTGCACCGGCGGTGGCTTGGTCGACGCCTCGAACTGCTGCGGCGTCAGAATGGCGACCGACACCCGCTCCTCTTCCAGCCGCTTCGGCCGCTTTGGCAGCGGCATAAGCGCCAGCGTCGCGGCGAGCAGCGTGTGGAGAACAACCGAGGTTGAGATGCCCCAAGGCGAAGCCTCGTATCGCAGCGTGACGACCACCGGCCGACGCAAATCAGCTATTCCCGCTCTTTGCGCAGCTTCGCCCAATATTCGAGCCGCTTTCGGATATCGCGCTCGAAGCCACGCTCGGGCGGATCATAGAAGGTCTGGCGGCCCATCTTCTCCGGAAAATAGTCCTGACCCGAAAAGGCGTCTGGCTCGTCATGATCGTAGCGATAGCCCGCGCCGTAATCCTCTTCCTTCATCAGCTTGGTCGGCGCATTGAGGATATGCTTTGGCGGCAGCAGCGAGCCATGCTGCTTGGCTGCCTGGGTGGCCGCCTTAAAGGCGGTGTAGACGGCATTGGATTTGGGCGCAGTGGCGAGATAGACGGTGGCCTCGGCAAAGGCCAGTTCGCCTTCCGGCGAGCCCAGATAGTCGTAGGCGTCCTTGGCGGCATTGGCGATGACCAGCGCCTGCGGATCGGCAAGGCCGATGTCCTCCATCGCCATGCGCACCAGCCGGCGGCCGAGATAGAGCGGATCCTCGCCGGCGTCGAACATGCGCGCGAGATAGTAGAGCGCTGCATCGGGATCGGAGCCGCGCACCGATTTGTGCAGCGCCGAGATCAGATTGTAGTGGCCGTCCTGACCCTTGTCATAGATCGGCGCACGGCGCTGGACGATGCGCTGCAGCCCTTCGGGATCGAAAACCTCGCCGGGCTTGGCGGCACGCCAGACTTCCTCGGCAAGCGTCAGCGAGGCGCGTCCGTCGCCATCGCTCATGCGAATGAGCATCGCCCGCGCCTCGTCGTCGAGCGGCAGCGCCCTGCCCTCCGTCGCCTCCGCCCGTGTCATCAGCTTGGCGATGCTCTCCTCGCCGAGCGAATGAAAGACCATGACGCGCGCCCGCGACAGCAACGCGGCATTCAGCTCGAAGGACGGGTTTTCGGTTGTGGCGCCAACCAGGACGACCGTCCCATCCTCCATGACTGGGAGAAAGGAATCCTGCTGGGCACGGTTGAACCGGTGGATCTCGTCGACGAAAAGCAGGGTCTGGCGACCGTTGGCGCGGCGCAGCTTGGCCGTCTCGAACACTTTCTTGAGGTCGGCGACGCCGGAAAACACCGCCGATATCTGCTCGAAGGCGAGGCTGGTCTCGCCGGCGAGCAACCTCGCCACTGTGGTCTTGCCGGTACCCGGCGGGCCCCAGAAGATCATCGAGCCGAGCGAACCTGAGCCGATCAAACGGGTCAGGGCGCCATCGGGCCCGGTCAGATGCTCCTGGCCAACGACCTCACCAAGATGCTTCGGCCGCAGCCTGTCAGCCAGCGGCCGCCCGGGCGGCGCTCTTTCCGGCTCATCGACACTGAACAGATCGGCCATGCACTTCTTTTGGTTTGGAGCGCGATCCCTTCAGACCGAACTCAGTAACGCAACACCTGGCGCAGTATCTGCCCGCCGCGCTCGACGGTAAAGCGCCACCAGCGCGTATCCTGCTGGGCTACCTGCGCCAGCGTCGCGGCGGTGTCGATGGTGGTGCCGTTGACTTCACGTACGATGTCGCCCGGCAGGAAGCCGAAATCGGCGGCCGGCGAATCGCGGTTGATGTCGATCACCGTGACGCCCTTGAGGTCGGTGCGCAGGCCGAGCTTCTGGGCAAGCCGCGGCGACAGTTCCGCGACCTTGGCGCCCGAGAATGGGCTGCGGCCATGCAGCGTCACTTCCGAGGCTTTCGCCCCCTCCGGCGCGCGCTCCAGCGCAATGTCCATCGCCGCCTGCTGGCCCTTGGTCAGCACCGCGAAATTCGCCTTGGTGCCGATCGACAGCGTCGCCATGCGATAGTCCAGCGCCTCGATGCTCTCGACCGGCTTGCCGTTGATCTGCAGCACGACATCGCCCGCCTTCAGCCCGGCCTTGCCCGCCGGTCCGGTCGCTTCGACGGAAGAGACCAGCGCCCCGGTCGGCTTTTCCATGCCGAGCGATTCGGCGATCTGCGGCGTCACCGCCTCGAACTCGGCGCCGATATAGGGCCGTTCGAAGAAGTCGAGGCCGGCCTTTGCGGCATCGGCGAAAGCCCGCACCATGTTGGCCGGGATGGCAAAACCAATGCCGATCGAGCCGCCGCTGCGGCTGTAGATGGCGGTGTTGATGCCGACCAGCTGGCCGCCCATGTTGATCAGTGCGCCGCCGGAATTGCCGGGATTGATGGCGGCGTCGGTCTGGATGAAATAGCCCGAATCCGAGACGCCGATATGGCTGCGGGCAAGTGCCGAAACGATGCCGCTGGTGGTGGTCTGGCCGACGCCGAAGGGGTTGCCGATGGCCAGCACCAGGTCGCCGACCTCGAGCGCGTCGGAATCGCCGATCGCAATGACCGGGAACGGTTTGTCGGATTCGATCTTGAGCACGGCAAGATCCAGCGTCTCGTCCTTCAGCATCACCTTCGAGGTGAATTCGCGGCCGTCGGCGGTCGCCACCTTGACCTCGTCGGCATCCTTGATGACGTGGAAATTGGTGACGATGACGCCACTCGGATCGACGAGCACGCCTGAGCCGAGCGAGGACTGCGCACGCGGCTGGGCGCGGCCGAAAAACTCCTCGAAGAACGGATCGCCTTCAAAAGGCGATGTGACCTTGGCCGTCTGCGAGGCATAGACGTTGACGACGGCCGGCGCGGTCTGCTTGACCAGCGGCGCGAACGAAAGCTGCACCTCCTCGCGGCCGAAGGGCACGCGCTTGTCTGGCCCCGAGGTAGAATTCTCGCCTTCAACGCCATGCAACAGATCGGTCAGCACGTCCGACAGGCCTGGATCGGCAGGCTTTGCGGCGTCTTCGGCCAACGCCTGCCGGACTGCCGGTGCGGCTGCGAACACCATGAAGGCGCAGAGCAGGACAAGGGACAGTCTTTTGGCGCGCATTCGCGAATCCTCCAAGGCAAGTTCGGGCGCATTGTCCCGACGATTGTGCAAAATGAAAGGCTAAGCCGCTGAAATCCGATTATTTTCGCGCCTACCGATCGTTTTGGAGACGCTTTGGCGCACGCAGAACAAGAAAAAGGGGCCCGCAGGCCCCTTCGATACATTCTGGAAAGACCGAGCCTTATGCGGCTGCGGCGTCCGCTTCGGTGCCTTCGGCTTCGAGGCGAGCGCGGTCGGCGGCGCCCTTGGCATCCGTGTCGCGATCGACGAATTCGATGACGGCCATCGCGGCGTTGTCGCCGTGACGGAAGCCTGCCTTCATGATGCGCAGATAGCCGCCATTGCGGGTGGCGTAGCGCGGGGCGATGGTGTCGAACAGGCGCTTGACGACGCCTTCATTGCCGATCTGCGCGATCACCTGGCGGCGGGCGTGCAGGTCGCCGCGCTTGCCGAGCGTCACCAGCTTCTCGACGATCGGACGCAGGTCCTTCGCCTTCGGCAGGGTGGTGACGATCTGCTCGTGCTCGAGCAGCGACACGGCGAGGTTGGCGAACATCGACTTGCGATGGCTAATGCTTCGGGCGAAGCGGCGGCCTTTGAAACCGTGGCGCATGGCTCTTTTCCTTCTTCAGTTGTTCAAGAGGCCGCGGCCTCTGATGGTTTTCCGCATGACCGTCGGATCAAGCGGCCCACGCCGCCGATCCTTGGAATTCATGCTCAATATTGGTCTTCGTAACGCTTGGCGAGGTCTTCGATGTTTTCCGGCGGCCAGTCCGGCACTTCCATACCGAGGTGCAGGCCCATCGCCGCCAGGACTTCCTTGATCTCGTTCAGCGACTTGCGGCCGAAGTTCGGGGTGCGCAGCATCTCGGCTTCGGTCTTCTGGATGAGATCGCCGATGTAGACGATGTTGTCGTTCTTCAGGCAGTTGGCCGAACGCACGGAAAGCTCGAGTTCGTCGACCTTCTTGAGCAGCGCCGGGTTGAAGGCGAGCTCGGTGACGGCTTCGGCGGCGACTTCCTTCTGCGGCTCGTCGAAGTTGACGAACAGGCCAAGCTGGTCCTGCAGGATGCGAGCGGCGAAAGCCACCGCGTCCTCGCCCGAGATCGAACCGTCGGTCTCGATGGTCATGGTCAGCTTGTCATAGTCGAGAACCTGGCCCTCGCGGGTGTTTTCGACCTTGTAGGAGACCTTCTTGACCGGCGAATAGAGGCTGTCGACCGGGATCAGGCCGATCGGCGCGTCTTCGGCGCGGTTGCGCTCGGCAGGCACGTAGCCCTTACCGGTGTCGACGGTGAACTCCATGCGGATTTCAGCGCCTTCGTCCAGCGTGCAGATGACGTGGTCGGGGTTGAGGATCTCGACGTCGCCAACCGTCTGGATGTCGCCGGCGAGAACCGCACCCGGGCCCTGCTTGCGTACGACCATGCGCTTGGGGCCATCGCCTTCCATGCGGATGGCGATTTCCTTGATGTTCAAGACGATGTCGGTCACGTCCTCGCGCACGCCGGCGATGGACGAGAATTCATGCAGAACGCCGTCGATCTGCACGGCGGTGACAGCCGCACCGCGCAGCGAAGACAGAAGCACGCGGCGCAGCGCGTTGCCCAGCGTGAGGCCGAAGCCGCGCTCGAGCGGCTCGGCGACCAGCGTGGTCAGCGTCTTCTTCTTCGACGAGAACTCGATCTTGTTCGGCTTGATCAGTTCCTGCCAATTTTTCTGGATCATGATGCTTTCCTTCCGTTGACCCGCCACCATCCAATCGTGGCGGGCGACCTGGAATGCCGTGGAGGAGCGCCCTTGAGGGCGCTCACGCGGCGTTCGGTAATTTCTTAGACGCGGCGCTTCTTGCGCGGGCGGCAGCCATTGTGCGGGATCGGCGTCACATCACGGATCGAGGTGATGGTGAAGCCGGCCGCCTGCAGGGCGCGCAGAGCAGACTCACGACCCGAGCCAGGTCCGCAGACCTCGACTTCAAGCATGCGCATGCCGTGTTCCTGGGCCTTCTTGGCAACATCCTCAGCAGCCATCTGGGCAGCGAACGGGGTCGACTTGCGCGAACCCTTGAAGCCCTGGGCGCCAGCCGACGACCAGGCAATCGAGTTGCCCTGCGCGTCGGTGATGGTGATCATCGTGTTGTTGAAGGTCGAATTGACGTGGGCAACGCCCGACGAGATATTCTTGCGTTCGCGACGGCGAACACGAGCGGCTTCCTTGGCCATGATAGTCCTTTCAGTTGATCTCTACACCGCCGTAATGCCAGCGGCTCCACCTTTGAAAGCGAGTAGTGAGTAGGAAATAGCGAATAGGGATCCCTATTCGCTAATGGCTACTCGCTATTCGCTCACTTACTTCTTCTTGCCGGCGATCGACTTGGCCGGGCCCTTGCGGGTGCGTGCATTGGTGTGCGTGCGCTGGCCGCGAACCGGCAGCGAGCGGCGATGACGCAGGCCGCGGTAGCAGCCGAGGTCCATGAGACGCTTGATGTTCATCGACACTTCGCGGCGCAGGTCGCCTTCGACCTGGTAGTCGCGGTCGATGGTCTCGCGGATCTGCAGCACTTCAGCGTCGGTCAGCTGGTTGACGCGGCGCTCGGCCGGGATGCCGACCTTGTCGACGATCTCCTGGGCGAACTTCTTGCCAATGCCGTGAATGTACTGAAGCGCGATGACGACACGCTTGTTGGTCGGAATGTTGACGCCGGCTATACGAGCCATGTTCTTTCCTTCTCCATGTGGGCCGACCAACCTTTCAAACAAGGCAGGCCTGGCGCTGTCAAAGTTGCCCCGCGTCCGGTGGAGGCCGGCCCTTGCGGGAGTTTCCAGTTCAAAGCGACTGCCTTGCCCTTGCGGACAAGCAAAGTGCGCACCTGATAGGAAGACGGGCCGCCATACCGCAGCGGGCCGCTCCCGTCAAGCCTAATCTTTAAATTCCCTTACCGCGCCTTGGCGGCCGCTGCGAGCACGGCTTCAATCTCGGCGGTAACCGCGTCGATGCTGGCCATGCCGTCGACCGTCTTGAGCCTGCCCTTGGCATAGTAGTAGCCGGTCAGCGGAGCGGTCTTCTTGTAATACTCCCGCAGGCGCTCTTCGAACACCGCGGGATTGTCGTCCTTGCGCACCGGCTGGCCAACCGCCTTGGCATCCTCGGCGCGCTTGACGATGCGGCCGACCAGGGCCCTGTCGTCGACGACCAGTTCGATGACTGTGTCGAGGCTGATGCCACGCTCAGAAAGCATCGATTCAACCGCATCGGCCTGCACCAGCGTGCGCGGGTAGCCGTCGAGGATGAACCCCTTGGCGCAATCAGCCTGGTCGATGCGTTCGGCGACGATGGCGTTGACGATGGCGTCGGACACCAGCTCACCGGCATCCATCACCGCCTTGGCACGCTTGCCGACTTCGGTACCGGCCTGAACGGCCGCACGCAGCATGTCACCCGTCGAAAGCTGGGGTATGCCGTATTTGTCTACCAGTCTTTGTGCTTGTGTCCCCTTGCCCGCTCCTGGCGGCCCAAGCAATATCAACCTCATCTGGCTTTCTTCCCCCCGCGCAGCTTCGACTTCTTGATCAGGCCTTCATACTGGTGCGCGATCAGGTGGCCCTGAATCTGCGCAACCGTATCGAGCGTGACACTGACCACGATCAGAAGCGATGTGCCACCGAGGTAGAACGGTACGCCAGTCGCCGAGATCAGGAACTCCGGCAGCAGGCACACCAGCACCAGATAGATGGCGCCGATGACGGTGATGCGGGTGAGAACGTAATCGATGTAATCGGCGGTGCGCTCGCCCGGACGATAGCCCGGGATGAAGCCCGAATGCTTCTTGAGCTGGTCGGCGGTGTCCTTCGGGTTGAAGACAATCGCTGTATAGAAGAAGGCGAAGAACACGATCATCGCCGCATAAAACAGCATGTAGAGCGGCTGGCCGTGGCCAAGCGAGGCCAGGATGGTGCTCGCCCAGGCAGGCATGTTGGTCGTCTGCGAGAAGCCGGCGACGGTGGCCGGCAGCAGCAGCAGCGACGACGCGAAGATCGGCGGGATGACGCCCGACGTGTTGAGCTTCAGCGGCAGATGCGAAGTGTCGCCCTGGAACATCCGGTTGCCAACCTGGCGCTTCGGATACTGGATCAGCAGGCGGCGCTGAGCGCGCTCGAAGAACACGATGAGCGCGATGACGACGATGGCGAGCACGATGATCGCCAGGATCAGGCCGGTCGACAGGGCGCCGGTGCGGCCGAGTTCCAGCGTGCCGGAAATGGCATGCGGCAGGCCGGCGACGATGCCGGAGAAGATGATCAGCGAAATGCCGTTGCCGATGCCGCGCGCGGTGATCTGCTCACCAAGCCACATCAGGAACATGGTGCCGCCGACCAGGGTGACGACGGTCGAGATGCGGAAGAACATGCCAGGATCGCTGACAATGCCGTTGCCGTTCTCAAGCCCGACCGAAATGCCGTAGGCCTGCACCAGGGCCAGAAGCACGGTGCCGTAGCGCGTGTACTGGTTGATGACCTTGCGGCCCTGTTCGCCTTCCTTCTTCAGCGCTTCCAGCGACGGGATGACCGAGGTCATCAGCTGCATGATAATGGAGGCGGAGATGTAAGGCATGATGCCGAGCGCGAAGATCGCCATGCGCTGCACGGCGCCGCCGGCGAACATGTTGAACATGCCGAGCACGCCCTTGCTCTGCGAAGAGAAGGCCTGGGCGAAGGCGTCGGGATTGATGCCTGGAAGCGGGATGTAGGTGCCGAGGCGATAGACGAGCAGCGCGCCGATGGTGAACCAGATGCGTTTCTTCAGGTCCTCTGCCTTGGCAAAGGCCGAGAAATTCAGATTCGAGGCTAGTTGTTCAGCAGCCGAAGCCATGCCTGATTCTCCGCTTGGTAACGCTTGATGGCCCGTGAGGTCAGGCGGTGCGTTTCACCGAAGCTCACGAGATAAGCTCCGGGCTCTAAACATGCAAGCGGCCGCGTTGACGCGGCCGCTTAATTGAGCAGATCAAAGCGCAATCGTGAGCAAAAACGGGATCCCACTCTTGCCGATCGCGCTTCAAATTGCCGTTACTCGGCAGCTGCCTTTTCCGGCAACTTGACCGAGCCACCAGCCTTTTCGATCTTCTCGATCGCAGCCTTGGAAGCGCCGGCAACGTCGAAGGCAAGCTTAGCCTTCAGCTCGCCATCGGACAGCACGCGCACGCCATCCTTGACGCGGCGGATGACGCCGGCGGCGACAAGCGCCTCGGCCGTCACGGTTGCCTTGGCGTCGAGCTTCTTGGCGTCGACGGCTTCCTGGATGCGCGCCAGCGACACGACAACGAAGCTCTTGGCGAAGATGTTGTTGAAGCCACGCTTCGGCAGACGCCTGTAGAGCGGCATCTGGCCGCCCTCGAAGCCGTTGATGGCGACGCCGGAGCGCGCCTTCTGGCCCTTGACGCCGCGACCGGCGGTCTTGCCCGAGCCGGAACCTATGCCACGGCCGAGACGCTTCTTGGAATGCGTCGCGCCGTCCTTGTCACGCAGATCGTTGAGTTTCATCTGAGTTCTCCTGCGCTTTGGCTCAGCCCTCGTCCACGACGCGGACGAGATGCTGAACGGCGGCGATCATGCCACGCACGGAAGGCGTATCTTCCAGGGTGCGCTGCTTGTGCATCTTGTTGAGGCCGAGGCCGACCAGCGTCGCGCGCTGTTCCTTCGGACGGCGGATCGGCGAACCGATCTGCTCAACGGTGATGGTCTTGGTTGCTTTCTTGGCCATGGTCAAAATCCCTGGTCAGATCGACTATTCTTCAGCCGCAACGGCGGTGCCGCGGCGGGCCTGAAGGGTCGAATACTTGATGCCGCGCGCGGCAGCCACATCCTTGGGATGCATCTGGCTCTTCAGCGCGTCAAAGGTGGCGCGAACCATGTTGTACGGGTTCGACGAACCCATCGACTTGGCGACCACGTCATGCATGCCGAGCGTCTCGAAGACAGCGCGCATCGGGCCGCCGGCGATGATGCCGGTACCCTGCTTGGCAGCGCGCAGCAGAACGCGTCCGGCGCCCCAACGTCCCTCGACGTCGTGATGCAGCGTACGGCCCGAGCGCAGCGGCACGAAGATCATGTCGCGCTTTGCCGATTCGGTTGCCTTGCGGATGGCTTCCGGCACTTCGCGTGCTTTGCCATGACCGAAGCCGACGCGGCCCTTCTGGTCGCCGACGACGACGAGTGCGGCGAAGCCGAAGCGGCGGCCGCCCTTGACGACCTTGGCGACGCGGTTGATGTGGACGAGCTTGTCCACCATGCCGTCATCGCGCTCTTCACGCTCGCGGCCGCGGCCGCCTTCCCTACGTTCCTGTGCCATATCCTGTTCCTTGTTTTTTTCCGGAAGCACGGTTGATGATGAGATCCGGCGCCTCTGTGGGTCACCGGGGGCGAAAGTTATTTTTTCCTTTGCATGATCTTATCCGAAAAGTCTGCAACTTTTCGGGATCAAGCATTAGAAACTAAGACCGCCTTCGCGGGCAGCCTCGGCCAGCGCCTTGACGCGGCCGTGATAGATGTAGGCGCCGCGATCGAAGACGACTTCCTTGACGCCGGCCTTGGTGGCGCGCTCGGCGATCAGCTTGCCGATCGCGGCAGCGGCCGCGGTGTCGGCCCCGGTCTTGAGCGAACCCTTGAGGTCCTTCTCGAGCGTCGAGGCTGCAACGATGGTGTGACCCTTGGCGTCGTCGATGACCTGAACGTAAATGTTCTTCGACGTGCGGTGGACCGACAGACGCGGACGGTCGCCGGCGACCTTCTTGATCTGGCGGCGGACGCGCTGCGCACGGCGCTGGATGGATTCTTTGCTAGCCATGATAGTTCCTTGCCTTCAAAAAACGGGGGCCGCCATATGCGGTAGGCGAAAGCGCCTCCCGCGACCGCTCCCCGCGGCGTTAAATCCTCTGGTTTGGCCCCTTCCGAAAAATCTTAAACTTTTCGGGGCCAAGCCTATTACTTCTTCTTGCCTTCCTTGCGGACGATCTTCTCGCCAGCGTAGCGGACGCCCTTGCCCTTGTAAGGCTCAGGGCCGCGGTATTCGCGGATCTCGGCAGCCACCTGGCCAACCTGCTGCTTGTCGATGCCGGCAACGGTGATCTCGGTCGGCTTCGGCACCGTGATGGTGATGCCGGCCGGCGTCTCGTAGACGACGTCATGGCTGAAGCCAAGGGCCAGCTGCAGGTTCTTGCCCTGAAGCGCGGCACGATAGCCAACGCCGGTGATCTCGAGCTTCTTCTCGAAACCGTCCTTGACGCCCTGCAGGATGTTGACGATCTGCGTGCGCGACATGCCCCACTTCGAGCGGGCGGTCTTGGTCTGGTCGCGCGGCTCGACAGCAATCTCGCTGCCTTCCATCTTGACCAGGACTTCGTCGTTCACCACGAACTTCAGCTCGCCCTTGGGGCCCTTCGCCGTCACGGTCTGGCCGTTGACGGTCGCGGTCACGCCCTGCGGCAGCGAAACGGGTTTCTTTCCAATACGAGACATTTTGTTGTCCTCGTCACTTCTCTTGTTTCAGGTCTCTGTCTTCGGAACGATCCGAAGACCGGATTCCAATTTGCGGTCAGCTGCCAGATCAGAAGATCTGGCAGAGGATCTCGCCGCCGACGTTCTGTTCGCGGGCTTCGTGATCGGCCATCACGCCCTTCGGCGTCGAAAGGATGGCGATGCCGAGGCCGTTGGCGACGTGCGGGATCGACTTGGCCGAGACGTAAACGCGGCGGCCCGGCTTCGAGACGCGGGCGATTTCGCGCACGACCGGCGCACCGTCGAAATACTTCAGCTCGATTTCGATTTCGGACTTGCCGTTGTCGAAGTCGGTCTGGCTGTAGTCGCGGATATAGCCTTCAGCCTTCAGCACGTCGAGGACGCGGGTGCGCAGACGCGAAGCCGGCGTCGAGACACTCGACTTCTTGCGGCCGTAGGCGTTGCGGATGCGGGTCAGCATATCGCCGAGAGGATCGCTCAATGACATGTTATGTCCTCCTTACCAGCTCGACTTGACCAGGCCCGGGATCTGGCCGTTATTGCCGAGATCACGAAGCGCGATGCGCGATACTTTGAGCTTGCGATAGTAGGCACGCGGACGGCCGGTGACTTCGCAGCGGTTGCGGATGCGGATCTTGGCCGAGTTGCGCGGCAGGGCAGCAAGCTTGAGCTGAGCGCGGAAGCGCTCCTCCATCGGCTTGGACTGATCCATGATGATCGCCTTAAGGGCAGCGCGCTTGGGACCGTACTGGTCGGCAAGCTTGCGGCGCCTGTTGTTCTTCTCGACTGAGCTGGTCTTTGCCATTTCAGATTTTTCCTTTTCTCGCTGCCGTTACTGGCGGAAGGGGAAGTTGAAAGCCTTGAGCAATGCCCGGGCTTCGTCGTCCGTCTTCGCAGTCGTACAAACGATGACGTCCATGCCCCAGATCTGATCAACCTTGTCGTAGTTGATCTCCGGGAACACGATGTGCTCCTTGATGCCCATGGCGTAATTGCCACGGCCATCGAAGCTCTTGGGGTTCAGTCCGCGGAAGTCGCGGACGCGCGGCAGCGCGATGTTCACGAGGCGGTCGAGGAACTCGTACATACGTTCCTTGCGCAGCGTGACCTTGGCGCCGATCGGCATGTTCTCGCGGACCTTGAAGCCAGCGATAGAATTGCGGGCGCGGGTGACGACGGCCTTCTGGCCGGCGATCATCGCCAGGTCCTCGGCGGCAACCGAGGGCTTCTTGGAATCGGCGGTCGCTTCGCCAACACCCATGTTCAGCACGATCTTGTCGAGGCGCGGAACCTGCATGTCGTTTTCGTAGCCGAACTGCTCCTGCAGCGCCTTGCGGATGGTCTCGTTGTAGACCTGCTTCAGACGCGGCGTGTTGGTGGCAGTCGCCTGCTTGCTTTGAGCCTTAGCCATTGATGACTTCTCCCGAGCGCTTGGCGACGCGCACCTTCTTGCCGTCCTTCTGGAAGATGAAACCGACGCGGGTCGGCTTGCCATCCTTGGGGTCGGCCAGCGCGATGTTCGACAGCTGGATCGGCGCTTCCTTGGTGATGATCCCGCCCTCTTGGGACTGGGACTGCTTCTGGTGACGACGGATCATGTTGACGCCGCGCACCAGCGCGGTGTCATCCTTCGGCTGAACCGAGAGGACTTCGCCCGACCGGCCCTTGTCCTTGCCGGCCAGCACGACGACCTTGTCGCCTTTTCTAATCTTTTGCATTGGTCCGGCTCCTTACAGCACTTCAGGCGCGAGCGAGATGATCTTCATGTGGTTCTTGGCGCGGAGTTCGCGCGGAACCGGTCCGAAGATACGCGTGCCGATCGGCTCTTTCTTGTTGTCGACGAGAACGGCCGCGTTCTTGTCGAAACGGATCACGCTGCCGTCCGGGCGGCGGATGTCCTTGGCCGTGCGAACCACGACCGCCTTCATCACATCACCCTTCTTAACGCGGCCGCGCGGAATGGCTTCCTTGATGGACACCACGATGATGTCGCCCACGGAAGCGTATTTCCGCTTCGAGCCGCCCAGCACCTTGATGCACATGACACGACGCGCGCCGGAATTATCCGCCACGTCGAGGTTTGTTTGCATCTGAATCATGACTGGCCGCCTTCTTCTTTTCTAACGGGACGGGTTTTTCACCCCTCCCCGGTCTGTCCAAAATTCGTTGTTTACGCCTGGTCCGAAGACACGACGATCCAGCGCTTGTCCTTGGAAATCGGCTTCGATTCCTGGATGAACACCTGATCGCCAACCTTGTGGGCGTTGTTCTCGTCGTGCGCCTTGTACTTCTTGGTCATGCGCACGGTCTTCTTCATCACGGGATGCGTGAAGCGCCGTTCGACCTTGACGACAACCGTCTTCTCGTTCTTGTCGCTGACGACGGTGCCCTGCAGAATGCGCTTTGGCATGGTTTTCGTCCTTAAGCCTTCTTGGCTGCGGACTTTTCCGCAGCGATGGTCTTGATACGCGCAATGTCCTTACGGACCTGCCTCACGCGCGCGGTCTTCTCGAGCTGGCCGGTGGCCTTCTGGAAGCGCAGGTTGAACTGCTCTTTCTTCAGGCTGGCCAAATCGTCGGTCAGCTGGTCCTGGGTCTTGGTCCGGATGTCTTCGGCTTTCATGATCAGCCCGTCCTTATTCTGCGATGCGCTGTACGAAGCGCGTCCTGACCGAGAGCTTGGCCGCGCCGAGACGCAGCGCCTCACGGGCGGTTTCTTCACTGACGCCGTCGATCTCGAACATGATGCGGCCCGGCTTGACGCGTGCCGCCCAGTAGTCGACGGCACCCTTGCCCTTGCCCATGCGGACTTCGGTCGGCTTCGACGTGACCGGCAGATCCGGGAAAATACGGATCCAGACGCGGCCAGCGCGCTTCATTTCGCGAGTGATCGCGCGGCGGGCCGCCTCGATCTCACGCGCGGTGACGCGGTTCGGCTCAAGCGCCTTCAGCCCGAAACCACCGAAATCCAGGTTGGTGCCGCCCTTTGCGGTACCATGGATACGGCCCTTGAACTGCTTGCGGAACTTTGTGCGCTTTGGCTGCAGCATCGTTCTAACTCCAAATTCCTAAATGTCTCAGGCGTTTTCGCGACGACGACCGCGTTCGCGATCACCACCACCGCCATGCGCAGCATCACCCTCGGTCGCGCGGCGTTCCGAAGCCATCGGATCGTGCTCGAGGATCTCGCCCTTGAATACCCAGACCTTGACGCCGCAGATGCCGTACGCCGTATTCGCCTCGGCCGTGCCGTAGTCGACATCGGCGCGCAGCGTGTGCAGCGGCACGCGGCCTTCGCGGTACCACTCCATGCGGGCGATTTCGGCGCCGCCGAGACGGCCCGAGCAGTTGATGCGGATGCCTTCGGCACCGAGGCGCATCGCCGACTGCACGGCGCGCTTCATGGCGCGGCGGAACGCGATACGGCGCTCAAGCTGCTGGGCGATCGACTGGGCGACCAGGGTCGCGTCGATTTCCGGCTTGCGCACTTCGACGATGTTGAGGTGCGTCTCGGACTTCGTCATCTCCATCAGCTTCTTGCGAAGCTTCTCGATGTCGGCGCCCTTCTTGCCGATGATCAGACCCGGGCGCGCGGCATGGATGGTGACGCGGCACTTCTTGTGCGGACGCTCGATCACGACCTTGGAGATCGCGGCCTGCTTGAGTTCCTTCTCAAGATACTTGCGGATCTTGATGTCCTCATGCAGCAGCTTGCCGTACTCGCCGGTGTTCGCGAACCAGCGCGAATCCCAGGTGCGGTTGATGCCGAGGCGAAGACCGATCGGATTGACTTTCTGGCCCATTATGCGGCCTCCCCTTTTTCTTCGACTTCACGAACGACGATCGTGAGGTGCGAGAACGGCTTCTCGATACGGCTGGCGCGACCACGGCCACGAGCGTGGAACCGCTTCATGACAATCGACTTGCCGACATAGGCTTCCGCCACCACCAGCGCATCGACATCGAGGTCGTGGTTGTTTTCCGCGTTGGCGATCGCCGATTCCAGCGTCTTCTTGACCGTGCCGGAAATCCGCTTGGCCGAGAATTCGAGATCGGAAAGCGCTGTCGCGACCTTCTTGCCGCGGATCAGCGCGGCAACGAGGTTCAGCTTCTGCGGGCTGATACGGATCGTGCGCAATACGGCGCGCGCTTCGTTATCAGCAAGCCTGCGCGGAGCTTTGGCCTTGCCCATGATTATTTCCTCTTCGCCTTCTTATCCGCGCCGTGACCGTAATAGGTCCGGGTCGGAGCGAATTCACCGAACTTATGACCGACCATGTCCTCGTTCACCGAGACGGGAACATGCTTCTGGCCGTTGTAGACACCGAAGGTGAAGCCGACGAACTGCGGCAGGATGGTGGAGCGACGGCTCCACATCTTGATCACCTCATTGCGACCACCTTCACGAACCTTGTCCACCTTCTTGAGAAGGTAGCCGTCGATGAAGGGGCCTTTCCAAATAGAACGAGTCACTTGGCGTTACCTCTTCTTAGCTCTTGCGCTGATGGCGCGAGCGCAGGATGAACTTGTCGGTCGCCTTGTTGGACCGCGTCTTCTTGCCCTTGGTCGGCTTGCCCCACGGGCTGACCGGATGACGGCCACCGGAGGTGCGGCCTTCACCACCGCCATGCGGATGGTCGACCGGGTTCATGGTCACGCCGCGATTGTGCGGACGTTTGCCACGCCACACCGTGCGGCCGGCCTTGCCGTCGTTGATGTTGCCGTGGTCGGGGTTCGACACGGCACCGACGGTGGCCATGCAGGAGCCGTGAACGACACGCTGCTCGCCCGAGTTGAGGCGCAGGATCGCCATGCCCTGGTCGCGACCGACGAGTTGGGCGTAACCGCCAGCCGAACGGGCAACCTGGCCACCCTTGCCCGGCTTCAGCTCGATGTTGTGGACGATCGTGCCAACCGGCATCGATGCCAGCGGCATCGCATTGCCCGGCTTCACGTCGACCGCTTCGCCAGCCACGATCTTGTCGCCGGCGGCAAGGCGCTGCGGGGCGATGATGTAGGACAGCTCGCCATCGTCGTACTTGATCAGCGCGATGAAGGCGGTGCGGTTCGGATCGTATTCAATGCGCTCGACCGTGCCGACAACGTCGAACTTGCGGCGCTTGAAGTCGATGATGCGGTACGAACGCTTGTGACCACCGCCGATGAAGCGGGCGGTGATGCGGCCGTAATTGTTGCGGCCGCCCGACTTGGTCAGGCCTTCGGTCAGACCCTTGACAGGCTTGCCCTTGTAGAGGCCCGAGCGGTCGACGATGACCAGCTGGCGGGTGCTCGGCGTTACCGGGTTGAATTTTTTCAGTGCCATTGTTCTGTCCTCGCGGCCTTGCTCAGAGACCCGTCGCGACGTCGATCGACTGGCCGTCGGCCAGCGTCACAATCGCCTTCTTGACGTCGCTCTGGCGGCCGATCGTGCCGCGGAAGCGCTTGATCTTGCCCTTGCGGACAAGCGTGTTCACGGCCATCACCTTGACGCCGAACAGCGCTTCGACGGCGGCCTTGATTTCCGGCTTCGACGCCTTCTTGGCGACGTTGAAGACGACCTGGTTCTGCTCGGAAGCCATGGTCGACTTTTCGGTGATCGCCGGGCTGACGATCACGTCGTAGTGACGAAGGTCGGTCATTTAAAGCGCTCCTCGAGAGCCTCGACGGCGGCCTTCGAAAGGACCAGCGTGCCGCGGCGCAGAATGTCGTAGACGTTGATGCCCTGGATGGGCAGCACGTCGATGTTGGGAATGTTGGTCGCGGCCAGCTTGAAGTTCTTGTCAAGCTCGGCGCCACCAATCACCAGGGCGTTGCTCAGGCCCAGCGTCGCGAAATTCGCGATCAGCGCCTTGGTCTTGGCCTCGGTCAACTTCAACTCGTCGATGATGATGATCGACGCGCTCTTGGCCTTGGCCGAGAGAGCATGCTTCAGGCCCAGAGCGCGCACCTTCTTCGGCAGATCGTGCTCGTGGCTGCGAACGACCGGGCCGTGGGCCTTGCCGCCGCCGCGGAACTGCGGAGCGCGTGCCGAATGGTGGCGGGCGCGGCCCGTACCCTTCTGCTTGTACATCTTGGCGCCAGTGCGCGCGATTTCGGCGCGGCCCTTGGCCTTGTGCGTGCCCTGCTGCTTCTTGGCAAGCTGCCAGCGCACGACGCGCTGCAGGATGTCCTCGCGCGGATCAAGGCCGAAAATCTCCTCGGAGAGTTTCACCTTGCCGGCGTCCTTGCCGCCAAGCGTTGTGATCTTGAGATCCATTATTCCGCTCCCTCTGTGGCCGGAGCCTCGTTCTTAGCAACGGCGCGGATCGCGGCAGGCTTCGGCGCATTGGCCGGCAGTGCCACCTTGGCCGCGTCGCGGACCAGGATCCAGGCGCCCTTCGATCCGGGAACCGCTCCGCGGATCAGGATCAGGCCGCGGTCGGCATCGGTCGAGACGATCTCGACGTTCTGCGTGGTCACGCGGGTGTCGCCCATATGGCCGGCCATCTTCTTGCCCTTGAACACCTTGCCGGGGTCCTGGCGCTGGCCGGTCGAACCGTGCGTACGGTGCGAGACCGAGTTACCGTGCGTCGCGCGGCCACCACCCATGTGGTGACGCTTGATGACGCCCTGGAAACCCTTGCCGATCGTCGTGCCCGTCACATCGACCTTCTGGCCGGCGACGAAGTGCTCGACGGTGATCTCGGCGCCGACATCGATCATGTTGTCGGCGGAGACGCGGAACTCGGCGACCTTCGCCTTCGGCTCGACGGAAGCGGTCGCGAAATGGCCGCGCAACGCCTTCGACGTGTTCTTCACCTTGGCGAGGCCAACGCCGAGCTGAACGGCGGTGTAGCCATTCTTCTCCTGCGTGCGCTGCGCCACGACCTGGCAGTTCTCCATCTGGAGAACGGTGACGGGAACATGTTCCCCGGCATCGTTGTAGATGCGGGTCATTCCCACCTTCTTTGCAATCACACCTGAACGCATCGGTTCAATTCCTTTAGAGTTCCGGGCCAGGGGCACCGCCCCTTACCGCGCTCTCATTCCCTTAGAGCTTGATCTCGACGTCGACGCCGGCGGCCAGATCGAGCTTCATCAAAGCATCGACGGTCTGCGGGGTCGGATCGACGATGTCGAGCAGACGCTTGTGCGTGCGCATCTCGAACTGCTCGCGGCTCTTCTTGTCGACGTGGGGCGACCGGTTCACCGTGAACTTTTCGATCCGCGTCGGCAGCGGAATGGGGCCGCGGACGTTTGCGCCGGTGCGCTTGGCCGTCGACACGATTTCCTTCGTCGAGGCGTCGAGCACGCGGTGATCAAACGCCTTCAGGCGGATGCGGATATTCTGTCCGTTCATGCGTCACTTCCTTGTTCTGGCGCGGCGCGGGCAACTTCCGCGCCCGCGACAGATCGGTTTAAGTCCAAATTACTCTTTGATGGTGACGACGATGCCGGCACCGACGGTGCGGCCGCCTTCACGGATGGCGAAGCGCAGCTTCTCTTCCATGGCGATCGGCACGATCAGCTCGACATCGACCGTGATGTTGTCGCCAGGCATGACCATCTCGGTGCCAGCCGGCAGCGACACGATGCCGGTCACGTCCGTCGTGCGGAAGTAGAACTGCGGACGGTAGTTGGTGAAGAACGGCGTGTGACGGCCACCTTCGTCCTTGGTCAGGATGTAGGCTTCGGCCACGAACTTCTTGTGCGGCTTCACCGTGCCCGGCTTGGCCAGAACCTGGCCGCGCTCGACACCTTCACGATCAACGCCACGCAGCAGCGCGCCGATGTTGTCGCCAGCCTGGCCCTGGTCGAGCAGCTTGCGGAACATTTCAACGCCCGTGCAGGTCGTCTTGGTCGTCGGACGGATGCCGATGATTTCGAGTTCCTCGCCAACCTTGACCACGCCGCGCTCGACGCGGCCGGTCACGACCGTGCCGCGGCCCGAGATCGAGAACACGTCTTCGATCGGCATCAGGAACGGCTTGTCCAGCGGACGAACCGGGGTCGGGATGTAGGCGTCGACCTGAGCCATCAGCTCGCGGATCGCGTCCTCGCCGATGGTCTTGTTCGAATCTTCAAGAGCAGCCAGCGCCGAACCCTTGACGATCGGAATGTCGTCGCCGGGGAATTCGTTCTTCGACAAAAGCTCGCGCACCTCGAGCTCGACCAGTTCGAGGAGCTCAGCGTCGTCGACCTGGTCGACCTTGTTGAGGAACACAACGATCGACGGCACGCCGACCTGACGGGCGAGCAGGATGTGCTCGCGGGTCTGCGGCATCGGGCCGTCGGCGGCCGACACGACCAGGATCGCGCCGTCCATCTGCGCGGCACCGGTGATCATGTTCTTCACATAGTCGGCGTGGCCGGGGCAGTCGACGTGGGCGTAGTGGCGGTTGGCCGTCTCGTATTCGACGTGAGCCGTCGAGATGGTGATGCCGCGGGCCTTCTCTTCCGGCGCCGCATCGATCTGGTCGTAGCGCTTGTACTCGCCAAAATACTTCGTGATCGCCGCCGTCAGCGACGTCTTGCCATGGTCAACGTGACCAATCGTGCCGATGTTCACATGAGGCTTAGTGCGCTCGAATTTACCTTTTGCCATGTGATGTCTCCATTTCCTGCTCGCCCAAGCGGGCTTTGAATTGCGTTACCGCGACGGCTCTTTCGAGTTACGCGTATTTTTTCTGGACTTCCTGAGCGACCGCGGTCGGGACCGGCTCGTAGTGATCGAACTGCATCGTGTAGGCCGCGCGGCCCTGGCTCATCGAGCGCAGGTTGTCGACGTACTTGAACATGTTGGCGAGCGGCACCATCGCATTGATGACGACGGCCACGCCGCGTGCTTCCTGGCCCTGGATCTGGCCACGACGGCCGTTCAGGTCGCCGATGACGCTGCCGACATAGTCTTCCGGCGTCACGACTTCGACCTTCATGATCGGCTCGAGCAACTGCACGCCAAGCTTGGGTGCAGCTTCACGGAAGCAGGCGCGGGACGCGATTTCGAAGGCCAGAACCGAGGAGTCGACGTCGTGGTAGGCGCCGTCGATCAGCGTCGCCCGGACGCCGATCATCGGGAAGCCCGCGAACGGACCAGCGCCCATGACGCTCTGGATGCCCTTTTCGACACCCGGAATGTATTCCTTCGGCACCGCGCCGCCGACGATCTTGGATTCGAAGACGAACTCTTCGCTCTCCGTGTTCGGCTCGAAGATAACTTTCACGCGGGCGAACTGGCCGGTACCGCCGGTCTGCTTCTTGTGCGTGTAGTCCTGCTCGTGCTTGCGGGTGATCGTCTCGCGATAGGCCACCTGCGGAGCGCCGACATTGGCTTCGACCTTGAACTCGCGACGCATGCGGTCAACGATAATGTCGAGATGCAGTTCGCCCATGCCGGAGATGATGGTCTGGCCGCTTTCCTCGTCGGTCTTGACGCGGAAGGACGGATCCTCGGCAGCCAGGCGATGAAGGGCGAGGCCCATCTTTTCCTGGTCGTTCTTGGTCTTCGGCTCGATGGCGATCTGGATGACCGGATCGGGGAATTCCATGCGCTCGAGGATCACCGGATGCAGCGGATCGCACAGCGTGTCGCCAGTGGTCGTGTCCTTGAGGCCAGCCAGGGCGACGATGTCGCCGGCGAAAGCTTCTTCGACGTCGGCGCGCGAATTCGCATGCATCTGCAGCATGCGGCCGATGCGCTCCTTCTTGCCCTTGACGGTGTTGTCGACCGAGATGCCCTTGGTCAGCTTGCCCGAATAGATGCGGGCAAAGGTCAGCGAACCGACGAACGGGTCGTTCATGATCTTGAAGGCGAGCATCGACAGCGGCTCGTCGTCGACCGCATGACGCTCGATCTCGGCGTCGGTCTTGGCATCGACGCCCTTGATGGCGGGAACGTCGGCCGGCGACGGCAGGTATTCGACAACGGCGTCGAGCAGCGGCTGCACGCCCTTGTTCTTGAAGGCCGAGCCGCAGAACATCGGGAAGAACTTGACCGCGATCGTGCCCTTGCGGATGAGCGAGCGGATCTCGTCATTGCCCGGCATCTTGCCTTCGAGGTAGTTCTCAAGCGCCGTCTCGTCCATTTCGACAGCGGCTTCGATCATCTTCTCGCGGTATTCCACGGCACGAGCCTGAAGGTCGGCCGGGATCTCGACGACGTCCCAGGCAGCGCCCAGGGTCTCGTCACGCCAGACAAGCGCGTTCATCTCGACGAGGTCGACGACACCCTTGAATTCGGTCTCGGCACCAATCGGCAGCTGCATGACGACAGCCTGCGCACCAAGGCGCGAGCCGATCATCTCGACCGAGCGGTAGAAGTCGGCGCCGATCTTGTCCATCTTGTTACAGAAGATCATGCGCGGCACGCGGTACTTGTCGGCCTGGCGCCAGACGGTTTCCGTCTGCGGCTCGACACCGGCGTTGGCGTCGAGCAGCGCAATGGCGCCGTCGAGCACGCGCAGCGAACGCTCGACTTCGATGGTGAAGTCGACGTGTCCGGGGGTGTCGATGATGTTGAAGCGGCGCATCTTGCCGTCACGGCCCTTCCAGAAGGTCGTGGTGGCGGCGGACGTGATGGTGATGCCGCGTTCCTGCTCCTGCTCCATCCAGTCCATGGTGGCAGCGCCGTCGTGCACTTCGCCGATCTTGTGCGACTTGCCCGTGTAGTAGAGGACGCGCTCGGTGGTCGTCGTCTTGCCGGCGTCAATATGCGCCATGATGCCGAAATTGCGGTAGTCTTCGATTTTGTATTCGCGGGCCATCGTAGCTGCCTCTCAGTCCTGTTCGCGCTTTACCAGCGGTAGTGTGCGAAAGCGCGGTTGGCTTCAGCCATCTTGTGGGTGTCTTCACGCTTCTTGACGGCCGTGCCGCGGTTGTTGGCCGCGTCCATCAGCTCGCCCGAGAGGCGGTCGACCATCGTGGTCTCGTTGCGGTTGCGGGCAGCCGCGATCAGCCAGCGGATGGCCAATGCCTGGCGGCGCTCGGGGCGCACGTCGACCGGAACCTGGTAGGTGGCGCCGCCGACGCGACGCGAACGGACTTCCACATGCGGCGCGACATTGTCGAGCGCCTGATGGAAGACGGTGACCGGCTCCTGCTTGGTCTTCGACTGGACCTGGTCGAGCGCGCCGTAGACGATAGTCTCGGCGACCGACTTCTTGCCGTCATACATGACGGCGTTCATGAACTTGGTAACGATCAGATCACCGAACTTCGGATCCGGGTTGATCTCACGCTTTTCTGCACTGTGACGACGCGACATGGCTTTTGTCTCTCAATCTCGTAGCCCGACGCTTTGAAGCAGCGCCAGAGCCGGAAAATCTTACTTCGGACGCTTGGCGCCGTACTTCGAACGGCGCTGCTTGCGGTTCTTCACGCCCTGCGTGTCGAGCACGCCGCGGATGATGTGATAGCGAACGCCCGGAAGATCCTTGACGCGGCCGCCGCGGATCATGACCACGGAGTGTTCCTGAAGGTTGTGACCTTCGCCGGGGATGTACCCGATCACTTCAAAACCATTGGTCAGGCGGATCTTGGCCACCTTGCGCAGCGCCGAGTTCGGCTTCTTCGGCGTCGTTGTATAGACGCGCGTGCAGACGCCCCGCTTCTGCGGGTTCTGCTGCATGGCCGGGACCTTGTTGCGCTTCACCGGCGCTATGCGCGGCTTGCGGATCAGCTGGTTGACGGTAGGCATTAAACCCTCTTGTCTCTCAATTCCGTGTCTCGCCCGGTCAGGGCCGCTCAAAGCGTCATTTCCATACGCAAATTCGGGCCATAAACCGCGCCTCGCGGTCTTGCCCGAACAAATGGCAGAGGAAGCGGAAGCCGCTTCGTGCACGCCGGAAATGTCTTTTCGCTCGTAAAACGAACCCTGTTTGAGGCAAACTCCAAAGCGTGTCGCTTCGGAAGGGAGAGCCTCACATCGGTTCTGACTGGGCGGCTTCTACTCGTAAGCCCGCGAAGCGTCAACCCCGGAGCGGCAAATATTGCATTGAAGCCGGGGCTTGGCAGCTATGCGAAAGGCGCATGTAATTTTCTTTCGCCGTTTTGCAAGGACGGAGAAGAAAGTGACCGGCTTTTGGCTGTCGCACGGCCCGGCTTCATGCGAAAAGTCCGCCTGAGCAGTCAAAATCCCCTCGCCCGCGCTTTGCCAGGAGGAATCAGCCCGTGAACGACAACGAAGAACGCCCGGTCACCATCATCACCGGCCGGGTGTGGAAGCGCAAAGGCGGCAAGGTAGAAGGCGTGCATGTCATGCTGGTTGCGCCCGACGACGATTCGGCGGTGCGCCGCGCCCTCGAATCGCTTGCGGCGGAAGGTTACGCCGAGGCCGAGCTCGACCAGATCGGCGATATGGATGGCGTGCCGGACGACGAGCCGCATCTGTCTGCCTATCAGGGCGCGCTCGAAGGCGAAGTGTCGATCGTGACCTTCGACGTGCCGATCTGAAACCAAGGAACCGACGATGGCCGGATCAAGAGCGGTTGAACCTGCATCCCGGGCCTGGGCCGACCGGGCGGTCGCCGCGATCGAGGCCGACCAGCACCGTTCGGCCGACACGCATCTCTGGAAACTCGACCTGCCGGCGCTGCCGGGCATCGACTTCTACCTCAAGGATGAGTCCACCCATCCGACCGGCAGCCTGAAGCACCGGCTGGCGCGTTCGCTGTTTCTCTATGCACTGTGCAATGGCCTGGTCCGCGAAGGCACCCCGGTGATCGAAGCGTCATCAGGCTCGACAGCGGTGTCGGAAGCGTATTTCGCCCGCATGATCGGCGTGCCGTTCTATGCGGTGATGCCCCGGTCGACGTCGCGCGAAAAGATCGCCGCGATCGAGCACTATGGCGGCAACTGCCATTTCATCGATGACGGCAGGCGCATCTATGCTGAGTCGGCCGAACTGACCGAACGGCTCGGCGGCCATTTCATGGACCAGTTCACCCATGCCGAACGCGCCACCGACTGGCGCGGCAACAACAACATCGCTGATTCCATCTTCGGACAGATGCGCGAGGAGCGGCATCCCATCCCAAGCTGGATCGTGATGAGTGCCGGGACGGGCGGCACCACGGCCACGATCGGCCGATACCTGCGCTACAAGCAGCACGCCTCGCGGCTGTCGGTGGCGGATGTCGAGCGCTCCGCCTTCTTCGAAGGCTTTGCCACGCACGATCGCGAGTGCCGCTGCGAGCAGCCGTCGCGCATCGAAGGCATTGGCCGGCCGCGCATGGAGCCGTCCTTCGTGCCAGGTGTCATCGATCACATGCTGCGGGTGCCGGATGCCGTATCGCTGGCGGCGATGCGGGTGTTGTCGCGCCGGCTCGGCCGCCGTGTCGGTGGTTCGACCGGCACCAACTTCATCGCCATGTGCTTTCAGGCGGCGCGCATGATCGAGCATGGCAAGACCGGTTCGCTGGTGACGCTGATCTGCGATTCCGGCGACCGCTATGCCAACACCTACTATTCTGATGAATGGCTGGCGGCCAACGGCCTCGACCCCTCGCCTTTCGAGCCAGCGATCGAGGCCTTTCTGGAGGGCGGAAAACTGACGGTGGAATTCGAGGAAAGCTGGGGCTGAGCTTTCGACCCCACATGGCCGCTTCCAGCTTGCCCGGGGCAAGTGTTCTGATAGAAACGCTCACCATCATCAAACAGACGGAGCGGCCGTGTCCCAGCCCATCAAGATAGGCATCGTCGGCGTCGGCAAGATCGTCCGCGACCAGCACCTGCCGGCTTTGGCGAAAGACCAGGACTATCGGCTCGTCGCCGCCGCCAGCCGGCATGGCAAGGTCGACGGCATCCCGAATTTTCCGACCATCGAGGCGATGCTCGACGCGGTGCCGGAGCTTGAGGCCGTCTCGCTCTGCATGCCGCCGCAATTCCGTTACGATGCCGCGCGCACCGCGCTTGAGGCGAAGAAGCATGTCTTCCTGGAAAAGCCCCCGGGCGCCACGGTCAGCGAGGTCGAGGACCTGAAGGTGCTGGCCGCGAAAAACGGCGTCTCCCTGTTTGCCAGCTGGCACTCGCGCTATGCGCCGGCGGTGGAGGCCGCGCGCAGCTTCCTCGCATCGACCCGGATCCGCTCGGCAGCGATCATCTGGAAAGAGGACGTGCGCCGCTGGCACCCGAACCAGGACTGGATCTGGGCTCCGGGCGGCTTCGGCGTCTTCGATCCCGGCATCAACGCGCTGTCGATCGCGACCCACATCCTGCCGGCGATGTTCATCACCGCGGCCATGCTCGATTTTCCCGAAAACCGCGCCGCCCCGGTCGCGGCGCAAGTCACCTTCCGCACCTCGAACGGATTGCCGGTGACAATGGACCTCGACTGGCTGCAAACCGGACCGCAAAGCTGGGACATCCTGGCCGACACGGATGCCGGCAAGATGGTGCTTTCCGGCGGTGGCTCGAAGCTCGCCATCGACGGCCGTGTCGTCCATCAGGAGCCGGAAGCCGAATACCCGATGCTTTACAGGCGTTTCGCCGAGATCGTGCGCGCCGGCACCTCCGACGTCGATCTCGCGCCGCTGCAGCATGTCGCCGACGCCTTCATGCTCGGCAAGCGCAACGTGGTCGAGGCGTTTTTCGATTGAATTGAATGGGAAGGATCTGGCGTTGCTATCGTGAGCCTTGGCCGGGATATGTTCCTGGCTTAGCCCCGGAGATGATTGGTGCGGTGCGACGTCCGAATTCCAATTCGTTCAGCACATCTTGAACGGCGATCTCAAGATCGGATTGACCCCAGCCAGGCTGCGCAATCTCGCCATACCGAACGAAATTTGAGCGGTCGAAACCGTGCTCGAGGTCGTTGTATGAGATCACGGTTCGGCCGATCAGCGCCACAACCCAAATGCGAAGATCATCGCCTGCCGAGGTCCGATGAATCCATTGTTCCGGGTCAATGCTGATCATATCCCACAGCCTTCGCTGCGCAACGCTCATGCGGTCCCGACCCGCGTTGATCCGGTCCCAGAGAGCTGCCTCGTTCATCTTTCCAACACCCTTCGAGATCATGCTGGCGTTATCACTCGACGATCGCGATCGCAAAGCCGTCATACCCCTTGGCGCCGACTGTCTGGATGGCGGTGCCATCCAGACGCTTGTCGCCGCCGATGAATGAGAACGCCGCCCGGGCGCCGACCACGTTTGCGTCGTGGCCACCCGCGTCGAGCACCGCGCCGTCGCGGATGACATTGTCGCAGATGATCACGGTCCCCGGCCGCGAAAGCCGCATGGCCCAGGACAGATAGTTCGGGTTGTTCGGCTTGTCGGCGTCGATGAAGATGAGATCGAACGGCCCGGCTTTTTCTGCGCCTAGCGCGGCAAGCGACTGAAGCGCCGGCCCGACCCGCAAGTCCACCCGTTCCGACACACCTGCCCGTTCGAAATTCGACCGCGCGACGCCGGCGTGATGCGGATCGAGTTCAAGCGTAACGATCTTGCCGTCCTTGGGCAGGGCGCGCGCCATCCAGATCGTCGAGTAGCCCCCCAGCGTGCCGATTTCGAGAACCTTCTTCGCGCCCTGAATGCGCGCAAGAAGCGAGAGCAGCTTGCCTTGCGCCGCCGAGACGTCGATCGGTGGCAGGCCTTGGTCGCGGTTGGCGGCCAGAACAGCGTCGAGGGCGGGATCTGCGTCGAACAGGGCATCAACAATGTAGTCGTCGACCGCGGCCCAAGTCTTCTTGCTCATCGTTTCTCCTCCGATCCATTGAAAGCCAAAACGCGAAAAGAGCGCCGCTTGGGTTGCGGGTCGGAAGGTGCCATGAATACCAACAAACAAAAAGGCCGCCGGGTTGCCCCGACGGCCCTGTTGCCTGAGATGTCTTACGTTTCCTGGCGCAATTCCTGTGGGAAATCGCTTACACTTTTCCTGGAATTGCTCCCGCCGCGCTTACTGCGCGGCGGTTGTCATATCGGCCAGCATCGGCTCGGCGACTTCCACACCGGAGGCCTTGCGGCGCTCGTCGATGATCAGTTCGTCGCGCGAGGTGGCGATGCGCCGGATCTGGCTCATCGTGCCGCCGGTACCGGCCGGGATCAGCCGGCCGACGATGACGTTTTCCTTCAAGCCCTGCAGCATGTCGGTCTTGCCGGCAACCGCGGCTTCCGTCAGCACTCTGGTCGTCTCCTGGAAGGAGGCGGCCGAGATGAAGGACGGCGTCTGCAGCGAGGCCTTGGTGATGCCGAGCAGCACCGGCTGACCTTCGGCCGGCTTCTTGCCGTCCTCGATCAGGCGCTCGTTGACCTCTTCCAGCTCGATCACGTCGACGTGGTCGCCCGGAATGTAGGTCGAGTCGCCCTGCGTGGTGATCTCGACCTTCTGCAGCATCTGGCGAACGATCACCTCGATGTGCTTGTCGTTGATCGACACGCCCTGCAGGCGGTAGACCTCCTGGATCTCGTTGACGAGGTAGGACGCAAGTGCCTCCACGCCCTTGATCGCCAGGATGTCGTGCGGCGCCGGATTGCCGTCGAGGATGTAGTCGCCCTTCTCGATGACGTCGCCGTCCTGGAGATGGAACGGCTTGCCCTTCGGGATCAGGTATTCGACCGGCTCCAGCGTCGAGTCATGCGGCTCGATGATGATGCGGCGCTTGTTCTTGTAGTCGCGGCCGAAGCGGATCGTGCCATCGATCTCGGCGATGATGGCGTGATCCTTCGGACGACGTGCCTCGAACAATTCGGCAACACGCGGCAGACCGCCGGTGATGTCCTTGGTCTTGGCGCTTTCCATCGGGATACGCGCCAGCACGTCGCCGGGACGAACCTGCGCACCCGGCTCGACCGAGAGAATGGCCTCGACCGAGAGCAGGAAGCGGGCATCGCCACCCTTCGACAGCTTGCCGACCTTGCCCTTGGCGTCCTGAACGGCGATCGCCGGCTTCAGGTCGTTGCCGCGCGGCGTCGAACGCCAGTCGATGACCTCACGCTTGGTGATGCCGGTCGACTCGTCGGCCGTTTCCTGCACGGAAATGCCGTCGACCAGATCCTCGAACGCCACCTTGCCCTCGATTTCGGTGAGGATCGGGCGGGTGTAGGGATCCCACTCGGCGATACGCTGGCCGCGCTTCACCTTGTCGCCATCGTCCACGAAGATGCGCGAACCATAGGTGACACGGTGCGTGGCGCGCTCCTTGCCGGCTTCGTCGAGGATCAGCACCGCCATGTTGCGGCCCATGACCATCTGCTGGCCGTCGGAGTTGCGCACCACGTTGCGGTTGCGGATCTCGACCTTGCCCTCGTACGAGGCTTCAAGGAACGAGCTATCCACCACCTGTGCGGTACCGCCCATATGGAAGGTACGCATGGTGAGCTGGGTGCCCGGCTCGCCGATCGACTGCGCCGCGATGACGCCGACGGCTTCGCCCTGGTTGACCGGGGTGCCGCGCGCCAGATCGCGTCCGTAGCAGACCGCGCAGACGCCGACCCTGACCTCGCAGGTCAGTGCCGAGCGGATGCGGACCGACTGGACGCCGGCCTTTTCGATCTGCTCCACGTCACGCTCGTCCATCAGCGTTCCGGCCTTGACCAGCAGGTCGCCGGTCACCGGATGGTTGATGTCGTCGAGCGCGGTGCGGCCCAGCACGCGCTGGCCGACCGAAGCGACGACCTGACCGGCATCGACGATCGGCTGCATGGTGAGGCCCTTGTCGGTGCCGCAATCCACGGAGTTGACGATGCAGTCCTGCGCCACGTCGACCAGACGGCGGGTGAGGTAACCCGAGTTCGCCGTCTTCAAGGCGGTGTCGGCCAGACCCTTGCGGGCGCCGTGGGTCGAGTTGAAGTACTCGAGCACGGTCAGGCCTTCCTTGAAGTTCGAGATGATCGGCGTCTCGATGATTTCACCCGACGGCTTGGCCATCAGGCCGCGCATGCCGGCGAGCTGACGCATCTGGGTGGGCGAGCCACGCGCACCGGAGTGCGACATCATGTAGATCGAGTTCATCGGCTTCTGACGGCCATTGTCCTCGAACTCGACCGCCTTGATGCGGGCCATCATTTCGTCGGCGACCTTTTCCGAGCACTTGGCCCAGGCGTCGACGACCTTGTTGTACTTCTCGCCCTGCGTGATCAGGCCGTCATTGTACTGCTGCTCGTATTCCTTGGCCAAAGCCTCGGTGTCGGAGACCAGCTTGATCTTGGTGTCCGGGATCAGCATGTCGTCCTTGCCGAACGAAATGCCGGCACGGCAGGCGTGCGCGAAACCGAGCGCCATGATGCGATCGCAGAAAATGACCGTCTCCTTCTGACCGCAATGGCGGTAGACGGTGTCGATCATCTTGGAGATGTTCTTCTTGGTCATCTCCTGGTTGGCGGTCTCGTAAGGCACGTTGACGTTCTTCGGCAGGAGCTCGCCGATGATCATGCGGCCAGGCGTGGTGTCATGGATCTTCGACACGACCTTGCCTTCGGCGTCGACCGTGCGGAAGCGGCCCTTGATCTTGGCGTGCAGGGTCACCGCCTTGGTCTCGAGCGCGTGCTGGAGTTCGCCCATGTCGGCAAACACCATGCCCTCGCCCGGCTCGTTCTGGTTGACGATCGAGAGATAGTAGAGACCCAGAACCATGTCCTGCGACGGCACGATGATCGGCGCGCCGGAAGCCGGGTGCAGGATGTTGTTGGTCGACATCATCAGCACGCGGGCTTCAAGCTGCGCTTCCAGGGACAGCGGCACGTGGACAGCCATCTGGTCGCCGTCGAAGTCGGCGTTGAAGGCCGTGCAGACCAGCGGGTGCAGCTGGATCGCCTTGCCTTCGATCAGGATCGGCTCGAACGCCTGGATGCCGAGACGGTGCAGCGTCGGCGCGCGGTTCAGCAGAACCGGGTGCTCGCGGATGACCTCGTCGAGAATATCCCAGACTTCCGGACGCTCCTTCTCGACCAGCTTCTTCGCCTGCTTGACGGTCGAGGAGTAACCCTTGGCGTCGAGACGGGCGTAGATGAAGGGCTTGAACAGTTCGAGCGCCATCTTCTTCGGCAGGCCGCACTGGTGCAGCTTGAGCTCCGGACCGGTGACGATGACCGAGCGGCCGGAATAGTCGACGCGCTTGCCGAGCAGGTTCTGACGGAACCGGCCCTGCTTGCCCTTGAGCATGTCGGACAGCGACTTCAGCGGACGCTTGTTGGCGCCGGTGATGACGCGGCCGCGACGGCCGTTGTCGAACAGTGCGTCGACGGCTTCCTGCAGCATGCGCTTTTCATTGCGCACGATGATGCCGGGGGCGCGCAGCTCGATCAGCCGCTTCAGACGGTTGTTGCGGTTGATGACGCGGCGATAGAGGTCGTTCAGGTCGGACGTGGCGAAACGTCCACCATCCAGCGGAACCAGCGGGCGCAGGTCCGGCGGGATCACCGGAACCACCTTCATGATCATCCATTCCGGACGATTGCCGGATTCCATGAAGTTCTCGACGACCTTGAGCCGCTTCAGATACTTCTTCTGCTTCAGCTCGGACGTGGTCGAAGCCAGTTCCGAACGCAGGTCGCCGGCGATCTTCTCCAGGTCCATGCCGGCCAGAAGGTCATGAATGGCCTCGGCGCCGATCATGGCAGTGAAGCTATCCTCGCCATACTCGTCGACGGCGATCATGTACTCTTCCTCGCTGAGCAGCTGGTGCTCCTTCAGCGCGGTGAGGCCAGGCTCGGTGACGATGTAGTTCTCGAAGTAGAGGACGCGCTCGATGTCCTTCAGCGTCATGTCGAGCAGCGTGCCGATGCGCGAGGGCAGCGACTTCAGGAACCAGATGTGAGCGACGGGAGCGGCGAGCTCGATATGGCCCATGCGCTCGCGGCGGACGCGCGACAGCGTGACTTCGACGCCGCACTTCTCGCAGATGACGCCCTTGTACTTCATGCGCTTGTACTTGCCGCACAGGCACTCATAGTCCTTGATCGGGCCAAAAATGCGCGCGCAGAACAGACCGTCACGCTCCGGCTTGAAGGTGCGGTAGTTGATGGTCTCCGGCTTCTTGATCTCGCCGAACGACCAGGACAGAATCTTCTCAGGGCTGGCCAGTGAGATCCGGATGGAATCGAACACCTGCGCAGGCGCCTGCGGATTGAAGAGATTCATGACCTCTTGGTTCATGCCGTTCTCCTTTTCGGGGTCCTCGAAAACCCCTTGCATCTAACGCGGACCAAACGCCCGCCGTCTTTGTCGGCCACTGGCCGTCGAATTCGATAGGCGCGTCGCAGGCTTCCGCGACGCGCCATGTCTTCGTCTTACTCGGCCGCGTCGGGCAGCCGGACAGGGTTGTCGTCGAGCTTGGTGTTCTCCAGCTCGACATTGAGGCCGAGAGACCGCATTTCCTTGACGAGCACGTTGAAGCTCTCCGGAATGCCGGCCTCGAACGTGTCGTCGCCGCGCACGATCGCCTCGTAGACCTTGGTGCGGCCGGCGACGTCGTCCGACTTCACCGTCAGCATTTCCTGCAGCGTGTAGGCGGCGCCATAAGCTTCCAGAGCCCAGACCTCCATTTCGCCGAAGCGCTGACCACCGAACTGCGCCTTGCCGCCCAGCGGCTGCTGGGTGACGAGTGAGTACGGACCGATCGAACGCGCGTGGATCTTGTCGTCCACCAGGTGGTGAAGCTTGAGCATATAGATATAGCCCATCGTCACCTTGCGATCGAACGGCTCGCCAGTGCGTCCGTCATAGAGCTGCGACTGACCGCTGGTGTGCAGGCCCGCCTGCTCCAGCATGATGTTGATGTCAGCCTCGTGCGCACCGTCGAACACCGGGGTCGCGATCGAGACGCCGCGACGCATCTGCTCGCTGAGGCGAACAATGCTCTCGTCGTCATACTCGCGGATCGGCTCGTTGCGGTCGTTGGCTGGCATGAAGCTCTCGAGCGTCTTGCGCAGCGGCTTGATGTCGCCGGCCACCTTGTACGCGTCGATCAGGTCGCCGATCTTCTTGCCCATGCCTGCGCAAGCCCAGCCCAGATGCGTTTCCAGGATCTGGCCGACATTCATGCGGCTCGGCACACCCAGCGGGTTGAGCACGATATCAGCATGCGTGCCGTCCTCGAGGAAAGGCATGTCCTCGACCGGAACGATGCGCGACACGACACCCTTGTTGCCGTGACGGCCGGCCATCTTGTCGCCCGGCTGCATCTTGCGCTTCACCGCCACGAAGACCTTGACCATCTTCATGACGCCCGGAGGCATTTCGTCGCCGCGCTGGACCTTCTCGACCTTGTCCATGAAGCGCTGTTCGAGCGCCTTCTTGGAGTCGTCGTACTGGCCACGCAGGGCTTCCAGTTCGCTCTGGAGCTTTTCGTTCTCCACGGCAAACTGCCACCACTGCGAACGCGGATACTCGTCGAGCGTATCCTTGGACAGCGTCGAGCCCTTCTTGAAGCCCTTCGGTCCAGCGATCGCTTCCTTGCCGACGAGCACGTCGGAAAGACGCGCGTAGACGTTGCGGTCCAGGATGGCCTGCTCGTCGTCACGGTCCTTGGCGAGGCGTTCGATCTCCTCGCGCTCGATCGCCATGGCGCGCTCGTCCTTCTCCACACCGTGGCGATTGAACACGCGCACCTCGACGACGGTGCCGAAGGTGCCCGGAGGCATGCGCATCGAAGTGTCGCGCACGTCGGAAGCCTTTTCGCCGAAGATGGCGCGCAGAAGCTTCTCTTCCGGCGTCATCGGGCTCTCACCCTTCGGCGTGATCTTGCCGACCAGGATGTCGCCCGGCTGCACTTCCGCGCCGATATAGACGATGCCGGCTTCGTCGAGGTTCTTCAGCGCTTCTTCCGAGACGTTCGGAATGTCGCGCGTGATTTCCTCCGGTCCGAGCTTGGTATCGCGCGCCATGACCTCGAACTCCTCGATGTGGATCGAGGTGAAGACGTCGTCGGCGACGATGCGCTCGGACAAGAGGATCGAGTCCTCGTAGTTGTAGCCGTTCCACGGCATGAACGCGACCAGCACGTTGCGGCCGAGCGCCAGATCACCGAGCTCGGTCGACGGACCGTCGGCGATGATGTCGCCCTTGTTGACCCGGTCACCCATACGCACCAGCGGACGCTGGTTGATGCAGGTGTTCTGGTTCGAACGCTGGAACTTCATCAGCCGGTAGATGTCGACGCCGGACTTGCCCGGATCGAGATCTTCGGTGGCGCGGATAACGATACGCGTCGCGTCCACCTGGTCGACGATGCCGCCACGGCGAGCGCCGATAGCGGCGCCCGAGTCACGGGCAACGATCGGCTCCATGCCGGTGCCGACAAACGGCGCCTCGGCGCGCACCAGCGGCACGGCCTGACGCTGCATGTTCGAGCCCATCAGAGCGCGGTTGGCGTCGTCGTTTTCCAGGAACGGGATCAGGGCCGCGGCCACCGACACCATCTGCTTGGGCGACACGTCCATCAAGTCGACGTTTTCGCGCGGCGCCATCATCACTTCGCCGGCACTGCGGCAAATGACGAACTCGTCGACAAAGCCGCCATTCTTGTCGAGCTCGGCGTTGGCCTGCGCGACATGGTGCTTGGCTTCTTCCATCGCCGAGAGATAGACGACGTCATTGGTCAGCTTGCCATCGACGATCTTGCGGTACGGGCTCTCGATGAAGCCGTACTTGTTGACGCGTGCGAACGTGGCCAGCGAGTTGATCAGGCCGATATTCGGGCCTTCCGGCGTCTCAATCGGGCAGATACGGCCGTAATGCGTCGGGTGCACGTCGCGCACTTCGAAGCCGGCGCGCTCGCGGGTCAGACCGCCCGGTCCAAGCGCCGACAGGCGGCGCTTGTGGGTGATCTCCGACAGCGGGTTGGTCTGGTCCATGAACTGCGACAGCTGCGAGGAACCGAAGAACTCGCGCACGGCGGCGGCCGCCGGCTTGGCGTTGATCAGGTCCTGCGGCATCACCGTGTCGATCTCGATCGAGGACATACGCTCCTTGATCGCGCGCTCCATGCGCAGCAGGCCGACGCGGTACTGGTTCTCCATCAGCTCGCCGACAGAACGCACGCGGCGGTTGCCGAGATTGTCGATGTCGTCGATCTCGCCCTTGCCGTCGCGCAGTTCGACCAGCGTCTTGACCACGGCCAGGATGTCTTCCTTGCGCAGCACGCGCACGGTGTCCTCGGCCTTGAGCTCGAGGCGCATGTTCATCTTGACGCGGCCGACAGCCGACAGGTCGTAGCGCTCGCTGTCGAAGAACAGCGAGTTGAACATGGCTTCGGCGGTCTCGAGCGTCGGCGGCTCGCCGGGGCGCATGACACGATAGATGTCGAACAGCGCGTCCTGGCGGCTCTCGTTCTTGTCGACGTTGAGCGTGTTGCGGATGTAGGCGCCGACATTGACGTGGTCGATGTCGAGAACCTTGATCTCCTGCTCGCCGGTGCCAAGCAGCACCTTCAGCGTCTTTTCGTCGATCTCGTCGCCGGCTTCGAGGAAGATCTCGCCGGTGGCGTAGTTGACGATGTCCTCGGCCAAATAGTTGCCGAGCAGATCCTCATCGGTCGCCTTGATCGCCTTCAGACCCTTTTCGCCGAGCTGACGCGCCTGGCGGGCGGTGATCTTCTTGCCGGCTTCGACAACGATCTCGCCCGTATCGGCGTCGACCAGGTCGCCGACGGCCTTGAGGCCGCGGAAACGCTCGACGTTGAACGGAATGCGCCAGTGGTCGCCGGCGCGCACATAGGTGATCTTGTTGTAGAAGGTCGACAGGATCTCCTCGCCATCCATGCCGAGCGCCATCAGCAGCGACGTCACCGGAATCTTGCGGCGGCGGTCGATGCGGGCGTGCACGACGTCCTTGGAATCGAACTCGATGTCGAGCCACGAGCCGCGATAGGGAATGACGCGCGCGGCAAACAGAAGCTTGCCCGACGAGTGCGACTTGCCCTTGTCATGGTCGAAGAAGACGCCCGGCGAACGGTGCATCTGCGAGACGATGACGCGCTCGGTGCCGTTGACGATGAAGGTGCCGTTCAAGGTCATGAGCGGCATGTCGCCCATGTAGACGTCCTGCTCCTTGATGTCCTTGATCGACTTGGCGCCGGTATCCTCGTCGATGTCGAACACGATGAGGCGCAGCGTCACCTTCAGTGGCGCGGCATAGGTCAGGTCGCGCTGACGGCACTCGTCAACGTCGAATTTCGGTCCTTCGAACTCGTACTTCACGAACTCCAGCATCGATGAGCCGGAAAAATCGGAGATCGGGAAGACCGACTTGAAAACAGCCTGCAGTCCCTCGTCCGGACGGCCGCCCTTGGGCTCGTCCACCATCAGGAACTGGTCATAGGATGCCTTCTGAACCTCGATCAGGTTCGGCATCTCCGCAACTTCCGGAATCTTTCCGAAGAACTTGCGTACGCGTCTGCGGCCATTGAAAGTCTGGGTCTGGGCCATCGTCGCTCCTTAGCTCTAAACTCGGGACGGACCTCGCCGCGGTCCGCCTTGCATACCGAGCCGCCTGGGCGGCGGCTCTCTGTCTGTTCTCCGTTCGCCTTTCGGCGGCCGGCTAAAACGGGAGAAAACCCGTTTCCTGAAGGCCGGTTGCGGCCCTCAGGAAAGAGGTTCTCGTACATCTCGCGCTACGCGTCCTCCCTCCAAGCGAAGGGAGTGGCGGACGGCGCGAGGCCGCCCGCCGCTTTTACGCTTACTTCAGGTCGACCTTGGCGCCGGCTGCCTCCAGCTGGGCCTTGAACTTGTCAGCGTCGGCCTTGGAAACGCCTTCCTTGACCGGCTTCGGAGCCGCTTCGACCAGGTCCTTGGCTTCCTTGAGGCCAAGACCGGTGATGGCGCGGACTTCCTTGATGACGTTGATCTTCTGAGCGCCAGCGTCGGTGAGGACGACGTCGAATTCCGTCTTTTCCTCGGCCGGAGCAGCAGCAGCGGCAGCGCCGCCGGCAGCGGCAACCGCCACCGGAGCAGCAGCCGAAACGCCCCACTTTTCTTCCAGAAGCTTCGACAGCTCGGCCGCCTCGAGGACGGTCAGCTTCGAAAGGTCGTCTACGATCTTTGCGAGATCAGCCATTGTTGTATTCCTTCGTTAGGTTCGAACGTGTGTTTTTGATAGCGAGGAACGGCCTCATGCCGCCTCGTCCTTCCGGGCGTAAGCGCCGATGACGCGCGCGACCGAGGCCGCTGGCGCATTGACGATCTGGGCGATCCGGGTTGCCGGCGTGGCGATCATGCCAACCAGCCTGGCGCGCAGCTCATCGAGCGACGGAAGTGTGGCGAGTGCCTTCACACCGTCGGCATTGAGCGAGGTGGTGCCCATTGCGCCGCCGAGAATGATCAACTTGTCATTCCCCTTGGCGAAATCGGACGCGACCTTCGGCGCCGCAATCGGATCCTCCGAATAGGCGATCAGCGTCTGTCCCTTGAACAGGTCGATGATCGATGCGGAGTCCGTGCCCTGAAGAGCGATTTTGGCGAGACGGTTCTTCGCGACTTTAACGGTGCCACCGGCAGCGCGCATTTTCGACCGAAGGTCGTTCATTTGCGCGACGGTGATACCGGCATAGTGGGCCACGACGACTGAACCTGCGTTTCCGAACGCTTCGTTCAGGCCCGTGACGAGTTCGCGCTTTTCCGCTCTGTCCACTGCCTATCTCCAGTTGACCCCTGCCCTAATACGAGGACAGGCGTCGGGTTGCCTTTTGCCGGCCGGGCCATCCAGTAACGGATCTCCCGAACGACGCTCGAGGATCCTGCCCCCTTTCGCCACACCGACGGCCAAGCCGACGATGCGCAGACAAAAGGCAAACACGGTTCGAACCTTTCATTGGAGCACTTGCTCCGTTGTCCGGTCTTCACCCGTCTCATGCAGGCCCAATTGAATTAAGGCTTTTGGGCCGCCTGCAATCTCGGACAGGATGTCCGGAAGCCTTTCGACTTCCGGCACCGGGCCCAGGATAAATCCAAGGCCCGGAATTCAGTCACGGATCAGCCTTCCAGCGGCCGATCCAAATGGTCTTAATCAGGACGCTGCGAGCGTCGAGACGTCGAGCTTGAGGCCCGGGCCCATCGTCGAGGTGACCGACACCTTCTTGACGTAGTTGCCCTTGGCGCCAGCCGGCTTTGCCTTGGTCACCGCATCGGCGAAGGCACGGATGTTCTCTTCCAGCGCCTTGACGTCGAACGAGACCTTGCCGACGCCGGCATGAACGATGCCGGCCTTCTCGACGCGGAACTCGACAGCGCCGCCCTTCGATGCCTTGACGGCAGCGGCGACGTCGGTGGTGACGGTGCCGACCTTCGGATTCGGCATCATGCCGCGCGGGCCGAGCACCTTACCGAGACGGCCGACCAGCGGCATCATGTCCGGCGTGGCGATGCAGCGATCGAAATCGATCGTGCCCTTCTGGACGATGTCGACCAGGTCCTCCGCACCGACGATGTCGGCGCCGGCGGCCTTGGCTTCCTCGGCCTTGTCGCCACGGGCGAACACGGCGACGCGAACCGAGCGGCCGGTGCCGTTCGGCAGATTGACCACGCCGCGGACCATCTGGTCGGCATGGCGCGGGTCGACGCCGAGGTTCATGGCGACTTCGACGGTCTCGTCGAACTTGACCGAGGAACGGTCCTTGAGCAGCTTCAGCGCTTCACCCAGGGCGTAAGCCTTGTTGGGATCGATGCCTTCGCGGGTCTTCGATACACGCTTTGCAATCTTTGCCATGATCTCAGCCCACCACTTCCAGACCCATCGAGCGGGCGGAGCCCTCGACCATGCGCATGGCCGCCTCGACGTCGTTTGCGTTCAGATCCTTCATCTTGGCGGTCGCGATTTCGCGCACCTTGTCGCGCGAAACGGTGCCAGCCTTGACCTTGCCCGGCTCCTTCGAGCCCGACTTCAGGTTCGCGGCCTTCTTCAGGAAATAGCTCACCGGCGGCGTCTTCATGACGAAGGTGAACGACTTGTCCTGATAGTAGGTGATGACGACCGGAACCGGCGATCCCTTTTCCATTTCCTGGGTCTGCGCGTTGAACGCCTTGCAGAACTCCATGATGTTGATGCCACGCTGACCAAGCGCCGGGCCGATCGGGGGCGACGGCGTAGCCGAACCCGCGGAGACCTGAAGCTTGAGCTGGCCTGCAATTTTCTTAGCCATCTCTTTTCCTGCCTTTGTCTATGCCAGCCCCATCTCGGGAAACACCGGCGGTTGCAGTCTGGTGGTGCGGTTCGCGCGGCCGGCTAAAGCCACATTCGCCTCCCACCGTTCTCAGGCCATGCGTTTCCGCACCGCCTCCCCTGATCGCCAGACGGCATCAGGGATTTCGGATCAGCCCTTTTCGACCTGTCCGAATTCCAGATCGACAGGCACGGCGCGCCCGAAGATCGAAACTTCCACCTTGAGCCGCGCCCGCTCCTCGTCCACTTCCTGGACGAAACCGTTGAACGACGCGAAAGGACCATCCGAGACGCGGATCGCCTCGCCGATCTCGAACGTGACCGACGGCTTCGGCCGCTCGACGCCTTCCTGCACCTGGTTCAGGATGCGCTGCGCCTCCGCCTCGGTGATTGGCACCGGCTTGGAGTCGCCGAGAAAGCCGGTGACCTTCGGCGTGTTCTTGACCAGCGAGAAAACGGCATCGGTCAAATTGGCCTTCAGGAGCACGTAGCCCGGGAAGAACTTGCGCTCGGCATCGACCTTGCGGCCACGACGAACCTCGACCACCTTCTCGGTCGGCACCACGATCTGCTCGATATCGGCGGACAGGCCCTTCTGCTTGGCCTTGTTCTCGATATCCTCAGCGACCTTCTTTTCAAAGTTCGAATAAGCGTGGACGATGTACCAGCGCGCAGCCATTTTTTTAGACTTCTCCGTAGTCGCCGGACTTAGCGTCCAATGCCCAGAATCTGTTCGATCGCGAGGCCCATCAACTGATCGGCGCTAAAGAAAAAGATCATCGCAATCACAGCGAAGGCCAGAACCATCACCGTCGAGATCATCGTTTCGCGCCGCGACGGCCAAGTCACCTTGGCGGTCTCCGAGCGAACCTGCTGGAGAAAGACGAAAGGATTTGTGGTTTTCGAAGCCATATGCCGCTCTGTCTTCAAGACCCGTTGGCCGGGTCCCCTGGATGATCCCGCTGGCCGGGACGTGCCGCCTGAGCCCAGTCTCGCGCCGAATCAGCGCAATCATTTCGCCCATGCAAATCAGACGCGTAAAGCCGGCTTCCCAGCTCCACGCGTCGCGTGTCTGTTCTGTCTACATAAAACCGATTCTTGATCCACGCAAGTGGCAAGTGTCCGCTTTATGACCAAACGCCGCCTCGGAACCATCCAGTCGTTCCGTCCCGGCTATGGCGCCCTTATGCCCCAATCGGGCTAATATGGCAAGCGCGTCGCCGATTTTCAAAGGGCGGCCCGCGGAAATGTCGTTTCAGATGGCCATTTCAAGAAATGGCACGGGCAGCAGGGCTCGAACCTACGACCTGCGGTTTTGGAGACCGCCGCTCTACCAACTGAGCTATGCCCGTATCGCGCGCCTCGGCGCAGCAGGGGCTTCCTAAAAGCTTCCGCGCTCTCTGTAAAGAGTGGTTTGCACGCAAACGCGCCTTCATCCCCTTTGCCAGAAATCTGGATAGCGATGACCAGCCCGTCACGGTCGATCTCGACTTCGCGCTTGAAGTCACTGGCGCGCGATTCATAGAGATATCGCCTGCCCTCCTCGAGGCATGTGTAGCGCTGCGGGTTGCTGACGACCGTGAGCGCCGGGAATTCGATGAAGGCGGTGGTGATCTCGGCACTCTGCCCGGAGGAAAGCCGCAAGCGGCGGATCGGCAACGTGTTGGTGAACGGGGTAACGGTGAGATCAGGGTCGATCACGCCCTCCAGTTCAGGCACCGGCAGGCCGTCCAGGAGCCAGTGGCCTTCGCCGTCGGCGGCAAGGACAAGGGTCCGCCCGCTGCCGATCATGTCGACCGTGACACGCCGGCGTGCCAATTCGCGTCGCATTCTATGCGATAGCGGGCGGCGAAAAGGGGGTGACCGGAGCAAATGACGACGGGTCGGCCAGGACCTCCCCTGCCCGCTGGCGCAGTTCAAGATGCTCGATACCGGGGCCGTCCCACTCGCGCCAGCGCACGATCTTGAAATCTTCCGACATGGTCCTGCACTCCGATGCGACTGGAAGCTACTTTGTTTCCGGCGGCGTGTACGGCCCGCCGGGCACGCCCCAGCCCCAGGCCGGCATCGGTTCAGTCTCGGGATCGCAGGTCGCGCCGAGATTGGAGTTCATCTTGGCCAACCGCGATCCCCATTCGACATAGCCCATGAAGGCCGAGCGGAATTCGGGATCGTCGGGCAGACCGACGGCATCGGCGGCATCGGCAAGGAGATTGATCCAGCGGCGCCGCTGCTCCTCGGTCAAATGCTTGCCCAGATGATGCATGACCATCTCGCGGTGGCCGCCGAACTTTTCGCTGTAGGTCTTCGGTCCGCCGAAGACTTCGCCAATGAAGGCGGCGACATGGACGGGATGGTCCGGCGACATGGTCTTGAATACCGGGCCGACGACCGGGTCCTTTGCCACCTTGTCATAAAAGGTCTGCGTCAACCGGTTCAGGGCGTCGCTGCCGCCGGCCCATTCGTAGAGTGTCGGAACATCTTTGCGCATGGCGGTAACCTGTCCTCGATCGCCGCAGACGGTAGCGGAAACATCCGGCCGATCTCAACCTGCCTCGATGGCCAGTTCAACATATCGCGCTAAAGTTTGGCCGGCATGTCGGCTTCGGCGTTCGCGGACGGCACGATCCGGCAATTGTCCGGCCTCGGAGCCGACCTGCATATGGTGGCCCCCGTCAGTTCGTCGGCAGACTGTGGCCCGGTCGCCAGCCCGAATTTCAGTATCGCCTGCTGATAGAGCTGCCGTTTGGCTGAGGAAAGCTGTATGGCGTCGAACAGGCCGGGGCCGATCGCCATCTCCTCGAAATACGCCTTGACCTTGTCCCCAAGCCCAACGGAACTCACGCTGAGGCGCACGGCCGGCCCGATGAGGCGCTTTACGCCACCGGCAACCATGATCGGACAGGCCGAAGCACATTCGCCCTCGGCTTCGATGGTGAGCCCGGTGTGCACGCCATCCTTGGCCAAACACTCCGCCGAGGGATCGCAATCCACGAAATCCGTATGGGCGACAACGACGTCGAGCTTGCGTTCCCGGATCAGCCTGCCCGTGGCAAGCGCGCCCTCGACATCGCCGCCTTGCGAGCTGATCACGATCGGCAGCCGCCGGCCGGCGATGGCATCGAGCGCCTGCCGAAGCTTTTCGGGCGTCTGCGCGGTGATCGAGCCCTCCGCCGAGATCCATTCCGGACAGTCGGGATTGCACAGCGGGTTGCTGCCGCGGACAAGCACGAAGCGCATGTCTGCCTGTTTCGGTGCCGTGGCCTCAGCCGGCGCAACGGGGGCGGGTTTTGCCTGGGCGGTCGGGAGATTGGCGGGCGTCGCCTCTTGGCCCGTTGGTATCTCCCGGCAGTTTGCCGGCATCGGATTTGCCTTGCAGATGGTTGCGGCGGTGAAAAGCTCGACGGTGTCGAGGGAGGTGACGAGGTTCATGTGGAGCATGTTTTCGAGAACCAGCTGATGGATTTCGCTGGCCGGCGTGTTCTTCATCGTGATGAACACGCCTTCGCCTATCCCCATCTCCTGCAGATAGGCCGAAAGCTTCTTCTCGACCGCCTTGCTCATTTCGTAGGTTTTGTAGCTGCCCGCATTCTTGCGGCTGACGATTTTGGAGCTGATGATCTTCTTCTTGCCGTTCACGATCCGGTAGGTCGTCCGGTAGAGCAGCTTCTCGCGCTTGTAGGTGGTGGTGACCTGGTGGACACCGAGATAGGCAAACTCCCCGACCACGCGGCGGACACCGCCGGAAAACATCAGCGGGCAAGCGGAATTGCACATGGCGCCGTCGTCATAGGCCATGCCGAAATAGTCGGCGCCCTTGCCCTGGTTATCCCGGCAATTCTTCATCTCCGGCTCGCAGCCGGAAAACACCGTCGTGCCGACGGCGATGTCGAGCCTGTTCTTGCGGATCATCTGGCCAAGCGTCACCGCCGCATCGACATTGCCGCCGGGGGAATTGACGACCACCGGCAATTGCCGGCCCTTGAGCGCCTTGAGCGTGCGCTTGAACAGCGACGGCGTGCCCGCCTCGATCGTGCCTTCCGCCGATATCCATTCCGGACAATTGGGCTCGCAGCCCGGTGCATTGCTGCGCACGACGGCGAACCGCATCGGCGGGATGTCCAGCGACTGCTCCTGGCAGTGCGCCGCCGCGACAGACAGCACCATGGCAATCAACAGCGCAAGACCAGCCAGCGCTTGCGACCACCATGCCTTCCCATCGAAACAGCGCCCTGGAACCACTCTTCGGCAAGCTCCCGCAATGCAACCTATACTAGTTGGCGTGATGGCGCTTGCAACAGCTTTGAGGGCTGACGCCGCTCGCAGGCCGCGCAGTGGCGAAAACAAAAAAGGGCGGCCCGAAGACCGCCCTTTCTTGTCGATCCGGCTAATGCCGGTCTCGATTATTCCTTGATGGTGACGACGATGCCGGCACCGACGGTGCGGCCGCCTTCACGGATGGCGAAGCGCAGCTTCTCTTCCATGGCGATCGGCACGATCAGCTCGACATCGACCGTGATGTTGTCGCCAGGCATCACCATTTCGGTGCCAGCCGGCAGCGACACGATGCCGGTCACGTCCGTCGTGCGGAAGTAGAACTGCGGGCGGTAGTTGGTGAAGAACGGCGTGTGACGGCCACCTTCGTCCTTGGTCAGGATGTAAGCCTCGGCCACGAACTTCTTGTGCGGCTTCACCGTGCCCGGCTTGGCCAGAACCTGGCCGCGCTCGACACCTTCGCGGTCAACGCCACGCAGCAGCGCGCCGATGTTGTCGCCAGCCTGGCCCTGGTCGAGCAGCTTGCGGAACATTTCAACGCCCGTGCAGGTCGTCTTGGTCGTCGGACGGATGCCGATGATTTCGAGTTCCTCGCCAACCTTGACCACGCCGCGCTCGACGCGGCCGGTCACGACCGTGCCACGACCCGAGATCGAGAACACGTCTTCGATCGGCATCAGGAACGGCTTGTCGAGCGGACGAACCGGCGTCGGGATGTAGGCGTCGACCTGAGCCATCAGCTCGCGGATCGCGTCCTCGCCGATGGTCTTGTTCGAATCTTCAAGAGCAGCCAGCGCCGAACCCTTGACGATCGGAATGTCGTCGCCGGGGAATTCGTTCTTCGACAGCAGTTCGCGCACCTCGAGCTCGACCAGTTCGAGCAGCTCAGCGTCATCGACCTGGTCGACCTTGTTGAGGAACACCACGATCGACGGCACGCCGACCTGACGGGCGAGCAGGATGTGCTCGCGGGTCTGCGGCATCGGGCCGTCGGCAGCCGACACGACCAGGATCGCGCCGTCCATCTGCGCGGCGCCGGTGATCATGTTCTTCACATAGTCGGCGTGGCCGGGGCAGTCGACGTGGGCGTAGTGGCGGTTGGCCGTCTCGTATTCGACGTGAGCCGTCGAGATGGTGATGCCGCGGGCCTTCTCTTCCGGCGCCGCATCGATCTGGTCGTAGCGCTTGTACTCGCCAAAATACTTCGTGATCGCCGCCGTCAGCGACGTCTTGCCATGGTCAACGTGACCAATCGTGCCGATGTTCACATGAGGCTTAGTGCGCTCGAATTTACCTTTTGCCATAGTCTCTTTCCTTGGACGGCCTTGACCTTCAGTTCTGTCGAATGCGGGGCGATTAGCGACAAAGGCCAAAAAACACAAGCGTCTTTTGGCTGGGTGCCGTCTCACTCAGTCCGAACCTGGGATCCGATTGCGGGGATGTGGCGCTGATATAGGAAGGCGATGGGTGAAATGAAATGGGTGACAGGCCGATCGATCGCGGCCTGCATCGAGGGCTCCCGCCCGCCAATCCCTGTCTGGATCACCGCCAGTTGATGGCCCATTGCGGCGGCAACCGAGGTCTGATCTCCTGACCCCATGCATTTCATTCCTGCCTCGATCCGCGGCCCGCTGTTCATGATCGTTTCGACGGGGTCGTACCTGGTCAACGACACGATGATGAAACTGGCCACCGCAGGCCTGCCGTCCTACGAGGTGCTGTTCCTGCGCGGCGTGGCGGCGACGCTCTGGGGCTTCCCGCTGTTGTTCCTGCTCGGCTACGGCAAACAAATCCCGTTGATCTTCGACGGCCATGTGCTGCGCCGGAACCTGCTCGAGATGGCGGCGATCCTCTGCTACGTCGTGGCGCTCGCCAACATGCAGATCGCGGATTCCACCGCGCTTGGGCAAATCACGCCGCTCCTGATGCTGGTCGGCTCCTCGATCCTGTTTGGCGAACGCATCGGCGGCCAGCGCATGGCGCTGATCGGGCTCGGTTTCATCGGCGCGCTGATGGTGGCGCAACCGACCATGCAAGGCATTTCCGTCTACGCTCTGCTGGCGCTCGGCAATGCGGCGCTGTCAGCCGCGCGCGACCTTGCCGGCAGGCGTGTCCCCGCTGAAGTGCCGGGAATGATCGTGGCGATTTCCGCCGTCGTGGTGGTGCTGATCGGCGCGGGTGCGGCGCATCTGATGTCCGAGCGCTGGGTCATGCCCGAGGCCCGCCATCTGCTGTTGATGGCCGGCGCCGGATTTTTCCTGATCTTCGGCCATTTCTTCATCTTCATGGCCTATCGCGTCGGCCCGACCAGCGCAGTGGCGCCGTTCTATTACAGCTTCACCGTCTGGGCGGTCATTTCGGGCCTGTTGGTGTTCGGGCAGTTCCCCAACGCGCTGGCGGTCTGCGGCATCCTGCTGGTGGTTGGCAGCGGGCTCACCATCGTGTCGCTGGACCAGCGCAAGCGCAGGCTGACCGTCGTGGCGTAGCATCGCCATCCGAGTGTCTGTTTCTGCTGTTGCAGAGCCCAGATTGATCGTCTATTCGGCGATATATCGCCTATCCGACGATGCCGTGATAAATCAGCCAAGGGAGCTTCCCCATGACCGATTTTGACCAGAACAAGTACTCCGACGCCGAGCACAAGGCTGCCATTCGCAAGTCGCTCGTCGGCTGGGCGGTGTTCATCGCCGGAACGCTGATCTTCTTCGCCGCGGCCGATGCGGTGTTGATGCCATAGGCAAGCGGCCGCACATACCGGCTGCAGCTGGTCTTGCCTCAGCAATATTTTGAAACTTCAGACGCTCTGGGGGGCCCTAAAGCGTCCGCCTTCCGCTGAACTGGTGGTAAGCCCACAGCACAACTATCGCGCCAACCACTGAGACGATCAGGCTGGAGATGTTGAGGCCGGTGACGCCTATGCCAAAGAGTTGGCTGCAGATCACGCCGCCGACGATGGCGCCGACGATGCCGAGCACGATATCCATGAGCAGGCCCTGGCCGGTTTTGTTGACGATTTTGCTGCCCAGGAAGCCGGCGATGGCGCCGAGAATGATCCAGCTGATGATACCCATTTTTTCCTCTCCATCCCCCGCCGGCCCGACATTTTCATATGATTGTCAAAACCTCAAGCCAGCTTGAAATTCCGCCCGGATGCGCCATTGTCAGAGATGGGCAGGGCTTGGTTGAGATGGAGGATCCACTATGGGACTTTTTGACAACGCGGTTCCCGGCGGCAACATCACCAAACCGCTGATGATCGCGCTCGGCGCGTTGCTGGTCGGAAAAATGCTGAGCGGCAGAAGCGCTGAACAGCCGGATCAGCCTCAAGCGCCCGCGCCGGCCGACCCAACTCCTGTCGGAACCACCGCCAGTGATGGCGGCCTGCTCGGCGGACTGGGCGGCTTGCTCGACAAGCTCAAGGATGCCGGCCACGGCAATGTCGCCGATTCCTGGGTCGGCACCGGGCAGAACCAGTCGATCAACGCCAATGATCTCGGCGCAGCACTCGGGCCGCAGGTCATCCGCGAGATCGCGCAACGCACCGGCATGGACGAGGGAGAACTGCTCAAGCAACTGTCCACGGCTTTGCCCGGCATCGTCGACAAGCTGACGCCGAACGGCCAGCTGCCGCAGCAGCACCAGGTGGCGTCGGCATTCAACAGCTGACGCGGCCCATATTGATGTCCGGAAGCGCTGCGCGCATGGTCGCGCAGTGTCAGGGCTTAGCGATTGTGGGATGAAAGTCTGGAGCGGGTAGCGGGAATCGAACCCGCATATTCAGCTTGGAAGGCTGCTGCTCTACCACTGAGCTATACCCGCGCCTTGCACTGAAGTATCGGATTCACCCGAAAAGCGCCATGCACTTTTCGGCCCGATGCTTTTTCGTTTCAGGGCTTCCGGGCCGGCAGTGGTGGAGAGGGTTGGATTCGAACCAACGTAGGCTAAGCCAACGGATTTACAGTCCGTCCCCTTTAACCACTCGGGCACCTCTCCAGTCTGCCGCCGGAGCCATGCAACGAGGCATTCTTGCCGACCCCGGAGCCCGAGATAGAAGTCTTGTCCGAAATCAGCGAAGCGCCTTATGGCGGCAAGGCCAGTGGGTGTCAACCGCACTGGAAGGGTTTTTCGATGTTGTTCGCCGGCTGCGGCGACGGGCCATATCCTTGGCCGCGGCGGACGGCTATAGAAGCCGGCCATGAGCAACAAGACCAACACCCCCAAAGACACCCATTACGCCAAGCTGCGCCGCGCGCACCGCGACGAGAAAAGCGGCGGCGCCCCGGCATTCCGGCCACGCCAGCCCGTTCCGCCGGGCGAGAACGCCACCGACGGCCTGGTGCGACTTTATGGCCTGCACACGGTGCGGGCGGCACTCGACAATCCGCGCCGCCGGATCAAAAAAATGCTGGTGACGCGCAATGCGGCCGAGCGTCTCGAGATCGCCGATCTCGCCGCCTTGCCCTTCAAGGCGGAACTGGTCGAGCCCCGGGACATCGACAAGATCACCGGATCGGACGCCGTGCATCAGGGCGTGCTGATCGAGGCGGAGCCGTTGAAGCCGAAGCGCCTCGACGCGCTCGGCGACACAAGGCTGGTGCTGGTGCTCGACCAGGTCACCGATCCGCACAATGTCGGCGCCATCCTGCGCTCGGCGGTCGCTTTCGGCGCCGGCGCGCTGATCACCACGGCGCGCCACAGCCCGCAGGAATCGGGCGTACTGGCGAAATCCGCCTCCGGCGCGCTGGAGCATATCGACCAGATCGAGGTGAAGAACCTGGCCGACGCCCTCGGGCAGTTGCACGAGGCCGGCTTCCAGACCATCGGGCTTGATTCGGACGGGCCGGCGGAACTCGAACCCAGCTTTGCCGGCGACAGGATCGCGCTGGTGCTCGGCGCCGAAGGCAAGGGCCTGCGGCAGAAGACGCGCGAGACGGTGACGACGCTGGCGCGGCTCGACATGCCCGGCGCCATCCGCTCGCTCAACGTCTCGAATGCCGCGGCGGTCAGCCTTTACGCCGCGCGGGCATTTTTGAAGCGCGGCTGAGCTCGGAAGCGGCAGGCCGCCTGCCCAAACGAGAAACGGGTTCCGGCGACAGACGCAGGAACCCGTTCTTCGACAGGAAAAAGAGGGGCGGCTTGGGAACATTACGCCACCCTCTCCCGACCTATGCCGCTTTGCCTTTGACGTTTGCCACCTCGCCACCGACCTCGAAATTGGCCATCCGCTCCAGCGCCCTGACCAGCGCCGAGTGATCCTCCTTGGCGCCGCCATTGGCAGCGCAGGAATTGAACAGCTGCTGCGTGGTCGAGGTGTTGGGCAGCGACACACCGAGCGCCTTGGCGCCTTCCAGCGCGAGGTTGAGATCCTTCTGGTGCAGTTCGATGCGGAAGCCTGGCGCGAAGGTGCGCTTGACCATGCGCTCGCCATGCACTTCGAGAATGCGCGAGGCCGCCAGCCCGCCCATCAGCGCCTGCCTGACCTTGGCCGGGTCGGCCCCGGCTTTCGAAGCAAAAACAAGCGCTTCCGCGACGGCTTCAATGGTCAGCGCGACGACGATCTGGTTGGCGACCTTGGTGGTCTGGCCGACACCGTTCGGGCCGACCAGGGTGATGTTCTTGCCCATCTTCTCGAAAATGGGTTTGGCGCGTTCAAAAGCCTTTTCCTCGCCGCCGACCATGATGGTCAGGGATGCCGCCTTGGCGCCGACCTCGCCGCCCGAAACCGGCGCGTCGAGGTAATCGCAGCCCAGTTCGTTGATCTTCTTCGCAAATATCTTGGTCTCGATCGGCGAGATCGAGCTCATGTCGATGACCAGCTTGCCCTTGGTCAGGCCCAATGCGACGCCGTTGTCGCCGAACAGCACCTCGGCGACCTGCGGGGTGTCGGGTACCATGGTGATGATGATGTCGGCGGCTTTTGCCACGGCGGCATGGCCGGAGACTGTTTTCAGGCCTTTGGCGATGAGGTCGGTCGGCGGCTTTGAGCGATGGTCGCTGGCGATGACCTTGTAGCCGGCATCCAGCAGATGCCCCGCCATCGGCGCGCCCATGATGCCGAGGCCGATGAAGCCTATGGTTTCCATTGTGGTTCTCCGTCTTTTGTTAGGCGGCGTTCTGTGACGCCCCCCCTCTGTCCTGCCGGACATCTCCCCCACGAGGGGGGAGATTGGCAGCGTCAGCGTCAGCGCCAGCTCTTAAGCCGCCGCGCTGCCCTGCCCGGCCAGGTCCCGGAACCAGCCCAGGCCGGCCTCGGTGCCGGCCTTCGGCTTGTATTCCGCGCCGATCCAGCCGGAATAGCCGATGTGGTCGATGTGGTCGTAGAGGAAGGGATAATTGATCTCGCCCGTTCCCGGCTCGTGACGGCCGGGATTGTCCGCAAGCTGGATATGCGCGATGCGGCCGAGGTTTGCCTCGATTTTACGGGCGAGATCCCCCTCCATGATCTGCATGTGATAGATGTCGTATTGCAGGAACAGGTTTTTCGAGCCGACGCGGTCGATCAGCGCCAGCGCATGGTCCGAATAGTTGAGGAAGAAGCCCGGAATGTCGCGCGTGTTGATCGGCTCGATCAGCAGGCGGATGCCTGCCTGCTCCAGCTTCTCCGCCGCGAAAGCGAGGTTTTCAGCGAAAACATCCTCGAGCACCTTGCGATCGACGCCCGCCGGCGCAATACCGGCCAGGCAATTGACCTGCGGGCAGCCGAGCGCCTGCGCATAGGTGATCGCCTTGGCGATGCCCTGGCGGAATTCCGGCACGCGGTCCGGCAGCACGGCGATGCCGCGCTCGCCCTTGGCCCAGTCGCCGGCCGGCAGGTTGAACAGCACCTGCATCAGGCCGTTCTTCTTCAACCTCGCGGCCACCACCTCGGGCGCATGATCGTAAGGACCGATATATTCGACGCCCTTGAAGCCGGCGCGGGCGGCGGCATCAAAACGGTCGAGGAAATCATGCTCGCCAAAGAGCATCGACAGATTGGCTGAAAAACGCGGCATTCCTTTTTCTCCTAATCCAGCATCACGATCGCGGTCGGCGCATCCTCATGGCTTTCGGCAAGGTCCTCGAATTCGGTGATCTTGTCGATCTCGGTGCCCATCGAGATGTTGGTGACGCGCTCGAGGATGAATTCGAGCACGACCGGAACCCGGTGCTCCTTCATCAGCCGCTGCGCCTGCTTGAAGGCGGAGGCAAACTCCTCGGGCTTGCGCACCCTGACCGCCTTGCAGCCCATCGCTTCGGCCACGGCGACGTGGTCGACGCCATAGCCGGCCTCGGGATCGCCTGACCGGTTGATGTTCTCGAAGGCCAGGCTCACCTCATAGTCCATCGCAAAACCGCGCTGCGCCTGGCGGATCAGGCCGAGATAGGCGTTGTTCACGACGACATGGATGTAAGGCAGTCTGTGTTGCGCGCCGACCGCCAGCTCCTCGATCATGAACTGGAAGTCATAGTCGCCCGACAGCGCCACTAATGCGCGGTCCGGATCGGCGGCGCGAACGCCAAGCGCTGCCGGCAAGGTCCAGCCGAGCGGGCCGGCCTGGCCGCAATTGATCCAGTTGCGCGGCTTGTAGACGTGCAGGAACTGCGCGCCGGCGATCTGCGACAGGCCGATGGTGGTGACATAGGTGACGTCGCGGCCGAACGCCCTGTTCATCTCCTCATAGACGCGCTGCGGCTTTAGCGGCACCTGGTCGAAATGCGTCTTGCGCTTCATCGTCTTCTTGCGGGCTTGGCATTCCTTGGCCCAGCCCGACCAGTCGCGCAGCTTGCCTGATGTCTTCCACTCGGTGGCGACGTCGAGCAGCATTTTCAGTGCCGCACCCGCATCGGACACGACGCCGAGATCCGGCGCGAAGACACGGCCGATCTGCGTGGGCTCGATGTCGACATGGATGAATTTCTTGCCCTTGGTGTAGACATCGACCGAACCGGTATGACGGTTGGCCCAGCGATTGCCGATGCCGAAGACGAAGTCGGCCTCGAGCATCGTGGCGTTCCCGTAGCGGTGCGAGGTCTGCAGCCCGCACATGCCGGCCATCAGCCGGTGGTCGTCGGGGATCGCGCCCCAGCCCATCAGCGTCGGAATGACCGGAACGCCTGTTATTTCGGCGAACTCGATCAGCAGGTCGGATGCATCGGCATTGATGATGCCGCCGCCGGCGACGATCAGCGGCTTTTCCGCCGCGTTGAGCATCGCCAGCGCCTTTTCGGCCTGGGCGCGCGTCATCGCCGGCTTGAACGGCGCCAGCGGCTCATAGGCGTCGATGTCGAACTCGATCTCGGCCAACTGGACGTCAACCGGCAGGTCGATCAGCACCGGGCCGGGCCGCGACGAGCGCATGAGGTGAAACGCCTTCTGCAGCGCCATCGGCACGAGATAAGGCTCCATGACGGTGACCGCCCATTTGGCGACGGGTGCGGCGATGGCGGCGATGTCGACGGCCTGGAAATCCTCCTTGTTCAGCCGTGCCCGCGGCGCCTGGCCGGTGATGCAGAGGATCGGGATGGAATCGGCGGCGGCCGAGTAAAGCCCGGTGATCATGTCGGTGCCGGCCGGCCCCGAAGTGCCGATGCAGAGCCCGATATTGCCCGCCTTGGCGCGGGTGTAGCCCTCGGCCATATGCGAGGCGCCCTCGACGTGGCGGGCCAGCACGTGGCGGATCGTGCCCCTCGCCTTCAGCGCCGAATAGAGCGGATTGATCGCCGCGCCCGGCACGCCGAAGGCGCAGGAGATACCTTCCTTTTCGAGAACGAGAACCGCGGCATCGACAGCGCGCATCCTGGCCATTTTCCGGCCCTCCACTGGGGTTGTCATTGTTGGATGGCCGATAATCTCAGCAAGCCGGCTATTTTTCAATTTTTTCAGAATATTTTTTCATTTCTAAAAAACGGTGACTGTGTGCTGATTTTATTGGATTTTCCGTTTTCCAGGAATTTGCCGCCTCGCCGTAGTGAAAAACTTTTTCATTGCACATTTGGCGAAATCGGCGAGACTGGCACCATGGAAACCACCGAAAAACGCCAGCGCGGCCGACCGCGCGCATTCAATGGCCCCGCCGAAACCAGTTCGGTGCAGTCGCTCGATCGGGCCTTGCGCATCCTGGCCATCGTCGCGGAGGGCAGCGGCCTGTCGTTGAGCGAGATATCGGCGCAGAGCGGCCTTGCCGCCTCCACCGCCTACCGCATGCTGACGACGCTCGAAAACCACGGCATGGTCGAGTTCGACACGTCAGACCAGTTGTGGTCGATCGGCGTCGAAACCTACCGCATGGGTGCTGCATTCCTGCGCCGCCGCAAGCTGGTCGACCGCGCCCGCATCGTCATGCAGGAGCTGATGGAGAGAACCGGCGAGACCGCCAATCTCGGCGTCGCCGAAGATGATTGCGTGGTGTTCGTCAGCCAGGTCGAGACGCACCAGGCGATCCGCGCCTTCTTCCGCCCGGGAACACGCAGCCCCTTCCACGCGTCCGGCATCGGCAAGGCGGTGCTGGCGCATCTCGAACCGGAACGCGTCGGCACCATCTTGCGCAAAGCCGGCCTGCAGCGCTTCACCGACAAGACACTGTCCGAGATCCCTGCCCTCGCCCACGACCTGGCTGTCATCAAGCAGCGCGGCTGGTCGGTCGATGACGAGGAGCGCCACCCCGGCATGCGCTGCGTGGCCGCCGCCATCTTCAACGAGTTCGGCGAACCGATCGGCGGCGTCTCGGTGTCGGGGCCAACCGTGCGGGTGACGCCGGAGCGGCTGGCCGAGATCGGGCCGATGGTGCGCAGTGCCGCGGCTGAGGTGACCCGGATGATCGGCGGCCTGCAAGCCGGCTGATCGCCTTGCCTCGGGGCAGCGCGCTCCTGGTCGTAATATCGAGAAATCGGGCAGTATGGCCATGCCGGCACCGCAAGCACCGGCGGCATGGGCTCCGCCTTCCCGGGCGTTCGAATGCATGCGAAAGGGCACGGATGCACAAAACGGTTCAGCTTTTGCTTGTCGCTTCACTTTGCGGATGCGTGGCGGCGGCACCTCGACCTGATGCCGGCGGCGGCCAGCGCGTCGATCCCATTCCGATCCCGCTTGCCCTGGAGGAGATCATCACCACCGGCATCCGTCAGCGCTTGCCGGATCCTGCTTCCGCCCGGTTCGGGAAGATGCTTGCCGGCGAGCGGACGCTGAACGGCCGCAAGGAGATCGTCGTCTGCGGCTTCGTCAACGGCAAGGATCCGTCCGGCAGCTATGGCGGCGACCAAGCCTTCATTGCCAAGATCTACCCGGATTCGGGAAGCAGCTTCGAACTTGTCGCCATGGGCGGCGCTTCGGAAACGAGGCATATCGTCGGCAGCACCTGCGGCGCGGCCGGCTTGCCGATTTCCGACCCCGGTCTGAAAAACCAACTGTAAGTATTTGTAAGGCAAACGAAATAGGGGCTCGTTCAAGCCCCTATTTCCATAGCTGAAACAATCCTCCTCCTCTCAGAGCCGGCAGTAGTGGCGATAGCCGTCGTAGCCGATGTAGGTGTCGGAGTCCGGATCGTAGCTCGAGTAGCGATCGAAGCAGCGGCGGACGTGCCAGGAACCACCGTCTTCGTCGACATAGACGGTACGCGGCGGCTGCTGGGCAAGCAGGCTGCCAAGGACGAACCCGCCGACGCCGGCGGCAATGCCGATGCCGAGGTCGTGGTGATGCGAATGAGCCGCCGAAGGCTGAACTGTGCCGACCAACGCGGTGGCGGCGACAGTGGTGGCGATGAGGCCGGAAACGAGTGTGCGCTTGAACATGATGATCTCCTTGCTTCGTTGACCGAGGCGATCCATCCGCCTCTTGATCATCTGTCGTCGCCGCGAAGAAAAAGGTTCGAAGCTTTTTTCGATTTTTTGCGAAGATGCTGCCGGTTCCTGCCTGTGGGGCTACGGAAAATGCAAAAGGGCGGCCGAGGCCGCCCTTCGAACGCGACAGGCCTTGGCATCAAAAGATGATGACCACCCCGCCATGGTGATGATGATGACGATGGTGGTGGTGGTGGTACCACCAGTAGTCGCCATAGTCGTCGTCGTAGTGATGATGGTGATGATGCATACCGTGAGCTGACGACGTCTGAACCGTGGCGGCCAGCGCGCCTGTGGCAACGAAAACGGCTACGAGAGCGGAAGTGAGCATGCGCTTGAACATGATGATCTCCTGGATCCTTGACCGAGGCGATCATTCGCCTCTGGAGATCAGTCGGCGCGGCATGTCGAAAGGTTCGAAAGGTCGAGGAGATTCTTCGGCGGAGCGGGAGAAATAGCGAGTAGCGAAGGCAGGATCGCACGGGAATCTCGGTCCCACTACCAACTATTTGCTACTCGCTATTCCCTATTCGCTCTCTCTCACCCCATGCCGGTAATGTGGCGCAGCCAGAAGGCGAGCGCGATGAAGCCAATGATCGTGGTCACGCCGGTCCAGTCGACATTGGCCTTCTTCACGTCGCTGACGAGCTTCACCAGCAACATCCACGCGATGACGACGATGGGGAGAATGATGACAAGCCTGATCATGCGACACTCCAGTCCGAAGCGATTGCACCTCTCCAATATGTAGGAAGCGCGCCAGCGGATTTCAGCATGGGCATCCGCCGCGTCATCCACCGCTGGAGGTAACCGAAAACGGAGTTTTGTCTTTACTGGCGCACGAAATATGCTACCGGAGCGCCGTGCCCTTGTAGCTCAGCTGGTAGAGCAGCGGTTTTGTAAACCGAAGGTCGGCGGTTCGATCCCGTCCGGGGGCACCAGTAAAATCAAAATCACAAGGAAACAATCTGCGGTTTGCATGTTGCGACATGAACGTCGTCCCTGCCGCCATGTTTGACCCGATGCCCACAAGGGTAAGAAATAAACCAGCTAGTTTCCACTATTGATTTCCGACAATTTCCTGCGAAACTCGGAGAGTCCAACTGAAATCCGCTGCATGGATTTGGACACGCACTGGGAGGGGTGAATGAAAAGAACCGCTTTTTCTGCCGTGTGCCTAATAATGATGGTTAGTGGCGCCAACGGCCAAGAATTTGGAAGATTTCCTGACAATCCCCATGGTGAATTCATCAACGGCCCAGATCGTACATATTTTCGACTGGACAAGCCGTTTAGGTACTTGGATCCCAATGGCTTGGAGTGGGTCGCACCGGCTGGCGAGGCAACGGATGGCGCCAGCATCCCCTGGGAATTCTGGACTTTTGTCGGCGATACGTACTCCGGCCTATACCTTAATGCTGCAATTATTCACGATTACTATTCCTGCTCAAAGGCTCGTGAGTACTATTCTACTCAAAACACATTTTGGTTTGGGATGCGCTCGCTTGGCGTTAGTGAAACGAAGGCGAACATTTTTTGGGTCGCCGTGCGCTTTTTTGGCTTGGACTATTGGTCCGTTGATCCCTCAGTCAAACCACCTAGCCCCTGCAACAAGGGACCTGCAGGGCAGAAGGAAGCGCTCAATGATGTTAACTCGCAAACCCGAGTCATTGCGTTGGCGAAGTTCGCTGCGATGGTCCGGACTCTGGAGACTACCAACGGTCGGGTGCTTGACATTGTCAGTGACCAGCCGATCGCCCCTAACACCGAGCGCGGAAATGAGTATTTGGAATACCTTAGAACGGCGATGAAGAAGGACTTTGACGTGCCGCGCGAAACGTTGGGACTATTTTCGGTAGTGAGTGACGCTGAGCTTGCGGCTCGAAACCCCGCAGGCACGATTTCACCTTGGATCGAAGGTCAAGTCCCGGCACTAGACAAATACATGGCCCAGGCAGCCTTGAAGTATCCACCGCCTCTAAAGCTCGAATCTGGAGATTACGCAGCTTTTGTTGCCGGTCCCCGCGACCTAAAGCTGAATGATTTTGCCGCAGTATTCAGGCTACCAGTCAACGAAAAATGAACGCGACCGCGCCGGTCTCGGGCTCGGTTCTTTCACATAGCTGCGGTCTCACCCCTTTCGCGTCCGATCGCCGCCACCAAAATCCGGTTCTGCCGGCGTATTGCCGCGCGCAATTCCGGTATCCTGGCCTCGTCGCGCTTCACGAATTCGATGAACATCATGTTCATGTTGTTGAAGATCAGTTCGCCGAGCGCTGCCCCATCTATGTCCTGGCGCACCAGGCCGATCTCCTGCAGCCGGGCGATCAGCGCGCGGATCTGTTCGGTGAGCGAGCGGTCGAGCGCGGTGTAGGCCTGGCCGAACGGGCTGTCGGGCAATTGCGTCGAGATCGCCATGGCCTGGCGCCACATCTCCTTGCTGAGATAGTGCAGCGAGTGCTCGATATAGATGCCGATCAGCGTGTCCAGCGCGTCGCCGACATTGGCTGGCGGCCTGGCGACGACGCCGCGCCCGGCATTCAGCACTTCGTTGACCTCCAGCGAGACGATGGCGCCGAGGATGTCGCCCTTGTTCTCATAGTAATTGTAGATCGTGCCGATCGACACTTCCGCCTGCGCGGCGATCGCCTCGATCTTGGCGCCCTCATAGCCGGCCTCGCGGAAAAGCGCTGCCGCCGCCTCGATGATGCGCCTGTGCCGGTCCGCCTTTTGCCTTGCCCGCAATCCGCTCATATCAGCCTCTTGCCATAAAAACAGAATTGACTCAATTTTAGAATTGGTTCAATTTTTTGCAAGAAGCCACAAAGGCAAGGGAGAACACTCGATGTCCGTCAAATCCGGGAATCCACTTTCCGTCCTGAAGCGCCATCTGCACGCCGCTTGCGCGGCCATGGCGCTGCTGCTTGGGGCCGGCAGCCTCGCCGAGGCCGCCGATCTCAACGCGCTGATCTGGTGCGATCATTCCGATCCGGCGCTGCTGCAGCCCTTCGAAGAAGCCAACAACATCAAGGTCAACGTCAAGGAGTTCGAAGGCACGGGCGCCGGCCTCGCCATCGTCGAGCAGTCGCAGCCAGGTGACTGGGACGTGATGGTGATCGACAGCATCGACGTGCCGCGCGGTGTCGAGAAAGGCCTGTTCGAGCCGCTGCCGGAAGACAAGCTGCCGCTGGCCGATCTGTTTCCGCAAGTGAAGATGGATGGCTCCACCGTCGTCGGCGGCAAGCGCTACGGCATCACCGAAAAATTCGGCTACAACACGATCGGTTTCAACAAGACCAAGGTCGATCCGGCCGACATGCAGTCCCTGGCCTCGCTGACCAGCGACAAGTACAAGGGCAAGGTCGCCATCTACGACTATTATCTGCCGGTGATTGGCATGGCGGCGCTCGCCATCGGCAAGAAGACGGCCGATCTGACCGAAGCCGACCTGCCCGCGCTCAAGGACGAGCTGCTCAAGATGAAGGCCAACGCCAAGCTGGTCGGCGAAGTCACCGCCAGCCAGACCGCGCTCGCCACCGGCGAGGTCGATATTCTCGTCGGCGGCGGAGAATGGGTGACGGCGGGGCTGGCCAAGGAGAACCCGGCGCTGGACTTCTCCATCCCCAAAGAAGGCGCGGTGCTGTGGTCGCAGTCGCTGGCCATGTTCAAGGATTCCAAGAACAAGGATATGGCGCTGAAATTCATCCAGTACATTATGAGCCCCGAAGGCCAGGCGCGGCTTGCCACTTCATCCTGCTACTGGGGCATGCCGTCGAACACCAAGGCAGCTTTGACCGACGACCAGAAGAAGGTACTGCGCTTCGACGAGCAGCCGGGTTTCCTCGCTCGTGCGCAAGCCTATCCGGCGCCGAACGCCGATCTCGACAAGAAGATGCAGGACATGTGGACCGAAATGCTGCAGGCGAAGTGATCGGTTGCCGCTCGTGAGCTCTGCCAGGAATAGCGGGCGTGCCCTGCCCCGGGCGGGCCATGCCCTGCCCTGGGCGCTGGTCACGCCGGCGCTCGGCTGGACGCTGCTGTTCTTCGTGCTGCCGTTCATCGCCATGGGGTTTTCGAGCCTCACGGCGCATGAGGGTGGCGGCTTCACGCTGACCAACTACAGCCAGTTCTTCACCAACCCCTCCTACTGGCAGGCGATGGTGAACTCGCTCGAGGTGACGGCAATCGTCACCGTGATCTCGGTGTTGCTCGCCTATCCCTTCGCCTGGATCCTCGCCGAACAGGTGCCGGAACGCTGGCAGCGGCTGGCGCTGATGCTGGCCGTGCTGCCGTTCTGGACTTCTTACGTCGTGCGTTCCTATTCCTGGCTGCTGGTGCTGGCGCAGAACGGTGTCATCAACCGCGCGCTCACCGGTTCCGGCCTGATCAGCGAGCCGCTGCAGCTCGCCAACACGCGCTTGGCCACCGTCACCGGCTTCGTGCATTTCTTCGTCATGCTGTTGACGCTGACCATTTTCGCCAACCTCAAGCAGCTCAGCCCGAGCTACCGCAAGGCGGCAGCCGATCTCGGCGCCGGGCCGGTGCGCACCTTTCTGCATGTCGTCCTGCCGCTGACCTTGCCCGGCATCATGGTCGGCGCCTTCCTCACTTTCGTGCTGTGCATCGGCGACTACATCACGCCGCAGATTCTGGGCGGCAACAACGAGCTTTTGATGCCGCAACTGGTGATGATGCAGATCGGCCGGCGCGGCGATTTTCCGCTGGCCTCGGCGCTGTCGATCATCCTGATGGCGGTCGTCACCATCGCCTACCTCGCCTGCGCGCGCTGGCTGAAGATCGAGCGGGCCTGAGATGCGCCAGATCGTCCGCGTCGCATCCTGGCTCTATGCGCTTGCCGTCTACGGCTTCATCTTCCTGCCGGTTGTCGTGCTGGTGCTGTTTTCGCTGCAGGCGACGTCGTTTCCGATCCCGCCCTTCACCGGCCCGTCGCTGCGCTGGTACGACGCGGTTCTCAGCGACACGCGGCTGACGTCGGCGTTGGTCAATTCCCTGATTGTCGCGGTTCTCTCATCAGCTACCGCCGTCACGCTCGGCTTCCTTTCCGCCTGGGGGTTTGCGCGCTTCGTGCTGCCGGGTTCCGGCCTGCTGCGCGGGCTGATCACGCTGCCGCTGACGGTCAGCTATCTCATCATCGGCATGGGATTGCTGGTGCTGTTCAACTGGGCTGGCGTGCCGAAATCGCTGCTTGCCGCAGGCATCGGCCACGTCGTGATCAACCTGCCGCTGTGCTTTGCCATCATCTACAGCCAGATGGGCGATCACCAGATCAACATCGAGCGCGCCGCGCGTGACCTCGGCGCGCCGGAATGGAAGGTGCTCCTGCTGATTACCGTGCCGGTGATGGCGCCCGCCATCTTCGCCGGCTTCTTCCTGTCGATGACCTTCTCCTGGGACGAATTCGTGATCTCCTTCCTGCTGACCCGCTTCGACACCACGCTGCCGGTGGAAATCTGGAACCTGCTGCGCTCCGGCCTCAACCCGAAAACCAACGCGGTCGGTTCGCTGGTCTTCGCCGTCTCCATCGTGCTGGTCGTGCTGTTCGAACTGACATTGCTGCGCCGGAGAAAAGCATGACCGCGCCCCTCGTCGATATCCGCGCTGTTTCGCACCGTTTCGGGCAGCTGGCGGTGCTGAAAGGCGTCTCGCTGCGGATCGAGCCCGGCAGCTACACGATCCTGCTTGGGCCGTCGGGTTCCGGCAAGACGACGCTGTTGTCGATCCTGGGCGGCTTCGTCACGCCCAGCGAAGGCAAGGTTTTCATCCGCGGCGAGGACTGCACCGCGGTGCCGCCGGCCAGGCGCCCGACGACGACGGTGTTCCAGGACTATGCACTGTTCCCGCATATAAGCGTCGGCGGCAATGTCGGCTTCGGACTGCGCATGCAAGGCGTCGACGGTGTTACGCGCGCCGCAAAAGCGCGCGAGGCGCTGGCACTGGTTGGCCTCGCCGCCGCCTTCGACAAGAAGCCACACCAGCTCTCCGGCGGCCAGCGGCAGCGCGTGGCGCTGGCGCGTGCGCTGGTCATCGAGCCTGCCGTGCTTCTGCTCGACGAGCCGCTCGGCGCGCTGGACCTCAAGCTGCGCCGGCAGATGCAGGACGAGTTGAAGGCGATCCAGAAGCGCGTCGGCACCGCCTTCATCCATGTCACCCACGACCAGGAAGAAGCGATGGCATTGGCCGATCATTGCGTCGTGATGAATGACGGCCGCATCGAGGACGAAGGCCCGCCCGAGCGCGTCTATGCCAGGCCGGCGACGCGCTTTTCGGCGACCTTCATGGGCGAAAGCACGATCCTTGCCGGCACGGTCGCGCAGGCCGGGGACAGGACAAGCACTGTCACGACGCCGGTCGGATCCGTCTCGCTGCCCAACGCTTTGCCGGCGGGTTCAGCGGTTGCGCTGGCCATACGACCGGAGCACCTTGTCCTCGGCGCGGCCTCGGCGGCCGTGGCGCTTGGCCAGGCCAGGATCGACGATGTCGTCTTCCAGGGCAGCTTCAAACGTGTTCTGGCCACCTCCATGCAGGACCGCGCGCTGCAATTCATCGCCAAGGCTCCGGCCACGGCGACAGTTCAGGCTGGCGACACAATCGCGGTTTCGTGCAACGCTGGCGACATCATCCTGCTGGCGAACTGACCGATGAGCATGCTTCCCGTCATCGACGCTGCGAACTGGTATGAGACCATCCGCATGGCCGACGGCGTCACGCTGATCCACGAGCCATGGATCAAACCGTTCTTCCGCTGCAACATCTGGCATGTGCGCGGCCGCGACCGTGATCTCCTGTTCGACACCGGCCTCGGCCATTTCAGCCTGCGCACACATGTGCCGCTGGTCACCGAGCGCGAGCTGACCTGCGTCGCCAGCCACACGCATTTCGACCATATCGGCTGCCATCACGAATTTCCCGACCGCTGCGTGCACCGTGCCGAAGCAAAAATCCTCGCCGATCCGCGCAACGAATGGACGGTGGCCGACCGCTATGCGACCGACGAGATGTTCGACCGATTGCCGCAGGGCTGGGAGTCGTCCCGCTACCGGATCCTGCCGGCCCCGGCCGACCGCCTGCTCGACCATGGCGACGTCGTCGATCTCGGCGACCGGGCCTTCGAGGTGATCCACACACCCGGCCATTCACCCGGAGGCATCGCGCTCTACGAGGAGAAGACCGGCATCCTGTTGTCCGGCGACATCATCTATGACGGCCCGCTGATCGACGACGTCTATCACTCGGATATTCCAGACTACATGGCGACGCTGCTCGCCATGCGCGACCTCGATGTCTCGGTCGTGCATGGCGGCCATTTCCCGAGCTTCGGCAAGGTGCGCTACCACCAGTTGATCGACGAGTATCTGGCGCAGAAACGGCAGGCCGGCTGCCACCTGCGTTAGAGCCCGTAAAGGGACCGTGCGCTCGCGATTTGGCCGGCTGCGCCCGGCCCAGCGGACCTTCTAAGAAAACGTCGCAGCCTGAATGGCTGCCGTATCGCCACCGAATGTATTTCTCACCCTGACCGACCTGTAGACATAAGCGGCCCAAAGCCCCGTGGTGGCGACGGCTATCACGGCCGATATCAATGTATCCCCGTCAAGGAGCTGGCTCATCGGGATACTAAGTGTTCTTGATATCCAAACGGTGTCCAGAATGAACAAGAGAGGGATCGCAAACCATTGGCATATAAACAGTTTCGGGAAGTGCTGGCTTCGCCTCAGCATCGAAATAAGTACCACGAGTTGAAGCACCAGAAAGGCCAGATTGAGGGCGGCTTCGCCATACACCGCCAAAGGCCCATTAGGCAGTGGGATGAGCCGCTGGTAGTCTTTGACCGATCTGGCCAACTCCAAAAGTGTGCGCAACGGTGACAATGACTGACCTATCGCCAGCAGCATCAGCCAGCCGCCAAATCCCTCGAGGTCTTTCGGAGGTCGTGGGCGTTTGCGTGCCGAGCGAGTAGCGAAGAAAACTGGCACGCCAATCAATAGCAGCAGTATTGCCCAATGCCACATTCGCCCGCCCCCCGTCACGCAACCTTGTATTGCGTATATACACCCTAAGATTGTATCATGTTTCGTTTGCAACTCAAGAGGATCGAGCAGCTTCGGCTGAAAATTGCGCCGCCGGCCTTCGCCTAGCCAGCCCGCCCCTCACCCCAATTCGAAATGCCGTGGAAATGCCTGATGCAGCAGCAGCAGCATGGTCTTGCGCAGCACATTGGTGTCACGGCTCGAAGGGTTGAGATGGTCCCAGTACCAGGCGCCGTGAACCAGATAGTTCAGGCTCTCCGACAAGGTGTTGATGTCGACGCCGGTATAGCCGCCGCTGCGCGAAATCTCGACGAGCAGCTCGCGCGCTTCGGCGGTGTAGGCGAGATCGCTCGGCAGGCCGATTTCATTGTAGATCTGCATGCTCTTGCGGTCGCTGGAGAACACGACGAAGACCGACACCCATTGCGGATGCTGCCGGGCGAAACGCTGCGCGCAATCGACGGCGCCAAGCAGCCTTTCGACTGGCGACAGGCCGGGCGCCCGCACCAGGCTGATCCAAAGCGCGTCATACTGATCGCTGAGATACTGCAGCACGGCTCGGAACAAATTCTCCTTGCTGCGGAAATGAAAGACCACCAGCGCGTTGGACGATCCGACATGTTCGGCGATGCGCTGCATGGTGAGGCTTGCCAGGCCCTCCTCCGCGATGAGCTCGATGGTGGCGTCGATGATGCGCTGGACGCTCGCTTCGCCGCGCTCGCGCCGGCGATCCTTGGGCGGCGCGGCATCGTTTGCCGCGCCCTTGGTCACGACCTTGCGTTTCTCCGGCTTCGCGGTTGCCTTGCGTTGCGCCATTTTCGTCAGGCCTTTCGGACCCGCGGCGGACATATCCCGCCGCATAAGTTACTTCGGCATATTGCACGCCGGCTCATCCCGGAATGACTCAGAGCGACGGGCGTGTCCCGGTGTTCCCATACCATTGCCCCCGAGCCGTTTCATAGGCCAGTCCGGCCCGGAAGACATCGGCATCGCTATAGGTGCGGCCGACGATCTGGATGCCTGTCGGCACGCCGCTGGCGGCGTGGCCCGACGGGATGGACAGAACCGGGCAACGGCTCAGCATGTTGAACGGCGTCGTCATCACCCAGCCCAGCGAGGGGTTCACCTCCCGGCCGTTGATCTCGACCTTGTCCCTGGTCTGGTCGAACTCCGCCGGCACCGCGGGCAGTGCGTTTGTCGGGCAGATCAACACATCGTAGGTCTCCAGGAGCGGGCCGAGCGCCTGGTACATCCTGGCCGCCACGTCCAGCGTCGCTACGAAGTCGGTGGCTTTGGACTTTTGCCCGTCCTCGGCAAACCGCCTAGCATAGCTGGTCATGTCGCTGGCGTGCTCGGCAAGCAGTTGCGACAGCGACGCGCCGAACAGGTGCTCGAGATAGGCCATTCCGGCCTTGAGCACCCCGTCGTCCCAGCCAAGATCGACTTCCTCGACCGTGGCGCCCAGCGAACAGAACACATCGCAGGCGGCAAGCGTGTTCTTGCGCACGTCGGGGTCGACTTCGAAGGAACCGAGATCCATCGAGAAGGCGATCTTCCAGCCCTTGATCGGCTTGTAGTCGAGCGGCAGGCGCAGCTTGGGACGAAGCGTGGCGATGTCGAGCGGGCTCGGTCCCGCCATGACGTTCTGCAGCAGGATCGCATCTCTGACGTTTCGCGCCAGCGGCCCCGTATGGCAGTAGAAATCGAGGTTGAAGGGCGGCTCGTCCGGATTGCGCCCGTAAGGCGGCTTGAAACCGACGAGGCCGCAGGCCGATGCCGGAATGCGGATCGACCCGGCAATGTCCGAGCCGGTGGCGATCGACGATGTGCCGGAAGCGAGCGTTGCCGCAGCCCCTCCCGATGAACCGCCCGGCGTGAAGTCTCGATTCCACGGGTTGCGGGTGACACCCCACCGCTTCGACCAGGTAACGCCGGCGCAGCTGAATTCCGGCGTCGCCGTACGGGCATGCACGATGCCGCCGGCCTTCATGATGCGCTCGTTCATCGTCGAAGTGTGGCCGCCTATGGCATCCCTGGACAGCAGCGAACCATGCGAGGTCGGCTTGCCCTTGATGTAGCTCTCATCCTTGATGCCGATCGGCAGCCCCTCGAGCGCGCCGGTCCTGGCGCCCCTGGCGTATTTCGCCTCGGCTTTGGCGGCCAGCTTCATCGCCTCTTCGAAATGCGTGAAGGTGAAGCAGTTGACCGACGATCTGGTGGCTTCGGCGCGGCGAATGGTGGCCTGCATCAATTCGACAGGCGACAGTTTCTTCGCCTTGAACAGCCCCAGCGCCTCATGGGCCGGCATGTAGCAGAGGTCGAGATCGGACATGGGAAGTCTCCTGCGATCGCGAGACCGCACCTGGCATGAAGGGTTGCCGGACCGCGCGTGGCGGCCCGGCGGCTGTCGGGGTCGTCCGGCGACGCTATTTCTGGAGGTCGGTCCAGATTTTCGTGTAGAGCGCTTGCACATCCGATGGGCAGGCCGGCATGAACTGGCCCTTGGCGGCAAATTCAGCTGGAACGTCTACCTCCGGCGCCGTTTTCATGTCGTCCGGCATGAAAGCCTCGGAGCCCTTGATGCCGTTGGCGTAGCGGGCGAAGGCCGAGATCATCGCGGCGTTCTTGGGGTCCATGATGAAATTCTGGAACAGCTTGGCGTTCTCGACATTCTTGGCATCCTTGAGGACGGCGACATTGTCCATCCAGATCGGAAAACCTTCCTTGGGATAGCCGTAGACGATCTTGTCGTTCTGCAGCCGCTGGCGCAGCGATATGCCGTTCCAGTTGACGCCGGCGGCGATATCGCCCCTGCCCAGGCCGTCGACGGCCGCATAGTCCAGCGAGAGCCATTTCGCCTTCGCCTCGACCAGCTTGTCATGCACCTTCTTCAGCACCTGCATGTCATTGGTGCAGTATTTGCCGCCCTCATAGGCGATGGCGAGGAACATGATGTCACCCATTTCGGGCACGACATTGATCTTGCCGACGAGCTCAGGCGGCGGGTCGAGGAAGATCGCCGAAGTGTTCGGATCACCGGCATAGACCGACTTGTTCACCGAAATGCCCGTCGTGCCCCATTGCCACGGAACGGTGTATTTTCGGCCCGGATCGAAGGGAACATCGACCCATCGCGGATCGACATTCTTGAAATTCTCCATCTTGTTGGGGTCAGTCTCCAAGAGCAGACCTTCGCTGATCCAGACCGGCACCACGCTGGCCGACGGCACGACGATGTCATAGCCGGACGCACCCTGGCGGACCTTGGCCAAAGCGGTGTCGTTGGAATCATAGTCGGTGACGGTGACCTTGATCTTGTAGGTCTCCTCGAACTTCTTGATGAGGTCCGGACTGGTGTAGTTGCCCCAATTGTAGATGTTGAGTTCGCCATCGGCGCGGGCGACGCCTGTCACGGCGAGCAGCGACAGCCCGACGGCGGCCGCGGTCAGTTTCCAGTTCATGCTAGTGCTCCCATTGTTGGGACCGGCTGCGTGACCGCCTCGGTCCATCTCCTGCTGATCAAGCCTGGTGGCGTCCTTCCCCGATGACGGGCTGGACGACTGTCAAGGCATTCCCCACTCGCGGCCATTCACCGGCATATGCCGGCTGGCCAACTCGGTTATGACAAAAGCTAGATTATAACTAACTATATAGTCAATATCTTTTCGCAAGCATGCGTTCGGAGGCTCTATCAAGTGCCCCGCAGTCTCCTAGACAGGAATGGTGGAAGCTACAGCGATCCGACGGTGACCTCAGTCACGGCCACCGGCGGAAGCGAAATCCGATAGTCTGGCCCGCGATTCCTTGGCTTTCGCCACGGCCTCAAGCGATCCTTCAGTCTCATTCGGACAACCGGCTTCTCGTAAAGCGGAGCCGGCAGGCCGGCGAGCGCATAGTAGTCGTCAAGGATGCTGGTCTGCAGCAGACGCTGCTCCTGTGTGTAGAAGCTGAAATGCGCGGCGACCAGATCGCCGAAAACCTTGCCCGGCCGATCGAGCTTTGCCGGCAAGGTCGCTGACAGCCATTCCTCTTCATCATTTCCCGGCGGCGGGTAGAAAAGCTCGCCGATGTCCAGGACATCCGACCCGAAAAACCCGATCGCGTTGATCGAGAAGCGCCCCAGCCTGACTTCCCGGTCAGGTACGCGGAAATCACCCAGCCGGTTCGTCCGCACAGCCTCGATGAAGACCGGATGAAGCGCTTCGGGAAAGCTGGCATGTGCCCAGGAAAAGGGGCACATCGCCTGGCAAGTGAGCGGCCCTTCGATCAGAACCCTGGAAAGGTTCTTGATCAGGCTGCTGCAGACCGCGTTGTTGATGATCAGCGGTGCATACCAGAGGGCCGCCCCCTTTTCCGCGATGGCCCGCGCCTTGAATCCGGGGAGGAAGCCCTCCTCCAGAAAAACCACGTCGTCGTCGAGGCGCAGATAGAGGGCGTCGGCATCGTCACAGAAGCGAAAGAACCTGCCGATGACGTTGATGGTGCCGTCGGCGTTCGGAAGCGTCTTTATCTTGCAGCGCGGATCGCTGGCTGCCAATCGCCGGAGATAGGCGCGGTCAGCTTCGTTGCGGCAATTGTCCCACAGATGCCATTCGTGCACCTCCGGACTTTTCAGAACATGGTGGCTGAGCAGGCGCAGATACTTTTCGCGGCCTGCCGGGGTCACAACGATCAGCTTCATGAGTTCGCCCCGCAATGGTTCGCGTGTTTTGTTTAGCCTGCGGCCCGTGGCGAGCCTAGAGCCGATCATTTCAGCGTTTCCAGATTCGCGGTGTGTTGCAAAGCACCGCGCAAGACATCGGCCTGACAATGCCAGACAAAGGCACCCTCCCGTTGGTGGCCCTTCGCATTCATCCGGCTTTGGTGTAGGGGCTCGCTATAACAGCCCTGAACCGCAGGGCTTTTGGCCAGGTGCATAAGTGGAAGAGGCGACTTTGGCATCTGCTGCGCAGGCAGTGGTCCAAGCCGATGACCTGGCGCAGATCAACTCGAACCACAAGGGCGTCGGATCCGCGAATGGACAAGAACCTGCTCAGCAAAGTCGACATTCTCATCGTCGGCGCGGGCTTTTATGGCGCGACGCTCGCCGAGCGTATCGCCACGCAACTCGGCCGGCGCGTGTTGGTGATCGACCGGCGCCAGCACATTGGCGGCAATGCCTTTACCGAACAAGATCCCGCCACCGGCGTCGAGATCCATCGCTACGGGCCGCATCTGTTCCACACGTCCAACGAGGAAGTCTGGAATTATCTGCGCGCCTTTACCGGTTTCACGACCTATCGCCATCGGGCGTTCTCGACCTATCGCGACAAGGTCTATCCGCTGCCGATCAACCTCGCCACGATCTGCCAGTTCTTCGGCAAGCGGTTGAGCCCGGACGAGGCTCGCGGCATGATCACCGGACAGGCGGCCGAGCTTGGCGATCGTCCGCCGGCCAATCTCGAGGAGAAGGCGATCTCCCTCGTCGGCCGTCCGCTCTACGAGGCTTTCATCAAGGGCTACACCGCCAAGCAATGGCAAACGGACCCGCGCGAACTGCCAGCGCAGATCATCGCGCGCCTGCCGGTCCGCTATACATTCGAGGACGGCTACTTCAATGACCGCTTCCAGGGCCAGCCTGTGGATGGCTATACGGCGATCTTCGAAAAGATGCTCGCGCACGAGCTTATCGAAACACGGCTTGGCGTCGACTTCTTCGATATCAAACCCTTGCTGCCGAAAGGCCTGCCGGTTGTCTACACCGGTCCGATCGACCGCTATTTCGACTACTCAGAGGGCGAACTCGGCTGGCGGACCATCGACGTCGATCTCGAGGTCATGGACACGCCGGATCATCAGGGCACGGCGATCATGAACTATGCCGACGAAACCGTGCCCTACACCCGCGTCGTCGAATTCCGGCATTTCAATCCTGAACGCCAGCACAAGAGCGACAAGACACTTGTCGCCCGCGAATATTCGCGTTTTGCCGGCCGCACCGACGAGCCCTACTATCCGATCGACACGCGCCGGGATCAGGCGGTGTACCGTCGCTATCTCGAACGGGCGGCGGCCGAGAAAGACCTGCATCTCGGCGGACGGCTGGGCACCTACCGGTATCTCGACATGCATCAGGCGATCGGCGCCGCCTTGAAGGCCTTCGAAACCGTGCTTGAGCCCTATTTCACCGGCAGGCTCGATTCGGTTTCACGATCGCTATGACGGGTCGGGTCTGAAACCGCCAAAAACGTCCGGCGCTCAGGCTGACGCCGCCGATCTGCTGTCAGTCACAATCTGTCGGCGGAACCATTCGAAGGTACGCCGGATCCCTTCCTGGTAGCTGGTCTTTGCCTCCCATCCGGGAAGAACCTGTCTTACCAGGGTCAAGTCCGGGCACCGGTTGGTCGGATCCTGCGGGACAGGCGCATGGTGTTCGATGCGGCTGCCCGGAACGAGCGAGCTGACGAATTTCGCGGTCTCGAGAACAGAGACCTCGCGATTGTTGCCGATGTTCAAGGGGCCCAGGTGCGAGATGCTGTCACGCCAGAAGAAACGCTCCAAGCCATCGACGATATCGTCGACGTAACCCCAGCTACGCGATTGCAAGCCGTCGCCATAGACGGTCAGGATTCCCGTGGTCAGGGCCTGGCTGACAAAATTCGAAACGGCGCGGCCGTCATCAATGCGTGTTCGCGGCCCATAGGTGTTGAACAGCCTGACGACCCGCACATCGAGCCCGCTGACGCGTTGCTGCTCAAACAGCAGCGCCTCGGTGCAGCGCTTGCTCTCGTCATAGGAAGCCCTTGGCCCGGTGCAGTCCACCGATCCTCGGTAGCTCTCCGGCTGCGGCGACACCAGGGGATCGCCATAGACTTCCGAGGTCGAGGCGAAGCAGAAACGCCCGCCGGGCCTGAGCAGCGACAGAAGGTTGAGCGCACCACCTATGTTGGCCTTGATCGTGCGGACCGGCTCGCGCATGTACCATACGGGTGACGCCGGTGACGCCAGATGGATGATCTCATCGAAATGCCGGCTGGCCGTGAAGCTTTCGGCATCGGCAATCTTCAGGCTGAACCGCGGATCCGTGACATGGCCAATGTTGTCGCGCAACCCGGTCCACAGATTGTCGACGACGACAAGCGTTTCCAGATCATCGCGCCGCAGCAGGCGATCGACAAGGTGGGAGCCAATGAAGCCGCAGCCACCAGAAACCAACACATTGCGTGGCATGCGCATTCCCTTCCAGAAACTGACCGGTCAACGCGCCTCAGCTTGTTTTCCGGGAGCGATGGGAACAATGTCCTATCGAGATCCGAAAGTCTTCTACCAGTGCTTTCATCGATACCGCAATTGCAACGATCAAACTTATCTTGCGCCAGCGGGTAATCCGACCGGCCAAGGATGAAACTGCGGCCGGGTATAGGGTGCGGATGCGTGCGCGGATTTTGGCGACCTACAGTGCCCTTTGCGGGCAAGGCATTCCCGTAGCATCGCCACAGCGTGACGCCGTCGGTAGCGGTCTGCTGCTCATTTCTTCCGACTGGCGCACAATCTCGGCGAAGACGAGCGCGAAGCCACCCAGCATGACAAAGACGATGATCAGGCGTGCTACCGGCAATATGTCGGCCTCGTCTGGTTGGTGCGTGCCCCGAATATCAAGATATTTCCGGGAATCATGCGCACAAATCAAAAGTGCCGCAGCGTCCTCTTGCCGTCCCGAAGGATGCTGCAGTGCTGCGGGCGCCCCCACGCCATCCATGCCGGCTAACATGATCCCTCCACCTTTACGAGACTTTAAGCCCCGCCTTAACCATCACATTCGCGCGTGCCCTGTCATGAAGCGCGACCTGCCGGTCGGGACGATGCTGTCGCGGCGTGGCTTTGCCCCGTGGCGCAACGGCTCTCTTTGCAGACCTGCCCGCACCATGCTACCCCGGCGCTGGCGCGCGGCCAGACCCGCCGCAATCGGTCGCGATCGGGGAGCCATGAGCACAGCCGCCAACAGCATCGCCTTCGTCTCGTCCGACACAGCAGACGCCAAGGCGGCGCTGGAAAGCCTGTCGGCGCGCTATGGCCAGTGTTCAATCGCGGATGCCGCCGTTGTGGTGGCCCTGGGCGGCGACGGCTTCCTGCTGCAGACCTTGCGCGACACGATGGGAACGGGAAAGAAAGTCTACGGCATGAACCGTGGCACCATCGGGTTCCTGATGAATGAGTACCGTTCCGGGGGGCTTACCGAGCGGATCGCGGCAGCGGTCGCGGAAACCATCCGCCCGCTGGAAATGCTAGCCGTCACCTCGGAGGGCGAAACCCTTTCGGCGCTGGCGATCAACGAAGTTGCGCTGTGGCGCCAATCCTATCAGACGGCCAAGATCCGCATCAGCGTCGACGACCAGATACGGCTCGAGGAACTCAGCTGCGATGGCGTCATGATCGCGACGCCGGCCGGATCCACCGCCTACAATCTTTCCGCGCACGGCCCGATCCTGCCGCTCGACGCGCCGCTGCTGGCACTGACGCCGGTCAGCCCGTTTCGCCCGCGCCGCTGGCGTGGCGCATTGCTCTCCAACAAGGCAACCGTGCGCTTCGACATTCTGGAGCCGGAAAAGCGGCCGGTAAATGCCGCCGCCGACCATACGGAGGTCAAGGCGGTGACTTCGGTAACGGTGCGGGAGTCGCCGTCAGCGACGGCGACCTTGCTGTTTGACCCCAACCACTCCTGGAACGAGCGCATCCTGGCTGAACAGTTCCGGTATTGAGCCGGCACAGAGACAAGCGGCCGGATTAAGCATCGCGATTAAGGTTACAACTTCACAATCGCGCCAATCCCGCCCGTTTCTGTTGACAAATCGCGGGCTTGCGCCTAATCGCATTGCCAATCTTGCAGGCGCGTGGCGCTTGCCGCGACGAATAACGTTGCGCCTCCCCGAACCAGCCAAAGACAACAACACTTGTCCTCAGACACCACGATCGCTCAAGAAGCGTTGACCTTTTCAGACCTCGGCCTGTCGCCGAAGGTGCTTTCCGCAGTTACCGATGCCGGCTACACGCAGCCGACTCCGATCCAGGCTGGTGCGATCCCGCACGCCTTGCTCGGCAAGGACGTGCTGGGCATAGCCCAGACCGGCACCGGCAAGACCGCCTCCTTCGTGCTGCCGATGCTGACCCGGCTGGAAAAGGGCCGTGCCCGCGCCCGGATGCCGCGCACGCTGATCCTGGAGCCGACGCGTGAGCTTGCCGCGCAGGTCGAAGAAAACTTCGTCAAATACGGCAAGAACCACAAGCTCAACATCGCGCTTTTGATCGGTGGCGTGTCGTTCGACGAGCAGGACAAGAAGCTGGAGCGCGGCGCCGACGTGCTGATCGCGACGCCGGGTCGTCTGCTCGACCACCGCGAGCGCGGTAAGCTTTTGCTCAACGGTGTCGAGATTCTCGTCATCGACGAAGCCGACCGTATGCTCGATATGGGCTTCATTCCCGATATCGAGCGCATCTGCGAGATGATCCCGTTCACCCGGCAGACGCTGTTCTTCTCGGCGACCATGCCGCCGGAAATCACCAAGCTGACGGAGAAATTCCTGCACGCGCCCGTGCGTGTCGAAGTTTCGAAGGCGGCGTCGGCCGCCACCAACATCATCCAGCGGCTGGTCAAATCCGGTTCGAAGCCCTGGGACAAGCGCGAGACGCTGCGCAATCTCATCAAGGCCGAAGACGCGGAGTTGAAGAACGCCATCATCTTCTGCAACCGCAAGGTCGAGGTGTCGGAACTGTTCCGCTCGCTGCTGAAGTATGATTTCGATGCCGGCGCCCTGCATGGCGACATGGACCAGCGCGCCCGCATGCAGATGTTGGCCAATTTCCGTGACGGAAAGCTGCGCTACCTCGTGGCTTCGGACGTCGCCGCGCGCGGCCTCGACATCCCCGACGTCAGCCACGTCTTCAACTATGACGTACCGATCCATGCCGAGGACTATGTCCACCGCATTGGCCGCACGGGCCGCGCCGGGCGCTCCGGCAAGTCGTTCACTATCGCGACCAAGTCGGACACCAAGTATATCGACGCCATCGAACGGCTGATCGGCAACAAGATCGAGTGGCATGACGGTGACCTGTCGACCGTGGTCGCCAGCGAAAGTGAAGACGATGCACCGCGCCGGGGCAAAGGCGCGCCGCGTCGCGCCGGCCGCAAGGACGACGATCGCAAGGACAGGGGCGAGCGCAAAAAGGGTGGCGAGCGTCGCGCCAGACATGCAGAGGAAGATGCCTCTCCGGTCGTCGCACAGCAAGAACAGCCCGATGTGGCTGAGACGGCCGTCGCCGACGTCGGCGAACGGCGCGCGCGCAAGGAGGCGATCCGTTCGGAAAACACGGAGCGCAAATCCTCCGACCGCAACGAGCAGCGCGCACCGGAACGGGGTGACACCAGGCCGCAGCGCGACAGCAACCGCCCTGCCCGTCACCGCCACCAGGAAGACAACGACACCACTGTGGGCTTTGGCGATGACATGCCGGCCTTCATGCGCATCGTCGCCAAGGTCTGATCCCGACAGCCTTCGGGCGGCAAGCCAACCGACTTGCCGCCCTCAGCGAACTCCATGCATCGCTTCGAACGGATTCAGGCGACGCGCCTTAGTCCTGTTTCATGCATGCCGTGCTCTCGAAACCAGAGCCACTCCTGGACGACATGCATTGGCTTGGGTCGCCCGTTACATCGGCCCAGGCATCATCTTGGTCGGCTTCTCCAGCATCGGAAACTCGGCCTTGTTGCATTTCACGTTGGGGTTCGTCGGACTGAACATGCCGTTCGGATTGTCCCTGAACAGCCAGGCGTGAAGGTCGTAGTGGACGAATTCCCTCGGGATGAGCGGATAGTGTCCCTCCATCGGCCCCATGAAGGTTTGGCCAAACAGCTTCGGCGGTGCTTTGACGTCCGGCGTCAGCGGCACCAGCCATTCCACACCGACCAACTTCAGGCCTTTCTTGGTCGGCTCGTAGATCAGGACGTTGGGCTTCATCGGATCGAGCTTCTGGCCGACGCTGGGGACGTTGACGAAATGGATGCCCATGGCGCCTTTCGGATAATCCATCGCGCCCGCTATTTTTTCTCCGCTGTAATAGACGCAGCCGACGGTCGACAGATAGAGGTCGCGGACAGCTGCGGTGTAGTCTTCATACTTGGCCAATGATTTCTTCAAGGCTTCGATATCGGCCTTGTTGGCGTCCTCGGCCCGAGCCGTGGCGAGTCCCAACCACACACCCAAAATGCCGGTCAAAGCGAGGACGCCGCAGCGTCCAAGGCTGGCTGTTCTTGTCATGCATTCCTCCCAGACTTTCTGATCTGACCGTGCAAGACCGAGGCGGGAAAATGCTTATTGCGCGGCCGGTAGTACCGCCTCATCCCCTCTGGAACGGTGACGATGCTAGTCCTTTCGATGACTACGGGAAAGTTGTTATTTAGAACTATCTAATATTTAAGCGGAGCAATCTGGAGAGCGTCGATGGCCGGGCAAGCAAAAACGGCCCCGCTTGGGGGCCGTTTCGCATTCGATTGCCGAACAGATCAGGTGAGCGGCGACAGCTGGATCTCGACGCGACGGTTCTGCTCGCGGCCGGCGGCCGTCGCATTGGATGCGATCGGCCGCGTCTTGCCGAAGCCGGTGACGGCGAAGCGGCGCTGATCGACGCCCTGACCGGACAGATAGTTGGCGACCGCCAGCGCGCGGCGCTGTGACAGATCGAAATTGTGCTGGTCGCCGCCGGTCGAATCGGTATGGCCGAACACGTCGACGGTGGTCTGCTTGAATTTCTTCAGCACCAGTGCAACCGAGTTCAGCACCGGATAGAAGCCGGGCTTGACCGCATCCTGATCGACATTGAAGGTGATGTCCGACGGCATGTTGAGGATGATCTGGTCGCCACTGCGGGTGACGCTGACACCAGTGCCCTCGAGCTGCCGGCGCAATTCCGCTTCGTTCTGATCCATGGTGGCGCCGATGGCGCCGCCGGCCAGTGCACCGATGCCAGCGCCGATCAGCGCGTTACGGCGGTCATTGCCACCGGCAAGCAGACCAAGGCTAGCGCCTGCCAGGGCACCAAGGCCGGCACCTGCTGCCGTGTTGGAAATCTTCTGGTCGCCCGTATACGGATCGGTGGTGGTGCAGGCGCTCACGAGCAGAGCCGTCGCCACGACGACGAGCACGGTTTTCTTCATAGATGGTCCCTCTCCAAGTCGCGCCTTTTGGACGGCGCCAAATCAGCCCTTCCCGCGACTTGTACCATGAATTGCGGCAAAAAGCGGAACGGGAAAAGCGCCGAGGACGGCTTTTCCCGGGGCCAATTACATGACGACCGCCTTGGCCGGCTACCAGAGATTCTTGCCGTCTATGACCACCACTTCCACCTTGTCGAGATCGAAATCATCGAACAACCGCGAGTTGACGCTGATCTTCGGATTGTCGAAATCCGGCTCGCCGGTGGACCAATCCGGTGTTTCGGTGAAAGTGCCGCAGCCGCAGGTCGCGCAAAACCCGTGCTTCACGGTTTTCGACCCCCACTGATAGACAGAAACGTTTTCCGGCGGACTGGTCAGCTTGAACTGCGACGGGACGTAGTAAGCCCAGAGCGAGCCGCGTTTCGAGCAGAACGAACAGGTGCATTGCGTCACCGTCTGCGGCGCCTCAGAAACCTCGAATGTCGTCGCCTTGCAGTGGCAGCTCGCCTTGATGGTCATCGACATCACCTCTCCATTGTCCGCCGCCCATGCGGCAGGGCACCATAAAGAAGCGATCCTGACAACTGCCTGTCAGCAGGCTCTACGCCTGAACAGCCGACAGCAGACTCAGTATGACGATGGCGGCACGAACAGGCAGATGGTCTTGCCGGCATCGAGGCCAGCCTCGTGCGCACACCAATGGAATTCACCGTCGGGCGAATCCTTGATGCGTCTGTCGCTGTAGGCCAGCACCTCCCCGGTGTCCTTGATGACATAACCTTCCGGGCGTTCGCTGATCGAGGTTTGCGACACTTCGTGGCAGTCGTAGTTCGCACAGCAGGCGAACGGATAGCTCCAGCCTTGCGGCTTGGCCGCGGTCGGCTTGGCGTCATGCGCCAAGGCCGGCGTCGACAGCAGCGCGATTGCTGAGGCTGCAAACAGAGGAAGGAGAAGCTGGCCAACCGATGGAGCGGCGATGGCCGATCTGGAATTGGCGGCAAACATGGGAACGTTCCTTTCAAGCGAGGTTCAAGCGTTGCGCCTGCCCGTTCCCGGAACGTGTCTTCCCAGCGGCCAATCGTCAGCAGATATGCCGCGACCGGCCATAAATGCTTTTGTCTCCTCCTGCCTTAAATGGTGAGCCGAAATGTGAGTCGGCGCAAGAAATTGCTGCGTAGCCGGACCGCATCCGTCGTCCGGCCGCTTGGGGCAGCAACAAGGTGTTCCCCGAAGATGCGAGCGGTGGCAAATGCGGGTTTGGTGGCGGACGGAGCTAGTCCAGATCCGCCACGGCCTCACCAGCACCACCCTCGATGCGTTGCGACAGCGAGGCTTCCATGAAATCGTCGAGGTCGCCGTCGAGCACGCTCGACGGGCTGGTGCTTTCGACGCCGGTGCGCAGATCCTTCACCAACTGATAGGGCTGCAGCACGTAAGAGCGGATCTGGTGACCCCAGCCGATGTCGCTCTTCGAGGCTTCGGTGGCATTGGCGACGGCTTCGCGCTTCTTCAACTCTTCCTCGTAGAGGCGCGAGCGCAGCATCTCCCAGGCCTTGGCCTTGTTCTTATGCTGCGAACGCTCGGCCTGGCAGGCGACCGCGATGCCCGTGGCGATATGGGTGATGCGCACGGCCGAATCGGTGGTGTTGACGTGCTGGCCGCCAGAACCCGATGAGCGGTAAGTGTCGATGCGCACATCCGATTCCGAAACATCGATCTCGATCCTGTCATCGACGACTGGGTAGACCCAGATGCTGGAGAAGGACGTATGGCGACGCGCATTGCTGTCATAGGGCGAAATGCGCACCAGGCGGTGGACACCGGATTCGGTCTTCAGCCAGCCATAGGCATTGTGGCCCTTGATTAAGAGCGTAGCGGATTTGATGCCGGCCTCTTCGCCGTCATGCACTTCCAGCACCTCGACCTTGAAGCGGCGGCGTTCGGCCCAGCGCGTGTACATGCGCAGCAGCATCGAGGCCCAGTCCTGGCTCTCGGTGCCGCCGGCGCCGGCATGAACTTCGAGATAGGTGTCGTTGGCGTCCGCCTCGCCCGACAGCAGCGTTTCGACCTGGCGGGCCTTGGCCTCGCCCTGCATCGAGCGGATCGCCGCTTCGGCCTCGGCGATAACGCCCTCGTCGCCCTCTTCCTCGCCGAGTTCGATCAGGCCGATATTGTCTTCCAGCGCCTGGGTCAGGCCCTTGACCGCCGCGATGCCTTCCTCGAGGCCCTGGCGTTCGCGCATCAGCTTCTGCGCTTCCAGCGGTTCGTTCCAGAGGCTGGCGTCCTCGGCGCGCACATTCAGGTATTCAAGCCGCTTTATGGCCTGATCCCAGTCAAAGATGCCTCCTCAGCAGGGTTATCGCCTGCCTGATCTCGTCGACAATATTCTGCGTTTCCGCGCGCATGGCCTGGTATTTTGTCCTGTTGCTGAAGTGACACTTCGGTCGGCGCGATACATAGGGACGGCGCCGCTACGTGTAAAGCGAAATGGGCTGGCCCCGAGGCCAGCCCAGCGGTCGGGCATTGGGACCCGTCAGTAGAGGCCGCCGCCGCCGTCCTGGATGGCCTGGTTGGCCTGCGGCGACAATGCGCCGCCCGAGGCGTTGGAGCCATCGGCCCCCATGCCGATCACCCAATAACTGTCGGCGGGACCGGTGCCCGGCTTGAAGGCCTCGATGATGGTGCCCGGATCGCCCGACGCGGCACGCATGCCGGTCTTGCGATTGATGGCGATCAGGTTCATGCCGTCGGGAACCTTGAAGTCGACATTGGGCGTGCCGTCCAGCGCGACGCGCATGAAATCCTTGAAGATCGGGGCGGCCAGACCGCCGCCGGTGGCGCCGTGGCCGAGGCCGCGCGGCGTGTCGTAGCCCATATAGAGACCAACCACGAGGTTCGGCGTGTAGCCGATGAACCAGGCGTCCTTCTCGTCGTTGGTGGTGCCGGTCTTGCCAGCGATGTGGCGGCCAAGCTCGCCGATGGTGGCGCCGGTGCCGCGCTGCACCACGCCTTCCATCATCGAGGTGATCTGGTAGGCGGTCATCGGATCGAGCACCTGTTCGGAATTGTCGACCAGTTCCGGCTCCGGCTGGTTCTTCCATTCAGGTGCGTTGCAGCCTTCGCAGCCACGCTCGTCCTGTTTGAACACGGTCTTGCCGTAGCGGTCCTGGATGCGGTCGATCAGCGACGGCTTGATCGACTTGCCGCCATTGGCCATGATCGAATAGGCCGAAACCATGCGCATGACGGTCGTCTCGCCGGAGCCCAGCGCCATCGGCAGATACGGCGCCAGATGGTCATAGACGCCGAAGCGCTCGGCATATTCGACGACCAGCTTCATGCCCATGTCGTTGGCAAGCCGCACCGTCATCAGGTTGCGTGACTTCTCGATGCCGGAGCGCAGGGTTGCCGGCCCGGCGACCGTGCCGTCATAGTTCTTCGGCGTCCAGGTCGTGTTGCCGCTCTGGATGGTGATCGGTCCGTCCATGATCACCGAGGCCGGCGTATAACCGTTGTCGAGCGCGGCCGAATAGACGATCGGCTTGAACGAGGAGCCCGGCTGGCGCATCGCCTGGGTGGCGCGGTTGAATTCCGACTGCGAATAGGAGAAGCCGCCGACCATGGCCAGCACGCGGCCGGTGTGCGGATCCATGGCGATCAGACCGCCTTCCACCTCGGGAACCTGACGCAAGCTGTAAGTGTTGTCGGAACCTTCGTTCTTCTGCACGAAGATGACGTCGCCCGGCTTCAGTACGTCGGCTGGCGACTTGGCCTTGACCGTCTTGCCGTCGACCACATGGCGCATGGCAAAGCCCATGTCGTCCTTGCTGACGGTGCCTTCGACGCGCTCCTTGACGATGTCGCCCGACGCCTGGCGTGCAGGCTGCAGGCCAATCGAGAGGCCTGACGCCGAGGAGTCGAGCACGACGGCGAGCGACCATTCGGGAACGTCTTCCAGTCCCTTGACGGCGCCCAGCGGAGGACCCCAGTCGCCGGACACGTCAATCGACGTCACCGGGCCGCGATAGCCGCGCAGCGTGTCGTATTTCATCAAACCGTTCTGCATCGCCTTGCGGGCAATGAGCTGAACCTTCGGGTCAAGGGTCGTGCGGATGGAAAGGCCGCCCTCATAGAGCGCATTCTCGCCATAGCGGGCGATGATCTGTCGACGAACCTCTTCGGTGAAATATTCGCCCGCGAACAAATAGGAGCCGGTGCGGCGCGGGGCGACACCAAGCGGCTCGGCCTTCGCCTTCGCACCCTCTTCGGGGGTCACGTAACCGTTCTCGACCATCTGGCCGATGACCCAGTTTCGCCGCTCAATCGCGCGATCGGCATGCTTGAAGGGATTGTAGTTGGCCGGACCTTTCGGGAGCGATGCCAGATAAGCGGCCTCGGCCACGGTCAGTTCGTTCACCGATTTATCGAAATAGGTCAGTGCGGCGCCGGCGACACCATAGGCGTTGAAGCCAAAGAAAATCTCATTGAGATAGAGTTCAAGGATACGATCCTTGGAATAGGCCTGCTCGATGCGGAACGAAAGGATGGCCTCCTTGACCTTGCGTTCCAGGGAGCGCTCGTTGGTGAGAAGGAAGTTCTTGGCAACCTGCTGGGTGATCGTCGAACCGCCCTGCATCGGTCCACCCGAAACGTAAGTGAGCACCGCTCTGCCCAACCCCGTTATGTCAACACCGGGATGGCTGTAGAAGTTCTTGTCCTCGGCGGACAGGAAGGCCGCCTTGACGCGATCCGGGATCGCCTGAATCGGCAAATACAGGCGCCGTTCGCGCGCATACTCCGCCATCAGAGAGCCATCCGAGGCATGGATGCGGGTGGTCACCGGCGGTTCGTACTTGGCCAGCACTTCGTAGTCAGGCAGATCCTTTGCTACATGGCCGATGTAAAGCGCAACGCCCGCCGCGGCCAGAAGGGCCAGCGTCGTGCCGATGCCGAAAAAATAGCCAATGAGACGAATCATACCCGCTCCAGTCCTTGGTTCGGGAATTTCCTAAACGAAGCCGCCTTCCACGCAAGCTTTCGAGCCGGTCCCAATCCGTAATCGAAAACCCATGTCGCCACCATGTGGACAAAATACGGCAAGGCCTGATTTCGTGACCGCGCGCCGGAAATAAAAGGCACCGGGTGTTGTCATCCAGCAACGCTGCCTCAGGTTGCAGGCGCCACCAGCCATGTCAACCTCCGGTCACCGTTCCGGCCCGGGCGGAGGCAAACAGCGCAACGGCGTTGGTGATGCTTTGTGCGGCCTTGCCGCGCCATTCGGCGTCGAGCAGCTGCGCCTCGTCCTTGGCATTTGAGAGATAGCCAAGTTCCACCAGAACGGATGGCACGTCCGGTGCCTTCAGCACCTTGAAGCCTGCGGAACGCTGCGGATTGTTGATGAGGCCGACGCTGGTCGACAGCTGGCCGACCAATGTGTGGGCGAAACTCATCGAAAATGTGTGCGTCTCGCGGCGGATCAGGTCGATCAGGATGTCGGTCACTTCCTTGTTATCGTCCTTGATGACCATGCCGGCGAACTGGTCGGAGAGGTTTTCGCGGTCGGCAAGCGCCTGCGCCTCGGGATCCGACGCCTTGTCGGAGACGGTGTAGACGGTGGCGCCGCGGATGCCCTTGACGCTGATTGTATCGGCATGGATCGAAATCAGCAGATCGGCCTCATGCTGGCGGGCAATGCGCACGCGGTCGTCCAGACGCAGATATTCGTCGGTGTCGCGGGTCATGAAGACATCATATTTGCCGACGGCCGCGAGCTTGTCGCGCAGCTCCGTGGCGAAGGCTAGCGTGATATTCTTCTCGATCGTGCCGTTCAGACCCTCGGCGCCGCCGTCGACGCCGCCATGGCCGGGGTCGATAACGACCGTGAAGCGGTGGCCTGGATTGGAAACCGGCCCGGTGCCTACCCGCCCGCCCTTGTCGGTTGAAACCGTCGATCCCGTGGTCAGCGCCTGGTTGGCAAGGGCGGCGTCGAACTCCCGTTCCGAGGCCGCCGAAATGTCGATGGCGATGCGGTAGCCGGTTCCGTCCTCATTCTTGAGCACATCCAGCTTGTCGACGGCGAACGGCCCCTTGCCGGTGAGGATCAGCCGCGAAACGCCCTCGCCGAGCGCGCCCAGGCGCACGCCCTTGACCAGGCCGCGCGGCTTCAGATCCTTGGCGTCGATGGCCAGCCTGGTATTCGCCAGGTCGATGACCAGGCGATTGGGGCCGCGCAGCAGAAACCATTTGATGTCAGGCTCGCGATCGAAATCCATGACGATGCGCATCTTGGTAGCATCGCCGGCCATCTTGTAGCCGTTTGCCACCAGCGGCGCGTCGGCGGCATTGGCAACCGAGGAAGAGGCGTGGGAAATCACCACCAGCAGCAGAAGGCATAGGGCGCCAAGAATCCGGCCACCGACACGACATCCCTTGCCTGTGAAGCCTGCCAGTCCCATCTCTCTTCCAGTCGCTCCCGGTTTGGCGCCAGGCGCCCGCTCGTTTCGTCGAAGTGCCGGTTAGGCCGCGAACTCGATTAACGATTGGTATCCAGAGAAGGTTAACCAAGCCTTTTCACGCAAGGATCGGAACTCAGGCTTACGTTACGGAACTGCTTTTTGCCGGCATCGGAAATCGGGGTTGCCTTCCAACCCGCCAAATCATAAAAGCGATAGTGGATCACTGCAATCCTGGAACCGCCCTCCTCCGCAGCTTCCTGCTACAGGGTCAGATGAAAGGCGGCTCCTTTCGCTTCACGCGAAAAGGGTTCAGGTGATTGCGACGAATTTCGCAGGTGTGCTCCCGTGGCGGGGGAATCGCCTGCGTGAGGAAAACGGCCGGGTTTGTTCCCGTGCCGGCTCTGTATGAGCAAACAAGCTGGTCCGGTTTCCGGGCTTTGGTTCAAAAGGTTCTGCTGGTGACGATGGCTTCAAGCGCAATCATGGAAAGGTCCGCATCAAACCGCGCCAGTATGGCTGCGGGCGGCACCGCCATGACACGCAGGCACCGTCCGGCGGACATTCAATTATCCGGCACCCATTCTCCAGACACACAGCAGCGGGCTTTGCCCCGCCAGCTGCGGCTGACGGCTGCCGGGGGGAAACGAAATAATGCCCAACAAAATGCTGATAGACGCCTCCCACCCGGAGGAAACACGAGTTGTCGTCGTACGCGGTAACCGTATCGAAGAATTCGACTTTGAATCCCAGGACAAGAAGCAGCTCAAAGGAAATATCTACCTCGCCCGCGTAACGCGCGTCGAACCCTCCCTTCAGGCAGCCTTTGTCGAATATGGCGGCAACCGTCACGGTTTTCTCGCCTTCAGTGAAATACACCCCGATTACTACCAGATCCCGGTCGCCGACCGTCAGGCACTGCTGCGCGCCGAAGCGCAGGAGGCCGAGGACGAGGAGGACGAGGACAGTGACGGCGATGACCGCCAGAGCCGCGATCGCGGACGGCGCGGGCGCCGGCGTGGCGGCAAGAGCCGCGACCGCGGCGAGCACAAGCGCGATGCGGGCGAGACAGGCGAAGGCTCCGGCGAGCCAAGCGAAGGCAACGACAATGGCGACATCGTTGTCGAGGAGATCTCCCACACCTCGGAGATCATAGAACACGCTGCCGATACATCAGACCATTCAGAGCACTCAGATAGCTCGGGGCATGCCGATGCGTCCGGCCATGGTGAAGGTTCCGCCAAACAGGACGAAACCGAACCCCGCGAGGGCGGCCCGACATCGATCGCCGCCTCTGTCGAAGGCGATGTGATTTCCGAGCCCGTCCCGCAGGCGGAACAGGGCAGCGAAGCCACCTCCAGCGACAATGATCGCGGCATGCTGGAGGAAGTACAGTCCTCGCATCCCGATGATCACGAGGTCGAATCGGTCGGCGCCGAGGACGCGCTGGAAGAAGTGCGCAACCGCCGCAAGCCGGTGCGCCGCCAGTACAAGATCCAGGAAGTGATCAAGCGCCGGCAGATCCTGCTGGTGCAGGTCGTCAAGGAAGAGCGCGGCAACAAGGGCGCCGCACTCACCACCTATCTGTCGCTTGCCGGCCGCTATTCCGTGCTGATGCCGAACACGGCGCGCGGCGGCGGCATTTCGCGCAAGATCACCAGCGCGGTCGACCGCAAGCGCCTCAAGGAGGTCGTCGCCGATCTCGAAGTGCCGCAAGGCATGGGCGTCATCCTGCGCACCGCCGGCGAGAGCCGCACCAAGGCCGAGATCAAGCGCGACTATGAATATCTGATGCGGCTTTGGGAAAATGTCCGCAATCTCACGCTCCAGTCCACCGCCCCTGCCCTCGTCTATGAGGAAGGCAGCCTGATCAAGCGCTCGGTGCGCGACCTCTACAACAAGGATATCGACGAGATTCTTGTATCCGGCGAGGAAGGCTATCGCGAGGCCAAGGACTTCATGCGCATGCTGATGCCGAGCCACGCCAAGGTGGTTCAGCCGTTCCGCGACACGACACCGATCTTCGTGCGCAACGGCATCGAGGCGCAACTCGACCGCATGCTGCAGCCGCAAGTGACGCTGAAGAGCGGTGGCTACATCATCATCAACCAGACCGAGGCGCTGGTCGCCATCGACGTCAATTCGGGTCGCTCCACCAAGGAACACTCGATTGAGGACACGGCACTCCACACCAATCTGGAAGCGGCCGAAGAGGTTGCCCGTCAGCTGAGGCTGCGCGATCTGGCCGGCCTGATCGTCATCGACTTCATCGACATGGAGGAGAACCGCAACAACCGCTCCGTCGAGAAGCGGCTGAAGGATCACCTCAAGAACGACCGTGCCCGCATCCAGGTCGGCCGCATCTCGCATTTCGGCCTGATGGAGATGTCACGCCAGCGCATCCGCGCCAGCGTGCTGGAATCGACCATGAAGCCGTGCCCGCATTGCGGCGGCACCGGCCATGTCAGGTCCGATTCGTCGGTCGCGCTGATGGTGGTGCGGGCGATCGAGGAATTCCTGCTCAAGGATTCGCGCAGCCACATCACTGTGCGCACGCCGGCGGCGACCGCGCTCTACGTGCTCAACCACAAGCGCGGCACGCTGGTGGAGCTCGAAAGCCGCTTCGGCCTGACCATCACCATCGAGGCGGACGATACGGTTGGCGCGCAGCACTATGCGATCTTCCGCGGCGCCCTGGCCGAAAAGCCCGAGGGCTTTGTCGAGGTGCGCAGTCTGCCGGCCTATGTCGAGCCGGAGGAGCCCGAGGACGAGATTGTCGTCGTCGAGGAGGATGATGAGGTCGTGGTTCAGGCCGAGCAGCCACGCCAGCAGCCGCAGCAGAACCAGCAGCCGCGGCCTGCCGGCGGCGAGGATGGCGAAGGCCGCGACCGCAAGCGCCGCAAGCGCCGCAGACGGCGCGGCGGCAGGGATCGCGACCGCGAGCATGGCGCCCCGACGGATGGCTCATCCGTCTCCGCTCCGGCCGGCGACTTCGCCAGCCCGGCAAACGCGGCGGACGATGACGACACCGAGACAGACGACGCTGCTCCGATCGTTGCCAGCGCCTCTGACGAGGCGGTGCAGGCGGCGGATGACAGCCAGGGCAAGAAGCGCCGGCGCGGCAAGCGCGGCGGCAAGCGCAACCGTCGCGAAGACGGCGAAGGCGAGACCGAGGCAAGCGCCGGCGAGGCGACCGAGGCTTCGGAGGCTGATGCTTCCGAAAGCGAGCCTGTGTCGATCGAGCCCGTGGCTGCCGTTGCCGTTGATGAGCCGGTGGCTGCGGTGAGCGAAGAGGTGCCGAGCACAGAGAAGCTCAAGAAGCCGCGTCGCGCAGCTAAGCCGAAGAAAGCAGCCGCCGAGGCCGTCACCGAAACGACTGTTGTCGAAGCGGCCGCGGAAACGCCGGTCGAGTCTCCAGTGGCGGTTGCCGAGGAAACAGTGGTTGCTGCCGTGGTGGAAGAGCCTGCAAAGGCCCGGCCGTCGCGACGCAAGCCGGCTGCCATCGATGCACCAGTGGTGCCGGTGGTTTCCTCGACCGTCGCCGATGAACCGGAAGCCAAGACCGAAGAAAAGCCGAAGCGTGCCGGCTGGTGGCAGCGGAAGGGCTTTTTCTAAGCTTTTCAGTTGGTTGAAGTGATTTCCAGATAAGAAAATCCCGCGCCGATCGAAAGATTGCGCGGGATTTTTTGCCGGTGCCGCCGTGACGCAAGCACTTACTGAGATTCAGGTCAGGCCGAGTCGAAAATGGCTAATACCGAGAACCGGAGCGGAGCGTACTTAATGTACGTGAGTACCGGAAGCGCAGGTATTGGCCATTTGCAGGCCGGCCTCACCTGAATATCGGTAAGTCCTATGGCGCGAAGATCGACCAGTTCATCATCCTGGCCAACTTCTCCAGCGCGATCGAACCGAGCTTGGAATTGCCGTTGGCGTTGAGACCGGGCGACCAGACGGCGAGCGAGGCCACTCCAGGCACGATGCCCAATATGCCGCCGCCGACGCCGCTTTTTCCCGGAATGCCGACGCGGAAGGCGAAGTCGCCGGAGCCGTCATAGTGGCCGCAGGTCAGCATCATGGCGCCGATGCGCCGCGCCCGCTCCGCCGACACCACCTGATATCCGGTGGCCGGGTTCTTGCCGCCATTGGCAAGGAAACGACCGGCCATCGCCAGTTGCCGGCAACTCATGGCGATGGCGCAATGGTGAAAATAGACGCCGAGCGCCAGTTCCGGCGCATGATGAAGATTGCCAAAGGATTTCATGTAGTTGGCCAGCGCGAAGTTGCGGTAGCCGGTGGCGCGTTCGGAGGCGGCGACCTCGCGGTCGATGATGATGGTGTCGTCATCGGCAAGGAACTGGATGAAACGCAGGATCTCGCCGATCGCCTCGCGCGGCTGGTGGCCGGCAAGCAGGATGTCGGAAATGACGATGGCGCCGGCATTGATGAAGGGATTGCGCGGAATGCCGTTCTCATGCTCGAGCTGGACGATCGAATTGAACGGATTGCCCGACGGCTCGCGCCCGACCCGTTTCCACAGCGCATCGCCGACATTGCCGAGCGCCAGCGTCAGTGTGAACACCTTGGAGATACTCTGGATGGAGAAAGGCTGGTCGGCATCGCCCGCCACCAGCACGCGGCCGTCATTGGTGACGGCAGCGATGCCGAATTTTTTCGGATCCACCTTGCCCAATTGGGGAATGTAGGTCGCGACATCGCCGCGATCGGTGCGCTCGGCCATTTCGGCGGCGACTTCTGCCAATGCCAGATCAAGTTTGGGGGCCTGTTCGAATTCCGGCATGGTGCTACCTCAACCAGCGTTCGATGCGCGCCATCGCCTCGACCATGTCATCATGGCTGCCGGCGTAGGAAAAACGCATCGTGCGATGCCCTGCCTGGGTGTCGAAGTCGCGGCCGGGCGTCGCCGCCACATGCGCCTCGGCCAGCATCTTGCGCGCGAAAGCCATGCTGTCATTGGTGTGCCTTGTGACATCGCAAAAAGCATAGAAGGCGCCATCCATGGGTGCAGCCAGCGGAAAGCCGAGTTCCGGCAGGCGCGTCATCAGCAGTTCGCGATTCCAGGCGTAGCGGCCTTTGACCGCTTCCAGCTCATCGGTCGCGGCAAAGGCCTCGATCGCGGCGATCTGCGACAGCTCCGGCGGCGAGATGTAGAGGCTCTGGGCAATACGCTCGACCGGCCGCACCAGCTCTTCCGGCAGCACCATCCAGCCGATGCGCCAGCCGGTCATGCAATAGTATTTCGAGAAGGAATTGATCACCGTCACGCTGTTGCCGAAGGCAAGTGCCGAGGTGTCAGGGGCGCCGTAGGCCAACCGATGGTAGATCTCGTCGGAAATGACGGCGATCCCCAATGTCTCCGCCGTATTGACCAGAGCCGCCAGTTCGTCGGCCGGTATGACCGCGCCGGTCGGGTTGGCCGGACTTGCAAACAGGACACCCTTCAACGGCTTCTCGCGATGCGCGGCCTCCAGATGACCGGCATGCAAATAGGCCGCGTCGCCGAGCTCGATCTCGACCACTTCGATGCCGAGTGCCGCCATGATGTTGCGATAGGCAGGATAGCCAGGTGCTGCGATCGCAACGCGGTCGCCCGGATCGAACATCGCCAGGAAGGCAAGATTGAAGGCCGCCGACGAACCCGTGGTCACCGCGATCCGGCCAGGCTCGACTTCAAGCCGATAGTGATCCGCGTAGTGCTCGGCGATCGCCTTGCGCAGACCGGCCAATCCCAGCGTGTCGGTGTAGCCGATGCGACCGTGCTCCAAGGCCTTGGCCGCGGCGGCGCGAACCCGTGCAGGCGCGGGATCGGAGGGCTGGCCGACCGCCATGGAGATCACCGGCACGCCCTGGGCCTTCAGCCTGTTTGCTTCGGCCAGCACATCCATGGCGTGGAATGGCTCGACATTGCCACGGCGTGAGAGCGAAACGACCATTTTATCCCTATCCCGACGGTTGGGCACGCTATGCCCTCGAATACATGCGCCGCACAAATGCCCGATTGATGTGAGGATCACAAGTTGAGGAAGTTTTTCCGGTGCCGACTTTTCATCTTTCGCCCGCTCGTCTACCAGTGGACACGTCATGTTGAGCCGACCCAGATCGACGATTGCCAAGATCGCGCGTGTTTTCGCGACGCTTTCGCTTGGCGTCGCCGTCGCCGTGGCGAGTTCGGTCACCGCCTTCGCCCAAAGCGTGCCGGTGGTGCGCGATGCCGAGATCGAGGCTCTGGTGCGTGACTACGCGCGGCCGATCTTCAAGGCGGCGGGGCTGGCGAATGATGGCATCGATATCGTGCTGGTCAACGATTCCAGCTTCAACGCTTTCGTCACCGGGCGCCGGCTGTTCATCAACACCGGCGCGCTGATGACGGCCGAAACGCCGAACGAAATCATCGGCGTCATCGCGCACGAGGCCGGCCATATCGCCGGCGGCCACCAGCAGAAACTGCGTGACCAGCTCGAGCGCGCCAAGACGATGGCCATCATCGCCACCTTGCTTGGCGCGGGTGCGATCGTTGCGGGCGCCACCACCAACAGCCGCGGCCTTGCCGGCGCCGGCATGGGCGTTGCCGCCGGCGGCGGCGAGATGGCACAGCGCAGCATCCTCGCCTACCAACGCACCGAAGAGATAACAGCCGACCGATCCGCCATCACCTATCTCAACGCCACCGGCCAGTCCGGCATGGGCATGCTGAAGACGTTCCGCCGCTTCCAGACCGCGCTGTCCCTGTCGGGTGCGCAGATCGATCCCTACCGGATCAGCCACCCGATGCCGCAGGAACGCATCGCCAATCTCGAAGTGCTGGTGAAGCAGAGCCCGAATGTCGACAAGCCTGACCCGCCGGCGCTGCAGCAGCGCCATGACATGATGCGGGTGAAGATCGCCGTCTATATGGAAGGCAAGGCCACCGCCGGCAGGCTGATGCAAAAGATGCGGGGCAGCCTCGCGGCACTCTATGGCGATGCCCAGTCGACCTACCTTTACGGTGACATCGCCGGCGCACTCGCCAAGACCAATGCCCTGATCAAGGCCCAACCCAAGAACCCCTATTTCCAGGAATTGCGCGGCGACATTTTGATGAAGGCGAACAAGCCCAAGGATGCAGCCGAAGCCTATGCCAAGGCGGTCAGCCTCGATCCCGCGCGGTCCGGCTTGCTGCCCGTCTCGCTTGGCCAGGCGCTGATGGCGGTCGGCACGCCTGACGCGCTGAAGAAAGCCGTCGTGCAGATCAACAATGGCCTGGGTCGCGACAAGGAAAATGCCGAGGGGTATCGTTACCTGGCGCAGGCTTACGGCGAGTTGGGTGACATACCGGGCGCCGAGCTTGCCACGGCCGAAGGTCATTTCTATTCCGGTAACTACAAGGATGCGAAGATCTTCGCCATGCGCGCGCAGCAGCAGATGAAGCGCGGCGAGCCGCGTTGGATACGCGCCCAGGATATCATAAACTACAAATCGACAAGCAAGATCTAGTGAACCTTCCGATCACGCGCTGCGACACAGCCGGACTGGGAAACAGGCAAAAGGAACGAGAACGATGAAAAAGGCACTGCTGCTGGGCACAACGGGGATCGCTGTGGCCCTCGCCATGCTGGCTTTCGGTTTCGTCGCCGGCAGCCCGCAGATTGCCAAGGCCGGTACAACGCAGCCTGTCCAGGCGACTCAGCCTGTCCAGACGGCAGGGGCCGACACCAAGGCGGCCGATACCAAGATCGACCGCACCGAGGTCGAGGGCATAATCCGCGACTACCTCCTGAAGAACCCGGAAGTGCTGCTCGAAGTGCAGGACGCGCTCGAGGCCAAGCAGAAGGAAGAACAACGGATCGCCGCGCTGGGCGTCATCAAGAACGCCAAGGAGCAGATCTTCAACTCCAGCTTCGACGGCATCGTCGGCAACCCGAACGGCAAGGTGACGATCGTTGAGTTCTACGACTACAATTGCGGCTTCTGCAAACGCGCCATCGAGGACATGCGAGCCCTGACCAAGGCTGATCCGGATCTGCGCTTCGTGCTCAAGGAATTCCCGATCCTCGGCCCGGATTCGCAAAAAGCCAGCGTCGTCTCGATGGCCTTCCATCTGATGAAGCCGGAAAAATACGGCGAGTTCCACAACGCACTGCTCGGCGGCCAGGGACGCGCCACCGAGGCGGCCGCGATCAAGATCGCGCTTTCGCTCGGCGCCGACGAGGCGACGCTGCGCGAGAAGATGAAGGACCCGTCGATCACCGAGGCCTTCTCCAAGACCTATGATCTTGCCAATAAGCTGTCGATCACCGGAACGCCGTCCTATGTCGTCGGCAATGAGGTGGTGTTTGGGGCTCTCGGGCAGGAAGTGCTGACGCAAAAGATCGAGGCGGCGAAAGCCGCGCTTTGATCAGCCAGGGGTTTTCTTCACGGGCGGATTTCGGCCTGTTGTGGACAGTGAAAGAACGCACTTGCGCTCTTTTCGCGGACGGCTATGCCCGGTATAGAGGCCCAGCGCGCCGGTTTGATACCGGCGCCGGAAAAGGTCGGCTTTTTTGAAAACGGTTTTCGTCCTGAACGGTCCCAATCTCAACGCGCTCGGCAAGCGCGAGCCGGGCATCTATGGCGGCAAGACGCTTGCCGCGATCGCCGACGACTGCAAGCAGGCCGGCACGGCGCTCGGGCTCGAGATCGATTTCCGCCAGTCGAACCATGAGGGCGATCTCGTCGACTGGATCCAGGAAGCCGGCGACAAGGCCGCCGGCATCGTCATCAATCCGGGTGCCTACAGCCACACCTCGATCGCGATCCACGACGCCATCCGTTCGGTTGCGCCGCTGCCGGTCGCCGAAGTTCACCTTTCCAACATCCATGCGCGGGAATCATTCCGCCACGTCTCCATGGTCGCGCCGGTCGCCGTCGGCATGATCTGTGGCTTTGGGCCGCTCGGTTACACGCTGGCGCTACAGGCGCTGGCCGCACGCCTATGACCGGCCAACAAACAGAAGGCTCGAAAATGTCGATAAAGAAGACCGGTGTTGACCAGCAACTGATCCGCGATCTGGCGGGCATACTGAATGACACCAACCTGACCGAAATCGAGGTCGAACTGGGTGACTTGAAGGTGCGCGTGTCGCGGCAGGCACCTGCCGTCCACGCGATTGCAGCCCCCCAGCCCAGCTATGCGCCGGCGGCAGCTGCCCAGCCCGCTGCCGCGGCCGCCCCGGCAGCGGTCGACGTATCGAAGAACGCGGTCACCTCGCCGATGGTCGGCACCGCCTATCTGGCGCCGTCGCCCGACGCCAAGGCGTTCATCGAGGTCGGCCAGAAGGTCAAGGAAGGCCAGACGCTGCTGATCATCGAGGCGATGAAGACGATGAACCAGATCCCCTCGCCGCGCGCCGGCACGGTGACGGCGATCCTGTTCGAGGACGCGACGCCGGTCGAATACGGCATGCCGCTCGTCGTGATCGAGTAGAGCGGGCCGGATGTTCCAGAAGATCCTCATCGCCAATCGCGGCGAAATCGCGCTTCGGGTGCTTCGCGCCTGCAAGGAACTCGGCATCCAGACGGTGGTGGTGCATTCGACCGCCGACGCCGACGCCATGCATGTCAGGCTCGCCGACGAAAGCGTGTGCATCGGCCCGCCGCCATCGCGCGACAGCTATCTCAACATCCATCAGATCGTCGCGGCCTGCGAGATCACCGGCGCCGACGCCGTGCATCCAGGCTACGGCTTTCTGTCGGAGAATGCCAAGTTCGCCGACATATTGGCCGCGCACAACATCACCTTCATCGGCCCGTCCGGCGACCATATCCGCATTATGGGCGACAAGATCGAGGCCAAGCGCACCGCCAAGCGCCTCGGCATTCCGGTGGTGCCCGGCTCCGACGGCGCGGTGACCGATGAGAAGGAAGCCAAGCGCATTGCTGCCGAAATCGGCTATCCCGTGATCATCAAGGCCTCGGCCGGCGGCGGCGGCCGTGGCATGAAGGTTGCACTCACCGAGGAGGACCTCGAGGTCGCCTTGCAGACGGCGCGCACGGAAGCGGGCGCCGCTTTTGGCGACGACGCCGTCTACATCGAAAAGTACCTGCAGAAGCCGCGCCATATCGAAGTGCAGGTGTTCGGCGACGGCTTTGGCCGCGGCGTGCATTTCGGCGAACGCGACTGTTCGCTGCAACGGCGCCACCAGAAAGTCTGGGAAGAGGCCAATTCGCCGGCGCTCAACGCCGAGGAGCGGTCCCGCATCGGCGGCATCTGCGCCAAAGCCATCGCCGATCTCGGCTATTCCGGCGCCGGCACGATCGAGTTCCTGTACGAGAATGGCGAGTTCTATTTCATCGAGATGAACACGCGCCTGCAGGTCGAGCATCCGGTGACGGAAGCGATCACCGGCATCGATCTCGTGCATGAGCAGATCCGCGTCGCTTCCGGTGGCGGTCTTTCGGTCAAGCAGGAAGACATCAAGTTCAATGGCCACGCCATCGAATGCCGAATCAACGCCGAGGATCCGCGCACCTTCACCCCCTCACCCGGCACCATCACCCATTTCCACACGCCGGGCGGTCTCGGCATCCGCGTCGATTCCGGCGTCTATTCCGGCTACAAGATCCCGCCCTATTACGACAGCCTGATCGGCAAGCTGATCGTGCATGGGCGCAACCGCGTCGAGTGCATGATGCGGTTGAGGCGGGCGCTGGATGAATTCGTCGTCGATGGCATCAAGACAACCTTGCCGCTGTTTCGCGATCTGGTCGGCAATGCCGACATCGCCAATGGCGACTATGATATCCATTGGCTGGAAAAATACCTGGCCAAGGAAGAATAGTCCGGGGACGCGATGACCCGTCCCTACGCACCCGGCTATCGCATCCCCACCGACCTCCTGCTCAAGGCCTATGCCTCGGGCGTCTTCCCGATGGCCGAAAGCGCCAACGACCCGGAAGTCTTCTGGGTCCGGCCGGAGACGCGCGGCATCATCCCGCTCGACGGGTTCCACACACCCAAAAGCCTGAAGAAAGCGATCCGCAAAAGCCCATTCGACATACGCTTCGACTTCGATTTCGAGGCCACGATCGACGGTTGCGCCGAAAAGCGCGAGGAGCGGCGCTCGACCTGGATCAACGCGCCGATCCGCGAGGCCTATGTGCAACTACACCGCATGGGCCACTGCCATTCGGTCGAGGCCTGGCATGAGGACCAGTTGGTCGGCGGCCTCTATGGTGTGTCACTCGGACGGGTGTTCTTCGGCGAAAGCATGTTTTCCAAGGAGACGGATGCGTCGAAGATCTGCCTCGTGCATCTCGTCGAACGCTTGAAGGCGCGCGGCTTCGCGCTACTTGATACCCAATTCACCACCGAGCACCTCAAGCGCTTTGGCGCCGTCGACGTGCCACGCGGCAAGTATGAGAAGATGCTCGCCGATGCGTTGAAGGGCGAGGCGATCTTTTTTCCGTGACCGGAGAGCTTCGATGTCGAGCGAAATCCACCTTCGAGCGGATATGCAGCCGATTGTTCAAGCGCTGATCACAAAGGGCAGAGACGCCACAATGGGTCAGCTCGACCAACTGCTTCCCAAACGTGAATTCAGTTCGACCGAGATTGAAGACATATTGGCTGCTCTCTCCGAGCATGGGATACGTATCACCGAGTAAACGATCCGCCGGACCACCCAGATGATCAGGTCTTCGCTGCAGCCTCCAGCGGCGTCTGCGAATGGAACATCATCTTCCAGCCGTTGACACGATGGACATAGCCGGTGCTGACCAGCGCCGCGTAAGGGTCGCCATTCTCCCGAGTCGCATGCGCCTCGTAGGTCAGCATGACGATATCACTGCCCGGTTCGATGATTCCCTTGAGCTCGATATCGAGATCGCGCCAGCGGTTGGGCTTGGTTGCGGTCTTGGCCAGATCGGCATTGTCCATCGCCTTTGCCATTTGCGGAAATGCCACCAGGCATTCCGTGTCGGCATTGGCCGCGTAGTAGGCCTCGTCCCCTGTCCAGAACCCTTTTTCGAGTTCGAGCAACTCTTCCTTGCTCGCCGTGATCCGCTTGCTGTCTGACATCGAAATATCCTCCGGGCGCATCGATGCGCGGTCGTCAATGGTCCAACGCATGATGGACGTGACGGTTCCGGGGGATCAGTTGGCGTCGGTGGCGCCCGGTTCCGTAAGATCGGGCTGTTTCGCATCCGGGCTGGCCGCTGCCGGCGGCTTGGCGGCGGCAGGCTTGGTGGCGGCCGGCTTCGGGGCGTCGGCCTTGGTGGCGTCAGCCTTGGTTGCGTCGGGCGCCGGTACGTCCGACTTCTGCTTGCATTCCTTCAGCCAGACGTCATAGACGGCATGCTCAACGGCGTTGAGCCCCGGACTTTCGGCGAACATCCAGCCGGTGAAGATGCGGCGGATCTTGCGGTCGAGCGTGATCTCGTCGACCTCGACGAAGGAATCGGTCCTCGGCTCCTCAGTCTGCGGCCGCGAATAGCAGACGCGCGGCGTCACCTGCAAAGCACCGAACTGCACCGTCTCGTCGATATAGACGTCGAAGGTGATGATGCGGCCGGTGATCTTGTCGATGCCGGCGAACTCGGCGACCGGATTGGTGATGCGGTCCGATCCAGCAGGCGCCGCCGGGGCGGGCGCGGCGGGTACAGCCGGTGTGGGCGAAGCCGCAAAAGCCGCGGTGCTGACGGCGAGGCTGGCGGCTAGCGTCAGGCCTCCCGTCGGTATCAGGTTGAAAAAGCTCATATAGGGGTACCGGTGGTTCGCGCCCGGGTGATTCCGTCGATCGCCAAGGCTAGTCGCCGTTTTCTGATCAGCAAGCAGCTAAACACCAATTGTGGCGATAAAGGACCGGCCTGCACTTCGTGCCGTGACAAGTCGGGGCGCTGTTACCAGCCGGGTCGTTACGACCCGGGCGTCCACGCGTCGTAGTCACCCGTGACCTGCGGGCGATGCTGATTGGTCAGCACCGAACCCTTCGGGCGATAGGCCGCCGGCGTGCCGGTCAGATTGGGCTGGTGCGGCTTCTGCCAGTCGCGCGGCTTGTAGTCGTCACTGGGCGGCGCGAGGTCGACACGGTGATGGATCCAGCCGTGCCAGCCGGGCGGAATGGCCGAGGCTTCGGAATAGTTGCGGTAGATGACCCAACGGCGCGTGCGGCCTTCCGAATCGACGCCGCCTTCGTAATAGACATTGCCGACCTCGTCCTGGCCGACCCTCTTGCCGTACCGCCATGTGTGCAGACGCGTTCCCAGCGTCTGGCTGTTCCACCAGGTGAAAAACTGCGTCAGGAAAGTCTTCATCTCGGAACCCTTTGCGCAGGCGGCGCCTGTTTCCTGCTTATGGCGTCAGGCATTCGGGAAGGCAAGGGTTTTGCCGCAGGCAGCGCGCAAATGGCGCGCCAAGGAGCCGACACAAGCCCGTGATCCCGAGAGGCGGCAGGATGCGCGCTTGCCAAGCCTTTGCGCTCTTTCTAAAGCTCAGCGCGCCCATGCGGATATCCAATCCGGCCATGGGCCGAGGGAGGTGACGATTGGCCACGGAATTGCCGACCACCGACATTCGCATCGGCGCCGAGCTGATTCGTCGCCGCAAGAGCGGCACACCACTGGTCTGCCTGACAGCCTACACTTATCCCGTCGCTCGCCTGCTTGATCCGCATGTCGACCTGCTCCTGGTCGGCGACAGCGTCGCCATGGTCCTGCATGGCCATGCGACAACGCTGGGCGCCTCGCTCGAGATGATGATCGCGCACGGGCAAGCCGTGATGCGCGGCTCGGCCAGGGCCTGCGTCGTCGTCGACATGCCGGCGGGCAGCTATGAGGATTCGGCGGCGCAGGCGGTGGCCTCGGCGCGGCGCATCGTCGATGAGACCGGCTGCCAGGCGGTGAAACTCGAAGGTGGCGTCGACATGGCCGGGCAGATCGCGGCAATTGTCGCCGCAGGCATTCCGGTCATGGGCCATATCGGCCTGCTGCCGCAATCGGTGGAGAAGGATGGCGGCTACAAGATCAAGGGCCGCACGGACGAGAACGTCGCGGCGCTGATGGCCGACGCGCTCGCCGTCGAAAAAGCCGGCGCGTTCTCCGTGGTCATCGAAGGCACCATCGAGGCGGTCGCCGCCGACATCACCCGCCGCATCGCCATTCCAACCATCGGCATCGGGGCCAGCGGTGACTGCGATGGCCAGATCCTGGTCATCGACGACATGGTCGGGCTGACCGTCGACCGGGTGCCGAAATTCGTCAAGGAATATGCCGATCTGCGCAGCGTGATCGCGCACGCCGCCGAGCGCTATGCAGCGGAGGTGCGAGACCGGACATTCCCCGGCCCTGCCCATGTCTTTTCGGGCTCAAAAGCCTTTTCGGGCTCAAACGGCGGAGATGAGACATGAGCCGGCCTGACGTCGTCGACAGCGTCGCCGCACTTCGCGCGCGGATCGGTGACTGGAGGCGCGATGGCTTGCGCGTCGCCATGGTGCCAACCATGGGCGCGCTGCATGAAGGGCATCTCTCGCTGATCAGGATCGCCAGGGGAAAAGCCGAGCGCTGCGTGGTGTCGATTTTCGTCAACCCGACGCAGTTCGCGCCGAGCGAGGATCTCGACAAGTATCCGCGCCAGCTCGCCCGCGACCTGGATCTGCTGGCGACGGTCAAGGCCGATCTTGCCTTCACGCCCACGGTCGGCGCGATGTATCCCGCCGGCTTCGCCACCAGGATTGCGGTCGGCGGCCCCTCCGCCGGGCTTGAATCGGACTTTCGCCCGACCTTTTTTGAGGGCGTCGCCACCGTTGTGGCCAAGCTCTTCCTCCAGGCAACGCCCGACTATGCGGTCTTTGGCGAGAAGGACTATCAGCAGCTTTGTGTCGTCCGGCAGCTCTGCCGCGACCTCGACCTGCCCGTCGAGATCATCGGCGCCCCGACCATACGCGACGCGCATGGTCTCGCCATGTCGTCACGCAACGCCTATCTCAGCGAGTCTGAACTCGCGGTCGCCCGCCAGCTCAACGCGATCCTGCACAAGGCAGCAGCGGCGCTGGCGGCCGGTGCACATCAAGATGACGCGACCGGTGAAGCCAGCCGCGCCCTGATCGCCACCGGCTTCCAGAAAGTCGACTATGTCGAGGCCCGCGAAAGCCTGACACTGGCGCCCTGGCGCCGCGACCGCGTCGGGCGCCTGCTCGCCGCCGCCTGGCTTGGCAAGACCCGGCTGATCGACAATGTGGACGTTCCCGTTGCCTGAGCGGACTGGGCTACGCCACGCTTTGTCCCCTGGCGCGTCGCCCATCCGAGATTTCCGGCACGTGCCTACTCCTCCGTCGGCATATGCAGATACATCGACTGGATGCCAACGCGTCCCGGGCCGGTGAAGCGGTTGACGATGAAATTCATGTTGGCGCCGAAGAAGCCGCTCGACAGGCGGTCGATCTTGGTTTCCATCCTCACCGAGGTATCCTTGAACAGCCAGCCGCCCGGCTCGATGTCGATGGTCTCGCCAGCAGCAAGCGTTTTCTCGAAGACATTGCCGTAGCCGTGCAGCCAGACGATGCCGTCGCCGCTATCGCCACGAAAACGGTCGATGAAGAAGCCACTCTGGCCAAACAGCATCGTCGCCAGCCCGCGGACACGCTCGAATGTGTAGTCGACATTGCCGGTGGCGGCGAGAAACTGGTGTTCGCGCACCTGGATCTCCTCGCCGCGCCTGAGATGGATCGGCACGATGTGGCCGGGCCCGTCGCGGCTGAAGGCGATGATACCCGCCCCCGACGCCTCGGTGACGAAGATCTGCATGCCGGCCATCATGCGCTTCAGCGCGCCTTTCAGCGATTTCAGGCCAATGGTGATGGCGGAGTTCTTCCACAACAGGATGTGGTGCTCGAAATAGACAGGCATTTGCGTCACATCGACCGACAGCACGGGCACCAGTTCGCCCGCTATGTGATAGGTGACGCCACCAAAGGTTTCGTCCGACACCTGCGTCGGCATCAGTTCCGGCAAGCTTGGCATGGTTCCCCCCTCGCCGCCTTGCGCGCCAGCCCATTCCGGCTTCCGCACGGTCAGCTGCCCGCAGCTTGGTGTGTGACCCTCAGGCCGTCAAATGAAAAGAGGGCACATGTCGTGCCGCTCGCGCGAAGGTGATCCGGATTTCCTTGAGACGTCAGTCACCCGGCAAGAGAGCGGCGGTAGACAAGCGTCCCGGTGCGTTCGCCTGCATCGCCAGATCGTATAAAACCGTTCGCTTCGTAGAAGGCGATGGCGCGCGTGTTCTGCGCCTCCACCTCCAGGCGAATGGCGTCGGCCTCGGGGAAACTCTCGATGATCTCGTCGAGCAGCATGCCGCCGATACCCCGCCCCTGCAGGCTGGGCAGCACGTAGAGTTGTTTCAGGACAACCAGCTTGCCGCCGTCGATGCTTTCGGCAAAAGCCACGCCGCCAATGCGCTTGCCGTCATCGGCAACAAGGAAGTCGCTGTTCGGCTTGATCAGCCGCGCCTTCAGCGAGGCAATCGAATGCCATTCGTCGGTGATCTCGGTGACCTTTGCGGCGCCGTATATAGCGTCATACGTCGCATGCCAGGTTTCGACCAGCACCGCCCGGATTGCATCAAGGTCGCGTTCACCTGCGGTGCGGACAAACATCGCTTTCTCTCCCGCCTATGCCGTAGCGCGGTCGCGTCTGAAATCGATCACCGCAAGCAGCACGACCCAGACCAGAAGCACCATGCTGCCCGGCATGTTGGCGGCCATGGCAAGGCCGGAGAATCCGGTTGCCGCGGTGGCCAAGCCGCCGAACAGGACGCCCACAGCACCGGCGCCACCGAGCAGCGACAGCCACAACGGACAGCGCCTGGCCTGATGCAGGGCGGTAGTGGCGAGCAGAACCGTCAAGCCGAGCAGCATGGCGCTGATCGCGGCAAAGCCGACTTCAACCTGGCGCACGGCGAAAGCGGCGCTGAACAGCGACGGTTTTGCCGCCGCATCGGCTGCGGCCCAGGCGTTGACCACCGCCTTCAGCGCGATGCCGTCGACGGCCTGCAAGGCAGCGGCCGCCGCCAACGATGCCGCGCCGAAGACGATCGTCAGAAGGGCCCAGCCACGGGCCGGACCGTTGGACAGACGGCCAAGGATGAGCAGCAGCCCCGCAACCATCGCGAAGACGCCGGCAAGCTGTGCCATGTGGCTGTAGAGCCAGATATGGTCGGCGGCATATTCACCGAAGGCGGCAAGCGCATCGTTCGGATCTTCATGCATCGGATGCAGCGACGTGCCGACAAAAAGCAGCACGGCGCCGATAATCAACAGGGCCGGCGAGACGCTTGCCGGATTGCCCGGCTTTGCGTCTGTGCTCATTGATCCGAAATGCCGAGCTTGGCCTTGACGAGGTCGTTGACCGCTTGCGGATTGGCCTTGCCGCCCGTCGCCTTCATCACCTGGCCGACAAACCAGCCGGCCATGGTCGGCTTGGCGCGCGCCTGTTCGACCTTGTCGGGATTGGCCGTGATCACCTCGTCGACCGCCTTCTCGATGGCGCCGGCGTCGGTGACCTGCTTCATGCCGCGGCTCTCGACCAGCTGACGCGGATCGCCGCCCTCGTTCCAGACGATCTCGAACAGGTCCTTGGCGATCTTGCCGGAGATGGTGCCATCCTTGATCAGGTCGACAATCGCGCCGAGCTGATCGGGCGAAACCGGAGCATTTTCAATATCCTTGCCGGCCTTGTTCAATTGGCCGAGCAGATCGTTGATGACCCAGTTGGCGGCGAGCTTGCCGTCGCGGCCGGAGGCCACCTTCTCGAAATAGTCGGCGATCGACTTTTCCGACACAAGGATCGAAGCGTCGTAGGTCGACAGACCCAGCGAGGTGATGAGCCGCGCCTTTTTGTCGTCGGGCAGTTCCGGCAGTCCTTTGGCCAGCGCGTCGACATAGGCCTGGTCGAATTCCAGCGGCAGAAGATCGGGATCGGGGAAATAGCGGTAATCGTGCGCTTCTTCCTTCGAGCGCATCGAGCGCGTCTCGCCCTTGACGGCATCGTACAGCCGCGTTTCCTGGTCGATCTTGCCGCCGTCCTCGAGGATGGCGATCTGGCGGCGCGCCTCATAGTCGATGGCCTGGCCGATGAAGCGGATCGAGTTCATGTTCTTGATCTCGCAGCGCGTGCCGAACTCGCCACCGGGCCGGCGTACCGAGACGTTGACGTCGGCGCGCAGCGAGCCTTCATCCATGTTGCCGTCGCAGGTGCCGAGATAGCGCATGATGGTGCGCAGCTTGGTGACATAGGCCTTGGCCTCATCGCCGGAACGCAGGTCAGGCTTGGAGACGATCTCCATCAGTGCCACGCCTGAACGGTTGAGGTCGACATAGGACATGGTCGGATGCTGGTCGTGCATCGACTTGCCGGCATCCTGTTCCAGATGCAGCCGCTCGATGCCGACCTCGATGTCCTCGAACTCGCCCTGCCGGTCCGGTCCGACCGAAACGATCACCGTGCCCTCGCCGACGATCGGCTGCTTGAACTGCGAAATCTGGTAGCCCTGCGGCAAGTCCGGATAAAAATAGTTCTTCCGGTCGAAAACCGACTTGTGGTTGATCTGTGCCTTCAGCCCGAGGCCGGTGCGGATGGCCTGCTTGACGCATTCCTCGTTGATGACCGGCAGCATGCCCGGCATTGCCGCATCGACCAGGCTGACATTGGCGTTCGGCGCCGCACCGAAAGCGGTCGAGGCGCCGGAAAACAGTTTTGCTTCCGAGATGACCTGCGCGTGCACCTCAAGACCGATGATGATTTCCCAGTCGCCGGTGGCGCCGGAGATCAGGCGTTTAGCGTCGGGCGTGCGGGTATCGATCAGGGACATGGGGGCCTACATATTGGAACTGCTGAATATGCGTGGACGCATACTTTGGTGTGCAACTTCGCTAGTGCAAACCGCCAAAAGAGACAAGCGCAAAGCCGCGGGCTGGCCTTTTCAGCTGCTTTCGCCTATAGGACGCTCATCCTAATGGAGAGTGGATGTCCACTTACGCTCAGTCCCGGTAAGGCCCTGACCTCGTAGCGAGGCAGGGCGACAAAACCTGAAGCCCCGTGCCGCGAAGCTTCGCGGCGGCGGCATTTTTCGTTTTTCCGGAAAACTCTCCCTATGGATATTTCGCGCAGCACATGACCCCGAAAATCGGAACCGATTTTCGGAAAGGATCATGTGCCAAGTTATAAGTGCCACAGCGTCCTTTGCGCGTCCAAGAGGACGCGCGGCGCTGTGGGACAGCGCATCCTGCACCTGCTTGCGCAGGGCGGACGCATTGAAATCGAAAAGAACGAGAAAAAGCGGATCGCCTCCGTCAAATGCCTGACCCGTGAGGGCTGGCATTATCCGGGCGTCGATCTCGGCCTGTTTCGAAAGCTGAAGCGGAAAAAGGCAGTTTCGTCGTCGGGCGGCGGTCCCTACCGCATCACGAGGCGCGGGCTCGAACTCGTCCGTTCCGAACTCGACAACAGATAGAAATGGTTCCGCCGGTCGGGTCTCCGGCCGGCGGTTCCTTTCGCCGCTCAGGCGGTGGCGATATAGGCCCTGATCTCATCCGCCTCGCGCTCGACATCCTCGATGCGGCGCTTGACCACGTCACCGATGGAGACGATGCCATCGAGCAGGCCGTCCTTTTCCACCGGCAGATGGCGGAAACGGCCCCTGGTCATGATCTCCATCACCTCGTTGACCGTGTGGTTCTCGTTGCAGATCTTCACCTTCGGCGTCATCGCCGAACGCACCGCAATATCAAGTGCGGCGGCACCCTCCTTGGCGACGACACGCACGATATCGCGCTCAGAAAGAATGCCGACGATCTTGCGATCGCCGTTGGTGATGACCAGCGCACCGATCTTGTGGTCGGCGAGCATGCGGATGGCCACGCTAAGTTTTTCATTCGGCCCGAGCGTCAACACGTCGTGGCCTTTTCTCTCTAGAATTGCCTTAACCGTCATGGCGTCCTCCTCTGCTTTTGCCTGCCGGTTCCTGCCCTGACCGGCTTTCACGTAAGAGTGAACATCGTGCGCCGTGATCGGCTGCATTTCAAGTGTGGTGGTCGGTGGTTTCCCACTCAGGCGACTGCCATCGCCGGTCGAACCAGCGCAGGCCGAAGAAGCCGGCGACGAAGCCGCCAATATGGGCCTCCCAGGCAATCTGACCGTCTATTCCAGGCGCAAAGCCGAGAAGGCCAGTGGCGAGGTTGATGATCATCCACACGGCAAGGAAGATCCCGACGCCACGCAAACGCCAGACAATGGCGATCGGCAGCACCGGGCCGGCGAAGGCCGCCTTGCCGGCCGAACGATCGGTGCGGAAACCGAAGCGCGCGGCGGCCCCCATCATGCCGGAGATCGAGCCGGAGGCACCGACCAGCGGCGCCTCGCCATAGGGGTGCACGGCCCAGAACAGCGCCACCGAAGCCAGCCCGGTCACAGCGAAAAACAGCGCGAAGCGGAGCGCGCCCAAACGATTGGCCAGCGGCGAGCCAAAGGCCGCGAGCCAGACCATGTTGATGGCGATATGGGCAAACCCGCCATGCATGAAAGCATAGGTGAAGGGCCGCGTGAACAGGAACCAATCGAAACCGTATTGTCCGGTGTAGAGGACGGGGATGAAGGCCCCATCATAGAGCAGCGTCATCTGCTGCTCGTCGTTCAGCACATATTGCTGCAGCAGATAGACGGCAGCGCAAATGCCGATCACCGCCAGCACCACGGGAGGCAGGTTGAAGACCGGCTCACGCCGGGGCTCCGGCGTCGGTTCGGTGGGTTCGGCTTCCGAAGGGCTTACCGGTTCACTCATACGCATCTGGTCCTAGGATTCGATGCGCGAGCTTTAGAGCAAGGATGGCCGACTTGGAACAATTCTGTTTCTCGAAACGGCGAACACGACGTACCGCGTCGCCCTCATTTGCTATGAAACGAAAGGAAACGAAGCGGAATTGCTCCGGGGTTTGAAAAACTCGCAACGCGCGTTCTCGGAAGCGACGAGCCCCCTCCCTAGAATGCGGCGCCATAACGGGTGAGAACGACGGCCAAAACTCGCCGCCCCAAGCGCAATGCCCATAACCCGAAGCTCACGCATCTTGCCCCCAGCAAACTCAACCATCGCCGTCTCCGTCAACGGGATCGAGAAATCCTTCGGGCCGACACGCGCACTCGCCGGCGCCGATCTTGCCGTCGCGCCCGGTGAGGTCGTTGCGCTGATGGGCGCCAACGGCGCCGGCAAATCGACCTTGGTGAAGATTCTTTCGGGGTCCTACACGCCTGACGCGGGCACGATCACGCTGGGCGGCAACATTGTCACCTTCGCCTCGCCCAGCGCCGCCAAGGCCGCCGGCATCGCCACGGTGCACCAGGCGACCGACCAGGCGGGTGCTGCCGGATTGGCGGTTGCCGAAAACCTGTTGCTTGACGAGCTTTGCGGCCGCACGGGGCGTTTCCTCGTCTCGGCGGCATCGATCCGCCGGCGAGCGCGCGCGGTCGCGGCGCTGATCGACCTCGATCTGCAGCTCGATCGCGACTTCATCGATCTGCGCCCGGCGGAACGCCAGTTGATCGCCATTGCCCGCGCCGTCGCGGCCAGGGCCTCCGTGCTCATCCTCGACGAACCGACATCGAGCCTGTCGACCACGGAAGCCGAGCGTCTGTTCGCCATCATCCGCCGCCTGCGCGCCGGCGGCATGGCAATCCTCTATATTTCGCACCGGCTTGGCGACCTTGCGGCGATCGCCGACCGCGCCGTCGTCATTCGCGGCGGCCGCATCGTCGGTGCCTTTGCCAGGCCGATCGATTTTCCGGCCGCCGTCGCGGCCATGATCGGCCGGACATTGGAAGCCGCCACACATGACAGCAAGGCATCAACCGCGCCGATCATCGCCTCCATCAGGCGCGCGCGGCTGGTTGCCGAGGCGGAGCCTTTCGATCTCGACCTGCGCTCCGGCGAGGTCGTCGCCATCACCGGCACGCTCGGCTCGGGCAAGAGCCGGCTGCTGCGCGCACTTTTCGGACTGGAAACGCTGGCGCAAGGCGGCTTCGTGCTCGACGGAAAGCCATGGCTGTCGAGCGGGCCGGCACAGTCGATCGAAAGCGGCGTCTTCATGGTCGCCGAGGACCGCTGGCAATCATCCTTGCTGCCGCCCGAAGTTCCCGGCGCCTCGATCGCCGGTACGATCGCCCTGCCGCATCTCAAGCGCTGGTTTCCGAGTGGTCTGCTGCACACAGCCCGCGAACGCAAGGTCGCGGCCGATGCAATAGCGCGGCTCGGCATCAAGGCGCGCGGACCCGACGACACGCTCGACGAGCTTTCCGGCGGCAACCAGCAAAAGGTCGTGCTCGCCCGCTGGCAGGCCGCACCTTGCCGGCTGCTGCTGCTCGATGAGCCGTTCCAGGGCGTCGACGTCGGCGCACGCGCCGATTTGATCGCCGCGATCCGTAACAGCCAAAGCGGTTCCGCCACGCTGATCGCGACCAGCGACACCGAAGAGGCGCTGGAGGTTGCAGACCGCATCCTCGTCATGCGCAACCACACACTTCATGAGGCCGGAGACGGCCATGGCTCGCTGACCGACCAGATCGGCAAGGTCGAGAGCGACAAGGCCGGAGACCACAGATGACCTATCCGACGACGACGGCGCAGCCGTCCGCCTCGCGCACGTCGCTTTTCCGCGAAACCCGCCGCTACGCCCTCTTCGTGCTGCTGGCGTTGATGGTGGTGGGGTTCTGGTACGCGCAGCCTGCCTTCATCCGCTCGGCCAATCTGTTCTCGATCCTGCAGGCGGTTTCGGTGGTGGCGATCCTCGGCGTCGGCGTGTCGATCACCATGGCGGCCGACGGCTTCGACCTGTCGGTCGGCAGCATCGCCGCTTCGTCGGTGATGGCGGCGAGCTATGCCATGGTCGTGTGGCAGCTGGACGCGGCCCAGACCATGGTGCTGGTCTTGCTGATGGGTGCCTTCATCGGCTTCGTCAACGGGCTGCTGATCGTCCGCGTCGGCGTGCCCGATCTTCTCGCCACGCTGGCGACCATGTTCCTGCTTGCCGGCCTGCAGCTGATCCCGACCGGTGGCCGCTCGATCACTGCCGGCATGGTGCTTCCCGACGGCTCGACGGTGCCCGGCGCCTATGATCCGGCGTTCCTGATCCTCGGCCGGTCCCGGCTCTTCGATACGATCCCCCTGTCTGTCGTGGTCATGGCTACCGTCGCCGTGCTCGCCTGGTTCCTGATGGAGCGCACGCGCTGGGGCCGCGTCTTCTACGCTATCGGCGGCAATGAAACGGCCGCGCATCTTGCCGGCGCAGCGACCAAGAGATACCGGCTCTGGGCCTATATACTGTCAGGCACGCTTGCTTCGCTGGGAGGGCTGATCGTGGCCTCCCGCGTCGGCCGTGGCGACGTCTCGGCGGGCAATTCTCTGCTGCTCGATGCGGTGGCAGCCTCGCTGATCGGCTATGCCGTGCTCGACAAGCGTCGCCCGCATGTGATCGGCACGGTGGTCGGTGCGATCTTCGTCGGCGTGCTGCTCAACGGTCTCACCATGTTGAACGCGCCCTATTACACGCAGGACTTCGTCAAGGGCGTCGTGCTGGTTGGAGCCTTGGCACTGACCTTCGGCCTGGGAAAGAAGCGCTAACCCAATCAATATCTCCTCTCCCTCGCTTGCCCGCGAGGGAGAGGAGAAAAAGATCAGTTTGACGGGATCCAACTGGCCGATGCCGCGTCGCTCTGGCCGAAGGCCGGAAGCTTGGCGTCGAGGCCCTCGACTGTCTTGATGCCGTTCTTGCGCAGCTCTTCCTGTGTCAGCAGCACCGGCTTGACGACGATGTTGTGACCGGGATCCTCGCCGGCGATCAGCTTGGCCGCCGCCCGCACCGAAACCGCGCCGACGACGGCAGGATTGGTGGCCGCGGTGGCGACCCACGGGCTTCCTTCCGCTGTGATTTCGGTGATGTCGGCGGTGGACACGTCGGCCGAATAGATCTTCACCTTCTTGGAGATGCCGAGCTCGTCGGTGGCGAGCTTCACGCCGCGCGCGAACTCGTCATAGGGAGCAAAGACGACCGAGATGTCGGGATTGGCCTGGATCGCCGCCTTGGTCTGGTCGGCCGTCGATACCGCGGTCGTGTCGTTGACCGTCCCCCAGCGCGCCTTCTCGACGATGCCGGGATTGGCCTTCTTGGTCTCGTCCCAGATTTCGTTGCGGCGGTCGAGCGGCGCGAAGCCGGCGACATAGACATAACCGGCCTGGAACGAGGTGCCGTTGTCCTTGAGCGCCTGGCCGAGCGAAGCCTTGGCAAGCTCGTGATCGGACTGTTCGACCTGCGGGATCTTCGGGTTGTCGAGATTGACGTCGAAAGCGACGACCTTGATGCCGGCATCGAGGGCCTTCTGCGCGACGTCCTTCAGCGCTTCAGGCTGGCCATGGTCGATGATGATGGCCTGGACGCCGAGATTGATCGCCTGCTCGATCTGGTCACGCTGCGCGGCCGCGTCCTGCCGGCCGGAAAAGATCTGCAGGTCGATGTCGAGCGCCTTCGCCTGTTTCGTCGCGCCGGCCTGATAGGCCTGAAAGAAATCGCCGGCCGAGATGAAGGTGACAAGCGCCACTTTCACGCCGCCCTTGTCGAAAGGAGCGGGAGCACCCGCGATCCCGGCAGCGTGAGCGGCACTGAGCGGAATGGCGCCGGAGAGCAAGCCGGCCGTGATCAGTCCAAGGATAGAGGTCTTCATGAAGGTTTCCCCAGAGAATTACGCTGACAAGGCACGTCTCCGGACCGCGGGATCGCCGCCGTCGTGCCTCAAGGAGCGAATTTGCAAGGGTACAGCGGCGACAGAACCGCTCGGAACGTAGATTTTTCTCTTTCGCCGCGTGTGATTGGCAAATGTTGCTTGCTGCCTGTCACACAGCGCTGGGATCAGGCTATCCCTGCGCTATTGATCACCGGACCGCCGCAGGTGTCGCGATAAGCGAAAAATCATGCCCGCCGTTAACCGCGAATCACAGGGCGCGAATCAAAAAAGAAGCCGTCCAAGGTTTCCCTTGAACGGCCGGTCGAGCCCCCTGCTCCCCTAAAACCCTTGACTGAAGTGCTGCCGATCGTCGCGAAACGACCGCTTCTGGAGTGGTTTTGGTGTGCCATAGGGCCTGCCCGGGCGCAACGTAAACCAGTTGTTAACCTTAACGGCCCCGACCCGTGAACAAGTGTTAACGATGCTGGCACGCTTCCTGCTCCGCAACGCATGTAGGTCATCGGAGGGCGCCCTTCTGTTCACCGATGGGACATCAGACGACAGAATGCGCGGAGCAGCATACCATGAACCAAAACGGATCGATCACGCTGTTCCATTATTGGAACCGCCTGCGTGACGGACGCCCTGCTCCGAAGCGTTCGGAAGTTGAGCCCGCCGATATCAAGTCGCTCCTGGCCGATACGTTCATCCTGGAGAAGGACACACGCGGGCAACCCGTCTTCCGCCTGGCCGGCACCAGGCTCTGCGCCTGCTATGGCCGCGAACTCAAGGGGTTCTCCTTCCCATCCCTGTGGCGCGAGAAGGATCAGCGTCTGGTTTCACGGCTGATTCATGGGGTTTTCGACCAGAAATCAGTGGTGCTGATCATGTTCGAGGGTTTTAGCCGCAACGGCCGCTCCAACAAGTTCGAATTGCTTGCCTTGCCGCTCGACGGCGGCATCGAAAACCCGCGCTGTCTCGGTGTGATCAGTGCCGCGGAGAAGCCGTTCTGGCTGGGCGCCGACCCGATCACGGACGCCATGATCGATTCGATCCGTGTCATCGATCCGGAAAAAGAACTGCTCAACAACCGCCCGGCGATCGACGTTCCCTCGCTTGTTCCGGCCGAACTCGAGGCCCCTGACACGATCTCGGCGCTTGGCCGGGCGCGCCGCATCCGCCATCTCGTCGTCTTCGACGGCGGGCGCGAGGAATAGTTGATGATCGCACAATCTTACAGGCTCGTTTTTTCCCTTTGTTAACCCGCTTTGTTGTACTTCTTTGATGAAGTCCCTCGCATCGGCGCGCGGGAATGCCAAACGGGGTGTAGGCAGTCATGAGGTCAGCGGCGGTCGACTACGCGCCGTCCCAAGCTGAAAGGCGTAACTTTCAGCGCGTCCGGGTCAAGATATACGGACGATTCATGCTGGAAGACCGCACCGAGCATCCTTGCCAGGTTGTCGACATGTCGCCCGGCAACGTCGCGCTCCGCACCGATCGCATTGGCATGCCCGGCGAAAAAGTCATCGCCTATATCGACCATATCGGCCGCATCGAAGGCGTCGTTACGCGCACGCTGCAGGACGGCTTCGCCATGACCGTGATCGCGTCCGACCGCAAGAAGGACAAGCTCGCGGCGCAGCTGACCTGGCTTGCCAACAAACACGAACTCGACCTGCCGGAAGACCGCCGCCACGAGCGCGTCGCGCCGCGCAACCCGACCAGCGTGCTGCAGCTCACCGACGGCCGCCAGTACCAGTGCCGGATCATCGACCTGTCGCTGTCGGGCGCGGCGATCGAGATCGACGTCAAGCCGGCGATCGGCGTCCAGGTCATGCTCGGCACCATGCGCGGCCAGATCGTTCGCCATTTCGAGGATGGCGTCGCCATCGAATTCGCCGTCATCCAGCGCCCCGAAACGCTCGATTCCGAATTCAACACGCCACGCGCCTGACCGCACGGGCAGGATGCCTCGATCAACCGGCCCTTCGCGGCCGGTTTTTTGTTTCTGGCAACTGCCAATCGACCCCATCTGGAAGCGATCGACGCGCCTCGAGCAGCCTCAAGCCGCTACCAGCCCCGGAGGTCTCGCGCCCATCCGGCCAGTCCCGGCAATCCAAACAATTCAATACTCAAATGATTCAAATTTTATGTTTATTCTACCGGCGTTTTACTTAAAGTCTACTTCGCGCCTTTGCGTCAAATAAATCCAGCTGTGGCAACGTCTCCTTCGAACGGGGAGACTAAAAATGAAAGCAAAGAGGGGCAAGCTGTTGCTGTTGGCAATGGCGATGCAGCTTTCCGCTTGGGGATCAGCATATGCCGCGGGACCGGCCTATATGCACACCGGCGGTCGCACCACGCAGCCAGTTGGCCATTATGAGTTCTGCCAGCGTATCCCTGGCGAATGCAACGAGAAGACGCCCAAAGGCACGCCGGTCGACCTGACCCGCAAGCTCTGGGCGACGATCGTCAGCATCAACAATTCGGTCAACACGCGCGTCAAGCCGCGCACCGACATGGAAAATTACGGTGTCGAGGAGTACTGGGCCTATCCCGACAATGGCTATGGCGATTGCGAGGACTATGCGCTGGAGAAGCGCCGCGAACTGATGGATGTGGGTGTGCCGGCGGGTGATCTCTTGATGACGGTCGCGCGCCAGCCGAATGGCGACGGCCACGCCGTGCTGACCGTGCGCACCAGCCTCGGCGAGTTCATCCTCGACAATCTGGAAACCAAGGTGCTGTCCTGGACGGACACCGACTACACCTATCTCAAGCGTCAATCGACGGAGAATTCCGGCGTTTGGGTGACGATCAACGACGGCCGCTCCGACGCGGTCGCCAGCGTCCGCTAGGGCGCCAATGCATGTCGCCCAAAGGGGCAATGGTTTGCGACATGCATAAAACAGAGGTTTAGCGCGTCGCATCGACGCGAGGCGCTTAAGGAGAAACCCGGTCGAGTCCCCACCCTCCCCGTCCCCAACGACCGGGTCTAAGGAGCCGGCCCCGTCCCCGGGCCGGCTCCGCCATTTCTGGCGGCAGCTGCTAAAATTGATCCAATTTCGATGGCAGGTGTGTATTCGCGCCGCCATATGTTGAGAAGATGTCAGCCGCAGGAGGTCTTATGCCGACCGAAGCTAGATCACCACGTCTTGCGGTTCTTATCGATGCCGACAACACCTCCGCCAAGATCGCCGACGGCCTGTTCGAGGAGATCGCGAAGATCGGTGAGGCCAGCGTGCGCCGCATATATGGCGACTTCTCCAGCACCCGGTCCAAGGGCTGGGCGGACATATTGGCGAAGCACGCAATCATTCCGCAGCAGCAGTTCGCTTATACCACTGGCAAGAATGCTTCCGATATCACACTGGTAATCGACGCGATGGATCTGCTGCATAGCGGCCGCTTCGACGGTTTCTGTCTGGTTTCTTCCGACAGCGATTTCACCCGGCTTGCCGCACGCATTCGTGAACAGGGTGTCGATGTGTTCGGGTTCGGCGAGCAGAAGACCCCGGAGAGCTTTCGGCAAGCTTGCCGCCGGTTCATCTACACCGAAAACCTTCTTCGCAGCCCGGCGAACATCCCGGATACCGCGCCTCCATCGAAGCCGCTTCAATCATCCAGCGCTGCGCTGCCCATACTCAAGAAAGTCATTGGCCAGATGGACAGCGAAGATGGCTGGGTGCTGCTCGGCACATTCGGAAAGCAGCTCTCAAACCTCTTCTCCGATTTTGACCCTCGCACCTATGGTTTCGGCAAACTGAGTGACCTGGTGAGGAGTACAGCCGAATTCGAAATCGAAGCGCCCAAAGGGGGAGCCATGCGTATTCGAATCAAGCCTGCGGCCGGGAAAAAGGGAAAAATCAAATCAGCCTAACGACAGGCGCTTGGCCTGCAGAGGATCACGGCTGCCCAGCGCATCCGACATCCTTTGCATGGGCGGCGGATCGAGGCATTGTAGGCCGTTGGTTTCGTCCTCTGGATCACGGCGATGTTGGAAATCCCGGAAGATCGATGCGAGCGCCATCGTCTGTTCAAGGCGATCGACGATGCCTTCAAGGCTGGTGACTTCGATGGGCTTGGCAAGGCCTTGGGCGGTTCGCCCGGCTGGTTCGACGAGCGCATGCCGTTCGAACTCGGCCTCGGGCATCCGCTGGAATACGCGATCTATTGGAGCCCTGTCGGCTTCATCTCGGCCTTGCTGGATGCGGGCTCGGATCCGAATTACGGGGATCATGGTGGGTTTCCGGCCATCATTGCGGCGCTGTCCACCGACCGCGCCGACCGACTGGAAATCGTCCAGCTGTTGATCGAGGCTGGCGCCGATCCCAACATGCGAGGCGTGAACGACTGGACGCCGCTTCACTATTCGGTGGCCATTCGTAGCGCCGACGCGATCCGCCTGCTTTTGGCGGCGGGCGCCGACCCGACGCTCGAAACCCGCATCGATGACTACAGGACAGCCATAGAGGAAGCCGACATTGCCGGTTTTGAAGCCGGCGCTTCATTGCTGCGCGATGCGATGGCCAGACGCGGATCCAACGGACGATGAGTGGGCGCTGAAACGGAGCGGATCCGCCAAAGCAGGCCTCAAACCTTCTTCAGCCCCGCCTTGAAGCGTTTGCCGTTGGCGACGTAGTGCGCGGCCGAGCCGCGCAACCTGGCGACGGCTGCGTCGTCCAGCACCCTGATCGCCTTGGCCGGCGAGCCCACGATCAGCGAATTGTCCGGAAATTCCTTGCCTTCGGTGACCAGTGCGCCGGCGCCGACCAGCGAATTCCTGCCGATCCGGGCGCCGTTCAGCACGATGGCGCCCATGCCGATCAGGCTGTTGTCGCCGATCGAGCAGCCATGCAGCATGGCTCGGTGGCCGATCGTGCAGCCTTCGCCAATGGTCAGCGGAAAGCCGGGATCTGTGTGCATGACCGTGTGTTCCTGCACGTTGGTGTCGGCGCCGATGACAACAGGCTCGTTGTCGCCGCGAATGACCACGCCGAACCAGAAGCCGGCATTGCGGCCGACCTGCACGTTCCCGATCAGCGTCGCATCGGGGGCGACCCAGTTTGTATCCGCATCGGCGAAGCTGGGCTCTGTTCCGTCGATCGCATAAAGCGGCATTGTCGGTCTCCGAATCGCCTCAGATGCCGGACCCTAGGAGACCTATTGCCCATGAGGCAATGGCAAGCACGACGATGCCAAGCGCCAGGGACCAGGCGATCGCCGTGCAGCCGCATGAGAGCAGCGCCATCGTCGAAATGCGGTTTTCGCGGCGGGCATCGAGGGCATCGTTGACCAGCATGAACGGCCCGGCGCATGCGGTGGCGGCCAGCGAGCGCAGCACATTCGCGGGCGACACATAGGGCTCGGTGAAAGCGACCTTGCGGCCCGACAGCAATTCCATCGTCGAACCCGTCAGCCCGCAAACCGTCAGCCCGACGACAAAAGCAAACAGGAAGAGTTCCATCTCAGCCATCTTAACCTTCCATTTACCATGAAATCGCACAGTCGTTTCAGGAAGGCTGCAAGAGCCGTGCCGCGCGATGTGTGCCGCCTGGGGACACAAGACGGGCGGTTGGGATGAGGACCGAGATGAAGCAGGCAGCGATCGCCGACGGCCCTGAACTCACCGTGGTCGATTCCACGCTGATGAAGCGGGTGTTCTATGCCTTCGCCGCACTTGCCCTGCTGTCGGTGGCGATCAGCCTTGGCGGCAAGTGGTTCGGCCATACCATCGCCATGGCCGGATATTCCGACGACACGACGATGCGCCGGGTGGTGATCGGCAACAATGTGATTTCCGTGCCGGCCAATTTGATCCGCTTCGACCAGGCCCGGCGCGACGGCATCGCCTCACGTCTCGACCTTTATCTGCGCTATCCCCAGATGGACGGTTACAGCGAGGCGGCCCGCGACGATTTCAATCACTCGGAAGCCAACAGAAGCATCATCTTCCTGTCCTTCGAACAACAGATGATGTCGCGCGACATGAGCGGCCGGTTCGCGCTGATCTACAGCGCGCTGATCGTCCAGCCCGGCGTTCCGGGGCCCGGCGGCACGACGGTTTACGGTTTCAACGAGAAGTCGGGCTATCTGAACGAGGTGCTGGTGGTCGGCAAGCGCGGGGGCAAGGATCCCTTCGTGGCCCGCTGCCTGAGCGGACCGAGTGCCGATCAATCGCTGGCGCCCTGCGAGCGGGACATCCATGTCGGCGACGATCTCAGCCTCACCTACCGTTTTCCCAAGGAATTCCTTGACGACTGGCAGACGCTCGACGCGGCGATGACGGCAGAGGCAGGGCGAATCCTGAAGACCGGACATTGAGAGATTAAGGCAGGCCACGCCCGGCGCGGCCTGCCGTTGGATTGCGGGCTCAGCCCAGATCGATGTCGAGGATCGCCATCGAGAAATTGTAGTCGCCGTCGTCCTCGTCCTTGAAGACGATGCCGAGGAATTCGTCGCCGACATAGACTTCGGCCGAATCTTCCTTGCGCGGCCGTGCCTTGACCTCAAGCTTGGGGTTCTGGAAGACGCGCTTGAAATAGGCGTCCAGCTTTCTGATTTCGTCCGGCTTCAACAGTCTTCTCCGATCATCGGGCTTGCTGGTTTGAAGGGCGCTTCTGGCACGTCGACAATGGCGATGTAAAGGCAAGCCGGCCGTATTGCACCGGAAGCGACAGCGCCGCCGGGCAAAATTGCAACGACGCCAGGCAACGCGCCTGGGCGGAAATCAGATATCGAAGCTGATCACATGGTCCATCGACTGCGAAGGCAGGAGCTGGTCCATCTGGCGCGACGGCTGGTCGCAACCGGTCTCGCCGACGACGCGAGCCGGCACGCCGGCAACCGTCTTGTTGTGCGGCACGGGCGACAGCACAACCGATCCGGCGGCGACCTTGGAGCAATGGCCGATCTCGATGTTTCCGAGAATCTTGGCGCCGGCGCCGATCAGCACGCCACGGCGGATCTTGGGATGGCGGTCGCCACCGGCCTTGCCGGTTCCGCCCAGCGTTACGCCATGTAGGATCGACACATCGTCCTCGATGACCGCGGTCTCGCCGACGACGAGGCCGGTGGCGTGGTCGATGAAGATGCCCTTGCCGATGCGGGCGGCCGGGTTGATGTCGGTCTGGAAGACCGAGGACGAGCGGCTCTGCAGGTAGAGCGCGAAATCCTTGCGGCCCTGGTTCCACAGCCAATGCGCCAGCCGATGGGTCTGGATGGCGTGAAAGCCCTTGAAATAGAGCACCGGCATGATGAAACGGTCGCAGGCCGGGTCGCGGTCGTAATAGGCCTGGATGTCGACACGCACCGTCGTCGGCCATTCCTTGTCGTCGGCCAGCATCGATTTGAAGGTCTGGCGGATGAGGTCGGAGCCGATATCCTGATGGGCAAGCCGCTCGGCGATCCGGTGGATGACCGCCTCTTCCAGGCTCTCCTGGTTGAGGATCGTCGAATAGAGGAAGGCAGCGAGCAAGGGGTCGCGGTTGACCGCGTCCATCGCTTCGTCACGGATCGAACGCCAGATCGGGTCGACCGGCTGCAACGCGCTGTGGCGGGAAATGCTGATGCTGTTCATCGACGTCTCGTCCTGCGTCCTGCTGGCTTGGCTGTTGTCCGGCCGCACATATAAGCCAGATCATAGCACGATTGAACTCAATTTTCCTTAGTGCATTGTCAAATGGATTTGGTTCGCGGGAATTCAAGCAGCCATGGAAAACGAACCCTTGATCGCCGCCCCCCCCGAAAGGCGGCCTTCCGTGCCTGGCTGCGGGGAAGGCGTAGAGCGATCTGGTGGCAGGCTCAAGGTCAGCGCGGCGCCGATGACGCCGCGCTGCAATGGACGCCGTTCAAGTCGGCAGCGGCGTGCCGGCCTGTTCAGCCACCATATATTCGGCATACCAGTCGGGCCAGTTCACATCGTGCTGTCCGCCCGTCCGTTTCTCGTGTTCGCCATGTGCGGCCGCCGCACGCCGCAGCGCCGCGGCAAGCTCGCCCGACGACGTGAATATCGTCTCGCTGGCATCCACGCGTCCAGGCAATCGCTGGGTGATTTCCTGCAGTATGAAGCTGTTGCCATCCGGATCGCTGAACGTGACATAGGATGAATAACTGCGCCCTTCCGGATGCCGGCCGCTGATCGGCGGCTGCCCAGGCCCGGCGCGATGAAACACCTCGCTCGCCTCGACGCCGCGCGCCACGAGTTCGGCATGCGCCGCCACGATATCGGACACCACGAGATAAAGCCCCTTCGCCGAGCCTGGCGCGGCTGATGTCAGGCCCTTGCCGAAATGGATCGAGCACGGCGAGCCGGGCGGCGTGAACTGCACGACCCTGAACGCGTCGCCGACGACGAAGTCGGCGTCGAGCCGCCAACCGAGGCCGCCATAAAAACGCTTGGACCGATCGGCATCCGCAACGGCAATGATGACGGCCTCCAGCTTCATGTCGATCGTCCCCGGTCTTGGAGTCTCGCTGCTTAGAGTATTGGCCATGTCAGCCTCCCTGGCTTGGATATTTCCTGGACTGGCAACATTCCCCAGAGCCCCGGCCCATGCAAGGTTCGCAGTGATTGGGTCTTTGACTCCGAAGGGCTGAGATCGATTAACTGGACGGATGATAGAAATGAAAGACCAGCCTTTGATCGACGCGGCCCTGAAAACCGAGCTTTCGGCGCTCTATAACGCCGGGGATCGCCACTACCACAACCTCGCCCATATCCAGGCCATGCTGGCGCTGGCCGGCGACTATCGGGCGCTGCTGGGCGATCCCGAAGCCGTCGAAGCTGCGATCTGGTTCCACGATGCCATCTACGACAGCAAGGCCAAGGACAATGAGGCCAGAAGTGCCGCCCTTGCCGAGACAAAGCTCGCGGAGCGCACCGATGCCGGGCGCCTGGGTCGCATCAGCGCAATGATCCTCGCCTCGGCCACACACCAGCTACCGCAGTTCGACGACGCGACGGCTATACGCGACGCCAGCCTGTTCCTCGACATGGACCTGTCGATCCTGGGTGCCGCGCCGGATGCGTTCGATGCCTATGAACGCGCGGTCCGCCGCGAATATGACTGGGTGGCGGAGCCGATGTGGCGTGCCGGACGGGGTGCCGTGCTGAAAGATTTCCTGGCCCGCCCGCACATCTTCCATACGGAGGAATTCCGCCAGCGTTTCGAGCAGCAGGCCAGGCTGAACATGGCGCGGTCGCTGGAAACCCTGCAAAAGCCCTCGTGATTTTCGCGAGGCTTCGTCAAAAGCAAATTCTTCCGAGGTGCCGACATCATGAGCAGCAAATTCTTCCAGCCGGTCGACGCCTCGGCCGTGCCCCGTTTTGCCGGGCTCTCGACCTTCATGCGGCTGCCGGCAGTGGCGAGCGCCGAGGGCCTCGACATCGCGCTGGTCGGCATACCGTGGGATGGCGGCACCACCAACCGCGCCGGCGCGCGGCACGGCCCGCGCGAGATCCGCAACCAGTCGAGCCTGATGCGACGCGTCCACCATGTCTCGGGAACCGAACCGTTCGGCATCGCCAACGTCGCCGATGTCGGCGATCTCTCGGTCAATCCGATCAATCTCATGGACGGGTTGAGGCGCATCGAGGACGGTATCGCGGCAATCGTGGCGGCCGGCGCTATTCCGCTCGCCGCCGGCGGCGACCATCTGACGACGCTGCCGGTGCTGCGCGCCGTCGCCAGGGATCGGCCGGTCGGCATGATCCATTTCGATGCCCATTCCGACACCAATGACCGCTATTTCGGCGACAACCCTTATACGCACGGCACGCCCTTCCGCCGCGCGATCGAGGAAGGCCTGCTCGACCCCAAACGGGTCGTGCAGATCGGCATTCGCGGCTCGATCTACGAGCCCGGCGAGCATGACTGGGCAGTCGCCCAGGGCATTCGTATCATCTACATGGAGGAGTTCGTCAGGCGTGGCGCGGCCAGCGTCATGGAGGAAGCGCGCGCCATTGCCGGAACCGGCCCGACCTATGTGACCTTCGACATCGACTGCATCGACCCGTCGATGGCGCCGGGAACAGGCACGCCCGAGCTCGGCGGCTTCACCACCCGCGAGGCGCAGGAAATGGTCCGCCTGCTCGACGGATTGAACATTGTCGGCGCCGATGTCGTGGAAGTGTCACCGCCATTCGATCTCGCCGGCATGACGGCGCTGGCGGGCGCCACGATGATGTTCGAATTGCTGTGCGTGCTGGCGAAGTCCGTTCAAGCAGCGAGAGCGCCAGGCTGACCCTACGTGTCAGCATGCCAGGTCAGAGCGGATATTCAGCATAAAACTCCAGCACGCGTTGCTTGAAGGTCTTGTCGCCGACCGCCAGCATATGGTCCCTGCCCTCGATGTGAAAAGCCCTGGCGTTCGGCATCAAGGCGGCGAGCTCGTCGGGCGAACCGCCAATATCGTCCGTGGTGCCGACAGCGACCAGCGTCGGTTGAGCGATGCGGGCAATGTAGTCCTCGCTCAGCAACTCCCGCGATTTGGCGATGCAGGCAGCAAGCGCCCGACGGTCGCTGCGGGTCTGGTCGGCGAAGGCGCGGAAAGAGCGGCCGCGCGGATGGGTGGTCGCCGTCGGATCGTCGGCAAGCAGGGCCGCGGCGATCGGATCCCAATCGCCTACACCGTCGATCATGCCGATGCCGAGGCCGCCAAAGACCAGCGTCGCCACCTTGTCCGGATCGGACAGTGCCAGGAACGCCGCGATGCGCGCTCCCATCGAATAGCCCATGACATGAGCCCGTTCGATGCCGAGATGATCGAGCAAGGCGGCGGCATCCGAGGCCATTTTTGCAGGCGTATAATCGGCCTCGTCATAGCTCTTCGATGACGAGCCATGGCCGCGATTGTCGAAGGCGATGGCGCGGTAACCGGCATCGTTGAGCGTCTTGAACCAGCCGGGTGACACCCAGTTGACATAGTGGCTCGAAGCGAAGCCGTGGATCATGAGCACGGGATCGCCCTCGCCCGAGGCCGGTTGGCGGTCGAGGAAGGCAAGATCGAACCCGTCATGGGAAAAAAACTGCATCGGAAGGCTATCCCCGGCGCTCAGTTGGAATCGACGTTCGGGGAATCGCCCTTGTCCGACGGTGGTATGCCAGGGCCAGATATTGTGCCGACAGCCGGGTGGCGCAACAGGTCGCCATATTCGATGCCGTATTTGGCGGCGGTGCCGGCCTTGAGCTCGAGCACGAAGCGCACGGGTACGCCGGGCGAGATGATGGCCTGGGATTGCGGCTCGCCATGCTTGATGGCCCGGATCTTGCCATCCTGGCCGACAAAGATCAGGTCAAGCGGCATCGGCGTGTTCTGCATCCAGAAACTGACCTGCTGCTGTATTTCGAAGACAAACAGCATGCCGTGATCGTCCGCCATGTCCTGGCGATACATCAAGCCGGCTTCGCGCTCTGTATCGGTGTCGGCGATTTCGATCGAAAAGGAGCGATTTCCATCTTTCGTCACAACGACCAGCGGCGTCGGGTCGACCGGAAGAATCATCGCCCGGCTGTCGGCCGAGGTCGGACGCTCAGAATAGAAGAAAGCGCCCGAGGCCACGATCAAGGCAGCAATGGCGCAAAGCACGCCCGCCGTCAGCCAGTTCCTGTGAGCCATCCAAAATCCTCGACCGGAAATCGTCCTAGACCATGATCCCGAAAAGTGGAACCGGTTTCGGACAAGATCATGGTCAAACAAAGAGGAGCTAGAGCCTGAACCACCCCGATTTATCGGGATGGGCCGGTTCTAGTGCGAAACCGGCAAGGTGCCCATATCGGGGTGAATTTCGGCGGCCATAAGGCCTTTGTCACCGCGACCGAAACGGACAAGCACAACCTGCCCCGGCCGAAGCTCGGTGATGCCGTAGCGGCGCAAGGTTTCCATATGGACGAAAATGTCCTCGGTGCCCTCGCCGCGCGTCAGGAAGCCGAAGCCCTTTGTGCGGTTGAACCACTTGACCAAGGCGCGTTCGAGCCCGCTCTCCGGCGTTACCGCGACATGGGTGCGCTGCTCCTGCATTTCCGCTGGATGGACAGCGGTGGTGACATCCATGGAAAGCACCCGGAAAGCCTGCAGCCCGCGATCGCCCTGCTTGACAAGGCAGACCACGCGCGCGCCTTCCAAGGCTGTCTGGAAGCCGTCCCGCCGAAGACATGTCACATGGAGGAGGATATCGCCCGAAACACCGTCATCGGGAAGGATGAACCCATAGCCCTTGGCCACATCGAACCACTTGATGGCGCCGGCAATTTCGGTCAGGTCAGCGGCATCGCCGCCTTCGTCGCGCGTCAAGGCGTCGCCAAGGGTTCCGGCCCGCCCCGTCAAAGAGGCCTTTTCCCCCATAAGAATGCCCCCTTTTTTGCAAGAACACCGCAACTGATTCTTGACACCAGATTAACACCGCGGCTTCCGGTGTGTGCAAGACCTTCCCTGCCTTTTTTCACGGTTCATTGCGGGAATACCGGATTTGTTCTTTGCCGGCATCGCCGGCCGCGGGAGATTGCCCTTTCGCCGGGCCGATCCTATGTTGCGCCGCACCCCAACAGATCGAGGAAAACTCATGCGCTATCTGCACACAATGGTCCGCGTCGCCGATGTCGATGCCTCGCTCGACTTCTACTGCAACAAGCTCGGGCTGAAGGAGGTCCGCCGCTACGAAAACGAGCAGGGCCGCTTCACGCTGATCTTCCTTGCCGCCTCCGAAGACGAGCAGAGCGGCATCAACGACAAGGCGCCTTTGGTTGAACTGACCTACAATTGGGATCCGGAAGATTACAAGGGCGGGCGCAATTTCGGCCACCTCGCCTATGAGGTCGATGACATCTACGCCACCTGCCAGCATCTGATGGACAATGGCGTCACCATCAACCGGCCGCCGCGCGACGGCAACATGGCCTTCATCCGCTCGCCCGACGGCATCTCCATCGAGCTTCTGCAGAAGGGCCCGCCGAAAGCCAAGGCCGAACCCTGGGCGTCGATGCCGAATACCGGAAGCTGGTAGCCATCACGCCATCTTGAAGCGAGGCGGCCGGGGTAAAAGCCGGCCGCCTTTGCCGTTTCGCACCACACCACCTATCTGAGCGGTCATCACGCCTGGCCTGCCGGCCAGCGCCCAGATCAGGAGAAGTCATTCATGCCTTCCAGCTATGCCGACGTCGCCACCGAGCACGCCAGCCGATACCTGCAGCAGCTGTGCAAACACTGGGCGCACAAATTCCCCGTCGAGTTCAACCCGACCCACGGCACCATCGACCTGACGTCGCTGGGACGCACCGTCATGGACGCCGACGTGAGCGCGCTGCACATAACGGTGTCGACCGATGAAGCGGGATCGCTCGAGCGCCTGGAAAGTGTTGTCGCCGATCACATCAAACGCTTTGCCTTCCGCGAGGAACTGACCTTCGACTGGAGGCCAGCCACAGCGGCGTGATCAGGCTAGTTTTTACCGGCCTGCCCGGCCATCTCCAGCAGCGCCAGCACCGAGCGCCAGTTGCGCGCAGTGCCCGGCACCTTCAGAACGCGCGGAATGACGTTGGCAAAGACTGACTTGCCGAGCCCGTCCGGCGCGCTGAGGTAGAGCACGTCGCCCTTGACTTCGAAGCGCTCGGGGCCGGTGCATTTCTCGGCCAGCCGCGCCACCTCGTCGGCGGTCGGCTCGCGCTCCAGCGCGTAGGCGTGGAGCTTGGTGTGGTCTGCGGCCGCTTCCGGATAGGGATTTGCACTCACCAGCCGTTCGAACCACGAGAGGTCGCGCACCATGATGCGCGAATGAAAACCCCATTTCTTCTCGAAGGCCGCTTCGATCTGCTTGGTCAGCGCAGCAGCGTCGCCTTTGCCGGCCCTGAACACGACATTGCCGCTCTGCACATAGGTGGCGACATCGGAAAAGCCGAGGTCCTCGAAGAACGACCGCAACTCCGCCATCTTGACGATGCGGTTGCCGCCGACATTGATGCCGGAAAACAAGGCGATGAAGACCTTTGCGCTCATATGATGAACCCTGCCAATGTCTCGTTGTCGGTGATGTCCTGATACTGGACGCCCTCGGCCTCGAAATTCGCCTTGAGCAGGTCGAAATTGCGCCGGTCCTTGGTTTCGATGCCGATCAGCACCGAGCCGAAATTGCGCGCCGACTTCTTCAGATATTCAAAGCGCGCAATGTCATCGTCCGGACCCAGCATTTCGAGGAAGTCGCGCAGCGCGCCCGGCCGCTGCGGGAAGCGGATGATGAAGTATTTCTTCAGGCCCTCGTAGCGCAGCGCCCGCTCCTTGACATCCGGCAGCCGCTCGAAATCGAAATTGCCACCTGAAACCACGGCAACAATGGTCTTGCCGCGGATTTCCTTCCTGGAAAAATCCTTCAGCGCGTCGATCGCCAAAGCGCCGGCCGGCTCGAGCACGACACCTTCGACGTTGAGCATCTCGATCATGGTCGCGCAGAGTCGGTTCTCCGGGATCAGCCGCACGGTGTCAGCGGCGAACTCCTTGAGGTATCTCAAGGGTTCGCGCCCGATCTCGGCGACCGCAGCACCATCGACGAAGTTGTCGACCTTGGCGAGCTTCAGGCGTTTTCCGGCCGCGAGGCTGTCATGCAGGCTCGGCGCGCCGGCCGGCTCGCAGAAAACGAAACGCGCCTCCCGGCCCTGATCGGCGAAATAGTGCGTCACGCCGGCAGCGAGCCCGCCGCCGCCGACCGGCAGCATGATGATGTCGGGCATGCGCGCGCCCGGCATCTGGTCCGCGATCTCATAGGCGACCGTCGCCTGCCCCTCGATGATGTCCTTGTGGTCGAAGGGCGGCACCATGTGGGCGCCGGAGCTTTCGGTGAATTCGAAGGCGGCGCGATAGCAGTCGTCGAAAAAGTCGCCGACCAGCCTGATCTCGACGAACTCACCGCCGAACAGCCTGGTCTTGTCGATCTTCTGCTGCGGCGTCGTCACCGGCATGAACACCACACCCTTCTTGCCGAAGTGACGGCAGACGAAGGCAAAGCCCTGCGCATGGTTGCCGGCCGACGCGCAGACGAACAGTTCGGCCTGATTGCCGGCAGCAAGCGCTTTGCAGAAGAAGTTGAAAGCGCCGCGGATCTTGTAGGAGCGTACCGGGCTCAGATCCTCGCGCTTCAGCAGCACCCGCGCGCCGGTCTTCTTCGACAGATAATCGTTTTCCTGCAGCGGCGTTTCCGGAAAGATCTGGCGGATCGCGGCGGCTGCGGTAGCGACGCGGGAGGAAAAACTGGTCATCGGAAAGCCACCTTGTGCCGCATGTTTTTCGCGGACCCCTGTCATCAACCTGGCCGCAAAGCGTCTATCGTGATCCGACGCAGCCGATCCTGCCTATTGCATATCCGGGCCGGCAACGCCATTGTTCGACCCTTCATGCCCCTTCGCAAAGGGCATTCGCAAAATCCTTGCAAGCACTTGAGGGCGTTTGTTCATGCCTGTCGCATCGGTCGGCCTGAAATCCATGTCGCTGCCGGAATTCGGCGAGCCGACGGTTATGCCGCTGGTTGCGCGAAGGACCTATGAGGCGCGCATCGAAGCGCTGATCGCGCGCGGCGCCAGGGCCGGCTTCGATGCCTTCGCCGTCTATGGCGACCGCGAACACGCCGCCAATGTCGCCTATCTTTCAGGCTACGATCCACGCTTCGAGGAGACGTTGCTGGTCATCGTTCCCGGCAAGCAGCCAAGACTTCTCGTTGGCAATGAGGGCTGGGGTTATGCCGAAATCTGCGATGGCCCCTATGAGCGCATGCTCTACCAGACCTTCTCGCTGCCGGCGCAGCCGCGCGACCGCTCGGACGCCCTGCCCGACATCCTTGCCGGTTGCGGCCTGAGGCCCGGCCACAGGATCGGCGCCATCGGCTGGAAGCCTTTTGGCGCCGGCGATGCCGGGTTCGATGAGATGACGCTCGACCTGCCGTCCTTCCTTGCCGATACGCTGCGCACGCTTGTCGGCGACAAGGGCGCGGTCGTGAATGCCGCCAATCTGCTGATGAACCCCACCGACGGCCTGCGCGCCATCAACGAGGCAGACCAGTTGGCTGCCTTTGAGTTTGCCGCGACCTTAACCTCGCAAGGGCTGCGCAACGTCCTGCAAGGCATCGAGCCCGGGATGAACGAACTGCAGGCGGCGCGGCTGATGGGCATGAACGGCCTGCCGCATTGCTGTCATCCGATGCTGTCGGCGGGAAAGCGTGCCGCCTATGGCTTGCCCAGCCCCCGCCTGGACATCATCCAGCGTGGTGATCCGATCACCATGGCCTATGGCATCCAGGGCGCGCTCAACGCCCGCGCTGGCTTCCTGGCCGAGGATGCCTCAGAGTTGCCTCCTGCCATCCGCGACTATGTCGAAAAGCTGGTCGCGCCCTATTTCGCCGCGGTTGTCGACTGGTACGAAGCGATCGGCATCGGCACGACGGGCGGCACGTTGTGGAAAGCGGTGCATGACCGCATCGGTGACCCGTTCTTTGGTGTCTCGCTCAATCCCGGTCATCTCGTCCATATCGACGAATGGATGCATTCGCCGGTGTTTCCCGGCTCCGACATCAAATTGCGATCCGGCATGGCGTTGCAGGTCGACATCATCCCGGCGACCGGCAGCAACTATTTCACCACCAACATCGAGGACGGCATCGCGCTCGCCGACGAGGCACTGCGCGAGGAGATCGCGGCGCGCTACCCCGAAGCCTGGAGCCGCATCGAAGCGCGCCGCGCCTTCATGGCGGATGTGCTCGGCATCCGCCCCAAACCGGAGGTGCTGCCCTTCTCCAACATTCCGGCTTTCCTTCCGCCATTTTGGCTTTCGCGCAACAGTGCGATGGCTGTAATCAGTCGCTGACCACATTTCGACTGGACACGACTTAGTTCTGCCGCACTCTCCCTGTCCGGGAGGTGTCGCGGGGGTGGTTGGGCCTTTTGGCCGGAGTGGAATTTCAGACGTGCCTTTGAAGAAGATACTTACGGTTGTCCTTGCCCTGCTCGTTGCCGGCTGCGCCGGCCCGCAAACCCAGGAACTGCTCGGAAGCGCGGTCATGTCCGTGCCGGTGACGGAAATCGCCGGCAATCATTCGATCTTCATCGCCACGACGCGCAAGAAATCCGACGATCCCAACAAGGTATTCGACGGCGAGCGCTCGGCCACGCTGAACTATGCGCGCGTCAACGTCACCGTGCCTGGCATCCATCAGACTGGTCAGATCGAACGGCGTTCGCGCGGCAAGTCGGATGATCCGGCCAAATATTTCATGGCTTCCGAGGTTGTCGGCTACGACACGCAGCCGAAATTCTCCAGCGCGCTCAACGCCGATATCGCGGCGCGCGGCGGTCGCGTCATGGTCTTCGTGCATGGCTACAACACCGGCTTCGACGATGCGGTCTATCGCCTGACCCAGATCGTCCACGATTCCGGCTATCCGGGCACTCCGGTGCTGTTTTCCTGGGCATCGGGCGCCAAGACCACGGACTATGTCTATGACAAGGAAAGTGCCAGCGCCGCACGCGACCAGCTTGAGGTGACCTTGCGCATGCTGCAGCAGTCCGGCGCGCGGCGCATCGATATTGTCGCGCATTCGATGGGAACCTGGGTGACCATGGAAACGCTGCGTCAGATGGCCATCAGCGGCGACCGTGATCTGGGCGGCAAGCTGGGCGACGTGGTGCTGGCCTCGCCCGACATCGATGTCGACGTGTTCAAGAGCCAGATGCGCCGCTACGGCAAGCCCGACAAACCGTTCATCCTGCTGTTGTCCGACGACGACCGCGCGCTGAGGCTTTCCGGCCTGATCGCCGGCTCTCGGCCGCGTGTCGGCGATTACAAGGACGCCGCCGATCTTGCCTCCTATGGCGTGACGGTGGTCGATCTCTCCAAGGTCAAAGGCAGCGACAGCTTCAATCACACAAAATTCGCCGACAATCCGGCCTTGGTTAAGATGATCGGCCAGCGGCTGCGCGAGGATGACGGCTTTGCCAGCGACCGGGACGTGACCGACCGCATCAGCCTGCTCGGACAGTAAGTGCAGCGCCGCGGGTTTGCCATGTCAATCAAGCCTTGCGGAGGCCTTGGCCCACTTTGAACTGGACCGAGCCCGTCTCTGGCCTTATCGGAATGACTGGTGACGTCATGCTTTGACGTCCCCCTTTACGGGAGCCGACGCGTGACCGTGCGTTTGAAGAGTTTCGTCGTCGCGTTGGCGCTCGCTGTTGCTGGCTGCGCCGGCCAGAGTACGCATGATCTGCTCAACAAGACGACGGTCTCAGTACCGGCTTCCGACATCGCGGCCACGCACGAAATTTTCGTCGCCACCACCCGCCAGCTGGCGACCAAGGATCCGCGTCAGGTATTTGACGGCGATCGCTCGTTGACCACCAGCTACGCCCGTGTCGACGTCACCGTGCCGAAGGTCCACCAGGTCGGCGCCATCGAGCGGGCCAAGGGTCCGGCCAACTCGAATCCGGCCAAGCAATTCACCGCCACCAATGTCGTCCACTATGGCGACGCCTCGCAATTCGCCAAGGCTGTCGGCGCCGACATCGCCATGCGCGGCGACCGCGCGCTGGTCTTCGTGCATGGCTTCAACAATGGCTTCGACGACGGCATCTACCGGCTGACGCAGATCGCCCACGACACGAAATATCCGGGCACACCAGTGCTGTTTTCCTGGGCGTCGAGCGCCAAGACGACGGGCTATATCTACGACAAGGACAGTGCCAACGCCGCCCGCGACGATCTCGAGGCGACGCTCAGAATGCTCGCCAAGACGCGGGTCAAGAGCATCGACATCATCGCCCATTCGATGGGAACCTGGCTGACCATGGAGGCGCTGCGCCAGCTCGCCATCACCGGCGACCGCGATCTCGGCGGCAAGCTCGGCTATGTCGTCCTGGCTTCGCCCGACATCGATGTCGACGTGTTCAAGAAGCAGATGATGCGTTACGGCAAGCCGGACAAGCCGTTTGCCGTGCTGCTTTCAGGCGATGACCGAGCCCTAAAATTGTCTTCACTTATCTCCGGCGACAAGCCGCGTGTCGGCGACTATGGCAATGCGGCCGATCTCGCCAGCTACGGCGTGTCCGTGGTCGACCTGACCAAGGCCAAGGGCGGCGACGGTGGCCTCAACCACGCGAAATTCGCCGACAATCCGATCCTGGTGCAGCTGCTCGGCGACCGCCTGCGCACCCCTGCCGGACTGGCTTCGGACGAACCCGATCCGGCGCAGCTCAACAATCTTGGCCAGGGGCTCGGCAAGGCCGTCGGTTCGGTCGCCGAGGTCGTCATCACCACGCCGTTCAAGGTGCTGACCATCGTCACCGGCGGGTGAGCGCCAACGCGTGCGAGGGCCGCTTCCGAGAACCGGAACAGAACATACTTAGTCGCCCGTGAAATATCCTGACGGCTTTGTCTTCCGAGCAATTGAGCCGCTCCGCGAGTATTTGCTTTGCAGGAATTTCGGCTTGTTTTGAATGGCGGCTTTGGGCGTAACCCCCTTCCTCAATTCGGCGCGAACGAGGATGCCGACTCTCGGTGCCGAACGTCTTCTCAGACGGTCCTTGAACCTGATGAGGGCTCAGGGGCTCGCAAGATTTCGAAGCAATTACAATAATTTAATGATCAGCAAACGCGAGTAGCGACGTCCCCGACGTGCGACTACTTTTCGCGTTCTGCAAACAGATCCAACTGCGAGATGAAACCCATGTCGGACGAGCAAGTGCGCTGGCTTTTGAAGGTCATCCAGCCCGAGAGGACCTTGGCCTCCCTCCCCGGAGGCGCCAGCCTAAACCGGGAAGCTCATGCCGGGCTCCTCGGCCTACCCGTTGAGGTCTACGCGACCGAACTCGGCCGCATGCAAAAGGAGGCTTCGGAAGCAGCCGTCGCGTTGCTTGCCGACCCAGCCGTGGCATCGATGGTCGATCGTCTTCCCCTGCGGAAAGGAGCCAAGGTAGTGGCGTTCGGCGACAGCTTAACGTCCGATCCTCAATCATGGGCGGTCGTTCTTGGGGAAATGCTGGCGAGGCGCCGCAGTCCCGACGGGATTTCGTTGACCATCAGCGCGGTCGCAGGCGAGACGACCACGCACGGTCTCGTGCGGATCGCAGGTGTCATCAATTCCCGGCCCGACTGGATACTTTTCCTCGTCGGCACGAATGACGCCCGCACTCAGGGCCTGCACCCCACGAAGACGCTCGTCCATCATGAGGAGACCGCGCGCAACATTGCCGAACTGCGGGAGCGCATTTCCAAAGAGACCACGGCGAACTGCGTTTGGATTACGCCGCCTGCGGTCAATGAAGCGCAGGTAGCGGCCCATCGGGGCCTGGCCAGGTTCGGGGTTCGGTTCCGCAACGAAGACTTAGCACGAGTAGCCAACATCGTCGGCGAGGGCGACGGGCCGGTTATCGACGCCTTCTCAACGCTAGGGAGTCCTCCTCCTTCCGCCCTGCTCATGGACGACGGTCTCCATTTCACTCCGGCGGGCCAGAAGCGAATGGCATTCGAGGTGATCCGTGGCTGGAGCAAGCTCCAGTGAGACATCTCATCATCGGCGCGACGGGAAACATCGGCTCTCGGGTAACCCAGCGCCTCGTTGATTCTGGAGCGCGTCTGGGCGGGAACCAATCCCGTTCGCTCACTGGGCCGCCGAGAACGCCGCGTCGTTTCAGTAGTGTTTCGGTGCAGTGCCCTAAAAAGAATTCACGTAGACCTGTACGGTACGGATCGCCTCGCTCCTAACGACATCGCGCGAGAGGGTGCGCACCTGATGGACAGCCCCGTGCACGAGGGATTCCACCATGCGCGGAAGGACAAAAAGCATTCGCTCGGTCTCGTCGAGGCTGTATCGCTTTTGGTCGGCGCGTGACAGCACGCGCCCAAACGTGTGATGCAGCGCGTTCCTGAAGCCAAGAGCGCCATCCGGAACGGCGGACGAAACAATGTCGTGCAGTTCCGCAGCATCCACGTGCACGTTCACCAGACCTCGGACGAGTTCGCCCGTGAATTCCTGCAGCGGAGCCGAGGCGTAGGCAGCCGTCGTCTGCCCGATGACCTGCCGTACATCGTCGACGTGCCGGTCATGAAGGGCGCTGAAGATCGCGCGCTTGTCGGCGAAGTACTGATAAAGCGACCCAACGCTGACGCCGGCGGCCTCCGCGATACGATTGGTGGTGATGGCCCGGGTCCCATGACGCTTCACCACAAGTTGGACCGCATCGAGCACGCAGTCCACGGTCTGCCGCGAGCGTTGCTGCTTCGGCTCGCGCCGCGTAAAGGTTCCTTTGGCCGTGGTCATGCTGCCTCGCCGTATGTCGTTCGCAGGCCGACATCATCCGAATATCGATAACCCTAGACGAACAGATCGACTTTCTGGAACGTCGTCACGTCGATCAGCCCGACATCGGAAATTCTCAGTTCCGGAATGACCACCAGCGCCAGCAGCGAGTGCTGCATGTAGGCGTTGTTCAGGGAACAGCCCATCTTGCGCATCGCTTCGGTCAGTTTCTCGGCCTTGGCGGCGACGATCTCGGCGCGCTCGTCCGACATCAGCCCGGCGATCGGCATTTCGACTAGGGCCAGTTCCTTGCCCTTGGAGAACAGCACGACGCCACCGCCGACTTCGCCCAGGCGGTTGACCGCCAGCGCCATGTCTTGCTTGTTGGTGCCGACGCAGATGATGTGGTGGGCGTCATGCGCCACGCTCGACGCCATGGCGCAATCGCCCATGTAGCCGAAACCGGAAACGAAGGCGTTGGTGACGCCGCCCGTGCCCCGGTGCCGCTCGACCAGCGCGATCTGGCAGACGTCGTTGCGGCGATCCATGGCGACCAGCCCGTCCTCGACCGGAAGGTCGGCCTCCAGCGCCCGTGTCGGCGCCTGGTTCTCGATGACGCCGATGACGCGCACCCGCACTTCGTTGGCGCCCTTGGGAGCCGTGATGTCGAAATCGCCAGCCCTGAGCTTCTTGCCTAGCTTGACGGTGTTCTTCGCCGTCTTTGGATAGTCATAGGCCGGAATGTCGATGTCGAGCTTGCCGCCCTTGGCCAGCCTGACGCCGCGCGCATAGACCTCGTCAATGGTCATTGCGGCGAGGTCGGAGACAATCAGCAGGTCGCCCAGCCGCCCCGGCGCGATCGAACCGATCTCGCGTTCCAGCCGAAAATGCTGGGCGGTGTTGATCGTCGCCATCTGGATCGCGGTTACCGGCTTCAGCCCCTGTTGGATAGCATGGCGCACCACCCGGTCCATGTGGCCTTCATGCACAAGCGTGCCGGAATGGCTGTCGTCGGTGCACAGGATGAAGTTGCGCGGATCGATGCCGCCCTCGGTCACCGCCTTGATCTGCGAGGCGACATCGTACCAGGCCGAGCCCAGCCGCAGCATCGCCTTCATGCCCTGGCGCACGCGGGCGATGGCGTCCTCGGCGCGTGTGCCTTCATGGTCGTCCTCGGGTCCACCGGCAACATAGCCGTGGAACGGCAGGCCAAGATCGCGCGAGGCATAGTGCCCGCCAACCGTCTTACCGGCACGAACCGTCGCCGCGATCTCGCCCGACATCACCGGATCGTTGGCGGCGACGCCCGGGAAATTCATGACTTCGCCGAGCCCGATGATGTTTTCCCATGTCATCGCTTCCTCGACATCGGCAACCGTCAGTTCGGCGCCCGCGTGCTCCAGCCCGGGCGCCGAAGGCACGCAGGACGGCATCTGCACATGCACATTGATGGGCATCGCGACCGCCTCGTCATGCATCAGCCGCACGCCCGGCAGGCCCAGCACATTGGCGATCTCGTGCGGATCGATGAACATCGACGTGGTGCCGTGCGGAATGACGGCGCGGCAGAATTCGGTCACCGTCACCATGCCGCTCTCGACATGCATATGCGCGTCGCAGAGGCCGGGCACCAGGTAGCGCCCGCCGGCGTCGACCACCTTGGTGCCCTGGCCGATGGCGTGACTGGCATTCGGTCCGCAATAGGCGAAGCGGCCGCCGGCAATGGCGATATCGGTGCCGGCGATGATCTCGCCGGAGTGAACGTTCACCCAGCGGCCGTTGCGGATGACGAGATCGGCTGGCTTGCGGCCCATGGCGACGTCGACCAGATGCGTCGCCATCTCGGTCCAGGGTTTTGGTTTCGTCGCATGCGCCGCCGGCTTCTTTGCCATGAAGAGACTCCTGTTTGCGCGACTGTGCCAAGCCTGCCTGGTTTTGACCAGCGCCAAACAACGGTGAGGCCTAGCCAGCCGTCACGAAGGCTGTTCAGCCTTGACCTCGACCGTGACTTTCGCACCGCCGGCTGAAATCCGTTCCGCAAAGTGCCGAAGTTCGCCTGGGGCGAAGGCGCCGTTGAGCATCACCTCGCCGCCGAGAATGGGCTCAACCAGGCGCGGCGAGGCCACCACGGCACCTTCGACGCTGAGATCGACCACCTTGCCGACATTCGCCTTGGTGAAGTCGGCGAACGCCTTTGCGCTGTCCGCTGTCATCTTGAGGCTGAGCACCATCTGCCCGGACGCTTGATCGGAAACAACCGCGGCCTTGGCGATGGCGAGCGTCAATGGCTCGGCCATGGCGAGGCCGCAGGCGAGCAGCATGACGGCTATTGCAGCGATGAGACGAGCCGGGCTGTTCATCACGATTTTCCCTGCAAGACGCTCATCTTGCACGCTGGCATGAGCCCGGCAATGTCAGCTGTCGTCGCCTTGCAGGCCGCCGTTCGGCGAGCGGCGCACGGCCGCAGCCAGAAACAGGTTTCCGTTTCGTCGCAAAACGGTCTACCTTGGCTCCCAAGATTTTCCGACTCTTCGCTCGGGGAGTTCGATGTATCGGCTTGTGGTCGCAAGTGCCGGTCTTCTTGCCGTCCTGTCCGTGCCGGCTTTGGCAGCCGACCCGACGGTCGATGTTCCGATGACCGCGCCCGGCTTCGACTGGACAGGATACTATGCCGGCCTGCAGGCAGGATATGGCTGGGGCCAGTCCGACATCTCAGGAACGGAAGGCGAACCGTTTTCCGTCTCGCCCGACATAGACGGCGGTTTCGTCGGCGGGCACGTGGCGGGGCTGTGGCAGTTCGACCAGGCGGTGATCGGCGCAGAGGCCGACCTCAACTATTCCTCGATCAGCGGCACGGCGGAACTCGGCGGGCCCGGAAATGTCGTTGGCACCGACATCAAATGGTTCGGGTCTATCAATGCCAAGGCCGGATATGCGATGGATCGTGTGCTGGTCTACGGCATGGGCGGCGTCGCCTTCGCCGGTATCGAGACCTCGCAATCGGCGGGTTCCGCCTTCTCCGAGACACGAACGAATGTCGGCTGGACGGTGGGCGCCGGCGTCGACTATGCGCTGACCGACAAGTTCGTCGTCGGCGCGCAGTATCGCTATTACGATTTCGGCTCCGAGCACTATGACGGGTCCACCGATTTCGTCGGCCGCGACCAGGATGCGAAGCTGAACACCGTCGGCATCAATCTCAGCTACAAGTTCTGAGCGCCACCGACAGCGATCGGCGAGCGACTGATGTGACGTGACCAACAATTTCGATGAGAGGGGCGGCCGGCGCCCCCAGTGGGCGGGGGAATGGGTTGGGCCTGGTAGACGCCGGCCTCGGCGGATCAAGTCCGCCGTGCAAACACCCTACGCATTGCGCGCGGCGCACTGAATTCCGCGATCACGCCAGTATCGCCAAGTGCCGTCCTCTGGGGTGCGTTCGGATAGCTCAAGAACACGACTTGACGGGCTGTGTCAGGCATCTGAAAAGGGCTGATCTGCGGACGTGGCGGAATTGGTAGACGCAAGGGACTTAAAATCCCTCGATCTCTGATCGTACGGGTTCGATTCCCGTCGTCCGCACCAGATTGAAATCAAAGCAGAGTTTGGCTGACTGGCGCTGGCCACCACCTTGCAGAAGCCTGGCTGGATAGCCGTCCCGCAAACGGCCATCCGAATTGATTTCTTAGCGGAAGCGAAACAAAGGCGGCATTTCCACGTTGAGGTCCGTCGAAACGACGGAGATTTCAGAATGGATCCGGCAACCGCGGCGATGATGGTTTTGCTCTCGTGCACCCCTGGCGAGGCCTCCGTCTGCAAACCCGTCGAGATGGAGCCCGCAATCTACGCGTCGCTCGATCTGTGCATGGCTTCGCTGAAAGACAAGCTCGCAAGCTCCCCAAACGGCGAAACCATCGGGCGATGCCGTCCGGTCGATGCGACCAACACGGGCTCCCTGCCGATCGGTTACACAACGGTTTTGGTTACTCGCGGCCTCGGCGCCGATGCCAGCACCAGCAGCTACATCGTACAGCGCCAGCGATAGCCGCCTCGTTGCCACTGCCAACGGTGGCGTTCTTCCCTGTCTGCTAGATGCGCGTCGTCCCAGTCCCTTGGCCGCCTAAATGTGGTACCGGCGGCCGCTGATCGGCACCTGGCTCATGGTCTGGTGCAGAGCCCATCTCAATGATTCCGACCAGCGCGCGAATAAACTCGACCATATCGTTTGCCGTGATGGCTGCCCTGTCGGGATCTTGCCCGATGTGCTCGGCGGCCGCGCAACATGACAGGCGGATGTGATCGTAGTGGGAATCCCTTTCATCCTCCGGCAGCATCGCCAATTTCATGGCTCGGCGATAAATCAGCCGCAGCAATTGCTCGAGAGCGGCTCCGACACTCATGCGTTTTGCTCCGCATTGGTCAAACGTTCCGGCGCTCCAGGGCGCTTGTCGGAACGTCGATGGGCGGTATTTCCGTCCCTGTGCCAAGGCTGCATTATAGCTATTAATATATTGTTTATTGCTAATATACAGAAGCGTCTTTGGCCTCCATGGGATCGTAGCGACCCTCGGCGCCAGGTCTCTCCGTCAAACTGCCCGCACGGGATAGCCGCATATGCCGTGGGCTGCCAGTCCCATAGGTCTTCGAGATCACCCTCGAAAGTAACTTCAAACGGGGCGCCGGATTTCCAGCGTCGGATCGCAGGCGGCATGTCTTTTATTGCCGAGGACGTCGCTGCAGTCGCATCAGTCGGCAATTCCATCGCCATTATGCCCGCGATTGTGCGGTAAGGAGCCGAAGCAGGGTCTCACGCCGCCTTTCGGGCGAGCCAACAGCGCCCGCGCATTCGCAAAGCTATTTCGGAACGGGCAATGACAATAACGATAGATAGAAACGCCAGCTGGCGCGATATAGCGCGCGTAAGCGAAGGCGAGCCCTTGGCGCTTAGCCAGGCGGCGTGGGAGAAGATCGCTTTTGCGCATCAGATCGTGGCGGCGATCGTCGAAAAAGGCATTCGCGCCTATGGCGTCAACACCGGGGTCGGCGCCTTGGCAAGCAAGGTCGTGGCGCCTGCCCTGCAAAAGAAACTGTCGCGCAATATCATTCGCAGTCACGCGTGCGGCGTCGGTGACCTCGTGCCGAGACGCGGCGTGCGCGCCATCATTGCCGCTCAAGTGGCGAATTTCGCGCATGGCCATTCGGGCGTCAGCCCTGCGATCGTTCGTAATTTGCTCACCTTTATCGAGCGCGATTGCGTTCCCGATGTGCCGTCCCGGGGATCGGCCGGGTATTTGACACACAACGCGCATGTAGCACTGGTCCTGATCGGCGAAGGCAGCGCAACCGTGGCAGGCCGCTCGATGAGCGGGCTCGAGGCCCTGGCTGAAATGGGTCTGGAGCCCTTGGAGCTTGGCGCCAAGGAAGGCTTGAGCCTCGTCAATGGCACAGCCTGCGCAACCGGACTGACAAGCATCGCCGTGCTGCGCGCGGAGCGTTTGCTGGGATGGGCTGACGCCGCGGCGGCTTTGACTCTTGAAGCCGCCGGCGCGCAAATGCCGGCCTTTGGCGAACAAATCCTGGCGATGAGGCCCTCACCCGGCATTCAGGAGGTGGGCAAATCGCTGCGTGGCTGGCTTCATGGCAGCGAACTTATTGCGCTCGCCCACGGCAGCCGCACGCAGGACGCACTCAGTCTTCGAGCCGTGCCGCATGTTCATGGCGCCGCCCGGGAGGTGCTGGACCGGTCCGCCGAGCTGGTCGACCGCGAATTGGCTGCCGTCACCGACAATCCGGCGGTATTCGGGTCCTTGAACGATCCTCAGGTTGTTTCAGAGGCGCATGCGGTAGCGCCCGCCCTCGGTCAGGCCGCCGACGGCCTGACCATCGCTTTGGCGCAGGTGGCTGGAATGAGCGAGCGTCGGATCGATCGTCTCGTCAATCCACTTGTCAACAATTTGCCGGCCTTCCTTGCCGATGAGGACGGCGCCAATTCCGGCTTCATGATCGCCCAATACACAGCCACATCGCTCAGTAACGTCAATCGGCGTTTGGCCGCGCCGGCGGCGACCGACGGCGGCGTCACATCCGGCCTGCAAGAGGATTTTCTGGCTCATCCAACCGTCGCCGCCAACAAGCTGCTGGCGGTTATCGACAACGCCGAATACATTCTGGCGATCGAACTCATGGCAGCCGCGCAGGCCCATGATTTTCTGGCTGCGCGAGGTGCACGCGCGCCCGGTACCGATGCCATCTACCAAAGGGTGCGGGAGAAAATCGCGCACTATTCCGATGATCGGCCTCTGTCCCGAGACATGGAGGCCTTGCGCAACTTCATCCGCGAAATGGACGTGCCGGCCTGTCCGCAGCCGTAAGGCAAATGCCCGGCGAGCCTCGAGAGATTAGGCCTTCATCGGGTGCAATTTCAGATGCTGGATCAAAATGATGGTCTTCGCATCGACGATGCGGCCGGCGGCGATGCCGGCCAGCGCTTCGTCGAGCGGCATTTCCAGGACCTCGATGTCCTCGCCCTCTTCCGGCGCGCCGCCGCCGGCCGAGATGCGGTCGGCGGGCGAATAGCGGGCAACGAAGAACCACAGCCGCTCGGTGACGCTGCCCGGGCTCATGTAAGGCGAAAACAGCCGCTCAATATCCTTCAACCGGTAGCCGAGTTCTTCCTCGGCTTCCTTGCGGATGGCGGTCTCGGGATCGTTTTCGTCGAGCAGCCCGGCACAAGCCTCGATCAGCGGTTCGCGGTGGCCCGTGACGTAGGCAGGATAGCGGAACTGGCGCACCAGGAGCACCGTCGAACGCTGGGGGTCGTAGGGCAGGATCACCGCGCCGTCGCCCCGATCATAGGTCTGGCGGATCTGCGTCTCCCACTGCCCGTCGCGCCGGCGATAGTCGAGCACGGTCTTTTTCAGCACCGCCCAGTCGTCTGAAAGAACCTCTTCCGAACGGATACGAATACGATCTTCCATTGGGCACCTCGATATTTGCCGCCGGGCGCAGGCGTAGCCGCGAACCGGCGCCGGCGCAATTGGGGCAGCGATTGGTCCAGCAAGCGTTTCACTCTCTCGTGTGTGGTATGCAAGATATCCATCACCTAGATAACGCGTTCCCTCTCCCCGGAGCCCTGTTCATGACCGCATCGCTTTTCCAGCCGATCACCCTCGACGGCCTCACCTTCCCCAACCGCATCGCCGTGGCGCCGATGTGCCAGTATTCCGCCGAGGACGGCTGCGCCAGCGACTGGCATCTTTACCACTGGATGAACCTGGCCATGTCCGGCGCCGGCATGGTCACGGTGGAGATGACCGATGTCGAGCGGCGCGGGCGCATCACCCATGGCTGCCTCGGGCTTTACTCCGACGACAACGAAGCCGCTGCACGCCGCACACTGGACGCGGCACGACGCGTCGCCGCGCCGGACACGAAATTCGGCACGCAGCTGGCGCATGCCGGCCGCAAGGCCTCGAACCGCAAGCCTTGGGAGGGCGGCGGGCCATTGCAGCCAAACGAAGACCCCTGGCAGACCGTCTCGGCCTCGGCCGTCGCCTACGACACCGGCTGGAACGTGCCGCGCGCGCTCAATGAGGAAGAAATCCTGCAGGTTATCGAACGGTTCGCCGAAGCCGCAAGGCGGGCCGAACGCGCCGGCTTCGATTTCATCGAACTGCACGCAGCGCACGGCTACCTGATCTTCCAGTTCCTGTCGCCACTGTCCAACCAGCGTACGGACCGCTGGGGCGGCTCGCTGGAAAACCGGATGCGTCTTGTCGTCGAAATCGCCAAAGCGGTGAAGAAAGCGGTGCCGAAGCTGATGCTCGGCACGCGGCTGTCGGTGAAGGACTGGGTCGACGGCGGCTTCGACGTCGAGGACGCGATCGAGGTGGCGAAAGCTTTGAAGGCCGAAGGCGTCGCCTATCTCTGCTGCTCCAGCGGCGGCAATTCGCCTTTGCAGAAACTGCCCACCGGCCCCGGCTATCAGGTGCATCTGGCGGAAGCCGTGCGCAAGGGCGCCGGCATCCCGACCCGCGCGGTCGGCCTGATCGACGATCCCAAGCAGGCCGAGGCTGTTATCGCGGAAGGCCGCGCCGACATGGTGGCGCTGGCGCGTGCCTTCCTTGCCGATCCCCGCTGGGGCTGGCGCGCAGCCGCCACATTCAGCGAAAAGATCCATCCGGCGCCACAGCTCGCCCGCTCGGTGACGACGATGGAGCACTGGATGAAGGCGGCCGGCTGATCGGCCATTCTCTTGATATCGGGGCCTCCCGATGCAGCCTAGCCGATTTGCAGACGCCCGCTTCAATTCCGGCCGCAAACTGTTACCTTGGGTGAGGCTGCGGCGGGCGCGGCCGGGCTTGGGAGGAAATCATGTCGTTCAGGGCATTCTTGCCGGCTGCAGCTATTGTGGCCGTGGCCGGGTTTTGGCTCGGTACGTCGACGCCGAGCGTCGCGCAATATTGCGAGGGGACGGTGCACGGCCTGTCCGGCCGCTACAATCTGGCCACCGGCAGCGGCTTTCTCGCCGTGCGGACACGGCCGAATTCGTCATCGCGGATGATCGGCCAGTTGTTCAACGGCGATCACGTCGAAATCTTCGACCGGCGCGGCAACTGGTACCAGGTCGAAATCGGCGGCACGACCGGCTGGGCGAACGCACGCTGGCTGCGCAACGATTGCGACTACTGAGACACCGATGCATGTCACCCAAAAGCGGGTCCCGGTTTTGAGACGACGACATGCATCAAACAAAGACCTAGAGCGCGTCGCAAACGCGACGCGACTTTTGGGCGCAGGTTCCGCGCCACTTTTGCAACCAAATTGGCTGTTTTGCGTTGCGGCCATGATGGACAACAAACCCTTTGAAGCGCCGGTGGTGGTCGAACTCGGCCATGTCGGTAAATATCGCCATATCCGCAGCGCCCAGGAAGCGGCGGAGTGTCTGATGACGGTGTGGCCGCTCAATCGCGGCCCGCGCCATCGTGATGCCCTCGACACTTGCCTCAAAGTGCTGGAAGGTTATCGTTCGACAGCGGAAGCGCGACGGGCATTGATCGAGGCCGCCAGGGAATCGGAAGTACTGGTGCCAGACGACAAGCTTTCCGACGACCGGCTGCATTGAGCAGGCGGACCTTTCAACCGGAGGTTTTTATGGCGAAGCTGACTTACAAGATCGTCGAGCATGACGGCGGCTGGGCCTACAAGGTCGGTACGACCTTCTCGGAAACGTTTCCCACCCATCAGGACGCGTTGCGCGCCGCCGAGATCGCGTCGGCCGAGCAGCAGGTGGCAGGCGCGACGGACGGTATCCAGTATGAGGATGCCGACGGCAAGTGGCACGAGGAACTGGCCGATGGCAGGGACCGGCCGCAGACCGAGGTCTCCGACTAATTTTACCGCTAGATCATTTTCACCGTTTCACGGAAACGGCGAACTGCTCTAACTCTTTGTTTTAACGCAATTCCCAAGGGCAAAGCGCTATGCGCTTTGCCCTTGGGAAAACCGCACACACTTTTTCTTGGAATTGCTCTAAGAAGGCCGCAGGCCACGGACGTCTGGAGAGAGAGACGTCTCGTGGCCGGTTGCGAGCCCTCGCGGTCGACTATTTACCGCAATACTGGTCGTTGACATTTCCCTGATGGTTCGCATCAGGACCGGCTGAGTTATAGGCACAAGGTCCTGCCGGGCCACCAGGACCGCCAACGGTGTCGCCTTTGATGCTGCCCGTCGTGTTCTGGTCAACGCCCGAGGAATCCTCGTTGCCCCAGAGCCAGTTGTGATGAAGCCAATCTTGATGATTGGAATAGGTACCGTCCGACGATTGTGCCATCGCCGATGTGGCGAGACCGATTGTCAGAACCGATGCTGCGAGAAGTTTCCTGTACATTGAATTGCTCCGTGTCTTGGTCGCCTTGGGTGCGACACGGGGTAAACCCGGCAGTCAGCCGGTTGGTTCATTGAAATTGTCGTGAGGCTGTGGTGATGCAAACGCGCGGGCGGCAATCCGCTCGATGAAATCGATCACCCACCTGGGCTCGACGAACTGCGGCATATGGCCGACGCCGTCGACGGGCTCGAAATCGAGTCCCGCGATCTTGTCTTGCATCGGCTCGCCATGGGTGCGGATGTCGATGACGCGGTCGGCGGTTCCAAACAGGATGCCGACCGGCATGGCAATCTCGCCATAGCGCAGCTCGATGCGGCCGAGATCTTGTTCCACGGCCACGACGTCGGCCGATGTCGCCTGGAAATGGGCAGGCCGCAGCCCAAGCCAGCCGCCGCCGTCAACCATGTAGTCCGTCGGAAAAGCCTGCGGCGTGAAGATGAATTCCATTGTCGGCCGCGCATAGCGCAGGCTCAGGGGTATCGCCACGGTGTAGGCCATGATCCAGCGCTGCAGGCGTGAGGGAATGTAGAGTAGGTCAAACCGCAGGCGTGTCCTGGTTTCCAGATGCGTCAACGGCGCCAGCAAGGCGACGCCCGAAATCGCCTCGGGATGCTCCACGGCGAGGGTCAGCGTGATGGCGCCACCCAGCGAGTGGCCCACCACCAGCGGCCTTTCCAGCCCCAGTTTTTCGATGAAGCGGCGCACCAATTCCGCCTGTTCGGGCAACCGGCCGGTAGCACCGTTCGCCCGCACCGAATAGCCCGATCCCGGACGATCGAGCGCGATCAGCCGGTAGCCCGGGCCGAAATGCCCGAACAAAGTGTGCCGGAAGTGATGGAGTTGCGCACCAAGCCCGTGCAGGAAGACGATCGGCCTGCCCTCGCCCACGTCGACATAGTGGATGCGGTTGCCGTCGATCTCGACGAATTTTCCGACCGGCGGCACCAGTCTCTGCGCCTTGGCCGCGATCCACAATGTCGCCAGCATCAGAGAGGCGATCCCCAGGACCGCCAGCAGCAACAACAGGGCCAGCAGCCACGACAGGATCGATATCAGCATTGTTCACCCGGACCAGAACCGGTTCGAGCTTACCCGCATCCGGTTGCGCTGCAACCTCGCAAACGGGCGTATCCAGGCACGGAACGTTCGCCGCCCGCGCGGCATTGCCGACAGCCACGCGCCGCGCTATCTGAGGCGACCCCGTCCTGCCGGAGCCTTCCATGCCTGAAATCGTTACCGCCGCCATGCTTGTCATCGGCGATGAGATTCTGTCCGGCCGCACCAAGGACAAGAACATCGGCCACCTCGCCGACATCATGACCGCCGTCGGCATCGACCTGAAGGAAGTGCGCATCGTTCCCGACGAGGAAGACGAGATCATAGCTGCGGTGAATGCGGTGCGTGCGCGCTACAGCTATGTGTTCACCACCGGCGGCATCGGCCCGACCCATGACGACATCACCGCCGATTCGATTGCCAAGGCGTTCGGCGTGCCCTGCGAATACGACGCCAAGGCCTATGCGCTGCTGGAGGCAAGCTATGCGGCGCGCGGCATCGAATACACCGAGGCGCGCAAGCGCATGGCGCGGATGCCGCGCGGCGCCGACCATATCGACAACCCGGTATCCGTGGCGCCCGGTTTTCGCATCGGCAACGTCCATGTCATGGCCGGCGTGCCCTCGATTTTCCAGGCCATGCTCGACAATGTCGTGCCGACGCTGAAGACCGGCACGAAGATGCTGTCGGCGACGGTGCACTGTCCGTTCGGCGAAGGCCTAGTCGGCGGACCATTGGGCGAGATCCAGAAGGCGCATCCGGACACGATCATCGGCTCCTATCCGAAATATGGCGACGGCAAGTTCTGGACCGAACTGGTCGTTCGCGCCCGCAGCCAGGAGGCGCTTGACGCCGCGCGCGCCGATGTCGAGGCGATGGTGGCGGGTTTCGCCGCCAAGGCGAGTTGAGCCGGTTCAGGCCGGAACCAAGCACGGCGCCGCGGCGTTTTCCTGCACGTGAGCTCCAAGGCTCACCAGATTGAGGGATCACCATGCGCTTCAAGACCATCGTTGCCATTCTGCAGAACGAGCAGGACGCCGAGCGCGTGCTCGACTGCGCCATTCCACTCGCCAGCCGCTTCGAGAGCCATCTGATCGGCATCCATGCCGAGGCGCTTCCGGTGCCCTACACTTCGGCGACCGGTTTCCCGGACACCGAGTTCCTGCAGGTGTCGGCCGACATGAACCGGGAGCGGGCCGACAAGCTGCAGGCCGTCTTTCTCCGGCGCATCGAGGATTCCGGCCTCTCCTTCGAGTGGCGCAGCCTGGAGAGCTTTTCCGGCGACAGCGCGCTGACCGGGATTTCGAACGTGCGTGCCGCCGATCTGATCATCGCCGCCCAGCGTGAGACCGGCGGCGACCCGAGCGCCGATGTCGACACGCTGGTCTATGATGCCGGCCGCCCGGTGCTGGTGGTGCCGAGCGCGGGTCCGCTGGTCACCACTTTCAAGCGTGTGCTGCTCGCCTGGAACGGCAGCAAGGAGGCCGCGCGTGCCGCCTTCGACGCCCTGCCCTTCATCATCGAGGCCGAGAAAACCGACATATTGGTCATCGATCCGCCCGACACGCTCGAGGAAAGCCCGGAAGCCGCCGGCGCCGAAATCGCAGCGGCGCTGTCGCGCCACGGCGCCAATGTCAGCGTCTCGGTGCAGCAATCTGGCGGCACCTCGGTCGACGACATGATCCAGAACCGGGTCGCCGAGAGCGGCGCCGATCTCCTGGTGCTTGGTGCCTACAGCCATTCCTGGCTGCGCCAGCTGCTGTTCGGCGGGGTGACGCGCACGGTGCTGCGCACGGCACAGGTGGCGGCCTTCCTGTCGCGATAAGTCCACAGCCATCGCGGCCGGCCACCCTTGCCAAGCCCAAGGTTTTCCAGTTAATTCCGCGCGCATTCCCCTGTTTTCTTGCACGCGGCCTTCGCGTGCTGCGGAGTGCGCGAAAAATGTCCCTTCCCGAAAAAGCCTTCCCGGTCTCCTGGGACCAGTTTCATCGTGACGCCCGCGCGCTTTCCTGGCGGCTTTCGGGCGCCAACAAGGGTCAATGGAGAGCGATCGTCTGCATCACCCGCGGCGGACTGGTTCCGGCGGCGATCATCGCGCGCGAGCTCGGCATCCGTGTCATCGAGACGGTCTGCGTCGCCTCCTACCACGACTACACCAGCCAGGGGCAGTTGCAGGTGCTGAAGGAAATCACGCCCGCGCTGCTCGCCGACGACGGCGCCGGCGTGCTGATCATCGACGACCTGACCGACACCGGCAAGACCGCCGGCATCGTGCGCGCGATGATGCCCAAGGCGCATTTCGCCACCGTCTACGCCAAGCCGAAGGGCCGCCCGCTGGTCGACACTTTCGTCACCGAGGTCAGCCAGGACACCTGGATCTATTTCCCCTGGGACATGGGCTTCACCTATCAGAAGCCGATCGCCGACGACCACGCCGGCTGATTCGCAACACGCCGTTTTTTCCAGTTAAGCCGTCACCGATGACAATATTTGCTTCCGCGGGCGGGCTCGCGGGGCAGGATATCATGTGAAATCGACCCTTGTTGGCGGAAATCGGCCAGCCTGATCAAAGTTTTTACTTTTATTGGTCACAATTAGCCGTAAGATTCGTAAGGCGGCAAACGATTCTGGAGGCTGGGGCTAGCTTCTCCGATGTTGACAAGGCCAACGACGCACAACCATCTGGCCGAAAGGGTCCGGCGACTCTTCGGCACCGCGCCGTGCCGTCTGCAGGTTGCCGCCCTGCCCTGGCGCGATACCGGGAATGGTGTCGAGATCATGCTGATCACCAGCCGTGATACCGGTCGCTGGGTGTTGCCGAAGGGTTGGCCGGAAGCCAAGGAGCCGCTCTGCGAGGCGGCGGCGCGCGAAGCCGGCGAGGAAGCCGGATTGCGCGGAAGCGTCTCCCATCTCGAAGCCGGCCGTTACTTCTACGCCAAGGTGCTGGCTTCCGGCGAAGAAGTGCCTTGCGAGGTGCTGGTGTTTCCGCTGCACGTCGACAAGATCGCCGACCGCTGGAAGGAAAAGCACTCCCGCACCCGCAAATGGGTCAGTTCCAGCGAAGCGGTGCGCATGGTCAATGAACCGGATCTTTGCCAGATCATCGCCTATTTCTGTGCCGACCCACGCAGATTCTCCTAAGCGACATCTTGCAGCGCGGATTCACAACCATGTGATGTGCCGCATGAATGGTTTGCTAATTTTTCTTCGCTAAGAATCGGTCAATCTAGCGATTGATCGATGGCGAACTCCGTAGACCCACTTAAGCAAGATACCGACGCCTCCAAGCGAGAGCACCGTCCGCGCGTGCTCAAGGGCGGTTCCGTTATTACCGGGATTCAGAACTCGGAAATCGCCGTTACGCTACGCAACCAGCATGCCGGGGGCGCCGAATTGAAAGTACCGCTCGAGGCGCGGGTTCCCGATCGTTTCCTGCTTTATGTGCCGCTCGACGGCGTCGCCTATCGCTGCGAGGTCCGCTGGCGCCGCAACGATCGGGTCGGTGTGCAGTTCACCGGCACCGAGCCGAAGCCGAAGCTGCATTACGGCTGATATCTGGCTAATCGGCCTGACAAGCTTCGCTGCCACCCAGATTGACCTCGGACAGGCGCCTGCTGAAGCGTCAACGGCGCGCGAACCCGCCGCTGCAATTGGCAATCGCAGCGGCGCATTTCTATCCCCGTTATCCACATGTGTGACACACAAGATGTTGGGGTCACAAAAGCTACGCAAACGAATCCTTGACGGCGCAAAACGAGTCGCCTTTTATAGGCCATGCGCTCCTGTTGAGAGTGCGACCGGAAAGTTCTGAGCCCGGTCTTTTTCCCGGATTATGTGCGTTTTTTCCCGCATTTCCGCCTGTTTACGAGGCCGGCGGAAGCGTTGGGATTGTGGGGTGGTGGGGCGACGAAAGGGAGAATTGTCGGACTGGAATAAATTGTCTGTTAATACTATATTTAGTGTTTGCAGGTAGGTTCGACGCTAGATAGTGTGAATTTCCCTCAGGTGAGGGACTCGAAAAAATTCAGATTTGAGGGACCCGCGGGGTTCGTTGGCGCGTTGGGCAAAAGCTTCGCAAGGAGCTCGACCAACAGAGGCCGGCGGGAACCGCGAAATGGAGAGCCGGCCGTTTTCGAACGCCGGCGGACGGCGGACATGCGTGTTTCGCATTAGGGGGCAGAAATCCCCTGACGAAAGCGCTATATATAGACAAAAGGGACCGGACCAATGCGCATCGAGCGTCGCTTCACCAAGCCAGGGCAATCTGCTTATGCGGAGATCGAATTCCGCAAGGCACTTTCCGAGATCAAGAATCCGGATGGCTCGGTGGTGTTCCGCTTGGACAATATCGATGTGCCGGCGCAGTTCTCCCAGGTCGCCGCCGACATTCTGGCGCAGAAGTATTTCCGCAAGGCCGGTGTCCCCGCGCGGCTGAAGAAGGTCGAGGAGAACGACGTCCCCTCCTTCCTGTGGCGCTCCGTTGCCGATGAAGCCGAACTTGCCAAGCTGCCGGAAGCCGAGCGCTACGGCTCCGAGATCGACGCCCGCCAGGTTTTTGACCGTCTCGCCGGCACCTGGACCTATTGGGGCTACAAGGGCGGCTACTTCAAGTCGGAGGAAGACGCGCGCACCTTCCGCGACGAGCTCGCCTATATGCTGGCCACGCAGCGCGTCGCGCCGAACTCGCCGCAATGGTTCAACACCGGCCTGCACTGGGCCTACGGCATCGACGGTCCGAGCCAGGGCCACTTCTATGTCGACCCCTTCACCGGCAAGCTGACCAAGTCGAAATCCTCCTACGAGCATCCGCAACCGCATGCCTGCTTCATCCAGGGCGTGCAGGACGACCTCGTCAACGAGGGCGGCATCATGGATCTGTGGGTGCGTGAAGCGCGCCTGTTCAAATACGGCTCCGGCACCGGCTCGAACTTCTCGCTGCTGCGCGGCGAAGGCGAAAAGCTGTCTGGCGGCGGCCGTTCGTCCGGCCTGATGAGCTTCCTCAAGATCGGCGACCGTGCGGCGGGCGCCATCAAGTCGGGCGGCACGACTCGCCGTGCGGCGAAAATGGTCATCGTCGACGCCGACCACCCCGATATCGAGGAATTCATCGACTGGAAGGTCAATGAAGAGCAGAAGGTCGCCTCGCTGGTGACCGGCTCCAAGATCGTCAAGAAGCATCTCGAAGCCATCATGAAGGCCTGCGTTAATTGCGAAGGCCATGACGACGACTGCTTCGATCCGGCCATCAACACGGCGCTGAAGCGCGAGATCAAGGCGGCCAAGAAGTCGGCCGTGCCGGAGAACTACATCTATCGCGTCATCCAGTTCGCCAAGCAAGGCTACACCTCGATGTCGTTCAAGACCTACGACACCGACTGGGATTCGGATGCCTATCTGACGGTTTCGGGCCAGAACTCCAACAATTCGGTGTCGCTGAAGGACAATTTCCTGCGCGCAGTCGAGGACGACGCCGACTGGCACCTGACCGCCCGCAAGGACGGCAAGGTGCTGAAGACGCTGAAGGCCAGGGATCTCTGGGAAAAGATCGGCTACGCCGCCTGGGCGTCGGCGGATCCGGGCCTGCATTTCAACACGACGATGAACGACTGGCACACTTGCGCTTCGGCCGGTGCGATCCGGGCCTCCAACCCGTGCTCGGAATACATGTTCCTCGACGACACGGCCTGCAACCTCGCCTCGATCAACCTGCTGCCCTACCGCAATGCCGACGGCACGATCGATATCGCCGCTTACGAGCACACCGTGCGGCTGTGGACCATCGTTCTCGAAATCTCGGTCATGATGGCGCAGTTCCCGTCGAAGGAGATCGCCAAACTCTCCTACGAATACCGCACGCTCGGCCTCGGCTACGCCAACATTGGCGGCCTGCTGATGACCTCGGGCATTCCCTATGATTCCGACGAGGGCCGCGCCATCTGCGCAGCACTCACCGCCATCATGACCGGCGTCGCCTACGCCACCTCGGCGGAAATGGCCTCCGAACTCGGCGCCTTCCCGGACTATGACCGCAACGCCCAGAACATGCTGCGCGTCATGCGCAACCATCGCCGCGCCGCCTATGGCGACAAGGACGGCTACGAGAAGCTTGCCGTCAACCCGGTGCCGCTGGTCGCCTCCGACCTCAAGCAGCAGGCGCTGGCCGAGCATGCGAAAGCCGCCTGGGACCGCGCCATCGAGCTTGGCGAGGAGCATGGCTACCGCAATGCGCAGGCAACCGTGATCGCGCCGACCGGCACGATCGGCCTGGTCATGGATTGCGACACCACCGGCATCGAGCCCGACTTCGCGCTGGTGAAGTTCAAGAAGCTCGCCGGCGGCGGCTATTTCAAGATCATCAACCGCGCCGTGCCGGAAGCGCTGCGCACGCTCGGCTATTCCGAGAGCCAGATCGCCGAGATCGAGGCTTACGCCGTCGGCCACGGCAACCTCAACCAGGCGCCCGGCATCAATCCCGGCTCGCTCAAGGCCAAGGGGTTCAGCGACGAGAAGATCGCCGCGCTCAATGCGGCGCTGAAGTCGGCCTTCGACATCAAGTTCGTCTTCAACCAGTGGACGCTCGGCGCCGACTGGGTGAAGGAGACCTTTGGCTTCACCGACGAGCAGCTCAACGACTTCTCGTTCGAGATGCTGCCGGCGATGGGCTTTTCCAGGAAGGACATCGAGGCCGCCAACATCCATGTCTGCGGTGCCATGACGCTGGAAGGCGCGCCTTTCCTCAAGGCCGAACACCTCGCCGTGTTCGATTGCGCCAGCCCCTGCGGCAAGATCGGCAAGCGCTCGCTGTCGATCAACAGCCACATCCAGATGATGGCGGCGGCGCAGCCTTTCATCTCGGGCGCCATCTCCAAGACCATCAACATGCCCAACGATGCGACGGTGGAGGACGCCAAGGGCGCCTACATGCTGTCGTGGAAGCTGGCGCTGAAGGCCAACGCACTCTACCGCGACGGCTCGAAACTGTCGCAGCCGCTCAATGCCTCGCTGCTCGCCGATGGCGAGGAGGATGAGGACGATGCGGTCGAACAGCTGATCGCGGCCCCGGCCGCGGCGCGCGCGGCGCAGATCACCGAGCGGATCGTCGAGCGCATCATCGAACGCGTGTCGCGCGAGCAGGAAAAGCTGCCCGGCCGCCGCAAGGGTTATACGCAGAAGGCCAAGATCGGCGGCAACACCATCTTCCTGCGCACCGGCGAATATGATGATGGCCGCCTCGGCGAGATCTTCATCGACATGAACAAGGAAGGCGCCACGCTGCGTGGCCTTCTCAACAACTTCGCCATCGCGATTTCGCTCGGCCTGCAGTACGGCGTGCCGCTCGACGAATACGTGCACGCCTTCACCTTCACCAAGTTCGAGCCGGCCGGCATGGTCATCGGCAACGATGCCATCAAGAGCGCGACGTCGATCCTCGACTATGTGTTCCGTGAGCTGGCGATTTCCTATCTCGGCCGCAACGACCTCGCCCATGTCGACCAGTCGGACTTCTCCAACACCGCGCTCGGCCGTGGTATCAGCGAAGGCAAGACCGACGCCGTCTCCAAGGGCCTGACCCGCGGTTCGCCGGTGAAGCTGGTGTCGAGGGCAATCGGCAACGAGCCGAAGGGCTTTGCCGGCGCCGGCGCCCCTGCCCGCTCGGCGCCGACTGCTTTCTCCGGCTCCAACGTGCTGGCCCTGAAGCCGGCTAGCGACGAGGCGATCGCCTACAAGCGCGATTATGAGGAGCGGGCCAAGGAATTGGCCGAGGACATCGCCTTCGAGGAAGTGGCCGGCTCTGCTTCCGACACCACGGCGGCACTGTTCACCGACGCCGCGGCCAATGAAGCGGCCGAAGCGAAGAAACTCGCCGCCGACCGCCGCGCCAAGTCGCTGCTGCAAGGCTACACCGGCAATTCCTGCTCCGAGTGCCAGAACTTTACGATGGTGCGGAATGGGACCTGCGAGAAGTGCGACACGTGTGGCGCTACGAGCGGGTGCAGCTGAGATCCTTTGCCTTAGGCAGGCGACTGAAATGTCGCCTGCCTAACTTGAAAGGAAAGGCATGAGAGGCAGGGAAGTTACCCGGCTGTCGTCCGTAACCGACAAGCGCCGTAATTTAAAGCGACTTCTGAAGCACCTGTCCTCTGCGCCAAAATTAGACTTTCTATTTGCAATATATTCTATTCAAAAAATACAAAGCTCTAGAGGTGATACTCAATCATCTTTTTTTGCCGACTTGCCTAGTGAGGCTAGGACAAGCAACCGGCATTCTAAATCTTACTTCCATCCATGGTTCTTAGAAACACTAGCTAACGAATTGTTGGCGGCTCCTTGGGAACCCAAAAAGCGTGACGGCTTCACAAGAACTCTAAACCCTCGCAGTTTCAGCGCGTTTTCCACAGCTTACAACTTGCTAATTAAAGCTGAGAATGCCTCCGATGGACCGGTGTTACGTCGAGTTGGCGTTCTTACACAGCTTAACAGGCTCGCAAAACGTCAATTTGAGTGGCAACGCCGCTTCTCGACAGTGTCGCGGATGGCGCGATACCACTCAATTTACAGAACTGAAAGATCACGAATTTACTTCAAGGACAAATACGATATTGATTTTGATACATTCACAAAGACGGCGTTCTCCATATATGCGATGCTATTGAATCAGGCGACTATACGTACTGATATCGAGGCGCGGAGCATAGGTATCGAGCCGCTAGATGTCTTGAGGACTATTGATATTTTATCTGTCCCCTTGGACAAGGCATGCGATCTAGTCAGAGGACTTCGACAGGGCTACGATCACATCGCTTACGCACCAAGTATATTCCGCGTTTCGCCGCTCATAACGTTTCAGCAGGACGGTGTCAGGCACGCAATGACTCCTTTTGTGGACCTTCTGTTCTACCGAATAACAGAGGGGCTGTTTTATGATTTCGTAGACAATCCAAATCTTAAAAATGATTTTTCTGCAAATCTTGAGACGTACATAAGCGAAGTTATTGGAAAAAGAGCCGAAAAATACAAGGTCGGCGGCGACGTTACCTATGGACGTACGGCTGAGAAAACCCCAGACATCCTTGTGTCCACGAACAACAGTGTTGTTGCAGCCATCGAAATAAAGGGACGCCGGCAAAGCGCAACTATCCGTTTTGGTGAAAATCCAACAAAGGACTTCGCCGACGCCTATGAGGATTTATCGAAGGGGGTTTTCCAGCTCTGGAAATATCTAGCCGACAGCTCAAGGGGTTTGATCCCTGGCGAGTTCGCAGCATCAGAGAACACGATTCTTGGTGTGTGCACTTTGGACAATTGGATTGAGTCGGCTTACGGCACCGAGGTTGATATCTACGCCATGGCCCATAGAAAAGCCGACGCGTACGCTCGAGGAGTTCCCTCGGAATATCGGAAACATGTTCCGATATTCAGTTTGAGTGATATGGAGTTCGTGCTTTCGCGAAGTGACGTCGAGACTCTCGTGGGTATTGTTCAGGCCTCTACAACTGACGAATATCGAGGTTGGTTGCTGTCATCGATATTTTCGTCCCAGTTTCCATCACGCAGCGTAGTCGACGATGCACTTCCATTTGGAGACGTCAACAAACATGTTCCATGGTGGAACACTCTTGATCCTGACGGCAGGATGGACCAAGTCAAAGCTCAATAAATCCGGATCAGGTATTGGCGCCTCACCCCGCCGGCAACATCCGCAGCGTCTGCTCGTCAAACAGCGGTTCATCCTGGCCGACACGCACAAACACCACCTTCCGCCCCTCACCCGCCGGCACCTCGAAATACTGGATGCCGTCCGGCATTTCGCCCCAGGCGCCGCAGGGCGGTTCGGGAACCTCGTTGGGGCTGGCGAGCGCTTTCAGTTCTTTCGCGTAGGCGGCCTTGGGGCTGAACGTTAACGATTGACGCCGGTTGGCATAATGCGAGGCTCAGTCCGCCGGGCAGAGCGGCGTCTTTCCTCCATACGTTTGATGTCCGTCAAGGCCAGGCGATCCACGCCTCACTATCGTCACCGTCAAGAACGACCTTGGAGACGAGCGATGGACGCAGAGATCAGAGACAAGATTCAGACGCTCCTTGATCAGCACCGCATCATGACGGTCGCAACACTGAGGGCGGACGGCTGGCCCCAGGCGACCACCGTGGGTTACGTCAATGACGGCCTTTCCCTCTATTTTCTTTGCGGGCTAGACAGCCAGAAGGCGGCGAATCTGGCGCGGGACGATCGCCTGTCGCTGACCATCGATCACGACACGCCTCAGGTAATGGAGATCACTGGCCTTTCCATGGCGGCACGGGCACAGCCGGTCACAGACAGAGCCGAGGCCGAGAAGGTTCTGAGGATGATGCCGATGAAATATCCGCCACAAGCCTCGATGCCATTCGCGATGCCGACGCCGGAGCAGGTGCGCATCTTCCGTGTGGTGCCTTCAGTCATCTCCGTGCTCGACTACTCGAAGGGTTTCGGCCACACGGATCTCGTGACCTTTTGAGCGCCTGCTCTCGATCAAGGTCGGTTATGATGACGGCGTTTTCGCAACCTCCCCTTTGGCTGGAAAGGTCATTCAATTCGCCGGCAACACCCGTAGCGTCTGGTCGTCAAACAACGGCTCGTCCTGCCCCACCCGGACGAACAGCACCTTCCGCCCCTCGCCTGCCGACACCTCGAAATACTGGATGCCGTCAGGCATTTCGCCCCAGTCGCCGCAGGGCGGCTCTGGAACCTCATCGGGGTTGGCAAGTGCTTTTAGTTCGTTCGCATAGGCGGCCTCGGGGCTGAACGTGTAGCGCTTGACGCCAGCAGGCACTGTGCCTTCAGTGTAAGGCGCCAGCATGCAGCGCGCGCTGATGGCCTTGTCGGTCTTTTCCAGGAACAGCCGCTGCACGGCAGCCTCGGCGGTCTCGCCTGATTTGATGTCGAACACCTCGACCAGAGGATCGGCGTCACCGCCATCGCTGTATTTGATGGCGAGCGCGTTGCCGGCGAATTCGAAATGGATCTGGCGGAAGCCGAAGTCGCAGCGCTGTGTCCAGGCGGCAAGGCCGATCGTCTTGTCGGCCATTTTTTCCCAGACGCATTTGTCGATCGGCGGGCGTGACGGCGCCGGCTCATCCGCGCGTGCCGCGGCGGATATCGTCACGGACGCAAACAGGACGCCGATCCAAACGATCGATCTCATGGCGCTAGTCATCGCTGCATCCTGTCAGAGTAAAGGCGTCCCAGGCCGAGCCATCCGGATTGGCGTTGGCGAAATCGGCCCATTCGGTGAAAGCCACCCCGAAATCGGGCAGCAACAGCCCTTTCGGCGCCGGTGTCGCCTCGCGCGAATTCAACAGTTCGGCGCCGCCTCCGGTCAAGGCGTAGACCTGGCCGTCCCATATCCTGCACAGCCCGCTGCCATCCTGCAGGCCCGCTTCGCGGTCGTCGTCGGTGCAGGTGTGGCGGATGGTGCCGAGCGGAAACGAATTCTTGCCGTTGGTCCAGGTGATGTCGGCCGGCAGGTTTTTGTCCGTGTTGGGCACGCGCAGCGAAAACACCTGCGCCGTCAGCGCCGCCGGCTCATTGTCGAGCGGCCGGAATTGCAGAACGGCGCCCGAACGCGGCTCGCGGTAGGTGGCGTGGCTCAGCAGACATTCCTTGGCGCTCGCTGCCTGCATCGGGCCGAGCAGGCCCAGGAGAACAAAAGCCAGTTTGCGAAGGATCACCAGATGTCTCCGGAAAAGCATCCTGAAAGCCCGCACTCAGACAAACCCGACCAGAAAGGCAGCGCCGCCGAGAAAGCCTGCCGAACAGAACCACAGCAGCCAGAGCCCGCGCACCCGGCATTCGAGCACGGCCGAGGCGGGGTTGGCGGGGTCGTAATGCACGTCGACCTTGCTGCCCTCGGCATAGCTTCGTGCCTGACCGTTGACGAGGCCGGGCAGCGAAGCCGTGACCGTGGCGCCGAAGGTGACGCGGTCGGAGGTGTAGCGCTGGCCGGCGACGCCATAGCTGTAGACGATGCGGGATTTGAAGACGGTGCGCCAGCGTCGATAGCCGCTATAGTTTCGCAGCGCCTGCAGACCCGAGGACTCAATGCGGCCGGCGGCCATCGGCCATTTTGCCGCCTGCTCGGCAAGCGACTTCTGGGCAAAACCCATGCGCAGGGCGAACAGGCCCATGAACAGCAGCAGTGCCGCCGCGCCGAGATTCTGCGGCTTGGGCAAATGCGGCCGGATCGCCTCCAGCACGCCGCCGACGGAAAACACCAGCACCGCTGCGCCGATCACCAAACCCGCCGAGAGCTGGAACATGAACTTGAAGGCGCCGTCCGGCATGGTGCGCTCGATCACGGCCTTGCTGGGATCGGCGGGATTGTAGAAGACGGTCACCTCCGCGCCGCGGGGGAACTGCGCAAGGGTTTCGGGGACTTCGAAATTCCCCAAATTCTCCTTCACGCTGTAGCGCGCGCTTTGAAATTTCTTGCCGCCCACCTTGTATTCGAAGGTGATCGCCGGAAAATTGCGCATCTCGGTGGTATCGCTGCTGTCCGAACCAGCGCCCGAGCTTCGCACCTCACGTGCCTCGACGCGCGAGGAGATGATCTTTCCCGGCGTCGGCAACCAGTGGCTGAGCGCCCGAACCTCGCGCCATTTCACGAAGGTGATAAGCGACAACATGCCGGCGACCGCGCAGGCAAATCCGACCAGCAGAAATTTGAGTTCCAGTTCCACCCTGATCCCCCGGAGTGCAGGAACCGGTACTAGACAGCACTGCGGCGGCAATGTCTCGCTTATTCGCAAAGCCGAGAGATGAGCGGCCGGACGTCACGCGCGCCCTCTCCTTCTCCCGTTGTTGTGGGAGAAGGGAGAAGATCCCTTCATGCCGGCCTTACAGTCAGGAAGGTGTTCCATTCCTCGCTGTTGCGGCCAATGTTGAAATCGTCCCTGAGAAGCACCAGCCCGGCGGCTTCGAGACGGGCCGCGAAGTCGTCCCTGCGCCACAAGACCGTGTGATAGTTGCTGTCCGTCTCGCCATCGCCATTGCGCATCGATACGAGGAAGGCGCCGCCTGGCCGCAGCGAGCCGGTTATCTTGGCCAGCACCTGGTCAATCTGGTCGCGCGGCACATGGATCAGGACGGCGAGCGCCAGGACGGCATCATAGGGCCCGCCGAGATCATCGGTGAGGAGGTCGAGAAGCTCTCCATGCTTGCCGCGCGCGGCCTGCAGCTCGAGAAACCGCTTGGTTGCGTCAGTGCGGCGAACCTTAACGCCCAGGCCCTCCAGAAAGTCCGCGTCGTAGCCCGCCCCCGACCCGACTTCCAGGATCTGGCCGGCGGTGCCGGCGATCGCCACGAGGCGCTTCAGCGATGCCTGCTCTCTTGGGTTGGGAACATGCCGCACGATGGTATCGTAGCGATCCGCATAGTCCTCATAAGCACTGATCGTTTGACGGCTCTTCGACAGAGCCTGCGACAACACATCCATCTTTCCCTCCCCAGCGTCCATGTGAGTCAAAAGCTCTTCAGCGAACGGTGCCGGGAGACACGTGTCCGTCGAGAACGCCGATGTCGCGCAGGAAATGATCCGACAGGCAACGCTGGTCGAGCAGCCCGCGCCTGCGGGGTCTGAACGGCGCGGTAAAGAGGTCGAGCACCGGGCGGCGAAGCGTGTTGTAGAGGGTCATTGCCGTGGTCCTTTCGGGTTCGAGTTGATGACCAGAGCATGCCGTTTTCCGGTCTTGGTTTCCAATCGAACCTCGCGTACCATGCATCAGGAGGATTGATGCGTCATGAGTTGGGAGTTGCCGCCACTAGGGGCTATCAGGGTCTTTGAAGCCGCAGCCAGACTGGGCAGTTTTACCAAGGCGGCCGAAGAACTCGGCATGACACAGTCGGCGGCCAGCTATCAGATCAAGGTGCTGGAAGAACGCGCCGGAACACCGCTTTTCATAAGAAAAACAAGGCAAATTGCCTTGACCGAGGCCGGGCAGCAGCTGGCGCCGCATGCATCCGGCGCTTTCTCGGCGCTGGCGGATGCGTGGGTCGCGACCAAGGGTGGAGCGACCGGCGTGCTGTCGGTGACGACCATGGAAACCTTCGCGACGAACTGGCTGGCCGTGTGGCTTGGAACATTCCAGCTGATGCATGCCGATCTTGCCGTGAAGGTCAATACATCGCCCCGGCTGGTCGATTTCACACGCGAGGACATGGACATCGGCATCCGGACCGGCACCGGAAATTGGCCCGGTCTGACGGCGCACTATCTGTTCAAGGCCGACTATACGCCCATGCTCAGCCCAAAACTGGCCGAGAGCGTGGGAGGCATCCGCCGCCCCGAGGATCTCTACAAGGTGCCGCTGTGCTGTGCCGACGATCCCTGGTGGAAAATCTGGTTCGAAGCGGCCGGCGTACCCTTCGAGCCCGATCGTGTCATCGCCGGCCCGATGCTGGGTTCGCAGGCCTATGATGCAATGGCGGCGCTGACCGATCGGGGCGCGGCCATCCTCACCCGCAATATCTACAGCGCCCTGCTGGCGAACGGTCAATTGATACAGCCGTTCGACGTCCTTGGATCCGACGGCGACGGCTATTGGCTGGTGCATCTGGAAAGCCGCCGCAACACACCGAAGATCAAGGTGTTCCGGGATTGGGTGCTGGCCCAGACTGCGGAGATTCGGATGCAGGAAGCGCGCCAGACATAGGCCTGCAAGGTTCACCCCCACAGAGGACCAGATGATCGATCACATAACCATCGAAGTGGGTGACTTGGAGAAGAGCAGGCTCTTCTACGAAAGCGCTTTCGCGCCCCTGGGATATCGCCTGTCCTTCGGCAAGGAAGGCGTGTTCTGGGCCTTCGACGTCGGCAATGGCTGCCTGTTCGAAATCCAGCGAACCGGCGAGGCGCCGCCGCTCACCCATCTGCATGTTGCCTTCCGCGTCGGCAGCAAGGCAGAGGTCGATGCGTTCCACCAGTCGGCGCTGTCAGCCGGCGCCAAAGACAATGGCGCACCGGGCCCGCGTCCCAACTATGCGGTGAGCTACTACGCCTGCTTCGTGCTCGACCCCGACGGCTACAACATCGAGGCGATGATCAACGAGCCCTCGGCTTCATCCTAGGGCGCCAATAAGAGCCGAGGATGAAGAGCGATATATATCTCGCCTCTTTCCGCCCTCGGCCAGCCACCCCGCGTTGCGCACGGCCCCTGCATCGGCCGATCGGTTGATCCAGATCAACGCGGACGCATCGCCCGTGCTGTCTCCTCGGCCATCATCCCAAGGAGAACGAACATGTCGACTTACGACCTCATGGTTATCGCCGCAGTGCTGCTCAGCTTCGCGTCATTTTCCGCGGTTCTGGCTTTTGCCACCTTCGACGAATCGCGACGCCGTCGTCCAAGATAAGCCGATCGGACCGGTTGAATGGGCGACCATCCACACGACGAAATGATATAGGTACAATTTGACGGCGGATCGGATGGAATGACAACGTCTGGAAGATAACAACCGGAAGATGCCATGAGCGACGAAACCGAGGACGACACCGACATCGTCAACCAGCTCGCCTATGTCAGGGCCGACCCCACCCAGCACGATACGATTACGCTCCTCACCATGATCGATGCCGCGATTGCCGAGATCATGGCATTGAGGAGAAAGCTGCGGCTGAGCGAGGAGAGGAATGGCGGGAGCAACCAGCTCCAATAGGCGGCAGAACCAGAGCGAAGGGCGACGCGAAGCCTAATCCGCGTCGGCCATCATCTGACGGCCACCGCCGCCAGCCCAGGCGCGCCATTGCCGCTCGTCGCCATGGAAGACGTTGAGGTCGATGCGGCCGGTCACACCGTGCGACAGACCGGAGCCGGAATACTGCCAGAACAGCCATTTGCGGCCGGGATAGACCTTTGACGGATGGCGGGCCACGGCGCGCAGCCAGAACGGATAGTCTGGGAATGCGCCGCGCAGATTGTCGCGGTAGAAGTCGGGGCTGGTGTAGATGATGGGCCGCTGGCCATAGTGGCGCTCCAGCTTGTCCATGAACACCTGCATCTTTTCCAGCACCTTTTCGCGCGACGGGCGCCGCTGGCAGGAGGAGTCGCCATTCCACTCGACGTCGATCACCGGCGGCAAGGCGCCATCCATCTTCGGCACGTTGCGGATGAACCAGTCGGCCTGTTCGCCGGCGGTGCGGCACCAGTAGAAGAAATGATAGGCACCGCGCTTCAGCCCGGCGGCATCGGCATTGCGCCAGTTCTTCATGAACATCGGATCGAGGTGGTCGCCGCCGTCGGTCGCCTTGATGTAGGCGAAGTTGGCGCCCTGGGCGCGCAGCTTGCCCCAGTTGACGTCGCCTTGCCAGCGCGAGACGTCGACGCCATGCACGGCAAGGTGGCGGGGCGAGGAGCGGCCGAAATTGATCGGCTTGGCATCGCGAAAGCCGTAACGCGTGACCGGCCCGGCAAGCATCGGAGGGGCTGCCCGCGACAAGAGTTTTGGCGGCGAGACCAGGGCTGCTGGTTCGACCGGCGGATCCACGCTGTCGGGCAATTCCGGCGCGGGAAACGCCACCGTCTCTTCCTCCGCCAGGCCGAAAGGCGGAGCATTGTCGTCAGCTGGCGCGGCCTCGGCCAGCTTGCGCGCGTTGCTGGCCTTGGTCACGGGAACGGATGCGATCGGTGCGCTTGGCCGCACCACCGAACTGGTGGTTTCATTCGACGGCTTCTGCATGTCGAGCGCGTCCATGCCCGATGTCGACGAGCAACCGGCGAGGCACAGCGATGCGATCACGAAACTGATGGCGCCTGATAACCGCATCTGGACCTGTACTCGAAACACAACAGACCGAAGGCGACGGCCGACGGACAACCAGCCTAGTTATGAACGAGAAATTACCAATAAAGTTTGAATCAAGTTTTTTACCATGACTGTGACCCGTTTCAGACATTCGCCGTCGCCGCCCAGCCCAGCCTTGACAGTGCCATTATGTGGCTGTTGAGACGAGCATGCGGCGTTTGCCGCAGGCATTTCCCACGATTCCCCAAAAGGCGCCCGATGATTGCGTTGCAGCGGCTTCTCCTGGTCCCCCTGCTTGTGGCCCTCTCCTGCGGCGGAACGCTCATAGGCGAGGCCGCGCACGCCAGCGCGCTGACCGTCGTTCCTCCCGGCAATCGCTCGCAGACGCAACCGCCTATCCCGGACGCATCGGCAACGCGAACCCGCGCCTTCAAGACCACCTATGCGGAAAAATACCAGAAGATCGTCGCGCTGCTGAAGCGAGAGAAGAAACTGGTGGCGCATATCAAGCAGGTGGCGGCGGCCTACGATATCGACCCCATCCATATTGTCGGCGCGCTGGTCGGCGAACATACCTACAATGTGACCGCCGTCGGCTCGGTCCAGACCTACTATGTGAAGGCGCTATCCTATTCCGGCCTCGACTTTGCCTTCCGCTACAAGGGCGTGCCGGTGCAGACCTTTATCCAGCGACCGGAATTCGCCGCCTGCGCCGAGGCCAAGGACAGCGCCACCCTGTGGAGCTGCCGCGACAGGGTGTGGGTCGAGCATTTCCGCGGCAAGACGGTCGACGGCGTCACCTATGAGGCCCAGACCTTCCAACAGGCCTTCTTCCAGCCCTTCTTCGCTGGCCAGACCTTCGGCCTTGGCCAGATCAGCCCGCTGACCGCGCTCGAGGTGACTGATCTGGTCAACAAGGTCAGCGGCTACGACAGGCTGACGCCGGATCATCCGCAGGCGATTTATCGCGATGTCATGGATCCCGACCGCAGCATCGTCTACATCGCCGCGATCGTGCGTGATGCCATCGACGCCTACAAGGAACAGGGCTTCGACATATCAGGCAATCCGGGGATCACCGCCACGCTCTACAATGTCGGCCAGCCCCGGCAGCGCGCGGCCGACCTGCGCGCGGCGGTTGCCGGCGGCAAGGGCCGCAAGCTGCCGGTCGAGAATTATTACGGCTGGCTCGTCAACGACAAGCTCGACGAACTCAGAAGCCTGCTCGACAGCGGCAGCTGAGAAACGCTTTTAACAGGGAGCCTGCGTGCAGTCGTTCATCGACCAGAGCGTTTGTCTCATCGAGAACCATCAGGCCTGGGCCGGCCTCGTGGTCGGGCTGCTGGCCTTTGGCGAGTCGCTGGTGCTGGTCGGCATCCTCTTGCCTGGCACCACGGTGCTCATCATCGTCGGCGGCCTGGTGGGAGCCGGCATCGTCCAGCCTCTGCCCGTACTTCTCGCCGCGATGATCGGGGCGGCGCTCGGCGATACCATCTCCTACTTCCTCGGCAGATGGCTGGGGCGCGGTGTCGTCCACAAATGGCCGCTCAATCGCTACCGCCGCGAGGTCGCCAGGGCGCGGCTATTCTTCCATCGTTATGGTTTTGCAGCGGTTTTCGTCGGCCGCTTCTTCGGCCCGGTCCGCGCCACCGTGCCGCTGGTCGCGGGCATGATGGGCATGCACCGGCGCCGCTTCCAGATCGCCAACATCCTGTCGGCGATCATCTGGGCTCCCGTCGTGCTGTCGCCGGGATGGCTGGTGGCCAAGGGCGCCGGCAGCATTCCCGAGCTCGATGTGACCAGCCGGTTCGGGTTGGCGGCGATCGCCGTCGCTGCCCTGATCGTCGTAGCGGTGATTGTTTTCAAGTTTCGGGGCAAGCGAACGGCGCGAGCCTAGCCCCTTTTCCTGAACACCCCGATCATCGGCCCCAGATTCCAGTAATCGTCGTTGCGGCCGACCGCGGGCGCGAACAGGCTCGATATCGTGCCATCGAGAAACAGCGCATTGTCGCAGCCGAGCGCATCGCGGAACAGCCGGGCGAATGCATGGAAATTCACCGTGCCGTTCGAAATGGCAAAGACCGCGACACCGTCCTTGCGCACCCCGACGCCGTCGCGGGTTTTTCGCGAGGTGCCGTCGGACTGGAATTTCGGATGAAGCTGGCCGTCGATCACGAGCATCGGCCCGGATTGCGTCGCATAGTCGGTGGACGGCCGCTTCCTGACGAAGTCCCTGGTCGCCCGGACCGCGGCCTTGCCGCCGGTGATGTAGAAGATGCCATTCGGCTGGAGCGAAAAGTTGCCGCTTCCCGATCCCGTCTTCACGCCGGCCATTTCCTGGCCGCGCTCGACATAGAGGCCTACTGGCCTGAGGTCTGGATGATACATGCCGGCATTGATGGCAAACAGCATGGTGCGGCCGACCGCGCGCTGGGCGGTGTCGAGATTGTGCAGCGACTGAAAAGGCTTGCCGGCCGGATCCTTCCAGAACAGCTCGATCGAATAGAGCTTCGGATCGACCTCGCAGACGAGATAGCTGGTCGCCTCGAAGGCGAAGTCGCGGCACGGCGGCAGCGACACAAACCATTGGCTGAATGCCATCGTCGTGGCGACCGCCTGCGGCAGTGCTGCCTTGACCAGCCCCAGAAGCAGGGGCGCGGAGTTGAGAAGTGTCAGAAAGTCCATGCGCCTGCGGATGCCAGATTCAATCAGCTCTCGTGGTTATCACCACTTGCTGGCACCATGGAAGGCCGGCACGAAACGGTCGGATCCGGTTTCAAGCTCGGTCGCGGCGGGGCTAACTGAGCAATACCAGGAAAAGTGTGAAGCGGTTTTCCGTCCGGAATTGCGTCAATACAAAGATCTCGATTATTTGACGGCGCTGACCAGCTGTTCGTCGCCACCCAGAATGGAGACCCAGTGCCCCGTATTGTCGCTCGCCTGCCGTTTCAGGTAGCGATAGCTGGTCTGGTTCCAGAGGCGGACCTTGTCGGTCAGATTGTCTAGGATGAAGTCACCCTTGTCGGTGCGCACCGTCAGTACGGCATGACCTTCGCCATCCGGCTTGCGAACCACCGTCATCAAAAGATTGGCTATGGCAATGCCCAGGCTGTTGAGCTCACGTCGCTTTTCCAGCGCGTAATCCTCACAATCGCCAAAACCATTGTCCGGATAGGCCCACCACTCGTCCTTGCCGTAATTGTCCATGTCGCTCATCGGCTTGACGCGCGTGTTGACCGAGAGATTCACGGCCGAGATATCGTGCAGCAGCTTGCTGTTCAGGTGTTCCGGGACGCTGTCGGGCGAGCGGATCGAGCATTCGGCGACATGGATCTTGCAAAAATCATAGTGACCGATCGGCTGGGAGGTCGAGCCGCCGATAACCATGGAAGCAGGCGCAGCATAGGCCGAACCCGCCACCGAATAGAAAACGGCCACGGCAACCGCCAGCCCCTTCGCCTTGCGGCGCCAACCCGTCGAGGATGCCATCCGGCCCCACCCATCTGTTTTGTTAACAGAATGTTAAGGGCGGTTATATTCCGAAGTCAATCAACCCTGGCGATCACATCTCCGGGGGATCGACTCACGCGCCCAACTGGTTGCCGTCACGCAACACTGGGCCTGCTAAGCCAGCCACCCCATCGCCAAGCCGAGCAACAGGACGACGCCGAGCAGGCCGCGGTAGATGACGAAAGGCCAGGCGGAGAAGCGTTCCAGCACGCGCATCAGGCCCCAGATGGCGAAGAAGGCGGAGATCGAGGCGACGACCAGCCCGGTGGCAAGAACCGACCAGCCATGGGCGTCGAGGTGAACCTTATGCAGTTCCCACAGCTCCTTGAGGCCGGCAAGCGCGATCGCTGGCAGTCCGAGCAGGAACGAGAAGCGCGCCGCCTCGGCCCGCTTGAAGCCGAGCCCCAGTGCCGCCGTCAGGGTCGAGCCCGAACGGGAGACACCAGGGATCAGCGCGCCGATCTGGGCGACACCGACAAGCAACGCGTCGGTGAGCGAGGCTTCGCCGATGGTGCGTTTGTGGCGGGCGAAAATCTCGGCGAGAGCCAGCAGGATCGCCATGGCGATACAGGACCAGCCGATCACGCTCAAGCTGCGCAGCGGCGAATTGCAGGCGTTCAGAACGCCCGATAGCGCGACGCCGGCAATGACGATCGGGATCGTCGCCAGCACGATCCAGGAAGCCAGCCGGAAATGCCGGTCGGCGAAATCGCGCCGCGTGAGAGCATCGAGCGAGCCGAACAGAATATCCCTGACATCGCCCCAGAAATAGCTGATCACGGCGGCAAGGGCGGCAAGCTGCATGGCGGCGGAGAAGGCGGAGCCCGGATCCTGCCAGCCGAGCACCGCCGGCACGATGCGCATATGGGCGGTCGAGGAAATCGGCAGCAATTCGGTGATGCCCTGCACCAGGCCGAGAAAGGCGACTTTGGCAAATCCCAGGCCGACGAAGCCGGTGTCTACGCCTTGAGTGCAGATGTCAGCCATATCGAGCCTTTCTGTCGAACAACCATGAGGGGCGATCCCCGCCGAGCAATAGTCTGGCGATCCCCGGAATCCTATTTACGGATTTGTAAGGCGCCGCTTGACAAGCCGGCTGTTCATATTATTCTCCGCTAATCTTACACTGTAAGTTAAATAACGGAGGAGAGCCATGCCGACCGCCCTGTCGGAATTACAGCCCCTGCCGGAACCACACCCGCCTGGCATCGCGATCGAGGATGTCTCGCGCGACCTCAGCCGTATTATCGAGCGCGCCGAGGTGAACGCCTGGCTCGACCTCTATGCCGCCGCGCCGGCCGATTTCGCGGCAAGGCAAGGGCTTTCGATAGCGGGAGAAGGCGATCTCACATGGACCACCTGCACGACGATCCCGTTCGTCCATTTCAACTGCGTGAAGAATTTCGGCGTCGACAGCCCGGCCTCCGAAAGCCAGCTCGACACGCTGCTGGCGCACTACCGCGCCGCCGGCATTTCGCGGCCCTGGTTCTATGTCAATCCACACACCGAACCATCACGCCTCAGATGCTGGCTCGAGGCGCGCGGCCTGCAGCGCCAGGGCGGCTGGGAACGGATTTATCGCGAGGCCGAACCGCTGTCATCCGAGCCGCTCTTCATTATTGACGGGGTTTCAGTCGAACGCGTGACGAAGGCATCTGCAAGCGAATGGGCCGGCTTCATCGACAAAAGCTACCGGCTGCCCACCTCACCCTGGCTGCTGGCTCTGGTCGGCCGGCAGGGCTGGCATCATTATATCGCCAGGCGGGATGGCGCGGTGGTGGCGGTGCGCTCGCTGTTCATCGGCGCCGACGGCACGGCCTGGAGCGGCATCGAAGCGCCGGTGCCGGGCATCATGGCGCCGAGCTTCGATCTCGACGCGGTGCTTGCAGAAGCGCTGGTGCGCGACGGGATTGCGGCCGGCGCGAAACTGTTCGCCGCCGATATCGAGGCGCCGTACGACGACCGCGACGGCCCAGCCTATCGCAACTATGCGCGACTGGGCTTCAAAATCGCCTATTTCCGCAGTCATTACAGCTATTTGCCGGCTAGTTCCAACTGACCGCGCCTAACTGCGCAGCCATTGCTGGAAACAACTTTTGGCCACTATATGGGCCGGCGGAACGACCGGCTCGTCGGCACGGGCACCATCGGGCACCCTGCTACGGACCCGTTCGAGCAACATGCGCACCTGTTCCGGGCGCACTCGGTCGCGCTCCATGACAAGCAAGACCATCGGATCGCTCAAAAGCTCGTCCAGGGTGCTGATGCTGTCGTTCATCCGTCGTCTCCTCGAATGCCGGCCCGCGCAGCATAGATAGGAAGACAATAATGGCCCGCCAATGACGTTTTGCCGGCTATCGCGTGTTGTTTTGGATTAAATTTTGGTCATGGTTTCACCTTCCCTTCTCCCACAAGGGAGAACGAAAGACCTAGCCTGGCGGCGGAGCGCCTTCATGTTGCGGCAGGCCGTCATCCAGCACCACCCAGGGCTGCTTCGAGGCGGTGAAAATATGCATCTGCGGCCTGAAGAAAGTGGGGTCGTCGAGTGAACCGGTGGTGATACCGATGATGCCGGCGGAGTCGCGACGCGAAAACATCGTCGTGCCGCAGCTTGGGCAAAACCCGCGCTTGAGATCGGGCGAGGTGTTCACCATCGCCAACGGCCCCTCGATCGTCACATCGTCGATGCGAAACAACACGCGTGCGTTGAAGGCGGCGCCGATCGCCTTCTGGCAAAGCCGGCAATGGCAGATGCGTTCGTTGATGGGCGCTGCGTCGGCGCTGTAGCGCACCGCTCCGCAGAGGCACCCGCCCTGATATTTAGCCATCACCGTGATCCCTGACGAGAGTGTGCGGCCGAGGTAAATGGCGAGACCGATTGGGTCAATTGAAAAGCTTTGATACAAAGCCATCGATTACCGTGATGCGGTGGGATTCTGATCATGACGCAAGACATCGAAACCGTCGGCATCGCGGATCTGTTCGGGCCGCCCTCGGCCGCCCGCGACCGCGCCGACGCCAGCATCATGGCCGCTGCCTCGGGAATAGGTTTCATGGCGGTCCGCGATTTTGCCGGCGACGACTGGCTGATGCCGGACAGAAGAGCGCAATTGCTGCGCATCTTCGCCCTTCCCGACACAGAGAAGCAGAAATTGCTGCGCTGGAATTTCGACCAGACAAAAAAGAACGTCTATCGCGGATGGTTCCCACTGCAGCCGACAGCCGTCTCCTACAAGGAAGGCATCGACATGGGGCCGGATATCGCTGGTGCAGCTGGCCGTTCGGTATCCGACGATCCGCTATGCGAGCCGACGCCCTTGCCGGCCGAAGACACCCTGCCCGGCTGGCGCGCGGCTGCGGCGGATTATTACCGCGCGATGGAGACGGTCGGCAAGGCGCTGATGCAGTCGATCGCGCGCGGGCTTGGCCTGCCGGAGACGATCTTCGATCCCCATTTCGACAATGGCATCTCGACGCTGCGCCTGATCCGCTATCCCTTGCGCGATGCCAATGCCGGCATCGACACCAACGGGCCTGACTTCTCGGTGGTCCACAAGGGTGAGACGCGCACCATCATCGGCCGCGAGCATGCCGATTCCGGTTTCGTCACCTTGCTGGCGCAGGACGGCGTCGAAGGCTTGCAGGCAAAAAACCTCGCCGGCGAATGGATCGACGTGCCGCCCGCCAACGGCACGCTGGCGGTCAATTTCGGCCAGTTGCTGGAGCGCTGGACCGGCGGACGCGTGCGGGCGACACGGCACCGGGTGATTGCGCCGAAGATGGCGCGGTTTTCGATCCCGTTTTTCTATGAACCGCGGGTCGATGCCGAGATCGCGCCCTTGCCGCTGAGCGGCGCCGAGACTTTCGAACCGTTTCTTTATGGCGATTATCTCTGGGAGGCGGCGACGAATTTCGTCGAGATGAGCGGCATCAAGCATTTGCGTGAGCCACGCCGCGCCAAGGCCTCCTGAACCTGCCGCGGTCGTCGTCAGGGCGGTCCGATTTCAAAGCGTCTTGGCGAGATCTTCGAGCTGGTCGGTGCACTGGCCCCAGCCCGCGTGAAAACCCATCGCCTCGTGCTGTTCGCGGTCGGCGACACTCCAGTGCCGGACGCGCGCGATGTAGCGGGTCTGGCCCTCGCCCTCGTCCTCAAAGGTCAGCACGCCGGTCATGAACGGCTTTTCCGATGGCTCCCAGGCCTTTGTATAGGCATCGGTGAAGACGATCTTCTTGCCGGGAATGACTTCCAGGAAGACGCCCGGGTTGGGGAATTCATTGCCGTCGGGGCCGGCCATGATCACAAGGCTCGAGCCGCCAGTGCGGACATCCATTTCGGCGCGCGGCGTCGTCCACGGTTTCGGAGCGAACCACTGCGTCAAAAGCCTGGTGTCCGTCCAGCAGCGATAGACCTTCTCGCGCGGCGCATCGATGATGCGGGCGACAACCAGTTCGCGGTCGTTGGCGGGGGCGATGTCGAGCTTGGCGGTCAAGGCGGTCTCCTCGGGTTTGATCTGGCTTCCGTCCCAAGGACGAGCCGACAGAACGCAACCCGACACCGCCGGCGAAAAAATCTGGAGACCATGTGCGGGGAGGACCGCGAGCCGAGCCCGCGTCAGTGGCGCTTGGCTTGCACCAGATAGGCGTCGATCTCGGTCTCGCCGAGCCACTTGGCCGCTTCCAGCCGGTGCAGACCTTCGACGAGGATATGACGCTTGCCGTCGTGGCGGACCTGGATCGGCGTCTTCAGGCCGTTCTCCAGAATGTCCTCGGCGAGATGGCGGACGGTCTCGGGATGCAATGTCTTCTTGCGCGCCGTCGGCACGTAGATGTCGCCGACCTTGACCTTCTGCACTCTGAGCATATTGGCTCCCCCGGGCGGAAAATACCGCCTCGCCTGAGATAGTCGCTTTGCTGAAGGCGGCCAAGGGCGCGGCTAACGAATACCAGGCCTAGATAGCCGGTTTGCCTGCCGCCGCGCATTTCGTTATTCCCTGTCCGCGATCGCGGACGGAGCAATCCCCATGAGCAAATCCCTCGTCACCTTTGTCGGTGTCGCGCATCCCTGGATGTGCGACGTGATGGGTCACATGAATGTGCGCCACTACGCTGCGATGTTCGACGATGCCAGTTTCCAGCTTCTTGGCCATATCGCCGGACAGGATGGCAGCCAGGCCTCGGCGCCCGGATGGGCCGATGTGCGCACCGAAATCGACTATCGCCATGAAACGAGAGCCGGCTCGCTGCTGACCATCCACTCGCATGTGGTGAAGATCGGCCGCACCTCCGTCACCTTCGAACAGGTGATGTCGGGGTCGCTCGACGGCGTCGTCCATGCGTCGAGCCGCACGACCAGCGTGCGCTTCGATCTTGCCGCGCGGGCCTCGGTGGCGCTGGACGAACCGATGCGCAACCGTGCGGCGGCCTACCTCGCCGAATAGTTCGGCTTCCGCTGCTCAGCCATTGTAGATGCGCTCCTCGAACGGCGTCTCGGCGATCAGCGCCTGCAGCCCAGACAGCAGCGCCTTCTCGGCGCGATTCATCGCCTTGTCGGGATTGGTGAGCAGGAAGATATCGATGGCCGGGGGCGCGTCGTAGGGCGGCAGCCGCCACAGCGTGCCGTCAGCCACGTCGCGTTGCGCCACATGCAGCGGCAGCGGGCCAATGCCGAGCCCGGCGACGATCATGCGCCTCACCTCCTCCAGGCTGGAGGACACGCCGACGACATCGGCATTCAGGCGGGCCTCGCTGCGCAGCAACGCCACTGGGCGCAACGCGTCCGAAATATGGTCGGTCTGGAAGGAGACCGAAGGCTCGCCCCGCAGATCGTCAAGCGTCAGTCCGGTTTTCCCGTAGAGCCTGTGCTGTGGGCCGCAGAAGAAGCCGAAGAACTCGCGATAGACCATCGCATAGTCCAGCGCCGGGTCGCGCTGGCTGACAAGGCAGATGCCGAAGGAGGCACGGCGTTCCCGCACCTGCTTGGCGACTTCGGTGCTTGCCGAAACCGAAATGGTGATGCTGGCGCGCGGGTAATTGCGATGAAACTCCGCCAGCGCCCGGTCGAACAGCGGCGAGACGACATGGCTGGCGGTGGCGATCATGACGTGGCCGGTGATGTCGTCGCTGATCCCCCGCATCAAGAGCGGCAGCTGCGATATCGAGCCGAAGACTTCGACACTCTGCTCATAGATCAGCCGCCCGACCTCGGTGAGCTCGAAGCGTGTCGCGTCGCGTTCGACCAGCCGCCGGCCAACCCGGTCCTCCAGGCGCCGCAAGGCGTTGCTGACGCTGGGCTGCTTGAGGTTGAGGCGCTCGGCGGCCCGGGTGATGCTCTTCACTTCCGCGATGACGACGAATGTCCGCAGAAGGTTCCAGTCGAGGTCCCAGACCAGGCGTTCGGGGCGTGGCAAGGCCATTCCTGAAATCTATGCTCCCTATTTCCATTATCTATTTGCGCAATGCTAGCGCAAAGGCAATCCTTGACCTCAGGAGAGCGCCCCCAACGCCTCCCAAGAACAAGCCTTCGCGCTCCATCCAAAGGACCAGGAATTCAGATGAACAAACTATTTTCCAGCATTGCGGTCGCGGCGCTGCTGCTCGCGTCGGCCTTCACCGCCGCTTCGGCGCAGGCCGACGATCTCGAGAAGATCAAGGCGGCGGGCGAACTGAAGATTTCCATGAGCGGGCAGTATCCGCCGTTCAACTTCGTCAACGACCAGAACGAAGTCGTCGGCTTCGACGCCGATATCGGCAAGGCCATTGCCGAACGCATCGGCGTCAAGGGCACCATCATCACCACGGCCTGGGACGGCATCATCGCCGGGCTGCTGGCCAACAAATACGACACCGTGGTCGGCTCGATGACGATCACCCCCGAGCGCGAGAAAGTGGTCGATTTCGTCGGCCCCTACTACCATGCCGGCCGTGCGGTGTTCGTGAACCAGGATTCCAAGGTGCAGAGCCTCGACGAGCTCAAGGGCAAGACGCTCGGCGTGACGCTCGGCGAGACGCATGAGAAATGGGCGCGCGAACAGGGTGGCTGGGATGTCCGCACCTATAAGGGCCTGCCGGAACTGCTGCTGGAGTTGAAAGCCGGCCGTGTCGACGCCATCGTCGTCGACAACATTCCGGTCATGGTCGCCGTCAAGGAAACCGGCGAGAAGGTGCGCAAGCTCGACACACCCAACATCGAGGGCGGCAGCGTCGCCATCGGCATCGCCATCCGCAAGGACAATCCGGAGCTCAAGGCGGCCATGCAGAAGGCACTGGACGGCATGATGGCCGACGGCACCTACGAGAAGATCTCCAAGCAGTGGGTCGGCAGCGACATCCGCTAATTTCCTGAGGCCTCGGGCGACGCAAATTCGCCTGAGTCCAAACGCCATTTCTGCCGGGCTATCCCCATGGATTTCTCCTTGATGAGCCGCGTCTTCCCCTTCTTCGTGGAAGCCGCGCTGGTGACGCTGGAACTGACAGCGCTGGCCCTGGTTCTGGGGCTGGTCGCGGCAGCACTGGCCGCTGCGGCGAGGCTGTCGAGGTCGGCAATCCTGCGCGCCGTCGGCACGGCCTATGTCAGCCTGTTTCGCGGCACGCCCTGCCTGATCCAGCTCTTCGTGCTTTATTTCGGCGGCCCGCAGATCGGCATCAATCTCGATCCCTTCGCGGCTGGTGTGATCGGCCTCGGTCTCAACATCGGCGCCTATATGGCAGAGTCGATCCGAGGCGCCGTGGTGGCGGTCGACCGGGGCCAGACAGAGGCCGCCCGCACCATCGGCTTCAGCCGTTTCCAGACCCTTCGAAAGGTCGTGTTGCCGCAAGCCGCCAGGCTGATGATCCGCCCGCTCGGCGTCAACACGGTTGCCTTGCTGAAAGGCTCGGCACTGGTGTCGACCATTTCGGTCGTGGAGCTGACCTATACCGCCCAGCGCTTCATCGGCTCCACCTACAAGCCGTTCGAGATCTTCGGCGTCGCGGCCCTGCTCTACATGGTCATGGTCTACGCCGTCGCCCGCCTCGTCGACCTGCTCGACCAGCGCTTCGCCATCGTCTGACGGGAGAGCACGATGCAAGGTTTGGATTTCACCGTCATCGCGCCCTATTGGGATCTGCTGTTGACCGGCGCCTGGTGGACCACCGTCTTGACCGTCTCGGCAGGAGCACTCAGCTTCGCCGGCGGCATCCTGTTTGCCGTCATCGTGCTCTATGCGCCGGCGATCCTCGCCTATCCCGTGCGCGCCTTCATGTGGCTGTTCATGGGCACGCCGCTCTTGCTGCAGCTGTTCCTGATCTATTTCGGCCTGGTGCAGATCGGCATCGACATCCCAGCCCTTGCCGCCGGCATCATCGGGCTTGGGCTGCATTTTGCCGTCTACAATGCCGATGTCATCCGTGCGGGCATCGTGGCGGTCGATGCCGGCCAGACGGAAGGCGCGCGCAGCATCGGTTTCGGCAAATGGCAGACGCTGCGCTACGTCGTGATACCGCAGGCTATCCGCAACACCGCACCGCCGATCGGCAGCAACCTGATCGCGCTGTTGAAGGAATCGTCCATCGTCTCGGTCATCGGCATCGCCGAGCTGGTTCATTCGGCGCAGCTGGCGATCAGCGAAACCTTCCGCCCCTTCGAATTCTATATCACGGCCGCCGCGCTCTATTACCTCTTGAACCTCGTGCTCGAAGCGGCCTTGCATCGGTTTGAACGATATGTGGAGGTTTCCCGATGAGCACGCAGCGGCCAATGGTCGAGGTCCGCGGCGCACACAAATCCTTCGGCGCCGTCGAGGTTCTCAGAGGCATCGACCTGTCGGTCGAGCGTGGGCAGATCGTGGCGATCATCGGGCCGAGCGGCTCCGGCAAGAGCACGCTGCTGCGCTCCATCAACCACCTCGAGACGTTGAACGGCGGCGACGTCTGGCTCGACGGCGTGCAGGTTAACCAGAAGCTGCACGGCCGGGCCTTCGAGCGGCATATCAACAAGGTGCGCCAGCAGATGGGCATGGTGTTCCAACACTTCAACCTGTTCCCGCATCTGACCGTGATCGAGAACATTACGATGGGGCCGGTGATCCTCAAGGGCATGGCGAAAGCCGAAGCCCGGGCATTGGCGCATGGCCTCTTGTCCAAGGTCGGGCTCGCCGACAAGATCGACGCCTATCCCTCCAGGCTTTCGGGCGGCCAGAAGCAACGGGTGGCGATTGCGCGTGCGCTGGCCATGCAGCCCAAGGTGATGCTGTTCGACGAGGCAACCTCAGCCCTCGACCCGGAACTGGTCGACGAGGTCAACGCCGTCATGAAACAGCTTGCCACCGAACACATGACCATGCTCATCGTAACGCATGAAATGCGCTTTGCCGGGGAGGTGGCCGACAGGGTGCTGTTCATGGATGGCGGCGTGATCGTCGAGGAAGGCGCGCCCGCCGACATGTTTCGCGCGCCCCAGAAGGAGCGCACCCGCTGCTTCCTCAAGAAATACCTTTCCGCCTGAGTAAGATGATGACCAGATTGCCCACGGAATTCCCCGATTTCGGACTGACGCCTGAGCAGCGCCGCCACGCGGTGCGCGGCCACTATTACGAGTGGCCAGGCATGGACGGCGAGCGCGGCGAGATCTGGTGCTACAGCGACCGGTTTTCCTATCGTGCCGGCGAGACAGTGACACTGCATGTCAGTTCGACGGCTCCGTCCTTCGGCATGACGATTATCCGCGACGGAGGCGCCGAGACCAAGGTGTTCGAGAAATCGGGCATTGCGTCGCGCTGGCAAGACAGTCCGGACCAGTGCTCGGCCGAGGGCTGCGGTTGGGAAGCGTCGTTCGAATTCCGTGTCGGCAGCGACTGGCCGTCCGGCGCCTACCGGGTGACGTTGACCGCAGACGGGCGCGACGGCAAGCCGATCCACAGCCACCACCTTTTCATCGTCTCTCCGCAGCCAGGCAGGAAGCCCGGCCGCGTGCTGCAGGTGGCGGCGACGGGCACCTGGCTTGCCTACAACACCTGGGGCGGCTCCAACCACTATCAGGGCATCACCGGGCCGGATCGCAACCAGTACTCGCCGATCGTGTCGACACAGCGTCCCTGGTGCCGCGGCTTCGTCGTGCTGCCAAAAGATGCGCCGCGCGTGCCGCTGGAAGTCGCCGTGCCGCCAAAGACGGTGCCGCGCTATCCGCATATGGAGTGGGCGCTGGTCACCGGCCATTCGAAGAAATATGCCTCGTCCGGCTGGGCGAGTTACGACAGCCACTTCTTCCGTTTCGCCGAGCGGGCCGGCTACGAAGTCGATCTGGCGAGCCAGCATGACCTGCATTTCTCGCCCGACATTCTCGACGGCTATGACTGCGCGGTCTTCGTCGGCCATGACGAATACTGGACCTGGGAAATGCGCGACGCAGTCGACAGCTACGTCGAGCGCGGCGGCCATGCGGCGCGCTTTGCCGGTAATTTCATGTGGCAGACGCGGCTCGAGGACGAGGGTCGTCGGCAGGTCTGCTACAAATACCGCGCGCGCAAGGAGGATCCCGCCTATCTCCAAGGCGGCGACGTCACCCGCGCCACCAATTCCTGGGAAGCGCCGGAAATCGGCCGGCCTGGCTCGTCGACCTTCGGCCTCAACGCCACGCGCGGCGTCTATGCCGGCTGGGGCGGCTGCGCGCCGCGCGGCGCGCGTGGCTTTCCGGTCTACCGGCCGGAACACTGGGCCTTTGCCGGCACCGGCATCTATTATGGCGACTTGCTCGGCGCCGACAGCCATGTCTATGGCTACGAGGTCGATGGGCTCGATTTCGAGATCCGTGGCGGCCTGCCCTACCCCACATCAGACAGCGGCGCGCCGGATGGCTTGCAGGTCCTCGCCGTCGGCATGGCCAGCCAGGTCGAGGAAAGTGCGGACATTCCGATCGAGGACCAGTTCCTCACCGACGAGGACGGCCGCTTCACCGCCGAGACTTTGTTCGGCGAGGCAAGCGACGCCAATTTGGAAAAGGTCAAACGCGGCAACGGCATGATCGTCAATTTCCCGCGCGGCAAGGGCGAGGTGTTCCATGCCGGAAGCTGCGAATGGGTGGCCGGCCTGCTACGACAAGATCCGATGGTCGAACGCGTCACCCAGAATGTCCTTGATCGCTACCTTGGAAAGTCCTGACATGTCGAAGACCCAGACCGCCACTCAAGACACCGAAGCCCGGCGGGACTCGCATCTGTTCTATCTTTCCAGCCTGCGCCGGCCGTTGATCGACCGCGCCGAAGGCATCTATATGTGGACGCAGGACGGCCGCCGCTTCATCGACGGCTCCAGCGGGCCGATGGTCGCCAATATCGGCCATTCCAACCGCAATGTGCTTGACGCCATGAAGCGGCAGATGGATCGCGCCACCTTTGCCTACCGGCTGCATTTCGAGAACGAGCCGGCGGAAGAGCTGGCGCGCGAACTGGCCGGCAAGCTGCCCGAAGGCATGGACCGCATCTTCTTCGTCTCGGGCGGCTCGGAGGCTACCGAATCCTGCATCAAGCTGGCCCGGCAATGGGCTGTCGCCACCGGCCAGGCCAGCCGCTGGAAGGTGATCACGCGCTTTCCCTCCTATCATGGCGGCACGCTGGGTTCGCTGTCGATCACCGGCGACGACGCGCTGTCGGAGACCTTTGAGCCGATGATGCGGGTGATGCCGACCGTGCCGGCGCCGACCGCCTGGCGCGACCGCGACAATCTGTCGATGGAGCAGCGCGGCGTCCGCTACGCCGACATGCTGGAGGAGAAGATCCTGGCTGAGGGCCCAGAGAGCGTCGTCGCCTTCATCATGGAGCCGATCGGTGGCGCTGCCACGGCGGCGCTTGTGGCGCCGGACAGCTATTACGCACGCATCCGCGAAATCTGCGACCGCTACGGCATCCTGCTTATCCATGACGAAGTGATGAGCGGCGCCGGGCGCACCGGCAAATTCCTCGGTGGCGACCATTGGAACTGCAAGCCCGACATCGTCGCGCTGTCGAAGGGGCTGGGCTCCGGCTATGCGCCGCTCGGCGCGCTGGCGGCCCCGATGCGGCTGGTGCAGCCGCTGCTCGCCTCCGGTGGCTTCCAGCATGGCCACACCTATGCCGGCAACCCGCTGGCCTGCGCCGCCGGCCTCGCGGTGCTTGGCGAAATGGACCGGCTCGACCTGATAACCAATGCCGCCGCCATGGGCGACGTGCTGATGGATGGGCTGAAGGGGCTGGCGAAACGCTTTCCCTTCATCGCCGATGTGCGCGGCAAGGGCCTGCTGACCGGTGCCGAGATGGTCGCCGATCCCGAGACGCTGCGGCCGATCGACCAGGGCAAGAAAGCCACGCAGCGCCTGCTCGACCTCGCCTATGAGCGCGGGCTGATCATCTATGGCCGCCGCGTCAAGGGCGGCGTCGACGGCGACAATTTCATGGTCGCGCCACCGATGATCGTCACCAGCGAACAGCTCGGCGAGATCATTTCCATCATCGGTGACTCGCTGGAGGCCCTGGCGTCAGAACTCGACCTGCCGGTCGAAGGCCGGGGTTAAGGAATGGCGCCGCGAAAAGTCATCATCACCTGCGCCGTCACCGGCTCGGTGCACACGCCATCGATGTCGCCCTACCTGCCGGTGACGCCGGACCAGATCGCTTCGGATGCCATCGCCGCGGCCGAAGCCGGCGCCTCGATCCTGCATCTGCATGCACGGGACCCCAGGGATGGCCGGCCGACCGCCGATCCCGACGTCTTCATGCAGTTCCTGCCGCGTATCAAGCAAGCGAGCGATGCGGTGATCAACATCACCACCGGCGGCTCTTCGCTGATGACGCTGGACCAGCGGCTGGCAGCACCACTTAGGGCCGAGCCCGAAATGTGCTCGCTCAACATGGGCTCGATGAATTTCGCGCTGTTCCCGATGCTCGACAAGCCACGCGAATGGCAGCACGAGTGGGAGCCGAAGCTGCTCGAAGCCACGCGCGACACCATCTTCAAGAACACTTTCGCCGATATGGAAGGCGTGCTTAAAAGGCTGGGCAAGGGGTGCGGCACGCGCTTCGAATTCGAATGCTACGATGTCGGCCACCTCTATTCACTGGCGCATTTCCGCGACCGCGGGCTGGTGTCGGGACCGCTGTTCATCCAGTTCGTGCTCGGCATTCTGGGCGGCATCGGCGCCGATCCGGACAATCTCATCCACATGAAGCGCATCGCCGACAAACTGTTCGGCGACAGCTACCAGTTCTCGGTGCTCGCTGCCGGCCGCCAGCAGATGCCGCTGATCTCGATCGCCGCGGCGATGGGCGGCAATGTCCGTGTCGGGCTGGAGGACAGCCTCTATGATGGCCGCCAGCTGGCGAAATCCAATGCCGACCAGGTGCGCCGTATCCGTGGCATTCTCGATGGCCTGTCACTGGAGGTTGCCACGCCGGCCGAGGCGCGTCAGATGCTGGCGCTGAAGGGTGGCGACAGGGTGGCTTTCTAGAAGCGAGGGAGGAGCTGATATGGAAAGGGTTCTCGTCTCCGCCTGCCTGCTCGGCAGCCATGTCCGCTATAACGGCTCCTATCGGCTGAACGGCCATCCCGTCCTGACACGCTGGCAGGCGGAAGGACGGGTCGTGCAAATCTGTCCAGAGGTTGCCGCAGGCTTCTCCACGCCGCGTCCCGCCGCAGAAATTCACGGCACAGCCGACGCCGTGCTCCACGGCCGAGGTCGAGTGGTCGAGCAGACGGGAAGCGATGTGACCGCACTTTATCTCGCAGCCGGGCAGCTTGCGCTCGAACTCGCCCGAGAAATGGGATGCCGCTATGCGGTTCTTACCGACGGCAGTCCCTCCTGTGGCAGCAGCTTCGTCTATGACGGCAATTTTGCAGGAAAACGGGTGACGGGTCTTGGCACGACCACCGCTCTGCTGGAGGCCAATGGCATTCGCGTGTTTTCGGAAGACGGCATTGGCGAGCTTGACGATCTATTGACAAGGTCAGGTTCGGCCGGAGCTTTGGCCTGATCCATGCGAGGGAAAACCCATGCCAAGAGCACCGAAATCGTCCTCCGCCCCGGCCGTATCGAGGATGTCGACACGATCCACGCAGCCATCCTGAAGCTCGGCACCCACATCGGAGCGCCCGAGGAAATCATTTCGACAGCCGACGACCTCAGAACCTACGGCTTTGGCGAAAAGCCCGCCTTCTCGACCCTGATTGCCGAGGTGGGCGGCGAATTCGCCGGCCTGTGCCTGCATTTTCCGATCTTTTCGACCTGGATGGGGCGACCCGGCGTCTATGTGCAAGACCTTTATGTCGAGGACCGGTTCCGTGGCCGCAAGATCGGCGAGCGGCTGCTGCGGCGTGTCGCGGCAGAGTGCCGGAAGGATGGCGGCGTCTATCTCAGACTGTCGGTCGACACCGACAATGAAGGCGCCAAGGCCTTCTACGAGAGGCTGGGCATTGCCTGGTCGAGTTACGAACAAACGCAGAAGATCATCGGCGACGCGTTTTTCGCTTTCGCCGACGCGCCGGAGGAGCAGGAATGAAAGCCTTTTACGCCGAGGAGCAGAAGCGGCACGATCCAAAGGCCTTTCTCTCCAGCGGCGCCGCCCAGCCCAATCCGGAAAAACCCGAGCGCGTCGAGAGATTGTTAGCCGGCGCAAAATCTGCCGGCTGCATGATCGAGCGGCCGCGCAATCACGGGCTCGGCCCGGTCTCGGCGGTGCACACGCCCGAATATCTCGACTTCCTCGAGCACATTTTCGAGCGCTGGCAGCGCATCGAGGGCGCCTCGGCCGAAGTGATCCCCAACATCCACCCGATCGCGCGCAGCGGCTCCTATCCGGCATCGGCGGTCGGCCAGGCCGGCTACCATATGGCCGATACGGCTTGCCCGATCTCGGGCGAAACCTGGCAAAGCGCGCTGTGGAGCGCCTGGAGCGCGGTCGAAGCCGCTGAAACGGTGATGGCTGGCGCGACGGCCGCCTATGCGCTGTGCCGCCCGCCCGGTCACCACGCTTTTGCCGATGTCGCCGGCGGCTTCTGCTTCATCAACAATTCGGCCGTTGCGGCGCAGGTGCTGCGCAAGCAGGCGGCGCGCGTGGCAATCCTCGATGTCGATCTGCATCATGGCAACGGCACCCAAGGCATCTTCTATGCAAGGCCTGACGTGCTCACCGTTTCGCTGCATGCCGATCCGGTGCGATTCTACCCGTTCTTCTGGGGCCATGCCGACGAGCGTGGCGAAGGTCCGGGCCTCGGCTACAATTTCAACCTGCCGCTGCCGCGCAAATCCGCTGACGCGGCGTTTCTGGAGGCGCTCGAGGTGGCGTTCCAGCGTATCCGGGCCTTCTCGCCCGATGCGCTGGTCGTCGCGCTCGGCCTCGACACGTTCGAGGGCGATCCGTTCGGCGGACTTTCGGTGACGACGCCAGGCTTTTCGCGCATCGGCGAAGCCATTGCCGGGCTCGGCCTGCCGACGGTCATCGTCCAGGAAGGCGGCTATCTCTGCGGCGCGCTTGGCGACAACCTCACCGCCTTCCTCAGCGGGTTCGGCGGCAAGGCGCAGTAGGGATTAAAGCAGGCGTCAGGAGCGTTGCTGCCTGAGCATGGCGATGACCCGGTGCACGCTCTCCAGCGTCTCGTCGATTTCGCCCGCCGTGTTGTAATGCGCGATGCCGATGCGCACGACGCCTTGCTCAGCGGGAATGCCAAGTTGGTGGACGATCTCCCAGGCATAGTTATGGCCCGACCACAGGAAGATGTTCTCGGCGTTCATCTGCCGCACGACCGTCTCCGGCACGATGCCCTCGACGGTGAACGAGACCGTCGGCACGCGCTCGCCGAGCCGTTTGCGATCGGTGATACCATGGATGGTCAGGCCTGAAATGTCGGACAGGCCGTCGATCAGCCTTTGCGCCAACGGGTTTTCATAAGCGACGCAGACTTCGAACGCCCTGGCGATCTTCTGCCTGCGCGAACCACCCTCGCCCGCCGCCGCACCCAGCTCGGCAAAATAGTCGACCACCGCTGTGAGGCCGGCCATCAGTTCGATCTGCGGCGTGCCAAGCTCGAACCGCTCCGGCAAGCCATTGGACGAACAGCGGCATTTGTAGGGTTTCAGGCCGTCGATAATATCTAACCGTCCCCACAAAATGCCCATATGCGGACCGAAGAATTTGTAGGCCGAGCAGATCAGGAAATCGCACCCTAGCTCCTGCACGTCGATCAGGCCATGCGGGGCGAACTGCACGGCGTCGACATAGACCAGGGCGCCGGCCTGTTTTGCGATGGCAGTCAGGGACCTGACCCGGTTGATCGAGCCGGTCAGGTTCGAGGCATAGTTCAAGGCGACCAGCCGTGTCTTGTCTGACAGCAGCCCGGCCAGTGTCGCCTCTTCGACCTGCCAGCTTTTTTCATCGAATGGCAGCCAGCGCACCACGAGATCAAGGTCTTCGGCCAGTTGCAGCCAGGGCGAGACATTGCCCTCGTGATCCATGCGGGTGAGGATGATCTCGTCGCCCGGTTTCAGCGTGCGGCCGAGCGTGCGCGACATGTGGTAGGTCAGCGTCGTCATATTGGCGCCGATGATGATTTCCTCGGAGGTCACGGCACCAAGGAAATCGGCCATCGCCTGATGCGCGTCATCGACGACAGATTGAGCGGCGATCGTCGTTTCGAAATAGCCGCCGAGATTGGCATTGGTCGTCAGCAGACAGCGCGACACCGCGTCGGCCACCGCCTGCGGCACCTGCGTGCCGGCGGGGTTGTCGAGATAGATGCGCCGGCAGCCCTTGTCGGTCAGGGAAAGCGCTGGAAATTGTCCACGCACGACCTCGATCGGAAAATCCACCATCGTCTCCACCCCTCTGTTATTCCTGATAATTCTATCGCCGCGCCGATCAAGGGCAGGGATTGCCAACCCGCTGGTGGATCGCGTCCACCGCTTTCTGCATCTCCTCGGTCCAGACGACATCGACCGACGACAGCGCCATTTCGAGCTGCGGAATGGTCGTCGCACCGATGATGTTCGACGTGACGAAGGGCCGGCTCGACACATAGGCATTGGCAAACAGCGCCGGCTCCAGGCCGAAGGAGCGCGCCAGTTCATTATATTCAAGCAGCACTTCAGCTGCATTCGGCGTCTCGTAGCGCTGGCCGCGGTTGAACAGTTGCGAGCGCGAGCCCTGCGGGCGGGCGCCGTGGTCGTATTTGCCGGTCAGATAGCCTTGCGCCAACGGCGAATAAGGCAGCAACGACACTTCTTCGCGCTCGCAGACCTCCGCAAGGTTCACCTCGAAGGTGCGGTTGACGAGATTGTAGGCGTTCTGAATCGACGCGACCCGCGGGCCGAACCCTTTCTCGGCCTCTGAGAGGTAACGCATGAGGCCCCAGGAACTCTCGTTCGACAGGCCGAAATGACGGATCTTTCCCGCTTTGACCAGTTCGTCGAAGACACCAAGCGTCTCGGCGATCGGCGTCTCGTTGGCCGGTGCGCCGTCTGCATCGGCGCGCCGCGCCACCGCCCCGACCCGCGTCGGATTGGCGCCCCAGGGGATGTCCCGCTCCGGCCAGTGGATCTGATAGAGGTCGAGATAGTCCGTGCCGAGCTTGGCCAGAGATTTGTCGACGGCGTCAAAAATATCGGCGCGCACCAGTTGCGACGGCCTGTCGCCGCGAAACCAGGCGTTGGCCGTGCGGCCGACGACCTTGGAGGCCAGGATCACCTGGTCGCGGTTGCCCTTGGCCTTCATCCAGCTGCCGATGATCTTTTCCGTCCGCCCCTGCGTCTCCGCCTTGGGCGGGATCGGGTAGAGCTCGGCGGTGTCGATGAAATTGACGCCGCGCGAAAACGCCAGGTCCATCTGCGCGTGGCCTTCGGCCTCGGTGTTCTGCTGGCCCCAGGTCATCGAACCAAGGCAGATCTGGGTAACAAGAAGATCGGTCCGACCAAGACGGCGTTTGTGCATGGAATTCTGCTCCGGAGGGAAAGTCTGCGCGGGAGGGAGGCTGCATCTATAGGGAAAGCTACGGCGCTCTCCAAGCCTCGCCAGGCCGACTTTTGCGTGAACCAGCGTTGGCTAGCGGCGAGCACCGGCCACGGCGCGGCGCTTGGCCTCGTCAATCAGCATGTTGGCGACCTGCATGCGGATCATGGCGCGCTGGCGCAGATGCGGAGCGACGCGGTCGGGATGGTTGCTGAAAGCAAAGCTGCGGCGCATGCGGCTGAAATCGGCGGAACTCTTGGGCTGGTTCAGTCCCAGTTCGGCCGCGATCGATTCCGGATCGATCGGCGGCAGCTTTTCCTCTGGCTTCGGGTCCTCGGCAGCCAGCGCCAGCTTGGCGTGTTCGAGCAAGGCAGCGAATTCGCTCGCCAGATCGGCACCGGCCTCACGGTATTCGGCAGCGGATACCTTGATGCGGCCGGAATGGAGTTCATCGGCGACCGAGAGATAGTCGAATGGAATGGACGGACGCGCGCCGGCCTCGTCGCCCTCTATGCCGTCGCCCTTGTCGGAGGCGACGAAGAGGTCGTCGAGCAGCGAAGCGAAATCACGCTTGGCGCTGGTAGCGATGTCAGCCTCCCGCTTGCCTGACGTCAGGTTTCCAGACCATAGAACCGGCTCGTTAAAAATACATACCATCGATCTTGAGGAATTTAGTTTTCGAAGGATCGCGTCCGGCCTCGAACAAAAAGCCGGACTGCATTTTCATGCAGTCCGGAAATTCGCCAGGAGTGGCGAGGAAAAACTGGCCATGTGCCAGCGTCGAAGCCTACGGTCCGTGCGGCGCGGAAGTTTCAGTGGGCCGCAAAAAAAGTTTTATGAAAATCATCCGGACATAGCAGGCATGCAAATGCTGCACTGCACAATTGTCACGATTCACCTATATTGGCTGGCGTGGAGGACCAACCAGGAGCCTGAATCATGGGTTTCTTCACGGAAATGTTCGCCCGGCCGCGCCCGCAGGAACATCTGAGATACCGCGCGGCGCTCGCGCTGCTTCATTCGATGAGCAGTGCCGATCGCGCCGATATCGGCATCAAGCCCGCCGATTTTCCGCGCATCGCCCGCGAAATGTCCATTCGCTGAATGCATCTCGCGAGATGTCCCGGACCGATCCGGGACATCTCGAAACGTCAGCCGCTCAACGCGATCCCAGGAATGTCGCCTTGCCCAGCGGCACGCCATTGTGGCGCAGAATGTCGTAAGCGGTGGTGAGGTGGAAGTAGAAATTGGGCATGGCCACATGCAGCAGATACTGCATGCCACCCAACGTCGTTTCGCGCCCACCGAGCTTCAACTCGATCACCTTGTCGTCGGAACCGTCGATATCGGCGGCCGAGAACGTCGCCAGAAGCGCCAGCGTCTTGGCGATCCGTGCTTCCAGATCGGCAAAGCTTGCCTCATTGTCCTCGTATTTCGGCACTTCGCGGCCGGCCAACCGCGAGGGTGCGCCCTTGGCATGATCGGTGGCGATCTGCACCTGCCGGGTCAAGGCGAACATGTCCGGCGCAAGCCGCGCCGTCAAAAACACCTGCGGGTCGATCTTGCGGTCAAGCGCATTTTGTTCGGCGGCCGCCAGCACACTGGAAAGTGCTTTCAGCCTGGCTGAAAACACGGGCACGGATGCCTCATACATCGATATGGTCACGTCAGATCTCCTGTCCGGTCGGAACGCCGGCGCAGGGGACGTAGCGCCTCCCCACACGATTCTTCAAGCGCCGTGGGCTCCGCGTCACCACGGCGCCGCAATCGCTATGGTAGAATTTCCGTTATCGAGCGGAGATTCCCGATGAGACGCGTCCTTCTCGCAGCGACTGCCCTTTTCTCCCTTGCCATATCTGGCCAAGCGGCGGTCGCCGCCGACGACACGCCTGAAGCGCCCTATGTCGATGACCGTTCGAGCGCCGAGGCGGTCATCCGCTCGCTCTACAGCGCCATCAATCGGCATGAATTCGCCCGAGCCTGGGGTTATTATGGCGGTGCAAAGCCGGCTAAAGACTTCGACAGTTTCGTCAAGGGCTATGACGGTACAGACAAGGTCGATGTCGCGACGGGCGCCATCTCAGACGAGGGTGCAGCCGGCAGCATCTTCTACAATGTTCCGGTCGCCATCCGTGCCACCGACAAGAGCGGCGGCGAAAAGGTCTTTGCGGGCTGCTATACGCTGCGCCAGGTGAATGCGCAGGCCCAGGCAGCGCCGCCCTTCGATCCGATCCATATCGAAAAAGGCGCGCTGAAACCCTCCACCGCCGATTTCGAGGCGGCGCTGCCGCCAAGCTGCGGCGACGGCCCGCCACCGCCGAAGAAGGACGTAGCGCTGGAGCAGGCCAAGAAGGCCTTTCTGGCGACCTATGGCAACCAATGCGACAAGGACCTTCTGGCCACCGAGCCGGACGTGTTTTCGATCAAATACAAGGACAAGGACGCACAGCCCGGCGACCCCGACAAGGAAACGCGGCTGTTCCATTTCTCCTGCTCGGCCGCGGCCTACAATGAAAGTTCGATCTACTATATGACCGACGAATTGTCTGACGTGCGGCAATTGCAGTTCGCCGAGCCCAAGATGGACATCCGATACGAGAACAATGACAGTGACGGCAAATTGCTGGGCATGAGTATCGTCGGCTTCGAGACGACCGGCTGGGCGGTCAATTCCGACTATGATGCGGACACCCATACGATCACCACCTTCAACAAGTGGCGTGGCGTCGGCGACGCCTCAGATTCGGGAACCTATCTGTTCCGCAACGGCGACTTCTCGCTGGTCCAGTATGACGTCGATGCGTCCTATGATGGCGAGGAAAACCCGCAGACGGTGGTCGACTACAACACCGCGCCTTGAGCACTGGGGCTTCCAGACAGTGCCGGTCAAGGCGCCTTCGACAGCATCCAGTTCAGCGTGCCGCGCCAGTCGACCATGCGGATCGGCGTGCCATGCGTACCGGTCTCGAAGCGAACGAAGCGGGTCGGATAGGGATAGGCTTTCGAACTGGCGATGATGGAACGAAAGAAGGCTTCCTGGTTCGCAATGGGAAAGACCACGTCATGGCTGCCCTGGCCGAAGAAGACCGGGATATGACGCCTGAAGGCGGGACTGGCGAGAAAACTATCGTCCCACAAAGATCCGAGCAGCAGCAGCCCGTTGATGCGCCGGCCGGTGTCGTTGCGGGCGGCAAGCTTCCAGCACAGCGCGCCGCCCATCGAGCCGCAGGCGACGAAGATTTTCGCGCCCGGCGACTGTTCGGCGTAGTGATCGATCAAGGCCGCGACCTGCGCGGCGCCCTTGTCGCCGAAATCGGGAAAATCCGGAGACAGATAGAGCCCGCTATTGCCGGCCATTAAATTCTTGATGCGGTTGAAATTGCCGCCGAAGGTGAAGTCGTCGACGCCCTGTTTGCGGCTGCCGCCCTGCCCATGCAGGTAAAGCACGATGATGCCGGCCCCTTGCGTCTTGCCGACGGCGACATGCCGGACATCGCCGGCGTCCGTCTTCAGCATCAGATCCTGCTGCACCTTGCGCACGCTGGTGTCGGTGTATTGCGGGTGCACGCGCTTCTCCGGCACCTCGTCGCGCTGGTTGATGTCGCGCATCTCGCGATAGTCGATGACCGTGTAGGCGCCGTTGCTGTCGGACGAGAGCGTGGCTGGGTAGGCGAAGAGATCGTCCTTGAAGGGCTTTAGCTCGAGCGCATTGGCTTGGCCGGCAGAAAACAGGAAAAACAGCGAAATCAGAAGGGCTTGGAGCGTGGCCGCCCCCCTCTGGCCTGCCGGCCATCTCCCCCTCAAGGGGGGAGATTGGATGCGTATTCGGCTTTCGCCAACCTCCATGGCTGAAAGGTGGGAACCGCCATCGAAACTGCTGATCTCCCCCCTTGAGGGGGGGATGGCCGGCAGGCCAGAGGGGGGTAGAGGCGCAAACGCTGGTGAATTGAAAAACATATCGCAGGCTTGCGTAATTCGGCCTGGGTTTGTCAATCCTGCAGCACGCCGCCGGCGCCTTCGAGCGCCTCGCGGGTGTCGACATCGACAGACGCGCCCTCGCCGATTTCGACATCGATGACATCGAGCCCTTCGGCCTCGACCAGGTGGCGCGCACCGGTGTCGCCTTCGAGATGGGCGATGGCCGGGAACAGCGAGCGTGGCAAAAGCACCGGGTTGCCGCGTTTGCCCTGATGCGAGGCGCGGACCACGGAATTGCCTCCGGCCTTGCGGAAGGCATCGATTAGCCGGTCGAGATCGTCTGACACAACGCCAGGCATGTCGCCCAGAACGATCATCGCGCCGGCGATGTCTTCGGGCAGATAGGCAATGCCGGCCTTCAGCGAGGTGGACAGGCCATCGGCGAAATCGGGATTGTCGGCGAAGGTGACGTCGAGGCCCGACAAAGCTGCGCGCACCCGCTCGCGCTGATGACCGGTGACGATGATCGTGCTCGACGCCTTCGATCCGAGCGCGCGCTCGGCGGTGCGGCGCACCAGCGGCTTGCCGTCGAACAGCGCCATGAGCTTGTTCGGTCCGCCCATGCGGCTCGACCGGCCAGCCGCCAGCAGCACGATGGCGACCTTGAGCCGGCTCCTGGCCAGCAGCGGTTCGCGCGGCTGCGGCCGCGTCGGGATTTCCATCAACAGCCCGCCGACCCCCATGCCGGCGATGTCCTTCGCGGTGACATCGAGGCCGGCAACCAGACGGTCCAGCACCCAGTCGAAGCCGTTTTCCTTGGGACTGCGGGCGCAGCCGGGCGCACCGATGACCCGCTTGCCGTCGAGTGTGCCTAGCACCAGCAGATTGCCGGGATCGACCGGCATGCCGGCGCGGATAACTGTTCCACCCGCCATTTCGATCGCCGCCGGAACGACGTCGGCGAAATCGCTCATCGCCGAAGCGCCGAAGATCACCACCATGTCGTTGTCGCGCGCCAGTGAGGCGGCGGCTTGTGCTACCGGAGCGATCTCGTGCGGCGTGCGGCGTTCCGCCGTCAGCCTGCCGCCCGAGCGCGCCAGTCGCGCTTCGGTGACGCGCAATGTCTTGTCCAGCACGCTGGGCTTGATGCCCGGCAGAACCGTCTGGATGACACCGACGCGCACCGGCTGATAGGCGTTGACGGCAAAGATCTCGCCGCCGGCACAGATTTTCGTAACAGTATCGACCAGGGTGGAGGCGACCGCGAAAGGAATGATCTTCACCGTCGCCACCATCTGACCTTTCTCGACCGGAGCATGCTGCGCCAGCGTGGCAAGGGTGATGGCGGGATCGACGGCGTTGATGGCGTCGATCATGGCAGCATCTACCGTGAAGATACCTGATGCCTTGGCGTGGAGATTGACCCGGCCGGTGGCCGCCGGCCTCACTTCGATGCCGCTGAACCTCATGCTCTCGGCAATTCTTTGCGCCGCGGCGTCCTCGCCGAGATCATCCGGGGCCAGCACGGCCGCAACGACCTGCGAGACCCCTGCCCGCTTGAGTATGGAGACGTCTTCGGCGCTCAGCCTGTGCGCCTTGCGAAAGCGCTTTTCGCCAGCAGTGGTGGCATGCGCCAGCACCGCGCCTTCGGCCTCTTCAATGGCAACGGGACCAAATTTCACGCCACGGCATCCTTGGCGTCTAGGCCGCGCGAGCGGAAGGCGTGAATGGTCTGCGCCAGCACCGCCACAGCGATCTCAGCCGGGCTGGCGGCACCGATGTCGAGCCCGATCGGCGCGTGGATGCGGGCGATCTGGTCGGCGGTGGCGCCCAAGGCCAGCAGGCGCTCGACACGCTTGGCATGCGTCTTACGGCTGCCGAGCGCACCGACATAAAAGCAGTTGGCGTCAAGGGCCGCCTTCAGCGCGAAATCGTCGATCTTCGGGTCATGGGTGACGGCCGCAAGTGCGGTGTAGCTGTCGAGCGGCTGGCGCTTCAGCACATCTTCCGGCCATTCGGCATGCAAGGCGACATCGGGAAAGCGGTCCGGCGTGGCAAAGGCGGTGCGCGGATCGATGATTTCCAGGGGATAGCCTGATATCCTGGCCATCGGCGCCAGCGCCTGGCTGATATGGACGGCGCCGATCACCACGAGGCGCGGCTGTGGCAGATGCGCGTTGAGAAAGAAGGTTCGCCCTTCCGCCTCGACGGAACCGGAATTGCCCGACCGAAATGCCTTGACGATCGCGGCTCCGAGATCACCGGCAACCTGGTCGCCCTCACGCACGATACGGTCGCGGCCATCACCGAGATCGGTGACCAGGATCGCCGCGCGGCGGGCGCGTCGTTCGGCGTTGAGCGTTTTCAGCGCATAAGGATCCATTGGATCAGCCTAGTCTCTCAACATAAACCTTGATACGGCCGCCGCAGGACAGGCCGACCTGCCAGGCCGTTTCATCGGCGACGCCGAATTCGAGCATCTTGGCTTTCCCTGAGCCAATGACGTCGATCGCCTCGCTCACCACCGCACCTTCGACGCAGCCGCCCGAGACCGAGCCGTGGAAATTGCCTTCGGCATCGATGACCAGATGGCTACCGACCGGCCTCGGCGCCGAACCCCAGGTCTCGACCACTGTGGCAATGGCGACATCCTTGCCGTCCTTCATCCAGCCTTCCGCGATGATCAGCGGGTCGCGGGCCTCATCGAGATAGATGCTGTCGTCCATGATCGCTTCTCTCAGAGTCTGTTTTTCCGGTGGCTAAACATATGGCTACGCGGCGTGCTTCGCGCCAGCATCCATCCATCGCCGCGGGTCTACGGACTGTGCCGACTTCTTGTCGAGCGAGGCGCAGAGGTCAGCGAGCGCATCGAGATTGTGCACTGAACGGAATTCGTCGACATGCGGCAGCATCGCCTTGACGCCGCGGGCGCGCGCCTGAAAACCGTCGAAGCGCAGCAGCGGATTGAGCCAGATCAGCCGCCGGCAGGATTTGTGCAGGCGCTCCATCTCCTGCGAGAGGCCGGCGACATCGTCGCGCTCCAGCCCGTCGGTGATCAGAAGCACGACCGCGCCCTGCCCCAACACACGCCGCGACCAGATCAGGTTGAACTCGGCCAGCGTATCGCCGATGCGCGTGCCGCCCGACCAGTCCTTGACCGCCGCCGAGCAGTCGGCCAGGGCCGCATCGGGATCGCGGTGGCGCATCTGCCGGGTCAGATTGGTCAGCCGCGTGCCGAAGACGAAGGTGTGGACGCGGCGGCGTTTTTCCGTCAGCGCATGCAGGAAATGCAGGAAGATGCGGGTGTACTGGCTCATCGAACCGGAAATATCGGCCAGCACCACCAGCGGCGGATGGACTTCGCGGGCCGAGCGGAATTTCGGCAGGATCAATTCGCCGCCAGTGCGCGCGGCAGAGCGCATCATGGCGCGCGGGTCGATGCGGCGGCCATGCGCATCGGCCTTGAAGCGCCGGGTCCGCACCATGTCGAAAGGCAGCCGCAGCTCGGCGATAGCTTTCTTCGCGTCCGCCATTTCGGTTGCATTCATCTGGGCAAAGTCCTTGCCGCGCAACACCTCGTTGCCGGAGAAGGTGAAGCGGGCATCGACTTCGATCTCGGGGACTTCCTGCGGTGGCTGATTCTTCTGATGGCCTTCGAACATCGCCTGGCTGACGCGGTTCTCGGCCGCGCGCGGCTTCTGCTTCTCCCGGACATCAGGCGCCACCGGCGAAAACATCGCCAGCAGTTTCTCGATCAGTTCGCGCGATTTCCAGAAGAGTCTAAAGGCTTCGTCGAAGACCGGGTGATCCTCGTGCCTGGACACCAGCACCGCATGCAGAGTCCAGTAGAAATCATCGCGCGAGCCGATGCCGGCGGCCAGCACCGCCTCGATGGCATCCTTGACGGAGGCCGGCCCGACCCGCATGCCTGCCTTGCGCAAGGTGCGGGCGAAATAGACGATGTTGTCAGCGATGCGTCCGTCCGCCGTCGCCTCTCTGGGGTCGGCCACTTTGGGGTAAGCACCCGGCGCGTTCATCGCGCTACTCCGCCGCCGCGAGCTCGGCCTTGACCTCGTCGAGGATGCGCCGGCCCTCGCCCGCGCCGATGCGGGCAATGTCGTCCTGGTATTTCAACAGCACGCCGATCGTGTCGGACACCGTCTCCGGGTCGAGCGCCACCTTGTCGAGTTCGGTCAGCGCGCCTGCCCAGTCGATGGTTTCGGCGACGCCCGGCACCTTGAACAGCTCGATCTGGCGCAGCTTCTGGATGAAGGAGACCACCTCCGCCGAAAGCCGCTGGTTTGCCCGCGGCACCTTGCGGCGCACGATCTCCAATTCGCGCTCGGCATTGGGATAATCGACCCAGTGGTAAAGGCACCGCCGCTTCAGCGCGTCGTGAATCTCGCGGGTACGGTTGGTGGTGATGATGACGATCGGCGGCTCCTCGGCCTTGATGGTGCCGAGTTCGGGCACCGTCACCTGGTAGTCGGACAGGATTTCGAGCAGGAACGCTTCGAAGGCTTCGTCGGTGCGGTCGAGTTCGTCGATCAGGAAAACCGGGGCCGCCCCCGTCTTGCCGGTCAGCGCATCGAGCACGGGGCGGCGGATCAGGTATTTTTCGGAGAAGACGTTGCGCTCCATGGCGGAGCGGTCGACCTTGCCGGCCGCCTCCTCCATGCGGATTTCGATCATCTGCGCGGCGTAATTCCACTCGTAGACGGCCGAGGAAACGTCGAGCCCCTCATAGCACTGCAGGCGGATCAGCCTGCGGCCAAGCGCGCCGGCCAAGACCTTGGCGATCTCTGTCTTGCCGACGCCGGCCTCGCCCTCGAGGAACAAGGGCCGGTTCATGCGCAACGACAGGAAAAGCACGGTCGCCAGCGACCGGTCGGCCACATAATCCGCGCCGGTCAGGAGATCGAGCGTCTCGTCGATCGTCCGCGGTACGGGGCGCGGTTTCAGTTCGGTCATTCTTTCTCCGTGAACGCCGCCGCTCCGCTATCCAGGACATGGTAGCCGCGGGCGTGATAGATCAGCGGCCGCAAATTATCGCCCATGCGCAGGCCTGTCACCTTGCCAAAAAGCACACGATGGGTGGCAAGGTCCTTGGTGTCGATCAGTTCACAATCGAACACGGCGAGTGCGCCCTTCAGCGTCGGCGCGCCGGTGGAGATCACATCCCACTCACCGAGCGCGAAACGCTCCTCGACCGGCAGGCCGGTGATGCCGGAAAAGCCAACCGACAGCGGCTCCTGGTGCGAGGCCAGCGTGTTCAGGGCAAACCGGCCGTTTTTCACGAACAGCTCATTCTTGGCATTTTCGCGGTTGAGACAGACCAGGATGGTCGGCGGCGTGTCCGATACCGAACAGGCGGCAATCACCGTCGTGCCGCGCTTTCCGGCGGGCCCGTCTGTTGTAACCACATGGACGTGGCCAGCAAAATGGCTCATCGCGTCGCGATAGGCCTGCGGCCCAATATCGTTCTTCTTCAGCACCGGGAATATTCCATGGCCAGTATCGTCCTGACATATATGGCCAGACAGGACACGCCACAAGCGAAGTGCTTGGCCCATATCCCCAAATTCGCGTGTTGCACCAGGGCCGGGCAGCCTTTAGGTCTTGGCGGGAATTGGCGCCTGCGCTGTTGTCGCGGGCTTGGGAGGAACTCTTCGGCAGGATGCGACCCGGGGCAACGATATCCGCCGCGCTGGCCTGGCTGTTCCTGGCCGGCGCCGCCAGCGCCCAGACGCTCACGATCGGCGTCGCCGCGCCCCTGTCGGGACCGTCGGCCATCCTCGGCAAGCAGATCGAGGCCGGGGCCGGGTTGGCAGCGCTAGCAAACGGTATCGAACTCAAGACCGTGGACGATGGCTGCACCGCCGATGGCGGTGCAGCCGCGGCCAGGGATTTTGCAGCCGCCAAGGTCAGTGTCGTGGTCGGCTTCCTCTGCACCGATGCGATCGAGGCAGCGATGCCGATCCTCAAGGACGCCAACATTCCGGTCATCACTGTCGGCGTGCGCACCGAAAGCCTCACCGACCGCCGCGCCAAGACAGGCTGGCCGGTCTATCGCCTGGGGCCGCGCGGCGACGATGAGCGCAACGCCGTTGCCTCCACCCTCACCCGCCTGTGGCAGAACGAGCTGTTCGCCATCATCGATGACGGCACCATCGACGGCCGCGAGATGGCCGAGACTTTTCGCGCGGCGGCCGAGCAAGCGGCGCTGAAGCCGGTGTTCGTCGACACGTTCCGGCCGCAGCTCGACAACCAGATCGGCCTGGTCGGGCGGCTGAAGAAAGCCGGCGCCACGCATGTCTTTGCCGGCGGTGACGGAGACGACATTGCCATTATGGGGCGCGATGCAGCACAACTCCAGGCCGGCATCGTCTTTGCCGGCGGCGAAAACCTGCGCACACCGCCCGGCGACGTGCCTTATGCGACGGGCACGCTGATGATCGCGCCGCCCGAATGGGCCGATGTCGCCGACCCAAAGGTGCTGGAAAGCTTCTCCGCGCAGAAAATCGTGCCGGACGGCTACACGCTGCCGGCCTATGCGGCGGTCGAGATCGCCAAGGCGGCGTCGGCCTTGTCCTCGGACAAGCCGCTGGCTGAGGCGCTGACCGGGCATGATTTCACCACGGCGATCGGGCCGATCCGCTTCGATGCCAAGGGCGACCTCAGCCAGAGCCCTTACCGTGTCTTCCGCTTCAAGGGCACGCGCTTCGTGCCCTTGGAAAGCAACTGATGTTCCGCACCGGTCCGCGCAATCTGATCACCGACGTTGCCGGGCTGCGCGTCGGCAACGCTGCCGACGCCAAGCTGAAGTCCGGCGTGACGACCGTGCTGTGCGACGAACCGGCGGTGGCCGGTGTCCAGATCCTCGGCGGCGCGCCGGGCACGCGCGAGACGGACCTGCTCGAACCGCACAATTCGGTCGAGGCGGTGCATGCGGTGGTGCTGTCGGGCGGTTCGGCTTTCGGCCTCGACGCCGCGTCCGGCGTACAGGCGGCGCTGCGCGAACGCGGCATCGGCTTCGAAGTGGGCGGCTTTCGCGTGCCGATCGTGCCGGCGGCGATCCTGTTCGACCTGCGCAATGGCGGCGACAAGGACTGGGGGCGTTATCCACCCTACCGCGACCTCGGCTATGAGGCAGCACAATCCGCCGCCAGCGATTTCCAGCTTGGCACGGCGGGTGCCGGGACCGGTGCGCTGACCGCGGGGCTGAAGGGCGGCCTGGGTTCCGCCTCGACGCTGCTGGACAATGGCGTCACCATCGGTGCGCTGGCCGCCGTCAACCCGACCGGCTCGGTGACAGTCAGCCGCACCCGCCATTTTTGGGCGGCACCGTTTGAAATCGGCGATGAATTCGGCGGGCTCGGTTATCCCTCGCCGATGCCCGACGACGCCAAGCGCATCCTGCTGAAATACCGCGACAGGCAGGCAGGAAGGCAGATGGAAACGGGCGGCAACACCACCATCGCCGTCATTGCCACGGATGCGGCCCTCACCAAGGCCGCGGCAAAACGCCTGGCGATGTCGGCGCATGATGGCTTCGTGCGCGCCATCTGGCCGACGCACACGCCGGCGGATGGCGATCTGGTGTTCGCACTGGCAACGGGAACGAGCGGTATTGTGCTCGAAGCCGATGCGGCAATCGACCTCTATGCCGCGGCCGGCGCCACCATGGCGCGCGCCATCAGCCGCGGCGTGTTTGCCGCGACGCCGGCCGACAACGACCTGTTTCCCGTCTGGTCATCGCGTTTGGGCTGAATCGGTCGATCAGACCGGATCGGATTTTTCTTCCTCGAACGTTACCGCGACATCGGAGTTCGCCGACAGCCACACCTTCTTGCCGTCGACCTCGGCAACCAGGGCCAGAGGAATGTAGTGGTGATGACCCTTGTGAGCGCCCTCGCCGCTGTCGGCTTTGGTCAGCTTGATGCGCTGGCCGTCGACTTTGTCGACAGTGCCGACATGCACGCCATCGGCGCCGACGACTTCCATATGCTCACGAATTTTGCTGGTGTCGGTCATGGTGGTTCTCCATTGGGACTGCCGACAATAACAAACGACGAGCCGATTGGATGCATCGGCTTTCCAGCCGCACGACGTTTTGATTCGGCCGTGCTAGGGATTGCAAAGATCGCGGTCGCTGGGGGGAAGAACCGATGCGAATGCTCATTTTGTTTGCCGTTTCCCTGGCCGCACAGCTTTTGGCGTCGATCGTCGCACAGGCCGGCGACGTCGCCGAGCTCGAGATCCTTGGCTTCACCAAGGACGGCAGCGTGTTCGCCTTCGAAGAGTATGGCGTCCAGGACGGGTCGGGCTTTCCCTATGCCAACCGCTATTACATCGACACGAGCAATGACAGCTTTCTCAAGGGCACGCCGATCCGGGTCCGGCTCGACGACGAGAATGCCGCGCTCGACACAGCGCGCCTTCAGGCCCGGCAAAAGGGCGAGGCCATTGTCAGCCAGGCCGAGTTGAGCGCCAATCGCGGCATCACCGCGGGTTTCAACCCGGTGACCGAGCTTTCGGCCGATCCGCACCGCATGGCGGTCAATCCGCGGCCGATCTTCTCGCCGGTCGACCAACCGCTCGAGTTCCGGCTGGACGAGATCGGCATGAACAACATGGAAGGCTGCGACAGCCAGGGCGAGGTCAATGGCTTCCGGCTGCTGCGCATCGAGGCACAGGATGGCGGCACCACCAAAGTGCTGCATGAGGACAAATCGATCCCCAAGAGCCGCGGCTGCCCGAACGGCTACCGCATCGGCGCGGTCCAGACATTCTCCATGGACAGCCTCAGCGCCTATGCAGTGCTGATCGCGGTGCGCCAGTATGGCTTCGAGGGACCGGACTTCCGCTGGATCGCCGTGACCGGCCGCCTGTGACACAGCACGCCGCCACACTCAGCCGGAATTTGAACCACGTCCGCCGCGCACTGCCCGGCTGGCGCGCGACGCTTTTCGGCTCGCTCTTGTGGGGCGCGACCATGGGCGCCAGCGCGCTGATCAACCTGTTGCTGGACAATTGGGTGACGTCGGAGAAAATCCGCACCGTGGCGCTGCTGTTTGCGGGCGGCGGCGCATTGGCCTTTCCGCTTGGCCTGTTCGCGGCACGGCTGGTCTCGCTGGGAAGAGGCCGGGAGGTCGCCTTCGCAGCGGCAATGGTGTGCCTTGCCGCCGCGACGATCGGGCTGACCGCCGGGCTCTATGCCTTGCAGTACCGGTCCTACTATGCCGAATGGCATGCGCCTGTCTTCACACTCACCTGGGGCTTTCAACTCGCCTTCACGATGGCGGTGGCGTCCTACCAGTTCGTGGTGCTGGGCATCAGGCTCTATTTTCCACTGGGTTTCGTCGCCTTGTTTGCCGTGAGCCTCTGGTTTGCACGGCAGCGGCGTTGAGCATTGCTTCCGCCTCTGTTAGGACGCGGGCGAACCCAGAGCGGTTTAGCGTTTGGTAAAACCGCCGACCTGCTCTAACTCCTTCTTTTCGCAATTCCGGACGGAAAACCGCTGCACACTTTTCCTGGAATTGCTCTAGACACATCAGGACTGACCGATGATCCCTCGCTATTCCCGGCCGGAAATGGTCGCCATCTGGTCGCCCGAAACCCGGTTTCGCATCTGGTTCGAAATCGAGGCCCATGCCTGCGACGCGCTTGCCGAACTCGGCGTCATCCCGAAGGAAGCGGCGAAAACCATCTGGGAAAAGGGCGGTGCCGCGAAATTCGATGTCGAGAAGATCGACGAGATCGAGCGCGTCACCAAGCATGACGTCATCGCCTTCCTGACCCATCTCGCCGAATTCGTCGGACCGGATGCGCGCTTCATCCACCAGGGCATGACCTCCTCGGATGTTCTCGACACCTGCTTTGCCGTTCAGCTTACCCGCGCCAGCGACATTCTGCTCGCCGACATTGACGGCCTGCTTGCCGCGCTCAAGCGCCGCGCCTTCGAGCACAAGGACACCGTCACCATCGGCCGCAGCCACGGCATCCACGCCGAACCGACAACTTTCGGCATCAAGCTGGCCCAGGCCTATGCCGAGTTCTCGCGCTGCCGCGAGCGGCTGGTGCATGCGCGGGAGGACATCGCCACCTGCGCCATTTCCGGGGCGGTCGGCACCTTCGCCAACATCGAACCTTATGTCGAGGAACATGTCGCGGCAAAGCTCGGGCTGAAGCCGGAGCCGGTTTCGACGCAAGTGATCCCGCGCGACCGCCATGCCATGTTCTTTGCCACGCTCGGCGTCATCGCCTCGTCGATGGAACGGCTGGCGACGGAGATCAGGCATCTGCAGCGCACCGAGGTGCTGGAAGCGGAAGAGTATTTTTCGCCCGGCCAGAAAGGCTCGTCGGCGATGCCGCACAAGCGCAATCCGGTGCTGACGGAAAACCTCACCGGCCTCGCCCGCATGGTGCGCTCCATGGCGCTGCCGGCGATGGAGGATGTGGCGCTCTGGCACGAGCGCGATATCTCGCACTCCTCAGTCGAGCGCATGATCGGTCCGGACGCCACGGTGACGCTCGATTTCGCGCTGTCGCGGCTGACCGGCGTCGTCGACAAGCTGGTCGTCTATCCCGAGAACATGCTGAAGAACATGAACAAGTTCCGCGGCCTGGTGCATTCGCAGCGCGTCATGCTGGCGTTGACGCAGGCCGGCCTGTCACGCGAGGACTCCTACCGACTGGTGCAGCGCAACGCCATGAAGGTCTGGGAACAAGGCGCTGATTTTCTTGAGGAACTTTTGGCCGATAAGGAAGTGACGGCGGCGCTGCCGGAGGCGGAGATCCGCGAGAAATTCGACCTGGGCTACCACACCAAGCACGTCGACACGATCTTCAGGCGGGTTTTTGGGGAAGCTTGAGCTTTCTTTCTCCCCGTAAACGGGGAGAAAGAGGCTGTCGCGACGCCGCTCAAGCCTTTCCAGGAACAGTCCTGATCACCGTGCCCCAGGGATCCTCGCGGGTCGTTTCGCTGGCCACATTGTCGGACCGCATCTCGACCCAGGCGAGGCCTGAGCGCGACGCGTCGCGGCGGCCGGCGCCTGAGCTCTGCCAGGCATTGGCGCCGATATGATGGTGGTAATGCCCTGACGACAGGAACACGGCCTGGCCGCCATATTTGGCCACCGTGTCGAAGCCGAATTCCTGGTTCCACCAGGCTTCGGCCTCTTCCGGCCTGCCGACACGCAGATGGACATGGCCGACAATGCTGTTTTCCGGCGCGCCTTGCCAGCCGGCATCGCCTGCCGGGACTTCGGCGACAATGGACGGAATATTCAGCCGCTCGGTCGCCATGGCGATCTTGTCGCCGTTCCATTTCCAGTCCTGGGGGCGGCGGTCGGCATAGATCTCGATGCCGTTGCCTTCGGGGTCGGTCAGGTACAGCGCTTCGCTGACCAGATGGTCCGAAGCACCCTCGATGGCGATCTTGTCTGATATGGCGTGGTTGATCCAGCGGCCGAGATCGGCGCGGCTGGGCAACAGGAAGGCCGTGTGGAACAGGCCGGCGCTGCGCGGATCGTCCGGCTTGGCGGAGGCATCCGGCTCGAGCACCAGCAACGGACGGCTGCCGGCGCCGAGCGTGATCGCGCCATCGGCACGGCTCAACTCCTGCAGGCCGACAACCCGGCGGTAATAGGCAGCGAGGTTTTCGGCATCGCGCGCCTTCAGCCCGACGCGGGCAACGCTCACCGGCGTGGTGGCGGCAAATGGCAGTTCGCTCATCATTGTCTCCGTTGCGGCCACGCTTGATGAAGCTCCCAAAGCCAGGAACCCGGCGCCGCCGATCATTGTACGTCGTGTCAGCGCCAAAATCCGGTCCTTCACGGCTGTTTCTCTCCTGACGACAGATCGTCTATCGTGATCGTTCACACAAGACCGCGAAAAGCGAACATGGTGTTCACCATTGTGATCGAGAGCTTGTCCATCGACGGTTGCATGAGGCAATCGGGCTCGCTATCTCAGCGCCATGAAAGTCAAAGACGCAGATATCCTGATCGTTCCGGGCTACACCAATTCCGGGCCTGAGCATTGGCAGACCCGCTGGCAATCCAAACTGTCGACGGCGCGGCGCGTCGAGCAAGCGGAATGGTCGAAGCCGGTGCGCGAAGACTGGACGGCAAGCGTGGCCAAAGCGGTCAACGAGGCCGAGCGGCCCGTCGTCATCGTCGCGCATTCGCTTGGTGTCGCTGCGGCCGTGCAGGCCATGCCGCACTTCGTCAAGCCGGTCGCCGGCGCCTTCTTCGTGGCGCCGCCCGATGTCGCCAACCCCAAGATCAAGCCGAAGCACCTGATGACCTTCGGTCCCTATCCGCGCGAGCCCTTGCCTTTTCCATCGATCGTGATCGCCAGCCGCAACGACCCGTTCTGCGCTTTCGATGTCGCAGAGGACATTGCCGGCGCCTGGGGTTCGCTGTTCATCGATGCCGGCGAGACCGGCCATCTCAACCAGGATTCGGGCTTCGGCCCCTGGCCTGAGGGATCGATGACCTTCGCCAAGTTCCTGACGGACTTGAAGGCGTAGCGTCTGTGGTCGCGCGGATCAGGCGTCAATCGAATCCTTGATGCCCTTGAGCAGGGTCTTTGCCCCCAGCGAAATCAGCGCATGCTCGGATCCCGTGGCGAGCAGGCGGTAGCCCATCGACACGACACGGCCGGCAATTGCCGGTTCGACGACATAGATCGCCGCATGTTTTCCGGCCTTGCGGGTGCGCTCGGCGACCGACGCTATCGTCTCCATCATGCTTTCCAGCGTCGAATTGACGATTGTACCGTTGCTCAAGGCGATCGAGAAATCCGATGGCCCGAGGAAAATGCCATCGATGCCCGGCGTGTCGAGAATGCCGTCGAGCGCGTCGAGCGCGGCGCGCGTCTCGACCATGGCAAAAGCCATCGTGCGCTGGTTGGTGTCGCGCAGCCATTCGGCATAGTCGCCCTTGCCATGGCGCGGGAAGGCATAGGTCGGGCCCCATGAGCGCTCGCCGAGCGGCGGATATTTCATCGCCGCTGCGAACAGCTTTGCGTCGGCCACCGAGTTCACCATCGGCGCGATGACCGCCTCGGCGCCGAAATCGAGCGCCCGGCTTGCCATGTCGAAACGACCAACGGGAATGCGCACCAGCGCCGGCTTGTTGGCGGCAAGCACGGGCATGAGACCGCGCAGCACGCTGTCCTCGTGATGACCGCCATGCTGCATGTCGAGCGTGATGGCATCGAAGCCCTGTTTGGCAAGAATCTCGACGGTCAAGGCGTCCGGCACGCCCGACCAGGCGGTGACCAGCGTTTCATCGGCGGCAAGACGGGACTTCAGGGACATCTGTCTCTTTCCTTGTTAAGGATCACAGTTTCAGCCGGAAACCGCGGCAAAGGCAAAGAAAAACCGCCCGGCTTGGCCGGGCGGTCGATTGGTCCAGTCATCCTTTTCGCCGCAGATCCCGTCGCAAAAACCGTGGGACAATTTTGCTGAACCTGCTCCGGCCGGGTATCAGGTGTTCTTGATCTGCTCGATCGCCTGCGCCATCAGTTCGTCCATGGTGCGGCGGATCTGATGGTCCGACTGCTCGACACCGGCGGCATCAAAATCCTGGCGGATCTTGCGGAACACGTCGTGATCGCCGGCTTCCTCGATGTCGGAAACAACGACTTCCTTGGCGTAGGCATCAGCGTCAGCGCCCGACTTTCCGAGCTTTTCGGCGGCCCACAGGCCGAGCGCCTTGTTGCGGCGTGCCGCGGCCTTGAACCGAAGCTCCTCGTCGAATGCAAATTTGCGCTCGAAGCCCTCTTCGCGGTCTTTCATGCTGCTCATGGCGTCCCTCCGGGTCAAATCCGATTCGTTGGCAAGTGATATGTGTGTTGCCAAAGCACAAACCAAAAGGTCGCGGGCCGGTCAATACGCTTCGTCATATGCTGCGCTGCGGCATTTCAGTCCCGAAAGCGGTTGGTTGGACGGATTTGCCGATTGAGCAAACGATGTGATTGGGATAGACCCGGCATTGAACCCAACCGTCGCCACACTAATTTAGGCAGACGGACAGGAACTGGTCGCTTGCCGCCTGCCCGCAAATCCAGAGAAAAAATCAGATGAAAAATCGCCGCCGCATTTATGAAGGCAAGGCCAAGATCCTCTATGAGGGACCGGAACCGGGCACGCTGATCCAGTTCTTCAAGGACGATGCAACCGCGTTCAACAAGAAGAAACACGAGGTCATCGACGGCAAGGGCGTGCTCAACAACCGTATTTCCGAGTACATCTTCAACCATCTGAACCGCATGGGCATTCCCACCCACTTCATCCGCCGGCTCAACATGCGCGAGCAGTTGATCAAGGAAGTCGAGATCATTCCGCTCGAAGTGGTGGTGCGCAATGTCGCCGCCGGCTCGCTGTCGAAGCGCCTCGGCATCGAGGAAGGCACCGTTTTGCCGCGCTCGATCATCGAATTCTATTACAAGGCCGACGCGCTCGATGATCCGATGGTGTCGGAAGAGCACATCACCGCCTTCGGCTGGGCAAGCCCGCAGGAGATCGACGACGTCATGGCGCTGGCCATCCGCGTCAACGATTTCCTCTCCGGCCTGTTCATGGGCGTCGGCATCCAGCTCGTCGACTTCAAGATCGAGTGTGGTCGACTGTTCGAAGGCGACATGATGCGCATCGTCGTTGCCGACGAGATTTCGCCCGACTCCTGCCGCCTGTGGGACGTGGCGACGCAGGACAAGCTCGACAAGGACCGTTTCCGCCGCGATATGGGCGGACTCGTCGAAGCCTACCAGGAAGTCGCCCGCCGCCTCGGCATCATGAACGAGAATGAGCCACCGCGCCCGACCGGTCCGGTGCTTGTCGCGTCGACCGACGGCCTCAAAGGCAAGCCGCACTGAACCAAGACCGATATTAGAACAGGAGCATGTCCAGCGTGATTAAGGCCCGCATTACCGTCACCCTCAAGAACGGCGTTCTCGACCCCCAGGGTAAGGCGATCGAACACGCTTTGTCCGGCCTGGGTTTTGATGGCGTCGGCGCGGTACGGCAAGGCAAGGTGTTCGACGTCGAACTGGCGGAAAGCGACAAGGCCAAGGCCGAGGCCGATCTGAAAGCCATGTGCGACAAGCTGCTGGCGAATACGGTGATCGAGAATTATAGCGTGACGCTGGGCTGAAGCTGCCTTCCCGCTAATGGATTGCGAGTTGGCCCTCGCCGGGGCTGGAAACAACGGCCAACCCCTGCCCACAAGCAATAATCTGCTTTAGACGGGGCGCTGGTTCTGTTGTCTGCGAATCCACAAAAAGTAGATCGCAACGGCGCCGATGACGATCATGAGCAGCTTGTAGGCCATTCGCTGGATGTCGCCATTATCGAACACCTTGTCGATCCCCTCCGGGCTGGCCGGATTGCGCAGCACCTCGATCTCGGCGCCAACCGATGTCGGGAAATTCACATAAAAATCTCCGACCACGTCGAACGAGTATTGGCCACCGTCCGGAGAACGATAGGCAAGCTTTGCGGTCGGGACTTTCGTGATGCGCCAGACACCGGTGCCCGGCGTCGGCGTTGACGGGATCATGTCGGCGTCAGGAGAGCAATCGGCACGGGACTGCTCCACCCATTCGCGCCTGACTTTGACCTCCAGCACACATTGCATGCCGGTCTCGACCACATTCACTTTTTGCCGTTCCCAGGTGAATGTATGAATGAACCGGGCAATGGCGGGCTTCATGGACGACGCGCCAACAAAAAAAAGCGCCGCTGCCAGAATGGTCGCCGCGAGCTTGAACGTGATTCGTCCAATTGCCATGCGGCGCTGAGACCATTTCAGGGCTCGCAGCTGGATGTTCCTCACTTGCGGATCGTCGGAAAGCTCGTTCGGATCACGCCCGTCAATGATTGCGCGCCGCAGGATCGTCAACACCATCATGCTGGCCCAGCCCAGGATGACGACGACGAGAAGGCTCCAGTATAGTCTATAGAAAGTGGTGTAGTGGCTGGCGATACAGGCATTCGCGAGGTCGATCCGCGACATGCCGTGACGGCCGCCCGCGTACCACCCACCGTCTTTCGAAATGAGCGGCAGCAGCAACAATGCCGTAAGGACCGTCCCGACCAGGAAAAGCCCGCGGTAAACGCGAAAGCTTCTCTTATAGCTGAAGACATCAATCAGATCCGAGACGACCAGCCCCGCGGACATCACGCCCAGGCCGACCGAAATGATCGTGGTCGCCAGCAGCAGGCGCGTGAACGAGACAGCGCATGCTCCCAGGTCCGTATCGAGGGAAAGCCAGGTTGAAAAAAGCGTTCCGGTAGAGGGGCTGGCATCCCACACAAGCATGAACGCAAACGCGCAAAGCGATGCTATGATCGTTGCCGAGACCCACATGCTGCGTCGAACATTTTCGCGCTCTTTGATCTTGTCGCTGTCCACTCGAGCCTCAGTCTTTCGTATGCAAATTCATCTTGCGAGTAGAGATGTTAATTTCGGGATTCGTACTGTAGAAAATCCTCGATAAGGTCTCTCGAAGCCACAGACGTGGGCGTAGACTTAATCAACAGTAACCGCCTGAAACCTTCGTGGACGCTCTTCAGCAAGAAATCTTGGTATGGGCGGTTTGACCGGCGGGCTCCCACTCGTTAGACCGGCACGCGATATCTCAAATGAACGGACTGAAATAAAGCCGCCCAAGCACAGTGGCGCGACCGCTTCTTAAATGCCGAACGACACGCAAATCTCGAAATTCATGAGCCTGGTCCTGCGGCACGCGCCGCAGGACGCGGGATTATCGCTCGGCGAGAACGGCTGGGCTGATTTCGGCGCGCTTTGCGCGGTCATCCAGACAAAATTCGGCGCATCGGCCGCCGATGTTTTGCGCATCGTCGAAGAAAATCCGAAAAAGCGCTTTGCCGTCGACGGCGATCGCATCCGTGCCGTGCAGGGTCACAGTGTCGATGTCAATCTCGGCCTGCCGCCGTCGGTTCCGCCCGATATCCTCTTCCACGGCACCAAGGAAGAGTTTCTACCCGCCATTTTGCGTGAGGGCCTGACCAGCCAGTCACGCCAGCATGTTCACTTGTCAAAAGATGTCGAAACGGCTCTGATCGTCGCTCGGCGTCGCGCCGGAAAAAGTGTTATCCTGCAAGTCGACTCGGCAGCCATGACCAAGGATGGGGTGTCATTCTTTCTCTCCGATAACGGTGTCTGGTTGACCAACCACGTTCCACCCCGGTATCTCACTCAGATGCTCGAACGGGAATTGCCATGAAATCCGCCGTCGTCCTTCTGCCTGGCCTCAACCGCGACCGCGACATGATCGCAGCGCTGACCAAGATTTCCGGACATGCGCCGACTACCGTCTGGCAGACCGACACCGAAATCCCGGATGTCGACCTGATCGCCATCCCAGGCGGCTTCTCTTTCGGCGACTATTTGCGTTGCGGCGCGATCGCGGCGCGCATGCCGGTGATGCGGGCGGTTGCCGAAAAGGCCGCCAAGGGCGTCACCGTCATCGGCGTCTGCAACGGTTTTCAGATCCTGGTCGAGGCCGGCCTGCTGCCGGGGGCGCTCATGCGCAACACGTCGCTGAAGTTCGTCTGCCGGCAGGTCAAGCTCGAAGTTACCAACGCCAACACCATGTTCACCCGCCGCTATCAGCCGGGCCAGATCATCCGCTCGCCGGTGGCGCACCACGACGGCAATTACTTCGCCGACGCCGAAACTCTTGCCCGCCTCGAAGGTGAAGGCCAGGTCGTGTTCCGCTATGCCGAGGGTACCAACCCCAATGGCTCGATCAATGACATTGCCGGCATCATCAACGAACAAGGCAATGTGCTCGGCCTGATGCCGCATCCCGAAAACCTGATCGAAGCCGCCCATGGCGGCAGCGACGGCCGTGCCCTTTTCGAAGGCGCGCTCGGCATCGCCGCGTGACATCAACAAGGCAAAATGCCTTGAAAAACAGCCGGACAGTTCAGTCCATCCATTGGGCAAGTCCGCTTTGAGGGGAGAGAGACGGTCATGAAACTCTATTCGCGGCCGTTGTCGCCCTACTCGTCGATCGTGCGGGCGCTGGCCTATATCAAGGACGTGCCGCTCAAGATCATCGCGCCACCGCCGGGTTTTCCGATCCCCGAGGCGTTTCGCGCCGTCTCGCCGATGAACCGGATTCCGGTGCTGATCACTGGCTCGGGCGAAACCATCGTCGAATCGGTGGTCATCGCCGAATATCTCGAGGAGCGGTTTCCGGAACCGGCGCTGCTGCCGCCCGATTCCAAGGATCGCGCGCTGGTGCGCATGTTCGCCCGCATCACCGATCTCGACGTGCTGACGCCGACAATGAAGCTTTTCGAGCTGCATTTCGTACCGAAGCGCAACAATGCCGAGATCGACGCCCAATTCGCCCGCCTGCATCACGGGCTGGCGGCGATCGAGGCGCGCATGGCGCAAGGCCCCTTCGCACTCGGTAACGACATCAGCTTCGCCGACGCCTGGCTGACGCCGACGCGGTTCATCTTCAACAATTTCCGCGCCATGACGGGCCGCCACGACTTGCTCGACGCCTATCCCAAATTCGATGCCTACGAACAGATCGCCTCGCAGCATCCGGCCTTGTCGCGGGTCTGGGGCGAGATGACCGACGGCCTGAAAATCTTTCTGTCCGAACTCGAGATGGGTGCCGCTTGATCAGGAGCAAGACGATCGTTCTCGTCGCCGCGGCAGGCTTTGCCCTGGCGTCGTGCCAATCGACCCCGAGGAGCACGCCTGTGCCCTCAGGCAAGAGCGCGGCGCTGCTGGCCATGGAACAGGTTGCGATCGCTGCCCACAAATGCTGGATCGCCAGCAAGGACCCGGCCTTCAAGCAATATCAGATGGCCAATGAACTGAACTCGTTCAGCGGCACGCCACGTTTCCTTCTGGTGCCGGCCAAGCATTATGGCGGCAAGCCATTGCTGGTCGTGCAGGCGCAAGGCAATTCGAGCCGCGTCGACGCGTTCGGACCGCTGATGAACGATCCGCTCGGCGCGCGCATCGGCTCCGACATTGCCCGCTGGCAGGCCGGTAATCCGGCTTGCGCCGCAACGGCCTGATCATGGGCCGCTTCCTGCAGGTGACGGGTCTGGCCATTGGTCTGGCTGGCCTCGTCCTGCAGTTCTGCATCAGCATTCCAGCGTCGATGGACGCCGGGCGCAGCCTGCTCGGCTCGGTCGTCTTCCTGTTCAGCTTCTTCACCATCCTGACCAACATCGGCGGCGTGCTGGTGCACACGTCCTTGCTGTCATCCACCGGCTATGCCTGGCTGCCGGCCTTCGCCGGGTCACGAATGCGGGCGGGCGTCGCGGTTTCGATCACCCTGGTCTTCATCGTCTATGCCACGGTCCTGGCGCGGCTCTGGCAGCCGCAGGGTCTGTTCCTGCTCTGCGATGTGCTGCTGCACTACGTAACGCCGGTGCTGTTCGTGCTGTGGTGGCTGATCGCGGGCGCCGACGGCAGGACAAGATGGAGCGACATTTCCTGGTGGGTACTCTATCCCATCGCCTATCTGGCCTATGCGCTGGCGCGGGCGCCGTTTGCCGGCGAGGTGCCCTACCCCTTCCTTGATGTCGCCAAGAACGGCGCAGCCAGTGTCGCCATGGCGGCATTGGCCATCACCGCGCTGTTCCTGGTGATCTGCGTCGTCGCCGTTTTTATCGATCGCGGCATCGGCCATCGCGGAGCCAAACGGGTCCGCTAAGCTTGGCCTCTAATCCCAGAAACGCCTGATGCCCTCGCGGTGAGCATCACAGCGGGAGATACCGATGTCCTTGAGCTGATCGTCGGTCATCTCCAGCAATGCCAGCCGGCCGCGCCGGCGCGCCAGCAAATGGTCGATCGATCGTGCCAACGAGCTGACCACGCGCACCAGACGGCCGACAAAGCCGCGCTGGCCGGACGGGCGCAGCGCCTCGCTTGGGAAAGCGGGGCTTGAATGACGGATTGTCGCGATTGTATCCATTTTCTTTCTGCCAAAACTCTCAATTGCACCCCATTTGGTGCGCGATTGATATGTATTGACTCATACTCCGGTGCAATATAGAAAATTGTCACCATGACAAATTGGCTCCCAGATCTGACCTCCGGCACCGGGCCGCTCTATCAACGCCTTGCCGACTCCGTTGAAGCGGGCATCGACCAGGGCGTGATCGGTGCCGGGACAAAACTGCCGCCGCAGCGCGACCTCGCCTATGACATCGGCACCACGGTCGGTACGGTCGGCCGGGCCTATCAATTGCTGCGCGAGCGCGGGCTGGTGAGCGGCGAAGTGGGGCGTGGAACCTATGTGCTTGGCCGGCGCGCCGACGGCGTGAAACCGGAGGCGCCCGACGTCACAGTGGAAGGCACGCGCACCGTCGATGCGCCGCAGGGCAAGCTGCGTTTCGACAGCACGGCGGCGCCCGATGTCGGCCAGGGCACTGACGTCGCAGATGTGCTGTCGCGCACGGCGCAGGATCATCCCCATGAAATCTCAAGCTATACGCGCGATTTTCCAGGCCGCTGGTACGAGTCCGGGGCCCGCTGGCTGTCGCGGAACTCGTTCCGCCCCGCCGCCGACAGCATCGTTCCGACGCTCGGCACCCATGCCGCGGTGATGGCGGCGATCGCGGCGCTGACCACGCCCGGCGATTATGTCGCCTTCGAACACCTCACCTATTCGCAGATATCCCGCAGTGCCGGGCTGATTGGCCGGCGCACCGCGCTGGTGGTGTCCGACGACGAAGGTCTCGACCCGGCCGATTTCGAGCGCGTCTGCGCACAAAAGCATCCGAGGATGATCTTCCTGATGCCGACGGCGCAGAATCCGACCCTGACGACATTGTCCGCTGCGCGGCGCGTGGCGATCGCGCGTGTCGCGCGCGAATACAACGTCATCCTGATCGAGGATGACCTCTACGGCCACCTGACCGACGATCCGACACCGTTGCTTGCCGAATATGCCCCGGAAAGAACCATCGTCGCCGGCGGCCTGTCGAAATCGGTGGCGGCCGGAATCCGCGGCGGCTGGCTCTCCTGCCCTCCTGCCTATCGCCACCGGATCCGTGTCGCCCACAAGATGATGACCGGCGGCATGCCCTTCCTGCTGGCGGAGGTGAATACAAGGCTGGTGCTTTCCGGTCAGGCCAGCGATATCCGTAAGCGCTGCATCGCCGAAATCAGCGCCCGCATCGCGATCGTGCGCGAGACGCTGGCCGGCTTCGCGTTCAAGTCACACGACAAGGTGCCCTTCGTCTGGCTGACCTTGCCCGATCCCTGGCTTTCCGGCACCTTCAAGAATGCCTGCCTGGAACACGGCGTGCTGATCGACGATGAGGATGAGTTCAAGGCCGGCCGCTCCGAGCAGGTCTTTCACGGCATCCGCTTCGGCACCTCGCAGCCGAGACAGCGCGGCGATGTCGCCAACGGCGTTGCCGTCATCCGGCGCCTCCTCGACGAAGGCCGCGCCGGCTATGACAGCTTCTCCTGAGAGAGCTGAACGGATCAACCCTCAGCCTTGAAGTTTCTGGCTTCCTCCTTGGCCTTGTCCTTGCCGTGCTTTTCGGCCAGTTCCTTGGCCTGCCCGGGCGAAACGTCGGTGGTCTCGGCAATATGCATGGCCTCCTTGTCGGAGAGGCGATTGTCTTTCTTGCCTTGCTTGCTAGCCATGGTCCGGTCTCCTGAATGGTCGCAGACCCAACGGCCGGGACGCCTTAGCGTTCCCCATTCGGCTTTGCATCCCTCACAGTGATCTCGGGCGCCTGCAAGCCCCGGTGCGGGCCTGCCCCGGCCATCACCTTGCTGCTTTCTGTCTTTTTTCGTTCATCGACGGGTGTATCGGCCGCAAAGCTTGCGATAAGAGGGGACTCAAAATCCCCGCTCCATGGACATACATCGCCGCCCATGACCATTTCCAATTCCGTGCCGATCACCCCCGAGCTCATTGCCGCGCATGGGCTGAAGCCAGACGAGTATCAGCGCATCCTCGATCTCGTCGGCCGCGAGCCGAGCTTCACCGAGCTCGGCATCTTCTCGGCGATGTGGAACGAGCACTGTTCCTACAAATCCTCGAAGAAGTGGCTGCGCACGCTGCCCACCACCGGGCCGCAGGTCATCCAGGGACCAGGCGAGAATGCCGGCGTCGTCGACATCGGTGACGGTGACTGCGTCGTCTTCAAGATGGAAAGCCACAACCACCCTTCCTTCATCGAGCCCTACCAGGGTGCGGCGACCGGCGTCGGCGGCATTTTGCGCGACGTGTTCACCATGGGCGCGCGGCCGATCGCGGCGATGAACGCGCTGCGCTTTGGCGCTCCCGATCACCCCAAGACCAGGCATCTCGTCGCGGGTGTGGTGTCGGGCGTTGGCGGCTACGGCAATTCCTTCGGCGTGCCGACGGTCGGCGGCGAGGTCAATTTCGACGCCCGCTATAACGGCAACATCCTGGTCAACGCTTTTGCCGCGGGCCTCGCCAAGACCAATGCCATCTTCCTGTCGGAAGCCAAGGGCGTCGGCCTGCCGGTCGTCTATCTCGGTGCCAAGACCGGCCGCGACGGCGTCGGCGGCGCCACCATGGCGTCGGCTGAATTCGACGACAAGATCGACGAGAAGCGTCCGACCGTGCAGGTCGGCGACCCCTTCACCGAAAAATGCCTGCTCGAGGCCTGTCTTGAACTGATGGCCTCGGGCGCCGTCATCGCCATCCAGGACATGGGTGCGGCCGGCCTCACCTGCTCGGCGGTCGAGATGGGCGCCAAGGGCGATCTCGGCATCGAACTCGACCTCGACAAGGTGCCGGTGCGCGAGGAGCGCATGAGCGCCTATGAGATGATGCTGTCGGAAAGCCAGGAGCGCATGCTGATGGTGCTGCGCCCCGAGAAGGAAAAGGAAGCCGAGGCGATCTTCCACAAATGGGGTCTCGACTTCGCCATTGTCGGCAAGACCACCGACGATCTGCGTTTTCGCGTGCTGCACCAGGGCGACCAGGTCGCTGATCTGCCGATCAAGGACCTCGGCGACAAGGCGCCGGAATATGACCGCCCCTGGGTCGAGCCGAAAAAGCCGGCGCCGCTCGCCGCCAATGACATCCCGCAGGCCGATGTCGCCGACGCGCTGCTGAAGCTGCTCGGCGGACCGGACCTGTCGTCGCGCCGCTGGGTGTGGGAGCAGTACGATACGCTGATCCAGGGCAATTCGCTGCAGCTTCCCGGCGGCGATGCCGGCGTGGTGCGGGTGGAAGGCCATGCGACCAAGGCGCTCGCCTTCTCCTCCGACGTGACGCCGCGCTATTGCGAGGCCGATCCCTATGAGGGCGGCAAGCAGGCCGTGGCCGAATGCTGGCGCAACCTCACCGCCACCGGCGCGCTGCCGCTGGCCGCCACCGACAACCTCAATTTCGGCAATCCGGAACGGCCTGAGATCATGGGCCAGCTGGTCGGTGCGGTGAAAGGCATCGGTGATGCCTGCCGCGCGCTCGGCTTCCCGATCGTGTCGGGCAACGTCTCGCTCTACAACGAGACCAACGGCCAGGGCATCTTGCCGACACCGACCATCGGCGGCGTCGGCTTGATCGCCGATTGGTCGAAGATGGTGCGCACCGGCTTTGCCGCTGAGGGCCAGATGATCCTGCTGGTTGGCGCGCCCGCCTCCTGGGGCACGCATCTTGGCCAGTCCGTCTATTTCAGAGACATCCATGGCCGCACGGACGGTCCGCCGCCGCCGGTGCACCTCGCGCATGAGAAGCGCGTCGGCGACCATGTGCGTTCGCTGATCGCCTCCGGCATCGTCACCGCTGCGCATGACGTCTCCGATGGCGGCATCGCGGTGGCGCTGGCCGAAATGGCGATGGCGTCGGGTATCGGCGCGACCGTTCCCGGGCTTGTCGGCACCGATCCGATCCCGGTCTGGTTCGGCGAGGATCAGGGCCGCTATCTGCTGACGCTGTCGATCGACCCGCATGGCGAGGAATGGGACGCCATCCGCAAGCAGCAGGGCGAGCTCGGCATTTTCGCGCCGTGGATCGGCTCGACCGGCGGCAACACGCTGAAGCTCGGTGACGCCAGGGCGATCCCGGTCAGCGACTTGAAGGCCGCGCATGAAGGCTGGTTCCCCCGCTTCATGGACCAGGCCAGTTGAGCACACTGGCTGTCCGGGCGCTGCTTGCAGTCGTTTTCTGGCCGTCGCTGTTCTTCTTCTGGTTCCTCGGGCCGTTCGTCTTTTTCCTGCTGTCGACGACCTCGAGCGAGGTTTGTCCGCTGCTGGAAAGGCGTGAGCAGTTCCTGGCTTCGGCCAATGGCACGCTGCCGATGCTGGTGCTGCAGAACCTCATCTATGCGGTTCCGATCGTTTGTCTGGTGCTCTGGAACCGGCTTCTTCCGGAACCGGCGCGTGCAAGCCAGGTCGTCACCTGCATCAAGCTCTTCGCAGTCGCGGCCATGCTGGGGGCCTTGTGGGAGTATGGCTCTTCGCTTGTCTGCGACGGCTACGGCCAGCCGTTCTTCTCGCCAGCCTGGCAAATGACCAGCTACCTGCCGATCGCCGATCTGGCGGTCAACATCCCGCTCTATGTGCTGGTCTTCAGCCTTGGTCGCGCCTTCTCGATGCGCGAAGACGACCTTGCGACCGATGCGGTCCATCCGGACGGGAATGCGTCCTAGGCGACAATCGCGCTGGTGCAGGACGGAACGGCTTCAATCGCGGCCGGAAAGGCTTTAGGTTTATCCGACTCTCATCGCACGGGCGGCAACGTTGCCGTCCGCCCGAAACAGGAATTGTGCCATGGCAATGGATGCCCACGACATCGAAAAACTGATCAAGGACGGCATTCCGGACGCCAAGGTGACGATCCGCGACCTCGCCGGCGACGGCGACCACTATGCGGCGGAAGTCGTCGCCGAGAGCTTTCGGGGCAAGAGCCGCGTCCAGCAGCACCAGATGGTCTATGACGCGCTGAAGGGCAATATGGGCGGCGTGCTGCACGCACTGGCGCTGCAGACCAGTGTTCCCGACTGAGGCAGTTCCCACCAACCCGCTTGGCCCAAACCCGCCCATCCTTTGCGCCATTTCGGCCCAGGCGCGGCTAATGTCTTGTTTCGGGCAACCTATGGGTTTATTTGAAGGACATGCTTCGAGCCTGACTCCCACAGGCGTGAAAGGATATTCCATGAGCGGTATCAACGACTACATCGACAATGAAGTGAAGGGCAACGACGTCGTGCTTTTCATGAAGGGCACGCCCGGGTTCCCGCAGTGCGGTTTTTCCGGCCAGGTCGTCCAGATCCTCGACTATATCGGCGCCGATTATAAAGGCGTGAATGTCCTGGACTCTGCAGAGCTGCGCCAGGGCATCAAGGACTATTCCAACTGGCCGACGATCCCCCAACTCTACGTCAAGGGCGAGTTCGTCGGCGGCTGCGACATCATCCGCGAGATGTTCCAGGCGGGCGAGTTGCAGACGTTCCTCGTCGAGAAGGGCGTGAGCGTCAAAGCCACTGCCTGATTCGGTTTCGGGCAGGTCGTAGCGACTGCACTGAACGCCGGGGCAGCCCCACCTCGGCAATTTATTATGTCCCGATATCGGGACCAAGACGAGCCAATGCGCCGGCCCGCCGGCGCATTTTCGTTTGAGAGATCGGACTTGCCGTGGACCAGCAATCATCAGCGCCGCAATCGGCAAGCAAACTGCCTATTGCGCGCTGGGAGTTCATTGCGCTGTGCGCGGCGCTGATGGCGCTGAATTCGCTGGCCATCGACATCATGCTGCCGGCACTGCAGCAGATCGGTGCCTCGCTCGGCGTCGAGAACGAAAACCACCGGCAATATGTGGTCACCGCCTATATTCTGGGTTTTGGCGGCGGCCAGCTGTTCTTCGGGCCGATCTCGGACCGTTTCGGCCGCCGCTCACCGCTTGTCGCGGGTCTGATCATCTATGTGGCGGCAGCGGCCGCCGCAGCCATCGCGCCAAGCTTTGAAACGCTGCTGATATGCCGCGCCGTGCAAGGCATTGGGGCGGCCGCCACACGCGTCATCGCGGTCTCGATCGTACGCGATACGTTTGAAGGCCGGCGCATGGCCGAGGTCATGTCGCTGATCTTCATGGTGTTTATGGCGATACCGGTCATCGCGCCCGGCATCGGCCAGTTCATCATGCTGTTCGCGACCTGGCACTACATCTTCGTCACCATGGCCGTCGGCGCCCTGATCGTATCGGCGTGGTCGCTGCTGCGCCTGCCTGAGACGCTGCGCCCCGAATATCGCCGGTCCCTGACGGTCTCCTCCGTCGTCGGTGGATTCCGCATCGTGCTCACCAACCGCATCGCGCTCTGCTACGCCTTTGCCAGCACCTTCGTCTTTGCCGCCATGTTCGGCTTCATCGCCTCGGCGCAGCAGATCTATGTCGACATCTTCAATGTCGGCGAGATGTTCCCCGTCATCTTTGCCGGGGTCGCAGGCGTTCTCGCCTTTTCCAATTTTCTGAATTCACGCCTCGTCGGCCGCATCGGCATGCGCCGCCTGTCGCAGAGCGCGCTGCTGCTGTTTCTGGTCATCAGCCTGGCCTGGCTGGTCGTTTCGCTGGAAATCAAGATGCCGCTCTGGCTGTTCGTCACCTTCTTTGCCAGCGCCATGCTTCCCTTCGGCGCGCTTGGCGCCAATTTCAACGCATTGGCCATGGAGCCGCTCGGCCAACTGGCCGGCACGGCGTCGTCCATCCTGGGTTTCATGCAGACGTTTCTCGGCGGCATTCTCGGCACGCTGATCGGCCAGGCCTTCAACGGCACGGTGACGCCGCTTGCCGCTGGCTTCTGCAGCGTCTCGGTCGCGGCGCTGCTGATGATCCTCATCGCCGAGCGCGGCAAGATGTTCCAGCCGCACAATCCGCCCGTTTCAGGGCATATCACCGACCTGCATTAGAACGGTTCACCGTTTCGCGGAAACGGCGAACCGCTCTAACTCCTTGTTTTAACGCAATTCCCAAGGGAAAGCGCCCACACTTTTCCTGGAATTGCTCTAGGTGAGGCACCTCAGGATGCACCTTGAATCGCCGCCGTGAAGCGAGGCGCAAGCAAACGCCCCGCGATTGCTCCGCCCATACTGTCCGAAAAGGGCAAGGGCAGAGCCTCGTCGAGTGCCTTGAGGATGGATGCGACGAAGGCCCGGCTGAGTTGCGGATCGGTCCCGAGATCCGAATAGGTGGCACGGGGCTTGCCGATCAGCGTGCCGTTGCGGCGAAGCGAGAACTGCAGCGTCAGCGACATGCCCGCGGTTCCCGCCGGCGGCCTCCAACAGGCGTAGATGGCGTCCGACATCTCCTTGAGGGTGTCGACGGGATCGGGACTGTGGCAGGGGCGCTCTTGCGCGATTGCCGCATTGGCGTTGGCAGACAAGACGAGAGCCGCCGCAAACATTGCGAACCGAGATTTCATTCAAGAGCCCCCAGCGAAGCACCAATTCTTCGGCCGCGCAAACCGCTGGCCGCAGGAATTGATCCTACCCAGCCCACAGTTCGCGGCGCAACTCCTGCCAGCTTTCCCGGTCGGGCGCGACCAGCAGACCGCCGCCGACATGCGACGGCAGGTAGGCTGTGCCGTCGAAGCGCGCGGCATGGCCGCCGGCCTCGGCATGGATCAGCACGCCGGCGAGATGGTCCCACGGCATCAGCTTGTTGTAGACGACGAAATGGCCGTGGCCACTCGCCAGCAAACGGTATTCGTGGGCGGCACAGCGATAGTTGAACTGTGACAGCGTCTTGGTCTGGTTGCAGGCCAGTCGCGTGCGATCCGGTTCGGCCATATATTGCCAGGAGACAGCGCCGGTCATCTGCGAGATCGGCGCGCTTGCCGCGACCCGCACCGTCTCCAGGCCGCCATGGGCGTGGCGGATATGGCTGCCCGCACCCTTGGCGCCGATCAGCCAGTCCTTGCCGACCGGATCATGGATGATGCCGGCGACCGTCTCACCCTTGACCACGACGCCAAGCATGACGCCGAACAGCGGCACGCCGGAAGCGAAGTTGAAGGTGCCGTCGACCGGGTCGATGACGAAGGCCAGATCGGCGTCGCCCAGACCATCGAGCAGCGCCGGATCATCGGAACAGGCCTCCTCGCCGACGACCATGGCGCCGGGATAGCGCTGGCGCAGCCTGGCGGTGATCAGCCGCTCGGCGTTGACATCGGCTTCCGTCACCAGATCGGCGGCGGAGGTCTTCTGCCTGACGTCGCCATCGCCCAGCCGGCGAAAACGGGGCATGATTTCGGTGTCGGCGGCCTCGGCCAGCAGGCTGGCCAGCCAGTCGATCGCATTGTCGTCAAATGTCATGGGATGTGTCTTGTCCTGTGCTGAGGGCCTGGTTCAGGGCTGCAAAGTCGAACAGTTTCCGGTCGAGCAGATGCGACGGCCTGGTGTTGGACAGCGCGCGGATCATGGTGTCCTTGCGGCCGGGCATGCGCTTTTCAATGTCCTCCAGCATCGCCTTCATGGCGTTGCGCTGGAGGCCTTCCTGGCTGCCGCAGAGATCACAAGGGATGATCGGGAACCGCATCGCCGCGGCGAATTTCTCGAGGTCGATCTCGGCGCAATAGCTCAGCGGCCGCAGCACCATGACATCGCCTTCGTCGTTGAGCAGCTTTGGCGGCATGGCGGCAAGCCGGCCGCCATGGAACAGGTTCATGAAGAAGGTTTCGAGAATGTCCTCGCGGTGATGGCCGAGCACCAGCGCCGAACACCCCTCCTCGCGCGCGATGCGGTAGAGATGACCGCGCCGCAGCCGCGAGCAGAGTGAGCAATAGGTGCTGCCTTGCGGCAGCTTGTCGGTGACCACCGAATAGGTGTCCTGGTACTCGATGCGGTGGGCAACGCCGTTGGCGTCGAGGTAATCGGGCAGAATGTGCTTGGGGAAATTCGGCTGGCCCTGGTCGAGATTGCAGGCCACGAGTTCGACCGGTAGCAGCCCGCGCCATTTGAGGTCGAGCAGCGTGGCAAGCAAGCCGTAGGAATCCTTGCCGCCCGACAGCGCGACCAGCCAGCGCTGGCCCGGCTCCACCATCGAGAAATCCTCGATCGCCTGGCGGGTCAGCCGCAGCAGCCGCTTGCGCAATTTGTTGAACTCGACCGAGGACGGCACATCGGCGAACAGCGGATGGGAGCCGCCTTCGGCGGCCGGTTCAAGCGTCTCTATGTCTGGTTGCATGTTCATGGCGCGGCGGCCCCGGATGTGACGTCCGCCCGGATTAGCGCATCGGCCGGAGAATCGAAACCGCAAAGCGGATGTGCCAAAACAAAAAGGCCGCCTTGAGGGCGGCCTTTCGGTATCGCAGAAATGCGTTCGCTCAGCGCGAGTAGAATTCGACGACCAGGTTCGGTTCCATCTGGACGGCGAACGGAACGTCCGCCAGGCCGGGGATGCGCGAGAAGGTCGCGACCATCTTGTTGTGATCGGCTTCGATATAGTCCGGCACGTCGCGCTCGGCGAGGCCGACCGATTCCAGCACGATGACCAACTGCTTCGACTTTTCGCGCACTTCGACGACGTCGCCCGGCTTGCACCGGTACGAGCCGATGTTGACGCGCTTGCCATTGACGTTGACGTGGCCGTGGTTGACGAACTGACGGGCGGCGAAAATGGTCGGCACGAACTTGGCGCGATAGACGACCGCGTCGAGACGCGACTCGAGCAGGCCGATCAGGTTCTCCGAGGTGTCGCCCTTGCGGCGATCGGCCTCTTCATAGACCTTGCGGAACTGCTTTTCCGAAACGTCGCCATAGTGACCCTTCAGCTTCTGCTTGGCGCGCAGCTGCAGGCCGAAGTCGGAAAGCTTGCCCTTGCGGCGCTGGCCGTGCTGACCGGGGCCGTATTCACGCTTGTTGACCGGGGACTTCGGGCGGCCCCAGATATTTTCGCCGAGACGGCGGTCGATCTTGTATTTCGCGGATTCGCGCTTGCTCATCGCATTCCCTTTTCAAAACAACACACCCGGCACCTCATGGTCCGGGTGAAGGAAACGCGCCCTCCTCTGGCCTCCGTTTTCGAGACCTGACAGGGTTTTCCCACGCAACGCGGCGGAAAACCCACGGGACACGTCAGTTCAAACAAAACCAGAAACCAAGGCAACCGGTCTTGCGCGTACAAAACAAACACCGGACATCGCTGCCCAGCGTTGGCGGCTGGTTAAACCGAGATTTAACCGGTGTCAAGCTTGTGAGTGGCGCGGCGCAACGCAACTCTATAGCGTTCGGGTCGTTGATGCGATGCCGGATGTGGCGGGAGGTTTGCGCCAACGGCACCAGGAAGGGATCTGGAGCTTGAGGAGTCCAATTAGCATGAAGAAGTTCTTCCTTACCTTGGCAGGAGCAGCGGTGCTTGCAGGTTCGATGGCGGTGGCGCCGGAACCGGCCATGGCGCGACATTGGCACGGCCACAAACAAGTGTGCCGCGTCATCGTCAAGAAGAGGGTGGTGTGGCGGCACGGCCATCGCAAGGTGATCGTGACAAAGGTAAGGCGCTGCCACCGCTGGTAAGGCAAGACATTTGCCTGGAGATCTTGCTTAAAGAGACAAGGCCTGCGGTTCCGCCGCAGGCCTTCGTCTGTTCGTCCGACGTGTCGCGAACGACGCGCTCACTCTTTCGACTTCTTTTCCGGCAGCCCGTTGCGCTTCGTTTCGGCGAATTCCTCAAGCTGCTTTTCGCTCATCGAATCATACATTTCGCGTGAAGCGCCCTTGAGTTCGGTCTTCTTCGTCTCGCCGCGCTTGGCGGAGAGTGCGGCGCCTGCGGCTTTCTGCTGGGCTTTCGAAGTGGCTGGCATGGCGGTTTCTCCTTTGCTGTCAGGAGAAACGCCGCGTTGTGGCGGCGGTTCCAGCGCCAGCTGTCCGGTTCCTCGGCCAGCTGTGCCAGCCCATCAGGCGGCCGGCTTTGGCGATTCGCCGGCAGCCTTCCCGTCTCCAAAGCCCTGGTGTAGGACGGCTGAATGAAGTCGCTGACAGACCCCTCACAAGCTCTCTCCACCGGCCTGGCGAAAATCCGCACCGAATTCCACGTGCCGGATGGATTTCCGGCAGGCGTCGTGGCAGCCGCGGAAGCGGCGGCCAGACGTGTGCCGAACCAGCATGCCGATCGAACTGATATGCCCTTCGTCACGCTCGATCCGGCGGCCTCCACCGATCTTGACCAGGCGTTCTCGATCGAGGCGAGCAGCCGTGATCTTCTGCTGCATTATGCCATTGCCGACGTGGCCTGGTTCGTCGAGGACGGCGACGCGGTGGATGTCGAAGCCTGGAACCGGGGCCAAACGCTTTACCTGCCGGACAGCAAGGCCGGGCTCTATCCCCCGGTGCTTGCCGAGGCTGCGGCGAGCTTGTTGCCGGATGGACCGCGTCCGGCTGTCATCTTCACGGTTCGGGTCGCCGAAGACGGCGCGGTGAAGCTGGACGGTGTGGAACGGGCAATCATTCAAAGCCGCGCGAAGCTCGCCTATGACAGCGTGAGGGTCTCCGACGTTCCGTCCGACTTCGCCGAATTGGCGCGGCGCATTGCGGCAAACGAAGAGCGTCGCGGCGCTTCCCGCGTCGACCCGCCCGAGCAGGAGGTGGAAAGGCTCGCCGACGGCACCTTCCGGCTTGCCTTCAGACCGCTCCTGCAATCCGAGCAGGACAATGCAGCACTTTCGCTGGCCGCCAATATGGCGATTGCCGACGCCATGCTGGCGCACAAGACCGGGCTGTTCAGGGTCATGTCCGGGCCGGACGCTTCCAAGGTGCAAAGACTGCGCAACGCCGCACAGGCCCTCGGTCTGTCCTGGCCGGCCTCTACCGGCCTGCGCGACTACCAGCGCACGCTTGACCCGGCCGACCCGAAACAGGCGGCGTTGATGCTGGAAATCCGCCGTGCAGGCAACGGCGCGTCCTACCAGCCCTATGTGGAGGGCGTTGTCCCCTGGCATGAAGCGATGGCCGCCACCTATGCCCACGCCACCGCACCACTCAGGCGGCTGGCCGACCGCTACGTCGTGCGCTGCGCGCTGGCAATCGCCAACGGTCAGCCCGTGCCGCAGGCCGTCAGCGATGCGTTCGCTGGATTGCCGAAGGTGATGGGACGTGCGGATGCCCGCGCCTCGCAGATCAACCATGCGGCCATCGACCTTGCCGAGGCGGTCATGCTCAGGGGACGCGAGGGGGAAACGTTCAAAGCCGTTGTCACCGACTTCGTCGACCATGGCGTGCGCGTTCAGCTTGCCGACATGCCTGTCGTTGCCACCGTGAAGGCCACAGGGCTGAGACAGGGCGACGGTCTGACGCTAAAACTGGTGTTGGCCGATGCGGATCAACGCAGCATCGTCTTCGAACCTGTTTAAGCCGCAGGTCTTTCCGCCACCGTCTAGCTCACGACCAGCCCGAACCCCTGCATCAGCCGGCTGACGGCGAAATCCGCCTTGCCTGACGTGAAGACCGCGATATCGGGCTCGCCTTGTGGCAGCGGCCCATCGACGGGCGGCAGCAGTGAGAGCGCCCGCCGGGCGATCGCTTCGGCCGGATCGATCCAGTCGACCGGCCAGGGTGCGGTCTTGCGCATGCGGTTGACCAGGAAGGGATAGTGCGTGCAGGCCAGCACGACGATGTCGGTCCTGAGCCCCTCATGCTCCATGAAGCAGGGCGAGATCTCGGCGCGCACGGCTTCCTCGTCGACAAAACCCTCGCGCATATAGACTTCGGCAAGTCCCGCCAGCCTGTCGCTGCCAACCAGGCGGACATGGCATTTCTGCGCCCATTTGCTGATCAGGTCGCGCGTATATTGCCGCTTCACCGTGCCCGGCGTCGCCAGCACCGAGACCAGACCCGAGCGGGTGCGCTCCGCCGCCGGCTTGACCGCCGGCACGGTGCCAACGAAGGGATGGCCCGGAAATCTGTCGCGCAGCGCATCGATCACCAGCGTCGAGGCGGTGTTGCAGGCGATGACGGAAATCGCCGGCGTGAACCTGTCAAGCAGCTTGGCGAACAGTTCCAATATGTGTGTCCGCAGCGCAGGTTCCTCCCAGGCGCCAAACGGAAAGGCGGCATCGTCCGCGACATAGACGAAGCGCCGGTCCGGCATCAGCACGCGCGCCTCGCGCAAAACGGTCAGCCCGCCAACGCCGGAATCGAACATCAGGATCGGCTGGTCAGTCATTGTCGGTTCCCTTGCCGCCCAGCGGCGGTGCGTCCTCATCGTCACCGGCAGGCCGGTGCGCCGGGCGATCGGATTCTGCCTTGCCGGCGCGCGCGGCGGCCGGAAGCCGCCTTGGATCATCGCCCGGCGAACCATCGCCGCGCGGCATCGCCGGCGAGAACCTGTCGAGGGACGAGATGATGCCGCGCAGCACCTTGAGCTCCGGCTCGGCAAAGCCGGCACGCGTCAGCACGGCACGCAGATTGTCGACCATTTTCGGCTTCTTCGGCGCCGGCCGGAAATAGCCGCGCGCTTCCAACGCGCCTTCGAGATAGGCGAACAGGCCGTGCAATTCTTCCTTGCTTGCCGGTTTCATCTCCGGCCCGGTGAAGTTGGTCTTGGTCTCGTCCTCCAGACCCGACTTCATCCACTCATAGGACATCAGCAGCGCCGCTTGGGCGATGTTGAGCGAGGAGAAATCGGGATCGACGGGAAAAGTGACGATCTCGTCGGCAAGCCCGACCTCGTCATTGTAGAGACCGAAGCGCTCCCGGCCGAACAGGATGCCGGTGCGCTGCCCCATGTCGTGACGGGCGCGCAGCACCCTGCCCGCCTCTACAGGACCACGCACGGCTTTGAAACCGTCGCGCTGCCTGGCGGTTGTGGCGAAGACGAAGTTCAGGTCGGCAAGCGCCGAGGCCAGGTCCTCGTAAACGGTGACGGCGTCGATGACATGGTCGGCACGGCTGGCGGCGGCGCGCGCCTTTTCGCTCGGCCAGCCGTCGCGCGGGTTGACGAGGCGCAACTCCGACAGACCGAAATTGGCCATGGCGCGGGCGACCATGCCGATATTCTCGCCAAGCTGTGGCTCGACGAGGATGATGGCCGGACCAGCGGCTGGAGCGTTATCGGGATCTTTGGTGACGGGCATGATTGTCAAAGAACTGCTGTTTGCGGCATTTCAGCGTCCCCTGCCATATTCGGCCGCGAAAATGAAGCATTCGCAAATGATTGCGTCGACAGCTCCGCATTCGTGACCGATCGCCGTTTGCGCGGCCAAAAACGCTTTGATATACGGGCGGCATCTCCCGGCCGAACGCCACGCGGGCAAGGCCGTCCCATATCCCAGCAACGAGGCATTCTTTCATGGCGAAGATCAAGGTGGCGAACCCGGTCGTCGAACTCGACGGCGACGAGATGACCCGCATCATCTGGCAGTTCATCAAGGACAAGCTGATCCACCCTTATCTCGACCTGAAGCTGGAATATTACGACCTCGGCATCGAGCATCGCGACGCAACCAACGATCAGGTGACGATCGATTCGGCCAACGCCATCAAGAAATACGGCGTCGGTGTGAAATGCGCGACGATCACCCCCGACGAACAGCGCGTCGAGGAATTCAAGCTGAAGAAGATGTGGAAGTCGCCAAACGGCACCATCCGCAACATCCTCGGCGGCACCATCTTCCGCGAGCCGATCATCATGAAGAACGTGCCGCGCCTGGTGCCCGGCTGGACCAAGCCGATCATCGTCGGCCGCCACGCCTTCGGCGACCAGTACCGCGCCACCGACTTCCGCTTCCCCGGCAAAGGCAAGCTGACCATCAAGTTCGTCGGCGAAGATGGCCAGGTGATCGAGCATGACGTGTTCGACGCGCCCGGCGCCGGTGTCGCCATGGCCATGTACAATCTCGACGAGTCGATCCGCGAATTCGCCCGCGCCTCGCTGAACTACGGCCTGCTGCGCAACTACCCGGTCTATCTGTCGACCAAGAACACCATCCTCAAGGCCTATGACGGACGCTTCAAGGACATTTTCCAGGAAGTCTACGAGGCTGAATTCGAGGCGGAGTTCAAGGCGAAGAAGCTGTGGTACGAGCACCGCCTGATCGACGACATGGTGGCGTCGAGCCTGAAATGGTCTGGCGGCTATGTCTGGGCCTGCAAGAACTATGACGGCGACGTGCAGTCCGACACTGTGGCTCAGGGCTTTGGCTCGCTCGGCCTGATGACCTCGGTGCTGATGACCCCGGACGGCAAGACGGTGGAAGCGGAAGCGGCGCACGGCACCGTCACCCGCCATTACCGCCAGCACCAGAAGGGCGAGGAAACCTCGACTAATTCCATCGCCTCGATCTTCGCCTGGACGCGCGGCCTCGCCCACCGCGCCAAGCTCGACGACAATGCCGAGCTGAAGCGGTTCGCCGAGACACTGGAAAAGGTCTGCATCCAGACGGTCGAGAGCGGCTTCATGACCAAGGACTTGTCGCTCCTGATCGGTCCCGACCAGCCCTGGCTGTCGACCACCGGCTTCCTCGACAAGATCGACGAGAATTTGCAGAAGGCCATGGCCTAAGTACCCACAGTTCTACATGGCGAAGGCTCCGAAAGGAGCCTTCGTTCTTTTGGGCCAGTGAAGCGAAGGGCTGACAGCATGACCAAGCCAATCCTCTACGGCGCGGATTACAGCGTTTACGTCCGCATCGCGCGGATGGCGCTGGAGGAGAAAGGCATCGACTACGAGCTGGTACCGCTCGACATCTTTGCCGCCGACGGCGTCCCGGCCTGGTATCTCGAACATCACCCGTTCGGCCGCATCCCGGCCTTCGAGCATGACGGTTTTCGCCTTTTTGAGACGAATGCAACCGCGCGCTATGTCGACGAGGCTTTCGACGGCCCGGCGCTGCAGCCCGCCGATGCGCGCGGCCGCGCCAGGATGGGCCAAATCATTGGCATGCTCGACGCCTATGGCTACCGCGCCATGGTCTGGGACGTTGCCGTCGAACGGCTGGAAAAGGCGCAGCCGGATGAGGTCCTGATCGCCGGCGGGCTGCGGCAGGCGGAGACGGTGCTCAGGGTGCTCACCTCACTCAAGGCGCCGGGGCCGTGGTTGCTGGGTGACCAGTTGACGCTCGCCGACCTGCATGCGGCTCCGATCGTCGGCTATTTCGTCAAGGTTGCCGAAGGCCAAAAGCTGCTGGCGCAGTTCGCCGACATACAAGGCTGGTATACCCGCATTGCCGCTCGTGCGAACTTTGCCCGCACCGAGAAAGCCGAATAGCGCATCAATCGGGAAGATAGATTTCCGCCTTCATGAAGGTTTTGGCGCGACCGCTGATCAGCACGCGGTCATCCGCAAGCTCGCACAGCAAATGGCCGCCGCGCTGCGAGCATTGGAACGCCGATAGATGGGTCTTGCCAAGCTTTTCAGCCCAGTACGGCACCAGCGTCGCATGGATCGAGCCGGTCACAGGGTCCTCGGGAATGCCCGCTGCCGGAGCGAAGTAGCGCGACACGAAATCATGGCCGCCGCCCCGCCCGGTGACAACGACACCGAGCGGGTCGAAGGCCGCGATCTTGAATAGATCGGGAACGAAAGATCGCACGGCGGCTTCATCGGCAAGCTCGACGAACAGGTTCTCGAAATTGCGAAAGCACGCGACTGGTCTTGCAGATACGCTGTCCTGAAGCGTGCGTGTCAATTCGGCATCGAGCGGCTGTGGCGGGAAGCATGGCAGGTCGAGCCGATAGGCACCGTCATGTTGCGAAACCCTGATCTCGCCGATCCGCGTCGCAAAGGCCATGTCGCCCGACACATTGTAAGCCTCAGCAAGCACATGCGCCGTGGCGAGCGTCGCGTGGCCGCAGAACTCGGCCTCATGCACCGGCGTGAACCAGCGCAAATCCCAACCCGCGCCGTTCGGTCGCGCGAAGGCGGTCTCAGCCAAATTGTTCTCATTGGCAACGGCCTGCATGACCTCTTCCGGAAGCCAGTCCTCCAGAATGAGGACGGCCGCCGGGTTGCCCTGAAAAACCCGATCGGCGAAAGCATCGGCCTGATACATGATCAGTGTTGGCACATCTTTCTCCCGATCGGCCTTTGAATATCCGGGCGGCACCAGCGCATTAGAAACTGATTTCTGGCCGGGTCACCATCAGCCAGAGGATCGCAAGCACCGCGCCAAAGGCCGGGAAGCCGCAAGCAAACCAGATGCGAAACAGGCGCTTCTCCTCAGTGGGTAGCGGCGCGTTTTCGAGGGCCGCCTGCCGCGCCAGATTCCGGATCCGAATCTGAATCCACACCACCGGCAGCCAGAACAGACCAGTCACGACATAAAGCAGCAAAGACAGCACTATCCAGCCTTCGGAGAGCGGCCAGCCCACCGCCCGCGCCAGCAACACGCCCGTGATCGGCTGGACGATGATGGCGGTCGCCGTAAAAATCGTGTCGGCGACGACGACCGTGCCGGCGACATGGGCGACGATATCGGCGCGGCCGGTGCGCTGCGCCATCAGCATGAAGAAGGCAATGCCGGCGCCGGTGCCGAACAGAACCGTGGCGCCGATGACATGCGCCCAGCGCAATATGTCAGCCCAGAGGCTCATCGCTCGTCGAGCACCGCGAGCGCCACCAGCACCAGGCAAAGCGCGGGGATCGTCTTGACCAGCGGTCCCAGCGGATCAAGCCATAGACCGGGGACAAGAAGCGTCGCCGCAGCTAGATAGGACAGCGTGATCGCCATCATCGCCAGCAGCGCGCGCCGGGCCAGGGATCGGACCACGACAGCCGCGCCGACCAGGATATCCGCCACACCTCCGCCAAGAACCGACAGATGGGCGAGGCTCGCCGACACGCCGTGCGAAACAAGGATATCCGCCGCTGCCTCTTGCCGGATCAGGCCGATGATGCCCGAAACGAGCCAGAACAGGGACAGACCAGCGAAGATGACAGGCTTCGCCAGCCAGAGCCGGGCAAACCATCGCTCCTGGACATTTGTGGGCATGTCGGCCAGCGTTGCTTCCAGCGGCTGAAGCGGACGGTCGGAGACCTGGTTCCAGGCCGTGGCATCGCCTGTCACGCCGCGCGCCACCGCGGCAAGGGCTGCACTGCGCAATGGAGACCGCCAGCCAAACATGCCAAGCATATCGGCAACGGCGCCCGCAAGTCGGCCGAGAATGGCCGGCATCGGCACCACCCTCGCCGGCGGCAGACCAAGCCACGCACGCAAGGCGGACAGGACCTCGGCGAGCGGTCTGGCATTGGCTTCAACCAAATCGACGGCAAGTCTGGGCGGCAGCGATCCGGCGACTGCCAATGACACCGCTTCGGCAACGTCGGTGACCGAAACGGTCTGGATCAGATGGCTTGGCATGACGGCCGGAACAAAACCGGGAAATGCCGCAAGGGCGCGCAGAAGTGCTGTGCCGCCATAGGCGGCAGGCGAGATCACCAGGCCGGGCCGCAGGATCGTCCATTCCAGCGAGGAGCTTGCGACGGCCTTGTCGCCTTGCGCCTTGGTGCGGAAGAAAGGATTTGCCGAGGAGAGATCGGCGCCGATCGCGGAGATCTGTGCAAAGCACCGCACGCCGGCCCTTTCGCAGGCCGTGACGAGTGCCACCACCGAGCCCCGGTGAACGGCGTCGAGGCGGTCGCGTGGGCCGTCCTGCAAAGCGCCTGCCGCATTGACCACCGCGTCCATGCCTGCGACCACCGGCAGCCAGTCTTCAGCGGCAAGCAATTTCGACATGTCCGCCGCGATCCAGCGAACCGACGGCCGGCGGCGCCCGGCATCCCGAACATCGCGGCCGAGGCCGGTCACCTGATGACCGTCGCGAAGCAAGCGGCCGATGACGGCGTCCCCGATCAACCCATAGCCGCCGAGGACGAGAATTTTCATGTCGCGGCTTTCAGGCGGCTTCGAGCGCCGCCTTCACAGCCGCGATCGCATCATTGGCCTTCGAGGCATCCGGGCCACCGGCCTGGGCCATGTCGGGCCGCCCGCCACCGCCCTGCCCGCCCAAGGCGGCGGAGGCGACGCGCACCAGATCGACGGCGCTGAAGCGGCCGACGAGGTCGTCGGTGACGGCGACGACGACGCTGGCCTTGTTGTCCTCACCGGCACCGACGAAGACGACGACGCCAGAGCCAAGCGAGGTCTTGCCGGCATCGGCGAGCGGCTTCAGATCCTTGGGCGACACGCCGGAGACCGCCTTGCCGAGGAAGCCGACGCCCGCAACCGTCTCATTCTCCGAGGGCGCACCCGCGGCGGCACCGCCGCCGAGCGCCAGTTTCTTGCGCGCCTCGCTCAGTTCCTTCTCGAGCTTCTTACGCTCCTCGAGCAGCGTCTCGACACGCGCCGGCACATCGGCGGGCGAGATCTTCAGCACGGCTGCCGCCGCCTTCAGGCGCCTGTCCTGCTCGTCGAGATGTTTGCGCGCTGCCTCGCCCGTCAGCGCCTCGATGCGGCGCACGCCGGCGGCGACCGCGCTGTCGGAGACGACGCGGATCAGACCGATATCGCCGGTCGCCCTGACATGTGTGCCGCCGCAGAGTTCGACCGAATAGGGCCGGTTGGCCTTGGCGCCGTGCAGGCCGGTGCCCATCGACACGACGCGCACCTCATCGCCATACTTCTCGCCGAACAGCGCCATAGCGCCCTCGGCGATGGCGTCGTCGACCGACATCAGGCGCGTCGTCACCGGGCCGTTCTGCACGACGATTTCGTTGGCCATGCGCTCGACCTCTTCGAGCTCTTCGGCCGAGATCGGTTTGTTGTGCGAGATGTCGAAGCGCAGCCGCTCCGGCGCGACCAGCGAGCCCTTCTGCGCGACATGGGTGCCCAGCACCTCGCGCAGCGCCTCGTGGATCAGGTGCGTGGCAGAGTGGTTGGCACGCAGCCTGGTGCGGCGCGCATGGTCCACCTTGAGCTCGACGGCAGCGCCCGTCTTGACGGTGCCGCTCGCCACCTTGCCGAGATGCACGAACAGCCCGTCGGCCTTTTTCTGCGTGTCGGAAATCTCGATCGAGAATCCTTCGCCCGAGATGATGCCGGTATCGCCCATCTGGCCGCCCGACTCGCCATAGAACGGCGTCTGGTTGACGACCACGGCGACGGCGTCGCCCTTGCCGGCGCTGTCGACGGTCTTGCCGTCCTTGACCAGCGCCTGGATGAGGCCTTCCGCAGCTTCAGTCTCGTAACCGAGGAACTCGGTGGCGCCGGTCTTTTCGCGCACCGAGAACCACACCGTCTCGGTGGCGGCCTCGCCGGACCCGGTCCAATGTTTGCGCGCCTCGGCCTTCTGCTGCTCCATCGCATTGGTGAAGCCGGCCAGATCGACCGAGATGCTGCGCTGGCGCAGAGCGTCCTGCGTCAGGTCGAGCGGGAAGCCGTAAGTGTCGTAGAGCTTGAACGCCGTCTCGCCATCCAGCATGTCGCCGGCATGAAGTGTCTCGGTTGCCTCCGAAAGCAGGCCGAGGCCGCGCACCAGCGTCTTGCGGAAGCGCGTCTCCTCGAGCTTCAGCGTCTCGGTGATCAGCTGCTCGCCGCGCAGCAATTCGGGATAGGCCTGGCCCATCTCGCGCACCAGCGCCGGCACAAGCTTCCACATCAGCGGCTCGTTCGCGCCAAGCAGCTGCGCGTGGCGCATGGCGCGGCGCATGATGCGGCGCAGCACATAGCCGCGGCCCTCGTTCGACGGCAGCACGCCGTCGGCGACCAGGAAGGAGGACGAGCGCAAATGATCGGCAATGACGCGGTAGGACGCCACCGTTTCCGCATCGGGAGCGCGGCCGAGCGCGGAAGACGCCGCATCGATCAGGTGCCGGAACAGGTCGGTCTCGAAGACGCTTTCCACGCCCTGCAGGATGGAGGCCATGCGCTCCAGGCCCATGCCGGTGTCGATCGACGGGCGCGGCAAGTCGATGCGCTCCTCCTTCGTCACCTGTTCATACTGCATGAACACCAGGTTCCAGAATTCGAGGAAGCGGTCGCCATCCTCCTCGGGGCTGCCGGGAGGACCACCCCAAATGTGCTCGCCACGATCGATGAAGATTTCCGAGCACGGGCCGCAGGGACCGGTGTCGCCCATCGCCCAGAAATTGTCCGAGGTCGCGATGCGGATGATGCGATCGTCCGAGAAACCCGCGATCTTCTTCCAGAAGCCGGCCGCCTCGTCGTCCGTGTGGTAGACGGTGACCAGCAGCTTGTCCTTCTTCAGCCCGAACTCCTTGGTGATCAGGTTCCAGGCAAGCTCGATGGCACGCTCCTTGAAATAATCGCCGAAGGAGAAATTGCCGAGCATCTCGAAGAAGGTCAAATGGCGCGCGGTGTAGCCGACATTGTCGAGGTCGTTGTGCTTGCCGCCGGCGCGTACGCTCTTCTGCGCAGTGGTGGCGCGCGAATAGGACCGCTTCTCCAGACCGGTGAAGACGTTCTTGAACTGCACCATGCCGGCATTGGTGAACATCAATGTCGGATCGTTGCGCGGCACGAGCGGGCTCGAGGCCACGACCTCGTGGCCCTCCTTGCGGAAATAGTCGAGAAAGGTCGACCGGATCTCGTTCACGCCACTCATGACTGCTGCCTTTTCGCGAAAACCGCCGGCGCGGCCGGCGGAAACTGGTCTCTGCTTTGCAGAAATAGATTTGGCCTTTTAGCGGGCACGCCCCAGCCTGTCCAGAAACACGGAACTGGGCCAATCCAAGGAGTCCATTGGTCCGCCAAAACGAAAAACCGCCGGCGCGAAGGCCGGCGGTTTTGAACGCGGTACTAAAGAACTCGATTACTTAAGCATCAGGTCATAGGCCGACTTTATGGCCGAACTCTGGCCGTCGCCTACATCGCGCCGGCTTCGTCCTCAAAACCGTCGTCGCCATTGCCCTCAGAGCCACCATTCTCGAGGAATTTCTCGGCGATCAGCCCGGCATTCTGCCTCAGCGCCAATTCGATCTCGCGTGCGGTATCGGGATTGTCGCGCAGGAACAGCTTGGCGTTTTCGCGGCCCTGGCCAAGACGCTGCGAATTATAGGAGAACCAGGCGCCCGACTTCTCGACCACGCCGGCCTTGACGCCGAGGTCGACCAGCTCGCCGGTCTTGGACACGCCCTCGCCATACATGATGTCGAATTCGACCACCTTGAAGGGCGGCGCCAGCTTGTTCTTGACCACCTTGACGCGGGTCTGGTTGCCGACGACCTCGTCGCGGTCCTTGACCGAGCCGATGCGGCGGATGTCGAGACGCACCGACGCGTAGAATTTCAGCGCGTTGCCACCGGTCGTGGTCTCGGGCGAGCCGAACATGACGCCGATCTTCATGCGGATCTGGTTGATGAAGATGACCATGGTGTTGGAACGCGAGATCGAGGCGGTGAGCTTGCGCAGCGCCTGGCTCATCAAACGAGCTTGAAGACCCGGCAGCGAATCGCCCATCTCGCCTTCGATTTCGGCGCGCGGCGTCAGCGCCGCGACCGAATCGACCACCAGCACGTCGATGGCACCGGAGCGCACCAGCGTGTCACAGATTTCCAGCGCCTGCTCACCGGTGTCGGGCTGCGAGATCAGCAGGTTTTCAAGGTCGACGCCAAGCTTGCGGGCATAGACCGGATCGAGCGCGTGCTCGGCATCGACGAAGGCGCAAATGCCGCCCTTCTTCTGGGCTTCGGCCACCGTGTGCAGCGCCAGCGTCGTCTTGCCCGAGCTTTCCGGCCCGTAGATTTCGATGATGCGGCCGCGCGGCAGGCCGCCGACGCCAAGCGCGATGTCGAGGCCGAGTGAGCCGGTCGGCACCGTTTCGATCTCGACGACCTGCTCGTTCGCGCCGAGCCGCATGATCGAGCCCTTGCCGAAAGCCCGCTCGATTTGCGACAGCGCCGCATCCAGAGCCTTTGATTTGTCCACTGCCTTATCCTCTACAAGCCGCAAAGAATTCTGAGCCATGATACATCACCCCTTGGTCGTCAATGAAGGCCGGACAATCCGTAATCCCTGCCATTTTGTACCTTTTTTGTTCTCGTTTGGCAAGAGGGATCAAATATCTGAAAAACAATCGATATCCGGATTTGTTCTTTTTTCGTACCAAGAGACCGAACAGGAATGCACCCTACATTGGGCCAGACTGTTCGATTGTATCGATGCGCCGAATCGCCATCTTGCTGGCGAAGGTCTACGACGCAGTCTAGCGCTTGTGCAGTTGCAATAACAAAGGGCATATCGCCGGCATGGTGAAATCCATCGAGATACTGGCCGTGGGCGGCGCCCATATCGACCGGCGTGGCCAGGTGTCCGGCGCTTACGTGCCGGCCGCGTCCAATCCCGGCACGATGCGCGAGGACGTCGGCGGCGGCGTGTTCAACGCGCTACGCAGCATAGTGCGGCGCGGCGTATCGGGCTCGCTGATGTCGATACGCGGCGGCGATGCCGGGGCGGACACCATTTCGAGGGCCATCGCGCAGGCCGGCATCGCCGACCTGTCGGCGGTCTTCCTCGACCGCACGACGCCGAGTTACACGGCGCTGATCGATCGCGAGGGCGAGTTGATCGTCGGCTTTGCAGACATGGCGCTCTATGATCTGGCGTTCCCCAAGCAGATGCGGCGCTCCAAGGTCCGCGAGGCGGTCGCTGCCGCCGACGCCATCCTGTGCGACGCCAATCTGCCGTCGGCGGCACTGGAGCGGCTGGTTTCGCTTGCCGCCGGCAAACCGGTCTATGCCATTGCCATTTCGCCGGCCAAGGTGGTGCGGCTGATACCGGTGCTCGGCGCGTTGGCGCTGGTCTTCATGAACCGACGCGAGGCCGTCGTGTTGGCCGGCGTCCATGCAGGTGCCGCTGAGCGAGATGTGATCGACGGGTTGCGATGCAGCGGCCTTGCCAGCGGCGTGGTCACGGCAGGCAGCGCGCCGGTGCTGGGCTTCGATGACACAGGCGCCTTTACGATCCTGCCGCCTGCTCCAAGAAGAATCGCTGATGTCACCGGCGCCGGCGACGCGCTGGCGGGCGCGACGATCGCAGCGCTGCTGCGCGGCCTGCCATTGCGCCAGGCCTTGCGCGAAGGCGTTGCCGCGGCGACGCTGGCCATAGAAAGCGCCGACGCAGTTCCCGACTTCACCGCTGCGGCCTTTGCGGATGCTCTGGCTCTTGTGCCGGAAGCCCGGGAAGTGGCATGAGACCGGCAAATTCATAACGCCGCAGTGCAGGCTACGTGTCCTTATGGATGCGACCCACTGCGGATTGGAGATTCGAGATGACCCCTGAGACCGCCCGCCCCTTCATCGACATCCACGCGCCGGTGGCGCAGGCGCTAGCCGCCGGGCGGGCGGTGGTGGCGCTGGAAAGCACCATCATCACCCATGGCATGCCCTACCCCGACAATGGCGCCATGGCGGCGAATGTCGAAAAGATCATCAGCGACGGCGGCGCCGTGCCGGCGACGATCGCCGTGGTTGGCGGCCGCATCAAGATCGGTCTGTCCGACGGCGAGCGGGAGTCGCTGGCGATGACCGGCGACGCCATGAAGCTGTCGCGTGCCGACCTTGGATTCGCCGTGGCGCAAGGCCGCACCGGCGGCACCACGGTCGCCGCCACGATGATCGCTGCGCATATGGTCGGAATAAAAGTGTTCGCCACCGGCGGCATCGGCGGCGTGCACAAAGGCGCCGAAAAGAGCTTTGACATATCGGCTGACCTCGACGAACTGGCGCGCACGCCAGTCATCGTCGTCTCGGCCGGCGCCAAGGCGATCCTCGACATCGAAAAGACGCTGGAGGTTCTGGAAACGCGCGGCGTGCCGGTGATCGGCCATGGCTGCGAGACCATGCCGGCCTTCTGGTCGCGGCAGTCACCGTTCCGCGCGCCGCTCACATTGCATAAGCCTGAAGAGATCGCGCATTTCTACCAGACACGGCAAGCGCTGGGTCTCGGCGGCGGTGTACTGGTCGCCAATCCGGTCCCGGAAAACCACGAAATCCCGGCCGAGGAGATGGCGGGCTACATCGAAGCGGCGCAAAAGGCCGCCGAGGCGCTCAACGTGACCGGCAAGGCGGTGACGCCATTCCTGCTGGGAAAAATCCTGGAGCTGACCGGCGGCCGGAGTCTCAAGACCAACATTGCGCTGGTCGAAAACAATGCGCGGCTGGCGGCGGAGATTGCGAACGCGCTGTAGTTCACTTCCCAGCCCTTCGCCCTGCCTCATACGCCCGGCGCGCCCACACCGTCATTTCGTCGGGATCGTCAAAGGCGCTGTCGGGAATGCTCCAATAAGGCATCGCGACCAGCTTGCCGTGACGCGAGCCGGTATAGGTCCATTGCTTGCAGCCGGCGGCTTCGAAGTCGGGGGCGCTTTGCTCGTCGGCCTTCAGCAGCAATTCGCCGCGCAGCACGATGGCGACAATGACGCCGTCGAAATAGATGCCCTTGCCGCCGAACAGTCTGCGGATGCTGACCGGGCCGAGGCCGGCGAACAGTTCGGCGATGCGCTCATTGTCCATGCCGCGATCATGTCACCGGCATTTGACATTGTCATCGCGCAACCAAGATCATGCTGACAGGTTGAGACCATTCCGTCGGAGTTTTTGTCATGCCGCTTCTGCTCAAGGGATCCTGCCGCTGCAACGCCGTGCGTTTCGAGGTGGAAAGCCACACGCCGGTGCCGTTCATGCTGTGTTACTGCTCGATCTGCCGCAAGCAGCAAGGCGGCGGCGGCTTCGCCATCAATCTCGGCGCCGACTACGAAACGCTGAACATCAGGGGCAAGAGGAGCCTTGGCGTCTACCGTGCCGAGATCGAGGACGATGAGCATCCCCATTGCGAGGTCTCGACCGGCGAGCGCAATTTCTGCCGCAAATGCGGGTCGGCGCTCTGGCTCTACGACCCGACCTGGCCGGAACTGGTGCATCCCTTCGCCTCGGCGATAGACAGCGACCTGCCGAAACCGCCTGAAAAGGTGCATCTGATGCTGAAATACAAGGCGAACTGGGTCGAACCCGTGATCGGCAAGCGCGACAAGGTGTTCGATGTCTATCCGGAAGAGTCGATCGCCGACTGGCACAGGCGGACGGGTATGTGGGTGGAGTAGTGTTCTTCGCCCTGTAAGCAGGGCGAAGGAAAGATCAGGCCGAGGCGCGTGCCTCTGCCAACGCCTTGAGATCGGCCGGCTTCAGTTCGACGGACTCGCCACAGCCGCAGGCCGAACTCTGGTTCGGGTTGTGGAAGGTGAAGCCGGTGCGCAGCGTCGTCTGCTCGAAATCCATCTCGGTGCCGAACAGGAACAGGGCGGCCTCAGGCGCCACATAGACATGGGCGCCGTCACGCTCGATGTGGTCGTCCTTGGTGTTGGGTTCGGTCACCAGATCGACCGTGTATTCCATGCCGGCGCAGCCACCCTTCTTGATGCCAAGGCGGATGCCATGCGCATTGTCGCGCGTGGCGACGATCTCGCGCACCCGATCGGCGGCCTTTTCGGTCATCGTGATGACGGCAAAGCGTCCCATTCTTTTTCCTTCTCCATTCCATGCAGGTTCAAGGCCTGCCGAATGATTCCTCACCTAAAATGGTGAAGTTTTACCACTGGCGCAAGTGCGCCAGCCTCTGCCTGCCTAAAGCGTGACACGCTTTAGGCTTTTGCTTGATGCATGTCGTTGTCCCAAAACCGAGGTCACTTTTGGGCGACATGCATTAGTACCAGCCCACCGCAACCTGCGCCTCTTCCGACATGCGGTCGGGTGACCATGGCGGGTCGAACGTCATATTGACCTCGACGCCGGACACGCCTTCGACGGCGCCAACGGCATTTTCGACCCAGCCGGGCATCTCGCCGGCCACCGGGCAGCCGGGCGCGGTCAGCGTCATGTCGATCTTGACTGAGCGGTCGTCCTCGATGTCGATCTTGTAGACGAGGCCAAGCTCGTAGATGTCGGCGGGGATTTCCGGATCGTAGACGGTCTTCAAGGCCGAGACGATGTCGTCGGTCAGCCGCGCCAGTTCGTCGGCGGGAATGGCCGAAGCGGAAACGACGCTGTTGGCGGCGGGTTCCGGAGTGGTCTCGGCAGCGATGCTCGCATCATCCATGGTCGTCACCCAAAAAGCTCGTCATCCGAAGAATTTGCGCGCTTTTTCAAGCGCCTCGGCCAAAGCGTCGACTTCGGCCCTGGTATTATACATGCCGAACGATGCCCTGCATGTGGAGGTTACGCCAAAGCGTTTCAACAGCGGCTGGGCACAATGGGTCCCGGCCCGCACTGCCACGCCCTGCCTGTCTATCACCATCGACACGTCATGGGCATGAATGCCTTGCAGTTCGAAGGAGATGATGGCGCCCTTGCCCGGCGCATCGCCGAAGATGCGCAGCGAGTTGATGGCCCGCAGCCGCTCATGCGCGTAGGTCTTGAGGTCTTCCTCATGTGCGGCGATGCGCTCGCGGCCGATCTTTTCCATATAGTCGAGCGCAGCACCCAGCCCGATCGCCTGGACGATAGGCGGCGTGCCGGCCTCGAAGCGGTGCGGTGGCTCGTTGTAGGTGACGATGTCTTCCGTCACCTCCTCGATCATCTCGCCGCCGCCCATGAACGGCCGCATGCCCTGGAGAATGTCCTTCTTGCCGTAGAGCACGCCGATGCCCGAAGGCCCGTAAACCTTGTGGCCGGTGAAGACGAAGAAGTCGCAGTCGAGATCCTGGACGTCGATCGGCATGTGCACGGCGCTCTGGCTGCCGTCGACCAGCACGGGAATGCCACGCGCATGCGCGATGCGCACGATCTCCTTGATCGGCGTCACCGTGCCCAGCGCATTCGACATCTGCGTGATGGCGACGAGCTTGGTGCGGTCGGTCAGCCGCTTCTCGAACTCCTCGATGTGGAAGACGCCGAGATCATCGACCGGCACCCAGACCAGTTTCGCGCCCTGCCGCTCGCGGATGAAATGCCAGGGCACGATGTTGGAGTGATGCTCCATGATCGACAGCACGATCTCGTCGCCCTCGCCGATGTTTGGCATGCCATAGCCATAGGCGACTGTGTTGATCGCCGAGGTCGTATTCGAGGTGAAGACGATGTTGTCGGTGCTGGGTGCATTGAGGAAACGGCGCACCGTCTCGCGGGCCTTCTCATAGGCGTCGGTCGCGGCGTTGGACAGGAAATGCAGGCCGCGATGGACGTTGGCGTACTCCTGCGAATAGGCATGCTGAATCGTATCCAGCACCACCTGCGGCTTCTGCGCCGAGGCGCCATTGTCGAGATAGACCAGCTTCTTGCCATAGACTTCGCGCGACAGGATCGGGAAGTCGCGGCGGATCGCCTCGACGTCGTAGGGGGTGGTTTCGACTTTCTGGTCCATCGTCTGTCTTTCGATACCCGGGCTCCAGCGTCAGCCGGCCCTTCGCTATGGCTCTGGGCGTTCGTCGCTCAAAAAGCCAAATCGTTGGCTTTTTGTCGGCTACGCCGACCGCTCCTCACCCATGCGTCACAAACCAGTCGTCGAGTCTCGCTTCCAGCGCCTCGACGATCGTCTCGTCGTCCAGTTCCTCGATCACCTCGGCGACGAATGCCTTGACCAGCAGGCCGCGGGCCGACTTCTCGTCGACACCACGCGCCATCAGGTAGAACAGATGGTCGTGGTCGATCTCAGTGACCGTTGCGCCGTGGCCGCAGACGACATCGTCGGCGAAGATTTCGAGCTCCGGCTTGGTCGAGAACTCGCCATCGTCCGACAGAAGCAGCGTATTGCAAGCCATCTTGGCGTTGGTCTTCTGCGCATATTGATGGACGTTGATGCGGCCCTGGAAGACGCCGCGTGCCTTGCCCGTCACCACGTTGCGGATAATCTCGGTCGACGTCGTGTGCGGCACGGCGTGGTCGAGCACCATGGTCACGTCGGAGTGGGTGTCGCCGGCCAGAAGATTGATGCCGCGCAGCTTGAAGTCGGCGCCTTCGCCCGTCGTCCTGACCATGATCTCCTGGCGCACCAGCTTGCCGCCGGCGTTCATGACGAACAGCGTCAGTTTCGCGTTCTTGCCGATATGGGCCTTGAACTGCGCCAGATGCGTCGCCGTCTCCGGCTGCTCCTGGACGATCAGCCACGTCACCTCGGCGCCCTCGCCGAGCACGAGCTGGCTGACCGAGCTGACCAGAGCAGCGCCATCACCTGCCTGACGCTCGACGATGACGGCCTTGGCGCCCACGCCAACGCGAACGGCCAAGCGTACATGGGTCTGGCCGCCGGCCTGCACATTCTGCAGCTCGATCGGCTTTTCGAGTTCCGTGCCATCGGCGATGTCGACAAAGTAACCATCGGCGACGAAAGCCGCGTTCAGCGCGCCGATAGCATCATCGCTGCCATAGGGATCAAGGCCCGGCGCAATGCTGCCGTCGATCAGCTTCTCCGACAGGCGCTGCACGGTAACGCCTTCAACAGCAGGCGTCTTCGTAGCCGACGTGCCATTCAGGATCGACAGAACAGCGGAGCCCTCGACGATCGGCGCAACGGCCTTGGCCGCTGCAGCCGGATCGAAGTCCGGCACCACGTTCAACAGCCGGCGCAGGTCGGTGTAGTGCCAGGATTCGATGCGCCGCGTCGGCAGGCCGTGCTTGATCGCCTCGATCGCGTCGTCGCGCTTCAGCATCACCGCGCCGTCGCCCGGCAGCAGCGACAGCCGGTCGCCGAACGCGTCGATCAACGCCGTTTCGGCCGGTGTCCGCTGCGGTTGTGTGTGCATATTCATCAGTTTGACCTTGCCTTCTGGCATCTCACGCGGCTTCGCCGATCACGCCGGCATAGCCATTGGCTTCGAGGTCGAGCGCCAGCGACTTGTCGCCGGACTTGATGACCTGGCCCTTGTAGAGCACGTGCACGCTATCGGGCACGATGTGTTCGAGCAGGCGCTGGTAGTGGGTGATGACCAGGAAGGCCCGGTCCGGCGCGCGCAGCGCGTTGACGCCGTCCGAGACGATCTTCAGCGCATCGATGTCGAGGCCGGAATCAGTTTCGTCGAGCACGCACAGCTTCGGCTCCAGCAGCTTCATCTGCAGAATCTCGGCGCGCTTCTTCTCGCCGCCGGAGAAGCCGACATTGAGCGGCCGCTTCAGCATCGCCATGTCCATGCTGAGCGAGGCGGCGGCTTCCTTCACCCGCTTCAGGAATTCCGGGATTTTCAGCGGCTCCTCGCCACGCGCCTTGCGCTGCTCGTTCATGGCCACCTTCAGGAATTCCATGGTCGCCACGCCCGGTATCTCCATCGGGTACTGGAAAGCGAGGAAGATGCCTGATGTGGCGCGCTCGGCCGGATCCATTTCGAGGATCGACTGGCCGTTGTAGAGGATGTCGCCTTCGGTCACCTCATAGTCCTCGCGGCCGGCGAGGATGTAGGACAGTGTCGACTTGCCCGAGCCGTTCGGCCCCATGATTGCAGCAACCTCGCCGGCTTTCACCGTCAGGTTCAGGCCGCGGATGATTTCGGTGCCGTCATCGACGATGCGGGCATGCAGGTTCTTGATCTCAAGCATTCTTTTGTTTCCTGAATATCTGTCCGGTCAGCCGACCGAGCCCTCAAGCGAGATACCGATCAGCTTCTGCGCCTCAACGGCAAACTCCATCGGCAGCTGCTGGATGACGTCCTTGACGAAGCCGTTGACGATCAGCGCGATCGCTTCCTCTTCAGGGATGCCGCGCTGCATGACGTAGAACTTCTGGTCCTCGGAAATCTTCGACGTCGTCGCCTCGTGCTCGAACTGCGCCGTCGAGTTCTTGGCTTCCATGTAGGGCACGGTGTGCGCGCCGCACTGGTCGCCAATCAGGAGCGAGTCGCAGTTGGTGAAGTTGCGGGCGTTGGTCGCCTTGCGGTGCGCCGAGACCTGGCCGCGATAGGTGTTCTGCGAGAACCCGGCGGCGATGCCCTTGGAGATGATGCGGCTCGACGTGTTCTTGCCGAGATGGATCATCTTGGTGCCCGAGTCGACCTGCTGATAGCCGTTCGAGACGGCGATCGAATAGAACTCGCCGGAAGAGTCGTCGCCACGCAGGATGCAGCTTGGGTACTTCCAAGTGATCGCCGAGCCGGTTTCGACCTGCGTCCACGAGATCTTCGAACGGTCGCCACGGCAGTCGCCACGCTTGGTGACGAAATTGTAGATGCCGCCCTTGCCCTCGGCGTCGCCGGGGTACCAGTTTTGCACCGTAGAATATTTGATCTCGGCATCGTCGAGCGCCACCAGTTCGACGACCGCTGCATGCAGCTGGTTCTCGTCGCGCTGCGGCGCCGTGCAGCCCTCGAGATAGGAGACGTAAGCCCCTTCCTCGGCGATGATCAGCGTGCGCTCGAACTGGCCGGTGTTCTTCTCGTTCATGCGGAAATAGGTCGACAGCTCCATCGGGCAACGCACGCCCTTGGGCACGAAGACGAACGAGCCGTCGGTGAAGACAGCCGAATTCAGCGTGGCGTAGAAATTATCTGATGTCGGCACGACCGAGCCGAGATATTTCTGCACCAGTTCCGGATGCTCGCGGATGGCTTCCGAGATCGAGCAGAAGATGACGCCGGCCTGCGCCAGCTCCTTCTTGAAGGTGGTGACGACGGAGACGGAATCGAACACCGCGTCGACGGCGACGCGGCCCGATTTGTAGACGTTGTCGCTAGGCTCCTCGAGATCGGAGGCATCCGTCTTCTGCACGCCGGCGAGGATCTCCTGCTCGCGCAGCGGAATGCCGAGCTTCTCGTAGACCTTCAAGAGTTCAGGATCGACATCGCTGAGCGAAGACGGACCGGGCGTGCTCTTGGGCGCCGCGTAATAATAGATGTCCTGGAAATCGATCTTCGGATAGTGGACGCGCGCCCAGGTCGGCTCTTCCAGCGTCAGCCAGCGCCGATAGGCTTCCAGGCGCCATTCCAGCATCCAGGACGGCTCGTCCTTCTTGGCCGAAATGAAACGGATGATGTCTTCGCTCAGGCCCTTGGGGGCCTTGTCGACTGCGATTTCCGTCTGGAATCCGTATTTATATTGGTCGACGTCGATCTTTCGGACCCGATCGATCGTGTCCTGCACAGCAGGCATATGCGTTCTCCATCCACGCCGGGGTCAAGGCCCGACAGTTTTCAAACTATGGCACCGCCGAAATGAACGCCGAAGGAGCGCTCGCGGCAGCGTAAGTTCCATATAGTGCGCCTCGACCGGAAATTCACCCGGCCAGCATGAAACGCACGGCTCTACCAGGCCGAAAGGCCCAAAATCGTCCAACCGCTACGCGGCTTCTTCTCTATCCGCCTTTTCCCTGGCGGCTTGCCGTGCGGCAATGCCCGCCAGCGCGGTGCGGAACAGTTCTATGTCCTCGGCACCCGTCGCCGGACCGATCGACGCACGCAAGGCGCCGAGACTGTCGCCGTAGCCCATGGCTTTCAGCACGTGGCTCGGTCCGACCTTACCAGACGAACAGGCAGAGCCGGCCGACAGGGCCACACCGGCGAGATCGAAGGCGATCTGCGCGGTTTCGGCCTTGACGCCCGCAATAGCGAAGAATGTCGTGTTGGCAAGCCTTGGCGCGCCGGTTCCAAAGATTTCCGCGTCCGGGACCAGCATTTTCACGATTGTCTCGATCTCGTCGCGGCGCTTGCGCACCGCATCGATCGCCGGCAGCCCGGCCAGCGCTTCGCGTGCGGCAGCCCCAAAGCCCGCAATGGCGGCGAGGTTTTCGGTGCCGCCGCGATGGCCCTTTTCCTGGCCGCCGCCATTGATCAGCGGCTTCGGCATCATCAGATCGGCAGCAGCAACGATGGCACCGACGCCCTTGGGGCCACCGATCTTGTGCGAAGACAGAATCAAATAATCGGCGTAACCCGCTGACATGTCGATGGAAACGCGGCCCGCGGCCTGAACCGCATCGACGACAAGGATACCGCCCGCGGCCTTGACGATCGGCGCGATCCGATCGATCGGCTGGATGACGCCGGTCTCGTTGTTGGCGGCATGGATCGCCACCAGCGGCAGGCCATCGGCCTTGTCATGATCGCCAAGTGCCGCAGCCAAGGCGTCGAGGTCGGTAATGCCATTGGCGTCAACGCCGATGCGCGTCACCTGCGCCGCCGGGAAGCGGCCGCCATTCAACAGACAAGGATGATCGGCCTCGCTGACGTAGAGCCGGCTCATGCGGACCGTGCCGCGCCCCATCTGCCAATCGGGTGAAAGCAGCGTCGAGGCGGCTTCGGTCGCGCCGGAGGTGAAGACGACATGTTCGGGCCTGGCATTGACCAGCGCCGCGACCTCGCGCCTTGCCGTCTCGATCAGGCGCCGCGCGGCGCGGCCCTCGGCATGGACCGATGACGGGTTGGCGATCACGTCGAGCGCCGCGACCATAGCCTCGCGTGCCGCTGGGAGCAGCGGCGCACTGGCATTATAGTCGAGATAGGCGCGTTTTGCGGCCATTTTCGTCCAGTTGATCCCGTCAGACGCCATTCGGTTGTCGTATGGCGTTATTTCCTTGAAATTCCAAGGCGAGCCGTCCTATTTACGCGGCTTGCGGCGCGGGTGGCCGGGCTCGACGTCTGGCCACTCAGTTTTGAATAGTTCTAAACTAGCTTCTAAGAAGACGCTCGCCCTGCGTCAAGGCCAGAGGAAGACACGTTCCGGGCGCCGCGCATTCGTATACCAAGTGGAGTATTTCATGCCTGAGGTCATTTTCACCGGTCCGGCCGGCCGTCTGGAGGGACGCTACCAGCCCTCCAAGGAAAAGAGCGCGCCGATCGCCATCGTCTTGCATCCGCATCCGCAGTTCGGCGGCACGATGAACAACAAGATCGTCTACGACCTCTTCTATATGTTCCAGAAGCGCGATTTCACCACGCTGCGCTTCAATTTCCGTGGCATCGGCCGCAGCCAGGGCGAGTTCGATCACGGCACCGGCGAATTGTCGGATGCAGCGGCAGCACTCGACTGGGTGCAGTCGTTGCACCCGGATTCCAAGAGCTGCTGGGTCGCCGGCTATTCCTTCGGCTCATGGATCGGCATGCAGCTCTTGATGCGCCGGCCGGAGATCGAAGGCTTCATCTCGATCGCGCCGCAGCCCAACACCTATGACTTCTCATTCCTGGCGCCCTGCCCGTCATCGGGCCTGATCATCCATGGCGATGCCGACAAGGTGGCGCCGCCGAAGGATGTGCAGGGCCTGGTCGACAAGCTGCACACGCAGAAAGGCATCACCATCACGCAGAAGACCTTGCCCGGCGCCAACCACTTTTTCGCCAACGACGCCGATCTTCTGATCGAGGAATGTGCCGACTATCTCGACCGCCGGCTGGCGGGCGAATTGTCCGATCCGCGGCCGAAGCGGCTGAGATAAGCAGGAAAGGCGCCGCCGGCGATGTACGAGCCTCCCCATTTCCAGGAAACGCGGCCTGACGTGCTGCATGGACTGATCAGGGCGCATCCGCTCGGCATGCTGATCTCGAACGGGCCCGACGGCCCGGTCGCCAACGCCATTCCCTTCCTGCTCGACGCCGAAGCGGCGCCGAACGGCAGACTGCGGGCTCACCTGGCCAAGGCCAATCCGCACTGGCGCCTCATTGCCGACAATCCGGCGTCGCCCGTGCTGATCGTCTTCCAAGGCACCGACGCCTATGTGACGCCTTCCTGGTACGAGACCAAGCACGAGACCGGCAAGGTGGTGCCGACATGGAACTATGCCATCGTCCAGGTGCGCGGCACCGCCAAGGTGATCGACGACCAGGAGTGGCTGGCACGGCAGATCGCCGATCTGACCGCTTCCCAGGAAGGCTCGCGCCAGGCGCCCTGGGCGGTGACCGATGCGCCCCCGCCCTTCATCCAGTCACAGATCAAGGGCATCATCGGACTGGAGATCGAAATCACCGAGATCCACGGCAAGTGGAAGGTCAGCCAGAACCGTCCCGTCGCCGACCGCGTCGGCGTCGCGCAAGGTCTCGAAAGCGAGACCGCCAATTCATCCGACATGGTCCGCCTGGTAAGATCCTACGGCGGCCTGGATAGCAACTAATCCGGCAGCGGCCTATCTTTCCGGAGCAATCAGCCGGAAGGACGCCTTGCGGACCGGCAACCCTGACGGTGTCGAACGGAAGATGAAGCCGAGCCGGGCGAAGACCAACCCGCAGGCCAGCGCAAAGGCGCAGCCAAGGCCGAAGCCGGCCACAGTATCGCTCGGATAGTGCGCGCCGACGAAAACCCTGGTTGAGGCGAGACAGGCGGTGATCACCAGGGCGATGTACCAACGCCTCGGAAACAAAAGCAGGAGAACGCCGAACACCGCCCCCATCGTGGTGGCATGGCCGGACGGAAAACCGGCAAAGCGCGCGTCAAAGGCGAAGGGATGCAGGGCGAGCACGCCGAAATCCTGGAAGTAGAGCGGGCGCGCCCGGCCGATCGCATATTTCAGGACGTTGACCAGCAGACCGGACAGGCCGACGGAACTCAGCACCAGAAAAGCCAGGCAAGTCCAGTTGTAGGCGAGCATAAGCCGCCGCCGCGAAAGGCTGCGCCAATCGATCAGATTGGCCGCGACGAGCAACAGCGCTGACGGAATCAGGTACCAGCCGCCGAGAGCGAACTGGGTCAGGAATTCGGCAAGCCTGGCTCCCGACCATTGGCCATGGACCATCCCTGCCGGTGTGTCGAGGCGAACAAATGCCGCCGCCGTCAGCAACACCCAAACCACCAGCCAAACCGGCCATGCGATGTTGGGGTAACGCGCGGGACGAACGGCAAAGCGCCTTCTGATGATCTGCGAGGTCTCGCGAAAATTGCTCAGGGATCGGCGCCCTATCCCAAGGAGCCGACGGGAAACAGAAGGGCGCGATTTCACGAGCATTGGGAATTCGACCCTGTCATGGACGAGCCGTCACGGGGCCACACGATAGAGGCCGAGCGACAGTTTGTCTCCCGACGAATAGTTGAGGCCGTCGATCTCGGCGACACGGTTCGCCGATTTGCCTCGAACCGACAGCATGCCATTCAGTTTCTGCTCGTCCTCGACCGGCGCCAGCCCCAACGCACAGGCGGGATCGGCAAGCAGATGTTCCGCCACGCCGCCGACATCGGTCAGCACCGTGTTGGTGCCGACCAGGAACACCAGGCTCGGTTCCTGATACCGCGCCGAGGCCAGCACCGTCGTGTCGCAAGGCTTGTTGGCAAGCACTGCCTGCTTGATCGCCGGGCTCAGCCAGATCGGCTTCAGCGACGGGGCGATGACGCCGAACAGCAAGGCATAGGTGATGCCGGCACAGGCGGCGGTGGCGCCGATGCGAGGCAGCGGTACCTGCAACTGCCGCGAAAAAGCGAAGTAGCCCGTGCCGAGTGCGGCGGCAGCCGCCGGAATGCTCCACCAGGAAAAGGTGTGGGTGATGTAGATCGGCGCCCCGATGCAGACCGCCGCCAGGCCGAGGCTGACCACGACCAGGCCGAATGCGGTCGACCACCACAACCATTGCTGCCAGCGCTTCAGCGGCGCATTGGCATCCTCCGGCTGCAACGTCAGCAGCCAGCCGATCAGCAGCGCCATGCCGGGATAGGCCGGCAGGACATAATGCGGCAGCTTGGTCGGGATGAGCTCGAACACCAGCCAGAACGGGATGTACCAGGCGAGGCAAAAGCGCAGCCTGACATCGTCGCGCAGACGATTGAGGGCCTGCAGACCGGCGCCGACCGCGATCAATCCGAACGGCCACATGAACAGGGAATAGGTCAGCATGTAGAAACCGGGCGGCAGGCCGTGCGATTCCTCACCCGAGGCGACCTTGCCGAGCATGTCCTTGCCGACCGCCTGCTGCAGAAAGGCGCCGTGGCTCTTCCAGGTGATCGCGGCAAGCCAGGGTAGTGCAATCACCACGACCAGCAGCAGGCCGCGCCCAACCCTGAGCTTTGACAGCCAGCGCCCGTCGCGCTCGAAGGCGAACAGCACCGCGATGGTCAACGCCGACAGCAGCGGCGCGATCGGCCCCTTGATCAGGATCGCCGCGCCTTGCGCGATCCAGAAAATCCACCAGAGATGGCCGGCGACCGGTTCGTTGCGGCGCGACGCCAGATAGATCTGCGCCAGCGCGCCTTGCGCCGCCACGCAGCAGGCCAGCAGCATCGCATCGGTCTTGGCGTCGCGGCCCTCGAAGGCCGTGGCGAAGATCGCGGCCATCACCAGGCCGGCGGCGATGCCGGCATTGGCGCCGAAAAGATTGGTCCCCGTCCAGGCGATCGCCAGCACCGCAATGGCAATGCCCAGCGCCGAGATCGTGCGGTAGACCCAGATCGGCGCTTCGGCGCCCTTGCCGCTCAGCGTCACGGCCGCCGATTGCAGCCAGTAGATGCCGACCGGCTTCTGGTAGCGCGAGGCGTCCTGGAAGCGGATGTCGACATAGTCGCCGCTCTCGGCCATCTGCTTGGTTGCCTGGACGAAGCGCGACTCGTCGCGGTCGATCGGCGGCAGCGATGCCAGCCCCGAAAGCGTCATCACCAGGCTGAACAGGAAGAGAAAAATGTAGTTCCTGTTCAACGCCATGCTTCCCTCTCTAACCTTTTTCGAAGTGACGGGCCGTTCAATCGACCTTGGTCATCGCCGCCTTGCGCTCATTGGCGATCAGCCAGAGATTCCTGATGTAGATGAACATGCCCATGGCCTGGCCGGCGATAAACACCGGATCCTGGCGCTGGATGGCGTAGATCAAAAGCAGGCCACCGCCGAACAGCGAGAAGAACCAGAAGGCCACCGGCACGACGCTGCGCTTGGCCTTTTCCGAGGCGAGCCACTGCACGACAAAGCGCATGGTGAAGAAGAACTGCGCTACGAAGCCGAGCAGGATCCACGCATCGAATTGCTTGATGAAGACCTGATGAAGCCAGGTTCCCAGTTCCTGAAGCACGTTAAACACGCTTGATTTCCTCTACTTTTGGCATTCTGCGGCGCCGGCGGCGCAGCCACCAGACACCACCGAGATCGAGCGCGCCCTGCAGGCCGCGGTCGAAAATGCCGTAGTTCGACTTGCCGTGCCGGCGCGAGCGGTCGACGACGTCGCAATGCACGACGCGATAGCCCTCCTGGATGACCAGGGCCGGGACGAAGCGGTGGGTGCCGTCGAAGAACGGCAATTTACGCAGGATGTCGGTGTGGACCGCCTTAAGGCCGCAGCCGGTATCACGAGTCTCGTCGTGCAGGATGGCGTTTCTCAGCCAGTTGGCGAAGCGCGATGCCAGTTGCTTGACCTTGCTGTCACGGCGCTTGAGGCGCTGCCCCTGGGCGGCGCCGAAATCGGGGCCGGCCTGCCGCAAGGCGTCGACCAGCACAGGAATATATTGCGGATCGTTCTGGCCGTCGCCGTCGATCGTGGCGACGATGCTGCCGCGTGCCGCCCACGCGCCAGAGCGCACAGAAAGGCTCTGGCCGGCGGATTTCTGATGCCGCAATTCCCGCACCGGGAACGGGCGAAGTGCCGTCTGCTCGGCCAACACAGCAGCGGTGTCGTCGGTCGAGCCGTCATTGACGATGATCAGTTCGAAGTCGCGCCCGGCCATCGCCGCCTCGATCTCGTCGATCAGCAGCGGCAGGTTTGCCGCCTCGTTCCTGCAAGGAATGACAATGGATATCAATGCGTCCGGCATGTCGCGTCGGGGCTCTGTCGTCGAATATGGCATTGATGGATGCCGTGCGGTGCCGCTCGAGGTCGTGGGCTGCAAGAACCTTTGGCGCGGCGCCTCATTACGCCAGCCGAAACGATGAAGCAAGCATTCGTGCCGGACGACCCGTCGCACCGTTTCAACAACGGGTGATCGTCAGGACAATTTGTGATCCTTGGCGCAGAGGCAATCAGACGCAAAACCGGATTCCACTTTTGCTGATCGCGCTTGGATGCTAAACGCGCCCGTTCACATATGCCCGCGCCGGACGGCCGGACGCTTTTCGGGAAGAAAATATGCCTGCCTTCAAATCCGATTTCCTGCGCACCATGAGCGAGCGCGGCTTCATCCACCAGATTTCGGATGAGACCGGCCTCGACCAGCTTTTCGCCAAGGAAACGGTCACCGCCTATGTGGGCTACGACGCCACCGCCACCAGCCTGCATATCGGCAATTTGATCTCGGCGACCATGCTTTACTGGCTGCAGGAAACCGGACACCGGCCGATCGCGCTGATGGGCGGCGGCACGTCGATGATCGGCGACCCGTCCTTCCGCGACGACCAGCGCAGCCTTTTGACGCCCGAAGCGATCGCCACCAACATCGAAGGCATCAAGCGCATCTTCGGCCGCATCCTGCGTTTCGGCGACGGCCCGAGCGACGCCATCATGGTCAACAATGCCGACTGGCTGATGAAGCTCAACTATGTCGAGTTCCTGCGCGATGTCGGCCGGCATTTCTCCGTCAACCGCATGCTGACCTTCGACAGCGTCAAGCTCAGGCTCGACCGCGAGCAGTCGCTGTCGTTCCTCGAATTCAACTACATGATCCTGCAGGGCTATGATTTCGTCGAACTTGCCCGACGCCAGAACTGCCGCCTGCAGATGGGCGGGTCGGACCAGTGGGGCAACATCATCAATGGCGTCGATCTCGGCCATCGCATGGGCACGCAGCAGCTTTACGCCCTGACCACGCCGCTGCTCACGACATCGTCGGGCGCCAAGATGGGCAAATCGGCAAAGGGTGCGGTGTGGCTCAACGGCGACCTCTTCTCGCCCTATGATTTCTGGCAGTACTGGCGCAACACCGAGGACGCCGATGTCGAGCGCTTCCTGAAGATATTCACCCGCCTGCCCCTCGATGAGATCGCGCGGCTGTCCGCACTCGGCGGCTCCGAGATCAACGAGGCCAAGAAGATTCTCGCCACGGAGACAACGGCGATCGTCCACGGCCGCGAGGCGGCAAACCAGGCCGAGGAAACCGCGCGCAAAACCTTCGAGGAAGGCGCGCTCGCCGAAACATTGCCGACCGTCCAGGCCGACAAGGCCGCGCTGGAGTCCGGCGTCGGCATCCTGTCGCTGCTGGTCACGGCCGGGTTGGCATCGTCCAACGGCGAGGCACGGCGGCACATCCAGGGCGGCGCGGTTCGTATCAACGACCAGTCTGTCAGCGACGACCGCCGCATGGTCACGCTTCAGGATCTGAGTCCGGAAAACGTCGTAAAGCTTTCACTGGGCAAGAAAAAACACGTGTTGGTGCGGCCGGCCTGAGGCGGTTCATCGGTACTCGAAGATCGACCGGAAGATGCCCGGTGCGATCACCGACAGCGGGTTGACGTCGAGCACCGGCTTGTTGGCATTGCCTCTGAGCCGATAGGTGACGCCGATCAGGCCGCGGTCGCGGCCGTTGCCCAGAAGCGCGCCGACGATGGGCAGTTCGCCGAAGATACGGTTGAGGCCATAGACCGGCATGAAGGTGCCGGTCATGTCCATATTGTTGTTCTGGTCATAGAGGATGCCCTGGAACGTCGTGCCGATGCGCGGACCGCGCAGCACGCCATTGGCCAGTTTCAGATAGCCGCTGCCTTTCTCGATCTCGGCGTAACCGCGCTCGAACTTGACCCGCGACGTGTCGAGATTGCCCTTGACCGCCTGGTTGAGGCTGCGGTTGTCGCCGGCCGGCGTGGTCGAGACGATCGAGGCCAGTTTCGGTTCGTTGACGACGAAGAAGTTGCTGGTGTCGACCTTGCCCTTCATCGGCCCGTCGCCGGCCCCGGTCAGCGCCAGCGTGATCGACCCGCCTTCCATATGCTCGTAGACGTTGAGGAACCTCAGGATCGCGCCGGCATCCGCCGACTGGACGTTGAGCGAGCGCCGGCCGTCACCGGTGGTGTTGCTGATGGTGATGGCCGCGCCCGAACTTGCCGTGGCACTGACCTTCAGTCCGTTCACCCTGGAACCGGCAGCGCTGTAATCGAGCTTCAGGTTGGACAGTTGCTCGTCGTGAAAGCCGGTGAGCTGCTCGACGTCGGCGCTGACGGAAATGTTGTCTGTTCCGGTCGTCTTGGTTGCGGTGTCCACATCGGACGTGAACTGCTTGATCAACGAACGGGCGTCGAGCGCGTTGCCATTGATGTCGACGGAGTAACCCTTGCCCGAGCGCTTCACCGAAATCGCGACATCGTCGCCCCGGTTCAGGGTGACCTTGCTGAACTTGGCCGACGACAGGGCACCGTTGACCAGCGCGATGCTGCCGTCGACGGAGAAGGTTTTGCCGTCGAGGTTGAAGTCGGACAGCGTCGTGGTGTCGCCGGACTTGGTCATGACGAAGGTGACGCTGGCGGGAACCCCTGCCCCCTTGCTCCAGCCGGCCCAGGGAATGTCCAGCCTGGCATTGGTCAGGTCGGCCGAGACGTTCTGGTTGCCGCCGCCGCTCTTGTCGATCGCGACCTTCACCGTTCCGCCCAGCAACGGCGTCAGGCCGGGCATGGCGGCGGCGCGGATCTTGTCGTCGAGCACCAGGGCCACCTTGCGGCTGGGCGCCGGCCCGTCATCCGCCAGCGGTTCGACAAGGTCGAGTTCGGCCGGAATGCCGTTCAGCGATGCCTTGGCCGAAATCACCGCCTTTTCGGGATCGACGGTGATCGAACCGTCGGCATTGGTCACGGTCTGTCCATCGAATGGCTTGGCCAGCGACAGGCCGGTGTAGTCGAGCGACACCAGCCAGTCGAGTTTCGAGGTGTCCACGCCGGACTGCAAGGGAATGTCAGCCCTGACATGGCCGGTAACGTTGCCGGACAGGTCCTCCGGCAGGAAGCCGACATGGCGCATGGCATTGATCGGTTCGTAGGAGGCGAGTTCGGCGACAGCCGGCGCCTCCCCTTCCACGTCGATGTCGAGTGCGCCGATGACCGGCGGGCGGTTTGCCGCCTTGACCGTCAGTGTGCCGTTGCTGGCCGCTACGGTGCGGCCGCTGGGCATGAAGACGGTGCCCGAGGAGAGCGAAACATCGACGTCATTGCCGTGGAAGGCGACGACGCCGACCGCGTCGCGTATCGGCGGAATGCGGCCGGCGGTGTCAAAACGCGACCCTTCGATCTGAAAGCGGCCGAACACCTCGTCGGCCGAAAGAGGCACGCCGTTGCCGAGGCGATCCGGCACGACCTGGAATTGCAGGTTGGCGTCGACGACGCGGCCGCCGAACAGATTGTCGAGAACCCAGAGCCGCGCATTGCGGGCCGAAAACCACGGCCACAGCTGCTTGACGTGCGAGACCGGCATGTCATGGACGTTGAGCGCCAGATTGATCCCAGGCGCCTTGCCGTCGACGAAGGTAACGGCCGCGGTGCCAAGCACCTCGCCGGAAGAGGCGGACCGAACCGCGATCTGCTCGGCCACCAATTTATGGCTTTTGGTCTGATAGACGCCGGCAATGCGGGCGAGGAAGGTCAGCGCGGGCTCGGGTGATTCCGATGGCGCCAGGATAGAACCGTCGCTGGTCAGGTCGTAACGATAAGCAGGCTCCTCGCCGGCAGCGCCGGTCGAGGGCTTGGGTCCGATCGAGCCCGCGAAATCGAAAGATGAGCGACCGGTTTTCAGCAGCAGCCTGTCCACCTGGATCTTGTTGCTGCCGTCGACAAGCGTCGCATCGACATCAACGTCGGCTGGCAGCAGGCCGCGCGTGCCAAGATCAAGGACGGAACCCGTCGACGACAGGGCGGCCGTCAGCCGCGACGCCGTGGTGCCGGCTCCTTCCGATCCTGTCAGCTTCAATGCGACCGCACCCAGCTTCCCGGCGCCGGCCGCGGTTTCGTCGGCAGCCACCAGGTCGACGCTTGCATTCAGCGCCGTCACGCGGTGCGCCGCGATATCGCGGGTCGCGGAAGCGGCAAGGGTGACCTTTCTGCCATCGACATCCGCCTCGGAGGAAAACGCCATGCCGCCCGGCCCCGACTGTACGACGCTGGCGTCGGCGATCTTGATCCGTTTGATGGCTCCGGTATCGGGCAGCACGAACTCGACATTGCTGAGATCGATCCGGCGCAGCGAATCTTCCCGCACGGCGTCGAGCGCGCGATGAATGTTGCCGAACACTGCGGCGGACAGTTTCTCCGGATCGACGAGGCCGTCCTCATTGCGCAATTGCGCTGTCCAGTCGCCGCCGGATGGCATCGCCGCTGTGACGATGTGGGCATCGGAGATCCTGGCGCTGGTCAGCCGCACCTCCCCCCAAAGCAGAGGTATCAGGCGGACGCCGAAGCGCACACGGCCGGCATCGGCCATGGGCTTGCCGTCGCTGGTCTCCAGACTGACATCGCTCACCTGGAGCGCGACGAAGCTCGAACTGTCGAGCGTGATGCGCGCCGGGCCGACCGCGACATGGACATCGACGCCGGCGAGTTTCTCGATGGCGGTTTCCGCTTCGATGCGCAGCCGGTCCGACCCGATACCGGAAAGGCCGATGAGATAGACGGCCATCGCCGCCAGCAGCATGAACGCGACCACGCCGGCAAACACGCGCGACAGGATGCGGAAGCCGCGGCCGATCGACGCCTGACCAAGCGGCGGAACGCGGCACGCGGACGGCAAAGCCCCCAGGTCGGTGATCTCGTCACGCCTGAACCTGATCTTTTCGTGCTGCGGTTGCTCCTGATCCACGCAATCTTCCGTTGTACAAATTCGCTCGTGGACGAATCCCCGGTCGACACTATATCGGTGTGGCTTCGCGCGTAACCTCAAACAAGGGCATCGATATGGCTGACCTCGACGTGGGCGATCTTGCGCCGCAATTCGACCTGCCGCGGGATGGCGGCGGGTCTCTAAGCCTTTCGGCCTCGTCTGGTAAACCCGTCGTCCTCTATTTCTATCCGCAGGACGACACGACGAGTTGCACGCAAGAGGCAATCAGTTTTTCGCAGCTGAAACCTGAATTCGAGAAGGCAGGCGCCGTCGTGATCGGTCTGTCACCCGACAACGTCAAAAAGCACGACAAGTTCAAATCAAAGTACAATCTCACCATCGACCTCGCCGCCGACGAGGAGCGCAAGGTGATCGAAGCCTATCATCTGTGGGTCGAGAAATCGATGTATGGCCGCAAATATATGGGCGTCGAACGCGCGACGTTCCTGATCGGCCGCGACGGACGGATCGTCAGGATTTGGCGCAAGGTCCGGGTCAAGGGCCATGCCGAAGAGGTGTTGGAGGCCGTTCGCGCGCTTTGAGCCCGGCGAAGGCCCACGAATGCAATCGCCTATTTTGATCGTGCCGAAATGAGGCGCCCTTACTCGTCGGGCGTTTCCGCCTTCGGCGACCGCGGCGCCCGCCAGGATTTCGCAACATGGCTCACACGATCGGCCAGCGCGGCGAGATGACCGCGCAGGCCACGCGCGCCGATCATCGACGACAGCGTGACGGATTGGGTGGCGAAGCGCCGCTTGAAATCCTCGCCGCCGCAGAGAAAATCAACCTTGGCGAGGCCACGGTCGAGCGACCACTGGATATAGTCCATCATCAGCACCATGCCCGGCGAGGCGCGCTCATATTCGGGATCATAGGTGGTGATGAAAGCCATCATCGTGCCGTGCTGCTCGAAATTGATCGAGACGGCGACGATCGTGTCGTCAAGCTCCAGCACGAAGATGCGCAACAGGCCGAGCTCGGCCAGCACCGAAATAAGCGCGGTGAGAACGGGCGAGTCCTTGTCGAACAGGTCCGAAACGCGGCCATGCCGGACGAGCCAGAGGCGCTTCAGCGCCGCGACCCGACCGAGCACCGGCTCACGCGGTTCGTCCGCATCCATCAGGCGGAAACGCAACGCACCGCCTTCCTCCATGAACTTGCGGCCACGACGGTAGTTCTGCCGGGCCTTCTTGGACAGCGTCTCGAACCATTCCGCACCACTTTGCCAGGGACCCGCGACACGGTAGCTGATTTCAGTGCGGTGGTTGGGCCGAAGCGCCTTGTCATGGCGCGAGGCCGGGTCCAGCAGGCCACGAACACTGGCATCCGGCAGAAGACGATTGAGATAAATCAGGTCAAAGCCGCCCTGGTCAAAAACATGCTGCCAGAGGCGGGCGATCGCCTGCGGATCGCTGTCGGGGGCAAACAGCGCGTCGCCATAGTCACTGTGATCCTTCGCCGCCCATTCGAGTATGCGGATGCCGGAGCGCTTGAAAGTCGCGAGCGCTATCACGCCATCGAGCCGGTCGCCGTTCCAGGCAAGCCCGATCCTGAGCGTGCGCCGCTCCTGGTGTGGAGTGGTGCGCCACCAGGCCGCGATCCAGTCCGGGTGCTGGAAGACAAGCCCGCCGGCCCGCTGCCAGAGCGCGCTCCAGGCCGGTGCGATCTCGGCCAGACGTTCCGCCGATGTGACGACTTCAAAGGTGCGTGTCCGCGGGATCGCGAGCACGAAGGGGGCGTTCATGGCCGTGTCCCTTCTTCCGATGATTGCGTGGTCCGTGGCTTTGCACGCCGGATGCGCCTGGCGATATGTCCCCACATCCGCTTAAGCGGCATGACATAGAGGCCGGCGAGCGACTGGTAGTCGCGCACATCGCGATCGACCAATCCGAACTTGAAGTCCTCGTCGGGCCTCGGCACGCACAATGTTCCGAAGAGCCGGTCCCAGAACGAGAAGAGCAGGCCGAAATTCTTGTCATAGTGGCGTGGATCGGTGCTGTGATGCAGCTGGTGCCAATGAGGACACAGGATCACATTGTTGAGCGGCCCGAACGAGATCTTGAAATGCGTGTGCCTGACGAAATCCATCATCAGGATGTTGCGCATGACATAGACGTTGACGCCAAAGACGGTCAGCTCGACGAGGTTCAGCGAAATCAGCGACCAGATGCCGAAGCAGACGCCGACGATGACGCCGTCCCAGGCCCGGTTCATCAGCTCGTCGAGCGGATGGACCCGGTCCTTGGTGATCCCGACCATCACCTCGGCCGAGTGATGCACCTTGTGCAATTCCCAAAGCACGGGGTAGCGATGCTGGGCGACGTGATAGAGATAATAGGAAATGTCGTAGGCGAGCAGCATGGTGATGGTGAAGATCAGCACCGTCACCGGCCCTGCCGGTCCCTCGATCAGCGGCGGCTGGAACTGGAACAGTGTCGAAAACAGCCAGTTGGTGCCGTAGCCCACCGCCGAGACGAAGACAATTCCGGCGGGCAGCATCAGGAAGGGCATCAAGGCCTTCTTCGTCACCCAGAACATCAGGTCGGCCTTCGCCGAGGGATGGGCGATGACCTCATGGGGGACGACGAACTCAAAGAACTCCTTCCAGCTCTTCTCCTCGACCGCGCGCCAATAGGCTATGAGCGCGCTGACAAGGGCCGTCAGCAGCAAGAGCCCGGTCGCCAGCAGACTGGTGCCCGACAACTTGTCGAGGATCTTGCCAACCAGATCGCTCAGCATCCCTTGGACCGCCATCTTCGATAGAATCCCAAACCCATCACGCTTTTACTCGAAAACCGTCAAGTAAATGCAATCGAAGACAGTTAAGGAACTCTAGACCTCGATCCGCGAGCGACCGGCCGTATGGCGGGCAGCAGATTGGTGCTTTTCGCCAATGGCTTAGCGGCCATGCAGGCCGCTCCCTTGGCGGTTTTCATGCAACCCCTTGTCCGCGCCGCGTGCATTCCACGCCCGCGCAATCGGCCCAGAAAGCCTTTGTTAACCCTAATAATGTGTAATCAAGTTGTCGTGGTGTCGTAAACGAAAGCTTGGTCCCGTGAACGCAACCGGTCAGTCCGCAGTCTTCGGCAGGCGTAAGGAACCCCACACGGTCATCATCGCCCGAGGCAATGAGATCAGGCACTTCACGATCCGGCCCTGGCTCGCGGCATTCATCGGTTCAGCGCTCGCCGCCATTGCCATCGGCTACCTCCTGGCCACGTCCTATCTCGTTTTGCGCGACGACCTGATCGGCGCCACCACCGCGCGCCAGGCGCGCATGCAGCAGGCCTACGAAGACCGCATCTCGGCGCTTCGCGCCCAGGTCGACCGCATCACCAGCCGCCAGTTGCTCGACCAGCAATTGATGGAAAACAAGGTCAGCGAACTGATTGAACGCCAGACGCAGCTCAGCCAGCGGCACGGCCGTCTCGGACCGCTGCTCGAGCGCGCCGAGAACGAGGTCGGAGCAGCGCCCGCCGAGGATCCGGCGGCTGCCAAGCCTGACAAGCACGCAGAGGTGACCGGCAGTATCAGCCAGCCCGCACAGAACTACGCGGTCGCCAGCCTGGGCACCGATCTGGGTGCTGCCGACACAAGGCCATTCTCCTTGTGGTCGACCCGCACCGATCCGCTGCCTAGCGGCTCTGCCGCAGATCGTGCCGACAGGCTGTTCGTCTCGATCAACCAGTCGCTGAAATCCATCGAGAACGAACAACTCACCCGCATCAGCACGCTCGCGGACAATGCCTATAAAAGCGCCGATGCCATCCAGCAGGCGCTGCAGGCGGCCGGACTGCCGGTCGACAGCGATTTTGGCAAGAACGAAAGCGATGTCGGCGGCCCGCTGATCCCGCTCAACAGTTCTTTGATGTTCGACAGCAAGGTCAAGGAGCTGGACGAGGCTCTGGACACGCTCGACCAGTTGAAGAAGGAAGCGCGCCAGCTGCCGCTGGCCAACCCTGCCCCCGGCCACTCCGTCACCAGCCCGTTCGGCGTGCGCACCGATCCCATTCTCGGCACCGCGGCACTGCATTCGGGCATGGATTTCAGGGCGCCCATCGGCATGGACGCAAAAGTCACGGCGCCCGGCATCGTCACCAAGGCCGGCTGGAATGGCGGCTATGGCCGCATGGTGGAAGTCGACCACGGCAACGGCTTTGCGACCCGTTACGGACATCTCAGCGAAATTGACGTGACCGTGGGCGAGAAACTGGACGCCGGCGCCGTCATCGGCAAGACCGGCAGCAGCGGCCGCTCGACCGGCCCGCATCTGCATTATGAAGTGCGCCACAATGGCGAAGCCATCGATCCCTTGCGCTTCCTCACCGTCGGCAAGAAGGTCGCCCAGTATCTCTGAGCTGGGCCGGCACTGACCTGATTGGCATCAACACCTCCCGAACCAGGTCTGCCCCACACTGCAAGCAATCCGGGATCGAGTGAGCGCTATCCGGGCGGGCCTAGACCGTCAGCCGGTCGCTTCGCTTCCTTGACCGAGACCTCATCCCGACAATCTGGCAAGCGACTTTGTCCACGGCCGTTCGGCCTAGCGGCGTTGACACACATCAAGTTGTAGGATGATATGTATAACCATACACCGCGACATCAGAACCGATCCGATAATGACCATTCACGGCATCTCGCCTGACGTTCTCGCCGCCCTGGAGCATCTCCTGGGACAAGGCGGCGTGGCTGCCGATCCGGCCAATATGGCGAAATACCTCGTGGACTGGTCCGGCGATCATCATGGCGCAGCGCTTGCCGTGCTGAAACCGGCGTCGATCGCCGAGGTCCAGGCCGCGGTTCGGCTGTGCGGCAGGCTTGGACTGGCGATGATTCCGCAAGGCGGCAACACCGGACTTGTCGCCGGTGCGATCGACATCGGCACGTCCCACGGCGCGGTGATCATCAGCCTGGAGCGGCTGAACAGGATCCGTTTGGTCGACGCTGACAATTTCATCCTGCAAGCCGATGCCGGCTGCATCCTGCAGCACATCAAGGATGCGGCAGAGGAGCAGGACTGCCTGTTCCCGCTGGCGCTCGGCGCTCAAGGCAGCTGCCAGATCGGCGGCAATGCGGCAAGCAATGCCGGCGGCGTCAATGTGCTGCGCTATGGCATGGCCCGCGACGTCATTGTCGGCCTGGAGGTGGTGCTGACGGACGGCGAATTGTGGAGCGGCTTTTCCGGCTTGCGCAAGGACAACCGTGGTTACGACCTGAAGCAGCTTTTCATCGGCGCCGAGGGCACGCTGGGCATCATCACCGGCGTCGAGGTCAAACTGTTTCCGAAACCCGGCCGTGTCGAAACGGCTTATCTGGGGCTCCCTTCATTCGAAGCGGCAATCGCTCTGTTCAGGCAAGCCCGACGCGGATGCTCCGACCTGATGTGCGCCTTCGAGATCATCGGCGCGGAATGCATGGAGCTGGCGCGTCTCGTCGACCCGAGCATCGTCGCGCCGGTCACGGCCCCTGTCCATGTGCTGATCGAATTGTCGTCGAGTGCCGCGATCGATTTGCGCAGCCTGCTGGTGAATTTCCTTGCCGGCACGATGGAAGAAGAACTGGTCACCGATGCCGTTCTGGCCGAGAGCGGCGCACAGGCCAAGGCGTTCTGGGCCATTCGCGAGGGGCTGGTCGAGGGCCAGGCCAAGCGCGGCTACCACGTGCGCACCGATCTTTCGGTGCGTATCTCCGACATCCCCACCCTCATCACCCAGGCTCGCGATTTTATCGCGCTGGAGCATCCGGGCTGGATTTCACAGGCCTATGGGCACGCTGGCGACGGCAACATCCATTTCAACGTCCTGCCGCCGCTCGACCTGGCAGAGCCCGACGCGCGCTCCAGGGGCACCGCCATCACCGCCGGGCTGTACGACATCACCAACGCCCTCGGCGGCTCGATCAGCGCCGAGCATGGCATCGGGCGCACCCGCCAAAGCGTCTACTGGGCGGGAATGTCCGCTGTCCACCGCCGGCTCGTCGGCACGCTCAAGGATGCGCTCGATCCGGACCGACGCATGAACCCCGGCTGCCTCTTTCCCGCGACGGAGACTTTTTCATGAAACAAAGACTGGCTGCCATCGGCACTGTCGAGGCGCTGCCGCATCGGGTGGCGGCGTTCCTCAGCCGCGAGATCGAGTCCGGCGACCTCAACCCGGGCGCCCTCTTGCCGACGGAGCAGCAGCTTTCGGAGAAATTCGGCGTCAGCCGCAACGTCGTGCGCGAGGCAATTGCGCAATTGCGCGCCGACGGCATGGTGGAAGCGCGGCAAGGCATCGGCTCCTTCGTGCTGGCGCCGGAACAGCGCGCGGCGATCCGCATCGACCGCGAGACCCTGAAAGAGGGGCAGAACATGGAGCGGCTGTTCGAGCTGCGCTGCATCCTCGAGGCGGAATCCGCGGCCCTCGCCGCCGAACGGCGCGAGCAGGAGCATCTCGACGCGATCAAGGCCGCGCTCGACCGGATGAGCGGCGAGGAGCGCTGGGAGGACGGCAGCATCGACGCCGACCTTCTGTTTCATCGCGAAATCGCCCGGGCGACCGGCAACAGCTACATCCACACCTTCATTTCCTTCGTCTGCGAGCAGATCCGCCGCTCGATCTATTACGCACGGCAGACCAACCCCTTGCACGATCTGGTTGAGGTCAATGTCGGCGAGCATGTGCGCATCTACGAGGCGCTGGTCGCCGGCGACCCGGCAAAAGCCGAGGCCGCGATGCGCGCGCACATCATCGGCGCGGCCAACCGTGTCGGCGTCAAGCTGCCGTCCGCGCGCGGCGAACGCACGGGAGGAGGGAAATGAGCATGGCTGTCGCCAGCATTACCCGCATCTCCGATGTCTGCCTCCTGGTCGAGAATATTGAGCGGACAGTAGAGTTCTATGTCGACAAGCTCGGCTTTCGCCTGCGCCGCCGCGCCGAGGGTTTCGCCGATTTCCATGGCGAGGGCGTGACGCTGGCCGCTTGGGAGATCGACCATATCAGCCAGCATACCGGCGTCTCGAAACTGCGATCGCCGCGCCATGCGCACAAGGTCTGCGTCGCCGTCCAGCTCGACGCGCCCGGCGAGATCGACCGGCTGCATGCCGAGCTGACGGCCAAGGGCGTGCCGTTCTATGCCCCGCCCGAAAACTATGTCTGGAACGCGCGCTGCGCCTATTTCACCGACCCGGACGACACGCTTTGGGAACTCTACGCCTGGCTCGACGGCGGCCCCGGCGACTACCACGACGAACAGCCGTAGACCACCCGCGCCAAGGGAACGGCGCGCAATGAAGAGACGAGACAGTCTTGCAACAGGAGCGAAAAATGAATGGGAATTACGACATGAACCGCCGCGGCTTCATGAAATCCGGCCTGGCGGCTATTGCCGCGGCATCGGGCGGAATGCAGCTGGTTTTGACCCCGGGCGCCAAGGCCGCCGGAAAGGTCGTCATCCAGTATGACTGGCTGATGTCCAACGGCCAGATCGGCGACATCGTCGCCGTCGCCAACGGCTATTTCAAGGATGCCGGGCTCGACGTGGAATTCAGCCCGGGCGGACCGAACGCTTCGACCGTGCCGCCGGTGATCTCGGGCGCGGCACAACTTGGCCAATTCTCCGAAACGCCGCAGCTGTTTTCGGCGCGCGCCAGCGGCGTGCCGGTGAAGATCATAGCCTGCGGCTTCCGCACCGGCCCCTATGCGCTCACCTCAAAGGCCTCTAACCCGATCAAGGGCGTGGCCGACCTCAAGGGCAAGAAGATCGGCATCCAGCCGACGGCACGCTTCGTCATGGACGAGATCCTGGCCAAGAACGGCATGAGCGCGTCCGACCTCACCGTCATCAATGTCGGCTTCGACAAGGGACCGCTGGTGCGCGGCGATGTCGATGCCATTGGCGGCTGGATCACCAACACCCAGGCGCTGAGCGTCGTCGGCGACGACCGTATCGACCTTCTGGTGCGCGACCTCGGCCTGAGTTCCTATGCCGATGTCTATTTCGCCACCGACGCGGCGATCGAAAAGGACCCGGACACGCTGGCAAAATTCATCGGCGCGGTCGCCAAGGGCTGGGGCTGGGTGCACGCCAACCCGCAGCAAGCGGTGAAGAAGATGGTCGCCGCCTATCCTGAAATGGATCTCGGCTGGGAAGAGAAGACGGTCAATCTCGTGTTGAAACTGTCCTTCGACGGCGCGACGGCCAAGGACGGCTGGGGCACGTTCGATCCCGCCTCGATCGAAGAACAGCTGGCGCTGCTCGACAAGGTCGGCCAATACCCGAACGGCCGGCCCAAGGCGGCCGACGTCTACACCACCAAGATCCTCGAACTCTCGGCTGCCGACCGGCCGAAGCTCGACGCGCCCGCCGCTTGATGGCGAACGCGATCGAAGCCAGCAGGCTGGATGTCGGCTATGGCGGCCGCCAGGCGGCCGTCAAGGTGCTTTCCGGCCTCGACCTCAGCGTCGAGGCCGGCTCCTTCCTGTCGATCCTCGGGCCGTCCGGCTGCGGCAAGTCGACCTTGCTGCGCGTGGTCGCCGACCTACTCGACCCTCTCGGCGGCACGATCAGCGTGCTCGGCGACACGCCGCATGCGGTGCGCTCGCGCCGCGATGTCGGCTTCGTCTTCCAGGATTCGACCCTGCTGCCCTGGCGCACGGTGCGCGACAATGTCCGCTTGCCGCTTGGCGTCGGGCAAGGCAGCCTGACACGCAAGATCGAAGACCGCAGCGAGGAGCTGCTGGAGCTGATGGGGTTGGCCGGCTTCGGCGAACGCCTGCCGCACCAGCTGTCCGGCGGCCAGCGCCAGCGTGTGGCGATCGCCCGCGCCTTGCTTGGCCAGCCCAAGCTGCTTTTGATGGACGAACCGTTCGGGGCGCTCGACGAAATCACCCGCGATCGCCTCAACGACGAGCTTCTCAATCTGTGGCGGCGCACGGGCACGACGATCCTGTTCGTCACCCATTCGATCGCCGAAGCCGCCTATCTCGGCGAGCGGGTGATCGTTCTCGCCGCCAATCCTGGGCGGCTGGTCAAGGATTTGGACATGCGGCCGCTCAAACAGGACGGCAACCGCTGTTCGCGCGAAGACCCGGCAATCGTCGCGGCCATGGCCGAGCTGCGGACCGCGCTGGAGCAGGCATCATGAGGCCGGCGCCGCTCTCGCCGCAAACGGCAATAGCCCTGCCCGCTCTTGGCGCGGCATCCATTCTTCTCACCTGGCAGTATCTGCTACCGCTGCTCGGCGTGCCGGCCTACATCGTGCCGACCCCGACCGCCATATCGGGCGTCTTCCAGAAGAATTTCGCGCTGCTCATGGACAATTTGAGGCCAACGCTGATCGAGGCGCTGGCCGGGTTCGTCATCGGCAATCTGGCCGCCGTGCTGCTGGCGGTCCTGTTCGTGCACAACCGCATCCTGCAGGCCGCCTATTTTCCGATCGTGCTGTTCTTCAACACCATTCCGATCCTGGCGCTGTCGCCGATCATCATCCTGATCTTCGGGCTCGGCATGACGCCGAAGATCGTCATCGCGGCGGTGATCTGCTTCTTCCCGACGCTTGTGAACATGATCCGCGGCCTGGACTCGGCCAGCGACAACGAGCACGAACTGTTCCGCGTGCTGTCGGCGACGCGTTCCGAGATTTTCTGGAGCCTGCGGCTGCCGCGCGCGCTGCCGATGCTGTTCTCCTCTCTCCGCATCGCCTCGGCGACGGCGGTGATCGGCGCCATCGTCGGCGAATGGATCGGCTCGGACAAGGGCCTCGGCGCGCTGATCATCCAGGCGAGCTTCAACTACCAGTCGGACCGGCTCTACGCGGCGATCGTACTGTCGTCTTGCCTGTCGATCGTTCTGTTCTGTGCCGTGGTGCTGGTCGAGCGCCGGGTCATCAAATACTGAACAGGCATTTCGCCGACTCGTGCAAGCTTGCACGAGCCGGGCTTTGCATCGCTTTGATCAGTCGGCATTTTCCGGCTGCGCCGACAGAAATCTGGTCGCCGCCGCAACCAGGGTGGCCGCGCCAATTTTCAAGGCGGCCTCATCGACGCGAAATTTGGGATGATGAAGCGGATAGACCGAGCCGACCGCCTCGTTGCGGATTCCGAGCCGGAAATAGACCGATGGGCGCTTCTCGCTGTAGTAGCCAAAGTCGTCGGCGATGGTCCATCCGGGTGTGTTGAGCACATTGTCGGCGCCGATGCAGGCTCTACCGCTGGCGGCAATCAGCTCCGCCATCTCGCCATCGTTGACGACCCCTGGCTCGCCCTTGTGGATGGCGAGCTCCACATTGGCGCCGTGGCTGGCCGCCATGCCCTCCAGGATTTCACGAACGCGCCGCCAGGCCTGCTCGCGGGTTGCGTCGCTACCGCTGCGGATGGTGCCTTTCAAGGTGACCTTGCCGGCAATGACATTGTAGGCGCTGCCGCCATTGATGCCGGTGACGGAGATGACCAGGGGATCGTAGGGGTCGATTTCGCGCGACACGATCTTCTGCAACTCGCCGACCATGGAGCAGGCCACGGCAATCGCATCGACGCCCTCGTAGGGCTTGGCCGCGTGCGCCGCCTCACCAATGACAACGGCATCGAACGTATCGCACGCCAGCGTATAGGGACCTGAACGGACCGCGATCTTGCCGGATGGCGTATACGGATCGACATGAAGGCAGATCGCGGCGTCGACATCGTCGAGCAGCCCCTCTTCCACCACACGTTTGCCGCCTGAGGGCGAGTCCTCTTCGGCCGGCTGGAAGATAAGTCGGACCGTCCCGCCAAAATCGGCCCTTGATCTCTGCAGATGCGCGGCAACCGCGAAGCCCATCGATGCGTGGGCGTCGTGACCGCAGGCATGCATGACGCCGGGATTGGCCGAAGCATAGTCGACGCCAGACTCTTCTTCGATGGGCAAGGCATCGATGTCGGCGCGAATGGCAATCTTTCGATTTGACGGCTTGCCGGTGCCGACAATATCGACGGCCAGGCCAAAGCCCGCGACGTCACGAATATCCGAGATTCCCTCGCCGGCCAGCATCTGCGTGAGATAGCGCTGCGTGTTGGCTTCGCTGTTCGACAATTCCGGATTGCGGTGCAGATGGCGGCGTATCTCGATCATCTGGTTGAGAATTCCGGCGTCGATGTTGACCGTGTCGGAAACCTCAGCACCGCCTGCCATGGCCGCCCCCTCAGGATTTGACATGGATCTCTCGCGGGAACTTCGTCAGGGTCTCGTTACCGGTTTCGGTTACCAAAATGGTCTCGCTGACCTCGATGCCCCAGCCGTCCATCCACATGCCGAGGATGGAATGGACGACGTTGCCGGGTTGAAGCACCGTCTTGTCGCCGGGCCGCAGACTGATCGTGTGTTCGCCCCAATCCGGCGGATAGGCGACGCCGATGGAATAGCCGATACGCGACTCCTTCTTCAGCCCGTAGCGCTGAATGACCTTGCGCCATGCGCCTTCGACCGCTTCGGCCGTCGTTCCCGGCCTCACTGCATCGAGCACCGCGTCCATGCCCTCGATCACGGCCTTTGCCGTATCCGCGACACGCGTCGGCGTCTTGCCGAGCTGCATCGTTCTGGCTAGCCCGGCAGCATAGCGGCGGCAGACCCCGGCAAGTTCCAGCGCAATCGTCTCGTTCTCTCCAAACCGCCTGTCGCTCCACATGATGTGCGGGGCCGAGGCATTCTCACCGCCGAGGATGGTCGGCGGGAGCGCCGTGATGTCACCGGCGAAATCCGGGCTGCCGGCGATCTGTGCCGCCTGGATCGCGGCAATCGCATCGCACTCGCGCACGCCGGGCGCGATCACCTCGAAGGCCCGTGTCACCGCCGCTTCGGCCAAGGTCGACGCCTTGCGCAGATAGGCGATCTCGGGCGCCGATTTGACCGCGCGGATCCAATTCACCAGCAGATCGGCGTCATGCCATTTCGCGTTGGGAAGTCCGGCGACGAGCCGGGCGTGAGCCTTCGGCGAGAAGTAATAGGCTTCGAGCTCGATGCCGATATGCCTGTTCCCCCAGCCCTTGGCGACGATCCAGTTCGCGATCCAGTCCATGGGGTGGCGATCGGCACGCTGAACGTGATCCTCCGGGAAGCCAACGACGTTCTCGGGCTTCATCCAGGCTGTCAGCAGACCGCCGGCGGCATCCATGGCGCGGCCGATCCAGACCGGCTCGACCTCCTCCAGGGGCACCAGCACCACCTGCGGCGTATAGAAGGACCAGCCATCATAGCCGGTGATGTAGTGCTGGTTGGCAACGTCGTTGACGACAAGGAGTTCGAGACCGCACTTCGCCATCTCGGCGCGGATCTTGCGAAGCCGCTGCTGGTACTCGTCGCGGGCAAACGGCAATTCGATCATCTTTGCTCCATGCTTGGTTCAACAGTTGCGAGGCTTGCCCACCATTGAAGCGGTTTCGCCATGGCGGCAATCGGCCAAGGCCGGCACGTGAGCAGGTCCTAAGCCGAGTAGCCCGGCCTTTCTGGATTGGAGTGCCGCGTTCGATTTTATTTTTGAATTCCATTTGACTGAATAAATCTTTGATGCGAACCTTGCGTCAACCGGGGGTGCAAGGCATGGCATTGCGGGGGACCAATCAGGAGTTCGGGCGGCCGTACAACCGGCGCATCGTGCTTGAGTCCATCCGCCTGCATGGGCCGATCGCCCGCGGCGAGATCGCCAGCCGCGTCGGCCTCACCGTCCAGACCGTATCGACCATCGTTCGCGAACTGGAGGAACAGGGCTACATCCTCTCCGTACGCGAAGAGCCCAAGGGCCGCGGCCTGCCGCCGGCGACGCTGCGCATCAATCCCGCGGGCGGCTATGCCGTCGGCATCCACATCACCCCGCTCGGCATCAATGCCGCCCTGATCAATTTGAGCGGCGACGTGGTCGAGAGCACTTACCGCGAGGCCCCGAACGCAACGCCCGACCACGCCTTCGACGTGATCGGGGCCATGGTGTCTGAATTGACCGGATTGCGGGCCGGCGGGCGGGTTCTCGGGGTTGGCTTGGCCCTGCCCGGGCCGTTCGGTGTCGAATCCATGAGTTTCGTCGGCCCGACCACCATGACCGGCTGGAAGGATGTGGCGCTTCGCGAGCGGCTGGCGGCCTCGACCGGATTGCCGGCCTTCTTCGAGACCGACATGGCGGCAGCGGCCATGGGCGAGCGGCTCTACGGCCTCGGCGCTCAATTCTCCGAATATTACTATCTCTATTTCGGCGTCGGCCTCGGCGGCGTCATGGTTCATGACGGCAGCGTGCAGCGCGGCGCCTGGGGCAATGCCGGCGAGGTCGGGCACATCCCTGTCGTCCCCGGCGGCGAGGCCTGTCCCTGCGGCAACAGAGGATGCCTCGAAAGATATCTCTCGCTCGAGGCGCTCCGGCGCTGGAACGGCACAGAGGCCGATTGGGTCGCGGAAGTCGCGCCGATCTTTCACAATGCCATCGCCGTCATCGAAAACCTGTTCGACCCTGAAACGGTCATCCTCGGCGGGCTGGCGTCCACCGACCTGCTCGAACGGCTGGCCGGTTCGACCGGCGGCCTGCACAACTCGGTCTCGGCGCGCAAGGATCGAACGACGCCCCGGGTCATGGTCGCGCGCGGCGGGCAACATTCGGTGTTGCGCGGCGCCGCCGCCCTTGCGGTTTCGGGCGTGCTGTCGCCGCGTTTCGGCCAGATGTTCGCCGCCGAGCGCGAACGCGGCCGCGATCTTCTGACGGCCAAGGAGATCGCGGCATGAGCGAACCGCTGCTGGTGCTCGACAACGTCACCAAGAACTACGGCGCGATCGAAGCCCTGAAGGGGATCAGCTTCTCCATCGGCAAGGGTGAGGTCGTGGCGTTGCTGGGCGACAACGGCGCCGGCAAATCGACGCTGGTCAAGATCATCGCCGGCGGGCTGGAGCCGACCTCGGGCCGCATGCTGTTCGAGGGCAAGGAGTTCCTGGCGAGGTCGCCGGCCGAGGCCAAGGCGGCCGGCATCGAAACCGTCTACCAGGACCTGTCGCTCTGCACCAATGTCGACGTGGTGGCGAATTTCTTCATGGGCCGCGAGATCACCAGGAAGGTGCTCGGCATTCCCGTGCTCGACGAGCGCGCCATGGAGGCCGTCGTCAGCAAGGCGCTGGCCAGCGCCGGCACCCGCATTCCTTCGCTGCGCACCAATGTCGAGCATCTCTCGGGCGGCCAGCGCCAGGCCATCGAGCTCAACCGCTTCGTGCATTGGGGCGGCAAGCTGGTGCTGCTCGACGAACCGTTCGCGGCGCTGGGCGTCGAGCAGACGCGGCGCGGTCTCGACATGATCCGCCAAGTGGCGAGCCAGGGCATCGGCGTCGTCATCATCACCCACATCATGCAGCAGGCCTTTCAGGTCGCCGACCGGATCGTGGTGATCCGGCAAGGCGTGGTGGCCGGCGATGTCGCACGCAACAAAACAAGTCCCGATGCGGTGATCAACATGATCACCGGGGAGACGCTTGCCGGTGCCGGACCGGCGGGTTGAGGGACAAGAGGGGTCCGGCTTAACAGGGAGCCAACGACATGAAGCGAATACTTCTTGCTGTCTTCGGTATCCTTGCACTGGCCTTTGCCACGCTCACGCCGGCATTCGCCCAGTCCAAGGGAACCGTCTACTATATGGTGCCGACACTGCTCGATGAGTTTCAGACCGGCTCGGTGACCGCGCTGGAGCTGTTCCTGAAGCAGGTCGGCTACGACATAAAGACGCTGAACGCCGACAACAAGACCGACGCGCAGCAGTCGCAGATGAACGATGTCATCGCGCTGAAGCCGGCGGCGATCATCCTGGCGGCGGTCGACTTCAATGCACTGAAGCCATCGATCGAAGCCGCGCGCGCCGCCGGCATTCCGGTGGTCGAGTTCGACCGCCAGATCACCTCGACGCCTTCCGACTTCACCTCGGTGGCTGGCACCGTCGAGATCGGCCACATCGCCGCCGACCAGGCGGAAAAGCTGCTGAAAGCCAAGAACGGCTCGGTGAAGGGCAAGGTGCTGCAGGTGCTCGGCGATCCCGGCGACCCTTACACGCTCGACATCCAGAAGGGTTTTGAGGAGAAGATGAAGGCGTTCCCGGACGTCAAGATCATCTCGCTTCCGGCCATGCAGTGGGAAGCCAGTAACGCCGGCACCATCGTTGCCGACCAGATGCTGGCCAACCCCGACATCGACCTGATCTTCAGCCATGCCGCGCATCTGTCGGTCGCCGCCGTCGCCTCGCTCGAGGCCGCCGGCAAGAAGCCGGGCGACGTCATGCTGATGAGCTCGAACGGCGCGCCGGTCGGCCTCGACCTGATCCGTAAGGGCTGGCTCAACGTCGAAGTCGAACAGCCGCTCTACGCCCAGGCCGCGGCCGTCGCCATGTTCATGGACAAGATCGTCAAGAAGCAGGAGATCAAGCCCGGCGACTATGACGTGCTCGGCTTGAAATCGACCGTCACCAAGGAAGCCTGGGGTCCGAACATCAAGATCCCCGGTGCGGCCATCACCAAGGAAAACGTCGACAATCCGGCCTTCTGGGGCAACCAGAAGGCACCGACGGATACCGTCAAATCCGTCGAATAGGCACGTCGCCTGAAACGCTCCGGGCCTTCTCGGCCCGGAGCCAATTCTCCGCAATTCCAATCCGCGCATGATCCTTGCGAGAACCGTTCTCCGGGGGCATGCGCCAGCCGGATCAGCTCATGACCCCCCGCACCCGCCAAGCCCTGGAGTTCGTCCTCGACAACCTCGTCTGGTTCATGCTTGTCTTCGTGCTGGTGGTCTTCTCCATCTTCATCCCCAACTATTTCCAACTCGGTATCTTCGCCAACATCATCGAGGCCTCGAGCGTGCTCGGCGTCATGTCGATCGGCCTGGCGCTGGTCATCATCGCCGGCCACATGGATCTGTCGGTCGAATCGGTGGCGGCGCTCAGCGCCATGGCGGTCGGCATCCTGTTCTGCTCGTCGGGCATCGGCCTCGGTGTGCAACTGCATCCGGAATGGCTGATGGTTCCGGTGTCGCTGCTGCTGGCGCTGGCCGTCGGCGGCCTGATCGGCGCCTTCAACGGGTTTCTGGTCGTCAAGGTCAAGATGAGCGCCTTCATCATCACCCTGGCGTCCTACATCTGGGTGCGCGGCCTGGTGCTGGTCATTTCGGGCGGCCGCTCGGCGCAGGATCTGGCGCCGGCGATCCGCTGGTTCGGCATCCAGCGGCTGATCGGCCTGCCGCTCACCGCCTGGATCGCCATCGCCTGTTTCGTCGTCTTCTCGCTGATCATGGCCAAGACGCCGTTCGGCCGGCACCTGGTGATGATCGGCGGCAACGAGACGGCGACCTTCCGCGCCGGCATCCGCGTGAACCGCAACCTCATCATCGCTTTCGTGCTGGCTGGCGCCATCGCCGGCCTGGCCGGCTGGCTGCTGGCGATCCGCACCTCGGGCGCTACCGCCAATCTCGGCGTCGGCCTGCTGTTCAACGCCTTTGCCGCGGTCGTCATCGGCGGCGTCAGCCTGAAGGGCGGCGTCGGCACCCTGCCCGGCGTCTATGCCGGCGTGCTTCTGCTCTCGGCCATCAACACGGCGATCAATCTGATGGGCCTGCCCGCCAACTTCACCCAGGTCATCCACGGCCTGCTGGTGCTGGCCGCCGTGCTGCTCGACGCCTTCAAGCAAACCATTCGCCAGAGACTCGCATGACTGGACGGCTCGCATGACTGGACGACTGAACGACAAGGTCGCGCTGATCATCGGCAGCGCAAGCGGCATCGGCAAAGGCACCGCTCTACGTTTCGCCGAAGAAGGTGCAAGGCTGGTGCTCGCCGACACCGAGGTAAAGGCCGGACAAGCAACTGCGGATGAGCTTGGCGTCCCTTTCATCGGCACCGACATCTCGCAGATGCGCGACGCGGAGGCCGCGGTGGCACTGGCGCTGAAGCATCACGGCCGGCTCGACATCATCGTGCAGAATGCCGGCATCTATCCCTGGCAGCTGATCGAGAACACCAGCACCGACGACTGGGACCGCGTCATGGCGGTCAATCTGCGCGGCACCTTCAATGCCACCCGCGCCGCCCTGGTGCCAATGAAGGCGCAGCGCTTCGGGCGCATGCTCTACACCTCCTCCATCACCGGCCCGCATGTCACAAGTCCCGGCCACGGCCACTATTCCGCGACCAAGGCCGGCATCAACGGTTTCATCCGTTCGGCAGCGTTGGAATTCTCCGGTTACGGCATCACCGTCAACGGCGTCGAGCCCGGCAACATCCTGACCGAGGCCATCCAGGAGCATCGCGGCGCCGCCTATATCAAGAACATGGAGGATTCCATCCCCCTCGGCCGGCTCGGCAGTCCGCGCGACGTCGCCAATGCCTTCCTGTTCCTCGCCTCGGACGACGCCAGCTACATCACCGGCACGACCATCGTCGTCGATGGCGGCCAATTGCTGCCCGAGGGCAAGGACTTCCGGATGGTGCCGCCTTGATCCTTGCTTCACGGCCACGAACAGGCTGATCCGGCGCTCCGCAGATCGGCCGGCAAACACTCCCTTATAGGTTGCATGCAACGTAAACGCCCCTCAAGGGTTGTTTGTAAAGTGCTAATCAAGGGAGGGACCTGAGAATGGCCGACGAAATTAGAACCGATCATATCTACCAGCGCGCTCATGCTTTGGCGGAGGGTGGTATTCACCAGTCTCCAGCCGAGATCGTTGCAGCGTTGCTGGCTGAGGGTTATCCGGAAGCGGCCGAGTTGTTGAACTCCGAAAACATCCGGGCCGACCTTCGCAGGGTTTGTAGTGCGGCGACGGCTAGCGGCCAGCAAGGCACCACAGATCTGGGGCTTGGTTATTGACGCTCATAGGACGGCATCGCGAATTTCGGCATGTTCGGCCGACCAAACGCGCCTCACGGCTGGCGGCCGCCGACGCCGATCAGCCAGATGTCTTGTACAACAGCAATTCCGGCCGGTATTCGAAATGCATGGTGTCATAGTGATACCAGCGGCCGCCCCAGATGAAGCCGTTTTTCTCGAACAGTTCGACGATCGACAGCGGAATGCGATTCTTGAAGGGAATGTGTGCCTTGGGGTTGGCTTTGTTTCTGTTGTTGTACCAGTAATCGGAGAAGCCGACATTGATATCGAAGGCTGCGCCGAAAGAGTGGACGCTCAATCGATCTGTGCCGGCGATGGGCCGCCAGACAAAGCCGCCTCCGGGCTTGAGCCCGTAACGGCTTAGCTCCGCGGGCATGACCTCGAGGGCATCGGAAACCTTGCCCAGCCGGTCGTCGATGCCGAAAACCCTAGTGACCTGCACAGTCTTCTTGCCGAGTTTGGGCAGCCATTTGACGTTGGCGATGTGCTTGCCCACTTCCGCAGCACTTGCGCCGTAGAGCTTCTCGAAGAAGGCTTCGTTGCGGATCCGGCCGGGATCGAAATCCTCCGCCGGGACCAGCGCGCCAGCACTTGCCGTGGGATAGACGTAGCGAAACATGTCCTCGATGTCCGGGCTCTCCAGCAGCGCGTCGGCCTCGCGCGTCTTGCCGTCGTCCCACACCATCGTGGTGCCGTCGGTCCAGGTCAGGACATTGCCCGAGATGGTGAACAGCCCGGGATAGGCCTTGAGCAAAGCGGCCTTGGCGGCCGGCTGGTCCACGCCGTCGCTGGCGTCGCCTGCATAGGCGAGGCGTCCGGAACCGCTGATTGCCAACGCAATCACCAGCAGCAGCAGCAAGCGCCCTGGATGCCTAGTCATCGTCCTGCCTCCCGAAAACTCTCCCCCATCTTTCACGCAATTCGGCGGATGTCGCACTGGCCGCATATCGTTCAAACCTGCTTACAAAAGTCTCGTCAAGCGCCTCCGGGCCAGACGTGGCTTCCTCCTCGGACGGCGGCTGTCGACGCAGATCTTCGATTGCTTTCCCCAGAACCGCATCCTTGTTCAGCCGACCGCGACCGTTTCAGACGCATGGTGGCCGTCTGCACGGCTGGCGGTGTCGATATCGGGGAAGGGATGGTCAGGAAGGGCTATGCGGTCGACTGGCCGAAGTACAGCGCCGGCTTCTACGCCAGGGCTGAAACAGAAGCCAGGACAGCCAAGCGCGGCCTGGGCTGGATCGTTCGATAGGCCTTGGGAATGGCGCAAGCAGATGACGGTGAACTAGACCTATCCGTACTACCCACCTTGTTGCTCCGCTTAACCATCAGCATGTTTCCAAGGCCGGCAGGATATCGCTGGTGGTTGGAGGGCGGTCATATTGGGCTCGGCCGGCGCCTTCCCGTGCGAGTTGGCGCCGGATTTAGCAATTAATTCGGAGGCGTTTCCGCCTTCGATGCTAGGCCTATATTCAGCCGCCCATCATCTTTGCCATAGCGCAGAAATCCGCATGCGACTTGTTGAGTGTGGTGTCGCCGCAGTCCTTCAACACCGCCTTCTGCTCATCGGGTTTCATGGCCATCCATGCGGTCTTGAAATCCTTTTCCGTCTTCAGAGTTTTCATGCCGGCATCGGTGAAGAACGGCGACATCTTTGCCGGGTCGTCGAGTGCGGATGTACTGCCAGCCAGAGCCGAACCAGCCATGATTGCAAGCGCCATCGCGCCGGTTGTGAGCGTCTTGATCATTGTTTCCTCCATAATTAGGTCATTCAGCGTGACCTTCCGGAAAAACGTGATCAGACTGACTCGGTTCCACCGCTTACCGGCTTTGAACTCAGGTTCGCAAAGCCGGCCTTGATGGCCTCCCTGCGGATGTTCCGAGACGTTGCGGGCGTGCCGCTGGAGCCGGCGACCGAAGGGGATCGTATCACGGTCACAGACACGCAATGACCGTCACCTCCAGCCGGCCAACTCAGTACATGATCCTTTGCCTCAACCAGGCAAAGAACCCATTCCCTCCAACTGTTGTGCGGACTCGCGCGGCAGCCCAACCCGCTTTCATGGTAGCGCCGGCATGGCAATCGCAGACGATCTCATGGAGTTGCCAGTCGCTCAGTTCGAAAAAGCGCCTTGCCTCGCCATACGTGTCATCTTTCAGGCCCGACGCGCGCAGCACCGGGTCTGCGAAGGCAACAGCGATTGGTGATCCTTCCCCACGCACCCCGGTACGTTCCTCCAGGCGCAAATATTCGGTCCCTGCAAACGCCGCAAGGCACCGGTCAGGATGTTGTTCGAGAAGTTCGGCCCAACGCTCGATACGCTGGTTCCGTGTCATTGCCGAATATGCAGCCGAAGATTCAATCTTGGCGACCGCATGCAGTTGGTCGAGTGTCTGGTGTTTCATGGTCGGCTCCTGTGGAGAGGGAAACGCCCACGCCTTCAAGGGAATTATCGCGCGCTATGGCTTCGACAAGAGCAGGAAGCTGCAGGAAGAAATCTATCTTCTGACACCACCAAATGGGGCCGGTCTGAACACCTTCCGCGATGGCGGCTATTGGGCTACCCAGCCGTAGGGAGCCGCACCGGTTCCTGTGGTGTTCCACTGGATGAACTCGACTTCCTTCCCGGTCACTTGCCGCACGGCCTTCAACAGTGTCTCATGCAGGACACGCGTTGCCCGGTAGTGGTCGCAGTGTGGCGATATGAGCGGCTTCACGATGCTCTTGTGGCGCGCTTCCGCTGCGATGCAGCCAGACGTCGGCATTCTCCTGCCAGAAAGGCGGCACGGCGCGTTCCTTGCCGTCCTTGCGCGCCTGTGCGCCGTACATCCAAGCGTAATTGGCGCGCTCCTGATCCTTCTTAGCGACTGCCACCGTCTTCCTCCCGCTAGCGCCCCAAGGGCTGTTTTGAAAGCGAGACAAGTTCAGCCTCGTCTTTGATGCCGGCCATGTAGTTGGCGATGATGCGGGATGCGATGGCGTCTCGCGCTTCCGGCGACTGGTCTTGAAGCTTCAAATGCTCAAAGCCCCTGCCGAGCAAGGCCAACTCTGATGGATCGAAAATGCCGGCCTCATTCGCCCTTGTCCGCATGGGCATGGTTCTCCTCCCGGAAATCCTGCAGCGTGCCGCAAATCTTCCTCGCCGCGCAAGTGCTTCACGCGGCCTATGATGCCGGGCTTGACCCATTGGGTCGCCGGCCGCTTCATGCCCTTCGGCGCCGGTCCGGCCTGCTCCTGGACGCGCCGCCATAGCCGTTCGCGGGTCGCGCGGCCTGGATTGATAAAGGCCGAACCGACATACCGGCCGGTAGCACGATCCGCCAACAAGGTGAAGGCAGGCTTTCCCGCCTCGCGTTCGACGCCAAGCAGATCATATTCATCAACGGAATAGCATTTCGCCTTCAGCCAGTTCGTCGAAGGGCCGCTGCGGTATTTGCTGTCGCGCCGCTTCGATACCATTCCCTCAAGAGCGAAAAAATCTTAGCTAGGCGTGTGCCATATCCACCAACGGTAGATCTCTGTGGATGCTCAATTGGCGGCGTTTAAGGTTATAGTTCTCATTTTTGGATGGCTCGGCCTGTTATTCGCAGGATTGTTTATCCTTGGAATTTTCCTGGAAGGAAGCCATGGCGATGGCTTCCTATCGATGATCATCGGCATCACTTGGGCGATCGCCTATTGGCCTGTTACGTTGATTGTGCTCGGCGCAGGATTTTGGGCTTCGATCTGGTGGATGAAGCAGGGGTAGCGACCACCCCAATTTCAAACTGTGACATACCCGAAATCGGGCGTTTCTGAGCGCATAGCTGGGCGCAACGCGGCGCACCGGCCTGAGAGGACCGGCAGACACCGTTGAATTCATTCAAGAAAAGTGGTGGGCGATGACGGGCTCGAACCGCCGACATCTTCGGTGTAAACGAAGCGCTCTACCAACTGAGCTAATCGCCCGCTCCGGCGCGGACCTTTAAGCGGTCGGGACCGGCTTCGCAAGGCCAAATGAACAGGCGACGCCCTGTTCGTCGGCCGGATTTGTGCACAAAACGCCGGCTGTCAAAAAACCTTCTCCAGTTTGCTGTTATGATGGTTTGGTGCGCTTGACACCCGGTGGCGAACCCCTTATCCAGCGGCCCAACGACGAACACGGCTGACACGTGCTCGTCAATGCGCGGGTGTAGCTCAGTTGGTTAGAGTGCCGGCCTGTCACGCCGGAGGTCGCGGGTTCGAGCCCCGTCACTCGCGCCACTCTCAATCTCTTGTTTATGCAAGAGTTTTATGAGGGTGGCGCTGAATCCGAGTTGGACGAGTTTCATCTTTTTTCGCCGCCAAGTTTCAACTTTTTGTATTCATTCTGTTCCTGGCCGAGCAGTTTGCGACCCATTCGACGGCTGGCATCAGCTGAACGAACAGCTGCTAGGTTGACCGGCATATAGGTCCTTTGTAGCGCCTTGTTGTCATCGATCGAATTGCCCATCTTGGCCGAGATCGCTTCAACAGACGCGCCGCCTGCGTTAGCTTCACAGCGCCAGATCGCCGCATGTCCATCAACCGGCGTTTCTCCCCTGCTCCGAACACCAACTATCGCCTTTGCGCTAAATTGGTTGCAACCAGGGTAGGGTCATGACCAAAAAGCAGCCAAGGCGTGAAGTTGTCGATGTTCACGAGGCGGCGGTTTTTGCATTGGAAAACGGCATCACACTCGACGAGTTGAGGGATCTGATCAGAGCACTTGGGCAATGATCGCGAGACATTGGTCAGCGCGGTCAGCCGTTGCGATTCAAACGGCAGTAGAGGGGCCTAGCGCTACCGAGCCATGGGAGGCCGTACCGGCCCTGTCCCGTACCACTGGATGAACTCGACTTCCTTCCCGGTCACTTCCCGAACGGTCTTCAACAGCGTCTCGTGCAGGATTCGCGTTGCGCGGTAGTGATCGCAGGTAGGCGCTATGAGCGGCTTCACGATGCTCTTGTGCAGCGCTTCCGCTGCCACCACAAAGCGCTCGATTTCAGCCTGCGATAACTGCTTTGAGGGTTTCGACCTAGCCATTGCGATCTCCACAGAAATCGCCCCACCTGAGGAACATAATCCTATTCCTGTCGCCGCCTGTAAAGCCGAGCCTGACTTATACACAGAAGAACAGAAAAAGAACAAAAACCTTGTGGGAAAAGCCAGCCTTAGCGGGCAGTTTCGCGCAACTGCCTGTACATTAGGTACCGCTGGCTGGAGTTTGCGGCGTCTCTGACAAAGACAAGTGCCGCAAACTCCGCGTGCCAGTATGTATGGCGCTACGCCCGCAGAGGGGTGGTTGTTAGCGGCAACCACCCCTTTCCGTGTACACCGATACTGCTGGGAAGTTGCGATTTTCGCAACTCACGTTTCGCCTCACGGCGGCCTTTTCCACTGTCCAGCAGCCCGAGGCCCGCTCGGGTATTACCAAACCTCACCCGCCCTCCTACATAGATACCGGGTTATGATTTCGCGGGGTTTTTAAATGACTGACGATCTTGAGGCTGAAGCAGCAGCAACGTGGGACATCGAGCAGTCGATGTCACTTGGCTTGGCTAGCGCCAGTTTGGCCGGAATCCTGACCGCCTATGTGGGCCCAACCTTTGACAACTACGTCTTCAGCGCCTTGATTTGCTTTTCGATCGTAGTGCCGCTCATGCTAACCGTGTACGCAATCGCGCATCCGGCGTCGAAGTCACTCAACATGGTCGAGTATGGTGGCCCTGTAGCGTTGGCGACGTTTATCGTCTCCTTGGTGTTGACGCTCGCCGGTTACGGCTTGCTGCTCATGCACCTTTCGTGGGGCTTGGGCGTCTTCTTTATGGTTTGGTGTCCTGCTGCTCTTATGCTTGTTTTGGGCGGTTGCGCCGTCTACGGCAACGTGACGGGCACAGCAGTGCTGCCATCGCCGCGCACTACGCCCCGAAGCTGACCACACCGCCGCCGTTTATGCGACGCGCAACATCCGAGGATAATAGTTGAGCAACCGACCATCTTGGTCCCGAATTTCGGTGCGCTCGGCCAAACCGTCCGTTACGGCTGCGCTGGCCATGTGCTTTGCAAGCGCAAGATCGTTGATGGAGATATCGGACCAAGCCACGAGTCCAGCCTCGAAATAGTCTATGAGGTACCGCATCTGATTCCCTCCTCTGAGGTTTATACTAGCACCTTAGAGCCTAGCGCGCGACATTTGCGAGCAAGATGGGACCTATGTTGGCCGCAAAGCCCCCGCCCCGAGCCCTGGCCTGCGGTAGCTATCAAGTCGGGAGAGGCAACTTGATCCATATTTTTGCAGGCGTCCGACTGTCGTTGCGCGATCCTCTTGACGCACTTTGCGGGATGGATCATTTTTCCGCTGTGCCTTGAGAGAAGCGGCCCGGGGCATCTTTAGGATCAAGCCGCATGATAACCGACGATGGGGGAGCCCTTACGTCGTAGACAACGAGCAGCACGGCTGCCCAAGCACACTCCTAATAACAACAATCCGGCTTCCACGCCTCATACAGCGGCGTTGCGGCCACTAAAAAAACATGGAGCAAAGTGATGACCAAGCTTGTCGAATACCAAGACGCTGATGTGAGCGTGCTCTCGAGGAAGCCGCTACGAGGCGCTCTGGAACTCGTGACAGACGACGATGACACAGTCAGCCTCGAATTGGACAGGGACACAGCCGAGCAGCTGATGTCCGCTCTAGTCCAGTTCCTTATGGAAGGCCAAGGTCCAGATAGGCCGACTCTCAGGCTAGATCGGGATGTTGAAGATGCGGTGGCTTCTGACGACGAAAGGCGCCAACGCGACCAAGTACTCACCGCCATCCATGAAGGCATTCTCGCGGCTTATCAAGCGACACTCTATGAAAACAACGATCCCTTTGACAACTGCGCTACCTTTGCAGAAACAGCACTGGCCTCGCTGGAATCTGTTGGCTTCAAAGTCGTCCGCTAACCCGGCTACCCGCGCGGGCCGTGGAAGGCCGCGCGGGTATGCTCAAGAGAGAACGACATTATCGACCATTGACGGACGTCAGTGCGGTACGCGACCGCTCGGGGTAGTGGCGTTGGCCGACGTTATGCGGTCGCGCCGTGGCGCGTTCGAAATCGATCATGTTGGGTTCCTAAAATGAAAAGGCCGCCTCGATGGGCGGCCTAGCTACAAAAAAAATCGCAAAAACGATCAGACGGACAAATCCGAAAGCAGTGTTTTTGCCTTTACGACTCGTTCTGCAGATGCCTTGGATGACTTCCTTACTACGGTTTCCGCCCAAGGATCGTCATACCCAGCCACCTCAAGAAAATCTGCCGTCGCCGCTAACTCTAATGTAATCGCGTCTTGGCCAGCAAGTATCTTTAGGATCCTCGATCTGGCGGCGTCAATAGGTTCCTCCGTAACATCCGCCATCAATCTAAAAGCCGAATAGGGTTGAGATTGGGAGCCAACGCGCTTCTCTTGCTTCACCAATCCCAAAGCAATGGCATCTTGAGTAGCCGTAGTCAGCTCCTCACTATAAGGCCCGTAGTGATGATACTGGAAATCAAACCCGAACCCTAAGCCGATTTTCTCCAAAAAATAGAATGACTTTTGAAGACGTGTCTTGCCGACCAACTCGCCTCCATTCAGATGCAGTATTTTGGCGACGTCGATTGCCCTCGTCATCATCCAACTCCCTTCGCTATTTCCGTTAATATCGACATTGCACGAGCATTGCTTGCATACACTCGATACGCAGTACGCTTCTGAAGCGCGCTTACGACCTCTGACAACTCGGATAAATCTTGATAGGGCCCTCCGACCGATCCACGGATAAGGACCTTGGAGAGCGCGTCCGGTGAGTCATATCCTCGTCGTTTATACGGATCCCGTGCAGGAGAATCCTCAAAGACCTCAAGCTCTTCGAAAGCTCCGGACTTATTGGCTTCAGCCAGCGCGGCTCGAAATTTGGCGACCGAAGCAGCGCCACCCCGTGATCCAAAATGCTCCGCGACATCGAACGCCTTGTACAAATCGCGCCGAAGGAGCCGTGACGAAAGCGCCTTTATATGATGGTCATCCGCGTTCATCATCATAGGCAAACTGCCCCAAATCACCGTGTCGTCAAGAGCTAGATAATTCCCGAGCGAAGCATCGGTCAAAAACCGAATCAAAGGGTGCGACTTTTCCAAGCCAGTGGCAGACGCTTTTCCATTCAATACCAATTGCCCTATTTGAACGAGAATGGCCGATAGAATCTTCTCCGCCGACCGCGTCGCCTTATGATAATATACAGCAAAATACATGTGAAACAAACCGAGAACATACGCTTCCGCAGCCTGAAATGCCTTGCTGCCAAGGATTAAGCTGTCCACCGTGGCGTAATTTTCGCCGTCCGTTGCGAAAGCGACACTATCGACCTCCAGATTTGCCAACAGCCAGGAATAGTCGAAACTCCCATGGCTAACCCCGGTCATGAGTCGATCACGTCGCAAATAATCTAAACGGTCGGCATCGAATTGGCTTGAGACGATCCCGGAATAGAGGTCGGTTGGAGTTTCTTGTAGCAACAGTGTGGCTATCGCGTCGCGGCTGTCCTTGCCCAGGCCCTTTTCGACTCGACCACCAATGTCGGTGTCCCCCAAAATGATCTCGGCTGTCCAAATTTCGTGTCGTTTCTCAAATTTTTCGCCGCGCGCCGCGGCGATTTTCTCCATGGCGGTTTCAAATGCGTGGCTAAAAGGACCGTGGCCAAGGTCATGCACCAGTGCAGCGGCCAGGGCAATTTTGCATCGATCTTCGTCAAATGCAGATTGGCCTAGAAGCCTTCTGACGTGGCTGGCCAGATGCCGAGCGGTGTGGAAAACGCCAAGGCTGTGAGCCAGACGCGTATGTGTAGCGCCTGGGTAGACCAATTCGGAAAACCCAAGCTGCTTGACGCGACGTAAACGCTGGAATTCCGCAGCGTTAATAGCGTGCCATAGAGCTTGCTCAAAGGACGTAGTTGAGAACTCGATGAGATCGTGTAGCGGGTCGCGGACCCTCTGTGGCTTCACATCCATTGGCCGAATCGTTCCCCCCAAGAGAAAAACGATAACACAATAGCTAACAAGACTTACTATGTTGGCCGGATGTCGAGCCCAACCTCTTGAATGACAGAAAGCAAGTCGTCTTGTTGCCGTCAATAACTGGAGGTCTGGCCATGGTTGCCCCCCCATATTTTCAATTGGAAAAATGTGCGCTTTTGGGCGGAACCGGTAGGCGTGCAGACCGGCGCCAAGTCCGTCACGACCCCCTGGGGGGGGGTAAATGTGATTTTGTGAGTGGCAACAGATAGGTTACGTTGCGTCAGCAATGAAAGAGGAGAAGACGATGAAAACGTTCCTCGCTATCGCTGCCGCACTGGGCCTGTGCGTGTCGGCCGCTTCGGCAGAGTGCGGCTATAATCACTCCAAGGTATCGGCATCAGTCGACACTCAGACGACGACAGCGAGTGTCGAGAAGACCGACATGTCGAAGGCCGCTGACACTAAGATCATCAAGAAAGACGTGCCGCCAAAGACCGAATAGGCATCAGACTGATCCCGATGCAGCGCAGGCGGGTGTGCAGCCCTCTGCCAAGCGTGCCGCTTCGGCCATCTTGGGCGCATGCTCTCGCGATCCCTTTCGGCGTCATGCGCTCATGGCTGGCGGCGTTGCGGCGCGAGTTCGAACCGACTATCGCGGACGCGCTCGATTCCATCCCTGCCGAACTTTTCCCAACTCGTCACGGAGCGGTCGCGTGGAATTTGCCGATGCCAGGTCCGCCACTGCGCCCTTAGGTCCCCGGTTGAAGATCTGGCCGAGGACCAGGCCGATGTATCCCACCTGAAGAATAATGAGCGCAAGAATAGCCCAACCGAGCGCTTTCCAGATGGAGCCGGTTTCTATCTCAGCCCAGATCGCCACGGTGAACGACGCCGCGAACATGCCCACCAAAAATTGCGGAAAATACATATGCGCAGCACCACGTTTTGACGGTTTGGCGATTTTCGGCCGTTAAAGACCCGCCGCTCCGCGAACGGAGCGGCGGGGCCCCCAATTTGCCCCCCGATTGCCGAGTTGATGGTTGACCGCGGCATTGCTGGCAATGCAATTGCTGCGCCAAATGCAATGACCCATTACGGGACACCTTCGCCAATTGCGCAAGGCCGGATTGCCGATTAACATTATCTGTTGCTAATGTGCCACCCAGAAGGACCAGCGGTGGCGAGGTTTTTGGCAGAGTTGTTGGCCGCGACGCTGGAAGCGTCGGCAGGCCGATGCGGTCTAACGACACCGATAAGCATATCTCCGAAGACGCGCTCAGAATGATCAGTGCACAGATGTATTCTGGCATTCTGGGCCAGGAATGCCTGCATGGACGGCGCTACCTGGAAAGTCGCATCGAGAATGGTTTCAAAAGGCACTTCGACGAAATGCGGCTGCAGTTGATCGTAGATGGGCACACCATCGTGCCCAGCGTGACCGAGGGCAACTCACCGTGGACTCGTTCAGAAATGGCATTCGACGCTAAACGGCGGCTCGGCATCCCACGCCAATTCGGTTGCCGTGATGCATATTGGCTGGACAACAACCGAGACTGGTGAAGCCGTAAGGGATGCTGTCGCGCTCAACCCCTGGCCAGCAGCGCCTCGACCTCCTGCAGCGTCGGCATCGACGGCGCAGTACCCGGGCGCGTCACCGAGATACCAGCCACCGCGCAGGCAAAGCGCACCGCTTGCAGCGGCTCCACGCCTCGCGACAGGGCTGCGGCGAAGCCGCCGTTGAAGGCGTCTCCCGCGCCGGTGGTTTCGACCACTGGTCCGGCGCTGATGGCGGGGACATGCTCGGAGCGATTCTTGGTGTGCAGCAGCGCCCCCTTGTCGCCGAGCGTGACGATGACCGTGCCGACGCCCTTTTCGAGCAGCTTGCCCGCGGCGGCCCGCGCCTCATCGACCGAGGAGACTTTCAGTCCGGTCAATTCCTCCGTTTCGGTCTCGTTCGGCGTGAGATAGTCGCAGAGCGCGTAGATGCGATCGGGAAGCTTTGCCGCGGGAGCGGGATTGAGGATGGTTGTCACCCCTGCCCCGCGCGCGATCTGCAGCGCCCGCATCGCGGCATCGATCGGCTGTTCGAGCTGTGTGACGAAGACGCCGGCGCCACGAATCAGGGCGGCATTGGCCTCGATATCGGCTGGCGAGATAAGCATGGCCGCACCCGGGCTGACGATGATGGCGTTGTTGCCGCTGCCCTCCTCGACGAAGATGTAGGCCGCACCCGTATAGCTGTCCGGCGTGTCGATGACGGCGCTTTTCACGCCGGCGTCCTGCCAGGTCCGCTTGGCCATGTCGGCGAAGGCATCGACGCCAAGCCGGGTCAGGAATGTGGTGTCGGCGCCGAGCTTGCCGGCGGCCACGGCCTGGTTCGATCCCTTGCCACCCGGACCCAGCTTGAACGAGTTGCCGAGGATCGTCTCGCCCATGCGCGGCTGGCGGTCGGCGCGATAGGCGGTGTCGGCGACGAAGACGCCCAATATGACGACAGGCTTGCCGGAGGCCATGCTGCTACTCCGCATCCGGCGGGATGACGCCCTTGCGGAAGGCGAAGCAGCCATAGAAGCGGCGCTCGCCGGTCTGGATGACGCAATAGGCTTTTTTTGCACGCTCGTAGAAGGCGTAGCGCTCGACGGAAATCATCGGCCAGGCCTTGCCTTCGGCCTTGTCGATCTCCTTTTGCACTTCCTTCTGCACCGCTGGGATCTCGTCCGGCTTGCCGACGATTTCCATGCGCGCGACGGAATCATCGACGAACGTGTCCAGCGGATAGAGCGACAGCACGGCCTTGACCACCTGCGCCGCCGGCGCATCGATGCGCAAGAGCTTGCCGTGCACGGTCTGCTTCGCCACCGAATCGGAGGGGAAATTGGTGTCGGCGATGATCAGGTCATCACCGTGCCCCATCGCCCGCAATGCCTGCAGCACGTCGGCATTGAGCAGCGGATTGATGCCTTTGAGCATGATAGTCCTCGTGAAGTGCGTTTGAGATCAGAGACGTTGAGATCAGAGACGCTGGCCGGTCTCGGCGTCGAAAAGATGGATCTGGTCGAGCCTCGGCTTCAGCGTCAGCGTGTCGCCAGGCTTGAAGTCGTGGCGTTCACGGAACAGCGCCACCATCTCGCCGTCGCCGAAGCGCAGGAACACCAGCGTTTCCGAGCCGGTCGGCTCGACCACCGAAATCTTCGCCGGCACGCCGTCGGGATGGATTTCCAGATGCTCCGGGCGCACGCCATAGACGACGGCCTGTCCGTCCTGCGCGGCATTGTCGCCAATCGGAAACAATGTGCCCGCAATGTCGACGCCGGGCTTGCCGCCCTTGCGCATGACGCCCTTGAGCAGGTTCATCGACGGCGAGCCGATAAAGCCGGCGACGAACAGATTGGCCGGCCGGTCGAACAGCTCCAGCGGCGCGCCGACCTGCTCGATGCGGCCGTCGCGCATGACGACGATCTTGTCAGCCATGGTCATGGCCTCGATCTGGTCGTGGGTGACGTAGATCGTGGTGGTCTTCAGCCGCTGATGCAGTTCCTTGATCTCCGTGCGCATCTGCACGCGCAGCTTGGCATCGAGGTTCGAGAGCGGCTCGTCGAACAGGAACACCTGCGGGTTGCGCACGATGGCGCGCCCCATGGCCACGCGCTGGCGCTGGCCGCCGGAGAGCTGCCGGGGATAGCGCTTCAAATAAGGGCTGAGGTCGAGGATGTCGGCGGCGCGCTTGACCCGCTCGGCGACCACGGCCGGGTCGGTTTTGCGCAGTTTGAGGGCAAAGGCCATGTTCTGCTCGACCGTCTTGTGCGGGTAGAGCGCGTAGTTCTGGAACACCATGGCGATGTCGCGTTTTGCCGGCGGCAAATGGTTGACGATGCGGTCGCCGATGGCGATCGTGCCACCGGAAACGGTCTCCAGCCCGGCCACCATTCTGAGCAGCGTGGACTTGCCGCAACCCGAGGGGCCGACCAGCACCACGAACTGTCCGTCAGCGATGTCGACGCTGACTTCGTGCAGAACCTTGACGGTCCCAAACGCTTTGGCCACCTTGCTGATTGCGACTTGAGCCATATCTCCCCCATCGGCTCCAACTGGCCGTAGGCGCAGAAGCTAACCAACGCGACCTGTCAGGGCAAGTCGGTCTCTTATAGATAAAAACCCGGCCTCGTTGACACGGCGTTTGGTTGTGAGAATAGTGGCAGGCGCTGGTCCAAATGTCGGCACCGATCCGCAATCGGGACTTTAATCGACGCAGGGTGGGGTCCTGCCTAATTCGTATCCGAGCCGGGAGCATCGTTGTGCTTCAGCGTCCGACAGGCGGCCACATCCATTCACACTGATTCTGGGAGGAATAGTCGATGAGAACAGGTCTTTACGATAAACTGGTCCGTGCCGGCGCCACGCGGCGCGACGTCTTGAAGGGTGCGGCCAGTATGGCCGCGATCGCGGCGGCATCCGGCGCCGGGCTCGGCGCCTTCACGCGCCCGGCTTCCGCCGCAAGCGAACTGCGCTCGAAGATCCTGCAGATTCCTGGCGTTGGCAAAGGTCAGCCGACCGATGCCGATTTCCAGAAGGTCGGCGAACTCTGCCTCGAGGCGACCAAGGCCAATGTCAAGGAAGGCGAATTCGCCGGTGTCGAGTTGACCTTCATGGGCCTCAACAACCAGAACCTGCACAATGTGCTGTTCCGTGGCTTCCTGAAGCCGTGGGAGGCCTATACCGGCGCCAAGATCAGCTGGATCGACCTGGCGCAGGCCGACTACAATGCCCGCCTGCAGCAGTCGATCGCCACCGGCACGGTCGACTTCGACATCATCGAGATGGGCGCGCCCTTCGAAGGCGATGTCTGCGGCAAGGGCCTCACCTCCGAGATGCCCGACTGGGTCAAGAAGCAGATCGATTTCGACGATCTGGTGAACTACCTGAAGCCGCCAGTCGGCACCTGGGACGGCAAGCAGTATCGCGTCACCATCGACGGCGACACGCACAACTTCAACTACCGCACCGACGTGTTCGCCGATGCCGACCTCGCCAAGCAGTGGAAGGACGGCGGCGGGGCAGGAGAATGGGGCGTGCCGAAGACATGGCAGCAGGTACAGGCCGTGACCAAGTTCCTCAAGGGCAAGAAATTCAAGGGCCAGGACGTTTATGGCTATCTCGATGCGCCCAAGCCCTGGGGCGGTTTCGGCTTCTACTTCCTCGGCAGCCGCGCCACCGCCTATGCCAAGCATCCCGATGACAAGGCATGGCTGTTCGACGCCGACACGATGAAACCGCGCATCAACAATCCGGCCTGGGTGCGCGCCATCCAGGACGTGATCGACGCGCTGCCCTCCGAACCGGCCGACCAGATCAACGCCGACCCGAACACCACCGGCTTCCAGCAGTTCCTGGCCGGCACGGGTTCGATGATCCCCTGGTGGGGCGACATCGGCTCCAACGTCAAGACCAACGATTCCTCGGTCATCGGCGACGTCACCGGCTTCTCGATCCTGCCGGGTTCGGACGACGTCTACAATTCCAAGACCGGCAAGTGGGAAAAGCTCGCCAGCGGGCCGAACTATTCGCCGAACTGCGCCTATCTCGGCTGGGGCGTCTATGTCATGGCCCGCGTCGACAAGGACGAGAAGAAGAAAAAGGCGGCCTGGTCCGCGGCCGCCCATCTCGGCGGCAAGGACCTGTCGATCTGGACGGCGATGTATCCGTCCGGCTTCCAGCCCTACCGCAACTCGCATTTCGATATTCCGGAGTGGGTGGCGGCCGGCTACGACGAGGCCTTCATCACCTCCTACCTCAAGTCGGAAGGCGACAGCTACAATCATCCGAACGCGGCGATCGAGCCACGCATCCCCGGCATCTTCCAGTACTATTCCGCCGCCGAGGACATTCTGGCCAACACCTTCGCCGGCAAGATGAAGGCACAGGAAGGCGCCGATGCCATCGCCGCGGCCTGGGAAAAGCTCACCGACCAGATCGGCCGCGAAAAGCAGATCAAGCTCTACAAGGCCTCGCTCGGCCTGGCCTGATCGTAGCGTAAACCAGGGTCCGGCGACGAAAGCCGCCGGACCCTGCCTTGACCGGCACCGCCGGTCGCGAAGTGCCTTCTGCAACCGGACGAGACGCGTGGCTGACCAGATTTTGCCCACCAAGGATTGGCCGGCAAACGCCGTCCCATCCGACCTGATACCGCCAGGCCGCAAACGCTTGGGCTGGGCGGTGATGGCCGCTGCAACGCTTGGCCTGCTGGCAACGATCCTGGTCCAGATCCTCTACAAGAGCGAGGTCGACACGATCGGCTTCGAGACATGGCGTCCCGTGGTCTACGCCTATGTGCTGTGGGGCGTGGCACTCGGCATCGGCCAGGTGCTGACGCGTGGCGAGGACGGCCAGCGCGCGCTGTTCCTGCTGCCGGCGCTGCTGTTCACCATCGCCATGGTGATCTTCCCGACGCTGTTCGGTTTCTACATCGCGCTGACCGACTGGAACCTCTCCTCCTTCAGCGGACGCAGGTTCAACGGGCTCGACAATTTCTGGCAGATGCTGGGCGATCCCTACTATCGCAATGCGCTGTTCAACATGGTGCTCTACGTGCTGGCCGTGCTGGTCGAATATGTCATCGCCTTCGGCTTGGCGCTGCTGCTCAACGCGCAGATTCGGGCGCGCAAATTCTTCCGCGTCGTTTTCCTGATGCCGCTGATGCTGTCGCCGGTGGCGGTGTCGTGGATGGTCGGCAAGTCACTGATGGAATATCGCTTCGGCCCGGCGGCGACGCTGGCGCGCCATCTCGGCTGGGAAAACCCGGCCTTCTTCTCGGATCCGATCATCGCCCGCATCTCGATCATGGTGCTGGATGCCTGGACCTTCATCCCGTTCATGATGATCATGCTGCTCGCCGGCCTGCAGGCGATGTCACGCGAAATCCTCGAAGCCGCGCGGGTCGACGGCGCCAATGCGTGGCAGACCTTCTGGCAGGTCACCTTTCCGCTGATGCTGCCGGTGTCGGTGACGGCGGTCATCCTGCGCATCATCTTCAAGCTGAAGCTGGCCGACATCATCATCACGGTGACCTCGGGCGGACCTGGTGGCGCCACTGATTCCGTCTCCAGTTTCATCTACCGCGAATACCGCGACCGCTCGAATGTCGGCTACGGCACCATGCTGGCGATGGCCTATCTGGTCATCATCGTCGTGTTCGTGACCTGGCTGCTGAAATTCGCCAACCGCTTCGTGCGCAACGTCAATTGAGCGGTGGAATCATGAGCGTTCAAACCACCGAATACACCGTTTCCGAAATCCGCTCTCCGGCGAGCTTCATCACCAGCCGGGTCTTCATCTATGGCGCGCTGGTGTTCTGGGCTTTCATCTGCCTGTTCCCGATCTACTGGACGCTAACGACCTCGTTCAAATCGGCGGTCGATGTCACCCAGGGCCATCTGATTCCCTTCGTCGACTTCCAGCCGGACTGGAAGGGCTGGCGATCGCTCGGCCTCTCGCCGGATTCGATCTTCGAGACCTCGACGGTGCGCGATGAGTTCTTCAAGCGCTTCATGAACTCGGTCATCACCTCGGTCGGCGCGTCGAGCCTCGCCATCGTCATCGGCAGCCTCGCCGCCTACGGCCTCACACGCTACCGCTACAAGTTCGCCTGGTTCAAGAACGAGGACATCTCCTTCTTCTTCCTGTCGCAGCTGATCCTGCCGCCCGTCGTGCTCGCTCTGCCCTTCCTGGTGCTCTACCGGGAAGTCGGCCTGCTCGACACGCGCATCGGACTGATCCTGCTCTACACGCTGATGGTGCTGCCGATCGTCATCTGGATCATGCGCGACCAGTTCAATTCGATCCCGGTCGAACTGGAGGAAGCAGCTCTCGTCGATGGCCTGTCGATCTGGGGCGCGTTCTTCCGCATCGTCATGCCGATCGCGCTGCCGGGCATGGTCGCCGCCTTCATCCTGGCGATGGTGCTGTGCTGGAACGAGTATTTTTTCGCCGCCCTTTTGACCTCGACCGATGCCAAGACCATTCCCGTCATGGTGGCGAGCCAGACCGGCTCGCAAGGCATCAACTGGTGGTCGATGGCTGCCCTTGCCACGGCGGCGATCGCACCGCTGGCGGTCATCGGCATTGCTTTGGAACGCTATCTCATCATGGGCATGACCGCCGGAGCCGTGAAGTGACGAACCAATACTGGTTCGCACGCAACATCCGTGTCGGCTATGTCGGCCGCGACCGCTATGGCAAGGGTGTCATGCCGATCGCCTGGCAGGGTCGCGCCGTCATCGCCGGCTTTGTGCTGGCGATGCTCTGCGGCGGCCTGCTCATGGCCCTGGTGGGCTTTTACGCCGATCACCTGGCGCTTGGCATAGCCCTCTACGTCATCCTGGCGATAGCCGGCGCCGGCACGTTCATCTGGGGCGTGGCCACCAAGAGCGATCCGGACAAGTCGATCGCCGACTACCGGGCGGAGCGGTTGAAAGGCCGGGGTTAGGCCTTCAGGATCACGCGCAGGTGGTCCATGATCATGGCGACGCCCTTTTGCCCCAGTTCAGCCGATGCGTCCTTGGCATCAGCCGTATACCAGCCGGTATTGTCGGCGAAGCGGGCGGCATCGACGGCCTCCGGACATAGCGCCAGCATCAATGAAGTCTCGCCGATGCCGGCATGGTCGAACGGGTACTTGCCGTTCATGGCGGCCGGCATCAGTGGATGCACCTGCACCCAGTTGAAGAAATTTTCTCCCGCGGCATGTCCGGCATAATAGTCGGCCATGTCCTTTGAGCCCCACCACCCCTCGCCCCGCTGCTTCTCAAGGAAGCGGAAGATCGCCTGGCGGCCGGCGGTCTTGAAGGCGAGATCGGTCGGCATGCCGGCGGCGAAATTCTCGGTCTGATGATGGACGATGGCGTGGATGTTGCGAAAACCGATGCGCAGCAGGCTGTAAAACAGTTCCTCGCCGAACGGCGCCAGCTGATTGCCGCCGACCTGCACCGAGCCAGTACCCTCCGGCGGCGCCACCGCGTAGCTCGCAGCACCGTAGTAGAAGGGCGGCAGGATGACGATGTTCCTCTCCTTCTCGAACAGTTCCAGCGTCTTGATGACGGCCAGAGTGTCCATGCCGACGGCCATGTGCTCGCCATGGTATTCGAGCACGCCGAGTGGCAGGGCGACCGGCCAATTCTCGGCAATCGCCTTGCGGATCTGGTGCGGCAGCATCAGTTCATAGCGCATGATCTATTCCATGTTGGTGTGGCGGGCACGCATGGCTTCAGGCGACGCACCGGTCAGGGATTTGAGCTTCAGCACCATCACCTCGAACAGCAGGAACAGCGCGCCTTCGAACACCGACCCCATCGGCAGCACCGATGTCCTTTGCGATCCCTGGTCATTGGCCATGGTCTGGGCCGGGATGAGCAGCGTGGCGTCGGCCAGTTTTGCCGCATTGCCGCCGGCCTGGGCGGTCAAAAGCAGGTTGGTCGCGCCGGCATCGCGCGCGACGCGCATCAAGGTGAGCACCGTCGAGGTTTCTCCCGGCCCGGAACTGGCGAGGAAGACGTCGCCAGGCCCCAGCGGTGGCGTGGTCATGTCGCCGACCACCGCGACCGGTAGGCCGAGGTGGTAGAGCCGCATGGCGAAACCCTTGACCTGCAAGGCCTCGCGGCCGCAGCCATAGACGACGATCTGCCTGGCTTCGGCCAACAGCTTGCAGGCGGCGTCGATTTGGCTGCCATCCACCCGCGCCAGCACGCCGCCGAGTTCGTCGAGCGCGGTCTTGAACAGGTTTTCGTTCCGGTCGCTCACGGCAAACTCGCCCTCGAAATTGTCCTGGGATTTTTCCACGAACAGCTTGATTTCGTTCATGCTAGCAACCGCGAAAATGCGTGTCCAACGCCGCGCAACGCTTTTGCGGGGCCACAGGCGTGATAGTGTCATGTCAGACAAATCAGCTCAGACAGATCAAACCCAGGAAAACTGCAGGACATGAAGACACGGCATTTCGACCGCATCGGCAATGGCGGCCTCACCTTTACGGAGCTCGGCTTCGGCACGGCACCGCTCGGCAATCTATACCGTGCCGTTTCGGACGCGGATGCCAATGCCACGCTCGACGCCGCCTGGGCGACCGGCTGCCGCTACTACGACACAGCGCCGCTCTATGGGCTCGGCCTGTCGGAAACACGGCTCAATCCGTTCCTGCGCGGCAAGAAGCGCGACGACTATGTGCTGTCGAGCAAGGTCGGCCGCCTGATGCGCGCCTGCCCGCCGGAAGAGCGCACGGGCATCGGCAAGTTCTTCGACACGCCGTCGCGCAGGGAAGTCTACGACTACAGCTATGATGGCGTGATGCGCTCGTTCGAGGCCTCGCTCGAGCGGCTCGGCGTCGACCGGATCGACATCCTGTTCGTGCACGATGTCGACATCTTCACCCATGGCAGCAAGGAGGCATCCGACCGGCGCATCGAGGAATTCATGCGCTCGGGTTATTACGGGTTGCTGTCGCTGCGCGACCAGGGGGCGATCAAGGCGTTCGGCGGCGGCATCAACGAATGGCAGGTTGCCCAGACACTGGCCGAGCGCGGTGATTTCGACCTGTTCCTGCTTGCCGGGCGCTACACGCTGCTGGAACAGGAGGCGCTGACATCCTTCCTGCCGCTTTGCCAGAAGCGCGGCATCGGCATCGTTCTGGGCGGTCCCTACAATTCCGGCATCCTGGCAACAGGACCGAAGCCCGGTGCCTACTACAACTATTCCGAAGCACCGAAGGACATTCTTGAGCGGGTCGCCGGCATCGAGGCGGTCTGCACGCGCCATGGCGTCAGGCTGATCGAGGCGGCGCTGCAATTTCCGGCGCTGCATCCGTCGGTCGTCTCGGTGATCCCCGGCGGCCAGCGGCCAAGCGAGGTCGAAAGCAACCGCGCGCTGCTCGACGCGAAGCTGCCGGCGGCGCTCTGGGCGGACCTCAAGAAGGAAGGCCTGATGCGCGCTGATGCGCCGACCGCATGACGCGGCGGTCATTCACTGCCGCAGGCACAAAAATGAAAAGCCGGGCGAGCCCGGCTTTTCTGTGTCTCTGAAAAAGAAAAACGCGCTTAGTTGACTGCGTCCTTCAGGCCCTTGCCGGCCGAGAACTTCGGCACGGTGCGTGCCGGGATCTTCACTTCGGCGCCGGTCTGCGGGTTGCGGCCGGTCGAGGCCGCACGCTTTGACACGGTGAAATTGCCAAAGCCGACAAGCCGGACATCGCCGCCCTTCTTCAGTTCGCCGGTGATCACGGAAAATACCGCATCGACCGCCGACTGCGCGTCACCCTTCGAAATGCTCGCGGCGTCGGCGACAGCGGACACCAGTTCGTTCTTGTTCATAAAAATTCCCTTCCATGAGAACACCGGAACTAACGACTCATCCGGCAGGAAACGGACTTTAGAAAGAAGCGTTCCCGCAACCAAGTCGAAAAGGCAGGAAAAAAGCGGAAAAAGCCCGGAAATCCGGGGTTTTTCACATGAAAAAGCCGGGCGCGAGGCCCGGCTTTCCGTTTGAGCACTGCAACCTTAGGAAAAACCTAATGCGCAAGCGACTTTCCGGCATCATCGGCGCTGTCGGTCGAGGCCGGTGGATTGACCGGTTCGACCCATTCGATCGGCTCCGGCATACGCACCAATGCGTGCCGCAACACCTCACCGACGCGTGAGACCGGAATGATCTCCATGCCGTTCTTCACATTGTCCGGAATCTCCGCCAGATCCTTGGCGTTGTCTTCCGGGATCAGCACCTTCTTGATGCCGCCGCGCAGAGCGGCGAGCAGCTTCTCCTTGAGGCCGCCGATCGGCAAGATGCGGCCGCGAAGCGTTATCTCGCCAGTCATCGCCACATCGGCCCTGACCGGAATACCCGTCAGTACCGACACAATGGCCGTCGCCATGGCGGCACCGGCAGACGGGCCGTCCTTCGGCGTGGCGCCTTCCGGCAAGTGGACATGGATGTCGCGCTTGTCGAACAGCGGCGGCTCGATGCCGAAATCGATGGCGCGCGAGCGGACATAGGAAGCCGCCGCCGAAATCGATTCCTTCATCACGTCGCGCAGATTGCCGGTCACCGTCATGCGGCCCTTGCCGGGCATCATGACGCCTTCGACCGTCAGCAGCTCGCCGCCGACTTCCGTCCAGGCAAGACCGGTGACGACACCGACCTGATCGTCAGCCTCGACCTGACCGAACCGGTAACGCTGGACACCAAGGTAGTCGGCGAGGTTCGTCGCCGTGATGCTCACCGTCTTCTTCTTCGTCTTCAGGATCTCGGTCACGGCCTTGCGCCCAAGCTTCATCAGCTCGCGCTCCAGACTCCGGACGCCCGCTTCGCGGGTGTAGGTCTGGATAATGGCGCGGATCGCATCCTCGCCGACGGAGAACTCCTTCGGCTGCAGCGCGTGATCGCGGATCACCTTCGGCATCAGGTGCCGCTTGGCGATTTCGATCTTCTCGTCCTCGGTGTAACCGGCGATACGGATGATCTCCATGCGGTCCATCAAGGGCGCAGGGATGTTCAGCGTATTGGCCGTCGTCACGAACATCACGCTCGACAGGTCGTATTCGACCTCGAGGTAATGGTCCATGAACGTCGAGTTCTGTTCAGGATCGAGCACCTCGAGCAGCGCCGATGAAGGATCGCCACGGAAGTCCTGGCCCATCTTGTCGATCTCGTCGAGCAGGAAGAGCGGATTGGACTTCTTCGCCTTCTTCATCGACTGGATGACCTTGCCGGGCATCGAGCCGATATAGGTGCGCCGATGGCCACGGATCTCGGCTTCGTCACGCACGCCGCCGAGCGCCATGCGGATGAATTCGCGACCGGTCGCCTTGGCGATCGACTTGCCGAGCGAGGTCTTGCCGACGCCGGGAGGGCCGACGAGGCACAGGATCGGCCCCTTCAGCTTCTTCTGACGGCTCTGCACGGCCAGGTACTCGACGATGCGGTCCTTGACCTTGTCGAGGCCGAAGTGATCGGTGTCGAGCACGTTCTGCGCGTAGGCCAGGTCCTGCTTGACCTTGGAGTTCTTGCCCCACGGAATCGACAGCAGCCAGTCGAGATAGTTGCGCACGACAGTTGATTCCGCCGACATAGGCGACATCGTCCTGAGCTTCTTCAACTCGGCTTCCGCCTTTTCGCGGGCCTCCTTGGAGAGCTTGGTCTTCTTGATCCGCGCCTCGATCTCGGCGGCCTCGTCACGGCCGTCCTCGCCTTCGCCGAGCTCCTTCTGGATCGCCTTCATCTGCTCGTTGAGGTAGTATTCGCGCTGCGTCTTCTCCATCTGGCGCTTGACGCGCGAGCGGATGCGCTTCTCCACCTGCAACACGGAGATTTCGGCTTCCATGAAGCCCATCGCCTTTTCCAGCCGCTCCTTGACCGAGAGCGTGGCCAGCATTTCCTGCTTTTCAGGGATCTTGATGGCGAGATGCGATGCAACCGTATCGGCGAGCTTGGAATAGTCGTCGATCTGGCTGGCGGCACCCACCACTTCAGGCGAGATCTTCTTGTTCAGCTTGACGTAGTTTTCGAAGTCGGTGACGACCGAGCGCGCCAACGCCTCGACCTCGACCTCTTCCTCTTCCGGTTCGACCAGCGCCGCGGCGCTGGCTTCGTGGAAATCGGGACGGTCGGTGAACGAAACGATCTTGGCACGCGAAGCGCCCTCGACCAGAACCTTGACGGTGCCGTCGGGCAGCTTCAGCAATTGCAGCACATTGGCGAGCGTGCCGATGTCGAAGATGGCATCGGGCTCGGGATCGTCATCGGCGGCATTCATCTGGGTGGCAAGCAGGATCTGCTTTTCCTGACCCATCACCTCTTCCAGCGCCTTGATCGACTTCTCGCGCCCGACAAAGAGCGGAACGATCATGTGCGGAAACACCACGATGTCGCGCAGTGGGAGGACTGCGAAGACGCCGTCGCTGGGAGCCTTGGATATTTTGGCCATTGTCCAACCTTTCATGTCGCGGCCACCATCAGGCCAACCGCGAATCTTATATTAACGACCGGGGATCGTTCCGCCTACCACCGTTTGTGACGGGAGTTTTACAGCACAGAAATCGGGCACCTCGGCCTTCTCGTGTTAGGTGGATGCAAGCAGGGCAAAGATCAAGAGTTAACATCGCCTGCAAATCCACTCCATGGCAAAGGCCGCGTGCCCTTCACAGCAAAACGGCGCCGCAACGGCGCCGTTCCACAAAAATATGGGGTCAAGTGCCATATCAGGCGCTGACATTGCCCTTCTTTTCCTTCTGTTCGGAGTAGATGTAGAGCGGCCGGGCGCTGCCGGTCACCACTTCCTCCGAAATCACCACTTCGCGCACGCCTTCAAGCGCGGGCAGTTCGAACATGGTGTCGAGCAGGATCGCTTCCATGATCGAACGCAGGCCGCGCGCGCCTGTCTTGCGCTCGATGGCGCGCTTGGCGATCGCCGACAGGGCGTTCTCGTGGAAGGTCAGGTCGACATTTTCCATCTCGAACAGCCGCTGGTACTGCTTGACCAGCGCATTCTTCGGCTCGGTCAGGATCTGGATCAGCGCCGGCTCGTCGAGGTCCTCCAGCGTCGCCAGGACCGGCAGACGGCCGACGAACTCCGGAATGAGGCCGAACTTCAACAGATCCTCGGGCTCGACCAGGCGGAACACATCGCCCGTGCGGCGATCCTCCGGCGAAGCGACGATGGCGCCGAAGCCGATCGAGGTCTTTCTGCCGCGATCCGAGATGATCTTGTCCAGCCCGGCGAAGGCGCCGCCGCAGATGAACAGGATGTTGGCGGTGTCGACCTGCAGGAACTCCTGCTGCGGATGCTTCCTGCCGCCCTGCGGCGGCACGGAGGCGACCGTGCCTTCCATGATCTTCAACAGCGCCTGCTGCACGCCCTCGCCCGACACGTCACGGGTGATCGAGGGATTGTCGGACTTGCGCGAAATCTTGTCGATCTCGTCGATGTAGACGATGCCGCGCTGGGCCCGCTCGACATTATAGTCTGCCGACTGCAGCAGCTTCAGGATGATGTTCTCGACGTCCTCGCCGACGTAACCGGCTTCGGTCAGCGTCGTGGCGTCAGCCATGGTGAACGGCACGTCGATGATGCGGGCCAGCGTCTGCGCGAGCAGCGTCTTGCCGCAACCGGTCGGGCCGATCAGCAGAATGTTGGACTTGGCCAGCTCGACATCGTTGTTCTTGCCGGCATGCGCGAGGCGCTTGTAGTGGTTGTGCACCGCCACCGACAGCACGCGCTTGGCGTAGGGCTGGCCGATGACATAGTCGTCGAGAACCTTGAGGATCTCCTGCGGTGTCGGCACGCCCTCGCGCGACTTCACCATCGAGGTTTTGTTCTCCTCGCGGATGATGTCCATGCAGAGCTCGACGCATTCGTCGCAGATGAAGACCGTCGGACCGGCGATCAGCTTGCGCACCTCATGCTGGCTTTTGCCGCAAAACGAGCAATAAAGCGTGTTCTTCGAGTCACCGCTGTTGTTGCCGACCTTGCTCATTTTCCTGTCCTTTCATGGCCGCCCGCCGATGGTCTGGCTGAAAGGGCGCATACTCTATTTATCGCGGGAATCCGCCGCCGCCAGTGTCCCGGCTCCCGCAACGTATTCCGTACGAAACACAAATCAGAAAACGTGGCAATGATTCGCAGCAACCCCACACAAAGCTAAGCCGTCGAAAATCAACATAGCCTTAACGTAGGCAATCCCGACCGTCGAGGGAACAGCCAATTGTGGCCGAAATGCCGCAAAACACGCCAAAAGCGCGTGATGGTGTCATCCAACTGCCACCAAGCCCTTATGCCACGGCACTTTCAGCCGGTTCGCGCGACGAAATGACCTTGTCGATGAGGCCGAAATCCTTGGCTTCGTCGGCGGTCATGAAATGGTCGCGGTCGAGCGTGCGTTCAATCTCCTCGTAGCTCTTGCCGGTGTGCTTGACATAGACCTCGTTGAGACGGCGCTTCAGCTTGACGATGTCCATGGCGTGGCGCTCGATGTCGGAGGCCTGGCCCTGGAAGCCGCCGGACGGCTGGTGAACCATGATGCGGGCGTTCGGCGTGGCGAAGCGCATGTCCTTGTGGCCGGCGGTCAAAAGAAGCGAGCCCATCGAGGCAGCCTGGCCGATGCAGAGCGTCGAAACGGCCGGCTTGATGAACTGCATGGTGTCGTAGATCGCCATGCCGGAGGTGACGACGCCGCCCGGCGAATTGATATAGAGGTTGATTTCCTTCTTCGGGTTCTCGGCTTCGAGGAACAGGAGCTGCGCGCAGACCAGCGTCGCCATGCCGTCCTCGACCGGACCGGTGATGAAAATGATGCGCTCCTTGAGGAGGCGCGAGAAGATGTCGTAGGCCCGCTCGCCGCGATTGGTCTGTTCGACCACCATCGGAACGAGGTTCATGTAGGTTTCGACGGGGTTCTTCATCGGTTATCTCTTATCTCGCGGTGGGGATTCCGGCGCCGGGAATGCTGGCCGCTCGGGCAGAATCGGTTCTGGATCGTTGTTCCGTAGATAGGATGCCGGCTCATCCTTGTGCAAGGCCGACCCGTCCTAGCCATCTGGGTAAGTCGAATCAAGCTTTACGGCCAAGGATTCGCATCGCCGGACGTCTGCGCCGGCCTGGAGCAGGCGGAACCGGTCCGCAACGTAGCAATTTCTTAACCGCGTCACTTAACGAAATGCGGCAAAACCGCTTTTCTCAGCCGCGGCTTCCCCTACAATTCAACGTTGAACTTGTGTGCAAGGTTCAAACAGGGGGAGTGTCATGTTCAGGAGAAGCGCATCCTTCGCTGTTGCCGGGCTGGTCATGCTCGGCACCACTTCGCAGACGGCTGCCGGCGGCCGCGCCGTAGAGTGTTACGAACCGGTCCGCACGCCCGATGTCTACGACACGGTCTATGAAGACGTGATGGTCAACCCACCCGGCCAGCAGGTCGACTACACCCCGCCCATCTACGGCACGCGTGAACGCGTGGTGATGACCGTCCCGGCTCAGGTGACCTACGAGGTCGTGCCCGCCGTCACACGAACCGTCTATCACACGGTGCAAGTCGACGACGGTGGCTATTCCTGGGAATGGCGCGTCATCCATGGTCGCAAGGTGCTCTGCAAGATCTGGCATAAGGCACGCTATGAACGCGTCGCCGAGACGGTGGTGATCCAGCCTGAACGCACGCGGCGGGTCGTCATCCCGGCGCAATATGACCGGATCGCCGAGGAAGTGCTGGTGCAGCCCGAGCAAAGACGCATCATCGACGTTCCAGCCTCCTACCAGACCGTGGCGCGGCGCGTGCTGGTGCGCGAAGGGTCGTCAGGCTGGCGGCGCGTGCATATTCCCAGGCATTGCCAGGATTAACGGGCATGGCATAGCCTGAGCCGCAGCGATCTGGCCTGCACTCAGGCCTCCTCCGTTCGCAGCCACGTCTTCAGGCCGGCGATATCGCCGTTGCCACCCTCGACACGCTGTGGCCGGCTTTGGCCAAAGACGAGGCCGTGGAGAGACCGGCAAACCCCGCGCCAACGACAGTCACACCCGTCAGGCCTTCCGCGGCCGTATCGGCTGGTTCAATTCATTGGGTTGCGGGCGCCAACATACGGTCTGGAATGAGGCCTGCAAGCCGCGCTATGGGTCTGGCATGACCAAATCGACCCTCCCTTACCTCGCCCTTGATCCAGCCACCCGGCGCCTCAGGCTCGACCCGCACGAGCCGGCTTTCTTCCTGAACCCGTACGAGGCCTATGGTTTCCTGCACCGCGTCTCGAATGCCTTTTTCTGGGACGAATTCGGCTTCTGGTGCTTTGGCGGCTTCGACGATGTCAACCGGCTGCTGCGCGACCGCCGCTTCGGCCGCCAGAACCCCGCCGGCATTCCCGACAGCCGCGGCGTCGGCCAGGATCGCAGCCATCTCAAGGCGTTCGACGGCATTGAAGCCAACTCCATGCTTGAGCTGGAACCGCCGGTGCACACGCGGCTGAGGACACTGGTCAACCGCGCCTTCGTCTCGCGCCAGGTCGAGCGGCTGCGGCCGCGTGTCGAAGCGCTCGCCAACGAGCTGATCGACCGGTTTGACCCGACCGGACCGGTCGACCTTTTGCCCGCCTTCGCCTCCCCCCTGCCGATCATCATCATCGCCGAAATGCTTGGCGTGCCGGTCGAGATGGGGCCGCAACTGCTCGACTGGTCACATCAGATGGTCGCCATGTACATCCATGGCCGCACGCGCGAGACCGAGGAGACGGCCAATCGCGCTGCGGGCCAATTTGCCGATTTCCTGCGCGGTTACGTCACCGAGCGGCGCAAGAACCCTGGAGACGACCTGCTTTCACTGCTGATCTCGGCGCAGGAGGACGGCCAGAGACTGACCGAGGATGAGATGGTGTCCTCGGCCATCCTGCTGCTCAATGCCGGCCATGAGGCGACCGTGCATCAGACCGGCAATGCGGTGCGCTCGATCCTGGCGCAAGGCGGCGATCCCGGCCGCTTCTTCACCTCGGCGGAAGCGGCCGCTGCAACGGTCGAGGAATGCCTGCGCTTCGACGCGCCGCTGCATATGTTCATGCGCTACGCCTATCAGGAGATTGAGATTGCGCCCGGGATCGTCGTGCAGCCGGGACAGACCATCGGGCTTTTGCTCGGCATGGCCAATCACGATCCGCGCGCCTTTGCGGAACCGCAGGCCTTCCGGCCTGATAGAACCGACCAGAAGAACGTGTCCTTCGGCGCCGGCATCCATTTCTGCATCGGCGCGCCGCTGGCGCGGCTCGAATTGCAGGTGTCGCTGAAGACTTTGTTCGAACGGCATCCGCAACTGCATCTTGCCGAACAGCCCCGCTTCCGCGACACTTACCACTTCCATGGGTTGGAAACGCTCGCCGTCGGCTTCTGAACGATCGCGGGCCTGGGGCTGCGCGATGAGACTGTTCTGGAGACCGGCGACGGCGTTCGCATTGGCCTTGCTATGCGCCTGCCTGGGTGTCGCACGCGCCCAGCAACAGCCGGAAAACATTCCCTGGGAAAACAGCATGGCCATCGCCCAGAAAATGGCGATGGGGCTTTTGGAACGGCAGACCGGATCGAAAGGCCTGCCGCTGGCGTCCTTCGCCATCGAGGCCGATCTCAATCTCGACGGCTTGCCTGAAATCTTCGCCTACCGCTACGCGCCGGGCTGCGACGGCGTCAAATGCGGCAACTTCCTGTTCGTCCTGGAGGGCGACAGCTACCATGAGGTTTTGGGCGATATTCCCGGCGCGCGGCTGGTGCCACAGGACAAGATCGCGCTCAGCCCCTTCAAGCGAAACGGCTTTTTCGACATCCAGTCCGACACGATGACGATTGGTTGGGATGGAACGCGCTATGTCGACACTTCCACTTTTCCAGCTTCGACGCTCGATGGCGCAGCCTTCGTGGCCGCCTGCCAGAAAAGCAAGTTGGGCGAGCAGCCGGCCGAGGGCGAAGCGGAACAGGCGGCCACGGCATGCCAATGCCAGTTCAACCGATTTCAGGTCGTCGGCTTCAAACAGGCCGACCTTGATGCCTATACGGCTTCGATTGCCGGGCAGGATGTTGAGTATCCCATCGGCGACAAGGAGGATGCCTGGCTCGCTTTGTCGAAAAGTGCCCAGGACGTCGCCACAGGCTGCGATGTCGCAAGCGGCAAAAGCCAATGGCCGCTGGCCTATTTCGATCATGGCGATAAGCCTCAGCAGAAGCTGAACTTCGGCGCATTTCTCGATGCCTGCCCGGCGCAGGATTTCATCCTGACCAACCACAAGATCGGCTCGCCCGATCGCGCACTCGCGCTTTGCGGCTGCCTCGCCCGGGAGATCCCGACCTATGGCGTCAGCCAGGACGGGCTCGACCTCCTGGCGCAATATTATCGCGACGAGATATCGGACGCCGATGTCGAGGCACAGGACGCCGACTTGCTGACCGCGCACGACAAGGCATCGGAAGCCTGCCTTAGCCAATTTCCAGCGAAGTAGATCGCTGTAACCGCTGACCGAGGCAAGATCGACGCTCGTTTGGCGAAAACCTCCGAGAGGCACCTATGCCGGGATCGGGCCGGGGTCTATGTTGGCCTGCATAGCCAGCGGAAAACGCAGCGGCACGGCGTCAACCTTCAGTGTCGCAAAAAAGCTTCTGTTTCGAAGATGCGCGAAGGCGCGAGTGGCCTCTGCCTTTATCCTGTCAATGACGCGCTTGTTTCTCGGCGGCGGCGGAGCGAACTGGATCAAAGTCGAAGGGCCGCGGTCCTCCGAAACGAACTGGGCCTGGGCGCAGAGCGCGGGCATCAACTGATAGGTCGTGCTGCGCGCGGTGGTCATCTCTGTTGGACTGAAGAGCACGAAATCGACCGTCGCCTTGAGGCGCCTGGTGCTCTTGAGCAGCCTTCGTGCGACCTTCTTCGAAAGGATATAACCGCATGTGCCCATGTGCTGACCGACGAGCCGCGTTGCGGAGTATCCGTTCTTGACGGGAACCTGCCGGTTTCCAAGCCTCACGGGGACAAAGAATGTTTCAAGCTTGACCACGTCCGCGTCTTGCGGGACCCAGTCGTCACCGGCCAGCATTGCACCGGCGTCATGACTGAACACAACGTCATCCTCGAAGACTGCGCCATATCGATCGGGGCCATCCGCGATGATTTGCCAGCACAGACGGTGGCTGAGAAAGCAGCAGACCTCCGCCGCGGTGAGCGGGGGAGCGACGACAGGAGCCCCAGTCGCCGCATCAACTCCCGAAACGCGTTCGAAGGGAATTCCAATGCGCGAAAATTCCGCCGTGACGTCAGCCAGCCGATCAGGGGACCGGTCAAGATTGATCACCAGACACTTCACCGTGGTTCCCCGAGGCATGAAAGCCATTAGCGATCTTTACTTCGTGTCTCCGCTTTGGACAGGAAGTTCACCGGCAGTCCTTGTAGCCGTTCAAAGGTTCTATATGAGCGCGCCAAACTGCAGTCAACTTTGCGTCACTGCCGACAGTTATGGCCGCTGAGCCAGATCCGCGGTATGCATTTCCAATAGCGATGTTGATCGCGCCATCTGATCGGCCGCCTACAGCTTGATTACATACTCCTTGCGAGTCGTTTCAAGCACTTCCCAGCTGCCCTTGAAGCCCGGCCTCAGCACGAAACTGTCGCCGGCCTTGACGGTACGCGCTTGCCCGCCGTCTTCCGCGATCACCGAAACGCCGGACAGGATGTGGCAGAATTCCCATTCGTCATAGACGATGCGCCACTTGCCCGGGGTCGATTCCCAGAGGCCGGCATAGAGGCCGCCATCCCGCTCCTCGACGTTCCAGGTGCGGAATTTCGGATCACCCGAGATCAGGCGATCCGCAGCAGGAGCGCCATGTTCGGCGTCGACGGTGTCAGTCGATATTGTCAGATAATGCGTGGACAGGATTTGCCTCCATGAAAGAGCCGGCCACAGGCCGGCTCACCCCCACCCCGGCGCCTGCGCCGACCCTCCCCACAAGGAGGAGGGTAAAAATCAAACCTTGGCGAGCGCCTGTTCGAGGTCGGCGACGATGTCAGTGACATCCTCGATGCCGATCGAAAGCCGCACGGTGTCCGGGCCGGCGCCGGCTTTGACCTTCTGCTCATCGGAAAGCTGGCGGTGCGTGGTCGAGGCCGGGTGGATGACCAGCGACTTGGTGTCGCCGACATTGGCCAGGTGCGAAAACAGCTCCAGCGCCTCGACGAATTTGACCCCGGCTTCGTAGCCGCCCTTGAGGCCGAAGGTGAACACCGCACCAGCGCCGAGCGGCGAATATTTCTTCTGCAACGCATTGTTCTTGTCGCTGGGCAGGCCGGGATAGTTCACCCAGGCGACCTTCGGATGGTTCGACAGCCAGCCGGCGACCGTGACCGCATTGTCGCAGTGGCGCTGCATGCGCAGCGGCAAGGTTTCCAGCCCGGTCAGGATGAGGAAGGCGTTGAAGGGCGAGATCGCCGGGCCGAGATCGCGCAGGCCAAGCACGCGGGCTGCAATGGCGAAGGCGAAATTGCCGAAGGTTTCGTGCAGCACGAGGCCGCCATATTCGGGACGCGGCTCCGACAGCATTGGGTACTTGCCCGACTTCGACCAGTCGAAGGTGCCGCCATCGACGATGACGCCGCCGATGGAATTGCCATGGCCGCCGATGAACTTGGTCAGCGAGTGCACGACGATGTCGGCGCCATGCTCGATCGGCCGGATCAGATAGGGCGAGGCCAGGGTGTTGTCGACGATCAGCGGCAGGCCGTGTTTGCGGGCGATGTCGCCGATCTTTTCGATATCGACGAAGGTGCCGCCCGGATTGGCCAGGCTCTCGATGAAGATCGCCTTGGTCCTGTCGTCGATCTGGCTTTCGAAGGTCGAGATGTCGTTGGTGTCGGCCCAACGCACCTCCCAGCCATAGTTCTTGAAGGCATGGCCGAACTGGTTGATCGAGCCGCCATAGAGCCTTGTCGCGGCTACAAAATTGTCACCTGGCTGCATGAGATTGTGGAAGACGATGACCTGCGCGGCGTGGCCGGATGCGACCGCGAGGGCGGCCGTGCCGCCCTCTAGTGCCGCGACGCGCTCTTCAAGCACGGCCTGGGTCGGGTTCATGATGCGGGTGTAGATGTTGCCGAAGGCCTTCAGGCCGAACAGAGAGGCGGCGTGGTCGGCATCGTCGAAGACGAAGGAGGTCGTCTGGTAGATCGGCGTGGCGCGCGCGCCAGTGGCCGGATCGGGCTTGGCGCCGGCATGGACGGCGAGTGTGTTGAAACCGGGCGTACGGGTCACTGAAAACCTCCCTCGAGAACCTTCTGAAAATCGCCGGGCATTCTTGGCGAAGCCCGGCTCGGAATGCAAAGAAGAAAATACCCTTCGACGTGGGACCTTCGACCAAGCCGCAGGAAAATACGGCGTCAGCCGGAATAATTTTGCGCTTTTCGGCCGCTGCCTATTTCTGGCGCACGCCGAAACTCTGGAACCCCTGGCGCATCAGCGGTTTCTTGGACGACAGGACGCCCGAATTGACGCCGGTCCAACCGATTTCGCCGGAGAGCTTGCCGTATTCGATCTTGGGGCAGCGGTTCATCACCACCTTGATGCCGGCGGCTTCGGCGCGCGCGGCCGCCTCGTCATGACGCACGCCGAGCTGCATCCAGATGACTTTCGGCAAGGGATCGAGCCGCAACACCTCGTCGACGATGCCCGGCACCGCGGTCGCGGCGCGGAAGATATCGACCATGTCGATCGGCTCCGGAATGTCAGCCAGCCTGGCATAGGTCATGCGGCCGAGGATTTCCTTGCCGGCCTGACCGGGATTGATCGGAAACACCGAAAAGCCCTTGGCCAGCAGGTATTTCAGCACGAAATAGCTCGGCCTGACGTCATTGGCCGACGCGCCGACCATGGCGATGGTCTTCACCGAATTGAGGATGTCGCCGATGTAGGCGTTGTCGTAGCTATCGTGATTCATGCCTCGTCCTCATACAACGCCTCGGCGAGAAAACCATCCGGATCATTGCTGAAATCGCGCAACATGCGGAAGTGGTCCGTATCCCGGAAGTCGGCGGGCTCGAGCCCGAACCGGCTGATGCGGAACAGCCGCGCACCGGGACAAGCCATCAACAGCGGTGAGTGCGTCGCCATGATCACCTGCGCGGTGCCCGACTGGTCCATGCGCCGCAGCATCTTCAGCAATTCGATCTGGCGCGATGGAGACAGCGCGCTTTCCGGCTCATCGAGGATGTAGATGCCTTGCCTGCGGCAGCGTTCCTCGAAGAAACGGATAAAGCCTTCGCCATGCGACCAGGACAGGAAATCCGGCGGAGCCCCACCAGACGTCAGCGCCGCCTGATCGAGGTAACGAGCGACCGAGTAGAAGGATTCGGCGCGAAAGAACCAGCCGGCAGTGACTTTTGGCAGCCAGTGACCCCGGAATGTGTCTGCCAGCGCAGCGCCGCTCTTGTCGATGGCGCCGGAGTGGTCGACTGGGCGATAGCCTTTGCCGCCACCGGCCTCGTCGTAGCCGGCCAGCGCGCCGATCGCCTCAAGAAGCGTGGATTTGCCGGTGCCGTTCTCACCGACGATGATGGTGATCGGCGTGGTGAATTCGAGTTCGAATTCGTGGCCGCGAAACAGTGGCAGGTTCCAGGGGTATTTTTCCCAGTCCTCGACTCGCGTCGGTTCAAGCAGGATGCGCTTGAGATAGGGGGCCCTGAGCCGCGTCAGCTGCTTGCGGTAGGCCATCACCTGGTCAACATCAATCAGGCAGCGAAATCGTGCCGTCTTCCGCGATCGGAAAGGCCGGATTGTGCGCCACTTCCCAGACATGGCCGTCGGCATCGGCGAAATAGCCGTACCAGCCACCCCAGAAGGCGCGACCGGCCGGCTTGACGATGCGGCCGCCGGCTTTCTCGGCCATCGCCAGCACCTCGTCGACTTCGGCATCGGAGCGGGTGTTGTAGGCGAGATAGACGGCGGACGGCGCCTTGGCGAAGGTGATGCCGGAATCCTCTTCGGCGCTCTTGCGTGGAAACAGGCCGAGAATGGCGCCACCCATCTGGAAGAAGGCGACGCCGTCGGTGATGCCGGCATGCCGTTTCAGGCCCATCGCCTCGTAGAAACGCACCGCGCGATCGAGATCGTCCGTCGCGATCGTGATGATGGAGATGCGCGGTTCCAAGGTTACTCGTCCGTCCATTCCGGCTTGCGCTTGCCGATAAAGGCGCCGATGCCTTCTTCCGCGTCGCGCGCCAGCATGTTCTCGACCATGATGCGGCCGGTATAGGCATAGGCGTCCGCCAGCCCCATTTCGGCCTGCGCGTAAAAGGCCTCCTTGCCGGTCTTGACCACCAAAGATGATTTGGAAGCAATGGTTTGCGCGTATTTGGTGACGATCTGATTCAGGTATTCGCGCGGTACGACCCGATTGACCAGGCCGAAGTCCTTGGCCGTTGCCGCGTCGATCGTTTCACCGGTCAAAAGCATCTCCATCGCCTGCTTGCGCGAGACGTTGCGCGAGAGCGCCACCATCGGCGTCGAGCAGAACAGGCCGATGTTGACGCCCGGTGTGCAGAAGGTCGCCTCATGCGAAGCGATCGCCAGGTCGCAGCTGGCGACAAGCTGCAAGCCGGCAGCGGTGGCCAGGCCATCGACTTCGGCGATGACAGGCAAGGGATGGCGCACGATCGCCTGCATCAACTGGGCACAAGCGGCAAACGTCTCTTCGAAGAAGGCCTTGCCGCGATCGGCGTCGGCGCGACGCGCGGTCATTTCCTTGAGATCATGGCCGGCGCAGAACACCTTGCCGGCCGCCGACAGGATGATGACGCGAACGGCCTTGTCGGCCTTGGCGCGGTCGAGTTCCGCCGTCAGCGCCGCCATCACCGCCAGCGACAGAGCGTTGGCGGGGGGATTGGCGAGCGTGAGACGCAGCACGCCCTTGTCCAGTTGTGCGACAACCGGACCTTCAACAGGAGCAGGCTTGATGGCAAGGATTTCGGCCATGGCTAGGGTCTCCACGATTCCGGTCGGGCTGGCAGACTATCTAATATCGGATCGGCTTTCATCCAACACCCATCGCTTGCGCCAGGGGATCGAAGGTGTTGCCAGGAACGCCCTGCCGCGCTCATACAGGGCTGGCGCAGAATGAGAGACCGACATGCCCGCCCAGACCAATCTCAAACCGGTGCTGACCGCGGCACAAGTCAATGTGCTGATGGAAACCGTCTATCCGCAACTCAACGAGCAGTTCAAATATTACGAGGCGATCAACGTTTTCCCGGGCGGCTGCACCGTGCGGCTCAATGCCGGCGAGCGGCATTTGCGTCCGGGCGGAACCGTGTCCGGCCCGTCGCTGTTCACGCTGGCCGACATTGGCGGCTATGTCTGCGTGCTCTCGCATGCCGGGCCCGATGCGCTGTCCGTCACGGTCAACCTCGACATCAACTTCGTGCGCAAGGCCGAGGCCGGGCCGATCGATGGCCATTGCCGCATCCTGAAGCTGGGAAAGAGCCTGATGGTGTTCGACATCGACATCGTCGCCGGTCCTGAGGGACAGACGATCGCGCACGCCACGGGCACCTATTCGATCCCGCCGAAGCGAAGCAGCGATGTGGTAAAATAATACCTTTTACCTAACTAATTGTTTTTGCTAATATTTCTTCGCTTGATGACTTTTCGGTCGGCTTGACGCGCAAAGCCCCCTCGCCTATAAGCCCTCACGAAGCAGCGGCCCGCAAAGGCCGCCGTTTTGTTATTGGCGGCGGGCAAGCGCTTATCGCCAATCCAAGCAACAAGAAACGCCTTCCCCGTGAAGGTCAGAACCGAGAGCAGAAAACATGACAACCTTTTCGCAGAAGCCTGCGGATGTGGTGAAGAAGTGGATCCTGATCGACGCCGAAGGTCTCGTCGTTGGTCGTCTCGCCACTGTCATCGCCAATCATCTTCGCGGCAAGCACAAGCCGACCTTCACCCCGCATGTCGACGATGGCGACAATGTCATCGTCATCAATGCCGACAAGGTGGTGTTCACCGGCAAGAAGTTCACCGACAAGGTCTATTACTGGCACACCGGCCACCCCGGCGGCATCAAGGAGCGCACCGCGCGCCAGCTGCTCGAAGGCCGTTTCCCCGAGCGTGTCGTCGAGAAGGCCGTTGAGCGCATGGTCCCGCGTGGCCCGCTCGGCCGTCGCCAGATGAAGAACCTGCGCGTCTATGCAGGCGCAGAGCATCCGCATGTCGCCCAGCAGCCAGAAGTCCTCGACGTGGCCAAGCTGAATTCCAAGAACAAGAAGGTCGCATAAGATGGCTGAGCTTTCCTCGCTCGCAGAACTGGGCGCCGCCACGGGCAATACCAACACCCAGCCGGCAGCCCCCGTCCACGTCCAGAAGCTCGACAAGTCGGGCCGCGCCTATGCCACCGGCAAGCGCAAGAACGCCATCGCGCGCGTCTGGGTGAAGCCGGGTTCCGGCAAGATCGTCGTCAATGACAAGGAATTCGCGACCTATTTCGCGCGTCCGGTCCTGCAGATGATCCTCAACCAGCCGATCATCGCTTCCAACCGTTCGGGCCAGTACGACATCGTCGCCACTGTCGTCGGCGGTGGCCTCTCCGGCCAGGCCGGTGCTGTTCGTCACGGCATCTCCAAGGCGCTGACCTACTACGAGCCGGCATTGCGCGCCGTGCTCAAGAAGGGCGGTTTCCTGACCCGCGACAGCCGCGTCGTCGAGCGGAAGAAGTACGGCAAGGCAAAGGCCCGCCGCAGCTTCCAGTTCTCGAAGCGCTAAGCGCTACGAAACTTCAGACAATCGAAAAGGCCGCCTCCGGGCGGCCTTTTTGCATTGCGCGCATCCTATCCGGCGGAATGATTTGCGTCGCGATAGATGCAAGCCGTGTTGCACATCCGGAAAATGTCAGGTTCGGCAAATTTGCCGCGGCCCGTCGCGGGCGGCGCGGCACCATGCTACGAAACAGGGACCGGCCTTTTCGGTCCAAAGGATATCTGGATAGGTAATTCTTAGGGGAGATCTCAGATGTCGTCACCCGAACCGATCAAATTCACCGACGGCGCGGCTTACGAGCGCTTCATGGCTCCCTGGAGCCGATCCGCCGGGGCTTTGTTCCTCGACTGGCTGGCGCCGGACTCCGGACGGGCCTGGGTTGATGTCGGTGCCGGCAACGGCGCGTTCACTGAGCTCATTCTAGCGAAGTCCGCCCCTTCGTCCGTTTGCGCGATCGATCCCTCCGACGCGCAGATTGCGACTGCTCGGCAAAGAATCTCGGCAAAGCAGGTCGAGCTGTCGATTGGCGATGCGATGGCCCTTCCCTATGACGCCAACCGCTTCGACGTCGCGGTGATGGCGCTGGTGCTGTTCTTCGTCCCCGACCCGCGCAAGGGCGCCTCGGAAATGCTCCGCGTCACCAAGCCCGGCGGCATTGTCGCGTCCTACACCTGGGACGTCATGCGCGGCGGCACCCCTACGCAGCATTTGTGGGAGGAGATGGACGCGATGGGCAAACCGGCCGCACGTCCGCCGAGCGCGGAGGTCTCGCGTTTCGCGGCGCTGAAGGCGCTTTGGGCGGAGCTCGGCATCCGCGATGTCGAGACGCGCGAGCTTGTCGTCGAACGCACCTTCGCCGACTTCGACGATTATTGGCTATCCATGGTCGTGAGCAGCCCGAGCGGAATCGCCGGGAAGCTGTCGGATGCGGAGAGCGCGGAGCTGAGACGCCGACTAAAGGACAGACTGCCGGCAAGCGCCACGGGAGCGATCACGATTCACGCCTGGTCGACGGCGATCAAGGGGCGAAAGGCCGCTTGATGCGTGCGGCGCCTTACAAGTGCGTCCGGATCGTCGCTGTTGAAAAGCACCATGCGCTCGGAGCTCTGGCTCAATTGATGCTGGAGGTCGCGGCGGGCTCGATGCGTTCGCCCGTCCCGGCATAAGGCACGCGATAGCCGTTCGCCGACAGCCAGTTGATTGCCGCCTTCGGCTCGTCGGTCTGGATGATGGTGGCGCCGCGGTCGGCCCAGAACCCCCAGGCTTCGCGCGGCAGGCTGGCCTGCACCGCCAGTTCGTCGCCACGGCCGCCGGCGAGGAAGCCGCCCGGCTTGTTGACGATGGCGTAGGTGTCGGCCCAGATGTGCCAGTTGCCCCGAACAGCGGCCGCGCGCATGCGTGCGCTGAACAGCGGTCCACCGGTTTCGGTCAGCATCTCGGCGCCCGCCCGCCAGTTGATCAGTTCGATCGCGCGTGGCGAGAAGGCGTGGTCGACCGTTTCAGCGAAACCGGCATCGTGTACAGCGTCATCGGCGATGATCGGCATGAACTGGAAGCCGCCGCCGATGGCAGCCATGGCCGCCTTCACCGTGGTGATCCTGCTCTGGTTCCAGAGGTTCTCCTTGACGATGACCTGGTCGGCCATGCCGAGATCGCGCGCCGCCGCGATCATGCCTGGCAGATCGCCGACATCGAGCTTGTTGTCGAGGTTGATGAGGATCCTGTCCCTGGTTGCCATCAACATCTCGCGCAGCGTCGAAACCCTCTCGTCGGTGACGGCGCGGGTGCCCTCGATTACCAGCCGGCATGTCCTGAGTTCGGCCAGCGTGTATTTGACCACCTCGCCCTTGCAGGTCGTGGTGCGGTCGAGCCAGCTGTCATGCATGACGACCAGCTCGCCGTCCTTCGAGCGCCTGATGTCGACCTCGACGATCTCGGCGCCCATGGCAATCGAGCCTTCGACGGCGGCAAGCGAATTTTCCGCGTAGAGCGTCTTGCCGGCCTGCATGCTGCCGGCCCGATGCGCGGCCACCATGACATGGTCGCGCCATTGATTGGCATGTTCGAAGCGGTCGAGGATCTGCCTGGCGCGGCTTTCGCTGGCCAAGGCCTGACCGGAGGCGACCGCAAGTGCCGTGGAAAGCAGAAGGCTCAGCCAGATTGTCCGCATCGAGAATCGCTCCTTGCCGGATCGAAGCCCGAATAGGCGATGCCCGTGACACCTGGGTGAACGAAGCCGGCTAGCGGCTTCGCAAGATGCCCGCGTCAGATGCGCTTCGACAGCCGGCGGAACCAGGCCATGGCCGGCATCTCCACCAGCCGCCAGGTGATCCATGAGGCTGCGATGGTGGCGACGAGCATGACGACGATTGCCACGGTTCCGGTCCAGCCGGTGCCGAAGCCCGTCGCCGGCTCGCCGCGCAGCACGATGTCGCCGACAAGGCCCAGGCCGAGCTTGCGCTCGACGAGCCCGGCAACGTTGACCAGGCGTGCCTGGACGAAGATGTGGACCATGTAGATCGAGTAGGACAACGCGCCGAGCGTCAGCATGAAAGGCGCCCGCAGCAAGGCGGAAATCCAGCCGCCTTCATGGGCAAAGAGAAACAGCGCCAGCGCGAACACCAGGGGTGCGGCGATGCCGAAATCATTGCCGCCCGCCAGTGAGACGAAGAGGACGATGACCGCCACCATGATGGTTTCGGCAAGGGTCCAGCTCAGCCGCGGGCCGCTCCTGGCGAGGAGCTGTCGCGCCCCTGCAATGGAATCATGCTGAAACCAGGCCAGCAGGGCGCCGAGCGAGAAGCCGTAGAGGCAGCGGATGAAGCCGAAATCGTAGGACACGTCCATATGATGCGTGGAGAAGCCAAGCAGGAACAGCGGCGCGGTGACGGCGGCGGCGACGAACCATATCCAGGCACGCGCGCCGGCGACGAAGACCACGCCCGCGAACAGCAGATAGGCGAAGAACTCCGCCGAAATGCTCCAGCTTGGCGCATTCCAGGTCAGATGATCCTCGAAGCCCATCCCTTGCAGCAGAAGCAGGTTGGCAAGCAGGCTCTTCAAATCGAAACCGCCGGTGAAGGGCGCAGCGCCGGTGCCATGCAGTTGCGGCAGCATCAGCCGCAGCAGCTCGAACCCGGCAAAGGCCGCGAGCATGATGAGATGCAGCGGGTAGATGCGGCCGAAACGCACCAAGGCGAAGCGGGCGACCTCTGCCGGCTGGCTGAACCGATCACCGTAGCTGCTGGCGATGACGAAGCCGGAAAGGACGAAGAAGAAGTCGACGAAAAGATAGGACGAACCGATGAAGGCGCTCTGCGAGATCGCGGAAGCGGTCGGGAAATGAAACAGCGCTACGAGAAGCGCGCAGATGCCGCGCCACGAATCGAGAACCTGGAAGCGCTCGCCTGCTATCGTGCCGGCATGGGTCGACACCATGGCATGGGACGGATTAATAAACGCGGCCTGCGTCATGATGGTACAAATCCTGTCTTGCCGTGGCACCCGGGTGGCGCCGTTTCGTCTCCCCAAGCTGTGACTGGCATCTTCCATGCCGGTTCTGTAGTTGTTGCACCCCGATGAAAACGAGGACCAGTAATGGCGACCAAAAACATCGACCATGCCTTCACCGCCCGCTCCAAAACGGGCGGCGCCCTTGAGCCGACCTATTCCGGCGCGCTGTCGTTCATGCGGCGCAAATACACCAAGGACGTGAAGGGCGCGGACGCGGTGGTGTGGGGCATCCCCTTCGACGCCGCCGTCACCAACCGGCCGGGCGCCCGATTCGGGCCGCAAGCGATTCGCCGCGCCTCGGCGATCCTCGACAATGACCCGCAATACCCGTTCTCGCGCGATCTGTTCGAGCACCTCGCGGTGGTCGACTATGGCGATTGCCTGCTCGACTCGGGCAACCATCAGAAGACGCCCGGCACGATCGAGCGCGAGGCGGCCAAGATTCTGAAATCAGGCGCCTTTCTTCTGACGCTCGGCGGCGACCATTTCGTCACTTGGCCGCTGCTCAAGGCGCATGCCGCGATCCACGGACCGCTCTCTTTGGTGCAGTTCGACGCGCATCAGGACACCTGGGAGGATGACGGCAAGCGCATCGACCACGGATCCTTTGTCGGCCGCGCGGTGAAGGAAGGCATCATCGATCCCGACCGTTCGATCCAGATCGGCATCCGCACGCACGCGCCCGACACGTTCGGCATCAAGATCCTCTACGGCCACGAAATCGAGGAGATGCGCGCGTCCGACATCGCCTACGCCATCGTCGACCGCACCGGCGGCAAGAAGACGTATGTGACCTTCGACATCGACTGCCTCGACCCGGCCTATGCGCCGGGAACCGGTACGCCGGTGGCCGGCGGCCCGTCCTCGGCAAAAATCCTGTCGACGCTGCGCCAACTCAATCAGGTCGACATTGTCGGCGCCGACGTCGTAGAGGTTGCGCCGGCCTACGATCACGCCGATATAACGGCGATCGCAGGCTCGATGGTGGCCATGCAGTATCTCGGCCTGCTGGCTGAGCGAAAGGCGCGGCAGGAAGAGATGAACAACGGCAATCACAATGGTGCCGCGGTAAATCATGGTAACGGCATATAATCTTGGAATATCAGGGAATTTGATCAGGTCATGAAACCGAAAATCTTCATCGACGGCGAGCACGGCACCACCGGCCTGCAGATCCGGGCGCTGCTTGCCGAGCGTGGCGACCTGGAGATCATTTCCATTCCCACCGAGCGCCGCAAGGAAACGGCGGCGCGCGCCGAATTCCTCAATGCCGCCGATATCGCGATCCTGTGCCTGCCGGACGATGCGGCAAAGGAGAGCGTTTCGCTGATCGCCAACGACACCACCAAGGTCATCGATGCGTCGACCGCGCATCGCGTCGCCGAAGGCTGGGCCTATGGCTTCGCCGAGATGGACAAGGATCAGGCCAAGGCGATCGCTACGGCCAAGCGCGTCGCCAATCCCGGCTGCTGGCCGCAGGGACCGATCGCAACGCTCAGGCCCCTGGTCACATCAGGCCTGCTGCCCGCCGATTTCCCGATCGCGGTCAACGGCATTTCGGGCTATTCCGGCGGCGGACGCCCGATGATCGAGGATTATGTCGCCAAGGGCGAGGACGCCTCGGAGTTCCTGCCCTATGGCCTGACCCTACAGCACAAGCATGTGCCGGAGTTGCGGGCCTATGCAAAACTGTCGCATGACCCGATCATGCAGCCGGCGGTCGGCAATTTCGCGCAAGGCATGATCACCGTGGTGCCGCTACAGCTTGGCAGCCTCGACCATGTGCCGACGGGTGCGGAGTTGCATGCCGCCATTGCCGACCATTTCGCCGCGATCAAGGGCGGCGTGGTCGAAGTGGCGCCCTACGTCCATCTGGAGCGCATGCCGGAGATCGATCCCGAGATCTACAACGGCACCAACCGCATGAAGGTCTATGTCTTTGCCAACGACAAGCGCGCGCAGGCGCTGCTGCTGGCAGTCTACGACAATCTCGGCAAGGGTGCCTCGGGCGCAGCCGTCCAGAACATGGACCTGATGCTCGGCCTTTGATGGACGCACCAGCCTTCCCGGCGCGCTGGAAAATCAGCGCGCCCGAACTCATTGCCGAGACGTTTTCGAGCCGCATCTGGAAGGTTGTTCGCGAGGACGGCTCGCCGGCTGTCGTCAAGGCGCTAAAGCCTTTCGACGATGTCGCCGATGAGCTGCGCGGCGAGCATTTTCTCGCCTGGCGGCGCGGTGAAGGCGCGGTGCGCCTGCTTGGCCGCGACGGCCACTCGATGCTGCTCGAATATGCCGGCGAAACACTGCTTACGCGGGTTCTCGACGAACAGGGCGACAACGCGGCGACCGCGATCGCGGCTGAGGTGATGGCGAAGCTGTTTTCGTCGTCGCAACATCCCTACCCGCCCGAACTTCAGCCGCTCAGGGAGCGGTACGTCAGCCTGTTCAGGAAAGCCGCAACCGATCGGGCCACCGGTGATGCCAGCCTCTATGTCGAGGCCGCGGCAATCGCCGATCGGCTGCTGTCCAACTCGCATGACATCCGGCCGCTGCATGGCGATCTCCACCATGACAACATCCTGCACGGACCGCGTGGGTGGCTGGTGATCGATCCGAAAGGCGTGCTCGGCGATCCCGGCTTCGATGCCGCCAACATGTTCTACAACCCGCTCGACCGCGACGCGCTTTGCCTCGATCCCGTGCGGATCGCGCATATGGCCGAAGTTTTTGCCAAGACGCTGGGGCAGTCACCGGCAGCGATACTGGACCATGCCATCGCCTATGGCTGCCTGTCCGCGGCCTGGCACCACGAGGACCACAATACGGTCGAGGAGAACCGCGAATTGTCGATCGCCGAGGCGATCCGGGCGATGCGGGCGGATTTCTGATCAAGCGAGGATATTGGTAAACACTTATTCACCATGATCGGCTACCGATGAGCCTTGGCTCCCACCCAAGGATTTCTCATGGTCAGCGCGATCTCGGGCTCCTCCTCCGCAGCCCGATATTCCTCGTCCAGTTCCTCGAGCAATGCCGCCCAGGAGGCCGCGCTCGAAAAGCAGATCCAGGAGCTGGAAGACCAGGCCAAGGCGATCACGGATGAGGTCAAGGCCGCCCAGGTGCGGCAGGATATCGCCGTCGCCCAGGCCAAGCTTGACGCGCTCAGAGCCGCCGACGCCGACAAGGCAGCGAAAGCCGCCCAAAGCCAATCAACGCCGTCCGCCGCCGCTGTGCGTCAGGCCGAATTCGACGGCGAGAAAACCACGCAGTCCAACGAATTCTGGATGTGACGGGCCGATAGGCTCGAGCAGTTCACCGTTTCATGGAAACGGCTAACTGCTCTAACTCTTTGTTTTGACGCAATTCCGGACGGAAAACCGCTTCACACTTTTCCTGGAATTGCTCTAGGGATCAGGCCCTGAGCGCGATCTGGTGCGGCAAGGGGTAAGCACCCTTGGTACCGCGCCAATGTGCGGCGGCAAAGCCCAGGACGATCAGTGCAAAGCCCTGATGGGTGAGCGCCATATGCAGCGGCACATGCATCAGCAGCGTGCCGATACCGATCGAGGCCTGCACCAGCACCAGCAGGAACAACAGCGTCGCGCGGCGGGCATGGGTTGAGCCGGGCAGGCGCCGATGCGTGGCGATCATGTGCCAGAGCGCGACGGCGAAGACCGTATAGGCGCCGAGCCGGTGGACGAACTGCACCGTCTTCGGGCTCTCGAAGAAATTGCGCCATGCCGGCTCGAGGATCAGCAGATCGCCGGGGATGATCTTGCCGTCCATCAGCGGCCAGGTGTTGTAGCTCAGACCGGCGTCGAGCCCGGCGACCAGCCCGCCGAGGTAGATCTGGATCAGCGCCAGAAGCACGATGAAGCCGGCCAGGCGCTGCGTCGAGCGATCGGCGGCGGGCTCCGAATGCGGCGCCAGCCCACGAGCCACCACCATGGTGGCGGTGAAGATCAGCGCCGCCAGCGTCAAATGAGTCGCCAACCGGTACTGGCTGACGGAAACTCGGTCGACCAGGCCGGAAGCCACCATCCACCAGCCGATGGCGCCCTGCAGGCCGCCGAGAAGCAGAATGCCGACCAGCTTTGGCCCCAGGCCACGCTCGATGCGGCGTGTTGCCCAGAAGACCAGCAACGGCAGGGCAAAGACCAGGCCGACGCTACGCGCCAGGATACGGTGCGCCCACTCCCACCAGAAGATCGACTTGAACGCCTCGATGGTCATGCCCTTGTTGAGCTCGGTATATTGCGGAATCTGTTGGTAGCGCTGGAATTCCTCTTGCCACTCGGCGTCGTTGAGCGGCGGGATGACGCCGTGGATGGGTTGCCATTCGGTGATCGACAGGCCGGATTCGGTCAACCGCGTGGCGCCGCCGACCAGCACCAGCGCAAACAGCACCAGCACCACGACATAAAGCCAGCCGCGCACGAGCGCCCGGTTGCGCAGGTCGCGGTCGCGGGCGACATATGGCGCCGCGGCTGATAGGGCAGCCATGATCTTGTCCCGTCCGGTTGAAGTGGCGGATTGGTGAACCATCACATCCGTGCTGGCAAGACCATGCAGCGCGGCACGCCGTCGCGCCTGATGTCGCGGGTTGCGTGCGTCTTGCGTTCGGCCTAAGCGATAGCCATCAACGAGACCATACCATGCCCATTCGCCTGAAAAAGCTGATCGGAATGTTCCTGCTGGTGGCACTGGTCATCATCTATGCGCTGGTCGCATCGATCTTCGCGGTCGCGCGGCTGTCGGAATCGGGCGCGTTGGTGCAGTTCCTGTTCTTCCTGTTCAGCGGCCTGCTCTGGGTGCTGCCGGCGATGGGCATCATCAAGTGGCTGATGCTGGAGCCGCGGGCGAAGCGCTGAGCGTGCCCGTCGATCAGATGGTGACGAGCATCTTGCCGGCATTGGCGAGCGGCGTCGTCACGCCCGACAGCATGGTGCGGATGTGGGCAAGGTTCTGGTAGCGGCCATTGATTGAAATGCGCGGCAAGGCATGCAGGAAGCCGGCATGTTCGGCGCGCAGCACGCCATGGCGGGTCGTCACGGCGGAGACATAGCCGGCGTCGCGGGCAAAGCCGACTTCGCGGCAGCCGACGGCGCTGGGATAGCCATAGGGATAGGCGAAATGGCTGGGTTCGCTGCCGAGTTCGGCCCGCAACATGTCCCTCACGGCCCCGATCTCGTGCCGCGCATCGGCCTCGGAAAGCCGCTTCAGGTTGCTGTGGTTGATCGTATGCGCGCCGATCGTCACCAGCGGATGGGCAGCGACACTGCGGATCTCATCCCAGTTCATCAGGGTCCGCAGGCGCGAGGCGTCCGCGTCGACGCCATTTGAGCTGGCCAGATCGCGCAGCACGGTGCGCAGATCTTCCTCGCGAACCTCGGTGGCGAGATAGGCATGCAGCCGGGTTATCGCCTGGCCCTTCCTGGCGGGGGTCGCGCAATCGATCACCGCCGGACCGTTCGAGGTCGCCAAGGTCAGGCGGTCGCACGCATTGACGATGTCCTCGGCCACATCCCACCACAGATCGGCGGTGCCGTCGATCAACCCCGGCGCGACGTAGATGGTGATCGGCGCTCCGTGCTTTTCCAGCACCGGCAGGGCCTCGGTCATGTTGTCTCGATAGGCATCGTCGGCGGTGATGGTGGCGAACCGGCCGCCCTTGCCGCCGGCCTTGATGCGCTCCACGGCTTCGTCCATCGAAACGAAGGCATAGCCGTCCGCCTTCATGTCGGCGATGACGGCGTCAAGGAAACTGGGCGCAATGTTGAGGTGGCGGTTGACGCTGTTTGGCTTCTCTGGTGTCGCCGTCACGCGGTGCAGCATCAGGATGGCGCCGATGCCGCCGACAAACGGCCTGGCCAGCGGTGCGAGGCCGGTATAGCGCGCGACGTTGAGCGCCAGCTTCCGGATTGCCTCCCCACCGTCGATCATTCATTCACCTTTTGCGCCTAGGCTGATCCAAGCACGGAATACGCCTGAGCGCCCCCCAAATCGGGATCAATACGCCTTAAGGATTGAGGTATGGTTGACGCAATGGCGTCATTTGACGGCAATCGGCTCGCGGCGACCGAGGCGTCGCCACGCGCCCTGCCGAAGGATGGCGAGGGGTTGTCGGTTTCCGTCGTGGGCGCCGAAGGGCTGGCGGCCTATGCGGGGTTTTGCCGCTCGGCGCTCCATGCGCCAGCACAGGGCGCGACCTGGATCCTGAACTGGGGCGCGCAGCTCAAGCCCGATCTTGTCGTGGCGACGCTCTCACTTGAAGGCAAACCGGCCTTCGCGCTGGCGCTTGAGGTCGTCAGCCAAGGTCCGTTCCGGGTCGCCCGTTTCATGGGCGGCCGCCACGCCAATGGCAATTTCGCCGCCGCCGACCCGCAATGGCTGGCCGGGGCGGATACAGCGACCGTCCGCTCGGTTTTTGCGGCCATCGCCAAGGCCCGTCCTGACATCGATCTCATCACGCTGGAGCGATTGCTGCCCGATCTCGACGGCATCGCCAATCCGCTCGCATCGCTCGATCATTTCGCCAGCCCCAATCTTTCGCTGGCCGTCGACCTTGCCGGTGGCTTCGATGCGTTGCTGCTGCGCGCCAGCGGCAAGCGCAAACGCAAGAAGCATCGGTCGCAGACACGCAAATTCGAGGCCGTCGGCAGCCACAGGCGCATCGAGGCGCTCACACCGGACGAGGTGGACAGGCAGCTCGACGCCTTCTTCGAGATGAAGGAGCATCGCTTTCGCAAGATGGGCATTGCCAATGTCTTCGGCGACGACCGGACACGCGCCTTCTTCCGGGGGCTGTTCACGCAGGCCCTGGCCGAGGACAAGCCGTCTTTCGTGCTGCACGGGCTGGAGGTTGCCGGCAAGCTGCGCGCCGTCACCGGGTCGAGCCGTTCCGGCAAGCGCCTGATCTGCGAGTTCGGCGCGATCGCCGAGGACGATCTCGCGCACAGCAGTCCCGGCGATTTCCTGTTCTTCGACAACATCCAGGAAGCCTGTGAGACCGGTTTTGCCGTCTATGATTTCTCCGTCGGCGACGAGCCCTACAAGCGGCAGTGGTGCGATATCGAAACCCGGCATTTCGAGGTGCTGGTCCCGCTGACGCTGAAGGGTCGCGCCCTGGCGCAGACGCTTCGCCAGGGCGCGCGGCTGAAGGCCTTCGTCAAGAACAGCCCGACGATCTGGAAGCTAACCAAGATGCTGCGCCGCAAGGCCGCCGGACAGGCAGCGCCCACGGCTGGCGAGGACGAGAGCTAACTCTCAAAAATTGAGAGCTTCCTTGAGCGCAGGGCCGGCCCTGACGCGCAGATCGAGATCGGCCTCGATATGATCGATGTGGTGCAGCATCAGTTGGCTGGCCCGTTCGCAATCGCTGCTTTCCAGCGCGCCGACAATTTCCGTATGCTCGCTGTGCCCGCAGGCTGACACGCCAGAGCGCCCATAAAGCGCGATGACCAGCGACGAGCGCGCCACCAGCTCCTCCATGAAGCGCTGCAGGATGGCATTGCCGGCGACAGATGCCAGCAGCAGATGGAAATCGCCTGATGCCTTGATCTCGGAGCGCCGCGCATTCGGGCCGCGCTCGGCAATGAAACGGCCCTCCTCGTCGAGCTGCGCCTTGAAGGCGACGATATGGGCTGCGGTGACGCGCGCGCAGGCGGCGATGGCGATGCCTGGTTCGATCAGCCGGCGCGAGGCGAACACCTGGCGTGCCTCCTCGGGCGACGGGTTGGCGACGAAAGCGCCGCGGTTGCGCTCCGTGCGCACCAGGCCTTCAAAGGACAGCATCTGCAAGGCCGCGCGGGCGACGGTGCGCGACACGTCGAACAGCGTGCCGACCTCGCCTTCGGACAGTTTGGTGCCCGGCGCCAGTCGGCGGTCGACAATGGCGTCGCGCAGCTGGTCGCGGATCGCCTGGGCGCGGTCCTGCGTGGCGCTGTCGGTGGCAGAATAGATCTGGTCGGCGATGTTCATGATGGAAATTCTTTCCGCCCTTTCTAACGCGACTCGTGACGCGAGCACGAGAGGCAAAGTGGATACGAAGGCAAAAAAGATTGCATACGATTTTTGTGCAGATCGCTGACAATCGCCCATAATTTGTGCAATGCACAAGCCAGCCCGTTCAGTGAGCGGCAGGCAGGAATCAGGATTTCACGGCCAATTCAAATACTTGGCCGTTCATCCCGAGATTGGCACGCATGATGCTTTGGTTAATGCGACCAAACGGGGAAGCCTGAATGTCCAAAGCCGCCGAGATCGACATCGTGTCTGTTTCGAAAATCTATGGCACGACGACCGCCGTCGAGGACATCAGCCTGAAGATACCGGCAGGCACCTATTGCTGCCTGCTCGGCCCTTCAGGCTGCGGCAAGACCTCGACACTGCGCATGATCGCCGGCCATGAGAGCATCTCGTCCGGCGATGTCCGCCTCGGCAACACCGTCGTCACCGACCTGCCGCCGGCCAAGCGCGGCACGGCGATGATGTTCCAGTCCTACGCGCTGTTTCCGCATCTCGACCTCATCGACAATGTCGCCTTCAGCCTGAAGATGAAGGGCGTCGACAAGAGTGAGCGCCGCGCCAAGGCGCTCGATATGCTGAAGCTGATGCAGATGGAGGCCTATGCGACGCGCCGCCCGGCACAGCTTTCCGGCGGTCAGCAGCAGCGCGTCGCGCTCGCCCGCGCGCTGATCACCGACCCGGAAGCGCTGCTGCTCGACGAGCCGCTTTCGGCACTCGATCCGTTCCTGAAGATCCGCATGCGCGCCGAGCTGAAGAAGCTGCAGACTTCGCTCGGCATCACCTTCGTTCACGTCACCCACAGCCAGGAGGAGGCGATGGCGCTCGCCGACCTGATCGTGGTGATGAATGACGGCCGCATCGAACAGGCGGCGCCGCCGCGCGACGTGTTCGAGCGGCCGGCCACGGCCTTTGTCGCGCGCTTCATGGGCGACCACAATGTCATCTCCGGCCGGGTCACCGGCAGCCAGGACGGTATGGTCACTTTCGGTGTCAATGGCGGCGGCTCGCTCGCCGCCAGCGGTGCACCGCAGGAAGCGGGAGCGCCGATCGACATCGCCATCCGCACCGACCATGTGCGCATCGGTGATGCGCCCTCGCCCGGCCTCGGCTTCACCGGCATCGTCGCCAACATCGAGTACCGCGGCGCCACGGTGAAGCTTTCCGTCACCGGTGCCGGTATCGACGACTTCACCGTCATCGTCGACGATTCCGACTTCTTCGCCAAACCCGTCGCCATTGGCGACGCCGTACCGCTCGCCTGGGACCCGCAAGACGCGATCGTCCTTGGCCGCCTTCATTCATGACTCCAACCAAGCAAAACAAGACAGGGGAATAGACATGACAAACACCAAAGAAACCAAGACTGGCATTTCGCGCCGCTCTCTGCTCAAGACAGGTGCCGCCGCCGTCGGCCTCGCCGCCGGCTCGGGCGTCATCACCGGCTTCCCGACCATCTGGGCGCAGTCCAACATCACGCTGCGGCAGTTCGGCACCGGTGTGTCGAACCTCAACGCCATTGCCGACAAGTGCAAGGCCGACCTTGGCATCACGCTGGAGATGACGGCGACCGATTCCGACGCCGCCGCCCAGCGCGCCGTGACCCAGCCCGACAGCTACGACATCGCCGACATCGAATACTGGATCTGCAAGAAGGTGTTCCCCACCGGCGTGCTGCAGCCGATGGATGTCAGCAAGCTGAAATATTACGACGAACTGGTGCCGCTGTTCAAAACCGGCAAGCTCACCCCCGACAGCGTGATTGCCCAGGGCACGGCGCCGCATACGGTCGGCTATGTCGAGGCGCAGGACTCCAAGACTTTCGCCAAGGCGCCGACCAACTGGTTCACCATGGTGCCGACCATCTACAACGCCGATACGCTGGGCATCCGCCCCGACCTTGTCGGCCGCGACATCACAACCTGGGCCGACATCATGGACCCGGCCTTCAAGGGCAAGACCGCCATCCTCAACATCCCGTCCATCGGCATCATGGACGCTGCCATGATCATGGAAGCCACCGGCAACATCAAATATGCCGACAAGGGCAACATGACAAAGGACGAGATCGACAAGACGATCGACTTCCTGATCAAGGCTAAGCAGGCTGGCCAGTTCCGCGCCTTCTGGAAGTCCTTCGACGAGAGCGTCAATCTGATGGCGTCGGGCGAAGTGGTCATCCAGTCCATGTGGTCGCCGGCGGTGGCCGCCGTGCGCTCCAAGGGCATCCCTTGCCGCTTCCAGCCGCTCAAGGAAGGCTACCGTTCGTGGGGCGGCGGCCTTGGCCTCGCCGCCCATCTCAAGGGCGCCGAGCTCGACGCGGCCTATGAATACATCAACTGGTACACGTCAGGCTGGGTCGGCGGCTACCTGAACCGCCAGGGCTACTACTCGGCCAACATGGTCTCGGCCAAGAAGTTCATGACCGAGGACGAGTGGGGCTACTGGATCGAGGGCAAGCCGGCCAAGGGCGAGATCAAGGCGCCGGACGGCACCGTCATGGAAAAGGCCGGCGCCGTGCGCGATGGCGGCTCGTTCGAGGAGCGCATGGGCAAGGTCGCCTGCTGGAACTCGGTGATGGATGAGGACCGCTACATGGTGAAGCGCTGGAACGAGTTCATTGCAGCGTAAGGGAAGGGCCTGCGCCACCGCCTTCTCCCCTTGTGGGAGAAGGTGGATCGGCGCGCAGCGCCGAGACGGATGAGGGGTGCTCCAGCGGAGTGAGACGTCGGCTTTCCCTGGAACACCCCTCATCCGACCTCACTTCGTGAGGCCACCTTCTCCCACAAGGGGAGAAGGAAAGGCCGCTCCGCCCGCATCGCGAACCTGCTCAGGAACCTAGATGACAGTCGCGCTCGAACGCCCCGCCATCGCCGCGGCGAAACCAGTCCGACGCCGCCGCTTTTCGCTCGGTGCCGTCACGCCCTATCTGCAGTCGGCTCCGCTGGCGCTGATCCTGGGCGCGTTCCTGCTTTTGCCCATCATCATGATCGTCGTCGTGTCCTTCTGGGATTACGACTTCGCCGCCATGTATCCTGACTTTCTCACCACCAACTATTCCGATGTGCTGGGCTCGTGGGTCACGTGGAAGACCTATCTCAACACCATCAAATTCGCGGCCATCGTCTGGGCGTTGACCTTGTTCATCGGCTTCTGGGTTGCCTATTTCCTCGCCTTCCACATCCGCACGACGGCCATGCAGATGGTGCTGTTCCTGGTCTGCACCGTGCCGTTCCTGACCTCCAACATCATCCGCATGATCTCGTGGATCCCGGTGCTCGGCCGCAACGGGCTGATCAACTCGACGCTGGTGCATCTGCGGCTTGTGCCAAAGCCCATCGAATGGCTGCTCTATTCCGAATTCGCCGTCGTGCTGGCCATGGTGCATCTCTACACGTTGTTCATGGTGACGCCGATCTTCAACACGCTGATGCGCATCGACCGCTCGCTGGTCGAGGCTGCGCGCGACGCCGGTGCCTCCGGCTGGCAGGTGCTGTGGAACGTCATCATCCCGCTGGCCAAGCCAGGCATGGCGATCGGCACCATCTTCGTCGTCACGCTGGTCATGGCCGACTTCTCCACCGTGCAGGTGATGTCGGGCGGCCAGAGCGCGTCGGTGGCGCTGATGATGAAGAACCAGATGTCGCTGCTGCAATATCCTGCCGCCGCCGCCAACGCCGTGGTGCTTTTGGTGCTGGTGCTGCTAATGGTCGCCGGCATCCTGCGCATCGTCGACATCCGCCGGGAGCTTTGACGTGAGCCACGAAAAACGCACCCTCGAATTTTACGTGCTCGCCGCCTTCTTCGCGCTGTTCGTGCTGTTCCTCTACGGCCCGCTGTCGGCGATCCTGATCCTCTCCTTCCAGGGCGAGACCGGCGGCCTCACCTTCCCACTTAATGGTGTGTCGCTGCACTGGTTCGCCAATCTGTTCGAGCGCCAGGCGGTCGGCGATTTCGGCGGCAGCTTCAAACGCTCGCTGGTGCTGGGCCTGGTGGTCATGATCGTCACCGTCGTCGTGTCGCTGCTGGCGGGGCTCGCCTTCCGGCAGAAATTTCGCGGCGCGACCGCTCTGTTCTATCTGGCGGTCGCCAGTCTCGTCGTGCCCTCCATCATCATTTCGCTCGGCATCGGCGTGGTCTTCCAGCAGGTCGGCTTGCGCCCGGCCTGGTATACGTCGGCCTTCGGCGCGCATCTGACCTGGACCTTGCCGTTCGGCGTGCTCATCATGTTCGCCGTCTTCAACCGCTTCTCGCCGGCCTATGAGGAAGCCGCGCGCGATCTCGGCGCCACCTCCTGGCAGACCTTCATCCATGTCGTGCTGCCGATGATCGCGCCGAGCCTGATCGGCGTCGGCCTGTTCGGCTTCACGCTTTCCTATGACGAGTTCGCCCGCACGCTGATGACTTCGGGAACCTTCAACACGCTGCCGCTCGAGATCTATGGCATGACCACCAATGTCACGACGCCGGTGCTCTACGCGCTGGGCACGGTGACCACCGTGTTCTCCTTCCTGGTGATCCTGGCGACGCTGGGCGCCATCCTCTATGTCGGCCGCCGCCGGGCGAGAGCGTGACCGTGCAGATTCTGGTGGTGAACCCCAACACGACGGCCAGCATGACCGAGACCATTGGTGCGGCGGCGCGCGCAGTCGCCGGCGTCTCGACCGAAATCGTCGCCGTCACCTCGTCGACGGGACCGGCCTCGATCGAGGGCTATTATGACGAGGCTCTGGCCGTGCCGGGCCTTTTGATGGAGATCGCCGCCGGCGAACGCCGCGGTGCCCGGGCGGCGATCATCGCCTGTTTCGACGACACCGGCCTCGACGCCGCGCGCGCCATGGCAAGCATCCCCGTCATCGGCATTTGCGAGGCCGCCCTCAGCATGGCCTCCTTCATCGCCCAACGCTTCACCGTCGTGACCACCACCGAACGCTCGCGCGTGCCGGTGGAGGGGTTGGTGCAGCGCTACGGCATGGCGGGACGGGCGCGTGTGCGGGCGGCCGACATTCCGGTGCTGGCGCTCGAGGATCCAGCATCAGGAGCGGTTGGCAAGCTGCGCGACGAGATCGCCCGGGCCGTCGAAGAGGATCGTGCCGAGGCCATCGTGCTTGGCTGCGCCGGCATGGCGGATCTTGCCCACCAGTTGCAGGTGGATTTCGGACTGCCGGTCATCGACGGTGTCGGCGCCGCGATCAAGCAGGCCGAAGCGCTGATTGCGCTCGGCCTGTCGACATCGAAGCGCGGCGCCTATGCCAGCCCGCTGGCCAAGCCCTATCGTGGTGTGCTGAAATCGTTCTCGCCGGGAGCTGTCGCCGCGGAGTAAGCACATGAAACCGACCATCCGCACGCTGTCCCTTCAGGAATTGGGAGTTCTCATCGACTGGGCGGCGGCGGAGGGCTGGAACCCAGGCCTCGAAGATGCGGCAATGTTCCAGGCGGCGGATCCGGAGGGTTTCATCGGTGCCTTTGTCGGCAGCGAAATGGTCGCCGCGATCTCGGCGGTGGCCTATGGACGGGATTTCGGTTTCATCGGCCTCTACATCTGCCGTCCGGACATGCGCGGCAAGGGCTACGGCAAAGCGGTGTGGACCGCGGGCATGGACAGGCTGGCCGGGCGCACCATCGGCCTCGACGGCGTCGAAGAGCAGCAGGCCAACTATCGGAGCAAGGGGTTCGAGCCGGTTTACGAGACCATCCGCTACAGCGGGCGCGCCGCGTTCCCGCCCGTCGGCGCCGGGCGGCCTCGCGTGGTGAGTGCGCGACCGGGACCCGACATCATCGGATATGACGCGCTTTGCTTTCCCGCGCCCCGGCGCTCTTTCCTGCAGCGCTGGCTGCAGCCGCCTCACCATGCCTTGGCGGCGATCACATCGCGGGGAACGGCCGGCTATGCGGTGGCGCGATCCTGCCGCAGCGGCTTCAAGATCGGCCCGCTCTTCGCCGACGACGTGCAGACAGCACTCGATTTGCTCGGGGAGTTGGCAACCGCATGCGAGGGTGGCGAACTGAATATCGACGTCCCGGCCACCCAGGTGGATTTCATCGCGGCGCTCGATGCAGCGGGTTTCGCACCGACCTTCAGCACCACCCGCATGTACAAGGGGCCCCCGCCGAAGCTCGATGCCCAGAGAATATTCGGCGTGACGACGCTGGAGCTGGGATAGGCCGAGGGCTCGGCCGTCAGGCCGCGGAGCGCCGACCCGGCGTGCCTGGCGGCTCATGGCCAAGCGGCGTCACAAGCGTCAGGTCGGGGTAGCCGCTCTCGATCAGCTTGACCGCGGCCTTCGTCACTTCGTCGTCCGGCTCGAGCATGGACAGGAACACTTCCGTGGCCTGGCCGCCCAGCCGGCTGATGCCTTGTGCATCGGCCGGCCCGCATTCGACCACCACCAGATCATAGGCGGTGGTCAGCGACTGCATGATGATCGGCAGCCGGTCGGCGGCGCGCATGGCGCGAACCGGATCGGCGGTGCCGACGGGAATCACATGGCAGTCGGAATAGAGATCGGCATGGATCACGTCGCTGAACTGTGCCTGCGAAGCGAGCAGATCAGTGATGCCGGGAAAAAGTCCGCTGTCCAGCATCGGCCGCGACGCCGCACCCGAGGCGGTCAGATCGAGCAGGAGGACGCGCAGGCCGGCGTCGGACACTTCGCGTGCCACCAGGATCGCCGACGCGGCCGCCTCGTCGCCTTCGGGCGAAACGAATATGGCGCGTGCGGCGCCGCTGGCGATCAGCTTTTCAGCAGCCTTCTCGATGTCGATCTCGCCGAGCACCGAGCGCGGCCGCTGGGCCTCTACGGCAGGCTCCGGCTCGGCGACTGATACGGCCTCCACTTTGGCGGCAGGCGCGGCTGTGGCAACAGGCTCGGCAACGGGCTGCGACTGCACCACCATCTCCGGTTCCGGCACCGTTTCGGGCCACTGCGCCCCGGCGGCATCATGATTGGCACTGGCGACGGCCGGCTCAAGGCGGACGGATGGCTCCTGAGCTGCCTGCTCCTGGTAAGTAGTGGGCGGCATCGCCACTTCGTCGATCGGCGCAAAACGGGCGCCCGGGGCCGGGCGCATGGCGCGGCCCGAGAAGAGTTCCCTGAGCAATGTGAATATGGCCGCCAGCAGCAGCGAAGCAGCCGCAGCCGCGCCAACGATCGGCCCGACCTTGGGGAAGTATGGCTCGGAGGGCACCGAAGCCGGTGAGGAGACGCGGGCGTCGACCGGCACATAGTTGCGGTCCTGACGCGAAGCCGCCTCGCGGTAGTTGGTCAGATAGAGCTCAAGCTGCTGGCGCTTGGCGGCGGCATCGCGCTGCAGCGCGTCGAGACCGACCTGCTCGTTGCCGGCCTGTGCCGATGCTGCCTTCAGTTGGTTGACGTCGGAGATGAGCTGGCTTTCGCGCGCCTTGGCCGCATCGGCCTGCATCACCAGGCCCTTCATGATCTTCTGGGCTTCGCTGCGGATCTGCGCGTCGAGATCGGCGAGCTGTGACTTCGCGGCGCGAACGCGCGGATGGTTGTCGAGCATCGTCGTCGACAGGTCTGCGATGGTGGCGCGCAGCTCAACCTGCCGCTCCCGCAAACGCTGGATCAGGTCGGACGACAGCACTTCCGGCAGCGAATCCAGAGAGCCACCATTCTGCAGCGCCTTGCGCACGTTGTCGGCGGTGCCTTCGGCCGCGGCGCGGTTGGCCCGCACCCGCGACAATTCGGTCGACAACTCGGCCAGCTGCTGGGTGGCCAGGGTGGCATTGTTGCCGCCCATCAACAGGCCGGATTGGCCGCGATAGGCCGCGACCTTGGCCTCGGCATCCCTGACCTGTTTCGACAGGTCAGCGATTTCGGGCGCCAGAAAGTCCGCGGCGGCGGTGTTCGATTCGCTCTTGGCCGCGCCCTGCCCGGCAATATAGGCAGCGGCGATGGCATCGGGGATGGCGGCGGCGAGCTTGGGATCCTCGGAGGAGAACTCGATGGCGATGATGCGGGTCTTTTCAACGCCAAAGACGTTGAGCTTCTCGCGCATCTTCTTCAGGACACGCTCGTCGAGAGGAACATCCGTCGGGTCGTTCCTCAGCCCAAGCAGGACCAGCACGCGGCTCAGGTACGACATGTTGCTCGCTTCGTCGAATTCGGGCAGTCGCGACAGGTTGAGTTTCTGCGCCACCTGCTTGAGGATTTCGTTGGACGAAATGATCTGGACCTGGGTGGCGACCCCTTGCTCGTCGAGGATCGGCTTGTCGCCGTCATTGTTGCTGCCGGCCGGACGGGTGTAGACGGATTCACGCGGGGCGATTTCCACCTGCGTCTGGGCCTTGTAGTGCTTGGTCGCCAACGAAGCGAAGGCAAACGCCAGACCCGTCACCACCAGAACGAAGAGCACTATGCGCAGCCAGTTCCTCGCCAGGCTGGCGAAGAGCTGCCTGAGGTCAACGTCGACATCTGCGGCCGCGGACTGAACGGACATGCATCCCTACTCCGAAACTGGGTCAGGATGCACCGTAAACAACTATGGTAACTCAGCCGTTAAGATCGCGGTAATACTCCGTTAGGGATTACTGCGAGCGCCCAAGAAAATCGATAAAAATGGCAAAACCCTTGCTGGCGCGAGCGGTATCGGCCGGCTCCTTTACCGGCCATTAACCCTAACAGGATGATAACGAACCCGATCCCAGATGTTTGCTGCGACGCCGCAGCGGCCAGTCGAAGGTACGTATCCGGTCATGAAAAGCACTGCTTCCTTCTTTCACGCTCTGCTTGCCGTATCGATGCTCGCCGGCTGCTCCAGCTACCGGCCGACGCCGGCAGCCTTCCACGAGGTCCTCGACCAACCCTACCGTCTCGGCGCCGGCGACCGCATCCGCGTGACCGTGTTCGAACAGGACGGACTGACCAACACCTATAGTGTCGACCAGTCCGGCTACCTCTCCTTCCCACTCGTCGGCGCCATTCCGGCGCGTGGCCACACCGCGCAACAGATGGAAAAGGAAATCGCCGACAAATTGCGGCAAGGCTATCTGCGCGACCCCGACGTCTCGGTCGAGATCGATCGCTATCGGCCGATCTTCGTCATGGGCGAAGTGGGGGCTGCCGGCCAGTATTCCTACGTGCCAGGCCTGACCGTGCAGAAGGCCATCGCCATTGCCGGCGGCTTTTCGCCCCGCGCCAACCAGGAAAGCGTCGACATCACCCGCGACATCAACGGCAAGGTGATGACCGGCCGCGTGGTCACATCCGATCCGCTGCTGCCCGGAGATACCGTCTACGTCCGCGAACGCCTGTTCTGACAGACACCACGTGGCGGACAAGCTCAGGATCGTCCACTGCTTTCGTTCACCGGTCGGAGGAATTTTCCGGCATGTGCGCGACCTGACCGAAGCGCAGGTCGCTGCCGGTCATGTGGTCGGCATCGTCTGCGATTCGACCACCGGCGGCGAATTCGAGGAGCACCTGTTCGAGCAGATGAAGGACATGCTGGCGCTCGGCATCCATCGCACGCCAATGCAGCGCCATGTCGGCCCGGGCGACCTCGCCTCGGCGCGGCGCACCTACAGGATCATCAAGGAATTGCGGCCGGACGTGCTGCACGGGCACGGCGCCAAGGGTGGCGCCTATGCCCGTCTGTTCGGCTCATTGTTGCGGGTATCAAGGTCTCGCGTAGCCCGCCTTTATTCGCCGCATGGCGGCTCACTCCACTATGACGAAACGACAGCCACGGGGAAGCTGTTCTTCGCGCTCGAGCGCTCCATGGCGCGCTTCACCGATTGCCTGCTGTTCGTCTCGGACTACGAGCGGCGGACCTATCGCAGGAAGGTGGGCGAGCCGCCGATCCCCAACATTCTGGTCTACAACGGACTGCGCGCCGCCGAATTCGAGCCGGTACTCATCGCACCGGACGCGGCGGACCTGCTCTATATCGGCATGATGCGGGACCTGAAGGGACCCGACATCTTCATCGATGCCTTGGCAACCGCCGGCCCCCGGCTTGGCCGCGCGCTGAGCGCCGTGATGGTCGGCGACGGCGACGACCTGCCGCGCTACCACGCGCAGGTGGAGCGCCTGGGACTGCAAGGCCATGTCCGCTTCCTGCCGCCAATGCCGGCCAGGGAGGCCTTCGCGCTGGCGGCGCTGGTGGTCGTTCCCTCGCGCGCGGAAGCCATGCCCTATATCGTGCTGGAGACGCTTGCCGCGGCGAGACCCATGATCGCCACCGCCGTCGGCGGCATACCGGAGATCTTCGGTTCCGACTCCCCTGCCTTGATCCGGCCCGATCCGGCCGAACTCGCCGACAAGATAAGCGAGGCGCTGGCCGACCTTGCCGCCTATGGCAGGCTGATGCCCGATGTCGCCGGCCTCAGGGCGCGCTTCGGCGCCGACGTCATGGCCGCCGAAATCGAGAAGGCCTACTTCGCCGCGCTCGGCAGGTAACGCCCGAGCCCTTCCAAAGCCACGCGTTGTTTCAAGGGTTTCTTAGCTCTCTTTTGCTATTGACCGAGGGGAAGCTTGCGGAAAGCCCAATGAATGAGATCGACCCCGCGCGCCGCTTTTCACCCGAAGCGGTGCGTAAATTCGACGGCCCGACCGATGGCGATGTGCCCGGCGGCATGAACGACGTTGCCCGGCAGGTCGCATCGCAATACCGGCGCGATACGATGTCGCCGATCATGGTCAGCGGCGTCCTGCGCATGGTCGAATTCGGGATCCTGTTCCTTTCGGGGCTCTGCGTCTATTTCTACTTTGTCGGTTTCTTCAACTATCTCGCCTGGCAATATCCGGTGACGATCGCCTCCGCGTCATTCCTTGCCGTGGTGCTGCTCGACGTCACCGATTGCTATCAGGTGGTTTCGCTGATGCGGCCGATCGCCAATTTTGGCCGCATCCTGCTGGTCTGGGCCGGCGCTTTCGCGCTGATGGCGTTGACGGCCTTCGCCACGAAGATGTCGGAGGACTATTCGCGGCTGTTGTTCGGCACCTGGTTCGTCGTCGGTTTCGTCCTGCTCTTCGGCCTCAGGCTGGTGATGTCGAGGCTGATCCGGCGCTGGGCGCGCGATGGCCGCATGGAGCGGCGCGCCGTCATCGTCGGCGGCGGCAAGGCAGCGGAAGTCCTGATCCGCTCGGTCGAAAAGCAGCCCTACAACGACATCCGCATCTGCGGCATCTTCGATGACCGTTCCGACAAGCGCTCGCCGCCGATCGTCGCCGGCTATCCCAAGCTCGGCACCATTTCGGAACTGATCGAATTCGCCCGCATCGCCCGTATCGACATGCTGATCGTGTCGCTGCCGCTCACCGCCGAAACGCGCGTGCTGCAGCTGTTGAAGAAGCTCTGGGTGCTGCCGGTCGATATCCGGCTTTCGGCGCATTCCAACGCGCTGCAGTTCCGTCCGCGCGCCTATTCCTTCATCGGCTCGGTGCCGATGCTCGACATATTCGACAAGCCGATCAACGACTGGGATTCGGTCGCCAAGCGCGCCTTCGACATCATTTTCTCGCTGATCGGCATCATCGTCTTCTCGCCGGTGATGCTGGCGACCGCCATCGCCATCAAGCTCGACAGCAAGGGACCAGTGCTGTTCAAGCAGAAGCGGCACGGCTTCAACAACGAGATCATCGAGGTCTACAAGTTCCGCTCGATGTACACCGACCGGTCGGATCCGACCGCCAAGCAGACGGTGACCAAGAACGATCCGCGCGTCACCCGCGTCGGCCGCTTCATCCGCAAGACCTCGATCGACGAGCTGCCGCAATTCGTCAATTCGCTGCTGGGCACTCTGTCGCTGATCGGCCCGCGCCCGCATGCGATCGCCGCACAGTCGCACAACCTGCTCTACAACGAGGTGGTCGACGGCTATTTCGCCCGCCACAAGGTCAAGCCCGGCGTCACCGGCTGGGCGCAGATCAATGGCTGGCGCGGCGAGATGGACACCAACGAAAAGATCCGCATGCGCACGGAATACGACCTCTACTACATCGAGAACTGGTCGCTGCTGTTCGATCTCAGAATCCTGTTCCTGACGCCGATCCGGCTGCTCAACACGGAAAACGCCTATTGAGCGCGATTTCCCATGAGCTGCCGCAGGCCGCGGTCAACGCCAAGCTGATCGCGCTGATTTCCTCCAGTGCGGTGGTGGTCGGCATCCTTCTGTCCGGCTTCGTGATCAGCGAGCCGGCGCCCTACGAAATCTACATGGCCGGGCTGATCGCCATCTGGGCTCTGTTCGGCTTGCGGATTTCGCGTGCGGCCATGCCTTTGCTGGTGCTGCTGGTGACGATGAACATCGGCGGCATGATCTCGATGACGCAGATGGCGGACCTCGCCTTCACGCCGCTCTATCTCTCCGTGTCGCTGTTTCTCGCCTTCAGCGCGGTGTTCTTCGCCTCCGTGACCGCCACGCGGCCAGGCCTCTACCCGCTGATCTTCAACGCTTATGTCGTCTCAGCGGTGGCAACCTCGCTGCTCGGCATAGCAGGTTATTTCCACGCCTTCCCCGGCGCCGAAATGTTCACCAAATACGACCGCGCCGCCGGCGCCTTCCAGGACCCGAACGTTTTTGGGCCTTTTCTGGTGCTGCCCGGCATCTATCTGCTCTATCTCATCCTGACCGGTTCGATCTCGCGCATGCCGCTGCTGGCGGTGCCGCTGCTGATCATCACATTGGGCATCTTCTTCTCCTTCTCGCGCGGCGCCTGGGGCATGTTCGCCGTCTCTGCCGTGCTGCTCACCGGCTGCCTGTTCCTGCAAAGCGCCAGCGGCAAGTTCCGGTTGCGCGTGGTGATCATGACCATCGCCGCGCTGTCCTTGCTGACGATCGCCATCATCGTCATCCTGCAATTGCCCGGTGTGTCGGAGATGTTCTCCAGCCGCGCGCATCTCGAACAGAGCTATGACACCGCCCGCCTCGGCCGCTTCGCCCGCTACGGAATCGGCTTCCAGATGGCGATGGAGCGTCCGTTCGGCATCGGGCCGCTGGTCTTCGGCAAGATGTTCGGCGAGGACACGCACGACATCTGGCTGAAAATGCTGATGGACTATGGCTGGCTCGGCTTCGTCTCGTTCCTGACGCTCGTCGTCTGGACCATGGTGGCCGGGTTCCGCATCTTGCTGCGCGACCGGCCGTGGCAGCCCTATCTCCTGTGCGCCTATGTCGCCTTCATCGGCAATATCGGACTCGGCACCTTCATCGACATCGACCACTGGCGCCATATGTATCTGCTGCTCGGGCTGGTCTGGGGCGCCATCGCGCTCGAATACCGCCATCAGCTTCTGTTGCGGCCGGCATTTCCGGGCCTGTCGGCGATCACATCCATACCAGCGCAATAAACGCCGAATTTCGGTTGACCCGGGCGGGGTTATCACGATACATCGCGACCGGTCCGGAGTGTAGCGCAGCCCGGTAGCGCACTTGACTGGGGGTCAAGGGGTCGTCGGTTCGAATCCGGCCACTCCGACCAACAAAAACAAAGAGTTAGCCGTTTCCCCCAGAGATGGCTACAAAATTTACAGCCACCTTGTAGCCAGCCGGCGCTGTGCCGACCCGCCAGTTATGCGGTTCAAAAACTGGGCGTCCTATAGAAGAGCCGGATCCCTTCGCATACGACGAATCGACTGGCCGCCGTCTCTGGCGCGGCCACAACGTTGAGCGTCCGGTGTTACGGACCCACAAGCACTCGCGGCAGAAATTGCCCGTCGTGACGCCAAGATTGTCGGTGTCGATGGGCACGACGGATCGGGAAAGAGCTTTCTTGGCCGACAGATCAGCATGGCTCTGAATGCCCAAGTTTTTGAACTGGATTGCCTGCTCATCAAGAAAAATGCGGGCGCCTATCTTCAAAATCTCGATCTTGGGAATCTCGCCAAGGCCGTTACTCCCGAATCTCATCTGCCATCGATAGTGGAAGGTGTTTGCCTGCTTGCTGCCCTCGAAAGTGCGGGGATCAAAGCTGATGTACTTGTGTACGTCCGCAGCCTCAGCGCCAATCCTGGGAATCTCTGGCACGAAGAGGATTTTCACGGTTCACGAGGGAAAGATTTCGACTCCCCGCTGCACAGTGAGATTCGAGCATACAATTGGAAATATCAGCCGTTGGTACAGGCCGACTACTTCTTTGACCGGATCGGGCGATAAACTAGTGGCCGGCAGTGGGCGCGTGGCTTGGTCTATGCCGCGATACGCGGATCGAGCAGCATTCCCGCCAGAATGCTGACTGCCAATGCCGCAAATCGGCTTCAGGCTGTCACCCAGTATCATCCTGTCGCGGCAAGGATCCACATCCATAAGCGACCGCAGGCTCGTCTGGCCGGCGCATTCAGGCGGCGCCGGCCGTTTTCAGTGAAACTAAACACGTCTAGGCCTCGTAGCTCTGCCGACGGCGAGCTGTTGGGGTTTCTGGCAGGTGGCTGCGGCTCGCCGCCGCCCATTACCGCTTTTTGCCTTCGGCGTGATTTCTTCGATCTGCGCCTTAACGCCGTCCCGTAGAATTGCCTGTTCCATTGCCTCAGCTTCAGCCTTGTCCTTGGTGGTGAGGATGGTGCGCCAGTGCGGTTTGTCGAAGACGCTTACGATGTACGTTGTGACGGGATTCTCAGACATCGCCAGGGCCTTACGTCCTTCGTTCGCACGTTTCGATTATATTAGCATCAACGCATATACTTGCCATGCGGCGCCTAGAGCGGAGTCCCAAATGGGCGGCTTTAAGCCTTGGCATGATGCTATACACGACCATGAGGTCGAATGTTTCGCTTCGGAGAACGGTTTGACAGCGGATCTGGTCTGGGAGTTGATCCTAAAACACGGCAACAGCCGCGAGGCCGTGATCAGAGCTGCGCAGGGTTTAGAACGCGGTGCCAGGCAACACGGCCGATCGGCACCCTACTCCCCTGTGGATCCGACGCCGCCCCTGACGATGAGCGTGGATCGACGAAAGCAATAGCCGGCTTCTGCGACTATCGCTTTCTGGCGACCACTAAGAAATTCTGAGCAAAGCGTGCTGGGAGACCAGTTCGCCAGCATATCGTTTCAACAGGCCCGACCAACATTTCGCAAAGCCTTGGTACCAGCCACCCGGGCCGCGGCAAAAACCCATAGCCGATGACCCGTTCGACGACAAACCCGTTGGAAACGAGCATCTGGCGATATGCGTGGATGCTCAACGTACTGCGCACGACGCGCCCCCGAATTCGGTTGAGAAAGCGGCAGACAAGCCCCATTGGCGAGGTTGCGTTCATGTGGATGTTCGAAACCAGCAACCCACCGTCGTTCAAATGCTCATGAATGGCCGACAGTGCGTCCCGCCTAAGAGTGTCTTCAGCGTTCAAGAAGAATCGAAAAGCTGTAACCACGTCGAATCTTCTGGAAAGGGGGGCAACCGTCAGATCGGCTTTCACCAGTTTGACGTTGCTCGGAACCCGCGCGCAAGCAAGCATGGATTGAGAGACGTCGACGCCAACGACCTCACCGAACAATGGGCCTGCAACAGTTGTGACGCGCCCCGTGCCGCACGCGAAGTCGAGGCAGCTGCGATCCGGCCCGCCAAGAGGCCTGAGAATGCCTTCCACAAGGGGGCGTTCGATACGCAACCACAAGGCAGCATAGTAGCCGGAACAGAAGGTTTTTGTGTAATCGGTGCCGTAGCCTGGGGTCTGATGGCTCGATCGGTAATCGCTATAAGAGCTCCCCTCGAATGACCGCTCGGTCAACACATCACCATGAGAACCGCCCATCACAACAACCTCCATTCTGGGCTTGCCAATAAAATTCACTCGTCCCGATCGATCTTCATCCGATCACATGACGCAAACCTTACAAAAAATTATAGCAGGGGGCAGAATTCCGATCATGCCGAGAGGGGCGTCAGTTCAGGCTGCCCGCTTCTCCACTTCGCTGATCATGGCCTTTCGCTCGTGCCTGGACGGCGTGACCACCGCGCGTTTCCGGCTGGCCGCTCTGCTACCGCTCCGACGCTTCTCGCGCGGTTGTCGCCGGCCAATCCATCGGCTGAAAGCTCCTCGTCTTACGACTTTGGTCGGGCTGTTGTGCGCAAAGGTCTGAGGCCTGCAACCCGAATGACCGTGCGTGGTTAGGACATCGATCGCCGAGTAAGTGCCCTTCTTCATCGCCGGTCAGATCGATGCCCGCCAACTCACCGGAGGTGGCGGGCATCGGATTGAGGAGCAATGACGAAATGCCTTTGTCCGATGAACTGCGCGACGTTCTGGTCGAATTTTCATGCCCGATCTGCTCGCATCCTATCGTGAAGCCAGGGTCTTGGCTCCGAACGATCGGGGTTTTCAATTGCGAAGGCTGCAAGGATAGGGTGCGCATTGGCTATGAAGAGAAGCTAGAGATCTTCGGGCGCTATCTTCGAAAGCCGACTAGAGGTTCGCAGCGCCCCGCCAAGCTGCGCTATGCCGGAGGATAGGTCACGGATGCTACCGGCACGTGACCTTCTTAGCCACGGCCATCGTCTTCCTCTCGGAAATCCTACAGCGAAGCGTGCCAAAGATCCTCCTCGCCGCGCAGATGCTTCACATGGCCGATGATGCCGGGCTTCACCCATTGCGTCGCCGGTCGCTTCATCCCCTGTGGCGCCGGCCCGGCGTGCTCCTGGACCGCTTCCACAGCCGCTCGCGGATAGCCTGGCTGGAATTGATGAACGCCGAACCGACATAGCGGCCGGTCGCCCGATCGGCCATCAAGGCAAAGGCAGGTTTGCCAGCCTCACGCTCGACGCCGAGCAACTCGTATTCGTCCACCAAGTAGCATTTGGCCTTCAGCCAGTTTGTCGACGGGCCGCTGCGGTATTTGCTGTCGCGGCGCTTCGATACCATTCCTTCAAGGCCGGCCTTGTCGAGCAGATGGAAAATCCCTTGGCCTCGCCGGGCAGAGGCTCGCTGAACTGGATGCGGCCGCCAGGCTCGATGGCCGTAGAAGTCAGAAGGGCTCGATTCCAAACTCGTCTTCGTTCCGATCTGACGGAAGGCGCTCGTAATCCAATGGAGGTTGCGGATACAATTCGACACGAGCCTGTGCGCGACCGACTTCTTCGCCGAATTTGTACGCGACATAGAGTGCCCCAATTCTGACCAGCCAACGGATCATGAAATTCTCCCTTTGCGCATCAACACAGCGCCAAAGGGAATGTTCCACGGTCGGCTGGCGATAGTTGCCCAGGCGTCATTCTGCTTGACCAGCAAGTGCAGGACATGATTGTGGCGACCGACATTCGCGACGGCTCCACAACGCTGTTCGGGACCGTGAACCTGCAGGTGAATTATTCCGGTCGATGCGACATCACAGTCGAGCTGCAGCCGCAGACATATTGGCCCGATTGGCTGAACGATCGCTTAAGACCTCTCAAGCTATGGCGCGGGAGCACTATGGGAGACAGAGGCTGGATTGCCACTCCAACTTCCCGTCGATAGCTACTGGCATATATCCACCCATTCAGCCCCAATAAGATCGGCCATCCTCTGTGGTGCAATCCGTACCGCTGCGTTGGTGGCGCCTGCCGCTGGCACCACCTCGTCGAACTCGCGCAGCGACACGTCGCAGTAGACCGGCAGCGGCGCCGGCAGGCCGAATGGGCAGACGCCGCCGACGGGATGGCTGGTGGCGGCGACGACTTCCTCCGCGTCCAGCATGCGCGGCTTGCCGCCGAACTGGTCCTTGAACTTGCGGTTGTCCAGCCTGGCGATGCCGCTGGTCACGACCAGCATGGTGCGGCCGCCGACGCGCAGGCAGATGGTCTTGGCGATCTGCGCCGGCAACACGCCATGCGCCTCCGCCGCCAGCGTCACCGTCGCCGAGCTCCCTTGCGTGACGATGACCTCGATATCAGGCGCATGAGCGGCGAAGAAGGCGCGAACGGAGTCCAGGCTCATATCGAAAAACCCACGGTTCAACACGATGCAGGGGTATGCGCGATTGGCGCAGATTTGGATGCCGCAGATATAAACACGTGCGATCGATAAATCGGCAAGCCCGGCCTGTTGGAGAACACCGTCACATCAACAAGAAACCCGCCAAGCGGGCCTTGGCGGGTTCTCCTGCATGCCTGGTACCGGTCTATGCCAGGGGTCGGCCTTGTGCGGCCGGCGTCGGTGTGGCGGAAGCGATGAGAGCGTCCTGGGGCATGCGAAGCGCGGACGCGATACGACGCAGCTTCGACGGATCGGCCGCCCGGCCGTTCTCCATATCCTCGATCTCGCCGACCGAGAGGCCGCAGGTCAGGGAAAGCTCTTCCACGCTGTATCCGCGGCTTTCCCGCATGGCTCTGAGGGTGGTGTAATCCGGCCCGATCTCACTGGCTAACGGTTCGGAGAGGGCATGGCTTTTTGCATTGTTGGGCATTGGCAACTCCGGTGGCTGAAAGAGTTTGATCAAAATGGAGTGTTGCCTGAGACGAGCAGGAACATGCCCGCTCAAAAGCGATTTGCCAAGAGCCGAAAGCCGTCACGCTATCGTGAACCGAATGCCTGCGAGGCGCTCTCACCCGCGCCATCAAGTTCTTTTGAACACCCCGACACCTTTTTGCGGGGAGGTTTCGGCCCACCTGTTCGTTGTTCTGATGCGCTGGGGTGAAAACCATCCGGTTCCAGCCAGCCCGTTCCCAGAAGGATCCCTGCAATGAACTTCAAGACATTCATGGTCGTGCTCGGTGCGATCTCCAGCCTTTCCGTTGCCGCTGTAGGCGGCGCCCAAGCGGCGGACGCTTTGCGCGTGCGCGGCACGGTGGTCAGCTTCGAACCGTCGCTGCTCACCGTCAAAACCCGCCAGGGCGATACGTCAGCGATCAAGCTCAACACCGGCTGGAAGATTTCGGGCGTCGCCAGCGCCTCCGAAAAAGACATCAAGCAGGGCGATTTCCTCGGCATTGCTTCCGTCTCGAAAGCGGATGGCGGGAGCGGCGCCCTGGAAGTGGTGATCTTCCCAGCCGCCTTGAAAGGCACTGGCGAGGGCGACCGTCCGTGGGACCTGCAGCCGAACAGCCGCATGACCAATGGCACCGTGGCCGACGTCACCGACATAAACGGACGCGCCGTGACGCTTACCTACGACAACGGGCAAACCAAGAAGATTTCGATCCCCGACAACACGCCCGTCGTGACCTTCGCCTCAGCCACGTCGGCCGATCTCAAGCCAGGCGCGACGATCTTCGTTACCGCCCAGCGCGAGGCTGACGGGACGCTGAGCTCCAGCCGCGTCGTGGTGGGAAACAATGGCGTGATCCCGCCGATGTAGCCAAAATTTGCGGCAAGAGCCGGCTTTTCGGCCCTCACAATAAAGTGTCGGGAAGCCGGTTCCCCAGAAACATGCGGGAAACAAAATTCTACAATCGGGAAATACTGACGAAAAAAATCAGGAGCGTAATTCCATGCGCGGCGATCGGGCCATCGACCCGATTTTTAAGATCCGCCGACGAAAGAAGGAAACGACCCATGAAGAAGTCCCTGCTCTCGGCCCTCGGGCTTGCAGTTGCACTCGCTTTCACGGCGCCGGTCATCGGCGCGACGAGCGCGGACGCGGCCCCGATGGCAAAGCATCATCGTCATCATCACCACCATCATCATCACTACTACCACCATCATCACTACCATCATCACCACCACCACGTGAAGAAGATGGCAAAGAAGACCTACTAAGCATACCGACTGTCAACGAGAAGACCGGCCTTGGCTTCTTGTTCAAGGCTGGTCTTCTCTTGGTTATGCATTGCCGGTCCGACATCAAACCGGGCCTGTGGAATTTCGCCGGACGATCCTGCTGGCCTAGGACTTTCGACGCCAATCCCGATACCGCGACGAGAAGAGAAATCTTTCACGCGGCGCTAAATCGCGATACGGCAAGGAATGTTGCTGAACGGTGCATCGCACTGGATCGGGCGTTCACGAACAGGGCCAGGTACCCCCGATGACTGCCGAGGCCTCCTGGACAGGACGCATTATTCTGTCGGTCGCTGGGTTGTTGTTGACCCTTCGTCACCCCGCGCTGACGGTGCGGTTCGTGATGAAACTCGGCTATCTGCCCAATCTGGCGGCGCCAAAAACATACCACGAAATGTTGCTCTGGCGAAAAATCGTCGACCGCAACCCGCTGTTCGTGACGCTGACCGACAAGCTCGCTGCCAAGGCCCATATCCACAGCGCCTGCCCCGACCTCGCCTTGCCACGGACGCTCTGGTCCGGGCGCGATCCTGCCGACATTCCTCTCGAGCTGCTGGCCGGCGATGTCATCGTCAAGACAAACCACGGCTGCGCGATGAACATATTCGTTGCCGATGGCGCCCCCAATCGCGGCCTGATCATCGCCAAGGCGAGGCACTGGCTGCGAAAACGCTACGGCCGCCGCAATGGCGAATGGGCCTATTGGCCTGTTGTTCCCACCGTTTTCGTGGAGGAGCGGCTGGCGCTTTCCGGCGCAAGGATCGCCACCGACATCAAAGTGCATGTTTGCGGTGGCGTGATAACGCATGCCTGGGTCGAGGATAAGGAAGCGGGGCGTTCGCTGCTTTTGGACCGGGACGCCAATCCATTGCCGGGGCGCGATCCGGACTATCCCCGTGAAGACCAGGCGGTGCCTGTCAATGCGCGGCTTCTCGACTATGTCCGGCAGGCTATATCGATCGCCCCTGTCATCGCCGGCAACCTCGACTACATCCGCATCGACTTCCTGGTCACCGACAATTGCCTCTACGCCGGCGAGATCGTCGTCTATCCCGGCGCCGGCTATGGCACCACCACCAATCCGGCGTTCGCCGGCGAGATCGAGCGGCTCTGGCGGCTCGACCAATCCGCCTTCCTGCGCCGGCGCCACAAGGGGATTGTGCGCCTCTATGCCGACGCGCTCCGCGCCAGGTTCGAGAACTAAGCGGCCCTCGATAAAGACGACAGCGACCGCTCCGAAAGGCGGCCGCTGTTCTTGCCGTCATTGCTACGGAAGGGACACTGTGATCGCTCCTCAGCGCCGGCTGAACAGCAAACTGGCGACCAGGCCAAGCACCACAAGGCCAACGGCGGCGACCGCTGCCGGGTGATCACGGGCCGATTTCTCGATCACCCTGCTTTGTTTGCGGATTGCCGGCATCGCATCCCGCAGACGCCCAGCAAGGTCGGAATATGTGTCGAGAGCGGCATCGCGGCCATCTTCATAGTAAGCGCCACCCCGCTTTGACATCGCCTTGCGCAACGCCGCGAGTTCCCTCGAGAGAGCCGCGACCTGCCTTTCGAGGTCGATGTCCGATAGGGTCGAAAATGATGCCATCATGCGTTTCCTTATCTTGCAGAAGGATATCTTGCAGAAGGAAACGTAACGCCTCACCCGAAGGCGGGTTCCGGCCTCGAGGCTTCAAAGCGCGTCGTGCGGCGGTCAGCGCACCTGGTCAAGCAGGCGCTTGCATTCCAGGAGATCGAACAGCGCTTCCTGCAGCAGCGCGCGATTGTCGCGCGAGAGTTTCGACGAGTCCGGCTGAACCGGACCTTCATCATCGCTCTTGCCCAGGCCGAAAAAGCGGCGGCTGGGCTTGACCCTTGGCTGGCCAACCAGCTCGTCATCGCCGCCGCGCGGCTGCGCCGCCGGCGTCAGCGGCACCTGGTCGGCCTGCTTTCGTTGCGAGATCGCCTCGACGGCGGCCATGTCACCATTGCCGATGGCGACCAGGAAGTGATTGCCATTCTCGCGCAGCAGCTTCTGCACGCCCTTGATGGTGTAGCCCTGGTCGTAGAGCATGTGGCGGATGCCCTTGATCAGTTCGACATCCTGCGGCCGGTAATAGCGGCGGCCGCCGCCGCGCTTCATCGGCTTGATCTGGTTGAAGCGCGTCTCCCAGAAGCGCAGCACATGCTGCGGCAGGTCGAGATCTTCAGCGACCTCTGAGATGGTGCGGAAGGCGTCAGGGCTCTTGTCCATGGGCGAAATCCTCACGCTGGAGCGTGATCCGGAACGGTATTCAGCGAGATCAGGCTTCAACAAAGAGAGAAGCTTATTCCACTTGCGTGGAATGGATCAACGCGGAACGCCAATCCGGCCATGCTGCCGAATCGGGCCTTATTTCAGCGGTTTGTGAAACAATATTCAAGCCCGGCGTCATGGCGGGGCCGGTTTTCAACCGTACAATGGAGGCTATTTGCCGCCCTTGGCCTTGCTGTTCTGATGCGAGCGCAAGATGCGGTTCTTCAAGACGTTCGACGACTTGAAGGTCATCACCCTGCGCGGCAGGATCGGCACCTCTTCACCGGTCTTGGGATTGCGCCCGATACGCTCGTTCTTGGAGCGGACATGGAACGTCGCGAAGGACGACAGCTTGACCGTCTCGCCACGCACGATGGCTTCGCAAATTTCGTCCAGCACCGCTTCGACGAGTTCGGCGGATTCAGTGCGCGACAGACCGACCTTTCGGTAGACAGCCTCCGCCAGGTCGGCACGCGTAAGTGTCTTTCCCCCCATGCGACCGTCCCATCAGCTCAAAACACAAAATCGGCACAACAACGGCTGAGCCTAAGTAATTGATCCGGCAAGGTCAAGGACCGAAACCGAGCCGTTCTACACTTACCAGCGAACCAGAACGGCGCCCCAGGTGAAGCCGCCGCCCATCGCTTCCAGAAGGACGAGGTCGCCCTTCTTGATGCGACCGTCAGCGACGGCCACCGAAAGCGCCAGCGGCACCGAAGCCGCCGAGGTGTTACCGTGCAAATCGACCGTAACCACCACCTTTTGTTCTGCAATACCGAGCTTCTTGGCGGAAGCGTCAATAATCCGTTTATTGGCCTGGTGCGGCACGAACCAGTCGAGATCTTCGGCCGATATGCCGGCGGCCGAGAAGGTTGCCTCGATGACATCGGTGATCATGCCGACCGCGTGCTTGAAGACTTCGCGGCCTTCCATCCTGAGGTGGCCGACCGTTCCCGTCGTCGACGGTCCGCCGTCGACAAAAAGCTTGTCCTTGTGCACGCCGTCGGAGCGCAGGCTGGCGGCCAGAACGCCGCGGTCGGCAATCGTGCCGGCCCCCTCGCCTGCTTCCAGGATCAGTGCCCCGGCGCCGTCGCCGAACAGCACGCAGGTCGAGCGGTCGCTCCAGTCGAGGATGCGCGAGAATGTTTCCGAGCCGATCACCAGCACGCGTTTGGCCAGGCCGCCACGGATGTAGAGGTCGGCTGTCGTCACCGCATAGACGAAGCCCGAGCACACCGCCTGCATATCGAAGGCAAAGCCATGATGCATGCCGAGCCGGTTCTGGATCTCGACCGCAGTGGCCGGGAATGTGTTGTTGGGCGTCGACGTTGCCAGCACGATCAGGTCGATATCGTCCGGCGTCAGTCCGGCATCGGCAAGGGCGGCACGGGCAGCCGCCTCGCCCAGCGAAGCCGTCGTCTCGTCGTCGGCCGCGATATGGCGCTGGCGGATGCCGGTGCGCTGGGCGATCCACTCATCCGAGGTTTCGACCATGCCCTCGAAATCGGCATTCTTCATGATGCGGCGGGGCAGCGCGGCGCCCGTGCCGCGCACGACTGATCTGATCAAAGTTCTTTCCTATTCCTTCGCGTCGGTAACGACGTCGGATTTCCGGGATGACAGGGCATGCGGGTTGCGCGCATGAAAAAGGTCCAGGTCGGCCTCGATACGGTCCAGCAGATTGTTGCGCACCATGTCATAGCCGAGCTCGATCGCCGCGGCAAAACCATCCGAATCGGCACCGCCGTGGCTTTTGACGACGATGCCGTTCAGCCCCAGGAAGACGCCGCCGTTGGAGCGGCCGACATCCATCTTTTCGCGCAGGCGATCGAAAGCGCCCTTAGCGAAAACATAGCCGATCTTGGCCATCAGCGTGCGGCTCATCGCGGCACGCAGATAGCCTGCGATCTGGCGCGCGGTGCCTTCCGCCGTCTTCAGCGCGATGTTGCCGGCGAAGCCTTCGGTCACCACCACGTCGACCGTGCCCTTGCCGATATCGTCGCCTTCGACAAAGCCATGATAGTTCATCGAGGCCATGTTGGCCTCGCGCAGCATGCGCCCCGCTTCCTTGACCTCTTCCTGGCCCTTGATCTCTTCGACACCGACATTGAGCAGGCCGACGGTGGGCCGGGCAATGCCGAAGACGGAGCGCGCCATGCCGGTGCCGAGAATGGCGAAATCAATGAGTTGGTGCGCATCGGCGCCAATGGTGGCGCCGACGTCCAGAACCACGCTTTCGCCGCGCAATGTCGGCCACAATGCCGCGATCGCCGGGCGCTCGATGGTGGCCATGGTGCGCAGGCAGAATTTCGACATCGCCATCAAGGCGCCGGTGTTGCCGGCGGAGATGCAGGCGTCCGCGGCGCCCGACTTGACCGCTTCGACCGCCTTCCACATCGACGACTTCCAGCGGCCATGGCGCAGCGCCTGGCTCGGCTTGTCGTCCATCCTGACGGCGATCTCGCAGTGGAAGAATTCGCTCACCTCGGCCAGTTTGGGAAACTTGGCCAGTTCGGGGCGCACGACTTCCTCACGCCCATAGATGACGAAGCGGATGTCGGGACGGCGGGTGGCGACCGTCATGAGCGCCGGAATGACCACGGCTGGTCCGTGATCGCCGCCCATGGCATCGATGGAAATCCTGATCACGCGGTATTTATCTCACGGTTATGCGGCAGGTCGCTTTAGTGGTCGCGAAGGTTCGGCGAAAATAGCGGTTTTGGCTTTTCACACAACCGACTTTTCCATCGCGGGCAAGGTTTTCAGGATTTTCCCAGCAAGGATCGCAGTTTTTGCTGAAATTCATTCTCCACCGCTTCGGTCTCGCCGCCGGCATTCAGCGACGCGCCCGGCTTGCGCGGATAGGGGTCGATTGCCAGTGCGAAGAATTGTTCGGCGAGAGCCCCGACATCGATCGTGTCGCCTGAGAAGGTTTCGGGACTGTCAGGGCCGTCCGCATCGAGCAGGATCTCACCGCCGCCTTCGAATCCCTGCCGCCCAAGCTTGGAATCCTCGGGCAGCAACAACGCCTCGACCGGCTCGTCGATATGCGCCGCGACGGGGTCGAGCGTGACGATGCAGGCCTGTGTGATATCGGCCTCGACGCGGCCGCTGACCTTCACGCCATTGCGCTTCCAGGAGGCCACGAGAAGTTCCGCGCGGTAGGCTTCGACCGACAGCAGCCCGTGCTCCTCGGCGAGTGCGGCGCGCTGTGCGGCGTCAGCCTCGATCACCACGGGCAGCCCCTTCTGCGGCAGGCGGGCGACATTCGCGAAAAAGGAAACCGGGCTTAGCGGATCAGCATGCTTCATCGATCAACCTCCCTGGCGAACGGAAACGCCGCCGTGCCGGACACGATTGATTCGGACGGCTGCGCGGCCAGCTGCCGACAGGCATCGGCGACATAGTCGGCCAATTGCGGCGCCTCCGGCCAGGTGCCGGCGTCAGGCCGGATATTGCGGGCAAGAGCCGCGGTCAACCCGTCGCGATCGTTTCTTTCCAGCGCGTCATCATAGGCGGCGGTGCGGCCATAAAACATCTTCGCCAATTTCTTCATGCGCTTGGGCACGCCGACATCACCAATGCCCAGCTCCCGCAGCGAATGATCGACGTCGAGGAAGAACTCGTCGATCAACACCTGGGCGATCTCCTGCGCCACGCCGTCCTCGCCACGCAAGCGATGCTGGAACAAGAACATATGCAATGAAAGCATCTCGAAACGGCCGAGCGGCGTGTCCGGCACATTCCAGTGGGAATAAAATACACTCTGCCGCGCCGCCGCCACGATTTGTGCGTAAAGCGCGTCCGTTATGGCGCGGTTGGCGTGGCGTTCGCGACCAAAAAGGCGCTGGAACATGGGGATGGTCTCCGGGGACCGTTTGTTGAATTGGCCTTGTTGCATCGGCAGGCAAGCTGGTTTACCGGTTTTGCGGCCCAGCGCAAGTTGCGGCGATATAATGGAGAATTGTTGTTGCGCGCGCTGAATTTCAAGTCGACCTTCTCGTCCAGGCCTGCCGGCGCAATCTCGCTGCTGCTCGTCGTTTCGGCGCTTTCGGCGTGTCACACCAACAAGATGATCGGCGACCTCAATCCGAGCGAGACGTTCACGCAAGGCTATGTCTACGACCAGCAGGCCGTCGATTCGGTGCCCGTCGGTTCCAGCCGCGAGCAGGTGCTTCTGGCGCTTGGCACGCCGTCGACCACCGCGACTTTCGACAATGAGGCGTTTTATTACATTTCGCAAACGCGCAAGCGCTATGTCGCCTTCGACAAGCCCAGGCTCGTCGACCAGAAGGTGCTGGCGGTCTATTTCGGCGCCGATGGCCGCGTCACCCAGATCGCCAATTATGGCTTGAAGGACGGCAAGATTTTCGACTTCATCTCGCGCACCACGCCGACTGGCGGCAAGGACCAGAACTTCCTCAGCCAGATCATCAACGGCGCCAGCAAGCTGGCGCCCGGCGTCCCCGGCGGCGGCACTCCCTGATCATCAGACCCTGCTTGCCTACAGGGAAAGCAGCAACATCTCAGGCGACCGAAAACCCGTGGGAGCGATCTCACGGGTTTTTGTTTGGCCAAGGCAAGCCCGGCTTGCCAGCGATGAGGCGAGCCCGTATCAAATCCAGCGGGTTTTTGGGATTTTGAGAATGAGCAGTGGCGAGCGCGTAGCGCCGGATGGCTGGATGGCCGCCGGGACGCCTGACCGGCAGACCGTGAGCCCGGACTGGCTTGCCATCGAGCCACCGGCAATCGACGGCGTCAGGATCAAGGAAATCAGACCGGTCGCGACGTCCAATGGCTATCTCACCGAGGTGTTCCGGGACGAGTGGGACCTCGATCAACTGCCCGTCGGCCAGGTCTTCCAGCGCACGATGTATCCGGGTGCGGTGACCGGCTGGCATGCACACAAGGTGACACAGGATCGGCTTTTCTGCTGTGCCGGCAGTGTGCGCATATCGCTCTATGACGGCCGAAAGGCTTCGCCCAGCTTCGGCACTGTCTGGCACAAGATCGTCGGCGCCTTGCGGCCGGCGATCGTCGTCATCCCGCCAGGCGTGTGGCATGGCGTGACGGCGCTCGGGCCGGAAATCGCCCTGCTGCTCAACCTTGTCGACAAGGCCTATGCCTACGACGCGCCGGACCATTGGCGCCTGCCGGCGGACACGCAGCACATCCCTTATAAACTGGTGTAGCGTGGAACGACCCGGCCGGTCCGATGCAACCGGGCAGACCGCGCCGCTCGTCTCGGTGGTGATTGCAACCCACAACCGCCCCGCTGCCTTGCGACAGGCGCTCCGCAGCGTGCTGGGCCAGACCTTGCAGGACTTTGAAATTCTGGTGATTGGCGATGCCTGTCGCCCCGAAACAGCGGCTCTCACCGCCGAATTCGACGATCCGCGCATCATCTATATCAACCTGCCGGTCAATTTCGGCGAGCAATCCGGCCCCAACAATATCGGCTTTGCCAGGGCACGCGGTCGGTTCGTCGCCTTGCTCAACCATGACGACCTCTGGTTTCCAGACCATCTCGCGGCGATGACCGGCTGGATCGATGCGACCGGCGCCGATATCGTCATCGCGCGCGGCGCCATCATCGAACCTGCTCGGATGAAAGGCGATCCTCTCAAGACCTCAATCTACGGGATGGGCAAGGGCGGGCTTTACGATCCCGTCATCACAGCCGGATACGGATCGGCACAGATGGCCAGGCGGGCGTCGCTGGGCTGGCTTGGCCCCTGGCGCCGCGCCAACGAGTGCGCCTGCGAAAGTTCGCAGGACTGGCTCTTCCGGGCCTGGCGAAAGGGGGCCGTGATCGCGACCCTGCCACACCTGACGGTGCTCAGCATCTTCTCCGGCCAGCGCAGTGGCAGCTATGTCGAAGACACGGCGGTGGAACAGGAAGAACTTATCGACGCCATGCGAATGCCGAACGACCTGCGCATCAAGGTTCTTGCCGCAGCCACGGCCCCTCGCCCCTTGAAGAAATCCAGCTATCTGAAACGCAGGCTTTGGGCCGCATGCGGCATCCATCCGAGATCCGTCGAATTTCGCCGCAAATACGGACGTGATTCCTATATGCCCGGCCTGAGAAAGGTGCGCGGCCTGCCGCCCATGCCTGAACGGGAACCAGGACCGGACGACCTGCTGGCCCGCTATCGCGGGCTTGCCGAAAGCGATGGCGCCGAGCCGAACGGCGACTGAGGCAGCGTACCTGAGCGGAGCCAAACAAAACCCGCGGGAATCGCTCCCCGCGGGTTTCTGTCTGACGGCTGGCTCCGTTCAGCCGTGCGCGAGCACGGCCAGCAGCAACAGCGCCACGATGTTGGTGATCTTGATCGCCGGGTTGACCGCCGGACCAGCCGTATCCTTGTAGGGATCGCCGACCGTATCGCCGGTCACCGAGGCCTTGTGCGCCTCGGATCCCTTCAGGTGCTTGACGCCGTCCTTGTCGACGAAACCGTCCTCGAACGACTTTTTCGCGTTGTCCCAGGCGCCGCCGCCCGAGGTCATCGAGATGGCGACGAACAGGCCGTTGACGATGACGCCGAGCAGCGAGGCGCCAAGGGCTGCGAAGGCCGAGGCCTTCGAACCCGAGATCAAGAGCACGCCGAAATAGACGACGAGCGGCGCCAGCACCGGCAGCAGCGACGGGATGATCATCTCGCGGATCGCCGCCTTGGTCAGAATGTCGACCGCACGCGCATAGTTCGGCTTGGAGGTGCCGGCCATGATGCCCGGATCTTCACGGAACTGCTTGCGCACCTCCTCGACGATCGAGCCTGCCGCACGTCCGACGGCCGTCATGGCAATGCCGCCGAACAGATAGGGGATGAGGCCGCCGAAGATCAGGCCGGCGACGACGTAAGGGTTGGAGAGGTCGAAGGAAACCTCGCCCATGCCCTGGAAGTAGGGATATTTGTCGCCATTGGCGGCAAAGAACTTCAAATCATTCGAATAGGCTGCGAACAGCACCAGCGCGCCGAGGCCGGCCGAGCCGATGGCATAGCCCTTGGTCACCGCCTTGGTGGTGTTGCCGACCGCGTCGAGCGCGTCGGTCGAGTGACGCACTTCCTTGGGCAGGCCGGCCATTTCGGCAATGCCGCCGGCGTTGTCGGTGACCGGGCCGAAGGCATCGAGAGCAACGATCATGCCGGCAAGGCCGAGCATCGTCGTCACCGCGATCGCCGTGCCGAAAAGACCTGCGAGTTGATAGGTCGAGATGATACCGCCGACGATGACGATGGCCGGCAGCGCCGTCGATTCCAGCGAGACCGCGAGGCCCTGGATGACGTTGGTGCCGTGACCGGTCACCGACGCCTGGGCGATCGAGTTCACCGGACGCTTGCCTGTGCCTGTGTAGTATTCGGTAATCACCACGATCAAACCGGTCACCACGAGGCCGATCAGGCCGCAGATGAAAGTGTTCTTGCCGGTGATGATCATGCCGGCAACGGTGCCGATCTCGCCCCAGCCAACTGTAGCGGAGGTGGCGATGCCGAGGCCGACGATCGACAGCAGGCCGGTCACGATCAGGCCCTTGTAGAGCGCGCCCATGATCGAGCCGTTCGAGCCCAGCTTGACGAAGAAGGTGCCGACGATCGAGGTCAGGATGCAGGCGCCGCAGATGGCCAGCGGATACAGCATCGCAGTCTGCAGAGCGGCGGTACCGCCGAAGAAGATGGCACCGAGCACCATGGTGGCGACGACGGTGACGGCATAAGTCTCGAACAGATCGGCGGCCATGCCGGCGCAATCGCCGACATTGTCACCGACATTGTCGGCGATGGTGGCCGGGTTGCGCGGATCATCTTCCGGGATACCGGCTTCGACCTTGCCGACGAGATCGCCGCCTACATCGGCACCCTTGGTGAAGATACCGCCGCCGAGACGGGCGAAGATCGAGATCAGCGAGGCGCCGAAGCCGAGCGAGACCAGCGAGTCGATGACGATGCGGTCATTGGGCTGCAGGCCCATCGGACCGGTCAGGATGAGGTAGTAGATCGACACGCCGAGCAGCGCCAGGCCAGCGACCAGCATGCCGGTGATGGCGCCCGACTTGAAGGCGATGTCGAGACCGGCGGCAAGGCTGTTGGAGGCTGCCTGTGCGGTGCGCACATTGGCCCGCACCGAAACATGCATGCCGATGAAGCCGGCGGCGCCCGACAGGACGGCGCCGATCAGGAAGCCTATCGCGGCGGAGATCGAAAGCAGCCACCAGGCGAGCAAAAGCACGACCACGCCGACGATGGCGATGGTGGTGTACTGGCGCGCCAGATAGGCTTGCGCGCCTTCGCGGATGGCGGCGGAGATTTCCTGCATGCGTGCATTGCCCTGATCGGACGCAAGGACCGACCGTGTCGCCCAGATGGCGTAAAGGACAGAAAGCAAGCCGCAGGCGATGACGGCGTAAAGTATGGTCATTGCCGAATTTTCCTCGATTGCTGGCCCAAAAGAACCCCTCCCTGGGCCGTTGAGACAAAGACCGGAATCCGCGCACGGAATCCACCTCTTCGCATCGGTGTATGCGAAACAGGGCTCGGAACGTCAAGATATTGTTCGATTTTTGCCCGGCTTTCGCCCAAAAGACAAAAGCCGCGACGACCCTGCCGGCACGGTCCTTCATTTAGATCGATTGAAATGACGCAAGGGGATCGTGCCCGACACGATCATCAGCGTCGCAAAGGACTACTCCGCCTCACGTCCCATCCGCCGCGCCGCATAGCGCTCGACCGCCGACAGTCCGTCATAGATCAGCACGGCAAGGGCCGCCACGATCAGGCCGCCCTGCAGGATGAAAGCAAGATTGTTGGACAACAAGCCGGCGATGATCACCTCGCCAAGCGTCTTGGCGGCAACCGTCGAGCCGATGGTGGCCGTGGCAAGACCGATGACAACCGACAACCGGATGCCGCCCAGGATGATCGGCGCGCTGAGCGGCAGCTCGACCTTTGTGAGCCTTTGCCAGCCGGTCATGCCGGCGCCGCGCGCCGCCTCGACGACATTGGCCGGCAGCGTCGTCAGCCCGGTCAGCGCGTTCTCGAAGATCGGCAGCAGACCGTAGAGAAACAGCGCGATCAGCGTTGGCCACTCACCGAAGCCGACAGCCGGCACGGCGAGCGCCAGGACCGCCACTGGAGGAAAGGTCTGGCCGATGTTGACCAGGCTGCGCGACAGCGGCAGGAATTCGGCCCCGGCTGGCCTTGTGACCAAGATGGCGAGCGCAACAGCCACGATGGTCGCGGCCAAGGTGGCGAGCAGGACGGTGCGTAGATGCAGCAGCGTCAAGGTCAGCAGGCTGCCCTGATTGTAGATCACCGGCGCATTGTTTTCGGTGAGCGGCTTCAGCAGCGGCTCGAACCAGCCGGGATTGGTGAGGAAGGCGACGAGCAGCGCCAAGAGGACAAGCCGCAGCAGCGCCGGCAGCCAGGCTCTCATGCCGGCCTCGCCGCGCGCTTGACCAGCCCGTCGATGGTGACGCGGCCGAGCGGTATGCCGTCGGCGCCTTTCACCGGCAGGGCCGGCCGGCCTGACCATAGGAGCTCGGCCAATGCGTCGCGCTGGCTGGCATCGCCAGGAATGGCTTCGCCTTCGGCGGTTCCGTTCTCCACGGCGTCACGCACCCGCCCGAGCGACAACAGCCGGAATGGCCTTTCGCTGGCGCCGACCAGGGTCTCGACGAAGCTGCTGGCCGGATTTGCCAGGATCTCGGCGGGCCTGGCGTATTGGACGAGCTTGCCAGCATCCATGACGGCGATCTTGTCCCCCATATGCACGGCTTCCTCCATGTCATGGGTGACGAGGATGATGGTGGTGCCGAAGCGCTTCTGGATCGCCAGCAGATCTTCCTGCGCCTTGGTGCGGATGATCGGGTCGAGCGCGCCGAACGGTTCGTCCATCAGAAGCACGTTGGGCTCGGCAGCGAGCGCACGGGCCACGCCGACGCGCTGCTGCTGCCCACCGGACAGTTCGTGCGGATAGCGCGGCCCGTAAGCCTGCGGATCGAGCTGGTAGAGCGTCATCAACTCGGCGACGCGGGCCTTGATGCGGTCCTTGTCCCAGCCAAGCAACACCGGCACGGTGGCGATGTTCTGCGCCACCGTGCGATGCGGAAACAGGCCGTGGCCCTGGATGGCATAGCCGATGCTGCGGCGCAGTTCGTAACCGGGCACGGAGCTGTTGTCGACACCGTCGAGCTTGATGATGCCTGATGTCGGCTCGACCAGCCGGTTGATCATGCGCAGCAGCGTCGTCTTGCCGGAGCCGGAGGTGCCGACAATGACGCAAACCGTGCGTGGCTCGATGACCATCGACACGTCGTCGACGACGGTGGTTGCGTCATAGCGCTTGGTAATGCCTTCGATCTCGATCATGCCGTTTCAACCCTGCGCTTGGTGGCGGTCATTTCGATCACGGCATCGAGGATGATGGCGGCGGCGAAGGCGAGCGCCACAGTCGGCACCGCACCGAGCAGCACCAGGTCCATCGCCGTCTGGCCAACACCCTGGAAGACGAAAACGCCGAAGCCACCGCCGCCGATCAGCGCGGCGATGGTGGCAAGGCCGATGTTCTGCACCAGCACGATGCGGATGCCGGTGAGGATCACCGGGAAGGCCAGCGGAAACTCGACGCCGAACAGGCGCTGGCGGTCGGTCATGCCCATGCCACGTGCCGCGTCATTGGCGGCACGCGGCACGCCGGCGAGGCCTACCACGGTGTTGGCCACCACCGGCAGCAGCGAATAGAGGAACAGCGCGACGAAGGCCGGCGCTGTGCCGATGCCGCGAATGCCGAGCGCGGCAGCCCCCGGCACATGGGTGGCGACCCAGCCGAGCGGCGCGATCAGCAGGCCAAACAATGCAATCGAAGGAATGGTCTGGATGATGTTGAGCACGTTGAGCACGCCGGCCCGCAGCCTTTCGACGCGGTGGCAGAGGATGCCAAGCGGCAGGCCGATGATGACCGCCGCGGCCAGTGAGCCAAGCGCCAGCGTCACGTGCTTGGAGCCTTCGGCCCAGAAACTGTCGGCGCGGTTGAAATATTCTTTCAGGATCGACAAATTGTCCCAGCTTCCCGACATCAACAGCAGGCCGATCGCCAAAGCCGCGACGACAAGCACACCAATTCGCGCCAAGGGCGACAGGTTCAGCCTTGTCAGCACATCGGCCAGTAAAAGCGTAAAGGCAAAAATGAGGATCCAGAAACCGGAGGCCGGCGATACCCTGACAAAGGTGTTGCCGGCCGGTGTGAGGAATGTGCCGGCCACGCCGATCAACAGCGCGAGCGCGACAAGCGTCGCCACGCTGGCGGCAAGGCGCAACACAAGCGGTGTCCTGAACAGTGCTATGAGCGCGGCGGCGACGATGATGCCGAACAGCACCGCCCCCGTCGTTGCCGGCAACGCCTCGAGAATCGAGCGCGCCTGGCCTGAAACGATCCGGTTGGCACGGAACGTAGCGAAAGGGGCGAGGAACGCCGCATAGGCCGCGATCGCGGCGATGACCACGCCAAGCTTGTCGAAACGGATGTTCACGCCCTCCCCGTCGGTCGTCCCGGCGCGCCACGCATGCGGCACGCCGGAATCGTCCTACTTCAGAAAGCCGTTCTTCTTCAAAAAGTCTTCGGCGACGCCCTTTACCGGTTCACCGCCGACCTGCACGCGGCCGTTCAACTCCTGCAGCGTGACGAGGTCGAGCTTGGCGAAGACCGGCTTCAGCAACGTCTCGATCTCCGGATGTTCCTTGAGCACGGATTCGCGGATGATCGGCGCGGGCTGATAGACCGGCTGCACGCCCTTGTCGTCCTCGAGCACGACCAGACCGGACGGCGCGATGCCGCCGTCGGTGCCGTAGACCATGGCGGCGTTGGCGCCGCTGGTCTGGTTGGCGGCCGCGGCGATTGTCGCCGCTGTGTCGCCGCCCGAAAGCGTGATCAGCTGGTCCGGCTTCAGCGTGAAGCCATAAGTGGTCTGGAAGGCCGGGAGGGCCGCCGCCGAATTGACGAACTCGGCGGAAGCCGCGAGCACCACCTTGCCGCCGCCGGCGACATATTTACCGAAGTCCGACAGCGTGACGAGCTTGTTCCCGTCCGTCACTTCCTTGCGCAGCGCGATCGCCCAGGTGTTGTTGGCCGGCGCCGGCGACAGCCAGACGATCTTGTTGGCGTCATAGTCGAGCTTCTTGGCCGCCTCATAGGCCTTGGCGGCATCCTTCCACGCGGGGTCATCAGCCTTCTCGAAGAAGAAGGCGGCGTTGCCGGTGTATTCGGGATAGATGTCGATCTCGCCGGCGGTGATCGCCTTGCGCACCACCGGCGTGCCGCCGAGCTGGATGCGGTCCGTGGTCTTGATGTTGTTGGCGTTGAGAACGAGCTGGATGATGTTGCCGAGCACGCCACCCTCGGTATCGATCTTCGAGGAGACGACCACCTGAGCACTGGCGGATACCGCCGTGACGGCCAGCGCCAATGCCGCGCCGGCGAAAACCTTGACTGAAAACATTGTGGAAACCTCTTGCTGTGAACCGGAATGCGGTGGCCGCATATGAGCATGGCTTCAACGGCCAGTCGGGGCACACGGTTTCATAACAATAGGTACAGGCGCAATAATTTTGTTTCTGCGCGGCAAATTCAACCGAAGCAATGCTGACAACATCATGTCAGGTCGACAGCAGTTTAGGGATCAGGCGCTCGCCTTGCGGTGACTCGTCAGCTTGAGCGCGCCGAGCGCGACGAAGCACAGGACGGTGACGGGGAAGATCATCCAGTTCAGCATCTCCCAGCCCCAGGCGTTGTAGACCATGCCCGACAAAAGTGAGGCGCAGGCAACCGAGCCGAACAGGACGAAGTCATGGAAACCCTGCACCTTGCCCTTTTCCGACGGCCGATAGCTGGCCGCCACCATGGCGGTGGCGCCGATGAAGCCGAAATTCCAGCCAAGGCCGAGCAGGATCAGCGACGTCCAGAATTGCCACAGTGCCAGGCCCGACAAGGCGACAATGGCGCAGCCGATGAGCAGGATCAGACCGATGGCGACGATGCGCTCGGCGCCGTAGCGATGGATCAGCGAGCCGGTGAAGAAGCTCGGCGCGAACATCGCCATGACGTGCCAGGAGATGCCCAGCGTCGCATCGTCCTCCGACAGGCCGCAGCCGACCATGGCCAGTGGCGCGCCGGTCATGACGAAGCTCATCAGCGCATAGCAGCAGACCGCACAAAACAGCGCGGCGACGAAGCGCGGCCTGGTGACGATTTCGGACAGGGGCCTGGCATCGCCGTCGGCAATTTCAACCTTGCTCGCCGCCTTCGCCGGCAGCCGCAGAAACGACAGGATAATGGCGCCAACCGCAGCCAGCGGCAGGATGGAGGCGAACGACCCGGCAAACATCACCGGCGCGAACAATTCGCGGGTAAAGATGACGATCTGCGGCCCAAGGATGGCGGTGATGATACCACCGGCCAGCACGAAGGAGATGGCGCGCGCCTTGAACTGCGGCGGCGCGTTGTCGGCGGCGGCGAAGCGGAACTGCTGGACGAAGGCACCACCGATGCCGATCACCAGCAGCGCGAAGGCAAACAGCCAGAAACTGCCGTGGAAAAGTGCCAGTGTGGCAATCAGGCCGCCAAGCGCGGTGACGACGGTTCCGGTCATGAAGCCGCCGCGCTGGCCCAGCCTGCGGATGATGGCCGCGGCCGGTAAAGCGCCGAGCGCGACACCGATGTTGAAGCCAGTGATCGGTGCCGTCGCCAGCGATTTGTCGGCACCGAGCAGATATTGCCCGGCCAGCGCGCCCATGGAAATGGCGATGGGTGCCGCCGAGCCGATAATGGCCTGCGAGGCGGCGAGGATCAAAGCGGTGCGCCGCGCCTCCTTGCCCGTCCCGACGGCGATTGATGTCACGATGCGTCCTTGCCGCGCCCCTCGCCGCGCACCCGGCGTGATACGCGGTCGAGCACGGCATTGACCAGCTTCGGTTCGTCTTCCTCGTAGAAGGCCTTGGCGATGTCAACATATTCCGACACGATAACCGCCACCGGCACATCCTCGCGCTTCATCAGTTCATAGACGCCGGCGCGCATAATGGCGCGCAGCGTCGAATCGAGCCGGGACAATGGCCAGTCATCGGTCAGCGCCTGGCGGATGACCGGATCGATGGTCTTCTGGTTCTCGACGACGCCGGTCAGGATGGCGCGGAACCATTGGGCGTCCGCCTCACGATAGAGCGCGCCGTCGACTTCCTTGCCAAGGCGGAATGCCTCATACTCGGCGGTGATCTCGAAGACGCCACTGCCGGCGACATCCATCTGATAAAGCGCCTGCACGGCGGCCAGACGGGCGGCGCCGCGCTTGTTGGCGTGGCGTACCGCGGGCTGTCCGGGCGAAGCGGGTTCGCTCACGATCGCGCTCCCAATTGTTCCTTGAGCGCAATCATGGTTAGCGCCGCGCGCGCGGCAAAGCCGCCCTTGTCGCCTTCCGAGCGCTTGGCCCGCGTCCAGGCCTGCGCATCGTTCTCGGTGGTCAGGATGCCATTGCCGATGCAGACAGAGTCCTGCACGGACAGGTCCATCAGCGCGCGGCTGGATTCGTTGGCGACGATGTCGAAATGATAGGTGTCGCCACGGACGATGGTGCCGAGCGCAACAAAACCATCGTAATTTGTGCCGCCTTCCGCCGCGCCGTCCAGCGCGAAGGTGATCACTGCGGGAATTTCGAGCGAACCTGGAACGGTGACGACGTCGTAGGTCGCGCCCGCTTCATCGAGCGCGCTTGTCGCGCCGTCGAGCAGCGCGTCGGCAAGGTCGTCGTGAAAGCGCGCTTCGACAATCAGCAGATGCGCCTTCGCCTTCGGACGAATGAAGGCTTTGCCGTGTTGGGATGTGCCTGCCATAAAAATCTCCGGGGGGTTGCCGGTGACTTAGGCCGAAGCCGGATTGATCGCAAGCGGAAGATTGTCGGAAGCGCATGAGACGCCTTGGACCGGCCGGTCCGACAGACTCTAGAGCCCCTCTTTCGCCGCCTCGGCCAGCCGCGCAGCGTAGCGGGCCATGGTGTCGATCTCGAGATTGACGCGGTCGCCGGCCTTGCGTTCGCCCCAGGTGGTCACGGTCAGCGAATGGTGGATCAACAGCACGTCGAAGCGGGTGCCCTCCACCTTGTTGACGGTGAGCGAGGTGCCGTCGAGCGCCACGGAGCCCTTTGGCGCGATGAATTTCGCCAGATGGCGCGGCGCCTCCAGCGTGAAGCGTACGGCGTCGCCTTCGTCCTTGCGCTCGACGATCTCGGCGGTGCCGTCGACATGGCCCGACACGATGTGGCCGCCGAGTTCGTCGCCGATCTTCAGCGCCCGCTCGAGATTGACCTTGGTGCCGGATTTCCAGTTCGAGGCCGTGGTCAGCCGCAAGGCCTCTTCCCAGGCTTCCACCTCGAACCAGCGCGCGTTCGAGCCATGTTCGGGCAGCGCCGTGACCGTTAGGCAGACACCGCCGCAGGAGATCGAGGCGCCGATGGCGATGGTCTCGGGATCATAGGCGGTATCGATGCGCAAGCCGACGCCTTCGCTGAGCGGCTTGACGGCCGCGACTGTGCCGATATCGGTGACAATTCCGGTAAACATCGACGCTATCTTCCCGTTTTGACCATAACCTTGTCCGAAAACCGGGTCCCACTTTTCGGGATCATGGTCTAGAGGTCTCTTACCCATTCGGCGTAGTTGTCTTCGCCGAACCGCATCTCGCGCAGCTTGCGAAATCCAGCCGGGATATGATCAGCGTCGATAGGCGATGCAATGCCGTCCTCGCCGATTGCTTCCGGCCCCTGGAAGAGCACGATGCGGTCGACCAGCCCATCGGCCAGGAAAGCGCTTGCCACCTTGGCGCCGCCCTCGACCAGCACGCTTGCCATGCCGAGTGCCGCCAGATCCTCGAGCAATTCCGGCAATGCCACGCCGCCTTCATGCGTTTCGGTGCCGATGAAGCGCACGCCGGCGCGCTCGAGCGCTGCACGGCGCTGCGGATCGGCTTCCAGGCAAGCGGCAACGTAGAGCGGCACGCGATCCACGCCGGAGGCCAGTTTCGAGGCCTCCGGCAGCCTGATCTGCCGGTCGAGCACGATGCGCGCCGGCGAACGGTTCTCCAGCCCCGGCAAGCGGACCGTCAGCGCCGGATCGTCTTCCAGCGCCGTGCCGATGCCGACCAGAACGGCGTCGGCCTCGGCCCGCATCAGATAGACTTCGCGGCGTGCGATATCGCCTGTTATCGCGACCTGGCCGGCGCCTTCCCGGCCGATCTTGCCATCACTGGAAAGCGCAAGCTTCAGAATCACTTCCGGGCGCTTCCTGAGCGACCGAATGAGATAGCCGGCCATCTGCTCGGCGGCTTCCGTGGCCAGCACCTTCTCGACCACCTCGATGCCGGCGGCGCGCAGAATGGCATAGCCCTTGCCGGAGACGCGCGTATCCGGATCGCTGGCAGCCCCGACGACGCGCCCAATGCCGGCATTGACCATCGCATTGGCGCAAGGCGGGGTGCGGCCGTGATGCGCGCACGGCTCCAAAGTAACGTAAGCCGTGGCACCACGCGCCAACTCGCCGGCCTCGGCCAGCGCCTCGGTCTCGGCATGCGGCCGGCCGCCGACAGCGGTGACGCCGGTGCCGACGATCATCGGCCCAGCGCCGTCATCACGCACGATGATCGTGCCGACGGAAGGATTGGTGGAGGTGCGGCCGGCATTCCTGCGCGACAGCCGCAGGGCCGCGGCCATGAAACGACGATCAAGGGCCGCTTGCTCGGCCCCGCTCGGTTGCAATGCTGCCATGCTCAGCCGGCGTCCTCTTCGCTCTTGTCTTCGTCGCCCTTCAACTCGCCCAGGAGTTCATGGAAATCCTTGGCCTCGCGGAAATTGCGGTAGACCGAGGCAAAACGCACATAGGCGACGTCATCGAGCGATTTCAGCGCCTCCATGACCAGCCGGCCGACCTCGCCGGAAGCCACTTCCGTCTCGCCGGAACTTTCGAGCTGGCGCACGATGCCGGTCACCGCGCGGTCGATGCGTTCGGGGTCGACATTGCGCTTGCGGACCGCGATCTCGACCGAGCGCAACAGCTTGTCGCGGTCGAACGGCACTTTCCGGCCCGACTTCTTGACCACGACAAGATCGCGCAACTGCACGCGTTCGAAGGTGGTGAACCGGCCGCCGCAATCGGGGCAGACACGCCGCCTGCGGATCGCCGCGCCATCCTCGGCGGGGCGCGAATCCTTCACCTGCGTATCTTCGGACTGGCAATAGGGACAGCGCATGAAAAGCCTTGGGTTCGCGAATCTGGTGAGGCGAAAGGCTTAGAGCCTTTCCGGCCGGGATTGAAGCAGTTCCGTTTCTTCAGAGATAGCGAGGGGCGAGGAAGATTGCCAGCGCGGCAACCAGCCAGACGGCGATGCCGCCAACGACAGCCAGGCGATAGTCGACCTTGTCGATGAACAGCCAGCAGGCGCCGAGGAAGGCAAGATAGGCGGGAATTGTCTTCATGCCGGCAAGGCAGGCATCACGAAAACCGCGCGGATCACCCTTGGCGCCGACGGCGAGCAAGGCGATGACGGCAAAGGTCGGCGCCAGCGGCAGGATCCCGGGCAGGACATTGCCTCGCTTGGACAGCCAGACGATCAGCGCCGTCACCAGCCCGCCGACTACGCCCTTCCAGAGAATGTCCATCCGCGGGCCCTACTCCAACCCGGCCGTCGACGTCACGGCGCGACGTCCTTGGTCGGGAAGCCGCAGGATGTTCCGAGGCTGCGGTAGGCCTTGGTAAAGCCGTCCATCGGGATGCTGGCGACGGCCTGCTTGCCGAAAGTCACATCAAGCGAAATGACCTGGCGCATGGCACGCAGGAGCGCGAGACTGGTCTTGGCCTGATTGTCGACCGTCCAACTCGGACGGCCGATGACGGCATTGTTGGAATAGACCGTCGCCGAAACCTTGACGCCGGGATCGCCGAACGTCGCCGCGATCTTCTCGCCGGTCGGCAGTTGCTTGTTGTCAACGGTGAGCATGATGGTTGGATAGCCATCGGGCGGCAGCGCATCGCCGGTCGAGATCGACAAGGTCAGCGTGCCCGAATTGCCGCTCGCATCAAAGAACGCCGTCGAAGCCGCGCAGGTCTTGCTTGTATCCTGGCCGCTGTCGAGCACATCGACGATGGTTGTCCATTTGCCGAAGGTGGCGGTGGCGGGCGTCTCCGGGGCGGGCTGCGTCTGCGCCAAGGCGGACCCGCAAAAGATCAGCCAGCCGACAGCGCCGAGTGAGGCGACACGAAAATTGCGCATCATCAGTCTCCAGTTCCATGCGTCACCCGATCAGGGGTGACGCACCGCCGGCGAATAAGAGATGACGCTTCGCGCCCGGTCAATCGAGGATGGTCAACCGAGATACGGATAGAGCGGAAAACGATCGGTCAGCGCCACCACCTTGGCCTTGACCGCCGCTTCGACCGCGGCATTGCCCTCGTCCGAATTGGCAACCTTCAGCCCATCCAACACTTCGGCGATCAGCTTGCCGATCTCGCGGAATTCGGCCTTGCCGAAGCCGCGCGTTGTGCCGGCCGGCGTGCCGAGGCGCACGCCCGAGGTGACGAAGGGCTTTTCCGGGTCGAAGGGAATGCCGTTCTTGTTGCAGGTGATGTTGGCGCGGCCAAGGGCTGCCTCGGCACGCTTGCCGGTGGCGTTCTTGGGACGCAAATCGACCAGCATCAGATGGTTGTCGGTGCCGCCGGAAACGATGTCGAGACCCGTCTCCTTGAGGCTCGAAGCCAGCGCCTTGGCGTTGGCGGCGACGCTCTCGGCATAGAGTTTGAAGCTCGGCTTCAGCGCCTCGCCGAAGGCCACCGCCTTGGCGGCAATGACATGCATCAGCGGGCCGCCCTGCAGACCCGGGAACACCGCCGAGTTCATCTTCTTGGCAATGTCCTCGTCGTTGCACAGGATCATGCCGCCGCGCGGGCCGCGCAGCGACTTGTGCGTGGTTGTCGTCACCACATGGGCGTGCGGCAGTGGCGAGGGATGCACGCCGCCGGCGACGAGGCCGGCGATGTGGGCCATGTCGACCATCAGATAGGCGCCGACCGCATCAGCGATCTCGCGGAAGCGCTTCCAGTCCCAGATGCGCGAATAGGCGGTGCCGCCGGCCAGGATCAGCTTCGGCTTGGTCTCGTGCGCGGTCTTCTCGATCGCGTCCATGTCGAGCAGATGGTCTTCCTTGCGCACGCCATAGGAGACGACCTTGAACCATTTGCCGCTCATGTTGACCGGCGAGCCATGGGTGAGATGGCCACCGGAATTGAGGTCCAGGCCCATGAACGTGTCGCCCGGCTGCAGCAGCGCCAGGAACACCGCCTGGTTCATCTGGCTGCCGGAGTTCGGCTGGACGTTGGCGAAATTGCAGCCGAACAGCTTCTTCGCCCGCTCAATGGCCAGTTCCTCGGCGACGTCGACGAACTGGCAGCCGCCATAGTAGCGCTTGCCCGGATAGCCCTCGGCGTATTTGTTGGTCATGATCGACCCTTGCGCCTCGAGCACGGCGCGGGAAACGATGTTTTCCGAAGCGATCAGCTCGATCTCGTGGCGCTGGCGACCGAGTTCGTTGCGGATGGCGCCGAAAATCTCCGGATCGGCGTCTTCCAGCGTGGTTTCGAAGAAGGATTCGAATTTGTTCGACGCTGCCGCTGCTGTTGCCATGGCCTGAAATCCTCCGGTTCGGGGCAATTTATTTATGCATAGCGTTGCCCCAAAACCGCTGCGCACTTTTGGGCGACACGCATTGCCGCGCCATTAACACAGTTGTTTTCGACCCGCCACGTTTGCGGCGCGAAATTTGCTGGCCGGTTTGCGGCAGAGCCTGCAAATCCACAGCCCCTGGGCAGAACCGGTTCTATTTCCGCGTCTGCCTGCCGTTCAAAAGGGCCTCCGTCAGGGTGATCTCTGTGAACAGCGCTCGCGCCGTGTGATCATTGATCTCGCCGCGCTGAAGCATGGCGCGCACGGCAGTGCGCTCGGCCTCGATGCCGGCAAGTCGCATTTCGAGCTCCACCCGCCCGGCCTCGCGCGCCTCGGCTCGGGCTTCATCGGCCTCGTCGGAGGTGGCGATGCGGCGCCGGTAGCCGGCGACGATGTTTTCGGCGGCGACAAGTCTGACGCTGGGCACCTCGCCGTCGTCGTCGCTGCTGCCCGCCATGCTCTCGATGCGGACGATCGCCGCATTGGCAGCGCCGACACGAGCCCGGCGCTCCTCGGCAGCACCCGCATCCTCGCCAGGTTCGACCAGGCCGCGCGCAATCACCGGCAAGGCCAGGCTGGCGATCACCAGGGAGCAGATGATGACGCCAGCGGCGAGAAAGATGACGAGGTCGCGCGCCGGGAATGGCGAGCCGTCCTGCAAGGCCACCGGCAGCGACAAGATGCCGGCCAGCGTGATGGCACCACGCACGCCCGCCACCGATCCGGCGAGCCGCACGCGCAGGCCGAGGGGTTCGGCCTGCCGCTTGCCGAGCCGCGCGGCAAAGCCCGCCGCGATGTCGCCGATCCAGATCCAGACGAAGCGCAGGCCTATCAGGCACAGCGTCAGCAGCAGAACCGTCAGGACCGGCTCAAAAAACCAATGGCGGCTGGACAATTCGGGCGGCACCTTGCGGATGATCTCGGGTAGCTGCAGGCCGAGCACGATGAACAGCGCGCCGTTGAAGACGAAGGAAAACGTCGTCCACAGCGAGATCGTCTGCATGCGCGCCGAGACGCCGAGGAAGCGGAATATGCCGGTGCTCCCGGTCAAAAGACCAGCGGTCACCGCCGCCAGGATGCCCGAGGCGCCAAAATGCTCGGCGCCGAGATAGGCAACGAAGGGAAGCAGGATGGTGATCAGCACCTGCGCCTCGGCCGGCACGCCGCCGATGCGGTTCAAGAGTTGCAGCGCCTTGGCGGCGACGAACAAGGCCGCAACGCCAGCCAGGATACCGACCGCCACGGCGTAGACAAAACTCAGCGAGGCCACAGCCAGGGAAAAACTGCCGGTCAATGCCGCCGCGACGGCAAAGCGGAACATGACAAGGCCCGACGCGTCGTTGAGCAGCGACTCGCCCTCCAGAATGTGCATCAGCCGCGCCGGGACGACGTTCCTGTCGACGATCGAGGAGACGGCCACCGCATCGGTCGGCGACAGCACGGCCGCGAGCGCGAAGGCAACGACCAGCGGAATGCTCGGCACCAGCCAGTGCAAGGCATAGCCGAAACCGACGATGGTGAAGAAGACGAGGCCGATGGCAAGGTCGAGGATAGGCCCGCGCAGTGCCATCAGCTCGCGTTTGGGCGCGCCAAAAGCATCGCTGAACAGCAGCGGCGGAATGAACACCAGCAGGAAGAGTTCGGGATCGATCTCGACATGGATGCCGCGCACCGGCCAGGCAAGGGCGGCACCGATCGCGATCTGCAGGACCGGCAACGGCACCCGCACCAGCCGCACCAGCGCCCCGGAAACGGCGACGAAGACGAGCACGACGAGAATGAAGATCGCGGTTTGCATGGTGCGGTTCCGGCTGTTTGCCGGACCATGCGCAATCATCGGCGTCGCGTCCAGACAGGCTGCAGCGCGGCGATCGCCGAGACGGCAGCAGACCGTATGGCCAGCATCAAGCCGATGCAGAAAAAGGCCGGCACTTGGCGTCAGCGCAAGGCTGCCTAGGGGCACCCAGGTGGCCGGCCGCACGCCGCCCCCCCAACGGTCGGTATGCGTATGCAGAGCGTCAATGCCATTCGGGCACGAATGCCGAAAGCCAGCGCCGCTCCTTCTCTGGATACGCGAGCATGATCCAGCATCAACCTCCCGATAGCGCGGAATTGACAGATGGCTTTCGCCGGGCTGCAGCCTTGCGGGTCATATTCGGCTGTGCCACGCTGGATCACGGCTGCCGAGCGGGGGGTTCGATCGATGCTGTCGCGGATCATGGCACATGCCGAACCGGCCCTGGCGTCGGAAACGGCCGAGCGTGCAAGCACCGCTTATTTCGCGGCGATGGAAAGCTTCGGTGCCTCCTATCTGCAGACCCGTCTCTACCGGAGGCCATCATCGACGCTGACTTCCGTCAGCCATTGGGCGGCAGGCGGCTTCATCACGCGGCTGGCGCCGGCGGATTGGCCGGGCAGCCCAGCGTTCGACTATGTCTGCTTCGAGTGCAACCCGCTGCTGGGCGCGATCCGCGAAAGCCGCACACGCTACCGCTTCTCCGAGTTTGCCCCGCGCGACAGCGCGCAGTTCGGCGTCTATTGGGAGGCGCTCAGCGAGGCCAGGATCAATGACGCGCTGTGTTCCACCTCCTATGGCGCGGACGGCACTATCGCCTCGCTGCATCTCGGCTTCCACGAACGCGACTTCACGGCGGATGAGAGCTTTGCCATCCAGATGGCCGGCCTCGTGCTGACGGAACGGCTGATGGACTTGGCGACGCCACCGCCCACCGCCACTGTCCGGCTGACGGTGCGCGAGCGCGACAGCCTGGCGCTGGTCGCCGAAGGCAAGACGGATTGGGAAATCTCGGTTATTCTCGGCATTGCCGACGCGACGGTGCGCTTCCATGTCGACAATGCCAGGCGCAAACTCGGCGCCGTCAACCGCGCGCAAGCAGTGGCGCGGCTGGTCAACCAGCGGCTGATCTAGAGCAATTCCAGGAAAAGTGGGAGGCGGTTTTCCCGGGAAAAGCGCGTAGCGCTTTCCCTTGGGAATTGCGTCGAAACTAACAATCCCGCAAACAAAAAGGCCGCCTTCGGCGGCCTTTCGTCAAAATTATCAGTCGCTTACAGCGAAGAAGTGATCTGCAGCTCGCTGGCGCCGTCCAGCGCGTAGACGTCGTCGCGGAACTGGACGACGCCGGGTCCGGTCGACCAGGCCGAGAGATAGAGGAAGTGCACCGGCACCGGGTTGGTGACCTGGATCGGCGTGTTCTGGCCGGTCTTGATCGCCGCCTCGAAATGCTGGCGGTCCCAGCCGGGCGTGTCGCGCAGGATCCAGGTGACGAGATCGCGCACGTTCTGAACGCGCACGCAGCCCGAGGAATCGAAGCGCATCATCTTGCCGAACAGGCTCTGCTGCGGCGTGTCGTGCATGTAGACGCCGTCCGGGCTCGGGAAGTTGATCTTGACCGACGCCATGGCGTTTTCCGAACCGGGATCCTGGCGGAACCGGTACTTGGCGGCATCATCCGTCGACCAGTCGACATTCATCGGATCGACTTCGCTGCCATCCGGCGCGAACAGGCGGATATGGCTGTTCTTCAAATAGTTGGGGTCCTTCCGCATCAGCGGAATGATGTCCTTGCGCACGATCGAAACCGGCGCGTTCCAGTACGGGTTGACGATGATCTCGTTGATCTTGGAATTGACGATCGGCGTCTGGCGATCGATCTTGCCGACGATAGCGGTGTGGCGGAGCACGACGCGGTCATTCTCGACCGCTTCGATCTGCGCGGCCGGAATGTCGACCAGCACATAACGGCTGCCCAGCGTGCCGGCCTTCTCCTTCAGCCGCTGCAGATTCGTCTGCAGCTGGCCGAGCCGAACCTGCGCCGAAACGTTCATCGCCGCGTAGGTGTATTTGCCCATGGAACCATCGGCCGGCAAGCCGTGGCGCAACTGGAAACGCTTGACGGCCGAGTCGACATAGGAATCGAAGGCCGTCGAAATGCCGGCGCTCTGCGACAGATCGCCCGCAATCATCAGGCGCTTGCGCAACGGCACCACGTCCGGATCATCGACGCCGAGTTCCAGTTTCTTGGTCGCTGGAACCTCTACCCAGCCGCCCTGCCCGACGATGTTCTGATATTGCGCGACCGCCTGCTCCGTGAATGCAACGGTCTGCGGGCTGAAGATCGGAAGCGTCGAGGCCACCTTGCCGCCTTCGCTGGCGCGGGCGTCGAACTGGTCGTCCCAATTGCCGCGGGCCGAGGATTTCAGGATATCCCCGATCACATCCTGCGCGCTCGCACGGCCGGCCACCATGGCGGCGGCGAGCAACGAGGCTCCGGAAAGGAAAAAGCGGCGGCTGGTTCTCATGGACGTTCCAGACATAGGTAGCGGTTCGATCACTTGCTGCGTCGATCATCGGGCGATCTCGCCCGCACTCTAAAATTGGCAATCTTAACAATTAGCCAACCATGGCCCGTATCACATTGGTGAGAAACGCACGAGGCGCGATACGGTTGCGGGTGGACGCATGGTCTTCACGACAGCATCACTGCCATCCTCGGTTCCACTGGAATATGGCGGCAACGTGGCCTTGCGCCCAATTTGGGCCGCCCCGCTATGGCGAAATGAACGAGGCGTGGTTTTTCGGTACCGAACCCGCGTGGCCAGGGCCGGACGCAGCACGCAGGAACCGCATCGTCCCGGTTAGAGTTTTAGGTCGGTTTTGGCCTCCAGTTCCGAACACCGTTGCAGAACCTGGTTCTCGGGATACCGCAATATCTTGTTGTCATCGAGCTTGAGCAACAGCCCGCGTCTCTTTTCGACGCTCTGCTCGTCGTCCGAGCAGGTCATGTCCAGGATGACGGCGTCCAGGCCTCTGAGCTTCTGGACCCTGTCGAGCGTGCACCAAACTTCCCACATTTCCACCGACTTGTCGGTGAACGTCACCCTGGAGTCATTGTTGTCGCAGGGACTGCTGCCTTCCGTGGCGAAGGAATCTCTCCACCATTCCTCAGCGAAGGCCATTTCCGGCGCCAGCAAGAGCACCGCAGCGACCGAACAGATTTTGACAAAGCACCTTCGACCCATCTTGCTCCCTTGGGCGGCGACATTAGGCATTGCGGGGACGAAAGCAAAGCGTGCGGCAGAAGTCGAGGCCCACGGGCTCCAGGTGCAACGGCATTGCTCAAGTGACGACCCGCTGAACGCCTGGCCGGCCATCCATGATCAGAAAAAGGGCCGGTGCTTTCGGCACCGGCCCCTGACTGAAGGTCGCTGTTCGGGCCGCGCTTCTGCGGCGCGGCTGCCGTTCGTGGATCGCTTACATCCGGTAGGCGATGGTGTCGTTCCAGAAGCGGTCGAGCCGCTGCAGGGCGCGGTTCATCTGCTTGAACTCGTCGGTGTTGATGCCGCCGACCTGCTCGATCGAGCCGACATGACGCTCATAGAGACCGGCGACGACGTCGGCCACCTCATTGCCCTTCGGGGTCAGCGAGACGCGGACCGAACGGCGGTCGATGCGCGAACGCTGGTGGTTGATGAAGCCGAGATCGACCAGCTTCTTCAGATTGTAGGAGACGTTCGAGCCGAGATAGTAGCCACGCGAGCGCAACTCGCCGGCGGTCAGCTCGGAATTGCCGATGTTGAAGAGCAGCAGCGCCTGGATGGCGTTGATGTCGGAACGGCCGTTGCGGTCGAACTCGTCCTTGATCACGTCAAGCAGACGGCGGTGCAACCGCTCGACCAGCTGCAGAGATTCCATGTACAGGGAACGGATAGCCTCGCGGCGATCGTCGGAAACGTTAGCGGTCTTCGCCGCCGGACGCGAATTGATCATTGTCTTTGCCTCTCGTTTGTCGCCCTGGTGATTTTTTGTTTTTCACCTTGATCGCGACACTATCGAATACTCATAAAATTCGACTTAAACGCTAGGGCTAACAAGAGCTTACCGGTAAGAGGTTTCGAAAGAGGCTTAACGAACGGTCACCCGAGTAAGGATAATTAACCTAAAGGCTTAGGCACCTTTCGCGGGGCTCAAATCCGGCGCTTGCCAAGGCGTCAATGCCTTCAACGGCTTAGTGCCGAACGGGGCGTTTCTGCAGCCAGATGACGACGCGAAAGACGATGTAGAGCACCGCCACCGCCGCGTGCGAGATGACGATCAGCAGGCGATGGCCGAAAAGTTCGGGAAAACCGGCATACATCACGGTCTCGGTGACCGCGCAGATGAACCAGATCACCGGACCCCAGGAGGCCAGCATCCAGAGCCCCGCCGCGGCAAAGGGGAAAAACACGGCGAGCATCACCGCCGCCACTTGCCAATGCACCGGCATCAGATCGAAGCGCCAGAGCGGGCCTGGGTAGAAGCCGATCAGCTTGATCCAGTACAGGATGCCGAAGAGCAGGCAGTAGCCGGCAATGACGCGCTGGAACCAGGCGAAGATGACCTCGACCGTCGAGGGCTGCAGTACGACGCGTCGCGACGTCACCTCGCTCATAGCTGGAGTTCCCGTTCACCGAGCGGGGCGAAATAGGCCTCGACGTCCGCATCACCGACCGCATCGAGACTTGCCGGCCGCCATTGCGGCTTCGATCCCTTGTCGATGATGGCGGCACGGATGCCTTCGTAGAAATCGTGGCCGGCAAGCATGCGGTTGAGGATGCGGAACTCCATCTTCATGCATTCGTCCATCGACAAGGTCTGCCCGGCGCTGATCTGCCGCCAGGCGACGCGAAGGCTGGTGGGCGAGCGCATACGGATGGTCGCCAGCGTCTTGGCCGCGAATTCATCGGCGCTTGCCGCGCGATCCAGACTGTGGACGACATCCTGCAGCGACGGCTGGTTAAAATGGCGAGAGATCGCCTCAAGCGCCGGCCTGTCGGTCTCCCGCTTTGCCTGGACGAAGAAACCACGCAGCACCGATTCCGGATCGCCGGTCAGCACCAGCCGATCGAGGAAGCTTGCCTGGTCTTCGGCCTTGATGGTGTGGGTGGCCAGCCCCGACCACAGCGCGTCGCCATAGCGGATGCGGTTGCCGGTCAGGGCCAGATACATGCCGAAGGAACCGCCAAGGTCGGGCAGCAGATGGCTGGCGCCGACATCCGGGAAAAAGCCGATGCCGACCTCCGGCATGGCGAACTGGGCATTTTCTGTCATCACCCGGTGCGAGCCATGGAAGGAAATGCCGACGCCGCCACCCATGACGATGCCGTCGATGAGTGCCACATAGGGTTTCTTGAAGCCGTTGATGCGGGCATTTAGCCGATACTCGTCGGCAAAGAACTCCACCGGCGGCTTTCCAGCCCGGCCTGCCTCATAGATGTGCAGGATGTCGCCGCCGGCCGAAAACGCCCTGCCCTCGGCCTTCACGATGACGACGTCCACGCCGTCGTCGCGCTCCCAGGCATACAGGGCCTGGCCCAGCGCCTGGACCATGCGATGGGTGACGGCGTTGAGCGCCTGCGGCCGCGTCAGTGTGACGACACCGGCTCGACCCAATCGCTCGAAGCGAATTTCGTCGCCTCCACCAAAATCCATCGCCAGAGAATCCCTCCCCCGCGCCTGCGGGACTGAAGTGCTAAAGGCGGCGCATGGGTGCGTCAATGGCAGCAGCCTGTTCCCGCAGTCTTGGCGGCCAGTGGTGCCCGATGCTACGAAGATCGCCGCCGTTGTAAGCGACACGCCGATACGGCGGCGCGGGCGGCTTCGGGGGACAGTTGGCCATGCCCGGATTTCTTCGTGCCGCACTCTTGACGATCGAGCTGATAATTTTCGGCCTTGCATCGCGCCCGGCAGTCGCCGCCACGCTGGACGAACTCTACCAGTCGCAGACCATCGTCACCGGCCAGGGCGAAGTGAACCGCCAGATAGGCTTCAGGGACTGCCTGGACCGGGTCCTGGTCCGAGTTTCAGGCGACCAACGGCTGCTAGAGAAACCCGAAATGGCCGCTCTGCGCGACAAGGCCGGCAGTTTCGTCGATTCTTTCCGCTACCACGACCGGCTGGAGGGCATCCCGATCCATGACGAGCAAGGCACGCATGACCGGCCGCATGATCTGACCTGTCTCTACAAGCCCGCCACGGTCGACAAGCTGCTCGCGCAACTCGGCAGCCGGCCCTGGCTTGGCGAGCGGCCAACCCTCACCGTCTTTCTCAGCACCGAACAGGGCGCTCGGCATTTTTTGCTAAGCGCCGAGGAGGAACGTGGCGAGACGATGCGCGAGTCTTTCGCCAATGCCGCCGATCCGTTGTCGATGCATGTCGCGTTTCCGAAGGCCGCGCAGCTGGCCGACCTGGGTGAGCAAGACATGGGCGAGAATGACATGGCAAGGCTGGACCTGCTGGCCAAACAGGCCAATGGCGCGCAAGCGCTCGTCGGCAGCATCGTATGGAGCCACAAGGAGCTTGGCTGGATTGCCGACTGGCGGCTGACCGGCAACGGCAAGACCTATCGCTGGCAGATACGAGGCGTCAGCTTTGACGAGGCGTTCCGCGTGGCAATCGGAGGCGCGGCGCAGATTCTTTCGGGCAATGGCCAGCCCTGAGAGGCGACGGCTTCGGCCTGGCACAATCGTGTCGCATTGGTCAGTGGCAAGGGCTCGTGGTAAAAGCCGCCGAACGAGAGTTTTGGCCGAGAGTTTTGGCAATGAACAAATTCACCCCAACCAAGCCAGCCGGCGCGCGTAGCGTCGACGACATCACCGGCAGCCGCCGCCTGCGCCGCATGCGCAAGGCCGACTGGTCGCGCCGCCTGGTGCAGGAGAACCGGCTCACCGTCGACGATCTGATCTGGCCGATCTTCGTCGTCGAGGGCAAAAATGTGCGTGAGCCGATCGCGGCCATGCCCGGCGTCTTCCGCCTGTCTGTCGACCTTGCCGTCAAGGAGGCCGAACGCGCCGCCAAGCTCGGCATTCCGGCGCTCGCCACCTTCCCCAATGTCGACTTGGGCCTGCGTGACCAGACCGGCTCGCACATCCTTGACCCGGAAAACATCATCAACCGCGCCACCCGGGCTATCAAGGACGCGGTGCCCGGGATCGGCATCATCACCGACGCGGCGCTCGACCCGTTCACCAGCCATGGCCATGACGGCATCCTGCGCGACGGCATCATCGTCAACGACGAAACGGTGGAACAGGTCGCGGCGGCGGCCGTCATCCAGGCGGCGGCGGGCGCCGACATCATCGCGCCATCCGATATGATGGACGGTCGCATCGGCGCCATCCGCGACGCGCTCGACGCCAACGGCTTTCAGGACGTGGCGATCATGTCCTACGCGACGAAGTTCGCCTCGGCCTTCTACGGCCCCTATCGCGAGGCGGTCGGCACAGCCGGCCTGCTCAAGGGCGACAAGAAGACCTATTACATCGACCATGCCAATTCGGACGAGGCGGTGCGCGAAGCCGAGCAGGACATCGCCGAAGGCGCCGACATGCTGATGGTCAAGCCCGGCCTGCCCTATCTCGACATCATCCGCCGGCTGAGGGACGAATTCCAGATGCCGACCTTCGCCTACCAGGTGTCGGGGGAATATTCGATGATCAAGGCGGCGGGCGCCAATGGCTGGATCGATGGCGAAAAAGCGATGCTGGAATCGCTGCTCGCCTTCAAGCGCGCCGGCTGCGACGGCATCCTGACCTATTTCGCGCCCGAAGTGGCGCAGATGCTGAAGGGGTAGCAGCGCGCCCTTATACAGCCCGGCCCCGCTCTACAACGGCCCGGTTGGCCTTAAAATTCGACGTCCAGCTCGATGATATCCTCGGGCTCGGCCAGTGCGTCCTGCGTCCATTCCTGAATCAGCGGCCAAGCGAAGATGGTGTCGCAATAGGCGGTGAGCGGCGCTTCGAGTTCGACCGCATAGGTGCGGAAACGGGTGCAGACAGGCGCGTACATCGCGTCGGCCACGGTCGGCGACGCGCCGAACAGCCAGGGACCGCCATAGGCCTCGAGGCATTCGGACCAGATCGTCTTGATCCGCTCCACATCCGGCCGGGCGCCGGAGAAGATCTTGAAGCTCTTGTGCCTGGCCTTCAGGCTCATCGGCAGCGCCGAGCGCAAATTGTGAAAACCTGAATGCATCTCGCCGGACACCGCGCGGCAATGCGCGCGCGCCACGCGGTCGGTCGGCAGGAGCCCCGCTCCCGGCATGGTCTCGGCCAGATATTCGGCGATCGCCAGCGTGTCCCATACCGTCACTCCGTCATGGGTCAGCCGCGGCACCAGCACCGATGGCGACAACAAGAGCAATTCCTGCCGCTGCTCGGGATCATCGATATCGATGCGCTTCTCCTCGAACTCCAGCCCGGCCATGCGGCAAAGCAGCCAGCCACGCAGCGACCAGGACGAATAATTCTTCGACGAAATCGTCAATGTCGCCGTGGTCGCCTTTGCCACGGGCGCCTTACTCATGGCCACCTTGTTCTTGGCCGCCTTCGTCATGCCGTCGACCCTCCGAGCCCTTTGCCGGCAACAATCCTCTCGCAATGCACAAAATTTTGCACTAGATTTTTTGCACTGCCGCATGGCCGCTGGGAATGGGACGTATTCGATGCTGTACCAGGCCTACCAGCTTCAGGACGACATTATCGCTCCGACACGCTTTTTCGCCGATCTGATGCGTTCGAAGATGGGCGTCTCGGGCGACGGCGTGAAACAGCGCCTGGCCGCCGGGCTGGAGATGATCGCCCGGCTCAAGCTCACCCATGCACGGCCGGATTTCGATATCAAATCCGTCAGGGTGGGCAATCGCGACGTGCCGGTCAGCGTCGAGACGGCCCTCGACCTGCCGTTCGGCAAGCTTCTGCGCTTCGCCAAGGATATGGACACACGCCAGCCCCGGGTGATGGTGATTGCCCCGCTATCGGGGCATTTCTCGACGCTGCTTCGCGGTACGGTGGAAACGCTTCTGGCTGACCATGAGGTCTACATCACCGACTGGGCCAATGCTCGCGACGTGCCGCTCGCGGCTGGCCGCTTTGGGGTGGACGACTATGTCGACTACATCATCCGCTTCCTGCAGGCGATCGGCCCGGGCGCGCATATACTGGCGGTTTGCCAGCCCTGCGTTCAGGCGCTTGCTGCCGTCGCGGTCATGTCCGAGGACAGGCACCCGGCGACACCGCGCTCGATGACGCTGATGGCGGGGCCGATCGATCCGCGGGAGAGCCCGACCAAGGTCAACGAATTCGCCGTCAGCAAGTCGCTAGCCTGGTTTCAAGGCGCCGTCATCTCACGTGTGCCGTGGCGCCATGCCGGCGGCGGACGCCGGGTGTATCCGGGTTTTCTGCAGCTTGCCGCCTTCATGGCCATGAACATGGATCGCCATACCAAGGCCCACCGCAAACTGCATGACCATCTGGCGGCCGGCGAGATCGCCGAGGCCGAGAAGATCAAAACGTTCTACGACGAGTATCTGGCCGTGCTCGACCTCACCGAGGAGTTCTATATCGAAACCATAGACCGCGTGTTCCACAAGGCAGAACTAGCCACCGGTGCGTTTACGTTCCGTGGCAGCCGGGTCGATCCGGGCGCGATCCGCAACACCGCGCTGCTCACTGTCGAGGGCGGGCGTGACGACATCTGTGCGCTGGGCCAGACCTCGGCCGCCCATGAATTGTGCCGATCGCTGCGCCCGCATCTGAAGCGCCATCACCTGCAGGCCAATGTCGGCCACTATGGCGTCTTCAACGGCAAGCGTTGGGAGCGCGAGATCTATCCCGTCGTGCGCAATCTCATCCTGTCGATGGAATAGCTTTTCATTCGACAACCGGCGATTTTCTGCGCTGACAGAACGCGCCGGCTCCGGGTATGATGCGGGCACGGCCGGAGGCGGCCGGCAGCCGCACCGGCAAGGACTACCGCTACATGAAACCCGGCCTGGAACACGAGGATGGGCGGTTGACGGTCGAGGTCATCTACCCGTTCAGCAACCACATCCGCTTCATTGAACTCACCGGCGAATAGCCTGATATCGCGGCTGTTTCGGCGGCCACCAGTGGCCACCCCAGCGCATCAATACGGAACAGTTCGGACGTCACTTGGCGACGTTGTCAGGACGTGTCTGCATCGTGAGGAACACCGCTTGTGATCTGCAATCAGTTTGCTACAAGAAAGCCGGCTGCAGACATGATTGGTTAGGAGGCTCCATGTCCAAACTTCGCGTCAACGCTTTCACCCTGTCGCTCGACGGCTATGGTGCCGGTCCCGATCAGGATCTGCAAAACCCGCTCGGCATCGGTGGGGGATCCTTGCACAAGTGGTTTGTCGACACCCGCACCTTCCGCAAGATGGTGCTCGGGCAAGATGGTGGCACCACCGATATCAACGAGGCGTTCGCGGCGCGCAGTTTCGAAAATGTCGGCGCCTGGATCCTCGGCCGCAACATGTTCGGGCCGATCCGCGGCGAATGGCCTGACGACAGCTGGAAAGGCTGGTGGGGCGACAACCCGCCCTACCATGTGCCGGTGTTCGTGCTGACGCACCACAAGCGGGCGCCGATCACGATGGAGGGCGGCACCACTTTCCACTTCGTCACCGACGGCATCCATTCGGCGCTCGAGCAGGCGAAGGCGGCGGCTGATGGCAAGGATGTGCGCGTTGGCGGCGGCGTCGCCACCATCCGGCAATATCTGCAGGAGAAGCTGATCGACGAGATGCATCTGGCAATCTCGCCGGTGCTGCTTGGCAGGGGCGAGCACCTTTTCGCCGGCCTGGATATGCTGAAGCTTGGTTATCAATGCACCGAGCAAGTGGCGACGGCGCTTGCCACGCATGTGATGATCAAGCGGACGTAATTACAGCTCTTTCTCCCCGTGAAGCGAGGAGAAAGAAAAAGTGCTCAATACTTCTCCGGCACGTAAAGCTCACGCGGCAGCGTCTGGCGCTCGTATTCGGGGTTGAAGACGCGCTCCGGCAGCGTGATCTCCTCGTGCGGCACCTCTTCATACGGCATCTGCTTGAGCAGATGATCGATGCAGTTCAGCCGCGCCCGCTTCTTGTCGTTGCCCTCAACGATGAACCAGGGTGCCTCGGGAATGTTGGTGCGGGCGAAGGTTTCTTCCTTGGCCTTGGTGTACTGCTCCCAGCGCACGCGCGACTGAAGATCCATCGGCGACAGCTTCCACTGCTTCATTGGGTCATGGATGCGCATCAGGAAGCGCATCTGCTGTTCCTCGTCGGTGATCGAGAACCAGTATTTCACGACAGTGATGCCCGAGCGCACCAGCATGCGCTCGAATTCCGGCACGTCGCGGAAAAATTCCTCGACCTGGCCCGCATCGGCAAAGCCCATCACCCGCTCGACGCCGGAGCGGTTGTACCAGGAGCGGTCGAACAGCACGATCTCGCCGCCTGCCGGCAAATGCGGGACATACCGCTGGAAATACCATTGCGACTTCTCGCGCTCGGTCGGCGCCGGTAGCGCCACGACGCGGCAGATGCGCGGATTGAGCCGCTGGGTGATGCGCTTGATGACGCCGCCCTTGCCGGCGGAGTCGCGGCCCTCAAAAATCACCACCAGCTTCTTCTTGTGGTAGGCGACCCAGGACTGCAGCTTGATCAGCTCGGATTGCAAGGTGATCAGGTCGCGGAAATATTGCATGCGGTCGATCGAAGGCGGATGCGCGTTCTTGTAGATCTTGGCGATTTCCATCGACAGCGCCGGCTCCGACATTTCGAGTTCGTAATCTTCGTCGAGCGTGTCTGCGAGCTCGGCTTCGAGCCAGTCCTTGGCGGGAGAATTCTGTCTTAGCTCGGTCATATCGGTCGCTCCGCTTGCAAGCCTGTCGGTTGATGTCCGGCACCCCAAACTGCTGGCCTGCGGCCGGGAATGGAAACACCTTAGCCGAATTCAATATAGGCCGGCAGTGACGGTTTTATTGCAGCCCAAGCGCGATTGCCGTCGCCACAAATCCCGCGAGGTATGATCGATCCGTCGTCTTGGCATGGCGACAAGGCGACCAAATTGTCCTACAAATGCCTGGTCGCATTCCGGGCGGCCCTTCGGCGGCGCCCCAATTCAACACAATCGCGAGGATTGACATGGAATACCGTACCCTTGGCCGTTCCGGCCTGAAGGTTTCGACGCTGACTTTGGGCACCATGACCTTCGGGGGCGCAGGCCCGTTCGCCGCGGTCGGCAACAGCGATCTTGCCGAAGCCAAGCGCATGATCGACATGTGCATCGACGCTGGTATCAACCTCATTGACACCGCCAATGTCTATTCGAACGGCTTGTCGGAGGAGATCATCGGCGAGGCGCTGGGCGGCAAGCGCAAGAACGACGTGCTGATCGCGTCCAAGGCACGCATGCGGATCGGCGGCGGGCCGAACGACGAAGGCCTGTCGCGCCACCACCTGATCCGCGAATGCGAGAAGAGCCTGAAGCGGCTGAAGACCGACGTCATCGACATCTATTTCGTCCACCAGTGGGACGGCCTTACTCCGGTCGAGGAAACCATCGCCGCGCTCGACACTTTGGTCAGCCAGGGCAAGGTGCGCTATATCGGCTGCTCCAACTGGTCCGGCTGGCAGGTGATGAAGGGTCTCTCGATCAGCGACAACCGTCACCAGCAGCGTTTCGTCACCCAACAGATCCACTACACGCTGGAGGCCCGCGAGGCCGAATATGAACTGCTGCCGATCTCGGTCGACCAGGGGCTGGGCGTGCTGGTCTGGAGCCCGCTCGCCGGCGGCTTGCTGTCCGGCAAATACCACCGCGACAGCCCGACCGCACGGCAGCTCGCCGGCTGGTCCGAACCGCCGATCCGCGACGAGGACCGGCTCTGGCGGATCGTCGATGTGCTGGCCGAGATCGGCAACGCCCGCGGCGTGTCGGCAGCACAGGTGGCGCTTGCCTGGCTGCTCGGCCGGCCCGCCGTCTCCTCGCTGGTGATCGGCGCCCGCAACGACGCCCAGCTCAAGGACAATCTCGCGGCCGCAAGCCTGGAGCTCAGCTCCGAGGAACGCCAGCGGCTCGACGCGGTCAGCCGCCCGCCTCTGCTTTACCCCTATTGGCACCAGCAGCTGACGGCGAGGGATCGCTTCGGCCCCGCCGACATGGTTCTCGACCGCAGCGTCATCTGATCATTAGGCGGAGTAGCGTTAGCCCTCGATGAAGCGCCAGAGTTCGGGATCGGGTTCGATCTGGCCGCTGAGCACGAAATATTTGTAGAGCACGAGCAGGGAGATCGCCTGCTCGTCTCGCTCATTGGAAAATTTCCGGCAATAGGCGTTGGCCGCGGCGATGATGCGCTCAGCGGCGGCGGGATGCCGTTCGAAATAGCGCACCTTCTCGCCGAGATCAGCGAAATCCGGATCGAGCGGCGCATAGTGGACATTGGCTTCGAGCTGGCTCTCCGCGAACCACGTTTCGTAAGTTGGCGGCGGCATCAGGCAGAGCGAGTTCGAATTCATGATCCATTTGAGGTTGGTCGCCACGTCATTGCCCTCGAGCGAGACGATGTAGCGGTAGCGCAGGTGCTGGCTAATGCTGAGAAAGGGCTTGGCGTACTCGGCCGGTGCACTTCTTTTGTGTGAACCGACATCGCAGAACGGCAGATCACGGGCCGCGTCCAGAAACCGCACCCTGATCGGATTGTTGAGATCGCCGCGCCAGACCACGGCCGGCAGCTTGTCGGCGAAGGTGACTGCGTCGGCCGGCATGTAGAAGTGGCGGAACTTGTTGAACTTCAGGATGACCGCGTTGCTGTTGTCGTCACGGATGGGCCGATCCTTGACGATCGTCGGCACTTTCGGCACCCCGATGACGTCGCCGAACTCCAGGTCGAGGAGCAATGCCGGGTCGAAATAGCGGGCAAACTCCTTCAGGTCGTAATAGTACATGCTCGGTTCGAACGGCATGTTGTCGATGCGCACAGCATCTGGGCTGGGCGCAAAGGCGGCCTGCAGCTTGTTGTAGTCGTTCAACCGCCGGCGCACGGCCTCGTCCGAGAGCCTGGCCTGTTCCAGGCGGCCGGCCAACCTTCGTCGGAAGAGTGCCTGGGGTGCGACATCCCGCATGACGTTTCGCGCATAATAGAAAACCTTCTGCGTCGTTCGTTTCAGGCTGGCCATGGTTCACGTTGATCAGGACAAACGCGACCAAAACACGCGACGGCTGAGTTTGTTCCCGCGCCACGCTCGCGCGTCGTTGTGCCAGGTACTGCACCGGCCGCGTCGTCATCCAGCGCATGACGACCCGCTTCGACGAGGGGACCGGCAACTAGCCAGTTATATAGCGCCAGACCTCGGCATCCGGTTTGAGCTGGCCGCTCAGAACGAAATATTTGTAGAGCACCAGAAGCGAGATCGCCTGTTCGGTCTGTTCGTTGGCGAATGTCCGGCAATAGGCATTCGCGGCCGCGATTATGCGTTCTGCCCTGGCCGGGTTCCGTTCGAAATAGGCCACATGTTCGGCAACATCGGAGAAATCAGGTTCGAGCGGGACATAGTGGACATTGGCCTCGAGCTGCCGCTCCGCGAACCATGTCTCGTAGGTCGGTGGCGGCATCAGGCAAAGCGACTTCGAGTTCAAGATCCATTTGAGGTTGGTCGCCACGTCATTGCCTTCGAGCGAGACGATGTAGCGGTAGCGCTGGTGCTGTCCGATGCTGAGAAAAGGCTTGGCGTATTCTGCCGGCGCGTTGGGCTTGTGCGAGCCGGCATCGCAGAACGGCAGGTCGCGCACCGCTTGCAGAAACCGTGTCCTGATCGGATTGTTAAGATCGCCGCGCCAGACCACCGCAGGCAGCTTGTCACCGAACGAGATGGCGTCAGCCGGCATCTGGAAGTGACGAAACTTGTCGAGCTTCATGATGACCGCGTTCTTGTCATCATCACGGATCGGCCGGTCCTTCACGATCGTCGGCACTTTCGGCACATTCCTGACGTCGCCGTATTCGATGTCGATGAGCAATCCGGGGTCGAAGTAGCGGGCGAATTCCTTCAGGTCGTAATAGTACATGGTCGGCGTGAAGGGCAGCTTGCTGATGCGCATGGCATTGGCGCTGGGCGTGAAACCATCCTGCAGCTTGTTGTAGTAATTCAACCGTCGGCGCGCCGCCTCATCGCAAAGCCTGGCCTTTTCCAGGCGAACGGCCAGCCTGCGGCGGAACAGGGCTTGTGGAACGATATCGCGCGCGGCGTTTCGCGCATAGTAGAAAACCCTTGCCGACGTCCGCGCGATTGTGGCCATGATTCACTTGATCAAAACAAACAGGCAGCTCTCAACACGCCGGCGCCCCGCGTTTCCTACATCATTGTGGCGCCGATCTGGCAAGCCCCCTCGGATTTCCAAGGCTGCGCCCGCACTGTCGCTTCAGCTGTTGTGTTTGACGGCTAATGCTCCTAGGCAGGGTCAGAGCCGCAAGGCAGGACAAAAGGAGCCGATATGGCGCGAGCACCAAACTACGATCAGGAACGCAAGGAACGCGACCGGCAGAAAGCGGCCAAGAAGGCAGAGAAGCTGGCGGCCAAGGTTGCCGCGCGCGAACGTTCAAAGCCCGAGACCGAGATCGAGAACGAAACAGCGGAATGACGGCAAAAGGCCCGCACATGCGGGCCTCGTCTCAATCCAGATCGTCGCCCTGCGTCAGGCGGGCGCCTTGTCGCTGACAAAAACGTCCACTTCACGCGCCGCGGCGATGAAGGCGCGTCGGGCGTTCATCGCCGGCTTGTCGCCGGCCAGCGCGTCATGGCAGGCCTGCAGCGCTGCGCGATGCTTGGGGCTGCGCTTGCCGGGCCAGCTGTTGAGCAGGTAATCGGAAGCCTCACGGGCCGTGCGCAGGAGCTGGGTGCTTCCCGCCGTGACGGACTTGACGGTCACGGGTGTTTCAAATCGGTTGTTTTCCATCGCCGCTCTTACGCCATCGGCATCCGCGAAGCGAGGCCGAAAGTGTGCTTCGCGTCAGACGCCGCCTCTTTTGCCCAGCGAGTGCGCTGCCCTTGGCACTTGCGTTAAGCGGCCACGACGGCAAAGCCCCTGGCGCGAAGACCGCGTCGGTCGTTGGCGAGCGACGTCACCAGCCGGTCGCGGCTGCCGACGATGTGGGCTGAAAGCCGGCGCGCCGCTTCATCGGCATCGCCAAGGCGCGTGGCCGCCAGAATGGCGCGATGTTCGGCCCAGGCGCGGCCAAGGGCTGCTTCGTCGCGCACCTCCAGCCAGCGAGCGCGCGACAGGCGCGTCATGGCATCGCGCACGGCCTTGAACAGGAATTCATTGCCCGACATACGCGCCAGTTCGATGTGAAAATCCATGCCGACACGATGCCATTCCTCTCGCGCAGTGTTTTCGTCGCAGGAATCGAGCATCGCCTCGATAACGTCGATGGCGCTCCCGTCGGCGTGCGTGCATGTCAGCCGCACGGCCGCGACCTCGACCGCTTCGCGATAGACCGCGATCTGCTCGAGCTCGGCGAGATTGATGGGCGACACCGTCCAGCCGCGGCCGTCCCTGCCCACAAGCCCTTCGGTCTCCAGCCGCAGCAGGGCCGCCCTGACCGGTGTGCGCGAGGCGCCGAAGCGGCCTTCGATCCAGCGCTCGGTCAGTTTCTCGCCTGGACCGATCTCGAGCCCAAGGATCATCTCGCGCAACTGTCGTTCGACATTCTGCATCTGCGACATCGCGCTTCCTTGGTTCCGAAGCCGCATTGACAGCAGCCGGGTTGGAGTTCATGACGGATACCAGTTTGGTATCCCAAGATGGTATCCGCAACAAGCGCTGATATCGAGCAGGCAGGACATGGTACAGGAAGACACGCAACAGAGCGGTTACAACATCCACTGGCGGCGCAATCTCGCCGTCTGTTTCGCCGGCTCGTTCAGCACGCTCATCGCCATGACCCTGCTGCTGCCTTTCCTGCCGCTTTATGTCGAACAGCTCGGCGCGCAGGGCCATGCGGCGATCGTGCAGTGGTCCGGCATCGCCTATGGCGCCACCTTCTTCGCCGCGGCCTTGGTCGCGCCGTTATGGGGGCGATTGGGTGACCGCTACGGCCGCAAGGTGATGCTGGTGCGCGCCAGCTTCGGCATGGCGATCTGCATGTCGCTGACGGGCATGGTCGAGACGGTCTGGCAACTGGTGCTGCTGCGCCTGCTGATCGGCTTTGCCGGGGGCTATTCCTCGGGGTCGACCATACTGGTGGCCATGCAGACGCCGAAGGAGCGCTCCGGCTGGGCGCTGGGCGTCCTGTCGGCGGGGATCACGGCCGGTTCGCTGGTCGGCCCCTTGCTCGGCGGCGCGCTGCCGCCGGTGATCGGCATTCGCGCCACCTTCCTGTTGTCCGGCGGCGTCATCTTCCTGGCTTTCCTGGCAACGACCTTCCTGATCAAGGAGACCCCCCGCCCGAAGCCGGCCAAAGCCGCGTCGGCGGCGAAGCCGAAAAGCGGCTGGTCGCAGATCCCCGACAAGCGACCGGTCGTGGCCATGCTGATAACCGGCACGCTGCTCGCCTTCGCCACCATGTCGATCGAGCCGATCATCACCGTCTATGTGCAGCAGCTCATCGAGGATCAGAGCCGGGTGACGATGGTCGCCGGCGTGGTGATGTCGGCGGCAGCGCTGGGCACCATCCTGTCGGCATCCTGGCTCGGCAAGCTTGCTGACCGCGTCGGCCACTGGAACGTCGTCGTCGGGGCGTTGGCCGTCTCTGCCCTGCTCCTCATTCCGCAAGCCTTCGTCACCAATGGCTGGCAGTTGATCGGGTTGCGCTTCCTGATGGGCCTGGCGCTCGGCGGCCTGCTGCCCTGCATCACCAGCGTCATCCGCCACAATATCCCGGATGGCGTCGGCGGCAACGTGCTTGGCCTGGCGATCTCGGCGCAATATGTCGGGCAGGTTGCGGGACCGTTGACCGGCGGCTTCGTCGGCGGTCATTTCGGCATGCGCTCGGTATTTCTTGCCACATCGGTGCTGATGGCCGGCGGGGCCGTCTACAACTGGATTGTCCAATCGCGGCGCATACGCCATATGGCGCTGGAAGCGAGTGAGCCTTAAGGGGCTCCAGATCGTTGCAAGAGGGAACCAGCCGACATGAATTCCGCCGAACCCAGCCGTGTCCTCGCGTTTGCCGGCGGTCTCGTCGGCGCCGCGGGCGTGGCGCTGTCGGCGGCGGCCGCGCATCGCGGCGGTGCCTTCACCGGCACAGCGGCGTCGTTCCTCCTGATGCACGCGCCGGTTTTCCTGGCCATCGGCCTCATCGGCGCGAATCGCTTTCTGCGAATCGCGAGCGTCATCCTGCTTGCCGGGCTTCTGCTTTTCGCGGGCGACCTTCTCGCCCGCGATTTCCTGGGATCGAGACTGTTTCCGATGTCGGCGCCGATCGGAGGAACCCTGCTCATCGCCGGCTGGCTGGGGATAGCTATTTCTGCCCTGGCCCGTCCGCGCCCTTAAGGCCAAATCCGCTGGGATCAGTCCCTCGGACGTTCGGTGCGGACCCAGAGATCGCGATTGCGCGCGGCCGGCTTCGTCAGGCGCCGCACCACCGGCCGCTCGGCGGCCGGCGCGATGCCCCAGTAGTTGCGATAGATGTCCTCGAACAAATGCTTGATGGGATGCATGGTTTTCTCCATTGAATCGATCCAATCGGCGAGCAAAAAACGCGTCGATCAGTTTCGTTTGCGCTCCACCAGGAAGCGAAGGTCGCGAATCCATGGGTCGGTCCTGCCCCGGCGTCTGGACCTGTTGGTACCCGACCCGATGCTCCAGTCGTTGCGACAGATGTCTTCGAACAGATAATTGCCGGGATGCATGGCGTGCCTCCCCTAGGTCGTTTCGTAGAACAAATCCACCACTTTGGATCGATTCAAACCTAGACCTCCAAGCATCTCCGGTCAAGCAAAATTTGAATCGATCCAACGAAAGTGCTAGATGCAAATCTGGAACGTGCTAAATGCATGTCAGGAGGCACGCACAATGGCGTCACTCACCGCAGGCAATCGAAGACCCGTCCGGCTGGCCGACATAGCCAAGGCGGCAGGGGTTTCGCACGGCACCGCATCCAATGTCTTCAGCCGCCCCGAGATCGTGCGCGAGGAAGTCCGTGAACGGGTCAAGGCGGCGGCAGAGGCAATGGGCTATGGCGGGCCGGATCCCAAGGGTCGGCTGTTGCGGGCGGGCAAGGTCAACGCCATCGGCGTCGCCACGGCCGAGCCCCTCTCCTACTTCTTCGACGATCCCTTCGCCCGCGTCATGATGGCGAGCATCTCGCAGGCCTGCGACGCGACGGGAGCCGGCATCTCCCTGGTTTCGGCCGCCAACAACGAACAGCTCGCCTGGAACATCCAGAGCGCCCTGGTCGACGGCTTTATCGTCTTCTGCATCGAAGGCGGTTCGCGCCTGGTGGAACTTGCACGGGAGCGCAAATTGCCCTTCGTGGCGCTCGACCTGGACTCCGAGGATGGCGCCGTCGCCGCGATCGGCATCGACAACGTCGCCGGTGCCGCCATGGCGGCGCGCCATCTCACCGATCTTGGACACCGCCGCTTTGCCGTGCTGGCGTTGCCCTTTGTCGACGGCAGGACAGGCCTGGTTTCACCCGAGCAGGTTCAGACCGCGGTTTATGCGGGAACGCGCGACCGCCTCACCGGCTATTTCAAAGAGCTTTCGCGGGTCGGCATCGACACATCCAGTGTGCCCGTCTACGCAACCGCCAACGATGCGGCCAGCACAAAGTCGGGACTCGAGATCATCTTCGGCTCTGCCCACCCCCCGACGGCGATCCTGGCGATGTCGGACAGAATGGCGCTGGCGGCGCTCGAATGGCTGAGCGCGCGCAAGCTGAACGTCCCCAATGACGTCTCCATCGTCGGGTTCGATGGCGTTCCGGAAGCCGCAGCATCCGAGCCACCACTGACCACCATCGCCCAACCGATTGCCGAGATGGGCCGTCTCGCCGTCAAGGCGATTCTGGAAAATGACGGCACGACAAATCGCCGGCAACTGCCGGTCGAATTGATCGTGCGCGCCTCGTCGGCTTCGCCTCGCGGCTGAAACCGCACGCGCCTCAGCGATTGACCCTCGCCAAGGCGGAGATGCCGAAAGGCGCACGCACCGGCGCGACTTCCTTTTGCGTCGCGCGGACCTTACCCGCGCCGCCGATCGTCGACAGCCATTCGAGATAGAAGGCGAGCGCGAACTGCATGGCGATGCCGGCTGACAGGAGCAAGGTGTCGTAGGCAAGCCCACCCGGATTGATCAGCTTCATCACCTGAGCGACCATGGCGATCACCGTGCCAGCGATGAAGACCGGCAGCGAGCGCTTGCCGAGTATCGCCAGCGGATGGTCCGGGCTGGTGCGAAACAGGTTCGACAGCGCCGGCAAGGCGACGACGAGGTAGCTGACCGCCAGGATGTGCAACAGACGCGGCAGCGACAGGAAGGTCTTGTCGAAGCCGCCGATGACCACGGGCAGCTTGAACCAGGTAATCTGCCCCCAGAGCGGGCTGTGCACCCAGACCAGCGCCGTCGCCACATAGGCCGCGGCCGCGCCGACCAGCCAGCGGTTGACCGGAATGACGCCGCCACGCCTGACATGCAGCATGGCGGCCAAGCCGATGTTGAACAGGAACTGCCAGGACAGCGGGTTCAGGAACCAGAAGCCGGGCTCGGGATAGTTGGGCGGGGCGATCTGCCAGATGCCGGCGATGAGCCACAGCGCACCGGACGCGACCAGGGCAGCGACGGGCCGATAGCTGATGAACAGTACGAAGACCGGGGCCATCAAAAGCAGCGCGGCATAGACCGGCAGGATGTTGTTGTAGCCAAGCTGATGGCCGAGCGTGACGATGCCCACCAGCACTTCCGGCGTGTTCTTCATCAGCGGCTCGATGTTGATCAGCTTGAGCAGTTCCGGCCGCCTGGTGAACACCGCCACGGCGCAGAACAAGGCGATCACCACCATCGTCGTGACGACATGGGCGACGTAGAGCATGCCCGCCCGCCGCCACATCTTCAATGTGGCCAGAAGCCGGCCACCCGGCCGGAACTTGGTGCCGTAGGCAAGCGCGACCGAGATGCCGGAAATCAGCACGAACGCCTCGGCCGCATCCGAAAAGCCGAAATTCTTGTAGGTTAGGGTCTCGAACGCGGTGCCCGGCACATGGTCGACGAAAATGGTGAGCAGTGCGAGCGCGCGCAGTACATCGATACGCGTATCGCGTTCGGGGATACGCAAATTGCGATCCGGGATACGCAAATTGCGATCCGACAAAACAGGGGTAGTCATCGACAAAAGGCCTCAAAGCTGGTTGTTCATGTCCAGCAATGCGACCCCCGGCGCACCGCTCCGATTCCTCCACGTGGAGTGTATCGGCGCAGAAACGGGCTGGAATGCGCCTGGTTCAATCAACTTTCGCGGAGCACGAAAATATTGCGTTTTGAAGCCGGCAAATTCAGCGGAACCTCATATAATCAAGAGGATGCGGGATGACTGGCGACAGCGTCGAAAACGGCCCGCTGCTCAAGGATCTGGCCTTTCCTTATCGCGTTTACGACACCGGCAAAGACAGCCGTGAATGCCTGTTTCTGCTGCATGGATCGGGTGTCGACGAGACCACTTTGGTGCCGCTGGCAAGACGGATCGCACCCGGCGCCACGCTGGTCGCGGTGCGTGGCCGTATCCCTCAAGAAGACGGTTTCCGCTGGTTCGAGCGCATCACACCGACACGCTTCGAGCAAAAGAGCATCCTCGTCGAAACCGCTGCCTTCGCGGCATTCGCAAGCGAAGTCGCCAGGCGCCACAAGCTCGATCTTACCCGTGCTACATTTCTCGGCTATTCGAACGGCGCCAATCTGGTTTCCAGCCTAATGCTGCTCCATCCCGGCATCGTCCGCGGGGCGGCGCTGCTCAGGCCAATGCCCGTGCTCGACCAGCTACCGGCGATCGACCTCGCGGGAACACGGACGCTGATCATCGCCGGCGCCGCCGACGAGACTTACGGGCCCTTCGCGCCAGCGCTGGTGACGCTGCTCAACCAGCACGGCGCCGAGGTTGACGCGCGCATCGTTGCCTCTGGCCACGAGATCGGTGACCCAGACGTCACCATCGTCAGGCAATGGCTGACGGAATCGGCAGCGGCGGTGCGGACGGGCTGACAGCGCTCCGATAGAGACTGGGCTCAGTGCGAGGGCCTGGCCCGCCGGCATCCTGAAATGTCGGGGTTTCCAGCCGACCGGATTTCGCAGGTGCGGAGCATCATCGAGCCGGCAACCGCTGAATAAACCCCGTTTTGCCCTACCCCCGCCCCATCCGGTTCCAGGCATCGAGCCCGGCGATCTTGTAGGCTTCCGCCAGCGTCGGATAGTTGAAGGTGTTGTTGACGAAGAAGTCGACGGTGCCGCCGAGATTGATGACCGCCTGGCCGATGTGAATGAGCTCGGTGGCGCCCTCGCCGACAATATGCGCGCCGAGCAGACGGCGTGTCTCGATCGAGAACAGCAGCTTCAGGAAGCCGGTATTGACGCCCATGATGTGGCCGCGCGAGGTCTCGCGAAAGCGCGCCACGCCAACCTCATAGGCGGCCCCACCCTCACGCACCTGTTCCTCGGACTGGCCGACGGTTGAAATCTCCGGCACGGCGTAAATGCCGTAGGGGAATGTTTCCGGCGGCGGCGGCAACGTCACGCCGAAAGCATGGCAGGCGGCCACCCTGCCCTGCTCCATCGAGGTCGAGGCGAGGCTCGGAAAGCCGATGACGTCGCCGGCGGCATAGATGTTGGGCACACTGGTCTGGAAGGTCTGCGGATCGACCTTGATACGGCCTCGGGAGTCGGCGTCGATACCGACCACGTCGAGGCCCAAGCTGCCGACATTGCCGGTGCGGCCGGCGGCGTAGAGCACGACCTCCGACCGGATGGTGCGACCATCGGCCAGTTCCACCTCGGCGGCTTCGGGTTTGGAGCGGATTTCCTTCACCGCGCTGCCCAGTCTTATCGTCATGCCGCGATCGCGCATCTGGTGGATGAAATCGTCGACGATCTCGCGGTCGACGAAATCGAGGATGGAGTTGCGCGGCTCGACCAGCGTCACCGGCACGTCGAGCGCGGAAAAGATCGTCGCATATTCGACGCCGATGACGCCGCCGCCGATCACCGTCAGCGTGCGCGGCAGGCGGTCGAGCTCCAGCATCTCGTCGCTGTCGAAGACGCGGGTTTTGTCGAAAGGCACGTCGCGCGGCCGGTGTGGTCTGGTGCCGACCGCAATCAGTGCATTGGCGAAGCCGACTTCGCTGTAGTCGCCATTGTCCGATGTCAGGCTGACCTTGTTGGGGCCGAGAAATTTTACCGCCGCGCGGGCGCTCTTGACGGTGTTGCGCATGAACTGGTGCTGCAGCACCTCGACCTCATGATCGAGCGTCTTGTGCAGGCGCTCGATCAGGTCGCCGACGGAAATATCCTGCTTGACCCTGTAGCCGCGTCCATAAAAACCGCGCTCGCGCCAGCCGGAAAGGTTGAGCACCGTCTCGCGCAACGTCTTCGAGGGGATGGTGCCGGTGTGCACGGAGACGCCGCCGAGACGCCGGCCGCGGTCGACCACCAGCACCGATTTGCCGAGCTTGGCCGACTGCACCGCGGCGCGGCGGCCCGAGGGGCCGCTGCCGATGACCAGCATGTCGTAGTCCATATTTCCCCGTCCCCTCGCCTCTGCTTCAGAGTGCTTTTGTTGCGCCGCAACAAGCTAATGCCATCCGCGCGGCAAATTCAACCGATTCGGATTGTGTCTTGCGTCGCTCGATCCCTGCGCTCCCAAAAGCGCCGACCTTGATTCCGGCACAGGCCTTCACCATTTCATCATCGAGCGGCCCGCACCCTAAGTCGGGCCCTGTTACGAGGAAATGACATGAACGCGCGCGTTCTCGACGGTGAAATCATCAACACAAGGCTTGACGATGTCAGGGCCTATGAAGGCGTGCGCACGAGGCGCATCCTGGCCTTCGTGCTCGACTACATCATCGTCGCCCTGCTCACCATTCCCTTCGCCATATTGGTGTTCTTCCTCGGGCTTTTGACCCTCGGTCTTGGCTGGATGCTGTTCGGCATCCTGGTGCCGGTCGTCGCCATCCTCTACATCTGGAACACGCTGGGCAGCGCCGACCAGGCCACCACGGGCATGAAGATGATGGGTATCCGCCTCGACCGTCTCGACGGCCGGCCGATCGACGGCCTGACCGCGGTCGTCCATTCGGTGCTGTTCTGGGCGGGCAACGTCATCCTGTCGCCGCTGGTCCTACTGGTGACCTTGTTCTCCGACCGCAAGCGCACGCTGCATGACCTTCTGCTCGGCACGGTGGTCAGCCGCAGCGGCCGTTAAAGGCGGTTTTCGGGAGCGCTCCTGCCTCGTCGGCGCAAATGTGAAGGCATCCGATTGCGCGCACCTTCACAATCCTGTTGAATTTTTCGCTTTCCGCGCCAAAGGTAGAGCGACTCGAAGGAGTGTTTCCAAGACTTAGATGACGCAGCATCCGACCCAGTCGCCGCAGTTCTTCCTGACCGCGCCGTCGCCGTGCCCCTATCTCGACGGCCAGTTCGAGCGCAAGGTGTTCACGCATCTGGTCGGCGACAAGGCGTCGGAGATGAACGACCTGTTGACGCAAGGCGGCTTCCGGCGTTCGCAGAACATCGCCTACAGGCCAGCCTGCGAGACCTGCCGCGCCTGTGTTTCGGTGCGCATCCTCGCCCAGGAATTCGTCCCCAGCCGCAATATGAAGCGCGTGCTGCAGCACAATTCCGATCTCGTCGGCGCCATGCACAATGCCGAGCCCTCGACCGAACAATATTCGCTGTTCCGCAGCTATCTCGATGCCCGACACCGCCGCGGCGGCATGTCCGACATGACGGTGCTCGACTATGCCATGATGGTCGAGGACACCCATGTCGACACCAAGGTGATCGAATACAGGCGGCGCGGACCCGACACGTTCATCACCGGCAAGGGCCAGGGCGAACTCATCGCGGTGGCGCTCACCGACAAGATGGCCGACGGCCTGTCGATGGTCTATTCCTATTTCAATCCCGAATTCGAGGAGCGTTCGCTCGGTACGTTCATGATCCTCGACCACATCGCCCGCGCCAGGGCGATGGGCCTGCCCCATGTCTACCTCGGCTACTGGGTCAACGGCTCGCGCAAGATGAATTATAAGATGCGCTTCATGCCGCAGGAGCATCTCGGCCCCAAGGGCTGGGAGCGCTACACCAACGAAGCGGTTTCACGCTGAGTTTTTCCACGATCCGCGCTTAAAACTGTTTCAAGGCAGGGGATGCTGGTCTTTCAGCCGGTTGGCTGCAGAGAGTGCGCCATTGCACGGGTCAGCCGTCGGCCTGCATTTCATTGCGAAAGTTCCTGCATGTCCTCCCACCATGATCACCAGAAGGGCCTTCTGATAACCGCCATCGGCGGGCTGACGCTGACCGTCGACATACCATTGATCCGCCTCGCCGATGGTGGCGCATGGACCATCATGCTGCTGCGCACCGGCACCACATTCGTCGCCGCCATGGTCATCTGGTCGGTCTGGCGGGCGCTCAGCCGCAACGCCCCGCCGCTCATCCCCGGCTGGTCCGGCCTGATCGTGGCGATCTGCTATGGGCTGACCGGGATCACCTTCGTTACCGCCGTCTATCACACCTCGACCGCCGATCTGGTCTTCATCCTGGCCTTCAACACCGTGTTCGCGGGCTTGCTGTCCTGGCTATTCCTGAAGGAGAGGCCGCAGTTGGTGACGATCATCGCCATGTCGATCATGATCCTCGGCGTGCTGGTCATCGTCGGCGGGTCGGTCGGCACCGGCAAGCTGTTCGGCGATTTCATGGCGCTGTGCTCGGCCTTCTTCATCGCGGTCGCCATCACCATTTCGCGCGCCAGCGGCAAGGACATGGGCTTCACCTCGCTGGTCGGCGTCCTTCTGCCGATGGCGCTCGCCGCCCTCATGGTGTCAGGCGAAGGCTTTCACGTGAACGCGCCCTGGTGGATCATCTTCAACGGCGCCGTCATCATGCCGATCTCGTTCTTCTGCCTTGCCGCCGGGCCGAAATACATTTCGGGGCCGGAGGTGGCGATGTTCTACCTGCTCGAAACCGTGCTGGCGCCGGTCTGGGTGTGGATGATCTTTGCCGAGACACCGACCCGCAACAGCCTGATCGGCGGCGCGATCCTGATCGTCACGCTGGTCGCCCATTCGCTCTGGCAGTTGCATGATGGCCGCAGGCGCCGACCCGATCTCGCGGTGCATCATCCAGTCTAGAACAAGCTTTCGGGATCAGGCGCTGGCCTTCTTCGCCACGCCAGGTTCCGGCAGGATCTCGATCTGCGGACCGGCTTCGATCTCGGCTGCCGAGTCGGCTGCGATCTCGTCGACCAGTTCCACCTCGCGCAGCCACTCGCGCCAGATGGCGACCAGCAGCGCCATCAGCACCGGGCCGATGAACAGGCCGAGAAAACCCATCGTCTTGACGCCGCCGATCAGGCCGAAAAAAGTCGGCAGGAAGGGCAGTTTTATCGGCCCGCCGACGAGCTTCGGGCGCAGTGTCTTGTCGACGATGAACAGTTCTACCGCGCCCCACAGGAACAGCGCCAGACCGGCCATGGGCGAGCCGCTGGCGGCGAGGTAGATCGAGACAAGGGTGAAGGACAAAGGCGCCCCGCCGGGGATGAGCGCCATGACGCCGGTCAGGGCGCCAAGCGTCACCGGCGACGGCACGCCTGCCAGCCAGTAGGCAATGCCCAGCACCAACCCCTCGCCGATGGCAATGACGGTCATGCCGGTCACCGTCGAGGAAATCGTCGCCGGCACGACACGCGAAATCCGCTCCCATCGCGTTGGCAGGATGCGCTCGCCGAGGCGGTCGACCTGGCCGGCGAAATGCTCGCCGTCACGATAGGCGAAGAACAGGGCGATCATCATGAACAGCAACGTCAGCAGCAGCCCAAAGGCACTGCCGCCGGCGGCGAGCGCGCCGCGATAGATGCTGCCGATATTGGCGCCGCTGACCAGTTGGATCAGCTCACCAATGCCGCCGGGATGACCAAAATTGGTCGTCCATTGTTCGTTCAGCCAGTCGCCAATGACAGGCATGGTCGCGATCCAGTGCGGCGTCACGGCCCCGTGCCGATTGGTCTCGATCGCCCAGCCAACCCACTCGCGCACCTCGTTGATGGCATAGGTGCCGGCAAGCGCGATCGGTATCACCAGGAACGCAAGGATGAACAGGATAGCCAGAGTGGCGGCGATGGTGCGGTTGCCGCCGACACCAGCCAGCAGCCGCTGGTAAAGCGGCCAGCTGGCGAAAGCGATGACCAGTGCGGCCAGCACCGGGAACAGGAAGCCGTGGAAAAAATAGACGCCGGCGGCGACGATCAGCACCAGCAGCCAGCGCGCCGCCGACAGCGGCGGAATGACAGCCGACCGCAGCGGCGTCGACAGGCCGAACAGGCGCTGCTGCCGTTCCGGTTTCTGGATCCTGGATTCCTTCAAACGCCCGTCTCTCTCAAACACCCTTCCCCGTTATGCACTGATATAGTGCAGCAATCGTGACGATACTCCAAATGATGATGTGCAGCGTCCTTCTCCCCTTGTGGGAGAAGGTGGATCGGCGCGCAGCGCCGAGACGGTTGAGGGGTGTTCCAGCGGAGTGAGACGTTGGTGTTCCCTGGAGCACCCCTCATCCGACCGAGCTTCGCTCGGCCACCTTCTCCCACAAGGGGCCTGTTGCGCAGTTTCGGGAGTGCGCGGACGGGAGTGGAATGCAGCGGGTTGTTGCTTGCGCTTGTGGATTGGAGTCTGGTTTTGAGGGGTTGAGGTGGCGGTTCGGCCCGTACGGCCGGACTGCAGGCGCACCTATCCCGTGATGGCGGCCCATCGGCGCATGTTGAAGGCGATCGCCGCCATCGTCACTTGGGCGGACGCCTTGGCCAGTCCGACGTAGCGGATCGCGGTCAGCTTCATGCGGTTCTTGAGCGTGGCGAAGGTGGTCTCCACCGCCGCCCGACGCCTGGCGATGAGGCGATTGTAGCGTTTGAGCCGCAACGGCAGCTCCGGATGATGCTTGTTGGGGCGGCGCGCGATGCGCACCTTCTTGCCCTCGGCCTTGAGCCGGGCACGCCGGGCGTGCGTGTCGTAGGCGGCATCGGCCCACACCGTCTTCTCGTCGCTGCGGATCAAGTCATCGGCCATCACCGTGTCGTTGACGTTGGCCGGTGTGGTGATCACCGTGCGGATGATGCCAGAGCCCTCATCCACGCCGACATGGGCCTTGTAGCCAAAAGTGAAACCGCCCTTGCCCTGCCGCGTGGTGACACGGGCGTCCGCATCTTTCGAAGGCCGCTCAGCTGTCGGCGGCGCTGAGACTGCATCGATCAGCGTTGCATCCAGCATCGTGCCGCGCTTCAGGATCACGCCGGCCTTCTCCAGCTGCCGGTCGAGTTCGCCAAACAGCTTCTCCAGCAGCCCTTCACCGACAAGCAGATTGCGAAAGCGCGAGAGCACCGTGTGGTCGGGAATGCTCTCTCCCAGCCCAAGCCCGGCAAAACGCCGGAACGACAGCCGGTCGCCGAGCGCCTCCTCAAGTTCGCGATCCGACAGCCCATAAAGCGATTGCAGCAGCAGTGCCTTGAACAGCACCAGCGGCGGCCAAGCCGCCCGACCCGGTCCGCCATCGCGCAGAGGGTTAAGCAGCTTCTCGAAGCGGTACCACTTCACAAGGCCAGACAACCGGTCGAGCGGCGAGGAGCCACCCGACAGCTTGTCGCCCAGAAATCCCTCCACCAGACTCAACTGACCTGTCCGCTTCACCGCCATCGGTTCGTCCTCCGAGCTTATGTCTCAGAGAATCACAACCAGCCAATTACGCAACAGGCCCACAAGGGGAGAAGGAAAGGACGGCCGCTACCCAAACTTCCCCGTCCTCGGGAAACCCTTCGGCACCATGCGCCCCGCCGAGGCGCGGGCACCGATCCATTCGGCCAGTTCCTCGCGCGACCGGGTGAACGTGCGGTCGGCCGAATCCTGCCAAGACAGGCCTGTCTCCAAGGTGAACGGCTTGAGATCGAGCAGGCCGCCATCCTTGTATTTCTGCAGCCGCACGCCCTTGCCGCGGCCCATCTCGGGAATTTCCGAAAGCGCGAACACCAGCATCTTGCGGTTCTCGCCGACGATGGCGAGGTGATCGCCGGTCACCGGTACGCAGCGCTTGGCTTCGTCCGGCGCCTTGACGTTCATCACCTGCTTGCCCTTGCGGGTGTTGGCGACCACTTCCTCCTCCGGCACGATGAAGCCGTTGGCGTCATAGGACGCCAGCAGCAGCTTGCGTTTCGGATCATGAACGAAGGCGGTGACGATGTCCTGGTCGTTGTCCATGTCGACGATGATGCGGATCGGCTCGCCATGACCGCGCCCGCCGGGCAGCCGGTCGGCACCGATCGTGTAGAACTTGCCGCCGGTGGTGAAGACCAGCACCTTGTCGGTGGTCTGCGCGTGGAAGGCGAGCTTGAGGCTGTCGCCTTCCTTGAAGGTCAGCGTCGAGAGATCGGCCAGATGGCCTTTCATCGCTCGCAGCCAGCCTTTTTCTGAAACGACAACGGTGACCGGCTCGCGCTCGATCATGGCGTGGGCGATGTCGGTCAGATCGTGCTCGGGCGCATCGGCGAACTGGGTGCGGCGCTTGCCGAGCTCGGTTTCCGGGCCGAACTTGTCGCGAATGCTGGTGACTTCCCACTTGATCGTCGACCATTGCTTGGCATCGGACGCCAGCAGCGCTTCGATCTGCTTCTTCTCGGTGGTGAGGCCGTCGAATTCCTTGCGGATCTCGAATTCTTCCAGCTTGCGCAAGGCGCGCAGGCGCATGTTGAGGATGGCTTCGGCCTGGGTGTCAGTGAGATCCCAGCGGGCCATCATCACCTGCTTGGGCTCGTCCTCCTCACGGATGATCTTGATCACCTCGTCGATGTTGAGATAGGCGATCAGGTAGCCGGCAAGGATCTCCAGCCGTCTCTCGATCTCGCCCAGGCGATGTTTCGAGCGGCGGATCAGAACGTCGCGGCGATGATCGAGCCATTCCTGCAGCACGCCCTTCAGCGACAGCACGTTAGGCACCTTGCCGCGCGACAGCACGTTCATGTTGAGGGGAAAGCGGCTTTCAAGCTCGGTGAGCTTGAACAGCGATTCCATCAGGATACCCGGATCGACGGAACGGCTCTTCGGTACCAGCACGACACGGATGTCTTCAGCGCTTTCGTCCCTGATGTCCTCGAGCAGCGGCAGCTTGCGCGCCATCAACAGCTCGGCGATCTTCTCGATCAGCCGCGCCTTCTGCACGCTATAGGGGATTTCGGTGACGACAATGCTCCAGGTGCCCCTGCCCTGGTCCTCCTGGCTCCACTTCGACCGCACGCGGAAACCCCCGCGCCCGGTCTCGTAGGCTTCGAGGATGGAGGCGCGGCTGTCGACGATGATGCCGCCGGTCGGGAAATCCGGGCCCTGGACGAACTCCATCAGCTTGGCCACCGGGGCGTCCCGATGCTCGATCAGGTGTAATGCCGCGTCGCAGAGTTCAGCCGCATTGTGCGGCGGGATCGATGTCGCCATGCCGACCGCAATGCCGGACGAGCCGTTGGCCAGGAGGTTCGGGAAGGCGCCGGGGAGCACCACCGGCTCCTCGTCCTCTTCATTGTAGGTCGGCCGATAGTCGACGGCGTCCTCGGTGATGCCGGCGAGCAGTTCAGTCGCCACGTCGGTCATGCGTGCTTCGGTGTAGCGCATGGCGGCGGCGTTATCGCCGTCGATGTTGCCGAAATTGCCCTGCCCGTCGACCAGCGGGTAGCGCATCGAAAAATCCTGCGCCAACCGCACCAGCGCATCATAGATCGACTGGTCGCCATGCGGATGGAACTTGCCCATCACCTCACCGACGATACGGGCACATTTGGCGAAACCCTGATCAGGGTTGAGGCGCAGCAGGCGCATGGCGTGCATGATGCGGCGGTGGACCGGCTTCAGCCCATCGCGAACGTCGGGCAGCGCCCGGTGCATGATGGTCGACAGCGCATAGGCAAGATAGCGCTCTTCCAGCGCCTTCTTAAGATCGACCGGTTCAATGTGATCGCCACCGCCATCTTGAGGCGGCAAAAGCCTTTTTCCCATGGGCTGGGACTAGCCGAGCGGGTGATTCGCGGCAAGAGGCGCGCACAGGACCGGACGACTTGTGCGCTGTTCTGCAACAGGAAACAGCAAAGTCGAGCTTGCCGGCCAACATCAGTCTGTTACATGCCACATCTATTGCGAAGCACGGTAACGCTCTACGGCCCGACCTTCATGCCAAATTCACTGCATTCTCCAATAGCATTCGGATGGGGTTTGCCTTTCACCGCGATTTTTGACCATTGTGCCGGGACACGCCTTTTTCCCGTCCAGTTCGTCACGGAATGGTGATGGCGCGAAGAATTGAAAAACAATTTCAGGACACTCTCAGGGACCTTGCGATGACAATCAAACGCTCAACTCTCCGGAAATTCGCTCTTTCGACCTTCTTGTTCACCCTGCCGCTGAATGCGGCCCTTGCCCAGGATGCCGCGGTTGCCGACCGGCTTAAGGCGGCGCTGGCAGCCCAGGGCGTCGACATCTCCTGGACCGGCGTCACCGGCGACAACACCAGCATGGTGCTGCAGGGCGTCGCCATCAAGCCGGCGGCGGAAAAGGAAGCCCTCTCCATCGGCGACGTCAAGCTCGAGAACGTGACCGCGGCCAATGGCGGCTTCGACATCGGCACCGTCTCGACCTCGGCCTTCGAACACAGCAAGGACGGCGTCACCCTCAATCTCAGCCCCTTCGTCATCCACGACATGACCGTTCCGGCCGATGGCGCCACCGGCCCGCTGGGCTCGCTGATGATGTACAAATCGGCTGAACTCTCCAACATGACGGTCAAGGTCGCCGACAAGACCGCCTTCTCGATGGATGGGCTTGCTATCCAGATCACGCCGCCCGCGGACGGCAAGGCGATGGAATTCACCGGCAACACGGAAAAGTTCACCGCCGATCTGTCGCTGGTCGACGATCCCAAGTCCAAGGAAGTTATCGACGCGCTCGGCTACCAGAACATCTCCGGCAATTTTGAGATGGCCGGCAACTGGCAGCCTTCGGACGGCAAGATGGAGCTGTCGAAATACGACATCTCCGTCGAGAATGCCGGCACGCTCGGCATGACCTTCGACCTCGGCGGCTACACGATGGACTTCATCAAGTCGCTGCAGGAAATGCAGAAGAAGATGGCCGCGCAGCCGGAAGGCGCCGACAATTCGGCGCAAGGCATGGCCATGCTCGGCCTGTTGCAGCAGCTTTCCTTCAACAGCGCCTCGATCCGCTTCGACGACGATTCGCTGACCGGCAAGGTGCTGGACTATGTCGGCAAGCAGCAAGGCATGTCGGCCAAGGACATCGCCAACCAGGCCAAGGCGATCGTGCCGTTCGGCATGGCGCAGCTCAACAACCCGGAACTGACGGCACAAGTGACGGCTGCGGTCAGCAAATATCTCGACGATCCGAAGAGCCTCGAAATCTCGGCCGAACCGCCGGCATCGGTGCCGTTCGCGCTGATCATGGCGGGCGCCATGTCCAACCCGCTCGACCTGCCGAAGACGCTTGGCGTCAGCGTCAAGGCGAACGAAGACTAATCGAACGGCCTCAAGACCAAGAAAAAGCCCGGCAGCGATGCCGGGCTTTTTTGTGGGATTATCGAGTCGAAACAGCCGGTTCTGCCGGTTTTTTAAAGTACCGCCGAAAACGCGCGATCAGCCGTCCTTCTTGGTCGGTGCAACGCGCAGCGCCAGTTCGCGAAGCTGCTGCGGCGAGGCTTCCGACGGCGCGTTCATCAGCAGATCATAGGCCTGCTGGTTCATCGGGAACATGGTGATCTCGCGCAGGTTCTTGGCGCCGACCAAGAGCATGACGACGCGGTCGACGCCGGCTGCCATGCCGCCATGCGGCGGCGCGCCATACTGGAAGGCGCGGTAGAGGCCACCGAAACGCTCTTCCACCGTGGCGCGATCCAGCCCGACCGTCTCGAACGCCATGACCATGGTTTCGGGCAGATGGTTGCGGATGCCGCCTGAGGCGATCTCGAAACCGTTACAGACCATGTCGTACTGGAACGCCTTGATGCCGAGCAGATCCTCGCCGTTCAGCGCATCGATGCCGCCTTGCGGCATCGAGAACGGGTTGTGGGCGAAGTCGATCTTCTTCTCCTCCTCGTTCCATTCGAAAAACGGGAAGTCGACGATCCAGCACAATTCGAAACGCTCGCGGTCGACGAGGTTCAGCTCCTCGCCGGCACGCGTGCGCGCGGCGCCCGCGAAGGACACGAACTTCTTCGGATCACCCGCGACGAAGAAGGCGGCGTCGCCATCGGTCAGGCCGAGTTGCTGGCGGATCGCCTCGGTGCGCTCCTCGCCGATGTTCTTGGCGAGAGGGCCGGCGCCTTCGAGTTTTTCGCCTTCCTTGCGCCAGAAGATGTAGCCCAAGCCCGGCTGGCCCTCGCCTTGCGCCCATGAGTTCATGCGGTCGCAGAAGGCACGGCTGCCGCCGGTCTTGGCCGGAATGCCCCACACTTCGGCCTTCGGGTCGTTGGCCAGGATGTTGGCGAACACCTTGAAGCCGGAATCGCGAAAATGGTCGGAGACGGCCTGCATCTCGATCGGGTTGCGCAGGTCCGGCTTGTCGGAGCCGTATTTGCGCATGGCGACATCATAGGGAATGCGCTGGAATTTCTGCGTCACCGGCTTGCCGTTGGCGAAGGCCTCGAAGACCCCGCGGAGGACAGGCTCCATCGTATTGAGCACATCGTCCTGTTCGACAAAACTCATTTCGAGGTCGAGCTGGTAGAACTCGCCTGGCAGACGGTCGGCGCGCGGATCCTCGTCGCGGAAGCAGGGCGCGATCTGGAAATAGCGGTCGAAGCCCGACACCATGATCAATTGCTTGTATTGCTGCGGCGCCTGCGGCAGCGCGTAGAAGGTGCCGGGGTGGATGCGCGACGGCACCAGGAAGTCGCGCGCGCCTTCCGGCGACGAAGCCGTCAGGATCGGCGTCGAGAATTCGGTGAAGCCGACATCGGTCATGCGCTTGCGCATCTCGGCAATGATCTTCGTGCGCGCCACGATGTTCTTGTGCAGCGTGTCGCGGCGCAGATCGAGGAAGCGGTACTTCAGCCTGATATCCTCGGGATAGTCCGGCTCGCCGAACACCGGCAGCGGCAATTCCTTGGCCGCCGACAGCACCTCGATCTCACGGGCGAAAATCTCGATCTCGCCGGTCGGCAAATTGGCGTTGGTGGTCTCGGGCAAACGCGCCTTGACCTCGCCATCGACGCGGATGACCCATTCACCGCGCACGGTCTCGGCGACCTTGAAGGCCGGCGAATCGGGATCGGCGACGATCTGGGTCAGGCCGTAATGGTCGCGCAGATCGATGAAGAGCAGGCCGCCATGGTCGCGCACGCGATGTACCCAGCCCGACAGGCGAACGGAAGAGCCGACATCGCTCTTTCTCAACTGGGCACAGGTATGGCTGCGGTAACGGTGCATTGTCATTGGTAAAGTCCGGGGCGCTGGGTGGCAGGCCAAAGCATCAAGCCCGGCCCAAAATTTGCGCGAAAAGCGCATGAGAGACCGGCTTTGTCAAGGCAAGCAGGCGATCCCGACGCCCGGCGTGCCGCCAAGTGTTCAAGCGAAGTGGATTTCGGCGCCCTGGCGTTCGAAATCGGCAAGGATCACGGGCGATGCCGTCTTCTCGACCACCAGATGGCGGATCGCCTCGGCTCCGGCGACGCGGTACGGCGCCGCGGTGGCGAGCTTGTCATTGGTGACGGCGATGACGATGCCGGCGCTGTTCCTGGCCATGGCCCGTTTCACCTCGGCTTCAGCCGAATCGAAAGCCGTCACGCCCCGCGAGGCATCGAGACCGCAGGAGCCCAGAATGAACAGGTCCGCGCCAAGCTGCGCGACGGCGGCCAGCGTGTCGGCACCGACGCAAGCACCGAGGTGGCGGTCGAACCTGCCGCCCAGCACAATCAACTCGATCAGGGCGTGGCCTGACAAGACCGAGGCAACTTCGAGCGAATTGGTGGCGACGGTCAGATCGAGGTCGCGCGGAATGGCCCTGGCTATCGCAGCATTGGTGGTGCCGCTGTCGATAAACAAAGTCTGTCCGCGCGCGAGCAATGCCACGGTCGCGCGAGCCAGCTGCGCCTTTTCTTCGACCGCATGGCTGGCGCGCAGGCCGACTGGCGTTGTCGCGAAAGGCGCCGCCGCAACCGCGCCGCCATAGACCCGGCGACAGTGCCCGGCTTTCGCCAGTTCCCTGAGGTCACGGCGCACCGTGTCCTCCGAAACGCCGAAGCGGCCCGCCAACTCGCCGGCCAGCACCCTTCCCTCGGCCGCAAGGCGATCGCGGATGATTTGATGCCGTTCATCGGTAAGCATTGCATGATCCTGTTTTCTTCATGCACGTTCTTGCATGATTTGCATGTTTATGCAAGATGTACGCGTACCAGGCGGTGATCACCGCCAGATCTCTTGCCCTGAAAGCATCGCCATGACCTTTGGCCTCAGCCTTGCCCCGCAACACCGCGTCTATGCTGGGTTCGCGATCTATTCCTTCGCCATGGGCAACATTTTTCCGCGGCTGCCCGACATCAAGCACGCCATGGGCATCGGCGACGGCACGCTCGGCCTTGCCCTGATCGGAACGCCGATCGGCACCTTGACGGCGCTGTCATTGGCAACGCCGCTGCTCGAGCGCGTCGGCTTCCGCCGCGCGCTGCTCGCTTTGGTCCCGCTGCTGGCGCTTGCCTATGCGATCGCGGCGCACGCGCCGGGGCCGCTGGCGCTGTTCCTGATGCTCTTTCCGGTCGGCCTGATGATCGGCAGCGTCGAGATCATGCTCAATGTCGAGGCCGACCGGACCGAATTCCTGGTCAAGCGCCGCATCATGAACCGCGCGCATTCGTTCTGGAGCATCGGCTTTTTCGGTGCCGGCCTGTTCGGCGCCGCACTTGCGCATCTCGGCATATCGCCGCAACTGCATCTGGCGCTGATCGTGCCGATCGTCGCGATCTCGATGGCGCTGTTCCTCGGCGGCTACCAGCCGGCGCCGAGCCGCTTCGCCGGCACCGGCGAGAAGGCACCCGTGCTGGCGCGGCCGACATTGCCGATCCTGGTCCTCGTCGCGGTGACGCTCTCGGCGATGCTGATGGAAGGCGCCAGCATCGACTGGTCGGCGATCTATATGCGCACAGTGTTCGAGTCAGGTCCCTTCGTCGCCGGCTTCACCGTGGCGCTGTTCGCCTTTTCCCAGGCAACCACGCGCTTCTTCGCCGACAGTTTCGTTGATCGCCATTCGCCGAGCGGCGTGGCGCGGGTGCTGCTGGCGATGATGGCGGCGGGCGTGATGCTTGTCTTCTTCTCGCCCATGCCGTTCGTTTCCATGCTGGGCTTTGCGCTTCTGGGGATCGGCACCAGCGCCCTCTTCCCGCTGGCGATCTCGGCCGCCGCCCAGCGGACGGACCGGCCGGCGGCGATCAATGTCGCGGCGCTGTCGCAGATCTCCTTCGTCGCCTTCCTGCTCGGCCCGCCGCTGCTCGGCTTCGTCTCCGACCATTGGGGCATCCGCTCGGCCTTTGGCATCGGCATACCGTTCATCATCCTCAGCCTGCTGACCGCGGGATCGCTTGGCCGGCGGCCCGCCGCCGACAAGCCCGCCGCGCCGGCGAGCGAGCCGTCCGAACCGACTCGGGACAAAGTACTGGCGCGGGCAGCAGAGGGGTGATGGCGCCTCCCTCGTGAAGGCGACGAGAGGACGGGCAAAAGGACTCAGGCGGCGTGCCCACGGCAAGCCGCGTCATAGTCGGCCAGCACCTGGCCGATCGCGTCGTGAAGGATGGCGTTGGGATCTCCCGCCGGCCCGAGCCTGGCCGGCACCATCGGCACGAACTGCCGCATCAGCGTTTCGGGAATGCCGACGCCGTTGAGCGCCTCCTGCAGACGGCCGACGGCAAGGCCGGCGGCGGGGTTGGTCCAGTAGTAGCGAATGCGGTCGCTATAGCTGTAATGCCGCTGCAGATGGAGGCGCGCTTCATCACCATGATAGTGGCTGTGCCAATGGCCGGGTGCCGCCAGCATCACGCGCTCCATCGTGCGGGCTAGCGACCTGTCGCCATAGTCCGCGATCATTTCGCTGGCGATCAGGTCAAGCCCGTAAAGCGCCTCGCGCAAGGCAAAGGTCAGACCCGGACCGACTTTAAGGATCGGAAAGCCGTTGCCGACAAGCGCGGTCAGCGCCGCACGGCTTTGGTAGTCGGTGGAATGCGCCTCATAGACGAGCGACGGCTCTTCATCGAGCAGTCCGGTCAGTGTTTTCGACGCCTCCGGCCTGTAGGCGACGACGTTCTGGCTGCCGAACTCGACGCCGGGCTGCACGACCACTGCAATGACGCGGCCAAACGCTTCCGCCAGACCCTCGCGGGCAAAGATTTCGCGATGAACCTCGATGGTGCGGCGCGCCGCCGCCGCCTCGGTGGGTTTGAGCTCGCTGATTGCGTGATCGACGCCGCCCGGGGCCGGAACTTCGGTGCCGATGATGTAGACCGGCAATGCGCCACCGCGCGCGAGCGCCGCCTTTTCAGCCGCCTTGGCCAGTCGCGCCGCCCGGGTCGCAATGGTCTCGTCATCCAGCGCCGCCGGCTCGCCGGCACAACCCATCGAGGCGTCGAGATGGATCTTGCTGAAACCGGCCCAGACGTAAGCAGTGACCATGGCCTCGGCCTTGCTCATCGCTTGTGCGGCCGGCTCAGTGCGCCACGGGTTTGGTCCGAGATGGTCACCGCCGAAGATGATGCGCTGGGGGTCCAGACCTTCCCTGCTGGCGATCTCCAGCACGAAGGCGACGAACAGGTCCGGGGTCATGCCGGTGTAGCCGCCGAACTGGTTGACCTGGTTGCAGGTTGCCTCGATCAGCAACGTGGCTTCCTTGTCGGCGACGGCACGCCTGATCGCCGTCTGGATCACCAGCGGATGGGCCGAGCAGATCGAGGTGATGCCGTAAGGCGAACCGTTTTTGCGCGCGGTGGCGAGAGCTGCGAGCGGATTGGCCATCATGTCGCCCTCTGTGTCCCGGCAATGAAATCGTCAAGCACGTCGAAGCCGGCAAGGCCCTCCATGGGCCCACGCCGCGTCACGTTGCGGGCGCCGGCGGCATTGGCATAAAACAGCGCCTTGGCAGGCTCCATCCCCTTGCGCCGGCAGGTTAGATAGGTCGCGCCGAAACAGTCGCCGGCCCCGGTGGGGTCGACTTCCTCCACCAGGAAGCCGGCACAGTCGATCCTGCTGCCATCGGCGCCGAAACGGGTGGAACCGGCAGCGCCGCGCTTCAGCACAATCTCGCCGACGCCTCTGGCGATCAGCGCCGTCACCGCCTCGCGTTCGTCATCGACACCCGCCGCGGCAAGCAGCTCGTCGCCGGAAGGCAGCAGCAGGTCCGCGTCGTCGACCAGCGCGGAAAATTGTGCGCCGTCGGCGCCGTCGATCAGCTCCTTGCGCACATTCGGATCGAAGGAGGTCGAGCCACCCCGCGCCCGCACCGCCTTTAAGGCATAGGCGACGATCTCCTTCAGCCCGGATACGGACAGGGTCGACCCCATGACATGCAGATGGCCTGCTTTGTCCGCCAGTTGGCGCGCCTCGGCGGTGAGCCGGATCTGCCCGGCGGCGGATTCGGCGATGTTGTAGACGAAGTCCCGGCCGCCGTCCGGCCTGTAGCGCACGAACGCGCTTCCGGTCGGGTAGCGGTCGCTGACATCAACGGCCGAAACGTCGACGCCGTCGCGCCTCAGCCTTTCCAAATTGATGGTTCCAAAATCGTCGCGGCCGACGCAGCCGATGAGGCCGGCGCCGCCGCCGAGCCTTGCCACCTGGTCGATGAAGATGGCCGGCGCCCCGCTCGGATAGGGGCCTATCAGCGTCAGCGGCTCGAGGAAGCCGACACCCCGCTCCGTCGCCATGATCTCGACCAGGATTTCGCCGGCGACTATCGTCGGCCCCGTGGATTGGGAGGCGATCTCCCTTCGGCGGTTCATTTCCTGCAATTCCTTCTCCCCAGCCGCGCGCCGGTCACGGCGCGCCGACTGCACGATAGCGCCTGTCCGCAGCGGAGGTAAATTGCGGCAAGGTTGAAGTCAATAGAAACTGCACGCACGTCCACTTATTTTACTGCGCATGCGGCTTTCTTCGTCGTCCCGGATGGCGAAGCCTCAAGCGTAGGACGAAGGCATGACGCCAGCATCAGACGACGACACGCTTGACTTGGCTTTCCTGTAGCGCAATAAAATGTATACGCATGTTCACTTACACATGCGCATTCGTAAAGGAGGAGACGAAATGCTAAGAGGTAAGCGTATCGGAATTCTTGGCCTGTCGGCCGCCGCTTCGGCACTGGCGGCCAGTGCCGCCCTATCCGAGGAGATCACGGTTGCGACGGTCAACAATGGTGACATGATCATCATGCAGAAGCTGTCGCCGGAATGGGAGAAGGCGACCGGTAACAAGGTCAACTGGGTGGTGCTCGAGGAAAACGTCCTGCGCGAGCGGGTCACCACCGACATCGCCACAAAGGGCGGCCAGTTCGACGTGCTGACGATCGGCGGCTATGAGACCCCGATCTGGGGCAAGAGCGGCTGGCTGACATCGCTCAACGATCTCGGCGACGATTACGACTATGACGACCTGATCGCTCCGGTGCGCAGCGGCCTGACCGTCGACGGCAAGCTCTATGCCGTCCCCTTCTACGCCGAAAGCTCGTTCACGCTCTATCGCAAGGATCTGTTCGACGCCGCCGGCCTGAAGATGCCGGAGCAGCCCACCTACGACCAGATCACGGAATTCGCCGACAAGCTCACCGACAAGTCGAAGGAACAATACGGCCTGTGCCTGCGCGGCAAGCCGGGCTGGGGCGAGAACATGGCCTTTGTCGGCACGCTGGTGAACACGTTTGGCGGCCGCTGGTTCGACATGGACTGGAAGCCGCAGATCAATTCCGACGCGTGGAAGAAGGCGATCGGCTGGTATGTCGATACGATGAAGAAGGATGGTCCTCCGGGAATAAGCTCCAACGGCTTCAATGAGAACCAGACCTTGTTCGCCTCCGGCCATTGCGCCATGTGGATCGATGCCACGTCGGCGGCGGGTCGCGTCTATGATCCGAAGCAAAGCAAGGTCGCCGACAAGGTTGCCTTCGCCAAGGCGCCGGTGGCGGTCACGCCAAACGGTTCGGCCTGGGGCTGGGCATGGAGCCTCGCCATTCCGGCCTCGACGAAGAAAGCGGATGCAGCAAAATCCTTCGTCAAATGGGCGACTTCGAAAGCTTATGTCCAGCGCGTCGGTGAGACCGAGGGCTGGGTCGCGGCGCCGCCAGGAACCCGCAAGTCCACCTATGCCAGCCCGGACTACCAGAAGGCCGCACCTTTCGCCGCGACGGTGCTTGCCGCGATCGAATCCGCCGATCCAACCAAGCAGACCAAGGATCCGGTCCCCTATACCGGTATCCAGTTCGTCGCCATCCCCGAATTCCAGGGCATCGGCACCGAGGTCGGTCAGGCGATCGCGGCCGCGGTGACCGGCCAGAAGTCGGTCGACGATGTACTCAACGGCGCCCAGACCTCTGTCGAGAACACGATGAAGGAGGCGGGTTACATCAAGTAGCCGAGCCCCGACAACAAGCCGGGATGCGGAACGTGCGCCGCCTCTCGGCCATCCGGCTCGCCGCGGAACTCCCTCGCGGTTGGCCGGAGGATGCGCGGATCCGTCTTGGTGAGCAAAAGGTGGATCCGTGCGTTCCTCGAAGGAGGAGGGATTGCATTCCTCCCGACCAAATTTCGAAATCGCGAAGAGTTGGAACCCTTGAATGAAGCTAGAGAATAAGACAGCCCTGATCACAGGCGGCGCGCGCGGCATCGGCCTTGGCTTCGCTGAGGCCTTCGTGCGCGAGGGCGCGCGTGTGGTGATCGCCGACATCGACATCGAGCGCGCGACCAAGGCGGCGGCGGGGATCGGCCCGCAGGCCAGCGCCAAAAAGCTCGACGTCACCGATCTCGCCGTGATCGAGAGCGTCGCGGCGCAAGTCGACAAGGAATTCGGCGGCATCGATATCCTGGTCAACAACGCCGCCATCTTCGACATGGCGCCGATCACCGATATCACCGAGGCAAGCTACGACAAGGTCTTCGACATCAATCTCAAGGGACCGCTGTTCGTGATGAAGGCGGTGGCCAATCTGATGATCAAACGCGGCCGCGGCGGCAAGATCATCAACATGGCCAGCCAGGCCGGTCGCCGCGGCGAGGCGCTGGTGCTGCTATACTGCGCCTCCAAGGCAGCGATCATCTCGGCGACGCAGTCCGCGGCACTGGCGCTCGTCAAGCATGGCATCAACGTCAACGCCATTGCGCCCGGCGTCGTCGACGGCGAGCACTGGGATGTCGTCGACGCCCACTTTGCCCGCTGGGAGGGCCTGAAGCCGGGAGAAAAGAAGGCTGCGGTGGCAAAGTCCGTCCCGATCGGCCGTTTCGCGAACCCCGAGGATATTGCCGGGCTGGCCGTGTTCCTGGCCTCCTCCGACAGCGACTACATCCTGGCACAGACCTATAATGTCGACGGCGGCAACTGGATGAGCTGAGGCTCGCAGCCCAAGGTCAAGGGAGACTGACATGAAGGCCATACGATTTGCCGCGGCCGGCGTCGCCGGCATGGCGGACCTCGAAATGCCCCGCATGAAAGCCGGCCACGCTTTGGTCCGCGTCCGCGCGGCCGGACTTTGCCACACCGACATCGAGGTGCTGCATGGCCGCTATGGCGTGGGCGCGTTTCCGCTGGTCCCCGGTCATGAATATGCCGGCACTGTCGAGGCGGTCGCCGACGATGTCGTGGCGGTGAAGCCCGGCGACCGGGTCGCCGTCGATCCCAACATACCGTGCGGCCACTGCCCCGCCTGCCGGAAGGGCCTGACCAATCTGTGCGCCTCTTTGAAGGCCTATGGCGTGACCGAGAATGGTGGCTTCGCCGAGTTCAGCCTCGTGGCCGTCGATCATCTGCACGGCATCGGCGATCTCGCCTTCGATACGGCTGCATTGGCCGAACCGCTCGCCTGCGTGCTCAACGGCCTCGGTGCCGCAGGCGTCGAGGCCGGCAAGCACGTGCCCGGCAATGCGCTGGTCTTCGGCGCCGGGCCGATCGGCCTGCTCATGGCGCTGTCGCTCAAGGCCAAGGGGGTCGCAAGCGTGGCGGTCGCCGATATCAGCGAACAGCGCCTTGCCTTCGCCGAGGCTCTCGGACTGGAACCGTTGGTATCCGGATCGCAGGCACTGTCGACGCGGGCGCGCGGCTTCGATTTCGTCGCCGATGCCACCGGTGTCGCCAAGGTGGTCGAAAGCATGATCGGCTTCACCGCCGATGGTGGCACGGCCCTGGTCTTCGGCGTCTGTGCGCCCGATGCCAGGATCTCGATTGCCCCGTTCGAGATCTTCCGCCGGCAGATCAGACTGGCGGGATCGCATTCGCTCAACCGCAACATCCCGCAGGCGCTCGATATCCTCAAGCGCGACGACGGCACGATGGCGCGGCTTGTCAGCCACCAGCTGCCACTGTCCGAACTGTTGCCTTTCTTCGGCAAGAGCAGCGGCGACCCGGCGACGATGAAAGTACAGTTTTCAGCGGAGTCCTAATTTCGAAGAACAGCCGCGCCTGGGGCCGCAGGCAGATTCCCCACTTGGAAAGCCTATTCCTTGTCCTTTCCGCCAAAAGGTGACTCAAGTAGACAGTGACGACGGCATTTCGAACAAGGAGCCCACGGATGGCAAAGACGATAAGGACGATGGAGGACTTCTCAGCCTTTGTCGGCCTGTCTCGCACCACCGTTTCCAAATATTTCAACGATCCCGGCTCAGTGCGGAAAAACACCCGAACCGTGATCGAGGCCGCGCAAAAGAAGTCAGGCTTCCGGCCAAGCATGTTCGCCGTCAATCTCAACCGCCGCCGCAGCAACATTCTCGGCGTCATCATTCCGAATTCGACGGATCCGTTCTACATGGCGCTGACGCGTCGCATCGAAACGATCGCCAATGAAGCCGGTTTCCTGGCATTTGTGCTGTCTTCCGACGGGCACGCCGAAATGGAGGACCAGGCGATCCAGACATTCAGGTCGATGAACATTGCCGGCGCCATCATCGCGCCGCTCGGCGTGCAATCCCATCACCGGATACTCGCAGAACTCGGATCAAGCATCCCGCTGATCTATGTCGACTCGCCGCTTGACGAGACCTCCTCGTTCGTCGGCACCGACAACAGGCAGAGTTTCCGGCTGATCGTCGACTATCTCTGCCGGTCCGGCGAGCCGCCCTGCTACTTCGCCATGCCGCTCGTCAACAACAACGCTTCGGCCCGGCAGGATGCCTATGTCGAGGCCATGCACCAGTTCAAGATGACGCCTGAAATCGTGCCCGTCACTGATGCGCGGTCATGGGATTTCGAGAAGTTCGGCTATGATGAAGCGCTTCGCATCCTGAAGGCGGAGGGCTTTGCCACCAAGACAGTGCTTTGCGCCAATGACCGTGTTGCCTTCGGCGTCATCGCGGCCGCCTATCAACTGGGCCTGAAGGTGGGCCACGGATCCGACTGCGATATGCGGGTCGCGGGACATGATGACCATCCGCTGTCGCGCTACGCCTGCCCGCCGATCACGACCGTTGCGCAAAACTACAATGAGATCGGCCGCCTGGCCATCGAACTTCTGCTGGAAAGGCTGGACGAAGAATCCTCGGCCAAACCAGGCAGCGGGCGCATCCTGCTCAACGCCGAACTCATGCTGCGAAGCTCGGCCTGAGCGCTCTCGGCAACCTTGAAGGCAATCACATCCCTACGAACCCATGGCCGACAACCGTAGGCGCTGTGCGAGGTGATCGACCACGACACTGGTTGCCGTCTCCGTTGCCGTCAACCCGGTCACGGCATCGATCTTCGGTGTCGTCTTCCTGGGCGAGCAGGTGAGCGCGAAACTGATTGTCGGGCTCATCGCGGTCCTCGCCGGAATAGCGATCGCATCAGGAGCAGGGTTCGGCTCTAGACATCGGGAGCCCCGGCCTTCCTGAAATCAAATTCAGGCGGATATACCGATCATCCTGTTGGTGCGGGGAATTGCTGCTGGCATTGATGGGAGGGATGGTTCAAGAAGGATCACTGATCCGTGATTGCTTCTTGATGTCCTCCATCCGCCCGCTGATCCCGCTCCTTCTCGCCGCAGGCATCCTGCTCGGCGGTAATGGGCTGCAGGGCACGCTGATCGCACTGCGCGGTGCGCAGGAAGGGTTTCCCGCTTCCGACATCGGCCTGATGGGCACCTTCTATTTCGCCGGCTTCCTGCTCGGCTGCCTGGCCATCACCCGCATCATGAAGGCGGTCGGCCATATCAGGGCGTTTTCAGCACTTGCCGCGATCGCCTCGGTCGGCACTCTGCTTTTGGTGCTGGTCCTCGATCCGGTGATGTGGTGCGCGGTGCGCTTTGCCGGCGGCTTCTGCTTCGCCGGGCTGTTCACCATCGTCGAAAGCTGGCTGAATTCCGGCGTCACCAACAAGGACCGCGCCCGCGTGCTGGCGATCTACCGGATGGTCGATACCGGCTCGGTGACATCTGCCCAGTTCCTGATCCCGGTCTTCGGCGCCGGCGGCTTCACCATCTTCGCCATCATGTCGATCATGATCACGCTGTCGCTGGTGCCGGTTTCGCTCGGCGACCGCTCCAACCCGACGCCGCCGGAGGAGGTCAAGCTCGACCTGGCGCGCGTCTGGCGCATTTCCCCGCTCGGCTGCTTCGGCTGCATTGCCGTCGGCGTCACCAACAGCGCCTTTCGCACGCTGTCGCCGGTCTATGCCGAACAGATCGGCATGTCGGTTGCCGATGTCGTCACCTTCGTCAGCGTCGGCATCTTTGGCGGCGCCATCATCCAGTATCCGCTCGGCTACCTCTCAGACCGCTGGGACCGGCGCCGGGTGTTGTTGCTGACGACCTGCTGCGCGATGCTTTCCGCTTTGGCGCTGGCGTTCATCGCCGGCAGCAATCCGCTGCTCAATTTCGTTATCATCTTCATCTTCGGCTGTTTCGCCATGCCGCTCTATTCCTTGTCGGCGGCGCACTCCAACGACCGCGCCGACACGGGCGAGTTCGTGCTGATCAACGCGGCGCTGATGTTGTTCTACTCCTTCGGCGCCATTGGCGGGCCGTTCGCCGCCTCGACTGCGATGCAATATTTCGGGCCGAGCGCGCTGTTCGTGTTCAGCGCCACCGTCTATGCGATCTTCATCGCCGTCATCCTCTACCGCATGCAGGCGCGGTCCGGCGTGCCCGTGGGCAAGCGCAGCCGCTTCACAGCGCTGTTGCGCACTTCGACCATTTTCGCGCGCCTGGCCAGGCGGAATGGCGATTCCGATGACCCGGGAAGCACATGACCGAGGCGCCAAAGCTTGACGAAAGCCTTCCCGGCTGAAATCTAGGAAGACCTTACTCCTGCCAAAAGCGATTTGATGCACGTCATCACCACCCAGAAAGAACTCGAGACCGTTCTCGCCGCTTTCGAAAAGTCGGATTTCGTCACCGTCGACACCGAATTCATCCGCGAAACGACCTTCTGGCCAATCCTGTGCCTGATCCAGATGGCCGCCCCTGGCGTGACGGCGCTGATCGATCCGCTGTCGCCTGACATCAACCTGGCGCCCTTCTTCAGGCTGATGGCCAACGAGGCGGTGGTGAAAGTCTTCCATGCCGCCCGGCAGGACATCGAAATCATCGTCCATCTCGGCGATCTGGTTCCGCACCCGGTGTTCGATACACAGGTCGCGGCAATGGTCTGCGGCTTCGGCGACAGCGTTTCCTACGACCAGCTCGTGCAGCGCATCACCGGAGCGCGGCTCGACAAGTCTTCACGCTTCACCGACTGGCGCCACCGGCCGCTGTCCGACAAGCAGCTCGATTACGCGCTAGCCGACGTTACCCATCTGATCGAGGTCTATCAGCATTTGAGCGCCGAGCTGGCACGGGAAAACCGCGCCCACTGGCTGAATGAGGAAATGGACGTCCTGACCTCGCGCGAGACCTATGATCCACACCCCGAGGACGCCTGGAAGCGGCTGAAGATGCGGCTGCGCAAGCCGCAGGAACTGGCGATCGTGCAGGCCGTGGCGGCATGGCGCGAGCGCGAGGCGCGCGAGCGCGACGTGCCGCGCGGCCGTGTGCTCAAGGACGACGCGATCTACGAAGTGGCGCAGCAGGCGCCGCGCGATGCGGCGGCCCTCGGCAAGCTGCGCACCACGCCAAAAGGCTGGGAGCGCTCCTCGACGGCGACGGCCCTGCTTGGAGCAGTCAATGCCGCACTTGCCCTGCCCAAGGAGCAGATGCCGAAGCTGCCGAAGAATTTCCAGCCACCGGAAGGCTCAAGCGCCGCGGCGGAACTGTTGAAGGTGCTGCTGCGGATCGTCGCCGAAAAGCAGGGCGTAGCCTCGAAGGTGCTGGCCTCCAGCGACGACATCGACCGCATCGCGGCCGAGGGCGAGGATGCCGATGTGCCGGCACTGCAGGGATGGCGTCGCGCCGTCTTCGGCGAGGCGGCACTGAAGCTGGTGCGCGGTGAGATCGGGATAAAATTCGACAAGCGAAAAATAGCGTTGTTCGATTTGTAGCTTCTGCCCTATCCCCTTGTGTGGGGGAAGGAAGAACTGCTCTGCTCAAACCGCTCCCAGCAGGTGCAGCGCGAACCAGATCCAGGCCAGCGCCAGCACCGCCGCGCCTGCGAAGAAAGAGCGGCTACGCAGCCGCAGATTGTTGCTGGTCAGGTGGACCCAAGCGTGAAAATAGCGCGAGGCGACGAAAATCCACATCAGCGCCAACGTCAGATAGTTGACGCCGTTGGTGACGTGGAGTGTCAGGCACAGCACGAAGAAAAGCACCGGCAGTTCGAACTGGTTGCAGAGATTGGCGGCTACGGTGACGCTGGACGCAGGCTCGGTCGAACGCGTCTTGAACTGGCCGACCTTGGCCTCGCCGGACTTCACCGCGACGAACCGGCGCCGGCCCATCACGACGTAAACGATATAGACCAGCAGAACCTGCGCCAGCACAGGCCAGAAGATCGCGGTCTGGTTCATAGTTGCCCCCTGCCCTGCTAAACCTCGATCACCCCTGGCGCGGCTTCTGGCCCGCCAGGGCAAGAATCGCGATGACGACCAGCGGGATGGCGAGAAGCGCGAATTTGGTGACGATCAGCGCCGAAGCCAAAGACAGCGAATCCGGGTTGGCCGACAGGAAATCGGACAAAAGCCGCGCCACGGCGATGTTCTGGCCGTAGTCGGCAAGCGTGTAGGGCAGCACCAGAACCAGCGCGAAGATCGACTGCACCTGCCCCGGCAGCGTGCGGAAAGTCTCCAGGCGCCGGCCGGTGGCCAGGATCAGGCTGACCAGGGTCAGCGACAGCAGCGCCGGGAACAAAAGATCGAAGGTCAGATAGTGCCAGACCAGAATGATCTCGCCGCCGCGCCGGCCGAGCGCCGTCAGCCAGGCCATGCCTTCGTCGGGCGTGAAACCGAAATAGCGCATGTCGAGCGACGGCAAGCCGCCGCTCAACTGGCGGAAATAGAAGAATTCCAGCACCGTCATGGCGATAAAGACGGCCGCCGACAGGAAACACAGTGCGGCCGCGTGACGGGGCAGCCGCAGGATCGTCGCGGTCAGGCTCCGCCCGAGCCCGTATTGTTCAGGCTCCGCCGGGATAGTTCGGGCTTTCGCGGGTAATCGTGACGTCATGGGCGTGGCTTTCACGAAGTCCGGCGTTGGATATGCGCACAAAAGTGGCGCGGTCGCGGAAATCGGCAAGATCGCGGCCACCGACATAACCCATAGCGGCTTTTAGCCCGCCTGCAAGCTGGTGCAGCACGCCAGACACAGGTCCTTTGTATGGGACCTGGCCTTCAATGCCTTCCGGCACCAGTTTCAGAGTGTCGCGCACCTCGGCCTGGAAGTAGCGATCAGCCGAGCCGCGCGCCATGGCGCCGACCGACCCCATGCCGCGATAGGCCTTGAAGGAGCGACCCTGGTGCAGATAGACCTCGCCCGGGCTTTCGTCGGTACCGGCCAGCAGCGAACCGATCATGGCGGCGCTTGCCCCGGCAGCCAGAGCCTTGGCGAGATCGCCGGAATATTTGATGCCGCCATCGGCAATCACCGAAACGCCGGATTTGTGCGCTGTCTCGACCGCCGACATGATGGCCGAAAGCTGCGGCACGCCGACACCGGCGACGATGCGGGTGGTGCAGATCGAGCCCGGACCGATGCCGACCTTGACGGCGTCGGCGCCGGCGTCGATCAGCGCCTGCGTGCCTTCGGCGGTGGCGACATTGCCGGCCAGGATGCGTACCGAATTCGAGAGTTTTTTCGCCCGCGTGACTGCGTCCAGCACGCGCTGCGAGTGGCCGTGCGCGGTGTCGATGACCAGAAGGTCGACGCCGGCGTCGATCAGACGCTCAGCGCGCTCGAAGCCGTCGTCGCCGACGCTGGTGGCCGCCGCCGCGCGCAGGCGTCCCTGCGCATCCTTGGTGGCGTGCGGGTTGAGCTGCGACTTCTCGATGTCCTTGACGGTGATCAGCCCGACGCAATTGCCTGACTTGTCAACAACAACGAGCTTTTCGATGCGGTGCTGGTGCAGAAGCCGCTTGGCCTCGTCCTGGTCGACATTCTCCTTGACCGTGATCAGGTTCTCACGGGTCATCAACTCGTAGACCTTCTGTGCCGGGTCGGAGGCAAAGCGCACGTCGCGATTGGTCAGGATGCCGACCAGCCGGCCTATTTTGTGGCCGCCGGTGCCGCCATTCTCGACCACCGGAATGCCCGAGATCGAATAGGTGCGCATCAGCGACAACGCGTCGGCGAGTGTTGCGTCCGGACCAATGGTGACCGGATTGACCACCATGCCGGATTCGAATTTCTTCACCTGCCGCACCTGCTCGGCCTGTTCGGCCGGCGAGAAATTGCGGTGGATGACGCCGATACCGCCGGCCTGGGCCATGGCGATGGCAAGACGCGCCTCGGTGACGGTGTCCATCGCGGCCGAGAGGATCGGCACGTTGAGGTCGATGTCGCCGGCAATGCGGGTGCGGACATCGGTTTCGCCGGGCATGACCTCGGAATGACCCGGCTGCAAAAGCACGTCGTCAAAGGTCAGCGCCAGTACGCCGGTGGACGTTTCGATGATTTTTGCCATAGCCAGCCCTTTAGAATGCGGAAAAAGCGCTGGACCAGGATGGACAGCGCCGACTCTCATCTTCCCTTTCAGGATTGGCGCTGGCTGGTAACACGTCGCGACGCGGATGAAAAGCCGATCGTTGCGGCACTTCGCGTTCTATTCGGAAGACTTCCCCAGGAGAGCATCCAGCAAGGCATGACGCGGCGATGCGAAAGGACTGACGACAGTTACCCCACCCCATGTGAAACCGTCCTGCAGGTCTTCCGACAGGAGCAGCCGACAACCGGTTTGTGAGGCGGTGGACAGAACGACCGCATCCCAGATGCTGAAGCGGTGGTCCGTAGCCAGATCGGCCGCCATCATCATCACGTCGTGCGTCGTCGCGGCAACTGGAAACGCGTCGCGCCAGCTCAGAAGGGCATCCCGGGCCTCTGGAGATGGTCTTGCGGCCTTGCGGGCGAGAACGTTGTACAGTTCACCAAGGACCTGAACCGGAACGATGGCGGCTTCTTGCGGGAGGTTGCGCAGCAATTCGAGAACGATGTCGCGCTTCTCGGCACCGTTGACCCCTTCCGCGTAGGCAAGGACATTGGTGTCGAGCGCGACTTTCACCGTTCGTCCTCGTAAAGCTCATCACGCGTCCAGCGCCCGGCATCCACAACAGGCTGGCGTTCGAGGCGCGACAACAACGCCGTGCGCGAACGGGAGGCCACACCCTCCTGTTGGTCGGCGGGAACGATCCGTGCGACCGGGCGCCCGTGACTGGTCACGACATAGCTTTGTCCTTCGCGAACACCGCGCAGGATGTGAGAGAACTTGCGGTTGGCATCGGCTGCCGAAACGGCTTCTTCCATGATACGGCCTATAGTAGTTATATTCACTACAATAAGGAGGCCTGCCGCCTTTCGCAAGCCATAAGATCTCTCCTGGCACGGCGGCAGCCCAAAGAGAACCGCCACCCGTGGTTGCGGTCGCACAAAAGTGACAGCAAATTAACACGACATCAATGGCCAGCCATGATACCCGCCCCCTGTATCGGCTCGCTCCCCTTTTCCGAACGAGAATCGGGCCGGAAAGAAAATTTGAAACGGCCACGCTCGTGAACCGCACCATTCCCCTGATCCTGGCGGTCGCCCTTTTCATGGAAAACATGGATTCGACCGTCATCGCGACATCGCTGCCGGCGATCGCCGTCGACATCCACACCAGCCCGATCGCGCTCAAGCTGGCGCTGACCGCCTATCTCGTTTCGCTGGCGATCTTCATTCCGATCAGCGGCTGGATGGCCGACCGCTTCGGCGCCAAGACCATTTTTCGCGCCGCGATCGCGGTGTTTATCGTCGGTTCGGTCGCCTGCGCCTTCTCCGGTTCGCTGCCGGCCTTCGTCGTGTCGCGCTTCCTGCAAGGCATTGGCGGCGCCATGATGACCCCGGTCGGGCGCCTGGTGCTGGTGCGCGCCACGCCCAAGAGTGACCTGGTCGCCGCCATGTCGTGGCTGACGGTTCCGGCACTGGTCGGGCCGCTGGTCGGACCGCCGATCGGCGGCTTCATCACCACCTATTTCACCTGGCACTGGATCTTCCTGATCAATGTGCCGATCGGCCTGGTCGGCATCTGGCTGGCCACGCGCTTCCTGCCGGAAACCGAATCGATGGAAACGCCGCCGCTCGATTTCATTGGCTTTGTGCTGAGCGGGGTGGCGGCATCCGGCGTGGTGTTTGGCCTGTCGGTGGTCAGCCTGCCCTATTTGCCGCCGGCGACCGGGTTCATCACCGTGGCCGTCGGGCTGCTGTCGGGCGCGCTCTACCTGATGCATGCGCGCCGCGCCAAAGATCCGCTGCTGGCGCTCGAACTGTTCCGCAACCAGGTGTTCCGCTCCTCCGTGCTGGGTGGATCGCTGTTTCGCATCGGCATCGGCGCGGTGCCCTTCCTGCTGCCGCTGATGTTCCAGATCGGCTTCGGCCTGACGCCGTTCCAGTCCGGCATGATCACCTTCGTCTCGGCGATCGGCGCCATCGGTATGAAATTCGTCACCGCGCTGATTTTTCGCGTTGCCGGCTTCCGTCGCGTGCTGATCGTCGGCTCGCTGGTCGCCGCCGCATCGATCGCCATCTACGGCCTGTTCACCCCTGAAACGCCTTATGTGCTGATGCTGGCCATATTGCTGGTCGGCGGCTTCATCCGTTCGATGTTCTTCACCGGCGTCAACGCCCTGTCCTACGCAGAAGTGTCGGCCGAGGACACCAGCAAGGCAACGCCGATCACGGCGGTGTTCCAGCAGCTGTCGATCGCGCTCGGCGTGGCGCTCGCCGGCGGCATCCTGGAGGTCTCGACCTCGATCCATGGTGGCCCGCTGACGCTGGGCGATTTCCACATCGCCTTCTTCATCGTCGCCGCCGTATCGGCGGCGGCGTCGCTGTCGTTCATGCGGCTGGCGCCCGACGCCGGCAATGCCGTCTCCGGCCACGGCCGGCTGACAACACCCAAGACGCTGGAGCCGGCGAGATCGCCGGGGGAGTGAAGGGGTGAGGCGCCTCTCCTTCTCCCCTTGTGGGAGAAGGTGGATCGGCGCGTAGCGCCGAGACGGTTGAGGGGTGGGTGACGGAGTGCCGTTGGCGTCAAGCTGGAACACCCCTCATCCGACCTCGCTTCGCGAGGCCACCTTCTCCCACAGGGGAAGAAGGGAAGGCGCTACTCGCCGGCTGCTTCTCGCCCTTTAAAGTCTTTCGCCAACAGATAAAGCTCCACCGATTCATCCCGCGAGGCCGGCGGCTTGACGTGGTGGACGGAGCGGAAATTCTTCTTGAGCATCGAGAGCAATTCGTTCTCGGCGCCGCCTTGAAAAGTCTTGGCGAGGAAATGACCGCCCGGCTTCAGGACGGACAGCGCGAAATCGGCCGCCACCTCGCACAGATGCATGGTGCGGATGTGGTCGGTCCGTTTGTGACCGGTGGTTGGTGCCGCCATGTCGGACAACACGACATCCGGGTCACCGCCCAGCGCTTCAGCCAGCTTGCGCGGTGCATCCGGATCGAGAAAATCCATCAACAGCACCGGCGCGCCGGGTACGGCATCCATTTCCAGATAGTCGATGCCGACGACATGCGGATTTTCCGCCGTCGATTTCGTGCGCGCGGCCGCGACCTGACACCAGCCACCGGGGGCAGCGCCGAGATCGATCACCTTCATGCCGGGCTTCAATAGATGGTGTTTGTCGTCGATTTCGATCAGCTTGTAGGCCGCGCGCGAGCGGTAGCCGTCGGCCTTCGACCGCTGGACATAGGGATCGTTGATGTGGCGCTGCAGCCAGCGGCGCGACGATTCCTTCAGGCCGCTTTTCTTCTTGATCCGCGTCTTCAGCACGCGAATGCCGGCCGATCCTGGATTTTCCGGTTTCTTGGTCATTAACGGCCACGCCCATCGTTGCGCCAGACGCCGTCATCGGCCATCAGCTCGCTCAATATGCCTTCGCGCAGGCCCCGATCGGCGACACGCAGCCGCTCGGAGGGCCAGACCGCGCGGATCGCTTCGAGGATAGCACAGCCAGCCAGCACCAGATCGGCGCGGTCGGCACCGATGCAAGGGTTGGCGCAGCGCTGCTGGAAATCCCAGCCGACCAGCCTCTCCACCATGCGGTCGACACTGTCGCGGTCCATCCACAGCCCGTCGACCCGACGCCGGTCGTAGCGTTCGAGATCGAGGTGAACGCCGGCCAGCGTTGTCACTGTGCCGGACGTGCCGAGCAGATGAAAATTCGGGCTGGCCTTGAGGTGGCTCAGCCGGTCGCGGCCGTCAAAACTCGCCAAACGGCCGGCAACGTCGTCGACCATGGCGGTGAAGATTTCGCGAGTCACCGTGCGACCGCCAAAGCGCTCGGCCAAGGAGACGACGCCGACCGGCAGCGACGTCCACGACACGATATGGTTGGCGAGCCGCGGCGAACGGCGACCGGTGAGATCGATCAGCGCGATTTCGGAAGAGCCGCCGCCGATATCGAACAGCACGACGCCTTGCGTGTCGCGCTCGACCAGCGAGCCGCAGCCGGAAACCGCCAGCCGCGCCTCGGTCTGACGATCGATGATCTCGAGCTTCAGGCCAGCCTCGCGCTCGACGCGTTCGAGAAATTCGACGCCGTTTTCGGCCGAGCGGCAGGCTTCGGTGGCGATCAGCCTGGCCTTCCTGATCTTGCGGCTGCGCAACTTGTCGCCGCAGATCTTTAGCGCCTCGACCGCGCGATCCATCGCCGGCTGGCCGAGCCGGCCATTGGCGGTGAGCCCCTCACCCAGCCTGACGATGCGCGAGAAGGCGTCGATGACGCGGAACTGGCCATGCCGTGTCGGCACAGCAACCAGCAGCCGGCAATTGTTGGTGCCAAGGTCGAGGGCGGCAAAGACCGGAAGTTCGTGCACCGGCGGCCGGCGGGTGCCCTGTTCGGGGCGTGGCGCCGGAGCGACGGGGGAGATTGCCGGCGCCGTTGGCTGCTTCGGTTCCAAAGCCGGGGCAGCGGCCTGGCCTGGGGCCGGAGATCGATTGCCCTGGGGGTGCGCTTCGTCGCGCGCAAAAACCTTGCGCCCGCGCCTTCGCTTGCGCCGTTTCTTGGGCTTGCCCTTCTGGTGATGGGTCGCGTCACCCGCCGGCCCATCGGCGGAGCGCTGCTCCGTCGGGCGGCGTTGCTGCCAACCGGCTGTCCCCTGACCCGGTGGCCCTGGGGAAGCGCTGGACGCGCCCACCTCCGACGCGCCTGCGCCGGTGTCGCGGTCTTCCACTGTCGTTCCTTCCGGCGCCGCGCGAACCGATGAAGGACGCAGCAGGCGCTTTGGCATGTTTCAAGTTGCCGCCAGACTAACAGTGCCGTGCCCGATCACCAAGAGCCGCATGCTGAATTTTGCCGGCTGGGAGCGAACCGCCTTTCGTCCCGCCGCGTAATGTAGCCGCAAGCCTGGGTTGGTAGCGCAATGCCGGCGAAGATAACTCTCGTCGATGCCGACGCCTCCTCGCTGGCCGTTGCACTGCTTTCGCTGCGGGCAGATCTTGCCAGCGGCCGGCGCGACAAGTGTTCGCGGTTGAATAGCCGGCTTCAATGAGGCATTTCTGAAATGTAGGGAAGTCACCGGGCAGGCGGCCTCCCAGCATCAAGCGAAAAGGACGCGGACACGCAACGCATGGCGATCAGGCAATGAACTGGAGACGCTATTTCTGGCCGGTGGTCGGCGTCGCCGCGGTGATCTTCTCGCTGCTGCTGCTCTGGCACGAACTGCGCGGGATTTCGCTCGACGATGTCTGGGATGGGCTCGCCGCCATTCCAACCCGCGGCTGGGTGCTGGCGGGGCTGAGTTCCGTCATCGCCTATGCCGCACTCGCCGGTTACGACCACATAGCGCTGCTGCATATCGGCAAGCGTGTGTCGTGGCTGTTCGTGACGCTGTGCTCCTTCACCACCTATGCGCTGTCGCACAATATCGGCGGCTCGGTGTTTTCCGGCGCCGTCATCCGCTACCGCGCCTATGGCACCAGGGGGTTGACCGGCCAGGATGTCGGCGTGCTGGTGGCGATCTGCTGGATCACCTTCGTGCTGTCCAGTCTTCTGGCCGGCGGTCTGGTGCTGGTGCTGGAGCCGCAAATCGTCGACCGCTTCTCAGGCGCCCCGCATCACGGGCTGGCGATCGCCGCCGGCCTTGCCATGCTGATTCTCATCAGCGCCTACATCTTCGGCAGCGCGCTGCATCTGCGCCCGCTGAAGATCGCCAGCTTTCAGCTGCACTATCCGGCACTGCCGATCGTCGCCAGGCAATTGCTGATCGGCCCGATCGAACTGATTGCCGCCGCGGCGATCATCTTCTTCGCCCTGCCCGAGGTTCACAATCCCGGCTATTTCGTCGTGCTCGGCGTCTTCCTCGTCTCCTTCTCGGTCGCCCAGCTCTCGCACGCGCCGGGCGGGCTGGGCGTGTTCGAGGTGGTGTTCCTGGCCGGGCTTGCCGACATGGAACCGGTCGACGTGCTGGCGGCGCTGGTTGTGTTCCGGCTGTTTTATCTCATCATCCCGCTGATTCTGGGCCTGGGCGTGGTGCTGTTCTTCGAACGCTCGCAGTTCAGCCGGACGGAGAGCTGAGGCACAGGATCGGATTCTGTGACCGCACCCGCGAGCCATATGAAACCCGGCGTTTGAAACCACCTGTCAAAACGTGGCGATTGAACCGCAGAGCAGGCTTGACTATTTTCCGCTGGCGGCTACAAGGCAGCGCTCAAGCGGCTCAGCCGTTCGGCCCGCGCGGTTCATGACCACGCCTGCTGGGGAATAGGTTAACGGTAGACCCACGGACTCTGACTCCGTTAGTCCTGGTTCGAATCCAGGTTCCCCAGCCAAGCAATTTCAAGCACTTAGCGATATCTAAGTCTCGCTTTCGGGCTTCCATGTCGCGTTTGTGTCGCGTCAAGCTCCAAGCAGAGATTTTCCGCCGCCGCCGGCGGGCCAAGGCAGGAGGCTGCCTCCATTCAGCTTCCACGGCCCGCCTCGGACGGGGGCAAAACTGTCTGGGGCGGGCTTCGGTTCAACCTTGTCGCCAAAGCGATCATGGTTTTCCACCGTTAACTCTCTGGATCGAGTTTTCTTGCTGGAGCTTCGGTGACTCGTTTATTAGAAATCCCTTATGGAGAGACGGCACGCAATCCGAAGAGTCATGGATGGGCTCTGGGAGGTCTACGACATAGACAACGACAAGGTTGTGCGCGTGGGTGGAGTGCCCTTGACAAACTTGTTGGATGAGGACGCGCTCGACGCGTTGGACCTGATACGGGATGGATTCCTGACTCCTGGCCAGTCCAGGAGGAAAAAGGCCTAAGGCGAGGTGCCAGTTCCGCACTAGTCGGGCGTCGGCGGCTGCAATCCCAGGCGCAAACGCTGACCTTCAGCGAAAGCGACGGCATCTGGCTCACGTTCAAAGGCTCTGGAATAGCTGTTGCCGTCCGTTGTTACGATCCTAACAACCCACTCGCCCAAGGATTGGCTGATTTCTACTGCTGGGGCAGACGGTCTGTTATCGGCCATGCCCCTGCTTTAAAAACTGACGGTTTCGGAATGTCTCACGAAGTTCTTCGCCCAATTTATTAGATCATCTTAATATAATGCCAGAGCAATAGCTATGCCAGCTTAAGCCGGCACAAACGGCACGCTTCCAGACCACGTTCGGCAACGCCAGCTCCGACGCGCATACGCCAAGGCGGCCGGTATCAAGCGGCACGAGATCGACGAAGAAGTGGACAAGCCTCTACCGCACAATCCTCGACGCAACGCTGCGCCATGACAGAGCTTGCAAAAAGGCCCCGGCGCAGGGTGAATCGCCGGGGCCTTAGCCATGTACGAGATACTTAGCATGTCCGCTCATTACGATGCGCTAACGTGCTCAAGAATGCGTAAATCCGCTACACAACCTGTAGCTGGTGGCAGGTGAGGGAAGTACAGGACAATCCTCCCAGTTGCGGCGCCCCACCCAAAACGGGGATCGCCGATGGCCAGAACCAAACCTTTCAAACAGTTATCGCAGGCTGAAATCGAGCGCTTCCTGGTGGCAGCGGAAGCGCTGCATCAGAGCATCGTGAACCCGCTCTATCGCCTGCATGCGATCACTACCCAGCAACGCGAACCCTGCATGAGGTATTGTTGAAGGCGGTGAGGGACGTCACTGGTAAGGAGGTCGAGTTCATCCAATGGAACACCACGGGACCGGTTCGGCCCCCTGTGGGTAGGGACTTCGGTCTTAGTTGAGCAATCGCTAATATGACTATAACTTAGGCAGTGCGGGGGACGATCCCAAATCGAAGCCTAACCCGCAATGGCCGGTGCCGCCCGCTTCCAACCCAAGCATCCCTGCACCGGCCATTCTTCTGCGCCCCCCGATCCGTGCGGCAGGCGTATGTCCCGGCAGACCGTCCTTACCGCTAAAGACAAGGCAGAAGCCGAGGCGCTTGAACAGGCGATGGTCCAGGACGGCGTAAAGCGCGGGTCGAGGAGATTACCCGAAGCCGAAGAGGCGCTAAAGGGCTCGGCGCAGTCGGCGGCATATCCGGTGATAGATCGGCGAGCTTTGAAGATCTCGGGCTGCGTGAGTGAACAGCAACACGACAAAGAGGACAACCACTGCCGACGCGAACCCGGTGATGAGAGCCATCCGCGCAAACGTCGCCGACGTCAGGATGTTCCCTTGAAAAGGGCCGGCGCCCGTTGGGCGGGGTGGCGTTGGGTAAAGGCGCCGGCCAGGCGGAAACAGGTCCGCCGCGCCGCACAGATGGCCGATTTATCGGGCCGGCGTTATGGCGTGATCGCGGAAGCTTAATGTTTTCCAGGCAGGAGCAACGCTTCGCCTCCCGCGCGGCGTGCTTGACCATTGCCGGCAACTTTGTGGGTGAGGGATTCTTACAGCAATTATCCTGATGTGGGCCATTCCAGGTCACCCGTTTAGGTGGGTGAGCGCGGGCTGTGGTCGACCTTCGCTGGCATAAAAGCAATTGCTAATATAATGAAAAAGTGCCAGCGTCTGGCTCCGCGTCGCGTATGGGAGGATGCCATGGCCGATGGTGGAATGAATGTCACCAAACTTGAATCCAAATCTCACGACAACCCGGATGAGGTTCGCTCGCCCGCCAAGACACGCGTCGAGGTCGTGCGGCTTCCAGGCTTTACGCTCGGGCGGCTCAATATGGAGCCGGGGTGGAAATGGTCCGAATGCGTGAAGCCGGGCGTCAAGACGGACAGCTGTCAGGTATCGCATGTCGGCTACGTCGTTTCCGGAACCATCACCATCAGGATGAACGACGGGACTCAGAAAACCTTCACGAAGGGTACGTCCTATACGATCCCGCCTGGCCACGATGCCTGGGTGGAAGGCAACGAACGCTTCGTCTGCATCGAGGTCATGAGCGCCGAGCAATACGCCAAGCCGGCGTAGGGTAAGCTGCAACCTGCTGGCTAAAAGGTTCGCGTCAGGCGGCGAGGCTGTTGTCGCGACATGAATATGTCGCCCGCGACCGTTGCGCGCATCAGCGCGATGACATTGTCGTGGTTGCGTGCCGGTTGCCTTCATCCCTTCCACATCGTCGATCGAAGAACAGCCTGCATATGCTCGGGAAGGTCGAGTTCGCCGCGCGCCTCTATCTCCAAAAGATATCGGGCCTTGGCCAGGCGATCGCCTTCCTCAACCGCAGTGTGGCCGCAGATGGCGAGCAGCGCCCTCTCCTCCTCCCGACTGGCTCTGTCGGAGTCGGCGCCATTGCCGTGCAGCGACTTGCCGAACGCCGCATATGCAATCCTGTGCACCTCAATCAGCTCTCGCAGTCTATCGGACGGTTCCTGGTCTCGGCCCGGCGGCTCTGTGCCGAGTGCCGTTGCCGCAGCCGTCGAGGCGACGACTGAGCTGCCGGAGTGGAAAAGCAAGGCGCGGCGATTGATCCTGGACGTGGCGAACTCTCCCATTTGCTTCGATGGCAATCAGTTCGATGACATGACACCATCGGACCGTAACACGACGGTTTGCACATTCGTGTCAGGATGGAAGGCCCTAGTGGCAGTCGAAGCAGGTGAGATTTGCAGGCAAAAAAGATTGGCTGCCGGTGCCTTCCAATGGCTAACCTGCGTAGAAGTTTCCGCCACAGGGCTGCGTAATGGTCACTGACACCGAGTTCATTCTCGAATGCATCAACCAAGGCTGCGTGACGCTTGCCGATGGTGAATTCCTCATCGACAGGCTGGTGAAATATGTCGGCAATGGAAGGATCCGCTGGCACGTCGAGTTTCGTGGGCATCGCGTCGAGTTCACAACCGGCCAGCTGAAGAAGCAGCCTACCTTCCGCAGGAAGATGCTCGAACAGGCCGGTGTACTGCCGCCCCAACGTGCGGGGGCCAGCTACAGGCGTTGGGCACTCGATCTGAGGAAGAATGCCATCGAGCTTCCCTGGCGGGATCGACCGGTTGACGCCGGTTTCGCCATCGACAGCCTTGTCAGTCTTGGAGGCGACCGCTGGACGGTTGAATACCAGGGCAAGGTCATCAAATTCACGACGACCAAACTGCGCAGGCAAACCAGTTTCCGCAAGCGGATGCTGCTCAAGGCCAAGGTGCTGCCGCCCCAGCTTGATCCGGTTGCCTACCGGAAGTGGATGGACTGGCTGATTCAAAACGCCACGGAGGCTGCACCGCAGGCCGGCGATGCTTTGATGAGCGAGAAAAGTTGGCTTGACGACCTGCCGGAGCTGGCCGGCTGGCAAAGCGAAGCGCGGCACGAAGGGAGCAACTAAGGTGGCGCGCCTCCGACAGTCCCCGTTATCGTCACCCTAACCGCGCAAGGGCGCGCCTACAGCAAGGTTGACGCGTGCTGATGGGGTGGCCATAAGACCAGCACGGTCTGAGGGCGGGACGGTGACGCATCGGTCTGCAAAACCGACGTAATGGGTTCAATTCCCATTCAGACCTCCATTTTCAAAAGCCGCCCGCTTATACAAGCCGGGCGGCTTTTTTGTCAGAGACGCCTGCCTTACTCTCTCAAACAGTGGCGGTGCTGCTCATGGCGTTTGCCATGTTTCCAGATTTCGGCACACATTGATGGCGAAGGAATCTGGCCACGGCTTGGCTCGCGGCTCGTCGGACTTGAATGGAAGACATGGACCGCTTCAACCTTGGTACCTATCGCCGCCCGATCTCTACGCGCTCCACTGAGACCCAGCGCTGGTTCGATATCGGGCTGAACTGGTGCTACGGCTTCAACCATGAGGAAGGCATCAAGTGCTTTGAGAAGGCGCTGGAGACGGATCCCGGCTGCGCTTTTGTGCATTGGGGCATCGCCTATGCCGCCGGGCCTTTCTACAATCTGACCTGGAAGGAGCATGGCGAGGCCGAGGCCAACAGTGCGACCAAGCTTTGCTACGAGCATGTCCAGCTGGCACGCGCCAAGGCGGCTGGCGCCAGCGAGGTCGAACGCCAGTTGATCGAGGCGCTGGCATGCCGTTTCCAGAAGCCGCACAAGGTGAGCTCGCAGGAATTCGAACAGTGGGACGATGCCTATGCCGCCGCGATGCGGCGGGTCTACGAAAACTTTCCCGACGACCATGATGTGATGGCGCTGCTGGTCGAGGCTCTGATGATGCGCACCGTGCGGCGGCTGTGGAACCTCAAGACCGGTGCGCCGGCACCGAATTCGGATGTGCTTGAAGCTCTGGAGGTTTGCGAACGGTCGATCCGGCTCGCCGACGAGGCGGGTGCCGCACAACACCCGGCGATCCTGCACTTGCACATCCATCTCCTGGAAATGTCGACCATGCCGGAACGCGGCATGCGCCCGGCTGACCTGCTTGGCGAAATGTGCCCCGATGCCGGGCACATGAACCACATGCCGGGGCACATCTATGTGCTGTGCGGCGACTATGAAAAGGCGAAGATCGCGAGTGAAAAAGCAGTCCGCGCCAACGACCTCTATCTCGCCTATGCCGGCGAGCCGACCTATTACCTGCTCGGCTGCTGCCACGATCTGCATCTGATGATGTTCACCTGCATGTTCCTTGGCCAGTACCGACCGGCGCTGTGGGCCGCCGACAAGGTGCGCAGCCTGGTCACGCGCGACGTGGTCGCCATCCAGGACCGGCCCAAGCTGACGCAAACGGTGGAAGGCTATCATGCGATGAAATCGCATGTGCTGGTGCGCTTCGGCCGCTGGCAGGAGATCATCGACGAACCGGCGGTCGAAGAGCCGGGTCTCTATGTGCTGACGGCGGCGATGCAGCACTACGCCAAAGGCGTCGCGCATGCGACGCTGAGGCAATTCGCTGAAGCCGAGCGCGAGCGTGAGCGGTTCCACCGGCATGTGGCGGACATTCCGGCCGAGCGGCGTTTTCTCAGCAACCCGACCCGCGCCTCGCTCGCCGTCGGTGCCGCCTTGTTCGATGGCGAGCTTGCCTACCATCAGGGCCGGCACGACGAAGCCTACGCCCATTTGCGGCAAGCGGTCGAGCTGGATGACAACCTCTCCTACACCGAGCCATGGGCGTGGATGCACCCTCCCCGCCATGCGCTGGCGGCGCTGCTTCTCGACCAGGGCCACGCGCAAGAGGCTGAGCAGGTCTATCGCGACGATCTCGGCCTAAGCGGCAAGGTGCAGCGTTGCGCCCAGCACCCGGACAATGTCTGGTCGCTGCACGGGCTGGTGGAATGTTTGAGGCGGCGTGGCGAGAGCAAAGAGCTGCCGGGGTTGCGGGCCAAGCTCGCTGCGGCGGTGGCCAAGGCGGATGTGACGATCAGCTCGTCCTGCCTGTGCCGGACGAGCGTGCAAGCGGGTCCAAGCTGCTGTCACTGAGATTTCCAATCTGAGGATGTTTCTATCCGAACCCGGCCTTCAGGAGATGGATGCCCGAGCCGCCACCGCACAGACCAGGCCTTGGATAAGCATTTTATTTATGGCCGCGGCGCGGTCAGTCCTCGGTTGATCGCCGAAGTACGCTGCGCGCATTCTTGATCAGGCGAGGGAAAACGGCATCAGCCGATCATACCAGGCTCAATGAACGGCTTTCCTCAATTAGCGCAGAGCAGTCGATCTCGTCGTGAAATTGGGCACATGCGTCAGGCGCAAGCCAGGAAGCGTAAGACCTAAGCCGCTTGAGCCTGGCTGTTTTCTCGAGCCGCGCCAGGCGCTCATCTTCGGCTGGTTGGGTACGAGGCGGCCTTTTGTTCCTCTCGGCAGAATCTTGCATATCGACTCTCCTCGGTCGGAGCCTATTAAGAGGCCCGCTCAATGAGGGAGTTGGCCCACTCACCGGAAGGATGGAACCACCTGTTGCTCCGGTGGGCCGCACTCCACCTGGGCTGGATTCCACCATAGGCGTCGCCGAAAGTCGCCATCCATTTTGATGAAGCTGCCGCAAATTGGCGTCGGACTTGGTCTACTCTCAAACCCTCAAGCCTCGTCGCCCCTGATCCAGTTCGTCATGCCTGTGCCGAGCGTGTAATCAAATCCCTGCTGTCGTTGAAGTGGGCTGTCGCCCCTCGGGCGAATGGCGCCATCCGCTACGCGAATATCTTCGCCAGTTCGTCGATGCTTGCACCTTCCTTGACCTGGCGCAGTTCGACATAACTGACCGCGGCGGCGATCGACAGCACCATGGAGACCACGGTCTGCACCAGCGCAGCGCCCAGCTGAGCCAGAATTCCACCAAACAGGACGAAAACCAGCAATATCCCCCACTGGATGACCATCGCGATGATCATCAGTATGAGAAACAGGCCAAACAGCGACCAGCGGTTGCCCTTTGTCAGGGCGCGGCTGCGCGACATCGAACCGAACACGCCCCGGCGCTCCTGGATCAGGACCGGCACCGACATCGACCATCCAAGCCACAAGATGATGCCGGGCACGATCAGGGCCAGCATGGCAAGGCCGGCGCCAAGGGCGACGAGGAAGCCAATCGCCAGCGTCGGCAGCAGGAAGCGGACGGCAATCTGAATGCAATCGCCGAAGGACGGCCGCCTGCCATTAAGGTCCTCGATGGTCGCCCGGACCAGCGACGACTGAAGCAGCAGCGTGAAAACGAAGGAAACCAGCCCGGCGATGAGGCTGAGGTAGGAATTGCGAAACATCGCGTGGGGATCCGCCATCGCGCCCGGATCGCTATGCAACATCGCGTCGATCTGCGGCTGGGTCCACAACCGGATAAGCAGTGTCGGCACACCCGCGAACAGCGCGGCAAGGCCAAGGCAAAGCCCAATGTTGCGGCCGATGACGGCAAAGGTGTTGTTGAACACCCTGCCGATCTCGAACCGGCTGGGTTGTCCCAGTGTCGCAGTGGTCATGACATTTCCCCCCGGTCGCCGCCGCATCCAAACGGCCGACATCGAAAGTAAATCTGCCAAGATTGAAAGGCTTCGTCCAGTGGACTTGCAATTGTCGAGGCGTATTGCCAGTGTCGGCGCCGAACCGCAGGTTGCAGGGGAGCGAGCGGGTGACAGTTGCACAGCCGGTAGACGCCGAATGGCTGGCCAAGGTGCACAAGCAGCTGCTGTCGGACGATTCGATCCAGTTTGACCTGCCGACGCTGGTGCAGCCCACGCCGCCGGAATGGCTGAGGCCTTTTCTGGACGCATTGGCGAAGATCGGCCCTTACATGATCTATCTGTTCTGGGGCGCTGTGATCATCGGTGTCGCGGTCATTGCGCTGCTCGTCGCCCTCGAAGCGAAGGGGGTCGCCTGGCGGCTGCCGTGGCGGCGCGCTCGCAAACAGCCAGAGGCGGAAGAGGCCTGGCGCCCGGACGCAGCGACGGCACAGATCCTGCTCTCCGAGGCCGACGCGCTCGCCGCGCGCGGCGACTATGACGAGGCGGTGCATCTCCTGCTTCGGCGCAGCGTCGCCGACATTGCGGGGCGGTTGCCCGACTTCCTACGACCGTCGCTGACGTCGCGCGACATTGCCACGGCCCCATCGATGCCGTCGCGGGCGCGCCAGGCCTTCAGCGAGATCGCGCGCATCGTCGAAGCCGCCCTGTTTGCCCGCCGGCCGGTCGGTGCCGAGGGCTGGCAGCAGGCACGCGGCGCCTATGAACGCTTCGCCTTCCGGGATGCCTGGGCATGAGCGCACCGGCGGCCGAGGCAGCGCAGGAACCGTTCAGCCGAAAAACCCTGTTCTGGGGCATTTTTGCCAGCCTGCTCGCGGCGGCGGGCTTTTTCCTGCTGTCGACCTACGCGCCGGACTTTCGCCAGCCGGAAGGTGGCGGCACGCCGGTCTCCAAGGGCGGTTCAGGCTATGCCGGGCTCGTCGAATGGCTGAAACTTGCCAATGGACAGTGGCCGCCCATGGCCCGCAGCGAGGAGGCTCTAAGTTCCGGCCTGGCATCGCGTTTCCTGCTGATCGTCACCATCGCGCCGAACAGCGACCCGGCCGCGCTGGCAAGAATCATCAAGCTTCGCTCGGGCAAGGCCACGCTGTTCGTGCTGCCCAAATGGATCACCTTGCCGCAGCAGGCGCACGAAGGGTGGGAAATGAAGCTCGAGCGGCTGCCTGATACGGTTGTCAACGACTGGCTCGGCCGCATCACCAAGGCAAAGCTCGGTGAAGGCGACAGCACCATAAAACAACTTGATGTCGAAGGCCGTACAGTCGCCGCGCCCGACGAGTTGCAGTGGGTGGCCGACGACCACCCCCTGATCGCGGCGGGTACCGGCAGGGCGGTTCTCTCCGAGCTCGACAAAGAGCCGTTCTACATCCTGACCGACCCGGATCTTATCAACAATGCGGCGTTGAAGGACCCGCAAAAGGCGGCGGCGGCACTCGACATGATCGCCATGCTGGAGCCCGGCAAGGGCGCGGTGATGTTCGACCTGACACTGCATGGCATCGGGCAGAAATACGATCTGGCGAAACTCCTGGTCGAACCGCCATTCCTGGCGCTGACGCTGTCGGTTCTGGCGGCCGCTGCACTTGCCTTCCTGCACGGGCTCGGCCGGTTCGGACCGCCGCGCACTGAGGCGCGGGCGATTGCCTTCGGCAAAAGGGCGCTGGTCGACACCACTGCGATGCTTTTGAAGCGCGCCGGGCGGATCGAGGAGCTTGGCGACCGTTATGCGGCGCTGATGCGTGCGCGTGCCGGCGCATTGCAAGGCGCGCCGCAAGGCTTGCCTGGCGAAGCGCTCGACCGCTGGCTCGATTCCCGCGACCACGGCGAACCGCAGGGTTTCAGCCGTCGCTACAAGGCCACGAACGAAGCCAGGACTCTGGCTCAAATGCATGAAGCAGCGCAGGAGCTGCATGACTGGACGACAAGGAGGCTCGGTGAACGTCGATGATGTGAAGGCCCTGGCGACCGCGATCAGGGAAGAAGTGGGCAAAGCGATCACCGGGCAGCACGACACGGTCGACCTGATGCTGACGGCATTGTTCGCCGGCGGACATATTTTGCTGGAAGGCCCGCCGGGAACCGCCAAGACCATGACCGCGCGATGCTTCGCGCAAGCACTTGGCGTCGCCTATGGCCGCATCCAGTTCACGCCAGACCTGATGCCTGGCGATATCGTCGGCTCCAACATCTACAATTTCCAGAGCGGACAGTTCACGCTGACGCGCGGGCCGATCTTCTGCGATCTTTTGCTTGCCGACGAAATCAACCGTACGCCGCCGAAGACGCAGGCGGCGCTCTTGGAAGCCATGCAGGAGCATGCCGTCACCTTCGACGGCACCACGCACGCGCTCAGCCAGAACTTCATGGTGGTGGCGACGCAGAACCCGATCGAGCATCAGGGCGTCTATCCCCTGCCCGAAGCCCAGCTCGACCGCTTCCTGTTCAAGCACCGGGTAAGCTATCCCGATGCACAGGAGGAACGTGCCATCATCGTGCATCACGGAGGCGGCTCCGCCTCGCACGACATCAAGCAATACGGCATCAAGGCGCAGACCGACCGCAAGACGCTGGAGGCAGCACTTGCCACGGTCGGCGATGTCACGCTGGTCGACGATATCGTCGGCTACATCGCGGCCCTTGTGCGCGGCACGCGCGAAAGCCCGGATCTGGAGGTTGGCGCCAGCCCTCGCGCCGGCGCCATGCTGGCGCGTGCCGCCCGCGCCAGGGCAGCGCTCGACGGCCGCGCCTATGTCATTCCCGACGACGTCAAGGCCCTCGCGGTGCCAGCGCTGCGCCACCGCGTCATCCTGTCGCCGGCGGCGCAGATCGACGGACGGCTGGTGGAGCAGATCGTCTCGGACCTTGTCGACCAGACGGCAGCGCCCCGTTGATCTACCCAAGCGGCAAAGCGGTTTGGGCAGCGGCGGCGGGTGCCATCCCCGCCTTCCTGATCGCGCTTGCGCTGCCCTCCTTCTGGTATCTCGGCCTGTTGTGGATCTGCATTCTGCTCGCCTTCCTGGCGGTCGACGCGGCGGCCGGGCGCGGGCGCGCCTCGCTCAGCGCCAGTCTCTCGGCGCCGCCGCAGGTCGGCGTCGGTGGGCGTTTTACCGTGCATGTCGCGGCCAGCCTCGGCCAGCGGGCGCGTATGTTGCAAGCGCGCGTCGGCCACGATCAGCGTGTGGAGCCGGTCAACCGCACAGGCGGCGCGTTGCCGGCGAACGGTGGCACGCTCGATCTCGAATTCACGGCACGCAGGCGCGGCATTGCCAGTTTCGACCGGATCTGGCTGCGCTGGAACGGTCCGTTCGGGCTGATCTGGAACCAGGTCATCCTGCCGATGGACCGCAAAGTAGCGATACTGCCCGACATCAGCAGCGCGCGCGATGAGGCGATCACCTTGCTGCAGCGCTCCGCGCTCGCTGACGGCCACGCGCAAAGGCGGGCCGGCCAGGGCCGCGAGTTCGAGGCGCTGAAGGACTATCAGCCAGGCATGGGCCGGCGGATGATCGACTGGAAGCGCAGTGCGCGTCACGGCAAGCTTCTGGCGCGCGAGTTCAGGGTCGAGGAGAACAACAACATCGTGCTGGCGATCGACAGCGGGCGACTGATGTGCGAGCCGGTCGACGGCGTGCCGAAAGTCGACCGGGCGGTAACGGCAGCGCTGTTGTCGGCCTTCATTGCGCTCAAGGGCGGCGACCTCGTCAGCCTGTTCTCGTTCGATGCCAGGCCGCGCGTCTCGAGCGGCGCGGTGCGTGGCTCGGCGAGTTTCATGATGATCCAGAAGCGTGCGGCCGAGATCGACTATTCCAGCGAGGAGACCAACTTCACGCTCGCCCTGACGACATTGGCGGCCAAGCTCGACAGGCGCTCGCTGGTCATCGTCTTCACCGATTTCGTCGATCCGATCAGCGCCGAACTGATGCTGCGCACCGTCGGCCGGCTGACCGAGCGGCATCTGGTTCTGTTCATGCTGATGAAGGATGTTGAGCTGGAGACGCTGGCCGACATGAAGCCCGAGACGCCGGAAGATGTCGCCCGCTCGGTCACCGCGGGCGGCCTCCTTCGGGAGCGGCAAGTGGTGATCGGGCGGCTACGGCTGCTTGGCGCGCATGTGATCGAGGCCGACCACCAGCGGCTCGGTCCCGCACTGGTCGAGCGTTATATCCAGCTCAAGGAGGAGAACCTCTTATGACGCTGCCCGCCGGCACCGATGCGGTACGCCAGTCGCTGGCAAGCTTCCGCCAGGAGCGCGAGGCCGACTGGAAGGCGTTCGAGGCGCTGCTTGCGCGTGTCGAAAAACGCGCGCCACGTGCGCTTTCGGAAGACGAACTGCTGTCGCTGCCACTGCTTTATCGCTCAGCACTCTCCTCGCTCTCCGTGGCGCGCGCAACCTCGCTCGACAGCGCGCTGATCGCCTATCTGGAGGCACTTAGCCTGCGCGGCTATTTCTATCTCTATGGCGCACGGCGCGGCCTGAGGCAGCGTGTGGGCGATTTCTTCCTGCGCGACTGGCCGGCGGCGATCCGCGATCTGTGGCGCGAGACCTGGGTCTCGGTCGGACTGACGGTGATCGGCGCGATTGCCGCCTACTGGCTGGTGGCCTCCGACAGCCGCTGGTACGACGCCATCATTGCGCCGAGCCTCGCCGGCGGGCGCAACCCCGACTCGTCGGTCGAGACGCTGCGCAGCGTGCTTTATGACAGCGGCGGCGACCATTTTCTGTCCGGCTTTGCCGCCTATCTCTTCACCCACAACACGCAGGTGGCGATCCTGGCTTTTGCACTGGGCTTCGCTTTCGCGGTGCCCAGCGTGCTGATCATCCTGATGAACGGATGCATGCTGGGCGCGCTGTTCCAGGTCTACGCGGCCAAGGGGTTGGGCTTCGAGCTCGGCGGCTGGCTGTCGATCCACGGCACGACGGAATTGTTCGCCATCGCACTGGCGGGTGCGGCAGGCATGCGGATCGGCACGCGCATAGCCTTCCCCGGGGAACTGACCCGGATGGCGGCCGCGGCCCAGGCCGGGCGGGTGGCGGCGACCGCCATGGTCGGTGTCATGATCATGCTTCTGTTTGCCGGCCTGCTCGAAGGCATCGGCCGGCAGACGATCAGCAGCGATGCGACGCGCTACGCCATAGGCGGCGGCATGCTGGCGCTGTGGATCGCCTATTTCTACCTGTTCCGAATGGTGCGGCATGGCAACGGCTAGAAACCCTGCGGCGCTGATACGGCCCCTGGTCACGCCGGAGGGAGTCGATCTCAGGGTCAAGCTGGCCGACGCCGGCACACGGGCTGCGGCCTTCCTGCTCGATGTGGTGATCATCGTCGCTGCCGCCATCGCGGTTACCCTCGTCATCATCTTCGGCCTCGGCGGCCTTGGCGTGAAGGAGGCGGAGCCGCTCTTCATCGTCTGGATGATCTTCATCTTCCTGCTGCGCAACGTCTATTTCATCGCCTTCGAAGCGGGGCGGCGGGCCGCGACGCCCGGCAAGCGGATCGTCGGCGTGCGGGTCGCCTCGCGCAGTGGCGCGGGTCTCACCATCGATCAGGTCATCGCGCGCAACCTGATGCGCGAGATCGAGGTTTTCCTACCGTTATCGATCATCGCCGCGCGCGGCGGCGCCGGTGTCGCCGACACGCTGTCGACGATTTTCGGCCTGGTGTGGGCGCTGCTGTTTTCGCTGTTCCTGCTGTTCAACCGCGATCGCTTGCGCATCGGCGACCTGCTGGCCGGAACCTGGGTGGTAGAAACGCCGAAATTCAAGCTGGTCGAGGACCTTTCGCAGCGACAAGACCCGATTGCCAAGCGCTTCCATTTCAGCCCGGCGCAGCTAGACGCCTATGGCATCGCCGAGCTGCACAAGCTGGAGGAAGTGCTGCGCCGCGACGACTATTTCGCGATGAAGGCCGTTGCCGAGACCATCGGCGGCAGGATCGGCGCCAAAGTCGAGCCGATCGATTCAAAGGCCTTCCTCACCGCCTATTACGGCGAGCTCAGGGCGCATCTCGAGCGCAAGCTGCTGCTCGGAAACCGGAAAGCGGATAAGTACGCGCGGTAGCGCGTGACCAATTTGACCTGCACTACCCCAGCCACTTCTCATAGTCGGCCACCAGCAGGTGCACCGGGGCGACATCCTCGTCGATGTTGGAGAAGCGGCCGATCGGCTCGCGGAAGACGTTGTCGGTGAGATCGTCGTTGACGGTCGACACCTCGCCGATCAGCACGTCCTTGCCCTCGGCCCAGAAGGCGTGCCAGACGCCGGGCAGCAGCGTGACGCTCTGGCCCGGGTCGAGCTTCAGCAGACCGCCCGCCGGCAGCCGGTGGATGGTTCCGTCGACAGGCACCGACACTTCCGCTTTTGGGTCGATACCACCGTCGCGATCGTGCATGAACAGTTCCAGCACCAGCTTGCCGCCGCCACGGTTGATGATGTCCTCGGCCTTGATGTTGTGGCGGTGCATGGGCGACAGCTGGTCCTTGCGCGAGATCATGATCTTCTCGGCATAGAGCATGCCCATGCCCTTCTTCATGTCCTCGTAGCGGCCGTTGCGCACGGTGAACAGGAACAGGCCGAGCTCCTTGAATTTTTCCTGGCCGTAATCGGTGATGTCCCAACCGAGCCGCGAGGTGTAGATCGCCGAGGAATCGACCTGGCGCGCCTTCATCTCCTCCGGCGACCAGTAGGCGAAGGGCGGCATGATGTAGCCGAACGAGCGGATGAAAGCGTCGGCTTCGCGGATGATGTCGTTGATGGCGGAGCGTTTCATGATCATGGTCCTTCGTGTCGACTTTTTCGACAAATCGCATAGCCGAACGCCGCTGCGGTGTCGATCCGTCTTGCCGCCTGGCTCGCGCTTGGCAACACGCGGATGGCCCACCGATCCGGTCCGCTGGCCGCGTGACATCACGCGCTTTCAAGCTCATAAACCCTGCGAATTCTCACAGGAATAGAAGATGCCGACGATCCACGACCTCGATACGCCGTCGATCCTGATCGATGCCGCGCGCGCCGAAGCCAACATTGCCCGCGCACAGGCTCATGCCGACAGAAACGGCCTGAAGCTCAGGCCGCATATCAAGACGCACAAATTGCCCTATTGGGCGAAGAAGCAGGTGGCCGCGGGCGCTGTCGGCATCACCTGCCAGAAGATCGGCGAGGCCGAAGTGATGGCCGACGCCGGGCTGTCCGACATTTTTCTGCCGTACAACATTCTGGGCCGCGCCAAACTGGAGCGGCTGAAGACGCTGCACGGCCGCGTAACCCTATCGGTGACGGCGGACAGCACGGAGACGCTGGAAGGACTCGCCGCGACTTTCACCGATGCCGGGCACCCCCTGCCCGTGCTGGTCGAATGCGACACCGGCATGGGCCGCTGCGGCGTGCAGACGGCCGATGAAGCGGCTGCACTGGCAAGGCTGATCGACAGTGCCGGTGGCCTCAGTTTCGGCGGGCTGATGACCTATCCGGCGGCCGGCCGCGCGGCGGAGGCCGAAGCCTGGCTCGCCGGCGCCAAACAGGCGCTCGCCGTTTCGGGTCTCGCCTGCGAACGCATCTCCAGCGGCGGCACGCCTGACATGTGGCGCTCCGCCGATGCCTCCGTCGTCACCGAATACCGACCCGGCACCTACATCTATCTCGACCGCTATCAGGTCGCCAAAGGCGTCGGCACCTTGGACGATTGCGCACTGACGGTGCTGTCGACGGTGGTCAGCCATCCAACGGCAACGCGCGCCATCCTCGATGCCGGCAGCAAGGCCTTATCCAGCGACACGCTCGGACTGAAGGATTTTGGCGAGCTGCTCAGTGCTCCCGACGCCAGGGTCACCGGGCTCAGCGAAGAGCATGGCACCGTCACGCTTTCCGGTGGCGCGAAGCTGCGCATCGGCGAGCGCGTGCGCGTGGTGCCAGACCATTGCTGCGTCGTCACCAATCTGTTCAACGAGGTCAACCTGATCGACGGTGAGACCGTGCTGGAGACACTCCCGGTGGCAGCGCGGGGGAAAATGGGATGAGTGGCCCACCCTTCTCTCCCTGTGGGGAGAAGGTTAAGCCCGCTCCGCCTGCCGGGCCGCTACCCGCCGCATGGCGATCACCCGGCGGCGGCGGATTTCGGTGCGCATGGCCATCAGGTGCAGGGCGAAGAACAGCATCGTGAAGCCGACAGCCATGACCAGCAGCGGCCAGAGCAGGCTGGGATCGATGGTCGGGCCGCCGAGGCGGAACACCGAGGCCGGCTGGTGCAGCGTGTTCCACCAGTCGACCGAGAATTTGATGATCGGGATGTTGATGAAGCCGACCAGCGTGATGATGGCGGCGGCCCAGGCGGCGCGGCTGGCATCGTCGAGGGCGCGGGTCAGCGCGATGATGCCGAGATACATCAAAAACAGCACGAAGACAGAGGTCAGGCGCGCGTCCCACACCCACCAGGTGCCCCACATCGGCTTGCCCCAAATCGAACCGGTGATCAGCGCAAGTGCTGTGAAGACGGCGCCGATGGGAGCCGCCGATTTGAGCGCAACATCGGCCAGCGGATGCCGCCAGACCAGCGTGCCAAGGGCCGACACCGCCATCAGCGTGTAGCACATCATGGCGAGCCAGGCGAAAGGCACGTGGATGTACATGATGCGGACGGTGATGCCTTGCTGGAAGTCCTCGGGCGCGGCGAAGCTCATATAGAGGCCGACGACAATGACGAGTGCGGCGATCGCCGCCAGCCACGGCACGACCTTGTCGGCCAGCGCGACGAAGCGTGTCGGGTTGGCAAGGTCAATCCAGCCGCTCAGGCGTGAAGTCGTGTCGCTCATGCGCCTTTACATAGACCGCCGGCGCGATCGGGGCAATCGAGCGGCGGTGTCGCAGGTGCGTAAGGTCTTCCTTCTCCCCTTGTGGGAGAAGGTGGATCGCCGCGTAGCGGCGAGACGGATGAGGGGTGATCCAGCGGAGTGAGGCGTTGAAGACCATAGTCTTCCGGCCAATTTGGATGCGGATGCCAAGCTGGAACACCCCTCATCCGACCTCGCTTCGTGAGGCCACCTTCCCCCAAAAAGGGGGAAGGAAGAACCGTCATCAGATCAGGCGGCCTCGCCCTGCACGGAGCGGCTGAGGCGGCGGACTTCCTCGTCGTTGAGCAGGCCGCCGGCGCGCAGCAGGCTGGCGAAGCGGCCGTTGCGCAGCGACAGTTCGGCGAAGCCACCCATTTCGACCACCCTGCCCTTGTCCATGAACACGACCAGATCGGCGTCGCGAACGGTGGTCAGGCGATGGGCGATGATGAAGGTGGTGCGGTCGCGCCGCAGCTCATCGATCGCTTCCTTGACGCGATCCTCGGTCTCGACGTCGAGCGCGCTGGTCGCCTCGTCGAGCACCAGGATCGGGGCGTCCTTGAGCACGGCGCGGGCGATGGCGATGCGCTGGCGCTCGCCGCCCGACAGCTGGCCGCCGCGCTCGCCGACCACCGTATCGTAGCCATTGCTCTTGGCCAGGATGAAATCCTGCGCGGCCGCCGCGATGGCCGCGGCATGGATCTCGTCATTGCTGGCTTCGGCGCGGCCGACACGGATGTTGTCCTCGATCGAGCGGTTGAGAAGCCCGGCGTCCTGGAACACGGTGGCGATCGAATGGCGCAGCGACTTGCGGCTCACGGTGCGGGTGTCGATGCCGTCGATCAGGATACGGCCGCTGGACGGCGAGAAGACGCGCTGCAGCAGGTTGATCAGCGTCGTCTTGCCGGCACCCGTCGGTCCGACGATGGCGACGGTCTGGCCGGCCTGGACCTCGAAGGAGACGTCGCTGACGCCCTGCCCCGAATTGGCGAATTCGAAGCCGACATCCTCGAAACGGACATGGCCAGTGACGTTGGTGAGATCGCGCAGGCCATCCGGCTCGGCGGCATCGGCGGCCGAGTCCTCGAGCTTGTAGAACTCCTCGAGCTTGGCGCGGGCTTCCGAAATCTGGTTGGCGAAAGCCGACATCTGGTCCAGCCGCGAGATAAGCAGCGTGGCAAAGCCGGTGAAGGCGATGACATCGCCGATCCGCAACTGGCCATGGGTGACCAGATAAGCGCCGATCAGAAGCACCACCATCATCGAGATCGTCGACGACAGACGATTGAGCGCATTGGCGATGGCCCACCAGTCGAGCACCGGGTTTTGCGCATCGAGCAGATTCTTGACGTAGCAGCGTAGCGTCTCGGCCTCATGGCCAAGTCGGTTGTAGCTCTGGAGAACGGCGACGTTGCTGACGGAGTCCGTCACATGCGCGAACACCTTGTGATAGTGGCGCTCAACGGCCGCCTGGCCGGCCTTGGTCCGCTTCATCACCAGCCGGCCGATGCAGACATAGAGCACGCCGAGCACGAGCAGCACCATCGACATGCGCACGTCCATGGCGAGAGCCGTCGGCACCAGCAGAACCAGCGCCACCGCTGTCGACAGATGCTGGCGCATGAATTCGAGCCACAGGCTGAACAGTGTCTCGACCGCGCGCAACAGCGTGTGCAGGGCGTTGGAGGTGCCGCGCTGGTGGTGCCAGGCGAGCGGCATGGTGATCACGCGCTCGAAAGACTCGCAGAGCACTTCGCTGCGGCGGGCATGCGCGAAACGGTCGGCGCCGCGCGACACCAGAACGACGGCCAAGACATTGAACGCGCCGAGGCCGGCCCAGACGGCGAGCGTCGAAAACACCGAACCGTGATCGGAGATGGCGTCGATAACCCGGCCGAACATGATCGGCTCGAGGATGGCAACCATGGCCAGCGCGACATTGGCGCCGCAAATCAGCGCGACGCGCTTCTTGTCGGCGGCCAGATACCCCAGCGCTCTCCAATAGATCTGCAGAAGTGACACTTCAGCTACTCCGCCAACTCTCTATTGTGCCCAATACCAATATTGTGCACTGCACCATTCCTTGACACGTAACGGTTGATGCGTCGCAAAACAATGCCCGTCTATCGCTTCCGTTCCCATTTAGCGAACAAAACATGACGACGATGCGAAATCTGACGTGATCACCTAACGGTTTGAGATAAAAGGTGAAATGCCAGCCTTGCGGCAAAATCATGGCAGCGGCCGAGCACTGCCACATTTTTAATCACGACCGTATTGCAAGGCTTAATCGGGAGGCATCTTGCCGGCGCAGTGACGTATCGCGCGCAAGTAACGAGACGCAGAGTCGCGCGTCCGAAGGACGCGCGAACAAGCAACCCAAGCTGTTGATTTTACCCCGGTATCTTGACCACGATCTCGGTCTGAGTGCCGGCTTTTGGTTCGAATGAAGCGGACTTTGTTTTCGAACCATCGACTTCTAGCGAGATCGTCTTGGTCTTTTTGTCGCGAATGACCTGAACCTTGATCTCTGCACCCAGCATCTTGAGCGTGGCGTGGTAGCCGTCCCAATGGCTGGGCAGTTTCGGCCGGAACGTGATCTGCTTGCCGCGCCGTTCGATGCCGAGGATACCCTCCACCGCCGCACGATAGAGCCAGCCCGCCGAGCCGGTGTACCAGGTCCAGCCGCCGCGCCCGCCCTTGTCGTCTCCGGCATAGATATCGGCGGCGACCACATAGGGTTCGACGCGGTATTGCTCGGCCGAAGCCTCGTCGTACGCATGGTTGACCGGGTTCAGCATCGAGAAGCAGCGATAGGCTTCGTCGGTCTGCCCCATCTCGGCCAGCGCGATGACGAACCACGTCGCCGCGTGGGTATACTGGCCGCCATTCTCGCGCACGCCCGGCGGATAGCTCTTGATATAGCCGGGGTCTTTCTGCGTCTTCGAGAAGGGTGGCGTGAACAGCTTGACGATCTTGAGCTTGTCGTCGACGAGCAGGCTGGTCGCCTGCTGCATCGCCGTCGTCGACCGCGCCGGGTCGCCCTCGCCCGAAAGCACGCTCCAGGACTGGGCTATGGAGTCGATCCTGCACTCTTCAGATGTACGCGACCCCAAAGCCGTGCCGTCGTCAAAACTGCCGCGGCGGTACCATTCGCCGTCCCATGCCGTGCTCTCCAGCGCCCGCTTCAGCGCCTCGGCATGCTTTGCCCAGGCCTGCGCGCGCTTGCTGTCGCCTTCGCTCTTGGCGACGGCGGCGAAGTCGCCAAGCGTCTTCAGCAGGAACCAGCCCAGCCACACGCTCTCGCCCTTGCCGTGCTCGCCGACGCGGTTCATGCCGTCGTTCCAGTCGCCGCCAAGGATCAGCGGCAGGCCGGCCGGGCTGCTGCGCTTGATGGCGAGGTCGAGCGCACGCGCGCAGTGGTCGTAGAGCGACACCGTCTTCTTCGAGATTTCCGGAGTGAAGAAGGCATCGTGCTCGCCCTCGCCCAGCGCCTGCCCATCGATGAAGGGCAGCTGCTCCTTCAGGATGGCGGCGTCGCCGGTGACACTGAGATAGCGCGCCGTGGCGTGGGCCAGCCAGACCACGTCGTCGGAGATCATGGTGCGCACGCCGGCTCCGGTGCGCGGCAGCCACCAGTGCTGCACGTCGCCTTCCGGGAACTGCCGCCGCGCGGCGTTGAGGATCTGGTCGCGCGCCAGCGTCGGATCATGCGCCAGCAGCGCCAGCGTGTCCTGCAACTGGTCGCGGAAGCCGAAGGCGCCGCTTGCCTGATAGAAGGCCGAGCGGGCGCGGATGCGGCAGGCAAGGCTCTGATAGGGCAGCCAGTGATTGACCATGGCGTCGAGCGCCTTGTCCGGCGTCTCGACCTGGATGGTATCGAGGAACGCGCGCCACGCGCGCTCGTTGTCGGCCAGGCGCTGGTCGAAATCCTTGCCCCGATGCGTCTGCACCAGCGCGCTCGCCTGCGCGGAGGTGTCGGCATCGCCGAGCAGCCAGAGCAGCGTGACGTCGCCGCCTGCCGGGATCTCGACGTCGCGGGCGATCGCCGCGCAAGGGTCGTCGCCCGCCTCGACACGGCCTGACAGTGCCGCGCCGGTCAGCACCGCCTGCGGCAGTTCGCTGGAGCCATGCCGGCCGAGGAATTCGGAGCGATCCGTTGTCACCGAATGAACAGCGGCATCGGCGGCGAGGAACGCCACGCGCTCGCTGAAATCGAGCCCATAGGGGTTTTGCGCCAGCAACGCGCCGGTCGCCCTGTCGCGCGACGGCACGATGGTAGCGGCCGTGCGCGACCGATGCCCGCCAAGCACCCATTCGGCATAGGCATAGACGCGCAGCCGCGCCGGCACCGAGCCGGAATTCTGGATGCGCAGCCGCGTGATCTTCACCGGATCGACGGGGTCGACCACATGGGTCAGGTCCATCGACAGCGGCCCACGCTTCGAGCGGAAGGTGGAGAAGCCCTGGCCATGCCAAGCCTCGTAGGTCATCGAGGGATCGCGCACCACCGCGGCGATCGGCGAGAACGCCCTGCCGCTGGCCTGATCGTAGATATAGACGCCCTCGCCCGGCCGGTTGGAGACCGGATCGTTCGACCACGGCGTCAACTGATAGTCGCGGCTGTTGCGGCTCCAGGTGAAGGCCGCGCCCTCGGCGGACGTATGGAAGCCGAACGAGGCGTTGGAGACGACGTTGATCCAGGGCTGGGGTGTGGTGCGCCGGCCGGCCAGACGGACCACATAGTGCCGTCCGTCGCCGTCGAAACCGCCAAAGCCGTTCCATTGGCTGAGGCCGGTGCCATCGGCACTGACATCCGCCACGGCCTGCGAGGCGAATGCATGCGCCGTGTAGGCCGGCGCTGGAATTTCGCGCAGCGTCGGCAATCCGGTGGGCAGCAGAGCGTCGCGCGCCTGCAAGGCGGCCGCCTCGGCCCGCTCGATCTGATCGAAGATGGTGCCGTTGCGCGTATGCAGCACCACCCGGGCGACGGCGAGCAGCGTCTTGTAGGTGGTCTCTTCCATCAGGTCGCGGCGCACCGCGAAGATGTGCTGCCGGGGGCCAAGCTCCTTGCCGCGCAAACGGCTGTTTTCGCACAGCGTCTCGACCGCGCGCTGCAGGTCCTGGACGTAGGACGATGCCTGCTCGTTGACGACGACGAAGTCGATCATCATGCCGCGGGTGCGCATATACTCCTGGAAGCGTAGCGCCTGGGCAACGATTTCCAGATCGGCGACGTCGCCGATCCTGACCAGGAAGATCGGGAAATCGCCCGAAATGCTGGTCGGCCACAGGCTCGACTGCTTACCAAGGCCCGAAGCGATGGATTCTGCCGGCAGGCGAAGGAACGCATCGGGATAGATCAGATAGCGCGCCAGTTTCTGCACGTTGGCGGCATCGGTCAGGCTGAGCCCCATATGGCGGGTCTGCACCTGGCTGCGCGTCCAGGCAAGCATGGCCTGGCGGGCAAAGCTCTCCTGATGGTCGAGGCGGTTTATAGCCTCTTCCAGTTCCGGGCGGTTGGTTCCGACCACGGTCCAGAAGGTCAGCGATATTTTCTTGTTGGCGGGCACGCGCACCTGACGGCGCAGCGAGGCGATGGGATCGAGCGTGAAGCCGGAATGGCCGCCGAGCCTGGCGCCCGGATCGAAGGCGGCGGCATCGGCGATCGAGCGGCCACGGCCGATGAAGGCGCGCCTGTCGGTCTCGGCCTCGGCATCGCGCGCCGGTCCGGACGGATCGGTGACGAAATGCGCCAGGGTGATATCGGGCTCGCTGGTTTCACGCTTGCGGCGCGTGGCGAAGATCGCGCCGTTGTTGGCGGCGATTTCGGTCTCCACGAACATCTTCGAGAAGGCCGGATGCGCGTTGTCGGAAGCCTCCGAGCCCAGCACCAGTTCGGCGAAGGACGTCACTTCGATGTGACGATCGGATGTGCTCTCATTGTAGAGCGTGATGCGACGGCCTTCGCCATTGCCTTCGGAAACGACGATACATTCGACCTCGGAGCGCAACGTGCCGACCGATTTGACGAAGCTCGCCTTGTCGTCGGAGAACAGGGTCTGCACCTTCTCTTCGGCGGCGCGCTTGGGCTCCGCCGTTGCCGACCACCAGTCTCCGGTGCTGACGTCACGCAGGAAGATGTAGGAGCCCAGACGGTCCTCTACTGGATCCGGCTGCCAGCGGGTCACCGACAGATCGCCCCAGCGGCTGTAGCCAGAGCCGGTCGCGGTGACCATCACCGAATAACGGCCGTTCGACATCACATTGGTCGAACGCAGCGCCCGCAGGGGGTCGAGCACGATGCGGGTGTCGGGGCTCTCGGTCTCGGTCTCGTCTTTCGCGCGCTCGTCCGCTTCGGTTCTGACGGTCGCGGTCGGGATGTCGCGCGGCGCCCTCTCCTGCAGCAGGAGTTCGGCCGACTCAATTACAGGATCGCTGTGGAAACGGTCGCGCAGGCGGCCCTCGAAGATCGCGTCGGCGACCGCCGCGATCGACATGCCCGAATGGTGCGCATAGTAATTCAGCACGACCGCGTGGTTGGTACCTTCAGGCACGCGCTGCGGCGTGAAATCGACCGCATCGTAATAGCCATGCGGGCCCAGCGCACCGATCTCGCGCAGACGCTCAAGATTATGCACGGCTTCACGCGGGTTGAACTGCGCCGCCAGGATGGTCGCGTAAGGCGCGATCACCGTGTTCTGGCCAAGACCGCGCTTCAGCCCAAGCCCAGGCACGCCGAAATTGGTGTACTGATAGGTCAGTTCCCGGTCGCGGGCGTTATACGCCGCTTCCGAAATGCCCCACGGCACGTTTTTCTGACGGCCGTACTGCATCTGGCGCTTGATGATCAGCTTGCTGGTCTGGTTGAGGATCGAGCCTTGCGGCTCCTTCATCACCAGCGGCGGCATCAAATACTCGAACATCGAGCCCGACCAGGACATCAGCGCGCCCTGGAAACCGATCTCGACGATCGGGCGGCCGAGCCGGAACCAGTGCTCGGTCGGCAGATCGCCCTTGGCGATGGCGAACAGGCTGGTCAGCCGCGCCTCGGAAGCAAGAAGGTCGTAGCAGCTTTCGTCGAGCTGGTGCTCCTCGACGCGGTAGCCGATCGACAGCAGCTTGCGTTCCGGCCGCAGCAGGAAGGCGAATTCCATCTCGAAGGCGAAACGGCGCGTGCGCTCGCGCAAGGTCAGGAGCTTGGCGCGCAACGCCTCGACGGCATTGTCGTCGCTGTGGGCGTCGTGAACATGTGCCTCGCAGGTTGCCTCGAGCCTCGCTGCCCAGTCGACGATGACATCGCTCTGGGCCGATGCCGCCTCGGTGTGGATGGCGGTCGCGAGCTTGCGAATTTCGCCCGCCAGCACAGCGAGATTGATGGTGCGGATCGAGGCCATTTCCGGCTGCGCCTTGATCGTTTCGACGGCGCGCCGCATGCCGTCCAGGCGATCGACGAGACGCTGGCGCAGAGGCCTGAGCTGACGACGGTCGTCGGGCAGCTGATCGAGGCTTTCGCTCAGAATGGTGACCGTGTCGAGGATGCCTTCGAAATCGCCCTGGAGGTGCACGGAAGGCGCTTCCGCCCATTCGGCGCAGGCAGCCGCCACCGCTACCAGGTGGCCGGCGAGATTGCCGCTGTCGACGGCCGAAATATAGAGCGGATAGAGCGGCTTCAGCGTCGTGGTGTCGTACCAGTTGAAGAGATGGCCGCGGTGGCGCGGCATGCTCTCGATGGTCGTCATCGTGGCGTCGATGCGGGTGATGGCATCGGACAGGCTGATCCAGCCGAAATCGCGCGCCGAAACGACCGACAGAAGGTAGACGCCGACATTGGTGGGCGAGGTGCGCGGCGCCACGACCGGCGCAGGACTTTCCTGGAAATTGTCCGGCGGCAGATTGTGATGCTCTGCCGTGACGAAGCTCTCGAAATAATGCCAGGTGCGCCGCGCCACGGTGCGCAGTGCATGGATGTCGGCCTGCGATATGCGCAGCCGGTCCTCGGTTTCGGCCGAGCGGCTGATCCAGCTGGCAATCGCCGGCGAGCCGATCCAGAAGAGGGCGAAGAAGAAGGCAACGAAGGCGCCGGTGGAATCGGCCAGCACCGGAATGGCGAGGCCGACGAAGCCGATGATCACGGCGCCATACATCATGCCGTAATAGGAGCCGACATCGTTGTCGCCGGCCTTGTGCGCCTGGGAAGCGGTGCGCCATTCCAGGAGGTTCTGGCGGCTGACGAACAACCGGTAAAGCGTGCGCACGATCGCGTCGCCCATCATCCAGGCGTTGTGCGCCATCAGCACGATCTTCAGCGCCACCATGGCGGTGCCGAAGGCGACGTCGCGTGCCAGTGCCGAGAAATGGCCGCGCGGCGTCTGGTCGCCGCTCTTGGGCAGGATGGCGTTGACGACGTCGAAGGTCGGCGCCATGAACAGGCTGAGGATCAGCAGAGCCTGCCATTGCGCGGCCTGCGTGAAGGGCAGCAAGGTCCAGCCGGCGATCGCCGCCATCACCCAGAAGATCGGCGTCAGCGAGCGGCGCAGATTGTCGACCATCTTCCAGCGCGACAGAGCCGGAACGCCGGAGCGCGGATCGAGGATGAAGCCCAGCAGCTGCCAGTCGCCGCGTGCCCAGCGATGGTGGCGCGAGGCGTCGACCGAGTAGCGGGTCGGGTAGTCCTCGACCAGCTCGACGTCGGTGACAAGTGCTGCGCGCGCCAGCGCGCCCTCGAGCAGATCGTGGCTGAGGACGGTGTTTTCCTCGATGCGGCCTTGCAGGGCGGCTTCGAAGGCATCGACGTGATAGAGGCCCTTACCGGTGAAGGACCCGTCGCTGAAGACGTCCTGATAGAGGTCGGAGACGGCAAAGACGTAGGGGTCGAGACCGCGATTGGCCGAGAACACACGCTGGAAGAACGAAGCCTCGTCGCCTGATGTCAGCGACGCGGTGATGCGCGGCTGCAGGATCGTGTAGCCGGCGGTAACAACACGTTTGGTGGCGTCGAAATGCGGGCGGTTGAGCGGGTGGCAGAGCTTGCCGACGAGGCTCGCCACCGCATCGCGGGTGGTGCGCGTGTCGGCGTCGAGCGTCATCACATGGACGACTTTTTCCGGCAGCGGCACCTCGAGCGGCAGGAAAGTGGTGTCGCTGTCGCCACGCAGCAAAAGGTCAAGCTCATGCAGCTTGCCGCGCTTGCGCTCCCAGCCCATCCAAGCCCCTTGGGCGGCATTGTAGAGCCGGCGGCGGTGCAGGATGTAGAAGCGCGGCGCGCCTTCGGAGGGATAGCGGGCGTTGAGACGGGCGATCTCGGCGCGGGCATATTCGAGGATCTCGGTGTCCGCCGCATCGATCTCGATCTTGCTGTCGGGCCAGTCCGACAGCAGCGCGAAATAGATCTCGTCCACCAGATTGGCAAGGTAGTGCACTTCGAGGTTGCGGATGTTTTCCTCGACATCGTCACGCGAGCCGATCAGCGACGGCACAACCACCAGAGTGCGCGCCTCGGGCGGCACGCCGTGCCGATAGTCATAGCCGATCAGCCGTGTCGGCTTGAGGAACAGCGAGACCACGGTGTTGAAGAAGGCCAGCGCGCCCTCGCTCGCCGGCACGGCAAACAGCGCCAGCATCACGACGATCGAGGTCACCGACAGGCCGAGATGGGCCAAGGCATTGCCGGTGAGGCTAAGAAGCAGCGCCGTCAGGGCGAAGACCGGCAGGACGATGCCCAGCCATCCGGTCTTGGCGAAGGTCCGCTTGACCGTCTGGCTGATCGTTGGCCGATAGTCGATCGCCTTTTCCAGTTCCAGCCGGCGCGGGCCGACGAGGAAGAAGCCGACATCGGTATGCGCGGACGGAGCCGGAGCGGAATCGTCGCCATCGCCAGCCGATGCGTGTTCGCTGGCGGCGTGTTCACTAGCGGCTTGGCCGGCCAGTTCGATCGCCTTTTCGGCGACGCGATATTCCGACAGGTTCGAGCGGCGCGCCAGTTCCTCGATCGCTGTGCGGTATTGATCGCGCGAGAAGAAGTCGAGCGCGGCGAAATCGGTGCGCTCGCGCAGCACGGTGTCGATGCGGCTGACGCCTTCGAACCACACGGTCCAGTCGACGTCGTTGATCAGGCGCAGGCCGCGGATGATGTTGCCGGTCGTCACGTTGCCGCTGGACAGCGTGTGATGCTCGGAGATGATGATCTCCTCGGCATCGGAGCCGGTCTTTTCGAGCTCGCCTTCCAACCACTCCAGGGCTTTGCCGGCATTCTGCGATCCATCGCGTAAGCGATAGAGAAGCTGCGTGGCAAAGGTGGTGTCCTGCGCATGCGCACTGAAATTGGCCAGGATCGCCTGCCGGTCGGCGCTGTCGTCGGTTGCGAGAACCTTGTCAGCCACATCGTTGGATATCTGGCGCATCTGGCGGGTGCGATTGACCCTGACGGCCAGCCGGCGGAGATTTTCGATCAGCACGAAGCGCAGAAGCGACGGCAGCGCCCAGAGTTCACCGATCTTCAGCGGCTCGACCGACTGGAACCCCTGGACGATCGCCTTGAACATGGTCGCCGAGACGGAACTGTCCGAATGCGCCACATAGGTCCAGGCCAGCGCAAGAGCGCGCGGAACGGTGCCGCCATTGGGCAGTTTCAGCGTCGGCAACTGGCGATAGAAGCGGCGCGGCAGGTCGCGCTTGACCTGGAAAATGGTCTCCTCGACCAAATAGTTGTTGTCGAGCAGCCATTGCGCGGCCGGGGTGATCGTCTCGCCCTTGGCCTGCGCCGCATTGGTCGATCGGTAGACTTCGAGGATCTTCTTGGCGCTGTCGCGGATACGGGCCTGGAAATCGAACGGGATCAAGCCGAACAGGTCGGCGAGATCGCCTTTTGCCAGGCTTTCGCCGAGCAGCCTCAGGCGCTCCTCGGGCAGGAATGTCGACCGTATCGGCTCTTCCGTGATGGCCGGAAAGCTCGCGCTTGTCTTCTCGATCTGGGCAGGATTCGTCTGAATATTCATTGAAAATTCCGTAAGCGGGCACTCAGCGGCGTCACCGCCACGGCAATGGCCCTAAAACCGGTTCAAATGCAATTGGTTGCATCAACCCCTATGCCGAAAGTTTGTTTCCGCACCACGACAGGGCGTCATCTTTCGACCAAACTCAAAGACGAGCGCCCCTCGCTCCCGTCGGGATCGATCGACGGAGAGGATTCGGGCTTTTTCGTGATGCCGGCAGGAGCTTACGCTATATTTCGCCGGCGTCGCGATCATGTTTGGAAACAGGCGGTAACCGTTGGCGCGAAAGCATCAGCCCGCGGCGGTTATGCGGACCACGAACAGCGTCGTATCCCGAGCCGGCTCAACCCGCAGGACGGAAGCATCCGGCCCGAGCAGGAGCGTGTCGAGCGGCCCGAGGCGAATTGACTGAGCCTCGGGAAAAACAGCCTCGCCCTTGTGACAAAGGACGAGGGTCGAACCGGCTGGGGTCGCGATGTCCACTGGCCGCGAAATCGCCGTGCGCTCGACCGAATGCAGCATGCGGCCACGGCGCGTCATGACGTTGAGATCGGTGATCGGGCCGGCGATCAGCGCGGCACTGGTCGGCAGGTCGGCTGGAAAGGTAAAAGGCTGGGAAACCGGCGTCAGCCGGGCCGCAGGTTGGCCGGCGACATCAAGTACGATCCCCTCGCCTTCCAGCACCGACAGCGTGCGGTCGATGCCGGCAAAGCTGGAAAAGGGCCCGCTGCCTTCGACGCGCGCCATCGAGATGCGCCAGTCAAACGCGTCGAGGCCGGCGCCGTCGGGCGAGACGGCGATCTCGGTCGTCGTGCCGCCGCCGTTCTTCCACGGCATGACGCGGTAGTCGGCGGCACGAAGGATGCGCATGATGTCAGCCGAGAATGCCGGGCAAATTGAGCTGGTGCTCCTTGGCGCACTCGATGGCGATGTCGTAGCCGGCATCGGCATGGCGCATGACGCCAGTCGCCGGGTCGTTCCACAGCACCCGCTCAAGGCGCCTTGCGGCGTCCTGCGTACCGTCGGCGACGATGACCATGCCTGCATGCTGGGAAAAGCCCATGCCGACGCCGCCGCCATGATGCAGCGACACCCAGGTGGCGCCCGACGCGGTGTTGAGCAAAGCATTGAGAAGCGGCCAGTCGGAGACGGCGTCCGAGCCGTCCTTCATTGCTTCGGTCTCGCGGTTCGGCGAGGCGACCGAGCCGGAATCGAGGTGATCGCGGCCGATGACGACCGGCGCCTTGAGTTCGCCCTTGGCCACCATCTCGTTGAAGGCGAGACCCAGCCGATGGCGATCGCCAAGACCAACCCAGCAGATGCGCGCCGGCAGGCCCTGGAAGGCAATGCGCTCGCGCGCCATGTCGAGCCAGTTGTGCAGATGGGTGTTGCCGGGGGTGAGTTCGCGCACCTTGGCGTCGGTCTTGTAGATGTCTTCCGGATCGCCGGAGAGCGCGGCCCAGCGGAACGGACCGATGCCGCGGCAGAACAGCGGGCGGATATAGGCCGGCACGAAGCCCGGGAAAGCGAAAGCGTTCTCGAACCCTTCGTCCTTGGCCACCTGGCGGATGTTGTTGCCATAGTCGAGCGTCGGCACGCCGGCGTTCCAGAATGCCACCATCGCCTCGACATGCTCGCGCATCGACGCGCGGGCGGCTTTCTCAACCGCCTTCGGGTCGCTGACGCGCTTCTCGCGCCACTCGGCCATGGTCCAGCCCTTGGGCAGATAGCCGTTGATGGGGTCGTGGGCCGAGGTCTGGTCGGTGACCATATCGGGGCGGATGCCGCGCCTGAACATTTCCGGCACGATCTCGGCGGCATTGCCGAGCAGGCCGACCGATTTCGCCTCGCCGGCCTTGGTCCAGCGCTCGATCATCTCCATCGCTTCGTCGAGCGTCTCGGCCTTTTCGTCGACATAGCGGGTGCGCAGGCGGAAATCGATCGAGTCCGGATTGCATTCGATGGCGAGGCAGCAGGCGCCGGCCATGACGGCGGCCAGCGGCTGGGCGCCGCCCATGCCGCCGAGGCCGCCGGTCAGGATCCATTTGCCCTTGAGGTTGCCGCCATAATGCTGGCGGCCGGCTTCGACGAAGGTCTCGTAGGTGCCCTGCACGATGCCTTGCGTGCCGATATAGATCCACGAGCCGGCCGTCATCTGGCCGTACATCATCAGACCCTTTCTATCGAGCTCGTTGAATTTGTCCCAGGTCGCCCAATGCGGCACCAGATTGGAGTTGGCGATCAGCACACGCGGCGCATCGGCATGGGTGCGGAACACACCGACCGGCTTGCCGGACTGCACCAAAAGCGTCTCGTCCTCGCCAAGCGTCTTCAGCGAGGCGACGATGCTGTCGAAATCGTTCCAGGTGCGCGCGGCGCGGCCAATGCCGCCGTAGACGACCAATTCGTTGGGGTTTTCGGCAACCTCGGGGTCGAGATTGTTCATCAGCATGCGCAGCGGTGCTTCGGTCGTCCAATAGCGGGCGTTGAGCTTGTCGCCGCGGGGCGCACGGACTTCACGGATGTTGTGGCGAGGATTGTTCATCATTGTCCCTTTCGGATGGCGGCGCGTCAGCGCCCGGCCCAGTCAATGGCGGTTTGAAGGATTTTGGTCAGTGTGGCGCGCATCGGCACGGCAAACTCGGCGTCATAAGGCACCGGCCAATTGTCCGGCTCGCCCTTGCCCTCGGGCTCGCGCAGATAGCCGCGATCGGCAAGCTCCATCTGCAACGCATGGTAGCCGCCTTGCGGATTGCCGAAGTAACGCGTGATCCAGCCGCCCTTGAACCGGCCGTTGATGACATAGCTTTCACCGCTTTCGGCCATGATCTGGCCGACCAGTGCCTGCAGCGTCGGGTCGGCGGTCTGGCCGTCATTGGTGCCGAGATTGAACACTGGCAGCGTGCCATAGAACAGACGCGGCAGCACCGAACGGATCGAGTGGCAATCGTAGATGACGATTTTTTCGTGCAGGCCGCGCAGCCTGACGGCCTGGGCCGCCAGCATTTCATGGTAGGGCACGAAATAGGCTATGCGGCGCTGGTCGATCTCCGACGGCGTCGGCTCTTCGCCGGGCAGATAAAGCGGATCGCCATCGAAAGTCTCGGTCGGGCAAAGCGTCGTCGTTGTCTGCCCCGGATAGAGCGAAGCGCCGGAGGGATCGCGGTTGACGTCGATGACGGTGCGCGAGATCGACGTATGCACGACAGTTGCGCCAAGGCCGGCGGCAAAATCGTAGAGATTGTCGATCCACCAGTCGCAATCGCGGCGGCCGAGCCAGGGCGAAACCAGCCGGTTGTCGATTCCGGCGAGATCGATACCGGTATGCGGGATCGACACCAGCAGAGGTGCCGTGCCTTCCGTCACTGTCAGCCAGTCGGTCATGTCAGGCTCCCGAGATCGAAGGCAGAGTCACCGCGCCGGCCGCCTTGATCGTAGCACCGCTGCGGACCATGGCGATTGCCTTCTCCATGTCGGGGTGGAAATGGCGGTCATTGTCGAGATGCGGCACTTCGGCCCGCACCAGCTTGCGTACCGCTTCCAGCGCGTTGCTCGACGCCAGCGGCTGGTGGAAATCGCAGCCTTGCGCGGCGGCCAGCAATTCGATGCCGATCACGGCGGTTGCATTCTCGACCATGCCGATCAACCGGCGGGCACCGTGCGCGGCCATCGAGACGTGGTCTTCCTGATTGGCCGAGGTCGGGATCGAATCGACGCTGGCCGGATAGGCCTTCTGCTTGTTTTCCGAAACGAGTGCCGCCGCCGTCACCTGCGGGATCATGAAGCCGGAGTTGAGGCCAGGCTTGGGCGTCAGGAAGGCCGGCATGCCCGACAGCGCCGGGTCGACCAGCATGGCGATGCGGCGTTCCGACAGCGAACCGATCTCGCAGACGGCAAGCGCGATCATGTCGGCGGCGAAGGCCACCGGCTCGGCGTGGAAATTGCCGCCGGAGAGCGCGGTATCATCCTCGGCGAAGATCAGCGGATTGTCGGTGACGCCATTGGCCTCGGTGCCCAGCGTGTCGGCCGCTTGGCGCAGCACGGTGAGTACCGCACCCATGACCTGTGGCTGGCAACGCAGGCAATAGGGATCCTGTACGCGCTCGTCGCCGACACGGTGCGATTCCCTGATAGCGCTGCCGGCCATCAGATTGCGCAGCGCATCCGCCGTCTCGATCTGGCCACGGTGCTTTCTCAAGAGATGAATACGCGGATCGAAGGGGGCGTCGGAACCCTTTGCCGCGTCGGTCGATAGGGCGCCGGCGACCAGCGCCGACTGGTAGAGCACTTCGGCCTCGAACAAAGCAGCCAGCGCATAGGCGGTGGAAAACTGCGTGCCGTTGAGCAGGGCCAGACCTTCCTTGGCGCCAAGCGTCACCGGCTCCAGGCCATGCGAGACAAAGGCGACCTTAGCCGGGAAGCGGCCATGCGGGGTAAAGCATTCGCCGACGCCGATCATCACAGCCGTCATATGCGACAGCGGCGCGAGATCGCCGGAAGCGCCGACCGAGCCTTGCGCCGGCACCACCGGGATGACGTCGTTGGCGAGCATTGCTTCCAGCAACTCGATGGTTTCGGGGCGCACACCGGACGCCCCCTGCGCCAGGCTGGCAAGCTTCAGCGCCATCATCAGCCGGGCGACAGCGACGGGCATCGGCTCGCCGACGCCGGCGGCATGCGACAGGACGATGTTGCGCTGCAAGGTCTCGAGATCGCTTGCCGGGATGCGGACGCTGGCCAGTTTGCCGAAACCGGTGTTGATGCCGTAGACCGGCTCACCCTTGGCAACGATCCTGGCAACGGCCTCGGCGCTCGCCTTGATCTTTGGACGGCAGGCATCATCCAGCTTCGGCACGGCGCCACGATAGATGGCGCGCCAGTCGGCCAGCGTCGCACTGCCGGGCTTCAAGGTCAGTTCGGTCATTGTCCTCTCCAGATGCGGGCATGGAGCGGGTTGAAGCCCATGCGGTAGACGAGTTCGGCGGGACGCTCGATGTCCCATATCGCCAGATCGGCGGATTTGCCGGCTTCCAGTGTGCCGGCCTTGTCGAGAAGGCCAAGCGCACGCGCAGCCTCGCGGGTGACGCCGGCCAGGCATTCATCAACGGTCAAGCCAAAGAGCGTCGCGGCCATATTCATGGTGAGCAGCAGCGAGGTTAGCGGCGAGGTGCCGGGATTGCTGTCCGTCGCCACCGCCATCTTCACGCCATGGCGGCGGAACAGGTCGACAGGCGGCTTCTTCGTTTCGCGGATGAAGTAATAGGCGCCGGGCAGGATGGTCGCCACCGTGCCGGCCTTGGCCATAGCGGCAGCTCCCGCCTCATCCGTATATTCGAGATGGTCGGCGGACAACGCATCATAGCTGGCGGCAAGCGCGGCACCGTGCAGGTTGGACAGCTGGTCGGCGTGAAGCTTGACCGGCAGGCCTAAGGCCTTGGCGGCATCGAAAACGCGCGCCATCTGCTCCGGCGAGAACGCTATGCCTTCGCAAAAACCATCGACGGCATCGGCCAGTCCTTCGGCGGCAACCGCCGGAACAATCTGGCTGGCGACCAGATCGATAAAAGCATCCTTGTCCCCCTTGGCCTCGGGCGGCAGGGCGTGGGCAGCCAGACAGGTCGTGCGGACCGTCACCGCCCGTTCACCGCCCAGCCGGCGGGCGGCGCGCAGCGACTTCTTCTCATTGTCGAGATCGAGCCCATAGCCCGACTTGACCTCGACTGAGGTGACACCCTCGGCCATCAGCGCATCGAGGCGCGGCAGCGTCTGGGCAACGAGTTCATCCTCGCTGGCAGCGCGCAGTGACTTGACGGAGGAAACAATACCGCCGCCGGCGCGGGCGACTTCTTCATAGGTGGCGCCGGCCAGCCGCATCTCGAACTCGTTGGCGCGGTTGCCGGCATAGACCAGATGGGTGTGGCAGTCGATCAGGCCCGGCGTGATCCAGCGGCCCTCGCAATCAATGGTCTCGGCGCCCTGCCCTGCCGAAGCCGGCATCAAAGCCTCCGCGCCAGCATATACAATGACACCGTCGCGCGCGGCGATCGCGCCTTTCTCGACAATGCCGAGGCCAGCCACGCCGTCGGCCATGGTCGCCAGGCGCGCATTGTGCCAGACACGAAGGCCGCTCTTCTTGTTTGCTCCACCCATCATCTTTTCCATTTGAAAGGATGGCGATTATGTATATACATATTGAAACGCGACGCAAGTGGTATCGTCGTTCAGGCATGCAGATTCGGAGATGGACGTGACGGCGATCTTTGCGGAACAGGCGCTGCTACCCGAGGGCTGGCAAGGCAATGTCAGGATCGCGCTCGATGGAGGCCACATCGCTTCCGTCGAAGCGGGTGCGGTTCCGCGGGCCGGCGACGAGCGCCACGCCATTCTCGTGCCTGGCATGCCCAATCTGCACAGCCACGCCTTCCAGCGCGGCATGGCCGGCCTTGCCGAGCTTCGCGGGCCTTCCGCCGACAGTTTCTGGAGCTGGCGCGAGGTGATGTACCGCTTCGCACTGTCGATGACGCCCGATCAGGTCGAGGCGGTTGCCGCACAGCTCTATGTCGAGATGCTGGAGGCCGGTTTCTCGCGCGTCGGCGAATTTCACTATTTGCACCACGACCGCGATGGAAAACCTTACGCCAACCTTGCCGAGATGGCCGAGCGCATCGCAGCTGCGGCCGGCGAAACCGGTATCGGTCTGACACTGCTGCCGGTGTTTTATGCGCACGCCTCCTTCGGTGGCGCAGCTCCCAACGATGGCCAAAGGCGATTCATCAACGATGTGAATCGGTTCTCCCGGCTTGTTGAGAAGAGCCGCGAATCGGTTCGCGCGTTGAATCAAGCTGTCGTCGGTGTAGCGCCACACAGCCTGCGCGCCGCGACGCCGGAGGAACTCGCTCAAGTTGCTGCTCTGACACCGAATGGGCCGATCCATATCCATGTCGCCGAGCAGGTAAAGGAAGTCGAGGACTGCCTTGCCTGGTCCGGCGCGCGGCCGGTCGAATTTCTGCTGGCCAATGCCGAGGTCGACCAGCGCTGGTGCCTGATCCATGCCACCCATATGACCGACGCCGAAACCATCGGCATGGCCAAGAGCGGTGCCATTGCCGGCCTTTGCCCGATCACCGAAGCCAATCTCGGTGACGGCACATTTGCCGCTCCGCTATTCACCGAGCATGGCGGCCGCTTCGGTATCGGCTCCGATTCCAACGTGCTGATCGGCCTGCCCGACGAATTGCGCCAACTCGAATATTCGCAGCGCCTCGCCCACCGCGCCCGCAATGTGCTGGCGGTGGCCGGCGGCTCGACCGGGCGAGCGCTGTTCGATGCCGCGCTTGACGGTGGCGGCGTGGCGCTTGGCGCCGGCGCTTCGCAGATCGCCGTCGGGAGAGCCGCCGATCTTGTCTCGCTCGACGCCAAGACCCCCTCGCTGGCCGGCAAGGCCGGCGACGCGATCCTCGACGCCTGGATCTTCGCCAATGGCAGCAAGGTCGACTGCGTCTGGGTGCATGGCAAGAAGCAGGTCAGCGGCGGCAGGCATGCGAAGCGCGAGGCCATTGCCGAACGATTCCGCAAAGTCATGACCGCGCTGTCGCAGAACTGAAGCCGATGAGCCTGATCGAGACAGATGACATTGACGGCGGCGAGACGGTCTCGCTGCATCAGCGCATCCTGTCCGACATCCGCGAAAAAATCCTGTCCGGCGCGTGGGCGCCCGGACATCGCATTCCGTTCGAGCACGAACTGACGACCGAGTATAATTGCTCGCGCATGACGGTGAACAAGGCGCTGTCGCAACTGGCTAAGGCCGGGCTGATCGAACGCCGCCGTCGCTCCGGCAGCTTTGTCCGCCGGCCGCAGTCGCAGGCGGCGGTGCTGGAACTTCACGACATCAGGATCGAGGTCGAGGCGCTTGGCCTGCTTTATCGCTACGAGCGGCTGGAGCGCCGGAAGCGGCGCTGCAACGCGGAGGACAGAGTGCTGCTTGGGTCGTCCGCCGCCGGGTCGGTGCTATGGGTCGAAGGCTTGCATTTCGCCGGCGAACGGCCATTCGCACTCGAGCAGCGCCTGATCAATCTTTCCGCGGTTCCAGAAGCCGGGGACGAAGAGTTCAGGGAGATCGCCGCCGGGCCCTGGCTTATCGGCCGCGTGCCGTGGAGCGAGGCCGAGCACCGTATCCGCGCCATGGCCGCCGACGAGACTGTTGCCGACGCGCTTGACATCGACCCGGGCGCGCCCTGCCTTGTGGTCGAGCGCCGCACCTGGAGTGCCGAGCACCCGGTCACGCATGTGCGGTTTATCTATCCCGCGGAAAGCCACACGCTGGTGGCGAGGTTCACGCCGTCGCAGGGGTAGCGCCTCTTACCCTCCCCCTTGTGGGGAGGGTCGCTGCGAAGCAGCGAGGTGGGGGCGGCGCCAACCCCCACCCTGACCTGCGGTCCGACCTCCCCACAAGGGGGAGGTAGAAGGCCGTGCCTCAAATCGCCGCCGTGACGATAATCTCGACCAGATATTCCGGACCAGCCAACTTGGCTTCGCCGGTAGCCCGGGCGGGGGTGTGGCCCTGCGGCACCCACTTGTCCCATTCCGAATTCATCTCGGCGAAGGTGCCCATGTCGGCCAGCCAGATGATCGCCTGAACGATCTTGGTCTTGTCGGTGCCGGCCTTGGCCAGCAATTCGTCGATGGCCGCCAGAATATCGCGGGTCTGCGAGGCGACGTTGCCGCCGGGCTCGCCGACTTGGCCGGCCAGATAGACGGTGTTGCCGTGGATGACGATCTGGCTCATGCGCGGGCCAACATCGATGCGACGAATGCTCATGGGAGGTTCCTTCCTGTTATGGGTGGCGCCTGTTTAGAGTTGCGGTTCGCATCGGGCAAGGCCGCCGGGGCCAAATCCCCTTGGACCAGCGAGTGGCGAGATTCACGGCAAGTTGAGCTGCCGGTCGTAATTCCGCCCGATTGGCTTGTTGACTAATGTAATAACATCACATATCCAATCGGCCCCTGCCCGCAGCCGAAATCGGCTGCCCGACGGAACGACATGACCCAGACCTGCCTGACATTCCGTGACCTGACGCTGGGCTATAACAGCCACCCGGCGATCCACCATCTTGACGGCACGATCCGCAAGGGGTCGCTGACGGCCGTGGTCGGCGCCAACGGCTCCGGCAAATCGACGCTGATGAAGGGCATTGTCGGCGTTTTGAAGCCGATGGCCGGCGAGGTTGTTCGCGCACCAGGCGTGCGCGCCGCCTACCTGCCGCAGCAATCGGAACTCGACCGCTCCTTTCCCGCACGCGTCGTCGACCTGGTCTCGCTCGGCCTCTGGCCGAAGCGCGGCATGCTCGGCCGCTACACCGCAGAGGATCGCGCGGCGGTCAGCCAGGCGCTGATGGCAGTCGGCCTTGGCGGCTTCGAGAAGCGGCCGATCGACACGCTGTCAGGCGGCCAGCTGCAGCGCACGCTGTTTGCCCGGGTGTTGTTGCAGGACGCCGACCTGATCCTGCTCGACGAGCCGTTCAACGCTGTCGATGCCAAGACGGTCGGCGACCTGATTGCGCTCATCAAGCGCTGGCATGGCGAGGAACGCACCATCATGGTCGTCGTTCATGATCTCGATCTGGTCCGTCAGAATTTTCCGGAGACGCTGCTTCTGGCCCGCCAGCCGATCGCCTGGGGCGAAACGCGCGAGACGCTGAAGCCGGAAAACCTGTTGCGCGCCCGCCGCTTCCACGAAGCCTGGGAGGAGAACGCGCCGTGGTGCGAGCCGGACGGGCACGGTCATGATCATTCCCATAGCCACGATCATCATGGCCACGATCACGACCATCATCACGGCGCCGGGCCGAGGGCTGCCTGATGGACTGGGTCTACGGTCTGTTCATCGCACCCTTTGCCGATTTCGGCTTCATGCAGCGGGCGCTGTTCGGCTCACTGATGCTGTCGCTTGGCGCCTGCCCGATCGGCGTCTTCCTGATGCTGCGGCGCATGAGCCTGTCGGGTGATGCCATGGCGCATGCCATCCTGCCGGGTGCGGCCGCCGGCTTCCTGTTCTATGGGCTGGAAATCCTGCCGATGACCATTGGCGGGCTGATCGCCGGCATCATCGTGGCGCTCGGCGCCGGCGCCGTCTCGCGCTTCACCGTCCAGCGAGAGGACGCCTCGATGGCGGCCTTCTATCTGATTTCACTCGCCATCGGCGTGCTGATGGTGTCGATCCGCGGCTCCAGCGTCGATCTCATGCATGTGCTGTTCGGCACGGTGCTGGCGCTCAACAACGAAGCGCTGACGCTGATCGGCGGCATCGTCGCGGTGACGCTGGTCAGCCTCGCTATCTTCTGGCGGGCGCTGGTCGCCGAATGCCTCGATCCGCTGTTCCTGCGTTCGGTCAGCCGGATGGGCAGTCCGGTGCATTTCATCTTCCTTGGCCTGGTCGTGCTCAACCTCGTCGGCGGTTTCCAGGCGCTCGGCACGCTTCTATCCGTCGGACTGATGATGCTGCCGGCGGCAGCCGCCCGCTTCTGGACGGTGCGCGTCGAGCCGATGTGCGTGCTGGCCGTGCTGATCGGCTTTGCCTCCTGCATCGCCGGGCTGCTTTTGTCCTACCACGCCTCGCTGCCGTCTGGCCCGGCCATCATCCTGTCGGCAGGCGTCGTCTATTTCGCCTCGATCCTGTTCGGCACGCGCGGCATCCTGCGCGCCCGCATTATCCATCACCGTCACAGAACGGCCTGATCCCCCGCCCCTCGAAAGGAGACCCCGCCTATGCTGAGATCCATCCGTGCCGCCCTGGCGATGAGCGTTATAACATTAACAGCCTTTAGCGCATCGTCAGCTTTCGCGGCGCCGCTGAAAGTCGTCGCCAGCTTCACGGTCATTGCCGATTTCGCCAAAAATGTCGGCGGCGACCGTGTCGATATCACCACCATCGTCGGCCCGGATGGCGACGCCCATGTCTATGAGCCGAGCCCGGCCGACGCGGTCGCCATGGCCAAGGCCGATATCGTTCTGGTCAACGGCCTGCATTTCGAAGGCTTTTTGCAGCGGCTGGTCGATGCCAGCGCCACCAAGGCCTCGATCGTCACCTTGACCAAGGGCGTGACACCGATCGACTTCAAGCCTGAATTCGCCGACGCGGACGCGGCCGAAGGTGCCGGCACCGGCGGCGGCAAGACCGTTACCGATCCGCACGCCTTCCAGTCGATCGCCAATGCCAAGATCTATGTGAAGAACATCGCCGAGGCTTTTTGCGCGGCCGATTCCGAGGGCTGCGTCAGCTACCAGACCAATGCCGCCGCCTACACCAAGAAGCTTGATGCGCTGGAAGGCGAAGTGAAGGCGGCGATCCAGTCGATCCCTGAGGCCAAGCGCGTCGTCATCACCTCGCACGACGCCTTCGGCTATTTCGAGCACGAATACGGCCTGACCTTCCTCGCTCCGCAAGGCATTTCGACCGACTCCGAACCGTCGGCCGCTGACGTCGCCAAGCTGGTCGAGCAGGTGAAGCAGGACAAGGCGGCGGCGATCTTCGTGGAAAACATCACCAACCCGCGCTTGATCGAACAGATCGCCAGCGAGACCGGGATCAAGGTGGGCGGCACGCTCTATTCGGATGCGCTGTCGCAGCCCGATGGCCCGGGCTCGACCTATATCGACATGATGCACAACAACATCCGCCAGATCAAAGGCGCGATCCTCGGCAGCTGAGAAGCACCGTGCTCGGAGAGGCGGAGCCAGTCTCCGCCTTTCTGGCCGAGGATTTTCAGCCCGAACTGTGGCGAGCGCTACCCGATCCGTTCCCGGTCTGGGCGGCCTGAGTTGGATTCTCCACTGGATGCGTCTATCTCAGTTGAATGATTTCCGTCGGCGCGGATTGCCGACCACGTCGGGGAGTGGCAAGACTCCCCGCAAATCAGATTGCGAGGATGCTGCCATGGAATACCGCGAAATCAGCGAGGACTATTCGGTCTCTGGCCAGATCCAGCCCGAAGACGTCGCCGCCATCAAGGAAGCCGGCTTCAAGAGCGTTATCTGCAACCGACCGGACGACGAACAGCCCGGCCAGCCTTCGGCCAAAAGCATCGGATCGGCGGTCGAAGCCGCGGGCCTCGCCTTCCGCTACATCCCCGTCATCAGCGGCCAGATCACCGCGGAGAATGTCGAGGACCAGGCCGAGGCGCTGGACGCACTAGAAGGCCCGGTGTTCGCCTATTGCCGCTCGGGCGCGCGCTGCGCGAATCTGTATGGGCTGATCCAGCAGTCGAAGGGCTAAATCGGCAGCGCGCCGGTTTCTTTCAGCGTTTCGAGAACGATCGCCGTCTTCACATGCTGCACGGATTCGTGTGGCAGCAGCACGCCGTTGACGAACTCCGACAGCGACTTCAGATCGGGCGTCACCACTTTCAGGATGTAATCCATTTCGCCGGTCAGCGCATGCGCCTCCTGCACCTCGGGCAGCCGCGCCACCAACTCACCAAAACGCCGGGCATTGTCGCGGTTGTGGGTGGCAAGCGTTACCGAAATGACGTTGACCAGCGAGAAGCCGAGCTTGTCGCGGTCGAGCACCGCCCGATAGCCCTTGATAAAACCGTCTTCCTCGAGCCGCTGGCGGCGGCGCGAGCATTGCGAGGCCGACAGGTTCACCCGCTCCGAGAGATCGCTGTTGGTGAGCCGCGCATCACCCTGCAGGAGCGCCATTATCTTGCGGTCAAACTGATCGATGCGCGTCTCATCCATGGTTTTGTCTCTCATCATGCATGTTTCGCGCATGAGATGACCATTTCAAGCGTTTGAATGCAAGCACCATGCGCCGGCTCCGCGCTATGATGGCGTTAGGTGGCCTTTTCAGGCCGAGCCAGCTTTGGAGGAATACCATGGGTCCCTTCCCGCACGACGCCCCGCCCGCCACGATCAGCAAGGACAACCCTGCCGGCACCGATGGTTTCGAATTCGTCGAATTCGCGCATCCGGAGCCGCAAAAGCTCGCCGAACTGTTCACCCGCATGGGCTATGTGGCGGTGGCGAAGCATCGCACCAAGAACATCACCGTCTGGCGCCAGGGCGACATCAACTATGTCGTCAATGCCGAGCCCGGCTCGCATGCGATGAAGTTTGCCGACAAGCACGGCCCGTGCGCGGCCTCGATGGCCTGGCGGGTGGTCGATGCCAAGCACGCGTTCGACCATGCCGTCTCGAAGGGCGCCACGCCTTACGAAGGCAAGGACAAGGCACTCGACGTGCCGGCGATCGTTGGCATTGGCGGCTCGCTGCTCTATTTCATCGATACCTACGGCAAGAAGGGTTCGGCTTATGATGCCGAGTTCGAGTGGCTTGGCGCGCGCGATCCGCGGCCGCAAGGCGTCGGCTTCTATTTCCTCGACCACCTGACCCACAATGTCTATCGCGGCCAGATGGACAAATGGTGGGATTTCTACCGCAATCTGTTCGGCTTCAAGCAGATCCACTTCTTCGACATTGACGGCAAGATCACCGGCCTGGTCAGCCGCGCCATCACCTCGCCCTGCGGCAAGATCCGCATTCCACTCAACGAATCCAAGGACGAGACCAGCCAGATCGCCGAGTATCTGAAGAAGTACAATGGCGAAGGCATCCAGCACATTGCGGTGGGCACCGACGAAATCTACGCCGCCACCGACAAGCTCGCCGCCAACGGGCTGAAATTCATGCCCGGCCCGCCGGAGACCTATTACGACATGTCGTATGACCGGGTGAACGGCCATGACGAGCCGATCGAGCGGATGAAGAAGCACGGCATCCTGATCGACGGCGAAGGCGTGGTCGACGGCGGCATGACCAAGATCCTGCTGCAGATCTTTTCCAAAACCGTGATCGGCCCGATCTTCTTCGAGTTCATCCAGCGCAAGGGCGACGAAGGCTTTGGCGAAGGCAATTTCCGCGCGCTGTTTGAATCGATCGAGCAGGACCAGATCAAGCGCGGCGTGATCAAGGTTCAGGCGGCAGAGTAAAGTTCAGGTCGGGCGGATTTGCATATGGCCCATCTATGGGCCATATGCAAAATCAGATCTTGAGCCCCAGCCGCTCGACCTCTTTCTCTCGCAACTTCATATCATAATCGAGCAGGAACTCATCGAGTTGCGGCGGCGCGACCGAGGTGCCGGACAGCATTGCGTGCACCTGGCCGCGATGGTGAATGTCGTGCAGGAAGACGTGGGCGAGAATGTCGCCGATCTTTTCGGGGATCATGCCGTCCTCGCGCCGGTCGGTGATGACGCGGCGATCGAGATCGGCCTCCGACAGGCCATTGCAGAAGGCGATCAGCCGCCGGTCGGCCGCGACCTGGGCGGCAAACAGCGCCCGGGGTTCGTCGAAGGGCACGAACTCATCATGGGCCGCGGCACCGACGCCGCCCTCTTCGAGAAAATCGAGATAGAGGTGATCGACCGCGAGGATGTGGTTGAGCGTTGCCTTGATCGACGGGAAGAAGCTGGTGCGTTCGGCTTCGAACTCTCCGGGCTCGAGCGCAAGCACGGCACGATAGAGCCGGTCGTTCGACCAGAGATTGTTGCCGGCCATGCGGCGCAGATGATCGAGCAGGGTCATGAGATCATCCCCCCGACCGCACCAGGTGCAAGCCTGCCGCCATAATCGCGAACCCCGCAAGAACGATCAGCAGCAACCCATTCATGCGCCGACGCATGGCTTGCGTTTCCTCGTCCCGTGCGACTTTCATGTTGGTGATGGTGTGAAACATCATCGCCTTGCGCGGGTAGCCGCTGCGGTTGGTCAGGTCCGGTGAGCGCGCCTCGATGCGATAGCTCAGCCGGGTCGCCAGGATGAAGACTACCAGAATCCCGAGAGCCCATACGCCAGCCAGCAGATAGAACGCCTCCCCCGTCATTCCGTCCCCCTATCTCTCGTATTTCTCGACCTTCTGCTCGATGGCGCCGAAGATCGAATGCCCGGTCTTGTCCTTCATCTCGATGCGCACCGTGTCGCCGAAGCGCAGGAACGGCGTCTTGGGTTCGCCATTCTCGATGGTCTCGATCATGCGCAGTTCGGCAATGCAGGAATAGCCGGCGCCGCCCGCCGAGACCGGCTTGCCCGGGCCGCCATCGAGCTTGTTGGAGACGGTGCCCGAGCCGATGATGGTGCCTGATACCAGCGGCCTTGTCCTGGCGGCATGCACGATCAGCGCCGGAAAGTCGAAGGTCATATCGATACCGGCATTGGCGCGGCCGAAGGGCTTGCCGTTGAGATCGGCAAGCAGCGGCAGGCTAACCTTGCCGCCATCCCAGGCATCGCCCAACTCATCCGGAGTCACCGCAACGGGCGAAAAGGCCGAGGATGGTTTTGATTGGAAGAAGCCGAAACCCTTGGCCAGTTCCGGCCCGGTGAGCGCGCGCAACGTGACGTCGTTGACCAGCATGACCAGCCGGATCGCGGCGCGCGCTTCATCGAGGCTTGCCGCCATCGGCACGTCGTCGACAATCACGGCGACTTCGCCCTCCATGTCGAGGCCGAAGGCTTCATCGGCCATGCGGATCGGATCGCGCGGCGCAATGAAGGAGTCCGAGCCGCCCTGGTAGATCAGCGGGTCGGTCCAGAAGCTCGCCGGCATCTCGACGCCGCGCGCTTTGCGCACCAGTTCGACATGGTTCACATAGGCGGACCCGTCAGCCCATTGATAGGCGCGCGGCAGCGGCGAATGCGCGTCGTGCTCATGAAAGCGCGCGGACGGCACCGCATTGTTTTCCAGCGATTCCGCGATTGTGCCGAGATGCGGCGAGACCCTGCGCCAGTCGTCGAATGCCGCCTGCAGCGTGCGCGCCAAGAACGAGGCATCCGTGTACTGCGTCAAGTCGCGTGAGACGACGACGAGTTTTCCGTCACGCGTCCCGTCCTTCAATGTGGCAAGCTTCATGCGTCCTCCCAATGATTATTCGTAATATTTGCCGGCATAGAGAATTCTGGCCGCGGCTTTCCAGGGATTTTCGTCAGCTAGATGCGCGGGTTTGGTTTCGGCCCAGGCGACGCCCGATTCGAGAAAGGTACTGATCGAACTACTTTGCCACCCATTCCAGCTGGTGTAGGGGCCAGCCGATTGCATCGCCTCCTTACGGTCGGCGTCCTCTCGGTCCTTCCGCAGCGCATCGATGAACTGAACAAAAGACGGCACGTCCTCAACTCGATCGAGGAACAAGGAGAGCTGTGCCGAGGATGTCGCCTCGGATTTGTTCACCTCGTCCCAAAGCTTGTCGTTAGCCATCCTCACTCCCGAAACTCCACAACAAGGCCGTCGCGGGCGATCGTCAAGTCGCCGGCCCATGTTTTCCTGACAGCAGCTAGCCAATCCGCCTCGCCGATCTCGGCATCGTCGGCGGGAATGAGGTGGTTGAGCACCAGTCTCTTCACGCCGGCATCGCTGGCGATGCGCCCGGCTTCCTCGGCAAGGCTGTGGCTGGCGAGCAGATGTTGCCTGAGCCGCGCGCCATTGCCGGTTCTGGCAACCAGTCGTTCGATGCCCTCCTCCAGCATGGCTTCATGGACGAGAAGGTCAGCACCCTTGGCGAAATCGGCAAGCGGTGGAAAGAAGGCTGTATCGGCGGAAAAGACCACGCTTCTGCCGCCATGCTCGAAGCACAGGGCAAAGCAGTCGGTCACCGGCGGATGATCGACGCGCAGTGCCGTCACCTTCAGGCCACCTTGCTCGACCACCTGCTCCTCGCCGAACTCATCGATCGAAACCAGTTCGCGAATGTCAGGCCGGCCCTCGTCGACGATGCGGATTTCGATGTCGAACTCCATCGCCTGGCAGAAGCGCCGCCAGTAGTGGCCGGTGCCGAGGGGACCGAACACGGTGACCGGCGTCGCCAACCCTGCCGTCCAGGCGGTGTGGATCAGCGGTCCGAGCTCCAGCACATGATCGGAATGTAGGTGCGTGATGAAGATCAGGTCGAGCGCCTTCAGGCTGATCCCGGCATCGACCAGACCGCGCGTCACGCCAAGCCCGCAATCGACGACGATGGTTCGCCCTCCGATCTCAAGCAGCGACGAGCTCGGCCACGGTCCGCCCGGCCGCAGCGCCGGGCCACCCTTCGAGCCGAGCAGCACCAGCCGGTCTGGCATCGGCTTTCCGCTCAAGACCAGTCGCCCTCGGGCGTGCCATTGAAGCGCTTCTTCAGGTCTGCCCAGCAGTCGATGTAGTTGTCCTGCCTTGTTTCCAGTTCGGCGCCGTAGCGGGTCAGCATCTGCGGGTAGCGGGTCTCGAACATGAAGGCCATGGTGTTGTCGAGCTTGACCGGTTTCAGATCGGCGCGCGAGGCCTTTTCGAAGCCAGGCGCATCCGGGCCATGGGCCAGCATCAAATTGTGCAGGCTGATGCCGCCGGGCACGAACCCCTCCTCCTTGGCGTCGTACTGGCCGTGGATCAGCCCCATGAATTCGCTCATGATGTTGCGGTGATACCAAGGCGGCCGGAACGTATCTTCGGCCACTAGCCAGCGCGGCGGGAAGATGACGAAATCGATATTGGCGGTGCCTTCCTCGCCGCTTGGCGCGGTCAGCACGGTGAAGATCGACGGATCGGGGTGATCGAACAGGATGGCGCCGACCGGCGAAAACGTCGCCAGGTCATATTTGTAGGGCGCGTAGTTGCCGTGCCAGGCGACAACGTCGAGCGGCGAATGGCCGATCTCGGTGACGTGGAAATTGCCGCACCATTTCACGATCAGCCGGCACGGCGTCTCCTTCTCCTCGAACCAGGCGCAAGGCGTCTTGAAGTCGCGCGGATTGGCCAGGCAATTGGCGCCGATGGGACCCCGGTCGGGCAAGGTCAGCTTGGCGCCGTAATTCTCGCAGACATAGCCGCGCACTTCGGCATCGACGAGTTCGACCTTGAAGACGAGGCCGCGCGGCAACACGGCGATCTCGCCAGGCCGAAGCTCGATGACGCCCATTTCGGTGACCAGACGCAAGGCACCGACCTGCGGGACAACCAGCAACTCGCCATCGGCGTCGAAGAAATGATCGTCGATCATCGATGTGTTGGCGACATAGACATGGGCTGCCATGCCGCTTTGCCCTAGCACGTCGCCAGCCGTGGTGATGCTGCGCATGCCCTGGATGAAATCGGTTGGTTCCTTCGGCATCGGCACCGGGTTCCAGCGATACTGGCCGAGCGCCAGTTCATGGTCGCCGACATTGGGAGCGGTCTTCCAAAGGGGATAAGCCACCGCCTTGAAACGGCCGGTGTGCTTGACGCTGGGCCGGATGCGATAGAGCCAGGAGCGCTCATTGGTGCCACGCGGGGCAGTGAACGGGGAGCCGGAAAGCTGCTCGGCATAGAGGCCGTAGGCTGGCCGCTGCGGCGAGTTGCGCCCCTGCGGCAGCGAGCCGCGCAAGGTCTCGGTCTCGAAATCGTTGCCGAAACCGGGCATGTAGGAAAAGGCCATCCGATCCTCCCTGATCCCCGGCTTCAAGCTTCACAAAGCCAGCCTGCCGGTGATATTGACCAAACTGGTTTCATTTGTAACCATCGAAAATGTAACTATCAACGGCCACGGCGCGCGTCATGGAACCCGACATTCTGGAGCTGGAAAACTTCCTGCCCTACCGCCTCTACCGGCTTGCCGATGCCGTCAGCCGCGAATTCTCGAAGATCTACCGCGATCGCCAAGGCCTGACGCGGCCGGAGTGGCGCACGCTTTCAGGCCTCGGCCAGCGCGGTACGATGACGGCGACCGAGCTCGGAGAGCAGTCAGCCATGCACAAGACCAAAGTGTCGCGCGCGGTGGCCGAACTGGAGCGGCGGCGCTGGCTGACGCGCACGCCGGACGAGAATGATCGCCGTGTGGAGCATCTGACTCTGACCAAGATGGGGCTCGTCGCCTATCGCGAGATGGTGCCACTGGCGAAGGCGTTTGAAACAGAGCTTTTGGCTAGGCTAAGCGCGGGGCAACGAGCAGCAATCGTTAGCGGTGTGGCGGCGCTGGAGGCCCAGTTGGGACAAGTCGGACTTGATGCTAGTCATATCAACCAAAAGGGCTGAAAATCAGGGACGGATGGAAGATGGCTTGGCTTCCGAAGAGATTTCTCCGTGGAGAACCGCCCGCATCCGGTGGCCCCAACAACTTGCACAGACGATCGGTCTATACCAAAGAGCTTGGGGAGCCCGACCGTATCTTCCCGGGTAACGGGCCTGATAGCGTCGAGGTTCTTGCGTTTGGGCGGGACTTCTCGCTCATCGATCCTGCCGGCGACGGCTTTGTCCTCCTAACCAACGGCATGAGCGATCGGCGTATGGCCGTCCGGTCAGACGCAGGTGGAGACTTCAAGCGGCGGGCTGAGTTGATGTGGTACGTTCGCGAGCCTGAACCGAATATCCTCAGCAACATAAGGTGGTTGGCCGAGTATCCCTTCATAGACGATACATGGTTGGGTTTCGGCCACCGCATTGCGATGCCTTGGCCGCCTGTCTCAGGATCGGAATTCAGAACTTTCCTGTTCTTGACGCCCATCATCGCGCCGGACCAGCGAATTGCAGAGAGGCTCACCATCGACAACGACGACGTCGCGATCCTTTGCGTCCATCTGATCTCCGGCATGGAGTTGGAATTCATCAAGACAACGGGATTGGACGCATTCCTCGATATGCTCGACGAGCACGATTATCCCCATGTCTTCAACCCGGGACGGAAGTCCTGCGTTTAGGGGTACATGTCCGCGAGGATCTCAGGCTTTTTCGGCCGATGGCGAAAGAACAACTGGCCTCACCAATCCATCACCACCTTGCCGGAACTGCCGCTGCGCATCGCGTCGAACCCCGTCTGGAAATCGTCGATGCCAATCCGATGCGTGATCAACCCACTCACATCCAGCGGCCCCTGCACCAGAGCGATCATCTTGTACCAGGTCTCGAACATTTCGCGGCCATAGATGCCCTTCAAGTGCAGCATCTTGAAGATGACCTTGTTCCAGTCGATCTCGAAGCCGGTCGGGGCGATGCCGAGAATGGCGATCTTGCCGCCATTGTTCATGGTGTCGATCATGTCGCGGAAGGCGGGTGCGGCACCCGACATTTCGAGGCCGACGTCAAAACCCTCGGTCATGCCAAGCGCCGGCATCACGTCGCGCAGCTTTTCCTTCGAGGCGTCGACGACATGCTGGACGCCCAGCTTCTTGGCCAGCGCCAGCCGCACCGGGTTGATGTCGGTGATGACCACCTTTCGCGCACCCACGCATTGGGCAACGAGCGCGCCCATGATGCCGATCGGCCCGGCGCCGGTGACCAGCACATCCTCGCCGACCAGGTCGAAGGACAATGCCGTATGCACCGCATTGCCCAGGGGATCGAAAATCGCGGCAATTTCGTCCGGCACATCGTCGGGGATCGGCACGACATTGTGCTGCGGGATCGCCAGATATTCGCCGAAGGCGCCGGGACGATTGACGCCGACGCCGAGCGTGTTGCGGCAGAGATGCCCTCGCCCCGCACGGCAGTTGCGGCAATGGCCGCAGACGATGTGGCCCTCGCCCGAGACACGCTGGCCGACCTTGTATTCGGTGACCGCGGCGCCGAAATCGGCGACGGTGCCGACGAACTCATGGCCGGTCACCATCGGCACCGGCACGGTCTTCTGCGCCCACTGGTCCCAATTGTAGATGTGCACGTCGGTGCCGCAGATCGCCGTCTTCCTGACCTTGATCAGCACGTCGTTGGGCCCGATCTCCGGCACCGGCACCTCTTCCATCCAGATGCCCGGCTCGGCCTTGGCCTTCACCAGCGCCTTCATCATGTTCGACATTCTTTTGTCCCTTGAAACTTTTGATCTGGAATCGCTTTTCGGCGCCGGCTGCTCAGGAAATGACGCCCAGCTCCTTGCCGACCGCAGCGAAAGCCTCCACCGCACGGTCGATATCGGCAATGGAATGCGCCGCCGACATCTGGGTGCGGATGCGCGCCTGGCCCTTGGGTACCACCGGGAACGAGAAACCGATGACATAGATGCCGCGCTTCAGCATTCGGGCCGCCATCTCCTGCGCCAGCGTCGCGTCGCCCAACATCACCGGAATGATCGGGTGATCGGCCCCGGCCAGCGTGAAGCCGAGCTTACCCATCTCAGACCTGAACCGCGCCGCATTGGCATAGAGGCGCTCGCGCAAGGCGTCGCCATTGCGGATCAGGTCGAACACCTTGATCGAAGCGCCGGCGATCGCCGGCATCAGCGTGTTGGAGAACAGATACGGCCGCGAGCGCTGGCGCAGCCAGTCGACCACTTGGCTCTTCCCAGAGGTATAGCCGCCGGAAGCGCCGCCGAGCGCCTTGCCGAGCGTGCCGGTGATGATGTCGACCCTGCCCTCGACGCCGCAATGCTCGGCCGAGCCGCGGCCATTTTTGCCGACGAAGCCAACCGCATGGCTGTCGTCGACCATGACCATCGCATCGTATTTGTCGGCAAGGTCGCAGACACCTTTCAGGTTGGCGATGATGCCGTCCATGGAAAACACGCCGTCGGTGGCGATCAGCCGGAAACGGCAATCCCTGGCTTCCTTCAGCCGCGCTTCCAGATCGGCCATGTCGTTGTTGGCGTAGCGGAAGCGCTTGGCCTTCGACAGCCTGACACCGTCGATGATCGAGGCGTGGTTCAGCGCATCCGAGATAATCGCGTCTTCCTCACCGAGCAGCGTCTCGAACAGGCCGCCATTGGCGTCGAAGCAGGAGCCGTAGAGGATGGTATCTTCCAGGCCGAGGAAGGAGGAAATCGTCGCCTCGAGCTGCTTGTGCTCCTCCTGCGTGCCGCAGATGAAACGCACCGAGGCCATGCCGTAGCCGTATCGGTCGAGCGCCTGGGTGGCCGCCTTTCGCAGGTCGGCGCTGTCGGCGAGGCCGAGATAGTTGTTGGCGCAGAAGTTCAGCACTTTCTCGCCACCGACCTCGATCTCGGCCGACTGCATCGAGGAAATCACCCGCTCGGACTTGTAGAGGCCGGCAGTTTTGAGCCCGGCAAGCTCACTGGCGATATGGGAGAGAAATGCTGCGGTCATGATCAGGCCTCGTTTGACGTGGGCAGACTGTCGTCCCGCCCGCGCGAAAAATCCATCGCAAAAGCGACCGGATCGGGTGGCCGGGTAGCATCAGAAGAGACGCCATGGACATCGCCCAAGCAACCACTCGGGAGCGCATGGGATAACGAATGCTCAAATGCAGGCCGGCGACGAAAGGAGGCGATAACCATTTCGCGATCTTTCCGCTCCTCCCCCTTGCCGGCCGGCTGCCGGTTTCCGGTCCTGTTAACGTTTCCAGTTCAATGGTGCTCATACAGGAATCCGTTGGCGAGAGGGCCGCCCCCGAACATGTCGCAGCAGCCGGTGCATACCGTTTCAGGCAAGCTTATCCTGCTGATCAAAGCCGGCTACTGGCTGGCGCTGCTGATCATTGCCACCATGGTGGCGGCGTCTTTCGTCCTGCTGCAGCAGACGATGGCCACGCAGCAGCACAACAACACCTTGCTCGACATCGTCAGCACGCAGAAGACGTTGTCGCAGCGCATCGTCTTCCTGGCCAGTGCAACAGGTGCCGCCTCGCGTGACAAGCAGCCGGCGCTGGTCAGCGCGCTCAAGCAGGCCACAGCCGAGTTCGAGACCAACTACGATCTGCTGCTCAAGCAGACAGGCGCCGATCCGCAATCGCCGGCCAAGCTCGATGCGAAGTCGATCGAGAGCGTGCTCTTCGCCAAGCCTTTCCATCTCGACTATTTCTCGGTCGGGCTGATCGCCAATGGCGACCGTCTGATCTCGGCCCTTGAATCGCGACTCAATCTCGACAATGACGGCTACAAAGGCAGCGCCGAACGCGTCAACCTCGATGCCTCGGTCGCCAATGCCACCTTGTCGGGCTATGCGGCCCTTGGCCAGCGCATCAGCGCCGAGGCCGACGAGCGCTCCGAAAAGCTGCTCGCTCTTCACCGCACGCTGTTCTACGCCACGCTCGGCGTCATCCTGCTGGTGGCGCTGTTCATCTTCAGGCCGATGTCCAACGCCATCCTGCGCAAGACGCGTGAACTGGTCGATGCGCGCAATTCGATGGCTTTCATCGCGGTTCATGACGGCCTGACCGGCCTGCACAACCGCACCTTCCTGACCGATCATTTCGACACGCTGATCAAAGGCGCGCACCGGCGGCGCGAACGCCTGGCTGTCGTCCAGATCGACCTCGACCGCTTCAAGCAGATCAACGATACGCTTGGCCACGCCGCCGGCGACTATGTCCTGGTCGTGACGGCACAGCGCATGCGCGATTCCTGCCGGGCGTCGGATCTGTGCGCTCGGCTCGGCGGCGACGAATTCGTGATGATCCTCAACGGAGCGGGCAGCACCGAAGACATCAACATGCTCGCGCGGCGCATCCTGGCGCACATCAACGAGCCGATCGTCTTCCAGGGCACCACCATTCTTCCGGGTGCCAGCGGCGGCATCGCAGTCTATCCGATCGACGCCGACAATGCCCAGGACTTGCTCGTCCATGCGGATCTGGCGCTTTACTCCGCCAAGAAAATGGGCGGCGGCAACTTCTCGTTCTTCTCGGAGGAGCTGCGCCGCGAGCTCGACTACCGCAAGCAGCTCGAACACGACATCAAGGTCGCCATCGCCGAGCGGGCATTCCAGGTTTATTTCCAGCCGCAGGTCTCCTTGACCGACGGCACGATCAGCGGCATCGAGGCCCTGGTGCGATGGAACCATCATGAGCGCGGCATGATCTCGCCGGGCGAATTCATTCCGGTCGCCGAGAAATGCGGCTTCATGCCGGAGATCGGCCGCATCGTGATCAGCAAGGCGATCAACGAGGCAGCCGAATGGAACCGCGCCGGGATTGCCTTCGGCCGGCTTGCCGTGAATGTCTCGGGCACCGAACTGCGCGAGCACGATTTCGATGCGTTTCTGTTCGAGACGCTGGAAAAGGCCGGACTGCCGCCGCAGAAACTGTCGTTGGAAATCGTCGAATCCGTCATTCTCGACGATGAGAAGACCGGCATCGCGGCGAAGCTGCGTCACATCCGGGCGGCAGGCGTCCATCTGGAACTCGATGATTTCGGCACCGGTTATGCGTCGCTCAGCCACGTCAATCCCAACGAGATCGACCGACTCAAGATCGACCGCCGCTTCGTCCAGAACATCCATGAAAATGGCGACAACTCGAAGATCGTGCGCGCCATCACCGAGCTCGCCCGCGGCCTCGGCATCTCCATCGTCGCCGAGGGCGCTGAAACCGAGGCTGAACTCGACTCGCTGATGGCAATCGGCTGCGACCAGGTGCAGGGCTATTCGATCGCCTTCCCGATGCCGCAGGACAAGGCGCTGGAATGGCTGACCGCCCGCATGCCGAAGAAGGCCAAACTGCGGGTCTTGCAGGGCAGCCTGGCGTAGCGGACCGGCTTGACAACCAGCCACCGAAATGGCGGCCTGTCACGGTAACAACCGGATCGTGCGGCTTATGACATTCTTGCGGTTTGTCCTGGCGGCCATGCTGATGTCCGCGTGGCCCGCCTATGGGGCGGATCGCACCATCTATCTCACCTTCGACGATGGCCCGTTGAGCGGCACCAGCAACATCCTCGACGTGCTGGCGGCGGAACAGGTTCCGGCAACGCTGTTCATGGTCGGCATGCATGCCGAGGCCAGCGCGTCCAACAAGGCGCTGGTGCGGCGCGCCAAGGCGATGCCGCTGGTGACGATCGGCAACCACAGTTACAGCCACGCCTATAATCACTACCGGTACTTCTACAGCGATACGGAAGGGGTGGTCGCCGATATGCTCATGGCGAATGCCGTGCTGGGCCTGAAGCCGGCGGTGCATGCGCGCCTGCCGGGACGCGATGTGTTCCGGCTGCCTTCGATGTCAAAGGACGACAACTCGCTCGGCCCCGCACAAGCCGGCCGTGAGGATCCCGACTACGAGTTCGTCGCCGCTTCCGGCTTCTATCTTTATGGCTGGGACCACGAATGGGTGCACAAGGACAGCGGCGAGCCGGTCCAGAGCGTCGACCATCTGGTCAGCGAGATCGACCACCTGTTCGGCTATGGCCACTTCGCCAAGCCGAGCAAGTTGATCCTCTTGATGCATGACGAGATGTTCCAGGACGGCTTTGACGGCAAGACGAAGCTGACCAACCTGATCACCGCGCTGAAGTTGCGCCATTACGCCTTTGGAACGATCCCGAGCTATGACAACTGAGCCAAAGGTTCGGTACTCCTAGCTTTCGACATTGTCCCGCAGCGCCTCCAGCACCTGCGCAAACTCCGCCAGACGCTCGTCGGGCAGTCCTGTGCGAAGCCGCTTGTCGAAGACAAGCGCGGCCTGTCGCAATGTCTCGAACAGCGCTTCTCCCGCTTCTGTCAATTCGACCAGATGGACCCTGCGGTTGACGGGATCGCGGCGGCGCGTCAGCAGGCCCTGCGCTTCCATCGCGTTGAGGTGGTGGGTCAGCGTCGCGCCCTGGATGCCGATCATGCCGGCGAGTTCGCGCTGATTGGCGAGCTTGCTCGACTTGACCGACAGCAGCGTGAGCCAGACCGGCAATGTCCCGCCCGCTTCGACCAAAGCGGCGTCGAAGGCCTGGGCAACAAGCTTGGCGGTGCGGCCGAGATTCATGCCGACTGGCGGGCGTTCAAAAGGCGTCATCGCAGGACACTAGACGGTGTTTTTCTCGGATGGAACTGACTCCTCTCTTATACATTGACATCTAACAGTTAGATATCTAACTATTAGATGTACCAGCAGGCGAAAGAGGAGAGCCGGCATGCAATATGTCTACATCGTGGTTATCGGTCTTCACGTCATGGCAGGGGTGTTCTGGGCTGGCACCACCATCACGCTTGCCCGCGATCCCGAGATCAAGGCGGAACGCTTCATCCAGCCGCAGATGGGCGCGGCCGGCGTGGTTTTCCTGACCGGGGCGCTGCTGTGGTATTTCTTCCACGGCGCCTATTTTGGCTCGACGGAGATGGTACTGGCGCTTGGCATTCTGACCGCTTTCGCCGCCGCGGGTGTGCTCGGCGCCATGGTCAGGGCGCCGAGCCGGCAACTTGCCGGCGCCAATGCGGAAATCGAAACGCAGCTGCGCACCAGAATGGCCATGGGCGAACGCATCGCCGCATGGCTGCTGGTGGTCACGGTGCTGTGCATGGCGATCGCCAGGATGATCTGAACATCCCACCGCAAACTCAGAGATCGCACGTTATCAGGCGATGAGCCAATGACGTGCGGGCGCGCGGCCAGGCCGGCATACTCGGGCTCTCGTATGCAGGTCCGACCGCGCGCCACCAATGCAGATCGTTGCTGCGGCCTCAGGTCAGCTTCTTGCGCGCCTGCTTCTCCAGTGCCTCCACGAAGACAGTAGGTTCCCACCCTGCATCGAGCGCCCGGTGGAAGAGCGCCTGCTGTGTTTCCGGTGCAAGACCGCCAAGCGGTGGGTCGCGATCGAGATTGGTCGGAAAGGAATAGCCTTCCGCTGACGATGCTATGGCGTTGTCGGCCGCTAGCCGGGTGAGGCTGCCGTTGCCGAGCATGCGCCGGACTACGGGATAGAGGGCCGCGCTCATGCGGGTCCGGTCAACGCTCTCCATGGCGCGGCCATAGGCCGATGACACCTGCAACAGGTTCGCCATGCGCTGGATATCAGCCGACCGGTTGGTGCCGGCGGCGTGGAACAGCGCTGGATTGAAGAACGCCGCATCGCCCTTCTTCAGGGGCAGTTGAATATGGTGCTGGGTGAAATAGGCCTGGAATTCGGGGCGGTTCATCGCCAGGTATCCCGGCAGGTAGGTCTGCGAATAGGGCAAGTAAAGCGTTGGCCCGCTTTCCACCGGCATGTCGCAATGGGCGACCGCGCCCTGCAGTGTCAGCACTGGCGAAATCCGATGGACATGCACCGGATAGCGTTCGATGACCGACGCCGTCTGGAAGCCGAGATGATAATCCCGGTGCGCCGACTGGGACGCGCCACCCGGCCTGACATTGTTCACCTGCGATGTGAGCTGATAGGCAGGACCAAGCCAGGCTTCCGATATCAGCGCGATAATGTCGTTGCCGTAATAGGCGGCAAAGGTTGCGGGGTCGCGCAGACAAAGCTTTTCCAGCGCATTCCACACCCGGTCGTTGGCGCCGGGCTTGGCAAAATGATCGCCGCCGCCTGCCCCGGCCGTGCGCTCCTCGGCGATGATCGCATTGAAAGCCTCGGTGGCTGCATCGACTGGAGCGACATCCTCGAAGGCGCCACGAAAGACGACGACACCCGGGCCGTCGGTCATCGCCTCGACCCACTCGGCAAGAAGCGCCTTGCGCCGGGCTGGATCGCCGGCGGCCGCGCGCACCGAAGCGCCGTCGTAGATCAGCACATTCTTCTGCACCTCGGACGCGAACGGATACTCCGCCAGCTTCGTGATCCGCTGCGTCGACGTCGCGAAATCGTCGATGCTGCACATATCGGCGGTTAGCCAAATACGATCGGATCTGAGCTCGGCAAAATTGTCGGCCTTCACGGCGTCCTCCCCATGGTCTTGTTTCGACTGAATGGCGGAAGTATAGCTTTGGGTGAGAGGTGGAATACGGCTGAAACACCTCAAAAACACCTCAGAATTGACCGAGACGGCTGATGTCGCATCCATTCCTGGTGAAGGACATCGCCCAACAGGCGGGCGTCAGCATCGCCACGGTCGACCGCGTCCTGCATGGGCGCAGCGGCGTGCGTCAGCACACCGTCCGCCGCATCGAGCAGGCGATCCATGAACTCGAAACGCAACGCTCCCAGCTCGGCCTGTCCGGCCGCAAATTCATTCTCGACCTCGTCATGGAAGCTCCGCTGCGCTTCACCGAAGCGGTGCGCGCCGCGCTGGAGGCTGAGATGCCGGGCTTGCACCCAGCCGTGTTCCGCGCGCGCCACCACCTTGCCGAGATGCGTGCGGCGGCGAACACCGTCTCCCTGCTCGACGCGATTGCGCGTCGCGGCAGCAACGGCATTTTTCTCAAGGCGCCTGATGTTCCGGAGATAGCAGCCGCGGTCGACCGGGTCGTTCAGGTCGGAATACCTGTCGTGACGCTGGTCACCGACTTGCCGAACAGCCGGAGGCTGGCCTATGTCGGCGTCGACAACCGCGCCGCCGGCGAAACGGCTGCCTATCTGATCGGCGCATGGCTAGGTGGACGTCGTGCCGATGTCCTTGTCACCTTGAGCAGCAACCGCTTTCGGGGCGAGGAGGAGCGCGAAATCGGCTTTCGCCGCGCTTTGCGTGAAAACTTTCCCGACCTCGGAATTGTCGACGTCAGCGAAGGGCACGGCATCGATCGCGCAACGGGCGAGCTGGTCCGCACCGCGTTGACACATCATCCCGACATTGCGGCGGTATATTCCATCGGCGGTGGAAACGCCTCCATCGTGCAGGCATTCGCTGAGCTGAAACGGACCTGCCGAGTGTTCGTCGGCCATGATCTCGACGCCGACAATCTCGAACTGCTGCGAAGCCGACGCATTTCGGCCGTACTGCATCACGATCTCAGGCAAGACATGCGCACAGCCTGCATCCACGTCATGCGGGCGCAGGGCGCGCTGCCGAAATCGGTCGCGCCGGGCGCGTCCAACATCCAGATCATCACGCCGTTCAACATGCCAGGCTGAGCGGGCCGTATTAGATCCGCAAGCCCAACCTGATCCCGTCATAGATGGCGGCATGGATGTTGCGCGAGGCGACGGCATCGCCGATCCTGAACAGCACGAAGCCGCCTTGCGGGTTGCGCGCCGGAAAGATGTCGCCGCCGCCCACCAGACGTTCGTAATCGACAGCGCCGCCGTTTTTCGACAGCGGCTTCAGGCTGAGGTAGAGATCGTCGAGCGGCGCCGTGCCGTGCTCGACCACCACCTGGTCGACACGGCGCTCCCCGCGCCAGCCATCGGCGAAATCCGAAGCGAGTTCTGCGACCAGTTGATTGCCTTCGCGGCGCACCGAGCGAAGGCGCGTGTTGATGGTGATGGTGACGCCCTTTTCCTGGAAGGCGCGCATATACGGCACGTGGTTCATGCCGCCCATTTCGGGCGCAAAGAAACGCTCCGGCGAGACCAGTTCCAGCCTTGCGCCGCTGTTGGCGATCAACTCGGCCGCGCCCATGCCCTGATGGCCGCCATTGTCGTCAAAGAGCAGAACGTTCTCGGCAGGCTTGGCGCTGCCGGCCATGATGTCCCAGCTCGAGGTGACGAGATTGTCGCCCGCTGTCAGCGGCGGGTTCTGCGGCAGGCCGCCAGTGGCGACCACCACCACATCGGGAGCCAGCGCCAGAACATCATCCTTTTCCGCCCAGGTGTCATAGCGGATTTCGACGCCGAGCCGGTCGAGTTCGGCCAGTCGCCAGTCGATGATGCCGATCAATTCCTTGCGGCGCGGGTTCTGCGTCGCCAGCCTTACCTGGCCGCCCGCTTGTGACGAGGCCTCCAGGATCGTGACCTGATGGCCGCGCTCAGCTGCGACGCGCGCCGCCTCCAACCCGCCGGCGCCGGCGCCGACGACGACGACTTTCCGCTTCGGCCCGTCGGTCTTGACGATGATGTGCGGAATCTCGACCTCACGGCCGGTCGCGGCATTGTGGACGCACAGGGCCTCGCCGCCTTCATAGATGCGATCGAGACAGTAGGTGGCGCCGACACAGGGGCGGATCTCGTGCTCGCGGCCTTCCATCACCTTCTTGATGATGTGCGGATCGGCGATGTGCGCACGGGTCATGCCGACCATATCGAGCTTGCCGGTGGCGATCGCATGACGCGCAGTGGCGACGTCGGAAATGCGCGCCGCATGGAAGGTCGGGAATTTCGTCGCCGCCCTCACCTCGCCGGCGAAATCGAGATGCGGCGAAGACCGCATGCCGGTCACCGGAATGACCTTGGTGAGTGCCGCGTCGCTTTCGATCGAGCCGCGGATGATGTTGAGGAAATCGACCTTGCCGGAGCCGGCCAGCCGCCTGGCGATCTCGATGCCTTCTTCCTTCGACAGACCTTTCTCGAAGTCCTCGTCGGCGACCATTCGGATGCCGACGACGAATTTTTCGCCGACCGCCGCGCGCACGGCATCGAGCACCATGTTGGTGAAGCGCAGGCGATTGTCGAGCGAGCCGCCATATTCGTCATCGCGATGATTGGTGGCCGGCGACCAGAAGCCATCCATCAGATGGCCGTAGGCCTCGAACTCGATGCCGTCGAGGCCGGCGGCCTGGCAGCGTTGGGCGGCCGACGCATAGTCGGCGACGATGCGTTCGATGTCCCAGTCCTCAATGGTCTTCGGGAAAGCGCGGTGCGCCGGCTCGCGCACCGGCGAGGCGGAGAGCACCGGCAGCCAGTCGGCCTTGTTCCAGCCGGTGCGGCGGCCAAGGTGGGTGATCTGGATCATCACCTTGCAATCGTGCTCGTGGCAGGCCTCGGTGAGTTCGCTGAGCCACGGCACGATGCGGTCGTCATAGACATGCAAATTGCCGAAAGCGGCTGGACTGTCGCGCGAGACGATGGCCGAGCCGGCGGTCATGGTCAGCGCCATACCGCCTTTGGCTTTCTCGGCATGGTAGAGTCGGTAGCGTTGCTTCGGCATGCCGTCCTCCGAATAGGCCGGCTCGTGGCTGGTCGACATCACCCGGTTCTTGAGCGTCAGATGTTTGAGCTGGTAGGGCTGGAGAAGCGGGTCGTTGGTGGTCATCGTCTTCCTGCTGTTTCAAATTATGTGGGGCAGCACGCTGCTCCAGTTCCTATTTAAGCATCGGATTCGTCCGAAAACGGCTGCGCACCTTTCGGTCCGGTGCTAAGGAGCGGCGAAAATTGAAAGAGATCCCGCTCATGATCGATACCAAAACTCTCACCCAACTCGGCGCGCACGTCGAGACGCCACAGAGCCCTGAACAGGCAGTCCTGGAGACCGTGCCGTTCACGCGTGGCGACGGTCCGCCGGCGATCGTGCGCTTCACCTGCCCGGAATTCACCTCGCTGTGCCCAGTGACCGGCCAGCCGGATTTCGCCCATATCGTCATCGACTACGCACCCGATGCGGCTCTGGTGGAATCGAAATCGCTGAAGCTGTTCATGACCTCATTTCGCAACCATGGCGCCTTCCATGAGGATTGCACCGTGATGATCGGCCGCCGCATCGTGGCAGCAACCAAGCCGCTGTGGTTGCGCATAGGCGGCTATTGGTATCCGCGCGGCGGCATTCCGATCGATGTGTTCTGGCAAACCGGCGCGCCACCGGAAGGCGCCTGGCTGCCGGAAACCGGTGTTGCGCCGTATCGCGGCCGCGGCTGAGCCGGCCCTCATTCGCACTGATATTGGCTGAGTGCCCACTCGCCGGTCACCGAAAGCAGGTCCGATATCTTCCAGTCGCCGTCGACCTTCTTGAGCTTCCATTCAAGCCGATGCGGGTTGCCGGCAACGACGAAGGCGACGACGACCTTGGCTTGGTCGCCATTGATCGACTCGAGCGTCTTCAGGCTCTTGTCGATCTCGTCCTTGTTGTAATCGGCATTGTCCAGCGCCATGTTGGGGTCGAGGCATTCGCCCTGCCCGGATTTGCGCAACGCGTCGCTCTTGTCGAGCACGGTCTTCGCCGGATCGATGAAATGGCTGCGCTGCGCCGGATCGATCTCCAGGCCAACCTGATCGTAGAACGGCCGCACCACCGCCGTCGGCGATCCCGGCTGGATGGGTGCGGCAGGTTCGCTGGGCGGCCAGGCGACCGGCGGCGTTGCCGGCTCCGCCGCGCCGCCCGGCGCATTGGCGGGAGGTGCCCCGCTGTCGGCAGGAGTGCTAGCCGAGGGCGCGCCGTCAGCGGGAGGGTTTGCGGGGGGCGCGCCAAACAACCCTTGCGCAGCCACGCCGCTCAAACCCGACGCCAGTATGAAAAAAACCGAGAATGCCAGAAGACAGGTACGGGCCATAACGTCACCAAGGCTTTGGCCAGTCATGCCTTTTGATGGGCATGCATTCGATTGGCTGGACATCCAGCCACACAACCTTCGGGCCTGATCCAGAACCATGCAGAGTTTGTTGGCGTAGACAAGGCCACGCCATTCAAATTGCTTGCCTGGCGCGATCGGTATCGCGCCAAGCGAGCCACATCAGGCTATTTCAGTGCAATGACAGGCGGATTTGGCCCATCGCTGGTGTTGCCGTTGATCTGGTTGTTGCCGTAAGACTGGATCAAGCCACCATTGTTGATCGCTGTGCCAGTGGTATTGCCGCTGACCGTAGAGTTGCCCACCCGCAGCAGGGTGTTCGGTCCATCGGCCCGAAGGCCCCCGTTCGCCCCGTTGTTGGCCGCAGCGACGCGATCAACCATGATGTTGATTGCTGCACCACCCGCCGTATTGAACAAGCTGATGCCGGAGTTGGTATTGCCGGACACATTGCTGCTCACGACGGTTATGTTCATGCCGCCGGTGCTGCCGGTGCCGTCGGCCTTCACCCCGGCAAGATTGTTGTTCTCGATCGAAGAGTTTTCGATAACGACCTTCGCGGATCCGGTGCCGGTCGGCTGGACATGGATGCCGTCATTGTTGCCGGTGATTGTGGTGTTGTTGACGTAGAGCTCAGCCGCCACGGACGGAGCGAAGAGGATACCCATGCCATTCGGCGAGGCAGCAGTGTTATCGCGAATGACGCAGTCCTCGATAAACAATGCGGCGCCGACAAGAAACCGCACCCCATTGAGGCCGGGCGAAGTCGGCGTGCTGTCGATATCGAGACCACGAAGAACGACAACGTCAGTGGCCAACGCATTGACGATGACGCCATTTACCCCTGCGTTCAACACGCCTGCCTCGACGTCCTCGCATGCGATGGTGATCGATTTGGTGATCGTCACCGTGCCAAAACCACCTGGATCGATGCAGTTGATTTCACCGCCGGCGGCGGTCTTGGAAATCGCGCCGGCAAAGGTCTTGCAAGGCGCAGTGCGGCTGCAGGGATTGGCGTCGTCACCAACGCCGGAAACCCATGTCCGGGTTGCCTGTGCGGAAGCCGGAGTAGCGATCAGCGCCATCGCCAAAGCGAGAAACAGCGATGATAGTAGGTAACCTAGAATTTTCATGATCATTCCCCCTAAATGGAACAAGAGATTCGTTCACAACCAAGCGCAGGAAGTTTAGCGCGTTGCCCTGTCAAAAGCAACGCGACCTCAAAACCGGATCGCCGATTTGTATTTCTCGGAAGCGCGGCGACGCGCCAAGCTACGCAGCCGCCTTCGTAGTTTTGTTACATCGCCTTCACACTACAGTCGAAGTGCTTGACGTTCCACGAAATTTAGCAGGCCTCGCGCGTGACGACGGCAAGCAGCGACATGAACCGGCCGATTCGACGCCCCAGCGGGAGCAACCGAGCCTCACGGCATCACTCCGGATCCTGCCCCGCCATGCATTCGAGTTGGCTCAGCGTCCAGTCGCTGGTCTTCGAGGCAATGTCCGATACCTTCCATTTGCCATCGAGCTTCTTCAGCGACCAGTGCATTTCACGCTGCGCATCGTCTCCGTCCGGAAAAAGTTTGAAGCTCGCCACCACTTGCGCGGTGTCGCCATCCACCGTCTCGGACAGTTTCAAGGTCTTGGAGACGGTCTTCTGGTCGAAATCCTGCGCATCCAAACCGGGATCGAAGTCGATGCAGGCGACCTGATCGGGATTCTTCTTGGTCGCCTGGTCGTTGAGATCGAACAGTTTCGTCACCGGGTCGGTAAAGCGATCCCGATATTGTGCGTCAGCCTCGAATTTGACCGCCGGAACATAGAAGAACTTTACGGCGTCGGACGCCGGTCCGGCCAAGGCGGCCGCGGGCAAGGCTGTCGATAGGGCGGCAAGCAGCACTGTCCGTCGCATGCAGAATCTCCGCTTTTGGTGGCTTGAATCAATCCACGCCACGCATCCTGCATACCGGCTTTTTTGCGGCTCATGAAGCCCTGCCCGGCCTCCTTTCAGCTGTCGAGCCAGACGTTCTGAAAGTCCATTTCGTAGGTCTGGTGCATCCCGTAGTTCTTCACCTTCTTGTTCATGTGGCAGTAGAGCTTCTGCCAGAACGGCTGGATGATGACGCCGGAGTCCTGCAGGATCTGCTCGACGTCCTTCATCACCTCCTTGCGCTTGGCTGGGTCGGCCAGCGAAAGCGCCTGCTTGAGCTTCGCGTCGAAGTCCGGGTTGGCAAAGGCCGTCTCATTCCAGGCCTCGCCGGTGCGATATCCCAGCGCCAGCACCTGGACGCCGAGCGGGCGCATGTACCAGATGGTCATCGAATAGGGATATTTCGTCCAATCGTTCCAGAAGGTCGAGCCCGGCAGCACCGTACGCTTGACCTTGATCCCGGCGTCGCGCAACTGACCGGCGATCGCATCGCCGGTGTTCTTCTGCCATTCGTCTTCGACGGTGATCAGCTCGTGCTCGAAGTCGGCCTGTCCGGCGTCGGCCATCAGCTTCTTGGCGGCGGCGGCATCCCGCGTCTTCTTGGGCAGCGGATAGTATTCGGGGTGGATCGGGGCGACGTGGTGGTTCTCGCCAACCGTGCCGAGCCCGGCGTAGCCCAGCTGCATGACGGCATTGTTGTCGACGGCCATCTGCAGCGCATTGCGCACCCGCTGGTCGTCATAGGGCTTATGGGTAATGTTGGTGCGGGCAACGAGCGTGGTCGCCGTCGCGACCTCCGATTTCACCAGACCCATCTTGTCGAGGGGGTCGATGAAGTCGGCCGGCGTTTCGAAATCGAGGTCGATCTCGCCGGACTCGAAGGCATTCAGCGTGGCGTTGAAGTCAGTGCCGTAGTCGATGAATTCCACGCTGTCGAGTGGTGCTTCGCCACCCCACCATTTGCCGTTCTCGCGGCGCTTGACCACCGCCTTCGAACCCACTGCATAGGACACCAACTCGAAAGCTCCGGTCCCGATCGGCTTCTTGATCGGATCGGCGCCGTCCTTGTCGAAGTCACGATGCACGACCAGCGCGGGATAGTCGGTGAAGCCGGGTATGATCGCGATGTCGGGCTCGGATAGCTTCAGCTTGACCGTGTTGTCGTCGACCTTGGTGATGGCGCCGTCCTTGGCCTTGCCGGTCTTTGTGTCGATCAGCGCGCCGACGCGCGCAGCCATGGAATTGCCGGAGGCACCCTTCTCGCACCAGCGGTTCAGATTGGAGACCACGTCGTCGGCGTTGAAAGCATCGCCATTGTTCCAGGTCACGCCCTTGCGAAGATGCAGCGTATATTCGGTGGCGTCGTCATTGACGTCCCAGCTCTCGAGCAGGACCGGCTCGAAAGTGAACTGGTGCGTGTAACGGACGAGCGGCTCCAGCCATGTCCGGGTGACGTTTGCCATTTCCGTCCAGTCATAGGTGCGCGGATCCTTCTGCGCCTTCACCGACATCGCGACGTGCAGCGTTCCGCCCTTCTTCGGCTCGTCGGCCAGCGCCTTTGTCGGAACGGCAAGGCCGATCATGCCATAGGCAAGCGCGGTCGACGCGCCGAAGGCGCTTGCCAGCGCCAGGAACTCACGCCGGTCCATGCGGCCGGCACGTGCTTCTCCCGCCATCGCCTCGATGGCGGCGGGGACTCGGTCGCCATTGCTTCTGAAAAGCGTCATTTTCTTCCTCCCTTATGGTTCCCGTCGGGTCTTCGCGCTTTGCATCAACTGACGGTGTCCGGCAGTTTCTCCTCGCGCCGCGCAATCAAATCCCTGAGCCCCTCGGCAATGCCCTCATCGAGTTTCGGCTCCTCGTAATCGGCGAGCATGTTGCGCGCCTTCTCGCGGCCGCGCGTGTCGTGGTCCTTCGCCCCTTCGGCGTTCCACTGTTCATAGGAATTGAAGTCCATGATCGAGGGCATGAAGAAGGCGGACTCGAAATGTTCGAGCGTGTGCTGGGTGCCGAGGAAATGGCCCTGCGGTCCGACCTCGCGGATCGCCGCCATGGCTTCCTTGAAATCGTCGAAGGACAGCCCGCCGGCATATTTGTACCAGCCGACAAGCTGTTCGCAGTCGGTGGCGAATTTCGAATAGCCGCAGGTGAGCCCAGCTTCCAGCCATCCGGCGGAATGCCAGATGTAGTTGGCGCCCGATAGGATCGCAGCATGCATGAGCATGTTCGATTCGTAGCCCGCCTGGGCGTCGTTCAGCTTCGAGCCGACATGGAAGCCCGAGGTGCGCCACGGCAGGCGGTATTTCCGCGCCAGTGCGCCCATCAGATACATCATCTGGGCGGCTTCCGGCGTACCGCCCATCGGCGCGCCGGTCTTCATGTCGACGGTGACCATGAACTGGCCGTAGAGCTGCGGCGAGCCTGGACGGATGAGCTGGGTCAGCGCCACGCCGGCAAGTGCCTCGGCGTTGACCTGCGCCACGGCGCCGACGGCGGAAGCCGAGGTCGAGGCCCCGCACAGCGCGAAAGGCGCCAGGATCAGCGGCTGGTTGTGGCTCGCATAGACCCGCATGGCGTCGATCATGGTGGCGTCCCATACCAGCGGCGAATTGCAGTTGGTGATCGCCACCAGCACAGGGTTGTCGCGGACGAACTCCTCGCCGAAGACGATGCCAGCCATCGCCATCGTGTCCTCGGCGCGCTCTTTCGACGTCACGATGCCCATGAACGGCTTGTCGGAATGCTTCAGTGCCGAGTGGATGATGTGCAGATGCCGTTTCGGCACCGCGATTTCCATCGGCTCGCAGATGACCGAGCTCGAGGAGTGCAGCGCCGGCGCCATGTAGGCCATTTTGTGGAAATTGTTGAGATCGGCGAGCGTGCCGTAGCGGCGATTGTTGTCGAGGTCGCGCACATAGGGCGCGCCATACATCGGCACGAAAATCGAGTTCTTGCCGCCGACGCGGACCGTGCGCTCGGGGTTGCGCGCATTGAGCGTGAACTCCGACGGAACCTTCGAGACGAGTTCCATCAGCAGCGCGCGGTCGATGCGGACACGCGTCTCCCTGACATCGGCGCCGGCGGCCTTCCAGAGCTCGATCGCGCCGTCGTCGCGGAATTCGCAGCCCACCTCCTCGAGGATCTTGAGCGATTCCTCGTGGATCAGCTCCACCGCCTCGTCAGGCACGATCTCATAGACGGGGATCTTGCGCACCAAGGTCGGAAAGGAAGCGATCGGCGCGCTTCTGAGCGCCTTGCGGCCAAGACGACCACCACCGCGGCGGTGGGTCTGTTCGGTCAATTCGACGGCTGGTGCGTTCATGGAGCCTCCTTCTTCCCGCCACCCACGTTAGCGACCCGAAATATAGCTGTGACGCTGGAAAATCCTGATCTCTTGTATAAGCTGCATTTATGCGAAGCCTGCGCCACCTCCTGCCCTCCGCCGGCAGCCTGATCGTCTTCGAGGCGGCCGGCCGGCTGTCGAGTTTCACCGCCGCCGGGCGCGAACTCGGCATGACGCAGGCGGCCGTCTCCTACGCGGTGCGCGGGCTGGAAGAGCAGCTCGGCGCCAAGCTGTTCCAGCGCCGCCACCGGCAGGTCAGCCTGACCGAAGCCGGCGAACGCTTCCACGCCGATGTCTCGCTCGGCTTGTCGCACATCCGCAAGTCGGCCGAGGATCTGCGTCTGCAGGCGACCGGCGGCCATGTGACGCTTGCCGCTTCGACCGCCTTCGGCTCGTTCTGGATGATGCCGCGCCTGCAGCAGTTCCGCGACGAATTGCCGGGCATCGATCTGCGCATCCAGACCGCCGACCGCGATCTCGACATCATCGCCGAAGGCATTCCGCTGGCCGTGCGCGGCGGCGAGCCGCGGGACTGGCCGGACTACCATTCGCTGCCACTCGCCGATGAAGAGATATTCCCCGTCGCCGGCGCCAGCTATCTGGCCAAATTCGGCATGCCGAGGACGGTCGGGGACCTGGCCACGCACCGTCTCATCCATCTCGAGGAGCCGTACCGCGAGGCGGCCAGCTGGGATGAATGGTTCCAGTCAGCCGGCGGCAACCTGGGCGACACCGCACGCGGCCTGCGCATCAACGACTACGGCCTGGTGATCCAGGGCGTGATGGAGGGTCAAGGCATCGCACTCGGCTGGCGGCACCTCGCCGAGCGACTGCTGGCGACAGGACTGCTGGTGCAGGTGACGGATCATGTGCTCAAGACCGGCAAGGCCTTCTATATCGTCTGGCCGAAGAACCGGGAGCTGAGCGAGAATGCCCGCAAGGTAAGGGATTGGCTGGCGGCGCAGGCATAAAGCCGTTCCGCCGCAGTTCGCCCTCGCCCGCACGACACGAATCCGCCTATACTGCCGTCATGCCCATTCGCCAGCTTTCCGAAACGATGATCAACCAGATCGCCGCCGGCGAAGTCATCGAGCGTCCGGCGAGCGTGGTGAAGGAACTGGTCGAGAATGCGCTCGATGCCGGTGCATCGCGCGTCGAAATCGTCACGGCAGGCGGCGGGCTGAACCTGATCCGCGTCACCGATGACGGTTCCGGTATCCCCGAACCGGAACTGGCGCTGGCGATCGCGCGCCACTGCACTTCCAAGCTCGCCGAGGATATCAACGACATCCGCTCGCTCGGCTTTCGCGGCGAGGCGCTGCCGTCGATCGGCTCGGTGTCGCGGCTGTCGATCCGGTCGCGCACGGCTTTGGGCGACAGCGCCGCCGAAATCGGCATAGAGGGCGGCCGCGTGCTCCCCGTCAGGCCGGCGGCGGCCAACCGCGGCACGACCGTCGAGGTGCGCGACCTGTTCTTCGCAACGCCGGCGCGGCTGAAATTCATGAAGGGTGAGCGCGCCGAAAGCTCGGCGACCAGCGATGTCGTCAAGCGCATCGCAATTGCCTTTCCGACGGTACGTTTCACGCTGGCCGGTTCCGACCGCTCGACGTTGGAATTGCCGGCGACCGACGACAGTCCGGAAGGCAGCCTGCGCCGCGTCGCCCAGGTGATGGGGGCCGAGTTTCCCGACAATTCCATTGCCATCGACGCGATGCGCGAAGGCGTGCATTTGACCGGCCATGTGTCGATCCCCTCCTTCACCCGCGCCAACGCGCTGCAGCAATATGCCTATGTCAATGGCAGGCCGGTGCGCGACAAGCTGATCGCCGGGGCCATCCGCGGCGCCTTTGCCGATGTCCTGCCGCGCGACCGCCACGCGGTGACGGTGCTGTTCCTGACGCTCGATCCGGCCATAGTCGACGTCAATGTCCATCCGGCCAAGGCCGATGTGCGCTTCCGCGATCCGGGCCTGGTGCGCGGGCTGATCGTCGGCGCCATCCGCCAGGCCCTGGCCGATGCCGGCATCCGCTCAGCCACCACCGGAGCCGCCGGCATGATGGCGGCGTTCCGGCCGGGTGCCGCACCCTACAATCACGGCGGCCCGGCCAACGGCCATCGCAGCTACGACGCGGCCTATCGCGCGTCCGGCTCCGCCGGTTTCGACCCCTCGCACTCACCGCAGCGCCCGCTCGACATGGGTTTCGAAGGTGCGGACTTTGAGCGCGCCGGCGCAAGGAATGGCAGTGGCTTTGGCGAGCCCGGCCAGGCGGCGTTCGATGCCGGTGAGCTTGCCAGCGCCGATGCGCGCGCGGGGCTGAGCGAAGCGGCTGAGACCCTCCTCGGCACGGTGCTAGGCGCGGCACGGGCCCAAGTGCATGAGAACTATATCGTGGCGCAGACCAGGGATTCGCTCGTCATCGTCGACCAGCATGCCGCGCATGAGCGACTGGTTTACGAAGCGCTGAAGAACGCCCTGCACTCGCGACCCGTGCCTTCGCAGATGCTGCTCCTGCCGGAGATCATCGATTTGCCGGAAGAGGACGCCGAGCGGCTCGCGATGCATTCCGAAACGCTCGCCCGCTTCGGCCTCGGCATCGAGCGTTTCGGCCCCGGCGCCGTCGCTGTGCGCGAGACGCCGTCAATGCTGGGCGAAACCAATGTCCGGCAATTGGTGCGCGACCTCGCCGACGAGATCGCCGACAATGACACGGTCGAAACGCTGAAGGAGAGGTTGGACAAGATCGCCGCCACCATGGCCTGCCACGGTTCGGTGCGTTCCGGCCGGCTGCTCAAGGCCGAGGAGATGAACGCGCTGCTGCGCCAGATGGAAGCGACGCCGGGATCCGGCACCTGCAACCATGGCCGGCCTACCTATATCGAATTGAAGCTCGCCGATATCGAGCGGTTGTTCGGGCGGCGGTGAGTTCGCTCAGTTCACCAATCGGTGATACTTCCTGGTTTTGGGAGAGTAGCCATACTCCATCGCGTGGCCGCCGTTTCCGCCGCGAAAATTCACGGAAATAATCTCTTCGCCCTGCTTTTGAACGTTCATATAGACCGGCGTCATCAACATGCCTGCATTGCAGTCATCGTCGTCGAACCGGATGCTCTGGACGGCTCTCTTTGTCTTCTTGCTGATGACCTGCAGTGTGGTCATGCAGATGCCGGCGTCGGTTTTGGTGAAGATGCCAGCAAATCTATGGGCCGCCGTCTGCGCCCAAAAGGGAATCTCGACAATTCCATTGATCTTACCCTCGGCCGTATCGTCGAGGCCCGCAACCTGCTTAAGCACGACCGGGAACTTCTCCGCTCCCTTGACCCAGCCCCCCGTCGCGCCACTTTCTCTGATGTCGAGCGAAAGCGGGCATCCCGTGGTATCGATGGGCGTCTTTGATCCCACCACCAACAATCGATCCAATTCCTTGTCGTCCGCGATCTCACAAAGCGTGAGTTTGGTTCCTTCGGCTTTGCCGTAGAGCGCGATGGGGCGCTGCTTGGCATCATAAAAGTAGCTTCCCTCGACCGTGATCCCGCTGCCGAAGCCGTCATATCTTTGGAGGGACAGATGAACCGGCCTCGATCCGATGGAGCCTTCGAAATTCTTTACCTGATACCAGCCCGCCGCAGCTTGTCCGGTCAGCAGCAACGGCCAGCAAACCATCGATACGAAGAGTCGCTCCATTTGGTCCCCCAGCGAAGACGGTTCACCATAGCGGCCCTTTCGCCGGGTGTCTGCATGCTGCTGGAAACGGTTCTCGGTTTGAGTCCAGAAATGCCTCTAATCTTTTGTTTTACCGCTTCAAATTGACCACGATGACGCCGCCGAGCGCGAGCGCACCGCCGAGGATGCCGAGCAGCGTCGGCACTTCGCTCAGCCAGAAGAAGCCGATCAAGGCGGACATCGGCGAGACTAGGTAGAGGAAGTTCGAAGCGCGCGCCGCCGGGAGACGCGACAGCGCGGTTGCCCAAGCGGCATAGGCGATCAGGCTGGGCACGATGCCGAGAAAGATCACGGCGCCGAGGCCGGCTGTGTTGGCGACCGCTGCCTGTGCAAAGCCGCTTGGTAGAAAGGGTGACAGGCAAAGTGCGCCAAGGATCATATTCGAGGCTGAGATGGTCAGTGGATGATGGCGGGCAAACAGCGGCTTCTGGACGATCGTGTTGACGGCCGAGCATAGCGCAGAGCCAAGAACCAACAGCGCGCCGGCATTGAAGTGCAGGCCATTGCCGTCGGCCACGGCGATGATGCCGATGCCGGCGAAAGAAATGGCCGTGCCAAACCAGGCCCAACCTGAGAAGCGCTCGCCGAGCAATGCCATAGCCATAATGGCGGTGAAGATCGGGCTGACATTGATGATGAAGCCGGCGGCCCCGGCCGAGACGGTCAACTCGCCGAAATTGAGCATGACGGTGTAGAGCGCGACGAAAATGGCGCCGCCAAAGGCGAGGCGCCACAATTCATCGAGCCTGGGCAATGCCGGACGCTTGGCGGCAAGGAAAATCGCTGCCGGCACGGCAGCGATGGCAAAGCGTAGCGCACCGAGTTCCAGGGGGCCGAAGGCGGCGAGGCCGGCACGGATCGCCGGAAAGGCCGACGCCCAGCCCACCACCGTGAGCGCGACCGCGATCGCTGCCGTGGTGTCCATCCGCTGTGTCTGATTCGACGTTCCCGTGATCGCGCTCATCTTGCTGTCCTCGTGTTTTCCGCCCTTGAATGCAGAAAACGTCTTTTCGGCGCCGTTGACAAACGACCAAATCGAGGATCAGCTGTGACTATGGATCACAGCTCAGAGACAATGGTGCCGCTGGAAACGCTGCGCGCCTTCGACGCGGCGGCGCGGACCGGCAGTTTTTCTGCGGCTGCCGAAAAGCTCAACATCACCCATGGCGCCGTCAGCCGGCAGATCGCCAAGCTGGAGGACTGGCTCGGGTTGAAAGTGTTCGATCGCGGCGCGCGCGGCGTCTCGCTGACGATCGAAGGCAACCGGCTGCATCTGCGCACATCGGAGGCTTTCGCGCTGATATCGAGCCATTCCGACCGCTGGGTCGAGCCACGCGGCACGGCGGTGGTGCGGCTGACCTCTATCCCGTCGGTGAGCGGACTGTGGCTGATGCCGCGCATGGCGGCGCTGGAAAACAATCCCACCAAGCTGCGCATCGTGCTCGATGTCGACATCCGCCAGGCCGACCTTGCCGATGAAGGCATCGACCTGTCGATCCGCTGCGGCCGCGGCGGCATTCCGGGCCGCGTTTCGGTGCAGCTGTTCGAAGAGCATGTCTTCCCGGTCGCTTCGCCCGAGCTGGCACGCGAAATCGGGCGGGGCGACCCGGCCAGGCTGCTCAAATTTCCGTTGATCAACGATTCCGACGCCTCCGCCTGGCGTGCCTGGTTCGCCGCGCAAGGCATGGACTACCGGCCACGCCCACAGGACCGGCGATTCGAGGATTACAATCTGGTGCTGGATGCCGCAGCCTATGGGCTCGGCATCGCATTGGCGCGTCCGCCGCTGACCGGGCATCAGCTGCAGTCGGGCCGCATCACCGCGGTCGACGAGCACACCGCGCTCAGTCCGGTGTCCTATTGGCTCGACCGTCCGCTAGGACGGCCACGCACGGCCGCCGCCGACCTTGCCCGCCGCATCGCGCAGCAGGCCGGGTTGGCGCCGGACAAGATCGAGGCGTTTATCGAAGCCGAGCGATAGGTCTCCTGCCCCCGCCCAAGATCAGTCGATTCACAGACTCAACGAAGCAGCAGCAGAACGAAGCCAACGGTCAAGATTCCCAATAAACCCAGCGTTATCGAAACAAAGCCGATCTTCATCAAAAGACGTTCGGGATTCGGCGCCGCACCGTAGGATTGATTGGCGGGCCTATGCCGTCCCGCCGGCATTGCCAGGGCGGCGTTTTGCGGGACCGGAGCCTGCGGCGGGATAAACGACAGCAAGGACACACCCGCGGGCCTGGCCTGCGCGTTGTCATTGGCCGTCGCCGAAGGCGGCATGGCGCCGCGCTGCGTTTCGGCCTCGGGCGGGGCAGCTCTCCTCGCCACGACCGTTGCCAGCACCGCCTCGTCCCGCGTGTCGAGCTGGGCCTGATAGGCTTCGACGATGCCCGCCGAAGCTATCTGCTGCGATTTGACGGCCATTGGTGCGGCAGGCATCGCCATCAAGGCGGGCGCCGTCCTTTGGGCGAACAGAGAGGGCGCGGCGGGCTGGACCAGTTCCCTGACCAGCGCCGTCCTGACCGGATCGGCTTTCGCCAACGGCACGGGTTGCGGCGTCATCGCCTCCTTGAGCAGGGAAGCCAGGCGGGCGGAAGAAATATCCATCATGCCCCCGATAAAAGCGCTTTTCATACCTGTCCTAGTGCCTCAGCATTGTCCGAGGCTTGTCGCATGCTTGACCTGGCCGGCGATTTGTGGCGATGAAATCAGCATGAACCTCGGCACCACCGCATGATGAACCGTTTTGAAGGCCCGGGCGGCAAGGAAGCCCGCATCCGCTATCTCGATGGCGATTTCCAGGTCACCAGCCCCGGCTCGTTCGTGCGCTGCGCGGTGACCGGGGAAAACATCCCCCTGGACGAGCTGAAATACTGGAGCGTCGCCAGGCAGGAGCCTTACGCCAACGCCACCGCCTCGCTGCGCCGCGAAATCGAAATGCATCCGGAGCTGCGCAAGCGGAGCTAGAACGGTTCATCGTTTCACACGGAAACGCCGAACCGTTCCAGCTCTTTGTTTTGACGCAATTCCCAAGGGAAAGCGCTACACGCTTTTCCCGGGAGAACCGCTTCACACTTTTCCTGGAATTGCTCTAGCCTCTCAGCTTGCGCTGCCGCCAGGCATCCAGCGTCTCGTCGATGATTCGCTCGGGAACATGGTCGAGCTCGAAAACCGTGTCGATTTCCAGCACCTCGAGCCTGTCGAGAAAGTCCTGCGAGGCGCCATGGCGCAGCCGGGCAGCGTCCTTGGCCGTGGTGATGAGGCCAAGGCCTTCGGCGCGCGCCGTCGCCGCCAGTTCGGCGAGTTCGTCCTCAGCGTAGAAATGATGGTCCGGAAAGGGCTTTGAGAGAACCACCTCGCCGCCGGCCGCCCTCACCGTGTCGAAGAATTTGTCGGGATGGCCGATGCCGGCAAAGGCCAGGAACCGCTTGCCGGCAAGCCCTGTCTTGCTGCTGGGCTCCGTATGCGCCTCGAAGATCGGCCGACCGGCGCGCGCCGCCTGGCGCACCACGGCGTCGGCGGCGGTGCCCTCGCCCATCTTCAACAGCCCGCTGGTGAAGACCAACTGGTCAACGATCTTGGCCCTTAGCGGGCCGCCCGGAATGACGCGACCATTGCCGATGCCGTAGCGGGCGTCGACCACGATCAGCGCATAGTCGATGTGGATGCGTGCGCTCTGAAAGCCGTCATCCATGATCAGGAAATCGCAGCCGTGCTTTTCGATGAGCAGCCGGGCGCCGGCAGCGCGGTTCGGCGTCACCGCGACCGGCGCGTGTTCGGCCAAAAGCAGCGGTTCGTCGCCGACATGTTTGGCGGCATCGTGATGGGCATCGACGACATGCGGCTCGGCGAAGGAGCCGCCATGGCCGCGCGACAGGAAACCGGGCTTCAGCTGCATGCGCTTGGCCTGTTCGGCGAGCGCGATGGCGACCGGCGTCTTGCCGGTGCCGCCGACGGTGAAATTGCCGACGCACAGAACCGGCGCCTCGATCTTCTCGCGTCGTGCCCGCCGCATGCCGCGGCCGGCGACAAGCGCATAGACGGCCGATAGGGGCGACAGCGCCAGGACTTTCCAGTCCGGCTCTTCCCACCAGAATGGTGGTGCTTCGGAGGCCACGCTAGCGCCCGTTGGCGCCCTTCAGGCGCGACTTGACGACCAGCGGCTGGATATAGGGTTCGAGCGATTTCAGCGTGCGCGCCAGCGCGCCGCGCATCTCATCGACGGTCGCGATCCCCGCCGCCATCATCTCGTGCCGCGCGACTTCGTTGGTCAGCAGGAAATTGACGGCACCGGCCAGCATGTCGCGATCGCGCACCAGCTTGGCGCCACCGCTGTCGATCAGGCGCTGATAGGCCTCGCGGAAATTCTGCACATTGCGGCCGGCAAGGACCGCGGTGTCGAGCATGGCCGGCTCGAGCGGGTTCTGCCCGCCCTCGGAGGTCAGCGAGCGGCCGACAAAAGCGATTTCGGTCAGTCGGAGATAGAGCCCCATCTCGCCGATCGTGTCGCCGAGCAGGATATCGGTGTCGGGCCCGATGCGGTCGCCCTTGCTGCGCCGCGCGACCTTCAGCCCCATGCCGGAAATCTGCGCGGCAAGCGCCTCGGCACGATCGGGATGGCGCGGAACGACGATCGTCAGCAGGCCGTGGTGACGCTTGTGCAGCGTCGCATGGACTTCCGCCGCGACCACTTCCTCGCCATCATGAGTGGAGATCGCCGCCCAGGTCGGGCGGCCGCCGATCTGCCGCTGCAAGGTGGCCAGTACCCGTTCGTCGACCGGCGGTGGGTTGGTGTCGACCTTGAGATTGCCCGACACGGTGACCGGCCGGGCACCAAGCGCGCGAAAACGCTCGCCGTCGACATCGGACTGGGCAACGACATGGGCCAGGTTCTCGAACAGCGCTTCGGCGATGTTGGCGCGCTTCTTCCACGAAGAGAACGAGCGATCGGAAAGCCTGCCATTGACCAGCACCTGCGGCACATGGCGCGCGCCAAGCTCGAGGATGGTCATCGGCCAGATCTCGGATTCGGCGATGATCGCCAGATCCGGCCGCCAGTGGTCGAGGAACCGGCTGACCGCCGGCTTCAGGTCGAGCGGCACATATTGGTGGATGATGCGGTCACCGAGCCGCTCATCGGCAACCTGGGCCGATGTCACCGTGCCTGTGGTCAGCACGATGTTGACGCCATAGTCGAGAATGCTCTCGACCAGCGGCACGACGGCTATGGTCTCGCCGACGCTCGCGGCATGGATCCAGATGACGGGCCCCTCAGGGCGCGGCCGGCCGGCGACGCCGTAGCGCTCGCGACGGCGGTTGCGGTCCTCCTTGCCGCGCGAGGTGCGCCAGGCGACATAAGGCCCGACCAGCGGATAGGCCGCGGCACCGGCGAAACGGTATGCCGTCAGCATGGTGCGCGCCCAGCGACCGCTCATCGCCGGCCATCCACGAGACGGTAGGCCTCGGCGGTCGCGGCATTGAGCGCGGTGGTGACTTCCTGGCGCTTGCGCTCCATTTCGGCGTCGTCGGCGTCCGCCGCGACAAAGATCGGCGCGCCGATGGTCACGGCGGAACGGCCGAACGGCAGGTTGATGGTGGTCTTGTCCCAACTCTTTTCCAGCACCTTGCGGCGGGAGGTGGCGATGGCGACCGGCAGCAGCGGCCGGCCCGAGAGGCGCGCCAGGAGAACGATACCGAGCCCTGCGTCGCGCGGGGTGCCGTGCGGAATGTCTGCGATCATGGCGACGTTCTTGCCTGCGGTGAGCGACTTTTTGAGGGCGATGAGGGCCTTGGCCCCACCCTTGTCGAGATGCCTGGCATTGTCACGCCCGCCCGAACCGCGCACCGCCTCGATACCGAATTTCTCCAGCATCAGCGCATTGAGTTCGGCATCGGCACTGCGCGACACCATGGCGACCAGCGGTTTGCGCTTGGGATAATAGGCCGGCGTCAAAAGATGCTGGCCGTGCCACAAAGCGATGATGCCGGGCTCGAATTCGGCATAGGCGCCGCCCGAAAAGCGTGCCGATCCGGCAACCAGAGGGCTGGTCAGGCGAACCAGCCGCACGAACTGCGCCAGCAGGCTGGCAATGGCGTTCTTGACGAATCGCGACTGCGCCAGCGGTTCGCGCACCTTGCGCCAGAACGCCTTGGTCGCGCGGCTGCCGCCCCTGCCGGTGGGCGTTGCCTCGCTCGCTGGCCCTTTCGCCAGGTCATGCTCCATCGAGGTCAACCGACAGCCTTGTTGTCGGGGTCGAGCAGACGGTGCAGATGAACGACGAAATAACGCATATGGGCATTGTCCACGCTGGCTTGCGCCTTGGCTTTCCACGCCGTGTGCGCGGATTGATAGTCAGGATAGATGCCGACAATGTCGAGCCCGTCGAGATCGCGGAACTCGGTGCCGCCAAGCTTCTTCAGTTCGCCGCCGAACACCAGATGCAAAAGCTGTTTCTTCCCGTCTTCCGCGGTCATGTCGGTCCTTCACATATTGTGAGTTTGTGACAGGTCTAGACCAAAGCCGCCGACTTTGGAACCTGCGAATGTGCTTTCACGCATCCAGCCCGGCGATGACATCGACGAGCACAGCCAGCAATTCACCGCTGCCGGCGGCGAGCGCGCCGTGGCGGGTGACTTCACCGGCATAGAGCGGCGCGCGGCCATGCGGGTCGAGCAACCGGCCGCCGGCCTCGCCCAGGATGAGATCGGCGGCGGCGATGTCCCAATCATGCGCGTTCGGCTTGACGAAGGTGGCGTCGAGCGTGCCATTGGCGATCATCGCCAGGCGGTAGGCAAGCGAGGGGCTGTAGGGTGCCCGCGTCAGCCGCTTCTGCCAGCCGGCCGGCACCAGGTCGATCAACTGCTTCAACCCGGAAATCTCGGCCTTGTCGCCAAGCGTGCGCACCGCGATGCGCTTGCCGTTGCGGAAGGCGCCCTGGCCGGGCAGCGCCCAGTAGGTCTCGTCCATTGCCGGGCATTCGAGCACGCCGGCAAGCGTGCGGCCCTGTTCGACGACAGCGACGCTGACGCACCAGGTGCGCTGGCCCTCGAGGAAGCCGCGCGTGCCATCGATCGGATCGACGACGAAGGTGCGGCGCGCCGAAAGCCGCACCGGGTCATCGACCGTCTCTTCCGACAGCCAGCCATAGTCGGGCCGTGCCGCCAGCAGCGTGCGACGCAGATAGGCGTCGGCCGCATGATCGGCTTCGCTGACCGGCGAGGTGCCGCCCTTCATCCAGACCTGCGGGCTGTTGCCGAAGTAGCGCATGGCGATGAGACCCGCCTCGCGGGCGGCGTCGCGCAGCAGCGGCAGATCCCCGATGGCGCCCGAGGAGGCACCGGCAGCGGTCAGCTCATGCTCCGGCAAGGGTCATCCCTTCGATCAGCAGAGTTGGCGCAGCGGTGCCGAAATTGCGGTCGAGGTCGTTGGCCGGCACCATGTTGAGGAACATGGTCTTCAGGTTCGAGGCGATGGTGACCTCGGCGACCGGATAGGCCAGTTCGCCATTCTCGATCCAGAAGCCGGAGGCGCCGCGGCTGTATTCGCCGGTCACCATGTCGACGCCCTGGCCGAACACTTCGGTGACGTAGAAGCCGGTCTTGAGCGATTTGATCAAGTCGCCCGGCGAGCGTTCGCCCGGCTCGATGGCGAGATTGGTGGAGGACGGTGAAACGGAAGAGCCGCTGCGCGATCCGCGCCCGTTGGTGATCAATCCCAGTTCGCGCGCGGCCGAGGTCGACAGGAACCAATGGTTGAGCACGCCCTTTTCGACCATGAGTAGCCTCTCGCCCTCGACGCCCTCGCCATCGAACGGACGCGAGGCCTGGCCACGCGGCCTGAGCGGCTCGTCGGTGACCGTAATGGCGGATGCGGCCACCTGCTTGCCCATCATGTCGCGCAGGAACGAGGTTTTGCGCGCGACGGAGGCGCCGTTGATGGCACCGGCAATGTGGCCGGCGATGCCGCGCGCCACGCGCGGGTCGAACACCACGTCGACCGGCCCAGTCGCCGCCTTGCGCGCGCCGAGGCGGCGCACAGCGCGTTCGCCAGCCTTGCGGCCGATGTCATCAGGCGCGTCGAGATCGGCGAAATGCTGGCGCGAGGAGAATTCATAGTCGCGCTCCATGCCGGTGCCCTCGCCGGCAATGACACTGGCCGAACGCGAGAAACGCGAGCCGACATAGTGGCCGAGGAAGCCGTGCGAAGTGGCCAGCACCATGCCGCCAAGGCCAGCACCGGCACTGGCGCCGGCCGAATTGGTCACGCCCTTGACGGCAAGGGCGGCCGCTTCCGCCGCAAGGGCGGCTTCCTTCAGCTGATCGGCGGAGACTTCGGTGGCGTCGAACAGGTCGAGATCGCGCGTTCGTTTCGCCAGCAGCGCCGGATCGGCGAGACCCTGATAGGGATCCTCGGGCGAGACTTTCGCCATCGCAACGGCGCGCTCGGCAAGCGAGCGCGGGTCGGACGCGGCGGTGGCCGAGACGCTCGCCACGCGCTGACCGACGAAGACGCGCAACGAAACATCCTCTGCCTCGGACGATTCGGTGGCCTCGACCTTGCCGAGCCGCACGGACACGCCCGTCGAACGGCCGCGCACGGCCACTGCGTCGGCGGCATCGGCGCCTGCCTTTTTGGCGGCCTCGACCAGCGCCGCGACGCGGTCGGTCAGTTTTTTAGCGTCTGATGTGTCGGCCATGCCTGTGATCCTGCTCGTCGCGGCCAGCTTGCGGCCGCGCCCACCCATCTATTGTCCCGATCCGGCTTGTGCAATGGCGAAGGCCCGAAACAATGGAGTGATTGCCTGTGGCTCAAGACGGGCAAAAGAAGGGCGGCGCGAGCGTTTTGGTTGTCTCAGGACGCGGCCACAGGCGTCCAGATGACATCCTCGATCCTTTGCGCTCCGGTCGCCAGCATCGCCAAGCGGTCGAAGCCGAGCGCGATGCCGCTGGCCTGCGGCATGATGGCAAGGGCGGCGAGGAAATCTTCGTCCAGCGGATAGCGCTCGCCATAGATGCGCTCTTTCTCGTCCATCTCGAGGATGAAGCGCCGGCGCTGCTCCTCGGCATCGGTCAGTTCGCCAAAGCCGTTGGCGAGCTCGACGCCGCAACAATAGAGCTCGAAACGCTCGGCGACACGTGAATCCCTGAGGCTTGGCCGGGCAAGTGCCGCCTCGGCCACCGGATATTCGCACAGGATGGTCGCGCGGCCGATGCCGAGATTGGGTTCGATCTTTTCCACCATCACCCGGCTGAACAGGTCGGCCCAGCTGTCGTCGGGTGCCGTGCGCAGGCCGGCCTTCGTCAAGGCGGCGTAGAGCGCGTCCCGATCCGTGCCGCCATCGGCGGCGACCGTGGCCAGGAGGTCGATGCCGGCATGGCGCGAGAAAGCGTCAGCCACTGTCAGCCGCTCCGGCTCACTGAGCGGATCGCAGTCGCGGCCCCGGAAGGAAAAGCGCGGCGCCCCTGCCCTCGTCGCGGCCAGCGCCAGCAGATCGGCGCAATCGCGCATCAGGCTCTCATAGGTCTCGCCCACCCGGTACCATTCGAGCATGGTGAATTCGGGATGGTGCAAAGGGCCGCGCTCGCGGTTGCGCCAGACCGGACCAAGACTGAAAATGCGCTGTTCACCGGCCGCGAGCAGCTTCTTGCAGGCGAATTCCGGCGAAGTGTGGAGATAAAGCGGCGAACGCGCGCCATCCGGCCCGACCGCCTCCGTGGCGAAGGCCGCCAGATGCGCCTCATTGCCGGGCGAGACCTGCAGCGCCGCCGTTTCCACCTCAATGAAATCATTGCGGGCAAACCAGTCGCGCAGCGCAGCGGTGAGGCTGTTGCGCAGCATCAGGCGCGGGCGGCGGTCGGCGTGAACGTCAGGCGTCCACCAGGGCGAAGCGGCGGTCATGAGCGATTTGAAGGCATGCTGGCGCGCCTTAGGGGCTGGCGGTTCGCGCCAAGATGCGCTACCAGCGCCGCACAAGCCGGCAAACGCCCGTCAACTCTCGCAGGATAAAAAACCGTGGTGAAAGTCATCGCCAGTTCGCTCCGCAAAGGCAATGTCGTCGACAAGGACGGCAAGCTTTATGTGATCCTCTTTGCCGAAAACATCCACCCAGGCAAGGGCACACCCGTGACGCAGCTCGACATGCGCCGCATCGGCGACGGGGTGAAGGTTTCGGAGCGCTACCGCACCACAGAGCAGGTTGAGCGCGCCTATGTCGAGGAGCGCGAGCACACCTTCCTCTACGCCGATGGTGAAGGCTATCACTTCATGAACCCGGAAACCTACGATCAGGTGGCGGTGAGCGAAGCCGTGGTCGGCGACGCAGCCCCCTATCTGCAGGAAGGCATGCCGGTGCAGGTCTCGCAGTTCAACGGCATCGCGATCTCCCTGGTCCTGCCGCAGCGCGCCACTTTCGAAGTGGTCGAGACCGAACCGACGACCAAGGGCCAGACGGCCTCGTCCTCCTACAAGCCCGCCGTGCTCTCCAACGGCGTGCGCACAGCCGTGCCACCCCACATCGCGCCCGGCACCCGCGTGGTGGTGATGACGGCCGATGGGTCTTATGTGGAGCGGGCGAAGGACTGAGGGGCCCTTAAGTCTGCCAATCCCAAAGCGAAGGGCGTCGCCTTACTGCTTGAAGCAGTGCTCGCGATGCCATTGCAAGAAATGAGGGTGCGGGCGTTCGAGCTGTCGGCGAGGCGGAAGCGCGCGGCGGGTCTTGTTTATGAACCCTTGCACGCTTTCGAGGTCGTTGACCTGCCGCGAAATCAGGATTTCGAGATCGTCGGAGAGGCTGATCAATCCGCGATCGAACATCCAATGCGCGGTCCCTGATAGTGCGAGCCCGTTGTTGACGACATCGGGCCCGTTCGCTTCGACGGGCCGAATATGTGCCGCGGCAACTTCTGCCCGACCACCGCCATTTATCAACTTCAGTCCCGTGATTGCGCAGCGCTCATCATAGGCGCGCAAGACGATGCGGCGGAAAATGCGGTCCCGCACGATTCGCGATCCGATGTAACTTATGCGGTCGCGGCTGTGCTCGAACTGGAATGGCGCCTCTTCATCCTGAAATCCGGATGAAATGCCGATTTCATCGACGCGTGGCAGCAACGGCTCACGGGCGTCAAGGCCCAGATCGAGAATGTGGTTGAAGTCGCTCGGGCTGATCGGTCGTACGGCCGATTGAGCGCGGCCGGAAATCCGTCCCTGGTCGTTAAGCAAACCTCGCTCAACGAGCCCGTCCATCCCATTGAATGGAACGGGATTGGCGAAATCGAGGTACGACCCCGGCTCAATCAAAGCGAGATACATACCAGGCGCGACAGGGTCAGGGATAACTTCCTGGACTTTGGCCAGAGCGAAATAGCCACGGGTATCGTCTACTTTGCTAGGTTCATAGTAGATGATCCAATCGCCAACGCATGCTTCCACACGGCGCAGATACTGGCTGGGGAACTGATATCGCTCAGCGGGGCTGTCATCGTAGATCGAATCTGAGCGGTGGATGAAGACCCCGAATCCCATGATCTTCCTGTAGCTTTGGAAATATCCGCTGAGATGTAGCACCAAAATTCGACTTGGTGCCTAGCTTAGGCCAGAGAAACCCCTTCTGCGACAAACCACCCGGATTTTTCAGGGCCTGTAGCAAAAGGCTCATCCAGTTCGTCCTTTGAGCGAAGAGGAGAACGCCATGAGAAAACTCATCGTCACCGAATTCATCAGCGTCGATGGTGTTGCCGAGGTCGAAAAATTGCCCGGCGTGACCTGGAATGACGAGATGAACAGGTTCAAGGAAGATGAACTTGCCGACAGCGGCGCCATGCTTCTGGGACGCAAGACCTATGAGATTTTTGCCGGCTCATGGCCCAAGGAAACCGGAGATTTTGCCGACCGGTTCAACGCGCTGCCGAAATACGTTGCATCGACGAGTTTGAAGGCGCTCGACTGGAAACCGGCCGAACTCCTCAAGGGTGCGTTGTCGGATGCGGTGAGGACGCTGAAGCAAGGCAGCGGCGGCAACATCTATGTGCATGGCAGCCTCAGCGTCGCACAGGAATTGCTGCGCCACGGGCTGGTCGACCGCGTCAGGCTGCTCAGCTATCCCGGCGCCGTCGGCCAGGGCAAGCCGCTGTTCCCACCAAGCGAACAAGTACCGCTCGAGCTGATTTCGGCCACGCCGTTCAGCAATGGCGTTGTTGCGCTGGAGTACGCGCCAGCGAAGTCTTAGCCGACCCCACCACTCAACCGGCCTTCTTCCCTCGCCTCCCCTTGATGGCAGCGCGCGCCTCCACCACTCTCGCCACTTCCCGCTTCAACTGATCCTTGATATCCGCCGTCTCGTTCATCAGGGCGTCGATCTTCAGGAAATCGAGGACGCGGTATTTTGACACCGCCGGGCGGACCAATATGTCGGGGCGGCATTGTTTCAACTTGTTGGCGATGATCGACTGCATCATCAGCTGCGTGGCGCCGAACATCAGGTCGACGGAGGTGGGATGCTTGCGGTCGGCCTCTTCCGGCGCGCCGACGACGTCAACGCCGATGATGATGTCGGCGTCGTTCTCTATGAGATCGAACGGCACGGGGTTGTAGATGCCGCCATCGATCAGCAGCCTGCCGTCGCGCGTCACCGGGCGGAAGACGGCGGGAATGGCAGCCGAGGCGGCCAGCGCGGAATGCAGGTCGCCTTCGTCGAACACGGCGAGCTTGTGGCCGAAATAGTCGGTCGCCGTCACCTTCAGCGGGATTTTCAGTTCGGCGAAGGTTTCGGGAATGGCCTCGGGCAAAAACGCCTTGAGGATGCGCTCGACATTGAACTGGCTGACGCGGATGCCGTTCTGCATGGCTTCGGCGATGGTGCCCGGCCGGGCGCGCCACATGCGGCTCGCCACTTCGGCGCGGCGGCCGAGAATCGAGCGGGCATAGTCGTGGATGTCCCTGCCGGTCATGCCGGCGGCCATGCCGGCGCCCATGATGGCGCCTATCGACGAGCCGGCGATCGCCACCGGCTTTATGCCGAGTTCGTCCAGCGCCTCGATGACATGGATATGCGCCAAACCGCGCGCACCGCCGCCGCCGAAAGCTATGCCGAAGGTCGGGCTCATCCCTTGCCGGCTCCGGCCAGCGGCGGCCCGACCACCATGATGGTCGGCTCGGCGGTCAGCAGCTTTTTCGCCGCCGCCTTGACCTGGTCGAGCGTCACCGCGTTGATGTAACCGGCGCGGCGCTGCATGTAGTCTATGCCGAGATCGTCAAGCTGCAATTCGACCAGCGTCGCGGCGATGGAACTCGAAGAGTCCAGATTGCTGATGGCATAGGCGCCGATCAGGTATTTCTTGGTTGCCGCGAGCTCAGCCTCGGTCGGGCCATCCTCAGCCAACTGCCTGGCGACGTCGCGGACAATGCCGAGTGTCTCGGCCACGCGGTCGGAACGCGTGCCGGTGGTGACGATCAGCGCGTCGGCATGGTCCTGGTTGACCAGCGAGGAGTTGACGCCATAGGCCAGCCCGCGCTTTTCGCGCACCTCCTGGTAAAGGCGCGAGGTAAAGGTGCCGCCGCCAAGGATCTCGTTCATCAGCACGGCGGGGAAGAAATCCGCCGACTTGCGTTTCACGCCCGGCCAGGCGAGTTGCAGCGAAGTCTGCGGCAGGTCGTAATTGACCTCGAGGCGCTGTGCGAGCTTCGGCTCGACATCGGCGACCGGGGTGAGCGCCTGTTTCTGGGGCAGGTCGCCGAACACCATGTCCAGCTTTTTCTTCAGGGTCTCGGCGTCGATGGCGCCGACCACGGCGACATGCAGGCCGCCGCGCGCGAAGACCGCCTTGTGCAGGGTTTTCAGATCGTCCTGCGTGATCGCGGCGATGCTCTGCCTGGAGCCCTGGTCGGAGCGCGAATAGGGGTGGTCGCCATAGATGGCGCGCGCCCATTTGTGCTGCGCCACCGTGTCGGGATCGTTCTCGTTGGCGATGATGCCGGACAGGATCTGGGCGCGGATGCGGTCGATCGGCGCCTGATCGAAGCGCGGCTCGTTGACCGCCAGCCGCAACAGGTCGAACGCCTCGTCGCGCTGTTCGGCCAGCATACGCATGGAGCCATAGACGCCGTCACGGGTCTCCTCGAAACTCATCTCGGCGCCGGCATCGTCGAGCCTGATCTGGAAGGCTTCCGAATCGAGCGGCCCGGCGCCCTCGTCGAACAGGCCGGTCATCAGATTGGCCAGACCCTCCTTGCCCACCGGATCCTGCGTCGAGCCGCCATCGAAGACGAAGCGGACGGCGACGATCGGGACCGAATAATCCTCGACCAGCCAGGCAGTGATGCCTTTTGGCGAGGTGACCTGCTGGATGTCCATGGCGCGGGCGGCTAGTGCGGGCAGGACCAGGAAGAGGATGGAGAGGAAGAGGGTCGCGAGGGCGGCGCCCACGCGCGGTCTTTCCTTGTCCGCCAAGGGGAGAAGGTCACCCGCTTTCACTGCCTCGCGCATATGCATCGAGTTCATCATCAATTCCCCGCCTGTTGCTGCGGCAAGAGATAGCCAGTGGTCGAGCGGGCGAGCACCAAATAGCGCGCGGCGACGGCCTTGATCTCGTCCGCCGTGACCTTGCGGATGCGGTCAGGCCATTGCTGGACGTCCTGCACATTGCCGCCGGTGGCGAGGGTCGAGCCATAGATTTCGGCCATGGAATCCTGCTTGTCGCGGGCAAAGACCATCGACCTGACATAGCGGTCCTTGGCCTTTTCGAGCTCGTCCGCCGTGACGCCGCCGCTGGCGATGCGCGCCACCTCCGCATCGACCGCGGCCTCAACGTCGGCGAGCTTGGCGTCGCCGCGCGGCGCGCCATAGACGGTGAAATTGGTGTCGTCGAGCATGGTGCCCTGGAAATACGCACCGGCGCTGGAAGCGATGCCTTGCTGGACGACCAGGGCCTGGTAGAGCCGGCTGCGGTTGCCGCCGCCGAGGATTTCGGCCAGGAGGTCAAGCGCTTCGGCCTCGCCCGGCTTGGCGGTGTGGTAGGATGGCACCACCCATTGCGTCGAGAAACTCGGCACACTGACGCGGGCGTCGGAGAGCGTGACGGTGCGTTTGGTGTTCTGCTCCGGCTCGACCGGGCGGATGCGCGGCGGCAGGTTCGGGCCGCGCGCTACCTTGCCATAGGTTTTTTCGGCCAGCGCCTTGACCATGGCGGGTTCGACATCGCCGGCCACGATGAGCACGGCGTTGTTGGGCCGATAGTATTTGTCATAGAAGGCGGTGGCGTCGATGCGGTTCAGCTGTTCCATCTCCTGCATCCAGCCGATGACGGGGATGCGATAGGGCTGGTTTTGCCAGAGCGTGGCATCGACTTCCTCGTCGAGCACCGCCTGCGGATTGTTGTCGATGCGCGAGCGGCGCTCCTCGAGGATGACATCGCGCTCGGTCTTGATGACATCGTCGGTGAGGATGAGGTTGCGCATGCGGTCGGCCTCGAAGCCCATCATCTGCTCGAGCGCCGACGGCGCCACCGTCTCGTGGAAAGCGGTGTAGTCGTAGGAGGTGAAAGCGTTGTTGGAGCCGCCAATGTCGGAGACGGCGCGGTCGAACTCGCCGGCCGCATGATGTGTCGTCGCCTTGAACATCAGATGTTCGAAGAAATGGGCGATGCCGGATTTGCCGGGCGGCTCGTCGGCACTGCCGATCTTGTACCACACCATATGGGTGACGATTGGCGCGCGGTGATCAGGGATGACGACCACCTCCATGCCGTTGTCGAGCAGGAAATCCGTCACCTTGAACTCGGCCGACTTGGTGTTGGGCGGCACGGCGCTATCTGCCAGCGCGGAGCCGGTGAGCGTGAAGGCCAGCGACGTTGCCAGCAGTGTTCCCTGCAGCCATTCAGCCTGAAATGTCATCAATGGCTCCGGTTTGTAGAGCAGTTCACCGTTTCACGGAAACGCTGAACTGCTCTGTCTCTTTGTTCTGACGCAATTCCGGACGGAAAACCGCATAACACTTTTCCTGGAATTGCTTGGGTACGACGATAGGGCAAGGTGCAGGCGACAAGCAAAGTGAATTGTTGTTGCCGGCAAAGGCGGCGGCAAAGAGGCCGCCGCAACGCAGGCGTATCAGGCAGCCTCGATGAAACGGATGATGGTCTCGCCATAGTTGCGCTCATCCAGCACGGCAAAGCTTGGGCCCGGCTCGAAGGGAACCGCCGCGGTCTCCTCGACCACGCACAGCGCGCCGGGCCGCAGCCAGCCGCCGGCCTTCGCCGACTGCAAGGCGCGCTCGCCAAGTCCCTTGCCATAGGGCGGGTCGGCGAAGACGAGACCGAATGGCGCCAGCGTGCCCGCCTCGCCAAGGCCGGTGGCGTCGCGGCGAAAAATCTTGGTGCGTCCGGTCAGGCCAAAGGCCTCGACATTGTCGCGGATCAGGCCGCGGCCTTCGGCCGATTCCTCGATGAAGACGCCATAGGACGCGCCGCGCGACAGCGCTTCCAGACCAAGCGCGCCGGTGCCGGCAAACAGGTCCAGCACGCGCGCGCCGTCCAAATGCTCGGCAAAGCGATGCGCCAGCACGTTGAAGACGGCCTCGCGGGTGCGGTCGGTCGTCGGACGGATGGCGCTGCTGCGGGGCGTCGCCAGCGGACGCCCACGAAACTCACCGCCGACGATTCTCATCTTGTGCGGGGACCCTTGGGGCCGCCGCGCGGCCGTTCACCGCCACCGGCCGGACGCTCGCCACGTGGCTTGCCGAACGGCTTCGCGCCGCCCGGTTTGCCAGCGGGCTTGCCATAGGACGGCTTGAACGAGGCCTTGCGCGCCTTGGCGTCCGCCGCCTTGGCGGCGTCGGCTTCCGCCCTGCCCTTGCCGATCGGCCTAGCACCGGGCGCCATCCAGACATTGGCCTTGCGCTGGCCGGGCGGCTCGATCGGCCGCTGCTCGCGCTCGGTTTTCTTGCCGCCAAAACCACCGCGAGGCTTGTCGCCGAAGCCACCACGCGGCTTGTCGCCGAAACTGCCACGGGGTTTGTCGCCAAAGCCGCCGCGTTCGGGCCTCGGGCCGCGTTCGCCAAAGCTCTTTTCCGGCCTCTCGGCTCTGTCGGGACTGGTCGACAACTTGCCGAGTGCCTCATCGCGGCTGCCTTCGCGGCGCTTGCGGTTCTTGATCAGCCCGCCCTCGCCGATCGGCCGGCGCTCGCCGTCGCGTGTGAATTTCGGCCGTTCGGGTTCTGGTTCGCGAACTTCAGTGCGCCGCACCGGCTTGTTGGAAAACGGCTTTGTTATCTCGGCGTCGAAATTGGCGCCGGATTCCTCCACCAGGCGCTCGCCCAGCTGGTCGCGCAGCACGCGGCCCTTGATCTCCAGCACATGGCCCTCGGGAAGATCCTCGAGCTGGAATGGGCCGTAGGAGATGCGGATCAGCCGCGTCACGTCGAGGCCGAGCGCACCGAGGATGTTCCTGACCTCACGGTTCTTGCCTTCGCGCAGACCGATCGTCAGCCAGGCATTGGAGCCCTGCTCGCGGTCGAGGCTGGCCTCGATGGCGCCATAGAAGACGCCGTCGACGGCAATGCCTTCACGCAGGCCGGCGAGCGCGCTTTCCTCGACCTTGCCGTGGACGCGCACGCGGTAGCGGCGCAGCCAGCCGGTGGCCGGCAGTTCTAGCACGCGCGACAGGCCGCCATCATTGGTGAGCAGCAGCAGGCCTTCGGTGTTGATGTCGAGCCGGCCAATGGTCATCAGCCGCGGCAATTCGGCCGGCAGCACGTCGAAGACCGTCTTGCGGCCCTCGGGATCGCGGTTGGTGGTGACGACGCCGGCCGGCTTGTGGAACAGGAACAGGCGCGTGCGTTCGATCGGCGGGATCTCCATGCCGTCGAGATGGATGATGTCGCCAGGCATGACATTGAAAGCCGGCGAAGTCAGAGCACGACCGTTGACCTTGACGCGGCCGGCCGCAATCAATTCCTCGGCGTCGCGGCGCGAGGCAAGGCCGGCGCGCGCCAACCGCTTGGCGATGCGCTCGCCGGCCTCTTCCGTGGCCTCGGCGGGCCGTGGGCGCGGCTTGAAGCCGCCGCCCGATGCCGCTTGCGGCCGATCACCGAAGTCACGCTTCGGGCGATCACTGAAGTCGCGCTTGGGACGGTCAGAAAAGTCACGCTTCGGACGATCGCCGAAATCACGCTTGGGACGGTCGAAACGCTTTTCACCACCCTCCGCCGAAGCGGCAACCGGGCGGTCGCCGCGCGGCGCGTAGGGCTTGCGCGGTCCTTCGCGCTTCTCATAGGGCTTGCGCTCGCCTTCGGCCGCCATCGGACGGTCGCCACGCGGCGCGTAGGGCTTGCGCGGTCCTTCGCGCTTCTCATAGGGCTTGCGCTCGCTTTCGGCCGCCATCGGACGGTCGCCGCGCGGCGCGTAGGGCTTGCGTGGCCCTTCGCGCTTTTCATAGGGCTTGCCCGCTGGGCGTGGCCCCTTGCTGAACGGCTTGTCGCCGCCCTTGAAGTCGCGCTTTGGGCGTTCGCCCTCGGCGGCCATCGGCCGATCGCCGCGCGGCGCGTAAGGTTTCTTGGCGCCGAAGGATGGCTTGCCGCCGCCTCGCGGAGCCGCAGGTTTCTTGCCCGGGCCTTTTTGGCGCGGAGATTTCTTGTCGTTGTCGTCCATGTGGCCTTTGTCCGTTTGCGCTGCTACAGCGTGGCGCATCCTTTCGGGCGCGCAACGAACGCTGGTGCACTTTGATTTGGCGCATGATCATTTCCGAAAATCGAGTCCGATTTTCGGGTTGATGCGCTCAATAACAGGATCGCCAGAGTTTGTCAGGGAAAAGTGGAAACCGGTTTTCCCTGAAAAACAGGATCATCAGAGTTTGTCAGCGAAAAGTGGAGACTGGTTTTCCCGAAAAGACAAACGAAAACCAAAAGCCTGGAGTGGCGAGGAGATAATAGGAATGGAACCAGCGTGAAGCGGCCGGATTTCATGGCGCTGGCGCTAAAAGAGGCCGAAGCGGCTGGCTTGCGCGGCGAAGTGCCGGTCGGCGCCGTCATCGCCAGCGGCAGCACGGTCCTTGCAAAAGCCGGCAACCGCACCCGCGAGCTTGCCGATCCGACGGCGCATGCCGAGATGTTGGTGATCCGCGAAGCCTGTGGGAAACTCTCGGCCGAACGGCTCACCGGCCACGATCTCTATGTGACGCTGGAGCCTTGCGCGATGTGTGCCGGCGCCATTTCCTTCGCCAGGTTGCGCCGGCTTTACTTCGGCGCCGCCGACGAAAAGGGCGGTGCGGTCGTCAATGGCGTACGCTTCTTCGCCTCGCCGACTTGCCACCATACGCCAGACGTCTATCCGGGCATGGGCGAGACCGAAGCGGCCCTGCTGCTGAAGGATTTTTTCAAGGAACGTCGTGACTGAACCACGCCATGCCCCTCCGTAAGGGGGCGGCGTGGCCGTTCTTAGAGGGACGGCAACCAGTCAAACCAGCCCTTCTTGCCTTCCGCCTGCTTCTTCAGGCGGCGCTCCTTCTTGTATTCGTCCTCGCCGAGTTCGTTCTGCGGCGCTGTGTCGGACGCGACACGGTAGGCCAAGGGTGGTTCGCTCAGGTATTTGCGGGTGTTGGGATCGCCCTGTTTGCCCTCTGCAAGACGACGCTGGATTTCGGCGGCGCGGCCCTTGTCGGAGTCCGCGGGCGTCCATGCCGGCGGGTGGCTGGAGCCTGAATCCGCCATCGCCTTTTTCACCGAGGCCGGATCGGTCTGCACATCATCGACGATCTCAGCCTGATAGCTCGGATCATTCTGGTGGGCCGTGGCGTCAGCGCGCAGCCGCGCGCGGCGCTGCTCGGGCGATTCGGGCCATTCGGCGCTTGCCGTTTCGATGCTTTCCTGCGGTGCAGGCAGCGCGTCCTTCTGTCCGGGAGCTGGCTTCACCAAGGTGGGGCGCGGCTTGTAGTCGATCGGGTCCTTGTGTTTGGGCGCGAAGGAAACGGCGCCGGTGAGATCGCCGGCCAGCTGTTCGGCCGCGGTCTTATCGGTTCCGTAGGTCGGAGAACCCATGCAGCCGGATAAAGCAAGGCCCGATGCGAAAAGCGGCGCCAGCAGCGCAAGGCGCGCGTTATATCTCTCGGTCATGCCAAAAAGTCCCACTCTAGACAGCCTCTCGATCGCCACCGGTCTTATGACCGATCCCCATCGTCCAAGCACTTGCGACGGAAATCCGGCGACAATTTGTCTTCCGGAGTTTCGCGTGTTTACCTCAACCACTCGTTAAGGGCAACGCACGGGCGGATTTGCACCGCCCGGCGTGGCATTTGTGCACTATTGATCGGGTGGATGTCGTTTTCCTAAAACCGCGGCACACCCTAGGGTCAGGCCCCGAGGGCATGCTTTTGGACGACATGCACCTAAAGCCGGCTGAGCGCCTTCAGCTCATGCAGCACGGCGGCGTCGCGCGCCGAGACATCGGGAAATGCAGGATCCTGTCCGACATCGGCCGTGTAGCGCCAGGAACGCGCGCATTTGACCAGGCCGCGGTCCTCCGCCTTCTCGACAACAACGGCGACGCCCTTGACATCGTCGAGCGTGAAGGCGCCTTCCGGCACCTTGCCTCGGACAATGACGAGATCGCTGGTGATCGCCATCTCGGCCATGTCGACGTCCGCTATCGCTGCCTCGAGCGTCGCGTCGTTGATGGTGACGACCGGCACCGCCTCCAGCGAGGAGCCGATCACCTTCTGGGCACGCGCAATCTCGAGCGCGCCGGTGACGACGCGGCGCACCTGCCTGACCTTGCGCCATTTTTCCGCCAGCGCCTCATTCTTCCAGCCCGCCGGGATTTCCGGAAACTGGTCGAGATGCACCGACACGGCATCGGGATGCCGGTCGAGCCAGGCCTCTTCCATGGTGAAGGGCAGCATCGGCGCCAGCCATTTCACCAGACATTCGAACAGATGGCGCACCACCTGAACCGAGGCCTTGCGTTTCACGCTCGACGGTGCGTCGCAGTAGAGCGCGTCCTTGCGGATGTCGAAATAGAAGGCCGACAGCTCGACCACCATGAAATCGATGAGCGCGCGGGTGACGCGCTTGAACTCGAAGGCATCGTAGCCCTGGCGCACCACCTCATCGAGTTCGGCCAGCCGATGCAGCATCAGCCGCTCCAGCTCCGGCATCGCTTCCAGCGGCACGGTCTCGCCATCGTCATGGGCGAGCGTGCCCAGCATCCAGCGGATGGTGTTGCGCAGTTTGCGGTAGGCGTCGATGTTGGTCTGCAGCACGTTCTTGCCGAGCCGCTGATCTTCCCAATAGTCCGTCGTCACCACCCACAGGCGCAGGATGTCGGCGCCGGACTGCTTGATGACGTCCTGCGGCACCACCGTGTTGCCAAGCGACTTCGACATCTTGCGTCCGTCTTCGTCCATGGTGAAGCCGTGGGTGACGACGGTGTCGTAAGGCGCCCCGCCCCTGGTGCCGCAGCTTTCGAGCAGCGAGGAGTGGAACCAGCCGCGATGCTGGTCGGAGCCTTCGAGATAGACGTCGGCCGGCCACTTCAGGTCGGGCCGATCCTCCAGCGTAAAGACATGGGTCGAGCCCGAATCGAACCAGACGTCGAGGATGTCCATCACCTGCTTCCATTTGGAAGCATCATGGTTGCCGAGGAAGCGTTCCTTGGCGTTCGCCGCGAACCAGGCATCGGCGCCCTCTTCCTCGAAGGCGTCCATGATACGTTGGTTGACCGCCTCGTCCTTCAGCACGTTGCCGTCCTCATCGGCGAAGACGGCGATCGGCACACCCCAGGCGCGCTGGCGCGACAGCACCCAGTCGGGGCGCTCCTCGATCATGGCGCGGATGCGGTTCTGGCCGGCGGCCGGCACGAAGCGCGTGTCGTCGATGGCCTTCAAGGCGCGGCTGCGCAGCGTCGTGCCGTCGCCGAGGTCCTTGTCCATGTAGACGAACCATTGCGGCGTGTTGCGGAAGATGACCGGCTTCTTCGACCGCCAGGAATGCGGGTAGCTGTGCTTCAGGCGGCCGCGCGCGAACAGCGCGTTGCGCTTGATCAGCTCGTCGATGACCGCCTGGTTGGCGTTGCCCTTCTTGCCGTTGTCGTCAATGACACGCGCGGCCCCGCCCTCGCGGTCCGGCCCGAAGCCCGGTGCCTCCTTGGTGAAGAAGCCGGCATCGTCGACCGTGAAGGGGATCACGGTATCAACGCCACGTGCGCGCAATTGGGGCGCCGCGTCCATCCAGGCGTCGAAATCCTCGCGGCCATGGCTGGGCGCGGTGTGGACGAAGCCGGTACCGGCATCGTCGGTCACGTGATCGCCCGCGATCATCGGCACCGGGAACTCGTAGCCGCCGCCGAGACCCTTGAAGGGGTGCGAAAGCACAAGATTTCCAAGCTGTTCGGCGCTGACGCCGTGAAGGCGCTTCAAGGTGACCTTGGCCTTGGCCTGGCTGTCCTCGGCAAGGGCGTCGGCGAAGATCAGCTTCTCACCCGGCTGCGGGCCAAACGCATTCTCGGCCGCCGTCACCTCGTACAGCCCATAGGCGACGCGCGGCGAATAGCTGACGGCGCGGTTGCCCGGGATGGTCCACGGCGTCGTCGTCCAGATGACGACATGGGCATCCAGCAAATCCAGCGACCGCCCGCTCAGGTCCGGATTGAGTTCCGCCGGCTGCCCATCCACGACACTGGCAACGACGAGATTGGCCACCGGAAACTTCGCCCAGATCGTATCGGACTCATAGTCCTGGTACTCGATCTCGGCCTCGGCCAATGCGGTGCGCTCGACGACGCTCCACATCACCGGCTTCGAGCCGCGATAGAGCTGGCCCGACATGGCGAATTTCAGCAATTCGCCGGCGATGCGCGACTCCGCGTGGAAGGCCATCGTCGTATAGGGGTTCTTGAAGTCGCCGATGACGCCGAGCCGCTGGAACTCGCCGCCCTGCACCGAGATCCAGTGCGCGGCGAATTCACGGCATTCCTTGCGGAACTCGTTGACCGGCACCTCGTCCTTGTTCTTGCCCTTGGCGCGGTACTGCTCCTCGATCTTCCATTCGATTGGCAGGCCGTGGCAGTCCCAGCCGGGCACATAGTTGGAATCATAGCCGCGCATCTGGAACGAGCGGGTGATGACATCCTTGAGGATCTTGTTCAGCGCATGGCCGATATGGATGTTGCCGTTGGCGTAGGGCGGGCCGTCATGCAGCACATATTTCGTGCGGCCGGCGGCACTCTCGCGCAGCTTGCGGTAGAGGTCCATGTCCTGCCAGCGCTTGACCAGCACTGGTTCCTTCTCGGGCAAGCCGGCGCGCATCGGGAAATCCGTCTGCGGCAGGTAAAGCGTCTTGGAATAGTCGATCGTTTCAACAGTGTCGGTCATTGATCTGCCATCTGGGTAACCCGTCGGCACAAAGCCCGGGCGTTGAAGTCTTTGGTTGACGCATATCGTTTTCCCAAAACCGGACCCACTTTTGGGCGATATGCGTCGATGATCTGGAAAAAGCGCGAGGGCGCGCGCGAAACTCCCGGCGGCTCCGGCGGCGCTCAGGCCACCCGGAACACCGGGCCAGTAATTCGTATCGCGATCGCGAAAAGGCGCGAAAAGCTCATCATGGCGTGGCTTTTAGCGGAGATAGGCGCAGGAATAAAGCGTCTCGTTCGATTCGCTTACATCTTGAAGTCGAAGCGATAGGTGGTCGACACACCGACCATGAACTGGTTGCGGTCGCCGCGCTCCCTGACCAGGCTGGAATCGGCCGCCGGGCCTTCCAGGCGTGAATATTCGCCAAACAGGCTGGCGGTCATCGGATCGGTCACCTTCCAGGTCACCGCGCCGCCGAGACCGACGGATTTCAGGCCGCTACCGGGATTGTATTGGCTCAGGCCCGAGGCCACGGCTTCCTGTGCGTTGACGCCATAATAAGCGTCGAAATAGTTGGCCGAGGCAAAGGACACGCGCGGACCACCCGAAATCCTGACGGTTGGCGTCACATCATAGAAGGCGTCGGCGGCGATATCGGCGACAAAGCCGTTATGGGCACGGATGCCATGCCGCAACTCGGCGCGCGCGCGCATCCAGTCCGTCGGGTAGAATTCGAAGAAGCCGCCGACTTCGCCGCCCCAGCGGACCGGATCGAGACCCTTGAGCTCGTCGGCATTGCCGTCATCGCGTGAGAACAGGAACTTGCCGGTCAGGCCGGCGCGGACGCTGCCGTCATCGACCAGCGCCAGCGAAATGTTGTCGTTGCGCGAGGTGAAGCGTGCCTGGAGGCCCGCCTTGCCCAAGGAGATGATGGGCTGGGCACTCAGCATGTATTGCTTGCCGCCCTCGAAATTGGGCGCGATCAGGCCAGTGGCGCCAACCGTCAGATACCAGTCGCCGGATAGCCAGCCGAAAGCGCCGTCGCCGGCCTCGGCCGCGCCTGACGTGGCCAGCATTAAAGTAGCCAAGGCTGCAGAAATCTTCCCGACCGGACTCATGGCCACTCCACTAACACGATACAACTGTCCTTCGGTGACAGCTTTGACGAGGCTTTGGTAAAATTTGATTTAAGGCCGAGACATCCGCCTCGAATTGGCTGCACCATCGGGCCGCCCCGGCTGGACGCGGACAGGCACCGGAGCTAACTTCGTTGCATGCTGGCGGTCCTCGACGGAGGTGGCGACATGACCTTGCACGGCGATACACTGAAGAACGCGATCGGGGAGACCCGAGCAAAATGGGGATGGTTCGTCGGTCTGGGCGTGTTGCTGCTGATCCTCGGCGGCATTGCCTTCGGCAATCTGTTCATCGCCACGGTGGCTTCCGTCTATGTCGTCGGCTGGCTGATGCTGGTGGCCGGCATCATCGAGATCATGCATGCTTTCGGGGTCAAAACCTGGGGCCGCTTCTTCTACTGGCTGCTCAGCGGACTGCTTTACGCGGTCGCCGGATTTTTCGCTTTCGACAATCCGCTGCTGGCCTCGGCGGTGCTGACCTTCCTGCTGGCCGTTGCGCTCGTCGCTTCCGGCGCGCTGCGGGTCTGGGTCGGCTACAGTCACCGCCCGCAACAGGGCTGGGGCTGGATCGTCGCGGCGGGTATCATCAGCGTGGTTGCTGGCTTAATCATCGCCATGGGTTGGCCGGTCAACAGCCTATGGGTGCTCGGATTGTTCCTGGCGATCGACCTGATCTTCCAGGGCTGGACCTTCATCGCGGTCGGCCTTGCGCTGAAGAAGTAGCTCAGAACGCCACCGAAGCGTCCAGACCGGATAGCGGCTTGACGCTGGCAAGCAGCGCGCGTGCTTCGGCTTCATCGCGCTTCATCTGCACCACCAAGGCATCGAGCCCGTCGAATTTGATCTCGCTGCGCAGGAAGCCGAAGAACGAGACCTCACAGGTCTCGCCATAGAGATCGCCGGAAAAATCGAAGACGAAGGTTTCCAGAAGCGGTGCGCCATTGTCGTCAACGGTCGGGCGGCGGCCGAAGGAGGCGACGCCGTCATGCAACGTGCCGTCGGCGCGCCGGAAGCGGACGGCATAGATCCCTTCCTTGAGGGTGGCTTCCGCGGGAAGCCGCATATTCGCCGTGGGAAAGCCGAGCGTCCGTCCGAGTTGCTGGCCGCCGACGACCTCGCTCTCCACCGTGAAGCGATAGCCGAGCAGACCGGCGGCCTCGCTCACCTCGCCATCGCAGAGCAAGGCCCGGATCCGGCTCGATGAAACCACCTCGGCGCCCTCGTCGCGAAAGGCGTCGACAAGCGTGACGCCAAAGCCATGGCGTTCGCCGGCTGCCATCAGATAAGCCGGTCCGCCCTGGCGGTCCTTGCCGAAATGGAAATCGAAACCAGTCACAGCGTGGGTGATACCGAGCGTCCTCTCCAGCACGTCGGTGATGAACGCTTCCGCCGACAGCGCGGCGAAGTCGCGCGTGAACGGCTGCTCGACGAGCGCGGCAAAGCCCAGCAACGACAAGAGCCGCGCCTTCATCGGCGGCGGCGTCAGCACGAACAACGGCATGTCAGGCCTGAAGACCTTTCGCGGATGCGGTTCGAAGCTCAGCACCAGGGCCGGCACGTCACGCCGCACAGCCTCGGCCAGCGCCCGTTCGAGCACCGCCTGATGACCACGGTGGACGCCATCGAAATTGCCGATCGCGACAACGCCGCCACGCACATCGGCGGGCAGCGGCGCGGTTGCCGAGAGATGCTGGAAGGCTACCATTGCCACCTACTGCAGTCTGACCATGACGGCCACCGGACGATAGCCGTGCCGTTCCAGGAAGAGCCCGAGCTTTGCCGGATCCGGCCGGGATGCATCGCCGTAGTCGCGGGCATGAATGCCGCCGGAGACATAGAGAACGTCGAAACCATTGTCGGCCGCGCCCTTCACATCGGTCATCATCCCGTCGCCGATGGCCAATATCCGAGAACGTTCAACCGGCCGGCCAAGCAGCTCCGCCACCTCCTTCATCGCCACGTCATATACAGGCGCGTAGGGCTTTCCGGCGATCAGCGTGCGGCCGCCGAGCTGGGCATAGTCGCGCGCCAGGGCACCGGCGCACCAGATGATCCGTTCGCCGCGCTCCACCATGATATCGGGGTTGGCGCAGATGAACGGCAGGTTCCTGGCCCGCAATCGGCGCAGCATTTCCGCATAATCCTCAGGCTTCTCGACCTCGTCGTTGAACAGCCCGGTGCAGACAACGCCGGCGGCCTCGAATTCCTCGACGAGATCGACATCGAGGCCGTCATAGAGGGTCAGGTCGCGGTCGGCGCCGATGTGGAAAACCTTGCGTGGGCCCTCCGCGATCAGGTCACGGGTCACGTCGCCCGAGGTCACCACACGGTCGTAGGCTGACGGCGGAACGCCGATTGCGCTCATCTGAGCCACGACATCGGCGTTGCGGCGGGGCGAGTTGGTGATGAGGACAACGGGAATACCGGCTGCCCTCGCCTTGGCCAGCGCCGCCGCGGCCGCGGGAAAATGCCATTCGCCGTTGTGCACGACACCCCAGACATCGCAAAGAATTGCCGAATAGGCTTTCGAGACGTCTTCGAGCGAGCCGACGATTTCAGGCGAATCCGCCATGCCGTGTCCTTCAATATGAGCGTTGCGAGCGCCGCGGCCGACGGTTCGCCACAGCGGGTTCGAATTATCCGAACCGATCCATGCTGTCACCAGCTTTCACCTGACGGTCTCGTCAATTGATCAATGAGAGTTGGACTGGACGACCATGAGCTCCGCCTTATCCCTGTTATTTGTCAGCCCGATATGCCCAAGTCCTGCGTCGGCAGACGTTTTTCTGGACGGCATCAGGGCCGCGGCCGTTGGATGGTTAGCGGTTGGTGAAGCGCCGACCGAGCAATAGAGCGGTTTCCCAAACCGGCCCTTCAGCGTTTTGTGAAAAGCTGGCGCCAATCGAGAATCCGCCGGCGGGGGCCGCTGCAAGACATGCATGAAATCTGGCGCCAGTTCCGCCGCGACAGACGCGGCAACTATGCTCTTATGACAGTCGTGGCGATGGTGCCGTTGATGGGCGGCCTGGCGATCGCGGTCGACTTCACCGAAATGAACCGCGAAAAGCAGATGGTGACGAATGCGCTCGACGCCGCCAACTTCGCCACGGCGCGCCGGCTGACGGAAGGTGCGACCGACGACCAGTTGAGAGCCTATGCGCTCGATTTCTTCAATGCCAACCTGAACGATGTCGATCCCGCCAGCACGACGCTCAACGTCACCTTGCCGAGCAACACCAGCGGCGGTGGCCTGCTCACGATGACGGCGCAGCTTGCCTACAAGCCCTATTTCTATCCCGCCTTCGCCCAGATGGTCGGCAAATCCGCGACCGATGCGAACCAGAGGATCAGCTTCAACATCACCTCCCAGGTGCGGCTGAAGAACACGTTGGAAGTTGCCCTGGTGCTCGACAATTCCGGATCGATGACCACACTCGGCACCGGCTCTGGACAAAAGCGCATCGATCTTCTCAAGACTGCGTCGAAGCAGCTGGTCGACACGCTGGCCCAGCAGGCGGTTATGATCAAGCAGGTCGACAAGCCGGTGCAGTTCGGCCTCGTGCCCTTTGCCGCTTCGGTCAATGTCGGCCCCGGCAATGGCAACGCGTCGTGGATGGACACCGAGGGCCTGTCGCCGGTGTCGAACGAGAATTTCGACTGGTCGACGCTGAATGCGGCCAACAAATACGCCCAGCAGACCAACGGTATCTGGTACAAGCGCGGCACTGGCTGGGGCACCGAGGAAGGCCAGATGCTGACCCGGTTTTCGCTGTATCGGGACATGAAGGTCGTCACCAACCACGAGCGTGTCGTCAACAGCAAGCGGGTGGTTTGCGACGAGTACAATTCGAACAACACCTGCAAACGCAGCCACGACGAATATGACTACATCGATTCCTACGGTCCATTTGCCAGCTGGCAGGGCTGCGTGGAGGCCCGGCCCTACCCCTACAATGTCAACGACACCCCGCCATCCGGGGGTTCGGCGAACACCGGCATAGGCGTCGGCGATCCGGCAACGATGTTCGTGCCGATGTTCGCTCCCGACGAGCCCGGCAATCACTGGAAGCTCACCCAAGACCCCGACGAAGCCGCCCCGGTGACCTACGGCGCGGTGAACAGCTGGTGGAACGACGATCCTTCGAGCAGCACCGGTCAATCGCGGCTGCGCAATATGGCCAAATATTTCCAGCCGCGGCCAATAGATGCGCCGGCGCTACCCTCTGGCAATGGCCCGAACTACAGCTGCACCACCAACCCGATCACGCCGCTGACCGATGTCAGCGTCACCGATGGGGCCACCGCGATCAAGGCCGCGATCGACCTCATGCAGCCAAATGGCGGCACCAATGTTCCCGAGGGCCTGGCGTGGGGCTGGCGGGTGGTTTCGAGTGGCGAGCCGTTCACGCAAGGGCGCGCGGAAACCGAGAAAGGCAACGACAAGGTGGTGATCGTGCTGACCGACGGCGCCAACACCTACTACACACCGTCTTCGCTGGGCTATTCAGATCCCGCCAATTCGAAATCGACCTATGCGTCCTACGGCTATCTCAACCCCGGCTACAACGGCACCACGGTCGGCCGCATGTTCATGGGCACATCGAGCGCCATTGGTCAGTTCGACTATTCGAACGGCAATTACACCAACGCGCTCAACGAGCAGATGGTAACGCTCTGCAACAACGCCAAGGCAGCCAACATCATGGTGATGACGGTGGCGCTCGACCTGTCGACGACCAAGGCAAGCGACAAGCTGGCGATCGATGCGCTGAAATCCTGCTCGTCGGACTCGCGCTTCCGCAAGGACGCGACGGATCCGACCAAGCCGGCCAAGCTGTTCTGGAATGCGACCGGCGCCAGCCTGTCGAACGACTTCAAGGAAATCGGCAACGAACTGTCGAACCTGCGGGTGGTCGGCTAGGAAGCGGCGCTGAACACGTTCTTGGGTGCGAGCTCGGCTCTGATCTCGCCGAGCAGCGCCATGCCGCCCAACCGGCCCAATTCGTCCGAACATTTCGCACTCTTGCCATAGCAGCCGAATGCAACCGCTACACGCTGCGAAAGCGGCCGGATGCAAGGCAAGCCCGAGTCGCCAAAGGTGGTCATGCAAGGCACGACCCGGCGTTCTTCGAAATCGAGGTCGCGAATACGCTCAAGGATCTGCTTTTGAAGCCCATCGGCAACCTCGATCGACCCGCCCGATTTGAACCAGTCCTTGATATCCGCCTCGCTTTCGAGCGGCAGATCGACCGGGTCGCCGCCGAGCTTCAACCAGGTTTGCCCGTCCGGATAGGGGATCGGCGGCAGAATATAGGGATCCTCGCCCTTGGGTCCGAAACAACGCATCGACGGCATTCCGGCCAGGCGTTGAACCTCCCCCGCACCGAGCCGAAACATCGCCACGGTACGCCCATAGACCGTAAAGCCCAGGGATTGACCGAGCAGTGACTGGGTATGCCCGCCTGCCGCGACAAGAACACGCTCGGCCTCGACACTGCCCGATCGCGTCCGGATCGTCACACCGGAGCCGCTTTCCGAAATCCCCAGGACAGGTTCGTCGATGATGCGAGCCCCGGCGCGCTCCGCCGCAATCGTCTGCGCCCGGACCAGGCGGCGCGGGCTGATGTGTCCGGCATTGCGCGGCTCGAAATATCCGCGCATTCCCGCCGTCGATTTCAGAAACGGAAATCGCTCCGCGAGCGCAGTATCATCATAGGCTTCACAGCGAATGCCAGCCTCGGCGGCTATTTTGCCAACCGAGGCGATATCAGTGCTTTCGCGAGGGCCGACATGAAGCACGCCGACTTCCCGGTAGAATTCCACACCGCTCTCCGCGGAAATCTCGCCGTAGCGAGAAATCGCAGCGCTGTTGGCCTGCCGCCAGAATGGATGGGCGTCGAAAACCCGCGTGATACGGCCCTCATCGTAGTGGCTTCCAAAGACACCGCCATGGTGCGGATAATCGGTCGGCTCATCGGGCCCGATCAGTGCAACATCATGGCCCATTTTGGACAAATGTCGCGCAGCCGCCGAGCCGATCAGACCACGTCCGATCACCGCAAGTTTGATGGCTTTGTTCGTGGTCACGATGAACTCCCGGGCATTGCAGGCATAGACCGCATGAAATGAAACGCCAACTCCGGCTCGTCCTTAAGACGGGGAATTGGCATGTCGATGACAGGCTTGTGATTTTCTGGCGCAACGCCTGGCGCCGCCAAGCCCTTGCGGGTGCCTGCCGCGACAGGCACATATCACCCGCTCGCGGGATCGTGCGTCCATCGCGGCACGCTTAGGGGACGAACAATGCCCGATACCGCCAATCATATCGCCTTCGCGCTGGTCTGCCTTGGCATGGTGCTGACGCCAGGCCCGAACATGATCTACCTGATCTCACGCTCGCTGTCGCAAGGGCCGAAGGCCGGACTGATCTCGCTTGGCGGGGTCGCGGTGGGCTTCCTGTTCTATGTGGTGTCGGCGGCGTTCGGCATTACGGCGCTGCTGCTCGCCGTGCCCTATGCCTATGACGCACTGCGCTTTGCCGGCGTGCTCTATCTCTTGTGGCTTGCCTGGCAGGCCGTGAAGCCTGGCGGCCGCTCACCGTTCCAGGTGCGCGACCTGCCGAAAGACCGGCCGCGCAAGCTATTCGCCATGGGGCTGATGACCAATCTGCTCAACCCCAAGGTAGCGGTGCTCTATCTGTCGCTCCTGCCGCAATTCATCAGCATCGGCAAAGGCCATGTCCTGTCGCAGCTCTTGGTTCTGGGCGCGACGCAGATCTCAATAAGCCTGACCGTCAATGCCATCATCGCGGTGACGGCCGGCTCGATCGCCACCTTCCTTGCCGGGCGGCCATTGTGGCTGGTCATCCAGCGCTGGATGATGGGAGGGGTGCTGACGGCGCTGGCGCTGAAGATGGCGACCGACGCCCAGCGCTGAGCCCTTCCGGCAGAGCATGATCCCAAAACCGGTTCCCACGTTCGGGGGCCATGCTCTGGTCTACATCGGCCGGCGGATCGGGCGGATCTGCGCCGGCTCGACTACCTTTCGGTAGAGGTGCCAGGTGGCGTGGCCCAGGATCGGCATGACCACCGCCAGCCCGGCAAACAGCGGGATGGAGCCGATCACCAGAAGCACTGCAACCAGCAGCCCCCACAGCGCCATCTGCAGCGGGTTTGCCATCACCGCCCGGGCCGAGGTTTCGATTGCCGAGACGGCACCGACATCACGGTCAAGCAGCAGCGGAAAGGCGATCACCGTCGTGGCGAGCACCACCACGGCAAAGACGAACCCGGCCGCGTTGCCAAGCAGAATCAGGGTCCAGCCCTTGCCGGTCGTCAGCACATCGCGGGCGAAGGCGCCGATCGATGCCGGCGGCTGGTCGCCGAACAGGCTGGTGTAGATTGATTGCGCGGTGAACAGCCACAAAAGGAACAGCGCAAACAGCATGATGCCGATGACTGCGATCGACGGCAGCGCCGGGGACCGGCGCACATCCAGCGCATGGCGCCAATCCGTGTTCATGCCCAGCTCGCGCCGGCGGCTGATCTCGTAGAGCCCGATCGCGGCAAAAGGCCCGACCAGGGCAAAGCCCGACATCAAGGGATAGACGAGTTGAATGGCGTTGGAACCCGAACTCCACTGCGTGAGGATCAGGCCGACAATCGGATAGATCAAACACAGGAACACGTAGTGAGACGGTTTTGCCCAGAAATCCTCGGCGCCGAGCTTGAGCGCGTCCCAGAGGTCCGTCGTGGTGATACGGCGCACCGTGGGCTGCACATGCATCCCATACGCGTCCGCCATGACATGAAAGCCGGCCATAACCATCCTCCCGTGTGTCGGGGGCGGTCACGCGGTGAGGCCGCCCGTAGCTGCCACTGCAAGAACGAGAGTGACGATAGCAGATCTGGCGTCGGTTGTCGCCGCGTCAATGGCTGGAACCAGTCGTTGTCGGTCATCTCCGGCTGCTGCCCCTCATTGGGCGTGCCGGGCGGCCTTCGTTTGGCGAGCCACCTCGCCTCATTTTAGAACCCATGCATTTTAGTTATTGCTTAAATTACTCATAGAGACCCCAAGCGTATCACCTAGGCATTGCAAACCTTGGCGGCGGACGATGTTCACATTGAGGGGCTTCTGGCCTTCGAAGCGCGGCAACTTTGCCATGGCGACCGCCATAGCGATGCTGCCGATAATGGTTGTCGTGGCCGGCACGATCGATCTGACGGGCACGAGTGACGACGCCGCGCAATTGCAGAACTCGCTGGACGCGGCAGGGCTTGCCGTCGGTACGAAGTACCTGCCCAGCATGGCCGCGAGCGATGTCCAGGGACTTGGGCTGACATTCTTTGCGGCCAATTTGAGCCTGGCCGACCAGCAGGAATATTCCGACAGCGTCTCCGCTTTTTCGACAACCGCCAGCGGCGACCCGAGCGCCTATTACATCTCGCTTTCGTCCAGCATCAACCATCCGAGCTTCATCAATGGCGCGGCCCCCTGGCCAGCTCACCGCTCAGCCACGGTCAAGATGAACCCCGGTGCGCAGGCCTGTGTGCTGGCGCTCGATCCACATGCTTCGGCAGCCGTAAGCCTGCAGGGCTCGACCAATGTCGCTATGAGCAGCTGCGTGATCGCAGCAAACTCGGACGCGTCCGATGCCGTCAGCCGAGGCGGTTCCGCGCAGGTGTCTGCGGGTTGCGTCTCGACCGTCGGCGGCACTTCCGGGCTTTTGCCGCCCAGCGCCAATCTCACCTGCGGAGCCCCGCTCGAACATCAATATGCGTCTTTCGATCCTCTGGCGGATGTCGTCCCTCCCCCCTACACATTGTGCCTGCCGGTCCCGAACGGCAAAACCTATGCGCTGTCGCCCGGAACCTATTGCGACAAGACGTTGTCGGGAAACATCACGCTCAATCCGGGCGTCTACATTTTCCGCGGCGTCACCTTGAAACCCGGCGGCAACGGCAGCCTGACCGGTCAAGGCGTGACCTTATTCCTCATGGAGGGCTCACAGATCACCATAAATGCCAATGAACAGGTGAATCTATCGCCACCCACCAGCGGTCCCTACGCCGGCATCACCATTTTCGAGAACCGCGGCAACACGTCGGCCTTGACGCTGAATGGCGGCGCAAATTCCGTGATCAGCGGTTTCGTCTATGCGCCTGACGCGGCCATTTCCTTTGCCGGCAACTCAGATATGAGCGGTCAGGGGGACTGTCTGAGGCTTGTTGGCTTGACCGTGCAGATGACCGGAAACTCATCCATCAAAACCGACTGCTCGGCCGTGTTTGGAAATCGCGAGATGTATGCCAGCCGCCTGATCACCCTTGTGAAATGAGCGGTTGGCTTCTCATTTCCATCTCAGATTTTACCGCCCTGCCCGGCAAAAGCCATGATCGCCATTATGTCAGGTGGGCATGACGATCGCGAAAACTGCAAACTCCCCAATCCCGAATCCGAACAGGCGCACGTTGCTCAAGGTAGCCGGCCTTGCAGCCATTGCCGTGCTTTCCGCCTGCAGCACCGTCTCAGTCCCGACGGGCGAAGGCGCAGGCGTCTCCTCCTCAGCCACCGCCACTCTGGCGGGTTTGCGCGCCACAGCCGGGCTCGGCCCGCTGACGCCGGACGCCCAGCTCGAGCAGGCGGCGCTGCAGCAGGCCGGCTACATGGCATCGCGGGAGCGCATGAGCCACACCACGGGCTGGGGCAAGGATTTTGCCTCGCGCATGAAGGACAACGGCGTGCGGGGAGCCGCGGCCGAGAACATCGCCGAAGGCCGCTTCGACCAGCAAAAACTGTTCGACATCTGGATGCATTCGCAAGGTCACCGGCGCAACATACTCGATGCGGATTTCAGCCGCTTCGGGCTCGCCTATGTCCGCGACGGACGTGACCCCAACCTGCGCTATTGGTCGCTGGTTCTCGGCAGGTAGCATCACACACTTTTGGGCGGCATGCATTACTTCGTCGTCGCCTTGAATTTTCCCATCAGATAGGGGCCGGAGCGCACCGGTGCGTATTTCGGCGCCTCGCCATCGGCAAGGCAGCCGTCGAGCACCTTGATCTCGGCATCCCAGTTCGGCTGATGGAAGAAGGCCATCGACTGGCGCCGGTCCCTGCCGCCCTGTTCTGTCGATGGATTGACCACACGATGCAGTGTGGAGACCCAGCGGTCGTTGGTCCAGCGCGCCATCAGGTCGCCAATGTTGATGATGAAGGCTCCCGGGATCGGCGGCACCTCGGTCCATTCTCCATCCGGCGTGATGATCTGAAGGCCGCGCGATCCGGCCTGCGGCAAAAGGATGGTCAGGCTGCCATAGTCGGTGTGGGCGCCGGCGCGGATCTGGCCGGGCTTCGGCGCGACATGCTGTTCGGGATAGTTGAGCGCCCGCAGCGCGCTGATCGGCGCATCGAGATAGCTGTCGAAATGATTTTCAGACAGGCCAAGCGCCGTGGCGAAGACACGCATGATGCGCAGCGCCAGATCCTCGAGCGCCGCATAATAGGCTTTCCAGGCGTCGACGAATCCGTCCGGTTCTTCAGGCCAGATCGTTTGCGCATAACAGAAGGCAAGCGCCTCTGGATCGGACATGCCTTGCGGCACGCTGAGCGGTCCGCCGTTGAAACTCTCCTTGAGGTCGGGTGGCGTGTCGACGTTGCGGGATTTGGCCAAGGCTTCGAGTTCGGGGCCGAGATAACCGTACGGATAGCCCTTGTAGGGCGCCTTCGCGCGCTGCTTCTGCTCCGGCGGCAGATCGAAGAAGGCGCGGGCCTTCGACCACGCCGCGTCGACCACCGCTTGCGGAATACCGTGGTTGGTCACAGCCAGAAACCCGGTGTCGCGGCAGATGCGGTCGACCTCGGCGCCGAGCGTCTTTTTCTCTCGTGCGCCGGCGTCTTCGAACCGCTTGAGGTCGAATACCGGAAATGTCGCCTGCATCATTCTCGCGTCCAGACGGTCGCCCGCCGGGACGATGCAGTCGGGTTCGGCAATAGGCTAGGACCAACCGACCTGTCCGTCCTAGTCCATATGCGCCAGAGGCGCGACCCCGACCTGCGATACTTGGCCCTGGGCAAGTAGCCGCCGACCAAGCGGCCGCACCGATCTTTGCAGAGGCTGCGTTCCGGTGCGTGCCGCCGATACCGCAGATGCCGAGCATCACTCTTCATCTCATTATACCAGTTGACATGATGATTAATATAACTAGGGTCGGCTTCGAAGGCTCAGTGCATCTTGAGGGAGCCCGACGAGGAGGAAACTATGCAAACGTCGAGGAAAATTCGGCGCATAGCGCTTTTGAGCGGTATCGCCATGATGGTCGCCAGCGCGGCGTCGGCCCAGGAGATCAAGGTCTGGACTTTGACCTTCGCCAACGATTCCGCAAACAAGGCCTGGGCTGACATCGTGAAGGAGTTCGAGGCCGCCAATCCAGGCGTCACCATCAAGGTTGAGGGCCGCGGCACCGATGAACACAAGTCGGCGCTACGCGTCGCCTCAGGTTCCGACCAGGGACCAGACATCTATTTCATGTGGGGCGGCCTCGGCCTTGGCGGCGAATTCGTCAAGGCGGGACTTAGCCTACCGCTCGACAAATACTACGCCGAATACAAATGGGACGACGAACTGCTCTCACCGGCGCTCTCCTTCTCCAAGCAGTATGAGGGTGGCAGGCACGGCGTACCCTACACATTCCACGGCGAGGCGCTCTACTACAACAAGGCGCTGTTCGAGAAGGCCGGCATCACCACTGCCCCCGCGACCTATGATGAGCTCGTCGCCGACGCAGAGAAGCTCAAAGCCGCCGGCATTCCGGCGATCACCTTTGGCGGAACCGTCAACTGGCACGTCATGCGTCTCATGGACATGATCCTGGAAACCAAATGCGGCGTCGAGAAGCATGACCAGCTGATGAGCATGCGAGTGAGCTGGGCTGACGAGGCCTGCGCCACGGCCTCCTTCGAGGAGTTCCACAAATGGACATCGAATTACACGCTGAAGCCGTTCATGGGCATCGATCAGGCGCAGTCGTTCAATCTCTTCCTCGGCAATCGGGCCGCCATGATGCTTGAAGGCGACTGGCTGGTGGGACAGCTCAAGGGCGAAAACCGCACAGCCGATTTCGGCCTGTTCGCGTTCCCGACCGGCACCGACCGCCTCTATGGCTTCGCCGAGTACAACTACATTTCGACCAAGAGCAAAGTTCCCGACATCGCCGCCAAATTCCTGAACTATCTGGAATCCACCGACGTGCAGCAAAAGCACCTTGGCGATTTCGGTTCGATCTCGGTCAACAAGAACGTAAAGTACACGAGCACCGAACCGCTCGACCAGAAATGGATCGAGATTTTCGGCAAGTTCCCGTCGACATTCGTCAATGGCGACCAGGCCTTCCCGCTCGATGTCACGACCGAATATTTCCGGGTCATCAACGAGGTTGCCAGCGACAATCTCGATCCTAAGGCGGCAGCTGCCGAGCTGCAGAAATTCATCGGCAACCGCAGCTGATATTGAACCTCGCGATGGCCGGCCCCGACAAGCCGAAGGCCGGGGCCGGCCAGCCGATTTTTTCGCACCGCTCCTGGGATGATACATGGCTGTGAACATTTCCGCCGCCGATCGCCATGCGCGAATGCCGACCCGGTCAGGTCAGCTTCGCCGGAAACTGCAGGATCCGACCCTGCAGGGACTGATACTACTGGCGCCTGCGGTGCTGACCTACGCAGTCTTTGCCTTCTACCCGATGATCGACGTCATCCAGCTCAGCTTCATGAAATGGAATGGACTGAACGCGGACAAGCATTGGGTGGGGCTCGACAACTACCGCTACGTGCTCGCCGACGATCCGGTCTTCTGGGTCGCCTTCAAGAACACGCTGATCTGGACTTTCCTGTCAGTTGTCTTCCCGCCGCTGATCGGCTTTGGGCTGGCGCTCGGCCTCAACCAGAACATCCCCGGCCGCTCGCCGCTGCGCGCTCTGTTCTACATGCCCGTGATCATCGCGCCGATCGCGGTGGCAACGATGTGGCGCTGGATGTTCGACCCTTTCTTCGGGTTGTTCAACAGTTTGCTCTCCGCGGCCGGATGGCCCAACCTGATCCAGGATTGGCTGGGCGACCGCAACGTCGCGCTCTATTCGGTCTTCATCGGTTATGTCTGGGAGGTCGCGGGCTTCTCGATGGTGTTGTTCCTGGCCGGGCTGCAAGGGGTCTCGCCGACGCTGATCGAAGCCGCCCGCATCGATGGCGCAGGACGCTTCCAGCTGTTCCGCTACGTGACGCTGCCGGCGCTGAGGCCCACCATCACCATCGTCCTGATCCTGTCGCTGATCAACTCGCTGAAAGCCTTCGACATCGTCTACGGCATGACCGGCGGCGGACCGGCGCAATCGACGCAGATGCTGGCCATGTGGGCCTATACGCAAGCCATGCAACTCGGTGACTTCGGCCGCGGCAGCGCCATTTCCGTCGTGCTTCTGCTCATCACCGTCGCCATCGTTATCCCCTACCTGCGCTGGACGCTCAAGCGGCACGAGGCCTATCAATGAGCGGTGTGGCCAGCCCCTTTCGCCAGGCCGGCGCGGAGCGGGTGGATCCGCTGCTGGTGGCACTGTGGATCACGCTGATCATCGTCGCCATGATCTGGATCGCGCCGTTCGTCTTCATCATCTTCACGTCGCTGAAATCGAACGCGACGGTGATGGGGACCGGCGCGTTCTCGCCACCGACCAGCATCGCCTGGGAGAATTTTACCAATGCCTGGCGGCGCGGCGATTTCGGCACAACGGTCGTCAACAGCACCATCATCACCGTCATCAAGGTGCCACTCGGGCTGATGATATCGGCCATGGCCGCCTATTCGCTGAGCCGCATCCAGATCCGGGGACACAAGGTCGTCTTCCTTGCCATCGTGTTCGGCACGATGATCCCGTTCCAGGTGATGCTGGCGCCGATCTTCAAGCAGGTGAACAGCTTCGGGCTGATCAACACCTATGTCGGCATCATCCTGCCCTATCTCGCCTTCGGCGTCCCTTACCAAGTGTTCATCCTGCACGGTTTCTTCAAAGACGTGCCGAAGGAACTGAGCGAGGCGGCGCTTATCGACGGCGCGTCGCATTTCACCGTGTTCCGGCGCATCTTCCTGCCGGTGTCGCTGCCGGTGCTTGCGGCGCTGCTGATCCTCGACTTCGTCGCCACCTGGAACGAATTCGCCATGGCACTGGTCATCCTGCAGGATCCGGATCGCTGGACGCTGCCGCTCGGCCTGATGTCGTTCCAGAGCCAGTTCGCCCGCGACTACGGCCAGCTCAACGCGGCGATCGTCATGACGGTGCTGCCCGCGGCGATCGTCTACCTCATCTTCCAGCGCTACTTCGTCTCGGGGCTGACATCGGGCGCGGTCAAGGAATAGCAACGCAAGGAACCACGCATGACCGACGGCACGACAGTCGAGAAATGGGACATGTTCGAGATCGAACTGAAGGGGCCTGCGGATGGCAATCCCTTTGTCGAGATCGAGTTGTCCGCCAGCTTTTCGCAAGCGAACCGCAGCATCGCGGTGCCAGGCTTCTACGATGGCGACGGCACCTATCGCATCCGTTTCATGCCGGACAATGAAGGCAGCTGGAGTTACGTCACGCACTCCACCATCCCGTCACTGGCGGGCAAGAGCGGCGCCTTCGAGGCAACGGCACCATCGGCGGGCAACCACGGTCCGGTGCGCGTGCGCAACAAATTCCATTTCGCCTATGCCGACGGCACGCCCTACTTCCCCTTCGGCACCACTTGCTATGCCTGGACGCACCAGCCGCTCGACATGCAGGCCGAGACGCTGGCGACCTTGAAGAATGCACGCTTCAACAAGCTGCGCATGGGTGTCTTCCCGAAAGACTATCCCTTCAACACCAATGCGGCGCTGCACGCGATCTTCGAGGCCAGGCCGGACGGCAAGAAAGATTTCGACCGGCCGAACCCTGTTGCATTCCGCCATTTCGAGGCGCAGGTCGGCGCGTTGCGCGATCTCGGCATCGAAGCCGATATCATCATCTTCCATCCTTATGACCGTTGGGGCTACGCCAACATGAGCGCGGCTCAGGATTTCCGCTATGTCGCCTACCTCGCCGCACGGCTTGCTGCCTACCGCAACGTCTGGTGGTCGTTGGCCAACGAGTACGATTTCCTGCTCGACACCAAGCCGATGGCGCAGTGGGACCGCTACTTCCATATCCTCGAGGAAAACGACCCCTACCAACATCTGAAATCGATCCACAATGGCGAGCAGTCGATGAATTTCGACCACCGCAAGCCATGGGTCAGCCATGTCTGCATCCAGAACTGGGATGTGAAACGCACGCCCGAATGGCGCGACGCCTACGGCAAGCCGGTCGTCAACGACGAACCTGAATATGAAGGCAACATCGTCTTCCCATGGGGCAACATCAGTGCCGAAGAACTGGTGCACCGCTTCTGGCTCACCGTCATGCGCGGCGGCTATGCCGGGCATGGCGAAACCTACATGCACCCCCAGGATCTGATCTGGTGGGCCAAGGGCGGCCGGCTTCACGGCGAGGCGTGGAAGCGGATCGGCTTCCTGCGCGACCTCATCGAAGAGGACGTCAGCAATGGGTTGGAGCCGATGGGCCACAACAGCGAATGGCCCTGGAGCCGCGTCTCCGGCGCCAGAGACGGCGATCTTCGTTACATCTATCTTGGCGAGCATCAGCCGGTCGTCTGGTCCACCGGCCTACCGCTGCAGGATGGCCACTACGACATCGACATCATCGACACTTGGGCCATGACGGTGACGCCCGCCACGAAAGTGCCGGCGCCGATTCCGCATCCTACACGCCATGGCTCGGTCGTGCGTGGGGGCAAGGCGGACGCTGCTTTCGGGGTCGAGTTGCCCGGCAAGCCCTATCAAGCCATCCGCGTCAGGCCGCGGCTCTAGGAAACGGGGTTACGAGATGTCTTCTGTCCAGATCGTCGATGTGAAGAAGTCCTATGGCGCGACCCCCGTGATCCATGGGGTCAGTGTCGACATTGAGGACGGTGAATTTGTCATTCTGGTCGGCCCTTCGGGCTGCGGAAAATCGACGCTGCTGCGCATGATCGCCGGGCTCGAAACCATCTCGGGCGGCGAGATATCGATCGGCGAGCGAGTGGTGAATCATCTGCAGCCGAAGGAACGGGACATCGCCATGGTGTTCCAGAACTATGCGCTCTATCCGCAGATGACCGTCGCGCAGAATATGGGTTTCGCCCTCGAACTCGCCGGCGCCAAGAAAGCCGAGATCAAGGAAAAGGTAGACACGGCGGCATCGATCCTGGGGCTGCAGCCGCTGCTCGCGCGCTATCCGCGCCAGTTGTCGGGCGGCCAGCGCCAACGCGTCGCCATGGGCCGCGCCATCGTGCGCGATCCCAAGGTATTCCTGTTCGACGAGCCGCTCTCCAACCTCGACGCCAAGCTGCGCGTGCAGATGCGCTCCGAGATCAAGGCGCTGCACCAGCGTCTCAAGTCGACCATCGTCTATGTCACACACGACCAGATCGAGGCGATGACGATGGCCGACAAGATCGTCGTGCTCAATGGCGGCAGGATCGAGCAGATCGGCTCGCCGCTCGACCTGTACGACCGGCCGGTCAATATGTTCGTCGCCGGATTCCTTGGATCGCCGGCGATGAATTTCATCGAAGGAACAGCGCGCGACAATCCTCATCCCGGCCTCGAACTGGACGACGGATCGATCATCCCGCTGTCAGCCATTCCTGCCACAGCCGCAGGGCGGCGCCTCGTGCTGGGCGTGCGTCCGGAAGACATTCACATCGACAGCACAACCGGCGCAGCGGCCAGGGTAATCGTCGTCGAGCCGACCGGCGCGGAGACGCATCTTTCTGTCGAAATGGCGGGCCACGAACTCGTCTGCGTGCTGCGCGAACGCGTCACTTTGAGACCGGATGAGACCGTCATGCTTTCCCTGCGAAAGTCGACCGTGCATTTCTTCGACCCGGCGTCGGGGAGCCGCATTTGACCGCAGGCACCGCGGCGGCGGCCCGAGGGCCTAGTCCATATGCGCCGCAGGTGCGCCGCCGGCCGGCGCAGCCTTCGGCTTGCGCAGCAGGAAGACGAACGGGATGGCTAGCAGCGTCATCACCATCAGGATTTTGAAGTCGTTGACATAGGAGATCATCATCGCCTGGAGATTGACCATGCGATCGACCTCCGACAGCGCCATCGGATCGCCGCCCGCAGCCGCCGGCGAGACCGCCCAGAGATTGGGATTGAACGGGTTGATGAAGGCTGAAAGCTCGGCGTGATTGATCTGCGTGTTGCGCACCAGGAGCACCGTCACCACCGACACACCGATCGACGAGCCAAGATTGCGCACCAGGCTGAACAGCGCGGTCGCATCGGTGCGGTAGCGCGCGTCGAGCGTGGCGAAGGCAACTGTCGACAGCGGCACGAACACCATTCCCATACCCAGGCCCTGAATCACACCGGAGCTAAGGATCAGCCAGTTATCCATCTGCGGCGTGAAGCTCGCCATTGTGTAGAGCGACTGCGCGGTCAGCAGAAAGCCGATGACGACGAGAATTCTGGCGTCGATCTTGTTCATGAGCCGCCCGACGACGAGCATCGAAATCATCGTGCCGATACCGCGCGGACCTATGACGATGCCGATGGTGATGGTCGGATAGCCGAAAATCGTCGACAGCATCGGCGGCAGCAGCGACATCGAGGCCAGGATGAGCACACCCATGATGAAGATGAAGGCCAGGCCGGTGACGAAGTTGCGGTCGAGGAAAATCTTCGGATCGATAAAGGGATGTTCCGCCGTCACCGTGTGAATGATGAAAACCCAGAAACCGGTGATGGCCAGACCGAGTTCGATCCATATCTCGACCGAGGAAAACCAATCGACCTCGCCGCCGCGGTCCAGCATCAGCTGCAGCGCGCCGACGCCGAGCGATATCATGGCAAAGCCGAAGAAATCGAAGCTGCGCACCCGCCGGGCAACAGCCGGCAGATAGGCGGCCATGCCAAGGAAGGCGACGATGCCGACCGGCAGGTTGATGAAGAACACCCAGCGCCAGTTGAAATTGTCGGTCAGCCAGCCGCCCAGCGTCGGGCCCAGGATCGGTCCCAGCATGATGCCGGCGCCCCAGATGGCCATGGCCTGGCCGTGACGTTCCTTGGGGTTGATATCGAGCAGGAAGGTCTGCGACAGCGGCACGATGGCGGCGCCGAACACGCCTTGCATCAGCCGGAACAGCACAATGGTTTCAAGGCTCCATGCCAGGCCGCACAGCATGGAGAAGACGGTGAAGCCGACCACGGTCGTCAGGAACAGCTCCTTGCGGCCGAAGCGGTCGGCGAGCCAGCCGGTGACCGGCGTCATGATGGCGGCGGCGACGATGTAGGAGGTCAGCACCCAGTTGATGTTGTCGGGAGAGGCACCGAGATCGCCGGTCATGGTCGGCAGCGCGACGTTGGCGATCGTGGTGTCGAGCGCCTGCATGATCGTCGCCAGCATGAGCGCAACCGTGATCAGGCCGCGATGCGGCACCTCTCGAAATGGTTCTGGCGTGCTCATGATGCGGAACTTCCAGCAGGTAACAAAAACGTGTACATAGGGGTTTCCGGGCGGCAACGCCTTCCGTTGAGAGACCCTCATCGCGGTGGGACGCGATTATCGATGTGGGGGTTACATCGATCGAAAGTCTCTGATGAGCGGATGCCTGCCGCCCGGAAACATGAGGACCGAAGGGTCCGTGTCGAAGATTTTCAGATTTCGGCCAGGCCGCGACGCGGCTCGAACCAGGCTCTGATCCTTCACACTCCTCCCGTCAGACCAATCCTGCTACCCGCTTCCGCCCGCTGGTCAGCGCGGGCTTCAGCTGATTCTAGTGCGCGGCCTCACCAGCCGTGGCGTGACCGAATATTGCGGGAAAACCGCGGGCAACGCCGGTATCGACGGTGACAGAGGCGCTCATGCCGGTCCGCAGCGCCATCCTGGCGTCGGGATCGGTCAGTTCCAGGCGTACCGGAATGCGCTGCGTGACCTTGACCCAGTTGCCGGTGGCGTTCTGGGCGGGAAGCAGCGAGAATTCAGCACCCGTTCCCGCACCGATCGCCTTGACCGTCGCTTCGAATGTCTTGCCCGGATAGGTATCGACGACGATCTCGGCCTTCTGGCCCGGCCTCATGTTGGTGAGCTGGGTTTCCTTGAAATTGGCATCGATCCAGGTGTCGTTGGTCTCGACCAGCGAAAACAGCGGCGTGCCGGAGCCGACATACTGGCCGACCTTGAAGGACGAGGCCTGGGAGATGACGCCATCGGCGGGCGCCTTCACCGTGGTCTGCGCCAGGTCGTAGGCGGCCTTGTCGCGTGCGGCGAGCGCGGCCATCACGGTCGGGTGCTTGTCGGTTTCGATGTCGGGGTTGCCGCCAAGTGCGGCCTTGGCGCTGATGATGCCTTGCTGGGCGACGGCGACCTGCTGCTTTGCCTTGTCGAGGTCGTTGCGGGCCTGATCCAGCGACGACTTGGCGTTGATGCCCTTCTGCGCGAGATCGGCGGCGCGGTCATATTGCGACTGCGCGTAGTCGACCTCGCTGCTGGCGGATTTCTCCTGCGCCGTCGACTGGCTGTAGGCGGCGCGCAGCTGCTCGACGTTGAGGCGCGCGGCGGCTACGGCCGCGTCGGCCTGGGCAAGCGCGATCCGGTAAGGCTCGGGGTCGATGGCGAACAGGAGATCGCCCTGCTTGACCATCTGATTGTCCGCTATCGCAACCTGGACGATGCGGCCGGCCGTGTCCGAGGCGATCGACACCTTGGCCTGCTGCAGATTGGCGTTTTCCGTTTCCTGATAGCGCCCGCCGGTCACCCAGACATAGCCGCCACCAATGATCAGCGCCGCCGGCAAGGCAAACATCAAAAGGAAGCGGCCCATGCGGCGCTTCTTCTTCGGCGCCTGGACCGGCTCTATGGGAGAAGCGACCGCGACGGGAGCAGCAGTCGGCTGGGCCGGAGCTTCCATCTCCACCTTGGCGGCGTTTTCGTCGACTTTGGCTACCGCATTCATGCTGCTGCGCCTTTCGTAGGCTCGACTTTTTCCGAGGTATCCCCGTCCGCCAGATTCTGTGCCATCGCATCGAGCGCCCTGATCAGGACGCGACGGTCCTCCGGCGAAACACCGACAAGCGACTCCTCATAGACTTCGCCGGCGAGGCTCTTGACCTCGGCATAGGCAGCGCTTGCCTTGGCGGTCGGGAAAATCATGCGCACGCGGCGGTCGGCGGCGTCGGCGCGGCGCTCGATCCAGCCGCCCTCTTCCATCCGGTCGACAAGGCGCGAGACGCTGATCGGCTCGATTTCGAGCAGTTCGGCAAGCCGGGCCTGGGTGACGCCTTCCTCCTTGGCGACACGCACCATGAGGCGCCATTGCGCCGAAGACAGGCCAAGCCCACTGGCACGCGTCTCGAAACGCTTGCGCATCAGGCGCTGCACGTCGTGGATCAAAAATCCCAATCTGTCGATGCCATCTGAAACCATGAGCGGTATATATAATAAGCGTGCTTACTATTCAAGCAGCTGTGTGATCTCGGAAGCCGGCAAATGTGCACGGCAATGGCGCAGCATGATCATGGTTAGCAACTGGTAAGAGCCGTGGCCCGAGATGGGTACGCGGCGACCGAGCATCGCCGGGCGGCGTTCAAATACCGGCCGCATCAAGACGCTAGTGCCCGTTTGGGCGCTGCAGCCGCTGGTCGCGTATGACATATTCATGTACAGCCGCAGGTCAGGATCGGGGGATCGACGCAATGCCGACGCTTTACGCGCTCAAGCCGGCTTTCCAGGGAAGACTGCGGCCGCTGGTCAACCGGCTGGCGGCAATCGGCGTCACCGCCAACAGCATCACCATCCTGGCGGCCCTGATGTCGATCGCGGCCGGAGCGGCCATCGCGGTCCTGCATGAACGGCGCTGGCCGCTGCTGATCATTCCCGTCGTGCTGTTCGTGCGCATGGCGCTCAATGCGGTGGATGGCATGCTGGCGCGCGAACACGGCCAGGCTTCGACGCTCGGCATGTATCTGAACGAGATTTGCGACGTCGTTTCGGACCTGGCGCTGATCCTTCCTTTCGCGGCCTTTGCGCTGTTCGGCGCATGGGGCGTCATCGCCTTCGCCATCACCGCGGGGCTGACCGAGTTCGCCGGTGTGCTCGGCATCGCCGCCGGCATCGGACGCAATTATGCCGGACCGTTCGGCAAGAGCGACAGGGCGCTGGCGCTGGGCGTGGTGGCGATCCTGTGCGCCGCCGGGCTGTGGCCGGCATCCATCGCGGCGCTCGTGTTTCCGGCCATGGCAACGCTTTCGCTGCTGACCGCCATAAACCGGATACGCGCTGGTCTTATTGGCAGCGCCAGCTGAGCACTGAGGCTCGCCATGCCGGCAGAGGGAAAAACCATGATGCACGGACCGATCGCAGCGGCTGCGGAACATCTTGGCCGCCAAGCGCAGGAGCGCGTCTTCCAAAGCCATGACGGGGCAGAAATCTTCTACCGGTTCTGGCCGGCGGCGTCCGCGGAGGCCAAGGGCGCGGTGGTGCTCTTCCATCGCGGCCACGAACATGGCGGCCGCATGGCCCATCTCGTCGACGAATTGCAGATGCCGGACCACGCTTTCTACGCCTGGGACGCGCGCGGCAATGGCCGTTCGTCCGGCGAACGCGGCTATGCTCCGTCCTTCTCGGCGCTGGTGCGCGACATCGACTGCTTCATGCGCGAGATCGCCGCCAGGGATGGCTTCGCCACGCAGGACATTGCGCTGATCGCGCAGTCCTTCGGCGCCGTGCTTGCCGCGGCCTGGGTGCACGACTACGCGCCGAAACTGCGCGCCATGGTGCTGGCCTCGCCGGCCTTTTCGGTCAAGCTCTACGTGCCCTTCGCCAAGGAGGGCATCGCGCTCTGGCAAAAGCTCAAGGGCCGCTTCTTCGTCAACTCCTACGTCAAGGCGAAATTCCTGACCCATGACCCCGTGCGCATCGCCTCTTTCGAGAGCGATCCGCTGATCACGCGGCCGATCGCCTCCAACATCCTGGTCGAGCTCTACCAGCACGCCGCCCGTATCGTTGCGGACGCCCGCGCCATCACCGTGCCGACGCAGCTTATGCTTTCGGGAAGCGACTGGGTGGTGCGCCACGGCCCGCAGCACGAATTCTTCGTCAATCTCGGCAGCCGGACCAAGGAACGCCATGTCTTGCCGGGTTTCTTCCACGACACGCTGGGCGAGCGCGACCGGGCGCAGGCCCTCGACCTGATCCGGCCGTTCCTGGCGAGGCAGTATACGACGCCGGACGCGTCCGTTGACCTCAAGCAGGCGGATATTGCCGGCTACACGCGCGACGAGGCAGACCGGCTTGCCTCGCCGCTCGACCTGTTATCGCCCAGGGGCCTCTATTGGGCCTTCAGCCGCGCTTCCATCCGCATGGGCGCCTGGGTCTCGTCGGGCATGAAGGCCGGCGTCGCCACCGGCTTCGATTCCGGCTCGACGCTGGACTATGTCTATGAAAACGAAGCGCGGGGGCTGACGCCGCTTGGCCGCTTTGTCGACCGCATCTTTCTGGAGGCCATCGGCTGGCGCGGCATCCGTCAGCGCAAGCTGCACCTGGAAGAACTGATCGGCGCGGCGCTGTCGACACTCAAGGCCGCCGGCCGGCCAGCCCACATTCTCGACATCGCCGCCGGCCACGGCCGCTATGTTCTCGATGCGATCGTCAAGAGCCCCGACCAGCCGGCCAGCGTGCGCCTGCAGGATTATTCCGACCTCAATGTCGAGCTTGGCCGCAAGCTGATCGCCGATCGGCAATTGCCGGCCAGCGTCTCGTTCCGGCGCGCCGACGCTTTCGATGCCGACATGCTCGCCGCGATCGATCCGGCGCCGGACCTCGCCATCGTCTCCGGCCTTTACGAACTGTTCTCCGACAATGCGATGATCGCCCGCTCACTCGGTGGACTGGCCCGCACCATGCAGCCGGGCAGCCTGCTCCTCTACACCAACCAGCCCTGGCATCCGCAGCTCGAGATGATCGCACGCAGCCTGACCTCGCATCGCGGCGGCCAGGCCTGGGTTATGCGCCGGCGCACGCAAGGCGAAATGGACCAGCTCGTCGAAGCCGCCGGTTTCGAAAAGCTCGACGAGCGCATCGACCAATGGGGCATCTTCACCGTCTCGGTCGCACGGCGCCTGTAGGATCAGCCGAGGCATGCCGACTGACCCTGAAGCTTCGCAATCCGCAGCCATCGTCGCCGCCGAACCCTATGGCCGGGTGGTCGTGAGGGCGGCGTTGTGGCTGGCGTTCCTGGCGCCGCTCTTCTACCTGACCTATGGCTTCGCCAACTGGCTGGCGTCGCGGCGCGACGATGTCGGCAGCATCGTGTTCTCCTGGGAACACAATATCCCGTTCGTCGCCTGGACCATCGTGCCCTACTGGTCGATCAACCTGTTCTACGGCCTGTCGCTGCTGCTCAACGACAGCCGGCAAGGGGTCGACCGCCTGGCCGGCCGCTTTCTCACCGCGCAGATCGTCGCCGTCTCTTGCTTCATCCTGTTCCCGCTGACCGCGACATTCGTGCGGCCGACAACGACCGGCCTGCCGGGCTTCATGTTTGCCGTGCTTGGCGGTTTCGACAAGCCGTTCAACCAGGCGCCCTCGCTGCATATCGCCCTGCTGGTGATCATCTGGGACCATTGGCGCCACCGGCTCGGTGGCCTTCTCCTGCCGATCTGGCATGGCTGGTGCTTCCTGATCGGCACCTCGGTGCTAACGACATGGCAACATCATTTCATCGACATCCCAACCGGCGCGCTGCTCGGTTTCTTTGCGCTGTGGCTGTTTCCCCGCGGCGGCGAATTGCCGTTTTCAGGCGGCCGGCTGACCGGCGATGCGAAAGCCCGCCGGCTGGCGCGGTTCTACGCACTGGGCGCCATCCTTGCGTTGGCCGGCGCTGCACTCGGCGCCTTCCTTTCCGCCGTCGCACTCATCCTGCTTTGGCCGGCCCTGGCGCTGGCCGTCGTCGCCTTTGCCTATGCCGGATCCGGCGCAAAAGTGTTCCAGAAATCCGCGGATGGCAGCGTCACGCTCGCCAGCCGCATCCTGCTCTTGCCTTACCGCCTCGGCGCCAGGACAAACATATGGGCATGGACGCGTGATCTTGCGCCGCAGGTCGCGGTGACCGACGGCGTCTTTCTCGGGCGCTTTCCCAGTGCAAGCGAGGCCAACGGCTTCGGCACGGTCATCGACCTCGCCGCCGAACTTGAAAGGCCGGCGGGAGCGACGTGCCGCTGGATCAGCTTTCCGATGGTCGACCTGTTGCCGCCGCCCGAAATGACGCAGCAACAGGCAGCCGGCACGCTGGAGAAAGCGCGCAGCGAAGGCACGGTGCTTGTCTGCTGCGCGCTCGGCTTCCAGCGCAGTGCCGGCGTTGTCGCCGAATGGCTGGTGGCGACCGGCAGGGCCAAGACGCCGGCCCTGGCCCGCGAGATGCTGACGGCGGCCGGCCGGCCGGTCCATCTTGCCGAGGCCGTGGAGCGGGCGACGTCATGACCGGCAATGCCTACCAGGAAAGCACCGATCGCTTCGCCCGCATGCTGATGCGGCAGGCCGCGTGGCCGGCCGCAGTTGTCGTGGCAGCGAACATCCTTGCGCCGCTGGCCGCTTCGGCGCGCGGCGCCTTCGAGACCCGGCATGCGGCCCTCGCCCTGTCGCTCGCCGCCGCGAGCGCGGTTGCCGTGCTGGCGCTATCGGCGCTGCTGGCGTTCGATGCGCTGCTGTTCCGGCTGATGGCCAGCCACGACGACGAGATTTCCGGCGGCGCCGCGGTGGATGAGTTCTTGGCGCGCATGCGCCTGAAGCCGCTGCCGCCCGCCACGCGTTCGCTCGACGAGCGCATGGCCGGTACGCGCCGGTTGCTCACCAGGCAACGCATAGCCCTTGGCCTGTTCGTGGCGATGCTTTTGGCGGCCGGATTCTGGGCGCCGCGATGAGCAAGCTTGCATTAAAGACTTTTACGCTGCTGCAGACGGTAACCTCCGTCGGACTCTCGGCGCTGGCCTGGGTGGTGACCGGGGTGCGCCCGATCTGGAACGGCAGCCAGCCCTCGGACCGGCAGCGCATCTATTTCGCCAACCACACCAGCCATGGCGACTTCATCCTTTTGTCGGCCTGCCTGAGTGAAAAAGAGCGCGCGATCACCCATGCCGTGGCGGCCGGCGAGTATTGGGGAAAGTCGCGGCTGCGACGCTTTATCGCCGAGGACATGCTGTCGTCTGTGCTCATCAACCGGCAGTGGACGAAGCCCGAGGAAAACCCGATCGAGATCATGCTGTCGGTTCTCGACCAGGGCCACTCGCTGATCCTGTTTCCCGAAGGCACCCGCAACATGACCGAGGAGCCGCTGCTGCCCTTCCGCTCCGGGCTCTACAATCTGTCGATGGCGCGGCCGGAGGTCGAGCTGATCCCGTGCTGGATCGAGAACATGTCGCGTGTGCTGCCCAAGGGCCAGTTCCTGCCGGTTCCGCTTTTGTGTCGCGTCGTCTTCGGCGCGCCGGTGACGGTGGCCCCGGGCGAAGAGCGCCGCGCCTTCCTCGACCGGGCCCACGCCACGCTTCTGGCGCTCAACCCGCGTCCCGAACGAGACGATTGATGCGCCACGACATCTCGATCCTGATCATCGGCCTGTTCGTGGTGCTGACGACTGCCAGCATCGTCGCCGCCATACTGTCGGCGCGGGCGCCGAAGCCGCTGAGTTCGACGCTGGTCAATCTCACCCAGCGCATCAATGCGTGGTGGGTAATGGTGGCGCTGATGACGGTCGCCTTCTTCTTCGGCCGCTACGGGCTGACCATCCTGTTCGCGCTGATTTCCTTCGCGTCGCTGCGCGAATTCGTGACGCTGACACACACGCGCCGCAGCGACCATTGGGTGCTGCTTGGCATGTTCGGCATCATCATCCCGTTTCAGTATTGGCTGGTGTGGACCGCCTGGTACGGCCTCTTCGTCATCTTCATTCCGGTCTATTGCTTCCTGTTGATGCCGGCCATCACCGCGCTGCATGGCGACACCGAACGCTTCCTCGAGCGGATCGCCGCGCAGCAATGGGCTGTGATGATCTCGGTCTATTGCGTCAGCCATGTCCCGGCGCTGCTCACGCTCGACGTGCCCGGCTTCGAAGGCCGCAACCTGCTGCTGATCGCCTTCCTGATCATCGTCGTGCAAGGCAGCGACGTGCTGCAATACATCTTCGGCAAGCTGTTTGGAAAACACCGTTTCTCGCCGACCGTGTCGCCGTCGAAAACCTGGGAAGGCCTGATCGGCGGACTGGTGTCGGCGAGTCTGCTCGGCGCGCTGTTGTCGTTCGTGACGCCATTCTCGCCGCTGCAGGCGGCTTTTGTCGCCTTCGTCATCTGTTCGATGGGTTTTCTGGGCGGGCTGGTCGCCTCGGCCATCAAACGCGACCAGGGCGTCAAGGACTGGGGCCATCTTATCGAAGGCCATGGCGGCATGATGGACCGCACCGACAGCCTGATCTTCGCCGCCCCGATCTTCTTCCACATCGTGCGCTATTTCTGGACAGTCTGAACGGGCAGCCTCCACCCCGCCGGTCAGAGCCGGTTTCGCACGACCAGCGTGACGACGAAGAAGGCGCCGAGCGAGCTGGTGATGATGCCGATCGGCAGTTCCTGCGGCGGCAGCAAGGTCCGCGCCAGAAGGTCGCTTGCCAGCAACAGCACCGCGCCGAACAGCGCGCAGCTGGCGATCAGGCGCAGATGCAAGGGACCGGCCAGCGGCCGAGACAGATGCGGGATCATCAGCCCGACAAAGCCGATGACGCCGGCTACCGAGACGAGAATTGCCGTCGAGAAGGCGGCGACGAGAAACGTCGTCCGGCGCATCCGCGCCACCGGCACACCAAGGCTTTCGGCGGCACTTTCACCGGCCAGGAAGGCGTCTAGCCGGCGGTGGTTCCAGAGCCCGTAGGCCGCGATCGTGCCGGCGCCCAAGGCGCCCAGCCAGACATTGTCCCAGCGCGCCAGACCGAGCCCGCCCATCGTCCAGAACAGCACCGAATGGGCGGCGCGCTGGTCTCCGGCAAAGACCAGATAGTTGGTCAAGGCGGTGAACAGGAAGGAGACGGCAAGGCCGGCGAGGATCAGCCGTTCCGGCCCCTGCCCCCTGACCCGCGCCACCAGCAGCAGGACGATGCAGGCGGCCAGTATGCCGCCGGTGAAGGCGGCGACCGGCAAGGTCCAGATGCCAAAACTGTCGCCGAAGACGGTGATGACGGAAACAGCGCCGGCGGCCGCCCCCGACGACAGGCCGAACAGGAAAGGATCGGCGAGATCGTTGCGGGTCACCGTCTGCAACAGCGCGCCGGTGATACCGAGGCCGCCGCCGACGCAGACCGCCAGGATGGTGCGCGGCAGCCGCAGGTCAACGACGATCTTGCCGACCGGACCCGACACCTGATGCCCGTTCAACCCGACGGCATGGCCAAGCGAGGCGATGACGTCGGTCAGCGGGATCAGCGTCGATCCATAGGCGATCGACATGAGCACGAGGGCGACGACCGCCACCGTGCCCGCCACCATCGCCAGCGCGAATGCCTTGTGCCCTGAAAGGGCACCGGGCCCGGGGGCAAGAAGCATCAGAACGCTTCCGGATGCATCGCCTTGGCGATCTTGGCGATCGCCTCGATGTTTGCCGGTCCGGGCGTCAATTCGGCATAGCGAAGCGCCACGAAGCGCTCGTTCTTGACCGCGTCCGTCTCTTTCATTGCCGGATGAGCCTTCAAGAAATCGAGCAGTTTCTTGTAGCCGCCACCATCCTGGTAGTCGAGCAGGATGAGGAATTGCGGGTTGCGCGACGCCACGGTTTCCCAGTCTGTGTTGCCCCAGCTGGTATCCATGTCGGCCATGATGTTGTTGCCGCCGGCCGCCGTGATCATGGCGCTCGGAATGGCGAATTTTCCGGCGGTGAACGGCTTGTCCTCGCCGGAATCATAGAGGAACACACGCGTCCCCTTGGCGCTGCCGACCTTGGTGGTGATGTCAGCCAGTTGCGCCTTCCAGCCGGAGACGAGCTTTTCGGCGTCCGCCTCCTTGCCGAAGATTTTGCCGAGCTTTTCGACGTCGCCATACAGAAGATCCATCGAGGCAGCGGGGCGGTTCTTGTCGAGATGGACGCAGCTCTCGGTCAGCACCAGCGTCTTGATGCCGTGCGGGGCGAGCGTGTCGGGCGTCACGTCGCCGCCCGGCTTCATGCCATAGTACCAGCCGGCGAAGAAGAAATCGGGCTCGACCGCGACCAGGTTTTCGAGCGTCGGATATTTGGGCGCCAGTTCCGGGATGGCACCCTGCTCGGCCTTGAATTCGGGGCCGACCTTGTACCATCCGGTGATGCCGGTCAGGCCGACGATCGATGGCTGCAGCTTCAGTGCGAAGGCCATCTCGGCCATGTTGAGATCATGGATGACGGCGCGCTTGGGCGGCGCGTCGAAGATCAGCGGTTTGCCGCAACTGTCGACGGTGACCGGGAAGGCGAAGGCTGTCGAGGCCAGCAGCGAGAAGACGAGCGACAGTGCGAGACGTTTCACGGATTTTGCTCCTGGGTTGAACAGTGTGGGATGGGGGATGGGTTCGATCAGGATGGCGGCGCGGCGCGGTTCGGAACGTCGAAGACCGTGAGTTCGCGGTCTTCGGTGGGATGGCGCAGGCGAAACACGTCGACGCCGAAAATCTCGCGGATCAGTTTTTGGGTCAGCGCTTCACGGGAGGCGGCCAGCGCGTGCAGCCGCGCTTCGTGCATCACCGCGACCCTTGTGGCGAAGGGCGCCACCAGAGCCAGATCATGCAGCGCCGCGATCACGGTCATGCCGAAGCCGGCCACGAGCTCGAGCAGTTCCGCGCGGGCACGCGGATCGAGATGGTTGGTCGGCTCGTCCAGGAACAGCACTTTCGGTTGCTGCGCGATGGCGCGCGCCAGCTGGGCGCGCTGGCGTTCGCCGCCCGACAGCGAGCCGATGCTGCGGCCAAGCAGCGGCAACAGCCCGGTCCGGCGCAGCGCGTCGACGACGATGTCGCGTTCCTCGCTCCTGCGCCTCAGGCCGGCATGCGGGACGCGGCCAAGCTCGACATAGTCGATCACCGCCAGACGCGGATCCGGCTGGTCGGTCTGGCCGACGACGGCGATGTGCAAGGCGCGTTCGGCGGTCGAGATCCTGTCGAGGCGGCGCCCACCGAGCTTCACCTCGCCCGCATTTGGCCTGAGCATGCCAGAGAGCATGCGCAGCAGCGTGGTCTTGCCGGCACCATTGGGGCCGATGATGGCGAGACGATCGCCAGAGGCCACCGACAGGCTGACCGCATGGACCAGATCGCGGCCGTTCGCCATCGCGCAGAGGTCGCGGGCTTCGAGAAGCGGCATTGTCATCGGCTGTCGCCCGCAATCTTGGCCGGTCCGGGAATGCGGGCCAGAGTCTTGCCGGCCAGTCGCGGCGGACGTTGTCCGGAATTGCACCAGCCGTCGGCGAGCGATGCGTAAAGCCTGGCAAATCGCACGAGATCGCCGGCCTTGGCCTCGGCGTCGATGGAGCCGAAAAGATAGGAAGCCTTGCCCGGCGCCTGGAAGGCCACCGTCAGCGGCCGCGCACAGCCCGCCATGCATTCGACGCCTTCGATCGTGAAGCCATGCGCCACATCAGGCTCATGGTGAGCCGCAAGCCGGGAGCGCAGATCGGCGCAAAGGCTTTCGCCCGACCTGACCCCGGTTGGGATATCACGGCAAAGCGTGCACACGATGATGCGATGATCGATGGCGCCGTCCAACTTCCGTCACTTTCCAAAACTGGCGACGGAAGGATGTTGGCGAGCCGGCCGGCAAGACCGACGTCCACGTTTCCTCCCGGCACACCCCGTCCGGTCAACTCAGTGATGGCAGGTCTCCTGGCTCGCGGGTCGTTGCGCAATCCTGCCTTCCCAGCCTTGCCGGCCAGTGGCATGTCGGATCTTGCTCACCGCTTACAGTTGCGGGGGCAGCCACGGTCTCGACCTTTGCGGGTCTCACCGTGTTCCCTTTTCACCCCTTGCCTTTCGGCGCGGGGACCATCAGCCGAGCATCGTAGATTTGCCCCCGGCGCATCGCAACGATTCTTTTCGACCAAGCCTGTCACCATCGCGGCACCAGCAGCCTTGGCCTCATCAGAGAAGACACATGTGATATTTCCATTCGTAATGTCATAACATAACGTTAGAATGATATCCTCTGTCGCTGTCAATCCCCTTGTCGTGAGAGCCATGTCGGCTTGTCGGCAAGGTTGCGACCGCGCAAGGCGGAGTTCAGTCAAACCACCCCGGCTGGAGGCAACCGAAAATATCCGAAATTGACCATCGAAGCGCTTGCGCAAGCGCTTCGATTAGATTAATTCAATCTCCGTGACGAATTTGGCGACGGAAAAACCACGCCACCAACTTCGCCTTCGGAGGGTCAGCAACAGTCACTGTCGACACGCGTCGCGCTCGCGCTTCGCGGCGGCTTGCTGCTGCCTGTCATTGTCAGATCGAACCGGGAGGAAAACGATGAACATCAAACAGAATGCACTGTCCCGCCGCACTTTCATGAAGGCTTCCGCGGCACTCGGCGCGACCGCAGTGGCGGCGGCGTCAGGGGTCAAGGTGGCGCGGGCCGCGCCCGCCGAAATCAGGTATTTCTACCGGGCGCCATGGCCGTCCTCGGAGGTCTACGCCAATTGGCTGATCGACGAATGGAACAAGAAGAATGGCGACCGGGTCCATGTCACCGGAGCCAGCGTCGACGGCGAGACCTACAAGACCAAGCAGACGATCGAGCTGTCATCGAGCAATCCGCCTGATCTTTTCTATTCCTGGGAAGGCGGCCGCGGCAAGGAGATCGTCGACAACGGTTTCTCCGCCGATCTGACGCCCTATTACGAGAAGTATGGCTGGGACAAGAAGCTGAACCCGGCCGGCGTGGCGCTGTCAGTCTACAATGGCAAGAAGCATTTCGTGCCGACGGAGATGAGCGCGTCGGTGGTCTGGTACCGCAAGGACATCTACGAACAGCTCGGCCTCAAGGTTCCGACCACATGGGATGAGCTGATGGCCAATGCACAGAAGGGCAAGGAAGCCGGCCTTGCCGCCTTCATGCTGGCCAACCAAAAGAAGTGGCCCTCACAATTCATGTGGTCCGCGATCCTGGTCAACAAGCACGGGCTGGACGTCTATGACGGGCTGATCAACGGCACGATACCGTGGACCGACCCGCGCGCCGTCGACGTGACCGCCATGATGCAGAAGCTGGCCCAGGACGGCATGTTCGAGCCGTCGTTCAACTCGATCGATCTCGGGCCTGCCATGGTGCCGTGGACTCAGGGCAAGGGCCTGCATTGGTATCAGGGCTCGTTCAATCTCGGCCGCTTCCGTGGCGACCAGCCGCAATGCTGCGTCGTGCCGATGGACTTCTTCCCGATGCCGGCTTTCCCGGGCAAGAAGCCGATCATGTCGGTCTTCGCCGAGGACACCATCATGATCCATGCGAACAGCCCTAACAAGGATGCGGCGGCGGAGTTCCTCGACTGGATGGTCTCCGACGCAGCTATGAGCAAGAAGCTCGAGCTCGACAAGCCTTTCCCGTCGAACGTCAATTCCGACCTGTCGCGGCTGAGCGAAATGGAGCAGCGCCTTGGCAAGGCGATGGCCGAGTCCGGCTCCTTCACCTTCATGCATGTCGACCATGCCACACCGCCGGCGATTTCCGACAAGTTCCTCGACGGCGTCCAGGGTGTTCTGGCCGGCGCCATGTCACCTGAAGACGCGATGAAGCTGACCGAGGACGAGGCCGCGCGCGTCAAGAAGTCGTAACGCGAACGGACCGGGAGAGGTGCAAGGCGCCTCTCCCGGCCCGTCACGACGTGCTTCATTGCAGAGGCAGTCATCCTCTCCCGAACCGGGATGGTGGCGACGCCGCATCGCGGGCGCTGCCAAAACCATTTCCTGAATCAATCGAAAGGCGCGACACCATGGCCAGCAGCGCAAGGCGCTTCGATGACGGCACCTTCGTCGGCTACGCCCGCCAGCATGTGTTCGTGACCGTGTTCGGCGTGGCCGTGCCGCTGCTGGTGTTCGCCTGCTTCATCGGCTACCCGATCCTCTACACGATCTACCTCAGTTTCTTCGAATGGAACGGCATGGCGCCGCAGAAGAAATTCGTCGGCTTCGCCAACTACGCCTACCTGTTCCAGGACAAGTATTTCTACATAGCGCTGATCAACAACGCCAAGTGGCTGGTCGTTTCGCTGGTTTTCCCGGTCTCGCTCGGGTTCCTGATCGCCTATGTGATGAAGGCGCGCCTGGTGTTTGCGCCGTCGCTGCTGCGCACGATCGTCTTCTTTCCGGTGACCATGTCGCTGATCGCGGTCGGCCTGATGTTCCTTTTGATCCTCAATCCGGTGTTCGGCGCCTTCGACACATTGCTGCGGTCTGTCGGCCTCGGCTTCCTGGTGCATGAATGGTTCGGCGACTACCGCATCGCGCTCTACACACTGGCGGTCATTTCCGGTTGGGCCTTCACCGGCATGCCGATGATCTTCTACTTCGCCGGGCTCGGTGACGTTCCGAAAGAAACATTCGACGCCGCCCGCACCGAGGGCGCCGGGCATTGGCGCATGATCCGCAGCGTCGCCCTGCCCCAGTTGCGCCCCGTCACCGCGATCATCGTCATGCTCACGCTGTTCGAATCGCTGCGCGCCTTCGACCTGATCGCCATGCTGACCAAGGGCGCGCCTTTCGGCATGACCAACGTGCTTGGCTATCTCGTCTACATGGAAAGCTTCTGGAATTCCCGCTTCGGCTACGGCGCGGCGCTCAGCGTCGTCATCCTGGTGATTGCCGGATCGCTGGCTGCCTTGCTGCTCGGCAAGGTGCTGAAAGGTGCTTTCGATGTCTGATATGGCCATCAACCCCGCCGGCCGCGGCCGTCTCCTTGCGGTTCTGCCCAAACTCGCCGCGACCGCCCTCATGCTGGTCCTGGCGGCCGTATGGCTTGGACCGCTGCTTTTGATCGTGATGACGTCGATCAAGTCGAACGCCGAGTTCCTGGCAGGGCCTTTCGCCTTGCCCAAGTCGCCGACGATCCAACCCTATATCGATGTCTGGTTCGGTCTCGGCTTCGGCACGCTTTTGAGAAACAGCCTGATCTATGCGACCGCAGGCTCAGCGCTCGCGGTGACACTGGCGCTGGTTCCCGCATTCGCGCTCAGCCGCATGAATGTTCCCGGGCGCAAGTGGATCTTCGGCCTTTTGCTGACCGGCCTGATGCTGCCGCAGCAGACGGTGCTGATCCCGCTCTACGACACGCTGCGCACATTCCACCTGCTGGACACCAAGATCGGCCTGATCATCGTGCACGGCGTCTATGGAATGCCGTTGCAGGTGCTGATCCTGCGTGGCTTCATGACGACAATTCCGCCGGAAATCGAGAAGGCCGCCTATGTCGAGGGCGCGACCGATTTCCAGGTCTTCTGGAAGGTGATCCTGCCGCTGTCGGTTCCCGGCATTCTGGTCGGCTACACGCTGAACTTCATCGCCATCTGGAAGGAATTCGTGTTCGGGCTGGTGTTCCTCAACAGCGAAGACAATTTTCCGGTGACCGTCGGCATGCTGAAACTGAACAGCGACCGCTACCTCGCCGTCTTCAATCTGCCGGCCGCGGGTCTCGTCATCTCGCAATTGCCGATCGTCATCCTGTTTATCCTCACCTACCGGCAGATCTCGGGCGGTAATCTCTCGGGCGCTGTGAAGGGCTGATGTCCCTGGTCTTTTCGCAACAAGGAATTTGCAATGGCTGAAGTGTCCCTGAAGGACGTCGAGAAGCGCTATGCGATGGTGCCGGTGCTGTCCGGGCTGAACCTGGACATACAAGATGGCGAATTCACCGTGCTGGTGGGACCGTCAGGCTGCGGCAAGACGACGACGTTGAACATGATCGCCGGGCTGGAATCGATCACCGGCGGCACTTTGCGCATTGGTGCGCGCGACGTTACCACGCTGCCGCCGAAGGACCGCGACATCGCCATGGTGTTCCAGTCCTATGCGCTGTTTCCGCACATGACGGTCCGCGACAACATCGCCTTCGGCATGAAGATCCGGAAAACCCCGAAAGCCGATATGGATGCGCAGATACGGCAAGTTGCGCAGCGGCTGCGTATCGATGACCTGCTCGACAGACTGCCCAAGGCGCTGTCCGGCGGCCAGCGGCAACGCGTCGCGCTTGGACGCGCGCTGGTTCGCCGCCCCGGCGTGTTCCTGATGGACGAACCTCTGTCCAACCTCGACGCCAAGATGCGCATCGAGGCGCGCAGTTTCCTGACCAAGATGCATCAGGAGATCGGCACCACGACCGTCTATGTCACGCATGATCAGGCCGAGGCCATGACCATGGGCAGCAAGATCGTCGTCATGAATGGCGGCAAGATCCAGCAGGCGGCGGCGCCGCTCGAAGTCTACAATCGGCCAGCCAACCAGTTCGTCGCCGGCTTCATCGGATCGCCCGCCATGAACTTCCTGAGCCTGCTGTACGATGGCAATTCCCTGTTGGACAAGGCCGGCGCAGTGCGGATCGCGGCGCCGCAGAACCGGCGTGCGGCACTTGCCGGCCACAAGGGAAAGAAGGTCACGCTCGGCGTGCGGCCGGAGCATTTCAGCATCCTGCCGCCAGGCGCCGTCCCCGAGCCCGATTCCATCGCCTTCGATGTCGATGTGATCCAGCATCTGGGGCATGAAGTTCTTCTCGACCTCAGTGCGGGCGATCACCGGTGCATCGCACGGCTGCCGCCCAGCGACCGTTCCAAGGTTGGGGAAAATCGGCTGTTTTCCATCGACATGGACCATGTCCACTATTTCGACGGCGACAGCGGCACAAACCTCATTGATTATAGCCGGCAACAATGAATAGTCGGAGCGCGGACCGGCATCCGCACAAGGTTCATGGACAGGCAAAAGCCGGATTGAGGTGACGGGATGGCGAAGGCGGCTGCAACGATCAGCGACGTTGCGCGCCGCGCCCGGGTGTCCACGTCCACCGTGTCCCATGTCATCAACGGCACGCGTCTCGTCAGCCCCGAGAAAACCGCCCTGGTCAACGAGGCAATCGCCGCGACCGGCTACCAGCCGAACGCGCTGGCAAGATCGCTGGCGCGCAAGGTCAGCAACTATGTCGGCATCGCCATTTCGGCGATCACCAATCCCTATTTCAGCGACATCATCTGCGCCATCGAGAACGAGTGCGCGCGCCTCGGCTTGCTGGTCTTCCTTGCCGACACGCGCGACGAGCCCGGTCATGAACTCGCCGTGGTGCAGGCGCTGCAGGAGCGAAGGGTCGACGGCATCATTCTGGCCCCCTGTGGCGACCCTGAAAACGCGACCGTCCGCTATCTGGAAAGGAGCGGCATTCCGACCGTGCTCGTCGACCGGTTCGCCGAGTCGGCCTTCGACCATGTCGGCGTCGAAAACAAGCAGGCCGTCGCCAATCTGGTTTCGCACATTGCGGGACTTGGCCACAGGCGAATCGGCATGCTCGGCGCCCAGGCGGGATTCAGCACCACCAGGGAGCGCATCGAAGGCTATCGACTGGGGCTCAAACGCAACGGCATCGGTTTCGACGCGGATCTCGTGCAGCCTTCGAACATGAATTTCGAAGCCACTCAAAACGCGGTGGCAGCCTTGCTCAAACTGGCAAATCCGCCAACCGCCATCATCACCGGCAACAATTTGACAACCATCGGCGCCGTGGCGGCCATCCGCAAAGCGGGCCTGAGAATACCGCAAGACATATCGCTTGCCGGCTTCGACGATTTCGAGTGGGCGGACTATTTCGAACCCCGGCTGACCCTGATCGCGCAGCCCTGCAACGAGATCGGCCACAGGGCCGCGCAGATGCTTGTCGAGCGGATCAACGGATTGACCGCCGCGCCACGTTCGGTGCGACTGAAATCGACGCTCGTCGTCAGAGATTCCTGCGCCGCCCCGGCCGCTTCCTGACCTGCGGCTTCGGCGAGCGCTGCCGATCATCGCCGCGTTGATTGCACGGCAAGCGCAATTTCGATCAAACGGCCGCGCGCGGAGAGGGCAAGATAGCCCAGCCAAATGCGAGAAGCCATGAACCCGACCGAGAAAGCGCTGTGGTTTGTCGAGAGCCATCTGCCGGAGGCGATCTCACTCGAAGATGTCGCGGCAAGCAGCGGCGTGTCGCGCTTCCATGTGACACGCGCCTTCGGTGCCGCCACCGGCCGCTCGGTCATGGGCTACATGCGCGCACGACGGCTGACCGAGGCGGCGCGCAAGCTGGCCGGCGGGGCGCCCGACATCCTCTCGGTGGCGCTCGATGCCGGCTACAACTCGCATGAGGCTTTCACCCGTGCCTTCCGCGACCAGTTCGGCACGACGCCGGAGCTGGTGCGCGCGCAAGGCTCGACCAACACCCTCGACCTCGTGGAGCCGATCCTGATGGACCAGTCCTTTCTCACCAACCTCGAACCACCACGCTTCGAGACAAGCCGCCCGTTCCTGATCGCTGGCCTTGGCGAACGCTACAGCTGCGAAACCAGCGCTGCCATTCCGATGCAGTGGCAGCGCTTCGGCCCTTATATCGGCAACATCCCGGGCGAGACCGGCGACGTTGCCTATGGCGTCTGCGTGAATGGCGACGACGCCGGCAATTTCGATTACATCGCCGGTGTCGAGGTCTCGGACTTTTCCGACCTTCCCAGGGAATTCAGCCGCGTGCGCATACCGGCGCAGAAATATGCGGTGTTCGCGCACCGCGAACACATCTCGACCATCCGCCGCACCGTTAACACGATCTGGAACAAATGGCTGCCGGCCTCAGGGCACGAAATAGCGGACGCGCCCGAATTCGAACGCTATGGCCCGGAGTTCGATCCGCGCAGCGGCAATGGCGGGCTGGAGATCTGGATACCGGTCAAGTCATAGGTATCGGGCAACCGTCCCTTGGCATGGGCCAAGGGACGGTCCGCCGCTCCGCCTATTCCACGGTGCAGGCGACCTCATAAAGGCCGGGCTGGGCCTGACCCAAGGCCTGGTTACGATCGAGAAAACCGCTGCCGCGCAGATGCTCGAAGACCCGCTGCATGGCCGCCTGGTCCTGCGCCTGGGCGTAATTGACGACACGCGTGCCATCGAGACTTCGGTGCAGGCTGGCGGACATCCAGCCGGGGACGCCGCGGCAGCTCATCGCCGCCTCGCGCAGCAGGTCGATCAGCGCCTGCTGTCCGCCTTCTGGTACGGTGAAGACATTGATCTGGGTGATGACGCTGGTCTCGGCGCGAATGATGGGCATTCTTCTTCTCCTCGTTGGCGCCTGGCAAACGAAGGAACGCCGATCAGCGAAGACTCCGAACGCCAAGCCTGGCGTAAAAGCACGCCGTGGGCTTGCCGTGGGTTCCCATCTTGGATGGGAACGGAGCTTCCAGCCGGTGGAAGGGAGCGGGCTTACCGTTTGCCGCTCCAGGGTCCTTTTCGACCCGCGTTTCATAGCATCGGCGCAAGCCGCCAACAACCGCGCATCACGGAAACGGATGGCGGAGAAGCTTCGCTAAAGGTCGAGATCCCAGGTCTGGCCAACCAGGTCCTTGCCGAAGGAATGGTGAGGCTCTTCCTCGATCAGTTTGAAGCCGGCCACCTGGTAGATGTGCCGGGCGGCGGTCAGGATGTCGTTGGTCCACAAGGTCAGCGTCTTGTAGCCTTTCGCACGGGCAAAGCCGATGCACTCCTCGACCAGCCGCTTGCCGATGCCGAGGCCGCGCGCCGAAGGCTCGACATAGAGCAGGCGCAGCTTGGCCACCTCCGGCGATTTGCGCACGACGAAGACCGAGCCGACCACCTCGCCATCGCGCTCGGCGATCCAGCTGCGCTCCCATTTCGGATCGAAGGATTTCACGAAGGCCGCGAGGATTTCGGCGACCAGCGCCTCATAGGTTTCGTCCCAGCCATAGTCCTGTGCGTAGAGCATGCCTTGCCGGCGGGTGATCCAGCCGATGTCGCCGACCTGCAGCGGCCGCAACAGATAAGGGATTTTCGGTTCGGCGCTTTCGCCGAGCAGTGCCTGGACCGTGCGCATGGACTTCACCAGCCGGTCCTGCTCGGACGCCGGCAGCCGATCGAGCAAGGCCGCGACCTGGTCGTGCGAATCCTTGTTCAGCGGTGCGAAGGCATTCCTGCCCGCCGGCGTCAGCGCGATCGACGATTGCCTGGCGTCCGATACCAGCGTCGACCTGGAGATGAGCTGAAGCCGCTCGAACTTCTTCAACAGACGGCTGACATAGCCGGCATCGAGACCGAGGTCGCGTCCAAGGTCGGTCGCGGTCAGACCGTCGCGGTGCGCCAGCTCGTAAAGTACACGCGCTTCGGTCAGCGAGAAGGCGCTTTTCAAGAGCCCTTCGTCGAGCAGTCCGATCTGGCGGGTGTAGAAGCGGTTGAAGGCCCGCACAGCATCGATCAGTTGCTTGTTGGGTGCATCATTGTTGGGCTGATGGTGAATCGTCATGAGCATCTCCTGTCCACACAGGATCAACCATTTACTTGACAGAGTCAATTATCTGGATTTGCCCGGCTCGATCACATCATCGGCAAAACCGGCCAGCGATCGACGATCTTGCCGCCGGAAAGCACCGCGATCGGGCCGAACTGCTGCAGCACGGCCTCGCTCTGCGTCGGCCGCAGGAAAGCGTAGTCGCCAGGCCTTGCGGCACTATCGGCGGGCAGACCCATGAACTGCTGGTTCGAGGACAAGCCGAGCAGGCCATTCGTCTTCATGCCTTCGGGAAAGACAGGCTCGGCCATCCATTTGCCGCCATAGAGGTAGCAGCCCTTGCGGGGAAACCGGCCGAGCGCCTGCAGCAGACGCGAAGCGGCCGGCGAACCCGGCAGCATCGGCTCGACCACTTTCAGGATCGGCGTCGCGATGAAGGCCGCCGGCAAGAAATCGTCGAGGCTAGGCGTGTCGAAATCGCTGGGCAGCACGAAGGCCGACCCCATCGACACTTCATTGGCAATGCCGCCGTGATGCAGCAGCGCGGTCTTGCTACCGCCAATGTTGAGAATGCCTCGGTGATCCGCACCAAGGCATGCGACGAAAGCGGCGGCCCGTTCCGAGGCCTGTGCCAACGCCTTGGCCGGGCCACCGAACAGGCCAGGAATGTGCGGTGCATGCGCTTCATAGGCCATGACGCCTTCGCAACGCAGCCGTTTATGAGCCGGCAGCGCGCGCAACGCTTTCGACAGGGCCCCGGGGCTGGCGAAGCCGCCGCGATGCAGCCCGACGTCGATCTCGAAGGCGATACGCAGGTCGACACCGAGTTCGGCGGCGAGAGCGCCATATTCGGCCAGTCTTTCGTCGCTGTCGATCAGCCAGCAGACACGCGACCAGTCGGCGTCATCCTTCACCAGCGCCGCCCTTGCCGCGCCGACCGGCATTGGTTTGCCGTAAAGCAGATTCGCGTCCGGAAACGCTTTCAGCACCGCCGCGCTGATCGGCGGGTGGAAAGTCATGAAGCGATCGGTTCCGAGCGCTTTCCCGATATGCGACAGCAGCGGCAGGCAAGCGAGCGACTTGTCGACCAGCCGCACCGCAAGACCGGGGTCAAGCCTACCTTTCACCAGCGCGATGTTGCCGTCCAGCCGATCAAGGTCGAGCAGCAGGCAAGGCTGGAAGACGCTGGCTTGCCTCAGTGCCTCCGATAGGGCGGAAAAATAGGTCCTCATGCTTCGATGCCGAACAGCCCGGCCATATAGGGCGAGATGAAGCGGTTCTGCGGATCGATGTCGCGGCGCACCGCCATGGCGTCATCCCAGCGCGGATAGAGCTTCTTGAAGTCCGCCGCCTTCAGGCTGTGCATCTTGCCCCAATGCGGCCTGCCGCCATATCTGCGGAAGATCGGCTCGGCCGCCTGCATGAAGGGCAACGGATCGCTGGCCGCATCATGGTGGATGGCGATCGAGCAGGTCGGCCTGTTGTAGAAGGGCGAGAGCCAGAACTGATCGGCCGCGACGCTGCGCACCTCCATCGGGAAATAGACTTCGGGAAAGCGCTTCTCGGTCAGCTCTATGATCTCGGCCAGCGCCTTCGGCCCTTCCTCGAAGGGAAGGTGATATTCCATCTCGTTGAATTTGGTTTGCCTGTCGCTGGCATAGACGTTGAGCCAGTCCTGCACATAATCCTCGGACGGCACTTTCGCGACGGCGCCCAGGATCAGCCGGCGGCGCAGCGACGGCAGCCAGGCAAGCCCGGTGCGCAACCGGCGCAGCGTGCGCAAGGAGCCTTCGTCATCGTCGGTCGGGCGCGTGGTGGTCGCCTCGGTGCTGAAATCGCTGGCGATGAACTGCGCATAGCCGGAAAACGGAATGTAGTAGAATTCGGCAGAGCGGTGCGCGGTCATCATCTTCTCGAAGTCGCGCAGCATGTCGGCGATCGGCAGCACCCATTTGCGACGGCGCAGCCGGTAGGTCGCAATGTTGTTCAGCGTCACTTCGCTCAACACGCCGAAGGCACCGAGCGCGACGCCGATGGCGTGGATCGTGTCCTGATCCCCTGCCCTGTTGAACTCGCGAACCTTGCCAAGCCCGTCGACGATCTGCACCGTTTCCAGTTGCGTGTGATAGGCGCCGAGTGTCGGTCCCGAGCCATGGGTGGCGGTGCCCAATGCGCCGCCGATCGCCTGGCGGTCGATATCGCCCATATTGGGCAGGCCCTGGCCGATGCCTTGCAGGATGTGCATCAGCGAACCAAGCCGCGTCCCTGCCCGCACGCGCGCCTGATGCTTTTCAGCGTCATGCGAAATCAGCCCCTCCAACCTCTCCAGGGATAGGATGGTGCCTTGCGATTTCACCAGCGGCGTGAAGGAGTGACCGGCACCGACGACGCGAATTGGACCTGGTGCCGTTCGCACGAGGTCGCCGAGCTCGCCGGCATCGGCGGGGCTGGCGATCAGCCTCGGCTTTGCGGTGACATAGCCGGACCAGTTGCTCCAGATGTTCGACATGGCGCTCACGCGACGACCCGGCGATGCCGCGCCACGAGGACAAAAAAGCCGAGCAGCGCTACGCTGGCGACAGCGCTGGCGGCGGCAAATTCCGGAACCGGGCGAAAATCCTTGCCGTCGATGAGCAGCGACGCCGCAACCGGCCCGATCGCCAGGCCGAAGAGCTGGGCGGCCGGCACCAGCAGCACGGCGGTGCGGGTGTCATCGGCCGTGATCGCCAGCCGTATCTGGTAGGGTACGATGAACAGGAGGATAAAACCCATGACCAGGGCGGCGACCCAGAATGTCGAGAGGCCAGGTCCGCTGGCAAGGATGAGCGAGGCGACAAGCGCGACAGTGCCAATGGCTGCGATGGCAAGGCGATAGTCGATGCGTGCCTCGAACACGGTCGCCGTCATCGCACCCAGGACCTGCACTGCAAGGCTGGCCGAGACGATCAGCCCGACGGTGCGGCCGTCGATGCCGAACTGCGCGCCAAGCGGCTCCAGAAACGCCCAGACCGAACCGAAGAACATGAAGTAGCAGAAGACGCACAACAGCGCGGTGATAGAAGGAACCGTCAGCACATTGGCCAGGTTCTCATCCTTGGGCAGGTCGGCGTAATCGGCGGGGACGATGAAGGCGATCACGAGCGACAGGACGCAGACGACCGCGAGAATGAGAAAGCCGCCGGCCGACCCGGCCGCTGGAATGACATAGAGCGCCAGCAGCAAGGCAAGCGCGCATTGCGCCAGCGTCTGCATGGTGACGAAATAGCCGCCGATGCGTTCGGCACGCCGCGAACGGGCGATCAGTTCGGTGGCGACCGCGACCAAGCCGCCTTCGGCGAGACCGGCCAAAGCGCGTGCCGCCATCAGCGTATTGACGCCGGCGGCATAGGCCGTCCAGACATTCGCCAGTGCCAGCAAGAGCAGCAGGACCGCACTTTTCCAGCGCATGTTGCGGGCCGACAGCAGCATCGCCACAACAGCCGAACCGATCGCAATGGCGATCATCTCGGCGGTGGCGACCAGTGCCAGCTCATCGCCGCTGACATGGCCCTCGGTGTAGAGCGCGCCGAGCAGGACGGGCTGCAGCCCGAGAATGAGCAGGCCGACCGAGCCGATCCACAGGGCCGAGGCAAGCTGCCCGCCGGTCGGATTGCCGACCAGCCAGTCGCCGTCGCCCAGATGACCGGTGCTTGTCGAAGTCAAAGGCGCCTCCCAACGTCCTTGCCGTACGGCAAAAAAGCTGACAACCTGTCAGCATTTCAGAAACTGATACTTGATCATATTTTTTGTCAACCAGAATTTGGCAATTCGTGCGAAAGATCAGTGCATGATGGAAGCAAGGCGAACAGCGACGGAGCCGAGGCGCAAACCCAAGCAGGAGCGCAGCCGCGAGCGCATCGACGCCATCCTGTCGACGACCATGCGGCTGATCGGCGAGAAGGGCATTGACGCCGTCACCATGAAGGAGGTCGGCATGCTGGCGGGCGGGCCGATCGCCACAGTCTATCATTACTTCCCCAACAAGTCGGCGATCCTTGCGATGCTCTACGAGCGGTTCTCGGAGGTCAGCCGCGCGCGATTGACTGCGATCATCGCCGACGTCCGCGAAGCCAAGGACGTTATCGCTGCGGCCGACCGGCTGCTTGACGACTACCTCAGCCGTGTTGCCGGCGATCCGGCCATCCAGGACCTGCAGAACGCCATCCAGGCCGACAAGGCGCTCAAGAATCTCGACATCGCCGAAACCCGCCATCAGGCCAAGATGTTCTGCGATCATGTCACCGCCTTGATCGAACCGGGCAAGCACGAGCAGTTCGAACGCATGGTTCTGTTGATATTCCAGCTCGCCGGTGGCGTGGTGCGCCTGGCGCTCGCGGAGGGCGAAGCGGAAAGCCGCCGGACCATCGAGGATTACCGGTCGATCATCCACACACAGTTGCGGCTGTTTCTCTAAGCCCCAATCCGTGGAAAAAATTACCGCCTTTCGAGGCTGCCGCGCGCCTTGACTCTCGCAGGTCGGCGGCCTATTTCAGCGCCACGTTAGCACTCGCCCCTGGTGAGTGCTAACTATGTGTCCGGCTTCGCCGGACGGAGGAACTGTTTCTCACCGTTCTCATTCGAGGAAGAAAAAATGGCAAAGTCGAAGTTCCGCCCGCTTCATGACCGCGTGGTCGTTCGCCGGGTCGAATCCGAATCCAAGACCGCCGGCGGGATCATCATCCCGGATACGGCGAAGGAAAAGCCGCAGGAAGGCGAGATCATCGCCGTCGGCTCCGGCGCCCGTGACGAAAGCGGCAAGCTGGTCCCCCTGGACGTCAAGGCTGGCGACCGCATCCTGTTCGGCAAGTGGTCGGGCACCGAAGTCAAGCTCAATGGCGAAGACCTTCTGATCATGAAGGAATCCGACATTATGGGCATCATCGGCTGATCATCGGCCTCACCGTCAACTGAATTCCGGGCTTACCCCAAGCCCCTGCCAGGAGCTTAAAAATGGCTGCTAAAGACGTAAAATTCTCCCGTGATGCCCGCGAGCGCATGCTGCGCGGCGTCAACATCCTCGCCGACGCGGTGAAGGTGACCCTCGGCCCCAAGGGCCGCAACGTCGTCATCGACAAGTCGTTCGGCGCCCCGCGCATCACCAAGGACGGCGTCACCGTCGCCAAGGAAATCGAGCTTGAGGACAAGTTCGAGAACATGGGCGCGCAGATGGTCCGCGAAGTTGCTTCGAAGACCAACGACATCGCCGGCGACGGCACCACGACCGCGACCGTTCTGGCGCAGTCGATCGTCCAGGAAGGCCACAAGGCGGTTGCCGCCGGCATGAACCCGATGGACCTGAAGCGCGGCATCGACCTCGCCGTCAGCGAAGTCGTCACGGCGCTCGGCAAGGCTGCCAAGAAGATCAAGACCTCCGAGGAAGTTGCCCAGGTCGGCACGATCTCGGCCAATGGCGACGAGTCGGTCGGCAAGATGATCGCGGAAGCGATGCAGAAGGTCGGCAACGAGGGCGTCATCACGGTTGAGGAAGCCAAGACCGCCGAGACCGAACTCGAAGTCGTCGAAGGCATGCAGTTCGACCGCGGCTACCTCTCGCCCTACTTCGTCACCAACGCCGACAAGATGGTTGCCGATCTCGAGGACGCCTACATCCTGCTCCACGAGAAGAAGCTCTCCAACCTGCAGGCCATGCTGCCGGTTCTTGAGGCTGTCGTGCAGACCTCCAAGCCGCTGCTCATCATCTCGGAAGACGTCGAAGGCGAGGCCCTGGCCACGCTGGTCGTCAATAAGCTGCGTGGTGGCCTGAAGATCGCCGCCGTCAAGGCTCCGGGCTTCGGTGATCGCCGCAAGGCGATGCTGGAAGACATCGCCATCCTCACCGGTGGCCAGGTCATCTCGGAAGACCTCGGCATCAAGCTCGAGAACGTCGGCCTCAACATGCTCGGCCGCGCCAAGAAGGTGTCGATCTCCAAGGAGAACACCACCATCGTCGACGGCGCCGGCAAGAAGGCCGAGATCCAGGGCCGCGTTGCCCAGATCAAGCAGCAGATCGAAGAGACCACTTCGGACTACGACAAGGAGAAGCTGCAGGAACGTCTGGCGAAGCTCGCCGGCGGCGTTGCGGTGATCCGCGTCGGCGGTGCGACGGAAGTCGAAGTCAAGGAAAAGAAGGACCGCGTCGATGACGCCCTCAACGCGACCCGCGCGGCCGTGGAAGAAGGCATCGTTGCTGGCGGTGGCGTGGCCCTGCTGCGCGCTTCGGCCAACATCAAGGCCACCGGCGCCAATGCCGACCAGGCCGCAGGCATCAACATCGTGCGTCGTGCGCTGCAGGCTCCGGCCCGCCAGATCGCCTCGAACGCCGGTGCGGAAGCTTCGATCGTTGCCGGCAAGATCCTTGAGAACAAGGGCGCGACCTTCGGTTACAACGCCCAGACCGGCGAATATGGCGACATGATCGCCATGGGTATCGTCGACCCGGTCAAGGTTGTCCGTACGGCTCTCCAGGACGCGGCTTCGGTCGCCGGCCTGCTCGTCACCACCGAAGCCATGATCGCGGAGGCTCCGAAGAAGGAGTCGGCTGGCGGCGGCATGCCCGGCGGCATGGGCGGCGGCGGCATGGGCGGCATGGGCGGCATGGATTTCTAATCCAGCCAACCTGGCTTATGCGTACGAAAGGGCGGCAGCGATGCCGCCCTTTTTGCTTCTGTGGTCATGTCGCCTCAGACAACCTCGGCGAGTTCGATCAGATTGCCGAACGGGTCGGCGAAGAAGGCCAGCTTGCGGCTGATGTCGTCGAGCTTGAACGGCTCGGTGACGATGGTGACGCCGCGCTTGCGCAGTTCGGCGACCGTCGCTTCGATGTCGGCCACGTTGATGCAGAAATGATGATAGCCGGAGTAGCGCAGGCTATCGGCGAGATCCTTGCAGGCCGGCGCATCGATCGGCAGCGGATCACCGCCGCCGAGCAATTCGATCATGAAATGATCGTCATTGGCCGGCGCCAGCTAGGCGAGCTGCTCGTCGGCGAATGGCCATTCGTGAACGACACGGAAATCGAGCTTGTCGACATACCAGTTCTTGGCGATCTCGTAGTTGGGGACGCGCAGCGCCACGTGATGACCGCGCCCTACACATTCGCGACCGTACTGCCGGCCTTCCTCACATCGCTGGCGAATGGCCCGAACCTCAGCGCCGGCGCATGCTTTCCGAACCAGGGGGCCTACCTTCAGACAGTGGCATCCGCGCGTTGCCGCACCTCGCCGGCAAGTACCGCGGCTTCGATCAGCGCCGCGACCTCGTCGGCCACCGCCTGTAGCGGAGCGCGGTCGCGGGTGGCGCGGGCGATCACCATCAGCCCTTCCAGCGACGATTCCACCAGCAGCGCCAGAGCGTGGGCGCGGCGTTCAGGCACCCCTGCCCGCATGAAGGCCTCGCGCAGCAGGCCTATCCACTGCTCGAATGCGGCGCGGCAGATCTCGGCCAGGCCTGGCACGTCGTTCGGCGCGTCGAGCACCACCGGCGCGATCGGGCAGCCGAGCGAGAACTCGTTCTCCTCCAGCATGCGGGCCACCGACTGGTAAATGTGATGCACAGCGACCGCCGGATCGTGTTCCGCCGCCAGCGCCGCGTCAAGACGCTCCGTCACGCCGGCCACGCTGTCGCGTGTCACCTCGATGACCAGTTGGTCCTTGCCGCCCGGAAAATGGAAGTAGAGCGAGCCTCGTGGCGCGCCACTGGCGCTCAAAATGTCGTTCAGTGATGTGCCGTGATAGCCGCGCCGCCGCAAAAGCAGCGCCGTCGCTTCGATCATACGGGTGCGTGTGTCTGTCGCCATGTCAGCCCCTGTCAGGAATGCGCATTATAGGCCTTGCTCCGAATATGACAACCGGTCTACATAATATGTAGATCGGTCTACATACTTTGGAGACAACAATGCAGCGCTACCGACTTGAGGGTTTTGGCGGGATCGAGAAGCTGGCAACGCGCGAAGAGGCAATACCCGAGCCCGGCGCGCATCAGATCCTGGTGCGAGTGCACGCCACGTCGCTTAACCGCCGCGACGCGATGATCCTCAAGGGCACATACCCGCTGCCACCCCGCGCCGGCATCGTTCCATTGAGCGACGGAGCCGGGGAAGTGGTGGCGATCGGCGACGGCGTCACGCGCTTTGCGGTCGGCGACCGTGTCACCGGCAGCTATTTCGCGCGCTGGATCGACGGCCGGCTTCGTCCCGAAATCATCGACCAGCTGGGCTGCACGCTGGACGGCATGCTCAGCGAATACGCGCTGCTCGACGAGCAATGGGCCGCGCGGTTGCCCGTGCATCTCTCCTGGCAGGAAGCCGCGACCTTCACCTGCGCCGGTTTGACCGCCTGGAGCGCATTGACAGGAGCGGAGATTCCGCAGCCCGGACAATGGGTTTTGACCATCGGCTCAGGCGGCGTGGCGCTGTTCGCGCTGCAGTTCGCCAAGATGCTTGGCTGCCGCGTCGCCGCCGTCACCTCGCGCGCTGAAAAGACTGACCGGCTGCGCGCGCTTGGCGCCGATATCGTCATCGCCGCCAGCGAGACGGCGGAATGGGGCATGAAGCTGCGCGAGGCGACCGGCGGCATCGATCTGGTGGTGGAGACAGGCGGTCCAACGACCTTCACGCAATCGCTGATCGCAAGCTCCCTTTATGGCCGCATCGTTGCGCTGACCGTTCAGGATGCGAAGGGCAATTCGATCGAGATCCCGGGCGCTATCTATCAGCGAAGCCTCGCCACCATTGGCCGCGTGTTCGTCGGCAACCGCAATGGGCTGGAGGCGATGCTGGCCGCAGTCGGCAAGCACCAGCTGAAGCCGATCATCGACAGGGTCTTTCCGTTCGCCGAGGCGCGCGAGGCCTATCGGCATTTCATGCAGGGCGATGTCATCGGCAAGGTTGTCATCGACTGCGCATGATCCCGCATTCCATCAACCAGAGGAGAGCAAGCAATGACTGTTCGTGATGCATCGGCCGAATGGCGCGGTACACTCAAGGAAGGATCCGGCCGGCTCAGGCTGGGCAGCGGTGTCTTCGAAGGCGCCTACTCGTTCCCGTCCCGCTTCGAGAACGGTCCCGGCACCAACCCGGAGGAACTCATCGCGGCTGCCCATGCCGGCTGCTTCTCGATGGCGCTGAGCGCCATCCTCGGCAGCGAAGGCCACGCGCCCGACAGCATCCGCACCATCGCGAAGGCGCATCTCGGTGCGACCGCAGCCGGGCCGACAATCACCCGCATCGAACTGGAGACGGAAGCCAGCGTCGCAGGCATTGCCGCCGAGGATTTCGAGCGGCTGGCGCAAAAGGCCAAGGCGGCCTGCCTGGTCTCGCGGGCGCTGGCCGGCGTCGCCAGCATCACGCTCAAGGCAGCGCTGACCTGACACCTCGACGACTGAAACGGAAGGAGCAAATCCATGGAACTGATCATCGACAGCACCGCTGCCGCGCACTCCGGCGAGACGGCACAGATGATGCGACGCTTCAACGATGTCTTCCAGCACCACGACCCGTCGGCACTTGCCGATCTGGTTGCTGAAGACTGCGTGATCGAGAACACCACACCCGCGCCGGACGGCGCGCGCCGCGCCGGCAAGGCGGCTTGCATCGAATTGTGGTCGGCGATCGCCACCCAGCCAGGCACGCGCTTCGACCTCGAGGAGACCTTTGTCGCCGGCGACCGGGCGACGATACGCTGGCGCTACTGGATGGCCGACCACACCTCCGTCCGCGGCGTCAATCTGATGCGCGTCCAGGACGGCCGCATCGTCGAGGCGATGGGCTATGTGAAGGGATAGTCGGCCGATCGCCGCTACCGATCAGCCAATGCCAGCTTGGCGCCAAGCATGACGAAGGCGCCGGCAAACGTCCGGCGCATCCAGGTCAACACCATCGGCCGTGAGGCGACATGGCTGCGGATCGAAGCGGCGAAGATGCCGTAGCCGACGAAAACCACGAAGGTCAAAAGCATGAAGACGAAGCTGAGTTCCAGCATCTTCGACAGCGCATTGGGCTCGGTGGTGCTGACGAATTGCGGCAGGAAGGCGAAAAAGAAGATCGATAGTTTCGGATTGAGCACGTTGACGAGGATGCCGGTGGCGATCACCTTGCCGGCCGAGCGCGGCGCGACATCGTCCTCGACGCTGAGCCCGCCCTTCTCCTTCAGCGTGTTCCAGGCCATGTAGAGGAGATAGGCGACGCCGAGATATTTCAGCATCTCGAAGGCGACCGCGCTGGTGTGCAGCAGCGCCGCGAGGCCGGTGATGGCGGCTGCCATATGCGGGATGATGCCGAGCGTGCAGCCGAAGGCGGCAATGATCGAGGCTCGCGCACCGCGCGAAAGTCCGGCGCTCAGCGTGTAGAGAACGCCGGTGCCGGGCGAGGCCACGACGATCAGCGACGTCAACAGGAATTCGATGCTCACGATGGTTCCTCCACGGCCCTGCCCTGACGCAGCGTAGCCAGCAAGGAGGCTTCGTCAAGCCGCCCACAATTCTAGGACGTCGGCAATCCGTGCTCCCGGCGCGCCATCAAGCACTCTTCGTCGCCAGGCATGCACGCGCGGCAGACATCCGGGCGGACGTCGTAGACGCCGCAAGCGGTCGACTTGCCGACTTCGCCCGACAGCGCCGAACAGCGCACGCCCTCACAGCGCATGCCCGACAGATCGGCCGCTACATATTTTTCTGGGATGCGGTCGAGTTGCGCATCGTCCTCGGTGGAGAAGCGCGGCCATTCGGCCGAATAGGAACAGCACGCGCCGCAGCTCTGGCAGTCGAAGAGCGGAGCGGTCTCGTGTTGCGACGACGGAAGGCTCGCGGCAGCGACCAGCGCGAGCAGCCCCGGCGCGGCAGGATTGCGACCGGCGTCCTGCGGCAAGGCGCTATTTCTTCTTGCCTGTCTTGCGCGCCGGCGCTTCGACCGGCGACTTGAACAGATCGGTCGCGGCGTCGGCGGGTTCGCCGGGCTTCGCGGCAACCGGCTTGGCCGGTTTCGCAGCGGGAGCCGGCGCTGCCGGCTGGTCCTTGGCGGAGAATTTAATGGCCATGTCAGTCCTCGTCGGCGAAACGCGATGATGGTGCGCGCGGATTGCGCAAGCGGCCGATCAGCGCCGAAACCGCTGTGATGTTCATTTCCTCGGGCGACCAGTTCCTGGCTTCCGCGATGTGATGCGGCGCCAGCTCACGATGCGTGCTGCCGCTGTAGGCGGCATCCTGGTAAGTCACACGCTCCTGGGTCTTTTTGTCCTCGCGGACATATTCGATCAGGTAGTTCGGGGCTTCGGCGCGGCCGCGCACGCCGACACGAACCTGTGCATCGCCATGGGCGCGCCTGCAGCGTTCGAGTTTTTCCAGCACGCGCCGGACATATTCGACCGGCTTGTCCAGGGTTTCGACCATGTCGGCGATGGTCGCATCGGCCGCGATTGGCGTTGGCGGTACGCGCTTGGTGGCCATCAGCGTTTTCCGGCTCGTTTCGGCAGCGCCGCGAGCGCTGCGGCCGCCGCCATCTCGTCCGCTTCCTTTTCCAGGCGCAGTTCGCGCAAGCGGGCGGTCTTGGCTTCCCGCGCCTCGCTGACGGCATCGCGCTCGGATAGGATGCGGCCGAGCGACATCGACTGGGTCTGCGTCTTGCTGAACAGCGACACCGCCGGATCGGCGGTGGTCTTCGGATTGGCGGTCAAAATCTTTCTCCTGTCAGGAGCCTGGTGCCGATAGGCGAGACCGGGTCTTCGGTCAGGACCACGCACAAAGCAACACTGCATTGGGGCAATACGGCAGCGGATTCAAATTGCTAAGGCGTTCCTTAGCACGTTCAGCCCGACGCGCAGCGCATTTTCGGCGGCAACAAGCGTAAAATGAAAAAGGCCAGGCACCGCCTGACCTTCGCTTGAGCGCCGCGCACCCAGTGACATCCAGAAGGATGCACAGGGATGGATGCGCAGGACACTCCTCTTATGCGCATGATGTGCCTTGGAAACTCAGGTTTCTAAGGCCACGCGCCAGAATTCGCCCTTCACCGGTGCCAGTACATCCGTGGTCACCGGGAGGACTGAATTCTTTCTTCAGGCCGCCTTCAACTGGTCGGCGGACATCTTGCCCGACTTGTTGTCGCGGACCATCTCGTAGCCGAGCTTCTGGCCCTCGACGATGTCGCGCATGCCGGCGCGCTCTACGGCCGAGATGTGGACGAAAACGTCGGCCGAACCGTCGTCAGGCTGAATAAAACCAAAACCCTTGGTGGCGTTGAACCATTTAACTGTGCCGGTGCTCATAAACGAACCCTTTCCATGGCAAATATTCGTTAATCGCAGTGCGAATGCACAACGATTTTTGTCTCGATTTTTGATGGGGAAGTTCGTCAAAGGCGCGCATGCGTGCGCGGATAACAAAAGTCAGTCAAACAAATATCGACATGTTTCTTCTAGACTGCTTTTGCAGCCGAGTCAATTTCTGGTTTTCCAACGCTCTGAGTTCAATTCTGGGTTGCTCAACGCAGGGGCCTCAACTGACGAACCGGCTGAATGACCGTGCGTAAAAAAAGGCACCGAGCCCGGAACCAAATCAGCGCCAGCGCATTTCAATGGTGTCAGCAATTTTGAAGAGCAATCTCAGGAATGCTGGCAAAAGGACGCCTCCCGCACAATAACCGGTGCGAGGGGCGTTCTTGTATCTGACGGATACCAGGAGCCTGGTGGCCGAAGCCGGCCGCGTGCCCATGCCGGTTGCCTACATGATCGTGCTGATCATGGGCAGGATCTCATAGCGAAAGCCGCGACCTGACTTTGCCACTGGATCGCCATCGGTGACCGCCTTTGCCTCGGCCTCGCTGCCGGCACGCAGGATCAGCAGGCCCCAAGGGCCGGCCGGATCGGCAACGGGACCGGCCATGATCATCACGCCCTCGCGCAGCTTGCCGCGCAGGTAGTCGGCATGCCGGCCCATCAGCTCCCTCTCCTCCTCCGTCATGGTGAAGGCAAAATCCGGCCGCGGCGGAATCAGCCGGCAATGGAAGATTTTTGTCGTTGCGGTTTCATGCAGTGCTTTGTTGCTGACCATCGGTCCTCCTCCAGGAGCGAAACCTTATTGCCACCTGTTGTCAGGCTTATTCGTCGGGACCGGGTTCCGGCCACGGCTCCTTCGCCGCCTCTGCATACCAGTGCCGCATCGCCGGCATTGCCAGAACAGCGTCGACATAGGCTCTGGTGTCGGGCGCGAGGTCGCCGCCATAGGTGTCGAAGCGGGTGACGACCGGCGCGTACATGGCATCGGCCGCGGTGAAATGACCGAACAGGAACGGGCCGCCCTTGCCATATTTTTCGCGACACTCGCGCCACAGCGCCTCGATGCGGGCCCGCTGCACTTCCCCTTCGGCGTCGAGCGGCTTGCGCCCCTTCGGCCGGCGCAAATTCATCGGCCAGCCATAGCGGACCTCGCGAAAACCGGAATGCATCTCGGTTGCCACAGCGCGCGCCAAGGCACGGGCGCCTATATCATCGGGCCAGAGTTTTTTCTCGGGAAACAGGTCGGCAAGATACTCAAGGATAGCAAGGGTTTCCCAGATAATCCTTCCATTGTGATCCAAGACCGGCACCTGACCGGTCGGCGACACTTTCGCCAGATTGGCAAAGGTCTCGGGCGTGCGCAGCCGCACAAAGCCCTCCTCGAACGGGATCTCCAGATGCCTCATCGCCACCCATGGCCTGAGCGACCATGAGGAGAAGCATTTGTTGCCGATGTAGAGTGTGAATTCCGCCATTTTTCTCCCCGTGCGCGCGATTGGTCGGCGCGTATCTACAGCCTAGCCTGCCTGCCTAGCCGCCGGAAGCCGCCTCGCGCGTTTCGTCTGCTTCCGGTTGGGTGCCTGGAACCTAAACGATGGCAGTCCGTTTATCCGCGCGGATGAATTCCCCGGAATTCAAAGACTCCCAGGAGATGCGAAAGTGGTGAACAGGGATCAGGTTGCTGGTATGGCCAAGCAGATTAAAGGCTCGGTAAAACAGGCGGCCGGCAAGGCGACCGGCAACAGGCGGACCCAGATTGAAGGCATGGTCGACAAGGTCGCCGGCAAGGTGCAGAAGGCCTATGGCGACGTGAAGGACAAGGTCAAGAAGGCGTTCTGATCGCGCATCCAGAAACGCTCCTATCGGAAAAGGCGGTCGCCAAGGCCGCCTTTTTCACGTGCTCCAGCCCTTGCTGAAAGCGTTGGTGAAGGTGACCTCGCCATGGTCATCGGTCGCCTCGCCTAACACGACGTCCATGCCATCGCTGGTCACCCTGGCCACGGCGAACCCTCCCATATAGGCGGCCTTCGGCTTGAACAGATCGATCCCGTCACGACGATAGATCAGTGAGGCGTCATGCTGGTGGCCGTGGAAGATGCCGACGACATTGTAGCCCTTCAGCGCTGCCAGCAGCGCTTGCCTGTCAGCCTCGCCCCACCAGTGCGGCGGGCCGGCGCCCTCATCGTCGTAGGTTTTCTTGGCGGGATCCCACCGCTCCGTCGAAAATGTGTCCCAGCCATAGTGCTGGAACAGGATGACCGGGCGGCCGTCCGCCGCGTAGGTCGCCAGATCCTGCTTCAGCCATGGCAGGCTGCTCTCGGCGCCATGGCCGGTGTCGCCGGCGAAACGATGCGTCTGGACGAGATGCAGGCCGCCCCAGTCCCATGAATAGCAGTCGGTGTCGACATCGTAGTCGGTGGCCGGCACGGGCGGCTTGAAGAACACGCCCGGGCGGTGGTTGACCTCGACATAGTCGCGCATCTCGCGCCGGTACCAGTCGACATGGTGCGGCGGACCGTTCTGGTCGAGATCGTGGTTGCCGAGCCCGACATAGACCGGCATGTGGACGCGATCCGGGCCAACGCCTTGGCTGTAGCGCTGGCTGAACTGCAGCAATTGCGTACCCTCGCTGGGCTGGGTGATCTGGCCGCCGCCATCGTCGGTGATGTCGCCGCCGACGACAAGGCCGAGCGGCATGCCGATCCGGCTGCCGGCCGAACGCAAGCCGGTGGCGACGCCGTTGATCTCGGCCGGCCAGTCCTTGTCGCCGATGGCGTTCAATGCCGCGACATTGCGCAACAGCGCAGCGTCGGTCTTGCCCTCCTGCTGGCAATTGGGGCTCAGGCCGCTCGCCATGCGGCAGGCATGGACATCGGCGATGAACAGGAAGGTCGCGTCGATCGGCTGGATGCGCTGCCCGGTCTGGCTGAACGCCGGGCGTGACAGTGCACCAGCCGCGGCAAGACCGACGGCCTGCGTCAGGAAGCTGCGTCGTGAAAACAATCTTGGCGACCGGTGATTCATCATCGGCGGAATTTCAGCACAAGCGGCGTCCGTCCGTCCAGTTTCGGCAATATCGCGAATGCCTTGAATCGCGACTGCGTCGACCATCGACATCGCACTGCACGTCTGCCACTTCTACCTGCACTTGCATTTGATTTGGAAGAAATGGGGGAGTGCTATGAAGAGCGCGTTTATCGGCATGGCATTGGCGGTTTTGCTGCCGGCAAGTGTTGCGTTTGCCGGTCCCTGCGTCGATGCGAAGTCGGCGAAAAATGGGTTCATCCTGGCGAGGCCCGGCATCCAGAGCGAGTTTCGGCCCGTCGCGGGCGGAATGATCTCCGTCACCAATAGCTACGAGTCTCAATCACCGCAAAAGCAGTTCCTGTTCGCCGGCCTGATTGAGGTTTTTCGCGACAGCGACACCGGGCGGCTGGCAATGATCCCGTTTTCCGACCTGCGAAAACTGTTTCCGCTGAAGGCCGGAGCAAAGAGCACGATCGAGTTTGTCGAGCTGTCGCCGGACAAGCAGCCGAAGGCCACCAAGACGCTGACCCTGGTGGTCAAGGGCAAGGAGACCTTCAGCCTGGGCGACTGCAAATATAACGTGCTCGCCGTCAACGAGACCTTCAAGAACGCGGCCGGCGAGACGCTCGATGCATTCACCGCGCTTTATTCGCCTGACCTGCAGGCTGCTCTTGCCCGGCGCTATGATGAAGGCACCAGCGCGCAATCGGTCAATGGCTACGAGACGATCAAGCCGCTGGCCGAATAGAGGGTCTATGGTGCGCAAGAAGCCTTTGGACTGGTCTGATCAAAAGCGGCCTGGACGGAAGTTCGCAAGCAGCGGATGCTCAATGCCGCTGGCGATCTCGCCGGCGAGCAGTTCGCCCGCAATCAGACCAAGCGTTGCGCCGCTGTGGCTGAAGGCAACGTAATATCCCTGGATATCCTTCAACTGGCCGAAGACCGGCTCGCCGTCTCCGGGGATCGGCTTGGGGCCGACACCGTAGTTCTGCAATTCCAACTTTGGATAACCCTCGAGAACATTCGAGGCTTCGTTGAGAAGCCCCTGAATAGTCGAATCTCTCACGCTATATGTGCCATCCGAATTGACGACCACCTCTTCTTCCGACCAGGCTGAATCGAGCGCGAGGGCTCCGTCCGGCGTCGGCCGGATGGCGACGCGCGGCGTGTTGAGCACGGCCCGAAGCGGTAAGCTCACCGGCTTGGTCCTGACGAGCAGCGCGATTGGCGTCCCGTCGGCGATATGCCGGCCGGAATCCGCAACCATTCGCGGCACATCAGCACCGGTCGCCAGGAGTACCGCATCGGCAGCAAGGCTGATGCCGCTTGTCGTGATGACGCCGGTGGCGCGACCGTCGACGACCGTGACCGCAGCGCTTCCGGCATCGGTGACCAGTTGCCCGCCACGCTCGACAAATTCCGCAATCAATATCTCGATCAGCGATGGCAGGTCGACCCAGCCCTCGCCCGGATTGAAGATCGCGCCTTGAGGCGTGACAGCGCTTGCGGCGACACCTGGCGTGGCTGAGGCTATGGCGCCGGCGGACAGATGTTGCGCATCATAGCCGATGGCTTTTTCATGAGCGAAGACATCGACGATCTCATTCGACGCGTCGTCCGCATCCCATGTCAGGCCACCGTCGAAACGCAGCCAGGCGGCATCCGGATATCTCGCCGACAGCGTCCGGTAGCGGTCGATGCCGATCATGCGCAGGCGATGATACTCGGCCGATCGCTTGCGCGCGGAGTTGAGCCAGGCGAGCGAGCGGCCGGAAGCGCCCTTGGCGAGCGGCCCATCATTGACCAGAACGGTTTGGATGCCGAGCCTTGCCAGATGAACGGCCGAGGAGACACCGAAAATGCCGCCCCCGACAACAACGACCTTTGAGACGAAATGTGCTGTAGCCATGGGATATTCTTTCACGGGTGGAGGTTGGATTGGGCGGCCATCCCAGGGGTCATGCGGATGGTGCGACTAGAGCACTTCGGCAAGGAAGTGCTTCAGACGCGTGCTTTTCGGCGTGTCGAAGATCGCTGCAGGCGTGCCGGCCTCGATGACGCGGCCTTCATCCATGAAGACGACCTGATCGGCGACCTTGCGGGCAAAGCCCATTTCATGGGTGACCACGACCATTGTCATGCCGCGCCGGCCGAGATCCGCCATAAGGTTGAGAACGCCCTTCACCAGTTCGGGATCAAGAGCGCTCGTCACCTCGTCGAACAGGATAACTTCCGGGTCCATTGCCAGCGCACGGGCGATCGCCACACGCTGCTGCTGGCCACCGGATAGACTGCCGGGACGATGGTTCTTGCGGGCGGCCAGCCCGACATCGGCAAGGCGCGCCTCGGCGATACTCTCGGCCTCCTGCACCGGAAGGTGCTTGACCTTGGTCAGCGACAGCATGACGTTTTCCAGGGCTGTGTGGTCGGGAAACAGGTTGAACTGCTGGAACACCATGCCGACCCGCCGGCGCAGTTTTTCCGGCTTCATCGCCAGGATGCTGGCACCGTCGAGCAGCACGTCACCGCCTTTGGGTTCAACCAGGCGGTTGAGGCAACGCAGCAAGGTCGACTTGCCCGACCCTGACGGACCAATGACACAGGTGACCGTCCCCGGCCTGACCGTCAGGCTGACACCCTTGAGAACATCGAGATTGCCATAGGCCATGTCGAGATCGGTGATGGTGAGACTGCCGCCCTTGAAGCGGGGAAGCGCAGAGTTGCCCTCAAGACTGGTCTGCGCCGGTGGATTGCTGATGGCGTTTTCCAGTTCATCGACCTCGGCGAGACCGCTGGTGACGAGACCGGCCTTTTGCTTTCCGGCGCGTAGCGAGTTGTCGATGTAATTGACTACGTGGGTCAAGGGGACGGTGATGACGAGATAGAATACGCCGGCCAGAAGCAATGGAGAGAGGTTTCCGGTGACCACCGCCTGGTCCTGGCCGACACGGAAAATCTCACGCTCCGACGCGAGCAGACCGAGGAAGTAGACAAGGCTCGAATCCTTGACGTTGCCGATGAACTGGTTGACCAGGGCCGGCAAGACGCGGCGGATGCCTTGCGGGATTACGATCAGCCGCATGCCTTGGCCGTAGCTCATGCTGAGCGCCCTGCAGGCCTCCATCTGCCCGCGCTCGACGCTCTGGATGCCCGAGCGGAAGATTTCGCCGATATAGGCACCAGCGATCAGGCTGAGGGCAAGAATGCCGAGCGGATAGGGCGAAGGTCCAAAGATTTCACGGCCGATGCGGGCAAAGCCCTGGCCGATCAGCAGAATGGTGACGATCGCCGGAAGGCCACGGAAAATATCGGTGTAGACCCGCGCGGGAAGGCGCAGCCAGCGCGATTGCGAGATGCCCATGACAGCCAGGATCATGCCGAGAACGACGCCCAGCACCGTGGACGCGGCCGCGAGGATCAGGGTGTTCTTCAATCCGATGGTGATCATGCTCGGCAGCACGTCCGCCATGGCCTGCCAGTCAAGGAAACTGCGCCGCAGGTTTTCAAGCCAGTTCATTCGGTCCCCTTTTCCACTGCGCCATTCGTGCCATCAGGAAATCAGGCGCAACGGCGTGTCGTCCAGCCGCCGGCCGTCAAGGCCGGTGGCTGGAGGCGCGGTTACTTCTTGGGGAGATATTGATCGGGCATGGGGGAGCCGGGGAACCACTTCTCGTAGAGCGTCTTCCAGGTGCCGTCCTGCATGGCCGCATGAAGGGCAGTGTTCAATGCCTCGCGGAACTTGTCGTTGCCCTTGCGCACGACAAAGCCGGCCGGCGCGTCAAAGGAAGGAATGTTGACCGCGATCTTCAGGTTCGGATAGCGAACGCCATAGTCCTTGGCGGCCTCGTAATCGAGGAAATGCGCGTCGACGGTTCCGTTGTTGAGTGCTGAAACGGCGGAGTTGTTGTCGGGGAATTTCACGAGATCGGTTCCGACAAAGTTCTTCGCCGCGTAGATTTCCTGGAGCGTCCCCTGCACGACGCCGAGGCGCTTGCCCTTGAGCCCGTCCGCCGACGTGATCGCCTTGTCCGAGGTAAGCACGGAGAGATAGCCCGCAAGGTACCCGTCGGAAAAGTCGACGGTCTTCTTGCGTGCTTCCGTCGTGCCGATTGCCGCGACCGCGACATCGAAGCGTTCGTTCGCAACCGAGGGCATCAGCGCCGAGAATTCCTGACCGGTGAAGATCACCTGGTCCGGCTTGAATCCAAGGCGGCTGGCGACGTTGCGGAACAATTCGATGTCGAAGCCGGTGAACGTGCCATCCGCCTGGGTGAAAGCGTAAGGTTTGGCATCGCCCATGGTGCCAACGCTGATGACTTTCGCATCAATAAGACCATAGGGATTGTCCTCCGCGGCGGCGGCCGAAACCAATCCGGCGCCAATGCACACGGCCATGAGAGCCATTGCGCCGGTCCGGACCGGCGACATCAGCGACTTGAGAATTCCTATCCTGCGCATGTCTTCTCTCCACTCTGAAGGTCTGTTTCTTCTTGATCTTTGCGTCGAGCCCCGATCTCGCGCCCGATACCACCCGCCGCCATGACCACAGCATGACGCAGGAGGCTTTCGTCGCGCCTCGTGGCTCGCAATTTTCTAAAAGAGACCGGTCTCTTATTGATTGAGACCGGTCTCTTTGATAATCGTTATCGCCAGATTGACCTTCCGTCAACAACTCTTGTAGTCGTTCATCCGATGAAAAGAACCGCGCCCAAGACCCAGTCGATAACGGTCAGCGATGTCGCCCGCGCGGCAAACGTATCGAAAGCGACAGCCGCGCGCGTGCTGGGCGGATACGGTGTTGTCAGCGATACGATCCGCGCGGACGTCATGGCCGCGGCCAAGGCACTGGACTACCGTCCGAACGAATTGGCGCGCAGCATGACGACTGGCCGGTCCGGCATCATCGGGGTGGTTGTCGGCGACATCGAGAACCCGTTCTTCAGCCTCGCGGTGCGCGGCATCAGCGACGCGGCAAGGGCAGCCGGGTTTAACGTCATTCTGGCCAACTCCGGCGAGAGGATCGAGGCTGAAAAGGCAGCCGTGCGGCTGTTGATCGGCAAGCGCGTCGACGGGCTGATCGTCACGCCATCCGAATCGCGTGACATCTCACACCTGCGCGATATCCATCGTTCAGGCCGGCCGCTTGCCCTGCTCGACAGGGCGCTGCCCGATCTGGATGTCGATACAGTCACGGTCGACGATCGCGGCATCGCCATGCGGGCAACCCGCATTCTCGTGGATGCCGGACACCGCAACATCGCCTATGTGACTGCGGTCGATGCCGAAGGGCACGAGTACCGCGATCTCGGGCAAATCTACACCTCGTCGGTTCGCGAGCGCATCGACGGTTTCCTCACCGTGTGCCGGGATGCGGGCATTGATCGGCCAGAACGTTATGTTCGCCTTGGTGCAACAAGCCCCGCCGAAACGCGCAGGGTTGCCAACGAGATGCTGTCCGGGCCGGATCGGCCGACGGCGATCCTTGCTTCGGACAGCGTCATAGCACTGGAGATATTCCGGGTAATCCGCCAACGCGGCTTGCGGGTTCCCGAGGACATTTCGCTGATCACCTTCCATGATGCGGACTGGACGAGCGTGACGACCCCACCCATTACCGTCATCGACCAGCCCGTCTACGCGCTCGGCAAAAGTGTCGCGGAATTGCTTATCCGGCGCTTGAAGGGAGATCCACGCCCGGCGGAAAGGCTCATTTTGCCCACATCGATCTTCGAGCGCGGGTCCGTTGGCCCGCCCTCAAACGCCGTCGTCAACCGCACGTAGCGCGGCTGCGGCTCAGGCTTCGCCGAGAGCCGCCAGACAGTCATGCAGCACGGTCGCGTCCTGCGCCGTCTTGGCCATCGACATGGCGCCGGAATAGGTGGCGACGGCAAGTGCCGCAAAACGCTGGGGATCGGTGCCTTGCTCCCTGCCCGCCTGCTGGTCAGCCGTGATCTTGTCGGCGATCGCCTGGCGCCATGCCGCGAATATGCCGGCCAGGGCAGCCCGGAAATCGGGATCGGCGAGCGACAGTTCATGCGCCAGATTGTTGAGCGGACAGCCGCGCACGAAACCCTGCTGCTCCAGCTCCGCCGCCACGGCCTCGAATACGGCCCGTACTCCTTCGCGCGCCGAAGCCGCCGTCTTTACCGGCGCGATCCATGTCTCCTCGACCGCTGCAGCCACGCGCTCTTCGATCACCGCCAGGGCCAGCGCCTTCTTGGTCGGGAAATGATGATGCAGCGCGCCGCCGCTGACCCCTGCCGCCGCCATCAGGTCGCCGAGGCTGGAAGCGTGATAGCCGCGTGCCTGAAATGCCTCTTCGGCGACATCCAGGACTTTCCGGCGCATGCCCCCGGGGTCGTTGATGCGCTTTCGTGGCCTTGTGCCTGATCGAATGGTCATCTCTGCTGACATTGTTCGAGAATAGCATGTTGACAAAACAGGACAACCGGTCTGTTTATAAACAGGATGATCGTCCTGTTTTGGAGACTGCCGATGAACCTGCCGCTGAACGTCGCTTCGGAGGCCGCAGCGCTTGCCTCACCCGTTGTCGAGCTGAGGCAGTACACATTGAGGCCCGGGCAGCGCGAAACGCTGATTACCCTCTTCGATCGGGAGTTCATCGAAAGCCAGGAAGCCACCGGAATGACCATCATCGGCCAGTTCCGCGATCTGGACCGTCCCGACATGTTCGTCTGGCTGCGCGGCTTCGATGGCATGGGCGCCCGCAAGGAAGCGCTGACCGCTTTCTACGGCGGCCCGATCTGGGCAGCGCATCGCGATGCGGCCAACGCGACAATGATCGATTCCGACGATGTGCTGCTGCTGAGGCCGGTGTGGCCGGGCGCCGGCTTTGATCTCTCGGGGCTTCAGCGGCCGATTGCTGTCGAGCAGGAAAACTCCAGCAAAGCGAACCGCTTGGCCGGCATTGTTGTCATCCAGATTCATCATTTGCGGCCGGGAACGGAAACTGAATTCGCCAATCGCTTCGCGGCCGAGGCGGCGCCAACGATGACGGCACCCGACGCACGCCTCCTTGCCGCTTTTGTCACGGAGCATGCCGAAAACAGTTTTCCGCGCCTGCCGGTCCGGACCAGCGAAAACGTCTTTATTTCCGTTACCGGCTTCGACGGCGTCGACGCGCACGCACGCCACGAAGCCGCCTTGGCCGCATCGCCAAATTGGCAGGCCTTTTGGTCGGCAGTTCAGCTTGATCTGGCCAAACCATCGGAGACTTTGCGGCTGTCGCCCACGTCGCGATCGCTGATCGGGCGTTAGGTTTCAAATGCCTCGATGATGGCCCGCGCGACAAAGGCCGGGTCCTCCCAATGCGGGTTGTGGCCACACGCTTCGGCACGCACAAGGCTCGCCCCCGCTAGGCAACGCAACAGCGCCTGCTGATGCGCCTCGCCGAACAGCGGGTCGCAGGCGCCCGCGACGATCAGCGTTCGGACCCGCACCTTTTGTGCCGCACTGGTCAGGTCGGCCCGGCAAATCTCCTCCAGGATGACGCGCCAGCGCACCGCGGGCATTGCCGAGGCGTCCTTCGCCAGGCCGGCGAGAAACGGCTCGGGGACGCCGGGCCGGCAGGCATGCCACCAGGCATAGAACGGGTCGGCCGGCGATATCGGGTCGCGCAGGGCCTGGACACCGATGACGAGCGGATGATCCCACGCGAAATCGGGCTTCAACGTGCCGGCCAGGACCACCAATCCGCCGATGAGATCCTTGTGCCGCGCGGCCAGAGCGATGGCCACCATGGCGCCCAACGAATGGCCGACGACAACAGGCCGATCGAGCTGCAAATGCCCGATCAGGCCCGCAATGTCCTCGGCAAAGTCGGCGATCGCAAAGCCCTTGCCCGCTTGCGATGCGCCGTGGCCGCGCAGGTCGGGCATGATCAGCCGGCGGCCGGCCAGATGCGGCGCCAGGAGTGAGAAGCTGCGGCTGGTGTCGGTGAAGCCATGCACCAGGACCAGCGCCGGTTCGGCGCCGGAAATCTCGACATAGGCGATCTCGAGGCCGCCATGATTGACGGATTGCTTGCGATCGGCCCAGGCGTCCTGTTCCGCCCAGGCATCCGCAGCCGCTTCCAGAGCGACCGATGTCACAGGCCGAGCTTCTCCTTGACCGCGGCAAGGCCGGGCTTGCCGTCGAAGGTGGTGACGCCGGCGAGCCAGGCGTCGAGGCGATTCTTGTTCGCCGTGATCGCCTTCAGCGCCCCGTCCTCCGGCTTCATGCCGTCATTGATGAGATAGCCCATGCCGACATTCTCGAAATCGATGTCGAAGGCGAGATTTTTCAGGAACTGCGCGACATTCGGGCATTGCTGCAGATAGCCCTTGCGCACCTGCGTCGTCACCGTCGCCGCGCCGAAATTCGGGCCAAAAAACTTGTCGCCACCGGTGAGATATTTGAAATCATATAGGGTGTTCATCGGATGCGGGGCCCAGCCCTGGAAGACGATGAACTGCTTCTCCTTGATCTCATAGCCGACCTCGGAGAGCATACCGGCCTCGCTCGACTCGACCACTTGCCAGCCATCGAGACCGAGCGACGGGTCGGCGATGGCGTCCATCATCAGCTGGTTCGAACCAGGCTCGATGCCGTACATTTTCCTGCCGAACTTGTCGGCGAATTTATGCAGGTCGGCGAAGTCCTTCACACCGGCATCCCAGACATAGGTCGGGACGGCGAAGGTGTATTTGGCGCCCTCGAGATTGACGCGCACGTTCTCGACCGAGCCATCCTTCTTGTAGGGCTCGTAATAGGTGACCATGGCCGGATCCCAATAGCCGAGGAACAGGTCGAGATCGTTGTTCTTCATGCCTTCGTAGATGACGTTGATGCCCAGCACCGAGCTTTGCGGCTGGTAGCCGAGCGCACCGAGTAAGACATTGGCGACGCCGGTGGTGAAGGCGAGATCGTTCCAGCCCGGTTCGGCCATGCGCACCGCCCTGCACTGCTCGGCCTCGGCCGCTGAGGCCACATGAACGCCCAGCATCAGGGCTGCAAGACAGACGCCATTTGCAAGCATGCGGTCCATTTCGATTCTCCTCGTCATCGGATTTTGACCACTTGGTCTTTTTATTGTCCCACTGGTCAATTGTTGATCTAGGCGGACGAAAATGTCAACGTGGATTCGCAATGCCGGGATCGAAGCCGTGAAACTCAAACGTCTCAGTGACATACGCCGCAAGGAGTTGCGGCAGGCCGCCTTCGCGGTGCTGGAGCGCGAGGGCATTGCGGGTGCGACGCTGGAAAAGGTGGCCGCCCATGCCGGCGCCTCCAAGGGCATCGTGCTGCACTATTTCCGCAACAAGCAGGAATTGTTCGAGCACGCGATGCGCGAGGCCAACGCCGTGCTGCGCGACGCGGTGGTCGCCCGGCTTCGCCAGGCGCGCACGCCGATGGAGCGGCTCGATGCGGTTATCGCCGGCAATTTCGAGGAGCATCTGTTCCTGCCGCCGCTATGCCATGCCTGGCTTTCGCTGTGCGCCGAGGTGCCACGCGACGAGAAGTTGGCGCGTATCCAGAAAGTGCTGCACGCGCGCATGCGCTCCAACCTGTTGTCCGGCCTGCGCGGGCTTGCCTCGCCCGGTGATGCCGACGACATCGCGCTTGGCGTCACCGCGCTGATCGACGGGCTCTGGCTGCGGCTCGGCCTGGAGCCGGGCAGCGTGTCGCGCGAACAGGCGATCCGCCAGGTCAAGGATTTCGTCGCTGCACGACTGGCCATGCGCCAGGATGCGATTGCCGGCGCGTAAACCGGCCCCGGCAGCCGGTCGCGCCTGCCCCATCCCGGTGTCGGCAACAAGCGAAGTTCATACCGTGGGATAGGCCGGCAGCTTGACCCGGGCCGCACCTATGCGGTGCTCTGGCATTGGCCAAGACGATTTCGGAGCGCCCGATGAGACTTCAGGACAAGCGTACGCTGGTGACCGGCGGCTCGGACGGCATCGGCCTGGCGATCGCCGAGGCGTTCGTGCGCGAGGGCGCCGATGTCCTGATCGTCGGCCGCGACGCCGGCAAGCTCGAAACCGCACGCCGGAAGCTGACGGCCCACGGGCCGGCTGGCGCCGTGGAGACGGTATCGGCAGACCTTGCCACCAGCCTCGGCGTTGCGACTGTCATCGAGCATGTGAAAGAGACCGGCCGGCCGCTCGACGTTCTGGCCAACAATGCCGGTGTCGCCTACCTCGTGCCGTTCGAGACCGTCAACGAGGCGCAGTTCCAGCACTCCTTCGCGCTCAACGTGACGGCGGCGTTCTTCCTCACCCAGGGGCTGCTGCAGCATTTCGGCGCTGGCGCATCCGTCATCAACATCTCCTCCTATTTCGCCAGCAAGATGATCCCGAAGCGGCCCTCCAGCCTCTACTCCTTGTCGAAGGGGGCACTGAACTCGCTGACCAAATCGCTGGCCTTCGAGCTCGGCCCGCGCGGCATCCGCATCAACGCCATCGCGCCGGGTACGGTCGACACCGCCATGCGGCGCAAGACCGTCGACAGTCTGCCGATCGAGGCGCAGGCGGAGCTGAAGGCCTATGTCGAACGCAGCTACCCGCTGGGGCGCATCGGCCGCCCGGACGACCTCGCCGGCATGGCGGTTTATCTCGCCAGCAGCGAGGCGGCATGGACCAGTGGCGCTGTTTTCGCGGTCGACGGTGGATATACCGCGGGGTGAGTGCCGGCCGTCGCCCTCAACCAAACAGCTGCTTCCCGCGCGCAGCCCCGTCGGCAGAAATAAAATACCAAACTCTATTTATACATACCATTTCATATCAATTAACCATCCAACTAATCGACCCGCCGCGCTCATTACTTCACTGGCACATCTTTAGTAACTTTTTACATACACAATGAATATTGCCCTCACTGCCGACGGGGATGTAAATGAATCTTTTGTTTGGATTTTCCGGGCGCATCGGCCGTGGGCAATGGTGGCTGGCCCAGTTCGTAGTGCTGGCCCTGCTGGTGGTGACCGTTGCCGCCTTGGTCCATGTCGGAGCTGCTTCGGCCGGACACAGGCTCAGAGCGTTTCCCTCAGACAGTCTAAGTGCCAATCTGGTGCTGCTCATCGGCGCCGCGCTTTCGCTCTGGGTCAATTTCGCCGCAACGATCAAGCGGTACCATGATCTGGACAAATCGGGCCGATGGTCGCTGCTGTTGTTCCTTCCCTATATTGGCGGGCTATGGGTGCTCGTCGAATGCGGCTTTTTCTCCGGATCGGACGGCAACAACGACTATGGCCCGCCACCCGGTACAGAGGCCTCGAGAAGGGACCTCAGCGCCCACATCTCCCGTATGGCGGCCGAACGCTCTGTCCAGTTGCAATCGCGATCCACCAGACTGGAACAGCAAGCCAGCAGGATGGATTCCGCGCCTCCGGCACCGCAAACGAGGCGTCCCACAGGTCCAACGGGATTTGGCCGCCGCGGCCGTTAGGTCAAGGAAAAGAGTTCCGCGCACATGCAGCGGGAAGCTACACCTCGACCAGCGGCGGCATTTTTTGCGATCGAAAGCCGGTATACGGCGGGTGAATTGCCTTGCCGCTACGGCGCGGCAACTTGACCGGCGGCGCTTTCCACAAATCCAAGAGCGTCGACAACTTCCAGGATCTGATTGCGAATCCAGCGATGAGGTGGCTCGTCGTCGTGGCGTGCGTGCCAGTACATCCTGATTTCAGGAACAGCAATGGGAAGTGGCGGTTCAAACATGGCGAGCGGCAGGGTCTTGGCCGCCCAAACCGCGAACTGCCTGGGAACCGCGGAAAGGTAATTTCCGTTTGCCACGGCCAACGCGACGGCCTGAAAGTGCGGCAGTGCCAGCCCGACACGACGCTTTCGTCCGATCTTGCCGAGCGCCTCGTCGGTGGAGCCCGACATCGAGCCGTCGATCGAGCGAAGAACGTGGGGCAGTTCGCAGAAAAGCTCAAGCGGCAGCGGCTCGCCATCTGCGATCCCCGCCTGTCTGATCGCAGCGTTGTCCCGCGCCGCAATGATTGCGAATGGCGAATGGAACAGCGGTACGCTGGAGACCCAGTCCAAGACCTCAAGCGGACGTTCCAGTGCCGCATCGATTTCATCATCCTGGAGCAGCCGCGAAACATCGCCGCGCGCGCTATCGAGAAACCTCAACGACACACGCGGCGCGATAGCCGCGACGCGCGCCGCCAGCGTCGGCATCAGCAGCATGGAAAAGAAATCCGCACCCATGAGCGTGAAGGTTCGCTCGAGCTCCGCCGGATCGAACGACTGCGCCGAATGGAAGGCGCGTTCGATCTCGCGCAGTGCCAGGCGCACGGGCTCCGCCACGCTCTCCGCGCGCGGCGTCGGCACCATGTCGTTGCCGCGCCGCACGAACAGTTGGTCGTTGAGAGCGTGGCGCAAGCGATTGAGCGCCGCGCTGACGGCCGGCTGGCTGAGGCCGATCTGCTCACCAGCGCGCGTCACGCTTCTTTCCCGCAGCAGCGCGTCGAGCACCCTGACGAGATTGAGATCGAGGCCATTCAAATTCATCGCATCAATTCGCCCCATACGATCATTGGATTTCCATCGCCGGCATGTCCCTGGTTAGGTCGTTGTCGGCGCCGCCCCGTCGGCAAAAAGCGACCCAAAAGGAACACAGAGCCATGACAATGACCTCCGGGACAATCACAGGCAAGGAACTCTTCTGGTTCAACAACACGCTCGTCGCGATCCACGTCTCGTCGGCGGCGGGAGAGGACGGCATCTGCGTCGTTGAACATCGCATGCCATATGGCGACTCTCCACCGCTGCATGTGCATCGGCACGAGGACGAGGTGTTTCATATCCTGGGAGGGGTCATGCGCTTCACCATCGACGGCCACGAGTGCATCGCGGGCGTCGGCGAGACCGTCATCGCGCCGAAAGGCCTGCCGCATACTTACCGGGTCGAGTCTCCCGAAGGCGCGCGCAGCCTCACCGTCACGCGCGGCTCCGATTTCGAGACGATGCTGCGTCGGGCGAGCCGTCCGGCAGAACGGCCGGAACTGCCGTCGCAGATGGAGCCAACGCCGGAGATCATCGCGGCATTGGTGCAGCTCTGCGCAAGCAATGGCATCGACATTGTTGGCCCACCCTTAGCCTGACAAGAAGCAAGCCAACTCTCCCCTTCGGCAACATCTCCTTCCCGCGCACACGGTTGCGCCGCGGGGAGTGAGGTGCGTTCCTTCAACCGATTTGCATCCTCACCGTCCGCAATCTCCGCTTGAAGCCATTTGTGCAACGCGATACGCCCTTGCCCAAATCGACAGACCGGAGACTTGCCGTGAGCACGCCAAAGACCAGAACCGAAACCGATACGTTCGGCCCCATCGAGGTTGCCGCCGACCGCTATTGGGGTGCGCAGGCGCAGCGTTCCCTCGGCAATTTCAAGATCGGCTGGGAAAAGCAGCCGGCTTCGATCGTGCGCGCACTCGGCATCGTCAAGCGGGCGGCGGCGGAAGCCAATATGGAGCTGAAGCGGCTCGATCCGGCGATCGGCAAGGCGATCATAGCGGCCGCGCAAGAGGTTATCGACGGCAAGCTCAATGATCATTTCCCGCTGGTCGTCTGGCAGACCGGCTCGGGCACGCAGTCCAACATGAACGCCAATGAGGTGATCTCCAACCGGGCGATCGAGATGCTGGGCGGCGTCATGGGCTCAAAGAAGCCGGTGCATCCCAACGACCACGTCAATATGAGCCAGTCGTCGAACGACACCTATCCGACGGCAATGCACATCGCCTGCGCCGAGCGCATCGTGCACGATTTATTGCCGGCGCTGAAGCACCTGCACAAGGCGTTGGACGCCAAGGCCAAGGCTTTCAACCACATCATCAAGATCGGCCGCACCCACACACAGGATGCCACGCCGCTGACGCTCGGCCAGGAATTCTCGGGCTATGCGGCGCAGGTCGCCTCGTCGATCAAGCGCATCGAAATGACGCTGCCCGGCCTGCAGGAACTGGCTCAGGGCGGCACCGCCGTCGGCACCGGCCTCAACGCGCCCGTCGGCTTTGCTGAAAAAGTGGCCGATCGCATCGCCGCCATCACCGGCATCGCCTTCGTCACCGCGCCGAACAAGTTCGAGGCGCTGGCAGCGCACGATTCCATGGTGTTCTCGCACGGCGCGATCAACGCCGCTGCCGCCGCGCTCTTCAAGGTCGCCAACGACATCCGCTTCCTCGGTTCCGGCCCCCGCTCGGGCCTCGGCGAACTCTCATTGCCGGAGAACGAGCCGGGCTCGTCGATCATGCCGGGCAAGGTCAACCCGACGCAGTGCGAGGCGATGACGCAGGTCTGCGTGCAGGTGTTCGGCAACAATGCGGCGCTGACCTTCGCCGGCAGCCAGGGGCATTTCGAGCTCAACGTCTACAACCCGCTGATGGCCTACAATTTCCTGCAGTCGGTACAGTTGCTGTCCGACGCTTCGGTCTCCTTCACCGACAATTGCGTCGTCGGCATCGAGGCCCGCGAAGACAACATCAAGGCGGCCCTCGACCGCTCGCTGATGCTGGTGACGGCGCTGGCGCCCACCATCGGCTATGACAATGCCGCCAAGATCGCCAAGACGGCGCACAAGAAGGGCACGACTCTTCGCGAGGAAGCGCTGGCCACCGGACTGGTCAGCGAGGCCGACTATGACCGGCTGGTGCGGCCGGAGGACATGACGCATCCAGGGTAAACTGTTTTTCGGCGGGATAATTTACTCCCGTCACCGCATCACCCGACACGAATTTCGCGCTTCTTGGCCGATCACGGAAATGTACAGCCTGTGAACGATGTGTCGCCGGATAGGCGGCTTTGGTGAACAGTCGGCATCGTCTATCTCTCCGGCATTCAACCCATTCGGAGAGTCACCATGTCCATCAACACTTCCACCGCCGGCGCCGGCACCGCGTCCAACAGCTCTGTCACCATCCTCCTCGGCCGCATCCTGCTCGCGGTCATTTTCCTGCTTTCGGGTTTCGGCAAGCTCACTGCCATTTCCGGTACCGCCGCTTATTTTGGCGCGATGGGCCTGCCGGCGCCGACCGTCACGGCGATTGTCGTCGGCCTGATCGAACTGCTCGGCGGTCTTGCCATCCTCGTCGGTTTCCAGACCCGCATCGCCGCCTGGGTGCTCGCTGTATTCACCATCGCGACTGCGCTGGTTGCCCACACCGGTTGGGCCGATCAGAACCAGATGATCCATTTCCTGAAGAACGTGGCCATCACCGGCGGCTTCCTGCTGCTTGCCTCCTCCGGCGCCGGCGCTTACTCCATCGACGCCAAGCGCGGCTGAGCCTCCCCCTCCCAAGCCCGTCTCCCAAAGCTTGACAGAGCGGCGCGGAATTTTCCGCGCCGCTTTTTCGTTGTCTGGAATAGCCGGCTCGCCGGTTTCGGCCATCGCTTCGCAGGCGTAGACTGTGCTGTGGCTGGAAGCCCAACCGGGCGCCGGCAAGGGAGGTTAGCCATGACCCGCAACGCATTGCTTATGGTTTCGCGACTACTGTTTGCCGTGCTGTTCGTCCCGTCCGGCTTCCAGGCGCTCGCCAACATTGCCGGCACAACCAACTACTTCGCCGGCCTCGGCCTGCCGCTGCCGGGGCTCGCTGCCTGGGGCACGGGCCTGTTCGAGCTGATCGCCGGGTTTCTGATCCTCATCGGCTTCCAGACCCGAATCGTGGCGCTGCTTCTGGCGGCCTTCTGCGTCGTGGCCGGTTTCATCGGCCATTACGGCCAGGGGGCCGACGACGCGACGCTCGCCTTCCTGCACCAGCAGATGCTGATGAAGGACATTGCAACAGCAGGCGGCTTCCTGGCGCTTGCCATGGCTGGTGCCGGAGCCTGGTCGGCGGACGGGCGCGGTTTCGCTATCGGTGCAGACGTGACCTGAGCCTCCGTCCGCAGAACGGCCTACTTCACCGACACGCTCGGTCCGCCTTCAACGGCCAGCACCAGCCTGCGGTTGGTGATGCGCGCTAGCTGCGCCAGCCGGCCGGCCGGCCGCTCGCCGTAGAGGTCGGAGAGCGACGCCGGCAACACCAGCGCCAGCACGCCATTGGCGCGCTGCTCCCACTTCAGCCTGGGCATGATGCCGGGCATCGAGGCTGTCAGCAGATAGACGACGCGCATCATTGCCGCCAGCACGCGAGCCCGCTCGAGGTAGCGCGGCGTCGCCAGCGCCTTGATTTCCGGTGCGATGGACTCGTTGAAGATGCCGTCGTGACGATAGGCGTTGGCCAAAGCCAGGAAGGCACGGCCGGGATGGTCGACGCCGAAGAACGAGGCATGGGCGATAATGTTGAGCGACTGCCTGCCGCGATATTCCGGGTGCGCGCGCCAGCCGATGTCGGCCAGCAATGCCGCGGCGTGGCGGTAGCGGGCCTCGTCCTCGGTCTCGTCGATGTCGAAGGCGGCAAAGGCCTTACCTGTCCATTCGACCAGTTCATGCGCGTGATGGACCGAGCGCGAGCGCAACAGCGCCAGTTCTTCGGCGGCTGAGATCAGTGGGTCCGATTTCTGCTCGGCCTCGTCGAGCAGCGAATAGAGGAAGCCTTCACGCACACCGAGCGCCGAGACGATGATCTTCGACGGCTGCATCGCCGCCATGATCTCCTGCAGCACTATGGCGCCATAGGGCAGCAGCGAGCGGCGGTTCTTCGAGACGCCTTCGATCCCCTTGACCTTCTCGATCTCGGCTTTGGCCACCTGCTTGAGGAAGGTCGTCGCGCTGTCGGCCGACATCTCGTAATGGTGCATGACGCCAAGCGGGTAGTTGGTCATCTCCATGTGCAGCCGGGCGAGATTTCGCCAGGTGCCGCCGACGGCATAGAAGGGCCGGCCCTGCCCACCCTTCAACAGCTTTGCCCGTGCCAGTTCCTCGCGTGCGATCTTCTGCGCCTGGCTGAGCGAGTTCTTCGCCATGTCCTGCAGGCGCAGGCCGCCGAGCGGCAGCGTTATGCCGTCGCCGATGGCTTCGCCACTGACGTCGACCAGTTCGAGACTGCCGCCACCCAGATCGCCGGCGATGCCATTCGCCGGGTGGAAGCCGGAAATGACGCCGAGCGCCGAATAATAGGCCTCCTGACGCCCGCTGATCACGCGGATCTCGGTCTTGAGCACTTCTTCGGCGCGATGGATGAAATCGGGACCGTTGATCGCCTCGCGCGCGGCGGCGGTTGCCAGGACATACATATGCTCGGAGCCGGCCTGGTCAGACAGCGCGCGAAAGCGGCGGAACTCTTCCATCGAGCGCGTCACCGCCTCGGGGTCGAGTTTGCCGGTCGAAACGATGCCGCGGCCAAGACCTGCCAGCATCTTTTCGTTGAACAGCATGGTCGGCGAGCGCGCCAGCCCTTCATAGACGACGAGGCGGATCGAATTCGACCCGATGTCGATGATGGACAGCGGTCGGCGGTCCTGCAGCCGGCCCTGGGAAACGGACAGCATCAGATGGACGCTGCGCCGTTTTTCTTGCGGCGCTTGAACTGTGCAATGCGCTTGGGCGCATGCGACTTCAGCGCGTCACCCCGTCCCGACAGGCTCGGATTGGTCATGAAATATTCCTGCGCGTTGAACGGTTCCTCGCCCTCCTCCAGCACGACGCGCCGGGAGGTTCCATCAGCCAATACGTCGAAGCTTTGCTGATTGTCCATGATGTTGCCCAGCATGATCTGGCCCAGAACCTGTTCATGCACAGTTGGATTGGTGATCGGCACCATGGTCTCGACCCGGCGGTCGAGATTGCGCGGCATTAGGTCGGCGGAGCTGATGTAAACGATCGCCTCGTCCGACGGCAGGCCGTGGCCATTGCCGAAGCAGTAGATGCGGCTGTGCTCGAGAAACCGGCCGACGATCGACTTGACCCTGATATTTTCCGACAGACCCGGCACCTGCGGCCGCAGGCAGCAGATGCCGCGCACGACGAGGTCGATTTCCACCCCCGCTCGGCTAGCATCGTAGAGCGCGTCGATGATGATCGGGTCGACAAGCGCGTTCATCTTCATCCAGATGCGCGCCGGCTTTCCTTCGAGAGCATGGGCGACTTCGTTGGAAATGTGCTGGAGGATGCGGTTCCGCAGCGTGAACGGCGAGATCGCCAGCCGCATTTCGGCGGTCGGCTCGGCATAGCCGGTAATGAAGTTGAACAATTGGGCGACGTCGCGGGCGATCGTCGGATCGGTGGTGAAGAAGGACAGGTCAGTGTAGATGCGCGCGGTGACCGGGTGGTAGTTGCCCGTGCCAAGATGCACATAATTGCGCAGCTTGCCGTCCTCGCGCCGCACTACCAGCGACATTTTCGCGTGGGTCTTCAACTCGAGGAAGCCGAACACGACCTGGACGCCGGCGCGCTCGAGATCGCGCGCCCAGCGGATGTTGGCTTCCTCGTCGAAGCGCGCCTTGAGCTCGACCAGCGCCGTCACCGACTTGCCGGCCTCGGCAGCATCGACCAGCGCGCGCACGATCGGGCTGTCGTTGGAGGTGCGGTAAAGCGTCTGCTTGATTGCCACCACTTCCGGGTCAGCCATCGCCTGGCGCAGGAACTGCACCACGACGTCGAAGGATTCATAGGGGTGATGGACGATAATGTCCTTCTCGCGGATAGCGGCAAAGCAGTCGCCGCCATGCTCGCGGATGCGTTCGGGAAAGCGGGGGTTGTAGGGCGTGAACTTCAGATCCTCGCGGGGAATGGCAACGATTTCGGAGATCTGGCTGAGCGCCAGTGGACCGGTGAGCACGCTGATACGGCTCGACGAGACGCCGAGCTCGCCGGCGACGAAGTCGCGCAATTCGCCAGGCATCAGCTTGTCGAATTCGATGCGGATCACCGAACCACGGCGGCGGCGCTTCAGCGCCGTCTCGAAGAGGCGCACGAGATCTTCCGACTCCTCCTCGACCTCGATATCACTGTCGCGGATGATGCGGAATGTGCCGGAACCCTTGACCTCATAGCCAGGGAACAGCTTGCCGATATAGAGGCCGACCGCCTCTTCCAGCGGGATGAAGCGGACATGGTGCTTGCGGTCCGGAAGACGGATGAAGCGCTTCAGCGCCACCGGCAGGCGCAAGAGCGCGCTCATCTCCTCGCCATTCTTGCGGTGGCGCAGCTGCAGCGCCATCGAGAAGCCGAGATTGGGGATGAACGGGAACGGATGCGCCGGGTCGATCGACAGCGGGGTGAGCACTGGAAACACCTGATCCTGGAAATGCTCTTCCAGCCAGACTTTTTCGTCCTTGGTCAGCGCATCGCGCGCAATGCTCTCAATGCCTTCCTTGTTGAGCAGCACGGTGAGCGCCGAGAGGCTCTTCTGCTGGTCTTCCTGCAGCCGCTCGACCTCGCGCAGCAGCTGTTCGAGCTGCTGCTCGGGCGTGCGGCCGTCAGGGCTTTTCAGCGTGATGCCTTCGCGCACCTGACCGGCGAGGCCGGCGACACGCACCATGAAGAACTCGTCGAGATTGGCCGCCGAGATCGACAGGAAGCGGACGCGCTCCAGCAGCGGGTGATGGGTGTTCAGCGATTCCTCGAGCACGCGGCGATTGAACTGCAGCCAGGAAAACTCGCGGTTGACGAAGCGATCCGGGTTACCGCCCTCTGAACTGGCCGCCTCGACGTTGACGAATTCGCTCTGTACCGGCTTCAGTTCATTCATGGTTCCTGCCCGCAACCGTTCCTTTTGAAGCGCCGCCAGATGGTGATGGACGCTCTAACATGCCTTTGTGACGCATGATCGGTCGCGGAATCGCTTGGCGTCCGTGGTCACACGCTTAACCGGCTCAACTTATCCTCTGACAGGCTTTTGCGACAGTTTCATTTCATCGATCTTGCAAAGAGACCTGTTATGATCCAGATGCATGCAAGACTGCGTTAAGGAGACGACGATGGCAGGCGGTTCCATTCCCCATTTCCAGAACGATGCCGGCCATCCGGCGATCGACATCGGGGTCAAGGAATTCATGTGCACGGGCGCCAATCCGCCTTTCGACCACCCGCATGTGTTTCTCGATATGGGCGAGGACAATGAGAAGGTCTGCCCCTATTGCTCGACGCTCTATCGCTATTCGCCGAAGCTGAAGGCGACGGAAACGCTGCCGGCCGGCTGCCTCTACATCGACCAGGCCGCCTGATTCTTTCGCGACAGAGCTGATGGACGACACGCGCTCCCGGCAAGTCGTCATCGCCGGAGCGGGCGTCGCCGGACTGACCGCGGCCATTGCCTTCGCCGAACGCGGCTACCCCGTGCAGGTGTTCGAGCAAGCCCCGCGCCTGGAAGCCGTTGGCGCCGGCCTCCAGCTTTCTCCCAACGCGACACGCATCCTGCGCAACCTCGGCGTACTCGACCGGCTGCTGCCAGCGGCGGTGCGGCCGGAGGCCGTGGTGCTGAAGGATGCCAGGACGTTGCGCGAATTGGCGCATGTGCCGTTGGGGCAATCGGGCGAAGACCATTGGGGCGCTCCCTATCTCGTCGCGCACCGGGCCGACCTGCAGAGCGCGCTGATGGCGCGTGCGGCAGAGATGCCTGATGTCCATCTCACCCTTGGGGCGCGCATCCAAAGAATTGCGACTGGCAGCCATGGTGTCACGGCGACCGTCGAGCTCGGCGGCAAGACGGCAGAGGAACAAGGCTCCTTGCTGGTTGGCGCCGATGGCGTCTGGTCGTCGGTGCGCGGGCTTGTCGACGCAAAAAGGATGGCGTCGCCAAGAAGCCGTTTTTCGGGAGAGTTGGCCTGGCGGACCACCGTCGCGGCCGACAGCAGCGCCGGGCGTGCCTTCGCCGCGATCGGCGCAGCCGATTGCGTCACAACTTTCCTGCATCCGGGTTTCCACATGGTGGCCTATCCCGTCAGCAATGGCGACGCCTTCAATCTCGTCGCCTTCACCAAAGGCGAACGGATCGCCGAGGGCTGGTCCGGCCATGCCGATCCCGGCATTCTCGCCGCCGCCATGCGCGGCACCGCGCTAGGACTCGTGAGGTTGGCGGAAATGGCCGGCCCGTGGCTGACCTGGCCGCTGCATACCGTCGAACAGAAACAGCCTTGGACAACGCCAGCCGGCATCGCGCTGATCGGCGATGCCGCGCATGCGATGACGCCGTTCGCGGCGCAGGGCGCGGCGATGGCGATTGAGGACGCAGCCTCGCTTGCCACTCTGGTCGCCAACTTTCCCGCCGATCCGCGACAAAGCCTCACCACCTGGGAGAACCTGCGGCGGCCGCGCGTGGAGAAGGTGCTTAAGCGTGGCGCGCTCAACCGGCTTGCCTGGCACGCCCGAGGCCCGGTGGCACTGGCCCGCAACCTGGTGCTGGCGGCACGGCCGGCGGAGAAGCTCGCGGCCGACCTTGACTGGCTTTATGGCTGGGAGGAGCCGAAGGTCGTTCGGCGTTGAAATCGAGGCATGGCTCGGCGGCCCGCCCGTGGGAGCTAATTGTACAGCCGCAACGACCATCCCAGCGACATCGGCAACGGGTTCCACCAGCCGGTCCGCAGGCCAGCGGTGCGCAGCGCCGCCGCCGTCCAGGTGTTGCAGCCGACCAGTGCGTTGAAATGGCCGTGGGCTTCGAAGAAGCCGTCGAATTTGGAATAAGCGGCATTCTGGATATGGATTGGACCGCTCGGTCCCTGCTGAAAACTGGCCTCGATGAAATCGAGCAGTGCCGCGAACTGGTTGTCACCAATGTCGAAGCCGGCGACATCGGGATGCGGTTCGACGATATCGCCGGCGACATCGACATGCATGACCGACGCATCAAGGGTCAGCGCTTTCATCACCGGTACGGCCTTCAGCTCAGACCAGGTCGGTGTTTCCAGATAGAAGGCGCGGCCGCCCCAGCCGAAGACGATGTAGCGAACCTCGGGAATGTCGGCCGGGATGCCGGCTTCAACCAGAAAATGAAAGCGCTGACGCACGGCATCGTCCACCGGAATGGCGATGTCGGTATGGATCGGGTTCTTCAGCACCAGTATATGGCGCGCACGCTCCCCCGCGGACGCCGCCGGCCAGAGCGGCCGCGGCACCAGCGTGCCTAGGGCTGCTGCCAGCACGATCGCGGCCAGCAATAGGAGAAGGAAACGCAGCACTTTTCTCATCGATGACGCCCCCCGCTGCCCTGCCGCCAATCGCATCGGCCGATCGATAAGAAAAGAGCCCGGCCGCATTGCGGCCGGGCTCTTGCGTTCGGTGTGGAACCGCTCAGTGCAGGATCTGGCTGAGGAACAGTTTGGTGCGCTCATGGCGCGGATGGTCGAAGAACTCGGCCGGCGTGTTCTGCTCGACGATCTGGCCCTGATCCATGAAGATCACCCGGTTGGCGACCTTGCGGGCAAAGCCCATTTCGTGGGTCACGCACAGCATGGTCATGCCCTCTTCGGCCAAGCCCACCATCGTCTCCAGCACTTCCTTGATCATTTCCGGGTCGAGCGCCGAGGTCGGCTCATCAAACAGCATGATGCGCGGGTTCATGCACAGCGAGCGCGCGATCGCCACGCGCTGCTGCTGGCCGCCCGACAGCTGGCCCGGATATTTGTTGGCCTGCTCCGGGATTTTCACGCGCTTGAGGAAGTGCATGGCGATTTCCTCGGCCTGCTTCTTCGGCGTCTTGCGCACCCAGATCGGCGCCAGCGTGCAATTCTCCAGGATGGTCAGGTGCGGGAACAGGTTGAAGTGCTGGAACACCATGCCGACCTCGCGGCGCACCTCGTCGATCTTCTTCAGATCGTTGGTCAGTTCCTTGCCGTCGACGATGATCTTGCCCTTCTGGTGCTCTTCCAGCCGGTTGATGCAGCGGATCATCGTCGACTTGCCCGAGCCGGACGGCCCGCAGATGACGATGCGCTCGCCGCGCATCACCTTCAGGTTGATGTCCTTCAGCACATGGAACTCGCCATACCATTTGTGCATGGCGATGATGTCGATGGCGACATCGGTGGTCGAGATGTGCATCTTGGCGGCGTTGACCTTGATCTCTTCCGCGCTGACGGCGTTTTCGGTGGCCATGACAGGGTCCCCTTGTTCTTTTATCTTTGGTTATGATGCATGTCGTTATCCCAAAACCGCAACACACTTTTGGGCGACATGCATCAGCGTTTGTGGCCGGTGTCGAGCCGGCGTTCAGTGTACATTGAATAGCGCGACATGCCGAAGCAGAACAGCCAGAAGACGAAGGCGGCGAACACCAGGCCGGACCTGGCCGTCTGCGGCGTCGCCCAGTTGGCGTCCGAGAAGTTCTGCTTGACGACGCCAAGCAGGTCGAACATCGAGATGATGAGGACCAGGCTGGTGTCCTTGAACATGCCGATGAAGGTGTTGACGATGCCGGGAATGACCAGCTTCAGCGCCTGCGGCAGCACGATCAGCCCCATCTTCTGCCAATAGCCGAGCCCGAGCGAATCGGCGCCTTCATACTGGCCCTTGGGGATCGCCTGCAGACCACCGCGCACGACTTCAGCCATATAGGCGGCGGCAAACAGCGACACGCCGATCAGCGCCCGCAGGAACTTGTCGAAGGTGACGCCCGCCGGCAGGAACAGCGGCAGCATGACGCTGACGAAGAACAGCACGGTGATCAGCGGGATGCCGCGCACCGTCTCGATGAAGACCACGCACAGCGTCTTGACGATCGGCATTTTCGAACGCCGGCCGAGCGCCAGCACGGTGCCCAGCGGCAGCGACACGGCAATGCCGACGAAGGACAGGCTGAGCGTCACCAGCAAGCCACCCCAGCGCGAGGTCTCGACATGCGGCAAGCCGAACACGCCGCCGATCAGCAGGAAAAACGAGACGATCGGCAGCACCAGGAAAAGCAGGATGGCGTTCAGTCCCTTGCGTGGTACGCGGGGGATCAGCATCGGCACCAAAAGCGCCACGAACAGGATGGCAACCAGAATCGGCCGCCAGCGCTCCTCGATCGGATAGGTGCCGAACATGAACTGTCCGAACTTGGCATTGACGAAGGCCCAGCAGGCACCGCTCCAGCCATCCGGCTGGATACCGCCTTGTGCGACGGTCGCGCAGACCGTGCGGTCCGGCCCGGTCCACACGGCATTGATGAACGCCCAGTTGATGACCTGCGGCAGGACCCAGGCAACGATGGCGATGCCAAGGATGGTCATGATGGTGTCGCCGACCGTGCCGATGAGGTTCCTGCGCACCCAGGCCACGGGGCCGCTGACACTGGCTGGCGCAGGTTGCGCCAGGGCCATTTCGGTGCGCACCCAGGACATATCGTGTTCCTGCATGGCTCTACCTTTCCACCAGCGCCATTCTGGCGTTGACCACGTTCATCACGGCCGAGGTCACAAGGCTGAGGATGAGATAGGCGATCATCATGATCAGCACGCCTTCGACCGCCTGTCCGGTCTGGTTCAGCACCGTGCCGGCGGTCGCCGTCAGGTCCGGATAGCCGATGGCGATCGCCAGCGAGGAATTCTTGGTCAGGTTGAGATACTGGCTGGTCAGCGGCGGAATGACGATGCGCATGGCCTGCGGTACGACAACCAGCCGTAAGATCGACCCGGATCGTAGCCCAAGAGCAGCGGCCGCCTCGGTCTGGCCCTTGCTGACCCCCCTGATGCCGGCGCGCACGATCTCGGCGATGAAGGCCGCCGTGTAGCAGGACAGTGCCAGATAGAGCGACAGGAACTCCGGCTTGACCTGAAAGCCGCCTGTCAGGTTGAAGGTCGATTGCTTCGGGAGATCAAAGCTCAGCGGGAAGCCGCTCAGCACGTAGGCGAGCAAGGGCAGGCCTACGATCAGCGCTACCGAGGTCCAGAGCACCGGAAATTGCTGGCCTGTCGCCATCTGCCGCTGACGCGCCGTGCGGGCGACGAACCATGCCATGGCAATGCCGACAAGCAGAGCGACGAAGATCAGCCAGGAGCCCTCGCCCCAGACCGGGCGGGGAAAGTAGAAGCCGCGCTGGTTGAGGAAGGAGCCAAAGGGCAGATGATAGCTTTCCTTCGGCGTCGGCAGCACGGCCAGCACGCCGGAATACCAGAAGAAGATGACCAGCAGCGGCGGGATGTTGCGGAAGATCTCGACATAGACCGTGCAGATCTTCTGGATCAGCCAGTTATGCGACAGCCGGCCGATGCCGATGACGAAGCCGATGATGGTGGCGGTGATGATGCCGGCCACGGCGACGATGATGGTGTTGATCAGGCCGACAAGGATGGCGCGGCCATAGGTCGAATCCGACGTATAGGCGATCGGCGTATCCGAGATGTCGAATCCCGCGCGTCCCCTGAGGAAACCGAAGCCGGAAGCGATGTGCAGGCGCTGCAGATTGTCGATGACATTCTGCACAATCCACCAGACGGAGCCGAACAGAACGATGACGACCAGCGTCTGGAAGAAGAGACTGCGGACTTTCGGATCATTGATGAAGGAAGCCCCGCTGGGCCCTTCGCGAATAACTTCCTGCGATGCCATGTCACCGTCCCCTGGAAAGAGAAACCGGAAGGCAGATATCTGCCTTCCGGATCACATTTCGGTCAGCGGATCGGCGGAGCGTATTGCAGGCCGCCCTTGGTCCACAGCGCATTGATGCCGCGCGCGATCTTGAGCGGGCTGCCCGAGCCGACATTGCGGTCGAACATTTCGCCGTAGTTGCCGACGGCCTTGACGATGTTGACGACCCAGTCGTTGGAGACGCCGAGATCGGTGCCGATCTTGGTGTCGGCTTCCTGGCCGAGCACGCGCTTGATCTCTGGGCTGGGGGAATTCTTCATCTCGTCGACATTGGCCTTGGTGATGCCGAGCTCCTCGGCGTCGAGCAGCGCGAAATAGGTCCACTTGACGATGTGGTACCACTGGTCGTCGCCCTGGCGCACCGCCGGACCGAGCGGCTCTTTCGAGATGATCTCGGGCAGCACGACGTGATCGGCCGGCGCGCCCAGCGTCAGGCGGATACCGTAAAGGCCCGACTGGTCGGTGGTGTAGACGTCGCAGCGGCCGGCGTCATAGGCGGCGTTGACCTCTTCGAGCTTTTCGAAGACGACCGGATTGTACTCCATCTTGTTCGCCTTGAAGTAGTCGGCGAGGTTGAGCTCGGTGGTGGTGCCGCTCTGTACGCAGACGGCAGCGCCCGAGAGCTGGAGGGCCGAATTGACGCCCGGCAGCTTCTTGGCGTTGATCATGAAGCCCTGGCCGTCATAGTAGGTCGTGCCGACGAAATTCAGGCCAAGTGCGGTGTCGCGGTTGATGGTCCAAGTGGTGTTGCGCGACAGGATGTCGACCTCGCCGGACTGCAGCGCGGTGAAGCGCTCCTTGGCGCTGAGCGGCGTGAACTTGACCTTGGTGCCGTCACCGAAGACGGCGGCCGCGACAGCGCGGCAGAAATCCGCATCGATGCCTTGCCAATCGCCCTTGTCGTCCGGCGCCGAGAAGCCGGCGAGACCGGTCGAGACACCGCACTGGATGAAGCCCTTCGCCTTGACGGTGTCGAGCGTCGTCGCCGACGCGGCCGACGCCATAAGCCCGAGCGTAGCGGCGCCAAGAATGCCGATAGCAATATGTTTCATGACCCACAGACCCTTTTCTCTGTTTTTCAGGCAAACCCTGATTCTTTTTCCCGTGTGAACGCGGCTCCCATTCCAGCCCATTCCCCGGAATTCCACATCGTAACCGACGCGCCGCCTCCCATTCACGAACGGCATCGAAGGCGATAATTCTCGTGAGGTCAAGGAAAATGACCGAATCCGAACGTGTTTGAAAATCGATTGCCTGAAATGCCCGAATTGCAGACAAACACGCCCGCAATTTAGTCACGGCGCGAATAAAGTCGGCAAAGCGCATTCAACGCAAATGCGGGCCGGCGGCGAAACCCATCCCTGACACCAGCGTTGCGTCACTGATCTGGATACGGAATGAATTGGCACTCCCGAAGACTGTCATCAGACGTGCGCTCTTAAAGCGCCCGAGAAACGAGCCAGGCGCCGGCCGCCGCCATCAACACACCGGAAATGCGCGGAATCAACGGCCCGGTCGTGACTGTCTTTTCCAGGAGAACGAGGATGGCGATGCCGGCGATCCACAGGCCTTCCTTGGCGGCAGGCTAGGCCAGGTGTCGGGTTGCTCACCTGCGCACTGCCGCATCTGACCGGCCGGTTTCACGACCTGACGGCGACGCCGGTCCGCTGGAGAATTGGCATATTCGAAGTCTATCCCTGGCGGACGGTGGGCGGTTGCACGGTCCCTGACACCGCACTATGGCTAGCGCCTTGTCAAACAAGGCGAAGACGAAGAATGGCTAAGGACGGCAACGAGCAGGTTTCCGGAAAAATGGGGATCAACACGCGGCTTGCCCATTCGGGCAACAACCCGCACGACTATTTCGGCTTCGTCAATCCGCCTGTCGTACACGCCTCGACGGTGCTGTTCCGCGATGCCGCGACGATGGCGGCGCGCAACCAGAAATACACTTACGGCACACGCGGTACGCCGACGACGGACGCCCTTGCCCATGCCATTGACACGCTGGAGGGATCCGCCGGCACGATCGTGGTGCCATCGGGCCTGGCGGCGGTGACCATTCCGCTGCTCGCCTTCGTATCGGCTGGCGATCATCTGCTGATCGTCGACAGCGTCTACCATCCGACCCGTAATTTCGCCGACACGATGCTGAAGCGGCTCGGCGTCGAGGTCGAGTACTATGATCCCCGCATCGGCGTAGGCATCGCTGCCTTGATCAAGCCCAACACCAAAGTGGTGTTCACGGAATCGCCGGCCTCCAACACATTCGAGGTGCAGGATATACCGGCGATCGCCAAGGCGGCGCATGCCGCCGGGGCCATCGTGATGATGGACAACACTTGGGCGACGCCGCTCTATTTCCGGCCGCTCGACCACGGCGTCGACATCTCCATCCACGCGGCGACGAAATATCCGGCCGGCCATTCCGACGTGCTGCTCGGCACGGTCTCGGCCAATGAGAGCCACTGGAAGCAGCTCTACGAGAGCTTCTGCACGCTCGGCTGCTGCGCGGGACCCGACGACGTCTACCAGGTGCTGCGCGGCCTGCGCACGATGGGCGTGCGCCTGGAGCATCATCAGCGCAGCGCGCTTGCCATCGCATCGTGGCTCGAAGGCCAGAAGGGCGTGGCGCGCGTGCTCCACCCTGCCCTTCCCAGCCACCCGGATTACGACTTGTGGAAGCGCGATTTTTGCGGTTCGAGCGGTATCTTTTCCTTCGTTATGGCTGGCGGCGGCCAGAAGGAGCAGCATGCCTTTCTAGACGCACTGCAGATCTTCGGGCTCGGCTATTCCTGGGGCGGCTATGAGAGCCTCGCGGTGCCGGTCTGGCTCAGCGACCGTGTCATTGCAAAAGGCCCCTATGACGGTCCGTTGATCCGCCTACAGATCGGTCTTGAGGATGTCGACGACCTAAAAGCCGACATTTTGCGTGGGCTGGCCGCAGCGACAGCCTAACCAGCGCGCCGGCTGACTGCTGGACGGAATCAGCAAACGGCCGCAAGGCTCTGACGCTGATGACAAAGTGTGAGCCGTTCGCGGCATCCCAGCGAGGTGTGGCGCGCAATATTATTCTCTTGGCCGGCGACTTTGCGGATTTGTTTGACTTTCAAATCCGTGGGTTCGGCTGCATTGCCTGCTGCACGGCATCCCCGACCAATCCATTTCCAACAAAGCTTGCCATGGCCTTTCGCCTTTTTGTCCCCATCCTTGCCGGCGCGACGCTGCGCGAGCGGTTGCTTGCCTGCATCGGCGCCACGATCGGCATCGCGCTGACCGGCGTGATCAGCGGGCTGGCGATGGGCGGCGGCCCGCATGTGGCCCTGCTGGTGGCGCCGATGGGCGCCTCCGCCGTGCTTCTCTTCGCCGTGCCCGCGAGCCCGTTGGCGCAGCCCTGGTCGATCATCGGCGGCAATTCCATATCGGCGCTGGTAGGCGTGACCGTGGCGCATTTCATCCATGATCCTGTATTTGCCTCTGGCCTTGCCGTGGCGCTCGCCATCGCGGCGATGTCGTTCACGCGCTGCCTGCATCCGCCAGGCGGCGCGGCGGCGTTGACGGGAGTGCTTGGCGGACCTGCCGTTGTCAGCGCGGGCTTCCTGTTTCCCTTCGTGCCAGTCGCGTTGAACTCGATCATCCTGGTCACCCTGGGTTTCCTTTTCCACAGGCTGGCGCGGCGCAACTACCCGCATGTCGCCGCATCCGCCGCCAACAGTCACGGGACCGCCGATCCGCCGGCGCAGCAGCGCGTCGGCTTCCGGCCCGAGGATATCGACGCGGCGCTGACCACGCTCGACGAAACCTTCGACATCGACCGCAACGACCTCGAACGGCTGTTGAGACAAGTCGAACTGCAGGCCATGGTGCGCTCGCACCGGACCCTGCTGTGCCAGGACATCATGTCCTGTGACGTGATTTCGGTGCCAGAGCAGGCCACCGTCGACGAGGCGCGCCGGCAGCTGCTCGATCACAATATCCGCACCTTGCCGGTGGTCGACGCGGATGCCCGGCTGGTCGGCGCCGTTGGCCTGCGCGAACTGACGAAGGCCATCGATACGGTGAAGGGCGTGATGTCGAAGGCCGGCACCGCCTCGCCCGACACGCCGGCGATGAGCCTGCTTCCCATTCTGACCGACGGCCGCAGCCATGCCGTGGTCATCGTCGATGGCGAGCGGCGCATTCTCGGCCTGATCACGCAGACCGATCTTCTGGCGGCGGCCGCACGCGTGCAGGCCGCAGACAAGGGACTGGCGGCGGCTTAGAATAGCGAAGCCAGGTTGCCGAAATCCGGGAACCTTTTTCCGGCAGGTGCATCCAACGTGCAGTCAAGCGTCTGTTCGGGAGATCCGGTCGCGATGAGCAAGCTCGCAATGCCCGTCAAAAGGCGTGAAGTGGTCGAGGCCTTCTCCGCCGACCTGCTGCTTGTACAGCGAGCACTGGCGCGCGACGCGGGCGCCTTCCGCACCGTCATCAAGACATACAACCAGAGGCTCTACCGCATAGCGCGCGGCATATTGCGCAACGACGCCGAAGCCGAGGACGTCGTCCAGGAGGCTTATGTCCGCGCTTTCGCCGGCCTCGCCACATTTCGCGGCGATGCCTCGCTCGCCACCTGGCTGTCGCGCATCGTCATCAACGAAGCGCTCGGCCGCCTGCGCAAGAGGCGCCACACCGTGGCGATGCCCGAAAACCCGGAAGCGCAGATCATCCGCTTTCCCCTCAATCCCAGCGACGACCCGGAGCGGACGATGGCGCAGCGGCAGATTCTCGCACTTGTCGAACGGGCGACCGACAGCCTGCCCGAAATCTACCGCATGGTCTTCGTGGCCCGCGTCATCGAGGGCCTGAGCATGGAGGAAACCGCCGATCTGCTCGACCTGCGGCCGGAGACCGTCAAGACAAGGCTGCACCGGGCGCGCAGCCTGTTGCGCAAGGCGCTGGACGACGAGATCGGCCCGGTGCTGCTCGACGCCTTCCCCTTCGCCGGCCGCCGTTGCGAGCGGCTGACCAAGGCCGTGATGGGACGGCTGGGTTTCGAATGATCCTGTTCTGATTTTCGGGAACGTTTCTCCCGGCCGCGCATCCAATCAGCGTCAACTGAAAATGTAAGCCCCGGCGCTTCCTCGCAGCCGGGCGAAGGAGGATGCCATGTTCACCCGATATACCGCCGGCCTTGCCGCCCTGCTTTTCGTCAGCGCCGCCCCTTTCGCGCAAGCCGCGGACAAGCCGACCGATCCGCAGATCGCCCACATCGCCTACACAGCCGGCGTCCTCGACATCGAGGCGGCCAAGCTGGCGATCAAGACATCGAAGAACAAGGAGGTCATTGCCTTCGCCAAGGACATGGAGCGCGACCATGAGGCGGTGAACAAGCAGGCGCTCGACCTGGTCAAGAAGCTCAAGGTGAAGCCCGAGGACAACGCCACCAGCCAGGCACTGAGCAAGGCGGCGGAAGAAGAACGTGCCAAGCTCGCCAAGCTGAAGGGCGCGGCTTTCGACAAGGCCTATATCGAGAACGAGGTCGCCTATCACAAGCAGGTCAACGGCGCGCTCGAAACGCTGCTCATCCCCTCGGCCAGCAATGCCGAGCTAAAAAGCCTGCTCGAGACCGGCCTCAAGATCTTCCAGGGGCATGAGCAGCACGCCGAACATGTCGCCGGCATGCTGAAATGAAAGCGAGCGCCTTGATCCATCCGTCGCGGTTGGCCGCCCTGGCGCTGATGCTTACAGCGGCGCCGGCGGCGGCCGCTACGATAGAGGTCACCATCGACAAGCTGGTCTTTTCGCCGGCGACCGTCGAGGCGAAGGTCGGCGACACGATCGAGTGGGTGAACAAGGACGTGATTGCCCACACGGCCACCGTGAAGGGCGGCTGGGAAGTGATGATCCCGCCGAAGAAAGCGGCGAGCCTGACATTGAAGGCGGCGGGAGCGGTCGACTATTTCTGCCGCTTCCACCCCAACATGAAGGGTCATGTGAACGTGGCGCCGTGATGCGCTTGCGGCTGGCGGCGTAGAGCCGCCAGCCCTCACGGCGTCGGTCCAATCTTGCAGGAGCCGGCGCGGCTAATCGTGATGCGCTTTGACGCGGTGACGATGCGCGGCCTGTTTTGCCCGGTTGCCGCACTGCGCCATGCTGCACCAGCGGCGCCGATGGCCGCGCGTGTGGTCGACGAAAAGCAGCGTGCAGGCTGGGCCCTCGCAGGCTTTCACATGTGAGAAATCCTCGCTGCAGACGAACCGCGCCAGCGCTTCGCCGATCGGCAGCAGAAGCGCCTCGGGCGTGCGCCACTTGCGATCCGTCTGAAGCTGAAAAGGGATTTCGCTACCCGCAGGCATGTCTTTACCGGCAAGGACGGGGGCGATCCGGGTAAAGATCTCGTCGCGGTCGAGCAGGCGATTGAGCGGCTCCAATTGCGCAAGATCCTGGGCGACCAGCGGACGCCCCTTGTGTTCGCGTACGAACCCGCGGAACCACTCCCTGAGATGCCTTGCCCGATCGGCCACCTTATCGAGTTCGCCCGGCAGAGCGTGCGTGCGAACGCTGTCGAGCGCCTCGGGCGGCGCCAGCCGCGCCTGTTCGACCCAATCCAGCAACCCCTCGCCGTCCTTGATCCAATCGACAGGGGTATCGACCGGCGTTGCGATCGAATTGAGGAAATCCAGGCCGAGCGCGTCACCGACAAAGATCGCAGGGGTCATCGTAACTCCAATCGCGCGTCGATCCCGCCGAGCGCTCTAAACACAAATCGGTGATAACCCTTTCGAGGCCGGTTGACAAGTTACGTTCATATCCAGTAACCCTTTCTGACAGCTTTAACAGGTTACTAGTCAATTCAATCCGGAAGGAGATGCCGCGATGCCCTCGAACGATGTCAGTGTTGTGCTCGTCCATGGCGCCTGGGCGGACGGCTCGAGCTGGGCCAAAGTGATCGCGCCGCTCGTGGCGCAGGGTTTCAACGTGGTTGCCGCGCCGCTGCCGCTGACGTCGTTCGCGGACGATGTGGCGGCACTCGACCGGACGCTGGAGCGCGTCGCCGGGCCTGTCGTGCTTGCCGGCCATGCCTATGCCGGCGAGGTGATCGGGGCGACACGCAGCGACAAGGTGAAGGCGCTTGTCTATGTCGCCGCCCTTGCGCCCGACGAAGGCGAGACCGTGGCGGACGTGTTCTACCGCACAACGCCGCATGCCAAGGCGCCCAAGCTCGCGCCGGACGATCATGGCCTGATCCACCTGCCGGACAGTGCCTTTGATTCCGCCTTTGCCCAGAACGCCTCGGCGGACGAACTGGCGGTGCTGCAGGCAGTCCAGCGGCCAATCTCGCCGGCCTGCATCACCGTGCCGATGCCGCGACCGTCGTGGAAGGACCGGCCGGCCTGGTTTTTGATTGCCGAGCAGGACCGCATGATCGTTGCCGAGACGCAGCATTTCATGGCCAGGCGCATGAACGCCATGACGCGTGTGCAACCGGCGGACCACACGGCGATGGTCACCGCGCCCGATGCCGTCGTCGACATTATTATCGAAGCGGCGCGTGCCGGCGAAGCGTGAGCCTGAGCCGCCTTCAATCGCAATAACCTTCCCAATGCCGATTTTTCGGTTACAGCAACGGAGAGCACCATGACCGCCTATCGCAACGCCGATGTCGACGGCTTCAACATCTTCTATCGCGAGGCCGGGACACCGGGCGCGCCGAAACTGCTGCTGCTGCACGGCTTCCCGAGCTCGAGCCATATGTTCCGCGACCTCATTCCGCTGCTTGCCGGCCGCTTCCACATCGTCGCACCCGATCTGCCGGGATTTGGCCGTTCCGACATGCCGCCGCGCGAGACGTTTGCTTATACGTTCGACCACATTGCCGAAATCATCGACCGTTTCACCGAAGTGGTCGGCTTCGACCGCTATGCGCTCTACGTGTTCGACTATGGCGCGCCGACCGGTTTCCGGCTGGCGGTGAAGCACCCGGAGCGCATCAGCGCGATCATCTCGCAGAACGGCAACGCCTATGAGGAAGGGCTCGGCGAGGACTGGAATCCGATCCGCGCCTATTGGCGCGACCCCTCGCCGGCCAACCGCGAGGCGCTGCGCCCTGCCTTCAAGCCGGACGCGATCGCCTGGCAGTACACGCATGGCGCGCCGGCGGACCTGGTCTCGCCCGACGGCTATTCGCTGGACAGCTTCTATTTCGGCCGGCCGGACGCCGAGGAAGTACAGCTCGACCTGTTCGGCGACTACAAGAGCAATGTCGCCCTCTACCCCGCCTTCCAGTCCTATTTCCGCACCCACAAGCCGCCGTTCCTGGCGGTGTGGGGCAAGAACGACCCATTCTTCCTGCCGCCCGGCGCCGATGCGTTCAAGCGCGACATGCCGGACGCGGTGGTGCGTTTCCTCGACACCGGCCATTTCGCGCTGGAAACGCATGCCAGCGAGATCGCCAAGGCGATCCTCGACTTCCTGCCCTGATCTGAAAACAGGAGACTTGCCATGTCGAACTCCGTCGCCATCGTCACCGGCACCATGATTGCCTGGAACAGCGTGACCCGCGCCCACGTAGCGCGGGCGATGGAAGAATACGACCGGCTGGGGCCTGAGCGCTTTTTCGCCGAACACGGATTTGCCCCGACCACGACCTACGAACTGGTCGCGGAAACCCGCGTCTATCCGCCGAAAGCGATCCTCGGCACCGCCTACGAATTCGCCACCGGCAAAAGGCTGGCCTCCGGCGACTTCGAAGGCGGCAAGAGCGGCGCGGTGAAAGTGCTGGGGCAATTGGGGTTCATCGTCAGGGCGAAGTGACGGCCGTCAGACAGCGACGTTGCGCCCGAGATGACGAGTCACCTCGAGGCTTTGCCCTGACCCGCCGCCCGGTCGAGCCGCAGTGAGGCGCGCCTTGCCTCGTCCGGCCTTGCGATGTGCGTCCAGGAGCCGTCATAGCTGGGCTTGCGCCGCTCGATCCAGGCGCCAAGCCCTTCCCTGAGATCGGCAGTCGGGGCCATGCGGGCGAACTGCTCGGCCTCGACCAGCAGCCCATCGGCGATGCTGAGGTTGATGCCACGCGCTACGGCTGTGAGGATGCTGGCGAGCGCTGCCGGCGAATGCGTGATGATGCGGCGGGCAAGATCGTGCGCCGCCGGCATCAGATCACTATGCGGCACGACCTGATTGACAAGACCAAGTTCGAGCGCCCGCGGCGGCGGAAACCAGTCGCCCGTCAAAAGCAGTTCGAGCGCGCGCTTACGCCCGGCGAGCCGCGGCAGGCGCTGCGTGCCGCCGAAGGTCGGCGGCATTGCAAGGTTGATCTCCGGCTTGGCGAACAGCGCACGGTCGCTGGCGATCGCCAACGGCACGGCCTCGGTGATCTCGCAGCCGCCACCGAAGGCAATCCCGTTGACCGCGGCGATGACGGGCTTGCGGAAGGCTTCAAGCCTTGCCGTCAGCCGCTGGCCGCGCAGGACGAAGTCGCGCACCGCCACATCTGCACCGCGAGCCACGCTCGCCGAGAATTCGTGGATATCGCCACCCGCCGAAAACGCCCGCTCCCCTGCTCCGGTGAGGATGACAGCCCGTATGCTGCCATCGACTTCAACGTCGTCGAGGACCGCGAGCAGGCGATCGATCAGGGCATAGTTCAGCGCGTTGAGCTTTTCCGGGCGGTTGAGGGTGAGGACGCTCACCCCGTCACGGGTCTCGTTCAGGACAAGATCGGCCATTGTTCTTCCTTTCCAGATACGACGGAAAGGGATCATGCTTTCGATTGCGTGTATATTCACTAGTCGGTATACATGCTCCATGCCTGAAGCCGCCAGCCCGACCCGCAAACGCATCGTCGATGCCGCGACGAAGCTGTTCTATGCCGAGGGAATCGGTCGTGTCAGCGTCGATGCCGTTGCCGAAAAGGCAGGCCTCACCAAGCGCACGCTTTACTATCACTTCAAGAGCAAGGACGACCTCATCGCCGCCTATCTCGACGGCCGCGACCAGCCCAATCTGCGGCAGCTGGCCAGTTGGTTTGATGCCGCGGAGGGCGGCGCGGACCGCAAGGTCGAAGCGATCTTCAGCAATCTGGCGCGGGTTGCGCGCCATCCGAAATGGAAGGGGTGCGGTTTTCTGCGTACGGCCGCGGAACTCGCTTCGATGCCCGGCCATCCGGCGGTGAAGGTCGGATCACGCCACAAGTCGAATTTCGAGACATGGCTGGCGGGTGAATTGTCCCGGTTTGATATTGAGCAGCCGCAAGCCTTGGCCCGCGAGATCGTGCTGCTGATCGACGGCTGCTTTTCGATCATGCTGATCCATCGCAATCCCGACTACATCGAAGCAGGAGGACGAGCCGCTGCCACGCTTGTTGGGGCGAGATGCCGGAACAAGGACTGACCAACCGCGCTTGGAGCGTGGCCGGCAAGCATGGTATCGCAATGCCAGGAGGCGGCGATGCGTGTCATCTTTCGATGTGATCCAATGTTGTTTGAGCATTTGCCGCGCCCGATCCCGGCGCGGGGCGCTCTACCGGAATGGCTGCGCGCCATGCCCGCCACCGCCTATTCGGCGATCCACGGCCGTGACATTCGCACGCTCAAGCAGTGCCCACCCGTTGTCGATGCGATGACCTATGGCTTCATGGTCCTGCTGCCGTGCGACGTCGTCGTCGACAAGGGCACTTTTTCCTGGGATTGGCAAATTCCAGAACCGGTCACGCGGAACCACCCCAGAGCGCCATTGAGCTTCCACACGCCGGGGCAGCTCGCCGGAAGCCCGTTTGCCACGCCCAGCCAAGCCGCCCTCAAATTCAACAGCTTCTGGACCATCGAGGTCGAGGATGGCTGGTCGCTGTTCGCGACACATCCTGTCAATCGCCAGGATCTTCCGTTCAGGCTGGTGACGGGACTTGTGGATTCCGACCGGTTCAGCGACGGCGGCATCAATTTCCCGGCGATCTGGACGGAGCCCGAATTCTCCGGCGTGCTCCGGAAAGGAACTCCTGTCGCACAGTGCTTTGCGGTTCCGCGCGCCGCGCCACAGCTGGAGTACGAGGTGTTCGACGAGAAGCGGCAGGCATCCTATGCGCAGACGGTCGCGGATGTCCTGTCAACGCCCGGCGTCTACCGCAAGCGGTTTCGCGCCAGGCGGGGGCGCACCACTGGCGAGTGATCGACGCAGCGCCTCTTCATCGAGCCACAGCCTGCCGCTCGACGCCGATGTGAGTGCCATGGCGATCACGCCGAACGTGGATGGGCGCAGACGATAGGCCATCGAATACGCCGCCATAGCCCCGTCGAGGTCGCCGGTTTCTTGCAAGACGACGCCCAGATTGACGGCAGCCTCCGGTGCGTCCGGGCTCATCTCAAGCACGCGTCGGTAGGCTTCGGCGGCGCTACCGAATTTGCGCATGTCCTGACGCACCAGTCCGAGGTCGAACCAGGCAGCCGGATGCCCACCGCCAGCGACGGCGCGTTCGAGGAAGGCTTCCGCCTCCAGAGACTCTCCGCGTTCCCACGCAAAATGCCCCAGGCGTGCCATTGCCTCCTTGGATTTCGGCTCCCTTTGCAAGACAAGTGTCCAGCACACACCAGCCGCCGAGGCATCACCTGCCTGATCGAGGGTACGTGCCCGCTCGAGCAGGATCTCCGCCTGCGATGATTGCCTTGCCGCGCGGTCCAGATGCTGCAACGCCGCTTCGAGCCTGCCTTGGGCCCGGGCAATCCGGCACGCGAGAATCAAGGCTGGTACATTGTCCGGACGAGCGGCAAGGCTCGCTTCGATGCGCGCACGAGCCTCCGGCAAGTCGGCCCTCGCGAAGAGGACCGCGGCCATCAGATGGCAAAGCGCCGAATCGCCCGGACGCTGCTTTAGGCCCAACTCGCACAGATCCACTGCCTGGTCATGATTGCCGGAATTGAAAGCGGCCACAGCCCGGCGAATCAGATCTCCGCTTTCACCTTGATTGGTGTTCACCATTGCTTTGCCGCTCCCTCTAGAACCCAAGCGCCAGCCACGCCGTGCCGACCACGAGCGTGATCAGCGTCAGCGGCAGGCCGACCTTGAAGAAGGCACCGAAGGACAAGGGCGTGCCGGCAGTCTTGGACTGCTCGGCGACGATCAGGTTGGCGACCGAGCCGAGCAGCGTGAAATTGCCGGCGAGCGTGGAACTCATCGCCACCACCAGCCAGGCCCGTTCGGGGTTTTCCAGACCGGGTATGAACGGTCTCAGCGCCAGCACGGCCGGCACATTGCTCATGATGTTGGAAAGCACTGCGGTGAAACCCGACAGGCGCCAGACGTCGTCCAGGCCGAGATTCTTGGCCGAAGCGATGAGATCAGGCGTCAGCAGCGTCCTTTCAGCGCCGGCAACCACCACGAACAGACCGGCGAACATGAACAGCAGCGGCCCATCGATCTCACGGTAGATGCGATCCGGCTTGATGGCGCGGGTGAGCAGAAGAATGGCGCCGCCGATCAACGCGGCCTTGGCAACGGGGACGCCGGCGAAGAAGGCGATGGCCAGTCCGATGCAGACGATCACGGCCTTCAGCACCTGGCCGCGATGCATGCGGCCGCGCGAGACATGCGGCGTCAATTCGGCGGTGCGGGTGAATTCGGCGCGATAGACGATGCGCACGATGACGATGACCGCGACGAGGCCGAACAGGGCGACCGGCGCGAGTGCCGCCGAAAAGGCGGGATAGGAGATGCCCGACAGCGTGCCGATGACCATGTTCTGCGGATTGCCGGTGATAGTGGCGACGCTACCGCAGTTCGACGCGGTGGCGGTGGCGATCAGATAGGGGATCGGATTGCGGTTGATGACGCGGGTGACATGCACGACGATCGGCGCCATGACCAGGCAGATGGCATCATTGACCAGGAAGGCCGATAGCACGCCGGTCAGCAGCGTCACCATTACCAGCAGCATGAACGGCGCATGCGCATGTTCGATGGCGATGGCGCCAAGGCCACGAAAGGCACCGGAGACCTTCAGATGCGCCACCACGATCATCATGCCGAGCAGAAGCGTGATGGTGTCGAAATTGATGGCGCGGTAGGCATCCTCCATGCTGATCGCGCCAATGGCGATCATCGCCGCGCCGCCAAGCAGCGCAATCCCCGCCCGGTCGAGACGCAGGCCAGGGATGCGGCCGATAGCGACGCCGGCATAGGTCAGGACCAGGATCAGCAGCGCCGCCGCGCCCATCAATGTCATTGGTAAGGAGCCCCGCTCGACCTGGTGGCACCGATGCGGTCCGCCCGATGGTTCTTTTGCATGTCAGCTTTGGCGATGTCGAGGTCGATGACAAACGGGGTGAGCAAACCGTGGTTCCGCAGGTCGGTATCGCTAACGCCGATAGAAATCCAGCCGCTGCCGCAATGCCTGTGGCGAAAACAGCTGCTCGACGGTCTGCCGCGCCTTGTCGCCCACTCTCGCTCGCAGCGCCGGATCGGCTTTGAGCTCGGCCAGGATCCGCGCCGCCTGTTGCGTCGTCTCGAACAGAAAACCGTTTTCGCCATGGCTGATGTGGTCGGCATAGCCACCATGCGAATGGCAGACCACGGGCAAACCGCAGGCCATCGCCTCGAACACGACGCGGCCGAATGTCTCCACATGCGAGCCGGTGCGATAGTAGAAGACGTCGAGCGTCGGCAGGAATTGTTCGGCGGGAAATTGGCCCTGCGGCAGGAGTTCGAGTTGCGGATGCGGCGCGAGCCTGTCCTTGAGCGGCATCCCACCCTGGATCCGCACCGCAACGCCATCGGCCAGCAAGGCTTCGTAGAGCGCAACGTCGTCGGCATGATGCTTGTCTGCCGTATCGCGGCTCAGCCGCCCCACTGTGAACGGCCGATCCGGCCTTGCCGGCCGTGGTGAGAAACGTTCGATATCGATCGGTGACGGATGCACGACGCCTTCGACCTGCAGCATGCGCTTCTGAAAGTCGGAGATCAGCACCAGTTCGGCGTCCGGCCAGCCCAGCAGGCGCGGCATGCGCGTCGTCAGCGCGATGATCTTCGGGTGAAAGGTGTTGAAGACATAGATCAGTCGGCGCGGCCGCGCGATCAGGTAAGGCCAGATTTTGTTGCGCCAATGCGCACCGAGGAAAACATAGGTGCCGCCGTCCGGCACGTCGCGCGTTGCCGGCGAGACACGGCGAACAGGAAACTGTCGCATGAGCTCGTCGGAGACGTGCGATGAGGTTGCCCAGAGACGCACAGGCGAGTCGGCACTCAACAGCCGGTACAGGTCCAGGGTTTCGCGCTCGCTGCCGCCAAACGGGTTCTGAAAGCCGTTGAACAAATGGATCATGCGTAGCGCTTACCTGGGCGGCCTGGATGCGGAGGAAGCACACCGGCAAGAAAGCGTCAAGGAAAGCGGTCGACGTCAGCCATCGCGCGCAGCAAGGCAGCGGTCAATGCACCGTGGCGACGCTGGGCTGGGGCACCTGCGAGGCGGCTTCCGTCGGGTCGAAGCTGACCTGATCGCGTCCATTCGACTTGGCGGCATAGAGCCGTCTGTCGGCGGCGGAGAATATCGCCTCGTAAGTCGTCGGCCCGCTGAAGCTGGTGCCGCCGATCGAGACGGAAAGCGGACAGGCGCGGCCGCCGGGCGAAAAGTCCATTTCGCGAATTCGCCGGCGGATGCTTTCGGCAACCAGCCAGGATTGCGAGGGGTCGACACCGGGAAGAAACACGCCAAACTCCTCGCCGCCGATGCGGCCGACGATATCGCTGCCGCGCAGCTGTCCCTTGATCGCCTGCGCGATCAGCTTGAGCGCCTGGTCGCCGCAGTCATGGCCGAGGCGGTCGTTGATCGACTTGAAATGGTCGGCGTCGATGATCAGCAGAGCGCCAGAGCGGGTATCCTCCTGCTTGCGGGTCTGCTCGAGATAGGCCTCGACCAGCATCGAGAAGGCACCGCGGTTCAGCACCGCCGTCAGGCTGTCGGTCGCCGCGATGACGCTGAGGTCACGCTGGGCTATGGCCAGCTGGCGGATCTTCCACATCAGGAAAAACAGAAACGACCCGCCCAGCACCAGGGGCAGCATCAGATCTGTCATTTGCGCGCGCCAGACAGCCTCGGGCGAGAGATAGGGGAAATTGAACGAGTCGACGAAAAACGCCACGGCGATGAAGAATGCCGTACCGGCAGCGGTGACAGCGATCACCCTGCCCCAGCTCGTCGGCGACAGATCGAGCTTCATTGCGTTCCACTCCGTTAGCCGTCACTACTATGACGTACCAACGCAAACAAAATGATAAGACTTTCCTTCAATTCGAGATCAGATGAGCGGAAGCCGGAGCATGCTCGCCCAATAGGCGGCCGTGCTCCGGCGATAAAAGCAAGCTCGTTCACTGGATTGCAACGCAGGGAATCCCTGGTGTCAACGGCTGGACGCCGATTCACCCGCCTCGACGACGAAGGATGCCGCGATCAGGTCGTCAGCATCCAGTCGTAGGGACCCGTCGCTTGCCCCCATGATGGCTGCGACCTTGTGGAAGGTCTTCATCTCATAATCGGAAATTTCGGCATGCTGCATTCTGGCCTTGAGTTCAGCAATACGCCGCCCCAAGGCAGGGGACGTTCCAATTTCACGTTTCGACATGGCCTCGTTTTCTCCTCCCCCAACCCGCGCTTGTTTTGCCCCGCCCATTCGCCGGCCCGCACATTGCCTTTTATGAGGCTCCGCGAATACAAGGCCCCGAACGCTCGGTGTGCGCTAAGGTTCCAACCTCGGCGGATCACGAAATAATTCCTGATGGCCCCAGGCAGCGTTGCTCTATTGCCCGGCCGCCAGCACCAGTGTCGTAATAGAGTTGCGCCTCAACCCGCTCCAGACATCGATCCGGAATGTTCGGCCACGTCGCGGCGGCGCATTCCTTGTCGGTGACGGCAACGGGTTGGCCGTGCTGCACGTCGGCCGCTTCAGTCGCTGTGGATGCGAAAAGAACCGTCTGCGTTATCAGAGCCGAGAAAACGGCAACCTGGAACAGCACGGCGGCGAAGGCGATCTTCTTGAGCATGCGAGGCAACGCGCCGGCAAGCGTCAGGTTCCCGCCGGTCATTTCTTGCGGCGCATACTGGCATCATCCCGACGCGGCAGAAGGTAAGCCGACACGCCTTTAATAGAGCAGAAATAATCTCGTAAAATCAATTATTTAATGGCGATCCCGACAGGATTCGAACCTGTGACCATCGGCTTAGAAGGCCGGTGCTCTATCCAGCTGAGCTACGGGACCGCTGGCCGGCCAAAGAGGCCGGCTGGGTATCTGGCGCTGGCGCCGTTCAATGCGTCCAGGGCGTCCTGCGGTCATAGCGGAAATTCTCCGCATAGGAAATCTGGCGGCGCTTGGTCTCTTTCGGCTCCTCGACGCGAAAGGCAAGGCCTTCCTTTTCGGCGTAGGCCACGGCCTCTTCGCGTGTGTCGAAGGTGAGTCTGATCTGGCTTCTCATGTCTCCCGACGTCGTATAGCCCATCAAGGGATCGATCTTCTTGCGCATCTCGGGGTCGAATTCCAACACCCAGTGGCCGGTCTTGGCCTTGCCGGACTGCATCGCGGTTTTGGCTGGGCTGAAAATGCGCGCGGACATGGCCACCTCATGGTTGTGCAAGGCAGCATCGCCGCCCCTTCGCCCGTCATTACTGCGCAATGCGCATGGCGGCAAGGTTTTTGCACTTGCCATGTAACACCGAAATGAATAGGCAACAGACCGTTCGGAGTGTAGCGCAGGCTGGTAGCGCATCTGGTTTGGGACCAGAGGGTCGGGAGTTCGAATCTCTCCACTCCGACCATCCTCTCGAAAATGCAGCATTGGCGTGGCCGCATGGCCATCTTGCGCCGCCCCGGTCGCGGGCCCTTGCTGCGACGGTTTTCCGGCGCGAGTCTGATACCGGAGCGCTTCGAATGGCAACCAATGACAGGCCGGTGATCACCCGGAAAGGCCAGGAGAGCAGCAAGACCAGCCAGTCCGGCGGCATGGCGCTGGTGACAGACGTTGGGCCGCAGCATACCTCGGCAACGAAATTGTAGTTTGGCAAGGCCAGCAACGCGCCGGCTTCAGATCGCTGCCGCACCATCACGGCGAGGCGGAAACCGGTGCCTATCTGCTGTCCGGCAACGCCCGCATGTATTTCGGCAAGGACTATCAGGAGTTTGTCGAGCTCTCGGCCGGCGACTTCATGTTCGTGCCGCCGTTCCTGCCGCATCTGGAAGCCAATATGAGCACGACGGAAGAATTGTGGTGGCTGGCCTGCAGAACGCCTGAAAACATCGTGATCAATTTGCCCGACGTCGATGATGGGCAACTCGCCGGCTATTGCCGCGCGGCAGGATTCTCAGAGAAGGGTTGATCCCAGTATCCGGGTTTCACCATTTCAAGCTCGCATCCGTCGACATTGCCGGCTTACACTCCCGCAAAACGGGGGGTAGCCGATGCTTGGGATCGATGCGGGGGTGTCGCTGTTCGGACCGGCTTATTTTGCTTATGCGGGCGTGACGGTTCCATTCATGGTGGCGTGGGCGGTCGCTTGTGCGGCGCTGGCGGCATGGAACAATCGTAAGAGCCGCAGGCAGGCCAGGCTGTCTCCGGGCACGATCGCCTCCCGTTCCTGGCCTGTCAGTATCGGGATTTTTGTGCTGGTCGCAGCCTGCTACGTCGCCGCTCATTCGGCTGTCTATCTGCTGGTCCGGCATTTCGTCAGAATGTGGCTCTGAGATTGGCCAGGCTTGCTCCGCATGGACCATTGAATGGTCCATCTCAATAGTTTCGATGATTGAAGCGATGCCTGTTGCATGCCCGCTGCCGCGGCGGGGGCGATCGCTCGATACACCTGAAGGCAAGCTCGCCGGGCGAGAACCCCAAACTCATTCCCGGCGAGCCTACAACCTGATTTGGAACGCAATCAGGACCGGGGTCAGCCGGCAAGCTGGTGCAGCAAGATAGATGCCAGTCCTGTTTCCCAAAATGGGACACGCCTGGGTTCACCGGTCGTTTGAGATCTAAATCTCGAACGCGCCCTGCCCCTCGTCCATGGCGTTGACCGTTTCGGCGGCAAGCGCCCGGGTGATCGGCATCTTGCGCTCGAGTGCGGTGCGGTCCAGCCGCTCCACCACGCGCATGGCTGTGCCGAGCGAGCGTTCGATGCGCCGCACCAGATACTGCACGACATGCGGTTCGACCTCGACCTGGCGGTCGGCGAACAGTTTGGTGATGACACCGGCCAGCAGGAGGTCGTCGGGTTCGTGGATTTCGACGGTCGCCGCCGCCTTCAGCCGCGAGGCCAGATCAGGCAGCGAAACACCCCAGGCCGAGGGAAAACGCCGCGCGGTCAACAGCAGCGTCGAGCCGGCGCCACGCACCGCATTGATCAGATGGAACAGGCCTTGTTCGTCGACCGCGCCCGCATCGACATCGTCGATGAGCGCCGGCCGCGCGCCGAGACTGGCAATGCTGTCGCCGATGCGCCCGGCGTCGACGGCAACCGCGTTGGCACGCGCACGCCAGATGGCGGCCAGATGCGTCTTGCCGGAGCCGGCGGGGCCTGCCAGCACCACCACCGGTGAAGGCCAGTCCGGCCAGCGGTCGACCAGGGCCGCCGCCTGATTGTTGGTGCCGGAGACGACGAGCTCGTCGCGGGAATAGCCGGTACCGTGGCCGAGATCGAGCGGCAGCTGGCGCGGCGGATCGGTTCGCTGGGCGGTCACTTCGAGCGACGCGGTTGCGTGCGGTGGCCGCCGCCGCGATCGGCCGGCAGCGGCGGCGCGGACTCTGTCGCGTGGCCCTTGTAGAGCGGCGATTCAAGATAGCGGGCGATGGCAAAGCGCACGAGAACGGCAACGGCGGCGGAAGCCGGCACGGCAATCAGCAGGCCGACAAAACCGAAAAGCGCGCCGAAGGCGAACAGCGCGAACATCAGCCATACCGGATGCAGGCCGACGCTTTTGCCGACCAGCCTCGGCTGCAGGATGTTGCCTTCGATGAACTGGCCGATGAAGAAGACCACGGCAACCGCGACGATCATGGTCCAATCCGGCCAGAACTGGACGAAAGCGACGCCGACGGCCAGCACCAGCCCGGTCAGCGAGCCGACATAGGGAATGAAAGAGATCAGCCCGGCGAACAGGCCGATCAGGATGGCGAAGTTCAGCCCAGTCAGCGTCAGGCCGGTTGCATACATGGCGCCCAGCACCAGGCAGAGCGTGCCCTGGCCGCGCACGAAGCCGGCGGTCGCCGTGTTGATGTCGCGCGCAATGGCGCGCACGGTCGCGACATTGTCGCGCGGCACCCAGCTGTCGATGACCGCGACCATACGATCCCAGTCGAGCAGCATGTAGAAAGCGACGACAGGTGTCACCACGAACAGGCTGACCACCGAAACCAGCGCCACGCCCGAACTCCAGATCGAGGTGAAGACCGTGGTGAGCAAGCCGAAACCGGAAGTCAGCAAAGAATTCAGCCCGTCGCGCAAGCCATTGGCGTTGACGCCGAATTTCTGCTCAAGCCATTTCGGGTCAAAGGAGGTGATCAGGCTCTGCAACCGGGTCAGATATTCCGGCAGCTTGCCGGCGAAATCGGCCATCTGCGTCGCCAGGACCGGAATGAGGATGACGAAGGCCAGCACCAGCAGAATGAGGAAGGTGATGAGGATGACCACCGTCGCCATGAAACGCGACAGGCCGAGCCGCTGCAGCCTGTCGGCAACCGGATCGAGGAAATAGGCCAGCACCATGCCGGCGACGAAGGGCAGCAGGATGTTGCTGAAGACATAGAGGAACAGCGCAAGTCCGGCGACGCCGGCCAGCCAGAAGAAGATCTGCCGGCGGAACGCGGAGGCCGCGGCAAGATCAGCAGCTGCAGCCTCGATCACTGCCGCGTCTTTCTCAGATGTCCGGATTGGAGCCTTCGCCATAGCCGCTCATATGCCTCAGCCAAGCCACGAGATAGGCTGCGGCCGAAGCCACGGTCAAGACCCCGGACAGCAATATGAGGCTTGGCCGCAAAGGGTCGAGGTGCACGGCAAAGGCCAGTTCCCCCAGCACGACCGCCGCCAGCACGATCTGGATGGCCGTGTTAGCCTTCGACACCAGAAACGGCTTTATCTCGACCGGATGGGCCATCACCGTGGACAACAGAACCGCGCAGATGATCAGTGCATCACGCGACACCATGGTGACGACCAGCCACAACGGCAACTGCCCAATGAAGCCCATGACGACGAACACCGAAACCAAAAGCAGCTTGTCGGCCATCGGATCGAGATAGGCGCCGAGCCTGGACTGCTGGTTGAAACGGCGGGCGATGAAACCGTCGACGCCATCCGAGACGCCGGCAATGACGAAGCCGGCAAAGGCCCAGTCCCAGCGTGCCTGCAGCATGGCCAGCACCACGGCAGGCACCAGGACAAGGCGCAGGATGGTGATCAGGTTGGGGATGGTCAAATGCTCAGCCGTCCTCTCAGGTCAGGGATAGATGATGGAGATGGAGAGGCGCCGCAAGCTCCGTGCCGCGCAATTCGGCTGTCACGGTGTTCGCCGCGAATGTCGGAAAATGCTATCCACGCTTTTGTCAGGCCAAAAGGCGCTCGGTTCCGCCGTTATCCTTGCGGACCGAAACCGTTCATGCGAAGAGCCCGCAAACGAGCAGGAAAATTGCGATGAGCAAGCGCGAGACTGGCCAGAACAAAACGGGCAAGCGCAGGAACGGGCTCACCTATGCCGAGGCGGGCGTCGATATCGATGCCGGCAATCTCATGGTTGAGAAGATCAAGCCGCTGGTGCGTGCCACGCGCCGGCCGGGTGCCGATGGCGAGATCGGTGGTTTCGGCGGGCTGTTCGACCTCAAGGCTGCCGGCTTCAGCGATCCCGTGCTGGTCGCCGCCAATGACGGTGTCGGCACCAAGCTCAAGATCGCCATCGATGCCGGCAAGCACGACACGATCGGCATCGACCTTGTCGCCATGTGCGTCAACGACATCGTCGTGCAGGGCGCCGAACCGCTGTTCTTCCTCGACTATTTCGCCACCGGCAAGCTCGACCCCGATCAGGGCGCGGCGATCGTCGGTGGTATCGCCGAGGGCTGCCGGCAGGCCGGCTGTGCGCTGATCGGCGGCGAGACGGCGGAAATGCCGGGCATGTATCACGGCAAGGATTATGACCTCGCCGGCTTTGCCGTGGGCGCGGCCGAACGCGGCCAGCTTTTGCCCACGGACGACATCGTCGAAGGCGACGTGCTTTTGGGCCTCGCTTCCTCGGGCCTGCACTCGAACGGTTTTTCGCTGGTGCGCCGCATCGTCGCCGCCAGCGGCCTTTCGTGGAGCGATCCGGCGCCATTCAACGACGACGCGACACTGGCCGAGGCGCTGCTCGAACCGACCCGCATCTACGTCAAGTCGATCCTCAAGGCCATCCGCAACACGCATGGCATCAAGGCGCTGGCGCACATCACCGGCGGCGGTTTCCCGGAAAACATTCCGCGCGTGCTGCCCAAGGATTTTTCGGCCGAGCTCGACCTCGAAGCCATCGACGTCCCGGCGGTGTTCTCGTGGCTGGCCAAGACCGGCGGCGTGGCGCCCGAAGAGATGATGCGCACCTTCAATTGCGGCATCGGCATGATCCTGGCGGTCGCTTCCGGCCAGGCGGCGCAGGTCGCCGCCGTGCTGCAGGAAGCCGGCGAGACGGTGACGCCGATCGGCCGCATCGTGCCGCGCCGCGACGCCGGCGTCATCTATCGGGGCACGATCGGCCTATGAGCAGGAAGCGCACGGTCGTCCTCATCTCGGGGCGCGGCTCCAACATGACCGCGCTGATCGCCGCCGCCAGCGACCCGGCCTTTCCGGCCGAGATCGTCGGCGTCATTTCCGACAAGGCGGACGCCGCAGGCCTGGGCATCGCCAAGGCGCGCGGCATCGCCACGCAGGTCATTGCCCGCGCCGACCATGGTAGCAAGCAGGCGCATGACGCGGCGATCGACGCGGCGCTCACCGCCTTCAATGCCGAGATCGTGGCGCTGGCTGGCTACATGCGCATCCTCTCTTCCGGCTTCGTCCAGAAATGGCAGGGCCGGATGATCAACATCCACCCTGCCCTGCTGCCGGCATTCAAGGGCCTCGACACCCATGCGCGAGCGCTGGCCGCCGGCCTGCGCATCCATGGCTGCACCGTGCATTTCGTCACGTCGGAGATGGACGACGGGCCGATCATCGCCCAGGCCGCCGTGCCGGTGATGGTCGGCGACAATGCCGATACGCTGGCTGCCCGTGTGCTGAAGGCCGAGCACCGGCTCTATCCGCTGGCGCTCGGGCTGGTCGCCGAAGGCAAGGCACGCATGGAGGCCGGGCGCACGGTACTTGCCCACTTCGCCGACGATGCCGACAACGGCACCTCGGTGGTGATGGCGCCAGATCCGCTGCGCGAGGAAGCCGACCTCGAGCATCTGGCGCGGATTACGCCCTGAGGGCCCAGGCCAATGGACGTTTTCAACAGTGCGATCCGGACGAAAGGCGACCTGGCCGGAGTCTTTGAGTATGACGAGGCCGGAGACCCGCGAAACGCCACTGCGTATTTTTACCTCTATCGAGCACAAGGCGACGAGTCAGGCTCCGTCGTTGATACAATTCACATACGATCGGGCGCCTGGGCCATCAGCGGATCGGATATCGTTGTCCGGTGGGATAAGGATGAGCGGCGTGTCGGGTTGTTCATCTTCGGTGCCCTTTCCGCAGCTTTCGATACGAAAGCCGGCACAAAGCACGGCGGCGGATATGGCAAAGACTTTCATGCCGACATCCCCTGGTCGGACTCAAATCGATGAAACAACTACTCCTGCTACGCCACGCCAAATCGAGCTGGGACGACCCTGACCTCGACGACTTCGACCGGCCGCTCGCGCAACGCGGATTGAAGGCGGCCCGATTGATCGGGCGAGAGCTTGCAGCGCGCGACTGGCTGCCGGATCAGGTTCTGGTGTCGTCGGCGCTGCGCACCCGCGACACTTGGCGGCTGGTCGCCGCGGAACTGCCGACGCACCCCCGGGTCGTGTTTGCCGAAGCGCTTTACGAGGCTTCGGCGGCCGATATTCTGAGCCAGATTCGTCTGGCCGAGCCGTCGAGCGGCTGTCTGGTGGTGGTCGGCCATAATCCGGGTCTGGAGGATCTGGCGAACCTGCTTGCCGGGTCAGGCTCGGAGGCCAAAGCACGTAAGAGGCTCGAGGAAAAGTTCCCCACAGCGGCCCTCGCGCGCTTTGTCTTCGATGGCGACTGGTCTGGCTTGTCGACCGGGCGGTTGACGCATTGCCTGCGTCCGAAGGATCTGGGCTAGACGTTTCATGACGGGCGGATGCAGCAGGCAAGCCCGTCGCGCTCCTCAGTTGCCCCAGATACCCTGGCCGGGTTCCGGCCAGTCGGTGGTGGTCTTCATCCTGGTGTCGGCTGCCTTGTGCCCGGCCGTGTCCGTGTTCTTGACCGCGCCGGTGACGGCATGATCCACGCCGGCGACCGAGGCTACCGGCTGATTGGCATTGTCGGAGCCATAATGGTCGCTGCCGGCAAAGGCGCTGCCGGTCGCAACGAGGATAGAGGCAATGGCGAAAGCGATCTTGTTCATTTCAATCTCCTGTTTCATCCGTTAAGCGGCGTCTTGGGAGGACGGTTCCGCTAGAGCATGATGCCGAAAAGCGCGAAGCGGTTCTCGGACGACATCATGCTCTATCTCTTTGATTTAGAGGCAGATTCAGATTTCAGGTCGGTTCGACGTGAAATCATCCGGCTCTAGGGATAAGACCCGAGGCTGTCCGATTTTATTCCTGGAGGTGGAGGCTTTTTCTGCCGGTTGAGACGACCGGCTGCTCAAACCGTTGGCCGCCGGTGCCTGCCCTGTTGCGCAAAAAACAAGAGCGGTGGGCCAAGCCCACCGCTCTTGTTATCAAGGCCTGCTGCGCGGGCAGCGGCCCAGGTGCTGCGGCCCTGTTGGGCGTTGGCTTAGTTGCCCCAGATGCCCTGGCCGGATTCCGGCTGGACTGAATCGGGCGTCAGCTTGAAGCCGTGGTGCTCGACCGGCTTGCGGGTCGAAGCCGTGTAGCTGTGGTCGATGTCGCTGGCGTGCGAGGTGATGGCTGGCTGGTTGACGTTGTCCGAACCATAATGGTCGCTGCTGGCGAAGGCGCTGCCGGTGGCAACGAGGATGGCAGCGGCGGTAAGTGCGATCTTGGTCACTTTAAGTACTCCAGTATTTCTCTGTTCTGTCCGTCTAGTGGCGTGCCCTTGGGAGGAATTTCGCGTCGCTCGGACAGGTCGGAAGTGGGTTTTTCGTTCGTCGACTTCCAATCACGAAGATGTTCCATCACGCGGCGAATCCAGACCTTGAACTTCCGCCAGGAGATTAGGCAAGAAGGATTTTATTTATTAATATCATATAGTTATATGGAAACATCCAGCGAACGATCCGGCGATCCACCCAGCCGGCATCAATCATCCGCTCACGGTTCGTCAACATAACTTGAACCGACCGGTTCGATTTTCGATCGGCACACCCGCGTGAAACGTCTGGGTGAACGACGTCGTTCGACATGCCAGGCGGTAAGTTGCCAGCCCGACCGGCAGACATCTGTCCCAGCGCACAAAAACAAGAGCGGCGGGCCAAGCCCACCGCTCTTTGTCGTCTTCCGGGATTGAAGGAATTAGCGGCCCCAGATGCCCTGGCCCGACTGAGCCGGTACGTTGGCATTGGCGTCGCCCTGTGCCTTCACGGACTTCGCGATCGAACCGGTATGCGTGGTGTCGACGTTGGCGGACGACTGGCTGGCAACCGGCTGGTTGACATTGTTGGAACCGTAGTTGTCGCTGCCGGCAAAAGCGGTGCCGGTGGCAACGAGGATGGCGGCGGCGGTAAGAGCGATCTTGGTCATCTTAAGTACTCCAGTATTTGTCTTCCTGTCCGTCTGGTGGCGTGCCCTTGGGAGGATTTTCGCGTCGCTCGGACCACCCCGAAGTAGGGAATGCTTTTTAGGTTTTCCAGCCGCGTCGGCTTTGAAGAATTTCCTTATATTATAGACAATGCATGCTGCACCGCAGCAATCTCGAGGCGATTTACGAAGCAATTTCAGTCTATTAAGCTCATCACCTCCAACGGAACCAGCGTGCTTTTGGAGGCCATTGTTCACTGTTTGCGATACAATCTGTCAATCAGAACCGAACCGTTCGGTTCGATTTTGGATGAAAACTGGCCGACCTGAACCTGTAACGATCTGCTGTTGCCGCTAGCCTAGATCGCATTTGTCTTGCGTTGAGATCGATACTGTCGCTCATTCAACGGAGATCAGGGATGCCGTGGCCGATCACGCCCAAGGCGATCCGCAGGGAAATGGGATCCAGACTGCCATAGATATGCGACTGCTGCTTGTTGAGGACAATCACGAACTGGCCGACTGGTTAGGCAAGACCTTGCGCCAGGCGAATTATGTCGTCGACATCGTCCATGAGGGCGAGGATGTCGAGCATGCGTTGGCCGCTGGCGACCACGCGCTTGTCATCCTCGACCTGGCGCTGCCGCGCATGAGCGGCCTGGAGGTGCTGCGCATGCTGCGGGCGCGCGGCAACCGGGTGCCGGTGATCGTGCTGACTGCCAATGCCAGCCTCGACGGTCGGGTCAAGGGGCTCAATGAAGGCGCCGACGACTATCTGGCCAAGCCATTCCAGGTCGAGGAGCTCGAGGCGCGCATCCGGGCGCAGCTGCGACGCGCCAATGACCGGACCGCGCCTGTCGTTGCCTGCGGCGATCTCGTCTTCGACACCAACACACGGCTGTTTTCGCTGGCCGGCGAGACACTGGCGCTGACGCCGCGCGAACATGCGGTGCTGGAGCAATTGATGGTCAAGGCCGGGCGTACGGTGAGCAAGGCAGCGCTTTCGGCGGCGATCTACGACTTCGAGACAGACGCCGACCCCAGCGCCATCGAGATCTATGTGCACCGTGTGCGCAAGAAGCTCGAGGGGTCGCGGGTCCAGATCGCCACCTTGCGTGGCCTCGGCTATCTCTTGCGACATGAGGATTAACAGTCTCCGCTTGCAACTGCTGGCCTGGGTGGTCTTGCCGCTCGTTGGGCTGGTCACCATCAATCTGTGGACCAGCCATCGCAACGCGCTGGCAACCGCGGATCTGGTCACCGATCGCATGCTGATGGGCTCGGCCCGGGCTATTGCCGAACGTGTCGCCGTGACTGACGGCGTGCTCGACGCCACGATACCACCGGCGGCGCTCGAGATGTTCGACACCGGCGACCGCGACAGCGTCTACTACCATGTCAAGGCCCGTGGAGGGCGGCTGCTGACCGGCTATCCCGACCTGCCGGAGGCGGTGAAGTATCCCGGCACCGAGGCAAGCTATCGGGACCATCTGCTGAGATTGCTTACTTACAGCCATACGGTGGTCGGCGCCGGAGACGACTCGCCGATATCAGTTACCGTTGGCGTCACGCTTGCCGGACATGATGCCATGGTGCGGCGTCTCTGGTTTGGCGCCTTTGCCCAGCAGCTGGCACTGGTGGCGATTGCCGGCCTGTTCGTTCTGCTCGGCCTGCATCGCGGCCTTGCACCGTTGATCCGGTTGCGCGACGCGGTGCGCTCGCCAAGTCGCAGCGATCTCGACCCGGTCGAGGTGCCAGGTGCGCAAAGCGAGATCCGCCCGCTGATCGATGCGCTCAACGTCTATATGGAGCGCGTGCGGGCGCAGATGGCAGCCCAGCGCCGCTTCATCGCCAACGCCGCGCACCAGCTGCGCACGCCGCTGGCGCTGCTGTCGACGCAAGCGAGCTACGCGCTGCGCGAAACTGTCTCCGACGCACGCCAGGAGGCGCTGGTGGCGCTGCAGACAAGCTCCGGCAAGCTGGCGCGGTTGGCAGAACAGTTGCTCACCCTGTCGCGAGCGGAACCGGGCAGCCGGCGACCGCGCGCCGACCGCATCGACCTGACCGAAGCGGCCCGACACGTGCTGGAGGCGCAAGCGCCGCTGGCAATCAGTCGCAACATCGATCTCGGCCTTGAGGAGGCCGGCCCCGTGCCGGTCATCGGCGACGGCACCATGCTGCGCGAGATGATCGTCAACCTCGTCGACAACGCGCTGCGCTACTCCAGATCAGGCGGCAGCGTCACGGTGAGGCTGGCAGCCGTCGATGGCGAAGCCATGCTGACGGTCTCCGACGACGGTCCGGGCATCCCTGTGGACGAAAGAGACCATGTGTTCGAGCGCTTCTACCGCATCGCCGGTTCGACCGAGGAAGGCAGCGGGCTGGGGCTCGCCATAGTGCGCGAGGTCGTCGAAAATGCCGCCGGCCGCGTCACCCTGCGGGATGGCGCGGCCGGCGGTCTGGTGGTCGAGGTCAGGCTGCCACTGGCAGGCAGCTGAATTATTTCGCCGCTCACTGCGTCTCGTGCAATGGCTGGGGGCGCCATTTTGCGAGGCGGTTCTCGACCATCGTCATCAGATACTCGGCACCAAGCGCCACCACCATGACGATGACGATCGCGGCATACATGCCGGCGGCGTCGAAGGACCCTTTGGCGATATTGATCAGGAGGCCGATGCCGAAGCGCGCGCCGACGAACTCGCCGACGATCGCGCCGATGATGGCAAAGCCGAAGCTGACATGCAGGCTGGCAAAGATCCAACTCATCGCCGAAGGGACGATCACCGAGCGGGTCAGTTGCCAGTTGGATGCGCCGAGGATGCGGGCATTGGCGATCATTGCCCTGTCGGCCTCCCGCACGCCCTGGAAGGCATTGTGGAAGACGACAAAGAAAACCATCACGAAGGCAAGCGCCACTTTCGAGGCGAGGCCGAGGCCGAGGATCATGATGAAGATCGGCGCCAGAACCACGCGCGGAATGGAATTGATGACCTTGATATAGATCGAGAAAATGTCGGCGGCCATCCGGTTGCGGCCGAGCGCGACACCGATGATGATACCGGCGACCGAGCCGGTCGCGAAGCCGATGACCGACTCCTCCATGGTGACATAGAGATGATACCAGAGAGGCCCCTCGGACGTTCCTTCCGTCGTCCATTCATAGAGCCGCTGCGCGATCGCGCTCGGCATTGCGTAGAAGAACGGATCGATCCAGGCCTTGCGCGCGGCGACTTCCCAAAGGCCGAGAAAGGCAACGAGAATGGCGACCCGCCAGACCATCACGGTGCGGCGGCGATGCGTTGCCGCCTTCGCGGCGGCGGCTTCGATTTCGGCGTCTGATGTGCCAGGCTTGAAGGCCCCTGCTCTGATGTCGATGGCGGCATCGGTCATGGCTTTCCTCCTCAGGCTGCCGCACGCGCATAGCTGGTCTCGACCTCTTCCTTGAGGTCCGCCCAGATCGTGCGCGAGTAATTGATGAAGCTCTGTTCGTAGCGGATATCGGCGACGACGCGCGGGCGCGGCAGATCAATCGTGTAGACCGATTTTACCGTGGCTGGCCCGGCGGTCAGGACATAGACCTTGTCGGCAAGCGCAATCGCCTCCTCGAGGTCGTGTGTGACGAAGACCACGGAAGCCTTTGCCTGCGACCACAGGCGCAGCAATTCCTCGTGCATCAGCACGCGCGTCTGTACGTCAAGCGCCGAAAACGGCTCGTCCATCAGAAGGATCTCCGGGCCATTTATAAAGGTCTGGGCCAGCGCCACGCGCTTGCGCATACCGCCGGAAAGCTGGTGCGGATAGTGGTGCTCGAAACGCGACAGGCCGACGCGCGCCAGCCAATCGCGTGCCGCGGCCGTGGCATCCGACTTAGCCCTGCCACGAAAGAGCGGGCCGGCCATCACGTTCTCGATCACGGTTCGCCAGGGGAACAAAGCATCGCTCTGGAAGACAAAGCCGATGCGAGGGTCTATCCCCTTGACCGGCGCGCCCATGACACGAACCTCGCCAGCACTTGGGCTTGCCAATCCAGTGACCAGGTTGAGAGTGGTGGATTTACCGCAACCGGTCGGGCCGACGACGGCGACGAATTCGCCGCGCTCTACGGTCATGGTGAAATCACGCAGTGCCGTCAGCGATTTACCGGTGGGCGATAGGAAGCGACGGCTGACGTTGATCAGCTCAATCGCTGGTGTGGTCTTTTCATGGGCCATGGTGGAACTCCGGGTTCGAGCGGACGCCAGCCGTCGGCAAGGGCCGCCGGACGTTAAGAACTGACGATTGCCGGCGCGATGTCGCGCATCGCGCCGGCTCGGCCTGCTACTTGGCGTTCTTGACGAATTCCGAGGTGTAGGTCTTAGAGAGGTCGATCTGCTTGCCCTGCAGTTCCTTCTTGAAGGCTGAAAGAACCGTCAGCACCGTCTCCGGGCCCCCTTCGGGCATGATCCCGTCGGGGGTGAACATCGCCTTGCCGGCATCGAGGGCCTTCACGTAGCCTTCCTTGTCGCCGACATAATAGTCCTTCGGCATCTTGTCGGCGATCTCGGCGCCGCTATGGGTGTTGATGAACTTCTGCGTCTTGACGAAGGCATTGGCCAGCTTCTGCACGATGTCCTTATGCGCTTCGACCCAGTCGGTCTGCATATAGAGGGATGCGGCCGGGTAAGTGCCGCCGAGCGCGGCCTTGGTGCCCTCCATTGTGCGCATATCGATAAGAACGGTCGCTTCGCCGGTTTTTAGCAGGCGGGTGATCGTCGGCTCGGTCGTCATGCCTGCCTGGATCTTGTCCTGCTGCATGGCGGCGATGAAGGTGGTGCCGGCACCAACCGGAACCGAGGTGAAATCCCCGAGCTTCAAGCCGTTCTTGACGGCAAGATATTCCGTAAGAAAATTCGTCGATGAGCCCAGACCGGTCACGCCCAGGCTCTTTCCCTTGAAGTCGGCGGGTGATTTGATCTCCGGATGTTTCGTCGAAACCAGCTCGACCTCGCCCGGCGCCTGGCTGAACTGGACGATGGATTCGACGAACTTGCCCTTGGCCTGCAGATCGATGCAGTGGTCGTAGAAACCGACGACCCCCTGGACGGCACCGGCAAGCATCTCGTTTTCAGCATCAACGCCGGCCGGTTCATTCAGCAATTCGACGTCGAGGCCCTCGTCCTTGAAGTAACCGAGGGCCTCGGTCAGCTTGGCGGGCAGATAGATCTGTTTTTCGTAGCCGCCGACCATGATGGAGATTTTTTCGTCGGCGCGCGCGGATGGCGCTGACAAGGCCATGATGGCGACGAGTGCGGTTGTGGCGGCTGAATCAAGCAGAATTCGCGCGAGCGACATGGCCTCTTCCCTTTGTTCGTTTCCCGCGCCCCTCTCTCTCCCATCGCTTTTGCACGACAATATGGGGGCGCCAAACAACAGTTATGGCACCAACCTTTCATCCAGCTTTCAAGGAAAAGCTGAAAATCAAAGCTTACGGATTGGTAAGCCGCCGCTTGCCCGCCACCACAGGGCAACATGCCGGGACGACGTGCGCCTCATCAATCGTTCAGCCTCAGCACGTCACGCATGTCATATTCGCCAGGCGGGCGTCCCGATACCCAGAGTGCCGCGGCAATGGCGCCACGCGCGAACATGATGCGGTCGCCGGCGGCATGCGACAAGGTAACAAGCTCGCCCTCGGCACAGAAGCTGACGCTGTGCTCGCCGATGATGCTGCCGCCGCGCGTCACCGCGAATCCGATCTCACCCGTGGGACGCGCGCCGGTGACCCCGTCGCGGACGCGCCTTGCGACCGCATCCAGTTCGACGCCGCGTCCACCAGCAACAGCCTGTCCCAGCATCAGCGCGGTGCCCGACGGCGCATCGATCTTGTGGCGATGATGCGCCTCGAAAATCTCGGCATCCCAGTCATCGGCATCGAGTGCTCTGGCCGCCTGCTCGACCAGCCCGACCAGCATGTTGAGCCCAAGCGAAAAGCTGCCGGAGCGGACGATGGGAATCGTTTTCGCGGCATCGGCAATATCAGCCAGTTCGGCGGCATCGAAACCGGTGGACCCGATCACCAAAGCCGGTCCACCGCGCTTGGCACAGAAGCTCGCCAGATCGGCGGAGGTGGCCGGCGTGGTGAAATCGATCACCACATCGGCCATGGCAAGCGCCTCGTCGCGGCTCACCAGCCCGTCACCGACACTGCCTGGCCGATGGAAGCGGGCCGTAAGCGCCAGCCGCGAATCGGCCTGAACGGCGTCCGCCATCTGGCGGCCCATGCGGCCGAGCGCCCCGGCGATGGCGATCCTGATCGGCGGTTGCGCCATGGCGTCAGCTATTTCCACATGCCGCGCATGCGTGCGCCGATGTCGACGCGCACCTCCGGCCGGGACGCCCTGCCCTCAGCCGCTTGCGCGCCCGGCCACGACATCTGCTGGAACGCGTCAAGGATCGAGGCCGGGATGAAGCGGGTGCGCGAGGCATAGACGTGGCGGTCGCCGCGCGCGGCCTGGCCGTGCGGAAAGAAGCGCTGCGGCATGACGAGGTTGAGGCTGTCCTTGGCTCGCGTCATCGCCACGTAGAGCAGCCGGCGCTCCTCCTCGATGTCTTCCTTGGTGCCGACACCGAGATCAGCCGGGATGCAGCCATCGACGGTGTTGAGCACGAAAACATTCTTCCACTCCTGGCCCTTGGCCGAGTGGATGGTCGACAGGATCAGATAGTCCTCATCGCGATGCGGCGGCCCGGCCTGGTCGCTGGTCGCATCCGGCGGATCGAGCGTCAGCTCCGTCAGGAAGCGTTCGCGCGAGGCGTAACCCGAGCCGATCTGCTCGAGCTGCAACAGATCGGCGCGGCGCGTAATGACATCCTCATGGATGCGCTCCAGATGCGGCTCGTACCAGAGCCTGACCTGTTCGAGGTCGGCCGGCCATTTGGCGCCGGCCCGCAGGCCGGAATAAAGCGAAACAAAGGCCGGCCAGTCGTCCGCCGCGCGCTGTGGCGGGCGCCAGCCGGCGAGGCCCATCGCCTCATCCAGTGCCGTGGTCATCGTCTCAACAATCTGTCCGGCGGCCGAGGGGCCAATGCCCGGCATCAGTTGCAGGACGCGGAAACCGGCAACACGGTCGCGCGGGTTTTCGGCAAAACGCAGCACCGCCAGCACGTCCTTGACATGGGCGGCATCGAGGAATTTCAGCCCGCCAAACTTGACGAAAGGAATGTTGCGCCGCGTCAGCTCGATCTCCAGCGGCCCGCTGTGGTGTGAGGCGCGAAACAGCACCGCTTGCGATTTCAGCGCCGTACCGGCCTCGCGCTCGGCCAGGATCGTATCGCAGACGAAGTTGGCTTGCTCGACCTCGTCGCGCACGGCCACCAGCCTTGGCTTGTCGGTGGATTTGCGTTCCGACCAGAGATTCTTGGTGAAGCGCTCCGAGGCCTCACCGATCACCGCATTGGCTGCCGCCAGAATGGTTTCTGTCGAGCGGTAATTGCGCTCCAGCATCACCACATCAGCGGCCTGGGCGAACTGTTTGGGAAAATCGAGGATGTTGCGCACCTCGGCGGCGCGGAACGAATAGATCGACTGCGCATCGTCGCCAACCACCGTCAGCCCGGCGCCGTCGGGTTTCAGCGCCATCAGGATAGAGGCCTGCAGCCGGTTGGTGTCCTGGTATTCGTCGACCAGCACATGGTCGAAACGCCCACCCAGATGCGCCGCGATTTCCGGCTCGGCCGCCATCTGCGCCCAGTAGAGCAGCAGATCATCGTAATCGAGCACATTCTGCGCCTGCTTGGCCTCGACATAGCCGGCGAACAGCTGCTTGAGCTGATCGGCCCAACCGGCGCACCAAGGGAAGGCGGATCCCAGCACTTCGCCGAGCGGCGCCTGCGCGTTGACGGCGCGCGAATAGATGGCCAGGCATGTGCCCTTGGTCGGGAAACGCGCCTCGGTCTTGGAGAAGCCAAGCTCGTGGCGCACGAGATTCATCAGGTCGGCCGAATCCTCACGATCGTGGATGGTGAAGGCCGGATCGAGGCCGATCTCCAGCGCATAGTCGCGCAACAGCCGCGCGCCGATGCCGTGAAACGTGCCGGCCCAGGTCAGCGCATCGGTGATCACGGCGGCGTCACGGCCAAGCACCTCGCCGGCGATACGCTCGACGCGCTTGGCCATTTCAGAGGCGGCGCGCCGCGAAAAAGTCATCAGCAGAATGCGGCGCGGGTCGGCACCCCTAACGATCAGATGAGCGACGCGATGCGCCAGCGTGTTGGTCTTGCCCGAGCCGGCGCCGGCAATGACCAGCAGCGGCCCGGCGATCCTGCCGTCGCCATGCTCTACGGCCTGGCGCTGGGCGTCGTTCAGCCGGGCGAGATAAGCGGGCTGGGCAGTCGATTCCACAAAGGTCGAATCATGGGCGGCGAGGTTCATCGCCCATCAAGCATCGTTTCCGCTTTGTTCGCAATACACAAGCGGCACGAGGAATTAGCGCCGGGGATCGACACCCATGGCCGCCGATTGGCGGCGCAGAGCCTCGCGGTCGCTTCTCGATGCGGGCAGCAACAGGGGATCAATGTCGCCGGGCACGTCATCGATCATCTTGCGCGCGAGGCGGTAAGCGAGAAAGGCAAAGGTGCCTGCCAGAAGCAAACGGATCATGCTGCGGTCCTCCTCTAATAGAGATCAACCGCAGGCATGGTGTTTTGTTCCCTCAACGCTAATTCGCAACCAAACCAATATCGCCTCGTTTTGAATTGGAGGCTCGTTGTAGATTGGAGGCGGTAGCGATGAAAAAGCTAAGATTAAGCCTCGTTCTGGTGGCTTTGGCTGTCTCTGCCTGCGACAACAAACTGCCACCGACCAAGGCTCCTGGCGCCGAACAAAGCTCCCACGCTGGCAATCCTGTCATGAACGCAGGGACTGTCGATAAGTCAGTGCAATAAGGTTACCGTCGAAAGCTCATTGCATTGGCGCGATGCATTCCTCAAGGCGCTCAAGGCGGAACTTGGCGTCGCTGCTGACGGCCCCGGGACGGAGACGACGCCGTCAGGTTTTTCTCGAGTTCAGCGATGCGCGCACGCACCTGCCGCGCCTCGTCCTGACGCAACGCCTTAATCCAGTTTCGCCCGCGCATCCGTCTTCCCGCAAACACCTAACGACCGGTGGCTTCCCATGCCAGAAAGACGCTAACTTCCGGCAAGTGCGGATATTCTAAATTTGATAAATGCTAATCTAGACGAGGGTCGGCGCAACGAAGAAGGCCGGCGCCGCTTGGGAGGAGAAGGCGCCGGCCAAGCGGATAAATCAGGTCCGCCGCACAAGATAGGTTAGCTGAGTCTTGCCGCTGCGTCATCCGGGATCGCGGATTTCGGCCTTTTCCGGGCGTTTTTCCCCGCAAAAGCGCCGACAAGGCTGTCAAACCTCGAGCCGTTGCCTGGCGATGGCGACATGGAAATTCGCGCCGAACACCAGCCCGTCATCATTGAAGTCGTAGCTGGAATTGTGCAGCGGCGCCGAGGCCTCGCCATTGCCGAGGAAGACGAAGCAGCCCGGCACGTGATCGAGGAAGCGAGCGAAATCCTCCGACGCCGTCATCGGCTCACGGGCAAGCGCGATATTGCCTGGATCGAAGACGTTCCTGGCGGCGGCGAAGGCCGCCTCGACCAGTTCGGCATCGTTGCGCAAAGGCACGAATTCCCGGCTGTAATTGACTTCGGCGGCAACGTTGTAGGCGGCAGCGGTACCCTCGGCGATGATGCGCATCTGGCGTTCGATCTCCGCGCTGACCTCGGCGCGAAAACTGCGCGCGTCGCCAAGGATACGGGCAAGACCGGGCAATGCGTTGCGGGTGCCGTCAGTGATCAGTTCAGTCACCGAAACAACCGTTATGTCGGCCGGGCTCAGCCGACGCGAGACGATGGTCTGCAGATTGGTGACCAGGGCACAGGCGGCGACCAGCGTCTCGTTGCCCGAATGCGGCCGTGCCGCATGGCCGCCGAGTCCCCTGAGCACGATCTCGAAGTTATCCTCGGCTGACATAATCGGGCCGGCGCGGGTCTCGAAATGCCCGATGGGAAGGCCGGGCATGTTGTGCAGGCCAAAGATCTCGTCAAAAGGGAAGCGCTGCATCAGCCCATCGTCAAGCATGGCCAGCGCGCCCCTGCCCCACTCCTCGGCCGGCTGGAATATGAAGCGGACGGTGCCGTCAAAACGCCCCTCGCCGGCCAGCAGCTTTGCCGCGCCAAGCAGCATGGCGGTGTGGCCATCATGGCCGCAGGCATGCATCACGCCGGGATTGCCGGAGCGGTAGGGCGCGGTCGATTGCTCCGCTATGCGCAGCGCATCCATGTCGGCCCGCAGCGCAATGGCGCGGTTGCCGGTGCCGCGCTTCAGCGTGCCGACGACGCCGGTGCCGCCGACACCCTCAGTGACATCGTCCAGGCCGAATTCGCGCAGCTTGGCCGCAACGAAGGCGGCGGTGCGTTTCTCCTCGAAACCGAATTCGGGGTGCGCGTGCAGGTCGCGCCGCCAAGCGGTCATCTCGCGCTTCAGTGTTTCGCGATCGAGTTCAGCCATCTCTTCAGCCTTCGAGTTCGGCAAGTTCGGCGACCACATCAAGCAGGATGTTGGCGCCGGCAACAAGCTCGGCATCTTCGGTGTGTTCGCTCGGACTGTGGCTGATGCCTCCGGCGCTCGGCACGAAGATCATCGCCGCCGGCGCGATGCGCGCGATCATCTGCGCGTCATGGCCGGCGCCCGAGGTCATGCGCCGCGAGGCAAGCCCGTGCTTCCTCGCTGCAGCCTCGATCAGTTCGACGACGCGACCGTCGAAGATAACCGGCTCGAAGCGCGCCAGTCTTTCGACCGTCACGGTGATGCCCTCGGCGACGAGCTGTTCCAAAAAAGCGGCCAGCGCTGCCTCCTGCGCCTGCAGGCGCTGCTCGTCGGGATCGCGCAGATCGACGGTGAAGACGGCGCGCGACGGAATGACGTTGATGGCGTTCGGCTCCAAACGCATCGTGCCGACCGTGGCCACGGTTGGCGAGTTGGATGCCGCTGCCCGGTCATGCAGGAAGGTGACCACGCGTGCCGCGGCATATCCGGCATCGCGGCGCATCGACATCGGCGTAGTGCCGGCATGGTTGGCGATGCCATCGAGGGTGATGCGCTGCCAGGAAATCCCCTGCAGGGTTTCCACCGCGCCGATCGGGATGCCCTCCCGCTCCAGAACCGGCCCCTGTTCGATATGCAGTTCGATGTAGATGTGCGGCTTGAGAAAACCCGGCTCGCGCTCGCCGGCATAGCCGATGCGGGCGAGTTCCTGCCCGAGGGTGCTGCCGTCGATGCCGACAGCAGCAAGTGCTGCCTCGACATCGACGCCGCCGGCGTGGACCAACGATCCCATCATGTCGGGAGAAAAGCGCACGCCTTCCTCATTGGTGAAGGCGGCGACCGCGAGCGGGCGCGATGGCGACCGTCCGGAGGCCTTCAGCGTCTCGATCACTTCCAGCCCGGCGAGCACGCCGTAGCAGCCGTCATAGATGCCGGCGTCGATGACCGTGTCGATATGCGAGCCGATGAGCAGCGGTGCCTCGCCTGCATTGTCAGCGCTCTGCCAGATGCCGAAAATGTTGCCGATGCGGTCGATGGCGACATCGAGCCCGGCCTGGCTCAGCCAGCCGACGAAGAGGTCGCGGCCCTGTCTGTCGGTGTCGGAGGCGGCCAGCCGGGTCAGCCTGCCCTCACTGTTGCGGCCGACAGCACCGAGTTCACGGATGCGGCCAAGTAGGCGCTGTGCGTCGATCGCGATCATGCTGTTGCCCCGGCAGCGCGCTTGCCGGCCAGCACATCGGCCGGGCTCAAGCCGACCAGTTCGGCATAGCGATGCGGGTCGGTGGCGCCTTCGGTGTTGATCACCAGCACGCGGGATTTGCCGTCGAGGCCGAGATCGTTCCTGTTCTCTGCCATCGCCCGGATCAGTCCGGCAAGGCCGACGCCGCCGCTCTCGCCGGCGATGATCAGCGGATCGCCGCCGGCAGGCCGGGCCAGCCGACGCATCACCGCGATGGCGTCGTCCTCGTCCACGGTCATGAAGGCGTCGGCGGCGCGCGCCAGCACGCGCCAGGCGACCTGCGAAGCCTCGTAGCATTCAAGCATGGCCATGACCGTCGGCTGGTCGTGCGCTACCTTGACCACGCGCCCTTCCCGGGCAGCCCCGACAACGCAGGCCGCGCGTGACGGCTCGACGACGATGAAGGTTGGCCTGGCGTCGCCAAGCACAATGGCGAGATGGCCGGCCACCGCGGCGGCAATGCCACCGACGCCGGCCTGGACGAAGACATGGGTCGGCGGTTCGCTGAGCTGGCGCAGCGCTTCGCGCACGATCGCCGTATAGCCCTGCATGACGAGGCCGGGAATGCGCTCATAGCCCGGCCACGACGTATCCGACACCACGGTCCAGCCTTTCTCGGCGGCGACCTGCGCGGCTTGCCTGACCGAATCGTCATAATTGCCGTCGACGCGGACCATCTCCGAGCCATAGCGGGCGATCGCGGCGATGCGCTCGTCGCTGACGCCGGCGTGGACAAAGATCACCGCCCTGGCGCCGGCAAGTTCGGCGCCTTGCGCGACAGAGCGGCCGTGATTGCCGTCGGTGGCGCATGCAAAGGTCATCTTTGCCGCGACCGCGCGAACATCGGGGCTGTTGAGATCCTCGACATCGACAGGGCGGCCAAGCCGCTTGCCTGCCTCCTCCAGCACAAGTCGAAAGACAGCATAGGCGCCGCCCAGCGCCTTGAAGCTGCCCAGGCCGAGACGAAAGCCCTCATCCTTGACATGCAGTTGAGCGAGGCCGAGTTCGCTCGCCAGCGCCGGCAGCGCGTGCAGCGGCGTCATCGCGTGATTGTCGCGATGGGCGAGAAAGCGCTCGACCGTGTCCGCGCCCGCGATCCCGAGGGTTTCGGCATCGGCCGCATCAAGCGGCTCGCCGTGCAAGGCGTTGCGATTGGGCAGGAACACTGGCGGTCTCCTTGGTATCAAGCGAAACCATATTGCAGGACAGGCGCAAAGAGCGCTGTAATTGGGCCTGCGAAATGCAAGTTTGTTTCGTTTGGGATATCGCCATTGCCTCAATCGCCGCCCCCGCTCGACAGTTTCGATCTCGCCATCCTGGCCATCTTGCAGCGGGACAACACGACACCGCAGCGGCTGATCGGCGAAGCGGTGAACCTGTCGGCGCCGGCCGTGCAGCGCCGCATCAAGCGCATGGAACAGACCGGTGTCATCGCAAGCAATGTCGCTGTCATCGAACCCGCGGCGGTCGGCCAGCCCATCACCATCTTCGTCGAGGTCGAGCTGGAGAGCGAACGCACCGAACTGATCGACGCGGCCAAACGGCTATTCTCGCAAACGCCTGAAGTGCAGCAATGCTATTACGTCACTGGCGAAGCCGATTTCATCCTCATCATCACCGTGGCCGACATGGGCGCCTATGAGGCGCTGACGCGAAAACTGTTCTTCGACAGCAACAATGTCCGGAAGTTCCGCACCTTCGTCGCCATGGACCGTGTCAAAGTCGGGCTGACGGTGCCGTTGCCGGATTGAGCTCCTGCCGGCAGGCAGGCTCCGGTCCGTCCCGCCATGCTTTTGACATTCTCAGGACGCGAATTGAGCCGGGAGGCGCGCTTGGACGACACCACGACAGTTGCGATCATCGGTGCCGGGCCGGCAGGTCTGGCCGTTGCCGCATGCCTGCAACAGGCCGGCGTCGACTTCATCATCATCGAAAAGGAGCAGCAGGCCGCGCCCGCATGGCGGCGCCATTACGAGCGCGTCCACCTGCACACGACCAAGCGCTATTCGTCGCTGCCTTTCGTGCCCTTTCCCAAACACTATCCGCGCTATGTGCCGCGCGCTCTCTTCGTCGACTATCTCGACGCCTATGCGCAACGCTTCGACCTCAAGCCCCGCTTCGGGCAAACGGTGAAAGCGGTCACCCGAGCGGGTCACGGCTGGCGTGTGGATGCGACATCCGGCCCGTTGCGCGCCAAACATGTGGTGATCGCGTCAGGCTACAATGCCGAGCCCTTGCGGCCCGGATTTGCCGGCATCGACAGCTTCACCGGCAAGACGCTGCACAGCGCCGATTATCGCAATGCCACGCCTTTCGCCGGCCAGTCGGTGCTGGTCATCGGCATGGGCAACACCGGTGCGGAGATTGCGCTCGATCTGGTGGAGAACGGCGCACGGCCGACGATTTCCGTGCGCGGCGGCGTTCATATCGTACCGCGCGAACTGTTCGGCGTGCCCATCCAGATGGTCGGCATGGCGGCGCGCATGGGACCGCAACGCGTCAACGATTTTCTTTTCCCGATCATTCTCGACCTGGTGCTGGGTCGGCTGGACAAATATGGACTCAGACGGCCGGGACAGGGATTGCTGGAACAGATCGCGATTGCATCGCGCATTCCGGTGATCGACGTCGGCACCATCGGCAAGATCCGCGAAGGCGCCATCAAGGTCGCACCTGACATCGCCGAGATATCGCAGCGCGGCGCCCGTTTTACCGACGGCAAACACAGCGAATTCGACGCGATTATCTTCGCCACCGGCTACCGGCCTGGCTATGCCAGATTTCTTGAGCCCGGCATCCAACCGGACCGCAGCGGCGTTACCCCCAAAGCTTCGGATCTCGGCCTCTACCTCATCGGTCTCCACAATGCCGTCACCGGATTGCTGCGCGAAATCGGCATCGAGGCCCAGGCGATCGCCGATGACATTCGGCACCGGCTGAACAGGAAAAAGACGGCTGAGGCCCTGCCAGTATAATCGGCCGCCAGCGCCTTGCCCGGCTCAACTTGCCTTGCGCAGCCAGACCTTGTTGTCGTGGAAGGCAGCGCCGCCATAGGGTGCCGGTGCGTCGGCGCCGGTCAGCACGTTGATGCCCTCGCCGCGCTCATGCGCGCTGTTCGGCCAGATGCCTTCGGCGATCACCACGCCGCGCTTGATGCCGTCGAAGAATTTCGCGTGCAGCACGAGGTCGCCGCGCTGGTTGCCGACCTCGACACGATCGCCATCGGCAAGCCCAAGGCCCGCTGCATCATCGGGATGCAGGAGCAGCACCGGCCTGCCTTCCTTTTCTTTCGACACCGGCGTTTCGGCAAAGGTCGAGTTGAGAAAGTTGCGCGCCGGCGAGGTCGTCAGCCGGAACGGATGCGCCTCGTCGGCCACTTCGATCAGGTCGACATGGTCGGGAAACTCAGGCAGCCGTTCCACCGGTCCGAACAGGCCCATGCTCTTCGGCGGCCGGTTGGGAGCCGCCTGGCCGGTCCAGTCGGCGCGGAAGCGGAATTTTCCATCCGCATGGCCGAAGCCTTTAATGAAATGCGCGGTCTCGAAATCCGGCTGCAGATCGAGCCATTTCTGCTCTTTCAAGCTGTCGAAGCTGCCCAGCCCGCGCTTGCCGAGAATAATGTCGATATGCTGCTGTTCGGTGAGGCCAAAGCCCGGGCGGTCGGCGACCCCCAGGCGCTCAGCCAGCTGCTCGATGACGAAATGGTTGGTGCGCGGCCCTTCCGGCGGCTCGATCAGCTTCGGCCCGAGCGTTATGTGCTGGTTGCCGCCGCCCTTGTAGACGTCGTCGTGCTCGAGGAACATCGTTGCCGGCAGCACGACGTCGGCCAGCTTGGCGGTGTCGGTCATGAACTGCTCGTGCACGCACGTGAACAGGTCGTCGCGCAGAAAGCCCTGCTTCACCAGCCGCTGCTCGGGCGCGACATTCACCGGATTGGTGTTCTGGATCAGCATCGCCGTCACCGGCGGCCCGCCATAGAGCGCATCGCTGGCGCCGGTGAGCACCGGACCGATGCGCGAATGGTCGAGATAGCGGATCGAGGGATCGCGCATCCTGGAGCCTTCCAGCACCTCCTGGTTAAGCTTGAAGATGCCGGAATTCGAATGGAAGGCGCCACCGCCCTCGTACTGCCAACTGCCGGTGACCGCGGCGATGCAGGACGCGGCATGCATGTTGACGGCACCGTTGCGCTGGCGGGCAAAGCCGTAGCCGAGGCGGAAATAGGTTTTCTTGGTCGTGCCAACCAAGCGCGCGAAGGCTTCGATTTCAGCGACGCCAAGGCCGGTAATTGCAGAGGCCCATTCCGGCGTGCGCGTCTTCAGATGCGCCTCCAGCCCCTTCGGATCGTCCGTGTATTTCTCGAGATAGGCGCGGTCGGCCAGCCCTTCCCGGAACAGCACATGCATGACCGCGCAAGCCAGCGCGCTGTCGGTGCCGGGCTTCAGCACCAGACCCATGTCGGCCTGCTTCATCGTCGCGTTTTCATAGACGTCAATGACGACGATCTTCGCGCCACGCTCCTTGCGCGCCTTGATGGCATGGGTCATCACATTGACCTGCGTAACCACGGCATTGGTGCCCCAGATCACCACGCAGTCGGATTTCGCCATTTCGCGCGGGTCGGGCCCCCGCAATGCGCCTGCCCCCATCATCCAGCCGGTCCAAGCCAGATTGGTGCAGATCGACCCGAAGAAGCCTGAATACTTTTTCGCGTGACGCAGCCGGTCGATGCCGTCGCGCTGCACCAGCCCCATCGTGCCGGCATAGAAATAGGGCCAGACCGTCTCCGAGCCGTATTTCGCCTCGGCCGCGATGAATTTTTCGGCGACAAGGTCGAGTGCAGCCTCCCAACTCGCTTCCTTCCAGGCGCCCTCACCCTTGGCGCCGGCCCGCACCAGCGGCTTCAGCAGCCGGTCGGGGTGGTGGACGCGGTCGGCATAGCGCGCAACCTTGGCGCAGACGACACCGGCCGTATAGGTGTTGGACTTGGCGCCATGGACACGGCCGATGCGATTGCCATCAAGCAGTTCGACCTCGAGCGCGCAGGTCGACGGGCAATCATGCGGACAGGCCGAATGGCCGATGCGGAGCTTGGCGTGCTGGTTCATGGGGGCAAACTAGCTGGTTCCGAACGAGGCGTGTAGGGCCAGATTTGCTTGACACGCTGCCTTTGAGGATGCGGTTTCTCTCCCACCGCAGTCACTTTGCCCGGGCGGAATAGACATCTGCGGGCTAGTCGCAGCTTATGTTCTTGTAGAGCGCGTTGTGTGCGCCGCATTTTGGGCAGCGCATGTGCCGCTCAATGTGGTCTCTACCCGCTTTGGTGTCGAATACCGTCAGATCTGCTTCGCCGCATTCAGGGCATTTGACGACAGCCTTGGGATCCAGAGCCAGTACTTCTCCAGCTTCGATCCAAAATTCCCTGAGCATCGATGCCTCTCCGAACGCTATTTCTCGCGCATAACATCGCCTAATTTACCGACCGAATTGAACCGCTCGGCAATCTCAAAGAAGAGTAAGTTGAAGTGATGGTCGAACATTTCGTTGTCGCGATTGTAATATGCGTAGGTACTAAGCTCGACTCCGGCGTTAAAAAGAAGATCGACAAGACGATAATTCGCCCCGTGATCGGCACCGATCTCGGTGCGCTTAAGAGCTTTCAAGGCACGCTTGGCCGCGACAGGGTCAAACTGCCGTTGGTGCAAGCCGAAAAAGAACCCGTCCTCGCGCACGAACTCATCGATGAGATCATCTATAGCTGACATAGGCGCCTCGGCTGTCCGGACGTGAGATTAGCGGGATGACGAGACAGCGTGTAGGGCCAGTTGCACGCCGTCAGTGCGCTTGAACATCAATGGCCTCCAGCATCGATTACAACCCAACGGCAATCTCCTGGATAAAATCCAGGAATGCCCTGACCTTGGCCGGTGGCAGATGGCGGGATGGGTGGTAGGCGTAGAGGGGGTAAAGCTCTTCCGACCACTCCGGGAGGATCGGCACGAGGTCGCCCCGTGCCAGGAACGGCGCCAGGCCGATGGCGAGGCTTTGGAAAATGCCTTGGCCTGCGACGCAGGCCGTTACCGCAACGGAAGGATCATCCAGCACCAGACGGCTTGGGATCTTGACCTCGACGATCTCCCCGCCTCGGTGAAACTCCCATGGAAAAGGAAGGCCGGTCTGGGGATCGCGGAAGAGAAGCGCCTCGTGATGGACGAGGTCGTGCGGCGATCGCGGCTCGCCGTGCCGTTCGAGATAGGCCGGCGCCGCAACCGTCAGAATCGGGGCTTCCAGGAGCTTGCGCACGATAAGGGACGATGCGTCGGGCGGCCCGAAGCGTATCGCCACGTCCACGCCGCTCATCATCTCCTCGCGATAGTTGCTGGTCAATAAGTCCAGCACGAGCAGCGGATAACGGGCGAGGAACCGCTGCAGCCCGCCTGCGAGCACCGTGCGTGCGAACCATGGGTCCACCGATACGCGCAACCGTCCGCGCACCACCGCCGCCGCGCCCGCGGCCTCGGCCGCCGCCTCGTCCAGGCCTGCGAGCAGCGGCATCACCTGCGCATGAAAGCGCCGGCCTTCCTCGGTCAGGCTGACCTCGCGTGGATTGCGATCGAAGAGCCGCACGCCGACCCGGGCCTCCAGACGCGCGACGGCGCGGCTCACCCCTGATGGCGTCAGGCCGAGCATCTCCGCGGCACGGGCGAAATTCCCGGCTTCGGTGACCGCAGCCAGGACACCGACGCCGGTGAGAAGCCGCGTGTCGAAAACCATTCGATCTCCTTTCGCCCCCAGCCGCTACACCCGACACCAGAGAGCGGTGAGTTTTGGTCATCATAGCACTGATCTTAATGCGCGTGAATCACTCGATGGCGGGACGTACAAGCACAGCGTCCCGGCGGTACCGGCCGAAGGAGGCCGAGCAAGCCGGATTTCTTCGATCCGGAAAGGAGTCAGCCATGAACCACCTCACACGCAGAACGATGCTTCAGCGCGGCGGAATGCTGGGAGCCATCCTGGCTCTCGATACCGTCAGCCCCGCTCTGGCCAAGGCAACGCCAGCCGGTTCGTCGGTGCGGTTCAAGGCAATCGACGCCGCCTTGCGTGAAGGCGTTTCGAAGAACGACGTGGCCGGCGTCATCGCCGTCGCGGCGACGCCGAAAGGCATGATCTATGAGGGTGCCTTCGGCAAGGCGAACACTGCAACGGGGGCGCCGATGACGCTCGACACGGTGTTCTGGCTGCTGTCGATGACCAAGGCTTTCACGGCTACGGCCTGCATGCAGCTGATCGAGCAGGGTCGCCTCAATCTGGACGACGACGCGGCGAAATACCTGCCTGAGCTGGCCTCGCCGCAGATTCTCGACGGCTTTGCCGACGATGGAACGCCGCGACTGCGGCCGGCCAAGCGCGCGATCAAGGTGCGCCATCTGCTGACGCATACTTCCGGCTACACCTACTCGATCTGGAGCGAGGCCCTGACCCGCTACGAGAAGGTGACGGGCATGCCCGACATCGCGACCTGCAAGAACGCTGCCTTCACCGCCCCGCTCGAATTCGAACCCGGCGAACGGTGGGAATACGGCATCAGCATGGACTGGATCGGCAAGCTCGTCGAAGCTGTGTCCGACCAGCCGCTCGAAATCTACTTCCGCGAGAACATCTTCGCGCCGCTCGGCATGAAGGATACAGGCTTCCTGATCGGCACCAAGCAGAAGCAGCGCGTGGCCACCTTCCACAGCCGCCGCGCCGATGGCGGGCTGGAGCCGGCGCCCTTCGAGATGCCGCAACGGCCGGAGTTCTTCATGGGCGGCGGCGGTGCCTTCTCGACACCGCGGGACTATTTGGCCTTCCTGCAGGCACTGCTGAATGGCGGCGCGCTGCACGGCGCGCGAATCCTGCGTCCGGAGACGGTCGCCATGATGATGCAGAACCAGATCGGCGAGCTGAACGTCCAGGAGATGCGCTCGGCGCAGCCGTCCTATTCCCGCAGCTTCGACCAGTTCCCACAACAGCCGCATAAATGGGGCCTGTCCTTCGACATCAACACGCAGCCGGGACCGAATGGGCGCTCCGCGGGCAGCATCTCCTGGGCAGGTCTGCTCAACTGCTACTTCTGGCTCGACCCGGCGAAGCACGTCACCGGCGCGCTCTTCACCCAGGTCTTGCCCTTCTACGACGAGCGGGTCGTCGCGCTCTACGGCGCGTTCGAGCGCGGTCTCTATGCCGGCTTCGCCTGAGCCCCTGGCGATCGATATCAACCTTTTGGAGAACCACCATGTATGCAATCACCGGAGTAACCGGCAAGGTCGGCGGCGCGCTTGCGCGCAGCCTTCTCGCCGAGGGATTGCCTGTCCGCGCCGTCCTGCGCGACGCGGCCAAGGCGGCGGAGTGGAGACGTCGCGGCTGTGACGTCGCCCTGGCCGAGATGGACGATGCGGCAAGCCTGGCCTCGGCCTTCAGGGATGCCGCGGGCGTCTTCATCCTGCCTCCCTCCGAGTTCGATCCGGAGCCCGGCTTTCCCGAGGCTATGCGCGTCATCTCGGCCGTGACCGCTGCCTTGGCCGAGGCGCGTCCCGGCAAGGTGGTCTGCCTGTCGACCATCGGCGCGGACGCGCCGCACGAGAACCTGCTGACCCAGCGCACACTGATGGAACAGGCGCTGGACGGGATCGGGCTTCCGGTCACCTTCCTGAGGCCCGGCTGGTTCTTGGAGAATTCGCTCTGGGATATTCCCTCGGCGCGCGACGAAGGCGTGCTGCGCAGCTTCCTGCAGCCGGCCGACAGGCCGTTGCCGATGGTCGCGACGCAAGATGTCGGCCGCCTGGCCGCCGTGCTGCTCCAGGAGAATTGGATCGGGACGCGGGTCGTCGAACTGGAGGGCCCTGTCCGCGTCTCGCCCAACGATCTCGCCCGCGCCTTCGCTACGGTGCTGGAGCGCCCGGTCAAGGTCGAGACGGTGCCGCGCGAGAGCTGGGAGCAGATCTTCCGTTCCCAGGGTACGCAAAATCCGTTGCCGCGGATCCGGATGCTTGACGGCTTCAACGAGGGCTGGATCGAGTTCGGCGACCAAGGCCGGTCGGCGATCAAAGGGACAACGACGCTCGATAGCGTTGTCGCCAACCTCGTCGCGGCGAGCCGGGCAGCCACCTGACACGATCACGATTTGCCGCATGGACTTGCGAACCAGCCACCCGCGCGAAGCGGTGGCGGTCGCCCGTGCCCTGCCGCCGCCACAGCTTCGAAAGGAAAACATCATGGAATCGATCATCACGCACGGCATTGCGATTCCGCGCCTCGGTTTCGGCACGTTCCGCATGCCGGGCGACGACGCCCAGCCGGTCATCGAGAGCGCCATTGCGCTCGGCTACCGGCATATCGACACCGCGGCGATGTACGAGAACGAAGCCGCCGTCGGCGCCGCCATAGCAGCGTCCGGCGTGAACCGGAACGAGCTCTTCGTTACGACGAAGGTATGGCACGACCAGCTTGCGCCGGCTGCGTTGCGCCGAGCCTTTGACGCCAGCCTGAGCAAGCTTCGGCTCGACCATGTCGATCTTTACATGATCCACTGGCCGTCCAAAGACCTGGACATCAAGGCGACGCTGGAGGCGTTGATGTCGCTGCAGGAGCAAGGCCTCACGCGTGCGATCGGCGTGTGCAACTTCAACATGCCTATGATGCGCCGCACCGTGGAGGAGATTGGCGCGCCGATCGCGAGCGTCCAGCTCGAATACCACCCATTCCTGTCCCAGGACCGGATGCTGTCCTACCTGCGGGGCAAAGGCATCCCCTTGACGGCCTACGCGCCGCTCGCCCAGGGCCGGGCCGCCAGTGACGCAACGCTCGCCGGCCTCGGGCGCAAGCATGGCTGCAGCGCCGCGCAGATGGCCATCGCCTGGCTTCTGGACCAGGAGGGCGTCATCGTGATCCCGAAAGCCGCCCGCCCCGAAAGCCAGAAGTCCAATCTCGATGCGCTCGGCATCCAGCTCGACGATGAGGATCGCGCGACGATCGCTGCTCTCCCGAAGGACCAGCGCTTCGTTCGGCCACCCTTTGCGCCTGATTGGGATGCCGCTGCATGAAATTGCGGCATGGGCTGGCGCTGTGATCGGTCCCAATCGCGGTTTTGCGACAAAGTCGGCCGCCCTACTCCGCGGTGCCTTCCTCATATTCGGCCGACATGGTCAGCCATTTTTCCTCATGGCCGGCGAGCGTCTGGGCGAGTTGCGAGCGTTCCTTGGCCAGGCGTGTCGCCGTCGAGGGATCCTTTTCGTAGATCGCCGGATTGGCCAGTTCGTCCTCGATGCCGTCGATGCGCTTGCGGATGCGGTCCATCAGCGCTTCGGTGGCGCGAATTTCCTTGGCCAGCGGCTCGAAGGCTGCACGGCGCGCGGCGGCGTCGCGGCGGCGGTCGGCTTTTGACGCCTTGTCCGCCTCGCGCTTGCCGCGGCGATCGCCGGACACGCCGGTGACCAGCGTCTTGTAGTCCTCCAAATCGCCGTCATATGGGTTGACCGCGCCATCCTTGACCAGCCACAGCCGGTCGGCGGTCGCCTCAAGCAAATGGCGGTCGTGCGAAATCAGGATCACGGCTCCGGGAAATTCGTTGAGCGCATGGATCAGCGATTCACGGCTGTCGATGTCGAGATGGTTGGTCGGCTCGTCGAGGATGAACAGGTTGGGCCCCTCGAAGGCCGACAGGCCCATCAACAGACGCGCCTTCTCGCCGCCGGACAGGTCCTTGGCAGGCGTGTTCATCTTTTCGGTCGTCAGACCAAACTGGGCGACGCGGCCGCGCACCTTCGATTCCGGCGCTTCCGGCATCAGCCGGCGCACATGCTCATAGGCGTTTTCTTCCGGACGGAGATCGTCGAGCTGGTGCTGGGCGAAGATCGCCACCTTCAGCCCGGGCGCCACCGTCATCGTGCCGGTCTCCTGCTTCAACCGGCCGGACAGCAATTTGGCGAAGGTCGACTTGCCGTTGCCGTTGGCGCCGAGCAGCGCGATGCGGTCGTCGGCGTCGATGCGCAGCGTCATCTTCTTCAGGATCGGCTGGCCCTCGGTATAGCCGACATTGACGTTGTTCAGCGCCACGATCGGCGAGGCAACCGTCTTCACCGGCTCGGGGAAAGAGAACGGCCGCACCGAATCGTTCACGATGGCCGCGATCGGTTTCATCTTTTCCAGTGCCTTGATGCGCGACTGCGCCTGCCTGGCCTTGGACGCCTTCGCGCGAAAACGCTCGACGAAGGATTCCATGTGCTTGCGGGCGGCTTCCTGCTTGACGCGGCCCTTTTCCTGCAATTCCTTCTGCTCGGTATACTGGCGCTCGAACTGGTCGTAACCGCCGCGCCAGAAGGTCAGCTTCTTCTGGTCGAGGTGCACGATCGAGTTGACGGCACGGTTGAGCAGGTCGCGATCGTGCGAAATCAGCAGAACTGTGTGCGGATACTTCGACACGTAGTTTTCCAGCCACAACGTGCCTTCGAGATCGAGATAATTGGTCGGCTCGTCGAGCAGCAGGAGGTCGGGCTCGGAAAACAGCACGGCAGCGAGCGCCACGCGCATGCGCCAGCCGCCGGAGAAGGACGAGGCCGGACGGCGCTGCGCGGCATCGTCGAAGCCGAGGCCGGCCAGGATGGTGGCCGCGCGGGACTCAGCCGAATGCGCGTCAATGTCGGCAAGCCGCATGTGGATGTCGGCGATGCGGTGCGGATCGGTGGCGGTCTTTTCCTCTTCGAGCAGCGCCGTGCGTTCGAGATCGGCCTTGAGCACGATCTCGATCAGCGGCTCCTCGGTTCCCGGCGCTTCCTGCGCCACCTGGCCGATCCGCGTGTTCTTCGGCAGGCTGATCGAGCCGGTCTCGGAGGGAAAATCTCCGGTGATGGCCTTGAACAGCGTCGTCTTGCCGGTGCCGTTGCGACCGACAAGACCGGCCTTGGTGCCAGCCGGCAAGGTCAGCGAGGCGTGGTCGAGAAGCAGGCGCCCGGCCATGCGGAGCGAAAGGTCATTGATGATCAGCATGGCCGCGCTTTTGCACCGGACATCAGCGCTTCGCAAGACCTTGCGGGCCAGTTGGCCGCACGAGGCTGAAGACGGGCGGGAGCGATGGCCCGAATTGGTAGCCCTGTCCGCGAAAATTCGCGCCTATCCTCGACCACCGCGGGAGCAGTCCGAACAGGCCCGATCGTGAAACGCGACGACGCTCATCGCCGGAGATCCTTGATGACCTTACGGTCAACAAAATCAGAGAGATAGGTGATCGCAGCGCGTCCAATTCGGGCCAAGAGCCGACAATAATTGACTCTTGGGAATTTTTCGATCTTTTCTTGCAAAAATCTACCCGCGATTGAGTTAGCCCCGCTTTGAATTGCAACAATTACTACCTTCTTCCTGCACGCAAAGTCTCGAGGTGAAGTCTATCAGCATCCCCGTCCGCGCTGGGGTGGTCAATATTGAACAGACGGCCGGCCGGTGCGCATCCTAGGCTTCGCAGGCTGACGAAACCCGACTGCCCCCAGCCACAGTTGGTTGCGACAGCAGGAGCCCCGGCCGGGGATTTTCAGCACGGCAGAGGAAACAGCCCTGCATCACAGAAACGGGAGGGCCGCCAAAACTCCCATCAGGACCCGGATAACCCAAGGCGGCGGAGATTCGAGGATGCCCACGCTTCCCTTGGCGCTCAAGATTGCAGATGTCGTTTCCGATGCCGGGCGGCGTCGGCGCAGGCTGGACATAGCAGCCGTTGCCAGCCTGTTGCTCGACGCTCATCCCGAGGCCGGACACAGTCTGACGGAAATTGCCGACACATTGCGTGAGGAAGTTGCATCCCAGGGACCCTTGGCGCAAGGAACTGTGTCTCGTTAGCGTCGCGCTCGCGGCCCGCTTACCGCTCACCCCGGATCATCGACGTCAAACCGCTTCGCAAGCGGCTTCCCAACCATTCCGAACACTGCGGCAGGCATGCCTTGCCTGACGAGAGCCCCGGCCAGGGACTCATCAAGGCGCCAGAGGATCGGGGGAGGAAGACCCGAATGACGCCGACCGCATCTGGATAGCCTTCGCAGCGAGCCGCGTCTGGTCAATATTGACCGGTCCCGCGAGATGTTGGATTCTGTTCCATCGAGGCTGAAGCCTCGCCCGCATCATGATGTCAGTGGATGAGGTCATTGATGGAAGGAAAATCAGATCAGCCGTTCGATCCAAAGGTTTTTCTGGCGAAAGCCGATCTTGGGCGCACGATTACACGTTATGGCCCCAACCAGAAAATATTCTCGCAAGGCGATGTCGCAGCTTCGGTCTTCTACATCAATGAGGGCCAGGTAAAGATCAGTGTCCTGTCCGAACAGGGAAAGGAAGCTGTCGTCGCAATAATGGGGACCAACGATTTCTTCGGTGAAGGTTGCATGGCCGGCCAGACCCGGCGCATGGCAACGGCGGTTGCGATGACGGATTGCGAGATCATGCAGATAGACAAGAAGGCGATCATGCGCGTCATTCACAACGAGCCGGCATTTTCGGAAATGTTCATCGCCCACCTTCTGACACGAACCATCCGCGTCGAAGAGGATCTGGTCGATCAGCTTTTCAATTCGAGCGAAAAGCGCCTGGCACGGGCACTTCTCCTGCTGGCAAATTTCGGCAAGGAAGGAAAGCCTGAACCCATTCTCGGCAAGGTCAACCAGGAGACGCTAGCCGAAATGATCGGCACAACGCGGCCGAGAGTCAGCTACTTCATGAACAAGTTCCGTGACCTCGGATTCATCGAGTACAATGGGAAACTCGTGGTGCACAGTTCGTTGCTGAACGTGGTTCTGCACGATCAGCCGCAGATAAGGCGGTAACCCGGAAGGCAGAGCCGCATTCCGGGTTCCATTGGGTGTCGCGTCCAGGCCGGCTGGCCGGGTCGCCTCGCGCTCAGCCAGCTGCCTTGCGCTTCGCTCCCTTTGCCACGGCGGCCGGCGCTGCTGCCGGTTTGCGGCCAAGCCCTGTCGACTTTGCCAGCGCCGAACGGGTCGCCGAGTAATTCGGAGCGACCATCGGGTAATCCGGCGGCAGGCTCCATTTGGCCCGATAGTCGTCCGGGCTCAAACCATAGTCTGTCCTGAGGTGTCGCTTGAGCGACTTGAACTTCTTTCCGTCCTCCAGGCAGATGATGTAGTCGGGAAACACCGACTTTTTCGGATTTACAGCCGGAACAAGGCTCGGGCTTTCCACCACGGCCGCACCAGCCAGCTTTCGAACCGATGCGCTCACGCTGGCAATCAGGTCAGGCAGGCCGGAAGCCGGAAGCGGATTGTTGCCTACATAGGCCGAGACAATATCGGCCGTTAGCTCGATAACGGTCTTATCCTCGATATTTGACAATTCTTTCACCCTATTTGCGACAAAGTCATCCACCCCAGCGAAGACTTTTGTCGATGTATCTCTTTAACCGCGTCCCCCAACGGGCCGCCAAGCTCCAAAACGAATCAAGACTTGACGTCAACTATTTTTATTGGAAATCGACGTCATGCAAATTAGAAAATCTAATACTTGGACGCGGCAGACTTGGTTGTCCGGCCATCAGCCAGTATCTCAAGAATACGCTTCCAGCGGGCACAGCGCCCGAAATCCTTCTGCTCAATCGCCTTTTCGGCCTTCATTGCAGCATAAAGCGGTGCTTCGGCCCCAAATTCCTTGATGAGCCAATGCGCTTCTTGCCTGGCGAGACGTTCATTGTCGTCAAACATAGTCTTGCGCCTCCGACCGTTCCAGACCGACCGCGATACAACTGCCGATGACGAGGACGGCGCCGGCAATGGCGGTCGTCGTCAGCCGTTCACCGGACAGGGTCAGCAGCAGTGTCGACGCGATCGGCGTGAGATAAGCGACGACCGCGACCTTGCCGCTGCCTTCGAGCTTCAAGGCGCGCGACCAGAAATAGTAGCCCAGCCCCATCGGGCCGGCGCCGAGATAGAGCCCAAGCGCCAGATCCACCCCGGTCGGCCAAGCGACGCCTTCGCGAGCTGACCATAAAAGCGTCAAGGCGACGCCGATCAGCGACGAGGGCAGCAACAGTCGCTCCGGCGACGTACCGAGCCGTCCCACCGTCACCGAATAGAACGCCATGCACAATGCGGATCCAAATGCGGCGAAATAGCCGACGAGATCGCCCTGGAACCAGGTGCGATCACGCCCTCCCGAAATCACGAGGGAGACGCCGACGAACCCAAGGGCCGCGGCAAGGCCCAGCAAAGCCGGACGCCGCGGATTTTCGAAGGCGATCACTGCCGCTGCAACCATCAGGGGCCAAGTGTAGGCGACGAGATTGGCTTCGATCACCGGCATCGAGGCGAAGGCGATGTATTGCAGCACCATGGTGCCGACCAGACCGATGAGGCCGACAACGAACGCTGCGAACGCGCCGCTGGGCGCCACCGGCGGGGCGCCCTCCCGGCTCGTGAACCGGATCAGGGCGAAGACTAGTGCAGCTCCCGCAAATTGCAGGAACTGCACCTGCGATACCGGATGGGTCGCCAGCAGGGATTTGCCGACCAAGGCATTGGTCGACCACAAAGCCACCGCGCCGGCGGCAAAGACCAGCGCGGATTTGGCTACCATGATTCCCTGGCTCCACCCGGAACCTGTGCTTCGGCAGCCGGGGCGGGCGTGGGATGCTCCGCCTCGAACCGGCGATAGGCCGGCAGCTGGTTGGTCCAAACGTCTTCAGCCAGCTCGTTGACCCATTCGCGGTCGTGATCATTGTCGGCGGCAAGATAGAACATTCTGTTGTCGTCGACATAGGGCTTGGCCACCGAGCGCTGGTTGAGCACCAAGGTGACGCGGTCGCCATACTGGATCGGTGCCGTGCGATGCAGGACGCCAAGGAACTGCCCGAGCGTCGCGTAATTCATCTTGTGATCGATACGCATGATGCGGTTGCGCGGAATCTCGCGGCCGGATTCGAGGATGGCGCGGCCGGTTTCGGAATCGTCGCAATAGATTTCGAGATGGCCGCCGACCAGCGGATCGCTGATCGACAGCGGAATGAGCTCGGTAACCGGAACGCCATCGCAATGCCATTCGACGGCACCGTCCCTTGGATTCATGAAGGTGACAGTCGAACCGACGATCGACAGCGGATAGGGCTCCAGCTTCGTGCCCATCATGTCCGACAGCCGCTCCAGGCGCAGCTTGTCGTGCAGCAACTCCTTGATTTCGGGGATGAAACGGTCGGCACCCGTGATGAAGGTCAGATCGAGGTGCTTGTGCACGGCATGGCTGGCCTTGAGCTTCAAAGCGGCCTCCTCGATCGCTGCAAGCAGGGCCGGATCATAGCCATGCAGATACTGCGCAACGCCGAAACTCGATATTTTCCAAGCGGTTTCATGGCCGATAATGGCCTCGCGGCTCATCGCGTAGCGCAGTTCGGGTATGGTATGTGCGTTCATTGTACTTCTCCAAGTGGGGGGCAAACACTTAGTTAACAGTCGATTAAATTAGCCCCCCCTGTAAAATTAGGAATGCTGGTGCTACTGTAAGCCCAGCTTAAGGTCGAAGCCCGTGCGTCTGCTCAGTCAGGTCAACCTCAATTCGCTGAAAATCGTGGAGAGTGCTGCGCGCCACGGCAATTTCACGCGAGCCGGCGAAGAGCAATTCATCACCGCTTCGGCGGTCAGCCAGCGCGTCAAAAGCCTGGAGGATCAGCTGCGCTTCAAGATCTTCCAGCGCGGCGGCAATGCGGTGTCGCTGACGCCGGAAGGCGAGACCTATGTCTCCCGCGTTCGCGAAGCGCTGGAGCGGATCGTCGCCGCCAGTATGGAGGCGACCGGGCAATCGCAGGAGCATGTGCTGAAGATATCCGTGCTGCCGACCTTTGCCGCGCGCTGGCTGTTTCCACGCCTGCCGCAATTCCAGCGGCAATATCCCGATATCGTGATGCGGGTTTCGACCTCCTACGCGACGCATGAGTTCACAAGCTCCGATTTCGACCTCGAAATCCGCTATGGCGACGGCCAGTTCAACGGGCTGCCATCCGATCTGCTGTTTCGGGAAGACCTCACGCCAGTGTGCAGCCGCAAGCTGTTCCATGAGGTTCTCGGCCACAAGCCGGTGTCAAAGGTGACACCGGACGACCTCAAGCACTTCACGCTTCTGCATTCCGACACCTGCACCCAGAACTGGCAATCCTGGCTTGGTTTCGCCGGCGCCAGCTTCGTGCTCAGCGAGACCAAAAGCATCTATTTCGACTCGTGCATGATGTCTTACGAGGCGGCCAATGCCGGAATGGGCTTTGCCGTGGCCAACCGTGCCTATATGGCCAGCGACATCCGCGCCGAAAGGCTAGTCGCGCCTTTCGCTGTCCACCATCCAAACAGTGCAGGCTGGTATTTCGTCTCCCCCAACAAGAGCCTTGCCGCACGCAAGGTGCTGCTGTTCAAGCAATGGGTGATGGCGGAAGCGGCTCTCACGCAACGCCAGTTGGATAGCGAAGCCCACGACCTGGCTGCCGAAGCTGTCTGAAATTCGGATCAGCCCCCAATTGTCCCCCGATGACCGCCGGTCAGAAAATTGAGGACCAACGGTTGATGGACGTCCAATCCATGCAACCCGCCCTGGCCGGCAAAATTGTTGAACTCAAGCCGCTTCAGCCTGGGCATTCGCAGGGCCTTCTGCTTGCAGCCTCGGACGGTGAGCTGTGGAACTTGACGGCCACCGTGGTTCCCGGGCCAGCCACGATCGATGACTATGTCGCCTGCGCCCTGGCCGGGCGAAGGACCGGAACCGTCATGCCCTATACAATCATCCTGCGCGGCACCGGAGCGATCTGTGGGAGTACGCGGTTCTGGAAGATCGACCGCATGAACAGAAAATTGGAGATTGGGCACACGTGGCTCAGCGCTTCGGTTCAGCGATCAGGGGTCAACACCGAAGCAAAGTACCTTCTCCTGGCCCATGCCTTCGAGGCCATGGCGTGTGTGCGGGTGCAGTTCACCACCGATGAACTCAATGACGCATCGAGAGCGGCCATTCTGCGGATAGGGGCAAAGCAGGAAGGGATCGTTCGCAATGAGCGGATCATGCCGGACGGCCGGAAACGCAATTCCGTGCGGTTCAGCATCATCGATTCAGAATGGCCTGACGTGAAGGCCATGCTTCTGCAGAAGATGCGGCGATAGTCAGCGCAGGCCGCTCGGTTTAGGACGAGACAATCTGGATCAGGCGAAAGCCCTGCCCTCTTCGGTGCGCTGGAAATGCGCCAGATCGAGCGGCACCGAAGGCCGGCCGAGAACCGTAAGGATCATATGCGCCTGGCCGCGATGATGGGTCTGGTGGTTGAAGACATGCGCCAGCGCGGGCGCCAGACGCTGCGAGACGGTGCGCATATCCGACACCGTCATATAGGTGAAGCGGCCCGACAGCGCCTTGTCGCCCAAGCCGCCGAGCCAGTCGATGATCCGCCGGTCCTCCGCCTCGCGCGCCATCCTTAAATTGGGCAAGGCCCGGTGCAGGATGGCATCCAGCGCTGTCGGCGCATCGCCTTCGCCGGTGAAGCGCTTCATCCAGATGCGATCGGCGGCGAGCAAATGGTTGAGCGTGCCCATCAGCGAGCCGAAGAAGGCGCCGACATCGCGATTGAATTCCTCCTCATCGAGATCGGCGGCGGCATCGTAGATGCGGCCATTGGCCCATTGATTGTACGCAGCAAACATCATGAAGTGCTGTTTCATCTTTTCTCCCGCCGCCCCGTTTTCGGGATGTCGCGAGCGATACCTAGACCGCAAAGGGACCCGCGCCAATGACCATTCTGCTTTATGATCTCGTCGGGCGTGATGAGAGCCGTCCGTTCAGCCCGCATTGCTGGAAGGCGACGATGGCGCTGGCTCACAAGGGGCTCGACATCTCAACCGCGCCGACGCGTTTTCTCGAGGTCCCTACCATCGAGGGTGGTGCTTCGAAAACCGTTCCGGTGATCCGCGACGGCGACAAGGTCGTCACCGATTCCTTCGCCATCGCGCTCTATCTCGACGAGGCCTACCCGGACCGGCCGACGCTGTTTGGCGGCGAAGGCGGCAAGGCGATGGCGCGCTTCATCGAGCGCTGGTCGCAATTGACCATCCACCCCTATGTCACCACCGCCGCGATCGTCGATCTCCACACCATGCAGGACGAGGAGAATGCCACCTATTTCCGCCAGAGCCGTGAGCAGCGCCTGGGCAAGCGGCTGGAAGACGTCGTCGCGGGCCGCGACGCCGGGCTGGCGGCGTTTCGGGCGTCGCTCGAGCCACTGCGCTCGATGCTGAGCTACCAGCCCTTCATTGGCGGCGCCGCACCGCTGTTTGCGGACTATATCGTCTTCGGCGCGCTGCAATGGGCGCGCATCGCTACGCCCTATCAGCTGCTCGAAAACAGCGACGTCGTGGCGCAATGGTTCGCCCGCTGCCTCGACCTGCATGGCGGGCTTGGACGAAAGGTCGCCGCGGCGGCCTAACACCCGCAAAACGCCTGCCCTGCCCGCAAGGCTTGGGCGCCGTCAATCCGTGGCGAAAATCAGCGGCAGAATAGCGGGCCTTACTTGGCCGCCTTCTTTGGCTTGCTGGTCTTCGGCTTGCTGGCTTTCGCGGCAGCTTTTTCTTCCTTGGGGGCGGCTTTCGCCTTGCCAGCGGCAGATGCCTTCTTGGCCGGCTTCTTCCCCGCGTCCTCACGATCGATGTCGGCTGCCGCCTGGTGCCAATGGCGTTCGTGGTGACCAGCCGGTTGCCCCTCTTCCTGCCAGATCTGATGTGCGCGATTGCGAATGCGCTCCTGACGATCGTCTGCCATGGTCATGTTGTCTCCATTCGGGCCGACTTCAGCGCGGCGCCGACACGTGACTATAGCAAGCAAAGTGTTGCTGTGCAGCCATCTGATGTCGTCTCCCGGCTCGCCTTGTCGACACCAGCCTTGCATAGAAACACGCACTGTTCCGGCCCTTCGCTATCGCTCCCTGCCCTTCGGGCGTTCAAACCCTTTGAAAGGTCCACTGGACCTTTCAATCCGCCCGAAGGCGGACCGGGCTTTCACCGTTCGTTACTCGGAAAGCCAAGCAATTGGCTTTCCGTCCGCTTTGCGGACCGCTCCTCACCCCTTGCTCTGGCTCCGGACGGCTTGTATAGAGCCCGCCACTCTCAATTCCATTCTCAGACAGGGACGACCCATGGCGCTCGAACGCACCTTTTCCATGATCAAGCCGGACGCAACCCGGCGCAACCTCACCGGCGCCATCACCAAGATGCTCGAAGACGCCGGCCTGCGCGTCATCGCATCGCGCCGCGTGTGGATGAGCCGCCGTGAGGCCGAAGGCTTCTACGCCGTCCACAAGGACCGTCCGTTCTTCGGCGAGCTGGTCGAGTTCATGTCGTCGGCGCCGACGATCGTCCAGGTGCTGGAAGGCGAGAACGCCATTGCCAAGAACCGCGAAGTGATGGGCGCCACCAACCCGGCCAACGCCGCCGAAGGCACCATCCGCAAAGTGCATGCGCTGTCGATCGGCGAGAATTCGGTGCACGGTTCCGACGCGCCGGAAACCGCCGCGCAGGAGATCAAGTACTGGTTCTCGGACACCGAGATCGTCGGCTGAGCCGATATCATCAAGTCTGAATTGGAAAAGGCCGGCGTTTCGCCGGCCTTTTTCTTCTGACCGATCGTATTCGGAGCACGTCGATATTCAGCGCGTCCGTATGCGTGCGGTGCTGCTACACTTTGGGCATCAAGGTACAAGCGCCACCGTCAACGATCTCACGCCTTGGGCGCCACGGATCATGATGCCTTCAATATCGGCGGTGGCGGATAGTCCGGTAACCAATGCGGCGTAGCGGGCGGTCCTGAAGTCTGGCCGGCGATAGGCTTCCTGAAGCCCATCCTCGATCCGCATGGGATCAAGCAGCACCACAAGATGCTGCACGAGATAGCCGATCGCATTGACGACGTATTCGTCCTCACTGAACCACACGGAGCCCGTTTCGGCGACGCCAAAGCGCGCCCGCACGATGCCGACGGCGACATCCTCCAGCGATGCGGGAAGGGTTCGATAATCGATCGCCCTGTTGCCATCGATTCCCCGCACCGCGGATGCGATCACAGCATCCGAGCCGAAACGATCGGCTACCCAGGTTCGAACCTCGCCAAGACCTTGCAGCGTGATGCATGTGCCGCCCATGAGCGCCAGCGCCGTCGCAAAGCGCGAGGCGCGATCGCCTGCGGGCGTGGCGAAGAGCGGCACGTCGGGCAGCGACACCGGCGAAGGCTGTGCCTTGCGTATTTTCGCCAGGAAAACGGCGCGGGAGGTCATCTCGGCTGCTTCCGATTTTCGCGGTACCAGTCGCGGAAGGTTTGCACTGGGGCATCGGGAAGGTCGCGCTGCCGGCCCCAGATATTCAGCGGGTTGTAGAGCAGGAAGTTGGGCAGCCGTTTCAAGGCACCGCCAAGCGAGGCAATGGTGGCGCGATACAATGTCGGGCTGGCGAGCAGCCGCCCGGCCATCTTCAACACCTCCGCCTTGACGAACGGTGTCTCGTGCCGTGCGCTGATCACCTCGCGCCATTTGTAGATCTGTTCGTGGATGTTGATGCGCACCGGGCAGACGCTGGTGCAACTGCCGTTCAGCGTCGAGGCAAAGGGCAGCGCGCTGAAACGCTGCAGATCGAAGGTCGGATTGATGATGGCTCCGATCGGTCCCGAATAGGTGCTGCCATAGGATAGGCCGCCGCTGCGGCGATAGACCGGACAGGTATTCATGCAAGCGCCGCAGCGAATACATTTCAGCGATGGCCAGAAGTCCTCCATGGCGAGGCGTTCAGAGCGGCCGTTGTCGACCAGGATGAAGTGCATCTCGGTGCCTGGCCGGGGGCTGCGAAAATGCGAGGTGTACTGCGTGATCGGCGAACCCAGCCCGCTGCGTGACAACATCCGGATGAAGACGCCGAGATCGGAAAGGCGCGGTATCAGTTTCTCGATGCCGATCGAGGCAATGTGCAAAGGAGGAATGTTGGCGGACAGGTCGGCGTTGCCCTCGTTGGTGCAGACGACAACTGTGCCCGTCTCCGCGACCGCGAAATTGCAGCCGGTCATGCCCGCCGTCTTGTCGCGCAGGAAGTGCGGGCGCGTGTCCATGCGCTGGCTTTCGGCGAGGTAATGGATGTCGCTGTTTGCGGGATCGGTGCCGATGGTGCGGCCAAACAACTCGGCCACGTCGCTGCGCAGCTTGTGCACCGCGGGAACAACCATGTGGCTTGGGTCCTGATTGTCGAGCTGCTGAATACGTTCGCCGAGATCGGTCTCCATCACCACGATGCCACGTGGCTCGAGATGGGCCCGCATCGCGCATTCGTCGGTGAGCATCGACTTGCTCTTGACCAGCGTGGTCATGCCGCGCTCGGACAAAAGGCTGAAGACGATCTCATTGTGCTCGCGGGCGTCGGCGGCAAAATGGACGACGACGCCGTTGCCTTCGGCCGCATCGACAAACTGCTCCACGTACTGGGCGAGATGAGAGAGCGTGTGCTCCTTGATGCCGGAAGCGAGATCGCGAAGGGTTTCCCATTCGGGTAAGCCGTGCGCCTGTGCGTCGCGCTTCAACCGCAAATCCCAAAGCCGCCGGTCGTGGAACGACACGTGGTCCGGCTTGGCGAGGAAATTGCTTGCGGCCTTGGCGTGATCGACCCGCTTGCTCATGCCCGAGCGCCATTCAGAATTTGCGCAATGTGGATGAAGCGCGCATTGAGCTTCATACGATCGGCGCAGCCTTGCTGGTGCATCAGGCACGACATGTCGCCGGACACGATGTATTCGGCGCCCGCGGCCAGATGATCACGTACCCTGTCCTGACCCATTCGCACGGAAACGGCCTCTTCGGTGACGGAGAACGTGCCGCCGAAGCCACAACATTCATCCGGCCGAGACGGTGCGACGAACTCGATCCCCTTGACGCCTTCCAGCAAGGCACGCGGCTTCGAGAACGGCGGCTCATCGATTTCGGATGCTGTCGCCTGGCGCAGATGCCGGAGGGCGCTGCAGCTGTTGTGCAGCCCGACGCGATGTGGAAATTCCGCCCAGGGGAACTCACGCACGTCCAGCACGTCATGAAGAAACTCGGTCAGGTCATAGGCCGCCGCCCTGACGTGACGCACGGACGCAGTCTGCTCGATCGCGGTCAGGTGGGACCGCACATGATTGATGCAACTCGCCGAAGGTCCGACGACATAATCGTAGCCGGCGAAGTTGCTGACGAAGACAGCCTCCGCGCCTGCCGCTTCCTTTTGTGCGCCGCTGTTGGCCATGGGTTGACCGCAGCAGGTCTGCTCTTCGGGATAGTCCACATCGAGGCCCAGGCGCTCCAGCAGCTCGAGCGTCGCAATGCCGACCTCTGGATAGAACGCATCGATAAAGCACGGGACAAAGAGAGCGACTTTCATGGCAGCGCTTTGCGCATCGCATTTTCTTTCGCCTGAGGCGCACGGAGTATAGGTGGCCGCAAATGCCGAGTCATCCGGCAGATGACGGCTGCTCACCCCCGGTCGAGAGCCGAGCTGACCTGACTTGGATGCGTGTTCGAGATCGTCAAGGTCATGGTCAAGGAGACGGCCGCGACGTGACGCCGATCCGGAAATCAGCTCGCGGCGCTGAAGCGCAGGATTTCGCGGCCGTCCTTGTCTGATATGGCGAGCTTGCCGGCATCGACATGGTATGATGCCGCCTTGGCCAACGCATCGAACAACGCCTTTTCCTCGGCCATCACCTCTGGCGCACAAGCCTTGTAGGTCGAGCCGATCTCGCTGATCGCGATCGCCAGGCCATCTACCTTGGCGGTGGCGAAATAGGTGTTGCAGGGGCCGCTGCCGCCGGCCTTGCCGGCCTCGCTGACCCTGAACGTCGCCTGCGGCGCGGTGATGGCGCCAATGCCGTCGACATAGTCGACCACCCAGAGCTGGCCAAAGACGGAAGCCGTCGGCTCGGTGCCTGGCGCGACCATTTTCAGCATGATGGTCTGCGGCGCATCGGTCAGTGGATCGACCTGATGACGCACATCGGAGATGAACATCAGCTTGCCGTCGACGATGATCCGCGCCTGCAACGCATAGGTCATCTGCGGCCGGATCACCGATGGATCGAACTTGATCTCGAAGCTGATCGGCACCTGGCCGGCCGGCTTGACAGTCTGCTCGCCGATGATCTTGGCCGGCGCATCGGCCAGCGAGACATCGGCAAGCTGGACTGAAAGCACGGCGCTGGGCGGCAGGGCGATGCGCTCGCGATAGATCACCTCGCCCCTCACCGCCTTTTCAGCGGCCACGGATAGTTCCGGCACAGCCAGGATGCCGACGACCAGAGGCACGAATCCGAAGACGAAGAACTCTGCGAGCCTGCCCAGCATGACCACCTCCCTTGCCCGGGTTGCCTATCCCCGGGTTGATCAACCCTGCGGAGTTGGCCAAAGGATTGCGGTCAATGCGTGGCTGCGACAGGATTATTCGGAGGACGATTTCCAGCGCTTCGCCGCTTGGGCGTCGGCTTCCTTGGCCTCGACCCAGCCGCCCTCGGAACCATCGGTGCGATGCTCCTTCTTCCAGAAGGGTGCCCGTGACTTCAGATAATCCATGAGGAAGTTCGCCGCCTCGAACGCCGCCTGGCGATGCGCCGAGGCGGCCACCACCAGCACGATGTTCTCCCCGGGCACGATCTTGCCATGGCGGTGGATGACGGTGAGGCCTTGCAGCGGCCAGCGCTGAACCGCCTCGGTGGCGATGCGGCCGATCTCGGCCTCCGCCATGCCGGGATAATGCTCAAGCTCCAATGCCGAGAGCGCGCCCTGCTCGTCCCGGCAAAGACCCGAGAAAGTGACCACCGCGCCGATATCGGCACGGCCTCGCGTCAACCCGGCGATCTCGGCGGCAACGTCGAAATCCTGGCGCTGGATGCGCACGCTCGGCACCAGAGCGGCCGACATGGGTGTCAGCCCCCGGTCATCGGCGGGAACAGCGCGATCTCGCGCGCGCCCGCTATCTTCTCGCGGTGGTCGACATGTTCCTGGTTGATGGCAACGCGGATCACGTCGGGATATTGCAGTGCGTGTTCGTAGCCTTCGCCCCGCGATTGCAGCCAGCGCAAAAGGTCGGCGACCGTCTCGATGCCGGCGGGCAATTCGACATCCTCCTCAGGCATGCCGATCCTTTCGCGAACCCAGGCAAAATAGATGAGACGGGTCGTCATCTCACTCGTCCATAATGTGCTTGAGGCCGGCGCGGAAATAGTCGTAGCCGGTATAGAGCGTGACGAGTGCCGCGATCCACAGCAGCACCAGGCCGGTCTGCGTGGTCAGCGGGAAGATCTTGTCACCGGCCGGCCCCGCCAGCAGGAAGGCGATGGCGACCATCTGGATGGTGGTCTTCCACTTGGCAAGCTGCGTCACCGGCACCGAGACCTTGAGCGCCGCCAGATATTCACGCAGGCCCGAAACCAGGATTTCGCGGCACAGGATGATGATCGCCGCCCACAGCGACCAGCCGGCAATGCCGGCGTGGCGGTCGGTGTCGGCCGCGAGCAGCAAAAGGCAGGTGGCGACCAGCAGCTTGTCGGCGATCGGATCGAGCATCTTGCCGATGTTGGAGGTCTGCTGCCAGGCGCGGGCAAAATAGCCATCGAAATAATCGGTGATGGACGCCAGCAGGAAAATGACCAGCGCCGACCAGCGGGCGAAGTCGCTCGATTTCAGATGGCCTTCAAGAAAAAAGCACAGCACCACCAGCGGCACCGCGATGATGCGGGCGTAGGTCAGCATGTTGGGCAGGTTGAACGCGCGCTGGGCCATATCTTGTGGACTCTTTCTGCCTGCGTACTCAAATCAGAAGGCAATGTAGGGGGTCAACAGGGCAGATTCGACTGGCCAGCTGAAACTGCAGAATTTTCTAACTTTCGTGGAAATGATTGTAGACCAGTTTGGCGATCTGTTCGGAAATGCCGTCGACTTTCCTTAAATCCTCGATCGCAGCGCGGCTGACCGCCTTGGCGGTGCCGAATGCCAACAGCAGCGCGCGCTTACGGCCGGGGCCGATGCCGGCGATCTCGTCAAGCGGGCTCTTGACCATCTCCTTCTTGCGCCGCGCCCGGTGCGAGCCGATGGCGAAGCGATGGACCTCATCGCGCAGGCGCTGGACGAAATAGAGCACGGGATCGCGCACCGGCAGTGAGAACGAGTCCTTGCCCTTGACGAAAAAGCGCTCGCGGCCGGCATCGCGGTCCTGCCCCTTGGCGATGCCGATCGCCACGACGCGGTCCTCGATGCCGAGATCCGAGAGAATCTTGCGCACCGCCGTCATCTGACCCTGGCCGCCATCGATCAGGATGACGTCGGGCCAGGCCGGGAAGCTGCCGGAGACATCGTCTTCGATATCATCGGCCGCCTCGCCCGCTGCCGCATCGTCGGCCACGGCAACATCGCCATGCTCCTTGAGCAATCGCGAAAAACGCCGCTCCATCACCTCGCGCATCATGCCGAAATCGTCGCCTGGCGTGATTTCGGTCGAGCGGATGTTGAATTTCCGGTACTGGTTTTTGACAAACCCTTCCGGTCCCGCCACGACCATGGCGCCGACCGCATTGGTGCCCATAATGTGCGAGTTGTCGTAGACCTCGATGCGCACCGGCGGCTTGGCCAGGCCGAAGGTCTCGGCGAAACCGGCAAGCAACCGCCCTTGCGTCGAGGTTTCGGCCAGCCTGCGGCCCAACGCCTCACGGGCGTTCTGCAGGGCATTGTCGGTCAGGTCCTTCTTCTCGCCGCGCTGCGGCACCGAGATCGCCACCTTGCGGCCAGCCCGGGTGGACAGCGCCTCGGCCAGCAATTCCTGGTCCTCTACGGTTTGCGACAGGAAAATGGCACGCGGCGTCGGCTTGTCGTCATAGAACTGCGCGAGGAACGAGCCCAGCACTTCCGCTCCCTCCAGCGCCGGATCGGCCTTGGGGAAATAGGCGCGGTTGCCCCAGTTCTGGCCGGTGCGGAAGAAGAATACCTGGATGCAGACCTGGCCGCCTTCCTGATGGATGGCGAAGACATCGGCCTCGTCGACGGTCGCAGGGTTGATGCCCTGATGGCTCTGCACATGCGACAGGGCCGCCAGCCGGTCGCGATAGATGGCGGCGCGTTCGAAATCGAGGTCTTCAGACGCCTGCTGCATGGCGGCCGAAATCTCGGTCTTCACCTTCTGGCTGCGGCCGGACAGAAAATCCTTCGCCTCGGCGACCAGTTCCGCATAGCCCTCATGCGAGATTTCGCCGGTGCAGGGGCCGGCGCAGCGCTTGATCTGGTAGAGCAGGCACGGCCGCGTGCGGTTCTCGTAGAAAGAATTTGTGCAGCTGCGCAGCAGGAAGGCCCGCTGCAGCGAATTGATGGTGCGGCCGACGGCGCCGGCCGAGGCAAAGGGGCCGAAATAGTCGCCCTTGCGCGACCGCGCGCCGCGATGCTTGTAGATGCCGGGCGACACGTGGTCGCCGGTCAGGAGAATATAGGGGAACGACTTGTCGTCCCGCATCAGCACATTGAATCGCGGCCGCAAGCGCTTGATAAGATTGGCTTCGAGCAGCAGCGCTTCGATCTCGGTGCGGGTGACGACGAACTCCATCGTCGACGTCTCGCGCACCATGCGGCCGATGCGGTTGGTGTGGAACCGGCCTTGCGCGTAATTGGTGACGCGCTTCTTCAGGCTGCGCGCCTTGCCGACATAGAGCACGTCGCCGGCGGCGTTCATCATGCGGTAGACGCCGGGCGCGTTGGGCAGCCGCTTGACCAGCGTCTGGATCACCTCGGCACCGACCATGCCTTCGGCATCGCCGGCATGCGGCGTCCAGTCGATGGCTGTGAAGGCAACATCCGGGCCGGCCGGTTCGACGATCTCCTCCAGCGCCTCATCCTCGAGGTCAATTTCGGGAGGCAGATCATCGGCGCCGCCGCGCCCCTTGTTCTTGTGATCGAGAGGACTCATTCCGTCATGCCTGTCACATCTGGCGTCTGCCATGCAAGATGCTGGCCGCCATCGAGCGCGATCATCTGGCCAGTGACCGAGCGCGCATCCCAGAGATAGCGGATGGTGGCGCCGAATTCCGGCAATTCCGGGCCGCGCTTCAGGATCAGGCCGGCGAGCTGTGCGTCAAAGTCGGAATCGTCCTGGCGCACATTTTTCAGCGTCGGGCCGGGACCGATCGCGTTGACACGAATGCGCGGGCCGAGCGCTTGCGCCAACATCTGCGTCTGGGTCCACAACGCGGATTTGGACAGCGCATAGGAGAAATAGCGCGGCGTCGGGCGCCAGACGCGCTGGTCGATGATGTTGACGATCAGCCCCTCCTGCCGTTCCGGCAAGGAGCGGGCGAAATTCTGCGCCAACAGCGCCGGGGTTTTCACGTGAATGGCAAAGTGGCGGTCCCAGGCCTGCCAGTCGAAATCCTCAATGGAATCATCAACGAAGAGCGAAGCGTTGTTGACCAGCAGCGAGATCGGGCCCAACGCGGCTTCGGCCTGGCCGACGAGGTCGCTGACGGCGTCCATGTCCGTCAGGTCGGCACTTACCACCGCTGCGCGACCGCCAGACTGATTGATTCCCGCGGCCAAGATATCCGCCTCGTCGCCCGAGCGATTGGCGTGGATGGCGACCGCAAAACCATGGCTGGCGAGGTCCTCGACAATCGCCTTGCCGATCCGTTTGGCCCCGCCCGTCACCAGCGCCGCGGCAGTGGCTTTGCTCATCTGTTGTCAATCCTCAATTTCGGCACGAAAACACGACGCCGACGAAATATGGCTCGGCATGCGTTAAACGGCATTCGCACCTGGGGCAGCATTGTGGCGAAACGCCCGGTTCGGCATGCCGACTCGTCTTGGAGCCGGACCCGCCGGACCGCAATATAGGACGCTGGACTCCTTGCACCAAGCGGTGTGCAGCGCAGCATGAAATGGCTGCTGACATTTCGCTGTTGCGAAGATGCAACGTCAAGGTTCCGCCTCATTCGCGCCGGGTAATGACCCAAGTTCAGGTTCGCTTCAGCCGCATTTTGACACGACATTTGGAACCGACGAACGCCAGATCCGTTTCACCCCCCGGACGGGTTGATGGCGATCGTGAGAAACAAGCCTGTGTCCTGTGGCTTAAGGAGTAAAGAACAATGCAAGCCAATCTCAAATTCGCACGGCCGTTGGCCGTTGCGCTCGGGCTCTTCGCCCTCGGTGGTACTGCCTATGCCGCAGACGTCGTCCAGGAAGAGCCCCCGGCACCCGCACCGGTTGCCGAACTGCCCGTCGCATCCTGGGCCGGCCCCTACGCCGGTCTGAATGTTGGCTACGGCTTCAGTGGCCACACCAAGGAGAAGGACCTCGGAGTAGACAACGTTGACGTTGGCACCAAGGGCTTCGTCGGCAGCGTCTTCGGCGGCTATCAATGGCAGCAGGAGAACTTCGTCTACGGCGGTGAAGCCGAACTCGGCTACAACGGCGTCAAGGGCGACGATTCTGGCGTAAACTCCAAAGCCGGTTTCGAAGGCTCGCTGCGTGCCCGTCTCGGTTACGCTGTGACCCCGGAAATCCTGCTCTATGGCACCGGCGGTCTGGCCGGCAGGAGCCTGAAGGTGGAAGATCCTATCTTTGGCACAGATCGGGCTACGATGATCGGTTGGACTGCGGGTCTCGGCACCGACATCAAGCTGACCGACAATGTGTTCGGCCGTGTCGAGTATCGCTACACCGATTTCGGCTCAAAGAGCTTCGACGGTATCGGCAAGGTCAAGGCCACCGACAACCGCGTCACCTTCGGCGTCGGTATGAAGTTCTAAGTCGTTCAAGCCACGACACGAAAAAGCCGGGCCTCGCGCCCGGCTTTTTTATTGCCTGCCTCCTCCCACCTGTCTCCCCTTGCGGAACAGGAGAAGCCCGCAAAATAGCCGTTGCACGCTCCCGAGCCTTGTGCCTATAGTTAGTACGTGTCTCGCACGAACAAACAGGTGCACCTGTGATGACCCCGCAAACAGGCCTGACACAAGGCCAGGCGAGGTCGGGATGCGAACCGGAACACTCGGTCAAAAGGGGATTTGCAACGTGAACCGCTTTCAGAAACTGTCTACCGCGGCGCTCGTCGCGGCATCTTTCGCGCCGGCAGCACATGCCGATGACAAGCTGACGATCGGCATCGTCACCTTCTCGACCTCCGACGTCGACACCAATCAGATGGTCGACACGATGAGCAAGGAGGCCCGGTCCAAGGGCTGGACGGTGGAAACTCTCAACGCCAATGGCGATCCTTCGCAGGCGATCACCTCGATCAAGCAACTGGCGACCAAGAAGGTGAACGCCATCATCGTCACGGTGTTCGATTCGACCGGCCTCGCCGCCGGGCTGCAAGCGGCGGCCGATGCCGACATTCCGGTGCTTTCCGCCGGCGGCGGCATGGCCGACGGCATCGCGCTTTCGGCCAGCACCGGAGCGGCGCCGCCACTGCTCGACCTTATGCTGAAGGACATAGGCAATGCCGGCACCGTGCTCGACCTGACCTATCACCCCGGCATTCCGTGCCGCGAGCGGGCCGACGCCTTCGATGCCGCGGTGAAGGCCAATCCGGGGCTGAAGGCAACGTCGCACGAGATCAGCATTCCAGGTGCGGCCGAATCCTCGCAGGCCGCAACCAGTGCCTGGCTTGCCGCCAATGCCAATGCCAAGGGGCCTTTCGCGATCTTCAACTGCTATGACGACAACGCCATGGGCGCGATCGCGGCGCTGAAGCAGAACGGCCGCAGCGATGTGAAGGTCTATTCGTTCAACGCCACGGCGCCCGCCGTCCAGGCGGTCAAGGACGGGACGATGACCGCGACGCTCGGCGTCGACCTGACGTCCGCCGGCAAGATGCTGGTCGACCAGATCCCCGACATACTGGCGGCCGGCGACAAGTGGCAGCCGAAATCCTTCGTGCCGGGCTACACGCTGGTCACCAAGGACAATGTCGACCAGTTCATGAAGGACAATCCGCAGTAAGTCCTGCAGATTGACGGTGCGGCCGGGCACGCCCGGTCACACCGGAGTTCCATCATGCACAGAGCCGTCATGACCGCTGATCATCCCTTGCCAGAAACCTCCGCTCCGGCGGAGGCCGCCTTGCCGGTCGCGCAGGCCGGGTCTCTCCCTCCCGGCATGCGCGACCGGCGGGCGCTTCTGATGCGCCTGCTCGGCACCTATGGCACCATCATCGTGCTGGCGCTGATGCTGGCGATGTTCTCGGTGCTGCAGCCGGGGACCTTCGCCACGGTCGGCAATTTCCGCAACATCATCAACGACATGGCAATCGGCACCATCGTCGCGGCGGGCCTCACCGTGCCACTCGTGGCCGGCGATTTCGATCTCAGCATAGGCTATGTCGCGAGCTTCTGCGGCCTGCTCGCGGTTGGGCTGCTGAGCAGCGGCCTGTCGATCCCGCTGGCCATCGTTCTCGTCGTCGCGCTCGGCACGATCATCGGCGTCGTCAACGGCCTCGTCGTCTCCAAGATCGGCGTCAACGCCTTCATCGCCACGCTCGGCACCGGCACCATCGTCGTCGGGCTGAACTACGCCTATTCCGGCGGCATTCCGCTGCAGCTCACCCAATCACGCGAATTCACCAGGATCGCCATCGGCCGCATCGCCGGCGTGCCACATCTCGTCATCATCATGGCGGTGGTGCTCATCCTTCTCTGGATGATCCTCAACCGCACGGTACAGGGTCAGCACATCAAGGCGATCGGCGTCAGTCCCGAATCGGCGCGCCGTGCCGGCGTCGCCGTCGACCGCAGCCGGATCGTCGCCTTCGCCATCGCCAGCACATGCGCGGCCATAGGCGGTGTGCTGATGGCCTCCAATCTGGGCTCGGGCCAGGTAACGGCCGGCGACAGTTTCATGCTGACCTCGTTCTCCGCCGCCTTCCTCGGCTCGGCCGCTCTGCGCGAAGGCCAGTTCCACATTCTCGGCACGCTGATCGGCGTGCTGACGGTCGCCGTCGGCAACAATGGCCTGGCCATGATCGGCGCGCCGATCTTCACCCAGTTCCTGTTCACCGGCACTTTGCTCGTCGTCGCCGTGGCGCTCGGCGGCATCGGCCGCCGCTTCGCTAGGGGCTAGGCCATGGCAAAGGATCTGCTGCTCAGCCTGCGCCGCATCTGCCGAAGCTTTGGCGGCATCCAGGCGCTCGACACGGTTTCGCTCGATATCGCCAGGGGCGACATTATCGGCCTGGTCGGCGACAATGGCGCCGGCAAGTCGACGCTGATCAAGATCCTGGCCGGCGCGCATGACCCGACCTCCGGCGAGGTGATCCTCGAAGGCCAGGCGCGAAAACTGTCGCCGCCGGCCGAGGCGCAGCGCCTCGGCATCGAGACTGTCTACCAGGACCTGTCGCTGATCGGCACCTTCACCGCGGCGGAAAATTTCTTCCTCGGGCGCGAGTTGGCGCATGGGCGCGGCCCGGCGCTGCTGCGCTGGATCCGCCGGAAGTCGATGGGCGACACCGCGATCAAGGGGCTCGACGAGTTGCACATCGACATCCCCGGCGTGCGCTCGAAAACGGTCGAGCGCATGTCCGGCGGCCAGCGCCAATTGGTGGCGATCGCGCGCGGTGCCTTCTGGGGCCACAAGCTGTTGCTGCTCGACGAACCGACGGCGGCACTCGGCGTGCGCGAATCGCGCGAGGTGCTGGAGCTGATCAAACGGCTGGGCGCCAAGGGACTGACCATCATCATGGTCACCCACAATCTCGATCACCTCTGGCAGGTCTGCAACCGGGTGGTGGTGATGCGCAGGGGCCGCAAGGCCGCCGATCTGCCAAGTTCCGCCACCAACATGGAAGAGGTCGTCGCCTACATAACCGGCGCCAAGGAGGCGATGAGCGCCGCGGCCATGGAGGCCGGCGCATGAGCGCGACCGACGCAATGACGCTGCGCCGGCTGTTGGCGAACGCACCCAAGCGCTGGGGCCATTGGGGCGCCGACGACGAGATCGGCGCGCTCAACTATCTCACGCCTGACGAGGTCAAGCGCGGGCTGGCGACGGTGCGGGACGGCCGCACCTTCACGCTTGGCGTGCCGATCGGCAGCCCCGAAGGCGACGCCGTGTTCCCCGGCCGCTGGCCGGCCAAGCATTTCATGGTCGCCGACAAGGCCGGGTTCGAGAACGGCCATTGGCACCCCCTGCCCGGCGGGCTCGAATTCGCCGATGACTATGTCACCGGCTTTGCGCAGGCCGGCACGCATTGCGACGCGCTCGGCCATATGTGGTTCGACGACACGCTGTGGAACGGCTTTCCGGCATCGAGCACCAATGGCGGTATGACCACGGCCGGCATCATGCCAATCGCCGAGCGCGGCATTGTCGGACGTGGCGTGCTGCTCGACATTGCCCGCTTCCGCGGCAAGCCGGTGCTTGATCGCGCCGAGACCTTCTCTCATCACGATTTGATGGACTGCGCCCGGGCGCAAGGTGTCGAGATCCTGCCGCGCAGCATCCTGCTCATCCGCACCGGCTGGGTTGGCGCACTGGCCGCCGGGCAGCAATCGGTCGGGAACAATTATTGGGAGCCCGGCCTGACCTTCAGCTTGGACCTCGTGCGCTGGTTCGACGCTATGCAGGTGCCTTGCCTGGTCACCGACACGTTGGCCAACGAGACCACCTACGATCCCGAGACCGGCCTGATGCTGGTGCTGCACGCGGCGCTGATGCGCAATCTCGGCATCGTGTTCACCGAGATGGCCGCGCTCGACCGGCTTGCCGCCGATTGCGCGGCGGACCGGCGCTACGAAGGCTTCTACTGCGCCAGTCCCACCAAGGTGAGCAAGGGCACGGGCGGTTCGACAAATCCGGTTTTCATCAAATAGACGGAATGGCTTCCATGACTTCTGCGGACAACGAACTCTGTTTCCTGCCGGCTGCCGAACTGGCGCAGCGCATCCGGCGCCGCGACCTGTCGCCGGTCGAGGTAACCGAAGCTTATCTGCGCCGCATCGAAGCGCGAAATCCCGTCATCAACGCCTACACACTGGTCCTCGGCGACGAAGCGATGGACGCAGCGCGCGTCGCCGAGAAAGAGGTGATGGCCGGTGTTCCGCTCGGCCCTCTGCATGGCGTGCCGGTCGGCATCAAGGATCTCGACGATGTCGCCGACGTGCCGACATCAATGGCGTCGCGCGCCGTGCACAACAGGGTGCCGCAAACCAACGCCGCGGCTGTCGAGCGCCTGCTCGAAGCCGGCGCCATCGTGCTCGGCAAGACCAACACGCCGGAGTTCGGTCACAAGGGCATTACCGACAATCTCCGCTTCGGGCCGACCAGCACGCCTTTCGCGATCGGCTACAATTCCGGCGGCTCGTCGGGCGGCAGTGCCGCAGCCGTCGCCGACGGCATGGCGGCGCTGGCGCAAGGCACCGATGGCGGCGGCTCGGTGCGCATCCCCGCCTCGTTCAGCGGCACTGTCGGCTTCAAGCCCTCGTTCGGCCGCATCCCTTCCGTGACGCGCCCTGACGGTTTCCTGTGGGCACATCCGCTTGTCCATATCGGACCGCTGGCGCGCACCGTCGGCGACGCCGCGCTGATGACCAAGGTGATGGCCGGTCCGCACAGCCGCGATCCGCTTAGCTTGCCCGACGATGGCGTCGACTATGTCGGCGCAGCGAGCGGGCCCTTCCGGCCGCTGCGCGTCGCCTACAGTCCGCGCCTCGGCAATTTCCCGGTCGACCCTGAGGTCGCCGCCGTGGTCGCCGACGCGGTCGCGGCCATGCGCGACAACGGCATTGCGGTCGACGAGATCGAACTCGATTTCAGGGCCGACCACAAGGACCTCGCGGCACTTTGGGTGCGTACGATCTCGATCCACTACGCGGCAATCGCGGTCTACTGGAAACAGGAAGGCATCGACCTGATGGGCGAGCATGCCGGCGTGCTCACCCCGCAATTCCTCGCCATGCTGAAGGACGCCTACAAAGTGTCCGCCGTCGACCACGCGCTCGACGATCTCCTGCGCACCGGCGTGCATGACGGGCTCGAGGATGTGTTTGCGAGCCACGATCTGATCGTATCGCCGACGCTTGCCATTCCGCCGGTCAAGAACGCCACCGACGGCAACACAATCGGACCGACCTCCATCAACGGCGAGGCGGTCGATCCGCTGATCGGCTGGTGCATGACCTATCCGATCAACTACACCGGCCATCCGGCAATCTCGGTTCCAGCCGGCCTGACGGCGCAGGGCCTGCCGGTCGGCCTGCAGATCATCGGGCGACGGCATGCCGATGAGAGCGTGCTCAACATGGCGGCGCGCTTCGAGCGCATCAGGCCATGGTTCCAGACTTATCCGGGCTTGGCCGGGTAACCAGGCATGTCACTCAAGAATGCGCAGCGGCTTGGAATAACGAGACGACGAATTGCAACCGTCTACGAAATCGCCATTGAATTTTTGACACACTGCCAGCGGCAGCGCAGACGAACCACCGATCACGACGCAGCTATCTACTTTCGCCGGCTTTCGCTTTATTTAGGCTTTGCTGCGGGTGACGTAGCGTTCGAGGTTGCTATGCCTGCCATCGCGGCGGGTCCAATCGTATCCGATGATGGCCCCATGCTGTTGGCTATCGTTTGCGCCTTGGCGAACACCTTGCTCCATTCGAGATTACCTGGGTCCCAGTGCGTGTCTGGGCTGGGACAGTCCCCGTGGCCATACCACCCTGCGACGGTTCCGTAGTTTCCAGATGTACGGTGCGGATTTGGCCCCGCCTTGCCGAAATCGCCGTCGGCCCAAGGACGTGTAAGCGGTATTCCGTATTCGACGAAGCAAACAGCCATCAGCGAAGCCAAGGCCTCCACGGTGCCATCGTCAGGCAGCCACGGCGTGGGTTTCGAGAAGCCGATCATTTCTATTTGCACCAACGCTTTGTTGTTGTGTGCCTTCAGCGCGGCGCCAATGGTCCCCACCTGGACCAATTGAGCAATTCGTACTTCTTTGGCTGTCGCATCGTATCCGAGCATGAAGTGCGGAGCATAGTGCACTCGGAAGATTGCCAAACTGCCGGCCCAGCCTCCTTCCGTGGTATGGAGAACGCCGGTCCTCGGCGTGGTCGGAGAGACCGGTGTGTTGTAGTGCGGTATGCCGGCGATATGGGAAATTGGGAATGCTCCGGCTTGGTCCAACCATGGCTTGAATGGAAGTTTCACGGATTTCTCCCTTCGCGATTTCTGACCCCTTAAGGAAAGCTGGCTAGATCATCTCTCTCCCAGCAAAAGGCCGACTGTCAAAACAAACAAAGCAACGCCGCCAAAGCAAGCGCCTTGACCATGCACGCTCCCCAGTAGTTTTCGATTTCAGAGTAACTGTGTATTTAGAATGCGCTAAACCACGATATTGTCAATCGCGTTTTTGCGCACCACATCGGGTAGGGGCGACGACATCAATTGGCGCGGCGCCGATATTGGAAAGTAACGTTTATAGCCCTTTCTCGCGTCTCTACGAATAACCTGTCATGGGCGTCGCATGCCGCAGGACTCAAGCGATGAGGTCAGGCTTTGCGCTGAGATTGACTTGCGCGTTGCGACCGGTGCGCCATCGGGGCGCCACCCCGCTAGCCAAGTTAAAACGGCTAGGGTCTAGATCGGCAGCTGCAACAACTCCGAAATCACCAGGCCTGCGGCGCCGAGCAATGCCGCACCATCGCCGGCATCGCCGGCGATGAATTCGATCGCGCCGCCTGGGCGCGACGGCACCATGGCACGGACATGGTCAGCGATCGCGCCGAGCAGACGATCGCCGCCGAGCACGACGTCGCCATGCAGGATGAAGATGTTGGGCGCCACCGTCTGCTGCAGATTGGCGATGCCGACCGCCACGTTGCGGGCATAGCGGTCGAGCAGCTTTTCGGCGCCTGGCAGTCGGCGATCGGCCATGTCGACAAGGCGGGCCGAGTCGATCAGATGGGGTTCGGGCAGGCCAGCATTGGCACCCTCGCGCCGCAGCCAGCTCAGCGTGGCGATGGTGTCCCAGCAGCCGCGCCGGCCGCAGCGGCAGAGCTCGCCATCGAGCTGCACGAAAGTGTGGCCGAGCTCGCCGCCTGCTCCGGACGTGCCGCGATGGAGATGGCCATCGAAATAGAGCGCGCCGCCCAGCACTTCGCCGGTATAGACGACCGCGAATTGCCTGACGCCACGGCCGGCGCCGAACCAGCGGTCACCGACCAACAGGGCGCGCGGATGATGATCGAGCTTGACCGGCAGGCCGAAGCGCCGGCCGAGATCGTCGGCCAGCGGATAGCGGTCGAGCGCCGGGGCCAGATTGACGGTGACGATCGAGCCGCGATCGGTGTCGACCATGCCGCCGACGGCGACACCGATGCCAAAGGGCTTGCGCCGTGCCTTGGCAAGCGTTTCGCCAACACATTCGGCAATCGTCTCGATGATCGGTGCGACCTGCCCCCTGCCGTCCGGCAGCGTCATCTTGCGTTCCGACTCGATCTTTCCGTCGAGCGTCGCCACGCAGGCGTGCACCGCGTCCGGCATCAAGAGCACACCGCAGATGGGACGGGCTTTCGGCGAGAACCAAAGCGGACGCGCCGGCTTGCCACCACCGGGATTGGCGGGCATGGGATCGCTCTCGACCAGCACCTCGTCGTCGATCAGCGGCTGCACGATGCCGGAAATCGTCGTGCGATTGACGCCGGCCATGCGCGCGAGCTCGGCGCGGCTGGTGGGGCCGAGATCGAACAGCGCCTGTAGCACGCGGCCACGATTCGTCGAGCCGACCATGGAGGACGAGAGCAGCGCCTTGCGCGGGCGCCCTACCCGCTCCACGGCAGCGCCATCACCGGGCGGCGTGAATGTGGCATGGCCTGCGCCATTCGGGCTGTCTTCGCTGGTTATGGTCATTGTCCGATTTTCGCGCCGCCATTCTCAAAAACCTTTCTAGCCCAGGAGCTTGCCGGTTTCGAGAACTTTGTGCGAGACAGCAACAAACCGGACCGTGCAGGCAGGCACGTTCGCTCCGCCCTCAGGGCGTATCGGCAGAATCCTGCGGAGCTTGCTGAAAACCCTGATGGTTGGGAAGCGACCGCAGCCGGTCGAGCCATTTCATCCTCGCGCCAATGAAGACTTGCGCGTCTGGTTGGTATTCGCCCGGATCGGTCATCGTCGCGGCGTGGACGTGAACCTCCGAAGGCCATCTCCCAGAGCGGAAATAGAGCCTTGTGCCGCAGGTCGGGCAAAATCCCCGGAACGTCCCGGGGCTGCTCTCATAGTGCACGACATCACCGGTCCAGTTCAGGTGCTCCCGCCTCATCCCCAGGAAGGCCGTCAAGGGGGAGGACGTGGCGCGCTGGCAGTCAACGCAGTGACAGACCAGATTGCGCGTGGTGTCTCCGGAGTAGGTCCAGCCAACCGCCCCGCACATACAGTTTCCCGTAAGGACCATCGCACCCTCCCCTCGCCATGCGCCCAACCCGCCTGAAGCGCGTCGCGTCGAAAGGGGATTTATGCGACGCGCTTGAGGTGCTTGTTTCTATGCAATGTCGTTCTCCCAAAACCGACGTCACTTTGGGCGACATGCATAGAATGCGCTGAGCCAGCCGCTCAGGCGCGCTTATTTGCGACCTTGGCGGATTTCGATTTTGCTGGAAGCGTACTGACAAAGGCCAGCGCGAGATCGAGCCAGCCGCGAAGGTCGGCATCGGTCGCGGTGCCTTCCGGCGCGACACGGACGTAGCCTTCCATCGAACGCCCGCCCATCTCCATCGGTCGCGCATGGGGACGCAAGGCCGCCTCTGCATGCGCGGCCTTGCCGACGCGGACCAGCAGCCCACGCTTCGATGCGCCGACCAGCATGTTGCCGTTGATGAGGAAGCAGGTGCCGCCGAACATCTTCTGTTCGGTGAAGGTCCGGTTGCCAAGGGCACCGCGCAGACGAGCGACCATCGGGTCGACCGCGCTGCCGGTTGTGGTGGATGACTTCGCCATGCTCACCGCCTGTGTGCGATTTGCCGGGTGCTATGCGAGCACGAAAGCGAATTGTCTTCAACGCACAAGATAGAGAGAGGCAGTGAGGAAGCTGCTGATCTCCCGGCTAGGGGAAGTCGGCAGTTCTCACCCTGGAACCGCCGGCTTCAGCTCCGGGAATTTTTCGTCGAAACGCGCCGCCCAGCGGGTCAGCCGGCCACGGCCCTTTTCCCATTTGCCGGCGAAGCGCAGGGAGAGATAGCCGAGGCAGGCGCGCAACGCCATCTGACCGACGGTGATCTTCTTCGGCAGCTTTGGCGGGTTGGCGTTGAGTAAGTCCAGTGCCGCGGTGATCTTGGCCCATTGCCGGTCGAGCCAGGGCTGATAGACCATTTCCTCAGGCCGGGTGCGGCGCTCATAGACCATCGACAGCGCGCAATCGCAGATACCGTCGGCCAGCGCCTCCAGCACTTCCGCTTCCAGCCGCTTGTCGGGATTGCGTGGGAACAACGCGTTCTTCGAAATCCGGTTGAGGTGCTGGGTGATGGCGCGGCTGTCGTGAATCGAGCGGCCATCGTCGAGCACCAGCACCGGTATCTTTCCGAGCGGATTGGCGCCGATCAACTCGGCCGGTTTGTCCTCCGTCTTGACCGGCACCAGATCCATCGCGATCCCGGCATAGGCCGCGGCCATCCTCACCTTCGAGCTGTAGGGAGAGGTGGATGCGTAGAGCAGCTTCGGCATGGATCGGTTTCCTGTTTGCAGGCGTCCAGTGTTGACTGGACAGGCGCTTGCGATCAACCGCCAGAGCGCAGAAAAACAACAGCCAGAAACCGGTTGCGGCTTCCGCTCCAGATATCACGGACAAGCCTACAGACTGGTACGCTGGAAAATTCGAGCAAACGACAACCGCAGGCTGACGGGATTCAAACCTGCATTCGTATCGCACCAACCCCAGGCATTGCGCCGGGCCTTCGCCAACCGCGGCAAGGAGACAATTCAAAGGGCGAGCGAGGCAGCCAATCGGCGCCTCGCTTTGCTTGCCCCTCGGTCCCATCCCGATGTTCAGCCCTCCGGGCTGAACCCGCTGCCGGACTGTTTCGATCCAGTGCGTCAGAGCGTCCTTGCCGAGTCCCGGAGGACGCGCGACGCCCCAACGACCGGTCTACTTCTTGGCCGGAGCCTTCGCCTTCGCAGGCGCTGCCTTGGCCTTCGGCGCGGCGGCTTTCTTCACCGCAGGCTTGGTCGCAGCCGCTGCTGCTTTCGCGGCTGGCTTTGCTGCCGGCTTTGCCGCTGCCTTCGCGGCGGGCTTTGCCGCAGCCTTGGCGGGCGCTGCTTTCTTGGCCGCGGGTTTTGCCGCTGCCTTGGCTGCAGGCTTCTTCGCCGGTGCTGCCTTGGCCGCCGGCTTTGCCGCTGCCTTGGCGGGCGCTGCCTTCTTCACTGCGGGCTTCGCCACAGCCTTGGCCGCCGCCGGCTTCTTGGCCGGTGCTGCCTTCGCTGCGGGCTTTGCCGCCGCCTTCGCAGGCGCTGCTTTCTTCACTGCTGTTGCGGCCTTCGCCGCGACTGCTTTTGCGGGTGCTTTCTTTGCCGGTGCCTTGGATGCCGGCGCTTTAGATGACTGCTTAGCCATGTCATGCCCCTTCACGTTATGCCGATGGCCGTGAATGACCCCGGCGCGCAATGCATATCTGACTCGCGGCTCGCTAGCCAGCGAAGCAATGGTATGATTTTCTCAGCTTAAATTTTGGTTGAGATCGACACACGATCGCACTCATCACCGCAAAAATCCGCTGCTGATCTTCTGATGTGGTCGGCAATTTCACGTCGGCATTCTCGATGCGAAGCCATCATGACGCTGCGAAGATTAGCGAGCAGCTTCACGCATGATCTTCGGCCGCGAATATCACGACATGCCACCTCGTCGTGGCAATCATCTTCTGCAGGTGAAGGGTCCATGCGGATCACGAACCTGACGCGACGACCGATCTGAAGATCACCTTGTCAAGCACGCTTCCGTCGACTGCTGACATGTTGACAGAATACTCTGTGTGGCAGAGTATTCTGCACAAGAGCTACCGCTGCCGCGGTTGCCGAGCCCCGTGGCGATGGCCCAAGGCCTTGCCGCATTGGAGCCCATCGATGAGCGCCGACGACATCATCCACCAGGGCACAAGGCTCAGGATCATGGCCGTCCTGAACACGCTGGAAAGGCGCGAAGCGTTGGAATTCAGCCAGTTGAAGGCCACGATCGAAGCCACTGATGGAAATCTCGGGGCGCACATCGATACGCTCGCCAGAGCGGGCTATGTCGATGTCGAGAAGCTTTTTGTCGGGCGGCGCCCGCAGACCCGGATCAAGGCAACAACGATTGGGCGGCGGGCCTTTCGCGGCCACATCGCCTATCTTCGCAAGCTCATCGACATGGCCGAGCCCGCGCGACGCAGGAAATAGCACTGCGAACGAGCGAACGCTCTCAGGCGCTTCGTTTGGCGCAATTCCCCGGGAAAACCGCTACACACTTTTCCTGGAATTGTTTTTAGCGCGTGGCGACCACGGCAACACCGGCCCCGATCATCACGCCGCCTGCAGCGCGGTTGACCCGGCGCACGATCCTGGGCGTGCGCAACAGATTGCGGGCGCGGCCGGCGAGAACGACGTGCCCGCCGATCACCACGATCTCGACGGCCATGATCACCGCGACCAGTATGCCGAGATGCGCTGATGTGAGCGAGGCTCCGACGACGTTGGGCAGCAGCGCCACATAGAACAGCGGCATTTTCGGATTGCCGAGATTGAGCGCGACACCCGTGGCGAAGATCGTCAGCAGCCCGCGCCGCCCGGAGACGGGCTGCAGCTCCGGCACGACGGGCACGGCCGTCCAGAGCCTGATGCCCATCCAGATCAGATAGGCTGCTCCGCCGTAGCGAAGCACCGTCATCACGATTGCCATCTTGGCGGCGATGATCGACAGGCCGAAGGCTGCGAGCGTCAGGAAGATGAGGATGCCGACCACGGTGCCGGCGCCGTAGGCGATGCCCGACGCCGCGCCGCTGGAGATCGTGCGGGCGACGATCGTCATGTTGTCGGGGCCGGGGCTGGCGGCGAAGACGAAGAAGGCGGCCGCGAAGGCAAGGATGGTGGCAAGGTCCATGAAGGTTCCCGAAAGTGATGCGTTGCTCTCGGGTGCTCAGGTTAGCCGATTTGCCTGCCGGCGATAGCCCGAAAGTTCAGGACCTTCGTGACACCAGCAGTGCAGCCGCGGCGGATGCTGCGCCGAACAGGCAGGTGCCGCTCCACCCCCACGCCGAATAGGCAAGTCCCGCAAGACCAGAGCCGCAAGCGCCACCAAGAATCATCGTCGTCATGAAGATGGTGTTCAGGCGGCTGCGGGCGGCCGGATCGAGGGCATGGATGCGCGCCTGGTTGGCGACCTGCGAAGACTGCACGGCAAGATCGAGAATCAGCACAGCGACGATTATGGCCGCCAGCGATCCCTGGAACAGGCCAAGGATGGCGAAGGCGGCGACCACCAGGCCGGCGCCGATCGAGACGATGACATCGGGTCCGCGCTTGTCGGCGAAGCGGCCGGCGAGCGGAGCCGCAAGCGCGCCGGCGACGCCGACCAGCGCCATCAGGCCGACAGCCGTGGCGCCGAAATGATAGGGGGCGGCGTCAAAGGCCAGAGCGAGCGTCGACCAGAAGCCGATGAAGGCAGCGAAGATCAGTGCCTGCACGACGATCGCCTGCCGCAGGAGGCCGTGCGTGCGCAGCAGCGTCCACAGCGAGCCGAGCAGCTTGCCATAGCTCAGATCGGTGACCGGCTCGACTAGCGGCAGGCGCCAGGCGAGTGCCGCGCCGGTGGCAAGCATCAATGCGGCGGCGGCCGCGAAGACGGCCTGCCATCCCCAGATATCCGAGATGAGGCCGCTGACGGTGCGGGCAAGCAGGATGCCGACGAGAATGCCGCCGGTGACGATGCCAAGCACGCGGCCGCGCTCGTGCGGTGCCGCCAGATGCACGGCGAGCGGCACAATCTGCTGTGTCACCGTGGCGAAGAGACCAATGCCGATGCCGGCGACGACCAGCCAGGGAAAACTGGGCGCCAGTGCGGCACCAGCAAGAGCGACGACCAGTGCCGCCGTCGTCGCCAGGATGAGGGAACGCCGCTCGAGCCGGTCGCCCAGCGGCGCCAGAAACAGGATGCCAGCGACGTTGCCCAGTTGCGTCACGACGGGAAGTGCCGAGACCGCGCCGGCGGACAGAGCGAACTGATGCGCCAGCAGGCCGAGCATCGCCTGGTTGTAATAATTGTTGGCCACGGTCAGGCCCGCGGCGACCGCGAGTGTGACAAGCAGACCATTGTCGATGGCAGTGGCGCGCGTGCCGGCAGGCGCATGCATTGCCGTCACGACTGATAGCCGAGGCAGATGGCGCCGAGCGCGACGACGGCGCAGGCGCCGACCCGCCGCGGCGTCAGCGTCTCGCCGAGAAACAGCCGGCCGATGAACGCGGCGAAGACGACGCTGGTCTCGCGGATCGCGGTGATCGGACCGGCAGGCCCGAGCGCGAAGGCCGCCACCACGACGCCATAGGCCATCAGCGCGAACAGGCCGCCGCCCAGTGCCTTCCAGGTCTCCGGCGCCCGCGGGTCAACAGCGAGCCGGCCGCGGCTGGCAACGAAGGTCGCCGGCAGCAAGGCGCCATAGGCCAGCAGGACCCAGGCGGTGTAGGCACCGACATTGCCTGCCGCACGAACGCCGATCGCATCGACCGTCGCATAGGCGGCGATGATTGCTCCTGTTGCCAGCGCATAAAGGATCGATGTCGTAGCCGCTCTTCCGCGTCCGAGCGAAAGACCCATGATGCCGCCACCGACCAGAGCAACGCCGACGGTCTCCAGAACGGTGAGCTGCTGGCCGGCGAGCAGGAAGCCGCCAAGGGTGACGAGCAGAGGCACGCTGCCGCGAACGATCGGATAGACCTGCCCCAACTCGCCATATCTGTAGGCTGCCACCAGAAACACGCTGTAGCCGACCTGCAGACAGGCCGAGAGCGCGACATAGGGCCAGGCCGACGTGGCTGGAAAACCGCTGAAGATGGCCAGCGGAATGGCCAGCGCCGTGCTGGAGAAGCTCATGACGGTGACGGTCCACAGCCTGTTGGCGCCGGTGCGCAGGAAAGCGTTCCAGCTTGCGTGCAGGATCGCCGCGAACAGCGCGAGGCCGATGACCAGCGGGCTCATTGCGGCCTGCGCGAGGCGGCGATGATGTCCAGGGCGGTCTTGCGGGCTTCACGAAGGGCGGTCTCCGCCTGCCCCATCTGCGCCATCAGGGTCGCGCCTTCGATCAGCATCAACAGCGTCGCCGCCACGTTCTCGGCCCTACCGCGCGGCATCACTTCCATAAGGATCGACTGCATGCGCTGCCTCAAGCCATTCTTCTGCCTGGCGACAGCCTCGAACACCGGATGCTCGGGGTCACCGAACTCGGCCAGCGCATGGGCGAACAGACAGCCATGGAAATCCGGGCTGCGAAACCAGCGGCCATGCCAGTCGAATATCCTGGCGATTTTCTGCTCCGGCGTGATGCTCTTGCGGGCAAGCTGGTCGAGCTGGTCGTCAAAACGCCCGGCGCGATAGTCGAGCACCGCGACGATCAGCTCGTCCTTGCTGGGGAAATGCCGATACATCGTCATCTTGGCCACATCGGCCTCGGCGATGATCCGGTCGATGCCGGTGGCATGGAAGCCGGCGCGCTTGAACAGCGCATAGGCGGTTTCGACGACATGCTGGCGTTTGTCGGAAAGAGGTGACGGTGTCATGGTGAGCGCCAAGTGATGAGACAGGTCTGTCTCATACCTATGAGACGGATCTCGCCTTCTGTCAACACGACATGAAAAACGCCTGCGGCCGGTCGAGCCGCAGGCGCTAAAGGAAATCGAAAATTGGAAGGCTGCGTCTAGCGGAGAACGCGGCAGCGGCCGTTGTAGACCATCCAGCGATCAAAGCCCGAGACGCAGAATTCGACATTGTCGCCGATCGAGGCAAAGCCCTGGCCTTCCTCGATCAGGTACCAGATGGTGCGGGCGCGGCCATCGGAGAGACTGACGGTGGCGCCGCAATAGCGACGGCCGATCGGCCAGGTGTCGTTGGCCGGCAGATAGCGATGCTGGTGGATGCGCTGGAAATCGGTGATCTGCACATCCGGCAGATGCGGCACGTGATGCACCTGGTAGGAGAAGCGGCTGGTGATCTTGCTCAGCACCCAGGGCTGGCCGCAGACGCCGCCATCGTCGTCGGAATAGACGGCAAGGTCGGCCGCCTGCGCCGCTTGGGTGATACCGAGAGGCGCGGCAAGCGGGGTGCAGAGCGAAATCAGGGCGGCAAGTGCGGATTTGGCGAAGCGAGTCATGGCAGCCTCTCAAGGTCGATTACGCGCACTGTGCGGATTCGCTTGGCGCCGGTCAAGCGGTTGCGGAAACAATGGTTTCCAGAAACGATCTGGAGCGTCTACCAACGTACCTAGCGGCTACGCGTTCCTCTCCAGTATCAGTCCTCGGGAAGAAAGGCAGGGTTGAAGACGACTTCCCAGAGATGGTCATCCGGGTCCTGGAAGTAGCCGGCATAGCCACCCCAGAACGTGTTCTGCGCCGGCTTGACGAGGCGCGCGCCAGCGCCAATAGCCTGCGCCATCACGGCATCGACCTCGGCCTCGCTCGTGACATTGTGGCCGATGGTGAACTCCGTCGGGCTGCGGCCGGTCTGGGCGATGCCGGCGTCAACGGCGATGTTGGAGCGTTCGAAGATCGCGAACTTCAAGCCATTCTGCAGATCGAAGAAGGCGACGGCGCCGTGCTCGAACTCTTTGCCTATGATGCCTTCGGTCGGAAACCCCAGTCCGTCTCGGTAGAATTCGAGCGACGTTTCCAGATTGTCGACACCAAGCGTGATGACACTGATGCGAGCTTTCATTTTGGCTTCTCCTTTCTATGTTCGGGACTTGGACGGTATCGGTGACCTCGGCGCGGATGTAATTGCGAATGGCACCGAAAAGGCTTTGTGCGGGTTTGCCATGCCGGGAGCGGCACGCATTGAAGATTTCGGCCAAAATGCCGGAGGCCACTGACCGAACGGCAAGCCGGCGAGAAGACCACCAGGACGGAGCGGACTGACGAAGGCTGAAGGGATGGAAGCGGTACTGGCGCAGACCACCGGCTTTTTTCGGGAACGGCCCGCGGAGCGGCGGCTGGCTGCAGCTTTCACGTCCGTCTGGGTCCACCGCATGCGTGATCACGACGCTCCGCCTGTCGTGATAACGCCGGATGCGACGATCGACCTGCAGTGGATCGACGGTCGGTTCCGGATCGCGGGACCGGACCGGGAGCCGCAGATCGAGACACTGCCGTCAGGAGCGACGATTGTCGGATTCAGATTCCGGCCAGGGGCGGCAGCGGGTTGGCTGGGCGTGCCGGCCAACCGGATCGTCGGCGAACGTCTTGACCTCGGTGAACTCTGGGGTGCGAGCGCGTGCCATCTGTCAGGCCGCATCCAGGCAACGCCCGATCTCGCCAAGCTGGTGGGACAATTGGAGGAGGCAATCGGGGCACACACGCAAGACCACCGTGCGCCCGATGCGACCATGGGCTTTGCGTTTGACGTGATCGACCGGGGTCTGCCAGCCGACAAGCCGCTGGTGCCTTTCCTCTTGCGCTCCCTGCATATGAGCGAACGAACGCTGCGGCGGCGTTTCGAGGAAAGTTTCGGCTATGGCCCGAAGACGCTTGACCGGATCCTGCGCTTCCACCGCTTCAGGCGCCTGCGGCAGGCATCCGGCGATACCTCGACCGCGGTCTTAGCGATCGAGGCCGGCTATGCGGACCAGGCCCATCTGATACGCGAGAGCAGGCGGCTCTCCGGCATCACGCCGGCCGCGCTGGCTGCCACCGGAGTATAGAATCGGCCGAGGCAGCCGAAGCCATGCCCGCCTACTCTCCGGCCAGCCATTCCAGCGACCAGTGCGCCGGCTTTTCCACCGCGAGCAATTTGTGCAGGGCCGGCAGCACGGTTCGCAATTCGCCTTCCAGTGTGAAGGGCGGGTTGACCACCACCATGCCGCTGCCATCGAGGCTTGGCTCAGAAGAGGCCGGCCTGATCTCGAATTCTATGTCGAGGATTTTCGGGATGCCGGATTGTTTCAGCGCTTTCCTGAAGGCGATCACCGCTTTGCGGTCCTTGATCGGATACCACAGCGCATAGATGCCGCCGGGCCAGCGCTTGTGTGCCCTTATGAGCCCGTCGACGAGGCGATCGAACTCGCCCTCCTCCTCGAAGGGCGGATCAATGAGCACCAGGCCGCGCTTCTCCTTCGGTGGCAGATGCGCGCCGAGCGCCAGCCAGCCATCGAGTTCGATGATGCGGGCCTGAAAATCACCGGCAAAGAGTGTCCTCAGCTTCGCCGCATCCTTGGGATGCAGTTCGATCGCCGACAGCCGGTCCTGCTTGCGCATCAGATGCCGCGCGATCAGCGGCGAGCCCGGATATTTCTGGATGCCGCCCTCAGGATTGAGCGACCGCACCGCCTCCAGATAGGGCGCCAACAGTGCACCCACCTTGGCGTCGAACGAGGCGTCGATCAGCCTGCCGATGCCGCCCTGCCATTCGCCGGTCTTCTGCGCCTCGAGCGACGACAGATCGTAGCGGCCAATGCCGGCATGGGTGTCGACGACGCGAAACGCCTTGTCCTTCTGTTTGAGATAGTCGAGCAGCCGCGTCAGCACGACATGCTTGACGACATCGGCGAAATTTCCGGCGTGATAGGCGTGGCGGTAGTTCACTTAGGTCCCCTGCCCCAGCGCGGCGGCGGTGGCTGCGAGTTCGGATTGTCCGGTCGGCCGCCACCGGAACGCAAGGACAGCAGGAAGCCGATCAAGCCGACCGCCATCAGCGAGAAGCCGACCGGCCGCGCACGCCGGTCGGTTTCGCCGACACCGGAACGCAGGACAAGGTCGACCGCGCGTATCGGAATGTCCTCCGCATCGCCCGGACCGACAGTGAAGGTATAGGGACCGGGACTGACGGTCGCGATCACACCAGCCTCGTCGCGAAAGATCTTGTCGGGCAGTTGCGGACTGGCTTGGCGCGGATTGTCCGAATGGTTGAACTGAAGCGTCGAGGCAAGCGCCGTGCGGCCGTTGCTGGCGGCGGTCAGCGTCAGCACCGTGCGCTGCTGCGAAACGATGCGTTCCGCCCGCGCGGTGAGGTCGACCAACACCCGCACCGGCGCATCGCGGCCTGCGAGCGACACCGTCAACGGCTTGAAGCGGCCTTGCTCATAGACCCGCCAGGTGCCGATCTCGCGGCCGGAAAAATTGGTCATCGCCCATGGGTAGAGGAGGCCGATGCCGGTGCCGGCCAGCAGGATCAGGACAAACAGAAAGCGCATTCAGAGGCGTGCCTTGCAATTATTCTGCATTCGCACCGTCGCGGATGCGTTCCATCTCGTCCAGCAGCATTTTGAGGCCAAGATCGAAGGTTGTGTCGAATTCCGCCTTGCCGAAGTAGCGGCCGGCGGCGGCGATGTTGGGAAAATCACGCGCCAGTTGCTCGTCGCTGACGGTTGTGACCGCCGACGGGCCTTTGGCATAGCCTGCGGTCTCGTCGAGCAGTGCTCCGCCCAGATAATAGCCGACCGCGCGAAACAGCCTTGCTGCCATCTCTGGACTGAATCCGCCATCATTGAACAGGCCGACAATGTTGTCGATGTAGGCAAGGCAGGTGGGGGAGTTCATCCGGTAGGTGAGGAAATACGTCGCGAAGGCTGGATGCTCCCGACCGATCCGGCGATAGTCCAGCACCGCGATGCGCATCCGTTGACGCCAAGGCAGGTCGGGATCCGGCATCTTCAGCTGGCTGACCAGCCTGTCGACCATCGCCTCGAACAGATGCGCCATGGACGGAAAGTGGTGGTAGATGCTCATCGCCTCGCAACCGAGCTCGGCCGCCAGCTTGCGCGTGGAAAAGCCGGCGAACCCCTCCCGCTCGATCACCTCGAAAGCGGCGTCCTCGATCATTTCGCGCGACAGTCGCCCGCGTGCTCGCTTTTTCTTGATCGGTGAGTCCATGGCGCCGCTTGACAACTTACGCTGTAAGGTTCATTTTCCACATCACCTTACATCGTAAGGCTAACAAAGACCAGAGGAGAATGTCATGTCTGCCTATCGCATTCTTTCATCCGTGCCTTCTTCCATACGCCAGACCTGCCTGCTCGCTGCTGCCGGCTGCGCGCTGACGCTGGCCGCGGCACCTGTCCATGCCGACGACTATGATGCAACCCTCAAGGACATCCAGTCGACCATGGGCGGCGTGCCGAGCTTTGTGAAGCAGTTTCCCAAGGCCGGTCTGCCCGGTGCCTGGGCCGAGGTCAAGGCCATCGAACTCAGCGACAAGACGGCGCTGCCGCCAAAGGTCAAGTCGCTGATCTCGCTGGCGGTGGCGGCGCAGATTCCGTGCAATTACTGCATCTGGTCGGACACGCAGGACGCCAAGCGCGCCGGCGCCACCGACGAGGAAATCCAGGAAGCCGTGGCGATGGCCGCGCTGACCCGCCACTGGAGCACCATCTTCAACGGCATGCAGGTCGATTTCGACACATTCAAGAAGGAAATGGGCGGTCAGTGATGCCTGGTATGGCTCCCTCTGGCCATCGGCATGACCCGTCGACGGCGGGTCATGCCTAATCAAAGCACCGCATGCCGTCAGCACCAATGACGACTTCGCGATCTTCCAGGTTTGGTCATTTTGCACCGGCCAGATTGACTGTCGCATAGGCATTGCCAACGCCTGGGATTTCGCGCAACGCTCGCGCCGAAACGATTTCGAATGGCGCGTGAGCCGATATCCCATGGCGAATAGCACGGTGCTGATCACCGGAGCCCGAGCACCGGTGGCGCTGCATCTGGCGCGCCTGCTTCACGGCGCCGGGCGGCGGGTTATCCTGGCCGACAGCCCGGCCCGCCCTATCGCCGCGGCGAGCAACGCATGTGCGCTCTATCACCGCTTGCCGCCGCCGCGATTTGCCGGGCGCGCCTATGGCGAAGCCGTGGAGGCACTGGTCCGCGGCGAAGGTATCGAGTTGGTCATCCCGACTTGCGAAGAGATCTTCTATCTCGGCCAGCTCTGGCGCGACCGCGCCATGCCTGCGCGACTGTTCGCGCCCGACATGGCGCTGCTGGCGCAGGTGCATGACAAGCACGCCTTCACGCAGCTGACCGAAAGCCTCGGCCTCGCCGTGCCGGAAACAATGCTGCTGCAGAGCAAGGAGGATCTGCAGGCGGTGCGCAGCCGATCGCGCGAACTGGTGTTCAAGCCGGTGTGGTCGCGTTTTGCCAGCCATGTCCTGCTGCGCCCATCACCGGAAAAACTCGATGCCATTGAGCCGTCACCGGCAATGCCGTGGGTGGCGCAGCGCTTTGTCACCGGCGACGAGATCAGCGCCTACGCGGTGGCATTAAATGGCAAGCTCAAGGCACTGGGGCTCTATCGTTCGCTCTACCGCGCCGGCAAGGGCGCCGGCATCTGCTTCGAGTTGGTGGAAGACCCCGCCGCCCGCCGCTTCGTCGAGACCTTCGTCGCCGGCACCGGCTGGACCGGCCAGATATCCTTCGACCTGATGCGCGAAAAGGGTGGCCGGGTGCAGCCCTTGGAGTGCAATCCGCGTGCCGTGAGCGGCTTGCACTTCTTCCGGGATCCCCGGCGTTTCACTGAGGCCATGCTTGAGGATGGCCGCGAAGTGAAACCGGACGTCTCCACGCCGCAGACAGTGCGGCTGGCGATGTGGATCTACGGATTGCCGGCGGCCTTACGATTCCTGCGGATCGCGCGCTTCAGTCAGGCGATGCGCGCAGCCGACGAACTGCTCGACTGGCCCGGCGACCCCGCGCCGAAACGGGCGCAATGGCGCGCTCTGGCCGAGATCGCCGGCACGTCACTGCGCCAGCACATCAGCCTGCAGCAGGCGTCGACGCGCGACATCGAATGGAACGGACCACTTCAGGACTGATCCTCGTCGAATCGATAAATGGACCTATCCCGTCGTTCAGGAACGGTCTTTGTAAATATCGATCAAGAGCTAAAGCTCGATCTGGTGAACGCGAGGCCCCGCCGCGGCCGATGGCATCTTGCCCTCCATGATAGCCGCTATGTCGCGGCGCAGGAAATCCAGTGGACCGATTGCCGGCAACGCCTCCGGCGAGAAACGCGCATTGTCGCTCGCCGATTTCAGCACCTTGCGATCCTGCTCCAGGGCAATGTTGAACAGCGGTTTGAAGGCGAGCGCCTTGAGGTGGCCGATCCCGCCCTGGCGCGGACCGATCAGCCAGCCGACACCCTCGACGGTCCGCTCATCGGCCTGGCGCAGATGGAAAGTCGTCGCCAGCACAAGCCCGTTTGTGCCCCAATATTCCAGTTCGGCGATACCGGGATGGCGAAAGCGGCCGATGGTCTTGGTGCGCGCGCCTTCCAGAAGCCGGCTGATCAATCCTTGCTGGCGCTCTTCGCCGGTATAGCAGGCTTCGACCCAGCCCTCGCCGCCGGTCACCTCGACATGAACCAGATGCCGTTTGGCACTGAGCCCGCGCAGCAAGCCCTTGTGGGTGAAATGCGTGTGGGTGGCGTCAAGGATGTTTTCCGCGGCGTCGATGACCGTCGACTGTGTCGAGGAGCGCACGCGCCGCACGATCACATCCTGGCCCTGCATGCAGTGCAGATAAGGTTCGCCCTCGGGGGAGCCGACCGCAACGAAGACGACGCCGTCGCGCTCGATCGCGGGGTAGCGCCGCACCCGATAATGCGGCACCGCGCCGACATGGCCGGGAATGGCGGTGCAGCGGCCATCACCGTCAAAACGCCAGCCATGATAAGGGCATTCGATCTCGCCCTCGACGATCTTGCCCGTCGACAATTCGACCAGCCGGTGCGCGCAGCGGTCGAACAGGGCGGATATCCCGGTGGTCGAGCGGAACAGCACCACCGGCGCGCCATCCAGCAGGAGACGCCAGGGTTTGCGCCCTACATCGGTGGACAGTGATACGGCCTGCCAGTGGTCTTTCTTCACAGGCTCGCTCACAGCTCAAATCTCCGAAGCAGCGGAATGCCGACCCAATTCAGCACCGTTTCCATGATCCGAACCGCAACGCGACGGCCAAGCGGCAGATGCCTGACGTAGACGGCGTTGTACTCGATCGCCGGCACCGCGCCGCGACGGCGTTTGAAATCGGCCGCACCGGCACTCATGTTGAAGAACAGGCCGCGCGCCGTGGCATGATCCTGCGCCATCGCCATCACCATGCGGTAGAGCCCGTCGCCGATCGGCAGGCTGGTATCGTAACCGACGATGGGCTGGGTCAGCGTCCGGCCATTTTCGAACAGACCGGTGACGGCGACGATCCTGCCGCTGCCGTCACGCAAGCCGGCAAGTCTGAGGATGCCTCGACGATGCATCTCGCCTATGTAGCGGGCTGTGTAGTGCGGATTGAGTGGCGTGTACTTGTCGAGATAGAGCATAGCATAGAGCTCTTCGCTCCTGACGTAGTCGGCTTCGCTGAAGTCGCGATCGCCGACCAAGCGAAAGGGCGTCGAGCGCAGCCGGGTACGGTCGCGTTTCATGTCGCGCGTCGTCGACGGCGCCGCGCTGCGATCGGCGAAGATATAGATCTGCCGCGCCGCCAGCATGCGAAAGCCTTGCGCCTTCAGCGCCGCGATGGTTGAGGGGTCCGCGATATCGTTGAGCGAGCGGATGACAATGGCGCGATCGGGAAAGCGCGTGGTCAGCTCAGTCCGCATCTCGGCGATGGCGGCGCGTTCGAGCCGTGGCACCGGATTGGTCGAATAGAGCCAATTGTTGACCTGTACCTGATGGTCGAGGCCGCTTGCCTTCACCAGCGGTGCGCAGGCACGGACCAACGCGCGAACCGTGCGCTGCAGCAATGGGCTCGAAGCAAAATTGCGCGTTTCGTCGATGGCATAGTCGATATAGGCGCTGGACGGGCAGCAGATGTAGCAATTCGGCGCCTCGCTGGCGTCGTTCAACGTCAGTGGAAAAATACGCCCGGCGACCTCGAAAGCCTCGACCCTGACCGTCAGGTTGCGCACGAGATCGCGGGAGGGCACCTCGTTGAAAAGCTCGACCAGAGCCTCGACCTGGCGCGGACTGTTCTCGACCCGATCGGCATGGCTTTCGTCGATGTTTCCAAGACTCACGGCCCCGCCCCCAGCCGGCATTCGACGCGGCGCAACTTGCGGCCGGTTTCCAGTGGCAGCGGTGCACGAACGAGTTCCACTGCGACGATTGCCTGGCGCGCGGCAAGCAGCGCGCGCACCGCCTCCAGTGCAGCCTCCGCCGCGTCGTCGGCGAGGCCCGGCGCCAGCCGCAGCTCGACCGTATCGGCTGCCGTCTGGATCAGCCGGAAATCGTCGATACGGCGATCGGCCCCCAACACGGCGTTTCGCAAAATATCTGGCGTAACCAGGATTGGTCCATGCATCGAGACCAGCCGGAAGACATCGTCCATGCGGCCGACAATCTCGTCCACCGTGCGCAGCGGCGAGCCACAGCGGCAAGGCACCTTGGACAGACGCAGCAAATCGTTCATCCGATAACGCGCCATGATCTGCGTCTGCCGGCGGAAGGCCGTGACCAGCGGCATGACCAAGCCGTCGCCGACCGGCTCGAACTCGAAATACACTGAATCTTCGGCCAGATGCAGCCTGCCTTCCCGGCACGTGACCGCGAACAGTCCCTCCGTCGCCATGTAAATCTGGTCGAGCGGCAGCCCGAAAAACGCCTCGATGACCGGCCGGTCGACCGGATCCAGCGTTTCGGCGGCCGCGAAGACACGGACCGGCGCCAGCCTGAAATTCTCCGTCGCGACGTGGCGCAGTATCTTGGGCGGCGCAATGATCACCGTCGGCGCAAAATCCTCGAGTGCATCGCGCCAATTTTCCGGACCAAGCCTAAGGTCGAAGAAGCCGAGTTCGACGCGCCGGGATTGGCGCGCGCTGTCATAAAGTCCGCTGTTCTGCGGCAGGATCACGGCCACGCGCTGCCGGCGCCACAGAAGGTCGGGAATGGCCTTGGCCAGGATCGTACCCAGCCAGCGATATTTCTCTGCCTCGGAAATGACGAACAGGCCGCGATTGCCCGATGTACCGGTGCTGGCGCCGACGGTCAGGTCGCCGAGGCGGCCATCCGAGGAAGCAGCGGCCCAGGCATCGCGGGCCGACACGCCACCGATATTGAAGCGCTCGAAATTCGCCATCAGCAGTACCTTGTCGGTCACCGGCAGATCGTCGAGACGGTGCGGCGGCTTGCCATAGAAAGGCGCCAGCGGCAGGTCGCGGTCGAGCCAGCGCCGCAAGGCGCGGGCCTGCCAGCGTTCGAAATTCCTGCGGCTCTTGCGCGACACCCATCGGGTGTGGGCGAACGAGCCCAGCGCTTCTGCAAACCTACTCATACGCTCTCGCCATCCAGATCGTATGATTTCGGTTCCGGATCATGGCAGAACATCACCTCGCCGCCATCCGCCAGAAAACGGCGCAGGACTTCGCTGGTCGGCTCGATAGCGGCGAAGTCTTCGGCCAGCAGGCTCGCGGGAAAGCCGGGTGTACGTCTCTGCACCAGTGCCGTGAGCAGCCATTGCACATCGACCGCGTAAAGCAGCGGCCGCTCCATTCCGGCGAACAACAGGCCGAACTGCCCGTCGGCATGACCGGGCAGATCGACCGCAACCACGCTGCCGTCGCCGAACAGATCGGCCCCGCCGGGAATGGCGCCACGCGGTGCGATCCATGCCTTGGTCGACAGCCCGTCGAGGCGGGTCTCGAAGTCGGTCGGAAACAGTTCGGCGAAGACGCCATGGCGCAGATTCTGCCACGCCGCGCGCACCTTCAGCCGCGACCAGGCGGCGTCGCTGGCAATGAAACGGGCATTGGGAAACTGCGACAGGCCGGAAATGTGATCGGCATGGAAATGGGTGACGATGACAGTGCGCACATCGTGCGGGGTGAGGCCGAACCGCGCCAGCACCGGCAGCGGTTGCTCGGCCGCGTTGAGCTGGGGCTTCAGTATCGCGCCATAGAGGCGCAGTGCAGCGCCACGGTCGGTGCCGCTGGTCGCTTGCGGCGTATAGCCGGTGTCGATCAGCACCGGGCCGGTCCGCGGGTGGATGATGAGGCCATAGCGAACACGCAGCCGGACGCTCCGCCAGCTGCCGCCGTGCAGGATCAGCCTTTCGGCGGCACTGACCCAGGCGCTGTTGGCGAAGACAATCTTCACGCTACCGCCCTCCCTGTTACAAACCGGCTTTCCGCCGCCTTGCCGAATGTGCGGTCAAGTCCCTCCTCGAATGACACTTTCGGCGCCCAACCCAGCATCCGCGCAGCCTTTGAAATATCGAGGCTCTGGGCATAGGCGAACAGGCCGAGGCCGTAGCGCGTGACCGGCGGTTCGGGCCGGCCCGGCAAGCGCAGTGCCACCGCCTCCATCGCACCCGCCGCCAGCATGGCCGGCCACAACGGCATTTTTCGCCACCGCGCCGCCACGCCGGCGCGCGCGCAGGCGGTTTCGGCAATGCGGCGCACCGGCAGCACCTCGCCACCGGAAATGTTGAAAATCTGGCCATCGGCATCGCTGCCGGCTTCGAGCGCCGCGACCACCGCCTCGACGACATCGTCGACATGGGTGAGGTCGATACGCGCCTGACCGTCGCGAAACAGCGGCAATGGCCGCCGGGCCGCGGCAAGCAGGCGCGGCAGCAAGGCGCGGTCGCCAGCCCCGTAGATGCCGCGTGGCCTCAAGATGACCGGGCCAATCCCGGACGCAGCGAGCACGATCTCCTCCCCTTGCCGCTTGGTGAGGGCATAGGCATTGACCGGCTCCGGCAAAGCCATGTCCTCCGGCACGCCGAGCTGGTCGCGAAAGGCGAAGCAGACCGAGGGGCTGGATATCTGGACGAAGCGGCGCACGCCCTGCCGATGCGCGAAATCGACGAGATTGCGGGTTGCCGTGACGTTGGCTGCTTGAAAATCCGCCAGCCGGCCGAACGGCGCCGAAAGCGCCGCGCAATGCACAATGGCACCGAGTTCCCCGAATGCGGCCCCGGCACCCGCATCGAGCGGCTGCGACAGATCGCGGCGGACAACCGCATGACCGTCGGCTTCGAGCGCCGCGCAGCGCCCGACATCGCGGCCTTGCGCCACCACCTGCATGCCATCCGCTGCCAACCGCGCCACGATATGCGCGCCGAGGAAGCCGCTGGCGCCAGTGACGAGCACGCGCCTCATGCCTGCAGCGCCATGCCGCCGAACGACACGCCGGCCGAGGTGCCGAGGAAAAGTAGCTTAGCTCCCGGCGCTATGCGCCGCTCGCGCCGCGCAATGTCGAGGGCGAAGGGGATGGAGGCGGCGATCTGGTTGCCATAGCGCGCCGCGATATCGACGAGCTTCTCCCGGGCAAAGCCGGTCTGACGCGCCATATGGACCAGGGCGAAGGGGCTGGCCTGATGCGGCACGACGAGGTCTACCTCTTCGTGATCCCAGCCCGCGCGTTCCAACAAGTCAGCCAGGAAGCCGTTGAAATGTCGCGATGTGACGCGAAACAGCTCCTTGCCATCCATGTGAAACAGAGTGTGGCTGGCGAATTCCTGCGGCTGGCGATGGAAGTCGAAACGAGTTCCGCCGGAACCTATGCCACAAGCGTCATAGGCTGAGGGATAGGTTCGCATCAGACTGGCTACCATCTTGCCTTCTCCCGGCGCCGACCGACACAGAATAGCCGCCGCCGCGCCGTCGCCGAACAGGGCAGCGATTTCCGGCTGGTCTTTCCAGGGCAAGGCGCGCGAGGCGATCTCCGAGGAGAATATGAGCGCCCGTTTGCTTTGCCCGGCCTCGATCATGCGGCCGGCAGTCTCGAAGGCGGTCAGGAAGCCGAGGCAAGTGCTGTTGACGTCGAAGGCCGCCGCCGAACCATCGGCCATGCCCAGCCGCTGCATCACCAGCGGCGCGGTCGATGGTAGCGGCTGGTAGGGCACGCCGCAGCCGCCTACTACGAGATCGATCTCGCTTGCCTCAATCCCGGCATCCGCGAGCGCCAGACGGGCTGCCGCGCAAGCGAGATCCACCTGCGATTCCGCATCGCAGACATAGCGTTCGACGACACCGGTGGCGGCCTCAAGCTGGCCGAGGCTGAGTCCCAATTTTTCGTCGAGCGTGCGCGACGTCACGCACCTTGCCGGCACGGCACGCCCGGTTCCGATGATCTTGATCCGCACTCTCAGCCCGCCACGTGAGTTGCTCTTCTTCCAACTCATAGATCGATGCTAACAATTTATGGTGATATTCCGTCAATCGTCGTCGACGATGAAGTTCTTGAGTGAAGCAAAGAAGGTCTCCGCCCTTGCAAACCTCGATCGGTCTTGCGTTGGTTTTGCTGCTTGGCGGAGCCACCTCTTGCTTTGCCAACACCGATTTCCTGAGAGTTTCGGTCGAGTGCCCAAATCCAGGCGGCAGCGGGATTCTCCAGACGATCGATGAAAAGCCCAATGGAAACCAATCGCGTGTCTCGACATCCTACATTGATGGGCAGGTAGACAGGATCATCGTGTCTTATTCGGGAGATGGATCGAACTTACGTGACCGGTTCACACTCAGTCGTTCGACAAGTGTCGGAACGAAAGAGTTTCCGGCGTTTCGCGCGTTCGAAGACCGTGCCAACGAATTGCTGAGATTCTTTTGCCAAGCGGATCCGGAAACGAGGCAGCGGTATCTCGATCTGCTGCAAGCCAACCGGCAGTTGCTTATCGAAGAGAAGAGCCAGTAACAACCAAGCGCAGGCGACGATCATTTGCAAACGTTTCTCAGGCCTTGCGCTCCGGGCGCCGATCCGGCATCGGCTGTCAGTAGGCTGTGGCGTCGGCGTACTTTCATCTCTTCCAATGTCCCCTGGCCGCCTCGACCTGGATCGTGTCACGGCCGTTGAATAGGAACACGGGACGCTCGTAACCGACAAGGTCGGGCGACACCATGCCGACATGCCGTTCCGCGCAGATACGCGATCGCGCAATGGACGGCGCTCTCTACCTATGCGCTCAATGCCATGCCGAAATGACCGATGTTACGGCATAGAATGGACATGTGCGCGCTTTCCGGCAAAAATGACCATTGATCCGCGCGGTGCGAATGAGAGGCCCTTTATGCGCAGAGCTTGCGAGCAGTGCGATGAAAACAACCCGCAATTGCGGCCTATCTCCGCGAAGCGGCTTTCCGTTCAGGTTTTGGTTCTTGGCTTCTTTTCCGCTATAGCCGGTTGCGATCTATCCTCCCTTCATAAAGAAATATTGGCAAAATATTCTCATCCTGACGTTTATATTTGCAGCCCGAGCGGCTTTGGGCAACAATCTAGTTGCACTCTGAAAGTTTGACGTCCGCCAAGATCGCGCGAGCCCCCGTCTTCATTTGGGTATATTTCCTGGGATATAGGCCGAGATGCAATAGGGTGCCGACATCGGTGTTTCCCGGTGCCCAGCCCCCCTGGCGGGCCGTCAAATGGCCGATCCAAACTGTTGATTTGCAAAGGGTATCCTCCTCGGACCCGCGCGGTATGGCATTGCGGGTCGAACCCACCCGAGGGTTAACCATTCGCAATTTGTTGTAGTTAACGAATTGCTAATTTAGTTGACTATGATCTCCACAGGTATATTTTCAATGCGTTGGGATGTGCAATTTGGGCGAGCAATCGACGATGATGGCACTGGGCACGTGATCGCGATTTTGGGGCGCGGAGCAGGGTAAGCGGCAGCACGTAAAGCGTGCGGCACCGGCCCGGCGAACCTGAAGAATAATTGACGCACATCAATGTTGGCGAATCCGCTGATGCGGAGGGTTTGTCACGTTCTGAAGGCGTAGTCGGACTGTTGTCCCGGCTCGGCGATAGCGTGCGCGTTGCGTAAGGGGCAAGCATGAGCAAGGTCATCAAGGTTCTGAAACTGGGATCTGGGATCGGTCAAAGAGAGCCGAACCAAAAACGACGTCGCGCCCTGGTTGCCGGGGGCGCGGGCTTCCTGGGGTCGCATCTGTGCGAACGCCTGTTGCGGGATGGGTATGATGTCGTCGTGCTGGACAATTTCCACACCGGCAAGAGGTACAATCTCAACGCCCTTCTGCGCGATCCAAAATTCACCTGCATCGAGCATGACATCGTCGATCCGCTGCCTGTGGATCTTCAAGTCGACGAGATCTACAATCTCGCCTGCCCTGCCTCTCCGCCGCACTATCAGGCGGACCCGATCCATACGTTCAAGACAAGTGTGCTCGGTTCGCTGAACCTTCTGGAACTCGCGCGCCGGAACAATGCCAAGATATTCCAGGCCTCGACTTCCGAGGTCTACGGCGACCCGTTCGTACACCCTCAGCCCGAGAGCTATTTCGGCAACGTCAACACGCATGGACCGCGGTCCTGTTATGACGAAGGCAAGCGTTCGGCCGAAACCCTGTTCTTCGACTATTCGAGAACATATGGCCTCGACATCCGCGTTGCCCGAATCTTCAACACCTACGGCCGCCGCATGCAGCCCGATGACGGGCGCGTGGTCTCGAACTTCATCGTCCAGGCGTTGCGCGGCGAAGACCTGACCGTCTATGGCAGCGGCCTGCAGACCCGCTCCTTCTGTTACGCCGACGACCTGATCGAGGGCTTCATGCGGCTGATGAATGCACCGCATGCGCCCGCCCATCCGGTCAATCTCGGCAACCCCGGCGAATTCACCATCATGGAACTCGCGACGCTGGTCGTCGGCTACACCAACTCCAGATCCAAGATCGTGCACCGGCCATTGCCGGTCGACGATCCCAGGCAGCGCAAACCGGATATTTCCTTTGCCAGGGACAATCTCGGTTGGGAGCCAAAGATCAACCTGGCCCAGGGGCTCGCGCACACCGTCGACTATTTCGACACGCTGCTCTACGGCAGCCGGATGATCACGGGGGCCGCGGCTTCATGAGCCGACCGGCGATCCTGGTGACAGGTGGGGCGGGCTTCATCGGCAGTCACACCTGCAAGCTGCTGGCCGCCGCGGGCTATCTGCCCGTGGCTTTCGACAATCTGTGCCGCGGCAACCGGAAATCCGTCGCCTGGGGACCGCTTGTCGTCGGCGATATCCGGGACCGGGATGCGCTGCAAACGGCGATCGGGACATACAGGCCGACCTCGGTCATCCACTTCGCGGCGCTGGCCTATGTTGGGGAATCCGTTGGCGAGCCGGCCGATTATTATTCGACCAATGTGACCGGCACCATCGCCGTGCTCGACGCGGCACGCGCGCACGCCATTGAAAACATCATCTTCTCCAGCAGCTGCGCAACCTACGGCGTGCCGGAAGCGCTGCCCATTCGCGAGACCTCCTCGCAAAATCCGATCAGCCCTTACGGGCGCACCAAGCTGATGGGAGAACAGATCATCGGCGACTATGCGTCCGCCTATGGGATGAAATTTGCGATCCTGCGCTATTTCAACGCCTGCGGTGCCGATCCCGACGGCGAGCTCGGCGAGTGGCATTCACCGGAAACGCATCTGGTTCCCAGGGTGCTGATGGCGGCGTCAGGCATGATCGACGAAATCGAGGTCTTCGGCACCGATTATGACACGCCGGACGGCACCTGCGTGCGCGATTATATCCACGTCAGCGACCTGGCCCGCGCCCACCTGAAAGCCCTCCAGCACCTCGAGGGCGGCGGACAAAGCCTGGCGGTCAACCTTGGCACCGGGCGAGGCGTTTCCATCAGGGAGATCGTACAGGCGGTCAGCCGGATAACCTCAAGACCGGTTCCGGCCGTCTTCAGAGTCCGGCGCCCGGGAGATCCGGCCGAGCTCTATGCCGATCCGGGCCAGGCACGCGCGCATCTTGGCTTTGTGCCGCAGCTTTCCGACATCGACACGATCGTCAGGACGGCGGCGCCGTTCTTCGGGCTGCAGACGAAACCGGTGAAACTGCCGCCAAGCCAGGCGGCCGCATCCGTCGCGGCTGGATAGATCAGAGATAGCGCGGGTGGCAACTTGCGAGTTGGCCAAAACCGCTAGGGCTGCAGATGTAAGGCGAACTGCCCAGCAACGCACCGTCATCGCCCGGATTGAAAGAGACTTTCACAGGCCCCGGCGTGCGCACTTTGATCGGCTGCGGCGATGTAAAGGCGTAGGCACTTTCAGTCGTTCGTACCGCGCTCGTCATCAGAATCTGAGGATCGCTTCTGAGCGAATGAACCGTGGACATGGCGTAGACCGGCTGAGCCGCGGGCTTGGCGCGGACCGGATGGACCACAGGCTTGATGAAGACCGCATCGGTTTTGGTCGCATCCAGGCCCTGACAGCCTGCAACCGCAGAGATCATCGCCACAGCCGCAACAATAGATACTATATTTTTGCTTGGGCCAAATGCGCCCATTGCGGATTTGCTCATCATGTGTCCCTTGTTATCAGTATGAGCCAAGGGCGCATTGCGACATACCATGCCTTCGTCGCTTCTACGCCACGCGGGCGACCCCTCGCACATCACGCATGAACATTAGACATCACTAATTATTAAATTTCATAAAAACCTATGGTAGGCCACCGTCTCGTCGTCCGTCAGTTGCAATTGAATGCGATCGATCGGCGGTCGGCGCGCCTACTGCCCCAGCAGAACCGCTTGATGCTTGACCATAAGCGATTCGCAGGTTCCCCGACAGGCGCCGGCAAAGCAGCGCACTGTCAAAACAGGGAAGGATTTGGGGGTTGCTCAGCCCGTCGCGACGGGCCTGGAGCGAAACGCACAATCGCTCACTGCGTCGACGCTCATGCAAGGCACCACCGGCTCAATATGGCTGAAACCGACCTAATTCTTGGAATCGATCAGCTTGCGGGTCTCCTCGAACTGCGCGCCCTTGGCGTCACCCACTTCGAATTTCTGATACTCGTCTGACGGGTCCTCAGGGGTTCGTTTGAAACTGTACCATACCCCATCCGGATCCTTGCGTTGCTGAATTGCTCCACCCACGATGCGGTGGCTGTAGCAGGTGCGCTGCTGCTTACCCTTGTAGCTCTTGGACCGCCAGGCAACGTCCATGCACATCTTGCCGTCTTTGGTCACCAGCCACCTGCCCTCTGCGACAGAGGCTGAATCCTGCCCCGACGTCCAGGCCCGAAGGGGGCGACCGATCTGTCCAAAATAAGCCGCTCCGTCTTTCCACAGCCATGTGCGGTCCGTGTAGAGAAGCTGCAATTCGAAAGCCGTCGGCACGGCGGCTTCCGCAGGTTTGGGGTTCTTTTCGTTGGCCGCCTGAGCCGCTCCAGAAAGCGCCAACTGGCCACAAACGACCAGCAGGGGCAAAAGCCAGGCGCGCCTGGCAGGCTGGCCGCGTTCCGGCTCTGTGCGAGGCCGACGCAATCCGGTCCAAACTGTCGGCACAATCAGCGGTCGCATTTCGGCTTTCGTATCCCGATCCAGCTTAGCGCCGACATGATCGTGGCCGAGGACGCGCCACCTCGGAGCGTTCTCCCCATCGACGCAGCACCGGGTTTCCCGGGCGCGCGGTCAGCAGCTTTGGCTTGCGGTCATTAACAGCCGGGCAAAGACCGATGTCAACCTTTTGCGCCGTAGCGCGGCGCTTCAGGCCAAGGGGTCAACAAGCCACCGCAAACACGCGCCGATGTGAGACTTCGACATCAAGCCACGAGGCCGCCCGAGGACGGTTGGAGGGCGTTTGCCGATTGATATCGGCACGAATGGAAATCCGGGCGCAAGGGGTGGCTGGCGCGCCCCGCGCCGCCTCACTTCTCGCGCCCGGATTCCAGTCCCCACCGAAAGTCTTGCTAGCGCGCGCGGCAAGTCGCGCGCTGACCAAATCCGCTCGGACCGCAGATCCAGGGGGAATGACCCAGGAACGGGCCACCATTGCCTGGCTGGTAAGAAACCCTCACTGGCGCCGGCGCGACGATCCTGGCCCGTTGCGGCCGCACGAAGGCGGCGTAGGCAGTCTCGGTCGTGCGTGTCACGCTGGTCGTCTGCATAAGCCGCTTGCGGCTAAACGCATGACTCAGCTTCTTCTTCCCGACGTAGTGGATCTTCTTGGCTGGCGCATGCACCGCAGGCTTGCCGGCGAGTGAGCCGGTCGTGGTCGCGTCCATGCTCTGGCAACCGGAAACCATCGAGATCAATGCAACAGCAGCCATAGACCAGGCATTTTTTCTGCCCTTGGCAGCCAAACCCCTCATGAATTTGTTCATCATCTATCCCCTGTCGATAAATGCAAGTCGATTGGACGCAGAGATATTTTTCTTTGGTGTCTTCCGCGCCGCGTGAACAGCCAACTGCCACTCACATCATTGCCCGAATATTAGAGGATACTTATTAAAATTCGCGCAAACGGCATGGTCAGTGCCGCCTTTCAGCGCTCGATCTATTATAATTAAAATTTGATCTTATTTGCTCACGCCTGAAGCTGCAGCAGGTCGCTGGCCCGCAATCGAGACCGTCAATCAAGGTGGATGCAGTTCGGGAGAACTCTTTACGGTTGGATGAGACTGGGCGTCAGCGCCGCGTTTCCCAACCAGGATCGAAGTAGAAGTTGCGGGTGCCGATATTGCCCTGGCCAGCACCGGAAACCACATAGGCGACGCGTACGATGCGCAAGCCGCCGGCGCCTTGCTGCAGCCCGTAGACGCCCTCCATGCCACGGTCGTAAAACCCCATCGCCGGCACGACGAGCGCCAACATTGCAAGCGAAGCCTGCAAGGCGAGCTTCGTCACATTCGCACGCAACGGGATACTGTTCTCGATGACATGCCTTACGACAATGACCAACACCAGGAGCCCGTAGAGGAAAGCGTTGAGGGCGGCGAACCAGTAGAAGCCGGTGGCGTCGAAGGGGTGGTCAACGAGCAGGACGGGCAGCGCCGCACCGATCGCCAGCACCACATAGGGAAAGAAGGCGCGGAGCGGAATCAGGCTCTTTGGGCCACTGCCCTTTGGTGTGACGCGGAAATCTACGAAAGACTTCGTCAGATAGTCGCGCAGCGACGACACCGTACCGGCCAGCACCCAGGGCCAGCGCGCGAAGAAGAGGAACAGCGTACCTTCCCAACTTATCGTCTTGGCCGTCATCGGCCGCGAGAGGCCGAATGCCTTCAGCATCATTACAAGGCCAACCAGGGCGCCGGCGTTGGGCAGATAGTAGAAGAGGAAGTCGGCATACATGACATTGGCAAAGTTGCGCCCGGTGAACAGCGCATACATCGGCATTGCGTACATCAACAGCGCAAAGACGGCGAACAGCGGATACCAGAGCTGGCAGAACAGGAACTGGAACCGCAACCTCGGCGACAGCTTGGGAAAGTATGTGGGCGAATATTCGAGCAGGATTGTCATCAGGCTGCGCGACCACTGGAATTCCTGGGTGACAAGATCGGCAAAGGTTTGCGGGCCGTCGCCGTGGGCAATGGCATCCATCGCATGCACGCCGCGCCATCCGGCCGCGTTGATCAGCATCGAGGTGGAATGATCCTCCGCCAGTTCCGGACCGAGACCGCCTGCCTGCTTCAGCGCCCTCGTTCGCACGGCATAGTGCGAGCCGATGCAAAGCGGCGCCCCGCCGCCGGTATGGCCGGACTGCAAGGGGCCGTGGAACATCCCTTCCGGGAACAGCCGGCCGCGGGCCGACCAGCTTTCGGCGGCATTGTTGTCGCAGATGCTCGGCGCCGACACATAGCCGACCCTGGGATCGGCGAAGGGATAAAGGATTTCCCTGAGATAGGTCGGCGTCGGTACGTGGTCGGCGTCCATCTGGGCGACGAAATCGTAACGCTCATAACCATAGTGATCATAGAAGAACGCCAGATTGCCTTCCTTGCAGCGGGTGCGGCGCGGCCATGTCTTGCGGTGATAGTCTTCCCTGCCGCGCCGCGTCGAAATCAGCACGCCGTGAGCATTGCACCAGGCGATCGTGTCTTCGGAGGGATCCTCGTCGGCAAGCCAGGTATCATGCGGGTAGTCCTGCGCCAGCATCGCTTCCAGCGTGCGCGCAACCACGGCAAACGGTTCCGATGGGGCCTTGGTGACAACCATCGCGACCCGCGAACGCTTAGGGACACTGTAAAGCTTTGAAGGTTTCCGTGACGCGTGCACGTTGAGCAGGAAGTACATCGGCATCAAGGTCAGCCAGGCCAGCACGAGCGTGGCAAAGGTGAATGGTCCGATGTGTTCGATATGTTCCGGCTTCAGCCACCAGACCCAGAAAAAGCCGAGGGTGACGAACCAGAAAGCCAAGCCTGCCCGCAGGATCCATTGCTGGGCCGGAGAAAGTACGGGCACGAGAAAAGGAGCCTTCTGCGCCGCGTTGGCCAGAGCCGACCCGGGCCGCCTCGCCTGTGTGCTCGTACGGCCGATGATGCCTACGTCTAAACTCATACCCTTACACGCCGCCACTTTGGGCTGCAGCCAACGACTGCTGCAAGGCCCTTAAATCCCCGCAGCAGAATCGGCCGTCGCTCCGTTAGTGTCAACTAAATTAAATATTCCTTAACCATGCTTCTTGAGCGTTGGTTAACCTAACCCCTTGAACGAGAGCCCAAACTTTCGGCACGAGGGCCGATGGTCGACTTCGGAATAGACGTCCAGTGAAATTTTCAGCGTTGGAAAATAGCTGGTGAGTCAAACGCGCCCGGTCGGATTCCGGCAAGCTCGGCCCGTTAACCATGCCGAGCGTATTATGGTTAAGCAACCGTTAATTGTACTTGACTCCTGGTCGCGATCGGCTCTTAAATTAGCTTGGGATGATATATCGGAATATGGCGCGAATTTGTGAGTATCGCGGCGAAACCTTCTCTCTTGAGCTCCTCGTACCGGCGTCTTGAGAGATGATTTTCATGGTGGGGATCCGTGCGTAGCACTCCCGCCAATAGTCGCTCCGAAATCCCGCGGATTCCGCCGATAAGCCGATAGGGTTGAATGGTTGCGTCGATCACTTGTCGACGCGTGGGCGAGGCTTCGATTCCCACGGGATATCGAAGCCATGGGAGATTATCATGAAACATACCGCAGTAAGCGCGCTTGCCATCGCGTTGGCCTTGGGCGGCAGTGCGACGTTGCCGACTTCAGCGGGTGCCGGATCGGCAGCCGCGACGGATCCCGTTCAGACGAGCAGCGCCGCGTCGGCGTTTGGATCCTATGATCCTTACGGCGACTTCAGCGCCGACAAGACCGCCAGCATCGAGGAGTTGTTCCTGCCTTGGGAAGACGTCGATCTGGCGAGCCTTCCCCTGGCCGATGCCTACGCTCTTCAGCGAAACCGGTCGCTCTTGATCACCATCGAGCCTTGGACCTGGTCGAAGGACTGGCGCATCACCCCGAACGAACTGCGCGACGGCATATTGAGCGGCAAATATGACGCAAACATGCAGGCAATCTGCAACCTGGTGGGGGCCATGAAGAGCCCCGTCACCATTCGCTGGGCGCAAGAAATGGAGGATAAGAACGGCCGCTTCACCTGGGCCAACTGGGCACCCAAGGACTGGATCGCCGCCTATAAGCGCGAGGTCGATGTGTGCCGCAAGGCTGCTCCAGCCGCCAAATACATGTGGTCACCCAAGGGTGAAGAGGGTCTGGAGAAATACTACCCTGGCGACGACTACGTCGACGTCATCGGCCTGTCGGTGTTCGGCCTGCAGAAAAAAGACAACGACGAAAAGGGGCGTGATCGTACGTTCGCCGAGACGCTGAAGCCCGGATATGACCGCGTCGCGGGTTTCAACAAGCCGATCGAGGTGGCGGAGCTCGGCTATGTAGGGAAGCAGGAATATGTGTCGCAATGGGCGGCCGATTCCCGCAAGTCCTATGCGGAATTTCCAGCCCTGACGTCGGTCGTCTACTTCAACCAGAAGGAAGTGTGGCCATGGTTGGGTGGCTATGGGCTGCCCGATTGGCGGGTTACCCAGCACGTCTTGCCCTAGACCTCGTGCACCGGGTGCAAATGCAAGCGTAAAAATTGGGTGTGGCGTAGAGTCGTAGGGGTAGGGTCGTGAAACGAGTACTGGGGAATTCCATTGGAACGGCACTTGCCTGTTCCATAGCAGTCTTGGTTTGCCAGCTTCCAGCAGCAGCCAAGACAGCGGCACAAGTCGCCGAACTGGCCAAGCAGGCCGAAGCGATGCCCGACGAAGGCATCTACCAGATGTATCAGAACCGCTCGTGGCTCTGGGGCCGAAACGGCGCTGGATATTTTGCCGTGCAGCGTCGTCAGTTCAGCGCCTGGACTTCGGACAAGGGCAAGCTGGGCTACGGTGACGGTATTTGGTTCATTCCTGGCGGAGGCAAGCTTTGCTTCCGGGCGAAATGGCATGGCGCGGGAGGCGACTCCAACGCCCTCACCTGCTTCGAGCATCGCCAGGCCGGCAGGGTGCTCTATCAGCGCAAATTACCGGATGGCGACTGGTACGTCTTCAGGAGCTCGCATCGCAACCTGGCGGACGAGTTCATGAAATTGAAATACGGCGATTATGTCAGCCGGAAACAGAAACGGATCAAGGCACGAGAATAGAGCCTTATCATCCGCGCCAAATCGCTGGTTGAAACGCGTCGCATCGATATGGATCGATGCGACGCGTTTCAGGCCTGTGTTCCCTGCGTGGCGTTAAGCCTTGCGCTCCCAGCGGCGGTCTGATGTCTGCTGCCAGTAGGTCACGGCATGGCCCGCGTCCTTCATCGTCTTCCAATGCCCCCTCGCCGCCTCGACCTGGGCGGCGTCGTGGCCATCGAACAGGAACACGGCACGCTCATAGCCGGCAAGGTCTGACGGTACCGCGCCGTCGACCAGGAATCTTATTTTGGCTTCGTTGGGGTTGCCATCGCCAGTCGTCAACAAGATAGGCTGTTCGCCGGGATAAGCCTCTCGATCGGTCGCGTGCGCCAGGAAAGAATCATCGCGGAAGGTCCAAAGATGCTGATCGAGCGCGTCGCGTCGTTCCTCGGTGCCGGTCTGCACGACGGCGCGCCAGCCACGATCGATGCTGCGCTCGAGCAGGCCCGGCAGCGCATCCTCCAGCGTCGATTCGGTCAGGTGATAGAACAGCACGTCGGCCATGGATCAAGGTCAGCTCTCGTAGTGATCGCGCACCAGCCGGTCGAGCAGCCGCACGCCGAAGCCTGAGCCCCAGGACTGGTTGATCTCGTTCGATGGCGAACCCATGGCCGTACCGGCAATGTCGAGATGCGCCCAGGGCGTGTCCTTGACGAAGCGCTGCAGGAATTGTGCGGCGATAATGGCGCCACCGTAGCGGCCGCCGATGTTCTTCATGTCGGCGTTCTTGGAATCGATCAACTTGTCGTATTCGGCGCCAAGCGGCATGCGCCACAGGCGCTCCTGCGTCGCCTGCCCCGCCGCCGCCAGCCTTTCCGCCAGTTCGTCATTGTTGGAGAACAGGCCGGCATAATGCAGGCCGAGCGCGACCATGATGGCGCCGGTCAGCGTCGCCAGATTGACCATGAATTTCGGCTGGAAGCGGTCGTTGCAGTACCACAGCGCGTCGGCCAGCACGAGGCGGCCCTCGGCGTCGGTGTTGAGCACTTCTATGGTTTGGCCCGACATCGACGTGACGATGTCGCCGGGGCGCTGGGCATGGCCATCGACGGCGTTTTCGACCAGGCCGATGATGCCAACCACATTGGCTTTCGCCTTGCGCGCGGCCAAGGCGTGCATCAGCCCGGTGACCGCCGCGGCACCCCCCATATCGCCCTTCATGTCCTCCATGCCCGATGCCGGCTTCATCGAATTGCCGCCGGTGTCGAAGGTGACGCCCTTGCCGACGAAGGCGACCGGGCTGTCCTTGGGTTTGCCGCCGCTCCACTGCATGACGGCCATGCGCGCGCCACGTGGCGAGCCTTGCGCGACGCCGAGCAGCGAGCCCATGCCAAGCTTCTTCATCTCCTTTTCGGTCAGGATCTCAACCTTGACGCCGAGCGTCTCGAGTTCCTTGGCACGGGCCGCGAACTCGATCGGTCCCAGTATATTTGCCGGTTCGTTGACGAGGTCGCGCGCCAGAAGCACGCCGTCGATCACCGCCTCGGCATCCGCGAAGGCCTTCTTGGCGCCTGCCAGATCGGCGGTGTGGATGGTTACCTTGACCGGCTTCTTCGGATCGGCCTTCGCGTCATCCTTGTCCTTCCTGGTCTTGTACTTGTCGAAGGAATAGCTGCGCAGGAGAATGCCCGCCGCAAGGTTGGCGGCATCCTTGCCATCCGCCGAAGCGCCGACCAGGTCGAGCACCACCGAAACGTCGGTTGCCTTACGCAACGCCGCTGCAATGGTACCGCCCAGTTTCAGCCAGGCATGTTCATCGAGCCCCGCCGCCTTGCCGGCACCGACCGCGACCAGCCTGTCGAGTGACGTTCCCTCTGGTGCCAGAATCTCGACGACGCCGGCGAACTTGCCGGTGAACTCGGCCACCGGAAAGGCCCGTTCCAGCGTCTTGCCGGGATCGTAAGCCATGGCCGCGCCGCTCAGGCCGCCGTCATCCGCCGACAGCACGAAGACCGTGCCCTTTCTGCTTGCCGCCGTCTGAGGCGCTGCGAATTTTGCAAAGGCGATCGACGGTCTCGGATTCATCATGTCCTGCTTTCGGGGATTGCGCGATGGTAAGCGAAGCGGTTCGAAGCGATCCGCGACATTTGGTCGTTTTCCGGCATTTGGCAAGACTTTGCCGAAATGGCTACCCATATGACACGTGGAATCGATGGCGATTCGTCGCGGCACGGCCCCGCTTCATGCCGCAACCTGTTGTTAACCATCGATGTTTTCCCTTTCTTATCCATTCCCTCCGACACTCCGGTCCATTGCGGCACGCGACGTGGGACGGGAACCGGAGTGCCTGCCTGATCGAGCCTATCGGAGCCAGTTGTGCGGGCGCCGCCGGGCGGCTACCCTTAGCGTGGTGGCATGATGCCGTTCGAGAAAATCGAGTAAAGCCTTCATGAAGGTCGTTGAACGCTACATCATGCGCCGCGCTTTCGTGGTCTTCCTGGCAGCGCTGGTCTGGACGCTGGCCATCGTGTGGACCACGCAGGTGCTGGCCAAGATCGACCTGGTTACCGACAGCGGCCAGTCGTCGCTGACCTTTTTCGAGGTCGCCGCCCTCATTCTTCCCTCGATCATCCCGATCGTCGTGCCTTTCGCGCTGGTGGTGGCGGTCGCCCAGACACTCAGTGTCATGAATTCAGATTCCGAACTGGCCGTCGTCAACGCCGCCGGCGCCTCGCGCTGGACGATCGTGCGGCCAATCATGCTGCTGGCGCTCGCAGCCAGCGTTTTTTCCTTTGCCGTCGACAATGGCATCGACCCCTATGCACGGCAGAAGAACCGCGCCCTGGTGGCCGAGTCGCGCGCCGATCTGTTGTCGCTGATCATCCAGGAAGGCACTTTCCGCAAGATCGAGGACGGGCTGTTCCTGCAGATTGGCGAGCGGCTTCCCAATAACAAGCTGGGCGGCATCTTCGTCGCCGATTCGCGCGAGGAAGGCGTCAATCTCGTCTATTACGCCAAGACCGGCAGCGTCGTCGAACGCGGCGGCGAAAAGGTGCTGATGATGAATGACGGCGTCATCCACCGCAAAACGCTGACCGGCGACCTCAGTGTCATCCGGTTCACGTCTTATGCCTTCGACATGTCGGCCTTCATGGCGGCGGCCTCCGAAGTGACGCTGCTGCCGAAGGACCAGACCACCCAGTACCTGCTCAATCCCAACGTCAACGACAAGCTTTATCAGCAGAACCCCCAGGAGTACCGGGCCGAGATCGACCAACGATTTTCGGAATGGCTGTATTCCATGGTGTTCGCGCTGATCGCCCTCGCGGTTGCCGGCGACGCGCGCTCGCATCGCGAGGCGCGCGTCAATCCTTTGATCACGGCCATCACCATATCGCTGTTCGTGCGCTGGCTGGGTTTCTTTGCCGCAAGCAAGGCCGATGAAGTGCCGCAATATGCCTACATGGTCTATGGCGTGCCCATAGTGGCTTCCGCAGTGGCGATCTGGTTCATCGTCTCCAACCGGACCATGGAACTGCCGGTGGCCTGGGCGGACTGGATGACGAACCTGGCCGGCCGCGTCGGTGACGGTTGGAACGCCCTCAAGCTGCGTTGGTCCAGGCGCGGCACTTCAGGCCAGGAGATCGGCTGATGGGCTGGACGCTGGGCCGTTACTTCTTCTTCCGCTACGTCACGATCACGATCTGGTTCTTCCTGGGCCTGTTGGCGCTGGTGTTCCTGATCGATTTCACCGAGCTGTCCGGCCGCACCACCGGCCTGCCCGGCTTCACCTACGGAACGGCGGTGGCCATTTCGGGCCTTCGCATGCCGATGATCATGCTGCAGACGGTGCCGTTTGTCGGCCTGTTCTCGGCAATGGCGACACTGGTTTCGCTCAACCGCCGCTACGAGCTGGTCATCGCGCGGTCCGCCGGCGTTTCCGCCTGGCAATTCCTTTTGCCATGCTGCATCGGAGCCTTGCTGTTCGGCTTTGTATCGGTCGGGCTCATCAACCCGCTCGCCGCGCACGCCTTCTCTCTGTCCGAGCAGATCGAGACGCAGTTGCGCTCCGGCAAATCAAATACGGTTTCGGCCGATGCCGCCCCCTGGATTCGCCAGAAAACCGGCACCGGCGACACCATCATCGGCGCGCGGGCCATCCTCAACCAGGGTCTGGAGATGTCCGACGCCGTCTTTTTCGTCCTCGACCAGCAAGGCAACATCGTCGAGCGCAAGGATGCCGCGCGTGCTTACCTGCGGGATGGCTATTGGGATTTGCAGGATGTGAAGACCTTCAGGAACGGCACCATCCAGCCTGCGGCAAGCGATCGTGTGCCGACCAATCTGAAGCCCGAATTCGTGCAGGAGCGACTGGCGCGACCGGAGACCATTCCGTTCTACGACCTGCCTGGAAAAATCGAGGTTGCCCGTTCCTTCGGCCTCAAGGCAAATGCGTTTGCCATGCAGTTTGATTCGCTGGTGGCGTTGCCGTTCCTCCTCGTCGCCATGACGCTGATTGCGGCAACAGTTTCAATGCGATTTGCGAGGATGGGACAATCGGCAACGATGATTCTGGGTGGCGTCGTTGCCGGGTTTCTGCTTTATGTCGTTTCGGTGCTGGTGAAGGCATTCGGCGTGGCGGGGTTCGTGCCGACCGCCATAGCCGCCTGGGTGCCGGTCGTGGTAGCTATGTTCTTCGGGGTGACTTTCCTGCTATACAAGGAAGACGGCTAGTGAGGGAGGCGTTTTTGCCCAGCAACAGGCAGGCCAATCTGGCGCGCCTCTATGCGGCGAGCGCCTTGGCGTGCCTGCTTGCCAGCGCCGTGCCATTGCCTGCGTTCGCGCAGGAAGTCGGCAAGATGGCGACCAACGTGCCATCCGGCTCGCAGATGCTGCTGGCGGCCGACACACTGGAGTACAACAACGACAACCAGACGGTGACCGCCGTTGGCGGCGTGCAGATCGACTATGGCGGCAACCGCCTCGTCGCCCAGAAGGTCGTATATGACCGCAACACCAAGCGGATGGTTGCCACCGGCAATGTTGAGATCGTCAACAGCGACGGCACCAAGATCAATTCGCAGCATATCGACATCACCGACGATTTCGCCGACGGTTTCGTCAACGCGCTGCGCGTTGAAACCATCGACAAGGCCTATTTCGCCGCCGAAAGCGCCGAGCGCATGGGCGGCGTGCTGACCACATTCCACAATGGTGTCTACACCGCCTGCGAGCCATGCGAGGACAAGCCCGACAAGGCACCGACCTGGCGCGTGAAGGCCAGGAAGATCATCTGGAACGGCGAGAAGAAGACGGTTCGCTTCGAGAATGCGAATTTCGAATTCTTCGGCTTTCCGCTCGCCTACCTGCCGGCGTTCGAGATCGCCGACCCGACGGTGAAGCGCAAGAGCGGCTTCCTGATCCCGGGGATCAGCTACAACAGCCACCTGGGATACAGCGTCAAGGTTCCCTATTATTTCGCCCTTTCGCCGACTTATGACCTGACGGTGACGGGAAGCGGCTACACCAAGCAGGGCTTCCTCGGAGAGGCCGAGTGGCGCCAGCGCTTCAACAATGGCGCATACAGTTTGAAGATCGCCGGAATCCAGCAGCGGGATCCGGACGCCTTCATCGACAGCGCCGGGCGCAACGTCGATTCGGGCGCGGCGGGCGATCCCAACAAATTCCGCGGCATGATGGGCACGCAAGGCCAGTTCGCCATCAACGAACGCTGGAACTTCGGCTGGGACGTGCTGCTGCAGACCGACAAGGACTTCTCGAGCACCTACAACATCGACAAGTACAATGCCGGCGTCCATCAGTCGACGGTCTACCTGACAGGTCTCAATGGCCGCAACTACTTCGATGTGCGCGCCATGCACTTCGACGTGCAGGAAAATACACTCAACAGCAATATCGCCGCGCGCAGCAACCAGCAGCCATGGGTTCTGCCGTCGCTTGACTACGCCTATATCCCCGACGCGCCGCTGGCCGGCGGCCAGCTGTCGCTCAACGTCAACACGCGGGTCCTGCGCCGCGGTGAACTTGATCAGACTTTCAACACCCCATACGACGCTAGCACGCCTGTGCAGCGCGTGCGCGGCATTGAAGGCGAATCCGGCCGTCTCACTGCCGAGACCGAGTGGAAGCGGTCGTTCGTCAGCGATGACGGGCTGGTGCTGACACCGTTGCTGGCGCTGCAGGGCGATGTCGACTATCTCAACGCGTCATCAGGTTCGCTCGATGCCATCAACCACATGGCGGCCAACCCAGATATTAATGCCAGCGCCGATATGCGTTCGTCGTTCGCCCGCTACATGGCAACCGTCGGGCTCGAAATGCGTTGGCCGATGCTGTTTTCGCTGGCCAGCGGATCGAGCCATGTCATCGAGCCGATGGCGCAAGTATTTCTGCGTCCCAACGAACAGTATGTCGGTGGCCTCGCCGTTCCGAATGAAGACGCCCAGAGCATGGTGTTCGACGCGACCACGCTCTTCGAGCGCGACAAGTTCTCCGGTTACGACCGCATCGAAGGCGGTTCGCGCGCCAATGTCGGCGTCCGCTATTCCGGCTCCTATATCAACGGCTGGGGCACCAATGCCATTTTCGGCCAGTCCTATCAGATTGGCGGCGAGAACTCCTTCGCCGAGCCGGATCTGGTCAATGTCGGCGCCTATTCGGGCCTTCAGACCACCAAGTCCGACTATGTCGGCCTGTTTGGTGTCAACAGCCCGAACGGATTTGCAGCCTCCGTCAGCGGCCGCTTCGACGAACAGACCTTCGAGATGCGCCGCGCCGAGTTCAAGGCCGCCTATTCAGGCCTGCCGGTGTCGCTCAGCGCTAAATATGCCTTCATCCAGGCCCAGCCGCTGTACGGCTTCACCACTGACCGTCACGAGGTCACGCTGGGTGCATCGACGCATCTTGCCCAGAACTGGCGCGTGTTCGGGACAGGAACCTATGATCTGCAGGAAAGCCTGCTGGTCAAGGATGGGGTCGGCTTCGCCTACAACGATTCCTGCTTCACCTATCTGATGACGTACTCGCAGTCGCGTGACCTGAACACCAGGGAAGTGACGCAGAGCATCGGCTTCAACCTGTCGTTCCGCACCCTCGGCGACTTCGGCTCGTCGACCAGCGCAATCGACACCATCCAGTAGCCGGCGAGACATCGTTTCGCCGCATAGGGCTGGCACGGATTCGCGCACCCGGGAGAGGACGAAATTGGGCGGAACCGGGATAGAATTGGGATGCTAATGATGAGGAAATACCTCTTTTCAGCAGGGTTCGCGCTGCTTGTGGCGGCGACATCCGTGTCGATGACCGTCATGACGCCGCCGGCTTTTGCCAGCGAGATCAAATACGTCGTCAACGACATACCCGTCACGTCAGGCGATATCGCGCACCGCGCCGCCTTTTTGAAGCTGCAGCGCAAGAAGGGCGATGCCGCCCAGGAGATGATCGACCAGACGCTGCGCCTTGCCGAAGCCAAACGGCTTGGCATCCGCATCAGCGACGCCCAGGTCGAGGCGGCCTATCAGCGCTTTGCCACCAACAACAAGATGCAGCTCAGCCAGCTTGATGGCGTGATGGAGAAATCCGGCGTCGGCAAGGACCATTTCAAGGAGTTCATCCGCGCCCAGATGGCTTGGAACCAGGCCTTGAGTGCGCGTTACCATTCCGGCGAAGGCGGCAGCGTGACCGAACAGGACGCGGTCCGGCGCATGCTCGATAAGGGCGGGGCCAAACCAAGCGCCACCGAGTACATGCTGCAGCAGGTCATCTTCGTCGTACCGGCCGCCGAACGCAGCGCGACGCTGGCCAAGCGCAAGCGCGAGGCCGATGCCATGCGTGCCCGCTTCAACGGCTGCAACACGACGCGCGAATTCGCCAAGGGCCTCATCGACGTCACCGTTCGCGATCTGGGCCGGGTGCTGGCGCCGCAATTGCCGCCGGACTGGGCCGAGCAGATCAAGGCGACCAAGGTCGGTGGCGCCACGGTCACACGCGAAACCGAGCGCGGCGTCGAATTCATCGGCATCTGCTCATCGCGCGAAGTGTCAGACGACAAGACGGCTCAGATGGTGTTCCAAAGCGAAGGCTCCAACGACAAGGCGGCCGACGATCTGAGCAAGAAATATGTCGACGAGCTGAAGGCGAAAGCCCGTATCGTCAAGCGCTGACGTGAAGAGCGCGATGACCGCGCTGGCGCTGAGCGTCGGCGATCCCTCCGGCATCGGCCCCGAAATCGCCATCGCCGCCTTCCTGGCGCGCGAGGCAGCCGGCGTGCCCGCCTTCTATCTTTTGGCCGATCCGGCGCTGATCGCCTCGCGGGCGAGGCAGCTGGGCGTGTCGGTGCCGATCGTCGAGACAACGCCAGTGCAAGCGGCGCAGGTTTTCACCCATACCTTGCCCATCGTTCCACTGGCGGCCCATTTCATTGACAGCCCCGGCCGGCCGGATCCGGCCAATGCGGCCGGCACCGTCGAGGCCATTGACCGCGCTGTCGCCGCCTGCCTTGCCGGCGACGCCGCCGCCGTGGTCACCTGCCCGATCGCCAAGAAGCCGCTCTACGACGCAGGGTTCCGCTTTCCCGGCCACACCGAGTATCTGGCGCATCTGGCGGCGCGGCATAGTGGTGTCGAGGCAATGCCGGTCATGATGCTGGCAGGCCCTGACCTGCGCACGGTTCCCGTCACCATCCACATCGCCCTGGCCGAGGTGCCAAAGGCCCTGACCACCGAACTGATCGTCGCGACCGCGCGCATCACCGCGGCCGACCTCGCCAACCGCTTCGGCATCACCAGGCCGAGGCTTGCCATTGCCGGCCTCAATCCGCATGCCGGCGAAGGCGGTTCCATGGGCCTGGAGGATGAGCGTATCGTGCGCCCGGCAGTCGACATCCTGCGTGCCGAAGGCATCGATGCTTTCGGCCCGCTGCCGGCCGACACGCTGTTCCATGCCCGGGCGCGGGCAGGCTATGACGCAGCACTTTGCATGTATCACGACCAGGCATTGATCCCGGCCAAGACGCTGGCTTTCGACGAGGCGGTCAACGTCACGCTTGGCCTGCCCTTCATCCGCACCTCGCCCGACCATGGCACCGCCTTCGATATCGCGGGCAAGGGCGTTGCACGGCCCGACAGTCTGATCGCGGCGCTGAAGCTCGCCAGAAAGCTCGCCGACACCGACGCAAAGGCCGTGGCCGCATGAGCGCTGCCGTTTCGGGTTCGAACGCATGAGCATCGATGGGTTGCCACCGCTGCGCGACGTCATCGAGCGCCATGGGCTGCAGGCGAAAAAGGCGCTTGGCCAGAATTTTCTGCTCGACCTCAATTTGACCGGCAAGATCGCACGCAGCGCAGGCGATCTGACAAACACCGCGGTGATCGAGGTTGGTCCAGGGCCCGGCGGCCTGACAAGGGCGCTGCTTTCCAACGGCGCCCGCCGGGTCGTCGCCATCGAACGCGACGAACGCTGCCTGGCTGCCCTTGCCGAAGTCTCCGCTCATTATCCCGGCCGGCTGGAGGTGATTTCCGGCGACGCGCTGAAGACCGACTTTGCCGCCCTCGCCTCCTCGGCTGCCCAAGACGGCGGTCAGGTGCGGATCGTGGCCAATCTGCCTTACAACATCGGCACCGAGTTGCTGGTGCGGTGGCTGACGGTCCCGGACTGGCCGCCTTTCTACGCCTCGATGACGCTGATGTTCCAGCGTGAGGTGGCCCAGCGCATCGTCGCAGCACCCGGCAGCGATGCCTATGGCCGGCTCGGCGTGTTGGCCGGCTGGCGCACGCAGGCCAGGATCGCCTTCGACGTGCCACCCCAGGCCTTCACACCCCCGCCCAAGGTCACCTCGTCGGTGGTGCATCTGGAGCCACGTGCGACGCCCCTGCCCGCTGATGTGAAAAAACTCGGACGCGTCACCGAAGCCGCCTTCGGCCAACGCCGGAAGATGCTGCGGCAGAGTGTGAAAAGCCTGGGCGGCGAGCCCCTGCTCGAACGCGCGGGCATCGATCCGACCCGGCGCGCCGAAACGCTCAGCGTCGAGGAATTTGTGCGACTGACCAATGCGGCTTAGCACAGGCAGCCCTGGAATCGTGACGTTAGCGGCATAGATAGGCTGGTGAGACTGCCGGAGAAGCCAAATGCCTGCCTATATCATTTCCGATGTCACGATCCGCGACCAAGAGGCATTCCAGACGTACCGCTCGCGTGCCGCGGCTTCCATCGCCCACTATGGTGGACGCTACCTCGTACGCGGCGGCCAAGTGGAGACGCTGGAGGGAGAGTGGCATCCCACACCGCTGATCGTCGTCGAATTTCCTGATATTGAGCAGGCACGGCGCTGGTACGCATCGGCCGAGTATGCTGCAGCACTGGATGTGCGCGACGCCGCGCTCAGCCGACATCTGATCCTGGCCGACGGCATGGCGCCCTGAGCCGGTTAGACGGTCTTCTCGTCCAGCAAACCGGAGACGAAATCGAACAGACCGGGCCGGCGGTCGCGCCGCAATCGTTCGGCGACGACGATGCCGCGCACTTCGGCGAAGGCGCGGTCGAGATCGTCATTGACGATGACGAAATCGTATTCCTTCCAGTGCTCGATCTCGTTGCGGGCGTTCTTCAGCCGCGTCTCGATCACCGCTTCCTGGTCCTCGGCGCGACGCTTCAGCCGCGCCTTCAATTCCTTCATCGACGGCGGCAGGATGAAGATCGAAACGATGTCGGCGCGCATCTTCTCCTTGAGCTGCTGTGCGCCTTGCCAGTCGATGTCGAAAAGCATGTCGCGGCCTTGCGCCAGCGCCAGTTCGGCGGGCTCGCGCGGTGTCGCATAGCAATTGCCATGCACCTCCGCCCACTCGAGCAGCGCATCGGAATCGCGCAGCCGCTCGAACTCGCGCATGGTGCGGAAATGGTAGTGAACACCCTCGATCTCCGAGCCGCGGCGCGGCCTTGTGGTGACCGAGACCGACAGTTCGAGGCTGGAATCGCTTTCCAGGAGGTTGCGCGCGATCGTCGACTTGCCGGCGCCCGATGGCGACGACAGCACAAGCATCAGCCCCCGGCGGCGGATGCGGGAACCCAAATCCCTGGGAACCATCGGTTCCTTGGCAACCATCGGCTACTCCAGATTCTGGACCTGTTCACGAAACTGGTCGACCACGGCCTTCAGCTCCAGCCCGATCGCTGTGACGGCTGCGGCGTTCGACTTCGAGCACAACGTATTCGATTCGCGGTTAAATTCCTGTGCCAGAAAATCGAGCTTGCGGCCGATGGGGCCGCCGCCCCCAAGCAGGGTCCGGCCAGATGCGACATGCGTTTTCAGCCGGTCGATCTCTTCGCGAATATCAGCCTTGGTGGCGAGGAACGCCGCCTCCATGTGCAGCCGGCTCGCATCCAGATTGGCGGAAGCGTCCATCAGCAGCCTGACCTGCTCGGCGATGCGTTCACGGATCGCCGCCGTCTCGCGTGACGGATCCGCCTCCGCGCGCAGCGTCAGTGCCTCGATGGCGTCGATATGGCCGGACAGCAGCAAAGCCAGGGCCGCACCCTCGCCTTGCCTTGCCTGCTCCAGCCCTTTCAGCGCCACGTCGAGCGCAGCCATGATGGCGGTGTCGAGCGCGGCGCGCGCCTCTTCGGTTTCCACGGTTTCAGGAATGTCGAGCACGCCACGCAGCGACAGCAACCCGTCAGCCGTCGCGGCAGCAACGCCGAATTGTTCCTGCAGCCGCTTGGCGAGACCCGCAAGGTCTTTCAGAAACGCCTCGTTGACGACGGGTTGCGCCTGCGCACCGGCGGCGCGGCCGATGGTCAGCGTCGCCTGGAAATTGCCTCGGGCGAAACGCTTCTGCAGCGTTTGCCTCACCGCCGGCTCCAGCCGTTCGAAACCCTGCGGCAGCCGCAGCCGCACCTCGACGCTCTTGCCGTTGACGGACTTGACCTCCCAGGCGATCGAGGTGCCGTCATGTTCGGCGACGGCACGCGCAAATCCGGTCATGCTCTGCAAATTCATGTCGCCTGCACACCCCTGGCGCATCACCCCAAACCAGCTTTCCGGACAGGGGCAAGTGCCGCTTAAAAATGACCACGCCGTGGGTGCGTCGAAATCGGACGCGTGGCGTTTCTTTCAAATGTCAGGCTGCCGCGTTCCGGGCAACGCCTTTTTTATCTTACTGGGCATCGCCCGCATCGCCGCCGGCATCGCCAGTGTCGCCACCGGTGCCGTCGCTGCCATCGGCAGGCTTGTCGCCAGCAGGCTTGTCGGCAGCGCCATTGGTACCAGCGGCAGCAGCCTTGGCCGCGTCATCGGCCTGCTTCTTCTGCAGCGCACGATAACGGGCGACGTTCTCATTGTGCTCGTCGAGCGTCGCGGCAAAAACATGCCCGCCGGTGCCGTCGGCGACGAAATAAAGATCGTCGGTCTTCGACGGATTGGCCACGGCCTCGAGCGCGGCACGGCCCGGATTGGCGATAGGCGTCGGCGGCAGACCATTGATCACATAGGTGTTGTAGGGCGTCTGCTTCTGGATATCCGACTGGTAGATCGGGCGGTCGGCGGGCTTTCCCTTGCCGCCGAACAGACCATAGATGATGGTCGGATCGGATTGCAGGCGCATGCCCTTGGCCAACCGGTTGAGGAAGACGGCGGCGACGCGCGAACGCTCATCACCCCTGCCGGTTTCCTTCTCGACAATGGAAGCCAAGGTGACGAAGTCCTCGATATTGGCGAGCGGCAGGTCCGGCGCGCGCCGCTGCCATACCTCGTCGACCAGCTTCTTCTGATCTGCCACCAGCTTGTCGATCATCTGCTGGCGCGTCGCGCCGCGCGTGAAGCGCAGCGTGTCGGTGGCAAGGCTGCCCTCGGGGGGCGTTTTCGCCGGCATGTCGCCGCTCAAGGCGGGTTCGTCGGCGATACGCTGCAGGGCCTGGTCAACCGTCAGCCCTTCCGGAATGGTCAGCGAATACATCACCGACTTGCCGCTCTTCAGAAGCTCCATGATGTCGCGCATGGATGCCCGGGGCTTGATCTCATATTCGCCGGCCTTGAGCGCCGAATCGTTGCCGAAGGCACGCACGCCAAGGCGGAAGACGCGGGCGTCGCTGATCAGTCCGCGGCGCTCAAGCTGGTCGGCGATGTCCGCGACGCCGGTGTTCGGCTTGACCAGGAAGGTGTCGCCATTGGCCGAGGGACCAGCTTCTGTGAATTCCTGCTTGCCGAAGTAAAGCGCCGCGCCCGCCGCCAGAACCATCAGCATCACCAAGGAGATAACGAAGTTCATGAACACGACGACCTGGCTGCGCGAAGCGCGCGAGCGCTTCGGCGGCGGCGTTCCGGCTTCCGGCCGCAAGGCCTCGCTGGCTGTCTTCGGCACGATCGGCCCGGTGTTCGCCGGCCTTTGCCCGAATTCTCCGTTGCCCGACGGATTTGTGTTCATCTTGCCCTACCGTTTGATCGCCCAACGAATCCCCTGCGGCAGAGTAGGGGCGAATATGGCAAAATTGACGGCACGCCGAAGCTTCGTCCGGCAGCCGGACGATCAGCCATTGTAGCGCTGGAACACAAGCGAGGCGTTGGTGCCGCCAAAACCAAAGGAATTGGACAACGCCACGTCGATCTGGCGGGAGCGAGGCTTGTTCGGCACCAGGTCGATCGCGGTTTCGCGCTCGGGGTTGTCGAGGTTGATGGTCGCCGGCGCGACGTTGTCCCTGATCGCGAGGATCGAAAAGATCGCTTCGGCGGCACCCGCCGCGCCCAGAAGATGGCCGATCGACGACTTGGTCGACGACATCGAAATCTTCGACGCGGCATTGCCGACAAGCCGCTCGACCGCGCCGAGCTCGATCGTGTCGGCCATGGTCGAAGTGCCGTGCGCGTTGATGTAGTCGATATCCGCGGGCGTAAGCTTGGCCCGGTTCAACGCCGCAGTCATGCAACGGAAAGCCCCGTCGCCATCCTCCGCGGGTGCGGTGATGTGATAGGCATCGCCGGTGAGGCCGTAGCCGGTTACCTCGGCATAAATCTTGGCGCCGCGCGCCTTGGCGTGCTCGAGTTCTTCCAGCACCACAACACCGGCGCCCTCGCCCATGACGAAGCCGTCGCGGTCGCGGTCATAGGGACGCGACGCCGTCTGCGGCGCGTCATTGCGGTCGGTCGACAGAGCCCGGCAAGCGGCAAAGCCAGCGATCGACAGCCGCGTCACCGGCGCTTCGGCGCCACCGGCGACCATGACGTCGGCATCGCCCCACATGATCAGCCGGGCCGCATCGCCAATGGCGTGCGCGCCGGTCGAACAGGCCGTGACGACGGCATGGTTCGGGCCTTTCAGCCCGTGCCGGATCGAAACCTGGCCGGAGACGAGATTGATGATCTGGCCCGGAATGAAGAAGGGGCTGATGCGGCGCGGACCGCGCTCCTTGAGGATCATCGCGTTCTCGGCGATGCCCTCGATGCCGCCAATACCCGAACCGATGAGCACGCCGGTGGCGCATTGCTCTTCGTGGGTTTTGGGCTCCCAGCCGGAATCCTTCAGCGCCTCGTCGGCGGCGGCAATCCCGTACAGGATGAAGTCGCCGATCTTGCGCAATTCCTTCGGCTCGAGCACGGCCTCGGGATTGAAGGTGGCATTGCTGCCGTCACCACGCGGGACGACGTGGGCGATCTTGCAGGCAAGATCCTCCACCTCGAACTCGGTGATGCGTTTGGCGGCGCTGCGGCCGGTCAGAAGTTCCTTCCAGCTGTGCTCAAAGCCCATGCCGAACGGCGACAACAACCCAAGGCCCGTGACGACGACACGCCTCATCGCAGGTCCTCCCCGGTGATGACTGCTGAAAGCGTCAGGCCGAAGCCTTGTCGATGTACTTAACCGCGTCGCCGACGGTCAGGATGGTCTCGGCCGCGTCGTCGGGAATCTCGACGCCGAATTCTTCTTCGAACGCCATGACGAGTTCGACCGTGTCGAGGCTGTCGGCGCCCAGATCATCGATGAAGCTCGCCTGCTCCGTCACTTTGTCGGCATCGACGCCAAGGTGCTCGATGACGATCTTCTTGACGCGCTCTGCGGTGTCACTCATTTGGGGCATCCTCGTCTTTTGTTTGTCTGTCTTCGTTAGCGGGCAGAATGCCGCTAATCAAGCTGAAAGATGGTCCTGCCGGAAACGCAACGGCTACAGACCGGTTTTTGCCCGAACCGCCGGGTTGCGGGCCGCATTACACGAAAAATGGCGGAGGTCCAAGGCGAAATGGTCTCTTTTCACAGCCCCGCTGTATCCGTCAAATCATGGCCATGCCGCCGTTGACATGGATGGTCTGGCCGGTGACGTAGGCGGCCTCGTTGGAGGCGAGGTAGGCAACGGCGGACGCCACTTCAACGCTCGTGCCCATGCGGCGCGTCGGAATCGCCGCCATGATCGCCTCTTTCTGCTTGTCGTTGAGCTTGTCGGTCATCGCCGATTCGATGAAGCCCGGGGCGACGCAGTTGACGGTGATGTTGCGGGTAGCGATTTCCTGCGCCAGGGATTTGGAGAAGCCGATCATGCCGGCCTTGGAGGCGCAGTAATTGGTCTGGCCGGGATTGCCGGTTACGCCGACCACCGAGGTGATATTGATGATGCGGCCATGGCGGCGGCGCATCATCGGATGGGTGAGTTCGCGGGTCAGCCTGAACACAGCAGTCAGGTTGACCTCCATCACCGTATCCCAGTCGGCGTCCGACATGCGCACGAACAGCCCGTCCTTGGTGATGCCGGCATTGTTGACCAGGATATCGACACCTTCGAGCTCGGCCTCCGCCTTCTGGCCAAGCGCCTTGACCTCATCGCGGTTCGACAGGTTGGCCGGGAACAGTTTGACCCGATCGCCGAGTTCGCCTGCCAAAGTCTCCAGTTTCTCGACGCGGGTGCCATGCAGCCCAACGATGGCGCCTTGCGCATGCAGCACGCGGGCAATCGCCTCGCCGATGCCTCCCGATGCGCCGGTGACGAGCGCCTTGCGGCCGGTCAGTTCGAACATTTTCGTCTCCTGATCTGAGGGAAACACCCTTCACACGGGTGGGGTCAAATCGCCAGTGGATTATGCAAGTGCGGCCAGCGCCGCCTCGACATCGGCCGATGTGCCGACCGACGCGGTAGCGATGTCGCGGTTTATACGCCGTGCCAGGCTCGACAGCACCTTGCCGGCGCCGATCTCGTAAAGCGTTGCAACGCCATTGGCGCCGAACCATTCCACAGTTTCACGCCAGCGCACGCGGCCGGTTATCTGCTCGACCAAGCGCCGCGCGATCTCGTCGGGATCGCCGGTCGGGGTCACGGTGACGTTGGACAGCACGGGCACCGCCGGTGCATGCTTCGCCACACCGGCGAGAGCCTCGCGCATGACGTTCGCCGCCGGCGCCATCAGCGCCGAATGGAAGGGCGCCGAGACCTGCAGCATCAGCGCCCGCTTGGCGCCCTTTTCGGTGCACAGTTTCGCCGCAAGTTCGACCGCGGCCTTGGCGCCGGAGATGACCAGCTGGCCGCCGCCATTGTCGTTGGCGATCTGGCAGACCTTGCCAGCCCCTTGCGCGGCCTCGGTGCAAGCGGCTTCGACATCCGCCTGCTCCAGTCCGATGATCGCCGCCATGGCGCCCTCGCCGGCCGGCACCGCCGCCTGCATGGCGTTGCCGCGGATGCGCAGCAGCCGGGCGGCATCGGCAACGGAAACAAAACCGGCGGCGGCTAGGGCTGAATATTCGCCCAGCGAATGGCCGGCGACATAGGCGACCTTGTCCTTCAGCGAAAAACCGCGCGCTTCCAGCGCCCTGACCGCCGCCAGCGACACCGCCATCAGCGCCGGCTGCGCGTTGGCCGTCAGCGTCAAGGTTTCTTCCGGACCTTCCCAGATCAACTTCGACAGGTTTTCGCCGAGCGCGTCGTCGACTTCCTGGAAGACCCTGCGCGCCTCGGGAAAGGCGTCGGCGAGATCCTTGCCCATGCCGACAGCCTGGCTGCCTTGTCCCGGAAAGGTGAATGCGACGGCCATGCGAGGGCTCCCGAAGACTGGTTTTACTTGCCTGATAACACGAATTTTCCCTGCCTGTGGCGCAAGGCAGGCCGCCAAGTCAAGCCCGGTTCAACCCGGTGCCAGCTTCGAGCCGTGCGCCGAGTGCCTGTTCCAAAAGGCTTTTTGGCGATCACTCCTGATGAAAACCGCTCACGAATCGTTTGCTGGCTCTTCTTATTTCCGCCACAGGCGCTAGCTTTGCGTGACAATTATATGACAATCGCATGACTTGGGTTGTCGCCGGGTGGGAAGTTAAAGTGGCAAAGAGTTCGAAACGCGCCAGCAAAGCTGCGCCGCAATTCCTGGAAGACGATCCGTCCACCGGCTATCTGCCGGGCCGGAGATGGCCGGTCGTCCGCTATGGGCTGATCAGCCTGGCGATCTCGGCCATCCTGGTGTTTGCCATTGAATTGATCGTGCGCGGTGACGTTGCCGGCACCGTTTCCTTCTTCCTGCAGCCGCTCAAGCCGGGCTGGACGACCATCGTCGTCTTTGCGCTTATCCTCATCGGTCTCGATGCCGTGCTCGGACGCAGCCATCAAAGCCTGATGATCGTCGCACCCTTGACCTTGTCACTGGCTTTTGTCGGCCACCAGAAATCGCATTATCTCGGCGATCCGCTCTACCCGACGGATTTCCTCTACTCCCGCCAGATCGTCGCCCTGCTGCCGCTGCTGGTGCGTGACCGGCCGATGACCGCGCTCGCCATGGTCATCGGCATCGTCGCCGGCCTGTCGCTGCTCGTCTATGGCTGGCGGCTGTGGCGCCGCAGGGTTCCCGCACTCAGCCACAAGGGCCGCCTTGCCCGTCTGACGCTGGCGGTGCCGCTGCTCGCCTTCTTCGTCTCGATCATGGACTACGCCACCTTCTCCTGGACCAGGGACCGGCTGCAGATCATCCCGATCATGTGGGACCAGAAGGAAAACTACGCCTCCAACGGCTTTGCGCTCGCCTTCGCGCTCAACGTGCCGATGGCGCATGTCTCGGCACCGCCCGGCTACTCCGACAAGGCGATCGCGGCGATCGACCGGCCGCAGATTGCCGCTTCAGTGCCCGAAGAAAAGCCCGACATCATCGTCGTCATGAGCGAGTCCTTCTGGGATCCGACCAAGCTGCCCGGCGTCACCATCACGCCGGATCCCATTCCCACCGTGCGGGCGTTGCGTTCCGGTTCGATGTTCTCGCCTGAATTCGGTGGCATGACCGCAAACATCGAATTCGAGGCGCTGACCGGTTTTTCCAACGCCTTCCTGCCCGCCGGCAGCATTCCCTACCAGCAATATGTGCGTACGCCGACGCCTTCGATGGCGACCTTCCTGAAGAGCGAGGGTTATCAGGCGCGCGCCATCCATCCAGGCACCAACTGGTTCTGGAACCGCGGCGCGGTCTATGCAGATTTCGGTTTCAACGATTTCAAGTCGGAAGAGACGCTGCCGCCGATGGAAAAGCGCGGACCGCTGGCGTCGGACGCGGCGATGACGGACGAGATCATCCGTGAAGCCGACGCCAGCGACGACCCGGTGTTCTTCTTCGCGGTCAGCCTGCAGAACCATGGCCCCTATGAACCGAACCGCTATTACAACCCGACCCACGCGGTGCAGGCGCCGATCAGCCAGTGGGCGCGCGATTCGCTGCTGAGCTATGCGGAGGGTTCAGCCGACGCGGACCGCGGCCTTGAACGGCTGATCGAGTGGGCCAAGAAGCGCTCCCGCCCCACCGTCATCGCCTTTTTCGGCGACCACCTGCCGCCGCTGGGGCCGGTCTATGTCGAAACCGGCTTCCTGAAGGACAATGTCGCACCACGTAAGGAAGCAACACCGCAAGACGCACTGGAGCATCATCAGACGCCACTGATCATCTGGTCGAACCGCTCCGGTCCGGTCGAGAACCTTGGCGCGGTGAGCCCGGCCTTCCTGCCCTATCATATCCTCACCACCGCGGGGATTACCCATCCCTATTACACGGGTTTTCTGGGTGAGATGCGTCAACACTACCGCGTCGTCGACCGCAACCTGCTGCTGACGCCGGCCGGCGAGGCCACGCCCGACTGGTCACGTCAGAAGGAGATCGACCCGGCGATCCGCGATTTCCGGCTCATCCAGTACGACATGATGTTCGGCAAACGCCAAGCCGCGCCCGACTTCTTCCCCGAGACGGTCGACAAGGTCGTCGCCCATACGAGTTGAGCCGGCCGCGCGTCGCGATCACACCGCCATTGCGGTCATTTCGCGCCGCCGGCATTCTTCGATGCCTCGCGCTTTTCGACCACGAAATCGGCGAACGCGAGCAGCAGGCTTGCAAAAAATCCTCCTCGAACCTGATACCAGGCGTCAAGTCGCGCTTGAAGGTCATCGGTTGACCCGTCGCGGACCTTTCCGTTCCCCTTCCCACAAGCCCTGAAGTTTCGTGTCCGCCGGTTCCCCCGTGTCAGCCAACCCGGCGCCTCTCACGATTTCCGACCGAGCACCAATGAGGCAGGGCGAGGACATCCACCCCCAGTCGCCTGCTTGTACGAATTGTTCAGACACAGATAGTAGCTACAACTTATGCGTTCGTACTTCCCAGTCTCGCTCGTCTTCTTTGCCGTGACCCTGGCCGTTTTCGCGCTTCAGGCTATTCCGGTCACCGGCATCTTCCTCATGTTCGCACTGGCGATGTTCTGGTCGGTATTCCTGGTCAACGCTGGAATGATCGGGATTGCAGCCGAGGTCGCGTTCGGCAGAGTGCCGCGGGGGTGGTTGCTGTTGCCGCTGGCATTCTACGGCGGCTATTTTGCATCGGCCGCCCATGATCACATGGTGCTGCATTTGCTTTCGGCCGCGTATGATGCCGCCAACGCGCGCGCTGCTATTCCATTCGATGCCAACCGCCAGTCGCTGGTTTTCACCAATGATGGAGATTCTGGTGGCTGGCTCACGCAAAACTATGCCCTGCCCATGGCATTTTCCGCCAACTCCAACTTTCCTGAAGGATATCTGTCCGATCGGATAGCGGAGGCCGCCGTCTGCACCAAGGTCAGAGAAACACCCGCGCTGCGCGCCAGCTTCGTGCATGCGTTCGGATTTCACGATGGAGACACTGTCGGCGAGCAGCGAATGGAGAACCGCTTCTGCGCGCTGTCAATGCCCGAACGGCCGGAGCTTCCTCAGGTCGAAGTGACGCGGCGGGAGGAGAAGGTTTCTCTATCAAGATTGCCAGCAACCCGTGTCACGACGACCATCCGGATGCCGGATGGACAGCGTTTCCAGCTTCTTGGAGGAGTGGCGGCGCCTCTGAGCTGGATACCCCTGCCGATAATAGGCTGCGGGGTGAACTTTTCAGGCGCAAGGTGGGATTGTGCGGCCCGGTTCTGGCGCCAGGACCTTACGCCCCTCGTTTCGGGCAATACGCGATACCGCCGGGATACAATGGTGCTTGCCCGGGCTTTGGGCTTGAAGCCTGTCACTATTGAAGAGCGCAAAGGCGGCGACCCTGCGGTCGTGCTGGCGAAGATGGCGACGGTCGAGGACGAGACGCTGACACGCCAACTGGCGAACATCGATGCCATGATCGATAATCCCGTTGCCAAGGGCCTCGATTGGCAGGTTGACGCGGTGACCACCCATCCTGGGGCCTTGGCCACTCGCGCCGATGCAATCATGGCCGGGCTGGAACGTGCGGCGGCGTTCATCGGCAAGGACCAGTACCGGGCGCGTGAAAGCGGCCTGATACTTGCCCGGCTGCTTGCCGCCATGCCTCACGAGAGGTTCGTCGGATTTGGCCCTCGCCTCCTTGCCCTCTACTCGAGGGCTGATGACAAACATTGGCTGTGGGAGGCAGGGGCCCTGCTCAGGCGACTGGGCGACCTCGGCACTGAAGCGCTACCCTATCTTGTCAATGCTCGAGCGTTGGCCCCGTCAGTTGACCAGGCCGGAATCGAGGGGCTTTGCCGCGTCGGTTCGGCTGGCCGCTCCGTTGCCGAACCAGTGCTCATTTCAATGTGGAACGGATCGCGTGACGGAATCGGCTGGAATACCCGCGTAGCCATGTTCGTTGCCATGCTTCGGATAGGGATTTCACCGCCGTTGTTGACTCAGGACAAGCCCAGCGATCTCGCCAGGCTGCAAGCTGAATGGACCGACATCTCACCCCAGTCCCCGTCGAGGGTCTGCGCAATCGCCGCCGAACGACAGGCACGACGCGAAGAGAAGGCTGGTGGTCAGCGCCGGGCAAACCTCGACTGAACGTTCTGCGTGCTATACCAGCGTCCGGCGCGACCTGCAGGAAGCGGTCGACCGTTGGCGGACGTTGGCGTTTTTTCCACTGCTGCGACACCGTGGAAACGTGCCATAGCCCGGCCGCCCTTGCCTTCCCTATGGATTGCTGTATAGACGCCCGCAATCTGCCGGTCCCAGCTGGGGGCTGAACGGAGGGCCGGAGGTTTTATCAAAAGCCTTCGTGTGAAGCCGGAAGTGCTTCCGCCTCCCGTGTCTCCGCTCTCGACCGTCTCGTCATGCTCCTTTCTTCCCCGCCCCTTTAACCGGGACCAGCGGGTCAGAGAAGTTGCAGAGGCTTTTGCCGCCGGGAACCGGGAGAGAAACGAAGAAAGGCACGAAGACATAATGGCTCTTTACGAACATGTGTTTCTTGCCCGGCAGGACCTCTCGCAGCAGCAGGTCGATGCGCTTGTCGAACAGTACAAGGGCGTCATCTCAGCGAATGGCGGGTCCGTCGGCCGGGTCGAGAACTGGGGACTGAAGTCCCTCACCTACCGGGTCAACAAGAACCGGAAGGCATACTACACGCTCATGGACCTCAACTGCCCGCCGGCAGCGCTCAACGAGATGGAGCGCCAGATGGGTCTGTCCGAGGACGTCCTGCGTTTCCTGACCATCAAGGTCGAGGCGCATGAGGAAGGTCCGTCGGCCATGATGCAGAAGCGCGAAGAGCGCTCCGAGCGCGGCAGCTTCGGTGACCGCGACCGTGGCGATCGTGGCCCGCGTTCGTTCGGCGACCGTGATCGCGGCGACCGTGGCGATCGTCCGCCGCGTTCGTTCGGCGACGCCGGTGGCGATCGTGGTCCGCGCCGTCCGCGCGAAGGCTTTGAAGGGGGTGCAGAATAATGGTCGACATCAACCAGATCCCGACCCGGCGCCCGTTCCATCGTCGCCGCAAGACCTGCCCGTTCTCCGGCGCCAACGCACCCAAGATCGACTACAAGGACGTGCGTCTGCTGCAGCGCTACATTTCCGAGCGCGGCAAGATCGTGCCGTCGCGCATCACCGCCGTCAGCCAGAAGAAGCAGCGTGAACTCGCCAAGGCGATCAAGCGCGCCCGCTTCCTCGGCCTGCTGCCCTACGTGGTCCGCTAATTCTCTCGAACGGGCGGTTCGCCGCCCGTTCCTTTCACCGGCCATGACGGGCGTGACCGGTTAAGCCATCAAATCCCGAGTTGAGGTCAAAACCTCTAACTGCCGCGACAGGCAGGACAGCGACACCGGCGGCAACGCCCCTTTTGCTTCCTGACCTGTTCCAGAGAATTCGGCGCCGGCCTTCATGGACGGACGCCCAACCAAAAGGAACAAAACCATGGAAGTCATTCTTCTCGAACGCGTTTCCCGCCTCGGCCAGATGGGCGATACCGTCAAGGTCAAGGACGGCTTTGCCCGTAATTTCCTGCTGCCGCAGGGCAAGGCACTGCGCGCCAACGAAGCCAACAAGAAGAAGTTCGAAGGCCAGCGCGCCCAGCTCGAAGCCCGCAATCTCGAGCGCAAGTCGGAAGCCAGCCAGGTCGCCGAAAAGCTCGACGGCAAGAGCTTCATCGCGGTGCGCTCCGCGGGTGAAACCGGCCAGCTCTACGGCTCGGTGTCGACGCGCGACATCGCCGAATTGCTGACCGCGGAAGGTTTTTCGGTCAACCGCAACCAGATCCTGCTCAACCAGCCGATCAAGACCATCGGTCTCACCAATGTGGCGATCGCGCTGCATCCGGAAGTCGAAGTCACCGTCACGCTCAACATCGCCCGCACGGCCGACGAAGCCGAGCGCCAGGCCAAGGGCGAGACGCTGACCACCGCCGAAGCCATCTATGGCGACGACATCAACGACAATGCGCGGCCGGAAAACTTCTTCGATCCGAACGCCGAGTTCGACGGCGGCGAAGACAACGCCTGATCGCATAAGACAAGCGAGGGAGCGGCGCTCCGATCACTTTGTCTTAATCCAGCCGTTCTGGACCAATGCCCGGGCCTCTCGCCCTGGCATTTTTGTGCCAAAAGGAACTTTTCGAACCCCCATATATTGTTGCAGAATTAAGGCAGCCAGTCTGACCGTGAGGGGACATTTGGTTATGAACATTCTGCTGAAGCGCGTTCTCGACCGCCTGGTGCGCACGGGCAATCTCAAGGTAACCGGGCCAAAAGGCACGACATTCGTCTTCGGCGACGGCAGCGGCGAGCCAGTGCACATGCACATCAAGACCCGACATGCCGAACGCGCCATCACCTTCGATCCGATGCTGGCGGTGCCAGAATCCTACATGGACGGCGAACTCGACATTCTCGAAGGCGGCGTGCTCGGACTGATGCGCATCGCCTTCCAGAACATGGGCAGCGGCGGCATCGACGCGACCTGGTCGAAAGCCATCGAAGGCCTGCGCCACGCCTTCCGCCGCCTTCAGCAAATCAACACCACCTCGCGCTCGCGCCGCAACGTGCAGCGCCACTACGATCTGTCTGGTGATCTCTACCGGCTCTTCCTCGATGAGGACATGCAGTATTCCTGCGCCTATTTCGAGCAGCCGGACATGACGCTGGACGAGGCACAGGCCGCCAAGAAACGCCATATCGCCGCCAAGCTCAGGCTGAAGGCCGGCCAGACCGTGCTCGACATCGGCTCTGGCTGGGGCGGGCTCGGCCTCTATTTGGCCAAGGCGTTCGACGTCGATGTGCAGGGCGTGACGCTGTCCACCGAACAGCATGGCGTCGCCACCGACCGGGCGCATGCGCAAGGCCTGGAAAACCATGTCCATTTCGAGCTGAAGGATTATCGGGAACTCAACGAACGCTTCGACCGCATCGTTTCGGTCGGTATGTTCGAACATGTCGGCGTGAACCACTTCCGCACCTTCTTCGACAAGGCAGCGACATTGCTGAAGCCCGATGGCGTCATGCTGCTGCACACGATCGGCCGCTCTGGCGTGCCGTGGGCGACCAGCGCCTTCATCCGCAAGTACATTTTCCCGGGCGGCTACATCCCGGCAATGTCGGAGGTGCTGCCGGCGATCGAGAAGTCCGGCCTCGTGGTCACCGACGTCGAGATCCTGAGGCTCCACTATGCCGACACGCTGAAGCACTGGGGCCAGCGCTTCGCCGCCAACCGCGACAAGGCCAAGGCCATCTACGACGAACGCTTCTGCCGCATGTGGGAATTCTATCTGGCCGCTTCGGAAGCCGCTTTCCGCTGGCAGGATCTGGTCATCTTCCAGTTCCAGATCGCCAAGAAGAACGACACGCTGCCGATGACCCGCGACTATATGGCCAAATGCGAAAAGGCGCTGGAGATGCGCGACATGGGCCGCCGCGAAGCGGCTCCCGTCGAGAAGCCCGCCAAGCCAGCCCGCCGCCGCAAGGTGGCGGAATAGAGCCGAGCGTTCGCAGGCTTTCGCCATTGGCGCTTGCCATTCCCAGCCCCTGCCCTGAAAAAGGTCTCGTGATCGTCGCGAGGCCTTTTTCATGACCTATCTCCTCTATGCCGCCGCGGCGCTCGCCGAGATCGCTGGCTGTTTTTCGGTATGGGCCTGGTGGCGGCTGGAAAGATCGCCCTTGTGGCTGGCGCCAGGCTTCGTCTCGCTGCTTTTGTTCGCCTGGCTTCTGGCGCTGGTCGACACCAATGCGGCGGGCCGCGCCTATGCCGCTTATGGCGGCATCTACATCGTCGCATCGCTGGCCTGGCTGTGGCTGGTGGAAGGCGTGCGGCCCGACCGCTGGGATTTTGCTGGTGCTGCGCTCTGCATAGCCGGCGCTTCGGTCATCCTGCTCGCACCGCGAGGAGCATAGCGTGGAGCTGCCAGCCCCTCTTCGACAAGCTGTCGATCGCATCCTGGAAAAAGTCCCGCTGCTCGAGCTGAAGCAAGCGGCGAAAACACTGTCAGACCGCTACCGCGCCGAACTGCGCGACGGCCGCCTGCACATGGCGCAGGACATGGCGGTCAGGGCCTATCTGGCGACGCGGCTGCCGGCGACCTATGCCGCGGTCCATGCCAGTCTCGACGCATTGAACGAGGCGCGGCCTGAATTCGCACCGAAAACCCTGCTCGATGTCGGCGCCGGTCCTGGTACGGTGCTTTGGGCCACCAGCGCGCTCTGGCCCGATCTCGAACAGGCCGTTCTGCTGGAAGCAAGTGCCGCGGTGCGCAAGGTCGGCGAGACGCTCGCCGCCGATGCCATCACGGCCCGCACTGTCTGGCAGGCCGGCGACGTCACTATCGATCTTGCCGAGCTTCAGCCGGCGGACCTCGTCACCTGCGCCTATGTGCTGGACGAGATCGTGCCGGCATCGCTGCCCAAGATGGTCGACCGGCTATGGCAGTTGACGACAGATACGCTGCTGATCGTCGAACCGGGTACGCCGGCCGGCTGGCAGCGCATCCTGGCGGTGCGTCGGCAACTCGTCGAGGCCGGTGCGCATCTGCTGGCGCCCTGCCCGCACGCAGCGCCTTGCCCGCTCACCCCGCCCGACTGGTGCCACTTCTCCCGCCGCGTCGCCCGCTCGCGCCTGCACCGGCTGGCCAAGGACGCGGAAGTGCCTTGGGAAGACGAGAAATTCATCTATGTCGCCGCGTCGCGCCGGCCGGCCGCTTCGCACGCCGCGCGGGTCATCGCACCGCCGAAATCCGGTTCCGGCAAGGTTCTGCTCAAGCTTTGCCAGGAGGACGGCACGGCCACGGAGCAACTCTTCACCAAGCGTGACGGCGCGGACTTCAAGCTGGCCCGGCGGCTGGACTGGGGCGACAGGCTCGACCCAGGCAGCACGTGAACGACCGATTGTTCTTGCTTCGTTCCAGGGCTTCGCATAAGAATCACCGCTTGCCGAGTCAACCGGAATCGGGACACAGGAACACTGTCCTGTGGACGGTTTGTCGTTCCTGTGAACAACGGGCATCAAGGCTGTTTGGTCGAGCGGTGATGCAGAAAGGTCAGCACGGTTTCGTCTCGTTCTGATATCGAAAGGCCGGGATCTAAATCGGGGACATCATGGCAGAGGCAGCGCGGAAATTCGGCGTGGCGGAGCAACCGCTCTATCGCGAGGCACCGAACAATATCGAGGCCGAGCAGGCGCTGCTCGGGGCGATTCTCGTCAACAACGATGCCTTCTACCGTGTCTCCGACTTCCTGAAGCCAGGCCATTTCTACGAGCCCCTGCACCGCAGGATCTTCGAGATCGCGGCCGAGCTGATCCGCATGGGCAAGGTGGCGACGCCGATCACCTTGAAGACCTTCCTGCCGGCCGACGAAAAGGTCGGCGACATGACGGTGGCGCAATATATCGTGCGGCTGGCGGTCGAAGCCGTAACCGTCGTCAACGCCACCGATTATGGCCGCGCCATCTATGATTTGGCGACGCGCCGCGCGCTGATCACCGTCGGCGAGGACATGGTCAACATCGCCTATGACGCGCCGGTCGACATGTCGCCGTCCGAGCAGATCGAGGACGCCGAGCGCCGCCTGTTCGAACTGGCCGAAACCGGCCGCTACGATGGCGGCTTCGAGAGCTTCACCGACGCGGTCAAGACCGCGGTCGACATGGCCAACGCCGCCTATATGCGCGACGGCCATTTGTCAGGCCTTGCCACCGGCATGCGCGATCTCGACCGCCGCATGGGTGGCCTGCAATCGTCCGATTTGATCGTGCTTGCCGGTCGCCCTGGCATGGGCAAGACGTCGCTTGCCACCAACATCGCCTTCAACGTCGCGGAGGCCTATGTGCCGGCGCAGCAGGCCGATGGCTCTTTCAAGGCCGCCAATGGCGGCGTGGTCGGCTTCTTCTCGCTCGAAATGTCGTCCGAACAGCTGGCCACCCGTATCATTTCCGAGCAGACGGAAATCTCGTCCTCAAAAATCCGCCGCGGCGAAATCACCGAAATGGACTTCGAAAAGCTGGTCGCCTGTTCGCAGACCATGCAGAAGATCCCGCTGTTCATCGACCAGACCGGTGGTATCTCCATCGCCCAGCTGTCCGCCCGCGCGCGTCGCCTGAAGCGCCAGCGCGGCCTCGACCTGATCGTCATCGACTATATCCAGCTGATGCAGGGTTCATCCGCCAGGGCCTCGCAGAACCGCGTGCAGGAAATCACCGAGATCACCACGGGCCTGAAGGCGCTGGCCAAGGAGCTGGCGGTGCCGATCATCGCGCTGTCGCAGCTGTCGCGTCAGGTCGAAAGTCGTGACGACAAGCGCCCGCAGCTCTCGGACTTGCGTGAATCCGGTTCGATCGAGCAGGACGCCGACGTCGTGATGTTCGTCTACCGCGAGGAGTATTACCTCAAGAACCGCGAGCCCAAGCTTGGCACTGAGGAATACGTCAAGTGGGAAAACGAGATGAACGAGATGCGCGGCAAGGCCGAGGTGATCGTCGCCAAGCAGCGCCACGGCCCCACGGGCTCGGTGACGCTGGCCTTCCACGGCGAATTCACCCGCTTCTCCGATCTGGCTGAGGAGCACCATATTGCGGAGAGGTTTGAGTGACCTTTTGAGACAGGCCTCGACCCTTCTAGCACCCTTGTGCGCGTATCTGACGGCAGACCACGCCTGATGGCTAAATCGCGCGTCCAGTTCATCTGCCAGAATTGCGGATCGGTGCATCAGCGCTGGGCCGGCAAATGCGATGCCTGCGGCGAATGGAACACGCTGGTCGAGGAAGGAACCTCCGGCGGCATCGGCTCGGGGCCGGCCAACACACGCAACGCCCGCAAGGGCCGCGCGGTGGTGCTGACCACGCTTTCGGGCGACATCGAGGACGCGCCGCGCATCATCTCGGGCATCGGCGAGCTTGACCGCGCCACCGGCGGCGGTTTCGTGCGCGGCTCGGCACTTCTGGTCGGCGGCGATCCCGGCATTGGCAAGTCGACGCTGCTCACCCAGGCTGCCGCTGCGCTGGCGTCGCGAGGCCACCGCATAGTCTATGTCTCGGGCGAAGAAGCCGTCGCGCAGATCAGGCTGAGGGCGCAGCGGCTCGGCGTCGCCGACACACCGGTGGAACTGGCCGCCGAGACCAATGTAGAAGACATTCTTGCCACGATCGCCGACGGCAAGCGGCCGGATCTGGTCATTCTCGATTCCATCCAGACGCTGTGGACCGACCTCGCCGATTCGGCGCCAGGCACCGTCACCCAGGTGCGCGCCGCCGCCCAGGCGATGATCCGCTATGCGAAATCCACCGGGGCAGCGATCGTGCTGGTCGGCCATGTCACCAAGGAAGGCCAGATCGCCGGACCGCGGGTCGTCGAGCACATGGTCGATGCCGTGCTCTACTTCGAGGGCGAAGGTGGCCATCACTACCGCATCCTGCGCACAGTGAAAAACCGCTTTGGGCCGACCGACGAGATCGGCGTCTTCGAAATGTCGGACAAGGGCTTGCGCGAGGTCGCCAATCCATCCGAGCTGTTCCTTGGCGAGCGGCATGCGAAATCGCCAGGTGCTGCGGTTTTCGCCGGCATGGAAGGCACAAGGCCGGTTCTGGTCGAGATCCAGGCGCTGGTGGCGCAATCTTCGCTCGGCACGCCACGACGCGCCGTCGTCGGTTGGGACGGAGCCCGCCTGTCGATGATCCTGGCGGTTCTCGAAGCCCATTGCGGCGTTCGTTTCGGCCAGCATGACGTCTATCTCAACGTTGCCGGCGGCTACCGCATCAGCGAGCCGGCGGCCGATCTCGCGGTCGCCGCCGCACTGGTTTCCTCGCTCACCGGTCTTGCCCTTCCCGCCGATTGCGTCTATTTCGGCGAAATCAGCCTTTCGGGCGCGGTGAGGCCGGTTGCGCATGCGCAGCAACGCCTCAAGGAAGCCGAAAAGCTGGGTTTTGGTAACGCGGTTCTGCCCTTGGGCAGCGAGGAACTTGCCGGAGGGATCGGGGCCGGCGCTTTCCAGCCCACCGAGCTTGCCGACCTCGTGGCGCGCATAGCCGGCTCACGGCGCAGCCGTGTCGACGATGAAGAGTGACGCGGCTCGTCGAGCCGTGAAAAAGAGATCGGAGTGGGGCGAAAGACATGCCGATTACGCTGCTTGACGGAATCTTGGTCGGCTTCACCCTGGTCTCGGCGATGCTCGCCATGGTTCGCGGCTTCTCGCGCGAAATCCTGTCGGTCGTGTCGTGGGCGGCGGCAGCGGCGGCGGCTTTCTTCTTCTACAAGCCGGTCCTGCCCTACCTGAAGCCTTATATCGAGAATGAGAAGATCGCCATGGCGGCCTCCGCCGGCGTCGTCTTCATCATCGCGCTGATCGTCGTCTCGGTCATCACCATGAAGCTCGCCGACTGGATCATCGATTCGCGGATCGGCGCGCTCGATCGCACGCTCGGTTTCCTCTACGGCGCCGCGCGCGGCATCCTGGTCGTCGCTGTCGCGCTGCTGTTCTTCAACTGGCTGGCAGGCGCCAAGGCTCCGGCCTGGGTGATGGAGGCCAAGTCGCGGCCGCTGCTGGAACAGATCGGCGCCAAGCTCGAAAGCCTGCTGCCCGAGGATCCGGAAAACGCCATCCTGAAGAAGCTCAATCCAAATCAGCCGGCTGCCGAGACACCGGCAGCGCCTGACGCACCGGCGGCGGATGCCCCTGCCGGCGGCGACGACGCCAACGCACCGGCTCCCGACGACAATGACGCTGGCCCTGCGGACAACACCACCAAGCCGGCGCCGGCAGCGCCGGCAAACTGACACCTGAAATGGGCGTCAGAGCGGACGATGGTGTGAACGACTGCACGGTGTGCGTTGCTTTCGACGCGTGAGCGCCTTATATGGCGATTTTAGCGGAGCTTAAGATGGCAGACGCAGACGACGTGCTTTCCGCCGAGGCCGACGACCATTTCCACGACGAATGCGGCGTGTTCGGCATTTTCGGCCGGCAGGATGCTGCGGCCATCGTCACACTCGGCCTGCATGCGCTGCAGCATCGCGGCCAGGAAGCAGCCGGCATCGTTTCCTATGACGGCAGCCAGTTCCATGTCGAACGCCATGTCGGCCTGATCGGCGACACTTTCACCAAGCAGCGCGTCATCGACAGCCTGCAAGGCAACCGCGCCATCGGCCATACGCGCTACGCCACGACCGGCGGCGCCGGCATGCGCAACATCCAGCCCTTCTTCGCCGAGCTCGCCGATGGCGGTTTTGCCGTCGCCCACAACGGCAATCTGACCAACGCCATGACGGTGCAGCGCGCGCTGCAGAAACAGGGCGCGATCTTCTCCTCCACCTCCGACACCGAGACGCTCCTGCACCTGGTTGCGACCAGCAAGGAGCGCGACCTCAACTCGCGCTTCATCGACGCCGTGCGGCAGGTCGAGGGCGCCTTCTCGCTGGTGGCGATGACCGCCAAGAAGATGATCGGCTGCCGCGATCCGCTCGGTATCCGGCCGCTGGTGCTGGGCGATCTCGACGGCGCCTGGATCCTCGCCTCCGAGACCTGTGCGCTCGACATTATCGGCGCGCGTTTCGTGCGCGACCTGAAACCCGGCGAGATGGTCGTCGTCACCTCCAAGGGCATTGAAAGCCTGTTCCCGTTCGAGCCGCAGAAGACCCGCTTCTGCATCTTCGAATATGTCTATTTCGCCCGGCCGGATTCCTCGGTCGAAGGCCGCAACGTCTACGAAGTGCGCAAGCGCATCGGTGCCGAACTGGCGCAGGAGAACCCGGTTGAGGCTGACATCGTCGTGCCGGTGCCGGATTCAGGCACCCCGGCGGCCATCGGCTTCAGCCAGGCAGCCGGCATTCCCTTCGAGCTCGGCATCATCCGCAACCACTATGTCGGCCGCACCTTCATCCAGCCCGGCGATTCGATCCGCCATATGGGCGTCAAGCTGAAGCACAACGCCAACCGCCGCATGATCGAGGGCAAGCGCGTGGTGCTGGTCGACGATTCGATCGTGCGCGGCACCACCAGCCAGAAGATCGTGCAGATGGTGCGCGACGCCGGCGCCAGGGAAGTGCATATGCGCATCGCCTCGCCGCCGACCAGCGCCTCCTGCTTCTACGGCGTCGACACGCCGGAGAAATCCAAGCTCCTGGCGTCGCGCATGTCGGTGGAAGAGATGGCGGAGTTCATCCGCGTCGATTCACTCGGCTTCCTCTCCATCAACGGGCTCTACCGCGCCGTCGGCGAGGCCAGCCGCAACGACGACCAGCCGCAGTTCTGCGACGCCTGCTTCACCGGCCAATACCCGACCCGCCTGCTCGACTTCGAAGGCCACGACAATGTGCGCACGCTGTCGCTGCTGGCGAACAACGGGGCGTAGGCTAGAGCAGTTCACCGTTTCACGGAAAACGGCGAACCGCTCTAACTCTTTGTTTTGACACAATTCCGGACGGAAAAACCGCTTCACACTTTTCCTGGAATTGCTCTGGACCTTACGGAATTCTCGCATGACCCTCGACCTTACCGGCCGCGTCGCGGTCGTCACCGGCGCCTCGCGCGGCATCGGCTATTTCATCGCCAAGGAATTGGCCGCAGCCGGCGCGCATGTTATCGCGGTTGCGCGCACGGTCGGTGGGCTGGAAGAACTCGACGACCAGATCAAGGCAGCCGGTGGCCAGGCGACGCTGGTGCCGCTCGATCTCGCTGACATGGCCGGCATCGACCGGCTGGGCGGCGCCATCCATGAGCGCTGGGGCAAGCTCGACATTCTCGTCGCCAATGCCGGCGTGCTCGGCGTCATCTCGCCGATCGGCCATGTCGAGGCAAAAACCTTCGAGAAGGTGATGACCATCAACGTCACCTCGACCTGGCGGCTGATCCGCTCGGTCGACCCGCTGCTCAGGCTTTCCGATGCCGGCCGCGCCATCATACTGTCCTCCAACGCGGCGCATTCGGCACGGGCCTTCTGGGCGCCCTACGCGGCATCGAAGGCGGCGGTCGAAACCATGATGCGCTCGTGGGCACACGAGACGCAAAGCCTGCCGTTGCGCGTCAATGCCGCCGACCCCGGCGCCACCCGCACCGCCATGCGGGCCCAGGCCGTGCCCGGCGAGGATCCGGAGACGCTGCCGCACCCCTCAGAGATCGCCAAGCGTATCGTGCCGCTGGCGAGCCCCGAGCTGAAAGAGACTGGACTGATATTCCAGGCCAAGCACAATCGTTTTGTTGCCTACCGGCAACCGGAGTAGCTGCATCCTTTTGCCGGAAGAATTCGGGCACTCCCGACGTTCTTCGAATGTTTTGCGACAGACCGAGCCGATTGGGCCTCAAAATCTGGATGCAAAATCCGCTGGATCATCACGCGGCTGTGATCTGAGGGGGAAAGGCCGGGTCGCGGTCATGCTTTCGTCATTTCCAAGGAGTTGTTAGGATCGAAACGACTCCCACAACAACGAGCGCCCTGCTGGGCAGAACAAGGACATCCCCATGGCTACGACCGCAGCGTTGGTCTGGTATCTGGTAATCGCCGGCCCGCAGGGCGGCATGGTGGTGCTGCCCAGCACCTTCGACAAGCGCGAGCAGTGCACCGCCGCCATCACCGAATATCAGAAGCAGCCGACACCCCCCGGCTGGTCTGTACAGTGCGTGCCGAGCGCCTCCCCCTTCACCGACGAGGGCGATGCCGAAGAGCCGGCGGCGCAGTAGGCATCCGTTACAGCAAGGCCCGCGGCCGCTGGCCGCGGGCCTTGTCGTTTCAGCTCCGGGCGCTCACCGTCAGCTCCGGCTTCTGGTTGATGGTCTGGAACACCACGCAATAGCGCTCGGTCAGCTTCAGCAGCGAATCTATCCGCTCCTGCGGTTCATCCGTGTTGAGGCTGAAATTGAGCCGGATGGCTCGAAAACCGACCGGCGCGTCCTTGGCGACACCGAGCGTGCCACGAAAATCAAGATCGCCTTCGGCCTCCACCGTGGCAGCGTCAAGTTTGAACTCGAGCGCCGTCGCCACCGCCTTCAGCGTCACCCCCGCACAGGCCACCAGGGCTTCCAGCAGCATGTCGCCGGAGCAGAGCTCGAGCCCAGAGCCGCCTGTTGCCGGATGCAGACCGGCGATGGCCAACGCCCTGCCGGTCTCCACCTTGCAGGCCACCGACTGGTCGTCGATCGACCCCTTCGCTCTCAGTGTGATCAGCGCCTGCGAAGCATCGTCGCGGTAAGCCTGCTTCAGCGGCGCCTGCATGGCCTTCAGTTCGGTTGCATCCATGTCGCTGCCTCTTTCGCTTTTGTGGCCAGCCTTCAGCATGGCTTTTCCAGATATAAGTGCCTATCGCCTCGCCGAAGCAAGACCGCCAGTTCCTGCCCCAACGCAAGCCCAGGGCTGGCGTAGCGCTGTGCCAACTTTCGACCGTATAGCTTGGCAAGAAGGCCTGACTTCCCGGCCATCGTGTTGATCCACGGCATCTCTGTCGCTTCCCGTAACACTGGTCCCGCGCCTATGGCCGACATCGCCATTCTCGAAACACGCGAAAGGGTTCTCGCTGGAATCCTGCTGACCGGTGCCGCCTATCTCTTGTTTTCGACGCAGGATGCCTCGATCAAGCTGCTGGTGACCGGCATGACGGTCTGGCAGATCATGTTCTTTCGCAGCATCACCATTCTGAGCGCCTGCGCGGCGATCGGCGGGCGAAAACTGTTTATCGACACGGTGCGCTCGCCGATCGTGCGGCCCATGCTGGTGCGCAGCGCTTTCACGCTTGCCGCATGGCTCTGCTACTACAACGCCGCGCGCAGCCTGCAGCTCGCCGAACTGACCACGGTCTATTACGCAGCGCCGATCATCGTCACCGTGCTTTCGGTGTTCCTGCTCGGCGAAAAGGTGCCCATGCTGCGCTGGCTGGCGGTTTTGGTCGGTTTTGCCGGGGTCTTCATCGCCTGCGACCCGACCCATCTCGGCCTGTCCGTGCCGGTGCTGCTGGTGCTGGCGGCCGCCCTTTTGTGGGCCATCGCCATCGTGCTCCTGCGCAAGACCGCACTTGCCGAACGCTCGACGATCCAGCTGCTGCTCAACAATTTCTATTTCCTGGTGTTTTCGGCGGTGCCGGCGCTGTTGTGGTGGCATACGCCTGATCTGACCCAGCTGCTGCTTCTCGGCAGCGTCGGCGCCCTTGGCGGCCTGGCGCAATATCTTCTCTTCGAAGGCATGAAGCGAACGCCGGCATCGATCCTCGCCCCGCTCGAATACAGTTCGCTGCTGTGGGCGTTCGCGCTCGGCTTTGCAATCTGGGGCGACGTGCCGCGCCGCGAAGTGTTTCTCGGTGCCGCCCTGATCATCGCCGCCGGGCTGCTGATCGTCGGCGGCGAGCATTTCCGCAAGCGGCTGTGATCGGGATGGCGCTCACTGCTGACACTACGATGTCAGGACCTGACGAGGTAGGCTGCGGGCATGACTGACGGCCCAGCCACCACAGCCGAAACCGCCGAGCGCACGCTTGGCATCATCCTGGTGTCGTCATCGGCGGCCGTGTTCGGCCTGACCGGCGTGCTGACCAAGTCGATCCACGCCGATCCGCTGACGATTACCTGCTGGCGCGGCTTTGTCGGTTCAATCCTGATCAGCCTCTATGTGCTCTGGCGCCGCCGCCGGTCGGGCAACCGCGACGCGCTCCGCCTTGGCTGGCGCGGCTGGCTGCTGGCGGTGGAAGGCGCGCTGGCCAGCATCGCCTTCATCTCGGCGTTCAAATTCACCTACGTCGCCAATGTCGCGGTCATCTACGCAACGTCGCCCTTCATTGCCGCCGTGCTGGCCTGGGTGCTGGTGCGCGAGCCTTTCCGCCTGCAGACAATGCTCGCGGCCGCCGTATCGCTGTGCGGCGTGGCCATCATGGTCTGGTCGGGCTTCGGCACCGGCAATCTGTTCGGGGACGGGCTGGCGCTGCTGATGACGGCCGGCAGCGCGCTCTACATGATCATGGTGCGCGCTTTCCGCGACACGCCCGTGGTGTGGGCGGGCGCGGTTTCGGCCTTCCTGCTGTTCATTATCGGCTGGATCATCACCGATCCCTTGGCGGTTTCGGCAAGGGATGCTGTTCTGCTCGTCACCTTCGGCACATCCTTCGCATTGTCGTCGATCCTGTGGACGGAAGGCGCGCGGCTTATCCCGGCGCCCGAATCCGGCTTGCTCGGCTCGGCGGAGGTGCCGTTCGCGATCCTGTTTGCCTTCCTTTTCCTGGCCGAGATACCGCCTGTCGCCAGCATGGTCGGCGGCGTCATTGTCCTCGGCGCAGTGTTCGCCCATGCCGGCCGCGACTGGCTGGCGGCCCGCTCGCAGCAGGCAGCGTCAAATATTTCTTAAAAAAATGACACAGTCACGGAACCATCATCCGAGTCAGACATTATTGGTGCGACGGGCCACCCCCCAAGTCCCCCCGAACCCCTCGGCCCGTCCTACTCCCAAGCCGACCGCAAGGTCGGCTTTTTCTTTGCCAGATAGGCCCGACCGCCAGCTTTGTCCTTGCCGACAGGCTGACATGGCTCCGAGCCCTGCCAACTCAGGCAACTGGCTGGGACAGGGCCAGATTGCCGCTGAGCAGCGCCGCCAGATCGCCTGCGGAAGCATCGGCTCCAGCACGCAGCCGTATCGCGAATTCGGCCATCGGAACCGGCGGCAGGCCCAGCTCACGCGGCGCTTCGACAATGCCGGAATGGGCAAAGCGCGGGGTTCGCAGGGTCAGCGCAACGCCGGCATTCACGGCTGTACGCAGGCCGGCCAGGCTGGCACTGCCGGCGGCGATGCGGTAGCGGCGGCCGGCAGCATCGAGCGCCGCGAGTGCGGCCTCGCGAAAACCGCAATAGGGATCGAGCAACGCCAGCGGCAGCTCTTCCTGCCGCGAGGCCAGCCCTTTCTGCGAACACAACCAGATCATCGGCTCGCGCAGGACGCCGACCTCGTCCGGCGCCGCCGTCTGACGCATGACGATCGCCAGATCGAGGCTGCCGGCCTGCAGCGCCTGCGCCAGTTCGGCGGAGCGGCCGACGCGCAATTCGATCCTGACGCGCGGATGGCTGGCAGCGAAGGCGCGCAGCAGGTCTGGCAGACCGCTGTCGGCGAAATCCTGCGTCGTGCCGATGGCGACGCGCCCGGCGGCCCGTGCCCCCTTCAGCGCCAGCCACGCCTCGCGATGCACAGCAAGGATGCGCCTGGCATGGCCGACAAGGTCCTCCCCGGCCGGCGTCAGGCCGCGCCCTCTGCCCTGTGGCGCAAGAAGCGGCTCGCCGACGATCTCCTCCAGCCGCTGCATCTGGGCGGTCACCGCGGAGGGCGAACGGCCGACGCTCGACGCCGCCTGCGCCAGCGAACCGCTGTCGACGAAGGCAAGGAAGGTTTTCAGCAGATCCGGATCGAGCGTTTCCATAATTCCATAATTCCATAATATCGAATCTTTAGTTGAAAACAATTCGATTTTTTTGATCTAGGGAGAGTGACATGGTCTCTCCAACGGCGATTAGACGCCGCTAGAACCAAGGAGACGAAAAATGCCCATCATCAACATCAGCGTCACCGGCAAGCCAGACGCCGCTTTGTCCGCCAGCATCGCCAGGGAAATCACCGAGATCACCGCCACGCAATTGCGCAAGGATCCGACGATCACCGCCGTTGCCGTGTCCTATGTCGACCCGCAGCATTGGTTCGCCGGCGGCAAGTCGCTGGCCGAGCACGGCACCAACACGTTCTGGCTGGATATCAAGGTGGTCGACGGCACCAACACCAAACTCGAGCTGGAAGCCTATCTCAAGGCACTCTTCGAGGCCTTCGGCCGCCTGCTGGGTGGCGTGCACGAGGAAAGCTATGCCTTCGTGCATGAAGTGCCGGCAGCCGCCTACGGCTATGGCGGCAAGACGCAGGAGTTCCGCTTCATCTGCGGCCGGCTGAAGGCGGCGTAAGGGCATTCTGCTCCTGCGCCCGCTCCGACCGAACGGCTACCTGGCAGGAGGATGAAACCTTGTATCGAGGGCGAAATCCTCCTGGAGGTGTAGCCTGTAACGACCGGCCGCTTGGCCGGGGTCGAACACCAGGTTCCAGCTGTGCGGGGATACCGCACTGGGAATTAAAACCAAGGAATGTTTTGCCAGCAGGCCGTCACCAAATTGCTGCTGTCCTGCACTGGGAATGCCGGGGCGCATCCAGTTTGGGTTTGGAATATCGTCAATTTCCACCACATGAATCTTCGATGGATCGGCGATGTCGAATGCCGTCAGCACATGCGGAACCGTATCCAGCGTCCGAAACCCCTTGTGGACGGCCACCTCGAGAATGGCGGTCGAGGGGTCAATGGACGCATATACGGCCCTGACCCCTTTGCTGTTCCATCGTCCACCGAGTTTGAAGGCCCCCTCACCGCTGTGCCAACTTGCCTGGAAGCGTTTGTGATCAAGTCTCCAGCCGAGGACTTCTCCCGTCCCAAGAGAGCCCGGCAAAGGCGTCACGCGTAGACACCATAGTCGAGCCGCTCGAGGAATTCCTGGACAAGGATGGTGCCCGCCGCCGTGGCCAAGAGATCAATCGGTCGCCGGTTGTCCAAGCCCATGGCGGGCTCAATCATCCATTTTTCAGCCGCTTCCTGGTTTCCCAGAACGGACGTGGCCTTGGTGAGGACCCTGGCAAAATTCCAGGTCCGTGAGCCTTGCTCCCGATTGAGCGTCCGGGAGTGATCCGATTTGTGACGCTGAAATGTCCGCTCGCTCATGCCGAATGCCGCCTCGAAGGCATCAGCATCAATAACGGTCAGTTGCCTGACAAGGCTTTCCAAGGCCTGGCTTGGAATTCCACGCAAGATCATTTCATGGGCCTCAAGCGGGCTGGATACCGAGGATCCAAGAACCTTCGGCCCGCCGAACAGGTCGACCAGCCGTTCGAACTCCGGCTCCATGTGTGGTGCTTCCGCAAACCCCGTCGGGAAACTGGCCATGCTCACTTCTACGTCACGTGTCAGTTTATTTACGACATGTGTCGCAACCTTTCAAGTGGCGATCGAAGCACCGCATCAGTCCGCATTGACCTCGCGCGCACTTCCGCTACCCTCTGCCTCCGAAGCGGCCGCAGAGCCGTGATGACAAAAACGTTGGGAGAGACGCGGCATGATCCTGACACTGGCGCTGCTTGCGGGTCTTGCCCTGGCCTGGCTGCTGATCGGCGTGGTGGAGAAATTCCGCCTCGGCCTGCGTTTCACCCAGGCGCTGCTCTACGTGCCGTTCAAGCTCGCCTACCGGATCAGCGACAACCGCATCGGGATCGCACGCAAGGCGCAGGCTCCCGTCATCTACGTCATCTCGCACCAGTCGCGCTTCGAACCGGCGCTGATGCTGTCGCTGCTGCCGGACGACACGCTGCACATTCTCGATGAGGTCTCGGCGCGTTCGCCCTGGCTCGAACCCTGGCGTGAGCTTGGCCGCACCATTGCCTTCAATGCCGAACATCTTTTCGTCAGCCGCCGGCTGGTGCGGGTGCTGAAGGGCAAGGGGCGGCTCGCCGTCTACCTGCCGGATGCGGTCGAGCCCGACGTCAAGACGTTTCGGCTGTTTCGCGCCGTCACCCGCATCGCCATGCAGGCCGACGCCCGCATCGTGCCGATCTTCGTTGCCGGCGCGCGCAGCCTGCCTGTGTCGCTGACGCCGGCGGACAAGGCGCCGCGACACTGGTTTCCACAGCTGTCGATCAGTGTGCTGGAGCCGATGACCATCGCCGAATTGGTGGCGCGCAACCCGGACCAGGCCTCGAACACCAATGCGCTGTTCGACCGCGTCGCCGAAGCGCGGCTTTTCGGCACCAACCTCGACCGCGGCATGTTCCTGGCCATGCGCGATGCGGCGGCCAGGGTCGGCGCCTCGCATCCGATCATCGAGGATGTCATCTCGGGCGCGCTGAGCTACCGCAAGATGTTCATCGGCGCGCGCGTGCTGGGCAGGCGCTTCGAGGCGGTGACGGCACCGGGCGAAGCGGTGGGGGTGATGCTGCCCAACGCCAATGGTGTCGTGCTGTCGTTGGTCGGCCTTCTCTCAGCGGGCCGGGTGGCGGCAATGATCAATTACACCGCCGGGCCGGCGAGCGTCACGGCGGCCGTGCGCACGGCTGTCATCCGCACCGTCATTTCCTCACGGGCCTTCGTCGAGAAGGCTGATCTCGCCGATATCGTCGCCGCGGTCGAAAAGGGCGGCGCCAGGCTGCTGTGGCTGGAAGATGTTCGGACCAGCGTGACCGCGCTGGACAAGCTTGCCGCCGCGTTGCTGTGGCGCTGGCCGCTGCAGCGGCAGGATGCGGCCAAGCCGGGCGTGATCCTGTTCACCTCGGGTTCCGAAGGCACCCCCAAGGCGGTTGTCCTGTCGCAAAGGAACCTGCTCGCCAACGCCATGCAGGCCGAGGCGCGCATCACCATCTCGCCGGCCGATATCCTGCTCAACGTGCTGCCGGTGTTCCATTCCTTCGGCCTGACAGGCGGCACCATCCTGCCGCTGGTCACCGGGGTAAAACTATTCCTCTACCCCTCGCCGCTCCACTACAAGATCATCCCCGAGATCGCCCGCAAGGTGAAACCGACGATCATGTTCGGCACCGACACATTCCTCGCCAACTATGCGCGCACCGCCAAGGACGGCGATTTCTCCAGCCTGCGCTTCGTCGTTGCCGGCGCCGAGGCGGTGAAGCCGGAAACGCGCCGCGTCTATCGCGAGCGCTTCCAGGCCGAGATCATCGAAGGTTTTGGCTTGACCGAAGCCGCACCGGTGGTTGCCGTCAACACCGCGATCCATGGCCGCGACGGCACGGTCGGGCGGCTGTTGCCGGCGATGCGCATGAAGCTGGAGCCGGTCGAGGGCATCTCGGATGCCGGGCAATTGTGGCTCGATGGACCAAACCTGATGATGGGCTATATGACCGCGGATCGTCCCGGCGAGCTGCAACCGCTGACCGGCTGGCACGACACCGGCGACATCGTCGCCGTCGACCGCGAAGGCTTCATCAGCATCCGCGGCCGCGCCAAGCGCTTCGCCAAGATCGCCGGCGAGATGGTGTCGCTGGGCGCCGTCGAGATGCTGGTGCAATCGCTGTGGCCGGAGGAACGCCACGCGGCGGTGGCGGTTCCGGACAAAAGGCGCGGCGAGCGTATCGTGCTGGTCACCACCGCCGACGATGCCAATCCCGAAGAGCTGCGCCAGTTCGGCAAGAAGGCCGGGGCCGCCGAACTGATGGTGCCCAACGACATCGTCAAGGTGGAGGAAATCCCGGTGCTGGGTTCCGGCAAGACCGATTATGTCTCGACCAGAAAGCTGGCGATCGACAGGCTGGGCCTGGGTGTGGCTGCTTAGGGTTCTACCCTATGTCCGAAGGCGGTACCTTCTCGCCCTCGAGCTTGGCGCGCTTGGAGTAGGCGCGCACGGAAAACGGCAGGAAGATCAGATAGCCCGCGACCGACGCCGTCAGCGTGTACCAGGGATAGGTCATCAGCAAGAGGATGTAGAGCACGACGGCCAGAATGACCGGCAGCACCCTGTCGCCCGGAATCTTGATGCTCTTGCCGGAATAAACAGGCAGCCGGCTAACCAGAAGGAAGGCGACCAGGATGGTGAAGCCGGTGGCGACGAAGGCGGCCAGGCGGCTTGGCTCCAGCCCGAGCCGCAGGAAAAACAGATAGAGCGGCAGCATCACCAGCACCGCGCCGGCCGGCGCCGGCACGCCGACGAAATATTCCGACTGCCACAGCGGACGCTCGGCCTTCTCGTCGTCGAGCACGTTGAAGCGGGCGAGCCTCAGCCCGCAGGCGATGGCGAACAGAAGGGCGGCGATCCAGCCCGGCGAGCCGGCGCGGTCGAGCAGGAATGCGTAGAGCACCAGAGCAGGCGCGACACCGAAATTGACGATGTCGGCGAGTGAATCCATCTGCGCGCCGAATTTCGAAGTCGCCTTCAGCATGCGTGCAAGCCGACCGTCGATGCCATCGAGAAAGGCAGCCAGCAGCACCATCACCACCGCCGTCTCGAAGCGGTCTTCGAAGGCAAAGCGGATGCCGGACAGGCCAGCGCAGATGGCAAGCACGGTGACCAGATTGGGCAGCACCATGCGCATCGGGATCTCGCGGATGCGCGGACCGCCGCTGGCATGAGCCTCGAATTTCTTGAACGGCGCGCCCAAGGCTCAGGAAATCCGCACAAGAGGAGTGCCGGCGACGCCACCGAATTCGGCGAGCACGGTTTCGCCGCCGACCGCCGTCTGGCCGACGGCAACGCGCGGCGTCGCGGTCAAGGGCAGGAAGACGTCGACACGCGAGCCGAAGCGGATCAGGCCGAAACGCTCGCCGGTGCCGATCGAGCCGCCGGCCTCGGCCCAGCAGACGATGCGCCGCGCCACCAGGCCGGCGATCTGGACGGCCGCCACCGTGCCGTTGGGGCTTTCGATGACCAGGCCGTTGCGCTCGTTCTCGGTGCTGGCCTTGTCGAGTTCGGCGTTGAGGAATTTCCCCGGCCGATGCTCGATCTTGGCGATGCGGCCGCGCACGGGCGAGCGGTTCACATGGCAGGAAAAGACATTCATGAACACCGAGATGCGGGTCATCTCGACATTGCCGAGGCCAAGCTCGCGCGGCGGCACGGCTGGTCCTACGGCCGAAATGATGCCATCGGCGGGGCTCACCACCAGACGGTCATCGACCGGCGTGACGCGCTCGGGATCGCGGAAGAAATAGACGCACCAGGCGGTCAGGATCAGGCCGATCCAGAATAGGATCGAGGAGAAATAGCCGAGGAAAAGCGTCGCCGCGCCAAAGGCCGCGATAAAGGGATAGCCTTCGCGATGGATCGGTACGAACGCGTTCTTGACCGTATCGACAAGGCTCATCGGGCTGGGGCTGGCTCCGTTTCAAGTCCGGCCTCAATAGCCGAAAGCCCCCCTCGCCGCAACGCAACAATCGGCGAAGCCGCATTGGCTGCGGCTGGCGGGCTCGACGACAAGCCGCCATTACGCGGCGCCAACGCCCTGCCGGCAATCTTTCCTGAACGAACTAACAAAGCGGCTGTCGGAAAGAAGACCCCTCGCCCGTCCTTGGTGAGACAGATCCACAAGGAGTTCCCCATGCCGATACAATCGGTCTCCCCACCACATCTGGTCACCGCCGGCCTCGCCTTCGGGGAATCGCCGCGCTGGCATGACGGACGCCTGTGGGTCTGCAACTGGGGCACGGGCGAGATCATAGCGGTCGATGCCGAAGGCAACCGCGAAATCATGCTCACCGTACCGGCTGTCCTGCCCTATTCCATCGACTGGCTGCCGGATGGACGGCTGCTGGTCGTCTCAGGCCGCGAAGGTTTGCTGCTGCGGCAGGAAGCCGATGGCAGGCTCGTCACTCATGCCGATCTGCGCGGCCTGTCGAAAAGCCCGTGGAACGAGATCGTCGTCGACGGGCGCGGCAACATCTATGTCAATGGTGGCGGGCCGGCGCCGGCTGCTGGCGAGTATTTCGGCCCGGGCACCATCGTGCTGATCACGCCGGACGGCGCGATACGGCAAGTGGCCGACAACATCGCCTTTGCCAACGGCATGGCGGTGACTGCGGACAACAAGACCCTGATCCTTGCCGAATCCCACGGCAACCGGCTGACCGCCTTCGATATCGCCGCCGACGGCAGCCTCTCCAACCGGCGCACCTGGGCCGATCTCGACGGCTATCCCGACGGCATCTGCCTCGATGCCGAAGGCGCGGTCTGGTACGCGGATGTTCCCAACAAGCACTGCGTGCGGGTGCGCGAAGGCGGCGAGGTGCTGCAGACCGTCACCGCCGATCGCGGCTGCTTTGCCTGCATGCTGGGCGGCGCGGACAGGAAAACGCTGTTCATCGCCGCCGCCGAGTGGCGCGGCTTCGAGCACATGGTCAGCGACGCCCGCACCGGCCAGGTGCTCAGCATCGAAGCGCCGGCACCTGGCGCCGGCTGGCCCTAGGAACGAAACCTACAGTCCCGGGATCCGCTGATAGTTGGCGATGTCGGCGCGCACCCCAAGCCGGGCGATCGTCTCCTGCGGGTTGAACGCGATGCGCTCATGCGCAGCCTTGACGATCGGCACGACCTTGTCGACGGCCGCCTGGCTTTCCCATTCGACGATCGTCACCAGGTTGAATTCGCCTGGCCCTGAAAATTGCTCAAGTAGGAAATCCTGCACGAAACCTTGCTGTTGGCGCAGCAATTCATGCGTCGTCCTGACCTTGACGAGGATCTCCTCGCGAGAGGCGGCGGGGACGACGAACTTGTCCACCCTGAACACGCTGCCGCCGTTAACGTTCTGATTTATGTCGTTCATTTCGATTGTTCCGTTCCTGGATGATGGGGTTTTCGGGCTCCAGGAACGGCGTACAATCTCAACTTAAGTTGAGGTCAAGCATAAAAATCAATTTACCTCCGAGGTCCGCCGGCGAACGATGACGCCGAGTTCGTCGCCCTCGCGGGCGAGGCGCAGCCGCTCCTCGGCTTCGGTCGCCTCGCGCTGGCGATCCCACATTGATGCATAGAGGCCGTGCTTGCGCATCAGTTCGACATGGGTGCCGCGTTCGGCGATCTGACCGTCCTTCAGCACAATGATCTCGTCGGCGGAAATCACCGTCGACAGACGGTGGGCAATCACGATGGTGGTGCGACCCTTGCTGACCAGATCGAGAGCGGCCTGGATCTCCTGCTCGGTGTGGCTGTCCAGCGCCGAGGTGGCTTCGTCGAGCATCAGGATCGGCGGCGCCTTCAGGATGGTGCGGGCAATCGCCACGCGCTGCTTCTCGCCCCCCGAGAGCTTCAGCCCGCGCTCGCCGACCATCGACTTGTAGCCGTCGGGCAACTTTTCGATGAACGGCCCGATCTGGGCGAGTTCCGCGGCCTTGCGCACCTCCTCCTCGCTCGCGCCGACGCGGCCGTAGCGGATGTTGTAGGCGATGGTGTCGTTGAACAGCACCGTGTCCTGCGGCACCATGCCAAGTGCCGCGCGCAAACTGTCCTGGGTGACATCCCGGATGTCCTGGCCGTCGATCAGCACCTGGCCGGCCTGCACGTCGTAGAAGCGGAACAGCAGGCGCGAAATGGTCGACTTGCCGGCACCCGACGGCCCGACAATGGCTACCGTCTTGCCGGCCGGCACCTCGAAGGAAACACCCTTCAGGATCTTGCGGTTCGGATCATAGGAGAAATGCACGTCGCGGAACTCGACCTTGCCCGCGCCGACGGTGAGCGGCTTGGCGTCCGGCTTGTCGACGATCTCCTGCGGCACGTCGAGCAGGTCGAACATGTGCTCGATATCGGTCAAGCCTTGCCGGATTTCGCGGTAGATGAAGCCGATGAAGTTGAGCGGCACGGAAAGCTGCACCAGCATGGCATTGATGAAGACGAAATCGCCGACCGTCTGCGTGTGGGCCTGCACTTCCAGCGCCGACATGCACATGACGACGACCGTACCAATGCCGAAGATGACGCCCTGGCCGAAGTTCAGCCAGCCGAGCGAGGTCCAGGTCTTGGTGGCGGCGATCTCATAGCGCGCCATCGAGCGGTCGAAGCGGTCGGCTTCCATGGCCTCGTTGGTGAAATACTTGACGGTCTCGAAATTGAGCAGGGAGTCGATCGCCTTGGTGTTGGCGTCGGTGTCGCTGTCGTTCATGTCGCGACGGATCGAGATGCGCCAGTCGCTGGCCTTGACCGTGAACCATACATAAAGCCAGACGGTGATCGCCACCACGGCCACATATTTCCAGCCATAGGTGAAGCCGAAGATGCCGGCGGTCAGCGCGAATTCGAGAATGGTCGGCGCGGTGTTGAGCATGATGAAGCGCACGATCGTCTCGATGCCCTTGGTGCCGCGCTCGATGATGCGCGACAGGCCGCCGGTGCGGCGCTCCAGATGGAACCGCAGCGACAGCTGGTGCATGTGAACGAAGGTTCGGAAGGCGAGCTGGCGCACCGCATGCTGGCCAACGCGGGCAAACAGCGCGTCGCGCAACTGGTTGAAGCCAAGCTGGACCAGCCTCAGCACATTGTAGGCGATGACCAGCATGACCGGGGCAAGCAGGAAAGACGGCAGCGGCGGTGGTGTTTTGGAGCCTCCCGCCAGCGCATCCGTTGCCCATTTGAAGAAATAGGGACCGGTAACCAGCGTCAGCTTGGCAACGACCAGCAGCAGCGTTGCCCAGGTGACGCGCGCTCTGAGATCGGCACGGTCGGCTGGCCACATATAGGGCCAGAGGTTGCGCAATGTGGTAAGGGTTGAGGTGTCGGCGGAGACGGTTTTTTCGGCCACTTTTCTTGCCTTTTGGGTGAGAGGGTCAGCGGCCGGAGCAGCAGGAATTGACGAGAGCGGCGAGCGATGCCGATACATCGGCAAGGGCTGCGCGATCGACGGCATAGCGCGAGCGCTGGCGGTCGGGCTCGAAGCGGACCAGGCCGGCCTCGACCAGGATTTTCAGATGCTGCGAGACCGTCGACTGCGCCAGATCGAAACGGTCTACGACCTCGCGGCAACAGCAGGAATTGCTGGCCGAGAGGTGCTTCAGTATCTCGATGCGTGCCGGATGCGACAACGCCGCAAATCGCGCCGCAACAGCACGGCTGTCGGAGATGCGGTTGGGTAGAGCGCTGGTCGCGCGGTCTGGTTCAAGGGTGGATTCTGCCATCGTTCATCGGCGATAGACGATGGACGGCACCGCCGCAAGCTACTCTTCCGGGCAGATCGGACGGCGGCTAGTCCTTTGAGACGGATTTCTCGATCCCAGGAATAGCGGCAATCTGCTCCGCCAGAAACTCGACCAGCAAGCGGACCCTTGCGACGCCCGCGCGCTCCGGGACAATCAACATGTTCAGCGGGACGGACGGCAGCGAATAATCCGTCAGGATCGTCTCGAGCAAGCCCGCCGCCAGGAGATCGTCCACAAGCCATCGATGCGCCGGCGCGATCCCTCGACCAGCGACCATGGCCTGCCGCGCGGCAAGTCCATGATCGATGCGCAGCCGCCCCGCGAAAGGCACCGTATGGCGTTCGCCGCCGGCGCCCTGCAAAACAAGCGTTTCGCTACCCGCCACATTCGACATCCGGATACCCTCATGCCGGGACAGATCCGAGAGGACGGCCGGCCTTCCCCGCGCCGCCAGATAATCCGGAGAGGCCACGAGCAGACGCCGCGACTGGCCAAGGGCCCGCAGTTTCAACGAGCTGTCCGTGAGCGGCCCGAGGCGAAGCGCGATATCGACACCCTCGCGGACGAGATCCACCCGCTCATCGGTGAGGCTGAGGTCAACGCCAATGTCAGGATGACGGTCCTGAAAAGCGAAGATCAGCCGGCTGACGTGCAAGACACCGAAGGCCGCCGTGCAGCTTATCCTGATCGTGCCGGCGGGCGCGCCACGCGTGCCCCGGGCCTCATCGCTGGCCTGTTCGACAAGACGCAGTATCTGGACGCTGTTGGCATAATAGCGGCTGCCTTCAGCGGTCATCGTGACACGCCGGGTCGTCCTGCTGAGCAAAGGCACGCCGACCGCTTCTTCGAGCTCCCGCACGTGCCGCGTGATCGTCGACTGCCCAACCCCAAGTTCCCGCGCGACCGCCGACAGGCTGCCACGCTCGGCCACGCGAACGAAGCTACGCATACGCTCGAATGTAATGTCTGACTTATCCATTATTCGGCACAATATTATGCATTACCTGCATATAGTGGATCGTACCGTCGTTGGCTACGTTTGCGTCAGTTTCCTCAACATTGGATCTGACCCATGAAAGTCCTGCTTGTCTTCGCCCATCCTGAACCACGCTCGCTGAGCGGCGCCCTTCGTGACGTCGCCATAAGGGAACTCGAGGCTCAAGGGCATGAGGTGCGCGTATCGGACCTCTACGCCGATGGCTGGAAATCCGAAGTCGACCGCGCCGACTTCCCATCACTGGAACCCGATGCACGGCTCATCCCGGTCGCGGCTTCCAAGAAGGGTTTCGAGGCCGACACGCTAACCGGCGATGTGAAGGCCGAGATCGAGAAACTCCTGTGGGCCGACACCTTGATCCTGCAGTTCCCGCTCTGGTGGTTCGCCATGCCGGCGATCCTCAAGGGCTGGGTCGACCGTGTGTTCGCCTACGGATTCGCCTATGGCGTTGGCGAGCATAGCGATCGGCGCTGGGGCGATCGCTATGGCGAGGGGACCCTTGTCGGGAAACGAGCGATGTTGATCGTGACCGCCGGAGGCTGGGAAGAGCACTATACGCCCCGCGGGATCAACGGCCCTATCGACGACCTGCTGTTCCCGATCAATCACGGGATCCTTTATTACCCCGGATACGACGTGCTTCCGCCGTTCGTGGTCTACAAGGTCGATCGTCTGGACGAGACCGGCTTCGAACCCGTGGCTGAACGCCTGCGCGACAGGATGCGGACACTAGCGACGACGACGCCCATCCCATACCGTCGCCAAAATGGCGGAGATTATCTCATCCCGAGTATGAATCTCCGCCCTGAGCTGGGCGATTCCGGTGCAACCGGCTTCGCGCTTCACTCCAATCAAGCAGGCGATGCCAGCTGATCGAAGTGGGCCTCTACTGCGTCTTGGCCGGCGCCGTCGTTGCCTGCTCGCCCATTGCCTTGAGGTCGGCGGCTTCGCCTTCCTTGGACTTTTCCGGCACCTTGAACACCTGCCCGGGCCAGATGCGATCGGGATCCCTGATCTGGTCCTGGTTGGCGAGGTAGATGGTCGAATAGCGCACGCCGTGGCCGTAAACGCGCCGCGAGATCTGCCACAACGTGTCGTTGCGGCGGATGATGACGGCGCCGTCGGCATGTTCGAGCTTGGGCGACACAACCTCCGGCACGTCGCCTGGCGGCGTGGTCGCAGCGACAACGGCCGGTGCCTCGGCGGCAGGTGCGGCCGGAGCGGGCTCGGCCGGAGCAGCCGCGACAACGGCAGGCGCCGCAGGAGCCGGAGCGGCAGGCGCTTCGGCGGCTGCAGGTGCGGCCGGCTTGGTCTCTGCAGGCTTGGTCTCGGCCGGTGCTACGGCGGCGACTGCGTCACCCGGTTCACGCTCGAACGGCACGGCGGCGCGGGCCACAACCTTCACGCCGTCGGCATCGAGGCCGTCGACATGGATGGTATAGCTGCCGACCGGAATGTCGCGCTTCGCTTCGACGAGGAAATGACCGTCCGGCGATGTCTGCGCGTCACCGAGCAGGATGTCGTTGGCATAGGCACGCACCTTGCGGCCCGGATCGGCGAGGCCGGCGACAAAGATCTTGTTGCCGTCGATCTCGACCGCCTCGACGACGATCTTTGGTTCGGCCACGGCTGCCGCGGGCGATGTTGCCGGAGCGGCCGGGGCCGGTGCCGTCTCGACGACGGCCGGGGCCGGTGCGGAAGGCGCCGAAGCAGCAGTCGCGGGCGCTTCGGCGGCCGGAGCTGGCGCCGGGGCAGCCGGTGCGGCAGCCTGGTCGCCGGTAGCAGGGGCTGCCGGTTTGGTCTCGGGCGCGGGAACCGTCAGCAGTTCGGCCGGCTTGCCCGGCTCCTCGACCATGGCCAGCACCTGGCCGGCGGCATTCTTGGGAACCGAAACAACGGCGGTCTGCACCGAGACGGTCACCACCGTGCCGACCGCCGAACGCAGGGCAATTGTGTAGTCGCCCGGCTTCAGCGGATCGTCGAGCACGATGACGAAAGCGCCATCGGGCCCCGCCACGGTCGAACCAAGCACAGTCGTGCCGCTGAGGATCTCGACCTTTGAATTGGGCGTTGCATTTCCGGCAATGACGATCGAGCCATTGCTCTCGACGCGCACGACATCGAAAGTCGGCGCGATCGGGCCGGCCGCTGCTGGTGCGGCCGGAGCCGCCGCATCGGTTGCGGGCGCTGCTGGAGCCTCTGTCGCAGGTGCTGCCGGAGCCGCCGTCTGGGGCGCCGCGGCGGGAGCGGCCGGCACCGCAGGCGCTGGCAGCCGACCTTCCGTGCCGGGATCAGCCGGTTTCGGCGCCTCTGGTGGCGTCAAGGCCGCAACCTGCGCCGGCGGCGTTGGATGAAGATACGGGTCCAGTGCGCCCGATACATAGGCCGTTCCCGCGGCCGCGACGGTCCCACCCGCCGCGAACAGGAACGCCTTCAATGGATTAATTGCCATATTTCCCTACCCCTTAGCCACCTAACGCCGGTCTAGCGTGTTTTGCCAAAGCCGACAAGAAAAAGCCCACCCCGGGGCTTGACCACGCTTTCAGACCCAATCACCAATCATCCGTATGAACACGATTCGATCCGTCTGCGTCTATTGCGGCTCGTCTCCGGGCCGCGATGAAATCTATGCGAAGGCCGGACACCTGCTTGGGCGCTCAATTGCCAGAGCGGGCCTGCGGCTGGTTTATGGCGGCGGCACCAAAGGCATTATGGGCGCAGTCGCCGAAGGCGCGCTCAAGGCCGGCGGCAAGGTGACAGGCATCATTCCCCGCTTCCTCATCAACAAGGAAGCAACAGAAACCGCGCTCGACCGGCTCGATGAACTCCTCATCACCGACAACATGCACGAGCGCAAGCACAGAATGTTCGAGAAATCCGACGCCTTTGTGGCGCTGCCTGGTGGCATCGGCACTGTGGAGGAGATCGTCGAGATCATGACCTGGGGACAGCTCGGCCATCACCGCAAACCGATCGTCTTTGGCAATATCAATGGATTCTGGGACCCGATGCTGTCGTTGCTTGATCACATGGCGGCAGAGGGCTTCATCCATACTGCAAAACGCGTTCAGCCATTGGTGATCAACGATCCGGAAGCCATCGTCGCCGCCATTATGGTGGCAGGCTCCTCCGTCGACGCGCCGACCGAGGGCATGCAGTCGGTGATCGACAAAATGTAGGGATAGGGCTTGCCTACTGCCCTACTGCCTTCCGCAAATCCGCAATCACCGCCCGCCGATCCTGCCGCCGCCAGGCGAGATGGATCGCTACGCTGCGCTTGAACCAGGGAAGGTCGCGGAAGACGATTCCCGGCGGCGCGGCGCTTCGCAGGCTCTCCTGCACCGTCGCCAGCCCCAGTCCGGCGCTGACCAGGCCGAGCGAGGTCAAGGGATCGGCCGTCTCATAAGCGATGTCGGGCACGAAGCCGGCCTCGATGCAAGCGGCCAGGAACTGGCCACGGTTGGTGTCGGCGGGCTGGCGCACCACGGTTACCCAGGTGCGGCCGTCGAGATGATGCGGGCGGATGTCGGCAAGAGCGGTGAGCGCATCGCCCTCTGGGATCGCCAGCACCAGCGGTTCGCGGCGAGCTAGAATCGAAGCAATTTCGGGATAATCGGCCGGCGGCGGCGAATAGATCAGGCCGAGATCGAGCGTGCGCTGGCGCAGCCCCTCCAACTGCGCGGCAGAGCGCAGGCTCATCAGGCTGAGATGCAATTGCGGCCGCTCGCGGCGGAATTGCCTGAGCATGCCGCCGATCAGGCCGGCATGCACCGCGCCCTCGACATAACCGATGGCGAGACGGCCGACGGCGCCGCTGGCGAGGTTGCGGCCGAACTCCTCCACGCGTCGCGCATTGGCAAGCAGCGCGCGGGCTTCGGTGAGGAAGGCGCGGCCCTCGGCATTGAGATGGACCCGCTGCTTTGCCCGTTCGAACAGCGCAACGCCCAGCTGCTGCTCGAGCTGCATGATCTGCCGGCTGAGCGGCGACTGCGAAATGTGCAGCAGTTCGGCCGCACGGCCGACATTGCCGGTCTCGGCGACGGTGACGAAGTAGCGGAGCTGGCGCAGGTCGAACATTTTATCCCAGGCTTACGTCCCAACAGGTCTCAACTTTAGCCTAATCAGTCTTGGACAGTCTGACCAGCCAAAAGGGATAGTCGGCCATCCCAACCAAGGAGACCGACATGCAGTTCTTCGCCCTTCTCACCCGCAACACAGAAAAGTTTGGCGACGCCGACTTCGCACCGCTTCTGCCCGGCGAGGCCGAGCAGCGGCGCGCGCTCTACGCCGAAGGCGCGGTGCGCCAGGTCTGGAACCGTGGCGACATTCCCGGCAGCGGCCTGATGTTCGAGGCCGCAGACGACGCCGAAGTGCGCGGCCATCTCGCCACTTTGCCGCTGATCAAGGCCGGCATGATGAACATCGCCGCGATCGTGCCGCTCAACCCCTACCCCGGGTTTGGGCCGAAGCGCTGAACCACATCGGACGGTGCGGTCGGCGGCGCTCACCGCCGGCCGCGGGTCGAGCGGCAATTCAGAGCCTCACGAACGCTCCGGCGATTTCCATTTGCGGCGAATCTGATGGTTGGTTATCGGAGAGATGCGCAAGGGGGATTGAACGGTGGCGGACAGAACAGGCGGCAACGCGGATCGCGTTCCACGCGCTTCCGTCGTCATGACCGTCTATACGGACCAGCGCTTTCTCGACGCAGCGGTCAACAGCATCCTGGCCCAGGAGTTCAACGATCTCGAACTCATCATCGTCGATGACGGAACGGGCCAGGACGCGGTTTTTCAGGAACTGGCGCGTCGCGATCCGCGCATCCGGCTGGTCATCAATCCGACCAATCTCGGCACCGCCGCCGCCGCCAATCGCGGCATCGAGGCGGCCCGAGGCGAGATCATCCTGCGCCTCGACGCGGACGATATCGCCGAGCCCGCGCATGTCGGCCGACTGGTCGCGGCCTTGGACGAAGACAGCGAACTTGGCCTCGTCGGACACGCTGTGACGCTGATCGACGAAGCCGACCGCGTCGTCGGTGCGCAGCATATGCCCGAGACGGATCTGGAGATTCGCTGGACGATCCTGTTCCACAATCCTTTCTACCATTCGACGGTCGCCTACCGCCGCAGCTGCTTCGAGGCCGCCGGGCGCTACAGGATCGATGAACTGGTCTCGCAGGACCACTATCTGTGGTTCGACATGCTGCCTTTGTGCCGGGCGCGAAATCTTGCCGAACCGCTCACGCGCTACCGGCTGAACGCACTTGGGCTGACCGCGACAAACGCAACGAATGCCCGCAATCGCACGCATCCGATCCGCCAGGCATCATGGGCGCGCCTCGGCTTGACCTATGACCTCTATGACGACGCTTTCGCCCAGGACCTCACCCAGTTCATCCGCGGGCACGTGATCGCCGTCGACCGACGCGCCGCCGCCTACGGCAAGTTGCTTGGCGTATTCAAGGCTTTCCTTGCAGCGTCGCGGCCCTTCAGGCGCACGGAGGATGCGGTTGCAGCAAGGCAGCTGGCCCATGCCATCGTCGCGCGCATGCTGGCCAGCCCGCTGCCGGGTTTCACCGGGATGCTGCGCATCTGCTATCTGTGCTGGCCGCTCGACTGGCGAACCGTAGCCGGTGCGGTGACGAAGCGACTGGCAATCGGGCTCAAGGCGTGGTTGCCCAAGAGAGGCAGTTGAACTGATACTGCCCCAATTGACGAGGAACAGATTTCTGGAAACCGAAGGGTGCCGTCTGCCGTAAAGAGTGAGAATTATGGACCTTGATTATTCTGCCTGGTTTGCAGGCAAAAGCCTTTCGACCGACTGGACTTCGCGCTTCTTTCCCCTCTGGGCCACACTGCTCCAGTCGCGCCGCGACGAGCCTCTCGATGTCCTCGAGATCGGCTCCTGGGAGGGCCGGTCGGCGATCTTCTTTCTCAACTATTTCGGCAAATGCCGGCTGACATGCATCGATACATTCGGGGGCAGTCCCGAACACACCTTGCGGCAGAAATGGAGCGACCCGCTTGCGCATGTCGAGCAACGCTTCGACAGCAATCTCGCCGCGTTCGGCAAACGGGTCGAGAAGATCAAAAGTCCCTCGTCCCAGGCATTGGCCCGCCTTATCACCGACGAGCGGCGTTTCGACCTCGTCTATGTCGACGGCAGCCATCACAGCGCCGATGTCCAGGCCGATGCCGTGTTCTCCTGGCCGATGGTGCGGGACGGCGGGATCGTCATTTTCGACGACTACGAATGGACGTTCTTTGCCAACGAGGTCGAGCGTCCAAAACTCGGGATCGACAGCTTCCTGTCGGTACATGCTGGCCAATACCGCGAGCTGTACCGAGGAGAGCAAGTCGTCATCCAGAAGATCGGCGTCGCCAGGAATGAGCGCCCGGCAATTCCATCTCCTGCCCCGCGCCGAGAACCCGTTACCGAAGCCAAAGCCGATGGATCTGAAAACGACGTCGAGTTCGTGCTGATTGCCGAGGCGGGCATTCTTGAAGCGCAGGCCCTGCTGCTGTGCGAAAGCATAAGATGTTTCGCCGGCTCTTATTCCCGATCCCGGATAACGGCGGTTTCGCCCAGAAGCAGCCGTCGTCCCTCGCCGTCGACGATAGACCGGTTCGGGCAACTCGGCGTCGACTATCTGCCAATCGAGGTCGACAGCTGCTGTCCGCAATATGGCACCTCATACCGGATACATTCCCTTGCTCATGCCGAAAGACGGTCCGGGCCGCCGGTCATCATCCAGCTTGACAGCGATGCGATATTCATAGCCGAGCCCGACTTTTCGTTGGGTACATGCTCCGCCGCTGCCCGCCCGGTGGACAGCAAGGGCATGTGCACGACCGGTCCTGGTGACCCATTCGACGCTTATTGGCGACAGCTATGCGCCCTTGCCGGTGTCGACTACGAGCACCTGCCCATCGTGCGCACGAGCGTCGACGGCCTGGCGGTGCGCGCCAGCTACAATGGCGGGCTCATCGCCGCAAAAAGGACGAGCGGCCTCTTTCAGCGCACCGAAGACATCTTCAGGAAGCTGGTGGCGGCCAATATGAAGCCATGGGCCGGAGCCGAGCCAACCTACAGCACCGGAACAGGCATTTTGCAGGGAGAGGCCACCGCCTTCTGGGGCACGAGCCAGGCTGCCTTCTCACTGGCGGCCACTGCCGGCAACCATTCCGTGCGGCTTTTGCCGGCCACGCATAATTTTCCGCTTCATAACTTCAACCCGGCCACGGCGCCTGATCCGGCCCGGCTGGTCCATATTCACTATCATGGACTGTTCAACGAGGAGTCGGCTGCCGCGAACCCGCTTCTGGACGGAACGCTGGCGCTGCCCGCGGGAATAGCCGAATGGCTCGAAGCCCGGCTGCCATTGCGGCAAGAGCCGCCACAGGCCGCGTCGATGCCCGATCGCCCGCGCCGTTCCCGCAGAAAAGCGATCCTGGTGCTTGGAATGCACCGCAGCGGGACCTCGATGCTTGCCGGCACCATCGCCGCATTGGGATCGGCCCGCCCCAAAAAACCACTGCGCGCGGACCGCAACAATCCCCGGGGATATTGGGAAAGCACCCCGCTCAATTTCGCCAACGACGAGCTGCTCACAGCGGCAGCCTCCTCGTGGCATGACTGGCGGCCACTCGATCCGCAATGGCTGCAATCGCTGGCGGCGGAGCGTCACCACCACAAGATCAAGGCGATCCTTGCAAGCGAGTACGGCGATGAGCCGCTGTTTTTCGTCAAGGATCCCAGGATCTGCCGGTTCGTTCCGTTCATGTCGTCGATTCTTGCCGAGATGGAGACCGACCCGGTGGCCTTGCTCCCGCTCCGCAACCCTCTCGAGGTCGCCTATTCGCTGGAGCGGCGGGATGGATTGCCGCTGGCAAAATCGCTTTTGCTCTGGCTGAGGCACCTGCTCGATGCGGAATATCATTCGCGGCACATGCCACGTTGTTTCATTCGCCACGAACAATTCCTGATCGATTGGCGATATCATGTCGAGCGCGCGGCGGAGAAGACCGGCATCGTCTGGCCGACACCCTTAGACCAGGCGGAGACCGAGATAGGGCGTTTCCTGACAGCGAACCTGCATCACGAACGGGCAACGGTCGGGGACCTGCAGAATCATCCGGATATGACATCGCTGATCCGCGCTGCCTACGACATTCTATGTGCCATGGCGGACGACGGCGACAGCCAGGAATTGCGCGATGAGCTGGACCTGATGCGGGCAAGATTCGATGACGCATGCACTGTCGTGGGCGCCGCGGCGGCGGCCGAGGCCGACCATTTGCGCGGCGAGCGCGACACAATCAACCGCGCCTATCGTGAGCTCGGCCTCGAACGGAACGCATTGGTGCATGATCGAGACAACCTTCTTGCCGAGCGCGACGCACTGCTCGCGTCACCCAGTTGGCGACGACTTGCAGCCCCGTTGCGGTGGATGCGAAGTCCATCCAAGCGTCGAAGATGACGGCAACTGGTGCATCGATCCTCTCCCTGCTCGACACACTGTGATCGGCTGTCAAGAAACCGTCACACGGAACCGGGTTCGCACGTGCTAGAAATTGCGGCCAGGCGACCGCCAATGCGGCGGCGTATTGAAACCTGCATTTGGCACTGCCCATGGATACCGCCCTCGCCCCGGAAGGCACCGACCTGTCGCCCTATCTGCCCGATGAGCATGGGCTGTTCTTTACCTATCATTTCACAGCCGACGGCTCCCGCACCAAGGACCTTGCGCAGGCGCGATGGACCTGGCGCAGCTACCAGATCACCGACCTCCACGCTCGCCAGGAGATCAGCGCCGAGAAGGCTCTGCCGACCCCGGCGCGCGATGCTTTCCTGGCGCCCAGCCATGGCTGCCACATCGACTATGAGGATGGCTGGCTCTATGGCGACCTGCCGGACCTCAAGCACGATTTTTCGGAGGCGCGCGGGCTCGTCCATTTCCGTTTTGCCTTCAACGACACGATGCTGATCGGCGCCCGCAAGCAACCGCTGGAGTCGGTCGACGCGGTCCGCAAGGTGGTGGAAAATGGATCACGGAAATTCCGCTCGCCGGCGGACCTGATCGAGGCGGTCACAGGCCAGTCGCTCGACGGCATGTCGGCCGAGCTCGGCAAGCTCGGCGACACGCTCGACGGCATCGAGGATCGCGTCGTGCGCGACGCATGGCACAATGAGCGGCAAGCGCTGGTCGAGGCGCGCCGGCAACTGGTGGTGATCCATCGGCAAATGGCGACGCTCACCAATCTGTTTCGGCATCTCGACCATTCGCATCGCGACGAGTTGCCTGACCCGATCAACGATATGGCGGCCCGGCTCTCGCACCGGGCGCAGACGCTTTACCATGACGGCGAGCAGTTGCAGGCGCGCACGAGGCTGTTGCAGGACGAGCTAATGGCGAAACTGACAATGCAGTCGAACCAGTTGCTCTACATTCTTTCGGTCATGACGGCGGTGCTGCTACCGATGACCATCATATCGGGCCTGTTCGGCATGAATGTCGGCGGGCTGCCGCTGGTCGACACGCCAGTGGGCTTCTGGGCGGTGACGGCGGTGTCGGTGGCTATCGCCGCAGCCACCTATCTGTTCGTCAGGCGGCTTGGCCGGGGATTGTAGCGCAACCTGGCATCTTTGCGCCAAAGCGCGAAGATCCCTATCGAGCCGCCCGGCGTGCGCTCGTCAACATAGACCAGGAATACATCGCCAGGGCTGCCCAGATCAGCGCAAAGGCAACGGCCTGTGCCGTGCCGAACGGCTCGTTGAAAATCAAAACCGCGATCAGGAAAACCATCGTTGGCGCGATGTATTGCATGATACCGATGGTGGAGAGGCGCAAAAGCTTGGCGCCGAACGCAAACAGAAGCAGCGGCACCGATGTGACCGGACCGCAACCGATCAGCAACGCCGTGTCGGTGCCGGTGCTGGATATTATGTGGTCCTGCCCTGTCGTGATCAGGTAGATGATGTAGCCGAGAGCCGGCACGGACAGCAAAAGCACTTCGAGCAGAAAGCCCTGGCTCGGGCCGATCGGCAGCGTCTTGCGGAAGAAGCCGTAGGCGGCGAAGGAAAACGCCAGCGCCAGCGACACCCAGGGCAGCTTGCCGCCCTCGATCGTCAGCAGCGTGACGGCAACCGCCGCAAGCGCGACCGCCGCGATCTGCAACCGGTCCAGCTTTTCGCCCAGCAGCACGGCTCCGACCACGACCACCACCAGCGGGTTGATGTAATAGCCGAGTGCTGTCTCGACGGTGCGGTCGACCGCGATCGCCCAGACATAGATGCCCCAGTTGACCGAAATCAGCGCCGCCGTCAGCGCCGCCATGCCGATGGTGCGGGGCGAGCGAATGGCCGCCTTGAAGTCCGCCGTGCGGCCGGCCCAGACCAAAACCGCCGCGGCGATCGGCACGGACCAGACGATGCGGTGGGCAATGACCTCGGCAAGCGGCAGATGCGCCACCGCTTTCATGTAGAAAGGCAGCAATCCCCACAAGAGATAGGCCCCCAGCGCCAGCAGGAAGCCGCGACGGGCCTGTGAATCAGCGTCCAAGGCAATTGCTTCAGTGACCATGGCCCAACGCTATGGCCCAGTAACCTCTGCAAGACCATCGCAAAGTTCTGATGGATCAATGGACTTTCGCTGATGGTTCAAGCCGCCGCCTTCGAAGAACTGCGTCATCGAGAGCTATGGCAACAAACTTGTCAGCTCATTTCTGGATGGGCTTCTCGATAAGCTCAAAGAACAGCCTGTCGGGCGCCCCCTCATCATGCCTGAAGCCCGTCAACTCTGCGGCAAGATCGAGAGGAATGTCGAAAACGAAGTCGACCCCCGGGCTTTCGGCATCTTCATCCTGTTTTGAAAAGGCCGCCTGCCTCATGCCTTCAAAGGATATCGGAAGGTCGCCTGTGGTATGAAGGTCCCTGACGTTTTTGTCGCCGGTATGCCATACCCTCCAGATGTTCTTTCCGCTGCTCCAGAATTCGGCGCGAGCGAACATAGTATGTTCTTCTATGTGCACGACGACCATTTCCCTGCCCTGCGAGAACGCCGACAGATAGCTGTCAGGAGGATTGGGAAAGCTGCAGTAGCCCAGGATGATAATCGCCCAGTTCTTTTCGCTGCGATAAGCGTTCACCGTGGCATCGAAATCTTCCGACGAACCACCGACTTCCCTGCCGAACAAGGCCGCGGCTTCCTTGATCCCGTAACCGCGGAAGCCAAACCAGCTTATCGAGAAACCCACGCGCCTACTCCGCAGCCACCAGTCCCGCCATCTCGCGGTTCTTCATCAGCTTGTAGATGATCGAATCCATCAGCGCCTGGAACGAAGCATCGATGATGTTTTCGGAAACCCCGACCGTCCACCAGCGGGCGCCGGTGCCGTCATGCGATTCGATCAGGACGCGGGTGATGGCCTCGGTGCCGCCATTGAGGATACGCACCTTGAAGTCGGCGAGTTCGAGGTCGACGATCTCGCTCTGATATTTGCCGAGATCCTTGCGCAGCGCGATGTCGAGCGCGTTGACCGGGCCGTGCCCTTCCGCGACCGACATCTTTTCTTCGCCGTCGACCTCGACCTTCACGATCGCTTCCGAAACCGTCTTCAGATTGCCGTTGGCGTCGAAGCGGCGCTCGACCATGCAGCGGAACGAGGTGACGTTGAAGAATTCCGGCAGGCCATGCAGCATCTTGCGCGCCAAGAGTTCGAAAGACGCATCCGCGCCCTCATAGGCATAGCCTTCCGCCTCGCGCTCCTTGACCACTGATATCAGCGCATCGAGCCGGTGATCGTCCCTCGGCACCTCGATGCCGCGCCGCTTCAGCTCGGCGAGGAAATTGGCCTTGCCGCCCTGGTCGGAGACCATGACGCGGCGGCGGTTGCCAACGGATTCCGGCGGAACATGCTCATAGGTCGCCGGCTCCTTGGCCAGCGCCGAGGCATGGATGCCGGCCTTGGTGGCGAAAGCCGAGGCGCCGACATAGGGAGCCTGCGCTTCCGGGGCGCGGTTCAAGAGTTCGTCGAACGCACGCGACAGGCGCGAAATGCCGGTCAACGCATCGGTCGAGATGCCCGTCTCGAAGCGATCGGCGAAGGCCGGCTTCAGCGCCAGCGTCGGCACGATCGAGATCAGATTGGCATTGCCGCAGCGCTCGCCTATGCCGTTCAGCGTGCCCTGGATCTGGCGCACGCCGGCCTCGACAGCGGCCAGCGAATTGGCAACCGCCTGGCCGGTATCGTCATGGGCGTGGATACCCAGATGATCGCCCGGTATGCCCGAGGCGATGACCTTGTCGACGATGACGCGTACTTCCGACGGCTGCGTGCCGCCATTGGTGTCGCACAACACCACCCAGCGCGCACCGGCGTCATAGGCCGTCTTCGCGCAGGCCAGCGCATAGTCCGGATTGGCCTTGAAGCCATCGAAGAAATGCTCGCAATCGACCATCGCCTCCTTGCCGGAAGCAACAGCGGTTTCGACCGAAGTCTGGATCGACTCCAGATTCTCCTCGTTGGTGCAGCCGAGCGCGACGCGGACATGGTAATCCCAACTCTTGGCGACGAAGCAGATGGCATCCGACTTTGACTGTACGAGCGCGGCAAGGCCGGGATCATTGGACGCCGACACCCCTGCCCGCTTGGTCATGCCGAAGGCGACGAATTTGGCGCGTGCGGTGCGTTTCTGCTGGAAGAAGGCGGTGTCGGTCGGGTTGGCGCCGGGATAGCCGCCCTCGACATAATCCATGCCGAACTCGTCGAGCAGTTTTGCAATCGCGATCTTGTCCTCGACCGAAAAGTCGATGCCCGGCGTCTGCTGGCCATCGCGCAGTGTCGTGTCGAAGAGATAGAGGCGCTCGCGGGTCATGGTCATTTGCCTGCAAATTTGTCCGTCGCGCGGATCAGCCGGTCGAGGATGCCGGGCTCCGAATAGGCGTGGCCGGCGCCTTCGATCAGGTGGAAGTCGGCCTTCGGCCAGGCCTTGTGCAGCGCCCAGGCGTAACGCGCCGGACACGGCATGTCGTAGCGGCCATGGACGATGGTGCCAGGAATATCCTTGAGCTTATGCGCATCGCGCAGCAGCTGCCCTTCGTCGAGCCAGCCGGCATGGACGAAATAATGGTTCTCGATGCGGGCAAAGGCGATGGCATAGTCGTCCTCGCCAAACTTGCCGCTGGTTTCCGGTTCCGGCAGCAGCGTGATGGTTTCGCCTTCCCACAGGCTCCACGCGCGGGCTGCTTCCAGCTGCGCCTTGCGGTCCGAGCCGACCAGCCGCTTGCGGTAGGCTGCCATCATGTCACCGTGCTCGGCTTCGGGGATCGGCGCCAGGAAACGCTCCCACTTGTCGGGAAACATCTCGGAGACGCCGAACTGATAGTACCATTCGAGTTCGGCGCGGGTCAGCGTGTAGATGCCGCGCACCACCAGTTCGCTGACCCGATCGGGGTGCGTTTCGGCATAAGCGAGCGCCAGCGTCGACCCCCAGGAGCCGCCGAACACCAGCCATGTGTCGAAGCCGGCCATCTCGCGCAGCCGTTCGATGTCGGCGACGAGATGCCAGGTCGTGTTGGCCTCCAGCGAGGCGTTGGGCGTCGATTTTCCGCAGCCGCGCTGATCGAACAGGATGACATCGTAGAGTTTCGGGTCGAACAGCCGCCGGTGTTTTGGCGAGATGGTGCCGCCCGGTCCGCCATGCAGGAACACCGCCGGCTTGGCTCCTTTGGTGCCGGAACGCTCCCAATAGACCGTGTGGCCGTCGCCGACATCGAGCATGCCCGAGTCGAACGGTTCAATCTCCGGGTAGAGGGTGCGCAAGGAAGTGCTGTGAACAGTCATAGTTTCAGGCCCTGTTGCGGCCAGTTGGCCGTTTCATGATCGGGGTGCTGGAAGGAGATGATCTGCTCCTGCCTTGCGTAATAGTCGCGGTCGTCATGGATCGGCGCCTCGAAGATTTTTTCCACCCAGGGCAGCCGGGCCGCATAGTTGACCTGGATTTGCGGCGCCAGATCCGAGCGGTCGTCGAAGGCGCCGATGGCGATCTCCAGCCCGCCGGGCTGGCGGTAGGTCAACGGCGTTCCGCAGCGGGCGCAGAAGCCGCGATCGATGTTGACCGACGACTGGAAATAGCTCGGTTCCTCATGCGTCCATTCGACGCCATCCTTGGGCACGGTCACGAGCGCGCCGAAGAACGAACCGAACTGCTTCTGGCACATGCGGCAATGGCAGATGGACGGGCGCCCGAGCGCCCCCTTGACGCGGAAGCGCACGGCGCCGCACTGGCAACCGCCGGTTCGGACAATCTCGGTCATGGTCTTTCCTCCGGCGGCCATTGGTCGGTGTCGTGATCGGGATGCTGGTAGGAGACAAGCTCGGCGAGATAGGGGGCCGACCCCATATCCGCCATCGTGTCCTCGCCCGGCAATTGCGGAATGGTGTCGACATAAGGCAGTTTCGCCTCCGTGCCCCACTGGATGGTCGGCGCGATGCCAGCCGGATCGTCGAAGGCGGCGATCGCCAGCGCCATGCCGTCGGGCGCCTCGAAGGTCAGCGGCGTGCCGCATTCGGCACAGAAGCCGCGCCAGGCGGCATTGGAGGAACGGAAGCGCTTGGGCTCGCCGCGCGTCCAGTCAACCTTGGCGCCGCGCACGGAGACCAGCGGCAGGTAGAAGTTGCCGCTCGCCTTCTGGCACATGCGGCAGTGGCAGATCGAGGCGTCGCCAAGCGTGCCCTCGATGCGGAAGCGCACCGCGCCGCACTGGCAGCCGCCTGTGTAGACCGGCCGGTTGTCGAGGCTCATCATGTCTCACTCCGGATCATGGCAGACGGCCTCGACATTGTTGCCGTCGGGATCGAAGACGAAGGCGCCATAATAGTTCGGATGATAGTGCGGGCGCAGGCCCGGCGCGCCATTGTCCCTGCCGCCGGCGGCAAGGGCCGCGGCATGGAAGGCATCGACCTCGGCGCGGCTGCGCGCGGTGAAGGCGACGTGCTGATGGGCCTTTTGACCCTCCTTGCCTTCCTGCAGCCAGAATACCGGCCGATCGCGGCCATAGCCACCAACCTTGGCGCCACCGGTATATTCCAGCGGCACCATGTAGAGCAGCGAGGCACCCAGCGGCGCCATCGCCTTGTCGTAGAAGGCTTTCGAAGCGTCGAAATCGGCAACGTCGATGCCGAGATGGTCGATCATGGAAATGCCTCCCTTGCTGGTTCATGCGCCGGCACTTCGGCACCGGCGAGGCCGGCCTCGATGACGATGTGCTGGCAGACATTGTCGATATCGCGGATCACATCGTCGTTCCAGAAGCGCAGGATGGTCCAGCCCAGCGCCTCAAGTCTGGCTGTTCGCGCGGCATCGGACGCCGAAATCTCATGAGAAGCGTGCTGGGAACCGTCCAGCTCAACGATCAGCTTCTTGTTGGGGCAAGCAAAGTCGACGATGAAGCCGGCTATCGGCATTTGACGTCGAAACGCCAGCCCCATGAGTCGGTGTGCGCGTATCCCGTTCCAAAGCTTCAGCTCGGCATCGGTCATGACCCTGCGCATCTTGCGCGCATTGCCGCGATTGATGGGAGATACCCGATGATGGGTCATTGCGAGCCCCCCCTCTCTGCCCTGCCGGGCATCTCCCCCCCAAGGGGGGAGATCAGCAGCTTCGCGAACCGCGCCCCACCATCAGCGTTGATGATTGGCGAAGGCGGCTGGGACAGCCAATCTCCCCCCTTGAGGGGGAGATGTCCGGCAGGACAGAGGGGGGCGCCTCGCACCGTCCTCTCCAATCCTGCGGTCCAAGCCTCCAACCTCACCGCTTAACCTCCCAACTCGTGACGCGCTCGCCGGTCACCGGATCCTTGCCGTCCTTCAACTGTACACCTTGCGCCAAAAGCTCGTCGCGGATGCGGTCGGCTTCGGCCCAGTTCTTCGCCGCGATAAACGCGAGGCGATCGGCGATTGCCTTGGCGACCTTGTCCTCATCCACCTCTGCCGAGGCGACATCGAAGCCGAGGAATTGCAGCGACGCCTTCAGCGCAGCGGCGGCCTCGTTGCCGTCCGCTGCCTCGCTGGCCATCTGCGTCAAAATCTGGAACGCGGCATAGGTGGTGAGATCGTCCGACAAGGCATCGACCACCTGCGCCGGCAGTTGCCCGGCAGCTGGCGCCAGATCCGCCGCGCGTTTCCATTTGCGCAGCGTGTTCTCCGCCTCCTCCAGCTTGCGCACGGAGAAGTCGATCGGCTCGCGGTAGTGCGTCATCAGCATCGCCAGCCGCAGCACCTCGCCCGGCCAGCTGCGGCCGCCGAAGGTCTCGGTCTCCAGCAACTCATGGATCGAGTAGAAATTGCCGAGGCTCTTCGACATCTTCTGCCCCTCGACCTGGAGGAAGCCATTGTGCATCCAGACATTGGCCATGACTGACGTGCCGTGGGCGCAGCGCGACTGGGCGATCTCATTCTCATGATGCGGGAAGATCAGGTCGAGGCCGCCGCCATGGATGTCGAAGACTTCGCCGAGATAGGCGGTCGACATCGCCGAGCATTCGATATGCCAGCCCGGCCGACCCCTGCCCCACGGACTTTCCCAGCCCGGCTCTTCCGGTGACGACAGCTTCCACAGCACGAAATCGCCAGGGTTCTTCTTGTGGGCATCGACAGCGATGCGGGCGCCGGCCTGCTGTTCGTCGAGATTGCGCTTCGACAATTGGCCGTAGTCCGGCATCGACGCGGTGTCGAACAGAACTTCGCCTGCCGCGACATAGGCATGACCGCGTTTGATCAGGCTTTGAATCAAGGTGATCATGTCGGTCTTGCCGTCGGCGCGCGGTTCGACGAATTCGGTGGCGCGCGGCTCAACCGTCGGCTCCAGGCAGCCGAGCGTGGCGACATCCCTGTGGAACTGGTCGGCGGTCTTTTCGGTCACCCGCCGGATCGCTTCGTTGAGCGACAGTTTTCCGGCTGATATCTCGCTACCGAAATCGCGCAGCGCGCGCGCGTTGATCTTGTCGTCGACGTCGGTGATGTTGCGCACATAGGTGACATGCGTTTCGCCATAGAGATGGCGCAGCAGGCGGAACAGCACGTCGAAGACGATGACCGGCCTGGCATTGCCGATATGCGCGAAGTCGTAGACGGTCGGGCCGCAGACATACATGCGCACGTTAAGCGTATCGATCGGAACGAAACTCTCCTTCGTGCGCGTCAGTGTGTTGTAGAGGCGCAGGCCCTGCGATGCGTCAGACATTCCATGCCTTCCCGGTTCAGAACTTCTTATCTGGATGGAGCCAACCGCGCGCCGAGGCGCAAATCAGACTCCAGCCTGCTGGCCGGGGCGTTTGTCCAATCTGGGGAAAGATGAGGCGAAAACGTCCGGACCAGCGCGAGGCTAGCCAATAATGCAAATGCCACAAATGGCGAAAGACGTTTTCATGGGCGGCTTTATCGCCTTGGTCAGTGTTGCCGTCAAGCCGCTGACCCCAGGAAAAACGTCGCCAGGACCGGCAAATCCGTCGCTTGATCACGCGGAATCAGCCAGTGAAACATTTTATTAAACATGTCGGCACAGTCATGAAACATTCGCCGGCTAGATCACCAAGCGTCACGATTTGGTCGGAATCAACGGTCAAACGCGAACACGAAAACGTTACCTGGGAAGAGAAACATGTCTCGAAGCAAGCAAGACGCCACCCGCGCCAAGCAACCGGCGCTGGCCAGCCACTATCGCGCAATCGGCCCGGCCGCGATCGTCGCCGCCCTTCTCCACACCGCCAAGAAGAAGAAGCCGGCACCGAAGATCGTATCGCCCCGCGCTGCCTGAAGCGGTGCGCGACCGGCGCCAAAGGCGCCGATGAGGCGCTCATATACGCCTCCAGATAACAGGCTCAGCTAGAACAACGTCATCTGACTGTCGTCGGCGCCAGGCTTCTGGCGCCTGGCCTTCTCGGGCTCTGGCCCGATCTCGCCCCTCGCCTGAATCTCCGGTCCAGTGTTGGCAACCTTGTTGACGAGGTCGGAGACGGGGATAGCCTCGAAGAAATCGAGCTGCGCCGGCCGCAGCAGATCGGCGACATCGCGCGGCTCGAGCGTGCGGCAATCCAGCCAACCAGCGAAATCCCTGGGATCGATCACCACCGGCATCCGATCGTGGATATGGGCGATGTCGGCATTGGCGTTGACCGTCAGGATGGCGCCGGTGTCCATTTCCGAACCGCCCGGCTCGGCATAGGTCTCGATCAGGCCGGCAAAGGCGACCAGGCCGCCATGCCTGGGGCGAATCCAATAGGGCTGCCCCTTCTTGCCCCCGGTCTGCCGCCACTCATAAAAGCCGGATGCCGGCACCAATGCGCGGCGATGGCGCATCGCGGCCTTGAACGAGGCTTTTTCGATTGCGCCTTCCGAGCGTGCGTTGAACAGCAGCGGAAACTCCCTCGTATCCTTGACCCAAGCGGGAATGAGCCCCCAGCGCACCAGCATCGGCTGGCGGTCGGGCAGATTGGAGCCGGGCGCGCGCGGCGCGCCCGCGGTCGCCATCAGCACCGGCTGCGTCGGCGCGATATTGTAGCGCGGCGGGAAACCCTCCAACTCGGCCAAGCCCAGATAGGCGGCCGTCTGGTCCGGCGTCGCGGTCAAGGCAAAACGTCCGCACATGGTCGATTGGCGCCCTTCGAATGGTTCGGGTCGAAGGTGGCGATGGAAGCGGCGTTGCGCAACCGCTAAAGCTTCCTCATGCTGGGCGGTCCACAACAGACCTGCCATCGAGCCCGATCGGAAACCATGAACGAACAGCGCAAGACACTTCCGGCCGTCTCGGTGGCCGTCGTGCGTGGTGACACCGTGCTGCTGGTCAAGCGAGCGCGGCAGCCCTCGCAAGGGCTCTATGCCTTTCCCGGCGGCAAGGTCGAGGCCGGCGAGACGCTGGAGGATGCCGCGAAGCGAGAGCTGCAGGAAGAGACAGGTTTGCGTGCCACCGGTTTTCGCCCGCTTCGGGAAATCCATATCGACGGCAGGGACGATTCCCACCCTGTCGATTACCGCCTTACGGTCTTCGGCGCGGCCTATGCCGGTGGCGAGGCCATGGCCAGCGACGATGCCGAGACAGCCGCTTTCTATACGCTCAACGAGATGGCGGCGCTGCCGCTTGCCGGTTCGGTGTTCGCGGTGGCGGAAGATCTGCTTGGCCGACCTGCTGGTTCTCCTGAAAGCCGCTGAATTCCCAAACTGCCGCGCCGGAAACGCCTTGCAGGCGACAAATTGTTTGGCCACATAGACTTATGAGCCGCGCTCCTCTTCTTGTCGCTTTATGCCTTGCCGTCAGTACGGCCGTGGCCGTGCGGCCGGCGTTCAGTGCCGAGTCGCCGTTCGAGCCGGGACTGATGCGGCTGGCGGAGGTTCTGGGCTCGCTGCATTTCCTGCGCAATCTGTGCGGCGAGAAGGGCGACCAGTGGCGTGGCGAGATGGAAAAACTGCTCGATTCGGAAAATCCGGACCCCGAACGGCGCGCCCGCTTCATCGCCAGCTTCAATCGCGGCTATCGTTCCTTCGGCGGCACCTATACGCAGTGCACCGCCTCGGCTACCGAGGCCATCAGCCGCTACATGAAGGAAGGCGAGACGCTGTCGCGTGATATCGCCTCGCGCTACGGAAACTAGGCATCCATCAACAGATATCCTAGCCGTCGCTGGGCATGTCGGACAAATCCGGCTTGTACCGGTCTGTGTCTTGGTGCAATCCTGATGTTGCGCTTCTGCAACAGCGTTAATCAAACGTTACCGCACGAATGCGAAATTAACTCAAACTGAAGGTTTTCGCCCCGCAGGCCGGTCTAATCGGCTAAGTTTGATCCGGGTTGAAACGCAGCTTCGCCAAATACAGCCGCCTCTGTAAAAGACGATCAAAAAAATGTCGTATTTACAGATACTTACTTGAGGCTGCGTGTAACGGAACAGATCAAGCCTGATCCGCACGGATGGATCGCCGCTTGAAAGGGTGGACATCGCTTATGGAACATGCTGCCAACGACATCGATGCCCTGGTCAGGGAGGAAAAGCGCCTGACCGCGGTGGAGAGCCACAGCGAAGCCTGGGCGGAAGGCCTTTCGGCCGGCATCGAGCCGGAGATCATTGCCGAAGCGGCGCTTGAAACCGCATTCGGTGAAATGCTGCGCGCCAACGGCGAGACCTCTGCCCTTGCCCTGCTCGACCGCATGCGCGAGAAGGTGATTGCTGGCGCCTTCGAACCCGAGCGGCTGCGCCACTGAACCGACATCCGGTTCCTTGACGATCAAGTGCCCGGGAGCCAAGGAGATACGGGCAGTGAATTTTCCGATGTCAGGCGGGCCGCAGGGTTTGGTCCTCTACATCCGCCTCGCCGCTTGCTGTGCCACGATTGCCTTTGTGACGTGCCTGGCAAGCAGACCGGCCTATGCCCTGAGCGAGATCCAACGCGAAGAGCTTCCCTCGCCTGTCACTCCGCCGACGAATGACAACGTTTCGCCCGGCGGCGCGATTCCCATGCCTGACCCAATGGGAACGCCGCCTTCGACCGGCCAGCAGCCGGCCGCTCCGGACGCCGCGGAGCCTGACAGTCCATCCGATGGCGGCACCAACAGGCCGCGAGTCGATCCCGAAGCGCCCTTGCCGGAGGTCGTCTACGATCTCGGCAAGCTGCCCGAGCCCGTGCGGCGCATGCATGATCTCATCATCGAAGCGTGCAGGAGCGGCGACATCGAAAAACTCCGGCCCTTGATCGGCAAGGGCGACAGCATGACCCAGCTGTCGCTGGCCGACATCGACGGCGACGCCATCGCCTTCCTCAAAGGCCTTTCCGGCGACCCTGACGGCCAGGAGATCCTGGCCATCCTGGAGGAAGTGCTCAGTGCCGGCTATGTCCATGTCGACGCCGGAACACCGCAGGAACTCTATGTCTGGCCGTATTTCTTCGCGCTGCCGCTGGACAAGCTTGACGCCAAACAGCGGGTCGAACTGTTCAAAATTGTCACCGCCGGCGATTTCGACGACATGAAGCAGTTCGGTGCGTACATCTTCTACCGCGTCGGCATCACGCCCGCCGGGCAGTGGACATTTTTCGTCGCCGGGGATTGAGCGAGCTCACCTTGTGAGGAGGGCGCCCTCCTCCCGGATCTTCGGTCCGATCTCCCCACAAGGGGGAGGTCGAGGCTATCCCGGCAACGCCTCGGAAAACTCCACCGCTCTGCCCTGGCTTGGTGTGACGATCTCGCCTTCCCACATGACGCGCTGGCCGCGAATGACGGTGCCGACCGGCCAGCCGGTCACATCCTTGCCGTCATAGGGCGTCCAGCCTGCCTTCGAACCGGCCTGCGCATTGGTGATGGTCTCACGCCGCTTCATGTCGACGATGGTGAAGTCGGCGTCGTAGCCGGCTGCGATGCGGCCTTTTCTGGCCATGCGGAAGATGCGCTGCGGGCCGTGACTGGACAGATCGACGAAACGCTGCAGGGTCAGCCGACCGGCGTTGACGTGGTCGAGCATGATCGGCACCAGCGTCTGTACCCCGGTCATGCCCGAGGGCGAGGCCGGATAGGGTTTTGCCTTTTCGGCCAACGTGTGCGGTGCATGATCGGAGCCGAGCACGTCGACGATGCCTTGCGCGATGCCGTGCCAGACGCCGTCGCGGTGGCGGGAGGCGCGCACCGGCGGGTTCATCTGGATCAACGTGCCCAGCCGCGCATAATCGTCGGCGCTCAGCGTCAGATGGTGCGGCGTCGCCTCGCAGGTCGCGACATCCTTGTGCTGTTCGAGGAACAAGATCTCCTCGGCGGTCGAGATGTGCAGGACATGGATGCGGGCGCGGGTCTGCCTGGCGATGCGCACCAGCCTTTCGGTGCAGCGCAAGGCGGCGATCTCGTCGCGCCAGACCGGATGCGATGACGGGTCCCCCTCGATGCGCTCGCCAAGGCGCTCGCGCAGCCGGAACTCGTCCTCGGAATGAAAGGCCGCACGGCGACGGGTGTTCCGCAAGATCGAGGCGACGCCTTCGTCATCCTCGACCAGCAGGTCGCCGGTGGACGAGCCCATGAAAACCTTTATTCCCGCCGCACCCGGCAACCGCTCGAGCTCGCCGACATCTCCGGCGTTGTCGCGGGTACCGCCGACCCAGAACGCGAAATCGCAATGCATGCGGCCGCTGCCGCGCCGGACCTTGTCGGCAAGCGTTGCCTCGCTGGTGGTCAGCGGGTTGGTGTTGGGCATCTCGAACACCGCGGTGACGCCGCCAAGCACCGCCGCCCGCGAGCCCGTTTCCAGATCTTCCTTGTGCTCCAGTCCCGGCTCGCGAAAATGCACCTGGCTGTCGACGACACCAGGCAGGATGTGCAGGCCGCGGCAGTCGATCGTCTCGCCGGCCGAGACCTGGCGGAGATCGCCTATTGCGGCGATGCGGCCATTCTTCACGCCGATGTCACGCGCGCCCTCGCCGTCATGGTTGACCACTGTGCCGCCTGTCAGGATGAGGTCGTAGGTCATGGCCATGCTCTCTTGCGGGGGGAGTGTCAGCGGCTTACGTAATGGCCAACCGTTTTGCAAGATCAGGCTTTTATCCTCCCCATGCCCTTTGCCCTGCTGAAAGACCGCGCGCTCATCTCCGTCTCCGGCCCGGATGCCGAGCACTTTCTGCAAAACATCCTGACCACCGATCTCGACACGCTTGGCGCCGGCGAAGCCAAGCCCGGTGCGCTGTTGACGCCGCAAGGCAAGATCCTGTTCGACTTCCTGATCTCGCGCGCCGGCGAAAACACCTTCCGGTTGGAATGCCGAGCCGATATTTCAGGTGATTTCGTTCGCCGGCTGATGCTCTACAAACTTCGCGCCAAGGTCGAGATTACCAAGTCGGAACAGGCGCTTGTCACCGTTGCGTGGGGAAGAGAGTCAATCGCCTCAGAAAATGATTCAACCGCGGTTGCCGACAGGCGCTTTCCCGACGAAGGCGTTACGCGCTCCTATGCCGGCGTTGCAGATACCGGCGACATCGCCGCGTGGCAGGCCTTCCGCATCGCGCACGGCATCGCCGAAAGCGGAGCCGACTACGCGTTGGGCGACGCCTTCCCGCATGACGTGCTGCTCGACGAGACCGGCGGGGTCGGCTTCAGGAAGGGCTGCTATGTCGGCCAGGAAGTGGTCTCACGCATGCAGCATCGCGGCACGGCAAGGCGGCGCGTGCTGATCGTGCGGGCCGGGCTTGCCCTGCCCGCTTCCGGCACCGAACTCACCGTCGAGGGTCGGCCGGCCGGCACGCTCGGCTCGAGCGCCGGCACAACAGGGCTTGCCATTGCCCGCATCGACAGGGTCAAGGCGGCGCTCGACGCCGGCCAGCCGATCCTGGCCGGCCTTGTGCCGGTGACGGTGGCCATTCCCGCCTGGGCCAAATTCAGTTTTCCGCAGGAAACCGTCAGCGCGGAGGAAGCCTGATGGCGGCAGACCGCACCGGTGCGCCGCCACGCGCCTGGCAGCGCATGCTGTCCGGCCGCCGGCTCGACCTGCTCGACCCCTCACCGCTCGACATCGAGATTTCCGACATTGCCCATGGGCTCGCCCGTGTCGCCCGCTGGAACGGCCAGACCAGCGGCGAGCACGCGTTCTCGGTCGCCCAGCATTCGCTGCTGGTGGAGGCCCTGTTCAACGATCTGGTGCCACACGCTTCGGCCACCGACCGGCTCGCCGCACTGCTGCACGACGCGCCTGAATATGTCATCGGCGACATGATCTCGCCGTTCAAGTCGGTGATGGGCGGCAGCTACAAGGACTGCGAATTGCGACTGCAGCGCGCCATCCATCTGCGCTTCTCGCTGCCTCCCGAACCGACCGCGGCGCTGCGCAGGGACATCAAGCGCGCCGACCAGATCGCCGCCTATTTCGAGGCAACGCTGCTCGCCGGCTTCTCGACCGCCGAAGCAACCGAATTCTTCGGCCGTCCGCGCGGTTTTTCCGCCGAGCGCTTCGATTTCACGCCGCGCTCGGTAACCTGGGCACAGGATGCGTTCCTGAAGCGGTTTTCGGCGCTTGAGACGTCGCGGCATCCCGTTGCGACGTCGGCGGTAGGGTAGAGAACGCTAAATTAACCGGAAACGGCAACAGTGTGGTGTTCGATCACACCGCAGGCGCGCCTCATGCCCGTCGTGGATGTCAAGGATGGTTCGATCGTCCCCGAGCGGGCGCCCGAAGGCGTGGAGCGCCCGCGACGCATGGAAGACGAGCTGCGCGAACAGAACGAACGCTTTTCAGCCGCTGTCGAGAACATGTCGCATGGGCTGTGCATGTTCGACGCCGACGAACGCATGATCATCTGCAACGGCAACTACATCAAACTCTTCTGCCTCGACGCCAAGCTGGTACGACCGGGCATCCACTTCATCGACATCCTGCGCCACAGCGTCGACATCGGCATCGCCTCGCAAAGCGCCGACGAGCTCTATTCCATCCGCAAACCCTATATCGACCAGGCGAAACCCTCGACTTACGAAGAGACGCTGTCGGATGGTCGCATCATCAACATCTCACACCGCCCGCTGGCCGTGGGCGGCTGGGTCTCGATCTACGAGGACATCACCGAACAACGGCGCGCCGAGCAGGACCTCAAGGAGCAGCATCGCCGTTTCGACGCAGCACTCGCCAACATGTCGCAAGGGCTGCTGATGTACGACGCCGACGGCAAGATGATCGTGCGCAACCGGCGTTTTCTGGAGCTCTACAACGCCACCGCGGCGGACTTTCCGCTCGGAACGACGCACCGCGACGCGCTCGAAAAGCTCCTGGAACTCGGCATCTATCAGCAGATCGACGTCGACAGCGAGGTCGCCAAGACAGAGGCCTGCCTGGCGGCGGCGAAAATGCACTCGGCCTATCGTTATCTAACCGACGGCAGGACGGTTCTGGTCACGCGCCAGCCGATGAGCGGTGGCGGCTGGGTGGTGACCTTCGACGACGTCACCGAACGTCGACGCACCGAAGAGCGCATGATCCATCTTGCGCATCACGACACGCTGACCGGACTGCCCAACCGCTCGATGTTTCGCGAACGGCTCGACCTGGCGCTGGAGGACGCGGCGGCGCCGCCGCTGGCGATCTTCTCGCTCGATCTCGACCGCTTCAAGGCGGTCAACGACACCTGGGGACATCCCGCCGGCGACTGGCTCTTGAAAAGCGTCGCCGAGAGGCTGCAGCGTTGCCTGCGCAATGAGACAGACGTCGTCGCCCGCTTCGGCGGCGACGAGTTCGTCGTCATGCAGTTCAACTCCAGGGGTATTGCCGATGCTGAAAAGCTGGCGAAGCGTATCGTCGAGGCCATCGCAAAACCGTTTCGCGACAAGAGCCGGGATATGCATATCGGCATCAGCCTGGGCATTGCCGTTTTCCCCGAAGACGGCAAGGACGCCGATACGCTGCTGAAAAACGCCGATACGGCGCTCTATCGGGCCAAGAGCGAAGGGAGAAACCTCTATCGCTTCTTCGAGCCCGCGATGGACGCCATTGTGCAAGCCCGACGGGCGCTCGAAGTCGACCTCGACGCGGCGCTGCCGCGCCAGGAGTTCGATCTCGATTTCCAGCCCATCATGAACATCGCCTCCGGCGAGATCATCGGCGCGGAGGCCTTGATGCGCTGGCATTCTCCGGCGCGCGGCACGGTCGCGCCGGATGCGTTCATTCCCGTCGCCGAAGAAACCGGACTGATCGTGCCGCTCGGCGAATGGGCGCTGAGGAAGGCCTGCACGGCGGCGGCAAGCTGGCCTCCCGGCTTGCGCATCGCGGTCAATGTCTCGGCCGTGCAGCTCAAAAGCGGTGGGTTTGCCCGCAGCGTCATCTCGGCTCTGGCCTTTTCCGGCGTGCCGGCCGGACAGCTGGAACTGGAAATCACCGAAACCGTGCTGATGGACGAAAGCAAAGCCGTGTTGAAGACGCTGCGCCAGCTGCGCGATCTCGGCATCCGCATCGCGCTGGATGATTTCGGCACCGGCTATTCCTCGCTCGGCTATCTCAGGCGTTTCCCGGTCGACAAGATCAAGATCGACCGCTCCTTCATTCACGACATGGGCAATCGCGACACGGCGGCGATCGTGCGCACCATTATCGGGCTCGGCACAGAGCTTGGCATTGTCGTCACCGCCGAGGGCGTCGAGACCGAGGTGCAACTCGATATGCTGCGCGACAATGGTTGTGCCGAGGCGCAAGGCTATCTGATCGGCGTGCCGTCGAAGGCCGCGGACATCCAGCGTCTGTTGAAGGCGCGTGCTCTGCACAGCCGGACCGGCTGATTCGTTCGAGGGCGCCCTGCCCTCTATTGATGGATCGGTTGCCAGCTCGGTTTTGACAGGTGGGCAGCCATGAAACCGGCGACGGCTTCGACCTTGGCCGGGCGCGCGCGGGCCGACGGCGTTACGAAATACAGCGCGCCCTTCGGCAAAGTCCAATCGGTCAGGATCGCTTCCAAACGCCCGTCGGCAAGATACTCGCTGGCGATGAATTCCGGCAGCTCGGCGATCGCGGTCCCGGCCAGCACAGTCGGAACGAGGGCGTCGGAATTGGTGACCCGCAGCGGTCCTGACGGTGTGACAACCTCTTCATCGCCCGCGGCATTGCTGAAATGCCAAACGTCGTGCCGCGGCCGATAGGCATAGCCAAGACAGTGATGTGCGTCGAGGTCGCGTGGCGTGCCCGGCCGGCCATGCCTGGCAAGATAGGACGGCGCCGCAACGATGAACGGGGCAATGTTGCACAAACGCCGGGCAACCAACGAGGAATCCGGCAACACGGCAATCCGCAAAGCTGCATCGAACCCCTCGCCGACCAGATCGACGACCGCATCGCTTAGATGCATGTCGATCGACACGTCAGGATAGAGCCTGAAGAAATCAGGAAGCAGCGGCGCCACCCACCTCAGCCCGAACGACATTGGAACGGCCAGGCGTACAAGGCCGCGAGGACTGGCCGACAGTTCTCGCATCGCGTTCTCGGCATCCTCCGCGTCGCGGTAGAGGCGAGACGCGCGCTCGGCGAGCCGATGACCGAAATCCGTGAGGGCCAGGCGGCGCGACGTCCGGTTGAAAAGCCGCGCGCCAAGCCGCTCCTCCAGGCGGCTGACGCCACGTGACACCGTCGCCACCGACAGGCCAAGCACACGTGCGGCGGCGGCAAAGGATCGCTCCTCCGCGACCTTCGCGAACATGGCCAAACCTTCAAAGTCCGGGACTTTCGACATCATCAATCCTGCAATGATTGTTTGCAAGCATTGCTATTTCGAAAGGATACACCTGTCCATATGTCTCTGTCACCCACAACAGGAGTGACGAAAATGACAAGGAAACTCGAAGGAAAGATCGCCGTGGTTACCGGCGGCAGCAGCGGCATCGGCCTTGGTATTGCCAAGCGCTTCACCGCGGAAGGTGCGCATGTCTACATTACCGGACGGCGACAGGCCGAGATCGACAAGGCCGTCGCAGCAATCGGCAAAAACGCCACCGGTATCCAAGCCGACTCGACCAGTTTCACCGATCTCGACCGTCTCTACGCTCAGGTGAAAGCACAAAGCGGCCGTATCGATGTGCTCTCGGTCAACGCCGGCGGTGGTTCCATGCTGCCGCTCGGCCAGATAACCGAGCAGCATTTCGACGAAACATTCGACCGCAACGTCAAGGCCGTGCTGTTCACGGTGCAGAAAGCGCTCGCACTGTTGGCCGACGGTGCCTCGGTGATCCTGACCGGTTCGACCGCAGGCTCAACCGGCGCTGCGGCGTTCAGCGTCTATGGCGCGTCGAAGGCTGCGCTGCGTAATTTTGCCCGCAGCTGGATAATCGACCTGAAGGAGCGGCAGATCCGCGTCAACATCCTCAGCCCTGGTCCGACCCGTACGACAGGCCTTGCCGAGCTTGCCGGACCCGAAGCCGAACAGCAGAAGGGTTTGCTTGATTTCCTTGCTACCCAGGTGCCTATGGGCCGGCTCGGCGACCCTGACGAGATCGGCAAGGCGGCTGTGTTCCTGGCCTCCGATGATTCCAGTTTTGTCACCGGGGCTGAGCTGTTCGTCGACGGTGGCACCGCACAGGTCTAGCCCGTCACGCCGGCCGCGTCCTCGAGCAGGGCGCGACCGGTTGCCGACCGCGCATCATCATCAACGCAGCGTTTCCAAATATTTCTCGTGGAAACTGACATAGCCGGGTTCGACCACCTTTAGATGCCGCTCGATCAGCGCGTGAAACTGCGGCAGTTGATGAAACGGCACACCGGGATAGGCGTGATGCTCGGCATGGAACGGCATGTTCCAGGCGAGCTTGCGCACCACCCAGTTGGTCAGCGTGGTTCTCGTATTCTCCAGCATGTTGGCAACGAACGGACAGCGGCCGTGCTCGGCCAGGAGATAGAGGCGCAGAAAGGGCTGACCGAGCAGAGCGGGAATGATCCAGACGTAAAGAAGCACGGTGAGCCGGAAATAAACGGCCAGCAGAAGAACGACGGCATAGAAGGCAATCATGGCGCGCGCCTCGGCCCGCACCTTGGGCCGGCCTTTCGGCGGCACATAGCCTTCCTGGCCGCCGCCAACTGCATTGGCGTAGAGCGTCTTGAGATGGCCCCACCACAGCGGGATGCCGGACACATGCACGAGATATTGCCACAGCGTTTCCGGCTTGGGAAAAGCCAGTTCCGGATCGTTTTCGGGGTCCTGGGTGAAACGGTGATGAGCGAAATGGAAATAGCGGAACCAGTCCGCCGGCAGCGCGAGCACCAGGCTGCACACCCGCGCCACGACGTCATTCAACCACTGTGTCTCGAAGGCCGTGCGATGGACCGTCTCGTGCAGTAGCGTGAACAGGAACACGATCAATATGCCTTGCGGCAGCATGAGCAGCGGCCAGAACGGCACCTTGGCCGCGATCAACGATCCGGTGATCACAATCGCACCCCAGTGAGCACCGAGTTGCAGGAGGCCCGCAACATTGGATTTGGCGGTCAGGCGACTGCGCTCTTCAGGGGTCAATGACGCGATTATGTCGCGATGGTCCATCGGCTTCGATCCAGGCTGGGGGTTTGATGAGGCCCACTCTAGTCGATGAAAAAGCTTTCCAAAAACGACGATTGCTGCAATTTAGATAAGCTTACCTTATCTATCCGGTAGTCATGGTCACATCTCCATCTCTCAAAGGACTTCAGGCTTTCGAGGCTGCGGCGCGCACGGGCAGCTTTGCCGCTGCGGCGGAAGAGCTTTCGGTCTCGGCCGCCGCCGTCAGCCAGCTCATCCGCACCGTCGAGGAACAAATGGGCCGTCAGCTGTTTCATCGGGTCAGCCGCAAGGTTGTGCTTACCGAGGCCGGCGTGGAAATGCTGCCTCGGCTGACCCTGGCCTTCCAGGAAATCGGCAGTGTCTCGCGCGAGTTGGGCGGCGATGCCTTCCGCCCGCGCCTGGTGGTCTCGGTGCCGCCATCCATGGCCATGGGTTGGCTTTCGCAGCGCCTCGCCGGCTTTGTCGCCAGCCATGGCGCCGCCGACATATCGCTGCGCGGCGACGACGACCCGGTGCCGTTCGACCGCGAACTGATCGACATCAGGCTCTCCTACGGTCCGCACTATCGCGAGCACCCGACCGAGGATATCGCCCGGGACGCCGTTTATCCGGTCTGCGCGCCAGGACTTGCCAGCGGGATCAAGGCTGACGGCGGTCCACTCGCAGGGCTGCCGCTGATCCATACCGATTGGGGCCCGACCGGCGCCTCGTTTCCGTCCTGGCGCAACTGGTTCGAGGCTGAAGGTGTGCAACCCGGCCGGGCGGCGCAGCGCGGCTTGTCGGCCAACTCGTCGCGCGCCGCACTCGACCTAGCCATTTCGGGGCTGGGTGTGGCGTTGGCGCAAGGGGTCTATTGTGCCGAAGCGGTGGAGGATGGCAGGCTGGTCCGGCCCGCCGCCAGGGCGATAGCGTTGCGCCAGCCCTATTGCCTGACGATACCGGAGCGCAGCGCCGGGCGTGACGTGGTAGCGGCGTTCCGCGATTGGCTGATCACCGAATGCCGGCGCACAGTGGGCTCGCCGGCGCTGCGTTGATCTGACAGACCCCGATGATCAGAGGTGCCCGCTCAAGGCCGCCACCATGTCCTTGCTCGTCGCGACCGGAACAATCTCGAACTCGACCAGATCAGCCCATTCGATCACCCAGCGCTGCAGCAGCGTGACGTCGTCCGTCTCCACCAGCAGGAAGCAGCGGCTCATATCTGCCGCGATCCAGCTGTGGTGCACGACAAGTTCCTCCGGCTTCAGGCGGCCCCGATCGCGGAAGCGGCGATAGATATCCTTGCGATCGCAGCCGGTGAAATCCTCGATCACGATGAACTGCATGTTTCCCCCGAGCAATTCCAGGAAAAGTGTGAAGCGGTTTCCCCACAGGGATTGCTTCAAAACAAAGAGATAGAGCGGCTCGCCGTTTCCGTGAAACGCAGAGCCGCTCTGGTTGAATTATTGTCGTCCCGGCCGGTCGAGCCGCTCCAGGAACCATTGCGTCAGCCGCACCCAGACCTCGTCCTTCTCGCCGGAATCTTCCCAGCCATGGTCGAGATTGGGGTTGTCGTTGACCTCGATGACGAAGACGCCGTCCTTGGTCTCCTTGAGGTCGACGCCGTAAAGGCCATCGCCGATGCAGCGCGCCGCCTTGACCGCGGTCTCGACGACATGGGGCGGCGTCTCCTTCAGGGTAAAGGTCTTGATACCGCCCTGGTCGGGCTTGCCATTGGCCTTGTGGTTGACGATCTGCCAGTGCTTCTTGGCCATCAGATAGTGCACGGCAAACAGCGGCTGGCCGCCGAGCACGCCGACGCGCCAGTCATATTCGGTCGGAATGAATTTCTGCGCGATGAGAAGGTCGGAATCCTCCAGCCACTCCGTCGCAAGCCGTGTCAGCTCCTCCAGATTCCCGCATTTCTTGACGCCGCGCGAGAAGGACGAATCCGGGATCTTCAGCACCAGCGGAAAGCCCAGCGTCTGTGCGGCCAGTTCGAAGTCGGAGGTGCCAGCGATCATCACTGTCGGCGGCACCGGCACCTTGTTGTAGGACATCAGTTCGTTGAGATAGACCTTGTTGGTGCAACGGATCATCGACAGCGGATCGTCGATGACCGGCATGCCTTCCTGCTGGGCACGGCGGGCGAAACGATAGGTGTGGTTTGAGATCGAGGTGGTCTCGCGGATGAACAGCGCATCGTAGTTGGCGAGCTTGGCAAGATCCTTCTTGGTGATGGGCTCGATTTCGACGCCCATCTTTTCGGCGATCTTGGCCCAGTAGCGCAGCGACGAGATTTCCGACGGCGGCAATTCCTCATGCGGATCGACCAGCGTGGCGAAAGTGTAGCGCGCCGGCGTGCGCCCCTTGGTGTCGCGCCATTCGCGGTTGGTGTAGGTCTCCAGGCACTGGATGAAGCTTTTTTCCTCGTCCTCGGTCATGCGCGCCAGCGGATGGAACCCGATCTTGCGGATCGAGGCCCATTCGGCACTGTCCTTGATGTGGACCTCGAGCGCCGGCGCCCGGAACCAGTCGAACAACAGCTTGGCGAAGCGGTCCCAGACCTTCGAGGGGCCGATGCCGAAGAAGATACACACCTTGGCCGGAAAGGCGCCGCCGAGGTCCTTGCGGCATTTGTTGAGCGCCAGTTCCAGCTCCGGCAGCGCATGTTCGTAGAGCTTGCGCTCCGACAGGTCGATCATCGTCTCGACGGTCGGGATGACCTTGTGGCCGCGCGAGCTCGCCAACAGCGAGGCATAGTAGCCACGGCTCTGGTAGCCATAGTTGTTCGACAGGTTGATGACCTTCGGCCGCTGGCCACGGAACAGCGACGGATGCGCGAGATAATCGCGATTGGTGATGATCTTGTGCGGTGTCGCCACCTGGTCGAGATCGCTCTGCCGGCCGGTAAGGATGACCCAGGTCATTGTGTGTCGCGCTTCCCCAGAGTTATGGCGGCACGCAGTCCGTCGCGGCCGAACTGCGCCATGTTCATGAAGATGCCGTAGGGCACGGGAATGTTGGCGGCATCAAGGATGGTTTCCTGCCTTTCGTCCTCGACCCAGGGATCGTGGATCAGAATATGATCGCCATCATCGCCGATGGCCAGCACCCAATGCGGCACCTTCTTGCCGAACATCAGGAAGCCGCTGATCAGCACCAGCACCAGTTTTCCCGCAGCGATCGCGGTTCGGATGTCATCGATGCTGAATGAGCGGTAATTCACCGGGATGCCGTATAGTTCCGCGCGGCGGCGAAAGTCGACTTGGGCCAGTTCCATCACCCGGCGCTTGTCCTCGCTGCGCACCGACTGCAGGAAAAGCGCGCCGTAGAAGGAAACGAAAATCTCCGCCGCGAGGCCGCTTTCGTACCCCGAGACAGCGAGGCCAAATGGTTCGCAGCCGCCCGGTCCCGACATCATGAAGACGGTCGTCGCTTCGCGCCAGAGGCGGATTTCCATCACCGGATCGGGCACGAAGCCCCGATCGAAATTGGCCATGGCCATCATCAGGCAGCATGGGCCGCAGGTGAACTCGCAGGTCTGCTGATAGAACGGCACCCTGGTGGCGATCGGAACGTCGCCGCGTAAGGTTTTCTCATAGCGAAGTGCGGTCTCGCCGTCCTCGTAGTAGCCCGGCTCACGGCCGATCTTACGGTAGCCGGCCTGCTCGTAGATGCGGATGGCGCGGCTGTTGTCCTCGCGCACTTCGAGACGCAGCATCATGCGGTCGTGTTCGAAGGCCGCCTCCTCCGCCGACGCAAGCAGCATGCGGCCGACACCCAGCCCGCCAAAAAACGGACCCGTGGCTATGGAGTAAAGCCGCGCCACCCCACTGCCCTTGCGAAACAGCACGATCGCGTAGCCGGCGACGCGGCCATCCACTTCGGCGACCAGCGTCTCGGCGGTCTCGCGCTCGATGAACAGGCGAAAGGAGCGACGGGAAATGCGATCGCTCGAAAAAACGGCTTTCTCGATGGCGGCGAGATCATCGACGTCAGACGCGCGGGCCGTGCGGATCTCGGCAGGCATGCGACTTGAGAAAACCTCGATTGCGTTGCGGAAACGGCCCCGGTCAAAAGCGTCGCAAACACCGGCTGAAGCGCCGGTATTCATCAAGCGCTATCGCTCCTTGATTAGGGCCGAATTGTGACAGTTTCCGCGCCGGCAAGGAAGCCCGCGGGCTTTGAACAGGATCGCTGTTTTGATAGGCCACCGGCTGCGAACAATTGCGGCCAACTCAGCTTGCGAGGCCTGCCAGAAGCTGGCCATAGGCACTCTTGGCCACGACCGCCAATTGCTCGCGCGGCAACGAGCCGACGACGGCGCAGCCATAGCCCTTGTCCAGCCAGTAGACGGCCTGCGGGCCGTCCTGCGCCGAAGCATAGGTGCCCTTGGCATTCTCCGCCGATTCCGCGGTGACGAAAAGCGATATGCGTTCGCCCTTGTCGTCCTCGTAGAGCAGCATCGCGGCCTTGGCCTCGCCGGCCGGCAGCAAGCGGCCGCCGACCAGTTGGAAGCCGTTCGCGGTCAGGTCCGGCGCCACCAGCTTCAGCCCGACCCGATTGGACAGCCAGGTTTGCAAATGATCCTTGTCGCTGGCCGGCACTTCCACCGCATGGCGCTTCTCGGCGGCGTAGATGACATGGGCGGCAATCGCCTGTTCGGCGAGCCGATCCTCCGCCGGATCCTCCTGTCCGATGCCGCCGACGCCGGCAAAATAGCCGCCAAAACCGCCCGTGGCCAAAAGCACGGCCGCGGCAGCGGCAAGCCACCAGCGCGAGCCTGGCACCACGGCCTTAACAGGCGCTTCGCCGAGCACCACCTTGCGCAAGCGCGCGGGAACAGACTCATCCAGCACGCCGGCAAAGGCTGAGCGCAATGCCTCGCGGTCGGCTGTGAAGCGGGCGCTCCTGGCCTTCATCTCGGGGTTGGCGTCGAGCCAGGCATCGTAGGCGGCACGTTCGTCGGCCGGCAGTTCGCCGTCGAGCGCCATGTGGATGTCACGTTCTGAAAAATCGCGGCGGATCATTTCTCGACGATCCTTATCGCGCGGCGGCGCGCCGTGTCATCCAGCAAGCCGCGCAATTCCTCACGCCCGCGCGCAATGCGCGACATCAGCGTGCCGGCGGGCACGCCCAGCATGTTGGCGGCCTCGGCATAGGAAAAGCCTTCGATGGCGACCATGACAAGGGCGGCGCGGCGATCGGGGCTGATCGCCTGCAGCGCGTCGATGATCTCGCGCGAGGCAATGCCCTCCAGCTGCTCGGCCGGCTGGGCCACCGCCTCGCCTGCTTCGAGCGGCAGCATTGCCGCTTCGCCGCGACGGTTCACCTTGCGCATCTGGTCGATGAACAAATGATGCATGATCGTAAACAGCCACCTCCTGGGGCTTTCTCCCGTCTGCCAGTTGTCGAGCCGCATGAGTGCGCGCTCGAGGCAGTCCTGAACGAGGTCGTCGGCAGAATCGCGGTCGCGCAACAGCGAGCGTGCGTAGCGGCGCAGGCGCGGTATTTCGCCAAGGATTGCTGCCTTCTTTTCGTCCATGACCGCTGGTTCTGAAATCGCCCTTATTGATCCCGATTCAACGCGCCTTCCGGGCGCGACGCAAGCGGCCAGCGCGAAGCGGTCCACCGCCCCGGTCACCCAAGCAATGAGACAACGCTGGCGGGTGCCGGTTTATTCCCGGCCGGACTGAAATCTTATTGTTCTTGTTTGCCTTTATCCGTTTTCCTTCGCTGCCCTGGTCAAAAGCCGCTGGTAGAACAGGCCGATGCCGATCAGCACGGCGCCCAGGCCGATGAAGGACAGCGCCCTGAGCACGCCTTCCAGTTCCGACATGTCGAAGAGGAAGACCTTCAGCACGGCGATCGCGATCAGCGCGGCCGAGGCAATGCGCAGCACCTGCGATTTCAGCCAGACGCCGGCGGTGAGCAGCGCCACGCCGATCACCAGCCAGAGCGCCGAATAGGTGTAGGTTTCCAGCTGGCCGAGCCCGCTCCACAGGCCGATAAACTCGCCCTTGAACAGCCGCCTCACCGACAGCGTGGCATAGGCCAGGGCAAGCACGGCCGCCACCACCGCCAACATTTGCGCATACCATTTCGGCCGCTTGTTGCGAGCATACAGCGCCAGCCCGCCGGCCGCGATGGCCGGCAGGAGATAGGCGAGGAACAACAGGTTGAACACAGGGATCTGGCCGGTCGATTCGTCGGTGAATAGCGGGTTCAGCACCACGAAATGCCTGACGGCGATGAGGGCGACCGAAACCACACCCGCCGCCATCGAACCATAGCGCAGCACCGAGCTTGGCGAGCGCATGTCGATGGCGACCAGGATGGCGCCGGCACCGATGGCAATCAGCGTGTAGATCGCCTGCTCGGCAAGCGTCATCGCCCCCGTGTCGATGACGCCGCCATGCATGGCGTGGCGCACCAGCATGGCAACGGCAAGCAGCGCAAACAGCGCCGCCGCCGCTTCCATGGCGAGGCGAGGCCGGCCTTTGGTGGTGCGGGCGAGCTGCCAGGCAGCGAAGCCGAAGGCGAGCGCCGGGACGCCATAGCCCGGCAGAAGCCAGTTGAACACCGGTGTCCTGGAGAGGAATTCAGCGCCGACGATGGTCGGATCGAAGCCGACACGACCAAGCACGGCGATCGCCGCGCCAACCGAAATCCAGCCAAGCACCGGGTAAGAGCGCCAACGCGTGGCCAGCGCCGGTACGATGGCAGCGGCACCGAGCAGAATGGTGGTCCAGCCGGAATCGAAAGCCATGTGCAACATCAAGAGACCGGCGATCGCCGCGCCGCCAAGAGCAAAGGACACCGCCATGCCGCCCCTGAGCGGTGGCTCTTCGGCGCGCGCGATCCAGTCGCCACCGCCGGCGAAAACCACCACCAGCAGCACTGCTGCGGCGGCGTAGACAAAGTCGCGGTCGAGGTTGCCGTAAGTGAGCCACAGCGCCAGCAGGATGACCAGCGGCGCAGCGATGCCCCATGCTGCCCAGCATGCCGCGCGGATCCGCGCGACGGCGGCGAAACGGCGGGCGGCCCAGAAACCGGCGCCGACGAAGACGAGACCGAGGCCAATGCCGATGCGCAGCGTCAAAGGATTTCCGGCCGCCACCTGCAGGCCGTCAAAGCCTATGTTGCCCTGGGACAAATCGGGGCCGATGGTGGTGGGCGGAATGATGCCGAGATAGATCATCACGCTCACCACCCCGGCGGTGTGCAGCAGCGGCAAAGCGCGCGGTCGGTAGAGCGCGGTGGCGACAAGGGCGACGAGGACCAAAGCGCCAGGCAAGGCATCGCCGGCAGCGACAAGTGTGGAGTCGACGGATAGGCCCAGCGCCGAAAACGCAACAAAAACGCCCGGCACGATCGACGGCCAGTCGAAGCCCTGCTTTGCAGTTTCTTCTTCGCCGCCACGACTGCCCAGCCAGACAAGGGCAAGCACGGCAAGCGTCACGGTGTCGATGAACAGGATGACGGCAAGGTCGGCGCCGGGCGCGTTCGTCATATAGGCGATGGTCCAGGCGCCGGTGCCGAAGAAGGCGGCCGCTATCAGGAACTTCCAGTCGCGCATGCGGGCGATCGCCGCCGTGGCGGCAAGCACGATCGCGAGATAGACGAACAGCGCCCATGGATTTGGCGCCTGCGAGGACACAAGCGCCGGCGTCGCCATGGAACCGACGAGACCGATGCCGGCCAGGGCCTGACCGTGGACGAGAGCAGCGACGATCGTCGCCACGCCGATGGCGCCGAGCAGCGTGAAGGCAGGCGCCGGGCCGATGAAGCCGTAAATACCATGGGCGGCATAGACGGTGCCGAACAGGATGAAGGCGCCGGCCGCCGTCAGAATCGCCGGAATATAGGCGCCGGCAACGCCTTGCACCGGAACCTTGAAACCGGTGCGGCGAATGAACTCGCCGCCGGCGACCAGCACCAACCCGAGCACCGCTGCCATGGTGAGCCGCACGCCGGGGCCGAAAATGCCGGCCTCGATGGTGTAGCGGATCAGGAACAGGCCACCCAGCGCCAGGGCGATCCCGCCGACCCAGACCGCCCAGCGCGTGCCGAGCGCCGTTTCGATGTCCGGCTTGCCGGGGGCCTTGGCCGCCGCAACCGGCTCGACGGGTTCCGCGGCCTTCGGAGCCTCGCCCGCGGACCAGGGGCCGGGCACAGCCTCGCTGGTCGCGACGGCCACCGGCTCGGGAGCCTGCGCCGGCGCGACGATGGCCTCGCTCACCGCAGGCGAAGCCATATCGGCCGCGGCTACCGCCGCAACCACATCTGCAGGTTTGCTGTCGGTCGCGGCCTGCTCGGACGGCTTGGCCACCGGCGGCACCGCGCCCGACAGGATGAGGCTGCGCAGTGCGCCAAGTTCGCGCTCGACAAGGCCGATGCGACTCTGCTGGCGCGAAATGATGACGAACAAGGCGATGATGGCGGCAAGGCCGATCAGGCTTTCAAACATGGCGGTTCCCCCAAACCAGGCCAGTTTTCACTGACGTTTCATCTCACTGACATTCAAATGCGGCGGCTAAACGGCTGGAAAACTCAACGTGCCGCCAGATTGGCGGCTGGAAATATCGAACATGTCTCGGTGCCGAAAGCCAGCAACTTGCCAGCGGCATCCCTGAGCGTCGCTTCCGAAACGGCAAGCGTGCGGCCCTTGTGGACCACCTTGCCTTCACAGACCACCTCACCGGTCCTGGGCGTGATCGGCCGCGTGAGATTCACCTTGAACTCCGCCGTCGTGTAGGCCTCGCCCCTCTCGAGCAGCGTCTGCACGGCGCAGGCCAGCGCCGAATCGAGCAACGTCGCCGCCCAGCCGCCATGGACGCCGCCCAAAGGGTTGAGGTGGCGCTCATTCGGCACGCCGCGGAACACAGCACGACCTTCCGACACTTCGGTCAGTGCGAAGCTGAGCTGGAACGAGATCGGCGGTGCCGGATATTTGCCGTCGATGATTCGTTGCAGCAATTCCAGGCCAGTGTATTTCAGGATGTCGGCGTGCGGAATGGTGCCGAGGCCGAGCGGCGAGACCCGGCCCGGATAGAGTTCGACTTCGCTCATGTGATGATTTCTCTGGCAGCATTGTCTCCGGCAATGGCCTTGCGCGCCGCGTGATGTTTGCGCAGCGCGGCGAGAAAGCCGGCGCGGGCGTCGGGCTGTTCGATGGCACGCGGCTCATAGACATGGCGGGCAAAGAAGAAGCCGGTCAGCCGGAAGGCATCCTCGACCGCCGCGGGATCGGCGCGCAGGCCGGAGCCGCGCTGTAGAAAGGCCGGCAGCGCCAGCATCTTGTCGCGCCACGGCGCACCGGCTTCGCGCGACACCGCGCGGCCCGACTTCGGTGAGACATAGGCAAGATCCTGCCTTGTGCCGGTCGCCGCGCATTGGCTGAGGTCGAGGCCGAAGCCGAGTTCATCGAGGATCAGAAGCTCGAAGCGCGCCACCAGTTCGCCGGCGGCATCGGCATCGTCGAGATGGACGATCATCACGGCGAGCGCCTCGTAAAGGCCGCCATGGGCATCGCGCTCGGGCAACAGGCGCAAATGCGCGGCCATGGTCTGAAGGCCATAGACAGCAACGGCGCTGTCCATCAGCCGCGCGGCATTCATCTCGATCGCCTCGGCCTGAAAGGTGCCGAGATGCTCGTCAAGGCGTGCGCGCCATAACAGATCGACGCGATTGCCGGGCTGGAGAACGGGTTGCTGCTTGCGCGAGCGGCCGCCACGGACAAGGCCGAGATGGCGGCCATGCGCACGAGTCATCACCTCGAGGATGGCGCTGGTTTCGCCATGCTTGCGGGTGCCGAGAATGATTCCCTCGTCGCGCCATTCCATGCCCAGAGCTTTTCACCCGTTGGGTGGCGAAATCAAGATGAGGCTTTGGTGCCTGGCAGTCCGGCGCCGTGACAGCGCGCAAAAACGCCCGCAGCGATGCGCTGCGGGCGTTCGAGTGGAATCGGTCGATCGTTAGAACGAGCGCTGGAAGCGGAGGATGCCGCCGAGGCTGCTCTTCTTGGTAGCCTTGGTCCAGTTGTTGAAGTCGGGGTCGCCGAACTTACCCGCATTGAGGTAGTCGACTTCAGCCGTGACCGTAAAGCCGGGCACAACGGTATAGGCAACGTTGGCGGCAATGCCGAGGTTCTTCCAGTCGTCGTAGGAGATCTGGGCATTGAACGCAGTCTTGTCGTTGAACTTGTAGGTGCCGCCGCCCCAGACTGCCCAGTTGCCACCCCACTGCTTGTAGAAGCCGCGGCCGCTGGCATCGATGGCGTTGCCCGCATTGTCGTTGAGGTTGTTGTCCGAACCGTAGCCGCCCATGACGAACAGCGTCAGTTCCTTGCTCACATTCACGTCCAAACGAACCTTGCCGGCGACTTCTTCATAGTTGCTGTCATAAGCGACGACGCCGGTGATCGCACCCCAATCGCCCTTATACTTCAAGCCGCCGACGACATGCGGAACATAGCTGTCGATGGTGCCGACCTTGCCGGCGCCCTCTTCGAGAGAGACCAACCCCGTGAGGCCGTTGCCTGCGTCGAAGTAGTACTGAACGACGTTGCTCTCCTGCCCGCCATACGGAACCAGCGTATCCTGGATGACGTTGCCGGCGTAGCCGATGAACGTATCGAAAGCCGTATCGTCCTTACCGACGCGCAGGCCACCGAGCTGAATCCAGGCGAAACGCAGCGAGAGCGACTTGTTGCGGCCCTGCCAGTCGTCCGCATTGGAAGCGTTCTGGTTGGCATAGTCGCCACTGCTGTTGCCGTAGTTGAAGCGAGTCTCTGTGTAGGTCTTAAGGGTACCGAGTTCGGTTTCCTGGCCGGTCCAGGTCTTCAACGTGAAACGGGTGTTCTTGTAGTAGGTAGAGTGCGTGTCGCCGGCGTTCTGATGGTCCGGAACATGGTTGACACCATCTAACGAGCCGGCATCGCCGACGCCGATGTCGTAGCGGACATAGCCGCCGATGCGCAGGCAGGTCTCGGTGCCCGGGATGTAGAAGTAGCCGGCGCCGTAGACGTCGCAGATCTTGACGTATTCGGCCGGTTCCGGTTCGGCGACGACGACCGCGTCCGCGGCGCGAGCGCCGGAGACCGCGATCAGTGCCGCGGCTGAGCCGAGAAGGAGGCTCTTGATGTTCATTTTCTGACCTCTCCAGTCATAGTTTTAAATGGCTTCGGATTTGTGGCTGGCGGATATGTTTTCCCGCCTCACCCCCACAACGAAAAAGGCGCGCACCGCGTCCCCTTTTCGCGGCGAACATACCCATCAAACTTCCGCCTTCAATGACGGTTTTGGAAATAAAGGAGATTCTGCGAACAGATTAATGTTGTGTTGCACAAATAACACTTGCCGACATAGCGGTTGGCACAATTGGCACAACGTTACATATTCAATATATATTCGGATAGTTTCTCGGCTAACTATACGTTCAGCACGAGATGTTTCCAAATAATGGCCTGGAAATGGCATTTCTTGGCTACTTATATTGAAAAGTAACCGTTACGTTGCGTGCCACAGATGTGAAGCAGGCGTCCTATGTCCCGTGATGACGCAAGGGAATTCCAACACCGCCTGCCAAGTCGGCCAAATCTCGCCAAGGCGGTCGAAACAGGCTGTCGCACGCTCCAACGCTATCGATTGTGACAGCCACCCGCTTACCGTGAGTCTGCACGGGACCACTTTTCAAGCCCAACGCGACAAACACAGGCGAGCAGAAACAAGGACGATCAAGGAATCACATCACGTCCGGCGCCTGTGATCGGCCAGCACCGCGTCGATGACGCGCCAGGATTTGTCGACTTCAACCGAGTTGTCTATATGACCGGCGGCGGTGATCAGCGCCTTCCACAACGCCCAGCCACGTCCGCGTGCCCAGGCTGCGTCGTCGACCGCGATGCCGGCGCGGAAAACTTCCCTGCTCTCGCCCTCGAACAGGGTCCAGGCGATCACGAGGTCGCATGAGGGCGCCGACGCCGGAGGTGCCGAAGTCGATCACGGCGCTCAGGCGGCCGTCCTCAACGAGGAGATTCCCCTCGGCAACATCGCCATGGAACCAGACAGGCAGTCCTTGCCAGGTCGCAGCAAGGGCTGCTTCCCAAACGGCACGCGCCGCACTGGCATCGACGCGGTTGCCAAGGGCGGTGATGGCTTGCCTTGCCTCGTCGTCATAAACGGTCAGTGGTCCGCCGCGACAGAAGTTGTGCTGCCCTGGCGAAGGTCCATCGGTCGGATCGATGCGTTTCAACGCAGTCAGGAACCCGGCCAGGTCCGCAGCGAATTGAGACAGGTTGGCGATGCGATCCGGTTTCGCGGTCTCGCCTTCGATCCAGCCATAGACGGACCAATGCCAGGGATAGCCACCAGCCGGAACGCCCATCGCCAGCGGTACCGGAATGGGCAGCGGCAAAAGCGGCGCCAATCTCGGCAGCCAGCGATGTTCCTTTTCCACTTGCAGGGAATAGGCGGCAGCGCTTGGCAGCCGCACGGTCATCTCATCACCGAGATGGAAGGTGCGGTTGTCCCAGCCGCCAAATTCAACGGGCCTGACGGCAAGGCAGTGCCACTGGGGAAATTGCGCGGCGACCAACCGGCGAACCAGGGCTGTGTCGATGGTAACCGTGCCGTCCATCTGTCCTAGTGAGGAAACTCGAGACCCATCTCGCGGTAACGCTCGGGATCGTCGCCCCAGTTCTCGCGCACCTTGACGAACAGGAACAGGTGCACCTTCTGCTCGAGGATGCCTGCAATCTCCATGCGTGCCGCCTGGCCGATGGCGCGGATGGTTTCGCCCTTGTGGCCCAGCACGATCTTCTTCTGGCTGTCGCGCTCGACATAGATGGTCTGGTCGATGCGCACCGAGCCATCCGGCTTCTCTTCCCATTTCTCGGTCTCGATATGCGAGGAATAGGGTAGTTCCTGATGCAGCCGCAGATAGAGTTTTTCGCGGGTGATCTCGGCCGCCAGCTGGCGCATCGGCAGGTCGGAAATCTGGTCTTCCGGATAGTACCAGGGGCCGGCCGGCAGCGCCTGCGCCAGATAATCGAGCAGGTCCTTGCAGCCGGAGCCGGTCAGTGCGGAGACCATGAAGGTGCGCTTGAACGGCACTTTCTCATTCGCCGCCGCGGACAGGGCCAGAAGTGTCTCGTGCTTGACCCGATCGACCTTGTTGAGAATGAGCGCCATCGGCTGACGCACGTCCTTCAACCGTTCGAGGATGGCGTCGGCGTCGCCCCTTATGCCGCGCTCGGCGTCGATCAGCAACAGCACGATATCGGCATCCTTGGCACCACCCCAGGCCGTGGTCACCATTGCCGTGTCGAGGCGTCGCTTGGGCTTGAAGATGCCCGGCGTGTCGACGAAGACGATCTGCGCGTTGTCATGCGTGGCGATGCCGCGCACGATGGCCCGCGTCGTCTGCACCTTGTGGGTGACGATCGACACCTTGGCGCCGACCAACTGGTTGACCAGCGTCGACTTGCCGGCGTTAGGCGCGCCGATCAGAGCGACGAAGCCGGAATGCGTGGCAGGGGCTTCAGCAGTTTCAATATTTGTCATGCCGCGTTCCATACACCTTCGCGCAGCAGAAGGGCAGCCGCAGCTGCCTGCTCCGCTTCACGTTTGGAACGGCCGCTGCCGATTGCCGGCTGAAAAGCGCCAACCCTGACGCTGACGGTAAACAGCGGATCGTGGTCCGGCCCCTCGCGGCTGTCGATCTGGTAGGCAGGCACGGCACTTGCGGCCTGATGTGCCCATTCCTGCAATTCGGTCTTGGCATCGCGGCGCGCCGCACCGGAAGCCTGCGAACGCGGCTGCCAGTATTTATGGATGAAAGCACGCGCCGCCTCCAGCCCACCGTCGAGGTAGAGCACGGCGATCAGCGATTCCAACGCATCGGCGCGCAGATTGACGCGCTTGCGCCCCTCGAGCCCGCGCACATCGGATCCGGCGCGGATCAGGTCCGGCAACCCGATATGTTCGGCGATCTCGGAGAGTGCCTCGGCATTGACCAGCGCGTTGAGCCGCAGCGACAATTCGCCTTCCGCCGCATCGGGAAACGCGGCCAGCAGCATGTCGGCAACGACCAGGCCGAGAACCCGGTCGCCGAGAAATTCAAAACGCTCATAGTCCGTGCCGGCATTGGCACCGCGGGCACTGGCATGGGTCAGCGCACGCTGCAGGCGCTGGCGGTCGGCAAAGGCATGGCCCGTGCGTTCCACAAGCGCTTCGGCGAGCGCGTCGGCGGTCAGCCGTTTTGCCGGTGCCATCCCTAGTTGACGAAATGGAACAGGCGCGAAACGCGCATCAGCGACGGCCATTTCCAGATTTCGAGAGGGCTTGCCTTGCCGGCGATCGAGAAGAAGACAAGGTTGGCGCGGCCAACCAGGTTCTCGGCCGGAACGTAGCCGACGGTGAACCGGCTGTCGGCCGAATTGTCCCTGTTGTCGCCCATCATGAAATAGTGACCGGGCGGCACGTCGAATTCACGCGTGTTGTCGCCGATCGAATTCGGATTCAGGTCGAGCGTGTCGTAGCTGACGCCGTTGGGCAGGGTTTCCCTGTAGACGTCGATCGGCTGAGGCATTTCGGTGATATCGGGATTGTCGATCTGGCCGGTCTTCACGCGCGGCACGCCGACGCCGTTGATGAACAACTGGCCATCCTTCATTTGAATCTTGTCGCCGGGCAGGCCGACCACGCGCTTGATGTAGTCGACGGACGGATCCGGCGGGAACTTGAACACCACAACGTCGCCGCGCTTGGGCTCGGAGCCCCAGATGCGGCCCGAGAAGATGTCAGGTCCGAAAGGCAGCGAATAGCGCGAATAGCCATAGGACCATTTGGTGACGAACAGATAGTCGCCTTCCAGAAGCGTCGGCCGCATCGATCCCGACGGGATCGAAAAGGGCTGGAACAACAGCGTGCGGATGACCAGGGCGAGCAAAAGCGCCTGGACGATGACGCTGACGGTTTCGCCAAGCCCGCCGGATTTCTTCTGGGATTTTTCAGCCACGCTCATGTCGTCCTCGATTGTGCGTTGGATGTATAGAGTCTCGGCGCGCGCTGGGCAACGTCAATGCCGGTCGTCAAATGCAATCAATGTGGCGCTTCTTCGACGGGCAACGCCTCGATGATCACAAAGGCTTGAGCGAGCGGAAAATCATCCGTGATGGTGAGGTGAATCGCCGCGCGATGGCCTTTCGGCAGGATCTTTTCCAGCCGCGCCAGCGCGCCACCGGTCAGCGCCATGGTCGGCGCGCCGCTGGGCAGGTTGACGACACCCATGTCGCGCCAGAAGACACCTTGTGCCAGGCCGGTGCCCAGCGCCTTGGCGCAGGCCTCCTTGGCGGCGAAGCGCTTGGCGTAGGAGGCAGCGCGGGCACGTCGGTTCTCCGAACGCGCCTGTTCGACCTCGGTGTAGATTCTCTGGACGAAGCGCGGGCCGTGACGATCCAACGATTTCTCGATGCGCCTGATATCGATCAGATCGCTGCCGATGCCGATGATCATTGTGCGGCGGAACCGACGCTTCCGCCGGGATGAGACGATTGCGCGTGGCGACGCGCGCGCTCGGCCAACCGCTTGCGCCTTTGCTCGCGGAAGACAGTCATGCCCCAGCGCGTGACACCGTAGAACAGGAGGCCGAAGACCAGCCCGAGCGGCACCGCGCCGATCAGCATGGGTTCCAGCACGGGATGCCACAGTTTCGCGAAGGAAAGCGTGTGCAGCATCTCGCCCAGATGCGCCGGCGGACCATGTGTCGGCAGGCGATCGTGCAGGATGAGCTTGCCAGTTTCCCAGGATGCGCCCCACAGAATCGGAAAAGTCAGCGGATTGCCGAAGAAAACAGCGCCGAGCGCCGCCGCCACCAGATTGCCGGCGATCACCCAACACAGAACGGCGGCAATGATGAAATGGAAGCCCACGGGAAAGAACGAAGCGAAGACACCGGCCGCCACTCCGGCGGCCACCGCATGCGGCGTGGCCTTCAGCCGCAGGATGCGCTTCGAAAAATACTGCAGCGAACGCGAAAACGAGCGGCGCGGCCAAAGGTAGGTACGCACCCGTTCGAAAAGGCCATCAGGCTTGCGACGTCGAAAAAGCACTCTGTTCCCGTTCCACGGCTCTCGCGCCGGCAATTTCAGCCGAATGTGAGATGTATCATCTTGCGCTAAACGATCGCCCGATGGCAATCGCAACATTGATATAGCGACGCGCTTCCGGAAGAACAACCGAACACCGTCTGTACGGCGCCTACATGTTGCCGTCCTTTCGGCATAGGCAGTCCTCGGTTCGAACATTGGACAATCGCGGCGAATTTATGGAGCCGGCAGTTGCTTCGCCGAAGGGCACGGCCTTGCTGACGGCTAAGACCGGTATTCGCTGACCTCGACCAAATTGTCGTCCGGGTCGCGGAAATAGACAGACATCATTGGGCCCCGCGCCCCAATGCGTTCGACCGGTCCCAGCTCGAGCACAACGCCATTGGCGTCGAGACGGGCACGGATTTCGTCGAGCGGCCGTTCGGTGATCAAGCAGAAATCGCCTGACCCTGGCGTCGGCACCTTCGCCTTCGGCTCAAAAGTGCGGCGGACTTCGTGGACATTGATCTTCTGGTTGCCAAAAGCCAGCGCCGTCGGTCGGCCCGGCGTATCGATGCGCTCAAAGCCCAGCACGCGCTGGTAAAAGCCGCAGGTCGCTTCGAGCGACGCCACCGTCAGCACGAAATGATCGATACCGACGATCATCTCGCCCTCCTCGCTAGATATTGCGGCTGCCGGGCTTCACCGCCGGTATCGCGGCGAGTTCCGGCGGCAGCCGGTCCGGCGGGTAGGCCGGAACCTCGTATTCGGCGAGCGCGATCAGTGGCACGCCGACATGGGTCTTGCCGGCCGAACGGTCGATGATGCAAGCAGCGGCAACCACCTCGGCGCCAAGCTCACGCAGGCAGTCGATGGTTTCGCGGATCGAGAGCCCAGTGGTGACGATATCCTCGACGATGACAACGCGCGCTCCCCGAGCTATCTCGAAGCGGCGCAGGCGGAACTCGCCCCCTTCCCGCTCGACCCAGATCGCCGGCACGCCGAGATGGCGTGAAGTCTCGTAAGCCGGAATCAGTCCGCCGATCGCCGGGCCGACAACATAGTCGATCTTGCCCGGCACAGCGGCGCGGATCTTCTTGGCCAATGCCTTGCACAGCCGCTCGGTCTTGTCGGCATGCATGAACACCCGTGCCTTTTGCAGGAAGACCGGGCTGCGCAGGCCAGACGTCAGGATGAAATGCCCCTCCAGAACGGCACCCGCTTCACGGAAAATGCCCAGCACTTCATCGGTCTTCATCTGCGCCTATCCCCTCATAGATCAGTCGTGTCAGCCATTTACACGCCGTGCGTCGCTGACGCTGGAATTGTCCTTGAGCTGCGATAGCAGCCGGTTGAGATGCTTCAGATCCCAGACCTCGAGATCGATCAGCATTTCGGTGAAGTCGGGCGCGGTTCGCACCATCGACAGCGTATGGATGTTGGCATCGTTGGACGCAACGACCTGGGCGATATCGGCGAGCGAGCCCGGCGCATTGATAGCGGTGACCGAAACACGCGCGGGAAAGCGTTCCTTGGTGCGCTCGTCAATGTCCCAACGCACATCGATCCAGCGCTCGGGCTGATCGTCGAAGGCCTGCAGTGCCGGCGACTGGATCGGATAGATGGTGATGCCGGTGCCCGGCTGGACGATGCCGACGATGCGATCGCCCGGCACCGCGCCTTCCGGCGCGAAGCGCACCGGCAAGTCGCCGCGCACGCCGCGGATCGGCACGGCGCCGTCGCGCGGCTGGTCCTTGTCCTTGCGCGCGGCGCGGCCCGGAATCTGGAACAGCATGCCGGCGGCGTTGCGGATCTTCGACCAGCCCTCCTCGCGCTGCTTGGGCGCTGCCGGCGTGACACGCTCGTCCTTGTAGTCGGGGAAGACCGCTTTCATGACATCGGTGGAAGCGAGTTCGCCACGGCCGACCGACGCCAGCACGTCCTCGATGTCCTTGCGCGCCAGCCGGTGCAGAACCGGCTTCAGGCTTTCCTTGGTGAAATTCTTGCCGGCCCGTTCGAAGGCGCGCTCCAAAATGCGCGCGCCGAGACCCGAATACTGCTTGCGGATGGCGTTCTTGGTGGCCCGGCGGATGGCGGCGCGCGCCTTGCCGGTGACGACGACCGATTCCCAGGCGGCCGGCGGCACCTGCGCCTTGGAACGGATGATCTCGACCTCGTCGCCGTTCTTCAGTTCCGTCATCAGCGGCATGATGCGGCCATTGACCTTGGCGCCGACGCAAGTGTCGCCGACATCGGTGTGCACCGCATAGGCGAAATCGATGGGCGTGGCGCCGCGCGGCAAGGCAATCAGCATGCCTTTCGGCGTGAAGCAGAACACCTGGTCCTGGAACAGTTCCAGCTTGGTGTTTTCGAGGAAATCCTCAGGATTGTCGCCTTCGGCAAGCTGCTCGATGGTGCGCCGCAGCCAGGCATAGGCGTTGGTCTCCTTCGAGATCGCATGACCGGCACCGTTGGTCTTGCCGCCGGTGTCCTTGTAGATCGAGTGCGCCGCGACGCCGTATTCGGCGATCTTGTTCATCTCGCGGGTGCGGATCTGCAGCTCGACGCGCTGGCGCGACGGCCCGACTATGGTGGTGTGGATCGAGCGATAATCGTTCTGCTTCGGCGTCGAGATGTAGTCCTTGAAGCGGCCAGGCACCATCGACCATGTGGTGTGGATGGCGCCGAGCGCGCGATAGCAGTCCTCGACCGTATCGACGACGACGCGGAAGCCGAAAATATCGGACAGCTGCTCGAAGGACAGTGCCTTGGCTTCCATCTTGCGGAACACCGACCAGGGCTTCTTCTGCCGGCTTTTCACGCCGGCGTTGATGGCATGCTTTTCAAACAGTGCCGACAGCGCCTTTTCAATGTCGGTCAGCACGTCCTTGTTGCGCTCGAAAATCTCGGCAAGCCGCGCGGTGACGGCGCGGTAGGCTTCCGGATTGATGAAGCGGAAGGCGATCTCTTCCAGCTCCTCGCGCATGCCTTGCATGCCCATGCGCCCGGCCAGCGGCGCGTAGATGTCCATCGTCTCCTCGGCGATGCGCAGGCGCTTGGCCTCCGGCATGTGGTCGAGGGTGCGCATGTTGTGTAGGCGGTCGGCGAGCTTGACCAGCAGCACGCGCACATCTTCCGAGATCGCCAGCAGCAGCTTGCGCAGGTTTTCCGCCTGCTCTGCCTTCTTGGAGACGAGATCGAGCTTCTTCAGCTTGGTCAGGCCCTCGACCAGCTTGCCCATTTCGGGGCCGAACAGATCGTCGATCTCGGCCCGCGTCGCGGTCGTGTCCTCGATTGTGTCGTGCAGCAGGGCGACGGCGATCGTCGCTTCGTCCATGTGCATTTCGGTGAGGATGGCGGCGACTTCGAGCGGATGCGAGAAATAGGGGTCGCCGGAAGCCCGCTTCTGGTGGCCATGCTTCTGCATGGCATAGACATAGGCCTTGTTGAGCAACGCCTCGTTGACGTCAGGCTTGTAGCGCTGGACGCGCTCGACAAGCTCATACTGACGCATCATGGGCGGAATCTCGCGGTGCTGAAATGATTGATGCGCCGCACTAGCGTACGGCGCACCTCATAGATAGCCACGAAACTGACCGGACGGAAGTGCCGGAAACGTATTCCGGGCAGGTCCAGAGCGCTCGCTTAGTAGTCGTCGCTCTTTTCCGGCGGCACCAGACCCTCGATGCCGGCCAGCAGGTCTTCCTCGGTCATGCGATCGAAGGTGATGTTGTCCTCGGCGTCATCGGTTTCGGCGGCTGCAACGGCGCCGCCGGTCTGGTCGGCGATCACTTCGCCGTCGGCTTCGGGCTCATCAACCTCGACATGCTTCTGCAGCGAATGGATCAGATCTTCCTTGAGGTCGTCGGGCGACAACGTCTCGTCGGCGATCTCGCGCAAGGCGATGACCGGGTTCTTGTCGTTGTCACGAGGAACGGTGATCTGCGCGCCCTGGCTGATCTGGCGAGCGCGGTGGCCGGCCAAAAGCACCAGCTCGAAGCGGTTGTCGACCTTGTCGATGCAATCTTCAACGGTTACGCGGGCCATGGACTGCCCCTTTCATGCCTGGATTTGATGGAAAACAGGCGCGGTCCATAACCCGAACGCCGCCAAAATACAAGCATCATGCCAAAGTCGGCGCTGCAGGACACTCAATCCTGCGGTCAAACACTAGATTGAAGCAAAACGCCGTTGCGTCCATGGCGCCCTATGCCGCGATCACAATTGCTTGCGTTGCGCCATCTCGCCTTGGATTGCCAGCAAACTGGCGTTATCTCGGATGGACAAGGTCAGCCGGTTTATTATGAGCCTGACCGATAGTCGCTACCGCATTTCGTTTAGACGGCCGCATTTTTCGAAAAGGAATATTTTCCATGTTCGACCCTCGTGAAAAAATCGCCCTGTTCATCGACGGCGCCAATCTCTACGCCACATCGCGGGCGCTCGGCTTCGACATCGACTATCGCAAGCTCCTGTCGAGTTTCCAGAAGCGTGGCTATCTCTTGCGCGCCTATTATTACACGGCGCTGGTCGAGGATCAGGAATACTCCTCGATCCGCCCGCTGATCGACTGGCTCGACTACAACGGCTTCAAGGTGGTGACCAAGCCGGCCAAGGAATTCACCGACTCGACCGGCCGCCGCAAGATCAAGGGCAATATGGACATCGAACTCACCGTCGATGCGCTGGAACTCGCCGATGTCGTCGACCACTATGTCATCTTCTCCGGTGACGGCGACTTCCGCACGCTGGTCGAGGCGCTGCAGCGGCGCGGTCGCAAGGTTTCGATCGTCTCGACCATGGCCTCGCAGCCGCCGATGATCTCGGACGATCTGCGCCGCCAGGCCGACCACTTCATCGACCTGACGACGCTGAAGAACGAAGTCGGCCGCGATCCCTCCGAACGGCCCGTAAGGCGGCCCGAACCGGCTGAGGTCGATGAGGACGACTACTGAGGCCGGGCGCCTTGACCGCCCTCTCTGCTTCCGAACCGAACCGCGACTGCCCGCTCTGCCCGCGGCTGCATGATTTCATTGCGCAGTGGCGGCAGCTCGAGCCATCCTGGTTCAACGCGCCGGTGCCGACTTTCCTGCCGCTGGGCGGCGAGGATAGCGTCCAGCTTCTGATCGTCGGGCTGGCGCCCGGCCTGCGTGGCGCCAACCGCACCGGCCGCCCCTTCACCGGCGACTATGCCGGCGATCTGCTCTACTCGACCCTGATCGCTCACGGTTTTGCACGCGGCGAATTCAAGGCGCGGCCCGATGACGGGCTGGAGCTTGTCGGTACGGCGATCACAAATGCGGTGCGCTGCGTACCGCCGGAGAACAAGCCGGTCGGCGCCGAAATCTCCACCTGCCGCACATTCCTGGTGCCGACGATCGCCCGGTTCCCCAACTTGCGCGCCGTGCTGGCACTGGGGTCGATCGCGCACCAGTCCACCGTGCGTGCGCTCGGCGGGCGCGTCGCCGCCTATCCGTTCAAGCATGGCGGGCAGTTGCCGGCCGGTGGCATCACGCTGTTTTCCAGCTATCACTGCTCGCGCTACAACACCAACACCGGCGTTTTGACGGAGGAAATGTTCGTCAACGTGTTCAGCGAGATCGCGGCGTTCCTGCGGACATAGTGCCGCCCTTTTAGAACCCCTCCAGCACGATCTTACCCTTCGCCTTGCCGGTCTCGATCAGCGCATGGGCGCGTTTCAGATTGGCGGCATTGATCGGACCGAACGTCTCGCCCAAGGTGGTGCGGATGGTGCCGGCGTCGACAAGTCGTGACAGTTCGTTGAGATGCTCGCCCTGCGCGGCCATATCCAGCGTCTCGTACAGCGAGCGGGTGAACATCAGTTCCCAATGGACCGAAACGCTCTTGCGCTTGAACGGATTGATATCGAGCGTCTGCGGATCGTCGATCAAGCCGAACCGGCCTTGCGGAGCGATCAGTTCCGCGATCCCGGCCAAATGCCGGTCGGTGTTGGTTGTCGAGAACACGAAGGCCGGTGCGCCGATGCCGAGGGCAGCGACCTCGGCAGCCAGCGGCTTGGAATGATCGACGGCATGATGGGCGCCAAGCCCAAGCACCCAGTCGCGTGTTTCAAGCCTCGATGCGGTGGCGATCACCGTCAGATCGGTCAGTTGGCGCGCAAGCTGGACCGCGATCGAGCCAACGCCGCCGGCGCCGCCGATGATCAGGATGGCATTCGCGGCACCCACGACAGGCTTCTTCACATCAAGGCGGTCGAACAGCGCCTCAAAGGCGGTGATCGCTGTCAGCGGCAGTGCCGCCGCTTGCGCATAGTCAAGCGAGCCGGGCTTGCGGCCGACCAGGCGCTCATCGACAAGGTGGAACTCGGCATTGGTGCCCTGCGGCGCGAGCGCACCGGAATAGAAAACGTCGTCTCCAGCCTTGAACAGGCTGGCGTCCGGACCCGTTGCAACGACCCTACCGGCAGCGTCCCAGCCGAGCACGCGCCAGCTTCCGGCTTCGGGTTTGGCACTTCGCCTTATCTTGGTGTCGACCGGATTGACCGAGATCGCCTTCACCTCGACCAGCAGTTGACGGCCTTTCGACTCCGGCTTGGGCAGGTCGATATCGACGAGGGAGGCCTCATCGGTGATGGGAGCTGGGATCTGATAGCCGACGGCGCGCATTTCGATCTCCGCGATTTGCTGTTGAGCTTTGTCTGGGGCAGAGATGCGGATTATGTACGTCGAGCGCAAGAATGCACATATAAAGCACATAGTGTCGAAAAGGATACCGTCATGCCGCGCATTCGCCATGAGCGATTCGATTGCAGTCCCGGCTGCACCGTGGAGGGAACGCTGCGCTATATCGACGGAAAGTGGAAAGGCGTTGTGCTCTACCATCTGTTCCAGGGCACGCTGCGCTTCAACGAGATCCGCCGGCGGATTCCCAACTGCACGCAGCGCATGCTGACCAACCAGTTGCGCGAGTTGGAAGCCGACGGACTGATTGCCCGCAAGATCTATCCGGAAGTGCCGCCGAAGGTGGAATACAGCCTGACGCCGCGCGGCAGAAGCCTGGAACCGGTGATCACCGCCCTGAAAGTCTGGGGCGATGCGAATGTGACGCTGGCGCCGGAGATGGCCCAGGCCGCGGCTTGAAGCGGCGGCGGCTCAGCAATGGCAAGGCACGCTGCCGAGGCGGTTTGACGATGCCGGCAGCAGCCGGATCGTCAATGCATACAAGAGCATAGCCCGGTTTATGAAGAAACAGATTCGGACTTGCAGCCCCGATCGATTCGGCCAGAAGACTTCAATGCGCTGACGCAAGCAGCGCCGCCAATTTCTCCGGCCCGCCCTGCAAAACGTTGAGGTCGACGTCACCCACAATACCGTCCACGCGCCCCCTGTTGTGGTATTGCCAATAGACCCAGTCGTGGCGGTCCGGTTCCATGAGCAGTGAGCGAAGCCAGAGTGGGCGAGCGGCGATCTGCCCGGCATAGGCGGCCTCGGCTTCATCGGTCAGATAGACGATCGCCGTCTTGCCGAACGCCGCCTCGACAGGTCCAAGGAAAGCCTGAAGTTCGGCATTCAACTGTTCGGGCGATGGACGTTGCGGACAATTGCCGCCGAACTCGATGTCGACGACCGGCGGCAGCAAGGGCTGATCGTGCGGCACGACCGAGATGAAATTCTTCGCCTGGTCGGCGCCGGGCCGGCAGAAGGTGAAGAAATGGTAGGCGCCGACGGCGATGCCGGCCGCGCGGGCCTCACGCAGATTGGTGGCAAAGGTGCGATCGACATGATCGCCGCCCTCGGTCGCCTTGATGACGGCGAAGGCGACATCGTCGGCGGCAACGCGGCGCCAGTCGATCTGGCCCTGATGATGGGAAACGTCGATGCCCCTGACCGGATATTTGGTACGGTCGGGAGAATAGGTGTGGAAGTAGATGAAGCCACCGGCCACGGCCAGCGCTGCAAAAACCAAAGTGACTGATCCCCAGAGGATGATCCGGTTCTTCAAGGCTGCCCCCTCTGGCATCTGCCGACCGCGCTTGCACGAAACTTGAAAGCCAAGCAGGCTTTTCTAGGGCTACCGCCAGATGTCTCTCACCCACGCTCCTTCAAGAGTCGGCCCTTCTCGCGCGACCAGTCGCGCTGCTTCTCGGTTTCGCGCTTGTCGTGCAGTTTCTTGCCGCGCCCGACAGCGAGCAAGAGCTTGGCACGCCCTTGATCGTTGAAATAGATTTTCAGCGGCACCAAGGTCATGCCTTCGCGGTCGACGCTCTGCGACAGCTTGGCCATCTCGCGCTTGTTAAGCAGGAGTTTGCGGCGTCGCCTGGGCTCGTGGTTGAAGCGATTGGCCTGCAGATACTCCGGCAGATAGGAATTGATCAGCCAGATCTCGCCGCCCTCGACCGAGGCATAGCTGTCCTGGATATTGGCCTGCCCCTGGCGCAGCGATTTGACCTCGGTGCCGGTCAGCACCAAGCCGGCCTCGATCGTGTCGAGAACCTCATAGGAAAACCGTGCCTTGCGGTTTTCCGCAACGGTCTTGTTGTTGGGATCGGCTTTTCTGACTTGATTCATGATGCGGAGAGGTGGCGCCTCATCCCTAATTAATCAAGCCGGCATGCTTCATCGCCGCATCGATCTTCGCCGCTGTCGCTTCCTCGACCGTGACCAGCGGCGACCGCAGCACATTCTCGACCTTACCCAGCTTCGACAGCGCGTATTTGGCGCCGGAAACACCGGGCTCGAGGAAGATCGCCTTGTGCAGTGGCAAGAGACGATCCTGCAATTCCAGCGCCTTCGCGCTGTCGCCGGAGAGCGTGGCTTCCTGGAACTCGGCGCACAGCCGCGGTGCGACATTCGACGTCACCGAGATGCAGCCCACACCGCCATGGGCGTTGAAGCCGAGAGCCGAGGCATCCTCGCCGGAAAGCTGAATGAAATCCTTGCCGCAGGTCATGCGTTGCTCGGAAACGCGTTCGACCTTGCCCGTTGCGTCCTTGACGCCGACGATGTTCTTGAAGTCGTGCGCCAGCCGGCCCATCGTCTCCGGCATCATGTCGATCACCGAGCGCGGCGGGATGTTATAGATGATGATCGGCAGCTTGGTCGCCCTGGCGACGGCGGCGAAATGCTCGTAGAGGCCGCGCTGCGTCGGCTTGTTGTAATAGGGGGTGACGACCAGGGCGGCATCGGCGCCGGCCTTTTCGGCGTATTGCACGAGGCCGACGGCTTCCGCGGTGTTGTTGGAACCGGCGCCGGCGACGACCGGAGCGCGGCCCTTGGCCACCTCGATGCAGACCTTGACGACATGGCGGTGCTCATCGTGCGACAGCGTCGGCGACTCGCCGGTCGTGCCCACGGGAACCAAGCCGGTGGTGCCTTCTCCGAGCTGCCATTCGACAAACGCGCGAAAGGCTTTCTCGTCGAAACGCCCGCTCTTTTCGAACGGTGTCACGAGCGCAGTAAGCGAGCCTCTCAGCATGTCGTCCAACTCCTTGGGACTTGTTTGTCTATGCATGTCGTTGTCCCAAAACCGGTATCCACTTTTGGGCGACATGCATCTTTGGTTTATGCACGCCGTTGTCCCAAAACCGGTATCCACTTTTGGGCGACATGCATCGGTGTTTTCGTCGTGCGCGCCTTCTAACCGAAAGCGAGGCGGCGCACCATAGTCTCGACATGGTTGCGCGGCAAGCATTGCCATGGTGCCAGCAAGCGCAATTCGAACAGCCTCGATAACTCTTTGTTTACGAGCCCTTCACGACCTAAGTTTAGGCTTCGAGGCATCTTCGCCTGCTGGTAAAATGCTGGATCAGGGAAAGACACGAGATCATGCCGACCCGTCGGCCCCACCTCTTCGCGCTGCTTGGCGCCATCGCCGCGCTGATGCCCGGCGTGGCGATCAGCGGCAGCGTCGATGCGCGGGTCACCTCGGCGATCCCGATGCCGAGCCCGCAGGACAATGCGCAGCAGGCCCCCTCGCCCAGCATTGCGCTGTTGAAAAGCGGGCTGGACGCACTGGCCGCCGGAGACATTCCTACCGCCCGTGGCGTGCGTGACGCGCTTCCCGCCCAATCGCTCGACCAGCACATACTGGCCTGGGCGATCGCGCTTTACGGCGGCGACAAGGTTCCGAGCGGTGACATTGCCGCCGCCGCGAAGATGCTGCCCAACTGGCCAGGCACAATTGCCTTGCGCAAGAACAGCGAGCGGGCGCTCTACAGAGAAAACCCCGCTCCCGACATCGTCATTGCGGCATTCGACGGCAGCCAGCCGCAGACATTCGAAGGCGTCATGGTTCTCGCCCGCGCCTATGTGGCGACGGGCAACGTCAAGGCGGCGCGCTCGGTGCTGTCGCCGTTCTGGCGCACCACGATCCTGGAAGCCAAGGACGAGACGGCGCTGATCAAGGAATTCGGCAGTCTGATCCCTGCCGCCGACCACCGTTTTCGCATGGATCGTATGTTCTATGCCGACCGGGTGAATTCCGCGTTGCGCATTGCCGGCCTTGCCGGCGCCCAGCAGTTTGCCGAGGCCTGGGCCGCGGCCGACAGAGGCGACAAGAATGCGCTGAAACTGCTGAAGGCGGTCCCGGCGGCCCAGCGTTCTGCCGGCTACTTCTTCGCGCAGGCCGAATATCTGCGCAAGCAGGATGACTTTGCCGGCGCCGCGGCCGTCGTCATGAAGGCGCCGACGGACCGCGAGGCTCTGGTCGATCCGGATGCCTGGTGGGTTGAGCGCCGGGTGCTGTCGCGCGAACTGGTCGACGAGGGCGACATGAAGACGGCGTACAGGATTGTCGCCACGCATGCCGCCGAAAGTGCCGCCAATGCGGCCGAAGCCGAGTTCCATGCAGGCTGGTATGCGCTGCGAGGCCTGAATGATCCCAAGCTTGCCGCGACGCATTTTGCGCGCATCGCCGACCTTGCCCAGGGGCCGATGACCCTGTCGCGCGCCTATTACTGGCTTGGCCGGGCGGCGGAAGTCGGCGGCCCGGGCAATGCCAAGGACTATTTTGGGCGCGCCGCCACTTACGGCACGACTTTCTATGGCCAGCTCGCCGCCGAACGTGTCGGAAGGCAGGCGCTCAACATCGTCTATCCCACGCCAAGTGCCGCCGACCGGCAGAATTTTGCCGGCCGCGAGGCTGTCAGCGCCATCAAGCGGCTGCAGGAGGCAGGCTACGACCGCTATGCGGAAACGCTCTACCGCGACCTTGCCGGGCAGTTGACCAGCCCGGGCGAACTGGCGCTGCTCGCTGTCCTTGCCGAGAAGCAGGACAACCATTTTATGGCGCTGAAGGTCGGCAAGATCGCCGGCGCGCGCGGTATCGACGTCGGTGCGCTGTCGCACCCACTCGGCGTCATCCCTGATTCGGCCAATATTTCCGGCTCGGGCAAGGCGCTGGCCTATGCGATCGCCCGGCAAGAGAGCGAATTCAACATCGGTGCCGTATCCAGTGCCGGCGCGCGCGGGCTGCTGCAGCTGATGCCGGGCACCGCCAAACAACTGGCGAAGAAGGCCGGATTGCAGTTCTCGCAGGCACGGCTGACCACCGATGCCGGCTATAATGCGACACTCGGTTCAGCCTTCCTCGGCGAGCAGCTCGACCGCTTCAACGGTTCCTATGTACTGACCTTCGCCGGCTACAATGCCGGCCCCAATAGGGCCAGCCAGTGGGTGGCGAAATACGGCGACCCGCGCGGCAAGGACATCGATGCGGTGGTGGACTGGATCGAGCGGATTCCCTACACGGAAACAAGAAGTTACGTACAGCGCGTGATGGAGAATTACGAGGTCTACAAGATGCGTATTTCCGGCAAATACGACATCGTCGGCGACTTGGTGAACGGACGCAGCTGAGGTTCTTTCCTTCTCCCCTTATGGGGGAAGGTGGCCTCGCGAAGCGAGGCCGGATGAGGGGTGCTCCAGGGAACGCCAACGTCTCAACCGTCTCGGCGCTGCGCCGATCCACTGCCCTGGGCGAGTCACGCGCCTCGCCCGCGCTTCTGGCCCCACAAAGGGGGAGAAGGGAAGGCCTTCATTTGACGCTCCCCGCCCTCGCCTGTAGCAGTCAGAGAAGCAGCGAGAAGGTGGCGTGTCCAGATGTCGAGCACTGAAGGTTTTTCCGACTTCTTCTATGCCGCGCCAGACGGGCTGAGACTTCACGCGCGCGTCTATGGCGAAGCGAATTCCGGACACTGGCCGGTCGTCTGCCTGCCTGGCCTGACCCGCAACGTACGGGATTTTCATGAGCTTGCACTGTATCTTTCGACGCGATCCCCGGTAACGCGCAAGGTGGTTGCCTTCGACTATCGCGGACGCGGACAGTCGGCCCACGATCCCGATGTCAGCCACTACAATGTCGGCGTCGAGGCTGGCGACATCCTTGCCGGACTGGCCGCACTCGGCATCGAGGAGGCGGCTTTCATCGGCACCTCGCGCGGCGGACTGATCATCCATGTGCTTGGCGCGCTGCGGCCGGCCGCGCTGAAAGCCATTGTTCTCAACGATATCGGGCCGGCGATCGAGCCGGCCGGTCTCGCCCACATCCAGTCCTATCTCGAACGCGCGCCGAAGCCGAAAACCTTCACCGAGGCGGTGGATGCCCAACGCAGCGTTCACGGCAAGGATTTTCCCGTGCTCACCGACGCCGACTGGACGCGGATGGTGGGGGCGCTCTACCGCGAGACGGATCAAGGGCTGTTGCCGGATTTTGACCCGAAACTGGTCGACACGGTCGCTGGTCTCGACCTGTCGCAGCCGTTGCCGGCTTTGTGGCCGCAGTTCGACGCGCTGGCCGCCATTCCCTTGCTCACTATCCGCGGAGCCAATTCGAAACTGCTGTCCGCGGACACCATGCGGCAGATGCGAGAGCGCCATCCGGCGATGGAAACGATCACGGTCGACGACCAAGGTCACGCGCCATTCCTCGAAACCGGCAGCCTGCCCGGCGATATAGCGACCTTCCTTGATCGGGCTGAACGCTAGAGCGCGCCGCGTCTGAACGGATTCATGCCACGCGCTTTAGGTCTTTGTTCTATGCATGTCGTTCTCGCAAACCGAGGCCAATTTTGGGTGACATGCATTGGAGCTGGAGCATGATATCGTCCGACAACCGCTTCATACTTTTCGGCATCATGCTCTAGACCAAACAAAGTAAACCCCAAGACCAGATCCGATCCTGGGGTCATCATGACAATATATGCAGGCCAGCGGAACTATTTGGCCTTCGAGCTTTTTCCGGACGCTTTGGCCGGCTTCGCCGCGCCCGCCTCGCCTGTCTGGCCCCGCTTTGGCGCCGAAGGCGCGGTCAGCGGGGACGAGAAGGCCGAGCTTTCATCACCACGCGACGCATCTTCGCTTCGCGGCGTTTCCAGCACCACGACACAGCCATCGAGATCGTTGGTGGCCAGATGGGCGTAGCGCATGGTCATCGACAGGGTCTGGTGACCAAGCCACATCTGCACGCGCCTGATGTCGATACCGCCCTGGACAAGGCGCGAGGCGCAGGTGTGGCGCAGTATGTGCGGCACGACCTGATCGTCGGCGCCAAGGCCAACTTCGGCTTTCGCCTCGTTCCAGATCGCACGGAACTGTGCCTGGCTCAATTTGGTGAACGGGCCTTTGGGCCGGCGGCCTTCGGTCGGAGGCAGCTTGATGACCTCCTTGACCCGCTCGGTCATCGGAATGGTGCGGCTGCGGCCGGATTTGGTAATCCAGAAGGAGACGCGATGTTCCTGGATGTCGTTCCAGATCAGCCCGAGCGCCTCGCCGAGACGGCATCCGGTGTCGACCAGGAAGACGGAAAGCCTGTAGGCATCCTCGCTGCGGGTCCTGATGGCAGCGAACAACCTTGCCTCTTCCTCCCTCTCGAGGAAGCGAATCCGTCCCGCCCGCTCCTTCTGGCGGCGGAACTCGGGCAGGCTGTGGATATCTCCCATCTTGTAAGCCTTGCGCAGCAGTTTGCTCAGGGCAGCCATCTTTCGATTGATGGTTGCGTTGCTGTTGCCGCGCTGGCGCAAGGTGCCGATAAGGTTATCCAGGGTACTCTGGTCGACGGCGCTGAAACGCTCCCCAAGGAGGATCTCGTCTATTTCGCCGATGAAAGAGCTGACATTGTATTTATGCCGCCCATCATCCCACAGTATATCCCGGTAAGCTGAAAAAAGCTCTCCGACCCTGTACGACTTTACTTCTCTTATCTTGTTGTAGGTGTACTTGATCTTTGAGTTCTGAGAAGAAAACATCGAAAACGGATCCGGGGGGCTACCCTCTTGAATCGCTTCGTTGGTCATAACTGATCACACCCCCGAGTGGATAGATCAGCCCTACCCGCTTGGAAGCGTCCTTTCAAGAGATTTTAATCACGCGGTTGTGATCCCATCCGCCCATCAACGGATCCCACGACATCATCCCGCGGATCTATTCAGCTACCGATTCCCCCTGTTCCTTCTGTTGCGTTGACCCAGTCACGAAACAAAAACAGCCCGGGCGTTTGCGCGCCCGGGCTGGATTTCACCTGTAAAAAACCAGCCCTTAGAAGGAGCGCTGGAAGCGGAGCATGCCGCCGACGCTGTTCTTCTTGGTGCCACCGGTCCAGTTGTAATTGTTTCCGGTCCCGTCAAAAGCGTCGTCAAACCTGCCTGCATGCACGTAGTCGACTTCGGCTGTGACAGTGAGGCCGGGAACGACGTCATAAGCGACATTCGCCGCAATGCCGAGGTTCTTCCAATCGTCGTACGAGGCTTGCAGATTGAACGAGGTCTTCTCGTTGAACTTGTAGGTGCCGCCGCCCCACACCGCCCAGTTGCCGCCCCACGGCTTGTAGAAGCCGCGATCGCCAGCCGGATCATGAATGGTGTTATCATCGAGCTTGCCGTCGCTGCCGTAGCCGCCCATGATGAACAGCGACAGTTCGTTGGAGACGTTGACGTCCAAGCGGACCTTGCCGGACACCGATTCATAGTTGCTGTCGTAAGCAACGACGCCCGTGATCGCACCCCAGCCCTGCGTCCACTTCACACCGCCGACGACGTGCGGAACATAGCTGTCGATCGTGCCGACGCCATAGAAGCTCCCGTACTTCTGGTTGCCACCACCCGAACCTTCTTCGAGCGAGACTATGGCCGAGAAACCGTTGCCGGCGTCGAAGGTGTAGCTGATCAGGTTGGTGTCGAAGCCGCCGTAGGGGACGAGCGTGTCGTTGATGACGTTGCCGGCGTAGCCGATGAACGTGTCGAAGGCCGATTCGTCCTTACCAACGCGGAGACCACCGAGCTGGATCCAGGCGAAGTTCAGCGAGACAGTGTCGGCGTTGCCAGCGGCGTTCGGATCTCCATCGCCATTGTGGTTTTGGAAGTTGAAGCGGGTCTCGGTGTAGGTCTTCAAGGTGCCGAGCTCGGTTTCCTGGCCGGTCCAGGTCTTCAGCGCGAAGCGAGCATGCTTGAAATAGGTGCCCTGGTCCTTGCCGTCGACGACGTCGTGGCTGCGAGCACCATCGAACGATCCAATGTCACCGACGCCGATGTCGTAACGGATGTAGCCGCCGATGCGCAGGCAGGTTTCGGTGCCGGGGATGTAGAAGTAGCCAGCGCCGTAGACGTCGCAGATCTTGACGTATTCAGCGGGTTCCGGCTCGGCGACGACAACGGCGTCGGCGGCGCGCGCACCGGAAACTGCGATCAGGGCCGCAGCGGAGCCGAGAAGAAGGCTCTTGATGTTCATTTTCTGACCTCCAGTCAAAAGTTAAAAAACGGGTCTGGGTATTCTTTGCTGAAGGACAGCGTTCCCTGCCCCATCCCCACTACCGAAAAAGATGCGCACCGCGCCGCTCCTTCGAATTCGACATTACCCATGAGGCGGCGGCGTTCAACCACGATCGTACCGGCGAAAGGGCTGTTCGGCTGCTATCCCCCAGCGTTGTTGCACAAATGACACGATTTGGCCTCACTCAGAAAGCTCTCGTTAACCATTGGCCCCGCCGGAACCGCTTATTTCCAGCCGAATCCGGCAATCGGCCGACGGAATCATGGCAAGGCTGCGAGTCACCGGCCCGGGAATTGCCGCAGAACCGCCGCAGCTGGGAAAGCCGCGGTTCGGTGCGCTGTTATTTTTCCATATAATGACGCGGGCTTGTTGATTGTGCCGGCGCTTTTCTTTATCCAGCGGCGCAACGGAGAGGTGGCCGAGTGGTCGAAGGCGCTCCCCTGCTAAGGGAGTAGAGGTCAAAAGCTTCTCGTGGGTTCGAATCCCATCCTCTCCGCCACCCTACGCCCCTCGGGCTTCGGGTGGCAGGCCACCCGAAGCCGCATTTGGGCGTGAGGTGTCGCCCGAAGCTACGAAGTAGCGCAGGGGGACTATGTGGTACGTTTATTTCCTGCAGCTCCATAATGGTGACGTCTATGTCGGGTCGACAAACGACCTTCGACGCCGGTTCGAATCACATCAGTCGGGCTATGTGACTTCGACCAAGGCTCATCTGCCTGTCGCCTTGAAGACGTATATCGCGGTCGAAACCGAGGCCAATGCACGGCAGCTCGAGCAGTATTTCAAGACCGGATCGGGCAAGGCTTTTGCGAGCAAGCGATTTTGGCGAACTGAGCCCCACTGACGGCCCGTGACGCTATCTATCTGAGATAAAACGAAAAACGGCCATTCGATCTGCTTTTCGCTGACCTCCACTCTCGATTCTGACTGGAGGTCAGAAAATGAACATCAAGAGCCTTCTTCTCGGCTCCGCTGCGGCCCTGATCGCAGTTTCCGGTGCGCGCGCCGCCGACGCCGTCGTCGTCGCCGAGCCGGAACCCGCTGAATACGTCAAGATTTGCGACGTCTACGGCGCTGGCTACTTCTACATCCCCGGCACCGAAACCTGCCTGCGCATCGGCGGCTATGTCCGTTACGATGCCGCCGGCGGCGATATCGGCTCGTTCGATGGTGCTCGCACTGGTGACGTGACGAGCGGCAAGGACCAGGGCACCTGGTTCAAGAACACCCGCTTCACGCTGAAGACCTGGACCGGCCAGGAAACCGAGCTCGGCACGTTGAAGACCTACACCGAAATGCGCATGAATTTCGGTAATCATAACGCTGATGACGATGTCAATTCCGCCGGCAACAAGAGCTTCGACTTGCACTTCGCCTGGGTGCAGCTCGGCGGTCTTCGCGTTGGTCTCGACGAATCGGCGTTCGATACGTTCATCGGCTACGCCGGCAACGTCATCAACGATACGCTGGTTCCTTACGGCGATTTCCAGACGAACGAGATCCAGTATTACTTCGACGCCGGCAATGGTTTCTCGGCAGTGGTCTCGCTGGAAGAAGGTGCGGGCGGCGGCACTCCTGACTTCTACGGTGTAGGCACGATTGATAGCTATGTTCCGCATGTCGTCGGCGGCGTGAAGTGGACGCAGGGCTGGGGCGGCATCAGCGGCGTCGTTGCTTATGACAGCAACTATGAGTCGGTGGCCGGCAAGATTCGCTTGGACGTCAACGTCTCCAACGAACTGTCGCTGTTCGTCATCGGTGGTTACGGCTCTGACGGCAAGCTCAATGATGTTAATCGCGATAGCGGCGGTTTCATCGTTGGTAGCCCCGCCGGCGGCCGCGGCTTCTACAAACAGTGGGGCGGCAATTGGGCGTTCTGGGCCGGCGGCACCTACAAGTTCAACGAGAAGACCTCGTTCAATCTCCAGGTGTCGGGTGATCAGTGGAAGAATTACGGGGTCGCGGCGAACGTTGCCTACACTCTCGTTCCGGGCTTCACGGTCACCGGCGAAGTTGACTACCTTCACGACGGCAAGTTCGACGAGGCCGACAACTCGAACTGGACCGGCGCCACCAAGAAGAACAGCGTCGGCGGTATCATCCGCTTCCAGCGCGACTTCTAAAACCAGATATTTCTGGGGAGACAGGAGAACCCGGCGGGCGACCGCCGGGTTCCTCTTTTTGTTTTGATGCATACCGTTGTTCCAGCGCCGTTGCGCACTTTGGGCGACATCGTTGGGCAGAGCGACACGAAGCGGAGCGAGGCCCCAAGGGTCCATGCATGACTTTTGCCGAGGAGTGCGGTGGAGCAAGTTCTGCACTGTGGCGGCGCTCTCAGGTCACGGCAAGGATCCTCGGATCAAGCCAGGTCCAGCCCGAAGGATGACTGCGGCGCACTGGCGTCGCATTGGCGATTCTACCAAGCGCCGAAGCGTGTCGCGATCTCTGAGATTCGCTTCTGCGCCTAGCTCTTTGACATGCCTTGGCCTGTGAAACTGGTCAAACGTCGGCGAGGTCGCCCAACGCTTCAATCAAAGGCTGGATCTCACTTTCGTAATTCTTCCAGCGCTTCATGGACGATTTGTAGATCGGCTGACGGACCTGCCAGCGGCTGGGCGTGGTGACCGCCCCTTCCCTGTCGAAGAAACGAAGGCACGCGTCATCCCAGGGAAGCCCGAGATAATCGATGAGCCGGCGCGATTGTGCCTCTTGATCCTCTACAAGTGTCTCATAGCGATTTTCAAAGATACGACCCGGGAAAACCTCGCTCCAGTGCCGCATCAAGCGGTCATATTCCCGATAATAGAGGCCCAGTGCCCGCAGGTCTGTATTGTAGCTGTGTGCCGAACCGAAAGGCAGGACAAAGCACGACACGCAATTGTCGATGGCATCGCGGCGGCAGTGAATGATGCGGGCATTGGGAAAGAGCAGGGTGAGAAGGCCGATCAATTCGAAATTGTGCGGCATCTTGTCGACGATGCGCTGTGCGGTTGGAGCGCGCTCCCTCAAATAAGATAGGTGCTCTTCGGCCAACGTCCTGGACAAGCTTTCAGTGACCGTCATGACCGGCTTTTTCAAATCGGAAGCCGAGGGTCGCAGACCGATCGCGTTGGCTACCCGACTCAGTTTGCTGAGCTCTCCGGCGCCATGGACCTCCGGATGACTGGCGCATATCTGTTCGGTAAGCGTTGTGCCGGAACGCGGCATCCCGACCACGAATACAGGGGCTTCCGAAGGATTGCCGTAGCCGGACCTTTCTGCAAAGAAGTCCGCCGTGAAGGTCTCGATCGATGCGTCAATGAAGCGGCGGTACTGGTCTATGTCGAATCTATAGCCTTCGGCCTGCTTCGCCTTCTTGAAATGGTCGAAGGCTTCCGCATAGCGCTTGAGGTCGTTTTCCACCTTACCGGCGGCGTAGTTGAGACTCGCTTTCGTCTCCGGCTTAATTCCCGGACTCTCCAACTCGCGCAGGATCGACTGGAGTTCGGCCGGCTCCTCGGTGAATTTTCGGGTCTGCACAAGGTCGTAATAGGCCGCCCCTACGTCGACGCGGCGTTCGATCGCCTCCTTAAGAAAGACGCCGGCCTCGTCCATGCGCCCAAGACCAGTGAGCGCAGCAGCCATGCCGATCCGCGCCTTGGGGTGATTACGGTTAATCTTCAGCGCCTTCTCATAAAGCGGCAAGGCCAGGTCGGGTTTGTCGTACTGGGTATAAACAAGCCCCAAGGCACACAGGGCTTCGATAAGGTCGGGCCGCACTTCCAAGGCGTATTGGATATGATTTACGGCAACTGAAAATTCACTCAGCTTCCCATAGGCCTCGCCGAGGCTAAGATGGTAGTAGGGATTTCTAGGCTCCTCAGCGATCGCACGTCCGAAATAGCGCAAAGCCGCTTCGTCGTCGTAGCCCAGATAAACGGTGCCCATGATGTAGAGAGCCAGCGGATGATACGGCGTGCGCGTCAGCACCTCGAGGCATAAGTCCTGGGCCTCGGCCAGCCGCTTGGCCTGTTGATGTTCATACGCCTGCACCAGCAATTGTTCATCAGCCCGCGCACGCGCGTCATTGGCCGCGCGCTCGAGTGGTTTTGCTACTGTCGGATTTGCTTGAGGCAAGCGCGGCTTCGGCGCGGGACCAGACTTGAGGTGTTTTGCCCAGGCGGGTGGCAGACGGTTGTTCATTGAATCTTGCTAGCAAAAAGCCACGAAGGAATCCAGCCTTCTGCACGCTCCGCAAGCTTGCGCCCACCTTGTCGCCACGCTAGCAAGAAACTCCCTTTCCACGCGAGCTTCCCTCATGCGTCTGCGTCCTCCTCTCACGCCCCTTATCGCAGCACTCCCGTCGACCGTGCCTTTTGTCGGTCCGGAAGCGCAGGAGCGTGAGCGCGGGCGAGCCTTCCGTGCCCGCATCGGTGCCAATGAGAGCAGTTTTGGCCCTTCGCCGCGCGTCATCGCCCGCATGGCCGAGATCGCCCGCGACATGTGGATGTATTGCGATCCCGACAATTTCGATCTGAAGGTCGCGGCTGCCGCGCATCACGAGGTGGCCGTCGAGAATGTCGTTGTCGGCGAAGGCATCGACGGCCTGCTCAGCCTGGTGGCGCGCATGTATGTCGCGCCTGGCGATGCGGTGGTCACTTCGCTCGGCGCCTATCCGACCTTCAACTTCCATGTTGCCGGCGTTGGCGGGCGGCTGGTGGCCGTGCCTTACGTGAACGACCGCGAAAGCCTGGATGGCTTGCTCGCGGCGGTCGTCAAGGAGAAGGCGCCGCTGGTCTATCTGTCCAACCCGGACAACCCGATGGGCAGTTGGTGGGAAGCGGACGAGGTGACCCGTTTCATCGAAGAGTTGCCGGAAACCACCATGCTTGTGCTCGACGAGGCCTATGGCGAATTGGGGCCGGCCTCGGCCCTGCCGCCGATCGATATCTCGCGGCCGAATGTCATCCGCATGCGAACCTTTTCAAAGGCTTACGGACTTGCCGGGATACGCTGCGGCTACGCGATTGCAGAGACCCAGGTGATCCGCGACTTCGAGAAGATCCGCAACCACTATGGCGTCAGCCGCATGGCCCAAATCGCCGGCGTCGAGGCGCTTGCCGACCGGGCCTATCTCGAGACGGTGGTGGCGCGGGTGGCTGCCGGGCGCCGGCGCATCGCTGATATCGCCGAGCAGAACGGGTTGAAGCCGCTGGCCTCGGCGACCAATTTCGTCACCATCGATTGTGGCCACGATGCTGCCTTTGCGCTGAAAGTGCTGCAGGGGTTGTTGTCGCGCGACGTCTTCATCCGCAAGCCGATGGCGCCAGGGCTCGACCGCTGCATCCGCGTCAGCGTCGGCCTCGACCACGAACTGGACATTTTTGCCGAGGAACTGCCCGGCGCCTTGGCGGCGGCGCGAGCGAACTAGCCAATTTCGCGGCGTTCGGATGCCGGCACTCCGCCCAGCAGATCCCTGACGCGTGCCAGCATATTCGACAGCTCGGCAGCTTCCTCGTCATCCAGGTTTGAGGTCAGGCGGGCGAGATCGCGATCCGCGGCCGACTGAAGCGCTGCAAGCGCGGCCTGGCCGCGCGCGGTGAGCGAGAGAATGCGCCGGCCCACAGCATCGGGACCAACACGCATTTCGGTCAGGCCGGCGGCAGCGAATTTTCGAAGGATTCTCGTGACGTAGGCCGGCTCCAACTGGAGTTCCCGGGCAACGTCGGACGCCGCTGGTGCGAAATCGACTTGAAACGCTCTTGCCAGGAAACCTGTCTTGCCGTCAGGGGCGGCGGCAATATGGCCGGATCGACGGCCCAGTTCGAACAGCACCCGCGCCTCGGTCAGCGTGTAGGCGCTGTGCGTCAAGGTTTCGTCGAGCAGCCCGATCAGGCCGGTATAGAACCGGTTGAAGCACCTGAGGTTGCGGACCAAAGCATTCCGATCGGTTGACATGTCAGGCACCCCAGAAGATTCCCATGCTGCCGGATCATCGCGAAAAAGTTGACCAAGTCAATTATATACTGGATCAAGTCATCTATCTTCGGACAACCGCGGCTCATCAATTTGATAGCGTCCCCAGTCAACCCAGTTGCCTTGGCTCGATCCTGCGCCAGACTCTATGCAAGGGAGTGAGCCATGAGCGATCGGAAGCGGGCAGTGCAGGCCCGCATATACGGCAAGGTGCAAGGCGTCGGCTACAGGATCTGGGCGAGAGGCGAAGCGACGGGGCTTGGGCTGGTGGGCTGGGTGCGTAACGAAAGAGATGGCTCGGTAACGGCATGGCTTGCCGGCGCCGACGCGGCGGTTTCGGCTATGATCGAACGACTTTGGCAAGGCCCGCAGGGCGCTTCGATCTCACGGATCGATGTCGAGGAGATCGAGACCTGGACCGCGCCTGGAGATTTTAGGATCGTCGCATAGGCGCATGCGCGTCTTGAATTCATCGGACTCTCTTGAATTAATTGAACGTTCGTTTTATTATCTTCGCATTGACGAGGCGATCATGGCGCGCACCACAGGATCCGACGGCGGGCGAACCGAGGCGGCAGTCCGCGAAGCGGCGGTCAACCTGATCGCACGCTACGGCTACGAGGCGATGTCGATGCGTCAGCTGGCGGCCGAGGTCGGCGTGCAGGCGGCCGCGCTGTACCGCTATTTCCCAACCAAGGAAGACCTGCTGTTCACCCTGATGCGCGAGCACATGGAAGGGCTTTGCGAGGCTTGGGAACATGCCCGGCCAACCGGCGCCGATCCGGCGGAGCAGCTTGCGGCCTATGTGCGCAACCATATCGCTTTCCACATCGAACGCCGGCACGCCACGCATGTGTCGAACATGGAATTGCGCAGCCTGTCGCCCGACAGGCTGACACAGATCCTGCGCATGCGCACGGCCTACGAAAAGGACCTGCGCACCATCCTGCGCGACGGCGCCGAGGCCGGCGCCTTCGAGATCGAGGACACCGGCCTGACGGCCATGGCGCTGATCCAGATGATGACCGGCGTCATCGTCTGGTTTCGCCCGGGCGAACGGCTGTCGGTCCCTGAAGTAACAGCGACATATCTTTCAATGACAATGCGGCTCGTCGGCGCGAAGATCGCTGACAGCGCCGCGTCCATCGGACGCGCAAAGGACGCTGTCCCACTTTGATTTTCGCGCATGATCCTTTCCGAAAATCAAAGTCGATTTTCGGGGTCATGCGCCACGGAGGAGAAACATGTATACGAACACGCTCAGCTTCGGGCATGACGAGGACATCGAGGCGCTGCGCGACCTGGTGCGGCGCTTCGCCCAGGACAGGATCGCGCCGATCGCCGGCGACATCGACCGCCAGAACGAATTTCCGGCGCATCTGTGGCGCGAACTCGGCGCGCTCGGCCTGCTCGGCATCACCGCTGATCCCGATTTCGGCGGCAGCGGCATGGGCTATCTCGCCCATGTCATTGCGGTGGAAGAGATTTCCCGCGCCTCGGCTTCGGTCGGTCTCTCCTACGGCGCCCACTCCAACCTCTGCGTCAACCAGATCAACCGCTGGGCGACGCCGGCGCAGAAGGAAAAATTCCTGCCGCCGCTGTGTTCGGGCGAGCGCATCGGCGCGCTGGCGATGTCGGAATCCGGCGCCGGCTCCGACGTCGTCTCACTCAAGCTGCGTGCCGAAAAGCGCAATGACCGCTATGTGCTCAACGGCACCAAGATGTGGATCACCAACGGACCGGATGCCGATACGCTGGTCGTCTACGCCAAGACCGATCCGGAGCGGAAATCGCGCGGCATCACCGCCTTCATCGTCGAGAAGGCGATGACGGGATTCTCCGTGGCGCAGAAACTCGACAAGCTCGGCATGCGCGGCTCCAACACCGGTGAACTCGTGTTCGAGAATGTCGAAGTGCCATTCGACAATGTGCTGCACGAAGAAGGACGCGGCGTCGAAGTGCTGATGTCGGGCCTCGACTATGAGCGCACGGTGCTTGCCGGCGGCCCGATCGGCCTGATGGCCGCCTGCCTCGATGTGGCGATCCCCTATGTGCATGAGCGCAAGCAGTTCGGCCAGCCGATTGGCGAATTCCAGCTGGTGCAAGGCAAGTTGGCCGACATGTACACCGTCATGAACGCGGCCCGCGCCTATGTCTATGCCGTCGCCGCCGCCTGCGATCGCGGCCAGACGACACGCAAGGACGCCGCCGGCTGCGTCCTGTTCGCAGCCGAGAAGGCGACGCAGATGGCGCTCGACGCGCTGCAGCTGCTGGGCGGCAATGGCTATATCAACGACTATCCGACCGGCCGGCTTTTGCGCGACGCCAAGCTCTATGAGATCGGCGCCGGCACCAGCGAAATCCGCCGCTGGCTGATCGGCCGCGAGATCATGGCGGAGGGGGTGTAGCATGGCCGTACTCCAAACCCAGATCTCCCCCTCCTCCGACACCTTTCGCACTAACGCCGAGCGCATGCGCGCGCTGGTTGCCGATATCGCCGACAAGGCCGCGACGGTCGAGCGCGGAGGCTCGGAGGAAGCGCGCGAGCGCCATATTTCGCGCGGCAAGCTGTTGCCGCGCGAACGGCTCGCGCAATTGCTCGACACCGGCTCGCCCTTCCTCGAGATCGGCCAGTTCGCGGCGTGGTCGATGTATGGCGAGGAGATTTCCTCGGCCGGCATGATCGCCGGCGTCGGCCGTGTCGAGGGCACCGAAGTTATGGTCGTCGTCAACGACGCCACGGTGAAAGGCGGCACCTACTACCCGCTGACGGTGAAAAAGCACCTGCGCGCGCAGGAGATCGCGCTGCAGAACAATCTGCCATGCATCTACCTGGTCGACAGCGGCGGCGCCAACCTGCCCAACCAGGACGAGGTGTTTCCCGACCGCGAGCATTTCGGCCGCATCTTCTATAACCAGGCCAACATGTCGGCCGCCGGCATCCCGCAGATCGCCTGCGTCATGGGGTCCTGCACCGCCGGCGGCGCCTATGTGCCGGCGATGTCGGACGAGACGATCATGGTGCGCAACCAGGCGACGATCTTCCTCGGCGGCCCGCCGCTGGTGAAGGCGGCCACGGGTGAAGACGTGAGCGCCGAGGATCTGGGTGGCGCGGACGTGCATACGCGGCTTTCCGGCGTTGCCGACCATTATGCGATGGACGACGAACATGCGCTCGCCATCTGCCGGCGCATCGTCAAAAACCTGAATCGGAACAAGACCGTAAGCCTGAACTTACAGAGATCGATTCCGCCGCTTCATCCGGCGGATGAACTCTATGGCGTCGTGCCGACCGATCTGCGTCAGCCCTACGATGTGCGCGAGGTCATCGCGCGTCTTGTCGACGGGTCCGAATTCGACGAGTTCAAGCAGAATTACGGCACGACGCTGATCGCCGGTTTTGCCCATCTCCACGGCATGCCGGTCGGCATCATCGCCAACAATGGCGTGCTGTTTTCCGAAAGCGCGCTGAAGGGCGCGCATTTCATCGAGCTGTGCTGCCAGCGCGGAATCCCGCTGGTCTTCCTGCAGAACATCACCGGCTTCATGGTCGGCCGGAAATATGAGGCCGGCGGCATCGCCAAGGACGGCGCCAAGCTGGTGATGGCGGTTGCCACCGCCAGGGTGCCGAAGGTGACCGTCATCATCGGCGGCTCGTTCGGCGCCGGCAATTACGGCATGTGCGGCCGCGCCTATTCGCCACGCTTCCTGTGGATGTGGCCGAACGCCCGCATCTCGGTGATGGGCGGCGAACAGGCGGCAACCGTGCTTGCCATGGTCAAGCGCAAAGGCATCGAGCGCAAAGGCGGCGAATGGAGCGCCGAGGAGGAGGCGAAATTCAAGAAGCCGATCCTGATGAAATACGAGCATGAGGGCCATCCGCTCTACTCATCCGCCCGCCTCTGGGACGACGGCATCATCGATCCGGCGAAGACGCGCGAGGTGCTGGCACTCAGCCTTTCCGCGTCGCTCAACGCCGAAATCGAGGAGACGCGCTTCGGCGTGTTCAGGATGTAAGATGAGCACGGCGCTGGACAGGATCCGCATCCACACCGGCGACATCACGAAGCTGGATGTCGACGCCATCGTCAATGCCGCCAACACCTCGCTTCTCGGCGGCGGCGGGGTCGATGGCGCCATCCATCGTGCCGCGGGCCGCGAACTCGAGTTCGAATGCCGGATGCTGAACGGATGCAAGGTCGGCGACGCCAAGATCACCAAGGGTTACAAACTGCCGGCCCGGCACATCATCCACACGGTTGGGCCGGTCTGGCAAGGCGGCAGCAAGGGCGAAGCCGAATTGCTGGCGTCATGCTATCGCAGGTCGCTGGAACTCGCGGCCGCCCATGATTGCCGTTCGGTGGCGTTTCCCGCGATCTCGACCGGTGTTTACCGCTACCCGAAAGATGAGGCGGCCGAAATCGCTGTCGGCACGGTCAGCATGATCGTCGAAGAGAAAAACACGCCCGAAACCGTCATCTTCTGCTGCTTCGGCGAGCATATGGCGGAACTATACCGGCGAGCCGTTGCTGCGCTGCGGAAAGGTTGAATTGCATGGACCAACCGATTCATCAGCATAAGCAAACTCCGACCCCCGACAAGGAACTGGCGGCGAGGAAAAATATTCGCTACTGCTTTTCCCGCGCAATGCAATGGGGACAGGGTGGAAATGAAACTGAAATATTGCCAGCGGACGGCTGCGTCGATACTTGCAGGATTACTAATATTAACGACAGCCGGCGCCAGCCAGGCGGGATCGCTCGCAGGAAGCAAGGGAGACGTGCGTTTTCCGCCGACCCTGGGCACGGGCGAATGCAACGTTGCCTACAAGGGCTACGTCGCGGCGAGCGGTCATTCGGCCTACGCCACGACCTTTTATTCGCGCGTCGTCGACCTCTACATCATCTGCGGCACGAAGCTCAACGCGCCGTCCCAGAAGGCAGCGGAAGAAATGGCGCTGCGCAACTGCCAGGCCGGCTTGACGCGTTGGAAGCTCAAGACCGCAAGTGGCGGCTGCGCGATCTCGGCATCGAAGTAGGCAAGTGCGCTTCGCTCGCAGAGCGCTCCCTTGGTGAGGGAATGCTCTGCATCAAGTGCCGAACTGCAAGGCGGTATCCGGCGAAGGGGAAGCCTGCCTGTATAGGTTCGCGAGACGGCAGGAGCGCGAAGGAACGCCTGCGTCGCTTTCAGCAAGCCCTGGCTATGGAGGCTCCATGTTCGCCAAGATCCTGATCGCCAATCGGGGCGAGATCGCTTGCCGTGTCATCCGCACGGCCCGCAAGCTCGGGGTGCACACCGTCGCTGTCTATTCGGATGCCGATGCGAAAGCGATGCATGTCGAAATGGCCGACGAGGCCGTTCATATCGGCCCCTCGCCTGTCGGCGAGAGCTATCTGCGTGGCGACAAGATCGTCGCGGCGGCGCTTTCGACGGGGGCGCAGGCGATCCATCCCGGTTACGGCTTCCTGTCGGAAAATCCCGATTTCGTCGACCAGGTGGTGGCGGCGGGGCTCACCTTCATTGGCCCGTCGGCAGCCTCGATCCGCGCCATGGGGCTCAAGGACGCCGCCAAGCGGCTGATGGAAAAGGCCGGCGTGCCGGTGGTGCCGGGTTATCATGGCGAGGCGCAGGAGATCGTGCTGCTTGCGTCCAAGGCTCGCGAGATCGGCTATCCCGTCCTGATCAAGGCGCGGGCCGGCGGCGGCGGCAAGGGCATGCGGCGCGTCGAGCATCCCGATGATTTCTCCGAGGCGCTGTCCAGCGCCCGGCGCGAAGCAAAAGCCGCGTTCGGCGACGACCGCGTGCTGGTCGAAAAATATGTCGACAAGCCGCGGCACATCGAGGTGCAGGTGTTCGGCGATAATTTCGGCAATGCGGTGCATCTCTACGAACGCGATTGCTCCGCGCAACGCCGCCACCAGAAGGTGATCGAGGAGGCGCCCGCCCCCGGCATGACGCCGGCGCTGCGCAAGGCGATGACAGAAGCGGCGGTGAAGGCCGCCAAGGCGATCGACTATTCCGGCGCCGGCACCATCGAATTCATCGTCGACGCCTCGCAAGGGCTGACGGCCGATCGCTTCTGGTTCATGGAAATGAACACCCGCCTGCAGGTCGAGCATCCCGTCACCGAAATGGTCACCGGCACCGATCTGGTCGAGTGGCAGTTGCGGGTCGCCAGCGGCGAGAAGCTGCCGAAAACGCAGAGCGAGATTGTGCTTGCCGGCCATGCCTTCGAGGCGCGCGTCTATGCGGAGGACGCGGCAAAGGGGTTCCTGCCGGCAACGGGCACGCTGCACCATTTGAAGTTTCCCGAGGCGGCACCCGATGGTGCCGCGATGCGCATCGAGACCGGCGTGCGGGCCGGCGATGCCATCTCGCCCTATTACGATCCGATGATCGCCAAGCTGGTGGTCCATGCAAAGGACAGGCAGTCGGCGCTGGAGGCGCTGGGCGCGGCGCTGTCGCGAACCGAGATCGCCGGCTCCACCGTCAACACCGCCTTTCTTGCCGCCCTTGCCGCCGATCCGGACTTTTGCACTGGTGACGTCGACACCGGCCTGATCGGCAGACACCAGGCGGCACTGACCGAGGTCGCACCGCCGACCGGCGAAATCGTCGCGGCAGCCGCCCTTGCCGCCTCCGGTGCAGAAGCTTTGCCGCAAACGAGCGAGCCATGGTCTTCGCTTTCCGGCTACGCACATTTCCACGGTGTGGCGCGGCGCACGCGGCTGAAGTTCGGCGATGCCGATATTTTGGCAAAGGTTTCGGTGCGGCCGGACGGGCGCTTCCAGGTGGCGCTCGGCGCGCCCTATGACAGCGCCAATGCACATGATTTTCGCGCCGTTCCCCGCCTCGCCCGCTGGCCAGGTCACATCACGGTGTTCGAAGGCGCCGTCGGCTATACATTCGCGGTGCAGGACCCGTTGGCACGCAGCGATGACGCGGCGGCTGCCTCCGGCAGTCTGCGCGCGCCGATGCCGGGCCTTGTGAAGCTGGTGCGCGTGGCCAAGGGCGACGCGGTGATCAAGGGACAAGCGCTGCTGATCCTCGAGGCGATGAAGATGGAGCACACCATCGCCGCCCCGCATGATGGGGTGGTTGCCGAGATCGCGGTGGAAGGTGCGCAGGTCACGGACGGGACGGTGCTGGTGCGGTTCGTCGAGGAGCAGACCGCCTCGACCGCTGCCGCCGGCTGAGACACGGAGCGCATCGCCGACCGCAAACAAAATGGCCGGGACGAACCCGGCCATTTCTTTGGTCTATCTGATCACCAGAGTGATTACTGCGCGATCGGAGCGTACTTGCCGTCATGCCACTGATTGATGTCGTAGCTGGCGTTCTTGAGGTCACCCTTCTCGTCGAAAGTGACGTCGCCTACCACAGTGCTGATCGGCGTGCCGTTCTTCAAGGCTTCGGCAACCTTCGCAGGATCGTCGCTGCCGGCGCGCTTGATGCCTTCGGCGAAAGCCTGGACCACGGCGTAGGAGAACAGCGTGAAGCCTTCCGGCACGAAGCCGCCAGCCTTGATCTTCTCCACCGCGGCCTTGGCTTCCGGCTTCGCCTGCGGGTCCGACGGGAAGACGAACATCGTGCCTTCGCCGGCCGGGCCGGCAACCTGCCAGAATTCCGGCGAAGCGATCGAGTCCGGCATGATCAGCTGGAACTTCAGGTTCTGTTCGGCCGACTGACGCAGGATCAGGCCGGCTTCAGGATGGTAGCCGCCGAAATAGACGACGTCGGCCTTGAGATCCTTGAGCTTGGTGACGAGCGCCGAATAGTCCTTCTCGCCGGGATTGATGGCGTCATAGTAGACTTCCTTGAGGCCACCGGTGTTCATGGTTGCCCTGACGGCATCAGCGACGCCCTGACCGTAGGCGCTCTTGTCGTGCAGGATGACGACGTTCTTGCCGGCATACTTCTTGGCGATCCACGGGCCGATAAAGGCGCCCTGAGCGTCGTCACGCGTATAGAGACGCATGATGGTCGGCCAGCCGGCCTTGGCGGCCGCGTCGGTCAGCACCGGGTTCGAGGATGCCGGGCTCATCATCAGCGCGCCGGCTTCGGCATAAACGGCCGAGGCCGGAATGCTCGAGCCCGAGCAGGCATGACCGTCGATGAATTTGACGCCATTGGCGACGATGCGGTTGGCGACCGACACGGCCTGTTTGGGGTCGCACTGGTCGTCCTCGATGTCGAGCTTGATCATCGAGCCGTTGACGCCGCCCGCGGCGTTGATGGCATCGGCGGCGGCCTGTGCGCCCTGCTTGAACTGGTCGCCGATGGTGGCGAGCTGCCCAGTCATCGGGCCGACCACCGAAACGGTGATGTCATCGGCGAAGGCGACCGGAGCACTCATCATCAGGCCGAAAATGGCCGCGCTCAAAATACTCATTTTTTTCATAGCAATAGAACTCCTCCACTCACGCGCGGCCGCCCCGGCCGCGCTTCTTCCAGAGAGGCGGGACAATTTCATCCTTCATTGGGCCTGTCTAGGCGCATCCGCACCGCTCGATTGGGCCTGCGAGGCCCCATACACGCGAAAAAGCCACGCCAGCCTTGTTCCGGCTGGTCGTGGCTTTTTTGCCTGTCGGGCTGTTTCCCCAGCGCCCCCGCGCCACGAAACCCAACGTCGCCTTCCCTGTCTTCCCTGCCATGATCTTGTCCGAAAACCGGATTCCACTTTTCGGGATCATGGTCCGTCGTACGGCTTGGCCTGTCCGGCTGCCGCATTCTTGTCGTTCATGGCCTGTGGCCCGGCTGTCTGCGCAGCCTTATCCTGTTTGGCCCGACCGTCTTCGAGCGGTCGTGGCCGGAGCGCCCCCGTCTGCCGGAACTCAGTGCATGGTCATCCATTCGCGGGCTTCGCGCAGCGCTTTGGCGATCTCGACCTTCGACATGGCGGCCGACAGTTCAGAGCGCAGTTCGGCGGCGCGGGCCGAGCCCTTGATGGCGGCGATGTTGAACCATTTGTGGGCGGCAACGACGTCGGTCTCGCAGTCGCGGCCGGTCGCATACATCATGCCCAGTTCGAAAAGAATGTCGGCCTGGGCAGTTGCCCCCATGGCGCCGAAACCTGCTTCAAGCATTTCAAAACGTGCCATTTTAGTCCCCTGTCTGGCTCCCGAGAGCTGCCTCCGTTTGTCTTGTCCGGGCTGCTCTTTCGATGCTTTCGAGAATGCCGATCAGGCTTGAATCCGTCGTTAAATAGCGTGCTTAATTTGAAGAAAACAAAGCTAAAACAAGAGGTAAACGGGTAAATTCGTTAAGGATACGAAGCCAGCAATTCGGCTGGTTTTCGCCAAATTTGACGAAAATTTTCGGCGGCGGAATCAACACTCCGCTAACCACGGGAAACAAACACGATGCGCCGATCGTTTTATTTCCTCCGCGACAAGGCGGATTCAGGTGCTTTCAAAATCCCAAAGTCTTCCGTTGCGGCACCCGCTTTTGTTTTGTCGGGAGCTGGATTAGCTTACGTTTGCGTAAGCGGCAGACCGGCGAGGCGGAGAATTCGGCCGGCTATCCAAAGGGAGCAAGACATGTTTCGAAAAGTGAGCCTGGCTCTTGCAGCCACATTGATCATGGCCGGTGCGGCGTGGGCCGATCCGATCGAGGGCAACTGGAAGACGCAAGCCGGCGACACCGCCGCCATTTCAGGCAGCGGCTCGTTTTCCATCACGCTCAAATCAGGAAAATACGCCGGCAAGACCATCGGCTCGCTGAAAGCGGCCGGCGACAACAAATATGCCGGCAGCATCACCGATCCGGCAAACGACAAGACCTATTCGGGCAAGGCGACATTGGCGGGCACCTCGCTCAAGATGAGCGGATGCGTGCTTGGCGGACTGATCTGCAAGAGCCAGACCTGGCACAAGCTCTGATCGACCACATCCTTGTGACCTGACGACGGGGCCCGGCAGGGCCCCGTTTTCGTTTCAGCGGCACGTCGAACCCTGGTGCTCCCGCCCTGCTGGCTGTGGCCGTCCGGGCTCGCGGCGACCCGCTAAAATCCCGTCAATCAATTTGAACCGCAGATGAACGCCGACATCAGAGCCGGTTCAGAGGCGTTGGGGCATTCTCTCGCGTGTTGAAGGAGACACGACCCAATGCTTGCTCGCCGCTTCACCATCGTCTGCCTGCTGATGAGCCTGTTTGGGATGTTCTTCGCCATCCTCGTCGCTGAAGCGGGCCGTTCCCCCCGCTCCTGGGACCAAGCCAGTTCCTGCCAATTCGATTGCGTGAACCATTTTCGCCGCTGAAGCGACAAAGACACAGATCCAGAGAGAAAAGCAAAAGCCATGACCCGCATCGCCGCCAATACCCTCCAGACCCTTCGGCTCCTGCCGCGGGCTGCGCTCGTCCTGGTGGCTCTTTCAGCACCGGTTCTGGCCGTGCCAATAATGCGCGCCGACGCCGGCTCGACGATCGAGGCGCCGGCCCTGAGGAAGTCCGGCGTGGGTTTCGTGCTGCTGGTCAGCCTGCAGCGCGGATAAAGAAAAGTGGCGCTTTGGGCGCCTTCGACAGCGACACCCCTCCCAACCGCACGTCCAAGTCTCTATATTGAGCCATGGAAAAGCGAATCTATCCCCAAGCCATCGAATCGGTCGTCATGCCGGAGCCTTTTGGCCGGCAAAGCTTTGATAGCGCCGAAAAGGCCGTTGCGGCGCTGCAGCTGCTTTACGACCGCAACACCAAGTTCCTGCGCGATGCCTTCGCGGCCCTGGCGTCGGCCGGCGGCGACAGCAGCAAACGCTACCGCGCCTTCTATCCCGAGATCGGCGTCACCACGAGTTCGTTCACCCAGGTCGACTCGCGCCAGGCCTATGGCCATATGCCGACGCCCGGCCATTTCGCCACCACGATCACGCAGCCGCGGCTGTTCGAGCGGTACCTTATCGAACAGCTGCGCCTGATCATGCGCAACCACGGTGTCGCGGTCACGGTTTCGGAATCGACCACGCCCATTCCGCTGCATTTCGCCTTCCTGGAGGGAGCTTACGTCGACGGGGCCGCCGCGGAGCGCATCAAGCGGCCGATCCGCGACCTGTTCGACGTGCCGGATCTCGACGGCACCGACGACCAGATCGCCAATGGCACGTTCGAAGTGGCCTTCGGCGAACCAAGACCGCTGGCGCCGTTCACGGCGCAGCGCATCGACTATTCGCTGCACCGCATGACCCATTACACCGCCACCAGCCCGCAGCATTTCCAGAACTTCGTGCTGTTCACCAACTATCAGTTCTACATCGACGAGTTCGTCGCCCGCGCCCGCGACCTGATGGAGAAGGGCGGCGGCGGTTACGCTGAATTCGTCGAACCGGGTAATGTCGTGACCAAGGCCGGACAGAGCACGCCCAGCGAAGGTGTTGGACCGCAGCGTCTGCCGCAGATGCCGGCCTATCATCTGAAAAAGCCGAACCATGGCGGCATCACGATGGTCAACATCGGTGTCGGCCCTTCCAACGCCAAGACGATCACCGACCATATCGCCGTGCTGAGGCCGCATGCCTGGGTGATGCTTGGCCATTGCGCCGGGCTGCGCAACACCCAGGCGCTCGGCGACTATGTGCTGGCGCATGCCTATGTGCGTGAGGACCATGTGCTGGACGACGATCTTCCAGTCTGGGTGCCGATCCCGCCGCTGGCGGAAATCCAGGTTGCGCTGCAGGAAGCGGTCGCCGAAGTCACCGGCCTGTCCGGCTACGATCTGAAGCGCATCATGCGCACCGGCACGGTGGCCACCATCGACAACCGCAACTGGGAATTGCGCGACCAGCGCGGACCGGTGCAGCGCCTGTCACAGTCCCGCGCCATCGCGCTCGACATGGAATCGGCGACGATCGCCGCCAATGGCTTCCGCTTCCGAGTGCCCTACGGCACGCTGCTGTGCGTTTCCGACAAACCGCTGCATGGCGAGTTGAAACTGCCTGGCATGGCGACCGAGTTCTACAAGCGGCAGGTGGCGCAGCACCTGACCATCGGCATCAGGGCGATGGAGAAGCTGGCCGAGATGCCGATGGAGCGGCTGCATTCGCGCAAGCTCCGGAGCTTTTCGGAGACGGCGTTCCAGTAGGCGGCCGCCAAGCCTCGGCGAGGCAATTCGCCGTCTTGCTCAAGCCGCAATTTGGCCGATAAGCAGATCGAACGCAGGCGGCATTCGGCAGACACGACCTCAATGACAACAGGCGCGCGCTTGAATATGACGGCTGGGTTGGCATTCCTGGCGATGACGGCATTGTCGGCCGCGCTGTTGGCCGGGTTCTTCGGCACGCTGCATCCGGCTTTCGATTCCTTCTCGCATTTCCGCATGCACTTCAGCGTGCTTATGGCGCTCCTGGCGCTGCCGCTGCTTGCCAGCTCATTTCGGCTGCAGGCCGCAGCGGGGCTGGTCTTTGCCATCGCCTGCCTGGCCACGACAGCAAGCGCCCTGCCCAGGCTTTGGCCGCAGCCGGCGGTCGCCAAGCCCTCCGATCAGGCTGTGCACAGCCTGCTGCAGATGAACCTGCGCTTCAACAACCCGACACCGAAGAAAGTTCTCTCCCTGATCGGCCGCACCAACCCGGACGTGATCACCCTCGATGAGGTGTCGGAGATGTGGACGACCGAGCTTGGCACCATCACCGGCGCCTACCCCTACCGTATCCTCTGTCCCTATCCGAACGGCATGTTCGGGGTGGCGTTGCTGTCGCGCAGGCCCTTCGTGGCAGGCACGGCACCGCGCTGCGAGCCGCGCGGTGCGATGGCAACCGCCACCGTCGACTTCGGCGGCATCGGCGTCGATGTCGCCGCCATCCATCTGAGCTGGCCGTGGCCGAAGGAGCAATACTGGCAGATCGGCGAACTGGCGCAGACATTGGCCGGGCTTGGCGAGACCGCGATCATGGCCGGCGATTGCAACGCCGTGCCGTGGAGCGCGGCGGTGCGGCGGGTCGCGGCGCTCGGCGGGCTGACGCTCATGCCCTCGGCCGGGCCGACCTGGATCCACCGGACACTGCCCGATGTCCTGCGCCGCTATGCGGGCCTGCCGATCGACCAGGTGTTCAGCAAGGGCGGGTTGACGATCCTGTCTTCGACGCGGCTGGAGGATACCGGCTCAGACCATCTGCCGGTGCTGGTCGAGTTCACGCTTCGCCCCGACGACAAGCAGCCTGAGAATGACCACGCCACAGCGCTCGCGGCGAGCGACTTGTCAGCCAAGCCTCACAGCTGAGCGAAGCCCGCGCGCCACGACGCTGAGCGGATCACACGTTCATGGTTTTCTGATCAAGGCAGCGATCAGATGTTCGACATGTCCGCCCTTGCTGTGCTCGCGCCGATCGAAGGCGTTTTGTTTGGCCTCGTATTCGGCATAGACAGCCCGGATGCGAAGCTGCGCTTCGCGGCGCGTCTTGTGGCAAGACGGGTCGTTGGCGACCCGCAGGCCGGCTATCGACCTTTCCGTAGCGCGCATCATCTCCCTGGCGATGCGCCCATGTGTTTCCTCATGGGCGCGAACACCGGCGAAAAACCTGACCCAGCGCCTTTTCAGCTCCGGCGTCGCGGGCGAAGCAAGGCGAGGGAAGGTGTAGAAAAGGTTGAGCGTGCCATTGACCCGCCGCATCCTGCAGAAGCCGTTGCCCTCAGTGGCGTTGAGGTTCCAGTCGACCGTATAGGCCGTGGTGGCGATGGCATGCGTCATGAAGCCGTGCCTAGGGCCTTTGCTGTCCATCGCTTCGACGAGAGCGGCGCCCGAGCTTCCCGCAATGTCGTAGGTCCGCGTCTGGACGACAGCCCTGGCGCCGGCCAGGGCCTGTGATGCACACAGCGCCCCGATGGCCACGAGGCATGTCAGAACCGTGCGGCGCATGGCCTTCTCCTTATCCCTGGAGAAGGAACCATAGACCGGTGGCCGTTTCAACGGTTCTGCCGGCCTGCATGCCCTCGCAGCCAGCAGTCACCTGCATTTTTTGCTGCAGAGACCTGAACCGCCCGGCCGCGCGAGGTCACATGCCCTGGTAGACCGGACCTTCGCCGCCCTGCGGCGGCACCCAGTTGATGTTCTGGTTCGGATCCTTGATGTCGCATGTCTTGCAGTGGACGCAGTTCTGCGCGTTGATGACGAAGCGCACATCCTTCGCCGCCGGATCGGCGGCGGCGTTGCCGTCCTTGTCGACCCACTCATAGACGCCAGCCGGGCAATAGCGCGTCGAGGGTCCGGCGAAGACATCGTGCTCGGAGCGCTGCTGCAAGGCCATGTCGCCGACGATGAGATGGACCGGCTCGTTTTCCTCATGGTTGGTGTTGGACAGGAACACCGAGGACAGGCGGTCGAAGGTCAGCACGCCATCCGGCTTCGGATAGGCGATCTTTTCGTGCTTGGCGGCGGGCTCGAGCGCCGCATAGTCGGCCTTGCCATGCTTCAGCGTGCCGAAGGGCGAGACGCCGAACAGCGTGTTCAGCCACATGTCGAAGCCGCCAAGGCCGACGCCGACGATGGTGCCAAAGCGCGACCATAGCGGCTTGACGTTGCGCACCTTCTTCAAATCCTTGCCGATGTCGGTCGCGCGCCAGGCCTGCTCGTAGGACGTAAGCTCGTCATTGGCGCGGCCAGCGCCGATCGCTTCGGCGACATGCTCGGCCGCCAGCATGCCGGAGAGCACCGCATTGTGCGAACCCTTGATGCGCGGCACGTTGACGAAGCCCGCCGCGCAACCCATCAGCGCGCCGCCGGGGAAGGACAATTTCGGCACCGACTGCCAGCCACCCTCGGTGATGGCGCGCGCGCCATAGCCCAGGCGCTTGGCGCCTTCGAAGGTGCCGCGGATCGCCGGATGGGTCTTGAAGCGCTGGAATTCCTCGAAGGGCGAAAGCCAGGGATTCTTGTAGTTGAGGTGGAGAACGAAGCCGACCGCCACCTGATTGTCCTCGAGATGGTAGAGGAAGGAGCCGCCGCCGGTCTTCATGTCGAGCGGCCAGCCGAAGGAATGTTGCACCAGGCCCGGCCTATGGTTCTCCGGCTTGACCTGCCAAAGCTCCTTGAGACCGATGCCGTATTTACCGGGCTCGCGGCCATCGGAGAGCTTGTATCTGGCGATCAGCTGCTTGGCGAGCGAGCCCCGCGCGCCTTCGCCGATCAGCACATATTTGCCCATCAGCGCCATGCCCGGTGCAAAGCCCGGGCCGTGCGTGCCGTCCTTCTCGACGCCCATGTCGCCGGTGACGACACCGGTGACAGCGCCTTCTTCATTGTAGAGCAGGCCAGCGGCGGCAAAACCCGGATAGATCTCGACGCCCAGCGCCTCGGCCTTGGCGGCCAGCCAGCGGCAGACATTGCCGAGCGAGACGATGTAGTTGCCGTGATTGTTCATCAGCGGCGGCATCAATATGTTGGGCAGGCGAAACGAGCCGGCGGGGCCGAGGACCAGGAAATGGTCCGCCGTGACCGGCGTCTTGAAGGGATGCCCCTCCTCCTCGCGCCAACCGGGCAGCAGCCGGTCGATGCCGATCGGATCGACGACGGCGCCGGAGAGGATATGAGCGCCAACCTCGCCGCCCTTTTCCAGCACGACGACGGAAAGCTCGGGATTGACCTGCTTGAGGCGGATGGCCGCGGCAAGGCCGGCCGGACCGGCACCGACGACGACCACGTCGAATTCCATGCTTTCGCGTTCGATATCGCTCATCAACCCCTCCGCACTGGCTTGCCGCTGTTGCGTATCTTGCTGGCTCCTGCGCTGCATAGCGCATCAATTGGCGACAGGAAACCGGCGCATACGTGACAATGCGGATTTGGCCAAAAAGTCGCGCATCCTGCGGCAGGGCAGCCGTTCGTGCCCGGCGCGACCTACGGTGCTTGCGTTTTTTAATTGTTCGGCGGCGTGCTTATCGGCCATACTTCCCGCCATGCGCATTCCTGGGCCAGCCGGCTTTCCTTCGACGCGCTTTCTTTTGTCGCCCGGCCGGGCCTGCCGGGCGATTCTTCTGGCCCTTATGACGTCGGCACCAGGGCACGCCGCCGCGGACGAGGTGAAGGTCTGGGCGACAGGCGCCTACTCCTTCTCCGACGAACTTGGCGGCTTCCGCATCACCGGAGCCTCCGGCATCGGAACCAAGGACGATCCGCTGGTCATCACCGAAGAATTGAATTCGGCGACACCCGTGACGCTGACCATCCGCACCACAAAGCCGATCGAGACATTCGGCAAGGCGGGCGAATTCGCCAATGGCATCATGTATATGAGCATCAACGTGCTCAACAACAGCGGCCAGGCCTGGATCGAGTTCCAGTTCGAGCTTCAGGAGATCCTGGATCAGCCGAGCGTGTTTGGTGATGGGCTTTCCTTCGACCAGCGCAACAAGACCCCCGACAATATCTGGTCGAGCAATTTCGCCGATTTCGACCGCGACTTCGAACCCTATGACCGCTTGCTGTTCAAGAACGGCAAGGTCGACCCGCTGAAGACCGTCAGTTTCGAGTTCCTGATGACCGATTACACACCGCGATGGACCTTCTATCTGGTGCAAGATCCGCGCATCCCGACCGGATAGGGCAAGCAGCCGGTCTTGCAAATTGCAGTCATGCGGACGAATGTGCGCGCCATGACTGCCGCCTCCCCCAACAGCCCGACCGATATTGCCGACATCCTGGCGTTCTATGCCAGCGCCGGCGTCGATGAGGCGCTGGAAGACGCCCCGGTGAACCGCTTCGCCGAGGCGGCGCCGAGACCTGTCGAGCGGGCACCTACGCCGACGGCGCCGCCTCGCGAAGACAAGGCGCCGGAGCGCCCCGCGGCATCGCCCGGGTTGGATGCGAGCCGGGTGCCGGACGCACCGGCGCGTTCATCGGTCGCCGCCGTGCCAGACGAAGCTCAGGCGGCACTTGCGCGCCAGTTGGCGAAAACGGCAACAACCCTGGACGAGTTGCGCCAGCACATGGCGGCATTCGACGGCTGCAATCTCAAGGCCACCGCCAAGAACCTGGTGTTCGCCGATGGTAACCCGGAGGCCGCGGTGATGCTGGTGGGCGAAGCGCCGGGCCGCGATGAGGACATTGAGGGGCTGCCCTTCGTCGGCCGCTCGGGCCGGCTGCTCGACCGCATGCTGGCCGCGATCGGGCTCGACCGCACATCAGTCTACATCGCCAATGTCATCCCGTGGCGGCCACCAGGCAACCGCACGCCGACGCCGCACGAGACCGAAATCTGCCGGCCGTTCATCGAGCGGCAGATCGAGCTGGTCAATCCCAAGGTGCTGGTCAATCTCGGCGGGCCGTCGGCCAAGACCTTGCTGAATACCTCGGAAGGCATTTTGCGGCTGCGTGGCAACTGGCGTGCCCACACCACGGCCTCCGGCATCGCCATTCCGGCCATGCCGACGCTGCACCCGGCCTATCTCCTGCGGACGCCGGCACACAAGAAGCTGGCATGGCGGGATTTTCTCGAGGTCAAGGCGAAGCTGCGGGCACTCTCCTAGCGATAACCACGGAGGTAATTGAAATCCCTCTGCCGCCGCCTTAATCCTGACCCATGACATCAGCCCAAAATTCCGCCGGCAGTCTCATCCGCGAATGGCGCACGCGCCGCCGTATGTCCCAGCTCGACCTCGCCATGGAGGCCGAGATTTCGCAAAGGCATCTGAGCTTCGTCGAGAGCGGGCGCGCCGCGCCGTCGCGCGACATGGTGCTGCATCTGGCGGAGCAGTTGGCGATCCCGTTGAGGCAACGCAACCATTTGCTGCTGGCGGCAGGCTTTGCGCCGAGCTTCAGCGAGCGGCCGCTGACCGACACGACGCTGGCGCCGGCGATGGCGGCGGTCGAGATCGTGCTCAAAGGGCATGAGCCCTTCCCGGCGCTGGCGGTGGACCGGCACTGGAACCTGGTTTCGGCGAATGCCGCGATTGCTCCCTTCCTCGCCGATGTCAGCGAGGCCTCGCTGCTGACGCCGCCGGTCAACGTGCTTCGCCTGAGCCTGCACCCCGGCGGCATCGCACCACGCATCGTCAACCTCGCGGAATGGCGCACGCACCTGCTCGAACGTCTCAAGCACCAGAACGATGCCAGCGGCGATCCGGTGCTGGTCGATCTCGAGCGCGAGCTGCGCGGCTATCCGTCCGGGCTGAAGGGCAACCGGCCGACGCCCGTCGAGCCGAACGCCATCGTGCATCCGCTGCGCCTCGCGCATGGCGATCAGGTGCTGTCGTTCATCAGCACCATCACCGTGTTCGGCACGCCGCTCGATGTGACCTTGTCGGAACTGGCGATTGAGTCATTTTTCCCGGCCGACGAGCAGACTCGCGCGGTGCTGGTGCGGCTGGCGAAGGAGCGAAACGAACGATCGTAACTGAGGATATCGGCCTCTCGCTACCGCTCCGGGCGTTCGTCGTTCGGAAAGCCAAGCAATTGGCTTTCCGTCCGCTACGCGGACCTCTCCTCACCCCTGTGGCAGCGTCACCTTGCGCGTTCGGGTGCGCTCCAGGCCGAGTTGCCGCTCGCGCCAGATGATGAAGACGCCGGCGGCCACCACGATCGCACCGCCAATCAGCGTGTTGAGCGAGGTCACGTCGCCGAAAATGAAATAGCCGACGACGACGCCGAGGATCATCGAGGTGTATTCGAACGGCGCCACCACCGAGGCCTCGGCATGGCGATAGGCCGAGGTCATCAGGATCTGGCCAAGGCCGCCGCAGAAGCCGGCCATGACAAGCAGCGCGGCTTGCGCCGGCGTCAGAGCTTGCCAGCCGAAAGGCAGCGTCAGCAGCGAGAGCACGCTCGCGGTCGACGAGAACCACAACACGATGGTCGCCGTCTTCTCCGTCTGCACGAGATTGCGCACGAGCAGCATGGCGACAGCCGAGATCGCCGCCGCCACCAGCGCGGCCATGACGCCCAGGACCTCCTGGTCGTCGAGCGCTTCATCCGAGTTGAGCAGGGTCAGTTCCGGCCATGAGATGATGAGCACGCCAATGAGGCCGACGGCGACCGCGCTCCAGCGATAGACGCGGATCGTCTCGCCAAGGAAGACGGAGGAGAATACCACGACCAGCAGCGGCTGCGCGTAGTTCAGGGTGATCGCCTCCGGCAACGGCAGCCTGGTCAGCGCGAAGAAGCCCAGCCCCATGGCTCCGACGCCGACGACGCCGCGCGCGACGTGGTTGAAGGGACGTTTGGTGACGAATGCCGTCGTCAGCTGTCCCTTCAACGCCAGGAAGGCAATGATCGGGAAGATGGCGAAGAACGAGCGGAAGAAGACGATCTGCCCGGCCGGCACGTCGCCGGCCGCCTTGATGCAGGTTTGCATGCCGACAAAAACCGCCACCGAGACGATCTTCAGTGCGATGCCCCTTAGCGTGCCGTGGCCGCTGGTCGTTTCTGGCTCGGTCCCCTTTCCTGACGTCACGTCGGCGATGGGCCCATGCCGAATTTCGGTGTGACGACGGTCATGGCTGCCTCGTGAGGATGTGGAGAAGGAACGCCTGAAATAGGCATCCGCTGAGTTTTGTCGAGGGACTGTTTCGTGTAAAGAGCGCGGACTTCAAATTTCTTGGACCAGCGGGAACTGTCCGCTTCCAACGCAATCGACAGGAAAACCCAGGGAATGCGCACGGACACCGGCCAGGTCTTCAAGCTCGAGGACTATCGCCCCAACGATTATCTCATTCCGCAGACCAACCTCACCTTCCGTCTTTCGCCCGAGGCCACGATCGTCACCGCAATACTGACGATCGAACGCCGCGACGGCGTATCCGCGGCGGCGCCCTTGGTTCTCGACGGCGACGGGCTGACGCTCAAGCGCATCGAGATCGACGGCAAGAAGGCTAAACCGGCGGACCTGCTGGTAACCCCTGACCAGCTCACCCTTCTCAAGCCGCCTGCCGCGCGCCGGTTCCAGCTGCTGATCGAGACCGAACTGGCGCCGGCCGGCAACGAGGCCCTGATGGGGCTCTACCGCTCGAACAACGTCTATTGCACGCAATGCGAGGCCGAGGGCTTTCGCCGCATCACCTATTTCCTCGATCGCCCCGATATCCTGTCCGTCTACACCGTGCGCATCGAGGCGCCGCGCGACGAGGCGCCGCTGCTCCTGTCCAATGGCAATCCGGGAGACAGTGGCGATATCGGCGACGGCTGGCACTATGCCGTCTGGCACGACCCCTTCCCCAAGCCGTCCTACCTGTTCGCGCTGGTGGCCGGCAATCTCGGCCAGGTCGCCGACAGTTTCGTCACCCTATCCGGCCGCAAGGTCGAACTCGGCATCTATGTCGAACCCGGCAAGGAGAAGCTCGCCGGCTACGCGATGGACGCGCTGAAGCGGTCGATGCGATGGGACGAGGAGGCGTTTGGCCGCGAATACGACCTCGACGTCTTCAACATCGTCGCCGTGTCCGACTTCAACATGGGCGCGATGGAGAACAAAGGCCTCAACATATTCAACGACAAATATGTGCTGGCCGACCAGGAGACGGCGACGGATGCCGATTTCGCCAATATCGAGGCGATCATCGCCCATGAATATTTCCACAATTGGACAGGCAACAGAATCACTTGCCGTGACTGGTTCCAGCTTTGCCTGAAGGAAGGGCTGACGGTCTTCCGCGACCACGAATTCTCCGCCGACCAGCGCTCGCGGCCAGTCAAGCGCATCGCCGAGGTACGCCTGCTGCGCGCGCATCAGTTTCCCGAGGATCAAGGCCCGCTGGCGCATCCGGTGCGGCCGCGCCGCTACCGCGAGATCAACAATTTCTACACGGCGACGGTCTACGAAAAAGGCTCGGAAGTGGTGCGCATGATCCGTACCATTCTGGGGGCAGATGCCTTTCGCGCCGGCATGGACCTCTATTTCGTGCGGCACGACGGCGACGCCGCGACGATCGAGGATTTCATCAAGGTGTTCGAGGATGCTTCGGGGCGTGACCTGTCGCAGTTCGCGCTCTGGTATCACCAGGCGGGCACGCCGAACCTGACGGTCAGTTCGACGCACAATGCGGCCGCGCAGGAGTTTACGCTCGAAATCGAGCAGTCGGTACCGCCGACACCCTCCGAAAGCCGCAAGCGGCTGATGCATATTCCGCTCGCCTTCGGCCTGATCGGCACCGGCGGCAAACCTGTCGCTTATAGCGGCGTCGAGGGCGCCAGCGTCGAGGACGGCGTCATCCATCTTCGCAAGCGCCGCCATATGGTGCGTTTCTCGGGCGTTGCCGAACGTCCCGCCGTGTCGCTCAACCGCGGCTTTTCGGCGCCTGTAACGCTGTCGGTCGAGCAGAAGGCCGACGACCAGTTCTTCCTCGCCCGCCATGACAGCGACGCCTTCTCGCGCTGGCAAGCTTTCAACACGCTGCTCACCGATGCGCTGATCGCAGCCTTCCGCGAAATCCTTGGCGGCAAGCAGCCGGTCTTCGCGACGCGGCTTACCGAGCTTGCCGGCAGCATCGCCGCCGATGAGACGCTGGAGCCCGCCTACCGGGCGCTGGCGCTGGCGCTACCGGGCGACGCCGACATCGCCCGCGACATCGGCAGGAATATCGACCCAGACGGCATTCACGCGGCCCGCGAGGCGCTGGCCCAGGTCATCGCCACGGCCAATGGCGAGGTATTTTCCAGCCTCTACCACAGCCTTGCCGATAAGGCCGCCTTCAGCCCCGACGCGGCGAGCGCAGGACGACGCGCCCTGCGCAACACTTTGCTGGATTATCTCTCGTTGCTGCCGGACGGAGCGGCACTGGCGGCCAGGCATTTCCAGTCCGCCACCAACATGACCGACCGCGCAGCCGCCCTTGCCGTGCTCGCGTATCGCCACCATGGTTCGCCGGAGGCAAACCATGCGCTGGCGGCGTTCGAAAAGACCTATGCATCCGACCCGCTGGTCATGGACAAATGGTTCCAGATCCAGGCCAGCGTGCCGGGGCCGCAGGCGATAGACACGGTTCGGGCGCTATCGGCTCATGCAGCCTTCTCGATGGCCAATCCGAACCGGGTGCGCTCGCTGATCGGCACTTTCTCCAGCGCCAACCAGACCGGCTTCCACCGCGCCGACGGCGAAGGCTACCGGTTCTTCGCGCAAACCGTGCTCGAGGTCGAAAAGCGCAATCCGCAAGTGGCGGCAAGGCTGGCGACCGCCCTGCGGTCGTGGCGTTCGCTCGAACCAGGCCGGCAGGCCAAGGCCAGGGAAGCGCTGCTTTCGATCGCCAATGCCGAAAACCTGTCGGCGGATCTGCGCGATATCGTCGAGCGCACGCTGGCCTAGGCACCCCTTGCCTTCTCCCCATGCGGGGAGAAGGCCCGAGCCGTCGCACCTCCAAAACCGATTATTTTAGTCGATTTTTAATCTTTTTTCGCCGGACCACTGGACAAGGCGAATCACCTTTGATTCTTTACTGACGATTCGGATGTGCGGCGTTTGCCGGATCACAAAGCAGCATAGGCAAATTCGGGGAGTGCCATTTATGGCGAAGGCGGACGCGTGGGGCGCGCCCGGTGGGATGGCTTTTGCGCGTCGCGAGACGCGCAGCGATGGCCTTGCCGGGAATACGCGGCTCATTGCCGAACCGGCCTACAAGCGGCTTCTGGCCGCCGAACCGCTGCTGCGCCGGTCGATACCGGCCCTCATCATCATCTTCCTGCTCGTCATCGCGGCGCTGCGCGTGCTGTCACTTATGAACGAGCGCGACGATGTCGAGCGCGATGCCAAGGCGATCCTGACGCTGGCGGCGGGTCAGCTGGCCAGTTCGCTGGCTACCACCTCGGACACCGTACCCGGCGCCATCCAGGACCTGCTGGAAACCACCAGCCGCCAGGGCGCGATGGGCCGCAGCCACGTACTCGTCATCACCGACAACGCCTTCAAGATCACCGCGGTGACGCCGCGCTCGATGCCATGGCAAGGCCATTCGCTCGACGGCCTCGTCGAGGGCGGCCAGCCGCTCTTCATGTTCGGCGACCGCGCCGGCGTCATGGAGGTCAGCATTGGAGGGCAGGACTGGTATGCGGCGGTCAGTGTGGCCAAGGACCGGAAGGGAGCGGCGGCGGCCCTGGTGCCGCAGGAAGCAGTCTTCGACACATGGCGCAAGACCGTCTCGCTCAACGTCACCCTGTTCGTGCTGACAGCCGGCGTGCTCATCATCATCCTCTACGCCTATTTCGGGCAGGCCGCGCGCGCCCAAGCCGCTGACCGCATTTATCTCGAAGCGCATCAACGCATCGACATGGCGCTGGTGCGCGGCCGCTGCGGCCTGTGGGACTGGGACATGGTGCGCGGCAAGATGTACTGGTCGCGCTCGATGTACGACATGCTCGGCTACGAGCCCTGCGACACGATGTTGTCCTTCGGCGAAGTCGACGAGATCATCCATCCGGAGGACGGCGACCTGTTCGAGCTCGCCAACAAGATTGTCGCCCGCGAGATCGACCACATCGACCAGGTGTTCCGGATGCGGCATGCCGATGGCCAATGGGTGTGGATGCGCGCGCGTGCACAGGTCATGGATCCGGAAGCGCCGGAAATCCAGCTGATCGGCATCGCCGTCGACGTCACCGAGCAGCGCCATCTGGCGCTACGTTCGGAAGCGGCCGATCTGCGGCTGAGGACCGCGATCGAGAACATCAACGAATCCTTCGTGCTGTGGGATTCGGCGCAGCGGCTGATCATGTGCAACTCCAAATACCAGCAGGACAACGGGCTGTCGGATCGCGACGTGATGCCAGGCGTGACGCGCGCTTCGCTGGAAGAACGGATGCTGGCCTTTGCGTCCGAGCGCCGGCTTGCCAACGCCAATGGTCCGCAAGGCGGCGCCACTTTCGAGCGGCAGCTGTCCGACGGCCGCTGGCTGCAGGTCAATGAACTCCGGACCCGGGACGGCGGCATCGTCTCGGTCGGCTCCGACATCACGCAGATCAAGCTGCATCAGGAAAAGCTGGTCGACAGCGAACGCCGGCTAATGGCAACGATCCATGACCTCAGCCTCGCCAGGCGCTCCGAAGAGGAGCGCTCCAGCGAACTGGTCGAGCTCAACCGCAAATACATGAAGGAAACCGAGCGCGCCGAAGCCGCGAACCGGGCCAAATCGGAATTCCTGGCCAACATGTCGCATGAACTGCGCACACCGCTGAACGCCATCATCGGCTTCTCAGAGCTGATGGAACAGGGGCTGTTCGGGCCGCTGGGGTCGGAGCGCTACGAGGAGTATGCCACCGACATCAACAGCAGCGGCAAATATCTGCTCGGCGTCATCAACGACATTCTCGACATGTCCAAGATCGAGGCCGGCCAGTTCTCGCTGGACCGCGAGCAGATCGACCTCGGCCCGCTGATCAGCGAGACGGTGCGCGTCGTCTCGCTACAGGCGGCGCAGAAGGCGATCACCGTGGAAACACGTATCGCCGATGCGCTGACTTTGTTCGCCGACCGCCGGGCCATCAAGCAGATCGTCATCAACCTCCTGTCCAACGCGGTGAAGTTCACCGGCCAGGGTGGCCACATATCGGTCAGGGCCCGCAACACATCGGGCGCGCTGGTGCTGACCATCGAGGACAATGGCTGCGGCATTCCGAAGGAGGCGCTCGGCAAGCTCGGGCGGCCCTTCGAACAGGTGCAGAACCAGTTCTCCAAGAACCATGCCGGATCAGGCCTTGGCCTCGCGATCTCACGCTCGCTGGCCGAGCTCCAGGGCGGCGCGCTGAAGATCCGTTCGACCGAAGGTGTCGGCACGATCGTATCGGTGCGCATTCCAGTGAAGAAGGCGCCGGCGGCCGTTAAGGTGGCGGCCTAAGCAGCAGGCTCCGGCTGATCGTGCCGGAAGCCCGCCTCAGCAGCCTCACTCCACGCCGTCGTCGTCATCCGATTGGCCATGATGGCCAAAGCGGCCACCCTTCGGCAGTTCACTCTTCTCGATCTTGCCGTCATTGTTCTTGTCGAGCATGGCGAACACCTTCTTCTCGCGGCCGGTGATGTCATCCGTGGTCAGCGTACCGTCGCCCTTGGTGTCGTAGCGGGCGATGATGCGCTTGGCCATCCGCTCGAAGCGGGCCTTCTCCAGCGCGTCGGCGAGCTGGGCGACGGTCAGCTTGCCGCCATTGTCGGCAACGAGCTTCTTCAGCCGCGCGTTCATGGCGTTGGAAAACTGGTCGAAGGTGATGGCGCCGTCTGAATCGCTCATCGCCTTGTTGAGGCGCATCATCGTGTCCTCGCGCATTTTTGCGCTGGCATTGTTTTCGGCGTAGGCCGTGGTGCCGACGGCTCCGGCAAGTGCCGCGAAGGCAAGGGCAAGCTTGGTTGACTTTCTCATGGTCTTCTCCTGTTGCATCGTCACCCCCGATGCGGCCGGACAACCGTTTCACGGTCATCCAGCACGAAGCAAAAGATCAAAATCCTTCCTGACCTTTTGCGACGTCTCCTTGAGGTGTGCTTCCAGCACACCGAAATCCGGCAGGTCGGTAACCGCCAGAAGCAAATCGGAAAGCCCCGGTGGCACGTCGTCGCGTTCGAACGGGCCGGTGAGGCAGAGCCGCGTCATCTGGGTCAGCGCCAGATAGAGCGTATAGGCATCGCCAAGGTCCTGCCTGACCCCGGCATCGGCGAAGCTGGCTGCCAGGCGCGACAGGATCTCTGCCGTACCGGTGGCACGCGGCCCGGCCTCGACCTGCCCGGTGATGACAGCCACCTGGGCGATGAATTCGAGGTCTATCAGCCCGCCGGGGATCAGCTTGATGTCCCAGAGGTCACGCGCAGGCTTTTCCTTCTCGATCATGGCCCGCATGTCCAAGGCCTCGGCCTTTACCTTTGCCGCGTCGCGCGGCTGGCCAAGCACCGCGGCAACTTCCGCCTCGACCTCGGCGCACAGGCCGGTGTCGCCGCCAATGGCGCGCGCCCGCGCCAGCGCCATGTGCTCCCAGGTCCAGGCCTCCTGACGCTGGTATTTCTTGAAGGCATCGATGTGGGTCGCCACCGGGCCCTTGTTGCCGGACGGCCGCAGCCGCAGATCGAGTTCGTAGAGCACCCCTTCCGCCGTCGGCGCCGACACGGCCGAGATCAGCCGCTGCGTCATACGCGTGTAATAGTGGGAGGGCGCCAGCGGCTTGTCGCCGTCTGAGTCCTCGGCGTCCGCGTTATGATCGTAGAGCAGGATGAGGTCGACATCCGATCCAGCTGTCAATTCGCGGCTGCCGAGCTTGCCCATGCCGAGCAGCGAAACCACGCCGCCGGCGACCGTGCCGTGGCGCGCCGCGAATTCGGCGGACACCGCCTGCAACGCCGCCTCGATGGTGAGATCGGCGAGGTCGGAAAAGGCGCGGCCGGCGCGAGACGGATCGATCGAGCCGGCAAGCAGCCGCACGCCGATCAGGAATTTTTGTTCCGAGGCAAAGATACGCAGCCGGTCCAGCACCTCCTCATAGGCCCGGTCGCCTTCGAGGAAGGCAGAAAGCCGTGCCGAGAGATAGGCGCGGTCAGGCAGTTCGGTGAGAAGGGCGGGGTCGAGAAGGCCGTCGAAGACATGCGGCCGACGCGTGATGATCGCCGCCAGCCGGGGTGCCGCGCCCATGATCGTCGCCATCAGCTTGAGCAGCGCCGGGTTTGACTGCAGCAGCGAAAACAGCTGGATGCCGGCCGGCAGACCGGCAAGGAACTCGTCGAAGCGGATCAAAGCTTCGTCCGCCCGGCGCGTCTGGCCGAAAGAGCGCAGCAACGCCGGCGTCAATTCCGTCAGCCGCTCGCGCGCCTCCGCCGACCGGGTGACGCGATAGCGGCCGAAATGCCAGCCGCGAATAACGCGGCAGATGTCGCTCGGCCGCTGGAAGCCGAGACCGAGCAAGGTCCGCAGCGTGTCGGGATCATCGACATCGCCAGTGAAGACCAGATTGCCGATCCCAGCCGAAAGCTCCGGAGCGGTTTCAAACAGCGCCGCATAGTGGCGCTCGACCTGCTGCAGCGAGGCGCGGAATGCCTGGGAAAATGCGGCCGCATCGGCAAAACCCAGCATGCGGGCGATCCGTTCCAGCCCTTCATCGTCTTCCGGCAACGTATGCGTCTGCTCGTCGGCTACCATCTGGACGGCATGCTCGACGCGGCGCAGGAACCAGTACTGGCGGGCAAGCGCGTCACGCGCATCGGCGGTGATCCAGCCGCGCGCGGCGAGCTGGCCGAGCATCGGCACGGTTTCGCGACCGCGCAGTTCCGGAAAACGGCCGCCGGCGATGAGCTGCTGGGTCTGGACGAAGAACTCGATCTCGCGGATGCCGCCGCGGCCGAGCTTGACGTTGTGGCCCTTCACAGCGATCTCGCCATGGCCCTTGTGAGCGTGGATCTGGCGCTTGATCGAATGGACGTCGGCAATCGCCGCGTAGTCCATGTATTTGCGCCAGATGTAGGGCTGCAACTCCTTGAGAAAGGCAGCGCCCGCGGCCAGGTCGCCGGCCACGGGACGCGCCTTGATCATCGCCGCACGTTCCCAGTTCTGGCCACGTGCTTCGTAGTAACGCAGCGCCGCTTCGACGGGGATCGCCAGCGGGGTCGAACCGGGATCGGGGCGCAGCCGCAGATCGGTGCGGAAGACATAGCCGTGCTCGGTGCGGTCATGGAGAATGCGCACCAGCCGTCGCGTCAGCCGCGAAAACAGCTCCGTGGCGTCGAGCGGATCGACCACGGCAGGCGCTTCCGGATCGAAGAAGACGACCAGATCGATGTCGGAGGAGAAATTCAGCTCATGAGCGCCGAGCTTGCCCATGCCTAGCAGGATCCAGCCTGACTGCCGCGACGGATTGTCGAGATCGGCCAGTTTGAGCTTGCCCTGGCCATGCGCGTCGCGCAGCAGGAAGTCGACAGCCGCGCGGGTGCAGGCATCGGCAAGATCGCTCAACCGCCGCACCGTCAGTGATGTTTCCGCCTCACCGGCGAGATCGGCCAGCGCGATCAGGAAATGCGCCTCTGCCTTGCACTGGCGCAGCTCCATCATCAGGCTGGATTCGGAAACCGCCTCAGCAAGAGGCGCGTACTCGATGGCGGCGGTGATCGCTGTCAGGCGCACTTCGATCGGCTGATCGAAAAGGGCGTCCAGAATCCCAGGCCGGCGCCGTGCCGTATCGCGCAGGAAGGGCGAGAGGTTGAAGGCGGCGGCCAGGAAATCCTGGCCCTCCCCCTTGTCGGCCAGGAATTTGACCAGCCGCGCCAGCCCTTCTTCGCGTGCCACAGCAGTGATTTCGGCCAGTTCTTGCCGCGCCCGGTCTTTGTCGAGCGGAGCAAGCCCGGCCATTGGTTTCAGCAGCCAGTCCGTGACCGTCCGTTTCGCAACCGCAGCCATCAATGATCCTCCCGTGCGGGGAAACTCATGACCACGGATAATCCCGGATTGCCAGGCAGAAGATCAAGCCGCCCATAGTGGAAAGTCATGACCGCCTTAGCGAGGCTGAGGCCAAGGCCGGAGCCGGGCTGCGAACGGCTCTTCTCCAGCCGAACGAAACGTTCGGTTGCGCGCGCGCGATCGGCATCGTCCGGAATGCCCAGGCCGTTGTCGGCGACGCAAAGCCTGATCTCGCCATGGGTCCGCTCGAGTGTGACACGAACCGCCGGCTTGGACGTGGAGTCCGTCGAATATTTGATCGCATTGTCGACGATGTTGGACAGCGCCTGGCCGATCAGCTCGCGGTTGCCGTCAACGAGAAAAGCACCATTCACCTCGGCTTCGAGCAAAACGCCGGCCTCTTCCGCCACCGGCTCGTAGAGCTCGGCGACATCACGCACCGCCGCCGCCAGATCGACCCGGTTGGTGTGTTCGGACGAATATCCGGCCTCCAGCCGGGAGATCATCAGGATCGCGTTGAAGGTCCTTATCAGCTGGTCGGACTCGGCGATGGTGCCTTCGAGCGCCTGGCGGTAGTCGGCGGGCTTGTGCTTGCCGGAAAGTGTCGCTTCGGCGCGGTTGCGCAGCCGGGTCAGCGGAGTCTTCAGGTCATGCGCGATGTTGTCGGAAACCTGCTTAAGGCCTTCGTTGAGCGTGGCGATCCTGGCCAGCATCGAATTGAGGTTTTCCGAAAGCCGGTCGAATTCGTCGCCGGCGCCAGTCACAGGCAGCCGGCCCGATAGATCGCCGCCCATGATGCGGCGGCTGGCCTCCGACACGCTGTCGATGCGCTTCAGCGCGGCACGGCCGACAAAGAACCAGATCAAGATGCCGCCCAGGCCCATCATGCCAAGCGCCAGCATCAGCGCACGGCGGATGACGGCGCGGAAGCGCTCTGGTTCACCAAGATCGCGGCCGACCAGCATGATCATCTGATTGGGCAGTCGCAGCACCAGCGCAATGGCGTTGTGCCCCTTCTCGCCTTCGGCCTGCGGTGTCGCGTTGTCACCAGTTGCGGGAGCTGTCGTCTGGTCGGACGTTCCGCTGCGCAGGCGGTCAAGCTCGCCTTCGCCGAAGCGCTTGTAGGAGAACGGCTCGGTCGTCCAACCCTCCGTGTCGATCACCCCCGGTTCCAGGCTCTGCACGTTGCCGGTAAGGATCTGGCCGTTGGCGTCGGCGATCAAATAGAGGTTGGCGCCAGGCTGGCGGGAGCGGTTTTCGACCACGCGCACCAGTACCGGCAGGCCGCCGCGCTGATAGGCACGGGCGAGGCCGAGCACTTCGTCGTTGATGGTCTCCTGTGTCTGCGCTGTCAGCATGCGCGCCGATAGCGAGGTCATGTAGAAGACAAGCAGCACGGCGCAGAGCGCGAAGAGCAGAAGGTAGAGCGCCGAAAGCCGCGCTGCCGTCGTCCTCATGATGGCCGGCACGGAAAGAGCCATGCTGTCGCCTAGCCGCCCTTCAGCATGTAGCCGGCGCCGCGAACCGTATGCAGGATCGGCTTGTCGAAGCCCTTTTCGATCTTGCCGCGCAACCGCGAGACGTGGACGTCGATGACATTGGTCTGCGGGTCGAAATGATAGTCCCAGACATTTTCGAGCAGCATGGTGCGCGTCACGACCTGGCCGGCGTGGCGCATCAGATATTCGAGCAAGCGGAATTCGCGCGGCTGCAGCGTGATCTCGCGCGCCGCCCGTCGAACCGAGTGCGACAGCCTGTCAAGTTCAAGGTCGCCAACCCGGTAGACGGTTTCGGCCTCCTTGGCGCTGGCGCGGCGGTTCAACACCTCGACGCGGGCCAGAAGCTCGGAAAACGCATAGGGCTTGGTCAGATAATCGTCGCCGCCGGCGCGCAGGCCGGTAACCCGGTCATCGACCTCGCCCAGCGCCGACAGGATCAGCACCGGCGTGGTGTTGCCGCGGGAGCGAAGGCCGGCAATGACCGACAGGCCGTCGCGGCGCGGCATCATCCGGTCGATGACCATCACGTCATAGTCGCCGGCGTCGGCAAGCGCGAAACCGGTTTCGCCGTCACCGGCGACATGCGCGGTATGACCGGCCTCGGCAAAGGCTTTCTGCAGATAATCGGCAGCCTCCCGATCGTCTTCTATGACGAGAATCTTCATTGGGCCGTTATACGCGATTTCGCTGGGAGGTTGAGTAGCCGGCATCTGCATTTTAGCCTTTGCCAAAGCGCGTCGCGATCAAGATGATCGAGATCGCGCGCGATAAAATCTTGTTCTCTGGTTGTCTTCATCCCCGACAAGCCTGTTTCGGGGCCTGTTTCGGGGCATGATCCTGCAATCACCACATCCTCTCGGCCCAGCCCGAGGAAGTGTTTTTGGGCGGCTTTCAAAATGTGCGGCAGCGGGCGATGGGAGGCCCGCTGCCGCTGGAGGAGAGCACGATGACTGACTAACGTACCCGGCTCCATGCTTTCCCATGCGGCGGCTCGGGGGTGTTTGAAACCGCAGCACCGGAAAAGTCGTTGTCAGCCCTTGGCGACGGGCAGCGCGACGAAACGGTTGTTGTTGTCACGAGTGATCTGCATCAGCACCGCCTTGCGGCCGGCCTTCACTGCGTCGGTCATTGCCTTGGTGACGTCGTCGGTGCCGCTCACCTCGTTCGAATTGACCGCAGTGATGATGTCGCCCGGCTGGATGCCGCGGTCAGCGGCAGCGCTGTCGGGATCGACATCGGTCACCACAAGACCCTTGCCGTTTTCGGACTTGGTGACGGTGAGGCCGAGATCGGCCAGCGTGTCGGGCTTGGCCGGAGCAGCGGGCTGCTGCTGCTGATCGATCGAGGCCTGCTTGTCGCTGGCCGGCAACTTGCCGAGATCGACCTTGATCGTCTGGCTCTTGCCATCGCGCCAGACCGTGACGTCGACCGACTTCCCCGGTGAATAGGCGCCGATCAGGCGGGCGAGTTCCTTCGGCGAAGCGACATCCTTGCCCTCGACCTGGGTGATGACGTCGCCAGCCGTAATGCCGGCCTTTTTACCGGGGCCATCATCCTGGGCGCTCGACACCAACGCGCCATTGTTGGACTTCAGACCGAGCGATTCGGCGATGTCCGAGGTGACCGGCTGAATTTCGACGCCGAGCCAGCCGCGCTGCACCGCACCGCTCTTCATCAGGTCCTCGACGACCTGCTTGGCGGTCGAGGCAGGAATGTCGAAGGCTATACCGACACTGCCGCCCGAGGGCGAGAAGATCGCCGTGTTGATGCCGACCACCTGGCCGTTGAGGTTGAAGGTCGGGCCGCCCGAATTGCCGCGGTTGACCGAGGCGTCGATCTGGAGGAAATCGTCATAGGGGCCGGCGCCGATGTCGCGGCCACGCGCCGAGACGATACCGGCAGTGACGGTGCCGCCGAGACCGAACGGGTTGCCGACGGCCACGACCCAGTCGCCGACGCGAACCTTGGAATCGTCGGCGAAATCGACATAGGTGAACTTGCCACCGCCATCGACCTTGAGCACGGCGAGGTCGGTGCGCGGATCGGTGCCGACAAGCTTGGCGTCGAGTTCCTTGCCGTCACTGGTCACTACGGTGAAAGCGGTGCCTTCCTCGACTACGTGATTGTTGGTGACGAGGTAGCCGTCCTCGGAAATGAAGAAGCCGGAACCCTGCGCCACCGGGCGCGGCTGGTCGTTGTTGCTGCGGTCGCGGTGACCGAAGCGGCGATGACCGTCGTCATTCTGACCGTTCTGGTCGCCAAAGCCACGGAACTCCTTGAAGAAGCGGCGCAGTTGCGGATTGTTGGGAAGATTGTCGAAGCCGTCCTGGTCATCGGAGCCATCATCGGCGGTCGGCTGGATCTTTGCCTTCACCTTGACGCTGACCACGGCCGGCGAAACGCGTTCGACGACATCGGCGAAGCCTTGCACCTGTGGCGCCTCGACACGCACGGCATCGGCCAGAACAGGGCTGGTTCCGCTGGTCAGCGCGCCAACGCCGATCGCGCCGGCGACGGCGACGGAAGCGGCGGCGGCCAGAAGACGCTTGCGGGTGCGGGAATATGAATTGGGGGCAATATTCATGGGTCTCTTATCCTCTTTCAGACGGACGCAGCTTGATCGGCATCCTCGAGGAGAGAGAATTAGAGAGGCGCACATTACAGCGCCATTTCCGACACATGAAACTTTGGTAATGTATCGGCAACGAGGATGCACAAATCCTTGTTGGCGTTCGTTTGCTGGCCTATGTTGTACACAACTCAGCACAAGGCTTTCACCATGACGACCAGCACCACCATGACAATTCGCGTCTCGTCCGAAACCAAGCTGAAGCTTGAAAGGATCGCCGCCGATACCCGTCGCAGCAAATCCTTCCTCGCAGCCGAGGCGGTCTCTGCCTATGTCGACCGCGAACTGGAGATCATCGAAGGCATCAAACGCGGCATGGCCGATGCGTCGGCTGGCCGTGTCGTGCCCCACGACGATGCCATGGCGGAAATCGATGCCGTTATCGAAGGCGTGGAAGCCAATCGCAGAGGCAATAGGTGAAGCGGTTCGTCACCTGGTCGCGGGACGCACTGGACGATATTAAGCGGCAAGTCGCCTTCATTGCGCAAGACAATCCCTCCGCTGCCAGACACCTCGCGGATCGCATTCGTGACGCGGGCCGGAACCTTGGCGACATGGCGACGGGCCGGCCCGGTCGGGTAACAGGCACGTATGAGAAGCCCCTCGGCCGCCTGCCTTACGTCATTGCCTATGCGTTGCGGCCGATCGGCAGCCGCGAAAGCGTTGTCATCCTGCGTGTCATCCACACGTCGCGGGACTGGCCGCCGGAGGAATGGCCGAATTAGTCTCTCAGCATCTTGTCCAGTTCCGCCTGCTCGTCGGACGAAAGCGCGGTCGATACCGGGCGACGCGACCGCGCGCTAAGCACAATGAAGATGGCGCCGGCAAAAAGCAGGATCGCCGGCGTGCCCCAAAGCAGTGCGTTGCGCAGGTCGAAGCGCGGCTTCAGCAGCACGAATTCGCCGTAGCGGGAAACGACATAGTCCATGACCTGCTGGTCGGTATCGCCGGCGACCAGGCGCTGGCGCACCAGGATGCGCAGGTCGCGGGCAAGATCGGCATCGGATTCGTCGATCGACTGGTTCTGGCAGACCATGCAGCGCAGGCCTTCCGACAGCGCCCGCGCCCTTGCCTCGAGCGCCGGATCGGCCAGCATCTCGTCAGGCTTCACCGCCAGCGCGGTGCCGGCAAAGCCGAGCGCCAGCATCAGGACGAGCAACGCGGCGGAGAACCTTGCCTTCATGGCAGGACCGCGGGCGCCGCGGCGCTCGCCTGCTTGCGCCGGCGCGAGGGTGCGCCGACACGCAGGCGCCTGTCCATCAGCGACATGGCAGCGCCCGCCATCATCACCAGGCCGCCGCCCCAGATCAGCGTCACCAGCGGCTTCCACCAGAGGCGCACCACGACCGAGCCGTCCTTAGCTTCGTCGCCAAGCGAGATGTAGAGCTGGGAAAGACCGAGGGTCTTGATGCCGGACTCCGTCGTCGTCGTCTGCCGCACCGGAAAGAAACGCTTGGCGGAACTGATTTCGCCGACGGCACTGCCGCCGACGCCGATCAGTTCGAAGCGGCCACGGTCCTCGCTGTAGTTTGGCCCCTGCGCCGGATAAAGCCCAACGAAACGCAGCGTATGGCCTGATAATTCCACCGTCTCGCCGGCGCGCATGGTGAGGATCTTCTCGGTGCCGAAGGAGAGCGTGGCGACGATGCCGAGCAAGGTCAGGCCGAGGCCGAGATGAGCCAATGCCGTGCCGAAGACGGAGCGCGGCAGGCCGGCGAAGCGCCTGACCATGACGGCCGGTGCAACCGATCCGACGCCTGACTTCACGGCAAGGTCGGTGAGCGCGCCGGCGACCAGCCAGACAGCCAGGCCGATGCCGAGAGCGGCGAACACCGACGCGCCGTCGATAAAGAGGCCGGTGACCAACATTGCCGCCAGCGCCACCGCGAAGGCCGCCATCAGGCGCTGTGATGCGGCAATGATGTCACCGCGCTTCCAGGCCAGCAGCGGGCCGAACGGCACGAGGACCAGAAGCGGCAGCATCAAGGGGCCGAAGGTCAGGTCGAAGAACGGCGCCCCGACCGAGATCTTGCCGCCGGTGAGCGCCTCCAACGCCAGCGGATAGAGCGTGCCGACGAGCACGGTGGCGGTCGCCGTGGTCAGAAACAGATTGTTGAGGACGAGCGCGCCTTCACGCGAGATCGGGTGGAACAAGCCGCCGGCTGTCAACCGCGAGGCGCGCAGCGCAAACAGCGCCAGCGAGCCGCCGATGAACAGCGTCAGGATGCACAGGATGAAGACGCCGCGCGCCGGATCGGTGGCAAAGGCATGCACCGAGGTGAGCACGCCCGAGCGCACCAGGAAGGTACCGAGCAGCGACAGCGAAAAGGTGAGGATGGCGAGCAGCAGCGTCCAGATCTTCAGCGCCGAGCGCTTTTCCATGACGATGGCCGAATGCAGCAACGCGGTGCCCGCCAGCCACGGCATGAAGGAGGCGTTCTCGACCGGATCCCAGAACCAGAAACCGCCCCAGCCGAGCTCGTAATAGGCCCAGTAAGAGCCCATGGCGATGCCGCCGGTCAGAAACATCCAGGCGACCAGCGTCCATGGCCGCACCCAGCGCGCCCAGGAGGCGTCGATGCGCCCCTCGATCAAGGCGGCTACCGAGAAGGAAAAGCAGATCGAGAAGCCGACATAGCCGAGATAGAGCAGCGGCGGATGAATGGCGAGGCCGAGATCCTGCAGGACCGGGTTGAGGTCGCGGCCCTCGATCGGCGCCGGATTGAGTCGGATGAAGGGGTTGGACGTCGCCAGGATGAACAGGAAGAAGGCAGCGCCGATGGCCCCCTGCACGGCCAGCACATTGGCGCGCAGCGTCGCCGGCAAATTGGAGCCGAAAGCAGCGACCAGCGCGCCGAAAAAGGTCAGGATCAGCACCCAGAGCAGCATCGAGCCTTCGTGATTGCCCCAGGTTCCGGTGATCTTGTAGATCATCGGCTGCAGCGAATGCGAGTTTTCCCAGACGCTCGCCACGGAGAAGTCGGAGTTGGCGTAGGCAGTCGCCAGTGCTGCGAAGGACAGCGCCGTCAACGCAAAGCCGGTTATCGCGACGGGACCGCCGACAGCCATCAGGCGCTGGTTGTTCAGCCGCGCGCCGAACAGCGGCACGATCATCTGCACCAGCGAAAGCGCGAACGCCAGGACCAGCGCGAAATGTCCGGTCTCAACCATGCCCCTCACTCACTTTTGCTCTCCTGCCAGACGCCCTTGGCCTTCAGCCCGTCGGCCACTTCCTTGGGCATATAGCGCTCATCATGCTTGGCCAGCACGCTGTCGGCAACAAAGACGCCGTCCGGGCCGAAACTGCCCTCGGTGATGACGCCCTGCTCCTCGCGAAAGAGGTCGGGCAGGATGCCGGTATAGGTGACCTTGACCGATTTGTGCGTGTCGGTGACCGAAAAGGCGACCGTCGCGCCCTGTCCGCGCTGGATCGTGCCTTTTTCGACCAGCCCGCCGAGCCTGATACGCTGGCCGGGCTGGACGCTTGCCGTGGTGAGGTCGGCAGGCATGTAGAAATAGGACGCCTTCTGGCCAAGCGCGTAGAAGGTCAGCCCGGTGGCGGCGCCTAGGAAAGCCAGTCCACCGACAATCACCGACAACCGTTTCTGCTTGCGCGTCATGTCCAGTTCTACTCCGTCACCGTCAGGCCGAGCGAGGCGGCAAAGGCGGTGAATTTCTTGGCTTCGTCACTGCCGGCGCCAAAGACGGCGATGGCGCGACCCAGCGCCTCGCGCGCCTGATCGGCCTTGCCCAGCACGACATAGGAACGAACGAGCCGCATCCATCCTTCCGGGTCACGCGGATTTTGCCGCAGTTTTTCGTCGAGGCCGGCGACCATTGTGTTGATCATGGCTTCGCGATCCTGCGGCGACATAGAGGACGCGGCGTCGACATCCGCGGCATCGGGACCTTTCGCGGCCGCGCCGGATGCGACTTCGGGGCTGGCGGATTTGGCCAGTGCCTGTTCGACGGCGCCGCGCCATGGCGAACCCGGCGGCAAAGTGCCCAGCATCGCCTGCCAGGCCATGACCGCTTCCTTGTTGCGTCCCTCCTGCGCCAAGCCCATGGCCAGATAGAAGCTGGCTTTCGCGTTGGCCGGATCGAGCTTCAGCGCCGCCTCGAAGGCCTCCTGGGCATCGGCCGAGACAATACCGCCCGCCGCGCCGGCGATCGCCTCGCCGAGGCCGGCCTGGCGAACAGCGCTGTCGCCATCGAGGCGGATGGCGTTGCGATAGGCGGTCACAGCGTCGGAAAAGCGCTGCATGCGCAGATAGACCGGAGCCAGCACGTCCCATCCCCTGCCGTCGGAAGGGTTGGCGGCAAGATGGGCCTCGGCCCGCGCCACCAATTCGTCGACCGAACTGTCGGCCGGGTTCTTGGCCAGACGTTCGCTGAGCGGCTGCGATGGCAGGTCAGGTGAGCCGATCTGGCTGTAAAGGCCCCAGCTCACCAGCGGCACCGCCAGCACGGCCACGGTCGCGACAAGCCGCGCGGTGACCGAGACCTGCCTGGTCGATGCCTTGCCCGTAGAATCCGCGTTGTCGAGGCGAAGGATGCGGCGCGCGATCTCCGCGCGCGCCTCGGCCGCTTCCGCCGGCTGGATCAGGCCGCGCGCAGCGTCACGGTCAAGCTCGGACAATTGATCGCGATAGACTTCCAGGTCGTGATCGCCGCTCGACGACGCACCCTTGGCTCCTGCGGCCAGCGGCAGCAGCACCGCCAGGCTCGCGCCGAGCGTCAGTATCGCGGCTATGACCCAGAACAGCATGGTTCTTCCAATAACGACAGAGCCCTGCCCTGCCAACACAAGCATCCTGCGACGCTTTGACGGCCGCCGCGCCTGAAGTCCTTGATCGACATCAACCGGCCGGAGCCGGTCTGGATATCAGGTCAGCGGCGTCCAGCTGCCATCGGCGTTGCGGCAAGCGGTTCCGCGCGCCGTGACGCCTGCTCCGCCGGTGAACACCGTCTGCGTGTACTGGCGGCAATCCTGCGAACCGACGCGATAGGGCTGGGCCGGAACCACCTCGCCATAGTGCGATGCCTGATCGCCCTTCCACGCCACTTTCTGGCCGCTCGTCGTATATTCGAGCGCCTTGTATTCCGCCTCGAGAGCGCTGCGTTTTTCCGATTCGCTGAGGCCGTTGCCAATCGAGCCGCCAATGAGGCCGCCGTCCATCGCCGAAATGATCGACTTGGTGACCTTGCCGCTTGACGGAGGCGTCGAGGCCGGTGTCGGCGCGAGCGTTGGGCCCTTGCCGCTCAAGGTGCCGCAGCCGGATAAGGCCAGCAGGGCGGAAACAAGCGCGACGCGAATCTTCATGCCAACAACCGGTTTTCTTGAGTTGGAGCCTGCCATGGATGCGCCGGGGGCCGCGTCATCGAGAAGTAGGCGTGGCCATAGTATTGATATTTGTCGGAAATTTGGCCGTTGCCGGCCGCATCAGGAGCAATTGATATTGCTCAGGGATCAATCGATATGCCGCCATAACATATGCCGTCCACCGCTGTCGATTGGCCCACAAAGCGTTACTGAAGGCTCCGCAATCGCACCACCGCCTTCAATCCGCCTAGGCCGGACCGTTCGAGTGCGAGAACGCCTCCATACTCGTTGACGAGGTCGGCGACAATGGCAAGCCCCAGACCTGTTCCCGGTTTTGTCTCGTCCAGGCGCCTTCCACGCTTCAGCGCGTCGCGTGCCTTGTCCTCGGGAATGCCGGGACCGTCGTCGTCAATGCTGATCTCGAACAGATTGTCATCCTTGCCGGCCGACGGCGCCACTGTGACCGACACTGTGCTTTTTGCCCATTTCATCGCATTTTCGAGAAGATTGCCGAGCAGTTCCTCGAGGTCCTCGCGCTCGCCGGCAAAGACGATCTCGGTGGCCGGCAGCGACAGCGACAGGCTGGTCTGCGGGTTGAGCTTTTGCAAGACCCGCACCATGCGCTGCACCAGCGGCGCCACCGGCGTGCGGTAGACGACGCTGTCGCGTTGCGCCGCGACGCGGGCGCGCTGCAGATAATGGTCGACCTGTTTCTGCATCGAGGCGGCTTGCTCGGCGATCAATTGTCCCTTGGCGCCGCCAAGCGCCCGGCCTTCGTTGAGCAGCACGGCCAGCGGCGTCTTCAGCGAATGGGCGAGATTGCCGACCTGGGTTCGCGAACGCTCGACGATGCGTTTGTTGTTTTCGATCAAGGCGTTGGTTTCGTTGGCTAATGGTTCGATCTCGGCCGGGAAGCGGCCATCGAGCCGCTGCGCTGTGCCTTCGCGCACCATGGCAAGGGCGTTGCGGACCCGGCGCAGCGGCTGCAGGCCGAGCAGGATGGCGATGGCGTTGATGGCGATCATGCCGACGCCGAACAGGCTGAGATAGGTCAGCAGGCGGCGCTGGAAGGTGGCGATTTCCTGTTCGAGTTCGCTCTGGTTGCCCATGACACGAAAACGCGCGGCGCGGTTCTTGGCGTCGAGCACGAATTCGCTCTCGAACACTTCGAGTTGCTCGCCGTCGATGCCTTCGGCCGAATAGCTGCGCTGGAAGCTGGCATTGAAGGGCACTTCGGCGACGCTTGGCGACGGGATTTTGCTCGTCATCGACGACGAATGAAGGTCGCCATGCACGCCTTCCGAGGCCGGCTCGACCGACCAGTACCAACCTGAATTCGGCTCCGAGAAGCGCAGGTCGCCAAGGTCGGGAGCGCCGGTGAGCGCTCCCGTGTCGGAAATGCCGATGGACCCGATCAGGTTGAACAGATGCGCCGACAACAGGCTGTCGAAGCCGCGCTCGCTGGCTTGGCGATACAGCGTGGTGATTAGGGTGAAGATGACGACAAGGGTCAGGATCGCCCAGACCGTGGAAAAGGCGATGACGCGGAACGTCAGCGAACGCGGCCACAAACGCAGCGAAAGCGGCGCCCTTGCGGTTGTTTTGAGCGGTTCCGAGTTACGCCTCCGGCTCGCGCATGCGGTAGCCCATGCCCCGCACGGTTTCGATCATGTCGATGCCCATCTTCTTGCGCAGCCGCCCGACAAACACCTCGATGGTGTTGGAATCGCGGTCGAAATCCTGGTCGTAGAGATGTTCGACCAGTTCGGTGCGCGAGACGACCTCGCCCATATGGTGCATCAGATAGGCGAGCAGGCGGAATTCGTGCGAAGTCAGCTTCAGCGGCACGCCGTTGACGTCGGCCTTCGAGGCCTTGGTGTCGAGGCGAAGCGGCCCGCAGGAGAGTTCCGACGAGGCATGGCCGGCGGCGCGGCGGATCAGCGCCCTTACCCTGGCGAGCACCTCCTCGATGTGGAACGGCTTGGTGACATAGTCGTCCGCGCCGGCATCGATGCCGGAGACCTTGTCGCTCCAGCGGTCACGCGCCGTCAGGATCAGCACCGGCATCTTGCGGCCGCCGCGGCGCCAGCGCTCGACCACGCTGATGCCGTCCATCTGCGGCAGGCCGATATCGAGCACGACAGCGTCGTAAGGCTCGGTGTCGCCGAGGAAATGGCCCTCCTCGCCGTCAAAGGCGCGGTCGACGACATAGCCGGCGTCGACCAGCGCGTCCGCTATCTGCCGGTTGAGATCCTTGTCATCCTCGACGACGAGTACACGCATGCGGAGATCGATACCTGTTGAAGAGCTTGGTCAGATTGAAGACTTGGGCAGATTGAAGACTGGGCAGATATAGGCCGATTCCGCGGCCTGGGAAACGTGGCCCCTGTACGATGGAAGATTGGGTCAGTTCTGCGGAACGACGATCTCGGAACGGCGCGGACGCTGCCCGTCCTTGCCCGGCACCAGCACGACGATGACGCAGACCGGCTGGCCACCGCGTGTCGATTGCGAGGCCTTGGCCAACGTTCCGCCATTCTGCTCGGCCACCTGCTGGCCGATCGCGTAGCAGTCATTCCCGGCGACGACGATCGGATCGTCCTGGTCGGACGCCGCGACCGACGCGGCGCTTGCCTGCGACGCGAACAGCCCGGCAGCGCAGAGCGCCAGGGTCGCGGTTCGAAAGTGGGAGCGAAGCGTTTTCATGGTCGGCGTTGTAACGCATCGGTGCTGAACGTGAAATGAACGGTGATCGATGCGAAAACCATGTTCGCTACACCCCTGAAACGCGAGACGATCGGCGGGGATTTCGTCGCTCCGAACCGACGAAATCCCGCAAATGCCAGTCTAGACTCCGTTTCGGTCAGATTGAAAGCGTGTCAGGCACTTTCCTGCGTCAGCGCACGAAACCGCAGCAACCCGTGGTGCACAAGGAGATCTTCGTCGTAACGGGCTTCGGTGAATTCAAGCGACAGCCGCGTCTGGCCGCGCGGGCCGATCACCAGCGCCGCGTCGGCGAGGCGGGCCTTGATGGCATCCATGATGGCGAGTGTCTCAGCATCGCCATTGGCTTTCGACCAGACATGCAGCGTGATCAGCTGATCGTCATTGTTGTCGGCGCCGGTGTTCCAGTCAAAGGCGCTGGTCTGGCCGCAGGTCACATAGGGAAAGGCGGCGTTGTCGGTTGCCTGTTCGAGCAGGCCAGCGCCACCCAGCAACGCCGACAGCGACGCATCGCTCTTGAGCCTTAGAAAAAGTGCCTGCAGCAAATCGCCGGGCGCGGTCATTTGTCGTCCCCCCCTCGCCTGTCACGCCTTGTGCAAGCCGTTCGCCATACTGGCAAATTCGCGGGTAACTTAGCCGGCTCGACAAGTCCACGCCATACCGCATGATTCGTCTCACGACGATCATGATCGCCGATCATCTCGAAAATACGACTCTGTTGTGAACAGATTGCCGTGCCGGACAGCCTTGCAGATCCGACCCGCTCAGCCGGCGGATTGCCCGAGCGCCTTGCGGCAAAGGGACAGCAGAGCCATGTCGGAATTCCTCGGATTAAGGACCGAAATACCGAACGGCAGCCCTCGGCGAAGTCGAAGCTTTGTCTCCGCAATCTCTGCTAGTATCGGGCTCGGCCGCCCGACATGTCGAAGACAGCGCCAGTGTTGAACGCACTGGCATCCGAGCAAAGCCAGACCACGAGCGCAGCTACCTCGTCCGGATCGCCGAGCCGCTTCAGCGGGCTTGCCGAGATCATCGCGTCGACGGTCTCATTGCCGAGATCGCGGATAAGGCGCGTATCGATCGGCCCCGGAGCGATGCAGTTGACGCGAATATCGGTGTCGCTGACCTCACGCGACAGGGCTTTGGTAAAAGCGATGACACCGGCGCTGGCGGCGGAATAGGCCGCAAGGCTCGGCAGTCCCTCTTTCCCGGCAAGGGATCCCATGTTGACGATACGACCCTTGCCCGCTCGTCGCATGAGCGGGAGCACGCGATGCGTCACTTCGAACGTGCCAAGGAGGTTGACCTGCAGGATCCGCTGCCATTCCGCTGGTTCGAAATCCTCGAACGGCTTGTAGCTGCCCAGCCACCCCGCATTGTTCACGAGAATGTCGATCGCGCTTTCGCCCATAGTGGCTAGCGCTTGCATGACGCTGTCGCGTTTCGTCACGTCCACTGAAAGGGAACGTGTGCCTTCAAGGTCGACGGGCTCAATATCCCAGATCCAGACGTCCGCCCCACTCAACGCGAGCTTGTCAGCAATCGCTCGGCCGATGCCACGGGCGCCGCCTGTGACGATGGCTGTTCGGCCCGCAAAGTCATACGTCACCGACATCATCACCTCCATGAAACGCCAGTGCCTTGTCTATTTAGCGCCGCATCGTGAGTGAAGTCGAGGAGAACGGATGGACGCCTGGCGTCAGAAGACGGCATTCCGCGTCGGGCAGATTCGGCCGCGTTTCGGTGCGTTTGGTCTAGTGCCCGGCGCGCTGCCTGGTGATCACACTCCTCACCGCCAGCACCAGCACCGTGATGATGATCAGGATCACCGAGAGTGCTGCGATCGCCGGGTCGATGTTGTCGCGCAGGCCCATCCACATCAGACGCGGCAGCGTGATGGCGTTGACCGAGGTGATGAACAGGGTGACGCCAATCTCTTCCCAGGACAGCACGAAGGACAAAAGCGCCGCGGTTACGATGCCGAACTTGATGTTGGGCATGATGATGCGGGTGGCGCGCTCCCAGACACTGGCGCCAAGCCCCCTCGCCGCAAGGTCGATGCGCCGATCGAGCTGGCTGAGCGAGACCAGGATCAGCACCGTGGCGAAAGGCACCGTCATGACCGAATGCGCCATGGCGACGCCGAGCCAGGTGTCGTAGCCGAAGAAGGAACTCATGCCCGAGACCGAGGTCAGCAGGAAGTAGAGCGTGATTGCCGAGACCACCGGCGGCACGACCATCGGCAGCAGCACGAAACCGACGAGGGCCGCGGTGAAGCGCGGCTGAAACATCCAGACGCCGAGGCTGAAACAAAGCGCCAGCACGGTGGAAAAAGCGCTGCTGACGACGCCGATGCGGATCGAGAGCAGGATGGAGTCGATCCAGCGCGGATCCTCGATCAGCGCCCGGTAGTGGCGCAGCGACAGTTCGCCTGACGGCATCGCCAGCATGCGGCTCGGCGTCAGCGAGACCGGGATGACGGCAAGCAGCGGCATCAGCAGGAACAGCGCCACAAGGGCGGCGAGGATCAGCGAGACGGAACCGGGGCGATAGGTCGGCATCAGATCAACTGCTTCGGTCTGACATAGCGGAACAGCAGTGCCATCAGCGCGCCGACGAACAGCACCAGCACGACGCTGATCGCAGCCCCCAGCCCCCAGTCCGGGCTCTGGAAAATCCTGAGATAGATCAGTTCCGCGATCATGACGCTGCGGCCGCCGCCAAGGATCGCCGGCGTGACGAAGAAGCCGAGCGAGAAGACGAAGACGATCAGCGCCGAGCCGATGATGCCGGAGCGCGTCATCGGCACGAACACCGTCCAGAAGGTGCGCATGCGGCTGGAGCCAAGCCCGCGCGCCGCCAGAAGCACGCGGTCGTCGAGGCTGCGCATGGCGGATGCCAGCGGGAAAACAGCAAACGGAATGAGGAAATGCGTCATGCCGACGATGACGCCGAATTCGTTGCGCACCAGCGTGAGCGGTTCGGAGATGAAGCCGATCGACTGCAGCCAGGTGTTGATCAGGCCACGATTGGACAAAAGCGCCACCCAGCCGAAGGCGCGCGTCAGCACCGAGATCCAGAACGGCACCAGGATGCAGAATTCGGCGATGAGGCGCTGCGCCGGGCTGCCGCGCACCCAGACGACCGTGATGGCATAGGCGGCGGCCACTGAAACCACGGTGACGATCGCCGCGATGCGCAGCGTGCGGATGAACACCGACTGCACCAGATCGTCGGTGAGCAACGCTTCATATTGGCCTAGCCCAGGCGTCGGCAGAGTAAAACTCCACTTCACCACGCCGAGGAACGGCCAGGCATAGGCCAGGATGAGGAACAGGAGCAGCGGCGCCATCAACAGCGCCGCGCCCATCCTGTCGGAGAGAACGCCTCTCATCTCAGATCAGCATCGCCGCCGGTCAGGCGGAGATGATCTTGGTGTATTCGTCGAGCGCGGCGCCGTAGTTCTTGGCGTACCAATCCATGTCGAGCGGGATCTGCTTCTTCATGTTCTCGGGATCGACAGGGTTGATGCGCTTCTTGTCGGCTGGGATCAGCGCGTCGGCTGCCGGATTGGCCGGGCCCTGGCCGAGCTTGTCGAACATGACGAGCTGCTTTTGCGGATCCTGTGCGCTGGCGATGAACTTCATCGCCGCGTCCTTACCGCCGGGGTTGTTCTTGAGCACGGCCAGCGCACCGGGCGAGATCAGGCCCTGGTCCCAGATGAACTTGATCTTGCCGCCGGAATCCTGCTCGATCAGCGAAGCGCGGGTCGACCAGACGATGGCCATCGAGGCTTCGCCGTTGAGCAGCACGCTCTGGCTCTCGGCACCGCCGCCCCAATAGGCGACGACGTTTTCCTTGAAGGCGGCGATCTTGTCATGCGCCCGCTTCAGGTCGAGCGGATAGAGCGAAGCCGGCGCGATACCGTCGGCCAAAAGCGCCGCTTCCCAGCTCGACACGCCCCATTTGTAGAGCGAACGCTTGCCGGGGAACTTCTTCACGTCGAAGAAGTCGGCCATGCCGGTCGGGGCATCCTTGCCGTATTTCTCGGAATCATAGGCGATGACATAGGAGAAGAAATAAGTCGAAGCCGCATACTCCCAGCCGAAGCCGGGCCGCATCTTCGTCTTGTCGACGATCTTATAGTCGATCGGCTCCAGCGCGCCCTGGGCGCCGAGCGTAATGGCCGAGAACGGGTCAACGTCGACCAGATCCCAGGTCGGCGCGCCGCTCTTGAACTGCGCCGAGATGGCGCCCTCGGTGGGGCCGGAGCCATCCATCTTGACGGTGATGCCGGTGTCCTTGGTGAAAGCCTGGCCGTACGCCGCGTCATAAGCCGTAATGGCGTCGCCGCCCCAGTTGACCAGCACCAGCTCCTTGGCCGCGGCAAAGGCACCGGTCGAGCGCAGCAGCATCGGCGTGCCGGCAAGCACGAGGGCCGCGAGCTGTGTGAACTGGCGGCGCGAAATCTCGCCGCGTCTGGTCCTTTCGGACAGCGTTTCAATCGCGTGTTTCTTGGTGTCGTTCATGTTAGTTCCCCTTTGTTTTCGTTGATTTCAGTCAGCAAGCCGGTGCGGCGGGTCAGGCCGCGCCGGTGTTCATTGTCCTCCGTCCGGAAGGAGGAAACCCTTCTCCGCCGGCCAGGTCAGCCAGACGGAATTGCCTTTGCTGAGTGCGGCGGCGGCGACCTCGTTCGGCACCGACACGGTGACCTTCGCGCCTTGCCGTGTGGTCAGGTCTAGCTTGGTCGCCGCCCCCAGATAGGTCGAGGCGATGGCGGTCGCGGCGATGCCGTTTTCGCCGGCCGCCGCCTCGCGGGCGATCGACATGTGCTCCGGCCGGATCGCCAGGATGGCGTCGCCACGGACCTTCTCGGCCTTGCAGTGCATGTTGACCGCGCGGTCCTCGCAAAGGCCCGTCGAGCCGTTGTCGGCGGGTTTGACCCCTTTCAGCGGCAGCATGTTGATCTCGCCAAGGAACTCGGCGACGAAGCGGTTGTCCGGCCGGTCATAGACTTCATCCGGCGCGCCGACCTGCAGCAGCTTGCCGTGATTGAAGATGGCGACGCGCGAGGACAGCGCCAGCGCCTCGCTCTGGTCATGGGTGACGAAGACGAAAGTGGTGCCGGTTTCCTGGTGCAGGCGCTTCATCTCGGCCTGCATCTGGCCGCGCAGGCTCTTGTCCAGCGCCGAGAACGGCTCGTCGAGCAACAGCACGCCCGGTTCGAACGCCAGCGCGCGGGCCAGCGCCACGCGTTGCTGCTGGCCGCCGGAGAGCTGCGAGGGCAGTTTCTTCGCATGGCCGACCAGACCGACGCGCTCGATCATCTCGCCGACGCGTTTCTTGATGTCGGCGGCCGATTTCTTGCGCACCTTGAGCGGGAAAGCGATGTTGGCCTCGACGCTCATATGCGGGAACAGCGCATAGCCCTGGAACACCATGCCAGCGGCACGTTGTTCGGCCGGGCGGTCGGTGATGTCGGTGCCGTCGCTGAAAAGCTTACCTTCGGTCGGCTGCACGAAGCCGGCCAGGATCATCAGGAAGGTGGTCTTGCCCGAGCCGGACGGCCCAAGCAGCGTCAGGAACTCGCCGCGGCCGATATTGAGCGACAGATTGTCCAGCGCACGGAACGAGCCGAAGCTCTTGCCGATTCCGATTGCCTTGATCTCTGCGGCCCGGCCGGGTTGCTGCATCCTGCCTCTTCCTCAGTCCCGAGTGAAATCGTAGGCAGGGTCGCGGCTCACCGCAACCGAATAGTTTTCGCCTGATCGGCAAATTTGATTCACGTCTGGACGTCGGGGAGCGTCAAATCTCTCCATCGAGGGAGATTAAAGTCTGTTCTCCGACAGCTTCGCCCTCAGCCAGTCGCTGAAGGCGTTGAGCACGGGATGGCCGGCCTTGGCGTGCTCGAAGACCAGGAAATAGGAGCGTGGCGAGGGCACGGAAGCTTCAAACGGCTTGACCAGCCGGCCTTCGCTCAGCGCCCGGCGGCCGGTCAGCTCGTCGCCCATGGCAATTCCCTGTCCGGCGACCGCCGCCGAGAAGACGAGGTTCATGTCGGAAAAGAAGATACCGCCTTCGGTATCGGGGTTCTCCACCTTGGACAGCGCCAGCCAGCGCGCCCAGTCCTCGGTATCGCCGAGGTGCAGCAGGTTGGCGCGCAACACGTCGGCGGGTTTGGAAAATCCGCCCACCTTGTTGAGCAGTGTCGGGCTGCAAAGCGGCGTAAAATGGACTTCGCAAAGCAATTCCACCGCCCGGTTCGGCCAGTTGCCGACGCCAAAGGCGATGAAGGCATCGGCGTCCGGATTCGAGACGTCGTCGAGCCGGCGCGGCGTCAGCACCGAGAGCGCCACGTCAGGATACATCTGCTGGAATTCACCGATATGGCTGCACAGGAACATCGAGGCAAAGCCCGGAGGGCAGGAGATGGCGAAGGAACCACCGACGCCGGCGCCGCTGTTTTGCGCCCCCGCGTCGCCGAGCACGGTCAGCGCCTTCCTGACGTCGGCGGCATAGCGCTGGCCGCGCGGCGTTAGCGCCACTCCCTTGCCGATGCGCTGCAGCAGATCGAAGCCGAGATCGCGCTCCAACAGCCGCAACTGGTGGCTCACCGCGCTGCGGGTGAGGTGCAGTTCGTCGGCGGCACGCCAGACGCTGCCGTGACGAGCGAAACTGTCGAGGGCGCGCAGCGCCTGTGTGGATGGAATTCTCAAGAGGTGAACCGAATTTGCACGAACCGGGAAAACATATCACTTTTTGGCGAGCCGCTTCACTGCTTTCTTTGACGCATGGACAAACCGGTGACGACATCGGCGCAAGAGACGGCCCTTGCCTGCCTCGACGGCATCCAGCCGCTGCTGTCGGCGTGGACGCGCACCATTTTCGATTTCGGCGAGACCGCCTGGCGCGAATACCAGTCTGCCGCCTGGTATGTGGAGCGACTTAAGCGGGAAGGTTTTGCCGTCGAGGAAGGTTCCGGCGGCATGCCGACCGCATTCTGCGCCCATTGGACGAATGGCGCCGGACCGACCATCGGCATGTATGCCGAATATGACGCGGTGCCGGGCAACTGCCAGGATGCGGTGACGGTGAAGCAGCCCCGGCCCGGCCTTGGCGTCGAGGCCGGCGGTCACACCGACCCGCATTCGGGGTTGGGCATGGCAAGCCTTGGCGGCCTGCTCGCCACCAAGGCAGCGATGCAGCGCCACGGCATCCCAGGCACGCTGCGCTTTACCGGCGAACCGGCCGAAAAGGTGCGCGGCTCGAAGCCGATCCATGCGGCAAAAGGCTATTATGACGGCCTTGCCGGCATGATCTCCTTCCATCCCTTCTACATGCTGCCGCTTTGCAACACGGCGCGCTGGGACACGCATTGCGGTGCCGCCTACGCCATGATCTACCGCTTCATCTGCGACGAACCCGAAAACTGGGTTCGCGCAGGCGATGGCGCGCCGATCCCGCAGGCGCATTCGGCGGTCCGCGCGCCTGGTGCCAACGACGCGCTGATGACGATGTACATGGCCTCCAAGGCGCTGCGCGATTCCATGCTGCCGCATCAGGGCGGCTGGTCGATCAGCGAGGCGATCCTGACGGCGGGCCAGGCGACCGCCGACAATCTGCCGGCGGGGCTGGCCGAGATCCAGTACATGATCCGCGTGCCGACCATCGGCATGGCCGAGCAGGTGACAGCCGTACTCGACCGCAATGCGGCGGCTGCCGCCGCGATCAGCGGCTGCCGATACGAACGTCACTGGGTGTCGAAGTCGCGGCCGGGGCTGGCCAATCACGCCATGGCCGAGATCGCCTATGAGGCGCTGTCGACGGTCGGGCCGCCACGCTGGGACGAGGCCGCCAGGGCGATCGGTCGCGAAATCCAGGTCAACGCCGGCGGTACCGCAACCGAAAACCCGTTCATCGATGAGCTGGAGCGGCTGATCGCACCAAAGGAAGCGGAAGCGATCCTGCGCCGCGACCTGCCGCCCTCACAGGTGAATTCAACTTCCGACGACTACACCGACATGAGCTGGCACGCGCCGACGGCACGCTTCTATGTCGCGCGCCCGGCGCTACGCTCGGCAGGCGGTCACACCTATCCCTCCTGGGTGATGAATGCGCTGGGCGGCATTTCGGCCACCATCGATCCGATGGTCACCTGCGCAGCCAAGACCGTCGCGCTGGCGGCGCTGCGCCTGCTCGAGGACAGAACCGCCCGTGATACGGCGATGGACGAGTTCGTCTCTCGCACCGGCGGCGGCGTTGGCGGTTCGAACTGGATCGCGCCGCTCTGCGACTACGAGCCGCCGATCCATTTCCGCTGGCCGGAATATGTCACCACCGCGCGCGGCCGCGACTGGTGGATCCCAAGCCATGCATGACCCGACCAACCCTTGAGAACAAGCCCATGAGGAGAACCGCATGACCGTTCATGATCGCATCGTCGCCGAGCCGTTTTCGCTGCAGCGCCGCAATCCGGCCGGCGGCACCAAGCCGCTCACATCATGGGGTTTCGCCAACGAAACCGATGTGTTGACCGACGTGCTGCTCGGATCGCCGAACTTCCTACGGCATTTGTCGACCAGTTCGCTGTCGCGGAAACATCTGCGCGAGGCGCCCTGCAATGTCCAGATCGCGCAGGCGCAGCACAAGGACCTGGTCGCCGCCTACGAGCATTTCGGCGTCAACATCCACTGGCACGAGCCGACGCCGGAACTGCCGATGCAGGTCTATTCCCGCGATTCCAGCGTCATGACGCCTTATGGCGCCTTCATCACCGCCATGGCCAACTGGTGGCGGCGCGGCGAGAATTACGCGGCGATCCGCACCTATGAAAAGCTTGGCATCCCGATCTACGACATGGTCACGGCCGGCACCTTCGAGGGCGGCGACTTCAACGTCATCGAGGAGGGCGTGGTGCTGATCGGCTGCGGCGGCGCCCGCACGCAGGAAGAAGGCGCCCGCCAGGTCCAGTCCTGGTTCGAGAAAGAGGGCTGGGAAACGCGGCTCGCCTTTATCGACGAATATTATGTCCATATCGACCTGATGGTGGTGCCGATCGCCGAGAAACTCACAGCCGTCTGCCTCGCCTGCACCGAACCCGGCATCGTCGACTGGCTGAAGGGCAAGGGCCACGAGATCATCGACGTGCCCTTCCAGGACACGATGGCACTCGGCTGCAACTTCATGTCGCTCGGCAGGGACCGGGTGATCGCGCCGACCTCGAGCCAAACGCTGATCGGTCAGCTCAAGGCGCGCGGCTTCGAGGTCGCGGCCGTCGACATGAGCGAGATCTCCAAGACCGGCGGCGGCATCCACTGCATGGCGCAGGCGCTGAAGCGCGAAGCGGCCTGAACTGCCCAGACCCTTCCTATCAGTCCGCCCGCCTGCTGTGATCAGGCGGGCGGACGATCGGATAGGACCGTTCCCTGCCCTCTTGTCGACAAACCTTGCAGCTGTGTCCTTGTCGCCCTTGTGGGCGCCCATAAAATGGATGAATAGTCGGGACAGGGCGCTGCCCTGAAATTGCCGGCTTGCGGTTTTCAGGTCACGCCACAGCCGAGCCGGGTTTTTGAATGGTCAGCCCTGAACCGCGCAAGAGAAGAGGTCCGATCGCGTCGCGCCTTCTGGCGCTGGACGCGTGGCTCGATTCCTCGCTCTACGAGATCGGGTTCAAGGCGCGGCAGTTCTGGGAAGCGGCGACAATCTTCTCGCGGCGCTTCCGTCTCAAGGGCTGGCGGCGCGGCATCATCGAGATTTTGAGCGAAGGTTTCACGCTGGGCGCCGGCGGCATCGTGGTGATGCTGGCGCTGGCCATTCCGGCTTTCCAGGATACGGCCGGCGACTGGCGTGCCCAGGGCGATTTCGCCGTCACCTTCCTCGATCGCTACGGCAACGAGATCGGCCAGCGCGGTATCATTCAGCGCGATTCCGTGCCGGTCGACGAGATGCCCGACCATGTCATCAAGGCGGTGCTGGCCACCGAAGATCGGCGTTTCTTCGACCACTACGGCATCGACGTGCTCGGCCTTTCGCGCGCCATCTTCGAGAATGTGCGGGCGAATTCCGTCGTTCAGGGCGGTTCCAGCATCACCCAGCAATTGGCCAAGAACCTGTTCCTGACCAATGAGCGCACGTTCGAGCGCAAGATCAAGGAAGCCTTCCTGTCGCTGTGGCTCGAAGCCAATCTGTCGAAGAAGGAGATCCTGCAGCTCTATCTCGACCGCGCCTATATGGGCGGCGGCACGTTCGGCATCGAGGCGGCGGCGGATTTCTATTTCGGCAAGAGCGTCAAGGACCTCAACCTTGCCGAGGCGGCGATGCTGGCCGGCCTGTTCAAGGCGCCGACCAAATATGCCCCGCACATCAACCTGCCGGCGGCGCGTGCGCGCGCCAATGTGGTGCTGTCCAACCTGGTCGATTCCGGCTTCATGACCGAGGGCCAGGTGCTGCAGGCCAGGCTGCATCCGGCCGACGTCGTCGACCGCGGCGAACAGAAGAGCCCCGACTATTTCCTCGACTGGGCCTTCGACGAGGTCAAGAAGATCGCCAAACCGGGGCAGCATTCGCTGGTTGCCCACACCACCTTCGACGCCAACATCCAGAAGGCGGCCGAGGAGTCCGTCGAGTTCCACCTGCGCCAGTTCGGCAAGGAGTACAACGTCACCGAAGGTGCCGTGGTAGTTATCGAGACCAACGGCGCGGTGCGGGCGATCGTCGGCGGCCGCGACTACGGCGCTAGCCAGTTCAACCGCGCCACCAAAGCGCTCCGCCAGACCGGCTCTTCGTTCAAACCCTATGTCTACGCCACGGCGATGGAACACGGTTTTACGCCGAACTCGATCATATCAGGCGGGCCAATCAGCTGGGGCAACTGGTCACCGCACAATTACAGCGGCGAGTCGGCCGGCAACATTACGCTGATCATGGCGATGGCCAAGTCGATCAACACCGTACCTGTGCGGCTGGCCAAGGACCATCTCGGCATCGCGCCGATCAAGGCGATGGCCGAGGCGATGGGCGTGGAATCGCCGCTCGAAGCGCACAAGACGATGGTGCTCGGCACCTCGGGCATGACCGTGATGGACCAGGCGACGGGCTACAGCGTGTTCGCCCAGAACGGCTTCGTCGGCTCCCGGCACGGCATCACCCAGCTCGTCACCCGCACCGGCGACGTGGTGTATGACTGGACCAAGGATGCGCCGCCGCCGCACCGGGTGCTCTCCGAGCAGGCGCTGAAATCCATGAACACCATGCTGGCGGCCGTGCCGGTGATGGGCACGGCCCGGCGCGCGCAGATTCCCAACATCGTCGTCGCCGGCAAGACCGGTACGACGCAATCCTATCGCGACGCCTGGTTCGTTGGCTTCACCGGCAACTACACGGCGGCCGTATGGCTGGGCAATGACGACTTCACCCCGACCAAGAACATGACCGGCGGCTCGCTGCCGGCGATGGTGTGGCAGCGCCTGATGGTCTACGCGCACCAGAACATCGACCTGAAGCCGATCCCCGGCATCGACAAACCCTTCGTCGACGAGGACACCGCAGCCAAGGCCGCGGAAGCGCAGAAGAAGAGCGAGGAACAGGCTGCGGCCGACGCTGCCGCCGAACGGCCAGCGGTGCTGTCCAGCCGAACCACGCAGACGCTGAGGGACATGACGCAATTGTTCCAGTCGGCACCCAAACTTAACGCCCCCACCCCGCCCGAAACGCTTTCGGCGTTGTGACTTTAGCGCCTCTTCCTTCTCCCCCCTGTGGGAGAAGGTGGATCGGCGCGAAGCGCCGAGACGGTTGAGGGGTGCGTGACGGATCGCTGTCGGTGCCAAGCTGGAGCACCCCTCATCCGACCTCGCTTCGCGAGGCCACCTTCTCCCACAAGGGGAGAAGGGAAGACCGCTCCTAACCACAGCTCTTACATCCAAATCGGATGCCTCCGCTTGCCACAAGGCCCCACGCCGCGATATCCCCGAACGGCAATCCTTCGCGCACGCGGCCCTTCATGCTCAAGAATGTCTTCCTGATGCTGCTTTCGCTTGCCATAGCCATTGGCGGCGGCGGCGCCAGCGTCTGGTATGCGCTGAAGATCCAGGACGGCGTCGGCGCGATCAGGATCGGCCAATGGACCGCCTTTCCCGACATCGGCACGCCGGCCGCCGACCCCTACTCCAAGGCGCGCGTGGCGCGAGAGGGGGTGCTTGCGCTCGGCCGCGCCGAGGGCCTGTCCTTCGTCGCGGAAAATGACGCGGCCGGCGACCAGCTCAAGCGGGAATGCAACTACAGGATAGAGGGCGGATTCCCGACCGCCCGCTTCTGGACGCTATACGCCGCCGACCAATCGCTCGGCGTCGTCGAAACCGGCAAGCCGCGGCTTGCAGCACTTCAGTCCTACGAGGTGCTGCGCCAGCCCGACAATTCGGTGATCATTTCGGTCGGCCATCACCCGATGTCCGGCAACTGGCTCCTGACCGACGGTTCCGGGCGGATGTATTTCGTCCTGACCTTCTACGACACGCCGATCGCCAGCAGCACCGGCCTGTCGGACGTGTCGCTGCCGAGGATCGTGAAGGCCGGCTGCGATGCGTAATGTCCTGGCCGCGCTGCGCCGTCTTTTCCATGCTGTCCTGCTCGGCCTGGTCGGCGCCGGCATCGTGCACATCGTAGTGCTGCTCCTGGTGCCGGAATTTTCCGAACGCGATGCCTGGTCGCGGCTGTCCATGGCGTCGGATCTCTACCGGATGAACCGGCTCGATGCCGAGGCGGGCGGCGCGCCGGTGGTGAAATCGGTCGACCCGCTGTTCTATGCCACGGCCTGCCGTTTCGACCTCGAGGAAGGCATGGTCCGCATCAAGGCGCCGGGCAATGTCCCCTTCTGGTCGGTGTCGGTCTATGACCGCAACGGCCACAACATCTATTCCTTCAACGACCATACCGCGACCGGCGGCAAGCTTGATGCGGTCGTGCTAACGCCGGCGCAGATGATCGACGTGCGCAAGGACTTGCCCGAGGATCTGCAAGGAGCGATCTTCGTCGAAGCGCCGATCGACGAGGGCATCTTCGTCATCCGCAGCTTCGTGCCGGACGACAGCTGGAAGCCGATCGTGTCGCGCTTTCTCGATCAGAGTTCCTGCGAGCTGCAGGATTTCTAGGTCGGTTCATCAGGGCCTAGAGCCAACGGCCTGACGGATCAGGTCGCGGCTTCAGCAAGGCTCAGTGGTGCGGCACCGGTGTCCGTGGCGATCCCGGCTTGTCGGGCCCGACAGGCCGCGTCTCGCCGGTGCTGGACCGCTCATAGCGGATGCCGGGAAAGATGATCACCGCCGCCGGTATTTCGGTGGTTTGCTTGGCTCGATTGGTCGGTGCCGCACGCGGCACGAAAGACAGTACCATGCCCATGATTCGCGCATTCCTCTCGGTTTCCCCGGAGCACAACGCAACGCCTCCAATATCATTAAGGCAGGCAGAGGGTTAACGGAGCGCTAACGGATCGTCGCTAACTTGATCTTTGTCTTGGGGTCAGGACGTTCTGACCGGGGCAATCGCGAAACCGACATAGTCCCGGTTGAGCGCGATCAAGGCTGTGTGTCGAGTATCGGGTATCCTTCGTGTCATCTTCGGACTTCAGGCAAATCGCGATACGGACGGAATCGGGCAAGGCCGAAAGGCTGTTCCGCGCCGCGGTGTCGGCGTTCTGCTCGCTGACCCGCCCGTCGCGCCGCGAGATCGGCCAGCTAGAAGACCTGACGCTGCCGCTGTTCGACGATGTGTCCGTCGAATCGCGGCGCTACGTGGCCGCCGCCCTTTCCGAATGCGAACATGCCCCCGCGGCACTCGTGCGGCGCCTCTGCGAAGAACCGGTCGACATTGCCGCGCCGCTGCTGATCCGCTCGCGCGCGGTCAGCGATATCGACCTGATCGCATTGATTGGCCGGCATGGGCTGCCGCATGCGCGCGCCATAGCGCGCCGCAAGGACCTGAACCCGACTATCGCCGATCTGATCAGGGTGCTCGAACGGCCGACACTGGTGCGGGTGCGCGATCCGGAGGTTCAAGCCCCCGCGGCACCAACCGTCGCAGTCGCAGAAGTGGAAGCGGCCAAAGACAGTGCGACAGGGCAACAGTCCGCCGGCATTGCCGCCGAGAATGCGCGGCGCAGGCTACGCTCCATGATGCGCACCGGCGACGAAGCATCGGCGGCGAAGGTCGATGCGTTCCCTGGCGCGGATACCTACGTCAAACTGCGCGAGACGGCGCTGACGGGAAACGCCGCCTTCTTCCAGACCGCGCTTGCGGACGCCCTCGACATTGATTTCTCGACCGCGCGATCGCTGATCGCCAACCAGAATTATGCCTCACTGCTTGCAGCACTGCGCTCGCTCGACTTCAGCGAGGACCGGGCCTTCCTGATCACGGTCGCCATCTATCCCGGCCTGTTCCCGCATCCGCAGGCCATCCGCACTTATCTCGACCGCTACCGCCTGCTGCATCGCGATGTGGCGCTGGACCGGGTTCGGAGCTGGAAGGCCGAGACCTTGTCCTGGATGGTTCGTGACGCTTCGCCCGCAAACGGCGACAGCCGCAAGGCCTCGAACAGCGACGAAGCCACGGCTTCCGGCCTCAGGGCGTCTTCACGGAAATAAGCTCCTCGACGGGAACGGTGCCAGCCTCGATCTCGACCACCCAGATGTCGGGATCGAACTTCTTTTCCCTCTCGAGACGGGCATCGAGCACGGCCGGATCATCGCCGGCGGCGAGAAGGCTGAAGAAACGGTCGTCGGGCTTGGCTGAATCGTAACTTGTCTGCGGCGCCGGCCCATAGAGGGCGACGTCGCCAAGCCTGCCCCGCGTCAGCACGAAAACAGCACCGGCCTCGGTCGCGCCACGGTTGACCACGGCGGCAAAGCCGCCGGCGCCGAAAACCCGGCGCACCAGGGCCGAGACCCACAGATCCGATGTGACGCGCATGAAAGAACTCCGCAAAGCGTGCGGGCTATCTAAAGCAGATGGCCGTTTCAAGGAAACGGCCATCTGCTCTAACTCTTTGTTTTGACGCAATTCCCAAGGGAAAGCGCTACGCGCTTTTCCCGGGAAAACCGTTCACACTTTTCCTGGAATTGCTTGCCGATATTTCCGCCACTCCGCGAGCCGTCGTTTTCAGGCCTCAGTTGGTCAGGCCGATCTCGCGCATCTTGACGTAGACGATCTCGTCGGGCTCGCCGGTCTGCGGCAGGCCGAACAGCGATTGGAATTCCTTGATCGCCGCCTTGGTGCGCGCGCCGACGACACCATCCAACTGCATGTCGTCATTGCCGAAGGCCTTGAGACCGGCCTGGATCTTGACGATGCGGGGGTCGGGTCCCTGGGTCGGAGCGGCATCCGTCTGCCCGGAATTTGTCTGCCCAGAATTTGTCTGCAAGGACACCGGAACGGCGGCCGGCGGCACGTCGGGACGCGGCTGCGGCTTTGGCACCGAAGCTGTCTTCGGCGTTGCACCAAGCTGATCCAGCAGCAGCGCATCGATTTCGCCGGAAGCGTTGAGCCCGACCTTCTGCTGATAGGCCTGGATGGCCTTGCGCGTGTTGGGGCCGGAAATGCCGTCGACCGTGCCGGGATAGAAGTCGAGGTCCTTCAATATGCCTTGCACCTGCTCGACCACCGGATCGCCCTTCATCGGGGCGGGCGCCGCATTGGGCCGCACGATGTTGATCGTGGTCTCCGGTTCGTCAGAGGCAGTGTGCGGAAATCCCTGGAAGTGGCGGGTGGCGAAGAACGCCCCGGCATGCGGGAAAGGCTGATACCACAGCGCATTGGCCGAGACATAGAACAGCGTCACCAGGAATGCCGTCGATCCGCCGACCAGGACGGGATTGCGCGAAATCATCCCGCCGACGGCTATGGCGCCGTCCTGAAAGGCGTTGCTGCGGCGTTTGACCGCCTTAGGCTGTTTTGCGGAGCGAGCCATTTCTGTCCCCTTTCGCCCTCGTCACCGGCATCGTCAGCACCCCTGCCTGGTTCGCCGGGCGCCCCTTCGGCCCGTTGACCGGCAGGCTGATGGTCACCGTGGTGCCCTCGCCCGGCATGCTTTCGATCGACATGGTGCCTTCGTGCAGCGCCACCAGCCCCTTCACCAGTGACAGGCCAAGGCCGGTCCCCTCGAAACGGCGCGTATAGTCGTTGTGGATCTGCGTGAATGGCTTGCCGAGATTGGCGAAGTCCTCCTCGGCAATGCCGATGCCGGTATCCCTGACCCAGAAATGCAGGCGCGAGCCGATCCGCTTGGCGCCGACGACGACATCGCCGCCGTCGGGCGTGAACTTGATGGCATTGGAGACCAGATTGATCAGGATCTGCTGCACGGCGCGGCGATCGGCATTGATGTCACCGGCGTCAGGAGCGATCTGCGTCTGCAGATCGATGTTCTTGGCCTGCGCCTGCAGCCGCATCATCGACTGGCACATGTCGACGGCTTCCATGAACCGGAACGGCTCCGGTTCCGCCGTGTAGGCGCCCGACTCGATCCTCGACACGTCGAGTATGGATGTCACGACGGCCAAAAGATGCTGGCCGGAATCCCGCACCAGGGTGACATATTCCTTCTGGCGCGGATCCTTGAAGGCGCCGAACATCTCATGCAGCAGCATGTCCGAGAAGCCGATGATGGCGTTCAACGGCGTGCGCAGTTCATGGCTGACCACCGCCAGGAACCGGCCCTTGGCCACTTCGGCGGCAGCCGCCGTCTCATTGGCCTGCGCGAGGTCCTCACGCAGCCGGGCCGTCTCGTCATTCTCACGCAGGACCAGCGTGAAGACGTCGCTCTGTTCCTCGCCACGCAGCAGCTCGAGCAGGAACGGCCGATAATTGTCGGCCATCGAGCGCGTGTCATTCTGGCCATTGCCGCTCTGCGGCAGCCTGATGCGCAATTCGAGGCGGCGCGAGGCAGCACCGTCGCGCATGTCCGCCAGGGCGCTGAGATAGGAGACACGGTCCGACAGGTGGACGCGGTCGAAGAGGCCGGTTCCGGAAAGCAGTTCCGGCGGCAATTTCAAAAGCGTGCGCGCCTTGGCGGAGGCGTCCAGGACTTCACCATGGCGAGCGATCCGCAGGACCACCGCGTCGATAATGTCTTCCAGCCGGTCGCCGGTATCCAGCGCATCAGCCGCACCGGCGCTATCGCGAAACGCCGACAGGCGCGGGATCAGCGTCAGCGCCCAGGCCAACGGCACCAGCCAATGCCAGGCGGCGATCTGCGCGCCCGCGAAGGGCAGGAAGGCCGCAGCCAGAGGCTGAAGGACAATGGCGACAATGGCCGAGACCGCTCCCCACAGGGCCGCGCGCCGCGAGCCGCCGATCCACCAGGCTTCGAAGGGCAGCGCCACGGCAAGCATGGCGACAGGAGAACTCAACCCGCCGGCGGCGGCGATCAGCCCGCCAAGCGCAACAGCCGCCATCGCCAGGGCGATCGGCGCCGCCGCGGCCATCTTGCCGGTCGCCGCCACCAGCAAGGCGACGAACCAGCACAGACCGAAGGCCGCGAAGATGGCGGCCACGGTCACCGCGGCACCCATGCCTGATGTCACCAGCGTGACCGCGGCACCGGCGGCAAAGAACGGCGCCGCCAGCATGACGCCGATGAAGCGGCGCTGGCGCTCGCGGCCGCTCTGCCCAAGAATCGAGGGATGGACCATACGTTCGCAGCCGGCGGCAATCGCGCCAGGCAATTCAGCGTATCTGGCCTTGATCGGCATCAACTCAACGCACTCGCACTCGTCGTGAACAGCTCTGCTTTTGCAGATTGTTTTGATTGGCTCTGAAACTCTCATCCAGCGTTTAAGGAATGGATAAGGCAGCGCCGACCAAAGCCCGGCCTGTGGCAAATATCGGGATGGCAGGGGCCGAAAACCCGGGCAAATGCCGCCATAGTAAATGGAGGGTTATCTCCTGACGCCTGCCGGGAGCGGACCACGTACGGAGGGAGAACCGCCCAAATTTCAGAAAACCGCAATAGAAACAATCCGATAGATGGTTATCAAAAGGTGTCGAAAATCGTCCCGATATGAAACAAATCCACGGCAAAACGCTTCGTTTCGAATTTGCCTAAAATTTGAGGAAAATTCTCTGCGAACGTGCAAGCCGTCCTTTGTGCCTGTGTGCCAACATCCTGCCCATAAAAGAGGTCATGCCGTGTGATGCATGATCCGGTCACGACGAGAGGCAAGGCATGTTCTTCCTGATAAGAATGGCTTTCTGGTTTTCACTGGTGCTGCTGGCGCTGCCGCTGAGCGTCGGTTCTGACGAGCCGGGCCAGGAAAGCGTCGGGCCGATCCAGGCCCTGTTCGCGGCACGCGACGCGGTGGGCGACATTGCCGGCATCTGCGAACGCAAGCCCGATGTCTGTGAAACCGGCAAGTCGGCGATGCACACCATCACCGCCCGCGCCAAGGAAACCGCCAAGATCGCGGCCGCCATGCTGGACGACAAGTCCGCTGGCCCCGACACCTCGACATTGACGGGCAGCGTGCCGCAAGAGGTTGTCCTGCCCGAGACCGTCAACCTGCCGATAAAGAACTAGGCTGCCGATAAAGAATTAAGCCGTTTCGACGGCGCACCGCGGGTCGTCTGCCCTCTCGACGCCCGCGGTGTCCTTGTTTTTTCCGTGACGCGGCGCCGCTGCGTGACTATATCCGGGTTATGACGACCACGATCCAGACGATCCGCGACGACTTTTCGTTCCTTGACGAATGGGAAGACCGCTACCGCTATGTGATCGAACTGGGCGAGGCTCTGCCGCCGTTTCCAGATGAGGAGCGCAATGCCGCCAACAAGGTGCCGGGTTGCGTAAGCCAGGTCTGGCTGACCACCGAACGGGGACCGGGCAGCGATCCGGTCATCACCTTCACGGGCGATTCGGACGCCCATATCGTGCGCGGACTGGTCGCCATCATGCTGGCGCTGTTTTCCGGAAGGACTGCCAGCGAAATCCAGAAAACCGATGCGGAAGCGACGCTGAAGACACTCGGCCTGGACGAGCACCTGTCGCCGCAGCGCGCCAATGGCCTTCGCTCGATGGTCAAGCGCATCAAGCGCGATGCCGAGATGGCACTCAAGCAGACGGCCTGACGCCCCTCCGGTCGGCCGATAACCCTGTGTCCAAAATCAAACGGCGCCCGAAGGCGCCGTTGATGTCGGTTCGACCTGACAAAGCAGCGATTACCGCGCCTTGCGCTTGCGGCCGAGGCCCATCTTCTTGGCGAGCTGCGAGCGGGCTGCCGCATAGTTCGGAGCAACCATCGGATAGCTCGGGTCGAGATTCCACTTTTCGCGATACTGGTCAGGCGTCAGATCATAGTGGGTCATCAGGTGACGCTTGAGCGACTTGAACTTCTTGCCGTCTTCAAGACAGACAATGTAGTCGTCATGAACCGAACGCTTCGGGTTGACAGCCGGCTTCTGCTTGTCGGCAGGAGGCTGTTCGGCGGTTCCGCCCACACGCCCGAGAGCGGCATGGACATCGGATATGAGGTTCGGCAGTTCGCCGACCGGTACGGGATTGTTGCTGACATAGGCGGCCACCACATCGGCGGTCAGCTCGATCAGCGCATCGTTGTTTCTGGAAGGTGTTTCGACAATATCCATGGTCTTCAGGCCCCAACTAGAGTTACGTCGGTATGCGCCCTTTTTTACAGGCAGGGCATTGCGCGAATTTTGCGCAGGCAGAGCTTTCGCGATTCGCGTCGCGGGCACATCAATGAGCCCACATGTCAAGTAAGTCAATTCTCTCACTGCACTATATTGAAGAAAGTCGATCAACTATTCGCGGATTAGCTTCAACCTTTCGTGCACTATGTAATTTTTCGATATTTCGCTTGCCAGAGCAGGGATCGGTGACGTTACGTCAGCTCGTCGTTACATTCGCGATAGCTCACAAATCGGGTTTCAATGCTTCATTTTGCTTGACCACAGTACCGCCAATCTTGGTTGTTCACACCTGTCCACAAAACCGCAGGTTGCCGCGCACGCAAGCAAGCCGGCGACATGGCCGCCGGCCGCCCGCTGCAGCGCTAATCGTCGGTGGTCAATCAATACGGGGTGATGTACTTGCCGTAGGCCCAGCCGGTGACGAAGGCGCCGTTCTTGGCCGGGTCGTGCCAGACCTCGCACCAGCGATAGCGAACCGTCTGCTGTTGCTTCCATGCCGGTTGGTTGGCGATGTCGAGCAGGTTTATGCCGCCGGTGCATCGTCCGGTCATCTGCAGGACGGTCCCGTTCGGGTATGCGGCCTGTTTCTGCGATGTGCCGGACGGATATTTACGAACATTGAGCGTGTCGCCGAACGGCACATTGGCCACTTGCCAAGCCGCGAATACGGTCGCATGAGACTGGCCAACAAAGACCAGAGTCAGCGAAGCAACGGCGAAAGTCGCGGCAATCCGAGATCGAACAGTCATCATCTTTCCTCCCGGCCCATCTCCCGGAGCCGACATCACCTCTAGGCCGCGGTCCTTGAACCCACCCTGATCGGCGTGTTCATTCACCATTCAAGATATTTCCCAAGCGAGACGCAATGACCAAGACTTCCCGATTTCCGATCGTCAGCCCGCCAACACCGCAGAAGCGGCCGGTCTTCGACACGCATCACGGCATCACGCGAACCGACGAATATGCCTGGCTGCGGGCCGACAACTGGCAGGAGATGTTCAGGGATCCGTCCCTGCTCGATGCGGGCATCCGCGCCGAACTCGAAGCCGAAAATGCCTACCAGTCGAAGCTGATGGCCGACACGGTCGAGCTCCAGAAGCAGCTTTTCAAGGAGATGAAAGGCCGCATCAAGGAAGACGATTCTTCGGTTCCGATGAAGGACGGGCCGTATGCCTATGGGTCTTCCTTCAAGCTCGGCGGCGAGCAGCCGCGCTATTTCCGTCTGCCGCGCGATGGCGGGGCCGAGCAGATCCTGCTCGATGGCGACCTCGAGGCGGAAGGCAAAGCCTATTTCCGGCTCGGCGGCGTCGATCATTCGGCCGATCATCGCAAGCTGATGTGGGCCTTCGACGACAAGGGTTCGGAATTCTATACGCTGCGCGTGCGCGACCTTGCCAACGGCAAGGAACTGGCGGACCAGATTCCCGCCACCGGCGGTTCGGGCGTGTGGGACGCGGGCAATGACGGGTTCTTCTATACGCGTCTCGACCCCAACCACCGGCCGTCGAAGGTGCTGTTCCACGCGCTCGGACAAGACCCTGAAAACGACCGCCTGATCTATGAGGAAACCGATCCCGGCTTCTTCATGAATGTCGATGGCACCCGCAACAACCAATGGATCATGATCGGCATCAACGATCACGAGACCTCGGAATATCGCCTGCTGAGCGCCAGCGATCCGTTTGCCGAACCCAGACTGGTTTCGCCGCGCGAGATCGGCCTGCAATATGAGCTGGAGGAAGGCGGCGACATCTTCTTCATCCTGACCAATGCGGACGGGGCGAAGGACTTCAAGATCATGACGGCGCCGGCAAGCGATCCGGTCCGCGCCAACTGGCAGGAACTGGTGGCGCATGAGCCGGGCCGGCTGATCCTGTCGGTGATCGGCTTCAAGGACCATATGGTCCGGCTCGAGCGCAAGGAGGGTCTGCCGCGCATCGTCGTGCGCGATCGCGCCAATGGCGAAGAGCATCTACTGTCGCTCGATGAGGAGGCTTTCTCGCTCGGCCTGTCGGGTTCCTATGAATACGACACCGAGATCATGCGCTTTTCCTATTCGTCGATGACGACGCCGGCGCAAGTGTTCGACTACAATATGCGCACCCGCGAACGGGTCTTGCTCAAGACCCAGGAAGTGCCATCCGGCCATGATGCGGACCATTACGTCACAAGGCGGCTGATGGCGCCCGCCTCCGATGGCGAGCTGGTGCCGATCTCGCTTCTGCACCATCGCGACACGCCACTCGATGGATCGGCACCTTGCCTGCTCTACGGCTACGGCTCCTACGGCATCACCGTGCCGGCGGCCTTCAACACCAACTGCCTGTCGCTGGTCGACCGCGGCTTCATCTACGCCATCGCCCATGTCCGTGGCGGCAAGGACAAGGGTTACGGCTGGTACGATGACGGCAAGCGGGCGCACAAGATGAACACGTTTACGGATTTCATCGCCTGTGCGCGCCACCTCGTTGCCGAGCGCTATACCGCGCATGACCGCATGGTCGCACAAGGCGGCTCGGCCGGCGGCATGCTGATGGGCGCCATCGCCAACATGGCGCCGGAGTGCTTTGGCGGCATCGTCGCCGAGGTTCCGTTCGTCGACGTTCTCACCACCATGCTCGACGCGACCTTGCCGCTGACGCCGCCGGAATGGCCGGAATGGGGCAATCCGATCGCGTCGGCCGACGATTACCGCACCATCGCCGCCTACTCGCCCTACGACAATGTCGCGGCCCTCGACTATCCGCCGATCCTGGCGCTTGCCGGCCTCACCGATCCACGCGTCACCTATTGGGAACCGGCCAAATGGGTGGCGCGGCTGCGCGACCGCAAGAGCGGCGACAATCCAGTGCTGTTCAAGATCAACATGGACTCCGGCCATGCCGGTGCGTCCGGCCGGTTCTCAAGGCTTGAGGAAATCGCTTATACCTATTCCTTCGCGCTGAAGGTGACGGGCAAGGCGCAGCTTGCCGAGGAGACGCTCAAATGATCGATCTGTCCACGTTGATTGCCTATGTCGCCGTCGTGCTCGGCTTTGTCTTTATCCCGGGTCCGGCCACACTGTTGACGATCGCCCGGGCAACGAGTTCGGGGACGAAGGTCGGGATCGCGACCGGTGCCGGGATCGCGGCCGGCGACATATTTCACACGATCATGGCGATGGTCGGCATCTCGGCGATCATCGCCACGTCGGCGACATTGTTCAGCATCGTAAAATACATCGGCGCGGCCTATCTCGTTTACCTCGGCATCCGCGCGATCATCGAGAGGGCGCCGGCCGATCCAACTGCCGGTGCGCTTGCGATTTCTGCCGGCAAGGCGTTTCGACAGGCTGTCCTTACCGAGGTGCTCAATCCCAAGACCGCGCTTTTCTTCCTCGCCTTCCTGCCTCAGTTCGTGCGGCCCGAAAACGGAACGGTGATGCTTCAATTGGCCGTATTGGGAATTGTCTTCGTGGTGTTCGGTCTTTTCAGCACGGTCGTCTTTGCCGTGAGCGCCGGCCGCCTCGGCGCTTTCCTGCGCCGAAATCCGACCGTGCTGAAATGGCAGGGCAAGGTGGTCGGCGGCATCTACTGTGCCTTGGGTGTGCGTCTGGCGCTGCAGCAACGCTGAGGGCTCCGGACAGCACGTTCACTTTTGGATTTGGCGATCATGACTTTTTGAATTCAGCTCGCTCATTTCCACTCGCAATTGCGATGGTCGCGCGTTACCCAATGCACGACTTTCTCGGGCGATGAAGCCCGCACGCGCACAAGGGTCCATCATGCTGCTCGTCGACGTCTATCTCGACAAATCGCCCATTCAAGGCATCGGTGTCTTTGCCAAGCACCACATCCCCAGGGGCACGCTGATCTGGAAGCTCGACCCCCGCTTCGACCGGATCATCGACGTCGAGACCTATGAGGGCGAGACCGGGCCGGTGAAAAACTACCTCGACCGCTATTCCTACCCAGACCGGCGCGATCCGTCCTACATCGTCTTCGAAGCCGACGACGCCCGCTACATGAACCATGACGACGAGCCGAATTGCGACGTCTCCTCACCCGAGGAAACCTTTGCGCTGCGCGATATCGCGCCCGGCGAGGAACTGACGTGCAACTACAATCATTTCTTCGAGACGGGCTTCGATTTCCTCGGCGACCGGCACCTCTAGTCGATAATCAGCTCGCCGGCTTGCGTGCGGGATAACCGTTCGGGTGCGGCGGTACTGACTTGAGATAGGCGGCGATCGCGGCCCGGTCCTCCGGTGCCAACTCAGCCATATTCCGCTGCACGTCGACCATCGCGCCGCCAACGGAATCGAAATCGGGCGTGAAGCCGGTTTCGAGGTAGTTGGCGATATCGGCTTCCGACCATTTGGCGACGGCGCCGGCGCCCGATGTGATGTTCGGCACAATGCCCGAACCTTCGGCGGCCACGGCACCGGCAAGCCATTCGCTTTTCTTGATGCCGCCGGCGAAGTCGCGCGATGTGTGGCATTCGCCGCAATGGCCCGGCCCTTCGACCAGGTAGCGGCCGGCCATCACGGGCTCAGGCGTGCCAGCGGCCAAGGCAACAACAGGCTGGTCGCTGAGATAGAGCCGTTTCCACAGGCCGATGCCGCGACGGATGTTGAAGGGAAAACCGAGCGAATTGGCCGGCGCCTTGCCGGCGACCGCCGGCAGCGTCTTCAGGAAGGCGTAGAGATCGGCAATGTCCGATGGCTTCATGCGGGCGTAGGACGCGTAGGGAAAGGCCGGATAGAAATGCTCGCCGGACGGTGAAACGCCCTTGAGCATGGCGTTGGCGAGGTCCCCGACCGACCACGCACCGATGCCGTCCTTGGGGTCTTGCGAAATGTTGGGCGGAACAAAGGTGCCGAACGGGGTCTTGAGTTGGAGGCCACCGACCAGTTGAAGCCGGGCATCGCCCTGCGAACCCGGCTTCGCGTGGCAGGAAGTGCAGCCACCGGCATAGAAAATGCGCTTGCCCTTGGTCGCGTCGCCCGGCCCGAGTTGCCCCAGGGCCGCGGCATCCAGCTTGACCGGCGCCGACAGCAGCCAACCACCGGCCGCGCCGACGCCGCCCAGGACGACGGCCGCGCCGACGAGCTTCTTCAGCCATGCCATGTCAGGCAATCAGCCCTTTTTGACCCGGTAGGTCTGGTGACAGGTGCCGCAATCGCCACCGAGGGTGTTGATCTGCCCCTTCAGCGCATCAACGTCGGCAGGAGCAGCAGCGGTCGCGGCCTTGACGTCGGCGAGATATTTGTCCTCGGTAGCCTTGAAGCCTGCCATATCTTCCCAGATCTTCGGACCCGCCGTGGTGTCGCCGGCATCGCTGCCTGCAGGGAACAACGCGTCCACGTCGAGCTTCTCAGCATTCGCCTGCAACGCCTGGAGTTGTGTAAGCACGGCTGCAGCATCAAAGGGATCCTCGCCCTTGGCCACTTTCGCCAAGCCGCCGACGATCTTTCCGCGCTCCTTCATCAGAGCCTGCCGGTCGAGGATCGGGTCGGCGAAGGCCGCCGAACCGGCGAAGGTGAGCATAGAGATGGCGATGACAAGCTTTCTCATTCATTTGGCTCCATGATGAAGGTATTTGGGGACAGGGCGTTAACGGAAGCAGCGGGCTAAATATTCCCTTCCCCCGGGCGATTTTTGCCGTGCCTTCGCAGCCACCGACATCGCTACAGAAAAAGAAAAGCCCCGGGATTGCCGGGGCCTTTCTGACGATCGATCACTTCGCCTTTTCGTAGAGTTCCAGCACATGATCCCAGTTGATCAGGCTGTCGACGAAGGCCTCGAGATATTTCGGGCGGGCGTTGCGGTAATCGATGTAATAGGAGTGCTCCCAGACGTCGACGCCGAGGATCGGCGAAGCGCCATGAACGAGCGGATTTTCACCGTTCGGGGTCTTCGAAATCGCCAGCTTGCCGTCCTTGACGGAAACCCAGGCCCAGCCCGAACCGAACTGCGTGGTGCCCGCGGCGATGAAATCAGCCTTGAACTTGTCGTAGCCGCCGAGATCGCTGTCGACTGCCTTCTGCAGCGCGCCTGGCAGCTTGTTGCCGCCGCCGCCCTTCTTCATCCACTTCCAGAAATGGATGTGGTTGTAGTGCTGCGCGGCATTGTTGAAGAGGCCGGCATTCTTGCCGAACGACTGCTTGACCACCTCTTCGACCGACAGGTCGCCAAGCCCCGCCTCGGCGGCCAACTTGTTGCCGTTGTCGACATACGCCTTGTGGTGCTTGTCGTGGTGATACTCCAGCGTCTCTTTCGACATGTAAGGCTGCAAGGCCTCATAGTCGTAGGGCAGAGCGGGCAATTCAAAAGCCATGGGTAGTACTCCCTCGTGGAAAAATCCGGTGTGGATACCGGATTAAGATAGGTCTGGATTGAGCTGGGGCAACTCCGGAAGTGAAGCGCCGGTACCCTTTCTAAGCGGGTTCCAGAAAACTGTCACACGGTTTTCCCGCGCGAACCGCGCAGCGACAAAAAGGCCGGGCCGGCGCGTCAGCCAGCCGACGTCGAATGCGCCCAGTCCCAATAGAGCTCGCGCGCCTTCTTGGCCACCGGCCCGGGTTGCAAATTGCGATCCTCGATGCGCGTGATCGGCACCACCTTGGAATGGTTGCCGGTCGAAAAGATTTCGTCCGCCTCGAGGAAATCGCGAACGGACAGCGTCTTTTCCGTCGTCTTGAAGCCGTACTCCCCGAGCAGCGTCATCGTGCGCGAGCGGGTGATGCCGGACAGGAAGGTGCCGTTCGGCGCCGGCGTCAGCACGTGGCCGTCCTTGACCAGGAAGATGTTGGAGCTTCCGGTCTCGGCGACGTTGCCGAGCATGTCCAGCACCAGCGCATTGTCAAAGCCGCGCATCTTGGCTTCGAGAATCGCGCGGCCGTTGTTGGGATAAAGGCATCCGGCCTTGGCGTTGGTCGGCATGGTTTCGATTGTCGGGCGCCGGAACGGCGACACCGTCACCGAAAACCCGGTCGGCGAGATCATCGGCGATTCATAGAGGCAGAGGCAGAAACGCGTCGAGGCGGGATCGGCCGGCACGCCCATATAGCCGCCATGCTCGGCCCAGTACATCGGCCTGATATAGACCGCCGTCTTGCCGTCGAATTTCTTCAATCCATCCCAGGTCAGCCCGACGATCTGTTCGGGCGACATGTTCGGCTTGAGGCCAAGCGCGATCGCCGAGGCGTTCACCCGCCTGGCATGAAGGTCGAGGTCGGGCGCCACGCCCTCGAACCAGCGCGCGCCGTCGAACACGCTGGTGCCGAGCCACATGGCGTGGCTGCGCGGCCCCAGAATGGCGACGTTGCCCTCGTACCAGTCACCATCGACGAAGGTCCATGTCGCGGATTGCGCCGCTGCCGCCAGTGTCATTGCGTTATCCCGTTCCGATCAATCTTGTGTGACAACATTGGATGACGCTTTGGCGGCTGCCGTCAACGGGCATAGGGGAGTTTTGTTGAGGCCAGCGGCGGGCGCGATGCAATCAAGGCTTGCACCTTGGCCCGCCTCGCCTCAAAACTGTTGCCATGCAATACGCCGCCTATGTTTTCGACGCCTACGGCACGCTGTTCGACGTGCATGCCGCCGTGCGCCGCCATGCCGACCAGATCGGACCCGACGGCCAGTTGCTGTCCGAAATCTGGCGTGCCAAGCAGCTCGAATATTCCTGGGTGCGCACACTGATGGGCGCCTATGCCGACTTCTGGCAACTGACAGAACAGGCGCTCGACTTCGCCTTGCGCAAGGTCCCTTCGGCAGATCCCGGTCTCAGATCAAAATTGCTGGAAGCCTATTGGCGACTGGATTGCTACCCGGAAGTGCCGGCCGTGTTGAAGGCGCTCAAGGCTTCGGGAGCCAGGCTGGCGATCCTTTCCAACGGTTCTCCCGAAATGCTGGAAGCGGCGGTCAAATCGGCCGCGCTCGACCAGGTTCTGGACGACATCTATTCCGTCGATGCGGTACGCCGCTTCAAGACCGATCCAGCGGTCTACGACATGGTCGCCACCGGCTGGCGGCTCTATCCCGGTGCGGTGTCCTTCCAGTCCTCCAATCGCTGGGACATTGCGGGCGCCACCAAATTCGGCTTTCGCACGGTGTGGATCAACCGCTCCAACCAGCCCGAGGAATATCGGGACTTCCCACCGGCCCTGATCCTGCCGACCCTCGAAGCATTGGTGTCCGGCAGCTAGGCCTGTGGCCCTGGCGCCACAGTGGCGGCGCAGTCACAGCTTCGCCTTTGTTTGTCCACGTTCGGGCCAGAATCGGAACCGCCTATCGCCCCAGGTGTTGTCAGGCACCTGCAACGGCGATCGGCGTATTGACGCTTTGTTGCGATTTGAGTCTTAAAGAAGGCAGTCATGTCCATAACCGAAATCGAATCCTATCGCCTGAGCCGTCGCGGCTTCCTCAACGCCGCAGCATTGGGCGCCGCCTCGATCGCGGTTTCCGCATGCGCCACCACCGGGCCGGGCCCGGTAGAGCCACCGCCGCCAACCTATGTCGAGCCGCCGCTTGCCGATTATGCGTCGATGTACGCGGCCGTCAGCGATGGCGGCTTCGACCTGCCGGCCATCCCCGTCGACAGGATCGATCCGCAGTTCCTGCGCCAGATCGTTCCCGACCCGACCGGGCAGAAGCCGGGAACCATTGTCGTCGATACGACAGGCCATTTCCTCTATCTGGTTCGTCCAGGCGGTCAGGCGATCCGCTATGGCGTCGGCCTCGGCCGCGCCGGCTTCGAATGGTCGGGCGACGCTGTCGTCCAGTGGAAGCAGAAATGGCCGAAATGGACGCCGCCGGATGAAATGGTCGCCCGGCAGCCGGAATTGAAGCAGTACAGCGCCGACAATGGCGGCATGCCCGGCGGGCTGAAAAACCCGCTCGGCGCCCGAGCGCTCTACCTCTTCCAGGGCAATGTGGACACGCTTTACCGCCTGCACGGCTCGCCGGAATGGAAGTCGATCGGCAAGTCGGTCTCATCCGGCTGCGTGCGCCTGATGAACCAGGACATCATCGATCTCTACGACCGCGTGCCGTCGAAGACTCCTGTCATCGTGACCAGCGATGCCAGCCAACCGCAGGTGGCGGCAGCGACGGCGAACCACAAGGCCATCCCGATCGACGCCGGCGTGCCCGACGGATCGGTGCTGCTCGGGCCGGTCAAAGCGGTCACGAACGCGATCTTCTGATCCGATTGAAGGAGCGGCGGACAGCCGTCGCTCCTGCCACGCCTGTCGGCGCCCAAAACGATTTCAGTCAGAGGCCAAGCGGAGCCTTGAAAGCCGCGAGTTCTTCGTCGGCGATCGAGACGAGGTGCTGCGGCTCGGGATAGGCGCCGGTCTTCACGTCGGAGATGAACTCGCGATAGGCGGCGATGCGCTCGCGCTGCAGCCGCTCATATTCGGCGGCGAAGTTGCGATAGGTCTTGGCGTGGCGCGGTCTGTGGCCTGCGGTGTGGCCGAGCACATCCTCGCTGAACAGGTACTGCGCGTCGGCATGCGGTCCGGCGCCCATGCCAAGCATGATCATCGGCGTGCTCCGGGTGATCAGTTCGGCAATCCGGTCCGGCACCACTTCCAGCTCGGCGCCGAAGCAGCCGATGGTTTCGAGACGCTTGACGTGGTCCCACACAGCACGCGCGCTCTCGGCCGTCCTGCCGACGGCCTTGAAGCCGCCGGTCCAGGTGCATTGCGAGGGGATCAGGCCGACATGGGCGACGACCGGCACGGCGTTGTCACAGAGCGTCTTCTGGATGTCGAGCGAGGCGGCACAGTAGAAGCAGTCGCCGCCGATGCGCATGAAGTGGTAGGCGGTTTTCAGATAGTCCTCCGCCGTGACCAGATTGCCCGCGGGACCGTAGGGAAGCCCGACCTGCACGAAGCAGCGGCCGGCCGCCTCACGCATCTCGGGCGAGAAGAAGCGGCCCTCGATCGAAAGCATGTCGATGCCGGCGGCGTCGGCTGCCGCAGCCTCTTCGAGCGAGGTGACGTACAGCATGGAAATCTTCTGGCCGCGGCCCTTCATGGCGCGGATGTCGGCAACGGTGGGCCGGCTGTTCTTGGTGACCATTCTTTTTCCCTCAGACAGTGAAAGCTTCGCGAAAGGCCTGCAGGGCCGCTTCGGGGTCACCGGAGGCGAATGCCTCCATGCCCACCGGCCCGCGATAGCCCATGTCCTTCAGCGCATGGGCAATGCCCCGGTAATTGATCTCGCCGGTGCCGGGCTCCATGCGTCCGGGCACGTCGGCCACCTGAACCTCGCCGATCCATGGCAGGCAGGCGCGGCACAGCTCGATCAGATTCCCTTCGCCGATCTGCGCATGGTAGAGATCGAGATTGAGGCGCAGGCCAGGCCGGTCGACATCAGAGACCAGCGCCAGCGTATCCTGCGCGCGCCCGAATGGTACGCCGGGATGGTCGACCGGCAGGTTCAGATTCTCCAGCGTAAAGGTCACGCCTTCCGCCTCGGCGAGGTCGGCGATGCGGTTCAGCGTGTCGCGCGCCTTGAGCCACATGGCGCCGGTGACGGTCTCGCAGGGCGTGACAGGCAGGCCGCCATCGCCAAGCCCGGTGCCGTGCAGATTGAGCCGGGCGACGCCGAGGCGCTTGCCGACCGCCGCCGTCTCCTTCGCCGTCTTCAAAAGTTCGGTGGCACCCTCGTCATCGGCCAGCCGGCCACGCAAATAACCGTTCATGATCGAGAAGGTCGCGCCGGATTTCTCCAGCATTGCGAGATCGTGCTCGGGCCAGTTCCAGAGGCCGACCTGGAAACCCATTTCGGTGAGGCGCTTGACGCGCCATTCCATCGGCCGGTCGCGCCAGAGCATTTCGACGCAAGCCGCAAGGGTGAAAGTATCGGACATGTCAGACCTCGATGTACACGCGGCCGTCCTCGACCTTGGTGGTGTAGGTTTTCAGGTTCACGCAGACCGGTGCGCGCAGCGCCTCGCCAGTCCGGTAATCGAACACACCGCTGTGTTTCGGGCATTCGATCCTGTGTTCCATAACCAGCCCTTCGCTCAGATGCACCTTCTCATGCGTGCACAGCCCGTCGGTGCAGAAGAACGCGTCGTCGGGACTGCGGTAGATGGCGAATGTCCGGCCCTCGTGATCGAAGCGGATGACGTCCTCTTCGTCGATGTCATCGGTCGCGCACGCATCAATCCACTTTGCCATTGTCACTCTGCCGTCTGTTCTTTGGTTGGTTGAAAAAGGGCGGCCGGCGGGATTTCCGCCGACCGCACAGGAAGATGCCCGGGAGGAGGAGAGATGGGCGTCTTCGCTGGTCATGCATGGCTCGCGCCCTGCGGTGCATGCCCGTCATCGGTGGCGGAGAAGCTCTCGATCTCGGCTTCGAGCTCGGCCATCTGCTCGCCGCCGGCCATCAGGTCGGTGATCGCCTCGCGGCTTTTCTCGCCCTTGCGGAAATCGGCGGCCTTGGCGCCTCTGATGAGCACGGCAAAATGGTCGCCGACGGTCAGCGCATGGACGACATTGTGGGTGATGAAGATCACCGCGATGCCCTTGCGGCGCGCCTGGAGCACAATGCGCAGCACATGCGCCGCCTCCTTGACGCCAAGCGCCGCCGTCGGCTCGTCGAGGATTAGCACGCTGGCGCCGAAATGCACGGCGCGTGCGATCGCCAGCGCCTGGCGTTCGCCACCCGACAGTCCGCCGACGAGGCGATCGCCGTCGTCGATGCGGGTGATGCCGAGCTGGCGCATCTCGGTGACGGCGATCTCATTGGCCCGCTTGCGGTCGTAGATGATGAGCGGCCCCCAGCGCCGCGTCGGCTCGGCGCCGACGAAGAAGGAGCGGCCTATGCTCATCAGCGGGAACGTGCCGCCGAACTGGTGAACGGTCGCGATGCCATGGTCGCTGGCATCACGGGGGCTGTCGAAGGCGACCGATTTACCGTCCATTTCCATCGTGCCCGATGTCGGCCTGTGGACGCCGGAGAGGATCTTGATCAGCGTCGACTTGCCGGCGCCATTGTCGCCGAGCAGGCACAGCACCTCGCCTCGGTTGACCTCGAGCGAGATGTCGTGGAGCACGTCGATCGGGCCGAACGACTTGTTGATTGCGGTTAGTTTGAGCAGGGGCGTGGTCATCAGCGTGCCCTCGGTTTGGCACGTGGTGCGTAGGTCAGCGCCACGGTGCGGAAGGTGTTGTTCATCAGCACGGCGGCGAGCAGCAGGACGCCGATGATCAGGCTCGCCCAGTTGGCGTCGAAGCCGGTGTAGAAAATGCCCTGGTTGACGATGGCGAAAGTCAGCGTGCCCAAGACGATGCCGACCACCGAACCATAGCCGCCGGTAAGCAGCACGCCGCCGATGACCACCGCGATGATCGAGTTGAAGATGAAGGACTGCCCGGCGGCCACCTGGGCGCTGTTGTAGAGGATCGCCTGCGACATGCCGACGAAGGAGGCGCAAAGGCCGCTGCTCATGAACAGCGCTATGGTCACCCGGTCGGTCGGGATGCCGGCGTTGCGGGCACTGACGGCGTCACCGCCCATGGCCAGGATCCAGTTGCCGAAACGCGAGAAGTTCAGGATGAAGCCGACGATCAGGATGGCTGCGATCCACCAGAACAGTGTCACCTCGAACTTGCCGCCGAGATAGTCGCCGAACAGGAGCTTGGCGGTGGGGCCGCTCTTCAGCGCGACGCTGGTGCTGCCGGACAGGATGACCGAGAGGCCGAGCGTCAGTCCGGCCAGTGCGAACAGCGTGGCCAGCGTAACGACGAAGGACGGCACCTTGGTGCGGATCACCAGCACGCCGTTGATGAAGCCGACGCCGAGCCCCAGGCCAAGTGCTGCAAGGATGCCGACGATGATCGGCAGGCCGTAATGGCCCGACAGGATGGCAATGGTCATCGAGCTGGCGGGAACCATCGAGCCGACGGAGAGATCGAGATGCCCGGCGATCATCAGCAGCCCGATGGGAAGCGCGATGATACCGAGTTCCGAAGCAACGTTGAGCCAGCTCGCGGCACCCCCGGCCGACATGAAATTGGCGCCGCCGAAGATCGAGAAGAAGACCAGAACGACGATCATGCCGATCAGCGAGCCGACCTCGGGCCGGCGTACGAGGCTGCCGATCGAGGGCATCGAAGAGCGCTGGGAGGGCGGCGCGGTGGCAGCCATGGCGGGTTGGTGATGGGCTTGGGATGTCATCGAAATGTCCCTGGCATTGTGGCTTGAGATAAGGCTCCCCCTTCTCCCCTTGTGGGCGAAGGTGTCGCCACAGGCGACGGATGAGGGGTGTTCCAGCTTGGCAATGACGGCGCTCCGTCACGCACCCCTCAACCGTCTCGGCGCTGCGCGCCAATCCACCTTCTCCCACAAGGGGAGAAGGGGAGGCTCAGCGCTAGCGGGCGCCGGCAGTCGCACCGGCCATTGTCGCGTCGACATTGGCGGCGTCGACGATCCCCGGTCCGGTCAGCACTGGTCTGGTCGGCAGGTCGAGCCCGTAATTGACAAAGCCATTCAGCAGCGACACCGCGAGATAGCCCTGCAGATAGGGCTGCTGGTCGACAGCGAACATCTGCGTGCCGGCCTTGATGCGCTGCAGGCCGGTCTCGTCCATGTCGAAGGAAGCGAGCTTGACCTTGTCGCCGGCATTGGCCTGGCTGATGGCGTTGGCGGCGCTGTTGGCGTCGCCGGCGCTGATGGTGATGACACCGTCGATGCTGTTGTCCTTCAGCACGGCGGCCTTGATCGCCTCGGCGACCGCGGTCGGGTTGCCGAAGCTGGATGAGGGCAGCGGCAACTGGCTGGATTTGCCACCGCTCTTGGCGATGGCATCGGCAATGCCCTTGCAGCGGTCTTCTGTGTTGGTGGCGCCCGGCAAAGTGTTGACGCACAGAACGTTCTTGGCGCCGTGGCTGCCGTAATAGCTGCCGCCACCGAGGCCGGCGGCGTATTCTTCGTTGCCGACATAGTTCATGGCACCAAGGCGCTTGGCCGCGTCCATCCCCCCGGAATTGTAGATGATGAGCGGCACGCCGGCCGCAACGACTTCCTTGAAGGCCTCGTCCATGGCCTCCGGCACCCAGTCGGGGCCGACAATGGCGCTCGGCTTCTGGCTGAGCGCTGTGCGGATCAGCTTGGCCGCATCCGGACCGAGATTGTCGTAGTTCTGCGGACCGAGCCAGGTCACCGAGCCGCCGGTCAACTCTGCAACCTTGCCGGCATCGTCGGCGCCCTTCTTGACCTTCGACCAGAACGGATCGTCCGCCTTGCCGCCGATGACGAAGATTTTCGCCCCGTCAGCCATTGCCGACGTGGCCGATGTCGCCGCCACGCCCGCAAGCATGATCGCCGTCAGCAGTTTCGTGATCGTTTTCATTTCATTCCTCCCGGTTGCCGTCGTCAGACGGGTTAGAAAAACAGTGGCTCGCTCCATCGCGCCTCTCTCCCGATTGCGCGCGTTGCGAATGCGGCGTTGCTCACGCCCTGGCGTTCATGCGTTCCTTCTTTTTCTGGAAGCGGGCGTCCATCATGGCTTCGCCCTCCCGGGTGCCGTCGTGCCAGGTGCCGAACCATCGATCGAGCGGGATCAGCCCGTCGCCGCCATAGTTCACCTCGAAATATTTGTGGTGCAGGTAATGCGTGTAGGCGTGGCTGTTGACGGCCATGTCCTCGGTCACCTCGAGCTTGTCGAAGCCGAGATGGCCATTGACGGCGCCGAAGCCGGCGACATGCAGCTGGAACAGCGCGACGATCGGATTGGACGGGATGACGAGGTGCCAGAAGGCGACCGCGTGGTAGAGGAACCCCTCCACCGGATGCATCGACAGCGACGACCAGGGCGACGGGTTGATCGAATTGTGATGGACCGAATGGATCCAGCGATAGAGCGGACCCCAGTGGATCAGCCGGTGGATGAAGAAGAAATGCACCTCGTGGATGGCCGGCGCGACCAGCACCAGTGCCGCGAGGTAGACCGGATGATCCGTCCAACCGACCCACGGCACGTAGCCATTGGCAAAGCACCAGAGGAAGACGACTTCGACCAGCGTCCACAACGGGATGGTGATGAAGAACGAGCGCAGGAAATTGTCGAGGTTCTGGCTCTGGAACCAGAACACGTCGGAGGGCGCATCGGCGGGGAATTTGTGGTTGTATTTGAACCGCGTCGCCTGGGCGCGCTTGATGTAGTAGCGCAGCTCGAAGATGCCGTAGAAGACGAGGATCGCCGCGGCGTTGACGGCATAGAGCCATAGCGCCCAACCCCAGCCGATGGCCTTCATCGTCTCGACGCTCGGGACGACATAGAACCAGTAGAGCAGAGCGGTGGCCATGTGGAAGGCATTCCACGGCCAGATATAGCCGGGCAGCCACGCCAGTATCTTCGGCAGTTTGGGCGGCCAGTTCCATAAGGGCGCCCCCTCGACGCGTCCGTTCGGCTTCCAGTCGCCGCGCTTGTCGCGCACGCCATATTTGAGATCGTCCATGCAATTCCTCCACCCGCAATGCCGCACCCGCAACGCCTTGGGATGGGCCACACGCGCACGCTGCCTCACACCGCCTGTGAGCGGTGGGCGAAAAACCGTCTGCGCTGCTGCTATCCTTGGGCTGGCGGTGCGTCCGCCTTGCTCGCTTTTGACGAGATAAACATCTTGATCCAAAATGAAGCAAGAATAGAATGTTTGTTCCAATTGGATTGTGTCATTTATATCAATCTGGCACGATAAATGATATTTTAGTATCAATTGCACCAAGCGGATGAAACGAAATGGATCAGAACAAGCGGCCAACGATCAAGGATGTAGCTGCCGAGGCGAATGTTTCGGTGGCCACCGTCAACCGCGTGCTAAGCGGCTCGGGCGCCGTCCGCCAGGGCATGCGCGAGCGCGTCCGGCTGGCGGCGGAGCAAATCGGCTTCTACGGCATGGGCGCGCTGCGCAGCCGCGTGGCGGCCGCCCGGCAGCGCTACCGGTTCGGTTTCCTGCTGCACCAGCCTGGCCGCGCCTTCTACCGCAACATGGCCGAGGCGCTGCGCCTGGCAACCGAAACGATACCCGATTGCGAGATAGAGCTGCGCACGGAGTTTCTGGACGATCTGTCACCGCAGAACGTCGCCTCGCGCATGCTGGCGCTCGGCGCCGAATGCGATGCCGTCGGCGTCGTTGCAGCGGTGCATCCTCTCGTCACCCAGGCGGTGGACACATTGCATGCCCGCAACGTGCCGGTGTTTGCGCTGATCTCGCAGATTTCGGCGACCGGACATGTGCGCTACATCGGACTGGACAATTGGAAGGTCGGGCGCACGGCGGCCTGGGTGTTCGAGCATGTCTGCAAGGCGCCCGGCAAGCTCGGCATCCTTGTCGGCAACCACCGCTACCGCTGCCAGGAGATGAACGAGAGTGGCTTTCGCTCCTATTTTCGCGAGCACGCCCCTGGCTTCACCCTGCTCGAGCCGCTGCTGACCTTCGAATCGAGCGCCATCGCGCAGGAAATGACCGAAAAGCTTCTGAACGAAAATCCCGATCTGTCCGGGCTTTATGTCGCCGGCGGCGGCATCACCGGCGCTATTGCCGCCCTGCGCTCCACCGGCAGGGCCGGAAGCCTCGTCGTTGTCGGCTATGAACTGATGGAGTCGACCCGCCCGGCGCTGCTCGACGGCACGCTGACCTTCATCATCTCACACCCCCTCGCCCGCATCGCGCAAGAGACCTTGGCTGGCATGATTCGCGCTGTCTCAGCGCCGAACGAAGGCGGGAGTTTTACAAACATCCTGCCCTTCGAGATCTACACCCGCGAAAACATCTAGGGGGCAGCGCCCGACACGCTGTCGGCCTGGGGCTCAACGCCCCCGCGACAGGCTTCCTAAAATCCCGCGCACGATGGCGCGTCCGACCGACGAGCCGACCGAGCGCACCACCGACTTGATCGCGGCTTCGGCCACCGTCTGGCGATTGGACGGGCGTGGCGCCGGCGCGCGCCGGCCGCCGGACTGCGGCGCGGGATCATCATTGCCGAAGCCCGGAATCGTCCAGCGCGAACCGCCAGTGCCGGCCTGCTGCGCCTGCGCTTCGGCGTCCTGTGCCTCCTTGGCCTTCTTCTGCAGGATCTCGAAGGCCGATTCACGGTCGATGACCTGATCGTACTGGCCGGCGACCGGGCTCTCCGCGATCAGTTTTTGCCGCTCGGCGGGGGTTATCGGCCCGAGCCGCGACGACGGCGGACGGATCAAGGTGCGTTGAACCATGGACGGAATGCCCTTGTCCTCTAGTGTCGAGACCAGTGCCTCTCCGGTGGCGAGCTGGGTGATGGTGGTGGCGCAGTCGAAATCGGGATTCGGCCGGAACGTGTCGGCCGCCGTCCTAACCGCCTGCTGCTCGCGCGGTGTATAGGCGCGCAGCGCGTGCTGAACACGGTTGCCGAGCTGGGCCAGCACCTTTTCCGGGATATCCAGCGGGTTCTGCGTGACGAAATAGACGCCGACGCCCTTCGAGCGGATCAGGCGGACCACCTGTTCGACACGGTCGATCAGCACTTTCGGCGCCTCGTCAAAAAGCAGATGCGCCTCGTCGAAGAAGAACACCAGCTTCGGCTGGTCGGGATCGCCGACCTCGGGCAGTTCCTCGAACAGCTCCGACATCAGCCAGAGCAGGAAGGTCGCGTAGAGCCGCGGGTTCATCATCAGCTTGTCGGCGGCCAGCACGCTGACGGCGCCCCGGCCGTCACGCGTGGTGCGCATGATGTCGGAGATGCGCAGGGCCGGCTCGCCGAAGAAGTTGGCCGCGCCCTGCTGCTCCAGCACCAGCAGCGTGCGCTGAATGGCACCCACCGATGGCTTGGTGACATTGCCGTAGCGGGCGCTGATCTCTTCGGCGCGCTCGGCGATGTTGGCCAGCAGCGCCTGCAGGTCCTTGAGATCGAGAAGCAGCAGGCCCTCTTCATCGGCAATGCGGAAGGCAATGTTCATGATGCCTTCCTGCGCGTCGGTCAGGTTCATCAGCCGCGACAGGAGCAGCGGCCCCATTTCCGAAATGGTCGCGCGGATCGGGTGGCCCTGCTCGCCGAACAGGTCCCAGAAGATGACCGGGAATTCCTGGAAGTCGTAGGGGTCGAGCTTGACCTGCGCGGCCCGCTTGACCAGGAAATCCTGCGCCGTGCCCATCATCGCGATGCCCGACAGATCGCCCTTGATATCGGCGCAGAACACCGGCACGCCGGCATTTGAAAACCCTTCGGCCAGAATCTGCAAGGAGACGGTCTTCCCGGTGCCGGTGGCTCCGGTCACCAGACCATGCCGATTCCCGTACTGCAGCAGCAATTCCTCGGGGCGCTGATAGCTGTCGTCGGGCTTGCGGCTGGCGCCGATGAAAATACTGGTGTCGTCAGCCATATCCAGGGTCTCCGCAAATTGATGTGTCAAAAGCCAGCCTTTGCCCGAAGGTATAGTGAGGCTGTCGCACAGCGACAATGACAATTGTCCAAACTGGGGCCTATCGTCCAAAGCGGGCCAATCGCTCAAATCGGATTTTGGAACTTGCGGATTTCGCTGGTGTTTGGCAATCGTTCATGGTTCGTCCACGCAAGCCGACCTATATCCAATGGATCGCATTCGGACCCCGGACGTGCATTGCGATAACCGACCGGGGACCGTAGACTGAACCGCCCGGCTGGTGCGGCCACATGAATGAGGAAGATGGATGGGCGCCGGAGCCTTGACTAGGGATGCTGAACCTGTGAACGCGGAGCGCCAGCGATGGCTGGCCCTGGCGGAAAAGGCGCTGGCCGGCGCATCCTTTGAGGAAAAGCTGGTTTCGCACACCGACGACGCCATCCGCATCGAGCCGCTCTACGACCGTTCTACCGGGGCCGAGCCGATCGTGCGCGCGAATCCCCGATCGCCCTGGATCGTCAGCCAGCGCGTCGACGATCCCGATGTCGATCGCGCCAAGGCGCAGGTCCTGGATGATATCGCACAGGGCGCGACGGGACTGTCGCTCGTCTTCGAAGGCGCCCCGAACGCATTCGGCTACGGCCTGCCGAGAACCGCGCAGGCGCTGGAGACGGTGCTGGAGGGCGTGCCCCTCAACCGGGTCCAGATCCGCATCGACACCCATCCGTGGAGCCGCCCCATGGCCGACTGGCTGGTGGCGTTCCTGAGCAAGCGCCGCTCCGATCCGGCAAAACTCAACCTGTCCTTCGGCATCGACCCGGCGGCGATCCTTGCCGGCACCGGCCGGCTGCGCATGTCCATCGAGGCGCTGCAGGAATCGATGCCGCAATCGCTGGCGCATTTCTTCTCGATGGGCGTTCCCGGCGTGCTTCTGGAGGCGGACGGTCGCGTCTTCCACAATGCCGGCGCCACGGAGGCGCAGGAACTCGGCATCATGCTGGCTTCGGCGGTCTCCTATCTCAGAATGTTCGAGAAGGCGCGGCAGCCACTCGTCTATGCCGCGCCCCATATCGGCTTCGCGCTCAGCGTCGACCAGGACCAGTTCCTCTCCATGGCCAAGGTCCGGGCGTTGCGCAGGCTGTGGGCACGGGTGCAGGAGGCCTGCTCTATCCCCAATTCCACGGCCAACATCCATGCCGAGACTTCCTTTCGCATGATGACGGCACTCGACCCGGAGACCAACATCCTGCGCACGACGATCGGCTGTTTCGCCGCGGCGGCGGGGGGAGCCGATTCGATCTCCATCCTGCCGCACACGATCGCGCACGGCCTGCCAGCGCCTTTTGCCCGCCGCGTCGCACGCAACGCGCAGCTGATCATCGCCAATGAAAGCCATGTCGATCATGTCGCCGATCCCGCCTATGGGTCCGGTGCGGTCGAAGCGCTTACAGCGGACCTTTGCGAAGCCGCCTGGGCGGAACTGCAGACGATCGAGGCCGAAGGAGGCGTATTGTCCAGCCTTCGGGACGGGCATATCCAAAAGCGCGTTCGCGCGGCCGCCGCTCGTCGCGACGCCGCCTTCAAGTCCGGTGAGCGAGCGATCATCGGCACAACGCTCTATCCGCAGAAGACCGAGCGTCCGGTCGAGACGCTGGACGCACAGCAGCGGCCTGCCTTCACCGAAGGCGTCGTGCTGTGCGAACCTCTCCCTCCTGTTCGCATCGACCAATCCATCGGGGCCGCCTCTTGATTCCGGATTTCAGTCAGGTCGGTTGGGCGCCGCCGCGCCGCGCGCCGGTCGAGGTCAAGGGCCAGCGGGTGACGCCAGAAGGCCTTGTCGTCAAGCATCTCTACAATCAGGGCGATCTCAAGGGTCTGCCGCATCTCGACACCTATCCGGGCCTGCCACCTTTCGTGCGTGGCCCCTACCCGACCATGTATGTCCAGCAGCTCTGGACGATCCGGCAATATGCCGGTTTCTCGACGGCCGAGGAGTCCAACGCGTTTTACCGGCGCAATCTTACCGCCGGCCAGAAAGGCCTGTCGGTCGCCTTCGATCTCGCCACGCATCGCGGCTATGACAGCGACCATCCGCGCGTTGCCGGCGATGTCGGCATGGCGGGCGTCGCCATCGATTCGATCCTCGACATGCGGCAGTTGTTCGACGGCATTCCGCTCGGTGACATGACGGTGTCGATGACGATGAACGGCGCGGTGCTGCCGATCATGGCGCTCTATATCGTCGCGGCGGAAGAACAGGGCGTGGCGCAGAAGGATCTGGCCGGGACCATTCAGAACGACATTCTGAAGGAGTTCATGGTCCGCAACACCTACATCTATCCACCAAAGCCCTCGATGCGGATCGTTTCGGACATCTTCTCTTACACGTCGAAGAACATGCCGAAATTCAATTCGATCTCGATCTCCGGCTACCACATGCAGGAAGCCGGTGCGACGGCCGATCTGGAACTCGCCTATACGATCGCCGACGGCGTCGAATATGCCCGCGCCGGTGTCGCGGCGGGGCTCGATATCGACCGTTTCGCGCCACGCCTGTCGTTCTTCTGGGCGATCGGCATGAACTTCTTCATGGAAGTGGCCAAGCTCAGGGCGGCGCGCCTGCTGTGGGCGACGCTGATGAAGAAGAATTTTGCGCCGAAGGACGAGCGCTCGCTGTCGCTGCGCACCCATTGCCAGACGTCCGGCTGGTCGCTGACGGCGCAGGACCCGTACAACAACATTATCCGCACCATGATCGAGGCGATGGCCGCGACGCAGGGGCATACCCAGTCGCTGCACACCAACTCCTTCGACGAGGCGATGGCGCTGCCAACCGACCATTCGGCGCGCATCGCCCGCAACACGCAGCTCATCCTGCAAAAGGAATCCGGCACCACACGCATCATCGACCCGTGGGGCGGCTCGGCCTATCTCGAACGGCTGACGCACGACCTGGCGGCGCGCGCGCTGAGCCATATCGAGGAAGTCGAGGCTCTCGGTGGCATGGCCGCCGCGACCGAACAAGGCATTCCGAAGCTGCGCATCGAGGAAGCGGCGGCGCGCACGCAGGCGCGCATCGATTCCGGCGAGCAGATGCTGGTCGGCGTCAATGCGCATCGCCCCGAGAACGACATCGAGGTCGACGTGCTGAAGATCGACAATGCCGAGGTCAGGGCCCGGCAATTGTCGAAGCTGCAGCGGCTGAAGGGCACGCGCGATGTCGCTGCCGTGGAAAGCGCGCTCGATGCGCTGACCCGCGCCGCACAGGGCAATGAGAACCTGCTGGAATTCGCCATACGCGCCGCGCGCGCCAAAGCCACGGTCGGCGAGATCTCGTTTGCGCTCGAAAGAGCCTTTGGCCGCCACGTCGCGACGGTGCAGACCATTTCCGGCGTCTATCGCAAGGCGCTTGGCGACAGTCCCTTGGTCGACGGGCTGCAGGACAAGCTCGCAGCTTTCGAGAAGAAGAACGGCAGCAAACCGCGCATCCTCGTTGCCAAGATGGGACAGGATGGCCACGACCGCGGCCAGAAGGTGATCGCCACGGCCTTCGCCGATCTCGGCTTCGACGTCACTGTCGGCGCGATGTTCCAGACACCGGAAGAGATCGCGAAACTGGCGGTCCAGCATGACGTCCATATCATCGGCGCCTCATCGCTGGCGGCAGGACACCTGACGCTGATCCCCGAATTGCGCGACGCGCTGAAAAAGCTCGGCCGAGGCGACATGCTGATCGTCGCCGGCGGTGTTATCCCACCGCAGGACTACGACGCGGTGCTGCAAGCCGGCGCGGCGGAAATTTTTCCGCCAGGGACTGTTATTCCGGAGGCGGCGGACCGGCTGATGGATCGGCTGCTGGCGGCCAACTAGGCTATGTGGCTCTAACTGTCCGACAGCTTGACGATTTCCCATTCCTTGCCGTTGACCGTGACGACCTCGCCGATCTTCTTGCCGAACAGAGCGACCGCCATTGGCGAGACGTGGGAAATCGTGCCCTTGGCTGGATCGGCCTCGTCCTCGCCGACGATCTTCCAGTGCACCTTCTTGCCGTCATCGCCTTCCAGCGTGACGCCCATGCCGAAGCGGACGACGTCGCTGTCGGGCTCCGGCACGGACAGTTCGGCGTTTTCGCGTCGGGCCGTCCAGTAGCGCAGGTCGCGCGACACGACCGCGATGCGCTCGCGGTCGGCTTTCCGTTCGGCTTTCGCCAGGATGTCGCGTAGATCGGTCAGATTGTCCTCGATCTGCGCCAGACCGCGCTCCGTCACCAGGTTGCGGTGTGTGCTGATCGGCCGCTCGCCGACGCCGGCGATGGCATTTTCGCTGTCTTCTTCGCGGGTAAAAGCTCTGCTCATCCCCTGAACTTATGCGCAGCGTGGCTGCTCGACAAGCCATTGCCGATGTCTTGCGAAAAGGAACACAACATCTGGCACGATTCCTGCGACATCGGAGGTGAACTCTAGGAATCTGTGCCGATGTTGAACAGACGAACGCTGCTGACCGGAACCGCCGGCTTTGCCGTGATGGGCCTCGCGCTTGGCAAGGCGGCGGCAGCCAGCCTGGCTGGTATCGAAAAGGCCTCGATGCGCGGCTCGATCAACGCCACCGAACTTGGCGTGCAGCCCGGCACGTTCGATGACCAGAGCAAGGCCTTTGCCAAGCTGCTGCGTGACTCGAACGACCGCGATATACCGGTGTTCCTGCCGGCGGGTACCTATGTGGTGTCCAACCTCTCGCTGCCCAGCCGCGTGCGCCTTTCCGGCGTACCGGGCGCCACGCGGATCGTCTATGGCGGCGATGGCCACCTCTTCATGGCCGAACAGGCCGACCATGTCGAACTCAGCGGGCTGGTCTTCGACGGTTCGAACCGCTCGATGGGCGACTATGCGCAAGGGCTGCTCGACCTGCGCCGGGTCGGCCATCTCGTCGTCGACAATTGCCAGATAACCGGCAGCGGCAAGAACGGGCTGGCGCTGGAACATGCGGCAGGCCGCATCGAACGCTCCGACATATCGGGCGCGGCCGACGCCGGCATCTATTCGGTCGAAGCAGCCGGGCTGGCGATATCGGGCAACACGGTTTCCGACTGTGCCAATGGCGGCATTCTGGTGCATCGCTGGCAGGCGGCCGAAGACGGCACAATGGTCACCGGCAACCGTGTCGAACGCATCGGCGCGCGCAGCGGCGGAACCGGTCAGAACGGCAATGGCATCAATGCCTTCCGCGCCGGCAACGTCATCATTTCGGGCAATGTCGTCTCGGATTGCGCTTTCTCGGCGATCCGCGCCAACAGTTCCAGCAATCTGCAGATTTCCGGCAATACCTGTTCGCGCTCGGGCGAGACCGCGGTCTATTCCGAATTCTCGTTCGAGGGCGCCGTCATCAGCAACAACATCGTCGACGGCGCAGCCAACGGCATCTCGATCGTCAACTTCAACGAAGGCGGCCGCATGGGTGTCTGCTCCGGCAACATCGTGCGCAATCTGTCGACCAGCGGCCCCTACACCGCCGATCCGCCCGGCTTCGGCGTCGGCATCGCCGTCGAGGCCGACACCATCGCTTCCAACAACGTCATCGAGAGCGCGCCGCTCTACGGCATGTCGATCGGCTGGGGGCCGTATCTGCGCAATGTCGTGGCCACGGGCAACATCATCCGCAAGGCCGGCACCGGCATCGTCGTCAGCGTGGTCGAGGGTGCGGGCACGGCCGTCATCTCCGACAACGTCATCGACGGCGCGTTGAACGGAGCGGTCATCGGACAGCGCTGGGCCGAGCCGGTGACGGCAGACCTCACCCAGCTAAGCAATAGCGGCTTTGCCCATCTGACTGTCGAGCGCAACCGCGTCAGTTGAGAGCGATTTTCAATTCAAGGCTGGGGTCGGCCTCAGCGCCCCGACCTTGGCGCCGATCCGACTTTCGATCGGTGCGTTTGCCAGTTCGATGAGCTTTGCCGACAGGGCCTCGTCCGCACGCAGCAGCTTGGCGAGGACGGCGGCGACCATGGCTTCGCTGGCGCGGTGGGCGCCATCATCGCATTTCAGCGCGATACCGAGGCCAAGCTCCGGAATTGCTGCACAGTGGACACCTTCGGCGCCGCCTTTCGCAAAAATCCGGCCCGGTGCTGCTTCCATCAGGGCGACGTCTTCGCGGCCGGTGCCGGCGACATAGAAGGGCTCCGCCATGCAGGCGGCCAGCAGCCGCTTGGCCGCCTTGGCCCGCTCAGGGCCGAAACCATTTGTCGTGGCCATGCGGGCAAAGCCGAGTGCGAAACTCTTGAGCGGCACCGCATAGGTCGGGATCGAGCAGCCATCGGTCGCCCGCTCATCGGCGCCATGGACAGCGCCGGTGACCGCCTGCATGGCGTCGCGCACCATCTCTTGCAGTGCGTGCCCCGCCTTGACGTAGCCACGGTGCGCAATGCCGGAGTGCACGCAGGTACAGAGGAAACCGGAATGTTTGCCGGAGCAATTGTTGTGCAACGCATTGGGCAAATCGCCAGTGCGGGCGAGTGCGATCTCGGCGTCGTGGTTTGAAGGCCAATGAGCGCCGCATTCAAGCGCCGACTTGTCCAACCCGGCCTTGGCCAGCATGGACCGTGCCAGTTCGACATGCGCCGGCTCGCCCGAATGCGAGGCACAGGCCAGCGCCAGCTCGCGATTGCCGAACCCATAGGCATCGGCAGCACCCGTTTCGACCAGCGGCAGGGCCTGGATGGCCTTGACCGCCGAGCGCGGAAACACCGGCTTCGAGGTGTCGCCGATCTCCAGGACCGGCTTGCCATCGGCATCGAAGACCGCGACGGCACCGCGATGCGCGCTCTCGACGATCGCGCCGCGCAGAACCTCGATCAGAACCGGATTTGCCATGCCACCTCCAACGAATGCTGGGGCGGTTTACCTGATCCGGTCGAGAATGGAAACGTAGTTGGCGACCGCAGCCCCACCCATGTTGAAGATGCCGCCAAGCTTCGCGCCCGGCACCTGGATGCCGCCGGCTTCGCCGACAAGCTGCATGGCGGTCAGGACATGCATGGACACACCGGTGGCGCCGATCGGATGGCCCTTGGCCTTGAGCCCGCCGGACGGATTGACCGGCAAGCGGCCGTCCTTGGCCGTCGTGCCGTCCAGCGCCAATTTGGCGCCCTCGCCCGGCCTGGCCAGCCCCATCGCCTCGTATTCGATCAGTTCGGCTATGGTGAAGCAGTCATGCGTCTCGACGAAGGAGAGATCGTCGAGGGTCACGCCGGCGTTCTTCAGCGCCCGGGTCCAGGCCTGCTCACAGCCTTCGAAGGAGAGAATATCGCGCTTCGACATTGGCAGGAAATCCTGCACATGCTCATTGGCGCGGAAAGCCACCGCACGGCGCATCTTCAGCGCGGTCGCCGTGTCGGCAAGGATCAGAGCGGCAGCCCCGTCCGAGACCAGCGAGCAGTCCGTGCGCTTGAGAGGACCGGCGACGAAGGGGTTCTTCTCGCTCTCCTGACGGCAGAATTCATAGCCGAAATCCTTGCGCATCTGCGCATAGGGATTGTCGACGCCGTTCTTGTGGTTTTTGGCGGCGATCATGGCGAGCGCATCCGACTGGTCGCCATAGCGCTGGAAATAGGCCTGCGCGATCTTGCCGAAGACGCCGGCGAAGCCTGCGGGTGTCTCGCCATCCTCCGGCAGATAGGACGCCTTCAGCAGGTTCTTGCCGATCTCAGGCCCCGGCGTCGTCGTCATCTGCTCGGCGCCGACCACCAGCACGATACGGGCCGCGTTGGCATCGATGGCGCGGATGCCTTGCCGGACCGCCGCCGATCCCGTGGCGCAAGCGTTCTCGACGCGCGTCGCCGGCTTGAAGCGCAGCCGGTCGTCGGCTTGAAGCACAAGGCTCGCGGTAAAATCCTGTGCCGAAAAGCCGGCGTTGAAATGGCCAAGCACGATCTCATCGACCTCGTCCGGGCCGATGCCGGCATGGTCGAGCGCGTCCGTCGCGACCTTGACGATCAGGTTTTCGAGCGTCTCGCCTTCGAGTTTGCCGAAGCGCGAATGCGCCCAGCCGACGATGCATGCGGTCATGGCGGTCTCCATCCTTGGCGCCAGCCTAGCATACCGGGCTCATGGCGCACTTCGCCGTTATTGTTCAAATATAAACATTCTTGCCCGAGCCGTGAAGGGCCGGAAGCCGACAATCGCTTGGTACAGGTCGTGGTCGTGTCGATTTTTTGTTGATTGACCCGTCAATAAAAAATAATCTCCGTGCAAAAATCGGGAACAGCATGCCGAAAGTCGGAATGGAGCCACTGCGCCGCAAGGCGCTTATCGACGCGACGATTTCAGCGATCGGCGAGCGCGGCTCGCTTGACGTGACCATGTCCGAGATCGCCGGCCGCGCCGGTGTGTCCTCCGCACTTGCCCATCATTATTTCGGCGCCAAGGACGAGCTGCTGCTGGCGACGATGCGCCACATCTTGGCCGAGCTGACCGCGGACACACTGCGCGCCCTTGGTTCCGCAACCACTCCTCGTCAGCGCGTCTCCGCCGTTGTGGCCGTCAATTTCTCCGATCTGCAGTTCCAGCCGGAAACCATCGCCGCCTGGCTTGCCTTCTATGTCGAGGCGCAGAAATCATCGGCTTTGCGCCGGCTGCTCAGGGTCTATGCAAGGCGGCTGCACTCGAACCTGATGAGCGGGCTGACCGGCATCCTGCCCAGGGCCGAGGCCGACCGTGCTGCCGAAGCGACAGCGGCGATGATCGACGGGCTCTACATCAGGCGGGCGCTGAAGGATGGCGTGCCCGATGCCGCGACCGCGATCGCGCTGGTCGAGGACTATCTCGAAACCAAACTCGGCGAGCGGCCCAAACAGTGACAGCGAAGCGACCCAATTTCCTGATCGTCATGGTCGATCAGCTCAACGGGACGTTTTTTCCCGATGGGCCGGCCGCGTTTCTGCACGCGCCGCATCTGAAAGCGCTCGCCGCGCGTTCGGCCCGATTCAAGAACAACTACACCGCCTCGCCGCTCTGCGCGCCGGGGCGCGCCTCATTCATGAGCGGACAGCTGCCGTCGCGCACCGAGGTCTATGACAATGCCGCCGAATTCGCCTCGTCGATCCCGACCTTTGCCCATCATCTGCGCGCCGACGGCTATCACACCGTGCTGTCGGGCAAGATGCATTTTGTCGGGCCGGATCAGTTGCATGGCTTCGAGGAGCGGCTGACCACCGACATCTACCCGGCCGATTTTGGCTGGACGCCGGACTATCGCAAGCCCGGCGAGCGCATCGACTGGTGGTATCACAATCTGGGCTCGGTGACCGGCGCCGGCGTCGCCGAGATCTCAAACCAGATGGAGTATGACGACGAGGTCGCCTTCCACGCGGTGCAGAAACTCTATGACTTCGCCCGCGTCTCCGACGATGCCGCGCACCGGCCCTGGTGCCTGACCGTCTCCTTCACCCATCCGCACGACCCCTATGTGGCGCGGCGGCAGTACTGGGATCTCTACGAAGATTGCCCAGCCCTTGAGCCGGAGATTGGCTTCATCCCTTACGACAAACAGGACCCGCATTCGCAGCGGCTCTACAAGGCTTCCGACTACGACAGTTTCGACATCACCGCAGAACAAATCCGCCGCTCGCGGCGCGGCTATTTCGCCAACATCTCCTATCTCGACGACAAGGTCGGCGAGCTGCTGTCGGTGCTTGAGCGCACGCGGATGCTCGACGACACGATCATCCTGTTCTGCTCGGACCACGGCGATATGCTCGGCGAGCGCGGCCTCTGGTTCAAGATGTGCTTCTTCGAGGGTTCGGCGCGGGTGCCACTGATGATCGCCGGCAAGGGCGTGCCTGCCGGCCTGATCGAGGCGCCGGTCTCCAATCTCGACGTGACGCCGACGCTGTGCGACCTCGCCGGCATCGACATGAGCGCGATCGCGCCATGGACCGACGGCCAGTCGCTAACGCTGCTGCTCGAAGGCAAGCAGCGCATGGCGCCGGCGCTGATGGAATATGCCGCCGAGGGCTCCAACGCACCATTGGTGGCGATCCGCGACGGCCGCTACAAGTTCGTCCATTGCGAGATCGATCCGCCGCAACTCTATGACATCGAAGCCGACCCGCATGAGTTGAGCAATCTTGCCGCCGATCCGGCGCATGCCGATCTGGTGGCGGCTTTCCTGGAAAAGGTCCGCGCACGCTGGGACATGGCGGCTTTCGATGCCGCCGTGCGGGCCAGCCAGGCGCGGCGCTGGGTGGTCTATCCGGCGCTGCGCAACGGCACGCACTACCCCTGGGAGTTCCAGCCGCTGCAGAAGGCCTCGGAACGCTACATGCGCAACCATATGGATCTCAACGTGCTCGAAGAGCAGAAACGGTTTCCGCGAGGCGAATGATGACAGATCTTCTCGTCCCCTCGCTGGCCCATCTCAAACAGGCCTATGCCGTCACCTCCAAGGCGACGCAGATCACGCCGCTGCTGGAATCGGCCGCACTCGCCAGGGAGACCGGTGCTGCCCGCGTCTTCATCAAGCCGGAATCGCTGCAATGGGCGGGATCGTTCAAGATACGCGGCGCATATTGGCGGCTGAAGCGGCTTTCGGCCGACGAAGCGAGGAAGGGTGTCGTCGCCTATTCTTCCGGCAATTTCGCGCAAGGACTGGCTGCTGCCGGCCAGGCGCTCGGCATTCCGGTCACCATCGTCATGCCGATCGATGCGCCGGCGGCCAAGCGCGACGCGACCGCGGGCTACGGCGCGCGCGTCGTGCTGACCGACCATGGCGAGCGCGCCCGTGAAGAGGTCGCCGCCGCCAAGGCGCGCGAGATCGCCGAGACCGAAGGCCTGGCCTTGCTGCATCCCTTCGACGATCCGGAGATCGTCGCCGGCCAGGCGGGAGCCGGCCTCGAAGCGCTCGACCAGCTGGGGGCTAAGGACGCCAGCGCCGACCTGTTGTTCTGCTCAGTCGGCGGCGGCGGGCTGATCGGCGGCGTTTCGCTTGCCTTCCATTATCTGTCGCCGGCGACAGAGATCATCGGCGTCGAGCCGGAAGGTTTCAATGGCATGGGCTCGTCATTGGCGCATGGCAGTATCGAGACGATGCCGATCGGGCCGAAGTCGATCTGCGACGGGCTGATGTCGCGACGGCCAGGCGATGCGCCATTCGCGGCGGTCAAGACCGCGGGCGTTCGCGGCATCACTGTCGACGACGCTTCGGTGCGGCGTGCCATGCGAATCGCCTTCGAGCGCATGAAGCTGGTGCTCGAGCCGTCGGGCGCGGCGTCGCTGGCGGCGTTGCTCGGCGGGAAAGTGGATGTGGCGGGAAAGACCGTCCTTGTGGTGGCAACCGGCGGCAATGTCTCGCTTGCCGATTTTATGGCGCATATGAACCATGCTTGAAGCGGATTTCGTCATCATCGGCTCCGGCTCGGCCGGCTCGGCCATGGCCTATCGCCTATCGGAAGACGGCAAGCATTCGGTCATCGTCATCGAATTCGGCGGCAGCGATATCGGACCGCTGATCCAGATGCCGTCGGCACTGTCGATCCCGCTCAATATGAGCCTTTACGACTGGGGCTTTGCCAGCGAGCCGGAGCCGCATCTCGGCGGCCGCGTGCTGGCGACGCCGCGCGGCAAGGTCATCGGCGGCTCGTCCTCGATCAACGGCATGGTCTATGTGCGCGGCCATGCCCGCGATTTCGATCACTGGGCCGAAGAAGGTGCAACGGGTTGGGGCTTTGCCGACGTGCTCCCCTATTTCAAGCGCATGGAAGACAATGACGGCGGCGAGGATGGCTGGCGCGGCCACGGCGGCCCGCTGCATGTGCAGCGCGGCTCGCGTAAAAATCCGCTCTACGGCGCCTTCGTCGAGGCGGGCCGCCAGGCCGGCTTCGAACTGACCGACGACTACAACGGCTCCAAGCAGGAAGGCTTTGGGCCGATGGAGCAGACCATTCGTGGCGGCCGCCGCTGGTCGGCGGCATCAGCCTATCTGAAGCCGGCTCTGAAACGCAGAAATGTTAGCCTGGTCAAGGGTTTCGCCCGCCGGGTGATCATCGAGAATCAACGCGCCGTCGGCGTCGAGATCGAAGCTCACAAACAGATTCAGGTGGTTAAGGCGCGACGTGAGGTGATCGTCGCCGCCTCCTCGATCAATTCGCCCAAGATCCTGATGCTGTCGGGTATCGGCCCGGCCGACCATCTGCGGGAAAACGGCATCGCCGTGGTGGCCGACCGGCCCGGCGTCGGCCGCAATCTGCAGGACCACATGGAGCTTTATATCCAGCAGGAATCGACCAAGCCTATCACGCTGAATTCAGTGCTGAACCCGTTCTCCAAGGCACTCATCGGGGCGCAGTGGCTGTTCTTCAAATCGGGCCTCGGCGCCACCAACCATTTCGAGGCGGCGGCCTTCGTGCGCTCGCGCGCCGGTGTCGACTACCCCGATATCCAGTACCATTTCATCCCGGCGGCGGTGCGCTATGACGGCAAGGCGGCGGCGAAGTCGCATGGCTTCCAGGCGCATGTCGGACCGATGCGGTCGAAGTCGCGCGGCTCGGTGACGCTGCGTTCGCCGGACCCGAAAGCGAAACCGGTGATCCGCTTCAACTACATGTCGCATCCGGACGACTGGACGGAGTTCCGTCACTGCATCCGGCTGACTCGCGAGATCTTTGGGCAATCGGCGTTCGATGCCTATCGCGGTCAGGAAATCTCGCCGGGCAGCCATGTGCAATCGGACGACGATCTCGATGTCTTCATCCGCGACCATGCCGAGAGCGCCTACCACCCCTGCGGCACCTGCAAGATGGGCCGGGCCGACGATGTGACGAGCGTCGTCGATCCGGAATGCCGGGTGATCGGCGTCGACGGGCTGCGGGTCGCCGATTCCTCGATCTTCCCGCGCGTTACCAACGGCAATCTCAACGCGCCGTCGATCATGACGGGCGAGAAGGCGTCCGACCACATTCTTGGCCGCACGCCGCTGGCGCCGTCCAACCAGGAACCCTGGATCAATCCGCGCTGGCAGACCTCGGACAGATAGCGCATGATCCACACGACAAATCGAGCTGCCCGATAGATTGAGCCGCCCATTTGGGCGTCGGACCACTTGGAGACTCCCATGCGCGCCCAGCCCACGGCATCGCACTATGTCAACGGACGCTACATAGAGGACGAAGGCGGTGCGCCGCTGCCGGTGATCTATCCGGCAACCGGCGAGGTCATCGCCACCCTGCGCTCGGCGACGCCGAACGTGCTGGAACTCGCCATCGAGGCCGCACGCGCCGCGCAGCCGGCCTGGGCGCGGCTGAAACCTGTCGAGCGCGGCCGCATCCTGCGCCGCGCCGCCGACATCCTGCGCGCCCGCAATGCCGACCTCGCCCGCATCGAGACGCTCGACACCGGCAAGGCGATCCAGGAGACGTTGGTGGCCGACGCGCCTTCCGCCGCGGACTGCCTCGAATATTTCGGCGGTGCGGTCGCCGCCTATAATGGCGAGGCCGTCGACCTCGGCGGCCCTTTTGCCTACACGCGGCGTGAGGCGCTCGGCGTCTGTGTCGGCATCGGCGCCTGGAACTACCCGATCCAGATCGCCGGCTGGAAATCGGCACCGGCGCTCGCCATGGGCAATGCCATGGTGTTCAAGCCGTCGGAAAACACGCCGCTTTCAGCGCTGGCGCTGGCCGAGATCTACAGCGAGGCCGGCCTGCCCGACGGGTTGTTCAACGTCGTGCAGGGCTATGGCGATGTTGGCGCGGGCCTCGTTGACCACGACGTCGTGGCAAAAGTTTCGGTGACCGGCTCTGTGCCGACCGGCCGCAAGGTGCTGTCGCTTGCCGGCTCGAAGATGAAGCACGCGACGATGGAGCTCGGCGGCAAGTCGCCGCTGATCGTCTTCGACGATGCCGACATCGAGAACGCCATCGGCGGCGCCATGCTCGGCAATTTCTACTCCACCGGCCAGATCTGCTCCAACGGCACACGGGTCTTCGTGCAGAGCGGCATTCACGACCGCTTCGTCGACCGCCTGATCGAGCGGACGAAAAAAATCCGCATCGGCGATCCGCTCGACCCCGAGACGCAGATGGGGCCGCTGGTGTCGAAGGCGCAGCATGAGAAGGTGGTCGGCTATATCGAGATCGGCAAGCAGGATGGTGCCACACTGGCCTGTGGCGGCAACGTGCCTTCGCTGCAGGGTTTTGCCGGCGGCTTCTTCGTCGAGCCGACGGTCTTCACCGGTGTCACCGACACGATGCGCATCGCCCGCGAGGAGATTTTCGGGCCGGTCATGAGCGTGCTGAAATTCGATGGCGAGGACGAGGTGATCGACCGCGCCAACGACACTGAATTCGGCCTCGCCGCCGGTGTCTTCACCCGCGACCTGCCGCGCGCCCACCGCGTCATCGCCGAGCTGCAGGCCGGCACCTGCTGGATCAATGCCTACAATCTGACGCCGGTGGAAATCCCCTTCGGCGGCTTCAAGCAGTCCGGCATCGGGCGCGAGAATTCGCTGGCGGCACTGGCGCTCTATTCGCAGCTGAAGTCGGTCTATGTCGAGACCGGGGACGTGGCGAGCCCGTATTGAGCCGAGGTCAAGCCGCCTCCCCCGCCGTTCCGTCCAGATACTGGGTCAACGCACAGACCAGGTGATAAAAGATGCTGGCCGGCACGTCGGTCGCCAGCGAGCGGCCACGCTCGTCGATGCGGTCGATCCACAGGCCGAGCGGCGCCGGATCGATGTGCCAGCGGAACAGCCGGCCGACGCGTTCCTCGATCTCCGGCTTGAGATCGGGTCCGCCCGAACCATCCAGCGCGATCGCCGCCTTGACCGCTTCGGCCTGTGGCCAGCTGCGCGAGATCAGGTCCAGCGGCAGCCCCTGCCGGGAGACGGCGCCATAGGCAAGGCCGGTGGCGCGGTTGAGGCCATTGGCGATGGCCGAGGCATAGAGTTTCCTGGCAAAGCCGCTCAACTCGGCCTGGCCGCTGCGTCCGGCGAAATCGACCAGCAGCGAGGCCCATTCGAAGTGATGGCCGGGCTCGGTCCAGGCGCCCTTGTCGCCGGCTGACGGCTTCCATTCGTCGTCGAAATATTCGCCCAGGGTCCAGCTTTCCCGGTCGAAGAAATGGCTGCGGAAGAGATCGATGATGCGTGCCGCGCGGCGCAGATGGGCGCGCTCGCCGGTTGCCTGATGCCAGGCCAGGAAGGCTTCGAGCAGATGCATATGCGGGTTGGAGCGCCGCTCGCCCTCGCCGTCCGACGTTTCGAGGAAGCCGGTCATGCGATGATCCTCGAGATGGGCATCGAGGAACGCGAAGGTTTCCTCGCCGAGCCGCAAGGCATCGGGATTGCCAGACATATGCGCATGCGCAAGCGCGAGCAGCACGCAGGAATGATCGTAGGCATCCTCGGTGGCGTCGGCGACGGAGCCGTCGACATGCAGCGTGCGCACCCAGCCGCCTTTGTCGGTGCGGCCATTCCTGACCATGAACTCGATACCGTGGCTGATCAGCCGGTCGGCCGGGCCGTCCCAGCCGCGCGCGCTGGCGACCGCGAAGGCATAGACCTGCCTGGCCATCGTGCGCATGCGCTTGTGTTTCATCAGCGGCGCGCGATCAAAGCCGAGCGCTTCATGGAAACCGCCATGGCGTTCGTCGACGCCCGATGTCGACCACAGCGGCAAGGTCTCCTGAAATAACCAGTGGTGCACACGCCGCCGCCAGGCGCCGCTTTCGATGACCCGGTCATGTGCCGGCGTGAACCTGGTTTCCAGCCGGCCGGATTTTTCGAGTTGCTCGACGATCTTCTTGACGTGCTGGCTGTGGCTGACCGGTGCGACGAAAGTGGCATCGGCGGTCGAAACGATGGCAACGTCCTTCATGCCGATCGCCGACAGCAGGCGGCCATCGCTGCGGATGTAGGAGTTCTCACAATCAATGGCGACGACATCGCCGATGACGACATTGCCGTGGTCGTCGGCTGGGCCGACGTCGAGCAGCGATTGCCAGGAGCCGAGATCGTTCCAGCGGAAGTCGGCCGGCACCATGGCAATGCCTTGCGCCCGTTCCATGATGGCATAGTCGATCGAGATCGAGGGGATGGCCTCATAGAGCTCCAGCGGCATATAGAGGCCGGAAAGGTCCGATGTCGCCGCCTTGTAGGCGGCTTCGGTGGTCCGCCAGATATCGGGCTCGAAAGCGGCGAACGCGTCACGCATGGCGGCGGCGCGAAACAGGAAAATGCCGGTGTTCCAGTAGAAGCTTTCCGCTCTGAGATAGGTCTGCGCCGTCGCAAGGTCCGGTTTCTCGACGAAGCGCGTGACGTCGAAGATGCCGCCCTGCGCGCGCGCCACCTCGATATAGCCATAGCCGGTTTCGGGCTGCGTCGGCTTGATGCCGAACACCACGAGCCGGCCGGCATGCGCCGCCTCGGCGCCTGCCTCGACGCTCTGCCAGAATTGCCCTGGGGTTGATATTTCGTGGTCCGACGGCACGACCAGCACCAGGCTGTCGCCGAATTCAGACAAGGTGCGCAGCGTTGCCAGTGCGATCGCGGCGGCGGTGTTGCGCCCCGTGGGTTCGAACAATGGCCCCCCGCCGGCGAGATCGAGGCCGGCCAGGTCGGCATGGACACGATCGGCATGGCGCTCGGAGGCGATCAGGAAGATCGGCGTTTCGCCGGCCGGCCTTGCGGTCAGCCGGCGCAAGGTCTTGGCCAGCATGGAGCCGTCACCGGAAAAATCGTGAAACTGCTTGGGATTGTCCTCGCGTGACAGCGGCCAGAGCCGCGAACCGACGCCGCCGCTCATGACAAAACTGACGATGCGCTGGCTCATTCGGGTCTCGCTTGGAAGTTGGCCTGACGTAGCAGACATGCCTTAAGCCGCGTTTGCCCGATTGGACATCCGCTCGACAGCCAGATCGATGAAGGTCTTAACCAGGGGTGAAAGGTGCCGGCTGCTGGGATAGAGAACATGCAGGCCGCCGACCGGCGTCGTGTAGCCGTCGAGAACGCGCCGCAGCCGTCCCTCGTTGATCAGCCCCTCGGCCATCAGCTGGGGCAATTGGGCGATGCCGAATCCCGCGATTGCGGCCGCCACCACCGCCTGCATCTCATTGGCGGCGAAGCGTCCGGCGACAACGGCGGTTTCCTGGCCTTGTGGTCCGTCCAGCACCCAGTGAGCGCCTGAAGCCGACGGGCCAGCGATGACGCATCGATGGCGGGCGAGATCGGCCGGGCTTTCCGGCATGCCATGCCGTGCCAGATAGTCGGGGCTGGCACAGAGCAACCTGTGCGTGGAACCGATCTTGCGGGCAATCAGCGTCGAATCCTCAAGTCTCCCGGTGCGGAAGGCAAGGTCGATGCCGTCCTCGACCAGGTTGAGCTTGTCGTCGGTGAGGCGGAGTTCGACATTGGTCTTCGGGTACAGCGCCAGAAACTCGACCACGGCGCGAATGAGGAAGTGGCCGCCAAAACCGACCGGCGCCGAAATGCGGATCGTCCCCGAAGGCTCCGCCCTCGCCTCGGCGAGGCGCAGATTCGCCTCCTCGATCGTCCGCAGGCCCTGGCTGCTTTGCTCATAGTAGAGGCGCCCGGCATCCGTCAGGTTGAGGCTGCGCGTGGTGCGCTGCAGCAGGCGCACACCGACCTCACGTTCGAGCGCGGCGACACGGCGGCTGACGGTCGTCTTTGGCATGGCGAGCAGGCGCGCGGCAGCGGTGAAGCTACCGGCTTCGACGACGCGGGCAAACACGATGACATCGTTGAGGTCAATCATTGTGCTCAAGATTGGGACAAAGTTTTCCAATTATAGGCAATTATGCATCAATGCGACAGAGCCTAATTTTGCTCCAGACAAAACAAGATGGAGCAAATGAGATGACCAGCAAACGAAGCATTCTTGTGACCGGCGCCACGGGCCAGCAAGGCGGCGCCGTCGCGCGTGCCCTGTTGTCCAGGGGCCATCGCGTCAAGGCCCTGACGCGCAAGCCGGACAGCGAAGCCGCGCGGCAACTGACTGCGGCGGGCGCCGAAGTCGTGGCCGGCAATCTCGCCGACGCCGCCTCCGTCGTGAAGGCCGCAAAAGACGTCGACGCCATGTTCCTGATGGGCAACAGCTACGAGGCCGGCCTCGAGGAAGAAACCCGCCAGGGGATCCTTGCCGCCGATGCGGCGAAGGTAGCCGGCATCGGGCACCTGATCTATTCGTCGGTTGCCGACGCCGACAAGCAGACCGGCATTCCGCATTTCGAAAGCAAATACCGGGTCGAGCAGCATGTCAGGCAGCTCGGCATCCCCTATACGATCAGCGCGCCGGTTGCCTTCATGGAGAATGCCGTCGCGCCGTGGTCGATTGGCGCGCTCAGCCAGGGCACTCATGCCTTCGCCATGCCGCCGAAGCGTGTCCTCCAACTGGTCGCGCTGGCCGATATCGGCGCTTTCGTCGCGGCGCTCGCGGAACGGCGGGAACAGGTGTTCGGCAAGCGTTTCGATTTCGCCGGGGATGAGTTGTCCGGCGAGGAGCAGGCGAAAATCCTGTCCGATGCCATCGGCCGCCCGATCCGCTATCAGGAGATCCCGATTGATGCTGCCCGCCAGCAGAGCGAAGACGCGGCGCTGATGTTCGAATGGTTCGACCGAGTCGGCTACGACGTCGACATCGCTGCCTTGCACAAGCAATTCCCTGAAGTCCGCTGGCACAGTTTTGCCGACTGGGCGCGCGCATTTAACTGGGGCGCCAGCGGCCTGCGCGGCGAAAGCTGATGAAATGCGACAGAAGTGCTGCCATTGCCGCTTGCAGGAATGAAGTGTGGCGGCTATAAGCCCGCCGACTGGTCACGGAGTGTAGCGCAGCCTGGTAGCGCACCTCGTTCGGGACGAGGGGGTCGCAGGTTCAAATCCTGCCACTCCGACCAGAAAAACAACGTGTTAGCGCATCCCGACTTTGGCGCTTAAACTGATATCACACTTGAAAATATGGCGAGATGAGCGGCCGTCTTGGCGCAGCCCTTCCCTTTGTCGCCAACGCACTGCAAAGTGGGCTGTTGAAAACGCAGACGACGTAACCGGCTGCAGTTTATCAGTCATTGCACATGAATTTTCATCCGTCGCGCGGCGTTCAACAACGCCGCGCCATCCGTATCGATCCTGTCGACAAGTTCGCTGGCCTGGTCGACGCTGATGCCTGTTTCATTGGACAGGAACCAGACGCGGAAGCTCCTGTCTTCAGGTGGAAAAGGGGCGACGAACTCCCTGCCATCGTTTCGGCCTTCGGCTGATAGCCTGCGGCGCTTTCGCAGTGTCCGCTTGGGCTGGTCATCTTCCGATGAGGGGTCCATAGGCATATCGGACGTCGAGCTTATCGCAGGCCGAAGAAGCTCAATATCACTAGTACGATGACCACCGCTCCAACGAGCCAAATTATATTGTTCATGATCCTTCTCCTGTTGCCTGGAAAAGCTCGCGCCTCTGGTGGAGAAACGCGAGCCGATCAGCCTTTGCCCGGCTGATCTTCTGCCGATGGCGTCGGCTGTGAGGACAGAACAATTAGACTCACCTAATGTTCCATCGCATGAGCAAGATCGAGCAAAGGGCCTGTTGAATTGCCTTTATATTAGCGATGGCGCATGCTCTCTCCTGAGGGACTGCCGGTGATGGCTGGAGCCGCCATGGAAAAACTGGTTCTCACAGCAGCATTTGCGCTTGCCTGCCATTGCGCTCCCTCCCACGCGGACAACGAGCGGTCATGCGAAATCGTGGCGGCGTCAGCCCAGCTGTCCGGAAAGACCAACTGTAGAGACGGCGATGTCGCCACTATCTCCGGCATGAGCACCAAAGAGGTGCCGGAAGCGATAGCCCGATATTGCGATTTCTGGGCACAGATCGTCGTGTTGCCCGATGCGGGCACGACCGATGCATCGAGCCACTTCGTTCTTTGCAAGTACCGTCAGCGAGAGGCCGCCCCTTCTCAGCCTTAGCGAAGCCATAGCCGTCCTTCGACTTTCCGGAGGCCTCGGAGACTGTCCTGGGACAGCCCGGAACCAAAGAGGCCAGCGGCAGTTATCCAGCGAAGGGCAAATCAAGATAGTGGAGAAATTGCAATGAAATCAATGATCATATGCGCTTTGGCGCTTTCCGTCGGATTGCCGGCTATCGCTTCGGCGGCACAGACCGACGTCATCATCAAGACCCACCATCGTCACCACAGCAACGTCAAGATCATCAACGAGGACGGCCAGCGTCTGCATCACCGTCACCACGGCACCGTCGCGTTCTACGATCACGGCCGCCGGCACCATCGTCCGGATACCGTCATCGTCACGGGCGCCGTCTCCAGGCACCATCACCATCGCTCCGTGGTGATCGAAAACAACGGCTATTGATCGACGCCGAAGGCTCGGCTCTTTGTAGCCGGGCCTGCCCAAGATTTTTTGGAGTGGGCCCGCACTCACACGTCAACGACCTATTGATATTTAGGGTTCGCTCGCCACACGGGCGCGGCGAGCGAACCCTATCAGCGCAGGAAGGGACGTAGCTGCGCCGATCTGCAAAACATTCGTGCTCGATCTTTCCGATGGTCAGCCATGGGTCATTCCAATCGCCATGAAAGTGATGGCCACAGCGAAGATCAGTGCGAGCAACCAGCGCGCTTGGCCAACACTCTTGTCCATCAACTTCCTCCTGACGTGCGGTGGACAACGGCTACGAACAGTGGCCGTTCCGAACAGCACCATAGGTAAGACCATTGCATTTTGCGGCCAGACTAAAGTCTGGGATCCACTAGACCGAAGGCCAGCCCGGGAACGTTTGTGCTGCGGCCCTGTTCGATTGCTGGACCCGAAGATAATTACATGAGCGGAAGTGGATGAACGTCACCATGTCTAACATTGAGGCCATAAGATCCGATGCCTTGGGAACGCGCGTAGCGGACCTTAGGACCAGAATGCAGCATGCCAGAATTACCATGAGCGAAATGAAGACCTTCCAAAGGGTCGCGGCCATGATGGAGGACGGACGGGGCAGCATTGACCATGACGATTTAATCGCCGCGTCCTTCGTTACCGACACGTTGCTCGACAAGAAAACGCCCTGAGACCATGCGGACAATCAGCAAGCTTTTTGATTCCCATGCTGAAGCAGCCCGGGTTGCTGGAGAGTTGGTGGCGGTCGGTGTTCCTCGCGTTCAGATTGCCATTATCGGGCCCTACCGGGACGAAGTCACAGTTCTGAGGTCCCCGAGTGTCGTCCTTGGTACGGTCGGTGCGGCATTGGCCTGCCTGAGCGCCATGGCCGTTTGCGGCGTCAGTCCTATTCCGGCAGGACTACCGGCAACAGCACTGGTTTGTGCGGTCTGTGCCGGCGGGTTGCTCGGCGCATTCATCACCACTCCGGCAACGCCAGATGATCGGAGCGTTGCCGACGGGATCGTCTTGGTGACGGCGCATGTTGATGAAAATGCAACCGACATCGTCCAAGCAGTACTCGGCGGTTGCACTCCCACCGCATTCATCGCCGAAGCAGCATGAGAATTCGAGACTGGATGAAAGGCGCAGGACGAGGCGGGTTGCCACAACCAATTTAGGCCGCCGAAAGTGCGCCCCTAGGTGACGAAAAGCCGCCCCGGCATCAACCGAGACGACTCTCTCCGTTTCCAGTGATTGAATTTAGACACTCGACGGATACCAACTTCGAGTGGCCGAGAACGTTCCCGTATCGGCTGGAAACCTTGTGTTCAGGCGGCCACAGGTTCCGTCGCGAGCGCATCGTTGACGAAATAATCGTCGGCTCCAGATGGTTCGGTGGATATGATGAAGCCGGTGAAACTGGCGAGCCGGATGTGGACATGAATTTGATTTCAACGACAGCCTCGGCACCCGCTCTTGTCATAGCGCTGTTTCTGGTTGCCGGCTGCTCGTCGATCGGCAGGACGGCCGATCCGGCGAAGTACGACAGCATGAGCTGTACCGAGCTCAACAGCGCGCTGGGTCAAAACGCCGGCGAAATCTCGCAAACCGCGATCACGCGCGGCAAGGTCGCCAACACCAGTGTTCCGCGGTGGCTGCTTGGTGGCTCGCGTGTGAAAACCGCGGTGGCCAACCGCGAAACAGCCAGGATCGAGCGGCTGAAACAGCAGCAGGATGCCATTGCCGCTGCGCGAGCGCGCAGGTGCCCGAGGTCAGCGGGCTAAGCGAACAGTCACGATGATTGCCTTACCTGATATGACGTCTCAGGCGCTCAACCGGAACCGCGTCACATCGATCGCTGCGGCCATCAGCGTCTGCGTGTAAACGTGCTGCGGATTGCTGAAGATCGCCTCGGTCGGCCCCTGTTCGACGATCTTGCCCTGCTTCATGACGATGATGTAGTCGGCCATGGCGCGCACGACCGACAGGTCGTGACTGATGAAGAGGTAGGACAGTTCATGGTCGGCCTGCAGCTTGCGCAGCAGTTCGACGATCTGTTTCTGCACCGAACGGTCGAGCGCCGAGGTCGGCTCGTCCAGCACCACCATTTTGGGCTTCAGGATCATGGCGCGGGCAATGGCGATGCGTTGCCGCTGGCCACCGGAGAATTCATGCGGGTAACGGTTGCGGGCGTTGGGATCGAGGCCGACCTCGAGCAAGGCCTCGACCGCGCGCTGGTCACGCTGCTTGCCCGAAAGATTGGGCTCATGTACCAGCAGCCCTTCGGTGATGACCTGGCCGACGGTCATGCGTGGCGACAACGAGCCGAACGGATCCTGGAAGACAAGCTGCATCTGGCGCCGCAGCGGCCGCATCTGCTGCCGGTCGGCGGTGGAAATGTCGCGATCGCCGAAACGAATCAAGCCATCGCTGGGCAGCAGCCGCAGCAGAGCGCGGCCGAGCGTGGATTTGCCCGAGCCGGATTCGCCGACAATGCCGATGGTCTGGTTGCGCTGCAGCCGGATCGAAATGTCATCGACAGCACGCAGCATCAGCGGCTCGCCGGCAAGGAAGCCCCCGCCAATCTTGAATGTGACTTCGACATTCCGGCCTTCGAGCACCACGGGCGCATTGGCCGGCGGCGGCGCCTTGGTGCCTGTCGGCTCGGCCGCCAGCAGCATCTTGGTGTAGGCGTGCTGCGGGTTGACGAAGATGGCTTCCGCCTCCCCCTCCTCGACGACCTCGCCCTGGCGCATGACATAGACCCGGTCGGCGAAGCGCCGGACGATGCCGAGATCATGGGTGATGAAAACAATCGCCATGCCGAGCTTGCGCTGCAGTTCGGCCAGCAGCATCAGGATCTGCGCCTGGATGGTGACGTCGAGTGCCGTCGTCGGTTCGTCGGCGATCAGTATGTCGGGATCGTTGGCGAGCGCCATGGCGATCATCACGCGCTGGCGCTGGCCACCCGACATTTCGTGCGGATAGGATTTCATCCGCCGCTCAGGATCGGGAATATGCACGAGCCGCAAGAGCTTGAGCGCCTCCTCGCGTGCCTCGGCGGCATTCAGTCCGCGATGCCGGCGGATCGGTTCGATCAGCTGGTTGCCGATCGAATAGAGCGGATCGAGCGAGGTCATCGGCTCCTGGAAGATCATGCTGATCTTGGCGCCGCGGACCTTGTTCAGGTCGGATTTGCTCAGCGTCAGAAGGTTGCGGCCGCGATAGTCGACATGGCCCGTCGCCTCACCGTTCGAGGCCAGCAGGCTCATCGCCGCCATCATCGTCTGGCTCTTGCCGGAGCCGGACTCGCCGACCACGGCAACGGTCTCGCCCGCATTGACGTGGATGTTGATGCCCTTCACCGCTTCCACGGCGCCGTCGAGCGTGCGGAAGCGGACGCGCAGGTCCTTGACGCTGAGGATCGTTTCGGGAGTGGCCATGTCAGCGATCCCCATCTTTATCGATCCCTTGGGTCAAGTGCGTCGCGCAGGCCGTCGCCGACGAAATTGAGCGCGAACAGCGTCGAGACGAGGAAGAAGGCGGGGAACAGAAGCAGCCAGTTGGCGGTGCCGATGTTCTTGGCGCCGACCGAAATCAGCACGCCCCAGCTGGTCATCGGCTCCTGCACGCCGAGGCCGAGGAATGACAGGAAACTCTCCAGGATGATGACCTGCGGTACCAGCAGCGTCATGTAGATCACCACCGGGCCGAGCAGATTGGGGATGACGTGGCGCAGCAGGATACCGCGCTGGCCGACACCCATGGCTTCCGCCGCCTGGACATATTCCTGGCGGCGGATCGACAGCGCCTGCCCGCGCACGATGCGCGCCATGTCGAGCCACAGCACCGCACCCACGGCCAGGAACATCAGCACGAAGTTGCGGCCGAAGAACACCACCAGCATGATGACGAAGAAGATGAACGGCAAGGAATAGAGCACATCGACGATGCGCATCATCACCTCGTCGATCTTGCCGCCGGAAAAGCCGGCGGCAGCACCATAGATCACGCCAATCACCACCGCCACGACGCCGGCAAGCAAGCCGATGGCCAGCGAGATGCGCCCGGCCATGAGCGTGCGTGAGAGAAGATCGCGGCCGGTGTTGTCGGTGCCGAACAGGAAATATTGCTGCTTGACCGACGCGCTCATAGTCACTTCCAGACCGTCGGGCGATTTGTTCTCGATCTTGGTGTCGTCAAAGGCATCGGACCGGTCGAGGTAGCGGATGTTGCGGTCATCGATCGGCTTGGTCGACTTGACGGTGACGAAGACCTGACTGCCCTCCTGATGCCACTCCTTGATGTCGACCCGCATTCGCTTGATCGCTTCGGTGAGCGCCGTTTCGATCATGTCGGGCTTGGGATAGGCCGACAGGCTTGGCGGCATGCGCACATAGTCGGCATAGATGGTCGTGTACTGGTGCGGCACGAACCAGGGCCCGAACACGCTGATGACTGATATAAAGGCGAGATAGTAGAGGCTGAACATGGCGGCGCGGTTGGCCTTTAGGCGCGCCCAAGCATCGCCCCAGAGCGAACGACCAACGATGGCGGGAGCCGTGGCTGCGATGTCAGTCATAGCGCACCCTCGGGTCGACGACCGCGTACATGACGTCGACGATCAGGTTGAAGACGATGGTGAAGATGGCGATCACCACCACAGTCCCCATCACCAGCGTATAATCGCGGTTGAGCGCGGCATCGACGAAATACCGGCCGACGCCGGGAATGGAGAAGATCGTCTCGACGATGACCGACCCGGTCAAAAGCGCCGCCGCCGCCGGGCCGGTGAACGAGACGATCGGCAGGATGGCGCCACGCAGCGCATGCTTGACCACCACCGACCAGTCGGAAAGGCCGAGCGCGCGCGCCGTGCGGATGTGATGGGAGCGCAGCGATTCGATCATCGACCCACGCATCAGGCGGGCAACGATGGCGATCTGCGGCAGGGCGAGCGTCAGCACCGGTCCGACCTTGTTGATGAAGGCGCCGTCGCCCCAGCCGCCGATCGGCAGGAGCTTCCAGGTCAGTCCGAACAGCAGCTGGATCACCGGCGCGATGACGAAGGTCGGGATGGTGCTGCCGGCGGTGGCCAGCGCGATCACCGTATAGTCGCCAAGCTTGTTCTGGTTGAGCGCGGCAATGGTGCCGAGCACGGAACCCAGCAGCAGCGCCAGGATCAGCGCCGAGGCACCGAGCTGGACGGAAATGGGCAGGCCCTTGGCGAACAGTTCGGTGACGGTGAAGTCCGGCATGTTGTAGCTCGGGCCGAAATTGCCGCGCAACAGATTGCCGAGATAGTGGACATATTGCAGCCAGAGCGGATCGTTGAGGCCGAACTGGGCTTCAAGGTTGGCCTTGATCTCGGGGCTCAGCCCTCGCTCCTGGTTGAAGGGGCCGCCTGGCGCGACGCGCATCAGGAAGAACGCCATCGTCACGATGACGAACAGCGTCGGTATGGCGGTCAAAAGCCGCCGGAATACATATCGCAGCATCGGTGCCCCGCTTGATCCGGAACACGCCCATCCAGTTGGATGATTATGCTCCAGCCTTCAAATCTTCGCACCGGATTTTCCGAAAAACGATTCCGCGTCCCGGGCCGATGCGATGGCAAACCAGCACCGCCGCGCCTCTCAGGGCGCGGCGGCTTGGCCAGGGATCAGTCCTTGCTGACGAAGCGCGACGGATGGACATCCATCACATTGTCGACGAAGCCATGCAGCTTCGAGGACACGATATCGTGGTAGCTGTAGTAGAGAAGCGGAATCTGGCCGACATCGTCGATCAGGATGCGCTCGGCCTCGGAGAGCTCCTTCATGCGCTCTTCGGGCTTGCCGCCGGCGGCCGCCGCCTTGTCCATGGCCGCTTCATAGGCCGGGCTGTTGTAGTTCGAGTAGTTGTTGCCGCTCGCCTTGCGCGAGATGCCGAGGAAGGTTTCCGGGTCCTTGTAGTCGGCGATCCAAGCGGCACGTGCCACGTCGTAGTCGCCCTTCTGCTCGAGGAAGGAATAGTGGGTCTTGGTGTCGGTGTTGAGCAGTGTGACGTCGACGCCGAGCGGCTTCAGCTGTTCCTGGATGGCCACCGCGGTGTTCTTGTGGTTCTCCGAGGTGTTGTAGCGGATTTCCATCTTCAGCGGATGCTCGGGTGTATAGCCGAGTTTCTCGAGGATCTTCTTGGCCGCGTCCTCGCGGTCGATCTGCGGCATGTCGGCGTATTTGGCCATTGCCGGCGTGTAGCCCTCGATGCCGGGAGGCACCATCGAATAGCCGGGCAGCATCGAGTTCTGCCAGACCTTTTCGGCGATGAAGTCGCGGTCGATGGCCATCGAGATGGCGGTGCGCAGTTCGGGATTGTTCCACGGCGCTTTGTCGGTCTTGATCGCGTAGTAGTAGGTGCCGAGGTACGGGCCGACATGGATCTGGGCGCCGAACTTGGTCTTGAGGTCGGCGAGCTGTTCGGTCGGCAGATCGTCATAGCTGTCGAGTTCGCCGGCCTCGAAGCGCTTCATCGCCGAGGAGCGGTCTTCGGTCGGGATGTAGTTGACCACGTCGAACTTGACGGTGGCAGCGTCCCAGAATTTCGGATTCTTGACCAGTTTCATGTGGTCGTTGGGAACCCATTCGGCCAGCGTATAGGCGCCGTTCGAGACGAGATTGCCGGGCTTGATCCAGTCGGCGCCGAGCTTTTCGATCGAGGCCTTGCTGACCGGGTAGGTAGCCTGATGGGTGAGCATCTCCAGGAAGTAAGGCGTCGGCGCCTTGAGCGTCACTTCCAGGGTGTTGGCGTCGATCGCCTTGACACCCATGTCCTCGGGCTTGCCCTTCTTGGTGTTGAAATCCTCCGCACCCTTCACCGGATACAGCATCGAGGCGTATTCGGCGCCGGTCGCCGGGTCTTCCAGCCGGTGGAAGGCGTAGACGAAGTCGTCCGCCGTCACCGGGCTGCCGTCCGACCACATGCCGTCCTTGCGCAGCTTGAAGGTGTAGACGGTGCCGTCATCCGATACCGTCCAGCTTTCGGCGGCGCCCGGAATGAGGTTGGCCTTCTCGTCCTGCATGACCAGGCCCTGGAACAGGTCGCGCAGCACATTGGCTTCATAGACCGTCGAGGTCTTGTGCGGGTCGACCGATTCCGATTCGGCGGCGGTGCCCCTGTTGTAGACGCTCTCGGCGAAAGCCGGCGTGTAGAATGCGCCGGCGGCTACCGCCATGGTGGTGGCGAATACCGTCGCCTTCAGCATGTTTTTCAGCATGAAGTTCTCCCTGTCGGCGCAGCCGTTGGCGCGCCTTTTCGTGTTGACGCCCCGGAACCGATGCCTGGTTCCTTTGAGCGCGCCGCCGGTTCCCTCCGGCAGCTGGTGGCAGGAGACTAGACAGGAGGTAAGCTCTTTTCAACCGAGTACTGATTGACCCTAAGTCAATCCTCAGAATCGAAGAAGCAACGGCTAAATTAGAGCATCATTTTCAATCGCACACATCCCCCGGTTGTGCCTGGAGTTTTCGCTTTCTGCATGCGAAATTTGGCATGCTGGCAGCATGGTTCAGAACCTCATTTCCAGGGTCCGAAGGCGCGCGTTCCGAACAGATAATTCGGGAACTTCGGCGGTCGAATTCGCTCTGCTATCGCCACTTTTTATCCTTCTTCTACTCGGAATGGTTGCGTACGGCATTTATTTTGGCGCTGCCAACTCGATCCAGCAGATCGCGGCGGATGCCGCGCGGACGGCCATCGCCGGGTTGAACCAGACCGAGCGGCAGACGCTGGTGGCCAGCTACCTTACCAACAATGCCGGTGGCTACCCGTTCGTGGACGCCAGCAAACTGACCTACCAGGCCAATGACAGCGTGGCCGATGGCAGCCAGTTCGTGGTGTCGATCTCATACGATGCGCGCAACCTGCCGATCTGGAATCTGTTCCCGGGCATAGCCATGCCGGGGACCACGATCACGCGCCAGTCGACGATCAGGGTCGGAGGTATCTGAATGTTGCTGCGCGCGCGCACCAAGATCGGCCGGATCGCCCAGCGTCTGCTGGTCGACAAGAAGGCGAACTTCGCCGTCATGACCGCCCTGAGCGCGCCGGTCGCGCTGGCGTTGGCCGCGGTGGCCATCGATGAGGCCTCAATCTACACCGAGCGCCGGCAAGCCCAGGCGATGGTCGATCTGGCAGCGATTACCGCCGCCTCGAACATCAACAATGTCAACACGGCGGTCGTCACCACGCTCACCGACAACGGCATGCCGGGCGTCGTCGTTCAGGCTTCGGGCCAGACCATTGCCCCGGCTGTCGGGAAGACGGTGGTAACGGTGACGAAAGGCCGATACGCCTCGTCGACCACCAATGTCACCCAGCGCTTCCAGGCGGGCGTAACACCGTACAATGCGGTGCGTGTCACGCTGACGAAAATCCCAGCCCGCTATTTCGCGAGCTCGCTCATCCCCACTCCGGTCATCGGCACCCAAGCCACGGCCAGCATGACGCCGCAGGCGACTTTCTCGGTCGGATCGAGACTGCTCAGCGTCAATGGCGGCATCCTCAACGCTTTGCTGAGCGGACTTCTTGGCGGCAACATCTCGCTCAGCGTCATGGACTATAACGGGCTGATCTCCGCCGATGTCAGCGTGCTTTCCTTCGTCAGTGCGCTCGCCACACAGCTGAACATCACGGCCGGCACCTATTCGGACGTGCTGGCCTCGAAGGCGACAGTCGGCCAGATCGCCACGGCCATGGCCAATGTTCCCGGCCTCGGCAATACGGCCAAGGTCGCCCTGCAGACCATCGCCTCCAAGTCGACCAGCACGGTCAAGATCCCGCTCAGCAGCCTTATCGACCTCGGGTCCGTCGGCAGCGTGGGCCTCGGTCAACAGCCGTCCGGCCTCGGTGTCGACGCAAGCGCCATGGGGATGCTGACCGCCGCCGCCGTGCTGGCGAACGGCACCAACCAGGCCGCGGTCAATCTCGGCGCCACCATCCCGGGGCTGCTCAACACCCAGCTCAACATCGCCATTGGCGAGCCAGCGCAATCCTCACCCTGGCTGGCGATCGATGGCATAGGCACTACCGTGCGGACAGCCCAGACGCGCATCAAACTAACGGCCTCCGTCGGTGTCGGCACACCAGGTCTCGGCGGCGGCATCAGCCTGCTGGCCGTCAATCTGCCGCTCAATGTGGAAGTCGCCTACGCCGAGGCCAAGCTGACCGACATCTCCTGTCCGACCGGCCCCTCCAGCATCAGCGTTTCCATCGCCGCACACCCCGGCATTGCCCAGTTGAACCTGGCCAACAGCAACAATCCCTCCGGCTTCGCCGATTTCAGCCAGCCGCAGACCTTCACCGACGCCGAGATCGCCGATGTGAGCCTCCATCTGCTGCTGATCAACATTCCCTTGATCCAGGTGATGGGCTCCGCCGCGACCGCGATCACCAACAACAGCCCGCAAACCCTGACCTTCAATGCGACTGACATCGCCAACAAGACGGTGAAGACCGTTTCGACGCGCAACATCTCGCAGTCGCTGACCACGTCGCTGGTCAACAACCTGTCGCTTTCGGCCAATGTGCTTGGTCTCGGCATCGATCTCACCGCCCTGCTCGGAACGGTCAAGCCGGCGGTGGTGACGCTGCTCAACGGTGTAACGGCGCCCGTCGACGACTTGCTCTACAATGTGCTGTCGGCCCTGGGTGTCGGTGTTGGCCAGGCCGATGTGCGTGTCACCGGGGCGACCTGCGGACGGGCGGTGCTTGTACAGTAGGCATTTGTGGCCAGGCGGATCGCCTGGCCGATCCGCCATCAGTCGAGCCGACCAAGGAAGCAACCGAGAGCCGGCAGCAAAAGCGCTTCATCCCCAACAGCAGCGGTGCCATCCAAAGGTGCGACAGCGCCGATGTCCAGCGGCAAGGGCCAATCCGCCGGCTCCCCAGCGAAATTGAAGACACAGAGCAGCCTCTGCCCGTCGCCTTCGCGGATGAAGGCGAGCACGTCGCCCTCGGCGTCGAGAAAGCGGATCGAACCGCCGACCAGCGCTGGATGGCGCCTGCGCAAGGCGAGCGTGGAGCGGTAGGCGGACAGCACCGATTGCTCGTTGTCGTTCTGCACATCGGCGGCGCGGGCGCGATGGCTGGCCGGGACCGGCAGCCAGGGCTTGCCCGTTGAGAAACCCGCATTGTCGGCGCCGGCCTCCCAGACCATCGGCGTGCGGCAGCCATCCCTGCCCTTCACCCCTGGCCAGAAGCGGATGCCGACGGGGTCGCGCAGATCCTCATAGGCAAGCTCCGCCTCCTCCAGGCCAAGCTCCTCGCCCTGATAGAGGCAGATCGAGCCGCGCAGGCAGGCGAGCAACATGATCGAGAATCTGGCCACCGCGTCGGCATCGCCGTCAGGCCCTGTCCAGCGGCTGACATGGCGCACCACGTCGTGATTGGAAAACGCCCAGCAGACCCAGCCGTCGGCGACCGCATGCTCGAAGGCTTCGACGCAGCCGCGCACATGCGCCGCCGAAAACTGCGAACCGAGTAGATCGAAGGTGTAGCACATCTGCAGCTTGTCGCCGCCTGAGGTGTAGGCGGCCAGCGTCTGCAGCGAGCGCCCCTCATCACCAATTTCACCGACGGCGGCGCGGTCCTGATACTCGTCGAGCAGCGCGCGAAAGCGCCTGAGGAAGGCCAGGTTTTCCGGCTGCGTCTTGTCGAACAGATGCTCCTGGTAGAGGTAGGTGTTGGTCTCGCCATTGGTGCCGGCGACGCTCGATGCCAGAGGCGGATTGCTGCGCAGCCAGCGGTCGTGGACATAGTAGTTGACCGTGTCGAGCCGGAAACCGTCGACGCCACGCTCAAGCCAGAAGCGCACCGTGTCGAGCAGCGCATCCTGGACTTCCGGATTGTGAAAATTCAGGTCGGGCTGCGAGGCGAGGAAATTGTGCATGTAATATTGCCGGCGGGTCGAATCCCACTCCCAGGCCGGCCCACCGAAGACGGACAGCCAGTTGTTGGGCGCGTTGCCGTCGGGCTTGGTATCGGCCCAGACGTACCAGTCAGCCTTGGGATTGTCGCGGCTGGCACGGCTTTCGATGAACCATTCATGCTTGTCGGATGAGTGCGACAAGACCTGGTCGATGACGACCTTCAGTCCGAGCCGGTGCGCTTCGGCGACCAAAGCGTCGAATTCCTCCAGCGAACCGAACATCGGATCGACGTCGCGATAGTCTGAGACGTCATAGCCCATATCGGCCATCGGCGACTTGAAGAAGGGCGACAGCCAGACGGCATCGACGCCAAGCGAGGCGATATGGGCAAGCCGCGTGGTGATACCTCTGAGATCGCCGCTGCCGTCGCCGGTCGTGTCCTGGAAGGAACGGGGATAGACCTGATAAATGACGCAGCCGCGCCACCATTCGGCCCCCCGCCCCGCATTGTCGTCGGCCATCACGAACCCTTCCTGGCGCAGCCTTTTGCGGCCTGGCGCGAACTATTTTTTCGCATCGGATTGCCCGAAAACCGGTTGCCACTTTTCGGTCCGATGCTCTGCCATGAAATGGACGCTGCGACCCGGCAGCGGCCGCGCAAGATCGATCGCCTGCGTCTCGATCGCCGGCTGCCATCGGAAGCCTTCCCGCTCCGGCAAGGTGAAGACGCATTGGCGACGATCGCCGTTGATGATGACGGCAAGGCGGCCGCCGCCAGCATCGCCCAATAGCATGACGAGGCGATGTCGGGCGGGGTCGTTCCAGTCCGCCTCGGCAAGCGGCATGCCGGTCTCGGCCAACCAGGCGACGTCGGGGATGCCATCGGCCGGTTCTCCCGTGAGGAAATGCGTGTCGGCCAAGGCCGGAATGGTGCGGCGAAGCATGCCGAGCGCCGATGCGTAGCGCTCCAGCGCCTGGTCTCGTCCGGCCCAGTCGAGCCAGGTGATGGCATTGTCCTGCGCGTAGGCGTTGTTGTTGCCCCGCTGGGTGCGGCCGAATTCATCGCCGGCGGTCAGCATAATGGTGCCACGCGAGGCGAACAGCGTGGCAAGCAGAGCGCATTGATCGTCGAAGCGCGCCTTGGTGATCGCCGCATTGTCCGTCTCGCCCTCGGCGCCATTGTTCCAGGACAGGTTCTCATTGTGGCCATCGCGGTTCTGCTCGCCATTGGCCGCGTTGTGCTTGCGCTCATAGGCGACGATGTCGGCCAGCGTCATGCCGTCATGGGCGGCGATGAAATTGACCGTGCGGCTGGCAGGTTGGCTATCCCTGCCGAACACATCGGACGACCCTGCGAGCCGCGTCGCCAGCGCGCCGACCGCGCCGGCATCGCCGCGCCAGAAGCGCCTGACATCGTCACGGTAGCGATCGTTCCATTCGAGGTATTGTGGCCGGAAATTGCCGAGCTGATAACCGTCGGGACCGATGTCCCAGGGTTCGGCGACCAAGACGCGATCTGCAAGGACGGGATCGCCGGCGATCGCCGCGAGCAAGGGCGCCGCGGGATCAAACCTGCCGTCAACGCGGCCCAGCACCGGCGCCAGATCGAAGCGGAAGCCGTCGACGCCGGCGTGGCGGACGAAGTGGCGGAGCGTGTCGAGCACCATCTCGTGCACCACCGGATGATCGCAGGCAACGGTGTTGCCGGTGCCGGTGTCGTTGGCCAGCCGGCCGTCCGGCTGGTGCCGATAGTAGGCCTGGGCGTCGAGCCCGCGCAGCGACAGCGTCGGGCCCAGCCGATCACTCTCGCCCGTGTGGTTGAAGACGAGGTCGAGAATGGTGCCGATGCCGGCTTTGCGTAGGGCCGCGACCGTATCGCGCAATTCGGCGAGGCCGCCCGGCGCGAGGCGCGGATCGAGCGCCATGAAGGTGACGGGGTTGTAGCCCCAGGCGTTGCTCAGGCCGAGCGGCGGCAGATGCCGTTCGTCGATTGACGCCGTCACCGGCATCAGTTCTACGGCGGAGACGCCGAGGCGCTTCAGATGCGCGATGATGGCAGGGTGGGCAAGCGCCGCGATGGTGCCGCGCTGCGCTTCGGGCACATCCGGATGCAGCTTGCTGAAGGCGCGGATATTCAGCTCGTAGACCAGGCCGCCCGGACGGAACAGCGGCGGCAGCACAGGGACAGTGGGCAAGGCTTTCGCCACAGTCTTGGGCATCAGCAGCGCGGTATCGGCACCCTCATTGCGCCGCGCTGCGAGCCGCCAGTGATAGGCATAGGGGCGGTCGATCTCGATGGCGTAGGGATCGGTAAGCAGCTTATCCGGATCGAACCACAGGCCACGTTCAGGCGCATAGTCGCCGTCGGCACGAATGCCATACCTTGTGCCCGCCGCAAGGCCGGAAACGAAGAGCGCATACACCCCCTCGCCTTCCGGTTTCAGTTCCAGCCGGTCGAGTTCACGGTTTCCGTGCTCGTCGAAGATCGAGACCCAAAGGCGACGAGCCGACGAGGACCAGGCGGCGAACCGGATGCCTTCGGGAGCGATGGTGGCGCCGAGCTGGGTCATGAGTACCGGCCCTGAAGCACGGCGCAAACGTTGGAGATTAGCCGAGGCCTCCCCGACTTCGTCATCCCAGGGCGAAGCAGGAGCGAAGCTCCGTCGCGGAGACCCTGGGATCCATGCCGTGACCTTAGCCGAAGAGCGCGGCGGATCAGAATTCTGCACCGTGGCAACGCCTTAACGTCACGGCATGGATCCTCGGGTCTGCGCCGCGTCGCTTCGCTCCTTGCTCCGCCCGTGGATGACGAAACATTGAGCGTTTCGGCCAATCGCCAAGGCACCACCCTCAAGTAATCACGCTCGGCTTGTTGCGCCCGGTGTGGCTTTTGATGCCGGCAATGTCGTCGGCGGCGGCGATAAGATCGGCGAGTGCCGCCTGCGTGTCGAGATCGTGCCGGGCCTTGTCCGGCTCGTAGCGCTCGATGTAGACGCGCAGCGTCGCTCCGGAAGTGCCTGTGCCGGAGAGCCGGAAGACGACGCGCGAGCCGCCTTCGAACAGTATCCTGATGCCCTGGTGCTCGCTGGTCGAACCATCGACCGGGTCGTGATAGGCGAAGTCGTCGGCCTTGGCGATCTTCAGGCCGCGCACGCTGGTGCCGGGCAGCGAACCGAGCTTAGCCCTGAGTTCGTCGACCAGCGCGTTGGCGCGGTCGCTCTCGACCTCTTCATAGTCGTGGCGCGAATAGTAGTTGCGCCCATAGGCCGCCCAGTGCTCGGTGACGACCTGCTTGCAGCTTTCGCCGCGTGCCGCGAGGATGTTGAGCCACAACAGCACCGCCCAAAGCCCGTCCTTCTCGCGGACATGGTTGGAGCCGGTGCCGGCGCTCTCCTCGCCGCAGATCGTCGCCATGCCGGCATCGAGCAGGTTGCCGAAGAACTTCCAGCCGGTCGGCGTTTCATAGATGCCGATGCCGAGTTTTTCGGCGACGCGGTCGGCGGCACCACTGGTCGGCATCGACCGGGCGATGCCCTTCAGCCCGTCCTTGTAGCCGGGCGCCAGGCGGGCATTGGCGGCGAGCATCGCCACCGAATCCGACGGGGTGACGAAGACGCCCTTGCCGATGATCAAATTGCGGTCGCCATCGCCATCGGAAGCGGCACCAAAATCCGGCGCGTCCGGTCCCATCATCTCGTCATAGAGATGCTTGGCGTGGACCAGGTTCGGATCCGGGTGGTGGCCGCCGAAATCCGGCAGCGGCTTGAAGTTGCGGCAGGTGCCGCTGGGCGCGCCGAGCCGGTTTTCAAGGATCTCTTTGGCGTAGGGACCGGTCACCGCGTGCATGGCGTCGAAGCGCATGCGGAAGCCTGACTTGAACAGTTTGCGTAGCGCGTCGAAATCGAACAGGCTTTCCATCAGTTCGGCATAGTCGGCGACCGGATCGATGATCTCGACCGTCATGCCGGCGGCCTTGACGGTGCCGATCGTGTCGATGTCGATCGGTTCGATGTCTGATGTCTTGAAGCTCGAAATCGCCTTGGTCTTGGCGAAGATCGCGTCGGTCAGCTTTTCCGGCGCGGGACCGCCATTGCCGGCATTGTACTTGATGCCGAAATCCTCATGCGGGCCGCCGGGATTGTGGCTGGCCGACAGGATGATGCCGCCGAAGGTCTTGTATTTGCGGATGACATGCGAGGCGGCCGGCGTCGACAATATGCCGCCCTGCCCGACCATGACCTTGCCGAAGCCGTTGGCGGCCGCCATGGCGATCGCCTTCTGGATGACCTCGCGGTTGTAGAAGCGGCCGTCGCCGCCGATCACCAGCGTCTTGCCCTGGAAGCCCTCGAGCGCGTCGAAGATCGACTGGATGAAGTTCTCGGCATAGTGCTCCTGCTGGAACACAGGCACCTTCTTGCGCAGGCCCGACGTGCCGGGCTTCTGGTCGGCATAGGGTTTGGTGGGGACAGTCCGTATCATGCTTCAGGCAACCCTTTTCGAAAGCAGCAGGCGATAGAGTTCGACGTATTTTTCCGCGCTTCGGTCCCACGACACGTCGGACTTCATGCCCTGGCACTGGATGGTCTCGAAGGCTGCGGGATTGGCATAGGCGTCGGCAAGGCGCCGGATGGCGTGCAGCATCGCGCCGCCATTGTTGGGAGCAAACTGGAACCCGGTCGCCACGCCGGCCGCCATCGCCGCCTCGTTGGCGTCGATGATGGTGTCGGCGAGGCCGCCGGTGCGGGCGACAACCGGCACGCAGCCGTAGCGCAGGCCGTAAAGCTGCGTCAGTCCGCAGGGTTCGAAGCGTGACGGGATGATGATGGCGTCGCAGCCGCCCTGCATAGTGTGCGAAAGCCCTTCGTCATAGCCGATGACCACGCCGATACGGCCACGGTGGCGTGCGGCAGCGGCAAGCAGCGCGCCTTCAAGGCCGGCGTCACCGGAGCCAAGTATGGCCAGCCGCGCGCCCGTCGCGACGACGCCGTCGATCACCGTCGCCAATATGTCCATGCCTTTCTGCCAGGTCAGCCGGCTGATGACGCAGACAATCGGGCTGTCGTCGCGATCGAGGCCGAAGCGTTCCTCCACGGCGGCCCTGTTCGGCGCCCGCGCCTTGAGCGTCGCGGCCGTATAGTTCGACACCAGATGCTTATCCGTCTCCGGATCCCAGATGGCGGTGTCGATGCCGTTGACGATGCCATAGAGATCGGTGGAGCGCATGTTGATCAGCCCATCGAGGCCCATGCCGAACTCCGGCGAACGTATCTCCTGCGCATAGGTCGGGCTCACCGTGGTGATCGCCCAGGCGGCCTGCAGGCCGGCCTTAAGGAAGCCGACGCCGCCGTAATATTCGACGCCGTCAAGCGCCATCGCCACCGCCGGCAGGCCAAGCTCGCCAAAGATGCCGGCGCCGAACTGGCCCTGGAAGGCGAGATTGTGGACGGTCATCATCGATGGGACGCCGACCGCCTTGCCGTAGCGCATATAGGCCAGCGTCATCGCCGACTGCCAGTCATGGGCGTGGACGATGTCAGGTTGATAGCCCGATATGGCACCACCGGCGATATCGCCACCAACCTGGCTCAGCGCCGCGAAGCGCCGCCAATTGTCCGGCCAGTCCGCGCCAGACGCATTGCCGTAGGGGCCGCCCGGGCGGTCGAACAGATGCGGCGCGTCGAGGACGAAGAGATCGAGCCCGGCAAGCTGGACGGCATGGACGGAAGCCTTGCCACCCTGCAGCAGCGGATATTGATAAACGGCCTTCTTTTTCTTGAAGGCGTCCATCACCACGGGAAAGCCCGGAATGAGCGTGCGCATGGTCACGCCCTTGGCAGCAAGCGCGATGGGCAGCGCGCCGGTTACGTCGGCAAGCCCGCCGGTTTTGACCAGCGGAAAGATCTCGGGCGTGACCGACAGAACCTGCATGCGTCTATCCCGATCCTGTTTTGAGCAATTCCCGTGGGAAAACCGTTCTCACACTTTTCCTGGAATTGCTCTAGAGCCCGAGTTTGTTGATCATGTCCTGCGTGATCAGGCAGATGCCTTTCTCCGAAACGCGGAAGCGCTTGGCGTCGAGAGCGGGATCCTCGCCGACCACCAGCCCCTCCGGTATCCTTACACCGTGGTCGATGACGACGCGCTTCAACTTTGCGTTCCGGCCGACATGAACGTCCGGCAGCATGACGACTTCTTCCAGCGTCGAATAGGAATTGATGCGGGCGCCGGTGAAGATCAGGCTCTTCTTCAGCGAAGCGCCGGAGACGATGCAGTCGCCCGAGACCAGGGAAGAAACGGCCGAGCCGCGCCGGCCATCCTCATCATGGACGAACTTTGCCGGCGGCTTCAACTCGGCATAGGTCCAGATCGGCCAGTCGCGGTCGTAGAGGTCGAGTTCGGGCGTAATATCAGTCAGGTCGATATTGGCTTCCCAATAGGCGTCGACCGTTCCGACATCGCGCCAGTAGGCCTCATTCTCGGCGGTCGAGCGCACGCAGGACTTGGTGAAGCGGTGAGCGATCGCCTTACCGTGCTGGACGATATAGGGGATGATGTCCTTGCCGAAGTCGCGGCTGGAGCCCGGCTCGGCGGCGTCGCGGCGCAACTGCTCCATCAGGAACTTGGTCTTGAAGACGTAGATACCCATCGAGGCCAAGGCGAAGTCCGGGTTGCCCGGAATGCCAGGCGGATCGGCGGGCTTTTCGACGAAGGCGATGATGTTGTCCTTGGCATCGACATGCATGACACCGAAGCCTGTCGCTTCCATGCGGGGCACTTCGAGACAGCCGACCGTGACATCGGCGCCGGCATCGACGTGCTGGCGCAACATCAGCTCGTAATCCATCTTGTAGATGTGGTCCCCAGCCAGGATGACCATGTATTCCGGGCCATAGGCCTCGATGATGTCGATGTTCTGGTAGACGGCGTCGGCCGTGCCTTCATACCATTGCGTTTCCGAGACGCGCTGGCTGGCCGGCAGGATGTCGAAACTCTCGTTTCGTTCCGGCCGCAGGAAGTTCCAGCCGCGCTGCAGGTGGCGGATCAGCGAGTGCGCCTTGTACTGGGTGGCGACGCCGAGGCGGCGAATGCCCGAGTTGAGCGCGTTGGAGAGCGCGAAATCGATGATGCGCGTCTTGCCGCCGAAGTAGACCGCCGGCTTGGCGCGACGGTCCGTCAGTTCCTTGAGGCGGCTGCCACGGCCGCCGGCCAGTACATAGGCCATGGCATCGCGCGCCAGCGGCTGGGTCCGTTTCAAGTCTGCCATTTCTACCCTCCCAAGTTACTCAAGTCTCGCCCTGTTACCTCGGCCTTGACGGGCTCAGTCGACAACGAGTTCAAGCATGATTGTCGACAGCGGCGGCAGAAGCATCGTCGCCGAGATGCTCTTGCCTTCCGCCCTTGCCTCGACCATGCCGCCATTGCCCATGCCGGAGCCGCCATATTCGGATGCGTCGGTGTTGATGATCTCGCGCCACTTGCCGGCCTTCGGCAGCGGCACGCGGTAATTGTCGCGCGGCACCGGCGTGAAGTTGGAGATGACGGCCACCGGACTGCCGCCCGGCGCGTTGCGCACCCAGGCGAAAACCGAATTCTGGCTGTCGTCGACGATCAGCCAGGAAAACCCTTCCGGCTCGCAGTCACGGCCGTGCAGCGCGGGGCGCGAGCGGTAGAGATAGTTGAGATCGCGCACCGTCTGCCAGACGCCGCGATGCGGGCGGAAATCGAGCAGGTTCCAGTCGAGCGCGCGCGCCTCGCTCCATTCGCGGCGCTGCGCGAATTCCTGTCCCATGAACAAGAGCTTCTTGCCGGGATAGCCCCACATGAAGCCGTAATAGGCGCGCAGCGTCGCGAATTTCTGCCAGTCGTCGCCGGCCATCTTGCCCAGCAGCGTGCCTTTGCCGTGCACCACCTCGTCATGCGAGAGCGGCAGCACGAAATTCTCCGAGAAGGCGTAGGTCAGGCCGAAGGTCAGGTCGTTGTGGTGGTGCTTGCGGAAGATCGGCTCCTTGGCAAAATACTCCAGCGTGTCGTGCATGAAGCCCATGTTCCACTTGAAGCCAAAGCCCAGCCCGCCTTCATGCACCGGTGCCGAGACCTTCGGCCACGAGGTCGATTCCTCGGCGATGGTCATGACGCCGGGATGGTGGCCGTAGACCTCCTTGTTCATTTTCTGCAGGAAAGAGACCGCCTCGAGGTTCTCGCGGCCACCCTTCTCATTGGGGATCCACTCGCCGGCCTTGCGCGAATAGTCGAGGTACAGCATCGAGGCGACCGCATCGACGCGCAAACCGTCGACATGATATTTTTCGGCCCAGAACAGCGCGTTGTTGACCAGGAACGACACCACCTCGCGGCGGCCGAAATTGTAGATCGCGGTGTTCCAGTCGGGATGAAAACCCTTGCGCGGATCGGCATGCTCATAGAGCGCGGTGCCGTCGAAATGGGCCAGGCCATGCGCGTCGACCGGAAAATGCGCCGGCACCCAGTCGAGGATGACGCCGACGCCGGCGCGATGCGCGCCATCGACGAAACGGGCAAAGCCGTCGGGATCGCCAAAGCGGGCCGACGGCGCGTAAAGCCCGGTTGTCTGATAACCCCAGGACGGGTCATAGGGATGTTCGGAGATCGGCATGAATTCGATGTGGGTGAAACCGGTCTCGACTGCATAGGGGATCAGCCGGTCGGCCAGTTCGTCCCATGACAGGAACGTGCCGTCGTCGCGAAGCTGCCAGGATCCGGCATGGACCTCGTAGATGGAGATCGCTTCGCGCCGGTGATCGGCATTGCGCCAGAAATTGCGGTGCGCCTCATCGCCCCATTCATGAGCCGGCGGCACGGCAACGACAGAAGCCGTGGCCGGACGCAGTTCGGATTTGAACGCAAACGGGTCAGCCTTCAGCGGCAGCCTGACGCCGTCGGGGCCGATGATCTCGTATTTGTAGGGCCGCCCGGCGCCGATGTCGGGGATGAATACCTCCCATATGCCGGTGTCGCGGCGGTCGCGCATCGTGTGGCGGCGGCCATCCCAGTCGTTGAAATCGCCGACCACCGAGACGCGTTTTGCATTGGGAGCCCAGACGGCGAAATGCACGCCAGTGGCGCCTTCATGCTCGATGACATGCGCGCCAAGCTTGTCGAACAGCCTGAGATGCGATCCCTCGGCGATATAGTAGTCATCCAGAGGCCCGAGCACCGGGCCGAACGAATAGGGATCGGTCAGCCACCAGTCGCCGCCGGCATTGCGCGCATGGTAGCGCAGCGGCTGCCGCTTCTTGATCGTCAACTGCCCTTCGAAGAAGCCGGCATCGTCTCGCCTCGACAATTCACCAGCCTCAATGCCCGTCAGCGTATAGGCGGTGACGGTTTCGGCATGCGGAACGAAGCAACGGGCAAACAGGCTTTTGCCGACCTCATGGACACCGAGGACCGCAAACGAATCTCCATGCGTGCCGGCGACAATCGCCGCAACATCGCTGGCTGGCGCCAGTCCGTCCGGCCCGCTTGTCGCAGCGGTCGCGCGCGGCTTCCTCATCAGGCAGTGTCCCTCCCAGGGCACCAGGTGTTTGTTTCTGATGATGCGCGTTGGCATTCAACCAGCATCACCGGGACCACATTGTTCGTGGCCTCATGCAACCACATCAGGCAGGCACGTTCCAGATTTCTTTCGCGTATTGGCGGATCGTGCGATCGGACGAGAACCAGCCGACGCGGGCGACATTGCGGATTGCCCTGGCATACCAATCCGGGCTGTTGCGCCAGACGGCGTCGACATCACGCTGGGCGGCGGCGTAGGCGTCGAAGTCGGCGGCGACCATGAACCAGTCGCTGTCGTAGAGGCCGTTGATCAGCTCGCGGTAGCGATTGGGATCATCGGGCGAGAAGACGCCGGACGAAACAGCGGCCACAGCCTGCGCCAGTTCGGACGAACCCTCGATCACGGCGCGCGGGTTGTAGCCATTGTTGCGCCGCTCGGCCACTTCAGCCGTCGTCAGGCCGAAGATGAAGATGTTGTCGTCGCCGACGCATTCCTTGATCTCGACATTGGCGCCGTCGAGCGTGCCGATGGTCAGCGCGCCGTTCAGCGCGAACTTCATGTTGCCGGTACCCGACGCTTCCATGCCCGCGGTCGAAATCTGCTCGGACAGGTCGGCGGCCGGCATCATGATTTCGGCCAGGCTGACATTGTAGTTCGGCACGAACAACACTTTCAGCAGGCCACGCACCGCCGGATCACGGTTGATGACCTTGGCGACATCGTTGGCGAGTTTGATGATCAGCTTGGCATTGTGATAGCTGGGCGCCGCCTTGCCGCCGAAGAATTTCACGCGCGGCATCCAGTCGCGTTCGGGATGCGAACGGATCTGGTCGTAAAGCGCGATCGCCTCGAGGATGTTGAGGAGCTGGCGCTTGTATTCATGGATGCGCTTGACCTGGATGTCGAACAGCGCCGAGGGATCGACCTTGATGCCGAGCCGGTCGGCGACGAGATTGGCCAGCCGCACCTTGTTCTGCCGCTTGACGCCGGCGAATTTTTCCCGGAACGCGCTGTCATCGGCAAAGCCCTCGAGCCCTTTGATGGCGTCGATGTCGTCGAGAAAGCGGTCACCGATCGCCTCACGGGCGAGCGAGGTCAGCCCAGGATTGCACTGGATCAGCCAACGCCGCGGCGTGATGCCATTGGTCTTGTTGTTGATGCGATCGGGATAGAGCTTGTGCAGGTCGGCGAACACCGTTTCCTTCATCAGTTCGGTATGCAGCGCCGAGACACCATTGATCGAGTGCGAGCCGACAAAGGCAAGGTTGCCCATGCGCACGCGGCGATCGCCATTCTCCTGGATCAGCGAGATGCGGCTGATCTGCTCGTCCGAGAACTGGTCGGTGGCGCGCGCCTCCAGAAGCACCTGCGCATTTATGGCGTATACGATCTGCATATGGCGCGGCAAAAGCCGCTCGAACAGCGGCACCGGCCAGCTTTCCAGCGCCTCCGGAAGAAGCGTGTGGTTGGTGTAGCCGAAGGTGCGCTTGGTGATGTCCCAGGCGAGATCGAAGTCCATGCCGTGGACATCCATCAAGAGCCGCATCAGCTCCGGCACGGCGATCGCCGGATGGGTGTCGTTGAGGTGGATCGCCGCCTTGTCGGGCAGCGACTTCAGGTCGCCATACTGGCTGAGATGGCGCTGCACGATGTCCTGTAGCGAGGCGGTCGAGAAGAAATACTCCTGCCGCAGCCTGAGCTCCTGCCCGGCCATATGGGAATCGGCGGGGTAAAGCACGCGCGACAGCGCGTCAGCCTTGTTGCTTTCGGCGAGCGCGCCGATGTGGTCGCCGGCATTGAACTTGTCGAGCAGGATCGGATCGACCGGCATGCCCGACCACAGCCGCAGCGTGTTGACGCGGTTGCCCCGCCAGCCGACGACAGGCGTGTCGTAGGCGACAGCCAGGACATGCTCGGTCGGCTTCCAGACGTGACGCTCGAGCCGGCCGTCCTTCGAGGTGATGGACTCCACCGAACCGCCGAAACCGACTTCGAAGGAGCGTTCGCGCCGTTCGAATTCCCAAGGGTTGCCGTGGTCGAGCCATGTCTCGGGCAGTTCGACCTGCCAGCCGCCTTGAATCTCCTGGCGGAACATGCCGTTGGCGTAGCGGATGCCGTAGCCGTGTGCCGGAATGTCGACGGTCGCCATGCTTTCCATGAAGCAGGCGGCGAGCCGGCCAAGGCCACCATTGCCGAGCGCGGCATCGGGCTCAAGCGCCGCGATGAGATCGAGGTCCACGCCGAGCGACGACAGCGCCTCGCGCATATTGGCCATCAAACCGAGATTGGAGAAGGCGTCGCGCATCAAGCGGCCGATGAGGAACTCCAGCGACAAATAGTAGACGCGCTTTTCCTGCTGGTCGTAGGCCTCTTTCGTTGCCTGCATCCAGCGATCGACGATGCGGTCGCGCACGACCTTGATCGAGGCCGTCAGCCAGTCGTACTGGGTCGCGACGGTGGTATCCTTGCCGACCCGGTATTTGAGGGCCACCAAGACTTCCCTTGCGAGCGTCTTCGGATCAGGATTTTCGAGCAGTGGAGGAAGGGTCTCGGATGTCATCGCGCGCGTCATGCTGCCTCTCGTGCGGTTGCAATGATCATACCGGCTTTCACCATTCATCCCAGCCCATGTTACTGCATTGCAACATATATTCAATCGATTTAGATGAGCATGCGCCGGCTTACCCTGCGGCAATTTGACAATCAGGCCGCGAGCGCAGCCTCCGGAGGTGCCTTCGCGCCGGTCATGAAGGCGACGGCATCGGACATCGTATATTGCTTGGGATCGATGACGCACAGGCGACGACCCAGGCGGTGGATGTGGATACGGTCGGCCACCTCGAAGACATGCGGCATGTTGTGCGAGATCAGCACGATCGGCAGGCCGCGCTTCTTGACGTCGAGGATCAGTTCGAGCACGCGGCGGCTTTCCTTGACGCCAAGGGCGGCCGTTGGTTCGTCCATGATTACCACGCGGCTGCCGAAGGCAGCGGCGCGCGCCACCGCCACGCCCTGGCGCTGGCCGCCCGACAGCGTCTCCACCGCCTGGCTGATGTTCTGGATGGTCATCAAGCCAAGTTCGGTGAGCTTGTCGCGGGCGCGCTTTTCCATCGCCGGGCGATCGAGCATGCGCAGCCACTGGCCGAGGAAGCCGGGTTTGCGGATCTCCCGGCCGAGGAACATGTTGTCGGCGATCGACAGTGCCGGCGACAAAGCGAGGTTCTGGTAAACCGTCTCGATACCGGCTTCGCGGGCCTCCATCGGCGATTTGAAGGAAACGGCTTTGCCTTCAAGCCGGATTTCACCTTCGTCGGGCACGGCCGCGCCGGAAATCGCCTTGATGAGCGACGACTTGCCGGCGCCGTTGTCGCCGATGACGGCAAGGATTTCGCCGGGATAAAGGTCGAAGTCGGCATTGTCGAGGGCGGTGACGCGACCGTAGCGCTTGACCAGGCCACGCGCGGTGAGGATGGGTTCCTGGGTCATGACTATGCCGAAACCTTTCTGATCCATTGGTCGATTGCCACGGCGCCGATGATCAGCACACCGGTGAGCAGCACTTTCCATTGCGGATCGGCGCCCAGCATGTTGAGACCCATGGAGACGACGCCGACGATCATCGCGCCGAACAGCGTGCCCAGGATAGAGCCGCGCCCGCCGAACAGAGAAATACCGCCGATCACGGTCGCGGTGATGGCCTGCAGATTGTAATCGGTGACGGCGGCGGACGGTGAGATCGAGCCGTTGCGGCCGACAGAAACCCAGGCAGCGAAAGCGGCGATCAGCCCGGCAAGGGTATAGACCGTCACCAGCACCTTCTTGGTCTGGATGCCCGACAGCTTCGCCGCCTCCTGGTCATCGCCGACGGCGTAGACATGGCGACCCCATGCGGTGTGGTTGAGCACGTACCAGAGGATCAGCACGAGCACGACCGTGGCAATGACGCCGAGCGTCAGCACCGCCGTGCCGATCTTGAAGCTCAGGGCGAACAGATGCAGCAACGGCGCCTGGGTGTCGACGTCGGTGTCGCGGATCGTCTCATTGGCCGAATAGATGAAGTTCGTGGCCATGACGATGTTCCAGGTGCCAAGCGTCACGATGAAGGGCGGCAGTTTCATATAGGCGACCAGCAACCCGTTGAGCAGCCCGCAGGCCGCACCCGCGGCAAGCCCGATCGCCACGGCGAGAATGGCCGGCATACCGTAGCTGACCGCGCAATTGCCCATGATCACGGCTGAAATCACCATAATCACGCCAATCGACAGGTCGATGCCGGCGGTCAGGATGACCAGTGTCTGCGCGGCGCCCAGAATGCCGACGATGGCGATCTGCTGCAGGATCAGCGTCAGCGTATAGGACGAAAAGAAACGTCCGCCGATGGCGATGCCGAAAATGATGATTGACAGGACCAGCACGATCAGCGGCACTGCCGCCGGCGTCGAATGCAGGAAATGCTGGATGCGCTTGACGGCCGATTTGTGCTCGTCAAAAGCGGCGACGCTGGTGTCGCTGCCCGAGAGAACCTTCTCGAATTCCTGAGCTTGAGCCATGTTTCCTCCCCGTGAGGTGTCAGCCTAGCGCCAACGCCCGTCCACGCCTTTCCGGTCTGTTGCCGGGATTGTTCGCGGTCACGCGACCCATCGTCCACCCGAAGCGGTCGGGGATCAAGCCCCAACCGCTCGAGTTCGGTAATTGCCGGTCAGACCAGCATCAGCCCCAGCACTTGGCGAGGCCTTCCTTGGTGTCGATGGACTTGACGCCGTTGGCCGGCTTGTCGGTCACCAAATTGACGCCGGTGTCGAAGAAGTTCTTGCCTTCGGTCGGCTTCGGCTTGGTTCCATCCTTGGCGAAGGCGGCGATCGCCTCGATGCCGAGCGCTGCCATCTGCAGCGGGTATTGCTGCGACGTCGCACCGATGACACCCTCTGTCACCGACTTCACGCCGGGGCAGCCGCCGTCGACGGAAACGATCAGCACCTGCTTTTCAAGACCGACGGCCTTGAGCGCCTGGTAGGCGCCGACAGCGGCCGGCTCGTTGATGGTGTGGATGACGTTGATGGTGTTGTCCTTCTGCAGAAGGTTCTCCATCGCCTTGCGGCCGCCCTCCTCATTGCCGTTGGTGACGTCGTGGCCGACGATGCGCGGATCGGTTTCGTCGCCGATCTTGTTGGGATCCTTCACGTCGATGCCATAGCCCATCATGAAGCCCTGGTCGCGCAGCACGTCGACCGTCGGCTGCGAAGGCGTCAGGTCGAGGAAGCCGATCTTGGCGTCCTTGGCCTTGTCGCCGAGCGTCGCGGCGGCCCAGGCGCCGATCAGCTTGCCGGCCTCGAGATTGTCGGTGGCGAAGGTCGCATCGGCCGCGTCGATCGGATCGAGCGGCGTGTCGAGCGCGATCACCAGCAGGCCGGCGTCACGCGCCTTCTTGACGGTCGGCACGATGCCCTTGGTATCGGATGCGGTGATCAGGATACCCTTGGCACCGTCGGCAATGCAGCTTTCGATCGCCGCCACCTGGCTCTCGCTGTCGCCGTCGATCTTGCCGGCGTAGGTCTTGAGGTCGACGCCGAGCTCCTTGGCCTTTGCGGTCGCGCCTTCCTTCATCTTGACGAAGAAGGGATTGGTGTCGGTCTTGGTGATCAGGCAAGCGCCGACACCGGCCGCGGATGCAGACGACGCAAACGCCATCAGACCCAGGGCAGCGGCGGCAAAAACGGTCGATTTCAACAGTTTTGTATTGGTCACGATCTTCCTCCCAGTGGAACCATTCCGGATGCCGGCCAATCGGCATCTACGGCGCATCCATCGAATTTCTCCCAGCGTGGACGCCGCCCCAACAGACACCAGACCGCAGGCGCTGTCAATAATTAAATCACTCTTATTTATTATTGACAGCCTTGCGCCGTTCACCCATTCTGGCCCAAAAGCATTCGGGGGAAACGACGGGAGGAACAGGGTGGAGACCGCCACTGCGAGGCACGGTTCGCCCGAAGCGAATGACAGCCTGATTCACCGCGGCACCAACCAGAGCGGCATGCGCGACCACAACGAGCGGTTGGTGCTGTCGCTGGTGCGCCAGCATGGCAGCCTGGCGAAATCCGACATCGCCCGCATGACCGGACTTTCGGCGCAGACGGTTTCGGTCATCATGCGCGAACTGGAAGAAGAAGGCCTGCTCGTCCGCCAGGCGCCGCTGCGCGGCAAGATCGGCCAGCCGTCAATTCCAATGGCGCTCAATCCGGAAGGCGCCTTCTTCATCGGCCTTAAGATCGGCCGCCGCAGCGCCGAACTGGTGCTGATCGATTTTCTTGGGCATGTGCGCTCGATGCTGCAGCACTCCTATCGCTATCCGGCTCCGCGCGAAACGGTGGAGTTCGTCACCGAAGGCATGAAAAAGATGCGCGGCGAACTGACGCCGGCGCAGGACAAGCGTATCGCCGGGCTCGGCATCGCCATGCCATTCGAACTGTGGAACTGGGCCGACACCGCCGGCGCGCCGCGCGACGTCATGGACGAGTGGCGCCACCGCGACATCAGGGCCGACATCCAGGCGCAATGCGAGTTTCCGGTCTATCTGCAAAACGATGCCACCTCGGCCTGCGGCGCCGAACTCGTGTTCGGCCAGGCGGGTGGCGCACGTGACTTCGTCTATTTCTATATCGGCGCCTTCGCTGGCGGCGGCATCGTGCTCAACGGCCGGCTGTTCGGCGGCCCGACCGGCAATGCCGGCGCGCTCGGCTCTATGCCGGTGCCCGGCCCGGACGGCAAGCCGACCCAGCTGATCGATGTGGCGTCGATCGCCATGCTGGAAAAAGCGCTCAATGCGCGCGGCGTCGAGGCCTCGCATCTGTGGACCTCGCCCGAGGATTGGGGCGACATCGGCTCCGAACTCGACGATTGGATCGCCAGCGCCTCGCAGGCGCTCGCCTATGCCATCGTCGCGGCGTCCTCGGTTATCGATTTCGAGGCGGCGGTGGTCGACGGCTGGATGCCACAGGCAGTGCGCCGCCGGCTGGTCGATGCCATTGTCGCCGCCATCGCCACAATCGACGGCGAGGGCCTGAAACTCCCCGCCGTTCGCGAAGGAACCGTCGGCATCCACGCCCGGGCGCTCGGCGGCGCCAGCCTGCCGCTTTCCGAACGCTTTCTGATCGGCTCGACGACGATTTCCAGGAGTGCCTGAATGCTGATCGGAATCCCGGCGCTCCTTGGACCGGACCTTCTGGCGACACTGCGCGCCATGGGCCATGGCGACGAGATCGCCCTTGTCGACGCAAACTATCCGGCAGAGGAGCAGGCAAGGCGCCTGGTCCGGGCCGACGGTCATCATCTCATCCCGGTGCTCGATGCGATCCTGAGCGTGCTGCCGGTCGACGACGCCGTTCCGGAAGCCCTGTTTCGCGCCTCGGTCAAAGGCAATCCCTCGATTGCCGATCCAGTCCATCACGAGATCGAGGCGGTCTGCGCCAGGCACGCACCGGGTCGCAAGGTGGTTGCACTGGCCGGCGCCGACTTCTATGCACGGGTCAAATCGGCGCATGCCATCGTCGCGACAAGCGAGCCAAGGCTTTACGCCAACATCATCATCCGCAAGGGCGTGATCTATCCGCCGGAGACCAGAAAACCATGATCCTTTGCTGCGGCGAAGCCCTGATCGACATGCTGCCGCGCACCACGACGCAAGGTGAGCCGGCTTTTGCCCCCTATGTCGGCGGCGCGGTGTTCAACACGGCGATCGCGCTTGGACGGCTCGGCGCGCCGGCCGGCTTCTTTTCCGGCCTGTCGTCTGACCTTTTCGGTGGCCAGTTCAGGGATGCGCTCGGCGCGAGCAAGGTCAGCTCTACCTATGCCCACACCTCGCCCAGGCCGACCACGCTCGCCTTCGTGCGGCTCACCAACGGTCAGGCGACCTACACATTCTATGACGAGAACACCGCCGGACGCATGCTGACGATCGATGACCTGCCGGCGCTCGGCGGCGAGATCGAAGCCATGCTGTTCGGCGCCATCAGCCTGATTTCGGAGCCCGCCGGCAGCGCCTATGAAGAGTTCATGCTGCGCGAACACGCGAGCCGCGTCATGATGCTCGACCCCAACATCCGGCCGAACTTCATCCCGGACAAGGCAAAGCACCTCAAGCGCATTCGCGCCATGATGGCGATGGCCGACATCGTGAAACTGTCGGACGAAGACCTGAACTGGTTCGGCGAAGCCGGCTCGCATGAGGATGTCGTGCGAAACTGGCTTGAGCGCGGGCCGAAGCTGATCGTCGTCACGCATGGCAGTGAAGGCGCTGTCGGTTACACCAAGGACCATGCCGTCACCGTGATGCCGGAAAAGGTCGAGGTGGTCGACACCGTCGGCGCCGGCGACACGTTCAACGCCGGCATCCTCGCCTCGCTGCATGAACAGGGCCTGCTGACCAAGGCGGCCATCGGCACCCTTACGCAAGACGCCATCCGCAAGGCCTTGGCGCTCGGCGCAAAGGCGGCGGCGGTGACCGTGTCGCGCGCTGGCGCCAATCCGCCGTGGCGGCACGAAATCGCCTGATCTGGCCGTCAGTGGGCTGCAAGCCGCGCCAAAGGCTGATCACTTTATGTTTCCGCGAGCCGGAAAGACGCGATAAACTTGCCAGTCTATGCCTGGCGAAGCCCGGATTTCCGGCATCTTTGGCGCTACCGGGGAAGGCCTGAAGTAACAGGCTGCGACACCTGGGCAACCTGCGCTGCAGCCGGGCCGGCTTTCTCGACCGGCCCAAGTCTGGTACCAGCGGGCCAGTTAAGTTGTTGTTTCTGTACGTATCGCAAACCCCGGTTCGGGCGAGAACGTACTCCACCGTTTAGAGGCCGATATGCAGTTCATCGATCTTGGCGCACAGCGCGAACGTATCCGCGACCGGCTGAAGGCCGCGATCGACCATGTCGTCGAAGACGGTCGCTACATCCTGGGGCCCCAGGTGGCGGAGTTCGAGAAGAAGCTCGCCGCCTATGTCGGCACCAAGCATGTCGTGGCCTGCGCCAACGGCACCGATGCGCTGCTGCTGCCGCTGTTTGCCGCCGGCATCGGCCCGGGCGACGCCGTGTTCGTGCCGAGCTTCACCTTCGCCGCCACCGCCGAAGTGGTGGCGCTGGCCAAGGCGGAACCCGTCTTCGTCGATGTCGATCCGGTGACCTACAATATCGACATCGCCAGCCTCGAAGCGGCCATCGCCATGATCAAGAAGGAAGGAAGGCTGAAGCCGAAGGCGATCATCCCGGTCGACCTGTTCGGCCTTGCAGCCGATTACGATGCGATCATGGCGATCGCCAACCGCGAAGGACTGCTGGTGATCGAGGACGCCGCCCAGTCGATGGGCGGGTCGCTCGACGGTAAGATGTGCGGCGCCTTCGGCCATGTCGGCTCGACCAGCTTCTATCCGGCCAAGCCGCTTGGCTGCTATGGCGACGGCGGCGCGATGTTCACCAACGACGACGAGATGGCCGACAAGCTGCGTTCCTTCGCCTTCCACGGCAAGGGCGAGACGCAATATGACAACGTCCGCGTCGGCATCAATTCGCGGCTCGACACGCTGCAGGCGGCGATCCTCATCGAAAAGCTCGCCATTCTCGAAGACGAGATGGCCGCACGCCAGGTGGTGGCAAACCGCTATGCCGAAGGGCTTGGCGATGTCGTGGCTGCCGCCCGCAACCTCGACGGCAGCCGTTCGGCCTGGGCGCAATACGCTATCGAGACGCCCAAGCGCGACGGCCTGAAGGCGCATCTGGGCGAAAAGGGCATTCCGTCCGTCATCTACTACGTCAAGCCGCTGCACGCCCAGGTCGCCTATCGCGACTATCCGCGCACCCCGACAGGCCTTGCTGTCTCGGAGGACCTGCCGAAGCGCATCCTGTGCCTGCCGATGCACCCCTATCTCAGCGAGGCCGACCAAGACCGGATCATCGAGACGATCCGCAACTATATCGGCTCGAACTCGGCGCAGGCCGCGGCCGAGTAGTCGGCAGCCGATCTCAGACGGGGTTCGCCCCTGCCCTGCCGGTGGCGATGAAATGCGGGTTGGCGAAATCCTCGTCGTCGGCCTGGTCTCGTTTACCGTAGGCCAAGAGCTTGCCGTCCAGCGTGCGTGTCGTGCCGCCCGCCGCGCGCAGCACCGCGTCGCCCGCCGCGGTGTCCCATTCCATGGTGCGTCCGAAGCGCGGATAGACATCCGCCTCGGCGCTGGCGAGAAGACAGAATTTCAAGGACGAACCGACCGAGACGATCTCGGCGGCACCGAGGTCGCGAATATAGGCTTCGGTTTCCGGCGTGTTGTGGGAGCGGCTGGCGACCACGGCCAGCGGCGCTGCTGCCGTTCTCACCGAAATCGGCCGGCGGCCGACGATCTGGTAATCGCCATCGATCTCCAGGGATTCCGCCCTGTCCGGCCGTCCCGAAAAGAAGCGGCCAGTGCAAGGTGCGAAGACGACGCCGACTTCCGGCACACCATGGCGCACGAGCGCGATGTTGACGGTGAAGTCGGTGCGGCGATTGACGAATTCCTTGGTGCCGTCGAGCGGGTCGATGAGGAAGAAGGCCTCGCCAAGATCGGTCGGCATGATTCCGGCCGCCGCTTCCTCCTCTGCCACGCAAGGAATGTCGGGAAATGCGGCGCGCAGGCCGGCGAGGATGATCTTCTCGCTCTCGCGATCCGCCTCAGTTACCGGCGAGGCGTCCGATTTGCGGTCGACCGCACAGCCGGCGTCGAACACGCGCATGACCTCGCGTCCGGCCGCCAGCGCCAGCCGCTCGAAGACGTCCAGCATCGACCTGTCGTCAGATACCGCCGCCGCTGTCATATTGGTCTTCGGCAATGTCACGCTCGTTCAGCCAGTGTTCCAGGGCATCTACCATCTCTTCCGCCGATCTGCCGAGCGTCTTCAGATGGATTTCCGGTTTTTCCGGCGCTTCGTATGGGGAATCGACACCGGTGAAGTTCTTGATCTCGCCGTTCAGCGCGCGGGCATAGAGGCCTTTCGGATCACGCCTGGCACACTCCTCGAAGGGCGTGTCGACAAAGACCTCGATGAACTCGCCGTCGGCCATTAATTCCCTGGCCATCCGCCGTTCGGCGCTGAACGGCGAAATGAACGAAACAATGACGATCAACCCGGCATCGGCCATCAGCTTGGCCACTTCGGCCACCCGGCGGATGTTCTCGACGCGGTCGGCGTCGGTGAAGCCGAGATCGCGGTTCAGACCGTGACGGACATTGTCGCCATCCAGGATATAGGTGTGCCGGCCGGTGGCGAACAGCTTCTTCTCGAACAGGTTGGCGATGGTCGACTTGCCGGAGCCCGAAAGCCCGGTGAACCAGAACACGGCGGGCCGCTGGTTCTTTATGTCGGCGCGCACACGCTTGCCGACATCGAGCGATTGCCAATGGATGTTCTCGGCACGGCGCAGCGAGTGCACTATCATGCCGGCGCCGACGGTGGCGTTCGAGATGCGATCGATCAGGATGAAGGCGCCGGTGGTGCGGTTCTCGGCGAAGGGATCGAAAGCGATCGGCGCCCGCGTCGAGATGTTGCAGATGCCGACTTCATTCATTTCAAGTGACTTGGCCGCCTCATGGGCGAAGTCATTGACGTTGATGCGGTATTTCAGATCGGTTACGGTGGCGCTGGTCTGGTCGGTTTCGGTGCGCAGGATGTAGGAACGGCCCGGCAGCAACGCATGCTCGTCAAACCAGACGATGTTGGCGGCGAACTGATCGGCCACCTGTGGCCGAGCAGCTGGCGATACCAGCATGTTGCCTCTGGAGACCTCGACCTCGTCGTCGAGGACGAGTGTGATGGCCTGGCCAGCCACCGCCTGTTTGAGATCGCCGCCATAAGCGACAATGCGTTTGACATGCGAGGACTTGCCGGATTTGGCGACGACGACCTCGTCGCCTTGCGCGATGGCGCCGGACGCGATCGTGCCGGCAAAACCACGGAAGTCGAGATTGGGGCGGTTGACGTACTGCACCGGAAAACGGAACGGCTGTTCGACGGCAGCCTCTTCGACCGAAACGGTCTCGAGGTGCTCGATCAGCGTCGGACCGGAATACCATTGCATGTTCTGCGACCGGCTGCTGACATTGTCACCATAGCGGGCCGACATCGGGATCGGCACGATGGTCTGGAAGCCGAGATCACGCGAGAATTGGCCATAGTCTTCGACGATCCGGTCGAAAACCGCCTGGTCGAAATCGACGAGATCGATCTTGTTGACGGCCAGCACGATGTGATGGATGCCGAGCAGCGAGGCTATGATCGAATGGCGCCTTGTCTGGCGCAACACCCCCTGCCTTGCATCGATCAGCACGATCGCCAGATCGGCTGTCGAGGCACCTGTCGCCATGTTGCGGGTGTACTGCTCGTGGCCGGGCGTGTCGGCGACGATGAACTTGCGCTTGGGCGTCGCAAAGAAGCGGTAGGCGACGTCGATGGTGATGCCTTGCTCGCGCTCGGCCTCGAGGCCGTCGACCAGCAGCGCGAAATCAATGTCGTCACCGGTGGTGCCATGCTTGCGCGAATCGCGTTCGAGCGCGGCAAGCTGGTCTTCGAAGATCTGCTTGGTGTCGGACAGCAGACGCCCGATGAGCGTCGACTTGCCGTCATCGACGGAACCGCAGGTCAGGAAGCGCAGCAGCGACTTCTTCTCCTGCGCCGCCAGATAGTCGCGGACGCCATCGGTGGGGGCGAGGCTTTTTGCCATGATGTGACGCATGGTCAGAAATACCCCTCGCGCTTCTTCTTTTCCATGGAGCCAGCTTCATCACGGTCGATCAGGCGGCCCTGCCGCTCGGAGGTGCGGGCGGTCAGCATCTCGCCGACGATGGCTTCGAGCGTGTCGGCATCCGATTCGATAGCGCCGGTGAGCGGATAGCAGCCCAAAGTGCGGAACCGGACCAGCCGGTTCTCGACCGTTTCGCCGGGGCGCAGTTTCATGCGATCGTCGTCCTTGAGGATCAGCATGCCGTCGCGCTCCACCACCGGCCGTTCCTTGGCGAAGTAGAGCGGCACGATCGGGATGTTCTCCTGCAGGATGTACTGCCAGATATCGAGTTCGGTCCAGTTCGACAGCGGGAAGACGCGGATCGATTCGCCCGATGCGATGCGGGTGTTGAATATCTTCCACATTTCGGGGCGCTGGTTCTTCGGATCCCAGACATGCTGGACATTGCGGAAAGAGAATATGCGCTCCTTGGCGCGCGACTTCTCCTCGTCGCGACGGGCGCCGCCAAAGGCGGCATCGAAACCGTATTTGTCGAGCGCCTGGCGTAACGCCACGGTCTTCATCACATGGGTGTGGGTGTTCGAGCCATGGTCGAACGGGTTGATCTTGTCGCGCACGCCGTCTTCGTTGACATGCACCAAAAGGTCGAAGCCGAGTTTTTGCGCCATCTGATCGCGAAAAGCGATCATTTCGCGGAATTTCCAGGTGGTATCGACGTGAAGGAACGGGAACGGCGGCTTGGCGGGATAGAACGCCTTCATTGCCAGATGCATCAGCACGGATGAATCCTTGCCGACCGAATACAGCATGACCGGCTTGGAGAAGGCGGCCGCGACCTCGCGGAAAATGTGGATGGACTCGGCTTCAAGCCGCTGCAGATGCGTAAGTGCTATGGTCATAGACTGTGAGCGTTCTCTCGTGCCTTGCGACAGAAGACCTTGCGTCAAATCATCGAGCCTTTTGCGCCCGGTTCAAGCTTCGCTTCTGGACAAAGTGTTTTCGTGCGGGCGTTCTAGCAGATCGGCGCACGGCAGAACAATGCAAGACCAGCCCGGCAGCGGTCGGTTCGGGAATGAATTTTCCACGCTTTCGCCATAACCCGAAAATTTCTGTTCGCAAGGCCGCCAGCCGGGAAAAGGCAGGAAAAATATTACTCGGGAGACCATGACGACAAACACCCCTGGCGCCCTTTGCCAATCGACGGGCGCCGGGCCGCCGATTTTCCGTGACAACAAGCCCCGGCGCACTATCGAAAAGACCGTCCAGCCGTTATACAACCTGCGGAAGCGGGCAAGATGCGTCATCAGGCATGGGCAATTCGAGGCGAGCATATTCGGTTCCGCTGAACGGGATGTGCCGCATTAAGCTACTCGAGAACAGCGAGCCCGAAACTTGAACCGGCTTTCGTCCATCAGACCGCAACTTACGCCGTCGCGGATCAATATCTACTTCTCCATTCTTTGCTTCTTTTTTCCACCGGTCCTGGGATCGCTGGTCAGCTTCGTGTTCAATGGCGGCGGCCTGTGGTCCGTCCTGTTGATAGCCTTGAAGAAGAGGCGCTTCAACATCGACAGGGCGATGATGGCGCTGACGATCGCGATCTATGCCTACTGCACGGCCAATATCGTGGCGTCCATTGTCAACAATGCGATCGTCCGGGATGCACCACGCCTTATTCCGCTCGTGACCTTCCTGCTTTTCCCGATCTCCTATTCAACCTGGAGCATCACGCAGAAAACCACGCTCGTCCGCATCATCGTGCTCAGCAGCCTGGCCGCCTGTTTCGTCGCGCTGCTGCTGGCCGTTATCCAGCAATATTGGCTGGGGATGAGGGCCAAGGGCGGGGCCGGCAATGCGATAGTGTTCGCAGAGGTGCTTTGCCTTGCCGTAATGGTCTGTGTGGCTGGTGCCTTGTCGGGTATCGAGAGACACAGGAACGCCCTCATCTGCGCAGCCCTTGGCGGAACGATCGCCATCATCTACTCCGGTACGCGCATTATCTGGCTGTCGCTGCTCATCGCCGGCATCGCCGTCCTGCTGATCAACCAACAGAGGCTGAAAGGAAGGAATGCCATTCGCCTGCTGGTGCTGCTGGTGGCGGTCGGCGCCGTGATCGCGGCCGTCGGTTTCCAGACGATATCCGGGCGTGTCGACTTTCTGCGCTCCGACCTGGACGCGCTCGCCACCCATGGTGACTACACGACGCCCATCGGATTGCGATTCGCCGTGTGGGATATCGGTCTGAAGGCGTTTCGTGAGATGCCCCTGTTCGGACATGGAGTGGGTGCCACCCAGACCTTGATAAAACAGGGCTTCCGCGATCAGTTCGGAATGGATGCAGGCTTCAGCCATTTCCACAACGGCTTCCTGACCGCCTTGGTGCAGGCGGGAATCCTGGGCGCGGTGACGCTGGCGGCAATCTTTGTCGTTGCCGCCAGGAATGCCGCCTTGGTCCTGCGAAACAGCACCGATGCGATCGAGCGGTTCGGCGCCACCATGATTGTCATCGTGGTGATCACCTATCTCACGGCCGGAATGACAGGCATCCTGGTCGGCCACGACATTCTGGACTCGATGCTGATGGTCTTCCTGGTGTCGGGAACGTATCTCGCCTCCGGACGTCAGGCTCCATTGCCGCAAGACCAGGCACTTGCGCCGATGACGGACGAACGAGAGCTGGCGCCGGTGGCGGAAGACCCAATCCTTTCGCCGACGATGGAAGAGCAGATGCGTCCATCCGTCACCCAATAGGCGTTCAGGGCAAAGGCGATGAAAGTCCTGGTCACAGGCGCGACGGGCTTTATCGGCCGTCAGGTGGTCAGCCAGCTTCGAAAGGCCGGCGCCGAGCTCCGCCTCGCGTCCCGCCACCCGGAGAGGCTTGGTCCCGGACATGACGCCGTGCAGATGCCCGGTTTCGATGCGCCGACGGCTGCCTTCCTGGCGCTTACCAGGGACGTTACGGATGTCGTCCATTGCGCGGGTCTGAACAATGATGAAGGCAATGCCACCGACGCCGATTTTCGGCAGGCCAATGCGGAATTGAGCGCACGGTTGGCGCAAGCGGCGGCCGAACAGGCAAGCGGACGGTTTATCCAGCTCTCCTCGATCCGGGCCGTGATCGGCGCGCGCGTCAGCGCAACGATCGACGCGGACACGATACCCGATCCGCAATGCGCCTATGGGCGCTCGAAGCGCGAAGCAGAGATCAGAGTGCTGGACACCTATGCGTCGCATGGCCGTTCCGACGCCGCCGTGCTGCGGCTGCCTCCGGTCTACGGGAGCGGCATGAAAGGAAACCTGGCGACACTGATGCGCCTGGCCGACACGGCTCTGCCGTTGCCGGCAGGCGCGCTGACGGGAACCCGCTCGCTGTTGTCGTCGCAATCGGCGGCAGGCGCGGTGTGGCATCTGCTCAGCCATTCGGGGCCGCTGTGCCCGATCTATGTTGCCGGCGATGTGCCGCCGGTTTCGATCGCTGACATCGTCGGCGCCTTTCGCAGCGGTTTCGGACGGCCGACGCGCCTGGTAGCCGTGCCGGCCGGGCCGTTGCGGGCAGCCGCGATCCTGTTGGGCAAGCGGACGTCCTGGGACAGCTTGACCGCGACACAGATATGCGACCCTTCCCTGCTCGTATCGGAAGGCTGGCTGCCGGAAACCGGCACGCTGGAGCGGCTGGCCGAGATAGCGCGGCTCGAAAACGCTCAATCGCCGCCGTTGCGATAGAGCGTTCCAAACAGGATGCGAAGGTCGAGCCAGAACGATGCCGCCTTGAGATAGGCGGCATCCGTTTCGGCCAGAAGCTGTGGGTTCGACATGTCGATGCCCCTGATCTGGGCCATGCCGGTAATGCCCGGACGTACTGCCAAAACCCCCAGCCGCCTGCGACGCTCGATCAGTTCCGTCTGTGTCGGCAGACAAGGGCGCGGCCCGACCAGGCTCATCTCGCCCTTGAGAACATTCCAGAATTGCGGCAGCTCATCGAGCTTGAACTTCCGCAAGGTCTTTCCGACCGCGGTCACGGCATTCGCCGGCGCTTCGTGCGAGGGCAAGGACGGCGTTCCCTGGACCATCGTCCGCAACTTGTGGCAGCGAAACAACACACCATCGCGGCCGACCCGCGTTTGCGAAAAGATCACCGGACCGGGCGACGATGCCCGCACCGCAAGCGCGCAGAGCAATAGAACAGGCGACGTCACCAGCAACAGCAGGGCTGTCGCGACGAGATCGAAGGCTCGCTTCAGTCGCTTCACAGCCTTCCCCGGATCATTAAAACCGCCAGCGCGGGATCGATATCCCAGGAAGATCTCGCCGTTCAACCGTCAGCTGCAACGTCTCTAACCTGCTTGCCCGACTGTTCTCGAGCCAGTTTCCTGCCGCGTGTCTGGCGCTGATGTCTCCGGCCGATGGAGCTCCGCCAACACGGCAAGGGCGGAAGCCTTGTCCTGGTTCTTCATTGCCGCCTGCAGCGCAGCCAGTGCGGCCTGAATCGCCGGCCACGCCACGACATCGGTCCTGAGACCGAAGATCTTGGCGATGTCGAGCGTGACGATCTCTTCATTGGCGCCCTGCAGCGTCTCATGCAGCTTCTCGCCGGGCCTGATGCCGGTGAAGCGGATCGGGATATCCGCATAGGGCGTCTTGCCGGCCATGCGGATCATGGTTTCCGCGACTTCGAGAATCGGCACGGGTTTGCCCATGTCCAGCATGTAGATGGCATAATCGTCCTTGCCGTTACGCGACTGTGCGTCAGCGGCGGCCATGATGACGAGGTCGACAGCTTCCGCCACCGTCATGAAATAGCGGGTCATGCGTCGATCGGTAATCGTGACCGGGCCGCCAGCCTCGATCTGTGCCTGGAAGATGGTCGCCACCGAACCATTGGAGCCAAACACATTGCCGAACCGCACGGCTATGAACTTGGTGCCGGAACGGCGCCCATCTGCCACGATTGCATGGCTTTCGTGCAGGGAGCTGACGAGCTGCTCGGCCGCTCTCTTGGTGATGCCAAGCACCGAGGTCGGATCCACGGCCTTGTCGCTCGAGATGAGCAGGAACTGCGGAACGCCGCATTTGGCGGCAACCTCAGCGCAGACAAGCGTGCCGAAAACATTGGTCTGGATGGCCGATTCCCAGTTTTCCTCGAGCAGCGGAACGTGCTTGAGCGCAGCGGCATGGAAGATGATGTCCGGTTTGAATTCCGTGACGACACGCGTCATCTGGCGCCGGTCCGCGACATCGACAATGCGGACCTTCAGGCGTTCATGGTCCTTCTCGTCGACATACTGGCTCAACTGGAAGATGCCGAACTCGGAATTGTCGGCGACCAGCACCGCCCCTGCCCCCAGCTCCAGCGACCGCTTGACCAGTGTGCGGCCGATAGACCCTGCGCCTCCGGTCACCAGGACGCGCTTGCCGCCGACGAAAGCGCCAATGCGTTCGATGTCGGACGGCACCGTCGGACGGCGCAGGATCGTTTCCATCTCGACTTCGTCGAGAACGATCTTTCCCTCCTGCCCCAGTTGCGAAAGCCTCGAGAACTGTACGACGGCTATGCCGCCATGGCGGGCGACACGCACAAGCTCGGAATATTCCTCGATCTCATGCTCGACGCCGCTGCCGAAAATAAGCAGGTCGATGCTCTTGGTGCCGGCGGCGAAGTCCTCCAGCACATCGATCAGGCGCGGTCGGGACGCCACCACGGGAACACCTTGAATCCGTGTGCCCAACGGAGCGCCGCGCTCGGTCGCCATGATGCCGGCGATGGAATAGTCGGCCGGCTCTGCCGTGCGTGTGAAGCGAATGATCAGGTCGGCCTCGCCAAGCCGACCGACGAACAGCGCCCGCTTGGCCTGCGTTTTATTGGCCTTCTGGGTGAGGATGCCCCAGCTCGCGCCGTCGCGAAGAAATCGGTAGAACAGCCGAGGCGCCGATATAATGGTGAAGGAAACGAGGAAGAAGACGATGAATTGGCGCTCGTTGAGGCCAGCCACGGGCTGGAGGAAACGAGACATCAGCGAAACGGTATAAAGCACAACCGTCAGAATCGCGCAGCTCTTCAGAATGTTGAAAAAGTCCGGGGTCGAGGCAAAGCGCCAGATCGTGGTGTAGAGACCACAATATCTGAACAGCAGGTGGCTGATGAGAACGACCCCTGCCCAGGTGACAAAGCCTTCGTAGGAGAATGCATCGAACGAAAGGTCTGACCTGGAGAGGACGAGACTAAGCGCCACCGCGACCAGGACCATAGCCATATCCTGGACCATGATGAAGGCGCGCCGCATCTTCGGCCGACTTCCGGATACGGCTTTTACATAGGAAGTCATTGGCCAGTACTATACTCCAGGCAAGGATTCGAACATTACAGCCTCGCGCGATCGAATGACATCCCTCACCGATCGCCCGTTTCGAAGTTCTAATCCTCAGCCCCCGCTGCAATCATCGCATAGCGTGGAGTTGCAGCCATCGCCAGAGCTTTTTTTGATTTCCGGTTGGGCAGAGCGTCAGGGGCCGGGCTATGCTCCCCGCTTTATCGCGCCACCGGCTTCGAGAGACCGAACCGCCTATCCTTGCGAGCACAAAGCTGCGGCCAGTCGGGTGGAATTGTGGACGAACCGGCCGATTCGATCGGTGGATGAGCCGAGATTCCTGCCATCGATGCCGATTCTCAAGCCTATCTCCGGAAGCAGGTAGGACATTTCAGCGGCAACCGGACCGGGGGAATTATTGGCGGCTGCCGCCTATACTGACAATCTCAGACCTCAGCTCTAGCGCCTAGCATCATCGCCAATGAGCGTTGCCCTATCCGTTCCCAACTGTTCTCTTCCACCCACTCCAATCGACGCTTGGCGATATTCTCGAGATTGGACCCTCTGGGATCGTCATAGAATTCACGTAAGGCGGTTGCAATATTCGAGGGGGCGAAGCCGTTCAACCCGATCGTTATCCCGCGAACCTCATCGAACAGGTGTGCAGGAGATGTGGCTACAAACGCGCAGGCAGCCAAAGCGGTCCTGACAGCGGCGCTGGAAGATTCTGGATTATCCAAGTAGGGAAGTACGACCAAGTCACACTCCGAAAGCATTTCCTCAACCTTCGCTTCTTCAAGGTAATCCGGGTACAGCTCTACTTGATCTTCAAGACCCATGGTTCTTATCATTTTCTTGCAATTTTCAAGCTCCTCCTTCGAATTGGAATCCGTGCGAACAGCATTCAGCAGACACAGCCTGAATTGTTCGCCATCGTGTCGGGCCGCGATAAATTTCGCAAACCCCTCGATTAATGCCCTCACATTCTTGTGTTGGTACAAGAAGCCAAAGGATCCGATCCGCTTGGTCAATCTCTCTGCAGGGCGGGTGTTGCCGCGATATGGAATGCCCTGCGGCATAACTGTCACGTTGTGACCCAGCCCGCATTGACCCAAATTGTTGAGGTCAGTCACTGTATGCACGATGACTCGATCAAACAGCTTCAGGGTTTCTACAACAGTGCTCCGTCGCGCCGAATCAAATTGTAGAATTGGCCGCGAAGTATGTAGCGTGATGAAAACGACCTTCCCTAAGGCTTTAAGCTCCTTGACAGTTAACAGTAGCTCTCTATCAATCTCGTAAAAGGCAAAATGATGTTGAAACCAAACAACTTCTTTCCATAATCTAATATCCGCGCTGGCAAATCCCGATGTTGGGGCGTTCTTTAACCATTCTCTTGTTACCCTCACATCCTCACTTGATGTAGAGGCATGAGTTTCCCTAACTTTATTTTTTGGACCGACAATTGAAACATCTTTAAGATGTAAAGCGCCGATCAAACGATCCGAGTAATCTGCAATCCCGCATGGCTCACGCCAAGTCGATACCACCGTCAAACCAAGCGGTCGCTTAAAACCCTCCTCTATCTGCTCAATTCTGTTAATTGCGCCTAAAAAATGCTTGGCCGCATCGTCCGAAGCATAAAGCTGACTCACCCGGTCGAACAGCAGTCGCGCCCGTCGCTGCGAGCGGCTTCCTCCCGCGCCAAAATCGCTGATCAGGTCGTCGAGTATAGAGGCTAATGCCTTTTGGTCAGGCTCAACCCAAAATGATGCACCGCTGGATAAGTGCGACGAGGAAGGAACGAAGTGAAAGGGAATTCGCCAGCTGTTCTCATCGGAGAGAAAATCCGCTTGTCCACCGAAACCGGTTGCAACCACAGGAAGATAACGAAGTCCCGCTTCGATGGCCGGCAAATTCAAACCTTCGCCCCTAGATGGCAGGACTATCGCATCTGATTGATCGTAAAGTTCCTGCATTTGCAGAGTCGTATAGTCATCAAAAATGACGCGAATATTATTTCGAAATTCGGGAGCCACGATGTCTAAAATGAGCTGATCGACATTATTGTGTTCGTTTGGAAATGTTTTTATAGTCAAGCGAATGTCATTATTTCTCGAAACGATGTCGAACGCTGACAGAAGAAGATCGACACCTTTCCTAGGAAAGCAGGAAGAGATGTGCAGAAGATTGATTACCCCTGACACCCGGGGGGATTTCGGTTCCGCGGCCGGAATATCCACGACGGGCGGCGGCGCCAAAACGATTGGCCTACGACAGCCGTTGTCCTGCAGCGTTTTCATTACGAAACGAGACGGAGCGACAACGGCGTCGTAGCCATTCAGCTTTTCGATTGTTCCGAACGGGATTGACGATTCCTCCCAGAAAAACATGATATAGGCGCGCTTGTCGTCATCCGAGCGATCCAGCACCGGAAAATGGTGAACAAGGGTAATATAGGATTCGTCGGCAAACCCATCCCGCATCATGCGCGTGAGAACCGCCGTCGATGTATCGTTTGGGGCCGAAATAGCGTCCTCACGTCGTCCATGAAATGGGACGATATTGATCCGTCCCAGCCCAAGCGAATACATCTTCTCAGCCAAATTGCGGTTGATATAGGCGAGGCTGTATGTTCCGCTGAAATGGCCAATGAATTTTATGGATCGTTCAGTGAAATTTTCGAACCCTTTGGCCGTCACATCGGGAAAGTCAATCAGGAAGCCTTTTTCCAAAAGTGTTGGATATGCTTCGGTCAAAGGAGGGTAGGACGATACGCGCGCCAGATAGCGGTGGAGGGTCGGAAAACACCTAATTGACCTGTCAAGATGACGCCACAAGCGCGGGTAAGTTCTTAATATATTTTTACTCTTATAAAAAATTCTCTTTGCCGATGATCGAGATTGACGTTGCACTCTTTGGAGTGCCTCCGTGACCATCCAGGAGAGGTTAATATTTGACACCCTGCTCTTTATTTCCTGCAAGTGCGAATGTATCACATAATTCATTTCCATCTGTTCAATTATAAATTTCTCCACCGCGATGTCTTTTGACGCATGTTCACGCCTGTTCTCCTCTAGTGCATATTCAACACCTTTAAGACGAGCATGAACCGCATCGGCTTCTTCCGCCAATTGCATGAGACGTCGCATGTCAGCGGGTCCTTGCTGCGGAACAGATGCGCAATACGATTCAAATTTCAATTTTCTGGCTGTATCTAGGCCCGACTGTTTCAACGCGACCAGCGCATAATCGGGTCCCAAGCTAAACAGTGTGTTTATCAACGATTGGATAGGGCCAAAATCCTCGGCGGCTGGTTTGCCGTTGAGTCTAAGAATCCTGTTCGCCCTGAAGCCAGCAAGCTCAGCGTAGTAGACCATTAACGGTGGCGGTATCGGCCTAACATGGGTCGGATCCATGTGGAACGCCCAAGTTGCGACAGCGAGATTCTCTGGGTTTGGCGTCTCAACAATGATAATCCCACCGGGCTTCAGTATTCTATAAATCTGCTCCAGCAACTCTATGGCATATTCGCTTTGGAGATGCTCAACCAGATGAAAAGCTGTAACGACATCGTAGCTCGCATTCTTCGTGTTTCTGACAAATTCGAGAGCATCCGCGTTGACCGATACAAAGTTTTTGCTTTCAGCCTCCGCGATCATCGTGGGATTGTTCTCGACCCCAGTGCACAGCCATCCCCTACCTTTCAAAAGACTGCACCATTCTCCTCTTCCGGAGCCGAGATCAAGCGCAGTTGGATCGGCATCGCTCTCGGAATGAATGACGTCCAAGAGCGGCAGATACACGGAAAATGTGTGTAGGATGGATTCCCGGTCTCCTCTGAATCGCTCCTCAAAATTGCGGTACTGGTTCATGATGCTGGCTGCCATCAAAGTTCTCCAGAAAAGGGCGGCGACCACCCTTTAATAGTCACTACAAACCAACTGAATTTGGCTAATCGCGCAGCCTGATAGGCCAGAATGAATGGGCGGTCTTGTCTGACGACACCGGCGGAAGCTCGACGCTCAGATTCACACGGCCACTCGCGACCGCGACTATGACGCGTTCGAGTTTGTCCATGCAATATTTCCTCGGATGACGAACCGCGCGTGTCGGCTTGCGCAGCATGCGCCGCCGCCTGTCCCGCTCGCTCTTCCGCCTGCCCGGCTCGCGTCTCGGCACCGACGATCCTGTTGAGGTGCTCTGCGCCGGTTGCGCGAACAAAGTCGTCAAATAGGTTCGGTGGCGCCGCGGATGCCGGCGCCAATTCGTCCCAGAATTCTGCGGCAATGTAGAAGCGGTTCAAACCGTCGAACCACACCAACCGGTTGTTCGCAGCGAGAAGTAGCGGTTCCCACTTCAGGTGGTTTTGCTCCTGCGGATTCGGCTTCGTCGCCTCAAGCAGGACGATCCAAGGTCGATGGCTCGTCCAAACAGCTCTGGCCAGAACATCACGTTCTGTCCCTTCAACGTCGATTTTCAGGAAATGGATATCTGCTGGAGCATAGTCGGCGCAGATGGAAGCCAATATCCGCGACGGAACCTCGTGTTCCCGGATCTCGTATCCTGCCACGCGATGCTGTTCGGCGATGACCCGGTCCATGGTCGACATGCCAGTGCCAACCACCTCAAAGAAAGGCACGCTCCCCGCACTGGCGCCGGCTGCGACACCCAAAGTTACATCGCGTGGGCGCGCGCCCGCGATGCGCGCCACATAGGGTGGATTGGCCTCGATGTTGATCCCACACCAGCCATGATCGCTAAAGGCCCGCGTAACAGAGTATTCGTCCGGGTCCGCGGTGCCCACATCAATCCAGAATCCTTGCGGAATATGCTTGAGCGCCCGCCAAAGCATAACATCTTCAAAATTCTGGGCGTATGAAATGAAGGTCAAAGGAAGTACCGTTGTGTCCAAATCTCGATTGGGGCCGAGTTCGGCCTATTGTCACGCGCCGTCTCTCGGATCTCTAAGCAGGTAGCGCGAAGAGCGGGTTCGACGGATCGAATCGGATTTTCTTCTTTATCACACTGTCTCATCCGTTCGCGCCCTAGCCGGGCATCAGCCTGGACAAACATACGAGGTTGCGATTGGCATCGTCTACAACCTGTTTGCATTTATTCTTGTTTCAGACGATGAACTCAACCGAAATAGGCTGGCAGAACCTCATTTGTAGGGCCATCCATGCGCACACGGCCATGCTCCATCCACAGGATGCGGTTGCAATTCTTTTGCAGCAGATCGCGCGAGTGGCTGGCAAGGACAAGGATCTTGGTCGTCTCGACGATCTCGCGCAGCCGCCTGTCGGCCTTGTGCTTGAAGTCCTCGTCGCCGGTCGAAAGCCATTCGTCCATGACCAGGATTTCCGGCCGGATCGCCGTCGATGTCGAGAACGCCAGGCGTAGCTGCATGCCCGACGAATAGGTCCGGAACGGCATGTCCAGAAAATCGCCCAGTCCGGTGAACTCGGCGATGCCATCGAATTGCTCGCGCAATTCGTTCGGCCGCATGCCCATCATCGCCGCCCGCAGCCTGATGTTCTCGCGCCCTGTCGCTTCCGGGTCGATGCCCAGCGAGATGTTGATCAGCGACACGCATTCGCCGTGGATTTCCGCCGAGCCGCTCGTCGGCCTGTAGATGCCCGACAGCACGCGCAGCAGCGTCGTCTTGCCGGAACCGTTGTGGCCGACGAGGCCGATCCGGTCCCCCTCGTTCACCGAAAAACTCACATCCTCCAGTCCGCGCACGATGACATGGCCATCGACCCGACGGTCGATCGCGCCGCCCGTGGCGACGCTCAGCACCCTGTTCTTGAGCGAGCGGCTTGCCGCGTTGAAGACCGGAAATTCGACCGAGACGCCGGCCAATATGATGGAAGCCATAGCAGGGATCATAACCAATAGGGGATGCGGTGACGATAACGGCCGAACAGCAACAGGGCGACCGTCCAGCCAACGATCGCAAACACGATGCAGGCGATCCAGCTCGTCGCGGACGGGAGCTCGCCCAGCAGCGGGTCGCGCACGACACTGAGGAGATGGTAGAAGGGATTGAGTTCCAGCAACAACCTTGAAATGCCCTCGGGCAGCGTTCGCGTCATCCACATCACCGGGGTCAGGTACATGATGACCTGCAGAAGGTTCTGCATCACCTGCGTCATGTCGCGGTAGCGTGCGCACAGCACACCCAGGATCAGCATGATCCAGAGCAGGTTGAGCGACAAGATGACAAAGCCGGGCAGCGCCAGGAAGACGTGCCATGTCGGCATGCGCGCGACGGCCAGCAGGACGAGCGGGTAGATGAGAATGTTGTGGCCCAGAATGATGGCGTTGCGGTAGAGCACGCGCAACACATGGGTGAACAGCGGCATGCGCACCTGAAGGATGATGCCCTCGGCCCCGATAAAGGCCATGCATCCCTCGTTGATCGACGACGAAATGTAACCCCAGAAGATCAAGCTGACGCAAATGTAGGGGAGAAACTCCTGCATCGGCGTGCGAAAGAGGGTGCCAAAGACGAAGCCGAGCGCGCCGATCAGCACGCCCATGTTGATGGTCAGCCAAAACGCTCCGACCCGCGAGCGCCGGTAGCGCTGGGCCACGTCCTGCCAGCTGAACGTCGTCGCCAGATGGTGTTTCTTCAGCGCGGCTCTTATGTCGGCGAACGCCTCTGCGAGGACGCCTGTCTTAGTCGGCAGCATATGTCGAGATGTCCCGATCGTGTGTTCTGCCCAGGCCCGGCTGTGTGCGAAAGGTTCGATACATTATTGCCCTGGCGACATCAAGTTGACGACTGTCTCAGGCAAACCGATTGAGCAAGCGCCTTTCGCCACGAAATCACACGACGCCTTCAACCCAAGGCCGCTCACTTCGGGAAGAGACTACAAGATCGCCGCATCGTCTCATCACCATGCCCGCAGCGTACAAAATCCGCGCTCCTCGCAGGCCATGTTGCAATGGAGTTCGACTCTGCTATGCGGAGGAGGTGCCGGCGCCAGGTATGAAAAGCCGGGATCGACGCGGAAACCTGATATCACGGCTGAAGGGCTCGCTAACCCGCACCGCACGCAGTTCATTGTACCCAGATCGTAAATGAAAATCGGAATCGACGCACGCAACCTTGTGCCTGGCCTCACGGGTATCGGAAGATACGTCGTCGAGATGACGCGGGCGCTCGTCGCAGCCGGACACCGACCAATTCTCTATCTGCCCGAGTCGCCGGCCAATGGGCTTGATGAGCTCGTTGGGGCCGACATGCGCGTGGCGGCTTTCCCGGGCGCTGCCGCTCGCATGATCTGGTCGCAAACGGCGCTGCCACGCGCAGCAACCAACGACGCGGTCGATGTATTTTGGGGGCCGGCGCACCGGCTTCCCTTCCGTCTGCCGGCGCCGATGCCGCGGGTGGTCACAATTCATGACCTGGTTTGGGCCTATGCGCCCGAAACCATGCGTTGGCAGACATGGGGCGCGGAGCGCGCCTTTGTGGGCGCCGCGGTGCGCCGGGCTGACGCTATCGTCGTGGACTCGAATTCAACGGAGGGGGCGCTCCGGGAGAGATACCCCGGTCTGGAAGCTCCCGTGACAACGATCTATCCCGGCTATACCCGCCTCGTGCCGGGCAACATTGCCGCCGTGCACACGCGTTTTGGAATCGACCGGCCCTATCTGCTGTTTGTAGGGACCCTCGAGCCGCGCAAGAATCTCGTTCGCCTCTTGGAGGCCTGGGCCGGCCTCGACCCGCAGGTCCGTTCCGGACATCTGCTGGTCATCGCTGGTGGACAGGGTTGGCACCTCGGCGATCTCCGGTCTCGCCTGGTGGATCTTGGTGTTTCCGACCAGTTGCGGCTCACGGGGTACCTGGATGACACCGATCTGGCATCGCTCTATGCTGGAGCCCGGGCTCTTACGATGCCATCACTCTATGAAGGGTTCGGCTTGCCCATTCTGGAGGCAAACGGTTTTGGGGTACCGGTTCTGACCTCCAACGTCTCTTCAATGCCCGAAGTTGCCGGCGCAGGCGCCTTGCTGGTCGATCCGCTGTCAGTCAGCGACCTCACCGCAAAGCTGCATCAACTGCTTACCGACGATCGCGATCTTGCACGACGAGCCGCGATCGCCAAGGCCAATGCGGCGCGTTTCGACTGGCATCTCAGCGCAAAGCGTTTGATCGAGGTTTTCGACCAGGCCATTGCCAAGCGGAAAAGCCGCTGACATGCGCGTCCTCCACTTTTTCAAGACGTATTGGCCTGACACGTTCGGCGGCATGGAACGAGCAATCCATGCAATCGCCTGCGGAACGTCGAAACTGGGCGTTGAGCCGACGGTGCTTTCACTCAGCCGCAAGCCGGAGGAGAACAGCGTCTTCTTCGACGGGCATTGGGCCTACAAGGCACGCCTCGATCTGGAGGTCGCCTCGACGGGTTTTTCGCTCGGCGCCTTCAAGCGCTTCGGCGAACTGGCGGCGCAAGCCGATGTCATTCACTATCACTTCCCCTGGCCCTTCATGGACCTGGCTCATTTCGGCATGCGGGTGCGAAAGCCAACCGTGGTCACCTATCAGTCTGACATAGTCAAGCAGAGCACGCTGCTGCAGGTCTATCGTCCGCTGATGCATATCTTCCTCAACAGCGTTGACCGCATCGTCGTGGCCTCGCCCAATTATCTGGAAACGAGCGCTGTCCTGCGAGGACGGCGTGCCAAGACAATCGTCATTCCGAACGGCCTGGACGTGAAGGATTATCCGGCCCCCTCCGAAGCACGGCTGCAACAATGGCGCGCGCGGTTTCCCGGCAAATTTTTCCTGTTCACCGGCGTACTGCGTTACTACAAGGGCGTGCATGTCCTGATCGAGGCAGCGCGCCTGAGTGGCTATCCGGTCGTTATCGTCGGCTCGGGTCCGATGGAGCAGGCCCTGCACGGGCAAGCTGAAGCAAACGGGCTGTCGAATGTGCATTTTGTCGGCGCGCTGGAAGAAGAGGACAAGATCGCGCTTCTGACCCTGTGCAGCGGGGTCGTCTTCCCGTCTCATCTGCGCTCGGAAGCTTTTGGGTTGTCTCTTGTCGAGGCAGCGATGTTCGGCAAAGCCATGATCTCTTGCGAGATCGGCACTGGCACAAGTTTCATCAACCTGGACAAGGTGACGGGATTGGTCGTCCCACCCGCCGATGCGCCGGCCTTGGCTGCAGCCATGGCTCAGATCTGGGAGGACCCGGACATGGCGAAACGCTTCGGGGAAAACGCAGTAGAGCGCTACGAGAACCTGTTCACGTCCGAAAAAATGGCAATCTCCTATACCAAGCTCTACCAGGATCTCGTTCGGAATATCTAATATTTCCTCGGCGACAACAAATAAATCGGATGTCACCGCGCCTTTTACGTCACGCGATTGTAGCGATAATCAAGATGCCTGTCGGCTCTTATATTAATCAAAACTAAATATCGAATCGATTTCCGTGCGGCCTCACCCCATACGCGCGATATCCCAGACCCTTTTCGCTTGTCAATTTCCGTTTGCAGCGAGTAGGTAGTGGGCTACGATTGCGCTGGGTTGCGGCATGGACGACTGCGAAATTGTATTCGATTTGAGATGCCTGCAAGACCCTTCCTACAAGGATCGCGGCGTCGGCAAGCTGTCAGCGAATCTGGTCAGGGCCGTCGGCCACCTTCGCGAAAGGGTTGGGGTGTCGACTCTCGGGCTGGTCGATCCCGCCTTGCCGCCGCTCGAGGATCGTTTCCTTCATCTCGTCGATCGGGTTCGCAGCAACGCCTATCTGGGTGTCAAAGGATGTTCGACAGTGTTCTTCGAACTGTCCCCCATGACCCATGATCCATTCTTCCTGGGTCGCATCGTGAACGACCCCGATATTCTCAAGCTCGCGATTGTCTATGACTTCATCCCGCTCATGAAGCCGGAACGTTACCTGCCAACGGCTTCCAATCGCCTCGACTATCACACCCAGCTCATTTGGCTTTCCCGCTACGATCATTTCTTCCCGATCTCGCAGCATACATCAGGCGAGCTCCAGCGCCTTCTCGGCGTAGACCCGTTGCGCATTACCAAGACCGGGGCACCGATAGACAGCGCGTTCGAGCACGCCGACACATCCGGGCGGCGGGAGAGATTTTCCGAGCGCTATGTTCTTGCCTGCGGCGGAGCCGAGCCTCGAAAGAATGTCGAGTGCCCTATCCTCGCTCATGCCGGAAGCGCCGTGATGCAAGACGCCGGCATTCGGCTCGTGGTCACGGGGAACTACCCGCCGGTTTGGCAGGCAATCCTGCGCGATCTGCATACGGGAAATGGCGGCAGGCCCGAGCTTCTTGTCTTCCCTGGTTTTGTCGACGAAGATGAGCTCGTTTCGATCTACCGCGGCGCGCTTTGTACGGTCGTTGCTACGCACATGGAGGGGTTCTCGATTCCGGTCGTCGAGGCGATGGCGGCGGGATCGCCGGTGATCGCGTCTTCCATCCCCGCTCACAAGGAACTGATCGGGCGCGACGATTTGATGTTTTCTCCAGACAACGCGGAGGAACTCAGAAAGAAGCTCGAAGCGATTGCCGTCGATCAGGCGGGGCGCACCGAGATCGTCCAGGATCAGTCAACACGCTGGCAGCGGTTTCGGGCCGACAAGATCGCCGGTGAATTCTGGTCGACGGTGGGCGATTTGGTCACGCGTCGTCAGCCGAAGCCCACCGGCGTCCTCAGAGGCGCACGACCACAAATTGCGTTCCTCAGTCCGATGCCGCCGGACCAGTCCGGGGTTGCGGACTATTCCGCCGCAACAATCAGGGAACTCGGCAAACTGGCCGATGTCCACGTATTCTCAAAACATGCGCCTGTGGCCACACCTGAGGGAGCAGCGTCGGCGCAGCTGATCACCGCCCTTCCCTGCCTGTCTTCTGGCTTTGATCGAGTGGTCGGGGTGATGGGGAACTCCCATTTTCATCTGGAGGTGTTCCAGATGCTTGAACGCTATGGCGGGGCTTGTATCGAGCACGACAATCGCCTGCTCGGTTTCTACGCAGCCCTCCTGGGGTCGTCGCGCGCCCGGGCGGTTGCGGAGCGTGAGCTCGGGCGACCTGTGACCGACGAGGAGATCGGTTCCTGGCTGCAAGACGAATCGAGGCTGCGAGCAACATTTCTCGGTGAAATCGCAGAATGGGCTTCGCCCATGTTCGTCCATTCGCGCGTGACGGCTCGGATCGTTCAAGAACGCTTTTCCAAGACAGCGACCTACTTGCCTTTTTCGATCTATCGGCAATGGGAGAATGATCCGACCGATGAAAAGTTGAAATCGGCAGCCAGACAGAGCCTCGGAATCGCCGCAAAAGAATTCGCAGTCGTCTCTCTTGGTTTTGTTCACTCCACGAAAGCGGTCGAAGAGTGCATTTGGGCTGTTGACGTTCTGCAAAGCTGGAACATTCCGGTAAAACTATATTTTGTTGGCGAGCTTTCTGGAAATGATGGACCTTTCAAGGATATGGTCTCCCAACTCGGCTTGACAGATCATGTAGTGTTTTCATCGAGCTTTATCCATGAGACGCAATATCGAGACTATTTGCTCGCGGCTGATGCAGCGGTTCAGTTGAGAACCCATCGCTTCGGAGGCTTGTCCGGCGCGCTGCTCGACTGTATCGCCGTTGGGCTGCCCACCGTTGCAAACGAGGACCTGGCGCTGGCAATGGAGGGGCCGACCTATGTCTCTACCGTGCCGGATCATCCAAGCCCGGTTCTCATCGCGGAAGCGCTGGCCAAGATCAGCCAGAAAAGCGCCAATCGGTCTCAATTTGACGAGGCGCGGCGACATTACTGCGAAGTTCATAGTTTCAAAAACTACGCGCAGCAGCTGTGCGAGGGGCTTGGATTCTGAGACTGTCGCCAATCGCCGAGGACCGTAAGAGAAGAGCATTGCCACCAGCCCCAATCTTTGCCGATCTGACCGAGTTGACGAGCAATCCGTTGCGCACGGGAATCCAGCGGGTGGAACGCGAGATCTTGCGACGCTGGAGCGGGCCTCGGCCGCTCGTCCCGTGTCGGTTCGACGCGGAGAAATTGGCTTTCTGCGCGCTCCCGGACGCGGTGGTGGAAATACTCACCGGCGACGGCAAGCACTCCGTAGAGGATGAGACAGAACGACTTCTGCCACATCTCCAGAAGGGTACGCCGATTTCCACCACCGACCTCAAAGCCGGCTTGCACAACCCCGAGGTGTTTTTCGACCAGCAACGCGCCGAGGCATACCGGGCCTTGTGCCATGAGGGCACCGCCTCGGTCAGTTGGCTGGTGTACGATTTCCTGCCCTATCTTCATCCGCAGGACTGGGAGCCGCGTACGACAGGGCGACTGATGCATTATGTGCGTGCGCTTCGCGAAGTACCGCGCGCAGCGTTTATCAGCGAACAGACCCGCCGCGAGTACGTGCATCGCGTGATCCGAAAGGCTGGCCGCGCAGGTCCCGCGATCCCGCTCGGAGGCGATGGCGTTGCGATATCCCGGCAAATGTTCGACGCCAAAAAGCGGATGTTCACATATGTCGGGACGATCGAGCCCAGGAAAAACGTTGCCGATATTCTCGAGGCCTTCGAGCTGCTTTGGCAGCAGGATGTCGACGTCGAATTGACCATCATTGGTCGGATAGAAAGCCGATCGACACGCGAGCCTGCGATCCTGGAACGCCTCAAGGCCGAACCGCGGTTCAGATATCTGGGTCACGCAAGCGATGATGCGATCAGGCAAACTCTGCAGAAAACCAGAGCAACCCTGTTCGTCAGTTCACTGGAAGGCTTTGGCATCCCGCCCTATGAAAGCCTGGCAAGCGGCATCCCGGTCATTGCATCCGCGAACCTGCCAAGCCTCGACGTGCTGCCACAAGGCGGCCGTGTCATCCTCGACGAGATAAGCCCAGAGGCGATTGCGGGCGCGGTGCGTCAACTGCTTGATGATCCGTTCGCGGAAAGGCTTTGGGGTGAGGTGACGAGACTGCGAATACCGACTTGGGACGGGTTTGTGCAGACACTCGCATCGTGGCTGCACGGCACAGGCTAACGTCCTCGCGGCGGGTTTGACGCGATCGTCAGGGCGAGCGCTTCCAGACTCCTCACCAGTTGAGCCTGCTCCTGCCGCAACGCCTGGATGTCATCCGAGCGTGCATGATTATCCAAGCTCCTCGCAAGTTGAGCCAGCTCCTGTCGCAACGCCTGAATCTCATTCGAGCGCGCGTGATGAAGGGCCTCTTGTGAGCGATCGAGGCGTTCGTAGACGGGCTGCAACAGAAATGTCCTGACCCGCCACATGACCGGACGCACGAATGGCCTGAAAAGGACCTTGTAGACACCGAGAGCGCCCTTCTTCGCGGTTGAGCGCAGGCGACCTGGAGCAGGGCTGGAGGGCGGCTCATAGCTGGCAGGTGAACCCATGGAACTCTCCGCAGGAGTGATATCAGTCGCGTTATTACGACCGACAGCATGATGAAACCGGCGCAAAAGCCGCGCCAATGGCAGAACGCTCCCCAGAGCGCGCGGGCCCCCCTCATCGCGAAGCTCAAGGACGATACGATCGTAACGCGCGGCAAGAGACGTCGCGGAAGCGAGCGAATGATGTTCCTGCTCCAGCTGTCTGGACAGGGCGGCAATATGGGCCGCCAGGCGCCTGCCGTCCTCCTCCGCCCGCTCGCGTTCTTGCTCCAGCTGCTTGGACAGGGCTGCCGCGTGGGCCGTCAGGCGCTTGCGTTCGGCCTCCGCCTGCTTTTGTTCCCGCGCCAGGCGTTTGGACAGAGCCGCTGCGTGGACTGTCAGACGCTGGCTTTCAGCCTCCGCCCGCTCAACTGCCGCCGTGAGCTCAGCCGATTGTTCTTGAATGTCCGCGCTCTTTTGGCGCTGAGCTTCGCATTCCGCGGAAAATTGATCTCGCTGCGCAATGATCTCACTGCGTTCGGCCGTCAGTTGCTTCACCGCCACGCCTGAATGCCATTGTTCGAATGTCAAATGGCCGTCGAGAACGTTTACCGGCACTTGGAAGTGGCGGAGCAGCTCTTTGCTCTCGGCCCTCACATAAAAGACATTGATGCCGTCGAAATACGCACGCAAGAACCCGTTTGCGAGCAGGACAGGCTCCCAATTCTGATTGACGAGTTCGTTCGACCACGGGGCAGTCGCTTCAATCACCAGCACCAGCGGTCGAATCAAGCTCCAGTCTGTCGCTCGAATGATGGCAGCTTCCGATCCTTCCGCATCGATCTTGAGAAAGTTGATCTCCTGTCCGATGGCATGCTGGGCGACGAGACTGTCCAGCGTCACAGCGCGGACGCGAAGCATCTCCCCTTCACCGTCCGCCATGATCGGCCCGTCGGCCACTTTGGACATGCCAGGATCGGATTGATTCTCGAAGAAATCAACGTCGCCCTCCTGATCCGTGACCACGGCCCTTACATTTATGTCGCGCGGCCGTTCCCGCGCCAGCTCGTCGAAAACCGTTCCCGGTTCGACGTTTATGCCGGACCAGCCTCGATCGTAGAAGGTTTTGGTGACGGATCCTATGGTCGGGTGATAGGCGCCGATGTCGATGTAGAAACCGGTCGCGGCATCCTTGAAAACGCGCTCGAGCAAAACGTCTTCACAATTTTGGGCGTAGCTGATCATAGCGGGCGCTGCCGGTGGGGGCGTTGCGTTGGCGCCCATGGTTTTTCCTTAGATCTCATTCGAATCGAAAAAGCTCCATTGGTCCCGCAACTTCGCTGTCTAACTTAGCTGAGGCTGTTTGACATTAGTGGGAAACTCTCAACCGAGGTAGGTCGGCAGCCACCTTGGACCGCCCATCGGCACGCCACGGCTGCGATGGACTGCAGTGACTCCGCATAGCTCCAACACGGCTCTTGGTCGGATCAATCTGGCCAGATTTTTCATCTCAATTCACCTCTTGGGATTGCATCGTCGATGCTACCCCTTTGACGATCCGTGCGGTCGGCTCCGCCTGCGTTTTGCTGGTCGCATGCTGCCGTGTCTGAAAATTGTCGAACGGCTTGCTGAAAACGGGACATCGGCTAAAACCCCGCCAATGGATCAGGACATTTCTCCCTTGCGCGGTTTCGCGATCTGCACGGCGCCACGGTCGGGCAGCAATTTCCTGTCGTAGCGCTGATAAGTTATAGAGTTGGCGCCGTGCGCCATGGACTGGCTGAGCGGACAGTTCGTCGTAAGGAGCCTGCCCGATCCATGACCTTCGAACAGCCGCTGACGGTCCTGATTGCCAACATCTATCTGACGGGCCGTTCGGGAACCGAGATCGTCACCCGGGAGGTCGCCTTCGCCCTCATGCGCGCCGGGCACAGACCGATCGTCTATGCACCCGGGTTGGGGCCGATCGCGGAAGAGATCCAGGCACGCGGCATACCCGTCACCGACGACATCTCGACCATCGCCGCAGACATCGACATCATCCACGGCAACCACACCCAGGTTACCGCGATCGCTGCGGCGCGCTTCCCGAACGCCCCGGCACTCTACTTCGCCCACGATTTCGTCGCTTGGCACAGCGCCCCACCGCTGCTCGCCAACGTCTGCAGATACGTGGCCGTCGACGACACGGTTGCCGAACGGCTGCAGTTTGAAGCTGGCATTCCGGCCGACCGTATCGTCACGCTGCTCAATGCCGTCGACACCGACCGTTTCGTGCCCGGGCCGCCGCTGCCGGAGCGCCCGCGCCGAGCCCTGGCTTTCGCCAAGAACACGCAGCATTTGCAAGCGGTGCGCGCCGCCTGCGCGGAGCGCGGCATCGAGCTGGACGTGATAGGAGCCTCGATCGACAGCATCGTAAGCGAACCCGAAACCCTGCTGCCGCAATACGACCTCGTCTTCGCGTCGGCGCTAAGCGCCCTTGAAGCGATGGCATGCGGTCGCGCTGTCATCGTTTGCGACGGCCGCGGCCTTGCCGGAATGGCTCGTTCCGAAACTTGGGATCATTGGCGGCGGCGCAACTTCGGATTGCGGGTGCTGCAACAGCGCCTGTCGGCCGAGGCAATCGCAGCCGAGATCGACCGCTACGATGTGGTCGACGCAGCGGAAATCTCGAAGAGAACCCGCCAAGAGGCAAGCATGTCAAAATGGTTGAACGCTTGCCTGTCGCTCTATGGCGAAGCAATCAGCCAACACCGCGCCGCACCTGCGGACAAGGACGCGTTGAACCTTTCACTGGCGCGTCATATGCAGACCTGGCTGCCTAAGCCTGGACCGATATGGCCGTGGATGACGGAGCGTGAGGATCTGCTGGGGCAACTGGCTCGCGCGCAGGCCGAGTTGGAACAGGCAGAGTTGGAACTGGCCAAACTGGTGCAGGCCGAGCCGGAGCAGGTCGGGCTGGAACCGGTCGAGGCGAACAAAGTGGTATCATGCGCCCAGGCCAACAATCCCGAAAGGTTCGTGCGCCTGACAGGATTCTCCGCGGCAGAACACTGGGGAGTCTGGACTGACGGCGACCTCGCGACAGTCGAATTCAAAATCTTCTCCGCAGCCGCGCCAGCCTCGCTGAGACTGGGTTTGGTGCCCTTTCTTCATGAGAACCACCCGAAACTGGTCGCTGAGCTTTTCATCAACGGAATATGGATCGAACGACGGGTGTTTGGACCGATCGATCCTGGTGCGCCGCTTTTCCTTCAGCAAGACTGGGAGGTGGCGTTGCCGCCCGAAGCCGCGCTGGCCCGGAGTCTCACTGTTGGCCTGCGGATCGAGAATCCGGCAAGTCCACTGCAGGTAGGCTTGTCGGACGATCGGCGGCGGCTTGGACTGGGGCTGTGCCAGATCGAACTTGGCGAATGAGGTCCTGACCTTCGGCCAAGATGCTCATCCGGGATTCAAGCCGCCAGTTGCCTGGCCAGCGGCTCGACGTGTTCCTTGAAGCGAAGCACCGTCTTGTAGTAGCCGCTTTTCACACGCTCCGTGCCCCAACGCTCATAGGCTGGTGGCTGCTCGGAACATTCTGAAATGTCCAGATGGTAGTCGACCGGTGTGAGGCGTTCCAGACTGAAACTGGTAAGGCCGTACGCCGCGCGCAGGCGGTCGGCCTCCTCGGTCAATTCCGGATAATTGTCGACGGCCCTGAGCTTGCGGTCGAATGCCCCGGCGTCGAGATGAAGCTCTATTCCCTCTTGTGTGGCGGTTTGGCGCCTCAGTGCCACCGCCTCGAGCGGAAATTCGAGATTGGGCAGATCGCGACCACCTCGGTCGTGCAGCCGCGCCAGCGCCGCATTGACGAGCAGCCGGCAAAGGTCATGCCCCGGATTGAACCCCTCGACCGCGTCGGCGGCGACATAGTCGATCGCCTCGCCGGCGAGAATCGTGGCTATTTCGTCAACCAGCGCCCTGAATGTCTCCGCTTCGCCGGCCAGAATGGCCCGATAGAGATCGCGGTCCGCCATCCTGCCGAAGAACGTTGCAGCGGGACGCGCGCCGGCGCCAGCCAGGACTTCGGCCGTGCGGTCGAGCCGGCCGGCATGGAGATGACCCGAGCCGTCTGTCAGCACCAAGACCAGCGGCTTGCTCGTTTCCATCCAGTGATGGACCCGCAATTCATGCCCCGGATGGGCAACGATCAATGCAGCTTTCCTGCCGTGCCACCAGCCCTGCTCGTTGCTAACCACGAGTGCGCCCCGAGGCTATGGGATGCATCATCGCAAGGCCTGGATGCGGACTGACGCAGGTTTCCCGCGCTAGGCTCGAGGCGGCTGTAACGGCGGATGCATCACGTGCGGGCATTGCCTCGATTTTCATTATTTCTCCGTACATTTCATCAGAATCGTAGGAGTTCCAATGACCTCATGACTATTGATTGTTATTGTCTGCCCTAATGGAGATCGTTCTACCTCCATTCGAAAAACTATCAACCGAAATAGGCTGGCAGAACCTCATTTGTAGGGCCATCCATGCGCACACGGCCATGCTCCATCCACAGGATGCGGTTGCAATTCTTTTGCAGCAGCTCGCGCGAGTGGCTGGCAAGGACAAGGATCTTCGTCGTCTCCACGATCTCGCGCAGCCGCTTGTCGGCCTTGTGCTTGAAGTCCTCGTCGCCGGTCGAAAGCCATTCGTCCATGACCAGGATTTCCGGCCGGATCGCCGTCGAGGTCGAGAACGCCAGGCGTAGCTGCATGCCCGACGAATAGGTCCGGAACGGCATGTCAAGAAAATCGCCCAGTCCGGTGAACTCGGCGATGCCATCGAATTGCTCGCGCAATTCGTTTGGCCGCATGCCCATCATCGCCGCCCGCAGCCTGATGTTCTCGCGGCCCGTCGCTTCCGGGTCGATGCCCAGCGAGATGTTGATGAGCGACACGCATTCGCCGTGGATTTCCGCCGACCCGCTCGTCGGCCTGTAGATGCCCGACAGCACGCGCAGCAGTGTCGTCTTGCCGGAACCGTTGTGGCCGACGAGGCCGATCCGGTCCCCCTCGTTCACCGAAAAACTCACATCCTCCAGTCCGCGCACGATGACATGGCCATCGACCCGACGGTCGATCGCGCCGCCCGTGGCCACGCTCAGCACCCTGTTCTTGAGAGAGCGGCTTGCCGCGTTGAAGACCGGAAATTCGACCGAGACGCCGGCCAATATGATGGAAGCCATAGCAGGGATCATAACCAATAGGGGATGCGATGACGATAACGGCCGAACAGCAACAGGGCGGCCGTCCAGCCAACGATCGCAAACACGATGCAGGCCATCCAGCTCGTCGCGGACGGGAGCTCGCCCAGCAGCGGGTCGCGCACGACACTGAGGAGATGGTAGAAGGGATTGAGTTCCAGCAACAACCTTGAAATGCCCTCGGGCAGCGTTCGCGTCATCCACATCACCGGGGTCAGGTACATGATGACCTGCAGGAGGTTCTGCATCACCTGCGTCATGTCGCGGTAGCGTGCGCACAGCACACCCAGGATCAGCATGATCCAGAGCAGATTGAGCGACAAAATGACAAAGCCGGGCAGCGCCAGGATAATGTGCCAGGATGGCATGCGCGCGACGGCCAGCAGGACGAGCGGGTAGATGAGAATGTTGTGGCCCAGAATGATGGCGTTGCGGTAGAGCACGCGCAACACATGGGTGAACAGCGGCATGCGCACCTGAAGGATGATGCCCTCGGCCCCGATAAAGGCCATGCATCCCTCGTTGATCGACGACGAAATGTACCCCCAGAAGATCAAGCTGACGCAGATGTAGGGGAGAAACTCCTGCATCGGCGTGCGAAAGAGCGTGCCGAAGACGAAGCCGAGCGCGCCGATCAGCACGCCCATGTTGATGGTCAGCCAAAACGCTCCGACCCGCGAGCGCCGGTAGCGCTGGGCCACATCCTGCCAACTGAACGTCGTCGCAAGGTGGTGTTTCTTCAGCGCGGCTCTTATGTCGGCGACCGCCTCTGCGAAGACGCCTGTCTTAGTCGGCAGCATATGTCGAGATGTCCCGATCGTGTGTTCTGCCCAGGCCCGGCTGTGTGCGAAAGGTTCGATACATTATTGCCCTGGGCACATCAAGTTACGGTCTAATCGTATGAGATCGCCGTTCTTGTCTAACCAGGGGGCTAACCGCTTGCGGATATCCGCCAAAACATCAGGCTTCGTATTGAACTGGTTGCGGTCTGAGATATGTCGACGGTGGAAAAAAGTCTCTTCGTCATAGTAAGTCCACCCGCCATCGACGACCTGGCGCTTCTTGCTCTCGATTTCCTTCAGGAGGTGCGAAACACGGCGTTTGCTCAAATTGTGGCAATCCTTGGCCCATTCCAACAGGCTGTAGTCCGGACAAACATAACGGCCGACTTTCCATGTTGAGAGAAGCCTTCGATTCTCAATCTCGTCCATACTGAGGATGAGCGAGTACGCCGCTATGCGTTCATAGAGGCGCATCCACGGCAGCATCACCGTATCGACCACGTGCGCAGGTTCTCCTCCGAACGTGTTTAGCCACGAGAGAACCGCGCTTTCGGGTTTTCGAATGGTACAGATCGATTTTACCGCGCCGCTCCGCAACAAGGAGAGCAACTCATCGTCAGCATCATGCGCCTTGTAGATCGCATGGGCAGTCTCGTTTGACGTAAACTGTGCGCGTCTGTCGGAAGTGACCGAAGCAACACTACCTCTCCGTGACAGGGCCCGCCTGACAACGTTGAAGGAGTAGGTGGATCCGCTACGCGGCATTCCCGCAATGAAAATCAGCATCCTTGTCACGCAGTTTGATGGCCAACCAAGTCGACCGATCCTAGAAACCACAAGAAATAATGATTTCAGCCTTCTGTCGTATTTCCACCTTCCCGAAACCGGCGATATCCTTGAAAACCCTCTCTATATTATCTCGATCTCGGGGAACGGAAAAATAAACCTCCCGCCATCAGCGAGGTATTCGCGTTCGCGACGCAGGATACCGTCCTTGAAATGCCAAGGCAGGACCAGAAAATAGTCCGGCTCCATCGCGCGCGCCTCGGCTTCAGAAATGATCGGTATGTGCGTCCCAGGGGTCATGCGGCCAAACTTTTCCGGATTGACTTCGGCGATGGCCGGGATCTCGGCTTGTGTGAAGCTGCAGAATTGCAGGACGACATTGCCCTTGGTCGAAGCGCCGTAACCCAGCACTTTCTTGCCGTCGGCCACGAGTGTCCTGATAAGACGTGACAGATCGTCCTTGTGCCGGAACACGCGCTCCTCGAAGTCGCGAAAGGGCCGCGGCGTGGCAAGGCCCATGCGGTCTTCCTGTTCCAGCAGCCAATCGATAACCGGCTGATCGGGTCTGAGGCTTGTGTTGCCCTTGTGCGTGGCCGTGACCGCGAAACTGCCGCCGTTGATGTTGTTCATGACGACGTTGACGACCTTGAGACCAGCCGCCTCCAAAATCTTGGCCACAACGCCGAGGGAATAATACTCGATGTGCTCATGGCAAATCGTGTCATAGGAGTTGAGGCGAAGCATGGATGGCATGTAGCTTTGCTCGAAATGCCAGATGCCGTCTTCGGCAAGGACCTCGGCCACCTGACGCGCGAAGGCGATGGGATCCTCAAGATCGTAGAACATCGCAATGGATGTCACGATCTTGGCCCGCTTTTGTGAAATGCTCCGATAGGCTTCGGCAGAGAAAAAGTCGGGCACCAGTTTCACGTCGTCCGGATAATACTGCGCAAACTTCCGGCCCGTCGGATCGATGCCGATTCGAGTCAAACCCGCCGTCGAATAGGCCATGAGGGTCGTGCAATCGTTGCTCCCGATGTCGAGAACGACGTCACCGCCGCGTGGCGAAGCAAGCCTCTCCAGGAAACGAACCTTGTTCGTCAAATGATCGACCATCGACTGGTTGAGACCCGAGCGATAGCCGTAATTGTCGCCGTACATTTCGCTCGGCTCATAGGAATGTTTCAGCTGCAGAAGACCGCTGGAGGCAGACCAGACCAGCTCGAGCGGCCCTCGGGTCACGGGTTCGGACGCCGATTTGGGAAACACTCCGGTGAGCGCCTGCTCGCCGAGATTGAGCACTGTGACGAGATCCTTGTCCTTGCCGACACGGCAGGTCTCGATGGCGTGATACCTTACCTCGTTCATGAATTCTGACTCTTCTCCCAATTTGTTGGTGAAAGGGTATTGATTCAAAGTGCATCGACTGCAGTTCTCTACGCTTGGGCCACCCGTGCGCGGCAATCCTTCAGAACCGCGGCAAGGGCCTCCTCGAAGGGATGCTCCGGCACCCAGCCAAGACGCGTTCGGGCGCGGGTCGCATCCCCCACAAGGGAGGGCAGATCACTCGGTCGCAGCCGCAGCGGATCTTGTTCGGTGACGATCTTGACACTGCTTCGCGCCAAGAGCTGGTCCAAAATATCCCCCATCCGCCAAGAGATGCCAGATGCGACATTGAAGATGGTGTTTGGCTGGAGACCGTCGCTGTTCAAGGCGACACGCGCATAAGCACTGGCGACGTCCCGCGCGTCCAGGAAATCCCGCTCCGCGTCTAGATTGCCGACGCGAATGACCGGGGGCGCCAAGCCTGCTTCAATCCGCGCGACCTGCATGGCGAAGGCAGGTACGGCAAATGCCTCGGTTTGCCCTGGACCGGTGTGATTGAAGGGGCGCATTCGAATGCATTTAAGGCCGTGACGGGAAAGCGCACCCAAGGCGAGATCGGCCGCGGCCTTGGTCACGGCATAGTCGTCCATCGGTGCAAGCAGTGCATTTTCGTCAACCGGCCGGCCAGCTTTTGCGGTCTCGCCATAAACCAGACCCGACCCGACATAGATCAACCAACATTCCGGCGCCTCGTCGAGAATGGCATGGGCCACGTTGAGCGCGCCCTGGACGTGGATGCGCCAAGTGTTTTCAGGGTCAGCCTGGGCGGCGCCAAGGGCGGCGACGGCGGCCAGATGGACAAGGTGCGTCGGCTTGTGACGAGCAACAGCCTCACGAACAGCAGCCCTGTCCGTCACGTCGAGCGCTCCGATTTGACCAAATACGGGATGCGGTCCTCCGTCCTTGGAGGTCGCAACAACCGTCATGTCGCGACCGCAGATGCGGCGCAACGCGTCATGGACATAGGGACCGACAAAGCCCCGCGCGCCCGTGATCAAAACCCGCATGCCGACCTCGCTAACCGCGCCTCAAAGGTGTCGGTCACGTCTTACACGCTCAAGGTCGGCTTCGACCATCTCAATCACGAGTTCCTTGAGGCTCGTCTTTGCCTCCCAGCCCAACTTCTCTTTGGCCTTGGTCGGATTGCCATGCAGAACTTCGACTTCCGCAGGCCGCAGGAAGCGCTCGTCGATAGAAACGTGATCCTCCATATTGAGACCGGCATGTTCGAAGGCGAGCTTGCAGAAGTCCCGAACCGACACGGTCTTGCCCGTGGCGACCACATAGTCGCTTGCTGTGTCTTGCTGCACCATCAGCCACATGGCTTCGACATAGTCGCGTGCGTGGCCCCAGTCGCGCTTGGCGTCCAAATTGCCGAGCGCCAGCTTTTCCTGCAGTCCAAGCTTAATGCGGGCGACAGCGTCGGTAATCTTGCGGGTGACGAATTCGATGCCGCGCAGGGGCGATTCATGATTGAAGAGAATGCCGCTCGACGCGTGCAGCCCAAAGCTCTCGCGATAGTTGACCGTCATCCAATGTGCATAGAGCTTGGCCGCAGCATAGGGAGAGCGCGGATAAAACGGGGTCTTTTCCGACTGGATCGGTTCCTGGATCAGCCCGAACATTTCCGAAGAGGATGCCTGGTAGAAACGGGTTTCGGGACACGTTATCCGCACCGCTTCCAGCACGTTGGCTGCGCCGATGCCCGTCACGTTGCCAGTCAAAAGCGGCTGTTGCCAAGACGATTTGACGAAGGACTGGGCGGCAAGATTGTAGACTTCGGCCGGGCGAACGTCCTGGAGTACCCGGATGAGGCCGGAGAGATCCGTCAGATTGCCGTCGTGAAGCACGATCTTGTCGGCAATGCCAAGCCATTTCAGCCGTGAACCGACCACATCGGCCGAGGCGCTACGCCGCAAAAGGCCGTGGACCTCGTATCCCTTCTCAAGCAGGAACTTCGAGAGATAGGCTCCATCCTGCCCGGTCACGCCGGTGATAAACGCTGTTTTGGAATTCATGGTGAACCTGTCCCTACCTTCTTGATCGCTATTTCAGGAAATGCAAACCGTCTGCCCAAAAACGCAAAACGTACCCAATTCGCAGATGTGCCCGATGGGTTGTCTTCGGATCACGCGCGGCCATAGACATCATCGAACCGCACGATATCGTCTTCGCCAAGATATTCCCCGCTCTGCACTTCGATCATGACGAGCGGAAGAATGCCGGGATTTTCGAGGCGGTGCTTGTGGCCGCAGGGGATATAGGTGGACTGGTTTGTCGCCAGCAGGATTTCACTCTGGCCGTTGACGACCTTCGCAGTCCCGCTCACCACCACCCAGTGCTCGGAGCGGTGATGATGCGCCTGAAGGCTGAGCCGCGCGTTCGGCTTTACCTCGATGCGCTTGATCTTGAAGCGCGGACCTTCCTCCAGGACGGTATAGGTACCCCATGGACGATGCACGGTGCGGTGCACGGTTGCCGCCTCATGCCCCTCCGTCTTGAGGCGATTGTAGAGATCCTTGACCTCCTGCGCCTTATCCTTGTGGGCGATAAGAAGCGCATCCGGCGTGTCGACGATCAACAGATCCGAGACGCCGACAAGCCCCACAAGCCGGTCTTCGCTGTGCACGTAACAGTTCGTCACGCCATGGAGCATTGTCTCCCCGGTCGTGCGGTTGCCGCTGTCGTCGGCTGGAACAAGCTTCGAAAGAACGTTCCATGAGCCGATATCGGACCAATCGAAACTGCAGGGCACGAAACCTACGTTCTTCGCTTTCTCCATGACCGCATAGTCGATGGAAACAGCAGGAACGGCGGCGAACCCATCCCTGTCTATCTCAACAGTGGTGCGGTCCGCGGCATCGCTTGTCCTGGCTTTATCGAGCGCCGTGCGCGCATTGGACAACACATCCGGACACAGTTCCTGCATCGCGGCGATCATCGAGCGGGCCGCAAAACAGAACATGCCCGAATTCCAGAAGAAACGACCGCTGGCGATAAATTGGGCCGCTCGTTCCGCATTCGGCTTTTCCACGAACCGAAGGACCGTATCTCCCTCGGCCTCGATATAGCCAAACCCGGTTTCAGGGCTTTCGGCCTTCATGCCAAACGTCACGATCCGTCCCGTGGCCGCGATCGCCGCCGCCTTCGCCACGGCCGCGCCAAAGCCGGCTTCGTCCAGGATCAGGTGATCGGCAGGCAGCACAACCAGAACCGCGTCTGGATTGTCGCGCGCGACCTGCAACGCGGCGAGCGCGACCGCGGCCGCCGTGTCACGACCGAAAGGCTCCAGCAGGAACGTGTTCTTTACACTTGGCGCCGCCACCTCCGCATACTCGTCCGCCGTCAGGAACAGCAGATCGCGGTTGGTGACCGTCACAATTTGATCGACGCCTGCAAGTCCGGCCGCGCGGGCGTAGGTCCTGCGAATGAGGGTTCCCCCTCCCGGCAAGGGAATAAAGGGTTTTGGGTGCAACGCACGAGAAATAGGCCAGAGGCGGGAACCGACACCGCCACTTATGATGACAGGAACGATATTGGTCAAACTTCAGCTTTCCAGGATTTGAGTTCGGCCGAGGTCAAGACCCCAACCGAGCAATTCGTCTGCGCGGGATTCTGTCTTTGCCTCGATGTAGCATCGCAATTCGGGCGCGTTGCCGGACGCACGGAAGTGAACAACCTCTCCGTTGCGGGCGGTGATACGCACGCCGTCGCGATTGTCAATATAAGCGACGCCCCCGAGAACCTCGAAAAGAGTTCCGGTATAGACGGCATCCGTCGCCAGTCTTTTGAGGAAAGACGCGCTGTCTTCCGCCGAGACGCCTTCAAGCCGGCCGCTCGTCGCGGCGAGGAATCCGAAACCGGCCGCGATCTCGGCGAGCGGGCGACCTGTCGCCGCAATCGTTGACAGCGCACAGAGAATTGGCAGCAGCGAATCCCGGGTCAGCAAGGCTGCGAGCGTGCGGCCATCCTTCTCGACGGATGAACCCAGAAGAACGCCGCCATTGGCTTCGAAGCCCACGACGCATTTCGCCCCTTGAGCGAGGGCCGTGCCGATGCCTTCGATGACATAGGGCGAGCCTATGCGTGTGCGCAGCACCGTCGCGAAATGCCCGCAGCGCTCCAGGGCAGAATTGGAACTGACCGGCGTGACGATGCAGTCGGCATCCAGAAAACGCGCCGTGATCGCGCCGATCAGGTCGCCGCGCACGAAACTGCCATGTGCATCCGCCACAAGCGGCCGGTCGCCATCGCCGTCAGCGGACACGATGGCATCGAACGGCTCCGTCGCCGCCCAGCCTTTGAGAAGCGATAGATCCTCTTGCCTGAGCGCTTCGGTATCCACCGGAATGAAATGGGCGGACCTGCCCAGGGGAACCGCCTCCGCCCCCAACGCACAAAGCATATCGACAATAATGTCCCTTGCCACGGACGAATGCTGGTAGACGCCGACGCGGAGACCAGACAGGCTATCCGGCTGGAAGAAGCCAAGAAAATGAGCCCTGTAGCCTGCGGACGGTTCGGAGCCCAGCTGGATGGGTTCAACTGACGGCTCTGGTCGATTGGCGGCCTGCAAGCCTGCGTGGATTGCTACAATCTCAAGCTCATCGCGCTTGTCGATCTCGCCGTCCGCCCGGTAGAATTTGAGCCCATTCCTGTCGTCGGGAATGTGGCTGCCGGTCACCATGATCGCCGGGGCACTTTTGCCGGTGGCATAAAGTGCGAGTGCCGGCGTGGGCAAGGTGCCGCAATCGACCGGCACCAAACCGGCTTCGGCGATCGCAGCATGGACAATCCCCGCAATCTCGGGACTCGACGAGCGAAGGTCACGTCCAACGAGGATCTTGTCGCCCTCGCTCAAGGCACCACGCCCCAAAAGCATGCGTGCGAACGCAATTGTATAGGTGCGCGCCGGAGGTCCCCTGAGCTCGCTGACGAGACCGCGCAGCCCGCTGGTGCCGAACTTTAGAGTCACGGATAGCTACCTTTTTCCAGGAATGCCGCCCCGGCGCGAATTGCGACAAGGCCCCTCACCTGTCGAAGCCTACGACAGCATGAAGGCTGGAGAGCGACACCATCGGACCTCGCGCTACTATAGATCAAAGCCAGCGACCTGATCTTCATATACCGGCAGTTTTTGCTTAGAGACCGCTAATATTACTGGGTACAGCCGGTTCTCATTGCCTCGAGCAAGGAGCATTCCTTTCAAGAAGCTCTCCGTGAATTGCCAAGCCCCCACCTGACACCCAAGTTGCCCGTGCTTAGGTTTCGCGCAATGGCTTGTCAATGTCGGACACGGGACCGAGTTCGATTTCAACACGCTGCAGGGGATTCAGGCTACAGCGACCCTGAGGGCTACGGACCAAGCCTGGCGAGTGGGCAAATCAAGCGTCGATTGAAAACTGCGAGCTGTTCACGGACGATCCAGGATGCGGCGCACGACCCGCTCGGTGGATTCTCGCCATTCCGGCGCGCTCCATCCGAATACGGCGGCGAATTTCGCGCTCGACAGCCGCGAATTGGCGGGGCGCCGCGCCTTGGTCGGATAGTCCTTGGTGGCGATATCGCGCACATCAGCCCAGGATCCACCAGACGCCTGGCTTGTATCCAGGATGTGACGGGCAAAGCCGCTCCAGTTGGTCTCGCCCGTGCCAGCCAGATGATAGGTACCGAACGCGCTGACGCTCTTGTCGCCATGCAGCATCGCCGCCGCATGCAGGATGGCGTCGGCGATATCGAGCGCCGAGGTGGGGTTTCCCCACTGATCGGCCACCACCGAAATCTCGTCGCGGTCGGCAGCCAGCCGCAGCATGGTTTTGGCGAAATTCTTGCCGAACGGGCTGTAGACCCAGGCGGTACGGAGGATCAGGTGGCGCGGGCCGGCGGCGGCCACCGCCTGTTCACCGGCGAGCTTGGAGGCGCCGTAAACGCCGAGCGGTGCCGTCGCGTCGGTCTCGAGATAGGGACGAGAAGCGCTGCCGTCGAAGACGTAATCGGTCGAAAGATGGATGATCGGAACACCGAGCCGCGCTGCCGCTTCAGCCACTTTGCCGGCGCCGGTCGCGTTGACCGCAAAGGCCAGGTCGGGCTCGTCTTCTGCCAGATCCACCGCCGTGTAAGCGGCGGCCGACACGACGATATCCGGCTTGGCAAGCGCGATGGCGTCGACGATGGTCTCGGGTCTTGCCAGATCGAGCTCCGGACGGCCGATGGCGACGACCTCCACACCGGCGTGCGCCTGGCCGGCCTCCAGCAGGCTTGCCGCGACCTGGCCGTCGCGTCCGGTGACGACGAGCCTCACGCGCCACCCTTGCGCGCTTCACCCAGCCTCTCACCGGCGTAGCGCTGCTCGCGGATCGGCCCCCACCACCATTTGTTGTCGAGGAACCAGTCCACGGTTCTGGCCAGGCCGCTGTCGAAATTCTCCCTGGGTGCCCAGCCGAGTTCGCGGCCGATCTTGGAGGCATCGATGGCATAGCGGCGGTCGTGGCCGGGACGGTCGGTGACGAAGGAGATCAGCTCGCGATAGCGCTTGCCGCCGCTGCGGGGACGCCTGATGTCGAGCAGGTCGCAGATCGTCTCGACGACGGTGAGGTTCGTCCGTTCCGAATTGCCGCCGACATTGTAGCTCTCGCCCGGCGTCCCCTTGGTGGCCACCAGTTCCAGGGCCCGCGCGTGATCCTCGACGAACAGCCAATCGCGCACATTGGCGCCGGCGCCGTAGACCGGCAGCGGTTTTTCGTCGAGCGCGTTGAGGATAACGAGCGGGATCAGTTTTTCGGGGAAATGATAGGGGCCGTAATTGTTCGAACAGTTGGAGAGCACGACCGGCAGGCCGTAGGTCTCGTGCCACGCCCGCACCAGATGGTCCGAGGCTGCCTTCGAGGCGGAATAGGGCGAGGACGGTGCGTAAGGCGTCTCCTCGACGAACATGCCGCCATCGAAAGGCAGATCGCCGAACACCTCGTCGGTGGAGACATGATGGAAGCGGAAGCGGCTTTTCCGGTCGTCGGCAAGGCCACGCCAATATTCGAGCGCCGCATTGAGGATGCGGTAGGTGCCGACGATGTTGGTCTCGATGAAGGCACCGGGCCCGTCGATCGAACGGTCGACATGGCTCTCGGCGGCGAGGTTCATGACGATGTCGATATCGTCACGGCGCAGTATGTCCAGCACCGCCCGCTCGTCGCAGATATCGGCATGGGCGAAGCGATAATTATGCGCGTTCTCGATCTGGCGCAGCGAGGCCAGGTTGCCGGCATAGGTGAGCTTGTCGAGATTGGTCACCCGGTAGGCCGGATTGGCGCACAGATGCCGGCACACCGCCGAACCGATGAAGCCAGCCCCGCCTGTCACCAGGAAATTCATGCCGCTATCCTCATCAGGCAAACACTTCGGCGTCGGCAAGTAACGGCGCCTTGAGGTCCTTGTCCGAAAGCTGAAACCCGCCAGCCAGCGAAGGCCATTCGATACCGATGGCGGGATCGTCGAAACGGATCGAGCGTTCATGCTCGGGCGAATAGGTGTCGGTGACCTTGTAGAGCACCTCGGTGTCGGGCACGAGCGTCACAAAGCCATGTGCGAAGCCCCTTGGCACCAGAATCTGGTTGCCCTTTTCGGCCGAGATCTCGTGAGCCATCCATTTCCCAAAGCTTTTCGAACCGTGGCGAATGTCGACACAAACGTCCAGGATTCGACCGCGGATCACACGCAGCAACTTGTCCTGGGTGCGGGGCGCAAGCTGATAATGGAGCCCGCGCAAGACGCCTGCCGCCGCGGAATAGGAATGGTTGTCCTGGACGAAATGCAATTTTATCCCAGCCTGCGCGAAGCGCTCGGCACTATAGGTTTCCATGAAGAAACCACGTGCGTCGCCATGCCGCTTTGGAACAATTTCCAGTACGCCTTCGAGGCCGAGGGACCTGATCTCCAAGGTTCAGCCCTCCGACAGATCGGCAACGCGCCGGCGCAGATAGGCGGCATATTCGTTTTTTCCCAACCGGGTTGCGCGTTGCAGCACTTGCTCTGCCGTCAGCCAGCCCTGCTCGAAGGCGATCTCCTCAGGACAAGCGACCTTGATGCCTTGCCGATGTTCGATCGTGCGCACGAAGGAAGACGCGTCGTTCAGACTGTCATGGGTCCCTGTGTCGAGCCAGGCATAGCCGCGCCCCAGCCGGTGCACATGCAGCAGGCCGCGATCAAGATAGGCGTTGTTGACCGCCGTGATCTCGAGCTCGCCGCGGGCGGAAGGTTGAATGGACGAAGCGATGTCGACGACGGTGTTGTCGTAGAAATACAGCCCTGTGACGGCCCAGTTGGATCTCGGCTTTTGCGGCTTTTCCTCGATGGTGAGCGCGGTTCCGGTGGCCTTGTCGAAGGATACGACACCATACCGTTCAGGATCATCGACGCGGTAAGCGAACACCGAAGCGCCGGTGTCGCGCGCAGCGGCGGTGCGGCAAAGCTGCGACAGCCCGTCGCCAAAATAGATGTTGTCGCCCAGGATCATCGACACACTGTCCTTGGCGATAAAGTCGCGGCCGATGATGAAAGCTTCGGCAAGCCCATTGGGGTGCGGCTGCTCCGCATAGGAGATATCCAGCCCAAAATCCGATCCGTCGCCGAGCAATTCACGGAAAACGGGCAGATCTCGCGGCGTCGAAATAACCAGGATCTCGCGAATTTCCGCGAGCATCAGTACGCTCAGCGGATAGTAGATCATCGGCTTGTCGTATACCGGGAGAATTTGCTTGGAGACTGCTAGCGTCAGCGGATAAAGGCGTGTTCCACTACCTCCCGCAAGGATAATTCCTTTCAAGAAGCTCTCCCTGACATGCCCAAATCCCCTCGGCAGCAGTGGTAGCCATACTACACCTGGAAAAAGCTGCTGCCAGCCCCGGCTTATATCCTAGAGTCGTTACCAAAATACGCCTGGTACCACTCGACGAACCGCCCTACCCCTTCGGACACGGACGTGCCGGGGCGATAGCCGACGGCGTCTTGCAGAGCCGAGGTGTCGGCGAAGGTGTCCGGCACGTCGCCGGCCTGTAGCGGCAAGAGCTCGATGATGGCCTTGCGGCCGAGCGCGTCTTCCAGCGCCTCGACATAGGCGGTCAGCTTCACCGGATTGTTGTTGCCGATGTTGAAGATGCGCCAAGGCGCGATGCTCGTTGCCGGGTCCGGATGGCCGGAATCCCAGGCAGGGTTGCCGGCGGCAGGACTGTCGCTGGCTCGGATCACGCCTTCGGCGATGTCATCGATATAGGTGAAGTCGCGCGTGTGGTTGCCGTTGTTGAACAGCTTGATCGGCTCGCCGGCCAGGATGCTCCTGGTGAACAGGAACAGCGCCATGTCGGGACGCCCCCAGGGGCCGTACACCGTGAAGAAACGCAGCCCCGTGGTCGGCAGCCCGAACAAATGGCTGTAGCTGTGTGCCATCAGCTCGTTGGCGCGCTTGGTCGCGGCGTAGAACTGCAGTGGATGATCGGCCGGACGATGCTCGGAAAACGGCATGTCGGTGTTGGCGCCGTAGACGCTCGAGGTGCTGGCATAGGTCAGGTGCGCAATGCCGCCATTGCGGCAAGCCTCCAGCATGTTGGTGAAAGCGATGATGTTGCTTTCGACATAGGCGCGCGGGTTCTCCAAGCTGTAGCGCACCCCGGCCTGGGCGGCGAGGTGGATCACGCGGTCGAAGGCGTGGTCGGCAAAGCAGCCGTCCACGATGCCCCTGTCGGCAAGATTGCCGTGGATGAAATGATAGCCGGAATTGGTGCTTCGGCTTGTCTCGGCAAGCAGCCGCAGCCGCGCCTGCTTGAGCGCCGGATCATAGTAATCGTTGACGCTGTCGATGCCGACAACCTGGTCGCCACGCTGCAGAAGCCGCCTGGCGACATGATAGCCTATGAAGCCGGCGGCGCCGGTGACCAGAACCTTCATCGGAAGCGTCCGCTTTCGGGAATGGACCCCTGACGTCTACGGTACGCCAAGCTTGCTGCAGATCTCAGGAGCGCTTCAGCAGCGACCACACGGCCGGCACAAGGCTGGCCGCCAGCGCAACCTTGATCAGGTCGCCGACGATGAACGGCACGACGCCGAACTGCCAGGACTTCTCCGGGCCGATGAGCAGCGCCAGCCAGGCAAAGCCCATCGCCATCATCACCACTTCGGCAACCAGCATCGCGTTGAAAAGCTTGATCGGGTGGCGATCCCAGCCGCGATCGGCGGCCCAGCCGACAATCGCTGCCATGACCACGAAGCCCGCGAGATAGCCACCCGTCGGGCCGACCATGTAGGCAAGGCCAATGCCCTTCTCAGGCGTGCCCTGGAAGACCGGGAAGCCCATCGCACCTTCCGCCATGTAGAGCAGCAGAGTGGCGACGCCGAGGCGCATGCCGAAGGCGGCGGCGATCAAGAGGACGGCGAGCGTCTGCATCGAGATATCAACGGGCCCCAGTACAACCTTGGTCTTGGCCGACAGGGTCAAAAGCAGCGTTCCGGCGATCGCCAGGAAAAGCTGCGTTGCCAGTCGCGCCGCGCCTTCTTGCGGCAAAGCCAGAGAAACAAGTGGGCGCATCGTCGTTGCAGTTGCCATGGTCTTCCCCAATCCGGTCTGTCGCGATCCGATAATCGCGGTCTCAGCGTTTTCCTATATTGGCTTGCGTGCTATGCGGCAATCGGTTTTGCCGTTGCGGGAACAATGTGCCGATATGGCTCTCAAATTCGATACCAGCTTCGATCCGCACTACGGCCAGGGCGTGAACGTGGCGCCGGACGTGCAGCGCGTCACGGTCCGGAATCCCAGCCCCTTCACCTTTCACGGCACCAACAGCTATGTCGTAGGGCGCGACACGCTGGCGGTGATCGATCCCGGGCCGGAAGACGAGGCACATCTTCAGACCTTGCTCGACGTGATCACCGGCAGGCCGGTCAGCCATATCTTCGTCAGCCACACGCATCGCGACCATTCCCCGCTGGCGGCCCGGCTGAAGGAGCGCACCGGGGCTTTGGTGATGGCGGAGGGGCCGCACCGGCCGGCAAGGCCGTTGCATATTGGTGAGACCAATTCGCTCGACGCCAGCGCCGATACCGCTTTCATTCCCGACATCGCGCTGCCTGACGGTTCGTTGGTCGCCGGCGACGGCTGGGCGATCCGCGCGGTTCTCACCCCCGGCCACACCGCCAATCATGCGGTGTTCGCGCTGGACGGAACCGGCATCCTGTTTTCAGCCGATCATGTGATGGCGTGGGCGACGTCCATCGTCGCGCCGCCGGACGGGGCAATGGCCGACTACATGGCATCCCTGGACAGGCTGATCGCGCGAGACGACAGCCTGCTGCTGCCTGGCCATGGCGGGCCGGTGACGAAGCCGCGCGCTTTCATGCGCGGGCTGAAGACGCATCGCAAGATGCGCGAGCGGGCTATATTGGAGCGGGTCAGGGCCGGCGACCGGACGATTCCCGACATGGTCAAGGCAATCTATCGCGACACCGACCCCCGGCTGCATGGCGCCGCCGGACTGTCGGTGCTTGCCCATCTCGAGGATCTGGTGGCGCGCGGCATGGTGTCGACGGACGCCGCTGCCGCCATCGACGGCATTTTCACGCCGGCTCGATAGGCCGAGACTCCGCCACGACCTTGCACTGCCCTTCCCTCAGAACCGGCTGGACCGCTCTTCCGGTTGAGGCGACTTCAAACCCTGGCAGGAGCATTCCGGATTGGCCGGAAGTCGTGCGGCGGTCTCCAGCGCGACCCGCGAGGCCGTCATGGACAGGTTCGGCAACACGTCCTCCTGCAGCAATTGCTGGCGATTGCGGTCCATATAGTCGTTGAAGCCTGCCGTCACGAACGCGCAAGGCACGAAACACGCGCCGATCTCTCGCGACAAGGTGGCCTCGGGGGCGATCGAATGGTTGAGCACATCCGCCCCCATGCTGCGGAACGCCAGGGCCTCGGCCGGGCTCGTCAGCCGCGGTCCGTAACAGTGGGCGGCCACCAATTGCTGTTCGATGCCATGAACACGGCATTCGGCCGGCCAATGACGGCGGGCGGTCTCGACCAGAACCGCCGCGCATCTTGGACATACGATCTGCTTGCCCGAGCAGTCGAAGCTCTGGCGGCCGGGAAGCAGCGAAAACGGGGTCTGCGTCAGTTCGATGATATCGGCGTTCACCACCATGTCGCCGGGCTTGATCGCCTTGTTGACGGCGCCAATGGTCGAGCAGGACAGGACTTGCCGTACACCCGCTTGCATCAACACCCAGAACGCGCGGCGATGGCAGGAATGGTCGATATGGTCGCGAGGATTGCCGTGCGAATACATGCACAAGGCGCGTTTCGTTTTGCCTTCGGCGGTCATCGACGCATCGAACTCGAGCAGCTTCCAGTTGTCGGTGCGGCCGAAAGGCGTTTCAAAACTCATGTCGCGCTGCAAGGTGCGCACGCCATCGACCTGGACATCCTCCGGGAAGGCGAGCCCCCAGTTTGCCGACCCGGTGATGATCGCCAACCCCACCTGGGGTATGTCAGGCGGTTGATCCGTCAGTTCGGCGGTTGCGTGATGATTGGCAGGCATGTTTCCAGTCCCGGTCAGGATTTTTGGCGAAGGGTCACGATCAGGACGGCGACCACGACGATGGCGGTCCACAAGGTCGAGATCGCCGCGATGGTCGGATCGATCTGATCGCGTAGCGACAGGAACATGAGCTTCGGCAGGGTGCTGTTGCGACCACTGGCGATGAAGATCGAAATAACGGACTCGTCGAGCGACGTCAGGAAGGCCATCAGTGTCGCCGACAACAGGCTGATTTGAAGTTGCGGAACGATTATTCCGCCGATGGCCCTCGCCCAGTCCGCGCCAAGGCTGCGCGCCGCCTGGACCTGGTTCCAGTCAAACCGGGCCACGGCGGGCAACAGCACAATGCACGCCACCGGAATGGCCAGCACCACATGTCCGACCAGCACGCCGAACAGCGTTCCGACCAGGCCTTGCGCCGCCAGCACGAAGAAGAGGCCGATCGCAAGCAGGATTCCCGGGACGACGGAGGGGGCGAGCAGAACGCTTTGAATGGCTGAGGCGGTCTTTCCGCCAAGCCGGTTCATCGAGATGCAGGCCAGCAGCCCTAGGGGGACCGCGATCATCGCCGTCAAACTCCCAAGGATCAGGCTCGTCCTGAGTCCGGCCATCCATGTCGCCGAACCGAAGAAATTCTCGTACCAGCGCAGCGAGTATGCACGCGGCGGAAATTCCAGAAGATCCGACGCCGAAAAGGAGAGCGGCACGACCACCAGCGTCGGCAACATCAAGAACGCCATCGCAAGCGCGGAAAAGCCCCACAGGAGGATGCGGGCCAGCCTGTTGTCCGGATAGGCTTCAAGCATGGACCGCACCGACTTTGTTGCGCGCCACCAGTCGCCGCGCCGCCAGGAACATCACACCGATCAGCGCCATGAGAACGAGCAGCAGAATGCCCAGGACGCTCGCCGAACCCCAGTCCTGAAAGGTCGACAGCGTCCGCTCTATCCGGATGGAGAGAGGATTTACCTTGCCGCCGCCAAGCACCGCCGGCGTGATGAAAAAACCTATTGTGTAGATGAAAACGATCATCGAACCCGAGAAGATGCCGCCGGCCGAAAGGGGCAGGATGACGGTGCGGATCACCTGCCCGAGCGTGGCTCCCATGCTCGCCGACGCGCGAACAAGGTTGGCGTCGATATCGCGCATCGCGGCATAAACGGGCAGCAGGAAGAGCGGCAGCATGTAATGGACCATGCCGATCAGCGTTCCGGTGAAGTTGTAGACCAGCGGCAATGGTTCCGCTGTCAGGCCCGAGCCCGTCAGAGCCGCGTTGATCAGGCCATCGCGCCGCAACAGCACCAGCCAGCCATAGGTGCGCACCAGAATGGAGGTCCACAACGGCAGCATGACGAAGGCCATCAGCAAATTGGCCACCCTTGGCCTGGCGCTGGCCAGAGCGAGCGCCAGGGGGGTGCCGAGAAGGATGCAGAACGCCAGCGTCCCCAAGGACAACTCGACGGTCGTTATGAGGGCCGACCATGTCAGCCCACTCGAAAGCACCTTCTCATAATTGCCGACAGTGTACTCGCCCCCCGTGGTCAGGAAGGATTGCCGGATTATCCAGAGGATGGGCAGTATCGCCGCCAGTCCGACGATGAGAAGCGCCGGTAGCGAAAGCGCAAGGAAGAACCGACGCTCGCTTCGCGCATCGGCGGCGAGCGCGGGATCGGCGGCGATGGTCACGCTATCGCTCCCGGTATGGCGTGAACTTTCGCTGCCGATGCATACACGGTCACCCGCTGACCGGTGGCAAGCTCGGCGCAGCCGCCGGCAAGTGCCGACGGGATGCAGACAAGAACCTCTTGCCCACCCTCAGGTGCCAGCGTCAAAAGCCAGTTCTCGCCGCGAAACGCCTTGGCGTGCAGCATTCCTTCGAGCGCCACTGCGTCTGGCCCAGCGAGCTTCGCATCCAGATGGAAGCTTTCCGCGCGGATCATAAGGGTCTCGTGTGATGCATCGCCGCCGCCGATTGTGCGCACTGAGCCCGGGGCCAGAATATTGGCCTCGCCCATGAACTGCGCGACAAAGCGGGTCGATGGACAATCATAAATTCGCTGCGGCGTATCGATCTGCTGGATGCGGCCGGAATTCATCACCGCAACCCGATCGGACATGGTCAGCGCCTCGCGCTGGTCATGCGTCACATAGATCGTGGTGATCCCCAGATCATCGTGCAGACGCCTGATCTCGTACTGCATGGTTTCGCGCAGATTCCTGTCGAGGGCCGACAGCGGCTCGTCCATCAACATCACGCGTGGTTCGAAGACGATGGCCCGCGCCAGCGCCACCCGCTGGCGCTGGCCGCCGGACAGCGCGGCAATGTTGCGCTCCGACAGACCTTCCAGCTTCACGCGGGCCAAGGTGTCCAGCGCCCGCTTGCGGGCCTCCGCTTTCGGCGTCTTGCGCAGCGCCAACGGATATTCGACATTCGCCAGGACGTTCATGTGGGGAAACAGGGCATAGTTCTGGAACACGATGCCGATGTCGCGCTTGTTGGGGGCCAGGCGGGTGATGTCCCGATCCCCCAACAGGAGCTTGCCGGAATCGGGCCGGACAAACCCGGCCAGAGCCATGAGCAAAGTGGTCTTGCCCGACCCGGACGGCCCGAGCAAAGTGAGGAATTCGCCAGCCTGGACATCGAGCGAGACATCGTCCAGCGCGACGTAGGACCCATAGGCCTTGCGCACGCTGTCGATGGTGATGGGGAGCGACTTCATGATGGGCTCGAACGTCTAGGGCTGATGCACCATAGACTCAGCGGCTCATCATTTCATCGAAAGCCTTTTGGGCAGCCTCACCGTTCTTGACCCACCAGTCGGCGTTCGAAAACACCGAAGTGCCGGCGTTTTCAGGCGCTGTCGCCAGGGTCTTCAGACGATCTTCGGGGATAAGACCACCCGCATAGCCGGCAGGATTGACCGGACCATAGGCGATGAAGTCGGTCAGCTTCGCAACCCGTGCGGGTTGCGTCATCGCCGCGATGAGCTTCATGGCCGCTTCCTTGTTCGGCGCTCCCTTCGGCACCCCAAGGCAATCCGTCCCGATGACGGACCCTTTGAATGTGTAGTCGACCGCGCCGCCATCCGCCTTCACCGTCTGGGCTCGCCCATTCCAGGTAACGACCAGATCCGCCTCGCCGTCCTTCAGCAACTGCGCCGACTGCGCTCCGGAGGTCCACCACACCGAGACATTCGGTTTGATCGCTTCAAGCCGCTTGATGGCGCGCGCCAGGCCCTCGGGCGTGCTGAGCGTGGGATAGACGTCCGCCGGCGCGACGCCATCAGAGAGCAGCGCGATTTCGATCAAGTCCTGCGCATTGGCGCGCAGCGCGCGACGGCCCGGGAATTTGGCAACGTCCCAGAACTCCGCCCAGGTCTTAGGCGGGCTCTCGCCATAAGTCTTGGTGCTCCACGACATGACGGTGCCGTAGGAGTCGAACGGATAGCAGTAATCGGACTTTGCGCCGGCCGGCACGGAGTTGGGATCGATGATCTTGTAGTCAAGCGGCTCCAGCAGCGACTGTGCGGCCGCCTGCGCGCCTTCCGGTGAGCCGAGGTGGATGATGTCGGTGGTGACCGCGCCCGCGGTGACCTGCATCTTCAGGGCAGCCAGGCCATCGCTCTGCGTCTCCTCGCGGACATCATAGCCAAGTTCCTTTGCGGCAGGGCCCCACATCGCCTCCTTCATGGCCTTGCCGTAGTCGCCGCCCGCGGTCGTGATGGTGACTGATTGGGCATAGACGGGCACGGCAGCCGAGACTGCGATAGCTGTCAGCAAAATGCGTAGTAGCCGGGACATGTGTTCTCCTCCAGGATTCGTCGAGTATCGCCTTAAGTCGGCCTTTTTTCATAATCGTAACGTTACGATTACCGTGAAACACCTCAGAGTCAAGCGGCTTTCAGGCAGGCCCATTAAATTTCATGGCGCCTGGATTTGACCCTCGGGTCGAATCCGGTAACGTTACGATGCCAAGCAAATCAGCCGGCGCTTTCGCGAATGAAGTCGGGCGACATGGCCAATCTAAAACAGATCGCGGCGGAACTTTCCCTTTCGGTGACAACCGTATCGCGTGCTCTGAAGGACGGGCCGGAGGTGCATCCCTCGACCGTGGCGCGCGTCAAGGAAGTGGCGAAGCGGGTCGGATATGTTCCGAACCATCACGGCCGCGCGCTCAAGACCGGACAGACCCTGACGCTGACGGCGGTGCTGCCGATGGAAACACGCGACTACCTGTCGGATCTGGCGAAGCTTCCCTTGATCGAAGGCATGACGCTGGCGGCGCGGCAAGCGGGTTATAGTCTGTCCATCTATTCCACCACGCCCGACGACGATCCCGTCGAAAGCGTGCAGCGCCTGCTTCAGGCGCGCAGCGCGGACGGCCTGATCATCACGCGCATGGTCTCGGGCGATCCGCGCGTCAAGCTGCTACTGGATCAGGAGATACCGTTCGTCGCGTTTGGAAGGACCGACCTGGACGTTGCCTATCCCTATGTCGACATCGACAACGAGCAGATCGCCTATGAGGCGACCCGGCGGCTTATGGACAAGGGCTGTCGACGCATTGCCCTACAACTTCTCGTACAGAAGGATCAGGCGAGCGCCACGCGTCTCGCCGGCTATAGAAGGGCGATGGCCGAGGCCGGTCTCTCGATCGACCAATCGCTGATCGGTGACGGCACGTTCACAATGGAATCGAGCGCGGCCTGGTTCGATCGCCTGCTGGCGTCGTCAGATCCGCCGACGGGCTTGGCATGCGCCAACGAACTGGGCCTTCTGGGTGCGCTGCACGCTCTCGGCAAACGGGGTCTGGTGCCGGGCCGTGACATCCACATCGTCACCCGTGACAACACACATCTGGCGCGCTTCCTGCCGGCGAACATCGACGTTCATTCCGTCGACATGGCGGATGTCGGGCACAAACTTATCGAGGTCCTCGAGAGCCGGATCGCCAATCCGCTTGGACCGGTCGCGACGATCTTGCTGCAAGGCAGGTTCGAGCCGGCCGAATAGTCGGCTCTGAGACTGAAGCCGCATTTGTGCGGCACTGCGCAAATCCGCCTGGTTTCAAGATGTTCTGGACTTCACTCGGCCGGCGCCGCTCCGACTTGGCCGGCGACTTCCTGATCCAGTTCCGCCAGGAAGTCGGTGATGCGCTGGGCATTGTCGCCAAGGTCGTAGCGGCCGTAACGCGAGGCAGAGCGCATGTCGACGATGACCGTATCGCCATCGTCCATCACGCGGATCGCCACATCGGCCGGAAGGCCGAGCACGAAGCCCTTGGCGACAGCGGTGATGGTCACGTCGCTTTGCCCGGTAAGGTCGGGATAGGGCTCGGAAAGCTCCCAACTGCGCCGGTCGAGCACGGTTTCGACGGCATTGACGATGGTCTCGAATGGCAGGTCGTAGCTGCGCGCGGTGACCAGCGGATAGTTGTCGGCCTGCAGCCGCTGTTCGCCCGGCGTCGACGGAACAAGCACATTCATGTCCTTCGTCCGGTCGCTGACGTCGAGCGCGGGCGGATCATCGAAATCGGTCGTGATGTCCCGGAGCGGCGGATAGATCGTCGCCCAGTAGGCGGCAACGCCATAGGGGACCAGCACCAGCAGTGCCAGCAAGGCGCCGACGGTCAGATCGCGGCCACCGCGGTCACCGAATTTCCATAGCCTCGAAAAGGCAAAGGCGGCAAACAGCAACGACAGCGCCGCCAGCAGCGCGACAATGCCCAGCACCCACAGGAACACCGGCGTTTCGACGAGATCGAAGCGGTGCCCGACGAAGTCGGTCAGCAAAAGCACCGCTGAAAATGCGCCGGTGCGCCGCGACCAGCCGGCAGCCTTCGACGTTCGCCGTTCGGGAATGCTAACCATTGTTCTCTGCGTTGCCCCAACCCGGACGGAGGTTTAGTGAATTTTCGCGGCGGCTTGAAGCCGAAACACGCAACATCCCGTCAATCCGTCGGCAACCGATAATCCCTGAACTGCTGGCGCAAGGTTGTTTTCTGGATCTTGCCGGTGGCGGTATGCGGTATTTCGCCGACGAAAGCGACATCGTCGGGCATCCACCATTTGGCCACCTTGCCATCCATGAAGCCCAAAATCTCCGCCTTGGTCGGTTCCTTGCCTGGCTTGGCAACGACGACCAACAAGGGCCGCTCGCCCCATTTCGAGTGATGGACGCCAATGGCCGCCGCTTCCGCCACGTCCGGATGGCCTACGGCCAGATTCTCGAGGTCGATGGTCGAAATCCATTCACCGCCGGACTTGATGACGTCCTTGGCCCGATCGGTGATCTGCATGTAGCCGCTGGCATCTATGTGAGCGACATCTCCGGTGTCGAACCAGCCGTCCTCGTCGAACTGCTCCGCGCCGACGCCACCGTAATAAGCGCGGGCGACGGCCGGGCCGCGCACCTTCAGGCGGCCAAAGGTCTTGCCATCCCAGGGTTGCGCATTGTTCTCGTCATCGGTCACCTTCATTTCGACACCGAAGGGCGGGTAGCCCTGCTTCTGCTTGACATCGAGCCGGGCCTCGCCCTGGAGATTCTCATATTCGGGCTTCAAGGTGCACAGCGTGCCGAGCGGCGACATCTCGGTCATGCCCCAGGCATGGATGACCTGGACGTCGTAATTGTCCTGGAACTTCGTCATGATCGCGCGCGGGCAGGACGAGCCGCCGATGACGACCTTGTTCAGATAGGGAAGCTTCTTGCCGGTCTCCTCCAGATATTGCAGCAGCATCATCCACACGGTCGGCACGGCGGCGCTGAAGGTTACCTTCTCGGTGTCGAGCAACTCGTAGATCGAGGCGCCGTCCATCTTGCAGCCGGGCATGACCAGCTTGGCGCCGATCATCGGGCCGCTCTGGGCAAGACCCCAGGCATTGGCGTGGAACATCGGCACCACCGGCAGGATCGTGTCGCGCGACGACAGGCCCATCGCGTCGGGCATGGCCGCGATCATGGCGTGCAGCACGTTCGAGCGGTGGCTGTAGACGACGCCCTTGGGGTCGCCCGTCGTGCCCGATGTGTAGCACATGCCGGCAGCGGTGCCTTCGTCGAAGGTCTTCCAGGCGAAATCGCCATCGACCTCATCAAGCCAGGCCTCATAGGCGACGGCGTTGGGCAAGGTCGTTTGCGGCATGTGCGCCTTGTCGGTCAGCACAATCACCTTTTTCAGCGATTTGACGGCTCCGGCGATCTTCTCCAGCAACGGTACGAAAGTGAGGTCGACGAAGACGGCCTTGTCCTCGGCATGGTTCATGATCCAGACGATCTGCTCGGGAAACAGGCGCGGATTGAGCGTATGATAGATCGCGCCGACGCCCATGATGCCGTACCAGGCCTCGATATGGCGTGCCGTGTTCCAGGCCAGCGTGGCGATGCGGTCGCCCAACCCGTAGCCGTCCCGCTCCAGCCTCTGGGCGACCTTGAGGGAACGACGATGAATGTTGGCATAGGTGGTGCGCACGATCGGTCCCTCGATCGAGCGCGACACGATCTCGCGCACCCCATGCTGCCGTTCAGCGTTGTCGATAAGCTTGTGGCACAGCAGCGGCCATTCCTGCATCAGCCCCAGCATCCCGTTCCTCCTCCCTCGCGCATTTTGCGTCATGGCTTTTGGCGCATTGTGAAGCGAACCGGCGGATTGTCCAGTCACCCGCTTGCGCGCGACACGAATTTCAGAGCCCGTGCCGCGACGGCAAGCGGTTGAATTCCGGCATGTTTTGGATTTCAGGCCGCTGATCCCTCGTGCCACCGAGATGGCAGGAGGGTCAAACCACCATTGTGGCGGCATTGTCTTGCGAAATGACCGGGAAATCCGCCACAATCCGGCCATCGTCCGCGTTAAGTTTCGTTAACGGGCAAAGGGGTGCGATTGGCGACTGAAAGAGGTTCGCATGGACACGCAGCTCGACGACAAAGTGCTTGAGAGCACACTTGCCGAAAGCCTGGCCGATCTGGGGCCGGACGAAAAGACTGTTTCCGAAGACGAATTTGTTGAAGTTGTCGGCGGCGCGCTCGAAGCGGTCGGCGGCACGCTGCTTTTTAAGATGTGCGTCCAGAACGCAGGGGAAGGCCAGCACGTCGCTGCCGCATCCGTCGGCGCTGGCGGCAATCGCCAATTCCTTCTGCTGACATTGCCGACCGGCGGCGGCTCGCTGAAAGTCGAGACCGTTTCGAGGAGCAGCAACCCGGTGGCGGGCATCGCGGCCGCCTATGCCGGACTGATGGACGCATTCAAGACCGCCGCCTGAGCCTCGGTGGACGCCCGAAAGCGCTGTAGCGCCACGCCTCGGTGATTGGTGCGCCTGTTTTCGTGATGTGAACGGACCTTGCGCAACAGCCCTACCCGCCACACCTTAGGGGGCGAGGTAAGGAGAAACCAGCATGGACAAGATCGCCAACCCGGCACCCGGCTTCCAGCGCAATCCCGACAAGATCATCACCATCGAGCCCTATATCGGCACCGTCACCGTGCGCGCCGGCGACACGGTCATCGCGTCATCCACCAAGGCCAAGGTGCTGACGGAGGCTCCCTATTCCCCGGCCTTCTACATTCCGTTCGCCGACATCGATTTCGACAAGCTCAGCAGCACGCAGCACTCGACCCATTGCCCCTATAAGGGCGACGCCAGTTATTGGAGCGTGCTGCCTGCCGGCGAAACCGGTCAGAATGCGATGTGGGCCTACGAGCGGCCTTTCGACGAAATGACCGAAATCCGCGATCACGGCGCGTTCTACGCCAGCAAGGTCAGCATCGAAGCCAAGCCGGCCTGAGCAGGCGTCAGTTCCAGCACATCTCTGCGAGATCAGTCGGTGGTGCCGTGATTGCCTGTGCCATCGGCATCGTCGAGGCGCACGAAAGTCATGCCCTTGTCCTTGAGCGCCAGCAGGCCCTGAACCACACCCTCGCCGGCAGCGTGTGTCGGCTGGTTGATGTGGGCGATGATGACGTCACCGTCCTTGGCCGCGGCGATACGCCTGGTGGTTTCCTTGGCGCCCAGCAGCGAGCCACCGTCGCCATTGATCGAGAAGCCCGCGATCTTGAAACCGAGCTTGCGGATCATCGCGATCGCCGAAGGGCTGTATTCGGCGGTCGCGCCACGGAACCATTTCGGTGCCGGCTCACCGGTTCTGGCAAGCGCCGCGACCCCCGACTCGACCTCGGCCAGCACGGCCTCCGGGCTGCCGGCGCTCTTTATGCCATAGATCTTCTGCGGTGTGTCGACCGCCGGAATATGGCGCCCGCCGTGATTTTCCAATTCGAAAAGGTCGGGATGCGCCCGCATGATCTCGACGGCCGCGGCGTTCCGCTTCAGCCAGATGCCGGTGACGAAAATGGTGGCGGGGATCTTGTTTTCCACCAGCGCCGAGAGAATGCGTGTGTCGGTCTGTCCGCCGCAGGCATCGAGCGTGAGTGCAACGCGGCCGGCCCCACTTGCCGCGGGCTTGATGTGCAGCGTGGGTTCGACCAGCGGCGCGGCCTGGGCGCTGGCTACCATCGCCGCCGACATGGCGATCATGCAGAGATGTCTTTGCAGCAGACGCATCAAACCGAATTCCTGACTGGGGCAGCTCACCGTTTCACGGCGACCTGCTCCAACTCTTTGTGTTGGAGCAGCGATTTCAAGCCGTCATTCCAAGACCTGCATGAAGGCGGAAATCGGGACGATGGATAGCAGAAAAATGCCTGGCGCGGCAATTTGACCGTCCGCCTGATGCACGCGCCATTCGACAGCCCCCAACGATCGATCGCCTTTCAGACAGCGCGTTCCCGCTTCATCTCGGTGCGCGCCAGCAGCTCGCGCGCCGCTTTGACGACAGGTTTCACCTCCAGGCGCCACACGCAGCACGCCTTGCTGGGATCCTTCGGGCGGCAAAAGCCCCTGGCCACGCAGTCGCACGGCATGGGCGGCCGCAGCGCGATGCTGGGCACGCCGACAGGTCCCCAGCGCAACGGATGCGTCAGGCCGAAAAGCCCGACAACCGGCGTGCCCGTGGCAGCGGCCATATGCATCGGGCCGCTCTCATTGCCAAGAAACAGCCGCGCCTGTTTCAGGACAGCCAGCAAGGTCTCGAGCGACAGCGACCCGACGAGGTCGACGACCGGCGCCGCCGTCCTGGCGATGATCTGCGCGGCGGCCTCGCGTTCGTCCGGCCCTCCCACCAGGGCAATGCCCAATCCGCTGTCGGCTACAATCTCGTCGATGGCCTCGGCAAACCGTTCCGGCTGCCATTGCCGGCCCTTGAAGCTCGCGCCCGCATGCACGGCGATGAAGCCGTCTGGGTTGAGATGGTGCTTGGCCAGAAGCGCCAGCGCTTTCAAGGTCTCTGATGGCAGCGGCTGAATGCTCGGCACCGTCACGCGCAGATCGAGGCCGAGCGCCTCAAGGGGCGAAAGATAGCGATAGACAAAATGCTGGCCACCAAACCCCTGTGGTTTTGCAAACAGATTGGCGGGTTGCCGCTCCAGCAGCTTCAGGGGCCTTTCGGGAGGATTGTAGCCGACGCGCGTCTTTGCGTTGACGAGCCCGCTGACGAGGCGCGAGGTCTTGGAATCGGTCAGGTCGATTGTCAGATCGAAACGGAAACCGCGCAACTCCCGCACCATGGCATAGAGCTCTTTAGCGCGCTCCAGTGGGGTGCCGCGCATGCGGGACCGGCTGAACGTGACCACTTCGGAGGCGATGCCATGCGCGACCACAAAGCTTTTGAAACGCGCTTCGCAAAGGAAGACGATCCTGGCACCGGGAAATTCGAGCTGCAGGTTCCTGGCGAGCGTCGAGGCGAGGACGATATCGCCGATGAACTTCGTTTGAATGACCAGGATCGAGCGAAACGGCGCGGGTGAGATCTGCAACATGTGATTCCACGGACAATTGGCGGGCGATCCGCAAATTGGGCAGGAACAATGTCGAGATTACGCAATGTCTTCAGCACGTTCACGTGAGGTTTCATACAAAACCGTAAGCTTTGATCTCCCTATCCACGCCCCGTCTTGGCCACCTGTACCGCGGCCTGCGCGGCCGCCAGCCTGGCGATCGGCACGCGATAGGGCGAACACGAGACATAGTCGAGCCCGACCTCCTCACAGAAACGGATCGAAGCGGGATCGCCGCCATGTTCGCCGCAGATGCCGAGCTTGATCTCCGGCCGCGTCGCCCTGCCCTTTTGTGCGGCCATGCGCACCAGTTCGCCGACGCCGTCTATGTCGAGTGAGACGAATGGATCCTGCTCGATGATGCCCTTCTTGCGGTAGGTTTCCAGGAACGAGGCCGCATCGTCGCGTGAGATGCCGAAAGTGGTCTGGGTAAGATCGTTGGTGCCGAAGGAGAAGAACTCGGCCGACTCGGCGATGACATGGGCGCGGATCGCAGCGCGCGGCAGTTCGATCATCGTGCCTGTGAGGTACTCGATCTTGACGCCGCTCTCCTCCATGACGCTCTTGGCGACCGCATCGATGCGCGCCTTCACGTAATCGAGTTCCTTCACCAGGCCGACCAGCGGCACCATGATCTCGGGAACCACCAGCGCGCCGGCCTTCTTGCCGGCCTCGACGGCGGCCTCGAAAATGGCGCGCGCCTGCATCTCGGCGATCTCGGGATAGGAGACGGCCAGCCGGCAGCCGCGATGGCCGAGCATCGGGTTGAATTCGTGCAGCGCCTCGGTGCGCTGCCTGAGCTTGTCGGGCGAGACGTTCATGGCGGCCGCGACCTCGGCGATCTCGGCCTCGGTCTTGGGCAGGAATTCGTGCAGCGGCGGATCGAGCAGGCGGATCGTCACCGGCAGGCCGGCCATGATCTCGAACAGTTCGAGGAAGTCAGAGCGCTGCATGGGCAGAAGCTTGGCAAGGGCGGCGCGCCGGTCCTTCTCGGTGTCGGCCAGGATCATCTCGCGCATGGCGACGATGCGGGCGCCGTCGAAGAACATGTGCTCGGTGCGGCAAAGCCCGATGCCTTCGGCGCCGAAGGAGCGCGCCATGCGGGCATCGAGTGGGGTTTCGGCGTTGGTGCGCACCTTCATGCGGCGCACGGCGTCCGCCCATTCCATGATGGCGGCGAAATCGCCCGACAGTTCCGGCTGCAGCATGGCCACGGCGCCCTTCAGCACCTGGCCGTTGCCGCCGTCGATGGTGATGATGTCGCCCTTGCGGAAGGTCTGCCCCATCGAGAGCAGCGTGCCGGCCTTGTAGTCGACGCGCAGCGAGCCGGCGCCCGAGACGCAAGGCTTGCCCATGCCGCGCGCGACGACGGCGGCGTGGCTGGTCATGCCGCCGCGCGTGGTCAGGATGCCTTCCGCCGCATGCATGCCATGGATGTCCTCGGGGCTGGTCTCGATGCGCACCAGGATCGCCTTGCGGCCTTGTGCCTTGAGGTCCTCGGCATCGCCGGAGGAGAAGACGATCTCGCCGGTGGCGGCGCCGGGCGACGCCGGCAAGCCGACGCCGATGACGTCACGCGCGGCCTTCGGATCGATGGTCGGGTGCAGCAACTGGTCAAGTGAGGCCGGATCGATGCGGGCGACGGCTTCTTCTTTCGTGATCAGGCCGTCCCTGGCCATTTCGACGGCAATCTTCAGCGCCGCCTTGGCGGTGCGTTTGCCTGACCGGGTCTGCAGCATCCACAACTTGCCGCGCTCGATGGTGAATTCGAGGTCCTGCATGTCGCGGTAGTGCTTTTCCAGACTGTCGGAGATGGTGACGAAAGACTGGAAGGCGTCCGGCATCAACTTCTGCAGCGACGGCTTGTCGGAGCCGGCGGCGATGCGGGCCGCCTCGGTGATGTTCTGCGGCGTGCGGATGCCGGCGACGACATCCTCGCCCTGCGCGTTGACCAGGAACTCGCCATAAAGCTGCTTTTCGCCGGTCGACGGGTTGCGGGTAAAGGCAACGCCGGTGGCTGAAGTCTCGCCCATATTGCCGAACACCATGGCCTGGACGTTGACCGCCGTGCCCCAGCTTTCGGGAATATCGTGCAGACGCCGGTAGGTGATGGCACGGTTGTTCATCCAACTCGAGAACACGGCGCCGATGGCGCCCCAGAGCTGCTCTTGCGGATCCTGCGGGAACGGCCTGCCGAGTTCTTCCTCGACCTTGGCCTTGTAGAGCGCGATCACGCCTTGCCATTCGATGGCCGTCAGTTCGGTGTCGAGCTCATGGCCGAGGCTGGCCTTCTGGTCCTCGAGTATCTCCTCGAACACCTCGTGATCGAGACCCATGACCACGTCGGAATACATCTGGATGAAGCGGCGGTAGCTGTCATAGGCAAAGCGCGCATCGCCGGAATCGCTGGCCAGGGCCTCAACGGTCTCGTCGTTAAGGCCGAGATTGAGCACGGTGTCCATCATGCCGGGCATCGAGGCGCGGGCTCCGGAGCGTACCGACACCAGCAGCAGCTTAGACGGATCGCCGAACCGGCGGCCGGTCAGCCGGCCGATGTGATCGAGCGCCACCGCCACGTCGGCTTCCAACCCCGCTGGATAGGCGCGGCCATTGGCATAATAGGCATTGCAGACCTCGGTGGTGATGGTGAAACCCGGCGGCACCGGCAGGCCCAGGCTGCACATCTCGGCCAGGTTGGCGCCCTTGCCGCCCAGCAGATTCTTGTCGCCGGCACGGCCTTCCGCCGCACCATCGCCAAAGGTGAAAACCCATTTGGTCATGCTTTGCTCTCCGGTTGCAGGAGATTGGAAAGATTGGCGAAACGGAAAGTTCCGCCCTGCTCCGACTTTGGAGCGATATGATGCTGCAGTGCGAAAGGCAAGCGCCGGCAAAGCCGTCCGGCCGCTACAATCGATTAAGAAAAAGCCTCGCCCGGACATGCGGCAAAAAGACTTGCCACCTCAGGATCCACCGACTAGAACATAAAGGGAACAAAGAGGTGCCCCATGAAACTGACAGGAAAACTCGACTATCTGGAAATGCCGGCGACCGGCGGCACGCTGGACCGGTTGAAGGCTTTTTACAGTTCTGCCTTTGCCTGGTCGTTCACAGACTACGGGCCGACCTATTCAGCCTTTGCCGAGGGCCTGGATGGCGGTTTTCAGGCCGACGCCGCGGAAGCACCGGCCAAGCCGCTGCCTGTGCTCTATAGCGACAACCTCGAGGAAACGCTGAGCGCCGTCGAAAGTGCAGGCGGTACGGTCATCAAGCCGATCTTCGCGTTTCCCGGTGGCCGGCGCTTCCACTTCGTCGATCCGGCCGGCAATGAGCTGGCTGTCTGGGGTGACTAGCCCGCTCGGGCAGGATCTGGTGGCTTTTGTGGATTGCTCGATTGAGCGTTCTTGCCATCGCTCATAAGGATTGTGCTTTTCGGCTGCTCTGCTAATAACCCGCCGCACAAGCGACTCTGACGGCTATTGGGGCGTCGCCAAGTGGTAAGGCATCGGTTTTTGGTACCGACATTCCCAGGTTCGAATCCTGGCGCCCCAGCCAATCAATGATTGTGTACTAAAACCTTACTAAACCATTCGATCGGAGCGCTGGAATCAGGCCCGCTTGGCAACGAACCTCATGAACTGAGGCGACTGCTTTCCGCAATTGAACAGCAGATCGAGGATCGACACCTGGTGTATGAATCCGGTCCAGAGCTGGGGATAGACAGGATAGCCCTCATAGTCGAACCATTCGAGATCGATGCCCTTGAGATCGAAGACCTCGGGCACGATGTAGTCCTTCGCGGACGGCCCCGAAACGTAGACCGTCCCTCCCGCCTGGGCGCAAATGTCGGCCAACCGCTCGGTTTTGGCACCGTTGAGCTGGTACGCGCTGGAGGACGTGATGGCCGTGGTGATCCCCAAATACCCGCATATTGCCGCGATAAAGCAGCGGTTCAGCTCCGATATGTGCGTGTAGTGGCGGCTATAGAGCGGCTCCAGCCATTCGGCTATTTCCGAAAAGCAGCTTGCCCGACGGTAGTTCAGCTGTAGCTGCCGCCAGTGCGACTGAGCCCAGTCGGCGCCGTCTATCTCGGTCTCGAGAATCTTCTGAAGGTATCTTCCCTTGGTCACGACAGGCACGGTCAGCCATTGGGCGCCGGCAGGCGTCTTGATCTTGTTGCGATTGCGCCAGTCGCGCCGGGTGTATTGCATGTCGTCGTAGAGGATGAACTCGTCGACCGAAGCGATGAGGTCGAAATATCCCTTCCAGGGGATATAGTTGGACTGGAGAATGGCCACCCGCTTCGTCATCTGCTCACAGCTTCACGCACCAAGAATCCCGGGGGCAGCTCAACGTCCTTGCGGTTTGTTCAGCGGTGAACGGCGCTCAGCACCGCGGCCACGCCCTCCTGGGCAGCGAGACTGAGGCCAAACCACAGCGGCAGTCTGATCAGGCGTGCGGCGGCATCGGTGGTGACGCGCAGTTCGCCGTGGGTCCGGCAGTAGCGTCGGCCTGCCGGCGATTCGTGCAGCGGAACATAGTGGAAAATGGCGGCGATGCCATTTTCCCGAAGACGGGCCAGCACGCCACGCCTGTCGACTCCTCCGGGCAGCAGCACGTAGTAGAGATGCGCATTGTGTTCGCACGTCGCCGGAATGATTGGCCGACGAAGCTGCCCGGCCTGCTCCAGTGGCGCCAGCAGCTCGTGATAGCGGTTCCAAATCCGCAAGCGCTCCGCGGTGATCGATTCCGCATCCTCGAGCTGGGCGAGGAGGAATGCCGCCAGCAAATCGCTGGGCAGATAGGAGGAGCCGATATCCTGCCAAGTGTATTTGTCGACCTCGCCGCGGAAGAACCGGCCGCGGTCGGTTCCCTTTTCGCGGATGATCTCGGCCCGTTGGCTGAGCGCGGGGTCATTGATCAGCAGCGCCCCGCCCTCACCCGAAATCAGGTTCTTGGTCTCATGGAAGCTTAGCGTCCCCAAATCGCCAATGCTGCCGAGCGACCGCCCCTTGTAGCGTGCCATCGCGCCCTGGGCAGCATCTTCGACGATCTTGAGATCGTGCCGGCGGGCGATATCGAGTATGGCGTCCATCTCGCAGCCCACTCCGGCATAGTGGACCACCACGATCGCCCGCGTCCTTGAGGTTATAGCGGCCTCTATCAGGCGCTCGTCGATATTGAGGGTATCCTCTCTTATGTCGACGAATACGGGTACGCCGCCGCGCAGCACAAACGCGTTTGCCGTCGATGTGAATGTGTAGGACGGCATGATGATTTCGTCGCCGGGAACAATATCCAGCAGGAGAGCCGACATCTCCAGCGCCGCCGTACATGAATGGGTCAGAAGCGCCTTTGCGCACCCGACATGCTCCTCGATCCAGGCATGGCAGCGCTTGGTGAAAGCCCCGTCACCGGACATGTGCTGAGCAACTCGCGCCTCCGCGATGTAGAGCATCTCCCGTCCGGTCAAATGTAAACGATTGAATGCAACAGGCAGCGACCCGGCAGTCCGCAAAGGCTTGTTCAAAGAATCGGACACTGCCATCCCCCCGCCAAACGGCGCTACTGGTGTCGCCGAAAGAAAGCACCTCCTGTACTTCAACCAGGACAGTTCCATTAATTGGCGGCTTGAGCAAGCCAACTTGGGAAATAGGGCGCGAGAACATCCGATTTCGGCGCCAAGGGCGCAGAATGAAGGAAGCCAGGTTGACGGTGTTGCTTTTCCTGGGGCAACGATAGCTGAAATGAGACGTCGGGCTGAAGCGCCTGGCGCAGCAACGGACCCGTTCCCCTCATGAAGCTTTCCGTCGTCAGCACGCTCTACAAGTCAGAGTCCCATATCGCCGAGTTTTGCGACCGGATCTCTGCCGTGGCGCGCCGCCTGGTCGGGGATGACTTCGAGATCATCCTCGTCAATGACGGCTCTCCCGATGGCAGCCTGGACCTGGCAGTCGCGCGCAGCGCGGTTGACCCGCATGTGACCGTTATCGACCTGTCGCGGAATTTCGGCCACCACAAGGCGATCATGACCGGGTTGGCCCATGCCAAGGGCGATCGGGTGTTCCTCATCGACAGCGATCTCGAGGAAGAGCCCGAGTGGCTGCTGCCCTTTGCCGACCAGATGTCGGAGCACAAGCTCGATGTGGTCTATGGCGTGCAGGGATCCCGCCGTGGCGGCGCCTTCGAACGATGGACCGGCGCGATATTCTTCTCAATCAATGATTGGCTGAGCGACTTCCATCTGCCGCGCAATGTGGTGATCGCGCGGATCATGACTCGCGCCTATGTCGCCGCGCTCGTCAGCCATCAGGATCATGAGTTTATCATCGCTCATCTGTTTCAATTGACCGGTTTCCGGCAGGATTCACAACTCGTCGTCAAGCACGCTTTGTCGCCCACGACCTATTCGATCAACCGCCGCATTCAAATGGCGGTTCGCTATCTGATGACGACATCGACCAAAATTCTTTACCTGATACTGTATTTTGGTCTCACAATTTCGATGTTGTCGGTACTGACGATGGCGTTTTATCTCACAAGATATGTTGTCTACGGTGTTGGCGTTAGCGGGTTCACCTCCATAATAATTTCCATATGGTTCTTTGGCGGCATGACGATGCTCGTCCTTGGTCTTCTCAGTGTCTACATTGCCAACATACTGTCCGAAACCAAACGTCGTCCCTACACGATAATTCGAGCTATTCATCGTGGTGCTGCGGCAGGCATCGAGGGGCAGAACGATGGCGATGCTAAAGATCGGTCATCCCTTGGGTCGGAAAGAGTTCGCGACTAGCTGGTCGTCGGCGCCATCACACGGGGCATTCTGCACAGCTCTGCCAAGTGTTCTTTCCAGCCAGGCGACCACGGATATTCCCTCGGCCGCCGCGGCACCCAGCACTTGGTCGCGCAATGCGGGGGAAACGCCCTCCAATTTGCCGAAATAGCGGGTTCGGTGCGAACCGCCCCGTCGCCCGGGGAACGTGACGTCGAGATCGAGCGGTGGCTCTCCCTGGCCCTTCACGAAGCTGATCAGATAAAAGGACCCGCCGAGAACCCACCGGCAGGTGACCTGTCGCGCAGCGACAGGAATACAGTCCAGCGGCGCGCGATGGCGAAACAGGTGATTGGAGTTTTCCAGTATCCTGGCGAATTCGCTGTTCGCCAGCCAGGGCGCGATTCCCTCGTCGCCGACCACGACCCGCCCGTTCGGCCTCACGACACGGGTGATTTCCGCCAAAGCTTGCCTGTGGTCGGGGAACAGGTTGAAGCCGCCGAAATGATAGGCCGCGTCGAAGAACCCGTCCGTGAAAGGCAGGTGCATCACATCGGCGCAGAACAAGTGCAGGCGTGAGGTGTCCTTCCCCGCGCGGCGCAGGCGATGCTGCCCTGTCAGCAGCATTTCAAGGGACAGGTCCCCGGCAAATACGTCGATGGGCATATCGAGCAGATGGATGGTGTCGCGGCAGGTCCCGCAACCGATCTCCAGCAATCTGCTGTCCGGCCGAAGTTCGAGTTGGGCAAACATGTCCCTGCGCGTTTGCTCCTCGTCCGCAAGGAGCATGGCAAACATTACCTCATTACCGCGGTCATATTCGCTTGCCCGATCGCGGTAGTAGGCCTGGCTCTCGGAGGAGGCCTGCACCTGACCGGAGCGGATGAGCAGTTGCGGAATGCCGTCGATCAGGGGATAGCGCTCATCTGGCCCGCCCAGCAACGCGGAGCCGTCCGCCGCCTTTGTCAGGGGCTGACGAGTCCACGGGGAAACAAAACTCAATTCCGGTATCATTCGCGGAACCGCCCATTTAGACTTGGATACACGATTCTGTGAGCGAAAACCCACCGATGGTTATGCCCATGACGTCTATTGGCGCCCCGGCAACGGACAAAAGCGGGGCAATGCTGCTTGAAGTCGCCCGCTACTATGGCGACAAGGTGCAGGCGCACGGCCCCAGCCCCAAAGGTGTGGACTGGAATACGGAAGAAGGCCAGATCCTTCGCTTCAGGCAATTGGCGTTGCTGATCGACCTGCCGGGCGACTTCACGGTCAACGATCTGGGGTGCGGCTACGGTGCCTTGCTGCCGTTCCTCGCAGATCGCTTTCCCAGTGTACGATACTATGGCTGCGATGTCGCTGCAGAGATGATCGAAGCAGCGGCCACACTTTTTGGTGATCGTTCGCAAGCGCAGTTTGCCGTCGGATCAGTGCCGGCGCAGATTGCCGATTTCGGCTTCGCGAGCGGTATCTTCAACGTCAGGCTGACACGCCCGGACGATCAATGGGCAGCCTATCTGGAGGCAACACTGGACGTCCTCCATGCCACCAGCCGACGCGGCTTCGCCTTCAATTGCCTTACCTCCTATTCGGATCCGGACAAGAGAAGAGCCGATCTTTTCTATGCCGATCCAACGAAGCTTTTCGACATCTGCAAGAAAAAATATGCGCAGCGCGTGGCACTGTTGCACGACTATGGTCTCTATGAATTCACCATCCTGGTCAGGAAGTCATGAAGCGGCCGATCGTCATATTCGGAGCCGGCGATATCGCTGAGCTTGCCCACTACTATTTCACGCGCGATTCCTCCTACGACGTCGCTGCCTTCACCGTTGACGGTGCATTCCTGACCCAGGACCGGCTGGCGGGCCTTCCTGTCGTGCCATTCGAGGCGTTGACCCGGGACTATCCGCCGAGCAGCCATAGTGCGTTCGTGGCGCTCAGCTACAGCAAGCTGAATGAGCTTCGCCGCGAGAAATACTTGGCGCTCAAAGCGTTGGGCTACGATTTCGTAAGCTATATCAGTTCCCAGGCCACCATCCTCAACGACGGCAAGATCGGCGAAAACTGCTTCATTCTCGAGCACAATGTCGTTCAACCTTTCGCATCGATCGGCAACAATGTGACGCTGTGGAGCGGCAATCACATCGGGCACCACTCGCGCATTGCCGATCATTGCTTTCTCGCCTCGCATATCGTGGTCTCGGGCGGGGTCGATATCGGCGAGGCCTGCTTCCTGGGTGTCAACGCGACGCTGCGCGATCATATCCAGGTTGGCGAGCGATGCGTGATCGGCGCAGGAGCGTTAATCCTGGCGGATGCGGCGCCCGACGGCGTCTATCTCGGCAACGCGACGGAGCGGTCGAAAGTGCCAAGCTCACGGCTGAGAAGGATATAAGCTGGTGCGATGGGAAAAACTCGGGCGCCTGTTCTGCCCGAACGGCGATATCGAGTGGATGCGCTCGCACGCCACCCTACCGATCGCAGAGCACGTTTCGGGCGATTTGTTCAAAATCTATTTCGGCTCCCGGGACGCATCGCAACGCTCGCATACCGGCTATGTCATCGTTGACCTGTCTGCGCCCTCACACATCCTTGAGACGTCCCGATCGCCTGTTCTGGTACCGGGCAATCTTGGCGAATTCGATGACAGCGGCGCCCTGGCAAGTTGGCTCACGGTCGTGGGGCCGACCAAGTATCTCTACTATATCGGCTGGAATCTGGGTGTGACTGTTCCCTTCCGCAACGCCATCGGCCTCGCCACTGCGACATCCGGCGGCCCGTTTTCGCGGTTCGCCGCAGGTCCCCTGATCGATCGCTCGATGACAGAGCCGCATTTTGTCGGAAGCTGCTGCGTGCTGAACGAGGCTGGCCTCTGGTATATGTGGTACTTGTCCTGCGTCGGCTGGACCCAGTTGGCCGATGGACCACGACACCGCTACCATATCAAATATGCGAGTTCCGACGATGGCATCCATTGGCGTCGTGACGGACGGGTCGCCATCGATTTCGCGAACGAACAGGAATATGCGATATCTCGCCCAGCGGTCGTGAGAGACGGCGACCTATGGCGCATGTGGTATGCCTATCGCGGCGAGAGCTATCGCATCGGCTACGCCGAGTCGGCCGACGGCCTGACCTGGACCCGGATGGACCAGGACGTGGGCATCGTACGCTCGGAGTCGGGCTGGGATTCGGAAATGATCGAGTACCCGTTTGTGTTCGATCATGGAGGACAGCGCTACATGCTTTACAACGGCAATGGCTACGGGAAGAGCGGCTTCGGCCTGGCCGTGCTCGTCTAGCAAGGCTTGAGCCGACATGATCGTTTGCCCGCGCTGCAGTCTGCACCATGCGTCCCTTGACGCAGGCTGTCCGGCCTGCAGCTTCGTTCCGGCGAGCCGGAACGGCTTCCCCGCATGGGCACCCGAAATGGCAAACGAAGGTGGGGGATTCCACGAGACCTTCTTTGCCGAACTCGCCCGGCTCGAGGCCGGAAATTTCTGGTTCGAGGCCCGCAATGCCATCATCGTTCGCACGCTGCGGCGGTTCTTTCCGAAATTGCGGTCGTTCCTCGAGATCGGCTGTGGCACGGGCTTTGTGCTGCGCGGCATCGCCCGCGCCTTTCCCGAGGTCCGGCTTGTCGGGACCGAAATCTTCATTGCAGGGCTGCCCTTTGCCGCCGCCCGCGTGCCGTCGGCAAGCTTTGCGCAGATGGACGCAAGACGATTGCCCTATGCCGCGGAATTCGACGTGGCGGGGGCGTTCGACGTGATCGAGCACATCGAGGAAGATGTCGACGTGCTGGAGAATCTGAAACGCGCGGTGAAGCCTGGAGGGGGCGTGATCATTTCCGTGCCGCAGCACAAATGGCTTTGGAGCGACATCGACAGACAGTCGTTTCATTTCCGGCGCTATGAAAAACGGGAGCTGCATGAAAGGATCGAAGGCGTGGGGCTCGAGATCGTCTACAGCACGTCCTTCGTGTCGCTTCCGATGCCGCTGATGTTCCTGTCACGGCGGCGCAAGAGCAAGAGCCCGGAGTTGGACGCCGGCAGGGAATTGGGCCTCGGACGGGCCACAAATGCCTCTTTGCGGGCCGTGATGGGGATCGAAAGCCTTATCCTGGCGACGGGCCTCACCCTTCCTGTCGGCGGATCACGGCTGGTGGTGGCGAGACGTCCGTAACGGGTTGCGCTCACCGCGAAAGCAGCCTTGCGAGCGCGCAGCCTAAGACCGGGTCGCCGCCAGCACCACACCGAGGACAATCAAGCCATTGCCCGCAAGGGACTGCCAGCTGAACCGTTCGTGCAGGAACACGATCGAGCCGGCGAAAATCAGGGGATAGGACAGGGCCGCAAACGGGAAGGCCACCGATAGCGGAATTCTCGATATCCCCGCGTACCAGAAAAGACTGGAAGCCACGAGGCCAAGGCCTCCTATCCAAACCTGCCAGTCGGCGAGCAAACCAAGCAGATAGGGCCAGCCCGCATCGAAGCTGAACGGCACCGTCCCATGCTCGGTCAGGCGGGACTTGATGATGATTTGGGCCATGGTGAGCAAAGATACGGCCGCAACAATGAGGGCAATGCCGGTGGCACGGTTATCCAGTTTGCTTCTCCATTTTGCTCGAATCGGCCGGCGCTTTGGCATTGGACTGTAGCATGCCAGCTGTCCATTTTAGGCTGTGTTGCGGCTGCAGGCGCGGGTCACCCGCCCGGCAGCCTCTCCGTCCAGCAAGAACCGTTGATACCGGCTTGGATTGTCTCGTGCAGGTTGACAAAGGCAAAGCCAAACGGTCCATCTAGGCCAGTTGTCGTGCCTAGCCTTGGTTTCGAGCGGCGTGCACGGCTTCGAGCAATTCCAGGAAAAGCGTGTAACGGCTTTCCCATAGGAGTTGCGTCAAAACAAAGAGTTGGAGCGGCTCGCCGTTTTCGTGAAACGGTGAACTGCTCTAGGGGGAGCCCAACCGAACCATGGCAATCCAGGAGCAGTCCCGGACAATCCCGGCTGAGCAGAATCTGCCGGCAGAGGGATTGCCCAAAGCCAGGTCTTATTGGCTTCCTGCCGCAGTATTAATTCTGGCGATCAATTTCTGCTTCCTCGTATTCTACGTTTTTGTGGAATACAAAAAACTGTTTCACGCCGACAGCGCAATGAAGGTCTTGCTGGCGCGAGAAATTGTGAGCAGCCACAATTTCTTCCCCTCGGATTGGTATTATGGAAACAATGACATTGTCGTTGTATTCGGCCATCTCTTTATTATACCGGCCCTGGCTTTTCTTCCCGCCGGCTTTACAGTTCATGCGATCTCGGGCCTCGTCACATCCATACTCGTGCTGCACAGCGTCTGGCTGGCTGCCGGCCTGGCGCCGATCGGCAAGACGCGGCGGACGCTGATAACCGCTTCAGTAGCGGCGGGAATGTCCGGAGTGCTGGCGGAAAATCTCTACGGACAGGCGTCATACGGCACAATTCTCTACATGTCGCTGTACTCGATCTACTGCCTCGTCAGGTTGATGAGAGAGAAGTCGACGAAGGACGTCGTCCTATGGAGCGTTTTGCTCTGCCTGCTGATTACAGCCGAGTTCTGGGGCAATCCTCAGCGCGCGATCGTTACCATAGGGATGCCGCTCGTCGCCGCCGCTCTGTGGTCGATCCACGGGCTGGGAGTGCATAACGCAGGTGTGGGAAGAGCATCCTTGGTGGGCGCGACCGCTTCGATCTGCGCAGCGATAGGTGGCGGGACCATCCTCTATGGAGTGACCTTCGCGCATGTAAACAATGCCGCGCGCGACGCGTCCTCCGTCCAATGGCTGCCATACGAGGCGATCGTCGGCAACCTTCTGGTCCTGGGCAAGGAGGTTCTGGCGGTTTTCGGCGGATCTCCACCGGGAGGCAGCGGACTTCTGACCGTGATCGGTCTCTACGGCGCGCTGCGATTGATTGTGGCAATCATATTGGTGGCGTTGATCGTGCGGTCGGTGGCAACATCGGTAAGGCCGGGCGACGCGGTCAGACCGCTCGCCATCTATGGATCGGTGGCGCTTCTGTCGGTTTGCCTTCTGCAAGTGGCAACGACCATTCCAAACCTTGCCGATCCGATCGGAAGTTCCCGTTACCTGGTACCGGCGCTGGTCACGATGGCCATAGTGGCGTTGGCCACGCCTCTCGACATGCGCCTGAGACCCATCGAGTTCCTCAGCGTAGCAGTGGTCCTTGCCGGATTGCTGACAAGTGCCTACCCGACATTTGTCAGGTCGGATACGCTGTCGCATCTGGCCTTGGTGCAACGGAAACCCCGTGCCATCGATTTGTCGGACTTGGCTCGCTACCTCCAGGCCAATGGGCTGACCTATGGCTACGCCACCTACTGGAACGCCGGCTCGGTCAGCGTGTTGTCCGATGAGCATGTCCTGGTTCGGCAGATCACCCTGGACCACGCCCTGCCGATGCCCATGCGTTTCCTGTCCGCGGACCGCTGGTACAATGCCGATACGTGGAAGGGCGAGACGTTTCTTCTGCTGACGCAGGAAGACGCAAACAAGATCGACTGGAAGCGGTTGGCAGCGCTCGGACTGCCCGTTTCGCGGAAACTTCAATTCGGCGATCTCAGCATCTTTGTCTTCGCAGAGAACATTGCAGCGAAGCTGCCGGGTTGGGATGTTCGGTTCATGCAGCCGGTAACATTTCATGCCGACGCCCAGGCGCTTACGCAAGTGGGCTCCTTGCAACAGCGCGGCGACGGGAAGGCGCTGGTGGCGCCGCCGGAGGCGAACGGCGCGCTGTACTATGGTCCCTATGTGACGGTCGCCCCGGGAAGGTATCGCCTTACCTTTGACGTCGAAGCGAGCAGCAGTCCTGCCGCCACGCTGCGCCTTGACGCAGCTGCGTCGCCGGGCGGGATAGTTTTGGTTCAGAAGGATCTGACGGAAAGTCACGGCCCCCAACAGCTGCTTTTCTCGCTCGACCACACATCGGCTATGGAGTTTCGAGTCTGGGCTCTGGGAAACGGCGCGGTGGCGTTCAAATCAGTCACCATCGAGCGCGCAAGCCCGTAGCGGCGGAAGCAGGGCGTGCACGGTGACGCCTTTGCAGGATTTACTTTTTCGCCCGCGCGCCTAACCACGCGTCCACCGAGCGATACTCGTCCAGACCAAATCCGAGAATTTTCTTCTGATCCGCGCTCAATCCCGGAAACTCGGACAGGACCGACGGGAGATGAAGCTGCTGCCGCAGCATCGGGATAGTAAAGACGTGGTTCACACCGCGCCGGTTGCTGTCTGTGTGATTGGTCGACCCGGCGTGGTAGAGCATGCAGTCCATTATGATGAATGTCCCTCGCGGCACGGTTACCTGGATCTGACGCCGCCGCACCGTCTCGTCGGAGGGAAAATCCTCACGATGATGGCTGGCGGGTATGACCCGGGTGGCGCCATTTTCAGCCGTGAAATCGTCAAGCGCAAACAGGGCACTTATTGCAAGCGGCCGCGAACTGACGAAGTGCTGGTAGGGAAGGTCGCGATGGTAGGACGCCTGTGCGTATTTGCTCTTGTTGGCGCGGTTGATCAGCCCATTGACCTGATTGAGGATGTAGTAGCCGCCGAGCATCCTTGAGAGCAACTGCGCCAGCCGCACATTGAAGGCTATGGTCATGAACGCCGGAGCGAATTTGGGAAGCACGCGGATCGTGTCCCGCTCGCCGAGCGCCGAAAGGTCGTATCCCGCAGTTGCGGCTTGCTCGGCATATTCCACTTCGGCGGCGTCAAAGTCACGGGACAGCGTATCCAGTTGTTCGCCCGTCAGCCCTGCCTCGAGCGTCGTATAGCCGGTGAGCCGGAGATCCTCGATCAGGACATCGATCTCGTCGCGTGCGACCGCGCTTTCCTTGACCCCGTAGCGATCTATCCCGGTCACAGCTGTTCCTTGAGGCGGCTGGAGAAGAGGTAGGGATGGACGATGTGCACGCCGCTGTTCCGAAACCTTCCGGCCACCGCCGGCCAGCTTCGCGGATTGACGGCGGCCACCATGATAGTCCGGGGATGCGCGGAAGCATACTCGCCGGCTCTCAGCCATGGCCGGTCGTCAAGAGTGGCCGCGAGCGGCTCGTCCGTCAGGAATGCTTCGGCTCCCTTGACCAGCCGGGGGGCATAAGTCCGCAGCAGGTTTCGGAATTCCCCGGCTCCAAACATCGCGTAGGGCCTGTCGTCCAGCCACTCCGACGCTCCATCATCAATTTCCGACCAGCCCTTCAGGAAATCCGATCGCGCCTGCGCCAGCGACAGGGACTGGAGATCCGTGGGAGCCTGCGGCGCGGTCGCATCGGGGCTCAGGAGGGTCAGTCGAAAGCCCTTTTGCTGTCCACGCAGCGCAACGCTTCCAATGACATGCAATCCCGCTGCCGCAGCAACCATCCTCAGGGACAGCTGGGAGAAACTCGAGACGTGATCGAGGAACAACAGCTCCGTGTCGGCAACATCGCCGTCCGGGCAGATCACCACCACAAGGCCTCCGTCCGAGAGGGCACGCCTGGACACGGAAAGGAACGCCTCCGGACTGAGGGCGTGCTCAAGGACGTTTACCGAGAGGCAGAGGTCGTACCGTCCGGCAATTTCACCGAGAGCTTCTTCGGCATAGCCCTGGCGGATCGTCGCTTGTGCTTGATCCCGCTGCCCGGCCGACGCGACCAGTTGAGACGCCGCTTCGAAACCCAGCGCTTCCCTCAATTGCCATCGCCGCGCAAGGTCTTCGAGCAATGCACCGGTCCCTGCCCCGAACTCAACGACGCTTCCGGGGCGAAGCGGGCGTCCGAGAAGCGTGACCGCGGATTCGTCCATGCAATCGGCATAGCCTTGTGCCCGAGCGGCATCGGCGGCCGGATCGACCAGGCCGAGATCGTATCCGTCGCTGTACATGGCGTCCCGGTCTTCAGGTCTCAGTGGCGTGACATGAAAGCCATGTCCGCATCTCAGACAGGAGGCCTTCTCAAGGCGGCGGTTGAGAACTGCGCCATCGCTCCTCATGGAAAGCGATGGATGGGGTAGCGCCAGCCTCATCGGTGCGCCGGCCCCGCAAGCAGGACAAACGGATTCACTCAAACTGTCGCCCCCTCCGCCACTTCCATATTCGGCCAATGGCCATCCGGCGTAAATCCCCCAACGCGCCTTGAGGTCTCGCCCTGCCCGCACCGGCCAAGGTTCGTTGCTTTTGTGACCATCCGATGCAATCGTGGCACTCTGCGCTGCGGTTGCTTCGTGCATCGGAACCACCGGCAGGCTTCGACCTTTGGCGGTCGAAATCATTGTTGGACCACAATGACATCCTGTTCAGCCGTCTTATGGACCGCCTTTGTCGTCACGCTCGTTGCGGTTCTGGTCCTCGCCCTTTTGCCAGTGCCTGAGCTTCAGGAATTCGGGCTCGACATCGGTTTCGAAAACGACAAGGTCAATCACGCCAGCGCATTCGCCACCCTGGCTGTTCTTGGAGGTCTTGGCTGGCCCCGGCGCAAGGTCAGGCTGGTCATTTTCCTGGCCCTGGTCGGGGCGGCGATCGAGGTCCTTCAGGACACCCCACTGATTGACCGCGACCTCGACGTGTTCGACTGGGTTGCCGATTGCATCGGCATAGCGGGCGGGCTCGTGGTGGCGATGTGTTTGAATCGGGTCATGCACCGCAAAGACTGATGGCCAATCGCACTTGGTCCAACGGGCCGGAGTGCTGTCAGCCCGGACGTATCAGCTTGCCTCGCGCATCGCCTCGGCCGCCTGCAGATCGACCGACACAAGCTGGCTGACGCCCTGCTCGGCCATGGTCACGCCGAACAGCCGGTCCATGCGCGCCATGGTGATCGGGTTGTGGGTGATGATGACGAAGCGCGTTTCGGTGGTCTTGGCCATCTCGTCCATGAGATTGCAGAAGCGTTCGACATTGTGATCGTCGAGTGGCGCGTCGACTTCGTCGAGCACGCAGATCGGCGCGGGATTGGTCAGGAACACGGCGAAGATCAGCGACATCGCCGTCAGCGCCTGCTCGCCGCCCGAGAGCAGCGTCATGGTCTGTGGCTTCTTGCCGGGCGGGCGGGCCAGGATTTCCAACCCCGCCTCGAGCGGATCCTCGGATTCGATCAGCTGCAATTCCGCCGTGCCGCCGCCGAACAGATGCGAGAACAGCCGCTGGAAGTGGCTATTGACCACGTCGAAGGCGGCCAGCAGCCGCTCGCGGCCTTCACGGTTAAGGCTCTGGATCGCCTGCCTGAGCTTGCGGATCGCCTCGATAATGTCCTCTCGCTCGGAGACGATGGCCTCCAGCCGGTCGGACAGCTCCTTCTGCTCTTCCTCGGCGCGCAGATTGACGGCGCCGAGCCGTTCGCGCTCGATCTTCAGCCGGTCGAGCTGGCGTTCGATCTCGGCCATCTCGGGCATCGGATCGTCGGCTTCCAGGCCGGTGTGGCGGATGACCAGATGCGGCGGCGTGTTCAGCGTTTCCTGGATGCGTGCCTCGACCTCCAGCCGGCGCTCGTCGGCCGCCGTCAGCCGCTCCTCGGCACGCACGCGAGTTTCGCGCGCCTCGGCCAGCGACTGGATGGCGGATGTGGCCGCCTTGTCGAATTCGGCTTGCCTGTTCTCCGCTTCCTGCAGCCGATCGGAGGCTGCCTTGCGCAAGGTCTCGGCCTCGGTCAGCTGCGACAGCAGTGCGCGCCGCTTGGCGTCGATCTCATCAGGCGCATCGGCCAGCCGCTCGCGCTCGGCCTCGGCCTCGGCCTTGCGTTCACCGAGCGAGGCGATTTGCGTCGAGGCGTTTTCGGCGCGGACCAGCCAGTTGCTGCGCTCGGTTCCAATGGCATCCAGCCGGCGCGTGCGCGCCTCCGCCTCACGCCGCAGTCCCTCGTGAACGGCCCGCGCATCGGCCAGCGTGGCCCGGTCGCGGGAGACATTGGCCGAGGATTGTTCGAGCTGCAATTGCAGGTCGCCGAGATCGGGCGCGTCCTGCAGCAGCATTTCGGCCTCGACGAATGCCGCCGAGGTTTCCTCATGACTGTCGACGATGCGCGCGCGCGCCTCATCCAGTGCCGCGCGCCGGCTCGCCAACTCGCCGCCGGCTTTTTCGGCTTCGGCCAGCGCATTGCGGGCAGCATCCAGCCGATGCTGGGCGTCGCGTCCGGCCTGGCGCGTGTTGCGCTCGGCCTCGCTCGCCTGGCGAAGCGCCTGCTCAGCCTGCGCCAGCGCTTCCTCGGCGTGGCGCAGCACGAGCGTCGCCTGCACCGCTTCGGCATCGAGTTCGGCAAGTCGGTTCTTCTGCGCCAGCCTCTGTGCCGCGGCCGTCGGTGCATCGGCGCTGGCAGTCAGACCGTCCCAGCGCCAAAGCGCGCCTTCACGGCTGACCAGGCGCTGTCCGGGCGCAAGCAGCGCCTGCAGCCGGCGGCCGTCAGCGGCCTCGACAATGCCGATCTGCGCCAGGCGGCGGGCAAGCTGCGCCGGCGCGCGAACCACGCTGGCGAGGCTCTTGATGCCTTCCGGCAGAGCCGCGTCGCCAGGCTGGATCTGGCTTTCGCCCCAATGCGCGGGCGCGCTGCGGTCGAGCGGAACGTCGAGGTCTTCGCCAAGGGCTGCGCCGAGTGCGGTCTCGAAGCCGCGCTCGACGCTGATCTGCTCGAGCACCGAAGGGAAGAGATCGCCACTGGCGGCATTGAGGATCTTGGCCAGCGTGCGCGCTTCCGTTTCGATCCGCGCCAGTTCGGCCCTGGCGTCCTGAAGCGGCGGGCGGGCGGCACTTTCGGTGGCGCGGGCATCGATGACCGACTGTTCGGCCTGCGCCACGGCTGCCTCGGATTCTTCGAGCTGCGCGATGGCCTGTTCTACCAGTTCGCGCTTTTCGGCCGGATCCGGCAAGCCGGCGACCTTGGAGAGAATGTCCGACAATTCGCGGTCGACCTCGGCGAGCTGGCGGGCGAAGCGGTCGCGGCGCTCGGCGGTTTCGCGCAGCGTGCGTTCGATCTGATGGCGCGAGGCGGCGGCCTCGGCTCGTTCGGCGGTCAGCGCGGCGAGCCTGGCTTCGCTTTGCGCAAGCGTCGATGCCGCCTGTTCGAACGCCGCGCGGGTGGTGGCCTCGCGCTCGGCCGCGCCGGCGTTTTCTGAATTCAGCGCGGCTTCTTCGGTGCGCAGGCGTTCGAGAACATCGGCATTGTCGCGCACCATCCGCTCCTCGCGGGCGATGTCGCCGTCGAGCTGCTGCAAGCGGCGCTCGATTTCGGCCTGGCGGTTGCGGATGCGGCCGGCCTCCTCCTCGATCTGCGACTTGGCGATCGACAGACGCTGGAATGCAGCGGCAGCCGCGGCTTCCGCGTCGCGCAAATCAGGCAAGCGGTGGGCGCCGATGCCTTGCTCCCTGGCGGCGGCCATCTGCGCGGCGGCGCGGTCGCCGACAAGGGCGGTGGCGACCGCCAGCGCCGAGCGCGCCTCGCCTTCCTGCGTCTTGGCCAGCGTCCAGCGCAGATGCAGCAATGTCGCTTCTGCCTTGCGGATATCGGCCGACAGGTTCTTGAAGCGGGACGCCTGGCGCGCCTGGCGCTTGAGGCTTTCGATCTGGCTTTCCAGTTCGCCGACGACGTCGTCCAGCCGTTCGAGGTTCTGTTCGGCCGCTTTCAGCCGCAGTTCGGCCTCGTGGCGGCGGGTGTGCAGGCCGGAAATGCCGGCGGCCTCTTCAAGCAGCGCGCGGCGCGCCTGCGGCTTGGCCTGGATAAGCTCGCCGATACGGCCCTGCCCGACCATGGACGGCGAGCGCGCGCCGGTCGACTGGTCGGCGAACAGAAGCTGCACATCCTTGGCGCGCGCTTCCTTGCCGTTGATGCGATAGAGCGAGCCGGCCTCGCGCTCGATGCGGCGCGACACCTGCAATTCATCGGCGTCATTGAAGGCAGCCGGTGCCGAGCGGTCGCTGTTGTCGAGGAAAAGCGTGACTTCGGCGGTGTTGCGCGCAGGCCGCGTGCCCGAGCCGGAAAAGATGACGTCGTCCATGCCGGACGCGCGCATGTTCTTGTAGGAGCTTTCGCCCATCACCCAGCGCAGCGCCTCGACAAGGTTCGACTTGCCGCAGCCATTCGGCCCGACAATACCCGTCAGGCCGCGTTCGATGACGAACTCGCCGGGCTCGACGAAGGACTTGAAACCAAGGAGGCGGAGGCGCGAAAACTTCATTCACGCGCCCCATAAAGGCGAGCGCCGAAACGCTGCCGCTTCAGCGCTGACCTGATGTCAGAGCAGAGGGTCGATGATGGCCGACATTTCCTCAATCGACATCGCCCCTTTGTAGGTCTTACCGTTGATGAAGAAGGTCGGTGTCGAGTCGACCTTGAATTCATTGGCGCCGCGCTTCTGGACCGATCTCACATCGTCCAGAAGTTTCTGGTCCGTCAAGCAGGCCTCGAAGGACTCCTGTGTAAAACCGGCGAGCTTCGAGATTTGCAGCAGCGCATCCTTCGTGTTCGACACGCCAACCCAGTTCGCCTGCTGCGCAAACAGCACGTCCACCATCGGGAAATAGTTATCCTTGGCGCAGCGTGCCAGCATGAAACCGGCTTCCGCGCTCGGATCGAACGGGAATTCGCGCAGGATATAGCGCGCCTTGCCGGTGTCGATATACTTCTTCTTCAGGTCCGGGAAGGTGGTTGCGGCGAAATGCGCGCAGTGCGGACAGGTCATCGAGGCGTATTCGACGATGGTGACCTTGGCGTCATCCTTGCCGAGCTGCTTGTCAGGCAGCGCGCCCGGCTTCAGCAGTTCCGCCATGTCCACGTTGCCCTGGGACTCGGGAACCTGGACGGCAGCCGGCGTGGCCGGCTTTGCGGGAGCCGCCGGGTCGGCGGGCTTCACATCCGCTGCCTTGGCCTGTTCGCCGGAGTCGCTGCAGGCGGCGAGCAGGGCCACCGCCGGAATGGCGGCCAGCGAAGACAGGACGTTTCTGCGAGACAGACTTTTGCCGAACAAAGGACGGTTCATACGAATCACCTGACAAGGGTTGAATTTTGCAATGCAAAGGCACGAAAAGGCGAGAGTTGGCGCGAATTAAGGCATCTCCATCCCCAATCCAATCGTGAAACCTGACGGAGGCGATCACGAATGCGAGATGTTGACGACAAATCCATGACTGTCTTCAAGGGGTTTTTGACTTCCTTTCACCCAAAATGGTTGCGCCAAGCCTTTCCAGCGAGGCGCGCAGCCCATCATCCTCGATCAGTTCGACAGTGCTGGACAACTTCGTCTGCTCCGCCGCCGTCAAAGGCCTGAAGGTCGGTTTAGGCCGTCCTTTGTCCGCGGTCACCGGTTTTTGCACGATCCTGATGCGGCCTATTGCCGTAAAGCCGAGGAACGCGTTCACCCGGTTGATGATCTCACCGGTTTCGTGCTGCAGGTGAAGTGCGGCCATGCCCTCGCAGGCGATAACCAGCACCGCCGGCTCGAATGGATCGTCCTCATGCAGGCGGCGCGGCCACTGGATCTTTTCGGGCCGCGAGCGGCTGGCAAGGCGCGGTCCCGCAATCTCTTCCCAGGACTGGACGAGACCAATCGAGATGCCTGCCCGCTTGCGCAGCACCGGATCGAGGATTTTGGTCGCAAGATCGCTCACCGGGACGGGATTGCCGTAGGGCGTTCTCCCTGCCATGTACGTTCTCCAGCCACGACCCCAGCTATACCGGCCAGGCCAATACACGATCAATGGCACCAGCAGACCAGACCCGCAAGGCCCAGACACGCAAGGCAATCCCGGACGATACCGCGTCGCGCCTGCTTGCCTGGTACGACGTGCATCATCGCGAACTGCCGTGGCGCGTGAGCCCGCCCGACCATGCACGCGGCGTGCGACCGAATCCCTACCGCATCTGGCTGTCCGAAGTCATGCTGCAGCAGACCACCGTCGAGGCGGTGAAATCCTATTTTCGCGCCTTTGTCGAGAAATGGCCCGATGTCGAAGCGCTGGCCGCGGCGCCGACCGAGGACGTGATGAAGGCATGGGCGGGGCTGGGTTACTACTCCCGCGCCCGCAACCTCAAGGCCTGCGCCGATCTGGTGGCGGCGCGTGGTGGCCGGTTTCCCGATACCGAGGCCGGTTTGAGAGACCTGCCCGGCATCGGCGCCTATACGTCGGCGGCCATTACCGCGATTGCCTTCGACCGTCCCGCCGCCGTTGTCGACGGCAATGTCGAACGCGTCATATCGAGGCTGTTCTCGATCACGACGCCACTCATCGAAGCCAAGCCCGAGATACGTGCCCATGTCGAGGCCATGGTGCCGGCGGCAAGGCCAGGTGACTTCGCCCAGGCGATGATGGATCTCGGCGCCACAATCTGCACGCCGCGCCGACCGCGCTGCATGCTGTGTCCGCTGCGCGAGGACTGCAGCGCCGTCGTCTCAGGTGATCCGGAAAATTTCCCGGTGCGGCTGCCAAAAGCCGACAAGCCGCAGCGGCGCGGTGCCGCTTTCGTCGCCGTGCGGGAGGACGGCGCCATTCTTCTGCGCAAACGGCCCGAGAAAGGTTTGCTCGGCGGCATGACCGAGGTGCCGACAACGGCCTGGACGGCGCGGGCGGACGGAGCCACCACGCAGGCGGCGGCGCCCTTTCCCGGCGACTGGCGGCGTGCCGGGACAATCACGCATGTCTTCACCCATTTCGCACTCGAGCTCGAAGTCTTTCGCGCCCACATCAAAGGCGATGCGCCGGCAGGGCATTTCTGGTCACCCGCCCGGGAGATTTCCGGGGAGGCCCTGCCGACTGTCATGAAAAAGGCAATCGAGGCTGCGATACCCGGCGCGACGAAAAAGCAACGCCCGCATTGAAGAGGCTTCATGACCGAGATCCGCCACATCGTTTTCGACATCGGCAAGGTGCTGATCCATTACGATCCCAACATCCCATTCAGCCGCCTCATTCCGGATGCCGAAGAGAGAAAGTGGTTTTTCGACAATGTCTGTACGCATGACTGGAATATCGAGCAGGACCGCGGCCGGACATGGGAAGAGGCCGAGGCACTGCTGATCGCCGCCCATCCCGATCACGCGGAAAACATCCGCAATTTCCGCCGCCACTGGCACGAAATGGTACCGCACGCCTATGATGACAGCGTCGCTATCATGCTCGGCCTGATCGAGAGCGGCCATGATGTGACCATGCTGACCAACTTCGCCGCCGACACTTTGGCGGAAGCCCGCAAACGCTTCGATTTCCTCAATCGTCCACGCGGCGTGACCATCTCCGGCGAGATCGGCAAGATCAAGCCGGACCGTGACATTTACGATCATCACGTGGCTGCGTTCGGGCTCGAACCATCGGCGACGCTGTTCATCGACGACAGCCAGAAGAATGTCGACGGCGCTAAGGTGGCCGGCTGGCAAGCCGTGTTGTTCACCGATGCCAAGACGCTTCAAGCAGATCTTGAGCGCTTTGGAATTAAGGCGCGATCCGAATCGCTTGCGGCGATCCCCTGAGATTTCGATTTAACGTGATACGCGATAATCCGGCAGGGGGTCAGCCCCCTGCCCGCTCCATGCCAAGCCGGGCAATGCGGCGCAGTTCGTCGATTGGGGTCAGCCCGCCGCTGCGCTCATAGTGCCAGAAGGTCCAGCCGTTGCAGGCGTCCAGTCCCTGCACTTCGGCGCCGATCTTGTGGATCGAACCGGCGCTTTCGCCGATCGCCACAGTGCCGTCGGCGCGCACCTTGGCGGCCCAGCGCTTCTTGGCGTCGTAAAGCGTGGCGCCCGGCGTCACCAGCCCGGTGTCGATCAGGCTGACGAAGGCGACGCGCGGCTCGGCGCGCTTGCCGGTCAATACCGTCAAATCGGCATCTTCCAGCGGCCGCACCGCATCGATGCGCTCGTTGGCGGCGTCGATATAGGCCTGCTCACGCTCAATGCCGACGAAATGGCGGCCGAGGCGTTTGGCGACCGCACCTGTCGTGCCGGAGCCGAAGAAGGGATCGAGCACGATGTCACCGGGCTTGGTCGATGCCATCATGATGCGGGCGAGCAGCGCTTCCGGCTTCTGTGTCGGGTGCAGCTTGTCGCCATTGTCGTTCTTCAGCCGCTCGCCTCCGGTGCAGATCGGGAACAGCCAGTCGGAGCGCATCTGAATGTCATCGTTCGACGCCTTCAGCGCTTCATAATTGAAGGTGTACCCCTTGCCCTTCTGGTCTCGGGAAGCCCAGATCATCGTCTCATGCGCGTTCTGGAAGCGGCGGCCGCGGAAATTCGGCATCGGATTGGTCTTGCGCCAGACCACGTCGTTGAGGATCCAGAAGCCCAGGTCCTGCATCTTGGCGCCGACGCGGAAGATGTTGTGATAGGAGCCGATGACCCAGATGGTGCTGTTGGGCTTCAGCACACGCCGCGCCGCCAAAAGCCAGGCGCGGGTGAAGGCGTCGTAGGCCTCAAAATTTTCGAACTGGTCCCAGTGATCGTCGACCGCGTCGACCTTGGACTGGTCGGGTCGGTGCAGATCGCCGTCGAGCTGCAGATTGTAGGGCGGATCGGCGAAGATGACGTCGACCGATTTTTCCGGCAGGCGGTCGAGCGCCGCGACGCAGTCGCCCTTGAGGATCGTGTCCAGCCATTCGGATTGCTGGGGAGCATGGGAAAGGTCGTCGAGAAGACGCACGGCAGACATTTTTACACCCAGGGCACGCGTTACTGTTTACTCCCCGTTATGGTTACCGATCAGCGTAAATATTCGGTGAAGGTCGAAGGAATCGCTCGCTCCGTTTGCGAAGGCGGGACCGTTGGTGTATGCCGCCCCCGCCTGATCCCATAGAGGTCAGCCCCCATCCTCCTTGTCCCGGATCCCCATGCCCCAGCCAGACCTTGTCATCTTCGATTGCGACGGCGTGCTCGTCGATTCCGAAATCATCGCCGCGCGGGTCGAGGCTGAGCTGATAACGCTGGCCGGATATGAAATCTCCGCCGAGGAGGTCGCCGAGACCTATGCGGGCCTGACGTTCAAGGGCATCCTGCTGCGGATCGAGGAGAAGTCCAAAATCCCGTTCCAGGCGTCGCTGATCGACCGCGCCGAAGAGCTCGTCGACCGGAAACTGCGCAGCGATGTGCGTGCCATAGAGGGCGTGCGCGAAGCGGTCGCCTCGGTCACGGCGCAACGCTGCGTCTGCTCCAACTCACGCTCGGAGCGGATAGAATTCATGCTGGAGAAAGCGCATCTGCTGCCGTTCTTCGCCGGCCGCATCTTCTCGGCGCTGGAAATACCGAGCAAAAAGACCAAGCCTGCCCCCGACGTCTTCCTGCTCGCGGCGGAAAAACTCGGCGCGAACCCGGCCAACACCTTCGTCATCGAGGATTCCGTGCACGGCGTCACCGGCGCCAGGGCAGCCGGCATGCGGGTGATCGGCTTCACCGGCGCCAGCCACAGCTATCCCGGCCATGCCGACGCGCTGACCGAAGCCGGTGCCGAGACGGTGATCCGCCGCTGGGCCGAGCTGAAAAGCGTGATCGCGGCGCTGTCGGAATGGTCGGCCGACGCCTGAGACGCGCGCGCCCGGCCGGACGCACGCTCTTTCGATGACCGCTCAGTTTGTCGCGGCGGCCCTTTTTCTGTGGGTCTTCTTCGGCTTGTCGGTCGTCGCCTTCGGCGCCGTTTCGTCGTAGCCGGCATAGGCCTGATAATCCTGCGCCGTCGGTGCCGGCACGACGACATTGGAATCGGTGAAGACGAACTGGGTGGCGACCGAGGGATCGGTGACCTGAACCTGATACTGGTGAATCTGCGAATACAGCACATCGGTGCCGTGCATCACCGCCGTGCGGATCGGCATGGTGATGGTGCCGGGTGTGAACTTCGGTCCTGGAACGATCTTGCCGGCGACCGCGATCTTCATCGTCAGCTGGCCGTCGGCGCGGCTGCAATCGCGGGTCACGTCGGCAATCGAGGCCTGGTAAATGATCCTCGCCGAATCGTCGGGCGGAGTGGCAGCGGCGGCGTCAGCCGCGGCCTGGGCAGCCGCATCCGCCTCGGCGTCGCCGGTCTTCTTGAGCTTCGGCTTGGGCTTCTTGACCTCGTTGACATAGGTATTGAAGAAGGCCGTACCGTCGCGCACCGTCACCCTCGGGCAATAGGCGTTCAGCTGGCTGGCCAGAATCTTGGGATCCTGCGGCGGCGGTGGCGCCGTTGGGTCTTTCTTGCCGAAACCGAGGTTAAGGATGCCATTGTCGCCCGATTGGCAGCCGGCGGCGGCGAGCATAAAGCCGGTGAGCGCAAGACCCGCCAAAAAGCGACCACTTGATGTACGAAACGCCATGAAACTCCCACTTCCCTCTCGTAAAGCTGGTGACGTATATCAACGGCGCGGCAAAAATGCGACTGGAGCCGGCACAGAAATTAACCACCTTGTGGTGAACGGAAAAGCCAAGCGGCAACGGGACTGAGACATGCAATATGTGAGTACGCGCGGGGAAGCACCCGCGCTTGGATTTTCCGACGCCGTGCTGGCGGGGCTGGCGCGCGATGGCGGGCTTTACGTGCCTCGCGAGTGGCCGCAGTTTTCGCCATCCGAGATCCGCGCCATGCGTGGCCTTGCCTATCCCGATCTCGCGATCCGCGTGCTGACGCCGTTCCTTGGCGGTGAAATCGCGGTGGCGGTCTTCGAACGCCTGGTGCGCGAAGCCTATGCCACCTTCCGCCACGAAGCCGTCTGCCCGCTGGTCCAGACCGGCCCCAACACCTTCGTCCTCGAACTCTTCCACGGGCCGACGCTGGCGTTCAAGGATGTGGCGATGCAGTTGCTCGCCCGGCTGATGGACCATGTGCTTGCCGAACGCGATCAGCACGCCACCATCGTCGGCGCCACGTCAGGCGACACCGGTGGCGCGGCGATTGACGCCTTTGCCGGACGCAGCCGCACCGACATCTTCATCCTGTTCCCTCATGGACGCGTTTCGCCGGTGCAGCAGCGGCAGATGACGACGTCGAAGGCCGAGAACGTCCATGCGCTGGCGATCGAGGGCAATTTCGACGACTGCCAGGGCCTGCTCAAGGACATGTTCAACGACCACGCCTTCCGCGACCGGGTGGCGCTGTCGGGGGTCAATTCGATCAACTGGGCGCGCATCATGGCCCAGATCGTCTATTATTTCTCCTCGGCGCTGTCGCTCGGCGCGCCTGACCGGGCGGTGTCGTTCACCGTGCCGACCGGCAATTTCGGCGATATCTTCGCCGGCTACGCCGCCAAGAAGATGGGCCTGCCGATCGAACGGCTGGTCATCGCCACCAACGACAACGACATTTTGGCGCGCACCTTCGCGACCGGCGAATACCGCACCAAGGGCGTCTTTGCGACCACCTCGCCGTCGATGGATATCCAGGTATCATCGAATTTCGAACGCCTGCTTTTCGAGGCCTCGAACCGTGACGCAGCGACCGTGCGACGCTACATGGACGGCCTGAAGCAGTCCGGCGCCTTCACCATAGAATCCCGCGAGATCAATGGGATGCGGTCCGAATTCGACGCCGGCCGTGCCACCATGGACGAGGTCGCCGCCACCATCCGCTCGACGCTCGCGGCCAGCAACTACCTGCTCGATCCGCACACGGCGGCAGCTATGCATGTCGCGGCGGGCAAGGCGGCAGGCGCGGTGCCGATGGTGGTGCTGGGCACCGCCCACCCGGCAAAGTTCCCCGCCGCCGTCGAGGCCGCCAGCGGGGTCTCGCCGGCCCTGCCCGCATGGCTAGGGGGATTGATGACATTTGAGGAAAAATACACGGTACTTCCATCCGACCTGAAAATGGTGGAAGATTACGTCGGCCGCCGCGCGCGGGCGGCGCGTTAGGGAGTACGAGCCATATGGGTGTTGAGGTAAGCCGTCTGTCGAACGGCCTGACAGTCGCCACCGAAACCCTTCCAAGTATCGAATCGGTTGCCTTGGGGGCCTGGGTCAAGTCCGGCGCCCGCAATGAACGTGACGAAGAGCATGGCATGGCCCATCTGCTCGAGCACATGGCGTTCAAGGGTACGAAGCGGCGGAGTGCCTTCGAAATCGCCTCGGAAATCGAGGATGTCGGCGGCGAGATCAACGCGGCCACCAGCGTCGAGACCACCTCCTACTATGCCAGGGTGCTCAGCGATGACGTACCGCTGGCAGTGGATATTCTCGCCGACATCCTGCAGGAGTCCGAATTCGACCCGCAGGAACTCGAGCGCGAGCAGCATGTGATCCTGCAGGAGATCGGCGCCGCGCACGACACGCCAGACGACATCGTCTTCGACCGTTTCACCGAGACGGCCTTTCGCCACCAGACCATCGGCCGCTCGATCCTGGGCACGCCGGAAACCGTCAAATCCTTCACCTCGAAGCAATTGCACGATTTCATCGAACGCCAATATGGCGCCGAGCGGATGGTGATCGTCGCTGCCGGCGACATCAAGCACGACAATTTCGTGCGCGAGGTCGAGAAGCAGCTTGGCGGCTTCCGCAGCAAGGCCGACAGCACCATCCCGCAATATGCGCAATATGTCGGCGGCGATTTCCGCGAGGACCGCGATCTGATGGACGCGCAGATCGTGCTTGGCTTCGAAGGCCGCGCCTACCATGTGCGCGACTTCTACGCCTCGCAGGTGCTGTCGATGATCCTTGGCGGCGGCATGTCATCGCGCCTGTTCCAGGAAGTCCGCGAGAAGCGCGGCCTGTGTTACTCCGTCTATGCGTTCCATTGGGGCTTTTCCGACACCGGCATCTTCGGCGTCCACGCCGCGACCGGGCAGAGCGACATCGCCGAACTGGTGCCTGTGATCATCGACGAATTACAAAAGGCCGGCGAGAACATCCTGCAGGAAGAACTTGACCGCGCGCGCGCCCAGTACCGCGCCGGGCTGATCATGTCCGCCGAAAGCCCGGCCAGCCGCGCCTCGCAGATCGCAAGGCAACTGCTTTTGTTCGGCAGGCCCATCGCCAAGGAGGAATTGATGGAGCGCCTGTCGGCGCTGACGGTGGAGCGGCTGACCGACCTGTCGTCGCGGATGTTCTCGACCAAGCCGACGCTTACCGCTGTCGGGCCCGTGGGTACGCTGGCACCATATGAGGCGATCCTCGATTCGCTTCCGGGCACGCAGACCACGGCCCGCAGGCTCGCCGTCTAAGTCCCCCAAGCGTCGTGTTCGCGCTCCCTTTCTTTCGCCGTGACCTGCCGGCGCTGAAGGGCAACCTCGTCACGTTGCGTGTGCCATTCACCAATGACTTCCGGGAATGGTCGATATTGCGTGGCGAAAGCCGCGCCTTCCTGGAGCCGTGGGAGCCGCGTTGGACTCCCGATGAACTCGACCGCGCGGCATGGCGCCTGCGCATCAGCCGCTACCGCGAAGACTACGCGCAAGGAACCGCGATCGCCTTCTTCATCTTCGAGAAATCGAGCGGCAAGCTGGCCGGCGGCATCACGCTCGGCAACATACGCCATGGTGTCTCGCAAAGCGGCCATGTCGGCTACTGGATCGGCGAGCGCTTCGGCGGTCGCGGCCTGATGACCGACGCGGTCAAGGTCGTGGCCCGCTTCGCCTTCGATACGCTGAGGTTGCACCGGATCGAAGCGGCCTGTATTCCCGACAATATCAGGTCGATCCGTGTGCTTGAAAAAGCCGGATTCCGGCGCGAAGGACTGTTAAGATCCTATCTGAGGATCAACGGCATCTGGCAGGACCACTACCTCTACGCCCGGATCGCGGACGATCCGCCGGCCGCAGGAACGAAGGACTGATTTTTGACGAATTTCCTGCGAAACGGGCCGCTGTTCGCCTTTGTCCTCGCGGCAATCCTGACGCTGTGCGCGGCTTCGTCGGCCTTTGCCGTCGAACCGATCAAGATTGCCCGCGACGATGTCGCGCTCGATCTGTCGCGCGCCTTCGAGATCTACCGCAACCAGGGCGAAAACTTCCAGGTGTCGACCGCGCCCGGGCCGGACGGCATCGTGCGGCGCATCGAGGTCGAAGCCAATGACGCGCGCTCGACCGGCGACTGGGCGGTGTTCGCGCTCGCCAACACCACCGACCAGCAGCTCGACAGGCTGATCGTCGCGCCGCATTTCCGGCTGGTCAATTCCGGCATCTTCTGGCCCGATCTCGGCGCCACCCGCATTGCCGCGATCACGCCCAGCGAGGGCTTCGCGCTCGACCGCCAGACCAGCCCTGACGCCGATGTGTTCCGGGTGACGCTGAACCCGGGAACGGTGATCACCTTCATCGCCGAACTCGCCTCGCCCAAGCTGCCGCAGGTCTATCTGTGGGAACCGGAAGCCTACAAGGACTCGGTCAATTCCTACACACTGTTCCGCGGCATTGTCATCGGCATCGCGGGCCTTCTGGCGCTGTTCCTGACCATCCTCTTCGTGGTCAAGGGGACCTCGATGTTCCCGGCGACCGCAGCCCTTGCCTGGGCGGTGCTTGCCTATATCTGCGTCGATTTCGGCTTCCTCAACAAGGTCATCGAGATCTCCCCCGGCAATGAGCAGATGTGGCGGGCGGGAACGGAGGTGGCGCTCGCGGCGACCTTCGTGGTCTTCCTGTTCGCCTATCTCAACCTCAACCGATGGCACGGCCATTTCAGCTATGGCGCCCTGGTCTGGATCCTCGGGCTGGTGCTGATTGCCGGCGTCGCCATCGTCGATCCGGCGGTCGCCGCCGGCATCGCCCGCATCTCCTTTGCGGCAACCGCACTGACCGGGCTCGGCCTGATCATCTTCCTCGGGATTCGTGGTTATGACCGCGCCATCATGCTGGTGCCCAGTTGGGTCATGGTGCTGTTGTGGCTATGCGGGTCGTGGATGGCGATCACCGGCATGCTCGACAATGACATCGCCCAGCCTGCGCTCGGCGGCGGGCTGATCCTGATCATCCTGTTGATCGGCTTCACCGTCATGCAGCACGCCTTTGCCGGCGGCGCGCTGCATCAGGGGCTGTTCTCCGACCTCGAACGCCAGGCGCTGGCGGTTGCCGGGTCGGGAGACACGGTGTGGGATTGGGACGTGCTGCGCGACCGCGTCGTCACCAAGCCCGATGTCAGCATCCAGCTCGGCCTCGCGCCCAACAGCCTCGGGGGTGCCGCGCGCAACTGGTTGCCGGTGCTGCATGCCGACGACCGCGACACGTTCCGCACGACGCTCGACGTGGTGCTTGAGCACCGGCGCGGCCGGGTGTCGCAGAATTTCCGCCTGCGCGGCGCCGACGGGCATTATCACTGGTTCGCCTTGCGCGCCCGCCCGGTCATCGGATCGGATGGCGAGGTCATCCGCTGCGTCGGCACCATGGTCGATGTCACCGAGCAGAAGAAGTCCGAGGAGCGGCTGCTGCACGACGCCGTGCACGACAATCTGACCGGCCTGCCGAACCGCGAACTGTTCATGAACCGGCTGGAAGCGATCATCTCGATCGCCCGCACCGAGGAGAAGGTGCGCCCGACCGTCTTCGTCATCGACATCGACCGCTTCAAGCAGGTCAATGACGGGCTCGGCATCTCGGCCGGCGACACCATCCTGCTGACCATAGCGCGCCGCCTGCACCGGCTGTTGAAGCCGAAGGATTCGCTGTCGCGCTTCGCCGGCGACCAGTTCGCGCTGATGCTTTTGTCCGAACAGGACCCTGCCCGCATCGCCGGCGTGGCGGATGCCATCAAGCATGCGATCAACAATCCGATCACCTTCGCCAAGCGCGAGATCGTGCTGACCGCCTCGATCGGCCTGATCACCTGGACCTCGGCGCAGACTTCGGCCGAGGATATGGTCAAGGACGCCGAGCTTGCCATGCACCAGGCCAAGCGTTTTGGCGGCGACCGGATCGAGCCGTTCCGGCCGGCTTTCCGCACCGTCGGCACCGACCGGCTGCAGTTCGAATCCGACCTGCGGCGCGCCATCGAGCGGCGCGAATTCACGCTTGCCTACCAGCCGATCGTGCGGCTGGAAGACGGCAGCGTCGCCGGCTTCGAGGCCTTGCTGCGCTGGGACCATCCGCGCCGCGGCATGATCCCGCCGGCCGACTTCATCCCGGTTGCCGAAAGCTGCGGGCTGATCGTGCAGCTTGGGCTGTTTGCCATGCAGCAAGCAGCCGAAGACCTTGCCGGATGGCAGAAGCAGATCGGCGACGCACCGCTGTCCGTCTCGGTCAATTTGTCCAGCCGCCAGCTCATCCGCCGCGACCTGGTCAGCGATGTCCGCTCGGTCATCGCGCGGGCCAATCTGAAGCCGCGCTGTTTCCGTCTTGAACTCACCGAGTCGCTGGTGATGGACAATCCGGAACAGACCGCTCATGTGCTGACCAAGCTCAAGCAGCTCGGCATCGGCCTGTCGCTGGACGATTTCGGCACCGGCTATTCATCGCTCGCCTATCTGACGCGTTTCCCGTTCGACACGATCAAGATCGACAAGAGTTTTGTCGACGACAACTCGCCAAAGCGCGCCGTGCTGCTCAAATCCATGGTCAACATGGCGCATGAGCTCGGCCTGTCGGTGGTCGCCGAGGGCATTTCGGACGAACGCGATGCGCTGGAACTGCGCCAGATGGGCTGCGAATATGTGCAGAGCTTCATGTTCGGCGCGCCGATGCCCGGCGACCAGGTGCTGAAGACGCTGAAGGAGCAGTATCCGCTGACACAGGCTTAGAGGCCTCTGCGTCGGCCTGATGGGTCAGGCGTGCCCGGCCGCCAGGCTCAAATGCGCCAGATCGATGCCGATCGAGGCGAGGATGCGATCGTATTTGCGCTCGATGTCGGCGTCGAACAGAAGCTCGGGACTGGCCGGACAGGTCAGCCAGCCATTTTCGGCGATCTCGGTTTCCAGCTGACCGGCGCCCCAGCCGGAATAGCCGAGCGCCATCAGCGCATGACGCGGGCCGCGACCCGACGATATGGCGCGCAATATATCGACCGTCGCGGTCAGGCAGATATCGTCGGAAACGGTCAGCGACGATTCCACGCGATAGTCGCCCGAATGCAGGACGAAGCCGCGGCTGCGATCGACGGGCCCACCATTGCGCACGACGAAATCGCGCGCCTGCGCCGGCAGGCGGATCGCCTCCTGCTCGTTCATGATGCCGAGCTGCACAAGAAGGTCCGGAAACAGCATCTGCTGTGTCTGATTGATGATCAGGCCCATCGCGCCTTCATCGCTGTGCGCGCAGATGTAGATGACCGAGCGCGTGAAACGGTCGTCCTTCATGCCGGGCATGGCAATCAGGAACTGATCGTCGAGAAAGCCGCGTCCAGCGACCGTCTTTTTGTGGCGCAACAAATCCATTCAACGAAGGTACCGTGTTTCCCGGGCGCCGAAAAGATGCGCCGCGCCGGATTCGACCAAAGCCCATGGTGCCAGGCCGCGATGGCTTGCCCGCGAAGGTCACGCAAATATGATATCAACAAAGCCGTGAGAACATTGCGAAGCCACGAACGGACGATCAAATCACCGCCATGCAAAGCTTGAAAATCCTGCTGCTCGGCACCGCCATAGGATCGGCGGCCGTTCTGCCTGCCTCCGCCTCATCGTCCGCCTGGTACACCAGCGAAGGCGGCAAGGTGCGGCTGGTGACATCAGGCAAGCCCGACGAGGCCGGCCGCATCCAGGGCGTTCTCGACATCGCGCTCAAGCCCGGGTGGAAGACCTATTGGCGCGATCCGGGCGACGCCGGCGTGCCGCCGCAGCTCGATGTTTCGGCCAGCACCAACATTGCCGATGCCATTCTTTCGTTTCCGGCACCGCAACGCCACGACGATGGTTATGGCAAATGGGCAGGCTACAACTATCCGATTTCGCTGCCTGTGACCTTTACGCTGGCAACACCGAACCAGCCGGCTGTCATCGATGCCGATATCTTTCTCGGCATTTGCGAGACGATCTGCATCCCGGTGCAGACACGGCTGACCGTCGACCCCACTTCCGACCCTGACAATGCCGACGACGCAGCCCTGGTGAAGGCGAGCTTCACGGCTTTGCCGGCGCCGGCAAAGCCTGATTTCGGCATCAACGTGCTACCGGGCGATCACGAGACGCTGGTTGTCGAGGCGAGCTTTCCCGGTGACCCGGAGGCAGCGGATTTTTTTGTCGCCGGCGAGCGGGACTACATGTTCGGCACCCCTTCCCGCAGCGAAAAGGACGGCAAGCTGATCTTCACCGTGCCGATCCTCGACCGCCCTTCGGCAACGCCAACGGATGGCGGGCTTCACTACACGCTGACGAGTTCGGCGGGCGCCGTCGAAGGGCTGCTGCCTTTCCCTTGATCCAGCTTGCCCGAACGGTTGCAGGACGCCGCTGAGTTCGCTACGCAAGCATGCATCCTTCCTTCCCATTCCCAAGCGAGGAACTCATGACCATTTCCGTTGGCGACACGCTGCCCGAGGTAACCTTCAAGACGATGACCGATGACGGCGCCAAGGCGATCACGTCGGCCGAGATTTTCCCGGGCAAGAAGGTGGTCCTGTTCGGCGTTCCCGGCGCCTTCACGCCGACCTGCAGCAACAACCATCTGCCCGGCTATCTCGAAAACCATGACGCCATCCTGGCGCGCGGCGTCGACACCATCGCCGTCGTTTCGGTCAACGACGCCCATGTCATGGGCGCCTGGGCACGCTTCACCGGCGGCGAGGGCAAGATCCTGTTCCTCGCCGACGGCAGCGGCGATTTTGCCAAGGCGGTCGGCCTCGATAACGACCTTTCCGCCGCCGGCATGGGCCTTCGCTCGAAGCGGTTTTCGATGATCATTGACGACGGCAAGGTCACCGCGCTCAATGTCGAGACCAAGCCCGGCGTCGACGAGTCCGGCGCGGCTCATATTCTCGGACAGCTCTGAGCTTCAACGGCCGCGTCGGCGAGGCCGCAACAGCGACCTCGCCCACAACGCTAGCGCTCCAGAACTGCCGGCTTTCGGGGGATCCAACGATGTTTGACGTCATCTGGCGCGCTATCGCGATCGGCATCGGCGCCACCGTACTGATGGATCTCTGGGCCCTCTTTTTGCATAAGGCCTTCGGCCAGCCACGGCCGAACTGGGGACCTGTCGGCCGCTGGGTCTGGCATCTCGGCGACAAGGTCTTTCACGACGATATCGGCGCCGCGGCGCCTTACGCGCATGAAGTGGCGCTCGGCTGGGCGTTTCACTATTTCGTCGGCATCGTCTACGGCATCATCCTGGTCGTGCTTGCCGGAACCGGCTGGCTTTCCGCGCCGACCTTCCTGCCGGCCTTCATTCTCGGCATCGTCACCGTCGGCGCCGGCTGGTTCCTGCTAGCGCCGGGCATGGGTGCCGGATGGGCCGCCTCGAAGCGGCCCAATCCGATGCAGATCCGGGCGCTCAACCTCGTCTCGCACACGGTCTTCGCGCTCGGACTCTGGGGCACGGCACTGCTGATACGCTGAAGGTTTAAACCTAGGCCGGCCTGTCGATCGGCCGCCATCCATGGATGACGCGGCGGGCGCCGATATCATAGGCAAAATAGTTGCCGCCGCCCGCCGGCTGATCCGCGTCGCGGCTGATTTCCCGTCCGCTGAGAGACAGCAGCAGGAGTGTTCCAACGCCTCCATGGCCAACGACAGCGATGTCGCCGGCCTCATCGCCGCCGATCACGGCTGCGACCTCGCTCACAATACGTTGCTGCGCATCGATCGCCCGCTCCCACCCGCGAACGCTTTTATGCGGATTGGCGAAGAACTGATCGGCGACCGCTTCGAACTCCGGCGGCGGCAGAAAGCCGGTCGCGGACCGGTCATTCTCGTGCATCCGCTCCCTGACCTCGACCGCAAGGCGGAGATGGCGTGCCAGGATTTCGCCCGTTTCTATTGCCTTGCGCTCGCCCGACGAAACGATGCGCCGGATAGATCCGACCCATGGCTGATCGAGCATGGCGACAGCCCTCGCCCGTCCGATATCGGACAGTCCCCATTCCGGAACGGGAACGGCAGCGTCGATCTGAACCTGGGGATGCGTGACATAGTACAGGATCGGCACGATCGAGGTTACCCTGCCTGGAAGCGGACCGGCTGCTGGAACTCAGTAGCTCTGGGTCGAACGACGGGCCTTCGTGGCTGCCGGCTGCTTCGGCTGGACATCCGGCTTCGGTGCTGAAACCGCTGGCTTGAAAGAGCCCTTCTTGAACGGCGCCATGCCTTCCCGTGCGAGTTCGTCGGCGCGCTCGTTCTCGGTATGGCCGGCATGGCCTTTGACCCAGTTCCAGGTGACCTTGTGACGCCTATTGGCCTCATCCAGCGCCTGCCAGAGTTCGCCATTCTTGACCGGCTTCTTGTCGGCGGTCTTCCAGCCGTTCTTCTTCCAGCCATGGATCCATTTGGAAATGCCGTCCATGACGTATTTGCTGTCGGTGTGAAGCTCGACCGTGCAAGGCTCCTTCAGCGCATTCAGCGCCGAGATGGCGGCCAGCAGTTCCATGCGGTTGTTGGTCGTTTCCGCTTCGCCGCCGGAAAGTTCCTTGGTGGTGCCGTTGAAGCGCAGAATGGCGCCCCAGCCGCCAGGGCCGGGATTGCCCGAACAGGCGCCGTCGGTGAAGATTTCAACCTGTTTACTCATGACACCCCGTATTCGGCCAATCCATATTCCGAAGCCGATTTGATCGCCCGATGGAACCGCATCCGCCTGATATATTCGGTCGGATCGCGCTTCATCACCAGCCCGCCATCGGGAACGGTCAGCCAGTCGTAGAGCCGGGTCAGCATGAAACGCAGCGCCGAACCGCGCGACAGCATCGGCAATGCCGCCTTTTCTTCTCCGCTCAGCGGACGCACGCTCTGATAGCCGGCAAGCAGTGCCTTGCCCTTGGTAAGGTTGAAGGAGAAATCCTTCTCGAAACACCAGGCGTTGAGGCAGGTCGCGACATCGTAGGCATAGAGATCGTCACAGGCGAAATAGAAGTCGATCAGGCCGGACAGTTTTTCGCCGAGGAAGAAGACGTTGTCCGGAAAAAGATCGGCGTGGATGATGCCTGCAGGAAGGTCCTTCGGCCAGTTGCGCTCGAAATCGGCGAAGTCGGCATCGACCTCGGCCGCGAGGCCCGGCTCGACCTCGTCGGCGCGGTCGCGGGCCGCATTCCAAAGTTTGCGCCAGCCGCCGATGGCAAGCGCGTTGGGACGGGTCATCGGAAAATCGGCGCCGGCCAGGTGCAGGGCTGCCAGCGCCTTGCCGACCTCGGCGCAATGCGTTGCCGTCGGGCGCCGCAGCGAAAGTCCTTCGAGGAAGGTGATGATGACCGCTGGCCGGCCGGCCAGCGTGCCGATGACGCTGCCGTCATGCGCGGTCACCGGCAGCGGGCAGGACACACCCTTGTTGGCGAGATGGCCCATCAGCCCGAGGAAAAACGGCAGATCCGCCTTCTCGACCCGCTTCTCATAGAGCGTCAGAATGTAGGAGCCGCTGGAAGTGTGCAGGAGGAAGTTGGAGTTTTCCGTGCCCTCGGCGATGCCCTTGTAGGACAGGAGATCGCCGACCGGGTAGTGCTTCAGGAAAGCGCCGAGTTCGCCCTCCGCAACGTCGGTATAGACAGCCATCTGGCTTACGCGGCCCCATTGACGAAGGCCATGTCGGCCGGCGTCAGTTCGACATCGCGCAGTACCCGCATGACCGGAAAATCCTCTGTTTCGGTGGCCGTGATGGCGAGGTCGATGGTGACATCGAAGCGCTGGCGGAACGCGTCGATGATCTCGTCGACGATGATCTCCGGCGCCGATGCCCCTGCTGACAGGCCGAGCGTCGAAATGTTGCCGATGTCATTCCACGGAATCTCGGCGGCGCGCTGCACGAGAAGCGACATCGTGGCGCCGGCACGCTCCGCCACTTCGACAAGGCGGCGCGAATTGGAGGAATTGGGAGCGCCTACGATCAGATAGAGATCAGCACCCGGGGCGGTGTCCTTGACTGCTTCCTGGCGGTTGGTGGTGGCGTAGCAGATCGATTCCGCCGCCGGCGCCTGCAGGTCGGGAAAGCGCTCTTTCAGCGCGCGGATGATGCCGGCGGTGTCCTCGACCGATAGTGTGGTCTGGGTGACGAAGCCAAGCGCCTTCGGGTCGGCCGGCACAAGCTTCGCGGCATCGGCCTCGGTCTCGATCAGCGTGACCGCGCCTTCCGGCAATTGCCCCATCGTGCCGATCACCTCGGGGTGGCCGGCATGGCCGATCAACAGCACATGGCGGCCAAGCCGCTGATGGCGCATGGCCTGCTTGTGGACCTTCGACACCAGCGGACAGGTGGCGTCGAGATAGAACAAGTTGCGCGCTTGCGCATCCGCCGGCACCGATTTCGGCACGCCATGCGCCGAGAAGACGACCGGCGACTGCCGGTGTTCAGCTGGGATTTCGGAAAGCTCCTCGATGAAGACCGCGCCAAGGCTTTGCAGCCCCTCGACGACGTAGCGGTTGTGCACGATCTCGTGGCGGACATAGACCGGCGCGCCGTATTTCTTCAGCGCCAGCACGACGATCTGGATGGCACGGTCGACGCCGGCGCAAAAGCCGCGCGGCTGGCAGAGCCGGATCGTGAGAGGAGGCTTGGCGATTGTCTGAAGCATTGAATCCTGGCCGGTTCGTCAGCGCCGAAATGAGGTGCCTACCCCTGTTCTGTCAAGAGCAGGCCCTGTCAAGGGTGTCGGTAGAAAGGGGAGCGCTGCTTGCGTTCATTCCTCTTTCGCGGGACGGCGAAGCCGCAGGATCAGCACAGCGGCGAGTGCTGCGGCAAGCCCATACCAGGTGACGGCATATTGCAGATGGCTGTTCGGCAGGTCGATGATGGTGACGCCGCCGATCGGAAGACCGCCAGGATTCGGCGTCTTGTCGGCATCGATGAAGATCGGCACCAGCGTGAACCCGGCCGGCAGGCCGGCGCTCGCCGCCATCACGTCGCGGTCCTTCCAGTAGAAGATGTTCTTCGCCACGTCATTGTCTGGCAGCATCATCGACGGTTTTGCCGTCAGCGGATTGCGGGCAAGCCCGGTAATGGTCACTTTGCCGGTGATCTGCCCCTTGGCGCGCTTGGCGGGGTCTTTCAGATCATAGGGTATGAAGCCGCGATTGATCAGGACGAAGCGGCCGTCGTCGAGGGCGAGCGGCGTATAGACGTTGAAGCCGGCGTCACCCTCCCAGGTCGCATAAAAATGCCGCTCGCCCGAATGCAGGAACGTGCCGGAGACCGTGACCGGCGTGTAGTCGACGTCGCCGGTCGCTGCGAATTGCTTCTCGACCTCGGCCAGCGGCAGCGGCGCCGAATGGGTGCGCTGGTCGATGGTCTGCAGGAGACCTTCCTTCCAGTGCAGGCGCTGGACCTGCCAGGTGCCGAGCGCCAGCAGGATCGAGAGCAGCACCAGGCCAAGGCCGAGCAGCAATGCCGAGCGTGGCCGCGAACGGCCGCCACTCCTGATGGATGCTTCGCTCATTCGCCGCGGTCCAGCCTGCCTTCGGCCGCCTTGTTGGCATATTGCAGGGTGAGCAGCACGCCCTTGATCAGCCGCAGCGCGGTCAGGCACAGCACCAGGGCCAACGGGATCCAGATCAGCAGATGCAGCCACAGCGGCGGGCTTAGCGTCACTTCGACCCAGAGCGCCAGGCCGACGATGATGAAGCCGATAATCAGGATGACGAAGACCGCTGGCCCGTCGCCGGCATCGGCGAAGGAATAGTCGAGGCCGCAATTGACGCAGCGTTTGCCGACGGTGAGGAAGCCGGAAAACAGCCGCCCTTCGCCGCAGCGCGGGCAACGGCCGTGCAGGCCGGCCGATATCGGATCGATCGGAGGCCAGATCGCCTTATCTTCACTCATCGCTATTGCTCGATCTCTATCGGTGTCCCATCGGCCACCATTGCCCAGATTTCGTCCATGTCGGAGTTCGTAACGGCAATGCAGCCGTCGGTCCAGTCGACCAATTGAAGCAGCCAGCCCCACCAGCCGAAACCATTCGCCTGGCCGTGGATCATGATCATGCTGCCGGCATCGACATTGCGCGCCTTCGCCGCCAGATCGTCGGCATTGGGATAGGAGATGTGAATCGATCTGTACGCGATGCTGTCGGGGTTGCGCCAGTCGAGGATGTAGCGCCCCTCGGGCGTGCGCTGATCGCCCTCCTGGTGCTTGTGGCCGACGGGATCCCCGCCAAGCGCAATGCTGTAGCTGCGCAGCACCTTGCCGTCACCGATAAGTTCCAGCCGCCGTTCCGCCTTGTGGGCACGCACCAGATCGACCTTCTCAGCCGCAAGGGCCGGGAATGCCAGGAAGATGAATGCGCAAATCGTCCAGGGAATTGTCAGCCGCATCGGCAATCGATCGGCGATCATTGCGCCGAAAAGAAGAAGGCGGCCGCGTCGCCGCGGCCGCCTTCCCGAAATCGAAATCCTAGACTCTTTGTTTCGACGCAATTCCGAACGGAAAACCGTTCACACTTTTCCTGGAATTGCTCCAAAGACTGGATCAGTGGCCTTCGATCACCGCGCCAGCCGATCCCCAGACATAGATCGCCGAGAACAGGAACAGCCAGACCACGTCGACGAAGTGCCAGTACCAGGCGGCCGCCTCAAAGCCGAAATGCTGCTTGGGGGTGAAATCGCCCTTCATTGCCCTGACCAGGCAGACCAGCAGGAAGATGGTGCCGATGATGACATGGAAACCGTGGAAGCCGGTCGCCATGAAGAAGGTGGCGCCGTAGATGGAATCCTTGAAGCCGAACGGAGCGTGCATGTACTCATAGGCCTGCACCATGGTGAACAGCATGCCGAGGCCGACGGTCAGCACCAGGCCGTTGATCAGGCCCTTGCGATCGCCATGGATGAGTGAGTGGTGCGCCCAGGTGACCGTCGTGCCCGACAGGAGCAGGATGATGGTGTTGTAGAGCGGCAGGTGGAAGGGATCGAGAACCTCCATGCCTTTCGGCGGCCAGACACCACCGGTAAAGGTGTGGCGCGCGTAGTTCTGCACCTCACCGGCAAAAAGGCTGGCGTCGAAATAGGCCCAGAACCAGGCGACGAAGAACATCACCTCCGAGGCGATGAACATGATCATGCCATAGCGCAGATGCAGCGACACGACCCGCGTGTGATGGCCCTCATGCGCTTCCTTGATCGTGTCCGACCACCAGGCGAACATGGTGTAGAGGACGATCACGATGCCGATGAAGAACAGCCACGGATTGGCGATGTTGAAGCCGAAGATCGGGAAGGAGCCGCCCTTCAAATACTCCATCAGGCAGACGCCGCCAAAGGCGGTGACAAGCGCCCCGACCGATCCCAGGAAAGGCCACGGGCTCGGGTCGACGAGATGATAGTCATGCTGTGGTTTTGCGTGCGCGTCTGCCATGTCAACCCCCGAGATTTGCTTCGGTATTGGAAATTGTCTTGCTGGTGCCCTGGACCGGCTCCGAGGAGGCGACCGGCTTGTTCTTCTCGACCGGGAACATCGTATAGGACAGCGTGATCGTCTTCACGTCCTTCAGCTCCGGCACATTCACGATATCGGGATCCACATAAAAGAGGACCGGCATGTCCAGCGTCTCGCCTGGCTTCAGCGACGTATCGGTGAAGCAGAAGCACTCGACCTTGTTGAAGTAGGGGCCTGCCAGTTCCGGCTGCACGTTGAAGGTGGCGCGGCCGGTAACGGGGCGATCGAATTTGTTGGTCGCCTGATAATGCGCCTGCACGGTCTCGCCGATCTTCATGGTCATCGAGCGCTGGACCGGCTGGAATTCCCACGGCACGCCGGCAATATTGGCGTCGAAGCGCACGGTGATCTCACGGTCAAGCACGCGGCCGGCATACTGCTTCTCGACGCGTTGCGTCTTACCGCCATAGCCGGTCGCCTGGCAGAACATCTTGTAGAGCGGCACGGCCGCATAGGCCATGCCGATCATGCCGGTGAAGAAGGCGAGGCAGACAGCCGCGACGATGGCGTTGCTGTTCTTGCCGGCCGGCTTCTTGGAGATCTCGATGCTCATCACATCGTGCCCAGATTGTGGCCGAACTTGATGATCGTGGCGATGTAGAAAATCACGACCAGCACCGCCAGCGCCACGCCGATGGCAACCGAACGGCTGCGCTGGGCCTTCTTCTGACGATCGGTCAGCGTGACCGTTTCGAGTTTTTCCTCGACCATGATCATGCCCCACCCATGGCAAGCGCGCGTTCGACAACGCTGTCGGCCAGATAGGCAGCGAAGATGGCGAAGAGATAAAGCAGCGAATAGGCAAACAGCGCCTTGGCCGGCTTCATGGTCCGGTCGTCGTCGGCCATGCCGAGCACTTTCCACGCATACCAGACAAAGCCGACGCCAAGCAGCACGGCGGCCACGCCATAGAAAGGCGTGGTGTAGCCGAGCAGCCACGGCAGCACGCCGACCGGGGCCAGCACCAGCGCATAGGCGAAGATCTGACGGCGGGTCGACGCCTGGCCGGCGACATTGGGCATCATCGGGATGCCGGCGCGCTCATAGTCCTCGGACTTGAACAGCGCGAGTGCCCAGAAATGCGGGGGCGTCCACAGGAAGATGATCAGGAACAGGACGATGCTTTCGAGGCTGACCGACCCGGTCACCGCGGCCCAGCCAATGACCGGCGGGATCGCACCGGCAGCGCCGCCGATGACGATGTTCTGCGGCGTCCAGCGCTTCAGCCACATCGTGTAGACGACGGCATAGAAGAAGATGGTGAAGGCCAGCAGCGTCGCCGACAGCCAGTTGACCAGCACGCCGAGCGTCATCACCGACAGCACCGACAGCACCAGGCCGAAGCTGAGCGCCTCGTGCGGCTGGATGCGGCCGGACGGCACCGGGCGGCTTGCGGTCCTGGTCATCACGGCGTCGATGTCGGCGTCGTACCACATGTTGAGCGCGCCCGAGGCACCGGCGCCGATGGCGATCGACAGGATGGCGATCACCGCCAGCAGCGGGTTGATGGTCACCGGGGCGGCGACCAGCCCGACAAAGGCCGTGAACACCACCAGCGACATGACGCGCGGCTTCAGCAGGGCGAAGAAATCGCCCGCCGTCGCTTCCGACATGCGGAAGCCCGCTTCGTCAATGCTGGTTTCGTCGACTAGGGCCATGCGTACTCAGTCCATCATTCCGTTGGCCAAAACCGCCGGCGAACCGGCGGTTTCGTATTCGGGCGGGTGCCGCCTTACTTGATCTTCGGCAGCTGCTCCCACTGGTGGAACGGCGGCGGCGAAGGCAGCTGCCATTCGAGCGTGGTGGCGCCCTCGCCCCATGGGTTGGCGCCGGCGATCCGCTTTTTCTGGAAGGCTTCGAACACGCCGTAGAGGAAGATCAGGACGCCGACGGCCGAGATGTAGGAGCCGATCGACGACACGTAATTCCAGCCGGCAAACGCGTCCGGATAGTCGATCGTGCGGCGCGGCATGCCGGCCAGACCAAGGAAATGCTGCGGGAAGAAGATCAGGTTGACGCCGACGAAGGTGACCCAGAAGTGGGTGTTGGCGATGACGGGCGAGTACATGTAGCCGGTCATCTTGGGGAACCAGTAGTACCAGCCGGCGAAGATGGCGAACACCGCGCCCAGCGACAGCACGTAGTGGAAGTGGGCGATGACGAAATAGGTGTCATGCAGCGAGCGGTCGAGACCGGCATTGGCCAGTTGGACGCCGGTGACGCCACCGATAGTAAACAGGAAGATGAAGCCCAGCGCCCACAGCATCGGTGTCTTGAACGAGATCGACCCGCCCCACATCGTCGCGATCCAGGAGAAGATCTTCACGCCCGTCGGCACCGCGATGACCATGGTGGCGAAGACGAAGTAGCGCTGCGTGTCGAGCGACAGGCCGGTCGTGTACATGTGGTGCGCCCAGACGATGAAGCCGACGGCACCGATGGCGACCATCGCGTAGGCCATGCCGAGATAGCCGAACACCGGCTTCTTCGAGAAGGTCGAGACGATGTGGCTGATGATGCCGAAGCCCGGCAGGATCAGGATGTAGACTTCCGGATGGCCGAAGAACCAGAACAGATGCTGGAAGAGGAGCGGATCGCCGCCATTGTCCGGCGCGAAGAAGGCCGTGCCGAAATTGCGGTCAGTGAGCAGCATGGTGATGCCGCCGGCCAGGACCGGCAGGGACAACAGCAGCAGGAAGGCGGTGACCAGCACCGACCAGGCGAACAGCGGCATCTTGTGCAGCGTCATGCCCGGAGCACGCATGTTGAAGATGGTGGTGATGAAGTTGATGGCGCCGAGGATCGACGAGGCACCGGCGATGTGGATCGACAGGATCGCCAGATCCATGGCCGGTCCGGGCTGACCCGAGGTCGACAGCGGCGGATAAAGCGTCCAGCCACCGCCGACACCGTAGGCGCCCGGTGCGCTCGGTACGAACATCGAGGTCAGCAGCAGTATGAAGGCCGGCGGCAGCAACCAGAAGGAGATGTTGTTCATGCGCGGGAACGCCATGTCGGGAGCACCGATCATGATCGGCACCATCCAGTTGGCGAAGCCGCCGATCAGCGCCGGCATGACCATGAAGAAGATCATGATCAGCGCATGCGCGGTGGCGAAGGCATTGTACATGCTCTTGCCGCCGTCGACCGCTGCGTCACCGTTCATGCCGTAGACCATCTGCGCCAGACCGCTGAAGATCTGGATGCCAGGCTCCTGCAGTTCCATGCGGATGGCGACCGACAGGGCGCCGCCGATGATGCCGGCCATGATCGCGAAGATCAGGTAGAGCGTGCCGATATCCTTGTGGTTGGTCGAATAAACCCAGCGCACCCAGCCATGATAAGGCTTGTGGTCGTGGCCGTCGTGAGCTGCAGCGTCTGCCATGTTCCGCTCCGTTCCCTAAATCTTGCTAACCCGCGGCATCAATTGCCGGCGGCCGCTACCTTGTTCTGGCCATCGACCTCGGCCATCAGCGTCTTGTTGGCGCCGGGCAGGTCGGTCTTCGCCGCAGCCAGCCAGGTCTTGAACTGCGCGTCGGAGACGACACGGATGGCGATCGGCATGAAGGCGTGGTCCTTGCCGCAGAGCTGCGAGCACTGGCCGTAAAAGATGCCTTCCTTCTCCGCCTTGAACCAGGTCTCGTTGGTACGTCCCGGAATGGCGTCGATCTTGATGCCGAAGGACGGCATGGCGAAGGAGTGGATCACGTCGGTCGCGGTGACAAGCACGCGCGTCATTGTGTTGACCGGCACCACCAACTCATTGTCGACGGCAAGCAGACGCGGATAGACCTTGCGATCCTCCTTGCCGGCCTTGGCGCGATCGCCATCCTGGAGGATGGCCGAATTGAAGGCGAGCGTGTTGTCGGTCTGGTATTCGTAATCCCAGTTCCACTGGTTGCCGGTCGCCTTGACGGTCAGCTTGGCTTCTTCCGGCGGGGTGTACTGCGCGGTCAGGAGCTGGAAGGAGGGAATGGCGAGGCAGAGCAGGATCACGACCGGACCGACGGTCCAGATCACCTCGATCAGCGTGTTGTGGCTGGTCTTGGAGGGAACCGGGTTTGCACTCGCGCGGAACCTGACGATGCAGTAGGCAAGCAGAAGCAGCACAAGGATGGTGATCGGGACGATGAACCACATCGTGTAGTTTCCGAACCACTCGATCTGCCGCATCATATCGGTCGCCGGCGCCTGGAAGGTCGTCTCCCAAGCCACGGGCTGATCGGCATGGGCGGACGTGCCGGCGAAAAACGCGGTGGCAGCCCCAGCACTGGCTAGAAACTTGGCGTCTGCTAGGAAATTTCTCATCGCCCTCTTCGTCTCCCAGTTCCTCGCGGCTGCGCCAACGAGAATAACGAACAATGCCGGGACGGGAATCCCGACAGTCTCAAGGTGGTTCAAACCATACTCTTTTTCCCTCCGCAAGAAAGGAGCGGAGGAAACTGTGCGGCATTTTTGCGCGCAAGCTGACACGGCTCTTCCGGGGCAGCGGCCATGACGGCGAATCGCGTATGTTCGGCAGGTTGCCAGCCTCATGCCGGCCGGGTTCGCGAAGCGTCGTAATTCAGGCGAATTTGGCAGGGAAAAGCGCTGTATTGCCTGTTTCGGGACAGTTCGGCCGTGGTCTCGTCCTTTACTTGGCATTGGCGCGGCTTAAAGTGCCGTGATTCGCAATGGAGCCGTCATGAACTCTTGGCTTTCGAGACTGAGGCATACGAGACTGGGACTTTCGATCACCTTGGCGAAAGCCATTTTTGTCGTTGCCCTGTCCACGGCCGGTCTGCTGGTCGCCAGTCAGGCCAATGCCGCGCAACCCAGCGGTACTGTGCGCTCGACGCATGGCGCCTGGTCGATCATCTGCGACACGCCGGCCGGTGCCACCTCTGAACAATGCGTGATGATGCAGAACGTCGTCGCCGAGGATCGTCCGGAGATGGGGCTGTCGGTCGTCGTGCTGCGCACCGCCGACAACAAGGCCGAGATCCTGCGCGTGCTGGCGCCGCTCGGCGTGCTTTTGCCGAACGGGCTCGGCCTCAATGTCGACGGCAAGGATATCGGCCGCGCCTATTTCGTGCGCTGCTTCCAGGACGGTTGCTATGCCGAGGTCATCCTCGAAAAGCCGCTGCTCGACACGCTGAAGACCGGCACGTCGGCGACGTTCATCGTCTTCCAGACGCCTGAAGAAGGCATCGGCATCCCGGTCGACCTCAAGGGTTTTGCCGACGGCTTTGCCGCCCTGCCCTGACAGCCAGGCGCTTGCGAAAAACCCGACCCTGACGCAGAATTCCCATGGGACGCGGGTTTGGCGGTGGGGTCATCATGCGCTCGTTTTCTCTGCTTTTCTCCGCTGGTCTGGTTTTGACCGGCGCGGGTTCCGTCGCCTGGGCCGAAGATACCGAAATCATCACCCGCGCCTGATCCGGCGGCAATTCTGGAAATCGCCAAGGGATACGGTTCGGCCAAGCTGGACAAGGACGACGGCGGCGGCCCCATGGTTTCCGGCCGGCTCGAAGGCATGAAGTACGTGATCTACTTCTATGGTTGCGAAAACCATGAGAAGTGCAAATCGATCCAGTTTTCCTCGGGCTACACCGACGCCTTTCAAGATGGATGTCTCCTTCATCGGCGGCATCGCCAAGGCCAATCTTGAGGAACAGTTCTCGAACTGGGATTCGATGACCACCAACATCAAGGATTTCATCAACCAGAAGTGACGCCGGCGGCCTGCCGGCGAAGCGCATTTGTCCTCACCGCGCGTCGGGACGATTGTCTCGGCGCGGCTTCGCGCCTACATCGGGGGAAACAAGCTCTCTTCCCACGAACGGATGCGCCATGAACAGCCTGATCGGCCAATTCGACATTTCCGACGATCGCATCAAGCAGATCGTCGCCGACACCATCAACGGCGCCGATGACGGTGAACTGTTTCTCGAATACAGCGAGAGCGAGGCGCTGATGTTCGACAATGGCCGGCTGAAGACCGCCAATTTCAACACCGACCAGGGCTTTGGCCTGCGCGCGGTCGCCGGTGAAGCCAGCGGCTACGCCCATTCGAGCGACCTGTCCGAGGCTTCGCTGCTGCGCGCGGCCGCTGCCGTCTCGACCGTCAAGGGTGGCTATTCCGGCACGCTTGCCGCCGCACCCGCCCGCACCAATCGCCATCTCTACGGCGACGAGAACCCGATCCCCTCGCCCACGTTCGAGGCCAAGGCAAAGCTGCTGCAGGAAATCGACGCCTGGCTGCGCGCCGAGGATCCGCGCGTGCGCCAGGTGACGGCCTCGCTCGCCGCGTCCTGGCAGCATGTCGAGATCGTGCGCGCCGACGGCCAGGTGGTGCGCGATATAAGGCCGCTGGTTCGCATCAACGTCTCGGTCGTCGTCGGCGACGGCGACCGCCAGGAAAGCGGCTCCTACGGCATGGGCGGACGCAAGGCCTTTGGCGACTTCCTGATCGAAGACAGCTGGAAGCACGCAGCCAAAGAGGCGCTCAGGCAGGCGCTGGTCAACCTCGAGGCGATCCCCGCCCCGGCCGGCACATTCGACATCGTGCTGTCCAGCGGTTGGCCGGGCGTCATGCTGCACGAGGCTGTCGGGCACGGGCTGGAAGGCGACTTCAACCGCAAGAAGACATCCGCCTTCGCCGGCCTGCTGGGCCAGCAGGTCGCCGCCAAGGGCGTCACCGTCGTCGATGACGGCACCATCCCCGAGCGGCGCGGCTCGCTCACCGTCGACGATGAAGGCACGCCTTCGGCACGCAATGTGCTGATCGATGACGGCAAACTGGTCGGCTACATGCAGGATCGCCAGAACGCCCGGCTGATGGGCATGAAAGCCACCGGCAACGGAAGGCGCGAAGGCTACGCGCACCAGCCGATGCCGCGCATGACCAACACCTATATGACGTCTGGTGACATGGAGCCGGATGAGATCATTGCTTCGGTCAAGAACGGCATCTACGCCGTCTCCTTCGGCGGCGGCCAGGTCGACATCACGTCGGGCAAATTCGTGTTCGGCTGCACCGAGGCCTACATGATCGAGAACGGCAAGGTGACACAGCCGATCAAGGGCGCGATGCTGATCGGCAACGGGCCTGACGCCATGCACCGCGTCTCGATGGTCGGCAACGACATGAAGCTCGACAATGGCATCGGCATGTGCGGCAAGGCCGGACAGGGCGTGCCGGTCGGCGTCGGCCAGCCGCATTTGCGCATGAACCAGATGACGGTGGGCGGCACGAGGGTTTGAGGCTCGCGGCCGTTCCGGTAACGTCGCTCGCCAAAGTGATGTTTCCAAATTCGGGCGGCCCGACCATGTCCAGATCCAAGATCGTCATCCTGACCGGTGCCGGCATTTCGGCGGAATCGGGCGTCGCGACCTTTCGCGATCCCGATGGAGTCTGGGCGAAATTCAGTCTCGAAGACGTTGCGACGCCCGAAGGCTTTGCCCGCGATCCCGCCAAGGTGCAGGATTTCTACAATATGCGCCGGCGGCAGATGGACAGCGTGGCGCCGAACGCCGCCCATGCGGCACTGGCCAGGCTCGAGCGCGAAGTCCAGGGCGACGTGCTCCTGGTCACCCAGAACATCGACGATCTGCATGAGCGTGCCGGCTCGCGGAAACTGATCCATATGCATGGCGAACTCGGCCGCGCGCTTTGCCAGGACTGTGGCGCAAGCAGCGCCTGGGCCGGCGACATCACCGTTCAATCCGAATGCCCCGCCTGTGGTGCCAAAGGCAAGTTGCGGCCCGACGTGGTCTGGTTCGGCGAGATGCCCTACCGCATGGAAGAGATCGGTGAAGCGCTGACGCGTTGCGACCTGTTCCTGGCGATCGGAACGAGCGGCAGCGTCTACCCGGCGGCCGGTTTCGTCGAGGAGGCCCGCGCCGCCGGTGCCTTGACGATCGAACTCAATTTGAAATGCGCCGGCTCCGCCTCCCGCTTCGACGAGCAGATGGAAGGACCGGCGACGCAGATCGTGCCTGCCTTCGTCGAGCGCATCCTTTCGGGAACAGGCTGACGCTGCCGCGCATCAGGCATCCCGCTTTTCCAGTTGACGCCGTGGCGCAGCGCCTTGTGCCGGCGTCACGACGTGTTTGCAGACCGCGAACACGAACATGTTAACGCCTTCTTAAATGTTTAATTGATCGTGCGCCGTCACCACATTAGCGTTGATCGGTGCTCTCGTACGATGGTGTTGCCAGTGCTGCGTTCCCTCGGCGTCCTGACTTCCTCGTTCCTGCTTGGCTGTGTTTCGCTGGTTGGGCTAACTTCGTTGGATGTCAGTTCGGCTTCAGCGCAATCCACCTTACTCAAGCAGTCGACATTGCTCGAGAAGACGCAGCCATCCGCGGATGCCTTGCGCTTCGCTTCGGTTGGAGGACGTACCAGCGTTCCTTACGGCTGGCTCAATTTCTGCCATCGCCGGCCAAAAGAGTGCAAGGTCCCCGCTCTGCCGGCCACGAACGTCAAGCTGACCGCGCAGAACCTGCGCATCCTCAAGCGCATAAACCTCAAGGCAAACAACTACATCAAGCCCGTCAGCAACTTCGAGCACTGGGGCACGATGGCGGACCACTGGGATTACCCAGTCGACGGCAAGGGCGACTGCAAGATCTACGCACTCTACAAGCGCAAGCTTCTTCAGGAGGCTGGGTTCCCCCGGCAGGCGCTGCTGATGACCGTGGTCCACGATCTTGACAATGAAGGCCACACCATCCTGACGGTGAAAACCGACAAGGGCGATCTCGTCCTCGACAATCTGGTCGACGAAATCCGACCCTGGAACGCGACCGGCTACTATTTCCTGAAACGCCAGTCGCAGCAGAACCCGAATATCTGGGTGTCGATCAACCAGCGGGGTGGTACGCCGAAGACCGTTACAAATGTTGCCAAGCTCGTAGACTGATCACCTCTCCAGGGCCGCAGCGGTCCAGCCGCCACAGATGGTCGGTGCGTTTTCAGCCCCCGGGATGGAAGATCTCGCGACCGTCTCATCCACCCTTGACCGAGCCCAATGAACCTGGCTTCAGACGGAAGCCTGGTTCACGTTCTTCCGGAACTGCCGCCAGCCTCCCCGGCAGGGCAGGCTGGCAATAATAGCCGAGAACAGCCGTCGATCAGGTGGGTTTGCCGCCGTTCTTCTTGCAGTCGGCCCGGAACTTCTCGCGTGCCTTGCCGTGCAGCTTCTGGGCATCGGCAAGTGCCGAACATTGCTTCGAAATCGCGGTTTTCTGAGGCGTCGTGGCAGTCGCCGCCGCCTTCTTCATGGGGGTGGCCGTGGTGGTGGCCGGCGCCGTCGTCGTGGTTGCTGCCGTCGTCGCTGCCGCGGCAGCTCCCGTCGCAATGAACCCGGCCACAACGATGGGTGTCAGAACGCTTGCAATCCTCATTATGGTTACTCCCTTGAGGCTCCCCGGCACTGACTGGGTATCAGCGAGCCGGGGCGCCGCGCAATCTCAGCTGTGGCCAACCACGCAGTTGTGATCTGATAACGGTTGCCGCAGCGGGCCAGCCATGTTTTGCCGCCGGCCCGGGCACAGCCGCCTCACCTCACACAACGCGACCGGCGATGCGTTTCAAGCCGTTACGCATCTCGCGACCCAAGCCGGATCACCTCCGGGCGACATGTGCTATTTCTTGCACGCTGGCTCATTGGGATGCCCGCAAGACGGCTTCTTGACGGCTGGCGGCTGCGGCGGCTTTGGCTGCGCCTGCGGCTGCCGGTGCACCTGCTGGATCTGCTGCTTCGGCTGGGCGTGGAACTCCGGTCTCTGCGGCTTGGGCTGACCCAGCACCTTCAGCTGCGGATTGCCATTGTTGACCTTGAATTTCTGCTGGACATTGCCACCACCGTTTCCGCTGGCGGGCAGCTTGTGGAATTTGGGACCGTTGCCATTGCCCTGGGGCCCACTGCCTTGCCCATTGGCCTGGCCGTTCGTCTGGCCACTGCCCTGATTGTGAAGCTTCTTGAACTTGCCGTTGGGCGGGTTCTGGCCTGAATTCTGGCTATTGAGCACCGATGCGTTGTTCGCTCCATTCACCGCAGGCGTGCCGTTGGCGCCGGGGATCTTGCGGAGCTTCTTGCCAGTCTTGCCGGTACCGTTCTGGCCCTGCCCATTGGCCCCGTTTTGCCCATTCACCACCGTGTTGCCGGTCACGGCGTTTCCACCTGTCGTGACCTGCTTGTTCAAGAGCTTCTTAGACTTGTTGTTGGGTAGGATCGGGTTGTTGGGCAGGTTCTGTCCATTCAGCACCGGGTTCCCGGTCACGGCGTTTCCACCTGCCGTGCCCTGCTTGTTCAACAGCTTCTTAGACTTGTTGTTGGGCAGGTTCGGGTTGTTGGGCAGGTTCTGTCCATTCAGCACCGGCTTGCCATTGACGAGAGGCAGCGTCTTGCCGTCGGCGCCGGGCAAGGCATGACCTGTCAGCTTGTCGGCAGGCAAGGTCTTCGACTGCGGCGTGGCAACTCCCGGCTGCTGGCCACCCTGCCCCGGCTTCAGCGGCAGGCCGCCGGGGTTCTGTTTGGACAGTACGGTTTCCTTCTTCTGAAGGAAGGCCGGCAGCGCCACCTTGGTCGCCAGTGCGGCAGCACCCAGGCCCACCGCACCTGCGGTCAGCTTCTGGCCCGTGGTGAGGCCACCGCCCTGGTTGTTGTTCTCGTTGATCGTCGTGTTGTTGATGTGGATGTTGTTGAAGATGACATCGTTCGGCGGTGGGAAGACGTCATGCGGCGGGTTTACCCAGGCCGGCACGGGCACAAAGACGGGTGTCGGCAGAAGGAAGATTCCGACTGGCGGCGGCGGTGGCGGCAGTTCGATGAAGTCGCGCGGCCGCGGCGGCAGGAAGATCACCGTCACGGGCGGCGGCGGATCGAAATCGAAATCGGGGTCGTCGAAATAGAGCACGGGACGGTCGACGTAGACGATTTCCTCCTCCGGCGGCGGCGGCACGTCATAGGCGTAGACGGTGAAATCCTCCGGGGGCTCCAAGGCCGCCTCGAAATGCTCGAGCCGGCGGCGGGCATCCCAGGCATGCGGGCCATGCGGGTAGCGCCGGAGATATGACCAGTAGGCTTCCGGCGTGTCCCGTAGCCAGGTTTCGCGCCAAGTGATTGCCTCGCGCCGCGCTGCGATGATGGCGCGCACACGCTTGGCCATCGGATCGTGCGGATAGGCGCCGACGAAATCCTCATAGCCGCGCAGCGTATCGCGATCGAGTGCCGCCACATAAGCGTCGTGAGCATCGAAGTCGCGGATCTCCCTGGTCCGGTTGGCCTGGGATTCGGCCTCCGAAACCTTCGGCGCGGGCGCATCCGGGGCACGATCGAAGAACACGAAGGGCGCGCTGATCTTCGAGGCGTTCCAAGGCACTTCGGCCCCTTGCGTCACTTCGTTGACCCGCAGGCGCGTGCGGTCGAACACATCGTCGAGCGACAGGCCGCCGTCGCGCATCATCTCGGCCAGCGCTTGGGCATAGGCGCCGTACGGGCCCTTGCCTTCCGGCGCGACGGTTCCTGGCGCGGCGTTGAAGGCGATCAGCATGTTCGGGTCGGGATCGACCAGCGCGAGACCGCCCGCCAGCGGCTGGTTCGTTTTCGGGAACTCATTCGGTCGCGCCGCGTCGAGCACGACGATGTTGACCTTCGTCGGCAGTCCAGCCAGCGACTTGGTGACGTCGGAGAGCCGCATCGCCTGGAGCGGGACGTCGGCTGGATTGGCGATCTGGGCGTCGACCGGCAGGAAGTAGTTCTCGCCTTCGAACTGCACACCTTGGCCGGCGAGATAGACGAAGACGACCGCGTCGGGTCCGGCGGCGGAGACCTTGCCGAGGAAGTCGCGTAGCGCGCCGCGCAGCGACTCCTGATCCACATCACGGGCGCCGACTACATCGAAACCGGCAGCCTGCAAGGTCTGCGCGATCAATCCGGCGTCGTTGGCGGGTGTCACCAGTGCACCGGACGGATAGGCAGCGTTGCCGATGACGAAAGCGAGGCGTTTTTGCTGTTGCGCGAGCGCGCCCGTCGTGGAGCCGGCGACGACAAGCAAGAGCACGAATAGACCGAGGAATTTCTGGAGCATCCGCATTTCAGGCCACCGTGGGTAAAGAGCCGACGCTGTCGAGGCCCTTCCGCTCCTCCAGCGAATCTGGACTAGATGGGCGCAAAGAGGCGGCTTTGCGGCGCGATCTCGGCAAGTTGGGATCGAGTAAAGCCTAACTGGCGATCTCAAGGAAAAGTGATCGCTTTCTGTCCACGCGACAGTCGAACCGAGATCCGCCCTACCGGCGCTTCTTGGGCTTCTCCAGCAGAGCGACCGCCTCGACATGGGGCGACCACAGGAACTGGTCGATCGGCGTCACGCTTTTCAAGGTGTACCCGCCATCGATGAGGATACGCAGGTCGCGAGCCAGCGTCACCGGATTGCAGGACACCGCGGCAACGAAGGGAACATCCGAGCGGGCGATCTGCTTCGACTGGTCCTCGGCACCCGCTCGTGGTGGGTCGAAGACAAGGCCGTCGAAGGTGCTCAATTCCTTGAACGTCAGTGGCCGGCGAAACAGGTCCCGGCGTTCGCCCGTCACCCGCTTCAGGCCGGCGGCGAAACGTGCCCCCCGGTCGAGCGCTGAAAGGGCCGCCGCATCGCCCTCCACCGCATGGACTTCCGACTTTGCCGCCAACCGCAAGGCAAAGCTGCCGCAGCCGGCGAAAAGATCGGCGACCTTCTTGGCGCGCTTCAGATGTGTGCCAACGATCTCGGCCATGGTCCGTTCGGCTGCCTCGGTCGCCTGCAGGAAGGCGCCAGGCGGCACGGCGACGGCAACACTGCCGAACATTACCACGGGCTTCCTTGGCTCGATGATGATCTCGTCATCGATGGACAGTCTGGCAAAGCCTTGCGACAGGACAAAATTGGAAGCGATGCGGCGCTGGTGTTCGCCGAGCTTGCCGGACTCATGCACCGCGACGTCGAGGCCGGAACCGGTCACGGTGACAGCCATCCGGAACGATTTGGTGGTGGCGCATATCAAATCGGCAAGCGCCCGCAACCGGTCGAGCGCGGCGACAATTTCGGGCAGCGAGATCGGGCATTCGGATATGGAAATGATTTCCGGCGACAGATGGCGGTTGAAGCCGAGCAGCATGCCGGCATCGCTGCGCCGGGCGGCAAGCACGACACGGCGGCGCGTGTGCGGCGCGCAGGCGACCAGCGCGTCGATCTCGCAATCGAAGCCCTTCAGGGCGTGCACCACCTTGTCGCGTTTCCACTGGCGATAGGCCTCGGCCTCGAAATGCTGGAGAGCACAGCCGCCGCATTCGGTGAAATGGCGGCAGGCGGGTCCGATGCGCAGCGGCGAGGCTTCCAGCACGGCCATCAGCGCGGCGCGATCCCTTTCGCGCGCGGCGGTGACAACCTCGCCAGGAAGCGTGAAGGGAATGAACAGATCGCCGCTTTCGGTTTCGGCTATGCCGTCGCCCTGGGCGCCAAGCTTTTTGATGGTGAAGCGCGCGCTCATCGATCCTTGATCCCACCGAGCAGGAATTCGCGATTGCCGTCGCCGCCTTCGATCGGCGACAGATGCAGGCCGAGCGAGCGCCAGCCGGGAACGGCATCCAGCCAATCCTGCAGCATGCCGGCGACACGGGCGGCATCGAAGGGGTCTTTCAGCAGGCCGCCCTTGCCGATCGCCTCGCGGCCCGCCTCGAATTGCGGTTTGACCAGAAAGACTGCGGCGGCGCCAGGCTCGGCAATCGCGAGCGCGGGCGGCAGCGCCAGTTTGAGTGAAATGAAGCTGACGTCGGAGACAATGAAACCCGGAACACGGCCGGCAAGATCATCGATGGTGAGATCGCGGGCATTGAGCCCCTCGATGACCGTCACGCGCGGGTCCTTGCTGACATCGGGATGCATCTGGCCATGACCGACATCGATCGCGGTGACATGGACAGCGCCGCGTTCCAGAAGCACTTGGGTAAAGCCGCCGGTCGAGGCGCCGATGTCGAGCGCTTCGCGACCGGCCGGATCGAGGCTGAAGTGGTCGAGCCCGCCGATGAGCTTCAGCGCCGCGCGCGAGACATAGCCCTGCGCCGGATCGTCAATGGCAACAAGGCATTGCGGCGAAACGTTCTGACCGGGCTTGCGGGCAAGGACGCCGTCAACCGTCACCGTGCCGCGTTCGACCGCGTCGCGGGCACGCGAGCGGCTGGCAAACAGGCCGCGCTGGACGAGCAAGTCGTCGAGCCGCTGGCGGGTGCTGGCTGGCAGAGGCGAGTTCATCGGCCTTCATGGCGAAAGCCGGCAGCGAAGGCAAGGAGATTGGGCGCAACAAGGAAAGAAGCGGCGAACGCATCGAGCCGCGCCACCGCTTGCGTGCATCGTATCGGGTCCGGCAGAATGGCAATCGAGGAGACGAGCCCCTCTATCGTCAAAACCCTCGGGGAGAACGAATGCTGACGGGAACCTGCCACTGTGGCGCAACCCACTGGACCCTGGAAGGCGATCCCGGGCCGGTGACGGCTTGCAACTGCACGCTTTGCCGGCGCTATGGCACGCTCTGGGCCTATGACTATGCCGATGAACGCATCCGCGTTTCCGGACCGATGGGCAGCTATACGCGCGCCGGAAAGGACACGCCGTCGCTCGAAATCCTGTTCTGCCCGACCTGCGCTTGCGTTCTGGCGTGGCGCGGCTTGCATACCGGCGCCTCCGGTCGAACACGCATTGCGGTCAATGTGCGGCTGGCGCCGCCCGAGGCCGTCGCCGATCTGCCGATCGACCATTTCGACGGCCTCGACACATATGACGACCTGCCCCGCGACGGGCGTTGCGTGCGCGATATGTGGTTCTAGAAGATGGTGCGCGACACCTGGCGCTCGACGGCTGGAGACAAACCGTCGTCTCGCTCCCCAGAAGCTTGCTCACGTGGATGCTCAGCCGCAACCGGAGACGCAGGCGCAGGGTCCGGCACGATCACGAGCTGCGGCACCTGCTTGTAGGAAAAGCCGCCCCTGATATTGCCCATCTTGCCGGCGACGATGCCCAGCGCCGCTTTTTCGAGATTGCGGTCATAGCGCGTCTCGGCGGCGGCCGGCGCGATTATGATGGCCGATAGGGCCACGCCGCACAGAAGCGTCTTCATTCCAATCGTCTCCCTGCCTGACAACCGATCTAGCAGGGCGCCGTTGAAAAACGGCCAAGGGACACGGTAAGCAAAACGCCAAACGGCAGTGTTAACAATGCGTTACGAAATCAAGCCGGCAAACTAATTCAAGCGCTTGAGGTCTTGAGTCAGGCGCGCTGGGGCGGGATTTTAATTCAGGCGCGCTGGGCGCGGGCCGTATGCCCAAGCGCCGTGAATACGGTGCGCACAATGCCAGCGGCATCGAGGCCGGCATCGGCATACATTTTTTCCGGCTTGGCGTGATCGGCGAACACATCGGGCAGCACCAGCGGGCGCACCTTCAGGCCGCTTTCCAGCAATCCTTCATGGGCAAGGAACTGCAGCACATGGCTGGCGAAGCCGCCGATGGCGCCCTCCTCCACCGTCACCAGAACCTCGTGCGAGCGGGCCAGCCGCCGGATCAGATCCTCGTCGAGCGGCTTGGCGAAGCGGGCATCGGCAACGGTGGTCGAAAGCCCGGCTGCGCCAAGCTCCTCGGCAGCGATCAGGCAATCCTGCAAGCGCGTGCCGAAGGACAGCAACGCCACCTTGGTGCCTTCCCTGACGATGCGGCCCTTGCCGAGTTCGAGAACCGAGCCACGCTCCGGCATGTCGACGCCGACGCCATTGCCGCGCGGATAGCGGAAGGCGATCGGGCCGCCATCATAGGCTGCCGCGGTGCGCACCATGTGGCGCAGCTCCGCCTCGTCGGCGGCCGCCATCACGACAAAGCCCGGCAGGCTTGCCAGGAAGGTGGTGTCGAACGCGCCGCAATGGGTGGCACCGTCGGCGCCGACGAAGCCGGCGCGATCGATGGGAAAGCGCACCGGCAGTTTCTGGATCGCGACGTCGTGGACGACCTGGTCGTAGGCGCGCTGCAGGAAGGTCGAATAAATCGCCGCGAACGGCTTATAGCCTTCCGTCGCGAGACCGGCGGCGAAGGTCACCGCATGTTGCTCGGCGATGCCGACATCGAAGGTCCTTGACGGGAACACTTCGCCGAACAGGTCCAGCCCCGTGCCGCTCGGCATGGCGGCGGTGACGGCGACAATACGGTCGTCCTCACGAGCCTCCTGGATCAGGCTTTCGGCGAAAACCTTGGTGTAGGCCGGTGCGTTGGCGGGCGCCTTGGCCTGCGCTCCGGTGATGACGTCGAATTTGTTGACACCGTGATACTTGTCGGCGGCGGCTTCCGCCGGCGCGTAGCCCTTGCCCTTCTGGGTGACGACATGGATCAGCACCGGGCCTTCGCCATTGTCGCGGACGTTTTTCAGAACCGGGATCAGATGCTCGAGATTGTGACCGTCGATCGGGCCGATGTGATAGAAGCCGAGCTCCTCGAACAGCGTGCCGCCGGTGACATAACCGCGTGCATGCTCGACCGCCCTTGTGATCGCACGATCGGCGCGCTTGCCGAGGTAGGAGGTCAGCTTCTTGCCGAAGTCACGCAGGCCGGCATAGGCCTTGCCCGAGGCGAGCCGCGCCAGATAGGCGCTCATCGCGCCCGTCGGCGGCGCGATCGACATGTCGTTGTCGTTGAGGATGACGATGAGCCGGGCATCGAGCGCGCCGGCATTGTTCATGGCCTCATAAGCCATGCCCGCCGACATGGCGCCGTCGCCGATGACGGCGATGACATTGTTGCGGCCGCCGGAGAGGTCGCGGGCGGCGGCCATGCCGAGGCCGGCCGATATCGATGTCGAGGAGTGGGCGGCGCCGAAGGGATCGTACTCGCTCTCGGCACGGCGGGTGAAGCCGGACAGGCCGCCTTCCTGGCGCAGCGTGCGGATGCGGTCTCGCCGCCCGGTCAGGATCTTGTGCGGATAGGCCTGATGGCCGACATCCCAGATCAGCCGGTCCTCCGGCGTGTTGAAGACGTAATGCAGCGCCACCGTCAGTTCGACCACGCCGAGGCCGGCGCCGAGATGACCGCCGGTGCGCGACACCGCGTCGACCAATTCGAGGCGAAGCTCGGATGCCAGTTGCGGCAGCTCGCTCTCGTCAAGCGCGCGCAAATCCGCCGGAATGCGAACCTTGTCGAGAAGCGGCGTATGTGGCGTTGCGTTCACGGGTGCTCAGGCTTTCTATTCAACGGCGAGATAGGCCGCCGGCCTGCGAAAGTAAATGCGTGTCAGTGACGCGGGCCTGCTCCCAAAAGGACAGCGTGTCGAAACAGTCTATGCCCGCGCTTTCAAGTCCTTGTTTTCATGCATATCGTGGCCCCGAAACCGGGCCGCTTTTGGGCGATATTCCTTAGTTTTCCGGCAGCGGGATGAACTCTTCCTCATCTCCAGGAACGATATCGAAGCGGCCCGTCTTCCATTCCTGCTTGGCCTGTTCGATGCGCTCCTTGGACGAGGAAACGAAATTCCACCAGATGTAGCGCTGCGAGCCGAGCGAGGCGCCGCCGAACAGCATGAAATGCGCACCGGTCTGCGACGATACGACGATCTCGTCGCCGGGCCGGAACACCAGCAGCCGTTCGGCCGGAAAGACGTCGCCCGAAATCGCGACCTCGCCTTCCAGCGTGTAGATGGCGCGCTCTTCGGCATCCGCCGGGATTTTCACGCTGGCGCCGGGCGCCAGTCTGAGGTCGGCGTAGAGCGTCTCGGTGTCGGCCCGCACCGGGGAGCGCAACCCTTGAAAATCGCCTATGACGATGCGGCCGCGGACGCCTTCGGCATCGATCTCGGGAAGCCGCAAGCCAGCGGTGTTCTCGAACACCGGCGCCACCTCCTCCTTGCCGTCGGGCAGCGCCAGCCATGTCTGCAGGCCGGAGATCGACATCGGCGCACCACGCAATTCTTCGGGTGTGCGCTCGGAATGCACGATGCCGCGGCCGGCGGTCATCAGATTCACGTCGCCGGGCTGGATGACCATTTCGGTGCCGAGAGAGTCGCGATGACGGATCTTGCCGTCGAACAGATAGGTCACTGTCGACAGGCCGATATGCGGATGCGGACGAACATCCATCGCCTGGCCGCCGCGCAGGATCGCCGGGCCCATGCGGTCGAAGAAGATGAACGGCCCAACCAGCCGCCGCTTGGCGGTCGGCAGAGCGCGACGGACCTCGAAACCGCCAATGTCCTTGGCGTTTGGGATGACCATCAACTCGATCTGGTCGCTGGCGAAGGCGTCGCCGGCTTCAGGGTCTTTTCCCGGAAAGAAGCTCATGGACTCTCCTTTTCAGCGGTCATGGACCGCTTTGGCAGCATCAGGCAAAGCGGATCGCCGCCTTTGCCCGCAGTTTGGCCGCCACCTCTTCGCGATTGCGCGGATGCTGATGGGTTTCCAGCGAATCGAGTAGTTCACGCGCCGATGCCGCGATGGCCTCGACCGCATGGTCGAACGCATGCTGGTTCTGTTTCGACGGCCGTGTCGTTCCGCTCAGCTTGCGGACAAATTGAAGGGCTGCGTCGCGCACTTCGTCATTGGTTGCCGGCGGATCAAAATTGAACAGGGTCTTGATGTTTCTGCACATCGCTTCCGTATCTCCTCTTGTCCAGGGCGCCATCTCAACGGCGACGAACTCTATCCTCAATCACGATGATGTCCAAAACTCGGTTGACGGCTTGCGCCTCATTCCGCGTCGAGCGGCTCGGTTCCGACCGGCTTGCCGTCGCGCGACAGCCGGATCTTTTCGACCTTGTCCTCGGCCGCCTTCAGCAGCCGGTCGCAATGCGCCTTCAGCGCCTCGCCACGCTCATAGATGCGGATCGACTGGTCGAGCGGCACGTCGCCACGCTCCAGATCATCGACGATCTTCTCCAGCGCGTCGAGTGCCTGTTCGAAGCTCATCGCCTTGACGTCTTCGTTGGTCTCAGCAGCCATCACTCATCCTTTCATCAGTCGCCCGACATGGGCGGCGACCGAAAATGCCAGTCCTTGCAGATCGTAGCCGCCCTCGAGCAGGCTGACGAGCCGGTTGCCGCTGTGGCGGGCAGCGCGCTGCATCAGCTGGCCAGTCGCCCAGTCGAAATCGTCCTCGGTCAGGTTGATCTCGGCCAGCGGGTCGCGGTGATGCGCGTCGAAGCCGGCCGAAATGATGATCAGATCGGGCGCGAAATTGTCGAGCGCCGGCAGCACCCGCGACAGGAAGGCATCGCGAAACACCTCGCCGCCGGTCTGTGGCGCCAAGGGCGCGTTGACGATGTTGCCGGCGCCAGTCTCGCTCTTCGCGCCGGTGCCGGGATAAAGCGGCATCTGATGCGTCGAGCAATAGAGCACCGAGGGATCGTCCCAGAAGATATCCTGCGTGCCGTTGCCGTGATGCACGTCCCAGTCGACGACAGCGACGCGCTCGGCGCCATGCTTCTTCTGCGCATAGCGCGCCGCAATCGCCGCCGTGTTGAAGAAACAGAAGCCCATCGCGGTGGTCTTCTCGGCATGATGGCCGGGCGGCCTTGCGGCGACGAAGACATTGTCGGCACGGCCGGCAAAGACGTCGTCGACAGCGGCGTTGGCGGCGCCGATCGCGGTGATCACCGCTTGCCAGCTCTTCGGGCTGGCGGTGGTGTCGGCATCGATGCGGGCAAGGCCCTCCTCGGGAATGGCGGCACGCACGCGGGCGACGAAATCGGCGGGATGGGCGTACAGGATGGTCGCTTCATCGCCCTCCGGCGCCTTGACGCGATCGAGCCCAGCGAAGGCCTCGTCATCCAGCACCCGTTCTATGGCGCGTAAACGGTCCGGCCGCTCGGGATGGCCGGGCGGCGTGATGTGTTCGAGGAAGATCGGATGGGTATAGAGACGAGTGGCCATGCTCCCTATCTAGTGCCCCGGCAACGCGATGGCCATGCGTTGCCGCTTGATGACTGGGGAAAATCACGCATGCGTCCATTGGCGTCGCTGCGGGGATTGGCGCCGCCGAGGCTTCGGCGTAAGGTCGCAGCCACTGCCTGGTGCCCGCCGCAAGCGGGAGAATCGGGAACACGGTTGAACTCCGTGGCGTGCCCAACGCTGTGAGGGGGACCGCGCCGGTAAATGCCACTGTCGATGACGGGAAGGCACCGGACGCGGGTTGATCCCAAGCCAGAAGACCGGCCTGGCAGGCATCGTCATCCGCATGGTCAGGCGGCTGGCATCAATAGCAATCGCAAGGGGACAAGCGATGCCGGAACACATGACCGCTCCTATGGGCGACGGATTTGACCAGATGGCGCGTGACGCGGTCTACCGTGCCATGTTCACGCGGCGCGACGTGCGCAGCCATTTCCTGCCCGACGCGCTCGACGACGGGGTGCTGGCGCGGCTTCTGCTTGCCGCCCATTACGCGCCATCGGTCGGCTTCATGCAGCCCTGGAACTTCATCGTCATTCGCGACGCCAAACGGCGGGAAAAGGTGCGCGACCTGTTCCTGGCTGCGCGCGAACAGGAATTGCCTGAAATCGAGGCGGAACGTCAGGCGCTCTACCGCAAGCTCAAGCTCGAAGGCATCTGCGAAAGCGCCCTCAACATCTGCATCACCTGCGACCGCCAGCGCTCGCAGGGTTCGCCTCTGGGCCGCTGGCACAATCCGGAAATGGATCTCTACAGCACGGTCTGCGCGGTGCAGAATTTCTGGCTGGCGGCGCGCGCCGAAGGCGTAGGCGTCGGCTGGGTCAGCATCATCGAGCCGCAAGCGTTGAAGAGCCTGCTATCCATTCCCGAGCACGTGACGCCGATCGCTTATCTCTGCGTCGGCCGGGTTTCCGAGTTCGCGCCCAAACCGGACCTCGAAACGCATGGCTGGGGCCGGCGGCTGCCGCTGCCCGAATTGATCATGAGCGAGACTTTCTGCGGGCAAGGCGAGGCACCACTCAAGTCAGCTGTGGTGCACCTCAACGCAGTCGCCTGCGCGCCCGCCGATCAGCGGGTTGCGCCTGCGGTGCCCCAGCGCGAGCCGCCAAAGGAGGCCAGCGCCTTGTCCCTCAGCTCCCTGAACTTCGACGACGCCTCGGCCAGCCGGGCATCCCAGGCCGGATCGGGCACCTGGCCGGCTATGGTCTTGAAATAGACCTGCATCAGGCAAGCAATGGCAAATGGCTCGATGAAGGCGGCCTTGAAGGCCCAGGCGAAGACGATTGCCAGCACGAAAGCCCAGCCGGCGAGTTGCCCCGGCATGATGAACAGAATGGCGGCGGCCGGGGCCAGCATCAGCAGGAAAATGACGAAGGACACGCCCCACATGATGACCGCTAGCCAGACGGCGTTCTTGACCATGGTCTTGCCGTTCTGGGCGTAGAGCACGACGCCTTGCCGCGCCGTCTCGAAGGGCGAGGACGAATTGATGCGGATGTTGTAGCCGAGGATGATCTCGTCGACATAGGTGAGCGACAGGCGGATCACCGTGTTGATGAAGGAGACCAGGCCGCTCAGGCCCGGGATCGGCAAGAAGGCGGCGATGCCGCCGAGCAGGCCGGTGATGGCGCGGATGGCGCCCTTGACCAGCTGGTCGACGACAAAAAGGATGTTGGCCTCGGCGAAACGCTCGGTCACGACCTGCCTGGCATAGGCGATCTGGTTCTGGCCGTCGGGGACATCCCGGCCATCGATCAGATGGACCATGACGGCGATATGGCCGGCCTTGACGACGTAGAGGATGTATTCGCGGATCCAGTAGACGGCGATCGAGACGACGCCAAAACCGACCACGCCACCCCACAGGGCAAAGGACATTGGCCCGTCGGGATCGGTGGAGATATGGCCGACGCCATAACCGACTGAAGCACCCGTGCCGGTCGCCATGATGTAGGCCAGCGTGATGCCGAAATAGACGATCATGCGAAAGACAATGAAGGGCCAGGTCCGCATCATGATGGACACCGACCTGCCGATCTCGAAATCCCACATGCTCCGAATCTCCCCTCAGAGATGGGCGAGAAGGATGCGCTCTGCCTGAAGATTGTCAATCGGGGGCGGTGGCCAGCGAGGCGCCCAACGGGGATTTGGGTCTGTTATGAGCCTGGTTTTCTGAGCAGGCCTTCGAGCAGTTGCTTGAACGCCGCCACCACCATCTTCGACGTCGCTTCGGGGTCGTTCGAATTGGCGATCCGCTGCGCTGCCTGGCTGCTCGCCCCGTTGATCAGCCGTGCCGCGGTCTCGGGGTCGACGCCCGGGACGACCACCCCTTCCCCCTGCAGCGCGGTCAGATGATCGGTCATTGAACCGACGCAGGCGCTGGCATTCGGCCAAAGTGCTGGATCGCCCAGCACGGCCGGACCGTCCCGGAACATGATGCGCTGGATTTCCGGCTCCAGCGCCATTTCGATATAAGTTGTGCATTCGTCGACGAAATGCTGCCAGCGGGTCGGCGCTCTCGAGGCGACCTCATTCACCCGGGCAGCCATCTCCGCGTCGATTTCGGCGATAACCGCCTGCAGCAGCCCCTTCTTGTCGCCGAAGTGATGATAGAGCGCGCCGCGCGTCAACCCGGCCGATGCGGTGAAATCATCCATCGAGGCTTCCGCATAGCCTGTCGTGCCGAAAGCCTGGCGGGCCGCGGCGATCAGCTTGGCGCGCGTCTCGGCGATCATTTCCTTGCGGGGTCTGTGCATTTCCGTCTGGCCCTATCCACATACGCCTCGTATGCCAATTGACATACGCCACGTATGATCTATCTATTTCTCATACGCTTCGTATGTAATTGTCAGATCGCCCTTTGTCGAGGAACTGCCATGCAAAACCCCTATTCGGAAATCTTCCGCGCCCCTGGAGCCAAGGGCTTTGCAGCGGCCGGCTTCATGGCACGCCTGCCGATCGCCATGGCACCGATCGGCATTGTGGCGATGCTGTCGCAAACGCGCGGCGAATACTGGCTGGCGGGTGCGGTCTCGGCGACATTCGCGCTGGCCAACGCCTTCCTGGCGCCGCAAATATCAAGGCTGGTCGACCGCCTCGGCCAGACGCGGATCGTCGTGCCCACGACAATCATCTCCGTGCTCGCCTTCATCACGCTGGTTGCGGCCGCCAATCAGGACTGGCCGGTTTGGACGCTGTTCGTGTCGGCGCTGCTGGCCGCGGCCATGCCCAGCATGCCCGCCATGGTGCGCGCGCGCTGGACCGAGCTTTTCCGGGGCCGCCCCGAGATGAACACCGCCTTCGCCTTCGAATCGGCGGCGGACGAGCTGGTCTATATCGCCGGCGCATCGCTGTCGGTCGGCCTGAGTGCTGCCCTGTTCCCGGAAGCGGGCATGCTGGCGAGCACGCTGTTCCTTGCCTTGGGCTCGACGGCGTTCATCCTGCAGCGATCGACCGAGCCGCAAGTGCGCCCGATGGACCAGGGCTTGAGCAGCTCGGCGATCCGTCTGCGCCCGGTGCAGATCATCACCTTTGCCCTGATCTTCATCGGCGCGACCTTCGCGACGACGGAAGTGAGCACCGTGGCGATCACAAAGGAGCTCGGTCAGCCCGGCGCCGCCAGCCTCGTCATCGGCGTCTACGCGCTGGGGTCGTTCGTGCTCGGCATCATTGTCGGCGCGCTCAACCTGAAAGCGCCGCTGCAGCGCCAACTTGCCATCGCGGTCGCTCTGGTCGCGCTTGGCACGCTGCTGCCGCTCACCGCCAGCAGCGTGCCGCTTCTGGCGCTGACCGTCTTCATCAGCGGCGTGGCGATCTCGCCGACCTTCATCACGGCCTTCGGCCTGATCGAGCGGCATGTGCCGGAAGCGATGCTGACCGAGGGCATCACCTGGGTGACCACCGGGATCGGCATCGGCATGGCGCTGGGCTCCTTCGCCGCCGGCGCGGTGGTGGATGCGTTCGGCGCCCAGAACGGGTTCTGGGTCTCGGTGGCATCAGGTACGATTGCACTCGCCACCGTGCTGCTCGGCCAACGCAGCCTGGCCACCCACAGGTGCGAGCTGGATGGATGCGAAGCCGCCGCGGTTCCCGCCGAGTGACGGCCAGGATATGTTGAGATTCAGGTCAGGCCGCGCCGAAAATGATGGATTTCGAGAACCGGAGCGCAGCGGACTTTCCGGTCCGTGAGCACCGGAAGCGCAGAAAGCCGTCATTTGCAGGCCGGCCTCACCTGAATATCGACATATCCTAGATAATCTCGGTCTTGGCGATGTGGATGCCAAAGCCTTCGAGGCCGACATAATGGCGCTCGCGCGAGGCGATCAGGTTGATCGAAGAAATGCCGAGGTCCTTCAGGATCTGCGCGCCGAGGCCGATCTCGCGCCATTCATTCTCGCGCCGGCGCGCCTCCTCATGATCCTCGCGGTCGCCGCTTAGCGGGCGCTTGCGCTCCTGGTGGGCGACGCCCACCGAACCTTCTCTGAGATAGACGATGACGCCGCGCTTGCGTTCGCCCATCGCCTTCATGATGCCGTCCAGCCTATGGGAGGTGCCGAAAACGTCGGTCACCACATCCTCGGAATGCAGCCGCACCGGCACGTCCTCGCCGTCGCGGATGTCGCCGAAGACGACGGCGACGTGATGCATCGTGTCCCAGGGCAGCGTGTAGGTGAAGACCTGCGCCTTGCCGCCGAGCGTGTCGATATCGGAGCATGCGACGCGCTCGACCAGCGTTTCCTTGCGCTGACGGTAGGCGATGAGGTCGGCGACCGAAACCTGCTTCAGACCATGTTCCTCGGCAAAAGCCTGCACTTGCGGGCCTCGCTTGACGGTGCCGTCGTCGTTGACCAACTCGGAGATGACGCCGATCGGCGGCAGGCCGGCGAGCTTGCAAAGGTCGACCGCCGCTTCCGTATGGCCCGAACGCATCAGCACGCCGCCTTCGCGCGCGATCAGCGGGAAGATGTGGCCGGGGCGGACGAAATCCGAGGCGCCGACATTGCCGTTGGCGAGGTTGCGCACGGTCAGCGTGCGGTCGTCGGCCGAAATGCCTGTCGTCGTGCCATGCTTGAAATCGACGCTGACGGTGAAAGCGGTGGTGTGGGCGGAATCATTGTCGGCGACCATTGGCTGCAGGTTGAGCCGCTTGGCTTCCTCGCGCGGCATCGGCGTGCAGACGATGCCCGAGGTGTTGCGCACGATGAAGGCCATCTTTTCCGGCGTGCAGTGGACGGCGGCGACAATCAGGTCGCCCTCATTCTCGCGCCCGTCATCGTCCATGACGACGACGATCTCGCCGCGTTCGAAAGCGCGGATGGCTTCGACAATCTTTTTCTGGTCGTAAGGCATGGGATGCTCGCTTCGCTCGCAGGGCAGTAGGGGAATAGGGCAGTAAGGCAGTAGGGGAAAGCAAAAATTTGGCTGTCTGGGCGCGGGGCGTAGCATATCGCCCTACTGCCCTACTGCTCTGCGCCCTTCCCCGTCTGTCCCCTGTGCCGCAGATAATGATCGGCAATCGCGCAGGCAACCATCGCTTCGCCGATCGGCACCGCGCGGATGCCGACGCAGGGGTCGTGCCGGCCCTTCGTCATCACCTCGACGTCGTGGCCATCCTTGTCGATCGACTTTCGCGGCGTCAGGATCGACGAGGTCGGCTTGACGGCGAAACGCGCAATGATCGCCTGGCCGGTCGAGATGCCGCCGAGGATGCCGCCGGCATTGTTGGACAGGAACACCGGCTTGCCGTCATTGCCGATGCGCATCTCGTCGGCATTCTGTTCGCCGGTGATGCGCGCGGCCTCGAAACCGTTGCCGATCTCGACGCCCTTGACGGCGTTGATCGACATCAGGCCCGACGCAATGTCCTGGTCGAGCTTGGCGTAGATCGGCGCGCCGAGCCCCGGTGGTACGCCGTCGGCGACGATCTCGATCACCGCGCCGACCGAGGAACCGGCCTTGCGGATGCCGTCGAGATACTGCGTGAAAACCGGAACCGAAGCCGGATCGGGGGTGAAGAACGGGTTTTCCGCGTCGCCTATGAAATTCCAGTTCCAGTTGGCGCGGTTGATCGACTTTTCGCCCATCGACACCAGCGCGCCGCGCACCACCATGCCCGGCACCACCTTGCGGGCAAGCGCTCCGGCTGCGACCCGCGCGGCCGTCTCGCGGGCCGAGGAGCGGCCGCCGCCACGATAGTCGCGTATACCGTATTTGACGTCATAGGTGTAGTCGGCATGGCCCGGCCGGTACTGGCGGGCGATCTCGCCATAGTCCTTCGAACGCTGATCGACATTCTCGATCAGCATCGAAACTGGCGTGCCGGTGGTGATCATCGTCTCCCCATCCTCGTCAAGCACGAAGCCCGACAGCACCTTCACTTCGTCCGGCTCGCGGCGCTGGGTGACGAAACGCGACTGGCCCGGCCGGCGCTTGTCGAGTTCGGCCTGGATTTCGTCGCGCGTGAAGCGGATGCCGGGCGGGCAACCGTCGACGACGCAGCCGAGCGCTGCCCCATGGCTTTCGCCCCAGGTGGTGACGCGGAAAAGGTGGCCGAACGTGTTGTGAGACATGGAAAATTGCCCTGCCCGGCAGCGGAGCCGGTTGAAGCCTGCCTTCTATTGGCGTTTTTTGCGGTGGTCAAACTGTCATCCCCGCCGTTTAAGTTTTGACACATTCGGCTGGTTTCTGCTTTCTTCCATCCGCCGTTGAGGATCCGCCGCCACCGTGCCGGCGCAATGACCAAAGAGGACGATTATGCGTACCCTGATTGGCGCTGTTGCCGCCACGCTGCTCTATTCCACCGCTGCTTTCGCCGGCCAGACCGAAGGCCTGATCAAGAAGATCGACAAGGACGCGCTGACGCTGACCCTGGATGACGGCAAATCCTACAAGCTGAATGCCGAAACCGATCTCGACTCCTTGAAGCCGGGCATGGATATCGTCATCGCCTATGACGTGACCAATGGCGAGAACGTCGTCACCGACATGGAACTGCCGGACACCGAATAAGAAGCTCTCCGCCTCCGCACAGCCAGATCCATTCCGACAAGGCCGAAATCGGCTCCATCTTCTTGTTCGGACCCTACCGGAACCGAAAGTTCAGGATCTGCGCCTGGATGTCGTTTCCAACCAGCTTGGGCGCGCTGGGCGAAGGCTGGCCCTTGCCAATGCCGTTTGTTGGTAGCAGTCTCGGCTAGCAGATTCAGCCGTCGGGTGGATCTGCGGCGGAGCCGGACAATGTGCATCGACTGCAAGGGCGAAGGGGTCGGCCGCAGGGATTTCCTCAAGGTCGGTGCGGGGCTCGTCGCGATCGGTTTTGGCGCAGCTTCCTGGTCGGCGCGCGCGGCCGAAGGTGTTGCGACGACGCTGCTCCCCGATGAAGCGCTCGCCGCATTGAAGTCCGGCAACGAACGTTATGTCAGCCACCCTGAACTCTGCTCGATTGACCTTGCCGCGCAGCGGAGCGCTGTCGCCGCACACCAGGCGCCCTGGGCTACGGTCATCAGTTGCGCCGACAGTCGCGTTCCGCCGGAATTGATCTTCGGTGGCCACGGCGTTGGAGAACTATTCGTCGCCCGGAATGCTGGCAACCTCGTCGACACCGCGACGCTCGGCACGGTCGAATACGGTGCGGCGGTGCTCGGCTCGCCGTTGATCGTCGTCCTGGCGCACACAAGTTGCGGTGCCGTCAAGGCGGCTTGCGACGTGGTCGCCAAGAACGCCACCTATCCGGGCGCGATCGGCCCGATGATCGAACCGATCCTGCCCGCGGCGATCGCGGTGCGGAGCGAGGCGGGCGATTTCGTCGACAACACCGCCAAGGAGAGCGCGCGGAGGACCGCGAGGCGCCTGGCCGTTTCAAGCAAGCTCCTGGCCAGCCTCATCGGGACCGGCAAGCTGAAGATCGTCGCGGCGATCTATGACCTTGGCACGGGTGTGGTGACCTACATCGACTGATGCGTTAATCCAGGACGACTAGCTACAGCCACTCCAGGCTCTTGCCTTCGAGTTTGAGCACGTGATCCTGCGGTATTTCCAGGTTCGCGGCCTCGTCCTCTGCCATATCGAGCACGAAGCGAAACAGGGTGCGCATGACGCCGCCATGCGTCACACAGATCGTCCTGCGGTCGATCCCGTCGAAGTAGGGTTTCACCCGTTCGAGCAGCATCTGGTAGCTCTCCGCACCGTCGCCGGGCGGCTGGAAGTTCCATTTGTCCCGTGCGCGCGACCGCTTTGCTCCGGGAGACTGCGTCTCCAACTCGGCAAAGGTGAAGCTCTGCCAGTCACCGAAATTGACTTCAATCAGTCTGGGATCGGTTCGATAGGCGAGCGGATCGAGCTTCATCGCGGCACGGATGCGTTCCATCGTTTCGCGCGTCCGCCGCATCGGGCTGGCGACGAAATCGAAATCCCTGACATCACCGACAAGCTCGGCCAGCCGAAGCCCGTTTCCGGTCGCCTGCTCGCGGCCAAGACCATTGAGGTCGGTGTCGGCCTGACCCTGAAGCCGGGCCTCGGCGTTCCACGCGGTCTGGCCGTGGCGCACGATAAAAACCAGCGGGTACATCAGTTTTCCGGAGGTCGGGCCTGGGCCTGGCGGACGATAGGCGAAGGGAATTAATCCTTGACCGTCGAAATGTCGGGCGCGTCGACCGCCTTCATGCCGACCACGTGATAGCCGGAATCGACATGATGCACTTCGCCGGTAACGCCACGCGACAGGTCGGACAGGAAATAGACGCCGGAATCGCCGACCTCTTCCTGCGTGACCGTCTGTTTCAGCGGCGAATTGTATTCGTTCCACTTCAGGATGTAGCGGAAGTCGCCGATGCCGGAGGCGGCCAGCGTCTTGATCGGGCCGGCGGAGATCGCGTTGACGCGGATCTTCTTGGCGCCGAGATCGACAGCGAGGTAACGCACGCTGGCCTCGAGCGCGGCCTTGGCGACGCCCATGACGTTGTAGTGCGGCATCACCTTCTCGGCGCCGTAATAAGTCAGCGTCAGCAGCGAACCGCCATCGGTCATCAGTGCCTCGGCGCGCTTGGCGATGGTGGTGAAGGAAAACACCGAAATGTCCATGGTGCGCAGGAAATTGTCGCGCGTCGTCTCGACATAGCGGCCAGTCAGCTCGTCCTTGTCGGAGAAAGCGATGGCATGGACGAGGAAGTCGAGCTTGCCGCCCCAATGCTTGGCGACATTGGCGAAAACCTCGTCGAGGCTCGCCGGATCGGTGACGTCGCAATGGCCGGCGACATAGGCGCCCAGTTCCGCCGCCAGCGGCTCGACACGCTTCTTGAACGCCTCGCCCTGATAGGTCAGCGCGATTTCGGCGCCATGATCGACGCATGCCTTGGCGATGCCGTAGGCAATCGATCTGTTGTTCGCGACGCCAAGAATCAGGCCGCGCTTGCCGGCCATCAAGCCCTGTCCACCCGCCATGTCTGCGCTCTCCGCACGGTTTCTGCTTTGTGGAGTGCCTATCGCACAGGCACAGAGACCCTTCAAGCGCTCAAACCGGACAGTTCGGGGGACAAAAGCGCTGGATCAGCCTTTTTGGCCACGCAGCAACGCTTCGAGCGCGCTGTCGCCGCCTTCCGGAAGCATGATGCGGACATGGGCATAGAGGTCGCCGTGGCCGCCGGCCTTTTCCGGCAGGCCCCTGCCTTTCAGACGGAGCACCTTGTCCGAACTCGACCAGGCGGGAACGTTGACCGCCAGCCTGCCGGTCGGTGTCTCGACCGGCACCTTGGCGCCGAGCACCGCATCCGCCAGCGACACCGGCAGATCGGCATGCAGGTCGCGGCCCTCGATGCGGTAGCGCGGATGACGGCGGATATGGATCTTGACCAGCGCGTCGCCAGGCTGGCCCGGTCCCTGCTCGCCCTGCCCTTTCAGCCGGATGGTCTGGCCATCCTCGACAAAGGCCGGCAGCTTGACCGCCACCTTGCGGCCATCCGGGAACATCGCGGTCACCTTTTCGGCGGTCGCGGCTTCCTCGATGGTGACATCGAGCGTGACGTTCAGATCGGCCGCCGTCGCCGGCTGGCGGCGGTCGCCAGCGCCGCGCGCGCCCGAAAAGGCGTCGCCGAAAATCTGGCTGAATATATCGCTGTTGCCGTCGAACGGATCACCGCCCGGGCGCCCCGAACGGAATTCGAATCGCGAACCACCGGCACCTTGCTGGCGGCGAAACCCACCGAAGGGGTCGCCACCGGCGGCACCTTCAAATCCCTGGAAGCGCGGCTTGCCGTCGGCGTCGATCTCGCCGCGATCGAAAGCCGCACGGTTCTTCTCATCGCCGACGATCTCATAGGCCTGGTTGGCCTGGGCAAAACGGTCCTTCGCCTTGGGATCATTCGGATTCTGGTCCGGATGATGTTTCTTGGCGAGTTTCCGGTATGCCGATTTTATGTCCTTGGCCGATGCGTTCTTTGCAACGCCCAGGACCTCATACGGGTCGCGCATGCTTCCTGCCCTGGAAATGAGTTGAGTCCATACTTGCCTCCTATATGCGCTCGCATAGGAAGAAATTCCAGTAGCGGAGCATCATATCAAGGGCGGAAAATCAGATCAGGCTCAGCGCGGCTTGAAGTCCTGCATGCGCCAGCCGCCGGCGCTGGCCAGGCAGAGTTCCCCCTCGAACATGGCAACGCCATCAAAGCTCTCGCGCGAAGCCTTGAAGCGGCGGCATGTCTGGCCCCTGTCCTTCAATTCAGCCAGTTCAGTGATGGAGCCGCGCGACCCGGTGCCGGCATTGGCCCACGGCACGGCCTGGCCGCCGAGCTGCTCGATATCGGCGGAGGACACCGCATTGCCGATCGTCGTCTGGTCGGAATCGCGATCCGAATCGGCAGGTGCCGCTGAAGTCTGCGTGCTGCTGGTCAGGATCGAGCGGTCGACTTCGGCCTTTTCCAGGCTGAAGCCACCCGCGCCGCAGGCGGCAAGCGGCAAGGCGGCCGCCACGATCGCCGCTTTCGCGCTGGCCGAAGCGATAACGCTCCATTGCCTGCTGTCAAAAGCTTGCGCGATACGCGACAATCGGCAACCTCCCTGATTTCGTGACAATTTGAGAAAAACTATGAGTGACACAGAGTTAACAACCAGTGACTTTACCGAAGCGGCCGAGCCGTTTCGCCTCTTTGCCGCATGGCTTGATGACGCCACCAAGAGCGAAATCAATGACGCCAATGGCGTGGCACTGGCGACCGTCGATGCCGAAGGCATGCCGGATGTGCGGATGGTGCTGCTCAAGGGGTTCGATGAAGGCGGCTTTGTTTTCTACACGAATTTCGAAAGCGCGAAGGGCCAGGAGATTCTTGGCAGCATGAAGGCGGCGATGTGTTTCCATTGGAAATCGCTGCGTCGCCAGGTGCGCATCCGCGGTCCGGTGGAGATCGTAAGCGAGGCCGAAGCCGACGCCTATTATGCGACACGGCCGCGCGGCAGCCGTATCGGCGCCTGGGCCTCAAAACAGTCACGGCCGCTGGAAAGCCGCTTCGCGCTGGAGAAAGCAGTCGCCGAATACACGGCGCGCTACGCCATCGGTGAGATTCCGCGGCCGAAGCACTGGTCGGGCTTCCGCATCGTGCCGAAGACGATCGAGTTCTGGCACGACCGTCCGTTCCGGCTGCACGACCGGGTGGTCTTTTCCCGTAACGCCAAAGGCGGCTGGGACAAGACGCGGCTTTATCCCTGAAGGCTCAGCTCTTCTTTCTGGTCATGAATGCGGTGAGCGCCGCGCGCGCCTCGTCCGACTTCAGCCGCTCGCGGAAATGTTCGCTCTCCTCGCCGATGCGGGCGATGAGGTCGTCGCGCGAGCCACGCATGAGATCTCGCGCGATCTTCAGCGCCTGCGGCGGCTTGGCGGCGATCTGGCCGGCGGCCGCCAGGACCGAGGCTTCCAGCGCGTCTTCCTCGACCACTTCGTAGATCAGGCCAACGGCCTTGGCGCGCTCGGCGGAAAAGCCTTCGCCGAGGCCGAGCAGCGCGAACGCGCCCTGCTGCCCCAGCATGCGCGGCGCCAGCAGGCTCGATCCCGCCTCGGGCACAAGGCCGAGATCTACGAAAGGCGTCCTGAACACGGTGCGCGGCGTGGCGAAGGTCAGGTCGCAATGCAAATTGATCGTGGTGCCGATGCCAACCGCGATGCCGTCTACGCCGGAGACGATGGGTTTTTCGACCCTGGCCAGCGCCATCAGGAAATCCCAGACCTCCGTGCCGCCATCGCCACCGGTGGCGACGACCATGAAATCGGCAAGATCGTTGCCGGAGGAGAAGGCGCCGGGCACGCCGAGGAAAACATGGACGCGGACCGCCGGATCGGCGTCACCCTGGGCCAAGGTTTGGGACATTTTCGCGTACATGGCGCGCGTCAGTGCGTTCTTCTTTTCCGGGCGGTTCATGCGGATGATCTGGATGGCGCCCTGGCGCTCGACGAGGATATGGTCTGTCACGGTCTTTTTCCCTGGTGAGCGCTGTGAGAATTCAAGCTGATATCAGCGACTTGCCGGCGGCAGCGAGGCTCTCCGCGCCGTCGATGACGCGTTCCTTCAATGTACGTGCCTCGCCCAGCAGATTCTCGGCGAAGAAGCGGCAAAGGGCGATGCGGCCCTGATCGGCAAGACCGCCCCGCGCCAGATGAGCGCCGCCAGCGGCTAGCGAGATCAACCGCAGATACGGCGTCGCCCCTGCCAGCACCTCCTCCACCCGACCGTCGGCCGACAATCTCTGCAGGAAACGGGTCGCCAGTGTCAGATCGTTGAGTGCAGCATCGAGCGCATCGGCGGTGCGGCCGAAACCCTGCAGATTGGAGATGCGCACGGCGTTGGCGACCGTAGCCAATTCGCCGATGAAGCCGTGCACATGCTCGCCGTCGCCGAGCGGCAGCTTGCGCATCACCAGATCGATCGCCTGGATGCCGTTGGTGCCCTCGTAGATCGGCGCAATGCGGGCATCGCGATAGAGCGCTGCCGCCCCCGTCTCCTCGATGAAGCCCATGCCGCCATGCACCTGCACGCCGAACGAGGCCACTTCGACACCGACATCGGTCGAAAATGCCTTGGCCAGCGGTGTCAAGAGATTGGCGCGGTCGCGCCAATGCACAGCCTCGTCACCGTCCGAGACCCGTGCCATGTCGATGGCGTGGGCACAGGAATAGCTGATCGCTCGCGCCGTCTGCGTCAGCGCCTTCATGGTGAGGAGATTGCGCTGCACGTCGGGGTGATGGACGATCGGCGCCATGCCGGCCCCGGCGTAATCCGCCGCCTTGCCCTGGCGCCGCTCATTGGCGTAGGCGATTGCCTTCTGGGTGGCGGCTTCCGCGACCGCGACACCCTGCATACCGACGCACAGCCGCGCATTGTTCATCATGGTGAACATGCAGGCCAGGCCCTTGTTCTCCTCGCCGATCAGCCAGCCAATGGCGCCGGGCTTGGCACCCTGGAAACCGTCGCCATAGATCATGGTGCAAGTGGGCGAGGCATGAATGCCAAGCTTGTGCTCGAGGCCAGAACAGAAGACGTCGTTGCGGGCGCCGAGCGAACCATCGTCGTTGACGAAAAACTTCGGCACCAGGAACAGCGAGATGCCGCGCGTGCCGGCCGGTGCGTCCGGCAGCCGCGCCAGCACCAGATGGATGATGTTGTCGGTGAAATCGTGCTCGCCATAGGTGATGAAGATCTTCTGACCGAAGATGCGGTAGGTGCCGTCGCCAGCAGGCTCGGCGCGGGCGCGCAAGGCAGCGAGGTCCGAGCCCGCCTGGGGCTCGGTCAGGTTCATCGTGCCCATCCATTCGCCCGATACGAGCTTTGCAAGATACTTGGCCTTGAGCGCTTCGGAGGCATGCTGGTCGAGTGCTTCGACAGCGCCCATGGTCAGCGTCGGGCCGATGCCGAAGGCCATGGCGGCGGAGTTCCACATTTCGAGCGCCGCGACGCCCAGCATGGTCGGCAGCGCCTGGCCGCCATAGTCTTCAGGGCCGGACAGCGCGTTCCAGCCGCCATCGATCCAGCGGCGATAGAGGTCCTTCCAGCCGGGCGGCGTGGTGACGGCGGCGTCTTTCAGCACCGCACCGTGTTCGTCACCGATCTTGTAGAGTGGCGCCACCTCCTCGGTGGCGAAACGACCGGCCTCGCCAAGGACGGCATCGACCAGGTCCTCGCCGAGATCGCCGAAGGTGCCGGCATCGAGGGCCGATTTCATGCCCGCCACGTGCTTCAAGGTGAAAGCGATATCCTCGATCGGTGCCCGATACATGCCGCTCGATCCTCCTGATGCATCGGCCTCGCCAACCCTAGAGCCGGCGCGGCCGCAAAACCATCCGCCTTTGGGCGGTCTCCCGGTTTCTTTTTACGTAAACGTCAAATTTTGTCACGCGGATTTTGCAATCGGGCCGGCCTGTATTAAATTCGATCCACGCCGCATCAAATCGACCGGCGACGACCAGAACTAGCCGACCGGAACCAGCCCATGCTCGCCAGACCAGACGCCTATCGCTGCATCGAATGCGGCTTGCCCTATCGCGCAACGGGATTCTGGCATCATGGCGGCCAGCTGGAACACGGTGCAGCCTATTGGTCAGATCGCGGCATATTGTGCTCGCCGCAATGTTCGCTTGCCCACCACCGCAAGCGCGCCGCCGAAGGCACGCTACGGCAGGAGCCCGCGCCCGACCCGTTCGAATTTCAGCCGTTCAGCCGGCGCTAGGTTCCCACGGCCTCTGCATCGAGAAGTATTCCTTAACCATACCGGTTCACCATCGGTGTTTGATCAACGGGGACCCCCTGTTTGAAAACGCCGGCGCATCTTCTTCGCCGCTCAGCGATCGCTCTTGCGGCGATGATGGCGCTGATATCCGCGGCAAAGGCTTCGGACTTTTCCGAGCCGTGGAAGAGTGCCGACCGCGCGCTGGTCGTCGACGCCTACGAGTACAATTCCATCGACTGGGCGCAGCTTGCCACCGACAAGCGTATCGTCGCCTTCATCAACAAGGCCTCCGACGGCATGCCGCCGCCCTATTTCTGTTTAGGCAGCGACACCGATGTGAAGCTCTGCAAGGCGCTGTGGAAGCGCCATGCGGTGACGCGCGAACTGTTCCAGACGCGCCGGGTCGTCGCCAAGGCGCTCGGCCTGAAATGGGGCGCCTATCACCTCGCCCGTCCCGGCAATCCGGTCGAGCAGGCCAACAATTTTCTCGACTTCGCCGACCCCGCGTCGGACGATCTCATGGTTCTCGATATCGAGGGCATCGATCCCTTGCAATGGATGTCGCTCGACGACGCCGAGGAGTTCGTGCGCCAGGTGCATCGGCGCGTCGGCCGCTTCCCGGTGCTCTACACCAACGGCAAGACCGCCCAGTACATCGCCGACAACCGCTACAAATACCGGCTCCTGTCGCGGCTGCCGCTTTGGTACGCGCGCTACAAGCCCGACATCGACGTGCATTTTCCGATGGGAAACTGGCGGAGCTACGCACTTTGGCAATTCTCGGCGCAGGCCAATTGCGGCCGTTTCCGTTGCCCCTACAGGGTTGCCGGCACGCCTAACGATATCGACGTCAACGTCGCGCCGACGGATGCCGCCACACTGCGCCAGCAATGGCCCTTTGGCGGGCTGATCGACGTGCCATCCGACTATCTCGCCAGCGTGCCGGTGCCGCTCTCGCGCGAAGCAGCGCTCGCCGGCAAGGCCACACTCATCTATGCCGATGTGGCAACGCCGCCGACCTTCGAGGAAATGGTCTCGGTGCTCGGCTCGCGCTGGTCGAAATTCCGCGACGGGTTCCGCATGCCGGTCGTGAAGACGGTGCCGCGCCGGCCAGGCTTCGGCATCGTCCAATACGTCGCCTGGAAGCGGACCGAGCAACGCTCACCCGAGCAGCTGGACGCCGCCTTTGCCGCGGCCGACCCCGTCAGCACCGGCTCGACCGAAGTCGATCGCGGTCGGCCGTAAGCCGCCGCTGCGAAATCTCAGCTCGCCCGCTCGCGCGCCACGGCCTGCCAGCCGATGTCGCGGCGGCAGAACCCGTCAGGCCAGTCGATCCGGTCGAGCGCGGCATAGGCCAGCGCCTGCGCCGCGCCGACCGTGGCACCGGTCGCCGTGACATTGAGGACGCGGCCGCCATTGGCGACCAGCGCGCCGCCATTGATGGCGGTACCGGCATGGAAGATCTGGACGCCGTCGCTCGCCGCCTGCTCGACGCCGCGGATAACCGAGCCTTTTTCCGGCGTGCCGGGATAGCCCCGCGCCGCCATCACCACGGTGAGCGCCGCCTCGTCGCGCCAGCGTATGGACGTGTGCGCCAACTGGGCGTCGACGGCGGCATTGAGCAGCACCAAGAGGTCGTCCTTCAGCCGCATCATCAGCACCTGGCATTCCGGATCGCCGAAGCGGGTGTTGTATTCGATCAGCTTCGGCCCCTTGTCCGTGATCATCAGCCCGGCGAAGAGAATGCCGGCGAAGGGCGCGCCAAGCTCGGCCATGCCGCGCATGGTCGGCTCGATGATCTCGTGCATGGTGCGCTCGATCATCTCAGGCGACATCACCGGCGCCGGCGAATAGGCGCCCATGCCGCCGGTGTTGGGGCCGGTGTCGCCATCGCCGACGCGTTTGTGGTCCTGCGCGGTGCCGAAGGGAAGTGCCGTGGTGCCGTCGCAGAGGCAGAAGAAGCTCGCCTCCTCGCCGGTCATGAATTCCTCGACCACCACCTCCGCGCCGGCGGCGCCGAAGGAGCCCTCGAAACAGGCATCGAGGGCCGCCCGCGCCTCGTCCAGCGTCATGGCGACGGTGACACCCTTGCCGGCGGCGAGCCCATCGGCCTTGATGACGATCGGAGCACCCGTCTTTTCGACATAGGCTTTGGCCGAGGCCAGATCGTTGAAACGACCATAGGCGGCAGTGGGGATGTTGTATCGAGCGCAGAGATCCTTGGTGAAACCCTTAGAGCCTTCCAACCGCGCGGCGGCCTTGGAAGGGCCGAAGACGCGGATGTTTTCGGCGCGCAGATCGTCGGCAATGCCGGCGACCAGCGGCCCTTCCGGACCCACGACGACGAGGTCGATTTTCTTCTCCCGGCAGAAGGTGACCACACCGGGGTGCTCGGTGATGTCAAGTTTCACCAGCTCAGCCTCGGCGCCGATGCCTGGATTGCCGGGGGCCACGTAGAGCTTGGTCAGCAACGGCGAGGCGGCAATCTTCCAGGCAAGCGCATGTTCGCGGCCGCCGGAGCCCAGAAGAAGAACGTTCATGGCCACCTCTTGATGCAAACCCTGGAGAGCACCCGCTATTGCTCTCGGGGCGACGGGTCAAGGCATCAGGGCGTTTTGATCGAAATTGCGCACGGGAACGTTATCCCAGCCGAATATGGGCGCCGAATACCGGCGCCCATATTCTGGCCCGCTTCAGCCGGGAAAGACCACGGGGAACCAGTCCTCGCGCAATTTCTGGCCCGGCTGCATGCCGTGGCCGTGATAGGGCGGCGAGGTGCGGCCCGGCCGCTCGACATAATGGGCATCGTCGCCCACCCAGCGCAGCGACAGCGCCCGGCGCCGTGCCGAGGTCAGATTGCCGCGCGCGCCATGCGCGGTGCGGAAATCGAACAGGATGGCGTCGCCCGGCTCCATCTCCCATTCGAGCACCTTCATCGACGGGTCGTTGTCGGGATCGGGCACCGGCAAATAGTCGCCCTCGCCGGCATAAAAATTGCTGTCGTCGAGCCAGCGCACCGGCAGGATCATCTTGTCCCATTTGTGCGAGCCGGCGATCAGCCGCAGCGTCGCCTCCTTCACCGGGTCGATGGGGATCCAGAAGCTGACTGTCTGCTGGCCGTCGACGAAATAATAGGGGATGTCCTGATGCCAGGGTGTCGGCTTCTGCGTGCCGGGCTCCTTCACCAGCACGTGATCGTGAAAAAACTGCGCGGTGCGCGACTGCATCACCGCCGCAGCGATTTGCGCGGCCGGCGACTTCCGCACCACCTCGACGAATTCAGGGATGCGCTCCCAGTTGCAATAATCGTCAAAGAAACTGCCGCGGCCATTGGCGATGTCGGACGCGGTGGCGCTGCGGTTCTGCATGTTGCGCTCGATGCCGGCGGCAATCGTATCGACCCAGCCCTTGAAGGCGCCGCGGATGCAGACCGCACCGTCACGCTGGTAGTCAGCAATCGTCTCCGCATCGATCAGGCTGGTGTCTATGGAGCGGGCAGCATTTTGGGAAGCCATGGTGTCCTCCTTTCAGGATCGAGACGACTATCGCAACCCGCATTCATTCAGTAAAATAATAACTTCTCATCTGACACATAGAACGAAACTATGAGCCTGACTCTCACGCAGTTGCGTTATCTGGTTGCGGTCGCCCGCCACGGCAGCGTCACCGGCGCAGCCAGGACGCTGAACATTTCCCAGCCCTCGATTTCCGTGGCGATCGACGCGATCGAAAAGGATTTCGGCCAGAAACTGTTCGTGCGCCAGCGCGGGAGCGGCGTTTCGCTGACCTCCTTCGGGCGTGTCATCGTGGCGAAGGCAAAACTGGTTCTTGCCGAGACGGATGAACTGATGAGCCTGGGTTCAGGCAATTCAGCCGTCGGCGGCGAGCTGGTGCTTGGATGTTTCGAGGATTTGGCGCCCTATTTCGCGCCGGGTCTGATCCGGGCCTTCTCCGAGCGCCATCCAGACGTCGCTGTCATCGTTCGCGACGAAACGTTCGAAACGCTCGGGCGGCGTCTGGCGGACGCCGCCATCGATCTTGGCCTCAGCTACGATCTCGGCCTGCCATCGCATTTCGCCCGCATCCTGCTGCACGAGCTGCGGCCGCATGCGCTGTTGCCGGCTGGCCATGCGCTGGCGGACCGTGCCGAGGTCAGTCTGGCCGATCTGGCCGCCTATCCGCTGATCACGACGGACCAGCCGCAGAGCTGGCAGCACATGCTCGACCTGTTCCGCAGCCGTGGCCTTTCGCCGGTGGCCGACAGGGCGACGAGTTCGTTCGAACTCCAGCGCAGCATGGTGGCAAACGGTTTTGGTGTCGCCGTCAGCTACACAAGGCCGCATGGCGACCGCAGCTATGACGGGCTGCCGCTGATCTGCAAGCCATTGTCGGATCCGCTGCCGATGCAACGGATCATCCTGACCTATGACACGCATCAGCGCGTGTCGAATGCGGCGCTTGCCTTCGTCGAGACGGCGAAAGACTGGTTTTCCACGCGCGACATCTTCACCTCTTGAGGGGTCGGCGACAGCCCGCATCCGCTTGCCGCTTGACGGTTTCCGCGGCTGCTGCCACTCCATGGACATGGAACCTATCCAGTCGAAAGCGGCCCAGGGCCGTGTCGCCGATGCACCGAACGGCCATTGGGTCTATCGCGTGCTGCCGCGCGCGGTTTGGCCCTATGCGCAGCTAGCGCGGTGGGACAGGCCGATCGGCTGGCAATTGCTTCTGTGGCCGTGCTGGTGGTCGGCGGCGCTCGCCGCGAGCGCCTATCCGCGCCCCGGCGACCCTCTGCTCTCGCTGCTGCCCGCGCCATTGTATCTCGTGCTGTTCCTGGTCGGCGCCATCGCCATGCGCGGCGCCGGCTGCACCTACAACGATATTGTCGACGAGAACATCGACAACCAGGTCGAACGCACCCGCTCGCGCCCGCTGCCGTCGGGCCAGACGACGCGCCGGCGGGCCTGGCTGTTTCTTGTCCTGCAGGCCCTGGTCGGCCTTGTGGTGGTGATACAGTTCAACAGTTTCGCCATCCTGCTCGGCATCTGCTCGCTGGCGATCGTCGCCATCTATCCATTCATGAAGCGGATAACCAACTGGCCGCAATTGTTTCTCGGCCTTGCCTTTTCCTGGGGTGCGCTGATGGGATGGGCGGTCGAGTTCGGCGATCTCGATGGCCCCGCCATCATGCTCTATATCGGCTCGATCCTGTGGGTGATCGGCTACGACACGATCTACGCGCATCAGGACAAGGAAGACGACGCCATTGTCGGTGTGCGCTCGACGGCACGGCTGTTCGGCGACAACACCAAGTCGTGGCTGGTCGGGCTTTACGGCGGCACGCTGATCTGCTTCGCCATCGCCTTCGCCTCCGCGCAGGCGCCGGTGGTGGCTCTGGCAGGATTGATCGCCGCCGGGGCCCATATGACGCGGCAGATCGCGGTTCTGGATATCAACGATCCGGACCAATGCCTGCGGCTGTTCCGGTCGAACAACCAGGTCGGCTGGCTGATCTTCCTCGGCCTGATCGGCGGCGCATTGTGGGTGGCGCTGAAGCCGCTGGTGTAGCGGCTTTTTTCCACGCCCTGGCCCTTCGCAGGCTCAGGGCGTTCGAAGCTCGAAAAGCCAAGCAATTGGCTTTTCGTTCGCTACGCGAACCGCTTCTCACTCCCTCGAAATGATCTCCTGGCCGTCGATGACCAGCCTGAGACCGAGGTTGCCGGCCCTGCGGCGGGCGAGGAAGCGCGGGCGGCGCGTGTGCGAAATGCGGCCCTTGCGGCGATCCTGCGGCGGCAGCGTCTTGATGGCGGCGCCGAGCGATTCTTCCAGGGTGCGGGCGACGCCGTCCGATTCGATCAACAGCATCGGCAGGCGATAGGCATCGGCCCAGGCGCGCCAGTCGGCGGCGACATCGTCGAGATCGTCGGCCACCAAAAGCGGCACCGACAGCATTGGATCATTGTGCAGGAGTTCGAGCGTCACCGTGACATTGCCTTCCGGATCCTCCATGGCGCGGGCGGCGACGCCGCGGAACGCATTGGCCGGAAGGGCGATGATCGCCGGCACGCCGCTCATCTCGAGCATGCGGCGGATCACGGCGCCACGGTGGTCGATGGTGAACGTCACGTCGCCGTAGTCGTCGCGCGTGGCGTAGCTGACCATCTGGGGCAGTCGGAATGGGTCGAGGCGCATGTTGCGTCCCGCCCAGACTGGCTTCAGTCCGGTGTTCATAGAGTGCCTTCCTGTCTGTCTCCTGAGAGCCGGTGTCCGGTTCTCTCCGGGCCAGTTTTCCCGGCCTCGTTATGGGGAAACAGTAGCGCGGGCTCCTTACCGCCGCGCTTAAGAAAGTCGGTTAAATTTTGCTGATCTCAGGGATGGTTATCGGAATGCCACCGACCACAAGATGTTGAAAGGATCAGATAACCTTACCGGGATTCATGATGCCGGCCGGATCGAAAGCGGCTTTCACCCTGCGCATCAGATCGATGGCCATCGGCGGCGCGGTGGCGATCAGTTCGTCGCGCTTCAACTGGCCGATGCCGTGCTCGGCAGAGATCGATCCATGAAAGGAGCGCACGACATCGTGCACGGCGTGGTTCATGGGATGGTAAAGGTCGAGGAACGCCTCATCCTGCCAGTCCACGGGGCGCGAGATGTTGTAATGCAGATTGCCGTCACCCATGTGGCCGAAGCAGACCACGCGTGCGCCGGGGCAGACCCCTTCCACCACGCCGGCCGCCTTGTCGATGAACTCCGGGATCGCGGCTGTCGGCACCGAGATGTCGTGCTTGATCGAAGCGCCCTCGGGCTTCTGGCACTCTGGCAGCGTCTCGCGGAAATTCCAGAAGGCATCGCCCTGGGCAAGGCTTGCCGAGACCACTGCGTCGCCGATGATGCCTTGCTCGAGGGCTTTGGCCAGGATCTCCTCGATCAGCGCCCTGCCGTCTTCCTCGGAACGTCCTGAAGAGACCTGCATCAGCACATACCAGGGCCAATCATCGGCAAGCGGCCGCGTGATGCCTTGGCCATGCTTCAGCGTGAAGTCGTAAGGCCTTTTGCCGATCAGCTCGAAAGCGGTGAGCGAGGCGCCGGCCCGGTCCATCGCCAAGGTAAAGAGCGACAGCGCCGCTTTGGGCGACGACATGCCGGCAAAGGCGACCTCCCTGCCTTTCGGCTTCGGGAAGAGCTTCAAGACAGCGGCGGTGATGATGCCGAGCGTGCCTTCGGCGCCGACGAACAGGTTCTTCAAATCGTAGCCGGTGTTGTCCTTTTTCAGCTTGCGCAGATCGTCGAACACCTCGCCCGTCGGCAGCACCACTTCGACGCCGAGACACAGTTCGCGGGCGTTGCCATAGGCAAGCACGCCGGTACCGCCGGCATTGGAAGAAAGGTTGCCGCCGATCTGGCAGGAGCCTTGCGCAGCGAGCGACAGCGGAAACAGCCGGTCGGCGGCGTCGGCCGCCTCCTGCAGCGTCTGCAGGATGACGCCAGCCTCGACAGTCACTGTGTTCGACAGGACGTCGATCTCGCGGATACGGTTCAGCCGCGACAGCGACAGGATGATTTCGCGGCCGGATCTGTCCGGCACCTGGGCGCCGACCAGACCGGTGTTGCCGCTTTGCGGCACGATCGGCGTTCCCGTCTCGGTCGCCAGACGCATGATCCGGCTGACTTCGTCGACGCTGCCCGGCCGCAGCACCAGCGATGTCACGCCATGCCAGAGCCCGCGCCGCTCGATGAGGTAGGGCGCGATGTCCTGCTCGTCGCGCAGCGCGTATTTGTCACCGACAATCGCCGCGAAGCGATCGATGACAGCGGGGTCAAGGTTTTGCGGAATTTCGGTCATGCGGGAAACTACGGTGTGGGCTGAGTGTTGTCACGAGGGGCGGCCGCGCGAGAGAGCCGGTCGTTGATGGCCTCGCCGAGCCCGTCGAAGGGAATCGTCTCGACAGCGATGGTGTGTGCGCCGCTGCGATCGAGATCCTGCATATAGGCGAAAAGATTGCTCGCCGCTTCGCGCAGATCGCCTGATGCGGACAAATTGAGGAAGGCGGCTGCATGCCGCCATCCTTCGGCCCGCTGACCGCCGAAGGCAAGCAGCGCCTCGCCCTCACCAACCGTATCAGCATTGAGCCGCATCGCCGCGCCCGGCGCATAGTGTGAGGCAAGCATGCCCGGCGCCTCGACGCCGGCGGTGCCGCCGCGCAACAGCGTCATGCCGATGGCCGCCTCGATCTCTTCGGCGGCGATGCCGCCGGGACGAAGCAGGCGCAATCCTGCCCCTTCGGCCTTGACGATGGTCGATTCCAGTCCGACCGGCGTCGCGCCGCCATCGACCACCAGCTTGATGCGTGCGCCGAGATCGGCTGCCACCGCTTGCGCCGTCGTCGCGCTGATCCTGCCCGATGAATTGGCGCTGGGTGCGGCAAGCGGCCGGCCGAGTTTTGCGATGAGATCGCCGCCAAAGCCCCTCGGCATGCGCAGAGCGATCGTGTCGAGCCCGGCCGTGACCAGCGGGTGGATGCCGTTGCCGGGCCGCTGCGGCAGCACCAGCGTCAGCGGACCCGGCCAGAACGCCTGTGCCAGTCTCTTCGACAATGGATCGAACACCGCGATGCGCTCGGCCATCGCCATGTCAGCGACATGGGCGATCAAGGGATTGAACCGCGGCCGACCCTTGGCCTCGAAAATGCGCGCCACGCCAATGCCGTTGGTGGCGTCGCCGGCAAGCCCGTAGACGGTCTCCGTCGGGATGGCGACGACATCGCCGCCTTCGAGCAGCGCCAGTGCCCGCTCCAACGCCTCGCCGGCGGCAAGTATCTCAGCCACTCTCGTCACCTCGCAGATGCCGGCTGCGTAGTACGATGGCGGCTGTTGGGCAAGCCGGCTGTTCGGCAAGAGAGCGTCTTGGCGATTTATCAATCCCTAAAATGCTACGTTTCCGCGAAAGCCGGCATCAATTCCGGTCGACTACCATTCGGGCTTGGGCGAAGGGGAGTGGTCATCGTGTCTGTGCGTATCCTGCTGGGTATCATCACCCTGGCGTTGATCGGCGAAGCTCAGGCCTCGTCCCTGGTCTTTCCCGGCGCGCCGGCCACAACGCCCTCCGTCCTGACCCTGAAGGCGGATGACACGAAGGCAAGCGATGTGATGTCCGTCGTTGCGCTCGGCGAGCCTGACGTCACCTATGAGAAGGTGGCGGCGATCCCCAACGCGCCCGAGGCACGGCACGGTTTCATGCCAGGCCCGATGATCATTCGCGGCGGCGTCGTCGGCGGCGACTTCTCGACACCGGTGCAAGGCAAGGCACCAGCCGCGGCCACCACCCCTGCCCCCACTCCAGCCAAGGCGACCGCCTCGGCCGCTCCGGCATCGAACACGCAGAAGAAACCGGCCGCATCGACCATGCCCGCTTCCGGCGTCGGCAAGGTCAAGTAGCGGCCGGCAAACGGCCGGACTGGCCAGATCGTTGACAGCTTGACGGCACTCCGGCGCCCGGCGCACCATTGCCGCGCGAGTTCGTGCGGCACATCTCGCTGGACGCCGCCGCCTGAATTTAGCCAAGTGCTTAAGGCAAAGGGGCGGCTCTGACAGACGGGCTTCGTCGTTTAAAAGGGGGTTGATCATGAGACTATCCAAGACCGTTACCGTGGCCGGGCTTCTGCTGGCGTCGCTGCTGGCCGCCAGTGCGGCGCAAGCCGACGACATGCTGGGATCCTATGTCGCGCGCATTTCCGACAGGGATCATCAGGCGAGCGATGGCTATGCGCTGGACAACGCCGCGCAGATGGTGCGCCAGGATCGCGCCAACTGGCACAAGTTCCATCGCCGCGACAGAGACGACCAGGGTGATGAGTGGTTCACGACCAACGACGCGCGCGCCGACCTGCAGCGCATGCTGGAGCGCCCCGGCGCGATGAGTTCGTCGACCAAGCGCGCCATCGTCAATGGCGAACCGCTGATCCAGGTCGACGTCTATGAAAACAGCGTGCGCGTCAGCATCCTGGAAGACTGACAAGTCAGCATCCGGGACAACTGACAAGTCAGTGTCCGGGAAGATGGACAAAAAGGGCGGCGCTGATGCGCCGCCCCTCTTCTCGACAGAGCCGGATTGAAATCTCAGGCCGCTTCTTCCTTGTCGTCGTCTTCTTCGGACTCGCCGTCTTCGGATTCTTCTTCGCCTTCAGCGTCATCGCCTTCAGCCTTTACGGCATCATCGGCGTCGTCTTCGTCAGACTCTTCGCCGTCTTCGTCGTCGCCTTCTTCTTCGTCGCCGTCCTCATCGTCGGAGTGGTCGGCGGCTTCGACCGTGGCAGCGGCGGCATGATCGAGAGCGGTTTCGGAAGCGGATTCAAGCGCCTCGGCGGCGGCCGAGGTTTCTTCAGTCACTTCGATGTCGTGATCGGAATTCATGGAAGCCTCCGTTGGGTTGGGGAACATGTCCCTTTTGCCACGGAGAGATCATCGTCATATGACTGTAAGCCGGCTCGAACGGCCGGCTGAGAGATATTTTTCCTGGGCGCTCAGCCGGCGATTTTCGAGAAATCCGCGACCTGACCCGTCGCCGCGCGGATGCGCGTGAGAAGCGCCAGACGGTTGGCTCGCACCGCCAGGTCTTCATCATTCACGAGAACACCTTCAAAGAATGAATCAACGGGTTCGCGCAACGCGCTAAGCGCCAGCATGGCGGCCGAAAAGTCTTCGTTTTGAATCGCTTCGCCGGCTTGCTTCTCGGCCTGATTCACCGCCGCAAACAGCGTTTTCTCGGCATTCTCCTTGAACAAAGCCGGCTCAACGGTTTCGGCGACCGCCGTCTTCTTCTTCTCTTCGGCAGCCAGGATGTTGGCCGCACGCTTGGTGCCGGCGAGCAGGTTCTTGCCGTCCTCGGTATCAAGGAAGGAGCCGAGCGCTTCGACGCGTCGCACGATCTGCAAGAGGTCGTCGGACTGCGGCGTGATGACGGCGTCGATGAGATCGTGGCGGGCGCCCTGATCGCGGAGGTAGACTTTGAGGCGGTCGTGGAAGAAGGACAGGAGGTCAAGAGCACCTTCATCAATCTGTCGCCCTCCCATCGTTCTGGTGACCGACATTGCGCCGTCACTGCCAACCATTGATATGGTGCTTTGATCAGACGCTGCTTTGACTTTCTTTAGGCGCTCACGAGTGGCAACATGCGCCTCCTGTCGTCTCAACTGGCGAAAGTGAGGCGACGTGACGGTAGCAAGCTCAAGCCCAGCCCCGTTTTCCACTACGATTCTGACCACACCCAGCGCCGCTCGTCTCAGCGCATACGGGTCCTTCGACCCCGTTGGCTTTTCATCGATGGCCCAGAAGGCGACCAGCGTATCGAGCTTGTCGGCGAGGGCTACGGCGACCGACACCGGATCGCTCGGCACATAATCGGACGGACCTTGCGGCTTGTAATGTTCCTCGATGGCCGCGGCCACGGACGGATGCTCGCCCTGGAGCAACGCATATTTGCGGCCCATGGCGCCCTGCAGTTCCGGAAACTCGCCGACCACTTCGGTCTGCAGATCGGCCTTGGCGAGAACGGCTGTGCGAGCGGCGAGCGCAGGATCGGCGCCGACGATCGGCGCCAATTCCTCCGCCAACCGCTTGATCCGCTCCACGCGCTCGCCCTGCGTGCCGAGTTTGGCGTGGAAGGTCACGCCGAGATGATCGAGGCGGGCCATGCGCTGGTCGAGCGGCTTTTTCAGATCGAGCCCGAACTTTTCAGCCGATGCTTCGAGCTGGCCGAGATCAGGCAGATCGCCCTGGTCGGTCGTCCAGAAATAGAGCGCATCGGAGAGACGCGCGCGCACCACTTTGCCGTTGCCGTGCGCGATCTCCTTGCCGCCGTCTTTGGCTTCGATGTTGGCGGTGAGGATGAAGCGGTTGGACAGCGCCTCGCCTTCGCCTTGCGGGCGCGTGACAAAGCACTTCTGGTTGGCGCGGATTGTCAGCCGGATCACCTCCGCCGGAATAGCGAGGAACGCCTGCTCGAACTCGCCCATCAGCACGACAGGCCATTCGACCAGCCCGGACACCTCTTCCAGCAAGCCTTCGTCCTCGACCAGGTCGAGCCCGTTGGCGAAGGCGAGGTTGCGGGCGTCGGCGAGGATGATCTCCTTGCGCCGATCGGCATCGAGCACGACCTTGGCGGCCTCAAGCTTGCTCACATAGTCGTCGAAACGGCGCACGGTGATTTCGCCCGGCGCCAGGAAGCGGTGGCCATAGGTGATGTTGCCGGAGCGGATGCCGTCGATCTCGAAATCGACCACGACAGGTTCCTCGGTCTCAGGGCCGAAGGTGCACAGGATCGATTGCAGCGGCCGCACCCAGCGCAGCGAGCCGGGCTTGGCCGAGGCCGGCCCCCAGCGCATCGACTTCGGCCAGGGGAAATTGCGGATAATGCCCGGCACCAGCTCGGCGATGATCTCTTCGGCCGCCCTGCCCGGCTTCGAAATGTGGGCGACATAGAAGTCGCCCTTCTTCGGGTCGGAATGGACATGCGCCTCGGCGACCGAGGACAGGCCTGCCTTGCGCAGGAACCCCTGGACCGCCTGCTCGGGCGCCGTCGTCGACGGTCCCTTGATTTCTTCACGGATGTCCTTCGAGCGTGCCGTCAGCCCCCTGATGTCGAGCGTCAGACGCCGCGGCGTCCAGTACTCGCGCGCCGCCTCATAGGTCAGACCCGCCTCGACCAGACCGTCGGTCAGCATCTTCTTGAGATCACCCGCCGCCTTGCGCTGCATGCGCGCGGGGATTTCCTCGGAGCGAAGTTCTAGAAGCAGGTCAGGCATGGTTAGCTCCTCACCCTCCCCTTGATGGGGAGGGTCGGCGCGTTAGCGCCGGGGTGGGGTGGCGGCGTCTCGGTCTCAAGCGCCTTCGGCGTCTCGCGGGCCAAGGTGGGATTTTCGTTCTTCCACCGCCGCATAAATCGTATCGAGCACGGAATCCAGTTCGTTTTTGATTTCATGGTTCCAGAAGCGGACGACGCGATAACCCTGGCTCTCGAACCATTTTGTTCGACGCTCGTCATGGCGCTGCTGGTCATCGAAGCTGTGATGGGCTCCGTCCACCTCGATGATCAGCTTCAGTCGGTGTGAGATGAAATCCGGGAAGTAGATGCCAACCGACGCCTGCCTGCGGAAATGAGTGCCTTCGACCGGAATGCGCCACAGATGCCGCCACAAAATGCGTTCTTCGTCGATCATTGCCGCACGAAGCCGTTGCGCGGACTGCAGCTTGAACCGATCGAGTTTCGGCATGGAAAGTCGCGCCAGCACCCCCACCCGCCGCTTCGCGGCGACCTCCCCCATCCAGGGGGAGGTAAAGAGGGCATAGCAACTCGGCTGGCCGCTGTCACCCTTTCCAGAAATTTTGACCGCCCTGTCGGGCCGCAGCGATCCGGCCCGTCCTTGGATCAAAGATTTCCATGAACCAAACGCGGCGCTGGAGCGACCCACGCTCAGGCAGGGAACTATTGGCTGAACGACCATGAAAACGGCATCGAGACTTCTGCAGATCCTCGCGCTCAGCGCCTGCTTCACCGCGCAGGTCCATGGCGCCTTCTCAATGCCGGGCGTGCGGCAAGCGTTAAGGACGATCGACGGTGCCGCCGGTCAGAACGTTCCGCCGATCAGCGCGTCCGCCGCCCTCTCGAAAGCAGCTGGCTAAGCCGCCAATCCGCCGGCCTGCGTCTTCAGAAACGCCTCGCCGCAGGCTTTCGCCAGGTTGCGCACCCGCAGGATGTAGCTCTGCCGCTCGGTGACCGAGATCACGCCGCGTGCGTCGAGCAGGTTGAAGACATGGCTGGCCTTGATGCACTGGTCGTAGGCCGGGAAGACCATCTTGTGCATCGGCAGATTATCGTTCGAGGCCGGCGCGCCGGCCTCAAGCAGCGCCTTGCACTCGGCCTCGGCGTCCTCGAAGTGCCTGAGCAGCATCGCCGTGTTGGCGTATTCGAAATTGTGGCGTGAATATTCCTGCTCGGCCTGCAGGAAGACGTCGCCATAGGTCACCTTGTCGGCGCCTTCACGACCGTTGAAGTTGAGGTCGTAGACATTGTCGACACCCTGCACATACATGGCCAGCCGCTCCAGCCCGTAGGTCAGCTCGCCCGCCACCGGCGCGCATTCGATGCCGCAGACCTGCTGGAAATAGGTGAACTGCGAGACTTCCATGCCGTCGCACCAGCATTCCCAGCCGAGCCCCCAGGCACCCAGCGTCGGGCTTTCCCAGTCGTCCTCGACAAAGCGGATATCGTGCAGCAGCGGGTCGACGCCGATCGCCGCCAGCGAGCCGAGATAAAGCTCCTGCAGGTTCGGCGGGTTCGGCTTCAGGATCACCTGGTACTGGTAATAATGCTGCAGCCGGTTCGGGTTTTCGCCATAGCGGCCATCCTTGGGGCGGCGCGAGGGCTGGACATAGGCGGCGTTCCAGCGCTTCGGCCCGAGCGCGCGCAGCGTCGTTGCTGGATGAAACGTGCCGGCGCCGACCTCCATGTCATAGGGCTGGAGGATGACGCAACCATAGGCCGCCCAGTAATTGTGCAAGGTCAGGATCAGCCCCTGGAACGAGCGGCTGGGATGCATATGGGCGGGGATTTCAATCGTCACGGGTGGCCTCGACAGCAAAGGCTAGCTTGCCGGCACGTCCTAGAGACACGACGGCAAAGCGTCAAGCAAGGCGCGCCGGATGCGGTCGCGCTGGAGATGCTCATACGCTGTTGAAAGCTTTGCGGAAGGCTGGCCCATTGCCCGCCTCAGATGCCTGCGGTCTGTTCGATCCCCACAGCAAAGACGACAGGTCCAACCATGCCCAACTCCATCATCCGCCCGGTCACGCGACAGGATTTCGACCGATGGCTGCCGCTGTGGGACGGCTACAACGCATTTTATGGCCGCTCGGGCGAGACGGCGCTGGCAAGCGAGATCACCGCGATGACATGGTCGCGCTTCTTCGACGCCTATGAGCCGGTCTACGCGCTGGTGGCCGAAAGCCAGGGACAGCTTCTCGGCCTTGTGCACTATCTCTTTCACCGCAGTACGACCGCGATCGCACCGAACTGTTATCTGCAGGACCTTTTCACTACGCAGGCTTCGCGTGGAATAGGCATCGGCCGGGCGCTGATCGAAGGCGTCTATGAGCGTGCCCAGGCCGCTGGTTCCGGCCGAGTGTATTGGCTGACGCACGAAACCAACCAAACCGCCATGAAGCTCTATGACAAGGTCGGCGAACGCTCCGGCTTCGTCGTCTATCGCAAACTACTCTGAGGGCGGCGCGCCACTCCAAACGAAAACGGGGCCCTGAAAAGAGCCCCGTTCGCATTCCGAAAAGCCGATTTCACCCCTTCGGGGCAGGCACCGGCTCGGGCTTGACCTTGGGGGTTTCCTGCGCCGTGTTGGATTCGATCGGCGGCAGGCCCTTCATCAGCTTCTGCTGCAAGGTGGCCAGCACATCGGGATCGGGCTTCAGGTCACGCGCCTGATTCCACTGGAAGGTGGCTTCCAGCTTGCGGCCGACGCGCCAGTAGGCATCGCCGAGATGGTCGTTCAGAACCGGATCTTCCGGCTTCAGCGATACAGCGCGTTCCATTTCGCGCACCGCGTCGTCGAACCTGCCGAGGCGGAAATAGGCCCAGCCCAGCGAATCGACGATGTACCCGTCGCTCGGCCTGAGGTCGACGGCCTTCTGGATCATCGCAAGGCCTTCCTTGAGGTTGGTGTTCATGTCGACCCAGGAATAGCCGAGATAGTTCAACACTTGCGGCTGGTCGGGCTGCAGTTCTAGCGCCCTGCGGAAATTGGGCTCGGCCTTCGGCCATTCCTTCAGCCGCTCGTAGGCGATGCCGCGCTGATAGAAGATGTTCCAGTTGGCCGCGGTCGGCGTCTTCAGCACCTCGACGGCCTTGTCGTAGAGGTTGGCGGCCGAGCGGAAATCATCCTTCGAGGAATAGACCCCGCCAAGCGCCAGATAGGCGCGCATGTCGTTGGGATGGGCGTCGACGAAGGCCTTCAGATGGGTGATCGCCTCGTCATGGCGGTCGAGATCGGCAAGGTTGAGGCCGAGCTGCAGGTCCGACAGCTCCTTCAGCGGCGAAGAATCAGGGATCCGCCGATAGAGCGCGATGGCGCCCTCGCCGTCCTTCAGCTGTTCGGCGACGGCAGCGAGCTGCACGAGAGCCGCATCGCTGTCAGGCCTCAGGGCGAGCGCGTATTGCAGATAAAGGCGGACGAACGGTTCGCCGCCGCCACGGTTGAGCGCGGTGGCGAGATCGAGCAGGATTTCGGAAGCGCCGTCGGACGGACCGGAGACGAAGGGCGGGATCTTGTCGCCCTTGGCGATCCTGTCGCGCAAGGCGACGATTTCCAGCTTGCCCGGCGAAAACGCCTCGGCTTGGTCGAGTACCGAAATCGCCTTGGCCTTGTCGCCCTTGCGGGCCAGGAACGAGGCATAGGCCTGCGCATTGCGCATCCAGGTTTCGGGCGCCGCGCCGCCGGCGGTCGTGTCCTGCAGCGTTGCGGCGTAGATCGCCTCGGCCTTCTCAGGCATGCCGGATGCATCGGCGATCAGGGCGCGGTGGAAGGCTTTGAACAGACCGAACCAGTCAGGGCCCTGCAGCTTGTCGATGGAAGCCATCGCATCCATGGCTTCACCAGCGCCTTGCTGCGCCCAGCCGGACATGACGCCGGAGATCAACCGGTCGAGATCGGACTCCAGCGACAGCTTGAGCCAGTACTGCGCCTTGGTGAAATCCTTCTTGTGGAAGGAATCGACCGCCAGTGCCAGGCGCGAGAAGCGCTCGACATCGGGCACTTCCTTGAGCTTGTCGGCATAGACCAGGGATTCGTCGAAGCGGCCTTGCGCGATCAGCGACAGCATCAGGCTCTGCTGCAGGCCGGTGTCACTCGGATCGAAGGCCAGGGCCTGCTTGTAGTAGGCGATGGCGCTGTCGAGATCATTGTCGCCTTCGGCGATCCGGGCGGCCAGATAGGCGCCCGAGAACGACGAGATCTTGACCGGTTCGGTGGATTGCTTGGCATAGGCCGGCAGAGCCGAGATCGCCATGCCCGTCACAATTGCCAGCCTTGTCAGCCAGCGCGCACGTCCTTGCTGCATCGTATCCCTTTCAGCCAGGCGCCATCTCCGCATCAGCGGGATCGACGTAGACTCGATCTTTCCGGGCAAAGCATGGCCTTTTTGGGGTCGCGCTTCAATCCGCCTGAAATTCACAATCGGGTCAGCCGATTAACAAACCATGGCTGAAGGCGACTTTCGACCGCGGAAAAGCCCGCGTCAAGGTCCACGCTCTCCCGGCGCGACGGATCGCTGCACCTTCGTATCGGCAAAGCCGCCGGCCGCTATCGCGCTGCACAGCTCGTTCCATTCGCAGCCGTCGCAAGCCTTGCGCACGCCACCGACAGAAAACGCCTGGCGCATCCGCGTCAGGATTGCCGCGTCGAGATCGACGCGGACGCCGGCCTGGATTGGCCGGGCCAGCAGATCCCCGACATCGCGTGCGGCAAGCCGGTCCCGTTCGATGACGCTCTCGTTGAGGCAATGCGGTTCCTGCTCATCGAGCAAGGGCGCGCAGATGTCGTCCGGGCCGGAAACGAGGAGGATGTCCTCGCCCCGGCTCAGGCGCTCCGCGACCGCGTCGTAATTGGCGGTGAAAGCGGGGCTGTATCCCTTGCCCACATAGGTGAGCAGGCAAAGGAGGTGGTGGGCGCGCAGCCTGATCGTCACGAATTGGCCGGCTTGGCCTTGCCGCCGCGAAGCGCCATGAGCGTCGCAGCACCAAGCGCCGACTTCAGCAATCCGCCGACGATGAACGGCAGGAAGCCGAAGGTGATGGCCTTCTCAGTGCCGATCATGACGGCAAGCCATGCCGTGCCGAGCACCAGGCAGGCAAGATTGCCGAGCAGCATGGCAACGAAGGCAAGCACCACCCTGTTGCCGTTCCAGCCGCGTTCGGCCAGCCAGCCGACCAGCGCGCCGACAACCGGGAAGGCGAAGAGATAGCCGCCGGTCGGGCCGACGAAATGCGCCACGCCGGCGGCGCCGCCGGCCAGCACCGGAAAGCCGGCAGCACCCTCGACAAGCCACGCCGCGATGGTGACCGCGCCAAGCCGCCAGCCATAGAGGGCGCCAATGAGCGTCACCGCGAAGGTCTGCATGGTCACTGGAACCGGCACCATCGGCACTTCGATGTAGGACGACAGCGCCAGGAACAGCGTGCCGAGCACGACAGCTCCGACCTGCCAGGTGAGCGAGCGATCCTGGAGCCGGAGCGGGCTGAAGGACGGCTTGCTGGACGCGAATGCGATGTCTGTCATGGGTATTCCTTCGCTCGATTTAAAATTATAGATAATTTCTGTTTTCGATCTATTATCGAATCCACATTTTTGCTGGGATAGCAAGCCTTCCCACGACAAAGACCGTCTGACCTGCGGCGTGACGCGCTTCAGATCATCACTTCAGGCATGTCGTTCTCCCAAAACCGGGGGGCCACTTTGGGCGACAGGCATCAACCCACGATCGCGAAGGCTTCGCGCGTCGCGCCGGAGGCCGTCCGGACCGGCTTGCCGCCAATCCATTGAACATGCCGGCCCAGCGTCGCGGCGGCCGATTCGGTGTTTCCTTGCCGCAAGGCGGTCAGGATCGCCCGATGGTCCTGGTCGGTGCGCGTCTCCCACTCCGAACGCCATGCCGCGAACAGGAAGCGGGCGCTGGCCGCATGCAGATCGTCGATGGTGGCGAGCAGGCGGGGCATGGCGCATGGCGCCAGGATCAGCCGGTGAAAGGCGCGGTTGGCTTCTTCCCATGACCGGACATCGCGGGATTTGTCGCCGGCCTTGGTGGCTTCCTCGGCAAGATCGAGAATGGCTGACGTCAGATGTGGCGCGGCATGGCGCAGCGCCAGCACTTCGAGGGCTGCCCGCATTTCAGCCACTTCCTTGACCTCGCCGAGATCGAAGGCAGCGACGCGCACGCCGCGGCGCGGCTCGCTGACGGCAAGGCCTTGCGCTTCCAGCCGGCGGAACGCCTCGCGCACCGGAACATGGCTGGTGTGGAACTCCTCGGCGACATGATCCTGGCGCAACCGGGCGCCAGGCTCGATCGCGCCCGAGATGATGCGGTCCGCCAGCACCTTGCTGATGCGCACCGCGATGGTGTCGTCCGTGCCCTTTGCCATGTTTTATAGATAATTTGCGGAAGGGCCGCTTGTCGAGACAGCGAGACCGGCTTCCACAACTGCCTGGCGAAACGGTACCGGCATTCAGGGGCGCCCTGCCAACCTTGCGTCCAACGCCTGCATGGCGACAGTGACGAGATCGTGCAGGCGCTTGTTTGGTACGCCGTCACGCGCCTGTACCGAAAGCCCGTGCATGAGCGTGGCGTAGTAATCGCCCAGCACCTCGGCATCCGTACCCGGTTTCAGTTCGCCGTCCCGAACAGCCTCGTTCAGCCGCTCGACGATCGATACCGTGCGCGCGCGGCGGTGCTGTGCCAGCCACTCCTGCACACGGTCATTCTCGACGGCGCAGTTGGTGGCGGCCGATACCACCATGCAGCCCTGCGGCCGCCCCGGCTTTGTGTAGGTTTCGACGGCCTCGCGCAGCATCCGCTCGATGGCGCGCCGGGCGGTCGGCTCTTCCGCCAGGGCTCGCGTGGCAAAACCGCCTTCATTGGCCTCATAGAGGCCGACCGCTTCCCGAAACAAATCCTCCTTGGAACCAAAGGCCGCGTAGATGCGCGCCGAGGCGATGCCGAGCACCGAGACGAGATCGGCCATCGAGGTGCCTTCGTAGCCGCGCGCCCAGAAGGCATCCTGCGCCTTCTCAAGCGCCTGATCACGATCGAACTCCCTTGGCCTGCCCGCCATCGCCAACTCCATTTTTTATCGATCAACAAATAATCCGCTTGACTCCGGATTGCAAATTCCAATTCTTTGTCAATCGATAAAGAATCGCAAACCGGAGACTGACATGAGTTCACTCAATCAAGACGCGGCGCTCGATATCGCGCCAACTCGAGCGGCGGCCGGCAGCGGGCGCGGCGCCACGCTGGCGCTGCTCGCCTTCGCCCAGCTCATCATCGCGCTCGACCTCAACATCGTCTTCGTGGCGCTGCCGGAGATCGGCTCGGGCCTCGGCTTTTCCGGCCAGACATTGCAATGGGTGGTGAGCGCCTACACGGTCTTCACCGGCGGCTTCCTGCTGTTTGGCGGCCGCGCCGCAGACCTGGTCGGCCAACGCCGCGTCTTCATCTTCGCGCTCTGGCTCTACGCGCTCTCCTCGCTGCTTGGCGGCCTCGCCTGGTCGCCCGGGGTCATCATCGCGGCGCGCGCCGTGCAAGGCATCGGCGCTGCCTTCCTGTTTCCGGCGACATTGTCGCTGGTCAACCGCCTGTTCACCGAGGGACCGGAGCGCAACAGGGCACTCGCTGTCTGGGGCGGCGCCGGGGCAAGCGGCCTGACCCTCGGCTCCCTGGCGGGAGGGTTTTTGACCGGCGCCTTCGGCTGGCCGGCCGTGTTTTATGTCAATGTGGTGCTGGCCGGGATCGCCATCGCCGCCGCCTTTGCCATCATCCCGCGTGATCCGAAGCGGCAGGCGCATCGCAATTTCGACCTGCCCGGCGCGCTCACCGTCACCGCAGGCGCCACGCTGCTGGTCTTCACGCTGGTTCAGGGACCGGACTATGGCTGGACGTCACCGACAATCCTCACCAGCGCCCTGTTGGCGGCATTCTTCCTGGTAGTCTTCGCCGTGATCGAGGCACGGAGCGCCGACCCGCTTATGCCGCTGCGCCTGTTCCGCAACCGCAGCCTGGTCGCTGGCATGACGATCACCTTCCTCTACATGGGAACGTTCGGGGCCTTGCCCTATTTCCTCACCGTGCTGCTGCAGACCGTGCATGGCTTCACCGCGCTGGAGACCGGCCTCGCCTTCCTGGTGCCATCGATCGCTATCGCCACCGGCACGCAGCTCGGCGAGCGGCTGGCGACGCGCTTTTCGACACGCTCGACCCTGGTTGGCGGCATGGTTATCGGGGCGGCCGGCACAGCCTTCATGGTCCTTGGCGCGTCGGCCGAGAGCAGCTATGCCGCCCTCGTTCCGGGCCTGATCATCTCCGGTGTCGGCCAAGGCATCGTCTGGACCGCGATGTGGATCGCGGCCGCTTCAGGCGTCGCGCATGACGAACAGGGCGTTGCCTCAGGCATGGCCTGCACGACGCTCAACATTGGCAACGCCATCGGCATGGCGACGCTGATCGCCGTCGCCAACAGCCACATTGCCGGATTGACGGGCGATGCACTGAAGACCGCCATCGCCGACGGCATAGAGCTGGCCTTCTGGCTTGCGGCGGCAGGCATCGTGATCAGCCTGCTCGCCGCAATGGTCCTGCCGGGGAAAGTAGCCGACGCCGAAGTGACGCCGTTCAGTTCACCCGGCTGATGCAAAAATCGATGACGTCGATCAGCGCCGATTTCTGCGACGTTTCCTCCAGCGGCGCCAGCGCGTCGCGGGCGATCTCGCCGAAATGCCGGGCGCGGCCGATCGTGTCGGCAATGGCGCCGTGACGGGTCATCAGGCCGATCGCCTTTTCCAGGCCGGCGTCGTCGACGACATTGTCCTCGATCGCGCGCTTCCAGAAGGTGCGCTCGGCCTTGGTGCCGCGCCGGTAGGCGAGGATGACCGGCAAGGTCACCTTGCCCTCGCGGAAATCGTCGCCGACATTCTTGCCGAGATCCTTGCTGGTGCCGCCATAGTCCAGCGCATCGTCGATGAGCTGGAAGGCAAGGCCGAGATTCATGCCGTAGGAGCGAAGTGCGGCGCGATCATTGCGGGTTGCCTGGGCGATGACCGGTCCAACTTCGGCGGCGGCCGAAAACAGCGCCGCGGTCTTGGCCTTGATGACGGCGAAGTGCTCATCCTCGGTGGTTTCGAGGTTCTTGGCGGCGGCAAGCTGCATCACCTCGCCCTCGGCGATAATCGAGGCCGCACTCGACAGGATGTCGAGCGCTTCGAGCGAACCGACATCGACCATCATGCGGAAGGCTTGGCCGAGCAGGAAGTCGCCGACCAGCACGCTCGCCTGATTGCCCCAGATCATGCGGGCGGTCTTCTTGCCGCGCCGCATGCCGCTCTCGTCGACGACGTCGTCGTGGAGAAGCGTCGCCGTATGCATGAACTCGACCGAGGTGGCGAGCTTGACGTGGCCCTCGCCGGCATAGCCGAACATCTGCGCGGCAGCGAGCGTCAGCATCGGCCTGAGCCGCTTGCCGCCGGACGAGATCAGATGGTTGGCAACCTCCGGGATCATCTCGACGTCGGAGCCGGCCTTGGACAGGATCAATTCGTTGACGCGGCCCATATCGGCAGCCGTCAGATCGATGAGATCCTTGATGGAGGCGGGTTCCCGCTTCCCGTTTTCGATGTTGAGAACGACACCCACGACAATCACTCCCGCCTTGGTATAACGCGTGCGACGGCACCCTTAGTCCCGATACGGACTCTAGGGCGGCGGACACGGCCACGGCAAGTGGCGAATTGGCGCGGCGCCGGTGACAGCTTGTTAACGATCCGGCAGGAAGCGAGGCTCTGCCGCGGAATCCCCTGCCCGTTTACATCCATAGCGCAAACTGCGAGTTTCATACGATGATAGAGCTTGTCCGCACCAACGATGCCGTCATCATCTCCTTTGTCGAATCGCTGATGCGCGACGCCGGCATTGCCTGCTTCGTCGCCGATCAGAATATGAGCATTCTCGAAGGGTCGATCGGTCTTTTGCAGAAGCGCGTCATGGTCGACGCTGACCAGGCCGATGCAGCACGTCGCATCCTCACGGACGCCGGCATCGCCAACGAGATCCGCACAAAATAATGTCGGCCGCGCCAGCCGCCCCTGCCCTTGACACCCTTGGCCCGGACACGCCGGCCCATACGGTCGATGCCTTCCATCGCGGCCGGTTCTGGCTCGTGCAGCCCAAGCATGGCGGCCACCGCGCCGGCATGGATGCGATGATGCTGGCGGCATCCGTGCCATCCTCGTTCGACGGACGCCTCGCCGATTTCGGCGCCGGCGCCGGCGCTGCCGGCCTTGCCGTGCTGTCGCGCTGTCCGGCTGCCCAGGCCGTGCTGATCGAACGTGCGTCGGAAATGGCGGCCTTTGCCGCGGCCACCCTTGCTCATCCCGGCAATGCCCATCTCAGCGATCGTGCGTCCGTGCTTATCGCCGATGTCACGGTATCCGGCCGGGCGCGAGCGGCAGCCGGCCTCGCTGATAATGATTTCGACTACGTCATCATGAACCCGCCCTTCAACGCCGCCCGGGACCGCGCCACGCCTGACCGGCTGCGGAAGGAAGCCCATGTCATGGAGGACGGCCTGTTCGAAAGCTGGATCCGCAGTGCGGCGGCGGTGGTCAGGCCGCGCGGCGGACTTGCCGTCATTGCGCGGCCCGAACAGCTCGGCGCCATCCTCGACGCGATGTCAGGCCGTTTCGGCGATGCAGAGATGCTTGCCGTCCACCCTCGCCCCGACGCAGCCGCGATCCGCATCATCGTGCGGGCAGCACTCGGCGCGCGCGGAAAGCTCGCAATCCGCCCACCCCTTATGCTTCACGCGCAATCGGGCAACGGCCCCGACGAGCGCAGCGAAATGATCGCCAACGGTCTCGCCTCGTTGTTTGGAGATTGAGCTATTCCTGGCCTCCGCATTGCCGTTGGCCGGGAAATCCCTACATGCCTGCAACCCATCGACCGGAGACCATGCCCTCGTGAAACGCCTTTTCAACCGACTGCTGCCGAAATCCTGGCGCTCCACCGTCGTCACCATTCCGGTCATCCGGCTGCACGGCACCATCATGGCCGGCGGCCAGTTCCGGCAGAATCTGTCGCTGGCCTCCACCGCCGGCCTCATCGAGAAGGCGTTTTCCTTCGACGCGCCGGCAGTCGCCATCTCGATCAATTCGCCCGGCGGCTCGCCGGTGCAATCGCGGCTGATCTTCAAGCGCATCCGCGACATGGCGGTTGAAAAGAACAGACAAGTTCTGGTCTTCGTCGAGGACGTCGCGGCCTCGGGCGGCTACATGATCGCGGTCGCCGGCGACGAGATTTTTGCCGATCCGTCCTCCATCGTCGGCTCCATCGGCGTGGTCTCGGCCTCGTTCGGCTTTCCCGAACTGATGAAGAAGATCGGCGTCGAGCGCCGTGTCCACACGGCCGGCCAGAACAAGGCGGTGCTTGATCCGTTCAAACCCGAGAAGAAGGAAGACGTCGAACGGCTGAAGGCGTTGCAGCTCGAGGTCCACGACACCTTCATCGATCTGGTCAAGGAGCGGCGCGGCAGCAAGCTGAAGGACGATCCAGACCTGTTCACCGGCCTGTTCTGGACCGGAAAAAGGGGGCTGGAGCTAGGCCTCGTCGATGCGCTCGGCGACATGCGCACGGTGCTGAAGACCCGGTTCGGGGCGAAGACCCAGCTGAGATTGGTCACGGCGCCACGCGGTTTCCTCAGCCGTTTCGGCCTGTTCGGCTCGAGCAAGGGCTTTTCGGCGCCCGATATCGCCGCCGCTGCCGCCAGCGGCGTCATCGATGCGGCGGAAGAGCGCGCATTGTGGGCTCGCTTCGGGCTTTGAAAAACCGGTAAAACCGTCTAGCATGAAAGCTTGAAGTCCTATGCATGTCGTTTTCCCAAAACAGAACACAGTTTTGGGCGACATGCATTAACCGACCCAACCGGCCGCCTTCGCCGGCCCAGCGTGGGAGGAGTTTTGGCATGCCGCAGATCATTTTCTTCACCGTCGTTGGCGTCGCCGCCTATTTCGGCTACCGCACCTTCGTGCGCGAGGCCGAGCGCGTGACGGCCAAGGTGCGGCGCACCGAAAAGCAGGCGGCCAATGGCGCGATGGGAACGCTGGTCAAGGATCCGAAGACCGGCGAATACCGGCTGGCCAAGGACTGAGCATCATCCTCCATACGACTGACGCCGTGGACACCGAGATCGGTTCGCGCATCTGGCACGCGCACGCCAAGATCAATCTGGCGCTGCATGTCACCGGCAGGCGGCCTGACGGCTATCATCTGATCGACAGCCTTGCGGTGTTCACGCGTTTTGGCGACCGGGTCGAGATCGCGCTCGCCGACAGCGACGATTTTACTGTGTCCGGCCGCTATGCGCCGGCGGTTCCGCTCGACGCCGGCAATCTTGTGCTCAAGGCGCGCGATGCCTTGCGACGGGAGGCCGGCCCCGAGCGCACCCCATCTGTCGCCATAAAGCTGGAAAAGAACCTGCCGGTCGCCTCCGGCGTCGGCGGCGGGTCGAGCGACGCGGCGGCCGTGCTGCGCGGACTGGCGCAGACATGGGGCCTGGACATGGGCGGCGCCGAACTGGCGCGGATCGGCCTCTCGCTCGGCGCCGATGTGCCGATGTGCCTGGCGGCAAAGCCGCTGGTGGCGCGCGGCATCGGTGAAGCGCTGTCGATCGTGCCGGATTTCTCGGCGCTGGGACTGGTGCTGGTCAATCCCGGCACGCCGGTCTCCACGGCCGACGTGTTCGCGGCCCTTTCCCACCGCGACAACGAGCCCCTGCCGCCGCTGCCGCGCCGCATCGACTTTCACAGCCTGCGCAACTGGCTGGATGTCACCCGCAACGATCTCGAACCGGCTGCGCTTGCGCTGCAGCCCGCCATCGGCCGGGCGCTTTCGTGGCTTGACAAGGCCGGATCTGGCTTTTCCCGCATGTCCGGATCGGGCGCGACCTGCTTTGGCCTGTTCGAAACCGGCAATGTCGCCAAGCGCGCGGCGGCCGAAATCCGCAGCCGCCAGCCCGACTGGTTCGTCGCGGCGACGCGCAGCATGTCATCGGAGGCTGAGTGAAATGGCTGGGATTAACGAGAGCCGTTCGTTCATGCCCGTGCGCATCGCGGTGCTGACGGTTTCCGACACGCGAAGCCTTGCCGACGACAAATCCGGCCAGACGCTGGCCGACCGCATCACCGAGGCCGGCCACATCCTGGCCGCCCGCGACATCGTCACCGATGACCGCGACAAGATCCGCGACACGGTGCTGGCGTGGTCGCGCGACAAGGCCATCGATGTCGTCATCACCACCGGCGGCACCGGCTTCACTGGGCGCGACGTGACGCCGGAGGCGCTGGAGCCGATCTTCGAAAAGCGAATGGACGGCTTTTCGGAAGTGTTCCACCGCATTTCCTACGACAAGATCGGCACGTCGACGATCCAGAGCCGGGCTACCGGCGGCGTCGTCAACGCCACTTTCGTCTTCGTTCTGCCGGGCTCGCCCGGCGCCTGCAAGGACGCCTGGGACGGTATCCTCAAGGCGCAGCTCGACTACCGGCACATGCCCTGCAATTTCGTCGAGATCATGCCGCGCCTGGACGAACATCTGCGGCGCGGCAAGTCGGCTCCGTAAAAGCCGAGGGCAAGTCCCGGTTTCACGCCGTGTTTGCCAGGCGAAACGGCGTTCGTGCCTTCGAAACGCCATTCCAAACCGGATACCGGAGAAAGTACCTTTTCGTGGAAGGGCCATAGCCGATCACGACAAGGACGATGCGATGAGCGAGCATATCGGCGGATGCCATTGCGGCAACATACGCCTTCGATTTTCAACCAAGCTCGATCCTTCACAAATCGAAATCCGCGCCTGCCAATGCGCGTTCTGCATCAAGCATGGCTCGCGCGCCCTCGCCGATCCGGACGGACGATTGACCGTCTCGGTCGAGGACGAAGCCCGATTGCACAGATACCGGTTCGGACTGCGTACAGCCGAGTATTTGATCTGCCGGGGCTGCGGTGTCTACGTCGCGGCGGTCACCACCGATGACAGGGATCCAAGGGCGATCGCCATCGTCAATGCCCTGGACGACCGGTTGCAGTTCAGCCGCGAACCGGTCGCCGTGGACTATGATGCCGAGAGCAGGGCAAGCCGCATTGCCCGGCGACGTGCGCGCTGGATGCCGGTGGAGATCCGGTCCGCCTTTACCGGATGACCGGCTCGCCGTGAAAGCGCCGGCGCGAGGGGCGCGAAACGCCGAAGCCGACTTCCATCATCAGCCGCGGCGTGCGCGCCGGCACGGTGCCCATGTGGAACCCGAACGGATCTTCGACAAAGCCGAGGCCAGCCCCTCCGGTCAGCGTCACCGGGCTTTGCTCACCATAGACGTCCAGCACCTCCTGGGCGGGATGGCCGACCAGCAGGGTCAGTTGATGCTTGATGGCGCGGCGCCTATGGCTGCCCCGGACATAGACATGCGGACCGGTGTCGGCATCGACAGGCTTGAGGTAGAAGAAGAATTTCAGCATGCGCCAGTCATCGAGGTCGAAATGATATTTGCCGAGCGAGGCAAGGTTCTTGTCGGCGTCCGAAGCCTCGCCGGTCGGAAAGCTCCACCAGACGCGCGTCGTGATCAGTTTCGCCTGAGCGCCGAGATAGTGCGCGGCGATGTCGAGAAGCAGCGGATCGCGCTGGATGGCGAGAGCGGCTGGGCAATCAAGGATGCGCTCGAAATAGTGTCCGCTGAGCAGCGATCGGCCCAGGCGTTTCTCGGCCTGCGCATGCTCGCCCGGCATGAATTCGAGACGACGGTCGAAATTGCCGAAGCACGGCGTGCGCCCCGCGAAATCCGCGATCTCTTCGTGGATTTCCGGCGGCAGGACCAGGCCTGAAAACAGGCCGTCGGAACGCAGCGCATCGACCACCGCTGCACGCTCGACACCGGAAAACATCGTATTCCCAATAGTGTCGGCGGGACGGGCGCGCTTTGCCCCCAGCCAATGCATCCGGCGGCCGGGCATGGTGCGCGCCAGCATGAACATCGGCAGCCAGGCAGGGTTTTCGCGCAGGTCCGTGAGATAGGTCGGAATGCGTACGGCGATGCGCCGCAGCAGGCTGCCATTGCGCGCAATGGCCTCGAGACTGGCGGCGCCGGATTTGTCAGGGGTTGAAAGGTTCATCGGGTCCTCTTCTATGAGGGCGACACCCGATGCCGCATCGGTGCCCACCACTCGCATGACCCAAACCCAATTCATCCACCTCGGGGAAAGGCTAACCCCGCGTCAGGTTTTGTGCAATGCACAATGGACAGAGCAGATGCAAAAAATCACTTCGGGGCGCGGTGCTGCTGCTTCGGCGGCGCCACCCAGATCTCGGCGTCGAGCCTCTTTGTCGCCAGGCCGCGTGCCAGAGCCTCGGCGCTGCCGGCGCTCTTCGACAAGGACGCGGCCTGCCGCTTGCTGATCACCAGCCCTTCGGCGAGCGCACGGTTTCCTGAAAAGACGCGAGCCAGGAACGGTGTGCGGCTGCCGCGTGCGCGAGAAAATCGCGCCGCCATGGTTTGCTTCGCCGTGTGGACGACGACCGCTTCGATCCAGCCCTCCACCAGCCGCGCGCCCGGTTCCAGCAGCAACAGCCAGTCACCCTTGGCCTGCCGGATGCCGGATGCGATACCGCCACTCGCCACATAGTGGCAACCGGCATGCTCGGCGACATGATGCGTCTGGTCGGTGGAGCCGGTGTCGCAGACGATGACGTCGCGCACCACGCCCTCGACCGCGCCGCCAATCAGCGAGGCGAGCGTGCGGGCGAGAGCCTCCTCGTCATTACGCGTTTCGATGAGAACACTGAGCATATTTAGCCGAATAGCGGAAAGCCGCGCACAGCGCCAGTTTTTGCGGCGCAGCATAAAAAGTTCTTGCTTTGTTCTCATCAGCAAAATAGGAATAATTTCATGAACAGAGCGATTCGAAACAACATGGACAGTCCCTGGGAGCGGGCCAAGATGGAACCGATCGTGCGTGCCGACATTGCAGCCTTCGGGGCAGGACGCGCCGAGATGGCCAATGCGATGATCGAGCAAAGTGGCATGCGCATCCGTCCGGACCGCAACCGTGGCCGCTCGGCGGGCATCAATCCGTCCGGCCGCTTCGAACCGGTCAGCCGGCATGTCTTCGACGATGGCTGGAGCTCGCTGGAGGAACTGCCGCCGTTCAAGACGGAGGTGCAGGTGGAAAAGCCGCGCACCATCATCACCCGCAACGAATCGCCCGACATTTCCTTCGACCGGTCGATCAACCCCTATCGCGGCTGCGAACATGGCTGCGTCTATTGTTTCGCACGGCCGACGCACGCCTTCATGGGCCTGTCGCCGGGGCTGGATTTCGAATCAAAACTGTTCGCCAAGCCGGATGCGGCGCGGTTGCTCGACAAGGAACTGTCGAAGGACGGCTACCAGCCGCGCACCATTGCCATTGGCACCAACACCGATCCCTACCAGCCGATCGAGAAACAGTACCGGATCATGCGCGAGATCCTGGAAGTGCTGGAAGCGCGCGGCCATCCGGTCGGCATCGTCACCAAATCCGCTCTGGTGACGCGCGACATCGACATCTTGTCGCGCATGGCCGAACGCGGACTGGCCAAAGTGGCGCTGTCGGTGACGACGATGGACCGCATGCTGGCCAGGACGATGGAGCCCCGCGCATCGACGCCGACCAAGCGGCTCGAAGCGATCCGGCAGCTCTCGGATGCAGGCATTCCGACTTCGGTCATGGTGGCGCCGATCATCCCCGGCCTCACCGACCAGGAGATGGAGCGGATCCTCGATTCGGCACGAGCCGCCGGCGCGCGCGAGGCGGGTTATGTCGTGCTGCGCCTGCCGCTGGAAGTCAGCCCGATCTTCAAGGACTGGCTGCTGCGCCACTATCCCGACCGCTACCGCCACGTGATGTCGCTGATCCGCTCGATGCGCGACGGCAAGGACTACGATTCGGAATGGGGCAAGCGCATGAAGGGCGCCGGACCCTATGCTTGGCAGATCGGCCGCCGTTTCGAGATCACCGCCAAGCGGCTCGGCATCAATGCCGAGCGGCGCACGCTGCGCACCGACCAGTTCGTCGCCGCCGGAAAGGACCAGGAGCAGCTGATGCTGCTCTGAGAACGCAATTCGCCGCGGCGGTTTGACCTGCCACGGCGTACAAAATCCCGTCCGGCCCGCCCCGGCCTGCAGACGGTGCCCTCCCGGTCCGGCGCCCCACCCGACCCGGAGGGACTTGCGGAGAATCGGAGCCGATGCGAACCTCGCCGCAACATGGCTCGCGCGCGTTCCGATTCTCCGCTTCTCTTCGAAATCGTCGAGAAACCCGATTTCTCCTTCGAGACGAAGGCGATGGCTGACGGGCTATGGCCGGTCGCGGGGATGGACGAGGCCGGCCGCGGTCCGCTGGCCGGGCCTGTGGTCGCCGCGGCTGTCGTGCTCGACCCCGCCAACATCCCCGAAGGCCTCGACGATTCAAAACGGCTCAGCCATTTGCAGCGCGAGGCGCTGTTCCTGCGCATTCTTGGTTCGGCGCAGGCGGTTTCGATGGCCTCGATCAGCGCCGAAGGCATTGACGGCGGCAATATCCTGAAGGCCAGCCTCGAGGCGATGCGCCGCGCCCTGGTCGGGCTGTCGGTTCGGCCGAAGCTCGCGTTGGCCGACGGCCGCGACGTGCCGCCGGGGTTGCCTTGCGACGGCCGTGCGCTGATCAAGGGCGACCAGCGCTCGCAATCGATCGCCGCCGCCTCGATCGTCGCCAAGGTGATGCGCGACCGCATGATGTGCGGCTGCGGCAGCCACCACGACCGCTACGGCTTCGAGGTCCATATGGGCTACGCCACCGCACGCCACCGCACGGCCATCGAGGCGCATGGCCCGGTCGCGCGCCTGCACCGCGTGTCGTTCGCGCCGTTCCGGCTGGGCGGAGCCGAGGTGGCGGAAGAAGAGAGCCTGGCCGGACTGGATTGAGCCGGACGGCGATTTAGCTGATCTCCCCCTTGTGGGGGAGATTAGCCGCTTTGACGCATCGCCAACAAAAAAGCCGCCAGGTTGCCCGGGCGGCTTTTTTTGATTTTCAAATCTTGTCGGCTCAGTTCAGCTTGGCCTTCACATCCGCGAGCGAAGCCTTGAACAGGTCGGCTCCGGCCTTGACGTCGACCTTGGCGGCGAGCAGCGCGCGGGCGGCTTCGACGGCGATGTCGACGGCGCTGGCGCGCACCTCGGCCACCGCATCGCGCTCGGCCTGACCGATCTTCTGTTCGGCAAGCGCGGTGCGCCGGGCAACGTAATCCTCGGTCTTCTTGTGCGCCTCGGCGGCGAGCATTTCGGCTTCGCGCTTGGCGGCAGCGACGATGTCGGCAGCCTCCTGCTCGGCTTCCTTGCGCTTCTTCTTGTACTGGCCAAGCAATTGCTGGGCTTCGTCGCGCAGCTTGCGGGCCTCGTCGAGCTCGCTGCTGATTCTGGCGGCGCGGGCATCAAGCGCCTTGGCGATCAGGCCGGGCACCTTGATGTAGATAGCGATGCCAAGGAAGATGATCAGGGCAATCGTGGCCCAGAGCGTTGCGAGAGATGTAGCGTCCATGATGCGCTCCTCACCGGGCCACGGATTTGACCGCGGCCGCGATCTCGGCCTTGCTGGCCTTGCCGCCGACCAGGGCTTCGACGATCGCCGAAGCGGTGTCTTCGGCGATGCTGCCGACTTCCTTCATGGCGTTGGCCTTGATGGAAGAGATGCGCGCCTCGGCCTCGCCAAGCTTCTCGTCGAGAGCGGACTCGATCTTCTTGCGCGCGGTTTCGGCTTCCGCCTTGGCCGCATCGGCGGCCTGCTGGCCGATCGAGCTGGCGTTCTTCTTGGCCTCCGCCAGTTCCTGCTCGTAAGCAGCAACGGCGGCATCGGCCTCGCCCTTCAACTTCGACGCCTGATCAAGATCCTGGCTGATGCGATCGTTGCGGACATCGATGATGCCGCCAACGCGCGGCATCGCTACCTTCTTCAAGAAGAGGTAGAACAGCCCGAAAGTGATCGCCAGCCACAGAAGCTGTGACGGAAACGTCGCCGGATCGAATGGCGGGAACGTGCCGTGCGCTTCGGCAGGCACGCCGGTGCCGGAATGCGTGTCGCCTTCCGTCACGGCGGGCGCGGTCTCTTCCGCAAAGGCAGATGTCACGAACATCTCATTCCCCTGTCCATAAGGTAAGGTCGCACCATGCGCCCCCCTTCGTCAGCCTGTGTTTCTTACTTGAACACCAGGAGGAGCGCGATCAGGAGCGAGAAGATGCCCAGAGCTTCGGTCACGGCAAAGCCGAAAATCAGGCGGCCGAACTGGCCATCGGCAGCCGACGGATTGCGCAGCGCGCCCGAGAGATAGCTACCGAAGATGTTGCCCAGGCCGATGCCCGCGCCACCCATGCCCAGGCAAGCGATGCCGGCGCCGATTGCAGCTGCTGCATTTACTTCCATGTCAAACTCCTTGTGGTTCCGTTGTCGTTGCAGATTGTAATTGGCGTCACGCGCCGGTGAAATTTAGTGGCTGGGGTGCAGGGCGTCGTTGAGGTACATGCAGGTCAACACCGCAAAGACGTAAGCCTGCAGGAAGGCGACCAGCAGTTCCAGCGCCGTCAGCGCCACCGCCATGGCCAGCGGCAGGATCGAGCCCGCCACGCCGACCGCGCCGAGCGCGGAGAGGCTGACGACGAAGCCCGAAAACACCTTCAGCGTGATATGGCCGGCCAACATGTTGGCGAACAGACGAACCGAGAGGCTGATCGGGCGCGAGACGAAGGAAATCACCTCGATCGGAACGACAAGCACCATCATCACGAGGGGCACGCCTTTCGGCACGAACAGCTTGAGGAAGCCCAGACCGTGCTTCATGAAGCCGTAGACGATGACGGTGCCAATCACCAGGATGGCGAGGCCGAAGGTGACGATGATGTGGCTGGTGATGGTGAAGAAATAGGGGAACAGGCCGAGCAGATTGGCGACCAGCACGAACATGAACAGCGAAAACACAAGCGGGAAGAACTTCATGCCCTGCGTGCCGGCGGCATCGCGCAACATGTTGCCGACGAATTCGTAGGCCATTTCCGAGATCGACTGAAGCCGACCGGGAACCAGGCTGCGGCTGGATGTGGTGAGATAGAGGAAGGCGGCCGCGACGATCACGGTCGCGACCATGAACAATGCCGAATTTGTGAAGGACAGGTCGTAGCCGCCGATGTTAATCGGAATCAGCTTGATGATATGGAACTGGTGGATCGGATCGACCTTGTCAGCTGCCACGTTCTAACCCCGTCAATGCCGCGTACGGCCAAATTATCATTGCCGCACCAGGGCGGCTATTTGCTGTCGTCCCGGCCAGAGCGCGATTTATCGCCCTGTCCGAATTCTGCCACAACGCCCGCGGAACGCATGACATTGAGTATACCGGCGCCAAAACCAAGCAGCAGGAAAACGATCAGACCCCACGGCGATGTCCCCGCCATACGGTCGATGATCCAGCCGATGCCGGCGCCCACCACCACGCCAGCGATAAATTCGCTGGAGAGCTTGACCGCCTGGCCATAACCGGCCGCACTGCCCGCTTTCGCGTCGTCTTTCCCCTCGAGCCGGTTCGGCAGCCTTGTCGCAAGCGATGCTTCAAGTTCACGCCGACGTCGCTCAAGATCCTCGTCGCGGATGCCGGTTTCATGCTGATTGCCGCGGCCGGTTTCTCCGGTTCCGTCTGGCCCATTCTTGTCGGCCATCGCAACCCCCCTGCCCGGTCAGACCGTCACCGTCCGTCCGCTTCTAAAGTCGCCGGCAACATAGTTAGAGGGTTTGCGCCCGTCAAGCCACGGGCGGAAGATCATTGCCATGTATTTTAGGCAATAAAATCAATGAATTAAGGAGGTGCGACATCGTGCCCGCCGCGATGATGGGGATGCGTTGCACGAATCCCCCCGGCAATGGCTGCCCGATTGAGCCTGTGGCCGGTCGGAAAGACCAGCAGCCGGGGCCCCTCAACTCCAGCCGCCGCCATAGGTGCGGTAGAAGATATGCAGGCCGATCTTGGTCATCTTCTGCATCGTGCGCGCCCAGCCCGGATGGACATATTGGGCATAGTAGTGGGTCGACGATCCGACCTCGGGGATGAAGATCTTGCCGGCGGTGACGGCCATGGCGATGTCCTGCGCGGTCTTGTAGGCGGCAGGATCGTCGATGCGCTTCTTCCTGCCGTCACAAGCGAAGGAGAACTGGCAGCGGTTGAACCAGCTATCGTTCTGGTAGACGACGCCGCAGATCGAATTCGGATAGGCCGGATTGCGCACGCGGTTGAGGATGACCTGGGCAACGGCAGCCTGGCCGCGAACGGATTCGCTCCTTGCCTCGAAATAGATGCCATTGGCCAGGCATTTTTGCTCGGGCTTGGAGAAGACGCTGGCCGGCAGCGGGTTCTGGATCCACCAATGGTCGCCCTTGGCCATCGGCGGAATGAAGCGGCCGCTGTTGGGCTGCTCGTCCTGCAGCAGGGCTTCGAAGGGCGAAGCCTTGGCATAGTCCGGCTCGGATTGCGCATAGGCCGTCGCCAGGACGTCGGGATGGTCGTTGTTCACCAAAGCGGCAAGCATGGCCGGCACGCCGGGATCAGGCTTCTTGTCCTCACGCGCATGGAATTCCGCGGCGATCTGGATTTCCTTGCCTTTGATCTGCGGCTTGGCAAAGGCCATTTTCAGGCCGCCGTCCATGCTCGGCCGCATCAGGGAAGAGGTCCGCTGGAAAATCGAACCAGCGTTGAAGTTCTTCGGCGGCGCGACGGGAGACACCTGGACGATGCGGCCCTTCTTGTCGGCACGCACCACGCGATCCTCGTCGGGCGAGCCGCTGACCTTGCCGCCCTTGCCGCGAAACGACACGTTGCCGACGCCTGCCAGGTGAATGCCCGATCCGGAGATCGAGCCGGTGACGTCGGAATCGATGAAGGGCATCTCGGCGGCATGGGTCGAGCCCGCGACGGATCTCTCGACATAGGAATTCCAGCGCGCGGTCGGCGATTCGAGGCCGGAAACCAGGCTGGTCATGTCCTGGTAGGCGGCGACGGTCGGGAAGCCGATCCAGATGCCGAGGCCGATGATGAAAGGAGACACAAAATTGCGTTTCTTCTCACCGGCGGCGGCAACAAGCCGCTTCAAGACGCGTCGATGCACAGAACTCTCTCCAGGAACGCTACTGACCCCACTGGAGAGCAAAATGATGCATTAACCTTGATGGGACGTTAACGGGTTCGATCGGGTTTTCTCAGTCGGCTCAAGGTCGTGGTTTGGAAGTCGGGCGGTTTTGCGGCCAACCGTCGCGCGGCGCGTCGCTTCGAACGACCCGACGCTGGCAGGGCGAGCCGGTAGGTCTGCTGGTCCAGAGGATGGGCTTAACGGGATATCCATATTCGAACCGCCATATGGCAGTTGGTTCCAAACAGTGGTTCAGCACAGCGGACGGATGACAGCGGTCGCGGGAAATATTGCCGTGGATGACGCCCAATCGGCGAAAGCAACGGCACGCCCGACGCTTCTCAATCTGACGGCGCTGCGCGCCTTCGCAGCTCTGTCGATCTTCATCTACCATCTGACGGAATTGGGGATCGATGCATCCCGATCCATTCGGGACATGTATCTCGGCTGTGCCGTTTCGTTCTTCTTTGTCCTGTCAGGGTTCGTGCTGGCGTACAGTTTCTCGGGGCGTTTCCTTGGCTGGCGCGACATAAGAAACTTCATCTTGCAGAGATTCTTCCGGCTGTGGCCCGTCCACATGCTATGTTTCTTCCTTGCCCTTGTGGCGCGTCATCCTCCAACCAGTCTCTTCACCGCATACTTGGCAACCACACTGCAGAGTTCCTGGTTTCCAACCTACGGCACGGCCTACGCATATAACGGCGTTTCCTGGTCGATATCGGTCGAACTGTTTTTCTATCTCGCCTTACCGCTCATTCTGATCTTGCGGCCAAATCAGATCATGCTGGTGGTCTGTGGCTGGACATTTGCCGTCCTTGGTCTGATCGCTCTCACAGCGACTTTGCCCGGGCCTGTATTTCCGCCCCCTTCCGAAAAGCCCTGGCTGGACCTCTACGTCACGGATGCGTCGCTGGTTCACCTCTTCCCGCCCGTGCGTATGGTGGAATTTCTGTCCGGGATAGCCGTCTATCAGCTGTTCAGGAACCGGCGCATTTCCAATGACTGGGTGACGTTCTGCCAGGTTGCAGCAGTGGTGTGCCTGGTGCTTTGGGCATGCGTACATGCCGAGATCACGCAATTTTTTGCCGATCATGCATCGCTGATGGCGTCCGTCGCCTATCGCGAATTCGGGCTGTATCCACTCTTCGCCGCCATCGTCTACGTCTTCGCACATCAGTCAGGCTCATTGACCCGCGTCCTGTCTTGCCGTGTGCTGGTTTTCTGCGGGGAGATCAGCTTCGCATTCTACATGATCCATCAGGTCGTCATCCACGTCCTGGCTTACAACTTCGAGATCAGGCAGCACTGTGGTCCGACAGTCGCCGCGATCTCGGCAGGCGTACTAAGCCTCGGTTTTTCAATCGTTCTCCATCGAACGGTGGAAACACCCGGTATGGACTGGGCCAGGAAAAAATTCCCGATGACCAGGCGGGCACCCTTATCCGCGCCTGTTATTGTCGGCGCCGTCGCCTGACCTTGCACCCGCCGGCCGCAGGAAGATCGGCCAGGCGATCAGCGCGCAAATGGCGGCCGACAGCCAGACGCCTGACCAGGACCAGAGGTGCAGCAGCCCCGGAATGGCCACCGGCACCAGGAAGAAACCGACAAAAACGAAGGTGTTGGCCAAGCTGAGCGCGGTTCCGACATGGCCGGCGCCGGCAAGGGTGGCTAGCTCGGTATAGGCGACGCCATGCCAGGCGGACACCGAGATGCCTGCGACAATCAGCACCAAGGGAAGGACGGCAACCAGGAAAGACTGGCCGCCCGGCATCGGGGGGCTGACCAGCACCAGCAGCCAAAGCACCGCGAAGGCGAACGCGCTGAGCGCACTCAACAGGCGCAGAAACTGGCGGCGGTTGCCATGGCGGTCGGTGAAGCGCCCACTCCAGACGCGCATGACCATGGCACCGGTCTGCACGGCTGCGAGGCTCGCACTGATCGCCGCTGTTCCCAGCCCGGCGAAGTCGTGCAGGAACACCGATGCGAAGGTGAGCACCGCCACTTGTGGGAAACAAAGCAGGCCGATGGCGGTGGCGATGCGCCAGACTTCGATGTTGCGCAGCGGCGCCGGTCCGGTCGCGGCCGGCGAAACGGCGTGCCCCGCCGTCGGCGGTTCGTGTAGCCAACGCCAGGCAAACAGGGCGGAGAGAGCCGATGCGCCCGCCAGCAGCCCGAACACCGCGGAAAAGCCGTAGGCGAGCGCGAGCGACGGCAGGACAAGCGCGCCGAGGCCACCGCCAAGCGGCACCGCCGTCTGCCTTATGCTCATGGCAAAGCCGCGCTCGTTTTCCCGGAACCAGCCCATGATGGCGCGGCCGCTCGAGCCGTTGACGCTGCCCCCGAGCAATCCGGTGAGGAGCAGGCTTGCCGACAGCAGCATGACATCGGGAACGCCTGACTTTGTCGGCACGACAAGCATGGCCATGGCAAGGAGCCAGGCCGCCGTCGCGCCAAGCCCGATCAGCAGCACGCGGCGATCGCCCCAGCGATCGGTGAGCAGGCCCCAGGGCAATTCGCTGAGCGCAACGCCCAGGCCGAGAAGGCCGAGCGCCAAGCCAAGTTCGGCATTGCTTAAGTGATAGCCCTGACGAAGCACGACCGCCGTTGCCGGTATGCCGGAGAAGGTGGCCGAAAAACCTGCGTTCGCGGCAACGCCGATGCCCAGGACCTTCCAGCGATGGCCGGGGCTGAACACCCTTGCGGCGGGGCCTGCAGCGCTGTCTTTCAGGATTTGTCTTGGCTGTTGGTCGGTGCAGTCGACAATGGCGGACATGGTTTCATTCCCGTGGTGGCCCAGTCGCCTGGACCTTGACGGCATCTCTGTAGCGCCATAATTTCGTCCTTAAAATCAGGAAGTTTTTGACTGTTAATCCTGAAAAGCAGGACATTTCTATGCAACGTGCGACCTTCGACCTCGACGTTCTCCGCAGTTTCGTCACCGGCATGGAGTTGGGCAGCTTTGCCAAGGCCGCCGACCGGCTCGGCCGGTCGACCTCGGCGGTCAGCGCGCAATTGAAGAAGCTGGAAGAGCAGGCAGCGACGCCGATCTTCCGCAAATCGGGGCGTGGGCTGGCCTTGACGGAGGCCGGCGAGACCATGCTCGGCTATGCCCGCCGGCTGCTCGAGCTGAATGACGAGGCGGCCGCGGCGATCCATGACGTCGAACTGGAAGGCTGGGTGCGGCTCGGCCTGCAGGAGGATTTAGGCGAGGCTGTATTGCCCGATGTTCTCGGCCGCTTCGCCCGTGCCCACCCCAAGGTCAAGATCGAGGCCAGGATCGCGCGCAGCCACGACCTTGCCGAAAGGGTGGTGTCGGGTAGCCTCGACATCGCGCTCGCCTGGCACAGCGGCCAGACGCTGCCCTACAGCGAGCATGTCGCCGATGTTCCCATGCGCTGGATCGGCCCGGCAAAGCGCATCGAGACCAGCCTGCGCGATGGCGAACCGCTGCCGCTGGTGGCACTCGAAGCACCGTGCCTGCTGCGCACGGTGGCGACGGAAACGCTCGACCGCGCCGGGCTGCCCTGGCGCATGGCCTTCTCCAGCCCGAGCCTTGGCGGCATCTGGGCGGCCGTGGCGGCTGGGCTGGGACTGACGATCCGCACCGACATCGGCCTGCCGGCCAGCGTCAGCGCGATGACGCCGGAGATCGCTGGGCTGCCGGCGCTGCCCAAGATGGCGCTGTTCCTGCATCGACGGGATGCCGAGCCCGAGCCGGTGGCGGCCCGCCTCGGAGACATATTGCTGGAGGCGGCGCGGCAGGCCTTGCCGGGCAATGCGCGGGGTGCCGGCTTGCGTGCCGTGGCCTGATCAGACGAGCGCTGGAGCTCAGTTACGCTTCTTGGCCCGGCCGGCGAACGGATTGTCCGAGGTGCGCAGCGCAATGCGGATCGGCACGCCCGGCATGTCGAAGGCTTCGCGCAGGCTGTTCGAGAGATAGCGGACGTAGCTTTGCGGCATCGCATCCGGCCGCGAGCACTGGACAACAAAACCCGGAGGCCGCGTCTTGGCCTGGGTGACATATTTGACCTTGAGGCGGCGCCCGGCAACGGCGGGCGGGGGGTGGTGCGCCAGTATGGCTTCGAGCCAGCGGTTGAGCTTGCCGGTCGAGACGCGGCTGTTCCAGACCTTGTGCGTCCTGAGCACCGCGTCCATCAGCTTGTCGAGGCCGCGCCCGGTCTCGGCCGAGACCGGCACGGCCTGGATGCCGCGCACCTGCGGCAGCAGCCGCTCGGTCTTCTCGCGCAGTTCCGCCAGCAGCTCCTGCGGATGATCGATCAGGTCCCATTTGTTGAAGGCGATCACCGGCGCCCTACCCTCACGGATGATCAGGTCGGCGATCTGCAGGTCCTGCTTCTCGAAGGGAATGGTGGCGTCGAGCACGATGACGACGATCTCGGCGAAGCGGATGGCGCGCAAGCCATCCTGCACCGACATCACTTCGAGCTTTTCGTGGATCCTGGCCTTGCGGCGCATGCCCGCGGTATCGAACAGTTTCAGCCGACGGCCATGCCAGTCCCAGTCGACCGAGATCGAATCCCGGGTGATGCCGGCTTCCGGTCCTGTCAGCAGCCGTTCCTCGCCAATCAGCGCATTGATCAGCGTCGACTTGCCGGCGTTCGGGCGGCCGACGACGGCGATGCGCATCGGCTTGGTGTCGTCGTAGGTGTGCGCATCCTCGGCATCAGGGTCGGCAATGTCCTCGCCGATCAGTACCTCGGTGGCGGCGATCTCGTCGTCTTCGCCCTCTTCCTCCTCGCCGAAGGCGCGCGCCTCGCCGAGCGCGCCAATGACCGCATCGCGCAGATCGGGCATGCCCTGGCCATGTTCGGCCGAAACCGGGATCGGCTCGCCAAGACCCAGTTCCCAGGCCTCCAGCATGCCGCCCTGCGCGCCCTTGGCTTCGGCCTTGTTGGCGACCAGCACGACCGGCTTGCCGGACTTGCGCACGATCTCGGCGAAGGTCCTGTCGTCCGGCAGCAAGCCGGACTTGGCGTCGATGGTGAAGAAGATCAGATCGGCTTCGCGGATGGCGATCTCGGTCTGCGCCCGCATGCGGCCGGGCAAGGTCGAGGCACCCGCGTCCTCGAAACCGGCGGTGTCGATGACGTCGAAATGCAGGTCGTAGAGCTTGGCGGCATGGACGCGACGGTCGCGGGTGACGCCCGGCGTGTCGTCGACAAGCGCCAGCTTCCTTCCCACCAGCCGATTGAAAAGGGTCGATTTGCCGACGTTAGGTCTGCCGATAATGGCGACTTTGAAGGTCATACAGTCCTACAATCATGCATGTCGTTGTCCCAAAACCGCTGCACACTTTTGGGCGACATGCATTTACGAGGCATTGCCAGAGCCGCGGATCAGCTCGGACATCAGCGTTGCCCGCTCGCGGGTGTTGCGCGGGGCGCCGTCATCGGCGGCGATCTGGTCGAACAGCTTTAGCGCGTCCTGGGTCTTGCCTTCCTTCCAGGCGGCAAGGCCGAGCGCCTCACGCGCGGTGTGGCGCAGCGTGTTGGTGTCCGATGTCAGCGCCTCGACGCGGCTGGACACGTCGGCGAAGGAGCCGTGATCGACGAGCAGGAGCGCCGCCCTGAGCCGCGCCATGTCGCGAATGCCCTGGGGGATGGCGGTGTCGGCGGCGACCTCGTCGAAATCCTTCACGGCGGCATCGGTGTCGCCCTTGCTCGCCTTGACGGTGGCGGCGCGCATGCGGGCGAGCAGCGGATAGGCACCGTAGCCATCTTTCTCCAGCTGGTCGAGCGCGGCCAGCGCATCGTCGTTCTTGCCGTCATTGGCTAGCTTCAGCGCCTGCGAGAAGGCATCGCCGGAGCGGTTGGCGCGGGTCTCGTCCCAATAGCGATAACCGACGAAGGCGGCGGTGCCGAGCACCACGAGAATCGCAATGACAAGCAAGGCCGGACCGAAACGGTCCCACAGCTTCTGCGCCTGTTCGCGACGCATCTCGTCGTTGACTTCACGGATAAAACTGTCGTCGGACATCAATCAAAACCACTTTTGCCCCGGGCCGGGGCGGTTCATGAGCCCGCGTTTTAGCGAAATTTTGTCGGCATGGAAGGGGTTCGGCCGGAAAATCGGCTATTCCCCCGGGGCAAACGGATGTTTGCCGGGGGCAAGCCGATGTTTGCCCCGGGGCAAACCGGCAAAAAGCCCAATCGCACCCACGCCACATTTCGGGGATAGCCGGCTTGCTGACCGCCAGGAGCCTGTAAGTTTGCCGATGCCTTGTTTGTTTCGTGTTGCTGCGTTTGCACTTGCCTCCCTCGCCACCGCCGGCTCGGCTCTGGCCGATCCACCCGCGCCGCCAATGCCGGCGAAGCCGAAGCAGGTGGTCATTATTTCCTTCGACAGCGCCCGCGACATCTCGCAGTGGAAGCGCAGCCGGGCGCTGGCGCAGCGCACCGGCGCGCATTTCACCTATTTTCTCTCCTGCGTCTTCCTGCTGTCGCCTGAGACGCGCAAGGAATACACCGCGCCCGGCAAAACGGCCGGCAAATCCAATATCGGCTTTGCCGCTTCCAAACAGGAAGTGGCCGAGCGGCTCGAACAGATCGGCCTTGCCGCGCATGAGGGCCATGACATCGCCAGCCACGCCTGTGGCCATTTCGACGGCAAAGACTGGAGCAAGGCCGACTGGCTGAAGGAGTTCGGCTCGTTCAAGCACATTCTCGAGAACGCCTATGCGATCAACGGCATTGTGCCTGAACCCGATGGCTGGCGCGAATTCGCCCGGCATGGCGTGGTCGGTTTTCGCGCGCCCTATCTGTCGGCAAGCAAGGCGCTCTACGAGGCCTTACCCGCCGCCGGCTACCAGTTCGACGCCAGCGGCGTCTCGCAGGGCCCTGCCCAGCCGCCGACCGTCGGCGGCATCACCCGCTTTTCACTGCCGCAGATCCCGGAAGGTCCGAATTCCAGGCCGGTGATCGCCATGGATTACAATCTCTATGTCAGACACTCCGGCGGCTTCGAGCGGCCGAGCAAGGCGGGCGAATTCGCCGACCGGACCTATCAGGCGTTTCGCGCCGCTTTCGACACGCAATATCAGGGCAAGCGCATTGCGCTGGAACTCGGCTTCCACTTCACGCTGATGAATGACGGCGCCTATTGGAACGCACTGGAGCGCTTCGCCGGCGAAGTCTGCGTGAAATCAGATGTCGAATGCATCAGCTTTCGCGATTATGTTTCGCGGCAGGATGGCGACCAGAAGCAGGCCGCGGTTGGCGGCTGAGCCGCCAACCCGTTTTACATCAAACCTTACTATGCCGGATCTTCGGCGCCCTGCCTTGCCAGATAGCGCTGGTCGATTTCGGGCAGCGGCTCGCCCAGCAGCGTCGCCTCGAAGGCGCGCAGGCGCTTGTGGACCGATTGCAGTTCGACAATGGTCGACCACGAGGTCAGCAGGAACTGCAGCGAACCCGTCACCTTGCCGAAGGCATTCGAGATCTGGTTCAGCGCGCCGAACGTTATCTTGTGCGCGACCAGCGACGGACCCAGGATCAGCAGCGAGAAGATGTTGTCGGCCTGAAGGTAGGTGTACCGGACGACGTTGAAATAGATGTAGTGGAAATAGAGCCTGAAATAATTGTGCCGGACATTGGCGAACAGCTCGGCAGTGGTCGCGGGTTGCGCCCTGTCCGCATGGTCTTCGCCGTAAACCAGCTCCTTGCGATAAGCGGCTTCGACGCGCTGGTTGCGGAACTGCAGCCCCGGAAGCTTCAGGCCGGCAATCATCACCGAGATCGTTCCGAACAGACACCAAGCGAGTGCCGCGACCACCAGGGGCTGCGGGATCGCACCGATGATCGGCAATTCGCTGATATGAGCCTGCAGTTGGATCATCACCGGCAGGAAGGCGATCAAGGTCATGATCGACTGGACGAAGCTGGAGCCGAGATCCTCCATGATCTGCGAGAACCGCATCGTGTCTTCCTGGATTCGCTGCGAAGCACCCTCGATATGGCGCAGCCTGCCCCAATTCTCGATGAAGTAGTTGTTCATCGCCGTGCGCCAGCGGAAAATCCAGTGGCTGACGATGAAGGCATTGACCACCTGGACATTCATGCCAACCAGCGCCAGCCATGAGAAGTCAGCCAGTCCGGTGTAGAATTCACCGTTGGTCGATTTCCCGGTCCCTGACATCAGGCCTTGCACATAGTCGAAGAAGGGTCCGTACCAGGCGTTGACGGCTACGCTGACCTGCACATTGAAATAGATGAAGAACAGGATGACCGCCGTCATCAGGATGGACCAACGCTGCCACGGATGCGGGGAATACCAGCTCCAGAACGCGTAGAAGATGGCCACGCAGGCCACGAAGTAGATGTAGAACCAGAGGAACGGCTTCGACACCAGCACGGCGATGCCGATGATGGGCGGCGCGTCAGCGGCGGCCGCTGGCAGGCCGAAAACGGAGCCCAGTTGCTCCCCCCCGAAAAACCAGAACAGGATTGCCGCAAGGCTCCAGATGGCGGCCGAAGAGAAAAAGAGCTTCGGCTGCGGGAAGAAGGATACGAACACTGTGGCGAATTCCTTGCTCGATGGGCAAATCAGCTGACTTCGGCGGGCATAAAGTCACACATTAGGGGGAAAGAAAATGCCTGCCCGACACCCGGCGCAGAGCAAGACCACAAATCATGGCGATTTTGGCGCGGCCGACCAGGTGATGGCGCCGGAGACCACCAGCATGGCCGCAGCGACGATCGAAGCCAGGAAGAAATCGCCTGACATCTGCGCCAAAAGGCCGGCGGCAATCGGGCCTATGATCTGGCCGAGACCGAACGAGGCCGTCATCAACGCAAAGATGCGCCGGGGTGCCTTCGGCGCCTGCTGGCGGGCGGCCTGCAGACCAAGTGCGGTGATGGCAATGAAGGTGCCGCCAAGCAGCAGCCCGCCAAGCAGTGGCCCCGAATATCCGCCAAGCGCCACGCTGGCGGTGACGCCGATCACTTCGATGAAGCATGCCAACGCATAGGCGGCGTAGAGCCCGATCCGTCCAGCGATCTTCTGCCACAGCCAGGTCGAGGGAAAACCGGCAAGGCCGGCGACCAGCCAGACCATGGCCTCGAAGACGCGGCTGCCGCCACCTTGCCGGACGATGGCGACCAGGAATGTCGCCGTCACCACATAGCCGAAGCCGAACAGGCCGTAGGCGACGATGATCTTCGTCAGCGACCGGTCTTTCGGGAGCGCGGGCTCACGGACGGCTTCACCGTTGGCGAGCGGGCCTTCGTTGGCCAGCAGCGCCACGACCACGAAGCCGCATGCCGAAATTACCGCCGACCACAACCAACCCGCCGCCCAGCCGGCATGTTCCGTGACCAACACCGCCATCATCGCCGCCGAGATGGCGATGCCGAGGCCGACACCGCCGAAATGCCAGGCCTGCAGGTCGCCACGACCGGCAGCATTGATATGGCTGAAAACGATGCTGGCCATGAACACCATGACGAAGGCGCTGGCCAGACCGGCCAGAAAGCGGATGAGGAGAAAGGCGACCATGGCGTCGGTCAACCCCATCAGCGCGGCCAGGACGGTGCTGGCGCCAAGCCCAGTCAGCATCAGCAGACGCTCGCGCCCGTGCGCCCAGCCGCCCGCCGCCACAAACGCGCCGACGAGGTAGCCGAGATAATTGGCGGACGCGATCCATCCGGCATTGGCCGGTGACAGATGCAGCTCTTCCATCATGCCGGGCAGGATCGGCGTGTAGACGAAGCGGCCGATGCCCATGGCCACCGCCATCGCAATCATACCGGCGAGGGTGAAGCGCAGCGCTGTCGAGGTGGCCGATCTCATTGCAGCGCACAATAAATGCAGCGATCGCCGAAACAATCAGCCATCTGTTGGGCCAGTGGAGCGCAGAGACCCGCGAGCGGTTCGACTTATAATGAAGCTGAAAGCGCGTGCTCGACTCAGCGGCGCCCACCGAAACCAGCATGCGATGAAGCGGTCTCGTACACCGTCCGCCGCGCCGTCAGCCTGAACGGCACGTCACCAAGTTCGCGCTCCGACATGGTATTCAGGACGGGGTGCGAAAGCGGATCGGTGAGCCATGTCTGCGTATCGCCCTGCGAGCGCGGCTCATAGGGCGTGCCCACGGCGAATAGAACCTTCAGCGACGACAACAGCCTTAACATTTCCGGCTCCTCGGATCTGGCTCCCATCGACAAAATCTGCCGTTTCTGCGTGTCTTTCAATTGAGATTTCACCCGGAGCAGTTTAGAAAATCTCAAATGGCCATGCTCAACCGCGTCCATCTCAACGGCCTTCGCGCCGTCGAAACTGTTGCCCGTCTCGGCTCGCTTGCCGCGGCCGCCGGCGAGCTCAACGTTTCCGTCAGCGCCGTCAGCCAGCAGATAAGCCGCACCGAAAAGCAACTTGGCCAGGCGCTGTTCGAGCGCACCGCGAGCGGTCTGGTGCTGACCGAATTCGGCGGCGTCTTCGCGGCCCGCCTCGGTGCTGGATTTCGCGAGCTTGCCCAGGCCGTGGCGCTGGCCGACGAGGCGACGCAATGCACATTGGTCGTCTCGGCGGCACCGGCCTTCGCTTCGAAATGGCTGCTGCCCAGACTGTCGCGTCACTTCGACCGGCATCCCAATGTGCTGCTGCGCATCGATGCGTCGGTGCGGCTGGCCGATCTCGATCATTCCGACATCGACATCGCCATCCGGCTTGGCGACGGCAAATGGCCGGGCGGGCAAGCAGAACTGCTTCTGGCGCAGGAGGTCTTCCCGGTCTGCGCGCCTGTGATCGCCAGGAAACTGCAATCGATCGAGGACCTTGCCCAGACCTGCGCCATCACCGACGAGCGGGCGATGATCAACTGGGAAAGCTGGTTCGCCGCGGCCGGTGTTGCGCCCGTCACCTTCCAGAAGGGCGCGCGCTTCACCGATCCGATGCTGTGCCTGGAATCGGCGATTGCCGGCCATGGGGTGATGCTGGGCTGGCAGTTGCTGACGGCGGATGCACTGGCCGACGGGCGGCTGGTGGCCCCATTTGGAATTCGCGCCCAGAGCGGGCTCGGCTATTGGCTGGTGACCTCGTCGGCCAAGACGGAGAGCCGCAAGGTCCGGGACTTCAAAGCCTGGATCAAGGAGGAGATCGCGGCAACGATGGCGCAGTTCGGATCGCTCGAAAGCGCGGCCTAGAGCCCTGTTCCATCCCGATGGAATCGGGATGGGGCTCGGTCTCTTTTGGTTGACCATGATCTTTTCCGAACACCGGTTCCCACTTTTCGGGATCATGGCCTGAACTGGCCCAGCGCAATCGCGGTGGAAAGGATGCCGGCCGCGGTCTATGTAAGACCAGATCAAACATCACGGCAGGCAGGATCATGACCACACATTCGCGCGGCGTTTCCGCAACGATCGACCCGGTGAAGCTCGACAGGCTGGCGGAGGTCGCCATCAAGGTCGGGCTGCAATTGCAGCCCGGACAGGATCTGGTGCTGACCTCGTCGATCGCGGCATTGCCGTTGACCAGGCGCATTGTCGAACATGCCTACAAGGCCGGCGCTGGGCTGGTGACGCCGATCTTCAACGATGACGAGATGACGCTGGCGCGCTACCGCTTCGGGGCGGACGCCAGTTTCGACCACGCCGCCGGCTGGCTCTATGAAGGCATGGCGAAGGCTTTTTCCAACAATGCGGCCAGGCTTGCCGTGCGCGGCGAGGATCCATCGCTGTTGTCGGCGCAGGACCCGGCGAAAGTGGCGCGCGCCAACAAGGCGAACTCGATGGCCTACCAGCCGGCGCTGGAAAAGATCACCGGCTTCGACATCAACTGGAACATCGTCGCCTATCCGGACCTCGCCTGGGCCAAGCAGGTTTTCCCTGGCGATGCCGACGATGTCGCCGTGGCCAAGCTCGCCGATGCCATCTTCGCGGCATCACGGGTCGACGTGGAGGACCCGATCGGCAACTGGACGGCGCACAATGCAGCGCTGCGCGGCCGCACCGAATGGCTGAACGGCCATAATTTCCACGCCCTGCATTTCACCGGACCGGGCACCGACCTGACCGTCGGGCTGGCGGACGGGCATGAATGGATGGGCGGCGCCTCGACCGCCAAGAACGGTATCACCTGCAACCCCAACATTCCGACCGAAGAGGTCTTCACCACGCCGCATGCCAGGCGGGTCGAAGGCCACGTCTCCTCGACCAAGCCGCTGTCCTACCAGGGCACGCTGATCGACGAGATCTCGGTGCGTTTCGAGGAAGGCAGGATCGTCGAGGCCAAGGCCTCCAAGGGTGAAGATGTACTGAAGAAGGTGCTCGACACCGACGAGGGATCGCGGCGTCTGGGCGAAGTGGCGCTGGTGCCGCATTCGTCGCCGATCTCGGCCAGCGGCCTGCTGTTCTTCAACACGCTGTTCGACGAGAACGCCGCCTGCCACATCGCGCTCGGGCAGTGCTATTCGAAGTGCTTCGTCGACGGCGCCTCGCTCAGCCAAGACGAGATCGCCGCGCGCGGCGGCAACAAGAGTTTTATCCACATCGACTGGATGATCGGCTCGGACAAGATCGACATTGACGGCGTCCACAAGGACGGCAGCCGCGTGCCTGTGATGCGCAAGGGCGAGTGGGCCTGAAGGTTTCCAACCAGCGAGGGTGTGATGGCCTTCGACCTGACGGTGAAGCGGATTTACGAGCCACCCGCACCTGGTGACGGGCAGCGGGTTCTCGTCGATCGCATCTGGCCACGCGGCGTCAGCAAGGAGCATGCCGCGCTGGCGCTGTGGCTGAAGGAGGTCGCGCCGAGCGATGAATTGCGAAAGTGGTTCGGGCATGAACCGGCGCGCTGGGCAGAGTTTCAGGAGCGGTATCGTGTTGAGCTGGATGGGAATGGCGAGGCGGTGGCGCAATTGCGCCACCTGCTTCGCGAGGGCAAGGTAACGCTGCTCTACGGCGCCCATGACGAAGCGCACAACAATGCCGTGGCGCTGGCGGGGTATCTGCGCGGGATCGGCTGAGGCGGCCGGAACTTCTGAGGCCGGCGGGACAGCGCCCCCCTCTGTCCTGCCGGACATCTCCCCCACGAGGGGGGAGATCGGCAGCTTCAACGGCTTCGCTACCTATCTCACCGCCTGCTCATAAGCCTCCGGCTTGAAGCCAACGAGAACCCGGTCACCCACCTCCAGCACCGGCCGCTTGACCATCGTTGGCTTGGTCAACATCAGCGCCTTGGCTTTCTTCTCATCGAGCGATTGCTTGTCCTTGTCCGCCAGCTCGCGGAACGTGGTGCTGCTCTTGTTGAGCAGCTTTTCCCAGCCGACCTTGCCGACCCAGCCATCGAGCCGCTTCGCGTCCAGCCCCTCCGCACGAAAATCGTGAAAACGATAGGGTACGTCATGGTTGTCCAGCCAGACGCGTGCCTTCTTGACCGTATCGCAGGTGGTGATGCCGTAGATCGTAATCGTCAAAGCGCGCTTCCCCTGGGCTGATAGCCGAATCCGTCGCACAGCCTAAAACTGCCCTGCCCGCTTTGCCAGCACCCAGGCCGGCAACCGCGGAATTTTCGGGCTTGCCAATACTAAGGAATTTTCCTAAGTATCTTCCAAGCTGCTTTTGGCGGCATCACAGGACCGACCAATGACAAGCCTCCAGACCACCAATCCGAGCCCTCCGCCGATCGACGGCATCTTCCGCGCGCTTGCCGATCCGACGCGGCGCCGTGTTGTCGAGCGGCTGAACCGCAGCCCGGCCTCGGTCAGCGAACTGGCGCAGCCTTTCGAGATGGCGCTGCCCTCCTTCATGGAACATCTCAAGGTGCTGGAAGGCTGCGGGCTGGTGCGCTCAGAAAAGATCGGCCGCACCAGGACCTACCAACTGGCGCCAGAGCCGCTGCAGCTTGCCGAAAACTGGCTGGCCGAACAGCGGACATTGTGGGAGCGCCGCCTCGACCAGTTCGATGCCTATCTGATGACCCTCAAGGAGCAGGAAAAATGAGCTACCCTTTCAAGCCGGATCCCAGGCTGGACCTCGTGCTGGAGCGCGTCATCGATGCGCCGCGCGAGTTGCTGTGGCGGGCGTGGACGACGCCGGAGCATGTCAAGCAATGGTTCACGCCCAAGCCATGGCTGATCACCGATTGCGAGATCGATCTCAAGCCAGGCGGGGTGTTCCGGACACGCATGCAGTCACCCGACGGCGAGGAGGTGAACGACCGCCATTGCTGCTATCTCGACATCGTGCCGAACGAGCGGCTGGTGTGGACGGATGCGCTGCTGCCGGGCTATCGGCCGTCAGGTGAGCCTTTCATCACCGCGGTCATTTCCCTCCAGCCGGACGGCCGCGGCACGCGCTACACCGCCACCGCCATTCACCGTGACGAGGCGACCCGCAACAATCATGAAGAGATGGGTTTCTTCGATGGCTGGGGTACGGTGGCCGACCAGCTTGCCAAGTATGTGAAGACTATTTGAGCGCCACAAGGCGGCCAGGGGATTGCCCCGGCCGCCTTGCTCATTCATCAGACCTGCAACGAAGAGAAAAGAGTTCGGAGAGCCTGATTCCTGGCCTCAGTAGTAAAAGCGCTCTTCGGCGATCTTGCCGTTCTTGACCGTGTACAGGCCGACCTCATCCATGGTGACGCGCTGGCCGGTGGCCTTGGGCGTTATGTCGAAGGTGAAGCGCACCGCGAACTGGTCGCCATTGACATAGGGGCCCTCGACCAAGCCGCCATGGACTTCGTGGTTCTCTTGCCACCACTGGCTTTTCTGCCTGAGGGCCTCCTTGCCATGGCTGACGGCCATCGGCCCCTCCATGGCTTCGTAGCTGGCGATGTCGTCGGCATTGTATTTTTCGGCGGCACCGTTGTGGTCTCCCTGCTTGAGGAGCTCGGTGAAATCCTTGGCAATTTCTGCGATGGTCATTTTGTGTTCCTCCTGTTCAGACGCACTCGAAGTAGGGGATCGCTTGCCGGCCCGCCACCTTTGCCCGCACGACAGCTGACAAGGCGTGTCAGGACGATAGATATAGCGCGACTGTGTGGCGACGATTTCTCACATGCCGGCCATGGAATCGTCCTGGCCGGTCAATTGGCGGCAACCTTGCGAAGGTGGATCAGACTAGCCCGGCAGCATAGGGCAGTTGGCGCCACGGCGCAGGCTGATATGCGCCACGTCGCCGACGCTGAATTGAAACCCCTCGGCCTGGCGCGGCGCATCGATCACCACCGGCAACCCCTGCCCCAGCTCGGCGTGCAGCCGCAAGGTACGGCCGTGGAAGACGATGCTGTTCACCCGCGCCGGCGCGGTTCCTTCGGCCGCCTCGGTGGCCGCCAGCAAATCCTCCGGACGCACGCCGATGGTGCGCATTTCGCCTTCGCCGGGTGACTGGCCGGTTTCAGAAACGGCCTCCAGCGGCAAGGTGCCGGCGGTAAAACGCAGGCGATCGCCATCGCGGCCGACAAAGTGTGACTGCAACAGGTTCATGGTGCCGATGAAGCTCGCCACGAACTTCGTGGCGGGCCGGTCATAGAGCGTCGCCGGCGGCGCAATCTGCTCGATGCGGCCCTTGTTCATGACGACGATGCGGTCGGAGATCGACAAAGCCTCGGTCTGGTCGTGGGTGACCATGACGAAGGTGGTGCCAAGCCGCGATTGCAGCCGCTTCAGTTCCACCTGCATCTGTTCGCGCAGATGCGCGTCGAGCGCCGACAGCGGCTCGTCGAGCAAAAGCACGCGCGGCTCGCAGACGATGGCGCGGGCAAGTGCCACGCGCTGACGCTGGCCGCCCGAGAGTTCTAAGACGCGGGCGCGGAGCTTGTCGGCGAGACCGACCATGTCGAGCGCCTCGCCGACGCGCTTGGCCTGCTCGGCGCCGGACAGTTTGCGCAGGGACAGGCCGAAGCCGACATTTTCGGCGACGTCCATATGCGGAAACAGCGCGTAATCCTGGAACACGGTGTTGACCGGCCGATCGAAGGGCCGAAGGGCCGTGATGTCGCGCCCGTCGAGCAAGACCTTGCCGCTCGACGGGCTCTCGAAGCCGGCAATGACGCGCAGGCTGGTGGTCTTGCCGCAGCCCGATGGCCCAAGCAGCGTGATGAACTCGCCGCTGATAATGTCGAGGTCGACGGCATCGAGCCCAACGATGCCGCCGGGAAAAACCTTCGAGACCGCCTGCAACCGGACAAGTGGATCAGGCGCCATCGCGAACCTCGGAGGGTTTTGTGGTGTTGACCCACAGGATCTGACATTGCTCGGCGCCGGGATTGCGGAAGGCATGCAAAAGCGTGCTCTTGAAGGCAAAGCTGTCGCCGGTCTTCAACCCGTATTTGGTCGAATCCACCACCAGTTCGACCTCGCCCGAAAGGACATAGCCGAATTCATGGCCGGCATGGGCATAGGCTTCCGCCGTGCCGCCATCGGCCTCGACCGTCACCAGCATGCCGGTGAGCGTCGCGCCCGGCGGCGACAGCAGCGCCTTGGCGATGCCTTCCGACTTGACCGGGATCTGCCGCCTTTTGTCGGCGCGCACGCAATAGAGATCGTTGACGGCATCATTGCCGTCGGCAATCAGCGCCGACGGCTCAATGTCCAGCGCAGCGGCGAGCGGCCAGATCACCTTGACGCGCAACGAGGACATGCCGCGCTCGATCTGGCTCAGCGCACCGATCGACACGCCGGCTTTTGCCGCCAGTTCTGCCAGCGACAGGCGGCGCTCGAGCCGCAGCGCCCGCACGCGCCGGCCAACGCGAACGTCGGCATCGTCCTTGGGTTTCGCTTCGTCAAGAACATCCATGCATTCGTCCTCGTTGCAGTCACTTCACTGGCGCAGTGCTTCGCGGTTTTGCCTTCTCCCCTTGTGGGAGAAGGTGGATCGGCGCGCAGCGCCGAGACGGATGAGGGGTGGGTGACGGATCGCCGTCGGCGCCAAGCTGGAGCACCCCTCATCCGTCGCCTTCGGCGACACCTTCTCCCACAAGGGGAGAAGGGAAGATCAGCGTCACCCGCCAGCCTTCACCTTCTCGAACATCTTCGCCACATCGTCATTCTGCTTCATCGGCCCGGTGAAGATCGTGCTCTTCAGCATCACCTCGGGGTCGGACGGCAGTTGCAGTTTCTCCAGCTCGTCCTTCGCCACGCCGGCGAAAGCGGTGCTGAGCGAGCTGCCATAGCCGTAGGACTGGATCAGGAATTTGCCCGAATCGGCGTCGAGCCGGCTGTTGATGAAATCATAGGCGAGATCGACATTCTTGGCGTCCTTGAGCATGACGAAGCCGCAGGCCCAGGTCAGCATGCCTTCTTTCGGCTTCATGAACTCGACCGGCACGCCCTGCTTCTTCAGCGAGGTGGCCGACGCATTCCAGGTCATGGCGGCGACCAGTTGGCCGCTGGCCAGCGCCTGTTCGACCGAGGTCATGTCGGTGGTGTAGCTCGACAGCAGCGGGCGCTGTTCTCGCAGTTTTGCCGCGACCTTGTCCATCTGTTCCGCGGTCATGTCGAAGGGATTCACCCCGGCCAGAAGCGCGGCGACGATCGGCGTGTCATGCACGGCGTCGATGGTCGCCATGCGGCCGGCATATTGCTTGTCCCAGAGCAGGTTCCAGCTCGCTTCCGGATTCTTCACCAGATCGGTGCGGTAGAGGATCGAGGTGTTGCCCCAGTCCCACGGCACCATCCACACCTTGCCGTCGCCGGCCTGCAGGTCGGGCAGGTTCTTGAACACCGGGAAAATCGAATCCCAGTTCTTGATGCGCTTGGTGTCGATCGGCTGCAGCAGCCCTTCCTTGTTCCAGCGCGCCACCTTGTCGTAGCAAGGATGCGCGATGTCAGGACGGAAGCCGGCCTTGACCTTGGTGAAGGCATCGTCGTCGTCGCCGAAGATCGAGGCCTCGACGCCATCGGGGTGCGCGGCGAGGAAGCTCTTGTTGAAGTCGGGCAGTTCGTAGCCCGACCAGGTGAAATATTGCAGCTTTTCGGCTGCCAGCGCCACGGTCGACGACAGTGCGAGCGCCAGTGCGGCAAGGCCGGCGCGAGCTTTGTGTCCGGTTATCGATTTCAGGTGGAAGGTCATTTTCGTTCTCCTCTTCTTTGTTATGGTCAGGCTGGATTGCGGCGCGCGGCGCCGAGCCCGCGATGGCGCAGGATCTCGGCGGTGCCGGCGATGATGAAGGATACGGCCAGGATCACCGTCCCCAGCGCCATGACGGTCGGCAGCGAGCGGGGGAAGCGCAGCTGGCTCCAGATGTAGAGCGGCAGCGTCGGCTCAGTTCCGGCGAGAAAGAAGACGACGATGAATTCGTCGAAGGAAATCAGGAAGGCAAGCATGAAGGCCGACAGCACGGCCGGCAGGCTGAGCGGCAGCATGACGCGCCGGAACGTCGTCCAGTCGGAGGCGCCGAGGTCCAGCGCGGCCTCGCGAACCGTCCTGGGAATGGCGGCGAAACGGCTGCGCATGACGACCACCGTCGTCGGCAGCGCCACCAGTATGTGGCCAAGCACGATGGCGACGCGCGATGGTCCAAGGCCAATGAGGTTGACCAGGATCAAGAGGGATATGCCGACGATGACACCGGGAATGAGGATCGGCAGCCGGGCGATGGCGCTGATCGTGGCGGCCAGAGGCGAGCGGCCATAGAGGTCCATATAGGAAACGGTGATGCCGCATAGCGTGGCGCCGGATGCGGCGATGACGGCGATGACGAGGCTGTTCAGGAGCGCGCCCGACAGCGCCGGATTGCCGTAGAGCGTCTGATACCATTGCAACGTAAAACCCTGCAGCGGAAACGCAGCCTGGATGGAATCGTTGAAGGAAAACAGCGGGATCAGCAGCACCGGCAGGTAGAGAAACACCAGATAGGCAAGCACGTAGAGGCCGAGCCAGCTTCCATCCCGTTTCGTGTCGGCTTGTTCCGCCTTCATGTGCGGCTGCCAAATCTGCGGTCGGCGCCGCGAGCGACCAGCACGACGACGAGGATGACCAACATGACGCAGACCGAGAGGGCCGCACCGAACGGCCAGTCATTGGCCTTGCCGAACTGCGACTGGATCAGCGTGCCGATCATGGTGCTGGCCGGACCGCCGACCATGGCCGGCGTGACATAGTCGCCAACGGTCGGTACGAAGACGACCAGCGCGGCGGCCAATACGCCCGGCATGGAGTTCGGCAGCACGACGCGGCGGAACGCGGTGAACGGCCGCGCGCCGAGGTCGGAGGCAGCCTCGAGCAACGATTTCGGAATGGTGTCCAGCGCCACATAGATCGGCAGGATGGCGAAGGGCGCGTAGGCATGAGCGAGCGTGACGACCACCGCGGCCGGCGTGTTGAGAAAGGCCAATGTCGGCTCCGACCAGATGCCGCTTTCAATCAGCGCCGAGTTCAGGACGCCGTTATAGGCGAGCACGATCTTCCAGGCGAAGACGCGCAGGAGATAGCTGGTCCAGAACGGCAGCGTCACCAGGAAAAGCAGCAGGCCGCGCCGCCGCCCGGCGTGGAAGGCGAGATAGTAGGCGACGGGATAGGCGGTGACGACAGTCGCCAGCGTCACCAGGCCGGCAATGACCAGCGAGCGCAGCGTCACCGTCCAGTAGAGCGGATCGGTGGCCACGGTGACGAAATTTTCGACGGTCAGCCCAACGCCGAGCAGTGAGCCGTCATTGCCGCGGAAGGCGAGGAACATCACCAGGCCAAGCGCAAACAGGATCAGCAGAAATGTGACCAGCGCGCCGGGCAGCAGCATGGCGAGCCGGAAGCCCGATGAAGACCGGCCCCCTGGCGCTTGTGCTGCAACGAAGGCCGACATCGACCTGCCCACCGAGATTTTGAAATTGGCTAAGACTTTTTCATATTCATGAAACTGTCAAGCGGAATCCGGCTTTCCTGAATTGGCCGCCATCAACGCTCCAGCGACTGCCGGAACGCTTTGGCTTTGCACGGAATGGTCGAAAAGGCCGTGGCCGACCTGGTAGGGCCTGGCGTTCTCGGCCATTTCAGTCGGGTTGTCTCATCCGAACCGTTTGGTCGGTGTGCCTCGAACGCCTGCGCGCACCGCGAACAGCCCGCCCTCCTGCGGGTTTGCCCGCAAATGTCTCTCGCTCATGGTAAATCGCGCCGAGGTGACGAAGAGGATGTCGAAATTCTCGCCGCCGAAAGCACAGCTCGTCGGCCAGCTGCAGGGCAGCTCCACCACTCTGTCCAGAACCCCGTCAGGTGAGATACGGACCAGGCAGCCGCCCCCCGCAACGCGACAGTTCCAGACATAGCCCTCCGCATCCATGCACGACCCGTCCGGCAGGCCGCGAAGAAAACCCGAAAAGAAAGGGCGCCTGTCGGTTATTCGCGACCGCACCCTGTCCCAGTGATAGCGAAAGATCTGGTTCTTCGTCGTGTCCGCCGTGATGAAGGTATCATCCGCCGTCCAGACCATCGTGTTGGTGATGCCGAAGCGATCGGCACTGAGCGCCTCGACAATGCCGGCTGTGTCGACGCGATAGATCCGCCCCGCATCTCGCGAAATGTCGCGCGCAAGATCGTCGGGGCCGATGTTGTTTTCCATGGTGCCGACCCAGAAAGAGCCGTCCGGGGCGACCACGCCCTCATTCAACCGTGTGTCGGGGCTGTCCGCTTCGATCGTCGCGATCGTCCTGAAGCTCTCTCCGAAATCCCACAGTGCCACATCCTTCCGTAGCCCGACGATCGCGCCACCGTCCCGGCGCAGGCCAATCGAGGTTGCGAGGTCCGGTGTCTGCCAGCTCTGGTGATCGCGAGTGACCGGATCGAGCTGGTGGATGCGCCGCCCGATGATATCCACCCAGATCAGTGTCTTCCTGTTCTCGTCCCAGAGCAGGCTCTCACCGACGATATCCCTGGCATCAAACACCAAGCCTGGCTGTTTTTCTTCGCTATCCACTACCCTTCCCCTCCCAACTGTCGCGCGGTCAACTGCTATTGACAGACAAGATTTCATAAAGCTATAGGCATTTCAACAAAACATGTCATACAAGTTTGGAGGAAACGGTGAGCGATCGTGGCATAGAGCCTGACGAGACAAGTCCCGGGCTGGTGAGTGCCGCCATTCAAGCCATTACCCAACACATCCGCGTGGAAGGCCTTGGCCCTGGCGACCTCTTGCCCAGTGAAGCCGACATGACCCGCAAGCTCAGCGTGTCGCGAACGGTGGTGCGGGAGGCGTATCGATCGTTGTCGGCGATGCGCCTCATCGACATGAGCGCCGGCCGGCGCGCCAGCGTTGCCAAGCTCGACATTGGTGCCATGTCGATGGTGATCGAGCACGGCGTCACCACCGAACAGATCAGCGTCCAGCAGGTTTATGATGTGCGGCGTACCATCGAAATGCGCACAGTGGCGCTCGCGGCACTGCGCCGAACCGACGCGGAGGCGGCTGAAATACAGAAATGCGCGCAGCTGATGCGCGAGAATTACCGTGCGCCCGAGATCGTCATGGAACACGACATCGCATTCCATGAGGCGATCGCGCGGGCCTCCCACAACCCGGTGTTTTCGTTGATCATCAACGCCTTCAGCGGTGTCACGCGACGCACCTGGGTGATCGGCTGGCGTACGCGTGCCACCGAGGAAGAGCAGATCAAGATGATCGAGGGGCATGCGGATATTGCTCGGGCGATCGTCACGGGGAACCCGCAACTCGCCGCCGAACATATGGCCGCGCATTTCGACAAGAGCGTCAAGGCATTGATCGACGCGGGGATCGCATGAAAATCCGCTCGATCGAGACCATCCGCATCGAAGAGCGGCCCAATCTGCTCTGGGTCGAGGTGCATACAGACGAGGGCATCACCGGCCTCGGCGAAACCTTTTTCCTGGCCCGCACGGTCGAGGAATATGTCCATGAATATGTCGCGCCACGCGTCATCGGCCGCGATCCATTGCAGATCGATCTGCTTTCAGCGGATCTGGTTGGCTATCTCGGTTTCCGCTCAAGCGGGGTCGAAGTCCGCGGCAATTCCGCCTTCGACATCGCGCTCTGGGACATTTTCGGCAAGGCGATGAACCAGCCGATCGCGCAGCTGCTGGGAGGCTTTTCGCGGCAGTCCATCCGTACCTACAACACCTGCGCCGGCACCGAATACATCAAGGACGGCAAGGGACAGACCACCGCGAATTATGGTCTCGGCACAAGGCAAGGATACGACGACCTGAACGGGTTTCTCCACCGCGCCGACGAATTGGCGGCGGAGCTGCTCGAGGACGGCATCACGGCCATGAAGATCTGGCCTTTCGACCATGCCGCCGAGAAAAGCCGGGGGCAAGACATCACCGCCACCGACCTCAAAGCCGCGCTGCAACCCTTCGAGAAGATCCGCAAAGCTGTCGGCGACAAGATCGACATCATGGTCGAGTTCCACTCCATGTGGCAGCTCCTGCCCGCGATCAAGATCGCCAAGGCGCTCGAACCTTATGGCACGTACTGGCATGAGGATCCCATCCGCATGGACAGCCTCGCCGATCTCAAGCGCTATGAGGCCGCGAGCCCGGCGCCGATCTCGGCGTCGGAAACCTTGGGCAGTCGCTGGGCATTCCGCGACCTTCTGGAGACCGGCGTCGCGGGCGTCGTCATGCTGGACATTTCCTGGTGCGGCGGGCTTTCCGAAGCACGCAAGATCGCCGCGATGGCGGAGGCCTGGCATTTGCCGGTCGCCCCGCATGACTGCACCGGGCCAGTGGTCCTGGCGGCGTCCACGCATTTGTCCCTCAACGCGCCCAACGCCCTCGTCCAGGAGAGTGTGCGGGCATTTTACAGGACCTGGTACCGCGACCTCGTGACCGCGCTGCCGGAAGTCAAGGACGGCATGATCACCGTGCCGCCCGGCCCGGGCCTAGGGCTGGAACTCAATCCCGACCTCGGTCGGGCCTACACCGTCCATCGCCGCGTCTCCGACAAGGCGGACATCTGAAGAACACTCAACGGGAGGAATAGAAATGAAACGACTGACTGCAACGCTTTTGCTCGCCACGACGCTGCTTGCCGGGCCTTCCGTCGCCAGTGCCGACGGGCTCAACATCGTCTTCACGCACCATTCGTCGGCCTCGAACACCTTCTGGCAGGCGGTGAAGAAGGGCTTTGACGATGCCTGCGGCAAGGTCGAGGCCAAGTGCAACATGATTTTCACCCAGACCGAAGGCTCGGTCGAGCAGCAACTCGCCAACATGCGCGCCGCGCTTGCCGCCAAGCCGGATGCCCTGCTGACCTCGATTGTCGACAACAAGGCGTTCGACGACGTCATCAAGGAGGCGCGGGATGCCGGTGTGTTGGTGATTGCCGTCAATGTCGACGACACCGAAGGCGCCAAGGGCAATGCGCGGCAGGCCTTCATCGGGCAAGGTTTCAAGCCGGCGGGCTATTCGCTCGGCAAGGCGATTTCCGAGAGCTTCCCGAAGGAGGGGCCAATCAAGGTTCTGGTCGGCATTTCCGCACCCGGCCAGAACTGGTCCGAAAGCCGCGGCGCAGGCGTGATGCAGTTCCTGGAAGAGTACAAGGCGGCCCATCCCGACCGTCAGGTCTCATGGGAGCGGATCGACAGCGGAACGGACCTTGCGATCACGTCCGATCGTGTCGGCGCCTATCTCAATGCGCATCCCGACACCACAGCCTATTTCGACACCGGCTTCTGGTGCGCGGGCGTTGCGCGCTCGCTGCAGGACCGCGGCGTCGCGCCGGGCAAGGTCCTCCTTGGCGGTTTCGATCTGGTGCCGGAAGTTCTGCAGCAGATGCAGAAGGGCTACGTACAGGCTTTGGTGGACCAACAGCCCTACATGCAGGGTTTCATGCCCGTCATGGAAGCCTACCTGAACAAGAAGATAGGTCTGGCACCCTCCGACATCGATACGGGTCAAGGCATCGTTCGCCCGGATCAGGCCGACGCGATCATGACGCTTTCCTCGCAAGGTCTGCGTTAAGCACACGCCCGCCATGTGTTCACCCGGCGGTCCTCGCACTGCCGGGTGGTCCCTTGCCTCGAATTCCTGGAGCCTGCCTTGAAACGCCTCTTCAAGACCTATCTGGAAAAGCCGGAACTGGCGGGACTGATCCTGCTGGTGCTTCTGGTGGTGATTTTCGAGATCCGCTCGGATGGCGTGTTCCTCAACCAGGATAACCTTCGCGGCATACTCGGCATTCTGCCGGAAACGGGCCTCGTCGCCATCGGCGTCACGATCCTGATGATCAGCGGCGAGTTCGACCTGTCGGTTGGATCGGTGTTCGCGCTGATGCCGATGTGCATGGCGGTCCTCATGGTCGAAGGGGTGCCTTTCCCGCTTGCCTTGCTGGCCGGGCTTCTCGTTTGCGCGGTGATCGGATTTATCAACGGCTATGTGACGATCCGGTTCGAGATCCCGAGCTTCATCACCACGCTCGGCATGCTTTTCATCGCCCGGTCCCTGACGATCGTCGTCTCGGGCGGGTTTCCACCCTTGCTTCCCGCCGATCTGCCGAACTGGCTGTTCACCTCGTTCGTCGGCCCCGGCAACATGTTCCGCATGTCGTTCCTGTGGTTCGCGGGAATTGCCCTGCTGACGTCGCTGATGCTTTCCAGAACCAATTTCGGCAACTGGATAAAGGCCACCGGCGGCTTTCACCCTGCTGCCGCCTCGATGGGCATCCCGACCGCGAGGGTAAAACTCGCATGCTTCATGCTTTGCTCGATGCTGTCGGGTTTCGCCGGGATGCTGCAAGTGCTGAGGCTGGGCTCCCCTTTGCCTTCCATCGGCGAAGGTCTGGAACTCCAGGCGGTCGCCTCGGCGGTTATCGGCGGTGCTTCGCTCGCAGGCGGCATCGGTACGGTCGCCGGCGGCATCATCGGCACAATCCTCATCCGTATCATCGACAATGGGCTGGTGCTCTCCAATGTCGACGCGAACTGGTTCAAATTCGCGATCGGCTTCCTGACCATTTTCGCCGTCGTCGCCAATGCCTGGATGCGCAAGCGCGCCAAGGCGATCAAGATGGAGGGCTGAGCCATGGAAGACGCAATCATCTCCGTCCGCAATCTTCACAAATGGTATTCCGGCGTCCATGCGTTGAAGGGGGTGAGCCTCGACCTGAAGCGGGGCGAGGCGCTCGGGCTGGTCGGCGACAACGGTGCCGGCAAATCGACGCTCATCAACATCCTGTCCGGCGTCCATACCGCCGACGAGGGCGAGATCCTGGTCGAAGGCAAACCGGTGCGGATCGCCAAGCCGCGCGACGCGATGAACCTCGGTATCGAGACCATCTACCAGTACAATTCGATGGTTCCCACCATGTCGATCGCCAGGAACCTGTTTATCGGCCGCGAACCGACGCTGTTTTCCGTATTCGGCGTCGGCATCCTGGATCAAAAGAAGATGGGCAGCGAAAGCATCAAGGCGATCGCCAATGTCGACCTGCATCTGCGCTCGCCCGACGCACTGGTCGGTGAACTGTCAGGCGGCCAGCGGCAAGGCGTCGCCATCGCGCGAGCCATGCATTTCAAGTCGAAGGTGATGATCCTCGACGAGCCGACCAATCACCTTTCGGTCAAGGAGACCAGCAAGGTCATCGGCTTTGTGCGTGGATTGAAGGCACAAGGGGTGACCGGCGTTTTCATCAGCCACAACATGCATCACGTGTTTGATTGCTGTGACCGCGTGGTCGCGATGGCGCGTGGCGAGGTCGTGCTCGACAAACGCATCGAGGAAACCTCCATCGATGAAGTCCACAACGTGCTTTGAGGAGCGGGAACGGTGATGACGAACCTTTCCGGTAAAGTTGTGCTCCTGACGGGTGGTCTCGGTTCGCTCGGCCGCGCCCAGGCTGCCGCGCTTGCCGGCGCTGGCGCGCGCGTGCTTTTGCTTGACCGACCGGAGAATGCCGAAGGACCCGGAATCGCAGCGGAATTGGCGGCGGCAAACAAGGGCACGATCGTCTATGTCGGTTGCGACTTGAACCAGCTGGCCAAAGCCGAGGCAGCGGTCAAGGCGCTCGCCGACGAAGAAGGCACGATCGACATTCTGATCAACAATGCCGCACTCATCATCAACCGTCCGTTCGAGGAATTCTCGCTTGGTGAGTACGAGGACCAGATCCGTGTGAATTCATCGGCCGCCTTCGCGCTGGCGCGCGCCTGCGCCCCTGGCATGAAGAAGAAGGGCTGGGGCCGGATCGTCAATTTCTGCTCGGTGACGCTGAATGGCCGCTGGGACGGTTACGTGCCCTATGTGGCCTCGAAAGGCGCCATGCTGGGACTCACCAAGTCGCTGGCGCGGGAATTGGGACCACACGGCATCACCGTGAACGCGGTGTCGCCCGGCGCCGTCGTTTCCGAGGCAGAGGAGCGCGTCTTCGGAGAACGGCTCGAGGAATACAATGACTGGATCCTCGCCAACCAAAGCCTGAAGCGGCGCATCGAGCCGCAGCATATCGCCGATCTCGTGCTGTTCCTCGTCTCCCCGGCCTCTGACATGATCAGCGGTCAGAACATCAACATCGATGGCGGATGGTAGCCAGGGCGGCCTTTCGATGATCAATGGCGATGAGATCGAACTTGCCGATGGGCGGGCAAGCCTTGTGGTGCGCCCCCGCGAGGGCGCTGCCATCATGCGCTACGACGCGCTCCGCCCCGGCCGAGCACCGACGCCTGTGCTTGAGCCGTCGAGGGGCGTGCTGAAGTTCGGGTCGCAACTGCTGATCCCCTGGTCAAACCGCATTTCCGGTGGAGGCTTCGAGTTTGACGGGCGCTTCCATGCGATAGAGCCCAATGTCGAAGGCGAGCCGTTCCCACTCCACGGCGACGCATTTCAAAAGCCGTGGCGGCTGACGAGGCGAACCGGCACTGAAATGGAGCTGGCTCTGGAGGATGGGGCGATCGGGCCTTACCGCTACCGTGCGAGCGTCCGCTATGCATTGGAGGATGGCGCGCTGTCCGCAGCGCTGACTGTCGAGAACCGAGCCACTATCCGCCTGCCCTACGGGCTCGGTTTCCACCCCTGGTTTCCGCGCCGCCCGCGCACTTTGCTGCAAGCATCGGCGCACAGTGTCTGGTTGGAGGACGAACGGCACCTGCCGACGGGGGTGGTGCCGCTGGCATCCCGGCCGGACTGGGATTTTTCGCAAGCCGCGCCGCTTCCCGACGCCTGGGTCAACAATGCCTTCGAAGGCTGGAACGGGCACGCCACGATCATCCAGCCGGATGACGCTATCGCCGTCACGGTCGAGGCATCACCCTCGCTGAATGTCTTCGTCCTCTATTCGCCGGCACGAGACGCTGATTTCTTCTGCTTCGAACCCGTTTCACATGTGGTGGACGCCCATCACGGCAGCGGTCTGACCACGCTGGAAAAAGCCGGATCGACAAGCGCGCATTTGCGGTTACGTTGGGATGAACTGTAGCGCCGCGAAGCAGTGCAGCGACATGGTGGCAAGGGCCTTTCCCGTTGATCGCCTGTCGCCTGGCACATGCTGCTTCAGGGCGTGTCGGCTTGAAGGGGCCATGCGCACGTCATAACATCGAACTATCCTGCGCAATGATGAGAGTGCAATGACAAACATGACGTTTCTGCCTGACGATGGCGTCTTTCTCGGCCGCGCTCGATCACCGGATGTGCCCCATCCCCTGATCGTCACGGTGCGAGACGGCACCGTCTTCGACATCACCTCGAGCGCGGCGCCGACCGCACGGGATATCTGCGAGATGACCGATCCGGCAGGGCATGTGCGTTCGGCCAAGGGCAAGCCGATCGGCTCGCTCGATGACATAGCGGCCAACAGTTTCGAGGCAGCGCGCGATCCGGCAAAACCCTATCTGCTTTCCCCGGTCGACCTGCAGGCGGTCAAGGCGTCCGGCGTGACCTTCGTCGTCAGCCTGCTCGAGCGGGTGATCGAGGAACAGGCGCGTGGCTCGGCGGAGAAGGCCGACGCCATCCGCGCCGACATTGCCGGGCTGATCGGCCATGATTTGTCGAAGCTGAAGCCCGGTTCGCCGGAAGCGATGGAGATCAAGGCCAAGCTGATCGCGCGCGGCGCCTGGTCGCAATATCTGGAAGTCGGCATCGGCCCCGATGCCGAGATCTTCACCAAGTGCCAGCCGATGGCCTCGGTCGGCTTCGGCGCCGATGTCGGCCTGCACCCCGTCTCGACCTGGAACAATCCGGAGCCGGAGATCGCCATGATCGCCGCCTCAAGCGGCAGGATCGTCGGCGCTACCATCGGCAACGACGTCAATCTGCGCGACGTCGAAGGGCGCTCCGCGCTGCTGCTCGGCAAGGCCAAGGACAACAATGCCTCGGCCTCGCTTGGCCCCTTCATCCGCCTGTTCGACGACACCTTCTCGATCGACGACGTGAAGCGCGCCGTGGTGCGCCTCAAGGTCGAGGGCGAGGATGGCTTCTCGCTGGAGGGCGCAAGCTCGATGGCCGAGATCAGCCGTTCGCCGGAAGAGCTGGTTGCCGCCGCCATGGGCCCGCACCACCAATATCCGGACGGGCTGGCGCTCTATCTCGGCACCATGTTCGTGCCATCGAAGGACCGCGGCGAAAAGGGCAAGGGGTTTACCCACAAGGTCGGCGACATCGTCACCATCTCGTCCGAAAAATTCGGTGCGCTGGTCAACCGGGTGCGGCTGTCGCCCGATTGCCCGCACTGGACCTACGGCGCCAGCCATCTCATGCGCGACCTGGCGAAGGCCGATTTTATCTAGAATCTGTCCAAAACGGCCGCAATCAACACAATTTTATGCGAACCCGGATGACGGCGGACGCAAAGCGCTTCAAGATCGCGGTGCGGTCGGGGGGCCGTTCCGATGTCCGATTCGCCGATTCTGTTGGTGCGCACCATCGCCAGGCGCTTTGGCGGCACGGTCGTGCTCGATGACATGAACCTTGTGGTCGAGCGCGGCTCGATCCACGCGCTGGTCGGTGAAAGCGGCGCCGGCAAATCGACACTGACAAAGGTGCTGGCGGGCATTGTCCGGCCGGACCGTGGCACTATCGAGTTTGACGGCAAGACCGCGACGATCGACAGCCCCAATGCGGCGCGCAAGCTCGGCATTGGCGTGGTCCTGCAACAGCCGGGGCTGTTTCCGGAGCGCCCGGTCCTGGCCAATCTGTTCGTCAACCGCGAACCAGTTCACAACGGGCTGATCTCGCGGCGCGAAATGGAGGCACGCAGCCGTGAATTGCTTCGCCAGCTTGGTCTCGATGTCGATGTCCATGCGCCACTTGGCGATCTCGGACCCGGTGAACGCCAGTTGGTCGCGATCGCCTGTGCGCTGCTGGAAAATCCCAGGCTGCTCCTCCTCGACGATCCGAATTCGGCGCTCGACCAGCGTCAGAGCGAGCGCCTGTTCGCCGTGCTGCGAGGGCTGAAAGCCAGGGGCATGAGCATGCTCTACGCGTCGAACCGGCTGGGGGACGCCCTTGCCATCGCCGACCAGCTGACGGTGATCCGCAACGGCCGCGACGTGCTGTCGAAGGCGCGGCAGGAGCTGACGGCGTCCGAGGAAGCGATGATCGGCCAGTTGCGCCAGTCGCTGTTCCCGCTGCCGCTCAGGGTCCTGCCGACGCTTGCCGGCACGCTGCGGCCGCAGATCACGATCGACGGGCTCGGCGGCGGCAATCTGTCCGGGATCAGCCTCACGGCCCGCACCGGCGAGATCCTCGGGCTTGCCGGTTCTGGAGCGCGGGACTTGCTTGCCCTGTTGTTCGGGCTGCGCAAACCGCGCCAGGGCAAGGCGCGTTTTCCTGATGGCGACGGCTTGCCGAGGACGCAGACGGAAGCGGCGCGGCGCGGCATCTGCATGATTTCCGGCGAGCGCGGTAACGGGCTGATGCCCGACAAATCCATCGCCTTCAACATGGCGAACGTCGTCGTCGGCGCACGCAGTTGGGGCTCGCGCTGGTACTCGCCGGGGGCGGCGCTCGGCCGCGCCGCGCGGCAGATCGAGGCGCTGCGCATCAGGAGCGCGCCGGAGAGGCCGGCGGGCTCGCTTTCGGCCGGTGGCCAGCAGAAGGTGATCATCGCCAAATGGCTGGAGATCGGCCCGCAAGTGGTGCTACTCGACGAGCCCGCCCGCGGCATCGACATCGGCAGCAAGCAGGAGATCTACGCGCTGATCCGCCAGATGGCGGCCAGTGGCTGCATCGTGCTCCTGCATTCCAGCGAACTGTCCGAACTGACGGGGCTTTGCGACCGGATCCTGGCTTTCCATCAGGGCAGGCTGGCCGGCGAAATCATCGGCGACGATATGGACGTGGCAAGTCTTCTGAAGCTGATCACGTCGGGCAAGCCCGCGGACGAAAGCCGCCGGAGCAACCGGGAGAGTGTGGCATGACCAGGACCGAGACCGCGCCGCCGCTTGCCGGTTCAGTGAACCATCAAACCAGACGCAGCATCCGGCTGCCGGCCGAGACCGGTGCTGTCGTTGTGCTCGCCGTCCTGCTCGCACTGCTTGGCTGGCTGCACCCCTCTTTCCTCGAACCGGCCAATCTGCTCTCGGTGCTGGGTCAGGCCGCCCTGCCCGGCCTGCTGGCGATCGGTATGGTGTTCGTGCTCGCCACGCGCGAAATCGATCTTTCGGCCGGTGCGGTGTTCCATCTTGCCGCGACCTTTACCGCCTTGCTGATGGTTGCTGGAGTGGACCCCTGGCTTGCCGCGCTGGCGGGTGTCGCGGCCGGCGCCGGCCTTGGCCTGATCAACGGCCTGCTGATGATTGCGCTGCGCCTGCCGGCTCTGCTGGTGACGCTCGGCACATGGTGGATGATCCAGGGCCTGTCGGTGGTCGCCGGCAAGGGACAGACGATCGTACCGCCGAGCGCGGACGGGAACTTCTTCGCGGCCCTGTCGGGCAAGGCGTTCGCGATGGTGCCGGCAACGGGCATCATCTTCATCGTGCTGGCGCTGGCGATGCATGTCGTGCTTCACCGCACCCGCTTCGGTTACCGGGCGCAGGCCGTGGGCAGCAATCCACAGGCGGCCGCCTATGCCGGTATTCCAACGTCCAAAGTGCGGCTGCTGACGCTGGTTCTGATGGGCGCGATGGCGGGGCTGGCCGGTGTGATCCATGTCGGCATCCAAGGCGCCATTGCCCCCGGGGATGGCGGCACGTTCGCACTGCTGGCGATCGCGGCGGCCATCATCGGCGGCACATCGCTTTCGGGCGGCCACGGCAGCGTCATCGGTGCCGCGATCGGCATATTGGTCCTCCAGCTAATCCTCAGCGCCATGAGCATGCTTGGCGTCGATGCCGCGTGGAGCACTTTCGCCACCGGCGCCCTGGTCGTGCTTGCCCTCGCGGTCGACCGGTCGGTCCGGCTGTGGCGCAACCGGCGTGCCGGACGCGGTCAGGACGACCCGCTCGGCTGAGCCTCGCCACCAATCATCCGGCTGCCCTGAAAAATCACCGCAACTGATGCAATCTGATGGGTCCGGTGATGGCGCCCTGTCAGGCGCCAACTACATCTGCAGATGGAGGCTTGCCATCCGCCGAAAAAGGGAATGCTCTGAGGCATCCGAGCGGCGCTGGCAAAAGACGCAATCCGGCTGGAGCCGGAACAAGGGACGGATCATCTTCAACCGGGAGGAAATCAAATGCTGACAAGACTGAGACTTGTGCTCTACGGCCTGCTGGTCGCGCTGACGGTCATTCCGGCAGCCGCGCAGGCCAAGACCTTCTACTGGATTTCGCATGGCGGCCCGGCCGATCCGGTCTGGACCTACTTCCTGGCCGGCGCCAAGCAATGGGCCAAGGACACCGGCAACACCGTCAACACCTCGTTCCACAATGGCGACGTCGCCTCCCAGCAGGAAGCGGTTCGCGCCGCCCTCTCCGCCAAGGCCGACGGTATCGTCACCACCAGCCCCGATCCGGGCAGCCTTGTCGAGATCGTCAAGGAAGCCCGCGCCGCCAACATCCCGATCATCAACTTCAACACGCCCGATCCCAAGGCCAATTTCAATGCCTATGTCGGCGGCGACAACGTCACCTTCGGCAAGCATTGGGCGCAATATCTGGTCGACAAGGGCCTGGTGAAAAAGGGCGACTTCGTCTGGATGCCGGTCGAAATCCCCGGCGCCACCTATGGCGTCCAGGAAGAGGAAGGCATCAAGAGCGTGTTCGGACCGCTCGGCATCACCTATGAAGTGACCGAGGCGACGCTCGACCAGGCCGAGGTGATCAACCGCATGGTCGACTACCTCACCGCCCACAAGGGCAAGGTCAACGCCATCATCGGCCTGGGCGACCTCGTCACCGGCTCGATCAAGCGGGTGTTCGACCAGGTCGGCGTCAAGCCGGGCGAAATCCCGGTCGTCGGCTGGGGCAACTCGCTCGACACCACCCAGGAAGTGCTGAACGGCTACGTCAATGCCGGCCAGTGGCAGGACCCGCAGGCGACCAGCTATGTCGCGCTGTCGCTCGCCAACATGGCGGCGTCAGGCATTCCTCCGGGCTTCAACGTCATCACCGGCGCGCTCTATGAGAAGGACACCGCCGGCGTCTACGACAAGATCCTGTCCGGCAAATAACCGCGATCCTGGCGCCGCGCCCATTTGGCACGCGGCGCCAGATATCTTCTTGTGCCGCGACCTGTCCATCCGAGGCGGTGGCGATCGTGGTCCGTTCCAACCATGTCGCGGGTTCCCAGTGGAAAATCATTCGCTTGTCCAACGCCTGATTGCGCGGCCGGAATTCGGTCCCTTCGTACTGCTCGTCGTCGAGATCGGCGTTTTCTGGGGCTTCAACCACGATTTCCTGTCGCCGCAGAACATCTCCAACACGCTGGCCTTCACCGTCGAGCTCGGCCTGATCGCACTGGCCATGACCTTGCTGATGACATCGGGCGAATTCGACCTGTCGGTCGGTTCCCTGTTCGGCTTTTCGCCGGTGCTGATGTGGACACTGTTCAACAGCGGCGTCACCTCGCTGGAAATGGGCTTCGTCGCCGCGCTGCTGGTTGCCGCCCTGATCGGCCTGGTCAATGGCTGGTTCGTCACCCAGCTCAAGATCCCATCCTTCCTGGTGACGCTCGGCATGCTTCTGGTGGTGCGCGGCAGCGCGCTTTTCATCACCGACGGTTTTCCGCAGCGCACCTGGAGTGCCGAGGGCAGCTGGCTGGCGGAGGCGCTGGTCGGCGACTTCTTCATCGGGCCGTTTCGCATCTACATGTCGCTGTTCTGGTTTATCGCCGCGGCGATCGCGCTCGGCTATGTGCTGACGCAAAGCCGGACAGGCAACTGGATCCAGGCGGCGGGCGGCAATCCCAACGCGGCACGCGCCCGCGGCGTCAATGTCAATCGCGTCAAGATCGGCCTGTTCGTGCTGTCGTCGCTCATGGCCTCGCTGGCCGGCGTCATCTCCTCGCTGCGCACATCCGCCGCCAACCCCAACAGCGGCACCGGCTACGAGCTGGAAGTCATCGCCATGGTGGTGATCGGCGGCACGGCGCTGACCGGCGGACGCGGCACCATCATCGGCACCGTGCTCGGCATCCTGATCCTGCGCGTGATGCGCAACGGCATCGTGCTGATCGGCGTGCCCGGTCTTGCCTACAACATCTTCATCGGCGCGATCATTCTTGGCATGATGGCGCTCCACTCATGGCTGGAACGCCGGCATCAGGCAGGGACGTGAGACCATGGCCGAGCCATTGATCCGCATGCAGAACATCCGCAAGTCCTACGGCCGCGTGCAGGCACTGGAGGATGCCAATTTCCATGTCAACGAGCGCGAGATCGTCGGCCTGCTCGGCGACAACGGCGCCGGAAAGTCGACGCTGATCAAGGTTTTGTCGGGCGCCGTGCCGCTGACCAGCGGCGACATCTTCATCCGCGGCAAGAAGGTGAGCTTGCGCAGTACCAGCGACGCCATCGCGCAGGGCATCGAGACCATCTACCAGGATTCCGCGCTGGTCACGCAACTGTCGATCGCCCGCAATCTTTTCCTCGGGCGCGAGCCGATCAAGCCGCCGCGCTTTCTCAACCGCATGGACCAGGAGGCGATGAACACTGTCGCCCGCGACCTGCTCAAACAGGTCGGCATCTCGAAGAACATTCCGCCGACGACGCCGATCGGCTCGCTCTCCGGCGGCGAGCGCCAGGCCGTGGCGATCGCGCGCGCCATGCATTTCGACAGCGACCTCATCATCCTCGACGAGCCGACCAACAATCTTGGCGTCGCCGAAACGCAAGGCGTGCTGAGCTTCGTGCGCAACGCCCGCGATTCCGGCCACTCCTGCATCTTCATCGCGCACAACATCCACCATGTCTTCCAGGTGGTCGACCGCATCGTCGTCATGCGCCGGGGCAAGGTGGTCGCCGATGACATCGACCCGAAGAAGACGACCGTGACGGAAGTCGAGCGGATCATCACCGGCATGTCGGACAAAGAAATCCGCGACGCCATCGCCGACGGCAAGCCGCCCCACTGAGGATGGCTGAAGTCATCTTGTCGAAACAGGCGAATGCGCATGGCGGTGATGGGTGTCGATCAGACGTCCTTCAGATCACATCGCCTGACACATCACCCGTCTGGCGCGCCATCGCATCGGCGCATAGGGTTGCGGCATGAAGGCCACCGTCTCCGACATCGCCAGGAATTGCGGGCTCTCGACCGCGACGGTCGACAGGGTGCTCAACAACCGGCCCGGCGCCAGCGCCGCCAACCGGCAGCGTGTCATGGAGGCCGCCAAGCAGCTTGGCTATCTGCCGGTCGCCGACCAGGTGACGCTTCCCTCGAAGCCCGCCAACCTCGAATTCTTCCTGCCGATCGGCAGCAACGCCTTCATGCAGGATCTGGCAAGGCACATCGAGGACTATGCATCGCGCCTGCCGCTGGTCGCTTCCTGCCGGATCCACAACCTCGCCGGCATCTCGCCGAACGCACTGCAGACAGCGGTCGAGAACCTGTCGCTGAGGGCCAATGGCGTCGGTGTCATTGCCGTCGACCATCCGCGAACCCGCAACATCCTGCGCGACATTGTCGAGGCCGGCATCCGCCTGGTGACGCTGGTGTCCGACATTCCGGCCGCTCCCCGCTCGGCCTATGTCGGCATCGACAACCGGGTGGCGGGGCGGACGGCGGCACTTCTGATGGGGCGTTTCCTCGGCGGCCGCGAGGGCCATCTGGCGATGGTCGTCGGCTCGCGCTCCTATCGCGGCCATGAGGAGCGTGAAATGGGCTTTCGCTCGGTGCTCGGCGAGGAGTTTCCCAACCTCACCGTGACCAGTGCTGTCGAGATCAATGACGAGCCGGATGCCAGCTACGCCGAAACCATGAAGGCGCTGCACAATGAACCGGAACTGCTCGGCATCTATTGCGTCGGAGCCGGACGCTCCGGCGTTGCGAAAGCCATCCGGGAAGCCAGGCCCAACCGCAAGCCGGTGTTTATCTGCCACGATCTGACGAGGGAAACGCGCGGTTACCTCGTTGACGATCTCGCCGACGTCGTCATCGACCAGAACGCCAGGCTGATTGCCGAACAGTCGGTCATCCGCCTGCTCGGCTCAATCGCCTCATCGGCGCCCTATCTCACACGGAAATTCATCGAGCCACGCCTGATTTTTCGGGAAAACGTGCCGGTCCAGTAAGGTGGGGCGGCTTAGAGTTTTAACGCAATTCCCAAAGGGAAAGCGCTATGCGCTTTCCCGGGAAAATTGCTTCACACTTTTCCTGGAATTGCTCTGGGCAAAGCCGGTTTCCCGCATTTGTAGGATAATTGACACGGCAAATCTGCACAGCTGCTATGCACAATTCATTGTTGCCGAATCATTGGGCAATTCGTAGGTTCTGGTTGTCGGCCATCTACTCCTCCCAGATGCGATGCCGACGCTGAGTGGGGTGCACCTCCTCCCGCGCCACACTCGAAATCGAGCCCGCTGCCACCTCCTCCCGGCAGCGGGCTTTTTTCGTTCAGCCGTCGAAAATTCGTGCGCCACCCGCACCAAAGGGCCCGCGCTGTCGCGGTCATACGACCGGTAAATCGCCAGCAGTGGCGGACTTCAACCGGCGGCAGTACCTCGGAAGGAAACGATCAGCCCTTCAGCCATGCGCACGAACTGCGTGCTAGGCCCTTCGGTGCCCACCGTTTGCACGCTGACACGCGCGCCTTCGAACAGCAGCGACAACGTATCGGCGAGCAGTTCGGCCTGGCCGATGCCCGCGTCCCGGCACAGCGTCACAAGGCGCTCGCGCTGGGCTTCCTTGAGTTCCTTGATCACCAGCCTCGCCGGATGGTCCGGCTCGGCCAGTTCAGCGGCAGCATTGGCCATGTCGCAGCCACGGCCGTCGGCATTGAGCATGGCAGCCGCCTTGCGAACCCAGGCATGCAGTTGTGCGAGCTTGTCGCCGGGAAATTCGGCCTCGAACGTGTCCCACATGGCGCCGGCCTTGGCCGCATTGGCGCGCAGGCACTCGACGATCAAATCATCCTTGGATTCGAAGTGACGATAGAGCGTCATCTTGTTTGTGCCGGCAGCTTCGGTGATGGCGTCGACGCCGACGCCCTTGATGCCGTGCTTGTGGAACATGTCGCGTGCCGTCTCCAGGATCCGATCCCGGGGACGCGAGCGCTCCACGACGCTGTCTGTCATCATGATCTCCTTTCGTTTCCTAAAAACCACGGCCACCTCTTGACTAGGGTGTTACCGGTCTGTAACTATGTAGATGTTACTTACTGGTAACACCTATGTCGTCCGTCGTCAATAACAAGGCCGTGAACTGGTCCTGCCAGATGAGAGGGACGAGAAACTGCCAATCATGCGGCTTCGGCCGGTGAGGAAATGAAAAACGGTTCGCGAGCATGGGCTGCGAATCGACAGACAAGGAGCCGGCCAATGCCACAGCGCCGCGATCTTACCATAGATGAGGCCGTCCGGGATCCGATGATCCGGCTGGTCATGAAGGCAGATGGGGTCGATCCCCGTGCCTTCGAGAAGATGCTTCGCACGCTTGCCGATGGGCAGCGTCGCGAGGTGCCGTTGCTGCGTTCACGGGAAGCCTCCCGTGACGGGCACGGCCAGTTGTCCAGGGTTGCCAGTGCCTTCGGGCGGGCAAGAGCAGCCGGCGAGGCATGTGTGTCGTGGTAAACTTCTTCATTCACCGTCCGATCTTCGCCTCGGCGATCGCCATCATCATGGTGCTCGCCGGCACGATTTGTTATTTCCTGCTGCCGGTCTCGCAGTTTCCCGATATCACGCCGCCCCAGGTCGTGGTCAGCGCCCATTATCCGGGCGCCAGCGCGCAAGTCGTGGCCGATACGGTAACGACGCCGCTGGAACAGCAGATCAACGGCGTGCAAGGCATGACCTACATGTCGTCGACGAGTTCCAATGACGGCTCCTCGACCATCACCATCACCTTCGATGTCGGCTATTCCCTGAGCACCGCCGCGGTCGACGTCCAGAACCGCGTCTCGCAGGCGGCGTCGTCGCTGCCGGCGATCGTCAACCAGGGCGGCGTGACGATCAAGAAGCAGAACCCGAACTTCGTGCTGATCGTCAACCTCACCTCGCCCGACAGTTCCGTCGATCCGGTGGCGCTCTCGAACCTTGCGTATCTGCAGGTCGTCGATCCGCTGAAGCGTCTGCAAGGCGTCGGCGACGTGCAGATCTTCGGCGAGCGGCGCTATTCGATGCGTGTCTGGCTCGACCCGGACAAGCTCGCCAATCTCGGCATCACCGCCGTCGACGTGCAGAATGCCATCGCCGAGCAGAACGTCCAGGTGGCGGCCGGCAAGATCGGCCAGTCGCCGGCGCCCGCCGGCACCGCCTTCGAAATGCAGGTCAATGCCGTCGGCCGCCTGAGCGACCCGAAGGAGTTCGGCGACATCGTCGTGCGCGCCAACACCGACACCGGTTCGCTGGTGCGGCTGCGCGATGTCGCCCGCATCGAACTCGGCGCCCTGCAATATTCGTCCTCGGCCTTCTTCGGCAAGGAACCGACGGTGGTGCTCGCCGTCTACCAGATGCCCGGTTCCAACGCGCTCGACCTTCAGCAGCGCGTCAAGGACAAGATGCAGGAACTGTCGGCCCGTTTCCCGAAGGGCGTGTCCTACGCCATGCATTACGACACGACACGCTTCGTCTCGGCGTCGATGCATGACGTGCTGATCACGCTCGGCGAAGCCCTGGTGCTCGTCGTTGCCGTGGTGTTCGTCTTCCTGCAGAGCTGGCGCACAACCATCATCCCGACCATTGCCATTCCGGTGTCGCTGGTGGCAACGCTGGTCGTCATGGAGATGCTGGGCTTCTCACTCAACATGCTCTCCTTGCTCGGCATGGTGCTGGCGATCGGCCTTGTCGTCGACGACGCCATCGTGGTGGTCGAGAACGTCGAAAGACAGCTCGAGGCCGGGCTGAAACCACTGGCGGCAACCAAGGCCGCGATGGCCGAAGTCACCGGTCCGATCATCGCCACCACCGCCGTGCTGATGGCGGTGTTCGTGCCGGTCGCCTTCATTCCCGGCGTCTCCGGCAAGCTTTACAACCAGTTCGCGCTGACCGTGGCGATTTCGGTCGGCATTTCGGCTTTCAATTCCCTGACGCTCAGCCCCGCGCTCAGCGCCGCCTTCCTGCGCCATCGCGGCGAGACGCAGTTCGTGCTGTTCCGCTGGTTCAATACGGGCTTCGACAAACTGTCGCATGCCTACGCCCATGGCGTGCGTATTCTCATCCGCTTGCGCTGGATCATGCTCGGCCTGTTCGCGGCCGGGCTGGTCGCCACTTACTTCGTCTGGCAGCGCCTGCCGTCGACCTTCCTTCCGGTCGAGGACCAGGGCTATTTCTTCGTCGTCATCCAGCTGCCCGACGGCGCCTCACTCGAGCGCACCGACGCGGTGGCCCAGAAGGCGCGCGACATCCTGCAGGCAACCCCCGGCGTCGACATTGTCGGCTCGATCAGCGGCCTGAACTTCCTGACCAGTGCCGCACAGTCGAATTCGGCGGTCGAGTTTGCCATTTTGAAGCCCTGGGAGGAGCGTACTCCCGACCAGAGCGCATCAAAGCTCGTTGCCGATGTGCGCGGCAAGCTGTTGCAGATACCGGAAGCCTTCGCGCTCTCCTTCGATCCGCCTTCGATACCGGGTATCGGCACCACGGGCGGCTTCGAATTCGTCGTCGAGGATCTCACCGGTCGCGGCAGCACGGCTCTCAACGACGCGACGCAAGCCGTGATCGCCGAGGCGCGCAAGCAGCCGGAAATCAATCCGCAGCAGCTGTTCTCACCGTTCTCGACCTCGACGCCGCAGTTCAACTACGACCTCGATCGCAGCAAGGCGAAGCTGCTCGGGCTCAATTTGCCTGATGTCTTCAACACGCTGCAGATCTATCTCGGCTCGCTCTACGTGAATGACTTCAACCTGTTTGGCCGCACCTTCCGGGTGACCATCCAGGCCGACAAGGATGCACGTGCGGGCGCCGCCGACATTTCGCGGCTCTATGTGCGCAATGCCTCCGGCGGCATGGTGCCGCTCAGCACGCTGGGCAAACTCGTGCCGTTCGTCGGTCCGGAGACCGTGCCGCACTACAACAACAATGCCTCCGCCTCGATCAATGGCGGTGCCGCACCGGGCTTCTCCTCGGGCCAGGCGGTTGCCGCCATGGAACGGGCGGCTGCCACCGCACTGCCCAGGGATTTCGGTTTCGAATGGACCGGCATCACCTTCCAGGAGCTCAAGGCAGGATCGATCGCGTCCGTCGTCTTCGGCCTCGCCATCGTCTTCGTCTTTCTGATCCTGGCGGCGCAGTATGAGAGCTGGGCGATGCCGTTCATGGTGCTGCTGGCCGTGCCGCTCGCACTGTTCGGCGCGTTTGCCGCACTGTGGGTGCGCGGCATGCAGATCGACGTCTACTCGCAGATCGGCTTCGTCATGCTGATCGGCCTGGCGGCGAAGAACGCCATCCTGATCGTCGAGTTCGCCAGACGGCGGCGCGAGGAAGGCCTCAGCATCGTCGAGGCGGCGATGGAAGCCGCACGGCTCAGGCTGCGCCCCATCCTGATGACGGCCTTCGCCTTCATCCTCGGCGTGCTGCCGCTGATGTTCGCGACAGGCGCCGGCGCGGCAAGCCGCCAGTCGATCGGCACCACGGTGTTTGGCGGCATGGTCGCCGCGACCATCCTGTCGCTGGTGTTCGTGCCGGTCTTCTACGCGGTCATCGAACAGTTGCGGGAGCGCCGCGAAAGCGGCGAGCCCGCCTCCAAGCATACTGAACCAACTGCCGAACCCGCCTTCCCTCCCCTGGCGGAAGCGGCCGAATAAGATTGGAGAAATATTATGCGTAAATGGAAAATTGCGTTGGGAACGGCGGTCGCGCTGGGCGCGATCTCGGTGGCGAGCGTCCACCTGCTCGACATGGGCAACCTCAGGCTGAGTAGCGGCACGGCCGGTGCAGCGACGCCGGCTCCGGCGGCATTCGTGATGCCGGTGCCGGTGGCGAGCGTGGTCAAGAAAACGATCCCGATCTATCTCGACTATGCCGCCCGCATCGAGCCGATCCGCAGCATCACGCTGCAGGCGCGCGTGCCCGGCTATTTGCAGGAACAGACGGCACAGGACGGCGCCGATGTCCGGCAAGGCGACATTCTCTACAAGATCTCGCCTGACGACTTCCAGGCCGCGCTCGACCAGGCAAAAGCCCAGGTCCAGCGCGATACGGCGACGCTCGACTATGCGCGGTCCAATCTCGGCCGCGGCACCGAGCTCGCCAAAAGCGGCTATCTGGACAAGGACAGCTTCGACCAGCGCACCAGCACCTTGCGCGAAGCGCAGGCGTCGCTGGCGCTCAACCAGGCGGCCGTGCGCACGGCGGAGCTCAATCTGAGCTACGCCGAGATCCATGCTCCGTTCACCGGGCGCCTGGGCCGCAATCAGGCTTCGGTCGGCACGCTGGTCAGCGTCGCCGGCACGGTGCTCAACACGCTGGTGCAGCTCGACCCGATCTATGTCACCTTCAATCCGAGCGAGACGGATCTGGCCGAGATCGAGCAGGCCCGCGCGGCCGGCCCGATCGATGTCGAGGTTCTGCTTCCGGGTGAGACCGAGTCGACCCAGAAGGGGGAACTCACCTTCATCGACAACACAGTCGACCACTCGACCGGCACTATCACCGCACGCGCCACAATCGGCAACGCCAAGTTCATGCTGATGCCGGGCCAGTATGTTCGCGTGCGGCTGCATATCAGGCAACAGCCCGATGCGCTGATGGTGCCGCAGACGGCGCTGGGTTCGAGCCAGCTCGGCAAATACCTCTACGTCGTCGGGAAGGGCAACACGGTCGACCAGCGGCTGGTCTCCCTTGGCCCGACCAGCGGCGATCTGGTGGCCATCCTGAGCGGCGTTTCCGAAGGCGACCAGGTGATCACAGGCAATCTGCAGAAGATCGGACCTGGAATGCCGATCTCGCCCCTGCCACAGAAACCGGCTACCTGAATCCCCCGCAGGCCCGGTTTTTGCGCGGCGCCCCGGCCTTCCCACAGGTCGGGGCGCCATTTTTTTCAAGTCGTGGGCGCCGCCTTCACGAGCAGGCCGACAAGAGCGGCGACGTCGGCACGGTTGGCCTTGGCCGGCGGCATGAAGGCGCAATAGGGATGACCGAGGCGCACCGAGACGGACGAGAGTGCGATGAGCCGCCCTGCCTCCAGATCGGCCTGCGCCATCACACGCTGGCCAAGCGCAATGCCCAGACCCAGCCTCGCTGAGGCGATCGCCAGACTGGATAAACCCACGCGCCGTCCATGCGACGGATCGGGTGAGCGGCTGCTGCCGCCTGCCGCGAACCAGTCCGTCCAGGTCGGGTGCGAGGCATAGTTCGGCCCCCAATTTGTGTGAATGAACAGGCTCTCATGCAGATCCGTGAGCCCCGGATCGCCATTGCCGTGCCGGCGCCAGAATTCCGGCGCGCAGACCGGCAGCACATCGTCATGGACAAGGCGGACCATCCGCAGGCTGGGATAGTGATAGTCGCCATAGGAGATGCGCAGGTCGACATTTTGGCGCATCAGGTCGATCGGATCGTCTTCCGCCCGCACGTCGATCGCCATATGTGGAAAGGCATCGAGAAGTGCCGCCAGCCTTGGCGCCAGCCACAGCTCGGCCAGCGAGAACGGCACGCTGACCACAAGTCGTGTCCTCAAACCACCTTCCAGCATGCGCTGGCCGATGGCGGCGATGTCGCCCAACGCGCGCGCGGTCTGCGGATAGATGGCGTGGCCGGCGTCCGTCAGCGTGATGCGGTTGCCGGTGCGCACGAACAACTGCTTGCCGAACCAGGTTTCGAGATTGCGGATCTGCTGGCTGACCGCCGCAGAGGACACGCCAAGTTCGCTCGCGGCCATGGTAAAGCTGCCGGCACGGGCCGCGACCTCAAAGGCCTTGATCGCGTTCAGCGGCGGCAGCTTCTCCATGCCAGGCTCCACAAGTTTTTCTTGGCCAATCCTAATAATTTTCCCCGTTGAGAGAAAGAATTTTTTGCCGTCTTCTGTGCCCAACCTATGGAGCACGCGACATGAAAGACATTCTCAATCTCGACCGCTATCCGCTCGACCGCGAAGGCAGCACCGAATGGAACCGCCTCGTCGAACAGTCGATCGAAGCCCTCAGAGCCGACGGCATGTTCAACCTCGAAGGTTTTCTGCGGCCTGGCGTCGCCGAACGGGCGGTGCGGGAAATCAAGCCGGTGATGGACACGCAGTCCCATGTCCACAAGCGCATGCACAACATCTACTTCAAGCCCGATATCCCCGAACTCGCACCCGAGCATCCCGCGCTGCGCAAGGTCGAAACAACAAGCCATACCGTCTGTGCGGACCAGATTCCCGGCAGCACCGTGCTTGCCATCTACGAGTATGAACCGCTGGTGCGGTTCCTGGCGGCGACGATGGGCAAGGCAAAACTGCATGTCATGCAGGATCCGTTGGCTCGCACCAATGTCATGGCCTATCGCGCTGGCGAGGCGTTGAACTGGCATTTCGACCGCTCGGAATTCACCACGACGCTGCTGCTGCAGCAGGCGGAGCGCGGCGGCGATTTGGAATACCGCACCGATCTGAGGTCGGATGACAACCCGAATTATGAGGGTGTGGCCCGGCTGCTCGAAGGGCGTGATCCCGACGCAAGAATCCTGCGCATGAAGCCCGGTACGCTCAATGTCTTCCGCGGCAAGAACACCGCGCACCGTGTCACCACGGTCGAAGGCGAGCGCGAACGCATGATCGCGGTGTTCTCCTACTATGAGAAGCCGGGGGTGATGTTCAGCGCCGAGGAGCGGGTCGGCTTCTATGGCCGGGCGGCCTGAGCCGCCCAACTCATCGACAGGGTTGCCGGGTGAAAAATCCGAAAATGCTATCTTGTTAGATTGTCGACAATCTGATTGTCTTGCCTTCTGTTCTCGCTGGAGTGGGCCGGATGGTGAAGACGGATTTCAGCCCGATTGCCGACACGACGCGCCGCGCCGAAATCGTAGCGCTGCTGCGGCGCGCGATCCTGACCGGTCAGCTGGAACCCGGCCAAAAGCTGAACGAGCTCCGGATTTCCGAGCAGATGCGGGTCAGCCGCGCGCCCTTGCGCGAGGCGATGCGCGAGCTGGTGCAGGAAGGTCTCCTGACCAGCATTCCCTATGCCGGCACCTTCGTCATCGATGTCACGGCCAAGGACATTGACGATGCCTATTCGCTCAACCAGGTGCTGGACGAGTTCGCCATCGAGCGGACATGGTCACAGCGCGACCAGCGTTTCTTCGATGAACTTGACCGCCGCCACGAAGCGGTGAAGCAGGCGACACGCAACCTCGACACCACAAGGCAGATCGAAACGGCGCTGCAACTGCATGGGCTGATCTACGAATGGGCCGACAATTCCGTGCTGCTGGAAACCTGGCAGCGGCTGACCAGTCGGCTGCAGATGTATTTCGCGCTGCACCAGCATGCGCGCAATGAGCCGGTGCCGGCTGAAGACGTCCATGAGACTTACGTGCGGCTGATGAAGGGCACCGACATGCGTGCTGCCCAGAGCCATGCCCGCGAGCATATCCACCTCGATTTCGAACAGCTGCTTTCTTACGCACGCGGCCTCGAACAGCGCCCATCGAGGGGCGCCTGATCAATTCCCCAGACATTGTAGCCAGCGGACAGACAGAGTGCAGATCAAATCCATCAAAGCCTACCATGTGGTGCAGCCCTTCGTGGACGGGCCCTACCGGATGTCCAAGGGGCGCGAGGCCGACGCCTTCGACGCGGTCATCGTCGCCATCACCGCCGACAGCGGCCTGACCGGCTGGGGCGAGATGGCGCCGCTCGGCAATTTCTACTCGGCCGCCTTCCCGGCCGGCGCCCGCGCGGGCGTACCGGAAATCGCGCCGCATCTCATCGGCCACGATCCACGTGGGCTGGCCAGCATCGGCCGGCTGATGGACACGGTGTTCAAGGGCCACCCCTACATCAAATCGGCACTCGACATGGCGTGCTGGGATCTCGCCGCGCGCGCCGCCGACGTGCCGCTGGTGACCATGCTCGGCGGCCGCGAAAGCGATATGGCGGAGACCTACCGGGTCGTCACCCACGGCACGCTCGATCAGATGGCGGCACTGGCAAAAAGGATCATCGCAGAGGGCTGTCGCCGTCTGCAGGTCAAGGTCGGCGGCAATGTGCATGACGACATCGAGCGGGTAACGACAGTCGCCTCGGCCGTGCCGAAGGGTACGGTGATTTTCTGCGACGCCAATGCCGGCTGGACACCCTATCAGGCACGGCAGTTCGCCGATGCCACGCGTGGCATCGACTACACGTTCGAGCAGCCCTGCACGACGATCGAGGAGAACATGTCGGTGCGCCGCATGCTCGACAAACCGATGGTGCTCGACGAATCCGTCATCTCGCTCGAGGCGATGCTGGAAATCCATCGCCTGGGCGCGGCCGACGGGTTGACGCTGAAGATCTCGCGGCTGGGCGGCGTGACGAAAACGCGCCAGATCCGCGACGTCGCCGTCGACCTCGGCTTCATGATCACGGTCGAGGACACTGGCGGCGCCGAGATCGACACGGCGGCGATGGCGCATCTGTCGCTGTCCACGCCACAAGAGCGGCGGTTGCATGCCATTGCCTTCCATGAATGGGTGACGGTGCGCACGGCCTTCAACGCCCCGCCGGTCACCGGCAGCCATATGGGCATTCCAGACGGACCCGGTCTCGGCATCGACGTCGACCCGAGCCTGCTCGGCAAGCCGTTCTTTGAAATCGGCGGCTGAGATGAAAATCCGCAGCATCAAGGCCACGCCGATCAATCTGCGCCTCGAAGCACCCTATGGCTGGGTGTTCGGCGAGCTCGACGGGTTTTCGCAGACCATTGTCGAGGTCGAGACGGAGGATGGGCTGATCGGCCTCGGCGAGGCGCCGACGCCGGCGGCGGCCGCGATCATCAGCGATGTGTTGGCCGAGCGCGTGGTTGGTCGCGATGCTTTCGACATCGCCGGTGCCGAGCATGTCTGCCTGCCCTACTGGACCGGCGTGCAGTCGATCAACGACCGCGCCCGCATCATGGCCTTCGGCGCGATCGAGATGGCGCTGTGGGACCTGCGCGGCAAGGCGTGGAAGCAGCCGCTCTATCAGTTGCTTGGCGGCGCGGTGCGCAAGGACATCCCGTTCACCGACTATTTCTCGCTGCGCGGCGACGGCCCGAAGGTGAAAGGCGAGACGACGCCGGAAGAAGTCGCCGACTATTGCGTCGGACTGCACGAGACGCATGGCACGACCTTCTTCGAAGGCAAATTCTCGACCGAGGACCCGAAAGTCTCGCTGAGAATGGTCGAGCTGATCCGCGAAAAACTCGGCGACGAGGCGATCATCCGCATCGATTCCAACCAGGCCTATTCGCTGGCGACGGCGCGGCGGCTGGCGCGGCCGTTCGAAGACCTTGGCGTGCGCAACTGGGAGGATCCGGTGGCGACCATCGAGGAGATGCGGCAGTTGCGGCAGCATTGCTCGATCCCGTTTTCGACCCACAACATCGACATTGCGCGCGCCATGGACCTCAAGGTTCCGGACGCCTTTGTCGGCAACCCGACGGCGCATGGCGGCATTGGCCGCATGCTGCGCTTCGTCGGCGCCTGCGAACACGCCGGCATCGATTTCTGGTGCTACAGCGGCGACAGCGGCATCGGCAGCGCGGCCTATCTGCATCTGTGCGCAGCACTCGGCTGGATCCGGGAGCCGAACCAGTCGCTGTTTCGCATGCAGCCCATGGATATCACCGAGGAAGGTCCGTTTTCGCCGAGGAACAATGTCGTGCGTGTACCGGAAGGTCCCGGTCTCGGCGTCACGCTGTCACGGAAAAACCTCGCGGCCTGCCATCGCGATTTCGTCGAGAACGGCCCGTGCAACAAATATCACGACCCGGCAAAGCCCGGCACATATCGCCGCCTGCCGCTGAACTAGGACCGAGAAGGAAAGGAGACCAGCCAACAACAACGGTCCGCCGCAGCGATTTGGATCGCCACGGCAGGACCTGACGGGTGGAAGCATTGCCTCAAGATAATCTGACCCCCTGCGCCGCAAGGATCGGATGGACCAGAAAAGACAGCATGCTACAGTCCCGGTCGACCGACTTCGTTGATGGCCGGGACAGGAGAACTCCTCGGAATTACGTCAACCGGAAGTGCATCTTCAGCCACAAGAAACAGGGGAAAGGGTTAAACCCATGAGCAAGAACTATCGCATTCTCGACCTGATCCGGCGCAATCGCTCGCCGCTCGAAAACCATCTCATCGACGGTCTCGTCGACGGCCGTGTCAGCCGCCGCGACTTCATTCGCCACGGCAGCCTGCTCGGCCTGTCGCTGCCGCTTCTGGGCGGCATCACCACGGCTGCCGGGTTTGGCGGCATGCCGTCGCTGGCGCGCGCCGCGGGCGCAGCCGGCGCCACCATCCGCGTCGCCAGCAGCGTGCCAGCGGCAGCCATCGACCCGGTTACCATTGCCGATGCCGGCGGCCTCGTCGTGCTGCAGCAGGTTGCCGAATTCCTCTGCATCGACGGCCCAGACCTCGTGCTCAAGCCGGCACTGGCCGAGAGCTGGAAGCCGAACGACAACGGCACGGTGTGGACCTTCAAGCTGCGCAAGGGTGTGAAATTCCACTCAGGCGGCGAGATGAAGGCCGACGATGTCGTGGCCAGCATCGACCGCCTTGCCGACCCGGCGAACTCGTCCAATGCGCTGTCGGTGTTCACCGGCATCCTGCAGAAGGGCGCCACCAAGAAGGTCGACGACTATACGGTGGAATTCCATCTCGACGCGCCGAACGGCAACTTCCCCTACATGGTGTCGTCGGACAATTACAACGCCGTCATCATCCCGGCGAGCTACAAGGGCGACTACGAGAAGAGCTTCGACGGCACCGGGCCGTTCAAGATCGAAAAATACACCGCCAAGGTCGGCGCCTCCTTCGTCCGCAACGACGACTATTGGGGCGAGAAGGCGCTGCCCGACCGCACCGAGTTCACTTTCTTCGCCGACACGCAGCCGATGATCCTGGCGCTGCAGGGCGGACAGGTCGACATCATCAACCAGATGCCGGTTCTGGCCGGCGTCGCACTGCTCAGCGATCCGAGCATCGACATCATCAGCCTGAAGTCTGTCGCCCACCAGCAACTGCATCTGCGCTGCGATTCCGATCCGTTCAAGGACCCGCGCGTGCGCCGAGCCATCGCGCTCAGCCTCGATCGCGACAAGCTGGTCGCCGGCCTGATGAAAGGCCGGGCTTCGCCGGGCAATGACAGCCCGTTCGCGCCTGCCTATCCGTCGACCGATACGAGTGTGCCGCAGCGCAAGCAGGACATCGCGCAGGCCAAGCAGCTGATGGAAGCAGCCGGCGCCGGCAAGGGCTTCAAGGTGACGCTGACCACCGAGCGTTATCTGGAAATCCCCGAATACGCCCAGCTCATCCAGAACTGGGTCAAGGAGATCGGTATCGAGCTCGAGCTCAACATCCTCGACCAGGGCGCGTATTACGGCGACGCCGTGTTCGGCAAATCGAACTGGCTGGATTCGGTAATGGGCATCACCGACTATGGTCACCGTGGCGTGCCGAACGTCTTCCTTGCGGCACCGCTGAAGAGCGACGGCACCTGGAATGCAGCGCACTTCAAGAACAAGGACTACGACACGCTGGCGACCAGCTACATCGCCGCGCTCGACCTTGAGGCGCAGAAGGCCGACGCCGGCAAGATCCAGAAACTGCTGCTCGAGGAAACGCCGGTCATCTTCGGCTATTTCTACGACTACCTGACGGCGACGGCCAAAGGTGTGGCCGGCGTGCAGCCGACCGCCATGTCGCAGCTGTTCCTCGAAAAGGCATCGAAGGCCTAAGCGGAGGCAGACAAGCCCATCCCGCAACTACCAGCCCCCTCCGGGGCTGGTGCTTTCGCTGTCAGGCCGAGGCAAGGCGCTGCGCGCCGGCCTGACGCGGAACCTCGCGTTGCGGGACGATCGATCATTGCCCATGGAGTCCGAGACCCTGCTCACCACCATGCATTGGGGGACCTACGAAGTCCGTGCCGAGAACGGCAGGCTCGTCGGCGTGGAGCCATGGAGCGGCGACCCCGATCCATCGCCGATCGGCAAGTCCATGCTCGGCACGGTGCAGGGCGACCTGCGCGTGTCCCGTCCCGCCATCAGGCGCGGCTGGCTTGAGGGAGAGAGGTCCAGCGGCAAGGGCGGGCGTGGCGGCGAGGCTTTCGTCGAAGTTCCCTGGGAGACGGCACTGGACATCGTCGCGGCCGAATTGGACCGTGTCCGCGTCGCGCATGGCAACAGCGCGATCTATGCGGGATCCTATGGCTGGGCGAGCGCGGGGCGGTTCCACCATGCGCAGAGCCAGGTCCACCGCTTCCTCAACACGATTGGCGGCTATACGAGTTCGGTGCTCAGCTATTCCTACGGCGCGGCCGAGATCATCCTGCCGCATGTGCTTGGCGGAACCGACGGCCTGACAGGCAATCATTCCACCTGGGACGGGATCGAACGGCACAGCGAACTGATCATCGCCTTTGGCGGCCTGCCCTGGCGCAACGCGCAGATACAGGGCGGCGGCGCGGCCCGGCACGAGGCGGCGGCGGCCCTGCAAAAGGCCGTCGGCAACGGCGCCCGGCTGATCAACGTCTCGCCCGTGCGCGATGACGCGCCGCGCGGCGTCGAGACCGAATGGCTGCCGCTGCGGCCGAACAGCGACACCGCCTTGATGCTGGCCCTGTGCCATGTCCTCCTCAGCGAGAGTCGTCATGACGAGGCCTTCCTGGCGCGCTACTGCACTGGCTTCGAGGCCGTGCGGGCTTACGTCCTGGGAGAAACCGACGGCCAGCCGAAGAGCCCGGCATGGGCTGCCGCCCTGAGCGGCGTGGTTGAGGACAGGATCGTCGCACTGGCCAGGGAAATGACCGCCAAGCGCACGATGGTGATGGTCAGTTGGTCGCTGCAGCGCGCCGACCATGGTGAGCAGCCATACTGGGCGGCGATCACGCTGGCCGCGCTGCTCGGCCAGATCGGATTGCCGGGCGGCGGCCTTGGCTTCGGCTATTCATCGACCAACGGCGCTGGAAGGCCGGAGATGGGTTTCCGCTGGCCGTCCGTGCCGCAAGGCAAGAACCAGGTACCGGACTTCATCCCGGTCGCGCGGATGGCCGACATGCTGCTCAATCCGGGCAGCTCGTTCGACTTCAATGGCGCCGCGCTGGTCTACCCCGATATCAGGCTGGTCTACTGGGCCGGTGGCAATCCGTTCCACCACCACCAGGACCTGAACCGGCTGATCGAGGCTTGGCGGCGGCCTGAAACGATAATCGTCAACGAGCCCTTCTGGACGGCGTCCGCACGCCATGCCGACATCGTCCTGCCGGTCACCACACCGCTGGAGCGAAACGACCTCGCCTTTTCGAATCGGGAAAACCTCGTCGTCGCCATGAAGCAAGCGATCGATCCGGTTGGGGAGGCCCGCGACGATTATCGGATCTTTGCGGAGCTGTCGGCCCGGCTCGGCACAGGCGAAGCCTTCACCGAAGGGCGTGGAGCCGGCGAATGGATCCGGTTGCTTTACGAGCAGGCCAGGAACAGCGCGGACGCGGCCGGCGTCGAGATGCCGACCTTCGACCGTTTCTGGCATGACGGCCACGCCGACCTCGCCCGGCAGGTGACGTCGCAGACTTTGCTCGGCGCCTTCCGGGCCGATCCGGAGCGGCATCGGCTGGCGACACCGTCGGGCCGCATAGAACTGTTCTCGCCGACGGTCGATTCCTTCGGCTATGACGACTGTCCCGGCCACGCCGTCTGGCTTGAGCCGCAGGAATGGCTGGGCAGCGAACTTGCCAGCCGGTTCCCGCTGCATCTTCTGTCGCCGCAGCCCGGCGACAAGCTGCACAGCCAGTACGATCACGGCTCTGTCAGCCGGGCGGGCAAGGTGTCGGGCCGGGCGCCGCTGTGGATCAACCCTGCGGATGCCGCCGCGCGCGGCATCCTGGACGGAGCGGTCGTGCGCGTCTTCAACGATCGCGGAGCGTGCCTGGCGGGCGCGGTGCTGACGGACGGCCTGATCCCGGGCGTCGTCCAGCTGCCCACCGGTGCATGGTTCGACCCCTCCTCGCCCGGACAGCCGAACAGTCTGGAAAAGCATGGCAATCCGAATGTGCTGACGCCTGATCGGGGAACGTCGCGCCTTGCCCAATCGCCGACCTGCAATTCGACGCTTGTTCAGGTATCGCGATTTGACGGAGCCGTTCCCCCGGTGACAGCGTTCGATCCGCCTGCCACAGTGCATTTAGCCGACGTGCCCGGCCTGGCCGGACCGCGGCCCCATCACAAGGAGGCTTAGCCATTCTCTCCTTCTTTGCCCGGCGTGTTTCCCTGTCGCTCGTGACGCTGTTCCTGCTCAGCATCATGGTGTTCCTGGGCGGCCAGGTGCTGCCCGGCAATGTCGGGCGCGCGATCCTGGGGCCGTTCGCCGACCAGCGCGCGGTCGACGCGCTCAATCATACGCTGGGCGTCGATCGCCCCTTGCTCACCCAGTATGCCACCTGGATCTGGAATTTCATCCGCGGCGACATGGGCACATCCTACATCTTCCGCTCGCCGGTGGCGCCGTTCGTCATCGACTCACTTGGCAATTCGATGAAGCTGGCCGCCGTCGCCTTCGTGCTGGTGGTGCCGATCGGCATTCTCGGCGGGGTGATAGCGGCGCTCAACCTCAACCGCCCGCTCGACCGCATCATCAGCCTTGGCGGCCTGTCGGTGACGGTGCTGCCGGAATTCGTCACCGGCATCATCCTGATCCTGATCTTCGGCGTGTGGCTGCGCTGGCTGCCGATCTCGGCGGCATGGCCCAAGGATGCCGGCTTCTTCACCCAGCTCTATTATCTGATCCTGCCGTCGCTGCCGCTGTTCCTGGTGCTGTTCGGCTATATCGCGCGCATGGCGCGCTCCGGCATGATCGAGGCGCTCGATTCCGACTATACGCGAACCGCCGTGCTCAAGGGCCTGCCCTGGCGCACCGTGATCTGGCGCCACGTGCTGCGCAATGCGCTGCTGCCGACCATCACCGTCATCGCCACCCAGACCGGCTATCTCATCGGCGGCCTGGTGGTGATCGAGACGTTGTTCCGCTACCAGGGCATCGGTTCGCTGATCTTCACCGCCGCGCGCGGCAAGGACTTTCCGATGCTGGAATCCGGCATCCTCACTATCGGCATCGTCTATGCCGTGGCGACATTGATCGCCGACTTCCTCTATTCCGTGCTCAATCCGCGCATCCGCCTGGGGTCAGACCAATGAGCGCCGTCCAGACAACCTCTCCCCCGCAAGACGACACGCGCCGGCGCAGTCCGCTCGCGGAAGTCTTCTTCTCGCTCATGCGCTCGCGGACCTTCCTTGTCGGTCTCTTCATCGTGCTGTTCTGGGTCGCCTGTGCGCTGTTCGGCGAGCACTTCGCACCCTATGACCCGCTCGCCGACGACATCATCAACGCGCTGGCGCCGCCTTCGTCCGAGCACTGGTTCGGCACCGACCAGATCGGCCGCGACGTCTTCTCGCGCGTCATCGTCGGCTCGCGCGACATCCTCACCGTCGCCCCGCTGGCGACCTTGTTGGCGACGGTCGCCGGCACGGCCCTCGGCCTGCTCACCGGCTATTTCCGCGGCATCGTCGACGATGTCGTCAGCCGCATCCTCGAAGCCTTCATGGCCATCCCCGTGGTCATCGTGGCACTGCTCGCCATCGTCGCGCTCGGCACCTCCAAGACCACAGTCATCGTCGTCATTGGCTTGAGCTTTGCGCCGATCATCGCCCGCACCGTGCGCTCGGCGGTGCTGGCCGAGCGCGAACTCGATTATGTCGCCGCCGCGCAGCTCAGGCACGAGAGCGCCTTCCATACGATGTTCGTCGAGATCCTGCCCAACGTCATCCCGCCGATCCTGGTCGAGACCACCGTGCGGCTTGGCTATGCCATCTTCGCGGTCGCCACGCTGTCCTTCATGGGTTTCGGCATCCAGCCGCCCTCGCCCGACTGGGGGCTGTCGATCTCCTCGAATTACGGCATGATCGGCGGCGGCTTCTGGTGGACGGTGCTGTTCGACGCGCTCGCCATCGCCTCGCTGGTGATCGGCGTCAACCTGGCGGCCGATGGCGTCCATGGAGCGCTCAATGACTAATTCCGCCCCGACTAAGCCCACAAAGGCCGAAAACGCCCTCGAACTCAGCGATCTGTCGGTCGCCTATCGGGTGGCCGGGCGCAACCGCGCCGTGCTGCGCAATCTCAGCCTCAACATCAGGCAAGGCGAGGCCTATGGTCTGGTCGGCGAATCCGGCTGCGGCAAATCTACCGTGGCGCTCACCGTCGTGCGCTATTTGCCAAGGAACGGGTCGATCACCGGTGGCGCGATCTCACTCGACGGCCAGGACGTGATGAAGCTGGACGGCGAGGCCTTGCGGCGCGCCCGCGCCGAAAGCGTATCGATGGTCTATCAGGATCCCGGCAAGGCGCTGAACCCGTCGATCCGTATCGGCCGGCAATTGACCGAAATCTTCGAGCTTGGAGGCATAACGGGCCAGGCGGCCAGCGATCGGGCGATTGCCATGCTCAACCGCGTCCGCATCTCCGATCCGCCAAGCGTCATGCAGCGCTATCCGCACCAGCTCTCCGGCGGCATGCAGCAGCGCGTGGCAATCGCCATGGCGCTGGCCAACGATCCGTCGATGCTGATCCTCGACGAGCCGACCACCGGCCTCGATGCGACGGTGGAAGCCGAGGTGCTCGACCTCATCGCACAGCTCAGACAGGAACTCTCGGCCTCAATCCTGTTCATCAGCCACAACCTCGCTGTCGTCTCCAACATGTGCGACCGGGTCGGCGTGCTCTATGCCGGCATGCTGGTCGAGGAAGGGCCGACGGAAGTCGTCTTCAACGACCCGCGCCATCCCTATACCGTGGCTCTCCTGCGCTGCCTGCCACGCGGCGGCCAGCGCAAGGACCAAGGCCGACTCGACACCATTCCCGGCTTCCTGCCCGGCATTGGCGCCGACATCAAGGGTTGTGCCTTTGCCGACCGCTGTGCGCTCGCCGACGAGCGCTGCCGCACCGAATTGCCGCCGCTCTATGATTTGAGCGACGAGCGCGGCAAGCGTCTGTCGCGCTGCTTCCATCACGACAAGGCGCAAGCCCTGCCGCGCGCCACGCCGAGCGATGTGGCGACGGCGCCCAAGCCGGCAACCGCACCGGTGCTGCGTGTCGCCGGGCTGAACAAGACCTATGCCAGCCATGGCCAGCCCCTGCGCGCCGTCAAGGATGTCTCGCTTGATCTCAGGCCTGGCGAGACGCTGGGGCTGGTCGGCGAATCCGGCAGCGGCAAGACCACCTTCGCCAGGCTGCTGCTCGGCCTTGTGCCGCCCGATGACGGCGGCACCATCGAGCTCGAAGGCAAGGCGCTGGCGCCGAAGCTGGAGAACCGCCGCGACGACCAGGTCAAGGCGATGCAGATCGTCTTCCAGAATCCGGACTCCGCGCTCAACCGCTCACATTCGATCCGCCACATCCTCGGCCGCGCCTTGAAGCGGCTGGCCGGCCTTTCCGGCAAGGCGCAGGAAGCGCGCCTCGACGATCTCGTCCGCTCGGTGCGCCTGACCGACCGGCATCTGGCCGTCAAGCCGCGCCAGCTCTCGGGCGGCCTGAAGCAGCGCGTCGCCATTGCACGCGCCTTCGCCGGCGATCCGCGCATCGTCGTCTGCGACGAGCCGACCTCGGCGCTCGACGTCTCGGTCCAGGCGGCGATCCTCAACCTGCTCGCCGACCTGCAATCCAAGGAAGACGTCAGCTACATCTTCATCTCGCACGATCTTGGCGTGGTGCGGTACCTCTCCGACAAGATCGCCGTGCTTTATCTCGGCCGCATCATGGAGATCGGGCCATCGGAGGAAGTCTTCTCCGGGCCGCATCATCCCTATACCGAAGCGCTGCTTTCGGCGGTGCCCAAGCTCGACCAGACCGAGACGGCACGCATTCGGCTCGACGGCGAGATCCCCAGCGCCACCAACCCACCGCCGGGCTGCGTATTCAACACACGCTGCCCGCGCAAGATCGGCCCGATCTGCGAGCAGCAGGAGCCGCCGCTGGCCGAGGCGCAGCCCGGCCATTCGATCCGCTGCCACATCCCCTACCCGGAACTGGCCAGGCTGCAGAAGGCGGCCGTGACCGAGCCGGCATAGCAGAGCATCGCCGGCCGGCTACCTCAGGCCGGCCATGCCTAGAGCAATTCCAGGAAAAGTGTGAACGGTCTTCCGTCCGGAATTGCGTCAAAACAACGACTTAGAGCAGTTCACCGTTTCCGTGAAACGGTGACCTGCTCTAAGGAGCGGTCGCCTTCCGAAAAACCCTGTTCGCTGCTCCAGTCCCTGGCCAGCGAGCGCAAGCCAGTCAGCGCGACATCGAGCACGTCGGACGAGACGGGGTTCGAGGGATAGGCGAGATAGATCGGCCGCTGGAACACCGGCGCGTTGTCGATGCGCCGCATCTCGCCGCGCTCGATATGGCCGCTGACGGCGCTGAGCGGCAGATAGGCAGCCGCTTGCCGTGACAGCACATGCTGCAGGCCGATGAAAACCAGGCCTGCTGAAATGGCCGGCTTGACCATGCCGGCAAAGGCGCGGTCGTGCTCGATGCGGAATTCGAGCCCCCAGTCCATCAGTATGTAGTTTTCGGTCCACGGCCTTGTCTGCGCCGCGTGCTGGACGAGCACCACCTGATCGACGGCCAGCGTCTCATAGACGATGCCGGGATGCGGGCGCGGCAGATAGAGGATGCAGATGTCGAGCAGGCCTTCCGCCAGCTGGTCGATCGCCAGATCCGGAAAACTGCCCTCGAGCCGCAGCGCCACGTTCGGCCGCCTGGCGCGCATCCACTCGACCCATGGCGAGGTGATGCGCTCCCACAGATAGGCGGGAGCGGTCAGCCGCAGCAGGCTCTCATAGCCATCGGGAACGGCGATGTCTTGCCTGGATTGCTCCCAGGTGCGGGTGATGGAGGAGGCGTGCGGCAGGAACTGCCGGCCGGCCGGCGTCAGCGTGACGCCGTCGCGGTCGCGTACGAAAAGCCGGCGGCCCAATTGCTCCTCCAGCCCCCTGATCCGCGCGCTGACTGTCGACTGCGCAAGGTTGAGCCGGCTGGCCGCGACGGTGAAGCTACCATGTTCGGCAACCTCCAGGAAACTGCGCAGGTTCTCGGTATCCATGGCTTGCACCCTGCATCGAAAATTTCGATGGCCCCTATCAAAAAATATCGCTTTCAGGTCGCGGTCAACAATGACCTAAATGGCCGATCCCCCAAGGGCAAGCGAGGAATGCAGCCATGCCAAGGTCTTTCATGACGATCGACGCCGCTCGCAAAAACCTGACGGCAATCGAAAATTCCGCTGTCGACGAATTGCTGGCCGGCAGGCTCGACCGCCGCGATTTCCTACGCCATGGCAGCGTGCTCGGCCTTTCCCTGCCGTTCCTGGGCAGCCTTGCCGCGGCCGCCGGCCTCGGCACGCAAAAGGCCCGCGCCGAAGGCAAGCCGGGCGGCACGGTGCGCGCGGGCGTGGCGACGCCGGGCGGCGCCATCGATCCCGTCACCTACTATGACAGCGGCAGCTACCAGCTGGTTTTCCAGACCGCCGAATTCCTCTGCATCACGCAGCCGGATCTCACCTTGAAGCCGGTGCTGGCGGAAAGCTGGTCGCCCAACGCGGACGGCAGTGTCTGGACCTTCAAGCTGCGCAAGGGCGTGAAATTCCACAATGGCGAGGACTTCAAGGCTGACGACGTGGTGGCGACCTTCGATCGCCTCGCCGACCCGAACGGAGCCTCGAATGCGCTTTCGGTGTTCAAGGGCCTGCTGTCGAAGGGCGGCACGCAGAAGGTCGACGACCACACCGTCGCCTTCCATCTCGATACGCCGAACGGCAGCTTTCCCTATTCTGTGTCGATCGACAACTACAACGCTGTCATCCTGCCGGCGAGCTACAAGGGCGACTACGAAAAGACCTTCGAGGGCACCGGACCATTCCGGCTGGAGAGCTACACGCCGAAGGTCGGCGCAACCTTCGTGCGCAATCCCGATTATTGGGGCGAAAAGGCGCTGCCCGACCGGCTCGAGTTCAAATTCTATGGCGACGTGCAGCCGCGCATCCTGGCGCTGCAGGCCGGCGAGGTCGACGTCCTCGATGCCGTGCCGCTCGATGTCAGCCAGGTGGTGCTGAACAGCCCCGACATCACCGTGCTGCGCGTCGCCTCGACCGCGCACCGCCAGCTGCACATGCGCTGCGACACCGGTCCGTTCACCGACAAGCGCGTGCGCCAGGCGCTTGCGCTCAGCATCGACCGCTCCAAGCTGGTCGACGGCCTGTGTCGCGGCATGGCGGCGACGGGCAATGACAGCCCGTTCGCACCAGCCTTTCCTGCCACCGACAAGTCGGTGCCGCAGCGCGTCCAGGATATCCCCAAGGCCAAGCAACTGCTCGAGGCGGCCGGCCTCGCCGGCGGCTTCGACATGACGCTGACGACGCTGCGCTATTCCGACATTCCAGGCTACGCGCAGCTGTTCCAGAATTTCGCCAAGGAAATCGGTGCCCGCATTTCGCTCAACATCGAGGACCAGGACAAATATTATGGCAAGGCGGTGTTCGGCCAGTCGGATTGGCTGGACAGCCCGTTGGGGATCACCGACTACGCCCACCGCAGCGTGCCGAACGTCTTCCTGAAAAGCCCGCTGGTCAGCGACGGCCCGTGGAACGCGGCACATTTTAAGAACCCTGCCTATGACGGCATGGTCACCTCCTATCTCAAGGCACTCGATATCGGCGCGCAGCGTGCGGCCGCCTCCGACATCCAGAAGCTGCTGCTCGACGAGACGCCGGTCATCTTCAGCTACTTCCCGGACCTGCTGGTGCCGGTGCGCAAGAATGTCAGCGGCCTGCCGCCGATCGCCGCCGGTCTGCTGCTCGATCGCGTGTCGCTGGGATAGAGGCTGGATTGGACAATTCCGCTTTTCGGGCGGTGGGGCTATCCGCTGGCAGGGCTGCGAAGGGCGATGGGGGGCCATCGTTCGAGCCGCTCGATGCAAGGGGAACCCGCCGCCCGGAAACCCTCTCCGGCACCATGGTTCAATCCAGGTTTATCTCGCTGTGCGCCAACGCTCGATGACAAAACAAAAGAAACGGGAGACTACCATTCGCAAGCCCCATTTGCGCGGTCGCGGACCGCATTTCCCCCTGCTCGACACCATCGTGCAATACGAGTTCGAGCCGGGCTATGTCGCCTTCACCATGCCGATGCAGAAGCGGCTGCGCGTGCAGGTGGGATCGATGATCGTCGCCGACACGACCAGGGCGCTGGTGCTCTACGAGAGCGACCATCTGCCGGTCTATTACTTCCCGATCAGCGATGTGCGCGAGGAATTCCTGCTGCCCAGCACGACGACGACCGAAAGCCCGTTCAAGGGCGTCGCCACGCACTATTCGCTGAACACCGGCATCACGCTGGTCGAGGATGCCGCATGGCGCTATGTCGATCCAGTCAAGGGATCGCCTGACCTGTCGGACTACATGTCCTTCTATTGGCCCAAGATGACGCACTGGTATGAGGAGGACGAAGAGATTTTCGTTCACGCCCGCGACCCGTTCCGCCGGGTCGACTGCCTGCCCTCTTCGCGTCGGGTGCAGGTCATCCTCGACGGCGAGCAGGTCGCCGATTCACACCGTGGCGTGTTCCTGTTCGAGACCGGCCATCCCGTGCGCCACTATCTGCCGATCGCGGACACGCGGCTCGATATGTTTGCGCCCAGCCGCTATATTTCGCGCTGTCCCTACAAGGGCATCTCCAGCTACTATCACGTGACGACGCCCAAGAAGCGGCACGAGAACCTCGTCTGGTACTATCCCGAGCCAGTGCACGAGGCCGAGCGCATCAAGGGCCTGGTCTGCTTCCATCACGAACTGGTCGACAAGATCCTGGTCGACGGCGTCGAGATCCCGAAGGAATTCACGGCCGCCTCGAGCGGTTACTTCTGAGCATCGCCGCTCCCTTGGTCGGCTCGCGCGCTGAGCGCTTGATCGAACCATAGCGTAGCGCATACCCTCCCTGCTTCAGGGAGGGCTATCGATGGATCTTTTCAAGCTGGACGGCGATGTCGCACTGGTCACTGGTGCCGGCAGCGGTATTGGCCAGGCGATCGCAATCGGATTGGCCGAGGCAGGAGCCGACGTCGCCTGTTTCGGTCATGCATCGAAAGGCGGGCTGGAAGAAACCGCGCACCAAATCACGGCGCTTGGCCGCAAGGCTTTGGTGCTGACCGGAACAGTCACCTCGCAGAGCGATCTGGCGGCGGCAATCGACCGCGTCGAGGCCGAACTCGGTGCGTTGACCGTCGCCGTTAACAATGCCGGCATCGCCGGTTCGGAACCGGCCGAGACCTTGTCGCTCGAGACATGGCAGAAGGTGCACGAGGTCAACGTCGCCGGCGTGTTTCTGTCCTGCCAGGCCGAAGCGCGCAAGATGCTGGCGCGTCGCAAAGGCTCGATCATCAACATCGCCTCGATGTCCGGCACCATCGTCAATCGCGGATTGACGCAGGCGCACTACAACTCCTCGAAAGCCGCCGTCATCCACATGTCGAAGAGCCTTGCCATGGAGTGGGCTGATCGCGGGCTGCGCGTCAATGTCGTCAGTCCCGGCTACACGCTGACGCCGATGAACAAGCGGCCCGAAGTGGCGGAGGAGATCAAGATCTTCAAGCGCGACACGCCGATGGGGCGCATGGCCGCGCCGGAGGAAATGGTCGGGCCAACGGTGTTCCTGGCCAGCCGCGCATCGAGCTTCGTCACCGGCCTCGACCTGATCGTCGATGGCGGCTACGTCTGCTGGTAGGACCGCATCGCGCGGAACTTTGCCTGCAGTCTGAATTTGTGCATCCGCGAAGCGTTAGTCGTTGCGCGAGATGAACGTTGGTATATATAATTTCATCCTATGAAACGGCTTGGCGAGAAGGGGCTTGCCATGCCGACAGCCGAGATCATGGGACCTTGATGGCTCGCATCTTGCAGGGCGCCGCAAGACTGGCAATTGATCCGCGGATGATCGCTGCCGCAGCGATGCAACGGCAGCCATGACGCTGACCCTACCAGCATACTCCATCATCACCGAAATTCAGCATCATTTCGCCTGCGCCGGCTTTAGCCGCGACGTGGCGGCAACGGCCTTGCGCAACGACCAGTCTTTCCAACAAAATGAGAAAAAGACGCAAGAAGGGAACGAACAATAACCGCCACAGCTTGAAGGAGAACAAGCATGTCATTTCGGAGTCAATTTTCGAAACTATCGATGGGCGCCGTCGCGCTCGCGACGCTAAGCCTGCTGACGCCTTCCGCCCACGCCGCCGCACCGGAATCCAACGACCCGATCAAGATCGCGCTGTTCGACTGGACCAGCGTCAATCTCAACGCCAAGATCCTCGGCGGCATCCTGGAAAAGCTCGGCTACACCGTCGAATACCCGACCGCCGACTACCTCTCCAGCCTGACTACGGGCCTGACCAATGGCGACCTCGATGTCGGGCTGGAGTTCTGGGACACCACCGCCGGCGAAGCCATGAAAGCCTCCGACGCCACCGGCCAGACGGAGCGGCTCGGCAAGCTCGGCCCGAAGGCCAAGGAAGAGTGGTGGTTTCCCGAATATATGAAGGAGAAATGCCCGACCTTGCCGGACTGGCATGCCTTGCTCGACGCCACTTGCGCCGCTTCATTCTCGACGGCGGAGACGGCGCCGAAGGGACGCTATCTCGGCGGCCCGGTGACCTGGGAAGGCTTTGACGACGAGCGCGTCGCGGCACTGAAGCTGCCCTTCACCGTGATCCACGCCGGCACCGACGCGGCGATGTTCGCGGAACTCGATTCCGCCTATCAGCGCAAGGCGCCGATCATGCTGTGGATCTATTCGCCGCACTGGGCGCCGGCAAAGTACAAGGGCGAGTGGGTGCAATTCCCCGAATACACGCCCGAATGCTACAATGACCCGAAATGGGGAACCAACCCCGACGCCAAATATGATTGCGGCAAGCCGCATGGCGAGATCTGGAAATACTCCTGGTCCGGCATGAAGGACAAATGGCCGGTCGCTTACAAGGTGGCCAAGGCCTACACGATCGACACCGACGAACTCAACAAGATGAGCGGCGAGATCGATCTCAACGGCAAGACGCCGGAAGAGGTCGCCGCCGCCTGGATCGCCGCGCACGAGGCCGACTGGAAAGCCTGGGCGCAGTGACCCTTCCGACTGGAAAAATGGGACCCGGCCGTTGATCGGCCGGGTTTCAAGTCTTGATGTTCCAGAAGGACGACTGGATGACGACTGAACAGGGATCAACGCAACCGGGTGGGGATAACCGCCCGGTAAAACTTGCCTGCCGCAATGTCTGGAAGCTGTTCGGGGCGAACGCGGCCAATTTCATCCGCGAGCGCGACGGCAAGGCCAGCATGGCCGATGTCACTGCTGCCGGGCTGGTCGGTGCCGTACGCGCCGTCGACCTCGAAATCCGCCAAGGCGAGATCTTCATCATCATGGGCCTGTCGGGCTCCGGCAAATCGACGCTGGTACGCTGCATGTCGCGGCTGGTCGAGCCGAGCCACGGCAAGGTCGAGTTCGAAGGCAAGGACCTGCTCAAGATTTCCGATGCGGCACTGATCGAACTCAGGCGCCATCGCATGGGCATGGTATTCCAGAATTTCGCGCTGCTGCCGCATCTCAATGTGCTCGACAACATCGCCTTTCCCTTAAGCATCCAGGGGCAGGACCGGGCGACACGCGAGGCGCGCGCCCGTGAGGTGATCGAGCTGGTCGGCCTGCGCAGCCGTGAGCATTTCTACCCGCGCGAGCTTTCCGGCGGTCAGCAGCAGCGCGTCGGCATTGCTCGAAGTCTCGCGACAAAGCCGGAAATCTGGTTCCTCGACGAGCCGTTCTCCGCCCTCGATCCGCTCATCCGCCGCGAGATGCAGGACGAGTTGATGCGGCTGCAGACCATGCTGCACAAGACCATCGTCTTCATCACTCATGATTTCGACGAGGCGATCCGGCTCGCAGACCGCATCGCCATCATGAAGGACGGCGAAGTCATCCAGATCGGCACGCCGGAGGAACTGGTGGTCAATCCGGCGACCGACTATGTCGCCGAATTCACCCGCGACGTCGATCGCGCCAAGGTGATCTCGGCGCGAAGCCTGATGCGTGCCTGCGATGGCGCCGAGCATGGCGGGACGGTGACGCCGGAAGCCAAGATCGCCAGCTTCTCGGCCAGCATCGTTTCCGCCGGCAAGCCGTTCGCAGTGGTCAACGGCACCGGCAAGCCGATCGGCGAAGTGACGCCGCAAGCGGTCATCGACCTGCTGGCCGGCATCGACCGTTCCGGAGCCCGCGCATGACGGTGACGGCAAGCGCCAGCGAAGCAAGGCCACCGCTTCAGCGCTGGCTGCTTGTCTGGGTACTCGCCCTTGCCGCCGTGCTCGTGGTGTTCCTGCTGCAGGACAGCGTCCCTTGGGCCGTCAACTATCCGGCCGACGCGGTCGTGCCGGTCGCCGACTGGGTCAGCGCGCTGATGCGCTGGATCAAGTCGAACCTGTCGTGGCTGACGCGCTCGATCACCGCGGTGCTCGGCGTGCCGCTCGACTTCGCGCTCAATCTGCTCGCCAAGAACTTCAAGATCGGCCACGGCGCGGACACCGTCGTCCTGCCGCGCCTGTCCTGGGTTGGGGTGTGCGCTGCTGCCTTCCTCGCCGGCCATGCCGTAGGCGGTCGCAAACTCAGCCTGCTGGTCGGCGGCTGCTTCCTTTACATCGCTTTGTTCGGCCAGTGGACCAGCGCCATGCTGACGCTGGCGCTGATCTCCATCGCCGTGCCGTTCTGCATCGTCACCGGGCTGTTCGCCGGCATCTGGGCATGGCGCAAGCCGTGGGCGGAGAGACTTATCGTCTCCCCTGCCCTCGACCTGATGCAGACCATCCCGACCTTCGCCTATCTCATCCCGATGCTGCTTCTGTTCGGCAACAGCCCGGTGTCGGCGATGATCGCCACCGCCATTTTCGCCACCCCGCCTATGGTGCGGGCGACGATGCTCGGGCTGTCGCGCGTGCCGCTGGAGATCGGCGAATTCAGCGACATGGCCGGCTGCACGGCGCGGCAGAAACTGTGGCGGGTGCTGTTGCCCTCGGCGCGGCCGACGCTGATGGTCGGCGTCAACCAGGTGATCATGCTGGCGCTCAACATGGTCATCATCGCCTCGATGATCGGCGCCGGCGGCCTCGGTTACGACGTGCTTCTGGCGTTGCGCGCGCTGAAGGTTGGCGAAGCCATGGAAGCCGGTCTCGCCATTGTGGCGCTGGCGATCGCGCTCGACCGGCTGAGCCAGGCCATAGCGCACAAGCGGGCGAAGGGCCATGTCCATCAGGCGGTCGCCCCGAGCTTCTGGCGGCGCTATCCCAATCTGACGCTGGCCATCGCCATTCTTGCCGTCACCACGCTGCTCGGCCTGTTCGTGCCGGCCTTCGCGGCGGTGCCCAAGGCTGTCACCTTCACCACCGCGCCGCTGTGGAAGGCGGCGGTGAACTGGGTGACGATCAACTTCTTCGACGCGATCGAGGCTTTTCGCGTGGCGCTGATCCTCAATGTGCTCAACCCGGTGCGCGCCTTCTGCGAAGGCTTTCCGTGGCTGGGCGCGGTGTTCCTGCTCGGCCTTGCCGGCTATCAGCTTTCGGGCCTCCGCCTGGCGGCGCTGGTCGCCGCGCTGACCGCTTTCTGCGCCATCACCGGGCTGTGGGAAAAGACCATGGCGACGGTCTATCTCTGCGGCATCTCGGCCTTCATCGCCTGCCTGATCGGCATCCCTATCGGGCTGATGGCGGCGCGCAGCGACCGCTTCGAGAAGATCGTCACGCCCATCATCGACACGCTGCAGGTTCTGCCGTCCTTCTGCTTCATCATCCCGGTGGTGATGCTGTTCCGCGTCGGCGACGTCACCGCCATGATCGCGACCGTCGCCTTCGCCGTGGTGCCGGCGATCCGCTACACCAATCACGGCATCCGCCAGGTGCCGCCGGCGTTGATCGAGGCGGCCAAAGTGTCAGGCTGCACGCCGCGCCAGGCCTTCTTTCGCGTGCAATTGCCGCTGGCGCTTCCCGAAATCATGCTCGGCGTCAACCAGACCATCCTGATGGCGCTGGCGATGATCATCATCTGCGCCATGGTCGGCACGCGCGATCTCGGCCAGGAGGTGTTCATCGCGCTGTCCAAGGCCGATTCCGGCCGCGGCATTGTCGCCGGCCTCGCAATAGCCTTCATCGGCATCGTCGCCGACCGGCTGTTCAACGCCTGGACGGCGAAGGCGCGGGCAAGGCTGGGATAGTCAGGAAAATGCGCCGCGGCTATTCCGCCGCGACGCCCTTCACCTCGAGATAGCTCTCCATGGAATCGTCGAGCGCCTGCAGCCAGGGCGTATGGTGCAGCGGCGCCATGGTGCCGGTCATCAGCGAGCGGTAAGCGTGATCGCGAAAGCTCATAATGTCTTCCGCCTTGTGGTGTTCCCATTCCATGAAAGTCTGGTTGACCGCCTCGACGTCGAAGCCGGGATAGTCGGTCTGGTCCATCAATTCCTTGGTGTAATCGCCCTGGAACCAGATCATCTGTTCGGCGTCTTCCAGCGTCTCCTCGCGGGCGCGCCATTTGGCGCTGTGCTCGGCCATCGCCTCGGCGGAGGGCAGCTTGATGCGGCCCATGATGACGTCGCGCGCGAACCAGGCCTGCGCGTCGAACATGTTGAAGGTGTAGAACTGGTCCTGCATGCCGATATAGGACAGTTTCGGGTTTTTCTCCCAGACGACGCCTTCATAGAGGTCGAGCGGCCACATGCGGTTGGCGGTCTTGAGCTTGAGGTCGTCGGTGAGGAAGGGGAAGGAATGGAGATAGCCGGTGCACAGGATGATGGCGTCGACGTCCTTGGTTGAGCCGTCCTTGAAGTGCGCGGTCTTGCCGACGACTTTCTGCAAGAGCGGCACCTCTTTCCAATTCTCCGGCCATTTGAAGCCCATCGGCTTCGAACGGTAGCTGGAGGTGATCGATTTGGCGCCGTATTTGTAGCACTGCGAGCCGATGTCCTCGGCTGAATAGGAGCGGCCGATGATCAGGATGTCCTTGCCCTTGAATTCCATCGCGTCGCGGAAATCATGGCTGTGCAGGATGCGGCCGTTGAAGGTCGAAAAACCCTCGAAATAGGGAACGTTGGGGACGGAGAAATGGCCTGAGGCGACGACGACATTGTCGAACTCTTCTGAGTAGGTGACGTCGTTGGTGCGGTCATGCGCGGTGACGGTGAATTTCTTGGTCTCGTCCGAGAAGGTCACCATGCGCACCGGGCTGTTGAAGCGTACCCATTTGCGCAGGCCCGATTTTTCGACGCGGCCCTTGATGTAATCCCACAGCACGGCGCGCGGCGGATAGGAGCCGATCGGCCGGCCGAAATGCTCCTCGAAAGTGTAGTCGGCGAATTCCAGGCATTCCTTCGGTCCGTTCGACCAGAGGTAGCGATACATCGAGCCGTGCACGGGATCGCCATGCTCGTCCAGGCCGGTGCGCCAGGTGTAGTTCCACAGGCCGCCCCAGTCCGACTGCTTTTCGAAGCAGACGATCTCGGGAATGTCGGCGCCCTTGTCGGCAGCCGACTTGAAGGCCCTGAGCTGTGCCAGGCCGGACGGTCCGGCGCCGATGACGGCAACACGAGTTTTCATTTGCAGGGCCTCCTCATTTTTGATTTCCCCAGCGAAACAAATTTCACTGACAGTGACACTAATTGGCCCTTCGGTGCTGTCAACAGACATCTGCGGGAACGGCGTTTGCGCGCGACGGAATCCTGGCGAAAAACCTTCGCTGGCAGAAACGATGGGATCGGCGCGTGGGACTTAAGACGCTTGCCGACACCGCCGCGCTGCTGTATCGCCACCTCTGATGTTCACCTTGAGTGAAATAAATCCGCGAAGTCCGGGGGCGACATGGCGAAAGACAGTTCCAAGGCCGGGCTTGCCGGCGCCAAGCCGAAGCCCCAGCCAAAGGTCTCGGCGGACGGCAAGACCATCCGCGCACCGCTGACGCAGAACCCGCACGCCATCCGTGATACACGCGAGAAGGTGCTGGAGGTGGCGATCGGCCGCGAGGTGCGGGCGTTCCGCAAGAAGCTCGGCATCACCGTCGCCGATCTCGCCGTCGCCACCGACATTTCGCTGGGCATGCTGTCGAAGATCGAGAACGGCATCACCTCGCCATCGCTGACCACGCTGCAGGCGCTGTCGCGGGCCCTCGGCGTTCCCGTCACCGCCTTCTTCCGCCGCTTCGAGGAGGAGCGAAGTGCTGTCTTCGTCAAGGCCGGCGAAGGTCTCGACGTCGAGCGCCGCGGCACGCGCGCCGGCCACCAGTACAATCTGCTCGGCCATATCGGCTCGAACACCAGCGGCGTCGTCGTCGAACCCTATCTGATCACGCTGACCGAAGACTCCGATGTGTTTCCGACCTTCCAGCATGAGGGCATGGAGTTCCTCTACATGCTGGAGGGCGAAGTCGTTTACCGGCACGGCAGCAATCTCTACCCGATGAAGCCTGGCGACAGCCTGTTCTTCGACGCCGACGCGCCGCACGGACCGGAGCAGCTGACGAAACTGCCGATGCGGTATCTGTCGATTATTTGCTATCCGCAGAACAGCGCGGGTTAGCCAATCTCCCCCCTCGTGGGGGAGATGTCCGGCAGGACAGAGGGGGGCGCTGTCCCGCCGACATGGCGGTGTTTGGGTCGGCCATGCCAGCGCTTCGTCATCCTCGGGCTTGACCCGAGGATCCATGCCGCGCCCCTTGCCGAAGGGTGCAGCGGAGCAGAATTCTCAACCGTTGCAACGCTTTAGCGTCACGGCATGGATCCTAGGGTCTGCGCCGCGTCGCTTCGCTCCTTGCTTCGCCCTAGGATGACGACCTCAATGGTTTGCGTTCCTTGGCGCCCCCCTCTGCCCTGCCGGGCATCTCCCCCACGAGGGGGGATTGGCAGCTTCGGCGGCAGCTCTAATCCGGCCCAAACCCGGGGCTCGTCGCACTGCCGTCATCGAGCTTGGACAGCCACTCCACCAAGGTCGGCCTATACCGGGTCAGGCCCTTGTAGGTGGCGAGTTCCTCCGGCAGGTCGCGGATGACGCGATGCAGACGCCTTGCCCATTTCGGCTGGGTGACCAGCTCGTCCATCTTGATGAGGTAGCAGCGGATCGGGAAGACGATGCCGTTCGAGCGCGGCAGACGCCAGAAGCTCTGCAATTCGACGCGCAGATGCACCTTGTCACCGACATTCTCGGGCGTCACGGTTGTGCGGTCCGGTCCCCATTTGTGGTAATTTTCCGGGCTGGTGTCGAGGCGCGGATTGATGGTCATTGTCCAGTTGAGGCGCCGCGCCGGCTTGCCTTGCTGGATGTTGGTGAGGAATTTCAGCGCCCGCGTGAAAATCCCCTTCTCATGCGCCAACGGCACCGGCGCGTGCCACTCGAAAAAGTTCATGCCGATATCGAAATCGAGCGACCAGTCGGCCTGGGTGGTGACCATGCCGGCATCCATCCACAGATTGCCGTCGCGCTGGTCGAGGATGCAGAAATCGCCCTGGCTCTGGCGGGTGATGTATTCCATGGGGCCGTAAGGCAGCGTCGAGGTGTCGCCGAAGGTGAAGGTGTCATCGATGCCGAGCGGCCGATTGATCCAGCGCCAGCGGTCGCCGTCACGCGCCAGCGTGAAATGCTCGGGATAGCCCAGCGCCTGCTGCTCCATCAAAAGCTCGAGCAGGTCCCAACCGGCAAGCGTCATATGCGGCAGCGACTGGCAGCGCAGCGGATCCTCGGCCAGCACCAAAGCACGGTCCTGCATCTCGGCGACATAGTGCTCGTCGACGTCGATCAGATTATCCAGCACGCTGCCTTTCGGGCCGACGACATGCGGCTCGATGTTGACCGCATACATGTAGGCGTCTTCATGGAACGGGAATGGGAACCGCCTGATGTGCTCCGGGCTGTTCTTGAAGGTGAAATCGTCGCGGAACGTTTCCTTGCGAAAGGTGATGCCCAAGCTCGCCTCCTATCTTTCCAAGACCAGCGATTTGCCTTCAAAACGCGAGACGCACGGCATGATCTTGCAGCCGGAGCGATGGTCTTCTTCGCTCAGCCAGTGGTCGTTGTGGATGAACTTGCCGTCGTAAGAGATGACGTTGGTCTCGCACTGGCCGCAGACGCCGCCGCGGCAGAGATAGGGCGGATCGACACCGGCAGCCTCGATGGCTTCGAGCAGACTCTGCTGCTCGTCGACGCGAATGGTCTTGCCGCTGACGGCCAGCGTCACATCGAAGGGCAGGCCGGGCTGGGGTGCCGCGAAATGCTCGAAATGCACGGCCTCCGAGGGCCAGCCCAAGGCGGCCGCGCGGTCACGCACCCAGTTGATCATGCCGGCCGGACCGCAGACATAGAGATGCGTGCCGAGCGGCTGCGTCGACAGCAGCCGGTCGAGATCGATGCGCTCGTCGCGGTCGTCATGATAGAGCCTGATGCGCCTGTCGTAACGCTCCCGCAGCACGTCGGCATAGGTGCCCAGCGAAGCGGTGCGGCAGGTGTAGTGCAGTTCGAAATTGCCGCCATCCCCCGCCAGTTGCGCGGTCTGCGCCATGAACGGCGTGATGCCGATGCCGCCGGCCAGCATCAAATGTTTCTTGGCGCGCAGGTCGAGCGAGAACAGATTGACGGGATAGCTGATGACCATTTCCAGGCCCGGCTTGACGGACCGGTGCATGAACAGCGAGCCACCGCGGCCAACATCGTCGCGGCGCACCGAGATGGTGTATTCGCGCGTGTCGAGCGGCGAGCCCATCAGCGAATAGGGATTGAGGCGGGTGCGGTCGCCGTCGCGCATCTCGACCACGACATGGGCGCCGCCGGAGAAGGTCGGCAACAGTTCCCCATCGCGCCGGCGGAAATGAAAGCGGGTGACCAGTTCGTTGACCGGGACGACATCGCTAACGACGACATCGAGTTTTGTGGTGCCGGTGCTCATGGGAAGGCCTCCTCGATCGGAGGAATCTCGGAGCGATCCTCGGCGTTGATGCAGACACCCTGGAAAGCCGCCAGCCGCCGCGAATAGTGATCGCGCACCAGAAGCAGCAGGCCGCAATGCGAGCAGGTCGCGGGCTGTGTCGTGACGTTTTCGGTAATGCCCTTGCAGTGCACGCACTGCATGCGCCGTGCCAGCGAGCCGCGATGCTCCGTCTGCATCGAGGTGTGGTCAATGCCGGCTTCGAGCGCCACCTGCATGGCTTGGCCGATCAGGCCTTCGGTGCCGGCGAGGTAGAGGCGCAAGCCCATATGGGCGTTGCTTAGTGTCTGCTTCAGCCTTGGCAGCAGGCTGGCGAAGGACGGCGCCTGATGGAATTGCGCCGGCTTCAGCGCCTCGAGGGCGGCGACATGCTTGCCGTCGGGGCCTGGGATGAAGACGATTTCGGCGCCGTCAAAAAAACCCGGCGGAGCCTTGCCGGCCATGCCTAAAATAGCGAGCGCACCTTCGGCATCGGCGATGAAAAGATGGTGTTTGCCGGGCTGCGGAGAGAGCGTTCCGTAGACCGGCCGACTGATGATGCTTTTGGCTGCCATTTAAGTCTTCGTGCCTCGAACCCCTCGCTGTTGATTATGCCTCAACCTTTCGCCGTGCGCTTGGTCTTCTTGGGATCGTCGAACGGCAATGGCTGTGCTGTCGCCTTGATCGCCCCGCTCTTGTTGCGGATTTCGAGCTTGGTGTCCCTGACCGCGCAGTCGAGGTCGAGGCGGGCGATGCCCATCGATTTCTTGACCAGCGGCGAATACATGGCGCAGGTCACCACGCCGACCTTCTTGCCGTCGCGATAGACCGGCGCGCCTTCGTCGGCGGGCTCCTTGCCGTCGAGCAGCACGCCAAAAATCTTGAAGCGCTCCTTGCCCTTCAGCCGATAGTGCTCTTCGGCGCCACGGAAGCCGGTCTTGCCGGGGCTGACGGTGAAGTCGAGGCCGAGCTCCCACAGCGTGTCGCCGGGGCCTTCATTGTCGAACGGATATTTTTGCGAATTATCGTAGGGATAGAACAGCAGGTAGCTTTCGACCCGCAGCATATCGAGCGTGGTGAAGCGGCACGGGATGATGCCGGCGCCCTTGCCTTCGTCGAGAATCCTGTCCCAGATCGTGCCGGCATCCTGGCCACGGCAGAAGATCTCGTAGCCGCGCTCGCCGGTATAGCCGGTGCGCGAGATCATGACGGGGAAGCCGAAGAGCTGGGTCTGCATGTGATGGAAATAGTTGAGGTCGCGAATCCCCGGCACATGCTTGGCGAGATAGTCGACTGAAGTCGGCCCTTGCAGCGACAGGTCATGCAGATTGTCGTCGAAGCGCAGCGAGACGTCCCTGCCCATCGCCGCGCGCTGCAACTCCTCATGGCCGGTGCCCGAGCCATGCACCACCATCCAGCTGTTCGGGCCGGTACGGTAGAGGATGCAGTCGTCGGTGAATTTCCCCGCCTCGTTCAGCATGCAGGCATAGGCTGATTTGCCGGGATAAATCTTTTCCACGTCGCGCGTGGTGGCGAGATCGATGAGATGCGAGGCATGCGGCCCGGTGATGTGGACCTTCTTCAGGCCCGACACATCCATCAGCCCGGCCTTGGTGCGGATGGCGATGTATTCTTCGTCGGCGTCCTTGTCGTAGGTCCAGGCGGTGCCCATGCCGCTCCAGTCTTCGAGCTTCGAACCCAGCGCGCGGTGGCGGTCCGCCAAGGTCGAAAATCTCCAGGATGCCGTCATCCGCTCGTCCTCCGTTCAAAAATCCACTGTTCCCTGCTCCTTGGCGCGAGGCCGGAGCTTTGGCCCGAATATTGATCGCAAACGCGGGGTAGCCGCAATCCCCTGAAAGCAAATAATTTCATTGTCAGGCAAAATTGACCGCCTCAAGCAAACGGTTAACTCAGCGTAAATTCGTCTTGACAATTGCCGGAAACGGTCTGAATTTATGAAAAAAATTTCACTCTCTTGAAAGAGAGCGGCGCGCGGTGGATTCGGAACCGGACGCCGGAAAAAAGGGGAAAAACCGATGTCAGACCTGCAGCAGCGCATCGAGGCGCTGTATCGCTCCGACTTGCGCGGATCCGCGTTGCTGATCATCTGCCTGTGGGCGACGATCCTCTTCGTCCTCTTCATGACATGGCCGTACATTCCCGACAGCGGCATCAAGGCCGTCGTCGCGATTGCCGCCGCCGCCGTGCTGATCTTCAACACGGCCGCGATCCTGGCGATGGTCAAGCACTACAAGGAAGACAAGGACTTCATCTACGGCCTCGATATCAAGAACGCCGACGCATCCCGCAACCGCAACTCCTGAAGGGTACAAGAGATGTCGCGCTATACGCCGCCGGAGCAGAGCAAGGCCGGCCAGGTTTTCGATATCGTCGTCGTCGTGGTCGCCATTTTCGTGGCACTGTGGCTGCCACTGAAGCTCGGACTTGCCGGAGCCGCCAAATCCATCGACGCGCTCGACGCCAAGACCTGGGAAGCGCTTGGCCAGAACCCGACCATGGCCGCGATCTGGGAGAAGCTCGGCTACACGCCCGAGACCGCGCATGACGTCATCCAGAACCGCTTTCACTATGTCATCGACTGGCCGACGCTGATCATCATGGCGGCGGTGCTGATCGGTTATTTCGTCTTCCTGTTTCGCGCCTCCGACCGCGAATACCGCGACGTCATCAACGAAAAATTCGACGACAAGTAAGAGTTTCGACGGGGAACACGATCATGTGGATTTCACTCTCTTACGCATGCTGGGGCATCTCGGTCATGCTCGCTTTGTGGATGCTCTACGACTGGTTCAAGGTCGATACGACCTATTCCGAGGACGTTCTGACCTCGTCGCGCGAAGGCGAGCTTGAGGCCGTTTCCGAAAAACACCGGATCTGAGTGGGGACTGACATGACGGCTGCGGTTGAAACGGCACAAACGACGACAATCCACGGCGACAGGGTCTCGCTGCTGCGGGTGCTCGGCCCCGCCCATGTCTGGGCGCTCGGCGTCGGCATCGTTCTGGTCGGCGAATTCACCGGCTGGAATTTCTCCGCCGACAAGGGCGGCGCGCTGGCCGCGCTGATCGTCTGCTGGATCGTCGGGCTGCTCTATACCTCGGTCGCCATGATCGATTCCGAGGTGACGTCGACGGTCGCCGCCGCCGGTGGACAATACGCCCAGGCCAAGCACATTGTCGGGCCGCTGATGGCCTTCAATGTCGCGCTGTTCCTGGTCTTCGCCTACACGATGCTCGAAGTGTCCGACGCCATCCTGCTCGGCGACACCATCGTCGCCAAGGCCGGCGTCGAAGGGCTCACCCACAATTCCTTCATCGCCGCCACCATCGTCGTGCTGGCCTGGCTCAACTATCGCGGCGTGCTGATGACGCTCAACGTCAACTTCGTCATCACCGCGATCGCCTATATCTCGATCGTCATCCTGTTCTTCTCGGTCAGCCCGTGGACTCAAGGCGCGGTGCTGAAGCTCAACGAACTGGTCACCCCCGGCAATGCCCTGCCCTATGGCTGGATCGGCGTCATCGCGGCCTTCCAGTTTGGCATCTGGTATTATCTCGGCATCGAGGGCACCACGCAGGCCGCCGAGGAAGTGCGCTCGCCGGCGCGTTCCCTCCCCTATGGCACGATGGCCGGCATGATCACGCTTTTGATCGCCGCCGCCATGACCTGGTATGTCTGTGCCTCGCTGATGCCGTGGGAATATCTCGGCATCACCTATTATCCGCTGTGGGACGCCGGCAAATTGACCGGCAGCCCGTTGCTCGAAAACCTGCTCTTCATCGCGACGCTGCTGGCGGCACTGGCCTCGGCCAATGGCTGCATCAATGATGCTGCCCGCGCGTGGTTCTCGCTTGGCCGCGACCGCTATCTGCCGAGCTGGTTCTCGGCGGTGCACCCGACGTACCGCACGCCTTACCGCTCGATCCTGTTCCTGCTGCCGATTGCGCTCGCCTTCGCCTTCATCGCCGACCTCAACCAGGCGATCACCTTCTCGATCCTGTCGGGCGTGCTGCAATACACCTTCATGAGCATCAACATCATGATGTTCCGCAAGAAATGGCCGCTCGGCACCATCCGCCGCGGCTACACGCACCCGTTCCATCCGCTGCCGGCAATCGTGCTGTTCTGCCTGTGCGTGGTGACCTTCTTCGCCATCTTCCTCGGCTTCGGCTCACAGTTGATCGCGATGACCATCTTCTATTTCCTGATCTCGCTGTGGTTCCATTTCTACCGTTACAAATTCGTGCGGCGCGGCGACCAGTTCACCATGCCGTGGCCGAAACCGCAGGGCTATTGATGGGAGACGGCCCGCCCCGATCCTTGGCGGGCCGGACATGACAAAATGTCCGAAGTGACATCAGCATTGCTCGCCGGGGCCATTGTCCTGGCTCTCGCCCTTCACTTCACGTGGCTGGCGCGCCACAACCGCAACAGGGTTTTGGCGGCGCTCGCCGCCGACGAGGCTGGCATTCGAGCCGTCATCGCCGACGCCGCCAATGTTTCGGACGGCACCGCCGGTGTCATCACCTGGGAAGGCTCGTGGAACGGCCAGCGCGTTCAGCTGCGCACCATCGTCGATACGCTGGCGACGCGAAAACTGCCGGCGCGCTGGTTCAGCGTTTCGATCACCGAAAAGGTCGCCGTGCCGGCGACGTTCGACATGATGATGCGGCCGGGCTCGCCGACGACCTTCTCCAATTTCGACCATCTCCAGCATACGCTGCCAAAGGCTCCGGGATTTCCGCTCGAAGCGGTGCTGCGGACCGACCGCCGCGGCACGCGTTTCCCGCAAGGCGTCATCGCCGAGCATCTGGAGCCCTTTTCGGAAGGCCGCGCCAAGGAGCTGCTGATCACGCCAAACGGGGTACGCATCGTCTGGCTGCTGGCCGAGGCCGAGCGGGCGCGCTACGGCGTTTTCCGGCAAGCCGCCTTCGGTGACACGCAGATCGATCCGGCGCTGATCGAGCGGCTGCTCACCTCCCTCTCGGCGCTGCGCGACGCCATCAACAAAAGCGAACGGCAAGCCGCATGACCAGTTCGAACACGCAGCGTGCGCCGGCGAGCCCTTATCTCGTCCTGGGCGCGGCAATCGTGCTGCCTGCAAGCGGCCACGTCATTCTGGGCGTGCCGGTGCGCGGGCTGCAGTTTCTTTTCTTCATGGTGATCCTGGCCTGGGTGACCGCCAAGATCGCGCCGCCCGACGCCAGCTTCATTGGCCGCCATGCCGGTGGCTTCCTGATCTACGCGCTATCTGTTCTGGACGCCTACAAGCTGGCCCGCATCCGCCATGCGCTATGGGTTCACAATGCCGCGCAGGGCAGTGATAATTCGCAGGGCGGCATCACGCCGCATACGTAACTACAGGAAAATTTTTTTCATACGATTGAATTCGAGCACCGCATTCGGTACATCATCTCTTAGCTACAAACGCCGGGAGGCTGACATGTGTGGAATTGTCGGACTGTTTTTGAAGGACAAGTCGCTGGAGCCCAAGCTCGGCGCAATGCTGTCGGAGATGCTGATCTCGCTCAGCGATCGCGGCCCCGACAGCGCAGGCATCGCCATCTATGGCGCGCCTTCCAAGAATGAAGCCAAGATCACCATTCAGTCGGCGAAACCCGCGCGCGATTTTCGCGACCTCGATATCGAGCTTGCTAAGGCCATCGGCGCGCCTGTGAGCATTGCGGTGAAGTCGACCCATGCCGTCGTCAGGACCGCGCCTGCCAAGATCGACGAAGCCCGCGAAGCTATCCAGGCGCTGCGTCCCGATATCCGCATCATGGGCGCCGGCGACGTCGTCGAGATCTACAAGGAAGTCGGCCTGCCCGAGGCGGTGGTCGATCGCTTCGACGTCCGTAAGATGACTGGCACGCACGGCATCGGCCACACCCGCATGGCGACGGAATCGGCGGTGACGACGATGGGCGCGCATCCGTTCTCGACCGGCGCCGACCAGTGCCTGGTGCACAATGGCTCACTGTCGAACCACAACAATGTCCGCCGCGAGCTGATCCGCGAAGGCATGAAATTCGAGACCGAGAACGACACCGAAGTGGCGGCCGCCTATCTCTCCTCGCAGATGGCGCATGGCAAGAATCTCGGCGAGGCGCTGGAAGGCACGCTCTCCGACCTCGACGGCTTCTTCACCTTCGTCGTCGGCACCAAGAACGGTTTTGGCGTTGTCCGCGACCCGATCGCCTGCAAGCCCGCCGTCATGGCCGAGACCGACCAGTATGTCGCCTTCGGCTCGGAATATCGCGCGCTGACCAAACTGCCCGGCATAGACAATGCGAGGGTCTGGGAACCGGAGCCCGCAACCGTCTATTTCTGGGAGCATTGAGTTCATGCCGGCAACCAAACTTTCAAAGGCGGCGGCACACGACCCGGCGTCTCGGATCTTCGATCTCGATGTGTCGTCGTTGCGCGAGCTCAACCAGGCGCTGCACAATCTGACGCCCGGCTCGAATGAAACGGCATGGGAAGTGCTGCACCCGAAGGGCAGCCATTCGGTCGCCGTCGGCGTCGACCAGCCGGTCAGCATCGATGTGCGCGGCAGCGTCGGCTACTACTGCGGCGGCATGAATTCCGGCAGCACCATCACCGTGCACGGTTCGGCCGGCCCCGGCGTCGGCGAAAACATGATGTCGGGTTCGATCATCGTGAAAGGCGACGCCAGCCAGTATGCCGGCGCCACCGGCAAGGGTGGCCTGCTGGTCATCGAGGGCAATGCCTCGTCGCGCTGCGGCATTTCGATGAAGGGCATCGACATCGTCGTGCACGGCAATATCGGCCACATGTCGGCCTTCATGGCGCAGTCCGGCAATCTGGTGGTGCTGGGCGATGCCGGCGATGCGCTGGGCGATTCCATCTACGAGGCTCGGCTCTTCGTGCGCGGCAAGGTCGACAGCCTGGGCGCCGACTGCATCGCCAAGGAGATGCGGCCCGAACATCTGGAACTGCTGCAGGGCCTGCTCGACCGCGCCGGCGTCACCGGCGTCAAGCCATCGGAGTTCAAGCGCTACGGTTCCGCGCGCACGCTTTACAATTTCAATATCGACAACGCCGACGCGTATTGAGGCAGCATGACCTACAAGAATCCGCCGACGACGCCGCGCAAATCCGCGACCTTCGACGACTACACGCTTTCCGAAATCCGCCGCGCCGCGGCAACCGGCATCTATGACATCCGGGGCGGTGGCGCCAAACGCAAGCTACCGCATTTCGACGACCTCCTGTTCCTCGGCGCCTCGATCTCGCGCTATCCGCTCGAAGGCTATCGCGAGCGCTGCGACACCAGTGTCGTGCTGGGCTCCCGCCATGCCAAGAAGCCGATCGAACTGAAGATCCCGATCACCATAGCCGGCATGAGCTTTGGATCGTTGTCCGGCCCGGCGAAAGAAGCCCTCGGCCGAGGCGCGACGCTGGCCGGCACCTCGACCACCACGGGCGATGGCGGCATGACCGAGGAAGAGCGTGGCCATTCCAAGCAACTGGTCTACCAATATCTGCCGTCTCGCTATGGCATGAATTTGCGCGACCTGCGCCGCGCCGATGCCATCGAAGTTGTCGTCGGCCAGGGCGCCAAGCCGGGCGGCGGCGGCATGCTGCTCGGCCAGAAGATCTCCGACCGCGTCGCCGAGATGCGCACGCTGCCAAAGGGTATCGACCAGCGCTCGGCCTCGCGTCACCCCGACTGGACGGGGCCTGACGATCTCGAGATCAAGATCCTCGAACTTCGCGAAATCACCGACTGGGAGAAGCCGATCTACGTCAAGGTCGGCGGCGCCCGCCCCTATTATGATACCGCGCTTGCGGTGAAGGCCGGCGCCGATGTCGTCGTCGTCGACGGCATGCAGGGTGGCACCGCAGCCACGCAGGAAGTGTTCATCGAGAATGTCGGCCAGCCTACGCTTGCCTGTATCCGCCCGGCGGTGCAGGCGCTGCAAGATCTCGGCATGCACCGCAAGGTGCAGCTGATCGTCTCCGGCGGCATCCGCAACGGCGCCGATGTCGCCAAGGCGCTGGCGCTCGGTGTCGACGCGGTCTCGATCGGCACGGCAGCTCTCGTCGCTCTCGGCGACAACGATCCCCGCTGGGAGGCGGAGTACAACGAACTCGGCACGACGGCCGGCGCCTATGACGACTGGCATGAGGGTCGCGACCCCGCGGGCATCACCACGCAGGACCCGGAGCTGATGAAGCGGGTCGATCCGGTGGCCGCCGGACGCCGTCTGGCAAACTACCTCAAGGTGATGACGCTGGAGGCGCAGACGATTGCCCGCGCCTGCGGCAAGAACAGCCTGCACAATCTCGAACCCGAGGACCTCGTCGCCTTGACGATCGAAGCCGCCGCCATGGCCGGCGTGCCGCTGGCCGGCACCAACTGGATACCGGGGAAGAACGGCTTCTAAGACAGCATCCAAAGATATAAGCGAGGAATTATAATGGGGAACGATCTCGCCGCATTCGCCAAAGAGAACGGCGTCAAATACTTCATGATTTCCTATACCGACTTGTTTGGCGGACAACGTGCCAAGCTGGTGCCGGCGCAGGCCATCACTGACATGCAGAAGGACGGTGCCGGCTTTGCCGGCTTCGCCACCTGGCTGGACCTCACGCCGGCCCATCCCGACATGCTGGCGGTGCCGGATCCGGACTCCGTCATCCAGTTGCCATGGAAAAAGGAGGTGGCCTGGGTCGCCGCCAACTGCATCATGGACGACAAGGAGGTCGACCAGACGCCGCGCAACACGCTGAGGCGGCTGATCGCGGAGGCCGCCGGCGATGGCATGCATGTCAAGACCGGTGTCGAGGCCGAATTCTTCCTGATCTCGCCGGACGGCAGCGTCATCTCTGACCAATACGATACGGCTTCAAAGCCCTGCTACGACCAGCAGGCGGTGATGCGCCGCTACGATGTCATCGCCGAGATCTGCGATCACATGCTGGCGCTCGGCTGGGGGCCCTACCAGAACGACCACGAAGATGCCAACGGCCAGTTCGAGATGAACTGGGCCTTCGACGACGTGCTCGCCACCGCCGACAAGCACTCCTTCTTCAAGTTCATGGTCAAGTCGGTGGCCGAGAAGCACGGCCTGCGCGCCACCTTCATGCCAAAACCCTTCCAGGGCCTGACCGGCAATGGCTGCCATGCCCATATCTCGGTGTGGGACAAGGCGGGCAAGACCAACGTCTTCGCCGACAATTCGATGGAACTCGGCCTGTCGGCCAAGGGCAAGAACTTCCTCGGCGGCATCATGAAGCATGCCTCCGCACTTGCCGCCATCACCAACCCGACGGTCAATTCCTACAAGCGCATCAACGCGCCGCGCACGATTTCGGGCGCGACCTGGGCGCCGAACACCGTGACCTGGACCGGCAACAACCGCACCCACATGGTGCGCGTTCCCGGCCCCGGCCGCTTCGAACTGCGCCTGCCCGACGGTGCCGCCAACCCCTATCTCTTGCAGGCCGTGATCATCGCCGCCGGCCTCGACGGCATCCGCTCCAAGGCCGATCCCGGCAAGCGCTACGACATCGACATGTACCAGCACGGGCACACGGTGAAGGGCGCGCCAAAACTGCCGCTCAACCTGCTCGACGCGCTGCGCGAGTTCGACAAGGACAAATCGCTCAAGGCGGCGCTGGGTGAGGAATTCTCGTCGGCCTACCTAAAGCTGAAGCACCAGGAATGGAATTCCTATGCTTCGCACTTCACGCAATGGGAGCGCGACCACACGCTGGACATCTGATGTCCGACGTGAGGCGAGCGACCTCGGAATGAACGTATGAAATACTCGATCTTCTCGCTCGCCCGTGCCGCCCTTTCCGGCCACAAGAACTGGCAGCGCACCTGGCGCGACGCCACGCCGAAGGATCGCTACGACGTGGTGATCATCGGTGGCGGCGGCCATGGCCTGGCCACCGCCTGGTTCCTCGCCAGCGAATACGGCATCAGGAATGTCGCCGTGCTGGAAAAAGGCTGGATCGGCTCCGGCAATGCCGGCCGAAACACCACCATCATCCGCTCCAATTACGGCCTGCCCGGCAATACCGGCTTCTACGAATTGTCGATGAAGCTGTGGGAGCGGATGGAGCAGGACCTCAACTACAATGCGATGGTCAGCCAGCGCGGCGTCATCAACCTCTACCATTCCGATGCGCAGCGCGACGCCTATGCGCGGCGCGGCAACACCATGCGCATCAACGGCATCGATGCCGAGCTGCTCGACCTCGCCGCGGTCAAGAAGATGATGCCGTTCCTGAACTTCGACAATGCGCGCTTTCCCGTGCAAGGCGGGCTGCTGCAGCGGCGCGGCGGCACGGCGCGGCACGACGCCGTGGTCTGGGGCTATGCCCATGCGGCGAGCGGGCTCGGCGTCGACATCATCCAGAATTGCGAGGTGACCGGTTTTGTCAGGGACACCAACGGCAAGGTGACCGGGGTCGAAACCTCGCGCGGCAGGATCGGCGCCGGCAAGGTCGGCATGGCGGTCGCCGGCTCTTCGTCGCGCGTCGCTGATATGGCGGGCCTGCGCCTGCCGATCGAAAGTCACGTGCTGCAGGCCTTTGTCTCCGAGGCGATCAAGCCGCTTATCCCCGGCGTCATGACCTTCGGCGCCGGCCATTTCTATGTCAGCCAGTCCGACAAGGGCGGCCTTGTCTTCGGCGGCGACATTGACGGCTACAATTCTTACGCCCAGCGCGGCAACATGCCTGTGATGGAGGATGTCTGCGAGGGCGGCATGGCGCTGATGCCGATGATCGGCCGCGTGCGGCTTTTGCGCCAGTGGGGCGGCATCATGGACATGTCGATGGACGGCTCACCGATCATCGACAAGACACCGGTGGACGGGCTCTATCTCAATGCCGGCTGGTGCTATGGCGGCTTCAAGGCGACGCCGGGTTCCGGCTTCGTCTTTGCCCATCTTCTGGCCCGCGACACGCCACATGAGGAGGCTGCGCGGTTCCGCCTCGACCGCTTCCGGACCGGCGCCATGATCGACGAAAAGGGCCAGGGCGCCCAACCGAACCTGCACTGAAGGCCCGAGTATGCGCATCACCTGTCCCTTCTGCGGCGAACGCGAACTCGGCGAGTTCACCTATCTCGGCGACGCCAAACCGGTGCGGCCGGCGGCGGATGCCGGTGAGGATGTCGTCTACGACTATGTCTATCTGCGCGACAACATCGCCGGCGTGATGAGCGAGAACTGGTATCATGGCGGCGGCTGCCGGGCGTGGCTGAAGGTCACCCGCAACACGCTGACGCATGAGATTTCCGCTGTCGAAGCAGCAGCGGGCGCTGGTGCAAGGCAGGCTTCGAAATGACCCTTCCTGTCAAGATCGGGGCCGTCTTGAAGAGCGCCAGCCTTCTACCTCCCCCTTGTGGGGAGGTCGGACCGCAGGTCCGGGTGGGGGTCGGCGCCGCACCCCCACCCCGCTGCTTCGCAGCGACCCTCCCCACAAGGGGGAGGGTGAGGGGCGGCGCAGTGCTCTTATATGAGGGCCAGGCATCGTGAGTTCCAGCCAATCCAATCGTCTCACCTCCGGCGGCCTCATCGACCGCACGGCGCCGCTGAACTTCCGCTTCGACGGCAAGAGCTTTTCCGGCTTCCAGGGCGACACGCTGGCGTCGGCGCTGATCGCCAATGGCGTCAAGCTGGTCGGCCGCTCGTTCAAGTATCATCGCCCGCGCGGCATCCTGACCGCTGGCTCGGAAGAGCCCAACGCACTGGTCGAACTGCGCACCGGCGCCCGGCGCGAGCCGAACACCAAGGCGACGACGGCGGAGCTCTATGAAGGGCTCGAGGCCGCCAGCCAGAACCGCTGGCCGTCGCTGCGTCACGATGTGATGTCGGTCAACCAGTTGTTCGCGCCGATCTTCGTCGCGGGCTTCTACTACAAGACCTTCATGTGGCCAGCGAAATTCTGGGAAGCGATCTACGAGCCGGCGATCCGCCGCGCTGCCGGTCTTGGCCGTGCCGCAGGCGTCGCCGATCCCGACCACTACGACAAGGCCTGGGCGCATTGCGATGTGCTGATCGCCGGCTCCGGTCCGGCCGGTCTGGCGGCAGCATTGGCGGCTGGCCGCAGCGGCGCCCGCGTCATTGTCTGCGAGGAAGATTTCACGCCTGGCGGCCGCCTGCTCTCGGATGGCGGCACAATCGATGGCCTGCCGGCCGCCGAATGGCTGTCGCGGACGCAGGCTGAGCTGGCGGCAATGCCCGATGTCCGCATCATGACCCGCACGACGCTGTTCGGCGTCTACGACGGCGGCACCTATGGCGCGCTGGAGCGGGTCAGCGACCACCTGCCCTCGCCGCCCGAACATCAGGTGCGCCAGCGGCTGTGGCGGATCGTGGCCAAGCGCTGCGTCGTTGCCGCCGGCGCCCTCGAACGTCCCATCGTCTTTGCCGGCAATGACACGCCCGGCGTGATGATGGCGTCGGCGATGCGAACCTATCTCGCGCGCTATGCCGCCGCTCCGGCAAAGCGGGTCGCGCTGTTCACCAACAATGAGGATGGCTGGCGCACGGTCGAGGCGGCGCTTGAAGCAGGGCTGCAGATCGCGGCGGTGATCGATGCACGGCCTGATGTATCGCCAGCGCATCGTTCGCTCGCTTCCAAGAACGGCTTCACTGTGCTGCATGGCTCCGTCAGCGGCGTCGACGGCGGCAAGGACGGTGTTCGCAAAATCGCGGTGTCGCTCACCGGCGGCGCGCGCGCCGAAGTCGAGGCCGACGGGCTCGCGGTTTCCGGTGGCTGGAACCCTGCGGTTGGCCTGACCTCCTATCATCGCGGCCGGCCGAAATGGCGCGACGACATTGCTGCCTTCGTGCCCGACGGCGCGCCTCCCGGCATGGTCGCGGCGGGTGCGGCGAATGGAGCCTTCGGCCTCGGCGCCTGCCTGGCCGAGGGCTTCGCAGCCGGTGCGGCAGCCGCGCGGGATGTCGGGCGCAACGACACGGCAGGTTCGGTGCCCGTCGCCGATGACGAGGCTTTCTCGCTTAGCCCGCTCTGGCATGTCGCCGGCAAGGGCAAGGCCTTCGTCGACTACCAGCACGACGTCACCGCCTCCGACATCGAACTGGCGCAGCGCGAAGGTTTTGAATCGGTCGAGCATCTGAAGCGTTACACCACGCTCGGCATGGCGACCGACCAGGGCAAGACGTCCAATGTCGCCGGCCTCGCCATCATGGCGGCTGTGAGCGGCCGCTCCATTCCCGAGACAGGCACGACGATCTACCGGCCTCCTTACGTGCCGGTCGCCATCGGCGCCTTCGCCGGCCATCATCGCGACGAGACCTTTCATGCGACAAGGCTGACGCCTTCGCATCATTGGGCAGCCGAACAGGGTGCCGTCTTCGTCGACACCGGCCTGTGGAAACGCGCGCAATGGTATCCGCGCGCCGGCGAGAAGGACTGGCTGGAATCCGTCACGCGCGAAGTCAAGGCCGTGCGAAGCGGTGTCGGCTTCTGCGATGTCTCGACGCTCGGCAAGATCGACGTGCATGGCCCGGATGCCGGCGCCTTCCTCGACCGCGTCTACATCAACACCTTCTCCAACCTTGCCGTCGGCAAGGCCCGCTACGGGCTGATGCTGCGCGAGGACGGCATCGTCTATGATGACGGCACGACGTCGCGGCTGGCCGAGGACCACTATTTCCTGACCACCACCACGGCCAAGGCCGGGCTGGTGATGCAGCATCTCGAATTCTGCCGGCAGGTGTTGTTTCCCGAACTCGACGTGCAGCTGACCTCGGTCTCCGACCAGTGGGCGCAGTTCTCCATCGCCGGCCCCAAGACCCGCGATTTGCTGAAGGAGATCGTCGATCCGGCGGAGGACCTTTCCAACGAAGGTTTTCCGTTCATGGGGGCGCGGGAAGTCGCTTTGCGCGGCGGCATCAAGGCGCGGCTGTTCCGCATCTCCTTCTCCGGCGAAATGGCGTTCGAGATTTCCGTTCCGGCGCGCTACGGCGAGGCGATGGCGCGCAATCTGATGCTGGCGGGAAAGCCGTTCGGCGTCACGCCTTACGGCACCGAGGCGCTCGGCGTGATGCGCGTCGAAAAGGGCCACATCGCCGGACCGGAACTGAGCGGCACGACGACCGCCGCCGATCTCGGCCTCGGCAGGATGATGTCGACCAAAAAGGATTTCATCGGCCGCGTCATGGCCGGCCGCGAGGCACTGGTCGCGCCGGACCGGCAGGTCGTCGTCGGCGTCAGGCCGACGGACAGAGCGCGCCGGCTGCGATCGGGTGCGCACATCATCCCGAAAGGGCAGACACCCGGGCCGGGCAACGACCAGGGCTACGTCACCTCGGTCTGCTTCTCGCCGACATCGGACCAGTGGATCGGACTGGCACTGGTCGAGCGCGGCCGCGAACGCATCGGCGAGATCGTCCATGCGCATGACCCGATACGCGGCGAAGACTATGACGTCGAACTCTGCAATCCCGTCTTCTACGATCCCGATGGAGGGCGCCAGCGTGGCTGAGTTTTCCTGGGACATCCGCAGCCCGCTCGACCGCGCGCTTGTTGCCGGACCTTATGGTGCGCGGGGCGATGCCGGCGTGGCGCTGACCGAGATCCGCAACTTCGACCTGGTGCAAGTGATGGCGCGGCGTGGCAAGGCGGCAGAGCTGGCCAAGGCCGCCAAGGATCGCTTCAGCGTTGCGGCTCCGGAAATGCCGAAGGCGGTCGGCACGGCCGACGCCACTCTAATCTGGTCGGGACCGGACCAGTTTTTCGTACTGTCGAAGGGTGGCAAGCATTCGATTGGGGCGCTTGCCCCTCCCTTTGCCGGTTCGGCTTCGCTCTCCGACCAATCGCATGCGCGGGTGCTGATCAGCGTCTCCGGCGCCAAGGCGCGGGCGATGCTGGCCAAGCTGTCGTCGATCGATCTGCATGCCGATGCGTTCGCGATTGGCGCGGCTGCCGCGACCTCGATGGATCACACCAGCGTCACGCTGTGGCGGGGTAATGATCGAGATGGATTGGCCGTGTTCAACGTTCTGGTGTTCGCGACTTTTGCCGAGAGCCTTTGGCATACGATGCTGGATTCGGCTGCGGAGTACGGGGTGGCGATCAATCATTCCGAGGAGTTGGCGTAGCGTTCGCGCGCGCCCTTCCTTCTCCCCTTGTGGGAGAAGGTGGATCGGCGTGCAGCGACGAGACGGATGAGCAACCGTGTTTCAGACGCAAGCCGGGTTCCAAGGTTTGTCGTCCCGGATCATGGCGTTGAGGGTTGTGATCAGCTTGCGCATGACGGCAACGATGGCGACCTTTGCCACCTTGCCTTTCGCTCGCAGGCGCTGGCGGAAAGCGGCGAAGACGGGATTATGCACTCCGGCGCTGAGCGCGGCCATATAGAGGACGTTGCGGACCGGCTCGCGGCCACCCCAGATACATCGCTTGCCTTTGAGCTTGCCGCTGTCGTGGTCGTAGGGGGCGAGCCCGACAAGGGCGGCAATCCGCCGGTTGGACAAGCGGCCCAGTTCAGGCAGCTGTGCGATCAGTGTGGCACTCAGGACCGGGCCGACACTGGGAGTTGAACGCAGCAGGCGGTCGCGCCGTGCCAGGGCATGGTCGGCCGCGATGGCTTGGGCGATGCGTTTGTCGAGCAACAGGATGTCGGCACTGAGCCGGGTCGCTCGCCGCTTGGCCAGGCGCTTGAGAGCGGCATCGCGCACGTGTTCGAGCTGGTTGTTGACACGGCTGAGCTCGGCTTGGAGCTGGCGCCGCGCGGTGACCAGTTCGATCACCAACTCCAGACTTGGATCAAACTCCACCGGATGCACCGGCAACGTCGCAAGGAAACGGGCGATCACACGTGCATCGAGGCGATCGTTCTTGGCGTTGACGCCGGCCGCCCGTGCGAATTGGCGCAGCCTGTGCGGATTGATGCGACGCACCGGCAGGCCTTTCTGCCACAGCGCCTTGAGCACAGCCCGCTCATAGCCGCCGCTCGCCTCAAGGCCGACGGCGGCGATCGCCCGACCCGACAGACGCTCGACCAATGCCGCATAACCGGCTTCGTCATTGTCGACTGCGAACAACTCCCCTGTTTCCCGAATGGCCACGTCCAGTCGCTCCTTGGCCACATCGATGCCGACATGCAGTGCAATTTGTGTCATCTTCTGATCCCTTCCTTGCTGGTGCGGGGTCGAACCCTAGCAACCGTTCGGGCTGTGGAAGATGCGGTCGGAGTTCCTTGCTCATCCACGGGCTTATGCCAAGGGGTGTACGGGCTTCCGCCGCAACGGGTGATCCGGTCATGACCCGGGTCACCCGTCAGCCCGATCCTGCATGATTCGAGAGACACAAGAGGTGTTCCAGCGAAGTGAGACGTTGGCGTTCCCTGGAGCACCCCTCATCCGTCGCCTTCGGCGACACCTTCTCCCACAAGGGGAGAAGGGGGAGCTTACATCACCTTCGCCTTGCCAAACGCGATCCCCCTGCTATTCTTGCTGCTAAAATAATTTTACACACAGGCAAACTTGTTTCTCGAACCGCAAGGCTGAAATGAGCCAGTCGCCCTACCCCGCAGTCACTGCCGGACCGCCGCGCCCGAGCCTCATCCTGAGGCCCGGCCAGATCGCGCTGCCGCCGGGGATGGAGCGCTATACGATCCAGGGCAATGGCGCGGTGCTGATCGAGGTCGAGGCCGGCGACACGATCACGGTGCGCAATGTCGAGGGTGGCCAGGCCTGCGAACTGCTGGCCTGGGACAAGTCAGGCGTCACCGACCCCGGCATCTTCGGTGAAAAATCCAACAGTAATGCCGCCGGCATCAAGGCACTGCTCACCGAGGGCGACGACAGTATCGGCGCGTTGCGGCGCGGCATTGCACGCCGGCAGGTGCAGCTTGACCAGGCCAAGGCGGTGCGCGTGTTCGGCGCCACCACGCCGGCCGGCACCGAACAGAGTTTCACCGTCGCGCGCGACGGCTCGATGATAATCGCCGCGCCCGGCGGGCCGATGCTGGTCGATGGCCATGATACGGCAACGCCGCTCACCGCCATCGTGCGCCGCGCCACGATCCGCCTGAAAACGAAATCGCAGCTTGCCGATCCCCTCGCCGATCCGGTGCTCGACCTGCGCGTCCATTCGGCGACGGCCGAATCCTATTTCGTCAAGGCCGGCGACTATCTGCAGATCATCGATGTCGACGGGCGCCAGTGCACCGACTTCCAGTGCTTTTCCGCGCGTAAACTCGACAAGGGCCTCGACCATCCGCTCGACGTGACGACGACGCGCACGCTGATGGGGTCGAGCTATCCGATGCCCGGCCTGCATTCGAAATATTACGACCAGGACATGGAGCCGCTGGTCGAAGTGGTGCAGGACACATGCGGCCGGCACGATGCCTTCGCGCTCGCCTGTGCTGCCAAATATTACGACGACATCGGCTATCCCGGCCACACCAACTGTTCGGAGAATTTCAACGGCGCGCTGGCCGGCAAGGGCGTCAACCCCCGCGCCGGCTGGATGGCGATCAACTTCTTCTTCAACACGGCGATCGACGCGCATGGCGTCATGGTCTCCGACGAGCCGTGGTCACGCGCCGGCGACTATGTCCTGCTGCGCGCATTGACCGACATCGTCTGTGTCTCCTCCGCCTGCCCCGACGACACGACGCCGGCCAATGGCTGGGACCTGACCGACATCCATGTGCGGACCTATTCCGGTCAGCACAAATTCTCGCGAGCGATCGCCAGACGCATGACGCCCGATTCGGAACCGAAAATGACCCGCGAGACCTCCTTCCATTCGTCCTTCGCCAAGCACACCCGCAACTTCTCGGAGTACAGGGGCTATTGGCTGGCCAATTCCTTCGCCAAGGACGGCCCCATCGCCGAATACTGGGCCTGCCGGCAAGACGCCGTGATCATGGACCTGTCGCCGCTCAGAAAATTCGAGGTCACCGGCCCGGATTCCGAAGCGCTGCTGCAATACACGCTGACCCGCGACGTGAAGAAGCTCGGCGTCGGCCAGGTCGTCTATTCCGCCATGTGCTACGAGCATGGCGGCATGATCGACGACGGCACGCTGCTGCGTCTCGGCAAGGACAATTTCCGCTGGGTCGGCGGCGACGATCTTTCGGGCGAATGGCTGCGCGAGACGGCCAAGAAGCTTGGGCTCAACGTGCTGGTGCGGTCGTCGACCGACCAGATGCACAATGTCGCGGTGCAAGGACCGAAAAGCCGCGACATCCTGAGAGAAGTGATCTGGACCTCGCCGCTGCAGCCGTCGATCGATGAACTCGAATGGTTCCGCTTCGCGGTCGCGCGCATCGGCGGCGGCAACGGCATTCCGGTTGTCGTCTCGCGCACCGGCTATACCGGCGAACTCGGCTATGAAATCTGGTGTCATCCGCGCGACGCCGAAAAGGTGTTCGACGCGATCTGGGAGGCCGGCCAGCCGCATGGGCTGAAGCCGATGGGCCTGCAGGCGCTCGACATGGTGCGCATCGAGGCCGGGCTGATCTTCGCAGGCTATGAATTTTCCGACCAGACCGACCCGTTCGAGGCCGGCATCGGCTTCACCGTGCCGCTGAAAACCAAGACCGACGATTTCATCGGCCGCGAGGCGCTGATCCGGCGCAAGGGGAACCCGCAGAACAAATTGGTGGGCCTCGACATCGACAGCAATGTCGCCGTCGGCCATGGCGACTGCGTCCATGTCGGCCGCGCCCAGATCGGCGTGGTCACGTCGGGCATGCGTTCGCCGGTGCTCGGCAAGAACATCGCGCTGGCCAGGCTCGACGTCACCCATGCGGTCGTCGGCACGGAGGTCGAGATCGGCAAGCTCGACGGCCACGCCAAGCGGCTGCCGGCGCGAGTCGTCGCCTTCGCCCATTACGATCCGCAGAAGACCAGACCGCGCTCCTGATCATTGCGACCCTTGCCTTCTCCCCTTGTGGGCCTGTTGCGCAGTTTCGGGAGTGCGCGGACGGGAGTGGAATGCAGCGGGTTGTTGCTTGCGCTTGTGGATTGGAGTCTGGTTTTGAGGGGTTGAGGTGGCGGTTCGGCCCGTACGGCCGGACTGCAGGCGCACCTATCCCGTGATGGCGGCCCATCGGCGCATGTTGAAGGCGATCGCCGCCATCGTCACTTGGGCGGACGCCTTGGCCAGTCCGACATAGCGGATCGCGGTCAGCTTCATGCGGTTCTTGAGCGTGGCGAAGGTGGTCTCCACCGCCGCCCGACGCCTGGCGATGAGGCGATTGTAGCGTTTGAGCCGCAACGGCAGCTCCGGATGATGCTTGTTGGGGCGGCGCGCGATGCGCACCTTCTTGCCCTCGGCCTTGAGCCGGGCACGCCGGGCGTGCGTGTCGTAGGCGGCATCGGCCCACACCGTCTTCTCGTCGCTGCGGATCAAGTCATCGGCCATCACCGTGTCGTTGACGTTGGCCGGTGTGGTGATCACCGTGCGGATGATGCCAGAGCCCTCATCCACGCCGACATGGGCCTTGTAGCCAAAAGTGAAACCGCCCTTGCCCTGCCGCGTGGTGACACGGGCGTCCGCATCTTTCGAAGGCCGCTCAGCTGTCGGCGGCGCTGAGACTGCATCGATCAGCGTTGCATCCAGCATCGTGCCGCGCTTCAGGATCACGCCGGCCTTCTCCAGCTGCCGGTCGAGTTCGCCAAACAGCTTCTCCAGCAGCCCTTCACCGACAAGCAGATTGCGAAAGCGCGAGAGCACCGTGTGGTCGGGAATGCTCTCTCCCAGCCCAAGCCCGGCAAAACGCCGGAACGACAGCCGGTCGCCGAGCGCCTCCTCAAGTTCGCGATCCGACAGCCCATAAAGCGATTGCAGCAGCAGTGCCTTGAACAGCACCAGCGGCGGCCAAGCCGCCCGACCCGGTCCGCCATCGCGCAGAGGGTTAAGCAGCTTCTCGAAGCGGTACCACTTCACAAGGCCAGACAACCGGTCGAGCGGCGAGGAGCCACCAGACAGCTTGTCGCCCAGAAATCCCTCCACCAGACTCAACTGACCTGTCCGCTTCACCGCCATCGGTTCGTCCTCCGAGCTTATGTCTCAGAGAATCACAACCAGCCAATTACGCAACAGGCCCCTTGTGGGAGAAGGTGGATCGGCGCGTAGCGCCGAGACGGTTGAGGGGTGTTCCAGCGGAGTGAGACGTCGGTGTTCCCTGGAGCACCCCTCATCCGACCTCGCTTCGCGAGGCCACCTTCTCCCTCAAGGGGAGAAGGGAAGAGCGTGCGCGCGCAAGCGTGATGTGCACGACGCCACAAAACGCTTGACGCGAAAGCGCGCCGGATCAATCTTCACTCCTAAGAAAAAAATACGACTGAGTGGAAACACGTCGGTCGAGATCATTGGCCGGGGAGCAAGCTTCGCAAAGCCGAGGCATCGCCGGCGGGGAACACTTAAAAAAAGGGGAAGTCACTGACATGAGCACCATAAGCACGGCCCTCGAGCAGCCTGCCGAAAGCAAGCTGCTCAGGCATATCGACTGGCGCGGCGCCTTCTGGGTGGCAAGCGGCGTTCCGGCGCTGGTCCTGTTTTCGATCGGCGGCATCGCCGGCACGACGGGGACGCTGGCCTTCCTGATCTGGACGGTGTCCATGATCATGGGCTTCCTGCAATCCTTCACCTATGCCGAGATCGCCGGCCTGTTCCCGAACAAGTCGGGCGGCGCGTCGATCTATGGCGCCACCGCATGGCTGCGCTACTCCAAATTCATCGCGCCGCTGTCGGTATGGTGCAACTGGTTCGCCTGGTCGCCGGTGCTGTCGCTCGGCTGCTCGATCGCCGCCGCCTATATCCTCAACGCGCTGGCGCCGGTGCCGCTGTTCACCGAGACCTCGGCGGAAGTCGTTGCCTATATCGCTGCGCATGCCGGAACGGCGCCCGCCGACGCGATTGCCGCGGTGACGACCGCCGCGACACCGGCGATCCGCAACTGGACGCTGTACAGCCACACGTTGGGTCCGGTCTCCTTCACGTTCAATGCGACCTTCTTCATCGGCGCGGCGCTGATGCTGATCATCTTCTCGATCCAGCATCGCGGCATCCTCGGCACCGCCAATGTGCAGAAATATATCGGCCTGCTGGTCATCATCCCGATGCTGATCGTCGGCGTAGTGCCGATCGCCACCGGGCAGATCAACTGGGCGAATTTTTCTCCGCTGGTGCCGCTCGCCGCCGCCTATGCGCCCGAGCCGGGCGCCTGGAACATCGCCGGCTGGACGCTGGTGCTCGGCGGCATGTTCATCGCCGCCTGGTCGACCTACGGCTTTGAAACCGCCGTCTGCTACACATCCGAGTTCAAGAACCCCGGCACCGACACCTTCAAGGCCATCTTCTATTCCGGCCTGCTCTGCATGCTGCTGTTCATCCTGGTGCCCTTCACCTTCCAGGGCGTGCTCGGCCTGAACGGCATGCTGGCGACACCGATCGTCGACGGCTCCGGCGTTGCGGACGCTCTGGCCGGCATGGTCGGTGGGGGCGCGCTGATCCACAGCCTGCTGGTGATGCTGATGATCCTGGCGCTGGTGCTGTGCATCATGACCGCCATGGCCGGTTCCTCACGCACACTCTACCAGGGTTCCGTGGACGGCTGGCTGCCGCGTTATCTCAGCCACGTCAACGAGCATGGCGCGCCGACGCGGGCGATGTGGACCGATCTCGTCTTCAACCTGATCGTGCTGGCCATCGCCTCGGCCGATGCGACGAGCTTCTTCTTCATCCTCGCCGTGTCGAACTGCGGCTACATCATCTTCAACTTCCTCAACCTCAACGCCGGCTGGATCCACCGCATCGACAATGGCCATATTGCGCGACCCTGGCGCGCGCCGAGCTGGCTCTTGGGGATCGGCGCGATCTTCGCCTATGTCAATGCGATCTTCATGGGCGCCGGCGCCAAGGTGTGGAACCCGATGGCGCTGTGGGCCGGGCTGATCACCGCGGCGCTGATCATCCCGGTGTTCTGCTTCCGCCACTACATCCAGGACAAGGGCAAATTCCCCGACCACATGCTGGCCGATCTCGGCATGACGGGAGCCGACCTCGCGGTCAAGAAAGCGGGGATGCTGCCTTACCTGACGCTGATTGCCGGTGTTGTGGTGATGCTGCTCGCCAACTGGTTCTTCGTCATCTGACGACTACGAGCTAAGCAAATGGGCGCGCCTCGGCGCGCCCATTTGTTTTCACGGCGAGCCTCAGCCGGCCTGGCGGACCGTCTCATTCGCATCGTCGAAGAACTGGTTGGGTGGCCGCTTCAGGCCGAGATTCTCGCGCAGCGTCGATCCCTCATATTGCCGCCTGAAGATGCCGCGCCGCTGCAGCTCGGGCACCACCTTCTCGACGAAATCGTCGAGCCCGGCGGGCAGATAGGGAAACATGATGTTGAAGCCGTCCGATCCCTCGGTGACCAGCCATTCCTCCATCTCGTCGGCGATGGTTTGCGGCGTGCCGACGAAGGCCAGGCCGGAATAGCCGCCCAGCCGCTGGGCAAGCTGGCGCACCGTCAGGTTTTCGTTGCGGGCCAGCTCGATGACGCGCTCTCGGCTGCTCTTCGAAGCATTGGTCTCCGGTATTTCAGGCAAAGCGGCGTCGGGATCGAAGGCCGACGCGTCATGTCCAAGCGCGATCGACAGCGAGGCAATACCGCTCTCGTAATAGACCAGGCTGTCGAGCTTCGCCCGCTTGGCCCGTGCGTCCTCGACACTGTCGCCGACAATGACGAAAGCACCAGGCAGGATCTTGATATCGTCGCGCGCGCGGCCGAGTTTCTGGGCTCGGCCCTTGACGTCAGCAAAGAAGCGCTGCCCGGCGGCAAGATCGCCATGAGCGGCGAAAATCACCTCGGCCGTTTCAGCGGCCAGCTGCCGTCCGGCTTCCGAGGCGCCGGCCTGGACGATGACCGGCCAGCCCTGTACCGGCCGGGCTATGTTGAGCGGGCCGCGCACCGAGAGGTGCTCGCCCTTGTGGTCCAGCACATGCAATTTGGCCGGATCGAAATAGAGCCCGCTTTCGGCGTCGCGGATGAAGGCGTCGTCGGCAAAACTGTCCCACAGGCCGGTCACGACATCGTAGAATTCCCGCGCCCGGTGATAGCGCTCGTCATGCTCGACATGTTCGTCCAGCCCGAAGTTCAGCGCTGCATCGGGGTTGGACGTCGTGACGATGTTCCACCCTGCGCGTCCGCCGCTGATATGGTCGAGCGAGGCAAAGCGCCGGGCGATGTGATAGGGCGCGTCGAAGGTCGTCGACGCGGTGGCGACCAATCCGATATGGTCGGTGACGGCGGCCAGCGCCGACAAGAGCGTGAACGGCTCGAACGAGGTCACCGTGTGGCTGCGCCGCAGCGCCTCGATCGGCATGTTGAGCACGGCCAGATGGTCGGCCATGAAGAAGGCGTCGAACTTCGCCGCCTCCAGCGTCTGCGCGAAGCGCTTCAGATGCGCGAAGTTGAAGTTGGCGTCGGGATAGGCGCCGGGATAGCGCCAGGCGCCGGTGTGCAAGCTGACCGGGCGCATGAAGGCGCCGAGCCGCAACTGCCGTTTTTCTGCCATGGGAAGACACCCTGATGAGGACGAGCGTTACCGCTCCAGTGTAGCGCAGGATGGGACCGCTTTGCGGTGCTGGGAAGGAATTCTGTTTTGCAAAACCGGCACTGCGGAGCATTTTCATCGGCGTGACAACTGGTCCGTCACGCCGCATCATCCGCCATCGCCGGCGGCGGATGATGCGATGTAACCGCTCTATTCCGCGGCCAGGGCCAGTTGCGGCCGCTCGGCGGACAGCTCCGGTTCGGGTGCCTGCTCGCTGTTCACCACCTTCTTCGGCTCGCGGCCGAAGAACAGGGCGTAGCCGGCCGGCAGCACCAGAATGGTCAGCACGGTGGCGACCACGATGCCGCCCATCATGGCGTAGGCCAGCGGGCCCCAGAACACGGCGCGCGAGATCGGGATCAGTGCCAGCACCGCCGTCATCGCCGTCAGCACGATCGGCCGGAAACGGCGTACGGCCGACCCGATGATGGCCTCGGAGCGTTCCATGCCTCTGGCGATGTCCTGGTCGATCTGGTCGACCAGGATGATCGAATTGCGCATGATGATGCCGAGCAGCGCGATGACGCCGAGAATGGCGACGAAGCCGAACGGCGCACCGCTGATCAGAAGGGCGGCGGCCGCCCCGATGATGCCGAGCGGACCGGTTGCCAGCACCAGCATCGCCTTGCCGAAATTCTGCAGCTGGATCATCAGGAGCACGACGATGATGGCCAGCATGATCGGCGCCTTGGCGGCGATGGATGCCTGGCTTTCGGCCGAATCCTCGGCGCCGCCCTGGATCTCGATCTTGTAGCCGGGCGCCAGGCCATCGCGCAGGCCCTGTATGTCCTTGTACATCTTGGTGACGACATCGTTGGACTGCACACCGTCGGGCAACGTTGCCCGCACGCTGATGGTCGGCAGTCGGTCGCGGCGCCACTCGATGCCTTGCTCCAGCACAGGCACCACCTTGGCCACCTGCGACAGCGGCACGAAGCCGCCGAAATCGGTCGGGATATAGACCGAGTCGACCGAGGACAGCAGGCTGCGGCTGGCGTCCGGCTCGCGGGCGACAATGGACACCGTCTCCTCGCCGTCGCGGAAATTGTCGAGCGGCGCGCCGGACATGGTTGCCTGCAGCATCTGGCGGATGCGCTGCGAGGTGACACCGAGCGCCCGGGCACGATCCTGGTCGATCACCAGCTTCATCGCCGGCACGGGTTCGAGCCAGTCGTCATGCACCGCGCCAAGCAGGGGATTCTGTTGGAACTTCGCCTTCACCTGATCGGCAATGCGGCGCACCTCCTGGCGATCGGGACCCATGACGCGCATCTGTACCGGCCAACCCGTCGGCGGCCCGAGGAACAGGCGGTCGACCTTGGCGCGGATCGAGGGGAAATCCTCGGCCAGAACGGTACGCAGCTTGACGATCAGCCGCTCGCGCGCCGGTTCGTCATTGGCCATCACCAGCATCTGGGCAAAGTTCGGATTGGTGAGCTGCTGGTCGAGCGGCAGGAAGAAGCGCGGCGCGCCCTCGCCGATATAGGTGGCGATGAAGCGCTTGTCCTTGTCGTCCATCATCTTGGTTTCGAGCGCCTTGGCCTGCGCCTCGACCTCCTTGATGCTGGTACCTTCCGGGAGCCAGAGATCGACCAGGATTTCCGGCCGTGACGATTGCGGGAAGAAGTTCTGCGGGATGAACTGGAACGCCCACAGGCTGGTGCCGAAAGTCACCAGCGTCATCACAAGCACGATGATGCGATGGCGCACCGCCCAGCCGACGGTCGAGCGCAGCCGACGGTAGAAGCGCGTGTCGAAGGCATCATGATGGGTGCCGGCATGCTTGCGCTGCTTGAGGATCATATGCCCAAGCCACGGCGTGAAATAGACCGCGACGAACCACGACACGATCAGCGCGATGCCGACGACATAGAACAGGGTGCGCACATATTCGCCGGCGGTCGAGGCAGCGAAGCCGACCGGGATGAAGCCGGCGGTGGTGATCAGCGTGCCGGTCAGCATCGGGAAAGCGGTCGATGTATAGGCGAAGCTCGCGGCCTCGATCTTGACCAGCCCCTCCTCCAGCTTGCGCTCCATCATCTCGACGACGATCATGGCGTCGTCGACAAGCAGGCCGAGCGCGATGATCAGAGCGCCCAGCGAAATGCGCTGCAGGTCGATGCCAAGCTCGTACATGATGGCGAAGGTGGCGGCCAGAACCAGCGGAATGGCGATGGCAATGACCAGGCCCGAACGCCAGCCGATCGACAGGAACGAGACGACAAGCACGATCAGCAGCGCTTCACCGAGCGCATGCATGAATTCGGCCACCGCATCGGTGACGACGCCCGGCTGGTCGGAAATCTGGTCGACCGACACGCCATAGGGCAGCGCCTCCTCGAAGCGCTTGTAGGTCGCCTCGACATCCTTGCCGACATCGGTGACCTTGAAGCCCTTGGCCATGACGACGCCAAGCTGCACACTGTCATGACCGTTGAAGCGGTATTTGCGCTGGAAGGGATCTTCGAGCCCCGAGGTCACGGTGGCGATGTCGCCGAGACGGGTGACCTGACCACCGGCACGCAGGCGCAGTTCCCTGATGTCGGCGGCCTTGGTGACGTCGCCTTCGACGGAGATGCGCACCGAATTGACGCCGGTGTCGACGGAACCGGCCGGGTCGACATTGTTCTGGCCCTTGATCGCGTTCTGCAGGTCGGTCAGCGTCAAGCCGCGCTCGGCCAGTGCCTTGGACGAGACGTCGATGTAGAGCTTTTCCGGCTGGTCGCCGATGATGACCGCCTTCTCGACGCCGGGCGTCGTCAACAGCATATCGCGCGCCTGGATGGCGAACTTCTTCAGCTCTGGATAGGAAAAGCCGTCACCGCTGATCGAATGCAGCGTGATGAAGGTATCGCCGAACTCGTCGTTGAAATAGGGGCCGAGCAGGCCTTGCGGCAGGTCGCCGGAGATGTCGCCGACCTTCTTGCGCACCTGATAGAAGGCATCCGTCACCTCCGCGGCGTTGGTGTCGCCCTTGATCTGGACGGTGATGATGGCGCTGCCGGCGCGGGTGAAGGAGCGCACGAAGTCGAGATGCGGCGTTTCCTGCAGCTTGCGCTCGATCTTGTTGACGACCTGGTCCTCCATCTCCTGGATCGAGGAGCCTGGCCAGATCGCCTGCACGACCATGACCCGGAAGGTGAAGTCGGGGTCTTCCTTCTGGCCCATGCGCATCAGGCCGAGCGCGCCGGCGATGATGATCAGCCCAAACAGGAAGCGCGCGATGGAGGGATGGCCGATGGCCCAGCGCGACAGGTTGAAGGGCCGCTTTTCTTCAGTGGAGGTCGTCATCGGTCTGGTCCACTTTGCTGTTTGCCGGCGCCTGATGCTTCGGAGAAGCGCGGCGCGCGAAACGAAATCATCTTCGATCTGGCTTCCGGGCGGCGAGGCCTTCCAAGTGGAGAGACACTCATCGCGGTGGGACGCTAGGATCGATGCGGGGGTACATCGGGCCCTTGACGTCTCGACCTTCGGGGCGCTCGCCGCCCGGAAACCTGCGGCCGCGGGAACGCGCGGCCGACCTGTCTGTTGTCAGCGCAGCCGGCTGGCTTCTTCGCCTTCGGCGGAGGCGGATTGCTGCGCCACGCCGCCGGCGAGCTTCACCTTCAGATTCTCGGTCATGAACTGCGTGCCGGCGGCGACCACGATATCGCCGGGCCTCAATCCTTCGGCGACACGCACGCCATCGGCGGCGAACTCGGCGACCTTGACCGGGCGGGCATGAACGGTGTCGGCACCACGATCGACGGTCCAGACGATCGATTGGCTGTCTTGCTTCGCCAACGCGCTCAGCGGGATCGATACGAGCTGCTTTTCGTTGGCGGCCGAGGCCTCGATATTGGCGGTCATGCCGAGCAGCACGCGCTGGTCGTTGGGCAGGCTGACACGGACGGCGAAGGTGCGCGACTGCGCATCGGCGCTGCCTGCGACCTCACGGACCTTGCCGTCGAGCGTCAGCGTGGTGTCGGACCAGAAGCCGGCCTTGACTGACTTGCCCGGCTTGAACTCGGCGATCTCCATTTCCGGCACCGCGATCAGCACTTCCTTTTCGCCGTCGACGGCAACGGTGACCACAGGCGTGCCGGAGCCGACCACCTGGCCGACATCGGCGTTGACCGCGGTGACGATGCCGTCCCTGTCGGCCTTGAGATCGGTATAGCCGACCTGGTTCTTGGCCTGGTCGAGCGACGAGCGGGCGGAGTCGCGTGTGGCGACCGCCTGGTCATAGGTCAGCGTCGCCTGTTCGAGCTGCGATTTCGGCGAAAAATTCTTGGCGAAAAGCTGCTCGGCGCGCTTGCGCGCAAGCTCCGTCGTCTCGACCTGCCGTTCGGCGGCATCGAGGGCTGCCTGCGCGCTCTTGACCGAGAGGTCGTAGTCGGTGGGATCGATGCGGGCGAGCACATCGCCCGGCGCCACATGCTGGCCGATATCGACCAGACGCTCGGTGATCTTGCCGTTGACGCGGAAAGCCAGGGCGCTTTCGGTGCGGGCACGCACCGAGCCGGAATAGGAGAGCATGCGGGTGTCATGCGCCTGGGCGATCTCGACGACCTTGACCGGGCGGATGATCTCCTTGACCTCGGCCTTCTCCTGGCTGCAGCCGGCAAGCGTGAGCCCTGCAACGACCAAGCCCGCGACCGGCAACCGGCGGATAATGGAATGGCACAAAGACATCGTGGTACTCCCGACTGGAGGCGGACTGTCGACACCGGCGACCGGCGGCTATTTCAAGGCTCTGATGGCGTAGTCGATAAGTTCGTCGGGCATTGCCCGGTTGGTCTTGGCAAGGCACTGCGCCACCATCTGCGGGTGGCAGAGAATGACGGTGGCGGCGCCGAAGCAGCGCGAGGCAACTTCGTGATCCTGCTGCCTGAACTCGCCGGTCTCGACGCCCTCGCGGATCACCTCGGCGAACAGGTCGTGGATGCTGTTGACGTGCTTGTCGATGACGCCCCAGTCGCGTTCGAGCGCGACAATGACCATCTCATGGACCTTTTGCTCATCGAGCATGGTCTCGAGCGTCATCTTGTACTGGGCGTGAATGTAGCGCCGCAGCCGCTCCTCCGCGCTGATCGGCAGGTGCATGATCTCGTAGGCCATCTTGTAGCTGGCGCCGAGCATCCGGCCGCAGACCGCCTGGTGGATTTCGACCTTGGAGGCGAAGAAACGGTAGATGTTGGCCGGCGACATGCCGAGGTCGCGCGCAATGTCGGCAACATTGGTCTTGCCGTAGCCATAGTGTCGGAACAGGCGCTCGGCGCAGTCGAGAATGCGCGTTACATTCTCCTGCCTGGCGGCATCGACCACTATGTTGGCGGCTTCGGACATAGCTCTTTCGTTTGACAAGTGACGAATTTCAATTTTCGTCAGTCGTAAATTGAAGAAGGCGGGATGTCAACGCGAAATCGACGTACGCGTATAATTGGTGACAGATGGTGACAGTGGGCGGGCGCGACAACTGGCCTCGCGATTGGCGACCGGCTCCGGTGAGTTCGTCATCCTAGAGCGAAGCAAGGAGCGTAGCGACCCGGCGCAGATCCCTAGGGCCCATTTCGGGACTTCGGTCAAGAATCTGGTTAATCAATGGTTTACGCCCCTAAGCGGCGAACCATTCTCGACCGCTGGAGCACGGCCGCGAGGTCGCGGCATGGATCCCAGGGTTTCCGCGACGTCGCTTCGCGACTGCTCCACCCAGGGATGACGAGGCTAGGTACCCTTCGCCATTTCCCGCAGCCGGAACTTCTGGATCTTGCCCGTCGACGTCTTCGGTATTTCGGCGAAAATCACCGCTTTCGGCACTTTGAAGCGGGCAAGCAGCGTGCGGCAGTGCTCGATGATCTCGGCCTCGGTCGCCGCCTTGCCCGGCTTCAGCTCGACGTAGGCAACCGGCACCTCGCCCCATTTGTCGTCATGGCGTGCCACCACGCCGCAGGAAGCAACGGACGGATGTTTGTAGAGCGCGTCCTCGACCTCGATCGAGGAAATGTTCTCGCCGCCCGAGATGATGATGTCCTTGGAGCGGTCCTTGAGTTGGATGTAGCCGTCGGGATGCATGACGCCGAGATCGCCGGAATGGAACCAGCCGCCGGTGAAGGCTTCGTCGCTGGCTTTGCGGTTTTTCAGATAGCCCTTCATGACGATGTTGCCGCGGAACATGACCTCGCCGATGGTTTCGCCGTCGGCCGGCGTCGCCTGCATCGTTTCGGGGTCCATGACGGTCAGGCCTTCGAGCGCGGCGTAGCGCACGCCCTGCCTTGCTTTCTTGGCGCTGCGCTCGCCCTTTGCGAGACTGTCCCATTCGCCATGCCATTCGTTGACCACCGCCGGGCCATAGGTTTCGGTCAGGCCATAGAGATGGGTGACGGCAAAGCCGGCGTCGGCCATGCCCGACAGCACGGCTTCCGGCGGCGGCGCGGCCGCGGTGTTGAAGGTCACCGTCTGGGCGAACGTGCGCTTGTCCTCATCCCGGGCGTTGATGAGCACCGACATCACGACCGGCGCGCCGCAGAGATGGGTGACGCCATGGTCGGCGATGGCGTCGTAGATCGGCTTCGGCCGCACCCAGCGCAGGCAGACATGGGTGCCGGCCTGGACGGCCAGCGTCCACGGAAAACACCAGCCATTGCAATGGAACATCGGCAGCGTCCAGAGATAGACCGCATGCTTGGCCATGCCGGCATGGATGGTGTTGGTGTAGGCCATCAGGGCCGCGCCGCGGTGATGGTAGACGACGCCCTTGGGATTGCCCGTCGTGCCGGAGGTGTAGTTGAGCGAGATGGCGTCCCATTCGTCGTCCGGCATTGACCAGGCGAAATCCTCGTCGCCGCCGGCGACAAAATCCTCGTAGTCGAGCGCGCCGATCCGTTGCCCCTTCGGATAGGGTGCGTCGGCGGCGTAGTCGGGATCGTCATAGTCGATGACCAGCGGCTTGACCTTGGCCAGATCGAGCGCCTGCCGGACAACGCCGGAGAATTCACGGTCGACGATCAGCACCTTGGTTTCGGCATGGTCGAGCTGGAAAGCGATGACCGCGGCATCGAGCCGCGTGTTCAGTGAGTGCAGCACCGCCTTGGTCATCGGCACGCCGAAATGCGCCTCCAGCATCGGCGGCGTGTTGGACAGCATGACGGTGACAGTGTCGCCCTTGCCGATGCCGCGCTTTTGCAGCGCCGAGGCGAGCTTCAGCGAGCGGCGCCAGAAATCACGATAGGAGATGCGCTGGCTTCCATGGACGATGGCGATGTGGTCGGGATAGGTCTTTGCCGCGCGTTCCAGATAGGTGAGCGGCGTCAGCGGCTGATGGTTGGCCGCGTTCCTGTCCAGATCCTGTTCGTAAGGGTTGCCCATCCCGTTCTCCCCAAAGTCCTTTCGAGCTTTCTAACCTTAGGTCTCGCGTCAGGCCATCCCCCTGAATGGCCGAAAATACTATGCTATCCAGGCTTTGTAGAATGGCGATCCCGGATGCACCTTGCCGAGAGGCGATCGCGCTCACACATCCAAATTTGACTTTTGTCGAGAGCCGTGACTAATGTCAGCCGAGGAGGCGGCATGGCGATCCGACCGGCAGAACAAATCATTCACAAAGCCGCCTGGCTCTATTATGCGCATGGCCTGCGGCAGGACCAGGTTGCAAGCCAGCTTAACATTTCGCGTGCTTCGGTGGCGATGTATCTGCGCAAGGCGCGCGAGACCGGCATCGTCAACATCTCAACCTCGACCCAGCTGTTCACCGACGACGTGATGGCGCGCAAACTCGAGGACGCCTTGAAACTCGACGCGGTCTGGATCGCGCCGGAGAACGGCCATATCCCCGACCCGTCGACGGATATCGCCGTGCTGGCGGCGAGCGTCTTTCTCGAACTGGTCAAGAAGGGCGACCGCATCGGCGTCGCCTGGGGTCGCACCGTCTACATGATCGCCGACATCATGTCCTATGCCGACCTGCAGGATGTCACGGTGGTCCAGCTCTGCGGCAATCTCGGCGCGCCCTACTCCTATCGGCCAGACCAGTGCACCATGGAAATCGCGCGCCGGCTCAACGCCAAGGGGCTCAATTTCTACGCGCCGCTGGTGCTGTCGACCGAAGAGCTGGCGCGTGCGCTGCGCGCCGAGCCGGTGATCCGTGAGCAGTTGGCCGGCATCAGCGATTGCAACCTCGCGCTTTTTTCGGTCGGTACCGTCGACGCCGACAGCCATGTCGTCAAATGCGGCGCGCTGAACCCGGACGAAATGGCCGCCCTGCGCGGCATCGGTGCCGCCGGCGTGATCGCCGGACAGATCATCGACGCCAGGGGCGAGGCGCTCGACTGCAGCTACAACCGCCGGGTCATTTCGGCCGAACTCGCCTCGCTCGGTGCCATCGAAAAACGCCTGATGGTGGTGCAGGAGGACAGCAAGTTCGAACCGCTGCTGGCGGCACTTGCCGGCGGGCTTTGCACGCATCTGGTGGTCGGCGCGCATATGGCGCAGCGGCTGCTCGATCATGCCGGAGCGGCACCACAAAAAGCATCCTGAAAAGCAACCCTTCGCCGGCGCATTGTCATCAAGGCGTCGCGGCATTCCTGTTTCACCACCCAAGACAGCAACTGGACGAAGCGAACATGAAGAATCTGTGGAACGACGACGCGGCCGAGAAACTCGTCGCCGACTATGCGAAGAAGGGCGTCGGCCGCGACCTCGCGCTGCGCGTCTACACGACGCGGCTCCTTGGCGGCGTGCCGCAGCTGGTCCTGCATGGCGGCGGCAACACCTCCTGCAAGATCAAGGCGACCGACCTTGTCGGCGATGAATGGGATGTGTTGTGCGTCAAGGGCAGCGGCTGGGACATGGCCGTCATCGAGCCGCAAGGCCTGCCGGCGGTCAAGATGGGCGCCCTGCTCAAGGCGCGCGCGCTGGACAAGCTCGCCGACGAGGACATGGTGGCGCTGCAGCGGGCGAACCTCATCGACCCCTCTTCGCCCAACCCGTCGGTCGAGACGCTGCTGCATGCCTTCCTGCCGCACAAATTCGTCGACCACACCCATTCGACCGCCATCCTGGCCATCGTCGACCAGGAAGACTCAAAGCCGCTGGTGAAGACGGTCTTCGGCGAGAAGATGGGCTACGTGCCCTACATCATGCCGGGCTTCGACCTCGCCAAGGCGGCGGCCGACGTTTTCGATGCCGACCCTTCGGTCGAAGGCCTGATCCTCGACAAGCACGGCATCTTCACCTTCGGCGACGATGCCAAACAGGCCTATGACCGGATGATCCACTATGTGAACGTCGCCGAGGACTATGTCGCTAAGAATGCCAAGCCGAAGGCCGCCAAGGCGGCGCTGCCGGCAAAGCTCGCGACGCCGGCTTCCATCGCGCCGATGCTGCGCGGCGCCGTCGCGGTGGCGCGTGGTGAAGGCCGCTTCGACCGCATGATCTCTGATTTCCGCACCTCGGATGCAATTGTCGATTTCATCAATTCGGCCGCGATTGCCGACTATGCCGGACGCGGCGTGTCGACGCCGGATCTGTCGATCCGCATCAAGACCGGGCCGATGGCGGTGCCGGCGCCCGATGCCGACAAGGCCGGTGACTACAAGGCCGTGATCAAGAGCCATGTCGACGCCTTCGCCAAGGAGTATCGCGCCTATTTCGAGACCAATGACGCGCTCGACGACGTCAAGCGCACCATGCTCGACCCGATGCCGCGACTGACGCTGGTGCCGGGGCTTGGCATGTTCGGCCATGGCCGCACGCTGAAGGATGCCAGGATCGCCTCGGACGTTGGCGAGATGTGGATCGAGGCGGTGCGCGGCGCCGAAGCGGTCGGCCGGTTCCATCCGCTGTCCAAGGCCGATTTGTTCCCGCTGGAATACTGGTCGCTCGAACAGGCCAAGCTTGCCTCCAACAAGCCGAAGCCGCTGACCGGTCAGGTTGTGCTGATCACTGGCGGCGCCGGCGCGATCGGTGCGGCGACTGCCAAGTTGTTCGCCGACAATGGCGCCCATGCCGTCGTCGTCGATCTCGATGGCGACAAGGCCGCCGATGCCGCCAAGAAAGCCGGCAACAATTCGATCGGCGTCGCCGCCGACATCACCGACCCGGCACAGGTGCGTGCCGCCTTCGACAAAGCGGTTGCCGTCTTCGGCGGCGTCGACATTCTCGTCTCCAATGCGGGCGCGGCCTGGGAAGGCCGCATCGGCGAGCTCGACGACGCGCTGCTGCGCAAGAGTTTCGAGCTCAATTTCTTCGCCCACCAGTCGGTGGCGCAGAACGCCGTGCGCATCATGCTGGAACAGGGCACCGGCGGCGTGCTGTTGTTCAACACCTCCAAGCAGGCGGTCAATCCTGGCCCGAAATTCGGCGCCTACGGCGTGCCGAAGGCGGCGACTTTGTTCCTGTCCAGGCAATACGCGCTCGACTACGGCGCCCATGGCATCCGCTCGAACGCCGTCAACGCCGACCGCATCCGTTCTGGCATTTTGACCGACGCCATGATCGCCAGCCGCTCCGGGGCGCGCGGCGTGTCGGAGAAGGAATACATGTCCGGCAATCTGCTCGGCCAGGAAGTGACCGCACAGGACGTGGCGCAGGCCTTCCTGCATCACGCGCTGGCCGAACGCACGACCGCCGACGTGACGACGGTCGACGGCGGCAACATCGCGGCGGCGCTGCGGTAAACGTTCCAGCAGACAACAAAAAAGGCGGCTCACGGGCCGCCTTTTTCGTTTGCGCGATGATGAACCTTACTTCGCGTTCGGGTTCGGCATCCAGGCCGGCATGGCGACATCGGCATGGGCGAACTGCGGCAGCTTGGCCGACAGGTCTTCCATATTCTTGATGTCCTTGTCGATCAGCTCCTTCTGGGTGATCAGCGTCGGCGGCACGATGACGTTGTGACCGGGGTCTTCACCGGCGAGCAGTTGTGCCAGAGCGCGCACCGAGACCTGGCCGACGACGGCCGGGTTGGTCGCGGCGGTCGCAGCCCAGGCGCTGTCGGGCTCGCGCATCGCCGATATGTCCGAGGTCGAGATGTCGGCCGAATAGATCTTGATGCCCTTGTTCAGGCCGGCTTCGTCGACGGCGATCTTCACGCCCTTGGCAAACTCGTCATAGGGGGCGAACATCACCTTAATATCGGGATGGGCCGACAGCACCGAACGCGCCTGGTTGGCGACGGAGTTGGCGATCGGGTTGTCGAGCGTGCCGAACATCGCGACTTCCTTGATGCCGGCATATTTTTTCTTCACGTCGACCCAGGTCTCGTTGCGGCGGTCGAGCGGCGCGATGCCGGCGACGTAGACGTAGCCGGCGTTCCAGCTCTCGCCATTGTCCTTGACCGCCTGCTCGAGCGCCAGGCGCGCCAGGTCTTTATCCGACTGTTCGATCTGCGGGATCTTGGGGTTTTCGACATTGACGTCGAACGCCACCACCTTGATGCCGGCGTCGACCGCGCGCTGGGCGGCGTCCTTCATCGATTCCGTCAGGCCGTGCTGGATAATGATGCCCTGCACGCCAAGCGCGATGGCCTGGTCGACCATGTCGGACTGGAGCGCTGCGTCCTGGCGGCTGTCGAGCACGCGCAGGTCGATGCCGAGCGCCTTCGACTGCGCCTCGACGCCCGAGAGATAGGCCTGGAAGAAGTCGCCGGTCGAGAGATAACGCACCAACGCGATCTTGACGCCGGGCTTGTCGAACGGTGCCGGCTTGTCGGCGGCCAGCGCGGGGAACTGCATCAGCATGGTTGCGCCGGCCAATCCGAGCGCCACCTTCCCCAGAAGTCTTCTTGTGATGTTCACTTGTTTTCCTCCACTCTTGTTGAACTCAAAATCCTGTCCGGTCGAGACTACCCCCTGCCCCTGCCCGAAAGGGCAAAGGTGAAGACAAGGGCGACGACCAGAACCACGCCCTTAACGAAATCCTGCGTGTAATAAGGCGCGTTCATCATCGTCAGGCCCTGCAGCAAGATGCCAACGAACAGCGCTCCGACGGCAGTGCCGAAGGCGTTCGGCTTGGCGGCACCCAGCACCGCGTAGCCGATCAGCGCCGCGGCAACCGCATCGAGCAGCAGATTGTTGCCCGAGGCGATGTCGCCGCGCCCGAGCCGGGCGGCGAGCAAGATGCCGCCGATCGAGGCGAAGACGCCTGAAATGACGTAGGCCCAGATCTTGTATGCCTTGACCGGCGCGCCGGCGAGTTCGGCGGCGCGCTCGTTGGAGCCGACCGCATACATCATGCGGCCGAAGCGGGTATATTCGAGGAAGAACCAGATCAGCACGGCCAGCACCAGCAGCACGACAACCGACACCGGAATGAGGTTCGGGATGAAGAAGTCGAAGCGGTGGCGGCCAAGCGCCAGGAAGGCGTCGCCGAACTTGCCATTGGCGACCGAGCCGTCCGGCATCGTCATGCCGGTGGCGATCGAACGGCCTTCGGTCGGGATGCGCTGCAGGCCGACCAGCAGGAACATCATGCCGAGCGTCGCCAGGAGATCGGGCACGCGCATATAGACGATCAGCCAGCCATTGATCAGGCCGACCACGGCACCGATGAGCAGGCAGACGACGACGGCGACGACCGCATTCTGCTCCAGCACCACCATGACATAGGCAGCCGCCATCATGGCGGATGTGGCGACCGAGCCGATCGACAGGTCGAAGCCGCCGACGACCAGCGTGGCGGTGACGCCGAGCGCCAGCACGCCGGTGATGGCGACCGACTGGAAGATGAAGACGGCACTTTGCGGCGAGACGAACCCATCGGCGGCGATCGCGAAATAGGCGACCAGCCCGAACAACAGGACAATGAAACCGTAGCGGATGGCGTAGTCGCGCAACGTCATTCAGCGCACCCCAGCGCCGCTGCCCATTTTACCCAACTCGAACCCATAGTCTCTCCATTCCAATTCTATCCGCTGCCACGCTCAGGCGGCGCTGTGCAGCGGCCCACCGGCGACCTCGGCCAGCAAGCGGTCGAGATCGACATCAGCGTTGCGGTGTTCACCGACGATCGTGTGTTCCGACATCACCAAAATGCGGTCGGCCGTCTCCAGCGCCTCGTCGAGTTCGGTGACAAACAAAAGCGTCGCGCGGCCATTGGCGCTTGCCCTCAGCTTGGCGGCGATGTCGCGCCTGGCCGAAATGTCGACGCCCTGAAACGGCTCGTCGAGAATGAACAGCGCGGCATTCTGCGCCATCCAGCGGGCGACCATGACCTTCTGCTGGTTGCCGCCGGACAGGGCCGACATCTCGTCCTTCTCGGAGCGGCAGACGATGTTGAGTTCCTCGATCTGCCGGCGCGCTGTGGCGCGTTCGAGGCGGCGCTTGAGCACCCCCAGATTCGACATGCGCTTGAGGAATGGCAGGCTGACATTGCGCTCGATGTTGAAGCCGCCGACGATGCCGCTGGTGGCGCGATCCTTGGCGACAAGGAACACGCCGGCGGCGATTGCATCGCCCGCCGAGCGCGGCGCATAGGGCTTGCCGTTCATCGTCATGGCGCCGGCGAGCGGCTTGCGCACGCCGAACAGCGTTTCGGCAAGTGCCGTCTTGCCGACACCGACGAGGCCGGTGATGGCGACGACCTCGCCATCGCCAAGCGTCAGCGAAATCGGCCTGGCGCCCTGCGCGATTCGCAGGCCTTCGACCGTCAGGACCGGTTTGGCGGAACTCCGGGCAACGATCTGGTCGAGATGGATCTTGCGACCGAGCATGGCGTTGACCGCGCCTTCATAGTCGAGCGGCTTGGTGTCGAAGACACCGGAGATGACACCGTCACGCATCGAGACGATGCGATCGGCAAGCCGCCTGATGTCAGACATACGATGCGAGATGTAGAGGATCGCCACGCCTTGCTCGCGCAGCCGGTCGACCAGCGCGAACAGCCGGTCGGCCTCGGCGCTGGAGAGCGAGGAGGTCGGTTCGTCGAGGATCAGCACTTTCGGCTGATGCGCCAGTGCACGCGCGATCGCCACCATCCGGCGATCGGCCAGCGAAAGGTCGTTGACGCGGGCCTTGAGATCGATGGCCAGACCCATGCGGTCGGCGACGGCCTTGGCCTCGCGGCGCACGCGGGCCGGATTGAACAGGGTCGGCACGCCCTTGCCGCTCAGCCTATCGAGCGTCAGATTGGTGGCGACATCGAGGTCGGCCACGACACCGTCATTGATGTTCTGGTGCACGGTGACGACACCGGCGCGGATCGCCTCCGCCGGCGTGTTCGGCGCGAAGTCCTGGTCGGCAAGCGTCATGGTGCCGCCGCCGCGCTCGTAGACGCCACTGATGATCTTGACGAGGGTGGATTTGCCGGCGCCGTTGGCGCCCATCAGCACGGTGACTTCGCCGGAATGCAGCTCGAGCGAGATGCCGCCAAGCACCTCGTTGCGGCCAAAGGATTTCCTCAGTCCCTCTACACGGAACACGGCATTGCCGACCATGCGTTCCTCCCTGACCATGACGCTATGGGCTATGTCGGCAATTGTCAACACGATTGACAATTGCCAGATCGCTTCCTAGCTTGGCCCGGCCGCCATGCCTCCGTTATGTTCGGAGCGCATAAGCGAGAGGATGACGATGACTGGGAAATTGCCGTTCGAAGCACTGTCGGTGGAGACGCTTGCAACGCGCCTCGGAGCGAACGAGGCGCTGTGCGCCAAGATCGGCCGGGACACCACACACTGGAAGGTCCGCGAGGTCGGCGACGGCAATCTGAACCTCGTCTTCATCGTCGAAGGCGCCAGTGGTGCGGCTGTGATCAAGCAGGCCTTGCCCTATGTCCGCCTGGTCGGCGACAGCTGGCCGCTGCCGCTGAAGCGCTCCTTCTTCGAATATCATGCGCTGACCAGGCAAGAGGCGCGCGCACCCGGCTCCGTGCCGGCAATCTATTACTTCGATGAAGGCCAGGCGCTGATCATCATGGAGTATCTGGCGCCGCCGCATATCATTCTCAGGCGCGCCCTGATCGAGGGACGCCAGCTGCCGAACATCGCCAGGGATATCGGCCTGTTCATGGCCCGCACTTTGTTTCGTGGTTCCGACCTGTCGATGGTGACCAAGGATCGCAAGGCCGATCTGGCGCTGTTCGCCGACAATGTCGACCTCTGCGACATCACCGAGAACCTGGTGTTTTCCGATCCCTATTTCGACGCCAAGATGAACCGGCATACGCCGCAGCTCGACGGCCTCGTCACCGAACTGCGCGCCGACCGCGACCTCAAGGTCGAGGCGCAACGGCTGAAGCACATCTTCGCCGCCAATGCCGAAACGCTGCTGCATGGCGATTTGCATTCCGGTTCGATCATGGTCACCGACCAGGAGACCCGGATGATCGATCCGGAGTTCGCCTTCTACGGACCGATGGCGTTCGATGTCGGCATGCTGCTCGCCAATTTCTGGATGTCCTTCTTCTCACAGCGCGGACACGAACAGGAGGGCAAACGCGATGCTATGCGTGCCTATCTGCTTGGGGTCACCGCAGAGACATGGATGGTGTTCCGCGCCGAGTTCTCGCATCTGTGGCGCAGCGAGCGCACCGGTATGCTCTATCAAAAAAGCCTGTTCGAGGATCAGGGCGACAGGCTGGGTGCGGAACAGGCGCTCGACCATGTACTGCACCAGATCTGGACCGATCTGCTCGGCTTTGCCGGCATTGAGGTGCATCGGCGCATCCTCGGCCTCGCCCACAATGCCGATTTCGAGACCATCGCCGACGAGGATCTGCGCGCCTCCTGCGAGGCGAAGGCGCTGAAATTCGGCCGTCACATCGCCGTCAACCGGCGCCAGATTCACAGCATCGACGAGGTCAACACCCTGGCCGCGTTGATCGAACAGGAGAGCAGCATTTGAACGTCGGCGAGCGCCACTATCGCACCATCTGGCTGAGCGACGACGGACGTTCGGTTGAGATCATCGACCAGCGCTGGCTGCCGCATGATTTCCGCATCGAGACGATCCGCACTGTCACCGGCATTGCCACGGCGATCCGCGACATGTGGGTGCGCGGCGCGCCGCTGATCGGCGTCACGGCGGCCTATGGCGTCGCCATGCAGATGGCGGACGATCCGTCCGACGCGGCGCTCGATGCCGTCTGGGAGACGCTGCACGAGACGCGCCCGACGGCGATCAATCTGCGGTGGGCGCTTGATGAGATGCGGCGCTTCCTCAAGCCGCTGCCGACAGCACAACGCGCCGCGGCCGCCTATCGGCGGGCGGCCGAGATCGCCGACGAGGATGTCGGGCTGAATCGCGCCATCGGCGAGAATGGTCTCGCCATCATCAAGGCGATCGCCGCCCGCAAGCAGCCCGGCGAGACCGTCAACATTCTCACCCATTGCAACGCGGGCTGGCTGGCGACCGTCGACTACGGCACCGCCACCGCGCCGATCTATCTGGCAACGGAAGCCGGCATCCCGGTCCACGTCTATGTCGACGAGACGCGGCCGCGCAATCAGGGTGCTCAGCTCACCGCCTGGGAGATGGCCGGCCACGGCGTGCCGCACACGCTCATCGTCGACAATGCCGGTGGCCATCTCATGCAGCGCGGCGCGATCGACATGGTCATCGTCGGCACCGACCGGACCACCGCCGACGGCGATGTCTGCAACAAGATCGGCACCTATTTGAAGGCGCTCGCCGCCGCCGACAATGATGTGCCGTTCTATGTCGCGCTGCCCTCGCCGACCATCGACTGGACGGTGCATGATGGGCTGAACGAGATTCCGATCGAGCAGCGTTCGGCCGACGAGGTCTCGCTGGTGTGGGGCAAGACCGCCGATGGCGAAATCGCCCAGGTGCGAATCTCACCCGAAGCGACGCCGGCCGCGAACCCGGCTTTCGACGTGACCCCGGCGCGACTGGTGACCGGGCTGATCACCGAACGCGGCGTCGCCAAAGCCTCGCGCGAGGGCTTGAAGGCGATGTTCCCGGAGCGCGGATAGCGCCGATGCCGGTTAATACAGCGGCTTGCTCATGTGGTTGGGCGTCGGCCACGTCTCGGTGACGCCAGGCTGCACCGGACGCTCGAGATAGGTCGACAGCACCACATAGCTGCGGGTCGAGGTGACGCCGGGCGTTTCGTAGAGGCGCGCGAGCAGGCCTTCCAGCGCTCTCGTATCTTCGGTGCGGACCTTCAGCAACATGCAGGTGTCACCGGCGACGGTGTGGATCTCCTCGACTTCCGGATACTGCGAAACCGCCATCAGCTCCGGGGTCTTGCCCCAGCCCCTGGTGTCGATGTGCACGAAGGCGAGCAGCGGTTTCTTCACCGCCTTGGGGTCGATGATGGCCATGGTGCCGCGAATGGCACCGCTGCGCCGAAGGCGCTTGACCCGTTCATGGGCGGCTGGCGGCGAGAGGCCGACCCGATCGCCGAGTTCGGCATAGCTGACCGTGGCGTCGTCGACGAGAACGCCTAATATTTTTCGGTCAATCGCGTCGACATCGCGGGGTGCCGGCGTGTTCCGCGGAATGGTATCTGTTTCTTCATCCATATCGACAATCCCGATTGCCACAGAATTTAATACGGCCATTATGATGATATGTCGAACAGCAATCAAGCCACAGCGCTACAAGCCGATGCCAGGCCGCCGATCCCGGCCCTCGCCTATCTGTTGACCGGATGCATCGCCGTGATCGGCTCGAATTCGCTGGTGCTGGGGCCGATAGCTCCGGCCGTGGCCGCGTCCTTCGAAAGCAGCGTGCCGACCGTCATGATCGCGGCGGCCGCCTTTGGCCTCGGAACCTCGGCGAGCGCCCTGTTCCTGGCCCGCTATATAGACCGGCTCGGCGCCCGCCGGATGCTGCAAGGGGCATTGCTGTTGCTGGCCATTGCCCTGGCTGCCAGTGCGGCCGCACCGATCCTGATCATGCTGGTCGCGGCCCAGCTGGTCGCCGGCATCGCCGCCGGCGTCGCCATGCCCGCGATCTATGCCAGTTCGGCGGCGATCGCGCCGCCCGGCCGCGAAAGCGGCACCATCGGCGTCGTATTGACCGGATGGACGCTCAGCATGGTGGCCGGCGTCTCGCTGTCGGCCGTGCTTGCCGACCTCGTGCACTGGCGCGCCGTCTTCGCAGCCGTCGCGGTGCTTGCAATGCTGGCGCTGGCCAGCCTCACCATGACGTCGCTGAGCGACGTCAGGAAGAGCGGCCCGGCACCCACACCGCTGGCGGCGCTCAGCATTCCCGGCATTGTGCCGCTTCTGATTGCCTGTGCGGCCTTCATGACCGCCTTCTACGGGGTCTACGGCTATCTCGGCGATCACCTTCACACTGGGCTGGGCAAGCCGGTAAGCGCCAATGGCTGGGCCGCACTCGCCTATGGCATCGGTTTCGGCACGGCTGCTCTGCTCGATGGCGTGATCGACCGGCTTGGTGCGCGGCGCGTCATGCCGTTCGCCTATCTTCTTGTCGCCGCCGTCTATGTCGCCATTGCCGCGACGACTGACAGTTTCGGCCTGACGCTGGCCATGGTGGCAGTGTGGGGACTTGCCAATCATTTCGGATTGAATGTCCTGGTGATGCGCCTCTCCGCGCTCGATCCCTCACGGCGCGGCACGATCATGGGCCTGAACAGCTCGGTGACCTATCTGGCGGTCTTTATCGGCACCACCGGCTTCGGGCCGATCTATTCCAGCTTCGGCTTTGCCATCTGCGCGATGGTTGCGGCACTGCTGATGCTGGTTGCCGCGGCGGCAGCGGCGTGGCGCACACGATAAAGCGGTTTTTCGCGCCATTGCTCCAGTCGACAGAACGTGATTGGCCACCGGCCTGTCATGCGGTTGACAGCCGCGCCCTGCCCTTTCATACAAGCCGCGTTAATGTTCTCAGGGCGGGGTGAAAGTCCCCACCGGCGGTAAGGGCCTCAAGCCCAAGCCCGCGAGCGCTTTCCAGGACAATTGGAAAGGTCAGCAGATCCGGTGTGATTCCGGAGCCGACGGTTAGAGTCCGGATGAAAGAGAACGAAACGGAAAACGGACCGCCTTGGCGGGACGGATTTCGTATCGTGCGTCCTGATTCTGGTTCGAAACGGAAGGATGGACCCATGAATCAGCATTCCCACAAAGACTATGAAACTGTTCGCATCGCCGTCATTCGCGCGCGCTGGCATGCGGATATCGTCGACCAGTGCGTGCACGCCTTCGAGGCGGAACTGGCGGCCGTCGGAGGCGACCGCTTCGCCGTCGATGTCTTCGACGTGCCCGGCGCCTACGAAATCCCGCTGCACGCCAAGACCCTGGGGGGAACCGGCCGCTATGCCGCGATCCTCGGCACGGCGTTCGTCGTCAATGGCGGCATCTACCGGCATGAGTTCGTCGCCAGCGCCGTCATCGACGGCATGATGAACGTGCAGCTGTCGACCGGCGTTCCGGTGCTTTCGGCGGTGCTGACGCCGCACAACTACCACGACAGCGCCGAGCACCATCGCTTCTTCTTCGAGCACTTCACCGTCAAGGGCAAGGAAGCGGCCAAGGCCTGCGTGGAAATTCTCGCCGCCCGGGAAAAGATCGCGGCATGAAATCTTCCCGGCCGGGTGGAAATCGCGATAACACTCGGTAGTATTTGCGAAAAGTCGGGAGGATGCCGGTGCAGACCAAGAAGATCATCAATGACGGCAACCGTGCCGTCGACGAGATGCTCGAAGGGATCCTCTCCGCGCATCCTCGCCATCTCAGGAGCGTGGACGGCAGCCCGCGCTCGATCATCGCCCGTGACGGGCCACGGCCCGGCAAGGTCGGCCTCGTCATCGGCGGCGGTTCCGGCCATGAGCCGACCTTTCTCGGCTTTGTCGGCAAGGGACTGGCGGACGCGGCGGCTATCGGCAACGTCTTCGCCTCGCCGCCGCCCGATCCGATCCTGGAATGCGCCAAGGCCGTCAGCGGCGGCGCCGGTGTGCTGTTCATGTACGGCAACTATGCCGGCGACGTGATGAATTTCGACATGGCGGCCGAAATGGCAGCGATGGACGACATCGAGGTGCGCACCGTGCTGACCACCGACGACGTCGCCTCGGCACCGCGCGACCAGCGGCAGAAGCGCCGTGGTGTCGCCGGCAATTTCTTCATCTTCAAGGCGGCCGGTGCGGCCTGCGACCGCATGCTCTCCCTGGACGAGGTCGAACGCATCGCGCGCAAAGCCAACGACCACACTTTCACCATGGGCGTCGCGCTGTCGCCCTGCTCGCTACCGCAGACAAGGTGGCCGAATTTCGAGATCGGCGCCGACGAGATGGAGATCGGCATGGGCATCCATGGCGAACCCGGCATCGCCCGCGGCAAGCTCAGGACCGCCGACGAAATCACCGACGAGATGCTGGACAAGATTTTTGCCGAGATGGCGCCGAAGCGCGGCGACAAGGTCGCGGTGCTGGTCAATTCACTCGGCTCGACGCCGCTGATGGAACTCTACATCATGAACCGGCGGGTCAAGCAGCGGCTCGATGACATCGGTGTTTCCATCCACGCGACCTGGGTCGGCAATTACTGCACGTCGCTGGAAATGGCCGGCGCCTCGGTGACGCTTTTTCATCTCGATGAGGAATTGCAGACCATGCTCGACCACCCCTGTGATTGCGGGATGTTCCGTGCCGGCTGACGAAGGAGCGTTCCCGTGACCATCGACGCCGCTGACCTGAAAAGAATGTTCGATACGATCGCGGTGGCGATCGAGGCCGACCGGGACAGGCTCTGCCAGCTCGACGGCGTCATTGGCGACGCCGATCACGGCATCGCCATGGCGCTCGGCTTCGGCGCGGTGCGCGATGCGCTGGCCTCGCTCGACCTTGTGGCGACCGAACCGACGGCGCTGCTCAACACGGCGGCGAAGTCATTCCTCAATGCCGTTGGCGCTTCGTCAGGCCCGCTCTATGCGACGGCCTTCATGCGCGGCGGCGCCGCCGTCAAGGGCAAGGCGACGCTGGCAGAGGCGGACTTCATCGCTTTGTTCCAGGCCATGGCGCAAGGCATCAAGGATCGCGGCAAGGCGGAGCCGGGCGAAAAGACGATGGTCGATGCCTGGCAACCGGCGGCCGAAGCGGCCGCCGCGGCCTGTGCAGCCGGCAAGACCCTGGCTCAGAGCCTCGAGGCGGCCCTTGCCGCCGCCGAGTCCGGTGCTGAAGCGACCAAGGAGATGATCGCCGCCAAAGGCCGCTCCTCGCGGCTCGGCGAGCGATCACTCGGACACATGGACCCGGGCGCGGCATCGGCCGTCACGGTCATCGGCGCGATGCGCAAGGGTCTGGCTTCGGATCTATAGCTTCAAATCGAAACTGACCTTGAAGGCATGTCCCTGGGCGTCCTTGGCGATCTGCCCGGAATAGGACGCGCCGAGCGTCGCGTTGGACGACAGGGAGACATCCAGTCCGGCTTCGACCGCAAGCGCGTCCTTCGCAATCGGCACCCCCGAGATGGTGAAGGATGCCCCGGTATTGAAGGCCAGACCGGAAGTTGGATCGACGTCGCCATAGGCGTGCTGCCACCCCAGCATGCCGTGCAGGGCGGTCTTGGTCGTCCCTGCGTCGAACTGGGTCGAAGCGCGAACGCCAAATGTCGAGAAGGTGTTTTCGGTCGTCGTCTTCTGTGCGGTGAGCGCCGAAGTCGCGCCGCCGGTCTCGGCAAAGCCGTCGGTGTTCAGATGGACATAAGCGAGGTTGGCGAAGGGTTCGAAGGCATTGCGGCCGATGTCGAACCGGTAGGCCAGTTCGCTGAAAGCCTGCGCCGTCGCGGCATTGTAGTCGGCGGAGAGCTGTTCGCTGAAGGCGGGGAAGACGACACTGCGCCTGGTCTCGATGTCATGCCAGCCATAGATCGCCCCGGCGCGGAAACCGAACTGGCCTAATTGCGTGCCGGCATAGAGACCGAGATTGTAGTTGTCGCTCGAGCCGGATGACGCGCGGTCGGTGACATCGAAATTCGAATGGCTGTAGCCGCCGAGCACACCGAGCCGCCAGTTTCCGACCGGTGCGTCGGCGCCGCCGATGAATCCTGCCGTGTTGCGGCCGAAGGCAGCGGCATCGCCGGAGCCGTTCGTATTGCCCGTCATTGCCAGTGCCTGGCTCCAGATCACGATGCCATCGGCATTAGAGGGCGCGGCGTGCATGCCTTCGGTGTCGATACTGGCGGTTGTCAGAACGGGCGCGGAGACCGCATCGAAGGCGGAGCGAATCCGGCTGTTGGCGGCATCCCGCGCGAAGCGGCTGTCCTCGACAAGCGCGCCATTGATATCAGCGTGGATCTCGCCGGAGAGCGCGTTGCCATAGGGGCGCAGATAACGGTAAAAGCCGACGGCCTCCTCGTTGGGATTGTCCTCCAGCGCTTCCCGATTGAGGATGTACATCGACCAGCCATCCTTCGTCTGGTTGAAGGAAAGCCCTTCGACCTCCTGCTCGCGATCGATCTTCAGGTTGCCGAGATTCTCGACCTCGCCGGTGTTGAGGTTCGCCCGGTAAATGATCTTGCCGTCATTGTCGGTCGAAAAATACATCCAGCCGTCGAGCAGCTTGCCGCCCTGTGCCTGGTCGATGGTTTGCGTCAGCGGGATGTATTCCTTGAAGCTCCAGTCCGACAGATTGTAGACCGCTATCTCCGTCGCGTTCTCATAGGCCATGCCGTAGCCCAGGCCGTTCTTGGCGTCGACGGCCACCCAGCTGGCGATGTCATGGATGCCGTGAGGCGGATTGAGTGAAAAGGCCTGGCCGGTGAAGCTCATGTCACTCGCGCGATACACCGCGAAAACCGGGTTTTCGTACTTGCCGCCGGTGACGGGGTCACGCTGGCTCGAATCCAGCGAGATGTAGAGAAGACCGTCGGCATAATCGATGTCGCCGATATGGTTCAGGCCGATGTCGGAATATTGGGACGGAAGCTTGAGGGCATCGGGAATGGCGGGCGAGACCCGCAGCGACGGATTGTAGTTCCTGTCCGTGCGCTCGAGAATATTGGTGCCGGAGAAGTACCAGTTCGTACCGTCCGTCGTCACGCCCTGCTGCTTTGAGGATATGGCGCTGCCGGTGAAGGTCGTCTTCTCGACCATGATCCAGGGCTCGACGGCAAGCGCCGGCACCGATGTCATGGCAAGCGCGCTGGACACAAAGATGCAGGTGCTAATGGTTTTCGGAATGAGAGCCGTTCCCTTCAGGGCGGCTTTGCTGGCGTGGTCAGTCATCTTGGGAGACATTTCTGGCTCGTTCCTGTTGGTGTTTATGATCGACGGCTCGACGCGCACGACATCGACCAACGACGGTTGCGGCCGTCGGCGATGGCAAGACTCGAGATTTTGTGGTTCTTCGGGTGCTATCTGCGCTGTGGTTCGTCGATCGCTCTGGCGGGGAGTTCAACGATGTGCTCACTAGGGCGAGCACGTGACAATCGTATGAATAATGGGAATAGTATGAAGAATATAGCGCCCCGCTCCAGGGCATCCCGGATGACGTCACACATGGCCGGCTCGTCCCATTCCGGCCTCCACGCCAGGCTGCTCAACGAAATCGGCCTCAGCATCGTGCGCGGCGAATTGATCCCGGGTGACCAGCTGCCGAATGGCGACGATTGGAGCGCCTCCTATGGCGCGAGCCGCACCGGGCTGCGGGAAGTCGTCAAGGTGCTGGCGGGCAAGGGCATGGTGGAAATGCGTCCCCGGACCGGAACCAGGGTGCGCCCACGCAAGGATTGGAATTTCCTCGACCCGGATGTGCTCTTATGGCGTTTCGGCTCGAGAACGACGGCCGAGGAGGCGCGCTCTCTGTTCGAGCTGCGCCGCGCGATCGAGCCGACGGCCGGAGCCCTAGCGGCGGAGCGTGCCAGCCCGGAGCAGATCGCCGAATTGCGGGCACTCCTGGAGGAGATGGAACAGGCCGGCGATGACGGCGAACGCTTCGCGGTACCGGATCTGGCTTTCCACCAGGCGATCCTGCACATGTCGGGCAATGAGCTGATCGGTTCGCTGGCGGCCTTGATCGAAACGGCGCTGGTGATCAGCTTCAGGCTTTCGGACGACAATCCAGACGGTCAGCGCCACTCGCTCAGCCTGCACCGGCAGATTGTCGAGAGCATCGAAAAGCGCGACCCGGCAGCCACCAGCAAGGTGCTGATCGACCTGCTGGACGGAGCGGAAGAGGACGTGCGGCGTTCCCTCGCGGCCAGGCTCGGCAGGCAGAAATAGAACCGGCATCGCCGCACGTGGCATGGCGGCCCGGCAAGCCCGGACCGAACTTTTCTCGGCCTATGCCGCAGGCTTGCCCGCGCGGATCATGCGGGTTTGGCCGCGTCGAGCCTGTTGATCGCCTGGACATTGCCGGCCGACGGACCTTGTTCGTCGAACTCCGAGGCGAGCCACGTATCGACGATCGCCTTGGCCAGTTCCGGGCCGATGACACGGGCGCCCATGGTGATGATCTGGGCGTTGTTGGATTTCGCCGCCCGCTCGGCCGAATAGGTGTCGTGGGTGAGCGCGGCGCGGATGCCCGGCACCTTGTTGGCCGAGATCGAGACGCCGATGCCGGTGCCGCAGAACAGGATGCCGCGATCGTTCTCGCCGTCGATGATGGTCTGGGCGAGCTTTTGCGACAGGTCGGCATAGTAGCCGGCCTGGCTGAGGTCGCTGACGGTGAGGCCCGGCTTGGTCGCAAGGTGTGCGGCGATGACGTCAAGCAGCGGCTTGCCGGCGCTGTCGGCTCCAATGGCTATTTTCATGGGTTTTTCCCTTTCGTGTTTGGATGATTTCAGATCGCCGCCGAGGCGCGGCCGAGGATGTCGATGTAGCCCTCCGCCTGCCAGGCGGAGCGGCCGATGAACAGACCATCGATGTTGGGCTGGCCGATCAGTTCGGCGGCATTGCCGGGATTGACGCTGCCTCCATAGAGCACCGGCGGCACGGACGGCAGGAGGCCGCCGGCCACCGTCTTGATCAGCGCCTGCTGCTTGTCGGCATAGTCGGAACTGGCCGGAATGCCCTTGTCGCCGATCGCCCAGACCGGCTCGTAAGCGAACAGGATTTTCGCGCTCTTCGCCTCGCCCTCGAGGAATTGCAGCGCGCCCTCGACCTGGGCGCTCAGCACGGCATCGGCCTGCCCGCTTTCGCGCTCGGCAAGCGTCTCGCCAACGCAGATGAGCGGTATCAAGCCGTGCTTCACGGCTGCCGCCGTCTTGAGGCCGACCGTGTGGTCGGTCTCGCCGAAATGTTCGCGCCGTTCGCTGTGGCCGAGTTCGACCAGATCGAGCCCGCAGTCCCTCAGCATCAGCGGCGAGATCTCGCCGGTCCAGGCGCCGGCATCGGCCCAATGCATGTTCTGGGCGCCGACCTTGATGCGCGTCGACGACAGTGCCCGCTTGACCTTGCGCACCGCGGTGAAGGGCGGGATGACGAATGGCTGGATGCGGTCATCGAAACCGGGAATGAAGCCGGCCATGCGCTCCGCAAAATCAAGCGCCTCGGCGAGCGTCTTGTTCATCTTCCAGCTTGTACCTACCCAGTAAACCACGCGTACTGCTCCTAGCTTTGTTGATCACGATCCGCCGATTTCCGGGATCATGATCCCTTGTCGATAACCGTCAGCGAAACGCCGGCGGCATCCAGCGCCGCGCGCATTCCCGGCTCGGGCGCACGGCCGGTGAAGACGGTGTCGAATGCGCTGAGGTCGGTGAGAAAATGCAGCGCCGTGCGGCCGAACTTGCCATGATCGACCAGCAGATATTTGCGGGTCGCCGCCGCCATCATCAGCCGCTTGGCCTGCACGACTTCCTGGTCCTGGTGGAAGGCGGAAGCGCCATGGATGGCCGAAGACGACAGGAAGGCGACGTCGGCGCGCAGCGATTTGAGCGAAGCCTCGGCCAGCAGGCCGAAAAAGCCGTGGAACTTCTTGCTGTATTGGCCGCCGAGCGCGATCAGGTTGATGCCGCCGGCGCCGGACAGGTCCTGGATGACGGAGAGATTGTTGGAGATCACCGTCAGCGGCCGCAGGTCGGCGAGATGGCGCGCAATGCCGCCCGCCGTCGAGCCGTCGTCGATGATCACCGTCTGGCCGGGTTCGATCATGGCGACGGCGGCCGCGGCCAGGCGCTGCTTTTCCTCGGTCGCCTGCTTCTGCCGGTAGCGGAAATCGCTTTCGAACAGGCTGCTCGGCTGGATCGAAGCGCCGCCGCGCACCTTGCGCAGGAAACCGCTTTCCTCGAGCTCGTCGAGGTCGCGGTGCACGGTCATCTTCGAGACGCCAAAGCGCAAGGCGAGGTCATCGACGCCGGCCTGACCGGCGTCCATCAGAAACTCCATGATGCCTTGCCGCCTGATGTCGCTCTTCATCACCGCTGACCGAAAACGCCGAAGCGTGGCTCCTTGATGGGATCGTAGATATAACAGCTATCGTCGCAAAAGTATCAAATCTTTTGTGATAATGGGATAATTTCTTGGGATATTCCGCTTGCCCTGATCGCAACGCTGTAACAAGAATTGCGGCCGGGACGGTCTGTCACGGTTGCGGTTGCACCGAAATCCGGCCAGAAGCATCGGTGGGCTGGACGATGCGCGGACAGTCCGCAACCACCAGGTTTGAAACCAGATACGGGAGACTATTCGTTGGCTCGCATCACACTGAGACAATTGCTCGATCACGCCGCCGAATACGGCTATGGCGTGCCGGCCTTCAACATGAACAACATGGAACAGGGCCTCGCCATCATGGAGGCGGCGGAAGAGACCAAATCGCCTGTCATCCTGCAGGCAAGCCGCGGTGCGCGCGCCTATGCCAATGACGTGGTGCTGGCCAAGCTGATCGACGCGCTGGTCGAAATCCACCCCGACATCCCGGTCTGCATGCATCTCGACCATGGCAACAACGAAGCCACCTGCGTCACCGCGATTCAGTATGGTTTCACCTCGGTGATGATGGACGGCTCGCTCAAGGAAGACGGCAAGTCGCCGGCCGACTACGCCTACAATTCGGGCATCACCAAGCGCGTCGTCGACATGGCGCATTGGGGCGGTGTCTCGGTCGAAGGTGAGATCGGCGTGCTCGGCTCGCTGGAGAGCGGCGGCGGCGAGCAGGAAGACGGCCACGGCGTCGAAGGCGCGATCAGCCACGACCAGCTCTTGACCGATCCGGAACAGGCGGTGGAGTTCGTCAAGGACACCCATGTCGATGCGCTGGCGGTGGCGATGGGCACCAGCCACGGCGCCTACAAATTCTCGCGCAAGCCCGACGGCGCAGTGCTGGCGATGAACGTGATCGAGGAAATCCATCGCCGCCTGCCCAATATGCATCTGGTCATGCACGGTTCGTCCTCGGTGCCGGAGGACCTGCAGGAGATCATCAACAAATATGGCGGCCAGATGAAGCCGACCTGGGGCGTGCCGGTGGAAGAGATCCAGCGCGGCATCAAGCATGGCGTGCGCAAGATCAACATCGACACCGACAACCGCATGGCGCTGACCGGCGCGATCCGCAAGGTGCTGACGGAAAACCCGAGCGAATTCGATCCGCGCAAATATCTGACGCCGGCGATGGCGGCGATGCGCAAGCTCTGCAAGGAGCGTTTCGAACAGTTCGGCACCGCCGGCAACGCGCCAAAGATCAAGCCGCTGCCGGTCTCGGAAATGGCCAAGCGCTACAAGTCGGGCAGCCTCGATCCGAAATTCGGCTGAGTTTCTGGCGACTTCAATCTGAAGATGTTCAACGGGCAGGAGCCGCATCGGCCCCTGCCCGTTTTTCATTCGGCCTTTGGCAGAAGACCGGACCTGCCGGTCTCGATGAACGGCGCCCAATAGTCGACGGACTCGCGGATCATGGCGACGACCTGATGGTCGACCGGCTCGCGCTCGCGGAACGATAGCTCGAGGCAGATCTCGTTGTCTGTGCCGCCGCCGCGCCGCACCGTCTCCAGCAGCTTTTCCGGGGTGATGCGGCCGTCCTTGTTGTAGGCCGACGTGAACGGCCAGTGGCCGCCCTTGTTCATCGACGACTGCTTGATGTGGATGATCGGCGACTTCCGGGGAAAGGCCTCGGCCCAGGCATAGGGATCGATGTCGGCGGGATTGCTCGAGGTGACGTCGCCATGATCGATGTCGACCATCATCTCCAGCGGAATGGCCATGCCGGCGGCGTCGATCGCGCCTTGCAGGAGCCGGCAGTTCTCGATGGTGTGGCCGAATTCGCGGCCGACCGACATCGGCTCCCAGAACAGGTAGGTCAGGCCGGCCGCCCTGGCGTGCTCGGCGACCTCGCGCCAGCAGTCCAGCGCGATATCGAACAGCCGCTCGCGGCGCGCTGGCTCGTCAAAGTCGCGATGGGTAAAGATGGCGAATTGCGTGCCCATGCCGCCGGCGCCGAGCTCGGCCGAGATGTCGGCAAAGGTCTTGAACCAGTCGACATAGTAGCGGCGCACATCGGCGTCGGGATGGCCGAAATGATTGAGCCGGCCGTAAGGACCGGTCATGCCAGACGTCACGCGCACGCCGGTGCGGGCGAGCGCGCCGCGAAACAGGCGGACGAATTTGACGATCGTCGCCGCCGGCCAGCCGGGATTGACGAATTCATGCGTGAGCTGCACGTCCCTGATGCCGATGTCATAGGCAATGGTGTCGATCAGGTCATCCGGATCAGCAAAACGGTTTACCAGCGGATTGGTGTTGAGGGAGAGCGTAAAAGCCAAGGCGCGTTCCCTCCTCAGCGCTGGCGCAGCTTGGTGGCGACAGATGCCGTCATTGCAGCGTCACCCCCTCGCGGTTGAGTTGCTGGCGGTATTTTTCAGCGTCCCAGTTCAAGAGCTCTGCATTCTCCTTCGGGCTGAGATAGTTGACGCGCGCCGCGCCATCGATGCGCTGGGCGACGTCGGCCAGGCAGCGCGCCATCGCTTCGGCGCCAGCATTGGCATCCCGGCGCATCAGCACGCCCTTGCCGGGAAAGAGGATCGATGTCGGCGCGGTGGCGGTGCGGGCGACGACCGCAGCCGCATTCTCGCCGGGGCCGGCGATCACCGAGCCGACGCCGAGGAAGATGACATGATCCGGGTAGAGGCTGCCGGAAGCGGCGATGCGGCAACTGGCGAGATCGGTCGCAACGGCATGGGCGGCGGCCGAGGCCGGCAGCCGGTAGTCGCTGCCGGCGGCGAGCCGCAGCAGCGCGTCGAGATCAGGCGGCGGGGCCGGCCGCGGCGACCGTGCGAGCAGCCCGGTCACCCGTTGCAGCAGCAAGGCCGCTTCGGCAACCGTGTCGGCGGCGACCACCAGCCCGTGATTGCCAAGCACCAGCACATTGGTCGCGGGCTTCAGCCGCTCGGCGATCGCCTGCGCCAGCGGCAGGCCAGGCCGGCGATAGGGCACGAAGGCCCAATCGAGCCCGCGCAGGCGCTCCTCCAGCAGGGCTTCGGTGTTGGCCTGCACGGCGATCGAGATCGTCTCGACGCAATGGACGTGGATGACGATCTTCTGCGGCAGCAGCGCGTGCACCGTCGTCTCGATGGAGGGCCTGAGCTGGCGAGGGTTGAGATCCGCCAGCGTGAACTGTCCGGCTGCCTCGGCCGCCGGGCTGCGCTGCGCCACGGCATCGAGCAACGGCGCCAGCGCGACCGGCACCATGATCTCGTCGTCGCGCGCGTTCTTCAGCCAGGTGCCGGAGGCCTTGATCCACAGCACGCCGGCCTGCTTGACGGAGGTGTTGCCGCCGGCGCCCTGGACCAGAAGCGGGTCGGCGCCGATGCTGGCGGATAAGGAGCGCAGCATGCAGAATTCGCTGGAGTGGTTGTCGCCCGTATGCGCCATCAGCTTGCCCTCGCCAGCCGGTTCGCGCACCAATGCTCGAAGGCCGCCCTCTCCTCGGCGGACAGATGCAGGCCATGCTTGGTGCGCCGTTCGAGAATGTCGGCCGATGTCACGGCCCACTCCCGGTCGAAGAGATAATTGGCCTCGCGCTCGAAGAAATCCTTGCCGAAGCAGCGGCCGAGTTCATCGAGCGAACGCGCCGCGCCGACCAAAGCCCGTGTCCTGGTGCCGTAGAGCCGGCCATAATGCTTGAGCAGCGATGCCGTCATCCATGGATATTCGCGTCCGAGATCGCCGAGAAACTGTTCGAAATCGGCATTGGCGATGTCGCCGCCAGGCAGATGCGCCTTCGCTGTCCAGGGCTTGCCCATTTTGGGAAAGAACGGCGCGATCCTGTCCAGCGCATGCTCGGCCAGCTTGCGGAAGGTGGTGATCTTGCCGCCGAAGACGGAGAGTAGCGGCGCCTGCGCATCCGGCGCGTCGAGTTCGAAAATATAGTCGCGGGTGACGGCACTTGGGTTGTCGGCATTGTCGTCATAGAGCGGCCGGACGCCGGAGAACGAATAGACGACATCGCCGCGTGCAAGGCCGCGCTTGAAATAGCGGTTGACCACCTTGATCAGGTAATCGATCTCGCTCTCATCCGCCGCCACGTCTTCGGGCCGGCCCTCGTAGGGGATGTCGGTGGTGCCGATCAGTGCGAGATCGTTCTGGTAGGGGTTGATGAAGATCACGCGCTTGTCGCTGTTCTGGATGAGATAGGCCTGCCGCCCTTCCCAGAATTTCGGCACGACGATGTGGCTGCCCTTGACCAGGCGCACATTGCGCGTGGAGTTCTGGCCGGCGACGCGGTTGACGATGTCGTTGACCCACGGGCCGGCGGCATTGATCAGCGCACGCGCCCGAACCACCGTCCTGACGCCCGTCCTGCCGTCCTGCAACTCGACAAGCCACAGGCCGTTCTCGCGGCGGGCGGCGGTGCAGGCGGTGCGGGTGAAAACCCTGGCGCCGCGCTCGGCGGCGTCGAGCGCGTTGATGACAACGAGGCGGGCATCGTCGACCCAGCAGTCGGAATATTCGAAACCGCGCCGGAAGGCGTCCTTGATCGGCGCACCCTCGGGCGCGGTGCGCAAATTGAGCGTGCGGGTCGCCGGCAGCCGCTTGCGGCCGCCGAGGTGGTCGTAGAGGAACAGGCCGAGCCGCACCAGCCAGGCCGGCCGATCGTCAGGGCTGTGCGGCAGCACGAAGCGCATCGGCCAGATGATGTGCGGCGCCGATTCCAGCAGCACCTCGCGCTCGATCAACGCTTCGCGCACCAGGCGGAATTCGTAATATTCGAGGTAGCGCAGGCCGCCATGGACGAGCTTGCCGGAGCGCGAACTGGTGCCTTCGGCGAGATCGTCCTTTTCACACAGGATGACGGACAGGCCGCGGCCGGCGGCGTCGCGGGCAATGCCGGCGCCGTTGACGCCGCCGCCGATGACGAAGAGGTCGACGATTTCAGGGCCGCCATTCATGTCGCTTGGCCTCGATGTCGATTTGAAAAGTCATGGCCACTGCCTCAGCACGGATTGACCGGGGGCAAGCCGGCGAGGTAGCGGCGCACCTCTTCGGCGGCCTGTTCGGCGGCATAGGTGACGGTGCGCACCGAAGCGCCGGCGATGTGGGGCGTCAGCGTCACATTGGGAAGCTGCAGCAGCGGCCAGTCCGATGGCACCGGCTCGACCGCGAACGTCTCCAGCATGGCGCTGGCGATCTGGCCTGAAACGAGTGCCTCGTAGAGCGCGTCATAGTCGACCAGCGGTCCGCGCGCGGTGTTGATGAGAACCACTCCCGGCTTCATCCGCGCGATGGTGTCCTTGCCGATCATGCCGCGCGTCTCCTCGGTCACCCGGGGATGCAGCGTAACGACATCGGAGCGGGACAGGAGATCGTCCAGCGCGACGAGTTCGACGCCGGCATTGCGGTCTTCGGCACTCAGTTGGACATAAGGGTCGCAAACGAGAACATGGCAGCCGAAGGCGCGCAGCAGGCGGACGACCTTGGTGCCGATATTGCCGTAGCCGATGACACCGACGGTCATTTCGTTGAGCTCGCGGCCTGTGCGGTCGGCGCGGTAGAGATCGCCGCGCCATTCGCCCTTGCGCAAGGCCTCGTGGCCGACCCGGATCAGCCGCGTCTCGGCCAGGATGGCGCCGAGGGTGAACTCTGCAACGGCCGTCGCGTTGCGGCCGGGCACGTTGACCACGGTGATGCCGTGCGCCTTGGCCGCCTCCATGTCGATGTTGATCGGTCCGCCACGGGAAACCGCAACCAGCTTAAGCGTCGGCAGGCGCCGCATCATGCCGTCCGACAGGGGCGCCAGCTGGGTGACGAGGATTTCGGCATCGCCGATGAAATCGACGACCTCGTCCGGGTGGCCGAAATACTCCTTGACCTTGTCGAGGCCGAGCACCGGATTGCCGAACTCCATCGGCTCGTCGGGCCAGGCCGTCTGCAATGTCCTGATGTCGAGGTCGCCGCTCGCGGCCTTCTCGATTTCCGCACGGAACACCTGCGGAAGCATGAAGTTGTCGCCAATGATCGCTATTGTCTTACGCATACTCAACTTCTCAATTTGCCTGCGATGCCGCCATTGCGCGCCAGACCGGCCGCAACGCCTGGTGTGCCAACATGTAGGACGGGGTCATCTTGTCGTAGATCGCGGCGAGGTTGCGGTCGCTCGGCTCGGCCTCGCCAAGCAGCGGCGTCACCCATTCGCCGACGCATTCGTCCATTGATTTGTAAAGGCCGACGCTGACCGCGGCGATCATCGCGGCGCCCGCCGCGCCCGCCTCCTCGCGCGCGCTGGTGCGAATGTCGGCGCCCAGCGCCGCCCCCAGGATCTTGCGCAGCGCCGGGCTTCTGGCGGCGCCGCCGGTGAGGCGGACTTCGCGCGGCAGCGGCCCCATGGCGGCGTAGCAATCGCGCGCCGCGAAGGCCAGGCCCTCGAAGACGGCGCGCACGAGATCGGCATAACCGTGCCGCGAGGAAATGCCGACGAAGCCGGCCCTGGCATTGGCATCGACGAACGGCCCCCGCTCCCCCGCTTCCGACACATAGGGCTGATAGAGCAACGAGGCCGGCTGCGCGGCCGCGATCCAGGCATCGACCAGCGCGATCATCTCGCCATTGCTGCGGGTGATGCCTTGCGAGGCGAGAATGCCGGAGGCAAGCCCAAGCACCCAGTCGATGTTGAGCGTCGCCGCCATGTTCGACTGCATCTGCGCGAACACGCCGGGCGCCGGCATCGCCATCGTATAACCGGTCGCCGCTTCGTTGAGCTGCACGTCGTCGGGAGTTTCGGCCAGCCGCATATGCATGCCCGTGGAGCCGATGATCGAGCAACCCGGCTTGCGCTCGCGGTCGAGCAGGCCGGCGCCGAGCGCGGTACAGACGACGTCGACATAACCGAGCACGACCGGCGTGCCGGCCAGCATGCCGGTGGCGTCGGCCGCAGCTTGCGACAGAGCGGTGCTGTGCCTTGTGCCATCGACGATCGGCGGAAGCAGATGCCTGAGATCGGCGACGCCAAGCACGTCGAGCACCTCGTCGCTGTAGTCGCGGGTGTGGAAATCGCCGAAGGTGAAGGTGCCCTCGGACGGATCGGTAGCGCGTTCGCCGGTCAGCTTGAAATAGAGCCAGTCCTTGCAGTGGAACGCGGTTGCCGCCTTGCCGAGCATTGCGGGCATGGTGCGCTTCATGAAGACGAATTGCGAACCTTGCTGGCAGGCGGCGAGCCCACTGCCGGTCTTCTCGAAGCGAAGCCGATCCTCGGGCCGCGCGCGGATCTCCTCGACGACGCCGGCGGCGCGCGCGTCGAGCCAGAGCCAGCCCTTGGCCACCGGCTCGCCCCTGTCGTCGATAAGCCAGGTGCCGTCGCCTTGCCCGGTGACCGCGATCGCCACCGTCCGGCTGGCGAGGTCCGGCACCTTGTCGGCGAGCTGGCGCAGGGTCGTGGCGGCATCGCTCCATGTTCGCGCCAAATCCTGTTCGGCGCCGCCGCCCGGCAGCGTTTCATAGTGGTTCGGGAGTGCTGCGGCGGCGATCTGCCGGCCCGCTATGTCGAAGGCGATGGACTTGATGACGGAGGTGCCGGCATCGATGCCGATCAATATGTCACGCATCAGGCAAGCTCCATGCCGTGCGAAATCGCCTCGCCGCTGGCCTGGTCGAAGACGTGCAGGTTCTTCGGATCGATGCTGACATTGATCGGCGCACCCAGGTCGAGGCGGGTGCGGTCATGTTCGACCAGGACCAGCGAACCGCCGGCAAAGTCGGCGGCGATATGGGTCTGGTCGCCAAGCCACTGATTGGCAGAAACCCTGGCGGGAACACCCTCCTTCGAACGCCGGACCGCATAAGGCCTGATGCCGATCACGACCCGCTCGCGGCTGAGCAATTGATCGCGCACCGGCGCGCTGAAGGCGTCCTTGTCGTAGTCGAGCGACAGGCCGTCGGGCAGCTTGAGATTGATCCGGCCGGCGGTCGCGCCGACATAGGCTTCGAAGACGTTCATCGGCGGTTCGCCGACGAAGGTGCCGGTGAACAGGTTCGCCGGTCGCTCCTTGATCCGGTCCGGCGTGTCGAACTGCTGCAGCACGCCGCCTTCCATCACCGCGATGCGGTCGGCCAGCGCGTTGGCCTCGGTCTGGTCGTGGGTGACCAGGATCGCGGTCAGACCGCGCTCCTTGATGAAATGCTTGATGCGGCCGCGCAGCACGGCGCGCAGCTGCGGTTCGAGCTGCCCCATCGGCTCGTCGAGCAGATGCAGATCAGCCTCGCGGATCAACGCTCGGCCGAGGCTGGCGCGTTGCTGTTGGCCGCCGGAAATGGAGCTGGGGTAGCGCTCCAGTATGTCCTCGATCTCGAGCAGTTTGGCGATGCTGGCGACCTTGGCGTCGACCTCGCTCTTCGGCAACCGCGCCGCCTTCAGCGCGAAAGCCATGTTCTCGCGCACGGTGAGCGGCGGATAGAGCGAGTAACCTTCGAAGGCCATCGCCACATTGCGCTTGACCGGCGCCAGAGTGTGCACCTTGCGGCCGGCGACGGCGATCTCGCCGCGCGACACGTCCTCGAAACCGGCGATCATGCGCAGTGTCGAGGTCTTGCCGCAGCCCGACGAACCGAGCAGGGCGACGATCTCGCCTTTGGCGATGTCCATCGTCAGGTTCTTGACGGCGTGCACGCCCCGGTCGATCGGACCATAGAACTTGTCGACGCCTGAAATGGTGAGTGCGCTCTGGCTCATGCCGCTTCTCCATTGCGCAAGGCGACGACGTTCTTCGAACCGATGCGGTCGCCGCTGGCGTGATCGAACAGCAGGGCACTCTTGCCGTCGACGGCGATATGGGCCTTGCCCTCGCTGCGCCCCGGCGTTCCGGCCGGGCGCGAAACCAGGATCTCGCGGCCGCGCACGGTGCGCACCAATGTGACGATCTTTTCGTTGAGCGGCGTCTCGGCCTCGACCGTCACCGGAATGGCGCCCGGGATGCCCTCCTCGACGAAGCTCAGCGCTTCAGGCCGCAGGCCGATCACACAGTCGCGGCCGACCGCCGTGTCATAAGCACCGGCGAGATGAACCTGGACATTGGAGAGGCCGACATAAATGCCCCTGCTATCCCGCGCAGGCTTGACGTCGAGCAGGTTGATGGTCGGGTCGCCGAACAGCCGCGCGATCTCGATATTGGCCGGCTCGCGATAAATTTGCTCGGGCGTGCCGAGCTGCCGGATGACGCCTTGAGACATGACCGCAATGCGGTCGCCGAGCGCCATGGCTTCCTTGTAGTCCTGGGTGACGTAGACGACGGTGGCGCCGCGATCGGCCAGCAGGCGCGGCAGTTCGAGCCGCATCTCGAAACGCAGCTTGGCGTCGACATTGCGCAAGGGATCGTCGAGCAGCAGAAGCGGCGGCGAGCCGACCAGCGCGCGGGCAAGTGCGGTGCGCTGCTTCTGGCCGTTGGAGAGCGCGCGCGGCTTGTGGCTGAGCACATGGGCGATCTTCAACAGCTTGGCGACGCTCTCGACGCCGGCCTTGATGGCGCCTTGCGAGGACCGCTTGGCCTCCAGCGGCGTGGCGATGTTGTCGAATGCGGTCATATGCGGAAACAGCGCGAAATTCTGGAACGCCATGCCGATGCCGCGGAACTCCGCGTCGACATCGGTCATGTCGTCGCCGCCGATGAAGATCTTGCCCTCATCGGGATCGATGACGCCGGCAACGAGCCTGAGCAGCACCGTCTTGCCGGCACCTGAGGGTCCAAACAGCACGAGGGTTTCACCGTCGGCGACAGTCAGCGACAGATTGTCGAGGACGGTCTGGCTCTTGTAGCGCTTGACGATGTTTCTGAGTTCGAGGCTGGCCATGTCTATCCTTTCACCGCGCCAAGCGAGAGGCCTTCGACCAGATAGCGCTGCGCATAGAGGGCGAGCGCCAGCGTCGGCGTGATCGAGAGCACGATGGCCGCCGAGATCTGGCCGTACTGGATGCCCGAGGAGGTGATGAAGGCGAGCGCGCCGACCGTCACCGGCTGCTTGTCGGCCGAGGCCAGCACCAGGGCGAAAACGAAATTGTTCCAGGCGAAGATGAAGGCGAGCAGGCCGGCGGCGGCGATGCCGGGACCGGCGAGTGGCAGCGCGATCTTGCGGAAGGTGGCGAACCAGGAATGGCCGCCGATGCGGTAGGCATATTCGATGTCGGCCGGGATATCCTCGAAATAGCCGCGCACGATCCACAGGATCAGCGGCAGGCAGATCAGCTGGTAGACCCAGATCAGGCCGATATAGGTGTTGGCGAGCCCGAGCTTCTGGAAATAGAGGGTGAGCGGCAGCAGCACCAGCAGCGCCGGCGCGAACTTGAACGACAGCAGCGTGAAGGCGATGTCCTCCGAGCCACGGAATTTGTGCCGCGCGAAGGCGTAGGCCGCCGGCACGCCGAGCAGCAGCGAGACCGCCACCGAAGTGACCGACAGGAACACCGAATTCCCGAGATTGCGCATGAAGGCGATGTCGAGCGTGCCGGCGGCGGTCATCAGCTTGCCGGTGATCAGCGCCGTGTAGTTGGCAAGCGTCGGCTCGAAGATCAGCTGCGGCGGAATGCGCAGGATGGTCTCATTGGTCTGGAACGACATCATGAAGATCCAGACGATCGGGAACATGAAGAAGATCACGACCAGCGTCAGCGCGATGCCGCGCAGGATGCGTTCGAGAAGCGAGGTGTGTTCCATCCCGGCCTCCTATGCCTGGCCACGGGCGCGTTCGCGCAGCCTGAGCCAGTTCTTGATGAAGATGTTGGAGAGAAAATAGGTGATCGCCCACAGGATGATCATCATCGCCGCCGAGCGGCCGACATTGGTCGACTGGAAGAAGTTGAGATAGGCCTCGACCTGGAAGACGGTCAGCGTATCGCCCGGCCCGCCTTGGGTCATCGCATAGATGATGTCGAACTGCTGGATGGAATCCAGCAGGCGGAACAAAGTCGCCGTCAGGATGTAGGGCGTCAGCATCGGCAGCGTGATGCGGAAGAAGACGAAGCTTCGCGGCACGCCATCGAGTGCGGCCGCCTCGAAGGGCTGCGTCGGCAGGCTGCGCAGTCCGGCGAGCAGCAGGATCATGATGAAGGGCGTGTAGACCCAGATGTCGACGAGCACGACGGTGAACAGCGCCGTCGACGGCGACGAGGCCCAACGGAAATCCTGCAGCCCGATCAGGCTGGCGAGATAGCTCAGCACGCCGAAGCCGGGATTGGTCATCAGCTTCCACATCAGGGCCGCGAGCGCCGGCGCCGTCATCAGCGGCATCAACAGCATGATCGAGATGAAATTGTTCAGCGTCGAGCGCTTCTGCAGCAGCAAGGCGATGGCAAGACCGAGAAGCAGTTCGAGCACGACGGTGGTGCCGGCATAGAGCAGCGACACTTTGAGCGTGTTCCAGAATTTCGGGTCGGTGAAGAAGGAAATGTAGTTGTCGCCCCAGTTGAACTGCCGCGCCCAGGGCTGGCTCAGCCGGTAGCGCTGGAAGGAATAGACGACGGAGGTCAGGAACGGGATCAGGATGCCGATGCAGACGAGCAAGGCCGGCAGGCTGAGCACATAGGGCAGCACCCGCTTGCTGATCCTGAAGCCGGACGGCTTGGGCCTGTGCGATACCACCGCAGTCATCGAGTTGCTCCGTTGTCTCTGTCGCTTCGCCCTGCCGGCCGCCCAAGGGAGCAAGGCGACCGGTCGGGCGAAATCGCGGTCACCTTCCGGCACCGCATCGCAAGCTTGAAAAGGTATGACGAGGGCCGGCACGCCAGGCAGGCCGGCCCTCGTTGCGACTTAGCCGAGACCGGCTTCCTTGAGCTGACCGTTGATGCTTTCGGCGAGCTTGTCGAGGCCCTCGTCGACCGGCACTTCCTTGGCCACCATCTTCTGCAGCGTCGCCGCCCATTCGGTGGTGAGATCGAAGAACAGCGGCTGCGCCGTGAACTTGATCGAGGCGCCGGGCGCCGAGGCGTCGAACATCTCGACATAACCGGGATAGCTCTTGTTCAGCTTTTCGCGGAACATCTCGTCCTTCCACACCGACTGGCGGACCGGATTGACGAAGTCCATCTTGGTCGCGCCGAACAGCCCGTGCTCCGGCCCGGAGGCCCATTGCATGAAGTACCAGGTGGCGTCCTTGTCCTTGGAGAAATTGGACATTGCCAGCGACCAGATCCAGATGTTGGGGGTCGCCGCCTTGGCTGCCGGATTGGCCTTGAAGCTTGCGAAGGCGAGCTTGCCGGCCATCTTGTTGTCGCCGCCATTCATGAAGTAGCCGAGGATATCGGCGTCGAAGATCATCGCCGAGGCGCCGGCGCCAAGATCGGTACCGACCTGATACCAGGTGTAGGTCGACCAGTCCTTGGGGCCGCTCTCCTGGATCATCTGCACCCACTGCTTGTGGAAGGCCTTAGATTCGGCGGTGTTCATGGCCGCCGACAGTTTTCCGTCGGCCGAAACGTTGAGGTCCTTCTGGTCAAAATTGGCGTAAGCCGACAGGAAGCCGGGATGGATCGTCGCCCAGGAGCGCGAGCCGCGCACGCCGATGCCGTAGACGCCGCCACCGACATCCTTGGTGAGCTTGGCCGCAGCAGCAACCATCTCATCCATGTTGCCAGGAATGGTGACGCCGGCCTTGTCGAACATCGCCTTGTTGTAGGTGATGTTGTTCTGTTCGAAGCCCCACGGAATGCACCACTGCTTGGCATCTTCCGAACCCAGCGCGCCGCCCGGCTTGCCGTTCCAGGCGCAGGAATTCTTCACGCCAGGCAGGAAGTCGTCCCAGGCATAGTTCGGGTTGGTCTTGGCCGGATCCTTGATCCATTCGTTGAGGTCGGTGATCCAGCCGGCAGGACCATAGGTCCAGGTCATGTAGGCGCCGGTCATGAAGGCATCGTATTCGGGCGAGCTTGCCGACAATGCGGCCGTGACCTTGTCGAAATAGACGTCTTCCGGGAACACGTCATAGACGACGTTCATGCCCGTCAGCTTCTTGAAGTTTTCCAGATCGGCGATCATCGCATCGGCATAGGGATGCTTGTTGAGCAGGAGCTTGATGGTCTTGCCCTTATGCGCTTGCCAGTCGAAATCGGCGGCGAGCGCGCGGGTCTGCCCCAGATTGAGCAGCGTGCCGGCGGTGCCGGCGGCAAGGCCCATGGCACCGAGGCCCTTTATCAGCCCGCGACGGTCAACTTGTCCGCGCAGGAAGGCGTCAATGAGGTCTTTCTCTTTCTCATGCATTTCGTCTTCTCCTCCACAGGGTAGTTTCAACGGAACTTGTTGCCGGCTACCCGACCGGCGTCTCTTCCACGAGCGATCGCGCCGTCCGCTCGTCTGTTATCAGGCCCTTGAGATAGCGGCCTTCGAGCACCGACTTGATGGCGCGAACCTTGATCTTGCCGCCGGCGACGGCGACGATCCGGCGGCTGGCAATGTCCTCACGCGTCAAGGCCAGCGCCCGGTTGGAAACGGTCGTCGCCACCGCCTTGCCGGCTTCGTCGAAGAAATGGCCGAGCAATTCGCCGACGCCGCCATTGCGGCGGATCTCCTCCATCTCACCCTTCTCGATCATGCCGGTGGCGACCAGCGACGCCTCGCGTTCGGCGGTGCCGATACCGGCGAACAACAGGTCGGCGGAGCGGGCGAGATCGAAGACCTCGCTGATGCCCTTCTGGCCGAGCAGGACGGTGCGGTCCTCCGCCGTGTTTGCGAACATCGGCACCGGCATGACGTAGGCCTCGGCGCCGGTGCGTTCTGCCAGGCGGTGAATGACATCGTGCGGATTGGCCGAGAATTTGCGCGTCAGGCCGCCAAGCAGCGAGACGAAGCGGATCTTGTCGGTCGAGGTGCGCGGCAGGTATTCGACGCAAGCGGCCAGAGTGCGGCCATGGCCGACACCGATCAGCGCCTCCTCGCCACGCTCGATTTCGCGCTTGAGGAACTGCGCGCCGGCAATGCCGAGCGCCTTGAGCGGCAAATCCTCGGAATCGAAGTCCGGAACCACCTCGCAATAATCGAGGCCGTAGCGGCGGGACAGTTCGTCCTCGAGCTCGACGCATTCGGAGACTTCGCCGTCGATATAGACCTTCACCAGCCCTTCCTGGTTGGCCTTGGTGATGAGGCGATGGGCCTTGAGGCTGGTCAGCCCCAGCCGCTTGGCGACCTCGGACTGGGTCAGCCCGCCGGCATAGTGAAGCCAGGCGGCACGCGTCGCCATGCTGGTTTCATCGTCGCGCAGGAGACCGTTGCCGAACCCTACCATTTCCACCCTATGATATTTTTATCAGTTGCTGCAAAATTTTTCACAACGGGCGATCGGAGTCAAGCAACCCCTGTGCAAATCGCGACATGGCGATGTCCGTTAATGGCGATACGCGCGGCCCCCCATCCGGCGTGCAGATCAGCATTGCCGGCTGTTCAAGCCAGGTTTTGGATTGCCGCTTTTGACAACGCCGAGTTGAGCGCGGCTTAGGCGTCGGCCGCCGGACTGTCGTCCTCGGCGCGAACCAGCTTGATGTCGGCGCCTGCTGCCCATGCGCCGACATCTTCCCGTCGCAAGGCCGCCGCCATCATGTCGGGAAACAAGTCCGGCATGCAGGCGAAGACCGGAATGCCGAGTGCCGCCACCGACCCGGCCATCTTCGGGTCATAGCCCGGCCTGCCCTGATCGGTCAGTGCCAGCAGCACCACGACATTGACGCCGGAGCGAACCAGCCCTGCCAGCCGCTGCAGCAATTCCTGGCCGTTGCCGCCTTCATACAGGTCGGTGATCAGCACCATATGCGACGTGGTCGGCCGCTCGATGCGATCGGCGCAATAGGCGACGGCCTGGTTGATGTCGGTGCCGCCGCCAAGTTGCACGCCGAACAGGACTTCGACCGGATCGCTGAGCTCCTCGGTCAGGTCAACGATCGTCGTATCGAAGCAGACGAGCTTGGTGCGCACCACCGGCAAGGACGCCATCACGGCGGCGAATATCGAGGCGTAGATCACCGAGCTTGCCATCGAGCCCGACTGGTCGACGCAGAGCACGACTTCGTCGAGATCGACCAGCCTGCGCTGCTTGCGCATGAAGCCGACCAGCTTCTCCGGCACGATGGTCTTGTGCTCGGCCTGGTAGTGGCGAAGGTTGGCCGAAATGGTGCGCGGCCAGTCGATGTCGCGCTGGCGCGGGCGGTTGGTGCGCTGCGACCGATCGAGCGCGCCACGGATCGCCTCGGCGGTCTTCTGCTCCAGCCGCTGCATCAGCTTGGCGACGATATCGGCGATGATGGTGCGTGCGATATCCTTGGTCTTGGCCGGCATGACCGAGCGCAGCGAGATCAGGTCGGCGACGAGATTGACGTCGGCCTCGATCGCCTTGAGGAATTCCGGCTCCATCAGCATCTGTTTCAGGTTGAGCCGCTCGAACGCATCCTTCTGGACGATCTGCACGACCTGCGCGGGAAAGAACGACCTGATATCGCCCATCCACTGCGCCACTTTCGGCGCCGAGCGGCCGAGCCCGCCGCGCCGCTTGCGCGGATCTGCCGCCGCATCGCCGGCGCCATCGCCGTAGAGTGCATCGAGCGCTGCCGACAGCCGCTTGTCATTGTCGGACAACGCCGACGAAGCCTCGTCATCCGCGCCGATCGCCAGGCGCCAGCGGCGCTCCCGGCCGTCGCCGGCGGGCTCCGTTTCGCCGATGTCGATTTCGTCATCCATTGCCGTTCCCACCCATCAGCAGAGGTGCAAGCCGTTCCAGATGCCGGCGCCAGGCCTCGTCACCGCTGGGCGTCGGCGTCAGCCCGGCCGGCAGGCGCCTGGAGCGGCCAAGGACCGCTTCGATCAACCGCCGCCGCTCCATCGAATCCAGATGCGAAAAGACCCGGCGCAGCAACGGCAGATGCGCGATGAAAGCGTCTTCGTCGAGCGATTTGAGCCAGGCATCGACGGCTCCGCGCAGGCCTTCGTCATAGATCAGCCGCTGACCGGCGGTGCTGAAGAAACCCTCGAAAAACCCGGCGGCCTCGGTGACCGGTGTTCCCGGCGACAGGCGCCGCGCGATCAAACCCGCTGCAGCGTCGGCGGACAGGTGGCCGGCCTCGTAAAGCAGATGCGCGGCACAGCCGGCCACCAGCGCGGTCGATCGCGATCCGTCCAGCACCGCCGCCAATCCGTTGCGCCAGGCGTCCAGAACGTCCTGTTCGGGCTCGACCAGCTTGATCGCCTCGTCGGCTTTCCTCATAGCGCCGACCAGCGCCGAGGAAGCTTGTGCATCGAGGTCGCGTGCGGCGTAGACGAGCGCGATGCCGCCCTCGACGATCAGCCGCTCCAGCAGTCCAGACAGGCGAGCCGTTTCGGTCTTGCGGGCTTCGCCATAGCGGATGATGTCGGCGAGCGGCGGCACCGATGCCAGGATTTCCAGGCATTCGCTGCTGCGCGCCGCGCGTTCCTCCAGAGCCGCCAGGCCGGCCGTCGAGGCCTCCGACAAATTGGCCGTGATGGCGCCCTGGACCAGTGCCGCCAGCGCATCGAGCGATGTCGTGGCACCAATCATCTGGATCAGCCGGCCGTTGGCGGCCTTTTCGATCGTCGGCCCGTGGACCAGGTTCTCGACCAGGCGAACGGCATATTCCGGCTCCCACGACAGGGTCCAGCGCTCGCGAAACGTGCCGCGGCTGCGGCCAGCGTCGGTGAGCTTGCCCCAGTGCACACCAAGCACGTTCAAGCGGTGCAGCAAGGTCGAGCGGAACAGCCCGCTTTCGCTGCGCAAATCGACCGACAATTCGCGCTCCAGCGCCTCCGGCTTCAGCCGCGCCGCCTTCTGGTTGCGCTGCAGATCCTCGATCAGCGGCGCCAGTGGAGTGTCGGGCGGAATTTCACCGACATCGGCGCCCAAAAGCAGTTCGGCTTCGACCAACGCCCACAGCACCGCCTCGCCGTTGAACAGGGCCGCGATCGCGGCATCACGCAATTCCTCGAAACCGGGTTTTGGCCGCTCGCGGATCACGGCCAGCGTGCGGGCCAGCCTCTCGGCCTCGATCAACGAGGCGGTCGATACCATGTGCCCCTTTGCCCGCAGCACCGCAGCGATCATGGCGAGCCACAGCGTCGCCGCGTCATGCCGGCCTCGCGTGCGCCACAGATGCTTGCACCAGCCCGGTGCCACGACGCCGGCGCCATAGCCAAAGCCGAGCGCCAGGCGCGGGCCGGTCCATGGCGCCCAGGTCATCGTGGCCTTGCGCCGGGCAAGCCCTTTCAGGATGGCCTGGTCCTCTTTGAGCGGACGTGTCGCCTGCAGTGCCGGCACATGGAAGGCGCCACAGACGACGGCGATCGGTCCGTCGAATTCCTTACACGCGGCCGCGATTTCAAGCCGCATATAGGCTTCGCGCTTTGCCTCGAATTCGGCAAGCGGTCCTTCGCCTTCGCGCAGCGTCGTCATCGCGTCAGCTATTGCCGCGAAGATCGGGCCGGGCTCAGGGTTCTGCTCGATGATGTCGGCCCACCAGCTCTCGCCATCCTCATAGCCGGCGGCCTGCGCCAGCGTGCCGATCGGGTCGCGCAGATGCGGCGCCGTCTCAGCCTCGACAGGGACTTCCGTTCCATCGGTTTTTTCCGCGGCTTCAACCGGGGCTACCCGCGCCGAAGACGGCAGGTCGATGAAGCGCACTGCCGCCTTGTTGGCGACGGCCCAGAGCGTGGCCTGATACTCCGGCGAGAACTCGGCAAAGGGCCAGAAGCTGGTCGAGGCCGGATCGTCCTCAGGATAGCACAGCAGTGCCACAGGCGGCTGCATTTCGGGACGGGCGAGCAATGGCAGCAGCGCCGACGCGTCGGCCGGTCCCTCGATCAGCACAGCGACCGGTTTCAACTCCTGCAAGGCCTGCATCAGGCTGTCGGCGGAGCCGGGCCCGTGATGGCGTATGCCGAAATAGGAAACGTCGCTAAGCGCCATGGCGTCAGATCGCGGCATTCAAGGCGGCGTAATAGCCGGCGTAGTCGGGCCGCTTCTTGAGCACGGTTTCCAGATATTCCTCCAGCACCAGCTTGTCCTGCACCGGATCCTTGACGATCGCGCCGACAAGGCTGGCGGCAAGGCCTTCTGCGCCAAGCTTGCCGCTGTCGAACCAGGCCGCCTGGCTGAGACCGCCAACCATGGTGGCGATCGCTTCGGCCGTGGACAGCGAGCCCGACGGCGTCTTCAGCGTCACCTTGCCATCCGCCGTTGCACCCGAGCGCAGCTCACGGAAAATGGTCAGTACCCGGGCGATCTCCTCACCGACATTCTTCGGCACGGGCAGGTCGAGACCGCCGGCCATCTCGCCGAGGCGCTTGGAGACGATCGCCACTTCCTCCGCCATGTCTTCGGGCAAGGGCAGCACGACGACATTGAAGCGGCGTTTCAGCGCCGAGGACAATTCGTTGACGCCCTTGTCGCGGTTGTTGGCGGTGGCGATGATGTTGAAGCCGCGCTGCGCGTAGATCGAGGTGTTGAGTTCGGGGATCGGCATCATCTTTTCTGACAGCACGGTGATCAGCGTGTCCTGCACGTCCGAGCCCATGCGCGTCAGTTCCTCGAGACGGCAGAGCTTGCCGTCCTGCATGGCGCGGTAGAGCGGCGTCGGCACCAGCGCCTCCTGGCTTGGGCCCTTGGCCAGAAGCTGCGCGTAGTTCCAGCCGTAGCGGATCTGGTTCTCGTCGGTGCCGGCCGTGCACTGCACGATCAGCGTCGAGTCGCCCATGATGGCGGCGGCGAGATGCTCCGACACCCAGGACTTGGCGGTGCCGGGAACGCCGAGCAGCAACAGCGCGCGGTCGGTGGCGAGCGTCGCCACGGCGGTCTCCATCAATCGGCGGCGGCCGACATATTTGGGCGTGATCAGCGTGCCGTCGTCAGCCTTTCCGCCAAGCAGGTACGTCAGCACCGCCTTTGGCGACAGGCTCCAGCCGGCGGGTCTTTGCCGGTCGTCATTGCGCGCGAGCGCCTGCAATTCGGCGGCGTAGGCCTGCTCGACCGGAAGACGGATGGCTGCGTTCATTTGCTGTTCTCCGGATTGATCATGTGTTGGCTCAAGGGCCGGTCAGGGATGCGTTGAGGCGCAGAAGAGCGAGCGAAGGTGCTGCCGGCGCCATGCCGGCCGCGACGACATCGCCGATCAATTTTTCCGCCGCCTCCGCGGTGGCGAGAAAGCCCAGCGTTTCCAGAAGCTGGTCGACGCCGCGCTTCACGGCGCCATCGTTGCCCGCGACAGCGGTGCGCAGTGCCGGCAGCGTCTTGCCGTTGGTCAGGTCGGCCCAGTCCAGCCAGCCTGCTTCGACACCCTCGGCCAGGCTAAGCGCGCCAAGATATTGCGTGTCCTTCAGGATCAGCCTGATCAGGACGCGTTGCCTGCGACTGTCCAGACGCGGCATCAAATGCAGGACGAAAAGCGCCGGCTTGCCACCCTCGGCGACAAGCGTGTCGGCCATGTGCGTGACCGCCGCATCGCTGCCCGACGCTGCGACCATGCGGGCGACAAGGATATCGACATTGTTGTCGGCGCCGAACTGCCATGCGCCGATGAAGTCAGATTCGGTGACGCCGAAACGCGCGGCAAGGTCGACCAAATTGCAGGTCTCGAACAGTTCAGCGCGGCGCCGTTCCTGCGCCGGGGATTTCAGCTTTGCCGGCGTGTAGGTGGTGCGGCGGCGAATGAAGCCGGATTTGCCTTCCGCGATGAAGGCGGCGAGTTCGGATATCGGATCTTCCGGCCCGCCATCGCCTGGCTGGCCGTGCTGGCCCAACCGCGCCAGCAGCCGGCCGGCGAGTTCGCGCACCTTGCCCGAGCGATCGGCGGACAGGCTTTTCAGGAAAGGCACGTCATCGGGCCCCAGGCCGAAATGCATGAGTGCGATGAGCGCAAGCCTGACCTCCGCCGGCTCTCTGGCCCCCTTGGTTTCGATCAACTGCCGGGCTAGGGCCGGCGCGGTGCGGCGCATATCGGCCAGCGCACTGCGGCGCGCGGCGGGATAGAATTCGTCCCAATTCTGCGCCGTTAGTTGCTCCCGGCTCGTATGTTTTTCGCCGTCGACGCCCGCCTGCCAGTCGATCCAGGGCGCATAGACATCCGGGCTGGTCTGATCCGACGCGGCCGGCATCCAGTCCATCGGATGCAGCACGAAGCCGCGGCTGGCAACGAGTGCCACCACGCGCGACTTGCTCCTTGCGTCGGCGGCATGTTTCAGCGCCGCCCGCAACAGCGGCCGCAACCGCTCCGGCAGCATCGGCAAGGCGAGTTCAGGCAGCGGCGGGCGCCGCTTCAGCGTCTTTGGTGCTGCCGGCCGCAAGGCAATTTCGAGGGCTTGCGCGGCAATCGCCAGCAGCCGGCGCTCACGCTCGTCGGGGTTTGCACCGGCGGCGATGTCCTTCCAGGCGGCCGGGGCCAGGTCAAAGCTGGTTCCGCCGGTGATCCAGCAATCGCGCATGGTCGCCAGACCCGTCTGCTCGATCTCGTTCACGACAGATCAAGCCTCCCGAAGCCGCTTTGCGCTGCCAGCAAATGAAGCCGGCTGCCGCTCCAGAGTGCTGCCGTTGCCGCGAGGTCCAGCCCAAGCAGCGTCGGGTTGACGGTATCGGCGATCGGCAAGGCGATGCCATGCGGATTGTCGGCGGATTGCCACCAGGCATCGCCGCGATCGTCGAGCAGGATCGCACCGGGAGGCAGCATGACGGGACAATCAGTGAGCCAGGGCGCCGTGTCCTGGTGAGCGACATGGGCGGCGAGCGGATCGGCTTTGTCAAAGCCGAAATCCGGCCATTCCCTCGACGAGACATCGCCCTTGCGCTCGACCACGAGCGCCCGCAGCGGCTGTCGCGCCGGATAAAAGACCAGCCTTGCATCGAAGCGATCGCCCGGCGTGAAGGCGTTCGACCGGCGGCCGGCAGAGGCGGGGAAATAGTCGAGCAGCAGAGCAAATTGCGGGGCGGCGCTGTTCAGATCGAGCAGCCAGGTCGAATGGGTGACAAGGCCGTCGCGGCGCGTTTCGATCTTCTCGCCAAGCACCTCCCAGAGGCTTTCGACCTGGATCGCATCAGGATTGGCAAGCACCTGCTCGCGGCTTTCGGACGTCGACACCAGCCGCTTCAACTCGGCGTCGTCTGGTGTCGAGCGCCAGGCCTTGGCCAGCAGCACAAGCTTGCCGAGTTCGCGGATCGCCGCGTCCGGGCGTTCCTCGCTGCGTAGTCCCATCAGCCGTGACGGAATCTCGTCGATGCGGCCGGCTAGCGCCGTCGCCTTCATGTCGACCAACCGTGCCGCGATGCGGCGGCAACGATCGCTGCTGTTGTCGACAAAGCCGGCAAGGCCGAGCCGCAGCTGATCCGATATCCATTGATCGAGTTCGTCCAAAGCCGCCGAGACCGAGGACCGCGTATCCTCGGCGCGCTTGCGCTGTGCTGCCTCTCGGCGTTCGATCGTGGCGGCGTCCTCTACGACAGCGCTTTCATCGTCGCGCGAGGCCTCGCCGATGCTCTTGCCTGCCGCGCCCGGCGCCGGTGCGGCCGGCTGTGACGTGGTCTTCCGGCGACGGCCAAGCCAATCGTTCACCCATTCCGGCGTCGAGCCTGCGGCGGTGAAACTTGCCGGCGCGGTGGCGGCGATCCACATCAGCGCCAATGTGTGCTTGCAAGGGAATTTTCGCGACGGACAGGTGCACTTGTAGCCGTGGTCGCCGGTGTCGACGACGACGCGATAGGGGTTGGAGCCGGAGCCCTGGCATTCGCCCCAGATAAGCGCCAACTGCTCGTTCTTCTCGAGCCTTGGCCAGTTCGATTGCCTGGTCAACTTTGAAGCCGCGCTCAACGACGCCTGGTCGGGCGCGAGCGCTTCGATGGTCTTCAAGTCAAATTCCAAGCCGCGCCTCTCGTCGCTCGAACGAATTCCGGTTGCCAGTATAGATGGCCCGATATGACGGATTCTTGTAGCAACAGAGGGATAGAGGTCGATACAGCGGGCTGCAAGCACTCAACTGGCGTTGCGCAGAAACTCTATCACCATTGCCGCCGTCCAGGTGAACCGGCCGCCGCCGAGCGGCTCGCCGGTGAGAGGGTCGTAATATTCGGCAAAGCCGCTTCCCCGGATCAAATCGAGGCTGGACTGGGTGATGCGTTGCGCGACCTGACCGTGGCCGGCGGCGGCCAGCCCGTCTGATATCATGTAGTTGACCACCAGCCAGACCGGACCGCGCCAATAGCGCTTGGCGTCGAAGCGCGGATCGCCGGAATCATGCGACGGCACGACATGGCGTGCCGTGCCGGCAAGCCGTTCGACGGTTGCGGCGATTGCGGCGGCACGAGGCTTGGGGATGGCCGCGAAGGCCGGCAGGATGCCGCCGACCGACGCGCTGTCGATCAACGCGCCGGTGACGCGGTCGAGGCAGAGATACTGGCCATGCGCATCGCTCCACAGCCGCTCCATGGCGGCCAGGCCCTTTTGCGCGCGGGCGCGGTTGGCGGCGGCGATCTCGGTTTCGCCCAGTTCCTCGGCGAGATCGGCAAGATCAGCCGCGGCGCGGATCAGAATGGCATTGAAGCCGGGATCGACGACCTGGAAGGGCGAGGCGTCGTGCAGCCTGGCATTGTCCCAGCCAAGCCCGCGAAAATGCTGCACCAGCCAGATATAGCGGTCATACTGCTCGCGCGTCGGGCGATGCGCCGGGTCGGCGTGCAAGGTGTCGCGGCGCGTGTAGGGCTCGACGCCCTCGGTCGGCACGCGTTCGAAGGCGTCGTCCCAGTCGATGGAATTGTCGCGGCCGGACTCCCAGGGATGGATGATGGCAACCAGCCCCTCCCCCCTGGGGTCGCGGTTCGCGTAGAACCAGCGGTGCCATGCATCGATCTTCGGCACCAATGCGCGAGCCCGCTCCGCCGCCAGTTTCTTGTCGTTCGCCCGGTCGAACAGGCGGCGCGCGGCAAAGCCGGCGACCGCCGGCTGGGTGATGCCGGAGGTCGCCGTTGGGCGGCCGGTCCGCCAGACCTCGGGGCCGGGAAAATAGCCGTCGTTCCAGACATGGAAGACGATGTGCGGCACCATGCCGTCCGGCCACTGATGCGCGAACAAGGTCTCCATTTCGGTCCAGGCACGCGCCTCGTCGTAATGGGCAAGGCCGAGCGCGGTCAGACAGGAATCCCAGTTCCACTGAAAGGGATAGAGACCCTTTGTCGGAATGGTGTAGGCGCCCTGGTCGTTCTCCCTGAGCACCTCGACGGCGCGGGCGATGATGTCACTGGTGGCGGAAGCAGTCATGGGCGTTTCAAGGCTTTCGGCGTCAAAGGGCATTGGTGGTTTCAGGATCGAACCAGCGGATGCGGTCGGGCTTGGGCGCCAGGCGCAGATCGCGGCCGACCTGAACGCTGGCGTTGGAGTCCAGAATGGCGCGAAACAGCCCACCCTCAACATCGCAAGTGACCAGCGTGTGCGGCCCGAGCGGCTCGATGACGCGCACCGTGGCGCGCAAGCCTTCGTTGCCGGCATCGACGTCTTCCGGGCGAATGGCGAATTCGATCTTCTGTTTGTCTGACTTGGGGCCGGGCAGGGTCAGTCCGGCAACGGTCCAGCTGCCGTTCGCGGCGTTGGTCGCCGGGATGAAATTCATCGGTGGATTGCCGATGAAGGAGCCGACGAAACGCGCGGCCGGATTGCGGTAGACCTCGACCGGCGAGGCCGCCTGGACGATGCGGCCCTGATGCATGACGGCGATGCGGTCGGCGAGGCTCATCGCCTCGACCTGGTCGTGGGTGACATAGATGGTGGTGGTCTTCGACGCGGCCAGCACGCCCTTGAGCTCGGCGCGCATTTCCAGCCGCAGCAGCGCGTCGAGGTTCGACAGCGGCTCGTCCATCAGGATGACGTCGGGCTCCATGGCGAGCGCGCGGGCGACGGCGACACGCTGGCGCTGGCCGCCGGACAATTGGCCGGAATAGCGCTTCAGCAATTGCTCGATATGCATGAGCTCGGCGGTGCGGTTGACGCGGCGCTCGACCTCCTGCTGCGGCAATTTCTTCATGCGCAGGCCGAAGGCGATGTTCTCGAACACGGTCAGATGCGGGAAGACGGCATAGTTCTGGAACACCATGGCGATGCCGCGCTCGCGCGGCGGCAGCTGGTCGACACGGCGGCCGCCGATCCAGACCTCACCCTGGCTCGGCGTCTCCAACCCCGCGACGATCCGAAGCAGCGTGGTCTTGCCGCAGCCCGAGGCGCCGAGCAGCACCATGAATTCCTGGTCTGATATTGTGAGGTCGACCTGGTGCAGCGCGGTGAAGCCGCCGAAGCGCTTGGCCACGCCCTTGATTGCGATCTCAGCCATGGGCCGTCTCCGTGCAGCGCGTCATCGGTTGGCGATCCCCCACATGGCGAAAAGATATTTGCGGACGGCGAAGATGAAGATCAGCGCCGGCACGACCAGCGCCGCTCCGCCAGCGAATTTGAGATAGAGTGGCGACTCGCCAAGGCTTTGCAGCAGGAAGGCGGTCAGCGTGCGGTTTTCGATCGTAAGCACGGCAGCGGCGAACACCTCGTTCCAGGAGATTGTGAAGGCAAACACCGCCGAGGCGGCGATGCCGGGCAGCGCCAGCGGCAGGATCACCTTGCGGAACGCCTGCCAGCGCGTGCAGCCGAGCGTCCAGGCCGCCTCCTCGAGCTCGACGGGAATACCCGAGAACAGCGAGAAGGTGATCAGCACGGCGAACGGCAGCGCTAGCGTGGTGTGCACCAGCGCCAGCCCGATGGCGGTGTCGTCGAGGCCGGTGCGGATGAACATCACCGCCAGCGGCAGCGCCAGAAGCGGCAGCGGGAAGGCGCGGGTCATCAGCACCAGGAAGCGGAACGTGCCCTTCCCCGGGAAATCGAAGCGCGACAGCGCGTAACCGGCCGGCGCGCCGAAACCGATGGCCAGGATCATGGTCAGCGTCGCGACGAGCACCGAATTCCACAGCGCCCGGGCGACGCCGGCGAAATTGATGAAGAAGGAAAGGCTGCCGAGGTCGAAGGACGGGAAGAAGCGCTTGGGGAAAGCGGTCACCTGGTCGGGCGACGACAGGGCGTTGACGATCAAGAGATAGATCGGCAGCAGCACCCAGACGCAAAGCAGAAGGGCGGTGGCGATCAGCAGCCAGTCGCCGGCCTTGCGCGCGTCGGCGACCGCCGCAACCGGCGTTTCGGCAACGGCGCTCATATCCGGGCCTCCTTGGGAACACGCAGCACCCTGAGAAAGAACAGCGTGAAGCCGATCGAGATGGCGAGGATGAGCAGCGCCGAGGCGGCGGCGACATTGCGGTCCTGCAGCGTGAATTGCCAGTTATAGGTCTCGCCCATCAGCACCGGCAGATTGGTGCCGCCGAGGGCCGCAACCACGGCGAAGACCTCGAAGGCGAGGATGACGCGTAGGATGATCGCCGTCTGCAGCGAGGGGCGCAGCAGCGGCAGCGTGACGCGCACAAAGCGCTGCCAGGGGCTTGCCCCGAACACTTCCGCCGCCTCGTAATATTCCTTGGGGATCAGCCCCATGCCGGCGACGAGGATGACCATCATGATTGCGGTCGCCCGCCAGATCTCGGCCAGCGCCACGGCAATGAAGATGGTCAGCTTGCTCTGGTAGCCGAGAAACATGACCGGCCTGTCGACGATACCGAGGCCGGAAAGCAGCGTGTTGAGGAAGCCGGACTGGTCGAAGATGGCAAGCCAGATCAGCCCGGAGGCAAGGTCGGAAATGCCGAGCGGGATGGCGAAGACGTAGAGGGCCGCGCTGCGCCCGGTCTCCAGCCGCGACACGACGCTTGCCATCAGCAACGCCATGGTGAGCTGGATCGGCACCACGATCGCGGCCAGCAGCAGCGTGTTGCGGATGGTGACCGGGAATTTCCAGCTGCCAGCCATGGTGCGGAAATTGTTGAGGGTGAAGGCGCCGTCGCGAGTGACAGCCTCGAAGGCGACCAGCGCGAACGGGTAGAGGAAGAAGATGCACAGGAACAAGGTCGCCGGCATCAGCAGCAGATAGGGCAGAGCCTTGCCGTGCATTTTTGTTGTCCTTCGAAACCGCGGTCTGGGCGCCCGGAGTGCAACAAACTCCGGACGCCCCCTCGGGAGGATTCTGGTTGGCGGCCTATTTCACCGGGCAAGCGCCCGAGGATGGCTTGTCGGGCGCCCAGCACGGCGCCTTCGCCTGGTCGATGATCGCCTTGAGCGCGGCCGCTTGCTGTTCGAGCACGCCATGCACGTCCTCACCGCCGAGCACGATGCGCTCGAAACTATCGGTGTAGACCTGGTTGAACTTGCCGCCGAGGTCACCGAGCCCCATCGGCAGCAGCGCCGGCAGTGCGTCAGGAGCCCCGGTCATGGTGGCGATCGCCGGGCCGAAGGCCTTCACCGAAGCCGGCATGTCGTCGGGCAATTTGACGTCGACGACAGGGAAGAAATTGGTCGCCTTCAGCGTGGCGATCTGGGTTTCCGGCTTCAGCATATAGGCGACCAGCGCCTTGGCTTTCTCCGGGTCCGGCGAGGTTTTGGGAATGGCGACACCGGCCACGACAGGCATGAAGCCGCGGCCGGCAGGACCGGCTGGTGCGGGAAAGGCAACGAACTCGTCCGGCTTCTTGTTGAAGGCATCGGCGAGCCGCGCGACATGGTCGAACGCGACCCAGACTTCGCCCGAAAGCAGCGGTTCCTGCATGAAGGCGTAGTTGGTCGAGTTCGGATTGGTGTACTGCCACAATTCCTTGAACTTGTTCCACGCCGTCTCGGCTTGCGCCGAGCGGAATTTCGTGACCATCGAACCAGTGTAGGATGGGTAGAGAAAACCTTCGAAGAAGCGATGCTTCAGTCCTTTGGGACCAGCCGGAAAACCGAATTTCGGCGAGCCGGTCTTCTCGGCGATATTCTTCGACCATTCGATCAGCTGGTCATAGGTGATGGTGTTGAGATCGGTGCCCGCCGGCAGATATTGCAGCGCCTGCTTGTTGGCCGCCATCAGATAGGTGGCCTGCATCCAGGGCATGTATTTCTGCTCGCCGGTGCCGAGCATGCCGAGTTTCTTGTAGGCCTCGTTGACCTTGACCCCGCCGACATTGACATGCGACAGATCGACAAGGCTGGCGCCGACGGTGGAGAAATCGCCGTGCAGGCCGCCAAGCAGGCCGATCGTGCCGGAGCCGGCTTGCAATTCCGCCTGCAGGCGGGTGAGCCAGGGACCGTCCTCGGCAACCTGATAGTCGACTGCGCCTTCAAAGCCTTTCAGCACCTCGTCGCGCATCTTCTGCGTCTCTTCGACCGGACGTGCCTGCGTCGACCAGAACAGCACCTGTTGTGCCTCGGCACCACCAGCGGCGACCGAGAGTGCCAGCGCGGCCCCTGCCAATATCTTCAATGCTTTCATCATGGTCTTCCTCCCTGGATATGCGCCGGCATTGCGGCGTCAGCTTTTTGTCCGTGGCGCCGGTCCATGGCTTGCCCGCGCAACCAGTGTCGGCCGGATCAGCCGCGTCAGCGGCTTGCCGGGCTTCTCGGCGATGATGGTGAGCAGCATGTCGGCGATCTCGCGCGCGCATTGCCGGATCGAGGCGTCGAAGGTGGTGAGGCCCGGCGGCGCATAGGCCGACGCAGCAATGTTGTCGAAGCCGATGACGGACAGGTCGCGCGGCACGCTGAGCCCGGCACGGACAGCCTCCTCCATCACGGTCAGCGCCAGTTCGTCGAACAAAGCGACGATGGCCGTCGGCCTGTCGGGGCCTCGAAGCATCCGGTTGACGGCCTCGATGCGCGCCTGCTGGTCGAAGCGCGGCGCCGTCACCACGTCGAGCCGCACCGAGGGGTCGCCCCGCCGGGCAATGGCCGCCGCGAGGCCATCTTGCCTCAGATGACGAAAGGTCATCGCTTCGGAGATCGTCACCAGGCCGAAATGGCGGTGGCCGAGATCATAGAGCATGTCGAAGGCTTCGCCGAAGGCGTGCGCGCCATCGGTGTCGAGCCAGTTGTAGCCGAAGTCGCTGTCGAGCAGCCGGCCATGAGCGACAAACGGAAAGCCACGCTCGCGCAGATAGGCAAGGCGCTCGTCGGTCTCGGCGATGCGGGTGACGACGACGCCGTCGGCGCGCCCGGATTCAACGACATGGCGCAGCACCGACAGCTCGGAATGGCCAAGCGCGGCCGTCGCCAGGATGAGGTCGGCGCCATGCGAGACCAGCCCTTCGCCGAGCCCGGTGACGAATTCGCCGAGGAAGGAATCGACGAGGTTGGGGCCGCGTATCGGCAGGACGAGGCCGACGAAGCCGCTTCGACCCGAGACAAGCGTGCGCGCCGCGGTGTTGGGCACATAACCGGCCTGGCGCGCCGCCTGCGCGACGCGCTCACGCGTCTTGAGCGCGATCTGCTCATGGCCGGCAAGCGCCCGCGAAACCGTCGTGATCGACAGGTCCAGGCTTGCCGCGAGTTCCTTCAGCGTGATGACGCGGGTGGTCACCGATCCTCCCTCAGGCGAGTTTGAAACGTTTGTAATTGCCTTTTGCAAAAATGCAAACGTTTTAAATTTCGATCAGAGGTGATGTCAGCCGGGTACGGAACGCGAGCAAACACGGCGCGCCTGCGCTGTTCTGCAGGCCGCCTGCCCGAGGCTCCGTCAACTCAAAGGGAAAAGGCCTACTGTAAAATCCGTGCGGCGGAGGGCATGGAACGGTCATGGGCGATGCCGGCATCGGCATCGGCGATCGCCCTATCGAGGCCGGTCGCCACCACCGAGACCCTGAAGCGGCCTTCCATGCTCTTATCGAAGATGGCGCCGACAATAATGTCGGCGTCCTCGTAGACCTCCTCGCGGATGCGGGTGGCAGCCTCGTCGACCTCGAACAGGGTCATGTCGCGGCCGCCCGATATCGAGACCAGCACGCCCTTGGCGCCCTTCATCGACACTTCGTCGAGCAGCGGGTTGGCGATCGCGGCTTCCGCCGCCTTCATCGCCCGGCTTTCGCCCGATGCCTCGCCGGTCCCCATCATGGCGCGGCCCATGCCGCGCATGACCGATTTGACGTCGGCGAAGTCGAGATTGATCAGGCCTTCCTTGACGATGAGATCGGTGATGCAGCTGACGCCGGAATAAAGCACCCGGTCTGCAATCACGAAGGCGTCGGCGAAGGTGGTCTTGGCATCGGCGATGCGGAACAGGTTCTGGTTCGGGATGACGATCACCGTGTCGGCGGCTTCGCGCAGCCGCTCGATGCCTTCCTCGGCCATCTGCATGCGGCGCCGGCCCTCGAAAGTGAAGGGCTTGGTGACGACACCCACCGTCAGGATGCCGGCCTTGCGCGCTGCCTGGGCAATGACCGGGGCGGCGCCGGTTCCGGTGCCGCCACCCATGCCGGCGGTGACGAAACACATGTGCGTGCCGGCCAAGTGGTCCATGATCTCGTCGAGCGATTCCTCGGCCGCGGCCCGGCCGATCTCGGGCAGCGAGCCGGCGCCAAGACCCTCGGTGACATGCGCGCCGAGCTGGATCAGCCGCGTCGCCTTCGACATGGTCAGCGCCTGGGCATCGGTGTTGGCGGCGATGAATTCGGTTCCCTGAAGCTGCTCCGCGATCATGTTGTTGATGGCGTTGCCGCCACCGCCGCCGACACCGATGACGGTGATCTTGGGTCTCATCTCGGAGATTTCCGGCTTCTTGAACTCGGCCATGCCTGCTTCTCCTTCGTCAATTGCGCGCGCTTCACGACCCATCCGCAGACTGCCTCTAGGACATTGCAATCGAGCGGCATGACGCGAATCAGTCCGTTCGGATGGGTGCCCCAAAAAGCCAGAGAGCGGCCGGACGTGCAAGTGCGCGAAAGGTCAAGATTTGTGATGGCGATATTGCAAATCGCTACGCGGATGCCGCGTGCCTGCCGCGTGCGCCGGCATCTTTGCCGCGCGACCTGCCCTTGGCCACATTGCTAACAGCTTGCCGCATAACGATTGAGGCGTCTATCATGTGCAGATATATCGACTTCGGCGTCGGCCGTGCTCGACCCGATCAGGATCATCTGCGGCTGCCGTCGTCAGGCCAGATTTCAGAACGAATGAAGTAGCGCCCCCGCCAATGGCCGACAGAACACAATTCGGGCTGAGCGCCATCGACAGCGTGCCCCTGCATGAAAAGGTCTATCTGGAGCTTGTGCGGGCGCTGATGTCGGGCCAGTTCACGCCAGGCCAGAAGCTGACCTCGCGCAAGCTCGCCAAGGAACTCGGTACCAGCGACATGCCGGTGCGCAGCGCCTTTATGCGGCTGCAGGCGCTGCGGGCGCTGAGCCCTATGCCGAACGGCAGTGTCGAGGTGCCTGTCATTTCGGCCGAACGGTTTTCGCAATTGACAGCAGTGCGCACGATCCTGGAAGGCTCGGCGACCGAACTCGCGACAAAGCGCATCAACGGCAACAATCTGCGGACGATCCGGCGCCACAGCAGCGAATTGACCCTGGCGGCGCGCGAGGGCGACATCGACGATTATCTCAGGAAGAACTACGCCTTCAAATTCTCGATCTATCGCCATTGCGGCAACGAGCAGATGATCTTCCTGATCGAAACCGTCTGGATGCAGGTCGGCCCCTTCCTCCGGAACCTTGCCATGGGGTTCGAGGACGATCTCTCCCCCATCCTCGATATCGATTATCACGAGGAAGTCGTCGCCGCGATCGAGGCGCAGGACGCGGCGCGCGCCCGCGCGGCCATCGTGCGCGACATCGAAGAAGGCGCCGCGCACATCTTGCGGCAGGCCAGATTTCCGGGTGCCGGGCGCTAAGATCGCCGGGCGACAGTCGCTCGTCCCAAAGGCCGATCGTGCCTGCCCGGCGGCGAAGCCGCATGCCGAATGCCCCTTGGCTTTCCGCTATCTTGCCTCTATGTTGCGATCGCAGATCGCGCAATTGGTTTTCAAATGCCTCCCGACATCCCGGCTAGTGACTTGAAAAAATAAGGAAAAATATCTGGCGTCAAGCGGATAGGCTTTCCGAAAACTGACAAGCATTTTTTACCAGGGATAGCGCAGCCGGCAGGGCTTGGGCACCTTCGAAAACCAGAGGTTTTAAATTGAGCGATGCAATTGCGGACGTCCTGAGCTGGCTTGAAAGCAGAAGAGACATACAGAGCCTGAGGGCGGCGGTGTGCGACCTCAACGGCGTCATGCGGGGAAAACGCATACCCGTGGAGCAGGCCCGCAAGGCGCTGGAAGGCAAGCTGCGCATGCCCTATTCGCTGATCGGGCTCGACATCTGGGGAGAGGATATCGAAGGCAACACGCTGGTTTTCTCGACCGGCGATGCCGATGGGCTCTGCCAATGGACGGGGCGCGGCATCCTGCCGGTGGACTGGACGGCGCATCCGACGGCACTTGTCCCGCTCTGGCTCGCCGACGAAAGCGGTGCGCCCTATCTTGGCGACCCCCGGCGGGCGCTGGCCCGCATCCTCGACCGCTACAAGGCGCTCGGCCTGACCCCGGTCGCGGCAACGGAACTCGAATTCTATCTGGTCGATCCGCAATCGCAGCGGCCGGTCGGGCCTGTGTCGCCGGTCACCGGGCGGCGTCTCGATTCCGACGCGGCGCTGTCGATCGACGAGATCGACGATTTCGAGGCCTTCATCCATGACGTCTACGAGGCCTGCCGGGCGCAAGGCATTCCCGTCGACACGGCGATTGCCGAAAATGGCGTCGGCCAGTTCGAGATCAATCTGAACCACGTCGCCGACGCCTTGCGGGCAGCCGACGACGCGGTGCTGTTCAAGCGCACGGTGAAAGGCATTGCCCGCAAGCACGGCTTTGCCGCCTGCTTCATGGCCAAGCCCTATGGCGACCGGGCCGGCAACGGCTTTCACGTCCATTTCAGCCTTATCGACGCCGAAGGCCGCAATGTGTTCGACGACGGTACCGACCAGGGCTCCGAAATCATGCGCCATGCGGTCGGCGGGCTGCTGGCGGCGATGGCCGAGAGCACGCTGGTGTTCGCCCCGCATTTCAATTCCTATCGCCGGCTTCGCCCGCGCTCCTATGCACCGACCGCGGTCGCCTGGGGCTACGAGAACCGCATGGTGGCGATCCGCATTCCCGGCGGGCCGACCGCCGCACGCCGCATCGAGCATCGCGTGTCGGGAGCCGACGCCAATCCCTATCTGGTGCTTGCCGCCATACTGGGCGCGGCGCTGATCGGCATCGAAGGGCAGATGTCGCCGGGCGAACCGACCGGAAGCGACGGGCAAGGCACGGCACCGGCCAAGCTGCCGCCGGACTGGGCATCGGCGATCGCCACCTTCGAAAGCGGGACGCATGTGGCGGAAATCTTCCCGGCGATCCTGCGCGACTCCTTCGTCGCCTGCAAACGCCAGGAGCTGAACACCTTCGCGCTCAACGTCAGCGACTTCGAGATCGAGACCTATCTCGAAAGCGTTTAGGCTCAACTGACCATAAGCGTCGGCGCGGACGACCTTCGAACAGCTGTAAAAGGCAAAGGACTTGCGGCGCGGGCATAAACATGATTATTTTTGTCATGTATTATGCCCGGAGACAGACAGCACTTGACCTTCGTTGCGCGCATGGAAAGCCGGATCGAGGGCTTTTCGGTCATCGGCGACCTGAAATGGCATCTTTGGGACGGCGTGGTTGCCGATCTCTGGGATGTCTCGTGCGGTGACCGGGCCGAGGGTTACTATGTCTCTCCCGATCCCCGGCTGTTTGTCGCGCTCGACGTGGATGGCGACGGCGCCTTCTTCGTCGAAGGCGCCAAGGGTGAATTGAGCCGCCACGATCAAGCCCTCTCCATGGCCTACATTCCGGCCGGCGTGCCGATCCGTGGCCGGGTCGAGGGGCTGCGCCGGATCCGGCATCTTGACCTGCATTTCGACGTGGCGACGCTGACGCGCCGCTTCGGCCGCAGTCTTGACCGTGAAACCTTGCAGATGTCGCGCTTCCAGTTCCGCGACGAGCGGATCGCCATGCTGGCCGGCCTGATCGCGGCGGAATGCAGCAGCGACCAGCCCCTGCACGATCTCTATGGCGAGGGCCTGCTCAACGCTCTGTTCGCCAGTCTTTTCCAGATCGATCCGCCAAGAACCGCCAGGCGTCGGTCGCCGCTGTCACGCCGTAAGCTGCGTCTCGTCACCGACTACATCGACGCGCACTGCCTCGACCGTATCCGGCTTGCCGATCTCGCCGCGCTGACCGGCCTGTCGGAAACCGCAATGAGCCATGCCTTCAAGGCGGCAACCGGCGTGCCGCCGCACCGCTGGCAGATGCAGGCGCGGATTGGCAGAGCAAAGGCAATGATGGCGCATGATGGCGCCTCGCTTGCCGACATCGCCGAGGCGACCGGCTTCTTCGACCAGGCGCATCTGACGCGGGTGTTCAAGTCGGTGGTCGGCGTGACGCCCGGCGCCTGGATGAAGACCACCGACCGCCCGTGACATTTCCGCCTTCACGGAACCGAGCGTCTGGCCAGGATGACCGGACTGGCGCGCAGCGATCGGTCATGTCCCGGCAGCCGCGATACGCCCGGCAGGCCCGTGGCGTCCTGCGCACCGAAACCCAAGCGTGTCAGACAGGCTCGCGCCAGGACCGCATTGCTGTCGATGACGACCAATCCACTGACATCGTTGAGGCTTGCGGCCACCACCGACAGTTCGGTGCAGCCGAGAAGGGCGGCATCGGCGCCAGCTGATCGCGCGATATCCAGCGCGCGCTCGGTCTCGATCGCCGCATCCATGATCGAGCCAGCCTTGACGAGGCCGATCGCGTTGTCGACGCGCTGCTGAAACTCGCCATTCGCGGGAAGGCAGAGCCCAAATCCCGCCGCCGACATCCTGTCCTGATAGAAGCCGGAGACCAGCGTGCCCCGGGTGGCAAGAATCGCAACCCGGCCCCGGTCCAGACTGCGACGCGTCTCCGCCACCACTGCGTCGCCGATATGGATGATTTCCGCCTGCGAATTCGCCGCCAGCTGGTCGTACCAATGATGGGCGGTGTTGCACGGCACCGCGATACAGGCGACGCCGAGCGCATTGAGCGTCGAGACCGCGGCCTTCAGAGGCGCCAGCGGTCCGTCATGGTTGCCGAGGATCGCTTCGGTCCTGTCGGGCAGCTGTGGGACGCTGAGGATGACTGAAGGCACATGGTCGTTGTCCCGGAACGCCTGGGTCATTCGGGTCAGCTTGAAGTAGAAGTCGGCCGACGCAAGCGGCCCGAGGCCGCCGATAATGCCAAGCTGCGGACGGATGCTGTCGTCGATCATCCGACGGGCTCGGCTTCGAGCTGCTCGGAGACGGTTTCGACAGGCTGCGTCGTCTCCCTGTGGCTGGGCGCGATCATTGCCGTGCTCGCCGCGACGGTAGAAACGCTGGCCAGCGTCATGAACGTGTCCACGGCGGCATCCACCGCGACGAACAGGGCGAACGCCGCCTCGAAGGGAAGCTTGAGGTAGCCACACACGATGGACATCTGGGACAGGATGAGCAGGCTGCCCATGCCGCCGGTGGTCAGCGCGAGAAGCGCCGAGGCGATGCCGACGAGCACGAGGTCCGGCACGCCGAGCGGATGGCCATAGAGCTGAGCAATGAACAGGGTGCCCGAGGTGTAGAGCAGCGCCGGGCCGGTGCGCAGCAGCGCCGCCTGCAGCGGCACCAGCAGTTCGACGACCACCAGGCTGAACCGCAGGCGCTCGCTCAACAGGTTGATGACCCATGGCAGCGAAGCGACGGTGGAACGCGTGGTGATGGCCACCATGAGCAGGGGCTGGCAGGTCTTGATCGTCGTCCAGTAGCTTCGCCGCGACCGGATGGCGATGATGGCAAAGGCGCCGGCGACGAAGATGAGGCAGGAAAGCCCCATCACCAGCAGGTAGCCGCCCATCAGCATCAGCGGCTTGGTTCCGGTCGATGCGGTCTGGTCGGCGATCAGGATGAAGGTCGCGAAGGGCAATCCCCAGATGAACCAGTTGGTGAGGACCGTACAGGCCCGGTAGACCGCGTTGAGCGCCTGAGTCAGGCTCATCGACGAGGGCTGAGGGATCTTTCCCATGGCGAGCCCGAAAAGCAGGCAGAACAGCAGGACCTGGATGGTCTGGCCCGAGGCCAGTGCGTTGAAGACATTGTTCGGCACCAGATCGAGCAGGATCGAATGCCCGCTCTCGGCGCCCTCATTGGATGGCGGCTGGAACGGGAAGGCGAGATCGGTGGAGACGCTGCCCTGCGAATTGATGAACTCGCCAAGCTCGATGCGCGATTGCGGGTTCTCGACCTGGCCCGGCTGGAGGATTAGCGACAAGGTGCCGCTCACCAGCACGCCTAGGAACGACACAACCAGAACGGCCATACCCACCTTGCCCAGGTAACGCACCGATTTGGGGTCCTGAACCATCGCGGTGATGGAGAAGATGACCGACGAGACCAGATAAGGCAGGACGACCATCTTGAGGAAATTCAGATAGAGCTGCGCGACAGGGCTGATCGCATGGGCAAAGGCCGGATAGTAGAGACCGCACAGGATCCCTGCCCCGATCATCGCCAGCGTCGTCACCGGCGAGCGCAAGATGCGCCTTGCGGCGAGCCGCCAATCGAAAGGCATGGGTCCGGCTGCCTCGGAGATGGCCATGTCAGGCTTTGCTCCCCTGGCGATAGCGGGCGATGATCTCGTCGGTGTTGAGAACCTGCTGACCCCGGGCGAGATCGAGATAAAGGTCGACAAAGGCCGCGAGATGCGGATTGTCGGGCCGCACGCCGACGGCGATGGTGTCGACCTTGTCGGTCAGCGTGATCGAGCGCGCGACGACCGTCATCGACGGATCGTCGACCATCAGCTTCTTGATCTCGAAATCATCGCGATAAGCCATGTCGATCGTCCCGTTGCGGATCGCATCGATGATCAGATCCCAGCTGGCGAAGCGTTGGATTTGTGCATGCGGGAAGGTTGTCGGCGCATAGGTGGCGAAGGAAGAGCCCTCGATCACGCCGAGATCGCCCGCGAAATCGCGGATGATCTGCTCGGGCGGCTTGCCTTGCGCAATACGCGCCAGGTTGAGGCGGTTGGCAATCAGCCCCTGGCGCAGCATGGCATAGGGCCGGGAATAGACGATCGACCGACCGCGCTGAAGCGTCCGGCTGAGTTTGCCGATTGCCAGGTCCGCCTGACCGGAACTCACCAGGTTCACCATGCCGTCGAACGTGGCGGCGGACCGGTCGAACACCGGCTCGACGCCAAGCTGCGCGGCGATGCCGTGCGCCAGTTCCATGTCTATGCCATTGTCGCCCAGCCCGTCAGCCGGGAAGAACGGATTGGAAGCGAAGGCCGGCATTGCGATACGCAACGCATCGCCGCTCGCGACGGGTTTTGGGGCGTTCTGCGCCTGAGTGCTGGCCGCCTGAGCCTGCGAAATCAGCAACCCACCGCTTCCGGCCATAAGCAGCGTACGACGCGTAACCGACATGCGCATTCTCAATTCGTGCGGGAGAGCAAGCAAACAGGTCTGCTCAGTCCGCAGTATGCACGCGGAGGTTAAGCAAGCGTATATTTTACATTGTGCTCTTTCTATATAGTGCTCAAGCTATCGCAACATCGCGTGATATAAGCACTTCCTGATGTATAGAAATCGCGAAGACGGCGCTTCATTGCACGCTTGAGGGCTGACGCGCTGGTTCAAGTCGGCGGTTGGACTAACGCCCCGCGCATGGGCGAGGAGCAGCGGTCACCCGTGACATTTCCGCAACATGATGCCGCGACGTCCCTCGTTTGGACAAGAATGGACAAGCCGCCCAAATCCGTCCAATGACCTGCCTATAAGTTGAGATAAATGATCAAGTATCTCAACGACGACAGGTGGGGACTTTCCTGATGAGCAGACTTTACCGGATGAAGGCGCTTCTGGCGGCCAGTGTCGCCGCCGTCGCGATGATCCCGCCGATCGACGCCTTTGCTCAAACGGCACCTGCCGGCACCCAGCTTGAGCCTGTCGTGGTCGAGGGCGAGGCTGGCGGCAGCGCGACCGACCCGGTCGAAGGTGTCGTCGCCAAGAAGACCACGACCGGCTCCAAGACGGCAACCGACATCAAGGACATCCCGCAATCCGTCTCCGTGGTCGGCCGGCAGGAGATCGACGACCAGGGCGCGCAGAAGGTGGATGAGGCCCTGCGCTATACCGCCGGCGTCTTCGCCCAGCCCTTCGGCCCGGACAGCGACACCAACTGGCTGTTCATCCGTGGTTTCCAGGCGACCGCCACCGGCACCTACATGGATGGGTTGCAGCTGTTCAGCTATGGCTTCGGCGGCTTTTATGTCGACAGTTTCGGGCTCGAGCGCATCGAGGTGCTGAAGGGCCCGGCTTCCGTACTCTATGGCGGCAGCAATCCCGGCGGGCTGGTCAACTATGTCAGCAAGCGGCCGGAGCTCGAACGTAAGCGCACTGTCGAGACCGGCGTCAACGATGCCGGCAATGTCTATCTCGGCTTCGACATTGGCGACGTGGCCAGCAACGGCACGGTCAGCTACCGCATCAATGGCAAGATCGCCGGCGGCGACACCTACAGCGACTTCCAGAACGGCTGGCGCGGCTTCATCTCGCCCAGCATCAGCTGGAAGCCGGACGAAGCGACCACGCTGACCATCCTGGCCAATTACAGCCACATCGACGAGAACCACAATGGCGGCAGCTTTTTGCCCTATGACGGCACGGTAACGGACCACATAGTCGGCGGCGTAAACTACGGCCGCATCGACCCCGATGCGAATTTCACCGAACCGAGCATCGATCTCTACAAGCGCGAACAGGGCTCGATCGGGTACGAGTTCGAACACGAATTGGACAATGATTGGACGGTTCGTTCCAACGCCCGCTTCACCGCCGCCGATATCAATGAGGTCAGTGTCTATCCGAACGGCTGGTCGCTCACCGGCGGGCCTACCGACCTGGCGCGAATAAATTTCGACCACGACACCACGGCAAAGACCTTCCTTCTCGACAACCAGATCGAGGGCAAGGTGACGACCGGTCCAATCGAGCACACGATCCTCGCCGGTCTGGACTTCAAGTACTACAACATCGATCAGGTGCAGTCCTCTGGTCTCTACGATCCCAACTACGACAATCCCATTGATGCCTTCCATCCGGTATACGGATCGCCGCTGACGCCACGCGTCAGCTATCTCAGCCAGAACCTGACCCAGCAGCAGCTCGGCTTCTATGCGCAGGACCAGCTGCGCATCGGCGATGGCTGGCTGGTGACGCTGAACGGCCGCTACGACCGTGGCTGGCTCGACGCCGATAATCGTCCGACCTATTACTCGGCGAGTTCCAGCACGCAGAGCCAAACCGTCGGCGACTTCTCCGGCCGCGCCGGCCTCGCCTATGAGTTCGCCAACGGCGTAACCCCCTATGCCAGCATCGCAACCTTCTTCAATCCGATCATCGGCACCGACGCGATCGGCAATCTGTTCAAGCCCGAAGAGGGTACGCAATATGAAGTCGGCGTGAAGTATGTGCCGACCTTTGTCGATGGCCTGTTCACCGTGTCGCTGTTTGACCTGACGCGCCAGAACGTGCCCTCGAACGTCACGCTCTTCACACAGATGCAGACCGGCGAAGTACGCTCGCGCGGCGTTGAACTCGAAGGCAAGGTCAATGTGACGGATGATTTCCGGATTTCGGGCGCATTCACGGCCTACAATCTCGAAATCACTAAGGATGCCAATCCGGCGCTGATCGGCAAGACACCCTTCATCGCGCCGGAGGTTATGGCCTCGGCCTCGGTCGACTACACGTTCCGCGGCGACTGGTATGACGGCATCTCGGTCGGCGGTGGCCTGCGCTACATTGGCTCCTCATGGGCCGACAACGAGAACACGGCGAAGGTGCCGGCCGTCACGCTCGCCGATCTGAAACTCGGCTACGAGAAGGAGAATTGGGGCGTCGATCTCAACGTCACCAATCTGTTCAACAAGACCTATGTCGCCAGTTGCCAGACGACGCTGACCTGCTCCTACGGCGAAGGCCGCTCGTTCAAGCTGAAGATGCACACGACTTGGTAACGCCTACGAGGACCGCTCGGCCTTCAGCACGGAGACCGCCGCCTCGCTGTTGTGGACATAGTCGTTGGCGTCCGGCTGCTTCTGCACCAGCAGAATGAACAAAAGGTCGGTCAGCGTCAGCTGCGCGTCGCGCGCGGTGATGGACGAGGAGCGCGCACGCTCCTCGTCGGCGATGGTGAAGAGGCGGATGTCGGCGACGCGGCTCAGCGGATTGTCGTGCAGGCCGGTGACGGCGATCACCATCGTGCCGCGCTTGCGGGCAAGCTCGGCGATGCGCAAAGTTTCGATGCTGGCGCCGGAATAGGACAGCGCGAACAGCACGTCGCCGGGCCCGAGCGTCGCGGCATTGGCCATCTGGATGTGGCTGTCGCTGTCGTGCAGCACATTACGGCCGAGCTTCATCAGCTTGTAGGAGAAATCGCGCGCCACCAGCGAGGAGGCGCCGACGCCGACCAGATGGATGCGGCGCGCGCCATCCAGCAGCTCCAGCGTGCGGCCGATGATGCGCTCAGTGTTGGCGGCGACGGTCTGCTGCATCGACAGAAGCTTGCTGCCGATCAGCTTCTTCAGGATGACCGGGTAGGTGTCGCCGACCTCGATCGAGCCGTGGATGACGCCGGCCGGCACCTGCCAGGCCTGCGCCTTGGCCTCGCTGACGGCGAGCTTGAGTTCCTGGTAGCTGGCATAGCCGAGTTTCTGGCTGAACTTGACGACACTCGACTGGCTGCGGCCGATCTCGGCGGCAAGGGCTGCCGTCGACAGGCGCAGCATCTGGTCGGGATTGTCGACGATGTACTGGCCGATCTCGCGATCGCCGGGCGCCATGCCGTCGAGCTTCGCATGGATCTGCTTGAGAACGGACATGAACCCTCTGGCGCGCTTCGATGCTTATAGGAATAAAATATTCCAATTTCGATTGACAGCCAAGAACGCAGAATTAATTCTCGAACTGGCCAGGCTTGGGAATCGAATGGCTCTCCCGGAGAGACCGCCGCCCGGCTTTCGCCAGACAAGGGTTCAGCCATGGACAGATTGCGGATCGTCGGCGGGCGTAGACTGGAAGGCGCGGTCACCATATCCGGCGCCAAGAACGCTGCCTTGCCGCAGATCGCGGCCGCCCTGCTCAGCCCCTACCCGCTCGAACTGACCAATCTGCCAGATGTGACCGATGTCGAAAACATGCTCGGCGTGGTGCGGCTTCATGGCGCCGAGGTGACGCGGTCGGCCCATGCCGCGACGATCGACACCAGTGCCGCCGTGTCGAAGGAAACGTCTTATGACACGGTGCGCAAAATGCGCGCAACGGTGCTGGTTCTGGCGCCGCTGCTCGCCCGGTTCGGCCATGCCCGCGTTTCGCTGCCCGGCGGCTGCGCCATCGGCGCGCGGCCGGTCGACATGCATGTCTCCGCCCTCGCGGCACTTGGCGCCCGCATCGCCATCGAGAATGGCCTGATCGTCGCCTCGGCGCCAAACGGGCTAACCGGCACCCGCATCGTGCTCAGTTCGCCATCGGTCGGGGCAACGGAGACCGCCATGATGGCGGCGACCACGGCCAAAGGCGAAACAGAAATCCTCAACGCGGCGCGCGAGCCGGAAGTGGCCGATCTCGCCGCTTGCCTCAACGCGATGGGCGCGCGCATCGAGGGCGCCGGCACGCACCGCATCCTGATCGCCGGCGGCACCAGATGGCACGCGGCTCGGCACGACATCATCCCGGACCGGATTGAGGCCGGCACCTATGCGATTGCCGCGGCGATCACCGGCGGTCAGCTTGAACTGACGCATGCCCGGCTCGAACACATGGCTTCTGTCGTGCAATTGCTGGAGGCCACCGGCGTCAGCGTCTGGCCTGGAGATCGCGGATTGATCGTGTCTCGCGAGCGGCCGCTCAAGGCGGTCGATCTCACGACCGAACCCTATCCGGGGTTTCCGACCGACCTGCAGGCGCAGTTCATGGCGCTGATGTGTTGCGCTGACGGCGCGTCGCTGCTGCGCGAAACCATCTTCGAGAACCGCTTCATGCATGTGCCGGAACTGATGCGGCTCGGCGCCAACATCAAGCTGCAGGGCACCATGGCGCTGGTGCGCGGCGGCGAAAAACTGCATGGCGCGCAGGTGATGGCCACCGATCTGCGCGCTTCGGTGTCGCTGGTGCTGGCGGCACTGGTCAGCGAGGGCGAGACGATCATCAACCGCGTCTATCACCTCGACCGCGGCTATGAGAAGCTGGACCGCAAGCTGCGTCTTTGCGGCGCCGATATCGAGCGGCTGAGCCCATGAGCGGCCCGGACTATTTTCTCGGCGTCGATGGCGGCGGCACCGGCTGCCGGGCTCGCATCGAGGACGCGGAAGGCAACGTGCTGGGACAAGGCCTGTCCGGCCCGGCGACAACGCGGCTCGGCATCGACACGGCTTGGGCCTCGATTGCCAAAGCCTTTGGCGCGGCGATCGAGGAGACGGGGTTCGGGCCAGCTGAGACCGCCCGGATTCGCGCCGGCATCGGCCTTGCCGGCATCGGCCGCAAGGGTGCGCTGGAAGCGTTGCGGGCGATCGCGCATCCCTTTGCCAGCATCGATTTCGTCAGCGACGGCGTCGGCGCCTGCCTGGGCGCCCATTCCGGTCAGGATGGTGCCATCGTCATTGCCGGCACCGGTTCGATCGGCCTTGGCTTCGCTGAAGGCCGCGATTTGCGCGTCGGCGGCTACGGTTTTCCGATTTCCGACGAAGGCAGCGGCGCCGATCTTGGCCTGAAGGCGGTACAGCTGGCTCTGCGCGGCCATGACGGCCGGCACGAGCGGACGGCGCTGCTGGCGGAGGTGATGCAGCGCTTCGAGGGTGATCCGATGGAGGCGGTCGCCTGGATGGACCGCGCCAGCGCCACGGATTACGCGGCGCTGGCGCCGATGGTGATGCGCCATGCCGACCAGGGCGACCCGGCCGGACGGCGCATCGTGCAAAGTGCCGCCGAGCAGATCGACACGCTGGTGCGGGTGCTGTTCGAGAAAGGCGCGCCGCGCGTAACCTTGCTGGGCGGCCTCGCCAGCCCGCTCGAACCCTGGCTTTCGCCCGATGTCAGGCGCCGCCTGAAGCCCGCCGACGGCGACGCCGTGTCCGGCGCGATCATCCTCGCCAAGCGGTCGCTCTGTGCACGGCAGGCTTAGCAGAGGCAGGAATAAAATATTCCAATTTCCTGTTGACGATACGAATATCCAATTCTAAAAAGTTAACAAAGAAAAATTGCGATGACGGACCCAAGGTCCGTATGCCCTGGTGCCCGTTGAGCCGTCCGGGCAGCATGATTTTTGAAAGCACTGGAATGACCGAGCAAGGGTTGATGTCTGAGCTGGACCTGCTGGTTTCCGAAGGCCGCAACCCGCGGACGATGGATATCGACCTGCTGCCGACCATCGACGTGCTGCGCAAGATCAATGACGAGGACAGGCTTGTCCCGGCTGCCGTCGAAAAGGTGCTGCCGGAGATCGCGGCTGCGGTCGACCGCATCGTGCTTGCCTTCCAGAAAGGCGCGCGGTTGATCTATATCGGCGCCGGCACCAGCGGGCGGCTCGGCGTTCTCGACGCTTCGGAATGCCCGCCCACTTTCGGCGTGCCCGAGGACATGGTGATCGGCCTGATCGCCGGCGGTTCGGACGCGCTGGTAAGGTCGACGGAAGGCGCCGAGGATGATCGGAAAATGGGCGCCAGGGCGCTGCAGGAGATCGGACTAACACCGAACGACGTGGTGGTCGGCATCGCGGTCAGCGGGCGCACGCCTTATGTCATCGGCGGACTGAACTATGCCAAGCAGGTGGGTGCCACCACGGTTGCCCTGTCCTGCAATCCGGCGTCGACCATTGCCGGCATCGCCGACATCGCCATCTCGCCCGTCGTAGGGCCTGAGGTGCTCACCGGCTCGACCCGGCTGAAGTCTGGGACGGCGCAGAAGCTGGTGCTCAACATGCTGACCACCGCCTCGATGATCCGCATCGGTAAGAGTTTTCAAAATCTGATGGTCGACCTCAACCCGTCCAACAAGAAGCTGGTGGCGAGGGCAACAAGGATCGTCATGCAGACCACCGGCTGTTCGGCGCAGCAGGCCAGGCAGGCACTCCACCAGACAAGCAATGACGTGAAGCTGGCGATCCTGGTGACGATCACCGGCCTCGATACCGAGACGGCGCGGGCTGCCCTCGGCAAGGCTGGAGGCTTCCTGCGAAAGGCAATCAGCGACAGGACGGCATGAAGCCGCCCGGGACAAAACGGCAAGAGGCCGCTTTAGACAAGACGGCGCGAAGCCGCATAGACTGGGCCGATACTCCGAAGCATGTGTGCCTTGGAAGCGGTCGGCAGAACTGCAAGGCATCAAGTCAAATCATAATGGGAGACGAAAATGATAGGGCATCTCACAAGAACACTGCTGTCGGGCATCACGGTTGTCGCGATGCTCGGCGTGGGTGTGGTTTCGACGCAGGCGGCGACGTTGCACATGGCCTGGTCGCAGGACGCAACCGGGCTTGACCCGCACAAGCAGACGGCCTTTTCGTCGCTGCGGCTCCTGGAACTGATCTATGAACCGTTGGTGCGGGTCGATGCCAGCCTGCAGATCATCCCGGCAATCGCCACATCCTGGGAGTTCTCCAAGGATGGCAAGGAACTGACCTTCAAGCTCGACCCCAAGGCGAAGTTCCAGGACGGCACGGCCGTCACCCCAGCCGACGTCAAGGCCTCGTTCGAGCGCATTCTCGACGAGAAGACGGGGGCGGCCGCCCGCGCCAATTTCCTGTCGACCGCCGGCATCGACACGCCCGATGCGGCGACTGTCGTGTTCCATCTGTCGCAGCCCGACGTGCCGATCCTGACGGCGATGAGCGACGTCAATGCGGCGATCGTCCCGGCGGCCGAAATCAAGGCCGGCTCGGTCGGCACCAAGGCGGTCGGCTCGGGCCCGTTCAAGCTCGACAAATGGGACCCCAACGCCAAGGAAGTCTTGAGCGCCAATAAGGACTGGGCCGGCGGCGCGACCGGTGTGGACGGCATCGAGATCAGCGTGCTGCCGGACGAAGCGGCGATCCTTGCCGCCATGCGCACCAAGCAGATCGATTTCGCGCTGCTCAATGATCCGCTGGTCGCCACGCTGGTGCCGAAGGAGGCCAGCCTCCAGCTGAACCGCGTGCCTGTGCTCTCCTATCACGTGCTGCAGCTCAACCCGTCGCGCAAGCCGATGACCGAGCTCAAGGTGCGCCAGGCGATCTCCTGCGCCATCGACCGGCAGGAAGTGCTGGACACTGCCTCGCTCGGCGAAGGCAAGGTTACGGGACCGCTGACCATACCGGCACTGGCGACCGATCCGAGCCAGCTGTTCTGCTACAAGCGCGATGTCGAAAAGGCCAAGAAGCTGATGGCTGAGGCCGGCTTTGCCGATGGCTTTTCGGCGACGGTGATCGGCGCCACCGGCGAGCCGCCGACGGCGGCCGCGGAAGCCCAGGTCATCCAGTCGCAGCTCGCTGAAATCGGCGTCAAGCTCGACATCAAGATGATGGAGCTCAACGTCTATGTCGATGCCTGGCTGAAGGGCGATTTCGACATGGCGATCGCGCTCAATGGCGGCCGCGCCGACCCCTACACCATGTACAACCGCTACTGGACCAAGGCAGGCAATCTGCAGAAGGTGGCCAACTACATCGACGACACGCTGGACAGCCAGATGCAGCAGGGCCGCGCCGAGACCGACCCGGCCAAACGCAAGGCGATCTTCGCCGAATTCGAAAAGCACCTCGCCGAGATGTCGCCGTGGATCTGGCTCTACACCTCCTACAGCTATACGGCACAGCAGAAGAACATCGCCGGCTTCGTGCCGACGCCGACCGGCACGCTGTTCAGCTTGAGCAAGGTTACCATCCAGCAGTAGCCGGCACAGGCATCGGACGAGAGGACTTCTTCGCGTGAACTATCTGATGCGACGACTGGCAACGTTTCCTCTCGTCCTGCTTGGCGTGTCCATCCTGGTCTTCGTGGCGATCCGGATGGTGCCTGGCGATTCGATCACGGCAATGCTCGGCACCGAAGCCGGCCTGCTGACGCCGGCACAACGGGATTCGCTCGCCGCCTATTTCGGCATCGACCAGCCCTGGTTCGTCCAGTACTGGCGCTGGATCGGCGGCATCCTGCACGGCAATTTCGGCATCTCCGTGACCTATGGCAGGCCGGTGCTCGACGTCATCCTTGAACGCTTCCCGCTGACGCTGGAGTTGGCTCTGCTGTCGATGATCATCGCGCTTGCCGTCGGCATGCCGGCCGGCATCTACGCCGCTACTCACAACGAAAAACCGTCCGATCTCGGGGTGCGCATCGTCGCCATGATCGGCCAGTCGACGCCGAGCTTCGTGCTCGGCCTCCTGATCATCTACACGCTGTCGGCCGGCTTCGGCGTGCTGCCGGCGATGGGCGAATTCGCGCCGCTCTGGCAGGATCCCTTGCGCAATCTCAGCCAGCTGATCCTGCCCGCCATCACGCTCGGCTTTGCTTTCGCCGCGTCGGTCACGCGCATATCGCGCTCGGCGATGCTCGACGTTTTGAGCGACGATTATGTGCGCACCGCGCGCAGCAAGGGCGCGTCGGCGCGCAGCGTCGTCTGGCGGCATGCGCTCCCCAATGCGCTGATCCCGGTGGTGACGTTGAGCGGCATCGAGTTTGGCTATCTCCTGGGCGGCGCCGTCATCGTCGAGCAGATCTATGCCTTGCCCGGCCTCGGGCGCATGGTGCTCGACGCGATCCTGCAGCGCGACTACGCGCTGGTGCAGGGCGCCGTGCTGTTCATCGCCTTCAACTTCATGATCGTCAATCTCCTGGTCGACCTCGCCTATGTCGGGCTCGATCCGCGCATCCGGCTGGGAGAGCAGTGATGCGCATCCTGCGCGCCATCTTCGGCCATGGCAGCGGCCGCATCGGCGGTGTCATCGTCGGCGTCTATTTGCTGATCGCCATCCTCGGCCTGGTTGGGCTCACGCCGCACAATCCGATCACGCAGTTCCGCATCGACCGGCTGCACGCGCCCAACGGCGCCTACTGGATGGGCACCGATCTGTTCGGCCGCGACGTGGCCAGCCGGCTGATGGCCGGCATCGGGCAATCCTTCACGGTCGCCTTCTTCTCTGTGGCCTTCGCCACCCTTGCCGGCACCGTGCTCGGGCTGGCGGCCGCCTGGCTCGGACGCCGCTGGGATGGCGTGGTGATGCGCATCATGGATGTGCTGCTGGCCTTTCCGGCCATCCTGCTGGCGCTGCTCATCGTCACCGTCGCGGGACCGGGCACATGGACCAGCGTTATCGCCATCGGCATCGTCTACACGCCGATCTTCACCCGCGTGGTGCGCGGCCCTGCCCTTTCGCTCAAGGCGCGTGAATTCGTCGACGCGGCGCGCACCTTCGGCAGCAGTTCGAGCTACATCGTCACGCGCCATCTGCTGCTCAATCTGGTGGCGCCGCTGACCGTGCAGGTGACGCTGGCGCTGGCCTGGGCGCTGCTCACCGAAGCCGGCTTGAGCTTCCTTGGCCTCGGCACGCAGCCGCCCGCCGCCTCGCTGGGGCTGATGCTGAGCGACAGCCGCAATCTGATGGAGACAGCGCCCTGGCTGATGATCTTTCCGGGGCTGACCATCATGATCAGCATCCTCGGCTTCAACCTGCTGGGTGACGCTTTGCGCGATATCCTCGACCCGAGGATGCGGAGGGCGACGGCATGAGCCCGCTGCTGTCCATTCGGGATCTTCGCGTCGGCTTCGGCCGCGACCGCCAAGCCAATGAAGTGGTGCGCGGCGTCAGCTTCGACCTCGCCGATGGCGAGACACTGGCCATTGTCGGCGAAAGCGGCTCGGGCAAATCCGTCACCGCGCTGTCGATCAACCGGCTCATCGATTTCGGCGGCGGCCGCATCACCGGCGGCTCGATGCAGCTGAAGCGGGCCGATGGGACCATCTTCGACCTGATGGGCGCCACTGAACCGCAGCTGCGCGGCATTCGCGGCGCCGAGATCGGCATGATCTTCCAGGAGCCGATGACCTCGCTCAATCCGGTGCTGACCATCGGTTCGCAGATCGAGGAATCCTTCCGGCTGCATCGCGGCCTGACCGGCCGACAGGCCACGGCGGCGGCCAAGGATGCGCTCGATCGCGTGCGCATTCCCGATGCCGCGCGGCGGCTGAAATACACGCCCAACCAGCTCTCGGGCGGCATGCTGCAAAGGGTGATGATCGCGATCGCACTCGCCTGCAATCCGCGCCTGCTGATCGCCGACGAGCCGACCACCGCGCTCGACGTCACCGTGCAGGCGCAGATCATGGCGCTGCTGGCCGAATTGAAGCGCGAGACCGGCATGTCAATGATCTTCATCACCCACGATATCGGCCTGGTTGCCGGCATCGCCGACAAGGTGATGGTGATGCAGGACGGGCAGGCCGTGGAGCAAGGCGAACTGAACCAGATCCTCGACAGGCCGCAGCACCTCTACACGCAGCATCTGCTGCACGCCGTGCCGCATTTCGCCAGGGGAAGCGCGACACGCGCGGACGGACGACGCGACAAGGGCGCAAGCAAGGAACCGGCCTTGAGGGTCGACGGCCTCGTGGTGCGGTTTCCTCTCAAAAGCAATTTCTTCAGCCGCGCCACCGGCGCGGTGCACGCGGTCGACGGCATCGACTTCGACCTGATGCCGGGCGAGACGCTGGCCATCGTCGGCGAGAGCGGTTCGGGCAAATCGACAACCGCAAAGGCGGTGCTCGGCCTGGTGCGCTCGACGCGCGGCAGTTTCTCGGTCGGCGCCCGAAAGGCCTCAGCCGAGCAAAGCGCCAAGCCCGTGCAGATGGTGTTCCAGAACCCCAATGCCTCGCTCAATCCGAGGCTCAGCATCGAGAGCATCCTGGCCGAGCCGGTGATCGCCACCGGCGGCCGCGTGGATGCCGAGACGCGGGCCAGAATGGCGAGCCTGCTGGAACGCGTCGGCCTGCCTGCGAATAGCTTGCAGCGCTATCCCCATGAATTCTCCGGCGGCCAGCGGCAAAGGCTGTGCATTGCCCGTGCGCTGATGCTCAACCCGTCCGTGGTCGTTCTCGATGAAGCGGTGTCGGCGCTCGATGTCTCGGTGCAGGCCAAGGTGCTGGAGCTGCTGGTCGACCTGCAGCGCGACTTTGGGCTCGCCTATCTCTTCATCTCGCATGACATGGCGGTGGTCGAGCGGATCGCGCACCGCATCGCCGTCATCTATGCCGGCCAGATCGTCGAAATCGGCGACGCGGCATCGGTGCTGTCGAGGCCGAAGCATTCCTATACGAAGAAACTCATCGCCGCCGTTCCGACCATCGACCGGCGGCGCGAGCATTTCGAGATCGACACACGCCAGGTGCCCTCGCTTGTGCGCCCGCAGGGGTTCGAGCCGGCGCCGGCGCGGTGGGAGCAGTTTGGCCGGGATCATATGGCGAGGGTGGAAGCGTGATGGCCCTGGGATATCCGAGGTTGGCGGGACAGCACCCCCCTCTGCCCTGCCGGGCATCTCCCCCGCAAGGGGGGAGATCGGATGCCGTCGCGACTTTCGCCAATCTCCAACGTTGGAGGGTTGGCGGAACATCAATACTGCCAATCTCCCCCCTTGCGGGGGAGATGTCCGGCAGGACAGAGGGGGGTGTGACGGATCCACGCCTGTCAGATGGAGGCTGGCATTGAGCGACCTCGCCCAGCTCTTCGACCGAGCATTCCAACCGCTGGAAGCAGCGGTAGTAGAGGGCCGCATTCCCGGCGGCGTGCTCGGCATTGTCGACAGCAATGGCCACCGCATCACCAGGGCAATCGGCTCTGCGCAACTTGTGCCCAAGCAGCGGCCGATGACCGCCGAAACCTGGTTCGACCTGGCGTCGCTGACCAAAATCATCTTCACCACGCCGCGCATCCTGGCCTTGGCGGAGGATGGCGTCATCGATCTCGATGCGCCGCTGATTTCGGTGCTGCCGGACCTTCGCCAGTACGATCAACAGGCCTGGGAGCGGAAGGTGACGTTTCGCCAGTGCCTCGGCCATCAGACGCCCTTCCCCGCCGTCGAGCCGATCTACACTTACGGACGCGACCCCGAGCTGCTGCGCGCCTTCATCCTGCAGCGCGAATGGCAGGCCCGCGACCCCGTCTACTCCGACATCAATTTCATCCTGCTCGGCTTTGCGCTCGAGCGGCTGTCGAGCAAGACCATCCGCGACATGGACCCCGGTCCCGGATTTGCCTGGGGGACAGAGCCGGATGTTGCCGCGGCGACCGAGGACTGCACCTGGCGTCACCGCGTTCTGTCCGGCGAAGTGCATGACGACAATTGCTCGGCGTTGCAGGGCGCCGGTCATGCCGGCCTGTTCGGCACGGCGGATTCGGTGCTGGATTTCGCGCAAGGGCTGCTGACCGGCAGCGGCGCATCCGAACGTTCGATCGCGCTGATGCGCACGCCCTTGTCCGCGACCCGCACCCATGGCTGGGAACGTCCCTATGCTGGCTGGTCGGGTGGTTCATTGTGCGGCCCGGGAACCATCGGCCACACCGGCTTTACCGGCACCGGCCTGTGGATCGATTTCGACAAGGGCAAGGCCTGGACCTTGCTCACCAACCGGATCCATCCGACACGTCATTTCGACAGCGGGATCATCTCTCTGCGGCAGACGGTCGGCGATCTCATCAACGGGGACTAGGACAATGGAACCAATCTGGGCCGTCGGCCTGATGACCGGCACGGTGCTTGACGGCAATATCGACGTCGCGCTGATCAAGACCGATGGCGAGCGGATCGAGGATTTCGGCACCTACCGGCTGATGCCATATCCCCAATCGATCCGCTCGCTGCTGGAAGAGACGCTGACGGCTGCAAGGGCCTGGAATTTTGTCGGGCCGGAACCGGCGATCTTCCGCAAGGCCGAGGAAGCGCTGACGCGTGCCCAGTCGGCGGCGGTGAAGGAATTGGTCGAAGGCTACAGCATGACGATGGCCGATATCGGCGTCGTCGGCTTTCACGGCCAGACCGTGCTGCATCGCGCGCCGCAGGTCGGACGGCTCGGCCAGACGCGGCAGCTCGGCGACGGCGAGCTGATGCATTCCCTGTTGGGCACCAAGGTCGCCTATGATTTCCGCTCGGCCGACATGCGCGCCGGCGGGCAAGGCGCGCCCCTGGCCGCCGCCTATCACACCGCGCTGATGCGCAGCGCCGGCGCCAGCGGCGAAGTGGCAGTGCTCAATCTCGGCGGTGTCGCCAATGTCACCTGGTGGGATGGCGCCGACAATGTCGTTGCCTTCGACACCGGCCCCGCCAACGCGCCGCTCAACGATTTCATCAAGTCGAAGGGCCTCGGCGACATGGACCGCGACGGCGCGCTTGGCCGCGCGGGAACGGTCGACGAGGCAAGGCTCGCCAAGCTGCTACAGCATCCCTATCTCAGCAAGCCCTACCCCAAATCACTGGACCGTTTCGACTTCGGCGCCGCGATGGCCGATGGCCTCGACGCCGAGGATGGCGCGGCCCTGCTAACCGCCTTCACCGCCGGCGCCGTCGGCAAGGCGCTCGACCTTTTGCCGACCCGGCCGAAAAAGCTGGTGGTCAGCGGCGGCGGCCGCCACAACCCGACAATGATGGCAATGCTGGCCAGCCGCGCCGGCGTCGAGGTGGTGCAGGCCGAAAGCCTCGGCTGGAGCGGCGATGCGGTGGAAGCCGAGTGTTTTGCCTTCCTAGCGGTGCGCGTGTTGCGCGGCCTGCCGATCAGTTTTCCAAGCACCACCGGCGCGCCGCAGCCGATGCGCGGCGGAAAGCTCGCCGGTTAAGTCAGTTTCTTCTGCAGGAAGATGCGGCTGCGACCGACGGGGAAATCGGCCAGCGTGCCGAAGGGCACATAACCCTGGCGCTGGTAGACCTTGGCGGCGCTGGGACTGAAGGTGTCGATCCAGGCGTTGTTGCAGCCGCGCGCCACGGCTTCCCGCTCGGCGGCGTCCAGCATCCGGCCCGCCATATGCTGGCCGCGCAGCCTTTCATCGACCCACAGCCACTGCACGTAGAGCCAGCCCCAGGCGGTGTAGCCCGAAATGCCGGCAACGACCGCGCCATTCTCGTCGCGCACGAACACAGCGAGCGCCTTTCTTTCCGATGCGCCGACATCGCCGTCGTTGAATGCCGTCAGCTGTTCGCCGAGAAATGTGAGGTCTTGCGGCAAGGGATTTGCCGTTGTTTCAAGTGTCGTGTTCATGGCGGTTTCCGGAATGCATGGCTGGATGGGATGAAGGGTTGTGAAGCGTGAGGTCCGCGCAATCTATGTCTGCTCTCGAGCAGAGTGCGGATCGCCGCCATTGCGGAACTCGGATGCCGCGATGCCGTAGCGCTTGAGCTTGTCGTAAAAAGTCTTGCGCGGCACGCCGAGCGCGTCGATGGCGCCGCGCACATCGCCGCCATGATCGCGCAGCGCATCGCGGATGAGCTGCGCCTCGTAATGGCCGACGCGTTCGGGCAGCGAGGCCGCCGGCTCCGGTGACTGAGGGGAAACCGCCTTCGTCTCGTCGTCAGGGCCGAGACCGAGCGCGACGCGATCAGCAAAATGCGCGAGCTCGCGTACATTGCCCGGCCAGGCATGCGACTGGAGATGATCGCTGACCGCGGCATTCACCTTGGCGACGGGCCGACCGAAGCGTTCCGCTGCCTTGCCGAGGAAATGGCCGAACAGCATCGGGATGTCGCCGCGCCGCTCGCGCAGCGGCGGGATGCGCAGCGTCACCACGTTGAGGCGGAAATAGAGGTCCTCGCGGAAATCGCCGCGCTGGTCGGGCCGGCCGAGATCGACCTTGGTTGCCGCCACGACCCGCAAATCGAGGCGCCGGATCTCGTTCGAGCCAAGCGGCGTGAGGCTGCGTGTCTCCAGCACCCGCAGCAGCTTGACCTGCAGGGCCGGCGGCATGGATTCGATCTCGTCGAGGAACAGCGTGCCGCCGCTGGAATGCTCGACGCGGCCGATCCGCCGCCGCTGCGCGCCGGTGAACGCGCCCACCTCGTGGCCGAACAGCTCGCTTTCGATGACGGTCTCCGGCAGGGCGCCGCAGTTCAGCGCCACGAAGGGTTTGGCGCGGCGCCTGCCCCAGCGGTGCAAGAGGTCGGCCACCACTTCCTTGCCGGTTCCGGTCTCGCCCTCCACCAGCACGTCGACATCCATGTCGGCGATCTGGCGCAAGGTCTCGCGCAGCCGCCTTATGGCCGGCGCCTCGCCGATCAGCGGCAGGCCGTCGGCGGCCAGAGCGGCTGCTTCGCGCAGCCGCCGGTTTTCTATCACCAGCCGCCGCTTCTCCGATGCCCGTTTCAGCGCCTCGACAAGGCGATCGCCGGCATAGGGTTTTGGAATGAAATCGTAGACACCGTCCTTGAGCGCGGCCACCGCAAGATCGACATCGCCATGTCCGGTGACCAGGATCACCGGAATGTCCGGGTCGATCGCCTTGATGCGGTCGAACAGTTGCAGGCCGTTCATGCCCGGCATACGGATGTCGCTGACGACGACGCCATCAAAGTCCCTGTCGACGACGGCAAGTGCTGCTTCGGCGGCATCGCGGGCGACCACCGTGAAGCCGGCAAGCTCGAGCAATTGCGTGGTGGCGTGCAGCAGGTCAGCATCGTCATCGACGAGTGCGACCAACCCGGATCCCTCGTTCATTCAATTCGCCTCAAATCGATGGTGAAGGACGCGCCTTTGGCGCTGCCGGGGTCGAGCTGCAAGGAGCCGCCCAATTCCTGGGCGATCTCCTGCGAGATCACCAGCCCGAGGCCGAGCCCCTTCTCCTTGGTGGTCTGGAACGGCATGAAAAGATTGCCGGCCGCCTCCGGCCCAAGGCCGGGGCCATTGTCGCGCACCGAAATCAGCACCCGATCGTCGCGCTCGGCGAGTTCGATCTCGATGCGGGGGTCGGATTGGTCCTTCATGGCGTCGAGCGCGTTCTGCAGCAAGTTGACCAGGATCTGCTCCAGCCGGATACGACTGGCCATCACCAATGGCGAGGCAGTGCCGCGCGGCTTGACGATGGTCACGCCGGAATCGCGGATGCGGCCGGAGAGCAGCGACAGCGCGCCGTCGATCGCCTCGCGCACCGGCAAAGGCGAGGCGGCGACACCGGGCCGGCGGGCGAAGGTGCGCAGCGTATTGGTGATGGCGCCGATGCGTTCGGTCATCGAGACGATCGAGGTCAGATTGCCGCTTGCCGGCTCGGTCTTGCCACCTTCGAGGAAACGGCCGGCATTCTCGGCATAGGTGCGGATCGCGGCAACCGGCTGGTTGATCTCATGCGCCACGCCAGCGGCGATCTGGCCGAGGATGGAGAGCCGGTTGGCCTGAGCGAGATCGTCGCGCAATCGGCGCACCTTGGCCTCGGCATTTTCGCGCTCAGCGATCTCGCCAGCAAGGGCGGTGTTGGAGCGCGTCAGCTCGGCCGTCCGGGTGCTGACCCGGCTTTCCAGCTCGGCATTCATGCGCGCCAGCGCCTCCTGCCGCAGACGGCGGGTGCGGCGGCGCCTGGTGAAGACGTAAGCAAGCAGACCGGTCAGCAGCAGCCCGAGCAGCGTCGTCAGCCGCGCCGTGTTGGCGGCCGATGAGAGAGTGGCGTCCGCCGGTGTCAGCAGCCAGAGGCGCCAGCCGGGGACCGCACCGGGCAGGTCCTGCACCACCTCGACGAACTGGCGCGGCTTGCCCGGGCTCTCTATCGTCGCCAGGCCGTCGCCGGCACCGCGCCGTATCGGCAGCGGTTCGAAGGCGGCGTCCGGCAATTGCAGCTGCTCATGGGCAGCGGCGGCGTCTTGGGCGGAGAGCGGCGCCAGTGCATGAAACCGCCATTTGGGCTCACTGGTGGCCAGCACGACGCCGCGTTCGTCGGTGACGAAAACAAGAAAGCCGCTGGAGCGCCAATTGGCTTCGACGCCGTCGAGCTCGACCTTCAACACCGCGACACCCAGGGGCTTGCCGTTGTCGTCGACGCGGCTCGAAAGATAGAGTCCCGGGCGGCCGCTGATCGTGCCGAGGCCGTACTGGCTGGCAGAGCCCTTCGCCATCGCCTCGTTGAAGTAATGGCGAAAATTATAGTCGATGCCGACAAAGCTCGTCGGCTCGCCGGCATTGCTGGCCGATATCGCGATGCCCGCCGTATCGATGACATAGATGGCCGATGCCGAGGCGTCACTGGCGATCGCCTTGAGCTTGTCGTTGAGGGCCGCTTCCTGCATCTTTCCGGCCCGGCGCAGCGCCCCGCGCACCGCATCGTCGCGGGCCAGCACCAAGGGAACCAGGCGCTGTTTTTCTATCTCGCCGGTCAGCGTTCCCGCCGCCAGCGGCAAAGCGGCAAGCGCTGTGTCGCGCAGATCGTTGGTCGCCTGGCCGGTGGCGATGCGTCCCGCGATGGCGATCGCGCCGGCCAGGATCGCCAGGGCGATGAAGACGACAAGCCAGCGGCCGTCGCGCAGCCGGGCCACCGCCTCACGCAACAAGTCGCGACCGGCAAACCCGGTGGGGCCACTATCGGTGCCTGCCTGCGACGTCTGTCCTCTCCCTTTGCTAGCGGGTTAGAGGTCACTCTAATGCGAAATTCCGCCCAAGCAAACTTTCCGCGTGCGGAAATCCGCACAAACCTCCACCAAAGGCCGCTGAAGAATGCCCGGAATCCAGGGATTCCGGGCTTTCCCCGATCTGGCACAGCGCTTGCAAAACTCCTTCCAGCGGCGGGCGACCGGAACGCCGCGATGGGAGAAGTCACGCAGGGCGGTTTCCGTCCATCCGGCCAGGGAGAGTTCGATGCACATCGCAGACCAATCACGCGCGGCCGCCGCGCAGCGCAAGCCCCTTTATGCCCAACTCTACGTGCAGGTGCTGGTGGCGATCACCGTCGGCATCCTGCTCGGCCACTATTATCCGTCTGTCGGCGAGAGCATGAAGCCGCTCGGCGACGCCTTCATCAAACTGGTCAAGATGATCATCGCCCCGGTCATCTTCCTGACGGTCGCGACCGGCATCGCCGGTATGAGCGACCTGCAGAAGGTCGGCCGCGTCGCCGGCAAGGCGATGCTCTACTTCCTCACTTTCTCAACGCTGGCGCTGATCATCGGCCTTGTCGTGGCCAATGTCGTGCAGCCGGGCGCCGGCTTCAACATCGACCCGGCAACACTCGATGCCTCCACCGTCAACACCTATGCCGCCAAGGCGCATGACCAGTCGGTCACCGGCTTCCTGATGAACATCATCCCCGGCACGATCGTCGGCGCCTTCGCCGATGGCGATATCTTGCAGGTGCTGTTCTTCTCGGTGCTGTTCGGCATCGCGCTGGCGCTGGTCGGCGACAGGGGCGCTCCGGTGCTCAACTTCCTGCAGGCGCTGATGGCGCCGATGTTCAAGCTGGTCAGCGTGCTGATGAAGGCCGCCCCGATCGGCGCCTTTGGCGCCATGGCCTTCACCATCGGCAAATACGGCATCGGCTCGGTCATCAACCTCGCCATGCTGGTCGGCACCTTCTACGCAACGTCGCTGCTGTTCGTGTTCGTCGTGCTGGGTGCGGTCTGCCGTTACAACGGCTTCTCCATCCTGTCGCTGCTGCGCTACATCAAGGAAGAGCTGCTTCTGGTGCTGGGCACCTCCTCGTCGGAAGCGGCCCTGCCCTCGCTGATGGAGAAGATGGAAAAGGCCGGCGCCAAGCGCTCGGTGGTCGGCCTGGTCATCCCGACCGGCTATTCCTTCAACCTCGACGGCACCAACATCTACATGACGCTTGCGGCGCTGTTCATCGCCCAGGCGACGAACATCCACCTGTCGATGGGCGACCAGATCCTGCTGCTGCTGGTGGCGATGCTTTCGTCCAAGGGTGCCGCCGGCATCACCGGAGCCGGCTTCATCACCCTTGCCGCGACGCTTTCCGTCGTGCCTTCGGTGCCGGTCGCCGGCATGGCGCTGATCCTCGGCGTCGACCGTTTCATGTCGGAGTGCCGGGCGCTGACCAACTTCGTCGGCAATGCCGTCGCCACGCTGGTGGTCGCCCGCTGGGAAGGCGAGCTCGACGAAGCAAAGCTGGCGAGAGCCCTGGCCGGCACGGCCGACGACAGCCTGCCGGCGGATGTCGTTCCCGCCGAGTAATCCGCGGTCGCACACCAAATGGCCGGAGGCATCGCGCCTCCGGCCATTTCTAGATTGACGTGTCAGCCACTGAGGTCCCGCCTCGCTTCTGGAAACGTGCTTGGACCGACCGGCATGCGGGCGGCCAGGCTGCCATCATCGAACAGGACGAGGCTGGCGGCGCCGACCAGCCCGGCATGACGGCCGAGCTGCGCCTGCACCACCGGCACGTCGCGATAGGCGCGCATGGCGCGTTGCCGGATGGTCGCCTCGATGACCGGATGCATCAGGTCGAGACCATTGGCGATGCCGCCGCCGACGACCAGCACGTCGGGCGAATAGAGGTGCAGCAGATTGGTGAAGCCGACGCCCAGCCAGCGCGCCTCCTCCTCGAGCAAGGCCAGAGCGAGGTCGTCCCGCAGCCGCGCCGCCTCGACCACGTGGCGGCCGGTGACCTCGGCATTGGCCGAGAGACGCCGCAGCGTCGAGCCGTCGAAGGCCGACGTCGCCGCATTGGCACGGCGGCCAAGTGCGGTTCCCGAGGCGATGGCCTCGAAACAGCCGACGACGCCGCAGACGCAGCGCTCGCCCTCATTGGTGATGGTCATATGGCCGATCTCGGCGGCCAGCCCACGGCGGCCGTGCAGGATGCGCCCGTCGGCAACGACGCCGCCACCGATGCCGGTCGACACCGTGACGAAGACCAGCGAGCGAGCGCCATGGCCGGCACCGAAGCGCCATTCGCCAAGTGCTGCCGCATTGGCGTCGTTCTCCAGCCGCACCGGCAGGCCGAGCCGGCGCTCGAGGATGTCGGCCAGCGGCACGTCCTGCCAGCCGGCCAGCGTCGGCGGCCCAACGGCAATGCCGGCCAGCGGGTCGAGCGGTCCCGGCGCGCCGACGCCGACGCCGACAATGGCGAGGCCCGGCGCCTCGGCATGCACGGTCGCGGCCAGCGCCTCGATCTGGCCGATCACCACGTCGGGTCCGGCCTGCGCCTGTGTCGGCACGGCGGCGAAGGCCAGGATCTTGCCGTCACGATCGACCAGCGCGGCACGAAGCTCGGTGCCGCCAAGATCGATCGCAAGGGCGGCTTCAGTGGTCATGCCGCGACCTTCAGCCCATGCAGCCAGCCGATGCGGCCGGCCAGATCCTTGTCGCCGAAGGCGAGCGAGCCCAGAACGACGGTTTCGGCACCGGCGGCACGCAGCAACGGCACGGTCTCGTGGCGGATACCGCCGTCGGCGGCAAGCACGACGGCCGCCTCGCGGCCGGCCTCCCGCAGAATGGCACGGGCGGCACCCAGCCGGTCGCAGGCCTTCTCCGACAGGCTCTGGCCCTTGACGCCGATCGCGGTGCCGAGCAGCGTGACGAAGGCGACCTCGGAAACGAAAGGTTTTACTGCCTCGACCGGCGTCTCCAGCCTCAGCACGACGCCGGCTTCGGCACCGAGTTCGCGGGCCAGCCGCACGGCGCGCAATCCCGCCTCGCCGTTCTCGGCATGGACGCTGATCATGTCGGCGCCGGCCTCGATGAACTGCCGCGTCTGCGCTTCGACGATCCCCGCATCGACCATCAGATGGACATGGATGGGCTTGGCCGTCAGCCCGGCGATGCGGGCGACGAGATCGGGGAAGAACAGGAAGGACGGCGCGAAATGGCCGTCCGCCACATCGATGTGATGCAGGTCGACATGGGGTTCGATTCGCCTGAGATCGCTCTCGAAATTGGCGAGATTGGCTGACCAGAGCGAGAATTCGGCGATCAAGCGATCGCGCGGCAATGCGGCGATGGCCGCCGGGCCTGACAGGGGCTTTGACGTCATGATGGGTCCTGTTTGTTGAAATGTCTGTCGAGAAAGCCGCCGATGGCGGCGCGGATTTCGGCGAAGTGGCGTTCCTTGTCGATGGCCTTCGGCGTCACCTCGGCGAAGACCGCATTTGGGATGGTTTCGGCGAGATCGCGGGCGGTCGCCAGGGGGTGGACGAGATCGATGCCGCTGCCGATGACCAGCGTGGGTATTGCGAGGCTGGCGGCTTGCGCCCGCGTCACGCCAGGCCCATCATTGGCGATCGCCTGCATCACCTCAGCGAAGACGATCGCATTCTCGCGCTGGAAAAAGCCGAGCAGCGAGGCGAGATTGTCCGGCGCCTCGCTGCGAAAGCGGGCCGATGTCGCGGAGGACGCGAAGGTTTCGCGCGCTCCAGCCAGCGGGAGCCGGCGGATGAGTTCCGCCACTTCGACGTAAGGCCGCATGTTTTGTGGCGCTGCGTCGAAGGCCCAGGCGGGACGCACGAGCACCAGGCCAAGGATACGGTCGGGGTGCCGGCTCGCGAGGTGCAGCGCGATCGCCGCGCCCATCGAAATGCCGCCGGCAACGAAGCGGTCGAGGCCGGCCGCGTCTGCGGCAGCCAGTACATCGTCGGCGAACATCGCGATCGTGAACGGTCGTTTGCTGCCGGCGCCGGAGCCACCTTGCGCGCGGCTTTCGACCGTCAGCCGGCGGCGTGACGGGCCGTCGGGAAAATTCTGCGCCACCTGCGCGGCATCGCCGCCGAGGCCATGCTGGAAGATAATTGGAAGCCTGCCCTGCCCCGTGTCGAAGACACGAAGCGCGGCATCGTCGCGCCGCATGATCGTCGGCGCGGCGCCCATCAGAGCAGCCCCCGCAGAAAGACAGCGACATCGGGCGCCTCATCGGCGGACAGCCCATGGGTGACGAGCGCGCCGTCGAAACCCACGGCCTTCAGCCGCGAGACGAAATCCGGGAAATCGACAATGCCTTGCCCTGACGTGGCGAAGCGGCCGTCACCATGGCGGTCCTTGGCGTGTGCCATGGCAATGTGGCTGGCGGCTTCGTCGATCGCGGCAGCGACGATGGCGCGCGCTTCGCCGGGCGTCGCGTAGTCGAACAGGTTGGCCGGGTCGAGCACGATCTTCAAGCGCTTCGAGCGCATGTCGGCGATCAGGCGCGTCGCGTCCCTGGCCGAGGTGACGATGTTGGCCTGCTCAGGCTCGATGCCGAGATCGACGCCGGCATCCTCGGCCAGCGCCAGGGCCTTGCCCATTTCGGCAGCCATGTCGAACCAGGCGGAAGGCGTGGCATTTTCGGGATGATAGGCCCATTGATCGGCAATATTACGCGAGCCGGTGCAGAGCGTGACCAGCGGGATGCCAAGGGATGCTGCCGTCTTGATGACGACGGCGAGGCGCCGGAGGCCATCGTCGCGCACGGCCCTGTCGGGATGCGCCATATTGTAGGTGCCAGAGAGTGCCGCAAGCGAAACGCCTGATGATTGTGCGGCAGCGCGGATGGAAGCGATGGCATCCGCTGGTACCGCATCCGGCATAGACAGCAGGCCGGCGCAGGCAAGATTGAACTGCGTCGTCTCATATCCGGCCTGCTTCACCGCGGCCAGCACGGCGGCGGGGTCAGTGCCCGCAAACGTCTTGGCGAAGATGCCGAGGCGCATCAGACCGCACCCGAAACGGAGGCGAGTCCGACCCGCTCGCCCGTTTCCACTGAGCGGGCAATGGCGACCATGGCGCGAATCGAGGCGATGCCGTCCTCGACATTGGCGCCACGCATCGGCGTGCCGTTCAGCACGGTGTCGGCAAGGCCTTCCAACTGGCGGCGGAAGAAATGACCATCGGCGCCGAGCGGTTTGCGCGAGGTGGCGTCCTTTTCGTGGAAAATATCGACCTCGCTGGCGCGGAAATACCAGGGGTTGAATGTCTTGGCGATGACCGAACCGTTCTCGCCATAGAGCTGGAAACCTTCATGCCAGTCCATGCGCACGGCGACGGTCAGGTCGAGATGGCCGAGCGCGCCGCTGGCGAATTCGGTTTCGACGAACCAGCAATAGGCGCCGAAGCGTTCGTTGAGGCGCGCGCGGACAGCAAGGATTTCGCCGCACAGGAAGCGGGCCGTGTCGACGAGATGTGAGCCGTGCGCCAGCATGAAATATTGCCTGAGATCCGCCTTCGGATTGCCCGAAGGTTTCCTCGCCAGCTTGCTGGTGACGGGCAGCGGCTGAATGGCGTCGGTGTTGGTGTAGCGGTGGGTGGAATCGCAGTACCAGGCCTTCAGCGCCAGCACCTCGCCCATCTCATCGCGGACGAAGTCGCGCGCGGCCTCCAGCGCCGGATCGAAGCGCTTCATGTGGCCGACCTGCAGCACCTTGCCCGAACGCTTCACCGCCGCGGCGAGCGCCTCGCCTTCCTCGACAGAGGTGCCGATCGGCTTTTCACACAGAACATGTTTGCCGGCGTCGAGCGCCTTGATCGACATCGGCACGTGATAGGCGTCCGAGGTGGCAACGATCACCGCCTCCAGCTCGGGATCGGCGAGCATGGCGTCATAATCGGCATACATCTTTTGCGGCTCGTAGGTGGCGCCCATGCGGGCGAGCAAGTCGGGGGCCGCGTCGCACATGGCGTAGAGATCGGCATTGCCGGCCTTGGCGCAGGATTGCAGATGCGCGAACTGCGCGATGGGGCCGCAGCCGAGCACACCAACTCTCAGGCGTCTGTCTTGTTTCTTGATCATCGTCTCGTTCTTCAGGCGCCGTAGCTGCGCATTGTCTGGCGGTTGGTCTTGACCGCGCCGGCGGGATCGGCGGCGGCCGTTTCGGATTCCTCTTCCAGCACCAGCCAGCCGTTGAAGCGCGGCGCGGTGTTCGCGATCTCGATGACCGCCGGCGTGTCGCAGACGCCCTTGCCCAGCATCGCCCAGGAGCCCTTGGCGTCGACGTCCTTCAAATGGATATAGCGGATGCGGTCGCGATAGGTGCGCAGCGTGTCGGCCATGTCCTTATGGCCGCGCAATATATGACCGGTATCCGGCACCCAGCCGACCAGGTCGGGGTCGAGCAAGGCAAAGATCCTGTCATAGTCGGCGCGGTCGAACAGCAGCGTGTTGTGGTGCGAGCTCGGATGCACCGCCACCTGGACGCCGGCCTTGCGGCCGAGCTCGCCGGCTCTGTTGTAGACCTCCGCGGCGATGGCGAACTTGTCGTCGCGCGGCCCGTCGGACACCACGGTTGCCGAACCCATCGACACCAGCGCGCCGGGAAAGGCGGCGGCGAAATCGATCCAGCGCTGCGCCGCCTTGAGGTCGGCGCCGATCTGATCCTTCAGCGTAAACCCGCTGTTCGAACCGAAGGCGAAGGAGACCAGCGTCAGGCCGGACGACTTCAGCGCGGCGGCGAACTCCGACGGCCGGCCGGCGTAGCGGCCGATCATGGTGTCGGTGATCTCGATACCGGAGTAGCCGCCATCGGAAATCGCCTTCAACAGATCGTCGGGGCCGCCGGTAAAACGGTCGCCGAGCATTTCCCAGGTAAAGGTCTGGCAGCCGACTTTGAGGTCTTTCACGTTCATCCTTTCAATCCTTGATACCGCTTATTCCTTGATACCAGTCTGCGTCGCCGTGGGAGGGACATCCTATTTGACCGAGCCCGCGGTCATGCCGGCGAGGAAGTACCTCTGGGCAACGAGGTAGATGAGCAAGAGCGGTAGAGAGCCAAGCACGCTCATCGCCATCATCTGGTTCCATTCGAAGGCGTGCTGCCCCATCAACAGCTGGATGCCGATCGGGACGGTGCGCATGGAGGTCGACTTTGTCAGCGTGAGTGCGAAGAGGAACTCGTTCCAGCACAACAGGAAGGTGTAGACCGACGTCGCCACGATACCAGGCAGTGAAATCGGGACGATCACCCGCCAAAGCGCTGTCCAGCTGCTGCCGCCGTCGACAGCCACCGCTTCGTCGAGATCGCGGGGCAAGGTGTTCAGATATCCCGTCATCAACAGGATCGCGTAGGGCAGTGTAAACACCAGGTAAGTCAGGATCAGTGCGATGTAGGTATCGAAGATACCGTATGAGACGACAAGCCCGAAGAAGGGGATCAAAAGCGTGATCGGCGGGATCGTCTGCGTGCTGATGATGAGTGTGTTCAGGCTGCCCTTGCCGCGGAAGTTGAAGCGGCTGAACCCGTAGGCCGCAAGCAGGGCGATCAGCACCGTCAGCACGGTCACTGCTCCGGCCACGAAGTAGCTGTTGAAGAAGAAGCGCAGCTTTACCGGGTCGCCAAGGATGGCTGCATAGGCTTCAAGCGTGAAGGCCTTTGGCAGGATGGTTGGCGGCAGGGCAAAGATTTCGGTATTCGATTTGAACGAGCTGCTCAGCATCCAGTAGATCGGGAAGGCCGCGAAAAAGAGCCCCGCTGCAAGCGCTAGATGGAGCGCAACGGTGATCAGCCTGTCTTTCGGCGTGTGCCTTTTCCTCATGGTGACTACCGAGCCTTTTGATAGCGGATGTACAACAGCGTCAGGCCGAGAGAGATCAGCAGGATGACCACGGCACTCGCCGACGCCTGCGACAGGTTGTAGCTCGAAAATGCCAGCTTGTAGGTGTAGGTGCTCAGCACCTCGGTCGAGTAGATCGGACCGCCGCCTGTCGTGATCCAGATCAACGGAAAGACCTGCATGGTCCAGATGAAGTCGAGCAGCGAGATGCTGATGATGATCGGCATCAGCTGCGGGATAGTGATGAAGATCAGCTTCTGGTAGGCCTTCGCCCCGTCGATATCGGCGGCCTCGTAGAAATCCTTGGGAATGCCCTGCAGGCCTGCGAGCAGGCTGACCATGAAGAGCGGATAGCCCGCCCAGATATTGGCGAAGGTGACGGCGTGCAGCGCGGTCTCGGGCGAGGAAAACCATTCGACCTTGGAACCGATGATGCCCAATTGCATGAGAATGCTGTTCACGACACCGTTCGGCTCGAGCAGCAGGCGCCAGATCACGGCGATGATCACCGCGGTGAACAGCCAGGGCAGTATGTAAAGCACGCGCAGAATATTGCGCAGCGTCGGATTGATGCGGTCGCTGTTCAGCATGAGCGCGAAGACCATGCCGATGGTCATGTGGAAAATGACACTCATGCATGTGAAGTAGAGCGTGTGCCACAGCGAAGCCCAGAACACGGGGTCGTCGAAGATCGCCTCGTAGTGTTTCAGTCCGGCAAAGGATGGGTCACGACGCAGCACCGCGCTGTTCTGGAACGAGTAGCCAATCACCGTCACCATCGGCAGCAGCATCAGCAGCCCGATTATGAGCAGCGAGGGCGACAGATAGAGGTAGGGTGCGACCGCTCGTTTCAGCTTGTGGTGGGAGCGCTTTTGCCGGGTCATGTGCCAACCTTGGGATACGCCTTCAAGAGAAGGTAAGCTTCAAAAACAGGTCCATCTCAAATTGCCGATCCGTTGTTGCCGGGTGGCCTGCCCGAAGCCAGGCCACCCGGTTGAAGATAGCAGATGGGAACAGCCGGATCAGAATTTCGCCATCCAGCCCTTTTGAGCGGCGGCGGCGGCTTGTTCCGGAGACTGCTCGCCAGCAAGCATCTTCTGGGCTTGCACGTCGAACTGGGTCATTAGGTCTTCAGCCACCGGCAGGCCGGTGAACTCGTTGGCGAGATAGCCGGTCTTGAAGATCTCGAAAGCCTTGGCGAAAGCCTTGTCCGAGGTCACGAAATCGGGCTTGGCGTTGACGTTGCCCGGGAAGGCATTGGCCAGCGACACCAGCTTGGCGTTGACCTTCTCGCTCATCAAGTACTGGACGAGCTTCCAGGCCTCTTCCTGATGCTTTGAGCTCGCGGAGATGCCGATGCCCCATGAGGCATAGGGAAGGCCGCGCTTGCCCGTATAGCCCTCCACGACCGGAACCGGGATGATGTCGAAGTTCAGCTTGGGATTGCGTTTGCGGATGAGGTTCACATGCGCGAGCGAGTCGACCATCATCCCGACCCGGTCGTTGACGAATTCCTCGACCTTTTCCTGCTCGGTCTTGGTGGCAATGCCGGGCGAGATGGTGCCCGCGTCGTTGAGCGATTTGACGAAGGAGAGCATATCCACGACCGGCTTGCCCTCAAGGGCGGGCTTGCCGTCCGCCATCATCGATTGACCCGATGCCCAGACCCACGACATCATGTCGTTCTGGACGCCGGATGGCGTTTGCAGCGACAGCGGCAATACCCAGCCATACTGGTTCTTGTCGGGGTGCGTCATCTTCTTGGCGGCTTCAAGGAACTCCGCACGGGTCGAGGGCAGCTTGGTCACGCCTGCCTGGGCGGCGAGGTCCAGATTGACGAAGACAGGATAGACGAAGGAAGCGACGGGAAACATCACCGCCTTGCCGTCCACCTTGATGATGTCGGCGACTTGGGCTTTGTCGAACTTGCTCGCATCCATCATCGGGTTCATGTCGGCCAGCGCACCCTGCGCGTTCAGATTGTTCACCCAGGCGCCGTCGAGACCGACGACGTCGCTGAGCGTTCCAGTGGCGGCGCCGACCGAGATCTGGTCTCGCGTGGTCGCATAGGGACCGCTGACCAGCGTCACCTTGATGCCGGGATTCGCGGCCTCGAAATCGTCCATGATTTTCCGCAAGGAGCCTGCGGGCAGCTCAGGCTCCCACCATTGGGTGAATTCCAGCGTGGTGTCCGCCATGGCGGCGGTTGCGCCAAGCAACCATGCTGCCGCGGCCATTCTCAGCATCGCGGGTTTTATCCGAAACGTCATTTTTTTCTCCTCCTTCTCTAGGATCGACCGCACAATGCAGCCGATCGTCTGCTTCATTCAGAAGTCTTCTTCCTCGTACTTTCGCAGGCGCCTCGCTCCCGCCTGCAGGCTCCGCCACAGATCTTCAGATCGCCAGATGCGTCTCGGGATCGAAGAAATGGAGCTTGGTATCATCCAGGGCCAACCGGATTTCCGAACCGGGGCGGACTGCGCTGTCCGGTTCGAATTTCGCCACCGCGTTCGACGTCAGGCCGAAATCCTGCACCGCGTCCGGATCGCCGGAGTCCACCCGGACCGCGTCGATGTTCAGATGGACGATGTGTTCGGACCCGAGCTCTTCGATCGACGTCACCTTTGCCGATATCGTCTGATACTTGCGGCCGGATTCCAGGCTGCTGTCATAGAGATGCTCCGGCCGGATCCCGAACACGACCTTGCGCCCCGCATACGACCTCAAACCCGGCCTGCGCACGAAGGCCGCATCCTGCAGCCGGATGGCAAAGGCTCCGGCCATCAGTTCGTCGCCAGTCAGGGTCGCCTCGAAAAGATTCATCGAGGGAGAACCGATGAAGCCGGCAACGAAGGCGTTCACCGGCGATTCATAGAGCCTCTTGGGGGTATCGACCTGCTGCAGCACACCGCCTTTCAGCACCGCGACCCTGTCGCCCATCGTCATCGCTTCGATCTGGTCGTGGGTCACGTATATGGTGGTGACGCCGAGCTGCTTTTGCAGGCTGGTGATTTCAGCACGCATCTGCACGCGCAGTTTCGCGTCCAGATTGGAAAGCGGTTCGTCCATGAGAAAGGCAGCCGGCTCGCGCACCATGGCGCGGCCCATGGCGACGCGCTGACGCTGTCCGCCGGAAAGGTTGGCGGGTTTGCTGTCCAGCAGCGACGTCAGCTGAAGGGTCTTGGCGATCTCGTCGACGCGCTTCTTGCGCTCGGCCTTCGACTTGCCTGCCAGCCGCATCGAAAAGCCGATGTTTTCGAACACCGTCATATGCGGGTAGAGGGCATAGCTCTGGAAGACCATTGCGATGTCACGGTCCTTGGGCGGCATGTCGACGACGTCGACGCCACCGATCCGGAGGCTGCCGCTGGTGACATCCTCCAGTCCCGCGATCATCCGCAACGCGGTGGATTTGCCGCAGCCGGACGGCCCGACGAGTATCAAGAACTCGCCGTCCTTGACCGACAGGTTCAATTGGTCGATTGCGTGAAAATTGTTCCCGTATGTCTTGCAGATATTCTCAAGAACGACTTCTGCCATATTCCTCCCTCCACAAGTCTAAGCCGCTGATTTTGTTATTCTCCTTGGCCTATTTTCACCTGTGAAAATGTTTCCTCGGATCGTTTCAGGCTATGTCCCGGTATCGAGTTGCGCATATCTGAGTTCGACCGCCGACGGCGCGTTCGTCGATGCCAGCAGTGCTGTGACCTGGTCATTCGTCGGAAGTGCCTCGCGCCCGCCATGCCCCGTTATCGAAAGGGCCGCCGCCGCGGCAGCGAATGCCACCCGGCCCGCGGTGTCGGCGCCGCGCGTCAATGCATGGGCATAGGCGCCGTGAAAGCAGTCACCGGCGCCGGTCGTATCGACGACGGCAACCCGGTGCGGGGGCAAGTGCCAGAGCCCTGTCTCTCCGCGTCCGCGATAGTACACGCCCCTGCCGCCATCGGTCAGAACGACGGCGGATCGCGACGGCGACCACAATGCATCGAGCATCTCGGCGGGCGATCGGCAGCCCGTAGCGGTCCGCGCAAAGCCCAGGGGAAGAATGAGGTGGTCGCAGAGCGCAATCAGCCGCTCCGTGGCCGGGCCGCCGCTCCATTCGATATCGCCAAGGATCGCAAGGCCGAGATCGCGAGCCCGAGCCACGACATCCAGCGACCGGATCGCATAGCCGTCGACGATCAGGACGGTCGCGCGGCTGAGAACCTCGTCCGGAAAGTCCGGCGCGGTGCCCAGCATCGCTTCGTCGTCATACGCGATGAACCGCTCCCCATCCGAACCGACGGTGATGCGCGAGCGCACCGGGCGCGCGTGCGGGTGGCGCGGCGCGAATGCGGTTTCAACACCGCTCTCAATGAGATCGCACAGCACGGCGTCGTCGGCGGCATTGCCCAGCCATCCGACGAACCCGGCGCTTCCGCCGAGCCGCGCGACGGCGGCAAGGGCCGTCGCGACATTTCCCCCGAAAGCCCGGGCACTTTGCAGCACCTTCCCCTTGCCCGCAGACAACGGCTGATCGACATAGACGATGTCGTCGATCGCAATGGCGCCGAAGCCGAGGATCGAGGGGACGGTGGGCATCGTTCAGGCCCCCGCTTTCGCCAGGGCGTCTTGCGCCGACAAGCCGTCATGGATGACGCCGCGAAAGGCAAGAGCCGCCTTCTGAGGATCGCCATGCCCCCAGAGATTGCGGCCCACCACGGCACCGCGCGCGCCGGCACGGATGGCGTCCGCCGTCTGCTGAAGCGCGCCGAGCAGCGTGTCGGTCTTCGGACCACCGGCGATCACAACCGGCACCGGGCAGGTCCGCACGGTCTCCCGGAACGACTCGAAATCGCCCGTGTAGCCGATCTTGATGACGTCGACGCCGGACTCGTAGCCGATGCGTGCGGCATAGGCGATCTCGTCGGGAGTGAAGACGATTTTTGCCCCGTCGGTGAAATCGCGCGGGTAGATATGCGCCACCACCGGCATGCCGTAGCGGGCCGCCGCATTCACCGAATCGGTCAGCCAGCGTATGTATTTGCCCTCGGTCGCGCCGCGCACCGGAATGGCCACGGCCAACGCATCGGCGCCAGCGCGCACCGCATCCTCGGGTGTTGCAATCAGTTCACTGATGCGATCGTCCGGGGTGAAGCAGCCGGCCTGGATCACCAGGGCAGCCTTGCCCGCATATTGCGGCCACAGATGGCGCGCGGTGCCGGGCTGGATGCTGACGTAGTCGGGTTTGCCCATCATGACGCGTGCAAGCGCGCCCGGCAGGTCGGCAAGGCCGCCTTTGCGCACGTCGCCATAGCCGACGAAGTGGTCGACCGCGCCGCCAAAAAGATTCCCCGATGGATGTGAGAAGAGGCGCGCCAGGCGCACCTTGGTTCCGAGGCTCATGAGTCCAAAACTCTCCAATCGATTGACTTCAAAATACTGGACCCAGTGTTTTCGAAAGAAAGGATAAATGCAATCTTTCGAAATCTTTCGAATTCGCATATTTTCGGTAGAGTGAACCGAGGCCAGGGCGATCGCTTGGCACATGGAGGCAAGGACAGGGCAATGTTGTCGGAGCAGAGACGCCAATCGATCCTGGGTGAAGTGCAACGCAGCGGACAGGTTCGCATCAAGGACCTGTCGGACGATTTTGGCGTGTCGGAAGTCACGGTGCGCTCCGACCTCGAAATACTGGACCGCAAGGGACTGCTGACCAAGACCCGTGGAGGGGCGGTGACCCGGACCACGGATTCAACCACGGCCGCGTTCGCCCGGCGGATGCAAACGAACCTCGATGCAAAGAAGCGCATCGCCCGGGCGGCGATAGAGCTGTTCGAGGACAACCAATCGGTCATCTTCGACGGCGGCTCGACATTGATGCAGGTTGCCATGCTGTTACCGCCGCTCAGCAATGTCGTGGTCGCGGCCACGGCGATGAATATCGTGCAGCATCTGATGCATCGGCCCGGGCTCGACGTTCACATGATCGGTGGCCGCGTCTATCCAGACACGGTGAGCACGCTGATCACCGATGCCGACGCGGCTCTCGGCGGCTTGGTGGCGCATCAGGTCTTTGTTGGAGCGCATGCGATTGACTCGTCACTGGATGTGGTCGACGTGAACGAAGACATGGCGCGAACGAAACGAAACCTCGTGCGCATGGCCCGGCGCGTTGTCCTGCTTGCGGATTCGAGCAAATGGGGCGTCGGCGGAACCTCCAAGGCATTTTCGCTGTCGAGCGTCGATGTTGTGATCACCGACGATGGCCTGTCCGGCCCGATACGCAGCCAGCTTGATAGGACCGGGGCCAAGGTGATCTATGCCTGACCCCGTCGCGGCCCCTGGCCGCCACGGAAAGATCCATGCGCGCATGCCCCACGGGATTCGCATCGGCGGCCGGCCGTTTTTTCACGTCTGTCATCGTCTCCTCCCAGAGCATGATGCCGAAAAGTGCGAAGCGGTTTTCGGACGACATCATGCTCTAACTATTTGATTTAGAGGCGGATTCAGATTTCAGGTCGAAACGACCTGAAATCATCCGGCTCTAGGGCTGGCAGCCTCCCGATATCGCGCCAGTATTTTCGCATGTTCTATAAAAATTTTACGCGCGTCAATATTTAAAATGTTGTATAGCGCTTTTCGAAGATGATCCATTGCCGGAGCAGCGGATCCGGCAGAGCATGACGAAGTTGGGAGGCAAGGCCAAAAATGCAGCCAAAATCAAAGACGAAGCTCGCAATCGGCGTCATCGGATGCGGCAACATCTCAATGACCTACCTGCGCAATGCCGCGCTTTTCGGCGGCATCGAGCTGCGCGCCTGCGCCGATATCTCGGCCGACATGGCAGCGTTGCGAGCCAAGGAATATGGCATCAAGGCACTGGGCGTCGATGCGCTGCTCGCCGACCCCGAGATCGATCTCGTCCTCAACCTGACCATTCCTGCCGCACATTTCGACATTTCGTTCTCAGCGCTTTCGGCAGGAAAACACGTCTTCACCGAAAAGCCTCTGGCGACATCGGCCGGCGACGGTCGCCGCCTGGTGGCGGAGGCGGCCAAGCGCGGTGTGCTGCTCGGCTCGGCCCCCGATACCTTCCTCGGTGCCGCCGGACGCCGGGCGCGCCGTCTGATGGATGAGGGCGCGATCGGCCGCCCGGTCACCGGCACCGCCTTCATGATGGGGCGCGGCATGGAGCACTGGCACCCGAACCCGCAATTCTACTACCAGCCGGGCGGCGGCCCGGTGTTCGACATGGGGCCCTATTATCTGACCATGCTGGTCAATCTGCTTGGCCCCGTCGCGCGCGTCATGGCGATGGCGACGCGCGGCCAGGAGGAACGCTTGATCACCGCCGAGGGGCCGTTCAAGAACACCAGCTTCAAGGTCGGCACGCCGACCAACGTGCTGTCGCTGCTGGAATTCCGCTCCGGCGCCACCGTCACCTTCGGCGCGTCATGGGACGTCTTCAAGCACTCCAACCATCCAATCGAACTGCATGGCACGGAAGGTTCGCTGCGCCTGCCCGATCCCGACACGTTCGGTGGCACCGTCTCGCTGTCCGAACGCGGCGCCGAGTGGAAGGATTTCGCCAGCGAAGGCGAACTTTACGGCGCCCGCAACTGGCCTTACGCGGCGCCCGACCGCGCCAATTACCGCATGCTCGGTGTCGCCGATCTGGTGCGCTCGCTGAAGACACGCGCCACACCCCGCGCCTCCGGCAATCTGGCGCTGCATGTGCTGGAGATCATGGAAGCGATCCTGCGCTCGGGCGAAACGAAGAGCTCGGTCACCGTTACCGGTGACGTCATCCAGCCGGCGCTGTTGACCGAGGACGAGGCAAGCAGCCTGCTCGCCTAGGCACGGGCGTGATGGAGGTGGGGATGACACTCGATCCTGATGCTTTGCGTGTCCTCGAAATCGGCCGTGCGGCCGGTGGCGAGCCGTTCGAGAACGGCAGTGTTGCGGCAGCGCGGGCCGCCTATGACGCTTCCTTCCCAACACAGCAGGGCGAGCACGAGCCGGTGGCGGCGACCGCACAGCAAGAGATCGACGGGCTAAACGGCCCAGTCGCGATCCGCATCCATCGCGGCATCGGCGCGCCGCGGACTGGGGCGCGCGCCGTGCTCTATCTGCATGGCGGCGGCTGGGTCGTGGGCAATCTCTCCTCGCATGATGAGATCTGCCGATGGCTCGCCAATCTGGGCAACGCCGTCGTGGTCTGCCCCGATTACCGGCTGGCGCCGGAGCACAAATTTCCCGCCGGGCTCGAGGATTGCGCGGCGGCGCTCCGCTTCATGGCGGAGAATGCCGGCGAACTGGGCATCGACCCAGCCGCCATCAGCGTCGCAGGCGACAGCGCCGGCGGCAACCTCGCCGCCGTTCTGGCGTTGCTTGCCCGCGACGGACTGGCGCCGCCGCTTGCCGCGCAGATCCTGATCTATCCCAACACCGATGCCCGCCAGACCGCGGACAGCTACCGGCGTTTCGGCGACGGCTTCGGGCTCACCGCCGCCACCATGGCCTGGTTTCGCGACCATTATGTGCGAAAACCGGACGACATCTCGGACTGGCGCGTCTCGCCGCTGCTGGCGTCAAGCCTTGCCGGCGCCGCACCCGCATTTGTCGCGGTCGCCGGACACGACATCCTTGCCGACGAAGGCGCGGCCTATGCCGAACGCCTGCGCGCCGAAGGCGTGCCGATGGTCCTGCGAGAATGGCCGGGCCAGATCCACGGCTTCGTCTCGATGGGCCGCCACATTCTAGCCGCGCGACAAGCGGTGAGCGAGGCGGCGGCCTGGCTCAAACTGCAGACGCCCGCTCAGGCCGACTGACGCATCACCAGCGTCGCGCCGAGCTTGACGTTGCGTGTGAGGCCCTGGCCGGGCGGGTCGGCCTCGTCCAGCAAGGCCAGCAGCATCTCGACGCTGCGGCCGGCCATGGCGGCGAAATCCTGCGCCATGGTGGTCAGCGCCGGACAGGTGTAGCGGCTCAGCGGATGGTCGTCATGGGCGGCGACGCGGAAGTCGCAATCGGCCCGGCGGCCGATCTTCAGCCCGCGCGAAAAGGCGGCCGCCATGACGCCGAAGGCGAGACGGTCATTGGCGCACAGCAGCGTGCGCGCCGGCAGTCCGCCTTTCTCGAGCGTGCGCTCCATCCATTCATGGCCGATGCGCTCGAAATCCCAGTTGTAGCCGCCTGCCGCCTCGAGCACGACCGGTTCAAGGCCGGCGGCCCGCATCGTCTCGATATAGCTCTGCAGGCGCTCGCCCGAATTGTGGTTGACGTGCGGAATGTCGACATAGACCGGCGGTTCGCCGGACCGGCAGAGATAGTCGACGATGGTCGAGGTGCTCTGGTGGTTGTCGTTGCCGACGAAAGGCGTATCGCCTTCGATGTAGGTGTCGAAATAGACGATTGGAATGTCCTCGCTCATTCGCTCGAAGACGCCCGGTTCGGAGACTGATCCCAGCGGAGCGATGATGGCGCCGGCGACCTTCAGCGACAACAGCGTCTTGACTGATTCCGCCTCCAGTTTCGGCGAACCGTGCGAGGAGATGACGATCGGCCAGAAACCTTCGTCGCGGCAGCGCAGTTCGATGCGGCTGACCATCTCGGCATAGAACGGATCGGTGAGCGCCGGCACGACGATGCCGACATTGCGGGTGCGTTTGCGGTTGAGATTGCGCGCGAAAACGTTGGGCTGATAGTCCGAGGATCGAAGTGCCGCCTCGATGCGCGCCCGCGTCGCCGGCTTCACGCTCGCCGGATCGTCGAAATATTTCGACAGGGTCGGCCGCGACACGCCGGACGCCCTGGCGAAATCATCCATCGTGCGGTGGGTCTTCTCCGCCATCGATATTCCTTTGCCCGCGCCCGCCAACCTTCTCGGTCCGGCCAGAATCAGTCCTGCGGCCGTTGCCGTGGGGCAGCTTTGCTTGACCAAATTTGTTCAGTCAAATTTTCGCGTTTCCACTACAACGCAAAAGAGTTTCGCGCGTCAAATTATTTATTGACGCTCAAAAATGAAACTCGGGCTTGGTGCCCTCAGCTACGGCAGCAGGATCAGGGCTCCAGTGGTGCGGCGGGCTTCCAGATCGCGGTGCGCATCGGCGGCGTTGGCGAGGGTGTAACGCGTCGGCGCCTCTACGCGGACCACGCCCTGGCGAAGTGCCTGGAAGAACCTGGCGACGTGCGGCGCAAGCTTTTCCGGCGTGTCGGTGTAATGGGCATAGTTGGGCCGCGAGACGGTCAGCGACTTCGACGCGAAGCGGCCGATATCCCAATTGCCGATCGGTCCGGAAGCCTGGCCAAAGCTGACGAGATGGCCGCGCACGGCCAAAGCCGCGAGCGAGCCGGCGAATGTGTCGTTGCCGACCGCGTCATAGGCGACATCGGCACCCCTGCCCGCTGTCAGCCGCATGACGGCGTCTGCGAAGTTCTCGCGGGTGTAGACGATGACATGGTGCGCGCCGAGACGCTCGACGATGCGCGCCTTGTCGTCGCTCGACACCGTCGCGATCACCGTCGCGCCGAGATGACGAGCCCATTGCACCAGCAATTGGCCGATGCCGCCGGCCGCCGCATGGATGAGCACGATATCGCCTGGCTTCACCGCGTGGACATCATGCAGCAGGAAACTGGCGCTGACGCCCTTGAGCAGCGAGGCGGCGGCGATCTCATCGGCAATGTCGTCCGAGAGATGGACCAGCAGTTCAGGCGCCATGTTGCGCCGCTCCCTGTAGGCGCCGACCGGCGGACAGGCATAGGCGATGCGGTCGCCAACCGAAAAGCCCGACACCGCCGGCCCAACCGCCTCGATGACGCCGGCCGCTTCCATGCCCGGCACGCCGGGCGGCTGCAGGAGGTCGAAAAACCCGGTTCGGCAATAGACGTCAATGAAATTGACGCCGATCACCGTATGGCGGATCCGCACCTCGTTCGGCGTGGGCGGCGGCAGTCCGATCTCTTTGAACTGCAACTCCTCCGGCCCGCCATAGCGCTCGACGACGATCGCACGGGTCGTTGCGGCCTGGCCTGCCGCGACCATTGACGCGGAATGCCGTACATTCACCGATGGAGTCGGCTCGACAACCACTCGAGGCGATCTCGTCTCGACTGGTGAGCCCGTGCTCCGGCGCCGCAGCAGATTGCGCACCGCCGCGAAGCCGGTCTGATAGATGTCTTCGGTCACCAGCCTGACCAGTTCGTCGCGGCGATGCGCCGGCGGCTGAAACTCGGAGCGCCACTCCCAGAAAGTAGCATCGCCGTCGGTCACCGGCTTCAGCCTAAGCGAGGCGACATAGCCCATTAGCGGTAGCGGTGCTTCGAGCAGGCAATAGCTCAACCGCCGGTCCTTGTCGGACAGCGCCAGCAATTGCTCGCGCAACTCGCCGCCGTCGTTCAGCCGGAAATGGCGCACCACGCCAACCGCATCGACCGGCTCGCCGCCCTCGATCTCGCTGAAAGCGATCGCCGGATGCCAGCGGTCATGGCCGTTGAAATCGCGCAGGATCGCCCAGACCTCGTCGACCGGCGCCTCGATGATCGTGCTCTGGCAAACCTTGACCATCTGCCGGCGTCAGCGCCCGAACCGGTGTTTCAGCGCGGTCAAGGCGGTCTGGAACACGCCATTGCCGATCTGGTGCATCAGGGCGGCCTCGCGGTCCGGCGCGCAGTCGAACTCCGCCTGCCATTCGGCGAGCGTCAGATTGCCGTCGGTGATCGGCGTCAACGAGAGGGTGGCGACATAGTTCTCCACCGCCATCGGGCTTTCGAGGATCGCATAGCTGCAGGACAGGTCGTAGTCGGACAGCGCCAGAAGCCTTTCGCGGATGCGGCCGCCGTCCCTGAGCGTGAAACTCCTGATGCAGCCGATCTGGTCGGGTTGCGCATTCTGCTCAATGCGGCTGTCGGCGACGAACGGCGCCCAGCTCGGCAATGCATTGAAGTTGCGCACGAGCTTCCACACTTCCGCCGCCGGCGCAGGAATGACCGAGGAGACATAGACCTTGGTCATGCTTGCGAGCCGGTTGCGGGCATGGCAGTCCGCGCATGCATTGTCTCGCGCCACGCCAGGTCGACCCCCACTCCGTCGAGCTTCGCTCGACACCTCTCCCCCGCTCGACGGGGGAGAGGAAGGGCGCGAGCCATCCGCGGCAGGCTCCTTTCCTCTCCCTCCGGAGGGGGGAGAGGTGGCGGTGCGAAGCAGCGACGGAGTGGGGGAACCACTTGGCAATCAGGCGCAAGACGTCGTCTCGCACGGCCCAACGAAGCGCAAGGAAGCACCCCCCTCACCTCAGTGATCGCGGTCGTCATCGTCGTCCTTGGCAGCCTTGCCCTTGCCCTTCTTGTCGCGGGTCAGGCTGGAAATGTCCTTGGCGTCGCGCAGCACGTCGGTCATACGGCCGAGCGAGCCGCCCTCGATGCCGATCTCCTTCATCAGATTGTCGATCATCGGCGCCTGCACCCGGTAGCGCAGCGCGGAGTCGATCACCTCGTCGGTGACGTTGCGGTTGCCGCCGGTGCCACCGTTGAGGCCATCGACATGCAGTATCTTGATGCCGTCGATCTTCTCCATCGGCTTGACGCTCTCGCGGATGATGCCTTCCATGTGGTCGAGCAATTTGCCGCGCAGGCGACCGGCCCGCGCGCCTTCGGAAAGGATGTTCTCGGCCTCGTTGAGCTGGCGGTGGCCGGCGGCGTCGACCTCGTAGCGCTGCGCGGCGGCAAGGGCGTGGATCTTCTCCGACTCGGCCGACGCGACGGCGGCGATCTTCTGCGCTTCCGCCAGGCTCTTCGCCGCCTTCATCTCGGCGTCCGCTGCGGATGTGATGCGCAGCGCCTCGCGCTCGGCCTCGCGCTGTGCGCCTATCAGGTCGGTCAGCTTGCGGCGCTCGGCGATCTCGCGTTCGCGGGCGGTGAAAGCCTGTTCCTCGGCCTGGACGGCCTTGGCGCGCACGGCTTCGGAGGCGGCGATCGCCGAGGAACGCTCCTGCGTCTTCTTGGCGATGTCGATCGCCTTCTGGATCTCGGCGATCTCGATCTTCTGGTCGCGCTCCACGCCCATCTGCCTGATATCGCGATCCTTGATCAGCCGCGCTTCCTCGATGCCGCGCTCGGTGGTGATGCGGGCGCGCTCGACCTCCTCGCTGGCTGAAATCTCGGCCTCCTCGAAAGCCTGGCGCTTGGCGATCTGTAGGGCTTCGAGATGGCGCTCGCGTTCGATGCGGACCTCGTCGACGACCCGCTCCTGCGCGATGCGCGCCGTCTCGGTCGCCTGGTTCTCGACGATCTCGGCGCGACGCTTTTCTGCCTCGGCCCTGGTCACTTCCAGTGCCTTTTCGGCGAGCGCGATCTGGCGTTCCAACTCGGTGACCTCGAGCAGCTTCTTGCGTTCTATCTCCAGCTTGCTTTGCGCGCCCTCGCGCTCGATGCGGGCCTTTTCCAGCGACAGTTCGAGCGCGATCTGCTCGCGCTCGGTCAGTTCGCGCATCTTCATCTCGGTCTCGTCGAGCGAACGGCGGCGCGCGATCTCGCGGCGCTGCGTGTCTTCCTCGCTCTTGATGCGCTCTTCGGTGATGTTGCGCTCCTGGTTGAGGCGCGATTTTTCGACAGCTTCGCGCGACGAAAGCTGTGCCTGCTCGGATTCCTGATCACGCAATGCTCGCTCAATGGCCAGCTCAGAACGCTGCGCGGCGCGGCGGATCTCGACCTCGCGCTCCTGTTCGAGGCGGGCATATTCGGTGTCGCGGTCGATCTCCAGCACCTTGCGCTGGGTGTCGAGATTCTGGTTGCGGATATCGACCAGCGTACGCTGCTCGATCTCGTTGCGCATCCGGCGGCGGGTCTCGATCGATTCCGTCAGCTGCGTCAGGCCTTCAGCGTCGAAGGCGTTGGACGGATCGAAATATTCGAGGCTGGTCTGGTCGAGATCGACGATGGCGACGCTCTCCAGCTCAAGCCCGTTGGCGGCGAGAGACTCCTCCGCGAGCCTGCGCACCTTCGCGGCATAGTCGCCGCGCAGCTCGTGCATTTCTTCCAGCGTCATCTGGGCGGCCACGGTGCGCAGCGCGCCGGCGAACTTGCCCTCCAGCAATTCGCGCAGACTGTCGGGCTGCAGCGTGCGGCGGCCAAGCGTCTGTGCGGCAGCGGCGACCAGTTCGCGGCTAGCGCCGACGCGCACGAAGAATTCCGCGATCAGATCGACGCGCATGCGGTTGCGGGTGATCAGCGCCAGTCCGTCCTCGCGCCGCACCTCGATGCGCAGCACGTTCATGTTGACCGGGGTGATCTCGTGCAGCACCGGGATGACGAAGGCACCGCCATTGACCACCACCTTCTCGCCCAGGAAGCCGGTGCGCACGAACGCCGTCTCCTTGGTCGAGCGGCGATAAAGCCAGCGCAAAATGTAGACGGCGATCACCACGACGACCGCGGCAATGATCAACCACAACAGGAAAGCGCCAAAGGTCTGCGCGTCCATGATCTATCCTCCCCAAGACAATACGGTCGGCACGGGGCGACCGGCGATATTTTCAAACATCCACCCGTAGGGTGGCGAAGTCCAATTCTTCATGCCCGCCTCTGCAGCTTCGGCGTGATCGCGTGGAAGGCGGCGATCGCCGCGTCGACGAAAGGCGTGTCGTTGATGTTGGCCCGCACCCGCTCGACATGGCGCAAGGGCGTGGGCCGAACCGTTTTCTCGATCGCCTCGAACAGAGCGTTGTCGGCTTCCGGATCATGAAAAGGCTGGCCGGGTGCGTCGAGCATCGAGACGCCGCCTTCGGGCAGCAGGAAGCGCACCGGGCCGTTCATGGCGTTGAGCCGCGCACCAATCCATTCGCCGAAGGCGCGGTTCTCGTCGCGCGTGGTGCGCATCAGCGTGACGTTGGGATTGTGGATGACGAATTTGCGGCTGCGGAATTTCTCGGGAACGCTGTCACGCGGGCCGAAATTGACCATGTCGAGCGCACCGGTCGAGCCGACATAGGGCAGACCGGTGCGGATCGCCGCACCAAAGCGATCCTCCGTTGCCGGGAACACCCCGCCGACGATCATGTCGGCCACCTCCGTGGTGGTAACATCGAGGAAGGCCGACAGCAGCCGGGAGTCTCCAAGACTTTCCATGGCCCGCCCGCCAATACCGGTGGCATGGAAAACGAGGCAGTCATAATCGGCTTCGAGACGTTTGGTCACCGCTTGCACCAGGGGCGTGGTGACGCCGAACATGGTGATGCCGACGGCCGGCCGCGCCAGCTTGCGTTTTGCCTCCCATGCCTCGGCGTTGGGCAGTTGCGCGACCATGCCGGCCATGGCGTGGGTGGCGTTGGACAGGACCTGCTCGGTGATCGAGTTCAACCCCTGCACGTCGGCGACCGAATGGAACATCATGATGTCGGCGCCGCCGACATATTTGGCGACATCGCCGGCCGCCACCGTCGAGACCATCAGCTTCGGAATGCCGACCGGCAGCACGCGCATGCCCGCGGTCGCCAGCGTGGTGCCGCCGGAACCGCCGGCCGAGATGACGCCGCCGATGCGCGGCTCGCGCTCGATCCAGCGCGCGAAGGCGTCGGCCATAGCGCTGACCGAGCCGCCGCGATCATTGGTGAAGACGGCGGACGAACCTCGCTGGTGCATGCCGGCCACCTGCATGGCGGGCACGTCGGCGCTGGTCGGTTTTCCTGATGTCGACAGATCCACCGTGCGCACGGGCAGACCGAGCGCCTTCAGCCGGTCGGCGACGAAGCGCAATTCCTTGCCCTTGGTGTCGAAGGTGCCGACGACCAACACGGTCCTGCCGATGCGCTCGGCGAAGGGAATGGCGAAGATTTTCTTGAGATCGTCTTGCGGTGCTGTCTTGTCGACCGCCGCCTGGCGCAGTTCGGTGACCGGCACATTCCAGCGGTTGGGCAGTTCGGTGACCGGACGATAGACGCCGTTCTGCGGCATCGGCTTGGCCGAACCGGCGCCGGCGCGGTCGACGCGATAGACTTCCGCCAATTGTTCCCTTGCCTGCGCGACTTCCGCCGGCGTGACCGGGGCCTCCTCGGCATGGCGGCCGACGCCAAGCAGCCTCTGCTGCAACTCGCGGTCGGCGGCGAGCGCCTTGGCGTCCATCAGCCGGTTGATGCGGCCATTGACCATGATGGCGACCTGGTTCGACACCGCTGTCGCCACGCCGATATTCTGCTCGATGACCAGCACCGCCATCTCGCCTTCGGCGGCGAGGTCGACCAGCATCTTCTCGACCTGGTCGACGATGACCGGCGCCAGGCCTTCGGTCGGCTCGTCCATGACCAAAAGCTTGGGATCGCTGAGCAGCGCACGCGAAATCGCCAGCATCTGCTGTTCGCCACCCGACAGCTGCGAGCCGCCATTGGTGCGGCGCTCGGCGAGGCGCGGAAAGGTCTGGTAGACGCGCTCGACCGTCCAGCTGGCATCGCGCCTGTTGCCGGCGGCGAGACGCAGATGTTCGTCGACCGTCAGGCTCGGCCAGACGCGGCGGCCTTGTGGCACGTAGCCGACGCCGAGGCGGTGGATTTCGTGTGGTTCGAGCGAGGTGATCTCGCGGCCGTCGACGCGGATGGAGCCGGACTTTGCCCGCTTGAGGCCGACGATGGTGTTGCAGAGCGTCGACTTGCCCATGCCGTTGCGGCCGACCACCGAGAGCACGCCGCTTTCCAGCGTCAGCGACACCCCCTGCAGCGCATGGCTTTCGCCATAGAAGACCTGCAGGTCGTCGATCCGCAGCATGGCCTTGGCCACCTTCCCGGGGCGCTCAGCCATGCTTGCCCCCGAGATAGATTTCCTGAACCTCGGGATCGGCTTCGATCTCCTGCGGCGTGCCTTCCTTGAACAGGCGGCCATTGTGCATCATCGAGACATATTCCGAGACGCGCAGCGCGACATCGAGATCATGCTCGATGATGATGTAGCCGATATGCTTCGGCAGCGCGTTGAGAATGGCGACGAGGTCGCGGCGTTCGGTCGGTGAAAGACCGGCCGCCGGCTCGTCGAACAGGATGAAGCGCGGCGCGCCGGCCAGTGCCAGCGCGATCTCCAGCTGGCGCTGCTGGCCATGACTCAGCGTCGCCACCAGCGTGTCGCGATAGGCTTCCAGATGCACGGCGTTGAGGATCGATTCCGCCTGCACCATGTTGACGTCCGACACAGCCGGGCGCAGCAGCGAGAACCGCCGGCGCGAGACGCCGCGGCAGGCGAGGAAGATGGAATCGAGGACCGACAGGCCCTTGAACAATTGCGAAATCTGATAGGTGCGACGCAGGCCGCGCCGGATGCGTTCATGCGGCGGCAGGTCGGTGATGTCCTCGCCGAAGAAGCGGATGCGCCCCGCCGTCGGCATGAAATCGCCGGTGACGGCATTGAACAGGGTCGTCTTGCCGGCGCCGTTGGAACCGAGGACCGCGCGCCGTTCGCCGGCCGCGATCCTCATAGTGATGCCCGAGAGCGCCACCAGCGCCCCGAAATGCCGCGCCACGCCATCGAGTTCCAGCGCATAGGCGCCGGTGCTCTGGAGACGGTTTGCTGCGAGGCTTTCGGTCACTGGCGGCTGCACTCGATATCAGGTGTTACGGGCAGCTCGGATTGTCGCGGTTGACCGCGCCGAGCTTCATGAACTCGTCTTCGGGAATGCCGAGCGTCTGGTTGACCTGCGGCACGACCTTGACCAGCTTGTTGAGGAGATTGCCGTCGGCACCTTCGGTGACCTCGGTCAGGAAGATGTCGGCAATGGCGTTGCGGTTCTTGTCGAGCGATACCTTGCCGGTCGGCGTATCGAAGGACAGTTTCGACAGCGCCTCGCGCAGCTTCTTGCCGCCGTCCGAGACATCACCGCCGACCTGGTCGAGGCCGAGCAGCGTCGCCTTCATGTCGACATAGTAGCCATGGGCGAAGAGCGAGGGTGACGGGAAGGCACCTGGCTGCTTCTTGTAGGCCTCGACGAAGGCCTTCCAGGCCGGCGCGTCATTGGTGTCTGCGGTCGGGCCGGCCGAGGGCGTGCCCTTCAGCACATCCTTCAGCTTGCCTTTCGAGGTCAGCACGGTCTGGTCGACGGTGATCGAGCCGCCGATCAGCGGCGCGGTGCCGCCGCTCTGCTGGTACTGGGTCAGGAAGTTCACGGCATCGGCGCCGCCGAGCGCGACATAGATCGCATCGACACCTTCAGGAATGGCGGCGATGACCGAGGAAAAGTCCTTGTTGCCGATCGGCACCCAGGATTTCGACGGCACGTGGCCGCCGGCCTTGCAGAACTCGGCCATGAAGCCGAACACCTGCGTGTAGGGGAAGGAATAATCCTCGGCGACAGTGGCGACCTTCTTGTAGCCCTTGTCCTTGAAGGCATAGGTGCCGAGGCCGGCCATCCACTGCGCGCCGTCGGTCGAGAAGCGGAAGAAATTCTCCGCCGGATTGCGCAGCGTGGTGTCCTGCGCGGCCGAAGTGCCGTTGATGAAGGTCACATTCGGCTGGGTTTTGGCGTAGTCCTTGACGGCCAGCCCCTCGTCGCCCGAAAGCGGGCCGACCAGCACCTTGACGCCGTCCTGCTCGACCAGCTTGCGCGCCGCGCGCACCGCACTGTCGGGCGAGGCGTCGGACGAACCCTTGACGATCTCGATCTTCTTGCCGCCGACGGTGCCGTTCATCTCGGCAACCGCGGTCATGGCGCCGCGCTCGCCGTCTTCGCCGAGCACCGTGAACGGTCCCTCGAACGTGGCGAGCAGGCCGATCTTGATGGTGTCGTCGGCAGCCAGCGCCATAGAAGGCGCGGTCAGCCCGGTGAACATGGCGAGCGCGAGCACCGTACGTCTATGCATCCTCATGATTTTCCTCCCGTTGATTTCGTTTTGCAGTGGTTCATTCCATCCCGGCGGCTAGGGGCCGGGACGCAAGGACTCCTGGGCAAGATGTGGCTTGATCCTCCCCCACAACCCAAGAATTCCGTCCGGTGAGACGAAGACAATCACCAGGAACACCATGCCGATCAGCGTGTTGAAGCGCTCGGCGCCGACGATGTCGATGGCGAAGGTCTGCATCAGGATAACGACGACCGCGCCGAGGAACGGCCCGATCGGATGGCGCAAACCGCCGATGACGGCGATGATCAGCACGTCGATCGCGGCATCGACGCCGATGGTGCCGGGCGAAACGCGGCCGTTGAACCAGACCAGCGGCACGCCCGCCAGCCCGGCGATCACACCAGCCAGCAGCCAGGCAAAGACCTTGTGCGCGGTGACATGATAGCCGAGCGCACGCATGCGGCGCGGATTGTCGCGGATCGCCTGCAAGGTCATACCGAAGGTCGAGCGCGAGCCGTAGAGCACGGCGGCGTAGGACAACACCGCCAGGCCAAGGCAGAGATAGTAGAACGGCCTGGGGTCGCGCCAATTGACGCCCCAGAAGACGGGTGCGCGGATTCCTGCATAGCCGGAATGACCGTTGAAGATGGCGTAGTTCTGCTGCGCGAAATAATAGGTCGCGGTAGCGATCGCCAGCGTGATCATGATGGTGTAGATGCCCTCGGTGCGCACCGAGATCCAGCCGATCAGCGCCGACGCCAAAGCGGCCGCTGCAACGGCGAACGGCACCGCGAGCCACCACGGCCAGCCGAAGCCGAGAATGTTGGAATTGTTGTTGCCGAGAATGGCGATGGCATAGGCAGCGATGCCGGCGACAGTGATCTGCGCCAGGCTGACCATGCCGCCATAGCCGGCGAGCAGCATCAGCGACAGGCCGAGCATGCCGAAGATCAGCGAATAGCCGCCGATCTGGGTCAGGAAGAAATCGGATGCCACCAGGGGGTAGAGCACGAGTGCCGTGCCAAGGATGATGTGGCCGGCGCCGAGCTTTTCCAGCCAGGTCTGCTGAGTTGCACTGGTGGAGGCGACGGCGAGACTCATCTTGCCTTCCCCATAATGCCTTGCGGCCGGATCGCCAGCGTCGCCACCATGATGACGAAGGTCAGAACGATGCCGTAGGTCGGGAAGTAGACGAGGCCGATCTGCTCGGCGAGGCCGATCAGCAGCGCACCGATGGCAGCACCCGTGATCGAGCCCATGCCGCCGACGATGACCACGACCAGCGAGGCCAGGAGGTAGCGGACATCCTCGCCGGGCGCGACCGACAGCGCTGAGCCGCCGACGACACCGGCAAAGCCGGCAAGGCCGGCGCCCACCGCAAAGACGATGGCAAAAACCGCATGCACATTGACACCGGAGGCCTGCAGCATGGCGCGGTCGTCGACGCCGGCGCGGATCATCATGCCGACGCGGGTCTTGTGCAGCATCAGCCAGAGGCCGACACCGATGACGATCGCCGCCGCCAGCACGACGACGCGGTAGAGCGGATAGGTGAGGAAGACCGAGGCGCCGTTGGAGCGTACCGCCGTGATGATTGGCAAGGTCAAGGCGCCGTCGAGCCATTCCGGCGTGGTGATCTGGTAGGTGCCGCCGGCCCACACCGCCAGCATCGAATCGGCGGCGACGATCGAGATGCCGATCGAGACCAGGGTCTGGCGCAGATCGTCGCCTTCGAGACGCCGGAAGACGAAGACCTGCATGATCACGCCGACGATGGCGAGCACGGCAAAACCTGCGGCGACGCCGAGCAGCCAGTAGCCGGTGCGGTTGGTCACCTCGTAGCCGATATAGGCGCCGAGCAGATAGAGCGAGCCGTGCGCCAGGTTGACGTTGCGCATCAGGCCGAAGATCAGCGTGAAGCCGCTGGCGACCAGGAAATAGAGGCCGGCCAGCGTGATGCCGTTGAGGATGGCGCTGACGAAGGCCTTCTTCGAAATCAGGATCGCATTCAGCCAATCCGGCCAGACTGCAAAGACCAGCCAGGCGATGACGGCGGCGGCAAGCAGGCCGACGAGGCCCCAGGCCTGCCGGCGTGTCATGCCGCCACCCGAGAGCGACGACGAAGTTGGCTGGTCGAGCAGGCTCATGCCGTCAGCCGCCGGCGCTGCTCGTTCATGCGCGGCGCCTTGTGGAACTTGCCGTCCTTCATGATGGCGAGGATGCGGTTCTTGTCCTGCAGGATGCGCACATCGGCGATCGGGTCGCCGTCGATCAACAGAATATCGGCGAGATAGCCCTCCTTGATCAGGCCAAGCTCGTCGCCCATGCCCATGATCTGGCCGCCATATTTGGTACCGGCCTGGATGGCTTCCATCGGCGAGAAACCGAGCATCTCGACGAAGGTCTGGATGTCCTTGGCGTTGGTGCCTTGCGGCGTCCAGGCAAAGCCGTAGTCGCCGCCGATCAGGACGCGGATGCCGCGCCGGTGCATCTTCTTCATGGTGTCGATGCACATTTCGAGCTCGCGCTCATATTCGAGCGACAGCGGCGAGCCCGGCTTGATGCCCCATTGCTCGGCATGGCGCGCGGTGTTGATCAGCCAGGCGATGCCGGGCGCGACGAAATGCTTGTCCTTGACGGCTTCGAGCATGTCGAGCGCTTCCTCGTCGGCGAAGGAGGCATGGTAGATGTTCTGGATGCCGTGGCGGATGCACTGCTTGACCGAGCCGGACGAGCGCGCATGCGCCGACAGCACCTTGTTGCGGCAGCGCGCCTCTGAAGCCGCCATGGCGACTTCCTCCTCGGACATCGGCGTCTCCTCGGCGCCCATGCCGGTGATGCTCTCGCCGGACAGATTGAGCTTTATCGAATCGACGCCGTATTTGATCAGCTGGCGCACGGTACGGCGGATTTCCTCCGGACCGGAGACGACGATGCCAAGATTGAGCCCTTCATGCGGAATGTGCGACGGCGAGGAATCGCCAAGGCCGCCGACCGTGGTGATCTCCGGCCCCGCCGCGAGGTAGCGCGGTCCCGGAAAGCGGCCCTGGTTGATGAATTTCTTGGCGACGACATCGAGACGCGGCTTGGCGGCGGCCGCACCGCGTCCGGCGGTGAAGCCGGCGTCGAGCACCAGCTTGGCCATCTCCATGGTGACCAGCATGTGCTCCTCGATTTCCATCATCTGGATGGGATCGATGCCGGGCGCATTGTTCCAGGACAGATGCAGATGCGCGTCGATCATGCCGGGCATCAGCGTCGCGCCCATGCCGTCGATGACGGTTGCACCCCCCGCCGCGCCACCGCTGTAGGAGGACGAGGACGAGCCGATGCGCGACGAGCCCTTGGTGATCTGCTTGATGCGGTTGCCCTGAACCAGCACCTCGCCGGTGTAGGGATATTCACCCGTGGCGTCGAGCACGCGTACATTGGTGAACAGCGTGCTGCCCGAACCATTACCGTTCCAGCTGTCGTCTGCCATCACAAGCCTCCCAACTTGCCGAGCGCGTAGTTCTACGCCCGATCTGAAATCCTCACCTATCAACCCGTCTCAAAAAATCGGCGAGCTTCTGGCTGCTTTCACGCGGGCTTTCCACCGTGGCCCAGTGCCCGCACCGATCCAGCGACGAGAATACGGCGCCCTTGATCTTGTCGGCAAGCGCCTGGGCCACCCCTTGCGGATTGACCGTGTCGGCGTCGCCGGTGACCAGCAATGTCGGCGCCGAGATCCTGCGCGCATCGACGGCGGTCGCCTTGGCCAAAGCCTCGCAGGTGCGGGCATAGGATTCCGGATCCTGGCGGGTGATCGATTCCCGCACGAAGGCGACGGCGGCCGGCGATGTTTCCCTTGTGTGCGCCGAGATCGCATTGGCGACGATCTGGTCGGCGATGTCGGCCATGCCGCCCGAGCGCGCCAGCCGCGCCCGGTTGCCGAGCCCTTGCCGTGTCGCCTCAGTCGGCTCCGCCAGCGCGCCGAACAGCGTGAGCGATGCAACCAGCGAGGGCTGCGTGGCCGCAATCTGCTGACAGACGATGGTGCCCATCGAATGGCCGACGAAATGCGCTGTGCTAACACCCATGCCGGCCATGGCGCGGATGACGGCCTCGCTCATGCCTTCGATGGTCAGCGGCTCGATCGGGCGTGGCGAGCGGCCGGAGCCCGGCAGGTCGAGCCGGATGACGCGGTAGCCGGACAGCGCCGCCATCTGCGGCTGAAACATGTTCGACGTACCGCCGAGGCCGTGGATCATCACCACGGCAGCCCCCTCGCCGACGGTTTCAGCTACCACCTGGCCAACCGTCACAGAGGTCATTGCGCATGCTCCGCAACGCGGTTTTCCAGCGTGCCGATGCCGTCGATCTCGATGCGCACGACGTCGCCGGCCTTGAGATATTTCGGCGGGTCGAACCCAATGCCGACGCCAACGGGCGTGCCGGTGGCGATGATGTCGCCGGGCTTCAGCGTAATGCCTTGCGACAGCGTGGCGATGATGGTCGGGATATCGAAGATCAGCAGCGAGATGCGGGAATCCTGACGCAGATCCTCATTGACGAAACACCGGATGCCGGCGGTCGCCAGGTCAAGTTCGTCCCTGGTCACTGCCCACGGCCCCATCGGGCAGAACGTGTCCTGCGACTTGCCGATCAGCCACTGGCTGTACTTGCCTTGCAGGTCGCGCGCCGTGACGTCGTTGACGATGGTGTAGCCCCAGACATGATCGAGCGCGTTTTCCCTGGAGATGCCGCGCCCGCCCTTGCCGATGATGACGGCCAGTTCCGCCTCGTAGTCGATGGCCGTCGAGACGGAGGGATCGATCAGCACGCTGGCGTGGTTGGCGACAACCGATTCCGGCACTTTGGAAAAGATGATCGGGTGCTTGGGGATGGGGCCGGCGCCGGCGCTGGAATCGAAGCCTGAGCGGGCGAACTCATGCGCGTGCTCGTAATAGTTCTTGCCGACGCAGAAGATGTTGCGGCGCGGCTGCGGGATCGGCGCTTCGATCTCGACCTGCGCCAAAGAGATCGGCGAAAGCGTGCGCGGCAGGCCGGCGCCATTGCGCTCGACCAGCGCCAGGACACCGGACCTGGCCTGATCGACGGAAAAATCGAAAGGCGCGATGGTCTGGGCATCGAGGTCGACAAGCCCAACGCGACGTTCGCCGGCGATCGAAAAAGTCGCGACCCGCATTCCTTCCTCCCTGAACCAATATTGAGCCAATTATTCGCTCTTTTGTTACACGCTAGCGCCGATTGGTTTAGCCCGCAAGCGGAATCTAGGTTGGTCATACCAAAAAGAAATCAAGCGCTATCCCGGCCGACTTGGGGATATGGATGGGCGCCGTGTGGTGGACGACGACAGCCGAAGCTGCTATCAATGGTTCAATATCGGATCAGATAAAAGTTGCCAGACATGCCAAAGCTCGTCGCCAACGATATCGCCACCGCGCTGAAGAAACGCATTTCTTCCGGCGAATGGATCGAGAATGGCCGCATGCCACCGGAGCGCGACCTGGCGAGCGAATTCGGCGTGGCGCGCAACACGGTGCGGCGCGCCGTCTCCTTCCTCGAGGATGACGGCACCGTGGTGCGCCATGTCGGGCGCGGCACGTTCCTGACCGCCACCAACCCCGCTTCAATGGCGGCGGTTGTCGGCCGGATGGAAGGCACCAGCCCGGCCGACATGATGGAGATCCGGCAGTTGCTGGAGCCGGCGGCAGCGGCCTTCGCCGCCACCAACGCCAGCGCCATGGAGCTCAACGCGGTGCGCGAGGCGCACAAGATCGCTTCGGAGTCGCAGGACATGCCGGACTTCGAGCATTGGGACGCGGAGTTCCACCACCGCATCTTCGCCTGCTCGCGCAACGACTTCCTCAAGGAGATCCACAATCTGATGCGCATCCTGCGCAATCAGGCGCCGTGGTTCGAAATGAAGAAGCGCTCCTTTTCCGAGGAGCGCCGCAGCATCTATTGCAGCGAACACCAGACGATTCTCGATGCGCTGCTGCGCCGCGATCCCGAAAGCGCCAGCCAGGCCATGCTGGCGCATCTGAGAACCGTCGAGCGCAATCTGCTGGGGCGGTAGCAGCCGGATTGTTCGCCGCCGGTCAGTACGGCAGCCCGACATAGTTCTCCGCGAGCGCGGTCGACGCCGCCTGTGAGTGCACGAGATAGTCGAGTTCGGCTTCCTGGATACGCTGGCCGAAATCCCCGGTGTCGGGAAAGCGATGCAGCATGGTCGTCATCCACCAGGAAAAGCGCACCGCCTTCCACACGCGCGCCAACGCCTTTTGCGAATAGGCCTCGATCCCGGCGTGGGATTTATCAACGTAGAAGTCACGCAACCCAGCGAAGAGATAGCGCACGTCGCCGGCAGCGAGGTTGAGGCCCTTGGCGCCGGTCGGCGGCACGATGTGGGCGGCATCGCCGACCAGGAACAGCCGGCCGAAGCGCATCGGCTCGGCAACGAAGGAGCGCAGCGGCGCGATCGACTTTTCGAAGGATGGCCCGATGGTGACGCTTGCCGCGGTCCGTTCCGGCAAGCGGCGGCGCAACTCGTCCCAGAAGCGGTCATCCGACCAGGCCTCGACGCGATCGTCCTGCGGGCACTGCACATAGTAGCGGCTGCGGTGCGTCGAGCGCATCGAGCACAGCGCAAAACCCCGCTCGTGGTTGGCGTAGACCAGTTCGTGATCGGCCGGCGGCACTTCGGCCAGCACGCCGAGCCAGCCGAACGGATACTGCCGCTCGAAGGTTTTCAGCGCAGCACCCGGCACCGATCTGCGGCTGACGCCGTGATAGCCATCACAGCCGGCGATGAAATCGCAATCGATGCGATGGCTGACGCCGTCCTTCGCATAGGTGACGAACGGTGCGGCGCCATCGAAATCGTGTAGCGCGACATCAGCAGCCTCGTAGACGGTGACGAGGCCGGCTGCTTCGCGCTTGTCCATCAGATCATGCGTCACCTCGGTCTGGCCGTAGACGGTGACATGCCTGCCGCCGGTGAGCGCGGCGAGATCGATGCGGTGCAGGCGCCCATCGAAAGCCAGCGAAATGCCGGAATGCGGCAAGCCTTCGGCATGCAGCCTTGCGGCAGCGCCGGCCTCTTCCAGCAATTCGACCGTGCCCTGTTCGAGCACCCCTGCCCGCACGCGGCCAAGCACATGCTCGCGGCTCGAGCGTTCGAGAATGACCGTCTCGACGCTGATGCCGGCCAGAAGTTGGCCAAGCAGCAGGCCGGAAGGCCCTGACCCGATAATGACGACCTGGGTGCGCATCAGTGGCCGAGGCTTTCGATCTGTGCTGCCAGTTCGGCGGCGAGTCGCAGCGACGCGGCAGTGGCCACCACCATCTGCGGCAGTAGCAGCCATTCCAGCGTCCAGGCTGCGCCCGAGCGCTCCTGCTCATGCACCAGCGCATGATGCATGCCGGAAAGCTGCGTTGCGTTGAAGCGGGCCAGCGCCACCAGCGCCTCGGCCTTCACCGGGTTCTGCTTGTGCGGCATGGCCGACGAGCCGCCCCCGCCGGAAAGCGCGATCTCGGCGCCACCCTGCGCCATCAGCGCGATGTCCTGGCCGAACTTGCCGAGGCTGCCGGTCAGCAGCGACAGCCAGCCGGCAAAGTCGGCGAGCGCGTCGCGCTGGCTCTGCCATTGCGGCGCATCGGCAAGGCCGAGTTTTGCAGCAAGCGCGGCGCGCGCCGCCGGCCCCTTGTCGCCAAACTTTTCCAGCGTGCCGGCGGCGCCGCCGAACTGCACCACCAGCAGGCGCCTGGACTGATCCGACAACCTTTCCTGATGCCGCTGCAACGGCGCACGCCAGGCTGTCACGCGATCCGTCACTCTGATCGGGATCGCCGGCTGCATACGGGTCATGCCGGTCAGTGCCCTGCTCCCGAAGCGCTCTTCAAGCGAGGTGAGGCGCAAAACGGTCTCGGTCAGCAGCAGGCCGAGGTGCTCGACGATCGCTTTCAGCCGCAGCATCAGGCTCGTGTCGATGACATCCTGGCTGGTGGCACCGAAATGCACCTTGTCGCCATGCGGTTCGCCGACCGTCACTCTGATCTGGCGTACCAGTTCCGGAATCATGACGCCGTCCTTGGCGACGCCGGCCCGCAGCAAGGCGGTGTCCGGCCTGAAGGAGGCTAGCGCGGTCACGATCGCTGCCGCTGCATCCTTGCTGATGATCCCGTTCTCAGCCTCGGCCTCCGCCAGCGCGCTCTCGAACGCCAGCGCCGCCTCGATTTCTGCTTCAACGGAAAAATGCCTCGATGCCTCCTCGTCACCGAGGAGAGCGGACAGCAACGGATGGTCGAAGGGCGATACGGTCATGAGATCTCCTAGCTGTCGAAGAAGACCGTTTCCTTCTCCCCCTGGAGATGGACGTCGAAGACGTAGGTGTCGCCCTGGCGCTCGGCGATCAGCGTCGGCACGCGGATGCGGTGCTCGATGCGCGCCAGGATCGGATCCTCGCCATTGGCCTTTTCCTCGTCGGAGAAATAGAGCCGTGTGTGCAGGCCAAGATTAATGCCGCGGGCGACGATCCACAGCGTGATATGCGGCGCCATCAGGCGACCATCCCGGAACGGAACACGACCGGGCTTGATCGTCTCGAAGGCGCAGACGCCGGTGTCCATGTCGGTTGGGCAGCGGCCCCAGCCCTGAAAGTTTGCATCGGCGGCACCGCGCAATTCGGCCGGCGAATTGTAGAGCCCGTCCGCATCCGCCTGCCATATCTCGATCAGCGCGTCCTTGAGCGGCGTGCCGGTGCCGTCGAGCACACGGATCTTGAGTCCGATGCGCTCGCCTTTGGTCTTGTCGTTGACCATGGTCGCGCCGAGATCGGCCGCATAGACGCCACTGACGCCGCAGAAATTGGGCGTCAGCCCGATATGGACGTAAGGGCCTGCGGTCTGCGAGGGGCTCTCCTTCAGCCTGTCGAGCGATTGCGCCATCAATTGCCCTCCAGCCGGTTTTCGAACAGCGACGAACGGCGCCCGCGCAGCACGATGTCGAACTTGTAGGCGAGCGCGTCCATCGGGATCGTCGCCTGCGTGTCGAGGATGGCCGTCAGTGCCTCGATGGCCGCCTTGTCGGCGATGCCGCGCACGATCGGGCATTTCCAGATCAGCGGGTCGCCCTCGAAATACATCTGCGTGATCAGCCGCTGGGCAAAGCCATGGCCGAAAACCGAGAAATGGATGTGCGCCGGACGCCAGTCATTAGGCCCGTTCGGCCAGGGATATGGCCCGGGCTTGACGGTGCGGAAGGCATAGCCACCATCCTCGCCTGTGATGGTACGGCCGCAGCCGCCGAAATTCGGATCGAGCGGCGCAAGATAGCCGTCCTTCTTGTGGCGGTAGCGGCCGCCGGCATTGGCCTGCCAGAATTCGAGCAACACGCCGGGAACGCCAACCCCGCGCTCATCGAGCACGCGGCCATGGACGATGATGCGCTCGCCGATGGCGCTCTCGCCCGGTCTGGCGAAATTGTGGATCAGGTCGGCGTCCAGTTCGCCGAGCATGGCATGGCCGAAGACCGGTCCGGCTATTTCCGACAGCGTGTTGTCGAAGGACAAAAGCGCCTTCTGCGGCGAGCGCAGCACCGAACTCTTGTAGCCCGGCGTCAAGGCCGGCGGATGCCATGTCCGGTCGCGCTGGAAGAAGGCGCCGGTCTCGGGCCTCCGGTTCGAGCCTGACTCAGCTGGCATTGTCGGCACCGTCCATTTCCGAAAACACGTCCTTGGCTATCCTGAAGGCACGGTTGGCGGCCGGCACGCCGGCATAGATGGCGACATGCAGGAACGCCTCGCAGATATCGTCGCGCGTGGCACCGGTGTTGGCTGTGGCTCGCACATGCAGGGCGACCTCTTCATCATGGCCGAGTGCGGCCAGCAGCGCCAGCGTGACGATCGAGCGCTCGCGCTTGCTGAGACCCGGCCGCGACCACACCGTCCCCCAGGCAGCCTCGGTGATCAGTTCCTGGAAAGGCTGGTCGAAATCCGTGGCGGTGACCTCGGCCCGGTCGACATGGCGGTCGCCGAGCACGGCGCGCCGCACCGCGAGGCCGGTGCGATATCTGGCTGCGTTGCCGGGGACTTCATCCATTGGTTTGTGCTCCAGGGGCAAGCGATGCGACAAAATCGCGGATCAGCGCGACCAGGGCTTTGGGCTGTTCGACGCAAGGAATGTGCCCGGCGTCGCGGATGATCTCGAAGCGCGCGCCGGGGATCAGAGCGGCCAGCGAGCGGACGAGATCGGGCGGCGTCGAGCCATCCTGGTCGCCGACGACGCAGAGCGTCGGCACCGCGATGCGACGCGCCGCGTCAGTAAAATCAGCGTCGCGGACGGCCCTGCAAGTCCCGATGTAGCCGGCGAGTGCTTGCCGGGTCATCATGTTCCAATAGCCGTCAAGCTCGGCCACCCGTGCGGTATGGAAGGCGGGGGTGAACCACACTTTGAGCACGCCGTCGGCAATGGCCTGGATACCCTTGCGTTCAACCACCGCGATGCGTGTGTTCCAGCTCTCGTTGGTACCGATCTTGTGGGCCGTGTCGCATAGGATCATGGCCTCGACGATCTCCGGGCGCCTGGCATAGAGCCCTTGCGCGATCATGCCGCCGACCGACAGGCCGCACAGCACGACCTTCTCCAACCCGAAATGATCGACGAGCCCCAAGAGATCGTCGACATGATCGTCGATCGACCTGATGTCGCCGATGTCGGACAGTCCGTGGCCGCGCTTGTCATAGACCAGCCAAGACATTTCGCCATCAAGTGCAGCGACAACGTCGTCCCAGATCCGGAAGTCGGTGCCCAACGAATTGATGAATATGATCGCGCGCGCATTGCCGGCCGCCCTGACGTGGCGGTGATGCAGCGTGATGCCGCCGATGGTGACGAATGGCACGATTTCGATCCTCCACCCCCACATTGCACAGGGCATTTGGTTCGGTAAAATGATATTTTGCGCCATTCCATTAACTCAGGGGTTATCAAATTATGGCCGAGGGCCGCATCCGCTTCCGTCATCTGCAGGCCTTCCTGGAGGTCGCGCGGCAAGGCAGCGTGGCCCGCGCCGCCGACTTCCTGCATGTCAGCGCGCCGGCGGTGACCAAGACGTTGCGTGAGTTGGAGGAGGCGCTCGGTGTCGCCGTCGTCGAGCGTGACGGGCGCGGCATCCGCGTCACAAGGCTCGGCGAGATCTTCCTCGGCCATGCCGGCTCGGCGATTACGGCGTTGAAGCGCGGCGTCGATTCCGTTCGCCAGGACGGCGCCATCAATCGCCATCCGATCCGCATCGGCGCGCTGCCGACAGTATCGGCGAAGGTCATGCCACAGGCCATGAGCCTGTTCCTCAGGGAAAACACCGGCGCCGCGATCAAGATCGTCACCGGCGAGAATGCCGTGCTGCTCGAACAATTGCGCATCGGCGCGCTCGATCTCGTCGTCGGTCGGCTGGCTGCGCCCGAAAACATGACCGGCTTCTTCTTCGAGCATCTCTATTCCGAACAGGTGCTGTTCGTGGTGCGGGCCGGACATCCCCTGCTCGAACCGGGAGCGGATATCTTCGCAAGGCTCGACGAATTCCCGGTGCTGATGCCGACCCGCGAATCCGTCATCCGCCCCTTCGTCGATCGCCTGTTCATCACCAATGGCATGACCGCGCCGGCGACCGAGATCGAAACCGTCTCGGACTCCTTCGGCCGCTCCTTCATGCGGCAGAGCAATGCGGTGTGGATCATTTCGGCCGGCGTGGTCGCCAACGAGATCGCCAGCGGCGCCTTCGTCGCCCTGCCGGTCGACACCGAGGAAACCAAGGGACCGGTCGGCCTGACGATGCGCACCGATACCGCGCCCTCGCCCGCCTTCACCATCCTGCTGCAGACCATTCGCGAGGCGGCAAGGCCGGGCAAGTGAGGCATTGGACTGGTCGGACCGGGCGCCGTCTTCATCAGAAATCTCCTAACCCAGGGGTTAACGAAACACCGCAAAATATCATTTTACCGAACCAAAACACTGGTGCACTGTACCGATGGAGGACCACAGAGGGAGGAATGCATGACCTACGCTAGCGGTAGCAGATCCAATATTCGTGGCGTGTCTCGGCGCCAGTTCATTGCCACCTCGATTGCCGGCGGCGCGGCGCTCGCGCTCGGCGGCGGCAAGGCCTTCGCCCAGGCGGCCGACACGCTCAAGGTCGGCTTCGTCAGTCCGCGCACCGGGCCTCTGGCCGGCTTTGGCCAGACCGACGGCTATGTGCTCGATCTTGCCCGCAAGGCACTGGCCGGCGGCCTTGAGATCGGCGGCAAGAAATACAGTGTGGAAATCCTCGATCAGGACACGCAATCAGATCCCTCCCGCGCGGGCCAGCTCGCCAAGGACCTGATCAACAACCAGGCCATCGACCTGATGCTGGCGGTGTCGACGCCCGAAGTGATCAATCCGGTGGCCGATGCCTGCGAGGCCGCCGGCGTGCCGTGCCTGTCGACCGTCATGCCCTGGGAAGCCTGGTATTTCGGCCGAGGGGCCAAACCGGGCGCGCCCTCGCCGTTCAAATGGACCTATCATTTCGGCTTCGGCGTCGGCGAGTTCTTCAAGACCTACATCTCGCAATGGAACCTGATGGAGACCAATAAGAAGGTCGGCGTCATGTATCCCAACGATGCCGACGGCAACGCCATCCGTGCCAATCTGGCGCCACTGCTCGCCAAGCAAGGTTTTACCATTGTCGATCCCGGCGCCTATGAAACCGGGACCACCGACTATTCCTCGCAGATCGCGCTGTTCAAGCAGGAAGGCGTCGAGATCTTCAACTCCTTCCCGATCCCGCCTGACTTCGCCGCCTTCTGGCGCCAGGCGGCGCAGCAAGGGCTGATCAAGCAGATCAAGATCTGCCAGGTCGCCAAGACCGGACTGTTTCCGTCCGACATTGAGGCGCTCGGCGATCTCGGCATGAAGATTTCCAGCGCCGCCTACTGGCACAAGGCCTTCCCCTACAAGTCGCCGCTGACCGGCGTTTCGGGCACCGAACTCGCCGACGGCTACGAGGCGGCGAGCGGCAAGCAGTGGACGCAGCAGCTCGGCGCCTCGATGTCGCTGCTCGACGCCGGCTTCGAAGCGTTGAAGGCCAGCACCAACGCCAAGGACAAGGCGGCGGTGGCCAAGGCGCTGAGCACGCTCAAGACCGAGACGATGATCGGCAAGGTCGACTTCACCAGCGGACCGGTCGCCAATGTCTCGCCCGGCCCGATCATCGGCACGCAGTGGGTGGCCGCCAAGGAAGGCAGCAAATTCCCGCTCGACTATGTGGTGACCGAGAACGCCACCGATCCGAAAGTGCCCGTCGAAGCCAAGCTTCTGCCTTACAACGGCTGATGGACCGCTGACGAGGATCGCCTGGTGACCCATCCGCAACAACAGGCTGTTCTCGCTGCCGCCGGCATCCACAAGCGCTTCGGCGCGCTTGTGGTGCTGGATGACGTCGACTTCACCATGGCAGCCGACGAGGCGGTCGGCATTGTTGGCCCGAACGGCGCCGGCAAGACCACGCTGCTCAGCGTGCTTTCAGGTGCCTTTCCGCCAAGTGCGGGCACGGTCCGCTTCAAGGGCGGCGACGTGACGGCGCTGCCGGCGACGCAGCGTTGCCGGCTCGGCCTGGTGCGCACGCATCAGGTGCCCAAACCGTTCAGCGGCATGACCACTTTCGAGAATGTCTTCGTTGCTGCCTCCCATGGCGCCGGCCTCGGCCGCGACGAAGCCTATGAGGAGGCGTTCGGTTCGCTGAAACTGTGCGGCATGCTGGGTGTTGCCAACCGCCGCGCCGAGACGCTCGGCCTGCTCGACCGCAAGCGGCTGGAACTGGCACGCGCGCTGGCGGCAAGGCCGACGCTGCTTTTGCTGGACGAGATCGGCGGCGGGCTGACCGACGGCGAAGCCGGTGAGCTGGTCGACACGATCAAGGAATTGCGCCGGCGCAAGATCGGCATCGTCTGGATCGAACACATCGTCCACATCCTGCTGCAGGTCGCCGAGCGGCTGATCTGCATGGATGCGGGAAAAATCATCGCCGACGGCGAGCCGCAAGCGGTGATGGCCGATCCCGAGGTCGTGCGCGCCTATCTCGGCGGAGGCCCGAAATGAGCCTGCTGGCGGTCGAGAACCTAGTTGTCCGCCACGGCCTGCTGCAAGCGGTGCGCGGCGTGAGTTTCTCTGTCGAACGCGGCGAGACGCTGGCGCTGGTCGGCGCCAATGGCGCCGGCAAGACGACGCTGCTCAGGGCAATCGCCGGCGCGCATCAGCCGGCCGCCGGCCGCGTGCTGCTCGACGGCGCCGACCTCACCAGCGTGCCATCGCACAGGCGCGTCGGCATGGGCATCGCGCTGGTGCCGGAGGGGCGAAAGCTCTTCGTGCAGATGACGGTCGAAGAAAACCTGCTGCTCGGCAAGACCGCCGGCCGGCGGGGTGACTGGAGCGTCGACAAGGTGCTGGAGATGTTTCCCAATCTGAAGCCGCGCCGCCATGCCAAGACGGGCCATCTCTCGGGCGGCGAGCAGCAGGCGACGGCGATCGGCCGCGCGCTGATGAGCAATCCGGACGTGCTTTTGCTCGACGAGGTTTCGCTCGGCCTGTCGCCTCTGATCGTCGACCGCGTCTATTCCGCACTTCAGGGATTGATCACTTCCGGCACGACCATCATCCTGGTCGAACAGGACCTCAACCGCGCGCTGTCGGTTTCCGACAGGGTCATCTGCATGCTCGAGGGGCGTGTCGCGCTCGAAGGGCCGAGCAAGTCTGTATCGCGCGACGATGTAACGAAGGCCTATTTCGGCCTGCACCGGAAAAGCCCCGGGAGCGTTCCGGCATGAGCAACCAGATCATCCAGGGCGTCCTGCTCGGCGGCTATTACGCGCTGATCGCCTGCGGCCTGTCCTTCATGTTCTCGGTGATGCGCATCATCAACCTCGCCCACGGCAGCCTTGCCGTTTTCGCGGCCTTTGCCCTGTGGTGGCTGGCGTCGCGGTTCCATGTCTCGCCCTTTGTCGGCCTGCTGATCGTGTTGCCTCTGATGGCGGCGATCGGCTGGGCGCTGCAACGCTTCCTGCTCGAGCGCAGCGCGCGCGGCGGCGCGCTGCTGCCGATCCTGACCACGTTTGGCCTCGCCATCGTCATCGACAACATGCTGTTCGAGCAGTTCGGCGCCGATACGCGTTCGCTGGCGCCCTATATCGGCAGCCTGTCCTATGATTCCTGGGAGTGGCCGGGCAGCATCTATGTCGGCAAGCTAGCCGTGATCATGTTCGCCACCGCCGTGATCCTGCTCGGCGGGCTGCAACTGTTCCTCACCCGCACAAGGCTTGGCCGCTCGATCCGTGCCACCTCGGAAGATCCCGATACGGCCGGCCTGGTCGGCGTCGACGCGCGCCGCGCCAATGCCATCGCTGCCGCTATCGCCATGGTGACGGTCGGCCTTGCCGGCGCTTTCCTGGGCATGCGCGCCACCTTCGATCCCTATGCAGGCGCGCCGCAATTGCTGTTCGCCTTCGAAGCGGCGGTTATCGGCGGCGCCGGTTCGCTGTGGAGCACGCTGATCGGCGGCATCGTGCTGGCGCTGGCGCAGACACTCGGCGCGCAGGTGCATCCGCAAGGCTTTCTGATCGGCGGCCATGCCGTGTTCCTGGTCGTGCTGTTCGTGCGGCTTTCGACCTCCGGCCTCGGCCTGCGCGGTCTGTTGCGCCTGCCTTCCCGGAGCGCGCCATGAGCGCCGTCTCAACCTCACCGGTCATCGAGCGCGGCACGACGATGTCGCGCATAGCGGCGATTGCGGTTGCGATCATCATCGCGCTGCTGGCCGTCGCGCCACAGTTTCTCTCGGTCGGCGTGGTCGACCGCATGACGGCATTGTTCATCTATGTGATCCTGGCGGCGATGTGGAACGCCCTGGCCGGCTTCGGCGGCCTGGTCTCGGTCGGGCAGCAAGTGTTCTTCGGGCTCGGCGCCTATTTCGCCATCCGGCTGGCCGATGCCGGCCTCAACCCTTTTGCCGCGCTTTTCGTTTCGGCTGTTGTCGTCGGCGCCGTCTCCTGGCCGCTGTCGTTGTTCATGCTGCGGCTGAGGAACGGCGAGTTCGCCATCGGCATGTGGGTGATCGCGGCGCTGACGCATCTCCTGGTCAATCTCGATCGGCTGGTACAAGGCGAAACCGGCACGTCGCTGATCTCGCTCAATATCTACGATGCCTCGACACGGCGGGTGACGATCTACTGGCTGGCGCTGGCCTCGATGACCGCCCTGCTCGCCATCCTGTTCGGCCTGCTGCGCGGCAGCACGGGCGCCGCGATCCGCGCCATCCGCGACAATGAGGATGCCGCCGCCTCGGTCGGCGTGCGCGTCACCGGCACAAAGCGGCTTTTGTTCGTGCTTGCCGCCTTCGGCATCGGCATTGCCGGCGCGCTATGGCTGGCGACCTCCATCACCTTCCAGCCGAAGACCTATTTCAACGTGCAGTGGACCGCCTACATGATCTTCATGGTGCTGGTCGGCGGCATCGGCACGTTCGAAGGCGCCATTCTCGGCGCGCTGGTGTTCTTCCTCATCGAAACCTGGTTCGGCGGCACCGGCGTCTGGTACCTGGTCGGCCTTGGCGCTACCGCCGTGCTGTTCTCGCTTTTCCTGCCGCGCGGCCTGTGGGGAACGATCGAGGAGCGTTTTGGGCTGCGCCTGCTGCCGGTCGGCTACCGTGTCAGGCTTCCGGCTGATATCGGCGACGGCAACGCGGAGCCCTCGCCACAACAATCCACGACCTCTCGGGAGAAGGCATGACCATGCTTTTCGGCAAGACGATCCTCATCACTGGTGTCGCCTCCGGCATCGGCGCCCGCACGGCGGAACTGGCCGGCCAGCTTGGCGCTGACGTGATCGGTGTCGACGTGCGCGAGCCGGCCGCACCGGTCGGCAGCTTCGTCAAGGCCGACATCTCGTCAAAGGCCGGCGTCGACGAGTTGATCGCGCGCCTGCCGCAGCGCCTCGACGCGCTCTGCAATGTCGCTGGCCTCTCGGGCAACACCGGCGCGGCAGCGACGCTGGCCGTCAATTTCTTTGGTCTCAGGGCGCTCTCGGAAGGCCTCGCGCCAAGACTTCGCGAAGGCGGCGCCATCGTCAACGTCGCCTCGATCGCCGGCTATGGCTGGCGCGCCAATCTCAACCGTGCCGCCTCGATGGTGGCCATAGAGGGCTTTCCCGATGTCGCCGATGTGGTCGCCGATCACGCGGTCAAGAACGAGGAGGGCTATCCCGTCTCGAAGGAACTGCTCCTGCTGTGGACCTTTCGCGCCGCGCACCAGGATCTGTTCAAACGCCGGGGCATCCGCGTCAATGCGGTGAGCCCCGGACCGGTCGAGACGCCCATCCTGAAACAATTCCGCAGCGTGCTCGGCGATGCCCGCGTCGACAGCGACATTGCCAGGGTCGGTCGCGCCGGCACGTCGGGCGATATCGCGCCTGTCGTGCTGTTCCTGTGCTCGGACGGCGCCCGCTGGGTCAACGGCGCGAATGTGCCGGTCGATGGCGGCCTCGAGGCATCGATCAACGCCGAAGTGCTCGGCTTCTAAAACCAACGAGGCGCTCCTGATGGAGCAAGGGAGACAATCATGGATATCGGACTTCTGATCGACGGCGACAAAAGGGATGCGTCCGGTTCGGCCTCCTATGAGCGCATGGACCCGTTCACCGGCAAGCTGGCAACGCGCGCCGCGGCGGCCAGCGTCGCCGATGCCAATGCCGCCGTGGAAGCTGCTGCCGCGGCCTTTACGACCTGGTCGAAGACCGGGCCTGGCGAGCGCCGCGCCTTGCTGTCCAGGGCGGCTGATGTGATGGCCTCCAAGGTCGGCGAATTCACCAGGCTGATGATGGAAGAGACCGGCGCCACGGGTCCCTGGGCCGGCTTCAACGTCATGCTGGCGGCCAACATGCTGCGCGAGGCGGCGGCGATGACGACGCAGATTTCGGGGGAGATCATTCCCTCGGACAAGCCGGGGACACTGGCCATGGCGATCCGCCAGCCGGCCGGTGTGTGCCTCGGCATCGCGCCGTGGAATGCGCCGGTCATTCTCGGCACGCGTGCCATCGCCATGCCGATTGCTTGCGGCAACACGGTGGTGCTGAAGGCTTCCGAAATGTGCCCGGGCACGCACCGGCTGATCGGCCAGGTGCTGGTCGAAGCCGGTCTGCCCAAGGGCGTTATCAATGTCGTCACCAATGATCCCAAGGATGCCGCTGCAATCGTCGAGGCGCTGGTCGCGCATCCCTTAGTCAAGCGCGTCAACTTCACCGGCTCGACCAAGGTCGGCAAGATCATCGCCGAACTCGCCGGCCGGCATCTGAAGCCAGCGCTGCTCGAACTCGGCGGCAAGGCGCCGCTGCTGGTGCTGGACGATGCCGATATCGATGCGGCGGTCAACGCGGCCACCTTCGGCGCTTTCATGCATCAGGGCCAGATCTGCATGTCGACCGAGCGGCTGATCGTCGACGAGACGGTCGCCGACGCGTTCGTTTCCAAGCTCGCTGCCCGCGCCTCGCAACTGCCGGCCGGCGATCCGCGCGGCCATGTCGTGCTGGGCTCGCTGATCAGCAGCCAGGCGGCGGACAAGATGGAGGAACTCGTCGCCGACGCGGTCGCCAAGGGCGCCAAGCTTGTCGCCGGCGGCAAGCGCACTGGCACCGTTGTCGAGGCAACACTGCTCGACCATGTGACGCCAGCCATGCGCGTCTATGCGGAAGAATCCTTCGGGCCGGTCAAGCCGGTGATCCGGGTGAAGGGCGAGGACGAAGCCATACGCGTTGCCAACGACACGGAGTACGGCCTGTCGTCAGCCGTGTTCAGCCGCGATATCAAACGCGCCATGGCGGTCGCCGCGCGCATCGAAGCCGGCATCTGCCACATCAACGGTCCAACCGTCGGCGACGAGGCGCAGATGCCGTTCGGCGGTGTCAAAGGCTCGGGCTATGGCCGCTTCGGCGGCAAGGCCTCGATCGCCGAATTCACCGATCTGCGCTGGGTGACGATCGAGGACCCCGGCCAGCACTATCCGTTCTGATCCGGCCCTCGCTACGGGCAATCAATAGCGAGGATCAAACCGCCAGGGACGGCGTGAAGCGAACGCTCGCGGATCGCCTTTGGCCGGGCGCCAGCACGATGCAGCCGGTGTCGATGCGGCCGGTCGTGCGGTTGAAGGCATCGGTGATGTTGCTGACCGGCTCGGCGCAAAAGAACGGCTCGCCGGGCGGCGTGTAAAGGACGAGGAAATCGAGCGGCGCCTCGGCCTCGATGTCCAGTTGCCGCCCCTGCTCCGGCCAAGTGATCCGGGCGCGGCGCGCCCATCCGGTGAAAACCGCGTCGAAATCCACTTCCGATACGTCAAAGCCGATGGATGGATCGGCTCCTACAGGCGGCAGGACATGCCGGACGGGCAGAACCTCCGTGTCTGTCTCCCACATGCCCGACACCGGCGCCTGGACATGCGTCCACGGCGTCGACGGGAAATAGGGATGGAAGCCGAAGCCAACCGGCATGGGCGTCTCCGACAGGTTGCGCACGGCAATGGTCATGCAAAGCTTGCCGCCATCCAAGGTGATCTCCTGCTCGGCCTCATAGCTCCATGGCCAGGAATCGGCGGCGTGACGATAGCGCAGGACGATCGTGCTCTTTTCGTGCCTGACGACCGCCCAAGGCCGACGCCAGCCATGGCCATGCTCATGATGTGGATCGTCGGGAGTCGTTGGAAGCTGGATGGTGCGTCCCGCGAACTCGAACCGGCCGCCCCTTATGCGATTGGAATAGGGAACAAGCGGGAAGCAGCCCATGGCGCCGGAATCGCGGTGGCCGATCGCCGCCGGATCCGCAGGGCGTAGCCAATCCACCGCAGAGCCATTGTGCCACCAGCGATAGGAAGCCATGGCGCCGCCGGCGGCTGGAGCAAGCTCGACCGTCGCGATGCCGTCGCTGATCGAAACCAGCTCGGTGTGCCGCGCGGCAATGGCAGCAAAATTCTTTGTCATCGGCGCTCCCCCGTCCCTTGACTCCAATCACCATGGCTATAAGACATATCATATGAATAGTATGAAGAATAAGAAATCTTTCAGCACGGCCCGCACGTTACGGGTTGCCGTGGCCGTTTCCAGCGGCTCCACCGCGCTGCACGCAACCGTCGTCGAGCAGATCGGCCTGCGCATCGTGCAAGGCGATTTCCTGCCCGGCGAGGCGCTGCCCAATGCCGACGATTCCAGCGAGATGCTGGGGGTCAGCCGCACGGTGCTGCGCGAAGCGATCAAGGTGCTGGCCGGCAAGGGGCTGGTCGAATCGCGGCCGAAGACCGGCACGCGCGTGCGCCCACGCTCGGACTGGAACTTCCTCGATCCGGACGTGCTGTCCTGGCGTTACGCCAGCGGCGTCAGCGCTGACGATGTCCGGGCTCTGTTCGAACTGCGCCGCGCCATCGAGCCGATGTCCGCCGCGTTGGCCGCCCAGCGCGCCACGCCGGCGCAGATTGCCGAGATCCATGCGGCGCTGGCCGAAATGGAGGCGGTGAGCGATGATGGCGACCGCTTCGCCAAACCCGATCTGGTGTTCCACCAGACGATCCTGCGCATGACCGGCAATGAACTGATCGGTTCGCTGGCGGCACTGGTCGAAACCGCATTGGTGATGAGCTTTCGCCTCTCCAACGACAATCCGGAAGGCCAGCGCCATTCCTTGCCGCTGCATCGCGAGGTGGCGGAGAAGATTGCCGCCGGCGACGCCGCCGGCGCGCAAAAGGCACTCTTGGTGCTCATCGACAATGCCGAGGACGACGTGCGCCGCAGCGTCGAGAACCGCAACAGACGCCGCACCGATCGGGGCCAGCAATCGTGACCGAGACCAAACGCAAACTGCGGTCCGAAGCCTGGTTCGGCGGTGAAGGCAAGAACGCCTTCATGCATCGCAGCTGGATGAAGAACCAGGGCATCCCGGCCGACGCTTTCGACGGCCGCCCGGTGATCGGCATCTGCAACACCTGGTCGGAGCTGACGCCGTGCAATGCGCATCTCCGCGCCTTGGCCGACCACGTCAAACGCGGCGTCTACGAGGCCGGCGGCCTGCCGCTGGAATTCCCCGTCATGTCGCTGGGCGAAAGCAACATGCGCCCCACCGCCATGCTGTTTCGCAACCTGGTCAGCATGGATGTCGAGGAATCCATCCGTGGCAATCCCATCGACGGCGTCATCCTGCTCGTTGGTTGCGACAAGACCACGCCGGCGCTGCTGATGGGGGCCGCCTCGTGCAATTTGCCGACCATCACCGTCTCCGGCGGGCCGATGCTCAACGGCAAGTTCCGCGGGCAGGATATTGGCTCGGGCACCCATGTCTGGAAGTTCGCCGAGGAAGTGAAGGCCGGCCGCATGCCGGTCGCCGATTTCCTCGCCGCAGAACAGGGCCAGAGCCGGTCGGCCGGCAGTTGCATGACCATGGGCACGGCCTCGACCATGGCCAGCATGGTGGAAGCGCTCGGCATCGGCATGCCGGACAACGCCGCGATCCCGGCGGTGGATTCGCGCCGTGGCGTGCTCGCCCAGATGGCCGGACGCCAGATCGTCGATCTGGTCCGCCGGGACGTGAAAATTTCGGACATTCTCACAAAGCAAGCGTTCGAAAACGCCATTCGCGTCAATGGCGCGATCGGCGGTTCGACCAATGCGGTGCTGCACCTGATCGCCATCGCCAACCGGGTCGGTGTCGATCTCAGCCTCGAGGACTGGGACCGTCTTGGCCGCGACGTTCCAACCATTGTCGACCTGATGCCGTCGGGCCGGTTCCTGATGGAAGATTTCTACTATGCCGGGGGGCTGGCTGCGGTCATGGCGTCGCTTGATGAAGTGGGGCTTCTTCATCGCGACGTCATGACCGTCAGCGACAAGACGATCGGTGAACTGATCGACGGCGCGCCCAACTATAACCGCGAAGTCATCCGGCCGCTGAGCGAACCATTGACCGAGCAAGGCGGCATCTCGATCCTGCGCGGCAATCTGGCGCCCAATGGAGCCGTCATCAAGCCGTCGGCGGCAACGCCCGAACTGATGCAGCATCGCGGCAAGGCCGTCGTCTTCGAGAACATCGAGCATTACTACGCCCGCATCGACGATCCGGAACTGGATATCGACGCCTCTTCGGTGATGGTGCTGAAGAACTGCGGGCCGCGCGGCTATCCCGGCATGGCCGAGGTCGGCAACATGCCGCTGCCGGCCAAGCTGCTCAAGCAAGGCGTCTCCGACATGGTGCGCATTTCGGACGCACGCATGAGCGGCACGGCCTACGGCACGGTGGTGCTGCATGTCGCGCCGGAGGCCGCGGCCGGTGGCGCGCTGGCCCTGGTGCGCGACGGCGATCTCATCGAACTCGATGTCGCCGGCCGCCGGCTTGAGTTGCTGGTGTCGGATGAAGAACTGGCCATCCGCCGCCGCGACTGGAAGCCGCCGGCGCCACCCGAAGGCGGCTATCAGAGCCTCTATGTCGAGCGCGTGCTCCAGGCCGACAAGGGCTGCGATTTCGACTTCCTCGTCGGCCGGCGCGATGCCGGCATTCCCCGGCATTCCCATTAGAGAGGCGCGCAATGACGGATCCGATCGGCGGCTACGCGACCTACCCGAGCCTCAAGGGCCGCAGCGTCTTCATCACCGGCGGCGGCAGTGGCATCGGCGAAAGCCTGGTGCGGCATTTCTGCGCGCAAGGCAGCCGCGTCGCCTTCGTCGATCTGGCCGAGGAACCATCCCGGCTGCTCGTCGATGCAATCACTGCCGAAGGACATAACGCGCCGCTCTTCATTCCTTGCGACCTGCGCGATGTCGAGCAGCTACAGGCGGCTACCGCGCAAGCAGCGCAGCACAATGGCCCGATCCAGGTGCTGTGCAACAATGCCGGCAATGATGACCGCCACCAGACCAAGGACGTCACGGTCGCCTACTGGGACGACCGCATGGCGGTCAATCTGCGCCACCAGTTCTTCGCCGCGCAGGCGGTGCGTCCGCAGATGAACACGCTGGGCGGCGGCTCGATCATCAATTTCGGCTCCATCACCTGGATGGTCGGCGATCCCGATTGTCCAGCCTATGTCACCGCCAAAGCCGCTGTCTACGGCATGACGCGGGCGCTGGCCCGCGAGCTCGGCCCCGAGCGCATCCGCGTCAACTGCATGGTGCCGGGCTGGGTGATGACCGAGCGCCAGATGCGCCTGTGGCTTAATCCGGCCGGGGAGCGTCAGATCGCGGAGAGGCAGTGCCTGCCCGACCGGCTGCAGCCCTCCGACATTGCGCGCATGGCGCTGTTCCTCGCCGCCGACGACAGCCTGATGTGCACGAGCCAGCAGTTCATCGTCGATGCCGGCTGGGTGTGACCGCACGGCTCCAAGGAAAAAGGGTATTACATGCGTCTTGTTCAGTTCAGAATGCCCGATGGCAGCAGGCGGGTCGGCCGCGTCTCCGACGACGGCAATCACCTGCATCCGCTCGAAAAGACCGGCAGCGTGCTGGAGCTTGCCGAAGCGGCAATCGCCGCGGGTGCATCCATTGCATCGCTGGTCGAGAAGCGGACGGGCACAGCGACGGTCGACTATGACGAGCTGCTGCGCGATGGCCGTGTGCTCGCTCCTGTCGATCATCCGGAGCCGGCGCGCTTCCTGGTCACCGGAACCGGCCTGACCCACACCGGAAGTGCGGCCGCACGCAACCAGATGCATGTTCTGACCCATGGCGAAGGTGCCGACGAATCGGATTCCCTGAAAATCTTCCGCATGGGGCTGGAGGGCGGCAAGCCTGGCGCCGGCAAGATCGGCATCCAGCCGGAGTGGTTCTTCAAGGGCGTCGGCACCTGCGTCGTGCCGCCCGGTGCTGAGCTGCCGATGCCGGCATTCGCGAAAGCCGGGGCAGAGGAAGCCGAGATCGTCGGGCTTTATCTCAATGGGCCGGACGGCCATCCCTATCGCATCGGCTATGCGCTCGGAAACGAATATTCCGACCACGTGACGGAGGGCGAGAACTACCTCTATCTCGCCCATTCCAAGCTTCGCTCCTGCTCGATCGGTCCGGAACTGCTGATCGGCGATTTGCCGAACGAAGTGCGCGGTCATTCCCGCATCCTGCGCGACGGGGCCGTCATCTGGGAACAGGAGTTCCTGTCGGGCGAAGAACACATGTCGCACTCGATCGCCAATCTCGAGCACTTCCATTTCCGCTACCCGATGCACCGCAGGGCGGGCGATCTGCACGCCTATTTCTTCGGCGCGGCGGTGATGAGCTACGCCTCCGGCGTCAAGACGGCCTCCGGCGACGAGTACGAAATCCAGGCACAGGCATTCGGCAAGCCACTGCGCAACCGGATGGTGTCGGTGCCGGACGAGGGACTGGTCACCGTCACCCCGCTGTGACGGCAAAGGTCCGGAATTCACGGTCCACCAGAACGACAACGGGAGATTAAAAATGGGACTGAAGAGAGCGTTTCTAAGACTGGCGACAATCGGCCTCGGCATCGGCCTGATGACCTCGGCGGCGCTGGCCGCGAACCTGCGCGTGCTGGCCTGGGACGGCTATGCCGACCCGGACTGGGTCAAGGACTTCACCGCCGCCACCGGTATCGGCGTCGATGTCGTCTTCATCGGCAGCGATGATGAGATCTGGGCCAAGATCAAGGGCAGCGAAGGCCAGGACTTCGACGTCTTCGCCGTCAACACCGCCCAGCTGCAGCGCTACATCAAGGCCGATCTGGTGTCGCCCATCGACATCACCAAGCTGCCCAACCAGAAGGAGGTGCTGCCGCGCTTCCGCGATCTGTCGCAGGTCAGCGGCGACACCAAGGACGGCAAGGTCTACGGCATTCCGTTCTGCTTCGATTCCATCGGGCTGATCTACGACACCGACAAGGTGAAGCCGGCGCCGACCTCGATGTCGGTGCTCTGGGATCCGGCCTACAAGGGCAAGATCCTGGCCTACGACAATGGCGAGCACAATTTCTCGTTCACCGCGCTGACGCTAGGCTACAAGGATCCGTTCAACCTCGACGCCGGGCAGATGGCAGCGGTCAAGGCCAAGCTGATCGAACTCAAGCGCAATGTGCTGAGCTTCTACACCACCGCCGACGAGGCGCAGCAGATCTACCAGAACAATGACGTCGCCCTGATCTGGGCCAATTACGGCCAGCAGCAGGTCAAGGCGCTGCAGAAGATCGGTGCCCATGTCGCCTACGTCAATCCGAGCGAAGGCGCGCTGGCCTGGCTCGACAATTGGGTCATTTCCAAGGGCGTCCGCGACAATGCGGCGGCCGAGAAATGGATCGACTTCATGCTGACGAAGAAGGTCAGCGGCGCGCTTTCCGAGCGCACCGGCTTCGGCAACACCGTGGTCGAGTCGAGCAGCGCCGGCGGCAATGACAAGCTGGTCTGGCTCAACAATGTCGAGGACCCGCTCAAGCGCTCTGATCTGTGGAACGAGATCAAGGCGACGCCCTGATCCTTGCCGCACCCGACTTCGAAGGACCCGGCGGTCCGGACATTCCGGACTGCCGCAGCGTATGCGAGAATAGCTTATGAACCAGAATGCCGACCTGCTGACGCTGCGGTCCGTCTCGAAATCCTACGGCACGGTTCCCGTGCTGCACGACATCGACCTGTCTATCCGGGATGGCGAGTTCCTGACCGTTCTTGGGCCGTCGGGTTCAGGCAAAACCACCGTCTTGCGGCTGATCGGCGGGCTGGAGCCGCTGACCGCGGGCGAGATCCGCCTCGACGGCCAGGACATCAGCCGCATGCCGATCAACAAGCGGCCGTTCAACACCGTGTTCCAGGATTATGCGCTGTTCCCGCATATGACCGTTTCCGGCAATGTCGGCTATGGACTTTCGGTGCGCCATATCCAGCGCAAGGAGATTGCACGCCGTGTCGCGGAAGCCCTCGAACTGGTGCAGCTCGGGCGTTTCGCCGACCGTTTTCCGGCGCAGCTTTCCGGCGGCCAGCGCCAGCGCGTCGCGCTCGCCCGGGCGCTGATCTGCCAGCCACGCCTGATCCTGCTCGACGAGCCGCTCGCGGCACTCGACCTGGAGCTGCGTCGGCAGATGCAGGAATTCCTGAAATCCATCCAGCGCGAGATCAAGACCACTTTTCTGTTCGTCACCCACGACCAGGAAGAAGCCATCGGCATGGCCGACCGGATTTGCGTCATGCAGGCCGGCCATATCCGCCAACTCGGCACGCCGCACGAGCTTTACTACACGCCGAATTGCGAGTTCGTGGCGCGCTTCTTCGGCGAGAACAATCTGGTCGCCGGAAAGCTCGGTCCTGTCCAGGGTGATCAACGGACGATCGAGACGGCACTTGGGCGGCTTGTCTGTTCGATCAGCAACCAGCCGCATCTGAAGGCCGCAGCGGATGGCGCCGGCGCCTTCGCGGCGTTCCGTCCCGAGGCCTTGCATCTTGCGGATGCTACGGACAGCGGCAACCGCTTTTCCGGCAGCATCGCCGACCTCGCCTTTGCCGGTTCGTCGACCGTCGCCACCATCACGGCGGGGGCGGACACTGCCGCGCAACGCCTGCGGCTGCGCATGCCGAGCCGGATCGACGGCAGCGCGCTCAAGTCCGGCGAAACGGTATCGCTTTGCTTTGCGCCGCATGAAGGCCATCTGGTGCTGGCATGAGTACGGCCGGCTCGACACATCCCGTGGAAAGGCGCTTGTCGCTGCTGGTGACGGCGCTGGCCTTCGCCTTGCCGGTGATCTTCGTCCTGGTGCCGCTGGCGATCTTCCTGGTCTACAGTTTCTTCAGCGTCGATCAGGGCACGATCATCTACGCGCCGACGCTCGGCAACTATGTCAGGTTCTTCACCGACCCGATCTTTCTCCCGGTGTTCTGGAACACCATCGTGCTGTGCGTGTCGGTGGCCGTGATCTGCATCCTGCTCGCCTATCCCGCCGCCTATTTCCTGACGACGCTGAAAGGGCGCTGGCGCTACGCCTTGCTGATGCTGCTGCTGGTGCCGCTGTTGATGAGCTACGTCATCAAGATCTACGCGATCCGCAGCATCCTTGGCCTCAACGGCTTTCTCAACAAGGCGCTGGTGGCAATCGGTATCCTGCACGAGCCGTCGACGCTTTTCGTGTTCAACATGAACGCCATCCTGTTGACGCTGAGCCTGCTTTTGATCCCCTTCGCCATCCTGCCGATCTTCCTGTCGCTGGAGCGGATACCGCAGACCTTGCTGCGTGCCTCCGACGATCTTGGCGCGAGCGGCCTGCAGACGTTCCTGCGCATCACCTTGCCGCTCAGCCTGCCCGGCGTCGCCTCGGCGGCGAGCTTCGTCTTCGTGCTGGCGATCGGCGACTTCCTGACGCCGCAGATGGTCGGCGGGATCAGCGGCTTCACCTTCGGCCGCATCCTCTACAGCCAGTTCGGCACGGCCTACAACTGGCCGTTCGGCGCCGCACTCTCGGTGGCGCTGGCGATCGTGGTGATCTGTGCCATCCTCATCGGCGAACGGTTCGGGCGCAGCCGGGGGACGTCGGTATGAACGCCCTGCCCCGCCCCTCGACCATCTTCCTGGCCGCGATCACGACGCTGGTTGCCGTGCTGCTTTACAGCCCGCTGTTCGTGCCGATCGTGTCGTCGTTCTTCGCCATTTCGCATGGCAATGTCGACTGGTCGTCGCCCACCCTTTCGACCTATGTCGCGCTCGCCGAGAACCATGACATCCTGGCCGCCTTGCGCACCACGCTGATCGTCGGCCTGTGCACCGTCGTGCTCTCGGTGGTCAGCGGAACGCTGCTGGCGCTTTACTATCACGGCCGCCGCTCCGGACGCTCGTTCCTGCAGTTCATCATCTTCCTGCCGTTCCTGATGCCGCCGATCATCAGCGGCCTGGCGCTGCTGATCTTCTTCCGTGAGATCGGCCTCGAGCGCTCGCTGCTGACGGTCGTCATCGGCCATACGGTCTTCGTGCTGGCGATCGTCTACCGCACCGTGCTGATGCGGCTGCAGTCGATGAGCCGCACGCTGGTCGAAGCCTCCTACGATCTCGGCGCCACGGGCTGGCAGACCTTCTGGCGCATTATCCTGCCGAACCTGTCGAGCGCCATGGTCGGCGGCGCCATCCTGGCCTTCGCGCTGTCGTTCGACGAAACCATGATCACCATCCTGGTCACCGGCACGCAAAGCACGCTGCCGGTCCGATTGTGGGCGATGATGCGGCTTGGCTTCTCGCCCGACATCAATGCGCTGGTGGCGCTGATCCTGATGTTCACCGTGCTGCTCTGCGTGCTCGCCGCCCGGTTCCTGATCCCCAGGCAGATGGCGACGGAACGGAGCTGAGCTATCGACCACCCGTCATCGTGCGAGGGCCGTTGGATCGAGATCGAACACCCGCCCCGGATTGAGGATGTTCTTCGGGTCGAGCGCGGTCTTCAGCCGCCGCATCGTGGCGATCTCGGCGTCGCTGCGCACCAGATGCAGCCACTGTTTCTTGTCGAGGCCAACGCCATGTTCGGCCGAAACGCCACCGCCCGCCGCCGCCACGCCGCGATAGATGATGCCATAGGCAGCCGCCGGATCCGCCGTCAGGACCTGATAGTGCAGATTGCCGTCGCCGAGATGGCCGAAGACATAGATGTCGGCGCCGGGATCCACGGCATGAATGGCGGCGTCGGCTTCCTGCAGGAACGCGCCCATGCGCGCCAGCGGGATACTGATGTCGACGCCGATCAGGCCTTTGATCGAAAACAAGACGCGATTGGCGTCTTCCCGCACATCCCACAGCGCACGGAATTCACGCGGCGATTGCGAGACGACGACATCGTCGACCACGCCGTCCTCGACAGCCTGCATCAGGACCTCGGCGAAGCGCTCGCCGTCGCGCTCCGGCTCGCTGCCCTGGATCTCTGCCAGCACATAGACGGGTGAGCCTGCCGGCAACGGTGCCGGCATGGCCATGCTGGCAGCCATGACGTCATAGAGCGGTGCGAAGTTGACCTCATAGGCTGACAATAACGGGCCGAGCTTTTGCCGCAGCAGTCCGAGCAGGGCGATCGCCGCGTCGAGCGAAGCCAGCGCGCAAAAGGCGTTCACCTCCGATGCCGGTTTCGGATGCAGCCGGAGCGCGGCGCGGGTGACGACGCCGAGCGTCCCTTCCGCACCGATGAAGAGCTGGCCGAGGTCGTAGCCGGAATTGTCCTTGGGCAGGCCCTTCAGCGAGGACAGCACGCTGCCATCGGCCAGCACCGCCTCCAACCCTAGCACCTGCGCCCGGTACATGCCGTAGCGCAGCACGCGGACGCCGCCGGCATTGGTGGCGATGTTGCCGCCGACCGTGGCCGAACCGCGCGCGCCGATATCGACGCCGAACATCAGCCCCGCGCCATCGGCCGCTTCCTGCACCGCCTGCAGAGTCGCACCGGCTTCGACGACGAGGGTAGCGGCTTGAGTGTCCGGCGCGGCAAGGCCGGTCATGCGCTCCAGCGACAGCACGATCTCACCCGGCTGGACGCGTGTGCCGCCGGCCAGCCCGGTGCGGCCGCCCTGGACGACGACCGGCTGGCCGACAGCGTTGCATCCGGCGAGGGCCGCCGCGACACCGACGGTATCGCGCGGACGCAGCACCACTTCGGGCAGTGCACCGAGCTTGCCATCAGGATCGTCGCGATAGCGCTGGTCGACATCGGAGCCGGCAAGCACACCGCCGGCGCCCAGCCTATCGCCAAGAGCGGACAGAAGCCGTTGCGTTTCAGGCGACATCGGGCTCAGGCGCCGGTGCGGCGAAGGACGTCATCCGCATCCATCGACGGGACGACCGATGAGTATTCCTGTCCGACACGCTCGCCATCCCTCCATTCCAGCCGGCCGATCCTATTCGGGATCGCGTGCCGCGCAAGTGATATCGACCTGCCCCGAACGATGCCGGCATCGATCACGATAAGGCGCGATTGATGCCGGAAGCATAGTGTCAGCTTACTGAAGCTTGGCCTGCAGCGCGTTGACATCGTCGGTGGTCATTTCGCCGTCGGTGGTCACCTTGCCGTCGACGATCTTCCACAGCCGGAACGGGCCGGTGATGTCGCCATATTTGTCGAAAGCGACCGGACCGATGACGCCTTCATAGCGGATCGGCTTGCCGTCCTTGATCAGGCCGAGCGCCTTGGCGAACTCCTCCTTGCCGGCAAAGATCGGCGTGCCGGCCGGGTCGACCGCCTTGTACATCGCATCCTTGATCTTGGCCGGATCCTCGGAGCCGGCAATGGCGATGGCGAGGCCGACGATGGCACCGGCGTCATAGGAACGGTCGGCGGCCGGGTTCGACGGTTCGATACCGGAAAATTCCTTGTAGTTCTTCATGAAGTAATCGGTGGAGGCCGTCGGGCTGGTGCCGGACGATGTGCCGTAGGCATCCTTGAGATAATCGGCGCCAACGGACTCGATGAAATCCGGGCTGTTCATGCCGTCATTGAGCAGGAATTTCTGCACGCCGCCTTGCGAAATCCAGGTGCGGGCAACGGTTGCGCCGTCTACCGGCGTGCTGACCAGATAGAGCCCGTCCGGCTCGCCGGCCATCGCCGCCGTGACTTCAGAGGCATAGCTCGACTGCTTCTCGTTGTAGGGCGTGTCGGAGACGATGGTGCCGCCGAGCGCTTTGTAGGCGCGCGAGAACTCGGCCACCATGTTGACGCCGAAATCGTTGTTGACGTGGATGATCGACAGCTTCTTGAAGCCCTTGTCGATGGCGTATTTGGCGGCGGCGACGCCCTGCAGCGCATCCGAGGTGATGGTGCGGAAGAAGATGCCGTTGGTCTTGCCGTCGCGGCCGAGCGCGGTCAGCGTCGGCGACGAAGAAGCCGGCGAGACCTGGACGATCTTGGCCGGCGCTGTGACCGAGGTCAGGATCGGGATCGACACCGACGAGATGATGCCGCCGATGATGACCGGCACCTTCTTGACCTGCACCAGCTGGGTGGCGGCATCGACGGCGATGTTGCCCTGGCTCTGGCTGTCGCGCGTGTCGGTCGCCAGATCGCAGCCGCGCACGCCGCCGGCGGCGTTGATGTCGCGGAAGGCCATCTCGACGGACTTGGCGCCGGCTTGGCCGTATTCGCCGGCTGGGCCGGTCAGTTCCATGACGAGGCCGACGGTGATCTTGCAGTCGGCGGCCTGCGCGGCGCCTGCCAGCGTCACGAGAGCAAGCGCGGTGGTGAGTTGGAGTATCGTCTTTGTCATTGTTGTTCCCCTTTCGTTACTCGACTCTAATTTGATCTCTGGAGCCTGTTCAGCGTTCCGGCACCTGCAGCCAGGTTTCATGCAGATGTCGCCATTCGACGCCGTTGGGCGCCGATGAACTGGTGGTGAAGACGGCGCTCGACTGCCGGCGCGTGTGCTTGCCCGCGCGGAGTTGCGTCTCGACGTAGAAGACAACGATCGTATCGGCGCTTTGCCAACCGGGCCTGATATCCTCGATCGAAATGGCAAACCCTTCGTCGCATGTGGCGCGGCTTGAGCGGACATGATCAATCACAGCGTCACGGTCCAGGATCTGGCCGCTCGGTGCGATCATGGTCAAGCTTTCGCCCATGGCACGCTCGAAGCGCGAGAAATCCACCGTGTCGGCACGCGCGGCGACAAACCAGTCGACGAAGAAGCGATGCAGGCCGACGACCTCGGCGCTGGCCTGCGAAAACAGCATGGGGTTGCTGACGCTCATGTGCGGCCTGCGTTCAGATTGTAGTGCATGATCGAGCCGTGACGGCCATGCCGGTCGCGCTCCAGCGTGTAGACGTCGCCCAGGGGACCCTGGCTTTGCGCGATCGCGGCCGTGATCTTCGCCCGATCATCGGCGTCGAGCGCGACGTCCATGATGCCAGCATTGGCCAGTGCATGGGCCTGATTGCGGGCGCCGACGATGACGGCCGCCACGCGCGGCTGTTCAAGCACCCAGGCGCTGGCGATCGTGGCGATGTCGACGCCGTGGCGATCGCCAACGGCCTTAAGTGCTTGGAGCAGTTGCTGGAAAAGGTCCCAGCCACCGAAATCATCGATGATCAGCTTGTATTTGACCAGCGAGCGGTTTTCGAGCGGCATCGCCGGTTCGGCCACGCCAAGCCATTTGTCGCTGAGGAAGCCGCCGGCGACGGAACCATAGCAGAGGAAGCTGACGCCGTTTTTCTCTGCAAGTGCGGCGAGGCTATTGCCCGGCCGCTGATCGAGCACGGAATATTGCAGTTGCTGGCTGACCAGCGGGATGCCGGCGGCGAGGATCTCGGCGAGCCGCGGCGTGTCGAAATTGGTGGTACCGAGATTGCGCACCTTGCCTTCCAACCGAAGTTCGTTGAGCCACCCCATCGCCTCGACATAACGAGGCTGATCATAGTCCCACCAATGAAACTGCACGAGATCGAGACGCTCGGTCTTCAGCCTGCGCAGCGACTGATCGACGATGCCCCTGATGTAGTCGCGGCTGATCGTGGCCAGCCGTTCAAGGTCGGGCACCAGCTTGGTATGCACCTTCATCCTGGCGGCGACATCGAGGCCACGCTCGCTGGCCAGCCGCAGGCGCGCGGCGCCGATCAGTTCTTCGACGCCGGTGTAGATGTCGGCACAATCATAGGTCCAGATGCCCGCATCGAAAGTGGCGATCAGGTCGGTGACCGCTTGGCTGCGATCGATGGCGCCATGGCCGCCGGCGAGCTGCCAGCCGCCGCGAATGACGCGCGAGATGGTGTAACCGGGGCCGAGCTCGAAGGTCTTGGCGGTCATGTCCGGTCATTCTCCTTCGGCAGCGGCACGGCCGTGGTTTCGGCATGGCTGAATCGCCGCTTGGCCAGTCTGACGATCCGCAGCCGGCTGGCGCAATTGGGATCGGGACAAGCGATCTCGGCGTCCGAGGTCATCCAGTCATTGCGGTCGGTCGGCCGCTGCTTTGCCGCGAGAAACGGCAATACGGAGGCAAGCGAATAGATCGAAAAACTCTGCCCTGCCGGCATCGACAGCATCTCGCCCTTGAGCTCGAAATAGTCGCCCGGCTTGGCGCCGCAATAGATCGGCTTGCCCTCGGGGATGACCGCCTCGACGCGAAGATCGAAAAGCTCGAAACTGTCGTCAGCCATTCGAGGCCTCCACCAGGCTGAAGGTTATGTCGCAGGCGCCGTTGCGGCGGATGACGCCACAGGCGGCGGCGAACTGCTCACGCTCCTCCGGCAGGACCTGCGCCACCACGCTGCCGGCCAGCCAGCCGATCGGGAACAGAAGCCGCGCGCCCTGCCCGTAATAGAGACCGATGTCGAAAATGGCATTGGAGTTGCCGCCCCACATGCGCGGCGGCACGTAGGACAGCACGATGTCGCCGGGCTGCGGCGTCAGCGTCGCGTTCTCCGCCGGCAACGGCTTGGCGAAGGACTGGCCTTCTAGATCCATCGATGGAACCGGGCAGGAAATCTCTGGCCCGGTCCACATGGCATGGATGCCTGGGACCACGCGCGGGGCAGTGAGATACGCCTTGAGAAAGGCAGCGTTTTCCGGAGCCTTTTCAGGCAGCAGCAGCGCCGTCACGGAAAGCTTAGAGCGCGGCTCGGTGATCCTGATGGCGGGCGTTGTCATGTCAGGTCTTTCGTGGATTGAAGCTTGTCGCGCAGGAAAGCAAAGGGCCGGCTTATATCGGCCACCAATGCCTCGCGCGCCGCCTGCGCATCCTGCTTGGCGAGAGCTGCGACGATGCTGCGGTGGTAGTGCGCGGTGTCGACCTCGCCGGCGTCGGAAAAGGCATAAATGGCAACGCGGATGCAAGGTCCCGATTGCAGCCACAGGCTCTCGATCATCGGGATCAGCACGGCCGAGCCGCAGCAGCGGTAGATCTCGAAATGGAAGCTCTGGTTGAGCGTCGCTTCGCGGTCGATATCCTTCTTGTGCTTCAGGGCCCGCATCTCGTCCCACTCGCCGAGCATGGCTTCGATCGAAGCGATCTGACGCGGGCTCATGCGCGTGGCGGCCAGCGCAATCGCTTCGCCTTCGATGAGGGAGCGGGCGCGCAGAAGGTCGTCGATACGCTCCAGCGTGATCGGCGGCACGCGCACCGAGCGGTTGGGAAGTGCCTCCAGCGCCTTTTCCGTGATCAGCCGCCCGAGTGCTTCGCGCACCGGCATTGTCGAAGTGACCAGCGCATCAGCCAGGCCACGGATGGTCAGCACCTGGTTCGGCTCGAACAGGCCGCCGATCAGAGCCCGGCGTAACTCGGAATAGACGCGATCCTGCACGGTCTCGCGGCCGACCGGCGTCAGCTGGGCTGCGATCGTTTCGTTGTTCTTTTCGATGGCAGCCTTCTGCATTCCCGGCTTTTGCCCCGTTTTCGGCTTGCGGATGAAATTAAAGCCGAATAGCGTGATCAAAGCAAGTGTGATCACAAATCAAAAATCAGGAGGCGACAACGATCGTCTTCGGCCAGAGGGTTTGATGAGCGAGGCAACCGAACGGCAGGGGAAGGAGACCCGTGCGCCGGTCCTGACGGCAAGGAATGTCGTCAGGCGGTTCGGCGGCCTTGTCGCCGTCAACGATGTCTCGTTCGATGTCAGGGCCGGCGAAATCCTCGGCCTGATCGGACCCAATGGCGCCGGCAAGACAACGATGTTCGACCTGCTCGCCGGCAGCATATTGCCGACCAGCGGCGACATCCTTCTCAACGGCGTGCGCGTCTCGGGCGAAGCCGCGCATCTGCGCATCGGCCGTGGCCTCGGCCGCACCTTCCAAATCCCTCGCCCGCTGCCCAATCTGACGCTGATCGAAAATATCATGCTGGCGGCACAGGGCCAGGCCGGCGAAAGGCTTCTGGCCAACTTCGTTACACCATGGCGGGTGGCGGCACAGGAAAAAGCGGCCAGGGCAAAGGCGCTCGACCTTTTGGAGCTTGTCACCCTCACCCACCTCGCGCATGAGCCGGCGCGCGTGCTTTCCGGCGGCCAGCGCAAATTGCTCGAACTCGCCCGCGTCATGATGGCCGACCCAGCGATCATCCTGCTCGACGAACCGGCAGCCGGCGTCAACGCGACACTGCTCGAAGTCATCATCGACCGCATCCGCGACATCAATGCGCGCGGCATCACCTTCCTCTTGATCGAGCACAACATCGACATGGTGACGCGGCTCTGCCATCGCGTCCTGGTCATGGCGAGCGGGCAACTGCTCAGCGAAGGCACGGCGGAAGAGGTCGCGCGCGACCCGCGCGTCATCGAGGCCTATCTCGGAGGCACGGCATGAGCGAGACCGTCCTCGACGTGCGCGACCTCGAAGCCGGTTACGAGCCTGGTGTGCCGATCGTGCGCGGCGCCTCGATCACCGTCAGCAAGGGCGAGATCGTCGTCGTCCTCGGCCCCAACGGCGCCGGCAAATCGAGCTTCATCAAGGCGATTGCCGGCCTCGTCCCGATCACCGGCGGCACGGTGTTCCTGGATGGCAAGGACATCACCGCGGCACCCGCCCACACCATGGTGCGGCTTGGCCTCGCCTTCGTGCCGCAGACGGAAAACATCTTTCCGCTGATGTCGGTTGAGGACAATCTCAAGGTTGCCTGCGGTATCCTCGAGCGGCGCGAGATCCCTGCCCGCATCGAGGAAATGTATGCCGCCTTCCCCGACCTCGTTCGCCAGCGCCGCACCGCCGCCGGCAATTTGTCGGGCGGACAGCGGCAGATGCTCGCTGTCGCCCGCGCCTTGATTGTTCATCCCAAGGTGCTGGTGCTCGACGAACCGTCGGCCGGCTTGTCGCCGAAGTTCGTCTCGATGGTGTTCGAGATGCTGGCCGGCATCCGCAAATCCGGCGTCACCATCCTCTTGGTCGAACAGAATGCCAAGGCAGCCCTTGCCATCGGTGACCGCGCCTATGTGCTGGTCGAAGGCAGGGACCGGCACGAGGGCATTGCCTCCGAACTGTGGAACGATCCGGTCGTCGCCGAGCTCTATCTCGGCCAACGCCCTTCCCACGCCAGCAAGGGAGGCGCGGCATGAGCCTGCAATTTGTCGTCGACGGCTTGCTGACCGGTTCGATGATCGGCCTCGGCGCCATCGGCGTGACGCTGACCTATTCGATCCTGCGCTTCTCCAATTTTGCCCATGGCGACTTCATGGCCTGGGGCACATATGCGACCTTGGCCGTCGTCAGCGCCATTGGGGCGACCTTCGGCAAGGTAGCGCCGATCGCGCCGCTGTCCTTCGGCTGGCCGCTCCTGGTCGCGCTGGTCGTCGGCATGGCCTTCACCGCTTTGCTGGCGCTGCTGCTCGACAGAGTGCTGTTTTCGCGGCTGCGCTCGCAGGGGCAAGCCATCATCGTGGTGATGGCGAGCTTCGGCGCCTCGATGGCGCTGCGCAGTCTGCTCGAATTCACCTTCACCTCGCGGCCGACCTATTTCAGCCGGGCGATCCAGATTGCCATGCCGGTCGGCTTCGGCATCCGCATCACGCCCGACCAGATCGCACTGTTGCTGCTGACCGCCGTGCTGGTGCTCGGCGTGCATTTGTTGATGACGCGCACACAGACCGGCCGATCGATGCAGGCGCTGAGCCAGAATGCAGCACTTGCCCGCATTGTCGGCATCGACGTCGCCAGCGTGGTGCGCGTAACCTGGATCATCGGCGGTGCGCTTGCCTGCGTCGCCGGCGTGATGATCGGCATTCTGGTGCAGATCCGCCCGTTCATGGGCTTCGACATGCTGTTGCCGATGTTCGCCGCCGCCATCCTGGGCGGCATCGGCAGCATTCCGGGCGCGGTGCTCGGCGGCTTGATCATCGGGCTGGCCGAAGCCGGCGCTGTACAGCTGATCGGCGCCGAATGGCGCGCCGCCGTCTCTTTCATCATCCTGATGGCGGTGTTGTTCGTGCGGCCGATCGGCCTGTTTGGTGTGAGGGAACGCTGATGGACCTGCTCGGCTACGGCGCCTTCTTCCTGACCACCGCGCTGATCTTTTCGCTGGTCACGCTGGGGCTCAATCTGCAGTGGGGCCTGACCGGCCTGTTCAATGTCGGCCTCGCCGGCTTCGTCGCCATCGGCGCCTATACTTCCGCGCTGCTGACCACGCCCGACGATGCCGCGCGGCTCGGTGGCTTCGGCCTGCCGATCCTTGTCGGCTGGCTCGGCGCCATGGTCGTCGGCGGCATTGCCGCAGCTCTGACTGGCATGGCGACGCTGCGGCTCAGGTCCGACTATCTGGCAATCACCACCTTCGGCGTTGCCGTGGTCGTGCAACTCGTCGCACTCAACGCACAGAAGCTGACCGGCGGGCCGTTCGGCATCGGCTTCATCCCGCGTCCCTTCGGCGGCCTTGCCGAGACACCGCTGCTGTTCAACCTGTCCAACCTTGCCGTCGTCTCGGCGGTCACGCTGATTGCCTATCTCGCTTTGGAGCATCTGTCGCGCAGCCCGTGGGGACGCGTGCTGAAGGCCTTGCGCGAGGATGAGCGGGCGGCGATTTCGCTTGGCAAGAGCGCGCGCTTCTACCGCATCCAGGCCTTTGCCGTCGGCGGCGCCATCATGGCGCTGGCCGGCGCATTGCAGGCGCATTTCACCGGCTTCATCGCACCGGATAATTATTTGCCGATCCTGACCTTCCAGGTGTGGGTGATGCTGATCGTCGGCGGCTCGGGCAGCAATCTCGGCGCCGTCATTGGCAGCATCCTGGTCTGGGGAATATGGGCGGGGTCAGGCACGCTGACCAGCGTGCTGTTTGCGCCGGAGCAGCAGGCGCGCGCGGCCTCGCTGCAGATCGTCGCCATCGGCGTTATGCTCTGCGTCATCCTCTTGATCAGGCCCAATGGTTTGTTCGGCGACAGACTGCGACGGCCACGACTGGGCAAGCGGGCGAAGGTGGCTACAGCCAAGAGTAGTTACGGCTCATGAACACTGCGATCCGGCAGGAAGCGCATGGCGCTTCACTTTGGCATGCCGTCAGCCGCAACCGCCGCGACCGGCCCGCGCTGCACGACGAGATCAATGTCGACCTCGCAATCGTCGGCGGCGGCTTTGCCGGCCTTTCAACGGCGCTGCATGCCGCCGAAAATGGCATCTCGGTCGCTGTGCTCGAAGCCGAAATCATCGCCTGGGGCGCGACCGGGAGGAATGCCGGTTTCGTCGTGCCGAACTTCGCCAAGATGGACCCGGACAACATCCTTGCGCATCTCGGCCCAGAGCGCGGCGAGAGGCTGATCGATTTTGCCGCCGGCAGCGCCGACCTTGTCTTCGGTCTTATCAAACGGCACGGCATCGACTGCGACGCCGTGCAGAACGGATGGATCCAACCGGCGCATTCGCCCGCCGCCTTCGAGAAGGTCAAATCGCGGGCCGGGCAATGGGCACGGCGCGGCCGGCCAGCTGTCACGCTGGATAGGCAGGAAATCGAAGCGCTGACGGGCGTTCGCGGCTATGCCGGCGGCTGGATGGACCGTTCAGGTGGGGTGCTCAATCCGGTCGCCTATGCGAACGGACTGGCCGATGCGGCGGAAAAGGCTGACGCTAAGATCTTCGAGCGCACGCCGGTCACCTCGGTCGATCGCGCGGCCGATGGCTGGTCGCTGAAAACGCCATCGGGCTCGGTGCGTGCCGGCAAGGTGCTGATCGCCACCAACGCCTATGGCGGGTCGCTCAATCCGTTGCTGCAACGAACCTATATTCCGCTGAAGGTTTTTCAGATCGCGACCGAGCCGCTGTCGAGCGAAATCCGCACGCGGCTGCTTCCCGGCGGGCAAGGCGCCGGCGACACCAGGCGCAATCTCTTCACCTTCCGCTTCGACGCCGACAACCGGCTGATCAGCGGCGGCATGCATATTCTGAGCGCTGGCGCCGACACGCGCGTACCGCAGACGATCTGGCGGCGGCTGGCCAGGCACCTCGATTTGCCGAACCTGCCGCCGCTGGCCTATGGCTGGTCGGGAATGGCTGCGGTCGAACCGGATTTCCTGCCACATCTCCTGGACCTCGGACTGGGGTTGATCGCCGGTCGCGCCTGCAACGGGCGCGGCATTGCCATGACGACGGCGATGGGCAAGGTGTTGGCCGACTGGGCTGCGGGAATCGAGGCTCGTGATTTGCCGCTGCCGTTCGCACCGCCGGCGCCGATCCCCTTCCATGCGGTGCTGCGGCACGCGCCCAACATGCTGCTCGGCTGGAGCATGCTGCGCGACCGGCTGGACGAGACCGGATAAAACGATCGCTTCTGGTCGCGCGGATCAGGCCGTCATGCGCAGATTTTCGGAAAGAACCGCGGCTGCCACGGCGATGTCCTGTTCAAGAGAGACCCGCACAGCCGGGCCATTGCGCTGCTCCAACGCGGCAACAATCCGACGATGCGCATCGTTCGACAGCGGAATGTAGCGATCGGCCTGCATCAGAAGCTTGAGATAAGGCCCGACGCGGCCCCAGAGGTCGCGGATCATGTTCAACAGGATCGGCGCGCCGGCATGCTGGTAGATGGCGAAGTGAAACGCCTCGTTCAGCGAGAGATAGGTCCTGGCATCGCCGGCTTCGATGGCGCGCTGCATGCCGGCGAGCGTCGTCTGGATCTCGACCAATCCGCTTTCGCTCATCCGCAACGCGGCCATCTCGCCCGCCAGACCCTCGACGGCGATGCGGATGTGGGTCAATTCCTCGAAAGCAGGGGCCGACAGCAAGGGCACGATGATCGAGCGGTTGTTCTGCATCTCGAGCAGCCGCTCGGCGACCAGCCTCTGCAGCGCCTCGCGGATCGGCGTCGTCGAGATGCCGAACGTCTCCGCAAGCTTGCGGATGACCAGCGTCTGGCCCGGGCTGAAGCCACCCGAAATCAACTCTTGCTTGAGCGCGCCATAGGCGCGGTCGTTGAGGGTTTGATGTTCGAGTTTCAGCATGCGCGGTCCCGATCACCAGTTCGACAAAGCGCGATCGAGCGTCTCGGCCAGTTGCTCGGCATTGTCCCTGGCAAAGGGCAGAGGCGGCCTGATCTTCAGCACGTTGCCGCGCGGACCGCAGGATGAGATCAGCACGCCGTCCTCGCGCATGGCTTCGACGACCGCCGACGTCTTGCTGGCGGCCAGCGCTTCGTCGCCATCGGCCGTCAGCTCGACGCCGAAATAGAGGCCGTTGTGCCTGACGTCACCCACCATGCCGTGCCGGGTCTGCAAAGCGCGCAGCAACTCAGCTGTATAAGCGCCAACATTGCGCGCGTTCTCGATCAACCCCTCGCCTTCGATCACGTCCAGCACGGCGATGCCGACGGCGGCCGCGACCGGATTGCCGCCGAATGTGTTAAAATAGCCGGTGTTCGAGCCGAAGGACGAAACAAGCCGCGGCCGCACCAGCACCGCGCCCATCGGATGCCCGTCGCCGATCGGCTTGCCCATGGTGACGATGTCGGGCTCTAGGCCATAATTGGCAAAGCCCCACATACCCTGGCCAAGCCGGCCGAAGCCCGACTGGACCTCATCGGCGATAACGATGCCGCCCGCCTTCCTGACGTGATCCGCCGCCTCGCGCATGACCGCCGCATCGGGGAAGAAAATGCCGTCGCTGGAAAAGGCCGAATCGAGCAGCAGCGCCGCCGGACGGATGTTTTGCGCACGCATATCGTCGAGGGCGGCGGCGACATTCCTGGCGAAATCATGCGCGGCGCGGCCCTGGTCGCGGAATGTGTCCGGCGCTGCCACGGTCCGGTGGTGGGCGGGCACGCCCTTTGCCCCGACCGCCGCTGGTGACAGCTGAGCGGTGGCGATCGTGGCGCCGTGATAGGCGAAATCGGTGATGATGACGCCGGTACCGCCGCTCGAATGTTGGGCGATGCGGATGGCAAGGTCGTTGGCCTCGCTGCCGGTGCAAGTGAACATGGCATGGCCGAGATGGGCCGGAACCGTGCCGAGCAGTTTTTCCGCATAGTCGAGAATGATCTCGCTCAGATAGCGTGTGTGCGTGTTGAGGGTGGCGGCCTGTCCCGACAGCGCCTCGACGACGCGCGGATGGCAGTGCCCGACCGAGGCGACATTGTTGTAGGCGTCGAGGAATTTGCGTCCTCCCGCATCGTAGAGCCAGACGCCGCTGCCGCGCACCAGATGGATCGGGTTGCGGTAGAAGGCGCGGTAGGTCGGCCCGAGCAGCCTGGCGCGGCGTTCGAGCAGCGCGCCCTCGGATGCCCTCGAGTCGGCATTTGCGGGATATGGCGAGGACTGGGACACGGGCATCTACTCCGGATTGGAATGGTCGAGAAAATAGCGGCCGGCGTCAGCGGACGACAGGCCGTCCAGCCGTTCGAGCGAGGCCCAGACTTCGGTGATGAGGCGCAGCACATAGTCGCGCTTGGCCGGGAAGCGTTCCGCCTGCCAGCTGGCGATGTTGGCGATAAGGGCAAGGCGGGCACGGATCAGATCGAAAAGGATGCCGATCTCTTCCGTCTCCAGCGGCTGCACTGACTGGTAGCCGGCGACGAAGCGCGCGGCGGACGCCAGCGGATGACCTTGCGCCGGCCAGCGATAGACGGCGCCGATGGCGAGGTCGCAGATCAGCGGCGAATGGATCATGTCGCCGAAATCGAGAATGCCGCTGACAACCTCCGGCCGCGACGCGTCCATCACCACATTGTAGGAATTCATGTCGTTGTGGACGATCTGCGCGCGCAGGCTCGGGATGACCGGCGCCGCATGCTCTTCAAAAGCGTCCATCACGCGCTCGACCATGGCCCGGTGGCCGGCATCGGCGATATACGCCAGCATCGGCCGTGTCTTGGCGACCTTGCGGATATCCCAGAGCAGGTCGCTGCCGGCCGCTGGATGGAAGAAACCGCGCAGTGCCCGGCCAAGGCGGGCGAGGAAGATGCCGAGATTGCGATCCTGTGCCGCCGATGTGGGCGAGCGCGACAGCAACTGGCCAGGCAGATAGGTGACCAGCCGGATGATACGCGGCGCCGATCCACCGACGCTGACCGTGAACTGCGCTTCGCCTTCCAAGCTCTTGCGCACCGAGGGGACCGGCAAGGTCGGGTCGACCGCCAGGATATGGTCGAGCGCCTTGTTCTGGAAATCGGTGAAGCCGGCCTCCTCCGCCGGATGGGAAACCTTCAGGACGAACTCGCCCTCGCCCTCGGTCTGGATGTGGAAATTGTGGTCGCGTTCGCCCGGCAACGGGCGCGCGCTGCCGGTGAGCCCATAGTGCCGGCGCAAGATGACGAGCGCGTCGGCGATCGAGACGTCCGGCGCATCCTCGGCGAGCGTTTCGCCGAAACCGTCAGGCCCGGCCGCATTCATGATCTCATCCCCGGATCGATCGGCTCGAGACCACACCAGTCGGCGATGAACAGCGCAATGGTCTGGGTGACCTTGCGCACCGAATCCAGATCGACGGCCTCGTCATAGCCATGCGGCATGCGGCAGATCGGGCCATAGACGATCGCCGGCGTGTCGGCATAGAGGCCGAAGAAACGCGCATCCGTCGTCGCCGAGGTGACATGCTCCGCCAGCGGTTCGCCCCACACGGCGACATGGCTGCGCCGTAGCACGGCTTCCATCTCGTCGGCGTCTTCAAGCACATAGCCCTCGGCCATGAAGCCATTGTAGCTCATCTTGGGCGGGCGATTGGCCAGGAACGGATCGGCACGGGCCGCATCGGCGATGCAGGCTTCGAGCTCGGCTCTCGCATCCTCCAGCTTTTGGCCGGGATAGGTGGCGACCCGCATCTCGAAGACGCAGCGCGCCGGAACGCTCGAAGTCCACTCGCCGCCTTCGATCTTGCCGAGATTGAAGCGGATCGGGTGCGGATGGTCGCAGAAATGCTTGTCGTCGACCTTGCGCGCATTCCAGACGATTTCGAGCTGCTTCAGCGCCTGGATGATGAGAAAGGCCTTTTCGATGGCATTGGCCCCAGCCGAGAAAGCGCCGGAGGCATGTTGGGGATCGCCGTCGACCTCGACCCTGAACCAGATCGGCCCGACCTGCGCCCGCATCAAGCGCGGTTCCAAGGGTTCGGGAATGAAGGCGGCGTCGGCGCGGTAGCCGCGTTGCAGGCAGGCGAGCGCGCCATTGCCGGTGCATTCCTCCTCGACCACTGACTGGAGGTAGACATTCGCGGCCGGCTGATAGCCGAGGCTGCGCAAGGCAGCGAGCGCATAGAGACAGGCCGACAGACCGGCCTTCATGTCGCCGGCGCCGCGGCCATGCATCCAGCCATCCTCGATCGCCGGATCATAGGGATCGCGCACCCAGCGGTCGAGCGGCCCGGTCGGCACGACATCGATATGGCCGTTGAGGATCAGCGAGCGACCGGTGGCGTTTCGCGGCATGTGGGTGGCAACGACGTTGAAGGCATCGTCATAAGAAACCGCGACCGGCGAAAACCCCGGCAGATCGCGGATCGCGTCGACATCGACACGCCACATGTCGACCGTATAGCCGTCTGCCTCGTAAGCGGCCGCCATGAACGATTGCGCGGCGTGCTCCTCGCCGCGCTGGGAGGGAAAGCGTACGAGGTCCGCCAGGAACGCGACTTGCCGCGCGAAGCCGTCATCGACCGCGCGCAAGATGGCTTCGTCGGCAATTCGCTCAGGCATGATATTCCGCTTTCCCGTGAATGGTGTATCATATCTCATATGCCATTCTAAGGAAAGGCGAAGAGACAGGTCGGGCCAAAACGATGGCCCAACCCGGGAAGCTCTTGGCAGGCGGGCGCAGAGTTGGCATCAGCTTCCTGCATGCCGGCGACGCTGCATGGCAGAGATCGAGGACAGATGCTGGTCACCGAAGGCCCATTGCCGGATGAAGTCACCGATCTCTCGGCTGGCTACCGGCGCGTGCCGGCCGGCAAGATCGTCAATGCGGTGACGTGGATGGAAGCACGCGCCCCGATGCCAGGTCTCGCCCAGCCGCTGGCGATGACCCGGATCACCAAACCCGACAGCACCGCCTACCGCGCGATCTTCCTCGAGATCGGCGCGCCCTGGCTGTGGGACCGCGCCGCCGAAATGTCGGATACCGAGATCGCCGCGCACTTCGCCGACCCGCGCCAGCATGTCTACTACGGCCATGATGATAGCGGCGACCATGTCGGCATGGTCGAATTCTCCGTGGCGGACGACAATGAGATCGAGATCACCTATTTCGGCCTGTTCCCGGCCTTGACCGGCCGGGGTCTCGGCAAGCGGCTGATGGCCGGCGCGCTCGACCAGGCATGGCGCCTCGGCCCCGGCCGCATCTGGCTGCACACCAGCAGCATCGACCATCACAGCGTCATCGGGTTCTACCGGGCTTGCGGGTTCGAGCCCTATGCGGCCGGTTTCGAAATCACCGACGATCCCCGGATCAAGGGAACCCTGCCGCGCGATGCGGCCCCGCAAATCCCGTTGATCGAAACGGACTGGGTGCCCGGCGCCAGATGAGACCGTCTTCGCAACCAGCCGGCCAGGCATCGCCCCACCATCGCCGGTGGGTGCGGCGCGAAAGCATCCTGTCGAGGCTGGAGCGGCATGTCGATACGCGCATCGTGCTCTTCGCCGCACCCGCCGGCTTCGGCAAGTCGACAACGATGGCGCAATGGGCGGCTGAGGTCGCGCGTCACGGCCGGTTGACCGCATGGCTGTCCTGCGAGGCGACGGACAATGACGAGGGCGCCTTCCTGTCGCATCTTGTGGGCGCGTTGCGCCACCTCGTCCAGAACCCGGCCGAACTCGACCTCGCCTTCCAGTCGAGCCCGATCCCGCAGCTGGATGTCGTGCTCTCGGCACTTGTGGCGGGTTTTGCGGCGCGCGACGCCGAGATCACCCTGTTCTTCGACGACTACCACGTCATCGAAGCGCCGGCGGTCAAGCGGTTCATGGAGCGGCTGACGCGGCAGGCGCCCGCTAACGTCTCCTTCGTCATCGGTTCGCGCAACCTGCCGGACCTGCAACTCGGCAAGCTCAGGGTGCTTGGCGACGTCTTCGAAATCGGCCCGGACGATCTGCGCTTCGCTTCCTCCGAAGCCGAAGCCTTCTTCAACGATAAATTGGGCTTGAGCGTCAGCAGCGGCACGGTCGAGACCTTGTGCTCGCGGACCGAAGGCTGGGCCGCAGGCCTGCAACTCGCCTCGCTGTCGCTCAGCGCCGCGCATGCACCGGAAACCGTCATCGGCAACTTCACCGGCGCTAACCGCAACGTCGCCGATTTCCTGATGGGCGAAGTGTTCCTGGGGCTGCCACCGGCCCTGGCAAAGTTCCTGCTGCACAGTTCGATCTTCGAGCGCTTCAGCGCCGAGGCGTGCCGGGCGGTGATGCGCGCTGTGGACGCCGAGGCCGATATCACCGAAATCGAGACCCGCAATCTTTTCCTTGTGCCTCTCGACGAGGAGCGGCGCTGGTTCCGCTATCATCATCTGTTCCACGACTTCCTCAGCCGCGAAATGGAACGGCGTGAACCGGAGATGATCGCGCCGCTGCATCTGGCAGCAGCCGAATGGTTCGGCGAACGCAAGATGCTGACCGAAGCGATCGGGCATGCGCTCGCCGCCGGCGACCAGGCCCGCGCGGCGGTGTTCGTCGAGAACAACGCGCTCGAACTCATCGCCCAGTGCCAGCTGCTTTATGTGCGCCAGCTGCTGGCGCTGCTGCCGAGGAAGCTGGTCGACCAGCGCATCCGGCTGCAGCTCGTCGTGCTGTGGCTGGCGGTGCACTCAAGCCAGCCCGAGATCGCCCAGCAGACGCTCGCCAATGCGCGCAAGCTGGTCGAGACCGGGCCGGCCGACGGCAAGGATCCGGGCACGCTGACCGGCACCACGATCGAGGCGGAAATCGCCGTCCTCGATGCCGCCGTGCACAGCACGCTGGAACAGTTCGAGGCCGCGCGCGATGCCGCACTGTCTGCCCTGCGCATCATCGCGCCCGATGCCTGGTTCATGGAAGGCGCGACCGCCAATGTCATCGGCTACAATCTCTATGCGCTGGGCGACCTCGAAGGCGCGCGAGCGGCGGCGGACGCGGCGCGCAAGGCGCATGAGCGAAGCGGCAGCCTGCTCGGGGTCACCATCGCCAATTGCTACATGGCCGTCATCGAACGCTCGGCCGGCCGTCTGCCCGCCGCCGAGCGGCTGCTGCGCAACACCATCATCGAGGCCAGGACGCGGATCGGCGCGAATTCCTATGCCGAGGCGCTTGCCGGAACGCTGCTCGCCGAACTCGCCTACGAGACCAATGCATCCGGCGAGGCGCTGACGCTGGTCGAGAATCTCGGGCCGCTGATCGAAGGCGCCGCGGTCATCGTCTATCCCCTGGCCAGCGTGCCGACCTATGCCCGCGTGCTGCAACTGACCGGTCGCGGCGACGCGGCACTCGACATGCTGGAGCGCGTCTACCAGCGCGTCCGCGGCTCCGTCTACCGCCGTCTTGCTTCGGTGCTGGTGCATGACCGCGTCCGACTGCTCATCGACCAGAGCCGCGTCGCCGAGGCACGCGCCTTGCTCGACGAGCATCGCCGCGAAAGCGCTGAAACCACCCCGACTGTCGCCAACGAATTCGAGTTCTTCGCCGAAGGCCGGTTGTTGACGGCGGAGAAATCCTACGCGGCGGCCGCGGCGATTTTCGACGTGCTGCTGGAGCGGACGAAAAGCAGCGGGCGCATGCGCCGCCACATACTGGCGCTGATCCTGCGCGCCAAGAGCGCCGGCCACGACCAGCGCGAGGCCGACCGGTATCTTCTCGAAGCCTTGCGCCTTGCTCAGCCTTCCGGCTTCATCCGCTCCTTCGTCGACGAGGGCAGGCCTGTCGTCGAAGCGTTGATGCGGCTGCGCGCGGCGCAAGCAAAGACAGATCCGGCCCTGTCGGCCTATGCATCGCGCATCATCGATGCCGCGCAGACAATGCCCGTGGCAACGCGCAAGGCCGCCGCACCGGCAGCCGAGAAAGAGCAACTCACCCAGCGCGAGACCGAACTGCTGCGCTGCCTGTCGGAAGGCCTATCCAACCGCGATATCGCGGTCGCGCTGTCGGTGAGCGAAACGACGGTGAAATGGCATTTGAAGAACATTTTCGGCAAGCTCTCGGTCTCGAACCGTGTGCAGGCCGTGCGTGCCGCGCAGGCCACTGCAAACCTTCGTCCCCCTCCGAAAGGAGGGGCATAGGCATCTGGCACAACCCCTTCTTTCGGGTCGGGCCATGGGATCGTTAGCCTGCTAGCGTCGTCTGGATTTCAGAGGACGCTGCTTATGGCGACAGGTTACGTTTTTCACGAACAGCTGATGTGGCATGACACCGGCTCCAGCGCCGACATGATGCCTCCCGGCCGCTTCGTGGAACCCGGACGGCACCTGGAATCACCGGGGTCAAAGCGCCGGCTGAACAACCTGATCCAGGTCAGCGGCCTGGCGCGCCATCTGGTGCCGATCGTCGCCGAGCCGGTGACGGTCGAGGATCTGCTGCGCGTCCACACGCAGCGCCATGTCGACGATATCAGGATGCTCAGCGAGCGCGGCTCCGGCTTCGCCGGGCCGCAGGCGCCGATCGGCCTCAACAGTTTCGACATCGCGCTCCTGTCGGCCGGCACCACCTATGCCGCGATGCGCGCGGTGCTGACCGGCCGTGTCGACAACGCCTATGCACTGGCGCGGCCGCCCGGGCACCATGCCGAGCCCGACCAGGCGATGGGCAACTGCCTGTTCTCCAATATCGGCGTCTCCGTGCGCCGGCTGCAGCATGAGGGCCTGCTCGGCCGCGCAGCGATCGTCGACTGGGACGTGCATCACGGCAACGGCACCGAGACGGTGTTTTATTCCGATCCGTCGGTACTGACCATTTCCCTGCACCAGGACAATCTCTATCCGACCGGGCGCGGCGCGCTGGCCGACAATGGCAAGGGCGAAGGCGAAGGCTACAACATCAATATCCCGCTGCCGGCCGGCAGCGGCACCGGCGCCTATGAAGCCAGCTTCGACCGCGTCGTCGCCCCCGCACTGCGCGCCTTCAAGCCGGATCTCGTCATTGTCGCTTCCGGCTTCGATGCGTCCGGCTTCGATCCGCTCGGCCGCATGATGCTGAACAGCGAGTGCTTCCGGCGCCTTGCCGCGCGCATGGTGGCGCTGGCTGCCGAGACATCGAACGGGCGCCTGATGATGAGCCATGAAGGCGGCTACTCCGAGGGCTATGTGCCGTTCTGCGGTCACGCCGTCATCGAGACGCTGGCCAATCATCGCACCGAAGTGGTCGATCCCTTATCGGACCATATCGACGAATGGGCCGGGCAGGATTTGCAGCCGCATCAGGCTCAAGTGATCGATGCCGCCGAGGGCCTGCTCGCCGGCCTGCGCCAACGCCTTGCCAGTGCTGCCTGACGCGATGGATTTTGTCGTCACCACGCTCCTCAACGCGCTCACGCTGATCAGCATCCTGATGCTGGTCGGGCTCGGGCTGGCAATCAGCTTCGGCCTGATGAACGTGACCAATCTGGCGCATGGCGAGTTCGTCACCGTCGGCGCCTTCGCGGTCTATTTCGTCCAGAGCGTCGGCGGCTCGTTCTGGCTGGGGCTCGCCGCCGCACCGATCGCCGGCGCGGTGGTCGGCTGCATCCTGGAATTCGCCATCATCCGCCACCTCTATTCGCGGCCAGTCTCGACCGTGCTTGCCACCTGGGGCGTCAGCCTCATCCTGCAGCAAGGGCTGGAACTGACCTTCGGCCTCGGCGCCAAGCCGGTGACGCCGCCGATCGAGGGCACGTTCGACCTGTTCTTCACCGTCTATCCGGCCTACCGGCTGATCCTGATCGCGATCGCCATGCTGACCTTGCTCGGCGTCGTCCTGCTGATCAGCCGGACGTCCTTCGGGCTCGACATCCGCACCGTCATCCAGAACCGCGAAATGGCCGAGGGCGTCGGCATCAACACGCGCCGCACCTACGCCATCGCCTTCACCTTCGGCGCGGCCATTGCCGGGCTCGCCGGCGGGCTGGTCGCGCCGCTGGCGATCGTGCTGCCGCAGATGGGGGTGAACTATCTCGCCAACGCCTTCTTCGTCGTCATCGTCGGCGGCGTCGGCTCGATCGGCGGGCTTGTCGCCGGCAGCGTCTTCGTCGGCGGGCTGACCAGCATCCTCAACTACCAGATTTCGCCATCGCTGGCGCAGGCGATCGTGCTGCTGGCGGCCATCGTCGCCGTCCGCCTGCGGCCCAACGGCCTGTTCAACGGAGCGTCGCGATGATCGCCCGCGACCGCAACTGGCTGCTGATCTTCGCCGTCTGCGTGGTGCTCGCGGTTCTCTATCCGCTCTTCGCCGACGGCTACCAGCTGACGGTGATCCGCGATGCGCTGATCTTCGGCCTGTTCGCCGCGAGCCTCGATTTCTTCTGGGGCCGCACCGGAATCCTGTGTTTCGGCCACGCCGCCTTTTTCGGCATTGGCGGCTACATCATGGCGCTCATCACGCTCAACGACGCCATCCCCTTCGGCAGCCTGCTCGGCATTATGGGCGCGGTGGCGGGGGCTGCCTTCGTCGCCGCCATCATCGGCTACTTCCTGTTCTTCGGCGGCATCCGCGGCAGTTACTTCACCATCGTGACGCTGGCCATGGGCGTCATCTGCCAGCAGGCCGCGGTCTCCTGGAGTTCGGTCACCGGTGGCGACAGCGGCCTGATCGGCATCCCACCGATCGAATTCGACCTTGGCGGGATGCATGTCGATCTCAGCCAGGATCTGCCTTCCTACATCTTCGTCGCGTCCATCGTAGCGGTGGTTGTGCTGGCGCTTTGGTCGATCAGCCGCGGCCGCTGGGGCACGGTGCTGACCGCCATCCAGGACAATGAAGTCCGCGCGGCTGCGCTTGGCCACAATGCGCCATTGCGGCTGCTCGTCACCTTCGTCCTGTCTGCCGCAATCGCCGGGCTTGCCGGTGCGCTCTATGTCTGCATGGCCGGGCTTGTAGCGCCTGACCTTTCCGGGCTGCTGCTGTCGACCGAAGTGATCGTCTGGGTGGCGGTCGGCGGACGCGGCACGCTGCTTGGTCCGGTGCTGGGCGCCATCGCCATCCAGCGCGCGCAGCAGACGATCAGCAGCTTCAATCCGAGCCTGTGGCCGCTGCTGCTCGGCTGCGTCTTCGTCATCATCGTCTTCGTCCTGCCGGACGGCATCCTTTCGATCTATGCGCGGCTGAAGAGCCTGTTCAAAGGCCGGAGACGCGCGCAATGAGCGATGTCCTGCTCCACGCCGAAAATGTCGGCATCCGCTTCGGCGGACTGCAGGCGCTGGAAGGGCTGAACCTGACGGTCCGCGACAAGGAGCTCTGCTGCATCATCGGGCCGAACGGCGCCGGCAAGAGCACCTTCCTCAACCTTTTGACCGGCACGCTTCGCCCGACCAGCGGCAGCGTGCGCTTCCTCGGCCACGACATTGCCGGCCTGCCGCTGCACCGCATCGCCCGGCTCGGCATCGCGCGAAAATTCCAGATTCCGTCGGTCTTTCCGAGCCTCTCGGTGGAAGACAATCTGAAGGTCGCGCGGTGGGGCGCGCCCTCCCCGGCTCGTCCGATCCGTGACCTCATGGACCTGGTCGCGCTTGGCGGCCGCGCCACCACGCTGGCCGGTGAACTGGCGCACGGCCAGAAGCAATGGCTTGAGATCGGCATGGCGCTGGCGATCGAGCCAAGGCTGCTTTTGCTCGACGAGCCGACCGCCGGCATGACGCCGCAGGAGACGCTGGCGACCGCCGAGATGCTGCTGCGGCTCAAGGGCGAGTTCTCGATCGTCGCCGTCGAGCACGACATTCGCTTCGTGCGGGCGCTGAACTGCGAGACGCTGGTGCTGCATCAGGGACGCCGGCTGCGCAGCGGTCCTTTCCACGACATCGAGACCGACGAAATGGTCCGCGACGTCTATCTGGGGAGGCGCTGACCATGCTGCGGACAATGGCGGTCTCGGCCGGCTACGGCCTGCTCCCGGTTCTGAACGGCATCGATCTCAGCGTGGCGCCGGGCGAAGTCGTCGGCCTGCTCGGCCGCAACGGCGCCGGCAAGACGACGCTGCTGCGCGTCATTGCCGGTGGCTTGAAGGCGAGCGGCGGCGCCGTGGTTCTCGGCGACCAGGACCTTACCAACGCGGCGGCCTTCCGCCGGGCGCGGGCTGGCATCGCGCATGTGCCGCAGGGCCGCGGCATCTTCAATCAGTTGACCGTACGCCAGAACCTGGAGGTCGGCACCCGAGCCGCCAGGGATAGGGGCGATGGCGGCATTCCTGACGACATCTTCGGCTATTTCCCGATCCTGCGCGAACGCGAGGCGCAAATCGCCGGCACGCTTTCGGGTGGCCAGCAGCAGATGCTGGCGATCGGCCGCGCGCTGTGCGGCCTGCCCTCGGTGCTGCTGCTCGACGAGCCCTCGGAAGGCATCCAGCCGAACATCGTGCAGTCGATCGCCGAACTGGTGCCGCGCATCGCCCGCGAGCGCGGCATCGCGATCGTTCTGGTCGAGCAGAATCTCGATCTCGTTCTCAAGGCGGCGGACCGCTGCCTGGTGATGGAGAAAGGCAGGATCGTCCACGAGGGTACGCCGGAGGCATTCGCCGACGAGACCCTGCTGAAAGACTTGCTGGCTTTGTAAGGCGTGCATGGGGCGCGCCTGGACTGGAAGGGAACATAACAATGATAAGCAGAAGAACGATCCTCAAATCCGGCGGCGCTGCCGCCGCCTTCGCCATGGTCGGCGCGCCGTCGATCCTGCGCGCCGCCGACACCGTCAAGGTCGGCCTGTCGATCCCGATCACCGGGCTGCAGGCGATCCTCGGCGAGACGCTGCTCAACTGCTACAAGCTCGCCGCCGCCGAACTCAACGCCGCCAACGGCATTGGCGGCCGCCAGGTCGAACTGTTCATCGAGGATAACCAGACCACGACCAAGGGCGCCATCGACAAGGCACGCAAGCTTCTCAACGAGGACAAGGTCGACGTGATCATGGGCACGATCATTTCGCCCGAGCGCAGCGCAACGCTGTCGGTGACCTCGAAAGCCAAGAAGCTGTTTTTCTACCCGACCAATTTCGAAGGCGGCGAATGCAACCGCTACTTCGTCGCCACCGGCCCGATCCCGATGCAGCAGGTTGACCCGATGATGCCGTGGGTGGCCGAGAACCTCGGCAAGACCATCTACATCATGGCCTCGGACTATGCCTGGCCGCAGAAGATGACCGAGGCGATCACGGCCGCCTATGACAAGGCCGGCGGCAAGATCATCGGCGCCGACTACTATCCGTTCGGCACCACGGATTTCGGCCCGGCCTTCCAGAAGATCAAATCGCTGAAGCCCGATGTCGTCTGGTCGATGGTGGTCGGCAACGACGCGGTCACCCAGCTCAAGCAGTATCGCTCTTTCGACATCAAGCAGCCGCTGATCGCGCCGCTCGACGAGGTCTTCAACAAGGACGCGCTGCCGCCCGGCGTGGCGGCCGGCACCTACGCGCCGCAGCCCTACTGGATGGCGCTCGACAATCCGGTCAACAAGAAGTTCATCGCCAGCTTCCGCGAAAAATTCGGCCAGGAGAAGATGGTCAACGGCATCGGCGAGGCCGGCTATAACGGCCTGCATCTCTATGCGCTGGCCGCCGAGAAGGCCGGATCGCTGAAGGACGACGATGTGCTCAAGGCGCTGCCGACGATCGAGTTCGACGCGCCGCAAGGCAAGATCCGCGTCGATGCCACCAACAACCACACGCTCTGCCATTCCTATGTCGGCAAGGCGGCGGCCGACGGCATCGGCTACGAGATCGCTAGAGATTTCGGCACCATCGCGCCGGTCACGCCTTACTGCAAGGTGTAGGCCCTCGCACCCAACCAACCCCTGACGGCGGCGTTGCCGCTGCCGTCAGGGCTTCTGTGGCGCCGGCAGCCGCTCGCGCAGTTCGTCGACAAGCACCCTGGTGTTTTCGGAATAGTCGATGGGCACAACGACGAGATGCACGCCGCCGCCGGCAAAAGCCTGTTCCAGCGCCGGCCGCAAGGCGGCGATTTCCGCAATCCTGGTTCCCTTGGCGCCATAGGCCTCGGCGTATTTGACGAAATCCGGATTGCCGAAGGTCATGCCAAAATCCGGAAATTCGTCGACCGCCTGCTTCCAGCGGATCATGCCATAGGCATGGTCCTCAAGCAGCAGGACGACGAGGTTGAGCTTGAGTCGGACGGCGGTTTCCAGTTCCTGGCTGTTCATCATGAACCCGCCATCGCCGCAAATGGCCATTACACGGCGGTTGGGATAGAGCAGTGACGCCATCATCGCCGACGGCAGGCCGGCGCCCATGGTGGCGAGCGCATTGTCGAGCAGCAGCGTGTTTGCCATGCGCGTGCGGTAGTTGCGCGCGAACCAGATCTTGTACATGCCGTTGTCGAGGGCGAGGATTCCGTCCGCCGGCATCACGGCGCGGACATCATGCACGATGCGCTGCGGCGTGAAGCGGTCCTCGGTGGCGCGTGCGGCGATGCGGCTCAGAATGCCTTCGCGCAGCGGCAGCAAGGCCTGTGCGTTGGGGATCTTGCCCTCGATACGGTCCGCCAGAAGCGCCAGCGAAGGACCGAGGTCGCCGACGATCTCGGCCTGCGGGAAATAGACCTGCTCGACATCGGCTGTTTGATAGCCGACATGGATGACCTTCGGTCCGTTGGCGCCCATGATGAAGGGCGGTTTCTCGACCGTGTCGTGGCCGATAGTGATGATCAGGTCGGCCTGTTCGATGGCCTCGTGCACATAGTCGCGCTCCGAAAGGGCGGCCGTTCCCATGTAGAGTTCGGTGCCGCCAGGCACGGTGCCCTTGCCCATCTGCGTGGTGAAATAGGGAATTTGCGTGCGCAGCACGAACTGCGCGACATCGGGGGTCACGCGCGGCCGCGACGCCGCCGCGCCGAACATCAGCAGCGGACGTTTCGCCTCAATGATCATGCGGGCGGCGCGATCGAGCGCGCCCGGGCTGGCGAGCGGCAGTTCGACCGGGTGCGTCGGCACCAGTGCGATCGGCTCGCACTCCGCCGCCGCAATGTCTTCCGGCAGTTCCAGATGCACGGGGCCGGGACGCTCTTCCTGGGCAACGCGAAAAGCTTCGCGCACCAGCGACGGGATCATCTTGGGCGAGACGATCTGGCGCGACAGCTTGGTCAGCGGCTTCATCGCCGCGACGATGTCGACAATCTGGAAGCGCGCCTGCCGCGACGACAATATGCCCTTCTGGCCGGTGATCATGATCATCGGCATCGCGCCGAGCAGCGCATAAGCCGCGCCGGTCGTCAGGTTGAGCGCGCCGGGGCCAAGCGTGGTGATGCACACGCCCGCCTTGCCGGTGAGCCTGCCATAGGTGGCGGCCATGAAGGCAGCGGCCTGCTCGTGGCGGGTCAGGATCAGTTGGATCGACGAGCGGCGGATCGATTCGACGATATCCAGGTTCTCCTCGCCCGGAATGCCGAAAATCCGCTCGACCCCTTCATTCTCGAGGGCCGCGACGAACAGATCCGAACCTTTGGTCATGAACAATCTCCTGCAATGTTCGCATTCCGTCAGTCACCTTCATATGGCAGGGAAGGCGACGCCGCAAAGAGCGCAAGCCTGCTCTGTTGGCAATCAGGCCATCAGTTTCGGCAGTGCGGTCGCCAGCGCATCGACGGCGAGCCGCACCTTGAGCGGCAGATGCGGCGTCTGCAGCCAAAGGGCGTGGCAGTCGTAGGGATAGCGCGGCTGGTCCTGTAACAGCGCCACCAGCGCACCGGCTCGAATGCGCTCGCGAACCAACCACCAGGGCAGCCATGCCAGCCCGATGCCTTCGACTGCAGCATCGGCGATGGCATCGAGATCGTCGAGCCGCAGCCGGCCGCTCGGCATGATCTCCTGAGCGGCTTGCCTTTCGCGGGGAAACAGCCACGGCTGAACGGCCTGGCCGAGCCGGCGGTAGACGATTGCCTGATGGTCGGCGAGGTCTTCGATCCGCCGCGGTTCGCCGTGGCTTTTGAGATAGGAAGGCGCGGCGCAGACGACCATGCCCTGGCGCGCGACACGCCGCGCGATCACGCCGGCTTTGTCGTCCAGATCTCCGGTGCGGATGGCAAGGTCGTAGCCATCCTCGGCGAGATCGGCGAAGCGGTCGCTGAGCGACAAATCGAGTTCCAGCATCGGATATTGCCGCGCGAGCTGCAGCAGCACTGGCGTGACGCAGTGGCGGCCGAAATGCGCCGGCATGGTGACGCGCAGTTTTCCGCGCGGCTCCGAGAGCTGGTCGGCGGCGAGCGCATCCGCGGCTTCGGCCTCGGCCAGCACGACCCGGCAGCGTTCGTAATAGGCGCGGCCGAAATCGGTCAGGCTCTGGCGGCGCGTGGTGCGGTTGATGAGGCGCACGCCCAGCCGGTCTTCGAGAAACCGGACATGCTTGCCCACCATTGGGCCGGACAGATCGAGCGTGATCGCCGCGGCCGCGAATGAGCCGAAGTCGACCGCCCTAACGAACACGGCCATGCTCTCGAGCCGATCCATATTCGAAACCTTTGGTTTCTACTGCTTTATGCTTACGCCCATTTATCCACAAAACCTCCTGGCTGCATAGCTCATTCGGTTCAGATAATTTGGAGTAGCCCGAATGACACGTGTAGTTCGCTTCCACCGGCATGGTGATCCCGAGGTTCTGCGCATCGAGGATGTCGACCTTCCTCCACCGAGCCCGGGCGAGGTTCAGATCCGCGTCAAGGCCCTCGGCCTCAATCGCGCCGAGGCTCTGTTGCGTTCGGGTGCTTACATTGAGACGCCGCCCCTGCCCTCCGGGCTTGGCCTGGAAGCAGCGGGCGTCGTCGAGTCGATAGGCGAAGGCGTGAAGGATTTCGTGCCTGGCGACGCTGTCAGCGTCATCCCGCCGCAATCGATGGTTCGCTGGCCGGCTTACGGCGAGTTGGTCATCTATCCCGCCCGACTCATCGTCAAGCATCCGCCGTCGCTCGACTGGCAGACAGCGGCGGCCATCTGGATGCAATATCTCACCGCCTATGGTGCGCTTATCGATATCGCCAGGCTGTGCAGCGGAGATGTCGTCGTCATCACCGCGGCCTCAAGCAGTGTCGGGCTTGCTGCGCTCCAGATCGCCAACAAAATTGGCGCGACAGCGATCGCGGTGACGCGAACATCTGTAAAGAAACAGGCCTTGCTCGATGCCGGAGCGGCGCATGTTGTCGCCCTGGCTGAGGAGGACCTCGCCGCACGGCTGAGCAAGATCGCGGGACCGCGAGGCGTGCGCGTGGTGCTGGATGCAGTCGGCGGCCCGATCTTCGAGCCGCTGACGGTGGCGATGTCAAAGGGCGGCATTCTCATCGAATATGGCGGCCTCAGCAGCGAGCCGACGCCGTTTCCGTTGGCTGCCGTGTTGGGCAAGACGCTGACGTTGCGTGGTTATCTCGTGCACGAGATCACCGGCGATCCAGAGAAGCTGGAAGCCGCCAAGACGTTTATCCTCGAAGGCCTGGAGACAGGTACGCTGAGGCCGATCATCGACCGGAGTTTTGCCTTCGACCAGATCGTCGAAGCGCATCACTATCTCGAATCGAACGAGCAGTTCGGCAAGATCGTGGTGACGATCTGAGATCGTCGTGACGGTCTGAGCAACTTTCCGGCGATACCGCCCTTGAAGGCTTGGCCCCGCATTCCTAACTGTCGAATGTGGGCCGGGCCCCTCTGACGATCGCTTCTGGTGATTGTGATGTCGGACCGCTTTAACGGGCCCGTTTCCACCCTTTTCGGTCAAGCGGGCTCAATCCTTTCGGTTTGGAGCCCCGTATGACATCTTCCCTTCTTGGTCTGGTTTGCCCCTCCTGCCGCGTTGCGCTCACAATGAGCGAACGCCAGGGTATCGAGATCGATTATTGCCCGCAGTGCCGTGGCGTCTGGCTTGATCGAGGCGAACTCGACAAGATCATCGAGCGTTCCGGCAGGGAGGCGGCGCCCGCGCCGCAGCCACAGCCGGCGGCGTTCTCCCAGCCGCAGCACGGCCGCGATGACGATTATTCCCGCTCGCAGGGCCACCGCTATCCCAAGCGGAAGAAATCCTTCTTCGAGGAATTGTTCGATTGACCCGATGACACCGCCCGGTGCCCGGGCCGGCGCCTGCTGAAATTCCTGAAAACCACATCGACAAAGGTTCATCTCCGATGATGTCTCGCACCAGCCGATTTGCAGCCCTGTTTGCAGGACTGTTCCTCGCATTCTCCATGGTCGCGATCGATCATGCCGAGGCGCGGCGCGGCGGCAGTTTCGGCAGCCGCGGCACGCGCACGTTCCAGTCGGCGCCGCCGACGAGGACGGCACCGGCGCCGACCGCTCCGGTCGAGCGTTCGATGACGCCCAACACCGGTGTGAATTCTGCCGCCCGGCAGCCGCAGGTGCAGAGGCCCGGCTTCATGAGCGGCTTCGGTGGAACGATGATGCGTGGCCTGCTGATCGGCGGCCTGATCGGGCTGCTCGTCGGCCAAGGTTTTGGCGGCCTGGCCGGCATGTTCGGCTTCCTGCTTCAGGCCCTGCTCATCGGTGGCGCCATCATGCTGGCCATCAGGTTCTTCCGCTCGCAATCCGCGCGTGGTCCGGCGCCCGCGCTTGCTGGTGCCGGCAATGCCGAGGCGTCCCGATTTGAGAACCGCGCAACGGAACAGCAGCAGACCGCAGGCTCTTTTACAATTCCCGGCTTCGGCGGCGGTTCGGGCGGAAGCTCGCCGGCTGCAGGCTCCGAAGAGATCACCTTGGCCCAGACCGACCTCGACGCCTTCCAGCAGCTGCTGACCGATGTCCAGGAAGCATTCGGGCGCGAAGACCATGCTGCGCTCCGCCGGGCGACGACGCCCGAAATGGTGTCCTATCTCTCAGAAGAGCTGGCCGACAACGCCCAGAAAGGTCTCCGGAACGAGGTCTCCGATATCACCTTGCTGCAGGCCGACATCGCCGAAAGCTGGCGCGAGGATGACCGCGACTACGCCACAGCCGCACTGCGCTACGAGTCCCGTGACGTGATGCGCGAACGGGCCAACGGCAATGTCGTCGAAGGAGACGAGGATCATCCGACGGAGACGACCGAGCTGTGGACATTCACGCGTCAGAATGGCTCGAGCTGGAAGCTCTCGGCCATACAGCAGGCTTGAGCCCCGTCCAGTTGTCCGAGGGTCGTTGCGAGCGCCTCAGCGCACGATCCTGACGCACATCGGTGTGCCGATCTCGATGGCGCGTCCGGTGTCGGTCAGCATGCCGCTCGCTGCGTCACGCGCGAAGATCGAGATGCGGTCGGCATTCTGATTGGCCGAGAACAGATGGCCGCCTGACGGCGTCAGTGCCAGGTTGCGCGGCGTGGCGCCTCCACAGCGGACATAACCGACGAGGTCGAGCGCGCCGGTCTGCTGGCCGACCTCCATGATGACGACACTGTCATGGCCACGATTGGAGCCGTAGATGAAGCGGCCATCCGGCGAGATCTGGATATCGGCGCAATGGTTGCTGTCGCGCGCCTCGGCCGGCACCGCCGGCTTGGCATCGACGATCGACAGCTTGCCTGATGCATCGTCCAACGCCATCGACACGACGGTCGAGTCCAGCTCGTTCATGACGAAGACGAAGCGTCCGTTCGGATGCAGCGCGAGATGACGCGGACCTGCGCCCGGCGTCAGGGCGGACTCGGCAAGCTTGCTCAGATTTCCATCCTGTTCGATCCGGTAGGACACCAGCCGGTCGATGCCGAGGTCGGCGACGATGGCTGTTCCGCCGGCAATGGTTTCGGTGACGCTGTGGGCGTGCGAGCGTTCCTGCCGCGCCGCGTTCGGCCCCGTGCCGGAGTGCGAAACGCTGGCCAGCGGCGCCGACAGCGCGCCGTCCTTCTCGAAGCCGTAGACCACCACCGCCCGATCCGGACCGCCCTCGCCCATGCCATAGTTGGCAACCAGCAACTTCGTCCCATCGCGGGTGATGGTGTTGTGGGCGGTGATGCTGCCGAGCGACGGCTGCTTGTTCAGATAGGAGAGCGTGCTCGAACCACGATCGAAGCGGTAGGCGGAGACGGTGCCCTCGCGCCAGGCAAACACTTCCGAATTGGCGTAGATGCGCGAACCATCCGATGTCACCGAAAGGAAGGTCGGGTTGTCGACGTCATTGGTCTCGGCCAGCTCTCGCGTTTCCAGCGTTGCCTCGTCGAAGCTGTAGACGCTGAGGCCGATGCCGCGCGCGCCCTGAAAATACGGCGCCTCGCGGTTCAGGCTTCCGACGAAGACCAGACAATCCTTGCCCATGATTTCCTCCCTCCCGCCTGCACCTGAGCGTGCGGGCCGGCCAAAATTTCGCCTGTCCTCGCTTGCAACGCAACCCCATATGTGAAAATACTATTTACAAAAGAAGATTGACGGGAGGAGACGTCTTGCATTCAGGCGCTTCGAGGCGTGTTCAAACGATTGCTGGGTACCTCCCGCGAGATCGCTGGAGCCAGCCATGAACGACTTCGCCCCCACGGTCGGCGTTGCCTCGACGCATCCAAAAAACATGCCTGAAGATCATGCCGCGCTGCCGGTGTGGAACGCCGAGAACTGGTTCTATGAGGACTGGCCGGTCGGCCAGAAAATTCGCTCGTTGCGGCGCACAATGGCGGAAGGCGACAGCCATTTGTTCAACGCGCTGGTCCTCGACATCCACCCTTATGTACAGGACCAGATGTTTGCCGAGAGCGAAGGCATTTTCGGCAAGCGGCTGATCGCCGGCGCCTTCGTCTTTTCGGCGGGGCTGGGGCTGGTTGCCACCAACTGCATCAACGCCTTTTCCTACGGCTATGACAAGCTCCGCTTCATAAAGCCTGTCTTCATTGGTGACACGATCTATTCGATCCGCTCCAACCTCGACAAGAAGCCGCGCTACAAGGAGATGGGGCTGATCCGCGCCAGCTACGAGGTGTTCAAGGGCGAAGGCGAGCTCGTTTTGTATTGCGAGCATTTGCAGACGGTGAAGTACCGCAACCCGGCCGACTTCGTCGGCAAGACGGAGACATGACGATGCCGGCTGCAGCCGAATTGCCGCTTGCCGGTCTGACCGTCGTCGACATGAGCCAGTTTCTGTCGGGCCCCTATTGCTCGCTGCGGCTGCTCGATCTCGGCGCCCGCGTCATCAAGATCGAGCGCCCGGATGGCGGCGACCTGTCGCGCCGGCTCTATCTCAGCGACACCGAGATCGGCGGCGATTCCACAATCTTCCACGCCATCAACCGCGCCAAGGAAAGCTTTGCCATCGACCTCAAGAACGAGGCCGATCTCAAAGCGTTGCGCGGGCTTCTGGCCAAAGCGGATGTGCTGATCCAGAATTTCCGGCCCGGCGTCATCGAGCGGCTCGGCTTCGACTACGAGACGGTGCGCAAGATCAACCCGCGTTTGGTCTATGCCTCGATCAGCGGCTATGGCGAGGACGGGCCATGGGTCAAGCGGCCGGGCCAGGATCTGTTGGCGCAATCGCGCTCCGGCGTCATGTGGCTGAATGGCGACGAGGACCAGGGACCTGTGCCATTTGGGCTCGCCATCGGCGACATGCTGGCGGGTGCGGCCTGCGCCCAAGGCATCCTGGCGGCACTGGTGCGGCGCGGCATCACCGGCCAGGGCAGCCATATCGAGACCAGCCTGTTGGAAGCGCTGGTCGACTTCCAGTTCGAGGTGCTGACCACGCATCTCAATGACGGCCGCCGCTTGCCCAGGCGCTCCAATTTCCGCAGCGCGCATGCCTATCTCTCGGCGCCCTATGGTGTGTACCCAGCCAAGGACGGCTATCTCGCCATCGCCATGACGCCGATCCCCAAGCTTGCTGATCTGCTCTCGCTGAGCGAGTTGGCGCCCTATCGCGACAAACCAGCCTCATGGTTCACCGCGCGCGACGACATCAAGGCGATCATCGCGCAACGGATCGCCAGCAAGACCATCGACGAATGGCTCGCCATTCTCGAGCCGGCCGACATCTGGTGCGCCAAGGTGCTGACCTGGCCGGAGATGCTGGCGAGCGAAGGTTTCCAGTCGCTTGACATGCTGCAGACGGTGACGCGCGAGGACGATGTCTCGATCCTCACCACCAGTTCGCCGCTGAGGGTCGATGGTGTCAGGGCCAAGGTCGATCGCGCCGCGCCGCGCATCGGCGAGCACAGTGCCGCGATCCGCGCGGAGTTCGGCCTGTGACCACGCTCAAGGGCATGACCTGGAGCCATCCGCGCGGCTATGATCCGATGGTCGCCTGCTCGTCGCTTTGGCAGCAGAGGACCGGCATCGCCATCGAATGGGACAAGCGCTCGCTGCAGGATTTTGAATCCTTCCCGGTCGAGGAGCTGGCGCGCGCCTATGATCTGATCGTCATCGACCATCCGCATGTCGGCCAGATCACGGCGGAAAGCTGCCTTGCGCCGCTGGATGTCGCCGGCCGCGAGGCAGAGCGAACCGCGCTCGCCTCGGGCAGTGTCGGCCAGTCCTATCCGAGCTATAGCTGGCAAGGGCGGCAATGGGCTTTCCCGATCGACGCGGCCAGCCAGGTTCAGGCCTGGCGGCCGGATGCGCTCGATGCGCCGCCGGCGCGCTGGAGCGAGGTGCTTGATCTCGCCCGGCAAGGCCGTGTGCTTCTGCCGTTGCGGCCGCCGCATGTGTTGATGGTGTTCTACACGCTGGCCGGCAATCTCGGTCATCCCTGCGCCACCGATCCGTCGCGCGATCTCATCGACATCGAAACGGGCGGCCAGGTCTTCGAGGCGATGCGCGAGATCGCCGCGCTGGTCGAGCCGGCCTGTTTCGAGATGGATCCGATCGCTGTCTTCGAGCGCATGGCGGCGGCCGGTTCCGACATCGCCTGCGCGCCGCTGATCTATGGCTACGTCTCCTATGCGATATCGGGGTTTCGTGCGCACCGGCTGGCCTTCACCGACATTCCGGTCATCGGTTCCAACGGCCCGGTCGGCTCGGCGCTCGGCGGCACCGGCATAGCGGTGTCGGCCTTTTCGCGGGCAAAAGAGGCCGCGATCGATTTTGCCTATTGGGTCGCCAGCGGCGAGGTCCAGCGCGGTCCCTATGCCGCCGCCGGCGGACAGCCGGGTCACGCCGCCGGCTGGGAGGACCAGACCGTCAACGCCGCGACCGGCAATTTCTATCGCGACACGCGCGCGACGCTTGAAGGCGCATGGGTGCGGCCGCGCCATGACGGCTACATGGCGTTCCAGCAGGCAGCATCCGACCGCATCCTTTCCGGCATCGCCGGCAGGCAGAAGCCCGCCGCGGTCGTTGCCGATCTCAATAACCTGTTCCGGGAGAGTTCGCCCGCGCAGGTGTCCGGCGCTGCCGGTGGAGGAGCCTGAACGAAACCGAACGGAGGAGAAAAATGAAAAACATGATGCGCGGCCTGATGGCCGCAACCGCTTTTGTATCCATCACGGGCGTTGCCTATGCCCAGGACGTGCAAGGCGTCATCGGGGGGCTGCCGACCGAACTCAAGGCGCAGTATGACGGCGCACCGCAGAAGGTGCTGCCTTCGGCCTGGGACAATTTCACCCCGCCGCCGAAACCGTGGAAATGGTGCCACTCGGAATCCTACCAGGGCAATCCGTGGCGGGTCACCGTGACCAAGGAGCTGAAGCGCCTGGTCGACGGGCTGATCGCCGACGGCACGGTGTCCAGCTTCGAAGTGTCCGATTCCAACAATGATGCCAGCCAACAGATCAACCAGATCCGCGCCTTCATTGACAAGAAGTGTTCGATCATCACCTCGATCCCGGGCTCGGCCACCGCGCTCGACGATGCCATCGATGCCGCCGCCAAGGCCGGCATCCCGTTCATCACCGCGGCCGGCTCGGTGACCAGCCCGAACGCCATCAATGTCGATTCCAACTATGCGCGCTGGGGCTACGACATGATGACGGCGATCGGCAAAGCGCAGCCGGACGGCGCCAGCATCCTGCTCGTCGAAGGCATTGCCGGCCATCCGATCGTGGTGCAGGAGCGCCAGGGCGCGGACAAGGCGCTGGCGGAAAATCCGAAGCTGAAGATCTCGCGCAACGTCAACGGCAACTGGACGGCCAACGTCACCAAGACGGTTGTGCTGCAGGCGATCGCCACCAATCCAGCGCCGATCGACGCGGTGTGGACGACCGGCAGCGAAAGCCGCGTCGTCGCCGAGGCCTTCGCAGAAGCCGGCCGGCCAGCGCCGCTGATCACCGGTTCGATCACCGGCGACGCTCTCGGCTACTGGAAGGCCAACCCCGACAAGTACCGCTTCGAAGGCCATGCCGTGTTGCCGCACTGGACCGCCGAGACGCTGTTCCGCGTCGGCGAGCGCATGCTCGACGGCCAGAAGCCGAAGCTCAACACGCTGCTGATCCCGATCCCGCCGGTGCACAGCGCCGATCTCGGCCAATGGTACAAGGACTGCATGACGATGGATGCCGTCTCGATCTTCCCGATCCCGCCCAAGGATCCGATGCCGGAGGAATGGCTCGATGCCTATTTCTCCAACCCGGCGCCAACCAAGGGCTGGGATTATTCGAAGGTACCCGACGCCTGCGCGAAGTGACTGCTACGACAGATCCATCAAGCCGGCTCTTTTCGGGGAGCCGGCTTGCCAGCTTAGAAACACGGCATGCTTGAAATCAGAACCATATCCAAACGCTATGGCGAGACGGTCGCGCTGGCTGACGTCTCGATTGCGTTCCGGGCGGGGACCATCCACACCATCCTTGGCGAAAATGGCTCGGGCAAGAGCACGATGGTGAAACTGCTGTCCGGCATCGTCCAGCCGGACAGTGGCGCGATCCTGCTACATGGCAAGCCATTCTCAGGGACCATCCCTTCGGCATTCCAGGCGCAAGGGTTCGCCACGGTGTTCCAGGAGGTGCTGGTCGCGCCGGATCGCAGCGTGACCGACAACATCCTGCTCGGCCTCGACGGGCTGCTCCAGCGCACCGTGCCCCGCAACGAGCGCCGCGACCGGGCAGCGGCGGCGCTGAAGCGCTTCGCCGTGACCGACGTGCCGCTGGACATGCCTGCCGGCCTGCTGCCGCTGGCCGCACAGCAACTGGTGGTTCTCGCCCGCGCGATCGTGCGCAATCCCAGGATACTGATCCTCGACGAGGTGACCGCAGCGCTCGACTTCGCCGATCGCGAGTCCGTCTTTTCTCTGATGCGTGCACTGGCCGGTGAAGGCTGCCTCATCCTGTTCATCACGCACCGCATGGACGAGGTGATGTCGCTGTCGGATCGCATCTCGATCCTGCGTGGCGGCAGCGTCGTGCGCACCGAGGAGCGCGGCGCCTCGACACCGGCGGAACTTCTCAAGGCCATGGCGCCACGCACGGCGGCGGAGCTGGCGCATGGCTGAGCACACGGCTCCTGGGCTCGCCGTCCGCGACCTCGTCATCGCGCCGGGCGCCAGCGCAATAACGCAAACCATTGCTCCCGGCGAGATCGTCGGACTTGCCGGCCTCGACGGCCACGGCCAGGAACTGTTCCTCAAGATGCTCGCCGGTCTGGCGTCGCCGCTGGGCGGTTCGATCGAGCTTGGGGCGCCGGGCGCGTCCCGCAAAATCACCGGCTTCCGTAGGGCTGTCGCCAGCGGCATCGCGTACTTGCCGCGCGACCGGCGTGCGAATGGCATTTTCCCGACCCAGTCGGTGCTCGACAATTTCGCCGTTTCGACCTTGTCGCGCGATACGCGGCTTGGCCTGATCAGTCCAACGGCGCGCAAGGCGCGCTACGACATCTACCGCGAGAAATTGTCGATCGTAGCGCCCCGGCCGGATGCACCGATCACCACCCTGTCGGGCGGCAACCAGCAGAAGGTGCTTTTAGCGCGGGCTCTGGCGCTGGAGCCCGCCATCCTGCTTCTCAACGACCCGACGCGCGGCGTCGATGTGGCGACGCGGCATGTGCTCTACGACGTTTTTCGCGGGTTGGCGGCCGACGGCATGGGGCTGGTCATCCTGTCCAGCGAGATAGAGGAAATCCTTCTCCTCTGCCACCGCGTGCTGGTGTTCCGGGAAAACGAGGTCGCGGCGGACATCTCCGGTGAAGCGATGACCACCGACAGCGTTATCTCGGCCATGTTCGGACGCGCAGCATGAGCCCCGTCGCGCGCTTCCTGTCGGTTGGGCGAAGCGTCGGTTTCGCTGTGGTGCTGCTGGCCATCCTGCTCGCGGTCAATCTCATCCTCAGCCCGGCGCGGTTCCAGCCGGGGTCGTGGGGCGCGCTGGTCGGACTGGCCGCGCCCTTGATCGGCGCGGCCATCGCCTCGACACCGGTGATCCTCGCGGGGCGCGGCGGCATCGACATCTCGGTCGGCCCGCTGATGGGTTTCGTCAATGCCGTCGTGATCCAGCTGCTTTTCCTCAAGGCCGGCATCTCCTCACCCGTGCTGCTTGTCCCGGCGGCCCTGCTCATCGGCGCGCTGGTCGGCGTTGCCAACGGCTTTCTGGCGACGATCGTGCGCATCCAGCCGATCGTTGCCACGCTCGGCACCTATCTGATCCTGACCGGCGTGACGCTGACGATCCTGCCCGCACCGATCGGCCCGGCTCCGACATGGCTCAAGGCATTGGCAGGTCCTTGGTCGATGTTGCCGCTGCTATTGATGTTCCTTGCCTGGTGGCTGGTGCGGCGCCTTCCCTACTATGACCAGGTGATGGCAGTCGGCAGCGACGACCGCGCCGCCTACACCGCCGGCGTCGATGTCACGCGCGTGCGCTTCATCGCCTATGTCATGACCGGCATCTTTGGCGGATGCGCCGGGCTGATGCTGACGGCGCTGATCGGTTCGGCCGATCCCAATATCGGGCCGACCTACACGCTGATCGCCATTGCCGCCGTGGCGCTTGGCGGCGTCAGCCTGGCCGGCGGGCGTGGCGGCGTCGCCGGTGCCGCCATCGGCGCCATCGACATCTTCCTGCTGCAGAGCGTGCTGACGACCTTCAACGTCTCGACCTTCGTCCTGCAGATCGCCTATGGCGCCATACTGGTGCTGGCGGTGATGCTGACCGCGCTGCAGGAACGTCTTGCCATGAAGGGGCGCTGACATGACTGGGCGAAACCTGTTCGCGACAACCAATGCCCGTGTCGTCGGCGCCTTCTGTGTCGCCGCCCTCCTGCATCTCGCCGGCACGGTCCTCATCCCCGGCTACTCCTCCCCTTTCGCCGTGCGCGCCATGCTGGTGCTCGCCTCGCTGCTCGCGGTCGCCTCGATCGGGCAGACACTGGTCGTCATCATGGGCGGCATCGACCTGTCCATTCCCTTCGTCATCGGCTTCGCCAATGTCGTGGCCGCGCAGCTTTACGGCGATGGCTGGAATTTTGTCCTGGTCTGCGGCCTCGTCGGGGTGCTGGCCATTCTGATCGGCGGCCTGAACGGGCTGATCGCGCGCAGCCTCGACATCCAGCCGCTCATCGTCACGCTCGGCATCGGCATGGTGGTGCAAGGGCTGGTGCTTTTGTGGACCGCCGGCTTCCCATCAGGCTCGGCGCCGCAAGCGGTGTCCAGCTTCGTGTCGATCGGCGGCTCGGCCGGGCCGCTGCCGGTGCCATGGCTTGTGCCGAGCCTGGTCGTGCTGGCGGCGCTTGTCGTGCTGGTGCTGGAGCGGACGCCCTATGGCCGCCGGCTCTATGCGCTGGGCAGCAATCCGGGAGCCGCACCGCTGGCGCTGATCGACCCGGTTCGCATGTGGGTGATGACCTATGCCGCGAGCGCCTTTTTCGCCGCCGTCGCCGGCGTGCTGCTGCTCGGCTTCACCGGCTCGGCCTATGGCGATGTCGGTCAGCCCTACCTGTTCCAGACGATTGCAGCTGTGGTCGTTGGCGGCGCGGCGCTGGTTGGCGGACGCGGCAGCTATCTCGGCACGATCGCCGGCGTACTGGTGCTGACCGAGATCAACACGCTGCTGATCGGGCTCGGCTTCCAGCCCTCGGCGGTGCAGGCGGCCCTAGGCTTCATCATCGTGCTGCTGGTCTCGCTCTACGGCCGCGAGCGGCACGTCTCGACGACGATCTGACGGCGGCTACGGCAACCGCCACAGCTTGCGGGCATTGCCCGACAACAATCCGTCACGCTCCGTGACGCTGCAGCCGGAAAGCAGCGCATGGGTCGCGCCCACCCAGGTCGAAAGGCCGCCGCCGAGCGTGCAGACCGGCCAATCGCTGCCCCAGACGACACGGTCCCAACCGAACGCCGCGATGGTGTGCTCGACATAGGGCCGCAACGTCGCGGCGGTCCAGTTGCCGGGATCGGCATAGGCGACGACGCCAGAAATCTTGGCGATGACATTCGGACGCCGCGCGATCTCGCTCATATGCTCGCGCCAAGGATGCTCGGCTCCACCCTTGATATCGGGCACGCCGCAATGGTCGAGGACGAACTGGACATCGGGCGCGAGGTCGGCCAGCGCGATCGCCTTGGGGATCTGGTGCGGCAGCACGACCAAATCGAAAGTCAGCCCAGTGCCGCCAAGCCGCTTGATGTTGTCGCGAAACACCGCGCCTTCCGACAGATCGTCCGGCACAACATGGAGCACGCGGCGGAAGCCCTTGACGAATGGATTTGCCCGCTGCCTTTCGAGATAGGCTGAAAAGTCGGCGTCTTCAGGCCGGCAGGACGCGATCGCCCCGACCAGCATGCTGCCCGCCTGCCGTGACAGGCCTTCGACCCGTGCGGTCTCGGCTTCGATGTCGGCCGGATCGACATCGACCTCCATATGCAGCACGCGTTCGACGCCAACACGCTGCGCCTCGGTGGCGTATTCCTCATAGGAGAAATCGAGATTGAGCGCCGGCACACCGGCGAGCCAGGGGTAGCGCAAGGCCGAACGATCGATGAGATGCAAATGGGTGTCGATGATCATGGCGAGGCTCCTCCCTCTAGGGTTTTCAAATCATCTCACGGAGGAATTCTTCATTCAAATAAGAATTTATGCTGCCGAGCCCACAGCCGACCCGGCCAGATGCGACAGCTTCTCGCAGGTTGCGAGCAACAGTTCGATGGTCCGGGTGATGTCGGGCGCGGACGGCGCATTGACCACGGTGATGTAGGGGATCGACAGCGCGGCAATGGCCTTGCCGTCGGAACTGCGCACCGGTGCCGACAGATTGAAGACTCCGGCGGTCTGCATAGAGGCCATCATCTCGTAGCCACGGTCGCGGATCTGGTCGAGCCGGGTGAAGAACTCGGCCGACTGCGCCGTCTTGTCGGTGCTGCGGACATGTTCGGAAATCATCATCTGCCGCTCTTCCTGCGAGCGGAAGGCCAGCAGCACATGGCCCGAACCGGTGTCGAACAGGCTGATGTGGGAGCCGACCCGGATCGAGATGCCCCAGTAGTTCGGCGCCTCCTGCTGGGCGATGACGACGGCAGAACCGCGATCAAAAACAACGAGTTGATTGGCCTGCTGCGAGGTCTCGGCCAGCTCGCGCATCAGCGGCGTCGCGTAGGAGACCAGCCGCCGCACCGGAGCGTGCAATTGCGCAAGGCCGAATAGCTTAAGTGTCAGCGAATAGCGGTCGCCATCCAGCCTTGTGACATAGCCGCGCCGCACCAGCCGGTCGAGCATCCGGTAGAATTCATTCGGGCTACGGTCGAGTTTCTTGGCGATTTCGGCCTGGGTCAGGCCGCCATCGACGCCGGCCAGCAGCTCAAGGATGTCGAGCCCCTTGTCGAGCGCCGGCGCGCGATAGCGCTCGTCTTCGCTGTCGTCCATGGGGGTTCTCTCCAGTGAAATCGATTCTTCATATACGCATAAAAGGAGCCGGCGGAAACAAATTTCGCCTTGACGTATCCATGAATGTTTTGTTTGTATATGAATGTAGCACTTCTTGTCATCAGACGAGTTGCGGTCGCCTGCCAAGGCGCACCAAGGGAGGATACCAATGAACAGACTGCTTTCCGGCGTGTCCGCCGGTGCATTGATGCTTGCATTTGGTGCAGGCACGGCCCTTGCCGGCGACCTGCCTGGCAAGTTCGAAGGCGTTACCGTCGACGTGAAGCTGATCGGCGGCCAGCAATATGAAAAGCTCTATGAGCGCATCCCCGAATGGGAGAAGGCGACCGGTGCCAAGGTCAACATCCTGACCAAGAAGAACGGCTTCGACATCGACAAGGAGCTGAAGTCCGACATCGCCTCGGGCAGCACCAACTGGTGCGTCGGCTGGAACCATTCGTCCTTCGCACCCCAGTATACGGGCCTCTATACCGACCTCAGCAAATTGCTGCCCAAGGAAGAGATCGACGCCTTCGTGCCGTCGACGATCAAATCGGCAACCATTGACGGCAAGCTCGAAATGCTGCCGCGCGCGCAGTTCGACGTCTCTGCGCTCTACTACCAGAAGAGCCTCTACGAGAACGCCGACAACAAGACCAAGTTCAAGGCCAAATATGGCTACGACCTGGTGCCGCCGGACAGCTGGAAGGAAGTCACCGACCAGGCCGAGTTCTTCGCCAACCCGCCCAATTTCTACGGCACGCAATTCGCCGGCAAGGAAGAGGCGATCAACGGCCGCTTCTACGAGATGGTGGTCGCCGAGGGCGGCGAATATCTCGACAAGGACGGCAAGCCTGCCTTCAATTCCGACGCCGGCATCCGGGCACTCGACTGGTTCGTCCATCTCTACAAGGCCAAGGCCGTGCCGGCCGGAACCACCAACTACCTCTGGGACGATCTCGGCCAGGGCTTCGCCTCGGGCACGGTCGCCATCAATCTGGACTGGCCGGGCTGGGCCGGCTTCTTCAACGATCCGAAGTCGTCGAAGGTCGCCGGCAATGTCGGCGTGAAGGTCGCGCCGAAGGGCTCTTCCGGCAAGCGCACCGGCTGGTCCGGTTTCCACGGCTTCTCGGTGACCGAGAACTGCCCGCACAAGGAGGCCGCCGCCTCGCTGGTGTGGTGGCTGACCAATGAGGACAGCCAGAAGCTCGAGGCCGCCGCAGGCCCGCTGCCGACCCGCACCGCTGTCTGGGACTGGGACCTGAAGCAGGCCGAGAACGATCCCTACAAGAAGGAAGTTCTTTCCGCCTTCCAGGAAGAAGCCAAGCACGCCTTCGCCGTGCCGCAGACGCCGGAGTGGATCGAGATCTCGAACGCCGTCTATCCGGAACTGCAAGCGGCGATCCTCGGCGACAAGACCTCCAAGCAGGCGCTGGATGAGGCCGCCGCCAAGGCAACGCAGATCCTGCAGGACGCCGGCAAGCTCTAGAACCGTCTCCCAAGGCTGCCTCCCCCACTAGGAATGGGGGAGGCGATCGCGTCTTGCCGGAGGCTCCGCGATGCACATCGCCTTTCGGCGCCCCGCCCACGCAATGCAACACCTCACAGGATTCTGATGAAGGGCTTCAAGCCATCGGCGCCATTCCTGCTGCTGCTTCCGGCCTTCGTCGTGCTGGCGGCGGTCGTCGTCGTGCCGCTGCTTTTGTCGCTCTATTCGAGCTTCACGCCGTTCCGCCTGACCAAGCCCGAGACATTCTATGTCTTCATCGGCTTCCGGAATTATCTCTCGATCCTGGCCAACGCCGATTTCTGGTGGGCCTTCGGCCGCACGGTGCTGCTGCTGACCATCGCGCTCAATCTCGAAATGCTGCTTGGCCTTGGCCTTGCCATGCTGGTCGAGAAGGCGACGCGCGGCCAGCGCATCCTGCGCACGCTGATGATGTTTCCGATGATGTTCTCGCCGATCCTCGTCGGCTTCCAGTTCAAGTTCATGTTCAACGACAATATCGGCCTGGTGAACAATGCCCTGCAGTCACTCGGGCTTACGCAAGACGCCATTCCATGGCTGATCGAGGGCCGTCTCGCCTTCATCGCCATCTCGATCGCCGAAATCTGGTCGTCGACCGCGATCTTCGCCATCCTGATCCTCGCCGGCCTGCTCGCCATGCCAAAAGAGCCGATCGAGGCGGCTCGCGTCGACGGCTGCACGCCGTGGCAGACATTCCGCTATGTGACGTGGCCGTTCGTCATGCCCTTTGCCTACATCGCCATGACCATCCGCTCGCTCGACGTCGCGCGCGCCTATGACATCGTCAAGATCATGACCGATGGCGGACCGGCCGGCCGCACCGAGCTGTTGTGGACGCTGGTGGCGCGCACCGCCTACAGCGATGGGCGCATGGGCATGGCCAACGCCATGGCCTATTTCTCGATCCTGCTGTCGATCGCCTTCACCGTCTATTTCTTCAACAAGCTCGCCGCGGCGCGCACGCAGATCGGTGCGGAGTGGTGATGGACGAGAATTCTTCCGCCCGCCTGAAGCGCCGGCTCACCGGCATCGTCTACCGCATCGGCCTGTTCCTGGCGATGCTGACGATCTGTTTGCCGGGCCTCTGGATCGTGCTGTCGTCGCTGCGGCCGACCGTCGAGATCATGGCCAAGCCGCCGGTGTGGATTCCGCAGGAGGTTTCGTTCGATGCCTATGTCGCGATGTTCTCAGGCATCGGCAAGGGCGGCATCCCGGTCATCGAATATTTCCGCAACTCGCTGATCATCTCGGTGACTTCCACGGTGATCGCGGTGGCCATCGGCATGGCCGGCGGCTACGCCTTCGCGCGCTATCGCTTCCGCGGCAAATCGAGCGTCTTCCTTGGCCTGATGCTGACGCGCACCGTGCCCGGCATCGCGCTGTCGCTGCCGCTGTTCTTCCTCTATGTGCGGCTCGGCATCATCGACACGCATTTCGGGCTGATCCTCGCCTATGTCGCGCTCAACGTACCGTTCACCATCTGGCTGATCGACGGCTTCTTCCGCCAGGTGCCGAGGGATCTCGCGGAGGCCGCGCAGATCGACGGCTGCACCCGCTGGCAGGCCTTCTGGCAGGTCGAGTTTCCGCTTGCCGGTCCGGGCATCGCGTCCGCCGCCATCTTTGCCTTCCTGACCTGCTGGAACGAATTCGCGCTGGCCTCGCAACTGACCCGTTCGGTCAGCGCCAAGACGCTGCCGGTCGGCCTGCTCGATTACACGGCCGAATTCACCATCGACTGGCGCGGCATGTGCGCGCTCGCCGTAGTGATGATCATCCCGGCGCTCACCCTCACCTACATCGTCCAGAAACACCTTGTCGGCGGCCTGACCTCCGGCGCGGTGAAAGGCTGATCCCATGGCAACGGTTTCCCTCAAAAAGCTGACCAAGCGCTACGGCAATATCGGGATCGTGCACGGCATCGATCTCGATATCACCGACCGTGAATTCATCGCGCTGGTCGGCCCGTCGGGCTGTGGTAAGTCGACGACTTTGCGCATGATCGCCGGGCTCGAAGAAATCAGCGCCGGCTCGATCGAGATCGGCGGGCGCGTCGTCAACGATCTGCCGCCGCGCTCGCGCAACATCTCGATGGTGTTCCAGTCCTACGCGCTCTACCCGCATATGACGGTGCGCGAGAATCTCGGCTTTTCCCTGAAGATCGCAGGAGCGGCCAAAGAAGAGATGGACCGCCGTGTCGCCGAGGCCTCGGCCATTCTCGGCCTCGACACGCTGCTCGACCGCCGCCCGTCGCAACTCTCCGGCGGCCAGCGCCAGCGCGTCGCCATGGGCCGCGCCATCGTGCGCGACCCCGACGTCTTCCTGTTCGACGAGCCGCTGTCCAATCTCGACGCGAAGCTGCGCACGCAGATGCGCACCGAGATCAAGAAGCTGCATGCCAAGGTGCAGTCGACGGTGATCTACGTCACCCATGATCAGGTCGAGGCGATGACGCTGGCCGACCGCATCGTCATCATGCGCGACGGCCATATCGAACAGGTCGGCACACCCGACGAGGTGTTCCGCCGGCCTGCGACCCGCTTCGTCGCCGGCTTCATCGGCTCACCGCCGATGAATTTGCATGAGGCAACGATCGATGACGGCCAGCTGGTTTTCTCGAGCGGCGAGAAGCTGCCTTTGCCCGCCCAGTTCAAGGCCAATGTCGCGACCGGCGACAGAGTGGTGTTCGGGCTGAGGCCTGACGACATCTATCCGGCTGGTCATGGCATCAGCTCTGGCGGTGCCGCCGACGTCCACCAGATCGAGCTGCCGGTCACGGTCACCGAGCCGCTCGGCAACGAGACGCTGGTGTTCGTCGAGTTCAACGGCAGCGACTGGGTCTCGCGCATGCTGAACCCGCGGCCGCTCAAATCCGGCGAGCGGGTGGCGATGAGCCTCGACCTGTCGCAGGCGCATCTGTTCGCCACCGAGACCGGAAAGACATTGCGGAGCTGACCGATGGCTAAAATCGAGAAGATCGAACTGCGGATGGTGGACCTTGTGCCCAAGGTCAAGCGCACCGACGCCATCCAGAGCTTCGTCAGCCAGGAAACGCCCATCGTCACCATCACCGATTCCGACGGCGCGGTGGGCACCGGCTACAGCTACACGATCGGCACCGGCGGGTCCTCGGTGATGCGGCTCCTGTCCGATCATCTGGCGCCGCGCCTGATCGGCCGCGACCCCGACATGATCGAGGCAATCTGGCACGATCTCGAATTCGCCACGCACGCCACGACCATCGGCGCCATCACATCCATCGCCATCGCCGCGATCGACACGGCACTTTGGGATCTGAGGGCGAAGAAGCAGAATTTGCCGCTGTGGAAACTGGCCGGCGGCGCCAAGGACCGCTGCCCGCTCTACACGACCGAAGGCGGCTGGCTGCACATCGAGACGGCAGCACTTGTCGATGATGCGCTGGCGGCCAAGGCCAAGGGATTTCGCGGCTCGAAGGTGAAGATCGGCAAGCCGCACGGATCGGAGGATCTGGCGCGCTTGTCGGCGGTGCGCAAGGCGGTCGGCGATGGCTACGAGATCATGACCGACGCCAACCAGGGGTTTTCCGTCGACGAGGCGATCCGGCGTGCTGCCAGGCTGCGCGAACTCGATCTCGCCTGGATCGAGGAGCCGCTGCCGGCCGACGACATCGACGGGCATATCAGGCTGTCGAATTCGACGCCGACACCGATCGCCATCGGCGAGTCGCTCTATTCGATGCGCCATTTCCGCGAATACATGCAGAAGGGCGCCTGTTCGATCGTGCAGGTCGATGTCGGCCGCATCGGCGGCATCACGCCCTGGCTCAAGATCGCCCATGCGGCGGAAGCCTTCGATATTCCGGTCTGCCCGCATTTCCTGATGGAATTGCATGTCAGCCTGACCTGCGCCGTTCAGAACGGCCGCTATGTCGAGTACATTCCGCAGCTCGACCAGTTGACCGGCAAGCATATGCGCATCGAGGATGGGCATGCGCTGGCGCCCGACGAGCCCGGCATCGGCATCGATTGGGACTGGGACGCGGTCAAGGCCATGAGCATCGCCGAGTTCACCACGGCGATCACCAAATAGGGGAACGGACATGCAGCGGATGGGAATGGTGCTGGGGCTGAAGCCGGAAAAGGTCGAGGAGTATGTCCGCCTGCATGCCGCCGTCTGGCCCGACGTGCTGACCATGATCTCGGCCTGCAACATCAAGAATTATTCGATCTACCTGAAGCGGCCGGAGAATCTCTTGTTTTCCTATTTCGAGTATCACGGCACCGACTACGCGGCCGACATGGCCAAGATGGCAGCCGACCCGAAGACGCAGGAATGGTGGGCGGTCTGCATGCCGTGCCAGGAGCCGCTGGCGACCCGCAAGGAGGGCGAATGGTGGGCTTCGATGGACGAGGTCTTCCATCATGACTGAGGTCGGTTTCGACCCTGCCTCGCTCATCCAGTCTTGGCCCAAACCCTCGAAGCCCCGGCCGATCGTCACTTTCGGTGCAGGTTCGATCGTCGGAGATGCGCATTTCCCGGCCTACAGAAAGGCAGGTTTTCCGGTCGCCGGACTTTATGATCCGGACCAGACAAAGGCGCGGACCCTGGCCGAGAAATGGGGTGTCACCGCATTCCGCTCGGTGGACGAAGCGGCCGCCGTCGAGGATGCGATCTTCGATCTGGCGACGCCGCCGGGACGGCACGCCGAGATCCTGAAGGCCCTGCCTGACGGTGCGGTCGCATTGATCCAGAAGCCGATGGGCAACTATCTCGGCGAGGCAACCGAAATCCTTGAAATCTGCCGCGCCAAGGATCTCAAGGCGGCCGTGAACTTTCAGCTGCGCTTCGCGCCGATGATGCTGGCGCTCAAGGATGCGATCGCCAAGGGCTGGCTCGGCGAGGTCGTCGATTTCGACGCCTGGCTGGCACTGGCGACGCCGTGGCAATTGTGGGAGTTCCTGCTCAAAGCGCCGCGCGTCGAGATCGCCATGCACTCGATCCACTATCTCGACCTGATCCGGCAGTTGCTGGGCGATCCGAGTGGCGTCCACGCCAAGACGCTCGGCCATCCCAACCACAAGGTGGCGCAGACGCGCACCAGCGCCATTCTCGACTATGGCGAGACGGTGCGTTGCGCCCTGTCGATCAATCACGACCACAAATTCGGCCGCCGGCACCAGGCCTGTGAGTTCCGCATCTGCGGCACCGAGGGTGCCGCCTACCTCAAGCTCGGCCTCAACCTCGACTATCCCCGGGGCGAACCGGATATTCTGGAGATCTATCCGAAAGGCGGAACGGACTGGGTTGCCGTGCCCTTGGCCGGTGAATGGTTCCCTGACGCCTTCGTCGGCCGCATGGCCAATGTCCAGCGCTTTGCCACGGGCGAGGACGACGAACTGGTCAGCTCGGTCGAGGACGCTTGGAACACCATGGCGCTGGTGGAAGCCGCCTATAAATCGAGTGCGGCGCCGGCGACGCCGATCGCGGAAAGACCCTGATGGAACAGATCACCTATTTCGAAGATTACGAGATCGGCTCGTCGCGGCTGACCAGCGGCCGCACCATCACCGAGACCGACTTCATCGTCCATGCCGGTCACACCGGTGATTTCTTCCCGCACCACATGGACGCGGAATACATGAAGACGACGCCATTCGGCCAGCGCATCGCGCATGGCACACTGGTGTTCTCGGTCGGCATCGGGCTGACGGCAAGCATCGTCAACCCGGTCGCCTTTTCCTATGGTTATGACCGACTGCGCTTCATCAAGCCGGTGTTCATCGGCGACACGATCCGCACGCGCACCACCATCACGGCTAAGGAGGACGATCCGAAGCGGCCGGGTTCGGGACGGGTGATCGAACGCTGCGAGGTGATCAACCAGCGCGGCGAGGTCGTGCTGGCGGCCGACCACATCTACATCGTTGAACGCAAACCGACGCAGGGCTGAAACTCCAACAACGGCCTAAGATGTTCTCGACAAGCCATCTCCCTTTGTAGCGTTGACAAGCGTCTCGCTTCCCTCGCGAAGATGCTGCCTCAGAATGCTCACGGCTTTCTTGCCATCGCCCTGGCGGCAGGCGGCCAGCAGGTCGCGATGCTCGTTCTGCGAGCGGGTGCGGTAGTCGAGATTCGACAAGAGAATGCGGACGTAGCGATCGGCGGCGTTGTGATGCGCCTCGATCAGGCCGAGCAGACGCTGGTTGCCGCAGGCATGGTAGAGGGACAGATGAAAGGTTCGGTTCAGCGCGCCCCAGCGGCCGACATTGCGCTCCGCGTCGATCTGGTCGAGCGCCTGTTCGGCCTCATCGAGCTTGCCGTCCAACAAGGCCGGAATGGAGAGGCGCAGCGCTTCGCATTCGAGCAGTTCCCGCACCGCGTAGATTTCGCTGATCTCGGCGCCGTCCATCCGGGCGACATGCGCGCCCTTGGTCGGATGAATGGAGACAATGCCCTCCGCCTCCAGCTGGCGAAGCGCGTCACGGATCGGCATGCGGCTGAAGCCGAACTGCTCGGCCAGTTCGTCCTGGCGTAGCGCGGTGCCGGCCTTCAGCGTGCCGCTGGCAATGGCCTCGCGCAGGACGTTGGCGACCTGCTCCGCCACCGTCTGCGGCCTCTCGATCAAGCTTTCCGCAAATCCGCGCAATCGATGCTCCCCTGTCATACGGTAGCCAGCGTAATGGAAAACCACCGGACTGGATATGAGTATCCTGGTGTACGAGACTAGCCTCGGCCCGAAACCGCTTCCTTCAATCGACTTCGACGGCAACCACCGCAGCGCAATCTCCGGCCTTGACCAGACCGGGGAAATGGCGCGCCGCCAGCATGCCCGACATTTTTGCGCGGATTTCCTGCGGGGCGATGCCGGTGCGGCCGGTGGAATGGATGCGGGCCAGCACCGCGCCTTCTTTGACAAGCTCACCGAGATCGACCATGGTTTCGATCATCCCGTCATCCTCGGCGAAGGAGAAGCAATCGCCTGACGGCATGTCGAGCCACCGGGTTCTGCCCTTCTCGACCGCGCCAGCAACGATGCCGGCGTGGCGCAGCACATTGAGAATGCCGCGCCGCGCGATCCCAACGGTTTGCGCACGCGAGGTACCACCGCCGCCAAGCTCGGTGCTGACAAAAACCTTGCCCATATTCTCCGCCGCCGTGTCGTACATGCCGACGGAATCGATCTCGATCATGCGCATCGAGAAGGGCGCCGAGAATGCCGCGACCGCATCGAAGGCTTTCTGCTCCAGCGCCTTGTCGGGCAACGTGTGGGCGGCGCAGAACGGCACGAAGTCCAGCGTCTTGCCGCCGGAGTGGAAGTCGAAGACGAGGTCGGCGCGCGGCAGCAATTCGCGCTGGAAATAGTCGGCGATCTTTTCCGTCACCGTGCCGTCCGGCCGTCCGGGAAAGCTGCGGTTCATGTTGCCCTTGTCGATCGGCGAGGTCCGCGTGCCGGAGCGGAAGGCCGGATAGTTCATCGCCGGGACGATGATCACGCTGCCGCCGACGTCCTTCGGATCGAGCGTGCGGGCGAGATCGTAGAGCGCCAGCGGCCCCTCATACTCATCGCCATGGTTGCCGCCGGACAGCAGCGCCGTCGGCCCCTCGCCGTTGCGGATGACGCAGATTGGGATCATCACTGAACCCCACGCCGAATCGTCGCGGCTGTAGGGCAGGCGCAGGAAACCGTGCTGGACGCCGTCACGATCGAAATCGACGGTCGGCGCGATCGGCGACGGGCGGAGGCTGGACATCGGGCTCAATTCTTCACCACCAGTTTGCGCGGCACATTGGCCAGACACTCTACACCGGTTTCGGTGATCAGGATCGACTCGGTAATTTCCAGCCCCATCGTTTCCAGCCACAAGCCTGTCATGAAATGGAAGGTCATTCCGGGTTTGAGTTCGGTGCGGTCGCCGGGGCGCAGGCTCATCGTGCGCTCGCCCCAGTCCGGCGGATAGGAAAGACCGATCGAGTAGCCGGTGCGGTTGTCCTTGACGATGCCGTGTTTCTTCAGGACGGCGAAGAAGGCATTGGCGATGTCTTCGCAGGCGTTGCCGGGTTTCGCCGCTGCCAGCCCCGCCTCCATGCCTTCCAGCGTCGCCTTCTCGGCATCGAGGAATTCCTGCGTCGGCTTGCCGAGGAACACCGTGCGCGACAGCGGGCAGTGGTAGCGGTTGTAGCAGCCGGCGATCTCGAAGAAGGTGCCCTCGCCCGACTTCATCGGCTGGTCGTCCCAGGTCAGATGCGGCGCCGAAGCATCGACGCCCGACGGCAGCAGCGGCACGATCGCCGGATAGTCGCCGCCAATACCATCGACGCCGCGCGTGCCGGCATCATAGATCTCGGCGACGAGATCGCATTTGCGCATGCCGATCTCTATTCTGTCGACGATGCGCTGGTGCATGGCCTCGACGATGCGGGCGGCCTTGCGCATATAATCGATCTCGGTCGCACTCTTCACCGCGCGCTGCCAGTTGACCAGCGCGGTGGCGTCGACAAAGCGAGCATTGGGCAGATGTTTTTGCAGCGAGGCGAAGGCGGCGGCCGAGAACCAGTAATTGTCCATCTCGACGCCGATGGTGAGCTTGCCCCAGCCGCGATCGGCAAGCACGCTGGACAAGAAGTCCATCGGGTGGCGTTCGGTCGACTGCACATAGTGGTCGGCGTAGCCGACGATGTTGTCATGCGCGAGATAGGCGGTGCGCCTGGCGCCGTTGGCATCCTGGCCGCGGCCGTACCAGACAGGCTCGCCCGACGGCGGCACGATGACCGCCTGGTGCACGTAGAAGGACCAGCCATCATAGCCGGTCAGCCAGGCCATGTTGGAGGGATCGCTGACGATCAAAAGATCGACGCCCTTCGCCTCCATCGCTTGCCGTGTTTTGGCGAGGCGATCCGCAAATTCGCCGCGCGAGAATTTCAGGTTCGGTTGCATTGTTCTTGGTCCTCGTTTGTTGGGCCTGGCGGCCAGCATCAGCTCTCAAAGATGGTTCCGGCATTGGCGGCTCCCGCGCGATCGCGGGCGAGCGTCGCAATCGCCGTGTCCTGCACGCCGGTGCCGGTCAGGTCGGCGATGGTGATGTCGCTGGCTGAGCGCCGGCCGTGTTTCGCACCGGCGACGATCTGGCCAAGCTCGGTCACCTCGGCATCGGCCGACATCACGCCTGCTGCGATGGCATGGTGCAGTTCACCCAGCCGCCGCGTCTGGCGCGCGCTGTCGGCGACATAGACGTCGGCCATGCGCAGGATCGCCGGCGCGATCTCGTTCTTGTGCTCGGCATCCGAGCCCATCGCGGTGATGTGCTGGCCAGCGGAGACGAATCCCGCCTTGATCAGCGGCTCGGTCGACGGCGTGGTGGTGACGATGACGTCGGCGCCGGCAGCCGCCTCTGCCGCATCGGCTTCGGCGCGCACTTCGATACCAAGCTTCTCGCGCAAGGCGCCTGCCGTCAGCTCTGCCTTGGCGACATCGCGCGCCCAGATGCGCGCCTCAGTAATTGGCCGCACCAGCATAAGGGCTTCGAGCTGCAGCCCGGCCTGCACGCCAGCGCCGAAGATCGCAGCGACTGACGAGTCCTCACGCGACAGATGCTTGGCCGCGACCGCGCCTGCCGCGGCGGTGCGGACATCGGTCAGGTAGCCATTGTCGAGCAGCAGCGCCTCGACCACACCGGTCTTTGCCGAAAGCAGCACCATCATGCCGCCACCACTCGGCAGGCCAAGTTTTGGATTGTCGAAGAAGCCGGAGCTGATCTTGACGGCGAAGCCGTCGATACCGGGTACGTAAGCGGACTTCACATCGACCTCGCCGCGATGCTCGGGGATGTCGAGGCGCAGGATCGGCGGCATCGCCACCGGCAGCGTTGCCAGCGCACGGAACGCGTTCTCGACGCAAGCGACGGCATCGAGATCGAGCTTCACGATCTCACGCAGTTCAGCTTCGGTCAGGATGGTCATACGGCTCATGCGGCGCGCTCCCCGATTGCCTCGCCGCAGACGATCCTGCGGTGCGCATTCATGTCGATGTTGCGGCCGGAGAGAAGTACGACCACCGGCCCGTTCGCCTTGACCTTGCCGGCGAGCAGCGCGGCGATGCCGACCGCGCCGGCGCCCTCGACGATCTCGCGCTCCTGCGCATAGGCATGGCGGATGCCGGCGGTGATCTCGTCCTCGCTGAGCAGGATGACGTCGTCGAGCAGGTCGCGGCACATGGTGAAAGTCAGCCTGTTGTCGAGGCCGATGCCGCCGCCGAGCGAATCCGCCAGCGTCGGCAACTCCTCCACCAGAACTGGCCGGCCGGCATCGAGGCTCGCTTTCATCGCAGCACCGCGCTCCATCGAAACACCGATGATCTTTGTGCCGGGGCTGACGCCTTTGATGGCCGCAGCTATGCCGGAGGCCAGGCCGCCGCCGGAGAGCTGCACCAGCACGAGACCGGCATCCGGAACCTGCTCGATCATCTCCAGCCCAAGCGTGCCTTGCCCGGCGATGATTGCGGGATGATCGAAGGGCGGCAGCATCACCAGCCCTTGCTGCGCCACCAGCCGCTCGACCTCCTCCTGGGCGTCGTCCTGGCTGTTGCCGGCGATGTGGACCTCCGCGCCAAGCCGGCGGATTTCGTCGAGCTTGTTCTGCGGCACCAGTCGCGACATGCAGATCACCGCGCGCATGCCTTCGAGCTTCGCCGCATGCGCCAGCGCCCGGCCATGATTGCCGGTCGAGGCCGCGACGACGCCGCGCACTTTCTCCTCCGCGCTCAGCGAAGCGACGGCATTCGTGGCGCCGCGCAGCTTGAAGCTGCCGGTGGTCTGGCGGTGCTCGAGTTTGAGATGGACGGGGATGCCCAATTGTTCTGACAAATTCTGGGAAAACACAGTTGGCGTGCGCTCGACCTTGCCGGCAATGCGCTCACGCGCGGCTCGGATATCGCTAAGAGTGACGGTCGCCATGATCGTCAATCGCGAGGCAAAGGCAGCGTCATCAGACGGCCGAATTCGGGGCGTGGCGTCTCATCGCCACACAGCCGGAAACAATTCCAGGCGCTGGCCTGGTTGCTGGTCACCACGGGGCGGCCGATTGCCTCCTCCATGCCGGCAACCGCGAGAGCCCCACGCAACGCCGTGCAGGACACGAACAGCGCTTCGGCGCTCGCGTCGGTCGTCTGGCGCGCGAGATCGACAAGGGCTGCCGGCGGGATGCGCGCCATCTCGCGGTCGTCCTCGAAGCCGAGACAGGTGAAGCTGGCGATGTCGAATCCACGCGCCGCGAAATAGGCCGCCATCGGCCTGGAGGTTTCGACCGTGTAGGGGGTGAGGATGCTGATCCGGCGCACGCCGAAGGCGTTCAACCCGCGCACGCCGGCCATTGGCGGGGTGACGACGGGCACGCCGGGCTTGGCCGCCTGGATCGCCGCCTCGATCTCGGCATCGCCGATCACGACCGAGGCCGAGGTGCAGGAGTAGCAGATCGCATCGAGCTTCTCGTCGGGCAGGATCAGGGCCGCGCCCGCCGTCAGCGCCGGCTGCATCTTGCGCAGATTTTCCGGCGTCGTCGGATTGGCGTAGGGGATGCGCGCGACATAGACGCCGATGCGCTCGCTGGCCACCATGTGGCGAAAGTCCGGCTCGCTGGTGTGGTCGGTGGCCAGGATGATCAGACCGATGCGCTTGTCGAGCGGACGGTCATCAAGCGCCGGCCGTTTCGGATGGACCTTGATTTCGGGCAAGGGGTTCATCGGCTACCTCTCGATCTTGCCATAGCGGCGTTCCAGCCAGCGCAGCAGCACGACCGAACAAAGGCTGATGGCGAGGAAGAAGGCGCCGACCAGCGTGATCGGCTCGATGTAACGATAGTAGGTGTTGGCGACGCTTTTCGCCTGGTTCATCAGTTCCAGCACGGTGATCGCCGAGAGCAGCGGCGTTTCCTTGAACATGGCGATGAAATAGTTGGCCAGTGCCGGGATCATCGGCGGAATCGCCTGCGGGATGATGATGTGCGTCCAGGTCTGCCTGGCGTTGAGGTTGCAGGCCTTGGCGGCCTCCCATTGGCCGCGCGGCACATTGTCGATGCCGGCGCGGTAGACCTCCGCCGTGTAGGTGCCGTAGTGCAGCCCGAGCCCGATGACACCGGCGACAAGCGGCGGCAGCAGGATGCCGATGTCGGGCAGCACGTAGAAGATGAAATAGAGCTGCACCAGAAGCGGCGTGCCGCGGATGAATTCGGCCGCCCAGCCGACGGTGCGCGACAGCGCCTTGTTAGGCGAGCGGCGCGCCAGCGCAATGCCGAGCCCGACGATCGCCGCCAGCACCGAGCCGAGCAGCGTCGCCAGTATGGTGATCTTCACCCCCTGGATCAGCGTCGGCATGATCTGCCATACGAAATCCCAGTCCCATTCCATCAGCAGGCCCAATTTATCAGAAAGGCATTGGCCATCAGATGCGCACCCCATCAAGGCCGCGCGCCATGCGGCGTTCCAGCGAGCGCACGCCCCATGAAATGAGCAGCGCCAGGATGAAGTAGATGACCAGGATGGTGGCGAAGGGCACCATGGTGTTGCCGGTCTGGGCGCGCACCACCTGCGCCTGGAAGGTGAGGTCGGCGAGCGAGATCAGCGAGACGACCGATGTGGCCTTCAGCAGTTCGATGGCGTTGTTGCCGAAGGTCGGCAGCATCACCAGAAAGGCCTGCGGCAGGATGACGTGACGCATGCCCTGCCAGCGGCCGAGATTGAGCGCGATGCAGGCCTCATGCTGTTCGCGGCCGATCGACTGCACGGCGCCGCGCACCACTTCGGCGGCGTAGGCGCCGACATTCAAACCCAGCGCCAGCACGCCGGCCTGCAGCGGAGTCAGTTCGAGGCCAATCAGCGGCAGCACGAAATAGGCGAAGAACAGCTGCACGAAGATCGAGGTGCCGCGGAAGAACTCGATATAGGCGGTGGCGAGCGCCCGCAGCGCGAAAAAGCGCGACAGCCGTCCCATGCCGGCCAGAAAGGCCATGATCAGGGCAAGCACCGACCCCATCAGCGTCAGCTCGATGGTGACAAGCGCTCCCTGCAATATCAGGCCGAGATAGCCGGACCACTGGGTCATTGAGATTCCAACGTTTGATCTTGGTCACTTCTCCCCGTTTTACGGGGAGAAGGAAGAAGGGCGCTACTTCGCCGAGCAGAGCTTGTCGCGCGTCGTCGACATCGCGGCAGCCGCCGAGAAGCCGTAGGGCTCGATGATCTTGGCGAACTCGCCGGATTTCTTCATCTTGGCGAGCTCGACGTCGAAGGCATCGCGCAGCGCCTCGTCGCCCTTCTTGAAGGCGGCGCCGTCGCAATAGACCGGGGCGCCCTGCACCGGCGCGATGACTTCGAGATTCGGATCATTGGCCTTTTTCATCAGATCATTGATCGACAGCACCGGAAGCGAATAGGCGTCGATGCGGCCGTCCTGCACCATCTTCAGGCCGCTCTGGCCGTCCGGCACGACGATGACGCGTTCGCGCGGCACGCCGGCGTTGAGCGCCAGCTTCTCCTCGGTGCCGCCGCCGGGCGCACCGATCGTGGCCGACGTGTCCTTGGCGACGTCCTCGTAGCTCTTGAAGCCCTTCGGATTACCCTTCTTCACCAGCATCGCCTCGGCGTCGCACAGCACCGGTTCGGAATAGGCGACCGCGGCGCAACGCTCCGGCTTCATGAACAGGCCGGCGGTGACGACATCGAAACGGCCAGCCTTCAGGCCGGGGATCATCGCGCCATATTCGGAGATCGAGGCGACGATGTCGCCAACGCCGAGGCGTTTGAAGATCTCACGCGCCACGTCGGGTGCCGCGCCCGAAACCTTGCCGTCGGCGGCGACCGCCGTGTAGGGCGGCTCATTGGCGATTGCGACACGGGCGAAGCCCTGTGACTTCAACTGCTCCAGCTTGCTGTCGTCGGCCGAGCCCGGGATCGAGGCGGCCAGAACCGCCGCAAGTGCCAGGCCGGCGACGCCGGCCAGAATGCCAAGTTTCTTCATTGTTCCCAACTCCTTGTTTTCGTTTCTTGGTTTGATTGGGGCGATCTTCCGCCCCCGCAAAGCGGTCAGACGCGATGTCCGGCCGCGATGATCTTCTTCAGGAAGCCTTGCGTGCGCTCCTGTTTGGGATGGCGGAAAATCTCGTCAGGCTTGCCTTCCTCGACGATCTTGCCACGATCGAAGAACAGCACCCGGTCGGCGAAGTCGTGGGCAAAACCCATCTCGTGGGTGACCAGGAGCATGGTCATGTCGGTCTCGGCGCAGAGCCGCCACAGGACATTGAGCACTTCCTCGACCAGTTCCGGATCGAGCGCCGACGTCACCTCATCGAAGAGCATGATCTTCGGCTGCAGAGCGAGCGCGCGGGCGATCGCCACGCGCTGCTTCTGGCCGCCGGACAGTTGCGCCGGCATCGCCTTGGCCTTGTCGGCCATGCCGACCATGTCGAGCAGTTCCATCGCCCGCTTTTCGGCGGCGGCGCGCGGCGTGCCCTTGGTCAGCATCGGCGCCAGCGTCACATTGTCGATGACGCTCTTGTGCGGAAACAGGTTGAACAGTTGGAAGACCATGCCGATCTTCTGGCGCATCCGCGCCAGATGCCGCTCGTCGGCCGGCAGCAGCTGGCCATTGCGCTCCATGTGGTAGAGCTGCTCGCCCTCGATCTGGATATGACCGCCATCGATGCGCTCCAGCGTCATCAGGATGCGCAGGATCGTCGTCTTGCCCGAGCCGGACGGGCCGATCAGCGCCAGCTTCTCGCGCGGCATGACCTGCATCGACAGGCCGTCGAGCACCTTGAAGCTGCCAAAGCTCTTCGAGATGCCGTCGATCTTGATGATGGGTGTGGACAAATGAATTTCCCCTGCTGGAGAAGCCTGTGCCCCTTAACGATGCGGAACGCGCCAAATCATGTCAATTGGGAAAATAATATCATGACAATATTTCCCATTCCGCACAATTTGGGAGCAATATCGGCCTAAATGGCAAGCAACAAATGCTCGGGATCGCCAAGCAGCAGCTTGGTGACAACGCCGAGGCCGGCGCGCAGTTCCCCCTCGGTGGTCGAGCCCAGCGAGATGCGAACCGCCGGGTGCCATGGCGCATCCGAAATGCGGAAGGAGGTGCCCGGCGCAATCGCCACGCCCTGCAGCCGCGCCTGGGCGACAAACCCCTCCTCTGCGCGGTTGTCGGGCAGTTGCAGCCAGACGTGCAGCCCGTCGCGCCGGGCGCGATAGTCGATCCCGGCAAGCACCTCCGCGGCGATGTCCTGCCGCCGCCGCAGTGCGGTGCGCTGCCAGCGCACCAGCTCCATCGCCGTGCCGTCGGTCACCCATTTGGTGGCGATCTCGGCCACCAGCGGCGTTGCCATCCAGTTGGAAACCAGGTGCCGGTTGGCGACGGCGGCGACATAGCGGTCGGGCGCGGCGAGGTAGCCGATGCGCAGGCCGGGCACGGTGATCTTGGTGAAGGAGGTAACGTAGAGCGTGCGCTCCGGCGCGAAGGCGGCGACCGGTGGCGGCCGGTCCTCGACCAGCGGACCCAGCACATCGTTCTCGATGATGGCAATGTCGTGCTTGCGCGCAACGGCAGCGATTTCTTCGCGCCTTGCAGCATCCATCAGCGTTGCCGTCGGATTGATCACAGACGGCTGCACGAACACCGCGCGGATGTCGGACAGCCGGCAGGCCTCGTCCAGCGCTTCCGGGATCAGGCCGTTGTCATCGATCGGCAGGCCTTGGAGGTTGAAGCCGAGATAGCGCGCCAGCGGCACCAGCGTGTGGTGGCCGATCGCCTCGGTGGCGACGGTCGATCCCGGTGGCGCCACGCTCATCAGCGCCACCGTCATGCCGGCGGTGGCGCCATTGGTGAGGCTGATGTTCTGTGCGGAGACATCGAGCCCGCATAGTTTCAGCCATTCGACCGCCACGGCGCGGTGGCGCGGAAACACCATGTTGGGCCGGAAGGACAGCGCCGAACTCGACGGCAGGTTTTCGGCGAGCCAGCCCAGCGCCTGCTTCAGCCGCTCCAGATGCATCGGCTCGCAGACCGGCTTCAGGATGGACAGGTCGATGACCTCGCCAAGACGCTCTGGCAGATAGGGCGGCTCCGGCTCGCGCCGTTGCGTCTGGACAAAGCTGCCGCGCCCGATCTCGCCCGAGATCAGGCCGCGCCGGATCAATTCCTCATAGGCGCGGCTGACCGTCTGCACCGACAGTTTGAGATCGTCGGCCAGCCGGCGATGCGTCGGCAGCCGTGCGCCATTGGCAAGCCGCCCGTCATGGATGGCGCGGGCGAACTGATCGGCCAGCGATTGATAGGCCGGCCGCCTTATGAGCGCGGGGTCGGGTTGCCACAATGTCATGACTTATTAGAGATCGAAATCAGTGCAATTGACAATCGAAATAATGCGCCATCATGGTACTGTTGACGAAAAAGTGGACCCTGATGACTGCCGCGAAACTCGACGCCATCGACCTCAAAATCCTCGAAGCCATCCAGCGCGACGGGCGCATCACCAAGCTGGCGCTGGCCGAGCAGGTCGGCCTGTCGCCGACCCCATGCTGGATGCGGCTGCGCAAGCTGGAGAAAGCCGGCATCGTCTCGGGCTATCACGCAAGGATCGCCATGCGCGTGGTGGCGCCGGTCGCCACCGTGCTGATGGAGGTGACGCTGGCCAGCCACCGCCAGGCCGATTTCGACCGTTTCGAGCGCGTCATCCGCGACATTCCCGAGATCGTCGCCTGCTGGTCGGTTGGCGGCGGGGTCGACTATGTGCTGAAGGTGATGGCGCGCGACATCGATGCCTATCAGCGGCTGGTCGACAGCCTGCTGGAGCGCGAGATCGGCATCGACCGCTACTTCACCTACATCGTCATCAAGACGGTGAAGGACGATATTGCGCTGCCCATAGCCGACCTGTTGCCGGTGTCGCAGTGAGCTCGATCTCCCTTATCACCGCGCATCCAGGAGATGGCTGAAACGTCCATCACTTCGTCATCCTGGGGCGGAGCAAGGAGCGAAGCGACGCAGCGCAGACCCCAGGATCCATGCCGCGACCTCGAAAGCGCCACAACGGTGCAGAATTCTGCTCCGCTGCACTCTACGTCAGCGTCCCGGCATGGATCCTCGGGTCTCCGCGACGGAGCTACGCTCCTGCTCCGCCCGTGGATGACGACGTTGGGGAAGCTTCGGCCAATTATCACGGTTTGGGAGCAGCAGTCCGCTGGTTAGCCAGAGAGATCGTCTGCGCCCGCAGGCTAATAGAGACAACCTCTCTCCATAGAGCTGTCCAAACAGCCTCTCTGTCTGCCCACGATGGATACTCTCCCGGCATCAGACCGAACCGGGAGGCTTCGACCATGTCCGCGCATTTTGCCCGCTCGCATCGCCATGAAGCGCTCGACCGCCTTGCCGACCGCCGGCTGCTGCGCGAACTCGCCTATGTCGACGGCCACTGGACTGCTAGCGAGGCGGCCGAAAGTTTTGAGGTCACCGACCCGGCGACGGGAAGCACGGTCGCCTTCGTTGCCGCGCTGGATGCACGGCAAACGACAAAAGCGATCGATGCCGCTGCGCGCGCCTTTCCGGCCTGGCGATCGCTGCTGCCGCAGGAGCGGTCAAGAATTCTGCGAAAATGGTTCGAGCTGATCATCGCCGCGAAAGACGACCTCGCTTTGCTGATGACGCTGGAACAGGGCAAGCCGCTGCAGGAGTCGCTCGGCGAGATCGACTATGCCGCCTCCTTCGTCGAATGGTATGCCGAGGAAGCCAAGCGCCTCAACGCCGAGAGTGTCACCAGCCATCTGCCGAACGCGGAAATGATGGTGCGGCGCGAGCCGCTCGGCGTCGTCGGTGTCGTCACGCCATGGAATTTCCCCTCGGCCATGCTGACCCGCAAGGCGGCCGCCGCCCTTGCCGCCGGCTGCACCATCGTCGCGCATCCGTCCTCGGAAACGCCGCTGTCGGCGCTGGCACTGGCCGAGCTTGGCGAACGGGCCGGCCTGCCCGCCGGCGTCTTCAACATCGTCACCGGCAAGGCCGCGACGATCGTCGGCCGCATGTGCGAGGACGCACGCGTCCGCGCCATGAGTTTTACCGGCTCGACCGAGATCGGCCGGCTGATCGCCGCCCAGAGCGCGCCGACGATGAAGCGGCTGGTGATGGAGCTTGGCGGCCACGCGCCACTGATCGTCTTTGCCGATGCCGATCTCGACAACGCGGTCAGCATCGCCATCGACGCCAAATTCGCCACATCGGGCCAGGACTGCCTCGCCGCCAACCGCATCTATGTCCAGCGCCCGATCTACGATCGCTTCTGCGCCGCCTTTGCCAGGCGCATCGAGGCATTGCGGACCGGCAACGGCCTGGACGACAAGACCGACATCGGGCCGCTGATGCATGAGCGCGCCGTGGCGAAGGTCGAGGAACAGGTCGCCGACGCCATCGCCCAAGGCGCACTCTGCCTTGCCGGCGGCAAGCGACATCCGGCCGGGCCCCTGTTCTACCAGCCGACGCTGCTGGCCGACGTTTCCGACGCGGCGCTGATCATGCGCGAGGAGACTTTTGGCCCGGTCGCCGCGGTGACGCCGTTCGACAGCGAGGACGAGGTGATCGCCCGCGCCAACGCCACCGAATATGGCCTGGTCGCCTATGTCGTGACCGAGAATGGCGCACGCCAGCAGCGCATGGGCCGCGCGCTCGACTATGGAATGATCGCCATCAACCGGGTGAAGATCACCGGCGCGCCGATCCCCTTCGGCGGCGTCAAGCAGTCCGGCATCGGCCGCGAGGGCTCACGTCATGGGCTGGAGGCTTTCACCGATCTGAAATATCTCTGCCTGGACGTCGCGTAAGTCCGTCCGGCACATCTCAAGGAGTCAAAAAATGCTCGACCAGTCCAACGAACTCGCCGCCTGGGATCGCGACCACTTCTTCCATCCCTCGACACATATGGGCACGCACGCGCGGGGTGAATCCCCGACCCGCATCATGGCTGGCGGCGAAGGCGTCACCGTCTGGGACAACAATGGCAGGAAGAGCATCGATGCCTTTGCCGGCCTCTATTGCGTCAATGTCGGCTATGGCCGCCAGAAAATATCAGATGCCATCGCCACCCAGGCGAAGAACCTCGCCTACTACCACGCCTATGTCGGCCACGGCACCGAGGCCTCGATCACGTTGGCTAAGATGATCATCGACCGCGCGCCCAAGGGCATGTCGAGGGTCTATTTCGGCCTCTCGGGCTCGGACGCCAACGAGACCAACATCAAGCTGATCTGGTACTACAACAATGTGCTGGGCCGGCCGGAGAAGAAGAAGATCATCTCGCGCTGGCGCGGCTATCACGGTTCGGGCGTCATGACCGGCTCGCTGACCGGGCTCGACCTGTTCCACAACGCTTTCGACCTGCCGCGCGCGCCGATCCTGCACACCGAGGCGCCGTACTATTTCCGCCGTGCCGACCGCTCGATGAGCGAGGAGCAATTCTCGCAGCATTGCGCCGACAAGCTCGAGGAGATGATCCTGGCCGAGGGGCCCGAAACCGTCGCCGCCTTCATCGGCGAGCCGATCCTCGGCACGGGCGGCATCGTGCCGCCGCCGGCCGGTTATTGGGAAAAGATCCAGGCGGTGCTGAAGAAGTATGACGTGCTGCTGGTCGCCGACGAGGTGGTGACGGGCTTCGGCCGGCTGGGCACGATGTTCGGTTCCGACCATTACGGCATCAAGCCGGACCTGATCACCATCGCCAAGGGGCTGACCTCGGCCTATGCGCCGCTGTCGGGCGTCATCGTCGCCGACAAGATGTGGCAGGTGCTGGTGCAGGGTTCCGACAAGCTCGGGTCGCTCGGTCATGGCTGGACCTATTCGGCGCATCCGATCTGCGTTGCCGCAGGCGTCGCCAATCTCGAACTGATCGACGAGATGGATTTGGTGACCAATGCCAGGGAGACCGGCGCCCATTTCCGCGCCGAGCTGGCCAAGGCGGTCGGCGGCCATAAGAATGTCGGCGACGTTCGCGGCGACGGCATGCTGGCGGCGGTCGAGTTCGTCGCCGACAAGGACGACCGGGTGTTCTTCGACGCTTCGCAGAAGATCGGGCCGCAAGTGGCGACAGCGCTTGCCGCAAGCGGCGTCATCGGCCGCGCCATGCCGCAGGGCGACATTCTGGGCTTCGCGCCGCCGCTTTGCCTGACGCGCGAGGAAGCCGACATCGTCGTTTCGAAGACGGCGGATGCGGTGAAAAGCGTGTTTGCCAATCTCTGAGATCGACGATGAATGCCATGACCAGAACCCTCCCCGCCACCATGGCCGCCGTGCTGCTCACCGGGCACGGCGGACCGGAAAAGCTCGTCTACCGCACCGATGTGAAAGTGCCCTTGCCCGCCCCAGGTGAAGTGCTGATCAAGGTCACCGCCTGCGGCATGAACAACACCGATGTCTGGGTCCGCCAGGGCGCCTATGGCACGGAAGAGGATGCCGCCGCCGTGTCGACCTGGCGACGCCAGGGCAACACGCTTGTTTTCCCGCGCATCCAGGGCACCGACACGGTTGGCCACGTTGTTGCCGTCGGCGACGGCGTTTCGCCGGATCGCATCGGCGAGCGGGTGATGGTCGATTTCTCCATCTACAACCGCGACGACGATTCACTCGCCGACATCGACTATATGGGCCATGGCCGCGACGGCGGTTATGCCGAGTATCAGGCGGTGCCGGCGCAGAATGCACATGTCGTCGACACGGATATGAGCGACGTCGAACTCGCCACCTTCTGCTGTGCCTATCTGACCGGCGAGCAGATGCTGGAACGCGCCGGCTTGAAGGCCGGCGAGCGCGTGCTGGTCACCGGCGCTTCGGGCGGCGTCGGCTCCGGCATCGTGCAATTGGCACGGGCGCGCGGCGCCATTCCCTATGCCGTCGTCGGCAAGGGCAAGGAACAAGCGGTGCTCGACATCGGCGCCGAAGCCGTCATCACCCGTGGCGTCACCGACCTGCCGCAGGCTGTGATCGAAGCGACCGGCGGCCAGCCGATCGACGTGGTGGCCGACCTCGTCGGCGGCGCGATCTTCAACGACCTGCTGCGGATTCTCAGGCCCGAAGGCCGCTACACCACCGCCGGCGCGATCGCCGGGCCGGTGGTGCAGCTCGATCTCAGGACCATGTACCTCAAGCAGCTGCAGCTGAATGGCTCGAGCCAGGGCACGCGCGCCGATTTCCGCCGCATCGTCGGCTACATCGAGGCGAAAAAGATCCGGCCGCTGGTCGGCGGTGTCTACAGGCTCTCCGATTTTCATCGCGCGCAGGCGGACTTCGTCGCCAAGGATTTCGTCGGCAAGCTGGTCGTGGTGCCCGACGCCATCGCGGAGCGGCCGGCATAGTCTCCTGACCCTCGCTCTGGCCGCCTTGTCGCCTCTGCCCCAATCGGAATGGCTTGCAGTCGCGTCTGCGAGCCGTCACAAACGGCGACGCCCGTTGTAGTGCTGGTCCGGGCCTCTGGTCACAGGATACAGGCGAGACATGACAGGCCGCATGATACTGCTCGATGCCAAGCCGCTCGGCGTGGCTGACGTCGCCGAGATCGCACGCCGCAACGCCCGGCTCATGCTGGGCGAGGAGGCGATGCGCCGCATCCGGGCAAGCCGCGCCCTGATCGAGCATCTCACCGGGCTTGGCAGACCGATGTATGGCGTCACCACGGGGCTCGGCGCCTGCGTCGACACGCCGCTCGCGCAGGCCGATCTGATCGCCTTCCAGCACAGCGTACCGCTCAGCCACAGCATGGGCATCGGACCGGCGCTGCCGACCGAGGCGGTGCGGGCGATGATGACCGCGCGCATCTCGGGCATGGCCGCCGGCGGTACCGGCACCTCCGAACGCGTGGTCATGGGGCTTGTGGCGGCGCTCAATGCCGGCGTGCATCCGGTGATCCCGACCTGGGGATCGATCGGCGCGGCCGACCTTGCCCATCTCGGCCATATGGCAAGGTCGTTGCGCGGCGATGGCGAGGCGGAGTTCCAGGGCAGGATCATGCCCTCCGCCGAGGCGCTCGCTCTGGCCGGGCTCGAGCCGCTCGATCTGCGCGAGAAGGACGGCCACGCCATTATCGTCGCCAACAGCCTGTCGACCGGAACGGCGTGCCTGTGCCTCGAGGACGTCGCCCATCTCATCGACTGGGCGCTGGCTGCTGTGGCGCTCAACTACGAGGCGTTTCGCTCCTCCCTCACGGCGATCGACGAGCAGGCGCTGGCCGCGCGGCCGGCCTTCGGCCAGCGCGAGATCGGCGCCAGGCTCCGCACGGAGCTGGCCGGTAGCGGTCTGTGGCAGGACAAGGCCGCGCGGCGTCTGCAGGATCCGCTCAGCTATCGCTGTGTGCCGCAGGTCTGGGGCGGCCTGCTCAATGCGTTCGAACAGGCAAGGCTAGCGACCGAGATCGAACTCACCCATTCCGGCGACAACCCCGTCATCCTGGCCGAGGGCGAACGGGTGATTTCCAACGGCAATTTCGACCTCACGGCGATGACGCTGGCCTTTGAACAGCTCGGCCAGGCGCTCGCGCATTGCGCGGTTGGCACCGCCAATCGCTGCATGAAGCTGATGTCGCCTGTTATCGCCGACCTGCCGCGGTTCCTGTCGGCCAGGGGCGGCAGCCGCCAGGGTTATGCGGAACTGCAGAAACCGCTTTCCGCGCTGGAGGCCGAAATCCGACATCTGGCCAATCCGATGTCGCTCAGCCCGCTCGCGGTTTCGGATGGCATCGAGGACCAGTCGTCGATGGCGCCCAGGGTGGTGGCCAAGACCACCGAGATCATCGAGCGCATGCGCTACCTCGTGGCGATGGAACTGATCTTCGCGGCGACCGGCGTGGAGTTGCGCGGTGTCGTCGACAGCATGGGCGAAGGACCGCAGCGCACCTTCGCCGCCGTGCGCGCGTTGGTCAGCCCGCTCGACGACGACCGCGAGATGAGTACGGACATGACACGGATGGCGCGGATGGTGGCGGGACCAAGATACTGAGCGAGCGCTCCTTCCACCTGCCGCGGGTTTAACCTCCACAGCGGCAGACCGATATTATTGGTAAGGCCCCCTGAGATTCAGCGTCTCGGCCAGAAGGCAAGAACGGTCGATCAGCCGGACCAGCTCCTCGCCCTGTTCGGCGACGATCGTGCCGCGCTCGGCGGGCGGCGTGTCGGCCAGAGCCTTCCACAACCGGCTTTGCCGATCGCAGACATCCGCCAGCTCGGAGCAGTCGTTGGCGGTCAATTTCAAAAGGTGATCCGCCGTCACCGGTCCTATGCCAGGGGGCGTCGTCGCGCCCAGGGAAAGAAAGCCCGGCGGCAAGGTGCCTTTGGCATTGGTCGCCGATTTGCGGCAGATGACATCGAACAGCTGGTCGACGGCCTGTTTGGCGCCGGCAACGCGAGAAGGATGGTCGGTATCAGCCGCGGCGTGCGGCAGAAGTTCGAGTTTGTCGCCATGCTTCCCGACGAGGTCGAGATAGGGCAGCATCGGACCGGAAAGAGCCCCGGTCGACGCATGCTTGAACAGGTCGGCGTCGATGGCGGCATGGCGCACCTGCCCCTCATCCAGTGCATCGCCAAGCGCCGCAACGTCGACAAGCTCGCCGCGATCGTAATTGACCAACACCGCGCCCTTGTTCATGCGCGACAGGACGTCCTTGCCGATGAGCCCGGCATTGGCGTAGCGGCCGGTCTGCGCGTCCTGCTTGCCGAGGCCGACATGGACGCTGAGCACATCGGCGCCTTCTGCCGCATCGATGAGGTCCGGCGCAAAGGCAAAGCCCTCGGCCTCTATCCAGTCGCGGTGCCGTGGCCTTGCATGGATCACCACGCGCATGCCGAAGGCGCGGGCGAGCTTGGCCACTTCCCTGCCGATATTGCCGTAGCCGATGATCGCGATGGTCTTGCCTTCGAGTTTTTCGGTCGGGAAATCACGCAGCTCCCTGCCGGTGTCGAAATCACCTCGCGCCACCCGCTCGTGAAGCCTGTCGACCGGAAGATCCGGCAGCACTTTCAGGATCGCCTTCATCACCATCTGCGCGGTGGCACGGCTGTTGATGCCGGGCGTGTTCATCAGCACCGCGCTGCCGCCCTCGCCACTGCCGCCGCCCCAGGAGCGCGAGCCCATGTTGCCGGTGCCGGCACCGATCCGCACGCCGGCCAGCGGAAAGACGGTCTCGGCGGGCAAGAAGGTCGCTGCCGCGATGACGGCATCATAGTGTCCGTCGCCCGCAGCTTGGATCAGCTCCTCGCTTGTGCTGAGGTCCGGCTGGTAGAAGAAATGCACCCGGCCATGTTCGAGGCCTGCTTTGTCGCCAAGCGCTGTTGCATGGAAGCGGCCGCCCTTGGCTTCGACATGGGCGCGCACTTCGCTCGGATCAGGCTTGCCGTCAGGCCCGAAGCGCAGGCCGACCAGATCACAGATCAGCACGGTGTAGACGCTTTGCGGATCGATCGGCTCCACAGCCTGTGCGCTGGTGTTTGCGGTCACGTCGTTTCCCTCATGCAAGAACAGCAGGCCTGCAGCGATAGCAGGTGTCCTGAATAATCAGAACCTATCCGCCCGGAAGGGCGTCAGATCGATCACCGGCGGCAAACCGTCGGCAAGTTGCGACACGATCTTGCCGGTGACGGCGCCGCCAATGAGGCCTTGGTGGCCGTGGCCAAAGGCGTAGATGACGTTCCTGGCCCGTGACGCCCGGCCTGATCTAGAGGCTGGGTCCCAGCTTGATCGGGCTGCCGTCGCTGAAGCGGGATTGACGGAACCTGTGAAGATCATGTCCGATCTCGTTTCCCTGGACGAGGTCGGACACGACGCGGCCCATTCCGGGGCCGATTCCGAAGCCGTGACCGCTCATTCCAGTGGCGATGACGAGCCCCGGAATTGCGGCGGCACGATCAACGACCGGCACGACATCCGGCATCGCATCGATCATGCCCGCCCAGCTCGCCTTGAGCGGCACCGTCTTGAACTGCGGGAAGAGTGCTGTGAATTCGCGGTCGATATCACGCAGCGCCGAGGCCTTGGGAGCAGGATTGAGGATGCGCATCCGTTCGAACGGGCTTTTCTCGTCCGCGTTCCACCTACGTGGGGTTGACCAGCTGTCCGGATAGCCGCGCGGCGCCGCCGGCAAATAGTGGGTACCAAATGGGTTGGCCATCAGGGCGGGAACATATTTGCGCGCGTGACGAAAAGCATCAGGCCCGACATACAGCTGATTGGAGCCTCCCGATGCCAGCGTATAGCCGCCATCCTGCCTGCGCCGGAAAGCGATATGTTCGTCGGCGACGGCACCCGAATGGATTTCGGGCATAGGTCCGGTCGCGGCGACGGTCGCCCTGACGCTGAGCTGCGGGATGGAAACGCCGTGGGCGCGCAGGAACAGCGACGTCCACGCACCACTCGCCACGACGACGCTAGAGGTGGCGATACGGCCCTGCTCGGTCCAGACCCCGCTGATGCGTCCAGCCGATATGTCGAGCATGCGCGCCGCACAATTCTCGATGATCGTGACGCCTTCCCGGGCGGCCAGGCGAGCAAGCGCGGGGACCGCGACCCAGGGTTCGGCGCGCATGTCTGATGGGGTGGTCATCGCGCCCTTGAAGGAGCGCGACATGGCCGGGATAAACCTGGCTGTCTCTGCCTGGTCGAGGAGACGCGTGTCGACGCCGTGGATCTCGGCTACTTCCAAGAACTTGGCGAAGCAGGCCATCTCCTTGTCGGTTCGCGCAAGATAGGTGACGCCGGTCTGCTTCAGTCCGATGTCCTCGCCACACTCCTCGGCCAGTTGCCGCCAGAGGCGTTGCGCTTCGATGACAACAGGCAGTTCAGCGGCATCGCGACCCTGCTGCCGGATCCAGCCCCAGTTCCGCGACGACTGCTCGCCGGCGATGCGGCCCTTTTCCAGCAATGTCACCGAAATGTGGCGTCGCGCCAGGAACAAAGCCGTGGTCACGCCGATGACGCCACCGCCGATGACCACAACCTCGCAAGCCTTCGGCAACGGCGCTTGAAACTGGATCGGCATGGCTTCGGTGAAGGGAAAACTTGTCAAGGAAGACGGCCCTCTTGGTATTCACGGCGGTACCGGCCCTCGCTGCCGGACCGGCCGCTTACGAGGAATCTCGGCGATGCGTGACAGAACTGATAGTCCGTCAAGGCTGGTTCGAGCTGGAGAATCTGCGCGTCAATGCGATGGAATTGTTTATGCCAGCGAATGTCGCCTCGACACATGCCATGATCTATGGCTGCAAGGCCACCAGCATCCGGCAGCGACCGACGGCGGCACCGCCCGTCAGGCACAGTGCGATGGCGCCATTGGCCCCTTGAAGGGTCAAGTCGGACACGCGTAACATCGCGCCATCAGAACTGAGTCTGCTTCATTCGTCCGGGCTAATGTCCGGATTGGACTGGATATTTTCCTTGCCCACGGATGCAACCAGCGGCGCGGCGAAGCGCGGCAAATCGTTTGCCCATGTGGCGGAAGCCTCCTGGGGCAAGGGCCTCAGCACCTTGCTGCGGATCGTGCGCATGACGCTGCGCCATCCCTGGCAGGTCGCCATCACCCTGGTCTCGACCTTCATCGCCGCGACGCTGCAGCTTTTCATTCCGCGTCTGCTGGGGCGCGCCATCGACCAGGCGCAAGGCGTCATGGCCGGGAGTGGCGGCGCCGTCGCGGAGCAAGCACTTTGGCACACCGCGCTGACGCTGCTGGTCGTTAGCATCCTGCGCGGTCTCTTCACCATGGCGCAGAACTATTATGGCGAGGCCGTCGGTCATCAGACGGGCTATGAATTGCGGCTGGCCTTTTACGAGAAGATCCAGCGCCTGAGTTTTTCCTACCACGACAAGGTCCATACCGGCGATTTGATCACGCTCGGGCTGCTCGATCTCGACGGCGTGCGCATGTTCTTCGCCACCGGCATCCTGCGCGTGGTCCTGCTCGGCGTGCTGATCGGCGTCGGCGCCTATCTCTTGATCAGCACCGACCTCGTGCTCGGGCTGCTCAGCCTCAGCTTCGTGCCGTTCGTTGCCTGGCGCTCGTCGGTGACCCAGCTCAGGCTGCGCAGCACCTGGCTGACGCTGCAGGAGCGGCTGTCGGTGCTGAGCCGGGTGATGGACGAGAATCTCGGCGGCATCCGCGTCGTGCGCGCCTTCGCGGCGCAGCGGCATGAGCTCAAAAAATTCGACCGCGCAAAGCAGGCTGCCCTGGAGCTGGCCAATGAGCGCGTCGACATCCGCGTCTCCAACACCAGCGCCATGAACTTCTCCTTCCTGGCGGCCATGGGGCTGGTGCTGTGGTTCGGCGGCCAGAAGGTGATCGCGGGCCAGATCAGTGTCGGCACGCTGGCGCAGTTCCTCACCTTCATGACCATCCTGCAGATGCCGGTGCGCCAGCTCGGCCTGATGGTCAATTCGTTCGCGCGCGCCTCGACCTGCGGCACGCGGCTGTTCGAACTGCTCGACACCGAACTCGATATCGAGGATGCCCCCGATGCCAGGGATCTCGTCATCACCGAGGGCGTGCTGCGCTTCGACGATGTCGGCTTCCGCTATGCGGGCACGGGCGATCGTCCGACCCTGTCCGGCATCTCCTTCGAGGCCAAGCCCGGCGAGACGATCGGCATTGTCGGCCCGCCGGGCAGCGGCAAGTCGACGATCGCGCATCTGATCCCGCGCTTCTACGACGTGACCTCGGGCGCGATCACCATCGACGGCCAGGACATCCGGGAGGTGACGCTGCAATCGCTGCGCAAGGTGGTCGGCGTCGTGCAGCAGGATGCGTTCCTGTTCACCACCTCGATCGAGAACAACATCGCCTATGGCAATCCCTGGGCGCGCGAGACCCGCATCGGACAGGCCGCCGAGTATGCCCAGTTGCATAACTATATTATCGGCCTTCCGGCCGGCTACACCACGGTCGTCGGCGAACGCGGCGCGTCGCTGTCCGGTGGCCAGCGGCAGCGCCTGACCATTGCGCGCAGCCTGATGCTGCGGCCATCGGTTCTGGTCTTCGACGATTCCACCGCCGCCATCGACGCCGGCACCGAGCAGCGCATCCGCGCGGCGATGAAGCGCTTCGCCAGGGATCGCGTGACGCTGATCATCTCGCACCGGCTGAGCTCGCTGATGCATGCCGACCAGATCCTGTTCGTCGAAGGCGGCCGCATCGTCGAGCGCGGCACGCACGAGGAGCTGCTGGCGCTGGGCGGGCGCTACCGCGCGCTTTACGACCTGCAGCTGCGGCCGGACGACGACCGGCTCGAGGGAGCCGCATGACGTCGACGCAGGACGATGACGAGAAGGACGACAAAAGCGGGCGGCCGACAAAGGCGGTCGTCGGCTCGCATCGTGACGAGGAAGAGGTTTTCGGCAAGGCCTATGATCCGCGTATCATCAGGCGCATCTGGGGCTTCGTCAGACCGTATCAGGGCCGGATTTTCATCTCGGTCGCGGCGGTGCTGGTGTTCACGCTGACGCAGCTGGCGATCCCACTGGTCATCCGTTACGCCATCGACCACGGCATGGCTCCGGGCAGGCTCGACCGTTCGGTGATGATCTGGGCAACCGGCACCTTCGCGGTGATCATCCTGATCAACTATGCCGCCAGCCATGTGCAGGAAAGCGTCGTCGGCAAGGTGGCCGAGAATGTGCTGTCCGACCTGCGCCGCGCCATGTTCAGCCATCTGCAGCGCGTGTCCCTGAGTTTCATGGACAAGACTGAGGTCGGCCGGCTGATGTCGCGCCTGCAGGGCGACGTCAATTCGATGCAGGAGTTCCTCGAAACGTCAGTCATGTCGGTGGGCGACATCGTGCTGCTGTTCGGCATCGTGACCGTCCTTTTGTGGCTCGATTGCCGGCTCGGACTGCTGACGCTGTCGACCATGCCGATGCTGTTCATCGTGCGCCTGCTCTGGCTGCCGCGCGCCAAGGTTGCCTTCATGGCCGCGCATGAGACAAATTCCATCGCCAACGGCGCGCTTGCCGAAGGCATCCATGGCGTGCGCACCGTGCAGAGCCTGGAGCGCCAGCATGTCAATTTCGACCTCTACGACGAGAAAGTGCTGGCCAACCTCAACGCCCATCTGCGATCCGCGAGATACGCGCAGGTGATGGTGCCGATCGTCGACACGCTGACCGGCATCGCCATGGCGACGGTCATCGTCGTCGGTGGTTCGATGGTGCTGTCGCACAGCCTCGACGTCGGCGTCATGGTGGCGTTCCTGTTCTACATCCAGCGCTTCTTCGACCCGATCCGCTCGCTCACCATGCAGTACAGCGTCATGCAGCGCGCCATGGCCTCGGGCCAGCGCATCTCCGAAGTGCTCGACGTGCCTGTGGATGTCAGCGACAAGGACAATGCGGTGGCGCTGTCGCGCGACACGGACGGCTCGGTCGAGTTCAGGAACGTCACCTTCGGCTACCGGCCGAACCAGCCGGTGCTGAAGAACATCTCCTTCCGCGTCAACCCGGGCGAGACGGTCGCCCTTGTCGGCCCGACGGGGTCGGGCAAGTCGAGTTCGATGGCGCTGGTGCACCGCTTCTACGATGTCTGGTCGGGTGAGGTCCTGGTCGACGGCCATGATGTGCGCGACCTGACGCAGGATTCGCTCGGCGATCAGGTGGCCATGGTGCTGCAGGAGCCGTTCCTGTTCTCTGGCACGGTGCTGGAAAACATCCGCTACCACAAGACCGGCGCCAGCCGCGAGGAGGTGGTGCGCGCGGCACAGGCCGTCGGCGCACATGACTTCATCGAGCAGTTGCCCGATGGCTACGACACTGAACTCGAGCAGCGCGGCGGCAACCTCTCGCTCGGCCAGCGCCAGCTGATCAGTTTTGCGCGCGCGCTGGTGGCCGATGCCAAGATCCTGGTGCTCGACGAAGCCACGGCCAGCATCGATTCCTACACCGAGATGCTGATCCAGAAGGCGCTGATCAAACTGTTGGAGGGCCGCACCGGGCTGGTCATCGCCCATCGGCTCGCCACCATCCGCGGCGCCGACCGCATCATCGTGCTGCAGAATGGCGAGATCGTCGAAAGCGGCAACCACGAACAGCTGATGCAGAGGAAAGGCCTCTACGCCCGCCTCTACAACATGAACTACGCTTCGTTCGACGACATTTCGCAGGAAGAGATGGGAATTGACGCGGCGGTCGGCAAAGCGACGTGAATGGTGCCGTTCCAGCGATCGGAACCTTCGCCTGTCGTCGAAGGTTGATGTACCAGATTGGGCGGGCGGAAGGGCCGAAGCTTAGCCATCCGTCATGCGAGGCACAAATGGCCCACACCAACGGGGGCATACCCCAAGACGAGCCTTATGGAGCAACCCACTTTGCAAAGAAGCACGGTCTAACGCTCAGAGACGCCAAGTTCATCATTGCCGCGAATGGACCATCGCGAAGGACGTGTGATGCGGCAGCTGCTGCATTCGCGCGGAACAAAGCCGCGAGGTTCAGGAAGTGGCTTCGATGATTGTGCCAAGACCGATGCATCGGCTTTGGCACCCTGCGTCCAGGATCAGCTATTCCCTCGAAGACGCAGATGCTGCCGACGCTCATGCAAGGCGATGAGCTCTGTCAGCGCCAAGTTTAGATTCTGGGCGGCTGTGTCGCACCTGACACGTGAAGGGCCGAAGTCCTTGGTGATCCGCCGTGCCTGGGCCTGCGTGATCCCGTGCTTCCTGGCGAAATAGGCCGTTTCATAGGGTTTTTGCACAGCCGGTTAGCGCCATCTTTTCTTGTTTTCGACCGGTAGAGGACGAACAGCCCCGGGCGAAAACGTGGATGTAGTAAAAGGATCCGGCTTGTGAGTGGGATGCCCATATCCAAATCGACCGCCGAAATCTCCTTCAGCATCCTGGTATTGGGATGGCAATTCGGGCGGCGTGCGCACCGCATCGGTGTGGTCGTGATCTTCCGTTGTGAGCGGGCCAGGTCTTTTCATGCAGCTAAAGAAATCGTCAGGCCAGTTGGTTCCTTGGTGGACCCGGACATGGTTTCCGAAACCTTTCCAGCCGAGATGCGAGGCCAGCGGTTCGTTGGGCGGCGGTTCATGCCTTGCGTCCATTGGAACAAGAATGCCGTGCGGAACGTTGGTGGATGTCAAAGTAACAGGAACAATCATGCCCCACAGGGCAAGAGCGGTGAACGGCCAACTCGGCCGGGCGCGCTCAGGAGGCGCATATGGATATCACCACAATCCTGGTCATAGTTCTTATTGTTCTCGTGCTGGGCGGTGGCGGATTTTACGGTCGCGGACGCTGGTACTAAGGTTCCGTAAGTGGATAACCAGCACAACGGCTCGCTGGCTTCTTGCGTACCTCTGTCGCTTGTTCTTGCGGTCCTTTTGGCCGACTTCGTCGTCGCCTGATCCGAGGTAGTCAGTAAGTAATCCTTCGAGGCTTTCAAGAGTTGTAGGTTGGCAGTGCTACTGCTCGATCGGGATCCCTGCCCCAAGGGCCCGCGTCCTCCGCCAAAGGCGCGGGCTTTTACGTTTTATCCTCGAACCAGACCTGATCTGCTCTACCGGTTGAAGGACGATCCTTTCGACCTGTAGCCACTGAGGCACTGCGGCGACGACCTAGCCGGCTCCTGCTTGACTGAATACAACCGTGCCATCGTCCTTGCGAACTTCCACCGCTACGATCCCGTCTTTCTGCTTTCGAGCAAGAAATGTCGCCATCGCGTGATCTCTTGCGGCTTTCTCGGCATCGAAGGGCGTCTTTTCAACGATGCCCTCTTTCCCGTACCAAATTACCATATAGGCCATCGCTGAGACTCCCTCTGCAGGCGCTTCGAAGCTTTCCGGTTGTCAATCCAGTACGAATGCCTGACAAGCTGAAGGCGGGTCACCCAGTCCGTACCGGCGCGAAGCCGCAGTAGGCTATAGCCGCTCCACCAGAAAATCGATCATCGCCCGGACCTTCGCCGGCTGCCATCGCGCCCGGGCAAACAGCGCGTAAGCATGCATGGGGCTGGTAGGAGGGTCGAGCTTGAGAGCGACGAGCGCACCGCTGCGCAGATCGTCGTCAACGACGAGAAAGCCGGGCGCCGCGACATGTTTCGGTGCCGGCAGAGCCTATTTGCCAGATCCCCTGACGTGGCCGCTGACCTGCACGCCGTCCTCGGCGCGCAGGTACAGAAAGCCGGGAATGGAGATCAGCGGGATGATCGCGGTCAGCAGGAACACCTGGTGAAAGCGTTTCGGCGTGAGCACATGGGTCTCCCCTGCGATCAGGCCCAGCAGCATGGCGGCGATCGAGACGCCGAGCGACACGCTGAGCTGCTGCAGCACGCCGCCAAGGCTGGTGGCGCGGCTGAGCTTGTCCGCCGGCAGGTCGGCATAGGACAAGGTGTTGGAGGTCATGAACTGCGCCGAGCGGACGATGCCGAACAGGAAGACATAGACGCCGATCATCCAATGCGGTGTGTCGGGCTCCATGAGGGCGAAACCCGCCACGGTGGCGGAGCCGATGACGGCGCTGCCGATCAGCACGACACTGAAGCCGAAGCGCCGCAGCAGCGGTGACAGCAGCGGCCGCATGAGCAAGGCGCCGAAGCTGCCGACGAATGTCAGCGACCCCGAAGTGACCGGGCTCATGCGGAAGCCAACCTGCAGCATCAGCGGCAGCAGGAACGGCACGCCGTTGAGGCCGACGCGGCACAGGCCGCCGGCAAGCGTGCCTACCCAGAAGGAGCGAAACCGGAACAGCGTCAGGTCGACGGCCGGCGCCGCAACACGGCGCGCATAGCGCCCGAAGGCGAGCAGCAGCAGGACGGCGGCAGCCAGCACCAGCACTGTGGCTGAAACGGGAATGATCGGCCGGCCGATATTTTCCAGCCCGAATTGCAGCAGCGCCACGCCGCATCCCACCATCAGGAACCCCGCGAAGTCGAAGCGCTGCACGGCTTCCTCGTGGAAATCGTCGACGAAGCGCAGTGCCGCCAGAATGCCGAGGCAGCCGAACGGCACGTTGACGTAGAATATCCAGCGCCATGAAGCGTAGGTGGTGAGCAGGCCGCCGAGCAGCGGCCCGATGACCGGTCCCATGATCGCCGGCAAGGTCATGTAGGTCATGGCCGTGATCAACCCGCTGCGCGGAAAGCTGCGTAGCAGGATCAGCCGCCCAACCGGCGTCATCATGGCACCGCCCAGCCCCTGCAGCGTGCGCATGGCCAGCAGCATGGTGAAACTGTTGGCCACGCCGCATAGCGCCGAGCCGAGCGTGAAGGTGAAGAGCGCCAGCGCGAACACCTTTCGCGCGCCTAACCTGTCTGCGAACCAGCCGCTGACGGGAATGAACACGGCGAGCGTCAGGATGTAAGTGGTGATCGCAAGGTTCAGCCGGACCGGCGTCGTGTCGAGGCTGTGCGCGATCGCCGGGATGGCGGTGGTGATGATGGTGGAATCGAGCTGCTCCATCAGAAAGGCGATGGCGACGATAACAGGGATGATCAGCCTCAGCCTCGGATCACGCTCGGTGGCAAATTGAGGCTGTTCCAATGCTACGGCCAATTCCGTCATGCGGGCGGCTTATAGTCTCTGGCCAAAGTGGCGCATCCCAGTTCAAGGGCAAGATTGCCCTACGTGCCAGCCGGAGCCTGATCGCACGGCCGTCTTATGATCCGCCAAATAGGTCGGGGGTAGTCCTTTCCACCCTGTTGTAAGTCAACAAATCTTGACCGGCGCCGTGAGTGGACTGGGACGCCGGCCATTCAGGCCAAGTGTCACGAGATGGCCTGAAGAAACCGCACAGCTCAGCGAGTTGCCCGTCCCGATTTCGTGAAGGAACGTGTCCGGCAAGGGACCGCTTTCCTTCCCATATCTCTGGAACGGAAAGGAGACATTCCCATGAAAAGACAACTCGTATTCATCAGCTCCATCCTGCTGACCTTGGCCACCAGCGCGATCCCGTTTGCCACCGTCGCCGATGCCGCCGTCATCAGGCACCATTTTGTCCAACTCACCGCTGCTCATGGCGGCCATGCGAACGGTGGACATGGAGGCCACGGCGGCTGGGTTGGCGGCGGTTGGACTGCCGAGAATTCGGCCACCGACAATGGCCGGATGGACAACTACTACAATGGCTACGGCAGTTACCGTGGCGACGTCGGCGACTTCTGCGGAACCATCGCCTGGACGCTCGACCTGTGCGGTCCTCACGGCCCCTGATTGCTGACCACGCCGCCGGCCCGCACAGGACAGCCGGCCCGGATGTTCCGGGACGGCTGCCTCGTCATTCCGCGCAATGCAGGAGGAGGCCCCGCTCGGATGCTACGCCATTTCGGGGCGTCTTGACGCTTCGCGGATCGCCTTGTGCACACCGCGCTGCAAATCCATGAAGGCCGGGGTTTCCATCACCTCTTCCCGGCGCGGGCGCTCGATATCGACATTGAAGGTCTGCATGATGCGTCCCGGACCGATCCCCATGACGACGATGCGGTCCGACAGATAGACCGCCTCCTCCACATCATGCGTGACGAACAGCACGGTCAGCCTGTGCTCTTCCCAGATCTGGGTCAGCAGCTCCTGCATCTGATGCCGGGTCAAGGCATCGAGCGCGCCGAACGGCTCGTCCATCAGCAGCATCTTGGGCCGATAAGACAGCGCACGCGCTATGGCGACGCGCTGTTTCATGCCGCCCGACAGTTCGGACGGAAAGCGGTCGGCGCTTTGCGACAGCTTGACGAGATCGAGATGCTCGAGTGCGATCTCGCGGCAGGCCGTGCGATCGTAGCCGGCGGCCTTGAGGGCAAACTCGATGTTCTGCCGTGCCGTCAGCCACGGAAGCAGCGTGTAGGACTGGAAGACGACGCCACGGTCGAGACCCGGCTCCAGGATCGGCGCGCCGTCGATGCTGAGATCGCCGGCGTCGAAATCCTGCAGTCCGGCAACGATCGACAAGAGCGTGCTCTTGCCGCAGCCCGACGTGCCGACGAGCGAGACGAACTCATTGTCGGCAAGATCGAGATTGATGTCGCGCAGCACCTCCGTGCGCCGGTCGCCGGTGCCGAAGCTCTTGTCGAGACCGGCAATGCGCAATTTGGGAACAGTCATCGGCGGTTCCTCATTGCGAATGGCCATCCTGCCGGAACAGGACCTTTTCCAGGGCCTTCATGACCTGGTCGGTGATGAGGCCGAGCACGCCCAGCAGCAGGATGTAGCCGATGATGGTGTTGGTCTGGAAATAGCGCTGCGACACGGTGATGCGATAGCCCAAGCCGGACGTTGCCGCGACGAGCTCGGCCAGCACCAGCCAGGTCCATGCCCAGCCGAGGCTGATGCGCAGCGTGTCCCAGATGCCCGGCAGGGCGCTGGGCACGACGATGCGCGTCAGGATCTTGCGGTCCGGCAGGCCGAGCGTGCGGCCAAGGCCGATGAAATCGGCGGGAACCCGTTTCACATTGTCCATGATCATCAGCACCTGCTGGAAGAAGGTGCCGATGAAGATGATCAGGAATTTCTGGGTATCGCCGGTGCCGGCCCACAGGATGGAGAGCGGCACGAAAGCGACAACCGGCATGTAGCGGATGAAATCCACCAGCGGCTCGATGGCCGCTTCCCAGGAGCGGAAACTGCCGATCAGCACGCCGATCGGGATGGACAGGGCCGAGGCGATGAGGAAGCCGATGGAAATGCGATACGCCGAGGCGCTGAGATCCACCCACAACGTGCCGTCGGTGGCGAGCTTGGCGATCTGGGTGGCGACGCTGCCTGGCGACGGCAGGAAGATGGGTTTTACCCATTCCAGCCCGGTCGCCGCCCACCAGGCAAGGCCAAGCCCGACAAAGACGGTCACCGCGATCATCAGGAAACGCGACCTGGCGATGGGCACGCCGATCCCCGAGGATCGGCGGCGCCTGGCCTGTCTCGTGGCCGCCGCTGGCGCGGGGCGCACAGCGCCGGTTTTCGCGGGGGGCTCCGCGGACATCTGCGTTACCACCGCGATCCAGGCTTTGTCATTCCGCTGCCTTGACGAAAGACGGGTCGATCATCTGTTCCGGTGTCACATCAGCCTGCAGCAGCTTGGCGTTCTTGGCGGCCGCTTCGACATCGGCGAATGTCTTGGTGGTGAAATCGCCGGTCAGCGCCGTCTTGTTTTCAGCGAGCGAATAGTAGCGCACGCCGTCGAAGGCAGTGTTCAGGTCCTTGACGTCGGAACCGACGGCCTTGGCGATGATGGCGCGGCCGCCGGGCGTGTCGGCAGTATAATCTTTCAGTGCGGCATCCCAGCTCTTGATCATCGCCAGCACCTGGCCCGGCCGCGACTTGATCACCTCGTCGCGCACCACCAGCACGTCGCTGATCAGGCCGGGATCCTCGCCGGCGGTGAATAGCAGCTTGACGTCCTTGTTCTGCGCCATGGCGACGGTGAGGTACGGTTCGTAAGTGACCGCGACCGGCACCTGACCCGCGATCAGCGCGCCGCCGGCGTCGGACGCCGGCATCGGAACGGCTTTCACATCGTCGATCGACATGCCGTTCTTGGCGAGCGCGTATTTGAGCAGGATGTCGCTCGTCGTGCCTTCCTCGAAGGCGACCTGTTTGCCCTTGAGGTCGGCGATGGAGGTGACGTCCTTGCCGGCGATGATGGCATCGGCCGTCATCGAGACATCGAGCAGCAGCACGATCTTCACCGGCAGGCCGGCGGCGACCATGCCCATCGCCGTGTGGGTGGCGATGTTGGCGGCGTCGAGCTGGCCGCTGGCCAAAGCGGCGTTGATGTCCTTGTCCTCGGCGAAATTGACGATCTGGACATCCGACAGGCCATTTGCCTTGAACAGGCCCTTGGCGTCGGCGACATGCCACTGGCCATAGCCAAGCCAGGGCTCGATGCCGATCTTGAACGATCCTGCCTCGGGCGTCGTGGGAATGGCCGCATCGGCCGCGTGGGCCGCTGGCGCGGCGGCGAGCCCGATGGCGGCGGCCATCATGAGCGCGCGAAATTGTCCTGCTAGGTTACGCATCATCTCGTTCCCCTTGATGATCAGACCGCTTTTTTTACCCAGGCATCCGGTCTGGTGAGACTGCGGGTTTCTGCTCTCGCGGCACTGTGCCCCGGCGTCTTGCCCACCACTTCATGGTGAAGTGCAGGGATATTTCAGCGTCAGCAGAAGCGGATGTCAAGGCTAAAATACATACATGCATATACAAGTTAGAGTGACTCAATTTTCCCGCTGGTCCGGTGCATCAGCCTGCCTCCATCTGTGTTGCCGTCAGTTGGTCCTGGAAGGGGAATAGCGGCTGCCGAGCGAATAGCGGCTGCCGACATAGGTCAGCTTGCTGATGGTGGCGACGATCGCGCCCGTCCATGTGCGACGGTGCAGAAACAGGCAGCAGCTGCCGACATCGATGTTCAGATGCCGCGCCGTCTCGGCATCGGCCGGGATCGCGGAGATGATGTGCTCGACCTCGGTCACCGGGGTCTTCTGCATGAGGTAGTCATAGGTCGCCGTCTTCGAAAAATCCTGCTTGTCGTAGTCGGGGATCAGGCTCGGATTGACGAAGCGCTCTTCCAGCTGCACCGGCAAATCGTTCTCGAAATTGACGACGACGGAATGATAGATCGAGACACGCTTTGGGAACTCGAACGACAGTGCAAGCTCCTTCGTCGGCGTGATGGTTTCCAGCACGAGGACTTCGGAGCGATGCCGGTTGCCACGCTCGACGATCTCGGCCGCGATGTTGTTGATCTCGATCAGCGTCGATTGCGGCCGGGGCGGCGCGATGAAGGTGCCGACACCTTGCAACCGGATCAGGAACCCCGCCGCGGTCAGCTCCCGCAAGGCCCGGTGGACCGTCATGCGCGAGACACCCAGCGAAACCACCAGCTCGTTCTCGGACGGCAGCTTGCGATCCTTGCCCCACCGGCCCGTTCCGATGTTGGCCAGGATGTAGTCCTTCACCTTCTCGTAAAGGGGGCTCGCCGTATCGGGCAAATCGATCATTTCAAAATCCTTTCCGGCAATTTATCGGAAATCACGCCGGCTCAACAGGTTGCCGCATGCGGATGATTGTTTTCAAGCCGTCGCTCTCGCCCGCCAACAACCGCTCATAGGCTGCCGGTATCTCGTCCAGGCTGATCTCGCGATCGATCAGGGCGAGCAGCGGGTCGCTCAATTCACCTAGCATCCGCACCGCGTCAGGTAGTTCGTCGGCGAAGGCATGGCACCCCAGCAGCGCGATCTCGCGTTCGACCAGAAGGTTGGGGTCGATGTCGAGACGGCCATGGAAGATGCCGACCATCGCCACCGCGCTGCCGGAATCGAGAACGCCGAGCAATTGAGTGAATGCCGCGATGCTGCCGGTCGCCTCGACGGCGGCCAGCAGCGGGGCATTGGCGGTCGCAGCGGCAATGGCATCGCGATCCAGGTCGACGATTGTTGCGCCGGTCACCCCTGCCACGCGGGCAGAGCGCGCCGGGTTGCGGTCGGCAACAAGCACGGTGCCAGGGAAAGTCCGAGAGAGCAGCAGCGCGGCGAGACCACCGATCGGCCCGCAGCCGACGACAAGCACCGAGCCTGCCGTCTTCGGCAGACGCCGCACCGCATGCAGCGCCACGCTGAGCGGCTCGGCCATGGCGGCGACCCGCTCATCAAGCGTGGCATCGACGACATGCAGCAGGCGCGCGGGCAACACCGCCTGTTCGGCGAAGCCGCCGTCGCAGACTTCGCCGACGAAGCCCAGCGAAGCGCAGAGATGGCGCCTGCCCGCACGGCATTGCGCGCACGCCCCGCACCAGAAACGGGAATCGGCAACCACCCTGTCGCCGACGGCGACGGTGTCGACGTCCTCACCAAGCGCGATCACCGTGCCCGTCAGTTCATGGCCGGCCGTCGAAGGCGAGCGGCTTATCCACTGGCCGGTGCGGAAATTGTGCAAGTCCGAACCGCAAATGCCGGCGGCGTCGACCCTGAGCTTCACCCAGCCGGCTTCCAGAATGCCGGGTTCGGCGATGTCCTCCACGCGCAGATCGCCGGGTCCATAGAGCCGTGCCGCCTTCATCATCATCGTCTCCGTTCAGCCGGCGAGATAGCCGTCGCGGATCTCCGAGACCGCGTTCTCATGCGAGCTGAAGCCCTCGTAGCGGGCGAGCCTGCGAGCATGTTTCGCCAGTTCCGGATAGGCGGCCGAGGTGACATAGCCGACCGACGAGCGCTTGACGAAATCCGTCACCGAAAGCGGTCCATAGGTGCGTGCCCAGCGGCTGGTCGGCAGCACCGCATTCGGTCCGAGAACGAAGTTGGCAAGCGTCACCGGCGTATGCGGCCCCATCAGGATTTCGGCCGCCTCGGTGATGTGTCCGAGATGCGCGAACGGCTCCTTCGACAGGATCTCCAGATGTTCGGGCGCATAGTCGTTGATGAAGCGGTAGCTGTCTTCCAGCGATGCGGTCAGCACAATGCCGCCGCGCTTTCCCGTCAGCACCGCGCGCGAGAATTCCACGCGCTGTTCGGTCATCCGCGACCAGTGCTCAGGAAGTGCCGCGAGAGCTGCCTCGGCGACCTTGCGGCTGTGCGTCACCAGATAGGCCGAGGAATCCGGCCCGTGCTCGGCCTCGATCAAAAGGTCGAGCGCGGCAAGGCCGCCGTCAACGCTGTCATCGGCAAAGATGATGGCTTCCGACGGACCGGCCGGAAGACCCGTGTTGATGATCGACGACAGCACACTTTTGGCCGCCACCACCCATGGGCTGCCGGGGCCAACGATCTTGAGCGCGGGCTTCACCGTTTCGGTGCCATAGGCGACGGCGGCGACGGCCTGGGCGCCGCCGCATTTGTAGACGGTGTGCACGCCGGCGAGGCGCGCGGCGACCAGGGTCGCCGCATCCACCGAACCGTCCGATGTCGGCGGCGTCACGATGGCGATCTGCGGCACCCCGGCAATGACTGCCGGAACCGACGTCATCATCGTCACCGACGGGAACGCGCCCTTGCCGCGCGGCACATAAAGCGCGACCGAAGCGATCGGCGTATACCGGTCGCCGGCATAGGCGCCCGGGCGGACCTCCTTGAGCCACATCGTTTCCGGCTTCTGCTCCTCATGGAAACGCCTGATGTTGTCGATGCCGAAGCTGATGCTTTCCACGACATCCTTCTCGACCTTGTCGAAGGCCGCGTCGAACTCCGCTTCCGAGACCTTCAGCCCGCCTTCGGCGACATTGGCCTTGTCAAGTTCCCTGGCAAAGCGGATCAGCGCAGCGTCGCCCTCGTCCTTGACGGCCTGGATGATCGGGCGGACCTTTTCGACGAAGACCGACAGATCGCTCTCGGCGCGTTTCAGCAGGCTGGCCCGCTGGGTGGCATCGAGGGATGACAGATCATGGAAGCTGATGTCGGACATGGGTATTCCTCTTTGTTGGAACGCAATGTGCCGGCCGGTCACAGTGCGGAAGCTTTTGGTTTCGAACCTACTGCGAGCTGCCTCAAATCGATGCGAGAAACCCGCCATCCACCGGAATGGACTGGCCGGTTATGTAGGCGGCCGCATCCGAGGCAAGGAACACGGCAACGCCGTGCAGATCGCTGAGATCGCCGAAACGGTGCTGCGGAATCTTGGCCAGCATCGACTGCTGCCATGCCTCGTTGCTGTAGAACACATCCGTCATCGCCGTCCTGAAATAGCCCGGGGCGATGGCGTTGACCCTGATGCCGAGATCGGCCCACTCCGCCGCCAGCGCCCTTGTCATGCCGAGCAGGCCCGACTTCGACGAGCCGTAGGGCACGGCGGTCGGAATACCGACTTCTGAAGTCAGCGAGCAGAGATTGATGATGGCGCCGCCACGCCCGGCGTCGCGCATCTGCCGTGCCGCAGCCTGGGCGCAGAAGAACGCGCCCTTGAGATTGGTATCGACGATCCGGTCCCACAGCGCCTCGTCGACATCGAGCGAAGGCCGGACCTCTTCCATCCCGGCATTGTTGACGAGGATGTCGAGACCGCCGAGCAGGCCGGCTGCCTCGGCGGTGGCTGTCCGGCAGCGGCCGACATCGGTGACGTCGAGGGCAACCGCATGCGCAACCCCGCCGGCCGCGCGGATCGCCGAGGCCGTCTCCTCGAGAGAGGCCAGGCTGCGCGCGGTGACCGCGACGTCGGCGCCGGCCGCACTCAGCGCCTCGGCAATGCTGCGGCCTATGCCGCGGCTGGCGCCGGTGACAAGCGCCTTCCTGCCGGCAAGATCGAACAGAGAAGCATTGCGCATGTGATCCTCCTTGCCGGTGTCGCCTTCCGCTTGCAGGGCGACACTATCAGATCAGGTTACATATACAAGCATATACAAACAGTTTCGGCTACGCTACTCCTGACAAAAATCGCCGCACCAGCGCGCCCGTCGGTGACCTGGCTTGCCCCAGGGACGATGCCGCGAAACCCGGTGTTTGAGAACCCGGCCGAAGGCGGAAGTCGCTTGGCCAACCACAGAGGAGCCCGCTCGTGTCGAAAGCTTCAGACATGGTTCGAACCGAAGTCACGCGCCTGTCGCCTTACAATTCCGGACTGACCATCGCCGAGGTCATGCAGCGATACGCTCCAGTCCGGATCGCCAAGCTGGGCTCTAATGAAAACCCGCTTGGCCCGAGCCCGACCCTGGCCACGATGATGCAGGCCGGCGCCGAGATGTTCCGGCTCTATCCGGATCCGGCCGGACGCGAACTGCGCCAGGCCATCGCCGCCAGATACGACTTCAGCGAGGACCAAATCATCCTCGGCAATGGGTCGGAGGACCTGCTCTCCGTCATCAGCCGCGCCGTGCTGCGGCCCGGCGATACCGTCGTCACGCTTTATCCGTCGTTCCCGCTGCACGAGGACTATGCGACGCTGATGGGCGCGCGCGTCAAGCGTGTGGCCGTCAACAACGACCTCACAATCAACGTCGACGCCCTGATCGAGGCGGTGCGCGAGCGGCCGCGCATGCTGCTGTTCTCCAACCCGATGAACCCCGTCGGCAGTTGGCTCTCTGCCAGCGATCTGTCGAAGGTTCTGAATGCCGCCAGCGACGAAACGCTTGTTGTCGTCGACGAAGCCTATGCCGAATATGCCGAGGGCGACGACTATGCCTCGGCGTTGCCTGACCTCGGCAAACGTGACCAGCCATGGATCGTGCTGCGGACATTTTCCAAGGCGTTCGGGCTTGCCGGATTGCGGATCGGCTTCGGCATCGTCGGCGACCCGGAATTGCGCGCGCTTCTTGATCGGGTACGCACGCCCTTCAACGCCAACGGCATGGCGCAGGCCGCCGCGCTGGCGGCGCTGGTGGACGAGGAACACCTTGCAAGGGTCGTGGCCCTGGCCAAGGCGGAAAGAACGCGTGTCGAGAATTTCCTCAGGAACAAGGGCCTCGACGTCGCCCCTTCACGAGGCAATTTCCTGTTCTTCAACTGCCGGCAAAACGCCTCCGACTTCGCCGAGGGCCTGCTGCGCGAAGGCGTAATCGTCAAACCCTGGAAGCAGGACGGTTTTGACAGCTACGTGCGCGTCAGCATCGGCTCGCCAGCGGAGAACGACCACTTCATGGCGGCGCTGTCGCAGCAGTTGTGATTTCCCGAAAGCCATGCTGAATTGACTGGCGCGCCCGGCACGATATTCGAGAGTCTGCCGTTATGGAGTTTCTCGCAGGTGGCGCATCCCTTTTCGCCGACGGCATTCGCCAGCCTCTCTGACCTGCGTCTCTTCCGGTTCTCTTGACAATGCCCAATATGCTTGAGATCAGCCCGCCCCGGAGCCTCTACCGCGAAACGGCCGGCGGTACCGCCAACTACCCCGCCCTTGCCAGTGCGCAGCGGGCGAGGATCGCCATTGTTGGCGGCGGCTTCACGGGTCTTTCGACCGCCCTGCATCTGGCGGAAGCCGGCGATGACGTCGCCGTGCTCGAGGCCCAGCAGCCCGGCTGGGGCGCGTCGGGCAGGAATGGCGGCCAGGTCAATCCCGGCCTCAAATACGATCCCGACACGATCGAGGCGATGTTCGGCCCCGAGCTTGGGCCGCGGATGATCGATTTCTCCTATGGCGCGCCGGATTTCACCTTCGGCCTCATCAAGCGCCTGTCGATCGCCTGCGATGCCCGGCAGAACGGCACCATACGCGCGGCCATCCGGCCGAAGCCGGAAGCCGCGGTGCGGACCACCGCCGCGCAATGCGAACGGCGCGGCATGCCGGTCAGCATGTTGGACGCGCAAGCGATGGCGGCGCGAACCGGGACGAACAGATACATATCCGGCATGTTCGACGCCCGCGGAGGCGACCTCCACCCCTTGAAATATACAATCGGCCTGGCAGCCGCCGCGCAAAACGCGGGTGCACGGATATTCGGCGGCAGCGAAGTGCTTTCGCTGAAGAGGGAGGCCGGACGTTGGATCCTCAAAACCGCGAATGGCTCCGTCAGCGCCGAGAAAGTGCTTGTCGCGACCAACGGCTATACCGGAACCCTGTGGCCGGGCCTGGAGCAGTCGCTGGTTCCGGTGTTCAGCGCGATCGCGGCAACCGAACCGCTGTCGCCGTCGGCCGCAGCTGCCATCCTCCCTGAAAGGCCTGTTCTCTACGAGGCCGGCAACATCACCGTGTACTACCGCATCGACGCCCAGAACCGTCTGCTTATGGGCGGCCGGGGACCGATGAAACCGATCGGAGATGCTTCCGCCATCCGCTACCTCACCGACTATGCGCTGCGACTGTGGCCAGCACTCGAGGGAATACGCTGGACACATGGCTGGAACGGCCGTGTCGCGATCACCAAGGACCATCTTCTGCACATTCACGAGCCGGAAGACGGCGTGCTGATCTGCCTTGGCTATAACGGCCGCGGCGTCGCCATGGCCTCGGCGATGGGCGCCGCTTTGGCGCAACGCCTGCGAGGCGACGAGACGTCGCCGTTTCCCATGCCGATATCACCGCTCAAGCCAATCCGGTTTCATCGCTTCTGGCCGCTCGGGGTGAAGGCAGCGATCCTTTCCGGACGGTTGAAGGACCGGTTCGGCGTCTAACGCGAAGAGCTCGCCAGCCTGACAACGTGTGAGGTCGCAAGCCTGGCCTTTCGGCCAGCGGTTTTGCGCCGGCGCCTTCTCATATCCGAACGCGAGGCCGAGCCATTTTCGCTCCCGGGGCGCTCTCATCATGGCGATCAAATTATAGGCACACTTGCCGATTGACAAAAATCATAACAGGCGACCAAGATCATATGACCATCAACGATATTTGGTCCCGAGGTTGCCCCTCGGCATTGGCGAAAAGGAGAGCCAGATGCCCGTTCAGCAGAGAGTGACCCATCGTTCGAAACAAAGCCCCGCCAGCCCCATCCTTGCCACCGCACTGCTAAGCCTCGGCCTGATCACAATGCCCGGAGTCGGCCATGCCGACGGGATCACGCTCAAGGTTTTCGGTGGCTCTGCCCTTGACGAACTCGCACCGCGCCAAGCGCCGGACGAGCAGAAGAAAATCCAGCAGCAGGTTATCGATGGGTTCCTCAAGGCCAACCCCGACGTCACCGCTGTCGAGTGGGACGCACAGGGGCCGCAGACCGATTCGATCCAGCGCCTGATGACCGCCAAGCTGGCAAACCAGGAAATGGACCTGATCGCTTGCCCGGCGTTCTACACCAATGGCGCCTATGTCCGGCGCAAGCTGGTGATGCCGATCACCGACAAGATCAAGCCTTTCCAGGACCGGATCGACGCCGCAGCGCTGGGCGCCTTCACCATCAGCGGCCAGGTCTATGGCGTGCCGATCTCGACACTCTCGACATCGACGATCTTCTACAATGTCGACCTCTTCCAGAAGCTCGGCATCCCCGTTCCGCCGACCTATGACGACCTCAAGGCAGCGGTGCCGAAGTTCAAGACCGCAGGGGTGATCCCGCTGCTGCATCAGGGCTCGAACACCGTGATGTGGCCGATGTGGTACTTCGAAACCTTCTCGCAGGCCTCGGGCGATGCCATCGGCAAGACGCAGAAGAATCTCGAAGGCACGGCGAAATTCACCGACGCGCCCGATGTCGAAGGCTTCAAGCTGATCAAGCAATGGGTCGACGACGGCATCCTGTCCAAGGATTCGCTTTCGGTCGACCAGGACGGCATGCGTGCAGCCTTCGCCGCCGGCAAGAGCGCCATGTACTATGGTGGCACCTGGGAAATCCCGTCGCTGCAGACCAGCGTCAAGGCGTTCAAATGGGGCGTCTTCGCCTTCCCGAAAATGGACGGCACGCCGGGTGCGCCGGGCCATGGCGGCGGCGCCGACAACGGCATCTGCGTCGCCTCGTCGATCCCGCCCGAAAAACTCGATGCCGCGGTCAAGTTCATCGAATATCTGACACGGCCGGAAGTGGCGACGCTCTATCTTGCCCCCGAGCAGCCGATCGCCGCCTCGATCAAGGGCGTGCCGCAGGTCGAGGATGCCTACGCCGTCGAGTTGCGCAAGCAAGCCTTCCCGAGCACCATCAAGTTCCTCGACTGGATCTGGCCATCGGAAGTCGCGTCAGCCACGGCCTCGGCCATCGCCGGCATCGTCGGCGGCACGACGACGCCCGAGGACGCCGCCGCCTCGATCCAGACCACCTTCGACGACCTCAAGGCGCAGGGCAGCTGGCCGCCGAAGTAAGCGCTTCCCGGCGCGCATCCAGCCAGGCCGATCCGCGCGGCACGACAAACAGAGGCCGCCCGTTTTGGGCAGCCTCGTCAATCGGAGAAACCACATGACACAAACCCGTGCCGAACGGCAGCGCTTCTCGATCGGCTATCACCTGAACAGCTGGGACCTGACCGGCCTGCCGCTACGGCCAGCCATCAAGTTCCTGGCCGAACAGGGCTTCGGCTGGTTCGAGATTCTCGCCTTCACCAGCCTGTCGGACCAGTACGCCCGCAAATACATGCAGCTCGGCAACCAGCCGCCAATGGGGGTCACCACCGACACCGACATTCTGCGGCGTTACGCGCTGCTCTCGGAAGGCCAGAGCGAGCATGGCATCAAGCTCTCCTCCTTCTACGTCAATGCGATCTTCACCAACCCCGTCGCCTGGCCGTACGAACGCGACGTGCTGGTGGCGCTGACCCGGATGTTGAAGGGTTTCGGCTCACCCGTGCTGGTTCTCGGTGGCGGCCCCTCGGAAGCGATCGCCGGCCCACACACCGCCGACGACTATCGCGCCTTTTGCCGCGCGCTCGAAGATATCGGCAGGCGGACAAAAGACCTCGGCATCGAGACCGTCTATCACCCGCATCTCGACACCTTCATCGAGCGCCGCGACCAGCTCGACCGCATGATGGATGAGCTCGATACCGATCTTGCCGGCCTCTGCATCGATCCGGCGCATCTTGCCCACACCAATTCCGATCCGGTCGACGCGGTTCGAACCTACATCTCGGCCGTGCGCTACATGCATTTCAAGGACACCAGGGTGGATCCGGCGCTAAAGGGCTATGATCGCTATGGCGCCTTTTGCGAACTCGGCGCCGGCGTGGTCGATCTTGCCGGCATCGTCGACGTGCTGCTGGAGGCAAAGTACGATGGTCTCGCCATCATCGAGCTCGATGCGTCGAAGAAGACGGCGGAGCAAAGCACGCTGGAAAGCATCACCTATGTCAGGGACACGCTCGGGCTGGTGCTGACACCACAAAGCGCGAAGGCTGCATGACCGCGCGATCACAAGAGGCTGCTGCTTCTGGCCGTTCCGATCCCTGGCGCTTTCTTGCCGGGGATGGTGCGGTGGCCTTCTTGATGATCCTGCCCGCCGCGATCCTGTTTTGCCTTTTCTACCTCTGGCCCTTCGTCAACGGTTTCTGGCTCAGCCTGCACAATTGGGACGGGTTTTCCGATCCGACCTGGGCAGGCCTCTCCAACTATCAGCGCCTCTTGCACGACCGCATCTTCCTCGGCGCGCTGCGCAACAATCTGATCTTCGTCGTTGCCGTCGTCATCCTGAAGAACGTGCTCGGCCTCGGCCTGGCGCTGCTGCTCAACCGGGCGCTGGTCGGCCGCGCCTTCTTTCGCGCCGCCGCCTTCATCCCGGTGACGATGTCCTTCGTCGCGGTCGGGCTGCTCTGGTCGTGGATCTACAATCCGGTCTTCGGCCTGCTCAACGGCGCGCTCGACCTGTTCGGCCTCGGCGGGCTGAAACAGTCCTGGCTTGGCGATGCCGACATCGCGCTCTACTCGATCATCGTCGTCGACGTCTGGAAATGGCTCGGCTTCCACGCCGTCATCTATCTGGCGGGGCTGCAGACGATCCCGTCGGAACTCTATGAATCGGCCAAGATGGACGGTGCCGGCCCGCTGCAGCGCTTCCGGCACGTCACCGTGCCGATGATGATGCCGATCGTCTTCATCAACACCATCCTCGGCCTGTCCGGCGCCTTCGTGCGCAACTTCGACATCGTCTATGTGCTGACCAAGGGCGGCCCGAATCACGCCACCGAAGTCGTGCTCACCTACATGATGAGCAAGGCCTTCCAGGACGGCGCCATGAGCTATGCCGCGGCAATCGGCTATGTGCTGTTCCTGATCGTCGGGCTGGCCAGCGTCGGCCTGCTCGCGCTGATGCGGCGGCAGAGGCTGGACGTCTGATGAGCAGCGCGGCCAAGCCTTCGCTCACCCCTGATGACGGCGCGGCCCGCCGTCCCCGGCGCCTTGGCACGCGCAGCCTGCTGGAAGTCGCGGGCATCTACGCCGCGCTCGCCCTCGTGCTCATCGAGACGCTCTATCCCCTGCTCTGGGTGCTGTTCGGCTCGCTCAAGACCAAGGAGGAGATGCTGAGCAACATCTGGGGCCCGCCGTCGAGCCTGGTGCTGCAGAACTATGCCGATGCCTGGCGCATCGCCGGCATGGGGTCGCGCATCGTCAGCTCCGTGCTGGTCACCGGTTCGGCCTTGATCATCCTGGTCGTCGTGGCGACGCCCTGCGCCTATGCGTTGGCGCGCCTGCGGTTTCCCGGACGCGGCGTCGTGCTGGCCGTGGCAGTTGCCGCCATGCTGGTGCCGCCGCAGGTGATGGCCATTCCGCTGTTCATGGTGGCGCGCGACCTCGGCCTGATCAACAACCGGCTCGGCATCGCCTTCGTCTATGCGGCGACGTCGCTGCCGCTGTCGGTCTTCATCCTGCGTAGCTTCTTCGTCACGCTGCCCGCCGATCTCGAGGACGCCGCGCGCGTCGACGGCGCGAGCCGGCTCGAAATCCTGATCCACATCATGCTGCCGCTGGTGCGGCCGGGCGTCGCGCTGATCCTGATCTTCGGCTTCATCGAGATCTGGAACGATTTCTTCCTCGCCTTCCTCTTGCTGCGCGACCCATCGGTGCAGACCATCCCGCTCGGCTTGGTCAGCTTCTTCCAGCAGTACGATTCGCTCTGGACCCTCTATTTCGCCGCGTTGACGATCACGACACTGCCGGTGATCGTCGTCTTCCTCGCCATGCAACGGCAGTTCATCGCCGGCCTGACCGCCGGCGCCGTGAAGGGCTGACATGCAGGATCGCGTTATTGGCGTTGGCGTCATCGGTTGCGGCGAGATCGCCCAGCTGATGCATTTGCCCTATCTCATGGAATTGCCGGCGTTTCGCATCGCCGCCCTGTGCGACATCTCGCCCGGCACGGTCGACGCGGTCGCAGAGCATTACGGTGTCGCGGCACGCTATACGGATCATCGCGCTTTGCTCGCCGATCCGAATGTCGATGCGGTGGTGATCTGCACCTACGACCATGGCGAGATGGTCGCCGACGCAATCCGTGCCGGCAAGCACCTGATCGTCGAGAAGCCGCTCGCCTTCACGCCGCAGGAAGCGCGCCCGCTGGTCGAGCAGGCCGAGCGGAGCGGCCTCGTCGCCCTTGTCGGCTACATGAAATTCTACGATCCCGGCTACGAAACCGGATTGGAGCGCATCGCCGCGATCGGCCGGCCGAAGTCGATCCACGTCCATGATTTCGCCGGCCGCTTCGACCGCTATGGCAAGCTCTACACGCAGACCCGGATCGCCGACGTGCCGGCCGAAATGTTGGCGGTGGGACGCGATGCCGTCGCGCGGCGCGTCGAGGCGGCACTCGGTGCCGATCATGCCGGCTATCGCGACCTCTATCTGTTGCTGCTCGGGCTGAGCAGCCACGACCTTGCTGTCATGCGCGGCGCCTTCGGCACGCCGGACCGCGTCGTCCATGCGCAGCAGACCGGGCCCAACCAGTTGCTGGCCGTGCTTGACTATGGCGGCGTTCCTTGCCTGTTCGACATGGCGCTCGCCCAGTATGAATGGTGGGATGAGTGGATCCATGTGCATGGCGAGCGCGACGAGGTGCGGATCGAATTCCAGAACCCCTATTTCCGCAACGCCTCGGCAACGGTGCGCCTGCGCGAGGCAACAGGCGAAACCGCGTCCGAGCGCGTCCTACCGGGTATCCCCGACACCTCGTTTCGCCGTGAATGGCAGCATTTCGCCGACTGTATCCTGGCCGGAGCAAAACCGCGCACGCCGCTTTCGGGCGGGCTGGCCGATCTCGATCTTGCGGTCCGGATCATCCAGGCGATGCCGCCCAAAAGGCTCTGACGGTGAATCCGCCTACGCGAGCCGTGGCTGTTTCCTAGCGATACTTCGGAAACGCGTTGCCGGCGGGCGCGTTGGCCCAGCTCTGCAAGGTCTGGCCGCCGTCGATCAGCCAGTCGACGCCGGTGACATGCCTTGCCTCGTCCGAGGCAAGGAACGCCACCGCGGTCGCGACATCGTCCGGCTGGCCGATGCGGCGCAACGGGATACGGTCGGCGAAATGCTGGACGCTGCTCTTGAAATCGCCGTCGCCGGAAGCCGGCACGCCGAGCGTCGTCTCGATCACGCCGGGACAGATGGCATTGACGCGAATGCCATAGGGCGCGGCATCGAGCGCTGCGACCCGCGTCAGCCCGACCACGCCATGCTTCGAGGCGACATAGCCGGCGCCGCCCGAAAGCACGTCCCAGCCGGCCATGGAGGATCCCATATTGACGATCGAGCCGCCGGCCCCGGCCTTGATCATCGCCTGGAGCGACGCCTGCAGGACGAGGAAGATGCCGCGCAGATTGATGCGGATGATGGTGTCCCAATCCTCGACGGGCAATTCATGCACGGGAGCGACGACACCCGAAATGCCGGCATTGTTGAACACGACATCCAGCCCGCCGAATGTCTCGACGGTCGTTGTGACGGCGTTGCGCACATTTGTCTCGTCGGTGACGTCGGCTTCGATGGCTATGGTGCTGTCGCCGAGAGAACGAGCCAGCTCGCGGGCCGCCGCGCCGTTGCGGTCGACGATGGCGACGCGCGCGCCTTCGTCGAGGAAACGTCGGACCGCGGCGCTGCCGATGGCGCCGGCGCCGCCGGTGACAAGGATTTTCTTCTGGTCGAACCGCTTCATCCCTTGGTCTCCGGCTTTCGATAGGAACGCCATGAATGCTCCGGCGCGAAGCCGAGCGTCTCGCGCGCATGGACCGTATCGAGCACGGAGCCGAAACCGGCGATCGGCCGCGACCGGGCGACGCCTGGATACACCCGGCGAACGAGCGCTTCGGTCTCTTCCTCCATGAAGGTGTCGGCGGCGCTGAGCAGGACGCGCAGATGGCCGTCGCCTTGCCATTCGAGCGCCCGTAGAAAACCCTGCCCGGCATCGCGCGCATCGAGATAGGCCCACAGGTCGCGGGCGCTATCGGCGGTGGCGCGGCGCGGACCGACGCCGGCGAAGAAGGATTGCGCGGTCTGGATCCATGGCATGCGGATACTGACCGCCGAAAAGGCGCCGCGGCGCACCGCCGCGTCGACGATTTCCTCGCCCAGCCATTTGGACAGGCCGTATGGGTCCTGCGCGCCGACCGGGTGGTTCATGTCGACCGGCAGATAGGGCGGGGTGACAGCCTTCTCGAAGAAGGGATAACCGAAGACGCTGAAGGACGAGGCATAGATGAAGCGGCTGATGCCAGCCGTGGCGGCGGCCTCGACGACATTGTAGGCGGTGGCGACATTGGTCTTGAAGACCTCGCCGCCGGCCCGGCCGGTCGGCCGCGGAATGGCCGCGACATGCACGACGGCATCGCAATCGCGCACCAGCTGCAGGGTCGATCCCAGATCCGTCAGGTCGGCGGTGACCTGACGCCATGCGCCCCCGACCGGCGCCACAGTATCGATGCCCAGCACGTCATGGCCGGCGGCAAGCAGGGCCTCGGCAACGTGGCGGCCAAGCAGGCCACTGGCACCGGTGACGATCGCCCTCATATCACGGCCCTCGGCTCGCAAGCACAGAGGCTTGGATATCATTGATGGTCATACAAATTGAGTCCATGATTGCCGCCCCTTGTCAAGGCCATATCCGGCTGGACAAATAGCGCATACGCTTGTCAGCGCGGCATGCGCAAGGCCGGTGACTACTGCTTTGCGTCGAACGGGATTGACTTGGCACCCGCCAAGGTTTTTTGTATGAGCATCAACGATCGACCAAAGGAGTCCGCCATGGCCGTGGACGTTTTTTCCTCACATCGGCACGACGACGCGATGCGCCTTGATCCGCAGCGCGCGGCCATTATCGTCATCGACATGGTCAACGAGTTCTGCAAACCGGGCGGGGCCATGGTCCTGCCTGGATACGAGACGCTGGTCGGGCCGCAACTGGCCGTCATAGAGGCGGCCCGCGCGAGCGGCGTGCCGGTGATCTGGGTTCACGATGCGCACCGGCCGGGCATGCGCCGCGAGCGCGAATGGGTGAAGCGCACGCCACATTGCCTGGAAGGCAGCTGGGGACCGGAGATCATCGAAGATCTTGGCGCCCGCGATGACGAGATCCACGTCATCAAGCGGCGCTACTCGGCCTTCTTCCAGACCGACCTCGACCTGACACTGAAGGACATGCAGATCGACCAATTGGTCATCTTCGGCGTGGTCACCAACATCTGCGTGCGATCAACCGTCCACGACGCATTTTTCCAGGGCTATGAAGTGGTGGTGCCGAGCGATTGCTGCGCGGCGACGGGACCCCGCGAGCAGGAAAGCTCGCTCTACGACATAGCGACGCATTTCGGCGTGGTCAGCGATTCGGCTGATGTCGTCGCGGCGCTTCGCGACGGGACATCGCTGCAACCGATCGAAGTCGCGGCTTGAGCTACCAAAGCCAGCGGCATCCGAGACAGGCAACAGGAGTCCGGTTTGACGACCGAAAAGAAAACCGAGAAAAGCGCGACATCGAAGCAGCAACGCGGCAACGCGGAACCCCTGACCCGCGAGCAGGTTCTGGAGCGATACGCCGAGACCGGCTACGCGTTGGACCAGCACCCGGCACACGTCATCCGCAAGGCGCATCAGCGCGCGACGCTGCGTTTCCAGCAGGTCATGGCCGGCGAAGATCTGTCGCCGACCCAATTCGCGGCCCTTGCCACGATCCTCAAACATGGCGAGGTCTCGCAGAACCATCTCGGCCGGCTGACGGCGATGGATCCGTCGACCATCAGCATCGTCATGCGCAAGCTGCTGAAACACGACCTGATCACGCGCAGCGCTTCCGACACCGACCAGCGCCTGTCGATGATCGCGCTGACCGAGAAAGGGACCGAATACACGCTCGAGCGGCTCGCACGCAGCGTCGAGGTCGGGCGCCGCTTCCTGTCACCGCTTTCACCCGCCGAGCAGGCGACGCTGCTTCGCCTGCTCAAGCGCATCAATGACGACGATCCATCGAATGGCGACGGCGGCAAATAGGCCGCGCCTGGACCTTTCCATACCAGCAGAAATGAGATCCGATGCCGTCCGACCCCAAGTCGTCTGCCAACACGCTCATCGTCCGCAACATCGGCCTCCTTCTGAGCGGTGACCTCGGCCAGCCGATCCTCGATGCCGACACCATCGTCGTGGCCGACGGGCGCATATCAGCCATAGGCAAGGCCGGCGATGTCGACGGTGGCAACACGGCAACGATCATCGATGCGATGGGCTGCGCGGTCGCGCCAGGGCTTATCGACAACCATGCTCATCCGGTGGCCGGCGACTGGACGCCGCGGCAGAACCAGATCGGCTGGATGGATTCCACCGTGCATGGCGGCGTTACCACCATCATCTCGGCGGGCGAGGTCCACACGCCGGGACGCCCGCGCGACCTGGTCGGGCTGAAGGCGCTGGCGATCGCGGCGCAGCGGACCTTCTCCAACTTCCGTCCCAACGGCATGAAGATCCTGGCCGGCGCGCCCATCCTGGAGCACGGCCTGGTCGAGGATGATTTCCGCTATCTCGCCGAAGCCGGCGTGACACTCATCGGCGAGGTCGGGCTTGGCGGCGTCAAGGATGGTCCGACCGGCCGGCAGATGATCGCCTGGGCGCGCAAATACGGCATGACCTCGATGACTCATACGGGCGGTCCGTCCCTGCCCGGCTCCGGCCGCATCGGTGCCGATGTCGTGCTGGAGGTCGACGCCGATATCGTTGCCCACGTCAATGGCGGACCGACGGCACTTCCCGAAGCCGAAATCCGGCAGATCTGCGAGAACGGCTCGCGCGCGCTGGAAATCGTCCACAACGGCAATCTGCGCACCGGACTGTTCGTGCTCGATCTGGCGAGGCAGCGCGGCGAGCTTTCGCGCGTCGTCCTCGGCACCGACAGCCCGGCCGGATCCGGGGTCCAGCCGCTCGGCATTTTGAGGACGCTGACCATGCTGGCTTCGCTGGGCGGCATCGCGCCGGAAGTGGCGTTCTGCCTTGCCAGCGGCAACACGGCGCGTGTGCGCGGACTGGCTGATCGCGGCATCATCGAGGTCGGCCGTGCAGCCGATCTGATCTTCATCGACCAGGCGATGGGCGGTGCCGGCGACGGATTGCTCGACAGCGTGGCGCTCGGCAATCTGCCGGGCATCGGTATGGTCGTCATCGACGGCGAGGTGCGCACCGGCCGCAGCCGCAACACCCCGCCGGCTCTGCGAGTGCCAGAGGTCAGGGCCGCGTAGCGGCCTTCGCAGGCATCAACTCACGCCGTCCTTGCCGACGATCTTATCCTTGGTCAGCCCGCCGACGCGCGGGTGCGGCCGGCCGGAATCGGTGACGGCGATGGCGACGACGATCTCGTCGGCGCGCGGCGCATCGGGGACGCGGACCTCCATGCCGTCGAAATGGCTGCGCACCTTCGCCGCATCCTTGTGGCCGAGCGGAATGTCGAGCGGCACGCCGAGGCCGCCGCGCTTCTTCGATGAGGGAATGAGCGCGGCGCCCTTGCCCAGCACATCGCGGAACGGAGCACCGAGCGTTGGGTGGAGGATGGCGGCGGCATGTTCGAGCTCGCCGTCGGCGCCGACGGCAGCAGCCTTGCCGAAGCTCTCGACCTCACTGCCGGCAATGCCAAGGGCTGCCACCGCGCGCCTGGGCAAGATATCGCCCAGCGCTTCGCCGATATCGCTTAGCCCCGACAGGTCCTCGACAAAGGTGCCGGCATAGGGGTTGCGGATCACCGCGATCGCCGCGGCACGCCGCGTCGGCGGATCGACGGGGCGGCCGCCTTCGATCCGGGTTTCCTCGACAATAGTGATGATGCGGCGGATTTCCAGGCTCATCGCAATCCGTCCTCGCCCTTGATGTCGGCCGCAGCCAGGCCGCCGACCCGCGCATGAACGCGCGCACCTGTCGTCATCGCCAGGATGACCGCCATCTCGTCGCTGCGCGGCGCATCGCCAACGCCGATCTCGATCGCGTCGAAATGGCTCCGCACATAGGAGGCGTTGATGTGGGTGATCGGAATGTCGATGCGCGTTCCGGGGCCGCCGACCTTCTTGGTCGAGGGCACGATCGCCTTGGCGTCGCCAAGAAGTTCGCGCATCGCGTAGCCGCCGGGATTGTGCCACAGCGCGCCGTGTTCAAGCTCGCCGGCGGCACCGACGATGGCGCCCTTGCCATAGCCTTCGACGGCGGCGACGCCATCGCCCATGGCGTCTATCAGGCGCCGCGCCATTTCGAGGCCAAGCGGTTTAAGATCCTCCATGAAGCCGGTGATCTCCTCGACGTAGCGTCCGGCAAAAGGGTTGGCGATGACGGCGACGATCGCGCCGCGCTTGGGCGGACGCGCTGCGGGCGGCCCGCCCTCATGGAAGATCTCTTCGACCTGGACCAGAAATTTCCTGACCACCACAGCTGGCATTGCGCGTATCCTTCGTCCCGTCACTCACGAAAATTCGTTAGAGCATCAACAATTATGCATCGCGATATTTGTCAAGCACGGAGGTGAAGGACGCGGATGACGGGCCTAAGAAAACCGCATCGGATGACGATTGACAGCCTGTTTAGCCGCTCCTAAACTCATATGACCATCAACGAACTCGCCGGCATTCCGGCGATATGTGGGGGATGGTCAAGGCGTGGCTTCAAAAGCTGAAAAAAGCTGAAGTGGAATAACATGACAAGGGCGCTCAAGAGTTTGTTTATGGCCGGCACGATGCTGGCTGTTTCGTTGGGATCGGCCGCCGCACAGACCAAGGTTTCGGTGGCCGCCATCTCTGGATATTTCGCACAGGGCTTTGGCGTTTCGATCGTCAACGGCCTCAACAAGGCCAAGGCTGATTTCGGCATCGATCTCAAGCTGGTCGACACCGGCAATCGCGCTTTGGACTATCAGGAGCAGTTCGAGAACCTCGCCAAGGGCAAGCAGTACGACCTCATCTTCGTAATGGGTTGGGAACTGGTGGATTCGCTGCAGAAGGTCAGCAAGGAATACCCCGACCAGCGCTTCGTCTTCATCGATGGCGTGCTCGACAATCCCAAGATGATCTATGCCAATTTCGCCGAGGAACAGGGCTCCTTCGTCGCCGGCGCGCTGGCCAGCATGATCGAGGCCAAGGGCAGCGAATTTCCCAAGATCGGCGACGGCAAGGCAATCGGCTTCGTCGGCGGCCGCGACATCCCGGTCATCCGCAACTTCCTCGGCGGCTACGAGCAGGGCGCCAAATACGCCGCGCCCGATGTGAAGGTGAACTCCGTCTTCGCCGGCACCTTCGATGATCCGGCCAAGGGCAGCGAGCTTGCCCAGGCGCTCTACGGCCAGGGCTCCGACATCGTCTACAACGTCGCCGGCCCGACCGGCGAAGGCGTGATGCAGGCAAGTGCCGCCGCCGACAAATATTCGATCGGCGTCGATATCGACATGTGCGGCACGGCTCCCGGAAATGTGCTCGGCAGCATGCTGAAGCGCGGCGACATCGCCGTCTACACGCTGATCAAGGACGAGGTCGGGGGCAACAAGGTCACCGCCGGCACCCGCACCTTCGACCTGGCGTCGGGCGGCGTCGAGTTCAAAGTCTGCGACGACATCGCGCCGAAGATCCCGGCCGACGTGACCACCAAGCTGGACGAGATCAAGAAGGGCATCCTCGACGGCAAGATCGTGATCGCCAAGGCGAAGTAAGCCAGCAACAGCGCATCCCTCCCAAGAACGCGCTACACTGATCCGCCGCGGCTTGCCGCGGCGGATCAGTGTCCAGTCTGCCAATCTGCGAGAGCATCGTGTCGAACGCGCCGGGGTCCCCGACCCTTCACAGCACAGTAGCGATGGCCGTCGAGTTGACAGGCATCACCAAGCGTTTTGGCGCCTTTGTTGCCAATGACGGCATCGACCTTGCCGTGCGCCGGGGCGAAATCCACGCCATTATCGGCGAGAACGGCGCCGGCAAGACGACGCTGATGAACATCCTGTTCGGCCTCCTCCAGCCGGACGAAGGCTCGATCCGGCTGAATGGCGAAGCGATAGTGGTCGCCGACCCGGCCGCCGCCATCAAGGCAGGGCTCGGCATGGTGCACCAGCACTTCAAGCTGGTGCCTTCGCTATCGGTCGCCGACAATGTCTTTCTCGGCATGGAGATCCGTCGTCACGGGCTGATCGACCATGCCGCGCAGATCGCGCGCACTGAGGAATTGTCGAAGCGTTTCGGGCTGCATGTCGATCCGACCGAGCGCGTCGGCCTGCTCTCGGTCGGCATCGAGCAGCGCATCGAAATCCTGAAAGTTCTGGTGCGCGGCGCCCGCACCATCATCCTCGACGAGCCGACCGCCGTGCTGACGCCGCAGGAAAGCCGCGAACTGTTCCAGACACTGCGCAGCTTCGTGGCCGAGGGCATGACCGTGATCTTCATCTCGCATCATCTGGAAGAGGTGATGGAGGTGTCCGACACGGTGACGGTGCTGCGCAACGGCAAGAAGGTGGCGACCCGCCCGACGTCGGAACTCAACAAGGACGAGTTGGTGCGCATGATGGTTGGCCGCGAAGTCAGTTTCGACCGGCGGCCACGCGTGGCGCTGCAGGGTGACGTGGTCCTTCAGGTCAAGGATCTGTGGGCGCGGGATGATCGCCGTCTGCCGGCTCTTCGCAACGTCAGTTTCACTGTCCGCTCCGGCGAAGTGGTGGGAATTGCGGGCGTCGCTGGCAATGGGCAGACGGAACTGGCGGAAGTGCTTTCGGGCCTGAGGCCGGCAAGCCATGGCGAAGCCTGGCTGAAAGGCCAGGACCTCACCACCCTCTCGCCCGCCGCGATCCGCGAAGCCGGCCTTGCCCATGTCCCTGGCGATCGCATGGTGCGCGGGGTCGATCGCAATGCGTCGATCGCGGCAAACACGCTGATGGGCCGCCAGCACCGCGCGCCGTGGAGCCGCAACGGTGTGCTCGACTGGAAGGCGATCGGCGGAAATGCCGGAGCGCTGATCAAGAGCTTCGACATTCGTGCGCAAGGAGCGGGCGATGCCGTCAAGCGGCTTTCCGGCGGCAATATCCAGAAGGTCGTGCTGGCGCGCGAATTCACCAATGGCGCCGACTTCCTGCTGATCGACCAGCCGACGCGCGGCGTTGATATCGGCGCCCAGGAGGCCATCCATGACGAGATCATGCGCCAGCGCGCGGCCGGCCGGGCCATCCTCTTGATTTCCGTGCAGCTCGACGAACTGGCGGCGCTCGCCGACCGCATCCTGGTGATGTTCAACGGGCGGATCATGGGCGAAGTCGCCGGCGACGATGCCGACGAAGACAGGATCGGCATGATGATGGCGGGTGTTTCGCCGCAGCTGGAGCCCGCATGATGAGCGACCGTTTGCGCGCCTTTTCCGGCCAGATCATCGCCGTCGGCGTAGCCTTGCTCTTGGGGGCGATCATCATCCTCCTGGTCGGCGAAAGTCCGATCCATGTCTTGATGACGCTGCTGCGCGGCGCCTTTGGCGACCAGGAAAAGATTGCCGGCACGCTGCTGCAGACGACGCCGATCCTGATCTGCGGCGTCGCCGCCTGCATCGGCCTGCGCGGCGGCATGTTCAATGTCGGCATCGAGGGTCAGCTGTTCCTCGGCGGTTTTGCCGCCGCCTGGGTCGGCTTCAGCTTTTCCCTGCCCGCTGGCATCCATATGCTGGCGGCGCTGGCGCTCGCGGTCGTCGCGGGTGCTGCCTGGGTTGCCATCCCCGCCTTTTTCCGCGCCCGATACAACACCAACGAGGTCGTCTCGACGATCCTGTCGAACTACATCGCGGTGCTGCTCACCTCCTACTTCACCATCTTCCTGTTCAAACGGCCCGGCGGCTGGTCGGAGACGCCGCCGATCCTGGCGACGGCCTATCTGCCCGAGATTTTTTCCTTCTCGCGGCTGAACTGGGGGCTGTTCATCGGCCTGGCGCTGGCGGTCGGCGTCGCGCTGATCTTCCGCTACACCAGCTGGGGCTATGGCGTGACCATGGTCGGCTCGGCGCCGAAATTCGCCGAATATGGCGGCGTCAACGTGAAACGGCAGGGCTTTGTCGTGCTGCTGCTTTCAGGTGCCGTCGGCGGCCTCGCCGGCGGCGTCGAGACGCTCGGCGTGCATCACCGTTTCATGGAGGGCTTTGCTCCCGGCTTCGGCTTCGACGGGCTGATCGCCGCCCTGCTCGCCAATGGCTCGCCGGTTGCCACCATCGTCACGGCGCTGTTCTTCGGCGCGCTTCGCAGCGGGTCGCTGCTGCTCGAGGTCGACACCAGCGCCTCGCGCGAAATCATCACCGTCATCCAGGCGCTGATCATCCTTAGCGTCTCGGCGCAGGTCCTGATCAAACGCCGCGGCGACAGCCAGGCGGGGGAGCGGCGATGGAAATTCTAGACAAGCTCATCAACGTCGCGCTGATCGCCGCGACGCTTCGCACCACCGCGCCGATCCTGCTGGTGGCGCTCGGCGGGTCGTTCACCACCAAGGCTGGCATCTTCAACATCGGCCTCGAAGGACAGATGCTGGCCGGCGCCTTCTTCGCTGTCATCGGCTCGATCTGGACAGGTTCGGCATTCGCGGGGGTCGCCTGCGGCGTCGCCGCGGCCCTTGCCTTCGCGCTTGCCTTTGCCGTGCTGGTGGTGACGTTCCGGGCCAACGAAGTTGTCGTCGGGCTGGCGCTCAACATCCTTGCCGGCGGCATGACGATCTCGTTGATGAAAGCGATTTTCGGCACACGCGGATCGATCGTCGGTCACGGCATTGTCGGCCTGCCCAAGGTGCAGATACCCGGCGCCCAGGCGCTGCTCGGGTCATGGGCGCCGCTGATCTCGGGCTTCACGCCGATTGTCTACGTCGCCTTCATCGCCGTGCCGCTGCTGGTGCTGTTCTACAACCGCACCCGGCTTGGGCTCTATATCCGCGTCGTCGGCGAAAAGCCCGAAGCCGCGGAAGCACTCGGCATTTCGATCACCCGCGTCCGCTACATCGCCTCGCTGCTGAGCGGATTGCTGGCGGGGCTGGCCGGCGCGCATCTGTCGCTCGGCTACATCACCATGTTCACCGAGAACATGTCCTCGGGCCGCGGTTTCATGGCGGTGGCCATCCTGATCTTCTCCAATGGCGATCCGCTGAAGGTGCTGGCCGGTTGCCTTTTGTTCGGCTTCGCCGATGCCTTCTCGCTGCGCCTGCAGACCTTCGGTTTCCCGTCCTATCTGGTTCTCACCGTGCCCTATGTCGTCGCGCTGACGGCGCTGTTCGCACTGTCCTACCGGGCACGGCCGAAAATCATCAAGGAGACGCTGGCCTCGATGCAGAAACTTCTGTCGGTGGACAGGAACAGCGCCCCGGTCGACAAAAATCCCTAGTGAAGGAACTCTCATGGAACGCATAATCCTCGACGTGGATTCTGCCGGCGACGACATTCTCGCCGTGCTGTTTGCCGCGGCGAACCCGAATATCCGGCTCGAAGGCGTCACCACCGTGACCGGTGCGGCAGGCCCGATCGAACAGGTCACCAATGTCGTGCTCAACACGCTGACGCTGGCCGGGCGCGACGACGTTCCGGTCCATGCCGGCGCCTGGCGGCCGATCGTCGGCAACGCCAAGGCCGACATGGAAGCGCCGGTGCATTTCGAGAAGCGGCTGGTTGCCCGCTTCGGCGACCGGCTGAAGAAATTCAACCCGCCGGCGCCGCCGCCCGTCCGCCCGGCAACGCCGGGGCACGCGGTCGATTTCATCATCGAGACAGTCATGGCCAATCCCGGCGAGATCACGCTGGTGACGACGGGGCCGCTGACCAATGCGGCGATGGCGCTGCTTCAGGAGCCGCGCCTGACGGGCGCGTTGAAGCGGCTCTTGGTGCTTGGCGGCAATTTCCAGACACCCGGCAACATCACGCCGCTGTCGGAATACAACATCTGGGCCGACCCCGAAGCTTCACGCATCGTGCTCAACGCCGATGTCGAGAAGATCCTGGTACCGCTCGACATCTGCGAGGACAACCGCGTCGCCGCCTCGATGCTGACGCGCGATGACATCGCCGACATGCATGCCGTTGCCCGCAAGAACGCCGTCTTCGACATGATCGCCGACAGCTTCCCGATCTACATCGATATCTGGCGCGAGTTCTTCGACCTCGTCGGCTTCCCGATGGACGACGTCATCACCGTGGCTTTGGCCTTCGACCCCAGCCTCGCCACGATGACCGAACCGCTCTTCGTCGATGTCGTGCTGGACGGGCGTCTCGCGCGCGGACAGACGGTTGCCCATCGCGGCCGGCAATTGCTGCCCGGCGGCGGGCCTAAGACCACGCGCATCTGCACCGATCTCGACGGCCGCCGCTTCCTGAACATCTTCAAGCAAACCATCGCGCGCTACGAACAAGCCGCGTGAGGACCGCCAAAATGACCATTGCAACTCCCATCCTGTTCGACTGCGACCCCGGCCATGACGACGCCATCGCGCTGGTCATGGCGCATCGCTCGCCGGCTATCGAATTGCTCGGCGTCACCACCACTTGCGGCAATGCCGAGGTCGAGAAGACGACGGCCAATGCGCTGCGCATCCTGGAGTATATCGGCGCCGGCGACGTGCCGGTCGCGCAAGGCTGTCACCGCCCGCTGGCGCGGCCGCTGGTGCTTGGCACCGCCGACGGTCCGAGCGGCCTCGAAGGCTCGCCCTATCTGCCGCAGGCGACGATCAAGCCGGTCGACCAGCACGCCGTCGATTTCCTGGCCGACAAGCTGCGCGCCTCGCCGGAACCGATCCTGGTCGTCGCCACCGGCCCGCTGTCCAATATCGGCCTGATGATCCTCAAGCATCGCGACGTGCTGCCCAAGATCAAGGAATTGATCTGGATGGGCGGCGTGTTCTACCGCAAGAGCGAGATCATCACGCCGACGGAGTTCAACGCCTTCTGCGACCCGGAGGCGCTGAAGATCGTGCTGGACAGCGGCGTGCCGATCCTGATGGTCGGCCTCGATGTCACCATGCAGGTGCTGATCGAGGCGCCGCAATATGCCGAGCTGGCGACGATCGACACGCCGCTCGGCAAACTGGTCAACGACTGGCTGCTGTTCTACGAGAAGCTGCACCGCAACTCGATGGGCGTCGGCGGCGCCATGCACGATCCGCTGGCACTGGCGCTGGCCATCGACCCGACGCTGGTGCGCACGCGTCCGGCCCATATCGGCGTCGATTTGTCCGGCACCTATGCGTTCGGCGCGACGGTCGCCGATTTCTGGAGCGAGCGCGGCGAGAAGGACAATGCCCGTATCGCCCATGAGGTCGATGCGGACCGTTTCTTCAAGCTGATGTTCGACCTGCTGCGGGATTAAACCTGCTGGGGGCTATCCCAATGGTTCAGCGTGACCCGGTGCCGAGAACCGGGTCAGACAATCTTTCGGCATGCCATCGCAGATGGTCATCCATGAATGTCGAAATGAAGAAATACGAGTGGTCGTAGCCATCCTGCATGCGCAGGGTCAGAGGGATGCCGGCCTTGGCGCAGGCCGCTTCCAGCAGCCAAGGCCTCAGCCCGTCCTTGAGAAAGCCGTCCGACGTTCCCTGATCGACGAAAAGCTCGGAGAAGCGATGGCCATCCTCGATGAGCAAGGTGGCATCGTAGCCCCGCCATGACGCCTCGTCGGCGCCGAGATATTTTTCGAGGGCGGGCCGCGACCAGCCGGCGGTGCTCGGTTGCACGATCGGCGCGAAGGCCGAGCAGCTTTTGAAGCGCTCGGGATTTTTCAGCGCGATCGTCAGCGCACCATGCCCGCCCATCGAGTGGCCGAAGATCGCCTGGCGCGTCATATCGGCCGGAAATTCCTGGGCGATCAATGCCGGCAATTCCTCGGTGACATAGGAATACATGCGGTAGTTCGTGGCGTAGGGTGCTTGCGTCGCGTCGACATAGAAGCCGGCGCCGCAACCGAACTGCCAATTGTCCTTCTCGTCGGGAATGTCGGCGCCGCGGGGGCTGGTGTCGGGACAGACGACGATCAGGCCAAGCTCGGCGGCCATGCGCCTGTACCCGCCCTTGTCCATGACATTGGCATGGGTGCAGGTCAGGCCGGAGAGGTACCATACGACAGGGCAAGGCTTTTCACCGGCCTGCGGCGGCACGAATACGGCGAATGTCATGTCGCAGGCACAGGCATCCGAAGCATGGGAATAGACGCCCTGCACGCCGCCATGCGACTTGGCCGAGGAGATGGTCTTCATCCGGTCCGACATGTTCTTCTTCTCCGCCATCGGCAAACGTCACGGCCGCCTGTCTAAGGACCACGGGTGCCAGGCGCAAGTCCCGCCTATTCCGCCGCCAGGGCCGTCACCTCCCGCCGGAACGGCAGCGCATCGCCGATATCGTCTTCGTCCAGCTCACGCGCGAAGCGGTGGCCGGCATAGGTCGCCCAGGCGATCGGCCCCGGCGCCTCGGCATCGCCTATGACCTTGATCGAACTGATACCATTGTCGGCCCATTCGTCGCGCCGCGCCCTCAGCTCACGCCAGACCTGGTCGTCCTGCTGGCGCGACGTCACCAGCACCACGGCGTCGGCGGCAATATCGCGTTCGGCCCCAGTGTAGGCGCAGGCGGTGGCAACGCCTCCTTGCACGATGCGTGTCACGGTCCGGTTCAGCACGATCTCGACGCCGAGCCCCGCCAGACGGCGGTGGATGGCGCCCTGCTCCAGCGTGTTGCGGGTCCAGTCGGAGACATAGGCGGACGGCGTCACCAGCGTCACCTTGCTACCGTTGCGCGCCATCAGCTCAGCCAGAACGCCACCCATATAGTAGTGGTCGTCGTCGAACAGCACGACATTGCCGGTCGGCACGTTTCCAGCCATCAGATCGTCCGGCGTGTAGACCGGCATGGCCGGGTCGATCGGCATCGGCACGACATGGGCGCGCGCCACGCCGTCGCGGCGCCATGTCGAGCCGGTGGCCAGCGCGATGTTCTGAAAACCGAAGGCCAGTATGTCCTGCGCCGACAACCGGCTTTCGAAATAGATGTCGACATTGGACATCTGGCTGAGCTGGTACTGGCGATAGTCGCGCACGCGACCCCAGGCCGAGAGCCCAGGCAGGCGACACTCGCGCGCGACGCGGCCGCCGAGTTCGGTGCCGGCCTCGGCAATGGCCACCTGATAGCCGCGCAGGCCGAGCGCGCGGGCGGCCTCCAGTCCTGCGGGACCGGCGCCGACGATCAGCACGCTGTCGCTGTCGCCCTTGGCCTGCATGCGCTCGGGATGCCAGCCCTTGCGCCACTCCTCCATGAAGGTCGGGTTCTGCGTGCAGCGCGAGATCGACATGGTCATGTCGCCGGTGATGCAGATGTTGCAGCCGATGCATTCGCGGATGTCCTCGATACGCCCCTCCTCCACCTTCTTCGGCAGAAAGGGGTCGGCGATCGACGGGCGCGCGCAGCCGATGAAATCGAGCGTGCCGGACTTGATCATCCGGACCATCACGTCAGGCGAGGTGAAGCGGCCGACGCCGACGACCGGCTTTGAGGTCAGCGTCTTGATGCCGGACACCAGGCTCTCCTGCGCTGCCTCCTCCTTGAACCGCGACGGCCCCGAACAATCCTCCCAGGCGCCATGGGCCAGGTCCCAGAGATCAGGCAGATCGGCGTGCATTTCGATCATGTCGCGGACCTCGGAATTGGCAAAGCCCAACTCGCCGATCATCTCGTCCAGCGACAACCGCAGCGTCAGGCCACACGTGACGCCGATGGCATCGCGGCCTTCCTCGATCAGCTCGCGCATCAGCCGCGAGCGGTTTTCCAGCGAGCCGCCATATTCGTCGCTGCGTTGGTTGGTGGCGGTGGACAGGAAGTGCTGGATGATGCCGAAGCCATGCGCGCCATAGAGACAGACCAGGTCGAAGCCCGCCAGCTTGGCGCGTTTGAAGGCATTGCGATGCCAGCGCCTGAGGTCGCGTATATCTTGCTTGTCCATGGCGCGCGCCTGGACCGGATCGTTGGTGAAGGTGCGGATGGGCAAGGCCGACGGTCCGCGCGGCACTTCCTTGGTGTAGAGGTTGGGGCCGTTGATGCCGGAATAGGCCAGTTGGATGCCGGCCAGCGCGCCATGTTGGTGCATCGCCTTGGCCATCTTCGCCAGCGCCGGTATATCGGCGTCGTCCCACAGCCTGAGCTCGATGAAGGGTGTGATCTCCGAAGTGTGGTGCATCTCGGTCTGCTCGGTGAAGATGACACCCCAGCCGCCTTCCGACTTGATGCGCCGCATCTCGGCCGCGGCGGAAGGGTCGCGATAGCCGCCGCCATTGCAATGCGGCACCTGGTAGAAACGGTTCTTGGCGGTCACCGGACCGATCTTCACGGGCTCGAACAGAATGTCGTAGCGTGGATCACGCATGGTGTTTCCTTCCTGCCAGCGTCGCATCACGGCATGCGCGGCGATGGTTTTTCAGCCTTGGCGCAAGCCGGTCCGCCCGGTGGGTAGATGCGGTGAACCTACTCATAAGTTGCAGCGCGTGCCGGAAAACTACAGATTTCTTCTGTGCGGATTAGGACGCGCCTAATCCGCCCTTGCCGCCTGGATTAGCATCCGGTGAATCCCGGCTGAGCCAAATGCGACTTCAAGGCCGTGGTCGCGCGATGCTAGATAGCGCGCATGGCCAATGAGACGTGAGACGCATGGACAGCATCCAGATCCTTGAAAAGCTGATCGGCTTTCCGACGGTGAGCCGCGACTCGAACCTCGACCTTGTCGGCTACGTCACGGAGTTGCTTTCGGCACAGGGCATTGCCTGCCAGATCATCCGCAGCGCGGACGGCCATAAGGCGAACCTGTTCGCCACCATCGGACCGGCCGACGCTCCTGGCGTCATGCTGTCCGGCCATACCGATGTCGTCCCCATCGAAGGCCAGGACTGGACGCTGCCGCCTTTCGAGATGACCGCGCGCGACGGCAGGCTCTATGGCCGTGGTGCTGCCGACATGAAGGGTTTCGTCGCCTGCGCGCTTGCCGCCTGCCTCAAGGCCGCGAAAATGAGCCTGCAAACGCCCTTGCATCTGGCGCTTTCCTACGACGAGGAGATCGGCTGCATCGGCGTGCACAGCCTTATCGACATGCTGCGATCCGCGCCGCACCGGCCATTGCTGTGCATCGTCGGCGAGCCGACCAATATGCAGGTGGCAACCGGCCACAAGGGCAAGCTTGCGGCACGCGCCATCTGCAGGGGACGGGAGGGCCATTCGGCGCTGGCTCCCCTGGCGCTCAATGCCATCCATCTCGGCTGCGACTTCGTCACCGCACTGCGCCGGGAACAGGACCGGTTGGCCAGCGATGGCGCACGCGACGGCGATTATGACATTCCCTACACCACCGTCCATGTCGGCAAGATCAATGCCGGCGTGGCGCTCAACATCGTGCCGAACCTCTGCCAGCTCGATTTCGAGATCCGCAATGTCGCGGCCGACAATCCCGACCAAATCCTCGATAGCTTACGCGCCGAGGCGCAGCGTATTGCCGCTGCCGCTTCGGCGATCGCGCGGGAGGCGGCCATCGACATCGACATCACCAACACCTATCCGGGGCTGGACACGCCGGCGAATTCGCAGGCCGTCGCCTTCGTCAAGTCGCTGACCGGCGCCAACGACACCATGAAAGTCGCCTACGGCACCGAAGGCGGATTGTTCAGCCGCGACCTCGGCACGCCGACCATCGTGTGCGGACCGGGCTCGATGGCGCAAGGGCACAGGCCGGACGAATTCGTCAGCGTCGAACAGCTGCGCCGCTGCGACGACATGCTGGACAATTTGCTGCGGCGGCTTGCCGGACAACAGTTGCAGGTCGCCTGACCGGGGCTGCCGCTATTCCACGACCCGGCCGCTGCCGAACACGCCCTGTTCGACGACGAAACGGCGGCAGTGATCGATGAAGGCCTGCACCGTCTGGGTGCGGTGCTCGGCGTTGGGCAAGGCGACCCCCATGGTCAGAGGCCGCAAATCCCCCGCCAGCGGCACGAACACCAGCGGCTTGCCGTCCGGCGCCAGCGTGTTGAGCGGCCGCATGTTGGCAATGCCGTAGCCGAAGCCGTTCGCGACCATCGACCGCATCACCGCGATGTCGCCGGTGCGCTCGGCGATGTTGGGCCGGATGCCGCGCATCTGGAAGGCCGAGAGAAAATATTCGCGGCTGTATGGCAGGTCGAGCAGCACCATAGGCTCGTCGGCCAGCTCTTCCGTCGTGATCGAAGCCTTACCGGCGAAGCGGTGCCCTTGTGGCAGCATGACGTAGGCCGGCACCAGCATCAGCGGTTCGAACGTCGTGTCCTGCGACAGTTCGAGATCGTAGGTCAGCGCCGCGTCGATTTCGCCGCGCTGCAGCATTTCGAGTAGTTGACCCTGGTTGCGTTCGAACTGCCGGAACCGCACCTCGGGATAGGCGCGCTCGAACTTCATGCGCAGCGTCGGCATGACGATCTGCGCGAAGGTCAGCAGGCATCCGACCGCCAGCGGTCCGCGCACCTTCTCGGCGATGTCGCCGGCGATATCGTGCAGGGCGTCGGCGTCGGCCAGCAGCCTGGCGGCCTCCTTCAGGAAAACACGCCCGCCAGCCGTGAGCGACAGGCCATGCGAATGCTTGCGGACAAAAAGCTGGACGCCGAATTCGGCCTCCAGTTGCGCGATCGACGCCGAGATCGAAGGCGGCGAAACATTGACCTGCTCGGCCGCCTTGGTAATGGAGCCGGCTTCGCCGACAGCGACGAAATATTCCAGTTGTCTCAGGGTGAAGCGTAGCGGCATGGGCTTCTATGTTGCCGGTTTGGGCGCCGCGATCAAGCGCCCGCGCGGCTTCAGTACTTGATCCATGTCGTTTTCAGCGCGGTGTACTTGTCCAGCGCATGCAGCGACAGATCGCGGCCGAAGCCCGATTGCTTGACGCCGCCGAACGGCGTCATCGGGCTCAACGCATCGACCGTGTTGACGGAAACCGTGCCGGCGCGCAGCCGTCCGGCGACGCGGTGTGCGCGCGAAAGACTGTCGGTCCACAGCGATGCCGCCAGCCCGTAGGGGCTGTCATTGGCGATGCGGATGGCCTCCTCCTCATCGTCGAAGGCAATGACCGAAAGCACTGGTCCGAATATCTCGTCCCTGGCAATCGGATCGTCATGGGCGACATTGTCGAAGATGGTGGGCTGTATGAAGCTGCCGCGGCCGTTGACCGTGACGCGATCGCCGCCGGCGACCAGGCGCGCGGTCTTCTTGCCGGCCTCGACGAAGCGCATGACGTTGGCGGCGTGGCGGGCATCGACCATGGCGCCCATTTTCGAGGCCGGGTCGAGCGGATCGCCAGGCTGGGCGGCCGCCGCCCGCTCAGCCAATTTCTCCACGAAGGCATCCTTGATGGAGCGCTGCACCAGCAGGCGCGAATTGGCCGAGCAAACCTCGCCCTGGTTGAAGAAGATGCCGAACGCCGCCATGTCGGCGGCCGCATCGAGATCGCCGCAATCGGCGAAGACGAGGTTCGGGCTCTTGCCGCCCGTTTCGAGCCAGACCTGCTTCATGTTCGACTGACCCGAATATTGCAGGAACATCTTGCCGACCGAAGTCGATCCGGTGAAGGCAAGGCAATCGACATCCATATGGCGGCCGAGCGCCTGTCCGGCCGTCTCGCCAAGGCCAGGCACGACATTGAGCACGCCGGCGGGCAGGCCCGCCTCCATGGCGAGTTCCGCCAGCCTGAGCGCCGAGAAAGGCGACTGCTCCGCCGGCTTCAGCACCACCGAATTGCCCGCGGCAAGCGCGGGCGCGCATTTCCAGGTCGCCATGTCGAGCGGGAAATTCCATGGCACCACGGCACCGACCACGCCGAGCGGCTCGCGGCGTACCAGCACCAGATCGCTTGCGCCGGTCGGCGCCACTTCGTCGTAGATCTTGTCGATGGCCTCGCCATACCACTGGAAGATCGCCGCCGAGCCAGGGACGTCGACGGTCGCGGCATCCGTGACCAGCTTGCCCATGTCGAGCGACTCCAGCAGGGCAAGCTCCTGCAGGTTTTCGCGCAGCAGTTTTGCCAGCCGCAGCAGCACCTCCTTGCGGTGCGCCGGGCTCGTGCGCGACCAGACACCGGCCTCGAAACTGCGGCGCGCCGCGGCAACAGCCAGATCGATGTCTTCCTCGCCGCATGACGCCACCTCGGCCAGCGTTTCGCCGGTGGCCGGATTGATGCTGGCGAAGGTTCGGCCCGAACGCGCGGGAACCGTCTTGCCGTCGATGAACGCCTTGTCGCGAAAACGGATCGCCGATGCCTTGCCGATCCAGTCCTTGTGACTGAGTTCGCTCATGCGGACGCTTCCCCTATGTGCTGGCTACTCGCGTACTGGCTACTCGTCGCCCGGCACGCCGTAGCTCGGCGCATCGGACGGATTGATCGCGCGGGTCACATAGGCATCGAGTTGCGGCTTGTAGCGATCCCACAAGGCCGCCAGTTCCTCGATCGGGCAGGCCTCGCTCCAGTCGCAGCGCAGGTCCGCGACCGGCCAGGCGACCTCGCGCACCAGCTTCATGCCGGCGGAATGGACCGGACCCGCCTCGCCACCCGCCTTCAGCGCGGCGCGCATGGTCGCGATCAGGCGGTCGCCGAGATGCCCTTCCGAAGCCCGAAAGGCCTCGACCATGGCTTGCGGCACGCCGTCATGGGCCAGCATGTTGCCACCGCAGGCGACATTGTCCGAGCGCGCTTCCGCCCAGATGCCGAGCGCCTTGGGTCCGGAATGGATCGCCGTCGTCCCGGCGGCATCGACAGCCAGCACCTGCCGGTATTCGCTGTAGGCGCCGGTGCGCTTCAGGATGGCGACCGCCTCGGCGGCCGAGGCGCCGCGCGCCAGCAGTTCGAGCCCCCTTGTGCCAAGCGTTGGATCGGTGACGTTCTGGCTGGCGACCGCCCCCACGCCCGCCTGCGCGTAGGCGCAACGCGCCGCCACCGCCGGAGAGGAGGACGAGACCGCGACGCCGAACATACCGGTGCGGCTGCATCGCGCGACGATGGAGAAGGTCATGGCGTCAATCCGGGATTACGGCGGTGCCATCGATCTCGACCAGCCAGTCCGGCCGTGCCAAGGCCGACACGACGAGGCCGGTCGAAACGGGATGCACGCCTTTGATGTACTCGCCCATGGTGCGGTAGACCGCCTCGCGATGGCGCACGTCGGTGATGTAGACGACCACCTTGACCAGATGCTCCATGGTGCCGCCGCACTCCTCGATGAGTTGCCTGATGTTCTGCATCACCTTGTGCGTCTGCTCGGCCGGATCGTGGCTGTCGATATTCTTGGCGGTGTCGAGATCCTGCGGGCACTGGCCGCGCAGATAGACCGTGCGGCCGCCCCGCGTGACGACCGCCTGGCACAGATCATTGTCGAGCTTCTGCTCGGGATAGGTGTCCTTGGTGTTGAACTTGCGGATTCTCGTATGCGCCATCCTGGTCTCCATCAGATCGGGCTAGAGCGTTTCGCCGTTTCACGGAAACGGCAAACCGCTCTATCTTTTTGTTTTTACGCAATTCCGGACGGAAAACCGCTCACACTTTTCCTGGAATTGCTCTGGCAGTCGTCAGCGTTGGTCAGGCATCCACGGTCTCGCGCCGTGCCGCAGCGTGATAGGCCAGATATTTGCGCTGCGTCGAAATGCGGTCCGCGACATGCTTGGCATCGTGCCAGACGCCCCAGATGAAACTCGATCCCCTTCGCGACTGCCAGGGCAGGCCGAGAAAATAGATGCCGGGCTCGGTCGAGACGCCGCGCTGATGCCTTGGCCGGCCCTTCTCGTCAAAGGCATCGACCTTCAGCCAGCTGTAATCGACGGCAAAGCCGGTGGCCCAGATGATCGCCGTTACCCCGGCCTCGGCCAGATCGAGCTCACGAAGCGGGTTGGTCAGGCATTCCGGATCCGGGTCGATGCGACGGGCCGTGGGCTCCTCCGGAAGGTCGAGGCCGTTGCGCGCGACATAGGCGTCGGCCTCGTCGAGCAACGACATCAGGCTGGCGTCACCGCGGGCAATGTTCTTCGCCAGGTCGGGCGCGAAGGTCAGCACGCCGTCCTGATATGTCTTGGTCATGCCGACCAGGGTAAGCCCCTGCGCGGCCAGCCGACGGAAATCGATCGTCTCGCCGCCACGCGCGCCGCTCACCGCGATCGTGACGTGCTCCGTGCCGGGCCCTGGAGTTTCGAGGTCCCATTTGCCGAGAACGCCAAGCCACCAGCAGAAATCGCGCCCGCGATAGGCGCGCGGCGGGCGGTCGTGCGGACCGACCGAGAGGTAGACGCGCCGCCCAGAGCGCTGAAGCTCATCGGCTATCTGCACACCCGACGATCCCGCCCCGACCACCAGCACCGCGCCCTTCGGCAACTGCCCGGGGTTGCGGTATGCGCTGGAATGGATCTGCAGGAGATCTGCATTTGCAGGGACAAGAGCGGGGATGACGGGGACCTGGAAAGGTCCGGTCGCGGCGACGATGCTGTTGGCTTCGATCACCCCATCCGACGTCTCGACGCGGAATCCGGGCCGGCCGACATTTCTTTGCGCGAGCCTGACCTCGACGCCGCAGCGGATCGGCGCATTGATCTGCCTTGCATAGGCGGCGAAATAGTCGGCAACCTCCTCCTTGGAAGGAAAGCCGTCGGGACCCGTCACGGGAAATTCCATGCCCGGGAAACGATCATGCCAGGCCGGGCCATTGGCAACGAGCGAGTCCCATCGCTGCGAGCGCCAGCGCTCGGCAATCCGGCCGCGCTCGAGGACAAGATGCGGCACGCCGCATTTACTCAGATGCTCAGACATAGCCACTCCCGCCTGGCCACCGCCGACGACAAGCGTGTCTATTTTTTCCACTGGCATTTCTGCGTCCTTTCCCCCCAAGAGTTTCCGCGGATGCGAGGAGCTCAGTTCGTTGGTTTACTGGAGGGACTGATTAGCGAAAATTACGATTTCGCGTGGCAGTGGTTAGCTTGTCCCTAAATGCCCGGAGACGGGCCAATGCGAGACTTATGACAGCATCGCCCTGGCTGCTTTTTCGCCGATCATCATCGACGGCGCATTGGTGTTGCCGCCGATCAGCGTCGGCATGATCGAGGCGTCCGCCACGCGCAGATTGTCGAAGCCGCGCACCTTGAGGCCGGCGGGATCGACCACCGCCATGGCATCGTTGCCCATCTTGGCCGTGCCGACCGGGTGATAGACGGTGAGCGCCTCGGCGCGCAGATAGGCGAGGATTTCGTCGTCGGTGACGACATCGGGTCCGGGCAGGATTTCCGGTCCGCGAATATCGGCAAAGACCGGCGCAGCCAGAATGGAACGCGCGACCTTGATACCCTCGACCAGGGTCAGGGCATCCTGGCCGTCGCTGAAGAAGCGGTGATCGATCAGCACGTTGCGGCGGGTGCCGTCACGCTCAAGCGTGATTTCGCCGACGCTCCCGGGTCTCAACACACAGGTGTGCACGGCATAGCCGTGGCCATATTCGACGAGCCGGCCGCGATGGCTGCGGTAACCGGGAACAAAGTGGAATTGGACATCGGGAATATCGCCGGCATATTTCGTCCTGGCGAAGCCGCCGGCCTCGACATAGTTGGTCGTCAGCATGCCCTTGCGCCGGACGAAATACTGAAAGGGCGCGGCCAGCATCGCCGGCAGGTTGGCGAGCGACAGGCCGAGCGTCCTGGTGCTGTTCGATCGCACGGTGATCATGCCGTCGACATGGTCGCGCAAATTCTTGCCGACCCCGGGTACATTCATCACCGGCTCTATCCCGGCCGCCTTCAGTTCCTCGGCCGGGCCGATGCCGGACGCAAGCAGGATGCGCGGCGACCCGATCGCGCCGGCGCTCAGCACGACTTCGGCGCGGCAGGTCAGCCTTTGGACCGCGCCGTCCCTGATCACATTGACGCCGGTGACGCGTCCGCTTTCGACTGCCAGATCAAGCACCTCGACGCCTGACAGTACCTGGAGGTTCGGGCGGCTCAGAACCGGGCGGACGAAAGCGGTGTAGGCCGAGAAGCGCTGGCCCTTGTCCTGGGTTACATTGTAGATGCCGAGGCCGAATTGGCCGTCTCCGTTGAAGTCACGGTTTTCGGGCAGGCCTATGCTGCGCCCCGCCTCTACCCAGAGGCTGGATACGGCGTTGGGATCACGCGGATTGTCGACCAGCAATTCGCCGTCGAAGCCGTGATAGGCCGGGCTCTGCGACAGGAGATTCCGCTCCAGCGTCTTGAACACCGGCAGCACATCGGCATAGGACCAGCCGGCGCAGCCGAGTGCCGCCCACTCATCGTAGTCTTGTGCTGCGCCGCGGATATAGACCATCGAATTGATCGAACTCGACCCGCCGAGAAGCTTGCCGCGGTTGACCGGTATGCGGCGGTTGTTGAGCAGCGGCTGCGGCACGCCCTTGTAGCCGTAGTCAAAAGCCGGATTGCCGTAGAGCGAGAGGATGCCGGCCGGCACGCGCACCCTTGTGCGGTCGTCGCTGCCGCCGGCCTCGATGAGGCAGACGCGATTGGCTGGGTTGGCGCTAAGCCTGTTGGCCAGGACACAACCGGCCGAGCCCGCGCCGATGACAATATAGTCGAATTCCGCGGCTTCGATGCTCATGCCGTGCCTGTTTCGTGATCCACCCCGACGAGACGTCGCCTAGTGCTCGTCGTCTTCGTCGTTCTTCAACAGCTCGAGGATTTCCCGCTTCATGGCGATGAAGCTCGGCTCCATGACCAGGTCCATGCTGCGCGGACGCGGGAGGCCGACACGGATTTCCTTCTTGATCTGGCCGGGCCGGCCGGACATGACGAGCACCCGGTCCGCCAGCAGGATCGCCTCGTCGATGTCATGCGTGACGAACAGCACCGTCTTCTTGGAGTGGTCCCAGATCCTCAGCAAAAGCTTCTGCATGGAGTGGCGGGTCTGGCTGTCGAGCGCTCCGAAGGGTTCATCCATCAGCAGCACCTGCGGATCGTTGGCGAGCGCACGCGCGATCGCCACGCGCTGCTTCATGCCGCCCGACAGCTGCGAGGGATAGTGGTTGGCGAATTTCGCCAGGCCGACCTCATGCAGGAAATGCTCGACGATGGCCTTGCGTTCGGCCGCCGGCATGCTTTTCCGCTTCGGGCCGTATTCGACGTTCTGCGCCACGGTCAGCCAGGGAAACAGCGTATAGGCCTGAAACACCATGCCGCGATCGGGGCCCGGCTCGGTAACCGGCTTGCCGCCGACCGAGATCATGCCGCCGGTGCGCTCCTCCAGCCCGGCGATGAGATAGAGCAGGCTCGACTTGCCGCAGCCGGATGGGCCGACGATCACACAGAATTCGTTGGGCACGACATGAAACGAGATGCCGTCCAGCGCCAGCACCGCATTGTCGCCCTTGCCGTAGCGCAGGACCACATTGTCGATGCCGATGTCGGCGCTCTTCGGCTTCGTCGCGAGGGTCAGGGCGTCCATGTCGGCAAACTCCTCAATTGGCCCAGGGAGCGACGAGGCGGCGGATGCCCCGGAACAACTGGTCGGTGCAAAGGCCAAGGATGCCGATCAGGGCGATGGCCATGAAGATGACGTCGACCTGGAAGCCGCGCATCGCCTTGAGCGAAATGTAGCCAAGTCCGCTGCGCGCGGCGACCAGTTCGGCAACGACGAGATAGGTCCAGGCCCAGCCCATGGTGACGCGCAGCACGTCGAGCACGTTGGGAAGCGTGGCCGGAAAGACGATGTGGAAGACCGTGTCGCCGCGTTTCGTGCCGAGCGTATAGGCCGCATTGACGAGGTCGCGCTGAACGCCGCGGGCGCTGTCGGCGATCATCACCAGTTGCTGGAAGAAGATGCCGAAGATGATGACGGCCACGCGCTGTTCGATGCCGATGCCGATCCACAGGATGAACAGCGGTACGAAGGACGTCACCGGCAGATAACGGATGAAATTGACGAGCGGGTCGAGCGCCGCCTGGACGATGCGGTAGGTGCCCATCGTCAATCCAAGCGGCACCGCCACGACGCTCGAAATGACGAAACCGATCAGCACCACCTGGACGCTGGCCAGCACGTGCTCCCACAAGGAGCCGTCAAGCGCCATGTTGATGGTGGTGACCAAGACGGATTCCGGGCGCGGCAGGAACATTTCCTTCACCGCGCCGGAATAGGTCAAGGCGAACCAGCCGCCGATGACCGCGCCCCAGACCAGGACGCTGAGCGTTATGGAGAGAGGCCGCGACACGGCCTGAAAAGGCGTGGTGACAGCTTTCCAGGCGGATCGACCGGGCTGATTTTTATCCACGCTCGTGGTCACGATATGGCTGATGGGAGACGTTGCATTCGGTGCCAGTGTCACAGGGAAACCCTTTGGGCTGGATGGACCGCAGGCGCGAGGCTCGGCCCGCGGTCCAGCGAGCTCACTTCACGAGGTCAGATCACTTCGCGAGGAAGGACGTATCGACGAGGTCGTCGTATTTGATGTCCATCTTGAGCTTGCCGAAGCCGCCCCAGATATCGCCGCCGAGCTTGATCAGCTTGCCGGCTTCGCCACCCTCGCCACCGGCGAAGAACTGGGCATTGCGGTCCTTGCCGTAGAAGTTCACGCCCGCGGCGGAGGAGGCGAAGTCCTTCGGATCCTTGAGCCAGCCGCCGACGCCCTTGGCCATCACCTCATAGGCCTTCGCGGGATTCTCCTTGATGAACTCGTTGGCCTTGTAGAGGCCCTTCACCAGCGCCTCGACATCCCCGGGGTTCTTGGTGATGTAGTCGCAGTTCAGCGCCACCACATCGACGATCAGGCCGGGCGTCTTCGAGGAGTCGATCAGGACCTGGCCCTTGTTTTCCTTCTTGGCCAGCGTCAGATGCGGTTCCCAGGTGACGGCAACGGGAATACGATCGGCCATGAAGGCGGCAGCGGCGTCATCGGCCGTCATATTGGTGATCTTCACGTCGGTCTGGCTGAGACCGGCCTGCTTGAGCAGGATGTTGAACCAGAACTGCGACACCGAGCCTTCGTTCAGCCCGACTTCCATGCCCTTGAGGTCGGCGACGCTCTTGACTCCGCTCGGCGCCAGCACGCCATCGCCGCCATGGCTGTCGTCGAGGGCATAGACCGATTTGAAGCAGACATCCTTCGAGCGGTATTTCATGATTTCGTCGATGGTCGAGGCGCTGCCGTCGAGTTCGCCGGCGGCGACGGCCGCCATGTACATCGACGCTTCCTCGATGATTTCGAGCGAGACATCGAGGCCGCCCTCCTTGAAGTAGCCCATGTCGCGCGCAAGGAAGAGCGGGCCGTATCCGACCCAGGTCGTCATGCCCAGCTTCAAGCTGCCGGCTTCGGCGTGGAGGCTCACCGAAAGCGCGCTCAGGGCAATGCCGGCCGCCAGCGCGGCACGGCGAAACTTCGAGATTATTGTCGTCATCACGTTCCCCTGTCTTTTTCTGAGGTCAGGCGCTTTCGGCGCCAAAACAACCCGCTTCGGACGCATCGCCGAAGGCTGCCGCCTGACGTTCTTTTTGTTCTCTTTCAGCCGGCGGATGGAGCAAAGCACGCTGTGTGCGATGCACAAATAATGATTTTCGATAATTCTGCTTAGGCTGGGCCTAACCAGGCCGGCGCTGGCCGCGCTCGGGCCTCAGGCGCATGCATGACGGCCTCACTGTCGAGGCGGCCGTGCGAAGAAAACGGGCGTTCGCAGCGACCCCTGGAGGCCGTGCCGGCAGAGCATTTCCGCCGAAGCGGCGGAACGCGCGGTCAGTGTTTCAAGATCTGGCTGAGGAACAATCTGGTTCGATCGTGGCGTGGCTGGCCGAAGAATTCGTCCGGCGTGCCGGCCTCGACGATCTGGCCGGCGTCCATGAAGATGACCCGGTCGGCCACCGCGCGGGCAAAGCCCATTTCATGCGTCACGCACACCATGGTCATGCCGTCGCGGGCAAGTTCCGTCATGGTGTCGAGCACCTCCGAGACCATTTCCGGGTCGAGGGCGGAGGTCGGTTCGTCGAACAGCATGACCGCCGGTTGCATGCACAGGCTGCGGGCAATCGCCACACGCTGCTGCTGGCCGCCGGACAGCTGGATGGGGAACTTGTTCGCCTGCTCGGGAATGCGGACCCGCTCGAGGAACTTCAGCGCGGTCTTGCGCGCCTCCTTTTCCGGCACGCCCTTCACCCACATCGGGCCGGCCATGCAGTTCATCAGCACCGTCATGTGCGGAAACAGGTTGAAATGCTGGAACACCATGCCGACGTTGGAGCGCACGTCGGCGACGTTGCCCATCTTGCCATGCAGGGCGACGCCGTTGACGGTGATATCGCCCTCCTGATGCGCCTCCAGGCGATTGAAGCAGCGGATGAGCGTCGATTTGCCGGAACCCGAAGGCCCGCAGATGACGATACGCTCGCCCTTGTGGACGGTCAGGTTGATGTCCTTCAAGACATGAAAGGCGCCGTACCACTTCGATACGTTGCGCGCTTCGATGATGACATGAGCGTTCATCTGACCTTGCTCCTGCGGTAGTGCCGCTCGATCCGCGCCTGGATCAGTTCGAGGCAGATGGACAGCATCCAGTAGATCATCGCGGCCGAAATCAGCATCTCCATGTGCTGGAAAGTCTTCTGGCCGAGGGTGCGCGCCAGGAACATGAGCTCCCACACGCCGATAACCGAGACCAGCGAGGAATCCTTCAGCATCGAGATGAACTGGTTGCCGGTCGGCGGAATGATGACCGGCAGCGCCTGCGGCAGGATGATACGGCGCATGGTCAGCGCGAAGCCGAAGCCCATGGAACGCGACGCCTCCCACTGGCCGCGATCGATGCTCTGTATGCCGGAGCGGAAGATCTCGGTCATGTAGGCGCCATAGCAGAGCGAAAGCGCCAGGATGCCCGCAGGCACCGCATTGATGACAAAGCCGAGCTGCGGCAGGCCGAGATAGATCAGGTAGACCTGCATGAGCAGCGGAAGGCCACGGAAGAAGGAGGTGTAGAAGCTGGCGATGGCGTAGGCGAAGCCATTGCTGGAGAGCTTGGCGACCGCGCCGGCGACGGCGATGACGGAGGCGATGACGATCGAGATCGCCGAGACGTAGAGCGTGGTGACGACGCCCTGGCCGATCAGGAACGGCAGCTTCTCCCTGATGAAGGGCAGGCTGAGATGGAAGGTCTCGAAGAAGGCGATGAACAGCAGCAACAGTTCGAGCCAGACGATGCCGATCTGGAACTTGATCGGCGCGAAACCGATCAGCACGACGTTCAAGGTGAAGATCACCGCTATGGCGAAAGCAATGGCAAAGCGGCCGTAGAGGCCACTCACCGACGGTTCGCCGATCACCGGACGCATCAGTTCGGCGAAGCTGGTGCCCGCCATGTTGAAAGCCATGAAGAGAACCAGAACGACGCCGAACATAGTCGCCACGAACCAGGGTTTGTGGACGAGGATTTCGGCTTCGACGGTATCGGGATAGAGCATCTTTGAGCACCGGCTGTTCGGCGGCCTGCCCCGAGGCAGGCCGCCTTTGAAGGGAGCTAGTTCGTCTTCGAATAATCCTGGCCGTACCACTTTTCCGATAGCTTGCTCAGCGTGCCGTCCGCCTTCATCGCCTTCACGGCGTCGGCGATCTTGGCGGACAGTTCCGGATCGCCGCGCTCGATGGCGATTGCCAGCGGTTCGTAGAAGACCGGATCGCCCACCTGCTTGATCGGGTAGCCTGCCTTCTCAGCATCGAGGATCGACGGCAGCGAAGAGACCACCGCGTCGAGACGCACGCCGTCGCCGAGGCGAAGGTCGTCAAAGGCGGTCGTCGAATTCTCGTAGGAGTGGACCTCCTTCGGGTTGAGCTTGTACTCGAAGGGCGGCGCGCCGGCGGCGTCGAGCGTCAGATCCTTCTTGGCATAGGCCTCGAAAGTGGAGGTGCTGGTGGCGCCGACCACTTTGCCGTCGAGATCGGCCAGCGTCTTGGCCTTGCTGTCCTTGTGCACGGCAACGGCCGCCGGAGTGTAATAGTAGACCGCCGGAAAATCGAAGATCTCGGCGCGCTTCTTGGTCGGGGTCATCGAGCCGGCATGCATGTCCCAGCGCCCTGCCCAGTTGCCGGCGGTGATGATGTCCCAGCCGGGCGTGATGAATTCGACCTTGACGCCGAGGTGCTCGCCGATCGCCTTGGCGACGTCGACATCGAAGCCGTCCAGCTCATTGCTGGCATTCACGAAGGACTGCGGCGCCCAGTTGGCATCGGTCGCCACCTTGAGCGTGCCCGCCGCCATCACGCGATCGAGCACCGCGCCGGCGTGAGCAGGATATGCGCCAAGCGCAAGCGCCAGTGCTGCCATCGTCAGCTGTCGTCTGTTCCAGATTGTCATGTGCGTATTCCCCTGTTGTTGTTCATTCACTCACGTTCATGGCCGTTCGGCCGGCCATGATCTCGCAATCCCTCGCCGACGAGGTCGGCATCCTCCGGACGGCTGGCGGATTTAGCGATGCCCGAGCCGGTCTGGTCTTCCGCTGCCGCGGAGGATGTTTGCAGCGGTCATTCCCTCGCTCACGGGGAAAGCTTTGGCCTGTTGCCGGCGAGATGCCCTCACCTGCTCCGCGAAGACTGCTACCCATGCGCGACGGCCCCTCTCGTGCGACCGACGCCCAGCAGGAAGTCGGCCATCGTGCCAGCGACGAGAGCCGGCGCCTCGATAAGGATCGAATGGCGAAGCCCAGGCAGGATGGCGAGCTCGGAGCCCTGCACCTGCTCGTGCATCAGCCGCGCCATGCGCGGGCTGGAACCCTGGTCGTCCTCACCGGTTACGATCAGTGTCGGGCAGGTGATGCGGTCGAGAATGCCGCCAAAATCGGTCTCGGCGAGAACGCGATAGGCCGCCGCGTAACAGTCACGATCGTTCTCGGCGTCCCGCCGGCGCAGCTCGGCGATGACCTCCGGGTTGCTGTCCTGAAAATCCTCCGTCAACCAACGCGACAGCGAGGCGGCGTGATGCGCCGAGGCATCGCTCGCCATCAGCGCCGCCAGCCGGCCGCGCACCGCGTGCCGCTCCTCAGGCGTGCGGCCGGCGACCGTCGACAGCAACACCAGTTTCTGCAGGCGTTCGGCATGCGTCAGCGCCAGGCGCTGTGCGATCAGGCCACCCAGCGAAAACCCGGCCAGATGAAAGGTGGCGAACCCGACATGGTCGGCCAGCGCCAATGTCTCGCCGACGAAATCGTCGATCTCGTAGCGGCCTTTGACCCGGCTGGAGCGGCCATGGCCACGCAGGTCGAAGGTGAGGACCGCGAAGCGATCCTTCAGCCGCCCGGCCACGCCATTCCAGGCTTCGAGGTAGGAGCCGACGCCATGGATGCAGACCAGCGGCACGCCGCCCTCGCCGTCCAGGCGCCAGTTGAGCAGCACGCCTTCGACATCGAGCTGGCCGGAGCGCGCCATGATCACGCCCTCGCCGCCTGACGCACCTTGTCGCGCTCGCGCGCGGCAAAGACCGGCATCACCTCGTCGACCCACAGCTTGATCGTCTTCTTCTGCAGCTCGAACGGCAGGTTGAACGTCAGGCCGAGGCAGTATTGGTCGACACCCGCCGCTTCATAGTCGAGCAGCTTCTCGATCACCTCGTCCGGCGTGCCGAACATCAGGTTGCGGCGGATGTTCTCGGGATTGTAATTGTCCTTGCCCTTGACGCTCTCGTAGGGGACGGCTTCGGGGAAGCCGTTTTGCACGGTGCCGATGTTCTGGAACAGGTTCTCGAAGGCGCGGCCGTAGTCGATGGCATGCCCGACGGCGATCTCCCAGTCCTGCGCCCGTTCGTAGACGCAGGTGCGCCGCTGCATCATCAGCCGCGGGCGCGGCACCTCCGGATGATCGGCAACGGCCTTGCGGAATTTCTCGCCGAGCACGGCGATTTCCGCCGCCGGCGCCGACAAGGGCGTCGACAGGATCGAGGCGCCGATGCCGACGGCCCAGTCGAATGTGCCCGGGTCTCGCGCCGCCACCCAGATCGGCGGATGCGGCTTCTGCAGGGGCTTTGGCACGCCGGCGGCGAGCGGGAACTTCCAGTAGTGACCGTCATGGGCATAATCCTGCGCCCACAGTTTCTTCACCGCCGGCACGAGTTCCTTCAGATAGGCCACGCCTTCCTGCTGCGGCATGCCGCCGGCCATGCGGTCGAATTCATACTGATAGGAGCCGCGCGCGATGCCGAACTCCAGCCGCCCGCCCGTCAGGTGATCGCAGAGCGCGGCCTCCCCCGCCAGCCTGATCGGGCTCCAATAGGGCGCGACCAGCGTCGAGGTGCCAAGCCGGATCTGCTCGGTATGCTGGGCAAGCCAGGTCAGCGTCATCAGTGGGTTGGGCGAGATCGTGCATTCGATCGTATGATGCTCCGCCGTCCACAGCGTCTCGAAGCCGCCCTCGTCGGCCAGGCGCGCCAGCTCGAGCAGATTGCTCTTCACCTTCGACATCGGCATGTCGGGCGAGAAGCGTTCCATGGTCAGCGAAACGGCGAATTTCATGTCGGTCTCCCCAGTGTGTCGGGTTCTGGTCAGCGAAGGCGGATAACGAACGGGTCCTGCATGGCGCCCGAGTAGTCGATGACGACGTTCTTCAGGCGCGAGAACTCCTCCATGGCGTCGAAGCCGCCGCGCCGCCCGTAACCGCTCTCCTTGAAGCCGCCATTGGCGGACATGAAGGAGGACGCGCGGTAGGTGTTGATCCAGACCGTGCCGGCCTCGACATTCCTGGCGAAACGCAGCGCGCGGTTGATGTCCCGTGTCCAGATGCCGGAGGCGAGGCCATAGCGTGTGTCGTTGGCGAGCCGGATCATTTCGTCTTCCGACGAGAACGGCATGACGCCGACGACGGGACCGAACAATTCCTCCTGCATGAACTCCATGCCGTTGTCGGCATCGGTCATCACGGTCGGCTCGAAATACCAGCCGCCGGCAAGCTCGGCCGCCTGAGGCCGCCGGCCGCCGACCGCGATCCGGGCGCCCTGACGCACGCCGGAAGCGACATAGCCTTCCACCTTTGCAAGCTGCGCCGACAGCGCCAGCGGGCCTATGTCGGTGTCCTCCAGCATAGGCAGCCCGACCCGCACCCGCCTCGTGCGCTCGACCAGCGCCTCGACGAAACGGTCATGGACGCTGGCCTCGACGAAACAGCGCGAACCGGCGACGCAGCTCTGGCCCGCGGCCGCGAAGACACCGGAGACCACGCCATTCACGGCATGCTCGATATCGACATCACCGAAGATGACGTGAGGGGATTTGCCACCAAGTTCCATCGAGCAGGGAATGAGATTCTGCGCCGCATTGGCGGCAATCCGCCGACCGGTCACCGTCGAGCCGGTGAAGACGAGTTTTGCAATGCCAGGATGGCGCGTCAGCGCGTCGCCGGCCACAGCACCCGTGCCGGTCACGACATTGACGACGCCGGCCGGGAAACCGGCCTCCATGATCAGTTCGGCCAGAGCCAGCGTGGACGCACTGGCATGCTCGGACGGCTTGACGACCACCGTGTTGCCGAGCGCCAGGCATGGCGCCAGCGTGCCGGTAAGCAGCATCAGCGGCGAGTTCCACGGTGTGATCATGCCGACGACGCCGATCGGCTCGCGCAGGTTGAAGTTGAGCATGTCGAGCTTGTTGACAGGAATCGTGTCGCCGAGCAGCTTGTCGGCCATGCCGGCGAAATAGGTGTAGCTGTCGGGCATGGCGCGCATCTGCGCCCGCATTTCCTTCAGCAACTTGCCATTGTCGCGCGTCTCGATCAGCGCCAGTTCGTCGGCGTGCTCCAGCACCAGCTCCGCCAGCCGGCGAACAAGCTTGCCCCGGTCGGTCTGGGTCATACGTCGCCAGGCTGGATTGGCGAAAGCGGAACGCGCGGCCTCGACGGCCGCGCCGACATCCTCGGCGCCGGCCTCGGCGAACTGATACCAGGGCTTGCCGGTGGTCGGGTCGAAACTCTCGATGTACTGCCCGCTCCTGGGCGCCACGAACGCGCCGTTGATGAACAGGTTCTGGCGCGAGCCTTCGAGCGATGCGACGGTCGTTTTCATGCTGTCTGTCCTGCGTGGATCATTCGGACGCGGCCTGCGTCCACGATTGCGACTGGCCGTCGATCATGGCCACGCGGCCGCCGTCACCGGTGTCGATGTAGATGCCGAAGCGCTTGTCCTGGCGCTCGCGCGCATAGCGGCGCAGCATGGCGCGCAATTCATGCGTGGCGATCCGCTCATAGGGCAGCGCATCGACGGCAAAGAAGGCGTGGCCGTCCGGAAGTGCTGCTTCAGTGCTCTCACGGCTCAGTTCGGCGCGGTAGATCAGATAACCGGGGTCGCTGTCGGCGACGTCGAACACCGAATAGAGGAAGGTGTTTTCCGGGACGAGGCTCAGCGCCTCGCCACCATCCAGCACAAGTTGGCTGTCGGCCTTGCGGCGCCGCGCGGTCGGCAGCACCCAGCCTCCCTTGCCATCGCTGCGCAAGAGGATGCGGTTCCCCGCTTCGACCAGATAGCCGATGATCATGTCCTGCGAGGCCAGCCAGCCGGCGGGCAGCGGATCCTTGACGCTGGCGTATCGGCCGCGGCAAAATCCGAGCGGCGCCGATGGGCTGGTGCCGAAAGCCTGGACCTGGCCGATCAGGATGATGTGGTCGCCGGCTTCGATGCGGTTGTGAACGGTGCAGTCGAACCATGTCAGGCTGTCGGTGAGGATCGGCGCGCCGGTGTGGGCGCGATCATGGTTGACCGACTGGAACTTGTCCGCCGCCTTCGACGCGAACACAGACGAGACGTCAACCTGGCCTTCATGCAGGAAATTGACCGCGAAGGACCGCGTTTCGTTGAAGGCGGGAAAGCTCGCCGCCGCCTTGCCGACGCAGACCAGCAGCAATGGCGGATCAAGCGAGACCGAGGTGAAGGAGTTGGCGGTCATGCCGCGCGGATTGCCGTCGCAGTCGCGCGTGGTGATGACGGTGACGCCGGTGACGAAAGTGCCGAAGGCACGACGCAAGGCGATCGGGTCGATCGTCCTTTGTGCCACCGCGTCCGCCATTGCTTTCCTCCATAGTGTCGGATGAAAGCTAGGCAGGAGCCGGCCGGCGTTCTTCCTCCGGTCTGTAGGAAAGATGTCATGGAGCGCTGCTGCCATCCCGAGCAAGCACGGCCACGGCGAGCCCGTGCCCGGCAGCGAATGCTTGGCAGCGGCAGCGGTGTCGGGATGGAGTGGCTTCTAGCGGGCTGCCGGCACGCGGCTGTCGATGATGCCGCTGAGACGGATCGCAAGTTCGACCGCGAAGCGCTGTTCGGGCGTGTCGAGCTTGATCCCGAACAGTTCCTCCATGCGCGACAGGCGATAGCGCAAGGTGGTGACGTGCAGGCCGATGGCGTCGGCGCAGGCCTGGCTGCGGCAGCCCTCCCGCAAATAGGCAAACAGCGTGTCGAGATAGGGCGTGCCGTGGTCGCGGTCATGCGCGATCAGGGCGCCGACACTGTCCTCGACGAAGCCGCGCACGTCAGGGGCGTCGGCGGCAGCGACCAATATCGGCAGCGGACCGAAATCCTGGCCGGCAAAAACACCGGTGCGCCCGAAGGAACGGCCGATCCGAATCATGCGGCGGCACCGCTCCCAGGCGATGGGATAGTCGGCCAGCGCGGCACAGGCTTCGGACAGCACCACCACCGGCTCGCCTTCGAAATAGCGGCCAAGCTCGGCCGCGATCCGGTGCGGCAATTTCGCGAGGCGCGCGCCGTCCTGCCCGGCATCGGCCGGAACCAGGCAGACAAGGCCGTCTTCCACCGCGATCGCGGTGCCGGCAATGCCGGCCTGCTGAAGCAGACGCACCAGCGCATGATGCGGATCGGCAAGGCCGATGGCACCGTCCTTCACCTGCTCGGCGAGATCGACGACGATCATCTTGTGGGCCGCCGTCAAGTCGAGCCCCAGACGGCGTGCGCGATTGACGATGTCGGCCTCGTCGCGCCAACGGCGCTCGACCACTTCCAGAAACAGTTCGGTCAGCGAACGCGTCTCGAAGCGGAAGCGCACGAAGCTGCGCATCATCTGCACGCTGAGCGCGAATTTGGTGCTGTCGAGCAGCATCTGGTCGAGCTGGCCCGATGCCTGCGGCGTGGGGAAAATCATCAGCGCGCCAACCACTTCGGCATCGATGGTAAGCGGCTCGATGCGCACCGAAAGCTTGAGCTGGCGCTTGCCGTCATCGACGAACAGCGTCTCGGTGTGGCGTCCGTCGGACGCGCCGCGCGCTATCTTGAAGATCTGCCGGCTGAGTGTTCCGCTCACCGCCTGCTGCCACGAGGCGGCGTCGAAATGCGCCTCGCTTGGGGAACGGCCGGCCACGACCAGATTGGCATGGAAATCGATCACCACCACCGGATTGGGCAGGAGATCGCTGACCTTCTCGGCGAGCGAGACCACCGACCCGTCCGACAAGGCCTGCTGCAGAAGCGAGGTGTGCGCCGAAAGCGCGCGCTGCAGGCGTTCGCCGGCCTGCTTCTCCTGGCGCAGCCGATGCTGCTTCTCGACCGCGATCTCGCCCAGATGCACGATCATGCCGATGAAGGCGATATCCTGCGCCGTCACTTCGGTGATTTCGCGCGAGACGACGGTCAGCACCATCGGCCGGCCCTCCTCGTCGACGCAGTTCATCGGCATGACCAGCACGCTGCGGTAGTCGCGCTCGAAGGCCTCGCGGCGATAGCCCGGAAACTCCTCCGACACCCGCGCGTCCCTGATATAGACCGGCTCATTGCGGTTGAGCGCAACGATCGAAGGACTGGTGGCCAGTTCCCAGCGGTCCGGCAGCGTACGGTGAATGAGCGTCGGGTCGTGGCGCACGATGACATAGGCGTGGCCGTGCGGGGCGTCGATGCCCATGATCGAGCCCAACGTCCATTGGGCATGACGGCAGGCGGCCAGCACGAGATCGCGCAGCACGGACTGGAGATCGCCGCCCGAATTGATGAGGCTGGCGGCGTCCCGCAAGGAGAGAATTTGCGACTCGTGGTCCACGGTGATTTTCCGCCACTCGCGAAGGGCGAATTTAAGCCGTCGCGGATATACGAACGCTACACCGCTTCCAAGCGGGGCGCACGCCGATTCTTCCTACGAACCGGAGGAATACCCGCCGATTGGCACTGACTAGGCTGGGTATGACCAACAGGGGCCTGAACCATGGAATTGCGAAAAATCTGCACCTTTATCGAGGAAGTGCATCTCGAAGGCGGCAAGGCAGCCGCCAGGCCGGTGACATCGATCGTCCTCGCCGCCATAGTGCGCAATCCATGGGCCGGGCGCGGCTTCGTTGAGAACCTGCGGCCGGAGATTACCGCCATAGCTCCACGGTTGGGACATGAACTCACGCGCCGGCTGCTCGAAATGATGCCGGCCGAGCGCATCGAAAGCTACGGCAAGGCCGCAGCCGTCGGCACATCAGGCGAGATCGAGCACGCTTCGGCGCTGATCCACACGCTGCGCTTCGGCAACGTGTTCCGCGATGCCGTCGGCGGCACGACCTATCTCGAATTCTGCAACACACGCAACGCGCCGGGCGCGCTGCTGTCGCTGCCGATGATGCACAAGAGCGAGAACGGCCGCCGCTCGCATTTCATCACCGCCAACTTCCAGATCGCCGACGGTCCGGCCGCGGACGAGATTGTCGTCGCCATCGGCGCGGCGGATGGCGGCCGCATCCATCCCCGCATCGCCGACCGCTTCCAGGACATGGCCGAGATGGAGCAAGAGCGGCTCGCCGTTCAAGCCTGACATAATGCCCAGCCGGCTTGGCCTCTCGATCGCCTGGCGTTAGCCTCTGCGATTGCCGAGCGCGGGAGTGACATGTGACGATACGGCCAATCGTGAGATTTCCCGACCTTCGTCTACGCTCCGTCGCCGAGCCCATATCGGTCTTTGACGAAGACCTGCACCGGCTTGCCGGCGATCTCGCCGACACGATGCGCGCCGCTCCAGGCATCGGAATCACCGCGCCTCACATCGGCATCCTGAAGCGGCTGGTCGTCCTCGAACTGTCGCCCTCGGCGGGCCTGCGCAGCTACGTCAACCCGACCATTCTTTGGGCATCCACCGACATGATCCGGCACATCGAAGGCAGCGTATCCATGCCAGGGGTCACGGACGAGATTGAAAGGCATGCGCGTGTCCGTATCGGCTACCAGACCCTTCATGGCGACGAAGCTGTCGAGGAGGCCGAGGGCTTGCTCGCTGTCTGTCACCAGCACGAGATTGACCAGCTCAACGGGCAGTTCTGGATCGAGCGGCTCTCCCGCCTGAAGCGGGAGCGGCTTGTTAAACGATACCAGAAACAGCAGCGGGGCTTCTAGTCGACGGCGCCCACGCATCCGCCGTCGCCGGGCCGGGCAAAGTCCAGCGCCCTCGCCTCAGATCACCGCTTCTTCCAAGAACGGTTCGTTGCGCGCAATGCGCTCGTAACAGAACGGCGACAAATCGAGCGTCTGGAAAGCGCCGTGAACGATGAGTTCCGAGACCGCGCGGCCCACGGCCGGCGACTGTTGCAGCCCGTGCCCGGAGAAGCCGTTGGCGAACATGAAGTTGGTCACCTCCGGATGGAAACCGACGATGCCGTTGTGGTCGAGCATGTTGTATTCGTAGTGGCCGGTCCAACTGGTCTGGACCTTCAGCGCATCGAAGGCCGGAATGCGGTGCCAGAGTGCCGGCCAGATGTAATCGTCGAACTCCTCAAAGTGCATTTCGAAGTCGTCATAGTCGGCCGGGCCGTCGCCCTGCGGCGTGTTGCCGGTGAGGAAAAGCTCGCCTTCCGGACGCACGAAGGTGCCGGAGAGGTCGATGACGTTGGGCATGCGGCCGGGGATCGGAGTGGCGCTGGCGAAGACGAAGCTGTAGCGCTTGTAGGGCGCGACCGGGATGGACAGGCCAGCCATGGCGGCGACCTGTTGCGCACGTGGGCCGGCGGCATTGACCAGGGTTCCGCAGGAGATCGTCTCGCCGGTCGCAAGGCGGGCCGAGACGACGCGCCCGTCGGCAAGGTCCAGTCCGGTCACGGCATTGTCAATATATTCGACGCCGCTGGCGCGCGCCGCGCGGCGGAAGCCGTTGAGCAGCCCCATGGAATCGAACCAGCCCTCTTCGCGCGAGCCCCAGGAGCCGCCGCCGAGATCCTCTACATTGAGCCAGGGGAAACGCTCCTTCAGCGGGCCTGGCTCGAGGAAGACGGTGTGGGCGCCGAGGCTGCGCTGCAGGTCGACGCGCTCGCGCGCCGCTTCGACGCCTTCGGGTGAGCAACAGTAGAGATAGCCATATTCCTTGAAGCCGAGATCGGGCGCCGGTTCATCCTTGTAGAACGGCGCCATCCGCTCCGGAAAATTGCGGATGATGTCGATGCCGAACTGGCTGATCTTCACATTGATCGGATTGGAATATTGCTGGCGGATGGCGCTGGTGGAGAGCGCGGTGGAAGAGAAAGTGTAGCTCGAGTCGCGCTCGACCACGAGGATCGAGGCGCCATTGCCCAGCGCCTGGCTCAGCCAATAGGCCGTCGACGAACCGACAACAGCGCCGCCGACGATGACGATGTCATAGGCAGTGCGCGACGGCGCCTTGTAGGGAGGAATTGCCACGGTCTGTCTCCGGTCTACTGGTTGAATGAAGCGATCAGGGCGTCCGAGCCCCGGGCCAACAGGCCAAGGTCCGAGCCAACGGCAACCATGGTGAAGCCGCCGGCGAGATAGCGGTCGGCATCGGCCTTTGCCGGCGCCAGGATGCCGCTGGCCTTGCCTGCAGCGGCGGCGGCCTTGCGCACCGAGGCAATCGCCTCCTGCACATGCGCGGCGCCCGGATTGCCCATCGCGCCCATATTGGTCGAGAGGTCACCGGGGCCGACGAAGAGCACGTCGACGCCGTCGACGGCGGCGATCTCGGCGGCATTGGCCACGCCCGTCTCGCATTCGATCTGCACGGCGAGAAGCTGCTGCTCGCGCGCCTTGGCGTGATAGCCGGCGATGCGGCCGAAGGCGTTTGCACGGTGACCGACCGAGAAGCCGCGAAACCCGCCGGGCGCATAGGTCATCGCTGCAACAATGGCGCGGGCCTGCTCGGCCGTGCGCACATTTGGGATCATCAGGCTGCGCGCGCCGATATCGAGCGCCTGCTTGATCAGATTGGGGTCGTCGGACGGCAGCCTGACAACCGCCTCGCTGTCGAAGCCGCCCATGACCTGGAGCTGCGCCATGATGCTGCGCAGATCGTTGGGGCTATGCTCACCATCGATCAGCACCCAGCCGGCGCCGGAGCCCGCGACGATCTCCGTGGTGAGGGCCGAAGCCAGCGAGCACCAGATGCCGATGTGAGCCCGGCCGGCCGCCACGGCGGCCTTCAAAGTGTTGCGGCGCTCCTGCATCTGCGATCGGTCTCCCGTGAAAGAAGGTGCATTGAAATTTGTATGATGTCCTATATCATATGGCTGACTTTGGCCGCAAGGCCGGTTTCACCAGCGATGCCTGCTTGGGAGTTTGGACATGAAGATCGGCTTCATCGGGCTTGGCGTCATGGGAGCGCCGATGGCGCGCCATCTCGCCGGTGCCGGGCATGAGATCGTCACGGTGCTGAACCGCACCCTGCGCGGCGCGACCGGGCGGCGCGGAGGCCGACCACTCGTCCCTCGTCAAGGCGCTCGAGATGCTGAGCGATCATGAACTGTCAAACGGAAAGGAATAAATCGATGCGCGGAACCGGCAAGGCCGATGTCTTCGTCATGCTGGCCCATCCCGTGGGCCATGCCAAGAGCCCCGGCATGTTCAACGAGATCTTCGAGCAGAAGGGTCTCGACAGCCTTATGGTGCCGCTGAGCTGCCGTCCCGAGGATTTCGACACCTTCTGGGCCGGCCTTACGGCGGCCGAGAACATTCGCGGCGTCATCATCTCCGTGCCGTACAAAGTCGCGGTCTATCACAAGTGTTCCGCCGCGCATGACCGCGCGGCGCGGGTCGAGAGCGCCAATTCCGTGCGGCGCCTGCCCGATGGAAGCTGGTACGCTGACAATTTCGACGGCGTCGGCTTCATCGACGGGCTGAAGGCGGGCGGGCACCAGATCGCCGGCCGCCGCATTCTCCAGGTCGGCGCCGGCGGCGCCGGCGCTTCGCTGACCTACTGCCTGGCCGAGGAAGGCGCGGCGGAAATCCGGCTGACCGACCTCGACAGGGGACGCGCCGAGAAGCTCGCCGCGCTGGTCGGCAAATCTTTTCCAAAATGCCGTATCGAGGTCGGCCAGCCCGATCCGTCCGGCATGGACATGGCGATCAACGCCACGCCCTCCGGGCTGAGGGCCAGCGATCCGCTGCCCATGGATGTGAAGAAGCTGACGCCGGACATGACGGTCGTCGACATCATCATGGAACCGGCCGAGACGGCTCTGCTGAAGGCAGCGAAAGCGATCGGCTGCCGCGTCCAGCCCGGACGCCCGATGATGGACTTCCAGGTTGAAGCCATGGCCGAATTCTTCGACATCGAGCGCAGGGATCGCAGCCATGGCTGAGACATTGACGGCCGTCGTCATCGGCGGCACCTCCGGCATAGGCCGCGCGATTGCCTTGCGCTTTGCCGAGGACGGCTACCAGGTGGTCGTCGCCGGCCGGGACGTGGTACGGGGCAAGGAGGCGGCCAGCGCCTGCGAGGTGGCGGGCGCGCCGCGTGCTGTGTTTGTCCAGACCGATGTCGCCGAGGCCGCCTCGGTGGCGGAACTGGCCGAAGCTGTCAGCGATACGTTCGGCACGCCTGAAATCGTCGTCAACTGCGCCGGCATCCTGCAGGGCGGGAAGCATGTGCTCGACCAGGACCTGGACGAGGACGAGAAGATGTGGCGGGTGAACTATCGCGGCACGCTGCTGGGCTGCCAGGTGTTCGGCCGGCTGATGTCGGCGGCAGGGCGCGGCGCCATCCTGAATGTCGGCTCGCTCGCCTCCTTCGCACCGCTGTCGCTGCCGGCCTACACGCCCGGAAAGCACGCTGTCCTGGCGCTCACCCAAATCCTCGCAGCCGAGCTTGGCCCGCACGGCGTGCGCGTCAATGCGGTGGCGCCCGGCTACACGCTGTCCGACGGGTTGAAGGCCAGGATCGCCAAGGGCGAGCGCAACCCCGAGGCGATCCAGGCGACCACGGCCTTGCGCCGCTTCGTCGAGCCGCGTGACGTTGCCGAGGCGGCCCTGTTCCTCTGCTCGGACCGCGCGGCGTCGATCACCGGCGTTACCTTACCTGTCGACGCCGGCTGGCTCGTTCAGGCCCCTTATGCGCAGTACCTGCAAGGCAATCCCATCCGGCAAACGTCGGCAATGTGACGAGGGAAAAATCCGTGAGCGACATCCAGCGTTTCGACTTCGATACCCGCATCCATCACGGCGTCATCCACAATGGCACGCTCTACCTTACCGGCCAGGTCGCGAGACCCGGCCAGTCCGCCGCCGACCAGATGCGCGAGGTGCTCGGCAAGATCGATGCGCTGCTGGCCAAGGCAGGCACGGACAAGACCCGCATCCTGCATGTGCAGATGTGGCTGGATGACGTCAGGGATTTCGACGAGGTCAACACCGTGTGGGATGCCTGGATGCCGAAAGAGCATGCGCCGGCGCGGTCTTCCGGCGAAGGACGGATGGCCAAGCCCGGCATGCTGGTCGAGCTGATCGTCACCGCGGCGGTTTGAATGGTTCTGCCGGTTCGGGCATCATCGCGAATCTGGCTAGAGCAATTCCAGGAAAAGTGTGAGCGGTTTTCCGTCCGGAATTGCGTCAAAAGAAAGAGTCTAGAGGGAGACTGATGACGAAGCGCAAGCCGCTTTCCACTGTCGTGGCGGAGAGCCTGTCGGAAAAGATCCTTACCGGACAGCTGCTTCCCGGCGCGCAATTGCCGACCGAGGCGGAGCTTTGCGCCGAATACGATGTCAGCCGCACGGTGGTGCGCGAAGCGGTGGCGCGATTGCGCTCCGACGGCATGGTGGTGCCGCAGCAAGGGCGCGGCATGTTTGTCAGTGAAACGCCGGCGCCGCGCAATTTCTCGATCCCGGACGAGGCGCTCAGGACCTTGCCGGAAACCATCGCCTTGCTCGAGCTGAGGTTGAGTGTCGAAGTGGAGTCCGCCGGGCTCTGCGCGGAACGGCGAACCGACGCGGAGGCAAACGACATCCGCGCGCTGATGGAACAGGTCGACGCCCAGCAGGCGGATCCGGCCATCGTCCAGATCCACTACGATTATGATTTCCACCTGGCGATCGCCAGGGCCGCGCGCAATGAATTCATCCACGGTTTCCTCGCCTATCTCAGGCCGATGATCGTTCCGCGCTTCCAACTCGGCTACGTGGTCACGCCTGAGCGCAAGGACAGCTACTACACGCGCATCCACAATGAGCACAAAGCCATCGTCGATGCTATCGAAAGGCAGGACGGTCGCGCCGCGCGCCAGGCCATGCGCAAGCATCTGCACAACAGCCTCGGGCGCGTGCGAGCGCTGGCCCGGGCCTCCGGCGTCGAGGCGACGGAGGCCGAGCAGAAGGCGGCGGCCGCCTCGCTGTTCACCGATATGAAGAGGCCCTCCCCGACCGGCGGATAAGGCTCGGCGGCATCGATCGCGCCGGCCTTCGGCGGCGACCAGATTAGCGATACATTGCGAAAGCCATGTTTTTGCGCCGCCGGCTGGCCGAAACCGTTTTTGGCAGGCTTAGACCGCCGTTTTCCCACCGTTTTGCCGGATTTGCAGCCTCGGCACCGGGGTGATCACCTGCCCGGTTTTCGAACGGGAAAAGAGAATTCGAAAGTTTATCTTTCCTTTTTGCTGGTTTTCTTGGTTTCGCAGCGCCGGCCGGCGCCGCACACTGAAATCCAGGCAAACGGGGAAGCCGCAAATGGGGAAGCCCAGGTGACGACAGCCTTCATCACAGGAGCGACAAGCGGCATCGGGCGGGCCATGGCCATCGCGTTGAGCGATGCCGGCTATGACGTCTATGCCGTCGGGCGCAGCCAGGCCGCGCTCAAGGCGTTGCAGGCCGAGCGTCCGGGCATCGTGCCGATCGCCGTCGACGTCACCGACCGCGAGGCGCTGGAGGCGGTCCTGGCGGATCTCACCATCGACGTGCTGATCAACAATGCCGGGATCATGCCGCCGCTCGGCAATTTCGCCGACATGAAGATATCGGACATCGACACCACGCTGGAGGTGAACCTCAGCGCGGCGATCCTGCTCACCCGCCTTGTCGTGCCGCAGATGCGCGAGCGGCAGTCCGGCCATATATTGTTCACCGGCTCCGTCGCCGGCCACGCGGCCTTCTCCAACATCGCCGTCTATGCAGCCACCAAGGCGGCGATTTCAGGCTTTGCCGCAGCACTGCGCGCCGACCTCTCCCCGTCAGGCATACGCGTCACCGAGATCGTCGCCGGCCGTGTCGAGACGCAGCTCTACCAGGACATCCTCGACGCCAAGGCGCGTGCCGCCATGTACGCCAGCAAAGTCGTGCAGCCGGAGGACGTGGCCCAGATGGTCGTCGCCGTGCTTGCGCTGCCTGCATGGGCCGACGTCACCCGTTTCGACATCATGCCGACCTGGCCGACCTCGCCAAGCGGCACCAAGTAAGGAAAACTTTAAATGAAGGATCTTTCCGTTCTGATCGTTGGCGGCGGCGCCGGCCTTGGCGCCCTCCTGGCCGAGATGGCTGTGGAAGCCGGGGCGGCAAAGATCGGCATCATCGACATCAACCAGGAGGCGGCCCAATCCGCGCTCGCAACGGCAAAGGCCAAGGGCCTGCCGACAGCGGCGGCGGCATGCGACATCCAGGTCGGATCGCAATGCCACACCGCCTTCGAGGCTATCGTTGCGAAACTCGGGCGCGTCGACACGCTGATCAATTGTGCCGCGATCTATCCGCGCCGTCCGCTTCTGGAAATCAGCGACGCCGATTGGGATGCCTCCAACGGCATCAACATCAAGGGCACCTACCACATGATGGTGGCGGCGGTTCGCCATATGCAGGCGCAGGAACCGAAGGCGCATGTCCGCGGCCGCATCGTCAACCTGACCTCCGTCGACGCTTTCAAGGCGCATCCGCAGAACGCCCATTACGCGGCGACCAAGGCCGCCGTCGTCAGCCTGACGCGCTCCTTCGCCCATCACGTCGCCAAGGACGGGATCCTGGTGAATTCGGTGGCACCGGCCGGAATGGCCACGGAGAAGGCAAAGGCCCTCGGCTTCCTGGAGGAACTGGCCAAGGCAAGCCCGCTCGGCCGTGGCGCCGAGCCGACCGAGATCGCCGAATGGGTGCTCATGACGGGCGGCCCGAAGAACACCTACATGACCGGGGAAAACGTAATCGTTTCAGGTGGTTATATCTACGCCTGAGGCGGCTTTCCCGAAATACGGCAGTGCATGATCAACGGAGCCTCGAGCGGAAGGAGCGGAATATTCGATGACCGGCAAGCTGCGCCTACCCTCGCTGAACGCGCTTCGCGTCTTCCACGCCGTGGCGCAGCACAAGAGCTTTCGGCAGGCCGCGGATGAATTGCTGGTCACACCGCAAGCGGTCGGCCAGCAGATCAAGCTTCTGGAAGACACGCTTCAGGTGACGCTGTTCGAGCGCAAGGGCCGGTCGATCGAATTGACCGAGTCCGCGATCCTTCTTTCGCACTACGTCAAGGCCGGCTTCGACGAGTTCTCGGAAGGCGTGCGCCGCGTCACCAAATCGACCTACCGCGACCGCATCAACCTCAATGCGAGCCCATATTTCGCCACGCATTATCTGCTGCCCAGGCTCTCGCTGTTCCGGGAAATCCTGCCGGGCGCGGATCTGCGCCTGACGACAATGGTCGACCTGCCCGATTTCGGGCGCGACGACATCGATATGACGGTGCAGTGGGGCTACGGCAACTGGCCGGACTATGAGACCACGCTGCTGGTGCCGGACCCGAAGATCATCTGCTGCACGCCAGCGATCGGCGAGAAGATCAAGTCGGCGCATGATCTGACGAAGTTCACGCTGCTCGACACCGTCAAATCGAAGCGCCTGTGGCCGGACATATTGCGCCACCTTGGCGTGGAACTGACGAAAGGCGACCGCAGCATCAGCTTCGATGACGCAGCGACGATGCGCCGGGCAACCTTGCAAGGCATAGGGGTGGGCCTGGTCTCCGTCATAGACGCCGAGGAAGATTTCCGGGCGGGCACGCTGGTCGCACCGATCGGCCGCGACGCGATCGCCGATATGCGGCCGGAGGAAGTCCCGGGTTTCTACCTCATCGTCCCGCGCGGACATCTGCGGGTGAAGGCGGTGGCTGCCCTGCATCGATGGCTGGCCCAACAGGATTGGCGAAGCGACCTCACGATCCCCCTGCCGAAACCGACCCCGCTTTCCGACTAGGAAGCGGCTTCGAGACCGGGCGCCGGAAGGTTTCTTTCGGGGCTCCAACAACAAGAAACGGAACAACCTCAACAGCGGAGACGACATCATGAAGACGATGAAATGGGGGGCTGCGGCCCTGGCCCTTGGCCTCGTGCATTTTTCGGCGCCGGCGCAAGCCGCCGGCGGCAAGACACTCGATACGGTCAAGGCACGCGGCGTACTGAACTGCACCGGCCATGACGGCTCCTATCTCGGCTTTGCCGAGGTGGACGACAAGGGCAATTGGAAGGGCATGGACATCGACCTCTGCAAGGCAGTCGCCACGGCGGTGTTCGGCGATCCGACCAAGCTGAAGGTCGTTCCGATCAGCTGGGCGCAGCGCTGGCCGGCTCTGCAGTCGGGCGATGTCGACATCATCATCAAGGCGTCGGGCGGCACACTCAGCCGCGACACCGAACTCGGGCTGCAGTTCTCCATGTCCTACTACCTCGGCACGACCAAGGTGATGGCGCACAAGGAACTCAATCTGAAGTCGCTCAAGGATGCCGCGGGCGGCACGATCTGCATTCCCGCCGGCACCTCGCAGGAGCAGCAGGTCGCGGCCTATTCGGCCAAGCTCGGCATCAAGCTCGAGCCGGTGCTCATCGAAAAGACCGAGGAGCTCGAGCAGGCCTATTTCTCGGGACGCTGCGATCTCTATGCGCAGTGGGGTCCGACGCTGGCCATTGCGCGCATCGCCAAGGGCAAGGTCGAAGACCATGTCATCCTGCCCGACGTGCTGGCGGTCGAGCCCGAAGTTATGATCATGCGGCAAGGCGACGACAACTGGGTCGACATCGCCAACTGGACGCTGAGCACGCTGATCTTCGCCGAACAGGAAGGCATCACCTCCAAGAACGTCGACGAGATCAAGGCCAAGCCGACCTCACCGCAGGTGGCCAAATTCCTCGGCGTGACGCCGGGCATGGGCAAGGGTCTCGGGCTCTCCGACGACTGGGCCTACAAGGTGATCAAGAATGTCGGCAACTACGGCGAAATCTTCGAGCGCGATCTCGGCAAGGATTCGCCCTACAAGATGGACCGCGAGCTGACCAATCTGTGGAACAATGGCGGCGTCCTGTTCCCGCTGGTCATCGACTGATCTGGTCTGAACGCATCCTGTTCCAGGCTCCGCCCGGCTTCTGCCGGGCGGAGCCAACGGCAATTTCGAGAAAGATTGATCGATGAGCAGCCTGCTGAGAAATCAGAAGGTCCGCAACGCGCTGTTGCAGGTTCTCTATGTCGGTTCGATCGGGGCGCTGGTGCTTACCGGTGTCGTGATCGCGCGGCGGAATTTAGCCGAGCAAGGGATCACCTCCGGCTTCGACTTCCTGTTCAAGTCGACAGGCTGGGACGTGAACTTCACGCTGCTGCCGGCCACGGCCAATGACCCCTATTGGTGGTTCTTCCTCATCGGCATCACCAACACGCTGTTCCTGGGGACCGTCGGCCTGATCCTGGCGACGATCGTCGGCACCATCGTCGGCCTGGCACGGACCTCCACCAACGAATTGGCGCAGCTGCTCGGCCGCACCTATGTCGACATCTTCCGCAACATCCCGCTGATCCTCCAGGTCTTCTTCTGGTACGCGCTGATCACGCATTTGCCGCCGCCGCGCGCCGCGCACGAAGCCTGGGGCTTTCTGCTCACCAGCCGGGGGCTCTACGTCCCGTTCCCGAATGTCGGCAGCGTGGCAATGGCGATGGCCCTGTTGGCTTTGGTCGCGGCAATCGCGCTGCCGCTCTGGCTGGGCAGCACATCGCGGCTCAGCCAGGCAATCGGCCAGCGGCGTGGCATCCAATTCGCCACAGCGGCGGCAGCGCTTGCCTGCGCCGCGGTCATCCTGGCGATCGGCCGCCTGCCCCACGCGCCGTTCATCGACTTTCCGGCACTGCAAGGCCTGAACCTCAGGGGTGGCCTGCGCATTCCGCCGGAGTTTTCCGCGCTAGCCATCGGCATCGCGATCTATGGTGGTTCCTACATCGCCGAGATCGTGCGCGGCGGCTTCAAATCTGTCGGCAAGGGCCAGATGGAAGCCGCACTCTCGCTGGGCCTGAGCCCCTGGCGGGTGTTCACGCTGGTGCGGCTACCGTTGGCGCTGCGCGCCATGCTGCCGATCCTTGCCAACCAGTATGTCTGGCTGATGAAGGCGACCACGATGGGCATTGCCGTCGGCTTCACGGATTTCTTCATGATCGTGGCGCTGACGATCAATCATTCCGGCCAGACCCTCGAAGTGATCGGCATCCTGATGGCGGGCTTCCTCGCCATCAATCTCAGCCTGGCCGCCCTGTTCAACCGCCTCAACAAGGCCATTGCCCTCAAGGGCAATCAGTTGAGGGGCTGAGCCATGGAGATTGGCGCTCCGCCCGCCCCCGGAAAGCTCGAGGATCTGAAGCGACGCTTTTTCGCGACGCCGCTTCAGGCCCTGATGTCGCTGATCTCCCTGGCGATCATGGCTTTCATCGCCTGGAAGCTGCTCAACTGGGCTGTCCTCTCCGCCGTGTTCACCACCAGCGGCGGCCCCGAAGCCTGCCAGGCCGCGGCCGGTGCCTGCTGGTCGGTGATCGCGGCCAGGTGGCGCATCATCCTTTTCGGCCTCTACCCCTTCGAGGAGCAATGGCGATCGGCGCTGGCCTGCGTGGCCGTGGTGGTGATGACGGTGCTGAGCTGTATCCCCGCCTTCTGGACGGGCCGCCGCATCGCTTTGGTCTGGGGGGTCGGAACCACCGTCTTCTACGTGCTGATGAAAGGCGGCGTGCTTGGCCTGCCCTTCGTCGGCGAGGAAGCCTGGGGCGGGCTGGCTTTGACCCTGTTCATCTTCGTCACCACCTGCCTGATCGGCTTCCCGCTGGCGATCTGCCTGGCCTTGCTGCGCCGCTCGGAGCTGCCCTGGATTTCGCGCACCACCGGCCTGATCATCGACGGGGTGCGTTCGCTGCCGCTGATCTCTATCCTGTTCACATTCGCCATCGTGCTGCCCTTCGCGCTGCCGCAATGGCTGCAGGGCGACAAGCTGTACCGGGTGATCCTGGGCTCGGCCCTGTTCTTCTCCGCCTACCAGGCGGAGATCGTGCGCGGGGGCATGCAGGGCGTTGCCAAAGGACAGGAAGAAGCCGCCATGGCGCTTGGCATGCGCTATTGGCAGCGCATCGGCCGCATCTTGCTGCCGCAAGCGATGCGCAACGCGCTGCCGGCGACGATCAACCAGTTCGTCATCTCGTTCAAGGAGACCTCGCTGGTGGTCATCGTCGGCTTCTTCGAGATCCTGGCCTCCGGCAATGCCGCCTACGGAACCGGCGAATGGCGCTTCGCCTATGTCGAGGTCTATACCTTCATCGCCTTCATCTACTTCGTCTTCGTTTTCAGCCTGTCCCGCTACGGCGCCTTCCTCGAGCGCCGCATGTCGGTCAGCGAACGCTAGGGAGGCGCGGACATGATTTCGGCCAAGTCGACCCAACCGACCGGACCCGCGGTCCGCATCGAAAAGCTCGACAAATATTATGGGACGTTCCACGCGTTGCGGAACGTCAACCTGTCGGTGGAGCGCGGCGAAAAGATCGTCGTCTGCGGTCCCTCCGGCTCGGGCAAGTCGACCATGATCCGCTGCATCAACCGCCTCGAACAGCACAATGGCGGCCGTATCACCGTGCTCGGCACAGAGCTCAATGACGATGTCGGCAACATCGACGAGATCAGGCGGGAGGTCGGCATGGTGTTCCAGCATTTCAACCTGTTCCCGCACATGACGGTGCTGGAGAACTGCATGCTGTCGCCGATGATCGTGCGCAAACAACCGCGCGCTGAGGCCGAGGCAACGGCCCGGCGCTATCTGGAGAAGGTCCGCATTCCCGAGCAAGCGATGAAGTTTCCCGGCCAGCTCTCCGGCGGCCAGCAGCAGCGGGTGGCGATCGCCCGCGCCCTTTGCATGCAGCCGCAGATCATGCTGTTCGACGAGCCGACCTCGGCGCTCGATCCGGAAATGATTTCGGAAGTGCTCGACGTCATGGTGACGCTCGCCTCCGAAGGCATGACGATGATCTGCGTCACGCATGAGATGGGCTTTGCCCGCCGGGTCGCCGACCGGGTGGTCTTCATGGATGGCGGCGAGATCGTCGAGGAGGCACCGCCCGAAGAATTCTTCACCGCGTCCCGCAACGAGCGCACCCGACAATTCCTGTCGCAGGTGCTGGGCCATTGAACGGCATTTTTGAAGATGCAACGTTCAGCACGATGCACACCCCCAGGGATTTCCATGACTGACCCCACAGCCGCCTTGCGCGCGATCCTCGGGCCGAAAGGCTGGCTTTCGGGCGCCGATGCCGAGCCCTACCAGCGCGATTGGCTCAACCGCTATGGCGTCGCGCCGCTGGGCGTTGCGCGGCCCGCGACAACCGTTGAAGTGGCCGCGGTCGTCAAGGAGTGCCGGGAGGCCGGGTTGGCGGTGGTGCCGCAAGGCGGCAACACCGGGCTTTGCGGCGGCGCCGTCGCGGAGCAGCCGAACGCGGTGATCGTCTCGCTGTCGCGCATGGCGGCGATCGGCGAACCGGACCTCGATAGTGGCTCGATCGTCGTCGAAGCGGGCGTCGTGCTCGCCGCGCTGCACGAGGTGCTGGAGCCGCATGGCCTGATGTTTCCCATGCATCTCGGCGCCGAAGGCAGCGCCAGGATCGGCGGCCTGATCGGCACCAATGCCGGCGGCAGCCAGGCATTTCGCTACGGCATGATGCAGGATCTGGTGCTCGGCCTCGAAGTGGTGACACCGGACGGCGCGATTTGGGACGGGATGCGCGCGGTGCAGAAAGACAATGCCGGCTATCAATTGCGAAAACTGTTTTGCGGCGCGGAAGGCACGCTCGGCATCGTGACGCGCGCGGTTCTGAGGCTCTATCCGACGCCAAGGCAGCAGGCGAGCGCGCTTCTGGTCATGCCCGACTTTGCCGCCGCCGTTTCGTTCGGCGCCTTCCTGCGCGGCGAGGCCGGCGAATTCCTCACTGGCGTCGAATTCTTCAGCGATGTCGGCCTGACACTGGCACTCAAGCACTTGCCCGATCTCGCCTATCAGCTGGAGACACGCGGCGATGTCTATCTGCTGGTTGAACTGGCTTCCGGCTCACCCCGCGTTCCCCTGGACGAGATCCTGAATTCGGCGTTGGAATGGGGCATGGAGCAAGGGCTGGTCCTGGATGGCGCGCTGGCGACATCGGGCGCGCATCGGGCGCAGTTCTGGCGGCTGCGCGAGGAGCAGCCGGAGGGGCAGCGTCTGGAAGGCGAACAGCTCAAGCACGACATATCGGTGCCGCCGGGCGCGATCGCCCGCTTCATCGAGGCCGGCGCGAAAGTCTGCGAAGGTATTTTGCCCGGCGTGCGGATCAACCCGTTCGGCCATCTCGGCGACGGCAACATCCACTACAATCTGTCGCCGCCGGAAGGGCGTGGCGATTTCGGCGGCAAGGCCGGCGCGTTCGCCGAGGCGCTGTCGGCGCTTGCCACGGAGATGGGTGGCGGTTTCGCGGCCGAGCATGGGCTTGGCCGTGCCAAGATCGCCCTGGCCGAGCGCAATCGTGGCGCGGTGGAGCGGGACCTTATGGCGCGGTTGAAGGGCGCGTTCGATCCGCTGGGCGTGATGAACCCCGGCGTGCTGCTGCGATCATCACAGTAAAGAAAAACTTTCGAATGGACGGCATTTCTTGATTTCGCCCCGACCCGCCAGCGTGCACGTATAAATCCGAAGGCAGGCTCGGTCCCCTTGCCGCCACACCGAGGATGTCGAAAACATGATCCGCAATGGCGGCCGCCTTCTTGTCGAATGCCTGATCGCGCTCGGTGTCACCAAGAGCTTCGGTGTGCCCGGCGAGAGCTATCTGGCCGTTCTCGACGCGCTGCACGACACGCAGGGAAGGCTGGATTATGTGCTTTGCCGCAACGAAGGCGGCGCGGCGTTCATGGCTTCAGCCTACGGCAAGCTGACCGGATCGCCCGGCATCTGCTTCGTAACGCGCGGCCCGGGCGTCACCAATGCCAGCATCGGCGTCCACACGGCCATGCAGGACAGTTCGCCGATGATCCTGTTCGTCGGCCAGGTCGGCACCGACATGAAAGGCCGCGAGGCTTTTCAGGAGATCGACTACCGGGCTGTCTACGGCACCGTCGCCAAATGGGCGGTCGAGATCGACGACGTCTCCCGCCTGCCGGAGATCGTCGCGCGGGCCTGGACCACCGCCCTGACCGGACGGCCCGGCCCCGTGGTGGTCGCCCTGCCGGAAGACATGCTGACCACCCTGACCGAGGCTGCCCCGCTCAGCGGGCCAGCCGCAATCTTCGAAGCCGCTCCGGCACAGGATGCGATGGCTGCGGCGCTCAAGTTGCTGGCGGCCGCGGAAAAGCCGGTCCTGCTCATGGGCGGCGCCAACTGGACAGAGGAAGGACGCGCGGCGCTGCAGGCCTTCGCCGAGGCGTCCGACATCCCGGTCGTGGCGGCCTTCCGCTATCAGGACCAGTTCGACAACCATTCGCCAGTGTTCGTCGGCGAGGCGGGCGTCGGCATGGTGGCACATGTGAGGAAGCTGATCAGCGACGCCGATGTGATCCTGGCCATCAATGTCCGCTTCGGCGAGATGACCACGGACGGCTATACGCTGCTGTCGGTGCCGCAGCCGCGCCAGAAACTGATCCATGTCCATGGCTCCGACCGCGAAATCGGCAAGATCTATGTGCCCACGATTGGTATCCATGCCGGCCCGAACGCCTTCGCCAGAGCGTTGACGCCGATCAAAGGTGGATGGGCGGAATGGCGCGCGGCGGCGCGCAAGGCCTATGAAGGGACATTCGCGGCACCGGTCCAGCCCGGCCCGGTGGATATGGTGGCGGTCAGCGCCTGGCTGCGCGAGACCTTGCCCGCCGACGTCATCCTGACCAACGGCGCCGGCAATTTCACGGTGTGGCCGAACAAATTCTTCAAGTTCGGGCCGCAGGCACGGCTGCTTGCGCCACAGTCCGGCGCGATGGGCTACGGCTTGCCGGCGGCAGTCGCCGCAAAAGTTGCATTCCCGCAGCGCACCGTGGTCTGCTTTGCCGGCGACGGCGATTTCCAGATGAACTGCCAGGAACTCGGCACCGCCATGCAGGCCGGCGCGCAGCCGATCGTGTTGATCATCAACAACGGCATCTACGGCACCATCCGTGCGCATCAGGAGCGCCACTATCCGGCCCGCGTTTCGGGAACATCGCTCGAAAACCCGGATTTCGTGGCGCTGGCGAAAGCCTATGGCTTCCACGCCGAACGGATCGAATCCACCGGGGGTTTCGCAGCCGCCTTCGGGCGGGCGCTCAGCTCGACGACGGGCGCCGTCCTCGACATCGCCATCTCGCCCGAAGCGCTGACGCCCCGGCAGACCCTCTCCCAGATGCGCGAAGCCGCGCTCGCTTCGCAGAAGGCCAAGGCATGACCTCAGGAATCGACGACATCCGTCTTGGCGCTGACATAGGCGGCACGTTCACCGACATCGCCCTTGACCTCAGGGGGACGCTGTTCTCGACCAAGGTGCTGACCAATTACGCGGCGCCCGAGCAGGCGATCCTCGACGGCATTGCCGTCGTCACGCGCGATGCCGGCATTTCGCCTGCCGAGATCGGCATCATCATCCACGGCACGACGCTCGCCACCAACGCCTTGATCGAGCGGCGCGGCGCCAAGACCGCGCTGATCACCACCGAAGGCTTTCGCGACGTGATCGAGATGCGGACGGAAAACCGCTTCGAGCAATATGATCTGAACCTGCAGCTGCCGACGCCGCTCATCCCGCGCGAGCATCGCTTCACGGTCAAGGGCCGCATCGGCGCCGAGGGACAGGAACTGCAGCCGCTCGACGAAGCCGCCCTGGAGGAGATTGCCGGACGGATCGCCGCCGGCGGCTTCGGTTCCGTGGCGATCGGCTTCATCCACGCCTACACCAATCCGGCGCATGAGCGCCGTGCGCGCGACATCCTGTCCCGCAAGCTCAGCATCCCGATTTCGATCAGCGCCGAAGTGTCGCCGCAGATGCGCGAGTTCGAGCGCTTCAACACGGTCTGCGCCAACGCCTATGTGCGGCCGCAGATGGCCGACTATCTCGCCCGCTTCCAGACACGGCTGAAGGAGATGGGCGCCGAATGCCCGGTCTTCATGATCCATTCCGGCGGCGGCCTGATCTCGGTGGAAACCGCCTCGGAATTCCCAGTGCGCCTGGTCGAATCCGGGCCGGCCGGCGGCGCCATCTTCGCCGCGGATATCGCCAGGCGCTTCGGCCTGGAAAAGGTCGTCTCCTACGACATGGGCGGCACCACCGCGAAGATCTGCCTGATCGAGGATTTTGCGCCGCGCACGGCCAGAACCTTCGAAGTGGCGCGCACCTACCGCTTCTGCAAGGGCTCGGGCATGCCGATCTCTATACCGGTCATCGAAATGATCGAGATCGGTGCCGGCGGCGGCTCGATCGCCTGGGTCGACGCCATGGGCCGGATCCAGACCGGCCCTGAAAGTGCCGGCTCGGAGCCGGGGCCAGCCTGCTACGGCCGGGGTGGCAAGCGCCCGGCAATCACCGACGCCGATCTGGTGCTGGGTAAGCTCGACCCCGACAATTTTGCCGGCGGCGCGATACGGCTCGATACGGCCGCGTCCGAACAGGCGATCCTGCGCGATGTCGGCGAGCGCCTGTCGCTCGACGCCATGTCGACGGCCTTCGGCATCTGCGAGGTGGTGGACGAAAACATGGCCAATGCCGCCCGCGTCCACGCGGTCGAGAACGGCAAGAACATTTCCGACAATCTGATGATCGCCTTTGGCGGTGCTGCTCCCCTGCACGCGGCAAGGCTCTGTGAAAAACTCGGCATCGAACGCTGCATCGTGCCCAAGGGCGCGGGCGTCGGGTCGGCGATCGGCTTCCTCAAGGCACCGTTTGGCTACGAGGCGCTGGCGTCGAAGCTGACCCGGCTGTCGCGTTTCAAGCCGGCCGGGGTCAATGCGCTGCTCGGCGAGCTCAAGGCATCGGCCGAAAGCTTCGTGCGCAGCGGCGCCAGCGGCAGCATCACATGCGAAATCACCGCCTTCATGCGCTATGCCGGCCAGGGCTGGGAAATCCCGGTGCCGGTGCCGGATGAGCCATTCGGCGACGATGCCGTGACACGGCTGAAGGACCTGTTCGAGGCGAACTACCAGCGCTTCTTCGGCCGCGCCATCGAAGGGCTCGACGGGCTGGAAATCGAGATCGTCACCTGGTCGGTCAAGGCGACGGATATCCGACCTGATGTGGCCAGGCATGAACTCACGGCAGGCACTCGAACCAGCCAGCCGGCCACGACCCGTGCCGTCTTCGATCCAGCGAGCGGCGAGCCGCAGACCTACGGCATCGTCGAACGCGATACGCTCTGCGCCGGCGATCGCGTCGCCGGGCCGGTGGTCATCGTCGAACGCGAGACGTCCACCGTCGTCACCACCAGTTTCGACGCCGTCATCCAGAGCGACGGCGCCATCCTTCTGATCCGCAAAGGCAGCCAGTCATGAGCGACATCGGCGACATCCGCATGCAGGTGATGTGGAACCGGTTGATCTCGGTGGTCGAGGAGCAGGCGCTGACCTTGCTGCGCACCGCCTTCTCGACCTCGGTGCGCGAATCCGGCGACCTGTCGGCGGGCGTGTTCGACCCACGCGGCCAGATGCTGGCGCAAGCGGTGACCGGCACGCCCGGCCATGTCAACACCATGGCCGAGGCCGTGCTGCATTTCATGAACGCGATCCCACGCGAGGAGATGTTCGAAGGCGACACCTATGTCACCAACGATCCCTGGCTGGGCACCGGCCATCTGCACGACATCACCATGGTGTCGCCGTCCTTCCTGAACGGCGAGCTGGTGGCGTTCTTCGCCTGCACGGCGCATGTCGTCGACGTCGGCGGACGCGGTTTCGGCGCCGACGCCAAGTCGGTCTACGAGGAAGGCATCCAGATCCCGATCATGAAGTTCGCCGAGAAGGGCAAGGTCAATCTCGACCTCGTCCGCATCCTGCGCGCCAATGTCCGCGAGCCGAACCAGGTCGTCGGCGATTTCTATTCGCTCGCAGCCTGCAACGAGGTCGGCCATCGCCGCCTCGTTGACATGATGAAGGAGATTGGGCTCTCCTCGCTCGACGGGCTTGGCGATTTCATCTTCTCGCGCACACGCGACGCCATGCTCGAGCGCATCAAGGCGCTGCCCAAAGGCAGCTGGTCGAACGAACTCGTCACCGACGGCTATGACGCGCCGGTCAAACTGGCGGCAAAGGTCTCGGTCCGCGACGACCATGTCGAGGTCGATTTCACCGGCACCGACCCGATGAGCCGGTGGGGCATCAACTGCCCGATCATCTACAGCAAGGCCTATGCCTGCTACGCGCTGAAATGCGTGGTGGCGCCCGACATTCCCAACAACGCCGCCTCGCTCGCCTTCTTCACGGTGACGTCGCCTATCAACATCCTGAACGCGGTGCGGCCGGCGCCGGTGGCGCTCAGGCACATATTCGGCCACATGGTCCCCGATCTCGTGCTGGGCGCGCTCTCCCAGGCCTTGCCGGGCAAGATCCTGGCCGAAGGCGCCGGGGCGCTGTGGAACATCCACATCTCGGTGCGGCCGGTCACGGGCGGCCAGGGCCGTCGCGCCGAAGTGCTGATGTTCAATTCCGGCGGCATGGGCGCGCGTCCCGGCCTTGACGGCCTGTCGGCGACGGCTTTCCCCTCCGGCGTCCACACCATGCCGATCGAGGCGACGGAGCACACCGGGCCGATCGTCATCTGGCGCAAGGAGCTGCGGCCGGACTCGGGCGGCGACGGCGAATTCCGTGGCGGCCTCGGACAGGTGATCGAGATCGCCGCATTGGAAGGCCACGAATTCGATTTCTCGGCCATGTTCGACCGCGTCAACCACCCGGCCCATGGCCGCAATGGCGGTGATCCCGGCGTTGCCGGCGTGGTCAGACTGGACGACGGCACGCAGATGCGGCCCAAGGGCTGGCAGCATGTTCCGGCCGGCCGGCGGCTGATCCTCGAATTGCCGGGCGGCGGCGGCTATGGCGATCCGGCCAAACGCAGCACCGAGGCGCGGGCGAACGACCGCTCCAAGGAATACATTTCGGAGGACGGCAAATGAGCTACATTGCCTCGCGCCTGTCGGCGGTGAAGCCTTCGGCCTCCATGGCGGCCTCGCAGGCCGCCAAGGCGCTGCGCGCCAAGGGTGTCGACGTGATCGATCTCGGCCTTGGCGAACCGGATTTCCCGACGCCCAGCCACATCATCGATGCCGCCCATTTCGCGGCGAAGGCAGGACAGACGCTCTACACCGGTGCGGCCGGCACCGCCGAGGTGCGCGAAGCCATTGCCGGCAAGTTCCGCCGCGAAAACGGGCTGGATTACACGGCCGACAACATCGTCGTGGCCAACGGCGCCAAGCAGATCATCTTCAATGCGCTGATGGCGACGCTGGAAGCTGGCGACGAGGCCATCCTGCCGGCGCCCTATTTCGTCTCCTATCCCGAAATGGTGAAGCTGCTCGGCGGCACGCCCGTCACCGTCGAATGCCCGGAGACATCAGGCTTCCGGCTGACGCCTGATGTGCTGGAGAAGGCCATCACGCCAAGGACGAAATGGCTTTTCCTCAACATGCCGGGCAACCCGTCCGGCGCGGTCTATTCGCAAGCCGATCTCAAGGCGCTCGGCGCGGTTCTGGCAAGGCATCCGCAAGTCCTCATCCTCTCCGACGAGATTTACGAGCACATCCTCTTCGACGGCCGCGAATTCGTCTCCTTCGGCAAGGCCTGCCCGGAACTCAGGGATAGAACGCTGGTCGTCAACGGCGTCTCGAAATCCTATGCGATGACCGGCTGGCGTGTCGGCTATGCGGCCGGGCCGGCGCCGCTGGTGAAGGCGATGTCGACGATCCAGAGCCAGTCCTGCACCTCCGTCTGCTCGATCGCGCAGGCGGCGACGGTGGCCGCGCTCAACGGCCCGCAGGACGAGGTGGCGCGTTTCCGGCAAGCGTTCGAGGCACGCCGCGATCTGGTCGTCGATGGCATCCGAAAGATCAACGGACTGACGCTGTCGCCGCCGGACGGCGCCTTCTACGCCTATATCGGCTGCGCCAGCCTGATCGGCCGCAGGACGCCCGGGGGCGTCGTGCTGGACGACGATGCGGCGGTCGCAAACTATCTCTTGAACGAAGGCCGCGTGGCATCGGTGCCGGGTGCCGCCTATGGACTTTCACCCTATTTTCGCATCTCAACCGCGACCAGCGAAGAGGTGCTGACCGAGGCGATCGTGCGGATCAACGCCGCCGTCGCACAAGTGGAGTAGATGATGCCGCATTACGACCGTATCCTGATCACCGGCGCCGCCGGCCGTCTCGGCTCGGAGCTGCGCAAGGGCCTGGTGCCGCTGGCAAAGACGATCCGGCTGGCGGGGCGCGAGCCGTTCGGCGATCTTGCGCCGCACGAGGAAGAAGCGGTGTTCGATCTCGCCGACATGGAAGCGACGATCGCGGCCACCAAGGATTGCGACGCGATCGTTCACTTCGGCGGTGCGCCGCTCGAATGCGAATGGCAGACCATCCTCGATTCCAGTATCCGCGGCTCCTACCACATCTACGAAGGCGCCCGGAAACACGGCGTGAAGCGTGTCATCTACGCTTCCTCGGTGCACGCCATCGGCTATCACGAGGTCGAGGCGCATATCGGCGTCGACGCACCGGTGCGCCCCGACAGCCTCTATGGTGTCTCGAAGAATTTCGTCGAGAGCCTCAGCCGGCTCTACTGGGACAAGTTCGGCATCGAGACGGCGTGCCTGCGCATCTTCTCGTCCTTCCCCGAACCGGCGGACCGCCGCATGCTGTGGTCATACCTCTCCTTCGCCGACTGCGTGCGGCTGGTCGAGGCATCGCTGACGGCGCCGCGCGTCGGCCACACGATCTCCTTCGGTATTTCCGACAATAAGCTAAAGATGGTCGACAACAGCGGCGCCAACCATCTGGGATTCATTCCGCAGGACAGCGCCGAACCGTTCCGCGCCGCCGTGGAGGCCAAGACCCCCATTCCCGATCCGAAACGGCCGTCGGTAAAATATCTCGGCGGCTGGTTCTGCGAGCTTGGCCATCCGGACGACAAGCCCACGTGACGGCAGGGCGATGCGCCGTCACACGGTGGGAACGGGCGCGTCGGTTTCGATGAGACCGGCCTGCTTGAGATCAGCCCACAGCGCCGGCGGAATATCCTCTCGCAGATAGGCCAGATTCTGCTTCAGCTCCTCGACTGAACGGGCGCCCGGGATGACGCTCGACACCAGGGGATGGCCGAGCGGGAACTGGAGAGCGGCCGCCGGCAGCGAAACCTTGTGGCTGGCACAGATCGCCTCGATGCGGCGCACGCGTTCGAGCACCGGCTCGGGCGCCGGCCTGGTGTTGAAGGTCGCGCCCTTGACCGCGCCCGTTGCCAGTATGCCGGAATTGTAGGGACCGCCGGTGATGATCCTGGTGCCGCGCTGTTCGCAAAGCGGCAGCAAGGTCGCCAGCGGCTCCTGTTCCAGCAGTGTGTAGCGGCCGGCGAGCAGGAAATAGTCGAAGGCGCCGGCGACGACGAAATCGGACAGCATCTGCCACTGGTTGATGCCGACACCGACCGCCTTGATGACGCCTTGCGAACGCAGTTCGTCGAGCGCCGGATAGGCGCCATCCATGGCCTCCTTAAACCGGCTGCGCGCATAGGGATCCTCACCCGGGCCGAAATGGATCGCCTCGTCGGGATCATGGATCGAGACCATGTCGACATGGTCAGTGTCGAGGCGTTTCAGCGTACCTTCGAGCGAGCGCATCACCGCATCGCGCGAATAGTCGAACTCGGCGCGGAAGGAGCCGGGCTGGTCCCACAAGGCCGGCATCAGCTCTTCCGGCGGGATCGGCACGAGGTCGTAGCCGATCTTCGACGAGATGACGATGTCCGCACGCGGCAGCGACTTGATCGCCAGGCCAAGCCGCGTCTCGCTGACGCCAAAGCCATAGACCGGCGCGGTGTCGAAATAGCGGATGCCATTGTCATAGGCCGCCTGCACGGTCTTCACCGCGGCGTCGGTGTCGACTGCGCGATACATGTTGCCCAGGCCGGTGCCGCCGAGTCCGATCGTCGTCACCTTCAGGCCATTCTTCGCGACAGCCCTGAATTCGATTTCAGCCATTTTCTCTTCCTGTAATCCCTGATCGTCCATTCGTGCCGGCCAAAGGGCCGTCTTCGCGCCATTCGGACCGAGAGCGTCCGTCCTGAATTCGGCGGCGAAAGACCATTGACACAAAAGTTGTCATATAACAATGTAACCAGACGACAAATGTAGCGACGCCTACAAAACGAAGAGGGAGGAACGCATGGACGACGAAACGAAAAATCACATCGAGATGGTGAATGCCGCCATCTCCAGGCGCAGCGCTTTCGCGCTGGCTGGGAAGTTCGGCCTGGGTGCTGCTGGCCTCGCCAGCGGACTGGCGGGTGCCGGCCTGGCCGGCGGCGTCAGCGCGGCTCGGGCAGCCGATTCATCGCCCGGGCTGCCGAAGAAGCCCTACAAGTTCCACTTCGTCTGCCATGTGACGCTCGACCAGTTCTTCACCCCGACTGTCTACGGCATCCAGGATGCCTGCGCCGCTTTCGGTTGCAGCTATCAGTGGACGGGGTCGCAGAAGAACGTCGTCTCCGAAATGGTCAGCGCCATGCAGACGGCGATCGCGCAGAAGTCGGATGGCATCGCGGTGTGCCTGGTCGATCCGACGGCCTTCGACGCCGCCACCGACATGGCCGCGCAAGCCGGAATTCCGGTTGTCGCCTTCAACGCCGACGTGCCGGTCGGCAGCCCCAACAAGCGGCTGTCCTATGTCGGCCAGCCGCTCTATCAGTCCGGCTACAATTCGGCGCTGAAGTGGCTGAAGCTGATCCCCAAGGGTGGCCATGTCATGCTGTCGATCGGCGTGCCCGGCTCGCTCAACACGCAGCCGCGCCTCGACGGCTACATCCAGGCGATCAAGGACTCCAACAGCGGCGTCACCTATGATGTCGTCAACACGGGGCCGGATCCGGCAACGGAAATCTCGCGCGTCGAGAGCTATTATCTCAGCCACAAAAACGTCAACGGCCTGTTCGGCACCGGCGGTTCCGACACCTATGCCTGCGGTTTCGTGTCCAACAAATACGGGCTGGTGAAGGGAGGCGGCGCGGTGGCCGGCTTCGACCTGTTCCCGCAGACGCTGGACTTCATCAAGGCCGGCGACGTCAACTTCACCACCGACCAGCAGGCCTATCTGCAGGGCTTCCTGCCGGTGCAGCAGATGTATCTCTACAAACTGTCCGGCGGCCTCGTCGGTCCGGCCAACAGCGACACCAGCCAGGCCTATGTGACCAAGGACAATGTCGACGCCTATGTCGGCAAGTCGCGCTTCGAAGGCCGCAGCGACATCGAGCCGACCTGACGCGGTCACCACCATGAAACGCCTGCCCTCGCCGCGTCATTTTGCGTGATGTGGCGGGGGTGATGACGGCTGCCGGCCTGGCGGCTTTCGCCCGTCGCCGATCCGGTTCTTCGCCCAAAGTTCGCAATCAGGAAGACAAGAGTGCCGCCCACAGAAACCAAGCCTGCGAAGAAGACCGGCGTCAAGGTTCCGCACACGATGACGGAAAGGCTGCTGATCCTGCTGTCGCGCTATCGCGAGGCCAGCATCGCCGTCGTCGCCATCGTGCTGGTCATCTATTTCCAGCTCGGCAGCGATGGCGGCTTCCTGTCGCCGCAATTCATGAGCGTCGTGCTGCGCGACACCGGCCGGCTCGGCCTTATCGCCGCGGCGGAAGTCATGCTGATGATCACCGGCGAGATCGACCTGTCGCTCAGCGCCATCTTCTCGATCGCCCCCTATGTCATGGCGCTGCTGTCGGTCACCTACGGCGTGCCGCTGGCCGTCGGTGCGCTGATCGGCGTGCTGATCGGCATATTGGTCGGTGCCATCAACGGCATCATCACCATGCGCTTCAAGGTGCCGTCGCTGATCACCACCGTCGGCATGCTGTTCTTCCTGCAAGGCATCGTCGTCTCGATCTACAACAGCCAGCCGATCGTGGCGCCGGTCGAGCAACCCTTCAACGCCATCTTCGGCCAGAGCCTCTACCAGCCGTCGGATGCGCTGCTCTCCTGGCACGGCATTACCGCCTTCACGCCCTTCCTGTGGGCGGTGGTGCTGGTGCTGGTGTTGGCGCTGGTGCTTTCCCGCACCACATTCGGCCTGCACACCATCGCCACCGGCTCCAACATCATCGGCGCCCGCGAGATCGGCGTGCGCACCGACCGCATGAAGATCTACAATTTCATGATCGCCGGCGGCTTCGCCGCCTTCGCCGGCATCATCAACACAGCGCAGTTCACCTCGGCCGACCCGCAGGCCGGCAGCCCGTTCCTCACCTTGCAGGCGATCGCCGCGGCGGTCATCGGCGGCACCTCGCTGCTCGGTGGTTCCGGCACCGTCATCGGCGCGCTGATTGGCGCCTTTGTCGTCGCCTCGCTCAACAACGGCCTGGTGATGATCGGCGCCCAGGCCACCGTATCCGACATCTATCTCGGCGCGGCCATCATCGCGGCGATGATCCTCTCAATCCAGGTCGACCGCCTGCGCACACGGAGGCGCGTATGAACACGCAAGCTATTCCACCGCTCGCCGCCGATGCTCCAACCGTTCTGGAGATGACCAACATCTCCAAGAGCTTCGGCGCCGTCACCGCGCTGGTCGACGTCTCGATCAAATTGCGCCAGGGCGAAGTGCTGGCGCTGGTCGGCGACAATGGCGCCGGCAAGTCGACGTTGATCAAGATCCTGTCGGGCTTTCACCAGCCCGACACCGGCACGATCGTCTCGCAAGGCAAGGAAGTGCGTTTCGCCTCGCCGCGCGATGCGCGCGCCCAGGGCATCGAAACCGTCTATCAGGACCTGGCGCTTGTCGGCGACCTCAGCGTCTTCCACAACATGTTTCTCGGCCGCGAATACCACAAGCGCTTCCTCGGCCTGAACCTGCTCGACAACAGGAAGATGCGCGAACAGGCGCAGCTCTATCTCGATACGCTTGGCATCACGATCCCCTCGGTCAACAGCACGGTCGATCTTCTGTCGGGCGGTCAGCGCCAGTGCATCGCAGTGGCCCGCTCGATCTACTCGTCGCCGAAGATCCTGGTGCTTGATGAACCGCTGGCGGCGCTTGGCGTGCGCGAGAGCGCGCATGTGCTGGGCCTGATCCAGAATCTGCGCCAGCAGCGCCAGGTCTCGGTGATCCTGATCGTCCACAACTACAACCAGATTTTCGAGGTCTGCGACCGCATCAACTTCCTGCATTCGGGCGAGGTCGCGCTCGACGCGTCGACGGCCGACACCAGCGAGGAGGAACTGATCCGCATCGTCAAGTCGGGCCTCGGCACCAGGGCGATCGACGCCGCCGCGGCGGAAGTGCGGCCGGGCCTCGTATGAACCTGCCGGCAAACCACGGCTGAACCAATCCCGCCGGCCCGACCACCATCGGCCGGCCCCTCGCACGGAGTATTCGTCTTGACGTTTTCACCCACCGAACTGACCCAATCCCTTGGCCGCGGGCTGCTGTCCTTTCCGCTGACCTTTTTCGATGAGGACGGCGCCTTCAATGAAGACGGCTATCGCGCCCATGTCGCCAGCCAAGGCGCTGCTGGAGCGAGCGGGCTTTTTGCCGCCGGCGGCACCGGCGAATTCTTCTCGCTGACGCTCGAGGAATATAAGCGCGTCGTGCGGGCGGCGTCTGACGAAGTGCCTGATCACCTGCCGCTGCTCGCCGGCGTCGGCTACGGCACGCATATGGCGGTGGAGTTCGCCAAGGCGGCGGAGGCCAATGGCGCCGACGGGCTGCTGGTGCTGCCGCCCTATCTGGTCAAGTCCGAGCAGGAGGGCTTGCGCCGGCACCTCACCGCCATCTGCCGCGCGGTCGGCATCGGCGTGATCGCCTATAACAGGGACAATGCCATTCTGACGCCCGAGACGCTCGAGCGTGTGGCGCAGGATTGCCCGAATTTGATCGGCTTCAAGGACGGTGTCGGCGACATCGAGTTGCTTACTGCCACGCGCTATCGCATGGGCGACCGGCTGGTCTTCATCGGCGGCATGCCGACGGCCGAGGTCCATGCCAGTGCGGCAGCCGCCATCGGCATGACGACCTATTCGTCGGCGATCTACAATTTCGCACCCGAGATCGCGCTGCGCTTCTTCAATGCGTTGCGGGCTGGCCACAAGACGGAAGTCGACGACCTCATCCGCTCGTTCTTCCTGCCCTATCTGGCCATCCGCAACCGGCGCGCTGGCTATGCCGTGTCGATCGTCAAAGCCGGCGCGCGCATTGCCGGCATTGGCTGCGGGCCGGTGAGGTCACCGCTTCTCGACCTGACTGATGACGAAGAGCGGCAGCTCGCCGATCTCATGCAGTCTTGCAAGATGCCGGTCGCGGAGCTGGCGTAGGACGGGATGATTTGCGGATCGAAGACCGGAGTTGACGGCGCGCTACGACCTGGCCGAGCCGTCGACCATGCGGCGATAGCGTTCCCGCCCCGCCTCCAGATGCTCGCGCAAGGTGAAGCGGGCGGCTTCGACATTCTGCCGCTCGATGGCCTGATAGATGCGGCGGTGCTCCATCTGGACCTGTTCCAGATAGTGCCGCCGCTGCTCCGGCGTCTCGTCGCGCGGGCGCATCAGCTGGCGCGGAATGAGGACAGGTCCGAGAAAATGCATGAAGCGTTCGAAATAGGGATTGCCGGTGGCCGAGGCGATCGCCCGGTGGAAGGCAAAGTCCGGCTCGATGGCGCTCTCGCCCGCCGCGATCGAGGCGTCGATGGCATCGAGGCAATCGCGCATGCGGGCAAGGTCGTCGTCACTGCGCTTCTCGGCGGCAATGCCGGCGGCTTCCTGTTCCACGGCAAGCCGAAGCTGCAGCACGTTCTGGACTTCCGCCAGCGAGTGCAGCTCATCGGAGACGATACGAAACGTGGTGTTGGCCTCATGGTCGGCGACGAACACGCCGGAGCCCTGGCGGCTGACGACAAGGCCCTCCGACCGAAGCGAAGCCATGGCTTCGCGGATCACCGTGCGGCTGACCCCGAATTGCGCGATCAGTTCCTGCTCGGTCGGCAGTTTCTCGCCGCTGGTCATATAGCCGGCGCGTATTTCGCGCGCAAACCAGTCGGCAACCTGCGCCGTGCGGCTGATCTGCGGGGGAAGGCCAAAGGAACGTTTCATCGCCACCAAGCAATAAACGAACCGCTGTCCTTGGCAACCCATTATTTATACGGTGATATGATGACATTGGCGGCCTGTTCGCGGCGACCAGTCTTCATTCGCCTTGCCATATCAGCGCGAACATATCGGCGGTATCGGCGAAAGGACAGGATGTGATGCGGACCGACAAACCGGTGCTGTTGACCGGAGCCTCCGGCACGATCGGGCGCCTGCTGTCAGCCAGGCTGGCGGCACTTGGCTGGACTTTGCGGCTAACCGATGTCGCGCCATTGCCGATCCCGCTGCCGCCAAACGCAAGCTTCACCATCGCCGATCTCGAGGACCAGCAGGCGGTGAACGATCTGGCCGAGGGCTGCGGGCTGATCCTGCATTTCGGCGGCATCTCCACCGAGCAATCCTTCGAGACGGTGCTTGGCCCCAATTTCCGCGGCGCCTTCCACATCTACGAGGCGGCGCGCCGGGAGAAGGCGCGCGTGGTGTTTCCCTCGTCCGTGCATGCGGTCGGCCTTTACGAGCGAACAGAGATTCTCGATCAGGACTGCCTGCTGCGGCCCGATGGCTATTACGGCCTGTCGAAGGCCTATGGCGAAATGCTGGCACGGCTCTACTTCGACAAACATGCGGTGGAAAGCGTGCTGATCCGCATCGGCTCGGTGCTGCCGGAAGTTCCGGACGAACGGATCCTGTCGACCTGGATATCGCATGACGATTTCGTGCGGCTGATCGAGCGCTGCGCAGCGGCGGAGCGTGTCGATTGCTCCGTCATCTGGGGTCAGTCCAACAACAGCCGCGGTTTCTGGCGGCACGATGCCAGGGACAAGATCGGCTGGACGCCGCTCGACAGTTCCGACAGCCAGGCCGAGCGCGTGCGCGGCAAGGTGACGGACAATCCGGTGGTCGAGCGCTACCAGGGCGGCAAGTTTATTGTGGTGGACTACAGCCGCCCAGACTTTCCGCCGCGCGAGATGTTTGACGACGACTAGGCCGTCACCGGCGGCAGCGGGCCTCGCCCGGCAATCAGATCCGCTGCCTTCTCGGCGATCATGACCACCGCGGCATTGGTGTTGGACGACACGATGCTCGGCATGACCGACGAGTCGCAGACGCGCAGGCCCTGCAGTCCGCGCACACGAAGCTCGGGATCGACGACGCTGTCGGCATCGCCGCCCATCCGGCACGAGCCGACCGGGTGATAGGCGCTGCGTCCATGTTCGCGGGCGAAGGCTTCGAGCGCGGCGCGGCCCTGCATGGCCGCGCCGGGAAGATGCTCGCGGCTGATGTATTTCGAAAAAGCCGGCTGCGACAGGATCTCGCGGCTGATCTCGATACCGTCGATGGCGCGCTCGAGATCGTAGCGCTCGGCGAAGGGGTTGGGATCGATAATCGGCTTGTCGCGCAGATCCGCCGAGCGCAGCGTGACGCTGCCGCGTGAGCGAGGGCGGACATGATAGGAATTCAGCGTGCAGCCATTGCCGCCGGGCACCGAGCCGATGCCTTCCTCGACGCCGGCGCCGGGCAGGAAATGGAACTGGATGTCTGGGGTCTTCTCCGCGCGGTCGCCCCACCAGAAGCCGCCGGCTTCGACGATGTTGGAGGCCACCGGCCCCTTGCCGAACAATGCGTATTCCAGGCCGGCGACCGCCTGCCAGCGCTTCTTCTTGTAGCGGTCGATGCCATGCGGTCCGTTGAGTTCGGCGACGACGTCGACATCCATGTGATCGTGCAGGTTCTGGCCGACGGCAGGCAGATCATGGACCACCTTGATGCCATGCGCGCCGAGATGCGCGGCCGGGCCAATGCCCGACAGCATCAGCAGTTTGGGCGAGCCGATGGCGCCAGCGGTGACGATCACCTCGCGCGCGGCGCGCAACAACTCGCTGCGGTCCTTGGCGATGACCTCGACGCCGATGGCACGGCCGTTCTCGACGACGACGCGGCTCACCGTGGCGTCGGTGCGCAGCATCAAATTCCTGCGGCCAAGCGCCGGCTTGAGATAGGCAACCGCCGTGCTTGAGCGTTTCCCCTGACGCGTCGTCGTCTGGTAGAATCCTGTGCCCTCCTGCTGTCCGGCATTGAAGTCGGCCCGGAACGGAAGACCCGCCTGCTGCGCCGCCTTGACGAAGATACGGGTCAGCGGATGCGGCGCGCCGCTGGACACGCCGAGCGGGCCATCGATACCGTGCTGCGGGCCGGCGAAGGTGTCGTTGCCCTCGGAGCGGATGAAGTAGGGCAGCACCTCGGCGTAGCTCCATCCCGCACAGCCATTGTCAGCCGCCCAGCCGTCGTAATCCTGCGGGCAACCACGCGTGAACACCTGGGCGTTGATCGAGGAACCGCCGCCGAGCACCCGCGCCTGCGGATAGACCATGATGCGGCCGTCGATCGCCTTGCCGGGGGCCGTGTCATAGCCCCAGATCAGCGGCCCTGCCGTCATCTTGAAGAAGCCGACCGGCAGATGGATGTAGCGGTCGGTGTCGGGCGGGCCGGCCTCGAGCAAGGTGACCGACACATCCGGATCCTCGCTCAGCCTGGCGGCCAGAATGCAGCCGGCCGAACCGCCGCCGACAATGATGTAATCCGACATTCTCACTCCCTTGGCAGCGCGAAAATCAGTGCCCTGCTCTCCTCCACGCAACGATCTCAAGTCGCTTGTGCCGCGTCAAGAGAAAGGGTATGGTTATCGTGTTGAAGGGTTGTCGTACAAGTGGAGGAGCTTGGCAACCCGTCGATCAGAGGTCCCGGCCGCGCTGTCAGCGCAAGCCACCGGGCGGAAACAGAATTCAATCGGGAGGTTCGATAAATGAAGGACAGGACAGATTTTACGCTTACCGGCACGATCAACCGCCGGACGCTGATGATGGGCGCCACCGCCGGCGTTGCGGCGCTCGCCATGCCGAACGTGTTGCGCGCCGCCGACAAACCGACGCTGGTAACCTCGATCCGCTCGTTGTCCAACCCCTACCACGCGGTGTGGAAGACCGGCGCCGAGGCCTACGCCAAATGGGCCGGCCTGGAACACGTCACGCTGGTTTCGGAAGGCAACAGCGAGAAGGGCATCGCCGACATCAAGGCGATGCTGGCCAAGACCGGCGGCAACATGGTGCTCAATTCCGATCCCAACGACACGCCTGACGCGCGCCCGATCGTGGAAGCCTGCGCCAAGGCCGGCGCCTATGTGGTGACGCAGTGGAACAAGCCTTCCGACCTGCATCCGAAGGACTTCAACCCGAACTATGTCTCGCATATCGAGTTCGACGGCATCGCCAGCGGCAAGACCATCGCCGAGATCCTGTTCAAGACCATCGGCGGCAAGGGCGGCATCGTCGCGCTCGGCGGCCTGATCTCGACCACGGCGGCGATCGAACGCAAGAAGGGCCTCGACGCGGCGCTGGCCGCCAATCCCGACATCAAGCTGCTCGACTTCCAGGTCGCCAACTGGAAATCGACCGAGGCCTTCGACCTCATGGGCAATCTGCTCACCCGCTTCGGCGACGACATCAAGGGCATCTGGGCCGCCAATGACGACATGGGCTCCGGCGCCTTGGAAGCGCTGCGCGCCGAGAACCTCGCCGGCAAGGTGCCGATCGTCGGCGTCGACGGCATCAAGACGGCGGTCGATGCCGTGCGCACGGGCGAGTTCGCCTGCACGGTCACTTCCGATCCGTTCTGGCAGGGCGGCATGGGTCTGGCCATCGGCTACAACGCCAAGATCGGCAAGTTCGACCCGACCAAGGAGCCGCCGGAACACCGCGAATTCTACGGCAAGGCGGTGCTGATCTCGCACGACAATGTCGAGGAGTATTACAAGACCAATGTCGATGCCAAGCCGGAGATCGACTGGAACGATCTGTGGGGCCGGGTGACTGGAGCGATCCGGGCCTGACCGCCGGGCGGGCCGCTGCTCCCTGGCGGCCCGCTCCCCTTTTCAGCAGACGGGAAGCGGTTTCTTGACAATCCATACAGAACCCCTGAAGTCCGTTTCGGACATCGAGCGGACGACGCTTATGACATTTCTCCCCGGCCGCATCGCCGCCGTGTTCGGCGGCAGGCGCTGGCGCAGCCTGGCGCCGCTGGCGGTGCTGATCGTGCTCTGCGTACTCATCGCCATCGCCAATCCCAATTTCATCGAACTGCGCAATCTGGTGCGGCTCGCCAACTCGGCCGCCGTGCCGCTGACACTGGCGATGGGGCTGACCTTCATCATCCTGATGGGCAGCATCGACCTTTCCGTCGAGGGAACGCTGTCGGTGTCGGCGATGGTGGTGGTGCTGCTTGCCGCCAATGACAGCAACGGCAATAATTATGGCTGGTGGGCGGTGCTCGCCGCGATCGTCGCCGGCACCGCGATGGGGTTCGTCAGCGGTCTCGTCCAGACCATGCTGCGCATCCCCTCCTTCATGGCGACGCTCGGCATGTGGTTCATCGGCCTTGGCCTGTCAGTCTATATGCTCGGCGGCTCGGCGATCCGCCTCAACGACGCCTCGATCCGCGACCTGGCCTTGCACCGTTTCCTTGGCTTGCCGGTGGCGGTCTGGGTCGCATTTGCAGCGTTCCTGCTCGCCGCAATCATCCAGTATCACACCAAGCTCGGGCGCCACATATTGGCGATCGGCGGCGACGAGGATGTCGCCAAGCTCTCCGGAGTGAACGTGACCCGCGTGCGCATCACCGCCTTTGCGCTGGCCGGTTTCTTCTTCGGCATATCAGGCGTGCTTGCCGCCGCGCAGCTCGGCCAGTCGCACGCGGTCATCGGCGACGGCAGGCTGTTTGCGGCCGTCACCGCCGTGGTCGTCGGCGGCACGGCGCTGACCGGCGGCGAAGGCGGTGTGGTCAACACGGCTGTAGGCGTGCTGATCGTCACCGTGCTGGCCAACGGCATGATCCTGCTCGGCATCTCGCCCTACATCCAGCAGACGGTACAGGGCCTGATGATCATCGCCGCGGTGGCGCTGTCGCTCGACCGCGTGCGTCTGCGGATCGTCAAGTGAGCGCCATGCTGAACGCGTCCCACATCATCAAGAACTTTCCCGGCGTCCAGGCCTTGCGCGACGTCTCGATCGAGGTGCGACCCAACGAGGTGGTCGGGCTGATCGGCGAGAACGGCGCTGGCAAGTCGACGCTGATGCGCGTGCTGGCTGGCAGCTATCGGCCCGATGGCGGCAGCCTGACGCTGGACGGCGAACAGCTGCGCATGCGCAGTCCGCGCGACGCGGCCCGGCATGGCATCGGCATGGTGTTCCAGGAACAGTCGCTGGTGCTCAACCTGACGGTCGCCGAAAACATCTATCTCGGTGAGGAAGACCGTTTCACCCGCTTCGGCATCGTCAACTGGCGCGCCATGAACGCCGCCGCACGCCGTCAGTTGGCCAAGATCGGCATCGACATCGATGTCACGGCGCGCACCTCCGAACTCACCTTCGCGGCGCGCCAGATGGTCGAGCTTGCCAAGGCGCTGACGCTTGAGGAAGTGGTCGAACGGCAGTTGCTCATCCTGCTCGACGAGCCGACCTCAGTGCTCAACGCCGCCGACATCGAAGTGCTGTTCGCGCGTGTGCGCTCGCTCAAATCCCGCGCCAGCTTCGTCTTCGTCTCACACCGTCTTGATGAGGTGCTGGCAATATCGGACCGCGTCTACACGATGAAGGACGGCGCGGTCGTCGCCGAACACCGCGCGGCCGAGGTTACCGCGCCGGAGTTGCACGAGATCATGGTCGGGCGCGGCCTGCAGGCCGAATATTATCGCGAGGCCCGCCAGCAGCAGCCGCGCGAGACCGTCATGGTCGAGGCCAAGGGGCTTGGTGCGAACGGCGCCTATCACGGCGTCGATCTGAAAATCAGGGCCGGCGAGATCGTCGGCATTGCCGGCGTCGTCGGCTCCGGCCGTGAGGAGGTGACGCGCACCATCGGCGGCTTCCTGCAGCACGATGCCGGCGAGATGAAGATCGCTGGCGATCCCGTGCATTTCGGCTCGCCGGAACCGGCGGTGCGCAAGGGTATCGGCTATGTGCCGCGCGAGCGTCGGCTCGAAGGCCTGGTGATGTTCCTGTCGATCGCGGAAAACATTTCGCTCGCCGATCTCTCTAGCGTCATGCGCCATGGCGCCATCGACTATGGCAAGGAGCGCCGGCTCGCCGCCGACTGGATCAAGCGGCTGCGCATCAAGGCGCCGGGTCCCGATGCCGCCTGCCGCAAGCTCAGCGGCGGCAACCAGCAGAAGGTGGTGCTGGCGCGCTGGATGACGGCGGGCTCGCGCATCCTGGTGCTCGACCACCCGACGCGCGGCCTCGATGTCGGCGCCAAGGAGGAGGTCTACGAGCTGGTGCGCGATCTCTCCGCGCAAGGCGTGGCGATCCTTTTGATTTCCGACACGCTGGAGGAGACGATCGGCCTGTCGCACCAGGTGCTGGTGATGCGCGACGGCGAGATCACCGCGCGTTTCGACGCCAGCCCGGGCAAGAAGCCTAAGCAAGTGGACCTCTTGCGAGCGATGGTGTGAGCCGATGAACGAAACCTCCATCAGGCGGATCTTTGAAGGCAAGTGGACGCAAGGTGCCATTCCGCTGGTCCTGCTTGTCGCGCTGCTTTTGATCATCGAGATCGCCGCGCCCGGTTTCCTCACCGGCGAGACCGTGTCGCTGCTGTTCGCCAACACCGCCGTTCTGTTCATCCTGGCGACCGGCGTCACCTTCGCCATCCTGCTCGGCGGCATCGACCTGTCGATCCAGGCGGTCGCCTCGCTGGCGAGCGTCATCCTGGCGCAGTTGCTGCCCTCGTTTGGGCTTGCCGCGTTTCCGGTGGCGATCCTGTCCGGCCTCGCCTTCGGCACGCTGAGCGGCATCGTCCATGTCAAGCTGCGCGTCCCATCCTTCGTGGCGACTCTCGCCACCGGCGGCGTCGTCACCGGGCTGGCGCTGTGGGTCTCCAACGGCCGCGCCATCACCATCGAGGAGGCGGGCCGCGAAAACACCGCCTGGATCAACGCCACGGTCGGCGGCGTTCCGGTGGTGGTGCTGATTTCGGCGGTCATCGGCATCGCCGCCTTTCTGGCGCTGCGCTACACGCGCTTTGGCCGCCAGGCGATCGCCGTCGGCGCCGGCGAGCCGGCCGCCTGGGCGGCGGGCATCAATGTCGACCGCACCAAGATCATCGCCTTCGCCGCCTCCGGCATGCTGGCCGCTGTCGCCGGCGTCGTGCTGGCGGCGCGGCTGTCGAGCGGCTCGCCGGTGCTGGCCAACCAGCTGCTGCTGCCGGCCATCGCCGCCGTCATCGTCGGCGGCACCGCCATCACCGGCGGGCTGGGCGGCGTCGCGCGCACGGCGGTCGGCGCGCTGATCATCTCGATCGTGCGCATCGGCATGACCTTTGTCGGCGTCAACATTTTCCTGGAAAACATGGTGTTCGGCGCGGTGCTCATCGCCGCCGTCGCCATCACCATCGACCGCAGCAAGATCGCGGTCATCAAGTGATCCCGCCTCCCAAGCCAGCGCGGGCAGGACGGGGTCGCATCACAAGCCCGATGCGACCCCGCTTGGTCAGGTCACATCGTGTCGAGGCCGATCAGCTCGATCTTGTAGCCGTCCGGGTCTTCGACGAAGGCGATGTGGGTGGTGCCGTGCTGCATCGGCCCCGGCTTGCGCGGGATCTTGGCGCCGCGCTTTTCGAGCTCGGCGCAGACGGCGTATATGTCGTTGACGCCGAGCGCCAGATGGCCGAAGCCGTTGCCGATCTCATAGGGCTCTTCCCTGCCCCAGTTCAGCGTCAGTTCGACGACGGCCTCCTTGTCCTCGGGACCGTAGCCGACAAAGGCATTGGTGAACTTGCCGCCGGGATAGTCGTCGCGGCGCAGCAAGGTCATGCCGAGAACCTCGGTATAGAAGGCGATCGACTTGTCGAGGTCGAGCACCCTGATCATGGTGTGCATATAGCGAAAGCCCGGGGCGTCGCTCATTGGGAAAGTCCTCCGAATTCAGGGATTTGCTGGTCTGACCGTCCACATCAAACAGCTGGTTGGAACGTGACCTCGCTTGATGTTCTAAATCAGGGTTGTATGATAACACGACAAGAATGGTGGTTGTCCAGTCGTTTTCCCCAGGGGTCCAGAGTCAATCCATGAATGCCGTGCCGCCCACCTCCGCATCGCTGATCGCAGCCCTGGCCGGCGTGCTGCCGAATGGCGGGCTGCTGACCGAGCCGCAAGACCTGGCGCGCTACAGCCGCGACTGGTCGGGCGACCATTTCGGCCGGCCGCTGGCGGTGGCGCGGCCGTCCTCGGTCGAAGAGATGTCGGCGCTGATGCGGTTCTGCCATGCCGAACGCATCCCGGTCGTGCCGCAAGGCGGCCTGACCGGCCTCGTCGGTGCGGCGGTGGCGGCCGATGGCGGCGAGATCGTCATCTCGCTGGAACGCATGAACAGGATCCGCTCGATCAGCCCGATCGACTTCGCCATGGTGGTCGAGGCCGGCTGCATCCTCGAGGACGCCAAGCGTGCCGCCGAAGACAGCGACTGCCTGCTGCCGATCACCTTCGGCGCGCAAGGAAGCTGCCGCATCGGCGGCAATGTCGCCACCAATGCCGGCGGCTTCAACGTGCTGCGCTACGGCATGACGCGCGACCTTGTGCTGGGCCTCGAAGTGGTGCTGGCCGACGGCCGCATCTGGAACGGGCTGAAAGTGCTGCGCAAGGACAATCGCGGCTACGACCTCAAGCAGATCTTCATCGGCTCGGAAGGCACGCTCGGCATCGTCACCGCGGCGGCGCTGAAGCTGTTTCCCAAGCCGACGCAGATCGAGACCGCGCTGGTGGGCTTACGCTCCGTCGAGGATGCGATGGCGCTCTATGCCCGCGCCCGGCGCGATTGCAGCGACCTGCTCACCGCCTTCGAACTGATCCTGCGCGGCGGCATCGAGATCACCATGCGCGAGGGCAAGGATTTTGCCGACCCGCTCGACAAGCCCTACCCGGCCTATGTGCTGATCGAGGTGTCCTCCGGTGGGCTGATCGACCTCTCGGCCATGCTGCTGGGGTTTCTCGGCGGCGCCGCCGATATCGTCGAGGACGGCCTCGTTGCATCGACGCGGGCGCAAGGCGAGCGCCTGTGGCTCTATCGCGAGATCATGGTCGAGCGGCAGGGCCGTGGCGGCCGCTACCTGCGCACCGACGTCTCGGTGCCGATCTCGAAACTCGCCGATTTCGTCACCGACTCACTGGCCGCGCTGGAGCAGGCGCGCCCGGACGCGCTGGCCGTCACCTATGGCCATGTCGGCGACGGCAACATCCATCTCAACGTCGTGCCGCCGGAGGGCATGGGCGTGGAAGCGATCGAGCATCTGTTCGAGCAGGCTGAAGCCGAGATCTTTGCCGTCGTCGACCGCTATGGCGGCTCGATCAGCGCCGAGCACGGCATCGGCCGGGTCAAGCAGAAGGCCTTCCTCGAACGCATCGATCCGGTGACGCTCGAGCTTGCCGCCGGCATCAAGGAGGCGTTCGATCCCAGCCATATCCTGAGCAACGGCCGCATTCTGGCGTCCGCATCCGCCGTCGACTATAGGTGAGCGATGACGCTGAAACTCGACAAGGTCAATCGCGGCCCACACCTCTCCACCCTGGTGGCGAGTTCCATCTCGCGCGAGATCGCGCAGGGGCGGCTGAAGCCAGGCGACCAATTGCCGACCGAGCAGGCGCTGGCGACCACTTTTGGGGTTAGCCGCAACGTGGTGCGCGAGGCGATCGCGCGGCTGCGCTCGGAAGGCCGCATCTGGTCGCAGCAGGGTCGTGGCGCCTTCGTGGTCGAGAGCACCAACCCGACGGTGCTGACCATCGACTATGAGGCGCTGCAGCGCGCCGATTCCTTCCGCAATTTGTTCGAACTGCGCGGCATCCTCGAAGTGCAGGCGGCAGCCCTTGCCGCCAAGCGGCGCTCGGAAACCGATCTCGCCGCCATGAGCGATGCGCTGGCCGGCATGCGCGCCGCCCCCTATGGCAGCGTCGCCTGGCTGCGCAGCGACCTCGAATTCCACCGCACCGTCGCCGAGGCGACGCGCAACTCCTACATGGGCCAGTTCCTGGTCTTCGTCTCCGAGCGCGTGCGCGAAAGCATCCTCGCCGCCGGCAACCAGCAGAAATCCGACGACATGGCCCGCATCACACTGGGCGAACACGAGCGCATCCTCACCGCCATCCGCGCCGGCGACGCCGAAGGCGCGCAAGCGGCCATGCGCGACCACCTGGCGGGTGCCGCGCTGCGGGTGGGGTTGCATGATGGGGAGGCGGGCGTAGAGCCCGCAGCGCCGGCGCAGAAGGTGCCGTCTCCGGTGCGGCACTCGCGGTTGAGGAAGGCTGTGCGCGGGCAGGTGGGGGGGTAAAATTACTCCCTGTCCTGCACCCTATCGGTTCGGAGCCTGGGAAATCGCTCGTCACATACGCATCGATCGCGCAGGAACGTATCCCTATTTGAGAAGGATGAGCGCGCCATCACGTTTCCTGGCGCGCTCTCTGTTTTTGTTCGGCATTACGCCGCAATATTCATCCGTCGCCACGGCAAGCGCGAAGGATGAATATTCCGAAGAAAGCGGGACAGATCGGCCCGCCCATAGTAGCGGTGTCGTTGCGCCCCTAGTAGGACAACGGGTTGGCCTAGCCGAAGGCTAAGAGCAGTCACCACGTCGTTCGCGTGTCGGCGATCATCCAGAACATAATCCTGCACTGACGCTACCGCAAAATTTACGTTCTGCTCTTTGATGAGTGCTATGTTCCACTCTGTCATCAGGCGGCCCTTTTCCATGCTTCGATCAGGGACTTTTCATCGACAAGGAGCTTCGTCCATGCCGCACTCCTGGCTTCGATCACCAACAGAAGATCCTCGTTGCCAAGAATGGTTTTCACCTGATCACGAAGCTGCGCAGCCGTACCCGGATACTCGACCCACCATACGGTTTCCAGGATTCGGCCCCGGTTTGCCACCAGCTTACGCAGATGGTCGTCCATCTCCTTGTGAGACGGGCGAGGTCCATTCAGATCGTAGGTAACGACAAAGTTCGCCATTACGCAGCCCTCCGAGCATCATCTTGACTGCCGGGGTGCTTCCGGCCCTTCAAGACATCGTTTACGCGGCCCGGGTTGACGCCATATCGCGCGGCGATGTGATGCTGGTATTCGCCAGACCAATGTCGCCGCCAGATATCCACAGCGTCGTCATGAGTTAGTTGATAGGGAGGTTCGTTCTCGTTCATGAGTCTTGTGTCTTTCTATGAAAGACTCCAGACGACTTGACAGCGAGTCGATTGGGAGTATGTATCCCACTGTTGTTACCGACTAGCCGCAAGCCGTCCAAAGCACTGCGGTTACCGATACGGAGCCGGGGTGCCAGCCCCGGCTTTGTCGTATCAGGACGCAGGAATACCCTGCGCCATCGATTGGTATGACGTAAGGGCACACGACTCGTCAAGGATTCAACGCGCGCTAACCCCGATCTTTTTCGAGGGCGCTAAAAACCATATAAAACCAATGGCTTGCTAGGTTTCCTCCCCGAAGCCGAAACTTGCTTTTGGCGCAAGTTCCCATTGCTGTATCGCGATTCTATCGGACTCGTCCAGATTGTGCGGCGCACAAATCACAACCGATTCGAGCTACACGTTGGCACGCTACCAGTGCTCAGCCAATGTGCAGATCATGGCATGACCCGCCCTAGCGCCGTCACTCCCCTGGGGCGGCCCCACCAGCGACACTCCATTCAACGCGGCAACAATATCCTACAGCGCCGGCACGAACTTTTCGCCATGGCCGGTGATGATGGCGGTGGCAAAGTCGTTGCGCACAAATTAGTTCCATTCCAAATTTCGTCTGGTCGGCGGAGCACACTCACGGCAGAGTGTGGCCATGTGCAACCTCTACAACATCACCACATCGCAAGAAGCCGTCCGCCAGTGGACTCGGACCTTGCGGGACATCCTGGGCAACCTTGAGCCGTCCATCGACATCTATCCCAACCAGCCCGGCCCGGTGGTGCGCAATTCGCTGGACGGGCGGCGGGAACTGGCCAACCTGCTATGGGGCATGCCGACTCCCGTTGAGCGGATGAAGGGGAAGGCCGATTACGGCACCACCAACATACGCAACCCGCAGTATGGCCATTGGCAGCAATATGTCGGCGTCGAGAACCGCTGCGTGGTGCCGGTGACGAGTTTCGCGGAACCCAGCCCGACACAAGGCGACAAGGACCCTGAGACCGGCATCCAGCGGAACTACTGGTTCGCGCTCAATGAGGACCGCCCGCTGTTCTTCTTCGCTGGCCTCTGGACGCCGTGGCACGGCGTGCGCAAGGTCAAGGATGGCCCCGGGGACTTCGAGCTCTATGGCTTCATGACGGTAGCGCCCAACGCGCTCATCAAGCCGATCCACGAGAAGGCCATGCCGGTGATCCTGAGGACGCAAGAGGAGACGGAGACGTGGCTAACCGCTCCTTGGTCTGAAGCGAAGCGGCTACAGCGCACGGCGCCTGACGATGCGCTTGTGATTGTCGAGAAGCCAGCGACGCAGATTAAGTTTCCTCAGGAACCTCCTGTGCAAGGATCGCTTTTCTAGGGTTGAAGCGGAACGTGGGGGCGAAGTGTTTAAAGGCTTGTTCGAGAAATTCAGGAAGAAGTCAGTGGTATCAGAGTCCTCGCAACTTGAGACGTTGCGCGAGGTTTTGAGGCGCAATCCGGAAGATAACGATCTTGCCAAGGTCTTCCCTCAGGTTATGCCCTTGTCTGCGGTAAGTTCGGCTTGGCCTGGACCGATAGAGCGCCTGGGTGATTTGCCTTTTGGTGTATCATGGGCTCTTGCCGATCCCCAAAACTATTTCCGATATGTGAGCTGGGACATGTCACGGAAATGGGAAGCTAGTGGCACCAACTGGCGCGGCCTGGCTATGGAGAATCTGACGGAACTTTCCCGGCGCTATCCCTACGCAGGCAGCAAAAAGGGAGCTGATGGCCGCCCGTTCGTGCTCAGCCTGTTGAATGAGGACAGCATGGGGCCGTCGCGACTGCTTGTGCCGGGGCTTTTTCAAGACCTATTTGGCGACGACTATATTGTAGCGATCCCAGAGCGAACGTGTGGCGTTGCTTATCGCAATGGGCTAGTTGGCGAAGAGGCGCTTTTGGCCAACGATCTGATCGATGGATGCTTCAAGGTTGGAACTGAGCCGATGTCCAACGAACGTTTTGATCCGAAGCGTTTCTGGGTGCTTTAGGGTCACGCCGATAGCACCAGCCTAAGCAGATTCTCATTCCTCATCTCTCCAAATCACCCTGCGCACCATCCGGACTTCCACAAGTCGCCTCACGCGTATCTTCAAACCCTCCGAGGCGCTTGGCAGCAGGATATCAACGTCAAGGTCGCGACGTTTGCACCGCTCGCAACGCATGTGCCGGTCAACGTCCCAGAACGGAATGTCTCCAACCAGCTTGGCAAGATCGCCGGGCAGATAGTGGCGGGTGATGTTGCAATTGAAGCAGCGGACGCGGATCAGCTGACCGACCTCGTGCGCTTTGCTGAGGGTCTGCACAAGGCGGCGGGGTTTTCTGGGCTGCTCCGGCATATTAGAAAATAGGAACCTATTCCTCGCCGAGTCAATTCGTCCTTGACATCTTCGTTCCCTTTTTGTTCACTGTGGCCATGCAGCGTTTGGAGCACCAGCCATGGACCGTATCGTGACACTGAACAGTCGCCAGGAGGCCGCCCTCCAGGCTCACGCCGAGGATTTCATCGCCGTCCACAAGGGCGATGTGATGAAGGCGCTCAAGGAAATGATCGTGCTCAATGGGCATCTTCAGGAGCGGCTTGATGCACTCACCACCCCTCGCCGCGCGACGCGCTAGAGCCTTTCACCGTTTCGTCGAAACGGCGAACCGCTCTAACTCTTTGTTTTGACGCAATTCCAGACGGAAAACCGCTCACACTTTTCCTGGAATTGCTCTAGGAGGAACCGCAATGGGCACGATGCACTTTGACGACGAAGCCAAAGCCGAGTTGCATTCGGAAGCCGTGAAACTCATCGCGCGCTACGACAGCCCGCTTGAGACCGTGAAGGCGCTCATGGCCTACAATTGCGAGCTTGAGACCCAGATACTCGCCATCGCCCACCGGCATCCGGGAATCGTTTCGATCGGCTACGATCCTACGCCGCCCGTGCTGGGGTGATCGCTGGTGACTGGCTGCGATAGTCGGCCCTGCCCCGTCATGCCACTGGCGGCTCCACCAGAGATACGCCGTTGAGGCCAGCGACAATATCCGACAGCGCCGGCACGAATTTCTCGCCATGGCCGGTGGCAACCGCCGTCGCAAAACCGTTGCGCACCACGGCGCCGACCGGGTTCGCAACACCAGCCGCCTGGGCGAAGGAGGCGAGATAGGTCATGTCCTTCAGCGCATTGGCGATGGCGAAGCGCTGGGCGTTTTCGTTGCGGTTGAGCACGAAGTCGAAGAAGGCCTGGTAGAAGCCGCAATCCATGCGGCTGCCGGAGATGACGCTGTTGAAGACCTGCGGCGTCAGCCCGGCCTTGGCGCCCAGCGTCAGCGCTTCCGAATAGATCGCGGAATAGCCCATCGAGACGAAATTGTTGAGCAGCTTCATGGTGTGGCCGCTGCCGGTCGGGCCGGTATGGACAATGCGCGCGGCGAAGGCTTCGAGCACCGGGCGGGCGCGGGCGACCGGCTCGGCCGCGCCGCCGACCATGACATCGAGCTTGCCCTCGGCGGCTTCCTTGGGCGTGCGCGCCAGCGGCGCGTCGATCAGCGTGACGCCTTGTGCCGCGAGCTCGGCGGCAAGCGCTGTCGTCGAGGACGGGTTGGAGGTCGAGCAGTCGATGATCAGCAGCGGCCTTTTGGCCGTGGCCAGCCCATCCGGACCCTTGACCAGCGCCTCGACCTCGCGCGAGCCGGTGACGCAGAGGATGACGATGTCGCAGGCGCTAGCGAGGTCGCGTGGGCTTGCCGCTTCCGTCGCGCCGGCGGCGATCAGCCGGTCGGCGGCCGTGCGGCTGCGGTGCACATGGACCGTCAGCGGCCAGCCCTTGCGCAACAGATTGTCGGCCATGCCGGCGCCCATCGCGCCCAGGCCGATGAAGCCAATGCGTTCTTTCATGCAATCCTCCTGGTGCCCGCGCTTGCGGACTGAACTTTCGTCACCTTGCGGCGCGCACCTGTCGATGCAATTCTTTGAACAAGATTCGGCCTTCGTCGAAGAAACGACCTTTGCCGAAGAACCGGACCGGAGCCCGCACGATGGCGGAGACCATGCTTTTCGATGCCATACCGCAGGCGCCCAATCTGCGGACCGGGCTCGTCAACACGCTGATCGCGCAGATCGAATCCGGCGACCTGGCGCCGGGCCAGCGTCTGCCGACCGAGCAGGAGATCGTCGCCGCCACCGGCGTCAGCCGCACCGTGGTGCGCGAGGCGCTGGCCGCGTTGCGGGCGCGCGGGCTGATCACCACGCGCCAGGGCCTCGGCGCCTTCGTCGCCAAGGATCCGCTGCCGCGGACCTTTTCGATCCTGCCGGATGATCTCGAATCGATCGACGAGGTGCTGCGCGTGCTGGAACTGCGCATGGGCATCGAGGTGGAAGCGACCGGCCTTGCCGCCGAGCGGCGCAGCGAGGCGGCACTGGCGCAGATGAGCGCGCGGCTCGATGCGCTGGAGGCGGCGGTGCGTGCCGGCGGCTCCGGTTCGGAAGAGGACTTTGGTTTCCACCGCGCCATTCTCGCGGCAACGCAGAACCCGAACTTCACCCGGCTGTTCGACACGTTCGGCAGCGCCATGATCCCGCGCCAGTGGACACGGCTCGACCGGATGACCGAGGCCGAGCGGGAAAAATATCTCGAGCGCATGCAGCGCGAGCATCGCGCCATCCTCGGGGCGATCGAGGCCAGGGATGTCAACGCGGCGCGGCGCGCCATGCGCAGCCATCTGGCCAAGAGCTACGCCCGTTTCGAGGATCTGCGCGACAAGGCCGGGCACGAATAAGGGATTGCTCATCCCGCCACCCCGCCGAGATAGAGTTCGCGCATCAGCGACATGTCGCTGAGTTCGGCGATCGGCCCTGAAACGACGATACGGCCGTTCTGCATGAGATAGCCGCGCGAGGCGACGGCGAGCGCCAGGCCGGCGTTCTGTTCGACCAGCAGCACCGAGGCACCGAAGCGCGCGCCGATATCGAGAATGATCGCCTTGATCTCCTTGACCAGCAGCGGCGACAGGCCGAGCGACGGCTCGTCGAGCAGCAGCACGCGCGGCCGCGCCATCAGCCCGCGCGCGATCGCCAGCATCTGCTGCTGGCCGCCGCTCAGCGAACCGCCCCTGTCGCGGCGCTTGGTGGCGAGGATCGGAAAGAAGGACAGCATGGTCTGGAAGTCGACTTCCACGGCCGCCTCGTCACGGCGCGCATAGGCGCCGAGGCGCAAATTCTCCTCGACCGTCATGTCGACGAAGATTTTTCTGCCCTCCGGCACCAGCATGACGCCGCGCCTGGCCATGACATCGGCGGCAAGCCCGGTGACGTCGGCGCCGTCGAAGGCGATGCTGCCGGCGCGCGGTTTGATCAGCCCGGCGATGGCCTTGAGCAAGGTCGATTTGCCGGCGCCGTTGGGTCCAAGAATGGTGACGATTTCGCCTTCGGCCAATGTCAGCGAAACGCCACGGTTGACGATGGTCGGTCCGTAGCCGGTGACGACATCGGAGACGGCGAGCAGGCTCACAGATCGCCTCCGAGATAGACGTCCAACACCTTGGGATCGGCAAGCACCGTTTCGGTCGGCCCGTCGGCGATCTTGGAGCCGAAATCGAGCACGGCAAGGCGCCGGCACAGCATCTGCATCAGCTTCATGTCGTGGTCGATGACGCAGACCGTGATGCCGTGGCCCGGCAACTGGCGAACAAGGCCGACCAGGGCAGAGGTTTCGCGGTCGTTCAGGCCGGCGGCGGGTTCGTCGAGCAGAAGCAGCGACGGCCGCGTCGCCAGCGCCAGCGCCAGGCCAAGCAGGCGCAGGCTGCCGAAGGGCAGCACGCCGGCCTTTTCGGCGCCAAGCGCGCTCAAGCCGACGAAGTCGAGCAGCGCCTGCGGCGTCGGCCAGGGGTTGGCCGTGCCCCCTGCCCGCGCGTGCTCGCCGGCGATCTGGACATTTTCCAGCACGCCAAGCCCGGCAAAGGCCATGGCCTGCTGGAAAGTGTAGCCGATGCCGGCCCGCGATATGGCGTGCGGCGCCAGACCGGTGATGTCGCGCCCGCGAAACAGCACGGTGCCGCCGCTTGGCTTGTGGACGCCGGTGACGACGTTGAACAGGGTGGTCTTGCCGGATCCGTTCGGGCCGACGACACCGAGGATTTCGCCCTCCTCGATGGCGAGGTCGACGCCGGCAAGGGCCGTGACGCCGCCGAATTGTTTGCTGAGGCCGTTGATTGCCAGGATCGGGCTCATTGCCGCGCCTCCGAGGGGGCGGCTTCACGCTCTTCCGCCTCCCGTTTCGGCTTGCCCGAAAATGCCGCGCGCAGCGCGCGCACGATGCCGCCGATCAACCCGTCGGGCAGAAGCATGATCACGGCGATCAGGCACACACCGTAGACGATGCGCGACTGCACCGGATCGAGGTTGAGCACTTCCGGCAGGAAGGCGACGAGGATGCCGCCGGCGAGCGGCCCCTCGATCAGCCTTGCGCCGCCGATCATCACCATCAGCGCCAGGTAGATGCTGGGGAAGGACGAGAATTGCGAGGGCGAGATGTGGCCGAGGAAATAGGCCAGCAGCACGCCGGAGTTGCCGGCGAAGACGCCGCTGACAACGAAGGCGCCGATCTTGTGGCGGCCGACATTGATGCCGAGCGAAGCGGCCAGCTTTTCGTTTTCCCTGATAGCGCGCAGCGTGCGGCCATAGGAGGAATGGATGATCGCCCAGCTCGCCACCGCCGCCGCCGTGACGAAAGCCACCACCATCAGATAGTAGCGCGTCAGATCGCTCAGATCCGCGCCGAACAGGGTGACCGGACCGGCGATGTCGAGCCCCGTGGCCGCACCGGTGTAGTCGCCGCCATTGGTCAGCACGATGGCGAGCAGCTGGCCGAAGGCGAAGGTCATGATGACGAAGTGATGGCCGCCGACACGCAGCGAGGGAATGCCGACGATCATGGCGAAGACGGCGCTTGCCAGTGCGGCCACCGGCAGCGCCGCCCAAAAACCGACGCCGAAGTCCCGCGCCAGGATCGCCGCGGCATAGGCGCCGACTCCGACCAGGGCGGCATGGCCCATCGACAGGATACCGGTCTGGCCGAACAGCACCGAAAGGCCATAGAGCGCGATCACATTAATGCCGGCCGAGATCGCCAGCGACAGGAAGCGGTTGCTGGGCGAAAACAGCGGCACGGCCGCGATCAGCGCCAGGATGACCAGCACCGGCAAAAGGGACCGCAACGGCTTGAGGGCGGAACCGGCACTCATGACGCCATCCGGGGTCCGCTGGTGCCGCCGAACAGGCCGTGCGGGCGCACGATCAGCACCAGGATCATCAGGGCGAAGGAATAGGCGTCGGTCCATTGCGAGAAGCCGTAGCCGGCGCTGAAGCCTTCGACGATGCCGAGGATGAGGCCGGCGGCGACGGCGCCGTAGATGTTGCCAAGGCCGCCGATCAGCGCGACGGCAAAGCCCTTCATCACCATGGTGCCGCCGGTGAAGGGCGTGATCGGAAACAGCGCGATCAAAAGCGCGCCGCCGAGCCCGGCCAGCGCACTGCCAAGCACGAAGACGCCGGTGATGTAGCGGCGCACCGGAATGCCCATCAAGGCCGCTGTATCGCGGTCCTCGACGCTGGCGCGCAGCGCGCGGCCGTATCGGCTGGCGGTGATCATACGGAAGCTCAGTGCCACCACGGCTATGGTGATCAGAATGACCATGACGCGCACGGACGCGATGCGCACGCCGGCGATCTCCCACACCGTGGTCAGCGGACGGGGAATGCTCTTCTGGTTGGGGTTCCAGAACAGCACGACGACATGCTGCAAAACGACGATGAGGCCGAGCGAGACGATGAAGCCGTTGGTCGGCCGCTCCAGCGTGAAGCGGAACAGGCCGCGTTCGAGCACATAGCCCATCAGCCCGACCGCCAGGATCGAAAGCACCACGGCCAGGGGAAAGCCGAGGCCGGCGCTGACGGCGAGCCAGGTGACGATGCCGCCGATCATCAGGAATTCGCCATGGGCGAAGTTGATGATGCCGGTCAGGCCGAAGATCAGCGTCACGCCGATGGCGATGAGCGTGATGACGCTGGCGATGGAAAGACCGTTGAGGATTTGCTGGATGAAAATATCCACGGCGATCGAGACCTGTCTTGCAAGAAAGGGAGTTGGCGGTGGATGCCGCCAACCCTGTATGGTTCTTCAGTTCTTCAGTTCTTCAGTTCTTCAGCTCTTCGGCTCTTCAGCTCTTCGGCGCTTCGGCCGGCGGCTGCTGCATGGCGCAGGAGATGGCGCCACCGGGTGCCGCGGCGCAGACTTCCGTCGCGTGGGTGACCTGATGCGTCGGATTGAAGGTCAGATCATCCGAGACCACGCCCTGGTGGTGCAGCGTCAGCAGCGCGTCGACCGTCTTGTCCGGATCGAAGCTGTCGGCCTTCTGCCAGGCTTCGACCAGGAAGTGCACATAGTCGTGGTAGAGCAGCGACACCGACGAGGTCACGCCGTGCGGCGCGCCGGCGGCGAAGTAGGCATCGAAATAGGCCTTGGCCTTCGGGTTGGAGGACTCGCCCCAGCACACCGGCACGCAGCTCATTGCCACCGGCACGTCGGCCGACAGCTGCTTTTCCTTCCAGATGCCGGGGTCGACGCCGAACAGGAAATAGCTTTTCGCCGCCCCGAGTTCGAGCGCCTGCGGCAGCGCCGTCAGCGTTGAATCGCCATTGTACCAGAAGTGGATGATATCAGGATTGAGGCTCTTGGCCCGGGTCAGGAAGGGCGAGAAATCGGTCGTGTCCGGCGGATAGAAGATGATGTCCGGCACATCCTGCCCTTCGGCCTTCAGCGCCTTGTAGTAATAGGACGACAGGAACTGGCCGGTGGCATCGTTGCCGACGATCATCACCGACTTCTTCGGCTTGAAGCCGAGCAATGGCTCGAGCAGGGACAGGACACCACGCGCGGTCGATCCGGAGCGCTGGAACTCCTGCGGTTCGGACTGGAAGAGATAGTGATCCTCGCCGCCCGGCTTGACCGAATCCGGGTTGAGGATTTTCGCCAGCGTCGAATTGCCGGCGAAATGGATGATCTTGGCCGGCTGCGTGATCTTGGCCATGGCGAGCGTGAAGTCATGCGTTTCCGAGCCGAAGATCGCCTGCACCTTCACGTCGCGCACCAGCTCCTGGGTGGCGGCGATGGCGGTGGCGATATCGGTGCGGTCGTCACGCTTGACCATTTCGAGCTTGTAGGTCTTGCCGCCGACCTTGAAGCCGCCGGCATCGTTGATCTGCTTGACGGCAAGGCCGACGCCGGCCGGCAAGGTATGGCCGGCAGACACGAACGAGCCAGACTCGGCGGCGACGACGCCGATCTTGACGATGTTGTCCTCGGCAAACGCCGGATGAGCGAACGCGCCAAGGCACAAGGCCGCTGACGCGGCCAGTTTAAGCACGGTTTTCAATGTGAGATCCTCCCGACTCCAAATCATTGCAGTCTTACCGGGTTGTCATACAACCCTGTAATCTGGTAAATCTTACCGGCGGAGATGTCAATCGCATTGCCATGCGATAAGAGGCTTCCCGAAAATCAGAATCGCTAAGCCGGAATTGCCGGCGCAGCCGCAGTCAGGAACAGCAAGATGCAATCACGGAAATTCGGCCGCACCGGCAGATCAGTCAGCGAAATCGGTTTTGGCGCCTGGGCGATCGGCGCCGCCTGGGGCGAGGTCAATGACGATGACGCGGTCGCCGCCTTGCATGCTGCACTCGACGCCGGCGTCACTTTCCTCGACACCGCCGACGTTTATGGCGACGGCCGCTCGGAGAAGCTGATCGCCCGGGTGATGAAGGAGCGCGGCGGCGAGCGGCCTTTCATCGCCACCAAGGCCGGACGGCGGCTGCCGAAGCAGACCGTCGAAGGCTACAGCCTGGAAAACCTGACCGGCTGGATCGACCGCAGCCTGAAGTATCTCGAAGCCGACACGCTCGACCTCGTGCAGCTGCATTGCCCGCCTACCGACCTCTATTACCACCCGGAGGTGTTCGAGCGCCTCGACCGGCTCGTCGAGCAAGGCAAGATCCGCAACTACGGCGTCAGCGTCGAGCGCGTCGAAGAGGCGCTGAAGGCGATGCAATATCCCGGCGTCGTCAGCGTGCAGATCATCTTCAACGCCTTCCGCCAGCGCCCGGCGGAACTGTTTTTCGCTGAGGCGAAGAAGAACGATGTCGCCATCATCGCCCGCGTGCCGCTGGCCAGCGGCTTGCTGTCGGGCAAGTTCAAGGCCGACACCAAATTCGAGACCACCGACCATCGCCTGTTCAACCGCAACGGCGAGGCCTTCGATGTCGGCGAGACCTTTTCGGGCGTGCCTTATGAGGTCGGGCTGGCGGCGGTCGAGAAGATCCGGCCGCTGGTCTCCGGCGACACGACGATGGCGAAATTCGCGCTGCGCTGGATCCTGATGTTCGACGCGGTGAGCGTGGTCATTCCCGGCGCCCGCAACCCGGCGCAGGCGGTTTCCAATGCCGAGGCGGCGGAACTTGCGCCGCTATCGAACGAGATGATGGCCAAGGTGAAGGCGATCTACGACCAGGACATCAAGCCCTACGTGCACCAGCGCTGGTGATTGGCCTAGAGCTTGGCTTCGAAATCGAACCGGCAATGGTCATGCTGGCCGTCGCAGGCGCAATATGTCTCCTCGCATGCGACCGCCGTCGGATCCGCGATGCCGAGCAGGAATGAGAAGGCGCCGGTGACGAAGCCTTCGAACATGTAGCAGACGCGCTGGCCGGGTTGCTGCCCGGCCTCGAGCGCGAACATAGAATTGCGCAGGCTGATGCTGCCGCGGCGGCCGGCAAGCAAGTCGATCGAGAACTGGCCCCAGCCGCGCTGCGACAGGCGCTGGAAATAGTGGCGGAAGGTGGCCTCGGGATCGAGGCCTTTGCCTCGCACCTGCGCCTCGCACCATTCGATGGCGGATTTCGCCGTAGCCGCGCGCAAGATGTCTCGATAAGCCTCGCGGCCGAGGGCTGCCTCGACCGCGAGATGATTGTTCACCAGGAAGTGCCTGGGCAAATAGACCATCGGCAGCCCGTCGGTCCGCCAGATGCCGTTCGTCTCATCGACATCGATCGGAACCGCGGGCTGCATGCTGCTTAAGCCGCTTGCCGCTGCGAAGCGACCGAGGCCGACTGATCCTTGTAGAGTTCGCCATCCTTCATGATGACGATGAGGTTCTTCTCATGCACCATCATGTCGAGATCCTTCAGCGGGTCGCCATTGACCAGCAGCAGGTCGGCAATAAAACCTTCCTTGACCATGCCGAGTTCATCGCCGAGGCCCATCACCTGGCCGCCGAGCCGGGTGCCGCACTGCAGCGCTTCGCTGGGCGAATATCCCAAGAGGTCGACGAAATGCTTCAGATCCCGCGCGTTGGTGCCCTGCGGCGTCTGCGCGAAACCGTAGTCGCCGCCGATCAGCGCGCGCACGCCGCGCTTGCGCAGTTCGGTGTAGACCTTGCGGCTGTCGTCGAGGATGCGCTGCATGCCGAACTTCACCGCCATCTCATGGGTGAAGCCGAAGGGCTCGCCCTCATAGAGCGTGCCGTAGATGATGCCGATGGCCGGGCCGACGAAGATGCGGTCCTTGGCCGATTCCAGCGCATCGAGCGCCTCCTCATCGGCGGATTCGCAGTGATAGATGACATCGACGCCGCACTTCACCGCGCGCTTGACCGAACCGGCGGCACGGGCATGGCAGTTGATCTTCTTGCCGAAGTCGCGCGCCACCTGCACCGCCGTCAGCACCTCGGCCTCGCTCATGACGGTGAGGCCACCATGTGCCGCAGGGCTCAGATCATCGCCGGAGATGTTGATCTTGATGTTGTCGGCGCCTTCGCGGCAGCAGAGCCGCACCGCCTTGGTGATTTCCTCGACGCCGTCGGCGATCATGCCGAAGCTCTCGTGATACATGTGCTGCTGGCGCTCGTCACCGAGGCCGCCAGTGACCGTGATCTCGGGGCTGCCGGCGCGCATGCGCGGGCCCGGCAAGCGGCCGGCGTTGATCTCGTTGCGGATGACGATGTCGAGGCGGAGCTTCGAGGTCGCCGCGCTGTAGGCGCTGGTGAAGCCATGGTCGAGCAAGGTCTTGGCGTTGCGCATGGTGAGCAGCAGATGTTCTTCCGGCGGGATCAGGCCGAGGTCGGAATCCTTGATCGCACCGCCGAAGGAAATATGGGCATGGCCTTCGACGAGGCCCGGCATCAGCGTCATGCCGCGGCACTCGACCGTCGTCGCGCCCTCGCCCGACAATTGCCCCGGCGTGCGCGCGATGGTAACGATGCGGCCATTGTCGACCAGCAGGTCGGCCGGATAGGCGTCGGCCCCCGTGCCGTCCCAGATCATGGCATTTCGGAACATCACTCTTGTCATGACTTCGTCCTTTCGGAGTTGGCGAGGGTTATTGGTTGACGGCCTGGGCTGCGATGACGTCATCGGCCACGACATTGGACAGGATGCCGACGCCTTCCAGCTCGACCTCGCAGATGTCGCCATGCTTCATGAACAGCTGCGGCTTGCGCGCCACGCCGACGCCGGACGGCGTGCCGGTGACGAGGATGTCGCCGGGTTCGAGCGTGATCGCTTCGCTGATGATGGAGATCAGCGAGACGACATCGAAGATCATGTCGTCGGTCGAGGCGTTCTGGACGATCTCGCCGTTGAGCCGCGTCTGGATGCGCAGGCCCTTGCCGCCCGGCGGCAGTTCGTCCGCCGTGACGAAGATCGGCCCGAACGAGCCGGTGCCGTCGAAATTCTTGCCGACGGTCCATTGCGGCGCCTTGGTCTGGAAGTCGCGGATCGAGCCGTCGTTGAAGATGGAATAGCCGGCGACATGGCTGAGCGCCTGGCTTGGGGCAATGTGGCGGCCGGCCTTGCCGATGACCGCCACCATCTCGCCCTCATAGTCGAGCTGGATCGAGGCCTCCGGCCGGCGGATCGCGGCGCCATGGCCGATCAGGCTGGTCGAGAAGCGGGCGAACAAAGTCGGATAGGTCGGCGGCACGAAGCCGCTCTCGATTGAATGGTCGACATAGTTGAGGCCGACGCAGATGATCTTGCCGGGCCTCGAGATCGGCGGCAGCCATTCGACGGATTTCGCATCGATCTCGCGCCCGCAGGCCAGCTTCTCGCCGGCGGCCTGGAGTGCCGGCGTGCCTTCGGCGATCAGTTCGTCCAGCCATCCCGGAAACATCGCATCGCTGGCGTCGATGCCGCGGAACTCGCCTGCCGGCAAGGCAATCGCCAGCCCAGGTCCCCGCGACGATTTATAGGCTGCAAATCGCACTGGCCTCATCCTTGCTCGTGAAGACTGGACTTTGTTGAGAAATTATATATCTGTCAACAGAGAATATATTATTTTGCATTCTGACTTTCTGCTGGGATAATGTATCAAGGCCCCTCGAAGGACGGATTCGCCCGCAGGCAAACGAATGGCTAGGGAAGGCTCGATCAATCTCACCCAGGGCGCGTATGAAGATCTGCGCGCCGACCTGTTGTCGTGCCGGATCGCGCCCGGCAGCCGGCTCAAGGTCCAGGAACTCTGCGACAGGCTGTCGGTCAGCCTCGGCGCCATCCGCGAGGCCTTGTCGCGGCTGACCTCCGAAGGCCTCGTCGTGGCTGAACCGCAGCGCGGCTTTCGTGCAGCGCCGATCTCGGCCGAGGATCTGATCGATCTCACCAAGACGCGCATCCAGATCGAAACGCTGTGCATCCGCCGCGCCATCGAGGTCGGCGATGTCGCCTGGGAATCGCAGCTGGTCGCCGCCCTGCACCGGCTGTCGCGCACGCCCGAGCACACGCCCGACGATCCGGTGCATTCGAGCGACGAATGGGCGACCGCGCACGCGGCCTTCCACAAGGCGCTGGTCGCCGGCTGCGACAGCCGCTGGCTTTTGCGCCTGCGCGACCAGCTTTACGACCAGAGCGAACGCTACCGCCGCCGCTCGGTCTCGCTGGCGCCAAAAGCCCGCAACATCAGCAAGGAACATCAGGACCTCGCCAATGCGGTGCTCGACCGCGATGCGGAGAAGGCCTGCGAATTGCTGGCGGCGCATCTGGCCGTCACCACCGACATCCTGCTGGCGGCGGAAGCCGACGATTTGCCGGCGCGCAAGACGATCGAGCGGGCATAGCGTTTCATTCGATCTCCTCGGACAGAAACAAACGCCGCCCGCGAACGGGCGGCGTTTTTTCGTCGCGGCCTACTGGCGCAGGTTCGTCCAGATCCGGTCATAGGCGCGGATCGCCTTCTCGTCGCATGACGGCGCGAAGGTGATCTTGAGATCGGCCGGCGGATTGAATTCGGGCGAGCCGCCAACGTCCGGCGCCAGCAGTTTGTTCGATCCGGCGATCCCGCTCTGGTAGCCGGTGTATTTCTGCTGCAGCGCGATGTTTTCGGGATCCATCAGGAAGTTGAGGAATTTCTTGGCATTGTCGAGATTGGGCGCCGTCGTCGGCACGGCGACATTGTCCATCCAGCCCACAACGCCTTCCTTTGGATAGACGTATTTGACCGTCGACTTCTGCTGGCGTGTCGCCAGTGCCTTGCCCGACCACTGCTCGTGCATGACCGTCTCGCCGGCAACCTGGCGCTCGACGATGCCGTCGGAATTGTAGACTTTCACGAAGGGTTTCTGCGCTTCGAGCAAGGCATCGAGTTCCTTGAGGTCAGCGGGATTGCTGTTGCACTGGTCCTTGCCGAGATAGACGAGCGCCAGCGAGATCACCTCGGTCGGCGAGCCGAACATGCCGACCTTGCCCTTGAGTTCCGCCGGCGGATCGAACAGCGGCTTCAAACTGTCGGTCGGGCCTTTGTAGACGGCTGTGTCGACCGAATAGGAGGTGGTGCCCCACACCCATGGCACGGTGTATTTCGCATCCGGATCCCAGGGCCGGTGCTGCCATTTCGGATCGACGTTCTTGAAGTTGGGCATCGCCGCCGCATCGACCTCCTGGAACAGCTTCTGCTTGACGAAGATCGGCACGAAATCGTTGCTGATGATCATTACGTCGTAGCCGGCAGCACCGGAACTCAGTTTGGCGAGCGCGGTCTCGTTGGAATCGTAGGTGTCGATGGTCACCTTGATCCCGGTCTCGGCCTCGAACTTCTTGATCATTTCGTCCGATGTGTAGTCGGTCCAGTTGTAGATGTGCAGCTCGCCGGCATCGGCGAGTGCACCGGTGGTGACCGCCCCCATCATGGCGGCGGCAAGGGCTAATGATGAAAATCCTTCTTTCCATGTGGTCACGGTCGTTCTCCTCTGGTTTGTTTTCTCGTTGTGACCATGATCTTTTCCGAAAACCGGCCTCCACTTTTCGGGATCATGGTCAGGCAAGTCTGTTGCGCCGTCCGACGAGCAGGGCCGCGGCGACGAAGACGATGGAAACGGCAAGCAGGATGGTGGAGATGGCGTTGACCTCCGGCGTCACGCCAAGCCGCATCATGCCGTAGATGTAGACGGGCAGCGTGGTCGAGCCGGCGCTCGACACCATCATCGAGATCAGGAAATCGTCGAGCGAGACGACGAAGGCCATGATGGCGCCGGCCGAGATTGCCGGGACCAGCAAGGGCAGCGTGACGCGTCGGAACAGCCGCCACTCATCGGCATAGAGATCGCGGCCAGCCTCCTCCAGCGTGCCGCCCATGTCGCGCAGCCTCGCCTGGATCGGCAGCAGCGCGAACGGGATGCAGAAGACGGTGTGGGCGATCATCAGATTGATCAGCCCGTGATGCATGCCGAGCCCCGAGAAGAAGATCAGCGTGGTGATCGCCACGACGATCTCCGGCACCACCAGCGGCATGGCGATCAGCGCCGTCGCCGCGCCGCGCCCGAAGCGCAGCCGGCCGCGTTCCAGCGCCAGCGCGCCGGCCGTGGCGATCGCGGTCGAGGCGATGGTGGCGACGATGGCAATGACAACGCTGTTGAAGGCGGCATCGCGGATCGCGCCATTGTTGGCCACCGCGACGAACCATTTGAAACTGAAGCCGGACCAGACGGTGACCAGCCGGCTCGAGTTGAAGGCATAGATCACCAGGATCAGCAGCGGCGCGTAGAAGAACACGAAGATCAGCGCGGTGTAGGCCGACAGGCCGGGCGTGTGCCGCCAGTCGAAGGGTTTGGCGCCGTTCATCGCCGGTCCTCCTGTACCTTGCGCGAGCGGATGACGAAGACTGTGAGCACGACGACCGTCACGACGGTCGACAGCGCCGCCCCAAACGGCCAGTTGCGCGACGAGGTGAACTGCATCTGGATCAGGCTGCCGATGAGCAGTTTCTTGCCGCCGCCGAGCAGGTCCGGCGCCAGGAAGGAACCCAGCGCCGGCGCGAAGACCAGCGTGGCGCCGGCCAGCGCGCCGGGCCGCGCCAGCGGCCAGACGATGCGGCGGAAGACGGCGCTGCGGCTGGCGTAGAGGTCGTGCGCGGCCTCGATCAGCCTTGGATCGATGCGCTCCAGCGTCGAATAGATCGGCAGCACCATGAAAGGCAGGAAGGTATAGACGAGGCCGAGCAGGATCGAGCCGTCATTGTAGAGCAGCGGCAGCGGATCGGAGATGATGCCGGCATGGCGCAGCGCGCCGTTCGCCAGGCCTTCATCGCGCAGGATCAGGATCCAGCAATAGGTGCGGATCAGCGTGTTGATCCAGAACGGCAGCGTGACGGCGAACAGCAGGATGCGCCGGCGCTCGGGCGTCTGGCAGACGATGTACCAGGCGACGGGAAGGCCGAGCACGAGGCAGATCAAAGTGGTGGCGATGGCGAGGTAGATCGAGCGCAGGATGATCAGCGCGTAGCTCGGCGAAAACACCAGACTGTCGTCGAAGTCGCGCTGGTAGAGGAACTGCAGATAGGCGTCGAAGGTCGCAGGCTGGGTGACGCCACCATAGGGGTTGGCGGTCATGAAGGAATAGGCGACCGCCAGCAACAGCGGCAGCACCATGAAGATGCCGATGACCAGCATGGCCGGCGCAATCAGGAGCCAGGTGCGGTTCGGACCCATCTCAGTTCGCCAGTTCGCGTTCGACAGAGTGCGCCCAGTCGACGACGACCCTGTCGCCTGTCGAAAGCGAAGCACCGCCGCGCGAGCGCGAATGCAGTTTTGCCCCCTCCTCCAGCACGACTTCATACAGCGTGTCGGAGCCGAGAAAAGTGATGGCGGAGACCGCGCCCGTGGCGTGGCCCCTGGCGCCGTCCGATACGGGCGAGACGACGATGTGCTCGGGGCGCACGACGATGGTCTTGGCCGGATCGCGGCCAAGGGCGGCGCCGGGCAAAAGGTTGGACTCGCCGATGAAGTCGGCGACGAAGCGATCCTGCGGATTGTCGTAGATGTCGCGCGGGGTACCGACCTGCAGCACGTCGCCGCTGCGCATCACCGCGATGCGGTCGGACATGGCCAGCGCCTCCTCCTGGTCGTGGGTGACCAGCACGAAGGTGATGCCGGTTTCGCGCTGCAGCCGCTTCAACTCGCTCTGCATGCCCTTACGCAGTTTGAGGTCGAGCGCCGATAGCGGTTCGTCGAGCAGCAGCACGCTGGGCTTCGGCGCCAGCGCGCGCGCCACCGCGACGCGCTGCTGCTGGCCGCCCGACAATTGTGCCGGACGGCGCGCGGCGAAGCCTTCCAACCGCACCATTGCCAGCGCTTCGCGGACGCGCTCGTCGATCAGCGCTTTCGGCGCGTTCTGCATTTCCAGCCCGAAGGCGACATTCTCGGCGACGCTCATATGCGGGAACAGCGCGTAGCTCTGGAACACGGTGTTGACCGGCCGCTTCTGCGGCGGCAGCGCGGCGACGTCGTTGCCGGCGATGCGGATGGCGCCCGAACTCGGCGCCTCGAAGCCGGCGATCAGGCGCAGCAGGGTCGTCTTGCCGCAGCCCGACGGGCCGAGCAGCGTAAAAAACTCATTGTCGTAGATTTCCAGGCTGACTTCGTTCAGCGCATGCACCGGATCGGCATCCCGGGTCACGAAGGACTTTGACACGCTGTGGATGTCGATCATGGCCGGCACATTCCTGGACTGCGTGGAGATGGCCCTGACCATCACGGTCATCTGGCGCCGCACCTAAAAATTCGCTCCAAAATTATATTTGTCAACGGATAATATATTGTTTTCCTGTTTCGACACGTGAAAGTGTGGCGATCAAAGGACTTTGCCGCTTTCGAGGTGGAGCAGGTGCATGTGGCCCATGCCGAGTGACAGCGTCGCCATCTCGCCTGGCCTCGGCGTCGCCGCCGGATCGATGCGTGCCGTCGCTTCCGCGCCGGCGACCAGCACATGCAGCAGCGTCTCCATGCCCATCGGTTCGACAACCTCGACCGGGACCTTGATGTCGACGGTGTCGGGCCGCTCGCGCTGCTCGGTGATGTGCTCGGGGCGCAGGCCGAATTCGAGCTCGCGCCCGACATGCCCGGCATAGCGCGCCGTGCGCGAAGCCGGCACCGCGAGCGCGGTGCCGTCGCCGAGTACCACTGCAAGCCTGTCGCCACGCGCCTCCAGCCGGCATTTGAAGAAATTCATGCCGGGGCTGCCGATGAAACCGGCGACGAAGCGGCTGGCCGGCTCATGGTAGAGGTCGTTGGGCGGGCCGATCTGCTCGATGCGGCCCTTGTTCATCACCACGACGCGGTCGGCCAGCGTCATCGCCTCGACCTGGTCGTGGGTGACGTAGACCGTGGTGGTGGCGACCATCTGGTGCAGCTTCTTGATCTCGGCGCGCATCTTGACCCTGAGCTTGGCGTCGAGGTTGGAAAGCGGCTCGTCGAACAGGAAGACTTTCGGCTGGCGCACCATGGCGCGGCCCATGGCAACGCGCTGGCGCTGGCCGCCGGAGAGCTGGTGCGGCTTGCGGTGAAGAAGCTCGCTGAGATCGAGGATGTCGGCGACACGGGCGATGCGTTGCGTCACCTCGGCATCCGGCACCTTGCGGATGCGCAGGCCGAAAGCCATGTTCTGCGCCACCGTCATTTGCGGATAGAGCGCGTAGCTCTGGAAGACCATGGCGATGTCGCGGTCCCTGGCCTGGACGTCGTTGACCAGCCTGCCGCCAATGTGGATCTCGCCGCCGCTCGGCCGGTCCAGTCCCGCCACCATGCGCAGCGTCGTCGACTTGCCGCAGCCGGACGGGCCGACGAGGACGACGAATTCGCCCTCGGCAATGTCGAGATCGATGTCGTGCACGACCTTCAGGTTCTGAAAACTCTTGGACACTTTGCGCAGTTCGACATCGGCCATTGCGCTATTCCTTTGCCGTGGGCGCAAACATGTCGAGCGCCAGAGCCGCGGTGCCGATCACGCCGGCATCGTTGCCGTGCTCGGCCGCAACGATCACCGGCGGACGGCCGGGCTTCAGCAGCACGAAATCCCTGACATTTTTGGCAATGCGGTCGATGAAGAAGGGACCGGCCAGCGACAGGCCGCCGCCGATGATCGCCGCCTCGATGTTGAGCATGTTCGACATGATGCCGATCATCTGTCCGAGCCAGCGCGCCACCTCGTCAACCACCTGCAGCGCGATCGCGTCGCCTTGCTTGGCGAGATCGACGACGGTCTCGGCGTCCTTGGCGTCGCTGTCCGGCTTGAGCTGGCGATAGCGGTTGACCAGCGCACGGGCGCTGGCCAGGTTCTCGACCATGCCCGGCACCGGATCGGCGATGTCGGTACGGGCCGGGTCGAGCGAGATGCAGCCGAATTGCGGCGGCAAGCCGTCCGGGCCATCGATGACCTTGCGGTCGATGACCATGGAGCCGCCAATGCCGGTGCCGAGCGTGAGCAGCGCAAAGCGCGAGTACGGACGCCCGGCGCCGTGGCGCATTTCGCCATGGGTGGCGCTGACGGCATCGTTGCGGACGACGGCCGGCACGCCGAAGCGGATCGAGAACAGCTTTGATAGGGACCCCTTGAGCAGTGCCGGGATCGCCGGGCAGCGACCGTTGAGCATGCCGGTCTCGGGATTTGGCGTGCCCGGCACGCCGATGCCGATGGCTGTGATGTCGGGAAACGCTCGCCTCAACTCTTCGGTTGCCTCGGTCGCCAGATGCACGAATTCGGCGAATTCGATGTCCCGATGCACCGGCACCGCATCCCGTGCGAGCACCTTGCCTGAACCATCGACGACGCCGAGCTTGACCAGGCTGCCGCCAATGTCGATTCCAACAGCGGTTACCATCAGGCCTCCTTGCGGATGCGCACGTTGAGCCGCTTTCCGAGGTTGGGGTAGATCATCTTGTCGGGATCGATGCCGCGCGCGATCGCCAGTTCGCAGCCGTACCATTGCAGCGGCATCGGCGCCCAGCAGCCGGCGAGCCATTGCTGTGAGGGCGCCGTCGGCCAGCTGACATCGAGGTCGAAGCGAGTCGGATGACCGGAGAGGTTGAGGACAACGGTGCGCGGTCCGAGTTCGGCCAGCGCCTCGCCGAGATTGGCGGCGACCTTGGCCTCGGTTTCGGTCTGCGCGATTGCGATCACCAGGCTGTTGTTGGTGGTGCCGTAGACATGCCCATGCAGCGCCTCTTCGGTGTCGAAGCCAGCGGTGGGCACGCCGCTGATCTCGGCAATCTTGAGCGACGTCTCGAGCGCGGTGCCGAGATGCGTCGCCTGACCTGCGACCAGGATGTAATCGGGGACGCCGAAGCGGGTGACCAGGTCTTTCGCTGCAACCAAACCGGTTTCAGCCGTCTGCTCCAGTTGCGCGAGCAGTCCCGACAGATCGACCGTCTTGCCGGCAAGCTTGGCGGCGACCGCCAGCACCGACATGACGGTGGCGGTATAGCCCATGGTCTTCGGCCCGACGGTCTCGGGACCGATCGGCATGACGATGATCTCGGCGCCGGTCTCGGTGATCAGGCTGCCGGCCTCGCCGGTGATGACGAGGGTCGGAAAGCCTAGTTGCACCGAGAGACGCACCGCCTCGATCGTGGTGATGCTCATGCCGGACTGCGAGGCGGCCAGAACCAGCGTGCGCTGTCCCGATGCCTTTGGCGGGAGGCGCAGGAAAGCCTCCGGCTCCTTGGCGATCACCGAGGCGCCCGTGCCTTCCTCCAGCGCCTCGGCGCCGGCCAGAAGCGCATTCATCGACGATCCCGTGCCGAGCAGCACGATCCGCTCCGGCGTCTGGCGCAGGCTGGCGAAACCAGCGAGCTCCGCGCTGATTGCCGCTGGCAGGCCGGCGAGGGTCGCGGGCTGCCGGCGGATGTAATTGCCTATCTGCATCTCAGTGTTCCATCAGTTCGAAATTGTCGGTCTTGTTAAAATCCGTCGGGGGTCCGGTTATTTGCTGTAGCCCTTGCTCAGGCCGCTGATGAATTGCCGCGAGAACAGGGTGAACAGCAGCACCAGCGGCACAGCACCAAGCGTGAGTGCCGCGAGCAGTGCGGGATAGTCGTTCATGAACTGGCCGACGAACTGCTGCACGCCGAGCGTCACCGTCTGGTTCTGCCGGCTTGGCGCCAGGATCAGCGGGAACCAGAGATCGTTCCAGACAGGCAGCATGGTGAGTGCCGCGACCGCGGCGAGGCCCGGCCTGACCAGCGGCAGCACGATCCAGAAGGTGCGCAGTTCGCTCGCCCCATCCATGCGCGCCGCTTCCTTGAGATCGGTCGGCACGGTGCGGAAATAGGTGACCATCAGCGTCACCGCGATCGGGATGCTCATGGCGGTGTAGACGAGGATGAGCGCCACCAGCGTATCCATCAATCTCCAGGCGAGCATCATCTGGATCAGCGGGATGGTGCCGAGCCGGATCGGCAGCATGATGCCGAGCACGAACAGGCCGCTGAGCAGTGACGCCAGCCGCACCCGGTATTCGACCAGCGCAAAGGCGGCGAGCGTCGACAGCACCACCGTCAGCAAGATCGTCGTCACCGTCACGATCAGGCTGTTGCGGTAATTGACGATGAAATTGCCGCGCGTGAAGACGCGTTTGTAGCCTTCCAGGCTGAAGGTCTTGGCCGTCGGCAGGTCGAACGGTCCGCCGAAGATCGCCGGCGTCGTCTTCAGCGAATTGATGATGACGATCAGCACCGGCCCGATGGCAAGCAGCACGAAAACGATCAGCAGCGCATGCACGATGATGCGCTCCACCGTCCAGGGTTCGCGGTCCTGGCGATGGCGGGCGGGGGGTATGGTGAGGTCCGGAGCGCTCATCTCAGTTCCTAGACCGAATAGGATTTCAGGCGGCGCTGGATCAGCCAGAAATAGGCCGCGGTGACCAGCAACACGGTGAGGAAGATGACCGTTGCGACCGCGGCACCCAGATCGAGATCGGCAAGCTGCCCGCTCGAGCCGAAGAAGGTGCGGTAGAAATAGGTGCCGAGAATGTCGGTGCTGTAATTCGGCCCGGGCGCCGAGCCGTTGAGCGCAAAGACCAGGTCGAAGCCGTTGAAGGTCCAGATATAGGTGAGGATGGCGATCAGCCCGAACTGCGGCGCGATCAGCGGGAACTTGATCTTCCAGAAGGTCGTCCAGCCGCCGGCGCCGTCGATGTTGGCGGCCTCGACAAGCTCGTTGGGCACCGCCAGCAGAGCGCTGTAGAGGAAGACCATCGGGATGCCAAAATACTCCCAGACCGACATCAGCGAGATGGTGGTGAGTGCTGTCGATTCCGTGCCCAGCAACGGGAAGCCGACAAGGCCCCAGAGCGGGTTGATGATCAGGCGCCAGACGAAGCCGACAATGACCACCGACAGCGTCGCCGGTATGAACAGCAGCGTGCGGTAAATGCCTTCGGAGCGGGCCAGTTTTCCTGAGGTGAGCAACGCCGCCAGCAGTAGACCCATCGGCACTTCGACGATCAGATGGATGGCGAAATACTGCATGTTGTTGAGCAACGCATTCCAGAAGCGGGCGCTGATGGTCGGGTGGGTGAACAGGCGCACGTAATTGGCAAAGCCGACGAAGGTGTCTCCCGAAGCGCCGCTGGTCTGGAAGAAGCTCATGACGATCGAGGTCGCCAGCGGCAGCACGGCAAAGACCAGATAGACGGCCAACGCCGGCAACACGAAGAGCAGCAGGTTTCGGTAAGCGGCGGCGGGAGATATCAAGGGAAAACCTCATGTTCACGCCGGCTGAGATGGCGTCGGCGTGCCGGAGGCTTGCGCATGCCCCGCCATCTGGCAAGACATGCGCAAAGCTGATCCGGATTACTTCTTCTGCGGCCCGTACCAGGAGGCGAGGCCGGCCTGGAGTTCGGTCGCAACCTGCTGCGGGGTGACATCCGCCTTGGTGAACATCACCTGCAGCAGGCGCCAGGTCTCGTCGTCGAGCGGCGGCGTGCCGGAGCTCAGGCGATCCAGCGCCAGGCGCGGGGTGAGCTCGGCGCCCTTCTTGAGGTCGGCGAAATCCTGCGCCAGCTTGTTCTTGTAAGTGACCGGCTTCGAGCTCATGGCAAAGAAGCCGGGAGCTGCGTTGACGTAGAGTTCCTGGAATTCAGGCCCGGCCACCCAGTCGAGGAAGGTTTTTGCCGCTTCCTTGTGCGTGCTCTTGGCGTTGATGCCGATGCCCATGTCGGGCATTTCCTGCAAATAGCGCTTGTCGCCGGCCTTGGGCACCGGCGGCCCGAAAACGCCGACATTGAGGTTGGTCGAGGTCACCTGGTTGATGTCCCACGAACCGTCGGGAAGGATGGCCGCCTTGCCGAGCGTGAATAGCTGCGTCATGTCGGCATAGTTCAGGCTCTCCTGCCCGGCAGGCAGGAACGGCTTCCAGGCGGCGAAGGCGGCGATGGCGTCGACGAATTCCGGATCGGTCAGCTTCTTCTTGCCGTCGATCAGGCCAAGCCGGCCCTCCTCGCCTTTCCAGTAGGCCGGGCCGATCGAGTACAGGCCATTATAGGCGAGCTGCCAGGATTCGGCCGCGCCATAGGCGAGCGGCGTGTAGCGGCCATCCTTCTTGATCGCGGTCAGCACATCGATGAACTCGGCGCTGGTGGTCGGCACCTTAAGGCCCAGTTCCTTGAAGATGTCGGCATTGTAGTAGAAGCCGGCGAGCACGGCGGCGACCGGCAGGCAGTAGGCCTTGTCGTCGGCGCCCGACCATGCGGCCCGCGAGGTTTTGTCGAAATTTTCGAGGCCCGGCAGGCCTTCGAGCGGCTCGAAATAGCCGCGCTTGATCCATTCGCGGTTCACGTCGAACGGGCGGCAGGTGATCAGGTCGCCGCCGGCGCCGCCTTCGATCTGCGACTGGATGGCGGCGTTGTATTCATTGGTGTTGATCGGCGCGAACTCGACCTTGATGTCGGGATGCTTGGCCTCGAAGGCCGGCAGGATGGTGTCCTGCCACACCGCGATGTCCTCGGTGCGCCAGCTGTTCAAGGTGATGGTGACCGGGTCGGCAAACGCGGCACCGACACCGCCTGCAAACATCACGCCGAACGTTACCGCCAGCGGGACCGATACATTTATGGAACGCATTTTCCTGCTCTCCCTCAAGATGGTGCCTCGTGTGGATTCACGATTTTGCACTGTTGCCTCGGACCATACCTACTGATACATCTTGTGACAAGTGGTATTGTGTTGTCTTTTCCGTGAAGCAGGTCCATCCGGGCTGAGCAGCACCAACGGATGGGCAGAATCTGGGAGGATTTGAATGATCGGCGTTGGAATTCTGGGCTCGGGCTTCATCGCCGAGACCTATGCGGACTCGCTGCTCGACGTGCGCAATGCCGAGCTGGTTGCCTGCTCGTCGCGCAGTTTCGAACGCGCCACGGCCTTTGCCAGGAAATGGGGCCCCAAGGTCACCGCGCACCGGGATATCGACGCGCTGTGCGCCGATCCGGCGGTCGAGCTGGTGGTGATCGCGCTGCCCAACGAGATCCATCTCGAGGCCGTCAGGATCGCCGCGAAGCACGGCAAGGCCGTGATCTGCACCAAGCCATTGGCACGCACCGGCAAGGAGGCGCAGGAAATCCTCGACATCGTCCAGCGCGCCGGCATCTGGCACGGCTATGCCGAATGCGCGGTGTTTTCGCCCAACATCGCCAAGGCCCACCAGATGATCCAGGCCGGCGGTATCGGCAATCTGTTGACCATGCGGGCGCGTGAGGCGCATTCGGGGCCGCACGCGCCGCATTTCTGGAACGCCGAACTCGCCGGTGGCGGCGCCCTGCTCGATATGGGCTGCCACACCGTCGAAAGCGCCCGCCATTTCTTCGGCAAGGACAATCTCATCACCGAAGTGATGGCGTGGGGCGCAACACTCGTGCATGGCGACAAGACGACCGGGGAAGACACGGCGATCGCGCTGCTGAAATTCGCCGGCGGCCAGCTCGCCACCATCGAGTCCTCATGGATCGAGAAAGGCGGCATGCAGCTTCGCCACGAACTGGTCGGCTCGGCGGGCCGCATCGTCACCGACACGTCGGTCGGCCCGGTCTGGGGTTTTATCGAGAAGCCGGTGGGCTATCTCGTCGAGAAGGCCGATGCCGAGACCGGCTGGGTCTATCCGGTGCCCGAGGAAACCCGCGCCTATGGTTTTTCGCAACAGATGCGGCATTTTGTGGAACGCTTCGCGGCGGGGACGACACCGCTGGAAACGTTCGAGGACGGCGTCATCGTCAACCACATAATTGACGCCTGCTACCGTTCGATGCGAACGGGCGTATGGGAAAAGGTGAAGGCGGATGGATGACTGAGATGGAGGGCTCGCCACTGCAGTCGGACGGACCGGAGCCGCTGTGGCGGCAAGCGGCCGATGCGATCCTGCAGGAGATCGCCAGCGGCAAGCTCGCCTCGGGCGCGCGGCTGCCGGCCGAGCGCGACCTGTTCACGCGCATGTCGATCTCGAGGGTGACCTTGCGACGGGCCCTGCAAAGCCTTGTCGAGGAAGGCGTGCTGACGCCCTCGCACGGGCGCGGCTGGTATGTCTCGGCCAAGGTGCCGAAGGAATTTCCCAACACGCTGGAATCGTTCAGCGAGACCGCCAGGCGTCTCGGCCTGACGCCCTCCTCCGACGTGCTGCGCGCCGAACAGGCGCCGGCCTCGCTCGACGAAGCCGAGGAGCTTGCGATCGCACCGGGTGCCGCGCTGTTTCATCTCGAGCGTATCCGCCGCCTCGACCAGGTGCCGGTCGCTGTCGACACCTCGTTCTTTGCCGCAAGCCTCGTTCCCGACCTCAGCCATATCGATTTCAGCAGCGCGTCGCTGTTCGGCCTGCTGATCGACGCCGGCGTCGACCTGGCGCGCGCCGAAACCACGATCGAGGCGCATGGCGCCGATCCCGTGCTGGCGCGTCACCTCGACATCGATGTCGGCAAATCCACCCTGGTCATGCGCCAGCTCATTGTCGATACGGCCGGCCGGCCGCTGCTGTCCTCGACGATCCGCTACGCCGGCGACCGCTATCGCCTGCGCACATCCTTCTCCCGCACCGGCAAGACCGCTGCCCCTCGCATTCCGCTGTCACGGGCGGACCGCGAATAGCGGCCCGGGAAGGCGGAGCAGCGAAGAGGTCGCATCGGGTAAGCCCGCCACGATCAGAGCCTACTCGAAGGAATAGGTGAACCCTTCCTTGGAGGCGCCGACGGTGACCTTCGTCATCTTTTCGCCCGCGAGCGACCGGTTGAGCACGCCGCGGCTCAGTTCCGGCAGGAGCGTGTTGGTCAGGATGGCATCGATCATCCGTCCGCCGGATTCGATTTCGGTGCAGCGGGCCTTGACCAGATCCATGACACCGTCGCCGATCACCAGTTCCGCATCGTTGGTCGCACGCAGCCGGCGCGCGATCTTGGCGAACTGGTGACGGGTGATGGCTTCGATCATGGAATCCGAGAGCGGGTAATAGGGAATGGTCACCACCCGGCCAAGGAAGGCCGCAGGGAAGACCTTCAGTAATGGGCTGCGCAATGCGGTATCGAGATCGTCGAGCCCGGCCCGCAGCGTGCCATTCTTCGTGCGGTCCATGATGACCTCCGAACCGACATTCGAGGTCAGCAGGATCAGCGTGTTCTTGAAATCGATCCGGCGACCCTCACTGTCGTCCATCATGCCCTTGTCGAAAACCTGGAAGAAGATTTCGTGCACGTCGGGATGCGCCTTCTCGACCTCGTCGAGCAGGATCACCGAATAGGGTTTTCTGCGAACCGCCTCGGTCAGGATGCCGCCCTTGCCATAGCCGACATAGCCGGGCGGTGCGCCCTTGAGGGTCGAGACGGTGTGCGCCTCCTGGAATTCGGACATGTTGATCGAGATCAGGTTCTGCTCGCCGCCATAGAGCGTTTCGGCCAGCGCCAGCGCGGTTTCGGTCTTGCCGACGCCCGAGGGGCCGCAGAGCAGGAAGACGCCGACCGGCTTTTCCGGCGCGCCAAGCCCGGCGCGGCTGGTCTGCACGCGTTTGGCGATCATCTCCATGGCGTGATCCTGGCCGACGACCCGCTCCGAAAGCGTGGTGGCGAGCTTGAGCGCCTTTTCGGTCTGGCTGGACAGCATCCGTCCCGTCGGGATGCCGGTCCAGTCCTGGACCACGGCCGCCACGGCATTGCGGTCGACGGACGGCAGGATCAGCGGTGTTTCGCCTTGCGCCTCGGCCAGTTCGGCCATCAGCTCGCGCAACCGGGCAAGGTCGGCCACCGGATCCGACGGCGCAGGATCGGCGGCCGCCGGCGCGTCGGCCTTGGCTTTGGCCGCCTTGGTCTTCGTCGTTTCCGCCTTCGCCGTTTCAGCCTTGGGCGGCTCAGTGTTGAGCGGTTCGGTCTTGGACGGCTCAGTTTGGGGCACCTTGGTCTTTTCCGCGTCCGGCGCTGCCGCTTCGGTATCGGCCTCGGCGGTCGCCGCCGCATCGAGAGGTACGCCCTCGCCGCGCAGCCGGGCGCGCAATTCGAGTATCTCGGCGACCAGCGCCTTTTCACGATCCCAGCGCTGCTGCGCCGCGGCCAGGGTGACCTCGCTTTCGGCAAGCCCGGTCTCGACGCGGGCCTGCCGGTCGGCCACCTCGATGCCGATCGCCGCCTCGCGACCGATGATGCCGCGCTCGACCTCCAGCGCCTGGCGGCGGCGCAGGATGTCCTCGACCTCGGCCGGCGTGGCGTGCTGCGATATGGCGACACGGGCGCAAGCGGTGTCGAGAAGGCTGACCGCCTTATCAGGCAGTTGCCGTGCCGGGATGTAGCGATGCGACAGGCCGACCGCCGCCTCGATCGCCTCATCGAGTATCTGCACCTCGTGATGCTTCTCCAGCACGCCGGCGACACCGCGCAACATGAGAACGGCCACGGCTTCCGACGGCTCGTCGATCTTGACCACCTGGAAACGGCGGGTCAGCGCCGGGTCCTTCTCGATGTGCTGCTTGTATTCAGCCCAGGTCGTTGCCGCGATGGTGCGAAGTTCGCCGCGTGCCAGCGCCGGCTTCAGGAGATTGGCGGCATCGCCGGTGCCTGCCGCGCCGCCGGCGCCAATCAGCGTGTGGGCTTCGTCGATGAACAGGATGACCGGCGTTTCGGACGACTGAACCTCGTCGATGACGGCCTTCAGCCGTTTTTCGAATTCGCCCTTCACGCTGGCGCCCGCCTGCATCAATCCGACATCGAGCATGCGCACGCTGACCCCTTGCAGGGTGGGTGGCACGTCGCCTTGGGCGATACGCAAGGCAAAGCCCTCGACGACCGCGGTCTTGCCGACCCCGGCCTCGCCGGTCAGGATCGGGTTGTTCTGCCGGCGCCGCATCAGGATATCGACGATCTGCCGAATCTCCGGATCGCGGCCGACGACCGGGTCGATCTTGCCGTCGCGGGCACGCTGGGTCAGGTCGGTGGCGTATTTGGCCAGCGCCGAATCTCCGCCCGGCCCTCGTTTTATCGGCGTTTCGGCGGCGGGCGTCGTCGGAGCGGCGCCGGCTTCGAGCGAGCCTTCCGTGACATCGGCGAACCGCGAAATGACCGCGTCGGCGTCGACCTTGTCAAACTCGCCGCTGATCTTCGACAACAGGCCTTCCAGCACCGGCGTCTTCAGGCAGGCAAGCAGAATATGCGCGCTGCGGACTTCCTCGACGCCGAACTCGAGCGTCGCGAGGTTCCAGGCCTCCTGGATGGCATGGAAAATATGGTCGGAGAATTCCTCGATCGATGTCGCGCCATAAGGCAGCTTGTCGACGGCGCGGGTCATGTCGGCCGTGAGCCGGCTCGCATCCACGCCGGCATCGGCGATGATCATTTGCACATCCGAGCGGTCGGAAAGCACCAGTTGCTCGATGAAATGGACGAGTTCGACGTATGGATTGCCACGCAGCTTGGCGGCGTCGGCGGCAGCCTTGAAGGCGCGGACACCCACAGGATTGAGCTTGCCGACCAGTTCCTTGCGTTTGAAGGTCTGCGATGACCGGCGCTGTTCCATCGAACGTGCTCCTGCGATCTGCCAGGCGATAAACTGCCACATAAGCCGTCACTTGACAAAGCGCCTGATGGACCGTGTTGTGGAAACTCCCGCACCACTGGCTGCAAATGGCCACGACAGTGCGCGCCTCTGCGCGACGCGATTTGCGTGCGGCTAAGGCAACCAAGCCAAGGGCTTCGGCACTCTGGGCGCGATTGCGTTTAGCCTCTGTTAATTTTTGAGCGCTCGTTGAATTGTGGTAAAGTGCAACCGTGTGATAACGTCGCGTCACTTACGGTTTGAGGCCGGTCGCTGGGGGTTTGTGTGCTTGATGTCGCACTCTGGCTTAGTCCGCTCGACGGTGGAAATCCGTCAGGGGAGGATTTGCGCAACGACCCGGCTTTTCATGAGCTGGAGCGCCTGACCGAACCCGAGATCAAGGTCGTCCACGACGGCAACAACAAGCCAACTTCGCAAAGCACCATTCCGGTCGACTGGTCCGCGGTACTGGCAAAGGCGGCGGAATTGCGCGCGCATGGCCGCGACCTGCGGCTGCTCGTCATCGTCACGCGCGCGCTGGCCAATGAAGAAGGATTGGCCGGGCTCGCGCAGGGTCTGACCCTCATTGCGCAGACCTTCGACCAGCATTGGGACACCATGCATCCGGCCCTGCGGCCCAACGCTGCGCCGCGCGATGCCGCCTTGCGCCGCATCAACGCGCTGCTCGATCTCCAGAACGGTCAGGACGGTCTGTTGGCGAACCTGCGGCAGATGATTTTCTTTGCGCCGCGCTCGATCGGACCGATCAGCGGACGTGACCTTGAACAAAGCGCGCTCGACGACCGTGTCATGCTCCAGGAAGCCGCCTCGGGCTTGAACACGGCGGAAAAAGCGGCACTGGTCATCGCGCACGGACAATTGTTGAACCGGGTGCGTGCCGGATGTGCGGCACAGGCGGATCAGGCCGGTGCCGAGATGGTCGCGCTCGTCGCCGACGCCCGGGCGGCGATCGCGGCCCTCGACGCGGTCGAAACCGCGCTGGGCGCCCGCCTCGAGGGCGGCGGCGCTCCTGTTCCGGAATTAAAACGGTTTCTGCAGCGTTTGCTGACGACCCTCGAACGGAACGCGGCAGCGGGCGCCGTGGCGAATGGCGTGGCCAAGACGCCTACCCCGGCAGAACCGGCAACGCCTGCTCGAAACGGTCATGGAGCCGATACTATGGCAAGTGCGGCAAGCTACACGGAGACCAGCACCGGGCTTCCCGACCGGATCTCCTCGCGTGACGACGTGGTGAAATGCCTCGACCTGGTCGTGGCCTTCTACGACCGCACCGAACCGTCGAGCCCGATCCCACATCTGGCGCGGCGCGTGCGCCGCATGGTGCACATGGATTTCGTTGAACTGATGGAAGATCTCGCCCCGTCGGGGCTGAAGGAATTCCGGCTCCTTGCCGGCGTTCCCGACGTCAAGAAGACGGCTCAGAAGGATGAAAGGTAACAGCACATGCCAGCCGAAAGCAAAGCGAAGGTCATCGAACGAAATCGCGCGCCGCGAGTGCAGATCGCCTACGATGTGGAAACCTACGGCAGCCCGACAACGATCGAATTGCCGTTCGTCATGGCCGTGATGGCCGACCTTTCCGGTGCTTCGCAGACAAAGGAAGCGTCGAAATCCGTGCTGGACCGAGCCTTCGTCGAGACCGACGCGAACCGCTTCCCCAAATTCATGGAGGCGCTCGGGCCCCGCGTCAAAGCCCGGGTGAAGAACACGCTACCGCAAGCCGAAGGCCAGGAGCGCGACGAGGAACTGGCGCTCGATCTCACCTTCACCAAGATGGGCGATTTCGCCCCGGACAAGATCGCCGCGCAGGTGCCGCAACTGGCCGAGATCCTCAAGATGCGCCGCCAGCTCGAGGAACTGCTCGGCTTCATGGACGGGCGCGTCGACGCCGAAAAACGCATCGCACAGCTGCTGAACAACGAGCCGTTGCTTGGCAAGATCGCCAACCAGGCACTCGCCGACGACGACAAGGCAGGGGAGTAAACCATGGCCGAACAGCAAAAGACTGCCGCCGTCGCCGAGGCCGAAGCCATCGACCTTGGAGAATTCAGCGGACTCCTCGAGAAGGATTTCAAGGTCAAGAAGGACGACAGCGAGAAGCTGCAGCAACTCGTGCGCAATCTTGCGCTCGCGGCGCAATCGCGTTCCGAGACCACGACCATTTCGTCCAATGCGATCAAGTCGATCAAGTCGCTGATCGCGGGCATCGACAAGATGCTGACGGCACAGGTCAACGAGATCCTGCACGCGCCGGAAGTGCGCGAGATGGAAGGCACATGGCGCGGCCTCTGGTATCTCGTCAACAACACCGAGACGGATCAGAAGCTGAAGATCCGGGTGATGAACATCTCCAAGGAGCAGCTGGCCGATACGCTCGAAGACTATGAAGGCCAGATGTGGGACCAGAGCCCGATCTTCAAGAAAGTCTATACGGACGAGTATTCGATGCTTGGCGGCGAGCCGATCGGCTGCGTTATCGGCGCCTACGAATTCTCCAACCACCCGCGCGACGTCGGCCTGCTGCGCAACATCTCCGGCATCTGCGCCTCGGCGCACACGCCGTTTATCGCGGCCGCCTCGCCGCGCCTGTTCCGCATGGACAGCTGGCAGGAATTGCCCAACCCGCAAGACCTGCAGCAGATCGTCTCCAACCCGGCCTATGCCTCGTGGCAGTCGCTGCGCGAGAGCGAGGACGCCCGCTATATCGGCCTGACCATGCCGCGCGTCCTGGCCAGGCTGCCCTATGGCACCGACACCGTTCCGGTGAAGGGCTTCACCTTCGAGGAAGAGGTGCAGGGCGATCACAACAAATATGTCTGGATGAACGCCGCCTTCCCGATGGGCGTCAACATCAACCGCAGCCACAAGCTTTTCGGCTGGGGCACGCAGATCCGCGGCGTCGAGAACGGCGGCACGGTGCTCAACCTGCCGGTGCACAGCTTCCCGACCGACGACGGCTCGATCGCGATGAAATGTCCGACCGAGGTCGCGATCGACGACCGGCGCGAGGCCGAACTGGCCAAGCTCGGCCTGATGCCGATCCTGCACCGCAAGAATACCGATCTGGCGGCCTTCATCGGCGCCCACTCACTGCAGGACGACGAGACGCGCGCCGGCCGGCTGGTCGACCCCGACGCCCAGTCGAACGAGCGGCTGAGCGCCAACCTGCCTTACCTCTTCCCGGTCTCGCGCTTCGCGCACTACCTCAAGGCCATTGCGCGCGACAAGGTCGGCTCGTTCAAGGAGCGCTCCGACATGCAGATATGGCTGACCGAGTGGATCAACCGCTACGTGCTGGCCAACCCGGCGTTTGCCGACGACAAGGCGCGCGCCAAGCGCCCGCTTGCCGCGGCCGAAGTCCAGGTGGATAGCGTCGAAGGACGGCCGGGCTATTACAACGCCCGCTTCTATCTGCGCCCGCATTACCAGCTGGAAGGCATCAACGCCTCGCTGCGGCTGGTATCGGAGCTGCCGTCCGTGAAGACCTGATTTGCAGCAACCTGACCTTGTTTCGTTTGAAAGCGGTGGAGAGAGACAATGCCAATGAAGATCGATGGTTTTCTGAAGGTTCCCGATATCAAGGGCCCAAGCACCCGCGACGGCCACTCGGACGAAATCGAAATCCATGGCGTCGACTACAAGATGGTCGCACCCTATGACCCGAATTCGCTCTCACGCCGTGGGCGTGTGTCGATGGGCATGATCAAGTTCATCAAGCACTACGACAAATCCTCGCCCTATCTGAAAAAGGCGCTGTTCGAGAACAAGGCGCTGGATGAAGTGGTGTTCTCCGCCCGGCGGACCATCGATGGCGAGACCAAGGATTACCTGGTCGTCACGCTCACCGACGCTTCGATCATGGAATACGACATGTCGCAGGCGGAGGACGAGGAAGACCTGATCCAGGAAGAGGTCAGCTTCGCCTACAAGAAGATCAAGTTCGTCTATGACGGCAATGATGAAGCCGAAATGGATGTCTATGTCGGCAAGTGAGGTTCGGCGGCCCGGCGCGGGCAAGCAGCAAATCGCGGGCAGCCTGCGGGCAAAAAGCGAGGCTGTCCAACCGTCGCTGTGGGATCGCCTCGTCAATGACTTGCCGGGCCTGACCTCGGAGATAGACGGGCTGCGCCATGTCCTGCTGGACGAGCTTGGCGCGGACCGTCTCGACACGCTCGTCGCCGGCAGTGCGCGGACCATCGACACCGATGCGGAGCTGACGCCGGACCAGAAACGGCGCCTGCATCGCCTGGCCTTCCAGACCCAGCACCGCGCCGAGATCGAAAGCCGCAGCGTGGTGGTTTCGGCGCGCGTGCTCAGAGAAGCGGTGCGGCGCGATATCGAGGCTCTGTTCAACACGGAGCGCTTCGAGGCCACGCCGCTGCTGTCCGACCTGGAGAATGAGCAGATCGCGGACAATCCGCCGTCGCTCGCCGATTTTCCGGAGGTCCGTCGAAGCGTGGTCAATTACGGCGTGCCGTCCTTCTCGGGCCGGTCGTCCCGCGACTTTGACCGCGACGTGCTGGCGCGCGAAATCCGCTCGGTGCTCGCCACCTTCGAGCCCCGCCTCAAGGAAAGCGCGACGACAGTTACCGTCACCCTAGGCGACAAGACCGTGGGGCTGAAGATCGAGATCGATGCCGTGCTGATCATGACGCCCACACCGGAACGCATGCGCCTGCGCACCACGATCAATCTCGACAACGGCTTGGCGCGGACCGAAATTAGGGACGCCTGAGATGGATCGGGTCTTCGTCGAATATTACGAAGAGGAACTGACCCACATCCGCGGCCTTGCGGCGGAATTCGCCGACATGCATCCGGCGGTGGCGCGCAACCTTTCCCTCGATACGGTGCCCTGCCCGGACCCCTATGTCGAACGGCTGCTGGACGGCGTCGCCTTCCTCGCCGCTCGCACCCGACTGAAAGTCGACGCCGAGCGCTCGCGATTTTCGCGCAGCGTGCTTGAAGTCCTCTATCCGGATCTGGTCACGCCGGCGCCCGCGACGGCAATGGCCGTGCTGAAACCCGGCCAGCAGGTGCAGACCATGCCCGCCGGCCACGTCGTCAAGCGCAACACGCGGCTGGTCTCCAGCCTTCAGCCCGGCCTGTCGACGCGCTGCACTTTCTCCACCGCGCAGGACATGACCCTGTGGCCGATAGCGATCAGTTCGGTCAGCTACTTTCAGGATCGCAGCGCGCTGGCCGCCGCCGGCATCGGACCGGTCGGCGGCACCGGCGGAGAGGCGGCGCTGCGTCTCGCGCTGACGCGGACCGGAAAAGGCAAGCTCGACGAATTGGCGCTCGACCGGCTTGACCTCCATTTTGCCGGACGCACCAAGGCGCCGCTTCTGTTCGACGCGATCTTCGGTGCCTGCGTTGCCGTCGGCGCTCGACCGGAAGGCAAGACCAACCGGCTGTCGCCCCTGCCGGCACCCGAAATGGTCGGCATCAGCGACGACGAGGCTCTGATGCCGCGCACCCGCCCGACATTCGAAGGGTACCGCCTGCTGCGCGAATACTTCATCATGCCGGAGCGCTTTCACTATGTGCGGGTCCTGGGGCTGCAGCCGGTGGTGCGCAAATGCGAGGGCGGACTGGAGATCATCTTCCTGTTCCGCCGCCCGGTGCCCGAGCTCGCCGACCTGACGCCGGCGGATTTCGAACTTTTCGCGACGCCGATCATCAATCTGTTCGAGCGTGAGTGCAACGTCGTCGAGCTCGATCAGCGCAAGACGCGGCAGGTGCTGCACGCCGACCGCACGCGGGCGCGCGACTTCGAGATCTATCGTGTCCTGCGCGTCGAGGATGCCGACAGTGAAGGCAGCGACGCCGAGATACCGGAGCTGTTCAGCCTCGGGCAGAACCGCGGCAGCGGCTGGGTCTATTCGACGGAACGGCGCCCAAGGCGGGCAACGGAAGATGAGCGGCGCGACGGCCTGACCCGCACGTCATACACCGGGGACGACGTTTTCCTGGCGGTATCGCGGCCGCTCGCAAGTCCCGCGAACCGGCCATTGAAGCGTCTCGACATCATGGCGCTTTGCACCAACCGCGATCTGCCGATCCTCGACGACAATCCGACCTTGACGCTCGAGGCCGGCGACCCGGTCGAATCCGTCCGGCTGCTCGGGGCGTTGCGCCCGCCGCAGCCGGCCATCCCCGCGGCGCTGCCCGCCGGGGCCGATGGCGAATCCCGGGCCGACGATCTCGCCTGGCGAATGGTGGCGCAGCTGGCACTCAATTTCTTGAGCCTCGCCAAGGAGGGCCGCGGCGTCGACCCGCTGCATGCACTGCTCGATCTCTACGCCGACCGCGGCGATCCGAGCCTTGCCCGCAACGTTCATTCGATCGTGCGCATCGACTCGCGCTCGGTGATCGAACGGCTGCAGATCGACGGGCCGATGTGCTTCGGGCGCGGCACGGAAGTGACGCTGCATGTCGATCAGTCGGTGCTGGCGGGGCAAAGCACCTTGCTGCTTTCGGCCTTGCTGGCGCGGCTGTTTGCCCGTCATGCCGGAATAAACGGCTTCGTGCGAACCCGCACGCGGCTGCTGCAGAAGCAGGAGGATGTGCCATGGCCGATGACGCCCGGCAATCGCTACCTGATCTAGACAGGACACCTGATCTGGACAAGATCGGCCCGGACCGGGCCGAAGCTCTGTCCGAAGCGTTCGACTTTTTCGAACTGCTGCGCCGTCTCGAACAACGGGGCGGCCTGTTCGGCCATTCCGGACGCCCCGACCGCGAGCCGGCAAGGCTCGGCCAGCATGTGCGGCTGGCCTTTTCCGCGCGCGACCTGGTGCAATTCCGCGAGGCCAGCGAAAAGGCACCGGCGCGGGTCACGGTTGCAAATCTCGGCCTGTTGGGACCCGAGGGCCCAATGCCGCTGCATCTGACGCGCTGGGTGCTCGACCGCCTGTCGCAGCGCTGGTTCGCCGGCGCCGACGCACAGCAGACCAGCGACACGACATTCGTGGACTTCGTCAACATCCTTCAGCACCGCATGATCGCCCTCTACTACCGGGCCTGGGCGGATGCGCATCCGGCGGTCCAGGTCGAGCGCGCGGTCGGCGGCCGCGTCCGCGCCATGCTCGAAGCGATGGCGGGGATCGGACTTCCTGGCACCCAAAATCCCGATCTCGACACCGTCAAGCTCCGTCAGGCGGCGTCGCTCGCCAGTCAGGTCGACGGCCCGGAACGGCTAACGCTGTTCCTGGCGGAAGCGTTCAGAGTGCCGGTCCAAATCAAGGAGTTCATTGCCGCATGGATAACCATACCGGCCGGGCTGCAGACCCGCCTGGCAAAAGCCTATGCGGGGCTGGGCAAAGGGGCGACGATCGGCCCGCGCGTCTTCAGCCGCCAAAGCAGGATCGAGCTGCGCGTCGGCCCTCTCGGCCTCGAGGAATTCAAGGCATTCCTGCCGGGAGGTCCGCGCCTCAAACTGTTCAAGCAGGCCGTCCGCGACATGGTCGGCGAGTCGCTCGACGTCGATTTGCGCATCGTGCTGGCGCGTGAAGCGGTGCCGCCGCCCCGCATCGGAACGGTCCAGCTCGGCCGGACCGCCTGGCTTGCGCGGCCCGCCGAAAGGGGCGATGCTGACGATCTGCGGCTGCGGACAATTGTCGGATGGCGGCCGGAAATGGCGGGGGTCGCGGCATGAGCCTGCTGCTGACGCTGGAGCAAGGGCCACGCACCCAGGCGGTACGGCAGACCCGGCTGGACGAGGGCGAGCTGGTGATCGGCCGCAGCGCCGACGCGGGCTGGCAGATCAACGATCCCGACATGTTCGTTTCCCGCGCCCATTGCAAGATTACGGGCGGGCGAGACGGATATTTCGTCACCGACACGTCGAGCAGCGGGCTGTTCATAGACGACTCCGACAGCCCGCTCGGTGCCGGCAAGTCGACGCGCCTTCGCTCCGGCATGCGGCTGAGACTTGGCGACTACGTCGTCCATGTCGACCTGCAGATGCCAACCGCCCAGGCACAAGCGGCCAGCCAGCCGGTTCCGGAACGCCTGCCGCCGGCATCGCGGGCGCCGATAAGCATCGGCCGTGACGACTTCTTTTCCGCCAAGGTCGAGGAAGAACCGCGACGACCGCGTCCGGCCGATCTGCCAAACCCGTTCGAGCAGCCGGTTGCAGGCGCGTTCGAGCGTGCCGCCTCCAGCCAGCGCAGCTCGCCTGCTTTCGATGACCCGTTCAGCCTCGATCCGGTTTCGACGCCTGTGTCGAAGGACGCCGCCCCCTACCGCGAACCGGGCGGCGCGGCGAGCCAGACGGACCCATTCAGCCTCGACCCCTTGCCGTCCCTCGGCCACGGCGCCCAGCTCGCTCCGGGAAAGCAGTCCGATTTCAACGATGATTTTGGTTTCGGACCCGCCGCCACAGGCGGTTCGACAAACGGTGTCGGCCAGGCCGGACAGCATGAGCGCGGCGCCCAACGACCCGCCAATCCCTGGGATCTGCCTGTGCAGGCAGCCGACGCCCCTCCTCCAGTCCGCACAGGTGCCGCTGCCACGCCAGCCCGCCCGCCAGTAGCAGCGGTGCCGGGAGACATGGCGCTTCGCGCCGCATTCCTGCGCGGTATGGGCGTCGAGGAAGCCGATTTTCCCGGGCGCGACAGCATCGCGGAAATGGAGAAGTTCGGCCGCGAATACCGGCTGATGATGGAAGGCCTGATGCAGCTTCTGCGCAAGCGGGCCGAGGAGAAGGGAAACGCGCGCGTCGCCCAGACCATGGTCGGGGCTTCCGAAGTCAATCCGCTCAAGTTTCTGCCGACGGTCGACGACGCCATCGTCACGCTTCTTGCCGAGCGCAGCCCCGGATTTCTCGCCGGCGAAGCGGCTATCGCCGACGCGGTTCGCGATCTCGCGCAACACCATGTGCGCGCCTGGCGCGGCGTGCAGGCCGCTTTGCGCCGGATGGTCGACCGTTTTGACCCGGCCGCGATCGAGGAAGAGCTGAAATCGAATTCGGCGATCGGCACCCTGCTTTCGGGCGGGCGCGGCGCCAAGCTGTGGGAGCTCTACCAGAAACGCCATCGTGAAATCGCCGAGAGTGCCGAGAAAAGCTTCCTTGGCGAAATCGGCGCCGATTTTCGGGACGCATATGAGGAGGAGTGAAACATGATCGACCGACGCGAATTCATCGTTGCCCTGGGCGCGACCGGGCTGCTTGCGGCTTGCCAGAGCGGTCCGCCGAAACCTTCGGTGATCACCGTCAATGTGACCGGCGGCGCCGGCATGAACCCGGGACCGGGCGGCGGCGACCGGCCGGTGACGGTTCTCGTCATGCGGCTGCGCAGCACCGGCAAATTCAATTCCGCCGACTACTTCGCGCTGCAAGGCGATGCCGGTTCCGCGCTGGGCGGTGATCTCATCGGATCCGACCAGATCGCCGTCGGGCCGGGAAAGTCCGCGTCGAAAACCATCACCGTCGAGCCGGACGCGACGGCACTGGGCTTCGTTGCCCTGATCCGCGAGCCTACCGGCAAGAGCTGGCGGACGACCAAGTCGGTGTCGGCGGGATCGAAATTCACGATCAATGTGACGATTGGCAGCGGTGGCATTTCCGCCTAGCGGCCAAAGCAAAGGGAGCTCGATGCAGAGAGTAATGGCATGAGCGATGCAAACAGGGTGCTGTGGTCCGAAGGCCTTTTCCTGCGGACCCAGCATTTCCAACAGCAGGATCGCTTCTTCGAAGCGACGGTGCGCGGCGCGTTGCAGGCCGGGCAACTGCACACGTTCGGCTTTCAACAGCTGACGCTGGACCAGGCATTGCTGGAGGCCGGCCAGATCTCGATCCTGTCGGCACGGGGCATCTTCCCGGACGGGACGCCTTTCTCCATTCCCGACATGATGGATGCGCCGCGACCCTTGCCGGTCACCCCGGACACGGGCGCCGGACCGGTGCTGGTCGCGTTGCCGCTCGAGCCGCCCGGTGGGGTCGGCTTCGATCCGGCGCACGCCGCCGCCTCGGGAGCACGCTATCATGGGCGGATCGTCTCCGTGCGTGACGCCGTCCAGGGTGGTTCAGATCCCGAAGAAATCGAAATCGCCCGTCCGCAGGCGTTGCTGCTTGCGCCCGGCAGGTCGGTCGGTGGCTACACAGCCTTGCCGATCGCCGACCTCAAGGGGATAAGAGCCGATGGCGGCGTCTCGCTGGACGAGGCCTTCCTGCCACCGACACTGGTGACCGGCGCGGTGGCCTGGTACCGGCAATTGCTGCAGGAAGTCGTCACCGGCCTCGACCAGATCGCCGAGGCACATGGCAAGATGGTCATGGGCGGACCGGGACGCAGCGTCGAAGACCTGCTGATGCTCCATCTCGCCAATGCAGCGCGGCCGCGGCTGGCCCACATGCTGGCGCAGGATGTATTCCATCCGGCCGAGCTTTACCTGGAACTTGCCGGGCTCGCCGGTTCGATGGCGACCTACGGATCGAGCGCGCGGCGGCTGGGCGAGTTGCCCGCTTACGACCACATGGCGCCGGGGCCTGCCTATATGGCGCTGGCGGATGCGTTGCGCTCGCTCATCCTCAGCCTGCGTTACATCGAGCCGAAATCGCGGGCGCTGCCGGTCATGCGGCATTCGACCAATGTCTGGAAGATCCGCATCGACAACCCGAAGCTGCTGGTCGCCAGCCGCATCGTCATCCGGGTCGGTTCGGAGCTGTCGGAAGACGCGCTGCGCAAGATCTTCGTCAACCAGGCGACCGTCGGTTCGGCCGACCAGTTCGAGGGCCTGTGGAAATCGCGTCTGCCCGGCATCCCGCTGAAACCGCTTCATTCCCAGCCGCGCGAGATCCCTTACGACGGCGATCGGCTGTGCCTCGAACTCGACCAGAAAAGCGAACACTGGGCGTCGCTGCTCGATGCCCCCGGCTTCGTCATCGGCGTTTCGGGCGTGTTGCCGAGCGAGCCGCAGGTGGACTGCTACTCGGTGAACAGGTGAGATGATGAGCCGCGATGATCCGTTCGGACTGTCGGAGGATCGCGAACGCACCCGCATACGATTGACCGGCGCGCCGGCACCGCGGCCGATGGCGCCGCTCTTGCCAGGCGCGGCGGTAAAGCGGTCTCGCACGCATCCGAACGCGCTCGTCAACGCATTCGCACCCCTGCTCGAATTCGCGCCCGAGCTTGAAAGCGCGCTGGCGCCGGAGAACCCGGAAGCGCTGCGCACCCGATTGCTCGAAGAACTGGTTCGGGCACGCGACACGGCAATGGCGGCGGGGTCCTCGCTGGAGCGGGCCGATCAGGCGGCATGGGTGGTGGCGGCGTTGCTCGACGATCTCGCCTTGAACACGCCCTGGGGCGGAGCCAGCGCCTGGCCGCGGCAGCCGCTTGTGGTGATGCTGCGCGGCGATGTCGATGCCGGCACGCAGTTCTTCACGCGCCTCGACGAACTGGAACGCCATCCCAACCGCGACCGCGAATTGCTGGAACTGCAGTATGATTGCATGGCGCTCGGCTTCCGCGGCAAATATCGCGTGCCCGGCCGCTCGGGCGACCGATCGCTCAACGCCGTTCGCGTGGCGGCGGCGCGCTTCCTGCGCGATGCCGACGCCGAAGGCGCGCCACTGTCGCCAAACTGGAAAGGCGTGGTCGCCTCCGACGAGCCGCAGCGCTTCATCGTACCGATCTGGGTCATGGCGCTCGGTGCGGCGGTCATCGCCACCGCCATCCATGTCGGGCTGTCGATGGGGTTGAGCAGCCAGGCGGTCGAGCTTTCAGCCCTTGTTCGTGCCTTGCCGCCACCTGAACGCGGCGACATCAGCCGCACCTCGCCCAAGGTCGACGCCCCGCCGCCGGAGAAAGTCGATTTTGCGCTGTTGCCGGAATTCCAGTCCGGGGCGCCGGCTGGCCTCAAATCCGCGCTCAGCGGCACCGAGAGCGTGTCGCTGGCCAAGCTGGTCATCCAGGCCTCCAACCCGGAACTGTTCCAGTCGTCGCGGCCACAGCTGACCGACGGCTTCGAGCCGCTGATCGCTTCGATCGCCAAGGTGATCCTCGCCAATCAGGAGCTGATCGGAAACATCACGGTGATCGGGCATACGGACGGCGTTCCCCTGCAGAAGACGAATCCGCTGTCGACCAACCAGAGGCTGTCGGAGGCGCGCGCCCAGACAATCGCCGACATGCTGGTCCAGAACGGCGTGCCGCAGGACCGCGTTCATTCCGAGGGCCGCGCGGCTACCGACCCGGTGGCCAGCGACAGCACGCGCGAGGGGCGAGCCCTGAACCGCCGCGTCGAGGTGCTCGTCGAAAAGAGGCTGTGAGATGTTCATCCTGCGCTTCCTCTGGGCGGTCCTGACATCGCGCTGGCTGTGGACGCTGATCGGCATCACACTGCTTTCCCTGGTCATCTGGGTGTTCGGTCCGATCGTCAGGGTCGGTCCCTACGAACCATTCGCCTCCGAAAATGTGCGCATCGTCATCATCGCGCTGCTGGTCATTTTCTGGCTGATCTGGCTGATCGTCGCCCAGCGCCGGGCGATCCGCGCCAATCGCCTGTTCGTCGCCGAGATCGCCGCACCCGTGGCGGAAAAGCCGCTCAGCCCCGGCGAAGAGAACGTCGCCGCCGTGGGCGCCAAGTTCGCCGAGGTGATGGCCGAACTGAAACGCCGCAAGCTCGGCGGACGCAAGTTCCTGCGCGAGATGCCATGGTACGTGATCGTCGGGCCGCCGGCCACCGGCAAGACCACGGCCTTGCGGCAGTCCGGACTGAATTTTCCGATCGACCTCACGGACGATCTGCAAGGGGTTGGCGGCACGCGCAACTGCGACTGGTTCTTTTCCGAGAACGCGGTTCTGATCGACACCGCCGGACGCTATGTCCAGCAGGAGAGCCAGCCCGATGTCGACGCGGCGGAATGGCTGGGCTTCCTCGACCTTCTGAAGAAGCATCGCGGCCGCCGCGCGCTCAACGGCGTGATCGTCGCGCTTTCGATCGACGTGCTTTCGGAGGGCGACGAAGCGATCAAGGCGCACGGCCGTAAGATCCGCCGCCGGCTGGCCGAACTCAACGACCGGCTGGAAATCCGCCTTCCGGTCTATCTGATGCTAACCAAGGCCGATCTGATCAAGGGTTTCGAGGCTTTCTTCGGCGGCCTGTCGACCGCCTCGCGCGAGCAGGTCTGGGGAACGACCTTCGCGCTGGATGCGCGCGTCGATGCCAAGACGATCGAACGCGAAATTTCGACGCTGGCGACGGAACTGGAGCGGCGGCTGGTGCCGCGCCTGGAGGACGAAGACAAGCTCGCCGCCCGCGCCGAGATCTTCAGGTTCCCTGCTCAGCTGTCCAGCCTGTCCGAACCGATCCAGGTGCTGGTCGAGGCGATGTTCGGCGAAAGCCGCTATGAGGAGGCCGCCTGGCTGCGCGGCCTCTATCTGACATCGGCGACGCAGGAAGGCGCGCCCATCGACCGGCTGACAGCGGCGCTGTCGTCGTCCTTCGGCCTGCCGCCACGGCGGGCCCTGCCCGCGCCAAGGGTCGAGAAACGCAGCTTCTTCCTGAAGAACCTGCTCACCGACGTCATCTTCAGGGAAGCCGGCCTCGGCACGTTCGATCCGCTGGCGCAGCGCCGCCGCGCCTGGATCTGGCGCGGTGCCGCGGCCGCATGTGCAGCGGCGGCCTTGCTGGCCGGCGGGCTGTTCACCTGGTCCTATTTCGACAACCGCAACGCGATCACGGCCCAGGCAAGCCAGTTCGAAGCGCTGCAGACGCCGCTGACCTCCGTTGCCGCAAACCCGGCATCGGTGCAGCAGCCCGCCATCGACAGTGCGCTCGAGGCGATGGACACGGTCGCAAATGCCCGCACAGCACCGCCGGGCGCCCCCCAGGACCTGCTGGGGCCATCGGCCTCGGCCGAACTGGTGCGGGCCCAGACCGATACTTACGACCACGCCCTGCGCAATGTTCTCGAGCCGCGCATGGTGGCGCTGCTCGAGGCGACCATGTGGCGGCAGATCCGCGATCCGGATTTCATGCTCGGGGCGCTCAAGACCTATCGCATGATGACCGGCCTGTCGCAGATGGACCCCGATTTCGCCCAGAACTGGTGGGTCAACAGCCTGCCGGAATTCGCGGCCGCGGCACCGTTTCCGACCGCCGATGCCGAAGAGCATCAGCTTGCCGCCATCCGCCGCATGGCGGTCGATGAAAGCTATGTCGCGCCGGACCAGGCGCTGGTCGCCGAAGCGCTGAAAACGGTGTGCACGATCTCGTTGCCGGCGCGTGCCTACAAGCAGTTGCTGGCCGATCCGGAGGTGGCAGGGCTCAAGGAATGGGTCCCGGCCAATTTCGCCGGCCCCAATGGCGGCAAGGTGTTTGCGCGGCGTTCCGACAAGACACTTCGCGTCGGCATTGCCGGAGCCTTCACCTATGCCGGCTTCCACGACGCCATTCTCGACCGCATCGACGATGTCGCCGCCCAGGCGGCGCTCGACCGCGCGGTTTTCGCCGGCGGCTGCTCGGAGAATTCCGAGACCTCGGTCTCGGCGCTGTCCGAGGATATTCTGAAGCTCTACTATGACGACTACATCGCGCAATGGGACAGCTTCCTGCGCGACATGCGGCTTGCGCCATTGACCGATCTCAATGTCGCCAGCGAAAACCTGAAGGATCTCTCGAGTGCCGATTCAGCGCTGAAGCGGCTGTTGACGGCGATCGTCCAGGAGACCGAACTGACGCGTTCCGACGAGGCGCCCGCCGACGACAAGGCGGCAGCCAAGGGCGCTTCGAAACTGCTCGGCAAGTTGGGAAAACTCGGCAAGCTGGCGACAAGCGGTGCGAAACTGCTGCCCCGCGCCGGGTCAGCCACAGAGGTGGACCTGACCGGCAGTCTGGTGGCCGCGCATTTCAAGCCGCTGAAGAGCACCATTGCCGAGGTCGACGGCCAGCCGCCGGCGCTCGATGCCGCCGTCGTCGCGCTGACCGCGCTGTCGAATGTGCTGCAGACGGTCACCGCCAATCCCAATCCGCAGGATGCCATCAAGAAGCAGGGCGGCCTTGCCGAGTTGACGGGCGCGGTCGCGAGGCAAGCACAGATCCTGCCCGACCCTATCAACGCCTGGCTCGGAGGCATTGCCGGTGACACCAGCAATTTGACACAGAAGGCGGTCACTTCGGAACTCAACGCCATCTGGCGGGCGGACATACTGCCGTTCTGCCAGGCGGCGCTGAACGACCGCTATCCGTTCAGCGCCGACAGCGCGGTGGACGTCAATGTGCGTGATTTCGCCCGCCTGTTCGGACCGGCAGGGCTGATCGACGGTTTCATCAACGACCACCTGATCAACTATGTCGACACCACCAGCCAGCCGTGGAAATGGCGCGCCGATTTCGGCCTCGATCCTTCGGCGCTGGCGGCCTTCGAGCAGGCCAGGCATATCCGCGACGATCTCTTCCCCGGCGGCACCGGACCGGTGATGAGCTTCACGCTCGAACCGAAGGACCTGTCTCCCAACGTCACGCGCGTCACGCTTAATCTCGATGGCCAGACTCTGGTCTACTACAACAACGCGACGCGGCCGCAGCCGATGACCTGGCCCGGCAAGGACGGCACCGGGGTCATTTCGCTCGCCTTCCAGCCCATCGACGGATCGCCCGAAATCATGCTCAACGAAACCGGCAGCTGGGCCTGGCTGAGGATGCTGCGCAGCGGCCGTTTCGCCGGCACGTCGCTCTCCGATGTCTATAGCCTGCGCCTGGGCACGAAAGGCATGTATGCCGATTTCGAGCTCAAGGCCGCCAGCGTCGAGAACCCCTACAATCTGGAGATGTTCAAGAAATTCTCATGTCCGCCGCAGATATGAACACTGGATTCTTCGGCAAGATCCCGGCGACCGGAGATTTCGTCGCCGCCAACCTGCCGCGGATTTTCATCGACCGCTGGGACCGCTGGATGTCGATGGAATTGCTGGCACGGCCCGACGAGGGAGACCTCGACACCCGGGCATGGCGCTTCATCATCCAGGCTGGCATTTTCGGCGACCAGCCCTGCGCCGGCGTGTGGCGGATGAGCGAGGATCGCGTCGGCCGGCGCTATCCATTCGCCATCGTGCGGTTGGGCCCACCACCGGAGCCCCTCGATCCGTGGTTCGACGCGGTCGTGGCGCTGATCCAGAGTTGTGTCGGCGACTATTGGCCGCAAACAAGACTGGCCGAGCAACTGCAGGAATTACCTCCTCCTGGCTCGGCTGGTGATACGCAACGAATTGCGTTCTGGAGTGATGATTGGCAGGTCAAAGAGTTCAGTTTCGCCGACATCCAGGATCTCGCTGCCAATGCCTTGCCGGCGATGCGTGCGGCACCGGCCGAAACGGTGGAATTCTAAGCCGATGGGATGCACCGTATTCGCCGAGAAGATGGGATGGTTCCACAAGGGCAGTGACGGCAAGGGCATTGCCCCGGGTGACGTTTGTTTGACACCACCGCCGCCGCCGGCAGGCCCCCTGCCCGTGCCCTATGTCAACATGCTGTTCGCCAGCGATCTGACAAAAGGCAGCAAGAGCGTCAAGGCCGACGGCAATCCAACGTGCCTGGAGGACGTTTCGGAGATCGCGACAAGCACCGGCAATGAGCCAGGCACGCAAGGCGGTGGGGTCATAACGCACAAGACCAAGGGCAAGGGCAACTTCACGCTCTGGTCTTTCACGGTGAAAGTCGAAGGCAAGGGCGTCTGCCGCCATGGCGATCCGCTACTCCAGAATGAAGCCAGCAGACCGCCGAACTGCACCGCACCCGGCGCGCTCGTGATCCTGAAAGCGGCGCTTGGCAGCGATTATCGCAAGAGCAAATGCAAGACGCCCTACGACAGCGACAAGCACCGCCCGAGCATCAAACAACCCCAGAAGGACGAGGTTTACGGCAAGCAGTGCTGGGAGTGCGCAAAACAGATCCGTGCGGGAAAGCGGGCCAAGACACCAGGCGGCAAATGGATGCGCGAGGAGGACTACGGCAAGGCCGATTCCGGTGGGAAAAAACGCTACAAAAACCGTGATCGAAAGAAGATGACACCGGATCATCAGCCGCCTCTGAACCGTGCATGGGAACTCGGCGGCTGCCATCTCAAACCGTCGCCCGACGCGTTCAAGGAACTCATGAGCAAGCCTGAGATGGTGAGGCCGCATTGTCGCGCGCACTCCAACACACAAGGCACAAAGGTCTCCAAGATTGGCGCCAGCATCAGAGCCGGGCGCTCCTAGAAGGGAATGGAGATGGATAAACGCTACAAGGAGATTCAGGCGCGATACCTCGCTGAAATGCGTACGATCCTGCCAGCGGTCATGGCCTGGTGGAAGGCCCACGCTGTTCGTGATCCGTCCGAGCTTGTCGGTTCGGTTCCACAGAATGATTTCGAAGCCCGGTGGCCGGCCGGACCGACTGCTCACCCTCGGGTTCTCCATGTCTTTCGCAAGTACTTCCTCGAGATCGATACTCTGAACCTCGATAACGAAAGCCGCGAGCCCCCCAGCGGCGGCGAGACAAAGGAAAGCGACTGGGGGACGGATGGAGAGACCGAGGAGGTCGATTTCCAGCTTCCGATCGACCTGCTGGTCGATGATCTGCCCAACGTCGCACCCGATGTCTATGAACTGGTCAGGGGCCTTGTTTTCGTACCCATCGGTCAATCTCCCGACGAGGAGTTCTGCTGAGATGGCCTTCAAGATCGTGCACAATGTCGAGAAAGCCGTGCGCCAATTGCTGGGTGCGCCAACCGATCTCTATGGAGAAATTCCCGATCAAGGCCGGGAAAGACCGCTCGCCGATGCAACCGACGCGCACAAGCGCCTCTATGCCCAATACGTCGCGGACTTTGCGACGACATACGAGATTGGCGATGCGTGGTGGCAAGATTGCGTCGAAGCCTTTGTCCTGGACGGCTATAAAAAATCGGAAGCGATTGATCTGGCCTATGACAAGCGACTTGCCGGCCCCGCCTCCGCGTCCGAGGTTGTCTGGTTCTTTCGCACATACTGGCTGTCGTTCGACGAACTGAACCGAACGCTTCCGCCAGGCGACCGCGTTCCACCGCAAGTCGCCATGCTGGGCTGGCTGGTCGAAGAAGGCCTCAAGGACTATGTGCGCCTGCTCACCTGCATGCCGTACTGGCCGATCGGACTCGACGAGAACGGCAACTGGAGCTGAGCCATGGCCTTTGACGTCTGGCTCGAAAACCGCACACCTTTTGCTGCCGCGACCCCTGTGCAGTTGAATGCGGACGGCCAGGAAGTGCTTGTGGCCATGCTCTCGGCGAGCTTCGAGTCGCCGGAGTCAAACGGCGCATTGCGACCGGCCGCCGAGCAGTTGCCGGTCACGTTCGGTGACGTTCCGTTCGGCGACCCGAGCCTGTCCTCCAACCGATACGAGGCAGACATCGCCCCGGTGAAGCCCGCCGCGGAAGTGATCGTCAACGCAACGGCCCATGCACCGAACGGCAAGCCGGTGCGCGAGATGCAAGTGGGCCTGAGCATAGGCAATGTACGCAAAGTGCTGAATGTCGCCGGCGACCGCATCTACGATGCCGGCAGCTACAGCGCGCCAAATCCTTTCAGAACGATGCCGATCGTCTACGAGCGCGCCTATGGCGGCACGACGCAGGATGGGAGAGCCGAACCACGCAATCCGGTCGGCGTCGGGTTCCATCATGCCGCTTCGGCGGATCCTGCCGTCAGGACACAGGCGCCGAACATCACTTATCCGGGCGAACCGGTCTTGAGCCCTGCCGACCGGCCAAGGCCGGCAGGATTTGCGGCACTGGGCCGTGGCTGGCAGCCGCGGCTCGGCTTTGCGGGCACCTACGATCAGAACTGGGTCGACACGCAGTGGCCGTTGCCGCCAAAGGATTTCGATCCGCGACACCACCTTTGCGCGCCGGCGGATCAGCAGTTGCCGCGGCTTACCGGTGGTGAGGACGTGTCGCTCGTCGGCCTCACACCGACGGGACGCTGGAGCTTCCGACTGCCGCGGATCACGGCACCGGTGAGGTTGATTTATGACGACAGGGTCGTGGTGCACGCCTTTGCGCCGGACACTGTGATCATCGAGCCGGACCTTTGGCGCGTAACGCTGAAGGCACGCCTGTCCTTCGTGACGCGCCGCAACGCCCCGGCTTTGCGTGAGATTGTTTTCGGCCATGTCACGCCGGCGCTGCTTTTGGCACGACGTAAGCGCAAAGAGTATCTTTCACCTCTCGGCGGCGACGGCACGCTGCGTGATCAGCCGGTCTGGCAGCCATGAAGCGGCCGCTCTATGTCTCAGGCGCCGGTGCGGTCACCGCGGCAGGGTTGAACGCGCGGCAGACCATTGCAGCAATTCGCGCGAGCCTCTCCGCCTTCGAGGAGACAGTGCTAGCCGACCCGCTTGGCGCCACTCAGATCGTCGCACGCATTCCCTCCCACCGGCGCTTGCGTCCAAGCAATGGCGTCTGGCTGGTCAACATGGCCGCAAGAGCCATCGGCGAAGCATTGCAAAGCGGCAAGATCGCATCCGAGGGGACCGCTATTTTGCTGACACCCCCCGAAAGCTTTCGCAATCACCCGGCCTATGGCGACATCGCCCCGCCGGCCTTCTTGACGGCGGTGATGTCGGCGACCGGACATAAATTCCACCCGGCATCACGGGCAACCGACGGCGGCGCGGCCGCAAGCATTGGCCTGCTCGAACGCGCATTGGAAATGATGGAGCAGCAAGGCGTCGAGCAGGTTCTGCTCGGTGGGGTCGACAGTCTCGTCAACGACACGGATTTCGCTCGACTGGGGCAGGCTGGGCGCCTCAAAGGCGAAGACAACGCACAAGGCCTTGTTCCGGGCGAGGCGGCGGCCTTCGTCCGGCTGACGCGCAGCCCGGAAGGAAATGCGCCCGTCCACGCCGCCATCCACGGCGTGGGCCTGGCCCAAGAAACAGACAGCGTTCTTTCCGAACGCTACAGTCAGGGTCGTGCCTTGCTCGGCGCCTTGCGCGATGCCGTGACCGGATCGGGCCCATCAGAGCCCGACATCGATTTTGTCATCAGCAACAGCAATGGCGAGCGCTACAGCGGTTGGGAGCAGTTGATCACGCGGCCACGCTTCTACCGCACGCGCCGCGAGACGCTGCCCACCGCTTTCCCCGCCATGACCATCGGCGACATCGGCGCTGCCGGTGGGGCGCTTGCGCTGATGCTGGCTGCCGACAGTTTCCTCAATGACTACGCGCCCGGAAAGACCGCCGTCTGCGAACTCGCCTCGGAGAACGGCCTGCGCGCCGCGGCGGTGATGGCCCGGATGACCCGGCGCTGAAACTCACATCCAGGCTGGAAAGCGGCGGGTGACACGCCAATCGGCAAGCGGCGTGTCAGCTGTGGCCAGTGCCGCGCGCAACGCGTTGAGCCGCAACAGGCGCATCGACCGGAAAGGTCGATGATCGCGCCCACCCCGCCCCCCGTCCCACCATGCCTCGACCTTGTCGGCCACCGGCAGCGCGGTGTCGTCCAGATGGGCGAATTCCTTGCCGAGCAAAGCCGGGTCGACGACAAAAAGGTCAGTGTCGCCGAAATCAACCTCGAACAGGTCGCGAAATGCCGCACTGGCGGCAACGACAAGTTCTGGCTCGCGCATTTTTTCGATCAGCCAGGGCATCACCGCGCGATCGCCAAACAGGCCTACCGACGCTGTCGCCACGCCGCGAAGCGCGGGCTGCTCCAGGTGCTTCTGCAGCCAGCCCTTGCCGGCCTTCGGCGCACTCGTCAGCAGGCGGATCTCGATCGCCGCCGCCGCAAGCCCCGGTTCCGTCAGCACGATCTTGTCGATGACGGGATGGGCGGACCGCGTTTCGCCAAGCAGGCAAGCGGCCAAGGCCGCCGTCAAGCGTTCCTTCGGCGTCTCACCGTCAAGGCCGGCCAGCACAGACGGAAGGACGTCGCGGCGCTTGATCGCGCCGGCGAGCCTGACAGCGCGGCAGCGTACCCTTGCGTCGGAATGGTTCGCCAGGTCGGGAAGACGCGGTCCCGGATCCACGCGATGGTGCCAGAGCGCCGATAGGCCGAGACAACGCTGCAGTGCATCCCGGGTGTCCAGCCATTTGCCCACCAGCGGCCGCAGGTTTTCACGCGGCGTGCGCGCGATCGCGGCGGAAAGGCTCGACAAACCATGCTCGCCCAGCGTCGCGGCACTGTTGAGAGCGACTTCAATCAGATCGGCATCACCCCAACGCAATGCCAGTGCGGCAATCACGAAAAGCTCACCCGGTTCGGCATAGTCCGCGAACCTGGCCTGGGCAGCTTCCCAGCCGGCTTTGCCGGCAGCCATGAGCCCTTCGAGATTGGCTTCGAGACGCTGGTCGATGCGGCCGATGTCCGTCTCATCGAGGATAGGGCCATCGATCTCCCGGCGACGGCGAAGCCAGAGGAAAGCCGCATCTTCGGCGTGCTGATCCACGATGGCGGCGATCGTCGCGACGCGATGCATCGGCAATGCCTCAGTTGAGATGCACGGCCCCGCCGCGAATACGGTTGGTCCCACTCGCCTGGCTGGTCAACTGGGTACCGCGAATGGTCACGCGGCCGTCCTTCTCCAGGATGATCGACGCCAAACCGCAGCGCAGTTCTATGCGTTCTTCGCCGCTGATGACGACACGGTCGCCTTCGCGCACAACCGACAGTTTCCTCTCCTTGTGTGCCGGATCGACGATGCGTCCGACGACCAGCGGTCGCGTCGGATCACCCTCCTCAAACAGGAGCGCCAGTTCCGAACCGATCGCCGAAACGTCCAGTTCGGTCAGGCTGCGTGCCGCAATCGCCGTCTCGCGCGGATTGCCGACGAAGACCACCAGCGGCGCTCCGCCTTCAAAACCGATGAGCAGGCCGATTACGACGCCGTCGATGCGATCCAGCACTTTCATGATGACGCCCTCAATTGTTGTTGATCGTGCTTCCCTTGACGATCACGTCGCCGTCGGCCTTGACGGTGATCTTGCCGCTGCCCTTGAGTGTAATGTCCTTCCCGTCAGCGACAATGGTGCCGTCCTTCTTCATCGTGATCGTCGCGTCACCGCATTTGAGCGTGATGGAGTCGCCAGCTTCGATCACCAGATTCTTGCCAACATTGATCGAACTGTCTTCGGCAATCTGGATGCCGCTGCCCTTGCCGACCTTGAGAGCATGCGCGCCACCGACATCGGTGGCGTCATCGGCGCCGATCTTGGCCGTTCGTGCCTTGCCTATCTCGGACGACTGTGCCCCGCCGACAGCGAAACTCTGATCGGCGCCGACATTGACGCTTTGCGCCGCCGCGATGTTCCAGCTGTCCGCGGCCCCGATGTCGTGGCTCTGCGCTGACCCTACGGTGACCGACCGCGTCGCGCCGATGGTGTTTGTCTGCGGCCCGCCAACGCTTCGTGTCTCGGACGCGCCGACCGTGTCGATGCGTGCAGCGCCGACGGTGACGGTCTGGACAATCCCCACCGTCTGCGAGTGATTGGCGTCGATATTCTCCGTCGAGTTCGACACGACGTGGATCGTCTCATTCGCCCCCACCGTCAGCGAGCGGTTCTTGCCCACCGTCTCGGTGTCGTTCGAGCCGATATTCGTGGTCTGGTCGACGCCGACCTTGACCGTCTTGTTGTTGCCGACGTCCTCGTCGAGGTTGTGGCCGACGGAATGCTTGGCGTCGTGGTCAATGCGGTCGGACTGGTCGTGCTGGACGAGCTTGGTGCGGTCGTGCTTGATCAGAAGGTTGTGGTCCTTCTGCGCCTGGAAATTGACCAGTTCGGAGCCGGCCTTGTCCTCGAACATCAGCTCGTTGTAACCGCCGCCGCCTTTCGAGGAGTTGGATTTCCAGCCCGATTGCGTCGCGTTGCCCGGCAAGCCGTAGGGCGGCATCTGCGAGGCGTTGTAGACCCTGCCGGTGATGATCGGCAGGTCGGGGTCGCCTTCGAGGAAGTCGACTATCACCTCCTGGCCGATGCGCGGTATCTGGATGAAGCCCCAGCCGCTGCCGGCCCAGGTCTGCGAGACACGCACGAAGCAGGAACTGTTTTCGTTCTTCTTGCCCAGGCGGTCCCAGTGGAACTGCACTTTCACCCGGGCGTATTTGTCGGTGAATATCTCCTCGCCGGAAGGGCCGACCACCGTCGCCGTCTGCGGCCCGCGCATGATCGGCCGCGCCGTGATGCGCGGCGGGCGATAGGGCAAGGCAGTCGGCGCGACACCCAGCACGATCTTGTAATTCTCGCTGTGGGCCTCGTTCTGGGTTCTGTAGCCCGGATCGAACAGCCTGTATTCGGCGCTGACCACCAGATATTCCTGGTTCTGGTCATCGCGCGGAAAGCTTTCCAGCTTGAATGTGCAGCCGGAATGGAGGCCGCGCACGGTTCCGACCGCGGTATTGCGCTGGTGCACGGCCTGGAGTTCCTCGCGCCGGATACCGGCCAGGGTGTCGCCGCGCCCGACATCGAGATGCGCCCCAGGCTGGCGATAATTCTCGCCGGAGGCTTCCTTGTGGCTGAACGGCTGGGCGGACTTCGCCATCAGGTCGGCGCCAGGCTTCTTGAAATCATAGTCGGTATGGGCATAAGCCCCCGGCCGCACCGAACTGCCCGGAATCCATTCGGTGATGTATTCGACGTCGCGCCGTGAACCCTGTCCCTCGAAATTGTAAAGGATCTTCTCGTAGCCGGGCGCCGGCTTCAGCTTGCTCATCGCATCGCACAGCACCAGCGTGTGCTTGCCCTCGTCATGCTCGAAGAAATAGAAGATGCCTTCGTGCTCGAGCAGGCGCTGCACGAAATCCAGATCGCTCTCGTCGTACTGCACGCAGTATTCGCGCGAGGGGTACGATCCTTGCAGCCGCTTCTCGAATTTCGCCGTACCGTATTTCGAGAAGATCTTTTCGACGATCTCGACGGCGGTCATGTTCTGAAAGATCCGGCAATCGGTGGTGTTGCCGAGAAACCAGAGCCACGGCCTGACGACCGCTTCGTAGTAGGCCAGCCGGTCCTCGATGCGGGTCAGGCGAAACTCGGACACCAGGCCGCTGAACCAGCGTTTCGGATCGGATTCGCCTTCGACCGAAACCACGCCGCCCAGCATCTTCAGCGGATCGATACCCGCGTTGGGGCCGACGAACCCGACCGTATAGGCAAAGCAACGGCTGATCTCGTCGCGCCCGACAAGATGCGTGAAGGTCAGCTCGGCGCCGGCCGGCGTCTGCACAACCGTGGCACGTTCGTTCGGCATGGGTCGTGCCCCTCCTGGACGCGGCCGCCGGCGCGGTGGACTTGAAGTTCCCGCCTTCTCACCAGGAACTTTTCAGGACCCGCCGCACCGGGCCATGTTGAGCCTACCACATGTTGTCCCGGCGACCAAAGAGGACGCATGGCGGCGGAAACCTCGATGCATCGGTTCGAAACGCCGCTGTCCTGTTGGATGTGCAAACTGCTAGAATGTGGAGTATCGATCAGTGTTCGGTGGCGATCCTGGATGTATATCAGTCTGCAAATCAACAATGTCGACGCCTTGCCGCCTGGCCTCTCGACCGGCTACGCGGCGCGGGATCGCAGCTTCGAAATCGGACGCGATGCCTGCGACTGGACCTTGTCGGACCCCGATAAATTCATCTCGGGACGGCATTGCGAGGTCCGCTACGAGGCAGGCGCGTTCTGGCTGCACGACGTCTCGCGCAACGGAACCTACATCAACGGATCCAACCAGCGCATGACCGGCCCGCATCGGCTGGCCAATGGCGACCGGATGCTGATCGGCCGCTATGTCATCTTCGTCTCGATCGACGAGGAGCGCGCCGCGACAGGTCATCCCGGCCACGGTGCAACGCAGCGCGAAATGCCGGTCGCGGCAGGCCGGCCCCTGGAATTCGGAGATGGGCCGTTCTTCGATCCCGCAGGGCAACGGTCCGGGCAGCGCGTTCCGGCATCGACGTTCCCGTCGCAACCGCCCCTGCCCTCGACCAGGGACGAAGTGCTGCGGGAAATCGCGATCGCGGCCGGCATCTCGCCGGAATTGCTGCAGTCGCGCGACCCGCACGAAGTTGCCGCCGAAATCGGCGCGGTGCTGCGCACGGTGGTCGAGGAACTGACCTTGCTGCTCAAAGCGCGCGCGGCGGCGAAAATGCTGGCCAAGAGCACGCAACGAACGATGATCAGCGCCGCCGACAACAACCCGCTGAAGTTCGTTCCGGGAACCGACGACATCCTCGAGATCATGTTCGCACGACGCCGGGCCGGCTATCTCGATGCCAGGCGCAGCATCGAAGATGCATTCCGCGATCTCAAGACGCACGAATTCGCCACCTATGCCGCCATGCAGGCCGCGCTGTCGCGGCTGCTTGACGACCTGTCTCCCGAAGCGATCGGAAGAAAGCTTCCGCCGACGTCGTTCTCGTCGAAGAAGAGCCAGGCCTGGGACGCTTTTGTCGCGACATGGCGAACCATGGAGGAAGCGCACGAGAACGGCATGCTGGACATATTCCTGGCCTATTTCAGCGAAGCCTATGCCAAAGCCGACAAGCAGAAATAGGCGCCTGCGGGGAGCCGTGGCGCGACAACCGAAGAAGACACTTCTTCGGTGCGCGGCATCCGGTTCCAATCGAGACTTTCTGAGATTACGATCGCGTACGACAATTCGCCAAGCGGGTAAGCCTGATCGACCTGGGGGTCTGCGGCAAATGTCATCTTACGGCGGGATAGCAAGGAGTAGCCGACCGTCCTCAAGACACTGCCCTGCTCCGCGGGGTTCGCCCTTGCTTTACCTGACCGCGAAAAGCTTTGCGCCTGTCCGGCAAGAGCGCGGGCGCCGGGCGCGGATGGACGATCGGCGATGAACTCGAAGGACGATCCTTTCGGCCCGGCGGGCAAGACCGTCATTCGCGCCACGCCACGGCGCGAGCGAAAGCCGGCGCCCGTCCCTCAGGAGCCCGTCGCGGATGGCGGCCAACCCTCGCCGATCAAGGAATCGACCGTCTTCGATCCCGGCGTCGGCCGGCATACGCCGCCCGGCTGGACATCCGGGACCGTGCTTTATCAGGGAACGCCTTCCGCGGCGGCTCCGGCTTTGTCGCAGGAGACCCTGCTCGATGTCACGGACAGCGTCCGATATTCCGCGGCAAACCCGATCCTTGCCGCGGCCGCACCATTGCTGATGCTGTTCGGCCGGCTCAGGCTTATCCCCGTCGAGAGACAGGCGGAGCCGTTGGCCGACCATGTCACCGAGGCGATCGACAAGTTCGACAGGGCACTGGAGAAGGCAGGCGTTGCCGAAGAGGATGCGCGGATTGCGAAATTTGTCCTGTGCGAAACCGCCGACGATCTCATCGGCAACCTGCCCTGGCCGCGCAAGGACACCTGGGCACAGCACAGCATGCTGTCGCAGTTCTTCCACGTCGAGCCCGACGGCACGGGCTTTTTCGAAGCGCTGAACAAGGTCCTGGCCAGTCCGGAGGCCCATTACGACCTGCTCGAACTGATGCATGTCTGCCTGTCGCTGGGGTATGAGGGGCAGTATCGCGGCCTGACACGCGAGGACAGCAATCTCGAACGTGTTCGGCGCGACGTCTACGAAACGCTTCGCTATTTCAGGCCGCGCGCGGACGAGGACATCTCGCCCCGCTGGCAGGGCCTGGCGACGACGATGACGCAGTCGTGGACACGCCTGCCGCTCTGGGCCATCGCGGCAGCGGCGTCGGCACTGCTGACGGCGGCGTTCTTTGCGTTGCGGGTCTTCATCACCAATGAAGGTGACGCCACCGCCGGTGAATTGCTGGCACTCAACCCATCGACGCCGATCGCCATCGAGCGCGCCAGCGTGGCGCCGTTGGCCGAGCCGGTGAAAGTCACCCCTCCCGCAGCCACGACCACGCAGATCGATCGCATCCGCTCGGCACTGGCCAAGGACGTCGAAGCCGGCGGGCTGACCATCGGCACGAAGGGCGACTTCATCGTGGTGGAAATCAGCAATGTCCTGTTGTTCCAGTCCGGCAGGGCCGATGCGAAACCCGAGTTCCAGCCCATAGCCGCTGATATCGCCGCCGCCCTGGAACCCGAGCGCGGCCCCATCAGGATCGTCGGCCATACCGACAATGTGAAGCCGCGCAAATCGAGCCCGTTCAAGTCCAATTTCGACCTTTCCGTCGCCCGGGCGAAGGCCGTCGAGACCATGATGGCGCCGAAATTCAGCGATCCATCGCGACTGACGGTGGATGGCAAGGGCGAGGACGAGCCGATCGCCGACAATGCAACGCCGGAGGGCCGCGCCAAGAACCGCCGTGTCGATGTGATGATCGCCAAGGAGGAAACGTTGTGAGCAGGGCCGGTTGGAGGCGGCCATGACGCGTTGGCTGCTGCGGATATTCAGCATGATCGCGCTGGCCGGTTTTGCGGCGGCAGTGTGGTATGCCGGACCTTTGATCCGCTTCGCCGACAGCCGTCCTCTCGGTCCCGCTTGGCTGCGCGCCACAATCATCGGCGTGATCGTGGCGGCCGTGGCGCTCTTCTATGGATTGCGTTTCTGGCGGATGCGCAAGGCGCAAAAGGCGCTGGAGACCGCCATTGCCCGCAATGACGACAGGGATAGCGACTCGCAGGTGCTCGAGGCGCGGATGAACGAGGCGATCGCCGCGCTCAAACGGTCGAGCAGCAAGCGCAATTTCCTCTATGAGATCCCCTGGTACATCATCATCGGTCCGCCCGGCGCGGGCAAGACAACGGCACTGGTCAATTCGGGCCTGAATTTTCCGCTGGCCGGTTCGGGCGATGCCCAGCCAGTCGCCGGTGTTGGCGGAACACGCGCCTGCGACTGGTGGTTTACCGACGAGGCCGTGCTGATCGACACCGCCGGACGCTACACGACGCAGGATTCCAATGCCCAGAGCGACAGTAAGAGCTGGCTCGCCTTCCTGTCGCTGCTCAAGAAATACCGCACGCGGCAGCCGATAAACGGCGTCATCCTGGCGATCAGCCTTGCCGATCTCATCGGCCTCGACGACCGGCAGCTTGACGCCCACGTCGTCGAGATCCGCAGCCGCCTGCGGGAAATCCACGAGACGCTGAAAATCCAGTTTCCAGTCTATCTGCTGTTCACCAAGGCCGATCTTGTTTCCGGCTTCATGGATTACTTCGGCGGTTTCGACGAGCCGCGCCGCCGCAAGGTCTGGGGCGCGACATTCCAGACCGCCGATCGCACCAGGAACATGGCGGCCGAGGCCCCGGCCGAATTCGACGCGCTGGCAAGACGCCTGGTCGAGGAGATGCCCGACCGCCTTCAGGAAGAGGCCGACCCGGCCGCGCGCATATCGGTCTTTGGCTTTCCGGCGCAGTTCGGCGCGCTGAAGGGCCGGATTGCGAATTTTGTCGCCGGCCTGTTCGATCCGGGCCGCAGCCAGGTGAATGCCAGCCTGCGCGGCCTCTATTTTTCGTCAGGCACGCAAGAGGGAACGCCAATCGACCAGGTGTTGGGCGCGATCGGCCGCAGCTTCGGCAGCAATTCCCGCGCCCATCTTTCCGGAACCGGCAAAAGCTTCTTTCTGCATGATCTGCTGACGGGCGTCATTTTTGCCGAATCCGGCTGGGTCTCGTACGACAAGTCGGCGGCAAGGCGTGCGGCGATCGCCAGATTTGCCGGGCTTAGCGCCATCGCTTTGATCGCAGCGGCGGCGCTCGGAACGCTCGCCCTGAGCTTCACGGCCAACCGGTCGCTGATCGCCTCCACCACGCAGGCCATGGGCCAGTATCGCGCGACGTCGGACGCGCTGCTCAAAAGCACCGAGGTGACCGATGTCGACCTCGAAAACGTCATCGGCCCGCTCGACCAGTTGCGCGATCTGCCGGCCGGATTCGAAACCGCCGACGTGCCGACACCGATCGAGGAGACGTTCGGCCTCAGCCAGCGGGAGAGACTGCTTTCGGCGTCCAAGACGGCCTACCGGCAAGCGCTGGAACGCATGTTCCGGTCCCGCCTGCTGATCCAGGCCGAGCGGACGATCCAGGCCAAGATGGCCGATCCCGCCGAGCTCTACGAACCGTTGAAAATCTATCTGATGCTCGGCGGCAAGGCGCCGAAGGTGGACGACGCGCTGATCGTTTCGTGGATGAAGCAGGATTGGGAGCAAAACCGCTATCCAGGCGAAAACAACCGAGCCGGACGCGAGCAGCTCGAAAAGCATTTGCGCGCCATGCTTGCCCTGGACGACGCCTATGATCCGGTTTTCGAACTCAACCAGCCACTCGTCGAAGCCGCGCAACGTTCGCTCGGGCGCATGAGCCTTGCCGACCGCGCCTCTGCATTGATCAAGTCGGCGGTCTATTCGGCAGCGCTGGATGATTTCTCGGTTTCCGTCAAAGGCGGACCGGAAGCGCAGCTGCTGTTCGAGCGTGTCGACGGCGGCGATCTATCGGGCCTGCGTGTTCCCGGCCTCTATACTTATGCCGGCTTCAACCATTTCTATCTCGGACAGCTCTCGCATATTGCGCAGATGCTGGTCGACGACCAGTGGGTCCTCGGCGGCGGCGGTGAGCAAGGCGGCATCGACCAGGCGTTGCTCAAGCTCGGCCCCGAACTTCTCGATCGTTACGGGAAGGAGTTTGCAACGGCGTGGAACAGCGTTCTCGACGCGTTGAAATTCAAGGCGATGCTGAAGGACAAGCCGCACTATGTCGTGCTTTCCGCCGTCGCCTCGCCCAACTCGCCGATCGAACAGCTGTTTACGGCGATCGCCGACGAAACCGCCCTGACGCGGAACCCTGCTTCCGGCCAGGACTCAGCCACCGGAGTTGAGGCCGGCACGCTTCAAAGCCAGTCTCAGGACGCAGCAAAGATGGCCAAGGGCCTGGCGCGCATCGGCATACAAATCGCCACGGGAAAATCGCAAAGCCGTGCCGGCACGGGATCCGCGGCAGCGCAGAACCAGAATCCCGGGGCCAATATCGAAGCGCAGTTCAAATCGTTCCAGGCCTTGGTGAGCGGCCCTGCCGGACACCGCCCGATCGATGCCTTGACCCAGAATTTCCGCGAGATCTACCAGAGCCTGCAACTGGCGACCGACGTTCCTTCCCAGACGGAGCGCGTCAACGCCAATCTGCAGCTGCAGATCGCCACCCTTCGCGCCAATGCCTCGCGACTGCCCAAGCCACTCGCCAGAATGATCAATGCGACGGCGAACGAGTTCGAAGGCAACGTCACCGAGACCTCGGTGGCGAATTTGAACCAGATGCTCGACCAGGCGGTCACGGCGCCCTGCGAGGCGGCGATCAATGGCCGTTATCCTTTCGCCGGCAATGGCGCCGAGGACATGGCGATGGCGGATTTCGCGAAACTGTTCGCCCCGGGCGGGCTGATGGACCGGTTCTTCGCGCAGAATCTCGCATCGCTGATCGACATGAGCGGTCAGGACTGGAGCTGGAAGCAGGATGCGCGCTTCGGCCGCGACCTGTCGAAATCGACGCTGAAAAGCTTCCAGCAGGCGGCCGAAATCCGCAGCGCGTTTTTTCCCCAAGGCGGTTCGCTGCCCTCGGTCAGCATCACCTTCACGCCGTTCTCACTGCATGGCGATGCCGATGCGGCGGTGCTCGATGTCGATGGTCAGACGGTCCAGAGCAACCAGGCGAGCAATGCGCCAAGCATAGTGACCTGGCCGAGCGGAGCGGCCTCAGGATCCGCCAGTCTGAGCCTGACGCCGGAGATGCCGGGCCGTGAATCCAGCATCAAGTTCGAAGGGCCATGGGCGCTGAAGCGGCTCATGGACAAGGCGACCATCACCGGTACCGACAGCAATATCCAGGCGCGCTTCGTGATCGGCGGGCGCGACGTCACCTATACGATCCAGACCGGCTCCGGCCCCAGCCCCTTCCTGCTTCCGGCATTTTCCGATTTCAGCTGTCCGAAGGCGTTTTGAGATGGGTTTCGGGCTTCTCAACGCGTCGACATCCTGCATGAGCCTCAGGCGCCCGGACCTTAATTTCGATACTTTAATGGTCGAGCCTGTGGCAGACTGGCACGAGCGAGCGCCGGGCAGTGCGCCGCAGAGGACGCTTGAGAAGCGTTTGGTGGCAAGGTGAGCGATGTCGCCCTTCCCTTTGACAGCTTCGGCGTGAGCCACAAGGGCTGTGTCCGCGAGGTCAACGAAGACAACTACCTCCTCGAGCCGCAAACCGGGCTTTGGGTGGTGGCCGATGGAATGGGTGGACATGATGCCGGAGAGGTCGCCTCGGCCAGCATTGTCGACCACCTGGCCACGATCGGCATCGCAAGCTCGGCTCCGGATCTGCGGGCGCGTTTCGAGGACAGGCTGAGCCGGGCCAATGCCGAGATCCGCAGCATATCGGAATCGCGCGGCATAACCATCGGCTCCACCGTCGCCGCCCTGTTGGCGATGGACGGACGGTTTGCCTGCCTATGGGCCGGCGACAGCCGGGTCTACCTGATCCGCAACGCCTCGATCTCGCAGATTTCGAAAGACCACACCGAGGTGCAGGAACTGCTGGACCGAGGCATGATCAGCGCGGCCGAGGCGCTCACCTGGCCACGCCGCAATGTCATCACGCATGCGGTCGGCGTCAGCGACGACTTCGTCATCGATTTCCAGCAGGGCGAACTGATGCCGGGGGACATTTTCGTGCTGGCCACCGATGGGCTGACGGCACATGTCACTGACGCGGAGATCGAGGCCGCGGTGGTGTCGGCAACACCTCAGGCGGCGTGCGAAAATCTGCTGGAAACGGTGCTAGCGCGGGGCGGAACCGACAATGTCACCATTGTGCTGGTGAAGATTGGAAACGGGCGCAATGGACAGTCGCTCCACCCTGATCTGTCCAGAGCGGAGGACCGAGGCTGATGAGCGCCGACGACAAGACGCGAATTTCGCCGCAGCTGGCCAACACCGGTGTCGGTACGCAGCTCAGCGGCATCTACGAATTGGACGAGCGGATTGCCTTCGGCGGCATGGGTGAGGTCTATCGCGGCCACAACATCCAGACCGGAGACCACGTCGCGATCAAGATCGTGCTGCCCGAATTTGCCCGTGACCAGACGATCCTGTCCTTGTTTCGCAAGGAGGCCTCGATCCTCAACCATCTGTCGCATGACGCGGTCGTGCGATACCATGTCTTCACCATCGATCCCGGGATCGGCCGTCCCTATCTCGCCATGGAATTCGTCGACGGCGAGTCGCTGTTCGACATTATGCGCCGTGGGCCGATGCCGACGGAAGCGGTGCGCAAGCTCTGCCATCGCCTCGCATCCGGCCTGAGCGCCGTGCATCAGGCGGGAGCAATCCATCGCGACCTCTCGCCCGACAACATCATCTTGCCGGGGGGCCGGGTCGACCGCGCAAAGATCATCGATTTCGGCATAGCGCGATCGGCGACCGTGGGCGGAGAGACGCTGATCGGCGGCAAGTTCGCCGGAAAGTACAACTACGTTTCACCCGAACAGCTCGGGCTGTACAGCGGCGACGTCAGAGAACAGTCCGACATCTACAGCCTTGGGCTGGTGCTGGCCGCCGCTCTGCGCGGCAAGCCGATCGACATGAGCGGATCACAGTTCGAGATCATCGAGAAGCGCCGGACCGTGCCTGATCTCTCCGACATTGACGAGGATTTCCGTGGCATCGTCGAAGCCATGCTGCAACCGGATCCGCAGGACCGGCCGGCCAGCATGGCTGATATCGCCAGGATGACGCGCGACGAAGACGAAGCAACAACGCCGCCGGCATCCAGGACACCCCGCGAGCGGCCGGCTTTGCCACCGGCCGGGCAAACCCTTGTTCCTGATCCCAAGGCGCAGCCATCCAATGTCGCGGGGCATAGCGCGCCGACAGCAACAGGCCCGGGCGAGCAACGCTTCGTCCCGCATGTCCGGCCCGCGCATCTGTCCGAACCGCAGCGTCAAGCGCCCCCCAGCCCGTCCCGTGCCGCCGCACCTAATGTCGCCAGAAAACCCACGAGGACCGGAACCATTGCGATCGCTGCCCTGGCGACGCTGGCTGTCGCCTCAGGCGCGGGCCTTTACCTGAGCGGTTTCATGACGCCGGCGCCGCCGACCATCGGCAAGACGTCGCTTTCGCCCGAACCATCAAAGCCCGCACCGGAGACGTCAAAGCCGATCCCGGCGGACAAAGTCACGAGCGCCCCGGAGCCGGCAAAGCCCGTTCCATCAGCGCAGCCGCAGGCCAGCGAAGCGCCGGCTGAAAGCCAGCCGGAGGCGGAGGCAGCCCCAAAGCCGCAGCCGGCCAAGCCCGCGGAAGCCACCTCGCAGACCGAGGAGCCTCCGAAGCCACCGGCGATGGCAGCACAACCGCAAACGGAGCCGAGTGCGCCATCGACTGCAAGCCAGGCAGATGCCAAGACCGTGCAGACGCCGGCGCCGGCGAAGCCCGTTGTTCCCCCGCAAACCGAGGCACCCCTGAAGCCGTCGGTAACGACCACGCAGCCGTCCGCAAAGACACCCCCGGCTCCCCAGCCGGATACGATGGCCAGCAACAGTCAAATGTCGGCTCCGGCGCCTGAGACGACCGCTCCAGCCCCACCGGCCGCGAAAGTCTCAACGCCGCCGCCGGGCCAGCCAGAGGCCGTGGAGACCCCGAAGCCCAAGCCGCAGATCAGCCCGCCGGCCGCGCCCAAGGCGACCGTGCCAGCGCCCAAACCCACTGCGAGCCAGACGGACTCCGCGAACGCCGAAGGCCAGAACGCCTCGTCACCGCCGGCCAAACAGCCGGACCAGCCTGTCGTCGCATTGAACGTCCCCAAGCCGGCGATCCCCCCAGTCGACGACATGGCGCAACGTGTCTCCTGGGTTCGCGACTTCGGCGGCGGCGACTGTTTCTATGCGACCATGATGTCGTCAACCGACAAGGCTGCCACGATCGAGGGGTTTGGCACGGCGGTGCAGCCATTCGAACGGATGCTTGGCGATTTCCAGGCGAAATTCCATGTCGAGCCGGACATCAGCGTCCGCCTCATCGAGCCGAGCCAATGCGAGGTCACCAATTTTCTGCACTTCCTGGGGCAGAGCGCGGCCGACAAGCCGCAGCTCGTTCTCGACCGGACATCGGTGCCTGACGGCACCCCGATCAGCGGCACGCTGGTGACGCGCGGCGGGCTCATTTCCAGCGTGCTGCTGATCGATCACAAGGGCATGGTGTTCAATCTCGATGACCGCATCGTCGCGCAATCGGACAAGGCCACCTTCAGCATTCCGATCGGCCTCGGCGCGGCCGACAAGGCCACTGGGAAGGCCGTGCCGCAGATCATCATGGTGATCACCGGCCCGCAGGATATCCAGGCGGCGGCCATCTCTACCCCGACACCAGCCTCGGTGGTGCTGCCCAAAATTCTCGAGGAGATCGAGACCGACGGATCGCAATTTTCAGCCACTGCCAAGTATTTCCGGCTCGGCGGATAGCATGGACGCCCGATGGAACTCCGCCGCGCGTGTTTGCCTCACTCGTCTGCCGACCTGCCGATAGAGCAGCGTGATCCGGCTCGAGCCCTGCTTGCCCTGACGGGCTGCATGAAGCTTGCAATCATGGCGGGAGCGGCGCTGCTGGCCGTGCTGGCATCCAGCGAAGCGCGCGCCGAATTCACGGTCTGCAACCAGACACTCGACGTCGTCAATCTGGCGGTCGGCCAGAAGATCGACAATGCGGACCAGACCGACGGCTGGTGGACCATCGGCGCCAATCAATGCGTGAACGTCATCCGCGAGGAACTGACGAACCGCTATGTCTACATCTATGCGACTGATGTGTTCGGCCATGCGATCCTGACCGGGTCGACCGAGATGTGCATCGAGCGGCGGCGTTTTTCGATCCGCGGCATCGACGAATGCTGGCAGCGTGGCCACATCGCGGCGCAATTTCTCGAAGTCGATACGCTTGAACAGGTGCGGTGGACCTTCTTCCTGACCGGAAGCAACCCGTGACGCACAGTATCGACACCAGCTTCAGAGAGAAGAAGCTGGCGCGTGCCGCGCTACGCCGGCGCACGCTTTGGCGCAGGCTCCTTGCCGGTTTCGCCGTGGTTGTCCTGCTGTCCATCGCTGCCGGTTTCTATCTCACCGCGGACTATTGGTCGTTCGGTGACGAAAACGAGGAATTGCACGCGGTCGAAGGTACGGACGATGTGCCAGCCGATGCATCCGTCTATGTGCCTGCCATTATCGACCTGGCGGGGGATCCGATGTGGATCACGCTTGCGCCCGATGCAGACACGGCAAGCAAGGGCCATACGGTGGCGCGCCCGACCGAGCTCGACAGTTCCGGCGCCTCGCCGCAGATCGCGATCCTCTCCGACGTGATGCTGAGTGCCAGCGAAAAGTTCATGACCACGATCCCGTCGACGCAGGAGGACTTCGCGTTCTTCCAGGCACAGCGGCGGACCGCTCCGACACCTCCGGCTGCCTCACCCACCGAGCAGGCCGCTCCACCTGCCCCGGCGGCGGCACCGGACGACCAGCAGGGCGACCTGAACAATGACCTACAGGCGGCACCCGATGCGAGCGAGGCTCCGGCCGGTTCGGCGCCCAAGGCGGATGCCGACGACCCGGAGGCCGGCTGGGGAGAGACCATCGATCAGGGCGAGGCAGCGCTGCCCGCCTTCAAGAAGACCCAGATCGAGAACAACACGACCGTCGCAACCGTGACCAGCGAGTACCAGCGCTTCGAGGCGACCGAAGACACGTTCGTGAAGATCCTCAACGACCGCAGCCTCGACAGCGTTGCGCTCGATGCACATTTCTCCGCCGACGATGCCAAGCTCGCAGGCGAAGCGCTGAAGGCGCTGTTCAACCGCGACGGCTTGGAGCCGGGTTATGTCGTCGCCATGCGCGGCTTCCGGCCGAACCGCGAGACGACGACGATGTCGCTCATGCAGGTTTCGATCTACGCCAAGAATGTCTTTGTCGGCACGCTGACGCGCAACGCCGCGGGCGCCTTCGTGTCGGGTGTCGATCCCTGGGTGCGGGAGGACCTGTTCAACTATTCCGGTACCGATCAAGGTGGGCCGAAGCGGCAATACCGTCTGCTTGACGCGATCTATTCGACGGCCGCGCGCAACAAGGTTCCGACCGGCGTCATCGGCGAGGCGATCATGTACCTGTCGCGAGGACAGGACCTCGACGCCTTCGCCAGCGAGGACCAGCGGCTGGTGCTGATCTACTCGCAGACGCCGCGCGGCAAGGACGAGACGTCCGGGCGGGTGCTTTATGTCGGCGTCCAGGGCGGTGAGAAGACCATCGACTGTTTCGTCTTCCAGCAGAGCGACGGCCAGTTCGCCTGCGTCACTGGCAATGACGAGGTGCGCTCGCTGACTGTCGCCAACGGCATGGTCACGCCGGTGAACGGGGTCATGACCTCGACCTTCGGCCCGCGCAAGCACCCGATCCTCGGCGTCGTTCGTATCCACAAGGGTGTCGATTGGGCAGCCCCCGTCGGCACGCCGATCATGGCGGCCTTCGACGGCGAGATCAGCTTCCAGGGCGATGGCGGCAGCTATGGCAATCTGGTGAAGATTTCGCATGCCAACGGGCGCGAGACGCACTACGCGCATATGCAGAAATTCGCCATTGCGAGCGGCGTCGGCACCAAGGTGAAGGCCGGCGACGTCATCGGCTATATCGGCACCACCGGGCTTTCGACCGGCCCGCACCTGCATTTCGAGCTCTACCAGAACGGCGAGGCGATCGATCCGCTGGGGACGGCTCCCATGGTCGCCACTTATGACACTGGCAGTTCCGGCAATTCCGGCGATGTCGCCGTCGAAACGCTGACCGAGCGGATCGTCCATGTCGAAAGCGGCGGCAGCGCCCGCGCCAAGAACCCGAATTCCTCGGCGACCGGCGCCGGCCAGTTCATAACCAAGACCTGGATCCGGATGATGAACACCTATCGCCCGGAACTGGCACGCTCACTGTCGACCGCCGACTTGCTAGCCTTGCGTTACGACGCCACCATTTCGCGTGAGATGGTGCGCAATCTGGCGCGCGAAGGCGAGGCCTATCTGCGGGCGCGCGGTCACCAGATCACGGCCGGCCGGCTCTATCTCTGCCATTTCCTCGGCATGGAAGGCGCGCACCAGGTGCTGTCGGCGCCAGGTTCGGCGCAACTGAGCGCCGTGCTGGGCGCGGCCGTCATCCAGGCCAACCCGTTTCTCACCGGCAAGACAGCCAGCTATGTGGTGGACTGGGCCGAAAGGAAGATGGGCCAGAAGCTGAGCCGCGTTGCCACCGACGCCACCCCGCCGCCGACGACCACGGAGATCCGCCAGACGTCGCCGGAGTTCGAAAAATACAAGCAGGCCGTCACCGCCCTCATCGGCTCGATTCAGAATACGCTTTGAGCCCGCCTGCCACGGCATTGGTCGCTCAGGCCATTGGCACCACTATTTTCAGGCCCGTCCGTGAACCAAAACCGCCGTCAAGATCACATACGTTCAGGAGCCATTTTCGGCACAGGCGACCCGGTCGCTGACGAAATTAGCACCCTGGTAGGTGGAGGGCTGGTCCATGAAAGCGTTCGCGGTCTTTCTGAGCGGGATTATCCTGGTTGTCCTTGCCGCCTTCGGCGCCGAGGCCGCCGCGCCTGACGCCAAGCGCGTCGCACTGGTGATCGGCAACAGCAACTATGTCCATGCGGTCACCTTGCCCAACCCCGCCAACGATGCCCGCCTCATCGCATCGACGTTGCGCAATGCCGGCTTCGAGGTGATCGAAGGGGTCGATCAGGACAATGCAGGCATGCACAGCCTCATCAGCCGATTTACCGAGCAAGCCTACGACGCCGACCTCGCGGTCATCTTCTATGCCGGTCACGGCATGCAGGTCGACGGCAAGAACTACCTGATCCCGGTCGACGCCGATTTGACATCGCCGGCCTATCTCAAGACCCGGACCATTCAGATCGACGATTTCATGGCCGCGTTGCCGCCCGACCCGGCGATTGGCGTCATCATCCTCGATGCCTGCCGTGACAATCCGCTGGCAAGGACGCTGGCGGCCTCGCTGCCGAAAAGCCGCTCCACCTCGCTGGGCACCGGCTTGGCGCCGGTCGAAGCGAGATCGGACGGCGTCGGCACCGGCGGCCTGCTGATTGCCTATGCAACGGATCCTGGCGCCATCGCTTTCGACGGCGACGGAACCGACAGCCCTTACTCGACGGCGCTCGCCAGGCATCTGACCGAACCCGGCGTCGAAATCCAGAGCGCGCTGACGCGCGTGCGCGGCGAAGTGACCGAAACCACGCAAGGTCGCCAGCGGCCGTGGCACAACGCATCGCTGGGACGCGAGGTTTTCCTTGGGAAACCCGCCGCGGCAGCGGTACCGGCCGCAAATCCCGTTGCCGACGCAGCGAACGCAGCAGCGACATCCACTCCTGCCCCTGTCGCCAGTGATTCTCCTTCATGGGAGGTCGAGCAACGTCTTTGGGATGAGGCCGTGAAGCACAATTCCGGTCCGTTCTACCAAGCCTATCTCGACCAGTTTCCGAACGGCCGCTTCGCCACCGTGGCGCGGCTGAACATCGACGAATTGAACGGCCCGAACGCTCAAAACCGGCAGGCCGCGGCACTCGATAACCAGGCGAACGCCGGTTCCGGCTCTGCCGTGCGCGCCTCGGTCACCGTTCCGGACGAAATGAAGCAGACGCCGGGCACAGAGTTGACGGAAAGTGCGATCGGCCTCGACCGCCAGGGTCGCATCGACCTGCAGTTGCGGCTCGAAGCGTTGGGCAACGAGCTTGGGCGCATCGACGGAACCCTGGGCTCTCAGACCCGTGAGGCGATCGGCATCTGGCAAGCCGATAACGGACTGCCGCAAACCACCTATCTGACTAGCGAGCAACTGGCGTTCCTGGTGATCCAGTCAGATCCGATGATGGAAGCCGTGCGTGCCGGATATGCCGGCGATCAAGCCCGTACGGCGCAGCCGAAGAAGCCCGTTGTGCAGAAGGCCCGCACGCTCAGGCCGGTGGCACAGAAACCGCGCAAGCAGCAGCAGGTCGTTTCGAAGTGGCGCAACCGCGAGACCATGGCGCGGCTGGATGATCCTGCGCCGCGCCGGCGCGACAACGACTTCCTGACCAGGGCACTGATCTTCGGCGCCGGTGTGGCGATAGGCGGCGTGCTCAAACACTGACACCCAGAGCAATTCACTGTTTCACGGAAACAGTGAATTGCTCTAACTCTTTGTTTTGACGTAGTTCTAGCGCGCTACTGCGTCTTGATCCGCATTTCCACGCGGCGGTTGACCGGATCGTAAGGGTTGGGGCTGCGCGGATTCTTTTCGCCCATGCCGATCGCGTTGATGCGGGAGGGATCGACACCGCTGGCTGTCAGGAAGGCTGCCACCGATTTCGCACGTCGTTGCGACAGGCCTTCATTGTAATGCACCGTGCCGGTGGCGTCGGTGTAACCTTCGACGACGAAGCTGAACGTGCTCAGCCGGCTGTCCTTCAGCGCCTTGGCGAACTCGTCCAGTTCAGCGCGCGCGGTGGTGTCGAGTGTGGCCGAATCCAAGCCGAAATTGATCAGCATATCGAGGCTGGATTTTTCTCCCGGCGCGTCCTTTGCCTTGGTTTTGCTTTTGCACTCCTCCTCGGTGCCGACGCAAATTCCCCGCGACTTGCCGAGGTCGGCGGCGCCAGTAAAAAACTTCACGATGTCTTCCGATTTCTGAACGGGATCGGCGGAAGCGTGGGTCGAGAAAAACACGACCGCCAACACAAAGGCTGACCTGCCCCACTGCATAGCGGTTACTCCTGTTTGAGCATCCGATTTCGACGATCGTGACGATACCAAATTTCATGGCAATTGTCTGTCGATAAACGCTCGTGGACATGATTGCCCCGGGGGGGTGTTGCGGCTGCACCCTGTTGAGACTTGACCCGCGCGGTGCCTGGGGCTTGAGTGGCCAAGGCTTCTCGATGAAAGCGTGGCGATCATGGCCAATGGGCTCCGATTCAAGACCGCACGAGATCTTTTCACGTTTTGCCCCGCTATTGCCCGGGACATGAAAGCCCTTCCAACCGACCAAAGCTCGATCGCATTTTGCCGCGACCTGCTCGCCGGACGCGTTCCCGAAGAAGCGATTACCTTCTGTGCCTATCTGCTTCCCGAGCGGGCCGCGGTCTGGTGGGCACATGAATGCCTGAGCCATCTGACCGATCTGCTCGATGCAGCCGATCAGGGATTGCTTGCGCATGTTGGCGACTGGGTGGCGGAACCGGACAATCCCCGCCATCGGGCAGCCGTCAGCACAGCGGCAGCGACACCACCGACAACGCCGGTCGGCTGGATTGCTCTCGCTGCCGGATGGCGCGACAACGGTTCGGTTACGGCCACCACCAAGGTACCGACCTTGCAACCATTTCCTGCCGCCCATGCAGTCAATGCCGGGATTCTGGCCGGGCTGGCCCGTGTCGCGCTCGCGGACCGGTTTGCCGTTCTTTCGGCATTTGTCGAAATGGGCATCCAGATGGCCGAGATCGAGGCGCTGCGCCAATCAGCGGATGCCTATTAGAGCCGCCACCCCGGCAAAAACCGGATGGATGCCATCGCCGTCCTGCCCTACTTGCAGCCGCCTTGCGCCCATTTGGCAAGCGCCACCTTGAAGCGTGTTCCCAGCGGGTGTTGCAGGCGCAGAACGGAGACATCGTTGGCGGCGAAATTCTTCGCCTGATCGCACAGCCGGGCCTCGTTCCATTCATGGCAGCCGTCGCAGTGCTTGCCCTCCCAGACCGATTTGTCCAACCCCTCCACCGGACTGAACAGGGGCTTGCCCTTGATCAGTTCGGCGATGCTCTTGCCGTCGATTGCCGCATCGCCGAAATCGATCGGACGGTTGAAAAGGATCGGGGCATCCGACGCCAGTTTGGGGATTTTCTGGCGCAGCACGTCGAGCGCAAGCTGATCGTTGTTTTGGCCTGACGCGCCGGCCGCGCCGGTGTTGCGCGCTTCGGAGCCGCCTTCGGCCTGAGGTGCGCTCGCTTCGCCCACGATCAATGGCGCATTGAGATCGACCTTGTGCAGGACGACCTCCGTGGTCAGCGAAACATTGAGCCAGGGGCGCTGCTTGCCGGCGGTGGCCTTGAAGACATCACCGGTCACCCTGTTCATCGCCTCGGTGATGGAGACGTTGGATTCGCCGATGTGCTGAAGCAGCGCCGCGGTGAACGGCGAATGTTCGCCGGACCCGTCATAAGCGAGTTGATTGGGGCTGGCGGCGAAGGCGACGAGCGTGCCGGCGCCGCCATTCTCGATCGGGATCTCGGCAAGGCCGCTGCTCGCGCCGTGGACGCCCGCGGTCTTGGCCAGCACCTCGGCGAGCGGGTTGTCGCGGCAGGCGTCGAGAAACACCAGCCTGATACTGGTCTCCCGCGACATCTGGCGCAAAACGAAATCAACCGACACGGCCTCGAAATCGAGGGAGGTCTCGTCCTCCAGCGCGGCGTCGACCGGAAGCAGGTAGTTCTTGCCCGAAACCTGCAAGCCGTGGCCGGCGTAGAAGAACAGCGCGATATCGGCACCGCGCACCTGTTTTGCGAACTGGGCGATGGTCGCCTGCGTCTGCGGCTTGGTCAGGTCGAAGCCGGAAACCACCTCGAAGTCGAGTTTCTTCAGGCGTTCGGCCATGGCCTGGGCGTCGCGAACCGGATTGGCGAGTGGTGCCGCATGCTGATACCGGGCGTTGCCGAGGACAAGGGCGACGCGGCGTTCGGCACTGGCGGCCGTCAACGTCAACAGCAAGGCGAGCAGCGCGAGGCCGGCGGCGCGAAAGAAGCCACCGCAGCGGGCGATCGGATCGGACCTCACCGCAACCTCAGAGCTTGGTCGCGGAAAATTCGATCCGCCGGTTGAGCGCCTTGTTCTTGGGCGTATCGTTGGCGGCAACCGGCCGCTCCTCGCCATAGCCCGCGGAACTGACCTGGTTGCGCGGAATGCCCGCGGCAATCAGGGCGTCGGCAACCGCCTGGGCCCGGCGCTCCGACAATTGCTTGTTCGCCTCCGGCGAGCCGTCGGAATCGGTATAACCGGAGACCTCGACCTTCAGGCTCGGGCATTTTCCGACGACACCTTCAACCTCGGTCAGCAAGGGGCGGCTTTTCGCATCGAGCCGCGCACTGGCGGGCCGGAAGTAGATCGCGCCGGTGCGCGAGAGCACGGCGAACCGGTTCAGGCATTCCTCATCGCTGAAGTTCGCCTTGGCGGCATCGGTGGCGACCGGACCGACATCGGCCGAACTCGCCGCGGCGGTCGGGGCGGCGGCCGGCTTGCTGCCGTCGGCGGTGAAGACAAAATCGAACGATACCGACGCGGTGGGCACGATGTTGGTGACGTTGGCGGCCTGCTGCAGCTTGTCGATGTTGGGCAGCAGGCCGAAATCCTCGACATGGACGGCGACCGGAGCCTCGGAAGCGACCGACACCATGGTGTCGCTGATCATGGTGACGACGACGCTGGCCTCGAGATCCTTGTCGACGCCGTGCAGATTGAGGCGGAACGGCAGCGTTGCCTTCACCCTGCGCTTTGTCGCGAGATCGGCGAATGCGGCGGGATCCACTTTCGCCGTCAGCTCGGCGGTCGGGTACTTGAATGTCTCGAAGAACAGGAAGCGCATGCGAACGTTGCGCAGGTCGACGCCGGTATCGACCGAATTGAGGTCGAACGTGACCTTGGCATCACCCGCCGCGCTCAGCGTGCCGGTGATGTTCCTGATCTTGTTGGTTTCGACGATCGTGTTCTTCTTGACCGACTGGTAGGTGATCACCGAAGCGGCGGGATCGAGCGTCCAGTTCGGCGCGGCGCTCGCGGCTTGCGATCCGAGAAACAGCCATGACGCAACGATCAGGCCAAAAGCCCTTACGGCAGGGCCTTTCGACTTCCACCAGAATGTGACGACTTCGAACATGGACCGCCCCTGCCCAGGACTACCGATACCGACACCGCGCGAACGCGATCGAAGCATAGAGCACTTGCACCCTCTTGGCGAGCAGTTGCAGCCGGTCTTCCGGTCAAGGTCAGGGCCGCGGAACTGACGTGCCAAGCGATGGGCAGGCGGCCACGCATGCGGGCCAAGTCAACGGCGGTGTGCCGCGAAACCGTGACCTGCCATCAACCGCTCCAGCCGCCACCGCCGCCACCACCACCGCCACCCAAAGGTGGAACGACGACAGGTGCTGTTTCCTCAACCGGCGTGATCACCTTCTTGGCGGTGACCTTCTTCTGCTGGCCGATCTTCGGCGTGGACGTGGTGCGAACGAGCTTCGGCTTGTGCTTCGTCGTCGTCAGCACCGGTTCGGGCTTGGGTGCGACAGACATGCAGCCCGTTAGCCCCGCCAGGGCACCGGATAGAATCGTTGCAATCAATGCTTGCTTCACTGCCCTGCCCACGATCGCCTCCTTGTGGATCAAAACAAGTCCCGACGCGGATTGGCTTGCTCCCAGACCGCCCTGGCCGTCTTGACCAGTTGGTCATCCAGCGAGCCGTTCGCCGCGATCTTCGACTTGAGTTCGCCGCGCAACTGCTTGAGCGCCGCCGTTTTTGCCTTCACTGCGAATTTCGTCAGCGTCGCCTGGGCGCCCGGCAATTCCTTGCGAAGATCAAGTGCCACCGCGAAGGCCAGATAACGTACCGCTGTCACCTGGTCGGCCTTGTCGCCCTTCTGCATTTCAAGAGCGGCGCGGTCATATGCGCCGGACTGATCGCCGCGTGCCGTGGCCAGCTCGAACAGTCTTTGCGCCTCATCGAGGTTCTCCCCTACGCCGACGCCATCGCGATACATGCGGGCGAGGCTGGCCGGAGCGTAAGGCTGGCCGAGATCCATGGCCTTCTGGAAAAGCCCTTGCGCCTGCCCGGGGTCCTTCTCGACGCCCACGCCCGCCAGGTAGTTGCGGCCGAGCAGGTTCATCGAATACATGTCCTGCCGTTCCACGCCTGCCTTGAGAAAGGCCACGGCGCGGGCCGGATCGGCGGGCACGCCATTGCGGCCTTCCGTGAAGATCGCGGCAAGATCGTTCATCGCGTAGGTATGGCCCATGGCGGCCGCCTTGAGCAGCAGGTCCAGCCCCTTGCCGGTATCGCGCTCGACGCCATAGCCGTTGAACAAGGCACGCCCCCATGACGTCATCCCGTAAGGATCGCCCTTGTCGGACGCCGCCGCGTAGAAGCTGTTGGCCTGCTTGCGGTCGATCGGCATTGCCGTTCCCGTCGCGTTGAAGTAGCCGAGTTCGAACACGGCACGGACATGGCCTTTGTCGGCTGCCGCCTGGACGGCTTTCTTGGCTTCCTCGACCTTGCCGGCCGCAAGCAGTGCCCGGCCCAGTTCGTAGCGGAAGCGGGCGACATCGGGATAGGTCTTCACCGCCGCCTCGCAGGCCTTGACCGCCTCGGCGCCGATTTCATTCGGCAGCAGGCCCGGGACGACGCCTTGCAGGTCGAGAGGCTCGCCGGCGGCCTGGTCGCATGGATCGACGCTTGGCGACAGCTTCATCGTGGCGGGCTTGGATGAGCTGCTGTCGGCGCGGATCTCGAAGCCGACCTCGACCGGCGCGGCGGCACCGATCTGGGGTTCGTAGCGCAGCTGGTCGACCTCATCGGCCATCAGGCTCGACTCCGGCGACAGCGCACGATCCGGCAGGGACAGGGTTCCCGTTGCCGGATAGCTCGCGAGTTTCAGGCTGACCGCGGGATCGTTTGTCGGGAAATCCAGCTTCAGCGGAACCGGGCCGACACCGACCGGAACGCTGATCTGACGGTTTTCGATCGCCTCGGCGGCGCCGGTGATGTGGATGCCCCGCTCCAGCACCTGCTGCTTCTGCTCGGTCTCGAGCGAGGCCACAATCTGTTCGCCCTCGGCGCCCTGGCCGTTCTTGACACGGAACACCATGATGCCCTGAGATTGGCCACCCCAATTGTCATGCGTGGCGTAGGCCAGCATGTCGACCTCTTCCGGCGCACCGACGCCCTTGGGCACATCCATCTTCAGGCGCGGCAAGTCCTTGCCCTCGATCGGTTCGCCGACCGCGACAGCCTTGCCGTCCAGCAGCAGGCGCCCAAATGCAGGCGGCCTTTCGATGCTGACGGAGATCGATCCGCCATCGACATCGACCGGTTCCGGCAGATCCAGGGCAACAGGTCCGACACCCGACGGGACGACCTTCTCAAGAACCGGCGGCAGCGAGGGCCGGTTGGCCCGGCGCATCAGGACGACTTCGTCGATGAGCGAGGAGTTTTCCCAGGGAACCTGCTTGCCGTCGGTCGCCTCGACCACATCGCGGCGCACCGCGGCCATGACCGAGCGTATCTCCTGGTTCGGCGCCAGCGCACGACGCGAGAATGCGGATGAAAACGGGCTGAGGTCTCCCGCGCCATCATAAGCGACCGCCCCCGGCTCGGTGGCAAAGGCAATCAGCGTGTTCAGCGAGCTTTTGACCTGCGCAAGACCGGTGTTGCCCGCCGTGATCAGCTGGTCCCTCAACCAATAATCCTTGCGCGGAAACGGATTGTTGCGACAGGCATCGAGGATGATCACCTGGATCTTCGATTTCGCGCGCAGTTGCTGCAGGACGTCGTCCAGCTTGACCGCCTGCACCTCTATGTCGGCCGCATTCTTCAGCGAGGCATCCACGGGGATCAGGAAATTCTCGCCGCCGATCTGAAAGCCATGGCCGGAATAGTAGACGACGGAGAGATCGGCCCCGTCCGCCGCCGCGAGGTAGTTGCGGAACTGCTCTTCGAACTGCAGCTTTGTCAGATCCTTGGCAACGAACACTTCGAAGCCGGCCAGCCGAAACGTCTTGGATACGTCCTCGGCATCCTTGTCGGGGTTCTTGAGAGCGGGGATTTCCCGGTACTCGGAATTGCCGATCACCAGGGCGACCCTTCGATCGGCCGACGCGTCGAAGCTCGTAAGGACCGCCACAAGGAAGACCGCGATCAATCCGCAAAGTCGGAGCATGGCAACTGCCTCAACCGCCGCGACCTGACGACCACAAGCTCCCCAGATTGCGGCATCAAGGTCTGTTGAAGAACTCACAATCCGCCGAGACAGGAACCGGAAAAGACCGAAAACCGTCGCAGCAGTGGGCACCTTCCTCATCCAGATGTGTAAACTACCTCAGAGGTGAAGCGTCCGCAATGAGTGTCGAACCACCTCGGCGTGGCTGTCCGGCTCCGAGGCACAACTTTTTGAAACAGAAGGGCCTGCAGGCAATCTCGTGTAGCAGCCACCTGCTACCAACGACGTGAATTTCGGCGCTACCTATTGTGAATGGCGCATCTGGCGATGGCAGTGTAGGGTTCGCTGCAAATAAGAGCGACCGTACCCACGGCATCGCCAAGCCAACGAATCTGGGAGGATTCATGGTCGAGATCATCTCCAAGCGGGACGGCCCGCGGCGCGAGGATGTTCAGGTCAAACGACTGATCGAACAGAACCGCTCGACCATCACTCGCATTGCCGACCAGATCAGCGGCGGCGGCTATTCGGCTTCGAAGAAGCCGCGCCAGCAGCCCAAGGCGGAAGGGTTGATCATCCACGTCGGCGGCAGCGCTACGACCGCCGCCGAAGCGAGCCCATCCATCCGCGTTACCATGAACGGCCGTGTGATTTCAAAGGATCAGAACACAGGCCGCCAGCTTCATCATATCGGCGACGTCCGCGCCCGAAACGGCGAGCAGATCTTCGTGCTGGCGACGAAGCAGAACGGCTTCTTCTCGCCGGTCGACGAAACCATCGCAAAGGCGCTCACCGGGCTGGACGGATCCCGGCTGAGCGCGACCTATAGCGAGGAGCAACTGGCAGCCGACATCGGCGCGAAACTCGGCATCGACTGACGGCAGGCAGTTGGGCGTCGTTGCGCACGTCCAATCCGCGACAGCATACAGAAATGGCATACCTCAAAGGTACTGTGATGACTGAATGAGACACGCGAGCGGCCCCAATCCGATGAAAACCGATGCTCTAGCGACGCATGCGTCGATGGCCACCGGACAGCTGGTTCTGGACAGGATCGACTATGATGAGCGCGCCACCATGCGCGCATGGGAGAGTTTTCTCTCCGACGAACCGACAAGCGCGCGCGATCCGGTCCACGTTCGCTCGTTGATCCACGATTCCTGGTACCGCAGCGCCACCGGCGGTATCGACGCGCAAGGCATCGAAGCGCCGCTGAACAGTGATCGCGACGAGATCGAATATCTGACCCGCGCCAATGCGGAACTGCTTTCGGCGGCGCGCCGGTCGTTCGCCTCGCTTGGCCAGTTGCTGGACGGGACAGGCGCTATGCTGGTGCTGGCCGACAGCGACGGCGTGCTGATCGACGCCATCGGCGACAAGAAGACGCTGCATGACGGCATGGATATCCACCTCGCCATCGGCGGCAAATGGAATGAGGGCGCCGTTGGAACCAACGGCATCGGCACGGCGCTGTGGACCGGTGAGCCGACTTTCGTCCATGCGGCCGAGCATTTCTGCGCCGGCATCAAATCCTGGACCTGCGCCGGCGCGCCGATCCGCGATCCGCTGGACGGCAAGATCATCGGCGTCGTCGACCTGTCGGGCTATTCGCCGATCTTCCGGCCGCACAACACAGCCCTCGTTGCCGCCACCGCCAGGCAGATCGAAAAGGCATTGGCCGAGCAGCAGCAGGAGCAGCGCACCCGTCTGCTCGAAGCCTTCATTTCATCGGCGCCCAGTTACCGCCGGAAGGACGGTTTGGTGATCGTCGATCATCGCGGCCGCGCCATCTTCTGCAACAACGTGCCCAATGGTGACACGACGGAGATGATGGACGGCCCGATGGAACCCGGCCGTGGCCGCTGGCTGATGAACCTGCCGGCCTCCGGCTCCGACACCGATCTCGCCAACGCGCTGCCGCCGCATCTGCGCTCCTGCCACGTCACGCCGCTGAAGCTCGACGGCGACCTTCGCGGCGCGGCTCTGGTGTTCCCCTCGGTGCCGGCCGTCTCCAGCATGACGGTGATCCGCCGGGAGGAGAACAAACACCTGCGGACAGCCGCGACGATGATTGTCGGCGAAAGCGAAAAATTGCTGGCCGCCGTCGATATCGCCTCCCGGGTGGCCGGGTCGAACGGTGTCACCTCTTTGCTGATCGAAGGCGAAACCGGTGTCGGCAAGGAGTTGTTCGCGCGGCTGGTCCATGCCGGCAGCCGGCGTAGCGAAAACGACCCGTTCATCGCCATGAACTGTGGCGCGATCACCAAGGAATTGTTCGGCAGCGAATTGTTCGGCCACGTCGCCGGCGCCTTTACCGGCGCTTCGCGCGACGGCAAGCCGGGCATCTTCGAACTCGCCAATGGCGGCGTGCTCAGCCTCGACGAAATCGGCGAATTGCCGCTCGAAATCCAGCCCTTCCTGTTGCGTGTGCTGGAAGAACGCGTGGTCCACCGCATCGGCGACTCCAGGGGCCGGCCGGTGGATGTGCGGCTGGTCGCCTCGACCAATCGCGACCTCAAGCAGGAGGTCGCCGCCGGACGCTTCCGCAGCGATCTCTACTACCGCATCGGCGCGGTCTCGATCCATGTCCCGGCGCTGCGCGAACGCGGTGACGACGTGCTGCTGCTGATCGAGCATTTCAACCGGCAGATCGCGAAGCTGGCCGGCAATGACCCGCTGGAGTTTTCGAACGAAGCACTCGACGCGCTGCTGGCCTATCGCTGGCCTGGCAATGTGCGCGAACTGAAGAATCTGGTCGAACGCCTGCACATCTTGTCGCGCGGCGGCACGATCGAACTCCCGGATCTTCCCGGAGAAATCAGTGCGGGCAATCGCAACGGCATCGCCACGCACGGCGACCATCCCGCAACCATGCTCGAAGCGCCGGTATGCACGTTCGAGGATGCGGAACGCCAGGCGATCAAGAATGCGCTTGCCGCGGAAAGCGGCAATCTCAGCAAGGTTGCGCTGCGGCTCGGCATTTCGCGGCCGACGCTCTACCGCAAGCTCGGCCAATACGGGATCCGGCGCGGCTTCCTCTGACAGCGGCTTCCCCTGATAAGGGGCAAAAAGAAACCCATGGCATTTGCGCCATGGGTTGGGGAATTGCGGCCGAGGCCGGTGGCCGGCCTCCGGATACCTCAGGGGACGATGACGCCGCGGCCGGTGAACCGGCGGTTCTTGAAATCGTCGAGGGCGGTGTTGATGCTGGCGAGATTGTATTCGGTGTAGTGCATCTTGACCTTGCCGTCGGCGTTGAGCTCCATCAGTTCGACAAGCTCGGTGAAATTGCCGACCAGGCTGCCGCCGATGTTGATCTCCTCGATGACGAGATGCGCGGTCGGCACATTGATGTTGCCGCCATAGCCGACGACGAACAATTGCCCGCCCTTGCGCACCATCTTCCAGCAGATGTTCTCGACACCGAGTTCGCCGACGAAGTCGATCACCACATGCGCGCCACCGCCGGTGATCTGGGCGACCTCTTCGACAACATTCGGCCCGCCATCGAGGATGAAATCGGCGCCCAGATCCTTGGCCAGCACCCGCGCCGCCGGCTCGCGGTCGACTGCGATGATGCGGCAGCCCGAGATCGCGTGCAGCGATTGCAGCGCGATGTGGCCGAGCCCACCAATGCCGAGCAGCACGCAATAACTGCCTGGCCGCAGCAGCTTGGCGGCGCGCTTGGCGGCGCGGTAGGCGGTGATGCCGGCATCGGCCAGCGGCGCCACCTCGATCGGCGTGATGTTGGCGTTCAGCTTGATCAGCGAGCGTTCGCTGGTGATGAAATATTCGGCGAAGCCGCCATTCATGCCGAGGCCGGGGAATTGGCCGTTGTCGCAATACATGTCCTCGCCATGGCGGCAATTGAGGCAGATGCCGCATGAGCGGAAGGGATGGCAGATGACCGCATCGCCACGCTTGACCGACCTGACGCCGCTGCCGACCTCCTCGACCCAGCCAGCATTTTCGTGGCCCATGATATAGGGCAACAGCGTGCCCTCGGGATCCATGGTCGGCTTCCACACGCCTTCGATGATGTGCAGGTCGGTGCGGCAGAGGCCGGCGGCTCCGACGCGCACGATCACCTCGTCAGGCGCGGTGATGGTCGGCGCCTTGACCTCCTCGATCTTGAGCTGGACGTTCATCTTCGGGTCGTATTCGTAGAGTCTGGCAGCTTTCATCGTCGTATCCCTTCAATGTAGAGATTGTCTGGGCCCAGATTGTCTGGATTGCTTCAGGCGCGGCCGAGCTTTTCGGAGCCGCCGCCACGTGCCGGACCGGCTGTCGGATCCTCATCCTCGGCGAGATCGCCAATCAGCGTTTCGGTGGTCAGGATCAGCGTCGCCACGGACGCCGCGTTGGCGAGCGCGGTGTAGGTGACGCGGACCGGATCGATGATCCCCGCCTCGAACATGTTCTGGTAGGCGCCGGTCGAGGCGTTGTAGCCGTAGCCGCCATTGATGCGGGTGACCTCGGTCACCACGGCTTCGGGATCGGCGCCGGCATTGGCGGCGATGCGCCACAGCGGGCGCGACAGCACCGAGCGCACCAGGCGCACGCCCTCGGCGACATCGCCATCGACGCCGGCCGCCACCTTGTCGAGCAGTGGCGCGATCTGGGCAAGCGCCGAGCCGCCGCCGGCGACGACGCCCTCTTCGGAGGCGGCGCGCACCGCATTCAAGGAATCCTCGATCAGCTGGATGGTCCGTTTCTGCTCGACCGGCGTGACGCCGCCGGCGTAGAGGATCGCGGTGCCGCCGGAGAGCTTGGCCAGGCGTTCGCGCAGCTTGTCCTGGTCGATATTGGGCTGCGAGGCTTCATACTGCCGCTGAACCTGAGCGCGGCGCGAGGCGATCGCCGCATGGTCGCCGCCGCCGCGGATGATCGAGGTGTAGGACGAACTGGTCTTCACCCGGTCGGCGGTGCCGAGATCCTCGGCGGTGACATCCTCGAGCCGGCCGCCGAGATCGCGCGCGATCACCTTGCCGCCAGTGATGATGGCCAGATCCTCCATCATCGCCTTGCGCCAATGGCCATATTCCGGCGGATGGACGACTAGGTATTTTCCAGGTCCCTGCTTGCCGAGCAGCGTCACCACCACTTCCGGCGACATTTCCTCGGACACGATCAGCAGCGGCCGGCCATCCTCATCGGCGATGTGGCGAACCGCGTCGAGCTGCCCGGGCTCCTTGATCTTGAGATCGGTCATCAGGATGTAGGGCCGTTCGAGAACAGCCTCCATCTTCTCCTGATCGGTCACCATGTGATGAGAGAGATATCCGCGTTCGAAGGACATGCCCTCGACGACATCGAGCGTGGTTTCGGTGGTGACGCTGAAGTCGGTGGTGATGACGCCTTCGATCCCGACGCGCTGATGGGCTTCCGCCACCAGTGCGCCAAGCTTGGCATTGGTCGCGGCGATGTTGGCGACCGACGCCAGGATGCCGTTGCCTTTGGCCGGTTTGGCGGAAGCCTTGAGCGCGGCCACCACCGCCGCCACGGCAAGGTCGATGCCCTTGCAGAGATCGACGGATTTCACGCCGCGTTCATTCGCCTCGACACCACCCTGGATCAGCGCATTGGCAAGCACGATGGCCGTCGTCGTGCCGTCGCCGGCGACCTCGTTGGTCTGCATCGACACTTCGCGGACGACTTGCGCACCCATGTTTTCGAAACGGTCGTGCAGCTCGATCTCGGAAGCGATGCTGACCCCGTCGCGGGTGACCATCGGCGTGCCGATCGGCCGGTCGATCATGGCGTTCATGCCTTTGGGGCCGAGCGTCGGCTCGACGGCGGCGGCGAGCCGGAAGACACCGCGGGCGAGCGCGCGTCGGGCGTCCGAATTGTGGAGCATTATCTTGGGCATGATTCCTCCTTCCGCCTTACGGGCGGCTTGTTGGTTGGGGGCCTCGTGCAAGGGAGGCCGTTGCTGTCAGCTCTGCTTCAGGCGCTCGGCGCGGTTCGTGCCGGCACGCGATCCATGATGAAATCGACCAGCGTCGGTTCGCCGTCGACCACATCCAGTTCCTTGTAGCGGGTCTGCTTGAGCCCCCGGCACAGCGCGCCATTGAACTCCATGTTGATGCGCACACCGCGCAGTTCGGCGAGATGGGCGCTAAGCGTGCCAGGCGGAATGCGCTGCCCTTCCCAGGTCACGAAGACCGGATCATCGGCCCTACGATCGGGAAACCGCTCGAGCAGCGCTGCCCGGTATCGCGGCTTCTGTTTGGCCGCCTCGCCCGGCTCGGGCCGCGCGACGTCGTAGGCCGGCAGGTCCATGCCGACGATTTCGCGATCGGTCAGGCCGTGCGCCTTGAGGCCGCGCAAGACCGCTTCCTGGCGCCGCTTGAAGGCCTTCATCGCAAAGGTTTCGCGCAAGCCGCCGAGATCCTGATCCTCGGCGAGCACGGCGAAGATGTCGCCGAAGCTCTTGCCTTCCGCCATGCCGCGATTGACCTCTTCCGCGAACATGTGGTCGTGCAGCTTGACGCGATAGGCCGGCGCCCAGGAGAGCTGGTCGAGCGCCTTGCGCACGCCGTCCAGCATCAGGAAGGCGAAGTTGGGCGAGCACCAGTAGGTCGGCAGGCGGAAGTCGATCTCCACGCTGCCGTCGCCCTTCACCTCGCCCCTCTCGACGAAGCCCATCTCGGTGATGGGTTCGTCGAGTTCGGGGTCGTTGACCTCACCAAGGCGCCGCCAGAGTTCGTTCTGGCGGCCGCCGGAAACGCTGGCGGTGGCCATGGCCCCTACTCCGCCGCGATGCTGAAGGGCGAGCTGGCGAGCGCCTTCTTCTTGGCTTCGACGTCGATGTTGTAGAGACGCGCGGCGTTGAGGCCGAGGATCTTCTCCTTGATCTCGTCGGTCAGCTGCACGCCGCGTTCGGCGGCGATATCTTCAGGGATCTGGTAGGCCCAGAACTTCTCGACCAGCCAGCGCGGCGTCCAGATCGCATAGTCGGAACCGAACAGGATCTTCTCCGGCCCGAGCCAGAACAGCAGTTCGGCGATAACCTCGCCGAAATAGCGCGGTCGCGCGTGGATGAAGGGCAGCGCCACGGCCAGGCCGCCATAGACATTGGTTTCCTGCGTCGCGATCCAGCAGAAATCGTCGAGACGCGGCAGGCCGCAATGCTCGACGATCCAGTTGAGGTTTTGGAAATCCGTCGCCGCGTGGTCGACGTCATGGACGTCGAACGCATCCTTCGAGAGCGGGATGATCGTCGGACCCTTGTGAACGTGGATGTTCCTGATGCCGAGCTTGTCGCAGAGTTCGAAGCATTTGTAGGCGTCGGGATCGGTGAGCTTCCACCCCTTGGAAGCGCCGTTCCACTCGGCCGTGTACATCTTCACGCCCTTGACGTTGTAGGTCTCCTTGAGGAAGTGGATGTACTCCAGCGCCTTTTCGCCATCGCGCGGATCGAAGGCGCCGTTGACGATGAAGCGCTCGGGATAGCGCTTGGCCACCTCGGCGTTGCGCTCGATGGTGTTGAAGCCGTTCTTGTAGAAGTCCTTGAGGTAGGTCGACTGGACGATCGCCACATCGTCGGGGCCGTCGATGAACAGATCGCGATAGAGATCGTCGGCGCTGTATTTCTCGAACTTGCTCTTCTCCCACAGCTGTTCCTTCGGGCTCAAGCCCGTGTGGTAGGCATAGAAGCACTCGATGAACTGCTTGCCGTGGATGTTCTTCTGGTTTTCCGGGCTGCCGTCCCAGAAATGGGTGTGGCCGTCGACCACGAAAATGTCCTTGCCTTCCGGTGTTCTGTACATGGTTGCCTCCGCAGCAATCGTGTTGATCGGTTGGGCGCGCCGCACCCGGCGGCGCGCCGGTTTTTTTGGGGGCAGCTATTCGATGTATTCGAACATCTCGTCCATGTTGCCGAACAGGATCACGGTGTTATCGTCGACACGGACCATGCGGCCGTAATGGGTGGAGGTGTTGACCTCGAAGGTCTCCGCCGACATTTCGCGGCCGAGATATTCGCCGATCGCGTCCATCTTGAAGATCAGCTTGCCGTCGCCATCGATGCGGATCAGCGCTGGCTGGTAGGTGATGGTCACCCCCGGCTTCTGCCCCATGAATTCGGCTATGGCTCTCGCCTCGACCGAGTCGTTCATGGTGACGCCGCACTGATGCGAGATCGTCTGCTCGAAGGTGATGTCCTTCATCGCCTTGAAGATATTGGAATGCGTTGCGTCGCGTGCTGCTAGTGACATGACGATTTCTCCCTGTTTCAGCGCTTGAGGCCGAGTTCGCCGAGGATCTGGCCAATCCGTTCCTCGGATTTGGCGCGGACATCGACGAAAGCGACCGGCTTGGAATGCGGCATCGACCAGATCGGCTGCAGGCCGGTGGCTGCCTTGTCGGCGAGCGCGCCGTGCTTCTTGACCCAGCCCTGGAACAGCTTCTTGTTCGCCGCGCCATGCTTCTCGTCGTTGGCGAGCATGTGGATGAGGTCGATCGTGTTGGCGAGGTTGCGCTCGTAGTCGGCCTCGGCCGCCGAAATCACCGCCGGCGTGATGAAGTCGTGGTTGGCGGCGGCGATCTGCATCAGGAAGCCGGAGCGGAACACCTCGCCGACCAGCGGCTCGAAGACGATGTTGATGGCGAAATACTGCTCGAGATAATCGGTCGCGCCCATGATGGTCTCGACCGCTTCGCGCGTGCCTTGCCAGTTCTTGTCCTCGAGCCAGGCCTTCTTGCCGAGTTCGTCGTCCCAGCCGGGCAGGTCCATGCCGATCTCGGCAAGGTAGAGCGTGATGTCCTGGGCGAGCCGGAGCTTGTAGGACGAGTTGGTCAGCGTCGCGTTGTTGATCATCTGGGTGTAGCCGTAACGCTGCGCCTGCATCAGCGAGGTGCCGAGCCCGAATTCGGCGTGTTTCCAGGCGCCGAGCTGGGTCTGTAGGATCTTCACCCAGGCCTTGTCGAAGGTTTTCGGCGCGCCCGACTTGCGGGCATTGTTGATGACGCTCTGCACCATCGTCTCGATCTTCGACTGGCGCTGGTAGTGCGTGCGCTCCCACTCCTGGTCGGGAGCGCGGAAGGCATGCCAGTTGGAGCTCTGGGCGGCGGTGTTCTGCTTGACATAGGCGCCCTTGCCGTCGGCGAAGGAGATGATCCAGTCCTGGATCAGATAGCGTTCCGGATCGGGCTGAACGTCGACCGTCATGTCCTCATAGTGGGTGGCACGCTGGCCTTTCGGCTCGAAATACCGGTATTTCCGGCTGTCGGAGTCGGCGAAGATCGCAGCACCGGCGGCTCCGGATCCGACTGAACTCGAGGTTGCAGGCATAGTCTCTCTCCCTTGTTGCGATTGTAGTTGGCTGTGCGTCGACCGCCCTCAATGGGCCGGCGTTGCACCCGCCGATGTGGTGAACTTGTCGAAGAAGATCCGCTCGGTTTCGAAGCCGTTCATGAACAGCACCGGCTGCAGCGCATCGATCATCGGCGGCGGGCCACAGGCATGGACATCGCCCTGCCCGTCGACCGCCAGTTGCTTGAGCTTGGCGTCGACGCTCTGGTGCACGAAGCCACGCTCGCCCTGCCATTCGGCGTCGTCATTGGCGTGCGACAGCACGGGAATGAAGGTGACGTCGGAATGATTGCCGACCAGCTCGGCGATCCTGTCGAGATAGAACAGGTCGTTGCGGGTGCGGGCGCCGTAGAAGAAATAGACCGGACGCTTCTCGCCGCTCTTGAGGTGATCGTTGAGGATCGACCAGATCGGCGACATGCCCGAGCCGGCGCCGACCAGGATTAGAGGTCCTTGCCGTTCGTCGCGGCGGAAACAGGTTCCGTAAGGTCCGACGACGGTGACTTCGGCTCCGGCCCTGATGCCTCCGGAATCGAGTTCTCCCGAGAACTTTCCCTCAGGGTATTTTTTGATGATGAAGGAGAGTTTTTGGGTTTGGTCCGGCGTATTTGCCATGGAGAACGAGCGCGTAATCGTCTCCCCTTTTTGCGTGGTAACCGTGATGTCGACATATTGCCCCGCCCAGAACTTCATTGGGGAGCCGAGTTCGATCTCGATGCCGCGAATGTCGTGGGTCAGTTGCTCGATGCGAGCAATCCGGCCCTTGTACGTTTTCACGGCGATCGCTTTCGCCAGAATCTCCTCGTCGTAGTTGAGAAGCTCGACTTCCAGGTCGGAGTAGGCGATGCAGCGGCACAACAGCACGTGCCCGCTTTCCTTCTCCATGTCGTTCAGGGCGAAGGTCGAGTATTTCAGCATGTCGACCTCGCCTTCGAGCAACACGCTTTTGCAGGCCGAGCATTGCCCTTCCTTGCAGCCGTGCGGCAGGGCGATGCCCTGACGGAAAGCGGCGTTGAGCACCGTTTCGCCATTCTCGACCTCGAATTCGACGCCGACCGGGCTGAGCCTGACCGTGTGGGTTTCCGACATACGGACCTCCAGTGAAAGGAAGGGGCGGGACGAACCCGCCCCCCTTTGGCCTGATCAGTTGCAGGGATTGATCGTGAAGCCGGCCCGGTATTCAGCCAGGTGCTTCTCACGATCGGCGGGCGACATGGCGCGCAGCGCGTTGAGCGGCGATCCGAGCGTGTTGCCGCGCACATCGTCGAGCGTCCACATTTCCTTGTCGTCGAAGCGCAGATGCGGCTGCGGGACCAGCGTCTTGCCGTCGGAGCGGACGAAGTTCAGGTCCTTGATGGCGTCGGCCAGGTCCCAGCCGTCATAGAGCGTCTCCCATTCGCGCTTGCCGCTGAAGCGGCCCATCGCGGGCGTCGGACGGCCCTGATACTCGTCGGCGAAGGCGACCGTTGCGGTCCAGCGGTCGAGTTCGTGGGCGAAGGTGTAGAGTTCGCCATTGATCTCGCCGACCACCATGTCCTCGCGGATCAGGCAAGGGACGAGGCACGACCAGCAGCGGTGCGGATAGACGTAGCCGACATCGCTGTTGAACAGCAGCACCTTCTCGCCCTTGTGGCTGAGCTTGGCGTACCATTTCCAGAAGTCGCCGAACTCGGCGTACCAACCTGGGTACTTATGCTCGAACCACTCGAAGTCCTTGTCGGTCTGGGCTTCGATGCGCCAGAAATTGACCGGCCAGCCGACCGCGAAGAACTGGCCGACCTTGTGGACGTAATTCTTCTTGGTGATGCGTTCCCAGGCTGCCTGGACGTCGTCGTGATGGACCTTGATGCCGTATTTCTCGAGCGGCAGCATGTAGGTGCGGTAGTAGTCCTCATAGATCCAGCGGTGCCACATCTCCGCGTAAGACTCCTTGTTCTTGTCGCGGTTGGTGGTGCCGTATTCGATAAAGGTGCCGATGGCCGCATCGACGATCGCGTGGTTCTGCCAGAAGGCGTAACGCAGGTCGCGCTCGAGCAAGAGGTGGTTTTCGGGCTCCTTGAGCGCCGCCATCAGCAGCGAGTGGCCATTGCCGATATGCCGGCTTTCGTCGGACTGCACCGACAGGAAGACGGTCGGCAGCGCATAGTCACCGTTGCGGGCGGCTTCCGAAGGCATGGCGACGAACAGCGTGTTGGTGAAGGCGGTCTCGGCGACCACGGTCAGATACATGCAGGCGGCGGTCATCGTGTCGCCGGTGATGAAGCCTTCGGCGAACTGTCGGCCGATGGTGGTGGCGTAGCATTTTCCGAAGGCTTCCTCGGTGATGTCGAAGCCGGCCGGATCGATGTAGTTCTCCATGTACCATTTCTTCAGATTCATCTGGATCGTCGAGTGACGGAACTCGTCGATCATCTGCATGGTGAAGCCGGTTCTGAGTTCCTCGCCAGGTGCAATGCGGGCGACCATCGCCATCGAGCGGGCGGCGGAGATTTCCGGGAAGGGAATGATGGCCAGGAAGAGCTTCATCCACTCGACCCAGCGCGGTTCGACGTTGCGGAACATGTCTCCGCGCAAGGCCGCATCGAGCGCACCGTAGACGCGGTTGTCCTTCTCTTCCTGCATGGGGAAGTAGGACCGCAAGACCTGCTTCATCGGGTCGCGCGGCGTCTTGTTGATCTTGTAGTCGGTCGGAAACGTCATCGCTTCCTGGACGTAGGAAGGATTCCAGCCGAGATCGGCAATCTTCTTGGTCGCCTCGCCGACGGAGATGCCGCGTTGCGAGGTAATCTTGTTGAGCGTCAGAGACGTCATGGTCATAAGCCTCCACCAGGTTTGAGCCGCAGGTCCCTTGACCCCGGCATGAAGCGGCAAAGCACCGCCAGTGAGAGTGCGAGCGGCATGACAAAGGGTTGCGCGCCGAGGCGCGACCCGAGGTCCGGCCGTTCAAGTGGATCGGGGCAAAGGTTTCGAGGCGTCTGGCAGGGAGCCGCGGCGCCAACCGCAATTGCGATGGGCGTATCGAAGCGGTCCTGCTTTCCTCCGTTCCTTCGTTCTTTTGGCACCGCGTCAAGCGCGATGGGCTTCTTGTGAAAATGAACAAAGCAAGCGCCGTGCCAGTTTTGAAATGGCGCCCGTGACCGGTTCTCAAAACAAGATCGTAGTTCTTTCGGCGCGATACCCGGTATCCAACTGTAACATTCTTTTACAGATGTAATTTACGGCTGTAATATTCTACATATATTCGCATGTGCAATATATTTAGTTAGCAGTCGCAGCAAATATCAAAAATCATATTGTCTGTTTAACTCTTGGTCTTTCCGAACTATTTGAAGGCGACGGCCCATCGATGGGCTTTGCGCTGGAGAAAGACCATGCCAAACGACAAGGACAGCCGAGGATCACCCGGGCCAATGTCCAGCCATGCCGACGGCGTCACCGGCGATCTCGTCAAGCTGATGCCCCGCGATCTGGTCTTCGTCATGCGCTTCATGGGCGAGAGCCAGCATCGCCTGCAGAGCCACTTCCAGGACTTCATCCGGGCCGAGCTTGCCGCAGGCGGCGTCACCACGGAGACGCATCCGATGATCCATCTGTTCATCGAAAGCCACGCGATCCTGCTGCGTGACTTCGTATTCTCCGGCGTTTCGCTGACGCGCCAGTTCCGTGTCGAGGAGATCGAACGCCTGACCGGTGACACCACATCGATGATCCGCGTCGACATCTGGGACCAGCTCAAGAGCCACATCGAGACGGCCGAAAAACAGTTCCAGTCGCAGGCCGGCACACTGCCCAAATTGCTGTCGGCTTTCGAAAAACCGCAGGGATCTTCGGGGAGCGAAACATGACCAAAGCATCCGACACTGCCCAGCGTGACGCGCTGCTCGCTCGCCGGCTCGATCTCGTCGCCAGCGTCTCGGCGCTTACCGCGGAGGCCCTGCGCCTCAATCAGAAACGCGCCGGTATCGAGATGGACGTGCTGCGCCTGGAGCTGGAAATCGGTCGAAGCGGCGCCAGCGCGCAACTGGTGCGGGACTTGCATGAGGCAGAAGGGAGCGCGATGGCGATCATGCAGGCATGCGCGGCTTGCGAGGATCGCATCCTGGCGGCCGAAGGCGATGTCGAGGACGTCGATCGCCGACTGGCCGCAACGGCGAACGAGACCTGACGGGAGAGACAGCATGAACCAGCAGACGATGCAGAACCTGACCTTGTTCGATCTCTTGGGCCGCAGTTGGCAGCGGCAGGCGGCGATCGCCGATCTGCGCTTCAACGCCGACGGTTCGGCTGTCGCTTTCACTTGCGTTGACGGGACCGTCGCCATTGCCGCGGTCGCGGATCACGAGCCGCCGGAAGCGCGGATCAGGGTGAGCAACGATCTCGGCCAGACGACGATCCGCCCCAGGGAAAAGCCCCCGGTGCCATTGATTGCCACGGCAGCATTCGCTGACGGCGATATCCCACTCGCCGTCTATGGCGATTCCGGCTTTCTGGCCGGCGGGGCCAGCGGCGAGGTGCTGCATCTGACCGCCGGCGGTGACGCCGCGGGCGCTCTGCTCAAGATCGAGGGACCGGTCGCCGCCATCGACCACAGCGCCAAAGCGGGCAAGACAGCCGTCGCCAACGGGCACGATGTCTTCCTGTCGCACGGCCAAGGCGATGCCGTGCGACTGGAACGCGATGTGGCATCATCGACAGATGCCCTCGCCTTCTCGCCAGGTGGGCGGCGCCTTGCCTGCGGCCTTGATGAAGGGCTGTCGGTCTGGGCGGCCGAAGGCGACGCGGCCTTGATACGGAACATCCCCCTTTCCGCACGCCCGGTGTCGATCCGCTGGAGCAGAGACGGCACCTGGCTGGCTTGCGGGCTCGAAGCCGGCGGCTTTGCCCTGGTCAGCCTTGCCGAGGGCCGCGCCGACATCGTCGCGGGCTTTCCATCGCCGGTCCGCACCGTGTGCTGGAGCCAGCCGGCGAATGCGCTGTTTGCCTCGGGCGCTTTTCGAATCGCCGGCTGGTCGATGACCGCCCCGCCTGTTGACGGCGAAACCTCCGGCGCCCTGGAGACGGGCCGCGCCGGGCTGGTTCTGGTCGAGGCGGTGGCGGCGCACCCGGAAAAGAAGCTGATTGCCGCGGGCTACGCCAACGGCCGGATCACCATCGCCCAGATCGGCGGGCGGGACGAACTCCTGGTCAGGCCCCTGGGCAGCGCCGTCACAGCTCTCGCCTGGTCCGGCGACGGACGGCACCTGGCAATGGGGTCTGTCGATGGCACCGCCGCAATCGTCACTTTTCCCGCGCAGATGTTCAAATAGCGGACGCCGTCCGCAGATACAGGAGGATAAAATGCAGACCGAACTCACCCCAGAGGACAAGAGCAAGGACGAATTTTTCGAGCGGCTGGCCGAGTTGTCGCAAGAAATGGTGGCCAAGCATGGCAAGGATTTCAGCATGGGCGCGCTGGTGCTCGCCGCCCGCTGGATCGCCGAAAACCGCGTCGGCAAGCTGAAGACCAACTAAGGCTTGTTGAGATTCAGGTCAGGCCGAGCCGAAAATGGTGGCTTTCGAGAACCGGAGCGGAGCGGACATCCGGGTCCGGGAGCACCGGAAGCGCGGAAAGCCGCCGTTTGCAGGCCGGCATCACCTGAATCTCAACACACCTTAGACCGCCGCAGGAAATATTTGAGGCTTCACCAACAATCGGGATCAATCGAGCGATTTTTTGCAGCTCGCGACATTTTGATGGCGCGCTCAGTCCGTCTCGCAATGTGAGCGCGGGCATCCACTCGATTCCTGCCGAGTTTCCGGCTAGCTTGGGTGCTAGATGGCTCAGTTCCGGTGGGTGAATCACAGTCAGATCGACCGTCAAGAGATTGACGGGCAGCACCTTTGGTCTCCCAGGACCGAGAGCAATCGCGCGCGAAGTGAGGTCTACGACAATATGCGCCGTGCGACGCCCGGCGCCACTTTCAGTAACGAGGCGCTTTGTCGCGGCGGCTCGAATAGCTTGACCTTTGAAGTGATTAATAAGCTTGGACGACATTGTCGAACGTCGTATAGCGGACGACGATCAGCTTGAAGGCACTATCAGGAAGAGCGTCATCCTTGGACCGTTTGGTTGTACAACTTGAAATTGCGGCCTGATGTTCAAAACAGGTCAGTCGGCCCGTGAGGGTGGTTTCGAAGCCTGCGGGTCGCCCACGACCCTCAAAGCGAGAGTTCTAAAAGACGTTCAACAATGACCCAGCACGCACAAGACGCTCGAATTCTCATGTACAGCCACGACACGTTCGGGCTCGGCCACTTGCAGCGCTGCCGGACGATCGCGCATTCGCTGGTCGAGGATTTCCGCGGACTTCAGGTGCTTATCATTTCGGGTGCGACCATCGCTGGCGCCTTCGACTACCGCGCCCGCGTCGACTTCGTGAAGATCCCCAGCGTCATCAAGTTGCGCAACGGCGAATACACCTCGCTGGAAAAGGATATCGATCTGCATGAGACGCTAAGGATGCGCCAGTCGATCATCCGCCACACAGCCGAGACCTTCCGGCCGGATATCTTCATCGTCGACAAGGAACCGCTCGGCCTGCGCGGTGAGATTGAGGACACGCTGTCCTACCTCAAGACGCGGGGCACCACGCTCGTGCTTGGCCTGCGCGAGGTGATGGACGCGCCGCATCTGCTCGAAGCCGAGTGGGCACGCAGGGATGTGATGCGCAAGATAGGCCTGTTCTACGACAAGGTCTGGGTCTATGGCCCGCCGGATTTCTACGATCCGTTGACCGGCCTGGATGTGCCGCCGGCGGTCAGGGCAAAGATGAGGTTCCTCGGTTTCCTGCAACGGAGCCTGCAGCGGAACGAGTTGCCCGGCCACCGGCCCGAGGGCGACTATATCCTCGTCACCACCGGCGGCGGCGGCGACGGCGCCGAACTGATCCACGACGTCATCGACGCCTATCAGCAGGATCCGCAACTGCAGCACAGGGCGCTGATCGTGCTTGGGCCCTATATGCCGGCGCGCAAGCGCAACAAGCTGCTCAAGAAGGGGGCCAAGATCCCCTACGTCAAGATCATCGAGTTCGACAACCGCATGGAAGACCTGATTGCCGGCGCCAAGGCGGTGGTGGCGATGGGCGGCTACAACACCTATTGCGAGATACTGTCTTTCGACAAGCCGGCGCTGATCGTGCCGCGCGTCACGCCCCGCGAGGAACAGCTGATCCGCGCTCGGCGCGCGGCCGAACTTGGCCTCGTCGAGATGCTTTTGCCGGAAGAAGCCAAGGATTCCCAGCGGTTTGCCGATGCACTGAAGGTGCTTTCGGACCGGCCTCGCCCATCGCAGAGCAATCCGCATCTGACGTTGGAAGGGCTGCCTCATATTTCCGAAATCGTCGCGGAGCTGCTCGACCGGCGGGCCGGCCATCACCTGTCGGTCATTGAAGGCATGAACTGAATTGCAACATCGCAAGATCGTCGTGGTTCTGAAGGGCTATCCGCGACTGTCGGAAACCTTCATCGCGCAGGAACTGCTCGGTCTGGAGCGTGCGGGGTTCGACCTGATACTCGTCGCGCTCAGGCGGCCTACCGACGCAAAACGCCACCCCGTGCATGACGAGATCAAAGCGCCCGTCCACTATCTGCCGGAATATCTGCATCAAGAGCCGCTGCGCGTGGTTCGCTCGCTGTTTGCTTGTCTGCCGCGGCCGGGCTTCTGGCGCGCGCTCGGATCGCTGGCTGCCGATATCCCCCGCGACTTTACGCGCAATCGCGTACGCCGCTTCGGGCAAGCCCTTGTGCTGGCGGCTGAATGGCCTGAAGACGCGGGATGGTTGCATGCACATTTCGCGCACACGCCGGCATCGGTGACGCGCTATGCCAGCCAGCTTCGTGGCCTGCCGTGGAGTTGCTCGGCCCATGCCAAGGACATCTGGACTTCGGCGGATTGGGATCTGGCCGGCAAGCTTTCCTCGGCGCGCTGGACGGTCACTTGCACGAAAACCGGTTTCGACCGTCTGAAAGCACTGGCCAACGGCAATTCGCCTGTGCATCTGAGCTATCATGGGCTCGACCTTGATCGCTTCGGAAGTTTTAGCGAGGCGCGGAAACAGCATGACGGCTCGGCGCCGGGCGAACCGGTTGTCGTTTTGAGTGTCGGGCGCGCCGTTGCAAAGAAGGGCTACGATACGTTGCTGGAGGCCCTTGCCCTCTTGCCTGGTGATTTGGCGTGGCGTTTCGAGCATGTCGGCGGCGGCGAGGAACTGGAACGGCTCAAGGCGTTGGCGCGAAAGCTCGGACTGGATGGCCGCGTCTCCTGGAAAGGTGCGCTGGCGCAAAAGGAGGTGCTTGAGCACTACCGAGGCGCCGACATTTTCGCCCTCGCCTGCAGGATCACCGCCGATGGCGACCGGGACGGCCTGCCGAATGTTCTGGTGGAGGCGGCCAGCCAGCGGCTTGCCTGCGTGTCGACCGATATTTCCGGCGTGCCGGAGCTTTTATCGCCCGAGGAAACCGGGCTGCTGGTTCCGACGGAAAACCCGATTGCTCTGGCACAGGCGCTGGAGCGCCTGATCCGTGATCCCATGCTGCGCGCCCGCCTGGGCGACGCCGCGGAGCGGCGCGTGCGAAGCAATTTCGATCATACGGCAAGCATTGGACAGCTCAAGCAACTGTTCCAGCAGGAGTGGCGGGCTGCCGAATGAAGCAGCTGCGCGCTTTCTTCTATGTCCAGCACCTGCTCGGCATCGGCCATCTCGCGCGCGCCAGCCGCATTGCGGCGGCCCTGGTCGATGACGGGTTCGACGTCACTGTCGTGACCGGCGGGGCGTCGATCGCGGGGTTTCCGGGACCAGGGGTAAAATCTGTAGCCCTGCCACCCGTCACCTCCGGCGATGAAGGATTTTCCGGACTGGTCGACCTAAAGGGCAAACCCATCGACGATGATTTCAAGACATTGCGTTCTGGGATGCTGCTGCAGGCATTCCGCGATTGCAGGCCTGACATCGTCATCATCGAGGCGTTTCCATTTGGACGCCGGCAGATGCGTTTCGAACTCTTGCCGCTGATCGAGGCCATTGAGGCGGCGTCGCCCAGGCCGCTGCTGGCGACGTCGGTCCGCGATATCCTTCAGGAGCGCGTCAAGCCGGGCCGAAACGAGGAAACGGTCGATCTCATCAACAGGCATTTCGATCTTGTCATGGTCCACGGCGATCCAGCTTTCGCGACCATCGACAGGACATTTCCACTGGCTGGGGCGATCAAGGCCGAGATCACTTACACAGGGCTCGTTGCCGCGCCGCCGCCGCCCGCGGTCTCCGAGCGCTTCGACGTCCTGGTGTCGGTTGGCGGCGGGGCTGCCGGAAAGAGCCTTGTCAACGCCACCATCGCAGCGGCGCGGAATGCCGACAACGGTTGGAAATGGTGCCTGATTACCGGCCCAAACCTGCCGAAAGACGAGTTTGACGCGATCACACGCGATGCCACGCCGGGCCTGTCCATCTTCCGGTTCCGCGAGGATTTCGCCAGCCTGCTGACCGGCGCCCGCCTGTCGGTCTCGCAGGCAGGTTACAACACGGTCTGCGATGTCCTGCGCGCGGGTTGTCGCTCCTTGCTGGTTCCATTCGCAGCCGGCGGCGAAACCGAACAGACAGTTCGCGCCCTGATGCTCGAAGAACTCGGTCTTGCAACGGTGCTGACCGAAAACGACCTGACGCCTGAGGGCTTGGCGCGAGCGATCGAACAGGCACTTGTGGGACCGATGCCATCCGCGCACCGTCTCGACCTGGAAGGCGCGCGTCACTCGGCGCAGATCCTGCGCGAGCGGTATCGAACATGGTCCCTGGAAATGGGGGCTGGTTTCGGAAAGGCGCATGATCAAACAGCCGATGGATCCTAAACGGCCCTGTCGGCTTTCACACGCACCGTGTCTGGCGAGTGCGACGCGCTTCAAGTCCTTGGTTATGGCGTTGTCCCAAAACCGCTGCGCAGTCTTGAGCGAAACGCATCAAACAGTCCCGATCAGCATGAAGCGCGTATACTTTTTTGTCGGCAGTTCGCCGGAAAACCGCACCTCCCGGAGCGCCGCCATGGCTTCGAAGGCTGCCAGTGAGGCCACGCAGTTGATATGCGTCGGCTCGCTGAAATAATCGTTGGATTGCAGCAGAACATTCGTGCCTCGCGGAAGCAGGGCAAGCCAGGCGGGGAGATCGGCTATATGTTCGCAGCTCGTATTGACGATCAGGTCGGCCCCCCCGGCCGCATAGTCGAGCGCGTACATATCTGCCGTCAGCGCCTGGAAGCGATCTCCGGCTTGCCGGTTGAGGGTCCGGGCGACCCGCTCGACTTCGGGATCGATGTCGATGCTGTCGACCGCCGCGATGTCGAAGCGGGCGTCGTTGAAAAGCATTGCCGGCAAGACGCCGTACCATCCACCCAGAACCCATATGCGCCCGAACCGGCCGCCGCTGCTTTCGAACAGCCTGTCGAGCGCCCACATCTTGCAGGCGACCTGCTTGTGGTTGAAGGCATTGGCGATATCGGCCTCTGGATGCTTGGCGATGACGCGCGCCAGCCCTGCCACGAGAGGATGGTTGACATAGGCGGCAATTCCCCGCGTGAGGTCCAGGGCCTGCTCGTGCCCGTCCGTGCCGACATTGCGTGGTTGCGTGACATCCATCATATTCGCCTTGTATGTTGGGATTTCGGGCGACACAACGCAATCTTGCCCGCAAAGCCGCCTCGCAGGCTCCGAGCGTGTCGCCGGCGATGATTGCCGATGCGCCGTTCACCAGCCGGCGCTCTTACTTTTGTCCTTTGAACTGAAGGCCCACAGTCGCATATGGAACCCAGCCTAGCCCGCTATATCTGGACACACACCAAGAAGCAGCAGGTCGGGATAGTGTTGATCGTCTTGCTTTCGATGATCCCGTATTTCATGTCCTTCGACCTGCCGAAGCTGATCGTCAATGGCCCGATTCAAGGTCGCGGCTTCGAGCAAGCGGACGCGACCCGGCCATTCCTGAAGCTGCACTATGATCTGCCGTTCTTTGGAGAGGTCCAGTTCTTTTCCGGTTTTCAGCTCGACCGCAAGGAGACGCTGTTTGCCCTCAGTTTTGTGTTCCTGTTGCTGGTCGTTATCAACGGCCTGTTCAAACTCTACATCAACACCTACAAGGGCCGCCTCGGCGAGCGCATGCTGCGGCGTATCCGCTTCGATCTGGTCGATCGTGTGCTGCGGTTCCCGCCGAGTTACTTCACGCGAGTGAAATCCGCCGAAGTGGCGACCATGGTGAAGGACGAGGTCGAGCCGCTGGGCGGCTTCATCGGCGATGCCTTCCTTCAGCCGGTGCTGCTTGGCGGCCAGGCGCTGACGGCCATGCTGTTCATCATGGTTCAGAATGTCTGGCTCGGGATGATAGCGCTCGTCATCGTGGCGATCCAGATCGTGCTCATCCCGCGAATGCGGCGCCGGTTGATCGTGCTCGGGCGCGAACGGCAGCTCACGGCGCGCGCGCTTTCGGGCCGGGTCGGCGAAATCGTCGACGGCATCGGCACGGTTCACGTCCACGATACATCAAACTACGAGCGCGCCGACATAGCTGCCCGGCTCGGGCTCATCTTCAAGATCCGCTTCGATCTTTACCAATGGAAATTCATGGTAAAGTTCCTCAACAATTTTCTCGCACAGGTCACGCCCTTCCTGTTCTACATGATCGGCGGCTATCTGGTCATCCAGGGGCGGCTGGACGTCGGCCAGCTCGTGGCCGTGATCAGCGCCTACAAGGACCTGCCCGGACCGATGAAGGAACTGATCGATTGGGATCAGGCACGGCAGGATGTCCAGGTCAAATATCAGCAGGTCGTTGAACAGTTTACCGTCGAGGATCTCATTGCGCCGAGAATCGGGGCCCTGACAGTCGACGATCCCGGTCCGATGACCGACCCGCTGTCGGCGATCAGTCTGTCCATAGCGGACGATGGCGGTGCCATGCTCCTCGACCGTATCTCCCTCCAGATCAAGCCGGGTGAGACGGTGGCGCTGGTCAGCACCGCAACAGGTGGAGCGGAGGCGCTTGCAGAAGCCTTCGCACGGCTGAACTGGCCGGACAGCGGCAGGGTCGTTTCAGGCGCCGACGACCTGCTTGAACTCCCTGAGGCCGTGACCGGCCGGCGCATGTCCTATGCGTCGTCGGACGTTTTCCTGTTCCAGGCAAGCCTCCGCGATAACCTGCTCTACGGGTTGAAGCATGCGCCGCTGACGTCGGTGACCTATGACGGTGCCGCGGCAGACCAGCGCCGCTGGAACATCAACGAGGCGCGCCGGTCCGGCAATACGGATCTCGATATCCACAGCGACTGGATCGACTACGCTTCCGCAGGCGCCACTGGCCCGCACGACCTCTTTGAAGCCGTGCGCCGGGTGCTCGACGCGGTTGTTCTGTCGCGCGACATTCTGGATCTCGGCTTGCGCTCTTCGGCCAACCTCACGCGTCACACGGAGCTTCCCAGGCGGATCGTCGAACTGCGTGTGGCGCTGCGAACCCGGCTGGAACAGGAAGGGCTGAGCGGACTGGTGGCTCCTTTCGAACCAGGCGCCTACAACAAGGAAGCAACGATCGGCCAAAACCTGCTCTTCGGCGCCGCCGCCGGCCCCGAACTGGCCGACAGGGCCCTGGCGGCCAATCCCTATTTCGCTTCCGTGCTGAGGCAAGCCGGCCTCGACCGCACGTTCTACGAGATGGGCATGGAGATCGCCGAACAGGCGATCGAGCTGTTTGCCGATCTGCCGCCCGATCACCAGTTCTTCCAGCAGCTCGCCTTCATGAGCGCCGAAGAGATACCCGCCTACGAAACCTTGCTGCAACGGCTCAAAAACCGTCCCTACGAGGCGGTTTCGGAGAGCGACCGGGCCATGATCGTCACCTTGAGCTTTGCCTATATCGAGCCCCGGCACCGTTTCGGCCTGCTGAGCGACGAGTTGATGAGCAAGATCGTCGCTGCGCGCAACCAGTTCTATGAAAACCTGCCGCCCGAGCTGCAGAATGCGGTCGAACGGTATGATCCTGCCAAATACATTGCCGCGGCTACCGTCATGGACAATGTGCTGTTCGGGCGTGTGGGCAACAACCATCCCGACGCGCCGGACCGCATACGCTCCATCGTCTATGACATTCTCGACGAACTGGGGCTTTATGCCGAGCTTCTGGATGTCGGCCTGGACTTCAACGTCGGCGCCGGCGGCAGGCGGCTGACCGGTGGACAACGACAGAAGCTCGATGTTGCCCGGGCCCTGCTCAAGCGTCCTGATTTTCTCATTCTCAACCGGCCGCTGTCGGCGCTCGATCAGCGCATGCAGGATAAGGTGCTGCGAAACGTGCTCGAGGAAGCCAGACGCGACGGCCATTCACCGGCAATTGTGTGGGCCGTGACGAACCCGGCAATGGCGATGATGTTCGATCGCGTTATCGTCTTCGACTCGGGTCAATTGGTGGAAGACGGAACACACGAGACACTTCTGGCAGAGAGCGGTATCTTTAAGGAACTGCTGTCATAGAGCAACGGACGTTCAGATGGGATCATTTCGCCGGTGAGAATTTGCTGCAAGGTCAAGGGATTTGGCGAAAGGCGTAGCGAGAATACATCCGCGCCGAAAACAAGAAGGGTTTGCCGCAACTTCATCCAGCTTTTCGGCTGGCGGACGCCCATTTTTTCAGGCGGCATCGCTCGATCGCACGACATCAGGCTCGCCACCTTTCGCGAGGCTCGTCTCGCCATCCCGGAAAACAGAATCGATTCCATCCGGGCGGCCGTTGCTCTAGTCTGGCAAACGCGAATTTTTGGGAAGGTTTGCGACAATGCTGCTCAAGGATGAGGTTGGAATGCTGCAACGCGTTCCCTTGTTCTCCGGCGTAGAGCCGGCAAAGCTCAAGCTGCTTGCATTCACATCCGATCGCGTGAGCTACAGCGCCGGCGAGATCCTTTTCCGGCAGGGCGACGAGGGAGACGCCGCTTATGTCATCCTTTCAGGCAGGGCGGATATTCTGGTCGATTCCGACAGCGGACCGATAAAAGTCGCCGAACTGGTGCCAAATTCGATTGTTGGCGAGATCGCCATATTGTGCAACAGCTCCCGCACCGCCACCGTCAGGGCCGCAAGTCAGCTGGAAGCCTTGAGAATCCGCAAGGATCATTTCCTGAGGCTTATGAAGGAGTTCCCGGAAATGACCATCGAGATGGTGCGGGTTCTTGCCGATCGCCTAAGCCATACGACCGCGGATCTGATCGACGCACGAAGCGCCAAGTGACACGTGACGTGAGCTTAGTCCTCGCCGCCGTGATGGCACTGGCTACCATGGGCGACTTGACTGCGAAGGGGTAGCATGGACGACGACGTTTTCCTGGTCAGGTTTTGGGGCGTGCGCGGCAGCATTCCGGTATCGGGGCCAGAATTCTCCCGCTATGGCGGCAACACAAGCTGCATCGAGATGCGGTGCGGCAAGGATACGCTTCTGTTCGATGCGGGCTCTGGCCTGCGGCCTGCCGGCAGGGCGCTTCGGGCGTCGGGCGTGACCGATTTCGAACTGTTTTTCACCCATTGCCACTACGATCACATCATCGGGCTGCCGGCCTTCAAGCCTATCTATGAAAGGGGCTTCAAGGTTACACTTTGGTCCGGGCATCTCGCTGGACGCATGACGACCCGCGAGATGGTCGATGAGTTCATTCGGCCGCCGTGGTTTCCGGTGAAACTGGACATCTGCAAGGCAAATCTCGACTACCGCGATTTCGTATCCGGAGACGTGCTTCGGCCGCGCGAAAGGGTTGTGGTGCGAACCGGCAGTCTTACCCATCCAGGCGGCTGCATAGGCTACCGGGTCGAATGGGGCGGCCGCGTCGTGGCGGTGATCACCGACACCGAGCACGAACCGGGCAAACTCGATCAGGCGGTGCTCCGGCTGATCGAAGATGCCGACCTCGTCATTTACGATTGCACCTATACCGAGGAGGAAATGGAGCGCTACCGCGGCAACGGGCACTCGACATGGCAACAGGGCGTCAAGCTCTGTGAGGCCGCCGGTGCGCGCGGGCTTGCGCTGTTTCACCACGAACCGTCGCGCACCGACGGGGAATTGGACGAGATGGAGAAATTGGCCAAAGACAGGTTTACCGGCGCTTTTGCCGCGCGGGATGGCCAAACGCTCAAATTTCCGATCTCATTAGACAAAAAGCGCTGAGCTATTTTCCTGAGCCGGCGCTGCGCCCGATCAGTGTCCTGATCTGAAGCCATGCACAGGCCTCGGTCTGTGCGGTGACTGTGAACAGCCGTTCGAGGAAAAGCCAGGCCGATTCATCATGTACGAGATGGTGGGTGAGCAGGCCGACCGGTTCGCCGCCGTCGAACGCATGCTGCAAGTGCGCGGTGATAGCCTGAACCAACAGGCCATGATCGCGGCAACTGCGCGTGCCATGCCAATCCATGATGTCGACATTGCTGTTGATGACCGCCAGCGAAGCCGGCTTCGGCGGCCCATAGACCGACAATGCCGCAAATCCTATCGATCCAAGGCCGGATACCAAGCCGGCATCGATCCTGTTCCAGGGTGGCACCAGCATCGGAACGGCACGTGCGCCGTGCAGGCCGGTTATGTGCGACAGTCCGCGCGCCAGATCATCGAGCACCACCTCGCGTGGCCGATGCGGGCCGAGCTCCTGCTTTTTCTGGTCCTCGGGCGCATGATTCCGGTGCGCCCAGCCATGGATGGCGACCGTGGCATGCGGCGCCTCGTCAAGCCGGACGGTAAGCTTCTCATCGGTCATGGCCGGAATGACGGCCAGAGTGATTGGAACCGCGAATTCAGCAGTGAGGTTAAGCAGCCGATCAAGCGCAGGCGTCGGCTCCACGGCGTCATCGTCGCGCAGCCAGAACTCTGCCTTACGGCCCGCCCGTTGCCCGCGCGCCAGTTGTTCCACCAATGGCTGCCAGATCTGATCGGATGTCATGAAACCGGGACCTTCGCGAGAAGTTCGGCCAGACGCGCCGTTGCACCACCGAGGGAACGTTCTTCGAGGACGAAACGTCTGGCTTCTGCGGCCATGATGGTTCTTTCGTCGTTACGGCCCAGCAGCCTTTCAATGGCTGAAGCGAACGCCGCCACATCGCCCGGCGGGGTGAGAAACCCGGTCTGGCCATCCCGCACGACCTCCGGCACGCCGGCGATATCCTGGGCCACCACCGGCAGGCCGGCGGCCTGCGCTTCAAGATAGGCAACGCCATAGGCCTCGCCGTAACCTGGCCAGACGTAAATTCCCCCGCTGCACAGGACATCCGGCACGGCGGCTGGCTCAATCGCGCCAAACCATTCGATACGGTCGGCGGGCAAGCCGGCGAATTGCGCTTTGACCTCGTCACGGGCCGGCCCGTCCCCGACGACCGACATGGTCCAGGGCAGGTGGCCGATCGAAGCAAGCGCCTGCGCCAGCATGCGATAGCTTTCGACTTTGTCGCCCGGGCGCATCATGGCGACGGTAACGAGGCGCGTCGGACAACCGCGTGCCGGCGTTTCCCGGAACACCGATGTGTCGATGAAGGGCGAAAGCATGCCGAAAGCGGCGTCGGGGATCGCATCTGCCAGTCCCTGACGATCCCTTTGCGTGAAGCAGATGTTCAGCGCCGCCTGTGCGACGGCGCGCGCCACCAACGCTTGCGCATCGGCCCACAGACCGGCGTTGCGCCGCCTCGAATAGGAGGCTTCCGCTGTCACATAGGGGACAGCAAAGGCCGACGCCAGTTCGGGCCCGATCAGGTCGGGCGCCTTGTAGTAGGGATGATAGGTGAACCAAAGATCGGGCTTGCCGTCACGATCCCAAAGCTTGGTCAGCCGCGCGGCTTCTTCTCGGGCCTCGATCTTGAGCGCTTCGAAACTTTTCAATTCCGGATCGCGTAGATAGAAGCGTAATTCGGATGCCAGTTCGACGCTGTGCCCTGCGTGCTCCAGCGCCTTGATGAGCATCCGTGCCATCTGGCGGTCGCCGGAGGCAACGGGATGGTTGGGCGACTTCAGGGCCGCGTAGAAGGCAATTCGCATCGCCGGACCTATCCCCAGAAAGCCTGCGCAAGTCAATTTCAAAGCATGATCGCCTTCGCCTTCAAGCCGTGGAATGTGCTATCTGATGCTCATGGAAACAGCTGCCGCGTCCGACCCGTTTGTCGCTTCCCTGCCGGTTTTCGCAAAGTTCGAAAGCGTTGCCGATATCGACAACTATCGGCCTCTCCCTGATGATTGGGCGCTGGCCACCGCCGACATCGTCGGCTCGACCAAGGCGATCGAGGCCGGGCGCTACAAAACCGTCAACATGGCCGGCGCCAGCGTCATTTCGGCGCTGCTCAATGCGCAGGGCCGGCAAGATCTCCCCTTTGTCTTCGGCGGCGACGGTGCGCTCGTGGCGTTTCCCGGCTCGGCGTTGGAGGTCACCCGCAACGCTCTGGCGGCTGTCCAGAGATGGGTGGCGGACGAACTGGACCTGACCTTGCGTGCCGCAATCGTGCCGATAGAGGATATAAGAGCGCAAGGCCTCGACGTTCGCGTGGCGCGGTTCCAGGCCTCCGAAGCGGTGTTCTATGCCATGTTCGCCGGCGGTGGCGGCAGTTGGGCGGAGGCCGAGATGAAAGCCGGGCGCTACCGGATAGATCCCGCGCCGGCCGGCGCGCGGCCGGATCTGACCGGCCTCTCCTGCCGCTGGAACCCGATAGAAGCCCGGCACGGCGAAATCGTCTCGATCATAGCCATACCGGGAGTGTCGCGCGATTTGCGCGGTTTTCAGTTTCTGGCTTCCGACATCATCGCCCTTGCCGGCAGGCAGGAGCGCGATGGCCACCCGGTGCCGGTGGAAGGGCCGGGCTACAGTCTCTTGCCCGCCGGCCTTGATGTCGAGGCGCGGGCCACGGCGCCGCCAGGGCGGCGGTGGCTGGCGAAGCTGTGGGTGATATTCCTGATGACGCTTACGGCGGTCACCGACAGATTTGGCTGGACCATCGGTCGTTTCGATCCGAAGGTCTACAAACGCGAGGTGGCCAGCAATTCGGATTTCCGGAAGTTCGACGACGGCTTGAAGATGACCATCGACGTTGACGCGGATGTGTTGCAGCGGATCGAGAGCCGGCTGAAACAGGCAGAAGAGGCGGGCATCTGCAGCTACGGCCTGCACCGCCAGAAATCGGCCTTGATGACATGCCTCGTCGCCTCGCCGCTGCAGCGCGATCATGTTCATTTCATCGATGGCGCCGCGGGCGGCTATGCGATGGCTGCCGCAAGCCTGAAGGCGAAGGCGCCGGTTTGATGACGGCTTGCGGAAACCGATCTTCCGCAATATGCCTCGGCCATGGTTCCGGGGACCAGGTGAGCCTCGCCATGGCAACGGACAGCCTGTCCGAATTGACTGGAAAGCAGACTTTTGGACGCCTCACAATCGATATATGACCGTCTTCTCAACCGGATCTCGACGCGCGCCGCGCAGGTCGGCGTGATCGGACTGGGCTATGTCGGGTTACCCTTGGCGGTCGCGGTCGCACGCGCCGGCTTCCCGGTTTCCGGCTTCGACATCGAAGCCCGGAAGGTCGAGAGCCTGAACGACGGCCAATCCTACATCGAGGCAGTGACGTCGGAAGTCCTTGCCGGTCAGGTGGCGAGCGGACGGTTCCGCGCCACCGCGGATTTTACCGAACTGGCCGTCTGCGATGTCATCATCATCTGCGTTCCGACACCGCTGACGAAACACCGCGAGCCGGATCTCTCCTTTGTCACGAACACGGCTGGCACTATCGCGAAGCATCTGCGCCTCGGCCAGCTCATCGTGCTGGAATCGACCACCTATCCCGGCACCACCGACGACGTGATCAAGCCCATCCTGGAAGCAACCGGCTTGCAGTCGAAGATAGACTTCTTCCTCGGCTTCTCGCCCGAACGCGAGGATCCCGGCAACCGCAGCTTTGAAGTCGCGACGATACCCAAGGTCGTGGCGGGCGACGGCATTGAAGCGGCGGCGCTCGTGCAAGCTTTCTACCAAAGCGTGGTCAAGACCGTCGTTCCGGTTTCCACCACCGCGACCGCCGAGGCGGTCAAGCTGACGGAAAACATCTTCCGTTCGGTCAACATAGCCCTCGTCAACGAATTGAAGGTTGTGCTCGGGGCGATGGGCATCGACATCTGGGAGGTGATCGAGGCGGCAAAGAGCAAGCCCTTCGGCTACATGCCTTTCTATCCTGGCCCGGGACTTGGCGGGCACTGCGTTCCGATCGATCCCTTCTACCTGACGTGAAAGGCGCGCGAATACGAACTGCCGACCCGCTTCATCGAGCTGGCGGCAGAGATCAATACGGCCATGCCGCGTCATGTGGTCGATGAACTGGCGAAGGCGCTGGACCGGCGCTGCGGCAAGGCGCTCAGCCGCTCGCGCATTCTCATCATCGGGCTGGCCTATAAGAAGAATGTGCCCGACATCCGCGAAAGCCCCTCGTTGCGGCTCATTGAGCTCATCGAGGAATGGGGCGGCAAGGCGGAATTCCACGATCCGCATGTTAGCGAGATCCCGACCACACGGGAGCATATGGCGATCAAGGGGCGCCGCTCGATCGAATTGACCGAGGCGGCCTTGAAGGATTTCGACGCTGTCGTCGTTGCAACCGACCACGATGCGATCGACTATCAGACCATCGCTGATCACGCCCTTCTGATCCTCGACACACGCAATGTTTTTGGCCGCCTCGGGCTGGCCCGAGACACGGTGGTGAAGGCCTGACGGCGTCTAAGCCGGCGAATTTTTTTGCCGGATGTCAGGATCGTGATTGCACTCCGCCGGCAGCCTCGCCACATAAGGCATAGATGCAGTTACGCCCGCTCCTTGGTTGCAAGGACGGTTATCCGGGAAATTCCTTGCCGCATGCTGCCGAAGCCGGCCTCGTTGACTTCGGGGCTTTATCTTTGGGTCGTTGGCGGACTGTGTTATGGCGGATCAAAGGACAATGCCCGGTCTTCAATGGGTTTCGAGATAGCATGAGCAAAGCGCAAGCAGAAATTTCCACCATTCTCATGGATAAGGTTGCCGATTGGCTGAACCAATCGGCGCTGGCGGGCAGCGACCTGGAAACATTGGTAAAAGGCTTTTGCGAACGGCTGGCTGCTGCCGGCCTGCCGCTGAAGCGGGTGCATTTGAGCTTTTCGATGCTGCATCCGCTTTATGACGCGCTTGGCTTCACCTGGTTTCGCGGCCAGGGCATCGAAGTGGAAGGCTTCCGCGCCGAGCCCGGCGGGCCGTCCGACAGATTCCTGACCAGCCCATACTACCATCTGCTCAGCAACAAGCTCGACCATCTGCGACGCCGGATCGACCCGTCATTGCCGCCGGAGTTTCCTATTTTCGATGAACTCAGGCTTATCGGCGTCACCGACTACATGGCTTTCGTCCATCCCTTCAGCAACACCAGTCAGGGCATGATCGGGTCCTGGTCCACCGACAGTGCAACAGGCTTCAGCGACAGCATGATTTCGGCGCTGCTGCGCATCCAGAGCCATCTCGCTATCGCAACCAAGATGGCGGTGCTCACCAAGCTCGCCGACAACATGATGACCACCTATCTCGGCGGCGACGCCGGCAGGCGCGTGCTGGACGGCCAGATCAAGCGCGGCGAGGGCGATACGATCCGGGCCGCGCTGGTCATGGGCGATATGCGTGGATCGTCGAGGCTTGCCGAAACCTCCGGCCGCGAAATCTATATCGATACGCTGAACCAGTTTTTCGACGCCGTTGCCGCACCTTTCAATCGCAAAGGCGGACAGATCATGAGTTTCATCGGGGATGGCTTCATTGCCGTCTACCCTTGCGAAAGGCACCGCTCGCAGTCCGAGGTCGCCTGCCAGGCTGCTCTTGCGGCCGCGCACAAAGCGACCGCGCGCATGATGGATCTCAATCTGCGCAGGAAGGAGCAGGGATTGGGCGACATACAATTTGGTATCGGCCTGCATGTCGGTAATGTGATGTTCGGCAATGTCGGGCTTACCGACCGGCTCACATTCTCTGCCTTCGGCTCGGCTGTAAACGAGGTCCAGCGCCTCCAGACCCTGACCAAGAAATATCCGCACAGCGTTCTCGCCAGCGAAGACTTCGCCAGCTACTGCGGGACCAACAGTTGGTTGACACTCGGCAAGGAGGAACTGCGGGGCATCAAGCAGAAGCTGACAGTGCTTGCGCCCGATCTGTCGGGTGCTCTCGCACTCGATGAAGACGCTGCGCTGGAGCCGATTCACGACCGAAGATCGGACGCCGAGCAGGTCATGCTGCTTCATCGCGATACCGCGCGGATATCGGCGGGCGACCCGAGCAAGCTCCAGTAAGCGCCGCAACCCGGTCCGAACGCCGGCGGTGGGCAGTCCGGTCGTCGGTCCGCGACGGCGACCGTTTCGAATCCAAGTTGCTCTAGGCTGGCAATGCGCTAGTCTCGCTTTCTGGACTGCCAGAGTGGGGCTGGTGCGAGAATGAATTCGGGTTTTGATCTGCTGCGGATCGAAGATGTTGGCATCTCTTTTGCCATTATCGGGGGACCGTTGCATGCCGTCAGGCGCGCAAGTCTTCGCGTCCTGCCCGGCAAGGTTACCGCGCTTGTGGGCGAGTCAGGTTCCGGAAAATCGGTTCTCAGCCAGGCTGTGATGGGCATTTTGCCGAACACAGCCCATGTTCGCGGCCGTATCCTGTTTTCCGATCCTGAAAAGCCCGGCACGACGCAGGATATCCTGCAGATGCCGCGCGATGGACCCGAAATCCGGGCGTTGAGAGGCAGCCGCATCGGCAAGATCTTTCAGGAGCCGATGACATCCCTGTCGCCGCTGCACACGATCGGCAACCAGGTCAGCGAATCGCTGCAGATTCATACGCCCATGGCTCGGGTGGAGCGCAAGGCCCGGACAGAGGAAATGCTCAGCCTTGTCGGCTTTCCCAATCCCAAGCGCGCCTATGACATGTATCCGTTTGAACTTTCGGGAGGATTGCGTCAGCGCGCCATGATCGCCATGGCTCTCATCTGCCGGCCCGCTTTGCTGATCGCCGATGAGCCGACGACGGCGTTGGACGTCACCATCCAGGCGCAAATCCTGCAGTTGCTGCGCGAGCTTCAGACCAAGCTGAACATGGCGATGCTGCTGATCACGCACGACCTCGGCGTCGTCGCCAATGTCGCCGACGAGGTGGTGGTCATGTACCATGGCGAGATCATGGAAGCGGGACCTGTGGAGGCGATATTCCGCCGGCCGGGCCACCCCTACTTGAAGGGCTTGATGGCAGCCGTTCCGCATTTCGACCTGAAGCCTGGCGAAAGGCTGAAAGCGCTCCGCGAGGTGCCGGTGAATGTCGGGAACCTGCTCGGCAAGCAGACGGCGCCGGCATCGACGGGGCCGGACGACATCCTGCTGTCGGTCAGGGATCTGAAAAAGGTCTTCACCACCCGCAAGTCCGGATGGTTCGGCGGGGATCATCAAACCACTGTTCGCGCCGTGGACGGCGTGAGCTTCGACATCAGGCGGGGTGAGTGCCTGGGTCTGGTCGGCGAAAGCGGCTCCGGCAAAACCACCGTCAGCAAGATGCTGATGCGGGCAGTCACCCCGAGCGGCGGCTCCGTGGTCTTCAACGGCCGCGACAGATCAATCGACGTCCTGGAGGCCGAGGGAGACGCCCTGCGCTTGCTGCGCGCGAAAATCCAGATGGTCTTCCAGGATCCGGTTTCGTCGCTTTCACCGCGCATGACGGTGGAGAACATTTTAAGCGAGCCGCTGGAAATCCATCAGCGCGGCAATGCCGCGTCCCGACTGGCCACGGTCAAGAGCCTGATGCAGGCAATCGGGCTCGATCCGCGCTTCATCAAGCGTTATCCGCACAGTTTCTCCGGCGGGCAGCGTCAGCGTATCGGCATCGCGCGCGCGTTGGCGCTGGGGCCTGAACTTCTGATCTGCGACGAGCCGGTTTCGGCACTCGATGTCTCTGTCCAGGCGCAAATCCTGAACCTTCTGAAGGACCTGCAGAAGGAACTGGGCCTGACCTACCTGTTCATATCCCACAATCTGGCCGTGGTGGACTATATGGCAGACCGCATCGCGGTGATGTGCGGCGGGCGTATCGTCGAGCTTGCGCCGCGCGAAATTCTGCTTAGGAAACCGGTCCACCCCTACACGCGCTCACTGGTCGCCGCGGTACCTTTCCCGGATCTCGACAGGCCGATGGATTTCAAGACGCTGAAGCTCGGGGGCGCTTCCGATACCAGCGCATGGGGACCGCAATTCCGCGACGAGGGCGACGAGGATATGCTGTCGCCGCTCGACCTTGGCGGCGGCCACCTCGTGCTGGCCCGACGTTCGGCCGATGTCAGAGACCTACGCCATTGATCAACCGCCGCACCGTCCTTGGCCTCATGGCTTCGACATTTCTGCCGGGCACGCTGCGCGCCGGCGATCTGGAGCCGGAATTTCTTCAGCCGCAGTTGAAGGCCAGGGCCCTGCCGGCGCTCGCCGAACGCCTGCCCAAGAACCCGCGTGCGTTGAATCTCGCTGCGATGGGCCGGCAGCCCGGCCAGTATGGCGGCACGCTGCGCACGATCATCGGCAGCCAGAAAGATATCCGGATGATGACGATCTACGGGTATGCTCGCCTGGTCGGCTATGACGAAAAGCTCAACTTGCAAGCCGACATTCTCGAAAGTTTCCATGTAGCAGATGATCGCGTCTTCACTTTCAAGATACGGGAAGGACATAAATGGTCCGACGGCAGCCTGCTGACGCCGGAGGATTTTCGCTATTGCTGGGAAGATGTCTGGCTGAACGATGAGCTTTCGCAAGACGGGCTCGCCCCTTCCCTGCTGGCGGACGGCAAGCCACCACGCTTCGAGATCGTCGATCCGTTGACGGTCCGCTATAGTTGGGATGCGCCCAATCCCGACTTCCTGCCCAAGCTCGCTGCTGCTTCGCCGCTCTCGCTTGCTCTGCCGGCCGCCTATCTCAAGCAGTTCCACAAGAAATACCAGGATCCCTTCCGGCTCGCCGGCCTGATGAAGGAGTACCGGGCGAAGAAATGGACGCTCCTGCATATCCGCATGTCGCGGCAGTATCGCCCGGAGAACCCGGAGCTGCCGACGCTCGATCCCTGGCAGAACCGGACCAAGCCGCCGGCTGAGCAGTTCATCTTCGAGCGCAACCCGTTCTTTCATCGAACAGACGAGAACGGCCGGCAACTGCCCTATGTCGACCGGATTGTCATGAATGTCAGCTCGTCGGCGATCATTTCCGCCAAGACCGGTGCGGGCGAGAGCGACCTGCAATGCATGGGAATTGACTTCGCCGACTACTCCTTCCTGAAGGACGCGGAGAAGCGCTACCCGGTGAAGATGCATCTGTGGAAACGCACACAGGGCTCGCGCCTGGCGCTGCTGCCCAATCTGAATTGTTCCGACCAGGTGTGGCGTGGCCTCTTCCGTGACGTACGCGTGCGCCGCGCACTTTCGCTCGCTGTGGACAGGCGCGAGATCAATCTGGCCGTGTTCTACGGATTGGCGCAGGAAAGTGCCGATACGGTCCTGCCAGAGAGCCCGCTCTACCGGCCGGAATTCGCGAAAGCCTGGGTCGCCCATGATCCCGACCAGGCCAATGCCTTGCTCGACGAGGTCGGGCTTCAGAGGCGTGACGATGATGGCCTGCGGATACTTCCCGACGGACGCCCGGCGCAGGTCATCGTTGAAACGGCCGGCGAAAGCACGCTGGAAACCGATGCGCTCGAACTCATCACCGATCACTGGCGCAAGATCGGCATTGCCCTGTTCATCCGGACTTCACAGCGCGACATCTTCCGCAGCCGCGCGCTTGGCGGCGAGATCATGATGTCGATCTGGTCGGGCATCGACAATGGCGTGCCGACCGCCGACATGAACCCGTACCAGTTGGCCCCCACCGTCGACGATCAGTTGCAATGGCCGCTCTGGGGTGCTCACTATTTGTCTCATGGCACGCTCGGTGAGGCGCCCGATCTTCCGCCTGTGGTCGAGTTGATGGCTTTGCTCAAGCGCTGGAACGCATCGACCGAAGCCACGGAGCGCGCCGAAATCTGGAATTCAATGCTGTCGATCTACACCGATCAGGTGTTTTCGATCGGTACGGTGAACGCAACGCATCAGCCGATTCTTGCGTCCTCGCGGCTGCGCAACCTGCCTGACAAGGCGCTATACGGCTACGACCCGACTGCCTATTTCGGTGTCTATATGCCGGATACATTCTGGCTTGGAGAGACCTGAGCGTGCTTCGATATATTGTCTGGCGCATCGCCGTGATGGTTCCAACGCTGCTGGTCATATCGGCGCTGGTGTTCACGATCATCGAACTTCCGCCTGGCGATTATTTCGACAGCTATGTCGCCGAGCTTCGGGCTCAGGGCGAAGCGGTGGATTCCGATCGCATCCAGATGATGCGCAAGGAATATGGTTTCGACCAGCCTCCGGTCATTCGCTACTTTTACTGGGTCGGCGGGATGCTGCATGGCGATTTCGGCTATTCCTTCGAGTATGAGCTGCCGGTCCGCGACGTCGTCGGCGACCGAATGTGGCTGACCGTGCTGGTTTCCTTCGTCACGATCATCGTCACCTGGCTCATCGCCTTTCCGATCGGCATGTACTCCGCCACGCATCAATACAGCTGGGGCGACTACGGCCTGACGTTCTTGGGCCTTCTCGGCCTTGCCATTCCGAACTTCATGCTGGCGCTGATCCTGATGTATTTCGCCAATATCTGGTTCGGCACGTCCATCGGTCATCTCATGGACCAGCAATATCTCGGCGAGCCGATGAGCTGGGCCAAGGCGCAGTCGATCCTCGCCCATCTCTGGATCCCAGTCTTGATCATCGGCACCGGGGGCACGGCAAGCATGATCCGGCGGCTGCGCGCCAATCTGCTCGACGAGCTACACAAGCAATATGTCGTGACCGCGCGTGCCAAAGGCCTTCATCCCTTCAAGGCGCTGGTCAAATATCCGCTGCGCATGGCGCTCAATTTCTTCATTTCCGACATCGGCTCTATCCTGCCGGCCATCATCTCCGGCGCCGAAATCACCGCGATCGTGCTGTCCTTGGAAACGACCGGGCCGATGCTGATCAGGGCGCTGCAAAGCCAGGATATGTATCTGGCAGGGTCGTTCCTGATGTTCCTCGCCTTCCTGACGGTAATCGGCGTGCTGATTTCCGACCTGGCGCTGGCGCTGCTTGATCCACGAATTCGTTTGCAGGGCGGCAGCACCAAATGAACACGCAATCGCCACTGCCCGCTCCGGGTGCTCCACTGCAACACTACGTTTCCATCGCGCCCTTTGACCTGCAGTCGGTCGAGGCGATGACGCCGGAGCAATCGAAGGTCTATCAGGCGTCGCAGCTACGGCTGATGTGGTGGAAATTCCGAAGGCACCGGCTTGCCGTTGTATCCGGCATATTCCTGGCAGTGCTTTATTTCGGGATACTGATCTGCGAGTTCCTGGCGCCCTACAATCTGCATACGCGCAACATGGACTACATCTATTCGCCGCCGCAGCGCGTGCACCTGTTCCACAACGGCCAGTTCGTCGGGCCTTTCGTCTATGGCCGCCAGATGACGCTGGATATGGACACCCTCAAGCGGAACTACACAGACAAACAGGATGATGTTCAGCGGATCCGTTTCTTCTGCAAGGGCGACAGTTATTGGTTCTGGGGCCTGATCGCAGGTGACAGGCATTTTGTCTGCCCTGCCGAAAACGGCCAGCTCTTTCTGGCAGGCACCGACAGGCTGGGACGCGATGTGCTCTCGCGCATCATCTATGGCGCACGCATTTCACTGACAATCGGCCTCGTCGGCATCAGTTTCAGCTTCCTGCTCGGCATTGTCATCGGCGGACTGGCCGGCTACCACGGCGGTATCTTCGACCTGATCGTTCAACGGATAATCGAAGTTCTGCAATCGATCCCCAGCATTCCGCTGTGGCTGGCTCTGGCGGCGATCATGCCGATAACCTGGAGTCCGATCCTGATCTATTTCGGCATCACCGTCATCCTCGGGCTGATCCACTGGACCGGACTGGCGCGGGCCGTGCGTTCAAAGCTTCTAGCCTTGCGCGAGGAGGACTACGTTCTGGCCGCGCAATTGATGGGCGCCAGCAGCAGCCGCATCATCGGACGGCATCTCATTCCCGGCTTCATGTCGCATCTGATCGCGACGGCGACGATCTCCATCCCCGGCATGATCCTGGGCGAGACGGCGCTGAGCTTCCTCGGGCTCGGCCTGAGGGCGCCGACAACCAGCTGGGGCATCCTGCTCACCGAGGCACGCAGCGTCAGCGTGATTGCTTTCTATCCATGGCTGCTTTTGCCGATGCTCCCCGTCATTCTCGTCATCATGGCGTTCAACTTCTTCGGCGACGGGTTGCGGGACGCCGCAGACCCCTACAAGTGAGATCGCTGTTCCGACACGCGCCGGGCCGCCGACTCGGCCCGGTATGACCGTTGTCGGCAGCCTTGTTCGGATGTTGCGGTGTTCATCGTTCGCCTCTATATGCGGCAGGACTCGATCGGGGTTTAACCCGTCGCCCCGGGTTCCACCCGCGACCCGTTCTGGTCACGGGCATTGATGATCTCATTGCCGATCTGTTGGGCTGGTTCAGGACAAACAAACGCATATGAGTCGCCTCGAGAGTTTCATCCGCAGGATGACCGCACAGCGCGACATTCTCGATCTAGTCTGCGCCGAGGTGGCGAAGATCGAGGGGCCTGTGATCGAACTCGGCCTCGGCAACGGCCGGACGTTCGACCATCTGCGCGAGCGCCTGCCCGGACGCCGGATCGTGGCATTCGACCGCGCACTTGCCGCACACTCCAGCTCAATTCCCGAAGCTGAAAACCTCGTGCTCGGCGAAATACGCGAGACGGCGAGCAGGTTCATTGGCATCGACGCCGCTCTTGTTCATGCCGACATCGGCACCGGCTATGAAGATCGCGATGCCGTGACCTCTACCTGGCTTCCCGATCTGACCGCGCGCCTGCTTCGCGTCGGCGGCCTCGCGGTCAGCGGCACGCCGCTCGATCATCCGCAGTTACAACGCCTCCCGCCGCCGCCTTCGGTATCAGCCGATCGTTATTTCATCTGCAGGCGCGTGTAAGGGCGTAACGCCCCGGTTTCAGGGGATCGTATATACGGCTATCTCCCGCTCAATGCCACGCAGCGAGACCTCGTGGGGCACCGGCGTCAACGCATTCCTGCGCAACAGATCGGCGGTGAGATCGTCGTCGACCACCGCACGCGTGGCGAAGATCGCCTGCGCGGTGGCAAGGTTCTGGACCCGCGAAGCAATGTTGACCGTCTGGCCGAAATAGTCCTGTCGCTCGTTCATAGACACCGCAATGCAGGGGCCGGCATGGATTCCGATCTTGAGCAGCAGATCCTCGCGCCCGCTCTTGTCGTTGAGCGCACGCATGGCATCGCGCATCCTGAGGGCCGCAGCAATCGCACGATCGGGCGTCGCGAAGGTCGCCATCACCGCATCACCGATCGTCTTCACCACCGCGCCTGCCTCCGCCGCGACGATCTCGTGCAGAACCTGGAAATGCGCGCGCACGAGATCGAAGGCCTGGAGGTCACCCACCCGCTCGTAAAGCGCGGTCGATCCGCGCAGGTCGGTGAACAGGAAGGTCAGGCTGGTGATCTTCAGGCGCTGATCGATGTCGAGCGTATCCGTGCGATAGAGATCGCGAAACGTCTGGTTGGTGAGCAGGCGCTTGGCGGTGAGGAAGGGCCGGCGTTTGCCCAGGAGATCGTGCAATGCCTGGCCGGCGATGAAGACCGTCGGCAGCACGCGGGTGTCTGTTCTGTTTTCCAGCGAAATGCGCAACGGGCCGGGTTGCATCTCCAGCGTCTGGTTCTGGACATGGTCGCGGTCGAAGACCAAAGACAGGCTTCGGCGCTCCTTTGTCGGTTCGCCCTTCACGTCGATGAACTGCGCTGAATGGGTTACCGGCTCGAAGACGATGACGAATTCGGACGGAAGCTGTATGGGCAGAACCGCCTTTTCACCGGGTGCAAGCTCGATATCTTCCAGCGAGAACGATTCGATCGTTTTCGCGAAATCCTCATCCGGCAGATCGACGCCTGACGCCCAGTAGATCTGGCGGAAATATTCCATCAACGGCAGTTCGTGTGGATTGTGGGCGGCAATCCTGCGCATGCGGGGACTGACGGTGAATGTCACCTCGACCATCTCGTCGAGTGTCGGCGAATAGCCCTCGGAGCATAGCGCGCAGGTGTATTCGTCCTTCTGCAGGGTTTTCAGCGTGGCGTTGGTATCGAGCACGCCGCCACAGCCGGGGCACAGAACATTCCAGGAAATGTCGAAGATGCCCACCCGCGCCGCATGGAGAAAGGCGCCTATGGCGCGCTCCTCGTCGAGGCCATGCTTGCCGGCGAAGGCCGGCACATTGATGCGGCAAAGCTCGCGATCCTCGCCCTCGGCGATGGTTCGCTTGATCGCGTCGATTGCCCGCGGGTCGACATCGGTCGATTGCCGCAGAAGCGAGAACAGATCCTGAGCTTCGTTCATCGTGCAGGCTCCGGAAAATGCGCCTCCCGAGGCGGGTTGACCGGACCGCTCCTTGGTCCGAGTGATTCATTTTACGTCGAAACGGATCGTACGGCCATTCCAATAGACAAGCCTGGTGACAGCTCGATTTCCATCCGACCGCAAGCGGCACTATGATGGTCCACGGGTATTCACCTTTTGGGGCCGTTTCCATGCAGACGTCCGACAACTCGCCATTCCCAGCAGCCCTGCGCATTTTCTCCGCTGGGGTCATCATCGTCCTGATCGTGGGCGCCGGCCTGTTTTTCGCGCCGGCGCTGGTCAAGCCGCGCTGGCCCTGGCCCGTCACGCCATTCAGTGCCCGCTTCCTCGGCGGCTTCTACACCGCCGAAATGGCGGTGATGGCGGCGCTCTTGTTCTGGAACCGCTGGTCGCCCGGCAGGCTGGTGCTCGTCATGGCCTTCATCTTCACCGTCATCGTGTCGGCGGTTTCGTTGATCAATCTCGGCTATTTCAGCTTCGAACGAAAAGCGGCCTGGCTCTGGTTCCTGGTCTATCTTGCCTCGGCCGCGGTATCCGGGCTGTTCCTATGGCAGGCCAGGGCCCGTCCTTCGGCAAAAGGCGTGACCCTCAATCCCGCATGGCGCGGCTATATGTTGGCGGAAACCGCGATCCTTGGGCTCTACGGCGTCGGCATGTTGCTGTTTCCCCAAGTGGTCAGCAGCAGCTGGCCATGGCCGGTCGATCCCTTCCACGCCCAGGTCTACAGCGCCATCTTCCTCGCCGGCGCCGGCGGCACATATCTCGTCTGGAAAAGCGCGCCGCGCGAGGAACTGCTGGTGCTCGGCCTGGCGCAGTTTCTGGTCGGCCTGCTTGCCATCCTTGGCCTCGTCATCACCGACGCTGCGGTGCACCGGATCGACTGGGTAGCGACCAGGACGTTGTGCTGGCTCGCCCTTTTCGGCTGGATCGGCGTCAGCGGCGTCTTCAAACTCTACGCCGCCTCCCGCTATTTTGGCTCGCAATCGGCGGCATAGGCTGCAGAGATAGCTGGATTTTCAGGTGACGTCCGGTGCATCGTGCCGAGCCGATTGCCTTAGAGCATTTCACCGTTTCAAGGAAACGGCGAACTGCTCTATCACTTTGTTCTGACGCAATTCCGGGCGGAAAACCGCTCACACTTTTCCTGGAATTGCTGTAGCCGGGAACGCCATGACCAGCACGACCTCTTCCGAGAAAATCCAGCCGCAGCTCCGCGCCATACGGCCAAGCGATGCGGAGGCGCTTTGCGCTATCTTCAACATGCCGGGCTTCCGTTGGGGCACGCTCAGGATGCCCTTCGAGATGGTGGAGCAGGTGGAGCGGCGCATCGCCAAGTCCGGCCAGGAAACCACCTGGATCGTCGCCGAGTTGGACGGCAAGGTCGTCGGCCATGGCAGCCTGGTCGTGCAGGGTTCGCCGCGCCGTTCGCATATCGGCGAGATCAATATCGGCCTTGACGATGCCTTTGTCGGCAAGGGCATTGGCTCTGCCATACTTGGCGCGCTGCTTGACGTGGCCGACAACTGGCGCGCCCTGAAGCGGGTCGAATTGACCGTCTATGCCGACAACGAACCGGCCATCCGTCTCTACTCAAGCCACGGCTTCGAGATTGAAGGCCGGCATGTGAAGGCCGGTTTTACCGACGGGCAGTACCACGACCTCCTGAGCATGGCCCGGCTGCGGTTCTAAGATCCGCTGTTTGGCTTACAGCGGTTCGGCGTTTGATCAAGTTGACGATCTGGGCCGCACCCGGCAAGTCCGGTCTCCCTTGGCGTTTGCACCGCAAGCGGCTAGACGGGATCGATGACCGCCGTCTCTGACCCAACCCCTACGCCTCCGGCGGAAATTCTGGCTGTGCTGTCGCGGCTCTGCCCGGAAGTCGTGCACGACATCGAGCAGAACTGGAATGCACCGGTTTCCGATTACGCCCGCCGTCTGTGGCGGCCGGTGGCAAAGCCTGCATCGGCGCCGGCGATCGCTGCCCGTTCCATCCTGCGCGAAGTCCTGCATCAGCGCCTCGGTGCGATCATGCAGCCTGAGGAGATCGGCAAGGCCGTCGAAGAGTTCGAGCACAGACCGATTATCCAGTCCGGCCTGCACTGCCTGCTTCTGATGGACCGGATCACCTTCGATGCCCTCCTGCTTGCCTGGCTTGGAGCGGTCGAAAACGGGCTGTCGGCCTTCTTCGCTTTCATGGGAACGACGATGACCATGGAGACCATTGGCCGGGAGGGGCCGGGATGGCTCGATGTCGGCGACGACAAGGTCAACCTGTTTGGCATGGGCCGCCACAAACTGTGCCGCAAAAGCACCTGCGCGGCCGGTCCCGTCTCCCTCAACAAACGCGCACTCGAAGCGGTGGGCGATGAAACGGATGCCAGCCGCTGGCTGGGCACACTGCTTGCCAGTCAGGACAAGGTGTTTGGAACCGCCGCCGATGCGTTGACAGAACTCAATGAGGATCTGGTCGCCAGGTGGGATGGTTCCGGTATGGCCCGGCCGGTTTTCATCGACGATCGGCTCGCTGCCTCTGCCATGGCGCGGCATCTGGAATATGACGGCAGCCTTCTTTCCAGGCTGCTCACCGAGCCCGCAAGACGCCAGCGTCTCGAACATGCCTTGCAAGAGGCCGCATCGGGACCATTCGGCAGATTTCTGCCCAACACCACGGACTATTTCTGGGGCATTCGCGAGCAGCGCGTGCGCAAGCTCGTCCTCGACAACGGGCACCTGATCGAGCCTGACAGGCCGCATGGTCTTTCCATCCCGTTCGAGCGGCCGCATCTCAGGCAGGCGCTGCTGGACGGCGTGCTTTTGCCGAACCTGTTCCTGACGTTCCTCGTCCTTGCCATATTGCCGCGGGCGCGGGTTGTGGGCGGCCTGAGACAGATCGGCTATGTCGCGCTTTTCCATCAGATCCTGCTGGCTGCGCTGGACGAAAACGTGCCGGAAGAGCGTGATCTGGCTGCGGAGCTGCAGGTTCGGGAAAATGCCTGGGGCATGCGGGTCATCGATGAAAAGATCTCGGTCCGCGAGCAGCTTGCCGGCCTGCCGGATGGGGCGCTCTTCCCGGACCTGCTCCGGCAATACCGTTTGCGGACTTTTGCCGAGACGACCGACGACCTGAAACTGGTTCGCGAAAACGCCCGGTGGCGCAAGATCGGCCAGGCGATCTATCGGTGAGCCTCTGGAGTCTGACCCGTCCGCATGGCCTCATTTGTCATTGCACGACACCAGCCTTGCGGAGGCCGTCGACCATGAGTTCGAAATCGGCAGGGTTCTTGTAGGGCAAGACTTTGCGGCGGTATTCCAACGAATAGTCGGGATTGACGCGAAGCAACTCCTGCCATGCCGCGCGGGCCTCGGCGAAACGGCCCAGATGGCCGTAGCTGGCGGCCAGAAGCGCGCGCGAGACGTCGGTGACAGCGTTGCGAGCCAGCCGTTGCAGCAAGAGGTCGACGGCCTCGTCGTATCTTCCCAGTTGAAACAATGCCAAAGCCTGGAAGTGCAGAAGCACATCCGGAAAGTATGGGTTCAGGGTCTTTCCCCGGGCGAAACTCTCGAGGGCCTCCTCGGCTCTGCCCGAGTAATACAGCGTCTCGCCGCGGCAGACATGCGCCTCGGCGAAATTCGGATTGAGGACCAGTGCGCGCTCGACCTCGACGATGGCCTCATCGTGCCGTCGTGTGTACAGCCTGGCTATCGCCAGCGCCCAGTGCGCCCAGGGATCGTTGTCATCGAGCGTTACCGCTCGCGTTGCGGCCTCTTCGGCTTGCGCCATCGATTCCGGCGGTGACGCACCCCACCTGTTCAGGTAATCGACGCCGTGCGTGAGGGCAAGGAAAGCGTAGGCAGAGGCAAAGTTCGGGTCCAGCTCGGTGGCACGTTGCAAGAGGTCGCGGGAGGCGGTGTTTGTCTCCTTCGTCAGCCGGTGCCACAGCTCCCGGCCGCGCAGGAAACAGTCATACGCCTCCGTGTTGCGCGGGTGCTCCGGCGCCAGCCGCAGCCGGGTGCCATCAGTCAGGTTGAGCGCCAGCGCACCGACGATCTGCTGCGTCACGTCGTCCTGCACGGCGAATATGTCGGTCAGGTCGCGATCGAACCGCTCCGCCCAGAGATGGCCGCCCGAAACTGCATCGATGAGCTGCGCGGTGATGCGCACCCTGTTCCCCGACTTGCGGACGCTGCCCTCGAGGACATGCCGCACGCCGAGCTTCGTGCCCACCTCCTGCACATGGACGTTCTGGCCCTTGAAGGTGAACGACGAATTGCGTGCGATGACGAAGAGCTGCGACAGTTTGGACAGCGCCGTGATGATGTCTTCGGAAATGCCGTCGGCAAAATAGTCCTGTTCGGCGTCACCGCTCATGTTGGCGAACGGCAGGACGGCGATCGATAGCTTGGGCGGCGCTGCCGCCGCCGGCCGGCTCGTCGCGGTTTGCGAGGTCGCTACCGCCTTGGCCCCGGCGCTGCCGACTTGCAGCGAATAGACCCGGATCGGCTCGGCGATGTTCTTGAGCTGCGTGCTGCCGAGATCGCTGACCGAGAGGTCGAGCCTCGCCCTGACCTGGCGATAGGCATCCTCGGACAGGCAGATGGCGCCGGGCGCCGCGACGCCCTCCAAACGCGAGGCGATGTTGACGCCGTCGCCCATCAGGTCGCCGTCGCTTTCTTCGACCACATCCCCCAGATGGATGCCGATCCTGAACTCGATGCGGCGGTCCTGCGGCACGCCGGCATTGCGCTCGACCATACCGTTCTGAACCTCGATGGCGCAGCGCACGGCATCCACCACGCTGCGGAACTCAACCAGCGCCCCATCCCCGGTGCGCTTGATCACTCGTCCGTTGTGCACTGCGATGATTGGATCGATCAGGTCGCTGCGCAGTGCCCGCAACCTCGCCAAAGTACGATCTTCGTCCGCGCTTGCGAGCCGGCTGTATCCAACCACATCTGCAGCCAGGATTGCGGCCAGCTTACGATTCTCGCTCAAGGGTCCGTCTCCTCATCTCCACAATAGCAGGAAGACGGAGGCAAGAGGGAACTTTCGCAAACGACGGCCATGCAGCCGCCCGCATCGGCAACGCTCTGCCACAGGCCCATGCCGATCGCCCCGGTGCCCATTTGAGCTGCCGCTTGCTGGCCGACGTATATCGGTTCATCCTTGTGGATACGCTGGCCGTGAACTGCGTAGCGAGATCACGCCGTCACGGCCCCTAGTGGGGTCTTGTTCGATGGACTGCTCGGGCTGCGGTTTCGAGGTTGATGACGGCTTCGCCTTCTGTCCGAAATGTGGCAGGCGCCAGCCCGCGCCATGCGCCAGTTGCGGCTACCTCTGCGCACCGGATTTCGAGTTCTGCCCGAAATGCGGGACAAGCGTCGGTGCGCCCGCCAAAGCCGTCGAACGGCCTGCTGCGACACCAAGCCGGACCATTGTGCCGCCGTCTCGAACGCCGTCGCTGCTCGCGAACATCGAAGGCGAAGATGGGCTGCATCCCGTCTCTGACGCCGATCGCCGGACGGTAACGGTCCTGTTCGCCGACCTTTGCGGCTTCACGACACTCAGCGAGCAGCTCGATCCCGAGGTCATGCAAGCGCTGCAGAACGAACTGTTCAAGGAATTGACGGCGGCCGTGCGAAACTTTGGCGGTTTCGTCGACAAATTCATCGGTGATGCACTGCTCGCTTTGTTCGGCGCGCCGGTCGCGCATGAGGACGATCCGGAACGTGCGCTTCGCGCCGCTCTCGACATGATAGCCCGGACGGCGCGGCTCGGCGAAAGCGCCCGCCACTCCGGTACGCCTCTGTTGCTCCATATCGGCATAAACACCGGACCGGTCGTCACTGGCGGATTGGGCATCGGCACCGCCAAATCCTATTCGGTGACCGGCGATACGGTGAATACGGCGCAACGCCTGCAATCGCTGGCCGCACCGGGTGAGGTGCTGGTAGGCGAGCTCACGCACAGGCTGACCCGGCATGCCTTCTCCTACGAACCGCTGGGTGATGTCGTGCTGCGCGGCAAGGCTGGCAGTGTGCTCGTCCATCGACTGGATGCACCGCTTGCGGCGCCGCGTGCAGCGCGTGGGCTCGAGGCACTCGGCCTCAGCGCGCCGATAATAGGTCGTGGCGCGGAGCTTCACAGAATGCTGGCGGGCCTTGACCAGGCGTGCGGCGGCTCGGCCCAACTTGTCCGCCTCGTCGGAGAAGCCGGCATCGGGAAATCGCGGCTGGTGAAAGAGTTCGTCGCCCGCGTCGGCGACGAGGATCGTTTTCGCAACGTCGCCGTGCGGCAGGCCACGTGCTCACCGCTGGGCGAACAATCATTCGGCGCCTTGGGCGCGGTGGTGCGCAGCGCTGCCGGGATGATGCAAAACGACAATGGGGACGAGATGCGGGGGAAGCTCGCAGACTTGCTTGCCGATCTCGGCCTGCAGGGCGAAGAAGCAAAACGGCTGATGCCTTTGCTCTACCATGTGCTCGGCCTTGGCGACCCCGATGCCACCTTGCAGCATGTCGAGCCCGAGCAGCTGCGGCGGCAAATTCTCTACGCCGTCCGCACAATCATCGAGCGGCGGCTTGCCTTGTCGCCGCTGTTGATTGTCGTCGAAGACCTGCATTGGGCCGACGCCGTGTCGCTCGAGGCACTCCGTTTCGTCATGGACAGGTTGGAGCGCACGCGGTTGATGTTGCTGGTCACGCATCGTCCGGGGCCGGACAACGGCCAGCTAGACTCAAGTCGGGTCAGTCACACGGCGCTCAGGCTTTCGCCGCTCAACAGGGATGACGGACGCAGCCTGCTGGCGGCGCTTCTCGGCGAGAGTTGGGTAAACTCCGCAGGAAGGCTTCTCGACCAGATCCTCGAGCGCGCGGGCGGCAACCCGCTTTTTGTAGAGGAGATCGTTCGCGGCCTTATCGATCGCGGTGCACTGATGCGCGAGGGCCAGCGATGGCGGACTGCGGCGGGCGAAGTCGCAACCGACATTCCCGCCACCATCCAGGCAATGTTGCTTGCTCGCGTCGACCGGCTGCCCCAAGAGGTGCGCCGGTTGGCCCAGGAAGCGGCGGTAATCGGCCCGCGCTTCGATGCCACGCTTCTGAAAACCGTGACGGCCGACCCCGGCCGGCTGGAAGCCGGCTGCGAACTGCTTTGCGATGCGGAAATCATCGAGGAAGTTGCCGGATCAGGCTCGGTCTCGTCGCAAAGCTACCGCTTCACGCAAACATTGCTGCAGGACGTGATCTACCAGAATCTGCTCCTGCAACGCCGGACCGACATCCACGGGCGGGTCGGTGCCGCCTTGGAGCAACTATACGGCGACAAGCCGGAACGGCTCGAGGATTTGACCGTGCTCGGTCATCATTTCGCACTGAGCGCCGAGCGGGAGAGAGGCGCGCGCTACCTGCAGGCGGCGGGTGACCGCGCTCGCATGATATACGCCAATGACGACGCGCTTCGTCTCTACGAGCGGGCACTGACCGCGTTGGGCGCAATCGGGCAAACACCGCTCAAACTGGCAATTGCAGAGCGCATTGCCGATTTGAGCGGCCCGGCAGGCCGCCGCGAGATCGCGCACCAGCATTACGAGACCGTGCTGCAGGCATACCGCGGGTCAGCCGATCGTGTCGCTTCGGCGCGCGTTTTGCGCAAGATCGGCAGGCTGCTCTGGGACGTCGGCAAGCGGGACAACGCAGAATCCCGCTACGCCGAAGCGGCAGCGCTCCTCGAGGGAGCGGATGCCCCGGTCGAGCAGGCGCATCTCTGGCAAGAGCGTGGCCGGCAGGCGTTCCGCAGCGGGGATCACGCTCTCGCGGCAAAATGGGCGGACGCGGCGCTGGATTGCGTAGGCAGTCTGACAACGGAGCATGTCTCCGAGGTGGGGCGCGATGCGACTCTGGTGACCGCCGAGGCACTCAATACCAAGGCTGTCGCGCTGGCTCGCCTGGGGCGAAACCATGAGGCCGTGCGTCAGGTTGAGCGCAGCATCGAATTGGCCGAAGCCGCCGGTCTGCTGGGCGCTGCGTGCCGTGGCTACACCAATCTCGGCGTGCTTTACACGACCATCGATCCGGCACGGGCGATCGAAGTCTGTCGGCGCGGTCTCGACGTGGCGCGCCGTATCGGTGATTTGGGCTTCCAGGCGCGCCTGTTGGCCAATCTGGCGGTCGCTTGCTGTACCTTCACGGATCGCTGTCCGACAGAGGGCGTGCCTGCCGCAGAGAAGGCCATCGAGATCGACCGGGCACTCGACCAGCGCGAGCACCTGCCGGTGCCGTTGATCGTGCTGGGGCAGATCCACCAATGCAACGGCCGTCCGGAACTGGCGGTTGGCCTGTTCCACGACGCGCTGGACGTGGCCCGCGAAACGGGCGAGCCCCAATTGCTGTTTCCGTGCTATGATGGTCTCGCAACGCTTAATCTCGACCTCGACAATCTGCCTGAGGCCGAGCGCTACTTTTCCCTGGCGCAGGGTATATGCGCCCAGCACGGGCTCGACCCGGAATCGCTCGTGGTGCTACCTTTTCTCGACTAGCCGGGGTTGGAGGTAGAAATGTCCGCGCCTAGTGACTTGGTACCGCTTCAACCGGGTGACCGCGCGCCGAACGTGATACTCGACGCCATTACCCAGGAAGGCAAGATCGCCCTTGACGACTTTCGCGGGCAAAAGCCGGTGCTGGTCGGCCTGTTTCGAGGTCTGCATTGCGCGTTTTGCCGGCGCCATATCGCCGCCCAAGCGCGGCTCGATCCTGAGCTGCGCGAAAAGGGTGTGGAGAGCCTGACGGTGGTCAACACGCCGATCGAACGGGCGCGTCTCTATTTCCGCTACCACCCGATGCCGAATCTGCTTGCTGCCTCCGACCCAGAACGCGCCTCACATCGCGCTTTTGGACTGCCCAATCTGGAGTTCACCGAAAACGAGACGAACTGGCCCTACAAGGTCGCGATGGCAGCGGCAAAGGGCTTGCGGGTCGACATACCAGGCGTGCTGCCCGGCCCAATGGATCCTTTTGCGGCCGGCGAGTTCCTCGAGAAGAAGGACCCCTATGAAGTGACCGAAGCCGACGAACAGATGATGGCAACGGGACACGGACAACTGGTCGGTCAGTTCCTGCTCGACCGGCAGGGGATCGTGCGCTGGAGCTTCACGGAGGTTCCGGAGGGTGGGCGATACATGTTTGGGGCGCCAAACCCACGGGAGCTGATGTCGGCCGTGTCGCAAGTCGCCCAATAGGCAAGTTCACCGTTCATCGAGCACGGCCTCGACAATGGCAACAAAGTCATCAAGCGAGCGATCCCCGCGAATCTCGATGCGTGGAAGGTCGATGGGATCACCATCGAGGCCCGCCGGCCCGTGTCTGCCGCCGAAGCCGATCCGATAGCCGCACTCCCTGGCCAGCCGACCAAGCCGTCGGTCGGTTACAGAGAAGGGTGCCGTGAACGCCGTGGTCGGCCGACCAGTCCATCGTTCGATGAACATACGAGAGCGCAGGAGCTCGGCGGCCAAGTCGGAGCTCGACAGACCATCGATCGCGCGATGCGTCGCCATATGGCTTCCGAAGAAGGCACCCTCACCGGCGAGGCGTCGCACCGTTCCGGCGCCCATAAGCGGCGTCGGCGGCCCGCTGTGGGCGTCCCACCGTGCACTTTCACCCACAAGGTCCGTCACCAGGAACACTTCCGCGGTCAGGTCGTTGGCGCGCAAGATCGGCCAGGCATGGTCGGCAAAGTTCTGGAAGCCGTCATCGAAGGTGATGAGCACCGGGCGGCCAGCGAAAGGCTCACGCTCGGCGATGGACCATTCCAGCTGCTCGGACGCAATCGCGTGAAAGCCATTGGCGCGCAACCATGCCATCTGGCTGCCGAACGCGGCGGGTGTGCACCGAAAACGGGCGAGCGCGGCCGGACCATCATCGGCGATGCTGTGATACATGAGGACAGGGACACGCTGCCGCCGCTCGCTGCGGGCGACGTCGCGGCGCAAGGCCCGCGCCCCGCCCCAGACGATTTTTCGCGCGACCCCTATTTCGATGCGGGCGCGGATTGGCACATGATCAATCCTCGGTTCCGCCGCCACCTCGTCTGGTGACAGGCGGCGGAAGCGGTCTATGCGATAGAGCTCGGTCTGGATCGATTGCTCGAGGACGAGGCCTTCGGTCGCCGCCAGAGCCTCAGAGATCGCTTGTGCACCGAATGTGTTCCAGTCGAAGCCCGTCTTTTCAACATTGTCACGCAGCACGAATGCATGCGCGCTGATGAAACTGCCGCCAGGCGCCAACGCCTCGGCGAGTTTTCTAGCGACGCGCCGCAACTCGGCGAGATCATCCAGGTAGTAGAGCACTTCCGAACAGACGATCAGATCCATCTCGCCCGGCAGCGTATCGGCAGAGAAATCCAGTACGCCGAACTCGACATTCGGCTGATCGCTGCATCGCGCGCGCGCCCGCCCGATGGCTACGGCGGAGATGTCAGTTGCGGTCAAATGGCCCACTCGCGGCGCCAGCTGCCGCGTGAAGTGGCCCTCCGCGCAGGCCAGCTCAAGCGCCCGTCCGATGGCACCGCCAGGCAGAATTTCGAGCTGCCGCTCATATTTTTCCTGCTCATAGGGCGAACCGTACTTCCAGGGATCCTGGGTCGCGAAATGGCGATCCCAGAACGACGTCCGATCCTTGTCGTGCCCATCCGCGGCCGGTGCACGGCGCGGCGCTGGAAGGGGTTCCATAGGCTCGGCACTCGACCGGACCAGCTCCTGCGCTTCTGCGGCCAATTGCGCGAGTTTGGCGAAGTGGCTGTCCTGATCAGACCTAGGTTCAAGCCGCTCAGTGGGCACGAAATCCTGGGTCAATTCAAGCCAATGACGCCTTGTCACTGTCCCGAGTGCGCCGAACTGCACGCGAGCCTCTATCTGGCTATCCATCATCAGCCGGGCGCAGATTTGATCTACCCCCTCCGGAAGTTCGGTCGAGGTCGGATTTTGCGCGTCGACGCGAATTCCGAGTGTCAGGGCCAGTCTGCGCGGCGCGGCAAGGTCGTCGACGTCGAGAAGCATTTGCTCAAGGAGATACTGGACGCGGCGACCCGCTGCGGGATCGCCCCAGATCTTGCCGAGTTCGACGATCAACTCTGTGATGGCCCCGCCGAACCTGTCCCACCTGGCAGCCAATTGCCCTGGCGCCGACAGGCTTCCCGCCATAAGCCCATCGAAGACCACCTTGGCTGCCTCACGCACCCACTTGCGTCCTGCCGGCAGCGCGCGCAGGGGCTGCGGGTCGATCGAGCGCGAGCCGCGGCCGCAATCCGACGCGGCGTTCCACAACGCGGTCCACGCGAGGGCTTCGGAAGCAGTACCGCCGTTCGCATTATCCTTGGCCATCGAGCTTTCGTTTTCTTCGGCAAGAGTCGGCGAATGTCAAAAACGGATGACGGCATCGGATGGCAGCTCTGTTCTGTCAAGGTCGGGGCGAATTAGAGACAGGCAAAAGACCTGGTAACAGGGCTGAATGGCAAGCGCTCATGCTCTCATAGTATGGGCCTGGGATCCTGGTGCCGGCGTTCTGCGCCCGGAATCACCGATGCCCGGTTCATGGAACGCCCGGAGACCCGGGCCGAGACCGAAATGCCCTGCCCCTGCGGCTAGTAGACACCGCCAAGTATCCGGCGCAACGATCTAGCCCGGACCGATGACGCCTTGCACCACAACATCGGCTTGTTCAAGGTAGGAGCAACGACGGATATAGATGTCGTCGCTCGCCGATTTGGCCGGAAGGTTACAGCACGATGTCACTCATGATTCCACGATTGGGAGCCAGGAACCTGGCGCGCCCGGCATGGCGTCTCGAAGATCTGACGGCGATGTTTGTCCTGATTGCCAGGCCGCTCGTCTTTGGGATCGCCCTCCTGTTGGCTGGCCCGGTACAGGCGCAGTCACCGGCGACCGTCCCGCCTGAGAGGGTCAAACAGCTGTTCGAGCTACTCGATGATCCGTCAGTGAAGGCCTGGGTGGCCGAACAACGAAAACAGGACGCGCGGTCAACAGGAACGCCTGCCGAGGCAGGCGCTTCGCCGGCCGACGCATCGTCCAGCGCCGAGGCCGCACCAGCCCAGATGAATACGATGGCATCCTCGACGCTCGATCGGATCAAACATCATATCGAAAGAATCGTGCGAACTTTGCCCTTGCTGCCAGGCCAGTTCGCGCGCGTTCGGGCACAGACCATGGAGGATATGTCCAGCAAAGGGCCTGCCGGCGTATTGGTGCTGATTACGATATTCATCGCTGCCGGCCTGGCTCTGACTTGGGCAACATACAAGCTCACCCGCCCGTTCCGTCTTTGGATCATCGCCCAATCGAAGGATACGCCCATCGGGCGAGCCAAGAAGATTGGCGGCCGCCTGCTTTATTCCAGCCTGCTGATCGTCTCGTTCGCACTGGGCAGCGCCGGCGCGTTCATGCTGTTCGACTGGCCAATGCTGATCCGCGAGATTGTGCTGACATTTCTGATGGCTGCAGTCTTCACATGGGGCGTGCGCACTTACGTTTTGGCCCTGCTCGTCCCTTCCTTCATGCACGTCGAGAACGCCGTCGAGGTTCGTGCCTTGCCGATCACCAACGAAACGGCTGACCATTGGTTCTATTGGCTACCGCGGATCGTCGGCGTCTTCGCCTTCTTCGCCGCCGCCTTTAACCTCTTGCCGGGTCTCGGCATCGATCGGGACGGAATGATGGTTCTGTCTCTGGGCGCCGATTTCGTGATGCTGTTTCTGTGGCTGCTTGCCGTTTGGCGACGACCAAGAAGGGCGGCGGATGGCGCGCACCGCAGCGGTCATGTGGGCGTGACCTGGTTATTGACTGCTTATTTCGTCGTTCTGTTCCTGGAGCGCATCGCCGGCCTGTATACATGGTTCTGGTTTACCTTCGCCGCATTCGTCCTGCCCTTGGCAATCGTGCTGACGCAGCGCGGGGTCAATTTCGTCCTGCGGCCGGGTTCGGAAGATGCTGGCCGGCCGACGATCCCGGCGGTGACAATCGCAGTCATCGATCGCGGCATCAGGATGATTTTGATCCTGGCGGCGGCTTACTTTCTCGCGCGTGTCTGGGGTCTGGATATGCAATCCATGCGGGAGAGCGATACGACGACCATGCTCATATTAAGCGGCTTGATCAATGTCGTGGTCATTGCGCTTGCAGCCGATTTCGGCTGGTCGATCATCAAAGCCTTGATCGAACGAAAGCTGGGCATCCACACACCGCATGCGGTGATCGGCGATGAGGACATCCTGACCCTCGATCCGCATCAGGCGCGGCTGCACACGCTGTTGCCGATCATCCAGAACATTCTGCTCGCGGTGATCATCGTGATGGCGGTGCTGATGATGCTCGCCTCAATTGGAATCCAGATCGGCCCGCTGATCGCCGGCGCTGGCGTCGTCGGCGTCGCCGTGGGTTTTGGCGCACAAACCATCGTCAAGGATGTGATCTCAGGCGTGTTTTATCTGCTCGACGATGCTTTTCGTGTCGGCGAATACATTTCATCGGGCAGCTATAGGGGTACGGTGGAGAGCTTTTCGCTGCGCTCGGTGAAGCTGCGCCACCATCGTGGCCCGCTGTTCACAATACCTTTCGGCGAACTGGGGGCGGTGCAGAACCAGAGCCGCGACTGGGTCACCGACAAGTTCAACGTCACCGTTGGCTATGACACCGATATCGAGCTCGCGCGCAAGCTGATCAAGCGGATAGGCCTCGAACTGGCGGAAGATCCAGAATTCAAACACTGGGTGATCGAACCGATCAAGATGCAGGGCGTACAGGAATTCGGCGAGTACGGCATCGTCTTGAGGGTCAAGGTCACAACCAGACCGGGAGGTGCCTTCAGTATGAAAGGCAGATTCTTCCTACGCCTCCGCCAGGCCTTCAAGGAGCAGGGCATCGAACTCCCATTCCCCACCGTCCACGTCCAGGGGCTGCAGAACCCACATGAGGCGGAGAATGCGCCTTTGGAAATCACGCCCGAGTTAAGAATGGCCGTCGCGCAGTCGCACACCAATCGGCGCAGAAAAAAAGCTGGCACAACGGAGTAGAAAAGCTGGGAACCTGCCAGTCACGGTGCAGCTTTGCGCGCATCGCCCGTGGCAGGATACTCTTTTATGTTCAACTGTTTAAGACGAAAAAGTACTGTCACGAGCCTCACCTACCCTGACGGTAGCTTGAAGGAACCGGCTGGCAGCATGCCGGTCTTGATGGGGCTCTAAGTCAGTCGTGCCCGGGTCGTGCGCGGCGTGGCCAAGAGCAGGCTGGTTTCGCTGCCTGTTATGCCGGCTATGAGGCGGATGCGCCGTAGCACCGCATCGAAATCGGTCAGTGATGCGGTCCCGAGTTCGACCACCAGATCCCAGCGGCCATTGGTGGTATGGATGGTCGAGACTTCGGGGAAGCCGCCCAGTGCCCGCACCACGCGGTCGGCGGCATGGCCCTCAATCTCGATGAGCATGATGCCGCGGATGCGCTGATCGACAGCGTCGGCGCGCAGGACCACCGTGTAACCAATGATGTCGCCGGACCGTTCCAGCCGCTCCATGCGCGCCCTGACCGTGGCGCGCGAGACGCCCAGATCGATGGCGAGATCCGACACGCTGCGCCGCGCGTCATGTCGCAGCAAGGTCACCAGCCGTTCGTCAAGCGTATCCATCGGGCGCACCCATCGAGGTTACCATTTTGATCAGTTCTGCTGCCATTATGATAGAGAATACTTTCCGGGATTGCCAATTCTGCCTATTCGTATCGCCGGCTCGCCATGATCTGCTCGCGGCTATCAGGATTTGGTCGCGGGAAAAACAATGCGTTGCAAAATCGTCGGGGCACCGGTGCAGGACGGCGCCGGCAGAATGGGCTGCGAAATGGGGCCGAGTGCGCTGAGGACCGCGGGCCTTGTTGAGGTGCTGTCCGGCCTCGGACACGTTGTCGACGATATGGGTGCCGTCCAAGCAATTCCGGCGAGGCGCGTTATGCATGGCAATCTGGCGCTGAAGGCCCTGCCCGAAATATCGGCCTGGACATCCGCCATTGCCGCAGCCGCCTACGCGGCGAGCGAGGACGCCATGCCGATCTTTCTCGGCGGCGACCATTCGATCTCGGCCGGAACCGTGTCGGGCCTCGCCCGCCGCGCCGCCGAGGCTGGGCGTCCGCTATTCGTGCTATGGCTCGATGCGCATCCGGATTTTCACACGCTCGACACCACCGCCAGCGGCAATCTGCATGGCGTGCCGCTGGCCTATGTCAGCGGTCGGCCCGGCTTCGCCGGCTACTTCCCTGACCTGCAGGAGAGCGTCGATCCCACCCGTATCTGTACTTTCGGCGTGCGCAGCGTCGATCCCGCCGAACGGGTGGCTTTGACCGAGACAGGCGTGACCGTGCATGACATGCGCGCCATCGACGAGCACGGCATGCAGAAGCTGCTGCGCCCATTCCTTGACCGCGTCGCGGCGGAAAACGGCATGCTCCATGTCAGCTTCGACGTCGATTTCCTTGATCCATCGATTGCACCGGCGGTCGGCACCACCGTGCCCGGCGGCGCCACTTTCCGCGAGGCGCATCTGGTCATGGAGACGCTGCATGATTCCCGCCTCGTCACCAGTCTCGACCTTGTCGAGCTCAATCCGTTTCTCGACGAGCGCGGCCGCACAGCCACCTTGATGGTGGACCTGACGGCCAGCCTGATGGGTCGCAGGATCATGGACCGCCCGACCAGGAGCTTTTGACCGTGATCCCCAATCTCAACATCGTGCCGTTTGTCAGCGTCGATCATATGATGAAGCTGGTGCTGAAGATCGGCGTCGAACGTTTCCTGGTGGAGCTTGCCGGTTACATCGAGGACGACTTCCGCCGCTGGCAGCTGTTCGACAAGACGCCGCGCGTCGCCTCGCACAGCGCCGAGGGCGTCATCGAACTGATGCCGACCAGCGATGGCGAGGTCTACGGCTTCAAATATGTCAACGGCCACCCGAAGAACATGCGCGAGGGTCGCCAGACGGTGACCGCCTTCGGCATGCTCGCTGACGTCCACAATGGCTATCCGGTGCTGCTGTCGGAAATGACCATCTTGACCGCATTGCGCACGGCGGCGATGTCGGCCCTTGCGGCAAAGCACCTGGCGCCGGCCGGCGCTCGCAGCATGGCGCTGATCGGCAATGGCGCCCAGGCCGAATTCCAGGCACTGGCCTTCAAGGCGCTGCTCGGTATCGACAAATTGCGCCTCTATGATATCGATCGCTCGGCGACGCAAAAATGCATCCGCAACCTCGCCGGCCTCGGCTTCGACATGACCGCCTGCGCCACCGCGCAGGAGGCGGTCGAGGGCGCCGACATCATCACCACGGTCACCGCCGACAAGCAGTATGCCACCATCCTCACCGACAACATGGTCGGCTCCGGCGTCCACATCAACGCGGTCGGCGGCGACTGCCCGGGCAAGACCGAACTGCACCGCGATATCCTGCTGCGCTCCGACATCTTCGTCGAATATCCCCCGCAGACCCGCATCGAGGGCGAGATCCAGCAGTTGGCGCCGGATCATGAGGTGACCGAGCTGTGGCAGGTGATATCAGGCACTGTTAAGGGCCGGCGCGATGCCGGCCAAATCACGCTGTTCGATTCCGTCGGCTTCGCCATCGAGGACTTTTCGGCGCTGCGCTATGTCAGGGATCAGCTGAAGTCGACCGGCCTCTACCAGGAACTCGACATGCTGGCCGACCCCGATGAGCCGCGCGACCTCTTCGGCATGCTGCTCAGAGCAACCGCAACCGAAGCTGCCGCAGCGACCTAGACTTCGGTTTACTCGGGCCGTGCGGTCGCAACCGCACAGAGCCCAGCCACATGCAAATGCGGAGGCACAGCCTGCCTCAAAGTCACGATGAGCGTCGCACCACAGCTTGACGTTTGGTTCGATTCTGTCGCCAAGAATCCGGGCAAGTCTCTGTCAGCAGATCGGCGCCCGGAGGACGCATAAGATCGTTGATTTTATTTGGTTTTTCGTGAGAAAAAAGTCAGATATGGATTTGTTCGAGGGACCGACCTCAAACCACAAGCTGCGCGACGTCCTTGGCTTCCGGCAAGAGTATGACTGGCGCACACAACGACCCGGTTGATGCCCAGACGGGTAGCGTCGTGCAGGGCGAATGGAGTTTCAGTCGAAGAAGCCCCTATCCTCTTCCATGAGATATTTCCTGGCCGCTTCAGCGTCGATATCGAGACCCAGCCCCGGCGCCTCCAGCACGTCCACCATGCTGTCCTTCACGATGTGCGCCGGCAGGCCGACCACCAGATCCTCCCACCACGGGTCGGAGGCGCTCGGATACTCGAAGGCGATGTAGTTGGCGGGCAAGGTGGCGCAGACGTTGATCAGTGCGCCGAGGCCGAGGAGGCCGTTCGCGGTGCCGTGCGGCGCCATCAGGATCGAGTGCATATAGGCATGCTCGGCGACCCATTTGAGCTCGGCAATGCCGCCGATATCAGCCGGATCCGGACCGATGACCCGCACCGCCTGCGTCTCGATCAGCTCCTTGAAATTGTGCCTGAGGTAGATCTGCTCGCCGGTATGGATCGGCGTCGATGTGGAGGTGGTCAGTTCCCGATAGGCCTGCGGATTGACCCACGGCACATAGTCTCCGGTCAGCATGTCCTCGAGCCACATCAAATTGTACTTCTCGACCGCGCGGGCGAACTTGATCGCATCGGGCAGCATCCAGCCCGGGCCGCAGTCGAGCGCCAGGCTGACCTTGTCGCCCAGCACCTCCTTCATCGCGATCACGCAGTCGAGCATGTGATTGAAACCGCGTTCGCTGATCACGCCCTGATCCATGGCACCATGATAGCCGGCCTTTTTCTGCGTCACGCCGTAATGGAAGCCTTCGATGCTGTCCTTCATGTTGGAGTGGAACGAGATTCCCTGCTTGACCATGAAGAAGTTCTGCGGCTGCTCCATCATCCATTTGACGTCGGCGGCGTAATCCTCCGGCCGGTCGCCGGTGCGCTTCCGGCGGATCGAGCCGTTGTAGACGCGCACCTTGTCGCGCACCTTGCCGCCGAGCAGTTTGTAGACCGGCACGCCCGCCGCCTTGCCTGCGATGTCCCACAAGGCATGCTCGATGGCGCTCACCGCGGCGCCATAGGGCTTGAACGAACCGCGCTGGCGGATCTTCAGCATGACACGCTCGACGTCGGTCGGGTCCTCGCCGATCAGCGCCTCGCGGAAATGCAGCACGAAAGGCTTGAGGTAGGTCTTGGTGAACTCGACTTCGCCAAGGCCATGAAGGCCCTCGTCGGTGACGATGCGGACGATCGGGTGCTTGCCGATGACGGCGCAGCGCAGGTCGGTGATCTTCATGGCGCAGTCCTATTTCACAGACGAGAAAGCCGTCGGCGTGAGCAGCTGGCTGCTGATATTGGCAACGATCTGCCCGTCGCGCTCAGACTCGTCCCGGGCTCTGTGCCATGCCGGATCGGTAACGAAAGCCGCCCATTTCGCCTCACGCTCGGCCAACGATTCCCAGGCGAGGAAATAGGTGAGGCGATTGCTTTTTTCACCGATCGCCGTGGTGAAAAACCCGGCTTGGCGGATGCCATGCCTCTCCCAGATGGCCAGCGTTTGCTCGGAAAAGCGCTTGAGCAAAGCCGGCAGCCTGCCCGGCAGGCAGTCATAGATACGCAGTTCGTAGATCATGGTTTCGTCCGTTTCTTTCTTCGCTTGGGAGAGGTCGACACGAATGGTCGGTCGTTGGCCCTGTGAGCCTGGGGAATGATGGCAGGTGGTCTGGGCTAACTCCAGGTCCGGTCCCAGCTATATTCATTGTCCCAGTGCTCGGTGGATTGCCATATCCCCGTGACACCGGGTTGCAGATGCCGGCTGATCACCTCGTCGACCACATCGTCTATGCCCAGCCCCGGTTTGTCGGGCACGGTGATGAAGCCGTCCTTGACGAGCGGCTTGGGTAAGCCGGTGACGATGTCGTCCCACCAGTCGACATCGGCGGAGTGGTATTCGAGCGCCATGAAGTTTTCGGTCGCGGTGGCGACATGCGCGGCAGCCATCGCGGCGATCGGACTTTCGGCCATATGGATGGCCATGGCGACGCCGTGATCCTGCGCCATGTCGCCAATCTTCTTGGTCTCCAGGATGCCCCCGCTGGTGAGCAGGTCCGGGTGGATGACGGAGAGGCCGCCGCTCTTGAGCAGAGGCTCGAAGCCTTCCTTGAGGTAGATATCCTCGCCGGTGCAGATCGGCACCGTGGTGGCCTGCTGCAGCTGCCGGTACTGCTCGGTATATTGCCAGGGGATCACGTCCTCCAACCAGGCTGGGACGTATTTCTCGATACGGCGCGACAGGCGTATGCCGTCCTGCAGCGAGATGTGGCCGACATGGTCGATGGCGAGCGGGATCTCGTATCCGACCACCTCGCGGACCTCGTGGATGTACTGCTCGAGCAGGTCGATCCCCTTCTCGGTGAAATGCAGGCCCGTGAACGGGTGCTGCACGTTCTGCGCGTCGTAGGCGAGATTGCGGGCCTTGCGCTCCTCTGGTGTCCCGCCACGGCCGCGCGGGTTGGCGTGAAACCCTTCGAGCGCGCCGGCGGGCGCGGCCACGGCGCCCGGGACATGGGCAATCTGCATCAAGCCCAGGTCCATCTTGAGGAAGGTGAAACCGCGGTCCATACGCTGCTTGAGGCGCTTCCCGGTTTCGGTGCCGCTCGGTTTCTCGGCATCGGTATCGCAATAGACGCGCACCTGATCGCGGAACTTGCCGCCGAGCATCTGGTAGATGGGGACGCCATAGGCCTTGCCGGCGAGATCCCACAGCGCGATCTCGACCGCCGACACGCCGCCGCCTTGCCGGCCATGGCCGCCGAACTGCTTGATGCGGCGAAACAGGCGATCGATGTCGCAAGGGTTCTCGCCAAGCAGCCGGCTTTTCAGCATCAGCGCATAGGTGGCGCTGGCGCCGTCACGCACCTCGCCAAGCCCGACGATGCCCTGGTTGGTATAGATCTTGAGCAGTGCCGAGGTGAATGGCGCGCCGACGATTTCGGCAACCCGCATGTCGGTGATGCGAAGGTCGGATGGCCTTGAATTGGCGTTGACCCGATTGAGAGCCTCGCCGGCTCCTCCCGTCTTTGGCATGACTTGTCCTCGTTCTGGTCGGGGCCCGTCGCCCCAAACGCTGGCCGGCATCGAGCCTTGCTAGCTCAGCTCGATCTCATGGGCTTGCAGGTATTCGCGGTTCATCTCGACACCGAGACCAGGCTTCGACGTCAGCTTGAGGTTGCCGTTCGAGACGTCGAGCGGTCTGTCGATGAGGTGATCGTATTTGCCCAGGTTCCACTCTGACGTCTCGAGCTTGTAGAAGTTCGGAACGGTCATCATCACCTGCGCCCCCGCGACCACGTTGATCGGCCCCGCGGCGTCATGCGGCGAGACCGGGATGTAGTAGGCCTCGCACAGGGCGGAAATCTTCTTCAGTTCGGTAATGCCGCCGGTCCAGGTGACGTCGGGCATGATGTAGTCGGCGAGCTTGTTCTCGAGCACCGGCACGAAATCCCATTTCGTGTGGCCGCGCTCGCCCCACGAGATCGGGGCGCTGACCTTGTCACGCACCTGCTTGAGGGCGTTGAGGCTCTCGGGCGGACAGGGCTCCTCGAACCAGTCGATCTGGCCGGCTTCCTCGAGGCTGCGGCAGAGGCGAATGGCGGTGGGAACGTCGAAGCGGCCATGCGCATCGATGAGGATGTCGACGTCAGGGCCCGCCGTTTCGCGGATCAGGGCCGTGAGTTCGGCCGCTTCGCGCTCGTCCTTGCGGGTCATGCTGCCATCGAGATAGCCGTCCCTCCTTTCGCGAGCCTCGCCATCGACACTAGGACCTTGGTGGGGGAACGGATCGAATTTGAGCCCGGTGTGTCCTGACTCGACAATATCGCGAATTTCGCGGACCACGGCCTCCTTGCTGGTGAATTTGGCCTGGTTGGGATGGGTGTAGAGCGCGATTTCATCGCGCACCGGGCCGCCCAGCAACTCGTAGATCGGCTTGCCGAGGACTTTGCCGCGGATGTCCCAGAGGGCTATGTCGATGGCGCTCACGCATTCGACGGCGGCGCCGCGGCTGCCCATATAGGTGAAGCTGCGGAAAATCTTGTGCCACAGGTGCTCGATGCGCGCCGGATCCTCGCCGGTCACGGCGGCGCCTATCTGTCGCAGGATCGTACAGAGCGCGCGGTTGGCCAGCTTTGTGGTGGTGGTGATCTCCCCCCAGCCGCTCACCCCCTCGTCGGTCGTCACTTCGACGAACAGGTACTCTCCCCAATAAGAAGCATCGGATTTGATCAGCCACGGCCGAATGCTCGTGATTTTCATCTCTTAACTACCCTTGTCTGGAATGAACCGAAGAGCGGTGTTCCGGGCCGATTGTCCTACCCTGCCCGAGCGGCGTTGCGCGCGCGCATGTGTTCGAGGACATGGCGCCCGGAACCCTCGACATGGCGCGCAATGAGTTCGGCTGCCTCGTCCGCATTTCCCGCCTTTACATGAGCGATGAGTTCGCGGTGCTCGCGAATGATCGCGGCACGGCGGGCCAGCGTGAAATTGAAACGACGGCTTACCGCTCGCAGCACTTCGCGATGCTTCCACCAAAGCTCGGCGGCATGGCGGTTATAGTGCCGCTGGTACATCACGGTGTGGAAAGCCGTATCCAGCTCGCTATGCCTGAATGTGTCGGCGAAATTGTTCTCCTCGATCAGGCCTTGGAGACGTTCGAGTTCGGCGATGTCCTCGTCGGTGGCCATGTTCACAAACCATCGCGTCAGGGCTGGTTCGATCAGCACACCGATCTCGTAGATATCCCGGACAAAATCCTGATCTATGGGTCGCACGCGCGCCCCGCGATTGGGGAGAAAGGTGACAAAGCCTTCCCCGCGCAACAGTTGCAGAGCCTCGCGCACAGGATTGGTCGAGGTGCCGTGACGCCGGGCCAGATCGGTGACCACCAGCCGTTCGTTGGCGGCGAGCCGCCCCTCGATGATGTCCTCCCTGATCAGCTCATAAAGCGAGGCGCCCTCGCTCGAGGCGCCGAGAGGATCGATCCCCTCGGGAGGCTCTGCTTTAAATTCCCGCGCTTCGGCCAAGGCCGCCCCCCTTCCATAAATACACGACTTTCTCGATATCACGCACGATTTCCATAAACAATGTACGATTTGTTTCGTTGACAGCCAATCTGCGATCTGAAAACGTATAAAGTGCTCGAAGGGATACATTTGAGGAGATGTCCCGCAGCCGACGAGTAAAGCCCGCCCACCTCGATAAGGGCGGCATGGGAGAGAAACCTGGAGGATACCTATGACGAGGTTCACACTCGGCGGTGCCGTCCTGCGCGGCACTGTCTCCACTGCATTGATCGCATCGTTGATGTCCGCACCGGCTCTGGGCGCGGCGCCGGTCGACCTGAGCAAGTGGTCGCCCGAATATGTGCGCTCCATTGCGGGCACACAGGATTTTGATACGGCAGGCGATTGCGCCAAGGTCACCCCGCTCGACTACAAGGGGCGACTGACGTTCTGGTATCAGGGCGTGTTCGAGGGCGACCCCGACCTCCTGCGCCAGTACTACAAGGACTTCTTCGAAACCTTCCGCAAGACTTATCCGAATATCCAGCTCGAGGACCAGGCGCTCACCTACAACGATCTCCTGGACAAGTTCCGTACGGCGCTGCTTGGCAATGCCGCGCCGATGGCGGTGCGGCTGCAAATCCTGGGTGGCACGGAGTTCGCCTCAAAGGGCTATCTGCAGCCGCTCAAACCCGAGGACGTGGGATATTCGACCGAGGATTTCTGGCCCGGCGCCATGAAAGCCGTGACCTGGGACGGCGTGACCTACGGCATTCCGACCAACAATGAAACGATGGCCTTCATCTGGAATGCCGACATCTTCAAACGTGCGGGCCTCGATCCGGACAAGGCTCCGGCAACCTGGGACGATGTCGTCAAGTATTCCAAGCAAATCCACGACAAGCTCGGCATCGCCGGTTACGGCCTCGTGGCCCGCAAGAATGCCGGCAATACACCGTACCGCTTCATGCCTCAGTTGTGGGCCTATGGCGGCGGGGTCTTCGACGAAGCCACGGCGAACCCGACCTATAAGCAGATCGAGATCGACAGCCCGCAGAGCAAGGCCGCCCTGCAAGCCTCCTACGACATGTATGTCCGCGACAAGTCGGTTCCGGTTTCGGCACTCACCAACCAGCAGGCCGACAACCAGCCGCTGTTCCTCGCCGGCCAGCTCGGTATGATGATCTCGCACCCGTCCGACTACAATGTCATGCTCGACCTGCAGAAGAAGGCGACCGGCACCGACAAGGACAAGGCGCAGACCGTCATCGACAACATGCGCTACGGCCTGATCCCGACCGGCCCCGACGGCAAGCGCGCTGTCGTCTTCGGCGGTTCGAACATTCACATTCTGAAGCCTGAATATGTCGAGGGCGGCAAGGTGGACGAACCGGCCGCGAAGGCCATCATCTGCATGTGGACCAGCCCGGAATGGTCGCTGAAGATGGCCTATGCCGGCTCGAATCCGGGCAATCTCAACGGCTTCAAGACCAAATGGATGAAGGAGCGTCTGGACAGCATCAAGTTCCTCGATGTCACGACTTCGATGCTGCCATACGGCATCCCGTTCCCGGCGCTGCCGCAATCTCCCGAGATCATGAACATCATCATCCCGGACATGCTGCAGAATGCCCTGACCGGAGCGATGACCGTCGATCAGGCAGCAGATGACGCGGCCCAGAAGGTGAAAGACCTGATGGGCGGACTCTAGTCCGAGCCTGACCTGCGATCCGACCGGCTGTTCCAGGGGACAGCCGGTTCGTTCCGAATAACAAGGGCACGCCAAAGTGACGATCGTGACCGGCAAGACCGAGGCTCGCGGAAGACTGCAACCGGGGGGATCCGGCTTGCTGCGCAGGATCTGGGAGCATCGCGCCGACTACGCGTATGTGCTTCCCGCGATGGCCGTGATGCTGATCGTGATCGCCTATCCGATCTACTACACGGTCGAGCTGTCGTTCTTCAACACGCCGCCCGGCCTGCAGCTTCGCGACAAGATCTTCGTCGGCGTCGACAACTATACGGCGATCCTCAGCAGCGAGATTTTCTGGAAGGTCACCTCGAACACCCTGATCTGGACACTGGCATCCACCTTCATCTCCTTTGCCCTGGGGTTTGCCTGCGCGCTGGCGCTCCATCGCGACTTTGTCGGCCGTGGTGTCCTTCGCGCCATCCTGATCATTCCCTGGGTCATCAGCGCGGTCGCCGCCTCCTATATCTGGAAGTGGATCTACCATTCGGACTTTGGCATCATCGGCGCGGTGCTGGTCGGGCTTGGATGGGCCGACCGGCCGCCGAATTTCATCGACAGCGTCTCAACGGTGCTGCCCTCGCTGATCGTCGTCAATATCTGGCGCGAGTTCCCGTTCGCCATGATCATGATGATGGCCGGCCTGCAGACCGTTCCCGAACAGTTGCTGCGCGCCGCAAAGGTCGATGGAGCCAATGCATGGCAGCGCTTCTGGCATGTCACCTTCCCGCATTTGAGAAACGTCTCGACGGTGACGATCCTGCTGCTGGCGGTGGCCAACTTCAATTCCTTCATCATCCCCTGGATCATGACCGGCGGCGGGCCGTCGAACGCTTCGCATATCTGGATCACCCACATCTATGAGCTCGCCTTCGGCCGCCAGCGCTGGGGAGTGGCATCGGCCTATTCGGTGCTGTTGTTCCTCATCCTGATGATGTTCGGTTACTTCTACGTCCGTGCGCTGAGCGGCAACGAGCGGAAGGATGGCAGCGTATGAGCACACTCGCCGAGACCGCCGCTCGAGGCCAAGCCCGCCGCCGCATGCGTGTCGACGGATGGCGGTGGAGCGGGCGCATCTTCCTCGTCTTCATGCTCCTTTACACGGCGTTGCCGATGATCTGGATGCTGCTCACCTCGATCAAGTCCGGCTTCGCGGCGATGCAATTCCCGCCGCAATGGTGGCCTGACGAACCGACACTTGCCAGTTACCAGAAGCTGCTCGATCCGCAGAACAGCGTCGGCCAGGACTTCCTCCGCTTCTTCTGGAACAGCCTCTACGTTTCCACTGCCACGACCATCCTTTCGGTGATCGTGGCGGTTCCAGCGGCCTATGCGTTTTCGCGCTTCACCTTCCCGGGCCGGAATTTCCTGTTCTTCGCCGTGCTGCTTCGCAACATGTTCCCGGCGGTTATCTTTCTCGTGCCGCTCTTCATCCTGATGCGCGCGATCGGGCTGGTGAACACACACGGATCGCTGATCCTGACCTACCTCACCTTCGGCCTGCCGCTGGCGATCTGGCTGCTGAAGGGCTTCTACGACAACATCCCGGTGCAACTCGAGCAGGCGGCGCGCATCGACGGGGCGACGCGGTTCCAGGCCTTTATCCTGATCGTGATGCCGCTCTCGGCGCCAGGAATCATCGCTACGGCGATCTATTCCTTCATCGGCGCGTGGAACGAGTACATCTACGCCTACACCTTCCTCTCCAAGAACGAGCAACTGACGTTGCCGGTCGGCATCCAGCGCTTTTTCTCGGAAAACACGACGGACTTTCCAGGCCTGATGGCAGCCAGCTTTATCATGAGCGTGCCCGTCGTGGTGCTGTTCCTCGTCCTGCAACGATACTTCGTACGCGCCCTCACAGAAGGCGCGGTCAAGCACTAGGGAGTTGCCGATGGCCCATGTGGTCCTCAAAGATCTCGTCAAGACCTATGGCAGCTTCAAAGCCGTCAACGAGGTTTCGCTGACCGTCAATGACGGCGAGTTCGTTGCGCTCGTCGGTCCGTCAGGCTGCGGCAAGACAACGACCCTCAATCTCGTCGCGGGTCTGATTCCGATCACGTCGGGCGATATCGTCATCGGAGACCGGGTGGTCAATGACCTCGACCCGAAGGACCGGGACATCGCAATGGTGTTCCAGAACTACGCGCTCTACCCACAAAAGTCGGTTTATAAGAACCTCGCGTTCCCGCTGCAGATGCGCAAACTGCCCAAGGACGAGATCGACAGGAAGGTCAAGGAAGCGGCGCGCGTACTCGACATGACACAGTTGCTCGAGCGCAAGCCGCGCGAACTTTCGGGCGGGCAGCAGCAGCGTGTGGCCCTGGGCCGCGCCCTCGTCCGCGATCCCGCTGTGTTCCTGATGGACGAGCCGCTTTCCAATCTCGATGCAAAACTGCGCGTGCAAATGCGGTCGGAGATAAAGCGCTTCCACCAGGACCTCAAGGCCACGATCATCTACGTGACGCACGACCAACTCGAAGCCGTGACCATGGCAGACAGGATGGCGGTGATGAACGGCGGCTACCTGCAACAATACGATTCACCGGCGCAGGTCTTTGCCCATCCGGTGAACATGTTCGTCGCCAGCTTCATCGGCAGCCCGGCGATGAGCCTTGTTCCGCTGGAAGCATCGACGACAAACGGCAACACCGTGCTGACGGGCGCGGAGCGCTGGAGCCTCGAGCTCTCGCCGCGCAATGCCCAGAAGGTCGCGCGGGCAACAACCAAGAAAGTCGTGCTCGGCGCACGTCATTCGACGATCAAGCTGCACAAGAGCGCGGTGCCAGGCAGCGTCCCTGCCAAGGCCTACACGGTGGAGCCTACCGGAGACATCACCTTCGTGCAGGCGTTCCTGTCCGGCGCCATCGTCAACGTCAGCGTACCGCCGACCATCGCCGTCGCGCCAGACGAGCAGATCTGGCTCGAGTTCGACCAAGAGCGGATGCACCTGTTCGACGGCGAAACTGAAATGGCTCTCGAGGCTGACTGAGACAAGGCGGGGGCGTATGGAATGGGGGCCGGATGACCGGGAAGCTTAAGATTACCGCGATCAAGCCCTACCCAGTGTGGGTAGGAACGCGCAACCAAATGCTCGTCAAGATCGAGACCGACCAAGGTATCTTCGGCTGGGGCGAGAGCGGCTTGAGCGGCCGCGAGAGGGCGGTGACCGGCGCCGTCGAGCACTATCGCGAGTTCCTGATCGGCCGCGACCCCATGCAGATCGGGCGGATATGGCAGGAGGCCTATCGCAGCCAGTACTTCGAAGGCGGGCGCGTTCTACAGGCAGCGATTTCCGCCATCGACATCGCCCTTCACGACATCAAGGGCAAGGCGCTGGGGGTGCCGGTCTACGAGTTGCTCGGCGGCAAGCAGCGCGACCGTATCCCCACCTTTGCCTCAACCGGAGACGAGGCCGAGGGCGATGTTGCCATCGAACGAGCCCGGGAGTTGCGCGCGCAGGGCTGGCAGGCGATCCGCTTCTTCCCCGCCGGGCAAAGCAGCAAGGACATTTTCGAGCCGCGCGAGTCGATCGGCGTGACCGCGCGGATGCTGAACAAGGCCCGCGAGGCGCTGGGCGACGGGGTCGTGCTCGGCATCGACTATCATCATCGGCTGTCGGTGGCCGAGACGGCCAGCTTCTGCAACAAGCTAGGTCGCGGCGTGCTTGATTTCCTCGAGGAGCCGATACGCGACGAGACACCGGAGGCCTACGAATCGCTGCGCACGATGACGGACATTCCGTTCGCCATCGGCGAGGAATTTGCCAGCAAGTGGCAGTTCCTGCCCTACATCGAACGCGGCATCCATCAGTTCAACCGGCTCGACATCTGCAATGTCGGCGGGCTCACCGAAGCGATGAAGGTCGCGGGCTGGAGCGAAGCGCACTATGTCGATCTGATGCCGCACAATCCGCTCGGCCCGGTGTGCACGGCCGCGACCGTGCATCTGGCCGCCGCAGTCGCCAATTTCGCCTGGCTCGAGACCAGAGTGCCGGAAAGGAAGCTGGGCTTCGACAGCTCCGAGTTCTTCCCGGTGCAACCACAACTCGACGGCCCCGCCTATCCGGTCGGCGATCTGCCGGGGCTCGGCGTCGAGGTCAACGAGGCGGCGATCCAGGCGCAGAGTTTCCGTTTCTGGGAAGCGCCCCACCTCAAGCGCCGCGACGGTTCTGTCACCAACTGGTAGTTCAATTTCAACCGGAGTTCACCATGACGCATACCTCCGACATCATCCGGCCGTCCAAGGATCTGATCGAGGGATTGAGGGAGATCGGCGCCGCGACGGTTGCCGGCACGCTCGGCCATATGGGCTTCCGCAATCCGCATATGGTCGGACCGGTGGCGCAGAACCACGGCAAGTCGATCGTTGGGCCGGCGCTGACGCTGCAGTTCCTGCCGCAGCGGCCGGACCTCTTCAACGAAGGAGAATACGCCGACCCGGAGACGCAACTGCACCGGCACGTGCTCTATCACGCCCAGGAGGGCGATGTGGTCGTGGTCGACGCGCGCGGCGACATGAGCTCGGGCGTCTTCGGCGATATGATGTCGACCTATTTCAAGGGCAGAGGCGGCGCGGGCATCGTGATCGACGGGTGTATGCGCGACCGGCCCAATGTCGAGAAGCTCGACCTGCCGCTTTGGCTGCGCGGCTGGACGCCCAACTATCATGTACAGACCAGCATCTATCCCAATGCCGTCAACGTTCCGATCGCTTGCGGCGGTGTCACGGTGATCCCCGGCGACATCATCGTCGCCGATGATGACGGCGTGGTGGTGGTTCCCGTGGCAATGGCAGCAAAGGTCATCGACGAAGCGAAGAAGCATCACGATTGGGAAGAGTTCTCGCGCGAGAAGCTCCTCCAGGGCGCCCCGTTGCAACGCTATTATCCACTGCATGACGACGCCCGCGCAGAATACGAGGCGTGGCGCAGCGCAAGGCGCTAGCAGAACCATCTAGCGTATGGATCACCAGCGCGTCTCGACCAAAACTTTGTGCACTTGGAGCGGTGCAACTTCAAACCAGGATGGGTGAACCGCTCCAAGTCTGCTTGGACGATCCTTAGTTATGCCGGATTTCCGTTCCCAGCACCTTCAGGCATTCGCGGATGAAGGCTGCGAGGGCTGTCCAGCCTTTGGCCGAAACCATTGTGCCGTCGACATAGGCCTCTGTCGGAGACAGATCGATGTAGGTGCCGCCGGCGAGTGTCACCTCCGGCTCGCATGCCCCTAATGCACCAACCTTCTTGCCGCGCACGACGCCATCGACGGCAATGAGAACCTGAACGCCATGGCAGATCGTGAAGATCGGCTTCTGAGCTTCGTGAAAATGACGAACGATCGCCTGAACGCGCTTGTCGGTGCGGATATATTCAGGGCCACGACCGCCAGCACAATAGACGGCATGATACTGATCGAGCTGTCTCTCGGCTTCCGAGAACGTCTTGTTGATCAGCGCATAGTGGCCCAGTTTTTCGGTGTAGGTCTGGTCGCCCTCGAAATCGTGCAGCGAGGTCTTGATCAGGTCTCCGGCGTTCTTATCCGGGCAAACCACGTGGATGGTGTGACCGACGGCTTCCATCGCCTGCTGATAGACGAAGATTTCGTATTCCTCGGTGAACTCACCGGTCAGCATCAGTATTTTTTTACCTGGCATGGCTCTTCCTCTCAATGTTTTGGGCTGGGCAAGGCGCAGATCGCGGCCTGCCTTTCGGTGAAATCGGATCGGGTCAGAATGGCGAGTCCGGGAAATAGTATTCCTTGGCGTTGGCCTGGTTGATCAGCGGCGCATCGAGCTTGACGGCGCCGCACACCGGCAAAGGACATCGATTCCGGCCTCAATCAAATGCCGGAAGCAAGCGATCGCGGGAATGCTCGATATGGACGCGCATCGCCTCTTGGGCGGCGTCCGCGTCGGCCCTACCGAATGCGGCGAGAATCGCCTCGTGTTCGTCGAGCGCTTCCTCGGTCACCCGGGAATGGTACATCAAGCGGAAGATGTGGAAGTGGGTGTGCTGGTGGCTCAACGTCTCCCGAATGAGTTCGTTTTCTGAAAACTCCATGATCTTGTCGTGGAAGATCGCGTCCTGCCGGGCGAAATTCGAATAGCGCAGGCGATCGTCCTTGCCCTCGCGCCGTGACATCACGCCGGCCGCTTCCAGCAAAGTGTTGAGCTTTGCTTCGTCCATGGCAGCGGCGGCTTTGGCCGCAGCATGCGGCTCGAGCAGAAGGCGCATCTCGTACAATTCGTCGAAACGGCGCCGGGTAATCTGGGGTGCTGCGCGATAACCAATGAGATGCGTCTTGAGCACCAGGCCTTCGCCTTCGAGGCGGCCGAGCGCCTCGCGGATAGGTGTGTGCGAGACGTTGAATTCCTTGACCAGGCTATCAACGGTGATGCGTGAGCCCGGCGCGATCTTCAGCGCCATAAGCTGCGCGAAGATCGCTTCGTAAACATCCTCGACCAGGCTGTTGGAGCGCTGGATGCGACCGCCGCCGGCGGTCGTTTCAGTCGTGTCGGTTAAGCTCACGGTCTGCATTTTTTTGCCCCTTGACAGTGAGGACTGCTAACACGATGCTCCAGCAGATGCAATCCTATATCCTATACGATTTAAAAGCAGATACCTCTTTGAGCCGTCACATGGGCGTCGCCGCAGTGCGTTCAAGCGGCGTTGCGGACAGATGGCAGGTCCGTCGCGATAGCCTTTCCCAATTCCCAGTTGAGCCGCCGCCGTCAAAGGACAAAAGATCATCATGAGCCTCTTCGCCGCCCTCCGGCTTCCGCGTGAAATCCTGTTCGGGAAGAGCCAGCGTCATGCGCTGCCGACAGTCGCCAGCAGATTCGGACGGCGCGCGCTGGTCTGTACCGACGAGCGCTTCGCCGGCACCGCGGTGTTCGCGGAGATCGTCAAATCGCTCCAGGCGGCCTCGATGGAGGTGCTGGCACACGACCGCGTCCTCCCCGACGTGCCGCGTGACACAGTCAGCATCTGCGTCGACGAGGCGAAGGGGTTCCGGCCCGAAATGGTGATCGGCATCGGCGGCGGCAGTTGTCTCGATTTCGCCAAATGCGCCGCCTTGCTGCTCAGCCATGGCGGCAAACTCCAGGACTACTATGGGGAGTTCAAGGTTCCCGGCCCGACGCTGCCGCTGATCGCGGTGCCCACCACGGCAGGCACTGGCTCCGAGGTGACACCGGTCGCCGTGATTTCCGATCCCGACCGGACGCTCAAGGTCGGCATATCCAGCCCTTATCTGATCGCGGCCGTCGCTCTGTGCGACCCCGAACTGACGATGACCTGCCCCCCTGCCCTCACCGCGATCGCCGGCGCCGATGCCTTGACCCATGCGATCGAGGCTTTCACCGCCATGCGGCGCGGCGAGGACCCGGACCTGCCGCAAAAGCACGTGTTCATAGGCAAGACCGCGCTGACGGATCATTTCGCGCTGCTGGCCATAAAGCTGCTGGGGCGCAGTCTGCAGAAAGCCTGCACGGACGGCACTGACGCCGATGCGCGTGCCGATGTGATGATGGGCGCACTGGCGGCAGGGTGTGCGTTCGGCACCGCCGGTACGGCGGCGGCGCATGCCGTACAGTATCCCGCCGGGGCGCTTACGCACACCGCGCACGGCTTGGGGGTAGCAACCATGATGCCCTACGTCATGACCTACAACAGGCGTGTGGCTGCTGCTGAAATGGCCGAGATCGGCCGCGCGCTCGGGCTCTCCGCGGATGGGCGCAGTGACGACGAACAGGCCGGCGCTGCCATCGAAGAGATCAGGCGGCTGTTCGCCGCGATCGGCATCACCTCGACGTTGGCGGATCTCGGCCTGCCCGCCGATAAGCTCGACTGGACCGCCGAGCAGGCGCTCGGCATCGACCGACTCATCAAGAACAATCCGCGCCCCTTCGATCTCGCCACCATGCGACGCCTAGTTCAGGCGGCCCATGACGGCGATCTCGCGGCCTGCGCCCATTGAGCGAACGGAACAAGATGATGAACCTTGCCCAGCAGATCGACCAGGATGGCTATGACGTGCGCCGGTTTTCGCACGGGCTTTACATCGGCGGCATGTGGCGCCCCTCTTCCGACGGCCGGCTCATCGATGTCGTCGATCCGTCCTCCGGGGCCGTGATCGCGGCGGTTCCCGATGCAACGCTCGAGGATGCCGCAGCCGCGGTCAAGGCTGCGGCCAGGGCCGCCAAAGGATGGCGGGAGACGGCGCCGCGCAAGCGCTCGGAAATCCTTCGACGCTGTTTCGAACTCATGGTCGAACGGTCTGAAACGCTCGCCATGCTGATCGCGCTGGAGAACGGCAAAGCGTTGCGCGACGCGCGCGGCGAGGTCGCGTATGCGGCCGAATTCTTCCGCTGGAACGCCGAAGAGGCCGTCCGCATCACCGGGGAGTTCGGCACCGCGCCGTCCGGCACCAACCGGATCGTGGTCGACTATGAGCCGATTGGGATCTGCGTGCTGATCACGCCCTGGAACTTTCCGGCCGCGATGGCGACCCGGAAGATTGCGCCGGCATTGGCGGCCGGTTGCACAGTGATCCTGAAACCTGCCAGCGAAACGCCACTGACGGCCTACGCCTTGGCCGCGCTCTACAGCGAGGCCGGGGTGCCGGCCGGCGTCGTCAACGTCATCACCACGACCAGTCCCGGCCCGCTGACCTTCGCCATGCTGGCCGATCCGCGCGTCAGGAAGCTCTCCTTCACCGGATCGACTGGTGTCGGCCGAACCTTGCTTGCCGAGGCTGCCAAGCATGTCATCTCCTGTTCGATGGAGCTCGGCGGCAATGCGCCCTTTGTCGTGTTCGACGATGCCGATCTTGATGCGGCGCTCGACGGCGCCATGATCGCCAAGATGCGCAATGCCGGCGAGGCATGCACCGCCGCCAACCGCATCTATGTGCAGTCGGGCATTCATGACGCGTTCGCCGACGGCCTTTCCAAGCGCATGGCGGCGCTCAAAGTGGGAGCGGGCACCAATGCCGATACGGAGTGCGGTCCGATGATCACAAGAAAGGCCGTGGACAAGATCGACCGTCTCGTCAAAGACGCGATTGAGCGGGGAGCCAAGGTGCTTTGCGGCGGCTCGATTTTGGACCGCGAAGGCTTTTTCTACCCGCCGACGGTGCTGTCTGCGGTTTCGCCCGAAGCCGACATGGCGCATGAGGAGATTTTCGGGCCGGTGGCGCCCATCACCATGTTCGAAGCCGAGGACCAGGCCATCGCATACGCCAATGACACGGAATATGGCCTTGCAGCCTATATCTATACGCGCGATGTGGGGCGCGGCATGCGTGTGGCGTCGGGTATCGAGGCCGGTATGATAGGCCTCAACCGGGGGCTGATGTCAGATCCGGCGGCGCCCTTCGGCGGCGTCAAGCAAAGCGGCCTTGGCCGCGAAGGCGGCCAGCACCACGGCATCGCTGAATTCATGGAGGCGAAATACATCGCCGTCACCTTCTGATCGGGCACCCATGCCGAGAGACCCCTTCCGCACACGCGATCACGTTGCCGACTTTGACGATATCGTCGCCGATATCGTGGCGCGCAGCGCTGCAACCCGGGCGACGCTGCCCATGGTCGCCGATGTCCCCTACGGTGAAGGCAAAGCCGAGAGGCTCGACCTGTTCTTTCCCCTGGGAAGGCGCAGCGACCTTCCAGTGCACATCTTCATCCATGGTGGCTACTGGCGCATGTTTTCCAGGAGCGACTATTCTTATGTCGCGGAGACAGTCACCAAAGCCGGCGCGATTGCGGTCATTGTCGACTATGCGCTGATGCCCGAGGTCCGGATGGCAGAGATTGTCGAGCAGGTCCGACGCGCCAAACAATGGGTGCTGGACAACATCGCCGGCCACGGCGGCGATCCCAGTCGGCTGAGCGTCAGTGGCCATTCTGCGGGCGCGCACCTTGCCACCTTCCTGTTCGAAAAGACGCCCATGCCATCGCGCATCCATGCAGCGCTGCTGCTGGGCGGCCTCTACGACCTGAAGCCGCTGCAGACGTCCTTCCTCGAGCCGTTGATCGGCATCACCGACGAAGAGGCAGTTGCCTTCACGCCAATGACGCGGTGGCATGACCCGAACACGGCAGCGACCATTCTCGTCGGAGATCAGGAAACGCCACCTTTTCACCAGCAGGCGGCCGACTTCGCAACACTCTTGCGCGCGCAGGGGCACGGTGTCCGCAACCTCTGCCTGGATGGGCGCAATCACATGAACAGCGTACGGGATCTGGGCCTCAGCGGCACGCAAGCTGCCGATTGCCTGATAGCGATGATCGAAAGAAACCGCCACTGAGAAAGAGTAGGTTCTCAGTAACCGCGTCGGCCTCAGTCTTCAGAGTCGCACCGACGTGGCAGAGAAGCCGTTTCAAAAGTACCTTCATCAACGCCCGCGAGGGCAGTGCCAATCCCGAGAGAGATACAGCGCACCTGGAAGGTCGCTTGTCCACCTTTGCCCTGCATCAGTGGTTGTGACGCGCGGGCGCCGACATTGCCGATGAGGTACGCGCGGCCGGCGCTCGCGAATGTGAGGCCATGACAATGGAGGAGAACCGATCCTGACGGCAAAGCCCAGCGAAACGATCGGCCTCTAGATGCACGAAAAACGGCTGGTCGGTCGCGCTCAGGGAATATTGCAAGGCTGCGGTCAGATGTAGATCATCCAGCCCGACCATACCAAGCCATTGATTTTTCTTCCTAAGCATTTGTGTTTTTATCCTTCTTGCGATAGAGCTAATGTACAGAAAAATAGGTTAGCCGGAGCAACAAATATATAAAATTTATGTCACTTTGAAACCCTCCCAAATATAGTCTTTTACAAACATATTTCTTCGTCTTATCGTTGTACTTCGCGCCGGCGTGAGCGAGGAAGGCTATATCGCCTATGCCTCGGACTCGCTGTCGCAAGGCGGCGATTTCGATACAGGTCTGCAGCCGGGCGACCTGACCAAGCTCAGCGGCCTGCCTTGGCAGGCCGACTTTAACGAATGTTCCACCCAGACGATCGACGTCACTTACGAGGAATTCGTCTACATCTTCGTGCATTTCGGCGATCTTACCGGTACCACCGGCGTTGCGCTCGGGATCATTTTGCCGGCACTGATCCCGGCTGCCGCCGTGGTGGGATACCTCCTGGCGTTGCGGATGGAGAAGGCCGACCCGGCCCGCTTCACCCGCATGGGAGAAAACCTCGCTTGAACCCATAGGCCCTTGGCGAACCGCTGTGGTCGCCTGGGGCCTTCCTCGACAGGCCACTTCCGCGATTTCATTCGGACGATGGCAGGCTGAAGACCATCCTGGAATCGCATTTGCTTGATCTGGTTCGGCTTGATGCCGCCCCCAAAAGCATGGCCGAGCGTACCGCCGAAACCATCACTCGACGCCTGGGACAGGCTTACGCCTCGCGGGGGAAAGCAAACGCCCTTGCCTATTTGGTATGCTGGTATAATATGTACCTGACATAGCGTGATCCTCAGCAGATGCGCTGCGTCCTATGGTTTTTCTGGGAGGAGATACAATGAAACGTTCAATCGTGGCGGCGCTGGCCAGCGCCGCGCTGATCAGTGTTGTGACGCTGCCAGCAATGGCGTCGTCGGACAAACCGGTCATCGCGCTGACCAATGCCTATTACGGCAATACCTGGCGCCACCAGATGGTGGAAGCGTTCGAGGCTTCGGCCAAGGAAGCCAAGGCCGCCGGCCAGATCGCCGACTACATCATCATGAACGGCGACGGCTCGGTGGCGCAGCAGAACAGCCAGATCGCCGAACTGATCCTGAAGAAGGTCGACGTGCTGGCGGTCGACGCCGCCTCGGAAACCGCGGTCAACGGCATCATCGAAAAAGCATGCAAGGCCGGCATCATCGTCGTCTCTTTCGATTCGGTCGCGTCGGCGCCTTGCAACTACCAGCTCAATTTCGACTTCAAGGGCTACAAGGCGACCCAGGCAGAGGCCGTATTCAAGATGCTCGACGGCAAGGGCAACGTCATCCAGGTGCGCGGCGTCAAGGGCTCGGCGCCCGACAACGACATGTTCAATGCGCAGCAGTCGGTGCTGGCGAAATATCCCGACATCAAGGTGGTGGCCACCGTCTATGGCCAGGCGACCGCTTCGGTGGCGCAGGCCGCGATCGCCAATGTGCTGCCCTCGTTGCCGCATGTCGACGCCGTGCTCGGCCAGGGCGGCAGCGACGACGTCGGCATCGCACAGGCCTTCGTCCAGTATGGCGGCGACTATGCCGGCAAGATGCCAATCATCGAAGGTGGCGGCGGCACCGACTTCGTCAAATGGTGGGCCGACGAGAACGCCAAGAACGGTTACCAGACGGTCTCGATGAACACGACGCCAGGCATTGGCGGCGCTGCCTTCTGGCTCGGCCTGTCCCTGCTCAAAGGCGCCAAGGCGCCCAAGATGATGATCATGCCTGTCGCAACCGTCGATGCCAGCAACCTCAAGGACTATGCCAAGCTGCCGGGCGGCCAGATCATCAGCCCCAGCTATTCGCTCGACTGGGTCAAGCAGAACCTGCTGAGCAAGTAACGCGTCCAGCACAATGGATCGGACGCCGGATGGCGCCCGATCCTTGGCCGTGAAGAAACGGAGGACGAATGTCCCATCTCGCCGTTGCCGATCAAAGGCGTGCAGCCGCCATGGCGCCCGCCGCTTCGATCCGGCAGGAAATCGTCTCGCTTTCACAGATCACCAAGAGTTTCGGGCCGACGCTGGCGAATGCCGAGATCGATCTTGCCGTTTCGGCCGGCGAGATCATCGGCCTCGTCGGCGGCAACGGCGCCGGCAAGTCGACGCTGATGCGCATTCTCTGCGGCACGATGTGGCCGACCCTGGGCTCGATCGCTTTCGCCGGCCAGGCGCTTGACTTCACCGACTACAACACGGCGGAAGCGCAACGGCGCGGCATCCGCATGGTGCATCAGGAACTGTCGCTGTGCGCCAACCTGTCCGTGGCCGAGAACTTCTTTCTGGAGACGCCGCAGGACGCGGCAAGCCGCCCGGGCTGGCGGAGGCTTTACAGAGGCCGCGCGCGCTCGGCGCTCGATGCCGTCTTCCCCGGCAACACAATCGATGTGAACGCGGACGTCGGTCAGCTCTCCATCGCCGAACGGCAGATGGTCGAGATCGCACGCGCCGCCGCGACGCCCGGCGTCAGGCTCATCGTTCTCGATGAGCCGACCTCCTCGCTCGATCTCGATCGCTCCAAGCAGTTGCGGGCCTTCATCCGCGAGCGGGCCAAGGCTGGCCTTGCCTTCATCTTCATCAGCCACAAGCTGCAGGAAATCATCGACATCGCCGCGCAAATTGTCGTGCTGCGCAACGGACGCACCGCCTGGCGCGGCGACGTGGCCGATACGTCGATCAGCAGACTGGTGCAGCTCATGGGCGGCGACGCCAATTCGGTCCACCAGCATGGCGCCACCGCCGCCAGCGCCGGGGGTGCATTGGTGCGGCTGTCCGGTGCGCTGACATCCGGACTCGGCCGCGACATCGAGATCGCGCGCGGCGAGATCGTCGGGCTGGCGGGGCTCGAGGGCAGCGGCCAAAAGGATTTGCTGCATGCCATCTTCAAGCCCAATCCGGCAAAGGATGCCGCCGTCACCCGCACCGCCGAAGCCGGCTTCATCGCCGGCGACCGCCAGAAGGAAGGCGTGTTCCCGCTGTGGAGCGTGCTCGGCAACATCTCCATCGGCAGCCTCGCGCGCCGCCCGTCGCTGGGCCTGGTCTCGGACCGGGTCAACCGTGAGGCCGCGGCCGACGCCGCCGCCCGGCTGCGGCTCGACGAAAACCGCTTCGGCTCCAACATTCTGGAGCTGAGCGGCGGCAACCAGCAAAAGGCGCTGGTTGCCCGCGCGCTTGTCGCCGATACGCCGATCATCCTGCTCGACGATCCGACGCGCGGCGTCGACATCGCCACCAAGCAGGATTTCTACCGGCTGTGCAACGACATCGCACGCAGCGGACGGACACTTGTCTGGCACACCACCGAGGATGCAGAATTGCTGGCCTGCGACCGCGTGCTGGTCTTTGCGGGCGGGCGGATCGTCAAGGAGTTGACCGGCGAGGCGATCACCGAAGCGGCGATCGTCGGGGCATCTTTCGTCCAGCAGGCGGACAAGCGCGCCGATGCCGCGCAAGGTAAGGCCGGCGCGGCCGGGCTGGTCCGCAGGCTGGTGAACGCAGCCCCCTTCATCGGCCTCGCCGCCGTTCTGGCGGTGATGATCTCGGCCAATCCGGCGGTCGCCTCGATCTTCGGCCTCGACCTGCTCTTGATGCCGGCACTATCGCTGGTGCTGGTGACGGCGGCGCAGATGTTCATCGTCGGCGGCAGCGAAATCGATCTCGGCGTCGGCGCCTTCGCCGGCTTGGTCAGCGTGCTCAGCGCTACGCTGCTCTACGATCAGCCATGGCTCGGTGCGCTGGCGCTTCTGGCGGCGGTCGCCGCCTACGCCGGTCTCGGCGGGCTGATCCAGGCGCGCAAGATCCCGGCCATCGTCGTCACGCTCGGCGCTTCGTTCATCTGGGTGGGGCTGGGTTATGCGCTGCAGCCGACGCCGGGCGGCGCCAGCCCCGACTGGCTGACGGCGCTGTTCGGCTGGTCATTCGACTTCCTGCCGACATCCATCATCCTCATCGCCGCGGTCGCCCTGGTGGTCTTGGCGATCGACCGGCTGCCGCTCGGCGTGGTGCTGCGCGGCTTCGGCAACAATCCCACCGCGATGATCCGCTCGGGCTGGTCGCCGACACGCTACGCGCTGGTGCGCTATCTCATCGCCGGGCTGTTCGCGGCGGCCGCCGGCCTGTCGCTGACGGCAATCAACACGGCAAGCGACATCAACTCCGGCAATTCGTTCACGCTGCTCAGCGTCGCCGCCGTGGTGATGGGCGGCTGTTCACTGCTCGGCGGCATCGTCTCGCCGGTCGGCGCCATCGCCGGCGCGGTGACGCTGTCGCTGATCGGCGCGCTGCTCGGCACGCTCAATGTCAGCAGCGACTTCAACGCCGCGACGCAAGGGCTGATCCTGATCGCGCTCTTGACGTTGCGCGGCCTGACCGCGGACCGCCGGAGCGAACAATGAACGCGCTATCCACCTTCACCCTTTGGGCCCAGAAAAACCGCTGGATCTGGGCGGCGATCGGCGTACTCCTGCTCTGGCTGGTGCTCTCCGTCGTCACCAACCGGTTCAGCCTGTCCAGCCTGTCGGGCATCGTGCTGTCGGCTTCGTTCCTGACCGTCGTCGGCATCGGCCAGATGTTCGTCGTCACCACCGGGCGCGGCAATATCGACCTTTCCGTCGCCTCGGTGATCACGCTCAGCGCCTTCGTCGCGCTGCTCACCATCAAAGGCCAGGATGCCAACCTCGCCATTGGCGTCGCCGCTACCGTCCTGCTCGGCCTCGCGGTCGGGCTGCTCAATTCGCTGCTCGTCGTCGGCCTCGGCATTCCGGCGATCATCGCGACCCTTGCCACCGGCTATGTGCTGGCGACCGCGACGCTGCTGTCGAACAAGGCGATCCCCGGCTTTGCCGTCAGCCCGGCGCTCAAGGATCTGGCGACGGGCCGCATCTCCGGTGTTCCGATCATGGCCATCATCGCCATCCTCGGCGTGGCGGCGGCTTCCTTCGTTCTTCGCTACACCGTGTTCGGCCAGCTGCTGTCGGCGGTCGGCCAGAACCGCACGGCCGCCCGCCTCGCCGCCATCAACAACGGCCGGGTGATCGCGGCAGCCTTCATCATCTCGTCGGTGCTGGCCTCGCTCGACGGTCTGTTGCTCGGCGCCTATATTGGCGGCGCCTTCCTCGAAATGGGCCAACCCTACCTCTTGCAGTCGATCGCCGCCGTGGTGCTCGGCGGCACGCTGATCTTCGGCGGCTCGGCGACGGCGCTCGGCACGCTGTTCGCCAGCATCCTGCTCATCCTGATCGTGACGACCATGCAGATTATCGGGCTGCCGCCCGGCGCCCAGGACATCGTCCAGGGCATTGTCGTCATCTTCGTCCTGGCGCTGGCCGGCCGACAGGCCTTGGCGCGGCGCGCGACGACCGAACCTGCCGACGGCGCGACGCCGAGGCCGCCGGCAGATGCGGCCGCGTCTGTGCCGGAGTGACGGGCCAGGTCGACAATTCCACTTGCCAAATTATGGTAGAGTGATCATACCAGTATATAAGTTGACGATCGCGCGACGATCGCCCAGGGTTCAAGGAGCAAAGCCAGATGACAACGATTGCGCTGTTCGGTGCGGGCGGGAAAATGGGCTACCGCCTGTCGACCAATTTTCGCGGATCGGACTACACGATCCGCCACGTCGAGATCAGCGAGGCGGGCAAGGAGCGGCTGAAAACCGGTCTGGGCTTCGATGCGGTCGGCGTCGACGAGGCCCTCGAAGGTGCCGAGGTCGTGATCCTGGCAGTGCCGGACACGCATATCGGCAAGGTCGCCGCAAGCATCGAAAGCAAGCTTGCCTCAGGCACGATGGTGATCGTGCTCGACGCGGCGGCCCCCTTTGCCGGACACCTGCCCGATCGTCCCGACCTCACCTATTTCGTGACCCATCCCTGCCATCCGCCGATCTTCAACGACGAGACCGACATGGCCGCCAAGAAGGATTTTTTTGGCGGCGTGAAGGCCAGGCAGCATTTCGTCAGCGCCCTGATGCAAGGGCCGGAGGAAGACTACGCCAAGGGCGAGAAGATCGCCCAGATCATCTGGGCGCCGGTGATGCGCTCGCACCGTGTCACGGTCGAACATATGGCGCTGCTGGAGCCCGGCCTTTCGGAGACGGTGTGCGCCTCGCTGCTCGTCGTCATGAAGGAAGCCCTCGACGAGGTCGTGGCGCGCGGCGTCGACCGGCAGGCCGCGCTCGATTTCCTGCTCGGCCACATGAATGTGCTCGGCGCCGTCATCTTCGGCGAGACCAAGGGCGTGTTCTCCGATGCCTGCAACAAGGCCATCGAATTCGGCAAACCGGTGCTGATGCGCGACGACTGGAAGCGTGTCTTCGAACCAGAAGAAATCGCCGCCAGCATTCAGCGGATTACATGAGAGGGCGGGCTCGGTTCTCCCTTCCCCCTGGGAGAAGGTGGATCGGCGCGCAGCGCCGAGACGGTTGAGGGGTGTTCCAGCGGAGTGAGACGTTGGTGTTCCCTGGAGCACCCCTCATCCGACCGAGCTTCGCTCGGCCACCTTCTCCCACAAGGGGAGAAGGGAAAAGCATCAACCACTCACATACAGATCATCTGAAATAGTGGTTGACTCATTATACCAGTTGGCTAAGCTGTTCGGGAACTCGGATCCATCAGGTCTGCTGGGAAACCTGGACGAGTGGAGGACGGCTGGGGAGCGACGATCCGTTCAGGATAAGCCGGCACGCGGCTTTTGAATCCGGCGCGATCCGCAGCCTGACCAATTCAATGCATCAGCCTTGCGCGATCAAGGCACGAGCTTTTTAACGGGAGGACTTCATGAAACTCACTCGCAGAATGACGCTTGCGGCCTTCGCCAGCGTACTGGCACTCGGCACGGCGGCGCCGGCCTTCGCGGCCGACCTGATCGCCATCATCACCCCCTCGCACGACAATCCGTTCTTCAAGGCGGAGGCTGTCGGCGCCGAGGCAAAGGCCAAGGAACTCGGCTATGAGGCGCTGGTGCTGGTGCATGACGACGACGCCAACAAGCAGTCCGAACTAATCGACACCGCGATCGGCCGTGGCGCCAAGGCAATCATCCTCGACAATGCCGGCGCCGACGCCACTGTCGCGGCGGTGCAGAAGGCCAAGGATGCCGGTATCCCTTCCTTCCTGATCGACCGCGAGATCAACGCCACCGGCGTCGCCGTGGCGCAGATCGTCTCCAACAACTATCAGGGCGCCCAGCTCGGCGCGCAGGAGTTCGTCAAGCTGATGGGCGAGAAGGGTAACTTCGTCGAACTGGTCGGCAAGGAATCCGACACCAATGCCGGTATCCGCTCCAAGGGCTATCACGACGTCATCAATGACTATCCGGACCTGAAGATGGTGGCGCAGCAATCGGCCAACTGGAGCCAGACCGAGGCTTACTCCAAGATGGAATCGATCCTGCAGGCCAATCCCGACATCAAGGGCGTGATCTCCGGCAACGACACGATGGCGATGGGTGCCTATGCGGCGCTCGCCGCGGCGAATCGCAAGGATGTCATCGTCGTCGGCTTCGACGGCTCCAACGATGTGCGCGACTCCATCACATCAGGCGGCATCAAGGCGACGGTGCTGCAGCCGGCCTACGCCCAGGCACAGATGGCAGTCGAGCAGGCCAACGACTTCATCAAGAACAAGAAGTCGCCCGAGAAGGAAAAGCAGCTGATGGATTGCGTGCTCGTCAATGGCGACAATGCAGCCAAGCTGGAAACCTTCGCGCTGAAGAACTGAACCGGCGCGACGCAAACAGCGAGGGACGAACCCAGGGTTCGTCCCTCGCCTCCTTTTTCACCGGGATGCTTTGACCTTCATGCTGAACAACCCGACCTGGCGGATTAGGGCGACTTGGCCGATCAAAGCGATTGGGCCGATCCTTGCGCTGGCCGCCGGCCTCGGCCTCGGCGCCTGCAAGATCCTGCCGACGCCATCGGCCCAAGATGGCGCAGGCAACGCGTCCGGCTTCAACCCGGACAAGATGGTCGAGGATATCTGGGCCTCGAAAGTCATCCCCTATCTGCAGCAGAAGGCCGGGCCGTTTGCCGAGGTCCATGCGCTGGCGAAGACCGACCAGGCAGCGGCCGGCGCCAAATACGGCAACCCCAAGAAGCAGGCGAATTCGCCGTGGACTTTCGCGGTCCGCGTCGAGGGCAAGATCGTCGCCGCCAACACACAGTCGCGCGCGGGCACCATCGATATCGACGTCGACGGCGACGGCAAGGCGGATGCGCGCGTCCAGATCGGGCCGGCGGTGCGCGGAACCGCACTTCGAGACAGCCTCGACTTCGTCCAGTTCAACGACTTTACCAACCAGATCGACTTCGCCCAGTTCGGCAAAGCCTTCAATGCCTATGCCGACAAGACCGTGCTGTCCAAGCTGCCGCGCGAAGCGCTGGAGGGCCGCACAGCCAAGGTGCTCGGCGCCTACACGATCGAAGGCGGCCAGGACCTGCCATTGGTGACCCCGGCGGAGGCCGAGATCGGGCCGAAGCCATGACCACGGCGCCCAGTCACGAAATCATCCTGAAGCTGGAAGACGTCTCGAAAGTCTATGCCGGCACCGTCGCGGTCAAGCAGGCCAATTTCGCGGTGCGCAAGGGCGCGGTCAATGTGCTCGTCGGCGAGAACGGCGCCGGCAAATCGACGCTGATGAAGATCATCGCCGGCGTCGAGCAGCCGACGGCCGGGCGCATCCTGCTCGACGGCAACGAGGTCTCCTTCTCCTCCTCCGGTGACGCGGTGAACCGCGGCATCGGCATGGTGTTCCAGGAACTGAACCTGTTCGGCAACATGACAGTCGCCGAGAACATTTTTGCCACGCGCGAGATCACCAACCGGTTTCGCAAGATCGACCGTAAGGCGCAGGAACGGCGGGCCGGCGAATTCCTCGATCGGCTCGAAGCCGGCATCCGGCCGGACATGCTGGTCGAGGATCTGCGCATCGGCCAGCAGCAGCTGGTCGAGATCGCCAAGGCCGTCTCGCTCGACGCGCGCATCCTCATCATGGACGAGCCGACCTCGGCGCTGAGTGCGGCGGAAGTCGAGATCCTGTTCAAGGTGATCGCCGACCTCAAGGCGCGCGGCGTGGCGATCGTCTACATCTCGCACCGGCTTGAGGAGCTGATCCGCATCGGCGACTACATCACCGTGCTGCGCGACGGCCGCATCACCGGCCAAGAGGAAGTGAGACAAGTCGACACGCAGTGGATCGTGCGGCAGATGATCGGCTCGGACGCCAAGGATTTCGCCAAGGCCGACGGCCATGTGCCGGGCGAAGAGATCTTCCGCGCCGAAGACATCTGCCTGCCGCGCGTCACCGGCGGACTGGCGGTCGACCACGTCTCGCTGTCGCTGCGCGCCGGCGAGATTTTGGGCATCTACGGCCTGATGGGTGCCGGGCGCAGCGAACTGTTCGACTGCATCATGGGCCGCCACAGCCATGCCAGCGGCAAGATCTTCATCGACGGAAAACAGGTCAGGGAACGCGACACGACGCGACGCATCCGGCGTGGCCTGGCGCTGATCCCGGAAGACCGCCAACGCGAGGGCCTGGTGTCGATCCTCTCGGTCGCCAGCAATCTGACGCTGGCCAGCCTGTCGCGTTTCGTCAGCCTGTTCCATATCCGTGGCGGTGCCGAGCGGCAGGCTGTCGCGCAGATGGTGCGGGAGCTGGCGATCAAGGTCGCCGATCCGGCGCAGGAAGTCTCGTCGCTGTCCGGCGGCAACCAGCAGAAGGTGGTGATCGGCAAGGCGCTGCTCACCGGACCAAAAGTGCTTCTGATGGACGAGCCGAGCCGCGGCATCGATGTCGGCGCCAAGGCCGATGTCTTCCGCACCATGCGCAAGCTGTCGCGCGATGGGCTGGGCATCCTCTTCGCAACCTCCGACCTCGACGAGGTGATGGCGCTGTCCGACCGCATCGCGGTGATGAGCAATGGCAGGCTGACCGGCATGTTCGACCGCGCCGCGGCGAGCGAGGCCGCGATCGTCGCCGCATCTGCGCTCGGCCATGGACCCGCCCCGCACATCTTGCCCCAGAATTTGGAGAGCAACGCTGATGACTGATATTCCCGCCAGGGCGGCTCCCGCATCGGCCTCCAGCGGCTCGGCGCTGCTGACGCTGATGAAGCTCAGGACCTTCATCGCGCTGATTGCCGTGCTGGTGTTCTTTTCCATCGCCGCGCCGAACTTCCTGTCGGCCGCCAACCTCATCCTGATGGCCAAGCATGTGGCGCTCAACGCCTTCCTCGCCATGGGCATGACCTTCGTCATTATCACCGGCGGCATCGACCTTTCGGTCGGCTCGATCGTCGGCCTTTGCGGCATGGTGGCCGGCTATCTCGTGCTCAACGGCATCGACCTGCAATTCGGCTACACCATCTATTTCAACGTGGTCGAAATCGCATTGATCACGCTGGCGGTCGGCATCGCGATCGGCGCCGTCAACGGATTGCTGATCACCAGGCTCAACGTGGCGCCCTTCATCGCCACGCTCGGCGTGCTCTATGTGGCGCGCGGCCTGGCGCTGCTGTCGTCCGACGGCCGCACCTTCCCCAACCTCGTCGGCAAGCCGGAACTCGGCACCACCGGTTTCGGCTTCCTTGGCGCCGGCAGGCTTGTCGGCCTGCCGGTGTCGATCTGGATCCTGATCGTGGTGGCGCTGGGGGCTGCCTATCTCGCCCGGTACACGCCGCTTGGCCGCCACATCTTCGCCGTCGGCGGCAATGAGCGCGCGGCACGCATTTCCGGCGTGCGCGTCAACATGGTCAAGATGTTCGTCTACATGTTCTCCGGCTTCTGCGCGGCGATCGTCGGCCTCATCATCTCGTCCGAGCTGATGGCCTCGCATCCGGCGACAGGCGAAAGCTTCGAACTGAACGCCATCGCCGCGGCGGTGCTTGGCGGCACCTCGATGTCGGGCGGCCGCGGCACGATCGGCGGCACCATTGTCGGCGCCTTCGTCATCGGCATCCTGTCGGACGGGCTGGTGATGATGGGCGTGAGTTCCTTCTGGCAAATGGTGATCAAGGGCCTCGTCATCATCGTCGCCGTCGTCGTCGACCAGGCGCAGCGCCGGCTTCAGCAGCGTGTTACCCTTATGCAGATGGCAAAGGCGGGTTGATCATGACGAGCTTGAGTGGAGCGCTGATCGGCTGCGGCTTCTTCGCCGTCAACCAGATGCATGCCTGGCGCGACATCGACGGCGCCTCCATCGTCGCCATCTGCGACCGCGACCCAGAACGGCTCAGGATCGTCGGCGACCAGTTCGGCGTGGCGCGGCGCTACACCGACGCAGCGGCGCTGTTCGCCGCCGAGACGCTCGACTTCGTGGACATCGCCACCACCGTGGCCAGCCATCGGCCGCTGGTCGAGATGGCCGCCGCCCACCGCGTCCCGGTGATCTGCCAGAAACCCTTCGCGCCGACGCTCGCCGACGCCAAGGCGATGGTCGCGGCCTGCGCCAAGGCCGGCGTGCCGCTGATGGTGCATGAGAATTTCCGCTGGCAGTCGCCGATCCAGGCGGTGCGCGCCGTGCTCGACAGCGGCGAGATCGGCACGCCCTTCTTCGGGCGGATCTCCTTCCGCTCCGCCTATGACGTGTTTTCCGGCCAGCCCTATCTGGCAACGGGCAAGCGTTTCATCATCGAGGATCTCGGCATCCATATCCTCGACATTGCGCGTTTCCTGCTCGGCGACGTGTCGAGCCTCACCGCCCGCACCGCGCGCGTCAATCCCGCCATCGCCGGCGAGGATGTCGCCACCATGCTGATAGATCACAAGAGCGGCGCCACTTCGGTGGTCGACTGCAGCTATGCGACCAGGCTTGCGGTGGAACCGTTTCCCGAGACGCTGATCGAGATCGACGGCAGCGACGGCACGCTGCGCCTGGCGCAGGGCTACCAGCTCACCCTCACCGGCGAGAGCGGCACGACGGTCAGCGATATCTCGCCGCCGCTGCTGCCCTGGGCCTCGCGGCCATGGCACAACATCCAGGAGAGCGTACTGGCGATTCAGCGGCACTGGGTCGAGAGCCTTGCAGCCGGCAAGGAGCCGGCAACCTCGGGCGCCGACAACCTCAAGACATTCGCACTGGTCGAGGCGGCCTATGCCGGCGCCGCAAGCCGGCAACCGGTGCGGATCGACGACCTGCTGAAATGACCTGGGATCGCTTCCTCCTCTACGGCACAAGCGCGGCGGAGCCCGAACCGATCCGGCTGACCGCCGGTGCGCTCAGCGCCGATTTCGTCAACGGCAATCTGCGCACCATCCGCCATGGCGGCACGGAGGTGCTGCGCGCCATCGCCTATATCGTGCGCGACCGCGACTGGGGCACCTACGAACCCGCGTTGACGGACCTGACCATCGACCAGGACGCCGATGCTTTCTCCGTCAGCTACACGGCAAGCTGCGCCGGGCCGAACGGAAGCCGGCTCGCCTTCCACGCCACCATCAAGGGGTCGGCGGACGGCAGGCTGGTGTTCGACGTCAGTGCGCTGCCCGAAAGTGATTTCGAGACCAACCGCTGCGGCTTCTGCATCCTGCATCCGATCGCCGGCCTCGCCGGCAGCCCGGTGACGGTCGAGCACACCGACGGCAGCGTGGTGGCGACGAAACTGCCAGACCTGATCGACCCCTGGCAGCCGTTCAAGGATTTGCGCGCCATCACGCATGCGATGCGGCCCGGCGTCACCGCCGAATGCCGCATGGAAGGCGATATTTTCGAAATGGAGGACCAGCGCAACTGGTCCGATGCCTCCTACAAGACCTATGTGCGGCCGCTGGCGCTGCCTTGGCCGTATGTGTTGCCGGCCGGCGAAACCAACCGCCAGACGATCAGCCTGCGCATTGCCGGCAACGGCAAGACACCGGCTGCAGCCGAGGCGTTCGGTGCGGCCCGTGTGACGCTTGGCGAGCCCGGTCCGTCGCTGCCGGATGTCGGCGTGATCATCTATCCCGGCGATGTCGAGACAGCGCTGGCGAACCTCGCCACCTTGTCGGCGCTCGGTCCACAACAGCTATTGTTTCACTACGATCCGACGCGCGGTCACGGGCTCGACGCTTTGCGCGCTTTCGCCCGGCTCGCCGGTGCCTATCCTGCCCGGACAACGCTCGAATGTGTGGTCGCCTGCAGCGGTGATCTCGACGCCGAACTCTCCGACGTCGCAGGTCTCGTGCGCCGGGCAGGTCTGCGGCTCGATGCCATTGCGGTGTCGCCTTCGGTCGACCGCCAGTCGACGCCGCCGGGCAGCGCCTGGCCGCCCTGCCCGCCGCTGGAGGATGTCTATGCCGCGGCGCGCCGCGCCTTTCCCGACATCCGTCTCGGCGGCGGCATGTTCAGCTATTTCACCGAGCTCAACCGCAAGCGCGTCCCGGCCGGGCTGCTCGATTTCGTCACTCATTGCACCTGCCCGATCGTGCATGCCGCCGACGATCTCAGCGTCATGCAGTCGCTGGAGGCGTTGCCGTTCATCACCCGTTCGGCGCAGGCGATCTTCGGCGACAAGCCTTACCGGATCGGGCCTTCGACCATTGCCATGCGGCAGAACCCCTATGGCGGCGCCACCAAGGACAATCCGCGGGGACAGCGCATCGCCATGGCGGATCGCGATCCGCGCCACAACGGCCTGTTCGCCGCCGCCTGGACCATCGGCTATGCCGCGCGCGTCGCGCCGGCCGGGCTGGAGATGCTGACGCTGTCCGGCTTCACCGGGCCGTTCGGCGTGCTGGCGGCATCCGGTGAACCCGCCACTGAGGGGTCACCGCGGCCGATCTTCGAGTCCATCAAGGGGCTTTGTGAACTGGCTGGCCTCGCCCATGTGTCCGCCAAGACAAGCGACGAGACGCGGATTGCGGCACTGGCCGGCCGCTCCGCCTCCGGCGAGACCATCGTGTGGCTGGCGAACCTGACGGCGGACGATGTCCCGGTCGACGCTTCCGCGCTTGGCCACGGCCATCTCGTCATGTCGCCCTACGCCACTATCAGGATCGGTTAAGCCTTACTTCTCGGAATTCATCACGTAGAGCGCTCGCGAGCGTTCGAGATGCTTGATCATCGCCTTTTCGGCGCCTTCGGCGTCCCGCTGCTCGATGCGGTCGACGATCTCTTCGTGCTCGGTCAGCGTGTACTTTTCCTTACCGGTCCAGATCAGCATCTCGGTGTGATATTCCTTCAGCCAGCCGAGCATCGCCTCGCTGACGGCGACATAGATCGGGTTGCCCGATATCATCGCGATCTGGGTGTGGAATTTCATGTCGGCGGAAATGAAGGCTTCGGAATCGCCGCGCGCGGCGCGCTGCTCGGCGACGGTTGCCTTGAGCCGCTGCACATCCTCGACGGTGGCCTTCTCGGCGGCTTCCCTGACCATGCCGCGTTCGAAGAAGATACGCGCGGTCTTGAGGTGCTCGAGCGTGTCCTTCGACGATGACAGGATGATCTTGGCCGCGCCATCGACCTGCTTGATGATCGACTTGGCGGTGAGTTGCAGCACCTTGGCCCGCTCGCCATGCGAGATGGCGACAAGGCCCATATTGCTCAGCGCCTGCATCGCCTCGCGGATGGCCGGCCGGCCAACCTCGAAGCGCTCCATCAATTCGCGTTCCGACGGCATGTCGTCGCCCGGCTGCAGCTCGCCGCTGGTGATCAGCCGCTTCAGCCTTGCAAAGACTTCATCGGAAAGCTTGCGCCGGACGATCGGCTCCGAACGGTTCATCGTGACGAATCACTCCCTGGCCCGGTTCCTGTTTAGCATCCCTGGCGCGATTCCCGGAATGCCTGCGCCTTGCCCGCCGCGTAACGCGAAATCGGGATATTTGCTTGCAATACTTATGTACTCATTATACCAGATTTGGAGCGCAACAAAACTTTTTTCGGACGCTTTCGACCGGCCATGATCATCCTCACCTATCGCATCGAAACGCCTGACAGCATCGAAGCGCTGGCGGCCAAGATCGCCAGCGACCAGTCGACCGGTACCTTTGTCGCCCTGCCCGGCGAGACCGAGGAGCTGAAGGCCCGCGTCGCGGCGCGGGTGCTGGCGATCCGGCATCTGCCCGATGCGCAGCTGCCGTCCATTCCCGAGGCCGGCAGCGGCCCTTTCAAGCGCGCCGATGTCGACATCGCATTCCCGTTCGATGCGATCGGCACCGACCTTTCGGCGCTGATGACCATCGCCATCGGCGGCACCTACTCGATCAAGGGCCTGTCCGGCATCCGCGTCGTCGACATGAAGCTGCCGCAAGAATTCAAGGGCGCCCATCCAGGCCCGCAGTTCGGCGTCGCAGGCAGCCGCCGGCTGACCGGCGTCGAGGGCCGACCCATCATCGGCACCATCGTCAAGCCGGCGCTGGGCTTGCGGCCGCCCGAGACGGCGGCGATGGTGGGCGAGCTGATCGAGGCCGGCGTCGATTTCATCAAGGACGATGAGAAGCTGATGAGCCCGGCCTACTCGCCGCTCTCGGAGCGGGTGAAGGCGATCATGCCGCTGATCCTCGACCACGAGCAGAAGACCGGCAAGAAGGTGATGTATGCCTTCGGCATCTCGCATGCCGATCCCGACGAGATGATGCGTAACCACGATCTGGTGCTTGCGGCCGGCGGCAATTGCGCCGTGGTCAACATCAACTCCATCGGCTTCGGCGGCATGGCTTACTTGAGAAAGCGCTCCAGCCTTGTCCTGCACGCCCACCGCAATGGCTGGGACATCCTCACCCGCCATCCCGGCCTCGGCATGGATTTCAAGGTCTGGCAGCAGTTCTGGCGATTGCTCGGTGTCGACCAGTTCCAGATCAACGGCATTGCATCAAAGTACTGGGAGCCGGATGACTCCTTCGTCCGTTCCTTCGAGGCGGTGACGACGCCGCTGTTTTCGCCCGACGATTGCGCCCTGCCGGTGGCGGGGTCGGGCCAATGGGGCGGCCAGGCGCCGGAGACCTATGAGCGCACCGGCCGCACGGTCGACCTGCTCTATCTGTGCGGCGGCGGCATCGTCAGCCATCCGGACGGGCCGGGCGCCGGCGTGCGTGCCGTGCAGCAGGCCTGGCAAGCGGCGGTCGATGGCATTCCGCTGGCGGACTTCGCCAGGAGCCATGCGGAACTGGCCCGCTCGATCGAAAAGTTCGGCGACGGCAAGGCGGCCTGAGCCATGCAGGACCTTCTGCTCAGCTATTATGGCGACGACCTCACCGGATCGACCGATGTGATGGAGGCGCTGGAGCTCGGTGGCGTTCCGACGGTGCTGTTCATGCGCCAGCCGGACGAAGCGCAGCTGGCGCAGTTCTCGCATTGCCGTGCAGTCGGCCTGGCCGGCACCAGCCGCAGCGAGACGCCGCTGTGGATGGACACGCATCTCAAGGAGGCCTTCGCATGGCTGAATACGCTGAACGCCGCCATCTGCCACTACAAGGTCTGCTCGACCTTCGATTCCAGCCCGACGATCGGCAACATCGGCCGGGCGATCGAGATCGGCCGCGCGGTGTTCGCACAGGGCAGCGTGCCGCTGCTGGTCGGCGCACCGCAGCTCAAGCGCTACACCGCCTTCGGCCACCTGTTCGCGGCCTATCGCGATCGATATTACCGCATCGACCGCCATCCGGTGATGAGCCGCCATCCGGCGACGCCAATGGACGAGGCTGACCTTCTGATCCATCTGTCGCGGCAGACCGCTCTGCCCTCGGGATTGCTCGACCTGGCGACGCTGCGTTCGGCCAACCGGTCGGCCGCCTTTGATCGCCTCGCTGAGGATGGCGCCGCGATCGTCCTCATCGATGTCGACAGTCCGGAAAGCCAGGGGCTTGCCGGCAAGGAGATATGGCGCAGCCGCAAGCCCGGCGGCTCCTTCGTCGTCGGCTCGTCCGGCGTCGAGTACGCGCTACTCGCCGAATGGGCGGAGACTGCCGCCGTTCGCGCCGAGTCCCGCTTTTCGCCACCGGGCTCTGCCGGCCGCGTCGCGGTGGTTTCGGGCAGCTGCTCGCCGACCACGGAACGGCAGATCCGCCATGCGCTGACCGACGGATTCGATGGGATCGAAGTTGATCCGATCGAACTGGTCTCGGAGGTTTCCGAACTGGCGATCGCGCGCGCGGCCGCGCGCGGCCGCTCCAGCCTGGAAGCCGGGCGCAGCGTCATCCTCTACACGGCACTCGGACCTGCCGCTGATCGCGGCGCCGAGATCGACCGTGAGCAAGGCGCCCGCCACAAGCTCGGCCGCGGCCTCGGCACGCTGCTGCGGCAACTGACCGAAGAGCAGGACCTGAAGCGCGTCATCATCGCCGGCGGCGACACATCCAGCCACGCGCTGGGACAGATGGGCGTCGACGCGCTGACGGTCAGGATGCCGTTGCCGGCGTCACCCGGCTCGCCGCTCTGCGTTGCCCATTCGCGCATCAAGGTGATCGAGGGGCTAGAGGTGGCGTTGAAGGGCGGGCAGGTCGGCACCGACCGCTACTTCTCAGCGATCCGTGATGGCGTGGGCGGTTGACAGCATCATGGCGCACTCACCCGCATTTACTCGCCATCGCCAGGGAACTGATCAATGACACAGATGCCTCAGATGCGAGAAGCGGGACGAGCGATTGCGAAAACCGCTAACACAAAGCCTGTCCTCGGCAAAACCTAGAAGATGACGCGCGGTCCGCCATGCTCGCCAAATTTCAGGAGGGTCCTCGCGAAACCGCTGCGGCTTCCTCTGATCGCGGCGCGTTCAATTCATGGCGCGATTGCGACTCATGCCGCATAAGCCAACGCTCGATGGAGCGGGTGATCGTGATCAACAGCAGATTGATGACCAGGTATAATATGCCGGCAATTGCGAAAATTTCGAAGATCGCGAAGGTCTGGCTCATGAGCCGCTTGGCGTAGCCGGTGATTTCCAGCACGGTGATCGTAGAGGCCAAGCTTGTCCCCTTGACCACAAGAATGAGCTCATTGCCATAGGCCGGCAGGGCCTGGCGTATCGCGAGCGGGAACTCGATGCGGCGAAAGCGCAGAACCCGCGACATGCCGCAAGCCTGAGCTGCTTCGACCAAGCCGGCTGGCACCGACATCAGCCCCCCGCGCAGGATCTCGGACGTATAGGCCGCGGTGTTGAGCGCCAATGCCAGCACGGCGCATCGCGAGCCGTCGCTGATCACCCACCACAGAACGGGGTTGTTCCTGACCAGGCTGACCTCGCCGAGCCCATAGTAGAAAATGAATATCTGGACCAGCAGCGGCGTGCCGCGAAAGACATTGCTGTAATATTTGGCAAAGCCGGCCGAGAAGGCATTCGACGACAGCCGCATCAGTGCCAGTCCCAGGCCGAGATTGAAGCCAATGAGCACCGAGACCAGCGTCAGCGCGGCTGTCACCCATAGCCCCTTGAGGAGAACCGGAACCGCAAGCTGGATGAGTTCCATGGTCCTACCTCCTCGCCCGCAGCCGAAGCAGGCGCTCGATCCCATCGAAGCCGGCCTGGCTGACAAGCGTGATGACCAGATAGACGACGGCCGCGATCAGATAAAAGATAAACGGATGGCGGGTGGAGTTCGCGCCGATGTAGGAAATGCGCATCAGTTCCTGAAGCCCAACCACGGAAACCAGGGCCGTGTCCTTGATCGTGGTCTGCCAGACATTGTTTATGCCTGGAACAGCAATGCGTAGCATCTGCGGGGCTATGATGCGGCGGAAGATACGGCCTCCGGGCAGGCCAAGGGCGCGCGCGGCCTCGATGTGTCCGCTAGGGATGGATGCCAGTGCACCCCGGATCACCTCGGTCGAGTAGGCGCCCGAGATCGCACCAATGGCGATCACTGCGATGACGAACGCATAACCGCTCTCCGCCAGCCCGGCGTAGCCGAAAGCAGTGATGACCTTCGTGACAAATTGAACCGAACTGAAAAACAGAAGGTAGATAACGAGCAGTTCGGGAACGCCGCGCACCACGGACGTATATCCGTCCACCAGGAGTGAGAGCGGATATATCCTGGCCCATTTGATCAGACCGCAGACAACGCCGATCAGCAGCCCGGCGACCATGCTGGACAAGCCGACCGCGATCGTCACGGCAGCGCCGCGCAGAATGGCGGTCACCCAACCCGCTTCCCAAACCTGCCAGAGACCGAATTCCATCTGTGTTGCTCTATTCCCAAGTGTGAACGAGGCAGTCGCATGCGCCGGTCCGGCGCATGCGACGCCGCGCGTTGAAGCGCGTCAGTTGCAAGGTCTGGAAATGTCCGTCTTGAACCATTTCTGGCTGGCCTTGCCGACCGATCCATCGGCGGTCAGTGCGCAAAGTGCCTTGTCGATCTTGGCCTTGAGTTCGGTGTTTTCCTGCGCGATGCCGACGCCGATGCCTTCGCCAAGCGTCGGGTCGAAGGTGCTCTTGATCTGCACGCCGACCAGCTGGAAGTTCTTGCCGTCGGGCTTGTCCAGGAAGTCCTGCAGGGCGGATTGATCGGCAAAGGCCGCGTCGATCCGGCCGCTCGCAAGGTCGATCTGCATCTGGTCAAGTGTGTCGTAGGTCTTCAGATCGGCGTCGGGCGCACGCTTCTCGAGGAAATGCGCATGGGTCGTGCCGGCCTGCACACCGACCTTCTTGCCGGCGAGGGATTTCAGCAAAGTGTCGACGTCGGTAACGCCGGCAAGATCCGAGCCCTTCGGGGCGACGAACATGTTGGCGAGTTCGGCGTAGCCGACGCTGAAATTGATTTCTTTCTTGCGGTCAGCGGTGATCGACATGCCCGAGATGATGACATCGAAGCGCTTGGCTTTCAGCGCCGGGATGAGGCCGTCGAAAGCCTGCACGACGAAATGGCACTTCAGTTCGAGCTTGGTGCAGAGCAACGCACCGACATCCGCGTCAAAACCGGTGACGTTGCCATTGGCGTCGGACATGCTCCACGGAGGATAAGCGCCCTCCGTGCCGATGGACAGTTCACCTTCCGCGGCAAACGCGCTTCCTGTGCTTGCCGCAAGACATGCGAGCAATGACAAGACTTTCAATTTCATGGTCAGTTCCCCTTGTTGATGTTCATTTTTGGCAGATTTGCCCCGGCACGGACCGGAGCCTTCGAGGGTGCGCCTTTCGCTCACAACGTCCGGGCCAGAAACTGGCGCAGACGCTCCGAACGCGGGCTGCCGAACAGCTCCGCCGGCGCCCCCTCCTCCTCCACCTTTCCCTGGTGGAGAAATAGAATCTTGTGGGAGACCTCGCGCGCGAACTGCATCTCGTGCGTCACGAGGATCATCGTGTTTCCTTCCTCGGCCAACTGCCGGATCACCCGCAGCACCTCGCCGACCAGTTCGGGATCGAGCGCCGATGTCGGTTCGTCGAAGAGGATGACTTTTGGGCGCATCGCCAGTGTGCGGGCGATCGCGGCACGCTGCTGCTGACCTCCCGACAACTGGCCGGGATAATGCGCGTGCTTGTCGGAAAGCCCGACCTTTTTCAGCAGGGCGTGAGCGTGGTCGACAGCCTTCTCGCGCGGCTCCTTCAAGACATGCCGGGGGGCCTCGATGATGTTTTCCAGCACCGTCATGTGCGGCCACAGATTGAAGCTTTGAAACACCATGCCGACGCGGGCGCGAATGCGCTCGACTTGGGCCATGTCGGCAGGCCCGGCACGGCCGTTTGACGTCTGCTTCATCTTGATGAGTTCGCCGTCGATGGCGACCTTGCCGCCGTCCGGCTGTTCCAGCAGGTTGATACAGCGCAGGAAGGTGCTCTTGCCCGATCCGGACGAGCCGATCATCGAAATCACCTCGCCGGCATGGGCGGTGAGGTTGACGCCTTTCAACACCAGAAGGGAGCCGAAGCTCTTGTGCAGGTCCTCGATCTGCACGGCCGGTGTCGCGACCCTCGCCGTGGCCGCGGGAGTGTGATCCACCGAGGCGATGCGGGCCGGCGGCACTGTCGGTGCGTTCAGGTCAGGCTCGCTTGTCACGACTTCGACTGTCCGCAATTCCGAGAGCGCGCGATCGAAGTATCGCAGGCTGGCGGACAAGCAGGTTCGCTGCCAATCCGCATCGTCGGGGATGAAAGCACCGCGCAGCGTCGCCTTGATCCGTTTGCCGATGGCGGAATCGATCCTGCCGAAAAGATGCAGCCAGTTGTCGGCCTGGACGGCATCCATGACGGTGGCTCCGTCCAGCGTGCCGCATTCCACCACGAGCGGCAGCACCCGTGCGTCCGGCATGGCTCTCACGACGGCCTCGGAGACATAGCCGGTCGCGGTCGCGGCGATGCCTGTGCTGGTCGTCGCATTGGAGCCGGTGATGACCGTGGCAAGCGCCGGTCCGAAAACGGACTTGCCCCAGGCCATGCCGGGATGCTCGGAACTGGCCACCGAAAGCAAGGCCGGATAGGCGTAGGGTCCCGCACCCGTGTGTAGGTCGAAGACGATGGCATGGCGCGCGGCGGCGGCAAAAGTCGACAGGATGTCGGTCAGCGTCCGGTTCGACCAGACGGGGCCGGCGCCGCCGTAAAACAGTCCGTCCGGAAATTCATACTGACCGGCCTCGACGATGGCCGCCAACCCGGCCTGCCCGAGCCGTTTTCTGGTTGCGAGCAGCTTCTCGTCGGCAGCGACGCGGTCCGGTCCCTCCCATTCCCTGCACGTCAGTATGCTATGGAGTCCGGCATAGGCGTTGTTCTCTGGTGTGCCTGCGGACCAGTCGATGAAATTGCGGTTGAGATCGACATTGTCCTCGTTGACGCGTCGCGACCACGCCGTTCCCCAGGGGTTGATCAGGTGGATTGCCAGGACGGCCGTTTCCGCGTCCAGCTTCCATGGGCTTTTCTGGCTGAGCCAGGCCGTCTGGCAGGCAGAGCCGAACGCGCCCTCCACGCCATGGGTACCGGAAATGAGCACGATCAGTTTTTGCGCGTCGCGCCGCCCCAACAGCGCGACGTCGGTCGCAAGAACCTCACCATCCGGCCCATGCAGCGGATGCAGATATTCGGACAATTCCGCGCCGGCGCGCTGCGCCGCCCTGCGGAATCTTTCGCGCATCACCGAGAAGCTGGCGGCGTATGGCTGCGTCGAATGATCGTGCCGCGCCGTGGTGTCTTCCAGCCGGTCAACAGCGCCGGCCAATTTGTCCGTTCCATGCAATTGCGCGATGGGGCTATTCATTGGCGTTCTCGTCTTGACGTTGCGATCGGCGCTCATTGGATGCAGGCGGCCCGGGAGAACGGACGAACCAGCCCCGACCAGGCAGCACCTTGTCGGGGTTCATCAGTGACTGATCGTCCAGCGCCTTCTTGATCCGTTCCATCGTGGCGAGCTTGGTCTGGTCGGCCGTTGCCAGGAGCGAATGGATGCGCTTGGACCCGACACCATGCTCGGCGGAAAAGGAGCCGCCAAGCTCGCGCAGGTCGTCATAGAGAACGCGCTCGACCGCTTCTGCCATGTGCTGGGGAAGCGGTCCCCGACGGTTCAAGATGATGTGCAAATTGCCATCGGCGAGATGCCCGAAAACATACGGGACCAGATCGGGTTCGATCGCGGCAAGGCCAGTGAGGACCCGATCGAGATAGGCTGGAATTTCCGACAAGGGCACGGACACGTCGAACGATGGTGCGTTCGGGTGGGCGCGGTAGAGGACGCTGCTGTCTTCACGCAGCCGCCATAGATCGTCTTCCTGCCGTCGCGAGCTGGCGATGATACCTGTCGCCTCAGGAAAACGCTCGATGGTTTCGCAAAAGAGCCGTTCGAAATCCTCATGAAGGGCATCTTGGCCGGCACCACCAAGCGACAGCAGAAGGAATATTGGCTGGTCGAGCGCAACGCCCGGTTCGGCCCAGCCATGCGCCGAGGCGGCCAGCCTGAAGTAGGAATTCCACATCGCCTCGGCAGCACGCAAATGCCCGACGCTGGATTGAAACGCCATACGGATGGTTTCGAGAGCGGCCTCGACAGAGGGCAGCCCGAAAAGTGCGATGGCGGTCGCCTTGGGCAAGGGGTCGAGCTTGACGACGACGCGCGTGACGATGCCTAGCGTTCCTTCGGCGCCGATGAAAAGATGCTTGAGGTCATAACCAGCGGAATTCTTCACCACCCGTGTGAGGTCGCAATAGACAGAACCATCCGCCATCACCGCCTCGAGACCAAGGACCCGATGGCGCATGACGCCGTTGCGAAACGCCATCATCCCACCGGCGTTGGTGGACACCATGCCGCCGATCGTCGCGGAGCCCCGCGCGGCCAGATCGATGCCCGGTTCCAGGCCATGGGCTCTTGCCGCCGTTTGCAATTCTTCCAGGGTGACTCCGGCATCGACGACTGCAGTTCGCTCGACCGGATCGAGCCGCTCGATCCGGTTCATGCGTGCCGTCGAAAGGACGATCTCGCCAATATGCGAAATGCTTCCCCCGACAAGGCCCGTCCCGCCACCGAGTGCCACGACCGGGATCTCGTGCTGACGGCAGACACGAACGACCGCCGCGACCTCGTCCGTGGAGGCGGGCAACACAATGATGGCGGCGTCCTGATCGACCGTCCCGGCAGTATCGGCGATACGCACGTTCGAAGTGCCGACGATGGCACGAAGGCTTTCAGTCACCGGCATCGGCACCGGGCTGCCGATGCGTTCATTCTGACTTGCGACAGCGGCGGCATTCATTGGCCTGCGAGCCCCTGAAGCGCTGTGATGAGACGATCATTGTCGGCGGGTGAGCCGATCGTGACGCGCAGATAGTGTTCATACCCGCTTTCGCGCCATGCCTTGACGATGATCCCCTGCCCGAGCAGCGAAGTGGCCAGGCGTGTGCTGTCGCCTTTGCAATCGAAGAAAAGGAAATTGGTCTGCGACGGCGCAACCCGGAAGCCAAGCCCGGCAAGTGCCGCCGCGACACGCTCCCGCTCGGCTCTCACGCGGCTGGCCGACGCTTTCATCCAGCCCTCGTCGGCCAGTGCGGCGATGGCCGCGATCTGTGCCGCGCCGTTGACGTTGAACGGCGTTTTCGCGGCGGCAATCACCGCCGCGAGTTCAACACTGGAGCACAAGGCATAGCCGACGCGCAGCCCGGCCAGGCCATAGGCTTTCGAAAATGTCCGCAGGACGACATAGTCGATGCCGCTGTCTCGCAGGACTTCGATGCCGTCGGGCGCGCCTGGATCGGAGAATTCGAAATAGGCCTCGTCGAGGACGAAAAGCGTGCCCGGGCGAACGGCAGCGATGAGGCGCCGCAAGGCGACGTGGTCGAGCCCCGGTCCCACGGGATTCCAGGGCGAAGAGATGAAAACGATCCTCGGTTCCGCCGCAATCGCGGTTTCGAGTGCGGGAAGATCAAATCCCATTTCGGCGGTCATGGGAATCTTGGCCACCTTGGCGCCGACCGCCAGGGGCTCGATTTCGTGCAGACCGAAGCTCGGCACCGTCGTGACAACTGAGACGCTGGGCGAGAGCACGGCGCGGGAGATCGCCGCGATCATTTCCTCCGACCCGTTGCCGACAACGATCAAACCCGGGTCGATTGCCACTTTCTCGCCAAGTGCCGCACGCAACGCCGTGCAGGCCGGATCGGCATAGCGCCATGGCTCGAACGATGGCGATGCCAGCGCCTTCATGACATTTGGAGAGCAGCCGTCGGGGTTCTCATTGCTGGCCAGCCGGGCGATATCCTGATGCCCGCTGAGCGCGCGCGCCATCGCAATGTTCATGCCCGCATTGTAGGGAGGCAACGCGGCAATATACGGATTGAAGAGAAGCTTTGATTTTGATGTGGTCGAATTTTCCAATCCAGACTTCCCTTCCCGACACGCTCTTTTGGCGGATGCCATCCATCAGATATCCAGGACGACCGATCCGCGCGGCTTCGAGCAGCACAGCAGCACTTCGCCTGGCGCAAGCTCATCGAGCGGTTCCTCGAAATAGCTGACCTCACCGCTGATCAGTCGCGACTTGCACGTGCCGCAGACACCGGCGCGGCAGCTGAATTCCGGTTCCAGGCCTTGCTCCTCGGCGAATTCGAGCAGGGATGAGATACCGTCCCATGCCGCCTTGATTCCTGATTTGCGGAACTCGACCGCAACGGCTTTGCCGTCGGGTTCGATCCCCACCTTTGGCGGGACGTTGATGGCAGGCGGAGCGACATCGAGCACCGTGGCCGGTCCGAAAAACTCGTAGGCGACACGCGCCTTCGGTACGCCAAGCCCCCGCACGGTCGCATAGACCGCCTGCATGAAGGGCGGCGGACCGCAGAGGTAGAAGTCGTAATCATCGAGCGGCAAAAGACGCTGGAGCATTTCGCGCGAAACCAGGCCTTCGCTGTGGAATTTCCGGTCCGATCTGTCGCGCTCCGTCGGCGAGCGATAGCAGAAGTGAACCGTGACGCCGGGCCGTGTGGCCGCCAAGGCCGACACCTCGTCGCGCAACGCATGAACGTCCCCGTTCTCACAGGCGTGGATGAACACGACGCGGCGATCGGGTGCCGATGCAAGCGCGTGCAGCATCGACACCATCGGTGTGAGGCCCACGCCACCGCTGAGCAGGACAACGGGCCGGCTGCTGCCGGTGTCGAGAACGAAATCGCCACGCGGCCCCTCGGCCGACAGGACGTCACCCACCTCCACCTGGTCGTGCAGGAAGCTGGAACTCACCCCGGCGGGAAGCCCCGGACTGGGCGGCGCCTCTCGCTTGACGCTGATCCGGTAAGTGCCGACGACGCTCGGCGGGCCGGAGACGCTGTAGTTTCGCAGCACATAGTCCTTTGCGGCCGCCGCTTGCTTCGAAACGGGAATGCGGAACACCAGGAACTGGCCCGGTTGGTAGGCGCGCCAGCCCTGCGCCTGCACAGGCTCGAGGAGGAACGATGTGATGATCGCGCTCTCCCTTACCTTCGCGACGACCTTCAGGTCGCGAAACCCGCTTCGTCCAGCACTTGCGCGGGCGGACAGTGAGCTCATTCGGCCGCGGCCAATTGCTGGCTCTCGGCGGCAATGAGTTTTGAAAGATTGCGGCGGAAGCGCATCGGTCCGACATCGATCTTAAGATCGAGATTGGGTGTCCGCTTGTTGGCCATGCCTTTGTGCACGGCATTCAAGACAGCGCGGTCTTCGTCGAACGCCCCGCGCACGGATGTGGCGAACCGGCGCGAGACCTCCTGGTCGTCGGGCGCGAAGTTGCGCATCTGGAACCAGTAGTATTTCGTCTGATTGTCATCGACGGGCGTCATGAAGTTGTAGCTGTCCATGAGGAATACGTCTTCATGGTATGGCTTGCCTTCGCCGCCGGTACGGGCGGGCACGAAGATGGCCTTGATGATGGCGTTGCTGGGGTAGCGCACTTCGTAGTGCTGCTTGCGGTCGCAATGGCCTGAGAATTTGAGGAACGGCGCGTAGAACGGCGCCGGCTCAACATCCACCATCCAGCGCCAGACAGTCACCCCGTCCGAACCCACGGTGGTCTCTAGCGGCACGTCTTCCATCGCCTGAACGCCGCCGAATGATGACTGATGAACCCAGGAGACGTGCGACGGGTCCAGCAGATTGTCGGTCATGTAGAGATAGTTGCAGTCGAGCGTCATGGACTCGCCGCGATTGACCCCCCATGCCGGATCGCCCCAGTGGTCGACCTCGAAGATCAAGGCGGGATCGGCCTTCTGCTGTTCACCCATCCAGACCCACAGCAAGCCGTAGCGCTCGGCAATAGGATAGGAACGCACGCACGCCACATGCGGTATCTTTTCCGCCCCGGGCACGCGGGTGCAGGTGCCCGTACTGTCGAACGTCAGCCCGTGATAACCGCATTCCACCGTGTCGCCTTTGATGCGGCCCATCGACAGCGGCAGCTTGCGATGCGGGCACGCATCTTCAAGCGCGGCCACCACGCCATCGGTCTTGCGATAGAGGACGATGTCTTCGCCCAGGATGCGCACAGGCTTGAGCCCGTCGCCGACCTCCGCGTCCCATGCCGCGACATACCAACAATTTCGAAGAAACATGGCGTCCTCCCGAGCTTGCTACCACCAGACTGATAGCTCTCGGGCCGGGCACGACAAAGGGCTTGCATCTGCGTTCTATTTTAGAAATGCTAAACCAAACGGACCCCAGGATTGTCCCCAGGTGAAGAACGCGTTGCCCCTCCGTGCGATCGAGGCCTTCGAGGCGTTCGGCCGATGTGGCAGCGTTACGGCAGCCGCCGTAGAGCTTGGTGTTTCGGTTGGTGCGGTGAGCCAGCAGATCCGCAAGGCGGAAGATGCGCTCGGACTGAGTTTGCTCGAACGCCGCGGCAGAAGCGTAGCCCTAACGTCCTGGGGACGAACCTACCATGCGGCCGTTTCCTCAGGCTTCGAAAAGCTTCGCGAAGCGCAGCATATTGTCGAACGAGCGCGTGCGGAGAGCGCGCTGACCATCTCTTGCCTTCCATCGCTTGCCAGCAAATGGCTGGCGCCTCAGCTTCTGGACTGGCAGACGGCTCACGCCGGCGCGACGGTGCGTCTGCTCGGCGCCGAGCAAGAGCCGCGTTTTGGCAGCGATCAAGTGGATTTTCGAATCTCGTACGGCACGAAGGTTCATGAGTTCGATCACTATGCTGAACTGTTCACGGATTGGGTGGTCCCTGCCTGCGCGCCTGGATTGCTGGCCAACCGCCCCTTGAAGAGGCCCTCGGATATTCTTGATTTTCCCCTGCTTGGCATAGAATGGGCACGGGACCATCAATCGCCGCCGAGCTGGGCGGAGTGGGCGCACAGGATTGGTGCCTCGCGCCGAAGGACTTCGGGTGAAGTGGCCTTTTCACTGTCAAGCGCCGCGATAGACGCCGCAATCAATGGAAAGGGGTTTGTTCTTGCTCAGCTGTCCATGGCTGCGGAGGACATTGCATCCGGCCGGCTGATCGTACCCTTCAACGAACGGGTGCAGCTACCCGCTGCCTATTTCCTTGCCTGGGATCGTGCAGCGCTGGACAAGCCCTTCGGACCGGAACTGCGAGCCTGGATCGTTTCGATTTGCAAACGCCTGGATGCTTTTTCAGCTGGCTGGGTTCCGCAACGCTCTCAAGCAAGCACTTGAGCGACCTGGGCATGTCAAAATACCGGCATGGATCGAGCATCCGGACGGGTTTTCTGTCGTTTGCTCTCGTTCGTTCAAAGCGCGTTGCCCTACCCGGGCTGGCTACGTTCAAAAAAGAACTCCATCAAACTCGGCCGCCAAATCGTTCGCGACAATCAGGCGAGCCTGTGCGTCCAGTTCGGGCCGCATCGAAACGCGGACCTCGATTCCCTGCGGTTGTCTGCTTCGTTACAACTACGCAATAGACGAGCCACCGAGCGGCCGCGGCGCTGTTGCATGGCAGACAGAGTCTAACAAACGCGCCACCAGAGCACCCTTGCGCTAGCGCAAAGTTGCGCCGGGTCGTCGGCGTTATGATGTGCGCCGAAGTCGATTCCAGGTGATCAAGGAAAATGGGAACTCGAATGGCACGCAATCTCACGAGTAAAACTGTCGAAGCTTGGCGGTTCGCAATTTCCTTTCTTGTAGACCGAGAGCGGAGCAACGCGGCTAGAAGAGAATTTTGGGCGCAGGGCTCGGACAAATGCGCGGGAATTTTGAACGACCTGGGTCTAACGCGAACCGAGTTCGACGACGCCATGCGGCTCCCTTATGCCTCGGAAGACCTGCTTACTCCAGCAATGCGTTCGGTCGGCATTGATCCCGACAGCTTTCAAACGTTGGAAGCCGTGCGCGGTGGCATGTCGCGCACCTGCATGACCTGCCCGCATCGTCGCCAGTGCCGCGGTCTCCTGGCCGCGTTCGATTTCGAAAACCACTATCAGGATTTCTGTCCCAATAGCCCAGGTTTTGCGAAGCTTCTCGAACAAGGACGCACCTAGTCTAGGCGCAGGGTTTTTGGTGGTTGATCTCAGCCAGGGAGCGACTTCGAGTCTTGCTTCCTCTTTGTCCCATCGCAACGAGCGTTCCATAAACTGATGCAGAATGTCCGCGACGAATGCGCGGATTAGCAGCTATGAAACGCAACTTCAGCGACGATGCCACCATGGACGAGATCATGAGGATGTCGCCGGCCGCCATCCGGATCGTGCTTCAAAACGGCATGCTTTGCGTCGGTTGTCCGATTGCATCGTTCCACACGATTTCGGATGCGGCGCGCGAGCATGAGCTCGATGAGGAACAGCTGAGTTGCGATTTGCGCACTGCGATTGGCAATTCCGACTAGCTTTTCTGCGTCCTGCCTTCGGCAATCAGAAGGAGCTGGTGCGGCGCGACCAGCGTCACCTTCTGGCGTCCGCCTTTGACCAGTTGCTGTTCTTCCCATGCTGATAGCAATCGGCTCACCGTGAACAGCGTCGTGCCTGTCATCTCGGCTATGTTCTGGCGCGTAATCGGGAAGTCGATCAGGATGCCTTCTTCTGTCTTCTTGCCCGCTTGCTTGGCAAGTTTGAGCAGGGCATGGGCCACGCGCTGCTCCACCTGTTCCGTGGCCATCTCGATGACGCGTGTGTGTGCGTCCTGAAGCCTGCCGCCGACGGCCTTGTAGGTGTTGGCGCCAAAACTGGGGTAATCAGCGGCGAAGGTCGACCACAAGCGACTTGGCCAGGCAAGAACCACGCAATCGACGGCAGCAACTGCATTTGCCGGATATGTGGCACGGCCCAATGCGTGAGCGATCCCCATCAACTCGCCCGGACTGATGTAGCGCACCGTCACCTCCTGACCATCCGGGGTCGATTTGACGACGCGCACATGTCCGTCGAGCAGCAGGAAAAACGAATGCGCTTCCTGCTCCTGCTCAAACACAGGATGGTCCTTGGCGATCCGGAGCGACCTGGCTTGACCGACAATGCGGTCGAGATCCGCGGCTCGCAGGCCGTCAAAAACGGGAAGCCCGGCAATGAGCGACGGATCGAGGCTACCCACGTGCGCCTCCTTTGAAATCAAACGACATTCAACAAATCCATCGCTAGCTGATCACTGACTGTCTCATGGTCAGCCGAGGAGCAGCAAGCGGCATCCGCGTTTCCGGACATTCCCGCCCTTGTTTGCGCAACGGCAAATTGAGCTTGCCTCATTCAAGATACAACGTCCGGATTGGCGGCCGCCGATCCATCCTATTTCATCTGCCGGTCGTTGTTGTCTTAGGGGATCTCATGGCAATTCCACGCACGCGTCCGGGCGCCCACCCGACCATTCTCTCCAACGGCTTCCGGCCGTTCTTCTTGCTAGGCTCGCTCTTTGGCGGCGGCGCGATCCTCTTCTGGCTGCCATTGTACGACGGCAAGCTCGAAACCTTCAGCGCCTTCTCGGCAGTGGACTGGCATGTGCATGAGTTGCTGTTCGGCTATCTGGCTGCGGTCGTGACCGGTTTCCTGCTGACCGCGATACCCAACTGGACAGGAAGGCTGCCTTTGCAGGGTCTTCCGCTGCTGGCCCTGGTGGTGCTCTGGTCCGCAGGTCGGCTCGCCGTCTTCTTTTCGGCTGAGACGGGCTGGTTGCTCGGCGCCGTCGTCGATTGCGCTTTCCTTCTTGCGGTTGTTATCGCCGCCGCGGTGGAAATCGTGGCGGGCAGGAACTGGAGAAACCTCAAGGTCTTGCTCCCAGTTACCGTGCTTCTGGCGGCAAATGTGATGTTTCATGCCGAGGCGCACACTCAAGGCGTGACGGACACCAGCCGCCGGCTCGGCCTTGGCGCTGCAATCGTGCTGGTCATGATCATAGGCGGCCGGATCATCCCCTCCTTCACCCGCAATTGGCTGGTGCGTGAGCGGCCGGGGCGCTTGCCGGTGCCATTCGGCAGATTCGATACGGCGACAATCCTCTTTTCGGCTTTCGGGCTGCTTGGCTGGACGTTCTATCACGACCATGCAGTCACCGGGTCGATCCTGATCGCGGCGGCGATCCTCAATGCCATTCGGCTTGCCCGCTGGGCTGGAGACCGCACACTGCGCGATCCTCTGGTGTTGATCCTTCATGCATCATTCGCCTTCGTCCCGATCGGACTCTTCCTGGCTGGCCTCGCCACTTTCGTTCCGGAGGAAGTGCCTGCGGCAGCAGGCATTCACGCGTTCGGCGTCGGAGCATTGGCCTCCATGACGCTTGCGGTCATGTCGCGCGCAACACTCGGCCACACTGGCCGCGAGTTGCGCGCGACCATCGGCACCTGCGTGGTCTTCGCCGCGATCCTGCTTGCGGCAATGTTGCGGATACTGGCGGCTTTCGCGCCAGCGGTCGCGACGCTTCTGCATATGGCGGCGGCGCTTTGGATAATCGCGTTCATTGGCTATGCGGTGCTGTTCGGGCGAATGCTCGTTATGCCGCGTTTGCAAGCCCGTCGTCCTGCAAACGCGGCCTGAGAAAGCCGCCAACACTGCGACCTGCAACATGCCATGTGGCAGCAAGAATTATTTCCCTGATCAATTTGCGCCAGCGCAAGTCGCGCGATCAAGGCGCGGCTTAAAAGGGATCCAACGGTTGAAGCCGTGAACTACTCAAGAAAGGATTTCCCGATGAAACTGCCCCTGATCGCCGCGGCTGTCGCGCTGCTCTCCCTTGCCGGCGCGGCAAATGCCGAAGAACACGTCGTGCAGATGCTGAACAAGGGAGAGAAGGGTGCGATGGTCTTCCAGCCCGCCTTCATCCGTGCGGCGCCCGGAGACACGATCAAGTTTGTTCCGACCGACAAGTCCCACGACGCCGAGACTATCAAGGACATGATCCCGGACGGCGCCGAGCCTTTCAAGGGAAAGCCCAGCGAAGAAATTACCGTGACCCTCACCAAGGAGGGCTTCTACGGCGTCAAGTGCGCGCCCCATTATGGCATGGGCATGGTGGCCCTGATCCTGGTCGGCAAGCCTGTCAACCTGGACGCGGCACAGGCCGTCAAGCAGATCGGGAAGGCCAAGCCGGTGTTCGCCGAACTGTTCGCTGAGGCCAGCAAGGCCGCAGCCAACTAGACGACGACCGTTTCATAGATACCACCTCCGTCTTGGCGAAGTCCGGAGGGGGGGAAGGCCGGGCGGACCAGGGGAGAGGTCCAGTCCGGCCTGTTTCGTCTTGGACTTGAACAAGCGGCCGGATGCATCGCCACGGCGCGAAATAAAGTATTCGAAAAATCGAAAGACACCCGCCGATGGAGTTTGATTTGCGTTAGCGCAAAGAAATGTGCGTGGCTGAGAGTAATCTGGAGGCATCAACGGATTTGGAACCAAGGAGAAGACGATGCTTACCAGACGTGAAGCTTTGTTGGGATCTGTTCTCACGGCAGCAGCTGTTGCCACCATAAGCGCAATGCCGGCAGCGGCGAGCGCGAAGGACGTCGCCGGACTTCCGCGCGAGAAGGTCACCTTGGTGGCGCCGCCTTTCGTGCATGCCCATGACCAGGTTGCCAAAGGCGGCCCGAAGGTCGTCGAATTCATGATGAAGATCGAGGAAAAGCCTGTCGTCATCGACGCCGACGGCACGCAGCTCAACGCCATGACCTACAACGGCTCAATCCCGGGCCCGCTGATGGTCGTCCATGAAGGCGACTACCTCGAGCTGACGTTGATCAATCCCGATACCAATACGCTTGCGCACAACATCGACTTCCACGCCGCAACCGGCGCGCTCGGCGGCGGCGCGCTGACGCTGATCAATCCCGGCGAGCAGGTAACGTTGCGGTTCAAGGCCACCCGGGCCGGCACGTTCGTTTATCATTGCGCGCCCGGCGGCGCGATGATCCCATGGCACGTCGTGTCCGGCATGAGCGGCACCGTCATGGTCCTGCCTCGCGATGGCCTGAAGGACGACAAGGGCAAACCCATTCGCTACGACCGCATCTACTATGTCGGCGAAAACGACTTCTACATCCCGCGCGACGACCAGGGAAAATTCAAGAAGTACGACTCGGCCGGCGACAATTACGACGACACGGTCAAGGTGATGCGCGGCTTGATTCCCACCCATGTCGTCTTCAACGGCAAGGCAGGATCGCTGACGGGCGAAAATGCGATGAAGGCGAAGGTCGGTGAAACGGTCCTGATCATTCATTCCCAGGCCAATCGCGATACCCGCCCTCACCTCATCGGCGGCCATGGCGACTTCGTGTGGGAACAGGGAAAATTCGCCAATCCGCCGGCAAGGGATCTCGAAACCTGGTTCATTCGCGGCGGATCGGCGGGCGCGGCGCTCTATACGTTCCTGCAGCCGGGCGTCTACGCCTATGTGAACCACAATCTGATCGAAGCGGTCGAACTGGGGGCCACCGCACACTTCACGGTGGATGGCGGCAGCTGGAACGACGACCTGATGATGCAGGTCGAGGCGCCCAAGGCAATTGCCTCCTGAGCGAACGGATGATTGTGCAACCCTGCAGCTCAGCGGGGTTGCACCGGAAATCGGGTGCCGTGCCATGTCCTTCGATCCCGTGTTCACTTTCGGCGTCATTGCGGCTGCCGCGTTGATCGGCCTGGGCATCGCCAATGAGGCCAACGACAGCCGCGATTTGACACTTCAGTCACCCGTGACGGCAATCCTTGCGCCCGGCACATTCGATCACGCCAAACCAGGTGAGTTCCTCAAGGCCAATCACCCGGTCAAGGCGCCTGTCGCGCGCGAAACAATCGCCGCCCCGCTCGAGATCATGAAATACCAGGTGAGCGTTTGGGAATATGCACGCTGTGTCGCGGACGGCGCCTGCAAACCGGCGGATCTGCGCAAGGTGGGCGACGTCCCGGTCACGGGCGTGAGCCACATCGACGCCGAAGCATATGCAAGCTGGCTTTCAGAGCGCACCGGGGAAACGTGGCGACTGCCGACCGATGTCGAGTGGGCCTACGCCGCCGGCGAACGTTTTCGCGGTGACATAGAGGCAAATGAAAACGACCCCAAAAACCCCGCGCAGCGCTGGCTCGGCCAGTATCGCGCCGAATCGTCGCTCGGGCGCGCACCAGACCCCGAGCCAAGAGCCCAAGGGGCTTTCGGTATCAACTCGAAGGGACTGGCCGACATTGCCGGCAATGTCTGGGAATGGACCTCGACATGCTACGTTCACACGACAATCGCCGGTGATGACGCGGAAACGGCAAGCGCGATCGACAATTGCGGCGTTCATGCCGTCGAGGGCTTCCATCGCACCTACATGTCGAACTTTATCCGGGACGGCAAGAGCGGCGGCTGCGCGGTCGGCACCCCGCCCGACAATCTCGGCTTTCGCCTCGTCCACGACCGTCGCGGCTTCCTTCAGGACGCTGTTCATCGCCTGGGACTCACCTGACTGCCAAAGACCAATGACCTCTCAAAGACCATGGAACGTGAATGACCTCGAAGTCGATCTTGCTTGAGAAGGTTCGCCCCGTCGCCGATCAGCCGCTTCTCCGGCCCGACGTCGACCGGGTGGCCATAGCAGCGTTGGTCCGCAAGTTCTATTCCAAGGTGAGAGCCGATCTGCGCCTCGGGCCTATCTTCGCTCGCGAGATTGTGGGCGATTGGGAGCCTCATCTGGAAAAGATGGCGGACTTCTGGTGCTCCGTCATCTTGAAGAGCGGCGACTATCATGGGCGGCCGGTGCCCGCTCACCTGAAGCTAAAGGATGTCACCGAGGCCGATTTCGATATCTGGCTAGCCCTCTTCGGCGAGACGGCGGCAGAGGTGTTTGCGCCCGAAACCGCGGTGGTGTTTGTCGAGCGGGCACAGCGGATAGCAACGAGCCTGAAGCTCGCCATGTTCTTTCGCCTTGGTCATACCGCCCCCGCAGGTGGCCAATAAGGCACCGCCAGGACAGTCGGATCGCCGTTTGATCGTGCGCAAGGACTACGGTCCTTCGTGCGGTAATGTCCCCGGATGATCCTCAATCTCTTCGTCGGCACGATCGTCATAAGCCTGACGGTCCTGATCCATACTTTCGGCCTTATCGCCATCACACATGCGATGGCACGCCTTGTGGCGCTCTTCCGCATGCACGGCCGCCGCAGCCGGGTCGTAGCCATGATCACCGTCGTGATGGGGCTTTTTGCCGTCATGACCGCCGAAGTCTGGCTGTGGGCCGGCATATACCGGCTGCTTGGAATCCTGAGTGACTTTGAGACCGCGCTCTATTTCTCGACCATCACCTTTTCCACGGTCGGCTACGGAGACGTCGTGCCTGCCCATGACTGGCGCGTCCTGGCGGCACTGGAAGGCATCAACGGGTTTCTGCTGATCGGTTGGTCGACCGCCTATCTGATCGCGGCCGGCACTCGCGTCGGGCCCTTCAGGGCCGGCGAGCACTTTTGATCGGTGGCTTCAGGCCGTTGCTCAAACCGCTAGCGAGTGCCTGCCAATTCCATTTCGCAGATATTTGTCGAATTTCGCGGCCACTGTCCTGACGAGCGGGCGACTTTCCTCCGGTACGACGAACCTCTCACCATCGAGGCGAAGAAGGTGGCCGGCACTGCCGATGGCCAGCCGGCTGGCTTCACACAAAAGCGTTTGACCGGCCGCTCCAAAGCGTTCGACAAGCTCCACCGCCGAGAAGGTGAACTGGCACATTAGACGCTCGATGGCCCACGCCCGCGCCTGATCATCGACGCTCAACTCGATGCCGCGGGCTATCGCCAGCTCTCCTGAATTCACTACTTTTTCGTACTTGCCGGTCGCGACGATATTCTGTGCGTAGCCCTGGCGGAATCGACTGATCGACGAAGGGCCAAGACCTATCAGGGTTTCGCACTGGTCCTCGGTATAGCCCTGGAAATTGCGGCGGATTCTTCCGGCGCGGGCAGCAACGGCCAGCGCATCGTCCGGCCTGGCGAAATGGTCGAGGCCCAGCATCTCGTAGCCTGCGTCGACGATCAATCTTGCGGCAAGCTGCGACTGCGCCAGACGCGCGGCGGGATCAGGCAACCAAGCCTCGTCGATCATCGTCTGATGCTTCTTGAACCATGGCACATGCGCATAGCCAAACAGCGCAATCCTGTCGGGGGCGAGCGTGAGAGCCTGGGCGACAGTGGTCGCAACACTCTCGCACGTCTGATGCGGCAACCCGTAGAGCAAGTCCAGATTGACCGAGCCGACACCTCGCTCGCGCACCGCATCGACGACGCTTTTGGTCAGCGCAAAGCTCTGCTCGCGATTGATCGCCTTCTGCACTTTGGGATCGAAGTCCTGGACGCCAAGACTGGCTCGCGTCATGCCGATCGCGGCGAAGGCATCGAGGCGCCCTTCGTCCATATCGTTTGGATCAAGCTCGACGCTGAGACTGGCGCCGGCGAGAAAGTCGAACCGGTCCCGCAGAGCCTTTCCCAGCGCAAGGATATCTTGCGGTCTAAGCGTGGTGGGCGAACCGCCCCCGAAATGCACCGCGCGGACTTTTCCCCGGTCGCGCACAAGCTGGCCGACAGTTTCGATTTCCCTGTGCAGGGAGTCCAGGAAAGTGGCAACCGGGGCATAGTGACGGGTATGCTTCGTGTGGCAGGCACAGAACCAGCACAGCCGGTCGCAATACGGGATATGCAGATAGAGCGATATCTCGTCATCGCCTTCGAGGGCATCCATCCATCCGCGTACCACTACCGCATCGACGCCCGGATGAAAGTGCGGCGCCGTCGGGTAACTTGTATAGCGGGGCACGTTTTCAGCCGGATTGGCAGTCACAAGGGCGGGCGCGTCGTTGGCTGTTTTCGGTTGCATCGGCCCAGTCTAGGCGCGCGGGCATGCCGCGCTTTGATTTCAATCAAGGCGTTTGGCCCCATGGGCAGTATCGCGATACTGCAGCGATGTCCTATCCCTCTCTCTGGCCTCGGACCATGCAATGACGATCAGACAGGATGTCCACGGTGCCGGCGTTCCCGTGCTTTGCCAATCCTGCGAAGCACGCCATCGCGGCGTTTGCGGCGCCCTCGAGCCCGAGCAATTGGTCGAGTTGGCCAGGACCTCGTCGAGGCGTGGCGTTCAGCCCGGCATTGAGCTCGTTGGCGATGCAGAAGCGGTCGAATGCTATTCGAATGTGCTTTCCGGAGTGGTCAAGTTGACGAAAGGCCTTCCGGACGGAAGACAGCAGATCGTCGGGCTCCAGTTCGCACCGGATTTCCTGGGGCGCCCGTTCAAGGCGGAAAGTTCTATCAATGCCGAAGCCGCGACGGAGGTGTCGCTGTGCTCGTTTCCAAAGACCGTCGTCGAGCGGATGATGAAAGACACGCCGGAGCTGGAGCACCGTCTGCTCGAGCAGGCGTTGAACGAGCTTGACGAGGCGCGCAGCTGGATGGTGGCATTGGGACGCAAGACCGCCTCGGAAAAGGTCGCCAGTTTTCTTCTGATGATCGCCCGCAACATCAATCCCGCCACTGATGCCGGGCCGACGAGTTACGATCTGCCGCTGACACGCGCCGATATCGCTGACTTCCTCGGGCTGACGATCGAGACGGTGAGCCGCCAGTTGACCAGGCTGCGAGCCGAGGGAGTGATCCGCATCGAAAACCACCGGCACATAATCGTCGACGGCTTGAGCCGGCTGGAGCAGCGCTGCGGTGGTTGAAGCGCGCCAACAATCGCTTGCGCTAGGCACACCACCTCGACCGATCACCGGCAGCCGGCTGATCCCCGGCCTTTGATCTCGATCAAGGCGGTGCAGGCCACAATCAGCGCAACTAGTTGCCCCTATTGATCATGGGCGACACGATGGCCGGCAGACAGGACACTCAACACGCTGACATTCCGGCGACCTGTAAATCCTGCCAAGCCGGGCAAGGTGGACTGTGCGGTGCGCTCAAGGCCAGCCAACGCGCCCGATTGGCCCAAGTCTCATCAAGGCATCAGGTTTCGGCTGGATCAGACCTGTCCGACGATGAAACCTACTCAATCGTCTTGTCCGGCGTGGTGAAGCTCACCAGGAACCTTTCGGATGGCCGTCAGCAGATTGTCGGGTTCCATTTCGCCCGCGATTTTCTGGGCAGGCCGTGCACGGCACGATGGCCAATCAAGACCAGCACCTTGACGACGGTTGAGCTCTGCTCGTTTCCAAAGGCGATCATCGAGCGAATGATGGAGGACACGCCGGCACTTGGGCGTGTCCTGCTGGAGCATACGCTCAGGAAACTCGACGAAGCACGCAATTGGATGGCGGCGCTCGGGCGCAAGACCGCCTCGGAAAAAGTAGCAAGCTTCCTGCTGATGATCGCCACAAACATGGATGCCGCGAACAATCCCAAAGGCTCGACAAATTTCGACCTGCCGCTCACGCGGGCGGATATCGGTGATTTCCTCGGATTGACGATCGAGACTGTGAGCCGCGAACTGACACGGCTGCGCACCGACGGCGTGATCCGGATTGCAAACAAGCGGCACATCAGCCTGGAGAGCCTCGCTAAGCTTGATGAACGCTGCGGAGATTGAACGGCGCACTACGGCTTCTCTTCCGCAGCCTGTCCCGGCTTCTCGGAATTGCGCGCCTTCGGCACTGCCGGTCGCGCGTTGCCGCCTCGCGGTCGACGCTTCGGGTTTGGTGGCGGATTCCGGTGACCTTCAATCAAAAAAGCAGCCTGCGTTTGACCTGGATCAAGGCCGCGGGGACCAGAATTCCGAATTGGTGTTGTTGGCGGTCATTCTGCCGGCCATTCGAGATGGGGACTTGCGATGAAGTTTGGCAGAGAGATTTTCCTTCTAAGCCTGTTTGCGTTCGGGGCATTTGTCGCCGCGGGCTTCGGCGTCGATGCGCCGTTCCGTCAGCATATGTGGGTGCTGTTCCTCGTGCTGGCCTGCTTCACCGCCATCTTGTTGCGCAATTCGGATTTCAAGCCAGAGGTTCCAGTCGACCCTTCGGCTTATATGGATGGGCCGGTCCGGTACGGCACGATCGCAACGGTGTTCTGGGGCGTCGTCGGCATGCTGGTCGGCGTGGTCATTGCTCTGCAGCTTGCCTACCCTGACCTCAACATCCAGCCATGGCTCAACTTCGGCCGCTTGCGGCCGCTGCACACATCCGGCGTGGTCTTTGCCTTCGGCGGCAACGCGCTGCTTTGCACGTCACTCTATGTCGTGCAACGCACATGCCGTACGCGCCTGTTCGGCGGCAATCTCGCCTGGTTCGTGTTCTGGGGTTACCAGCTCTTCATCGTCATGGCGGCGACCGGCTATCTGCTCGGCATTACCGAGAGCCGCGAATACGCCGAACCCGAATGGTATGTCGACATCTGGCTCACCATCGTCTGGGTCGCCTATCTCATCCTGTTCCTTGGCACGATCCTGAAACGCAAGGAGCCGCACATCTATGTCGCCAACTGGTTCTACCTGTCCTTCATCATCACCGTGGCGATGCTGCACGTCGTCAACAACCTCTCGATGCCGGTCTCATTCCTCGGTTCGAAGAGTTATTCTGCCTTCTCCGGCGTGCAGGATGCGCTGATCCAGTGGTGGTATGGGCATAACGCGGTCGGCTTTTTCCTCACCGCTGGATTCCTTGGCATGATGTATTATTTTGTGCCCAAGCAGGCGAACCGGCCGGTCTATTCGTACCGACTGTCGATCATCCACTTCTGGGCACTGATCTTCCTCTACATCTGGGCCGGGCCTCATCATCTTCACTACACTGCCCTGCCCGACTGGGCCCAGACATTGGGCATGGTGTTTTCCATCATGCTCTGGATGCCCTCATGGGGCGGCATGATCAACGGCCTGATGACGCTCTCGGGCGCCTGGGACAAGATCCGAACCGACCCGATCATTCGCATGATGGTCGCGGCCATCGCCTTCTACGGCATGTCGACCTTCGAAGGCCCGATGATGTCGGTCAAGACGGTCAATTCGCTGTCGCACTACACGGACTGGACGATCGGTCATGTCCATTCAGGCGCCCTCGGCTGGGTCGGCATGATCTCGTTCGGTGCGATCTACTACATGGTGCCGAAGCTGTGGAACCGTGAGCGGCTCTATTCCCTGCGGCTTGTCACCTGGCATTTCTGGCTGGCTACACTTGGGATCGTCGTCTACGCCGCCGTCATGTGGGTTTCCGGCATCATGCAGGGCCTGATGTGGCGCGAGTACGACGAGCAGGGCTTCCTTGTCTATTCCTTCGCCGAAACCGTGGCAGCCATGCACCCCTACTACATCATGCGTGCCGTCGGCGGCGCGATGTATCTCTCGGGCACGCTGCTCATGGCCTGGAACGTCACCATGACGATCCTCGGCCACCAGCGCGAAGAACAACCTATGCCGGGTTCCGTACCCGCTCTCCAGCCTGCCGAATAAGGAGCCAGTCATGGGCTTGATGGACAAACACGCGATCATCGAGAAGAACGCCACGCTTCTTCTGATCGGATCGCTGCTGGTCGTGACTGTCGGCGGCATCGTCGAAATCGCGCCGCTCTTCTACCTCGATAATACTATCGAGAAGGTCGATGGCATGCGACCCTATACGCCGCTCGAACTCGCGGGACGCAACATCTACGTCCGCGAAGGCTGCTATCTCTGCCACAGTCAGATGATCCGGCCGTTCCGCGACGAGGTCGAGCGCTACGGTCACTACAGTCTGGCGGCGGAGTCGATGTACGACCATCCGTTCCAGTGGGGATCCAAGCGCACCGGCCCTGATCTGGCACGTGTAGGCGACCGCTACTCCAACACGTGGCACGTCCAGCATCTGACCGATCCTCGCTCGGTGGTGCCGGAGTCAATCATGCCGAGCTACGCGTTTCTGAAGGATAACCCGATCGAAGTGAAGGATTTCTCCACCCACCTCGTCGCCAATCGGCGTGTGGGCGTGCCCTATTCCGACGACATGATCTCCCACGCCAACGCCGATCTTATGGCGCAAGCCGATCCCAACGCCGACGCGACCGCGCTGCTGGCGCGATATCCGAAGGCAAAAGTCGGGGATCTGGACGGCAATCCGCAGCAGGTTACCGAGATGGATGCTCTCGTCGCCTACCTGCAGGTGCTGGGCACGCTCGTCGATTTCAAGAACTACGACGAAGCCGCTGGATACCGTTGAGGGACAGACAATGGACTACAATTTGATGCGGGAATTCGCTGACAGTTGGGGCCTGCTTGCCATGGCGCTGTTCTTCGTCGGCTGTATCGCCTTCGCGCTCCGTCCAGGCGGCAAGACGCAGGCCGATCACGCTGCCCAAATCCCGCTTAAGGACGACTGACCATGAGCAACGAGCATATCGACGAAGTCTCGGGCATTTCGACGACCGGTCACGAATGGGACGGGATCAGGGAGCTCAACAACCCTTTGCCGCGGTGGTGGGTGATAACCTTCTACATCACGATCGCATGGGCCGCCGCCTACACGATCGCCTATCCGGCTTGGCCCCTGCTGAGTTCCGCCACAAGAGGCGTGCTGGGCTATTCTTCGCGCAACGAGATGAAGAATGAGCTCGCCGCTGCGGAAGCAGCCAAAGGCAAATTCGTCGCCGCCATCCAGGACAAATCAGTTTCCGAGATCCTGAGTGACGACGCGTTGCGCGAATTCGCGGTTGCGGCCGGCGCAGCCACGTTCAAGGTCAATTGCGTCCAGTGCCATGGCTCGGGCGCGCAAGGATCGAAGGGCTTTCCGAACCTCAACGACGACGATTGGCTATGGGGCGGCAAGCCCGACGAGATCCAGCAAACGATCATGCATGGTATCCGCTTCACGTCCGACCCGGATACCAGGGCATCGGAGATGCCTGCTTTCGCCGACATCATTACCCCTGACCAGATCGCTCAGGTCAGCGCCTATGTCGCCAGCCTCTCGGGCAAGGTCGGGGATGCGAGCCTGGTCACGCCCGGCGCCAAGGTCTTCGCGGACAATTGCGTGGCCTGTCACGGCGACAACGCCAAGGGCAAGAGGGAGTTCGGCGCACCAGATCTGACCGACGCCATCTGGCTCTATGGATCGGGTGAGACGGCCATCGCGGCGCAAGTGCGTGCGCCCAAGCACGGCGTCATGCCGGCCTGGCTTGGTCGCCTGGGCGATACCAAGGTCAAGGAGCTGGCGGTCTATGTGCATTCGCTTGGCGGTGGAGAATAGAAAACGGGGGGCTATTCTCTGGCCCTTACCGTACAGGCGACGAGGCCCGGCTAGCGCCGGGCCTCGATCTGTTTCCACCCGCGCTTTGACCTGCATCAACGCGGTGTGGCGTGACCGGCGGCTAGAACATCCGCCAGGCATTGTCGTTGCCCCGTTGGAGAATGCACGTGTTGGATCAAACGCAGGTCGAACGGCTCGAGGCCGAGGCGGTCAACTCGGCCAAGACGCGACAGCCCCTCTATGCCGCGCGCAAGAAGATATTCCCCAAGCGGGCCTCCGGGCGTTTCCGTCAGTTCAAATGGCTGGTAATGGCCATCACGCTCGGCATCTACTACCTGACCCCCTGGTTGCGCTGGGATCGCGGCGCCTTTGCTCCCCACCAGGCCGTTCTGCTCGATCTGGCCAACCGCCGCTTCTATTTCTTCTTCATCGAGATCTGGCCTCAAGAATTCTACTACGTCGCCGGGCTCTTGATGATGGCAGGCGTCGGCCTCTTCCTCGTCACCTCCACGGTCGGGCGCGCCTGGTGCGGCTATGCCTGCCCACAGACGGTCTGGGTCGACCTGTTCCTGGTTGTCGAACGCGCCATCGAAGGTGACCGCAACGCCCGCATCAAGCTCGACGCCGCGCCATGGAGCGCGCGAAAGCTCATGCTGCGCATATCCAAGCACGCCATCTGGCTGGTGATAGCCGTCGCGACCGGCGGCGCGTGGATATTCTATTTCGCCGACGCGCCAACGCTTGCCATGGACGTGGCAAGGGGCACCGCCGCCCCTGTCGCCTATGTGACCATTCTCATACTGACCGCCACCACCTACACGTTTGGCGGGCTCATGCGCGAGCAGGTTTGCACCTATATGTGCCCATGGCCGCGCATCCAGGCCGCCATGTTGGATGAAAACTCGCTGACCGTCACCTATAATGACTGGCGCGGCGAGCCGAGGACGCGGCATGCCAAGAAGAGCCTGGCCGCCGGACAATCGGTGGGCGACTGCGTGGACTGCAATGCCTGTGTGGCGGTCTGCCCGATGGGGATCGATATCCGCGACGGCCAGCAGTTGGAGTGCATCACCTGCGCGCTGTGCATCGACGCCTGCGACGGCGTCATGGACAAGCTTGGCCGCGAACGCGGCCTGATCGCCTATGCCACGCTTTCGGACTACAATGCCAATATGTCGCTTGCGACCGCCGGCGGCACCACGCCGGTGAACCCGGCTCTCGTCAGGACGGCCAAGGGGACGTTCGCCGACGGCCTGGCCCACTTCCATCTGCGCAACATCTTCCGCCTGCGCACATACATCTATCTCGGCACATGGTCGGCGATCGGACTGGCGCTGGTCTATTCGGTGGTGACGCGCGACCGTCTCGAACTCAATGTCCTGCATGACCGTAATCCGCAATTCGTCACCTTGTCGGATGGCTCGATACGCAACGGCTATACCGTCAAGCTGTTGAACATGATCCCAGAGCCGCGGACGATCGAGGTCAGCCTGCAGGGGCTGCCGGGCGCCGAAATGAATGCTGTTGGTATCGATCTCCCGGCGGCCCAGTCGTTCACGACAATGGCCGACCCTGACCGGTTGAAGATGCTCAAGGTCTTTGTGCGCCAACCGGCGGGGCAGGTCGCAAGCGCCGCGCAGACATTCAAATTCCGGATCAAGGACCAGGGCGGCGTCGAGTCTGCCGAATACATCGCCACATTCAATGCACCGGAGATCGTCAAGTGAGCGCCCAACCACAGAAAGTCCGCGAATTCACCGGCAAGCACATGCTGTTCACGATCGTCGGTTTCTTTGCCGTCGTCATCGCCGTCAACGTCACCATGGCGACCCTCGCAAGCACAAGCTGGACCGGGCTGGTGGTCGAGAACACCTATGTCGCCAGCCAGCAATTCAACCAGAAAGCCAGGGAGGGACGCGCCCAGGCAGCCCTTGGCTGGACGGCCAAATTGACGATCGCTTCCGGGGAGGTCGGCTATTCATTGACCGACGCGACCGGCAAGCCGGTCACCTTGCGCGCGGTAAAGGTGCTGTTTCGCCATCCTGCTTATGAGGCAGAGGACAAGGTTGTCATTTTGGCGGCAGGCCCGGCTCAGGAATTCAGTGCCCGGCATACTCCGAAGGACGGTGTCTGGATTGTCGAGATCGATGCCGATGCCGGCCTGGCCGAGCCCTATCGCGATGTACGCAGGATCATGATTTCCAAGGGGACGATGCCATGAGCTGCTGCGCACCCGGCGCTGAAATGGCATTGGACTATACCATCGCCGTCATGCCATCGAGCGCCGAGATCAAACTGGCGAGCCGAGCGCTCGGTGGTGACCTCCACCAGACCGACCTTTCGGTGCCATCCGTTCATTGCGCTGCCTGCATCCACACGATCGAAACGGCACTCTCCAGGCTCGAGCACGTCGAAAGCGCTCGCGTCAACCTGTCGACGAAGCGCGTATCGGTGCGCTGGCACGGTGACGAGGTGCCGCCCTTGTTCGCAACCCTTGGCCGCTCGGGATACCCAGCGCATCTCTTTGATCCCGAGGTGGTCGGGAAAGACAAGGCGCTATCCGAACTTATCCGCGCCGTCGCGGTCGCCGGTTTTGCCGCTGGCAACATCATGCTGTTGTCGGTTTCGGTCTGGTCCGGCGCCCAGGGCGCGACGCGTGACTTATTTCACTGGGTCTCGGCGCTGATCGCCGTCCCGGCCCTGTTCTTTGCCGGTGGAATCTATTTCCGTTCGGCGGCGAACGCGCTCCGCCATGGCCGCATGAACATGGACGTGCCGATCGCGGTCGGCGTTTCGCTGGCTTACGCCATGAGCCTTTACGAGACGATCAACCACGGTGAGCACGCCTATTTTGATGCTTCCGTATCGCTGCTGTTCTTCTTGCTGATTGGTCGCACGCTCGACCACGTCATGCGCGAGCGGGCGCGGACGGCCGTCAACGGCCTGTCGCGGCTGGCACCGCGCGGCGCCGTCATTTTGCGCGGTGAAGGCGTCCGCGAATATTTGCCGGTCGGCGAGATCCTGCCGCATATGCAGCTGTTGATCGCGGCCGGAGAGCGAATCCCGGTTGACGGCACCATTCTCGGCGGCACCTCGGATCTCGACTGCTCGCTGGTTTCAGGCGAGAGCACGCCCAGGACCGTCGGTACTGGCGCGCACATCCAGGCCGGCATGCTCAATCTCACCGGTCCCCTCACGATGGAAGCGACAGCCGCCGCGAAGGATTCCTTCCTGGCGGAAATGGTCCGGTTGATGGAAGCCGCCGAGGGCGGTCGATCGAAATACCGCAGGATTGCCGATCGGGTCTCGGCCCTCTATGCGCCCGTTGTCCATCTTGCCGCCTTGCTGACGTTTCTCGGCTGGATGGCGGCAGCCGGCGACTGGCACCAGGCAATGACGATCGCGATCGCGGTTCTCATCATTACCTGCCCATGCGCGCTGGGTCTTGCCGTGCCGATCGTTCAGGTTGTCGCGGCGCGGCGTCTGTTCGAAGCCGGCGTGATGGTCAAGGACGGTTCGGCCATGGAGCGTCTGGCCATGGTCGACACCGCGCTGTTCGACAAGACTGGAACGCTGACGCTGGGGCAACCGAGGCTGATCAACGCTTCGTCCATCGACCCGACAATGCTGGCGATCGCGGCCGACATGGCCACGCATTCCCGCCATCCCTTTTCAAAAGCGATAGCCCGCTTTGCGAGTTCCTCCGCACAACCCAAGCTCGAAGCGGTCAGCGAGCACCCGGGCTTCGGCATGGAGGCCGTCACCGAGGGCAACACCTGGAGGCTTGGCCGCCGCGGTTGGGCAGGCTGGAAGGCAAGGACCGGCGGCGAAGGCAAAGCTGGCGGCTATGGTGGGACAGTGCTGACCAAGAATGGGATGATCGTCGCCACTTTCGCATTCGAGGATGCCGTGCGCGCCGATGCCAGGCTGGCGCTCGAGAAACTGAACGACAGCGGCGTTTCGATCCAGATGCTGTCTGGCGATACCGCCAAGGCCTGCGGCGAAGTCGCCGGCACTTTGGGTATCGAGGACTACGTCCCGTCGCTCCTGCCCTCCGGCAAGGTCGAATGCGTCGAGGCACTGACGAGGGCGGGCCATAAGGTGCTGATGGTGGGTGACGGGCTCAACGACACGCCGGCGCTCGCGGCCGCTCACGTCTCGATCGCCCCAGCGACGGCCGCCGATGTCGGCCGCAACGTCGCTGACTTCGTCTTCCTGCGCGAGAGCCTTATCGCCGTGCCGCTCGCCATCGAAGTGTCGCGCAAGGCCAAGCATCTGATCCGCCAGAACCTTGCCATCGCGATCATCTACAACGCAATTGCCGTTCCGATCGCCATCACCGGACATGTGACGCCACTTATCGCGGCTATCGCGATGTCCGCCTCATCCCTGATCGTGATTGGAAACGCCATGCGCCTGCAGGCCTTCAAGGGTCTGTCGTTCGCCGGCACCAAGCCAGGCCGGCGCGCAGGTACACACGTAGCGGCGCAACCATCATGACCACACTCGTCTACCTCATCCCGGTAGCACTCCTTCTTGGTGCCCTTGGACTTACCGGCTTTTTGTGGGCCCTAAGAAGCGGTCAGTATGAGGACCTCGATGGCGCCGCCGAGCGCATTCTCATCGACCGCGATGACGGCGCGGCCCCTCGTTCCAAGTGACCCAGATCAAAGCGCCGCGGGTCGCGATGTCCCATTGTCGTTGACGAAAAATCGGAGGGTGAAAATGCTAGCCGAAGCCATAATGACCAAGCCGGTCATCACGACGGATGGGAACGCGACGATCACTGAAGCGGTCGAGCTCATGCTTTCAAGCAAAGTCAGCTGCCTCCCCGTGATGGATAGCGACGGTGCCCTGGTTGGCATTTTAAGCAAAAGCGACTTGTTGCGCCGAGAGGAACTTGGGACTGAGCGGATGCGTCCTCGTTGGCTGGAGTTTGATCTCGGGCCAGGTACAATCGCCAACGACTATGTTCGTTCGAACGGACGCATCGTCCACGAGGTGATGACCACAAACGTCATTTTCGGGCCTCCAAGCGCCTCGATTGCAGATATTGTCGACCTGATGATGCAACACCGCATCAACAACGTGCCTATTGTCGATCGGGAAAAGGTCGTCGGCATCATTACAAGAACTGATTTGCTGCTTGTCCTGATCGGTGCCCTGCCTAAACAGGACACCACGTCAACCGATGACGGCCTGATCCGCAAGGCTATACTTGCCGAACTGCAGGGCCAATCGTGGAGTGGTGGTGACTCGATTGATGTCAGGGTCAGCGAGGGCGTTGTCGAACTGACGGGGGCTATTGTCGACGAGCGTCAACGCAAGGCAGCAATCGTTGCGGCGGAAAACGTTGCCGGCGTCCGGCAAGTGAGGGACAACTTCCGCAGAGATCCGTTCTCGGTCACGATGGTTTCGTAGCTGCAAGAAAAGGCGGCAACGCAAAGCCGAGCCGTGCCGGTTCTGCTTTCCTCCCACTTCCCATTGGACTTGAAGTCGTCGGCGACTTTCTTCGGCATATATGGCACTCGTCCTGCTTGGCGAGCACGCTGGCGGCAATCAAGACGCCGTTGTGGTGAATGCGATGGTGGACTCTCCCGGCATGGTCGGGACGCAATGATCGCGGCACCGGTTCTCAGCCGCGAGGTTAGCGGTTCGAAATGATTCAGATCAAGGACGGAGGGACCGAGATCTCGATATGAAAAGGGAAACTATCCCAGGAGGCAACCATGCAAGCCGAAGCGATTATGACGACACCGGTTATTGCAATTCACCCTTCTGCGTCAGTCGCCGATGCAGCGGCACTAATGCTTGCCAACAAGATCAGCGGCCTTCCCGTTGTTAGCAGCGACGGTGAACTCAGGGGCATTGTCAGCGAGGGCGACTTCCTTCGCCGCCGAGAACTGGGCACCGAGCGCAAGCGCCCACGCTGGCTGGAATTTTTGATCAGTTCGGGGAAGGCCGCCGAAGAATATGTCCTGGCCAACGCACGGCGCGTCGACGAGGTGATGAGCGACAGCGTCGTCACCGCAACGCCCACAACGTCACTTGCAGCAGTCGTCGATCTGATGACCCGTCACAATTTCAAGCGCATTCCGGTCGTCGCCGAGGGAAAGGTGGTTGGCATTATCACCCGCTCCGATCTCGTTCGCGCGTTGGCGGGCGTCTTGTCAAACACGTCGTCAGCTGCGGCCAGCGACGAGGAGATACGAGACAGGATTGTCGCAGAACTCTCGGTACAAAAATGGGCTCGAGCCGACATGGTCGGCGTCGCCGTGGAAAATGGCGCGGTGGAACTGAGCGGCGCCATATTCGACGAGCGCGAACGCCAGGCGGCGATCGTGGCCGCGGAAAACGTCCCCGGAGTCATATCGGTAAAGGACAGTCTTTTCTGCGCTGGACCCGTGTCCGTCATTCTCGTTTCTTAGACCTTAAGCTTCGGCTGATGTCCTTAGCCACAGGCAGTGGTCGCTCGCGTGCAGCCAAGCAATCTCGGTGAACGGCTTGTCGTCCGCCTTGCTCCCCTGCCGAGCTCCCCCTCGTACTTCAGGCATTAAGCCACACGCCTTGGGCATAGGACGCTCGTCATGTGCCCGCGACAAAATGCCAGCGCATAGCGGGGTAAGCCTCCGCCGCTTTCGCCCTTTCTGCTCAGGTCGCGGTGAACTGTATCATCAATGGTCTTACCAGCAGAAGCGCGAACGCAATGAGCGCCGCGCCAGCGACCCTGTCTGCTAGGCTTCCGTCGTCGCCAAGCCTCCTGCCAAGCAGAACCCACACCGACCCGGTGGCAAGCGTGACGAGGAGCAATACAATCCAATAGATCGCCAGCGAACGTGGCCCGCTATCCGTTGGCACGATTGCCAGGCAGTAGATGAACGCCTTTGGATTGATAGCACTGGTTGTGAGCACGGAAATTCCGCCGCCTTCTCTGGGCGAACGGATCTTGGTACTCAAAAGGAGACGTAGCCCGAGGGCTCCAAGCCACAGAGCTGCGATAAGCTTGAGGGTTTCGCTTGCCCCGGGCGGCATCCACGGACGCAGCGAAAACCAGCAGGCGGCAGCAACCCCATATCCGCATGCCTGCGCAGTCAAAAGCGTCAACGCCCTATGCCGCTTGACGCCTCCCGCCAGCAAAAGGGCGTTGGTTGGCCCCGGCGCGACAAAGAGCAGAAAGGCTTCGAAAAGAACGAGGGGGTCCAAACTTCTTATCCTATGGATGCAAGACCACCATCGACTGCAAAAGCGCCGGTTGCGTTGATACGCGTCAAAACTCAAGCGTCAACATGGTGCTGCCCGATGCGGTATCGGCCTCCCGAAGGCCAAAAGCTGGTCGAGGCCCTACTCGCTTTTGCTTTGCTCCCAAACGCCCCTGGCCTTCAAGCCATCGGCGACTTCCTTGGGCATATAGCGCTCATCATGCTTGGCCAATACGCTGTCCGCGATGAAGACGTGATCCGGACCGAAGGCGCCCTCGGTGATGACGCCCTGCCCCTCGCGAAAGAGATCAGGCAGAATGCCGGTATAGGTGACCTTTACCGACTTCTGCTCGTCGGTGACGAAAAAGACGACGCTGGTGCCTTCCCCGCGCACGATGGTGCCCTTTTCGACGAGGCCGCCAAGGCGGATGCGCTGGCCGGGCTGGACGGTTGCCGTGGCGAGCTCGGCAGGCATGTAGAAATAGGAAGCCTTCTGGCCGAGCGCGTAGAAGGTTAGACCGGTAGCTGCGCCCAGAAAGGCCAGTCCGGCCACGATCACCGACAATCGCTTCTGTTTTCGCGTCATATCTTACTCCGTCGCCGTTACGCCGAGCGAGACGGCAAAGGCGGTGAATTTCCTGGCTTCGTCGCTGCCAGCGCCAAAGGCAGCTAAGGCACGGCTGAGCGCGTCGCGCGCCTGCACTGGCTTGCCGAGCACGGCATAGGATCGAATGAGCTGCATCCAGTCCTGCAGGTCGCGCGGATTCTGCTTCAGCCGGCTATCGAGGCCGGCGACCATGGTTTCAATCATTGCCTGGCGGTCCTGCTGCGGCATCTGTCGTGCCGCTTCCATCTGCTGGGCGTCCGGGCCGTTGACCGGGGCTTCGGCGGCAACCGATGGTTCGGCCGCCTGCCCGAGCGCCTGCTGGACGGCGCCAAGCCAAGGAGAATCGGGCGGCAGCGTCTCAAGCATCTTTTGCCAGGCGGCGGTGGCTTGCGCCCTCTTGCCCTCCTGCGCCAAGCCCATCGCCAGGTAGAAGCTTGCCTTGGCGTTTGCGGGATCGAGCGTTAGCGCCGCCTGGAACGCGGCTTGCGCGTCGGCCGATACGATGCCGCCGGCGGCGTTGGCGATCGCTTCGCCGAGGCCCGTCTGGCGAGCGGCGCTGCTGCCGTTTAGGCGGATCGCGTTACGATAGGCGGTCACCGCCGCGGGGAAGCGCTGCAGGCGCAGATAGACGGGCGCCAGCACGTCCCAGCCCTTGCCGTCGGCAGGGTTGGCGGCAAGGTGGGCTTCGGCGCGGGCGATCAGCGCGTCCACGGAGGAATTGGTGGGGCTGTTGGCAAACCTTGCTGCCAGCGGCTGCGAGGGGAGAGCCGGCGAACCGAGCTTGCCGTAAAGGCCCCAGCTCACCAACGGTATTGCCAAGACCGCGACTGTCGCCACGAATTGCGTGACGCGCGTGGACCGTTTCGTTTCCGCACTGGACTCGGCGGCAGCGAGACGCAAGATGCGGCGGCCGATCTCGGCGCGCGCTTCCTCCGCCTCTGCCGAATGGATCAGGCCACGCGCCACGTCACGGCCGAGTTCGGCAAGCTGATCGCGATAGACTTCGAGATCGTGATCCGCGGCGGCGGGACCGCCCTTGATCCCTCCGATCAGCGGCAAAAGCACCGCCAGGCAAGCGCCGAGCGTGAGGGTTGCGGCTATGACGCAGAACAGCATGGCTCTTCCAATTGAGGCAGGCCCGCTTGCCAATACTGAGAACGATATCATGACCGCGGATGGATCTGGACCAACCCGTTCGGGTGGATTTTACATCGTCCGCGCCACGCGGTTTGTCAGCGTTCGGCCGGATTTTGGCGAGCAAGCCTACGGGACCTTCCGGCTTTCATGACCGCCTCGAGATGTCTGCATTAGCGATGGTCCGAAATAGACTGCAAGCGCGCGATCAAGTCACTGTTGCGGCAATAGGCAGGAGGATGATCGGCGTGCTGCGTTTCGTCGAGCCAAGCCGCGCATTCGTCCTGATGGCCGCAAGACCGGCATCTGTCCACGGCACGATTCGAGACTGCAACGTGATCCGCGACGACCTTCAGCTGCCTGTCGACCCCCAGTTTGCGCATCATACGGCCCATCAAGGCCGTTCTCGCGTCAACCGTGATCAAGTAATCGAGAAGACTCATGTCGCTCACTCCTTTCCCTGCGGTTGTAGCCAATTTGTGGTGTTCGACATTGATCTGGATCATCTGGCTAGCGCTTGGCTCTGTCTGTTCCCGATGCTCGTGCGCCAACCTTTTTCATTGTCCTCGACCGAGCACTGCCGCGGCTGCCCTTGTCGAACAGCCAACGCTTGGTGAGTTCGGACGCCACCACATAAAGGGCTGTGATTCCTACCAGCCCCGCGAGCACTGGCAGGGGCAACGGCACAAAGCCGAACCAAGGAGCAAATGGGGTATACGGAATAAGCACGGCCACGACGGCAATGCCAAGCGCAAGGCCGGCAAGCAAGCGGCTTGGGCGGCTTACCCAGAAAGCCTTCTGTGTCCGTACGATCAGCAGGATGGAGAGCTGGGTAAGCAGGGATTCGACAAACCAGGCTGTCTGGAATGTGGTTACGGCGGCGTGCACGATAAAAAGAAGAAAGGCAAAGGTCACGAAGTCGAACAACGAACTGACGAGGCCGAAACTGATCATGAACCTGCGCACGAAATGGATGTCCCAGTGGCGGGGTCGCCGCAGCTGATCCGCATCGACATTGTCGCCGGCGATGGACAAAGCGGGGATATCGGAGAGGAAATTGTTGAGCAGGATCTGCTTTGCCAGGAGCGGCAGGAATGGCAGGGCCAGCGAAGCGGCAGCCATGCTGATCATATTGCCGAAATTGGCGCTGGTTGTGATCGAGATGTATTTCATCGTGTTGGCGAAGGTCTTTCGGCCGTCGTCGACCCCGAGCACCAGAACAGCAAGATCCCGCTTGAGCAGGATGATGTCGGCGGCTTCGCGCGCGACATCGACGGCGGTGTCAACCGATATGCCGATATCAGCCTCATGTAGCGCCGGTGCGTCGTTGATGCCGTCGCCGAGGTACCCGACAACGTGGCCGTTTCTGCGGAGCGCTTCGACGATACGCTCCTTCTGGTTAGGATCGATCTCGACGAAGAGATCCGTGGAGCCGACACTGGCGAACAGCCCATTCTTCGTCATTTTCGACAGGTCTTCGCCGGTCATGATCCTGTCGGCACGAAGACCCACGGCTTGCGCCAGATGCGCGGCAACATAGCGGTTGTCGCCAGAAATGACTTTTACCGCGATTCCGCGATGGGCAAGCGCCGAGAGCGTTTCCTTCACGCCCACTTTTGGCGGATCGAGGAAAAGCAGAAAGCCGGCAAAGCCAAGCGCGCTTTCATCGCTCCTGGTGAATTTCGACTGGCCTGCGAACCGCCGGATCGCGAGCCCAAGCACACGATAGCCCTGCGCGCTCCAACGCCGAAACTTGTCGTCAATCGCCGACCGTTGCCGCTCGTCCAAGGCGCCGAGTTTCCCATCGGCGCCGAGGGCGAAGTCGCAAACCTCAAGAATGTTCCGCACAGCGCCTTTGCTGATCAGAAGCTGTTCAGCCTTGTCGTCGAGGACCACGACGGACAGGCGCTTGCGAATGAAGTCGTAGGGAATTTCTTCGACTTTGGTGAACGCTGACGGATCGAGGTCTCCAAGCGGAGTGGTTGCGATTGCCTCGTCGAGCGGGTTCTTCAGTCCGGTCTGAAGCGTTGCATTGAGGTAGGCCCACAGTTGGATATTGCCTGACGGGTTGCCTTCGACATCTAGGCATCCGTCGAGATGAATAACGCCCTCGGTCAGAGTTCCTGTCTTGTCCGTGCAAAGAAGATCCATGCTGCCCAGATTCTCGATGGCATCGAGTCGACGCACAATGACGCCGCTCGCCGCCATGGTCCGAGCCCCTCGGGCAAGTGTTACGCTGATGATTGCAGGCAGCAGTTCCGGCGTAAGCCCGACGGCGAGCGCCAGGGAAAACAGAAGCGATTCAATCAGCGGCCGTCCAAGCATCAGATTGGCGAAGAAGACCATGATGACGATAGCCAGCATGATTTCGGTCATCAGGTAACCGAACTGCCTGATGCCACGGGCAAAACCGGTTTCTGGGATACGGCGTTCGAGAGCGCTCGCGATAAGCGCGAACTCGGTGCTCGATCCCGTGGCCACGGCAAGCACCTTCGCCTTGCCGCTGCGAACCGAAGTGCCGGCAAAGACGGTGTTGGCCCGCTGCGCGATGCCAGCCTCGGGGGCGGAGCGTCCCGCCGACTTCACTACCGGGAAGGTCTCGCCCGTCAGCACGGCTTCGCTGACGTTGAAATCCTGCGATTCCAGAATGACGCCGTCGGCCGGGATGAGATTTCCAGCCGCGAGGCTGATCACGTCGCCAGGGACGATGTCCTGAGCGTCTATCGAACGTTCAAAGCCATCCCGCAACACGCTGGCCTTGCGGGAAATGCGCTGCCGGAGCGCTTCCATGGCGCGGGACGCGCCATACTCTTGCGTGAAGCTCAGGATGCAGCTCGCCAGCACGATCACGCCGATGATCGCGGCTTCATTGCCTTCGCCGACGAAGCCCGACACGATCGCCGCAAAAATGAGGATGAGAACCAGCGGACTGCGGAACTGGCCGGCGAAAACAGCTGCGGCCGATCGTCCAGACCGCGACGCCGTCAGCGTGTTTCGACCAAATTTTGCCAGCCGGGCCGCCGCGTCCACACCGGACAGCCCGGATGTGGACGTCTGCAGTTGCTTCACCAATTGCCCTGCGTCAAACGACCAATAGGCTTCCGGCAAATGGCGAGCCGGTTGCGTGTCGCCCGCCCCGTATGTCGAGTGTTGCACCAGATCGATTTTGCCGATCGACATCACAGTCTCAGTACGACATCAGACGATTGATGCCGCTCTCCTGCAGAAGCGTCCGGGTCATGCCGCCGAACGCCCATTCCCGCAACCGGCTGTGACCATAGGCGCCAGAGACGATCAGGTCCGCGTGGATAGAGCGCGCAAACACCAGGAGGCGTTCTCCATTCTCCTCGCCCGAAAGTATTTCGGTCCTCGCCATGATGCCGTGATGCTCAAGATAGACGGCTACGTCGGCGAGGCTGTCACGGACATTGTCATCGGGATTGCCATCGATCGTGGCGACGACCACCTCGTTGGCCTTCGACAGGAAGGGCAAGGCATCGGCGATAGCTCTGCGCGCCTCCCTGGTATCCTTCCAGGCGACAAGCGCGGTCTTGGCCAGGACATGCTCGAAATTGCTCGCTGCAACGAAGACCGGCCGGCCGCTCCCGAGTGCCAGGCTTCCGATATCGACGGCGCGAAAGACATTTTCGCCCTCCTCCCCGCCGGTCACGATCAAATCGCAAGCGCGGGCAACTGTGCTGAGCAAGCGGGTTGGACTGCAGACCTGCTGCATCCATTCGCTGCTGATTGAGGACGGAACCAGCCTCTCGAACGCGCCGCGCAGTTCGGCAAGCCGCTTTTCGATTTCGGTGCGCTGGATCTGCATGACCTCGCCCTCGTAGACCAAACCCTCGCCGGTCGAGACCAATGGCGGAACATCCGCCGCCGCAAGGCCGATCAGATGAGCGTCGAAGCGCCCAGCAAGGCCGGCGGCAAGTTTCACGATAGGCGCGGGATCGGCGTCCACGGCGAGGTTGACGATTATTGACTTGTAGGACATGAAAACGCCTCGCGCTCACGATGGTCGGGTGCGCCAAACTTTGCATCGGGCGGGCGCCACCGCCTTGATGCGGGTCAAACGACGCTGGCTGGCCTATCCCACCGGCCATGGCTCTTGGATCGGTTTGCGTGCGACGGGATGAGTGCTACATCAGCCGGTACTACCGGTTCTCAACTCCAAGGGCAGCAAGTGAGCAAGAAGGCGCCAGTCTCATCCGACCGGGAAACCGCGCCGCCAGTGCTTTCCGAGGCTAACCGGAAGGAACCGCGCGGCGCCGCGGAACATGAGCTTCTCGCCCTGATGTTTGACCAGGCGCCCGGTTTCATGACCTTGCTGAGCGAACCCGGCCATATCTTCCAGCTGGCCAATGCCGCCTATCAGAGTTTGATCGGTCATCGCCAGGTCATTGGCAAATCGGTGCGCGAGGCCTTGCCCGAGCTTGAGGGTCAGGGCTTCTTCGAACGGCTCGATCAGGTAAGCGAGACGGGCGAGCCCTATGTCGGACGCAGTGTCAAGGTCGTCCTTCGCAATGCGCACGATGGAACCACGGAGCAACGCATCCTCGACTTCGTCTACCAGCCCATCAAGGCTGAGGACGGTCACATCACCGCGATCTTCGTCCAGGGCACGGATGTCAGCGACCTTTCCTTCGCCAATGCTGCCCTGCAGTTGCGCGAGGACCATCTGCGCTCAATTCTGGCGACGGTTCCCGACGCAATGGTCGTCATCGACGAGCAGGCGCGTATCCAGTCCTTCAGCACCGCGGCCGAGGCGCTGTTCGGCTATAAGTCAAGCGAAGTCATCGGAGCCAATGTCAGTATCCTTATGCCGTCACCCTATCGGGAGGAGCACGATGAGTATTTGCACCGGTATCTGAGCACGGGCGAGCGCCGGATCATTGGTCTGGGCCGAACCGTAACAGGGATGCGCAAGGACGGTTCGACGTTTCCCATGGAACTTGCCGTCGGCGAGATGCACCCGGGGACGGGACGTTTCTTTACCGGCTTCTGCCGCGATCTCACCGAGCGGCATAAGGCGGAAGCCCGCATACAGGAGCAGCAGCAGGAGCTGCTTCATATGGCTCGCTTCACCGCGCTGGGCGAAATGGCTTCGACACTCGCCCATGAGATCAACCAGCCCCTGACGGCCATCACCAACTATCTCAAGGGCAGTCGCCGGCTTCTGGAAAAGAGTAAGGATGACAACGCCGATATGTTGCGTGAGGCCGTCGAGCAGGCCGCGGAGCAGGCCTTGCGCGCCGGAGACGTCATTCGCCACCTGCGGGATTTCGTCGCCAGAGGCGAAAGCGAGCGTCAGGTTGAGCGTTTAACGACAATTATCGAGGAAGCCTCGTCCCTTGCCCTGGTGGGCGCAAGGGAAGCCGACGTGCGCGTCAGCTATGAGCTCGACCCGGCAGCAGAACTTGTCTTGACCGACCGCATCCAGATCCAGCAGGTTCTGCTCAACCTGATGCGCAACGCGGTGGAAGCCATGCAGGGAGCGCCACGTCGTGAACTGCGAGTGGTTACCAGGACACGCGCGGACGGCATGGCGGAGGTCAGCGTGAAAGACACCGGCCCCGGCCTGGCGCCGGAGATTTCGGCGCAGCTGTTCCAACCGTTTGTCACCACCAAGAAACAGGGCATGGGTGTGGGGCTGTCCATTTGCCGCACTATCGTCGAATCGCATGGCGGTCATATCTGGGCTGAGGCAATGCCTGGGGGTGGAACAGCTTTCCGGTTCACCCTGCGCATTGTCGAGAAGGATGAGGTCGCCAATGGCAAGCAATGAAGTCGTGCACGTGGTCGACGACGACGTCGACGTTCGAAAGTCGCTGGGATTTCTTCTCGCAACGGCTGACTTTGCCGTGCGCCTGCACGAGTCGGCCACGGCCTTTTTGGCCACGGCGACGAAAGATATTGAAGGCTGCATCCTTACCGACGTGCGCATGCCAGGCATCGATGGTATTGAATTTCTGCGGCAGCTGAGAGCGCGCGGACAGACTGTCCCCGTGATCGTCATGACGGGTCACGCCGATGTTGCGCTGGCTGTTCAGGCGATGAAAGAGGGAGCTGCCGATTTCATTGAGAAGCCCTTCGACGATCAAATCCTCATCGATGCAATCCGCCTGGCCCTGGATAATCGTAGTCATTCGACTGTCGCCCACCCGCAAGCCTCGGAGATTCACAAGAGCCTGTCCAGCCTTTCGGAGCGCGAGCGGCAGGTGCTTGACGGTCTGGTCTCGGGCTTGCCGAACAAGACAATTGCCTATGACCTTGGGATAAGCCCACGAACGGTCGAAATCCATCGTGCGAATGTCATGAGCAAGATGCGCGCCGGCAGCCTGTCGCATCTCGTGCGAATGGCGTTGATTGCCGACTCCAAACATTAGGACGAAACAGGACGCGAATCCGCCTGCTTGCTGCCTGGCTCCCAGTCACGCCAATGGGTCGGACGGATGTCGACGCGAGCACCAGTCGTGGCGGCCTTCCAGCCTTCTCGCGCTTTTTCACACGGAAATACGAGCGTGTGCGGGCCGTCTTCATCGATGACGGCCAGTTCGAGGCTGCGGCCATATGGGGCGCTTGCGATCGGATTCCACATCGAGCCATCGTGAATGAAGGGCTCGTGATACGCTTTGATTTGAATCATTTTTCGCGGCCGCCAAGTGCTGTTCGCGATGATTTAGGGTTAGCACACCCATCGAGCCGCACAGTTAGCGTCTGCCCGAGCATGGCGGCTCATGAAGAAGCCCGCATCGCCGGAACGAAGGAACCGCGAGTACGCGATCTGCGTCACCGCGCAGACGGCTGGCGAAAAGTTCAAATCATCGACGACGACGAGACACGTGGTCGTCGACGCCCTGCCCCTGCTCGTTGGCGCTCGTGATGTGCTCATTGCAACCGTGCGCGATGCAGAGCTGGCACCGCGCGAGAATGTGGCCGACGTCAAGCTCTTCCTTGGGCGCCACGGCGCCAAAGCCCGCTCGGAAATACTGGATCGGCGCCTTGGAGAGGCTTCTGAAGCGGCCCTTCAACTGGCAAGCACTATAGCCGCCGATCTCGTTGTGCTGGGTCGCTATGGGTACAGCCGTGTGCAGGAGGCACACGACAAACCCTCAATGGCGAGCGGATCATCCACCGGATGAACCTACTCCAATCCGCCGATCGCAAAAGCGTGCCCAAGCACCGCGATCCTCTTGAGACGAGCTATCGAACACATCAATGAATTGACCTGGCTCAATGCGAGCCTGCCCGCCAAGCACAAAGGTGATGCCACGAGCTTCGACGAGGTGTCGCGGCCATTCCGTTCCCTCAGGAGACTTTGACATGAACTACCGGCGGTTCTTCGAAGAAGCGATCGACCAGCTCCATGCGGAGCGTCGCTATCGTGTCTTCGCCGACCTCGAGCGCATCGCGGGCAAGTTTCCGCGCGCCATCTGGCGTTCTAATGGCCGCGCCGAGGAAATCACCGTCTGGTGCTCCAACGACTATCTCGGGATGGGCCAGCACCCCGATGTCATCGCCGCGTTCCAGGAAGCGGCAGGCAAGATGGGGTCGGGCGCCGGCGGCACACGCAACATTTCCGGCACGTCCAACCCGTTGGTCGAGCTCGAGCATGAGCTTGCCGACCTGCACGGCAAGGACGCCGCCCTGGTCTTCACCTCCGGTTTCGTCTCCAACGAAGCCTCGATCTCGACCATTGCGCGGCTTCTGCCCAATTGCCTGATCATCTCGGATGAGTTGAACCACGCTTCGATGATCGAAGGCGTGCGGCGCTCGGGCGCCGAGAAGAAGATCTTCCGCCACAATGACGTCGCGCATCTGGAAAGCCTGCTGCAGGCGGCGGGGCGCGAACGCGCCAAGCTGATCGTCTTCGAAAGCGTCTATTCGATGGATGGCGACATCGCGCCGATCCGGGAGATCGTCGAACTCGCCGAGCGCTACAATGCCATGACCTATATCGACGAGGTCCATGCGGTGGGCATGTACGGACCGCGCGGCGGTGGCATCACCGAGCGCGAGGGCCTGGCCGACCGCATCGACATCATCGAAGGCACGCTCGCCAAGGCGTTCGGCACGCTGGGCGGCTATATCACCGGCACCAGTGCCGTGATCGACGCGGTGCGCTCCTATGCGCCGGGCTTCATCTTCACCACGGCGCTGCCGCCGGCGATCGCCGCCGCGGCCACCACCTCGATCCGCCATCTCAAGCGCTCGCAGGCCGAGCGTGACGCCCAGCAGCAGCAGGCAGCGCGGACCAAGCAGATCCTGTCGGCGGCCGGCCTGCCGGTGATGGACTCTCCGACCCACATCGTGCCGGTGCTGGTTGGCGATCCGGAACTCTGCAAGATGGCCAGCGACCGCCTGCTTGGCGTGCACGGCATCTACATCCAGCCGATCAACTACCCGACCGTGCCGCGCGGCACGGAACGTCTGCGCATCACGCCGACGCCGTTCCATTCCGATGCGCTGATCGCGGGACTGCAGGACGCGCTGGTCGAGACCTGGGATGCGCTCGGCATTCCCCACGGATCCGCCGGCCGGCCCGCGGTGGCGAAGAGCGATCGGATCGTTCCCCTGGTCATGGCGAAGGCCGGAGGCTGAAGCTTGCTCCAACCCGAGAGGCACCCGCTGCAATGGTTGCAGGGATACACCGGTTGGCGCCTGACGTGGCCCGAGAGCGCCCTGCCTGATCATCGAGCCTTCAAGACATCAGGCTAGGGCCACGACACCAATTGCATAATTCTTGCCGTAGGCTTTGGCGCATTTCGGACAGGTTGTATAGAAGAAGTACACATTGCGCGCCTTTGTGTTTCGAGCGCGCGCAACCTCCCGCATCTCCTCGTTCCAGGTCTTTGCCTGGCTGTATGGGCCTTCGCACACCTTCGTCACATAGTCGCCACTCAGCGTGGTCATTTCCTCGCCGGGGACGGGTTTCGAAACCGCGAACAGATGCTCGCTCCTCCAAGGCGAGATATCCCTGCTCAGCACAATGAATTGACCATTGTCGCAAGCGCCGGCGTCGTCGATGTGCTTGTTGACGCGCGCAAACACCTTGCCCATGTTCACCGGGACATGCATGACGCTGCGCGTTGTGGCTTTGACAAACCGCTTGTCCTTGAAGTGCAGTTCCTGGCCGTCCCAACCCACCGGGTTAAACCTGGGGCAGCAGCCGGTCGTATTGACGCTGCCGTCATATCGAGGGGTTTCGTTCGTCTGCATGACCGGCCTCCAATTTGCACCAACAACAATCCAAAATGAAGGCGGCGGCGTCTCGACCCCACAACATGAGCCGGTGACACCATGGGTGCGGTGAAATCACAGACGTCCGGCCTCTGCCTAGTGCGATAACAGGACCGGCAGCCGCAGATCGCTAAGAATGCCTTCGGTGGCTCCGCCAAGCACAAAGTCCCTGATGCGGGAATGGCCATATCCGCCCATGACAAGCTGCTTGCCGCCGATCTTGAGAGCGTGCTCCTGTAGAGCGGTTCCGATTGAACGATCTCCCGCCTGGATAGGGGCGGCCTCGGCCACCAGGCCACGCGCCCTCAAGCCCAGCGCAAGGCGTTCACCGATGCCATGTCCCGGAAGCGGCTTTTCGTCGGTCACGGTCAAAACGGTGATCATCGAGGCGCGTTCAAGAAACGCCTGCGCATCCGCAACAGCCCGTGCGGCTACCCGACTGCCATCCCAGGCGATGACGATATGATCCAGGATACCGACTTCCATGGCATCAGGAAGAAGCAGCGTCGGTCGACCCGAACCGAACAGCAGCGCTTCGGCCATCATCCGCGCCGTCTGGTTGCCTGCCGCCAGGCCGACCAGACCAACATCGAAATATCGGGAATGCTCCGCGGCAACATCGCCCATCAAAGCCGGTGATGCCGTCAAATCCTGCGTGGTAAGCGTCACACCGCCGCGCGCGGCTTCTTGGACAATTGCCTCGAGAAGAACTTTTCCGCGCTTGCGACTGGTCGCCTCGGCCTCTTGTATCTTGTAGGGCAGATCCAGCAAAAGCTTTGAGAGGGCGTTCGAAACGTCGGGAATCTCGACATCAATGGCAACAGCATGCAGCGCTGCGTTGATCTGCTTGACGAGGGCAACCGAACTCGCTGCGATTTGCAGCGAGTTTGCGTCAGGATAGGTTGACAGGAAGAGCGATGCTATTGTTTTCACCAGGGCCTCCATTGGGGGACGGTCGGCCGCCGTTCCTTCGAGATGTGTCGTAGTCGCGATGGACAAGACGCGCTTTGATCCACCGCAAATGCTCATCGCTCTATGGTGGAGCATTTCAGGCACCCGCATGTTTGCGAGGAATTTGATCCGGCTCAATGCTCAAGGCCTTCCGGCGCCTAAGAATGGATTTCAATCTTCAAGGAGCGCCGCCATGGGTCATTGTTCTCACACGTCCTTTGCCGACTTCACTCATGCTGCCCAGCAGGCGCAGCAGTGGGTCAGGGAGCTTGCCAAGGAACTAGGCTGGAGCGAACCGAGCGCGTGCCGTCTCCTGAGGTCCGTTCTCCACACAGTGCGGGACTGGCTATCGCAAGCGGAAATGGCCGATCTTGCGGCGCAGTTGCCTGTTTTGGTGCGCGGCATCTACTTCGAAGGCTGGAACCCATCGGCGCCGCCGCGTGAGCACAAGAAGCGCGACTTTGTCCTCCACGTCAGAAACAGTTTCGGCTACGATGAGGAGATTGATTTCGATGTCGCCATCAGTGCCGTTTTCAAGCTTCTCGACCGTCACATTTCGCATGGTGAGATCGTACAGGTCAGAAACTCGATGAAGAAGTCGCTGCGAAAACTGTGGCCGGTGGATTGACCAATGTTCCGCGACCGGGAAGAGGCTGGAGTGAAGCTTGGCCTGGAACTGAGCAGGCTTCAACTGCACCGGCCCATCGTGCTGGCATTGCCGCGTGGCGGCGTGCCCGTCGCAGTGGAAGTGGCCAGGGCCCTCAACGCTCCTCTTGACCTGCTTATCGTCCGCAAGGTCGGCGCCCCGGGTAATCCCGAGTTGGCTGTTGCCGCAATCGTCGATGGCGACCCTGGCGACGTCGTGTTGAACCGTGAGATTGTCGAGACCTATGCGCTCGACGAAAGCGAGCTACGTGCCTTGATTGCAAATGAGCGGCCGGAACTCGAACGCCGGCGCGCGGCCTATCGCGGGAAGACCAAACCGATCTCGATTGCGGGAAAGACCGCTATCATCGTCGATGACGGGGCCGCGACCGGTACGACCATGAAAATCGCGGTCCGCGCCCTCAAGCGCCGGTCGCCGAGGGAAATCATCGTCGCAGTTCCCGTTTCACCGCAAGAGACGGTCGCCGCGCTGGAGCAAGAAGCGGACCGTGTGGTCTGCCTTAGTCAGCCAGGACAGTTCCGGGCCTTGGGCCACCACTATCTGCGATTCCCGCAACTCTCTGACAACGACGTTGTCTCCGCTATGGACGAGGCTGCCCAGCTGTACAAGACTGGCCGGCGGCACGTTTCCGGCCTAGGTCAAAAGCCGTGAAGAACAGGAGATCGCACTGATGCAGATCCGCACGCTTTCTGTTTTGGAATGTACTAAATTGCTGACGGCCAATCGCGTGGGCCGCCTGGCATGCGCAAAGGATGGGCAGCCCTATGTCGTGCCCTTCTACTACGCCCATTCGGACGCTCATCTCTACGCGTTTTCCATGCCGGGCAAAAAGATCGAATGGATGCGGGCCAATCCGCTGGTGTCCGTCCAGGTCGATGAACATGGCCAGGGGCGAGGATGGAAAAGTGTCATTGCCGACGGCCGATACGAAGAACTGCCTGACCGGATCGGCCACAAGCTTGAGCGGGATCATGCCTGGTCGGTGTTGAGCAAGCACTCCGACTGGTGGGAACCCGGCGCACTCAAGCCGGTCGTTCCTCCCACCGCCGACAATACACCGCACGTTTTCTTTCGGATCCTGATCGAGCAGGTGTCCGGACGAGAAGCAAACGAGTAGTCGCCCCATCAAATCTTGCGAGAAATGAAAAGGGCCGGCGCAATCTGCACCGGCCCTTTTTCTCCGCGGTTGAATTGCTATCGCGCCATCAAGACCGGCAGCGACTGAGCCTCAAGCACCGATTTCGTCACGCCGCCGAAAATGCGCTCGCGCAAGCGGGAATGACCATAGGCGCCCATCACCATCAGCTCGGCCGCAACGTCGCCGGCATGCTGGCGAAGCACGTCGGCAACTGAATGGTTCGAGCTTGTGAGTCGTTCGACAGTAACCTTCACCCCATGCCGGGCGAGATAGGTCGCAGCATCGGCCCCCGGCTCCGCACCGTGATGGAATTCGTCCTCGATCGGATCGACCATGACAAGGTGAACCTCTTCTGCGCCTTTCAGCATGTCGAGCGACTCGCGGACGGCGCGCGATGACTCAAGACGCGCGTCCCATGCAATGAGGATGCGTTTCGGCTTCAGCGTCGGCCGCGACCCCTCGGGAACGAGCAGAACGGGCTTTCCCGATGAGAACAGCGTGCCCTCGATGACTTTATCCTTGAGCGTATGGCTTGCCAGCAGATCCGGTCCGAGAATGGTCAGATCGGCGTAGCGGGCACGCCTTCCGATGACGTCGTCCGCCCATCCCATGTCAGGATAGTCGTCGCTCAGATCGGCCGATACGGAGCTCTGGGAGAGAAAGCCGGCGACGTCAGAAATTCGTTTCTCAAGCCTTTTCACCTCGGCCTGACGTTCCTCCAGCCAGGCCGGTGAGACGACGGCGGCATACTCGCCGCCTGAGGGCGGTGCGGCCAACTCGAGAACGAGCACGGAGAGATGGGCACCGATCTGTTCGCACAGGTCAGCGACGAGCTTCAGATCGCCCTCGCCCTGGTTCGGTCCGGTAACCGTAAGCAGTGTCCTGAAAGTCACGGCGGCAACTCCTGATTTCGATTGAAAGATCAGTCGTGGTTTCAGTCATTAGCGAGGGTGCCCGATGCGTTCATTGCGCTGAATCAAACAACGTGACCGCGTCGGCATTTGATCCGCATCAACGCACTCGCGGACTGGGGCTGTAGGTTTCAGTCGATCAATCGGGGAAACGCAGATGAAATTCCTGATCGCGGCGATTTTGGCGGGATTGGCCCTCAACGCGGCTGGCGCCCAGGAACTCGGCAACGGCAAGGCGGAATACATGAACTCATGCGCCGTCTGCCATGGCCCTGAAGGCAAGGGGGACGGCCCGTTGGGCGACGAGTTGTTGAAGCGGCCGAGCGACCTGACGCGCCTCTCCAGGCGCAATGGCGGCGAATTCCCTTATTGGCGCGTCTTTGCCGTCATCGACGGCCGCGGCATGGTGGCGGCGCATGGCGATCGCGACATGCCGGTCTGGGGCCGGCAATTCCTTCCGGGTGACGTGAAGAAATATGGCTCGAATGCCGGGGAAATCGTCACTAGGGAACGGATCCATGATCTGGCCGGTTATGTCGAGACGCTGCAGCAATGAGCGCAGATCGCGGAAACAAGACACATCAAGGAGGCCGGCGATGATCGTAGACGACCAGCAAGCTGCTGTCTCGTTTCTGCTCGATCCCGCCTCATATGGCGCGGCCGGGTCAGTCGAGGCGATCGAGACCCATATCTCGCGTATTTTTCTGATCGGCGAACGCGCGTTCAAGATGAAGCGCGCGGTCAAGCTGCCCTATGTCGATTTTTCCACGCCAGCCCTCCGGCTTGCCGCCTGCGAACAGGAGGTGGATCTGAACTCGAAGACCGCGCCCGGCCTTTACCTGGGGGTGCGGCGCATCACGCAGGAAGCCGACGGTAAATTGGCTTTTGACGGTCCAGGGCAAATGGTCGACGCGGCGATCGAGATGGTCCGGTTCGATCAGTCCAAGCTTCTCGACCGCATGGCAAGTGCCGGAGAACTGACCCCGGCGTTGATGACCGCGGTCGCGCGCATGATCGTGGGCTACCACCGCACCGCGCCGACGATCCACAATGGCACAGGCTCGTTCAATCTGACTGATGTGCTCGACATCAACGAAGCCGGCTTCGGCACCAGCCACGTATTCACAAAGCCGGAGATAGAGATCTTTGCCAAGGCCTTCCGCATCGCCCTCACCCGGCATTCCGGATTGCTCGACCGCCGGGAGTCTGCGGGCAAGGTTCGCCGGTGCCATGGCGATCTGCACCTGCGCAACATCTGCGTCTTCGGAGGTGAGCCTCGCCTCTTCGATTGCATCGAATTCAACGACCAGATCGCCAGCATCGACGTTCTGTATGACCTTGCCTTCTTGTTGATGGACCTCTGGCATCGCGGTTTTCCGCAGCTCGCCAATCTGGTCATGAACCGCTATCTCGACGAAGCCGACGACGAAGACGGTTTCATCCTGCTGCCGTTTTTCATGGCGGTGCGGGCTGCCGTGCGCGCCCATGTGACGGCGACGCAAGTCGAGGAAGGCAGTGCCGACTCCGACAAGCTGACTGCGGAGGCGAGATGCTATTTCGACCTTGCCCAGACATTTCTCCAGCAAACATCACCCCGGCTCGTTGCCATCGGCGGCCTCAGTGGTTCCGGCAAGACGACCATTGCGGAGGCGCTCGCGGCCCATGTCGGCGCGCCGCCCGGCGCCCGGATTATCGAGAGCGATCGCTTACGCAAGGCGATGCATGGTGTGTCCGCCGAGACGAGGTTGCCAGACAAGGCCTATCGGCCTGACGTGTCCGAACGGGTCTATCGCCAGATTGCCTGGCGCGCCGGCCTCATTCTTTCGGAAGGCGGATCCGTTGTGGCCGATGCCGTCTTCGACAGGCCCGTAGATCGGGACAGGATCGAACGCGTCGCCGCTGACAGGGGCATCCCCTTTGCCGGATTTTGGCTGACGGCTGATCCGCTTGTGCTTTGGCGTCGTGTCCAAGAGCGCACAAGTGGCCCTTCCGATGCCACGGTCGACATCCTTTCGCGGCAGATGCAGCGGGATACCCGTCCGCTGAACTGGTTGAGCATCGAGGCCGATCGAAGCGCCGCTGAAATCGCGACGCAGATTCAGGGTTTCGTTGCGGCCGCGACTCCAGCCTCTGGACGCGAAGGGGCACTTCCGTCCGCATCGTCCCTATCGGGCGGGAGAGATCATACGCCTCAGCGTCCCGTCCCGTAGCCAGAACTGATGGTACAGGGCGGCGACGACGTGGATGCCGATGAGGATGATGAAGGCCGGCTTGTTCAGGGCGTGAATGTCGCCCCACGGATCACCCAGGTAGAAGGCGAGCAGGCCCACGATCGGCGTCGCCAGCAGCAGGAAGTAGAACAAACCGTGTGATGCATGGGCCGCGAGTTGCATCCAGCGTGGTTCCTCGTTCGCCGGCGCGGGCGCACCGTGGACAAGCCTGAGGATCAAGCGCAGCAGAACGAAACCAAGTATCGCAATGCCTACCCAATAATGGGCCGACGCCAACACCTGATCGGTTGCCGATACGAGCTGGCCTTCGCCGGCAGCATCGACGATGCCGGTCATGCTCTCACCGTAGAACAGTTGGAACAGGACGAGCAATGCAATAATCCAATGCAAAGCGACCTGATAAAATGAGTATCCTCGTATAGTTTTAGGCACGTCCATCTCCCTTATAAGGCAACACGCTGTAGTGAGACTGAAAAGATCGCGTAAGATTGGTCGAAATTCGCCCGAATCCTCCCGGAATTGTGGCAGGAACCTTACACTTTGGTATGATGGGCTTGGAGCGTCGATACCTACCGCCTGCGAAGACGAGCGGTACCGCCTCGTCACCGGACGTCCAACGTCGCAATCGACAAGCCGGTTTCGCTTGGGTGATGTGCGATCGAGAACCCAACCTCTCGGCACATCGAGAGCATCTTTACATTTTCGCTGAGCATGATGCCCTCGATCCGGCCGATGCCATCGGCCTTTGCATAGTCAACGATCCGTCTGAGCAACTCCCAGCCTAGGCCGTGGCCCTGCAGATCCGTGCGCACCAGCAAGGCATATTCGGCGACGGAGCGGTCAGGATCATAGGCTAGCCGGCTGATACCCGCCAAGGTGCCAGTGCTTGCGTCCAGAGCGACGAAAGCCATGTTGCGGTCGTAGTCGAGCTGGGTGAACCGCTGCAATGCTTGGTCGGAAAAGCTCTTGCGCGGCGAGAGGAAACGCAGGCGCAGATCGTCTGGCGAAATCCTGGCAAGGAATTCGGGATAGAGCGCGATATCGGCCGGCTTGATTGGCCGGATGCGATAGTGCGCACCACCTGTCGAAAATTCCTTCTCCCAACCCGATGGATAGGGCCTGATGGCAAGTGCCGGATTGGGTCCAGGCTCCTCCACGCGTTCGGGCTCGATCTCGACGCGGGCATCGAGCGCAACCACGCCTGCGGCGTCCGCCAGCAGCGGATTGACATCCATTGAAACGAGGCACGGAAAGTCGACAACCATCTGCGACAGCCCGTTGAGCGCCGCGATGATCGCTTGCCGATCCGCCGCCTCGCGATCGCGGAAGCCGGCGAGCAGCCGGCCTATTCGCGTTTGCCCGATCAGGTCCCCGGCAAGAACGTCGTCGAGCGGCGGCAGCGCGATCGCCGTATCGTCCATCACCTCGACCGCGACGCCGCCGGCGCCAAACAGGATGGCCGGCCCGAAGATCGGATCCCGGCTCATTCCGAGGATGAGTTCCTGCGCCTGTTTTCGCACGACCATGGGCTGAACGGCATAGCCTTCAATATCGGCTTGCGGCGCGTGCCTGCGCACGCGTGCCTCGATTGCGCGTGCGGCCTCCCCTGCGGCCTCGGCATCGGCAATGTTGAGTACCACCCCGCCAATGTCCGACTTATGCGAGATTGCCTTGGACAGCAGCTTGACGACGACCTGCTCGGACGTCTTGAGGAGCCGGCTGGCCGCGGCTTCCGCCTCTGCAGGAGATCTGGCGACGACCGTCTCGGGCACCGGGATGCCGTAGGCGGAAATTGCTGCCTTGGCTTCGGGCTCGGTCAGCATTCGCCGACCCTCCCTCGCGACCTGCCTGAATATGGAAAGCACGGCTTCCCGATCGCTCGCGACGTCCTCGCTGAGGCTCGACGGTGTACGCATCAGTGCCCGCTGGGCACGCGACCATTCACTGAGATAGGAGACGGCCGTTGCCGCGTCAGCGGGCGTTTCGAAACTCGCAATGCCGGCCTGGTGAAGGATTTGCCGCCCGGAGCGCGCCGTGCGTTCCCCGAGCCAGCAGGTCAGGACCGGTTTGCCGCCAATCATCCCGTCCCTTGCGAGTTCCGCCACCGCGCTTGCGGTGGCCAGCGGCGAGCCCAGTCCGGTTGGGCAATTCATCACCAGGACGACGTCCGTTGCCGGATCGGCCGCAACGGCTCCAACGGCGGCCTTGTAGCGCTCCGGCGGGGCGTCACCGATGATGTCGACCGGATTGGCGTGCGACCATGTCGGCGGCAATGCGGCGTTCAGGCGTTCCATGGTGGCGGGTGAAAGCACGGCCAATTCGCCTTTGCAGTCGACGAGCTGATCGATGGCCAATACCCCTGCCCCGCCGCCATTGGTGACAATGCCGACGCGGGCCTGCTTGAGGGGAGCGAAGCGGGCGATCGTTTCTGCAGCGTCAAACAGCTCGGTCAGGCCTTTGACACGCAGGATGCCGGCGCGCAGCAATGCCGCATCGACGACACGATCGGCCCCCGATAGTGCACCGGTGTGGGTCGCAGCCGCTTTGGCCGATTGCTCATGCCGACCAGATTTGATCGCGATTACCGGCTTGATCCGTGCCGCCGCGCGGGCTGCCGAGATGAATTTGCGCGGATTGGGAATGGTTTCCAGATACATTACGATGGCGCGTGTGTGCATGTCGCCCGCCAGCATGTCGAGGCAGTCGCCTACGTCGACATCCGCCATGTCGCCGAGCGAGACGATCTGCGAGAAGCCGACATTGTTGTCCGCAGCCCAGTCGATCAGCGACGTGGCAATGGCGCCGGATTGCGACAGCAGCGCGATGTTGCCAGGCTCGGCGGCCATATGAGCAAAGCCGGCATTGAGCTTCAATGGCGGTATCATCAGCCCGACCGTGTTCGGCCCGATGATGCGGAACAGGCTGGGCCTGGCGGCATCGAGCATCGCCTGGCGCAAGCCGTTCTCGCGCGTCAGTCCGGCGGTAATGACGACCGCGGCCCGTGTGCCCTTGTCACTTAGTTCGCGCACGATGCCGGGAACCGTTTCAGGCGGCGTCACGATGACGCCGAGGTCCGGTATATCAGGCAGATCGGCAGCCCCAGCATAGCAGCGTCGACCGGCGACTTGCGAGTATTTTGGGTTGACCGGCCATATCTCGCCCTCGAAGCCGCCGTTCACGATGTTCTCGAAAACGACGCGTCCGACAGAGCCCTCGCGCCCTGATGCTCCGACGACGGCAACTGACTTTGGAGCGAATGCATATTCGAGATTTCGGATCGTCACCCCTGATGTCTCCTGTTCGTTTGCAACAATCACCTGTCGAGCTTGCCCGTTCGTTGCGTTGGATCAAAGCCTTCTCGGCCTATCCGGATTACCCATTGCGCGAGTACCACGCGCTCGTCAGTGCTTGCGACATTGGCCCGCATCGTTCAAATCGGAAAAGCATTGCATGAACGAGACCATCCTGCGGCGCGCATTGCTGGTCATTGCCATCCTGGGCCTCGCCCTTGGGATCGGCGTTTGGCGAACCGGCCTGGGCAGCCTTCGGGCCGACACGATCTGGACAGTGGCGACCTTGCCCGTGGTGGTGGCTCTCGCCATCTCCATTCTGCGTGATTTCTGGATCGGCCGCTTCGGTGTCGATGTTATTGCGCTGGTGTCGATGTCCGCCGCGCTGCTTCTTGGCCAACCCCTGGCTGCAGTGGTGGTCGCGATCATGTATGCTGGCGGCACCGTGCTCGAGGATTTTGCGCGCGGCCGCGCGGAGCGGAACCTAAAGGCACTCACCGACCGGTCGCCGCGTGTCGCCCACCGAACGTCAACGCCAGGGGCAGAGACCATCCCCGTCGAAGACGTTGCTGTCGGCGACGAGCTTTTGGTTCGGGCTGGCGAACTGCTTCCTGTCGACGGCATCCTGCTTGATGCTTCGGCCTCTCTCGACGAGTCGGCGGTGAGCGGAGAACCCCTGCCGGAGCGGCGCAGCGCAGGGGATGTGCTGCGCAGCGGCACCGTCAATGCCGGCGAGACCTTCAGCATGCGGGCTTCTGCCCTCGCGGAACAAAGCACTTATGCCGCGATCGTGCGCATGGTTGCCGCAGCGCAGACCGCTAAATCCCCGTTCATTCGCATGGCCGACCGCTTTGCCCTGTTCCTTCTGCCGGTCACATTGCTGGTTTCCGGCGCCGCCTGGTATGTTTCCGGCGACCCAATCAGAGCGCTTGCCGTGTTGGTCGTCGCGACGCCCTGCCCGCTCATCCTCGCCGCGCCCGTTGCCTTCATCGGTGGCGTATCGCGCGCCGCGCGTGCCGGCATCCTGATGAAAGGCAGCGCGGCTCTGGAAGCGCTTGCACAAGTCCGAACCGCGATCTTCGACAAGACGGGAACCTTGACCATCGGCGGCGCCGAGCTCATCGAAATCGAAGCTGCACCCGGCCGCGACGCCAACCATCTGCTGCAGCTGTTGGCATCCCTGGAACAGGCCTCGCACCATGTGCTCGCCGACTCGATCATCCGCGCGGCGCGCGGCAGGCAGTTGGTGCTTTCGCATCCGCGTGGTGTCCAGGAGCATCGCGGTGCCGGCCTGAAGGGCCGGGTCGACGACATGTCGATCACCGCGGGATCGCGGGCTCTCGTGCTCGCCGACAAGCCGCTGCCCGGATGGGCGAAAAGCGGTGAAGAAAAATACCGGGGCGAGCCCGTACTCAGGGTTTTTTTAGCACTCGGCGGACGGCTTGCCGGTGTTTTCACGTTCGGCGACGCCTTGCGTGTTGATGCGCATGATGCACTCGGCAAGCTGCGCTCAGCCGGCATTGCGCGCCTGATTATGCTCACGGGCGACGACGGCGTGGCGGCGAAGCGCATCTCCGCCAGGCTCGACCTCGACGCCCTGGTCACCGATGCGACCCCTGCCCAAAAAGTCGCAACGGTCGAATCCGAGAAAGCTTCGGCGCCGACGATGATGGTCGGCGACGGCATCAACGATGCCCCGGCCCTCGCGGCCGCGACGGTCGGTATCGCCATGGGCGCACGTGGTGCGACCGCCTCCTCCGAGGCCGCCGACGTCATTGTGCTGACCGACAGGCTGCAGCCGGTTGCCGATGCGGTCTGGATTGCACGGCGAACGCGATCGATCGCCTTGCAAAGCATCATCGCCGGGCTGGCGCTGTCCGGGCTGGCAATGATCGCGGCTGCCATGGGGCAGATCACGCCGGTTGCCGGTGCGCTGCTTCAGGAAGGGATCGACGTAGCGGTTATCCTCAACGCGTTGCGCACCCTTGGCGATGGGCATCTGTGGCGCGCATAGTGGTCGAGAACAAAATCGGTGGATGGCCATGGCACAGCAAGATCTTGTGGTTTGCGGCAAATGTGGTGGGGTCAACCGCCTGCCACCCGTCCGCAACGCCATGGAGGCAAAATGCGGAAAGTGTGGAGCCAAGCTGTTTTCAGGGCATCCAGACGATGTCGATGCCGCAGCTTTCGATCATCAGATCGCGCGCAGCAGCCTGCCCGTTGTTGTCGACATCTGGGCACCTTGGTGCGGCCCCTGCAAGATGATGGCGCCGGCCTATGAAGCGGCGGCAAGCGAACTGGAACCGCATGTTCGCCTGATCAAACTCAACTCCGACAATGAGCAGGCTGTTGCCGCCAGACTCGGCATTCGCGGCATCCCGACCATGATCCTCTTTCATGGCGGGCACGCGCGCACATCCGGCGCAATGACGGCAGGCCAGATCGTCAGGTGGGTTCGCGACCGCCTGCCGACGGTCGCGGCCTGAAGTCGCCGCTCCAATGGATCCGCTCATCGCCCGGCTTGGACTGGCCCTGGCAATTGGCTTGCTCGTTGGATTGGAGCGTGGCTGGCGCGAGCGGGAGGCGCCCGATCGCAGCCGCACGGCGGGCATTCGCACGTTTGGCATATCCGGCCTGCTTGGCGGAGTTCTGGCCGCGCTCGCCAACGCGCTCGGCGCAATATCGGTGCTGGTCGGAGGCTTCATCGCCTTTGCGGCAATCTTTGCCTGGTACAAGGCGCGCGAGGCTGCCCATGACGAGGATTTCAGTGTCACGAGCGTGATCGCGGGCCTTGGCGTTTTTGCGCTGGGCGCGCTTTCGGTTACCGACGACTATCGGGCGGCTGCCGCCGGCGGCGCCGCATTGGCGGCAATCCTGGCCAGCCGAGAGGTCCTGCACGGCCTGCTGAAGCGACTGACCTGGATCGAGCTGCGATCGGCGCTGATCCTGGCCGTGATGACGGCGATCGTCCTACCCTTGCTGCCTAACCGGACGATGGACCCGTGGGGCGGTTTCAATCCGTGGGAAGTCTGGTTTCTGACGGTGCTGATGGCCTCGATTTCGTTCGCCGGCTATGTGGCTGTCCGAATTCTGGGAAATACGCGCGGCCTGCTGGTCAGTTCGCTCGCCGGCGCGATCGTCTCTTCCACCGCGGTGACCTTGGCGCTTGCCCGCAACGCCGCCTCGGCGAGCAATCCGCTACCACTCGCAGGGGCGGCATCCCTGGCAGCAATGGTTTCGGTGCTCCGCGTTTGTGCCGTGGTGCTGATCATAGAGCCAATTGTGTTGGCTTCAGTCGCCATACCGGCGATGGCAGCCGCGCTCGGCTTCGCTGTTTGCGGTGCGATGCTACTGACTCGCCACAGCGGGAATGGAGAAGGCAGCGCTATTGCGCGCAATCCATTCGAGTTGGGTCCACTGCTTCTGTTCGCCCTGCTCTTCGCGGTTGTCGCGACCGCAAGCGCTGCATTGGCAGCCCAATTCGGTGGCCGCGGCCTGCTGGGTACCTCGGCGCTGGCTGGCACGTTCGATGTCGACGTCTCGGTGCTCAGTGCCTTGCGGCTGGTCACGCATTCCGTCCCTGTCGAGACTATCGGCCAGGCGGTGCTGGCGGCACTGGCGGCAAATGCGATCGGCCGTCTTTCGCTGGCGGTATTTGCCGGGCCGATCAGGTTCTGGTTGCCGCTAGCCGGCGCAACCTTGGCCGCAGCGACCGCCGGCTACGGCGCCATGTTGTTGCTTGGTCCTGGATAGAAACGCGGCGACGGAGCCTTCCTTGACGCGGATCAAGGGCGAGGTCCAGCCACCGCTCTATAGAACTCCGTGAAAGGAGTTCGCCATGACCAGTCTGAAGGATCTCACCCCCAAATTCCGCCACGTCCGGCTGCTGCTGGCCCGTGAAAAGGGTCACCCGGAAGGCGACCGCGAAGAGGGCTACGACGTGCTGGCTCCGTTGACCGGCGAAGGCCGAATCGACGCGGAAGAGTGGAAATCGCACCGAGCCTCTTGCCGCGTTCGCCGCTTTCGCACCGGCGAGGAGGACTTGATCGGCCGGCTGAGGCGCAAGCCTGGCGGACAGTGGTACTTCGACTATGCCGAAGGCGATCGCGATGACGAGATCGGCTTCCATCTCGGCGACGAACGGTTCGTGACCGGCGAATATGTGTCGATCGAGCGCAACGGCGCCATGCACACCTATCAGGTGGCGAGGGTGGAACGCCCCTGAAGCGGCAACGTCAGGCTCCCCGGGAGTAGACCATGTCACGACGCATCCTCATTGTGGTCGGCCATCCCGACCCGTCCCCGGACCGTCTCTGCCGTGGTCTCGCCAGGGCCTATGGCGAGGGCGCGGAGAAGGCGGGGCACGCCGTTCGCCGGGTCGATTTGGCGGCGATCGATTTTCCGATGCTGCGGACAATGCAGGAGTTCGAGCACGGTTCGATTCCCCATGAGCTGAAGGAAGCGGCCGAAGCGATCATCTGGGCAGGGCACATCGTCTTTGTCTTTCCGCTGTGGCTCGGGACCATGCCGGCAATGCTCAAGGCTTTTCTCGAACAGGTCATGCGGCCGGGAATGGCTTTTGCCTACCCGGACAAGGGCGGCGGCTTCACCAAGACATTGCTTCGCGGCCGCTCCGCGCGCGTCGTGGTGACGATGGGCATGCCATCCGTTCTTTACCGGCTATGGTTTCTTGGACACGGCATCGCCGGCATGAAGCGAAGCATCCTGCATTTTGTCGGCATCAGTCCGGTGCGCGAGACCTTGTTTGGCATGGTCGCTGGCGCCAGCGTTGCGACCCGTGCGAAATGGATCCGGCAGATGCGCGACCTTGGTGAACGGGCCAGATAGTCCTCGACAGTCGATCACGGAACCAGCACGGCAGCGCCGCTCAATCTGCCTTGCCTCAGATCGTCCAACGCCTGATTGGCCTGTTCCAACGGATAGACCTTGGTATGCGTGCGCACCTGCGCACGCTTGGCAATGGGAAAGAACTCTTGCGCGTCGCGTCGCGTCAGGTTTGCGACGGAAATCAGCTCGCGCTCTTCCCACAACAAATCGTAAGGCATCGCTGGAATGTCACTCATGTGGATGCCTCCGCACACCACCCGGCCACCCTTGCGCACGGCACGAAGCGCGATCGGCACCAGATCGCCAACAGGGGCGAAGATGATCGCCGCGTCCAGCTGCTTGGGCGGTGACTCATCCGATCCACCTGCCCAGGCCGCGCCCAGCGAATGGGCGAATTCCTTTGCTTGCTCGTCACCAGGCCGGGTGAAGGCGAAGATTTCACGACCTTGCCAGATCGCGATCTGGGCAACGATATGCGCAGCGGCGCCGAAACCATAGATCCCAAGCTGCTTGCCGTCCCCGGCTTTCTTCAGGCATCGCCAGCCGATCAGGCCAGCGCAAAGCAACGGCGCAAGGGATACAGGGTCTGCGTCCGCATCCAGATCGAAGGCGAAGCGTGCATCGGCAACGACATGGGTGGCAAAGCCACCATCGCGGGTATAGCCGGTGAAATCTGGCTGATCGCAGAGATTTTCGCTATCCGCGAGGCAGTAGGGACAGTGTCCGCAAGTGTGCCCAAGCCAAGGCACGCCAACCCTGCGCCCGATCCTGGAACGCGCAACGCCCTTGCCCACGGCATCGACAATGCCGACGATTTCGTGACCGGGAACCAGCGGCAGTTTTGGGTGACGAAGATCCCCATCAATGACATGCAGATCGGTCCGGCAGACCGCGCATGCCTCGACCTTCAACCGTATCTCACCGACCCCCGGTAAGGGGTCGGATCTGTCGGCCAGTCTCAAGGGAGTGCCGATGCTCTCGAGCACCATTGCTCTCATGATGCGCCCCACGTTGCCCCGGAAACAAACGAAGCGGATTACGACCCACTCTTGGCCTTGCCGTCGTACGGCGGCCCACCGGTAAAGTACGGCGATCCCGGCAAGCTTTCGAGAACTGCGACAAGTCACCGACTCTGATCAAGGCGTTGCCTTGTTCTGCGGCCTATGGATCGACTGTGAATTCGGCCCACATGCCGGCCCCATAGTGACCTGGAACGTTGCAGATAAGCAGGTATTTTCCGGCCTTCAATTCGACGGTCAACGTGCCTGATTTGCCAGGGTCAAGTTCCGAAACTTCGCCCTTGTCGCCAGCTTTGTCTTCGTCGACCCGGTTCTCGGCCTCAACGTAGGGAAGCGGCTTGCCAGGATCGGCAAGGTACATCACGATCATTTCGTGAACGGTGTCCTTGGAGTCATTCTTCACATTGAATGTGACCTCCCCGGCCTTCACCGTTCCGGGGGAAGCCTTGATGCCCATGGTGGCCTTGGAGAAATCTATCCCCGGCGCCGCATAAGCGAGCCCCATCGGCATCTCCGCACTCGCGCCCTTGTCCCATAGCGAGATCTGGACAATCGCAGCAGCCTGGACAGCACCGGCGCTGCCGGCCATGAGCATTGCGGCGGCAAGCCCTAACGCCGCTCTCCTCGATATGGTTTTCATGACGTTCTCCTCAGGAAGGCAGCGGAAGCGCTCTACTTCCCAATTGTCATACTGCTCGTGACACCACCCGCCGTCCTTGCGCCAGATCAAATCGACCGGCGGCGAGCCGAGCCAGCAGCGTCGATGCCGCTGTCAGCCAGTTGTCAGCTTGAATTGTTTATCCCGCACCAATGACGGTCATACCGCCGTCTGACCGGACCGGTCGAAATCCACCCCTCAAGGCGCAAGATCCGCGCCCAACCACCCGAATGGAGCCATCATGTATCGCACACTTGTCCTCGCCGCACTCGCCGGGATGATTGCAGGGCCAACGCTCGCTGCTGGCGGCAGCTGCAGCACCGCCCCGAAATCACAGTTCAAACCCAAAGCTACGCTCGAGGCTCAATTGACGGGCGAAGGCCTCACCGTTCGCCAGATCAAGGTCGAGAAGGGCTGCTACGAAGTCTACGCGGTCGACAAGGCCGGCAAGAAAGTGAACCTCGCCTACAACGCAGAGACCCTTGAAAAGCTCGACAATGCCGAAGCCGGCGAAAACTGATCGGAACGCATCGGTAGTCGCGGACGCGCAGCCATCGCCGGAGATGGTGCGCGTCTGGGACCGGGTCGTGCGGAGCTTCCACTGGGCGCTGGTGCTCAGCTTCGTTACGGCCTGGTTTACCTCCCATTCCGCGGAGGACGTTCACCATTGGGCCGGCTACGCCGCTGCCGCGCTGGTCGCAATGCGGCTCTTATGGGCCGTTCTGGGCACGCCCTATGCGCGGTTTTCGCAATTCGTGCGCGATCCGGTGACGGTGCTGCGCTACCTCTCCGCAATAGCAAGTGGTCGCGAAGCCCGCTACATCGGCCACAATCCGGCAGGCGGCGCAATGGTGATCGCGCTGATTGCGGTGATGGGTTCAACCGCGCTGACCGGATGGCTGATGACAACAGACGCCTATTTCGGCGTGTCGTGGGTCGAGGCGGCGCACAGCCTTGCCGCGCATGGCTTGCTGCTGCTCGTCTTCCTCCACATTGGCGGCGTCGCACTGGCAAGCTTTCGCCATCGCGAAAACCTGGTTCGGGCGATGATCACCGGCCGCAAACGCAAGGCCGGGCCCGTTGACATCGCTTGACGTTCTGCAGCGCGCCAAGTCCGGTTCGCATCTCAACGATCACGGTGCGCACTTCGATCGCCCCTGTTCAGCGCGATCGCGGGCGCCAGCGACGCCATACGGGCGAAGTGGGTCCGACAAATGCGCTGATAATCAAAATCCGGCGTCATGGCACCAGGACAGCGGCGCCGCTCAATCTCCCTTGTCTCAGATCGTCCAACGCCCGATTGGCCTGTTCTAGCGGATAGACTTTGGTGTGCGTGCGAGTTCGCCGCAAGGAACAAGGGAAGCGGGTCATGCTCGCTTCCCTTTGACGTTCCGACGCATCAGGCGATTGTAAGGTGGTCTTCAACCATGCGCACGCCAGGCACAGCCCAGGCGGCGCGCTCTGTTGTGCGGCGTTCGGCCCAGCTGTTGACTTTGCCTTTCAGGGTAACCTTGCCGTCGGATACGTTGACTTCTATCGCTTTTGACTCGACCTCGGCATTACGCTTCAAGGCGTCTTCGATGCACTTTTTCACATTCGGCGCAGTCGCGTGCGGCATCACCTCGATGTTGTTGACGACGCCGATCACGCCGGCCAGGTATCGGATGGCGGCGAACGCGGCGGATCTCTGATACTGCCACTCCACCTTGCCGGTGAGGGTCACCCAGCCATTCTGGACTTTCACCTGGACCGCTCCGTCCGGCACGACAGTATTCCAGCTGATCGAGTGCAGAGCACGCTTGGCGATCTCGTCGTCGGCCGTCAGATTACTCCCCAAGGGCCGTACTTCGATTTCCTCCGCGATACCTTTCACACCCTTGACGCGCCGTACCGCTTCTTCCGTGGCTGCCTTCTGCGCGTAGGTCGACACATGGCCGGTCAACGTGACCACGCCGTTGTCAACGGCGATGCCGATATTGGCTGCGTCGATGCTTGGCTCGAACTCCAACTCATCGATGATGTTCTGCCTCAAAACGTTGTTGTTCATGGTTGCACCTCTTCTTGTGAGCGGGCCGCGCTCGCTCGGCTAAGGTTTGATTATGGAGAGGCGAGGTCATGTGGACGTTGATGCGGATCAAACGATCTCGAGCAAACGGCGGGCCCCGAGCTCGCGCCTTTGGAAATCAAGCTTCTATTTGACCAACATCAAAGCTGCCTGGCCGGTCTTCCTGTTGATTGCCTCCCATCTGAGCCTCAAGTCCGGGAGAGCATCATGACCACGGCCGACATCAACGTTCCTGTTCGGAAAGTCGCTACCGCGGCGCCGACGAAACTCAGACTGGGGTCCCTGACCGCACTGGTGATCGGGTCCATGGTCGGCTCCGGCGTTTTCAGCCTGCCGCAGAACATGGCGGCAGGCGCCGGGCCTCTCGCTATCCTGATTGGCTGGGCGATCACCGCTGTCGGGATGCTGGCGCTGGTCTTCGTCTATCAATCGCTCGCCACCCGCAAGCCCGAGCTCGACGCCGGGCCCTACGCTTACGCCAAGGCCGGCTTCGGTCCCTTCATCGGCTTCAACAGCGCCTGGGGCTACTGGATAAGCGCATGGGTCGGCAACGTCTCCTACGCGGTGATCGTTTTCAGCGCGCTCTCCTATTTCTTTCCGGCCTTTGGCGACGGAAACACCTGGCAGGCGGTGCTCGGCGCATCGATCCTGCTATGGCTGATCCATGTCCTGGTTCTCGCCGGCATCCGGCAGGCCGCCGTTGTGAACCTCATCGTCACGGTAGCGAAGATCGCTCCAATCGTCCTGTTCGTTGGGGTTGTTGCCGTCGCCTTCAAACTGCAGGTCTGGTCCCTCGACTTCACCGGTCTCGGGAACGCCGGTCTCGGTTCGATTACCGCCCAGGTGAAGAGCACGATGCTGGTGACCCTGTGGGTATTCATCGGCATCGAAGGCGCCAGCGTATTTTCCGGCCGGGCGGAGCGCCGCAAAGACATCGCCATGGCGACAGTCCTCGGCTTCTTCACTTGTCTCGCCCTCTACGCCCTGGTGTCGCTGCTGTCGCTCGGCATCCTCAGCCAGCCTGAACTCGCCGCGCTGAAGAACCCGTCCATGGCGGGCGTGCTGGAGGCGGTCGTCGGTCCCTGGGGCGCTGTCCTCATCAACATCGCGCTTGTCGTGTCGGTCGTCGGCGCCTTCCTGAGCTGGACGCTGCTTGCAGCCGAAATTCCGCATGTCGCCGCCAAGGACGGGACGATGCCGAAATTCTTCGGCCGGGAAAGCGGACGTGGCGTGCCGTCGACTTCGCTTCTGATCACCAACCTGCTGGTCCAAGCTTTTCTGGTGATCACGCTCTTCGCACAAAGCACCTACCAGGCACTGTTCTACATCGCGTCGGCCGCAATCCTGGTGCCCTATATCTTTTCGGGAGCCTACGCGGCCAAGCTCGCCTTGACCGGAGAGAGTTACGAAAGCGGCGAGCAGCGTGTCGGTCCGCTTTTCGCCGGCTTGCTGGCAACGGTCTACGGCCTGTGGCTCGTCTACGCGGCAGGGCCTGCCTACCTGTTCATGTGCGCGATCCTCTATGCGCCCGGCATCATCTTCTTCATCTGGGCGCGTCGCGAAACCAATCAGCGTGTTTTCCATCCTGCCGAGGCCGCCCTCGCCGGAACCCTCATCGCGGTCGCCATCCTCGCCGTCTACGAGATGTGGACCGGCGCTGTCAGCCCGCTGTGAGAGGATTGACGCGATGACAAGCCTGGGTGTCCACTCCGAGGTCGGCCGGCTGCGCGAGGTGATGGTCCACCGTCCGGACCTCAGCCTGCGCAGGCTGACACCAGAGAACTGCAAAGCGCTGCTCTTCGATGATGTGCTGTGGGTCAAGCGCGCTCGCCAGGAGCACGACGTTTTTGTCGATGCGTTGCGCGAACGCGGCGTCGTGGTCCATCCGTTCGCCGACCTGTTGACGGAGACAATAGGTCTTGCCGAAGCGCGTGACTGGTTGCTCGAGCGCCGGGTTCATCCGGGGGTGGTTGGACTGGACATGGTCGGCGAGCTGCGCGGCTGGCTGAACGAAATGCCATCGGAGCAACTTGCCGCTCATCTGGTCGGCGGCATTGCGCGTGCGGAGCTTCCCTTCGAGCCCAGGGGGCTGACTGGACGAACGCTTGGCCCCCAGGACTTCGTGCTCCCGCCGCTGCCGAACCAGCTTTTCACACGCGACAGTTCCTGCTGGATCTATGGCGCCGTGTCGGTCAACGCCATGTACTGGCCTGCCAGGCGCCCGGAGGCAGCCAATGTCGAGGCTGTCTATCGCTTTCACCCTCGCTTTCGCGACAGCGGCGTCCCATTCGTCTCGCCGAGCCAGGGGACGGGCATCAGCCTCGAAGGTGGCGATGTCATGCCAATCGGCGACGGGACGGTTCTTGTCGGCATGGGCGAGCGCACGACGCCGCAAGCGGTGGGCGACCTCGCGCGAAGCCTCTTTGCAGCCGGTGAAGCGACACGGGTGATTGCCGCTTTGATGCCGCGCGACCGCAGCTTCATGCATCTCGACACCGTCTTCACCTTCTGCGACCGCGACCTCGTCACCCTGTACCCGCCGGTGGTTGACCGGTTGCGCACCTTCTCGCTGCGCCCGGGCGATGCAGAGGCGGCGGTCGAGGTCATCGATGAGACAAAGCCCTTCACGACGGTGGTCGCCGAGGCCCTCGGGCTGAAGACACTACGCATCATCGCAACGGGCGGCGACCGCTACGAGGCCGAGCGCGAGCAATGGGACGACGGAAACAATGTCGTCGCGGTCGAGCCCGGCGTCGTCATCGGCTACGACCGCAACGTCTACACCAACACGCTTCTGCGCCGCGCGGGCATCGAAGTAATCACCGTCGAGGGGGCCGAACTAAGCCGCGGCCGCGGCGGCGGCCACTGCATGACCTGTCCCATTGCCCGCGACCCGGTCTGACCAGAAAGGATTTTCCAATGTCGATCAACCTTCACGGCCGCTCCGTCCTTACCCTGGACGATCTGACCGCCGATGAGATCCGCTTCCTTCTCAAACTGGCGGCCGATCTCAAGGCGGCCAAGGTCGCAGGACATGAGATCCCGCGTCTTGTCAGAAAGAACATCGCGCTCATCTTCGAGAAGGATTCGACGCGCACCCGGACAGGCTTTGAGGTGGCAGCGTATGACCAGGGCGCCCACGTTACCTATTTCGGGCCGAGCGGCAGCCATATCGGCCACAAGGAATCCATGAAAGATACAGCGCGGGTGCTGGGCCGCATGTATGACGCGATCGAATATCGCGGCTTTGGCCAGCACCAGGCCGAACTGCTTGCCGCGCATGCAGGTGTGCCGGTTTACAACGGCCTTACCGACGAGGCGCATCCAACGCAGATCCTTGCCGACTTCATGACGATGCGCGAATACACGCACAAGCATTTGTCGGACATGACCGTCGCCTTTGTCGGCGAGGGACGCGACAATGTCGCGCTGTCGTTGGCGCTGGGTGCGGCCAAGGTTGGCATCGATATGCGCATTGCCTCGCCAAGGGACCTTTGGCCCGACGAGGCGTTCTGCGCCCATGTCAGGGAGCTCGCGGCACAAAGCGGCGGCCGCTTCCGGCTGGATGAAGACGTGACGAGCTGCGTTCAGAACGCCGACTTCGTCTACACCGACGTGTGGATGTCGATGGGCGAGGACAAATCCGGCTGGGCGGAACGCATCCGTCTGTTGACGCCATACCGGGTCACCGGAGAGGTGATGGCGGCGACGGGCAATCCCCACGCCAAATTCATGCACTGCCTGCCGGCGTTCCATGACACCGAAACAGAAATCGGTGCCTTCATCGCCAAGGAGTATGGCATCGACTGCATGGAAGTTACCGACGAGGTATTCGAGTCGTCAGCCTCGATCGTTTTTGACCAGGCTGAAAACCGCATGCACACGATCAAGGCCCTGCTCGTAGCCACGATCGGCACCTGAGATGCGTATCGTCGTTGCCCTGGGCGGAAACGCGCTGTTGCGGCGCGGCGAGCCGATGACCGCCGACAACCAACGCGACAATGTCAGGCGTGCGGCATCGGCGTTGGCGGCATTGATCGGCGAAGGGCATTCGGTCGTCATCACGCATGGCAACGGCCCTCAGGTCGGGCTACTCGCGCTCCAGTCGGCCGCGGACCCGGACGGCGGCTCCTTCCCGCTGGACGTGCTTGGCGCCGAGAGCGCTGGCATGATCGGCTATGTGATCGAGCAGGAACTCGGCAACCTCCTCAAGGAGAGGCTTTTCGCAACCCTGCTCACACAAGTGAAAGTGGATCCGCACGATCCGGCGTTCGCTCACCCGACGAAGCCGATCGGCCCGGTCTACGATGAGGCAGCCGCACGCAAGCTTGCCACCGAACGCGGCTGGCGAATCGCACCCGATGGCGACAAATGGCGCCGGGTCGTGCCTTCGCCCAAACCGCTGGCAATCCTGGAAGCCTCGGTGATTTCGTTCCTGGTCGAGCGCGGCGTGATCGTCATCTGCACCGGCGGCGGTGGGGTTCCGGTGATAGCTCGGGATGACGGCAGTCTTTGCGGCGTGGAAGCAGTCATCGACAAGGATTTGGCAAGCTCGCTTCTTGCCCGCCAGTTGCAAGCCGACATGCTGCTCCTGTTGACCGATGTCGACGCCGTCTATGTCGACTATGGAACGGCGGCTGCTCGGGCGCTCCGGCGCGTGAGCCCCAAGGAGCTATCCGGGAAGAATTTTGCGGCCGGCTCCATGGGGCCGAAAGTCAGTGCCGCAATCGAATTCGTTGAGGCGACCGGCAATTCGGCAGCGATAGGCCGGCTCGAGGACGCTGTTGAAATCGTCAGAGGTCGGCAAGGCACCACCTTCCACGCCTGAGCGGCTTTCGATCCCTAGCCCGGAGTGCGTATAGGCATCGGCGCGGCCTAAGCCTATGGCCGACGGAGGCGTCTCATCTGCGATCCAGGCTCTTTATGTAGGAAACGATGGCGTCAATTTGCGTGGGAGTCGCGACGAATTCCGGCATGTCGGGGTGGCCGGTCGAGATCCCCTCACCGAGTGCCTCTTCAAGATCCCCCACCGGATAGCGGCTCGACAATGTGCGGAAGGGCGGCGCATCGGGATGGGTGCTCTTGTCGTTCAAGCCGACGGCATGGCACCCGGAACAGTTCGTCTCGACAAGCTTCTTGCCGCGAACAGTCTGCGCGTCGTCGCCTGCCCATGCCAGCGTCGCGCAAAGAAGGGCAAGTCCAAGCAGCAGGAAGCGTCCAGGCAGGGATCGAGGTTTCATCGTCCCAGCATGGATGAGATGTGGACGCCATACCTTGATCTGGCTCAAATCTGGCACTCGATCACACATGGCTTTACTGGCGCGTTCGGCACGAACCGAGCCCCCCGCCACCTCCGCGGCGCGTTCGTAGAGCCGGACGTTCTCAGGCGGTGGCGGTCGCCGCGGCCATGTCCTCGATCGTGTTGCGCGCCTCCTTGCGCAGATGCCCGGCCGCCTCCGCGGCGAAGCTGGCGCCGATCGAGGCGACCTTGCCGATTTCGTCCGCATAGGCGGCTGTGGAGTTTTGGACAAAGTTGCCGACGACGTCGAACGCATCCACGAATTCGCCGCTGGCGATCAGTGTCTCGACCAGTTTCAGGTCGGCTTCCAACCGACGCCCGAGGAACGAGAGGCCTTCAAGCTGATAGCGCATAAGAATCCGCGCGGAATGCGCCTGCAAGGCGACGTTCGCCTGCAGAAGCTTCTGCCCTGACCTTATGAAAGGAAGCATCTCCGGCACGCGCAACGCCTCATTCCAAGGTGCGATGACGTCTTCCAGATCGCATGTCGTCATCTCAGTACCTCACCTTCACCCGACTAGGTCGTGCATGGCGGCCAAAGCTGTAGTTTGTCGCAGAAGGTTCGCCTGTGGTTGCCGACGCGAGTTCAAAGCAAATCGATGCTCCGGCGAGATAGGCAAACCCAAACGCGACGCCCCAGAGAACGATGACATCGGCGGACATGGTCAAATCCTCTCGTTGGTTCTGGCCAAGAGTGGCAGAACCGCCGCGCGAAACATTGATCCCGATCAAGCTGACCGGCCTCGTCGTCATTTGACCCTGGTCAAGGCGATCGCGCTGCGCCAGTTACGCGGTTTCCCGCGGCCACGCCGCTTCGCCCGGCTCGGCGCCGACGAGCGCCTAGGTAGTTTCCCTTAGGGACATAACCGAATTTCGGCCGGTTCGATTTTGCGCGACTTCTGTTGTCACGGATCAACCGGGAACACAGCCATGTACGCTCAACAGATCGCCAATATTGAACTGCCCACGCAGCAGGCCCCTTTTGCTCTGCTCGATGCGACGCAGCCGGTCAGCTTCTTCCCGGCGGGTACGGAGATCTACGCCCAGGGCGAAAAGGCAGGGCCGCTTTACCAGGTCGAATTCGGTGCCGTGCGCGTCTACCGCCTTCTGGCCGATGGCCGCCGGCAGATCAGCGCCTTCCATATGGCCGGAGAGACATTCGGCTTCGAAGCCGACGCCACCCATCATTTCTTCGCCGAGGCGATCAATGCGACCGGCATCCGGGTTTTCCGGATCGCCTCAGCCGCGGACATGTCCCGGCAGTTGCTGCCGCTGGCACTCAAAGGTCTGATCAGAGCGCAGGAACATCTGCTGGTGCTTGGCCGCCAGAATGCCATCGAGCGTGTCGCCGCCTTCCTGGTCGACATGGCGGAACGCCAGGGCGGCCTGCGCCTGGTCGAGTTGCCGATGTCGCGCATGGATATTGGCGACTATCTCGGCCTCACTATCGAGACCGTGTCGCGGGTCTTCACCCGCCTGAAGGACAAGGGCGTCATTCGCCTGCTTGGCCTGCGCAGCCTCGAGATTCTCAAGCAGGACGTGCTGCTCGACATGGGCGAATGACGCGCACCGCTTTAGCGATCCAGAACAACAATGCCCCCAAGGGCAAGCCAAGGACCGAAGACGATGAACACGACCCTTACCACGCACTCAGGATTCCGCTTTGACGTTCGCGGGGCACGCCCCGAAGACGAGCCGACGGTCGCCGAGTTTTTCACCCACGTGACGCCCGAGGATCTGCGCTTCCGCTTTCTTGGCGCCGTGCGGGAAGTTTCGCACGAGAGGCTGGTTGCGATGACCCGATCCGACGATACGCATATCCATAATTTCCTGGCATTCGCACCGGACGGAATGTTGATCGCGGTGGCGACGCTGGCCAGCGATCCGGCCGACAGGCGTGGCGAGGTCGCCATCTGCATCCGCGATGACCGCAAACATTTGGGGGTCAGCTGGGAATTGCTCGCCCACGTCGCGCGCTACGCAGATGAGCACGGTCTCGAAACGATCGAATCGATCGAAAATCGGGAAAACCGCGCAGCGATCGATCTTGAGCGCGAGATGGGTTTCACCGTGACTGCCGACCCCGACGATGCGACACTTGTTCTGGTTCAGCGCAAGCGGGGCGCCAGTCTGCCGGCGTAGGTACTCGCTCGCCTCCCAGCCGCAACGAGACCTGCTCAGAAAGCAAGCAGGTCTCGCGCCACGGCGAACTCCTCATCGGCGGGAATGACAAGAATATCGACACGTGACGTAGCGGCGCTGACGAGACCATCGCCGTTTTGGTTCAAGCCTTCATCAAGCGCCAGGCCAAGCCACGCGGCAGCCTCGCAGACTTTGCGCCGGATCAGGGGCGCGTGCTCGCCAATACCGGCGGTAAACACCAAAGTGTCGAGACCGCCAAGCGCGGCTGCCAGCGACCCGATCTCTCGCCCGACGCGATAGATGAAGAGATCGACGGCTTGAACGGCCGCTGGGTCCTTGCTGTCGAGCAAGGTCTGCATGTCCCCGGAAATGCCGGACACGCCCAGCAGGCCCGAGCGCTCGTAGAGAAGGTCGGTCAGTTCATCGGCCGATAAGTTCTTGCTACGCAGAAGATGCAGGATCACGCCCGGATCCAGCGCGCCGCAGCGGGTGCTCATGACGAGACCGTCGAGCGTCGAAAATCCCATTGTGGTCGCCACACTTGCCCCTGCCCGCATGGCGCACAGGCTCGCGCCGCTGCCGAGATGGGCAACGATCGCCCGGCCACCGGTGCCGGCGCCGTACCGTTCCCGCAGCATCCCTGCAATGTGGCTGTAAGACAGTCCGTGAAAGCCGTAGGAAACGATCCCCTGCTCCGCCATGTCTCGCGGCAGACCGTAGATCTTGGCGAGCGCCGGCCGGGTTGCGTGAAATGCCGTATCGAAGCAGCCGACTTGCACGGCGTGCGGCAGCAGCTCAGCTGCCAGCTTGACGATCTCGAGATTGATAGCCTGATGGATAGGCGCGAGCGGCTCCAGCCCGTGCAGGGCTGCCAATGTACCTGCGTCGAGCAGAGCCGCCGCTGTGAAGGCCTGACCGCCATGAACGATGCGATGGCCGATCTTGCCGATCCGGCCGAGGAGATTGCGATCGGCGAGCAACGAGGCCACCGCCGAAAATGCGTCGGCGATCACGATCGGTCCATCGCCAAGGCTCTTGTCGACCGCGGCCGCCGCTGCCGTGGCCACCGTGCGCAGTCTCGGATTTCGGGCGAGCGAAGACACGCTGCCGCGCAACAGCAGGGGAAGGTCCCCTTGCTCCTCGAAGACGGCGAACTTCAGGCTTGATGAGCCGCCATTGAGGACCAGGACCGCATCAGTCATGATCGGCCTGTCACCGGCTTACTGTCCCCACTTCCAGCCGAGAATCTCCGGCATATCCTGCCCGTGGGCGCGGATATAGGCTCGATGCTCAATCAGCTTTCCTTCCATCGCGTGTTTGAGCCCGACATGGGCGCCGCTCGGCTCGGGAATCCGGTCGAGCACGCTGAGCACAAGATGATACCTGTCGAGGCCGTTGAGTACAGTCATGTCGAAGGGCGTGGTGGTCGTGCCTTCTTCGTTGTAGCCGCGCACATGAATGTTCTGGTGGTTGGTCCGTCGGTAGGTCAGCCGATGGATAGTCCAGGGATAACCGTGGTAGGCGAAGATCACTGGCTTGTCCTTGCTGAACAGCGCGTCGAAATCGCGGTCCGACAGGCCGTGCGGATGATGCTCCTTGGGCTGCAGGGTCATCAGGTCGACAATGTTGACCACCCTGATCCGCAGATCCGGAATATGCTCTTTCAGGATCTGTACCGCGGCAAGCGTCTCCAGCGTCGGCACGTCGCCGGCGCAGGCCATGACCACGTCCGGCTCGGCGCCGTGGTCAGTCGAGGCCCACTCCCATATCCCGACGCCGGCGTTGCAGTGGACGATCGCCTCCTCGATGCCCAGCCACTGCCAGGATGGCGCCTTGCCGGCGACGATGACGTTGATGCGGTTCCAGGTCTTCAGCACATGGTCGGTCACACAGAGCAGACTGTTGGCATCCGGCGGCAGATAGACACGCACGACATCAGCCTTCTTGTTCAGGGCGACGTCGATAAAGCCGGGATCCTGATGGCTGAAGCCATTGTGTTCCTGGTGCCAGACGTGACTGGACAAGAGGTAGTTCAGTGACGCAACCGGCTGCCGCCATGGCAGCTTGCGGCAGGCGTCAAGCCATTTGGCATGCTGGTTGAACATGGAGTCAATGATGTGCGTGAAGGCCTCGTAGCACGAGAAAAAGCCATGCCGGCCGGTCAGCAGATAGCCTTCCAGCCAGCCCTGGCAGGTATGCTCGGACAGGATCTCGATCACCCTGCCGTCTCGTCCGAGATGGACGTCCTCTGGAAGGATTTCTTCCATCCAGGCGCGTTCCGTCACCTCAAAGACATCCTGAAGCCGGTTCGACGCCGTCTCATCGGGGCCAACGATGCGGAAGTTCCTGGCGCCCTGGTTGAGTGCCATCACGTCGCGCAGGAAGTGGCCCATGACCCGTGTCGACTCCGCCTTCACGGCTCCGGGGCGCTCGATCGCAATGGCGTGCTGATCAAGACCGGGCAAATCGAGAGAACGGCGCAGAAGGCCGCCATTGGCATGCGGGTTGGCGCTCATGCGCCTTGAGCCCTGCGGAGCAGTCGCGCGGATCGTCGGCGCTGGAGCACCTGTTGCGTCAAACAGCTCTTCCGGCCGGTAGCTGCGCATCCAATCCTCGAGCATCTTCAGATGCGCCGGGTTTTCGGCGAGACCCGACAAGGGAACCTGATGCGCGCGCCAGAAACCTTCGGTCTTCAATCCGTCGACTTCCTTGGGCCCGGTCCAGCCCTTCGGGCTGCGCAGCACGATCATCGGCCATCTCGGCCGCGACTGGACAATGGCGCCGCTGCTGCGCGCAGTTTCCTGGATCGCCTTGATTCGGTCGAGCGCTTCGTCGAGCACGACCGCCATCTTTTCATGCATCAGGGCCGGGTCGTGGCCTTCGACGAACAGCGGCTCATAGCCGTAGCCTACGAACAGCGCGCGCAGTTCCTCTTCGGGGATCCGGGCGAGAATGGTCGGATTGGCGATCTTGTAGCCATTGAGATGCAGGATCGGCAGCACCGCACCGTCATGCGCCGGATTGAGGAATTTGTTGGAATGCCAGGCGGTGGCAAGCGGTCCGGTTTCCGCCTCGCCGTCTCCGACCACGCAAGCGACGATGAGATCCGGGTTGTCGAATGCCGCGCCATAGGCATGCGAGAGCGAATAGCCCAACTCGCCTCCCTCATGGATTGATCCCGGCACATCCGGCGCCGCGTGGCTGGGAATGCCGCCCGGAAAGGAAAACTGGCGAAACAGCTTCTTCATGCCGGTCTCATCGAGCGAGACATCGGGATTGAGTTCGCTGTAAGTGCCCTCGAGATAGGTGTTGGCCACCATGGCGGGGCCGCCGTGGCCGGGACCGCAGACATAGATGACGTTGGCGTCGCGCTGCCTGATTGCGCGGTTGAGATGCGCATAGATGAAGCTGAGCCCCGGCGAGGTCCCCCAATGACCAAGCAGCCGCGGCTTGACATGCTCAAGCCGGAGCGGCTCGCGCAGCAGCGGATTGTCGAGCAGGTAAATCTGGCCGATGGTCAGGTAGTTGGCGGCGCGCCAGTACGCGTCGAGATCGTGTAGCTCCCGTGCGGACAAACGGTTCGCATCAGCCGCAGTTCTCGAATGGTCGTCCATGTTCCGATCCCTCTGCATTCGCGAAAATCCTGGCCACCGTCTAACGCAAACCAGTGAGTTGAGTTCGTTCGACGCTTTCAATCCGTTTTCGGCAGGAACCGTCGCACATATCTATCGACCACTATGTGACCATCGCTGTCACGTAACGGCTGCGATCCTTTCTCGATCCGAGCTGAAATCCCGGTCTACTGATTTCGTTTCTAAGTCTGTCGGCTGTGCGTGGCATTGATGCAGCGCAAATGCGGCTGCAAACATGAACCCTCACGGATTGCCAATTGAACGGCCGACCGGCCGCGACGCCAATGTACCTCCAAATCTGGAGGCGAACGCTTGCCACGACGCGGCAAGTCGCTGAAGTCGCCGTAGATGTCTACTTTCGGGCAAACCGCAAAATTGATGTCAAAGACCGAGATGCGGGGAAGGCAGACCGCCTCTTCGCACGCCATTCTACGCTATAGCCCTCTCCCCTTTTTGAAAGGGCTGCCGCAGATCTGACTTGCCAGACTGCAGATGGAGAATGCCAGTTCGGCAGGAAGCGAAATGCGGACACGAAAACAATTCATACGATTGCGAAAATCGCCGCCGCTACGCTATTGCCGCCGGTTTCCCTCTACTCCCACTCGATTGTTCAAAAAGCACATAACCCATTGAAATTACTGTCAAATATTTTCGTAACTCCACAAAGTCCGACACCAGAACCATCAAAAAATTACGCTTTTGATTTTAAACGGAAAATTGCCGTGAAAAACATTTCGAGGTTTCACCAACCATCGAGATCAATTGGAAGATTTCTCGCAGCTTGCGGCGTCCGATAGCGCCTAGGTGGTCTTTCAAAAGTACCGTCACCGCGCCAATCGAGGCGAGGAGCTTCGGGTATATTGAGCCTGCGGCGTGCACCCCCTTGGCCGGCGGTCGATACAGGGTCATTGTGTGGCGAATAGGCATTCACTAGTCTTTCGGCTGGGTCGAGGATAGCACGCATGACGCCGAAACTGAACCGCTGGAAGCGCTTCGCCGACTGGGACGAGCGGCCGTTGCGGCTGGACAAGTTCGCGGCGGAAGACCCCGCCAACGGCTTCTCCGCCTTCTCCAGCCCGGCCGATCCCAAGCCCGGCGTCGGCATCAAGGAGGGGCGCGTCGTGTCCCTCGATGGGGTGCTCGAACACGACTACGACATGATCGACCGCTTCATTGCCCGCCATCACATCGACCCGGAGGTGGCGCCTGAAGCGATGGCGCTGGACTCGGCGACCGTCGCACGCTGGCTGGTCGACATGAACGTGCCGCGCGAAACGCTGGTGCGGCTCGCCCATGGCATGACGCCCGCGAAACTCGCCGAGGTGGTGTCGCAGCTCAACGCGCTGGAGATCGCCTTCGCCTATTCGAAGATGCGGGCGCGCAAGACGCCGGGCAATCAGGCGCATGTCACCAACGCCAAGGACGACCCGTTGCAGCTCGCCGCCGACGCGGCGACTGCTGTCGCCTTTGGCTTCGACGAGATCGAAACGACCATGCGCGTGTCGCGCAACGCCTGGTCCAACGCGGTGGCGTGCGCGGTGGGCGGCGCGGTTGGCCGCTGGGGAACGCTGTTCCAGTGTTCCAGCGAGGAAGCCGAAGAGCTGCGCATCGCCATGGCCGGCTTCACCTCCTACGCCGAAACCGTTTCCGTCTACGGAACTGAAAAGTCGTTCACCGATGGCGATGACACGCCGTGGTCCAAGGCATTTCTCGCCGCCGCCTATGCCTCGCGCGGCGTCAAGATGCGCTGCACGTCGGGTGCCGGCTCAGAGCTGCTGATGGGCTTCCATGAAGCAAAATCACTGCTCTACCTGGAGGCGCGCTGCCTCTGTCTGCAGCGTGGCATGGGGGTACAAGGCACGCAAAATGGCGGCATCGACGGGGCGCCCTTGACCGCCACTATACCCGGCGGCGTCCGCGAGCTGATGGCCGAGAACCTCATCGCCGTCTGGCTCGATCTCGAATGCGCGTCCGGCAATGACGCGCGCTCGACCGAATCGGAAATTCGCGTCGGCGCCAAAATCCTTCCCTATCTGATTGCCGGCTCGGATCTGATCTGCTCCGGCATGGGATCGATCCTGAAATACGACAATTCGTTCAACCCGTCGCTGATCAACGGCGAGGAACTGGAAGATTATCTGGTGCTGCAACGCGATTTCGAGGCCGATGGCGGGCTGACGCCGCTGCCCGAGTCGCGCGCGATCGAGCTGCGCGAGCGGGCGGTGAAAGCGATCGCCGCCGTGTTCGAGGAACTCGGCCTGTCCTCGCCGACCGAGGACATGAAGAGCAGTGTGGTCTACGCGTCCGGTTCCGACGATACGCGCAGCCTGATGCCGCGCGACGTCAGCTTTATCAGCGAAGCCATCAAGGAGCGTGGCATCACCGTGATCGATGTGGTCAAGGCGCTGGCCAAGCGTGGGTTCCGCGAAGAGGCGGAGAACCTCCTCGACGTGGTCAAGCTGCGCCTTTCCGGTGACTATCTCCAGACCTCGGCGATGATCCGCAACGGGCGGATCGTCAGCGCGGTGAACGATCCAAACGACTATCTCGGCCCGGGCTCCGGCTACCGCGTGTCCGAAGAACGGCGTCTGCAGCTCAATGACATCCGCGATGTGCTGGACCAGAAGGAGGTGCTGCGCTCGGAAGCCTTGCACGAGAAGGACGAGGCAAGGCACATCCGCTATCGCAATCTTGGGCCGGCGGCCAACGGATCGGCCAAGGACGATGTGGTCATCGGCATCAGCCCGGCATTCGGGCTCAAGCTTTATCGGACGACGGCCGGACATCGGCTCTCCGAAGTGCTTGGCGCTATGCTGGATGCAATTCGCGCACGCGGGCTCAAGGCGCGCGTCGTCCGCTTCCGTCATACGGCGGATACGTCCTTCCTCGGTCTGTCCGCCGCCCGGCTTGCCGGCAGCGGCATCGGCATCGGCATCCAGGCCAAGGGCACGGCCGTCATCCATCAGCGCGACCGCCAGCCGCACAACAATCTCGAACTGTTTTCCAATGCGCCGATCACCAGGCTCGAGCACTATCGTGCGCTCGGTGCCAATGCGGCGGCCTATGCACTGGGCGAAATGCCGGAGCCCATCGTGGTGCCGCAGCGAGGCGAGGCCATGGGATCGCGCTACCACGCCCGCGTCGCCCTCATATACGCCATCGAAACCGGGCTGACCGAGGCCGGTGCGGCTCCCGAAGAGGTCGACGTCACCCTGACGGGGGTGAAATCGTGACCCATACGCGCGCCGACTATCCGCTCGCCGAAACACAGCCCGGCGCGGTGAAGGGCAAGCGCGGCAAGTCGCTTGCTGAGATAACGCTGGATTCGGTGCTTGCCGGCGACGTGACGATGGAAGACCTTCGCATCACCCCACAAGCGCTGCAGGCACAGGCCGATGTGGCGCGCGATGTCGGACGGCCGACACTGGCACTCAACTTCGAGCGTGGGGCAGAGCTTGTCGAGGTGCCGCAGGATTTCATCATGCAGGTCTACGAACTGCTGCGCCCAGGCCGCGCCAAGTCCAAGGAAGAATTGCTCGAGGCCGCCGCCACGATGCGCGACACCTACCAGGCCGAACGCATCGCCCGTTTCATCGAGGAGGCCGCCGAGACCTATGCGGCGCGCGGCCTTTTCACCTTCCGCTTCTGAAAGGACCGCATGAGCTGGAAAACCGGATTCCGTTCGCTCTACTATCTCGGCGCACCCGAGCCGGATGACCCGGTACTAGTGCCGGCGCAAACCGCCATCCTGGTCATCGACGTTCAGAACACCTACCTGGAACGGCCGGATCGCGCGGCGGTCTCGCCACAAGAGCAACACCGCTACGACCTGTGGACGCCGTTCCATGAGCGCATGCACGGCACGGTCATACCGAACACGGCAAGACTGCTGGCGCTGGCACGGCAAAACGGCATCGAATGCCTTTTTGCCCGCATCGCCTGCCACACCAAGGACGGGCGTGACCGCTCGCTCTCGCAGAAAATGCCGGGCTGGAACAATTTGCTGCTGCCCAAGAACGATGCGCCCTCGCAGCTGGTCGCCGAACTGCAGCCGGTCGGCGACGAAATCGTGGTGACCAAGACCACCGATTCCGCGCTGACGGGAACGAATCTGCGCCTGATCCTGCACAATCTCGGCATCAGGAATGTCATCTGCTGCGGTATCTTCACGGACCAGTGCGTGTCTTCGACGGTGCGCAGCCTGGCGGACGAGAGCTATGCGGTCATTGTGCTGGAGGATTGCTGCGCGGCGGCGACCGAGGATCTCCATCGCAAGGAGCTCGAAATCATCAACATGATCTACTGCCACGTGATGTCGAGCGCCGAGCTATGCAAAATCATGGCCTTGGCAAAGTGACGCGGCGTCCGTAGTGTCATGGCTGCACTCGCAGGCCGGGACACATCGGCCGCCACGTGCGGGGACCAAATACAGCTGTCACGAATGGAGAGGGCTTCATGGCCATAGAAACTGCACGCGGGACGATCGACGTCTCGAAGAGTAACAGCATCAATCTTTTGCACTCCAAGGCCGTGGGGCTCGCGGGAGTGCTCTTCCTGGCCGTCACCGGCGCGGCGCCAATGTCGGCGATGCTGGGCAATGTCCCGTTCGCGGCAGGCTACGGCATCGGCAAATACACGCCGGCCGCCTTCCTGATGGCGACGATCGTGCTGACCATCTTCTCGGTCGGCTATGCGGCGATGGCATCGCGCGTGTCGTCCGTCGGCGGCTTCTACTCCTTCATCAGCCAGGGGCTCGGCCGCGAGGTCGGCATGTCGGCAGGCATTGGCTCGCTCGCCTGCTACTCGCTCTTCGAAGCCTCTCTCACCGGGCTGTTCGCATTTTTCGGCAATTTGTGGATCTCCCAGCACTTCGGCATCAACGTGCCGTGGATCGTCCTTGCGCTCGCGATGATCGTGGTCATAGCAGCGCTCGCCTACCGCGACGTGAAAGTGTCGGCACGGCTGCTCGGGATCGCCCTCATTCTTGAAGTAATCATGCTGGTGATCTTCTCGCTGGGCGTGCTTTTCGCTCATGGCGGGACGAATTTTTCCGGCGATTCGCTCAATGTGTTCAAGGTGTTCACGCCTGTCGCCGAGCAGAAGGTCGGCACTGTCGCCATACCGGCGGGCGAAGCGGCCGTCGGTATCTTCATGGCGTTCTGGTCGTGGGTCGGCTTCGAGATGGCGCCGAACTACGCCGAGGAATCGCGCGATCCTAAGCGCATCATTCCGCAATCGCTGCTGATTTCGGTCATTGGCCTTGGCCTGTTCTACACCTTCGTCAGCTGGTGCGCGGTGGCGGCCTATCCCACCGAGGCCGACATGGTGGCCAAGGCCTTCTCCGACGGCGTGAACTTCTTCCTGACGCCGGTTCAGAATTATGTCGGCGGCTGGGGCTATCAGCTGATGTCGCTGCTCATCCTGACCAGTTCCTTCGCCTGCGGCATGGCCTTCCACAACACCGCTTCCCGCTATCTGTACTCGCTGGCACGCGAGGGCGTCCTGCCACAGGCGATCGCCGAGACGCATGACCACCACAAGAGCCCCCACAAGGCCTCGGCGCTGCAGTCGGTGCTGGCGGCGGTATGGGTGCTGCTCTACGGTTTGGCCTACGGCTTCGACGATCCGTCGGGGCAGGCCTGGCTTGGCGTCTACACTCTGTTTGCGGTGCTTGGCACCGGACTGCTGCTGGTGTTGCAGGCCGTTGTCTCGCTGGCGATCTACATGTGGTTCAAGAAGAACGGCGGCGGCAGCATGCTGACGACTGTCATCGCGCCGTTGATCTCGCTCGTTGTCCAGCTGGTCCTCGTCTACACGCTCGTGGCCAATCTCGCGACGCTCGGCGGCACCAATGGTCTTGCCAGGAGCATCCCGTATGTCGGGCTTGCGATCCTTGTCGTCGGCCTGATCTGGGGCTTCGTGCTGAAGTCCGCCAATCCCAAGGCGTACGAGAACATTGGGCACATGGTGAACGAAGGCTAGGGCGCTCACCGCCCCGAATCCTTTTCGGCAACGGGGACAGAGTATCGCTCTGTCCCCTTCTCATTTGGAGCTTCAAATCATGACCCAGTCTTTGAAGGGTCGGTCCGTCGTTGTTACCGGCGGATCGAAAGGCATCGGCAAAGGCATAGCACGGGTGTTCGCGCTATCTGGCGCCAAGGTCGCCATCATCGCGCGCCATCTCGACCAGGCCGAAGCCGCGGCCGCCGAGATCGGCCACGGCGCCTTTGGCGTGGTGGGCGACGTCACCTCACTGGCCAGCATCGAGAGTGCGTTTGCGACAGTGGCCGCGAGAAACGGTGGCGTCGACGTGTTGTGCGCCAATGCCGGAATTTTCCCGCAGGCGCGGCTCGAGGACATGACTTCGGAACAATGGGACGAGGTTGTCGACACCAACCTCAAGGGCACCTTCCACGCGGTCAAGGCGGCGGTGCCGTATTTGAAGACATCCGACCAGGGCCGCATCGTGCTGACGTCGTCGATCACCGGCCCGGTCACCGGCTTTCCCGGCTGGTCGCACTACGGCGCCACCAAGGCGGGGCAGCTCGGCTTCATGCGTACGGCCTGCATCGAGCTGGCGAAATACGGCATCACCGTCAACGCCGTGATGCCGGGCAACATCATCACCGAGGGCCTTGTCGGACTGGGCGAGGACTATCAGAAGACCATGGCCGCCTCGATCCCGCTCAAGCGGCTCGGAACCGTGGAGGACATCGGCTACGCCGCGCTCTACTTTGCGTCGAAGGAAGCCGGCTACGTGACGGGACAGACAATCATTGTCGATGGCGGCCAGATCCTGCCGGAGAGCCTGGAGGCACTGGCATAGAGCGGTTCAAAACTTGCTCAGATAGGCCTCGCACAGCTCGACCGTTCCTTCGGTATAGGGAAGGCCCATCGACCTGGCGAGGTCTGTCTCGGCGTGCGAGCCGATCCACGCGACCAGGAGCAGACGCCGCAGCATCACGAAGGTCGGGATCTCGTCCTCGTCCGCCCTGGGCAGGTCAAGCACACGGCGATAGCCGGTCGTCCATGATCGGATGAGATCGGCTGCCTGTGGCTCGTGCTCATAGAAAGAGATGGGCGTCGCCGCGTCGTACATATACCAGCCGAAGCCGCAGTCGTCGAAGTCGATGACCTTCACCGTCTTGCCGTCGATCAAAAGGTTGGCGAGCCGCAGATCGCAATGGATGAGGCCGAAGCGGTCATGGCCCTTGCCGAAGGCGGCGAGCCGGCGGCCGATCAGCTCCGCGGTGCGGCCAAAAAGCCTGGCTTTCGCGGCGTCGACGCCCATGCCGTCACGCCAGCGTCCCCAATGCGGGCTTTCCTCGCCGAGGCTTGTCTCGAAATCCCACATGTGGCGGCTGAACCAGGCAGGGCGCTTCCACCGCCGGGCGTGGATGTGCATGCGAGCAGTCACCTCGCCCAGCACCTCGAAAGGTTCGGCAAGGTCCTCGCCTATGCCCGGCTCCGCACCGGTCTCCCACTGCGACAGCACGACATTGCGGGGTTGCGCCATCCTGGCATGGCCAACACGCTGGATCTGCTCGCCGTCCTTGCCCGCAACCGGCACGGGTGTGAGGACAATCCCGGTCTGGCGCAGATCGGTAAGCCAGGCCAGTTCAGATTGGATAGCCGTCCTTGAATGGTAGCCGTCGCGATGGATGCGAAGCGCCCACCGCCGGCCGTCGCGAGCCGCGACCTTGTAGGTCGCGTTCTCCGACAGGTTGATCATCTCGACGGAAACATCCGCCGGAAGGTCGTAGTTGGCGGTGGCCGCCTCGGCCGTCTCCTGAAGGATGCCGAGTTGCTGGTCATGGCTGAGCGCGTCGAAATCCGTCACTGTCCGTCCTGCCCGATCATTGTGCCCTTGTCCCCTGCCAGAACCCGTGCGGTCCCGGCAAGCCCAACCGCCGGTTCGAGTTGGACCCCTGCAGTTTCAACCAGCCTTGGACCATGTCAACTCGCCTTGTCTGCCTGATGCAGCAGTTCCCGGGCGCGCGGCATTGCCGCGTCGAAGCGATCCATGATGTCCCGGCAGGTTTCGTGATCGAGAAGCACGCCAGGCTTCCACTGCAGCACCTGCTTGTCGAGCGACGAGAAGATCGCCCAGACGCCGTGCTCGTAGAGTGCGCGCGAGACGAAGACGGCGCCTTCCCTGTGATTGCTGAACTCCAGGCCGAGGATCACGCCTTTCTGGCGCACCCCGGTGAAGATATCGCCGTGACGAACCTGCATCTCACGCATGGCCTGCGCCATGAACTCGGTCACGGTGCCGACATTGGCCACCAGTTCAGGCCGCTGCAGCATCTCGATGACCTTGTGAGCAACGACGCAGCCGAGTTCGGCCCCGCCGGTGGTCGAGATGTGGGCCGCCCCGTCCTCGTTGAGCCAGCCGCCGGCCCTGTCGTTCACCAGTGTCGCGCTGATCGGATAGAGGCCGCCGGACAAGCCCTTTGCCGTCACCATGATGTCCGGCTGGACGCCATAGGCCTGCCAGCCCCACATGCTGCCGGTCCGCATCAGGCCGGTCTGGACCTCGTCGGCGATGTACATCGCGCCATGCTTTTCGCACAGCGCCTTGCAGGCGCTGAGATAGCCGTCCTTCGGCATCGGGAAGCCGTACGTGGCGGGGATCGTCTCCATGATCAGCGCCGCGACGTCTTCGCCCTTCAGCGCCTGCTCCATGGCGTCGATATCGTTAAACGGAACCTGGATGAACGTCTCCGGCTGGTCAGAAAGGAAGATCTTGGTGAAGCGATCGTCACCGGTCGCCACCGCGAGCCCCGAGTGTCCGTGATAACCCTTGATGATCGACACGATCTTGCGCCGCTTGGTGGCATAGCGGGCGCTCTTGATGGCGATGTCCACCGCCTCCGCGCCGCCCGGCGCGAAGATCGCATATTTCATTCCCGGTGAGACATTGACGAGGGATTCGGCCAGCGCCGTTCGCGCCACTGAAGGGAACCAGTGGTTGCCGATGTCGAAATAGTCGAGCGCGCTCTTCAGCGTCTCGACCAGCTCCGGATTACGGTGACCGAGATTGTAGGTGCCGCCATTCAGGTGCAGGTCGATCAGGCGGCGCCCCGACATGTCGTAGAGGAAATAACCCTCCCGCCTGCCGATCACCAGATCGATCCCGGCCTTCTGCCAGAACCTGGTCTTGTCAGGATTCCAGAAACGCATTGCCTTGTCGAAAAAATCCTGCTTCGACTCGAACTCAAAGGGGCCGAAGTCGTACATGCCTGTCTTGTCCTCAAAGGTTGATCGGCGCGCACCGGAGCCGGCGAGGCTCGCCCGCTCGATGATGCAGGATTACCGACCGGGGAGAAAGGGGGAAGGATGATCCTGAAGGACAGGACCGCTATCGTGACCGGGGCAGGATCAGGCATCGGCAGGGCCGCAGCCCTGATCATCGCGCGCGAGGGTGCGGTGGTCGGCGTGGCGGACCGCAGCGCTGACGGCGCGAACGCGACCGTCGACCAGATTGTTGCTGCTGGTGGCCGGGCGAAAGCGCTTGTGTTCGACCTGACCGACGATCAGGCGCTTGAAGCCGGTTTCCGCGATTTCATCGACACACAAGGCAGGATCGACATCCTGCACAATCATGCCGGCGTACAGGTAGAGGGTGACGTGCTCGGCGTGAGCGTCAAAGGCTTCGACACGTCCTGGACGCTCAACGTGCGGGCTCACTTCCTCGGTGCCCGCATCGTCATGCCGTTCATGAAAAAGGCGGGTCGCGGGGTCATCCTCAACACGTCGTCGAGCTCCGGCGTGCTCTACGACCGCGAGATGATCGCCTATACGACGACCAAGCACGCGGTGATCGCGATGACGAGGCAGATGGCGGGCGACTATGGCCGTTTCGGCATTCGCGTCAACGCGCTTTGCCCGGGTTGGGTCGACACGCCCTTCAATGCTCCTTTCATCGCCCAGATGGGAGGCCGAGAAGCCATCGAAGCCTACATCCGCGAAAAAGTGCCGCTTGGCCGTTGGGCAAGCGTCGAGGAAATCGCGGAGGCAGTGCTGTTTCTGGTGTCCGACCGGTCCTCGTACATGACGGGCCAGATTCTGGTTGTCGATGGAGGAGAGACGGTGATCTAGCCGTGGGCCTTCAGGAGGTCGTCAATCCGGACCGGAGTTGGAATCTTTGATTTCATTGACTTTTTCGTAAGCCAAATCTGAAGCCTTCCCGTCCCGTATCATTCCGTCGAGGCCGAAGAAGCGAACTCAGTGACCCCATATTGTAGTAGCCGTAGTGCTGGCGATCATTCTCGATGCCCGGAGGTTCGCCACCTTATGAGGCCTCGTAGAGTTCCAGCGGCAATCCATCTGGGTCGTTGAAAAAGGTAAACCGTTGGCCTGTGTATGGGTCGATCCGGATTGGTTCAACCGCAACGCCGGCGGCTTCTAGGCGTACAATTACGGGATCGAGTTTCGTCACGGCAAACGCCAGATGTCTCAGGCCTGTTGCCTCTGGATGAGACGGCCGCATCGCTGGTGCAGGGAAGGAGAACAATTCCAGCTGGACGGACCCGATCCGCAGATCGGCCTTCCATGACTGCCGCTCCTCCCGAAAGACCTCGCGGATCAAATCGAGGCCGAGGAGTTCGACGTAGAACCGTCGCGACCGGTCGTAGTCGGTGCAGATGAGCGCGACGTGGTGAATGGCATTCAGCATGCTAAGAACTCTAGCCAAGCTGGGATTTGAGGCCAAGTCACCATCGAGTACACGGCACTTTGTTGATGTCGCCGTTCGCGAGGGTCGCCTCGTTCATATTCTCGCGTGAGAAGCTCATGCAGGGATAGATTGCCGATGGAGCACAAGGGCAACTGGACCGCCCGTGGCACGTGCTTACGGTGACGACTCGACGCCTCTCAACGCTTACAGACACTGCACGGTGACGATCCATGCCGCCGCATTGAGAAAAGACGCGGTCGATCTTCGCCACCGCTTTAGCTAAGGAACCACGAACCAGCAGACACCCTACAGATTAGGCAGTGTGGGCACCCGGCCTTTCGATGCGTCTCTCCGCGCCGTCGAGCAAGTGCCGGGTACCGCCGCGATGTTCGGATGATGCCTACAAGGCACTGATCGCGCGTATCATGGAATTCTACACCACCGCGCTGTTCAACCCGCATTGGGGCGAGCAGATCGTCTTCCGCCCCGGCAATTTGCTTGCCATCAACATGTTGTTTCAGGGCATCGATCAGGAACAGGCCGAAGTCGCATGGCGGCCCTTTCTTGACTGCTAGCCGAAGGCAATCAAGATTTCCAGCTATCGGCTGATCCTTTCTTCATCTCGGCCCCGGCGCGACATTTCTGGGATCCGCGTTTCCTGGAGAAGGTTCCGGGCATCGTCTTGTTCGACACCCGCCCCGGCGCCTGGGCCGACAACATGTTCTGGGCCGGCAATCTGGAAGAGGCAGGCCAGGTGCTGCATGGCTATCAGTCAGCCTGGTTGCCCGCCTCGCTTCTGGAGCGGGACCGCCGCGAGGCACTGGCCGAGATGCTGTTTGCGGCAAGCCGCCACTGGAGCATCTCGCTACACACGAACAAGGGGCTCGCCGGTGTACCGGCTGAAGTCGTGGAACAGGCGCGCGATACCGCCATCAATCCGGCGGCACTGGAAGCCTTCGCGCTTTTGATCAGTGCTGCCGAAGGGCCGCCAGCCTATCCTGGCATCCCCGGCCACGAGCCTGGCGCCGTCAAGGCGGACAGGGATGTCGAAGCCATCGGCAGGGCGATGAGCGAGGTTCGGCGCCTAGTTCCGAATCCCGGCTCTTATGTAGCCGAAAGTGACTTTTTCGAAGAGCGCTGGCAGGATGCGTTCTGGGGAACGAACTATCCGCGATTGCTTGCGGCGAAAGAGCGCTACGATCCGGATGGCCTTTTCATCAATCGTCACGGTGTCGGCAGCGAGCGCTGGAGTGCCGACGGTTTTACGAGGTTGTCTGGACGCTGAACACGCCCGTCGATCTCTGCCACCTGATCGCCTGCGAAGCAGCCGACGCCATCGTGACCGCTATCAGTTCAATCAACCAGCGTGGCCATGTTCTCCAGATCCTGACCGCAAGGAAAGTGACATGGGCAGCATCCAGGATGCGGATCGCCGATGTGAAATTTGAGGCGACGCGGCATTGCCGATGACGGGGCACATTGCCGCAAGGATCAAGGAGCCGCGGTCGCCGCGTCCTCGATGATTTTGGCCACCGCATCGGGATGCGAGATCATGACGACGTGCGACGCGCCCTTCACGACCACGACGCCCTTGGCGTGCGCCCGCTCGGCCATAAAGGCCTGAGCCTTCGGCGGGATGGCAGTATCACCGTCACCGTAAATGAACCACGACGGAATGGTCTTCCAGGCGGAGGCGGTCGCCGGTTCGCCGAAAGCGATGTCGGTGATCGGTCGCTGCGTTGCCGCTGCCAGTCTCGCCGCATCCTCGGGCAGATCCGGCGCGAACGCTTCGTGGAACTTGTCCTGCCGGACATAGAGGTCGTTGCCGCCAGCCAGGAGAGGCACTGGCTGCGCCAGCGTATCGGGTCCAACCAAGGCTCCTGGAAACTTGGTGTCGAGCGCGCCGGCGCTTTCGCCTTTATCCGGTGCAAAACCGGCAACATAGACCAGCGCCTTGACATTCGCCTCCCCGTCGGCGGCCTGGCTGATCACCATGCCGCCATAAGAATGGCCGACCAGCACGATTGGCGTCTTGATCGTATTGAGAAGGGAGCGGACATAATCGCCATCTGCCTTTACGCTGCGCAGAGGATTGGCGACAGCGACCACCGGGTAGCCATCCTTTTCAAGAATTGGGACGACGCCGTTCCAGCTCGATGCGTCGGCGAAGGCGCCATGCACAAGGACGATGGTCGGCTTGTCCGATTGCGCGGACGCCATTGTTGCGAACGCCATACCAGCCAGGGCCAATCCAGCAATGAGCGGTTTCATGTCGGGCTCCTTTGTTGCTTCATGACAAATGGTCAACGTCGATGACGGCCTGGGCGAACACCAGCGGTGCTTCCTGCGGAAGATTGTGTCCGATGCCGCCAGAGATGGTGCGATGCTCGTATCGGCCGGTGAATTTCTTCGCGTAGGCCGAAGGCTCCGGATGCGGAGCACCGTTCGCATCACCCTCGAGCGTAATGGCAGGCACGTCGATCGTAGGCGCCTGAGCGAGCCGCTTCTCCAGATCGTCGTACTTCGCCTCCCCCTCAGCCAAACCGAGCCGCCAGCGGTAATTGTGGATCACGATGTCGACGTGGTCGGGATTCTCAAGGGCGGCAGCGCTGCGTCCGAAGGTGGCATCGTCGAAGCGCCACTTCGGCGAGGCGATCTGCCAGATCAGCTTGGAAAAGTCGCGCCGGTATTTGTCATAGCCGGCGCGGCCGCGCTCGGTCGCAAAATAGTACTGGTACCACCACTGCAACTCGGCGGCCGGCGGCAGCGGCATCTGATTGGCCGCCTGGCTGCCGATCAGATAGCCGCTCACCGATACAAGCGCCTTGCAACGCTCTGGCCAAAGCGCCGCGACGATGTTGGCGGTGCGCGCGCCCCAATCGAAACCGGCGATGATCGGCGTCCGAATCTTCAGTGCGTCCATCAGATTGACGGCGTCGACGGCAAGCGCCGCTTGCTGCCCGTTGCGAGGCGCATTGGCGGACAGAAACCGCGTTGTGCCATAGCCGCGCAAATGCGGTACAATGACGCGATAGCCTGCGGACTCAAGCCGCGGCGCGACCTCGGCAAACGCGTGGATGTCATAGGGCCATCCATGAAGGAGGAGGACCGGCGGACCCTCGGCAGGGCCAAACTCCGCGTAGCCGATATTCAGGTCGCCGGCGTCGACCTGTTTGACCTTGAGCGAATTGCTCGCCCGCGAACCGCTTGCAGCATTCGTTGCAGAGGTGTCGCTTGATCCTGATCGCGCCCCGCTGGTCGCAAAAAGCTCGGCGGCAGCGACAGCCAGAGCTGCAACACGCAAAAGATGGCGACGTTGATGGCTGATCACTTCCAGCATGGTTCGGTCACTCGTTAGAATCTGATGGAACGGCCCGCACGCCGGGGTGCGGGATCGTCTTGTCCTGTTACGCTGACCATCTGAGTACCGCCGAGGCGGCCCTCAGAATGGAGACTTTTTTCCGTCGCAGTCCTCAGGACGCGCGCAGCGCCTTGAACGACGCACGCATCTCCTCGACAAAGATTTCGGGCTGCTCCCAGGCGGCGAAATGGCAGCCAATGGGGAAGCGGCCGTAATGGAGAAGCTTTGGATAGGCTGTCTTCGCCCAGCTCTCCGGCGCCTGGTAGATCTCGTTGGCGAAAGCGCTCACCGCGACCGGTATCCTGATGCCACGCGCGTCGAAGAAACCGCCTTTCGCGACCCGCGCATTGTCCCAGTAAAGCCGTCCCGACGAGATCGCGGTGTTCGTCAGCCAGTAGAAGGTGACGTTGTCGAGAAAGTCGTCCGGCGTGATGCCCTCGGGCTTCCCGCTAAAGGAGCGGGCGATCAGGGCGTGACTGTCGGCGTCGTGGTCCAGCATCCAGGCGGCGAGGCCGACGGGCGAGTCGACGATGCCGTAGAGCGTCTGAGGACGTTGGTTCATCTCGATGGCATAGCCGAGCCCATGCTGATTGAAATAGATGAGCTGGTCGAAAGCGCGCTTCTCGTCGGGACCGAGCCCTGGCGGCGGCGTGCCGGTCCCAAGCGCCTTGGAGATTTCAGGTGGAAGCGTCGCCGCCATATTGGTGTGGATGCCAAGCAGTCCCGGCGGCTCCTGTAGCGCCATGTTCTCGGTAACCGCATTGCCCCAGTCGCCGCCCTGGGCCACATATTTGTTGTAGCCGAGGCGTTCCATAAGGGTTGCCCACGCCTTGGCGATACGGACAGGCTCCCATCCTGGTGCCGTCGGCTTGCCGGAGAATCCGTAGCCGGGCAATGACGGAACCACGAGATCGAATGCATCCGCTTCGGTGCCGCCATGCGCGGTCGGGTCGGTGAGCGGTTCGATGATCTTCAACTGCTCGATAACCGAGCCCGGCCAGCCATGGGTCACGATCATCGGCAGCGCGTTTTTATGCTTCGACTTCACGTGAATGAAGTGGATGTCGAGCCCATCGATCTCGGTGATGAAGTGCGGATACGCCATCATCCTGGCCTCGACCTTGCGCCAATCATGATTGGCCCAGTGCGCCTGGATCTGGCGCGCGATGTCGAGCTGCACGCCCTGCGACTGGTCCGGCACCGTCTCCCTGTCCGGCCAGCGCGTCGCCGCGACACGCCGCTTCAGATCGGCGAGATCCTCATCGGAAGCCCTGAACTGGAAGGGATGGATTGAGGCGGCCTCCGCAGCCGCTTTGGATTTTGACGAAAGCATGCTCATGGCTCCTATGGCAGCCGCGGTGATCAAGACTTCCCGCCGTGTTGGTGATGGCAAGCGCGCAGACATGGGACCCTCCTGTGCCAACCCATCCAGGATTGCCGCCGACATCGACGGCTGCTTCGTTGTGACACGGCCAAAGTGCGCTGCTGCTGTCGTCGAAGCGAGTTAAGAGGCGCTAAGAGATGCGAATCTTTGCGAGCTGCCGCATTTGGGATTCTTACGGCCGATCGTTCGATACAGATCCGAGATTTCGCCCGGTCGGATGATTGACGGGCACTTGGCCGGACGTAGAGCGCATGAGAGATCGGCAGGAGGGCATGTGGGGTGGCGGACCGGCTGGGGCGCTTACTGGGCGGTCGCGCCCCTGTAGCTCTATCACATCCTTCGCCGTGAGCTCCGCTGCAGCACAGCCAAACCCACTTGTCACCTGGCACACACGACACCGGTGGGATCTTGCTGGTGCTGGGGGACGCAGGCGGCGAGCCGCTCAGCACGCGCGCGCGTTGCGACGGCCAGGTATGAGCGTGACAACGTCGAACAGCTGACGGAAGGTGCGTAGCTATCCGCAGCTAGGCGATCGCGCTTAACAGCTGTTCAGCAGCTTTCAGATCGGCTGTATCAAAACCTTCGGTAAACTGCTCAAAGACTGGCAGCAACAGAGCGCGCGCCTTTTTCGATTGTCCGCGAGAGAGGGCGAGCTTCGCCAGTTCCGTCGTTGTCCGCAATTCCCAGGACAATGCACCCTGACGACGACTCCATTCCAGCGACTGTGCGAAGCAGGATTCGGCCCCCTCGTTCGAGTCCCGGGGCATCGACAAAAGGATCACACCTTTCGTTCGCAACGCCTCTGGCATGTACAAAAAGTCGCCACTCGCTTCGATCAGTTCGATTGTCTCGTTAATCGTTCTGAGGCCTTCATCGAGGCGGTGCGACACGGAAAATCCCTTCGCAAGCGCAAGGCTAAGTTCGGTGGTGACCAGCTCGTAAGGGAGCGCGTGCAGCTTTTGACGAGAGCTCTGCAAGGCTTCTATGCCCGCATTCGCGTCCCCCCGACGAATAGCCAATTCGCCTCGGAAGCCTTTTCCAACCAAGACATAAGGTGCCATGGAATGAGCTTCGGACAGAGCAATAAGCTCATCTAGATCTGCTTCAGCGCTCTGCAGATCGCCTGTCCAAAGGAACACCGTCGCCGCCCACACCAAGGCGATTGCCAGCGATAATGAGTGGTCGATATTGCGGGCCTCTTCCACAGCCTCGCGCGCGCATTCAGTCGCCAGAGCGGCATAACCCTGCAGCCAAAGATTTCTGGCGAGAACGGCGGTGGCCAGGATTCTGCCTTCAACGCCAAGGTAGACCGTCGTGGTCTGCTCGGGAAGATAGTCGCCCGCCAGGGTCGCCTCGAGTTCGCTGTGGGCGTCGACAAGTCTGCCGTCGAGATGAAGCGCGAGCCCTAAATTCGAATGGGCTAGTGCCATCGCGACGGGGTCGCTGACAGTCGCCGCGGCAGCAGAACAACGCGTCGCGTATTCGAGAGCACGCGTGAAGTTCCCTCTGCGTCGGTGAAACAGATGAAGTGGGGCCAACAGGCGTATTTGATCAAGCGTATCGCCATTGTTTTCAGCGATCGCCAAGCCTCTCTCCAAGGCTTCGCGCGCAGCATCGCGCCCGCCGCGCATAAACATCAGTGAGACCCCAAGGGCCGCCTGAAGTCTCATCTCCTGTTGTCCGCCACGGGCCGAAGGAGCGACACAAGCGATAGCGCGTTCCGACCAGCGATGGCATTCGGGAAGCAGTGACATTGACAAGAAAACGGGCGCGGCGGCGGCGGCCAATCCGACACCAATGGCCAAGTCGCCGCCTTTTCCGAAGCACCATTCCAATGCCGCACGGGCGTTGTTCAGCGCGGCAAAGTGGGGCGTGCGTTCGGCTCCAGCCGACAGGGTCGGCCATTCGATCCCGGTCTGTTCGAGCCATCGGCGGTAGTAAGTCGCGTGTCGTACCGACAAGGCGGTTGCCTCGGTGTCGTCAATGTCGATGTCGAGCGCGTATGCGCGGGTGGTATCCAACAGCCGGTAGCGCACCATCGCGCCGAGAGGGTGGGTCGCCACCATCGACTTTGCGACGAGGCTATCAATCGCTTCGAAAACAGCCGGGCGGTCCACGGTTGTGCTTGTCACAACCTCCAGCGCCGCATCGAGGGTGAAATATCCGATGAATATCGCGAGGCGGCGAAGGACCAAGCGTTCCGGCTCGGAGAGAAGCCCGTAGCTCCAGTCGAGAGCCGCGTGCAGGGTCTTGTGACGCGGTGGAGCGTTACGCGACCCCTGCCATAGCAACGTCAGGCGTTCGTCGAGCAACGCAGCGGTCTGCTTCAGGCCGTAAGATTCAACACGTCTGGCCGCAAGCTCGATCGCAAGTGCCACGCCGTCCAACTTTCGGCAGATATCTGCGACTATCGGCGCTTCGAGATCACTCACAATCAGAGGCGCGCCGCTTGCGACAGCCCGTTCCATGAACAGTTGCGTTGCCGGAAATTTCTGCACGGTTGCGGCAGTTAGCCCCGGCCTGTCCGGGGGGCATGCAAGGGCATCCAGCCGATAGACGTGCTCGCCTTCAACTCGAAGCGCCTCTCGGCTTGTCGCGATGATATGCACTTGGAGTCCGGCTTCCACGATGCTTACCGCCAGCGTGGCAACTGCTTCTATGAGGTGCTCGCATGTATCGAGAACCAGAAGGATGCGCTTGTCACGCAGGTAGGCCACCAAACTCGGTATCGCGTCGTCGGAATGAACCGACAACCCTAATATTGAGGCCACAGCCGTTGGCACAAGTTCAGGATCCGTAACGACTCCAAGATCGACGAAGAGAACGGAACCAGCGAAAGCGGACATCAAATGGTGTGCGACGGCTACCGCGACAGTCGTCTTGCCGACGCCACCAGGTCCTACGACGGTGACGAAGCGCGATGCGGTCAGGCTAACCGATAACTTGAGCACATCCTCGTCGCGTCCGAGCATTCGGCTCAAGCGGGTAGGGATATTAGCGTGCGGAAAGTTTGAGGCGGCGATCTTCTCGTCATTGCGTCGACTACGGGCTTGCGAAACCGCGGCGACAAAGCAGTAGCCCCTCCCCGGCAGAGTCGCAATGAATCGTGCGCCATCCTTTCCGTCTCCCAGTGCTTTTCGGAGACTGGCTATATGAAAGCGCACGCTACCTTCTTCAACGGTAACTCCGGGCCAGACCCGCGACATCAGCTCTTCTTTGCTGCAGACTTCGTTCGGCGCCGAAGTCAGGGTGACCAAGATATCGAGAGCGCGCGCCCCCAGCTTGACGGGAACGCCTTCTCTGGTGAGCAGCCTCTCACCTGCAAATAGGGTAAAGGCACCAAACGAAATACCGTCTTTGGTGTGGTCCTCCACAGCCGCCATGCCTTCCTCTGAACTGTCTCGCTGACAACAATTTTAGCCGAAATCTTGCCCTGCGTCCCTGCCAGAAGAGTGCACGCAAGTCGAGGGTTTCGCCCTCGGCTACCGAGCTCCCATTGTCCGGGAATATAGAGCTGCTGACAGCTTCTAACACCTCCTCACAAGCCATAACGGGCGGCCCCCGCAAGGCAGGCGTAGCTCTAGGCGGAGAGTGACCAAAATACCGCCATGAACGCAGCGAGCCGCTGACAAGGCGTCCGGAAGACGGAGCCAAAGGAGAGCGCAGGATGGTGAGGCTACGACGACTATGGGCGCACGGGACGTATCGGCGGGCGGGCATAAGCCGTAGCCTCCCCGCGTGTGCCCGCGGCTTCTGCAGGTGATCGATTTCGCTGCGACTTGCTTGCATGCGCAGCATGGCCCTCAGCGCCACCGCGCTCGCGAGACGAGGATTCCAAGGACTGCAAGATGCGCACCACGGGAAAGCTGCTCTATACGGCCAAGACACGGACCTCTCAGGGACGAGAGAATGGCATCGCACGCAGCTCCGATGGGCAACTCGACATAAGGCTTGCGGCCCCCGGATCGGCTCGCATCGGCACCAACCCGGAGCAATTATTTGCTGTGGCTTGGTCGGCCTGCTTTCAAACAGCAATCGTGCAAGTGGCCCGCAAACAGAAAATTGCCTTGCCGGCCTCTCCCGCTATCGACGCTGAGGTAGACCTAAAAATGGAAAACGACAGTTACTTCATCAGTGCTCGGCTCAATATTAGCTTGCCCGGTGTTGATCGAACGGTCGCCCAGGCTCTGGTGAACGAAGCGCATCAGATCTGCGCGTACTCGAAAGCAACGCGCGGCAACATCGGCGTGACGATCAGCTTGATCTGACCGCGCAGTTGGGCCGACTCGCCGCAGTCATTGCCCGTTTGCCCAGCTGGCTCTTTTCCTCCAGCTTTTGATCAGCACACGGTGAGCCTCGCAGGATCTAACAAAGCATCACATCCTATAACGGGCGCTTCTCGCGGCGTCGGAGTAGATGCTGAGGCAGAAAATGGGTCCCTAACGCAAGCGAGGTCACCATGAGAACATCAGGATTGACTATGATCTTTGACCGCTTGCCCTCGTCCAGGCCGACAGCGCCCACGCAACTTGATCCCGGGCCCCAACCAAGCGTGACAGGCGAAATTGCATTCGGACCGTTTCGTCTGTTCCCGAGGCAGTTTCTTTTGTTGGAGGGAGACAAACCGGTACCGCTCGGAAGTCGCGCGCTGGGCATCCTGATCGCCTTGCTTGAACGCCCAGGCGAGCTGGTCAGCAAGCAGGAACTGATGGCCCGCGTTTGGCCCGATGTCTTTGTCGTGCCCACCAATCTCACCGTCCACATCTCCGGATTGCGCCGTGTTTTGCGCGACGGACGAGATGGAAATCGGTTCATCATCAACATCCCAGGGCGCGGCTACCAATTCGTTGCTTCAGTCCACACGCCGCCTCAACGGAAAGCGTCGCTTGAAACGATGCGCCCGATTGTTCCGCCGCTTGAAGAGCGCCTTCAGATTCAAGCGCTTTCAGAGCGCGGGGCGTACGGCTTTCCCACTGCGGGCCCTTGAGACTCTGCAGACACGCGGATGCGAACGCGTACCGTGGACGACACCTTCGATCACGAAGGCGATCGGCCTGTCGGCAATCCGTCAACTCAGAAGCGGCCTCGCCCGAGAGCTCGACAGTTTTCGAGACGTTGAACATAAGCCAGGAAGGCGCCGTCCTTTTCGCCGACATAGCTGCCCCGTCCATGAATCTGCTAGGGCCTGCACTGGTGCGCGACCTGGTTTCCCTCATTCAGCAGTCCGAGGCCAATAGTGCCCTCAAGGTACTCGTGTTCAGAAGCTCCGTTCCCGACTTCTTCATCTCACACGTCGACGTCACCAAGATCAAAGACTATCGGCACGAAGCAGCGATCGCACTGCTGTTTCGCTACCTCAGCGCAAGCCGCCTTGTCACCATCGCCCAGATCGAAGGCCGCGTGCGCATCCGCTTTGGCGAAAATTGGGTCAGAAAGCCGACCTTGCGTTCAGCCTGGACTAGGACCCCTTTGCCGGGGCGAAACCGGGGTCTGATTTCGCGGTCGCCAAGGCGGTTTTGCCTCCCACTGGCTCGGTGCGGGTTTCCAAAGATCACAGGTCGCGGGCTTGGGCTGACTACGCGATGCGCAATAGCTCGCGCAGGCGGATCGGCAATCGGGGCGAGGCTTGCAGTTCGGCACAGCTCCCCTCCCATCGCTTCAGATACTCGGCGATCGGGAGACCGGTGCGGCCGGGCCAGCGATTGAGTGCGCCCAATGCCTCGACGCAGTCGGGCGCCGCCTCGTACTCGGCGAGAATGGCCAAGGACATCGCCTGCCCGTAAGGAACAAGCGCGGTGGCTTCGATCTCGCCGCGATGCACCTCGAACCACGCCGCGGCTCCAGGGGTGAACCCTTGGCTGTCAGCTAGGTCGGTATAGTTACGGATGATGTTCTCGCGATATTCAGCGATGGCATCGCCGAAAGCGTTGTCGCCTGCGAAGGGCGGGGACTCCTTCCAGCTTTTCGCCAGGCGCCCCAGGCCGCGCAGCGAGAAGGCTTCCACCATCGCTTCCTCGAGCCATTGGCAGGGCGCTGCCGGCTTGGCGTCGGCCTGCCAGCTGTTGGCCGCGACATGGCCGAGCTCATGTCCGAACTGGTAGGCAAGCTTCGACCAGTCGCGTTCGCCAATATCCACAATGATCCACGCCATGGTGCTGCCGTCTGCGTGCAACCAGACGGCCGGGGACCCCGAAGGGTGCTCGTCGACGCGCAGCCGCGTCGGCTGGCGGTCCGAGACGGGGCGCACGCCGTCCAAGCAGGCGTGCCGCATGCGCTCGATGACTTGATCGGCCGCGCGTGGCAGCATGTGGCCCCAGTTGCCTGCGAGTTCGATTGGGGCCGAAAGCAGAGCCTGAGAAAGCTGGCGTGGGGGAGAAAGCTGTGCTGCCATAGCCTGCGGTCTCATCTCGGTGTTGCACCGCTGCATTAACGCTGTAGGCACGAAGCTTGCGACACCAGCGCCGGCGACCATCGCGTTGAACTCGCGCCGTCTCATCCAATCTGCCCAATTTTCATGCCGCTCGGCCCGCGGCCATTTCCGCCGAGATGCTAGGACCGGCACACGAAGTCTGCTCAATCTATGTGGATCCGTCGAGGGGCTGATAGCCTCCTTGACTCATTCTTTCCCACATTGCTCGGCCTTCCTCACAAGCCTGTTCGCTTGCCTCCCTGTGATCTTCAACTCGCAGCAAAGCGTCGCGAACCTCATCTGCCTTGACAACGGCAAGCGCCGGGTCGCGGTCATCGGTGCCAAAACTGATGACCAAATGGTCGCCCTTCAAGTCCCAAGCCAGTCCGGCGGCGAACTCGCTGGCCACCTTTCGAAAAAAGAAGCGGCGCGTCAAACGTGCGAGGCGGTTGTCTGCAGCGAGCCAGATAAACCGATGAAAGTAATTCCGCCTTGTCCCTGCGAGCTCCCATTCATGGATCAGCATGAGCCATCCACCATCAAAGGGAATGGCCTGAGTTCCACCGCGGAAATTCTCTACCGCAATCGATGCAGGTTCGTGAAAAAGAACCTCTCCCGAGTCACTTATTATGCGGGTCGGATCAACCGAATAGATGAAACGCAACTCGTTCTCGAAAAGCAGCGGCATCCAGTTTTTTTCCCACTGTATTTGCGCTCCAGACGGGAGCACGCGCCAGTCGGCAAAAACGTACTGTCCAGGCGATGGTTGGTCGATGCGAGCAAGCACCATTTCCGCACGCCCTTGTTCATTTAGTTGCCGCACGCACGAAAGGCACCAAAGCTGGCCGTGCCAGATCAGAGGACGTGGATCCTCGAAGCCAAGCGAGTCGAAATGCCGTGGTGGCGGCATATCCACCGGTTGCAATACTTCCCCAGATGATCTGATTTTAAAGCGATCATCCAGATTAAACAGCAATGTTCTCTGTCGAAAAGAAGTATCTCCATGTCGATCAAAGAACCCGCTCTCCAGGAAATCGTAGTTCACAGAGCGAACCAATACAACGTAACCCTCACCGGAGCGGGCAATAGAGACATTTCCGGCTTTATAGCCATCCGGCGTCGGCACAGACAATGGATGGAAAATCATCGATGGCATCAACGCATTGGCCGGTTCTGCATACCATCGGTAGTTGTATCTAGCTAATCCTCTCGCGTTATCGGCTACATCGCGGGCCAACGATAACCAGTTACAGATTTGACGTCCTCGCTCCTTCTTCGCGGGGTCGTGAGAATATGAGGCCGCTATGGCAAAGGCCTCCTTGATGCCCGATGAATAGACTGGCGGTTCGATGCCGATACCGCCTTCTTGAGGCAAGGTAAGCACAAGGCCTGCTTCGGCATAGCTGGCCGCGATATCGCCGCGGGATTTGCCAAGGTAGTAGTGAGCCAAAGCGTGGAGTGGTTCGCCTCGATCAGGTCTAGAGCGAAACGCCTCGAGGGCACCACGTACAAAGCCACCTTCATCACCGGCCCCACGCAAGCAGGTCGCCATCAGCCATCGCGCATGCCAGTTTTCTTCGAGCGAAGTCTCCATACGGGCATATCTGCAAAATGTCACTGCCGCTTCGAACATCCGGCCGCTATCGTAATAGCGTTGTGCCAGCACGCGCCAATCACGGAGATCGGAACTACTGTCCAAGTTCGTTTGGAGCAATCTGCTGAAATCATGTTCTATAGAACCAATCTTCGAGTCAGCTGCGATGATTGACATCGGCTTAATCAGGTAGTTCTTGATGCCATCATATCGTTGATATTCGTCGACAAGTTGATAGGATGCTCTTTCACACCACTGAGAAAATTCTTGCAGTCTATGAATCCAGACTTCTACAAAAATAGTAGGTCTGTTTTTTTCGATTATCCTCTCAAGGCCAGATAGTATTTTAATCTCTGTCTCTTCTACATCAATTTTGATGAAATCAACCGATTGGTCAATTAGTAAGGAATCTCCATCGATTGCAGAAATTTCCCCTGACGCATCTTCCCAATAGCAGGTGTGTCCCATGTTGTTCTGCTGCGGTGTCGACTGCCGCAGGCGCGATTTCCTGTCACTCAGGGCGATACCAAGATATTTCGTATCTACATTGCCACACTCGTTAAGAAGTATGTTCTCCTTTAATATAGATATGGCCTTCTGATTCGGCTCTATTGGTATAACCAATTTTGCGTCAAGAAATTTTGAAAAGAAAATCGTGTGATTTCCGACGTTTGCTCCGATATCAAAAAATACATATCCGGTATTGCAGTGCCTTGAAATCAGTTCCAACTCTTCTTCTTCGTAAAAAGACCCATTATCATGAAATTTCATGATTTCATCGTGCGGATTCGTAACTAAGAATTTTATATTCTTGTTACGTATTTTATTTTTTACAACAACACCATTGGGTCGAATTTCGCGGATTGGAAGGTCGCCTGCAGTCTTTCCGTTAAGTTCCTCACTTTTTTTGATAAAGAAGGCGAGATTGTCTTTTAGCCGCTGGTTGCTCGGATCGAGTTCGAGTGCCTTCTGCCCCCATTGCACCGCGCGGTTCATTACGTCGAGGCGCCACGCCGCGATCGCACCGAGATCATACAATCGAAAGCCCCAGCAGTTCGCGTCGTCCAGATAGCTTCCGGTGCGGTGCGTCTTCTCGATCCCATTGGTGCAGGCCCAGAACAGGTTCAACCAGTCGGCCTTGCCGTGGAATTCCTCGGCCAGATCGAGCCAAATCTCGCGCCGGTGCGGCGCTTCCATCCGGGCCTTGTCCAGCCAAGTTAATCTCTGCTCAGGCAGCATGCGCGCGATGTAACGCATTGCCTCGGAGCGTTCTTCCGCCCACTTGCTTGTCGGCAACGCAAGGTAGCGCTCAAGCAGTGGAACGGCCCGCTTTTGCTGGTTGGCCCACATCAAGTCCCGCCCTAGCCAGAAACAAATCTGCGCGTCGTCGGGGTCTTCCTTGTGTGCCACCTCCATCAGCGGCAGGTAGCTGCTCCTCGTTGGCTTGGCGAGATCCTGTACCTCGAACATGACGATGTCGCTGCTGTTCGCGGCGACTTCCGTTTCTCCAGCAAAGACCAGGGCTTCGTGGACTGGCCGCCTGAAGCGATATCCCCAGCGATGATGAAAGTTTTTTGCTGGCCAGTTTCGCAGCGGCGTCGGGTCATCGACACTCGATCTATAGACGGTCTGGCAATAAAGGGCTGTCGTCTCAGGCGTCCAGGCAGCCTCAAGCTTTGCCCGCCAGCCGGGCTCAAGATACCGGTCCATGTCCATTGTACAGCACACATCGACGTCGGGCGGGATCAGTGCCATGGCGGCGTTACGGGCGTCGTCGAAACGCCATGGGCGGATCGCTATCCTGTGCACGGTAACGCCTGCAGCGGTCAGCCGCTCCACCGTGTCGTCGGTGCTGCCGGTGTCGGCCACAATGCGATAGTCGGCATCGACGGCAGAATTGGCCCAGCGCTCGGCGTTTGCGGCTTCGTTCAAGGCGATGGTGTAGACGGCGACTTTCACTGTGCTCTGCTCGCTTGCGGGCTGGGGGCAAGACTTGGCCTAGCGGACATGCCCGACGCGCCCTTGCGAATAGCCACCAGGCCACCCAGTAGCTTCGCCCGGTTCAACTCATAATGGCTGTCGAAGAACAGGATCTCGGCGAACTGATCGGCAAGCGCGCTCACACCCAACGGATCGACCGAGCGGGCCGTGCCGTGGTCCTTGATTTCGCGCAGCAGGGTCTTGGTCAGCGTGATCTTGCCGAGATCCTCGCCGGGCGGCTGCCAGTCGAGGTCTTCGAGAAAATACCAGCCGCCTTCAGCAAGCAACGGGAAGAACTCGCGGAGCGTCAACTGCTCGTCGAACGAGGCGTGGCTGCCGTCGTCGATGATCACGTCGAGCGATCCCAGTTCTAGCTTTGCAGCGACGCCGCGCAGATCGTCCAGCTTGGATTGGTCACCGACAAACGACTTGAACCGTTCATTGTTGAGCTGCGAAAAATCCGTCAGGTCGACACCGATCACCTGGCAGAACGGAAAATAGCTTTGCCAAAGCGACACGGATGGGGTCTCGGTCTGGTTGCCCTCCGCCAAACCACGGCACAGGCCGATCTCCATCAGCCGCTGCATGGACAAGCGCCGGGGCGACAGCAGGCGATCGTAGATCCTCGCATAGCAGTGACGGTTACCGGTGTGCCGGTTCTTGTCAGTGTTGAAGCGATCGGCAAGGCTTGTGAAGCTTGGGAGGCTGTCAAGCGGGCTGATCAGCAGCGAAATCAGCGGCGCCCCTTCGCCGCCCGGCCGGGCCTCGTTGCGCGCCGTCCACAGGTGGATGCCGAACACCCGCTCATCGTTCAGATAGTCGGCCAATTCCGCTATCGGCTTCTCGAACCGGTCGATCTCATTCCAATCGATGGTGTTGAAGAACATCGGGCCGAACACCCATTCCCGCAGCGCGGCTCCCGCATCGGAGGCAATGTAGTCGGACAGAAGCTTGGGGCCGATGTCTCCGAATTCCTTGCCGCTGGTGTCATGGAAGCGCGAGATCGCCATCTCGTACAGCGCCCTGAGGTGGCGGCTGTAGGGCTTGGCATAGATGACGTTGCCGCAGACAAAATGACCTTTGTGCGATCCGCGCCATTGCAGATTGAAGAAATGATCGCCGCGAAACGGGAACGGCCGCAGCAGGATGACGTCTGAATCCATCCATAGCCCGCCATGCTCGTAGAGCAGGGCGTAGCGGAAGATATCGCTGAAATACCTGATCTCGGAGCCGGCGACGATCCGCTCGAACAAGGCCCGCGGCATGACGTCGTCGGCATTGCGGATTTCGATCCCGTGCGGGACGAGGAATTCGAGCTTCTCCGGTGCGTAGCTCCACACCCGCACCGGATGGCCCGCTACCCGCATCGACGTGGTGGCGGCAATCAAGGTACGATGCTCGGCCTTGTCGGACATCACCTGGTAGAAGCAGTTGATCTGCGGAAGCGCGGTGTCGTCGCTGCCAAGGAAGCGAGAAATCCGCGCGTCGAACCGGCGCGATCCTTCCCGTCGTTGCAGCGGTGAATCGACGTCGCGTAGAAACGGCGCTAGCTCATGAAAGATTTCGCCTGTCGACCTGATGCCGCTGGCGCCGAGGTCCTTGCCTTCCGACGCCGTCTGGCTGGCATCACCCATGGCCCCACCGTCTTCAGCGCGGTCAGCCTTGATCGCTGCTTTCGTTGGAGGACTGCTATGCCCGCCGGCCGGCGTCAGCCTCGACGCTGTATCAGCCACACCCGATGGCAGGCCATTCACATCCTCCAGCAGCGACCTCACTTCCGCCTCGTCGACGGCGGCGATCCAAGACTCACTATCGGTGACGCTGTAGGATATCAGCAAACGCCTTTCGTCGGGGTGCCACGCCAGCCCGGCAGCGAACTCGACGCCCTTTTTATCGAAGAAGAATGGACGACTTGCTTTTCGCAAGGCGTTGGCTTCATTGAACCAGACGAACCGGTGCAGGTAGTAACGCCGCTTCTCCGCGGTCCGCCACTGGACTTCATGGATCAAGGCGAGCCATCCGCCGGCGAATGCGATCAGCTGGGTTCCACCCCTGAAACTCTGGGCGGCAATCGCGGGAGAAGTTTCGCTGAGAGTCGAGCCCTGCTCGTCCACAATCCGGGTGGGGTCGCAGAGGTAGATGAACTGCAGCGTCTCTGCCGTCCCCCCCGCCGTGGCTGGCTTGACTTGCGGCATCCAGTTCTTCTCGTGCACACGCGATCCTGCCGGACGGAGCACGCGCCAGTCAGCCAGCCGGCAGGGGCCGGTCTCATCGATGCGCGCGACCACCTGCTCGCACCATGCCTCCGGCGTAAATTCGCGGACACATGCCGAGCCCCACAATTCGCCGTTGCAAGCAAATAGACGCAGATCCTCGAAGCCGATCACGCCTTTGTAAACGGGTTCCGGCATGTCTACCGGCGGCAGGATTTCTGTCGCCGACTCGATATCAAGTTCATTGCTCAATCGCAGCAGGAAGTTCCGCGTGCGAATCGCATCGCCGTCCTTGGTCTGATATTGGAGCCCGTTTTCGGTCATCGTGTAGTTCACGGCTCTTTGCGCGAGCACTATCTGCTTGCCCAATCGCGTCACCGAAGGATTGAGAGGCCGATAGCCGTCCGGTGCCGTGAAGCCAACCTCGCGTGCGCTGAAGGACGGCATCATTGTCTTGGCGGGCTGCACATAGAAGAACAGGTTGGACCACGCCAGCTCCCTCGGTCCGTCGTCGATTGTCCGGTTCAGCGCCAGCCAGTTGCATGCCGCGAAACCACGGTCCTTGCGCACGGGATCGCGCGCGTAGTTTGCCGCGATCGCAAACTCCTCCATCAGGCCCGTTGTATAGATGTAATCCTCGATAAACAGGATGTCCTGCTCGGGTCGCTTGATCGCCAGTCCCGCTTCCGAAAACAGTACGCTGGCGTCGTTCATCCCCTTGTCGCGGTAGAACCGGGCCAGGTCATAGAGCGGCTCGGCACGTTGCGGTCGTTGATTGAAAGCGGCAAGCGCCTGCTCAATGAAGCCAGGCTCGTCGCCGAGTTTGCGCAGGCAGCGAGCCCCTTGCAGGCGGGCATTCCACGCCTCCTCGTCCCAGCCGCCCATGGCGGCGCGTTTGGCGTAGGCCACCGCGGCCTCCGCCGTCCGCCCGGCGTCGCGATAGGATTGCGCCAGATAAAACCAGTAGCGTTGATTTTCCGGATCCTTCTCGAGCGCCTCGAGCAAAAGTTTCGCATCACGTTCGAATTTGTCGATCCGGTTCGATCCGCTGGCGTGGTCCTTGTACCAGGCGCCGCGTAGTTCCTGCACGCCCTCGGGCACGTCGAGATATTCGTGGGTCACGCCGTGGTAGCGCGCGCCGGCGTCGCGCCTGACCAGACGCGTGTTCCAATAGGCCAAGCCGGAATCCGCCCGCTGCAGCAGCCGGTAGCCGGAGCCGTCGAGCCGCGATCGGAAGCCCGCGTCCTCGACCACCAGTTCCATGTCGGCGTCGTCAAACAGCAGATAGTCGTAAGCGAGTGGCGAGGCATAGGCGTGATCGAGCGCTGCGTTGCGCGCCTGCTCGAAATTGTGGAATGGGAATTCGTGCAGCTCGCCCGGCAAGTTGCGTGCAGCGAAGAACGATTTGATAAAATCCTGGGTCCCGTCGGTCGAGCCGGTATCACCGATGACCCAGCAGTCGATGTGGTCGACAACCGCTCCGAGACAGCGTTGAAGATTCGCCATCTCGTTTTTGACGATCATGTTGAGGCAGAGCCGTTTGCCGTTCGTCATTCGTGATCTCTAGGCTCTCGATATGACTGTTGATGACGGGGACGGCTTGCGTGCCGCCGCGCCTTGCCGGATCCGCTTCGATGCAGATTTGCCGGGCTTCGATCGTTCATGCATTTCCCCCGCTGCCCCTACCCTCTTCCGGTCCGGTCGCCGGAACAGCCTGCACTTCCCAAAGATCCGATCATTCTTTCTCACGGATCATGCAGGTCGTCCTCTGGAAACCGCGTTTAACCTTATCCATCATGGTTAGCAGCCAGCCCCGCGCCAGCGGGCGGCAACCGCTACCGTGAAAGCATCGTGCCCGAACTGCAACCGCCGGCATCCACCACTTCCGTCCCGTTGACCGGTTTAGCTTGTGTATTTCGGCGCCATTTGCAGGCTGCCGTCAAGGTTGAGGCACCCACATCCGCTAGCACATTGCCAACCCGTCCGGCGTCGTCTGGGAGCGCCATCGCCGATGGGTTTGCATGGAAGATGGCGGCCTTCAACTGCGGCCTGAAGCAGGCGCGGTTGCAGGAAGGCTTATTAAGCGTATGATTTTCATAACGATTCTCTCACCCAGCCGCTGCTATAGCTACAGCGACACTACCTGCTTTCAGTTAATTTAGTAGTTGCTTAAGGGGCGCTCGCGGATTGGACGGCCTGCGAAATTCTTTCTCAGGGAGTTGAGTTAGAAGGGTCTGGGTTATCAAGGACGTTTCGCGGATCGGAAGGCGCGTCCACCGGGCGCGCTAATTATATGTCGCGACCATGTCCCCCCTTGGTTTGGAGGCGGACGGCTTCCCATTCCCTTGAGAATTGTCGCCAAGGCATCGGCGCCATCGTTGACGGGAGTGGGTGTTGAGTCGAGTCTTCCACGTGCGCACGGGAGGGGTGTCGAGCCTCGGTTCGGCTGGCCGCAAGACCATCAGGCGGCCGATCGCCCGGATATCCGGTTCGGTGAGCACCAATATGGCGCGAGGCAGACCCCGCCGCTCTGGACGCAACCGGCCATAAGCCTGAATCCGGACCAAACCAGACCGGCTTCGCCATCGGCCGCGTCTGCGGACTCGATGCCGACCCGGCGGTGGCGACCTCGAGTGTCGCAAATCACTTGTCGTTGAACGTCATTCATTTGAAGGACGACGGGCTTCGAGTCTCGGAGTTTTCTGACGAGCTGACGCCGAGCCTTCGGCGTAGCCTGGAGGGATTGCGTAGTGGGTGGGATCATATCGCCTGCCGACCGGCGGTGCCGTGGTGCAGCACCCCGTTTCGGACGGCGCAAATCCATTTGCAGACAAGCGCTGGAAACGATCGGCCAGACGCTGCAACCGATGCTTTGGACATCGGCGACCATCCCTTCATGGCAGTTGCGGGTGGCTCACGGCGGGGTCGTCCACGCTTCGCTGATCCGCCCCACGATGCGGCGCCGTTCGATGCCACGACGCCGCCAACCCGACGCCGCCAACCCGACAGAGACCATCCGCCCGCTCGATCCCGCCGACGACCTCGTCCGGCGCAGCCGATCGGCGGCGACTGAAAATTGAGCGTGACGACAGAAAAACGCCGCGGCGCATTCGTCGCTGACCAGGGAGAGTATTATGAGCTACATAGCAGGGTTTGCTGTCATGGAAGTTGCCGTTAGAGGCGTCTTGCCCATCGGCGACACGACCGAAAATGTGCCTTATTTTATCCTGGACACCGCCAAGAGCGCCATCGTCGGTCAGGTCATTCTTCCCAAGGCCGCCAAGCGAAGCCTCGCCGTCGCTGTCACCGTCAAGGTTCCCGCCGCAGCCGGCTCATTTGCGATTGGCACGTTTGACGATGCCGGGAATTTCCAGGCCTGCAGCTTCCTCCGCGTAGAGAGCCCCGCTGTCGACCGTCCCGACGGCGCCGTCGGCCCGTCAGGAAGATGACCGCCCAACCTCCTTGTCGTTGTCGCGACCGCACGCCGGCCTAGCCGTCGCGCGGTTTTCCCTTGGATTGAGTTCAAAGCCAACAGGAGCCAGTCATGGCCCGTGCCTCTGAAATTCTCTTTGTCGATCCTTCAGTCTCCGATCTCAACACGGTTCTCGCCAATCTGAGGGCCGAAGTCCGGGCTGTCGTGCTCGACGGCCGCAAGCCGGCGGCGCGGCAGATCGCTGCCGCGCTCGCAGGGCACGAGGGGCTCGACGCTGTCCACGTCATCGCGCATGGCGCACCCGGCCGGGTTAGCTTCACGGCAGGAGAGTGGTCGGCCGCCACACTGAAGGAAGATGCTGAGGATCTTGCCGCAATCGGCAGGGCGCTTGCCGCTGACGGCGAATTGCGACTGTGGAGCTGCGAGACAGCGTCCGGCAATGCCGGCGAGACATTCGTGGCGGCGCTCGAACGGACCGTCGGCGCGAACGTCTGCGCATCGAGGTCGCTGATTGGCGCGGCCAAGCTGGGTGGCTCTTGGGAGATGCCCGAAAACACGGCCGGCTCGGGCTTGCCGCCGATGACATCGGTTGGCGTGGCGGCCTACACCGGGGTCCTTGCAGGGGGCAATTTGACACTCACGGGTACTGTCGCAGCTGGAAGCAGTAAGAGCATCAATACATTTTTCATAATCGATACAACAACCAACACCGTTGTCGGAAGCTTCGTTCTTCCAACCTCCGCTAATACTGTTGCCCCAAATTTTTCTATAACTATTTCTATCCCAGATACTTTGCATGACTACGCAATATATGACAGCGGATTTAACAGCTATGGCACGCTGCTGCACAACGCTGGCGGAACTGCGTTCGCGCTCGGCCCCGATGTTGGCAACAACGGCAAAAACGGTGACACATTTATTGGCGGTAACCTAGCCGTTACGAGCCAAGGCGCGACAGGCCCGGCGGGGCCCACGGGCGCGACCGGCGCCACAGGTGCAACGGGCGCCACGGGCGCGACAGGAGCCACAGGCTCTACTGGCGCGAGTGGCTCATCGGGTGCGACTGGCTCGACCGGCGCCACGGGCGCTACTGGTGCAACCGGCTCGACCGGAGCCACAGGTTCTACGGGTGCAAGTGGTTCGACGGGACCGACTGGCGCGACAGGTGCCACAGGCGCGACTGGTGCAACCGGCTCGACCGGCGCCACAGGCTCTACGGGTGCGAGTGGTTCGACGGGACCGACTGGCGCCACAGGTGCGACTGGGGCGACTGGTGCGACGGGCTCTACTGGCGCAAGCGGCTCGACGGGAGCCACAGGTTCTACGGGTGCAAGCGGCTCGACGGGAGCGACTGGCGCAACCGGAGCGACAGGTGATACCGGCGCCGCCGGTTCCACTGGCGCCACGGGTTCGACTGGAGCAACTGGTTCGACCGGTGCAACAGGCTCGACCGGCGCGACCGGCTCGACCGGTGCGACTGGTGCCACCGGCTCTACCGGAGCGACCGGCTCAACCGGAGCGACTGGCTCAACCGGTGCCACGGGCGATACCGGTGCAACCGGCACCACTGGTGCGACCGGGTCGACTGGCGCCACGGGCTCGACAGGTGCAACCGGGTCGACGGGTGCGACTGGCGATACCGGAGCAACCGGCTCGACCGGTGCGACAGGTTCTACTGGTGCAACCGGAGCCACAGGTGCGACCGGCGATACGGGAGCGACTGGCTCTACTGGTGCGACAGGCTCTACGGGTGCAACAGGCGCGACCGGCTCGACCGGTGCGACTGGTGCCACCGGCTCTACCGGAGCGACCGGCTCAACCGGAGCGACTGGCTCAACCGGTGCCACGGGCGATACCGGTGCAACCGGCACCACTGGTGCGACCGGGTCGACTGGCGCCACGGGCTCGACAGGTGCAACCGGGTCGACGGGTGCGACTGGCGATACCGGAGCAACCGGTTCTACTGGTGCAACCGGAGCCACAGGTGCGACCGGCGATACGGGAGCGACTGGCTCTACTGGTGCGACAGGCTCTACGGGTGCAACAGGCGCGACCGGTGCGACCGGTGCGACTGGTGCCACCGGCTCTACCGGTGCCACTGGCTCTACTGGTGCCACTGGCTCGACCGGTGCAACGGGTGATACCGGAGCGACCGGCTCGACTGGCGCAACCGGAACCACAGGCGCGACCGGCGATACGGGAGCGACTGGCTCTACTGGTGCGACAGGCTCTACGGGTGCAACAGGTGCGACCGGCTCGACCGGTGCGACTGGTGCCACCGGCTCTACCGGTGCCACTGGCTCGACCGGTGCAACGGGTGATACCGGAGCGACCGGCTCGACTGGCGCAACCGGAGCCACAGGCGCGACCGGCGATACGGGAGCGACTGGCTCTACTGGTGCGACAGGCTCTACGGGTGCAACAGGTGCGACCGGCTCGACCGGTGCGACTGGTGCCACCGGCTCTACCGGTGCCACTGGCTCTACTGGTGCCACTGGCTCGACCGGTGCAACGGGTGATACCGGAGCGACCGGCTCGACTGGCGCAACCGGAGCCACAGGCGCGACCGGAGCCACAGGTGCGACCGGAGCGACGGGCGCGACCGGAGCCACAGGTGCTACGGGCTCGACCGGTGCAACCGGCTCGACTGGTGCCACGGGTGGTACGGGTGCAACAGGCTCGACCGGCGCCACCGGTTCGACCGGCGCAACAGGTTCGACCGGAGCAACTGGCTCGACCGGCGCAACCGGCTCGACCGGTGCGACAGGCTCGACTGGTGCAACTGGCTCGACCGGTGCCACGGGCTCGACTGGAGCAACGGGCTCGACCGGAGCAACTGGTTCGACCGGCGCAACGGGCTCGACCGGCGCAACGGGCTCGACCGGCGCAACCGGCTCGACCGGAGCAACAGGTTCGACCGGAGCGACAGGCTCGACTGGAGCAACGGGCTCGACTGGTGCAACGGGCTCGACCGGCGCAACTGGTTCGACCGGAGCAACGGGCTCGACTGGTGCCACCGGTTCGACCGGTGCGACAGGCTCGACCGGAGCAACGGGCTCGACAGGTGCGACTGGCTCGACTGGTGCCACCGGTTCGACTGGAGCAACGGGCTCGACCGGTGCCACCGGCTCGACAGGTGCGACTGGCTCGACTGGTGCAACTGGCTCGACCGGAGCGACAGGCTCGACTGGTGCAACTGGTTCGACGGGCGCGACGGGTGATACTGGAGCGACCGGCGCGACCGGAGCAACTGGCGACACCGGAGCGACTGGAGCCACGGGTGCGACTGGCGATACCGGCGCGACCGGAGCGACTGGCGCAACGGGTGACACTGGAGCGACCGGAGCCACGGGTGCGACTGGCGACACCGGAGCGACCGGCGCCACGGGTGCAACTGGTGATACCGGAGCGACTGGTGCGACCGGAGCAACTGGCGACACCGGAGCGACCGGCGCTACGGGTGCGACTGGTGATACCGGAGCGACTGGTGCGACCGGGGCAACTGGCGACACCGGAGCGACCGGAGCCACAGGTGCCACTGGCGATACCGGAGCGACTGGTGCGACCGGAGCAACTGGCGACACCGGAGCGACCGGAGCCACGGGTGCCACTGGTGATACCGGAGCGACTGGTGCGACCGGAGCAACTGGCGACACCGGCGCAACCGGAGCCACGGGTGCCACCGGTGATACCGGAGCGACTGGTGCGACCGGGGCAACTGGCGACACCGGCGCAACCGGAGCCACGGGTGCCACTGGCGATACCGGAGCGACTGGTGCGACCGGAGCAACTGGCGACACCGGCGCGACCGGAGCCACGGGTGCCACCGGCGATACCGGAGCGACTGGTGCGACCGGAGCAACTGGCGACACCGGCACAACCGGAGCCACGGGTGCCACTGGCGATACCGGAGCGACTGGTGCGACCGGAGCAACTGGCGATACCGGCGCGACCGGAGCCACGGGTGCAACTGGCGACACCGGAGCGACCGGAGCCACAGGTGCCACTGGCGATACCGGAGCGACTGGTGCGACCGGAGCAACTGGCGACACCGGAGCGACCGGAGCCACGGGTGCCACTGGTGATACCGGAGCGACTGGTGCGACGGGTGCAACTGGGGATACCGGCGCGACCGGAGCCACGGGTGCCACCGGTGATACCGGAGCGACCGGAGCCACGGGTGCCACTGGCGATACCGGAGCGACCGGAGCAACTGGCGACACCGGCGCGACCGGCGCCACGGGTGCCACTGGCGATACCGGAGCAACTGGTGCGACCGGGGCAACTGGAGCGACTGGCGACACTGGAGCGACCGGCGCAACCGGAGCAACTGGTGCGACCGGGGCAACTGGAGCAACCGGCTCGACTGGTGCAACCGGCTCGACTGGTGCCACAGGTTCGACTGGGGCAACGGGTGCGACTGGTGCAACCGGCTCGCAAGGTCCGACAGGCCCGACCGGAGGAACCGGTTCGGGTGGTGGTACTGGTGGTCATGGCAATAACGGCTTCGGCAATGGAGATCAGGATGCGCCTGGCAATTCCGGGAACCATAACAATGCCGAAAACGGCCCTGGTCACAAAGCCAACGTCACGGCCAATACGCTCGGGCTCAAGGACACGGCGCAATTCCTGCAGTCCGGCTCGACTGATGGCGGCGGCGGTTCCGGCGGCCATGCGTCGGTCCGCAACCTGATCGGCCTTGCGGCGACTTCTGTGACGACAGACCTGCTGAATGTCCTCAAGACATCAGGCGGATCTGGGAACAACCAGAACAAGCCTTCCGGGGCGAGCACGGATCTCACCTTGGATCAGACCAAGCCTGGCGCCGGCTACGCCAGCAACGAGCACACCGTCAAGACGTCCCTGAAGGATCTCTTGAAGCCGCACGAGTGAGCGGCGAATGGACCTGGACCGTGACTGGTCCAGGTTGGAAAACGGGCGCGCGGGCTTCGCTGGAAAGCGGGGTCCGCGCGCCGATCATTCCCTTCTATCGGTTCGCGCAGCCGCAGCGCCTGGCCATCGACCGTGTCAGCCGCCAGCCGGCGTTCCGGCAAGGTCCGCGGCCGGCCCCCGCCATGGCGGCCATTCACGGATTGACAGCAACTCAAAGGAAGCCGCCAAGTCTTCGATTTTCAAAAACAATTTCGCGCGAGTCCGGCGCCTCAATATTGACCGAGGTCTGCTGGCCTCGTTCTTGGCCATTTACCAATTCCCTACTTAATAGTTTACAAATCGCTAATTTTCACGTTTACTAATATATGGGTATGGAGGGTGCCTGCGGATCGTACGGCCGGGTGGCCGCAGGTCTGCGAAGGCGAGTGGGCAGGGGTCTGGGTAGCAAGGCAATTTCGCGGATGAAGAAGCTGCGCCCATAGGGCGCGCTACGACGTGCCGTGTCTATGTCTGTCCTTCGGCGGAAGGCAGACGATTTCCCATTCCGAGTTCACTCGCGAGTTTGCCGTCGAGACGTCGGCGGCACGGGTGATGGGAGTGGGTGGCAATGAGTCAAATGGTATCGCGCGTGCCCCGTGAGGGCGTTGGTGCATTCCCCTGGTTTGATGGGCGCCAAAGTCATCCGCTGCCGGACGCTGCAACTGATCGCCCGAATCCACGGATCGATCCGCCCCGGCCCCGCGCTTCCGAAATCCTTTTCGTCGATCCCTCGGTATCCGATCTCGGCACGATCCTGCGAAACCTGAGGCCGGAGGTCGAGGCGATCCAGCTCGACGCCAGGCGCCCGGCCGCGCGCCAGATGGCGCTGGCGCTCGAAGGCCGCGACGGCCTCGACGCGGTGCACGTCATCGCCCACGGCGCGCCTGGCCGCGTGAACTTCGCGGCGGGCGAATGGTCGGCCGAGACGCTCGACGACGACGACGGGGTCGATCTCGCCGCGATCGGCCAGGCGCTGGGCGGATTTGGCGAGCTGCTTTTGTGGAGCTGCAACGCCGGCGCTGGTGCGGCCGGAACGAATTTCATCGACGCGCTGTCGCGCGCGACGGGAACGCCGGTTGCGGCGGCGAACGACCTGGTTGGGTCGCCGGCGCTTGGCGGCGACTGGAAACTGAACATTCAAACAAAGGACGCAGCGGCGCGGCCGCCGCTAACCCGGGGGGGCATCATGAGCTACGCAGCAGTTCTGGCTGTGCCATTGACGTCGACAGGCCAAGGCGAACGGCTCACTGTGTTTGGGCAGTGGGCGGCCGGCACGGCGGCTGGAACGTATTTCATAGTTCTCAATGATGGGGGTACGCTGAATATAATCGGGCAATTTATTGTTCCGACAAATTTCGGCGGGACTTTTGCGATCTCCGAGGCTCTTCCCGCTGGACGGTACATTGTAGGTCCGGGCGCTCCAGGTCCGAATACCATCGCTGTCTACAATGGCAGTTGGAGTTCGACAGGCAAAAATGCCGGGACATGGTCCGTCGGCGATTTCAATCCGGCGATAACGGCATCCCTTAACAACATAGGCGACGCCACCCCCAATCAATCTGGCCGGGGGACAGCAAGATGAAAAGCGCTTGCGAAATCGTCTTCATCGATCCGTCTGTCGCCGACATTCCCACGCTCATTGCAGGGCTAAGGCCGAGCGTCCAGCCGGTGCTTCTCAGCGGCGCAATACCCGCTTCGGAAGAGATCGCACGCGCCTTGCATGGTCGCAAAGGCCTGGATGCCATCCACATTGTCGTCCATGGCCGTTCGGGCGAACTCAGCTTCAGCAACGGCGCGCTTTCGCTCGCCAACATAAACCGTCACGCGGACGATCTCGCGGCGATCGGTGATGCGCTGGGGCCTGACGGAGATCTTTTGCTGTGGGGTTGCAGCACAGGCGAAGGCGCCCGCGGGCAGGCGTTTGTCGCCGCGCTGTCGCGTGCGACCGGCGCGCCGGTAGCGGCGGCGACCGGCCTCGTCGGTGCCGCTGGCCTCGGCGGAAGATGGGAATTGGATACGCAGTCTCCTCGCTCCATGGTCCGGCCGCCGCTGACGGCGGCGGGCATCGCCGGCTATGAGGGAGTGCTGGCTGCAACGATAAATGTCACGAGCGCGGGCATATGGTATCTCTATGGTTCGTGGCCTGCCGGCACGGCCGCCGGCACCTATTTTGTTGTAATTACTAATAGCACTGGCACGCTGACAGTTGTCGGTAGCTTTGACGTTCCTTCTGGCGGGGCGACGGGTAACTACACAGTTCCGGTATTTCTTTCGAACACTGGCACTTACGACGTTGGCGACGCCTCAGCGGGAAACGCGACAGGCAGCAATTTCGATATTAGTGTCTACAAAGCCAGCTTCGACTTCAACAACGGCAACCAGACGGGAATATGGACCCTCACCACTGAACAAACTGGAACAATAAGTACTAGTATGCTCGCGGCTAACGCCACTGGTGCGACCGGCGCCACGGGCGCCACAGGTGCAACCGGCGCTACGGGTTCAACTGGTGCCACAGGTTCGACCGGCGCCACGGGTGCAACTGGCGCCACGGGTTCGACGGGCGCCACAGGTGCGACAGGCGCTACGGGTTCGACCGGCGCCACGGGTTCGACAGGCGCCACGGGTGCAACAGGCGCCACGGGTTCGACCGGCGCCACGGGTGCAACGGGCGCCACGGGTTCGACAGGTGCTACGGGTTCGACCGGCGCCACGGGTTCGACCGGCGCCACGGGTTCGACCGGCGCTACGGGCGCAACTGGTGCGACGGGCGCAACCGGTAATACAGGCGCCACGGGTGCCACAGGCGCAACCGGAGCCACAGGTGCGACTGGAGCAATCGGAGCCACTGGCGCGACCGGCGATACCGGAGCCACAGGCTCGACTGGAGCAACCGGCGCCACTGGTGCGACCGGCGATACCGGAGCCACTGGCTCGACTGGAGCAACCGGTGCCACAGGCGCGACCGGCGATACGGGTGCCACGGGCTCGACCGGAGCAACCGGCGCGACCGGTGCCACGGGTTCGACTGGAGCAACCGGTGCCACCGGCGCCACAGGCTCGACTGGTGCGACCGGCGATACGGGCGCAACAGGCTCGACTGGAGCAACCGGTGCCACAGGTGCAACCGGCGATACAGGCGCAACTGGAGCGACTGGCGCCACCGGTTCGACTGGTGCGACCGGCGATACCGGCGCCACAGGCTCAACCGGAGCCACAGGCGCCACCGGTTCGACTGGTGCGACCGGCGATACCGGCGCCACAGGCTCAACCGGAGCCACAGGCGCAACTGGTGATACAGGCGCCACGGGTTCGACCGGAGCAACCGGCGCCACAGGCGCGACCGGCGATACCGGCGCCACGGGTTCGACTGGAGCAACCGGTGCCACCGGTGCAACTGGCGATACCGGTGCCACGGGCTCGACTGGAGCAACCGGCGCCACAGGTGCGACCGGCGATACGGGCGCCACGGGTTCGACTGGCGCGACTGGTGCCACTGGCGCAACCGGTGATACGGGTGCCACGGGCTCGACTGGAGCAACTGGAGCCACGGGTGCGACCGGCGATACGGGTGCCACGGGCTCGACTGGAGCAACTGGAGCCACGGGTGCCACCGGCGACACCGGCGCTACCGGCTCGACTGGAGCAACTGGAGCCACTGGCGCGACCGGCGATACGGGTGCCACGGGTTCGACCGGCGCAACCGGAGCCACAGGTGCGACCGGCGATACAGGCGCCACAGGCTCGACTGGAGCAACCGGTGCCACGGGTTCGACTGGCGCCACCGGCGCCACAGGCTCGACCGGAGCAACGGGCGCCACAGGCGCGACCGGCGATACAGGCGCCACAGGCTCGACTGGAGCAACCGGTGCCACCGGCGCAACTGGCGATACCGGAGCGACAGGTTCGACTGGCGATACGGGCGCCACGGGTTCGACCGGAGCAACCGGAGCCACAGGCGCGACCGGCGATACAGGCGCCACGGGTGCGACCGGCGATACCGGAGCCACAGGCTCGACTGGAGCAACCGGAGCCACAGGTGCGACCGGCGATACGGGCGCCACAGGCTCGACCGGCGCGACCGGAGCCACGGGCGCAACCGGCGATACGGGCGCCACAGGCTCGACGGGAGCAACCGGAGCCACAGGTGCGACTGGTGATACCGGCGCCACGGGTTCGACCGGCGCCACAGGCGCGACTGGCGATACGGGTGCCACGGGCTCGACGGGAGCAACCGGCGCCACAGGCGCGACCGGCGATACGGGCGCCACAGGCTCGACTGGCGCAACCGGTGCCACAGGTGCCACCGGCGATACAGGCGCCACAGGCTCGACCGGAGCAACCGGAGCCACAGGCGCGACCGGTGATACGGGTGCCACCGGCTCGACCGGAGCAACCGGAGCCACAGGCTCAACCGGCGATACCGGAGCGACAGGTTCTACCGGAGCAACCGGCGCCACAGGCGCGACCGGCGATACCGGCGCAACGGGTTCGACCGGAGCAACCGGAGCCACAGGCGCGACCGGCGATACGGGTGCAACGGGTTCGACCGGAGCAACCGGAGCCACAGGCGCGACCGGCGATACGGGTGCAACGGGTTCGACCGGCGCAACTGGCGCCACTGGCGCGACCGGCGATACCGGAGCGACAGGCTCGACCGGAGCAACCGGTGCCACAGGCGCCACCGGCGATACCGGCGCCACAGGTGCAACTGGCGATACAGGCGCCACGGGCTCGACTGGAGCCACTGGAGCCACAGGTGCGACCGGCGATACCGGCGCTACGGGCTCGACTGGAGCAACCGGTGCCACAGGCGCGACCGGCGATACGGGTGCCACGGGCTCGACTGGCGCAACTGGTGCCACAGGTGCGACCGGCGATACCGGCGCCACGGGTTCGACTGGTGCAACCGGCGCCACAGGTGCGACCGGCGATACTGGCGCCACCGGCTCGACCGGCGCAACCGGTGCCACAGGCGCGACCGGCGATACCGGAGCCACGGGTTCAACCGGAGCTACCGGTGCCACTGGTGCGACTGGCGATACAGGCGCCACAGGCTCGACCGGTGCCACCGGCTCGACCGGAGCTACCGGTGCCACGGGTGCAACCGGCGATACCGGAGCCACAGGTTCGACCGGAGCAACCGGCGCCACGGGTGCCACCGGCGATACGGGTGCCACGGGTTCGACCGGTGCAACCGGCGCCACGGGTGCCACCGGCGATACCGGTGCAACAGGTTCGACCGGCGCAACCGGAGCCACAGGCGCGACCGGCGATACGGGTGCAACGGGTTCGACCGGAGCTACCGGCGCCACAGGCGCAACTGGTGATACGGGCGCCACAGGTTCGACCGGAGCAACCGGTGCCACAGGCGCGACCGGCGATACAGGTGCCACGGGTTCGACTGGCGCCACCGGCGCCACAGGCTCGACTGGAGCAACCGGCGCCACGGGTGCGACCGGCGATACCGGAGCCACAGGCTCGACTGGAGCAACCGGTACCACAGGCGCGACCGGCGATACGGGTGCCACCGGCTCGACCGGAGCAACCGGCGCCACAGGTGCGACCGGCGATACGGGTGCCACCGGCTCGACCGGAGCGACCGGCGCCACGGGTGCGACCGGCGATACGGGTGCCACCGGCTCGACCGGAGCAACCGGAGCCACAGGTGCGACCGGCGATACGGGGGCCACGGGTTCGACCGGCGCCACAGGCGCGACTGGCGATACGGGTGCCACGGGCTCGACGGGAGCAACCGGCGCCACAGGCGCGACCGGCGATACGGGTGCCACAGGCTCGACTGGAGCAACCGGAGCAACCGGCGCGACCGGCGATACCGGCGCAACAGGTTCGACCGGAGCAACCGGCGCCACAGGTGCAACCGGCGATACCGGTGCCACGGGCTCGACTGGAGCAACCGGAGCCACAGGTGCGACTGGCGATACGGGCGCCACAGGCTCGACTGGTGCTACCGGAGCAACCGGTGCGACCGGCGATACCGGCGCCACGGGCTCGACAGGAGCTACTGGCGCGACCGGTGCAACTGGCGATACCGGTGCCACGGGCTCGACGGGAGCGACCGGCGCCACCGGTGCGACTGGCGATACGGGTGCCACAGGCTCGACCGGAGCAACCGGCGCCACAGGTGCAACCGGCGATACCGGTGCCACGGGTTCGACCGGCGCAACCGGAGCCACAGGCGCGACCGGCGATACCGGAGCCACCGGCTCGACCGGAGCAACCGGTGCCACAGGCGCGACCGGCGATACCGGGGCAACAGGTTCGACTGGCGCAACAGGTGCAACTGGCGATACGGGCGCTACTGGCTCGACGGGAGCGACCGGCGCGACTGGCGCGACCGGTGATACCGGCGCCACAGGCTCGACCGGCGCAACCGGAGCCACTGGCGCGACCGGAGCCACAGGTGCGACCGGCGATACCGGAGCCACGGGCTCGACTGGAGCGACCGGCGATACGGGTGCCACCGGTTCGACGGGTGCAACCGGTGCCATAGGCGCGACCGGTGATACCGGCGCCACGGGCTCGACCGGAGCTACAGGAGCCACTGGTGCGACTGGTGATACCGGCGCCACGGGTTCGACTGGAGCAACCGGTGCGACTGGCGCGACCGGCGACACCGGCGCCACGGGTTCGACTGGAGCAACCGGTGCCACAGGTGCGACGGGCGATACCGGTGCCACCGGCTCGACCGGAGCAACCGGAGCCACGGGTGCGACCGGCGATACTGGAGCGACGGGCTCGACCGGAGCAACGGGTGCCACAGGCGCGGCCGGCGATACCGGTGCCACCGGTTCGACCGGAGCAACCGGCGCGACCGGTGATACCGGCGCCACGGGTTCAACCGGAGCAACTGGTTCGACTGGAGCAACTGGCGATACCGGAGCCACAGGTTCGACCGGCGCAACTGGTGCGACCGGTAGTTCCGGCGCTACAGGTTCGACTGGTGCAGCCGGCCCGACCGGCGCAACCGGAGCCACGGGCTCGACCGGCGCAACTGGTGCGACCGGTAGTTCCGGAGCTACGGGCTCAACTGGTGCAACCGGGGCAACGGGCTCGACCGGGGCAACCGGCGCAACTGGTGCGACCGGTGGTACTGGAGCTACTGGCGCGACCGGTGCCACAGGTTCGACCGGACCTAAGGGTGAAACCGGACCGAAGGGCGCGACAGGTGCCACTGGCGCCACGGGCTCAACTGGCTCCACCGGACCGAAGGGCGACACCGGGCCCAAGGGCGCGACAGGTGCGACTGGTGCCACAGGCTCAACTGGCTCGACCGGACCGAAGGGCGATACTGGACCCAAGGGCGCGACAGGTGCCACGGGTGCAACCGGCGCCACGGGCTCGACTGGCTCGACCGGACCGAAGGGCGATACCGGACCCAAGGGCGCCACGGGTGCAACCGGCGCCACGGGCTCGACCGGCTCGACCGGACCGAAGGGCGATACCGGACCTAAGGGCGCGACCGGTGCCACCGGCGCAACCGGCTCGACTGGCTCGACCGGACCGAAGGGCGATACCGGACCCAAGGGTGCCACGGGTGCAACCGGCGCCACGGGCTCAACCGGCTCGACCGGACCGAAGGGCGACACCGGACCCAAGGGCGCCACAGGTGCCACTGGCGCCACGGGCTCAACCGGCTCGACCGGACCGAAGGGCGACACCGGACCCAAGGGTGCCACGGGTGCCACTGGCGCCACGGGCTCAACCGGCTCGACCGGACCGAAGGGCGACACTGGGCCGAAGGGCGCCACGGGTCCGACCGGCCCAACCGGTCCGACTGGACCCTCGAGCGGTCACAACGACTCGATCGCTCCGTCGACCACAACCCTGGCAACGACGACCCAGACGACCACCAAAGTCACGTCCGACTCGCTCGGCTTGAAGGACACCGGGCAATTCCTGCAGTCGGGCTCGACCGGCAATGGCAGCGGCGGCCTACCGTCGCTACACCACCTGATCGGCCTGGCGGCCGGTTCGGTGACGACCGATCTCCTGAATATCCTCAATACGATCAAGGGATTTGGTCACCAACAGAACCAGCCGTCCGGCGCGAGTACGGACCAGACCTTGGATGCGACCAAGCACGGTACCGGCTATGCCAGTACGGACCACACCGCCAAGACGACTTTGAAGGATCTTCTGAAGCCGCATGAGTGAGCAAGAATCCTGGCGAGAGACCACCGAAGGGAAACGCGCGAACGTCGCGGGAGAGCGAGGTTCGCGCGTTAAACATCCCGGGACGCGGATTGGCATGAGAGTCGCGCGGCCGATCAATTCGGAGTACAATGGGGCATGATCGAAACCCTCGGCAGAGGCAGTTCGGCCCGGGCATTGTCGAGTTCGCTCGCCTGCTGGAAGACACGTCCATGGTGAACATCCCCGTGAACGCCGAAATCCAAGCGGTCCCGATCCCCGCCGGTTCCGCGCAAGGCGACGCGGCGGGCGGCGAGAGTGCTATGGCGCGGATCCCTGGCGGTCCGGCCGAATTCGACAAGATCGGGCCACGTCTCAAGGCGATGCTGCGCGCCGCCCGCTATCACGGTGTCGAGCTCGACCCGAACGAATTCAGGGCCGCGAGCGCGGTTCCGGCCGCCGCCGATCTGTCGCAGTGGGCGCAGGACGCCGGCATGTGGTCACGCGCCGTGCGCATCCGCTGGTCCCACCTTCTGCGCTTCCAGGACGCCGGCCCGGTCGTCCTGTTGTTCAACGATGGCGGCGCGGCTCTCCTCACCGGGGCGAGCGCCGAGCGAAACATCGTCTTCCTGAAAAGTGCGGATGCACCCGACGATGGCGAAGCAGTCGCCATCGACGAGCTGCGGCTGTCGCAGGTGTGGACGGGCGAGGCACTGCTGCTGCGCGCCACACGATCCTATGTCGCGGCGGACGCGCCCTTCACCCTTCGCTGGCTCGCCGAACTGGTGCGGCTCGAAAGCCATGCCCTGCGCGATATCACCATCGCCTCGTTCACGCTGAGCGTCCTTACCATCCTGCCGCCGCTCATCGTCATGACGGTGGTCAACAAGGTGCTGCAGTTCAACAGCATCTCGACGCTGGTGCTCTTGTCCGCGGTGATCGCCGTGGTTTTTGCCTACGAGACACTGCTTGGCCATGCCCGGCGGCTGATCATCAATGTCGTCGGCGCTCGTCTGGACACCAAGCTGCAGCTGCACGTCTTCAGCCGGCTGTTACGCCTGCCGCTCGACTATTTCGAGCGTCATCCGGCCGGCGAGACGATGTATCATCTCGCCCAAGTCTATCGCATTCGCGAGTTCTTGACCGGAAAACTCCTCAGCACATTCCTGGATATGATCACGCTGTGCGTGCTGGTGCCAGTCATGTTCTACATCAACGCCGCCCTCGCCTGGATCGTGCTGGCCTGCGCGGTGGTGATCATGCTGATCATTCTCGCCTTCCTCAAGCCGCTGCGCCGCAGATACCAGCGGGTGGTCGACGCCGAGACCTGGAAGTCGGCGGCGCTGGGCGAAACTGTCGTCGGCATCAAGACGGTGAAGGCGCTCGGTCTCGAGCCGCAGCGCAAGGCGCTCTGGGACGAGCGGGTGGCGGAATCCGGAAAGGCGCGCCTTGCCTTCGGACAGCTGGCAAGCTGGCCGCAGACCCTGGTCACGCCGATCGAACGTGTGATGGTGCTCGGCACCATGCTGATCGGCGCCTATCTCGCGATGAACGACCGCACCGGCTACATGGTCGGCGGCTTGTTCGCCTTCATGATGATCGCCCAGCGCGTGGCGCAGCCGCTGGTTGGCCTGGCGCGACTGGTTGAAGACTACGAGGAGGTCGGTGCGGCGATCGGCGAGGCAGCGTCGGTTCTCAACCGGCCGCTGGAGAGCAGTTCGAATTCCACGGGCCTGAGACCCAGGCTGGTCGGCGAGGTCGTGTTCAGCGACCTGACCTTCAGCTATATCGCCACCAAGACACCGGCGCTCGACCGGGTCAGCTTCCACATTCCCGCCGGCAGCATGTTTGGCATTGTTGGGCGCAGCGGGTCGGGAAAATCGACAATCGCCCGCCTCCTGCAAGGGATCAACCGCGACTACAGTGGTTTCCTCAAGCTTGATGGCGTCGACCTCAAGGAAATCAACCTGCGTCATCTGCGCCAAGGGCTTGGTGTGGTGCTGCAGGACAACTTTCTGTTCCGCGGATCGATCCGCGACAACATCATCGCCGGGCGCCCAGGCCTGACGCTCTCCGACGCCATGCGCGCAGCGCATCTCGCCGGCGCTCAGGAATTCATCGAGCGGATGCCGAATGGCTACGACACCTACATCGAGGAAGGTTCGCCCAATTTGTCGGGCGGTCAAAAGCAGCGGCTGGCGATCGCGCGCGCGCTCATCCACGATCCGACCATCCTCATCCTCGACGAAGCGACCAGCGCACTCGACCCGGAGAGCGAGGCGGTTGTCAGCGCCAACCTCATGCGCATCGCCAGCGGGCGCACGATGATCATCGTTTCGCACCGGCTCTCCTCGCTGACCGAGTGTGACAACATACTGGTCATGGATCAGGGCAAGGTCCTCGACGTCGCGCCGCATGCGACCCTGCTCGAACGATGCGCGCTCTATCGCCAATTGTGGTCGCAGCAGAACCGGCACCTCGACGGCCGCCACGGCCGCCCGGTCGCCGTCCCGCCGCGGTTGGTTTGATCATGTCGCGCGCCTCATATTCGCATCAGGTCGGGTAACCCATGAGCAGCACCTCTCTCACCGCCCTTCCCGCTCGATGGCACCGGATGGAAACGAGGGATCCGACGACGCCGGCCATACTCGAGTTCCAGTGGCCGTCGACGGCTGTCGCCAATGCGCCTATTCCGCGGGCGGCTCGCGGCATCGTCTGGATCGTCTCCAGCCTGGTCATCGCGCTGATCGCCCTGGCGGGGCTGATACCGGTCGATCAGGTCGTAACGACCAGAGGGCTGGTTGTATCGCAATCCCCCAACATCGTCGTGCAACCGCTGGAGACAGCGATTGTCCGCTCGATCGAGGTGCGGGAAGGACAGCGCGTCCAGGCAGGCCAATTGCTTGCCCGCCTCGATGCGACCTTTACCTCAGCCGACCAAGCGGCACTGGCCATGCAGGTCTCGACGCTTGAAGCGGAGGTGGCGCGGTTGAAGGCCGAGGCCAGCGGCCAGACGTTCACCTACAACGGCCTCGACCCGAGTTGGACCCTGCAGGTGTCGATATTCGAGCAACGCAAGGCGGTCTACGACGCCAAGGTGGAGAATTTCGAACGCCAGCGTGACGAACTCAGCTCGGTGATTTCGCGATCGCAATCGGATGCCGACGGCTACCGCCAGCGGCTCACGGTCGCCGACTCGATCGAGCAGATGCGCAGGCAGCTCGAGGCAAGGCAGGTAGGGAGCCGCCTCAACACGCTCCTGGCCGAGGACAACCGGGCGGAAATGTCTCGCGCGCTGGGCAATGCCGAACAGACCGCGGAAGCCGCCAAACGCCAACAGGCAGCGGTGGCCGCCGAGCGCGACGGCTACATTCAGGGCTGGCGCGCTGAAGTCTCGCAGAGCCTGTCGGAGGCGAGTTCGCGGATCTCGGACGCCCGCGAACTTCTCAACAAGGCAAAGCTTCGAAACCAGTTGGTCGAGTTGAAGAGCCAATCAGACGCCATCGTTCAATCGGTGGCAAAAGTCTCCGTCGGCTCGGTCATGCAGTCAGGGGAGCGCTTTATCACGCTGGTGCCGGCCGACGCGCCGCTCGAGATCGAGACAAACATCGTTGGCAGGAGCAGCGGCTTTGTGCATGTCGGCGACCAGGTGATCATCAAGTTCGACACCTTCCCCTATTCGCAATACGGCCTCGCCCATGGAACTGTGCGGGCACTCAGCCCAGATTCCTTCTCGGCACAGGAGCAAGCGCGCGATCCGAACAGTTCCCTGGCCATGCTGCCTTCCGACGCCGAGCCCTTCTATCGCACGCGGATCTCCATCGACCAGGTCGCCCTCCACGGCGTGCCCGCCGGTTTCGCCGTCAGCCCCGGCATGCCGGTGACCGCCGACGTCAAGGTCGGCCGGCGCACGATACTCAAGTACATTCTCGGTGTGATGCTCCCAATCGGCCAGGAGGCGATGCGGGAGCCATAGAGTACCGGAGGGATAAAAGGCTCGGATCGATGACAATCCTGGATCGGCTGACTGGTCTGGCCTTCCCGGCGGCGGTGTTGCGTCGGGCGATCCAGCTTGCTGACAGCGGCAAGGCCGCTGAAGCCTTTCCGCTTATGGCGAAAGCGGCACGCGCGGGGATCGTCGACGCCGAGTACCGGGTCGCGCGTTGCTATCTGGAAGGCGCCGGTGTGCCACCGAGCCGCATGGAAGGCGCGCGATGGCTGCTGCGGGCGGCCAACCACGGGAGTGCGGATGCGCAGGCGCTCCTCGCCGCTCTCTACGTCACCGGGCTGGTGACGGCGGAAGCCGACGGCAAGGGACCCTCGGAGCACTTGTTCAAACCTGATTCCCCGGGAAAACCAGACTTCGCTGCCGCTTTCGACTTTGCCACCAAGGCGGCCGAGGCAGGCTCGGCCACGGGACAGGCGATCCTCGGTTATATCCTTACCAGCGGCCCCACATCGATGCGCGATGCCGATGCGGCACACCGCTGGTACGAGAAGTCGGCTTCCGCCGGCTGCGCCGAAGGATGTCTCGGCCTTGCCCTGTCGCTCGCCCGCCGCGGCAAACGCGAAAACAGAGTTCGGATTGCGGAAGAGGTAAGGCGGGCAGCCGACGCCGGCCTGCCGACCGCGACCTATCTTCTTGCGGTCCTCACCGAGCACGGGCTCGGCGTCGCATGCGACAAGGCAGCAGCCGCTCAACTGTATCAGGCTGCTGCAGAGAAGGGCCTGCCCTCTGCCCAGTTCCGGTTGGGATTGGCACTGATCGACGGTGCACTCGTCGGCCAGGATGTCGCTGCCGGGGAGGCATGGATGCGGCGTGCCGCCTTGGCCGGCAATATCGAGGCAGCCTATCTCCTGGGCGATCGCTATGTGAAGACACAGCGGCCCGATTTTGCAGAAGCCGCGAACTGGTATCGGCGGGCAGCCGAAGCGGGCCACCAAGCCGCCGCCCGCGCTTTGGCCTCGCTCTATTTGACGGGAAATGGTGTGGCTGAGGATGTCGAGGAAGGAGCACGCTGGCTGCGCTCTTCCGCAAATGGCGGCAATCAGCAGGCACAGACCGACCTCGCCAATCTTATCCTCGGAGGGGCCGGCGAGCCGGACGACGGTGCAAGCGTTGCCGGATGGTTCGAGGCGGCCGCATCATCGGGCGACCTCATCGCGGCATTCAACCTTGGGCTCTGCTTCGCCAAGGGCGTCGGTGTTCGCCAGGACGAGGGGCAAGCGGCACACTGGCTGCGGCGCGCGGCCGAAGGCGTCGCCGAGGCGCAATATATGTATGCCCGCCTCCTCCAGGATGGACGCGGCGTGGCGGCCGACCCAACTCAGGCCCGCGTATGGTTTGCGCGGGCGGCCGACGCCGGCGTGCTCGACGCACGCGTGGCGCTCGCCGAGATGCTACTCAATGGGCGCGGCGGCACGCCCGAGCCCGAGGCTGCAATGCAGCTGTTTGAACAGGCCGCCGCCAACGGTCACGCCGGGGCGATGTTTGCGATTGGCGCGCTGTACGGAGCCGGCCACGGCCTGCCGGTCGACCAGACAAAGGCGCAAAAATGGTACGCTGCCGCTGCCGGACGTGGGCATAGCCATGCCCAATTCATGCTTGGACGTTATCTCTTGAAAGGCCTCGGCGGGGAGCGCGACCCGGTTACCGCTCGCCTTTGGCTCGAGCGCGCGGCCGCGCACGGCATCAGTGAAGCCGCCGACGAACTGGGGGCTGCGGGCGGATCCAACTAGTGCTGCTGTGGCTGTTAGAGTGAAGCGGCGCCAAGAAGGCTGGAGGACCGTTGGAAATCCGCTGACCGACTGGCTGCGACATGAGCCATATGCTCGTTTAACAGGGGAATTAAAGGTCCGCCCCCCCAATCTGGAACCGCAATCACCCACCCTTCGAAGTCACCAATGTTCCAGACCAAACGATCGAAAGTCGCATGCATCGAACGGCATCCGGTCTAGGACCTTACAATCGCCCCGAGGACCACAAATCGCGTGTTCACCGGTCAGAGCCTGAAGTAGCAGAAACTAAGATTCGGCAAGCACGTTACTGCCGGTCTAACGCCACGGCAGGTAGGATTTGTCAGAATTTAGGAAGTTCCAGTGTCGGCGATGTCTCGGTGCTGACAAGGTCTTCAATTGCGAGAATGGCTGACCTCTAACGGCCCAGCGGTTGCCTGGATAGCGAAACCAGCTCATCCTCATCGACAATGCCTGCCATGTAGTTGCCTATGATTCTGGAGGCGATTGCGTCACGCTCATCGGGTGATTGATGTTCGAGCTTCAGCTGCTCGAACACCCGACCCAGCAGAGCCATTTCGGCTGGCTTAAAGATACCGGCCTCAGTTGCCTTTCGCCGAATTGGCATGATTGTCCTCCGAGGAATCCTGCAAAGAGGCGTGCCGCAGATCTCGCCACGCAGGTGTTTCACTAGAAATTTATCTCACTTTCATCGCTTCTTCTGCTTCGGCGTGATCTCCTCGACCCGCACCTTTACGCGTCCTGAATCATCGCCTGCTCGAGCGCCTCGGCAGGACGATGGAGGGCACCTACCTGCCGCACGGATCAACCTTTAGAGATCGCTAATGTTCCGCACACACATGATATTGAGAACGGCCTCGGCTGAGCGATACAAAATCGACGTTTCACCATTGCTTTCTGAGGAGTTTGCGATGGATAGCGTCATGCACGACAGCAAGGTCAATCCTTGCGTTGAAGTGGTCGAAGCGGGAGAATGGTTCGTCGTGTGGTCGATGGCGATGAAGAACTAACCCGAGCATTCGAAATAGAGTCGTTCGCCCCGGCGTCGTATGAAGTCGCTCGTGACGCCAGACACTGCCAAGAGAATGGCAACCCGAAGATCACCTAGCAGCCGCCACCATGGCGCTACACAAGGTTGGGGAAGGACTGGACGCACCGGCCAACGTGATTGAGGTCACTCCGGCAGTTGCAGCGCCGGGGGGCAGACGGTGAGGTCAGGACTAAAGTCTTGGCTGCTAACGGCGAAGGTCTGACGTTACCACTTTAGTTCCGCAAATGTCCGTTGGACGTTCCATTACTTTAGCTAATCGTGATATTAGCCATTTGGTACCGTTCACACCTTGGCACTACCCGGCCGGTGTGTTGACAGCCCGAATCCGGCACGGCCCCCTGGACCTTTGCGCATTAAACATCCGACTTCAGTCCTAAGCTCTAGAGCTTTCACAGGTGATTGTGGCGCCAGTAGTATAGCGCGTCGTCGGTGAGGATTCCGGTATGAAGGATGACCAGGGCCAAATACCACGGCCCTCCGGCATTAGCGAAGCGGCGGGCGTCGTTTTGTCGTTATGGCATGTGTACAACGAACCGGGCGATTATACGCCGTGACGCCGTGGATCGCAGTTGTGCTGATTTTCAGCGCGTTGCTGTTTCTAGCCAGGCGGCGCACTTCGCCCTCGCGAAGCAGGATGTGGGTATCCAAGCCCATCCAACCCGAAAAGGCTTTTACAGCAGCATATGCTGTCATTGAAGCTGCGTTCAAGCTTGTACACGAGGGAACGACCCTCTTGGATCTGAACGACACGATCATTCTAGCGGCTGACAACTTGGGACTACAATCAGCCAAACTATCGTGGATGGTGGCCATCATGGCCCTAGAGCAGGCGCATCCAGGCTTTCGCAATGGCTATCGTTTCGAATCGATGAGGCTTATCGCCTTTATGGAGTTCAAAAGGCATCTGCAAAGCAACTGCCACGACTTTGGGCGTGAAGCGAGTTCGAAGGTGGTAGAGACGGCAGTAAGCGAAGTGGCGGCATGCACCGGCGCCTTTGACCATACGTCTGCTCGGCTCATAGCAAATCATCCCCACCCTCTAAATCCGATTTTCGCGGAGATCGAGCGCAGCTACAAGTTCGCGGCCATCACAGCATCTGTCATCACGAACGATGAGGCGCGCCTGGATGCGGCCTACGGGCCGGTATTTCGCAACGCCTTCCAAGAATGTCGAGCCGCTGGATAGCAGATCCTAGCCGGCAGCTCACCAGCGCGCGTCTCTGCCGCGCTGCCATCCTACGCCACCGACGTGTCCCGCGCGTCATGGCGCCGCCTGTAGCCAGCGAGAGTCATCGGCATCGGGAAGGACGCCATCTCGGTCGCCGATGCCGCCAAGCCCTCGCCGACCCGTCGCATGCAGCCACGAGCGCCAGCGGTAACGACATACCTGACAACACCGACAGCCTCGTCTCTCCTGGCTTCGCCTATCGCCCTTCGGCAACCGTTCGTCGCTTGTCCAACCCCGCCTTTTGCACGCCATTGTACGCCAAGGCTCTACACAGCTCAGAGGACGCTTTACATACACGCACAGCCACGTTTCGGTGCCCATCAGATTGCGGAAAGGCGATCGAGGCCGGCAACGGGTCATTGGCTTAGGCACATTAGCGACGGCGCAATGTGCCGAACTTACGCTATCGCCGTGGTCCCCGTCACTCCCACTCAATTGTTTTTGGCCCAGCTAGGTCATTGATCTAGCTGGGCTTTTTCTTTTTTGCCGCGCCGAAAACCGACGCATGGTCCGTCAAAAAGTTACGCTTTTGATTTTAAAGGGAAATTCGCCGCCAAAAATATTTTGAGGTTTCAGCATCAATCGGAGTCAATCGCGCTTTTCGGTCGACTTCAGGTGCCGATATGTCCTCGCCGCCAGAAACTGAAAAGTACCGTCACGCAAAATTCAAGTTCGCAAGTCTACAAGAGAGGGATGTCATGAGGGGGCACTCAGCCACCACTCGTCCGGTTACGGTGGACCGGATCGGGCGGGCACTTGACCGTGTTGCAGAGATCATCGTTGCCCGCGGTGACCAAGGCGAGGCTTGGCTTCCGCTTTATGATTACCTGGAACGGGCGATGCGGGATCTTCAGGCGAAGGAGGAACGCCTCGCCGAAGTGCGCGAGCGTGTCAAACGATTGCGGGCTAAAGCACGTACTTCATAGATTCTTCTCACCACATCGCCACGATCCAGCGGATTTTCGTCTATGCTCACCAGCGCAATAGACGTGAAGACCTTCTCGTGATTCAGTTGGCTGGGATCGGTCTGCAACATAAAATATTGTTTTTATTTACTTTTTCTGTCCGCAACTCTCGATTTGTATCACAATAGGTATCACAATATGTAGCACATTCCCGTGTCGCTTGTTGCGGTTCGGCTGGTGAGCGACGTCGAGATTCGCGCAGCCGTTCGGAACCTCGTTCCGGAATGACTGCAATGGGGCCGCGAGCGGACTGGCAACTTTACGAAGGAATAGTCCCGATTCCGCCAATGAGGCCATTCACCTGCCCTTGCGCCGGTCCGCGGCTGCGGCCGCCCTGTTGGTGCTGTTTTCTCCGGGAAACGACATCCGGCGATGCGAGGCCGACCATTGTGGCGGCTTCTTCATCGATGACAGTCGCTCGAAACCGCGGCGCTGGTGTTCGATGGATGGTTGCGGCAATCGCGCCAAGGCAGCGCGCTATCGACTGGCACACCGAAAATCCATTGCGTAGGATCCCCCTAGCAAATGCAATGGTGGTGACCTCGCAGCCAGAAGAAACGCTGTCGTGCAGAACCAACAAAACGACCTTTTCAGCCAACCAAACAGTCGTCTCCCAGTCACCTCGGCTCGAACCTTAGCTAGGTCCTGTCGACAGATGTGAGGCCCATACAACCACTATGCGTTTGGCCGGGAGCAAATGGTTCGGTTCTGGAACGAACTTGCCGGAAAGCTGCCACTCCGCTGACGACCGCTTGCGGACATTGCTAAGTATTCAATCGCTAGAAGATATCAGGCCCTGGACCAGGCCACTCAAACCGCAGCATAGAACATTGTCAGCTCGCCACCGCCGATCGCTTGAAAACGATGGTGACCCTGGTCCCTTCAGTGGCGCTGGATTTGACTTCGAATTGCGCTTTGGCGTTCTCGGTCAAGGAGCGCGCGATGAGAGCACCGAGCTTGCCGGGCTTCGGCCATGTCTCGCCCGCCGGCAAACCAACTCCGTCATCGGCGATAGTGATACGGCATCCGTCGCCATCGACCACGCTGTGAAGCGTTATCGTGCCGCCTTCTCGTCCCTTGAAGCCGTGTTTGAGCGCATTGGTCAGCAGTTCATTCACAACCAACCCAGTCGGCATCGCAACGTTGATCGACACCGGATAGGTATCAACCTTCATGTCCAGGCGGATGCCTTCGACCGCATGCGAAGCCATTACCGCGGATGCTATCTGACTGAGATAGATGCCAAGATCGACCTCATCGTTCTGCTCGTCGTTCGACAGCGCCTGGTAGAGTATCGCAAGAGCATCGACGCGCCCTGCCAACCTCTCGAACCGTTTCTGGTCGGGCTCCGCCGCATTGCGGGTCTCCAGCCGGATGAGTGCGGTGATCATTTGGAGATTGTTTTTTACCCGATGCTGCAGCTCCCGCAGCAAGGTATCCTTTTCGCGAACACGCTCCTCGACTGAGGGCGCGTCTTCACCGTGAAAGGATACGTCCACCAAGGCAACCAGTCGGAAACACGTTCTTCCGTCGTCGTCCACTATCAAATTTGAGTAGGCGTCGACGACTGCTGGTCCGTCGACGCCGCGCTCCAGGCGGAAAGTACCCACGAAATCAGTTTCATTGACAACGCACTCGGCCAGCGCCTTGTCCTTCTGCTCACGGATTCCGGTCCCGGCAAGCGCCGTCCACTTTTTCCGTGCCAGACTGGCAGCCTTCAGGCCAGAGAGTTTTTCGAATTCAGGGTTGGCGTAGACGACGCGCTCCGTTTCCACCAGGTCTGAAACAGCGATCGCAATAGGCACCTGATCGAGGAATTTCTTGAATTGTTCGCTCTCCAGCGCGGTGGCGAGGTCGGGCGTATCGAGCAGCTGCTCCACTGCCTCGGGCTTGCCTGTATCCGATGTCATTTTACGCCTACGCTGTAACGAAAGATCATCAGTATCAGTGATGGAGCAGATAGGCCACCATTGCAGAGGTCAGTAGGCCGGGACCAGCCTCGTGTCGCGTAGTGGCAAGGCCATTGCGAACCGCAGACCATCAGGATGATAGTTCAACTCGACCTCGGCTTGGCACTGCACAGCGACGACTTTCTCCAGCAACGTCGTACCGAAACCGCGGCGTCTTGGCTGCTCAACCTTCGGCCCGCCCTTTTCAAGCCAATCCAGATTGAGCATTCGCTCGTCTTGCGACTTGCTCACCGACCACCGGACTTCGAGACGCCCGGTGGGGCGGGACAACGCCCCGTATTTCGATGAGTTGGACGCGAGTTCATGAAAGGCCATCCCGATCGGGATCGCGATATCGGCGACCAGCGCGACGTTCGGCCCTTCGAGCGTCACACGCGACTTGTCGGTCGTATCGTAGTGGCGCAGTTCCGATTCCAGCAACTTGTGCAACGAAGCCATCTGCCAATAGTCATCGGTGAGCATCGAGTGCGTGTCGGCGAGAGAGACTATTCTGGCGGAGAAATCGCGCACGAAATCATCCACGCTGCCACTTGATTTGGCGGTCGCACCCATCATCGCTCGGACATTCGCCAGCGTATTTTTGACGCGATGATGCAGCTCCCTGATCAGCAGTTTCTGCCGGTCCGCGACCTCTTGCTTCTGTTCAATGTATGACTTGACCTCAAGCTGACGGGCGCGGGCACGCAGGGCCGAGCGCACAGAATTTGCCAGGCTCGACGCCAGGAATGGTCTCTCGAGAACGATCAGATAGCGGTCCAGAAAGGCGAGGCGTTTGTCGATCTCCGTTCCCCGCATCGTCAGCAACACGATCGGAAAATCGGACCACGCCGGTTGATGATTGAGCCAGGATGCAAACTGATTTCGATCAGAGCTGATCAAGGCTTCTTCGGTAACCAAAAAGCACTGGGCTTGGTCCAACAGCGGAACTGCTTCGTCGAGCGTGGAGCAGATGTGGGACTTGATGCCGTTTTCCGTGAGGATTGCCGACGCGACCTTCGCGTCGCGCCCGACTGGTGCCAATACGAGCACGCTGCGGTCTGAAGGCATCATGATGCCTTGTCTTGCAGCAGGTTGCCTTGCTTACCCTCGTAGGTTGGCACGCCAGTTAGTATCCCCCGGAATTCCTCCAATGGTTCACCGACGGCCAGGCCGGTTGCGCTTATCTTGAATTCGCGAATGGTGTCCTCATGCGGCCCGACGCGTTTCTTGACCACGGAAATAGCCCGTCTCAGACGGCCGCCACTTTCGAAGAAGCGCAGGAGCATTACGGAATCGCAGAGATAAGTCATGTCGACGGAGGCTGACATTTGCCCGATCAGCCCATGATTGGCCAACAGCAGGATCGTCACAACGCCCTTTTGATTGAGATATGTCAGGATCTCGTGCATCTGCAGCACAAGATGCTGCTCCTCCGACATGGCATTGAGATACCCAGTCAGGCTGTCGATGACGACGATCCTTGCATTCGAGCGCTCCACAGCAGACTGGATGCGCGACGACAATTCACCAGGCGACAATTCTGCAGGATCCACCTGTTCCAGCAGCAAGCTTCCATTGTCGGCGAATGGCCCCAGATCCATGCCGAGGCCAGACGCGCGCGCCAGGAAAATCCGCTTGGTTTCATCAAACAAAAGCACCAGCACATGTTCGCCGCGCTTGAGAGCCGCATGGCAATAGCTGCATGCGATGGTCGACTTGCCGACACCAGAAGGTCCAATCAGGAGAGTGCTGGTGCCGCGGTCCAGCCCGCCACCCACAAGCGTGTCGACAGATCCATTACCGATTGCCGGCGTTCCATGCTCGGCCATCTCGTGTTCGGAGGCAACCAAGCGCGGAAACACCATCACGCCGCCCGGTCGAATGACGAAGTCGTGGAAGCCGCCGCGAATTTGAACGCCGCGCATTTTGATGATGCGCAGCCGCCGGCGCTCTCCGCCATAGATCGGCGAAAGCTGTTCCATCCGGATGACGCCATGACTGATCGAATGCAGGTTTAGATCGTCATGTTCAGCGGTGAGATCGTCAAGCAGAAGCACGGTCGCATTGTTGAGCAGGAAGAAGCTTTTCAAAGCCAGGACCTGCCGCCGATAGCGTAACGAGCCCTGCGACAAGAGGCGAATTTCCGACAGGGAATCGAACACCACGCGATCTGGCTTCATGCGCTCGATCTCGGCGAGCGCCGACTGCACGGTCTCACCGAGCTCCAGATCGGACGAATGAACCAGAGTCTGTAACTGCGATGGGTCGAGGCTCAACTCCGGTGGTACCAGCTCGAGGATTTCGATCCCGTCAAGAGAAAATCCATGCCGTTCCGCTACCGAGTGCAGTTCACGCTTGCTCTCGGACAGCGTTATATAGAGGCATTTCTCGCCATCAGCCGCACCTTTAATCAGAAACTGCAGACCAAGTGTGGTCTTACCTGAACCAGGCCTGCCCTCTACAAGATGTGAACGGAATTTTGCGTATCCGCCTCGCAGGACATAGTCGAGGCCTTCCACGCCAGATGATATTGGTGAAGCGTCGTCTTGATCCACGTTGTCCCCGCATGCCTGTCGTGCCCCCCTTAACGGATAGCATTTTCAATGGTTCCCTCTTGGAAAAGAGAGGGTGACGGCCATCCCCCGCGGGGCTGTCGCGCAGCGCGGCTGAAGATTCTTACGGTCTCAGCGCGGCGATGGCCGTGGGAACCTCGTACTCGCGAGGCCGTTGTGCCTCACCAATGAGGTCCCGGCGCTTGAGCGAACCAGTCCCAGATATCGAGCGCCGGCCCCTAGGGAGTTCTGTAGGGCCATCGCCGAACAGCAGTGCTTCCGCGCAAGTCAAGAACAGGCTCATTGCGGGGATACTCGTCGCATGCCTCGTTCTCGGCTTCGGGGTGCTCGCCGAGGAAGTCCTGGAGGGCGACACAACCAAGTTTGACCTTGCCATTATGTCGGCTCTTCGCGCGGCCGATCCGGCTTCTCCGATAGGTCCGCCATGGCTTCAGGAAGCAGCCAGGGATGTGACCTCAGTCGGCAGCGTGGTGTTTCTTAGCTTCGTGTTGCTGGCAGGAGTTGTCTATCTTCTTCTCATCCACAAGCGGGCTCTCGCCATCTGGATGGCGGTGGCGGTGGTTGGCGGCGAACTGCTCGGCACAATCCTAAAGCTGAGCTTCAACCGGCCCAGGCCGGAGATCCCTCATGTCACGCGAGTATTCACGGCAAGCTTCCCGAGTGGACATGCAATGCTTTCGGCTATCGCGTTCCTGACCGTGGGCGCACTCCTTTCACACGCAAATCAGGAGCTGCGTCTCAAAGCGTATTTCATGTCGATCGCCGTGTTTCTGACGGTGGCCGTTGGGATAAGCCGGGTCTATCTCGCGGTCCACTATCCCACGGATGTCTTGGCCGGGTGGTGCATTGGTTCTGGCTGGGCGATCCTGTGTTGGACAGTCGCGTTATGGTTCCAGGAAAGGCCCAAACGGGGGCCGGAAACTTGAAGGTTCTGACCCTCATCAACAAAAATGCCGGCGCTGCGGCACGCAAGGGCGACATAGAGAGAGCCGTACGGGATGGGTTCGCCGAACGTGGCATTGAGGCGGATGTGCGATTGGTGGACGGACGAGAGGTTGGAGAGCTAGCTCGGCGCTTTGTTAGCGAAAACAAGTCGAGGTCCGGTCGTGGATCAATATTGGTCGTGGGCGGTGGCGACGGCACCCTCAGCAGCGCGGCCTCGGCGTTGGTGGGGACTGATCTGTTGCTCGGTGTTCTTCCGCTCGGCACATTAAACCACTTTGCCCGGGATTTGGGTGTGCCGCTCGACCTCACAGCGGCGATCGATACAATCGCGACAGGTAAGCCTCTCGCAGTCGATGTCGCCGAGGTCAACGGCCGCGTCTTTCTTAACAACTCATCGATTGGGATCTATCCCTTCTTTGTTGCAAAGCGTTCAGCCGAGCAGCGGCGCCGCGGGTTCGGCAAGCTCGCCGCCATCGGACCCGCTCTCATGAGAACGTTGAGATCCGCCTCGTGGCAGGCTGTCCACGTCGCTGCTCAGGGCACCCGCGAAAGACTGCGGACGCCCTGTGTGTTTGTTGGCAACAATTTCTACGACATCGCTGATCTTGGCCGCCGCCGCAGCCTGTCGTCAAAAGAGCTGTGCGTTTACGTCGTCAAGCAGCAGTCCTGGTTTGGACTGGCATTGCTTCCGTTCAAAATCGCGTTTGGCATGATCGACTCCACACGAGATCTTGAAATCTATCGGGCTAGTTCACTCCAAATCACATCGCATCGCCACGCCATGCTGGTTTCTCTGGACGGCGAAGCCGTCAGTATCGACACGCCCCTGAACTTTCAGATTCGACCGGCGGCCTTGCAGGTCCTTGCACCTGCCAAAATGACCAGAACCGGCGACCGTAGCTGAAAGCGGAGAACTTCAGTGAGAACCCTGGTCCATCTTTCGGATTTGCACTTCGGAAAGACACAGAGCCAGCTTGTGGACGCGATCACGGCAGAGGTTCTTGCAGTCGACTCTGATCTGCTCGTCGTGTCGGGGGATCTTACGCAGCGCGCTCGGAAAGACGAATTCCTGCAGGCGCGCGCCTTTCTCGATTCCCTCCCTGGCCCCCGCATCGTAGTGCCAGGCAATCACGACGTGCCGCTATGGAATGTCTTCGCGCGTGCGGTGACGCCCCTGTCGCGTTACAGGCGCTACATCGAGGCGGACACGGACCCGTTCTACGCCGATAGCGAAGTCGCTGTGGTTGGGATCAACACAGCACGATCCCTGACAATCAAGGACGGCAGGATCAACGTCCGTCAACTCGAGGCGGCGACGGAAAAATTCGCACATATGTCCGATGACGTTACCCGGATAGTGGTCACGCATCATCCTTTCGAAGGGCTAGACCTGGAAAACGACGACGGCATCGTGGGCCGCGCCGATCTGGCAATGGATGCCTTCTCGCGCAACGGCGTAGACGTCATATTGTCTGGGCACCAGCATCTTCACCGCGCTGGTTCGAGCGCACGGCGCTACCTCATCGACGGCTATGCGGCACTGCTTGTTCAAGCGGGGACGGCGGTTTCTTCGCGGGTTCGACAAGCTGCAAATTCGTTTAACATCATTCGCATCGACCACCCGAGGATCTCTATCGAATGTCGGGCATGGCAGTCTTTGCAGTCCGGGTTCGAAACCTCAGCCAGTTATTCCTTTCGGCAAGGTTCAGGCGGATGGGAACCCGCTTGAATTGCGTTGGGAGAGAGCGTCTACATTTCCAGAATCCGCCGACGTACGGCTAAAGCTGAGATTCGATGGGGAGGTGCCTGACCAGGGCGGCCAGTATGCGGCGGAACCATGCTGCCTCGGGTTCGCGAGTATAGGTTTGCAGTCTGCCTTCATCGCTGCCATGCCAGCGAAGAACCTCGTTCTTCAATTCGAGCCGGTAGCTCGCTTCCGGCGCTATCTCCGATTTGAACCTATGCCGCAGTTCCGCGACCAGATTCTCGTCTTCAAAAAGCACTCCCATTTCCGAATTCAGGGATACGGACCGCGGATCGAAGTTAAAAGATCCGACGAAACCAATCCTGTTGTCGACGCTGAACGCTTTGGTGTGCAGGCTGGCACCCTTGGATCCAAATACGGAAATCTTGGGCTGCCGGCTAAAGGGTTGGAGCTCGAAAAGCTGCACGCCCATTCTCAGCAAGCGCTTGCGATAGTTGGCGTATGCCCCGTGGACCGCGGCGACATCGGTCGCGGCCAAGGAGTTGGTCAACACAGCGACCTGCACCCCGTCGTCGACGAGGTCGCCGAGGATTTTTGATCCCTTCTTGCCGGGGATAAAATACGGGGACACGATTTCCACACGCTTGCGCGCCGATTGAATGATTGGGAGCAACTCCTTCATCAGCCAACCGCGCGGTCTCCAGCCTCGGACCTTTTCCGGAGGGTCGGAGATCACGCGTACGCGCTCGACCCAATGTACGTTGCTGCTCGCCGCTATGAACTCGGCGATGGAGCCCTTGTCCCTGATCCCGCTCAGAAGCGTCGACTCGGTTTTCTCCTCGCTTCCCTCGAAATAAGGGGCATGCGAGCCTGGAGCGGCTGCACCGAGTTCAGCTATTGGCTTCGCGTCCTGGCATACCCAGAAAGTTTGGAAGATCTGTGCGGTTTGCTGGACGGCGGGACCGAGAAGCAGCATGTCGAGGTCACGGAAATTCGTCTCCGCCGCGTCAAAATACGCATCGCCGACATTGCGCCCACCGACAATGGCGATGTTGTCGTCGGCAATCCACGCCTTGTTGTGCATCCGCCTTGTCAATGCAAAAAGCCGCAAGAGGACTTCCGCGCCGCGCATGAGGCCCCGCGCTCTGATGCCGCTCGGGTTGAACAATTTGAGTTCGATGTTTGGATGGTTGCTCAGGGCCAAATAGGCAGCATCGCTCTTGCGCGGATTGACGTCGTCGAGCAGCATTCTGACCCGCACGCCTCGCTGGGCCGCGCGGACAACTTCGTGCAAAAGCAAGCGCCCCGTGTGGTCGTCATGCCAGAGATAATACATGAGATCGAGAGTGTGAGCCGCGCCCCTTGCCGCCAAAACACGCGCGGCGAACGCATCGTAATTGTCTGAAATCAGCAGCAGGCCGCTCTTACCTGCTTTGATTTTATCGGCCGATGTTTGCGTGATCGAGATGTCCATGGATTGACCAGTTTGGGAGGAGAACGAGGCGCCGTTTCATTAGGCCAAGAACCCGCGAGCGCTGATCTGGTTGCACGAGGGTCTTGAGCCTGCTGAGAGCTCACGAACAGCTAGCCCGTATGATAATCAGGTGGCTCGCCCATTTCGTTGCGCTGCTTCTTGTTCAAGCATCGCAATCTTTTCGCGGATCTCCTCTGGCTCGGCATGCTCCAGGCCGACAACGTCGTTTCTGGTCTCCCTAAGCGAAACGACGATCTCATCGAGTTTGGCGTGGATGGCGGCCGTATCGCGATAGCCCTGTATCAGGACAACACCGGTGATCACAATGGCGGCCACCGAAAGGGCATAGGTGACCGCATTGGTCAGTCCGAACGGCACCAACGCGGTGCACAACACCATCGCGACCATCATGACGTAGAAGCCCGGCGGCCGGGAAAGGAAGTCCGCTGCCACAAAAAGGATGCGGTTCATTCTAGCGTTCCCATAATTGCGCTGCCGGGGGCTCGATCTCGCGCCGAACGCCGCCTTGGATACAACGACACCGTCATATCTTGGCCAGCGCGAATACGGCTATCAGCGCGGTGAGACCGACGCAAATGGGTACAGCCAGGAGGAAACCGGCCTCTATGAAGCGAGTCTGTTTGTCGTTGAACATTCAATCACCCGTCGCTGGCTAAATTCAAGTTAATAAGCGGTTCGCTCGCCGCAGCGAGCAAACCGTTGGCAACGCAGCTGCACTGATTTTGAGATGTGGGCTGTCCAAGTTCAGCCAAGGGATATTCCAATCACGAGCAGAGATATGGCCAGGACGAAAACTGGCGCTAACAACCAACGCGCTTGACCAACACTCCTGTCCATAAATCGTTCTCCGTTTCCGTGGCTGACAACTTCTGCCACAGGTGACCGTTCCAAGCTGCGCGGCCGGCAAGACCATTGCGGAATTCGACCGGACTTTGGTCCAACTTCGCCCCCGACCGAAGTCCATCCAAAGGAACGATTGCATCCACGCCAAGTTGGCAGTTGGGCTTCGACATCGTCGATCGGGGCCAATCTCACGAGGAGTACGATTATGAAATTGCATGTCTCTGCCGCAGCTGCGGCATTTCTTCTGCTCGCAGGCGTCGGCATCGCGACGGCCGAGGACATCATTATTCAGCCGGAGCAGGAAACGGTTATTCGTGAATATGTGAAGAAGCAGCCGCTTGCGTCGGTGAAGGTTCCCGGAGTGGAACTCAACATCGGCACGGCGCTGCCCGACACCGTCGAACTTCGCGAAGTTCCCAACGTCAAATACCGCTATGTCGTGATCGACAACCGGACGGTTCTGGTCGATCCGAGCACCCACAAGATCGTCAAAGTCTACGACTGACCAGCCTTGCCAGCCAAAGCCCGTCGCCTCTCCCGGCGGCGGGTTTTCAACAGAAACGGAAGATCGCAAATGCAAGATCTCGCAAATCCGATGCCTTGGAAACGCGCGTTGAAAACCTCCGGACCAAGTTCGCAAACGCGAAAATTACCGGAGGCGACATGAAGGCCTTTCGAAAAGTCGCAACGGTGATGGCGGACTATCAAGGCCTCATCGACGGCGACGACCTGATCGCCGCCTCTTTTCTCAATGACGATTAGTTCATTCCCGGCCATTGGCCTAAGGTGAACCAGCCGCCCGCGTCTAAGGCGTCGGGTTGGAACAAGGAAACGCCATGACTTCGACGGCAGCGCTGATCTGGTATCTGGTAATCGCCGGCCCGCAGGGCGGAATGGTGGTGTTGCCAAGCACTTTCGACAAGCGCGAACAATGCACGGCCGCAATCGTCGAATACCAGAAGCAGCCAACACCGCCGGGCTGGACCCTGCAGTGCATCCCGAGCGCCTCCCCATTCACCAACAATGGATCCGCTGAGTAGTGCGATGCAGAGCAATCGGCTCCTCTGAGGCGACCTCGCCTCAGCTCTTAGTCTCGACATCGGCTGCCAGAAGCTTGATATGTTCGCTCGCGATTTTGAGCAGAGTTTCGGCGGTCTCCCGCGCTGTCCATCCCTGGGCCTCCGATTCGGTTACCAAGGCTGCGAATGCCGTTTCCAAGGCGACTTCGCAGTTGACCATTCGATCCGGACTTGCCTCCGGCAATATGGGCGGTTGAATGGTCTGGGACATGCGCGATCTCTTCAATAAAAAAGGAAAGCCCGCGCCTCTCGTGAAGAGCGCGGGCCGATCAAGGTGTCTCGCCCGATCTTCGGCAGGTGACGCGAGGGAGCATTGCCTGCCGCAATCACCAACCTTTGGAAGCCACTAATGTTCCAGACCGACCGATCGAAAGTGCGCTCACCCTCGAAGTGCACGATGATCCGCGAAACGCCTTTTCAGCGTCGAGGAACCGACGTGACTTTGTAGGCAGTGATCGCGGTTTATCCTTCAGCCAAGGAACCCGCGGAATCCAACAAATTCACCGGGCAAGTTCCCAAAGGGCCAGCGCCCAAGCGGGTAATTTAATCGTTCGGGTACGTCAAAGTGAAATGACACGCTTGGCGAACTGTCCCATAGCTGGGCAGTCGGCGGCCAATTTGTGGGCTCCGCTGCTTGGGAGCGACGATCGCACTCTCGCCCGTAATGGAGGCGCCTGATGCTTGACCAACCAATTCGCTCACAAAACGAGGCGTTTTACCCGAACGACCTTGAGACCCTAAGGCTCGCCTTCGACTCACTTTGCGCTGAATTCTGCGTTCTTCCCGACACAGCTGATGCACAGGAGATTGCCGCCGAGCTGATAAGGCTGTTCCAAACCGGCATGGCAAGTGGAGATATGCTAATGATGGCGGTGCGTGCCCGTTGGCAAAATGAATGGAAGATTGCTGGTTAGAGCGGCCTGGCCGCCGCGCGCGCGCCCAAGGGGAACCAAAACAGAAGAAGGGTCCGGATCTCTGTCAGACCCAAACCGATCAAGTTGCAAACCTGGACCAGGCAGCGCCGCTCAGGAAGGTACGCTGCATCATGCTCAACCTGCCGCAGGCTTCGAGGTTCCGAGACAAGCAAAAAACCCGCCACCGAGGCAAGGGCGGCAGGCTTATTGTGAAGCTATCCGACCAAGTCTCCGGCTCGTTTTGCCAGAGGGGGATCGATACGCTCCGTGTCCCACAATCACGTGCCTGTGGTCCATCGAAGGACGCAATGGCTCGCTTTGCTATTGGCTGGCCTGACGAGCCGCCTCAGCCTCCTGTACATCCACCGTGTAGAGCAGTTCGCCCTGTTCGTCGGAGACCCGCACAAGCCAACCAGACAAATCATCTGTTCCGGGCTCCAGATCGACCAAGAGATCGACCGCACAGCGAATTGCTTCGGCGCGCGCGGCGTCAAAGCTCGGCATGTGGGACGGAGGAATCCTCCGACTGGTTTCGCCGTCGCGATAGTCGAAAACATACACATCGCCCGCCGCTTCCTTAACCGACGTCACCGAAACTTCGTCAAAGTTGCCGTTGCTGGTGCCGTCGTAGTCGTTCGAGGCAAGACCAAAGGTGGCGGTTTGGACAAGGATAGCCTTCGCGCGGACCAGCACGATTTCCTCGTCCCCCTCGACGTTGGCCATGTCCACGGTAACGCATTCATTGCCCTGGCCACAGAACAGCACGCGCAATATCGCTTGGCCGTTCGGTGCGGTGGCATTCAAGACTTGGGTACGAACGATTTCCAATGCAGACTCCCGGCTTTTTCTGTTGGCAGAGGGGCCGGACGATGCCGGCCGCCAATCTCAATCTTGGTGCTCTGGCATGTCTTCGAGCTGGTCCTTGGTCCAGGTGGTAACGGCATGAACATCACCTTCTTCATCGCGCATGAAATCGAGTTGGTTGGCCGAAACCGCCACCGGCTTGGCGCCGATGCCGAGAAAGCCACCTACGTCAATGACAATCTGGCTGCCGTGCTGATGAGAAACGGTGCCGACCTTTTCGTTGTCAGCGCCATAGATGGTCGCGCCGTCAAGAATCTCTGGAGTCAGTTCACTGCTGGCAAGCCTTACATGATTGGTGTGGTCCATCGTTGCATCTCCTCATGGGTTGGGTGTGTCACCAATCTGCGAGGAGGCTAAGGGTTCCCATGAGGGAAGGCTCTTCGCGGCAATCAGGCAGGCTGCAAAGCTGCGGCGCACCGGTTGCCCGGTGCCATAACAGCAGCCAGATCCTCAATGACCTACCTTTCGCTTGCAGGATGAACACCAGCAAAGTTCCGATGTGTCTTGAACAACGTCACCAGCGTTGCGGCGTGTGCCTCGCGTTCCTTGGCCGAGGCATCGGCAGGCAGGGTGCTTGCTGAAGGCGCCAGAGCAACGGAACGTCGCCCAGTTTGAGAATGCCCGCATTGCGCATTGGATACTCGAACATCACTCGCTTCTGTCCTGGCCCGGCACCCTAAATGGCCCAGCGAGGCGTCGGTTGCCTAACCGCATCGAATATCCGGCACTTGCTTTTTTTCCTTGGGGCGGAACCACTCAGCAAGCGCGAAGTTGCCTCTGCGCCTTGATTTGAGAAGCCAAACAAACCAGGAGATAGCCAGATGGCGACCACAAAACCGGCCACGACCAAGGGTCTAGGCGAACTGTTCCGAGATACGCTCAAGGACATCTATTTCGCCGAGAAAAAAATCCTCTCGACATTGCCGAAGATGGCTAAGGCCGCGCAGAGCCCCGAGCTGAAGGCGGCGTTCGAAAAGCATCACGGCGAAACGCAGGAGCATGTGGCGAGGCTCGAAGAAATCTTCGAGATTCTCGGTATGAAGCCCCAGGCCAAGACCTGCGCTGCCATCATGGGTATTACCGAGGAAGGCGCTGAGATTATCGAGGAGTACAAGGGCAGCCCTGCCCTGGATGCTGGTCTCCTTGCCGCTGCGCAGGCAGTCGAACACTATGAGATTTCTCGCTACGGCACCCTGCGCACCTGGGCGTCGGAACTCGGATTGACTGCGGCGGTCCAGCTGTTGGACCTCACGCTCGCCGAAGAGAAGAAGACGGACGTCGCCCTTACCGAGATCGCGGAGTCGGCGGTCAACGTCGCCGCAGAAGCGGCGTAGCAAGGTTTATCGCCTTTGGGTGAGCCTTGGTTGCCAGGGCTCATCCACACAATCAGCGCATCGGCATCTCAGCGGCGCAACAGGAGTATGACATGGGCTTTTTCGGCAAGTTGTTCTCAGGCCTGGATCGCAAGGCGCCAGCCGACAAAAAAACGAGTGGAGACATGCGCAAGGCAACCGGCGCCGGCCCGGCGATCGCGGCTCATTCCAAAGACGCAAAGACGTCGGCAGCGACCGGTCAAAATCCAGCGGCGGCCAAGAAGAAATCAGCGAACGGATAGCCGATGTTGCACGCGACTTATCAGGCTGCATGCGTTGCCGCTTGACGGCGCGTTGGGTTAGCGGGAACAGCTATGCCGTTCACGGCGTTGAGAGGACTCGGGCCCGGGCATAGGAGGCGAATTGGTGGAAGCGATCGGCAGCAACCCAACAACAACGGGTCAAGAGAAGGAATGCACTGGCGCACACGCTGGAGTCGTGGTCGACACAGTGAGGTTAAACGAGTGACTTCGAAAGCCAGACGAAGCCCGCAGCCAACCGGCAAAGAGGCCTCGTTGATCGATGGAGAAGCGGCCAGTCGCGCGGCATCCACTACGGAAGAGAGTAAGGCCGCTCTGCGGTCGGAGGGCGGGGACCGCGGCCGCGACGCGGCTTGGCCGTCCCAAATATCAGCGCTTGGATGGAAAGATATTTTCTGGCGCTTGTGGGAGGAATTCAACAAGGACCGGGTTCTGCTCGTCGCCGCCGGTGCCACTTTCTACCTGTTGTTGGCACTGTTTCCAGCGCTGGCCGCGTTCATTTCGATCTACGGCTTTGTCGCCGACCCGGTTTCGGTTGCCGACCATGTCGCCTATCTCGGCGGATTGCTGCCATCGGGTGGGTTGGACCTCATTCGCGGCCAGTTGCAAGCTTTGGCCAAGCAGAAACCAGGGGCGCTCGGCATAGGTTTTTTCGTCGGGCTTGGTATCGCACTTTGGAGTTCCAACAGTGGTATGAAGGCACTGTTTGATGCCATGAACATTGCCTATGAGGAACGCGAAAAACGTAGCTTCGTCACGCTCAACCTCATGTCGATCCTGTTCACGGTTGGAGCGCTGCTGATTGGCATCGTGCTGTTGCTCACGGTGGGCGTCGTTCCAGCACTTTTGGGCTATTTCTATCTTGATGCGTGGACGGAAACCCTTGTCGCTGTATCTCGGTGGCCGATCCTTGTCGGTGCGATGCTGACCGGAATTTCCTTGCTCTATCGCTTCGGACCGAGCCGCGAGCGCGCCAAGTGGCGCTGGCTGAGTTGGGGAGCATTGATTGCGACGGTGGCATGGATCGCAGCATCTTGGCTGTTCTCGTTCTATCTGCAGCATTTCGCCAACTACAACGCCACCTACGGGTCGCTAGGGGCTGTTGTCGGTTTGATGATGTGGACATGGATTTCCGTCATCATTCTCATTGCTGGCGCAGCCATCAATGCCGAGATGGAGCATCAGACAGCCGTGGACTCGACCACAGGCCCTCCCCTGCCCATGGGCAAGCGAGGTGCTGTGGTAGCGGACACGTTGGGCAAAACCGCAGACTGACTATCGAACGAACACGCACTGTCAGCGAGGATGCGTGTTCGGGTCCTGTCAGCGCGCCTGGATAGATGTCTACTTTGGGTCCTATGCCCGCTTTGCTTTTGCGTAATCTTGGATGTTCGGTCCCGGTTGCGGGCGGCTTTCGTTGTCTGCTGGGTCACCGGAGACATCGCTGTTCAACGAAAATTGAACAGCGATGTCGATACCGCGTCCGCTTTCATGCAGCGCCCGCTGCCCTGCCCCTTGCCGTGCAACCAAAACCGAGTTCCGCCGTTTTGTCCGGTTCGATATTTCGGGGGATATCTTGGGACCATCCAGCAAGGACAGGGCGAGCGCCGCGTTTCGCAGCGCCGGAGAAATGGCTGAGCGTATCGGCTCGTTTGGCTGGAGCGCTACATCTATTGGGCCGGTGTCTTCATGGCCCACAGAGCTGAAGACACTCGTCGATCTCATTCTAGGCTCTGCGCAACCTATGTTCGTCGTCTGGGGCCAGGACCGCATCTGGCTCTACAACGATGCCTTCATCCCTATCCTTGGCCGCAAGCACCCGACCGCTCTCGGCCTGCCCAGCCAACAGGTCTGGGCAGAGGCATGGGAGACGATCGGCCCGATGTTTGATCTGGTTTACCAGGGCCAGTCAGTCCATATGGACGACATTGAGATCCGGATCGACAAGCACGGCGCGCCGGAAGAGACCCATTTCGCCTTCTCCTACAACCCGGTCACACAGCCGGAGACTGGGACGACCGGCGGCCTGTTTGGCGTCTGCACGGAAACCACGGATCGCTTCCGGGCCGAAAAGCGCGAACGCCTCGCTGCTGAACGTCATATCCATCTGTTCGAACAAGCACCAGGCTTCATCATTATCATGTGCGGCCGCGACCATGTCGTTGAATTCGTGAATGACGCCCATCGCCAGGTTTTCAACAGCGGCGATTGGCTCTCGAAGCCCATTCGGGATGCCGTTCCCAGTATGGATGGACAAGGTTTTTTTGAGCGGCTGGACGACGTCTTCAAAAGCGGCACGACTTTTGAAGCGCAGGGCGTTCCTGTGCGATTTCGCCGCTCGGCGGATAGTCCGGAGGAGACGCGCTATCTGACGTTCATCTACGCACCGCTCTACGATGGCGGGAACATCATCACAGGAATATTCTGCGAAGGGTTTGACGTCACAGAAACGTTTCGTGCGAGGAAGAGGAGCGCTGCCCTCGCCGAACTTGGCGACGTTGTGCGCCTGGTCGAAGACCCCGACGAGCTGGCTTATGCGGCGGCCGAAATCATTGGACGGGAACTGGATGTAAGCCGGGCGGGATATGGAACGATCGATCTCGCGAACGAGACCATCTCCATCGAACGCGACTGGAATGCCCCCGGGATCAAGAGCTTGGCCGGGGTGCTGCATTTTCGCGACTACGGCACGTATATCGATGATCTCAAGCGTGGCATCACTGTGGTCCTTGAGGACGCGGACAAAGATCCACGGACAAGCCGGAATCCAGAGGCTTTGAAGGCGATCAGCGCCCAGTCGCTGATCAACATGCCGGTCACCGAGCGCGGTGGCTTTGTGGCCCTGCTCTACCTCAATCACAACAGACCCCGATCCTGGTCGGAGGAAGAGATCGAATTCGTTCGCGAGATGGCGGAGCGAACGCGCACCGCAGTCGAACGGCGGCGCGCGCAAGCGGAGTTGAGCCAGAATGAAGGTCGCTTGCGCTTCCTCGACGGACTGGGGAAAGAAACATCGAGAAGTACTGACGCGGACGCAGTGCTTGAGATCACGACCAGAATGCTTGGCGAGCATCTCGGCGTCGCAATCTGTGCCTATGCCGACATGGAGCCTGACCAGGACCACTTTACGATTCGCGGAGATTGGCACCGACAAGGCTCTTCCAGCATCGTTGGCTACTACAGTCTCCGGGACTTTGGCGAACTTGCCGTTCTCCGGCTCCATCAGGGTTTGCCGCTGATCATCAATGACAATCGCGCCGAGCTTGCCCCAGAAGAAGCCGCAACGTTCCAGAATATTGGAATCGCTGCCACCATCTGCATGCCTCTGGTCAAAGAGGGGCGCCTGACTGCGCTGATGGCGATCCACGACAGCGCGCCACGGGTCTGGACGCAGAATGAGCTTGCACTTCTCACCGAAGTAACCGAGCGGTCGTGGGCGCATATAGAACGGGTCAGGTCGGATCAGGGCGCTGCCGAGACCGCGGAGCGCCTGAGCCTGGCTACCCAAGCGGCTGCAATCGGCATCTGGGACTACGACCCGGTCGCTGACCATTTGCGGTGGGACGCACAATGTCGCGCATTGTTCGGCATTACGTCGGCCGATGAGGTCTCGTATGAGGGCTCCTTCATCGCCGGCCTCCATCCAGACGACCGCATCCGGGCAGATGAGGCGGTCAGGCGGGCAATCGCTCCAGACAGTCTGGAGGGATTTAACATCGAGTACCGAACCATTGGCCTGGAGGACGGTATCGAGCGTTGGGTGGCGGCAAGCGGGCATGCCATTTTCGAAGCCAGCAAGGCCATTAGATTTATCGGCACTGTGATCGACATTTCCGATCGCAAGAAGGCCGAGCGACACCTCAAGATCATGAACGATACCGGAGCGGCGGTCGCTGCCGAACTCGATCTCGACAAAATCGTGCAAATCACCACCGATGCCGGCGTAGAACTTTCCGGAGCGCAGTTTGGAGCTTTCTTCTACAACGTGCTCGACGACCAGGGCGGCAGCTACATGCTCTACGCCCTGTCAGGTGCTCCACGTTCGGCCTTCCAAAATTACCCCATGCCACGCGCGACGGCGGTGTTCGAACCGACCTTCCTTGGGACAGGCGTCGTTCGATCGGACGACATTCTCAAGGATCCACGGTACGGCAAGAACGCGCCGCGCAAGGGCATGCCGGAAGGCCATCTCCCGGTTCGCTCCTATCTGGCGGTGCCAGTCGTGTCGAACTCCGGCGAAGTTCTGGGCGGTTTGTTCTTCGGTCACGCGGAAACCGGCAAGTTTCGTCCTGAACATGAGAGTGCTCTCCTCGGCATCGCCGGCCATGCAGCAACGGCCATCGACAATGCCCGCCTCTTCCAGTCAAGCGAACGCGAATTGGCTGAAAGGCGGCGCGCAGAGGCCGCACTGCAGACACTCAACGCTACGCTGGAACAACGCGTCATCGACGAAGTGGCGGAACGTTCTAAGACAGAGGAACAGCTGCGGCAGGTTCAAAAAATGGAGGCAGTCGGCCAGTTGACGGGGGGGATTGCGCACGACTTCAACAACATGCTTGCGGTCATTATCGGTGGACTCAATCTGCTTCAGCGCAAATTGACCAAGGGTGAGACAGACGTCGGCCGATTTGTCGAAGGCGCCATGGATGGGGCTCACCGTGCCGCCGCCCTTACCCAGCGGCTCTTGGCCTTTTCGCGACAGCAACCGCTCAAGCCGGAGCCCATCAACGCGAACCGCCTGGTCGGCGGGATGACCGATCTCTTGATGCGCACGCTCGGCGAGACGATCAAGGTGGAGACGGCTTTCGGTGCCGGCCTCTGGCAGGTCAAGGCCGATCCCAGTCAGCTGGAAAGCGCCTTGCTCAACCTGTCGGTCAACGCACGTGACGCCATGCCCAACGGCGGCAAGCTGACCATTGAGACGTCGAACGCCTATGTCGATGAGCGATACGCTCGTGAGTCCGCCATTGCGGCCGGACAATTCGTGCTAATCGCCGTGACCGATACCGGCACGGGCATGACCCCGGATGTTCTCGCCAAGGCCTTCGATCCCTTTTACACGACCAAGGGCGTTGGCAAGGGGACCGGACTTGGCCTCAGCCAGGTTTACGGTTTTGTCCGGCAATCGGGCGGCAACGTCAGAATATACTCCGAGCCCGGCGTCGGCACGACGATCAAGATCTATCTGCCACGGCATTATGGCAGCACCAACCAGGATACTCCCGAGCTCAAACCAAGGTCGATAGATGGCGGCCTGCCAAGCGAAATCGTCATGGTGGTTGAAGACGAGGATCGCGTCCGCGCCGTCTCAGCCGAAGCGTTGCGCGAACTTGGCTATACGGTCGTCGAAGCCATTGGTCCTAACGAAGCGATCAAGATGATTGAAGCCGGGCAGCAACTGTCCCTGCTATTCACCGACGTCGTTATGCCGGAAATGTCTGGACGCCAGTTGGCGGATATCTTGCGCAAGGACAACCCCAAGCTCAAGATCCTCTACACCACGGGCTACACGCGCAACGCCATCGTTCACAACGGCATCCTCGATCCTGGAACGCAGCTTTTACCGAAGCCTTTCAGCCTTGAAGATCTCGCCGAAAAGGTGAGGACGATTCTCGACGATCCTTCATAGTACGCACCAGCTGAGGATCTCAGCCCGGTCGACGGAACGATTTACATGCACTGTCGTTTGCCCTGACCGGAAACAGGATGAATGAAACGGTCGCGCCGCGTGCTGTCTGGAAAGGCTTTTTGAAGGTTGGCTCGGCCGCGCCGGTCCCACATTGGCGATCTCCGTTGGAGTGTCGCCGAAATGAGAGGATTATATTCCTCGGATCGTACTTGGTGGCAAGGGCTATTCGGTCAGGCTGGGGTCGTAATGACAATCGCGTCGAGGATCGTCCGATAGAGGCTGTTGACCTCTTCTCGCTCCGCTTAATGCCAAGGGCCTTTGCGTCGGCAATGAGTTTGCGCGTGAGTTCGTCGACCGAGATGACGTCGGCCATCGTCGTCTCAGGACGTTGTTGGCCAGCGATTGTTCCAGGACGTTGATTTCGCGCGATCATTGAGCATTAAGCTCGCAAGCGGTCTTCGTTCCGTTAGTCGATTCGATGCCTTTCCTGGCGCGCTTCACTATCTTTTTCTCTCGACCACCAAGAAATTCTGAGCAAAGCGTGCTGGGACGCCAGCTCTACTGCATATCGTCTCAACAGGTACGACCAACATTTCGCAAAGCCTTGGCAGCAGCCACCCGGGTCGCGGCAAAAACCCATAACCGATGGCCCGTTCCACAACAAACCCAACGAGCATTTGGCGATATGCGTGAATGCTCAACGTACTGCGAACCACTCGCCCCTGAAATCGGTTGAGAAAGCGGTAGGCCAGCCCATCGGCGAGGTTGCGTTCAAACGAGGCTTCCGCCGACGGTTCTAGAAATCGACATTTCAACATTGCTTTCTAACCCCTCACATTTCCACCGTTCCGGAAAGAGGACCCTGGCGGCCCTTGGTCCCTGGCGCCGCCGATCGGGACCGGTGATCCAAACGTCCCCGAGCAGCGTAGAATCAACAGATCTAGCCAGTTAGTGGAGATTGGGGCGATGCAAGGGACAATCGCATTCCTTTGTGCCGTGTTTCTCGGGTCGGTGGCACAAGCCGACGCATTCTCGGACAGCCGCGGCATATGGATGCGAGACGACGGCAACGCCAAGGTCTCAATCGCGCCTTGTGGACAGCAATTGTGCGCGACCAATCTGTGGATCGGCGACACCAGCAAGGGTGAACAGGCCGGCGACAAGCTGATCATGACGCTGAGACCGGCGTCACAAGGCACGCTGGCCGGAAAGGCTTACGACCCCAAGCGAGACCGTACCTATTCAATGACGTTGACGGTGAGGAAGGGGGGTCTCACCACGCGGGGCTGCATAGGCGCAGGCTTGATTTGCAAGAACGTGCGCTGGACCCCGGCAAAATGATCTGCGAGACGGAATGAGCCGACAAGCCCAAGCTCCCACCATCGTGTTGTTTCGGCGCGACCTGCGCATTGGTGACAACGCCGCGCTGGCGGCGGCAGCCGATCGCGGCGCTCCCGTCGTGGCGCTCTATATCCTGGACGAGACAACCAAAGGTCTAAGGGCCATGGGACCGGCCAGCCGCTGGTGGCTCCATCACTCGCTCGCGGCCCTTGGCGATCTGCTTCGCAAGGCTGGAGTGAATCTATTTCTGGCGCATGGACGCACCGAAAACGCCGTCGCCAGGGCGATCGACGCCAGCGGCGCGAATTGCGTGTTCTGGAACAGGCGTTACGACCCCTCGGAGGCGGGGGTCGATGCCAGGATGAAAGCCGCCCTGCGCGAAAAGGGGCTCACGGCACTCAGCTTCGATGGCGCGCTCCTGCATGAACCTTCGCTCCTCAAGACTGGGTCCGGAGGCTTCTACAAAGTCTATACGCCATTTTGGAAGGCGATGGCGGACGAGGTCCATGTTCGCGATCCGATCGATCCCCCCGGATCGATTGATGGTTGGAGGGGTGAGCTTGGCGGCTTGCGCCTGATGGAGCTTGACTTGCTGCCTAGCAAACCCGATTGGGCGTATGGCTTGCGCGAAACTTGGAGACCTGGCGAAGAAGGCGCCCAGGCCAGGCTTCGTCAATTCATTGAGCACGACCTGGCCAATTATGAACGCCAACGTGACTATCCTGGCCAGCCGTCAACATCGCGACTTTCCCCGCATCTGACCTTCGGCGAGATCACGCCATTCCAGATATTCGCCGCGTTGCGCAGATCGAAAAGCTCGGGAACTTCGAAGTTTCGTTCGGAGATCGGCTGGCGGGAATTTTCATATCATCTGCTGTTTCATAATCCTGATCTTTCAGCGCGCAACTTCCGGCCGGAGTTTGACGCAATGTCGTGGCGGGACGACATGCGGGCGCTTCGGACATGGCAGCGCGGCCTGACAGGGTATCCAATCGTGGATGCCGGCATGCGCGAATTGTGGCAAACGGGCTGGATGCACAACCGCGTGCGAATGATCGCGGCTTCCTTTCTCATCAAGGACCTCATGATCGACTGGCGTCACGGAGAAAAGTGGTTTTGGGACACTCTGGTCGACGCGGACGCCGCCAACAACCCGGCCAGCTGGCAGTGGGTGGCCGGATCCGGAGCTGATGCCGCCCCCTATTTTCGCATCTTCAACCCAGTGCTGCAGGGCGAAAAGTTCGACCCTCAGGGCGACTACGTTCGTCAGCACGTCCCGGAAATCTCTGCATTGCCCGACCGCTATATTCATCGGCCATGGGACTCTCCCGCTGCCGTGCTGAAGGACAAAGGCATCGTGCTCGGCAAGACCTACCCCAATCCGATCGTAGACCACGGTGCGGCACGAGAAAGGGCATTGATCGTCTATCAGTCCTTAAAGGATTGAGCCAGAGGATCAAACAATAACGGGAAGGTTTCATGATGCGGTATGCCGTCGCTTACACAACCACTCTGATCGCTTTCCTGGCGATTGACGCGCTGTGGCTCACGACGATGTCGCAGCGCCTTTACCGCCGCTATGTCGGGGACATACTGGTTGACATATTCAACCCTGTTCCTGCTGCGGCCTTCTACCTGATCTATGTTGTGGGTCTCGTAATCTTCGCAACGTCTCCGGCTTTTTCGAGCGGCAAATGGACAACGGCCGCGCTGAATGGCGCGCTCTATGGTTTTTTCACCTACGCGACCTACGATCTGACCAACCAGGCCACGATCCGCGGCTGGGCGACGGTCATCACCGTGGCGGATATCTGCTGGGGTTCGCTGCTCAGCGCGGTTGCCGCCACCGTGGGCTTACTGCTGACCCGCTATTTCCTGCGGGGCGCCTGATCGCCACGCTGTTCCGCGGCTGGCATCGCACCGGACAACAGCAAGCCGATGAAGACGATCAGCGTCGCGGCGCTCAAGGCATTTAGGCCAACCATGGCACTGTTGTCGGCGGCGGAGTAGCTGGCCAGCGGCTCACCGAAAAAGCGCAGCGGGATCGAATAGGCGACAGCGCTGAGCGCGACAATAACGAGTCCGAACGCCCGCTCCGACGGTCTGAACAACGCAGCGCCGATCAGTGCGCACGGAACCAGGAAAATCTCCACGCCCGAACCAACGCCAAACGCCTTGGTGCTCACGATGCCGTTGGCGATGCCTGTCAGCGACAGCAGGATGCGGGCGGCCAGCGCATGCCGTTTGGCGACAGCCGGAACAGCCACAAATATCGGCGTTGATATGAATGTGAGAAACGACGGTGCAATCTTGTCGGCTCCGACCGCGGCCCAAAGGTACAGCGGGTAGAACGGCTGGTTCCAGGCAACCACCAGCGCAATCCAGTTGGCCGCGCTGGTCAGGGGGTCGTCATGCGCCGCGTAAGCGGCGACCCGGCGCCATAGCTGTGCAAGTCCTTCCACGTTACCAGGCCGGTCGCAGCAAATAGTGGCTGACGCCCCACTCCCTGCCCTGGCCGTGACCGAACAGGCCCTCGGTCGCGAGATAGAACACTCGCCAGCGCCGGCGCCAAAGCGCCGCTTCCTGCCCATAGACATCGGTCAGAATCTCGCCGATGCGCTCGAAATTGTCGTCGAAACGCGCCAACCATTGCCGCGCGGTGCGCGCATAGTGCATGCCGTTCCAACGCCAGTCGCGTTCGATGGCGAAACAGTCCTGGAAATGACCGATCAGCCCATGGCTCGGCATGATGCCGCCGGTGAAGAAATGCCGTGCGATCCAGTCGGCGTCGTCGCGATGATCGAAACGGTAGGGACTGTGGCGGTGGCTGAAGACATGGACGAATAGCCTGCCTTCGGGCTCCAGCCAGCTTCGGATGCGGGCAAGCAGGTCGCGCCAGTTGGACATATGCTCGAACATCTCGACCGACACGATGCGGTCGAAGCGCTCTCGCGGCTCGAAGCCGTTCATGTCGGCGGTGATGACCTCGACATTGCGCAGCCCGCGCGCCAACGCTTCCGCTTCGATATGGAGGCGCTGCGGCGTCGAATTCGACATCGCCACGATGCGGGCGGCCGGAAAACGCTTAGCCATGTACAGCGTCAGCGAACCCCAGCCGCAGCCAAGCTCGAGAATGGATTGGCCATCGCCGAGGCCGGCATGCTCGACAGTCTGCTCTAGCGCCGCGATCTCGGCTTCGGCCAAGCTCTCGTTGCCCTTGGGATAGAGACAGCAGGAATATTTCCGGTTGGGACCGAGCGTCAGCCCGAAGAATTCGGGCGGAAGCTCATAATGCTGCTCATTTGCGGCCTGCGCGTGCTCGGCGATCGAATAGCCCGCCATGGCACAAGCAAACTGCTTCTCATCGACTGACCCCGCCTTGGCCAGCGTCCGGCGCGTTCTTCCTACCAGGATGCCGATACCAAAGCGTGTCGCGGTATCGGGAATCGGTGTGCTTTCGACGGCACGGATTGCGGATGAGATCAGGCTCACTGTCATGTCCCTTCCCGGGTTGTTGCCGCAATCGGCACGCCCGGCCAGAAAGCGTTTACGCGTCCCTGGTAACGGCTGAACTGTTCGCCACGCGAACGCAGCATGTGCGCCTCCAATGGCGGGATGCCGGAGACATGGACCAGCAGCCAGTACATCAGTAGGGGGCCGGCAAGTGCGGCGAAACCCCACGGATAGGCCGACGGGAAGCTGATCGCGATCGCCACGTATGCCAGCCAGCCCAGCCATTCGAAGAAGTAATTGGGATGCCTGGACAGGCCCCACAGGCCGACATCGCAGACCTTGCCCTTGTTGGCAGGATCGCCTCGAAAAGCATTCAGTTGCCTGTCCGCCAGTGCCTCGCCGCCAATCGCCACCATCCAGAGCGCAACGCCGACCCAGTCGCCAAGCCCCAGCGCCGGAGCCGGCTTGTGGGCGGCAGCCATGATCGACATTGCAAGCAGGAAAGCCGCGGCCGCCTGAACCTGAAGGAACCAGAACAGCCGGCTTGAGGAACTGGCGCCCCATTGCTGCTTCAGCTGGTCATAGCGCGGATCGTCGCGGCTGTCGCCGACCGTCCTCCCACCTATGTGAACGCCAAGCCGCAGCGACCAGACCAGCGCCAAAAGGGCGACCAGCCATTGCCTATGATCGTTGTCGCCTTCAACAAATGGGACGAGGGCCAAGAAGGCACCGAAGATGCCCACGGCGAAAGACCAGATCGCATCGATCCATCCGGACCTGCCGGTCCGTGTCGCGACCAGCCACGCCACCGCCATGGTGGCACAAAGAGCGACCGCCGCAAGAACGATAGCCGAGACGACACTCATCACCGGAGCTCAGCCGCCGAACAGAGGCTGGATCAGCCTGCCGAAGAAGCCGCTCAGCTTCATCTGGCCTTCGAGCGCGGCAATGCAGATGCATTCGCCGTCCTTGTCGACGATCGGCTGATGCTGAACGTCGTCATCGGCCTCGTCGAGATCGCCCGGACCATAGCGCCCGCGCGCGTCCGAGAACGACCCTTTCAGTATGTGGGTGTATTCATAGCCCGCATGCGTGTGCTCCGGCAGCTTGCGGCCGGCCACGACCTTGAGCAGCATGACGTTGGCGCTGTCGTCGTCGGGCAGTGTCACGCGGCTCCAGCGCACGCCCGGGCCGATCCAGCGCCATGGCCCGATGCCACAGTCATCAAGCACCTCAGGCAGGCGGATGCCAACATCGGCGCGCGGGAGCCTTTTGGCCGGCGCGGCCTTGCCGCGAGCGGCCTCGTCGACATCGATCATCGCCATCGCCTGAGCGAGGGCCCCAGCTTCCATGTCTTCCGGCTCGATATCGTGCAGAAGGGAGCCGCCCAGCGCCTCGAAACTGACTATGCGCTCGGCGCAAGCCGTGCAGGCGCCGACATGGACGGCCACGACGATGCGCGGCCCGGATTCGAGCGAGCCGTTGGCATAACGGAAGAGCGTCTCATCACTCGGATGATGGTTGATCATTTGAGGTCGTCCAGGATTTGGCGCAGCCGGCCCAGGGCCAGCCGCACGCGTGATTTGACGGTGCCGAGGGGGATGCCGACCGCGTCGGCGATCTCGGATTGCGCTACCTCGCCAAAGAATGACATTTTCAGGATATCGGCCTGTTCCCGCGGCAGAAGATCGAGCGCCTCCCGCACCCGCTCCTCGCGCTCCACCGCGATGATCGCCTGCTCGCCCGAAACCGGCGCATCAGGCTGATCGGACGGATCAAAGGCTTCGGCAATGACCGCCGACCGGCTTTCGCGGCGAAGCCGGTCGATGCGCGCGTTGCGGGCGATGGTGAAGATCCAGGTCGACACCCCGGCACGCGCGGGATCGAAATACGATGCCTTTTTCCAGACCAGCAGCATGGTTTCTTGCGCGACGTCCTCCGCAGCGGACGGCGTCATCCCCGATCGCTTCAGAAAAGCCTTCAGCCGCGGCGCATAGAAGCCGAACAGCCCCGCGAAGGCCGCTCGATCGCGGTTCGCCGCGACCGCCGTCATCAAACGGACCGCTTCCGGCGCCGACAGGCTCTCTTCGTCTTCGCGCATGGTCACTGCCAATCCGCTCTCCGCGAGATCGAAAGCAAGAAAGGCTTTGTCGGCAATGAAATGATGTCCTGATGCATTCATACGCCCTGTTACGCGCGGCAATCCCTTTCGGATCACTAGCCGCGCAGCGATTGCCGCAGACGGTGATCCACAGCCCGCACCGCTGCGTAGAAATTGAACCTAGGGGAGGACGTCAGTCCCTTCCATAGCAAATCGGAGGGCGTGAATGACGAACGGCGGCTATTTAGAGGCGGACAAGCCGATGGACATCGCCATCGTCGGCAGCGGTATCTCCGGCCTGTCCGCAGCATGGCTGCTTTCAACGCGCCACAGGGTTTCGCTGTTCGAGGCGGACCGGCGGCTCGGCGGCCACAGCAATACCGTCAATGCCGGCGGCACACAGGTCGACACCGGTTTCATCGTCTACAACGAAGTCACCTATCCCAACCTGACGGCGCTGTTTTCGCATCTCGGCGTACGCACCAAGGCGTCGGACATGTCATTTGCCGTCTCGCTCGACGGCGGACGATTTGAATATTCGGGAACCGGATTGGGCGGGCTGCTCGCACAACCGTCTAATGTCGGCAGGCTGCGTTTTTGGCAAATGCTGAAGGAATTGCTGCGCTTCTATCGTGAGGCCCCCCACGATATCGCGCGTATCGGCGAGATCAGCTTGGCCGAATATCTCGATGCCAAGGGCTACGGTGTCGCGTTCCGCGAGGATCATCTCTACCCGATGGCGGCAGCCATATGGTCGACGCCGGCGCTTGATGTCGGCAACTATCCAGCGACCGCCTTCATCCGGTTCTGCCAAAACCATGGCCTACTGAACCTGGCAGGCCGGCCAACCTGGCGCACAGTCGATGGCGGCAGCCGCAAATATGTCGAGCAACTGGCGAGGAGCGTCGCCGGCCGTTCATATGCCGGGCGCGGCGTGCGCTTGATCTCCAGGCGCGGGGGCGCGGCTTGGCTTACCGACTGCGAAGGCGTAGAGCACCGCTTCGATCACGTCGTTATCGCCACCCATGCCGACCAGGCGCTGCGCATGCTTGACGATCCGAGCCACGACGAGACGCGGCTGCTCGGCAGTTTTGGCTACAGCCGCAACGAGGCGGTGCTGCATGCAGATGCGCGCCTGATGCCGCGGCGCAAGCGAGCCTGGTCGAGTTGGAACTATTTGACACAGGGCCAGGGTGAAGCCCGAAAGCTCTCCGTTTCGTACTGGATGAACAGGCTTCAATCGTTGCCTGATGACCAGCAGCTCTTTGTCACCCTCAATCCTGTCGTGGAGCCGGCGGCCAATACGGTGCTGCATCGCGAGACCTACGAACATCCGGCTTTCGACGCCGCAGCGATGCGCGCGCAGCAAAGGCTGTGGTCGCTGCAGGGCAGTCGAAGAACCTGGTTCTGCGGCTCCTATTTCGGCGCCGGCTTCCACGAGGACGGCCTGCAGGCCGGGCTTGCGGTGGCTGAGGCGCTTGGCGGTGTACGCCGGCCCTGGAGCGTCGCGAATGAGTCGGCGCGCATTCACATTATCGACGCCGTGGCGCGGCGCAACCTCGAGGCGGCGTGATGCCGGAGCTGAAATCAGCGCTCTACGCTGGCAAAGTAATGCACCAACGGCTGAAGCCGCGGCGGCACCGCCTTTCCTACCGCATGTTCTTCCTTCTGCTCGACCTCGACGAGATCGATGCGATGAGCAAGCGGCTTCGCCTGTTGTCACACAACCGGTTTAATCTGTTCGGCTTCGCTGACGCGGATCACGGCGATGGCTCGGGCGGATCGCTGAAAGCCTGTGTCGAAGATATGCTTGAGAGGGCAGGGATCGAGACGGATGCGGGGCCAATCCGACTGCTCTCCATGCCGCGCATGCTCGGCTACGCTTTCAATCCGCTCAGCATCTATTTCTGCCATAACCGGCAGGGCGCCCTCGTCGCGATCCTCTATGAAGTCAACAACACCTTTGGGCAACGCCACAGCTACCTGATTCCTGTCGGCGACGGGCACGACGAGACTGTCAGGCAATATTGCGACAAGCGCTTCTACGTTTCGCCCTTCATGGCCATGGGATTGAACTATCGCTTTCGCATCGGCCTCCCCGGCGAAAACGTCGCGATACACATCACTGCCAGCGATGACCAAGGGCCGCTGATGGTCGCAAGCTTCTCGGGCAAGCGGCGGGCGCTGAGCGATGCCAGTCTGCTGCGCGCATTCATCTCGTATCCTCTGCTGACACTCAAGGTGACCGCCGGCATCCATTGGGAGGCGCTGCGGCTCTGGGCAAAGGGCATTCGGCTTCAGGAGCGCCCTGCCCCGGCTCACCAACCCATCACGCACGTCGCCATGCATGGACGTTTACAGAGAAAGGCCGAGCCTGATGTCATTTAACATTGAGGCAAGGGCAAGGGCCGATCGGTAGTCCGGCATTTTTGTTGGGCCGCTGATAAAGCGGCTACTCGGTTGCCTGACGGCAGTTTGTCAAACGGGTGACGAATCCGGGTTCTTTTAGCGTTCTAGTTCGCCGCACCGTCCGCTCCTATGGAAAGACTGCGGCGGAACCTGGGATGCTGTTGACAACAGTGCATCGAAAGCGGCTTCGGTCCCCACCTGCCAATATACGCGGCCAGTTCGTCCGGCGTGCCATTCGGGAAGGCCTGTTTCAAAAAGCCCAAGAACGCCGACACGCGCGCGCTGAGCAGCCGCCGCGATGGGTAGAGCGTCCATAGTGAGATTTCGGAGCCATCAATATCCCCCCAATTCACCAGCGCAGTTCGCCCGCCCCGCGCGCAACGCCAGGAGCGGCACGCTCACGGGTCGTGCGGGGAAGGTCGGGGCTCGCCACAACAACCAGACGGTCGCGGAGAAACGCCCGTCCGACCAGGCTTTCGTCGGGATCTGGATTGACCCGGATTACCAGATCGTAGCCTTCCTCGATCATGTCGACAGGCCGATCCTCAGTCGTGACTTCAAGCGTCACCTCCGGGTACTTGAGGGCACCGATGGCAACAGCGATGCCGCAAGAATGGTGAACGGCGTCAGCCAGTCCCACCAGCCGCCGCCATAGGCCCGACCGCAGACCACGACACCCTGAAGCATTGCACCTTAGGCTATGCCCGGGCACGCTGCGGCAACAAGCGAGCCGCCGAGGTGCCATTGGAGCGGATCGACTATCAGCGAGCCAACCGCGCTCCGGCTTGGCTCGATCATTTACTTGGCGTCGGTCTTGCCTTGCGGACTTGCCGGAATCAGCTTCTGGAAGATCGCATCGTTCTTCGCCCGCCATGCTTCATCCGCAAGCCACAGATATTCTTGGTCCGGCATCAACGGAACGGCTTTGACGTCGGCGCTGGAGATGCGCAGGTAGAAGCTGTTCCGTTCCTCGTTGACCTGCAGATAGCGGAGGGGGACGACGATGCTGTCCTTGCCTGCTATGAAGAACCCGCCAGAGGCAACGACCGCGTAATCCCACCGGTCCTTGGTGCCGATCACGACATTTCGGACTTCGCCAACGATCTTGTCATCAGAACTGCGAACCTCGGAGCCGACAATCTCGTCGACGCGCAGGCCGGGTCCAAGGTCGTCAAGATTGATGAGAGGACGTGCGTCCGGGGCATCGCGATTGCCCCGGACTTCGCCGCCTTGATGCTGCTGTGGTTCGCCGGCGGCCAACTGTTCATCGGCTAGGTCCTCATCGTTGCCCCCCAGCTTCGCCATAGATGGCGCGGTAATCAATTGACGGATATTGGCGAGCACCCGCTCGCAATCGTCGTGCAGACCGTATGTCCACAAAACGAACGCGGCATCCCTGAGGGTACGCAGGTCACGAACGAGGTATCTGTTTTCCGGCTTGCGCAACTCAGGGCTCTTGAGGACGGCCTCTTCGAGCTTTGCATCGGAAATGTTGCAGACAGCGAATGCTTGCCCGACACCGAGTGCGCAGAACAACGCCAAAGGCGCTGCGATCCTAGCCAATTTCATGATATTTTCCCTACAAGCGGCTTCTTGCTTTGACTTCGTGTGTCGAGCACGCCAATCGGGTGGAAATGTACCGCGGGACATTTGTACCAGCACGGTTAAACCGCCCGTGAGCATTTTGGTTCCAGCGGCTTAAAACGTTTGATGGACGGAAGACGGCGATACCACCGCTTTCGATCTTGCCATCCTGTCGGCTTTGCGTAGCGCAGCCGATCCGGCCAATCCGATTGGACCGCCGTGGCTTCACGAAGCCGCCCGAGATGTGACACCCGTCGGCAGCGTGGTGTTTCTTGGATTCGTGCTGTTGGCAGTGGTGGGCTATCTCCTTCTCATCCATAAGCGGGCACTCGCGATCTTGATGGCTGTTTCGGTGGTCGGCGGCGAACTGCTCAGCACTATCCTCAAGAAGAGCTTTGATCGGTCCAGGCCCGACATTCCTCACGTTCACGCAAGTGTTCACCGCGAGCTTCCCGAGCGGACACGCAATGCTATCAGCGATCACCTTCCTCACGGTGGGCGCCCTGCTTGCTCGTGCTGGACCGATGATAGGGCCTTTAGCCCACCGAAACCTATCTTCGCGCGCCTGCCTGCATGGCGCCAGCCGGTTTCGATTTCGGTTTGGCCCGGGTCGTCCGAGTCGACTTGTCGCTGTATGCGTTGCTGTTTTTCCTTTGCGTTGGATTTGTTGGTCCTCGTTGAGGCGGGCATCGGTGTCTCCTGCGTTGTCAGAGACAACGCGCGTTTAAGGATCGCCGCGGCAACAGCGTGGAAATCCGCAATCCAATTGGCTCTAACGTTCTTTTTGGGTTCGTCGCTTCCGCAAAATCTCGGCAGAAGGAACGATCTGAAAGGAAACTCGTTGGCTCTGAAACAGGATGAACGATATGGTCGCGCCGCGCCCTGTCTGGAAAGGTCTTTTGAAGGTCGGCTCGGTTGCCTGTGGCGTCAAGATTGTGGGCGCCACCAGCGAAGCCTCGAAGATCCACTTCAAGATTTTGAACCGCAAGGACGGCCTGCCGGTCAAAAGCATGTATGCCGATGAGAAGACCGGGGAACCGGTCGAAACGGAAGACCAGGTCAAGGGTTTCGAGGTGGAGAAGGATGAATTCCTTCAGATCGAGCCCGACGACATCAAGGCGCTCAAGCTCACCTCGAATATGGAGGTTGGTGAGTTTGTGGCGATCAGCGAGATCGACACCCGCTATCTAGAGAAGCCCTACTACCCCATTCCAGCCGACGGCGCGGCCGTCGAGGCTTACGGCGTGATCCGCGATGCCATGAGGAACAAGGGCGTCGCAGCGCGGTCCTGCATCGTGCTCTATCAGCGCGGCCGGGAAGTTGTTATCGAGCCATATGGCAAGGGCATGGTGATGACCGAACTTCGAAACCACAACGAGATGGTCTCCGAGGACAGTGTCTTCGATAGCATGACCAAGGCGAAATACGATCCCGAATTGCTTGAGATCGCCGGCATGCTCATCGACAAAAAGGTGACCACTTTCGATCCCTCGAAATTCGAGGACACCTACGAAGATGCGCTGATTGCCATGATCGACGCGAAGCGCAGGGGCAAGGCGCCCCCAAAGGCGGCGCCCAAGCCGCAGGAGAACGTCATCAACCTGGCCGAGGTGCTCAAGAAGAGCCTCACGCAGGAAGGATTAGCGACGCCCAATAAGAGCTCTCCAAAGCGCAAGAGCGCCTAGGCCAACGCGCACAGAGTCGTGCGAGGAGAAGAAGTTTATGACCCAATTGACTGTCGAGCAATGTCGGGCGGCGCGGGCTCTGGTGGACTGGTCACAAGCCAGGCTCGGCGCCAAAGCGCAAGTCAGTGAGGGAACCGTTCGGGACTTCGAGAAGAGCAAGCGCGTTCCGGCCGGCGACATGCTGGTTGCTATGCGATCCGCGCTCGAGCTGGCGGGGGTTGCCTTTCTAAGTGATGGCGAGACGATCCATGGCGGACCAGGCGTTCGGCTCAAGACGTCAACGGTGCCGCGCACGCCTATCCAGGATGGCGAAGCGGGAATTATTCAAAACAGCGAAATGTAAGCCGCCGCTCGGATCGAGCCATCGCTGCCGTTACCTTTGATCGTTGTAGGGCTCTTTCGTTTGTCCAACCATCTTCGCGAGTTCCGAAAACGGTAGAATGTCGGATTCGCCTTGGGAATTGTTCGCGATCTGCAGAAGACGGATTGGAAAGCAGATGGCGTCGCGATTGGCCGGCGGCATGTCTTCGTAGGTGCGCTCATCGCCCGTGAAATTGGCTTCGGACTTCCGCAACGCGATGTCGATGTCGTCGACTGAAAGCAGGCCTTTGTGGACCAGCAAATTGTTGATCGACGCGACCGCCATCATCAGACCTTCAAGCTGAAGATTGGCGACGTTCATGGCCTGGAACTCCTTACCTGGTCGGATGGGTTCTGCCCGTCTGACTGGTGAGTCTTGTCGTCCACCTCATTGACGGGGCGCGTCAGTCCAACGCCATTCTTGGGCTTCTTGTTTCCGGCCGCGTCCTGAGAGAACGCATCCGAAGGGTCGGCGCCGGTCTTTGCCGGATATTTTGTCGCCCCGGTTTCGCGATGGTTTTCGTTGTCAGACATGTCTTGGTCCTCCGTGTGATCAACGATAACCGCACCCGGCAGCGCTAGTTCCGCTCCAGATGGAACATTCCCTACGGCCGGTCGTTGGCCAGCAAAGGAGACACGGAAATGGCCAAGATCAAGAACCTCGGCGCGGCTATTGTCAGGGAACCGGAGAGAGCTGGTGCCAAGATGGAGCGTAAAGGCCTGGACGGCAACGACGAGGATCAAGCGTCACCTACCCCTCGGGCAGAACCCTTCACTGCCGACAAATCGATGCGCGGCCGGTGGCCGGCAAAACACCTCGTCCGACCAACCGACCGGGAGAATAATCATGCCGCCCAAACCAGAGCCAAATGAAGAACCGCCGGTAGATGCCCCGACCTGGACTCCCGACGTGCGAGAGCCTGACCCGGATCTTCTGCCGGACGAAATTCCTCTCCCCAATCCCGACGAGAACCGTGATCCCCCAAAGCGAGCTCTGCAATGAGCATCGATGAGGTGCGCAGCGGTGGCTGCGTTTGCGGTGCGGTTCGCTTTTTGGTGAAAGGCGCACCCCTGCGCGTTGGACTTGCCATTGCCAGGATTGTCGGCGCACAAGCGGCAGTGCGTTCACCTTCTTCGGCGTTTGGCCGCGACCTGCTTATCAGGGCGTTGGGGCTTTCGAAGGACGGAGCTTTTGCCCTGAATGCGGATTTCGCGTTGCCTCGGTGCGGGAAAAAGAACGCCAAGATCAAGGGGCAACTCAAGACGGTTGTGACCCACAAGCATCAGCCCAAGGGCGACCGGCCGGCGAAGGCACCAGGCCTGCCGCGAAGAAGGCGACGGGGCCGAAGACAAAGCGGAAATAGCGCGTTTGCGCTAATCCGTCCATCACAACGCGGGCGCCGATGGTGTGGCGGTGTAGAACCCGCCGCTCCATTCACGGCAGCGGCGGGCGTCCCTAGGGATCGCGGGACTTGCTGAGGCGTTGGAACCTCTGCCGCCTCACTAACTTTTTGCGTCGCGTAATGTTCCAACGCTTCTTCGGCTTCGGAGTGATCTCCTCGACCCGCACCTTGTCGCCGATCTCCTTGGCCGTATCGAGCGCCTTCTGCTTGTCCTTGGGGGTTAGCACCGTATGCCGCGGCCTCTCGGTCTAGCGCGATATCCAACAAGCCTGCAGTTGTATGTATCGAGAGGATGCCAAGAGCGCCGTTCTCATCCGCGACAGTGCCGACATGAATTTCGATCGGCACGAAAGGGCGAGCCTTTTTCGCTATACGCTTCATTGGGTACTCATTGCCTTGGGCAGCGCGACAATTGCGCAATGCGGCAGCGATTTCAAGCGGGTGGCGCTAAACGCTAGGCCGAACCGCCACCGAACCAGCGGATGAACTCGACTTCCTTACCGGTCACTTCCCGCACCGCTTTCAACAGCGTTTCGTGCAAGACACGCGTTGCCCGGTAGTGGTCGCAGTGTGGCGATATGAACGGCTTCACGATGCTCTTGTGCAGCGCTTCCGCTGCCACCAGGAAGCGCTCGATTTCAGCCTGCGATAACTGCTTGGAGGGTTTCGATCTTGCCATGGTAGCGAATTCCATATGAGGGAATCGCCGCAACAAGAGGATTATATTCCTCGCCTCGATCCGGATGGCAAGGGCTATTCGGGCAGGCCAGGGTCGTAATGCACAATCGCGTCGAGGATCGTTCGATAGAGGCTGTCCACCTCCTCGTCGATCTCGCCCCGCTTGATGCCAATCGCCTTGGCGTCGGCGATAAGCTTGTGCGTGAGTTCGTCGACCGAGATGACGTCCGCCTTCGCCGTTTCGGGGACGTTGTTGGCGATCCATTGGTCGAGGAAGTCGATGCCGCGCGTGCTCATCGAGCGTTAAGCTCGCGAGCGGTCTTCGGTCCCATCAGTCGATTCCGATGATCTTCTTGGCCTGCTTCACTGTCGCTTTCTGGCGACCACTAAGAAATTCTGAGCAAAGCGTGCTGGGACACCAGCTCGCCTGCATATCGTCTCAACAGGCCCGATCAACATTTCGCAAAGTCCTGGTAGCAGCCAGCCGGGCCGCGGCAAAAACCCATAGCCGATGACCCGTTCGACGACAAACCCGTTGGAAACAAGCATCTGGCGATATGCGTGGATGCTCAACGTACTGCGCACGACGCGCCCCCGAATTCGGTTGAGAAAGCGACAGACCAGCCCCGCCGGCGAGGTTGCGTTCATGTGGATGTTCGAAACCAGCAACCCGCCGTCGTTCAAATGCTCATGAATGGCCGAGAGCGCGTCCCGCCTAAGAGGCTCTTCAGCGTTCAAGAAGAATCGAAAAGCTGTAACCACGTCGAATCTTCTGGAAAGGGGGGCAACCGTCAGATCGGCTTTCACCAGCTTGACGTTGCTCGGAACCCGCGCGCAAGCAAGCATGGATTGAGAGACGTCGACGCCAAAGACCTCACCGAACAATGGGCCTGCAACAGTTGTGACGCGCCCCGTGCCGCACGCGAAGTCGAGGCAGCTGCGATCCGGCCCGCCAAGAGGCCTGAGAATGCCTTCCACAAGGGGGCGTTCGATACGCAACCACAAGGCAGCATAGTAGCCGGAACAGAAGGTTTTGGTGTAATCGGTGCCGTAGCCTTGGGTCTGATGGCTCGATCGGTAATCGCTATAAGCGCTCCCCTCGAATGACCGCTCGGTCAACACATCACCTCGAGACCCGCCCATCACAACAACCTCCATTCTGGGCTTGCCAATAAAATTCACTCGTCCCGATCGATCTTCATCCGATCACATGACGCAAACCTTACAAATAGTTATAGCCGGGGGCAGAATTCCGATCATGCCGAGAGGCAGGCGGGTCAATTCAGGCCGCCCGCTTCTCCACTTCGCTGATCATGGCCTTTCGCTCTTGTCTGGCCGGCGTCACCACTGCGGTGTCCCGCTGGACGCCCAATCCGCTGAAAGCTCCTCGTCTTACGACTTTGGTCGGGCTGCTGTGCGCAAAGGTCTGAGGCCTGCAACCCGAATGACCGTGCGTGGTTAGGACATCGATCGCCGAGTAAGTGCCTTCATCGCCGATCAGATCGATGCCCGCCAACTCATCGGAGCTGGCGGGCATCGGATTGAGGAGCAATGACGAAATGCCTTTGTCCGATGAACTGCGCGACGTTCTGGTGGAATTTGCATGCCCGGTCTGTTCGCATCCTATCGTGAAGCCAGGGTCTTGGCTCCGAACGATCGGGGTTTTCAATTGCGAAGGCTGCAAGGATAGGGTGCGCATTGGCTATGAAGAGAAGCTAAAGATCTTCGGGCGCTATCTTGAAAAGCCGACGAGAGGTGAAGTCCAGCGCCACGCCAAGCGGCGCTATGCCGGAGGATAGGTCACGGGTGCTACCCGGCACGTGACCTTCTAGCCACGGCCATCGTCTTCCTCCCGGAAATCCTGCAGCGAAGCGTGGCGCAGATCTTCTTCGCCACGCAAGTGCTTCACGCGGCCGATGATGCCGGGTTTCACCCACTGTGTCGCCGGCCGCTTCATGCCTTTGGGCGCCGGGCCGGCGTGCTCCTGGACACGCTTCCAGAGCCGTTCGCGGATTGCCTGGCTCGAATTGATGAAGGCGGAACCGACATAGCGGCCGGTCGTCCGGTCGGCCATCAAGGCAAAGGCCGGCTTGCCGGGTTCACGCTCGATGCCGAGCAGATCGTATTCGTAGACCGAGTAGCATTTCGCCTTCAGCCAGTTGGTCGATGGTCCAGAACGATATCTGCTGTCCTTCCGCTTCGAAACGACGCCTTCAAGCCCGGCTTGTTCGACCAGGTGAAAAACCGCCGCGCCGTTGCCCGGCAGGGCCTCACTAAACTGGATGCGCTGCCCGCCCGGGACCATTGCGGCCAGGATCTCGCGGCGGTCGTCCAACGGCATGTCGCGCAAGTCGTGGCCGTTAAGGTGCAGGAGATCGAACGCGACGAAATAGAGGTCGTGCTGGCGGCTGGAGATGGCCTTGCGGAGTTCGCCGAAGTCGGACACGCCGGCTTCGTTGAGCACGATGATCTCGCCGTCGACGATGGCGCTTTCGGCGCCGAGGCTGGCGGCCTCTTTCACCAGGTCGCGATATTTCGACGTCCAGTCATGGCCGTTGCGGGTGTAGATGCGCGTGCCGTCCTCGTCGATGATCATTTGCGATCGGTAGCCGTCGAATTTCACCTCGTGAATCCACCAGTCGCCCGCTGGCGGCGTCTCGACCAGCGTCGGCATCAACGGGGCTATGAACTTCAGACGCATGCACGGACTCGCAAAGCTGCGATTTAATTAGCATGTGCTAAAATGGTTCCGGAACTTTTATTGAGACGCGAGGTTCGATCGGCCATGACGAAGCTATCAGACCTTGGGCCGCTCATTCCCGGTAGGCTGCACGGCGGCGACCTCATCCGCGAAGAGGGCCATTTCTACAACTGCCCGAACTGCGGCCAGAAGGTCGATCAGCGCGACCTTCGCCAAGTCTTCTGGCATGAAGAGCCAGGGCACGAGCCTCTAGAACCCGAAACCGTTGCGACGATCCTCGAGTTTTCTCGAAAAAAGTAGCAGGCCCGCTGCTGGCGACCACAGGCAAAAAGAGCCCGCCCGGAAATAATAGTGGTTACGCATCATCCTTTTGAAGGGCTGGACTGGAAAGCGACGATGGCATCGTAGGCCGCGTGGATCTGGCAATGGATGTCTTCTCGCGCAGCGGTGTCGACATCACATTGTCTGGCCACCAGCATCTTCACCGCGCCGATTTGAGCGCCAGGCGTTACGTTATCGACGGCTATGCGGCATTGCTTATTCAAGCAGGAACCGCGGTTTCATCACGGGTTCGCAGGGCTGCAAATTCGTTTAATATCATTCGCATCGAGCACCCAAGAATCTCCGTCGAATGTCGGGCATGGCAGCCTTCGCAGTCCGTGTTCGAAACCTCAGCCAGTTATTCCTTTCGGGAAGGTCCAGACGGGTAGAACCTACTTGAACCGCTGGCGCGCTTAGCTCACACGAAGTGAGAAAAGGGCTTTCAAAGGTCGCAACCGTGATGGAGGACTATCACGGCCTCACTGACTGCGGCGACCTAATCGCCGCTCTTTTTGCCAATGACAATTAGCTCATTCCGGTCATTGGCCTAAGGTGATCGGGCCGCCCGCATCTATGGCGGTTGAAATGAGGAAATGCCCATGGCTTTCAGCAGCGCTGATCTGGTATCTGGTAATCGCCGGTCCGCAGAGGCGGCATGGCGGTGTTGCCAAGCACGTTCGATAAGCGCGAACAATGCACGGCCGCAATCGCCGAGTACCAGAAGCAGCCAACACCGCCGGGCTGGACCTTGCGGTGCCTCCCGAGCGCTTCACCATTCACCAACAATGAATCCGCGGAATAAAACGAGGCAGAACAATTGCCTCGTGTGGCGGCCTCGCCTTAGCTCTCAGCCTCGACACCGGCTTCCAGAAGCTGGATATGTTCCCTTGCAATTTTGAGCAGGGTTTCGGCGGTCTCCCGCGCTGTCCATCCCTGGGCCTCCGATTCGGTTACCAAGGCTGCGAATGCCGTTTCCAGGGCGACTTCGCAGTTGACCATTCGATCCGGACTTGCCTCCGGCAATATGGGCGGTTGGATGGTCTGGGACATACGCGGTCTCTTTCAATAAATTGGGAAAGCCCGCGCCTCTCGTGAAGAGCGCGGGCCGATCAAGGTTTCTGTCCCGATCTTCGGCAGGTAACGCGAGGGAGCATCGCCTGCCGCCATCACCAACCCTTGGATGTCCCTAATGTTCCAGACCAACCGATCGAAAGTCGCATGCATCGAACCGCACCGGTCCTGGACCTTACAATGGCCCCGAGGGCCGCAAATAGCGTGTTCACCGGTCAGAGCCTGAAGTAGCTGAAACCAAAATTCGGCAAGCACGTTACTGCCGTGCTCAAGCGACGGCAGGTAGGATTTGTCAGATTTTAGGAAGTTCCAGTGTCGGCGATGTCTCGGTGCTGGCAAGGTCTTCAATTGCAAGAAATGGCTGACCTCGAACGGCACATGCTGCCCACAGGCAGTCCATCGCCAAGACTGTGAAGGGTCGACGGCCATCTGCCCTGAATGCCGCGGCAGCGGACTCAGGAATGCGCCCTGACAGCAGCGACCAATTGATGCGAACCGCGTCGGGTCACTTGGGAAATCAAGCAGGGTGCTCGATGGCGTCGAGGATCGTACGGTAAGGGCTATCCACCTCTTCATCGATTTCACCCCGCCTGATCCCGAGGGCCTTGGCGTCCGCGATTAGCTTGTGCGTGAGTTCATCGACCAGGATGACATCGGCTTTCATCGTCTTGGGGACGCTGTTAGCGATCCACTGATCCCGGATTGCTTCCGCGCGCTCATGGGGCTCGACCACTAGGTTTGAGTTCCGCCCTGTTTCTCTAACGACCCAGCGGTTGCCTGGATAGAGAGACCAGCTCATCCTCATCGACAATGCCTGCCGATTGCGTCACGCTCATCGGACGATTGATGTTCGAGCTTCAGCTGCTCGAACACCCGACCCAGCAGAGCCATTTCGGCTGGATCAAAGATACCGGCCTCAGTTGCCTTTCGCCGAATTGGCATGATTGTCCTCCCAGAACTCCTGCGAAGAAGCTTGCCACAGATCTCGCCACGCAGGTGGCATTGTGGCTCCCATGCGACGATAGCCCGAACTGCGTCGGCCGACGCACGGGCATATCGGGTCGTGGATCGTCGACTGCTTGAGCGCCTCGGCTTCGCCCTTGTCCACTGTCGTCAGGATGGTACGCCAGCGGTGCTTGTCGAAGACGCTGACGATGTAGCTCGTGGCGGCCATCTCTGCCCTTTCGGGAATATTGAAAGCCCGCGCTTCTCGGCCAGAGGTGCGCGGGCCGATCGGAGGCCCGATCTTCGGCAGGACTGGACAGCCTTACGCATGACAGCAAGGTCAATCCTCGCGTTGAAGTGATCTAAGCCTGCGGAGAATGGTTCGTCCGTGTGGTCGATGGCACCTGAGTTTGCGGACGGCCGGCTCGGAGGCTCTAGGGGCAATAGGAACCGAGCCGCCATTGTAGGCCATCCAGCCGTGAGGGCCTGCCTTACAAATTGGTATGAAATCGAGCAGTCAATGGCGCATGACCATGCAGGCAGACACATTTCGGCATTCGCCTTCGACATCGTCCGCGAGGCTTTCAGGAAGTTGGTTCGCGAGACAAACCTGGCTGAAGAGCATTGGGCAGAACACGCCAAGATGCTTCTTAGAGACTTCAGCGACAACGAGCCCGACGAAAGCATGATCAACCCAGCGCTAGGCCATCGTCGCCACAAGGCGCATCTTCCGGCCTATGCAGTCGCCCGTGACGCCAAACGCTGCCAAGAGAGCAGCCGCCACCATGGCGCCACACAAGGCCATGGAAGGGCTGGACGCACCGGCCAAGGTGATAGAGGTCGCACCTTGCAGCACCCGTGGGCACACGGTGGCGTCGGGCCTAAAGTCTTGGGCAATAACGACGAAGGTCTGACGTTACCACTTTGGTTCCGCAAATGTCCGTTGGACGTTCCGTTACTTTAGCCAAGCGTGATATTCGCCATTTGGTACCGTTCACACCTTGACACTACCGCAAGCGGTCTGGGCCTTCGATACAAGGCTCGTCGATGGGTCCCCTGGCCTTTCATTGCAAGCGCTGGAACAAAAGCCCGGTTGGCATGTTGATGGGGCGAAGGGCATCTGAATCTTACTTCTGGAGTACTCACCGTGAAATCAACAATTATCCTGGGCGCTTTGGCGCTATGCTTTGCCGTGCCTTCGATTGCCTCGGCCGATGCGATCGTCCTGACCACGAACCAGCATCGCCATCACCATCGCCATTGGCAGGACAACGGGGCCGCGGTCGTCATCAACGAGGATGGCAACCGGCGCCATCATCGGCGGCATGGCGACTTTTACGACCACGGCCGCCGGCATCACCACCGCCCGGACGTCGTCATCGTGACGAGGAAGCACCATCGCCATCATCATGTTGTTATGGAAAACGGCGGGTACTGATCGAGGCGCCTGGGCCTGGCTGCTCGATTGTGAGCGCCGGGCCTGGTAACATGTAGCGGGCGCGGGCCGATCGGACGCCCGATCCCTCTAGAGGATGGAAGGCACCACCCTCCCGGACGCATCAACAAGCAGGTAGCTAGGTCAACCGGCCCTAAAGGCCAGTTACAATCCACGGGTTGGTGTCGTATCCGAGGCGCGGCTTGTCCGGCTTTGTTTCGTCCGGCAATTTGGCTGTTCCGGTCAAGTTGCAGTCCAGCTCTGGCCTCGGCTTCTTGCTCGAATGTTTGGTAGAGCATAGGGCAGTAGCGTCGCTGACCGCCACCTTCTTGTCCTTGGCAACGGCGACACCAGTCGCAGCGATCACGAGTACCGCGCAAACTATAACCAGTCTCATCGTACTTCCCCACGGTTGCGCATCCCCAAGATGCTCGGGAGTGACGTTACGTCACTTTTATATTAGCGCAAGCGAATATTTAGGCGCCGGAGACGGCGCCAATGGCAATTCCGATCTCCAGAACTCCCAACTGGCGCAGGCAATTTTCGATTGTTTCTCCAACGGGCGCGAACAATCCGCCGTTCGCCCATGCAGGGTGTCAGGTTGTACCTGCAAGCCTCTTGAAAAACCTCGCCGCTCAATTTTGTGAAGCGGCGAGGCGCGCCCCACGGCCCCAACAGCCGGCATTGCTGACAGTCCAATTGTTGGGCCAGCGGCTATTGATCCATTATGGGACGGAAGGATCGGTCACCGCATATTTAAGCGCATCGTCTGGCCCACTCGGGCGCCTTCCGATGCGCGCAAGAGCGGTCAATAGCGCGTTCCTCCGCCGGCAAGTCGACGCGCAGCGGCGCCTCCTCCTTCTCCCGTTCGCGCTCAAGCCGATTTACCCACGGGCAGAGGTTGCTAATCCTTGGGCTTCAGCTGCCATGCACCACTCGTCTTGGTCTATTCTGAACGCCCTGATTCTTCGGCCTCGGCGAGATCTCCTCGACCCGCGCCTTTACGCTGTCCTGGATCATTGCGCGCTCAAAGCGCCTCTGCTTCGGATCTGTACTTGGTGGTTAGGATGGCGCGCCAGTGCGGTTTCTCGAATACGCCGAAAACGTAGGCCTTTCTTGCGGCCTCAGCTCCGGCTGGCATACTTCACCTTGCCCCACTGGCTGCATTGAGGACACAAGGGACGGAGATAGACCAACTTGTCGCCTGGAATGTTCCCGAAACTGGTGATCGTCAGGCTACCGCCGTTGAACCCCTCCAAGCTGTAAGATTCCCAAGGGCCACTGAGAGGCTGTTCGTCTTCCCGTAGTTTCAAATACCCGGTGCGACCGCATTCGCAAATGAGCATTTCTCGCAATACAGTTGAGAGCAACTAGGCGTTCCCCGCATCGCCTAAAAACTATGGGCATATTAGCAACCGCGCAACTGCGACTGAAGTCCCCTACGCCCCCGGCGATGACGCTGGCGAGGGTTGGCGGGTATGTCTTTTTAATTGCGACAGCAAGTTTCAGAGCCATACAATGCCCGACATTCACCGTTGCTTTCTCAGGAGACTGCGGTGGATAGCGTGACGCCTGGCAGCAAGGTCAATCCCTGCGTTGAAGTGCTCGAAGCCTGCGGAGAATGGTTCGTCCGCGTGGTCGATGGCGACGAAGAACTAACCCGCTCATTTGAACTAGAGTCGTTCGCTCTGGCGTATGTCGAGGGCCAGCGAAGACGTCTCGGCCTTGCCGATTTCGACCGCCTATGACCTTACCGTTGGGGAACGGCCGGTGCGGGGTGGGCGTAGGGGCGACAGACGCCGCACCGGCCGTTGCGGTGGGGCTTTCGGGTTCCTCCCCGCCCTGATTGGTTTATCCGTACACTACCCAGTTCGCAATTAGGCCTGTTGGGCTATCAAGCTTCAGGCCGGCGTGCGGCCTTGAGGTGTTCCACAAACTTGAACTCGACTTACCTCTGGGTAATATCGGACAGCCCCGAGCGGGCCCTTATGTAGGATCGGATCGCCCGGGACTGGTCACGGTGTGGCGATATGAACGACTGTACGACGCTCCATATTCCAGCACCTCTGTCGGATCGCGACAATTATTTCGTTGTGGTGTTGAGCTCACGGTTTGCCGCATAATCGATAGTGAAGGTGCCCGGGGGAGCGCGGACGCCCTGCTTCACATTGAAAATAGTGACCGTGGTGCTTTGCCCCCTCTCGTCGGTGAGGCTCCATCTGCGTAGATCTAACGATGTCTTGGCAAACACCATAGTGATGTTCGAATTTCCGAAAACCGACTTGTCACCCAGCTTAATGATGATTTGGGCACCATCGTCTTTGATGCTTTTGAGGCGACTGCCAGAGAACTCGACCTGGTCTTCGAGCAGCAGCTTAAGCGGTATTTTCGAGAGGGAATAGAGGCGCGATGTCTTGAGCTTTTTGTTATAGATTACGACGGATTTTCCATCTGCAATTAAGCCGATCCCTGATCGGCCTCCGTAGTCGAACCGCAGCTTGCCCGGACGCTGGAGGAAAAATCTGCCGCTGGTCTTCTCCGCTCTTGGGCCAGACTGGACAAAGTCCCCAGACATGGACTTCACGGATGAGAAGTGATCGGCGATCGTCGCCGCTTCCACAGGCGCGGCAGAGACCGCAGTCGTAAGTTCGAAATTAATCGCTGCAAAGGTCACAACGCCAAAGCAGAAGGCCAACAGTCTGCCGCGCCTATGGCTGCGCCACCCAAGCCGCCCGACGGCTGCACCCTGTTCGGTGCGGGAGGTTGCAGCGAGTGGAATGAGCCGGCTCAAAACGAGCAACGTGCTCTTCATTGGTTCTTTCCTGGTTCAACCATTAGCCGAAGTTTAATGCGCCACGGAGTTTTTCGATCCGTCAAAGCAAGCAACGGAGCTTTCATACATTCGCACCGAGGGGCCGTGCTCGTCTTTTCTTGGTCTTCGTAGCGCGCGATCGAGCTGAGCGCCGGCCATGTGGAAGGAAAGCCCGCGCGCCCCTGGCGGTGGGGAGCGCGGGCCGATCGGTTACCGATCTTCAGCAGGGGAGCCCGCCCTGCCGCACGAACAAACCTTTAGAGACAGCTAATGTTCCTTCAGCGCGCTCACAAGTTGAACGTGCCGCGACCAAGGACCGGTTTCTCATGAGCATAGGTCCCGACCAGTGAACCTTTGTCCGTTCTGCTTGTTGATAATCGCCGACTTGAAGAATTGTCGTCGGCCAGAGGATATCAATGGCCCTCTCCAATGAATTGCGTGACGTGGCGATAGAGTTTCAATGTCCGGCCTGCTCAAATGCGATGGGTGTAAGACGCAGGTGCGAATCGGCTACGAACATAAGTTAGCGATTTTCGAACGGCACCTGAGAAAACGGTGAGTTCGCCAATTCAGCTCAAGGAGAGGGGGAGAGAGCGACGACTGGCCTTCATCAACTTTTCACCAATGACGCCGACCGACATTTTGCCACCATTGAGAAAGATATCGAGGGCCGTCCCCGGCGGGCCATAGCCGCTAGAAACCTCGTCGCGGGTCGCCTTGCCGATAGGCCGCTCCGAAGGCATCGATCCTCCTGACGCGTCGCGATCATTTGCAGGACGAGTGACAATCAGCCCTTGCTAAATTAGTTGCGGAACATTTGTTCCGACGGGATGTTTCGTCAACCATGGCGGACAACCCATTTGGCGACAGACAGCGGCGCGCGAAAAGGAGGCTCATCGCGTGGAGCATCGCCATCGCGGTCTCATTCTGCGTTATCGTCCTGGCCATTTCCGCGCTGAGGCCCTTCTAGCCATCGACTGATCGAGGTGAGGGGCGGCTTTGTCATCGCCACTGCGGGCAAGCGGGTGGACGATCATGTTGTCCCGCACATTCCGAGAGCCCTCCTCCCCGAACAGTATACCAAGAGGGGAGTTCCCTACCTGCCGACGCGCGGGGCGAAGCTTCAAGCGAACTGAGGTCCACGATGTGGGCTTTGCACGTCATACCCCACAACACATCTTAGCATCATCTAAATTAGAGACATGATGGATCGAAAATGCAAACGGCGCATTTAGCCTCCGGCTCAATTTTGGGCTGCTGGAGAAAACTCATGAAGAAAACACTGCTCGTATTGAGCCTTCTCGTTCCACTTGTTGCATGCTCACGCACGGAACAGGGTGCCGCAGTCGGCGGATTGGGTGGGGCGGCAATCGGCGCGGCCGTGGCTGGGAACCCGGTGCAAGGCGCGATCGTTGGTGGTGCCGCGGGTGCCATCGCCGGCGCGGTAATCGGGCACGCCAGCGAGGCTGGCCAGTGCCGTTACCGAGATCGCCAAGGGCGCGTCTATGTTGCGCGGTGTCCCGAAGGGTATTGATTTTCCTGGAGCCGCGTGAGCCACCGATGGTTCACGCGGCACGTTGATGGCATCGACGAAAGATGACCTCTTCCAACAACATTCTTTGAACCGTCCCGGAGCAATCTGGATGGCCGGTGGACTCAGAGGTAGCTGTTTGGCTTTGGCGAGGCCTGCGGAGGCACGCCAGCCAAAGGTCGATAACGAAGTGTCGCAGCGGTGGGTTTCAATTCTCCTTGGCGCCGCACACGAATATTGGCTTGGCCGATTACCGCCTGAGGCCGAAAAAGCTCAGAACTGCGAGAACAACCACGACAAGCCCGACGATGTAGATTATGCTGTGCATCGATCCGTCTCCTAAACAATAAGCAGACCAAGCTGTCTTGCCTGCCATACGATCCCCACGCTGAAATGAACATTCAGGAACGACTAATGTTCCATCTCGGCCGTCGTTTCCGCGCTTATTCGAACGTCGTGAGGATGGCCCGGTCTCAATCCCGCTAGCGTTGCAAATTCACTACTCCCCTTCAGATGCTGGCCGGCGGTGCCGCTGCGCGAAAATCCAATCAGATGACCTGCCGGAGCCGAACGAAGCCACCGCCCGTAATGCCACAATGTGGGTCAGATATTCCCTTCCGGCTTGCCAAGGGCTGCTATGGAATCGGCCGCGTCGATGGCGGATTTGGTTGCTCTAGCCTGCCTTCGTTGCCTTGGAACCTGCCTGGGCGATTGCGCGAAAGATGCCCTCGATGAGATCCATTTCGCGAAATGGCTTGTTTAACAGCGGAACGTCCGACGGCCGATCAGCAATCGCACCGGCGTCGGCATAACCCGTCACTATGACCGCGGGCCAATCCGAGCGGAGGTTCCGAGCGAAACGAATGACCTCGACGCCGGATACAAGGGGCATTGCAAAATCAGTGACAATTACATCGAAATCATGTGGCGCCCGCTCAATGGTGGCCAGCGCCTCGGCGCCGCCGGCCGCGCACGTCACCGAAAAGCCCCGCTGCCGAAGTGATTCAGCCGTCAGCTGCCGCAGCACACTGCTGTCGTCAATCAGAAGAATCGATGGGTATTCTTTCCCCGCATAAGTGACGATTTCCTCCTTGTTCGACCCAGCCTCATCGCTGGATGGATGCTCAGACGAACGTGGCAACCAAAGTTCCATTGCAGTTCCGCGGCCAAGGGAACTTTCTATCCGCAGCGAGCCGCCCGACTGCTTCATGAAACCATAAACGGTGCTGAGACCCAGGCCCGTTCCCTTTCCAACCGGCTTAGTCGTGAAGAAAGGTTCGATGACCTTCGCCAGAATGTCGGATGGGATCCCCGAGCCGGTATCCTTCACGGTGACAACCACATATTCGCCGGGTGCCAGATCCTCAGACGTCGTATCGATGGTTCGATTTTGCGCATGCACGCCGATCGTTCCACCGGATGGCATGGCATCGCGTGCGTTGAAAACAAGATTCATCAGCGCAAGCTCAAGCTGCCCGGCATCGACATGCACTAGCCATACCGCATCGTCGATCTGCCAATCAAAGCGGATCAGGCCCCCTAGGACCGGCGCGACCAACCCGTTCATAGTGTCGCCAAGCGCACTAAGACGCACGGACTCTGGCTTTAGCGTCTGACGACGCGAAAAGGCAAGCATTCGAGTGACGAGATCGGCGCCTTGCTTGGCCGAACGCCGCATCAGCTCAAGAACCTGGCGGGCCTGATCATCCAACGTCGCACGGCGTTCAAGCAAGCCCAGCCCACTCAAGATTGCGGCGAGCAGATTGTTGAAATCATGGGCCAAGCCACCGGTCAGCTTGCCGATCGCGTCAAGTCGCTGCGACTGCAGCAGTTGATCCTCAAGCCCTCGTCGCTCGGTGACATCAAGCAAAGTGCCCAGGATTTCTGGCTCGCGACCATCCGAGCCATTCGACATCACACCTTGGTCGAGAAAGATGCGATACTCGCCATTGGCGCACTGCCAACGGAATTCGCAGGAGTAGGAGCCGGTCGTTTTTGCTGCCAATAAGGCCTGCTTCAATCTGCCAAGATCCTCGGGATGAACCCGGCTAAGGCCAAAAGATGGATCCGACGTGAGCGTCATGGGCGTGAATCCGGTCAGACGTTCAACCCCGTCGGTGACAAAGCGCGCTGCGAAGGGCGGCTCGGCTGAGCGCGCATGAAAGCAGACTGGCAGGGAATGCAAGATGGCGTCCTGCCGTTCCTCCGAGTTGCGAAGGGCCCGCTCAGCGTGAAGCTTTTCGTTCTGCGCCTGCAGCGCCTGGGCAAGCAGCCCTTGTTCGACCGCAGCTTTTCGCTGGATTTCACGTGTTTTTTCGTGAAGCTCAACAAACACGGCAACCTTCGAACGCAGCATGACCGGATCGAAAGGCTTGAAGACAAAGTCGACCGCACCGGCGTCATAGCCGCGCAGCATATGAGCGTCTTCCTTGTTTATGGCCGTCAGGAAGATGATCGGCGTGCGTTTGGATTGATCCCTCTGTCGGATGAGGGTAGCCGTTTCATACCCGTCCAGACCTGGCATGAGGACATCGAGTAGGATGACGGCGAAGTCCTCCTTCAACAAGTGACGCAAGGCCTCCTCGCCGGACTGGGCGCATATGACATCACCGGTCGCGGCAAGCACTTCGGTGATCGCCAGCAAATTGCGTTCATCATCGTCCACGGCGAGGATACGGCTTCGCGCCGGCTCCTCGGCCAACCGCACGATTTCAGGTTTCGTCATTTTACTTCTGGCGAGCTTTTGCATCGGCCGGCCGTCAGTTTACGGCCATGAGCATGTCTGGCGTGTCGACGCGGGATCGAGAGCGTCCGATCCAAACACGAAGCAATGCCAGCAGAAGATCGAGATCCACCGGTTTGGCGATGTAGTCAGAGGCGCCAGCGTCCAGACATTTCTGACGATCTCCCTTCATTGCCTTGGCAGTGACCGAAATCAATGGGATGTGAGCGATCGTCGGCGTGGCGCGAATTCGCCGCATCGTCTCGTAGCCGTCCATTTCCGGCATCATGATATCGATCAAGGCCGCATCAACATCCGGGCTCTGTTCCAGGAGGGCAATCCCGTCGCGCCCGCGTTCTGCATGCAAAACCTGAATGTCATAGGTCTCCAAGACGCTGGTGAGTGAGTAGATGTTGCGGATGTCGTCGTCCACGATGAGAACCTTGGCACCGCTTAGGTCGGACTTACCGCTTTGTTCGGTCGCGACTTCGCGTTCGTCGCGGCCTTCACCAGGCAGCGTTGCCGAAATGTGGAGCGCCAACTGCGCGAAGTTTTCCGCGCGTGGCGCGTTCGCGAAAGCCGGGTTCAGTGCCAAGACCTGGTCGAGCGCATCCGGATGAGGGGCAAAGAACAAAAGCTGCGGCAAGGATTCACCGAATTGACCGCTGATCTCATCCAGTGCCTGACTGTTGTCCTTGGCGGAGCGTCCTAAGCCGAGCACAACAGCATCATAGGATGTCATGCCGATGTCATCGGCATTTGCCGCGATGCGGCCCACCGCCGTGACCGAGGTGACACCATCGCGGATCGCTTCAACGAGAGAAAGCCTGCGTTCCGGATCGGAATCGGCGACCAGAACGCGGCGCTGGATACGGAGTTTCTTGGAATGGATGTCCTGAAACACCTGCATCAATTCATCTGAAGAAACAGGCTTTGTCGAAATGCTGGATGCGCCGTTGCGGGCAAGTCCATCGGTATCCTCGGCCCCCGAGATGACGTGAATCGGAATGCCTCTCGTTTTCTGGTCATGCCGCAACAGATCGAAAAGTACCCAGCCATCGATGTCGGATAGCCCCAAATCCAGCGTGATGGCGTCTGGAACGAGTTTGCGCGCCAATGCCAGTGTGCCCGCCCCAGCGTTCGACAAGACGCCTTTCAGCCCGGCGGAGCGGGCGAGGCCGAGTAGCAGTCCACCGAAAGTCGGGTCGTCCTCAACGATGAGCACAACCCGATCGGTTGGAGAAATGGAATCGCGATCGTCGATCAACTCCGCCGATGGCGGACTGCCAACTGATGCCTGCGCGACGATTGCATCCGTTGTCGTCGGCAAGGCCGATTGCACGGTCGCAACGCGCGGACCGTTGAACGGGATAACCAAGGTAAATGTCGAGCCCTTACCTGGTGTGCTTTCAACCCGCAGTTCACCGCCAAGCAAGCGCGCGATCTCCCGGCTGATAGAGAGGCCGAGGCCGGTGCCACCATATTTGCGGCTGGTGGTGCCATCAGCCTGCTGGAAGGCCTCGAAAATCAGCTTTTGCTTGTCTTCTGGAATGCCAATTCCGGTGTCGGTCACGGCGATCGCCAAGGCCTTCGCGGGATGCGCCGAGCCGTTGCGCCGGCCGGCCTTTTCAACTCGGAAGTTCAGGCTGACCTCGCCCTCCGAGGTAAATTTGAATGCGTTCGAAAGCAGGTTCAGGACAATCTGCTGCAGGCGCTTCTCGTCCGTGCGGACAGTTTCCGGCAGAGCCGGGTCCACCTTGATGGTGAAGCCAAGGCCCTTATCGGCTGCCAACTGACGGAACGTACGCTCCATATGCTGGCGCAGATGCGTCACCGGCATATCATTGATGTCGATGGAGACGGTGCCTGACTCTATCTTCGACAGATCGAGGATGTCGTTGATAAGGCTGAGGAGATCCGTGCCTGCGGAGTTGATCGTGCGCGCAAACTCAACCTGTTTCTCGTTGAGATTGCCTTGCTGGTTGGTCGCAAGCAGGTTTGACAGAATGAGCAGCGAATTGAGTGGCGTACGCAGTTCGTGGCTCATATTGGCCAGGAATTCTGACTTGTACTTTGAGGTCAGTGCCAACTGCTCGGCTTTCTCCTCCAACGCGCGCCGTGCCATCTCGATTTCGAGGTTCTTGTTCTCGACCTGTTTCTTTTCGTTTTCGAGCAGCTGCGCCTTTTCCTGCAGCTCCTCGTTGGTCGCGTGCAACTCTTCCTGCTTCTTGGTCAGTTCGGTCTGGCGCGCCTGCAGTTCGGAGGTCAGCAGTTGCGACTGCTTGAGCAGGCCCTCGGTGCGCATCGTCGCCGCAATCGTGTTGAGAACGATGCCGACGGACTCCATGAGCTGGTTGAGGAACGACTGGTGGGTGTCGCGAAACTCCCCGAACGAGGCAAGTTCGATGACGGCTTTCACTTCATCCTCAAACAGCGCGGGGAGGATGATGACGTTGGCCGGCGACGCGCTGCCAAGGCCCGAGGTGACGCGCAGGAATTCCGGCGGGACGTTGTCCAGCATGATGGCGCGCTTGTCGGCGGCGCTTTGTCCGACCAGGCCTTCGCGCAGATCGAGACGCTGTTTGATGGCGGCCTTGCTTTCGGCACCATAGGACGCCGCCAACTCGAGATAGGACTCCTCCTCGTCGCGGTTGGTGACGTAGAAGACACCATATTGCGCGTTTACGAGAGGAGCGAGCTCGGACATGATCAGCCGCGAAACCGTAGCAAGGTCGCGCTCGCCCTGCAGCATGCGCGAAAACCGCGCGAGATTGGTCTTCAACCAGTCCTGCTCGGCATTCTTCAGCGTCTGATCCTTCAGATTGCGAATCATTTCGTTGATGTTGTCTTTGAGCGCTGCGACCTCGCCCGACGCTTCGACGCTGATCGAGCGGGTCAGATCGCCCTTGGTGACCGCCGTCGAGACTTCGGCGATGGCGCGCACCTGGGTCGTCAGATTGGCGGCGAGCTGATTGACGTTATCGGTAAGATCGCGCCAAAGGCCTGCCGCACCTGGCACGCGGGCCTGTCCGCCAAGCTTACCCTCGATGCCCACCTCACGGGCGACGTTCGTCACCTGGTCGGCAAAGGTTGCCAGCGTCTCGATCATACCGTTGATCGTGTCGGCCAGGGAGGCAATCTCGCCCTTGGCGTCGACAGTCAGCTTGCGCTTGAGGTTACCTTGCGCGACAGCGGTCACGACATCGGCAATGCCACGCACCTGATTGGTCAGATTTGTCGCCATGAGGTTGACGTTGTCAGTCAGGTCTTTCCAAGTTCCGGCCACGCCTTCGACACGCGCCTGGCCGCCGAGCTTGCCCTCGGTGCCGACCTCACGCGCCACACGGGTCACCTCGCCGGCAAAGGAGTTGAGCTGGTCCACCATGGTGTTGATGGTCGACTTGAGTTCCAGGATTTCGCCTTTTACGTCGACCGTGATCTTTTTCGAGAGATCACCGCGTGCCACCGCGGTTGTGACTTCGGCGATATTTCGCACCTGGCCGGTGAGGTTCTCGGCCATCGAGTTCACATTGTCGGTCAAATCCTTCCATGTGCCGGCGACGCCACGCACCTGCGCCTGACCGCCAAGCTTGCCTTCTGTGCCGACCTCGCGCGCCACACGTGTCACTTCGGACGCGAAGGAATTGAGCTGGTCCACCATCGTGTTGATGGTGTCCTTGAGCTCGAGAATTTCTCCGCGGACGTCGACGGTGATCTTCTTCGACAGATCACCGAGCGCGACAGCTGTGGTCACTTCGGCGATGTTGCGGACCTGGCCCGTCAAATTGGCGGCCATTGCGTTGACGTTATCGGTCAAGTCTTTCCAAGTGCCGGCGACACCGCGCACCTGGGCCTGGCCACCGAGCTTGCCGTCGGAGCCGACTTCACGCGCCACGCGCGTCACTTCCGACGCAAAGGAATTGAGCTGATCCACCATCGTATTGATGACATCCTTGATCTGCAGGATCTCGCCCAGGGCATCGACCGTGATCTTCTGCGTCAGGTCACCGGTGGCGATGGCGGTCGCGACCTTGGACACGTCGCGCAACTGCACGGTCAGATTGCCGGCCATGGCGTTGACGTTGTCGGTCAGATCCTTCCAGGTGCCGCCGACGCCTTCGACATGAGCCTGGCCGCCGAGTTTGCCTTCAGAACCGACCTCGCGAGCCACGCGCGTGACCTCCGACGCGAAGGAGTTCAGCTGATCGACCATCGTGTTGACGGTGTCCTTGAGCTCCAAGATCTCGCCCTTGACGTCGACCGTGATCTTTTTGGATAGGTCGCCGCGTGCCACGGCCGTCGTCACCTCGGCGATGTTGCGCACCTGACCGGTCAGATTGGCAGCCATCAGATTGACGTTGTCGGTCAAATCTTTCCACGTGCCGCCGACGCCCCTCACCTCGGCCTGGCCGCCGAGCTTGCCCTCGGTTCCAACTTCACGCGCCACGCGCGTGACCTCGGAGGCAAAAGAGTTGAGCTGATCGACCATCGTGTTGATGGTGTCCTTCAACTCCAAGATTTCACCCTTCACCGCCACCGTGATCTTCTTCGACAGGTCGCCAGAGGCGACCGCCGTCGTCACCTCGGCAATGTTCCGCACCTGTCCAGTGAGGTTTTCGGCCATCGAGTTGACGTTGTCGGTGAGGTCCTTCCACGTGCCCGCAACACCGCGCACCTGCGCCTGGCCGCCAAGCTTGCCTTCAGTTCCAACCTCGCGCGCAACGCGCGTCACTTCACCGGCAAAGGAATTCAGTTGGTCGACCATCGTGTTGATTGTCGACTTCAGTTCGAGAATCTCGCCCTTCACGTCGACCGTGATCTTCTTCGAAAGGTCCCCCAAGGCGACGGCCGTTGTCACCTCGGCGATATTGCGCACCTGCCCCGTCAAATTCTCGGCCATGGAATTGACGTTGTCGGTCAGGTCCTTCCATGTGCCGCCGACGCCTTCGACGCGCGCCTGGCCGCCGAGTTTGCCCTCGGTACCGACCTCGCGCGCCACGCGCGTCACTTCCGAAGCGAAGGAATTGAGCTGGTCGACCATTGTGTTGATGGTGTTTTTCAGTTCGAGGATCTCGCCCTTCACGTCGACGGTGATCTTCTTCGAGAGATCGCCAGACGCGACAGCCGTTGTCACCTCCGCGATGTTGCGAACCTGACCGGTTAGATTGGTCGCCATGGCGTTGACGTTGTCGGTCAGATCCTTCCACGTTCCAGCAACGCCTTTGACGCGCGCCTGGCCGCCGAGCTTGCCTTCGGTGCCCACTTCGCGCGCCACACGCGTCACCTCGGAGGCAAACGACGCCAGCTGGCCAACCATGGTGTTGACGATCTTGCCGATGCGCAGAAATTCGCCACGCAGTGGTCGGCCGTCAATTTCGACCATCATCGTTTGCGAAAGGTCGCCCTTGGCGACGGCGCCGATGACGCGGGCGACTTCGGCTGTCGGCTGAACCATGTCTTCGATCAGATCATTGACGGACCGCACGCTGGATTCCCAGCTGCCAGTGGCGTTTCGGACGCGGCCGCGTTCGCCGATCCGCCCATCCTTACCGACGACTCTGCTGAGCCGCTCGAATTCACGCGTCACCTGATCGTTCAGTTCGACAATCTCATTGAAGGTTTCCGCGATCTCAGAATCGAGACCTTCATAGACGTTGTCGATGCGCACGGAGAAGTCACCGCGCCGGAAGGCCTTTAGAGAGTTCAAAATGCTTCGACGGTCCAACTGCTTTTTGACTGCCTGCACGGTCACAGCGCCACCCCCAATGGATCCATGTCTGATAAAAAAGCCCCTCGCGGAAGAGCGACACATCCTCCCGCAAGTGTCCAAAACGTGGCAATTCTGATTTTGTTCCAAGCAGCTTTTCAGCCGCCGCCGCAAGACTGGCGACCCCAATCGGTCTTCGCGCATCTGCCCGACTGAAAAGATGACCCCGAGCAATTTGCGTTTTATTGCTCGCTTTGCTTGAGTATTCGGGCTTCGCGCACCAGGGAGGAATGGTCGTAGCCGACCATCGAAATCAATTCCCGCACCTGTCCCTCGGAAATACCTGTCTCCTGCGCGACCTTACGCACAAACTCGGCTTTCGGATCGAATGCCTTCGGTCTCTCAGCCATCATAAGTGTCCCTTTCGAGAGACTAAGCGTTCGAAACTGCTTAGCGTTCCGTTCGGATAAGAAAAGCACGGCCATGGCCAGCACCGAGGGGTGTCGCGCCGTCTTGAGTCGCGGCGCTCAGCTTTTCGATATGTCGCGATCCGCGTGGGATGGTCGACGATCCAGCATGACGGAAAGTCCTCGCGATCCAGCCATCTCCACCACGAGTTGTTCGATCGCCTCGTCGTCAAGCGAGGTGTTATTCGTCTTGCGTATGTGGCCGACGACATGACCTACCGAGACCGATGCCATCCTTGCATGATCGTCGAGGACGTGGCCAATAGCCAAGACGACGTCGGCTTCGATGTCGCGCGGCAGTTCCCGCATGCTATTCCCTCTCACCCTAGAATATTGCGCACAGGGTGGCGACCGGCAAGGCAGCTTAGTTTGTCGAGGAAGCGAGGCTCCCCTCCATGTTCGGCTGACGTGGTTCGCTGGACTACATTTGCAGCAAAAGGCTTCGCATCGCGGATAACCGTCAATCGATTTCGATTACTTTTCGCGCAGTTTTTTCTTAATCTCAAAAGAATCAAGAATGCCCCAGAAACAGTCATCTGCCGCCACGCTCCCGAATGACCGAAATGGACCGAGAGCGGAACCGTCCGCTCCAGGTGTGCCGTCACGTTTGATCTGCCGTTCACTCTGAACGCCCGCGAAGATGGCGTCATCACTATAGCGGAGCCTGCCAGGATGTGCCGATGCTTATCCCTGCGGATTGCTACCTCCCTTGGAGTTTGAGACGGCAAGCGCATGCAGGGCGCATTCGGTGCGCACACGCTGAGGATGCGACCAAGTGAAGGATTTTTGTTGGCTGCCGGAACCGCTTGATGGTGGGGAAGTTCAACTCCTAGCAACAGGAGTGAAATATCGTGAACACGCCAACCACAGACGACTTTTCGCAATCAGGTACCGCCAACGAGAATGGCTGGCGGGGCAACCCAGACAGTGAACGTGCCGCGACCAGCAAGGAAGCTCTCGGCAAGTTGAAGACGAGTGCGGCCGAGACCGCGGCGCATCTGAAGAATGCCGCCGCCACTGTGTCGAGCGACGCCAAGGATTATGCCGGGTCTGTCGCCTCGGATGCCGCGGGCGCCTTCAAGGAGGCTGTCGAGTCCAACAAGACCGCGGGCGCCGACGCCATTGCCAACATCGCCCATTCCGTGAAGGACGCGGCAGACGGCATCGAAAAGCAATCACCGCAGGTAGCAAGCATGGTGCGCAGTGCTGCTGAAGGTGTCGAGCGTATCTCGACCGATATCAGGGACCGCAACGTCGGCGAGTTGCTCGATTCCGTCACGAAATTCGCGCAGCGTCAGCCTGCCGCCTTTTTTGGCGTCGGAATCCTAGCTGGCGTGGTCCTGACGCGGATGATGCGAAGCTCCGACCGGTCCTGAGAAAGGATCATTCGCATGGACGATGAAATGGATCACCGGCCCTTCGGGAGCGTGCTAGGCGACGCGGCAAGCCAATTTGCTTCGTTGATGCGCCTCGATCTGCGCCTGCTAAAGGCGGAAATGCGAGTGAAGTCCACCTCACTCGTGTCGTCCGGCGCATGCGGCATGGCAGCCGCCATGTTTTTCGTTTTGGCGGCGTTCGCTCTGGTCCAGTTCCTCATCCTTGCGATGATCCATTTCGGGGTTGGCCCGTTGTTCGCCTGTCTAATTGTCGGCCTTGTTTTGATCGGGGCCGGTTTGGTGTCCCTTTATCTCGCCAAGCGCGCGCTGATTGGGTGGACCATCACGCCCGTCGAGACCGTCAATCAGGTGCGGACAGACCTCGCAGCCTTGAAGCAGGGGATACGTTATGGCTCAACCCAGCAGTGAGATCCGGGATATTCTGGTGCAGAGCCGCGCTGAACGGCAGGCGCTGTTCGGCCCGGTAAGCGAGGTAACCCGCCGGCTGCAACCCAGGCATTTTGTGGATGTCTCTACGCACTACGCCAAACGGAAGGTTGCCGCAGTGTTGGGTGGCGTCTCCGATGCGGTCAAAGAGAATGGCGGCACGGCGGCGGCCGTAGCCCTCGGCGCCGTTGCCGTTTTCGATGCGGGAAGAAGGAGTGCTGACGCCAATCTTCCTGCGGGAAGTGTCGAAGCGAACGCGGCGCTATCGACCAGCGGCGGGCACGCCGATGCAAGCTCAAGCCGGTATCCTGCTGACAAGCGTCGCGCCGTGACGAATCTCGATCGAGCCAAGATGATAACGGGCTCGGCGGGAGGGCTGTTGGTTGGTCATCTCATCGGCCGGGCATTCCGGCCAACAGTCAATGAGCGCGCGCTGTTCGGCAAGACCGCAGCTGAAGTTCGGGACGTGGCGGCTGAATTTGTCAATGTGCATAAGCGCGGCGCAAAAATTGCGGCTGCGGAGGCCTTCGGCTTCGCGCGATATGGCGCCGCCTTTCTGGCGGTCATGGCGGCGGCCAGCGACTATTTCGTCCGCAATGAAGAGATCCGCAACACGCCCGAGAAGTGATTGTTGGACCGTGTCAGGTGCATCTGCATTCTGCGACCTCGACGCCGAGCGGGAACGCCCCCAACCGAAATTCGTATCCGCGCCCCGCGCGAGACGCGGGGGTGCTGGAAAGTCTGTAGATGTCTACCATCTTATATCCACAGGGTTGTCCGGTTCGTCCATCACGAGAACTCGACATGTTGAGCAACTGGCGGGTGATTCTGATTGGCATCGCTGGGCAATGTTCCCTCGTCAAGATCGCAGTTCCGGACGAGGCATGAGCGCTCCACTGTCATTGATTGCCGAGTGGCCGTTGTCGCCCTCCGCGACGCTTGGCTCCGCGGTTCGCACGAAACGGATCGAGCGTGAAGTGCGCGCCCGCCTGCCGTGGGCGGTGAGGAAATACGTCAAGGCCGACACTGGACGCATCGCACTGCGGACGCACGAAGACGATGCGGAAGAGTTCGAAGCGGCCTCGGACAACATCGCCAAGATGCTTGAAACCGTTGACGTGCACCCAGTCCTGCCGCGCGAGGTTGAGGATATTCTGACGATTTCTGCACGCGAACGTCACAAGTGGCTCAAAGACGGGGGGCTGCAGAGCATCGGCAAGCGGACGGTTAAGATGCGCGGCGGTCGAAGGCCGTGACCTTTCATGTTTTCCACCCGAAGCACATCGAGGACGTCCTTCACCGAGACCTGCCAAGCGCCTGGCGGGAGGACGACGCGCGGGAAATTGCAGACAACAGACGGCGCGATGCCGGCAAGGCCGCGTTGACTCGAGCTGGCAAGGGTAGCGCCAAGGCTCGTAGTCCCAGGAGCAAGCGAGATGACAATCGACCCCCGCCAGATTTGAAGGGCTGGGATGCGTTCGACGACGAAGGCCTGCTACGCTAGACGAACCCGCCACGAACTCCCTTTCGTCGGGCTCGTTAGCGTTGGCTTACTTGGAACGCCGGCGCCGAAGAAGGCTTGCAAGCAACTTGCGCCCGCCCTTGCGCGGGATCAGATCGATATCGCTAACAAGCTTTGCGCGCCCCTTGCGCCGCTCCAGGGTGATCTTGCGGCTGTGGTAGGCCTCCAGTTCGACTCGATGCGCAACGCTGATGATGGTGACATCAGGCAATTCGTGGATGATGGTCTCCATCATCTTATCCTGGCTCTTCTCGTCCAACGCCGCCGTCGCTTCATCCAGCACGACAATATCTGGCGCGTGCAAAAGAAGTCGCGCGAATGCGAGCCGCTGCTTTTCCCCACCAGACAGCGTCTGGTCCCAGGGCGCTTCCTCCTCGATCCTGTCGTTCAGATGACCTAGTCCCACCTTGTCGAGTGCGGCCCTGATCTCTTTCAGCGTCCAGTTGTCGGCAGCGCCGGGATAGGCCGCGGCACGGCGAAGCGTGCCGGAGGGGACGTAAGGCCGTTGCGGCAACATGAACATCCGCTTGTCGGGATGGAAATTCACGCTGCCGCCACCCCACGGCCACAGGCCCGCGATCGCCCGCACCAAGGTGCTCTTGCCTGACCCCGATTCGCCTGACACCAGCACGCGTTCGCCAGCCGCGATCGCGACCTCGGTCTCCTCGACCACTGCGGTGCCGTCGTCGAGCGACACGGAGAGATCTTTCAGGCTCAGCATTGCGCAGCCGTCGGTTTCGCCGCGGTTGATACGTCCAAGGGCATCGCTCTGCTCCGCACGCTCGAGCCCGTCGAGCGACATCATCAGCGAGGCGATGCGGCGCGCGGAGGCGTTCCAGTCGGCGAGGCGCGGGTAGTTGTCGACAAGCCACCCGAATGCGCCCTGCACGATGGCGAAGGCCGAGGCCGCCTGCATGACCTGTCCAAGCGTCATGCTGCCCTCAAGGAATTTCGGCGCGCAGAGCAGGACCGGCACGACCGGCGCGAAAAGGCTCGAACCCTGCGATACCAAGGCGGTGCGCATGTGCTGGCCGGTCAGCAACGCCCATTGTTTCAGGACATGGCCAAAGGTGTTGTCGATACCGCTGCGCTCCTCTTCCTCGCCGCCGAGCAATGCAATGCTCTCGCCGTTTTCACGCACGCGCGTCAGTGTGTAGCGGAATTCGGCTTCCCTCTGATTTTTCTTCTCCGAGAGCTCAACGAAGTGGCGGCCGATAAACACCATCGAGGTGGAGGTGATGGCGGCATAGATCACCGCGGTGATGACGAGGAAGCCGGGGATCGTGACGCTCGACCCGCCAATCGGCAGGGTGAGTGCACCGCCGATCGTCCAGAGCACGACGATAAAGGTTGAGGCCGCCAGAAATGCGGAAGTGACCCCGGCGACGAAATCGACGGGCGACTCCGTGGCGATTCGCAAATCCTCGGCGATGCGAGCTTCAGGGTTCTGATGATCGCCGCTGACGAGGTTCAGCTGATAATAGCGGCCGTTGGCCAGCCAGCGGCCGATGACCGACGTGGTGAGCCAGGAGCGCCAGCGACGCTGCATCGTCATACGAAGAAAGACTTGCGCAACGACGAGGCCGGCGTTTCCGGCGACGAGCGGCAGGAAGACCACGCTGAGAAAATAGACGGTGTGGGCGTCGCGGCTCTCGATGGCATCGAAAATCGAGCGATTCCAGACATTGATACCGTACTGGAATCCGACATTGATACAGATCAGAGCCAAGAGCCCAATCGTGCACGGCCAAGCGAGCCGGTCGCCGTTGCGGCTCCAATATCCGCGCGCGCTGATCCAGAAACGCTTGAGCAAATACTTCTTGCGCGCTTCCTCGACCTGCTGGGGTGTGAACTCCGGATCGGGCTCGACGATTTCCGGTGGTGGCGAAGCTTCGTCCACCGCCTCTGACACGACCTCAACCGCAACTTTCTCCAGACGCGGCTTAGCGGCGCCCGGTGCTTTGGCATTGCTGACTGGTTTCGGAGTGGATTTCGCTTGGGACATTCGGCCGACAACGGCGCAGGATACAAAAGGTTTCAATGATCTCTGCACGCGTCGCATCAGCGCTCAGGCGTTGTGGCGCTTCATCACGCGCAAACCGATCCCAAACGCCAGGCAAGTTGATTTCGACAGCCCGTCTACTGACGGACTGCGAACTTCCACGGGAACGTCGCGACCCAACGCGAGTTGTACGAACACACCAATCAGCGGAGGATACCGTATGACCAAGCGTCGAGAGCAGGAGACAGACCTCACCCCCACCGAGGCGACGGACCGGGTCTGGGAGCTCGCCAAACAAATCGACATCTGCATGTTCGTGACATGGGACGGCGAGTACAATCGCGCTCGGCCGCTTTCTGCGCGTGTGCAACGTGATGAGAACGCGATCTATTTCCTCGTCAACAATGACGGTGCAAAGAACAAGCAGCTGTCGAAATACCCGAAAGTCACTTTGGCCTGGAGCGACAGCAGTCATTATAAGTACGTCACCATTTCCGGGTCCGCTGCGGTGACAAACGACAGGCAGAAAATCACCGAGCTGTGGGAGAAGACCGACGGCGCCTGGTGGGAGAACGCGGACGATCCCGAAATCCGTCTGATAACCGTCAAACCGGACGAAGGCGAACTGTGGGATAGCCCGGGGTTGGTCGTCGCCACGGCAAAGATGGTGTTCGCGGCAGTCACTGGCGCCAAGCCAGAGGTTGGCGACAACGCAAAAGTCGACCTCTGACAATCAGCCGAGTGCCCGCTTCTGATGCGTCCTGCTGCGTTCACCGACCCAGGCGGGGTTCTGCTTTGAGCGCGCGCCTTGGATCCTACGCAATGGATTTTCGGTGTGCCAAGCTGCGGCGGCAAAGGTCTGATAGCTTTGTCATCGCTTGCAGTAAACACAGTTCCGAAGTGGACGTTCCCCTTTCAGGTCACTCGTGTTGAATGACCGAAGGAGGAAATTTAGATGAATATCAAGATGCTCACCTGGGCGCAGTGGCGCTCGCATTGATGACGGGTTCAGCACTCGCTGGCAACACCTCCGCACTCGACGATCCGGCAAAGATGTCCCCGTTCTTCACCGATGCCGGCATGAAAACGTTGAGGTCGGAAGCGGATTTCAAGACCGCATGGATGTCCATGAAACCCGATGAACAGAAAGCTGTGTTGAAAGACTGCGGCGATACCACGATAAACAAGTCGCACTCGGATTTCTGCGCGATGGCCAAGATGATGGGCGGCTGAAAATAAGTTCACGTCGCGCGGGCAATCCCTTTCGCGACCCACATTTACTCATCACCCCACATTCGCTCCGCTGGCTTCGGCCGGCGGGGCCCTTCTCTCCGGGAGGTATCCCCCCGACAAAGGTGAATGCGAAGATATTCCCCCGAAATTCGTCAGTGACGCGGACCCATTCTTTTAGCCAAGGTCCTGAGGTGATCGTTCGACCAGTGGACTTCGAGGCAGCTGCTCGTGGTGAAGGCGCATCGATTGTCTGAGACTTGGTAACGACTCGCGCATTTCTTCAACCAGGTAAATTGTCATCACCTTAACTCCCAAGCCCTTCAATTTTCTAAGGTCAGCAAGTGAGTTGGGTTTGGGGCTCCATTGGTTCACCACACGGTCCTAGCCGGCAGGCTCCTTCATCTGTTCGGCCGGTGCGCCTGGATCAACGGATCCGAAGGGCCGGCGGGTTTTTCGTTGTGTCTGTTCATTCGCCGCTATCTTCGTCGTCGTTTCCGTCGTTGGGTTGATAGCGCTGAACTGGTTCGGTTGATTGCTCATCGACGTACGCTTGGCAGCCCTCGTTGAAGGACCGGCTATTCCCGTCGCAATCGCTTTCGTCGGTGATGTCGTTCCTTTGCGCCCAATCATACCCAGCCTGATGGCCCGAGCAGCCATCGGTGCAATCGAACGTCTCTTGCGCGTTTGCCGGTGCCGCGAGTGGGCTGGCCAACGCAAGGGCACCTGCGGCGATAAGAATTCGAATGTTCATGAAATACTCCAACCAGCGTTCGACGCTGGGTTTGTTTTGGCGACCTGGGCAAAGGTGAGGCTGGCTGCCGGGAGGCGACGCTCCCCGACGGCGCGACGTTTGCGCCGCCCTTCTCAATAGACCCAGCCATCATCATAAAACGGTGGATAGTTAGGAATGACCCGGATGATCGGCCGGGGGCGATAGTAGCGCCCGTAGTACGGCGGCTCATAGATCCGCCGATAGTGGTGGTGGTAGCGGTGCCGATATCCCCTATGTTTGTGCACTCTGTGCGGTCGGACGCAGTAGCCGTCCCGGGTTAGGTATGCACACGTCACTCGCGCCTGCTGCATCAGGCCATCGTGTACCGGCGCGCCAATCGGCAGCGGCGCTGCCTGAGCACTAAATGTCAGCGACAAAATCGCGCTCGCCACAGCAAGTACCGACAATCTCATCGACCTCTCCGTCGTGTTCGATCTAGCTGACCAACGCCTCGATTCTGGACGATTTGGGGCGGCAAGAAATCACTTTGTTTTTCGGCTGCATATATGAGCTGAACCCTGCTTGGTTTTGTGTTCTGGCGTCGAAGTCATCAATGGCGCCCGACCTTCCAAACAGATTTTCAGCTCTGTTCAAACAAAGGCTCGGCAGTAGGACGGCGACTTCCATGGGCGGCACGCCCTTACGAATCGGTAAGTAGCTCAGTCAGGGGGCGCCAGCTGACCATAACCATCGGCAGCGAACGGCACATTTGCTGCCCGGCGGGCCTCCACCCGCCGAAACTAAAGGCCCGCTGCCCGCGAACCCCCAGGCAGCGGGCCGTCAATAAGAAGGCTTCGCCCGGCAAGGCCGCGCCGGATGGATCTCCTTACAAATCCGTAAGTCGCTCACCCCAATCCAGATAGCTATAGGACATGGTGACGAGCGGCGCTTGCGCGTGTAGATGCGCGTGCCGTCGTCATCGATAACGAGTTGCGATCGATAGCCGTCGAACTTGACTTCGTGAATCCAACCTTCGCCGTCCGGAGGCTTCTCAACAAGGTTGGGAATCAAGGGCGCCACGAACTTCAAACGCATGCACAGCCCTCGCAAACCGCGATTCAATTAGCATACGCTTAATTAGTTCCGGAAGATTTTAACGGTTCATTGACCGCGCTGTCCTACTTTGGAACAGCGCCGCCAAATCCAACCTGACTGCGCGGGCGGCTCCGACAACCCAGCACCCCTGCCGCACCGTCGGGGCCGCCACCCTACCTCAACATAATACCAGCAATGGTTGAATCAACAGTTACCCAACATGCTTTCCATTGCGTTTTCCAGCTGAGAGGATTCACAGGTTCGAGGTTTCGATCTAACGGCTATGTTCCCAGAATAAGATAGCCGGCCACCCGTCCATACCGGCATGGTGTCCGTTTGTAGCGCCATTTCTTTTGCTCGTTATGCCAAAATGTTATCCTAGGGCAACTCAATCAGCCGAGATCTGTAGAACGCTCGGTAGGCTGGAGCAGAGCGCCACCAAATTGCGTCCATAGATGTTCGCAGTCCCATACCCTCAAGCTTGGCGTTTTAGGTTCTCCGTACAGGACCATTGCACCGCGAACGTCGTAGCCAAGCACGGACGCGTTGGCGACGAACTGGATGGCGCGCCCCAAGCTGATGACGCCGATCCGGGTTTCTGTTTTACTGGTGAGATCAATCACGCCGAAGATTTCCGCATCTGTTCCTCTGCCGGCCAACACGGCCGTCGATCTCGCGTCGTCCAAGGCAAGAAGCATCGCGGAGTCCCCCGTAACCAACCCCTACTAACTTGAATGCGCGAAATTTGTTCCGCGCACGTTGCTTGCCTGCCCCGGATGAAAAGCGTCACGGGCCATCTGATGTTCGAACGAGCTCCTGGCCGTCATCGTTGGGAATGATGGTTGCATCGAAATTAGACCTTGCTAATTTTCCTCTCGGGTTGAAGCAATCGGGGGGAGCGCCGCGTATGGCGACTGCGAGGTATTACGTCTTCAAGGAAGGTGATGGCTGGAACGTCCGCTACGACGGGAAGGAATCCCCGTAGAACTCCAACAGCGATGCTGTGTTGGCCGCTATCAAGGCTGCGAAAGCAGCCGCCTCACATGGTTATGAGGTGCTTGTGCAAGGTATCGATCGCGTGTGGCGCACAGAGTGGGCAGGCGAGTAGAGACTCGGCGCATTCGCTTCCCGTTCAAAGTCGCAGCCTTGCCCCGCCGGGTTCTTCTCAGGATCCAGCGAAAGCTTTTGGACACGCGGGCCGACATCAGGGCTGAAAAGCCGGGGCAAGGTATCTGGTGGTTGGTGTCGCCAACTGTCCGTAGGCTTATCTCCGCTCATAGGTGGAGAAAACTATGAACCTTATGAAGACCGCATCGACTGCAATGCCTGCGCATGAGCGCCATCAGCGAAATCGAGAAGGGAGAGCCTTCCAGCGGGTCAACAATCAGAGAGACCTGTCATGAACAGCAAAAATTATGACAATTCTCGCCGCTGCCATCGTCGTAATGGATTTCATTACGTCACTTCACCACATGATCGCTGCGTTGGTCCGTTAAGCCTGATGACGCCTCTGGTCTTCCTCAGGGCGTCGTCTCGGCTTTGACTTTCTGTCCGATCAGACACGCGTCTATGTCGTCGAAACGGTTCTTTAACCACGCTAACAAGGTAAGTTTCTTATTGCGAACCGATCGGGTTGCAGGTGGTTGTGCACGGGTCTGCAAAAAAGAGGACCAGCCTAGCCATGCACCGTCTACCTATCGCCAGCGCCCTTTTGATCTCCTTCGCGACGGCCTACGGACTATGCGTCTGGGCGTCCTCCGCTCACTTGGTTGACCTGTTTCAGGCTCAAGCCTCGCTGCTGGAATACGCGGGTTTGAATAGCTCACACGACCACAAATCACCGGAACTGGTTCTCCATCAGCGCGTTCCTCTGAGGGCCGAAACGGGAGTGTAAACATGGACGACGACCTGCGCATGAAACTCAAGGAACTGAGCGCGAGCATGCAAAGCAGGGCGAATGAACTAGCGTTGCCCGGCGGGAACACTGATATTTCCGCGCTGATGTCCGGAATCGCAGTCACATTGGAGGCGCTTTTGGTGATCGCCGAAGAAGCCCGGGGGCCGCGTTCTGGGCCGAGTTTAGATGCGGGAACGGGTTAGTCTCCGCAATAGTTGCCGCGGTTGGTAACAATTGGCCACCCGCCACCACGAAACGGACAAATCTCAAATGAAAAGCCCGCTGGCTCTGGCCGGCGGGCTTTATGCGATCACCTTAGGAGAGAGGCAATCAGGTGAGGACCGGCCCTGAAATGGGGGTGCTCTGAGCGGTAATCGACGACAGACGTTCACGTTTGGTCAGCACCGGCTTTTGGTATGTCTTCTTCACAATGTATCCCCGCGTTGGTCCCTCAAATTGGAAACTGTTTGACTGGCTGCTTTTTGTCAACCCACCTGCGCCAGAAGCGGCCAATGCTCGTTATAGGCAGTCCATGAAACCCGATGAACAGTAGGCTGTGTTGAAAGACTGCGGCGATACCACGATCAACAAGTCGCACTTGGATTTCTGCGCGATGGCCAAGATGATGGGCGGCTGAAAATAAGGTCACCTAGCGCGGGCAATCCACTCGCGATCCACATTTACTCATCACCCCACATTCGCTCCGCTGGTCTCGGCCGGCAGGGCCTTTCGCTCCGGGAGGTATCCCCTTCGACAAAGGTGTATGCGAAGATATCCCCCCGAGTTTGTCAGTTACGCGGACCCGTTCTTTTACCCCCAGTACCGGACAGTCCGCTTCCGGCCCACTGCGCCTGTCTGAAATGCACCTCGAGGCGCCTCTCTTTGTCGTTCTGGTCGAATATCTTAAGTAGGGCATCTTTCATGTAGCTATTTCTTCTTGTCCGCCGCGGAGGTGATTGGTCCCGCGCTGCCGGCAACAGTGCCCGACGGACCGACCATGACATACTGGCCAAGCACGACATCAGGCGTGGGGAAGCGTTCCAGCAGGCCGTCATCGATCATGGCCTGGGCACCTTGGGCGGTTTCTTCACCGGGCTGGAAGACGGCCATCAATGTACGCTTCCAGTCTTTGCGCGTCTTCGAAAACAGTGTCGCCGCACCGACCAGCCATGCGACGTGCATGTCGTGACCGCACATATGCCCTACCGGGACCGTTTTCCCTTCCGGGTCCGTGGCCGTGACCTTGCTGGAATAGGCAAGGCCGGTGTTCTCGGCGATTGGAAGCGCGTCCATGTCGGCACGCAGCATCACCGTCGGCCCCTTGCCGTTGCGGAGCAGTCCCACGACACCTGTTTTGCCCACCCCGGCGGTTACCTCGTAACCGGCGTCATTGAGCCTGTCAGCGGCAATGCCCGCTGTTCGTGTCTCCTGCATCGACAGTTCCGGATGAGCGTGAATGTCTTTGTAGAGCGCCTCAAGATCGGGCAGTAGCTTGCCCTTGTTTGACAGGATGTCGGATGTATCCTCACGAGAAGTAAGCTTCTTCATGACAATCTCCTGCCGACGGCATGGACAGTCGGCTTTTAAGCCTTCGATGGCCCAGCGGAGTAAACGATGATCATTGCTGTCCCCTGTATCGAGAGCAAGCCCAATTCTAATGACCAACCGATCGTGACCTTATCCGCCGCCACCGTGCCGGTATTTCCGGCCGAAGCCTTCATGCGTATTTGCAAGCCCTCGGCGTCGACATTGTAACAGGCGACGTCCAGCGGCTATCCGGTAGGCAACCCAGGCCCTTGCGCGCTGTGTCCCTGGAGGTGGCGCGAGCCGTCGAACTCTTTGCGATCCGGTTTACGCCGGCAATCGTCTGATAGGAAACGGTGTCGCTCACCATCGACCTCAGGGGGCGAGTATTCGACCGTCTCGGAACACGGCAAAGTGAGGTTGGCGGCAGGGTCGCTGACAGCTCCACCGTGATCTTCACCGGTTTGTCGTCGGCGATCGTGGCGAGCTTCAACTTGGTCATGTCAACTTCCATATGGTTCGAGCGCAAGATCTCGGGTAACGAGGACGCGGACAGGAAACCCAGGTCGGATCGTGAGCGTCGGGGCGATAGCGAACTGCCGCTGAACGACCTGTTCGCCTACCTGGCTGACGCTGTCAGAAGCGCCGCTGCGCAGAGCACGCACGATATCGCTGTCCTGGTCGGAAGAACCGGCCTGCGCGCCGACGCTCAGAACGGTCGACAACGCTGCGGCCTTGAACAACTCGCCCCAGTGATAGTCGACTTCGTCCTCCAGGCCGGCATAGCCCTGAGCATCCGTGCCAGGCTGCCGGTCCAAAACGATGGAGCGTCCGTTGGGAAAGATCAGCCTGTTCCAGACCAGCAGCACGCGACGCTGCCCCGAGCCAATTCCGTTATCATACTGCCCGATAATGCGAGTGCCTTGCGGGATGAGCAGCGAGCGGCCGGTGGGACTGTCATAGACGTTTTCGGTTACTTGAGCGCTGATCTGGCCGGGCAGGTCCGACCGGATACCCGTAATGAGCGCGGCCGGGATCACGGCACCGGCCTGAAGCACGTAAGGTGACGCGGGAGGCGTGACGTGATCCGGGGCCACGGTACGCCGGTCTGCGGCGGCGGACAGGAAGGAGAGCTGGCGATCCGGTGCAGTCGGCTGACCGACCCGACTGGCAAGGTCGTTAACGGCAGGGGGGGACGCTTCGGCGGTCCTGGCGTCTCCTTGCCCTGTCTGGAAGAAGACGCGCGAGGTTCTCGCGGCCTCCTCCTCAGCCCGCCGGCGTTGCTCGGCTTCGTCGATCGCCAGGCTTGCGATCGAGGGAGGCACGACGGCCTGTCCCTTGTTTTGGGCATCGAGGATCGGCCGGCCGAGATCACCAGGCAGCGGCGGCCCAAGAATCGGGCCGGAATAGTCGCGCGGCAGGCGTGCCAGTCCGTCAGCGGACGGCCGATTGGAGGTGGGGTAGAGCTCTTCGCCCTGCTTGATCGTATTCGCGTCCCGCAAAGCGTAAATCAGCGCGCCCCCGATAGCGAGCGAGGCTACGAAGCCGATGCCTGCGAGCATCTTGCGCGACAGACGTGTCACGCGCGGCGGGTCGGCGCGAAGGCGCATGGGTTCGACGGCCATATCCTTCTCGCTCATGGCTGGATCGCTCCCCTCTGCGTCGAGTTCGGCACCTTCGACGCGGCGCTGTCGCCTAGCCTGCGCCAAAACCCATCGGTTCTTCCTCCGTCGGTGCGGACGATCCTTACCGTCTGCTGCCGCTTGCCGGCGCCAAGACGCAGTTCGGCCGCACCAAAAAGACGGTCGACGATCAGGACGTTTTGATAGACGCGGCTGTTGGTGATTTCAGCCTCGCCGTCCGGACCGATGACGAAAATGGGTGGCATCTCGCCTTGCACGATGCCGCGCGGAAACTCGACATAGACCCTTCGGCCGTCGTCGTAGACACTAACCGGCTTCCATGGTGGGCTGTCTCCTGTAAAGCCGTAGCGATAGTTGCGCATTGTAACGTCCGGTATGACCGGCGTCGTGGCGACGGTCTGTAGGGGCCCCACTTTCACAGCCGGATAGGACCACGCAACGGCGGGCATGTATGGCTTCGCGCCTGCACGCAACTCAAGCATATAGCTGCGCCGGTCCGTGGCGATGATGAGGTTGGTTGTGATGTCCGCCCGGGAGGGTTTCACCAGGACGTGGACGCGCCGGGCCATGCCGGACCCGCTTTCGGTGTCGCCGATGATCCAGCGCGCGGTATCACCGGCGGCGATCGGACCGTCGCCGGTCAGGCTCTCGCCCGGCTCGAGTGCGATATCCGTTATCTGGCCAGGCGCGGCGTAGACCTGATAAAGCGCTCCTTCGCTCCACGGGTAGATCTGAATGGCATTGTAGTAACCGTCCCGGCGCGGCTCCACACGCGCCGCAGCGTTTGCGTTCTCGACACGCGCGGCCGGCGTTTCGCCGATGGCGCCGCCGTGCGCGGGAGCCCAGCCGGATGGAACGCGGAGGGGTTTCGGCCTTTGGTCAATCGCGGCGGCGGGCGCCGGCGGCAAGGGCGGAACATAGGTATCATAGCTGATCTGCGGCGGCTTCTTCAAAGGCGTTGCGCAGCTCGCCAGCAGCGTCGTCCCCGAGACCAGCATGGCCGACAGCAAGTATCTTGAGAAAATCGTGCCGGCAGCAAGCCGCGATGTCGGGCTCATTGGCTCATCTCCCGCGACCAGTTGATGGCGTTGACGTAGATTCCGAGGGGGTTCGCGCGAAGGCGTTCGGCGTCGTTCGGCATCTGCGTCACGATTGTCAGGATTGCTGTCCAGCGCTCGGCGCTGGAAAGCTGGCCGTTTTCATAGTGGCGCTCGATCCAGGCGACACGAAAGGAGCCCGGCGAGGCCCGGATAACCGAAGAAATCTCGACCGCGACCTGCTGCTTGCCGACCCTGGAGAAAGGGTCGCTGGCGCGAGCATAGTCGTTGAGCGCCGCTGCGCCCTGGTCGGTGGTCCAATCATAGGCGCGCAGCCAGTCTTGGCGCAGAATGATCGGATCTGCGGGGATGGAGCGCACCTGTTCGACAAAGCGGGCGAGATGCCACTCTATTTGAGGATCGGTCGGCTTATAGTCGGCGATCGCGGGCGCGATCGCTTGCGCCTGGCCTAAAGTATCGACCTGCACGATCCAGGGCACGACGGTACCGCGGCCCAATTGCCAGACCAGTGATGTTGCGAGGCCTGCCGACAGGATGAGCGACCCGAAAGCCATGGCGCGCCAGTTGCGTGCCTGCACGCGGGCAGAGCCGATGCGCTCGTCCCAGATCTGCTGCGCCTTTTGATAGGGGGTTTCCGGTCGAGGGGTCTTGCCGTAGTGGACGGCGGGTCGCCTGAAGATGTTCATTTCGTCATTTGCCTTCAGAAAAAGAGATCGAAGCTCCGCCGCCATGGCTGTCGCCGGCGCGTACCGCGTGGGCGGCGGTCTGGGCGCCGTGAGCGAGGCGCTGAGAGCGCTGCAGACGTCTGGCCCATTCCGGCTGTCCTTGAGTGCCGGACGGATTGCCCGCGCCGGAGGGAGGAGCCGCGGTTGACACCGCAGCACCTCCGATCGAACCACCGGCGATTTCAGCGGCCGAACTGGCGCTGGAGGCGAAGCTGGACTTCAGCGATTGACCGGTGTTTGCGGCGGCGCGCTTGAGGGGCGAGGCTGCCGCCGAAGCGCCAGCGCGCGCAATGCCGCCCAAGCCCGAGGCGATGCCTGCCGCGCCAGCCTGGCCGGCAGCGCCATGCCTATAAGCGGCCGAGGCGCCGCCAGCGAGTGACGTGGCGCCACGCGCGGTTGACATCGCGCCCGAGGCGGCCGCTGTGACACCTCGCGCCGCCATGCCGGCTACGCCATAGCCCGCAACCGCCATGCCGCCCGCGGCAAGGCCAGTGCCGACGGCCGCACCGGCGCCAAGCTGCGGTCCACCAGCGACGAGGCCGTTGGCGATGCCGGGACCGAAGATGCCGAGGCCAAGCAGCGATAGCGCCGCGAGCACGATCGCCATGGCCTGGTCGATGGTGGGGCTCTCGCCGCCGAAGCCTTGGGTGAATTCGCCGAAGAGCGTCGATCCTATGCCGATGACGACGGCAAGCACCAGAACCTTGATGCCGGACGAGATGACGTTGCCGAGCACCCGTTCGGCCATGAAGGCCGTCTTGCCGAAGAGCCCGAAGGGGATCAGCACAAAGCCGGCCAGCGTCGCCAGCTTGAACTCGATCAGCGTCACAAAGAGCTGCACCGCCAGGATGAAGAAGGCGAGCAGGACGAGCGCCCAGGCAAAGAGCAGGCAAGCGATCTGGATGAAGTTTTCAAAGAAGGAGACGTAGCCCATCAAACCGGAGATCGCCTCAAGCAATGGTCGCCCCGCATCGAGGCCGGTTTGCGCCACCTTGCCGGGGTGCAGCAGGTCCTGTGCCGAAAAACCGGTTCCACTCGCCTTGAGACCAAGACCGGAGAAACTCTCGAACACGATTTGAGCGAGACCGTTCCAGTTGGAGATTAGGTAGGCGAAGACACCGACAAAGAGCGTCTTCTTGATAAGCCGAGCAAGGATGTCGTCGTCAGCGCCCCAGCTCCAGAAGAGCGCGGCAAGCGTGATGTCGATGACGATCAGCGTGGTCGCGACGAAAGCGACCTCGCCGCCGAGCAGGCCAAAGCCGCTGTCGATGTAGCGGGTGAAGGTGGACAGGAATTGGTCGATGACACCCGTATTGCCCATGTCTATTGGCCCCCGCGCGTGGCAGCACCTGGCGACTGCGAAGCGTCCGGCTCGCCTATCGGACGCCCAGATGGCTCTTTGAGACCGAGGAAGCGATCGCGCTGCTCGGTCCACAGTTGCGCACATCCATCGTCACGCAGAGCAGCCTCGCCAAGGGCCTGGCAGCGGCGCAGGCCATCGCGAAGCGGGTTCGGCATCAAGCCTGCGGTTGTATGCGCGCCCTCGCCCGCCGGCTTGTTCTCCTTCCGGCTCATACCGAGCGCGGCCGCCGCGATTGCGGCCGCAACAAAGATGACACCCACCGCGCGAGCGAGGGTTTTGCCGTCCATCGTCATCGACCTCCGCGGTTGAACATCTGGACCGAGCCGGCCTGGTAGCCAGAGCCTGGCGCCAGGAAGCGGCGGCGTTGCTCGCGGCCCTGATCGACCGCGGCAGCACGTTCGGCCTCAGCCAGAGCCTGGGCGCGGCCGTTGGCGGCGACCACAGCGGTCAGGTCCGCGAGCTGCTGGCCCTGGAGCGCAAGAAGCTGATTGCCAGCTTGCGTCGCCTGCAGCGCTCCGGTCGCCGATTGGCTGGCACCGACCAGCGCCGACATCTGCGCGCGGCCGGTCTCGATGTTTCCGACGACGCCCGCCTGGACGCGCATGGCGTCCTGAAGGCCGCCTACCGTGTTTTGCCAGCGCGAGCGCGCCTCCGTGACGAGCTCTCGGTCGGACGCGGAGAGCGAGACGCCGCCGTATTGCTGCTGAAAGGCCTTGTCGACCTGCTCGACGTCGAAGGCGATGTTCTGCGCTTGCCCGAGAAGCTGTTGCGTGCGTTGCACCGACTGTTGCAGTTGCTGGAGCGAGGACAAAGGCAGGCTCGCCAGGTTGCGCGCCTGGTTGATCAGCATCTGGGCCTGGTTCTGAAGCGAGGTGATCTGGTTTGTGATCTGCTGCAGCGAACGCGCGGCCGTCAGAACATTCTGGGAATAGTTCGATGGATCAAACACGATGAAGGCATGCGCTGGCGCCGTCATCATCGGCGAGATCGCGAGCGGCGCGGCGAGCATCCCCGCGACCAGAAAAAGGGCGCGCGGGCGGCTTTGACGAACAGTCATGGTTGAGGATCCTTTTCAGGTTCGGGAAGGGTGAGGTTGGGAATGAGATCGGCGGCCCAGCCGACGTCGCGGGCACGCAGCCAGGCCGCCAGGAAGCCGTGGCGGCCATGCTCGGCGATGATGCTGCCGATCAGGGCCTGATCGCTCTTCGAGGACGCGGCGCAGAGCGCGAGGCCGACCTCGGACAGGCCGAGTTCGAAGAGACGGTTGCCGCGACGGGACTGGCAGTAGTAATCGCGCTTGGGTGTCGCTCGTGCCAGGATTTCGATCTGGCGGTCGTTCAGGCCGAAGCGGCGATAGATGGCGGTAATTTGCGGCTCAACCGCGCGTTCGTTGGGCAACAGCAGCCGGGTTGGACAGCTTTCGATGATTGCCGGCGCAACAGTCGAATTGTCGATATCGGCAAGTGACTGGGTGGCGAAGACGACGCTGGCGTTCTTCTTGCGCAGCGTCTTCAGCCACTCGCGCAACTGTCCAGCAAACCCCTCGTCATCGAGGGCAAGCCAGCCTTCGTCGATGATGAGCAGCGTTGGACGCCCATCGAGCCGGTCACTGACGCGATGAAACAGATAGGACAGGACAGCCGGCGCGGCTTGTGTGCCCACCAGCCCTTCGATCTCGAAAGCCTGCACGGATGCCTGGCCGAGGTGTTCGGCCTCGGCGTCGAGCAATCGGCCGTGCGCGCCTCCGACACAGTACGGGCGCAATGCCTGCTTCAGGTCATTGGCCTGCAAAAGCACGCTGAGCCCGGTGATGGTGCGCTCCTCGACGGGAGCCGAGGCAAGCGACGTCAGCGCCGCCCAGATATGCTCCTTTGCGTCCGGGGTGATTGGGACGCCGTCGCGCGTCAGGATCGCGACGATCCAGTCAGCCGCCCAGGCGCGCTCGTATGTGTCATGAACCCGGGCGAGCGGCTGCAGCGAAACGGAGGCGTCCATGCCTTCGGTGAGGCGCCCTCCGAGATCGTGCCAGTCGCCGCCCATGGCGAGCGCCGCGGCGCGGATAGAGCCGCCGAAGTCGAAGGCGAAGATCTGAGCGTTGCGGTAGCGGCAGAACTGCAGCGCCATCAGCGCGAGCAGCACCGACTTGCCGGCGCCAGTGGGGCCGACGACGAGCGTATGACCGACATCGCCGACATGAAGGACCAACCGGAACGGGGTCGAGCCTTCGGTCTTGCCGTAAAGCAAGGGAGGACTGACCAGATGCTCGTCCCGTTCCGGCCCCGCCCACACGGCGGACAGGGGCATCATGTGGGCGAGATTGAGCGTTGAGATGGGAGGCTGGCGGACATTGGCGTAGGCGTGTCCGGGCAAGGAACCGAGCCAGGCGTCGACGGCATTGACGGTCTCAGCAATCGCCGTGAAGTCGCGGCCCTGGATGACCTTCTCGACAAGCCGCAATTTCTCGTCGGCGACGCGCGGGTCACAATCCCATATGGCGACGGTCGCGGTGACATAGGCCATACCCGCCATGTCGGCGCCGAGCTCCTGCAACGCGGTGTCGGCGTCGGCCGCCTTATTGGCGGCGTCGGTGTCGAGGAGGGCTGAAGCTTCGTTGGTCATCACCTCCTTGAGGATCGCGGCGATGCTCTTGCGCTTGGCAAACCATTGCCGCCGTATCCTGGTCAACAGGCGGACTGCGTCGACCTTGTCGAGCAGGATGGCGCGGGTCGACCAGCGGTAGGGGAAGGCCAGCCGATTGAGGTCATCAAGCAGGCCGGGCGTCGTGGCGGTCGGGAAGCCGACAATCGAGAGCACGCGAAGATGCTTGTCGCCAAGCCGCGGTTCGAGCCCGCCGGCGAGCGGCTCGTCGGCCAGCAGCGCATCGAGATAGACCGGCGTCTCGGGGACGCGCACCTTATGGCGTTTGGTCGAGATCGTCGAATGCAGGTAGGTCAGCGTTTCGCCATCATCGAGCCAGTGGCATTCCGGCATGAACCCGTCGAGCAGGGACAGCACGCGCTCTGTCCGGTCGACAAAGGCGCGCACGATCTCGCCCGGATCCGCGCCCGACTGGTCGCGACCCTCATAGAGCCAACCCTCGGCGCGCGTGGTGTCTTCGGGCGGCGGCAGGGACAGGAATGTGAGAAAGTAGCTCGATACGAAATGAACCCCCGCCTCGTCGAAGTCGGCTTTGCGCTCGGCATCGAGCAGGCCGGAAGCCGCATTGGGGAACTGGCTCTCGGGATAGGAGGCGGCTTCGTGCCGCTGCGCTTCGATGAAGATGCTCCAGCCCGAGCCGAGGCGACGAAAGGCATTGTTGATGCGCGACGCCACCGCAACCAGCTCTGCCGCGACGGCGGAGTCGAGATCGGGGCCGCGAAACCGCGCGGTGCGCTGAAAACTTCCATCCTTGTTGAGCACGACGCCCGGCGCCACGAGTGCTGCCCAAGGCAGGTAGTCGGCAAGGCGGGCAGCGGTCCGGCGGTATTCGGCAAGGCTCATCATAACCGCGCCCTCAAACCGACAGATGCCCAGGTAGACGCAGGTGCCGGCGTCCAACCTCGAAAAACAGCGGATCGCGCCTGGCGGCCCATACTGCCGTGAGATGTCCGATCGCCCAGATGAGGAGACCGGCCAGCCACAGCCGCAGCCCAAGGCCGACGGCGCCCGCCAGCGTGCCATTCAGGATGGCGATTCCGCGCGGCGCGCCGCCGAGCAGGATCTGCTCCGTCAGCGCCTGGTGGACGGGCACCGTCCAGCCCGGCACCGCGTCGAGTTGTTCGAAAGCGGTTGTCATCAGATCAACGCTCCGCCGCCGAACGAGAAGAACGACAGGAAGAAACTCGACGCCGCAAAGGCGATCGAAAGGCCAAAAACGATCTGGATGAGCCGCCTGAAGCCGCCCGAACTGTCGCCGAAGGCCAGCGTCAGGCCGGTGACGATGATGATGATGACGGCAATGATCTTGGAGACCGGTCCCTCGACAGACTGCAGGATCTTTTCGAGTGGCTGTTCCCACGGCATCGAGGAGCCTGACGCATGGGCGCTCGACGCGACCAGGAGATTGATGGCAAGGGCGGTGGCCCCCGCGGCCAGGTGGCAGCGTGCAAGGAGGCGGATCATGAGATTTCTCCTGGGTTGATCGGTGTGGCGTCAGCAATGCGATAATCGCCGTCGGGGCCGAGACCCTCGACCCGGACGAGTTCGCTAAGCCGTCGCGCGGCGCCACGTCCGGCGAGCACAGCGACGAGGTCGATCGTGTCGGCGATCAACGCACGCGGGACAGTGACGACGGCTTCCTGGATGAGCTGCTCAAGGCGGCGCAGCGCGCCCACGCCGGAGCCCGCATGAAGGGTGCCGATGCCGCCGGGGTGCCCGGTTCCCCATGCCTTCAAAAGGTCGAGGGCTTCGGCGCCACGAACCTCGCCGATGGGAATGCGATCGGGCCGCAGGCGCAGCGAAGAGCGAACCAGGTCGGCGAGCGTTGCGACGCCATCCTTGGTGCGCATTGCGACAAGGTTGGGCGCAGCGCATTGCAGTTCGCGGGTGTCCTCGATGATGACGACCCGATCCATCCCTTTCGCCACTTCGGCGAGCAGCGCGTTGGTGAGCGTGGTCTTGCCAGTCGATGTGCCGCCGGCGACAAGGATGTTCACGCGCTCCGCAACCGCGGCGCGCAAGATCGCGGCCTGGCCGGCGGACATTATGCCTGCCGCGACATAGTCATCGAGCGTGAACACGGCGACGGCAGGCTTGCGGATCGCGAAGGCGGGTGCTGCGACGACGGGCGGCAACAGGCCTTCGAAACGCTCGCCGGTTTGCGGCAACTCGGCCGAGACGCGTGGGGACCGGGAATGGACCTCGGCCCCGACATGATGGGCAACCAGGCGCACAATTCGCTCACCAGCGGCAGGCGCCAGCATTTCCCCTGTATTGGCCAAACCTTCCGAAAGGCGGTCCACCCAGATGCGGCCATCCGGGTTCAGCATTATTTCAACGATCGCGGGATCGTCGAGAAACCGGGCGATGGCTGGCCCGAGCGCGGTGCGCAGCATGCGCGAGCTGCGCGCGCGTCCTTCGGTATCGTTGTGCGAGATAGCCATCCTGTCCCCGTTATGAGCCGGGAACACATCGAACACCGCCCGGTCGGGGACGATCAAAAGAGCCCTGGAGCACTCCGATTCAACGGATTTTACCTGTCATCGTAGCGTAGCGTGCAATTACCGGCCAACGGCGGTGCCGACGGCCGTGGCGCTATAATATGAACTTTGGCAACAATACGTACATGTTTATTGACACTCGACTCCCGCGCGGTTTATGAGAGAGCGATCGATGGCCTGCCCTACAGGCGATCGTCCTTTTCACAGTGCGGAGGATTGCCATGAGGTCCGGTCAGGAGGGCGCGATTCTTCAGCGCAAAGCCGCCTTCCTCAGGCACGGCGAGACGATGCCGACATCGTCGCCAACCGACTCGACGAAGAGTGGGACCCGGTGAGCATGCTCGACATCTGGCTGGGCATTCTGCAAGGGCTGGGTATCACCGCGGAGGTCACGGCCTATGGCCTTGTCTTTGCGGTCCCCTTCGCGCTCGTCTTCGGCGTCGTGCAGTTTCTGACCACCGGCATGACACGCTTTCTGGTTACCGCCGTGATTGAATTCTGGCGCAGCTCCGCGGTCGTCGTCCTGCTCTTCTTCTTTTACTACGTGCTGCCGGTGATGGGGATCACACTATCGGCGCTGACCGTCAGTGCATTGGTGCTCGGCCTCAACACCGGCGGCTATGCCAGCCAGGCGGTGCGCGCCGGGCTGCAGTCTCTTCCGGCCGGCCAACGCGAGGCGGGCATGGCGCTTGGCCTCTCGCGCCCGGCGATCCTGTTTCTGATCGAGCTGCCGCAGGCCTTGGTCGCCATGAGCCCCGCCTTCGTCAACAACCTTATCCAGCTCGTCAAGGCGACGTCCCTCGTCTCGCTGGTCACGCTGACGGACATGACCTTCCGCGCCAAGGAAATCGCGCAGACCCAATACGATCCGGTCGCAATCTATTCGGCGCTGCTGCTTGCGTTCTTCGTCGTCTGTTATCCGATCGCACTTGCCGGCCGCTGGCTCGAGGCGCGAGTCAATCCCGAAAGAGGAACGCCGCGTGGGATTTAACTTTGACTTCGCACTATCGACCATCCCGACGATCATCGGGGCGATCGGGACGACCCTGCTCGCGACGGTCTTGAGTTGTCTCGGCGCTTCGGCGCTTGGCTTCACTTTCGAAATGATCCGCCGCGGGGGCGGTGCGCCTGGCCTCGCCGTCCGCTTCCTGATCGACTTCATCCGCTCGACGCCGGTTCTGGCCTGGCTCTATTTCCTGTATTTCGTCCTGCCCTTCTACGGGATCCGGCTTGGCGCCATGACGGTCGGCATATTGGGGCTGAGCCTCTATTACAGCGGCTATCTGGCGGAGGTGTTCAAAGCGGGCATCGACGCAATCCCGAAAGGCCAGCAGGAAGCAGCCAGAGCCTTGTCACTCACACGCCGCGACACGGTCGTCTTCGTCATCGCGCCGCAGATGTTGCGCAACGTCGCGGCACCGTTGGGCAACTATCTGGTTTCGATCCTCAAGGCGACGCCCTATCTCGCGATCCTGGCCGTGCCTGAAATGCTAGGACGCGCCTTCGACATCGCCTCCGAGACCTATCGATACGCAGAGCCACTGACCGTCGCCGGCATTCTGTTTCTCGCCTTGGCGCTGATACTTGCTTATGGCGTGAGGCGCATTGAGCAGCGCCTGCTTGCGGCTGGACGTCGCTGATGCTCGCTCAAGCCCCACATCCAGTCGCGGCCGTTCAATCGATCCCTCATGTCCGGATCGACGGCCTCAACAAATGGTTCGGCGCCCTGCAGGTTTTGAAAGACATCGATCTGACGGTTGGAGCGGGCGCGCGCATCGTCGTTTGCGGACCGTCCGGCTCCGGCAAGTCGACCTTGATTCGCTGCATCAACGGTCTCGAGCCCTTCCAAAAGGGAACGATCCAGCTCGAAGGGACGACTCTGGGAAGAAATGCCCGTGACACGGCTATGGCGCGCCGGCAGACGGGCATGGTGTTCCAGAACTTCAACCTGTTTCCGCACCTCACGGTGCTTGCCAACTGCACGCTGGCGCTGCGCCGGGTTCTCCTGAAACCGGCGCGCGAGGCCGAAGAGATCGCCATGCGGCATCTGACAGCGGTGCGCATCCCCGAAAAGGCGCAGGCCTACCCGGCCCAGCTTTCCGGCGGCCAACAACAACGGGTGGCGATCGCACGCGCGCTTTGCCTCAATCCCCGCATCTTGCTGTTCGACGAACCCACCTCGGCGCTCGACCCGGAAATGATCAAGGAAGTCCTGGACGTCATGATCGCGCTGGCGCGAAGCGGCGTGACCATGGTCTGCGTGACCCATGAAATGGGTTTCGCACGCGAAGTCGCGGATGAGATCGTTTTCATGGACCAAGGCCGCATTGTCGAACATGCTTCTTCCAGAGACTTTTTCTCTAGAGCCGCTCACCCACGCGCCCGGCTGTTCCTGGATACCATCCTGAGCCATTGAGAGCAGATGCGTGCGGACCCGGCGGGCTGCCAATGGGCGCGCACGAGCTAACGCTGGAATCGCCGAGCAGGTTACCACTCCGGTGCGAAGGCGTAGCCAGCCGAGCGGACCGTCCGGATCACATCGCTTCCCACGGATGCCCGAAGCCTCTTGCGCAGCCTGGCGATATGGACGTCGACGCCCCGGACATCGGTTGCGGCGGCATGTTCAGGCCAAGCGGTCGCGACCAGTTCCTCGCGGCTGAAGACTTTGCCAGGCTGCGCCAAAAGGCTGCGCAAGAGCTTGAACTCGATCGGTGGCATCACAATTTCTTTTTGCCGGAAGAATGTCCGGTGGGTTTGTCGCTCCAGCCGGAAATCGCCCTGAACCAGCTCACCCGAATCCGTTTCGCGCGATAGCTTCGCAAGGGCCGCTTTGCCATGCAGCCAGGCCAGAAGCTGTTCGGGGGCGAACGGCCGCGAAAATATCTCGTCGACGCCAGCCTTGATCAAGTCTAGATGCAGCTTGCCCGAACGCGGGGCGACCAGGCTTACCACCGGCGTCGCTTTGGTCGCGGCGGCAGACTTCAGCCAGGCGCACTGTTTGACCACCGCACGGTCGCCTGGATGGCAGTCCATGACGACAGCAAGCGGGGCTGCCGCCTCGATGGCACGTGCGATTTCCCGATCTCCCGTGATCAGCCGTATTTCAAAGCCAGCTACCGACAGGATGTGCCCGAAAACCAGGAAAAAATCCGGGTCCTTCGAGGAGATCAGGACCAGCGGCTTCATTGAGTCCACCAACCGAGTTCGAGACGTCATAGGGCTGACTACCGCGCAAGTGGGCGCGATGACAATATCCCTTGGTTTCTTTGAATCTTTTCGACCTTTCTGAGTCGCGCCTCAGCCCGAGTTTCGGGTGCTTATGGATAAAGCGGGAATGCATCGAGTGTGGACGGCAGCTTTGCGCCCAATCTCGGTCATAGGGTCTACCCTAGCGGCCTCCCAAAAGCGGACATGGAAGCGGATTGAGGAGGGGGCATTGGGACTGTCAATGCTTACTCGGCCATCCATGCTCCAGGCATGTCGATGTCAACGAACAAGGAAGCTGATCGGTGGATGGAATCCCAGGAGCCCGATTGCTTCGTCGGCATTCGAGGCTTCGTAGACGACAGAACCTTCTCGCTGAAGGAAGTCAACGACATCCATGCGAGAGAGGTCCTCGATAGTGAGCACGGGCAATCGCGAATTGGTAAGCGAAATCAATTAGATGTAAATATATCCGGAGGAGGAGTGACCGCCCATTGGCCAAAAGAGAAAGTTAACCCAGTCTCGTAGCTTTAGGATGACCTAATATACAATTCTGGCTATGATCAATTCCTAAGGGAAAGGGGGGGCGTCTCTCAGGAGGAACGCCATGTCACGCCTTGTGCTTTCTGCATCCGCGCTTTTGACGCTCATGGTTCTCTGTCCATCTGGCCAGGCTCATGCTGCCAGCATAACCCTGGACTGTGACAAAGGCAGCAAAGTCGTATCCGTCCAAGGAGGCAGTTGTAGCACCACGCCCCACCAGCAGGTTTCATGCACCGGTGACAACGGAGGCTCAGCGGGCGCAAGCTGCCATAATGGCAATGCAGATTGCTCAAGCACCTCCGGGAGCGGAACGTGCGCGCCCCCAGCGAAGGCGGTTCTACCACCTGGGACACCGCCGAAACATAAGTACCCCCGTCCCCCAAAGCACGGCACAACCTACAAATAGGGGCGCTCCCGCGAGCCCCTATTTCCGCTCCGTCCATGACCAGTCCATCGCCACGCGCATGGCAGGTGTCGGACATCCGATGCCGGTGCGGGCACGCAGTTGGGGCGGAACGGGTCGGCATCGAGGGCGGCGACTTCCTGGCCCTGCAGGACCAGATAACCCGCAGGGTCACGGCTTCGATCGGAACAAAATTAGGGGCGGTTGAGATGCACGTTCAAACGCCTGGCTGACCCAGTTACGGCGTTTGCCCAATCGGATACCCGCAGAACGGTTCCAGCGGGCGATGGCGCTGAGCCCGATGGATCCGTTCGCGTTCGCCGTGGGACTGGGAATGGGCTACGCCTTGGCCAAGACGGCTCCTTTTCCCAGGCCGTCGCGATCGCCCGTGAGTTCATCGCCGCCCACCCCGACATCATCACGTCCTATCGGTACCTTGCCGCCTGGTCGGCGATGAACGGCGACCCGAAGACCGCTCGCTGGGCCGCTCAAAAGCTCTTGGCCGCGCAGCCGAGTTTCACGATCGAGCGATCCCGGTCGCTGCCGGTCTTCCACAACACCCCGGATCGGGCATACCAGGTGGCCGAAGGCTTGGAGCTGGCGGGGTTGCCCGAGCGCTGATCAGCCAACCGTTTCTACCTGCAGGCAGGCGGCTTCTGCGGCCTCGACGCAATACGCGGCATCGTCGCCCAGCACGAGTGAGGAACAGATGCTCGCAGAGGTCCGGCGGCTGCCTTCTACCAATTGCCCGTTCGGTTCTGCGATGCGCTCATGAGCGCGCGAGAGGCGGATCGATCGAAGCTGTCGAAGCAGGCCGCTTCGACGTCAAATTTTGTCAAGCCAACGTCGCGTAAGTGGAAATTGGACAGCCGGCCAACAGAGCGCTCTATCTCGCGCCGGGTCCGCCACTCATGGACAAAGGCGAGCAGGCGTTCGAACGAATGAAGAAAAGTCCCCGGCACGCGCCGTGCGGTCTGGGCTAGTGTCGCTTGTGCTGCGTTACGCCTGGTCATGTTATCCTCCGTTGGTCGAGGTTGCGCGAAAGAAGATCACCATGACGGGGGAAGAGGGTAAGTCGCCAGCGCAGCTTCGGAAGCGTTCAGCTTCAGATTGTGAACTGGCCTTAACCCTTCTGGAGGCCTAACTTGCGGCAGAGGAGCGTTCAGCCATGACGCGACGGCCTTACGGATTGCTCTGCCCGATCTCGCGCGCCTGCGAGTTCCTGGAGCCGCGCTGGACGATCCAAATCCTGACCGAGCTTTGGAACGGCTCGACCCGCTTCAACGACATTCGCAAGGGCGTAGGCAACATCTCGTCCGCCCTCTTGTCGAGGCGGCTCAAGGAGATGGAAGCGTTGGGCCTAGTCGAGCGCATCGAGGACGAGGCGTCGGGCACCATCGCCTATTTGCGCACCGAGAAGTCGATCAAGCTCGAGCCCGCGATGAACGCGCTGGCGGAATGGGCGCAATGCAACATCGAGGCGGAGGTCGCGCTCGCCGACGTGGATGTTTCCACTCTGATGTGGTTGGTGCGGCGAAAGATCGACCTCGCTGAGCTGCCGAGGCGGCGTGCCGTCATCCGCTTCCATTTCCGGGACGATCCCCCGCCGAAGTACCCTCATTACTGGCTTGTGGTCGAGCCGGGCGCCAATGTGCCCGAGCTATGCTCGGCCGACCCGCGGCGGGACGTCGACCTTTACGTCGAGACCGGCGTTGTTTCGCTGGGGGCCATCCTGGAGGGCCGCTCAAGCATCGAGCGCGAGAAAGAAAGGGGCGGCCTTTTCCTAAGCGGCGACCCCGGCCTTGCCCGCAGCATGGACCGTTGGCTGCGAACCTCGGTCTATGCAGCACTCGAAGGAATCATCCCGCTTTCTTGAACCATACTGCGGTTGCGGCCCGACGAGTGGATGCTCGCTCGTTGCCGTTCAACGCCTGCTATAGTGACTGGCGCACATGCCGCACTACATCTCCTGATCCGGCGGTTTCAACCGGCTTTGTGCATTAGCTCCTGTCCGCCCTTTCCAACTTCGTCGGCGATCGCGCGCCTTGTTCGTTCTATGCGATGACTGGCTCCCTGTAGCGCTCGCCGCTTGTCATCAATGCCCAGACCATGCGGGCGGTCTTGTTGGCCAGCGCAACCGCCGCAACCTTGGTTGTTCGTCGCGCCATCAACTGCACGAGCCATGGCCTGCTGGTCCCGTTCCGTTCGGCATAGAGGATGACCGCCATTGCGCCGACTACGAGTAATTGTCGCAGGTAGCGATTGCCGCATGCTCGAGGCGCAGCTCAGGGTCGTGAGGGAACAGATCCTCGAGAAAGATCGCAGGGTTCGGGCGAGTGCGCGTGAGACCGAGCTTGGTCGCACTTGATGGGAATCCCAGGCGTCGGCCCGCTGCTGGCGAGTGCATTCGTGGCTACGGTCGTTTGGGGAACCGCTTCATTCCGATTGCGCGCCAAATCAACCCGATCCCGCCTTCTGTCGCTCTTTGTCGCATGATTTCACGTGGATCATATTGGGGTTTTCTTTCAGCTCCGCCCGTGTGGCGCAGGCTCGGAGTCCAGCCTTTCTTGCGCCTTCTGCAACAAGCTCGGTCTCGTGCTCCCCGCCGACAAACCACTTGGTGAGAAATTTCTCCGCAGTCCAGTCGGGGTCATCTTTCAACACCATGGCCGCAGCTTTCTTCGCCTCTTCCGGCTGGTTCAGGTAGCCATACAGCATGGCAAGAAAGGATTTCTCGTTTATCGAAGGGCCTGTCACAAGTTTCGCATAATTAAGCGATTTATCGAACTGCTCCTGAAAAAAGTATCCCCAGTAAAGACCGTAATTATACCAATTCGGGTAGTGAGGATTTAGCAAAATCGCTCTCTCGGAGAGACGGACCGCCCGCGCGGACTGGCTGGCAGCAATGTTCGTGGCAATTAGCGCAAGAGTGTCTGCATCGTTTGGCGCAAGGGCTTCTGCTCTGTCGAACTCGACAAGCGCTTGCGCCCACTCACCATTCCAGTTGAGAGCCTGGCCGAGAGCGCCATGGGCCTCATTGTTGTTGGGATCGAGCTCCACTGCTTTTCGGGCAGCCTCAAGCTGCTTTAACAGTGCCTGCTGGGGCGAGTCAGCAAAGCCATAGCCGTACATGAGACTGTACACATAGGCCAAGCCGACGTAGGCCCGCGCCATCTGTGGATCGAGTTCGATGGCCTTGCGGAACAGCCTCTCTCCTTCGATCAACCCATCTTTCGTGACGCCTCCTACAGGGGTTAAGGCCACCGCATCGGCCATCAAATAGGTGTCATAAGCCGTCAGACTGTTGGGCGGCTTGTGCTGGGCGAGTTTAAACTGCGATTTGCGAATGACGCCGACCTGGGACCCCAAGGTATTTGCGATCTTCGCAGTGACGTCGCTCTGCACCTCAAAGATATCTTCGTCCGGCCGATCGTAGCGCTCGGACCAAAGGTCGGCGCCTGTGACAGCGTCAACAAGCTGCGCCCTGATGCGAACGCGATCGCCGATCGCCTGCAGGCTGCCCTCTAGAACAAACCTCACCCCCAGATCCGCACCGACCTGGCGAACGTCCGCTGACGTGGCCCTGTAAGCGTCGGTCGAGTGGCGTGCGATGACAAGAACATGGTCCGCTTGGGACAGCTCAGTGATGATGTCCTCTGATATCCCGTCAGCGATCCGTTCCCATTTGGGGTCATCGCCGAGATTGTCGAACGGCAAAACGGCAATCGACGCTTCATCGAAAGCCGCGCCCGATGGTTTCCACCAGTGCTGGGTGCCAAGAACGGCGGCGGCTGTGACCGCCACAACAACAGCCAACCCTTCCGGCATCAGCCATTTGTTGCGCAAGCGACGAGCTTTGAGCAGGTGGCGTCGAGGCTGCCCGTTCAGATTCACCCGGTAGACCGGCACAGGCTCGGCGATGTTCTTCACGCGCTGCTCGCCGATGGCCTCGAAGGCAAACGCAAGCTTCTTCTCTACCTCCTTGGCCACCTTGCCGGACACGTAGACGCCACCGGGCTCCGCGATTTGCTCCAGACGCGCGGCTATGTTGACACCTTCGCCATAGCGGTCGTCGCCCTCGACGATCACCTCGCCGAGATTGATGCCGATACGCATTTGGAAGCGCTGCCCCTCGGGAACGGCCGCGTTGCGCTCCACGAGGCCTTTTTGCAGCGCCATGGCGCATTCGACGGCGTCTACGACGCTGGAGAACTCAGCCAGCAGACCATCGCCCATGAGCTTGAATATATAACCATGATGACTGGAGATTTCGGGCTCGAATAGTTCCTTGCGGCCGGCCTTGAGACGCTCGAACGTGCCCTGTTCGTCCTGCTCCATCAAAGCGGAGTAGCCGACCACGTCCGCGGCAAGAATGGCAGCAAGCTTCCGGTCCATGACCGCTCCCCGCACGCCTGATAGCGTAGTTCTGAGCGCCCGTCTCAGGCGGCAGTGTCGGTGACGCTGCCCGGGCTGCGTGGGAGACCTTCCGGGGTCCCGCTCGCATCATTAGATATATCTAAAATGATGTCGAGGGCTTGGTGGCTCGGTCGGTCCGAGCCGGCGTCAGTTCCAACTCCTACGCATCCCGCAAAACCGAAGAGTGGAGGTAATAGTCCGAGTGGTGCAACGGAACCCGCCGAGCCTCACTAGTAGGCCATCCAGTGACTAAGTCCCTTCTCGTTGGGTGTCTCAAAACCAACAGGATGCCCCGCCAGTCAGTAATGAGGAGTGGCGGGCATCCTCGTTTGCCCAATGAAAAGCCCAGCGCTACGGGCAGACAACGACGGGGCGGCAAGTGGGCTGCCCCCCTGAACCACCCGCCTAATATTCCAGTTGCTTAAGGGGGACCTCGGCGGTCAAAGCGAATAGCATTTCAGGTCGGGCGGCTTGTCAGGTCATCCGCCAAGGGCGGCCCCAACAGGTCAGAAGCGGAGTGACGGCTTTCCGGCTCCGCGGCGAGGTTATCAGACGTTCGAACTGCTCCGGGACGTGAGCCCACGTTTGTTTCCACCTACGTCCGATGGCAGCTGACTTGCTCCTGTCGAGGCTGCGTCCCAATATCATCTGGTGGGGGCTGTTTTCTGGTAAGTTTGATCTGGAGCAAATCGCTCCATAACCGCGCGCGCTACCTTTTTGTCTGAGTTTGCCTCAGCGAGGAGTCCAATCTGGACCGACCCTGCCATGAAATCTCTGCGCGTCATTGTTCGCCACCATGGTGGGCCTGAAGTTCTGGAGGTCGTGGAGGAAGACGCGCCCCATCCGGCATCAGGTGAGTTGCGGGTGCGAACAATCGCCGCCGGTGTCTCCTTCGCAGAGCTATTGATGCGGGAGGGGATTCATCCGGAAAAGACGACCCTGCCATTTACGCCAGGATGGGATATTGTAGGCATCGTGGACGAGGCCGGAGACGGAGCGTCCCATGCGATGGTTGGCAGAATGGTTGCCGCGTTGCCCATTCATGGTGGCTACGCCCAGTTGATCTGCCTGCCGGAAGATGAACTCACTCCGGTCCCACCTGGTGTTGATCCCGCCGAGGCAGTTAGCCTCGTACTGAACTACGTTACGGCCTATCAGATGATGTATCGCCTTGGGCATGCCTCAGCGGGACAACGGGTCCTTATTCATGGCGCGGCCGGTGGAGTGGGCACGGCTCTGCTGCAACTTGGCCGCCTGGCAGGCTTGGAGATGTATGGGACTGCATCTCTTGCGGCTCATCAAACCGTGTCAGATCTCGGCGCTACGCCGATCGACTACGAGCGGACCGACTTCGTCAAAGAGATCCATCGCCTGACAAACAACGGCGTGGACGTCGTCTTCGACGGGGTCGGCGAAGCCAATGTCTGGCGTTCGTTTCGGACTCTGAGGCCTGGCGGTCGCGTCATAGCCTATGGCTTCACCTCATTTCTGCAGAAGGGCCAACTGGCAGGCGGCTTACGTTATCGTCTTCGCGGGATATTGCGACCTGCGTGGTACGCGGTCCGCGCTTTCGTTTCACCAGGCCGACGACGCATCCTCCCTTACAGCATACAATATTTGAAACGGTGGAGGCCCGCCTGGTTCCGCGAAGATCTCGGCGCCTTACTCGAGCTGCTTCGCGATGGGAAGATCAAGCCGATCGTTGCCGAGCGGATTCCTTTGACCGAGGCTCGTCGCGCCCAGGAACTGCTCGGTCAGGGAGGCGTCAAGGGCAAGATCGTGCTGATCTGCAATTCGCTGGCACCCCGACAAGGTATTGCTGAGCAAGAGCAGAGCCTTTAAACTGTAAGCCCTGCCTCAACCGTCGGCCTGGGACGTTTCAACGACCACTTCGCGCCGCAATCACTACGTCCGGTTTCTTGTCACAATGTCTGGCTTTAAGGAAGCCGCAAACGGATGTGCGTACGCTTCGATCCGAAATCTGGCGGGTCAGCCATGTTAACATTATGGGTAATCAAACGGCGTGCAATAATTCAAACCATTGCGCACGCTCTTTTTGGCACGCTGCTGTTGAAATGCCCCCCTAAATAGTTCTGCCGCCACGAGCTGCTTCGGCACCTTGCTGCGCGTGTGAACGAACATATCGTGGCCGCCTGCGCACAAATGCCCGCCATCGGGGCCCCCCGATTGCCACGGTCTGGACATACTGCATGATCGGCGTCCCCTCTTGGGGTTGCCTAAATCAGAAAGTCGGTCGGCTCACATCCATGCCGACTTGTTTGGCTGTGGCGAAGTGGTCGATGCCGGCCAGAATTGCTATTCCATTCGCCACCGCGGCCTCAACGAGGCGATCTATGCTCGCTTTGCACGCGCCGCTTCTCTCTTGAAGCTACCGACCCTTGACCTCATCCATCTTCAGGGCAAGTTCGGCCGGGGTGAGGATGCCTTTCCGGAAGAGGATGTTGGCGAAAGCAACGATCCAGCGGTCATAGTAGCTTAGCTTTCCCACCATCTCGGCGCCGAGAGCTTCGACGCCACAGCGTTTCTCCTCTGTGTTGATGATCTTGTGAAAATCGAGAACATCTGCCAGGGCGTGGCAGCGCTTTTCCCAAGGCTCAAGCTCGTGGTCTACGCGATGGATGGGGTCGGACGGCAATCCCCCGATATCGTTGGGAAGTCGACTTACGAGGTGACGATTGTCAGTCATGGTGCAACCTCAAGATCTAATCTGACGGGAACCACTCCTATCATGGCATCACGCGTGACGAGATCGGCCAGCTGCTGCTCATCATAGTCATCGGTGCCATCCGGACGCATCGGCAGCACCAGGTAGCGCACTATCGCCGTCGAATCGCTGACGCGGACCTCGACGTCGTCAGGAATTTCGGTGCCAAACTCTGCAAGGACGGCGCGAGGCTCGGAGACGGCGCGTGCCCTGTACGGCTTCAGCTTGTACCAGTCCGGCGGAAGCCCCAAGACCGGCCGAGGGTAGCAGGAGCACAATGTGCAGACGATCAGGTTGTGAACGTCCGGTGTGTTTTCCAGCACAATGAGTTCTGTGTCGTCGTAGAAGCTGATGCCGAGCTCCTCGCATGCAGTGCGGCCGTTCTCCAGCAAGCGGGCCTTGAACGCCGGGTCGACCCAGGCTCGCGCGACGACCTTTGCGCCGAGAGCGGGGGTGCGCGAGTCGATGACTTCAATCTGCCGGCGGATCTCGTCGGCGCGGATCAGCTTGCGCTCAATCAGAAGCTCGCGGACGGCCGTTTCCATGATGTCGAAATAGCCCGGCGCTTCGTCCTGCGTGATTTCGGCGTGATCGTCATGGTGGTCCTGACCGGGGTCAGCCATCTTCATATCCTTTCCAGCCATGTCTCGAAGATTTCGATGCGCAGCCCGTCTTGCGGCGAGCCGGCATAGTCTGCCCAGATCTCGGCCATAGGTATCGCCACGCGGTAATAATGCCGCTTTGACCCGGCGTTGCGGCCAAAGCCCTCTTCCTCATTGTCGACTGCGGCCGGTTCGATCACGGCTTCGACCGCCCCATGCTTGCCACGCAGATAGATAGGCACGCGGTAGTGGCCGATCGGAGCGCGCATGAGTATCCGGACCCGATCTCCCGCTTTAAAAATGGGTGCCTCGCCGGCGGCGAGAACGACTCTGAAGTGGGCGGGTTGCAAAGTTCCGCGAATATTCGACATCTCTCGTCTCTTCGGCTTCCTGCGCGTATTGCCGCGGCCTAGCTGGCGTCCACGAAACGGAACGCGTTTCCGGTGCGGTTTGCATAGCCGACCCCGGGGTACTCCCAATGGTAGCCAAGCAGCTTCACCTTGTCGGTCGCGGCACGGTCGAGCAGCTTGAACCGGTTGCTGATCGCTAATTCCGGAAGTGTGTCATAGCCGAACTTCCAATCCGGATGTTCGAACGAGACGATCTGGTTGTTGGCCACGTCCGCCGTGATAACCATTCCCTCGGCGCCTGCTAGTTCGAATGACAGGTGACCCGGCGTGTGGCCAGCCGAGTCAAGCACGCTCATCCCCGTAATAACGTCGTCACCGGGCTTCAGCATCACCACACGGTCTTTGATCGCATTGAGGTCCCGCTGCGCCCCCTTTGCGAACTCATGCAGGGCATCGGGCATGTTGGTCAGATAATCCGGATCCATCCAGAAATTCCATTCTGATGCGCCGACATGGTAGCTGGCGTTCGGATATCGCAGGCCGCCACCTTCCACCAACGTTGCCCAAATGTGGTCCGGATGCGCATGGGTGAAGACCACCTTCGTAATAGCGGTAGGATCTATCCCTGCGTTCTGCAGGTCCTCCGCGAGGTGGCCATCGCTCGGTTGATATTTGTGGCCCCCGCCGATATCGACGAGGATGAGATCGTTTCCCTTGCGCAGCAGCGGGATATTCGTCTTAGCACGAACCACGCCGCCGGGAGCGTCGATGCGATCGAGGATAGCGGCTCGCTCCTCCGCCGGAACGTCGGGCACCAGGATTTCGCCAGGAACGGAGATAAACCCGTCGCTGAGCACGGTTATCTCAAACTCACCATGCGAGAAGGTGTAGGCCGGCGCCGCGAGTGCCGCTTTCGGCATGAGAGTCGATACTGCCAGCCCGCCAGCGGTTCCCAGCACCTGCCGGCGAGTAAAGCGATCGAGGTCCATTTCAATCCCTTTCACGTTCGTTGACATCCGCCGCGGCCTGACGCCGAGCTGTTACGGCGTGCCTGGCTTGGCCGGCACGTCGAAGCTGACGATCTGGCGGTCGATGACGTGATGCGTCGGATCCGCCAGCTCGACCAGTACCTTGTGGGAACCGGGATTCAGCCCGACAACGATTATTGTCTCGCCGCTGGCGTCGACGAAATGCCAGGGCGCGTCATCAACGGTGATGTGGACATGGCCGATGCGCGGCGAGACATCGAGGGCGCCTTTGCCGAACACCGGCACAACGCGCAGGTTCTCGGTGCGGTATTGGATAAAGACGAGGCCGCGCGACAGCGGTTCGGCCAATGGCGGGTCGACGACGAGCTTCGGCGCCGGCTCATTCTCGATGGCGACAAGCGGCGATGGACCCACAATGTCCTTTGCCGTTTGCGCCGACGCCCCTGTGGTTATCCCGATTGCTGCGGTCATGGAGATCAAATCCTTCCAACTGAGCGTCATCGCGAAATCCTTCAGCAGAGCTAAGGGGAAATCTAGATTTGGGCCGACCCGCCATCGACGAACAACTCGGTCCCGGTCACGAAGCTGCTGTCACTTGAAGCCAGGAACAGTGCCGCGCCCGCAGTTTCGTCCGGGTCGGCAAGCCGACCCAACGGCGTCGCCGCCTTTAGGGAGCCGAACATCCGGTCCCTCGCCGCCCCGGCCGGGGCGAGGTCCGAAAGGCCGGGCGTGAGGGTGGAGCCAGGAGAAAGGACGTTCACTCGAATGGCCCGGCCGGCGAGATCGAGGATCCAGCTTCGCGCGAAGTTGCGGATCGCGGCTTTACTGGCGCTGTAGACGCTGAAATTGGGTGTCCCCGTTGTTCCGGTGGTCGATCCGACGAGGATGATCGAGGCATCGTCCTTCAACAACGGCAGCGCCTTCTGAACAGTGAAGAGCGTTCCCTTGACGTTGGTCCGGAAGGTATTGTCGAAATGCTCTTCGGTGATCGCGCCCAATGCGGCGAACTCGCCGCCGCCGGCATTGGCGACGAGTACGTCAATCGTTCCGGCATCGTCTCGGACGATCGCATAGAGGCGGTCGAGATCTGCCATGTCGGCTACATCACCCTGGATGCCGCGCGCACCATTGCCGACTGCGAGCACCGCGCTGTCGAGTTCCTTCTTCCGGCGGCCCGTCATAAAAACCCGGGCGCCCTCCATGGAAAATCGCTTGGCCATCGCCAGGCCGATGCCGCTCGTCGCGCCGGTAATAACCGCAACCTTTCCGTCGAGTTTGCCCACGGCAAATCTCCTTTTTTGTACGGGTTCAGTCACACGCCCTCGTAGACCAGCCGAGTAAAGAAGGCCGGGTCGATGACGAAATTGCCCCATATGGCGTCGAAGACGGCCGTAGGCTTCGCCGCAACGGTCTCGTCGCGCGTGCGACCTTCGCGCTTGAGTTTGGCGACGTTGTCCCTGATCCCGACCAGCATGTCGCGGAAAGCCTGCAACTCGGCGCGGTTGCTGACCGGTTGGCCGTGGCCGGGAATAATGATCGTCTTGTCGGTCGTCGCCGCGAGATTGGCATCCGAGGCGGCGATCATCCCGTCGATGCTGCCACCGGTCGAGTAGTCGATGAAGGGGTAGATGCCGTTCCAGAACGTGTCCGCGACATGCAGGATATCCGCTTCTCCAAAAGTGACGGAGATGTCGCTGTTAGTATGAGCAGAACCATAGTGCTTGAGCGCGATGGACTGGCCATTAAGCTTGAAATCGCGACTGTCTGTCAGCACGTCGGTCGGAAGGGCGTTAGCGGCCAGCGGCAGGAAATTGTAGTCCCATTCCTCCACGCGCTGTACCTGCGCGAGATATTTCAGGGTGTTGTCGTGCGCTATGATTTTTGCACCCGCCGGACCCAGCCAGGAATTGCCGTCGGCGTGGTCGAAATGCCAATGGGTGTTAATCAGGTGCGTCACAGGATCAGCGGATATGGCTTCCAGCGTCTTGATTATCTGCGGCCGCGATACGCTGATCCCCGCATCGACCAGCACCTTGCCATCCCGCCCGGTCAGCACGGCCACGTTACCGCCAGACCCCTCCAGCACGCTGACATTGTTGCGCAGCGTGTGGACCGTGATGGGCGACGTGGCGGCGCTGTCTTTGATCAAGCTGACAAGGCCCCTGGCCTCCGCATAGGCCTGCCGGGGCAAAAGCCACCCGCTGGCAGACGCAGCGGCTCCGATGCAGCACATGCAGAAGCCGCGGCGGGTAAGGGAATTCCGGTGAGCGAACGACATGGTTTCTTCCTCTGACGGTCATCTGAGGTTTTCTCTAGAAGACGCGTTGCGGGCGAGATTCACAAATCTCGGTAGAAGTCCGTGATCAGTTTGTGACGACCTTTCGGTCAAGGAAATTCCGGATCAGCGGGCCCATCTCGTCGAGCTTGTCTTCGAGCGCGAAATGCCCAGTGTCCAACATGTGAATCTCAGCTTCAGGAAGATCACGTAAGTACGGCCCGGCACCGTCCGCGGGAAAGATTTTGTCGTTCTTGCCCCACACGATCAGGGTCGGGGGTTTCTTGGTGCGGAAAAATTCCTGAAACTTCGGATAGAGCGGGACGTTGCTCCCGTAATCGTGAAATAGATCGAGCTGAATATCTTTGTTCCCAGGACGATCGAGAAGGGCCTGATCATGCGCCCAATTATCAGGGTCAATGCGTGACAGGTCAGCTACACCATCGGTGTACTGAAACTTTGTGGTTTCTGGCGCGACGAGAAAACTAAGTGCTTCCCTGTGCTTGGCCGAGCCGTCTGCCCAATAGGCCTTGATCGGATCCCAGAATTCCTTGAGGCCTTCCTCATAGGCGTTGCCGTTCTGAACGATCAACGCTGTCACCCGTTCCGGGTGCTTAAGAGCAATCCGGTAGCCGACGGGTGCGCCGTAATCCATGACATACATGGCGTAGCTCTTTCCGCCGAGCTGGCCGAGCAGGCCGTCGACGAGATCGGCATAGTGCCCGAACGTGTAGGCAAACTCCTTGTGATCGGGCGCGCCGCTCTGGCCGAACCCGGGATAGTCCGGCGCTATCACGTGGTAGCGGTCGGCCAGCAGCGGGATCAGGTTGCGGAACATGTGAGATGATGTCGGAAAGCCGTGCAGCAACAGCACCACAGGTCCATCGGTCGGACCAGCCTCGCGGTAGAAAATGTCAACACCCTCGACCTTAGCCGTGCGGTAGTGGACGGTCGGAGGCACCGTCTGTTCGGCGGCATATCCGGACTGGAGGCCGATCGGCAGGGGCGCCGTCGATGCAAGCAAGACAGACGCGACCGCCAGTGCAATAACCCTGGAATTGAAACTCAACATCTTAGCTCCTTTGCCGGCATCGGCCGGAATTTAGGGAAGGGGCGCTACGCGGTGGGAGGACGGCCGCGTAGCGCGGCTTCGGCGAGTGCCGAGCGTGGCAGTTCAGGCCGAAGCGCGGATGAACGAGATAAGCGCGGCGTTGATCTCGTCTTTCCGGGTGGTGCACATGCCGTGCGGGGCTCCGTCTAGGATCTTGAGCTGCGATCCCTTGACGAGCTTAGCCGTCAGCAAGGCTGAATCGGCGATTGGCACCAACTGGTCGTCCTCGCCGTGCAGGATAAGTGTTGGAACGTCGATTTTCTTTAGGTCTCCTGTGAAGTCGGTTTCCGACTGTGCCTTGATGCCGAGATAGGATGCGGGCATGCCGGCCATCATGCATTGCAGAACGAACTGGCCGCGCACGCCGTCCGATATCTTGGCGCCTGGCCGGTTGTAGCCGTAGAAAGGCAGCGACAGCTCGCTCCAGAAGGCGGACCGGTCTTCGTGGATTTTCCCGCGCAGTGCATCGAATGCTTCGATCGGGGCGCCGAGCGGATTTGCTTCGGTTTTTAGCCGAAGCGGCGGTATCGCGCTGATAAGTACCAGCTTGGCGATGCGCTTGGTTCCATGGCGACCAACATAGCGTGCCACTTCGCCGCCGCCCGTGGAATGGCCGATGTGAATCGCCTTCTTCAGATCAAGCGCCGCGACCAGTTCGCCGAGATCGTCGGCATAGGTATCAATGTCGTTGCCCCGCCAAGGCTGGCTGGAACGGCCGTGCCCGCGCCGGTCCGCGGCGATGACCCGATAGCCGTTCGAGGCCAGGAAGAACATCTGATCTTCGAAAGCATCCGACGACAACGGCCAGCCGTGACTGAAAACGACCGGCTGACCGGAGCCCCAATCCTTGTAGTAAATCTGCGCACCGTCGCTGGTGGTTAGGAAGCTGCCGGAAAGCTTTCCCTTGCCACGCACAGTCGCGGCTTCGGCGTGGTCCGCACCGGTCGGGCTAGGCAGGCCCAAGGCCGAGGCGGCAAATAGTCCAGTCGTCCCCATCAGGACGGTGCGGCGCGATGCCATGGCATGGCGCGAGTACAAAGTCTCGGTCACAGCTTTATCCCTTCGATTGTGGTGAACGCGCGCGGACTAGTGTTTAGGGCGGCCGTCCGCGCGAAGCGGTCAGGACTTGATGAAGGCCAGCAGCTCGTCGTTCACCCGATCCTTGAGCGTGGTGCACATGCCGTGCGGGGCGCCCTCGTAGACCACGAGCTTCGCGTTCTTGACGATCTTGGATGACAGCAGGGCGGAGTCGGCGATCGGAACGATCTGGTCGTCGTCGCCGTGCAGGACGAGCGTCGGAACGTCGATCCGCTTGAGGTCTTCCGTCAAGTCGGTTTCGGAAAACGCCTTGATGCAGAAATACGAGGCAGGGAAGCCCGCCATGATGCTCTGCAGCCAGAACGATTGCCGGACACCCTCCGAGACCTTGGCGCCGGGCCGGTTGTAGCCATAGAAGGGAAGGCTGAGATCCTTCCAGAACTGCGAGCGGTCGGCCAGGACGGCGGCGCGCAGTTTGTCGAATTCCTCCATCGGCGTGCCGCCGGGGTTCTTCTCGGACTTGATCATCACCGGTGGGATCGCCCCGATCAGCGCAGCCTTTTCGACGCGCCCTGTCCCGTGCCGGCCGATGTAGCGCGTCACCTCGCCGCCGCCGGTCGAATGGCCGATGTGAATCGCCTTCTTCAGATCGAGCGCGGCGGTCAGCTCCGCAAGGTCGTCCGCATAGGTGTCGAGGTCATTGCCCTGCCAGGGCTGGCTGGAACGGCCGTGGCCACGCCGGTCATGTGCGATGCAACGGTAGCCACGCGAGGCCAGAAAGAACATCTGGTCCTCGAAGGCGTCTGCGGTCAGCGGCCAACCATGGCTGAATACGATTGGCTGCCCGGAACCCCAGTCCTTGTAAAATATGGTTGTGCCGTCTTTCGTGGTAATGGTACTCATCAGAAACTCCTTGAAGATTTGTCGGCAGAACACCGCCCATGCGCTCAAAACGGGGGCGATCATACGGGACTTCGGCAATCGGCTAATTGCGCCGCAACATGACTATCGCTCTGAAGGGCAATCGTTCACCCTTGCCTACTGGCTTCGAAGCAGACTGCGGTCTTTCTGCGATCTGCTCTACGCCAACCTGAACTGCTTCAGACGAGCGCTGCGTCCAAGCTTTGAAAGATCGACTTTTGAGCGGTTTGCTTCCTAACGCCTGAGCTAGTGCGATCATCGGTCACTATCGGGTTTCTGAGCAGCCCTTAACTTTGAGAACGAGCTTTTCGACGTTTGAAAAGGTGTGGAGATGGATCGCCTTGAAGCTATGTCATTCATTATCGCCATAATGGAGTCAGGTAGCCTTTCGGCTGCCTCCCGAAGGCTTGGCAAATCAATCCCTACGGTTAGCCGCCGACTCTCTGAACTCGAGGAGCACCTAAAAGCTGAGCTATTTCAGAGGTCGTCCCGTCAGTTGAAGCTGACAGATGCGGGGCGAGGTTACATTGAGGCATGCAAGCGCATCATCGAGCAGATTGACGACGCGGAGCGGGAAGTTTCGGGGGAATATGTTGCACCTAAGGGAGACCTTACGGCAACCGCACCATGGGGCTTCGGTCATATGCATCTACTGCCGTTGGCCTGCGAATTCATGCGTGCTTATCCGGACATCAGATTACGCCTTGTACTCAGCGACCGGGTTCTCAATCCAAGAGAGGAGATGATCGACGTGGCAATACGCATCGGAAACCTTCCGGATAGCAGCATGATTGCAACCCGTATCGGTTCGGTGCGGATCGTAGCGTGCGCAAGCCCGAGCTATATTGCGAAAAACGGTGAACCAAAAAGCCCTGCCGATCTGTCTAACCATGACTGCATCACAGTCGATGATCTTGCAGTGCAGCGTACTTGGAAGTTCGAGCATCAGGGCCGTGAGATCGTGGCGCCGATTAGCTCAAAGCTAACTGTGAATACTTCTGAAGCGGCAATCGCAGCGGCGGTCGCCGGAGCAGGCATTGCGCGAGTCATGGCCTATAAGATGGAATCTGCCCGGCAGGAAGGGAAACTTATTGTTTTATTAGATGATTTTGAGCGTCCGCCGCTTCCGGTGCATATCGTTTATCAGGAAAGGAAGCCGCTCCCACTTAAGCTCCGCGCATTTCTCAATTGGATGGCTCCACGCTTGAGAGAATGTCTGTCACCGTAGTCCGCGAAATGGCGTGCAACAGGTTTGAGTACAACGTATCGGTGTTGCCGTCGTCGACCACCACCGTTTGCAGGTCGGGCACGACTGAAGCGACGTGCTTCAGAACGGCGGTGGCGGCATAGTCGAGGTTAATTTGCTCGTTGTAGGCGGGAAGAACAATCGACAGTGCGGGCATTTTAGTCACAAACGTTGGAGCGCGTTAAAACTACCGCGTCAGACGGGGGCTCTGGTTAGGCGTTGCGACGCCGCAGACAAACTCAGATTCGTGCCTCAGCCCGCAGGCCTCCGCCATTCTGTCAATGACAGTGGAACCGGTTTGGACGAAAATCACCCCTCAAACAGGGTCATCGTGTCGGCGGGTGTTTTAGGCCTAGTCACACGATCCAGTGCTTAGCCTACATGCTGACCCAGCATGCCAGATTTTATCTGACGCATGGTGCATGACCTGGACGAAGGCCGCCGTCGACAATCTACGGCCCGGCCGGCCGCGAACCGGCTAGCCAGCCTGTCGAAACTGCATTCGGGGACGCGCACCTTCAAGCAATTCGTCTTCGCTGGTCTCTCCGGACTCGAAAAGATTGATGAGCCGGATAGCGATCGCCTCAGCCTCGGGAGAACCGGGCGCATTCGGCGATTGAGCATCTCTGCGCCTCCATACAAGGGCGAGAGTGCGATGCTCGCTCCCAAGCAGCGTTGCCCATGACATGGCCGCTGACTTCCCCATCGTGCCCTTTCTATGACCGAGTCTGTGCACTTTGACATAGAAGCTAAAATATAATCGCAAGGCTAGGAACATTGGAATGGAGAAAAGCTTCGGCTATCGCACCGTCCCGCCCGTCCCGGTGCATTCCCCGGGCACTGGCCGCTCCCGACTTCAGCCCGGACAAGTGCCGCTTGCAGGGTCTTCAGGCAGGAAGAAGCTTCGCCGCTCGCAAGGGGTGAGTTCGCGAGGGACGGTCCGCCGTGCAAAGTCAATGAGGTCCTTGGGTGTATGGAAGACGCGAACGATGCGAATCGTCTTATCGCCGGAAACAATTGCGACGTGGGTGCCGTCGGAACTGAAAGCTGCGCGAGTAAAGCCCCGTAGAACGGTTGCTTCGTCGTGGCTGCCAAGGACGGCAATCTGGCGCCCCGATTGCGTCGCCCATAGCCGGACCGTGCGATCTTTCGAGGACGCGGTCACGACATACAAACCGCTGGGACTGAACTGGGCGCTATCCACCGCGCCGCTGTGGCCCCTTAGAACGGCCCTTTCCAGCCCGCCAGCGACGCTCCAGATTCGGACGGTTCCATCGCGCGAGCCGGTCAGCAGCGACTGACCGTCGGGGCTGAAGGCGACCACCGTTACCGCGCCGGTATGTCCCACTAGCGTTCTGACGTTTGCTCCGTCCGTGGTCGACCAAATGCGAGCCGTGTGGTCGAGTGAGCCTGTGGCGACCAGTTGACCGTCCGGGCTGAAGACCGCTGATGTGATGCGATCCTGATGCCCCACAAGGGCCCTGAGCTCGGCCCCACTAGTCGTCAGAAGGTGGCCCGCATTGTCTTCCCTGGCCGAGAGGATCAGACGTCCGTCGGGGCTAAGAATGGCCCGCGGCAGATTACTGCTTGTATTGATGACGGCCTGCTCGGTGCCGGTCGTCGCGTCCCAGAGTTGCGCGGTGGCGTTGATCGACGTGGAAACAAGCGATTTACCATCGCGACCAAACTGGATTTCGATCAGTCCGCCATGTGACCGGAACTGAGCGGCCTCGTATCCCGTGGCCACATCCCAAATTCGGACCTGGCCCTCAAGAGATGCCGTCGCGACGCGCTTCCCATCGGGGCTGAACGTCGCGTTTTGAACGATCTCATGTGTATCGAGCCGCATTATTTCGCGTCCGCTGACAAAATCCCACAGATGCGCCGCGCTGTCGCCGCCACCGGTCAGCAGATGGACATTGTCGGGACTGAAGACCGCAAAAGTCGGCCGGTATTCATGCGAGAGCGCGGTCGTCAGGGCGCCGTCGACATCCCACAGCCGAGCGGTGCCATCGTGGGAAGCAGTGAGAAGAATGTTGCTGTCAACCGGGCTGAATTCCAGATGCTCGACCAAAGATTCATGACCGGCGATCGTCGTCACCAACGAGGCGCGTTCAGCGTCCCAGATGCGGATCGGCCCATTGATCGAGGCGGTCGCCAGGAAGCGGTCGTCCGGCGTGAAAGCACCGTTTATCTCCACATCGCGTTCATCTGTGTCGATGTCTGGCTTCAACCCCGCAACCTCCTGGCCGAGCACATCATCCAGCGTTCCCAACGCTCCATCCCAAATCCGGGCAGTGCCATCGAGGGATACCGTGGCGATTCGCTGACCCCCGTGACTGAAAATCACGCCGTTCAATTGCGTGTCGCTCTTGCTGCCGGCCAACTTTGCGATCTCCGTTCCTTTCGACAAATCGAAAAGGCTTGACGTGTCGCGGTGTGAATGCCAACCCCACGGGCCGGCCAGCATCCGGCTTCCGTCCGGGCTGAACGCCAGGCTGTAGGGCCAGGAGGTCACTCGGATTGACCGCGTCAGCGCGCCGTCTGCGGTATTCCAGATCGAAACAAAATGCTTGCCTGCCGTCGCGAAGCTGCGGCCGTCCGAATTGAAAGCAGCACGCGTATATGCGTCGCTGCTTACACCTAGCACTTTCTTTCCGGTCCGAGCATCCCAGAGCGTTGCATCGCTGTTCTCCCCCGCTGTCAGCACCCGGGTGCCATCCGGGCTGAAGATTGCCGTCGGATAATTGCCTACCGGCCGCAGGATGAAGAGCTGTTCTCCCGAGACGGCGTCCCAGATCCGTGCAGTGCCGTCCCTCGCGGCCGTCAGAATACGGCTCCCGTCAGGGCTGAATTCAGCCCTCTCCAAGGCCTCTTCATGACCTTTTAGAACTTCAGTTTCGGCACCGCTGGAGATGTCCCAGACGCCTCCGGTTTTGTCGTAGGATGCGGTGACGATGCGATCGCCGGTTGGATTGAATGCCGCATACGTCACCCCGGCGCCATGCCGGAAGATCTTGATCTGTTGGTGCGCCAGCAGAGCCTTGTAGAGGGCTGCCTCCGCCTCGAAGAGATATGGCCGGTCGGATTGGTCTTTCGAGGGCAGTGCTTCAAGCGCCAACAGGATCGCAGCCTCGGTGTTACCTCTCGCCGTGGACTGCTCCGAAAGGAACGAGAGCGAAAGAGACTGATTGCGCAGCGCCTGGTCTCGTTGCCACCTTGCCTCCTCCTGCGCCCTAAAGGCGACCAGTGCACCTGCGCCCGCCATGAGAGCGAGCATTATCGCCACGATCGCAGCGTTGCGTGTACTTCGGGCAAGCCGGGTTGCCGCGGCAGCCGCGAGGTTCCGGCGCTCGGCTTCGCGCTCCAGGCGCTCGCGTTTTGCCTCTTCGGCGGCCGCGATCAGCGCCAGCTCTGCGTGCCGGTCCTTCTCCTCTTTCTGCCGATAGGCACGCAAAGACTCCTCGATGTATTCCAGGACGTAATCGTCGACCTCCTCCCGTCTTGAGAGCATCAGCTCTTCGCCCTCCGCCAGACGTTTGCCGGACGGAAGCAGAAGCTCTCTATTCCGGTTCTCCAGGCGCCATCGGTGGGCGTCAGACCTGAGGCGTTCACGCGTCTCGAGGAAATTCCGGTTTGCATTCACAATGTCACCGGCGCGCGGCCAGCGCCTCAACAGTGCTTCATGTGCAAGGCGAACGAAGACATGCCCTTCGGCGTCCTCGCCGCTGACGAGGAGCCGTGCGTCGATCAGGGCCCTGACGAGGGACGATCGCGCGGGCGTGCCCGCAACTTCAGTGAACAGGGCCGGACGCGCCGTGACCGTTTCATCACCCAGAGTTGCCGTGATGAGGGCGCGCAGCACCGCGGGCAAGGCCTCCTGGATCTCCGGCGCGAGCAAGTCCACGACTTCATCGGCGCGGCGCGCGATTGCGCCTTCGAGCCCGCCGAGCGCGCGATAATGCGCAAAGGTGAGAACTCGGCGCTCGCGGCCGGCCTGGTACAAAACGTCGAGCACAAACTCGAGAAGCGGCAATGATCCGGGATCGGCGGATGCTGCCTCCTGCAGCACATCATCGAGCCGCCCCAACTCGGCACTCTCCTCAAAGCGGAGCCCGGCAACGCCGGCCGGTTCGCGGATGATCTGCGCGATCTCCGGGCCGGTCGGCGGCAGGAGTTCGTAGCTGGAGAGGCCGTCCTTGAGCGCCGAGAAACCGGGGATCTCACCACAGCGGTGAAAAAAGTCCGAACGGATCGCTCCGACCACCCAGACCAGCCCGCTCGCGGCTAGCGCCGCCATGAGCCGCACAAGGGCCGCGCGCGTTGCCGGCTGCTTCTCCGTGGTGAATAGCTCCTCCAGCTGATCGATTGCGACAAGCAATCTGATCTGCGAGCGGGACGACCCGGCGGCCTTCCCAAGTGCCAATCTAACCATCGCCAGCGCCCGATCCGGCGCACTCCTGCAGAGCAGAGCAAACTCCGCGACTGTTACTTCACAGGACAGCTCCGGCAAAGCAGTTTCGCTAAGCAGTGCCGCAGCCAGCACAGCGAATGCATCCGGCCCTTCGGAGAGGCGGATCAGGCAGCGGCGCCACAAGGATATGCCCGCCACGGCTCCAGGCCTGGTCAATGACGGCAGCAGGCCAGCGCGCAGGAGGGAAGACTTGCCGCAACCGCTCATCCCGTAGATGAGCAGAAATGCCATTCCACCGGCTGCCTGCTGCTCCAGTCGTGCAGTGCAGGCAGCAATCGCCCGCGCTCGGCCGAAGAAGAGGTCGGCATCTTCGAATTCGAAGGCATCGAGACCGCGGAATGGCGACCTGACCGTTTCCTCCGAAGCAAGGGGTACGCGGTAGATGCGCAGAGCGCGTGCGACGTTCTTCAGCTTATGCTCGCCGAGGTCGAGGAATTCCAGCGAGAGCCGGTCTTGGGCCGAGGCATGAACCGCTTCCGTGACGCAAATCCCGCCCGGCCGTGACAACGTTCGCAGATAAGCGGCGACATCGACGGCCTCGCCGACGAGTTGGTCGCCCTCGGCGATGGCATAACCCAGGTGAACGCCGATGCGGATGCGCAGGCGCTTTGTCTCGGGAGCGTCGCAGTTCCGCCGATCGACCTTATGCTGGATCTCGCTCGCACACCGTATCGCCTCGACAGGGCCGGTGAACTCGGCGACCACGCTCTCTTCGGCGCTCCAGGACACGCGACCCGCATGTTGAACGAGCAGCCGATCGACGATCTCCCTGTACGCCCGGAAGTTTGCAGGAGAGATCCGCTCATCCTTGCCTGCCGGCCGGGCCTCTGGGGCCAATTCGGCTGCCAGGATGGTGGCCATTTTCGGTCCGGCATTTGAGGGAAGGACCAGCCTGTAACCGCGCCTAGGCACTGTCTGCACGACAACCTGCCGACGGTCATTGAGCGCCGCACGTATCTCGTGAATGCATTGCACCAGGCTGTCATCGGTCACGGCTAGCCCATTCCAGACTGCCTTCATCAGGTCGTCCTTGGTGATGACGCGATCAGCGTTCTCCAGAAGGTGACGAAGCACCGCGAAGGTTTGGTGGCGAAGTGCGATTGTCCTGTTGGACTTGTCGCGCAACGTCTCGCTGCTCAGATCGGCGGTAACGCCGTTGAGTACGAACGTCGTGGGGCGCGAGCTATTCAAGCTGGTTCCCTCAAGCACAGCCGCAGTCCAATGCTTCGATCTTAGCACGGTTTTCGCGCCGCGAAGGGTCATCACCAACCAGACCGGCGGGAGCGCAGATTTCGGCGAATGATCGGAAGTCGTTCGTGACCCGGAGACGCCTCGGGCCGACAGTTGCTTGTCAGCGAGAGGCTCGTCATGGACGACATAGTACAAATTGCTCGATATGCGGGTGGAAAATGGGTGCTGCGGCTCACGGGCGCCTGCCTGCTGACGCTGTTCTTCGCGATCGCGTCACCGGCTCACTCGACCCACCGTCCCACGGCCGATCTGGCCGCAGTCGATCTGCAGTTGATCCTTGCCGTGGACGTCTCGCCATCGATGAGCAAAGTTGAACAAAAAGTGCAACGCGACGGCTACGTCGGTGCCTTCCGCCACGCAGACATCGCAAGGGCACTCAAGTCAGGAGAGCGGGGCAGAATCGCAGTGCTCTATCTCGAGTGGGCAGGACCAAATCAGCAAACAGTTGTTATGCCGTGGACAATTGTCGAAAGCCTCGACGACGCTCTGATTTTGGCAGACAGGCTCGCGGCACTGCCGTTGACTGAAGGCCGTGGAACGTCGATTTCCGGCGCATTGTCGGCCGCGAATGCTTTGTTCGCGAAGAGTGGCTTGCGCAGCCCGCGCAGGGTTATCGACCTATCCGGCGACGGACCCAACAATGCCGGTCTACCGCTTCAACTCGTGCACGACGCACTCATAACCGGCGGCGTGACCGTCAACGGACTGGCGATCTCACTGCGCGCTGCCGACACGCTCGACAGCTTTGGGCCGCACTTTATCGAGCTGTATTACGAAAGTTGCGTCATTGGCGGTTCTGACGCCTTCGTTGTCACCGTCGAGAACACAGCGGGCTTTGCGAACGCCATTCGCAAGAAGCTCGTGAATGAAATTGCCGGTTTGCCCGCTTTCGTGCAGCCCGCGACTTATCGGAGCCGCTCACGACCGGTCGTCGATTGCGACACGATCGGAGAGACGCCTGGACGATAGAGGGTCACCAAAAGGATTGGAGTGATTTCACGGCCGCCGGTTCGTCATGACAACCGCGCGGGCACGACGCCAAGGACCTGCGGGACATCTGACAGCCTATGCTTACCGTAAGCGGGCCATGGACGCGTTATGACGGCAAGACGCTCAATCAGTTGTCCTTCAGGAGGCTTGGCTACTGGATTGGCTGTTAACTTCGTTTTGGCGGAATTTTCAGATCGATCCCGCAATGGTCTCAGGCAAATTGCTTTCAGAGATCGGCGCGGGCGAATGGGACGTGCCTACTCGACCAGCGCGACGGACTGCGTCGCCGGAATGTCGCGCATTCCCAGACTCTCGTCGCGGACGCCATCATGCTGGGACTTTTGGTGGGTTCTTGGGGTGACGACGGAGGCGGGCTGAGAGTGATACGCAGTTCGCTTGATGCCATGATCAGGGGACACGCTGAATAAGCTATTAAGAGAGCTTCCGCCGCGCAGCCAACGGGGCTCTTGTCCCTACCCATGTGGCCGCGCGCATTCTGCCGCGGCTACCGCCTCGATTATCATGCCGAGTGTTTCGCGCTGGCTTGGAACGGATCGATGCGGAAGACAGGGTAGTCAGGAGAAATCGTCTCGAAGACCGCCACAGGAGCGTCATACGGTACAGGTAGGTGACGACGTCCGCTCGTGGCAACTTGGCACCAGGCTCTCAGTATAGGCGCTCGATCGTCACTAGAGATCTCAGTTAGCCTCACCTCCATGGCTGACCCACGTCTGATGAACGCCTTTCCCGCTGCAGCACGGATGTTCTTGACCCACTCCGACGTGTCGCCCAGCATCGACACCAGATAGCGGTTCCCTTCGTGCTCGACGACCGCGAGGACCGTTGATCGCATCCGCCCGTTTCTCCGGTCCGCGACCTGCAGCGTCAGCAAAGTCGGCGACAGCACCCCAAGCGAGGCAAGCCATGTCCATACTTTGTTCGAAATGCGCCCCCAGAGAGTCGGTCGCCAATCGTGATAGTACCAGCGCAGCCAGCCCTGTTCGGCGGGGTCCCGGGACCGACGCGCGGACTTCTCAGGTCCGGTGGTCATATTTGATGGGACTTTCATTCTGGATTGCCTGCAGTTCAAATCCTGCCTTGAGCCTACCGCTGAATGGAATGGAGATTCGGATCGAACCCCTAACATGGCAAATATGAATATTACTGCGAAATGGGTCGTCGGCTTTGCGCTAGATCAAATTGGATGCCAGCGCTGCCTCTCTCCCATCTCAGATGGCGAGGCGAAGTTAGTAGGTCGAATACTTTGTACGACGTCGCAGGCCAGTTTCGAGTAGTGCGACACCGGCCGCATATGTCGAGGCAGCGAGGCGCTTAATCGGGTCGGATCCACTCAGGGAAAACATTCACCGAGGCCTCATGCAAACCTATGGCCGCCAAGGCCGACCTGAACATGGCACTGAAGCAGTATGCCCAATGCCGCGAGGTCCTTCGCAATCACCTCCAGGCGGAGAAGGAGTATTATCGTGGCCTAATATGGTCAACAAACCATGAAGGACCACAACCGATGACCGACGGTGCGATCCGCTTAGGCTTCGGCGCAAGACTTTAGTCCTGTCGTCTCAATTGTCCCGATGGGAATGTTAGGACGTTCCGGTTGCGCCTTGACCGGCGTTCCATCTCCCGGTGGACCAGTAGGAGCATGAGCATCTAAGCTGTGCCGGCAGGCGCTTTTGACGGCAGGTTTGCTTCAAGAGCCCTAAGCGTTAAGTCGTCCATTCTGAAAATGTGGGATTTGATCGCTTCGATGTGGTCGCCAAGCACATACCCCTGCATGATCGTGTCGGACAACGGCACCGAGCTGACCTCGAATGCCATGCTGGCATGGCAGGAAGACCGGCATGTCGAATGGCACTACATCGCGCCGGGCAAGCCGATGCAGAGCGGCTTGGTGGAAAGCTTTAACGGCCGGGTGCGCGATGAGTGCCTCAACGAGCGGCTCTTCACCAGCTATCGGCATGCTCGCGAGATCATCGAAAAATGGAGGATCGACTACAATGTAAACTGCCCACATACGAGCCTCGATGGGCTCACCCCGAACGAATTTGCAAACCGGTCCAGATCGGACCACAACGTGAACAGGGCTATCCATTGGCTCTGAAAAGACGCCGTCTGGCGTCTTTCGAAGGCACGACGCGTGACGTCACATACCGTCGCAGCGGTTCGATGCTCAGGGTGAAATAAGCTGGCGCCTGCCGGCGCTGCAAGGTCTGCTGCAAAATTGTCCGCTACGATCGCGTCGTTGTCGCATCTTGCCAATCGGCAATTATCAAAGTGAGAAGGTAGTCAGAAAGGCGCCCAATCTGGGCCGTCGAGGTCTGCTGATGCATCGCCGACTTGGCTAGAGATCGAGCAGATGCTTCGCCACAGGCACCCCAATCGAGGCCCACGCGACGAGTGGGATCAGTGCCCTGACATGGCGTCGGATCGCTTATACGGCGCCCTATGGCGATTTGTGCCGGGCCGACGCCACCGACGGTGCGGTCTTTGCGATGTCGGTGCGTTCCCAACTCACGATCGATTCGCCAGCTTGGCAGCGCTATTCCGGTAGTCCCGCCTTTCGCAAACCTTCTGCAAGCAGAGCCATATCGGCCGGACGGCAGGTCGGCATGACATCGGCCAGATTGGAAATTCGTTGGCCGGGATTGAGGGCGAGAATTCGGCTCACCACCTTTTGCGCTTCCTCGGTTCGGCCAGCATGAGCATAGCTTGCAGCCGCATAGCGCAATGACCCCAAAAAGTCCGGCTTTTCCTGTAACGACCTTTCGGCCCAGGATGATGCCTCCTCAAATCGACCAGCGAAGAGATGAGCCACTGCAAGCGCATTCTGCATGTCGAACATGAGCGGGTCGACCGGGCTCATGCGTATCGCAGTCGCCAGGTGCTGGACGGCGGTTTCCGTATCGCCGAGGTCGACTCTGACCCAGCCGCTGAATAGCCACGCAGCAGCCAGGTTCGGGTTGAGCGCGAGCGCGCGATCAATGAACGCTGCCCCGCTATTGTTGTCGCCCACGACGAAGGCGAGTGCGGTCCCGCCGAGTGAGAGCGCAACCGCGTCATCCCTGCCCAAATCCACTGCCTTCAGAGCCAGGCGTTCTGTTTCGACGGTTTCCTGCTCACGATCGGCCATCCAGCCGTTCGCCTTGCGCATGACGGCAGAGAACGCGGCCATGCCGTATGCCGAGGCGAATTCAGGGTCGAGTTCGATGGCTTTGTAAAACAACTGAAGGGCGTTTGCCGTGGATTCCCTGGTCAACTGGTGCAGGCTTGCTATCCCGCGCAGATAGTAGTCGTAGGCGTCAAGGTGCTCGGTCGGCTTGCGCTTGGCTCGCTCGATCTCTGCCTGTTCCAGCTTCGGAGCGATCGCTCCGACGACGCTCCGGGTCACTTCCTCCTGCAGGTCAAAAACGTCCTCCAGCGCGCCGTCGAAACGGTCGGCCCATAGGTGTGCTCCCGTTGTCGCGTCGATAAGCTGCCCGCTGATGCGAACCCTGGTCGCCGCCTTGCGCACGCTCCCTTCAAGGACGTAGCGCACACCAAGCTCGCGTCCAACCTGCTTGATGTCCACTGCCCGGCCCTTGTAGGTAAAGCTCGAGTTGCGCGCGATGACGAACAGCCAGCGCGTCCGGGACAGCGCGGTGATGATCTCCTCAACCATGCCGTCAGCGAAGTAGCCCTGCTCCGGGTCGCCACTCATGTTGTCGAATGGCAAGACCGCGATGGACGGTTTTTCGGGAAGCATCAGCGCAACCCTTGTGGAGGATACCGAAGCGGGTTTCCCTCGACTGACCCGATAGGCGCGCACCGCCTCCACGATGTTGTGGACCTGATGGCTACCGAGGTCGGTGTAGGCATAGTCTAGTTTGCCTTTGACCTGCTCGTAGACGTTGCTCGCGACGCAGACGCCGCCAGGTTCTGCAAGCTTCTCGAGCCGCGCGGCGATGTTCACGCCAACACCGTAGATCGTATCGTCCTGTGCAATAATGTCGCCCAAATTCACGCCTATGCGGAAAGTCATGCGCTTGTCTTCGGGCAAACTTGCATTGTGAGCGGCCAATTCCTCCTGGGCTTCGACCGCACACCGCACCGCGTGGACTGCGCTGGCGAATTCGACAAGAAGGCTGTCGCCAGCGGAACCGACGATGCGTCCGTGCGACTCTTTGATCTTGGGCTCGATCACTTCGGCGCGAAGCCTCTTCAGGTGCGCAAGCGTGCCAACCTCGTCGGCTCCCATGAGGCGGCTGTAGCCGACGACGTCGGCAGCAAGGATTGCGGTGAGGCGTCGCTCCATGCTTGTGTCCCGGCTCTCCCATAGGTCGCTCCGACTGGCGAGCGTAGTCTAGTCCTTCCTCTAATGCGAGCGTGCAGGCCGGCGCCGGCAGCGATCAACCCACCACGTTCCTTGGCGTTCCGCACATGGGGTCATTATGGTCCGATCGCGGGTGCTGCCGAAGGGCTACTTTGGGGTCATCTCACGACATCAGACCTTGGAGGTTGAACGTCCGCTATCGTTTTTTCCTGAACAAAAGCGGACCTGCTTATCCCGGCCCCGCAACCGTCTAATGGCGTTTCCCCGGTGGCCGATCATGGCCGAAGGAGAAACGAAATGGACACTCGTGCTACGACCTTGCCACCTCGGGAACGGCGTCTGCGAGACAGAGCGCTCTTCGATTTGGCGATCGACAGCAAGTTGCGCGGCTGCGATCTGGTCAAGATCAAAATCGGCCATCTTGTTGTAGGACCGGAGATCCGAGCTCGCGCAATGATCATCCAACAGAAGACCGGCCGACCTGTTCAGTTCGAGTTGATGAGCGACGCACGCTCCAGCCTTCTCGCATGGTTGGAGCGACGCGGCGGGACGGTGGATGATTACGCATTTCCGGGTAGGATCGATCCAACGGCTCACATGAGCACAAGGCAGTATGCCCGCCTCGTCGACGAATGGGTCGAGGCGATCGGCCTTCGGCCAGACATTCCCTGCGTCGCACCAAGGCTTCGATCATCTACAAAGCGACCGGAAATCTGCGGGCCGTCCAGATCTTGCTCGGTCATACGAAGATCGAGGACACCGTCCGCTATCTGGGAGTCGATACAGAGCATGCTCTCGAACTCGCCGAGGCAACTGAGGTTTGATCAGGAGCGGCTCCACTTCACGAGTGGAGCCGTGACCAATTTGCGCCTTTTGTCAGCCGTTGAGGGCACCTTAGCCACCTCGTGAAAGCAGACATTGCCGGCGACGAGGCTTGACGGTCGCGGTCGCGACTTGCGCAAAGATCAGTCGAGGCTGATCCGCGTTCCCTTGGCGCCGTTGAGCAGCCGCTTGAGATGGAAGCTGGCGAGCTGGTCGTCCGGACATTTGCCGATATGCGCGGCGAAAGCCGTAAGCGCGTTTGCCTCGCCGACCTCCAATCTGCCAAAGGCTTCAAGATAGCTGGCCGTCGAAGGATCATCATACTGCTTTGACGACAAAGGCTCGAACGCGCGCAGCGCCTCGGCCCTGCCGCGCAGCATCAGATCGCCGACCGGCCGTCCGCGGAAGCCATCGACCCTTGCAGCGGCGCTCGCGCTGACGCAGATACGCGTGCCCAGCTGCTTGTTGGCGCTTTCCAGCCGCGCCGCTATATTGATGGTGTCGCCATAGGCCGTGTAGTCGAAGAAGCGGCCTCCGCCGAAATTTCCGACCAGCGCCGGACCTGCATGGACGCCGATGCGGGTCGTACCGACCGCGACGCCCTTGTCGCGCCAGCTATCGCGGAACGATTGCGACAGCGCGTCGAGCTCGAACGCGCAGGCAACCGCGCGGGCCGCATGGTCCTGCTGCTCGCCAGGAGCGCCGAACAGCACATGCAGCGCATCGCCGACGATCTTGGCGACGGTGCCTTCATGCGCGAACACGACGTCGGTCATGCCAGCCAAATAGTCGTTGAGGAGCGCGCCAAGCGTGGCAGGGTCGATCGTTTCCACCAGCGTGGTGAAGCTGGTAATGTCGGTGAACAGCGAGGCGACCTCGCGCCACTGCCCGGCCAGCGCCGACCCGTCCGCGTCGCCGGCCAGCCGCTCGGCCAGATTGGGCGAGAAGTAGCGCGATAGGGATGCATGCGCGCGCTCCGCGACCGCTTGCCGCCTATGCGCCTCGTGCAGCACCTCGCGATGCTTCAAGGTCTTGGCGATCGTGGTCTCCAGGTCGGCAAAGTCGATCGGCTTAGTGATGAAGTCGAAGGCGCCGCGGTTCATCGCAGTGCGGATGTTGGCCATGTCACCGTAAGCGGAGACGATGACCGTCGAAAGCTGCTGCCCCTCGGCCTGCTGCAGCTTCTCCAACAGCGACAGGCCGTCCATGCGGGGCATGTTGATGTCGCACAGCACCATGTCGATGTCGCTGTTGCCGTCGATGACGGACAGGGCGTCCACACCATCGCTGGCGAACAGGAAAATGACCGCGCCGTCGCGGATCTGACGCCGGAACTTCTGGACGATCAAGACCTCAAGGTCGGGCTCGTCGTCAACCACAAGAATGCGCGCCGTCACGCCACCATTCCCAGCCGTGTTTCGATCTGTTGCCTGAGCGCCGCAAAGTCGATCGGCTTGGTCAGCAGCGCTTCGGCGCCGTTCTCCAACACCTTGCGCTTGGTTTCGGCGTCGCCATAAGCGGTGATCATGATGACCGGGACGTCCGGCCGCTGCACCTTGATCTTCGGCAGGAGCTCGAGCCCGCTCATGCCGGGCATGTTGATGTCGGACAGCACCAGGATCAGTGTCACCCCTTCGGCGTGGTCTATCTGCTCCAACGCGTCCACCGCCGATTGCGCGAACTCCATGGTGAAGCGGCTGGCTCGGATGTCGCGGCGGAACTGCTGGCGAAACAGCGGCTCGACGTCGGGCTCGTCGTCGACGACCAGAATGAGGAGGCTCATTCTTCACCTCCCGATTTTGCGAGCGAGGCCGCAGCGCGCGGCAGCACAATCCGAAACTCGGTGAACTCGCCTGGCTGGCTGATGACGTCGATCGTGCCAGCATGCTGTTTGACGACGATGTCGTGGCTGAGCGACAGGCCGAGCCCGGTACCCTCGCCGGCTGGCTTGGTCGTGAAGAATGGATTGAACATCTTCTCCTTCACCTCCGGCGGAATGCCGGTGCCGTTGTCGCGGATCCTGATTTCGACACGGTCGCCGAGACTCATGGTGGTGGCGGAGAGCGTCGGCTCATAGCCCGCGCCATTTGCCGCGGCGCTGCGCTTGGCTGTTGCATAAAAGCCGTTGGAGATGAGGTTGAGGAGCACCCGCGTGATCTCCTGCGGGTAGAGATCGACATCCCCCGCCTGCGGGTCGAGATTCCGCGTCAGCGTGACGTTGAAACCCGGCTTTTCGGCGCGCGCCCCGTGATAGGCAAGGTTCAGGCTCTCCTCCACGATGGCATTGATGTCAATCGGTCGATGCTCTCCTGAACCCGCGCGCGAATGCAGCAGCATGTTTCTGACAATGGAATCGGCCCGCTTGCCGTGCTGGACCACCTTGTCGAGATTGCTCTTGAGAATGGCTATCAGCTCGCCGACCTCTTCGCGCACGGATGCCTCCAAAGGCGCTCCGGCCAGCACACTGTTCAAATCATCGATGAGTTCGCCGGAGAGCGCTGAGAAGTTGTTGACAAAGTTGAGCGGGTTCTTGATCTCGTGGGCGATACCGGCGGTCAACTGGCCGAGTGAGGCGAGCTTCTCCGTTTGCACGAGCCGGTCCTGCGCGGTCCTCAGATCTTCGAGCGAGCGTGACAATTCGTGGGTACGCTCCTCCACCTCGTCGAACAGCCGAACGTTTTCGATCGCTATGCCGGACTGGTCGGCAAACGTCTCGACGAGCTCGATCTGCCTCGGCGTGAAGTCCCGCACCTGTGACCGCGTCAGCGCGAACACGCCGACCGGCGCGCCTTCGCGCAAGATTGGAACGCATAGAATGGTCCGGTAACCGCCGAGCTTCTGAAGCTGCGTTGCCCCGTAGTCCGGGTCGGCGAGCACGTCCGAAACGTGGACGGCGCGGGCTTCGAGGGCCACCCTTCCGGTGACGCTGTCGCGACCGGCGGCGAAGGGATTGGCTTTGGCGAAAGCCGCGGCTTCGGGCAAATTGCCGTACTCGGCCGACCACCGGTAGAGATCGCCATCACGCTTGAAGATGACGCTCGTGTCCGCGTCGCACAGCTTGGCCGCCGATTCTGCCAGCGTGTCGAGAACCGGCTGCAGGTCGAATGTGGAACGGCTGATCGCCTTCAGAACATCCGCCGTTGCCGTCTGCAGCTGCAGCGATTCGCTCAATTCCGCCGTGCGGGCCTGCACCTCGTCGAACAGACGGACATTTTCGATGGCGATCACTGCCTGGTCGGCAAAGGTTTCGACGAGTTCGATCTGCCTTTCGGTGAAGGGCCGCACCGTCGAGCGGGTGAGTGAGAAAACGCCGATTGGAACCCCCTCGCGCAGCAGCGGCACGGCCAGCACCGTGCGGTATCCGCCAAGCCGCTGTCCTTCCCACAGCGTGTAGTCGGCATCAGCCAGCACGTCTGGAATCTGGACGGCCTTGCCTTCGAGCAGGACTCGGCCGACACCGGTGCCGCGCCCCGGGACGTGCACAAAACCGCTGAAATATTCCTCGAGATCGGCCGGATAGCCGTAACTCGCAGCCTCGACGAATTTGCCGCCCGTCTCACGCACGATCGAGGCGTTGTCCGCTTCGCACAGCCGGGTTACCGATGCGGCCAGAGCGTCGAGCACTGCCCGGAGGTCGAACGTCGAACGGCTGATCGCCTTTAGCACATCCGCAGTCGCCGTTTGCTGCTGCAGTGACTCGCTCAGTTCCGCCGTGCGTGCCTGTACCTCTTCAAACAGGCGCACATTCTCGATGGCGATCACCGCCTGATCGGCAAAGGTCTGGACAAGTTCGATCTGGCTATCGGTGAAGGGCCCGGGTTCGGGCCGCGTCATTGCGAAGACGCCAATTACCGATCCTTCGCGCATGAGCGGTACACAGAGCACAGCCGAATATCCTCCGAGGCGCGGAGCATCGGGAAGGCCATGTTCGGTGTCCTTGGTAACATCTGGAATATGGACGACTGCCTTGTCGAGTGCTGTTCGGCCGACCCAGGATTGTCGGCTGATCGGACTCGGATTCGCCTCTTCATACGCGCGATACTCCGGGGTTTGGTCGTAGCCTGCCGCAAGCCGGAAGACATCGCCGTCCCGCATAAAGATGCCAGACGTTTTCGCGCCGCAGAGCCTAACAGCAGAATCGATAAGTGTCTGCAGGACGCTCTGCAGGTCGAATGCGGAGCGGCTTATGACCTTGAGCACATCCGCGGTCGCAATCTGCTGCTGTAACGCTTCGCCAAGCTCGGCGGTGCGAGCCTGCACCTCTTCGAAGAGCCGCACATTGCCGATTGCGATGACGGCCTGGTTGGCGAAAGTTTTGAGAAGGCCAATTTGGCTGTCGCTAAAGGCCCGCGCCTCAATGCGCCGGATCATAAGCGCTCCAATTGCTTTTCCTTCCTGCAACAGCGGCGTGGCGAGAATCGCGCGAAAACCAAGAAGTTGAGCCATCATTCGGGCGCTTGCAAACTCCTCTCCAGCGATGGTCAAGTCGGGAACGTGGACTGGCACCCGATCCAATACGGCGCGGCCGGTAACGATGTCGCGCGCGACCGGCAAGCCGGTGCCGTCAATGGGAATCGGTCCGTGATGCGCTCCCACAGCCAGCCTATCGGAGCGCAGCAGATAGATCGTTGCGTCATAGGCGTCGCAGAGCCGAGCGGCTCCTTCAGCGACGGCGTCCAGCACAGGTTGAATGTCCGTAGGAGAGCCGGCGATCACTTGCAAAATCGCGCCGGTCGCCATCTGCTGTTCCAGCGACTCGGCTAGTTCGCGGTTGCGGGACTCCACCTCTTCGAACAGCCGCACGTTCTCGATCGCGATGACCGCCTGATCCGAAAATGTCTGCACCAGTTCGATTTCGCGCGTACTGAACGGAGAGACTGACGAACGGGCGAGGACGAAGACGCCGGTCACGGCGCCGTCACGCATCAGCGGAACGCCCAGCAGGGTGCGGAAGCCGCCGAGCCGCTGGCCTTCGATGTTGGTATACTCCGGATCGTCGAGAACGTCGGCGATCTGCTCTACGGACCCGCTCTGGGCAACACGGGCGGCAATGCTGCCCCGGCCCGGCGTGACCGGGAGGTTATTCATGTGGTCCTGGAATTCTTGGCTCCATCCGATCTGTACCGTCGGCTGCAACACCTCGCCCTGGCGCAGATAGATGTAGCCCATCCCGGAATGACAGAGGTCGGACGCGGACTTCACCAGCGTACGCAGCACGGAATCGAGATCGAACACCGAACTGCTGATCGTCTTCAACACTTCGGCCGTCGCCGTCTGCTGATCCAGCGACTCGGCCAGTTCACGATTGTGCCCCTCGACTTTCTCGATCAGCCGGGCATTCTCGATTGCGATCACGGCCTGGTCGGCGAAGCTCTCGACCAGTTCGACTTGACGCGGTGAAAATAGCCCGATCGTCCGCCGCCCCAAACCGAATACGCCTATGGTCTCCTGACCCCGCTTCAGCGGAACAGAAAGTACTCCGCGGAAACTGCCCATGACTGCCGCTTCCGGCCTTTCGTATTCCGGGTCTTCAAGCGCGTCCGCCACGTGGATCGTCAATCCCTCCAGTGCGGCGCGGCCCTGGAACGTCCCTCGTCCCACGACATGTGGGTTGGCTCGTTCGTATGCTTGCAGTTCGGCACCTTGCCCGCCGCCTGCCATGAACCGCAACGTATCGCCAACGCGCAACGTGATTGCGCCCATGTCCGCCCCGGCCAGGCGTATTGCCGAGTCGACCAGCGTCTGCAGTACCGGTTGAAGATCGAAGGCCGACCTGCTGATTGCCTTGAGCACATCGGCGGTCGCGGTCTGCTGCTCCAGCGCCTCGGCGAGATCGCGCGTGCGCGCTTGCACCTCGTCGAACAGGCGGACATTTTCGATGGCGATTACGGCCTGGTCGGCGAAGGTCTTGAGTAGCTCGACCTGCTTTTCGCTGAACGGTCTGACCTCCGTTCGGCGAATGACTAGCGCTCCAATGGCCTCGTCCTCACGCAGCAAAGGGGTGGCGAGAATTGTCCGGTGACCAAGCCGCAGCGCCATCGATCGGCCTGCAGGGAACTCGCCCTCCAGGGCGAGTAGATCATGCACGTGGACCGGCCTGCGATCGATCACGGCGCGGCCGGTGACCCACTCCCGCGTGATCGGAAAAGTGGAGAAGTCGATGGGGATCGGCCCGTGGTGTGCACCAATGGCCAGCGATTCGCCTTGCCGCAGAAAGATCGCCGCGTCATAGGCGTCGCAGAGTTGTGCGGCGTTTTCGGCGACCGCATTCAGGACCGGTTGGATGTCGGTCGGCGATGCGGCAATCACCCTGAGGATCGCACTCGTCGCTGTCTGCTGTTCAAGGAGACTGGCGACCTCCGCGGTGCGCACCTGATTTTCTTCGCGCGCCGCTGTCAACTCGGTTCGGAGCGAGCTGATAGTCATCTCAGAGTCGGAGTCGGGCCCTCCCACTGAGGTGCTCCTGTCTTTCTCTGCTCAGTGTCGGCTTTGGCCAGCCTAGCGTCAACTTTGGTGACCTGCAACGTCCGTTTGTGACGCAGCGCGGCCTTGGTGATGCACCTGAGGGTCGGATTTCGGAGCTATTGCAGATAGGGAATACGTCCGAGATGGTATCGTAGGCCGAGTGCCCGCTTCTTCGCACCTTGACCTAAAACCAGTCGGTCAGCTTCCGGCCTCCAATCTGCCGGTCAGCAATGCCACGCATCTCGGCCGTAGAGGTCAGCTTAACCGCGTCCTGAAAGCCGACCTGAGTGGCCTCCTACGTCATAGTTGTGACGCTAAATCTATGGGGAGCGCTGAGATGGAAAAAGGGCTTGCCTTGTGCGGGTCGTTGAAAGCGCTTCGCCGCGGCGTTCGTACACACAAACGCGAACATCGCTTCTCTTCCCACATCGAGGGAGCGCAACCGATGGTGTCGGCCGTTCAGCTGAGCCCCGCAATGTGCAATCCCTCGATGTAGAGGGCACGGTGCTCTGGCCGCACCATCGGGTAGTATTTCTCCACCCAATCCAAAGACAGAGATGGCTGAAGCCGTTTCGCTTCGCTGAGAGCACGAACCGCCGTGGCCTGATCGCCGAACACGCCGGCAGACGCAGCGAGGGTGCGCCAGGCGGTTCCGAAATGGGGACGGAGCCTCACAGCGCGGCTCTCGAGCCGAACGGCCTCGGCGAAATCTCCAATGACGAAATGGCACATGCCCTTTATGGACAGGTTCGCCGCTTGGGTGAAGTCGCGGGGACTCAGCCTCTCCGCGATCGCGAGATGATGCAGACCGTCTGTCGGAAGGCCTCCATAGCCGTAGGTCGATCCGAGGATGGTGTGAGCGATTGCAAGGCTGGGGTTCAGGCTGATTGCCTCGCTTAAGGCTTCGACTGCCTGATCAAAACGGCGCGCCACCATATAGGAAAAGCCGGCCGCAAAGTGCGTCCAGGGATCTATCGGATCACGCTGGATTGCACGTTCGGCCATTTCTTGGGCGGCGGCAAGGTTGGCCGTCGGATCCACAATTCCAAGCAGTGTTCGAGCCGTTCGCATGCAGGCGAGCAAGCTATTGGCACGGGGATAGTCAGGTTCGATCTCAGTGGCGTGCATTAGCAACGCCTCCGCGGAATCGATGTCCGCCGCCGGGCCCCACGTCCAAACATGAGGCATGGCCCTCATGACGAAACCCCAGGCGTCGAGATTATTGGGCGAGCGGCTCTGAAAGCGGTCATATTCCGCTGCGTACAATCTCGGCTCGATTGCCCCGATGACACTGTCTGCGATTTGGTCCTGGAGAGTGAGAAAATCGGAGTTCTCAACATCGTAGCGCTCGGCCCACACCTGATGCCCACTCGACGTGTCGCTCACTTCGGCGCCAATTCTAAGACGTTGCCGGGAGCGGCGAACGCTTCCATCGAGCACGTAGCGGACGCCGAGTTCTCGCCCTACCTGCTTGACGTCAACAGCCTTGCCCCTGTAGCTGAAAGAAGAGTTGCGAGCGGGTACAAACAGCCAGCGCAACCGCCCAAGCCGCGTTATAATGTCCTCAGCCAGCCCGTCGGCAAAGTACTGTTGCTCTGCATCCTCGCTGAGATTTGTGAAGGGTAGCACCGCGATCGATGGCCCCGGCTCCGAAGATGCGGCTGCCAGTGCAGGCTGATCGAGTTTTTCGACGGTGCCGGTGAACCGATAGCCAACGCGAGCGACTGTCGCGATCCAGTCCGTGCCGTCGGACATCGAACCCAACAATCTTCTCAGCGAAGCGATTTGAACAGACAGATTGCTCTCCTCCACCGCTATACCCGGCCAGGCAGCGTCGATCAATTCGGTCTTGGTGAGAACTTGACCGGCGCTGTCCGTTAACTTCGCCAGAAGGAGCAGCGCTCGGTACCCGACCGGCACGGGAACTCCGTCTCGAAGAAGCGTACCGCTTTCCGAGTTCAGAACAAACGAACCAAAGGCAACGCGCTGCCCAAACATGTGAGGACCTTATGTCTTTTCGGGACGTTTCGGAACTTTTCCGAGAGCCTTGGGGACATTTGAAACCCCTAGACGCAAGGTACCTCCACGTTGATAGCGAGGAGCCGAGAATGTCGTCGATCACGCACGAACGGGCACCTGTCCTTGCCGCACCAGATTTCCAGGAGACATGCGGATTCGCAAAGCGAGGTAGACAAGAGGAATTTCGTCTAGCTTTAGATCGCTACTTGGCCGACTACGTCGAGTATCAAAGAAGAGTCCGGCTTCAATCCGGCCCGGATGTTTCCGGGTTCGCGAGAAGACATTTGCCTAATTTCATACGGCGACTAAGAGCGGTTTTCAACGCCGCCGGCTGGGGTACCTCTGCAGTGCTGCGCCCAGCGAGATGGCCTATCGAGCCGCTCCATCAATCGCGTCCATTGGAGCGAACATCTTGCCACAAGCATTAGGTGGCATCGTTTCGACTCGTCGTTATCGACCCCTTGAAATCCTGGCGCCACGTGTCGCTTCTTCTGGTGTCAAAGCAGGACGACACAGATTGACGGCCCCTGGCAAAAGCCGGATATTACTTAAGCTGATGCTAATATCATGGCCGCTCCGTGCCAGCCCAGGCGCCAAACGGGTGACGTTCGAATCAGAAAGCACCGAGTTTTTCCAGTACGCGAAATGCTCGCCTCGAGGAGGAGCCATGAAGTCCGACCAAGAGTTATTCGAGAAGGGTCTTGCAACATACCAGAAGGTTGTCGCGGCGAACTATATGGCCCATTGGGAGGTCTATGAAACGCTGCGCCAAGTTCTTCTCGATGAGGCTTCCGACGGCTTCGTCTTTGCCGATCTGGCCTGCGGCACAGCCCCCGGCTCAGCAGCCGCACTGGCCGGCAGCAACGTCGCACGCTATATCGGCATCGACATATCCCAACCGTCGCTCGATGCAGCCAAGGAAGCGCTTGCCCCACTCACCTGCCCGGTCGAACTGCGTTGCGGAGATTTCGTTGCTGCAATCGATTCCTGGAAGGGGCCGCTCGACGTTGTATGGATTGGTCAGTCCCTCCACCATCTTCTTGCGCCGGACAAGCGGAATTTCATGCGCAAAATCCGCGACCTGTTGCCCAGAGATGGTCTTTTTCTGATATGGGAGCCCACGCGCCTCGAGAGCGAGGATCGAGAGGGATGGCTCGAGCGATTTCATAAGATAAGGCCCGAGTGGGCGACGGTCTCTGACGAGGAGTTCGCCGCCTTTGAGACCCACTGCCGCGCATCCGATTATGCCGAGACGGCCGCGACTTGGATTGGCATGGGCCGCGAGGCCGGTTTCAGAACTGCGGACGAATTGATGATGGTGCCGAACAGACTGGCACGCGTCTACCGGTTCCGTCACTAGGGCCGTGAACTCATAAGTCCGGCATGAACTGAGACGAGTGAGACAATGGCCTGTCGGTTTCTTGCGACGGAAAAGGCGTCTAGATCGTCCATTTCTACAAGCAGGAGAAAGACAAGCCAGCCTTGCAGCCTTAGCTGGCCTTCGTCGGAAACTTCACGGCGAGATAGTGTTGGATTGCGTCGACTAGACGGTCCGAATCGGCGCCCCAGATCAGGTGGTCATCTCCCGGAAGCTCAACGAGCGTGGCGCCAGCAATGTGCTCGGACAGGTAAAGCGCTTCTTCTACCTTGACCCATCGATCGCCTTTCCTCTGCAGGATCAGAGTGGGCACATGAATCGCGTGGAGGATATTACGAACATCGACTTCTGCGCCCCAGCGCCACAATGCGATGGCATCGGAGGGAGACGCCGAACTCCTCAGATAGGCTGCGAACCATTGTTGCTCGTGGGTATCGTTCGCCAAGCTCGGCGCCCCTCGTCCCAAATCCCAAGGCTCTCCCCACTTGCGTTCGATTTCGGCCAGTTCTTCTTCCATGTCCTCTCTAGTCTTTGCCCAAGGATAGTCCGGTGACCAAAGTCCCTGAGCGTAAGCACCGTGAAGAATGAGTGCCTGGGTTCGTTCGGGATAGGTCGCCGCAAAAAGCATGCACAGGACGCCCCCTTCGGAACTGCCGAACAAGACTGTCCGTCGCGATCCGATTGCATCGAGTACCGCCCGTAAATCGTCCGCCCGCTCCTGCATCGTTGGAAAGCCCACGTTGCGATCGGAAAGCCCAGTGCCTCGCTTGTCGATGCGGACCAGCCGGCAAAATGACCCAAGCCGCCGCAGCACATGCGCCAGCCGCGGGGATTCCCAAGCATAGTCGAGGTTGGAAACCCAGCCCTGTACGTAGACGAGGTCGAACGGCCCTCCACCGGTTACCTGATAGGCAACGCTGACCCCGCCCGACTTTACATAGTGCGTTTCTGGGCGCAGCGAGGCTGGCACCGGACTATCGACAAGGCCTGCCGCGGGTTCCAACAACGTTGTTGAATTCGCTTTGGACGTTACCGAGCGGCTAGCACGGAGCCTGTCGTTCAGCTCACGCGTCTCCTTCTCCGGTTCCACCTGGAGGTGCTTGCGAAGGACCTCGCGAATTTGGGCATACTGCTTCAGTGCCATGTTCAATCGGCCTTGGCGGGCATAGATTTGCATGAGGCCTCGGTGAATGTCTTCCCTGAGTGGATCCGATCCGATTAGGCGCCTCGCTGCCTCGACATAAGCGGCCAGATTGTTCTCAACCGAGTAGTGATGCAGAAGTTTTTCCAGAACGCCGATCCAAATCGTCCTCAATCTCTCTCGTTCCACCCTGAGCCAGTCGTTGAACGGTTCTTCCTTCAGGGCGAAGCCATCGAGCAAGTCACCGCGATAGACAACAACGGCTTGTTCAAGCTGCTCGTGGTCTGCACCTGACGCTAGGCGCTCGAACCGTGCCACATCGATCTCAAGATCGTCGAGCTTGAGGGTGACATTGTCGCCGTCTGCCAAGAGGCGTCGGTCGTCGACCGATGGCAACGCCTTCCTGATCGCCGACAGGGCCTGTCTAAGGCTCATCCGCGCCTGCGGCTCCCCAGTATCGCCCCATAGAAGCGCGGCGAGTTTCTCGCGCGAATGGGACTGTCCAGGATTGAGTGCTAGATAAGTCACCAAACCACGCGCTTTGCGGCTCAGCGCTGCATTGGCAAACCCGCCTCCAGCAAGAGTGAAGCCGCCGAATAACAGAAGTTGTGTTTGCGCCACCGTTCGCAAGCCATGTTGGACATTCGATTGTTCCCCGGACCTGCTGCGACTTCAACTGCAATCTGTCTGGACAGGCGCTTTTCACGAACCAATCACAGTTCTTCGTACGCATCCCTCACGGCCATACGAGAGACTCTCAAATCAACACTTGGCAAGGGAAACGCTATGCTTGGCCCCAGCCTTTCCGATTGGCCCATTCAATCTAGGGGATCGTCAACGGTAGAACAGCCCCCCGGCGACATTCGAGCGTCACGTTATGACCTTGCACTTGCATGCTACCTGGAACAACAAGAAGCTCATCGCGCAGCGATCATGGCATCTCGACAACATGCGCAGACCCGTCTGGGCACCCTGGTGCTCCTGCGTCTATCGAGGGTCGGCCTCTTCTTGAAACGGAAAGTCATCGCGGCGCGATAAGCCTATGACCCTCCGGACCGTCGGGTGTGAGTTGAGCGACCGCTTTGCGCTGCGTCCGTCGCAAGGCAGACAGTCCGCTTGCGGCCCAAAGCTGTCGAGAAAGCAGACTTTGTTGGTGACCATACTGAACGTCGGAGCCGCGCAAAGTGCCGTCGTTGGGAATTCAAAAACATTTTTCCCGTGGCAAGCCTTCGGACGAGTTCGCAGAGGCCTATCAGTCAGCGGCGTTGCTATAATCAAAAGCACCGTCAACTTGCACAACGTAGTGATGACAAATGCATCAATCCATTGCGCCTATTGCGCCACTTGTTGGTCTCTCCACCGCGCCGGTGGAAGACCGAATTCCCGTTTAAAGGCCCGGCTGAAGGCCTCCTCCGATTCATAGCCTACCGAATATGCCAACTGGCCGATCGTCTTTTGGCTCTCCCGCAATTGCGATTTCGCGGCCTGGAGACGCCAGAGCGTTAGATATCGGATTGGTGGCATGCCTATTAGGCTGGTGAAGCGCTGAACGAAAGCACTACGGGACATTGAGACTTCCCGAGCAAGTGCTTCGGTCGACCAGGAAGCACACATGTCCCCGTGCATCAACGCCAACGCGCGCCCGACGCGAGGGTCGGCGAGACCCTTCAACCATCCTGCATCGGGATTGTCCGACGTCGTGGCATAATGGCGCACGGTCTCTACAAACAACAGCTCTGACAGACGCGACATGACGCTCGATGAGCCTAACTTGCCGCGGGTTAATTCGTTGGCTGCGAATCTCACCGAAGCATCGATCCACTCCCCCGACGCCCCCTCTCGGACGTCGAGTTTGAGGATGCTCGGCAAGGCCGCGATGACGGGATTGAAGGGGTCCTGGCTGCCCAGGAAGCCACAGACAATGTGCGTGGCTTCACCACCACCACCATGGGATACCCGAGCAAGGCCGCCGCTATCCGATGGCCGGATAAGATCCAGCGCGCTGACGGGGTCCAGCCCGTAGCCACTGCCCAGCACGTGCAGATCATTGCGCGGAAGGAGCACTACCTCACCGGCACGCACCTCGATCGCCGGCTCGCCCTCGACGCTTATAAGCAGTCTTCCCTCGACAACGAAGTGATAGGCGATCAGCAGCAACGGGTCCGTCATGTACTTTTTGCAATCCTCGGCGGAAAGCCTAGTGGCAACGCACCATGGGGCGGTGAAGCGGGCGTCTAGAAATACACCGCCCGTCAGTCGAAATGACCTCAGAACGTCCGAGAGTGGGTCCATAGCGGTCTTCCTGATTTGGACGATCAGTCATCTGTTTCGGCCGCGCGATCATACTCGCCGGCATGGTGGGCTTCTATACACCCCTCACCAAGACGGGCGCCATCCGCACCGACCGGTCGTGGCCGGGCTCTCGTCATCTGATGATCCAACTATGGAAGGTAACACTGTGCTTGATTCAAGCAAAACCACTTCCCCGACGGTCTTGTCTGACTTTGCGGCTATCAAGGTCCGCCAGCAGGTCACCTGGGCCGCCGGCGACTATGCCATGATCAGCACCACGCTGCAGATCGTTGGAGAGCGCATATGCGAGGCAGTCGACCTGCGCGCAGATGAGCGAGTAATCGACGTTGCTGCCGGAAACGGCAATGCCACGCTTGCCGCCGCGCGGCGTTACGCTCAGGTCACCTCAACGGATTACGTCGACGCCCTTTTGCAACGAGGCCAGGAGCGCGCCGATGGGGAGCGCCTGTCCGCTACTTTCAAGGAGGCCGACGCCGAGGCGCTGCCCTATGCGGATGGCTCGTTCGACGTTGCGCTGTCGACCTTCGGTGTCATGTTCACCCCAAACCAAGAGAAGGCAGCAGCCGAACTCACCCGCGTGGTTCGCCAGGGTGGTCGCATCGGCATCGCCAACTGGACGCCCAACGGGTTCATCGGTCAGCTGTTCAAGGCCATCGGCAAATATCTGCCTACGCCGGCCGGCGTTAAATCGCCGGCGCTTTGGGGCACGCAGGTGCGGCTCGCCGAACTCTTCGCCGGGCATCACGTCAGAAGCTCAAGCCAGATTTTCAACTTCCGGTACAAATCCGCTGATCATTTCTTTGGTGTCTTCAAGACCTACTACGGCCCGATGAACCGCGCCTTTGCGACCCTCGAAGTCGGTGCGCAAGCTGCTTTGAAGGCTGACATCTTTGATCTTCTGGATCGAATGAACCGGGGCGGACGGGGTACGCTCATCGTACCCAGCGAGTATCTCGAGGCCGTTATCACGACGCGCTAACGATCAAAGAGGCAAATGTCGCATCGGCATCCACGAGCTAGCGGCGACAGTTGTGGGAAAATTTCAACGCCTCGATCTTTGTTACCGAACGGCGATTTCGGTGGAACCTTCCAGATACAAATGTGGAGCATTCAACATTCGTCGAACGCCCGTTGGATACATCCCTCGGTGCCCCAAGGCTCTACAGGAGAAGAAAATGTCAATGTTTGAAACGCTCGCTCGCTATGGGGCGGCCTTCAAAAATGCCCGTGAAGCACGAAAGTCGGAACGCGTTCTGAACAGCCTACCGATCGAAATTCAAAAGGACATAGGCTGGCCGGTTACGCCGCGCTCAAAAAGGCTCTCATCAAACACTTGGGGCAGGTTCCTCTGAACGACGCCCATCGCCCTTAACATCTGCAATCCGTTGGCTTGGCCTTGCCGGAGTTAAGCCAGCATAGCGTCTCGTCCGGCGATTCTACGCCCACTCCCATGTTGGGTACAACGCCCCATGGGAAGACAACCAGTCCGCTGAAAGACTCGGACCCATCACTATCGACAGGAGTACGACCTAATGACCAAGCACACAAAAACCGCCACGAATGGCGTCAACGTAGCCGCTCTGCTTGGCGCCCGCGAGGCGCTGAAGGATGCCCCCGAGGCCGCCCGCTTCAAATGGAGAGCAACTAGTGAGTGGGTAAAGGGCACCCACAACCGAGCCACGGTTGCCGGATTTTTCGGCCTGGGCACAGAACACCAGCATCGCCAGACCTACAAGTTCGAGTCCGATCACCCGGAAGTCTTCGCGTCGGAAGACAACGGCGCGACGCCGGTGGAGTTTGTGCTGGTCGGCCTGGCCGGTTGCCTGACCGCGGGCATCGCGGCTGTTGCGCAAAACCGCAACATCCAGCTGCACTCAGTCAAGGCGACGCTTGAGGCGGGCATGAATATCCAGGGTATCCTCGGCATTGATCCGGATGTGCGCAATGGTTTCGATGGCATCAAGGTGCATTACGATATCGACGCCGACGCCAGCGCGGAAGACATAGCCGCTCTCGTCGCACAGTCGCAAAAGCGTTCGGCCGTCTTTGACGTGGTCGCCAACCCGACCGATGTCACTGTCACCTCGAGCAAGTCCTGATGAGCGAAAGCGCATCGCGCGGGATCGCCGGCACCGTTGACGTAGTCGTCATCGGTGCCGGTCACTCCGGCCTGGCCATGAGTTATTTGCTAGGCCAGTGCTCGCTCAGGCATGTGGTTCTCGAGCGAGGCGAGGTCGCGAATTCCTGGCGCACGGAGCGCTGGGATTCACTGCGTTTGCTTACGCCCAACTGGATGACGCGGCTCCCCGGCTACCCATACCGGGGCGATGACCCGGACGGCTACATGAGCGCCGGCCAAGCCGCTGATTTCATCTCCAATTATGCCACATACACATCAGCACCGGTTCTTACGCGCACCACTGTCACCAGAGTCGCGCAGAGCAGACACGGCTTTCGGGTCGAGACCTCGCGTGGGGACTGGCTGTGCCAAGCCGTCGTGCTCGCGACTGGTGCGTTCAACAAGCCGGTCATACCGAGATTGGCCGAGGCCATGCCAGCCAATGTCGAACAGCTATCGGCTCACACCTACCGCAATCCGCGGCAACTTGCCCCTGGCGGGGTGTTGGTGGTTGGGGCATCGGCTACAGGCCTGCAATTGGCACAGGAGATTCAGCTCAGCGGCCGGCCTGTAACGCTCGCGGTAGGCGAACACGTTCGGCTGCCGCGCGTCTATCGAGGTCGCGACATCCAATGGTGGATGCTCGCGACGGGCGTATTGGACCAGCACATCGATGACGTAGACGACCCCGACCGCGCCCGAAGAGTACCGTCGCCACAGCTTGTCGGCACATCGGACCGCGCGACGCTCGACCTCAATGTCCTGCAAGGACAGGGCGTCAAAATCGTCGGGCGGCTGATGGGCATTCGCGACTCTGTAGCCCAATTTTCCGGATCGCTGCGCAACGTCTGCGCGCTCGCCGACCTGAAGATGAACCGGCTGCTCGCTTGGATCGACCAATGGGCAGAGGCCAATACTCCGTCCGGCATCGGTCCCACCGAACGCTTCGTTCCTACCTTAGTTGGTGAGACGTCACAGCTGGAACTCAAACTCGGGGAAGACATTCGCACGGTGCTATGGGCTACCGGTTCTAAGCCGGATTTTTCATGGCTGGACTTGCCAATCTTCGATCGCAAGGGCGACCTCAAGCATAGTCGCGGTGTTGCTGACGTTCCCGGTGTGTATGTGTTGGGGCTGCCTTACTTGCGTCGCCGGAAATCGAGCTTCATCCACGGCGCTGAGGACGATGTGCGCGAACTCAGCACCCATATCGCCGACTACATCGACAGGTCAACGAGCCAAATAAAGTCGCGTCTCCGCTCGGTGGCGATCTAGGGCGGCGACGGAGGACGCGCCTCAACATTCCTTAGCTAAATTCCGTGCTGCGCGGGCGTCATCCCATCTTCATCGGCGGCGTCAGCGCGGACGAGCAAGCGATAGCCACCGAAATCTCCCACTGCGTTAGGACATTAAAATGCGCATCAAACCAGGCTGTTCCCATTACGACGCCATCATCGTCGGCGCTCGCTGTGCCGGTGCCTCGACCGCCATGCTGCTTGCGCGAGCCGGGCTGCGAGTCCTTGCGCTCGACCGCAGGGCCTATGGATCGGACACGTTGTCGACCCATGCGCTGATGCGCCCGGCTGTTCTCCAGCTGTCGCGTTGGGGCCTGCTGAAGAGGCTGCTCGACGCCGGCACGCCCTTGATAACCGCGACCGCCTTCCACTATGGCGATCAGGAAATCACCATACCTCTGCGCGCGAGCCCGCATCTGCCGGGCCTGATAGCACCGAGGCGCACGCTGCTGGACAGGACGCTGGTCGATGCCGCTCGCGAGGCCGGCGCCGAGGTGTTGCACGACACGGTCGTTGCGGATTTGGTCAGCAGCGCCGATGGCAGGATGCGTGGCGTTCAGATACTCACTTCTGACGGAGCGCATCTAACCATCACAGCCGACATAGTCATTGGGGCGGATGGGATTGGGTCGCTGGTGGCGAAGCGCTGTGGAGCGCAGACGCTGCGGCGCGGCCAAGTTTCGGCCGCCCATCTCTACGCCTACGTGCCGGTCGAGCCGGAGAGCAGCTACCATTGGTATTTTCGCGAGGGTATAAGCGGCTCGTTCATCCCGACCAATGACGGCCTCGCCTGCATCGTGGCCTCAGTGCCGACAAAACAGTTCGACGAACGCTTTCGAGGTGGCCACGCAGACGCCCGCATGGCTACTCTGCACGCAGTGTCTCCAGAATTAGCCGCACAGGCCGGGAAGGCAACTCGCGGAAGAATCCATGTCTTTCGTGGCGCGCCGGGTTTCCTGCGCCAAGCGCATGGTCCAGGCTGGGCGCTTGTCGGTGATGCCGGGTTCTTCCGCGACCCGATCACGTCGCACGGTATTTCCGATGCGCTGCGCGATAGCGAAAGCCTTGCCTGTGCAATCCTCGATAACACCGCCAAGGCCTTTGAGGTCTACCAGCGCGAGCGCGATCTGATCAGCGGGAAAATCCTCGACGCCACCGACGCAATCGCATCCTTCAACTGGACGTTGCTCGACATAGAGGACAGGCATCGGCAGTTCAGCACCGTGATGAAAGCCGAGATTGTGCAGTTGTCCCAGTGCGATATGCCCGGCCGCAGCCCCGCGGTGCGCGGGCGGCAAACGACCACAGCCCTGACCCTGGCGAGTAAAGGCTCGTCTAACAGGAGAGAGGTAGCTCATGCCAACCGGAGGTCGAAGCGACTACGCCAACGAAACATTGCTCAGTGAGTAGCAAGCCGCAGTCGAACCGCTGAATTCAAACAAAGGTAAAAAAAATGCATCGCTCTTTCGGAATGGAAACCTTACCGCCCTCAAGCCTTTGGACGCTAGTCCGCCAAGGCCCATCCATCGAAGACGTTCGACGCCACCTGCTTAAGGTAACGAACTACCGGGACTTGTTCCCGACAAAGGGCACGACCTGATCTTACCGTCACGATTTGGCGGCGTGGTCCAGCGATGGCTGGCTCAGCCACATGACGCAACTTAACTTGGAGTAAGCCCATGAATGCAAAGACACAGGATGGCTGGATTGGCGTCGTCAAGGGACGCCCGCAAGTGGGCGCATTCGCCGAGCGCTCTCGGCGCACGCGTCCCGAAGACATCGCGGCCTTCACCGAGATGACCGGTGACCGCAATCCGCTGCACTACGACAGGGCACTGGCCGAGGCCTCCGTGTTCGGCAAGCTCATCGTCCAGGGCGGCGTCACCTCCGGCATCCTCAATGCGCTGGTAGCCGAGGACCTTCCCGGTCCAGGCACGGTGTTCCTTGAAGTCGGCTGGAAGTTCGTCAAGGCGGTCGGCGTCGGCGAGATGATCACCGGCCGCGTCGAGATCAAGGAGGTGCGCCCCGATAAGCCGATCTGCAAGATCGAGACCTCGGTGCGCAATGAGGCCGGCGACGTCTGCCTGACCGGCACCGCGACTGTGTTCACCGTGCCGCTGGCTCGCGGCTGAGTGGTTGGTCATGGCGCTCCGGCTGAGTTCTGATAGCGCGGCCGAGGCCGTCCTGGTCAAGGATACGCATCGCTGGTGTGTACTTGCCTTGCTCTGCCTCGCCGTGGTGCTGTCGCTGACCACCTGGTTTTCAGCTACCGCGATCACGCCCGAGCTCAAGGCGGCGTGGCTTCTCTCGAGCACGATCGAGGCATGGCTGACCAATGGCGTGCAGATCGGCTTCGTTGCCGGCGCGCTGGTCTCGAGCCTCGTCAACCTGCCCGACGTCGTCAGGTTGAACCGGCTGATGGCAGTTTCTGCACTGCTTGCCGCCGCTGCCAACGCCTGTCTGTTGCTGCAGCCCGGACAGGTCGGCATCGTCGCTGCCCGCATCCTCACCGGCGTTTCGTTGGCCGGTGTCTATCCGCCCGCGCTGAAGCTGGTCTCGACCTGGTTCATACGAGGCAGGGGACTGGCGCTCGGCGCCGTCATCGGTGCGCTGACACTGGGTTCGGCGCTGCCGCATCTGTTCCGGGCACTCACCGGTTCGCTCAACTGGCAATCGGTGGTGCTTGCCGCAAGCGTGGCGACACTCATCGGATCCACGATATTCTGGTTCTTCGCTGGCGAAGGGCCGCATCCATTCGGCAAGGCGATCTTTGAACCGCGCCAGATAGGCGCAATTTTCGGCGACAGGCCGTTGCTGCTGGTCAATATCGGCTATCTCGGCCACATGTGGGAACTCTATGCGATGTGGGCATGGCTGCTCACCTATGCCCGGGCTGCACTCGAAGTGCAGGGTCAACCGTCGCCGGCTTTTGCATCACTGTTCACGTTCTGCGCCATCGCTGCGGGTGTCGCCGGCTGCCTGCTTGGCGGCGTGTTGTCCGACCGCTTCGGCCGCAGCCTGACCACGGCAGGAATGATGATCGTGTCCGGCCTCTGTGCGCTGGCCATCGGCTTTGTCTTTGACGGGCCGCTCTGGCTGTTCGTCCTGGTCGCACTGGTCTGGGGCATCTCAGTCATCGGGGATTCCGCGCAGTTCTCGGCGGCGGTGACGGAGCTTGGCGACAGGCGCTTTGTCGGCACGGCGCTGTCCGTCCAACTCGGGCTCGGCTTTGCCCTCACCGTGCTGGTCATCGGCTTGATCCCGCGCATAGCGGGCTTGCTTGGCGGCTGGCGTTGGGCATTCCTGCTTCTAGTACCTGGACCGTTGATCGGTGCCGCGGCCATGCTTGGCCTGCGGCGACTACCTGCTTCCACGAAGATGGCAGGCGGAAAGCGGTAAACCTCATCCCTCCGAAATCCGATGGAGAGGTTTCTGCATCAGGCTCTCCCAGCGTGGAGAGTGGGCGTCGAATCCCGTGACGCCGGTCTTGTTGCCTTGATCGGTGGAGTTCACGGGCAGGTTGACGACCGCGCGCCCTGCCGACTTGCAAAATAGCCTCCCGTTTCCAGGTGGTGATACGCACCACGATTGTGTTGCGGGCGAGGCCACCTCCTTCTCACCTGCAAACTTGCTCGCACGATGGAAACATCGTGCGAAATCCTCTCGATGTCGTATCATCGCGCAAGATCTGACATCATAGACTTCATGGTTCCGAAGGCAACGGCGACAAAGCAAGTGCATGAGATCTAGGGTTCCTGGAGCGAACACGTGCATAGCGGAAACGCGCGTCCAACATCCCGCAATCGATGTCATGCCGTATGAGCATACCGGTCATTTCGCTTCTCTGATCGACTGCTCTGCGATGGTCATGCTTGGTAGTGGCGGGATGACTGCTTATTGCGATTTCGTCCCACAAGCAGACAGTCAGCTTGCGGCCCCAAAGCGGTCGGTTCGGCAACGCGTCAGGAATGGAGCTTGCGAACCATCAATGCCGAACCGACAGCGGTTCAGGGCCTCCGACCCTGTCGACGCCAGATATCCGGCAGTTCATTGTTGACGACGGTGCTGGACGGGGCCCGCGACCTTGTCAGGCACCAACAAGGAATTCGAGACTGTCGATCGGATGCTTGCGTCTCACGCGCGCACCCTCAGCCTCGACGCTTTTTCCGTTACCTGGATGAAGACCACCGCGCATCTTTCCTGATCTCTTTGCGCTCGATTGGCGGGATCGATACCCCTTATCCAATGCGTCCGCCACTACGGCACCTTACGAATATGTATTCCAACGGAAATGCGCGGGAAACATGAATGGCTCATTGTTTCGGAAGGAATGGAGTCATCTTAATGAACAGGATCGCTGAAACCTTCTGGATTGCGTTCGCGCTGGTTCTAGGCGCGGCCCTTGCAGCCGTCGCGGTACCGATCGTTGCCATCGGTTGCTTTTTTTTGAGCTCGCGCTTCCTGTGGCGATGCGGAGGGTTTATCGGCACCCCTATTGCGGCCGTGTCGTTTATCCCTCCACCCGAAGGGATTCGGATGATCGGTCCCGTGTTGCTCCGACCATAGAGACGACCCACACCGTCGTTGGGCGATCGCAACCCTGTGAGTGTGTCCGCGGTTGCAACGATGGCCGCTGCCGCCATGGCGCCGGATACGTTTCGGACACTGCCGCATCGAACTGGCGTTCTGGGTATCGCCCGCAACAAAGAGCAAGAATGAATGTTGGATGAAAAAGCCCAGGAGCCGCTTGCAATATCATTGGTTCCACAGATTGACAGATGCGGCGGAAACGACGGCCTTGCGTTCCAAGGCGCGCCTGGCTGGCATCTGGCACCACCACGTGCATCCGTCGTCGAGACACCCGATGGCATAGGCACCATTGGCCTGCACAACTTTATTGCGCAACAGTTTTCCATGCCGGAGGGCATGTGCGGGCGTGCGGCCGGGGCTGTCATGGGTCTGATAAATCACCTGCCCAACAGGCGGGCCATCGAACGATTGGACATCGGCGAGAAGGATGACGTCCTAGAAATAGGGTTTGGGCCGGGTTGGGCGCTCAAAAAAATGGCCAGACTTGCGCACAGCGGTACGATCACAGGGGTGGATCGGTCGCCGACGATGTTTCGTCAGGCCCAAATTCGAAATCGAGCCGCAATTCAAGACGGAAAGCTGAAACTGATCCAGGGCACCTTCGAGCGGCTGCCAGTGGAAAGCGCCTCAATGGACAAGGTTCTGGCCGTCAACGTGATATACTTCTGCTCGCCGACCGGAACCGCCTTGGCGGAAGCCCACAGGGTCCTGCGTCCAGGCGGAACAATGTCGATCTACGCGACGGATTGCTCTTCAATGAAGAGGTTGCAATTCGTTGGCCCCGAAACACGACAAACATTTGATCTAAAAGGACTTGAGGATTTCCTCGGCAAGAGCGCATTTGCGTCGGATCAAATCGATATTCAAATGATTTGGTTGCCATTCGGCTTTCGCGGCCTGGTGGCGCGACTGTGCAAGCGGTGACGTGGTGTACGGGTGTACCGCGCGCCAACTGACCATCTTCGAAGCACCTGCGTGGCAGATGCCAACCACAACGACGGCACAGATTGCCGCCACTACTGGCCCAAGAGCGCCGGACCCCATCTGCAACACTGATCGGTGCCAACCAGTCCTCGACCGAGAGTCAAGCGGCAGCCGGAGGATTGATCGGCAAGGATTCACCCTGACCAAGCCCGGTAGCCTGAAAGGCTGCGCTGCTCTGCGGAGGGCAAATGCCCAATAACGCGCGATTGCGACTGCTGGTAGCCGGCGCTTTCGCAGCCATTGTCGTCTGGGTTGGGTTTTATGTCTTCGGCGAACATCGATCAAACCAGCAAGGAAAAGAAGCGACGTTGCAGCAACTGGTGGATAAAGCGCTGCGGCAGGGGTGCCTCGATGACTTAAATGGCACGCTTTCCATCCCGCCGAACCACCCATATGAAGTCGCGAACTGCCTCCGAATGGGGTATTTAAGCGAAGCCGAGGTGAAAAGTCGGGAGGATAACCTTGGCATCCCACTGCGCTAGACGCAGGAAATTTTGGTCCGGCAGTCCGATGCCGCCATGTCGGGTCTACAACAGGTGGAAACGAGCTTGTAGAGCGATCCCGGTGACACCAGTCGACTTGATCCAATGTCTAACGTTGGGGCAGGCGAAACGAGGCAAATGCCTGGTCTTTCTCGCGGGAACGCCAAGCACTCCTGGATGGTGACGACACCGATCAATTGAGTTGAGTGTCTGCTTTTGGTCAACTAACGACATCGAACATTGGCAGTTCAGCGTCCGCTATCGGCGTTCCCTCCACCACAAGCGAACCTACTACTGTCGGCCCTATGCTGCCGGACCGCAATGCGCCCAATGTCGGTCGTTGAGATCAACTTTGTCGGTGCTCGATAGCAGACACAGTGTCCAAACGGCGACGGGCGTTATCCAAGCGGGGTCAGTAGCGGTCGCGCTGTCAACGACTGCGTCGGCGATGGCGACGTCCTTCAGGCCATCGTGGCAGTTGGGATATCGCGACCTATGGCAATGGGCTCGCGCTTTTCGCGCTTGGCGCCTCCGCAAACCCGGCGTAGAGGTTGGAGAGAAGGCTTCCAAGTATCCCTCAGGATGGCCCGGCGGCGTCCGGGTTCGCGTCCTGAAGTACCCTCAAGGGCAAATTTGGCACACCGTAATCGATGTGAATTCTTGTTAGGGCTTTATCTTCCTGGTCTTGCTCGGGGTTAGGAATCCGCCCTTTAGCAGTTCCAAGGCGTCGAGCGCCTCTTCATCCAGCAAATTTGTCAAGGCTACCCCACCCACGGGTACAACCATGTAGTTGTCTATGTCGTAGACCTCCCACAGCCCATCCTCGACCCTTCGGATTGCGTACCGGCGTTCCATTAGGAATTGCTTATATAAGAGTCTCGCAAATTCCGGCCAGAAAATTCGGTCCACGGGCCGTGATTAGCGGTGGAAAACTAGGCAGCCTTGATTACTGAACAATCGCCAACTGGGATCGGGGTCGGAATTGCGAAACTCATCTCACCCTCTGTTCTCGTCTCTGCCTCGATGGCGCGGAAGACTACAATTTGCAGAATTCCCTTAACGGCAAACTTATGATTTCAGGCGCATCTTTTGGTTGGTGATGGATGATTGAAATGAAGGTCATCTTGGCGCTGGCTGCACTGATCCTTGCGACGACCCATAGCTTGGCAGACGAGCAAAGGGTCGACAAGAAATGGCCGTCAATCATCTACTACGGCAACGGAACGAGCCAAACGGAGAGTGAACGGCTATACGTTGAGGGCGATGGTGGGACCGCGGCAAAACAGCCAATTCAAGTCAACAATGGGTCTGGGACAGGCTCGCCAGTTCAGCCAGATGGGGACAAGCGCCGACAAATTGTCGTTCAGCCCTCCTATCGAACCGGACGACAATAGCCAGGCAGGCCGCGAAGCGCATTGCCTCCGGGTCTTCCTTAGCCGCCATTCTCTTTGTGTCGTCGGTTGGCAGGGACACCGATCATTTCAAAATTCCTGGCTTAGCCAGCCTCATCCCAGCGCCGCCGTGTAAGGAGATCCGTCCAGCGCGCGCTTGCCGGGCGAAGCCTTCGTATTGACGGCCCGCTGCCTGGGGTTCGCGGGCAGCGGGCCTTTTAGTTTCGGCGGGTGGAGGCCCACCGGGCAGCAAATGTGCCGTTCGCTGCCGATCGTGATGGTTAGCTGGCGCTGCCCAACTGAGCTACTTACTGAATCGTAAGGACGTGCCGCCCATGGAAGCCGCCGTCCTACTGCCGGTCTTTTGCTTGCGACGCCCGTCACAGCAAATTTAAACGACAGACTTCACTGGCAGGGGTATTTTCCGCCCCCTGATCATAGCTGGCAACTGGGAGGCACAGACATGATTGACCGCATGAACATCGACCCCGCCCTGTATCCGTCGGACCTGGAAGCCCTGAAACGCATTTTCATTCAGGTGTGCCAGGAAGGCCATCTGATAGCGGGCTCGCCGCAGGCTGAAAGGCTTGCAGCCGATCTTGTCCGGCTTTTCCAGAGCGGCATGAACGACGAGACGATGCTGCTCATCGCTGCGCGGGCACGTCATCAGGATCTGAAGCCGACAGGTTGACCTGACAGAGTTGTCGGCTCTTCGGTTGGTCGACCTGCTGGAAACTGAATCATCGCAGTCGATATGCATGGTCGAGCGACGAAGACAGCAGATTCACTGTTCTGGTGGCGGTATGAAACCATGATGAATGCGTTTGAAGGAGGGCAACTGGACCGGCTGCTTACTCGCTTTCGCCTTTCGAAAGCCGCTCGTCCGCTTCCGGCCCAAAATGGTCGTCGAATAGTTCTACAATTCGCGATCGATTGGCGGTCTCCGGCTGGCGAACTTCAGCTGGCGATGGGTATCATTCTAGATCTTATCGGCAAGTATGACGCCGCTGATGCCGTAGGCGCGGCGCGTGTGTTCAACAGCCTCGGGCGTGACATCGATCAGCAGCGCGATGATGTCGCCGTCGGGATGTTCGAGAACGTCGCCGAGCTCGGTCAGCGTCCAGCCAAGCGCGCGCAGCCGTTTTGGCCAGAATGTCTCGCACACCACGCTGATCTGTCGAATCCCCAGAATTTGGGCCATCTCGAGCATACCGCAGAGGACGAAGCCGGCGACCGGCGATGAAGCACCGTGCGTGCGAAGCGATGGAACGATGAAGAAGCGCGTCCATTCGAAAATCTCAGCCGCTCTCGGAGGCTTGCCACCGGCGAGGACCGGGAAGACCTCGCTCATGAGATGCGGTTCCAGCGTCGGCACGAGACGGGAGCCGCCAACGATCTTGCCGTTGGTGTCAAGCGCCAGGACATAAAGCGCATGCTCGTTGTCGAAGGCGTCGATCTCGATGTTGATCGGCCGGGCGACGGCGCGCCATCGCCTCTGCTTGACGTAAATGTCGTACCTCATGCGAAAGTAGCGCTCCAGAACTTTCCTGTAGTGCTTCCTGTTGTCCCAAGTGACCAAATGCACACGAACCATGACGCCTCCATGCGGAGGTCGTAGGAAAACGGATTTGCCGTACGTATGACGGTATTCAGGTATTGCTAAATCTGGATTTCCTGCCGTCGCAGCGCCTTGACAATGGCATGCGCCACGTTGATTGCATCGAGCTTGCCTCGAATGTTGCGCTGATGGCTTTCAACCGTGTTCCTGGTGACGCCGAGGATACAAGCGATGTCATCGTTGGATTTGCCTTGCGCGCTCCACTCCAGGAGTTCGCGCTCGCGCGCCGTCAAGGGCGTGGGCTCATCGCCATCGCCGGCTGTTCCCAGCGCTGAGAGGCTGCGAAAGGTATGCACGCAAAGTGTTTCGATAAGGGGCATGGCGCTTGGCGGAACGTCCATCCGGTCACTCGCCACCGTGACGACGCCCGGCCCGGCCAGTGGGACATGAATTGGGACGCAGATACCTTCTTTCATCCCGAACTCGGCCGCCTCGTCCATGACCAGCTTCGCGCGTGCAACGAGCCTTGCGGCCGGCAGCTCGCCCCATCGGAAGGGCTGTGGCGAGTGCCGGCACTGGGCGACACAAGGATCGTGCAAAAAATACTCTTCGGCGACATACCGACGATGCCATTCAGGAGACCAGCCATCAGCAAGAATCTCACGCTGCCAGTCCGTATCGTGCGGCACAGGCAGTCCGGTGATCAGAAAATTGCGCAATCCGTAGCGCTCCATGGCTGAGCGGAACTCTTGAAGGATTGCATCGGCCGACCGCGCGGTGTCGATCTTCGAGATCGCCGCAAAGAGGTCAGAAACGATTTTGTTCTCCATTGGCAGACCTCGACTACAGTCAGGCCCTACCCGCGCAACAACCTATGCGTGCCTTGATACCATCTTCAATAGGAGGCGGATCGAATGTACACTGAAGGAGTCAATCGCATGTCACAACGAAGAGATAAGTGAAAACTGGATCAGTACTGCATTGATGACGTTTGGCTTCACTCGGTCGACTTGGAAGCGACCTGCTTCGTCACCCGGATAGCTCGCCTGTCTGCCGGACTTGCTGAAACCAACTCTTGCGGCTCGACATTCAAGGCCTTGGCCAAAATTTCGACTGTATCCAGCGTGGCGTTGCGCCTCCCGGCCTCGACGCTGCTGATATAGGCGCGCGTGCGGCCCGAAACGAAAGACAACTGCTCCTGAGAGAGTTTTCTCTCTCTCCGGAGCCGCTGCACGTTCAGCCCGAAAACGCCGCGAAGTTTCATCAAACAACGGATGCTACGACGCGCACTATGGTGCGACACACTATAGTGCACATTCCGCATTGACAGCGGTCCTGTTGGCTGTTTGAAACAACCAGCGATTTCATCGTTTCCTGGATAAGGAATAGCCATGGCGAGCCGGCCGTTTCGCGACCTCGCACACGATATGTCCGCGCATCTCTCAGGCGAGCAAAACCGACCTGGTATGGACACAGGTCGCGTCCTGGAGTTCGTCTGCATCCGATGCGGCGCTTCCTACCCGGCCGATGTCACCATCGACTCCAAAGGGTGCGCGCGCTGCCAGGACACCGCGCCGGCAAATCTTGCGCCCGTCTATACGGCCCCGCAGCCTCACCCCTTGGCCGGCGCTGCCACCTCGGGCTCGCTGTGGCGTTTTGCGCATATGCTGCCTTGCACAGAAGCGGAGGCGGTGAGCCTCGGCGAGGGTCTGACACCTTTGCTTGCCGCGCCGCGCATAGGCGCGTTTCTCGGCGTGCCTAACCTCGCAATCAAGGACGAAGGCCGAAACCCGACCTGGTCGCACAAGGACCGCTTCTCGACAATCGCGGTCAGCGTGGCGCGTGCACGTGGCGCGAAGATCGTCGCGACCGCATCCTCGGGAAACGCCGGCGCTTCCCTGGCGGCCTACGCCGCCCGCGCCGGGTTGAAATGCGTCGTCACCACGTTCGCGGGGTCGGCCGGCGCGATGCTGGCGCAGATCCGCAAGTATGGCGCGACGGTCCTCCCCTTGGTCAGCAAGATGGACCGATGGTCGCTGCTTGAACAGGCGGCTGCCCGCTACGACTGGTTCATCGCCTCGCCCTATCACGGTCCGGTCGTCGGCAGCCACCCACTCGGCATCGAGGGCTACAAGACGATCGCCTACGAGATTATCGAGCAGTCAAACGGAACGGCGCCAGACTGGTGCGTCCTGCCGGTCTGCTACGGCGATGCCCTGTCCGGCGTGTGGGCTGGCTTTTGCGAGCTGTTCGCCCAAGGGTCGATCACGCGCCTGCCTCGTCTCGTCGCGGCGGAGGTGCATGGGTCGCTGGCGGATGCTCTGGCCAGCGGCACTGATGCGTTGAGTGAACGCAAGATGCTGTTCGACAGCCTTGCCGTATCGATCGGTACGCCGCGCAGCACCTTTCAGGCGCTGAAGGCGCTGCGCGAATCCGGCGGGCACGCCGTCCCCGTCAGCAATCACGGCCTGATCGCGATGCAGGAGCGCCTTGCGCGGGACGAAGGAATCTTTGCCGAACTGGCGTCGGTCACGCCGCTGATAGCGATATCGAAATTGAAGGACCAAGGTGCCATCGCAGCCACAGACCGTGTTGTGGCCGTCGTGACGGCCAGCGGTCTCAAGGACGTCGATCGGTCCGCCGGATCGAACGAACACGATCAGGTCTTCCAGACGACGGACGATGCCTGGCGCTGGCTCGACAAGAACGGGCTGGATCTCGTTTCATAGATTCTCCGCGGCGCCAACAGCCGGTGGCACTTCCCCTGCTTCGCGCGTTTTCAGCACATCGTCGAGGCTGCGGCGCAGCCAAAGAAAGCGCGTCCATTGCGTCTCCGCGGCTGGCGCGATGGTCGTCAGCGTCCTCGGCTCGGACGGCTCCTTGCAGGGCCAGCCAGGCAGCGCGCTGAGCCATTCGTCACTGTAGACAGTCTCGGCATGGCGATGGCCTTCGTCAGGCATGATGACCGCCACTTGCGCATCCGAAAGGGTCGTTGCAACCCATTGCGCGACCAAGGCGGCGGCGCCGCTGGTCGGCCCCATGAACAGGCCGTGGTCGCGCAGCAAACGGTGCGCGGTCCCATACGCCGGGTAGGCGCCAACCCAATGGATTTCGTCGACAAGCTCATGCCTGACATTTTTCGGAAGTACGCTGTTGCCCAAGCCCCGCAGCATGCGTTTGCCGACAGGCTGCCCGAACAGAATGCTGCGATGGGTATCGACGGCAAATACCGTCAGGTGCGGAAAGACGGTTCGCAAAAAGGAGGCGGTGCCGCATAGCGAGCCGCCCGTGCCGACGCAGCCGACCAGGCAGTCAACCTTGCCCATTGCGCGGATGAAGAGTTCGGCCAACCGCGCATAGGCAAGCCAGTTACCGGGACTGTCATATTGGCGGGTCCAGAAGCCGTCCGGCTCGTTGGCGAGGATTTCCTGGAGGCGCTCCAGCCGGCCAGGCTGGTTGCCGTCGCCGCGCGGATCGTCAAGCGCGATGACCGTGGCGCCGATGCGCTCCAGGCGGGCTTTGTATTTGGCGTCAATCAGCGTTGAAGCGGTGACGAGCGTAAGCCGATAGTGGCGCGCTGCCGCCAGCAGCGCGACCGCCATGCCGAACGTGCCGGACGTCGTCTCCACGATATGGGAGCCTCGCTTCAGCTCGCCATTCGACGCTGCCCGATCCAGAATGAAGCGGGCCGGCATCAGCTTCATCAGCGGAAAAGCCGCGGCCACGAGATTTGGCGCCAGGCGCGCAAGGCGCGGGGTCTCAAGGTCCCTGAAATAGTCCACGTCGAGGCTCACCACGTCCAGCCCTCCGCATTGACCTGATGGATTTCGACGTCGTTGAAGCCGGCACGTCTTATCTGCTGCGCGACGAGCGCCGCCCGTCGCTTCAGATTCGATGCGAAAAGATCAAAAATCAGGCCGAACAACGAACCGCTATGGGCGACTTGCACCCCACACGCCCCGGCTCGCCGGGCGATTTCGGCGATCTCGCCGAAGCCCTGTTTCGGCAAGTGCCGTTGACTGATCAGGGCACTGGCCGAGGCGGCGCGTCCGAGAAGATAGGGATCCTGGAGGCGAACCGCCCGCGCCACCAGCGCCCGAAGCACGCCGAATTCCTGGATCTCGGCACTGTCGTAGCGCGCGGGCGGCAGCTGCAATGTATCGACCGGAACCCCGCCATTTGCCTTGAACCCGACCAGAAGCAGCGGCGGCAGGGAGCCGCCGAAGTTTTCAATAACCCTGCCCTCGCGCTGCGCGAACAGCACCGCGTGATCATCAAAGGCGATGGCGTCGCTGGCGCGCTCGGCGGCAACGGCCAGACGCCCGATGCTCGAGGGCCGCAGCTGGACGTTGACTGCCGCTGCGACGGCGCGAATGGAAGCGACAACGTCGGCCGTCGATGAGCCGTAGCCGTGCCCCACGGGAATTGAGCTTTGAAGGGTCAGCTCGCCGCCGCCGGCGGCGTTCAGGAAATCGAGCGTGAGCCGTGCGGCGGCCGACGCCTTGACCTTATGATCGGGGTGGACAACGACCGCATCTGCGTCGCTCCGGACAAAGCGCGCCTGCGATCTCAAGCCGGCAATCGGCAGCGTCACGAGCCCGCGATGAAGGCGCCCGCGATCGTCCTTGAAGACGCCCTGGATGAGTTCGCCGTGATGCGCCATCGCCACCGCCGTCCCAACCGGCGACCGCAGCACTTCGCGGCTCATAGGATCGCCTGCCTCAGCCATTTTCATCTCCCCCGCTTTGTCGCCACGCGGGAAGATGGCACCGGCGGTCGGCAAGCGCCCTCAAGGAATTCCGGTATTGACACCCCTATCGAAAGAGCGAACCGCGCGGGCGATGCTGGCGAATCGTCAGGCGGCGGAGCCAAGGTGCCGCAGCGGCCGGCCGGCCGAAACCGATTGCACGGCAGCCATGATACCTTGCGCGTCGATCCCGTAATGCCGGTAGAGATCCGCGATCGTGCCGGTCTGGCCGAAATGCTCTACGCCCAGGGCGCGCGTGCGATGGCCACATACGGAACCGAGCCAGGCGAGCGTTGCGGGATGCCCGTCCAACACCGTCACGATGGCGCATGAGGCCGGGAGGCCGGCCAACAGGCGCTCGACATGACTGGTGGCGTGCGGATGGCCATATTGCCGCGCCCGCGCCGCGGCCGACCAGCCGGCATTCAACCGATCGGCAGAGGTGACGGCAAGAAGCCCGACATCGCGCCGGTCACCGGCCATCAGCCCCAATGCCTGCACCGCCTCCGGCGCGACAGCTCCAGAATAGGCGATCACCACAGCGGCATTCGGCCCGGGTTTGCGCAACCAGTAAGCGCCATCGACGATGTCGCGCACCAAGGGATTCCCGGTCTGGCGTGTCGGCTGCTCGATCAGCCGCGTCGAGAGCCTGAAGTATACCGAACCTCCCGTTTGATCGCGCAGCCAGGTCTGGTCATCGGGCTCGGCCTCTCCGGAGCGCTGGATGTAGTCGAATGCCCAACGCAGCATGACTGCCAGTTCGTCGACATAGGCCGGCTCGAATGTCGCCAGGCCGTCCTGCGCCATGCCGATCAGCGGCGTGGCGATCGACTGATGCGCTCCGCCCTCGGGGGCCAGCGTCACGCCAGAAGGCGTCGCCGCCAGGATGAAGCGCGCATCCTGATAGCAGGCATAGTTGAGCGCATCGAGGCCACGCTCGATAAAGGGGTCGTAGAGCGTTCCGACGGGAAGCAGGCGCTCGCCGTGAAGCGAGTGCGACAGACCCAGCGCCGAGAGCATGGTGAAGAGGTTCATCTCCGAGATGCCCAGTTCGAAATGCTGTCCTGACGGCGAAAACGTCCAGTTGAAGGTAGAGGGAATGCGTTCTTCCCGGAAGAGGTCTGCCTGGCCGCCGCGCGCGAACAGGCCCCGCCTGTTCACCCAGGCGCCGAGATTGGTCGAGACCGTGACGTCCGGAGACGTGGTCACGACACGCTTGGCAAAATCGCTGTCTGACTTGGCGATCTCGTGCATCAAGAGGCCGAAGCCCTGTTGTGTCGACATGGAGGCCTGTGCGCCCCAGGGTATCTGCACCGGCACGGGCACGGCTGGAGCTTTATGGCGACGGGTAGCTGCCTGCGCGAAAGGCGACGACGCCAGATAGGACCGGATCGCCGCCTCATCGTATGCAAGGCCCTCGAACAAGTCCCATTCATGCCCTTCGCGCACACCCATGCCTTGCCGCAGCGCGTCGACCTGCGCTGGCGTCATCAATCCCGCGTGATTGTCTTTGTGGCCGGCGAGCGGCAGGCCGAAGCCCTTGATCGTATAGGCGATGAAACAGGTCGGACGATCATGACCGCGCGCTTGCTCGAAGGCATCGATGATGCTTGCCAGATCGTGGCCGCCAAGGTTTGCCATCAAGGCGGCAAGGTCTTCGTCGCTGCGCTTCTCGATCAGGCGGGTCACCGGTCCTTGGTCCCCCAGGTCATCCAGAAGGCGCCGGCGCCACGCGGCGCCGCCCTGGAAGGTCAGCACCGAATAGAGCTGGTTGGGGCATGCATCGATCCACGACCGCAGCTTTTCGCCGCCCTCCTCCTCAAAGGCCGCCTGTTGCAATGTCCCATGTTTGAGGATCACCACGTCCCAGCCGAAGTTGCGAAAGATGGATTCGAAGCGCTGCCACAAGCCTTCGCGCACCACCGCATCAAGGCTTTGCCTGTTGTAGTCGACGACCCACCAGGTGTTTCGCAGGCCGTGCTTCCAGCCTTCGAGAAGAGCCTCGAAGATGTTGCCTTCATCCATTTCGGCGTCGCCGAGAAGGGCGACCATCCGACCTTCCGGCTGGTCCGCGTTCCAGCCTTTGGCCCTGACATAGTCCTGGACCAGCGAGGAGAACAAGGTCTGCGCCACGCCCAGTCCGACCGACCCGGTCGAGAAATCGACATCGTCGATATCCTTGGTTCGTGACGGGTAGGACTGCGCGCCGCGATAGCCGCGAAAATTCTGCAGCTGCTCGAGCGTCTGCCTGCCGAACAGATACTGGATGGCATGGAAGACGGGGCTCGCATGCGGCTTGACGGCAACGCGGTCTTCAGGCCTGAGGATCTGGAAGTAGAGCGCCGTCATCAAGGTCGACGCGGACGCCGACGACGCCTGATGGCCGCCGACCTTGAGGCCGTCCTGCGACCCGCGAACATGGTTGGCATGATGGATCATCCAGACAGCCAGCCACAGAACCTTGCGTTCAAGCTCGGAAAGGATCGTCATCGTCGGCTCCCGTGAAATCGCGGTTCAACGATAGCGGCCAAGGTCTCTCAAAAGTGGCTATTCTTACGCAAGGATTTCAATAATATTGGCTGATCCAGCCAATATTGACACCCAGATGAGGGAAACGTGCCAAGTCCGACGCTCGATGCAATCGACCTTAAAATCATCGCCGCGCTGCAGAAGAACGCAAAGGCAACGACGAACGACCTCGCTGAGGCCGTCGGCCTTTCGCCCTCACCATGCGCCCGGCGCGTGAGACTCCTGGAGAGCGCCGGCGTCATCAAAGGTTACACCGTGGTCCTCGACCAGAAGAAGCTTGGCCTGCCGATCAGCGCTTTCGCGTCGATCAAGCTTGAACGGCAACGCGAGGACGATCTCGACCGCTTCTCCCAGGCGGTGCTGCGCTGGCCGGAGGTTGTCGACTGCTATCTGATGACCGGCCAGCGCGATTACCTGATGCGCATCGTGGTGCGCGACCTCGAGGCCTATGAGCGGTTCATCAAGGACAAGCTGACGCGGCTGGACAACATCGCCTCGATAGAAAGCAGCTTCGCGCTCGGGCAGGTCAAGCGCTCGGAAGTCTTGCCTGTCTAGGCGACCGGGTGTTCGGCATCGGTTCAAGCGTCAGCGGCGGAAGCGAGGTTGGGGGACTGCGTCACCCGATCGCAATCACGTAGGGCATGTATCTCCTCGACGGGCAGGCCTGACCCACTCACCACTTCATACGCAATATTTCGTCTATATTTCGTATATATACATTGACGAGATGCGGCATCCAACCGTAGTTTTGAGCGGCTGAGGCGGGACGCCTTCGCGCAACTCAAACTCATGGGAGGACCCCCGATGAATTTTCGAGCCCCATCGGCTGCGATTGGCCTAGCCTGCATCGCCTATGCCGCGCTTGTTGGATCTGTGCTGCCGGCAACGGCAGAGACCACGAAAGAACGCGTCCTAAAGGAAGGGCGCATCGTCATCGGCATCCACAACCGCGCGCCATGGGGCTACAAAAAGGAGGGAACCGGCGAGTTGCTCGGCTGGCATCCGGATCTCCTCAGGGCTGCCTTCGCCGATCTCGGCGTCAAGCAGGTCGACTTCGAGGTCACCGAGTTCGGCGCCTTGATCCCTGGCCTGATGGCCGGCCGTTTCGATGCCGTCGCATCCGGCCTGTCGATAACGCCGGAGCGATGCCAGCAGGTGGCCTTCGGCGCTCCCGACCTGAGGTCGGACGACGCGGCGATCGTGCTCGCCGGCAATCCCAAGGCGATCCACAGCTATGCGGATCTTGCCAAGAAATCCGACGCGATCATGGGCGGCGGCCGCGGCAGCAATGTCATCAAGAACGCCATCACCGAGGGCGTGCCGGAAGACCGCATCCTGCAGTTCCCCGACATCGAGACCAACATCGCGGCACTGCGCGCCGGCCGCATCGACGCGGCTCTGTTCTCTTCCCCGACGGTGATCGGGCTGCTTGCCGGCAACAAGAGCCCCGATCTGGAGCGCGCCAGCCCGTTTACGACGGACGAGAAGTCGATCAGCTACATCGCGATCGCGTTCAGGAAGGACGATGGCGATCTGCGCGACCTCTACAATCAGGGTCTGGCGAAGGTCATGTCGAATGGCACGATCGCCACCATCATGGCGAAGTACGGATTTGGCCCCACTGAGAACGTGCCGCCAGGATTGACGACGTCGCAGTTGTGCGGAGCCGCCAACTGAACGCCATCAGCAACAGAACCCAGATGGCATCAACAGCGCGGGCGGCGCCGCGCTAGCGCGGGCGGCGCCGCGCTAGCCCGGGCGGCGCCTCTGCCCACAGGCCTCTCATCGTCATTCTGCGTCGCTGGATGGCATAACGTCTACGGGGATTTCCTGCCGCAGGCTTGGCCCCTTGGCGAGGCGCTGCCAAGCGCGGCGACGAATGCCTCGTAGCGTTCGTTCGCCTTCGCGCGCGCCGCCTGCGCCATCGGTTCCGGCAAAGCGGAGTCGCGCCAACCAGAAGCGGATAAAAACGGCCAAGGTCTCCAGCGAGATGCCGGCGCTCCAGGCGCGCGATCCGGCGGTCGGTCCGGTAGAGACGCCTGGAGATCGCCGCCTCGCATTGCGGACATCGCGGTCGAGAGTACACTGGAGCGTTCGTTGTCGGACTTGCTCAGAAGTTCCCGTGCGGCGCTGGCGATGACCGGGTGCGGACCGCTTCAGCTGGGGCGCCAAGACCGCCGCTGCCAGCTGACGCGCCGCATCATACGCGGTCGCGTATATCTTCCTTATATACGTGATCACGTATATCTCCATTTTATACGCAACTTCGTATATTGACGAATAATACGCGATCGCGTATATTGCTGGCGTGGAGACCCATCATGACAGACCAGATCGCTCGCAACGAAAAACAACTCGGAGCCATTCTGCGCCGCGCCCGCAAGAACGCCGGGCTCACGCAAGGCTCGCTCGGCAACCAGATCCACCTGCGCCAGGGTACGGTCTCCCGCCTCGAGGCCGGCGAGCCCGCGATGCAACTCCGCACCTTGATGGCCGCCCTCTCCGCTCTCGACCTTGAACTCGTCGTGCGCGCGCGCAGCAAAGGCAGCTCTGCTGATATCGAGGATCTGTTCTGATGGCACGGCGCCGGGTTCACATCCCCCTGAATGTCTTTCTGAACGGGCGCCTGGTGGGCATCCTGCGCAGGGAATCGACGGGCGCCATCGACTTCCAATACGCCCGCGAATGGCTGGACTGGCGCGGCACCTTCCCGATCTCACTCTCGCTTCCTTTGCGGGAAGACCGCTATATCGGCACGCCGGTGACCAACGTCTTCGACAACCTGCTTCCGGACAATGACGCCATACGCAGGCGTGTTGCCGAACGGGTCGGCGCCGACGGCACCGACGCCTACAGCATGCTGGCTGCGCTCGGCCGTGACTGCGTCGGCGCGTTGCAATTCCAGCCCGATGGCATGGATCCAGGCCCTCCCGGCAGTGTCGAAGGCAAGCCGGTCAGCAACGAGGACGTCGCCGGGATAATCGAGAACCTTGCCACCGCTCCGCTGGGCCTCGGCGAGGATGAGGACTTTCGCATCTCGATTGCCGGCGCGCAGGAAAAGACCGCGCTGCTGCGCAAGGACGGAAGCTGGTTCAAACCGATCGGCACGGCAGCGACCACCCATATCCTGAAGCCGCAGATCGGCCGGCTGCCGAACGGCATCGATCTCTCCAACAGCGTCGAGAACGAGTATCTGTGCCTTAAGCTGCTGCAAGCGTTTGGCGTTCCCTCCGCCCAGGCGCAGATCGCTGACTTCGGCGTGCGCCGTACCCTGATCGTAGAACGCTTCGACCGGCTGTGGGCACGCGACGGCCGCCTCCTGCGCCTGCCGCAGGAAGATATCTGTCAAGCGCTGTCGGTGCCGCCGACGCGCAAGTACCAGTCCGATGGCGGTCCCGGGATGCGAGAGATTATTGACCTCTTGAAGGGCAGCGATACGCCAGATGAAGACATCGCCACATTCTTGCGCACCTGCATCTTGTTCTGGCTGATTGGCGCGACCGACGGCCACGCCAAGAATTTCAGTATTTTTCTGAGCCCTGGCGGACGCTTCCGCATGACGCCGCTTTACGACGTGCTGACCGCGCAACCCAGCCTCGATGCCGGACAGATCCCTCGCAAGAAATTCAAATTGGCAATGTCGGTCGGCAAGAACAGGCACTATTCGGTACCTGACATCATGCCACGCCACTTCCTGCAGACGGCTGACATTGCCGGTGTGGGTGCCCCTGTCATGCGCAGAATTTTTGATGACATTGCTGAAAACGTGGAGAAGCAGGCCGACGAGGTGATCATCTCCTTGCCCCGTGGCTTTCCTGAGCAGCTTGTCGACTCAGTCAAGTCGGCTATCGGCAAGCGGGCGGCTCTTCTCGCCGATAACAAGGCTGATGCCATCGATTGATCAAGGTGCGACGAACCGGCTGCCGGGACTTGCTCGCTCATCCTGTTGCCGCGGCTGATCATCAGCGTCGTCATCGGTACGCCAACTTTGTCGTCGCGTGACCGCCAGGGGCGTCGAGTATACCCATCAGCATGATGAACATGGCCATCATGCTCCAAGCCAGCCGATGATTGACCTGCAATCCGTCAGGGTGGGTTTTCGCTGTTGTCCATCGGATTGATATCCTCGGAAATCTCCTGTCGCAATTTCGGCCCCTTCGCCAGGCGCCTGCCCAGGGCCGTCACGAAGGCTTCATAGCGTTCGGACGCCTTGGCGCGCGCGGCCTGGGCGACGGGCTCGGGCAACGCCGGCGTTGTCGCCAGCCAAAAGCGGACGAACACCGCCAGTGTCTCGACCGCAATGCCGATATCGCGCTCCTGCCTGGCCAGGCGGCGATCGACCTGGTCGAGGCGTTTGGCGATAGCGGCCTCGCGGCGTGCGTCCGCATCCGGCGACAGGAAGGAAGCGAGTGCTGCTTCCGCAATCATGGATTGGGGTTGACCGCGCCGCGCCGCATAATCGCCGAGCATCGTCATGATGCTCTGATCGAGATAGACGGAAATCTGCGCCTTCTTTTTGCGAGCCATCATGGCGCCTACAACTCCATGCCGTCATCGGGGTCCAGGGAAACCTGCCGTGCAACACCCTGCATGAGGCGCGCCAGGCGCCGGTTGCGGACCGCATCATCGTCGTCGGCATCGTCGTCCGGTTCCATATCGAATTCGTTTTCGATCGGCGCCGCTTTCTCGACCGCCTGCGCCCGATTGAGTTCGGCCTGCAGGCGGCGCTCCGATCCCGTCGGATCTCCGTCGTCCTGCTGCAGCGTTCCGGAAGCCTGCGTGACCTCCAAGTGAGCCAGGACCGGCAACTGGCTCCAATCATCAGGTACGGCCTCTTGCGACCGCGCCAGTTCGGGTGGCGGCAACACGCGCTCCTTGAAACTGGCGTCCTCGTAATACCGGGCCTTCTTGGCCCTGATCGGCGGCGCGCCCGCCACCATGACGATCTCGTCGGTCGGCGGAAGCTGCATGATCTCGCCAGGAGTGAGCAACTGCCGCGCCGTCTCTTGCCGCGACACCATGAGATGCCCGAGCCAGGGCGAAAGCCGGTGACCGGCATAGTTCTTCATCGCCCGCATTTCGGTTGCCGTGCCGAGTGCGTCCGAGACCCGCTTGGCAGTCCTCTCGTCGTTCGTGGCGAAGCTGACGCGGACATGACAATTGTCGAGGACCGAGTTGTTGGGACCGTAGGCCTTCTCGATCTGGTTCAGCGACTGCGCGATGAGAAAGCTTTTCAGGCCATAGCCCGCCATGAAGGCCAACGCGCTCTCGAAGAAGTCGAGGCGGCCCAGCGCCGGGAATTCGTCCAACATCAGAAGCAACCGGTGGCGGGTTGTCTTGGTAGTCAGGTCCTCGGTGAGGCGGCGACCGATCTGATTGAGGATGAGGCGGATGAGCGGTTTGGTCCGGTTGATGTCCGAAGGCGGCACCACGAGATAGAGCGTTGCCGGTCGCCTTCCGCCGACGATGTCGGAAATTCGCCAGTCGCAGCGCCGGGTCACGCCGGCGACGACCGGATCGCGGTAGAGACCGAGGAAGGACATCGCGGTGGACAGGACGCCCGAGCGTTCATTGTCGGATTTGTTGAGCAGCTCGCGGGCCGCACTGGCGATGACTGGATGCGGGCCGGCGTCACCGAGATGCGCGGTCTTCATCATCGCGGCAAGCGTCGATTCGATCGGGCGCTTCGGATCGGAGAGGAACGCGGCGACGCCGGCGAGCGTCTTGTCCTGCTCGGCGTACAGAACGTGGAGGATCGCGCCGACCAGCAGCGCGTGACTGGTCTTTTCCCAATGGTTCCTCTTCTCCAGGCTCCCTTCCGGGTCGACGAGAATGTCGGCGATGTTCTGGACATCGCGGACCTCCCATTCGCCACGACGGACTTCCAGAAGCGGATTGTAGGCTGACGATCGCGAATTGGTCGGATCGAAAAGCAGCACGCGACCGTGCAGAGCGCGAAAGCCTGCGGTGAGCTGCCAGTTCTCGCCCTTGATGTCATGGACGATCGCCGAGCCCGGCCAGGTCAGAAGCGAAGGCACCACCAGGCCGACGCCTTTGCCCGATCGCGTCGGGGCGAAGCACAGCACGTGCTCAGGGCCATCGTGACGCAGGTAATGGCGGTCATAGCGCCCGAGCACGACACCATCGTTGTCGATCAAGCCCGCTGCCTCCACCTCTCGCTTATCAGCCCAGCGCGCCGACCCGTAGGTCTGGACAGTCTTGGCTTCGCGCGCCCGCCACACCGACATGCCTATGGCAACAATGATCGAGAGGAAGCCACCGGACACGGCGATCAAGCCGCCTTTCACGAAGATAGACGGGGCGTAGGCGTCGTAGAAATACCACCACCAGAACAGAGCGGGCGGATAGTAAACGGGCAACCCAGCAATCTCGAACCAGGGTGGGCCAAGCCCGGCCTGGAAACCGAGTTGCCATGCGGTCCATTGCGTCGCCGCCCAGGTCGTCAAGAGGACGATCAGGAAGACCGTGAGGATCTGGCCCCACAGGATTTTCGTGGCGGACATGACGTGTGCCTTTCATCTGGTTTTCAGAGGCCGAGCCCCTTCTTGCGGCCAAAGCTCCAGTCGATGCCGCCATCACCGCGCGCGACACCGGAGACATGCTGGCCGAGATGCCTTTCAAGTGAGGGCGTCCAGGGGACGAGCTGGAAGCCGAGCCCGTCGTCGATCATGGCGAAACGGCCGGAGGCGAGTGACAAGCGCTGGCGATAGGCGCCGGCAACAAAGTCTCCGCTGGCGGCGCGCTGGAAGGGCTTGCCAGTGTCGGCCGCCAGCCTGTCGCCAAGCGTCCCGAGTTCCGCCCGCCGCAGTGTATCGAGCAAGCTTCGGGTGAAGATGATGCGTCTGCCTTGCCGCTCCGCGAGCCCCTGTTTGACAAGATGTTCGGCGCGCCGGTCGAGGGCGTCGCGAACCTCGGCGCCGAAGCCGGCCTCGGCCAGGGCGGCCGGTTCCCGCGCGATTGCCTGACGGTCGAGCCAGGTCGCACCCGATGCCGTAATCTGCTGATCCACTCCAAGATCGGAGCGCACGGCGAGTGCGGCCCGGCGTTGACCGCGCGCGTCATCGAATTTTCGCAGCTCGACAATCGATCCCGGTGCGCTGTCTCCAGCCGCCTCCAGATCGGAGAGCTTGATGTGATGGGTACGTCCGTCGACGCCGTCAACCACGGCATAGGCCGTGCCGATCAGTTCGTCATCGAGCCCACGATCGACCAGCCGGCCGACAACCGGCGTCTCCAGGCTCTCCGCGGCCAGGACATAATTGGCTGAGCCACGCTCGATGCCAGCCGCACTCATCGCGCGGTGGATGCGTTTGATGATGTCGCCGCGCTCGCCAAGCGCGCGCAGCGTTGCTTCGGCCCGTTCGTCGATTGCCCATTGGCCAGGCCCGGCCTGTTGGGCAAGACCAAGGGTCTCGAGCTTGCGCAGGCGGCCGATTTTCAGAGCGTGATACTCGTCCGGTTGGCTTTGGGGAGATGGCGCGAGATCGATGATCCCGCTGTCACGGCTGTCGCGAAGCAACTGCCGATCGAGTTGCGTCCACCGCTCGGACTGGATCTGGCTTTCGAGCCTGTGGCGGATATCGATATCGGTGCGCGGACCCAGTTCCTGGGTAACCAGATCGCGAGCCCGGTCGCGCATGCCTTCCTTGATGTAGTCACGCGCGATGACCAGATCCTGGCCATCGTCGCGAACCCCACGCACGATCAGGTGAATGTGGGGATGCTCGGTGTTCCAGTGATCGACCGCCACCCAGTCGAGCCGCGTGTCGAGGTCCTTCTCCATCTGCCCCACCAGATCGCGGGTGAAGGCGTTGAGGTCCGCCATCTCGAGAGCGTCGTCCGGCGAGACGATGAAGCGGAAATGGTGACGATCGTCCTTACCGCGAGCGGCGAAGGCCGCGCCATCGGCATTCTCCGTCCCCGGCCCGAACAACTGCCCTTTCTCCCCGTCCCGGCTGACACCCTCGCGGCGCAGATAGTTGAGGTGGGTGCCAAGTGGAGCGGCGCGCACGGAATGACGGACGACTCGCGCCTTGACGACGGCGCCGCGCGACCGCGACGTGATGAGGCGGTTGGCCTGGATGCTGGCGCGCTGACCCTGACCAAAGCGGGAGCGGCTTGCTTGTACAATCCGGCCCGAGCGCGAAATACCGCCGCCTGCCTTTTTCGCCGCGGCCAACACCTGCGCGATGAAGGGCCGGGCCTGCTGGGCCCGCGTGGAGCGGATGCGCCCGGGTCGAATGCGAAACTCGCGCTCATCAGCCATGGCGCGGCACCGCAATGTGGAAAAAGAAAAACAAATACAATATATTGGCTACTTCATACACATTGCGCCGATGGCCGGCAATGTGCGGCCCCCGCCAGAAAATCAAGCAAATACAACCAACCGACCGCCGCGCAATGTGCGCCATTTTATCCTGCCATCCTTCGGTTGTTGCCCTGTGCTCTGCGCGCCTCATTGGCTGCGACGTCAAACGAGACGCCAGGGAGCGCCCTGGAGGAGACTTCGTCATCGCTGCGATGTCCAGACGTCGGACCCAGTGAACAGCTGGCGCGGCTGCGAACCGGCCGCGAAAAGTCTGCGCGCCAACGGTGACGACGAGACCTCTACGGACGCGTCCTCGCCGGACGGAAGACCGGAAGCGGGCATGGACCCGGACGGCACTACGAACAGCGGTGCAACCTTCCAGCTGACGGCCTTGGCATGGCCGGCGGTGAGCGCGCCGGGTGCATCACCGCCGCCCCAGAAAGGGCGAAGCATCGCAACATAGGCCCGGGTCTCAGCCGGCAGCGGACGGCCCTTCAAGGAAGCTTCGTAACGCCCTGGCCCCGCATTGTAGGCGGCGAGGAAGCCCGGTGAACCGTATCGATCATAGAGCTCGCGAAGATAAGCGGTCCCGGCAAGGATGTTGTCATGTGGATCATAGGGATCGCGGCCGAGCTGGTGGCGAAGGCGCAGCTCAGCCCAGGTCCCGGGCATGATCTGCATCAAGCCCACGGCCCCCTTTCGCGAAACAGCGCGCGGGTCGCGGGCGCTTTCGAGGTGCATGACTGCCCGTATCCAGCGCTCGGGAACACGGAAGCGATGCGACGCCTCGGCAATAGGCGCGGCGTAGGGATCGTCCGCGGATGCGCGTGAGGCCGGCGCGGATTGTGCCAGCGCCCCCGTCATTGCGTGACAGACGATCAGCATGCCACCGATAAGGCAAAGTGCTTCTCGCCGACCAAACAACCGACTGACGGCGCGGCTTCCGTTCGCACAGTTCGGCGCCGATGGCCCACTCATCGAGCACGCTCCGGCCGCGGCTTCGGCCGGATCCAGCGCAGCGACCAGGAGCCGTCGTCGGATTGGAACAGACCGGCGCGAAAGCGCCGGCCAAACAGCGGATCTTCCAACCGGAACGACAGATAGTCGCCAGCCGTCTGTCCGGTTTCCTTCCAGGCCGCGCCGACCTCGGGGCCGCTGCCGTCGCCGATGTGGATACGAAAATCCGGCGCTTTGTCGTCAGATGTTTTGGTGGGCACAAGCACCAGCTCGGCATCCACGAGCAGCGTTCGAATGCGTCCGGAATAACCGGATTCTGTTTTGTGGAAGACGCCGATCTCGGCCATGGATTATCTCCTATCTGTTGTTGGCTGGACTGAATTCAGTTCGCCGGAGCGAGCCAGGTGTAGTGGCCATCGCCCCTCTCGTCGGTCCAAAGCGGCAGTGCGCGGCCGACGATCGAGCTCGTCGGAAACGGGCCGAAATAGCGGCCGTCGAGACTGTCATCGACCTTCCGGTTCATGACGAAGATCTCGGCGGCGGCGATGACGCGGCAACCCTGCCAGTCAGGCAGGGCGCGTCCCTTGCGGTCGCGCTCCAGCGCAGCACCCACCGCAAATCCGTTCACCATGATGACGCGGCCTGCGCGGCAGACTTGGCTCCCAGGAAGCCCCTCGATGTGCTTCAGCATCGGCACGCCGAGCGGCAGGTAGCCACGCTTGGCGGCGAACCGAGCGACTGTATCTGGCGGTGCGATGACAGCGAGCGCGCCAGCCCTTGGTGCGGCCATCTTCCTGATCGCATAGAGCCCAAGCGGCGCGCTGGCCGAAGCATTCCACAGCAGCAGCGACGGCAGCTCCACGACAGCCGGAGCGACCGTCGCGACGACGGCCGCAAGGGCGGCGGCTATGCAAGCGGCGCGGCTCATGAGGTCACCGCTTGCGCAACAGAAAGGCTCGGTGCTGCTCGAGCGAATAGGCACGCGGCAGTCCGCCGGCCACGAGACGGTTATGGGTCTGACGCCAATAATCCGGCGCGGCCCCGGCCGGATCGAGACCGATCGCTTCGATCGCATCGATCAGCTTGAGAACCCGCTCAACCTTGTCCCAGCCCGCGATCTTGAGCAGGATCTCGCCGCCTGGCCGGATGTAACGCAGCGTCTGATAAGGTTCAGCGTGCAACACCGCGCGCACGATGTCGATGCGCGAAACGACAGTGCCAAAGTCATTCGCCGCCCAGCGCACGAACGCAAAGACACTGCCTGGCGCAAATCCAACGACGCGCCGCTGCTTGTCGATGATCGTCTCATGGGATGGATGTCCGAAGCGGATGCGATGCTCGACCCGCTTCTCGATCCAGATCAGCTCGACCGTCGTGAGCTCGCTGCGCGCCGGCAATTCGGTAGACGACGTCATGTGTAATCTCCCTCGCTCGGGCCAACGCACCGCCGCTCCTGCCTACCGCCGGTCCCCGGCTCGCCCGCAAGACTGTTAGATTGAGAGTTAGACTCTAAGTTAAGAGCGCGGTTTTCCGTTAAGGGCTCGTCCCTTAAGGCCGATCCCGGTTCCCGAAAGCACGAGGATGCGGTCCCCGATGGCACGATAGTTCGGGTTCCCGATGGCACGATCCTGTCCACCGACGCGGGCGCCGGTTCGAAAGCCAGCAGCACACGGCCGCTGGCTTCGACCTCTGTGAACAGCAGATATCCCGGCAAGGGTTGGCGGCGCACGATGTCGCGCAGCTCGAAGGCAAAGCGCTTGAGCGGCGAGAGGCTGCCGGACTTTTGATGCAGATGCCGGATGTCGAAACGCCAGCCAGCGCGCTGGCGTCCGCCATGCTTGCGCACCAGCCGATAGAGCCAGCGATCCAGGCCGCCCGTCAGCCCGAAGTAGGCCCGGTCTATTGTCAGGATCAGCGCGTCATCCATGACGGCGCGATAGAACCAATCCGGCAAAATCAACTCGACGCCAAGCGGGCGGCCGTTTCGATCGAAGCGCTCCTGCCATTCGTTGATCCATGAGAAGCGATTGCGCCGGCCTTCGGCGGGCTGGCGAATGGAGGTGACGACGCTTGTCGACTGCAGGCGGTCGAGCGCCGCCTTGAGGCGCAAATAGTCTCGCTTCGAGACACCGCGGCCGACGAAGGTGAGCATTTCGTATGGTGTCGCAGCCATCAGGCGCGACGTGCGCAATCCGGCGTCCCGCGCGCTGACGATCTGGCTCGCGGCCCAGATCAGGATATCGGCATCCCAGATCGTCGCCATGCCATGGTCGGGCATCGCTTCGACACGGATCGCGATATCGCCGGCGCGAAAGTCGATCGGCGCGATGCGCCTGGATTTGGCAAGCGAGAAGAAGGGATAGGCCATGAGGTCCTGCGCATCGCGTGGCGCGACGACACCGGGCAGCGCGTGGAACAGATCAAGCTGTCCGCGTTCAGACGGTTGGGGTGGTCGTGCCGACATAGGGAAGATCAGCCGGGTCAGCGCCTCTCGCGCCCGGCATAGGCGATCAGGCGGGCGGCCTGAGGCTTGGCCGGCAGCACCGAGCCATGCGGATCGGATGTCGACGTCATGGCGCCGCGCTGGACCCAGGCCTGGAGGTCGTCGACGGCGTAGACGACGCGGCCGCCGAGTTTTCGATAGGCAGGGCCGGTGCCGTAGGTGCGGTGTTTTTCTAGCGTGCGCGCAGAAAGGCTGAGGAAATGCGCTGCCTCCGTAGTGCGCAGATAGCGCGGCGGCAATGGCGCGGCGTCGGCGTTCATGGGGTGTCTCCTTGCGGCCGCTGCGATTGAACGGCGATCGATGGCCAGGATGGAGGAGCGGGGGGACGGCGATCAGGTGCGCAATTGAGGGGCGCTATTTCGCACCGCCAAGAGGCCCTCAGGCAGTGGCGCCGATGCGCGCAGCAATTGGTGATAGCCGCGCTCGACCATCTTCACGCCATCGCGCATCAAGCAACGCATCTGATTACAGGAAGCCCGGTGATGGCAGCCCGCGGCGCGGAAAGCTTCCACGGTCACTGGCAGAAGACGCCTCGCCCGATGCCGGGCGAGGCGTCTGGCGATTCACTCGCCGTTGCGGCGGTTGGGGCGGGACCAGATGAGGCTGTGGCCCTCGCCTTCCTCGTCGGCGAAGAGGTTGGCGTAGATCGGAGCGGTGAAGCTCGGATCGTCGAGCTTGAGGCCGAGATAGTCGCGGCCCTCATTGGAGCGTTTCGACCAGGCGGCGCCGATTTCGGCCTTGCCGACCACCACGCGGTGGCTTGGAGCGTTCTCGCCGCTGGCTCGGGTGTCGGGGATGATGCGCACGCCTTTGGCCTGGACGCTGAGGGTGACGATCTCGCCGGTGAACTCGTTCGCGTTGGTCTTCTTGAAAGTGCCGATGGTAGCCATTTTCAGTCTCCGTTCTTCGTTTCCGAGCCCGCACCATGCGACCTCGACGGCGATCGTGAGGCCGAAGGCGACCGCCGCCGCATCGCTTGCGACCGCAGCAATGTGGAGGATGGCGCAGGCGCGCGTTTCTTGGTTCCGCGAGGAATGGGCTTTGCCCAGGGGAAGAAACGCGCGACGCGGCATTGCGGCATAGGCGGTCGAGGCTTCAGCCGTCCTTCGGCCAGATCAGCCCGTTCGAGAGGTCGTTGGTGCGCTCTGCGAAATGAAGGAGGGAGGCAATGGCGGGATCGATGGCTCAGAAACAAGCGGATTGGTTCGCCAGGATGTCAGCCTACAATTGCTTGCCCCGCATCAAGCCTTTGCCCGTCGGGTGCAAAGCACGACGATGCACCCCGAATGTCTAATTGGGGCCGAAAGCGGACGGCCTGCTTTCGGCTAGGTCGCTTGGAAAGCCGCCGTTCCAGACCGCGACCTTCGAAGATACGATCTCATCCGGCTCGATGACCGCAAAAGTATTACAAAGGATTTTGGAACCATGCGCTGCAACGGAAACATCTTAAGACCTGATGCACACTTCCCTTGCAATGACGACAGCGGCACTGCGGATGCCAGGCACCGCCGACAGAAGCGCAGCTACCACAATCGCGCATAGCCATTTCGTGGCGCGGACAATGGTCATGTCAATGCCATCGCGGCATATGAAGGCTAGCTTCGCTCAGAGTAGCCCGCACTGATGCGGCCCGCCCGTTGTTTAGATGGAAGCTATGGATCCAGTGCCAGGGAATTTTTTCAACACCCCAAGGTCGGATTTGCTCCTGACGTATTGCCAAACGTCAAAAAAGGTTCAACCGTTTGTCGCGCCTTCGTGCAACCTCTCGTAATGTCATCTCAATAGAAGTTGGGCGCGCCGCCGACGTGCTTGTAGACTTCCGCGACATTGCCAGAGGTCACGGCTACCCCCGGCAGCACAATCCACGGCGGCACAGCATTGCCGGTCAGCCCGACAATCGCGGCCATCGCCGCGATCTCGCCCTGTTCGAAAGGCCGCTGCGCGGCAACTCCCTTGACGATCGTTCCTTCAAGAAGGGCCTCAGCGATCGCGCTACCGAGATCCACCGTGGTCATGACCGGGATCCGGGAGCGGCCAGAAAAAGCCGGCAGCGATGCAACTGCTGGCTCGTCCCAGACGACAAACAGTCCATCCAGGTCAGGATTGGCATCGAGGTACGGGCCGACTGCGCTTCCGGCATTTGCCGGCACTTCAAATTTCAGCTGCGTCAGTGTGATGTCCGGGCGCTCGTGCTGCATCCACTTGCCGAATGCGATCTCACGCTGCGCCGTCGCAAAGAAGTCTTCATTGTAGGCGACCACGCAGACTGTGCCGTTACGCCGGATGTGTGGCGAAATCAGACTGGCGGCGATCTGGCCGAGGCCGAAATTGTCCGACGATATGACGCTTACATAGTCGGTCTCCTGAAGCAGGCCGGAAGGCGCGTTGTCGAGTAGAATGAGCTTGATCCCGGCGACCGCCAGTTTGCGGAAAGCTGCGGCCACGGCCGTGCTTCCGACGGGGATGCTGATCACGGCATCAGGCTTCGATTGCACCAGCCGCTCGATCGCTGCGATCTGGGTGGCCGCGTCGTAGCCGCAATCGACGATGTCAACGACGACGGCGCCGGCCAGCTCCAAGCCGGCCTTGATGCCCGCTATCTGACGCTGCGCCCAATCCGAAGCGGTCGTGTGCAGCACGATCGCCACACGGAAGGCTCTTTCCCTGGCGCGCTCCAGCATGTCGGCAGATGGGAGCAGCAATTCGGGAGATGCCGGCCGTTCGCCGTGTGGCCCCAAACCTGCAACCAGTGGACGCGCGACGGACGAAACCGGCAACGCACATCCAGACGGAATTGCTGCATCAGCTCTCTGCATCCCGTTGCTCCTCCCGCCCGCCACCTCTGCGGGGCAGCTTTATTGGATCGAACCTACCGCAGGGGTTCGGGTTTGCAAGCATCACGGCTGACCGCGGTGACTGCGCGACAGCTGGTCGGGCGGACTGCACGCTCAACCGCCAGTCATAGCCGTCTTCTCGGCAACGGCCAGCAAATCGGTAACCCCGGCGTGGGCAAGCGGCGTGCCAGATACGATCCATTCGCTAAGGAACGCTGGTGCGAACAGTTCAGTCACGGCGACGGTTGCGGCGCCGACAAGTCCAGCCGACCGCCCCATGCGCGAATGGACAATACGGATATCGCGGCTGATGAGAGGCTGCGCGTGCCCGTATATTCCCTCGCGGATCGCAGCCAGGCAGATGTCTCCCGTCTGGGACAGTTCGCCGCCAAGAACGATCATCGACGGGTTGAGGATATTGGCCAGCGTCGCCAGGACGGTGCCGATCAGCCGTCCGGATTGCGCCAACAGATCGGCCGAGAACGGGTCGCCAAGGCGCGCAGCTGTGCCAATGTCGGCAGCCGTCACCGTCCCGGTGGCGGCGAGCGTTTCACCGAGAAGGCGACTTTGCCCCTGTTCTGCCGCTAGCAGGCCGGCCTGAGCAATGGCATCGCAGCCGGCGACGGTTTGCAGGCAGCCAACATTGCCGCAACCGCAAATGCGTTTGTGCGGCTCGCCGGCGTAAACATGCCCTATCTGTCCGGCTATGCCTTGCGCGCCACGATGCAGGCGGCCGTCGACGACGATGCCGGCGGTGATATCCGAGCCAAGGTCGACATAGAGCATGTCGCGCCCGGATTCCGCTGACAGGGCGCTTAGTTCCCCCATCGTCTCCATCTGCACGGCGCCCCGCACCCAGACTGGCGCTTGAAACCTCTGTATCAAACGCTCCAGAAGCTTCGCCTCGTCCCACGCAGGCATAGCGCCAAGCTTAGGGATCGCGAGGCTGTTCGAGTCCTTCTGCTCTACCGCGCCCGGCACTCCCAGACCAATCGCCCACAGCGGAGCACCATCCTTGCCGAGCGACCAGTTGAACAGCGCCTCGAGCCGATCGAACAGTGCCTGCGCTGGGGAAGCGGCGTCGAAATCCTCGTAGTGCTCAAGGATGAGCCGCCCGTCCAGATCGGCGAGACCAAGGCCGATGGTGTCGCCGTCGATGTTGGCAACCAGAATGCGCGCGGCCTCCGATCGGAACCGCACCAGACGCGGCGCGCGCCCGCCTATTGAGCGCCCGACACCGCCTTCGTCAACAAGGCCGAAGGCAGCAAGCGTCGACAGCCGGTCCGTGACCACGGCGCGGCCGAGCCGGGCCTCTCGTTCGAGGTCGAGACGCGTGCAAGGTTCACTGGAGCGCAGAATGTTAAGAAGCGAAACAAGACTCTGCCGTTCGGCTTCAAGGGCCCTCACGCGGTCGGCCGCCGCTGGAGAACCAGTCTCCCCGGATCGATCTGCATCCGCAACTGCGGTGCCTCCCAAACCAGTCCTTGCCACGGCCGATTGCTCCTTCTTGTCCACCATGGACGAGCGTTTTCGGAAGACGCAATGCCTATTTTGTCGCTGACACAGAAAACTTAATTGACTTTTGCATTTTATCAACTAAAGGTACGTTTGCAAATACAAAAGCATTTGGGCCGTGTCGGGAGGAGACGCCATGACTGCTTGGAAGCTGGCCTATCACGCCAATTGTTGGGGTCCGCTTGGGGGCGACGCCGTTGGTGTGACCTCCATCAACCGTTTGGCCTACCGGACGTTCGGGGACATGGCAGAGGCCGCGCGCGATATTGCAGCAGCGGGCTATGATGGCATTGAGTTCTTCGACGGCAATGTCGTCGAAAGCGAAGGCGACGATTACGCCGCCATGCGCAATATCCTCGCCGACACCGGCCTGTCGCTTGTCTCGATCTATGCCGGCGGCAACTTCATCTTCACGGACATCCTTGACGAAGAACTGGCGCGCGTCACCAAGGCGGCGGACGCAGCGCGGGCGCTCGGCGCCGAGCACCTGGTTGTTGGCGGCGGCGCGCGGCGCCACGACGGGACGCGCCAAAGCGACTACGATGCTTTGGCATCGGCGCTCGACAAGGTGATGGCAATCGCTGCGCAGCACGGCCTGAAAGCTCACTACCACCCCCACCTTTCCACCATCGTCGAGAACCCGGACGAGGTTCGGACGATCTTCGGCAAGACCGCGATCGGGTTCTGTCCGGATACCGCGCATCTGGCCGCTGCCGGAGGCGACGTGGCAGCTATGGTGCGCGAGCACGCGTCACGCATTTCCTACGTCCACCTCAAGGGATGGCAGCGCGACCCGTTCGCCTTCGTGCCGGTCGGCCGGGGCGATTGCGACAGTGGCGCCGTGATCCGGGCCCTGAAGGACATCAGTTACACGGGTTGGATCTGCAACGAACTCGACGCCTGGGCCGATCCTGCCGCCGGAGCGCGGGAAAGCCACGCCTTTGTGCAAGCGGAACTGGCGAAAGTCTGAATTTGCCGACCGGCGTTGCCGCCGGGAGGCGTCTGTAACTGCAATAACGAAAACCAAACAATATCAGGGAGAAAACACCATGCGCATGAAAACCTTGCTTCGGTCGACGGCAATCTGTCTGACGCTCGGCCTGGGCCTCGCCTCGAACGCCGCCTATGCCATCGATTCTGCCCAGGCGCTGACTGAGATCGGCCAGCATGTGATGAGCCTCGGACCTAACGGCGAGAGGCCGGAAGCCGCCTCGAGCGTCAAGCTCACCGATGAGGAACTCGCCAAGATTAAGGACATGCACGCAAAGGCCGCCATTGTCATGCACTATGCCGGCAACGACTGGTCGCAGGCGCAAATCGAAGGCCTAAAGGCGCAGTTCGCTACCATGGGTATCGAAGTCGTCGCCGTTACCGACGCGGGCTTCAAGCCCGACAAGCAGGTGTCCGACCTCGAGACCGTAATGGCCCAGAAGCCCAATATCATCGTGTCGATTCCGACCGACCCGGTCGCGACCGCAGCGGCCTACAAAGCGGCGGCCGACGCAGGCGCCAAGCTCGTCTTCATGGACAACGTGCCGAAAGGCTTCGTAGCCGGCAAGGACTACGTCAGCTCCGTCTCGGCTGACAACTACGGCAACGGCGTCGCCACCGCGCACCTGCTGGCACAGGCTCTTGGCGGCAAGGGCGATGTCGGACTGATCTTCCATGCAGCCGATTTCTTCGTCACCAAGCAGCGCTACGACGCCGTCAAGAAGACGCTGGCCGAGAACTATCCGGACATCCACGTCGTCGCCGAGCAAGGCATCGGCGGTCCCGACTTCTCAGGCGATGCCGAGAAGGCGGCAGGCGCCCTGCTCGTCGCCAATCCCAGCATCAAGGGTATCTGGGCAGTGTGGGATGTGCCCGCAGAAGGCGTCATCTCCGCCGCTCTCACCAATGGCCGGGACGACCTGGTAATTGTCAATTGCGACCTCGGCGAAAACGTCGCCATCAACATGGCGAGCGGCGGTCCGGTTAAGGGCCTGTCAGCGCAGCGGCCCTACGACCAGGGCGTGACCGAGGCAATGCTGGCCGGCTACGGTTTGCTTGGCAAGCAGGCGCCGGCCTATGTCGCGCTGCCGGCACTGCCGGTAACCAAGGCCAATCTCGCCGATGCCTGGCAGCAGGTCTACCACAAGCCGGTCACCGACAAGATCAAGCAAAGCATGCAGTAGACTTCGCAGACAGGTCCTCCCGGTGGAGATGGGTTCGGCCGAGTTCGAGCAGAAGCGCAACGTTTCTGTCCGGCAGGCCGAACCATTCGTCCCACCCGACGCAACCTTTGTTTTGCCCTAGGTGTTGTCATGAACACTGCCAACGCAGCCGAAGCCGTCCGAATGCGAAATGTCAGCATGCGTTTCGGCGGTGTCCGGGCGCTTGACGACGTTCATCTCGACGTTAGCCCGGGCGAAGTGCACGCACTGCTCGGTGAGAACGGCGCCGGCAAGTCGACAATCCTGAAGATTCTGCGCGGCGTGCAACCGCCAACCTCCGGCACGGTCGAGATCGGCGGCGTGCCGTTAGCCACCTTCACCGCCGAGGCAGCGCGCAATGCCGGTGTCGCTATGGCGTTCCAGGAAATGAGCCTGATTCCGACGCTGACGGTGGCGCAGAATGTCTTCCTCAACCGTGAGATCAGGACCAACTCCGGGCTCATCGACGACAGAACCGCGGCGGCCGAATCGCGAAAGCTTTTCGCGCGCATGGGCGTCGAGATCGACCCCAACGCCAAGGTCTCCGACATTCCCGCTGGACACCGACAGCTTACCGAGATCGTCAAGGCGACCTCGCAACCGTGCAAGGTGTTGGTGTTGGACGAGCCAACCACTGCGCTGTCGCAGAACGAAGTCGAGCGGCTGTTCGAATATGTGCGCCAGCTTCGCGGCCAGGGCGTCGCCATCGTTTATGTCTCGCACCGTATGGACGAGATCTTCCGCATAGCCGACCGCGCTACCATCTTGCGCGACGGCAAGCACATCATCACCGCGCCGATGTCGGAATTCACGCTGGAATCGATGATCGCCCATATCATCGGCCGACGCTCTCGCGGCTTCTCCGACGTGGTGCGTGAGACGGCGACTATCGGCGAAGTGCTGCTCGAAACACGCGGCCTTTCGGGCTCCGGCAAGCCGATCGGTATCGATCTGACGCTTCGCCGCGGTGAAGTGGTCGGCGTCGCTGGCCTGCTGGGCAGTGGCCGCTCGTCGCTGGCGCGCGTGCTGGCCGGGGTCCAGCCGATGACTAGTGGCGAGATCCGGATCAAAGGCAAGGCGGTTTCGATCGCCAAGCCGCGAGATGCCATCGACGCCGGCATTGCGCTGGTGCCGGAAGACCGCGCCCGTCAGGGGTTCGTCGCCTTCCATTCGGTAGAAAGCAACATCGACCTACCCAACCTTGATCGCCTTTCGACGAAGACATGGGTCGATCGCACCAAGTCGGCGGCACTGGCGGAAAGCTCGATCCAGCGCCTGCGCATCAAAACCGACTCGCGCAAAGCGACCATCAGGACGCTGTCGGGCGGCAATGCGCAGAAGGTCGTCATCGCCAAATGGCTGGCGACCGAACCGGAGGTGCTGATCCTCGACGAACCAACCGCCGGCATCGACATCGGTTCGAAATCGGAGATCGTGACGCTGATCCGCAACCTCGCCAAATCCGGCAAGGCAATCCTGGTGCTGTCGTCGGAGTTGCAGGAACTGCTCGCCGCTTGCGATCGAATCCTGGTGATGTCGGAAGGCCGCATCGTGCGCGACATCGCCCGTCACGACCTCGACGACGCCGCCAAGGTGGACTCGATCGACAGTCTTCAGCACGCCGAACAGAAACTCAACAAATTCATGCAGGAAGCCCGCGGAGGAATTATCCAATGACCGACACGGCCGCATCAGCCAGCAAATTCTCGGCACTGGCCAACTGGCGTGAATACATCATCTATATCGGCTTCGTGGTTATCTTCCTCGTCTTTGCCGCGACGCTGGGCGACAGGGGCTTTCTCGACCCCAACAACCTGTTGAACATTATCCGTCAGACCGCGATCATCGCCGTGGTCTCGGTGACGATGACCTTTGTGCTCAGCACCGGCGAGATCGACCTGTCGGTCGGGGCAGTCGCGGGCCTCGCTTCCGTCGCCACTGCAATGGGCATCGACCAGTTCGGCATCCCCGGCGGCATCCTTTACGGCCTGGGCACCGGCGTCGTCGTCGGCGCCGTCAATGGCTGGCTGACCACCGGCATCGGAATTCCCTCGTTCCTCACCACGCTGGCCATGATGGGCATCGCACGCGGCGTCGCCATGTGGATCAGCGGCACGGCGGCGATCCCCATACTAAGCAAGCCCTACGCGGCGGTCTTCGGCGCCGGCAACATCGGCCCGATACCAAGCCTGTTGGTCTGGGTGGCAATCATCGGTGTCGCCGGCCACATCGTGCTTCGCCGCACCACGTTCGGACGGCGCGTGTTGGCCACCGGCGGCAACGAGACATCGGCACGCTACTCCGGGGTCAACACCGCCTCTATCAAGTTCCGCGTGCTGATCCTGTCGTCCGTGGCGGCCGCCTTGGCCGGCATGCTTTATGCGGGCCGTCTGCATTCCGGCCGCTTCCAGTTCGGCGAAGGCGACGAGCTTTCGGTGATCGCCGCGGCCGTGCTCGGGGGCACCAGCCTGTTCGGGGGTGCCGGCACGGTGGTCGGCTCTATCATGGGCGCGCTGATGATCGGCCTGATCAACAACGGCCTCGTCCTGATGGGACTGGAATTCAGCCAGCAGCTGATCGCCCGCGGCGCCATCATCATCATTGCAGTCGCCATCAGCCAAACGCGCAAGCGTTAGGCAGAGCGCAGAGAACACAGGCGGGGCTTTGCCAGGCAGCAAACTTTGGCGCGCTGCCCCAATGCGTCGACCCAAAAAGACAACTGCAGCAAAGGACATGCCATGTCTGACACCTTCTTCAATCCGCATCAGCGCGCGACGGTGGAGGCCGCGATGGCCCGCATAATTCCAACCGACGACACGCCGGGCGCACGCGAAGCAGGCTGCGTGGACTTCGTCGACCGCTATCTCTCGGGTATCGGTTACATCTTCGCCAAGCCCGACGGCTCCGGCTTCGAAGTTCTCGATGGCGCATCGGCCAAGGCCTGGATGCAGCGCATCGAAATCATGCGCGAACGCTATGTCGCCGGACTGTTCGACCTCGACGCCCGCGCCCGCGAGAGGTTTTCGTCCGACTTCGTGGCACTGGCCCCACACCAGCAGGACGACATCCTTCACGAGTTGGAGCAGTCCGGCACGGGTGCGCCGACGACGCTCGCAGTCAACGACGCGCTCGCTGGTCCGGTTTCGCCCCAACCCGCACTGCAGCAGACCTCAACGGAGGTCGATCTCGACTTTCTGCCGCTGATGGTCACCCACACGCGCCAGGGTTTTTATGCCGACCCCATCTACGGCGGTAACAGGAACCGGATCGGCTGGGAGGTGATCGGTTTTCCCGGCCCCGCCTCGCTGAAGGATGTCCATACCGGCCGCTACACCACGCTGCAGTATTTCGCCGAGGGCGAAGCCGACAAGGTCAGGGAGTTCCACGATGGCCTATAAGACCAAACCCGCGAGAACCGACGTCGTCATCATTGGTGCCGGCGCGTCCGGCGCCGCCGCCGCAAAGGTGCTTTGCGAGGCTGGCGTCAAGGTCGTGGCCCTCGAAAAGGGGCCGTGGCGGAAGAAGGAAAGCTTTGGCGGCGACGAACTCGCCAACATCAATCGCTACAATCTGTGGCCGGACCCGATCCTTAATCCGCGCACATGGCGAGAGACGGCCGCCGACGACGCGCGTTCCGAGATGTTCTGCCCGGTGCCGCAGATGGTTGGCGGCGGCACCGTCCACTGGCAGGGTTGGTTGCCGCGTTTCACCGAGAATGATTTCCGCCTGCGAACCGTGGCCGGCGACCTGCCGGGCACCAGCCTTGCCGACTGGCCGATTACCTATGACGAGCTAGAGCCATACTACCTCAAAGTCGAATGGGCGTTCGGTGTATCGGGGCAGCCTGGCGCCAACAAATTCGAGTCGCGCCGCTCGGGCGGCTACCCATGTCCGCCTATGCCGATTTCACGCTATGCGCAGAAGTTCATCAAGGGCTGCGACGCGCTTGGCTGGAACGCCTTCCCGACGCCGCAGGCCGCCTTGTCACGCCCGTTCAACGGTCGCAAGGCGACGGTGGTCAGCGCTTTTGCACAACAGCACGGCGACCCGACCGGAACGCGCTCGTCGGCGCTCAACGTCTTCATCCCGGACGCCGTTGCAACCGGCAATTTCGAGCTGCGGCCGGATTGCGTGGTTCGCGAACTCACGCTGGACAGCCAAGGCAATATCAAGGCCGCGATCTACCAGGACGCCGACGGCGACACGATGGAGCAGGAGGCCGATCTGTTCATCCTTGCCTGCGGCGCGATGGAAACCGCACGACTGATGCTTCTGTCGAAGTCCGGACGCTTCCCGAACGGCGTTGCCAATGGCAGCGACATGGTTGGGCGCAACGTTACCTTTCACGAATATTCGGCTGCGGTCGGCACCTATGACGATCCGGTCTATGCCTGGGCAGGCGGCGGCTATGTCAGCGCTTCGACCTTCCAACACTACGAGCACGACGCATCGCGTGGCTTCGTCTCAGGCGGGCATATTGCGGTGGCGGGCGTCGGCATCCCGCTGCCGATAAACTGGCGCATGCCAGGCACCCCATCCTGGGGCGCTGAGGCCAAGAAGAACGACCGCGACCACTTTAGCCATTCGCTGGCGATTGCCATGGTGCTGCACGACATGCCCCAGCATGACAACCGGATAGACCTCGACGAAAAGGTGGTCGACGCCTGGGGACTGCCGGTCGCGCGCGTAACACTGAAGCCGCACCAGAACGATCTCGACCAAGGACGCTACCTGATCGATCGCGGTGCCGACATTCTGGAGGCCAGCGGCGCTTTGACCATCCGCAAGGTCTATGCCGACCGCGTCACCGGCAATTGCTCGCACCAGCATGGGACGGCACGAATGGGCGATGACGGGGCAACGTCGGTGCTCAACAGATGGTGCCGGGCGCACGAAGTCGAGAACCTCTACGCAGTCGACGGATCGCCTTTCCCGACCGGCACCGGCGCTAACCCGACCCTCACCATCATGGCCAATGCCTGGCGCGTCGCCGACAAGATCATCGCCGAACGCGGGGCGGCAGCGTAATGGCGGGCGCGAGGCCGCCGAGGTCTACCGCCCGCAACATCCCCGATCGATCGCAGCAATGGAGAGCACCATGACCGGCACCCGTTTCGCGGGAAGGAGTGGCCGCATTCGTCTCGGGATGGTGGGCGGTGGCGAAGGAGCGTTTATCGGTGCAGTGCACCGCATCGCCGCCCGGCTCGACGACCGCTACGACCTGATTGCAGGAGCTTTATCCTCGGACGCGGCGCGCGCGGCGCGATCCGCTGCGCTACTCGGTCTCGACCCGGCCCGCAGCTATGCCGATTTCGCGGGGATGGCCCGCAGCGAGGCCGCACGCCCCGACGGCATCGAAGCGGTTTCGATCGTGACCCCCAACCACATGCACGCGCCGGCCATCCGTGCCTTTCTCGATGCCGGCATCCATGTCATTTGTGACAAGCCTTTGACGACGACGCTGGCCGAAGCGCTGTCGCTGAGAGAGGCGGCGAGGGTTTCTGGGCTGGTCGTGGCGCTGACCCATACCTATACCGGTTATCCCATGCTCCGGCAGGCCCGCGCAATGGTGCGCAACGGCGACCTGGGCGACATCCGGATCGTCCAGGTCGAATACGCGCAGGACTGGCTGGCGACGAAACTCGAGGACGGCGGCAACAAGCAGGCCGAGTGGCGCTCGGATCCAGCGCGCTCGGGCGCGGGCGGCTCAATTGGCGACGTTGGCACCCATGCTTTCAATCTTGCCGGTTTCGTCACTGGGCTCGAGCCTGACGAACTGTGTGCCGAGCTTACGACCTTTGTGTCAGGACGGCGGCTCGACGACAACGCCCAGATAATGCTGCGCTATGAAAACGGCGCACGCGGAAGTCTCTGGTGCAGCCAGGTCGCCATCGGCAACGAGAATGAGGTCGGTTTTCGCGTCTATGGCTCAAAGGGAGCGTTAGAATGGGCGCAGCGCGACGCGAACCAGCTGGTCTGGTCGTCGCTCGACCAGAACCGACAAATCATTACCCGCAACGGCGCCGGCGCGGATCAAGCAAACAGACGTGCCTCGCGCGTTCCGGCTGGCCACCCTGAAGGTTACCTGGAAGCTTTCGCCACCCTGTATCGTGAAGTCGCCGAGGCGATCGTCGCCATGCGCCAGGGTAGGTCGCTAGCGCCCGAAACGCTGTTCCCAACCGTCGACGACGGCGTCAAGGGCATGGCTTTCATCGACGCCGCCATTCGTTCATCGATTGCAGGTGGCGTCTGGACAAGATTGTGATGATTACCTGCGCATCAAGGTCCACCAGCGCAGTGCTGCTAGAAGCGATTGAACTCCCCTGGCTTCTAATCGTCAGGCCCAGGTCACTATCTCCGCTTTCGGGATCGGGAAGATGGGCCTGACAATGACCGAAAATGGGCGCATTCCTGACAGGCAGTTGCGGGGCCGGGAGTAGTCAGGCAGCTTTCCGGCGACCGTGATGGAAGCGGATTATCAGGTCTTGCACAATTGGTTAGCGAGGCCCGTATTCAGCGCTCTTGTGGACGCAGCGAGAGTTGCGAACCTCGGCTCAGCGGGTTGGCCCAAGCGAGATTTCAGCTCGCGATCCTGGGGCATTACATACTTTCAAACGGAACAATGACGAACCGTCACTCCGGTGTATAGCCCGAATGACCCGCCGGTCATAAAGGAGCTGTTCAGTTCAACTCGGTTCAAGAGCATTAGCTGTCGCTAAAATTTGATCGGCGAAGTATTGGATTCCGACCTTGGTTAAGATATCATTAATATGAGGGAAAAAGGTTGGGGACGCTACCCACATAGGGGCAGCTCCAAAGAGGTCAAATTTGGGCGGAGTACACCGTCCGAAGCCGGTTTTTATTGCTCAGAGGTAGGCGACCTCAGGACGTAAAAACTCCGAGCTACCCCCAATCACCGGGTAACCCCATGAGTAACATCAGGGGTATTTCCTATGGCCAACAAGCTGCCAAAAGCCACGACGCAGATCACCTTCAATGGCTCTGAAGATCATCTCATAACCGTCACCTTAAGTGGAACGGATCAGGATGGGACGGTCACGGGATATATCCTGACCTCTCTACCCTCGAATGGCATTCTCTACCTGGACGCCGCTCACACACAACCTGCCCTCCTGAACACTGCCTACTCAACCGCTACTTTTTACTTCCTGCCTGCTGCCGATTTCAACGGCAGTACCTCCTTCAATTTCAATGTGAGGGACAACCAGGGCGGCGTTTCGTCGAGTACCGGCGCCGTCACGATCAACGTTGCCGCGGTTAATGATGCTCCAGTCGTCGATCTGAACGGGGCGGCTAGCGGCACTTCCGGCACGTTGAACTACTCACCGGGCGGCTCGGCAGCAAAAATCGCGCCCTCTGCAACCATTACGGACATCGACTCGACGAAGTTCAGCGGCGGCTCGCTCCGTGTCTCGATTACTCAGAACAAGGCAACATCAGACCAGCTCACGATTGCCACGGACGCGTCCGTGACGATTTCGAACGGTTCCGTCTTTGTGTCTGGCACCAAGGTTGGTGCGGTCTCGGGTGGCACCAATGGCACAGATCTCGTCATAAGCTTTGCAAATAGCGCGACGCCCAGTTTGGCGGCGACCGTTCTTGAGCACATTTCCTATTCGAATTCGTCAGTCACTCCGCCTCAGTCGCCACGCACCGTGACGTTCACATTGGTGGATGGCGGAGGAACGGCCAACGGTGGCACCGATACCGGTCTGGCAACAGCGGCAATTAACATAATCAATCATGCCCCGACCGGCACCGTAACGGTCGCCGGCACGGCGACAGAAGATCACGTGCTGACCGCCTCCAACACCCTGGCCGATGCGGACGGCCTCGGCACCATCAGCTACCAGTGGCAGCGCAGCAGCGGCTCCGGCTTCGTCAACATCGGCGGCGCCACCAACACCACCTACACGCTGGGCGATGCCGATGTCGGCGCCACCGTGCGCGTGGTGGCGAGCTACACCGACGGCCACGGCACGCCCGAGTCCGTTGCGAGCGCCGCGACAGCGGCCGTCGCCAATGTCAACGATGCCCCGACCGGTACCGTATCGGTCGCCGGCACGGCAACCGAGGACCAGGTGCTGACAGCCTCGAACACGCTTCAGGACGCAGACGGGCTCGGCACCGTGAGCTACCAGTGGCAGCGCAACAGCGGCTCCGGCTTCGTCAACATCGGCGGCGCCACCAACACCACCTACACGCTGGGCGATGCCGATGTCGGCGCCACGGTGCGCGTGGTGGCAAGCTACACCGACGGCCACGGCACGCCCGAGTCCGTTGCGAGCGCCGCGACGGCGGCCGTCGCCAACGTCAACGACACACCGACCGGCTCGGTGACGGTTGCCGGCACGGCGACCGAGGACCAGGTGCTGACGGCCTCGAACACGTTAGCCGACGCCGATGGTCTGGGCACCATCAGCTATCAGTGGCAGCGCGACAGCGGTTCCGGCTTCGTCAACATTGGCGGCGCCACCAACACCACCTACACGCTGGGCGACGCCGATGTCGGCGCCACGGTGCGCGTGGTGGCAAGCTACACCGACGGCCACGGCACGCCCGAGTCCGTTGCGAGCGCCGCGACGGCGGCCATCGCCAACGTTAACGATGTGCCGACCGGCTCGGTGACGGTTGCCGGCACGGTGACCGAGGACCAGGTGCTGACGGCCTCGAACACGCTGCAGGACGCCGATGGTCTGGGCACCATCAGTTATCAATGGCAGCGCGACAGCGGCTCCGGCTTCGTCAACATCGGCGGCGCCACCAACACCACCTACACGCTGGGCGATGCCGATGTCGGCGCCACCGTGCGCGTGGTCGCGAGTTATACTGACGGACATGGCACGGCGGAATCCGTTCCAAGCGCCGCGACCGCGGCCGTCGCCAACGTTAACGACACACCGACCGGCTCGGTGACGGTTGCCGGCACGGCGACCGAGGACCAGGTGCTGACGGCCTCGAACACGTTAGCCGACGCCGACGGGCTAGGCACCATCAGCTATCAATGGCAGCGCGACAGCGGTTCCGGCTTCGTCAACATCGGCGGCGCCACCAACACCACCTACACGCTGGGCGACGCCGACGTCGGCGCCACGGTGCGCGTGGTGGCAAGCTACACCGACGGCCACGGCACGCCCGAGTCCGTTGCGAGCGCCGCGACGGCGGCCATCGCCAACGTTAACGATGTGCCGACCGGTTCGGTGACGGTCACCGGCACGGTGACCGAGGACCAGGTGCTGACGGCCTCGAACACGTTAGCCGACGCCGACGGGCTAGGCACCATCAGCTATCAATGGCAGCGCGACAGCGGTTCCGGCTTCGTCAACATCGGCGGCGCCACCAACACCACCTACACGCTGGGCGACGCCGACGTCGGCGCCACGGTGCGCGTGGTGGCAAGCTACACCGACGGCCACGGCACGCCCGAGTCCGTTGCGAGCGCCGCGACGGCGGCCATCGCCAACGTTAACGATGTGCCGACCGGTTCGGTGACGGTCACCGGCACGGTGACCGAGGACCAGGTGCTGACGGCCTCGAACACGCTGCAGGACGCCGATGGTCTGGGCACCATCAGTTATCAATGGCAGCGCGACAGCGGCTCCGGCTTCGTCAACATCGGCGGCGCCACCAACACCACCTACACGCTGGGCGACAACGACGTCGGCGCCACGGTGCGCGTGGTGGCAAGCTACACCGACGGCCACGGCACGCCCGAGTCCGTTGCGAGCGCCGCGACGGCGGCCGTCGCCAACGTCAACGACACACCGACCGGCTCGGTGACGGTTGCCGGCACGGCGACCGAGGACCAGGTGCTGACGGCCTCGAACACGTTAGCCGACGCCGATGGGCTCGGCACCATCAGCTATCAGTGGCAGCGCGACACCGGTTCCGGCTTCGTCAACATCGGCGGCGCCACCAACACCACCTACACGCTGGGCGACAACGACGTCGGCGCTGCGGTGCGCGTGGTGGCAAGCTACACCGACGGCCACGGCACGGCGGAGTCCGTTGCGAGCGCCGCGACCGCGGCCATCGCCAACGTCAACGATGCGCCCACGGCGGGGTCTCTTTCGCCGCTGGCGCTAGCAGTGGCCAGTCCCTTGAGTTTTACGATCCCCTCGGACCTCTTTTACGATCCAGATCCGGGCGACCATCTCACGCTGACTTCAACACAGGCGAACGGAGATCCCCTACCGTCCTGGCTCAGTTTTGATCCGAATACCGGTACGTTTACTGGTACGCCCTCAAACGTCGATGTCGGCACGATTGCAATACGCATCACGGCCAACGACACGTCTTCTGCCGAGGCGCATGTTGATTTTGCCATCAGTGTGGTGAATGGAGCCATCATCAACGGAACGTCCGGCGACGATACGCTGACCGGCACGATCGACGTTGATGCCATCTTCGGTCTTGCTGGCAACGATACGTTGTCTGGCCTTGCTGGCAATGATCTACTTGATGGCGGCGACGGCAATGACATGCTGAACGGCGGGTCTGGGAGCGACGTGCTGGTCGGCGGTCTGGGCAATGACGTCCTGCAGGACGGCAGCGGCAACGATTCGCTCTATGGCGGCGACGGCAATGACAGTTTGAACCTGACGTATTCGGGGCCGTCCGGGGTCTCGCTGGCTCAGATAGCGGATGCCGGCGCGGGTGATGACAACATCACTCTCAATAGTGGTGCTGCTTCGATTGCCTATCAGGTTGACGGGGGTGACGGAGGAGATGTTCTGAATGTAGCGGCATTGTCTAACTCGACTCTGAATGGCGCGTTAGGCGCCGGTAACGATCAAGTTCAATTTGCTCACCTTGGAACGTTTAGCAATGTTTTTATAAATCTAGAGATGGGTGACGGTAATAATGTTTTCCACACGGAAACCTATAATGGGTGGGGTATTCCAGCCTTTAGCAATTCCATCATCACTTTAACTTTTGGATCAGGAAGTGACACTGTAGATAACGTCGCCTACTGGGGCTCTCAGATTACGTTAGACCAGAATTCAGTTTTCAATGTTAGTCTGGGAGATGGCAACAACTCCGCGTCTTTGGGAGGTAGCGGTAACGTCAATCTGACTTCCGGAATAGGAAATGATACTATTAACGTCAGTGCAACTACCCTCTCTGTTGATACAGGCGGCGGCGACGACACGGTGAATGTATCCGGGGGCGGTTCGCTTTCCACCGGAGATGGCGATGATGCCGTGAGTATCTCAGGGTCCTTGACCGCAGATCTCGGCTCCGGCAACGACACAGTGCATGCAAGCGGAACAGTTTCATTTTCTGCCGATGAGGGGAATGATACCGCATATATTGACGGAGCATTGATTGCCGATCTCGGATCAGGCAACGACGTGGCGCATCTCACGCTGCAGAGTGGCGACCCGACCCTAACCCTGGGAACCGGCGCTGACAGTCTCATTCTCGATTCATGGAATGGAACTAATTCTGCAACCGTGACCGACTTCGTCGCTGGAGTTGGCGGAGAAACGCTTGACTACAATGCCTTGCTCAACCAACTCATCGGATGGGACGGCTCCTCCAACCCGTTCGGCTCGGGATTCATCCAACTCGTCCAGGATGGCGCCGATACCCTTTTCCAGGTCGACCGCGACGGCTCGGGGACCGACCAGGGTTACGCCACCGTAATTCGCTTCGAGAATACCAACGCTGCCGAATTCACCGCCGCAAACTTCAGCCCAGCATATCCCGCAGATGGAACGCTTCCGTCTGGCTTAACGATTGACGGCACTTCGGGCGATGATCTCCTGAGCGGCAATGTCGGCCCCGATACGATCAACGGTCTTGCTGGCAACGATACGTTGTCTGGCCTTGCTGGCAATGATCTACTTGATGGCGGCGACGGCAATGACATGCTGAACGGCGGGTCTGGGAGCGACGTGCTGGTCGGCGGTCTGGGCAATGACGTCCTGCAGGACGGCAGCGGCAACGATTCGCTCTATGGCGGCGACGGCAATGACAGTTTGAACCTGACGTATTCGGGGCCGTCCGGGGTCTCGCTGGCTCAGATAGCGGATGCCGGCGCGGGTGATGACAACATCACTCTCAATAGTGGTGCTGCTTCGATTGCCTATCAGGTTGACGGGGGTGACGGAGGAGATGTTCTGAATGTAGCGGCATTGTCTAACTCGACTCTGAATGGCGCGTTAGGCGCCGGTAACGATCAAGTTCAATTTGCTCACCTTGGAACGTTTAGCAATGTTTTTATAAATCTAGAGATGGGTGACGGTAATAATGTTTTCCACACGGAAACCTATAATGGGTGGGGTATTCCAGCCTTTAGCAATTCCATCATCACTTTAACTTTTGGATCAGGAAGTGACACTGTAGATAACGTCGCCTACTGGGGCTCTCAGATTACGTTAGACCAGAATTCAGTTTTCAATGTTAGTCTGGGAGATGGCAACAACTCCGCGTCTTTGGGAGGTAGCGGTAACGTCAATCTGACTTCCGGAATAGGAAATGATACTATTAACGTCAGTGCAACTACCCTCTCTGTTGATACAGGCGGCGGCGACGACACGGTGAATGTATCCGGGGGCGGTTCGCTTTCCACCGGAGATGGCGATGATGCCGTGAGTATCTCAGGGTCCTTGACCGCAGATCTCGGCTCCGGCAACGACACAGTGCATGCAAGCGGAACAGTTTCATTTTCTGCCGATGAGGGGAATGATACCGCATATATTGACGGAGCATTGATTGCCGATCTCGGATCAGGCAACGACGTGGCGCATCTCACGCTGCAGAGTGGCGACCCGACCCTAACCCTGGGAACCGGCGCTGACAGTCTCATTCTCGATTCATGGAATGGAACTAATTCTGCAACCGTGACCGACTTCGTCGCTGGAGTTGGCGGAGAAACGCTTGACTACAATGCCTTGCTCAACCAACTCATCGGATGGGACGGCTCCTCCAACCCGTTCGGCTCGGGATTCATCCAACTCGTCCAGGATGGCGCCGATACCCTTTTCCAGGTCGACCGCGACGGCTCGGGGACCGACCAGGGTTACGCCACCGTAATTCGCTTCGAGAATACCAACGCTGCCGAATTCACCGCCGCAAACTTCAGCCCAGCATATCCCGCAGATGGAACGCTTCCGTCTGGCTTAACGATTGACGGCACTTCGGGCGATGATCTCCTGAGCGGCAATGTCGGCCCCGATACGATCAACGGTCTTGCTGGCAACGATACGTTGTCTGGCCTTGCTGGCAATGATCTACTTGATGGCGGCGACGGCAATGACATGCTGAACGGCGGGTCTGGGAGCGACGTGCTGGTCGGCGGTCTGGGCAATGACGTCCTGCAGGACGGCAGCGGCAACGATTCGCTCTATGGCGGCGACGGCAATGACAGTTTGAACCTGACGTATTCGGGGCCGTCCGGGGTCTCGCTGGCTCAGATAGCGGATGCCGGCGCGGGTGATGACAACATCACTCTCAATAGTGGTGCTGCTTCGATTGCCTATCAGGTTGACGGGGGTGACGGAGGAGATGTTCTGAATGTAGCGGCATTGTCTAACTCGACTCTGAATGGCGCGTTAGGCGCCGGTAACGATCAAGTTCAATTTGCTCACCTTGGAACGTTTAGCAATGTTTTTATAAATCTAGAGATGGGTGACGGTAATAATGTTTTCCACACGGAAACCTATAATGGGTGGGGTATTCCAGCCTTTAGCAATTCCATCATCACTTTAACTTTTGGATCAGGAAGTGACACTGTAGATAACGTCGCCTACTGGGGCTCTCAGATTACGTTAGACCAGAATTCAGTTTTCAATGTTAGTCTGGGAGATGGCAACAACTCCGCGTCTTTGGGAGGTAGCGGTAACGTCAATCTGACTTCCGGAATAGGAAATGATACTATTAACGTCAGTGCAACTACCCTCTCTGTTGATACAGGCGGCGGCGACGACACGGTGAATGTATCCGGGGGCGGTTCGCTTTCCACCGGAGATGGCGATGATGCCGTGAGTATCTCAGGGTCCTTGACCGCAGATCTCGGCTCCGGCAACGACACAGTGCATGCAAGCGGAACAGTTTCATTTTCTGCCGATGAGGGGAATGATACCGCATATATTGACGGAGCATTGATTGCCGATCTCGGATCAGGCAACGACGTGGCGCATCTCACGCTGCAGAGTGGCGACCCGACCCTAACCCTGGGAACCGGCGCTGACAGTCTCATTCTCGATTCATGGAATGGAACTAATTCTGCAACCGTGACCGACTTCGTCGCTGGAGTTGGCGGAGAAACGCTTGACTACAATGCCTTGCTCAACCAACTCATCGGATGGGACGGCTCCTCCAACCCGTTCGGCTCGGGATTCATCCAACTCGTCCAGGATGGCGCCGATACCCTTTTCCAGGTCGACCGCGACGGCTCGGGGACCGACCAGGGTTACGCCACCGTAATTCGCTTCGAGAATACCAACGCTGCCGAATTCACCGCCGCAAACTTCAGCCCAGCATATCCCGCAGATGGAAGCGGCATCAACGGGCAAACGCTGGCGGGTTCTTCTATTGTAGGCACCATCGGTGATGACGCAATTGCTGGAACGAGTGGCAACGACATACTCAATGGTGCAAACGGCAGCGATCACATCACAGGTGGCAACGGTGACGACACCCTTACTGGCGGGTTTGGCCGAGACACCTTTGTTTTCGGAAGCGGCTTCGGCCACGACGTCATAACCGATTTCAGCACGTCATCCGTAGGGCACGATGTCATTCAGCTCGCCCAAAGCCTGTTTGCGGATTTTGCCGCCGTGCAGGCGCATGCCGAGCAAGTCAATGCAGACGTTGTTATCACTCACGACGCAGACAACACCATTACACTAACCAACGTTGATCTGAATCACTTGGAGGCAACCGACTTTGCGTTTGTATAACGCATTGTAGGAGCCAGAAACGGCACCAGCCTGTCTGACCGGACGAATGAACGGATTTGTGGCCGCGCTATCGTTCTCGGAACGCTCGCTGGAATGAGTCAATAAGCGGCTTGGTAAGATAGGATAGGAAGGTGCGTTCGCTTGTCGAGATGAAGGTCTCAACAGGCATGCCTGGATAAATCTGTTCGGATTTGATCTGCGCCGGCAGAGTTTCGGACAGCCTGATCCTTACCGTGTAATATGCCTGGCCGGTATTCGGCGTCACCAATCGGTCCGCCGAAATGTAGAACACCTTCCCTGAAACCTTTGGAGTCGTTCGAGCATTGAGCGCCGTGAACATCATGCTTGCGGCCTGACCGACACGGATGGAATCGATGTCTTCAGGCTTCACCTTGGCCTCGACAATGAACTGCTCCATCGTCGGGAGCAGTTCCATTGCGGACTCGCCGGCCCGAATAACGCTGCCCACCGAGTTGTAGACGGAGCGGACGACGATGCCGTCGACCGGCGTCCGAATGGTCGTTCGCTCCAACACCGAACGTGCGGCGTTGATTTGCTCTTCGAGGTCGGCTACCTGCGCGCGTGTCTTGTTCAAATCCGTGACGGCGTCCTCGACTCTCGCCGTGGTCAGCCGCTCGATCTGCTGGCGATCCTCTTCGATCTGGCTCAGGAAACTGGCGATCTGTGCTTCCATTGCCGCTGCCTGGCCGACCAGATCCGCGGTGCTGCGCAGCAGATCCGTGTATTCCGAGCGGTTCGTCAGGCCTTTATCGAGAAGCGCCTTTTTTCGCTCAGTCTCCTCGTTGACGATCGCGAGCTGCTTTTCGACAGCGTCCTTTCGCGCACGCATGCCAACGATCGCTTCCTGCAGGGCCGCAATCCGTTGCTTCAGGATTTCCTGGTCCGCGGTGTAGCGGGCAAAGCGGGCCTGAAACTCTTTGGTCTGCTCGACGATAAAGCCGCGGTAATTCGGGTCCATTGAATAGGGACGAAGCTCATCGGGCAGATCGACCTCTTTCGAGCCATCCCTCTCCGCATCGAGGCGGGCGACTTCAGCCCTTTGAGCAACCCATTGCTTCAGGACGCGGTTGAGCTGGGCCTGCGCCAAAGTCGTATCGAGTGTGATGAGCGCCTGGCCTTTTGAGACCCGGTCACCCTCTCGAACCCGGATGCTGGTGATGATCCCGCCGTCGAGGTGCTGGATCATGACATTCTGGCCTGCAGCCGCAACCACGCCTGGAGCGATTGTTGCGCCACCTATCGGAGCCGTCGCCGCCCAGTAGCCGAATCCCAGCAAAAAGACGCTTACGCTCAAAAACCCAACCAGGGACACCAGACCGGTTCGGGTATCCACCTTTTCCTGCCAGCGATAAGTTCTCGCCACCACAGGGAGGGTTTGACTAGGAACCGTCATTGACCGTCTTCACTTCGGTGCGGGAGGGTGACGGAAACGCAACGACGCCTTCGCTGGCGCCGGGCTGCGACGCTGCCGCCGCCGGCCGGGCCTGCTGGTTCATTCGCTCAGCCAACTGAGCCAGCACGTCCTTGGTCGAGCCGTAAAGCTCGATCTGGCCATTCCGCATTACGAGCATGCGATCGCATTTTGATGCCAGTGAAGGGCGATGCGTTATGACCAGGACTGTCGTCTGTCGAGAACGCGCCTGCAGGATCGCCCGCTCAAGGGCCGCCTCGCCGTCAGCATCGAGATTGGCATTCGGCTCGTCCAGGATGACAATCCTGGGGTCGCCATAGAAGGCGCGAGCAAGTCCAATCCGCTGAAGCTCACCGCCCGACAGCCGGACGCCCGTCGGACCTATCACGGTCGAATACCCTTCCCGGTATCCGAGAATGAGTTCATGCACCTGGGCCAGTTGCGCGGCTTCCACCAGTTTCTCGTCCGAAGCTGAGGGCTCAAAGCGGGAGATGTTCTGGCCGATTGTTCCTGGAAAGAGCTCAACGTCCTGCGGGAGATAGCCCACGTGCCGGCCGAGCCTTTCCGGGTCCCAGTTGCGAATGTCGCCACCGTCAATGCGGATCGCGCCCGAACGCGGTTCGATGGCGCCAACGATCAGCCGCGCGAGAGTGGATTTTCCCGCCTGGCTGGGGCCGACGATCGCAATGGATTCGCCGACAGCCACCTGAAAGCTCATGCGCTTGATCAGCGGCAGCGATCCATCGGGCGAACCCGGAGGGTAGTAGATGACTTGATCAGCGCTCAACGCCCCTTGAGGCGTTGGCAGCGCCACGATTTCCGCCCGCCTCGAGTTCGAATGGATTGTCCCCAGCCGCTTCCAAGCAAGCTTCGCGTCCGTGATCTGCCGCCAGCTTCCAATGACCTGATCCAGGGGCTGAAGCGCCCGAGCCGAGATCATCGAGGACGCGAATATCATCCCAGCAGTCATCTCATTACGCAGGACAAGAACCGCGCCGACACCCAAGATCGCGATTTGCAAGATCGACCGCGCGGTGCGGGAGACACCACCGTAAAACGCGTTCACACGAGCAACTCTATCGGACGCCTTCACTGTTCCAGAGAAACGGCTGCCCCAGAATTCGACTGTATGGGACACCATCCCCAGGGCTCGAACAGTCTCGAAATTCCGGGCGAAGGCCTGAGCGGAATTCATTGAGGCGTTAAGGTTCTCTGCAGCTTCCTTGGTCGGTCTTGAACTCGCAGCATGATTCAACAAGGCAATAAAAATCATCAGAACGGCGCCACCGACCGTGACGAGGAAAAGCAGAGGGTGAATGAAATAGAGAAGGCCAACAAAAATCGGCCCGAACGGGACGTCGAAAAGAAAAAACAGAGCTCGAGAGGCGATGAAATTTCGAAGCAGCGTTAAGTCGCGCAGTGCCTGAACGTCCCCCAGCCCGGCGCGTGGTCCGCTCATCGCAGCGAGGAAGCACGTTGAGCCAAGCGAGACATCGAGCCTCGCAGCGAGGCGGCTCGCATACATCCCGCGGACGATCTCAAGGATGCCGAAAAGCAAAAGCGAAGATAGGGCGATCACAGATAGATAGATCAGCGTATCCAGGTTTGAGGCTGGCAGCACCCGATCATAAATTTGGAGCATATATAAGGGTTGAACCAGCAACAGCACATTCATCAGCGCCGAAAAGATGCCAAGTTCGACGACACTTTTCGCTACGATTGCACGTTCGCTTGTTCCTGGCATTGACGCGTTGGTCCCTCCCGGCGTCCATATTAGAGAAAACTGAAATATAATAAAAGGTGCGTAGGCCTAATCGTTTCGACGTAATTGGCAACGTCCGCCAGAGGTGCAACAGAGCCCGACCAGAAAAGCACCGACCGTTCAGCGCTGATCGGCGAACCGGTCCGAGACTTGATCCAAAGGGATCGCTTCCGCGAGGCAACCTTGACGCTGGTAAACGTCCGCTTCCGGGGGCGCCGAGATGGGAGTTGGATGACCGACTTAAGGCGCAAAGCGGCCGTTCGCTTCAGGATTGAGAACAGGCGTAGGCTCGGAGACAGTGCAAGAAAGTGGACAAGCGGCCGGCGGCACTCGTCAGAGATGACGCCTTCGGGCGCGCAACAATTGGCAGTAGCCGCGCTCGACCATCTTCAGGCCGTCGCGCACGAGGCGATGCGTCTGGTAGCGAAAAGCCGAGTCCTGCCAGTCGGCGGCGCTGACCAGCCGCCGACCGAACAAGGCGGTCGCGACTTCAAAATGGGATGCCCGCTGGTCGCGGCCATCCAGGCATCGCAGCATGAGGCCAAGGCGTCGGCGCTGGGCCCCAGTCAAGCGGGCGTCCGGAACGTGCTGCGTATGGATCGAGCGGATGAACCGCTCGATCGCCTGGAGCCGGTCGTGGGCCATATCGTCGAGCGGGATGATGGCGGCAAGCGGTTCGCCTGGCTGCGCGTCGCCGAGAAGCGCCAGTTGCGTGCCGCCCGGCGAAGAGCGCATGTGAAGGCCCACCTCGTCATGCCGGCCCGCGGCCAGCGAGACGTCGGAGGCGATAGCCTCTCGCGCTCGCAGATCCGGCGGAACCTCGACTAGGGTCACGACCCCAGGGTCTACCTGAGGCGCCCAATAGACGGGCTGCTCGACTGCGGATTGGTCAGGCCTGGCGGCGAAACTGCAAACCCCAGCGCTTGCGCAACGCGCGCATCGCCTTGCCTGAGCGGGAGGCAGCGAAGTCCTGCTGATACTGCGAATTGCGTCGCAGGAATTCCCAGGCGATCGCATCAGCGGCGGCGCCTTTGACGAACGCATATGCCTGTGGATCACGCCACTGCGATGTATCCGGCTTCATTCGCATCCTTCCCTTCTCAAGGAGTTGATAGGGGGACGCGGCGTTGAGCGAAATCCTTGGATTCCGTCATTGACGATGGCCGAGGAGAGGTCCCGGCGCCGAGAGATGGCATGGATGCATTAAGCCACTGCGGCACCGCTGCCTGCGGACGCGCCTGATGCAGCGGTGCCCGTCGACCCGGCTTACCGAAGGGCGCCGGCAAATTAGCCGCCCAAGGGCTTGTCGGAAATTCCGACATACACCCTTCCCGGGAGAAGTTCGCGATTTCGTATCTCCGCCAGGGTCGCAGACAGGCTGAATTTGCGATCTGAAGATTGTAGCATCCGGAAGCACGAAGCGCATATCCTGGCGAAATGACATTGCAGGCAAATGGCCCCTGAACGCGCCGCCGACCCGCGCAAGATCATCCATGTCGACATGGATGCGTTCTATGCGTCGGTCGAACAGCGCGACAATCCAGAACTGCGCGGCAAGCCGCTTGCCGTCGGCGGGGCCGCGGCCCGCGGCGTGGTCGCGGCCGCAAGCTATGAGGCCCGCGCGTTCGGCGTTCGCTCCGCCATGCCTTCGGTCACGGCAAAGCGCAAATGCCCCGAGCTGATCTTCGTGCCGCCCCGCTTCGACGTCTACCGGGCAGTCTCGGCCCAGATCCGCGACGTGTTCGCCGAACATACCGATCTCATCGAACCGCTCTCGCTCGACGAGGCCTATCTCGACGTGACGCAGAACCGGCTCAACATTTCCTCTGCCACGACGATTGCCGAGATGATCAGGGCGAAGATCCTGCAGGTGACCGGTCTGACCGCTTCCGCAGGCATCTCCTACAACAAATTTCTCGCCAAGATGGCGTCCGGTCAGAACAAGCCAAATGGCCAGTTCGTCATCACGCCACGCCACGGGCCGGCCTTCGTGGAGAGTCTGCCAGTCAAGAAATTTCATGGTGTCGGCCCCGCGACAGCCGCGAAGATGGAAGCGCTCGGCATCGAGACCGGCGCCGATCTCAAGGAGAGGTCGCTCCCCTTCCTGCAACAGCATTTCGGAAAGTCTGGGCTCTGGTACTATCAGATCGCGCGCGCCATCGATGAACGCGCGGTCGAGCCGGATCGGCCACGCAAATCGATCGGCGCCGAGGACACATTCACAGCTGACATCGTCGATCTCGATGCATCAATCGCCGAACTCAAGCCGCTGGTCGCCAAGGTCTGGGGATACTGTGAAGGCAAAGGCATCCGGGGCCGGACGGTCACACTTAAGGTCAAATTCGCCGACTTCCAGCAGATCACGCGTAGTCGCACCGTGGCGGCGCCGATCGAACTTCCTGATTTTGAAGAGCTGGCAGCCGATCTCCTGAGGTCGGTATTTCCGCTACGCCAAGGCATCCGCCTGTTGGGTATAACACTCTCGTCGCTTGGCGCTGTGTCACCGCCGGATCAACGTCAATTGCGGTTCGAACTATAGCGCTGCCTCGGGCCGGGGCGCAAAGAACCACCGGCCGCAGCTTGTCCGGTTCATCGCTCGTGCGGATCGATCTCGCGGACGATCTGGGAAACCTCTCCTTCAAATTCGTCGGCCCGCACGACCGTGAGTGTTCCGTCGCCGGCGCGAAAGATGACGATGCTGACCATCAGGCTGGTGGCGAGGCTGAAGGCGAAGGCGTTGGCTTCTACGAGGGACATTTTTCCGGCTCCTGTTCTGGAAGCGGGGAGCGATCCCCGCGTGACAGGCGCCCGATGTGTCCGGCCGAGGGCCGCAATCACCGTGAAGGCAAGGCCGGAACGGCGGCACGCTTTGTGTAGTCCGACCCTTCATGGGTTGATGGCATCAGGCCCTCGGACCGGACTAAGGAATTGCGCCGAGAAACGCGGCGATCGGTCCCCTGTTCTCCATTCCAGGACGAGATGCGATGTGAACCTCGTGGTCCGCCGCCTTGCCTTTATCGACGCCACATCGGCAGGGGCGGTCGTCCGATCAACGCGCCGGGAGCGACGGAAATCAGAGCAAATGACTTGAGGCGGGTGGTGGCCGCTTCACGCGGCGCCGAACTTCATTACCGGAATGCCGAGCCTGCGGGCCTTGTCGGCGAGGTTGTCCTGAATGCCAGAGCCGGGGAAATGAATGACACCAATCGGCAAGGTGTCGAGCATGGCGTCGTTGCGCTTGAAGGGCGCGGCCTTGGCATGCCTGGTCCAGTCCGGCTTGAAGGCAATCTGTGGCACCTTGCGGCTGTGAGCCCATTTGGCCGCTATCAACTCGGCGCCTTTTGGCGATCCGCCGTGTAGCAGGACCATGTCCGGATATTTGCCATGGACCTGGTCGAGCTTGGCCCAGATCAGCCGATGATCGTTGAAATCGAGTCCTCCGGTGAAGGCGACTTTCGGTCCAGGTGGCAACAGCACCTGGCTGTCTGCGTGCTTCCTCGCGGCAACGAAGTCCCGGCTGTCGATCAGTGCCGCGGTCAGGTTGCGGTGGTTGACGACAGAGCCTGAGCGTGGTCGCCATATCGAATGGCTGTAACGCTCGAAATGCTCGGCGGCCTGGTCGCGCATCAATTCGAAGGCGTTGCGGCGTTCGAGCAGCGTCTGACCTTGGGCGATCAGTTGTTCGAGTTCGACCGACTTGACCTCGGATCCGTCTTGTTCGCGTTGCAGCCGCTGCTGGCCGAGTTCGTTTTCATCGAGCTCGCGTTCGATCCGCTTGGTCGCGCGATGGAACAGATTGACCGTACCCCACAGCAGCTCCTCGAGATCGGGCTCAAGGCGTGTGTCGGCCATCGCCACCACGAGAGCGTCGAAGATGTCGGCGATGCTGGCTGCCACGACCCGGCCTTCGGGAAGCGGGCGCGGATCGGGTTCGTCGTCGAAAGGACGGTAGCCGTAGAGCTGAAGGTCCTGAAGGACGTGGTCGATGGGTGATGATGCGGGTTGCGGCGCGAAATCGGTATCGTGCTCGGTGCTCATGGCGGCTTGCCTTCGTGAGATCGGCCGCGCCCATCGCGGCCTTCATGGCGACGAAGGCGATGGACGATCCGGACTTGCACCCGCAGCGTCAGCGCAGGGCCGCAACGGAAGTGGAGGATGGCGAAGCCCGGCTATTTTGCCTCGCGATGGAAAGGCCCGAAGACGGGGACCCGCGCGGCTCGCCGCGTGGGTGGCAAGGGCCGCCGGAAAATAGCCGGGCGCAGCCATTGCCTGTCCGGACCGGCCGTCGCCCGATCGCCCTCTGGAAGGCCGTGGGCCGGCCCTCGCCCGAGCAAAGGTCCCCCTGCGCACCGAGGTACGCATCGCAAATGCCACCCCTCCCTTCCCTTCCGGTCAGGCCGCCAGCTTCATGAAGCGCTCGACGTCGTGTGGCGCGATCTGAACCCGCAGGATCCCCCTCAGCGCATCGGCGCCGAGCAGCCGCAGATCCTCGTTGAAGTCGCCAAGTTTCGGCGTCAGAACCATCGCCTCGATACCGGCCGCGCTGGTGCGCTCAATGAGGGTTGCCACTGCTGCGTCGCCCGCCGGATCATTGTCGCGGGCAATGTAGAGCCGCCGCAATGTGTCAGGGAACAGGATTGCGGACAGGTGCGCCGCCGACAGCGCCGCCAGTGCCGGCATGGCGGGCAGGACAGTGCGTTGCGACAGCATGGTCTCGATGCCTTCGCCGGCGGCCATGACATCACGGCAGCAGCCGAAGCGGACAGCGTGACCGAGCAGTTCGCCCATGGCTCGTCTCGGCGTGTCGATTGGAGCGCGGCCGAGATGGGCCTCGCTGAATCCGCCCGGATTGAGCCAGGTGCGGTGAGCGCCGGTGAGCTTGCCTCTGAGGTCGGTGACCGTCGCGATCATTGCCGGCCATGTTTCGGTCGGGCCGCTCTCTGGACGGTAATAGCAGCACGGATGAAACCGGAGGCTCCCGGTTTCATGCAAAGCTGTAATCGCGCGTCCACGCAGATACGTCTCCACAGGCGTACCTGGTATCGGCTGCGACATGGAGACCAGCCGCTGCGCCGCTTCGGGAGAGCCGCCGGCAGCGGGAACGGCTTGCTCCCGCCGATCCTTTGGTTCGTTCGTCGTCAGGGGCATCGACAGAAAGGTGCGCGCCTCGTCGCAGACGTCCTTGAAATCGACAAGACCAAGCGATTCCCGAATGACGTCCAGAAGGTCGCCATGCTCGCCGGTGGCGGCGTCGGTCCATTTCCCGGCGGCGCCCTTGCCACAATCCGGTCCCTTGAGACGGACAAACATCGAGCGCCCCGGCGCATTGCGGGCGTCGCCAACCAGCCAGTAGCGGCCCTCACGGCGTCCATTGGAAAGATAGCGGCGGCAGACCGCCTCCGCCTGTTGGGCGAGACGGCTTGCCATTTCGGATGCAGCACGAGGCGGCATCAGGTGGCCTGCCTCTCGCTGATGCGCTGTATCGGATGACGCTCGATGACCTTGGCGAGCACCTCAGGCCCACTTGCGTCCGCGGGCACGAACATGCGCAGCTTCCAGGAGATGATCTCGTGGAAAAGTCCGTAGGCCGTTAGCCGCTCGCGCATCGCATCTGTGAAGCCCGACAGCTCGATGCGATTGGCGCCCATGACGCGGACGCGGCGCAGATGAAGTCCCTCCTCGAGGTCGAGCATCGTTCGCCCATCCGCAAGGGCGTTGAAGGCATCTGATGCTGTGATCGTGCTGACACCGGTTGCGAGCGCGCCGGCGGCCCATGCGGCTGAAACCCTGCGTCCTATGATGCGCTCCCCCTCGTCGGTCTGGAGCCGATAGACCCGGCTCGATTCGTTTGGAAGTCGCTTCCAGATCGGCAGCAGCAGCCCCGCGACGATGTGGAGGGTCGAGTCCGAAAAAGTCGGGACGCCCGCGACCTCCGCACTCCAGGCGGCGGCGAAGGTCTCGCGATCAGCCTGCTGCCAATGGCTGTCCTCCATCATGCGCAGGGAAGCATGGTGCTGTTCCATCGGCCGGATCAGCCGGACGCGCCGTTCGATTTCGCCATCATCGAGCATTAACGATGGCGCGGGGACTTGCACGGCAGCACGCCCTGAGCGTTCGTTGACCAGGAGGATGGCGCGCTGGTCGTCGAGCTGGGCGACTGCTTCCTCGACGGGCACGGGTCGATTTCGCTGGCGCTGATCGATGGTGAGAAGCTGTGTTTGCGCGCCGGTGCTCGGATGGTTGTAGATCGCCCGCCTATCGGTGACGACGAAGCTCTCTGCTCGCAGCGTTTCGAGCCCAAGATCATAAACCCCGGCCGCGATGGCGCCCTCCACCTTGGCGGTGAGCAACCGCTCGAAAGCCGCGAACAGGATATCCTGCAGTTCGATGGTGAGCGCCAGCAGTCGATTGAGGAAAGTGGTGATCGGCGGCAACTCGTCCTTGATGCCGTTCTCGTCCATCAGCGTCAGCCCCGTGGTCTGCTCGAACAGCGTGAGTGAGCAGCCCTCCACCTTGCCGCGGACGATCAGCAGGTAGAGCTGGCGCAGTGCATCGCGCGCATAATGCGATTCCAGATTGTCCTCCGGGCGAAACAAGCCCTGCCCGCCGGTCTGGCGCTGGCCTCGCGTGATCGCGCCCAGCGTATCGAGACGCCGGGCAATCGTGGAGAGGAAGCGTTTCTCGGCCTTCACGTTGGTGGCGATCGGTCGAAAAAGCGGCGGCTGCGCCTGGTTAGTGCGATGCGTTCGGCCAAGACCCTGGATGGCGGTGTCGGCCTTCCAGCCAGGCTCGAGAAGGTAGTGGACGCGCAGACGCGTGTTCCGCGCCGAAAGCTCCGCATGGTAGCTGCGGCCCGTCCCGCCGGCATCGCTGAACACCAGGATGCGCTTGACGTCATCCATGAAGGCTTGCGTCTCGGCGAGATTGGCCGAGGTCGCGCGGCCCTCGACCATCAGGCGTTCGCCCTTCCTGACGATGCGCCGCGACCGGCCCGTCACCTCCGCAACCATGTCGGTGCCGAAGCGCTGGACGATCTGGTCGAGCGCGCCAGGGACCGGTGGCAAGCTCGCCAGCTTCTCGATCAGGGCCGTGCGGCGCGCGACCGCCTCGCGGCTCTCAACGGGTTGGCCGTCGCGAAACACCGGCCTCGACGACAGGTTGCCTTCCGAATCCGTGAAGGGTTCGTAGAGTTGAACTGGAAAGGAATGCTGGAGGTAATCGAGGACATAATATGCCGCGTCCGCGTTATGCAGGGCATGGCGGGTCAACTCTTTGATCTGCTTTTTCATTTCGTGATCTCCACTCGGCATAATAATAGATGCCGGGCGGAGGCCGCCCGGCACTGCTCTTTCGATAATCGCCGTTCCAGATTTACTGGTGCCGCGGGTTGGTTGCGGCCGCGAGAGCGGCCATCAGCTTGTCCGACGGCTCTCGGAACCGGCCAGCCCTGATCAGCGGGGGATGGTGCGCGTCGAGAAGCGCAAGCTTCTCGGTCGGGTCGGCGCGCAAATACATCTCGGTGGTCTGGATGCTGGCATGACCGAGCCAGAGCGCCACCTTACGGACGTCTCCGGTTGCCTGGAGCGTGTGCATGGCACAGCTATGCCGAAGCACGTGCGGCGTGACGCTTTTGCCGGCAATCGACGGCACCGTCTTGCCGGCTTTGGCAACGTGCAAGCTGAGCCTGTAGGCGAATCCATCGCGGCTCATGCGTTTGCCGTCCCGGCTCAGGAACAGTTCTGGACCGTGACCATTTGGCCGAACGGCCAGCCATGCACGCAATGCGGCCTGAGTTTCTTTCCAGAGCGGCAGGATACGTTCTCGCCGTCCCTTGCCGAGGACGCGAACGCTGGAAAGCGACCTGTCGGGGAAGTCTTCCATCCGCATCGCCAACAGTTCGGATGCCCGCAAACCCGCGGCATAGGCGAGATGGAGCATCGCGCGGTCACGCAGGCCGCCGCGCGTGCGGATATCGGGTGCCGCAAGCAGCGCTCGGATCTCTTCCCGAGTCAGATAGTCGATGAGCCGGGTGTCCGTTCGTTTGACCGGTAGCGCCCGGATCATCATAGCCTGCTCCAGACAGGCCGGTTGCCGATGTTCGACGAAGCGAAAGAACGCCTTGATCGCCGAGAGCCGTGCATTGCGAGAACGGGCGGTATTGTCCCGCCCTTCTTCCACATGCTGCAGAAACGCTCGCACGAGTCCGACGTCGAGATCCTCGATCATGAGGTCGGAGGGCTGTCGTTTGAGCCGAGCGGTGGTGAAACGCAGCAAGAGCGTGAACGCATGCGCGTAGCTCGCGATTGTATGCGGGCTTGCACCACGTTCATTCGGAAGGTGGTTTTGCAGGAATGCAGAAAGGTCAGGAGCTAGCGGAGTCATGCCGCACCTCCGACAAAAGCGCCTTCGGTTGCTGAAGCGATTGTGCGCAACAGGACAGGTGTCGCCTCGAGATACCAATAGGTGTTGGCAACCTCGGCATGGCCGAGATAGGTGCTCAGCGCAAGCATGTGTCGCTGAATAGCCTGCGGATCATTCCCGCAGGCTTCCAGAGACCGCACTGCAAAGGTGTGACGAAGATCGTGCAGCCGGGGACCAGGCCCCGTTGGGTTGCGGTATCCGAGCTGTCGAACAATCCGGACGAAAACCACATGGGCTCTGGTCCTGGTCGGCGCATGACCGTGACCCAGCACAAAGAGATCGTCGCTTGCGCCGCGAACCTCACGTCGGACGGCAAGGTATTGCTCAAGCGCAGTGCGGGTTGAAGCGTGCAACGGGACAATGCGGCTTTTACCGAACTTGCCGCTGCGAACCATGAGGCCGTCATCCGTCAGATCATCGCAGCGGAGGGAAAGAGCTTCCGAAATGCGGAGCCCTGTCGAGGCAAGCAATCCGAACAGATGATGATATGTAAGCGGGCTGATCGGAGCCAAGCCCGGCACCTTCAGGGCCTCCGCCATGATGTCTGTGATCTGATTCGGCAACAGAATGTAAGGAGCTGGCCGCCGCCGTCTGCCGCGCCCCATCAACCCTGCGGCCGGCACTTCATGCCGTGGGTCTTCACTGTGCAGAAACTCGGCAAAGGCGCGCGCGAGGCCAAAACGGATACGGGCGGCATTCGGCGTAGCCGCTTCACGCACCCATTCTAGTATCAACTCGACGGTTATGATGGTGGCGGCGCTTTCGCTGGCGAGTACAGCGAATTTACTCAGTGCCTGTTCCTGCGCATCGAACTTCTTGCCGAGGGCGCGATGCAATTGGATATAGCGATCGACGTGGTGGTGCATCATGACGCTGCTCCCGGCCAAGACTGGGCAACGGCCGACAGCATCGAGATATCCACCTTCGCGTAGATCGCGGTCGTGTCCCGCGAGGCATGGCGGAGGGCGACGCCGATCTGATCAAGGTCGGCACCGTCGCGCAGCCAGGCGGACGCCAGTGAATGACGGAACACATGGGATCCTGTCGGCAGGTGGGAGAAACCACCACGCTTCAGGACGCGAGCGACGATGCCGGCGATCTCGGCCGAAGAACGCAGCGGAGTAAACGGCGCCTGTGTCCGCAGAAATACCCGGTCCGTCGAGACGACGGGCCGCGCATCCTCGATGTAGGCGAGAAGTGCTTCACCCGCATCTTGGGGCAACGGCAGCATCGTCCCGCGACGACTTTTGCCGTGCAACCGTAATCGACTGGCCCGCCAATCGATATCGGATAGACGCAGTTGCCACACATCCCCGGCCCGCAGCGCCATTCGCGCGAGCAGGAGGAGGATGGCGCGATCCCGGATATCGACCGGTGTCGTCGTGCCAGAGGATGCAATGATATCTTCAATCGTTGCCGCCGGGATCACGCGCGGAACAGTTGATAGCTTCCGTCGAACTGCTGGCGGCACTGCATGCAGCAGAAACGGGGCGCAAAGTCCCTGGCTGACGGTGAAGCGCAGGAACGCGCGCAGCACGGTCACCGTCATACGGATCGAAGAACGCGATCGTTCCTGGCGCTGATCCAGAACAATAGAGCGGATGATTGCTGCATTGTAATGCCCTGGATCTTTGCCGAGAACGCCGATCCAGCGGCCGGCCTCGTGCTGGTAGCGCCGGATCGTCTCCTCAGTCGCCCCACGCTCGTGGCGCAGCCATTCGGCTAAGCCGTCCAGCCGCGGATCGATCGCCAGAGCATCGGGTGGCGCCGAGAGATTGATCACACCCCGTTCACGCAGGAAATTGACGAAGCGACGGGCACCGCGACGGCGATCTCTGGTTCCCGTGCCGGTCACCCGTCTGCCCCGCTTGGTTCGGATACCGCACCGACAATTGTGCAGAGCGAACTGTTCAATGGTGTCGTCAGTGATCTCTTTTGCAGGAATGCGCGCCTGCAAGATCCATTCGGCGAAATGCCGTGCCTGACTTAATCGTCGAGCATAGGTCGGCTTGCTATAGCCGACGCTCTAAGCCCGACGGCGAACTCTGGCAGGTATTTGTCCAGCCGTTCGACACTGGTCGGAACGGTCACGATCCCGGCATTCTCCAGATAGCGGCGGAACCGGCGGACATCGGTCATGTAGACCGGGTCACGCAACTGCCGGGAGCTGTAGCGTCCGCACCGACAGCGATGCCGCGCGAAACGATCAACCGCTGCCGCATCGAGATCCTTGTACGCGATACCGTGGGCGCCTGCCCACTTCAGAAAATGTCGCGCCGCGCTCAGCGCACCAGCCGCGAGCTTGGGGTGCTGCGCCAGATAGCCTTGGACGAGCGCAGGTTCTTTGAGAGAGGCGGCGCGCGGGTCACCGCCGGAGCGAGAGTTGGTGGGGAAAGCCATGAGGGTGTCCTTCTGCTGTTGAGAGCAGAGGCATCATGATTATGCCAAGTGGAGATTGAAAAATGAAAAAGCAGATCAAAGAGTTGACCCGCCATGCCCTGCATAACGCGGACGCGGCATATTACGTCTTATCCCGAACTCGGGATAAGACGTATTCGCGTGGCGTGATGTCGACGCGGACATCGTTCCATTCCTGCGTCGGCACCTGCGCCAGCCTGCGTTCCATCAGCGCCTCGCCGGTGGAGACGATCTGAATCGCGGTCGAATGCCCGGACTGGAGATCCTGCTCGATCGAGCGGATCAGCGTCGGCGTCTTCATCGACGTCAGCAGGTGACCGAAGAAGCGCTGCTTGGCGCTTTCGAAGGCCGAGCGCGCGGCGGACTTGGCCTGGCGGTTCAACGTGCCGCTGTCGCCGGTAATGTTGGCAGCCTGCATGGCTGCGTCGAGATGGTTGTGAATCACGGCAAAGGCGCCGGCATAAGCATCGTAGATGCGCCGCTGCTCAGGCGTCAGTTCATGCTCGACCAGTTCATATTCGACGCCATCAAAGGAGAGCGAGCGTGCCGTGTAGAGGCCGAGCGCGCGAAGATCGCGGGCGAGCACCTCCATCGCCGCCACCCCACCCGCCTCGATCGCCTCGACGAACTCCGCGCGGGTCGAGAACGGAAAGTCCTCGCCTCCCCAGAGGCCGAGCCTCTGGGCGTAGGCCAGATTGGCGACGGTGGTCGCGCCGGTGGCGGAGACATAGACGACACGGGCGCCGGCCAGAGCATGTTGCAGGCGCAAACCGGCGCGGCCTTGCTGTGAGGGCGCGACATCGCCACGCTCTCCCTTGCCGCCGCCGGCATTCTGCATGGCGTGCGCCTCGTCGAATATGAGCACTCCGTCGAAATCCGAGCCCAACCATTCGACGATCTGCCTGACGCGCGAAACTTTTTCGCCGCGGTCGTCGGAGCGCAGCGTGGCATAGGTTGTAAACAGGATGCCTTCGGGGAGCGTGATGGTGCGCCCTTGTGGAAAGCGCGACAGCGGCGTGACCAGCAGGCGTTCCATGCCGAGCGCGGCCCAGTCGCGCTGCGCGTCCTCAAGCAGCTTGTCTGATTTCGAGATCCATACAGCCTTGCGCCGGCCTTGCAGCCAGTTGTCGAGCACGATGCTCGCCGACTGCCGGCCCTTCCCGACGCCGGTACCGTCGCCGATGAAGAAGCCGCGCCGGAAGCGCACGGCTGCCGGCGCGTCATCGGGTACTGCTTTGACAAGATCGAGCGTTTGGTCGACTGACCACGAGCCGGCGAGAAACCCGCAATGGGCCTCGCCGGCAAGGATCACCGTTTCGAGCTGGGCGTCGGAGAGCGACCCCAGGATATCGTCGGGCAGGGTCGGGCGATAAGTGGGCTTTGGCGGCGCGACCGACGCCATCGCCGCGGACTGCACCAGCCTGGTCGGGTGAGCCTTTGAGCCGGGAATACGGATCGTCTGCAATCCATAGTCCTCGTAGATCGCGTCGGTCAGCCGTGCTCCCTCGTCGGGCGTCCAATCGACCGTTTCGTACGACAGTTCAACGCCGACGGGCTCGGACAGCTGCCGGTGAACTGGGCCTGTGACAGTGCGGGCGAGAGAGCTGCGGACCGTCGGTGAAGTGGCGGGAACGACCTTAGCCGCTTCGGCGACCGGCAGCCGGGCGGGAACGTGTTCCTCGATCCAACTGAGCAAGGTGGCGACATCCGGCGCAACGCCGAGTGCATTCGGGATGAGGGACGTATCACCAGCAGGCGTCTTGTCGATGACCGTCAGTCGGGTCTCGATCGTGGTGCCATGCTTGGCATAGACGGCGCCGCTGATCGTGGCGGTGAAAACGACACGACCATGCTCCTGGAGGCGCACGAATGTATCGCGCCACGCTGGCATCTCCGGTCCGAAACTTGCCCCGGTGATGGTGACCAGCCGGCCCCCGTCGGCGAGCCGGGCGAGTGCTGAGGCGACATGGCGATAGGCCGCATCCGCGACGCGACCACGCACGTTGGCGAGGGCCGAGAACGGCGGATTCATCAGCGCGACGGTAGGCAAGCTTGCGGGATCGAGATGATCATCGATCTGGGCCGCGTCGAACCGCGTGACCGTAAGGGCCGGGAAGAGATTGGACAGGAGACCCGCACGAGTCTCTGCAAGCTCGTTCAGGACAAGCGAGCCGCCCGCGATCTCGGCGAGGATGGCAAGCAGCCCGGTACCGGCGGAAGGCTCAAGCACGCGGTCGGACGCCGTTATGGCGGCCGCGGAGACGGCTGCGAGGCCAAGCGGGATAGGCGTCGAGAATTGCTGCAGCGCCTGAGATTCCTCGGAGCGGCGGGTATGCGTGGGCAGAAGGTCCGCAATCCGGCTGAAAAGCGGCATAGCGGAAGCCACGGAGCCGGCCTTGCGCAGAAGCGACCTGCCGTATTTGCGCAGGAACAGGACGGTGGCGGCCTCGCAGGCGTCATAGGCCGTCTTCCAGTCCCAGGCGCCGCTTGTGTCGGAGGCCCCGAATGAGGCTTCCATTGCAGCTCGCAGGACGACGGCATCGACGCGCCGGCCGCATTCGAGGTGGGGGAGTAGACGCAGAGCCGCCGCGTAGAATGCTCCGGCCGGATCGATATGCGTACCGGCGGGAGGGACCGGATTGCCGGTTAATGTCGGAGACAAGAAGTTCATCGGAAATCCTCTGGAGAGCGAGACCGGGAAAAGCCCATCGGCGCTCTCTCTGACCGCACGGGCTCAATCCGTCCCGGCCGGACACTCACTCTCACCACCGTACGCAAAAACGCCCGGCACTCTTGCGAGAGCCGGGCGATGGGCGCGGAAGGAAAACGGCCTATTCGGCGGCGTCTAGCTGTTTTTCGTCCTGATCCACAGCAGCCACATCGTTGTCACCTGCCAGGAATTCAGGCAGAGCTTGACCGTCGTCGCCAGCGTTGGTGTCGGCTACTTCGACATCAAGGTCGACAAGCCGCAGAGGCTCGGGCAGCCAGCCACTATCGGCCAGCAGGCGTTCGGCTTCCTTGGCCATGTCGCCCTTCTTGAGGTGGTCAATGAGCTGGGAGGCGCGCTCGCCAGCACCCTCGCGAACGGCTTCCAGGATACGCGCCTTGGTGACGCGGCCGAGATAGTTGCCGACTGTGGGGCGCCATCCGGCGGCGATCATGTCGAGCCCAACTGCCCGAGCAAGGTGATCGGCATCCGCAAGGCGCTGCTGGACGCCGTGCGTTGAGATGGCGCCGTTACTGCAGCGATCAGCCCTTTCGTAAAGGGCGTTGACGCCGAGGGATGCGCAATGGGCGAAAAGCTCGGCTTGCTCGCTACCCGTCAGTGCAGAGAGCGCGTCCCATAGGTCGGCTACGTCAGTTGGAAGACGCTTTTCCCAGGCCTCGTGGCGTGCCTGGATCGAGTGCGCATAAATCGTGTCCCGAAGCCCTTCGGACTGGACCGGAAAGACCGTGCCACGGACAAAGACTTCCATCGCCACGCCTTGCGCGCTGTAGCGAGAGAAAGCGTCACGGACGAATTTGTGAAGCACGGCCAGAAAAGCAGTTGCCGGATCGTTTGCGAGCTTGTCACGCAGAGCCAGCGTGCGATCCGCGGTCAGTTCCATGATCAGCCGATCCGGCAATGGCTTGATGCCATCCTCCTCATCATCGTCCGGGTCAACCGGCCGGCCACCGATGGTGATGACGGCCCGCTGATTAGAGCCTGTGGCCGAAACGCCGGATCCTTCGATGCCGGGATCATTATCGCCCTCGGGTGTCACGGGCGCCTCATCCTCCGGCTTCACATAGCCGCGCTCGACGAGAAGTGATCCGTCCGTATCGACGCTGACGAAGACGCCCGCTCTCGCGATTTCCGTGGGATCGAAGCGAACGGGACGCGCCTCGATCGATTTGATCGCCGTTTCGATCTCCCCAAACCGCTGGTCGACGTCATCCGGCAACTCGTCGGCCTCCTCGTACTGCGTCTGAAGCTTGTCGAACTCGTCACGCAGCGCATCCAGCGTGGCCTGCTCGTCACTGGCGAGGTCGATCGGCGTACTCTCGAGCTCGCGCAAACCGTTTGTCGCGCCATAGGGAAAACTCACTGCGACTTCGATCCACTTCCAGCCCTCATTGGCGATTTCGGCGGCCATCATCTGCAGCTTTTCCGTGACTAGCCGTTCAAGCAGCGCGACGTCCTGCAGCCACCCACCATCGTCCGACTGGAACAGATCGCGCAACACTTCGCCGCCTGCTGCCGCATAGCGCTCGAGACCGATGAACACAGCCCGTTTGTCGGAGACGCGGACCGTATTCTCAGTCAGCATGCGGCGGATCTGGTATGGCTCTTTCGACCAGTTGTTCTTGATCGCCTCCCAGACCAGCTCCTGTCGGACATGGTCCTTGCCGACGGAAAATGCTTCAAGCTGAGCGATCGTCATGCCGTCCTCGGCATAAACGTCGAGAAGTGCTGGCGAAACGGTTGTCAGCTTGAGCCGCTGCTTGACGACGTTGACCGAGATGAAGAAAGCAGCCGCAATCTCCTCCTCTGTCATGCCCTGGTCGAGCAAATCCTTGAAGGCCCGATATTGATCCAGCGGGTGAAGTGGCGCGCGTTCGATGTTCTCAGCCAATGACACTTCCGCCGCCAGAATTGCGCTGGAAGAATTGCCGACGACACATGGCACCGGCGCTGTTTTGGCAAGCTGCTTCTGCTTAACTAACATCTCGAGGGCGCGATATCGGCGGCCGCCAGCTGGCACCTCGAACATCCCCGTCTCTTGGCCGTCGGCATCAAACACAGCACGAACGTGCAGGCTCTGGATCAACCCACGGCGAGCGATCGAAGCAGCGAGGTCGTCGATCGAGACGCCTGCCTTGATGCGACGCACATTGGACTGGCCGAGCACCAGCTTGTTGAAAGGGATATCGCGCGAGGACGATAGCGTGATCTTTTGGACGGCAGTGGTCATTGAACTTCTCCGCGACGGGCCGCCGAGAGCCTCTCTCTCAGCCTTGAGCCCGTCACAAGACCCCTCCAACCCTCTCCCTCTCCTTTCCTGCACGATCCGACACACCGTTGATCGACAGCCGGGGCTACACGCTGAAGGCATGTCGGCCTGAACCTTGTCTCCACATGAACCGATTGTTGAAGCGGATCGACGAAGTGCGGCTGGCACCTGATGGCTATGCCGATCGGCGGGACGGCGCATGCGCTGTTCGAGCCAGCGAAGGTCATGCCGCGCATCTATCGTTGCCTGCGTCCAGCCCGACGGATGCTTCGGCCTCCACCGGCAGGTGGCCGAGAAGCCAGTCGGCCGCCTTGCTGGCCTGGCTGGCGGCACGGACGATGGCGCGATTGTCCTCGCGCAGAACCTCTAGCCATGAGTCGATATAGTCCGCATGCCGAACCGTGGGGACGATGCCCAGGGCTGCGCAGCAGAACGCCGCGTTGATTTCTGCCACGAGTTCCTCGAACGCATATCTTCTGGAGGCGGTAGAGCCGGAGAATTTGCGATCCAGGCGTGAACTGTGACCAGTTGCATGTCCGAGCTCATGCAAGGCTGTCCGATGCCAATTGATCGGCTCGAAGTAAGCTTGGGGCGGAGGGACCTGGATATAATCGTGGGCAGGCACATAGAACGCCCTGTCGCCGGCAATACGAAAGTCTATACCGGTAGCCTTGATCAGCGCCTCGACACGCGGTTCGATCGGGGTACCCGCCGGCAGTGCAGCCGAAGCTGCGACTTCATCCGGGAGCCCCTCACATTGCTGGATGTTGAAAACCGTGAAGCGCTTGAGGAATGCGATGACTTGAGCTTCCTCGCCCGTCTCGCGAGCGCGCTTCTTCTCGTAATCCGGGACAAAACGATCGGCATAAACGACCGTTGTCCCGCGCTCGCCTCTACGGACATTCCCGCCGAGTGCGAATGCCTGTCGATAGGTTATCCAATTCTGTGTTGGGAACCCGCGCTCGACGACCGCACCCCAGAGGATAAGCACGTTAATCCCGCTGTACGGGCGATGCGTGCTGGCATTTTGCGGCAGGCAGAGCGACGCATTTGCCGCAGACGTCCCCCATGGCTGAACCCAAGGAAAACGACCCGCTTCCAGCTCGACAATTATCTTCCCGGTGATCTCGTCGTAGAGATTCGAACGGTCGGCGGCGGCATGGGCTCGATTGGTCGGGACAGACATCGCGGTTCTCCGCGACGGGCGCCGAAGGCCTTTCCTTCCGCTTTCAACCCGTCGGGAAAAACCCGCCCCATCCTCTAACTCTCCGTCGGGAGAGCCCCTGCGCTCCCGACCGAATGAAAAACGGCGTACAAAGCGGAAGCACCGAAATGTCCGTCATTGCGACCAAGTCAGTTCGGTGCTGGAGCAAGTTCGTGGCCCTGAGACCGGTTCAACAGGGCGGCCGAAGGAGCATCAGCATAGCGCCGCCGTGAGGCGATCGCGGTAGGGACGCTCATTGCTGAGCGCCCCCCGCACAGATCCGTACGTGCAGAATTCCCGCATACGGCTCCTACCTTGGGTGTTTGACGGCGAAGCGGATTGCCGGCCAGGGATGCAGGATTCTTGGTTTCGGAAGCCATTGCGCTGCTAGCTTTTCCACTCGGGACGTCGACGTCGTGTCCATCTGGCCACGGTGTCTCAGAGCCAACTTCCAGAGGAAGATGACATGCTCCCGAAATGCCTGAAGTGATCGCAGGTTGGCGGGCACGGCGTGATACTCATAGTATCCGCGCACGACCTGCCTGAGCCATTTCGCTTGTTCGCGAATTGGCCGGTTTCTCAACCATCGCAGCCGGTCCTTGATCTCCCGGAGCTTTGCCCTCATGCGGTCGCGGCGGGACTTCCGCAGAAGCATGAAGTCTCCCCGCAGTGATTTGCCGCAGATATGGGTAAAGCCGAGAAAGTCGAAGGTCTCCGGTTTTCCCAGACCACGTTCCTGTCGCCGACTGGCCGCGTAGCGGCCAAACATTAGCAGGCGCGTTTTCTCAGGGTGCAGTGACAGAGAGAACTCCTCCAACCGTTCTCGCATCTCGATCTGGAAACGGTGTGCGTCGGCTTCTCGTTCGAAGCCCACCACGATATCGTCCGCGTAGCGCACGATGATCATGTTTCCCGTGGCGGACCGCTGTCGCCAGCGGTTAGCCCAAAGGTCGAAGACGTAGTGCAGGTAGAGGTTCGCGAGCAGTGGCGAAGCCACCGATCCCTGACCCGTTCCCTGTTCAGACGTCGTGACAATCCCTTCTTCCAGAACACCCGCCTTCAGCCACTTCTGGATGAGACGGATGATGCGCTGGTCGCCGATCCGATGGTTCAAGAACCTGACCAGCCATTCCTGACTGACCCGGTCGAAGAACTGCTGGATATCAGCGTCCAGTATGAAGTTCACCTTTCGCTTTTCGATCCCGACCGCGAGTGCGTCCAGCGCATCGTGTTGGCCGCGTCCGGGCCGGAACCCATACGAGAACCCGAGGAAGTCTTCCTCGTAGATCGCGTTGAGCACCGCGACCGTCGCTCTTTGGACAATCTTGTCCTCAAGGGCGGCGATTGCGAGCGGGCGTTGGCGTCCGTCCGGCTTTGGTATGTATTGCCGCCGTGCGGGGCTTGCCCGGTATGCACCTCTTTGAAGCTTATCGCGCAGATTCTCGATCAGGTGATCAAGGTCCGCTTCGTAGGCTCGCCATGTCAGCCCGTCGACGCCGGGGGCTGCATCACGCCGTAAAGCGTAGAATGCCGTCCTCAACGTTTCTAGATTGAGATGGTGAAAGAGGTTGGTGAACCTCTCCTGCTTCCTAAGTCTTGCGACTTGCCGTATGCGTTCCAGCGCATGTGACACGCTTTCCCGGTCCTGAGCCCGGCGCGTGGTTTGCTGGTCCGCATTTCCCTTGGTCGCTGCCCTTGGCTCCACCGACTCCGCAGCCGGTTCCCCGGCCTTGTTCGTCAGCTTCATAGCTACTACGGCAACGTCTGACTTCTCACGATCGTTCATCATCGGCTCATGCTTTCGCTTTCCCGATACGGACCAAGGAAGGTGATACCGCCTTGGTCAATCGTGAGATCTCCCGGTTCCCGAACAAGGAATTTCCGCACATGCCAGGTTCTACGACCACGCCGAGTTGGTCGGGCACTCGCAATAACGCGCCCTACCATGTTGCCTTCCGGAGCATCCACGCCGTCGGCACTCGAGATTAGGTCCCTTACGCGGCTCAATGGCTGGCCTGTGCTTTCTCCTACCGACGCTTCACCAACGACCTCGCGGGCGTTGGCGCACGGCTCGGAGCCAATGTGGATTGCTACTCCTTCACTGAAATGGACTTTCACCATTCTATTCCTTGCCGGTTTTTCCGGCGCTCGGATGCGGGACCGACCGCCCCCGGCGAAGGGCGCCATATGAAATCTCGCTTGCTACGCTGACAACAGAGCAGGAAGCGATTCGCCGCGCATGACGAATGGTCGATCCGGGCCATAGTTATCCCTCACTATCCGATATCTACGAAATCACCGCCCTGAATGCGCTTGGCGGCTTCCAGCCGTTTCACCCTTGAAGACTATCGGCTTCAATCGCGTCCTCAGCGATGGAGAAATGACGCCATGACTGGTCCCGCGAAAAGTGCAACAAGGCGAACGATCCGCCGCAAGGAGCTGCGCGAAATCGTACCTTTGGCCGACAGCACAATCTATGAAATGGAGCAACGCGGGCAATTTCCACGACGCTTCGCTCTCACCCCTCGGTGCGTTGTTTGGGATCTGGCCGAAGTAGAAGCCTGGCTCCAGGCTCGCAGGGCAGTTCCGATCCCCCGAGCAAGCCCTCCCGATGTGAGTTTACGGAAAACCTCTCCTGCCAGGGCGCAAGAGCGGGCACAAATACCGTAAGCGCCTCGGTGCGGTGTCGATAAGCATTTCGTTCGGGCGCATTTGCCGCCGCGGCGGACCCATGGCGCCGCTAAGTCCGCTGGCCAATCTCTGAGCATTCCCGCTCGGCACGGTCTCGTCCAGTTAAAGCGCCGGATCGGGCGCCAGGATCGGCATCGACGGCGGGATGAGAGTCGGCAGGTGCGTCTTGGCATCCACCCAGGCATCAATGATGTCCGACCATTCCTGCATCATGTGCCGGCGTTGAACTTCATACTCAGCCTTGTTGTAGACACCTCGCGACGAGCGCCCGTCCTCGTGCGCCAGACATTTCTCGATCCAATCGCTGTTGAAGCCAAGTTCATTCAACAAGGTCGAGCCCGTACGCCGCAGGTCATGAACCGTAAACGGCTCCAGAGGCAGGCCGTTCGCCTTCGCCCGTTCGACGACGGCGTAGGTGATCCGATTAAACGTGGCGCGCGACATCGGAGCATCCGCATCGTACCGCGATGGAAGGAGGTATCTGGAATTTCCCGCACAGGTCTTCAGGGCGATCATGATGTCGAGCGCCTGGCGCGACAGATAGACGTTGTGCGCTTTCGACCGCTTCATGCGTTCCTTTGGAATTGTCCAGACCGCATTCTCGAAATCGACCTCGTCCCACACCGCGTCCTGCAGCTCACTCTTTCGCACCATCGTGAGGAGGTAAAGCCACATTCCCAAGCGGATCGTGGGAAGGGTGGCGATGTGCTCAAGCTGCTTCAGCATCACTCGGATTTCTGAAGGCGAAAGCGAACGGTCCTTTGGCACGAACGTAGCAATCGATGCGGGCCCAACTTCATCGGCCGGGTTGGCCACCTTCTCCCCGTGCAGGATCGCAAAGCCGTAAATCTGCTTCAAGATGTCTCTTACGTGGATAGCGGTCGCAGGAGCACCACGTTCGACGATGCTCCCACAATGGGCTCGTAGATCGTCCGGAGTGATCTCCGTCAGGAGGCGATTGCGCCAGACCGGAAGAAGCTCTCGCTCGAAGATGGAGCGCCGCATGGCGCGCGTGCTGTCGGCCATCGGCGCGGCTGTGAGCCACTTCCCCCCGAACTCGCCAAAACTCTTAGCCTCTTTCAGGCGGCGCTTCGCGCGCTGCTTCTCGATGGCCGGCGATCGTCCCTCGCGAACAGCGCGCTTCGCGTCAAGGCACTTCTCTCGAGCCAAGGCGAGCGAGATTCCGTCCCGCCCATACCTGCCGAGATAGACCGTCTCGCGACGCCCGTTGAGCCTGTAATCCAGCCGAAACGAGATCGCGCCACTGGGCATGACCCTGATGTACATGCCGTCACGGTCAGCAATCTTGTAGATTTTCTGTTTTGGTTTCAGCGCTTTAAGGGCGGCATCCGTCAGCATGCCTACTGCCTCCTGAAAAAGTACCGTCAGTACAATTTTGAGGCTTCTCGGCAGAAAATTCCTTTTTTCTTCAATGCCTTATGGGGCAAAAAAGTACCGTCACTAGCCTCATTGACTGTGACGGTACTCAGAAAATTTCGGGTGGGCAATATGTATGCGACCCGTCGGTCGGTCCGTCACAGCCAATCTCTGCGTGCCGATTGTCGCTGATTATCTCTGAAAGGATTTACTTTTGTTTTCAGTACGTTACGTCGCAGATTGGCGTATTTTCGGCGGCGTTTGAGTGGGTCTGAATCATTCCCACTCGATCGTACCAGGCGGCTTCGACGTCACGTCGTAGACGACGCGGTTGATGCCGCGGACTTCGTTGATGATGCGCGTGGCGGCGGCGCCCAGGAAGGCCATGTCGTAGTGGTAGAAGTCCGCCGTCATGCCGTCGACCGAGGTGACGGCGCGTAGCGCACAGACGAATTCGTAGGTGCGGCCGTCGCCCATCACGCCGACGGTCTGCACCGGCAGCAGCACGGCGAAGGCCTGCCAGATGGCGTCGTAGAGGCCGGCCTTGCGGATCTCGTCGAGATAGATGGCATCGGCCTCGCGCAGGATCTCCAGCTTCTCGCGGGTGATGCCGCCCGGGCAGCGTATGGCAAGGCCCGGTCCCGGGAACGGGTGGCGGCCGATGAAGCTTTCGGGCAGGCCAAGCTCCTTGCCCAGCGCCCTCACCTCATCCTTGAACAGTTCGCGCAGCGGCTCGACCAGTTGCATGTTCATGCGCGCAGGCAGGCCGCCGACATTGTGGTGCGACTTGATGGTCACCGACGGGCCGCCGGTGAAGGAGACGCTTTCGATAACGTCGGGATAGAGCGTGCCTTGCGCCAGAAAATCGGCACCGCCGAGTTTCTTGGCCTCTTCCTCGAACACTTCGATGAACAGCCGGCCGATGGTCTTGCGCTTCTTCTCCGGGTCAACCTCGCCTTCCAGCGCCGAGATGAATTTTTCCGAGGCATCGACCAGGATCAGCGGCAGATTGTAGTGCTGGCGGAACATCGCCACCACACCGGCCGCCTCGTCCTTGCGCATCAGGCCATGGTCGACGAGGATGCAGGTCAGCTGATCGCCGACCGCTTCGTGGATCAAAAGCGCGGCGACCGAAGAATCCACACCGCCCGACAACGCGCAGATGACCTTGCCCTTGCCGACCTGCTTGCGGATCGCCTCGACCGCGTGTTCGCGGTAGGCGCGCATCGTCCAATCGCCCTCGATGCCGGCAATGTTGTGGACGAAGTTCCTAAGCAGCCTGGCGCCATCGGGCGTGTGCACCACTTCCGGATGGAACATGATGCCGTACATCTTGCGCTCGACATTGCCGAAAATGGCGAAGGGCGAACTCTCCGACTTGCCGAAGACCTGAAAACCCGGCGGCAAGGCGATGACCCGGTCGCCATGGCTCATCCACACCTGATGGCGCTGGCCGGTGGCCCAAAGGCCGTCGAACAGCGGGCTGTCCTTCTCGATCTCGACGAAGGCGCGGCCGAACTCGCGATGGTTGGAGCTTTCGGCGACACCGCCCATCTGCACGCACATGGCCATCTGGCCGTAGCAGATGCCGAGCACCGGCACGCCGGCCTCGAAGACGATCTGCGGGGCGCGCGGGCTGCCGATATCCGATGTCGACGCGGGACCGCCCGACAGGATGACGGCTTTGGGATTGATGCGTTTGAACGCGGCTTCGGCCGACTGGAACGGCACGATCTCGGAAAACACGCCGGCCTCGCGAATGCGGCGGGCGATGAGCTGGGTAAACTGGCTGCCGAAATCGACAATCAGGACGGTGTCGGGATGATTGGCTGTTTTCATGGCGAGCGTTTAGAGAAAGAAATGAGTCGGCGCAATGGGTTGCGTAGGCTGACTTTCAGACGAGTCTCGTCTCGGCTCGGGGTGAATCCGCCCGGAGCAGACCCGAGCCGATCGCCTGTTCGAGGCGCATGACGGCGTCGGCCAGCTTCTCGTCGATGACATGCAGATATTCGGTCCAGTCGCCGACATGCCGCAAATCCGCCGCGCCGTCGGAAATGCCGCGCAGCCCGATGAGGGGGATGTCGAACAGCTGACAGGCGCGCAGGCAGGCGAAGGTCTCCATGTCGACCATGTCGGCCGCGATTGCATCATAGGCAGCGCCGGTGATGACAGCGCCGCCGGTCGACAGCGTGGCTTCCTTGATTTCGGGGATACGAAACGGCAGCGGCACCGTCACCGGCAGATCGAGGAACGGTGTCGCGCCTTTCTCGAAACCCAGCGGCGAGGCATCGATGTCGCGATAGCTGACGGAGACGGCCTGATAGATTTCGGTCTGTTCCAGGGTCCGGCTGCCGGCGGAGCCGAGCGAGACAACAAGGTCCGGCAACGCCTTCTCGGATTTCAACCAGGAGAGTTCGGCGCCGAGCCGGACACCGGCTTCGACCGGGCCGACACCCGTCATCAGCGGCGTGAATAGTTTTTGCAGATGCGGACCGTATTCAGCCTGCGCCGCCATGACGAAGAGGACATCCTTGCCGCCAATTCGCGTAACGTTTCCCATCGGATCACCCCGCGATGCCATCCCGGCCCAGCACCGTCATCATCGTGCCGGTCATGGTGGCGATCAGCTTGGCCTCGCCGTCGGCGGCGAAGGCATAGGCCTGGCCGTCAGCAACGATGATGGTGCGTCCGGGCTTGGTCACCGAGCCACGGAACAGAAAACGTTCGCCCCTGCCCGGCGCCAGTAGGTTGACCTTGAATTCGATGGTCAACACGCCGGAATTCTCCGGCATCAGCGAGAATGCCGCGTAACCGCAGGCCGAGTCGAGCGCGGTCGAGATGACGCCAGCGTGGAGAAAACCATGCTGCTGGGTCAAGGCGGCTGAATAGGGCATCTCGATCTCGATGATGCCGGGGGTCACCAATGTCAGTTCGGCGCCGATCGTCGCCATCGCCTGCTGGCGGGCGAAGGATGCCCTAACGCGATCCTCATAGTCCGGAGCCGGTACGATCTTTGCTGCCATCGCTGATGCCTTCAGTTTTGCCGGAAAATCTTATCGCAGAGGCACGAGCGGCAGGCAAATGCTTTTGCTGCACTGCAACAAAACGACAATGCGAGCGTCCTAGTTCAACCAGAGAAGCGAGGCGTTGAGCAGAGTGGCGAACGCCACCCAGGCCGCGTAAGGCACAAACAGCCAGCTGGACAGCCGGTCGCGGTTCCAGGCGCTGGCGATGAACAGCAAGATGCTCGCGAGAAGAAGCGCAATGACGACCAAGGCAGGTCCCATCATCTTGGCGCCGAAGAAGGTTGGCGACCACGCGAAATTCAGAGCGAGCTGGATGCCCCAGACCTTCATCGCTGTTCCCTTGGGTTCTCGCACCCATGTTCGCCAGCCGGCCACGGCGATCAGCACATAGAGCAGTGTCCAGGCAGGCCCAAAGACCCAGTTGGGCGGATTGAAGGGCGGCTTGGCCAGCGATGCGTACCAGGCGCCCGGCAAGGTCGCGTAACCGATCAGCAGGCCACCGCCCAGCGCCAGGACAAGGAAAAGCAGCAGCGACGGATATTTCTTCAAGAGTCCCACCCCGTGGCGGCTCGGCGCCGCGCATCTGCAACTGGAGCATGATCGCTGCCTGTCAACGGCAGCGTTCAACTCGCCTTGCGCAGCGCGCAGAAATAAAACCCGTCCGTTCCACTCAGCAACGGCGACAGCGAAACATCGCCGGCGGAGCCGATCCGTGCGGCCGCCTCATGGCCCGGAAAATGGCCGTTCCACAACGCGCGATGATCAACCGGGGCAAAGCCTTTGTGCCGCTCGCGAAATGCCGCGATCTGCTCGCCATTCTCCTCGTCGAACACCGAACAGGTGATGTAGACCAGCAGGCCGCCGGGTTTCACATACAGTTTGGCGGCATCGAGGATTGCCGACTGTTCGCCCTTGCGGGCGTCGAGCTGCCTTTGCGTCAGCCGCCATTTGGCATCGGGACGGCGCCGCCAGGTGCCGCTGCCGGTGCAGGGCGCATCGACCAGCACGATGTCCATATGGTTGGCGAGGGGGCTGAGTTCAGCCGGCTTGGTGACGACCTGCACATTGCGGTTTTCCGAACGGCGGATGCGGTCGAAGATCGGCGCCAGCCGCGCCTTTTCGGCATCGTGGGCGAAGATCTGGCCGCGATTGTCCATCGCGGCCGACAGCGCCAGTGTCTTGCCGCCGGCGCCGGCGCAGAAGTCGAGCACCTGCATGCCGGCTTCGGCGCCGGCAAGCGTTGCCGCTATTTGCGAGCCCTCGTCCTGGACCTCGAACCAGCCTTTCTGGAAGGCCGGCTCCGACTGCACGTTGGGGTGCCTGCCGTCGCCGTCGATGGGCGGAATGCGGATGCCGAGCGGCGCGATCCGCGCGGGCTGCGCTCCTGTATCGGCTAGCTCCTTGAGCACCTTGGCGCGATCGGCCTGCAGCGTGTTGACCCTGATGTCGAGCGGCGGGCGTGTCGCAAGTGCTGCGCCCTCCCCGACCCATGCCTCGCCAAAAGCCCGTTCGAAAAGCAGTTCGCACCAATCGGGTATGTCGGCGCGCACCGCGGGCGGCGCGTCGGCAAGCTGGCGACCGGAGATCGTCTGCAGTTCGGTGGCGCTGAGCAGCGGCGGCGCGAACTTGTCGCCGTCGAGCGCGTCGTTGAGCGACTGCGCCGTCTGGCCCCATTCGAGCAGCAATGCGCCGAAGCCGATGGCGCGTGGCGTGTCTCCGCCGAGCAGCCAGCCGGCCGAGCGCTTGTGACGCAGCGCGTCGTAGACGATGTTGCCGATCGCCGCGCGATCACCGCCGCCGGCGAAGCGGTGCGACAGGCCCCAATCCTTCAGCGCATCGGCCACCGGCCGGTGACGCCGGCCAATGTCCTCCAGCACTTCGATGGCCGCAGCCAGCCGTCCGCCTAGTCGCATTGATCATTCCATCAAATCGAGATCTATCGCCTGCTCTTAGAGCCTTTCGCGTCCGGATTGAACCCCGCCCCATCTCGCGACAAAGCGGCCTTCTGAAATCTGTCCGATCCATAAATATCGCGGGCCGGCAACAGCAGATCGATCAATAAATGCAAGGTCTCTAATGTTTGCAACTGGCGACCGCAAGCACGGCTTGTGGCGCAACCGCTCAGCTTTCCAAGTTTTTCGCTTGGGAATACTCTTCACAGCATGATTCGCGGCGCGGAAAACGTGGACCGGCGGATCGCTACGAGGAGAGGGCAATGAAAACTTATCTGGCGGAAGTTCTAGGCACATTTCTGTTGGTGTTCATCGGCACGGCGTCGGTGGTGACGGGCGGCTTCGGCGGCGCGCTGCCGCTCGGCCAGGAAGGTATTGGTCTGGCATTCGGCATCGGCCTCATCGCCGCCGCCTATGCAATCGGCCCGATTTCGGGCGCGCATCTCAATCCGGCGGTGACGCTCGGCGTCTTCCTCGCCGGCCGGCTGCCGGCCAAGGACGTCATCCCCTATTGGATCGCGCAGATCATCGGCGCCATCCTGGCTTCGCTGGCACTGTGGATCATCGTTTCCGGCCAGGCCGGCGGCCACACCGGCGGCTTCGGCGCCAATGGCTGGGACGAGACGAAATGGGGCATGAGCTCGGCCTTCCTGTGGGAGCTGATCGGCACCTTCACCTTCGTCACGGTGATCCTGGGCGTGACCGCTGAAAAGCACTCGACGGCATTTGCCGGCCTGGTCATCGGCCTGACGCTGGCGGGCATTCACTTCGCCATGATCCCGGTCACCGGTACCTCGGTCAATCCGGCCCGCTCCATCGGCCCGGCGCTGTTCACCGGCGGCGCCGCGCTCAGCCAGCTCTGGCTGTTCATCGTCGCCCCGCTACTCGGCGGCGCCATCGCCGGCGTCGTCGCCAAGGCACGCATCTTCGAGAAGGACTGATCTCGAAAGCCTGAACGAAAAAGGCGCGGGCTACGGCCCGCGCCTTTTTTATGGATAGAGCTTGTCCGGATCAGCCGGCGATGTCGAAGCGGTCGGCGTTCATCACCTTGGTCCAGGCCACGACGAAATCCCTGGCAAACTTCGCCTTGGCGTCCGCCGTCGCATAGACTTCGGCGAGCGCGCGCAGCTGGGAGTGCGAGCCGAAGATCAGGTCGGCACGGGTGCCGGTCCATTTGACTTCGCCGGTCTTGCGGTCGCGGCCCTCAAACACATCCTTGGCATCCGATGTCGCCTTCCACTCCGTGCCCATGTCGAGCAGGTTGACGAAGAAGTCGTTGCTCAACGTTTCCGGCTGCTTGGTGAAGACGCCATGCTTGGACTGCCCGGCATTGGCGCCGAGAACGCGCAGGCCGCCGACGAGGACGGTCAGCTCCGGCGCGGTCAGCGTCAGCAACTGCGCCCGGTCGACCAGCGCCTCCTCGACAGTCAGCCGCTGTTTGCCGCTGACATAGTTGCGGAAGCCGTCAATCGTCGGCTCCAGCGGCGCGAAGGAGTGGATGTCCGTCTGCTCCTGCGAGGCATCCATGCGGCCTGGCCAGAACGGAACGTCGACGCTGTGGCCGGCGGCCTTTGCAGCCTTCTCGATTGCCGCGTTGCCGCCGAGAACGATCAGGTCGGCAAGCGAGACCTTCTTGCTGCCGGTCTGCGAAGCGTTGAAGTCCTTGGCGATCGCCTCGAGCTTGCCGAGAACCTTGGCCAGCTCCGCCGGCTGGTTGACGGCCCAGTCCTTTTGCGGGCTGAGGCGGATGCGTGCGCCATTGGCGCCGCCGCGCTTGTCGGAACCACGGAAGGTCGAGGCCGACGCCCAGGCCGTCGAAACCAGCTGCGACACCGACAGGCCCGAAGCCAGGATCTTGGCCTTGAGCGCTTCGGCATCCTGCTCGTCGATCAGCACATGATCGACCGCCGGGATGATGTCCTGCCAGGGCAGCTCTTCCTTCGGAACCAACGGGCCGAGATAGCGGGCGACCGGGCCCATATCGCGGTGGGTCAGCTTATACCAAGCGCGGGCGAAAGCGTCGGCGAACTGATCCGGGTTCTCATGGAAGCGCTTCGAGATCGTTGCGTAGGAAGGATCGAAACGCAGCGCGAGGTCGGTGGTCAGCATGGAGGGTGCGTGGCGCTTGGCCGAGTTGTGTGCGTCCGGCACCGTGCCGGCGCCCGCGCCACCCTTCGGCGTCCACTGATGCGCGCCGGCCGGGCTCTTGGTCAGCTCCCAGTCGAAGCCGAACAGATTGTCGAAGAAGTTGTTGCTCCATTTGGTCGGCGTCGTCGTCCAAATGACTTCCAGACCGCTGCCGATGGCGTCACCGCCCTTGCCGGTGCCGAATTTGCTCGCCCAGCCAAGACCCTGCTGCTCGATATCGGCGCCTTCCGGCTCGACGCCCACCAGGCTCGCATCGCCAGCGCCATGGGTCTTGCCGAACGTATGGCCCCCGGCGATGAGCGCGACCGTCTCCTCGTCGTTCATCGCCATGCGGGCGAAGGTGTCCCTGATGTCGCGCGCCGCGGCCAGCGGATCCGGATTGCCGTTCGGCCCTTCCGGGTTGACATAGATCAGGCCCATCTGCACGGCCCCGAGGGGATTCTGCAGGTCACGGTCGCCGCTATAGCGCTCGTCGGCCAGCCACTTGCCTTCGGGACCCCAATAGACGTCCTGCTCGGGCTCCCAGACATCGGCGCGGCCGCCGGCAAAACCGAAGGTCTTGAAGCCCATCGATTCCAGCGCGACGTTGCCGGTCAGGATCAAAAGGTCGGCCCAGGAGATCTTGCGGCCATATTTCTGCTTGATCGGCCACAGCAGACGCCGAGCCTTGTCGAGGTTGACGTTGTCCGGCCAGCTGTTGAGCGGCGCGAAACGCTGCTGGCCGGCCCCGGCGCCGCCGCGGCCGTCGGCGATGCGGTAGGTGCCGGCGCTGTGCCAGGCCATGCGGATGAACAGCGGCCCGTAATGGCCGAAATCGGCCGGCCACCATTCCTGCGAATCCGTCATCAGCGCATGCAGGTCCTTGATGACGGCGTCGAGGTCGAGGCTTTTGAATTCCTCGGCATAATCGAACGCCTCGCCCATCGGGTCGGACAGGGATGACTGCTGGTGCAGGATCTGCACATTCAGCTGGTTCGGCCACCAGTCACGATTGGTCCTGCCAACGGCTCCGTGCGCGACCGGGCATTTGCCCGCGCTTTTGTCATCGGTGTTCGCGTCCATCTTCAGTCTCCGATTTTGCCGAGTTTTGATCTTTGCCAAGATTTTGGGGGGCGGCTCGTCGGCCGCACCATCTTGGAATGATTCCAGACTAGGCCGCATTCGCGATAAAAACAAATTGCCTTTCCTGTTCATTTCGATAGGATTTTCTTATGATCGGATTGACAGTTCGCCAGATGCATTATTTCGACGCGCTGGCGCAGACGCTGCATTTCGGGCGGGCGGCAAAGCTCGCCGGTGTCAGCCAGCCGGCACTGTCCTCGCAGATCGCCGAAATGGAAGAGCGGCTGAACTGCCGGCTGTTCGAACGCGGCGGCAAGTCGGTGCGCATGACCGACGAAGCGATCGCGCTCTTGCCGCGCATCGAACGCATCCTGGCCGACATACGCGACGTCGAAACCACGGCCCGGCGCGGCCGCACGGCCATGGAGGGGCGTTTCCGGCTGGGCATCATCCCGACCGTCGCGCCCTATCTTTTGCCGCGCGCCTTGCCCGAACTGAAAAAGCATTTCCCGGCCCTGCAGCTCGAACTGCGCGAGGCGGTCACCACTGCCCTGGTCGAGGACGTCGCATCGCGCAAGCTCGACGCTTTTATCGCCGCGCTTCCGCTCGACCATCCCGGTCTGATCACCGAGGCCCTTTTCCCCGACCGTTTCTTCCTCGCCGTGCCGGCAGGCGATCCGGCCTTCGCCTCGCCGCCGGTGCCGCCCGAAAGCCCGGCACTGGAGCGGCTGATGCTGCTGGAGGAAGGCCATTGCCTGCGCGAACAAGCGCTCGCCGTCTGCGGCAATGTGCGGCCGGTGGCGATGGCCAGCTACGGCGCCACCAGCCTGACCACGCTGTTGCAGATGGTGGCGCACGGACTCGGCGTGACGCTCATCCCGGAAATGGCGGCCGGGCCTGCCGGCACCATCCCCGACCTCAAGATCGTGCCGTTCCAGGAGCCGATGCCGCAACGCATGATCTGCCTTGCCTGGCGGCGCAACAATGCAAGGCATGGCGAATGCGTCGAACTGGCCAAAATCATCCGCAGCCTCGGCGCGGCGATGCTGGCGGCGTGAGAAGCGACCAGCCGGACGTCAGAGAACCCGGGACAAAAACTCGCGGGTGCGCGGCGATTGCGGGTTGGCGATCATCTCGCGCGGCGCGCCGCGTTCGACGATCGCGCCGCCATCCATGAAGACCAGATGATCGCCGATCTCGCGGGCAAAGCCGATTTCGTGGGTGACGACGACCATCGTCATCCCGCTCTCGGCCAGATCGCGCATCACCTGCAGCACTTCGCCGACCAATTCCGGGTCGAGCGCCGATGTCGGCTCGTCGAACAAAAGCACCTTCGGCTTCATCGCCATGGCACGCGCGATCGCCACGCGCTGCTGCTGGCCGCCGGACAGTTCGCGCGGATAGCGGTCGACCTTGTCGGCGAGGCCGACGCGCCGCAGCAGCACTTCCGCCTCGGCCTTGGCCTGGTCGAGCGGGACGCGCCGCACCTGCGTCGGTGCCTCGATCAGGTTCTCCATCACCGTCATGTGCGAGAACAGGTTGAACGACTGGAACAGCATGCCGATCTCGGCCCGGCGCTGGCACAGGAGATCGTCCTTGACCTCGTAGAGCCTGTCGCCCTGGAGGTCGTAGCCGACGAACTGGCTGTCCACCAACAGGATGCCGCCGCTGAGTTTTTCCAGATGGTTGATGCAGCGCAGGAACGTGCTCTTGCCGGATCCCGACGGACCGATGATACAGGCCACCGTTCCCTCGGCCACATCAAAGTCGACACCCTTGAGGACCTCAAGCGAGCCATAGGTTTTGCGCACGCCACGCGCGAACACCATGGAGTCGGCCGGCACGCCGAAGCGGGCGCGGTTTTCGGACTTCACGTCGCTCATCGGGCAACGCCGCGCAGGCTGATCAGATTGCGCAAGGCGCGCATCGTCAGTGGTTCTCGGCGCATGTCGCTGCGGCCGAAATGGCGCTCCAGGAAATGCTGTCCCACCGACATGATGCTGACCACGGCGAGATACCAGAAGGCGACCACGATCAAGAGCGGGATGGTCTCGAAGGTGCGGGCATAGATGCTTTGCGCGGTATAGAACAGGTCGTCGACCGCGATGAAGGTCACCAGCGAGGTCATCTTCAAGAGGTTGATCGCCTCGTTGCCGGTCGGCGGCAGCACGAAGCGCATGGCCTGCGGCAGGGTGATGCGCTTCAGGATCATGCGGTAGGGCATGCCGAGCGCGCTCGCCGCTTCCGACTGGCCAGGCGGCACCGACTTGATACCGGCGCGGATGATCTCGGCCATATAGCCGGCCTCGCACAGCGAAAGCGCCACGACTGCGGAGAAGAACGGGGTCATGAAGTCATTGGTGCGCACGGAAAACAGCGTGCCCAGGAAAGGCAGAGTGAGCGAGATTTCGCGCACCAGCAGCGACAGGTTGAACCAGAAGATCAGCTGGATCAGCGCCGGGACACCGCGGAAGAACCAGACATAGACGCCCGCGAAGGCGCGCAGCACCGGGCTTGGCGACACCCGCATGATGGCGATGACGGTGCCGACCACGATCGCCAGCAGCATGATGATGACAGTGAGCACCAGCGTGTTGCCGAGGCCGCGCATGATCGAGGGATGGAACAGGTAGCCGGCGGCCGTGCCCCAGGCGAAGGCCGGGTTGCTGGCGAAAGCGCGGATGATCAGGAAGGCCAGCAGCAAGGCGAACGCCGTGCCGACCCAGATGCCATAGCGGCGCTGCGGCACGACCGTCAGTCGTGACACAGCGACGGCAACGCCTGGCTCGACGCCGATCTCGGTCTGGTGGGCCATGCCCATCAATGGTCTCCTGGTTGCTGGCCGGCGCCTGACCCAGGATCAGGCGCCGGGTAATTCCTATTCGGCGCGCAGCGCGTTCATGGTGCCGACGAAGTAAGGTTCCTTGATCGCGTAGGCGCCCATGCCGTACTTTTCCAAGGTAGCCTTGTAGGTGCCGTTCTTGAACAGTTCGGCGAGCGCTGCCACCATCATGTCGGCGGTCTCCTTGTCGTCCTTGGCGATCGCCATGCCGAGTGGCGCGACATCGTAAAGCGTCGGCAGCACCACCAGTTGGCCCTTGCTCGTCACCTCGAAATAGCTCGAAGCGGTTGCATCGTCCATGCGGGCGTCGACACGATCGGACAGCACGGCCTGGACGATATCCGTCGAGGAGTTGAAGACAGACTTCGCAATGGCCGCCTGGCCCTTGTCGGTGCATTCCTTGCTCAGCTTGTCGACCAGGAAATCCGAGGCGCTGCCGGCCGAAACGCCGACGCGCTTGCCGCAGAGCGGGGTGTCGCCGCTGAAGCTCGCCTTCTTGTCCGGCGACGTCGAAACAGCCAGGCCGGCCTTCAGGAACATGACGAAATCGACCTGCTTCAGCCGCTCGGGCGTGGCCGAGAACGTCTCCCAGGCGATCTTGAAGCGGCCGGCGGCCAGGCCGGGGATCATCGAGGGGAACGGCGTGCGCTGCACGTCGAGCTTGGCGTCGACGAGCTTGGCCACCTCGCCGGCCAGTTCGATGATGATGCCGGTCTGCTTGCCGTCGGCGTCGAGATATTCAAACGGCGCATAGTCCAGCGTGTTGGCGACGGCGAGCGTCCCGCTCTGCTTGACGTCGGTGGATTTCGCAATCTCGGCGGCCCGGGAAACCCCGCCCCAGGCCATGGTGGATATCGCCAGCGCAAGGCCGGTCATTCGCAGATATGCATTCATTGCTGTTCCCCTTTCTTTGCTTGTTTGCCGTTATGCGCCGGCGGCTTCCGCCGCCTTCTTCTTGCGGTAGTGGTAGTTCTTGTCGATGCGCTCCATCAGATAGTCGCCGTAGAGCACCGGCCCGTATTTCGGCTGCGTACCGGCCGGCACGCAGACCGACAGCGCCTCGATCGTCTCGTCCATGGACGGATCGAAGAAGAAGGGCTGCGAATAGCGCTCGCGTCCCGAGCGGTTGATGACGCGGTGCGGCGTCGAAACGAACTGGTCGTTCGACCAGCGCGCCAGTATGTCGCCGACATTCATGACGAAGGAATCCGGAACCGGAGGTGCCGGAACCCAGTCGCCCGCCTTGTTCTTGACCTCGAGACCGCCGACATTGTCCTGCGCCAGCAAGGTGATGAAGCCGTAGTCGGTGTGCGGTGCCGAACCGAAGAGCCCCTCTTCCTGGGGCTGGGTCGGATAGTGCAGCAGCCGCAGGAAGGTCGTCGGCTGCTCGAAATAGCCGTCGAGGCTATCGGAGGGCAGCCCGAGCGAGAGCGCGATGGCGCGGACCATCTTGCGGGCCAGCGTGCCCATCTCCTCGACATAGCGCTCGATCGTCTGCCTGAAACCCGCAAGCGCTGTTTCGTCCGGCCACTGGTTGGGGCCTTGCAAGGGCTTGTCGGCCAGGGCCCTTGGATCGTCGGCGCCGACCTCGTGCATGAAGAAGATCGATTCGCTCTGGTTCGGCTTGCTGACGGTGGCCACCGACGAGGTCACGATGGTCGAACCGGCAAAGGGCAGGAAGCCACGGAAATTCTTGTCGATCTTCAGCTTCAGCTTTTCTTCGTCTGGCAAGGCGAAGAAGCGCTTCGAGGCCTCGCGCACGGCTTCGACATCGGCGCGCGGAATGGGATGCCCGGTGACATAGAGGAAGCCGATCGTCTCGAGATAGCGGCGCAGCGTCGCCGCCGTTGCCCAGATGGCGCCCTCATCGTCGCCATAGAGCGCCGAAACGTCGAGGATCGGAATTTCGGAAAAATCGCCGCGCTCTTGTGCATCCATTTTCGAACACCCTGTCTTGAACATAAGATACAGTACTGTATTTCTACACATCCGAACGGCCTCATCAATAGGCTTTCGATCGCAAATGGAAAGTCGCTCGAACATGGCACCACGCAAGATCATCATCGACACCGATCCGGGCCAGGACGACGCCTTCGCGATCCTCTTCGCGCTGGGCTCTCCGGCCGAACTCGACGTGGTCGGCATCACCACGGTCGGCGGCAATGTGCCGCTTACCCTGACGTCGAAGAATGCGCTCAAGGTGGTGGAGCTTGCCGGGCGGCCTGATGTGCCGGTGCATGCCGGATGCCCGGCGCCGATGGTGCGCAAGCTGATCACCGCCGAATATGTGCACGGCGAAACCGGCCTCGACGGCGCCGATCTTCCCGAACCGGTGACACCGCTGCAGAGCGAGCACGCCGTCAACTACATGGTGCGCACGATCATGGACGCGCCGGAGGGCGAGCTGACCGTCTGCACGCTCGGGCCGATGACCAATCTCGCCATGGCCATGACCATGGAGCCGAGGATCGTGCCCCGCCTGCGCGAAGTCGTGCTGATGGGCGGCGGTTTTTTCCAGGGCGGCAACGCCACGCCGGCGGCGGAGTTCAACATCTTCGTCGACCCGCATGCGGCGCACAAAGTGTTCGACAGCGGCGTGCCGGTGACCATGGCGGGCATAGACTGCACCTACACCGCGCTGATGACGCCGGAATGGCTCGACCGCCTGCGCGCCACCGGCAGCCGCGCGGCGATTGAGGCCGCCAATCTGGCCGACTTCTTCCGCCAGTACGGCACGCACAAATTCGAAACGCCGGCGCGCCCCATCCATGATGCCTGCGTCACCGGCTATCTGTTGGCGCCGCAGATCTATGAGCAGCGCCAATGCGCGGTCACGGTCGACATCGTCTCGCCGGAGACGATCGGCATGACCGTCGTCGACTGGTGGCACGTCACCGGCCGGCGCAAGAACTGCAATGTCCTGCGGCGCATCGATCCGGCGCCGTTCTTCGAACTCATGCTGGAGCGGATCAGCGCATTGCCCTGAGCTGCGCCTTCCGCGATAGATGGACACTTGATGAGTCGCGAAGCGCATCGAAGCCGGCGAACGGTTTGCAGGCGTCGCATATGGCGATGAAGGTCTTGACCAGATGAAAGCCGAAAGCGCCCCGGCCAGAGGCAAGAGACCGTCCAAAGCCGCTCCGCCCGCGAAGGCGGCACGGCAGACGCTGAGCCGCGAGGCCTGGATCACGGCCGCGCGCAAGGTGCTGGAAAAGCGCGGCATCGCCGAGGTCAAGATCGATCGCCTGGCGCATCAGTTCAAGGTGACGCGCGGCAGCTTCTATTTCCACTTCGCCAGCCTGGCCGACCTTCGCGACGGCCTGCTGCAGGAATGGCGAAACACCAATTGCGCGCCGTTCTGGGCCATGCGCGACATCCACGACATAGACGGCCTGCAGTTCTTCACCGACATCGTGCATGTCTGGGTCGATGAGGCGCCGTTCAGCCCGCTGCTGGATCTTGCCGTGCGCGACTGGTCGCGAACGTCGAAGAAGCTGGCGCAGGAGGTGAAGGACATGGACGATCTGCGCATCGCGCTGTTGATCCGCTCCTTCCGCGCCATGGGCTATCCCGAGGATGAAAGCCTGGTCAGGGCGCGCATCACCTATTTCCACCAGATCGGCCAATATGCGCTGTCCTTCAAGGAGGACCCGGCGGTACGCAGGAGCTACCAGCCGCTGTTCGGAGAGGTGCTGCTCGGGCCGCTCGTGCAGGAGCCGGGCTCGGCGCCGCGACCGAGCGAAATGCGAGCCGGCCGCCGCCAGCAAGGGGCGTAGCGGCAGGCAGGTTGCGGACGCCCAGCCGATTTCCAAACCATCTACGAAGCAGCCGCCTCGCCGGCGATGGCGCGTGTCGCGTTCTGGTGCGGGCGCACCAGAAAATAGAATGCGGCGATGTGTGTGATCATCAGCAGCGGCACGTAGATGACGGGAATCGCGTAGGTGGCGCCAAACAATCCTGCATGAGCAGGAAGGTCGGCCTGGATGGCGAGGTAATAGTCGACGATGAGGTCGACCGTGCCTGCAACGTTGAAGGCGACGACGAACGGCCAGAAGAGCGGGCGTATCCGCACCGTGAGCAGCGCCAGCATGGCCAGCAGCCCGGTTGCGAAGTCACCATAGGCGGCGAAGGTGGCAAAGCTGGCGGGCAGGTCGGGGCTGACGACACCCGGAAGGATGAAGACCAGCCCGAAGAAGCGGAAACTGTGCAGCGTGGCAATGGCGCGTTGCGCCGCGACCCGGTCCATCGAGTTCAGCCAGGGCCAGATGTATGCGCGCAAGCAAAGCAGCCACGCGACATAACCCAGAACGAGATGGGTCTGGAAAAGGGGTTCCGTCGACATTTCTGGTCTCCTGTCAGCTGTGGGTCGACGCGGCCTCGAACACCGCGGTCAGGATGCCGAGCCGGCCTTCCATGAGATTTCGCCCCAGATTGGCTGCAAGCTCGGCGAAGTCCGGCCCCATCACCACGCCGAGATTTGGCGAAGGCGGCGGACCCAACGCCCGCAACTGCGCGAACCAGGCCTTGGCGATCTCGGTGTCGTCTTGCCATGCCAGCATGCGGAAGCCGGCCGGTTCGATCGCCTCACGCGTCGCGTCGGCTGTCAGGAGGAAGCTTGTTGCCGGCGTTCGCGCCCAGGGAAGCGGATAGAGCGGCTGGCCGCTGCCCAACACGACGTCGAAGGTGGCAAACTTGCCGCCTGATTTCAGCATGCGCCGAATCTCGCGATAGAGCTGCCCCCGGTCGAAGATGTTCATCGCCACATGCTGCAGCAGCGCGATGTCGAAACGGCCGTCATCGAACGGAAGCTCCAGGGCGCTGGCGGTCTGGAACGACAATTGTCCGCCCTGCCTCGTGCGCTCGGTCAGATAGCGCGCGGCATCCACGAAAGGCTCGCTGAGGTCCACGCCGGCAACCCTGCAGCCATAGGTCGCAGCCAGAAAGCGCGCCGGCCCGCCGATGCCCGAGCCGACATCCAGAACCGACATGCCGGCGGTGATGTCAGCCAATTGGGCAAGCTCAGCGGTCGCCGCAAGCCCACGGGTGTGAAACTGGTCGAGGGTACCCAATTGCTGCGGGGTGAGAAGCCGATCCTCCGGGCCGAAGGCAGCCAGTGCGGTCTTCAGCCGTTCAGTCAGGCCGGTCGCGCGGTAATGGTCGCGCACCCCATCAAGTCCATCGGTCATAGCAGGTCTCCAAGGTTCACCCCTTACTTAAACCCGCTTCCTTAGTTCAACTATCCGCTATAATAGAAACAGGCCATGAAGCAGAACTACACAATCCGGCATGGGGCGCTTGAGGGCGTCGAGGTGTTCCTGGCGGTCGCCAGGCGCCGCAACTTCCGCCGCGCCGCTGCCGATCTCGGCGTGACGCCTTCGGCCGTAAGCCAGGCGGTGCGCGCGCTGGAAGCCCGCATCGGTGCGGCGTTGTTTGTCCGCACGACACGCAGCGTCGGCCTGACCGAGGCCGGTCAGCGCTTCCTCGACCGTGCCGGCCCTGCCTTCGAGGAGATCGTCGCCGCCGGCGAGGCCGCGCGGGATGTCGGCCGGCGGCCGACCGGCTTGCTGCGCCTGTCGGTGCCGCGCGCCGTCGTGCCGTTGATCCTGGAGCCGGTGATCGCGTCTTTCTGCCAGGCCTATCCCGAAGTCGAACTGGAGATCGCGGCGAGCGACGAGATGGTCGATCTGGCGACCGGCGGGTTCGATGCCGGCATTCGCCTCGGCCAGTTCATTGCGACCGACATGGTCGCGGTCCGGCTGACACCGTCATTCTCGTTCGTGGTCGTCGGCAGCCCCGACTATTTCGAGCGCCATGGGCGCCCAGAACGTGTCGACGACTTGCGCCACCACGCCTGCCTGCGCTTGCGCCGTTCGAACGGCGCCATCGCACCCTGGACATTCGTCGACGGAAACGAGGCGATCGAGGCCATCGTTTCAGGCCCGCTGATCGCGCATGACTATCCGACATTGCTCGGAGCCGCGATGCGTGGGATTGGGCTGGCGCAGATCCCTCGACCTGTCGCCGAAGGTCCGATTGCCCAGGGAAAACTCGAGCCCGTGCTGGACACCATCGCCGCGACGACGCCGGGCGTCTTCCTCTATCATCCCGGCAAGCGCCAGATCCTGCCGAAGCTGCGCGCCTTCATCGACCACCTCAAATCCGGGGTCTGAGATAGCGAAGGATGTTGGAGCCTTGGCGCTTCGCTTCTACCGCAGCTTTCATGGTATAAATATCAGAAATAGATAAGTAAAAAATACGACAAGATGGACCATTCCGGTCAAGAACGTCGTTCTTTCAGTGCTGAAGCTTACATTGCATATGAAAAGCGCCAGGACCAAAAGGACCGCATCAGTAGCCGGCAGCCCCAGGGTCAGTCCTCTCCCCGTGAGCAGGCTGGCGGCTGCGACTCCCGGTATGGTCAGCCCGATCGTGGCGCAAGCCGAACCCATCGCGACATTCAAGCCGCGCTGCAGCTCGTTGTTGAGTGAAGCGCGCACCGCCGAAATGGCCTCCGGCATCAACACCAGCCCCGCGATCATTGCCCCCACAATGCTGTCAGCCTGGGTCACCTGGTAGGCAACGAGCGTATCTTCGACACTTGCCGCGACCTGTTCGGCGAGCATGACAATTCCGATCAGGCCGGCCATCAGCAGCAGAGCGCTGGCAGAGATGTTCTCGTGAGGGGCAGCGCGCACCGAAACGTCGTGTGGTTGTCTCTGGATGAAGTCTTCCCGGTGCCGGACGGTCTGCGCGAACACGAAGCTTGCATAGAGCAGCACTGAAAGGACGCTGACGAAACCAAGTTGGGCTGCCGAAAACGTGCCGGGATCCGTGGTCTGGGTGTAGGTCGGCAGAATAAGCGTCATGACGGTCAGCGCGATCAGAACCGCCAGATAGGCACTGGTCCCTTGCCGCACGATGGCCTGCTTGCGATGACGCCAGCCGCCAAGCGCGAGACACATGCCGACAACGCCGGTTGATGTGATCATCACCGTCGAGAAGACGGACTCCCGTGCCAGCGTCGGGTTGTTCTCTCCATGCAGCATCATGGAAACAATGATCGACACTTCGATTGCCGTGACGGCAAACGTCAGCACCAGCGTGCCGTACGGCTCCCCGACCCGCCGCGCTACCGCCTCGGCGTGGTCGAGCACCACGAAAATGGTGACGAACATGATCGCACACGACAGCGCGCCGACAAGGATCCTGGCGTTCAGCGACCCCTGGTCCACCGACAACCCGCTGGCTCTGACCGCGACAGCCATCGCCAGCGCAGCGAGGGGCATCGCGTAGGAAATCGCCGATCGTCCGAAACCAGTCATTCAAGCCCCTGTGCGCTTCTGCGAACCTTGGCTGCATTCACGCACCGACAGATCGAAGCGTTTTTCACGCGGTCTTCTGCGTCACCAGCCCCAGTTCCTCGACCATCGCCTGGCGCATCAGGAACTTCTGCGGCTTGCCGGTCACCGTCATCGGCAATTCGGTGCGGAAGCGGATGTGGCGGGGGATCTTGTAGTGGGCGATCTGGCCCGCGCAGAAGTTTCTGATTTCCTGTTCGGTGGCGATCTGTCCGGGCTTGAGCACGATCCAGGCGCACAGTTCCTCGCCATACTTTTGGTCGGGAATGCCGAACACCTGCACTTCCCTGACCTTGGGATGGCGGTAGAGGAATTCCTCGACCTCCCTGGGATAGACGTTCTCGCCGCCGCGGATGACCATGTCCTTGACCCGGCCGACGATGTTGCAATAGCCCTCGGCGTCGATTGTCGCGAGGTCGCCGGTGTGCATCCAGCCGTCGGCGTCGATCGCCTCGCGGGTCTTTTCGGCGTCGTCCCAATAGCCTTTCATCACCGAATAGCCGCGCGTGCAGAGTTCGCCCGGCGCGCCGACCGCAACGGTGGCGCCATCGGCATCGATGGCCTTGACCTCGACATGAGGATGGATGCGGCCGACCGTCGAGACGCGTTTTTCCAGCGGGTCGTCGACGCCGCTCTGGAAGGACACCGGGCTGGTCTCGGTCATGCCATAGGCGATGGTCACCTCGGACATATGCATCAGCGACACCACCTTCTTCATCACCTCGATTGGGCATGGCGAGCCGGCCATAATGCCGGTGCGCAGGCTGGAGAGATCGAAGCTTGCGAAATCCGCATGGTCGAGCATGCCGACGAACATGGTCGGCACGCCATAGAGGCCGGTGCAGCGCTCCTGCGCCACGGCCGTCAGCGTCGCGCCGGGGTCGAAGCCCTCGCCCGGAAACACCATGGTCGCGCCCTTGGTGACGCAACCCATCGTGCCCATCGACATGCCGAAGCAATGATAGAGCGGCACCGGGATGCAGAGCCGGTCGTCAACGGTGAGCTTGATCGCCGAGGTGACGAAATTGCCGTTGTTGACGATGTTGTGGTGCGTCAGCGTCGCGCCCTTGGGTGCGCCCGTCGTGCCCGAGGTGAACTGGATGTTGATGGCGTCGTTCGGCTTCAGCCCCTCGGAAATTCGGTCGAGGCTGTCATGCTCGTCGCGGCCGGCCATGGCCAGCACGTCGGCGAAATTGAACATGCCTGGCGAATTGTCCTCGCCCATGCGGATGACGATTTTCAGCGCCGGCAATTTTTGCGCCTTCAGCTTGCCCGGCGTGGCCTTGGCGATCTCCGGCGCGAGTGTCTCGATCATGCCGAGATAGTTGGAAGTCTTGAAACTGGCGGCCGTGACCAATGCCTTGCAGCCGACCTTGTTCAGCGCATATTCGAGTTCGGTCAGCCGGTAGGCCGGGTTGATGTTGACCAGGATCAGGCCGATGCGGGCGGTGGCGAACTGCGTCACCAGCCATTCCCAGCGGTTGGGCGACCAGATGCCGACACGGTCGCCCTTTTCGAGACCGAGCGCCAGGAAGCCCGCGGCCAGCGCATCCACCGTGTCCGACAGCTCGCTCCAGGTGAAGCGCTTGTCCTGGCCGACGAAAACGGCGGCATCCTGCGTGGCGTATTTGCTGGCGGTGTCGGAGAAAAGCGCCGGAATGGTCTTGTCGAGCAACGGCACCTTGCGCTCGCCCGAGACATGCGCCCTGCCATCGACGGGCGCGATAAAGACGCTGCCGGCGCGCGCGCCGCGGCCGCGCAGATTGGTGGCGTTCTTCAGCTCGTCGAGATTAACCGGCATCGCTGTCTCCTCCCCAGGCCGCATCGAGTCTATCAGCCCGGCGGGGCAGTGGAAATCCTATCGATGGTACTGAGAGTTCTGTGCCGCTGGAGGGCGGGATCGCTATCCGACCGCCGCTGCCATCTTCGCAGCGATGTCGCGCAGCAGCGCCTCATCTGCTGCCGCACGCGCCTTCTTCGACGCCACCAGACAGGCCTGCGACTTCAGCACCACACCGTCGCCCAGCACCTTGAGGTGGTTGGCGCGCAGGGTCGAGCCGGTGGTGGTGATGTCGACGATGACATCGGCAAGTCCAGCCGCCGGCGCGCCTTCCGTGGCACCCAGGCTCTCGACGATGCGATAGACCTGGATACCGTGCTTCTGCGAAAAGAATTGCTGCGTCAGCCGCCAGTATTTGGTGGCGATGCGCAGCCGCCGTCCATGGCGCTGGCGGAAATCGGCCGCGACGTCGTCGAGATCGGCCATGGTGTCGACATCGAGCCAGATCTCGGGCACCGCCACCACGACATCGGCATGGCCGAAGCCGAGACGGGCAACGATCTCGGCGCGGGCTTCCCAGTCGGCGAGGTTTTCGCGCACCAAATCCTCGCCGGTGATGCCGAGATCAACCGCGCCCTGGCCGATCTCGCCCGATATTTCGGAAGCCGACAGGAAGGCGACCTCGACATTGTCCAGGCCCTCGACGCGGGCGTGATATTTGCGCTCGTCGCCGGGCAGGCTGATGGCGAGGCCGGCCTTGGCCAGCACCTCCAGCGCCTGCTCCTTGAGCCGGCCTTTCGATGGGATCGCCAACGTGATCATGATGCCGTCTCCCGCAACGCCTCGATGCGGTCGAGCCAGACGGAAAAGCCGACGCCAGGGATGGCTGTCTTGGCGCCAAGCAGCGTCAGCAGCCGGTCGTAGCGGCCGCCGCCGGCCAGGGGACGCTCGCCGCCTTGCGCCGCGATTTCGAAGACCACACCGGTGTAATAGTCGAGCGGACGGCCGAAGGCGGCGTCGTAGCGGATTTTCCCGGCCGGCAAGCCATGCGCCTCGATCGCCTTGGCACGGGCGGCGAATTTCTCCAGCGCGGCACCCAGCAACAGCCCGGCACCGGCGGCAAAGCTTTCCAGCGCCTCAGCCGCGCCATCGAGCGGCACGTCGATCGCCAGAAAGTTCTTCAGGGCCGCGAAGGCCTCGTTCGACAGCCGCACGCTGCGCAATTCGGCTTTCTCGATCAGCCGCCGTGCAATGTCCGTGGGCGAGCGCCCGGCCGATGCCGACAGGCCGGCCTGTTCCATGCCACCGGCGATGTGTGCCGAAAGGCCTTCGATATCCCCGTCTAGGACAAGGGCGGCGACCTCGCCAGAGAGCTGGCCGTTGCGCGGCGGATTGGCGAGATCGGCAAGTGCAGCCTGCAGCATCGGCGCCGAGCCGAAGGCACGGGCCAGCCGCATGCGCCAGCCGCGCGGCAGGCCAAGCGCGGCCAGCACCGCCTCGAAGATACCCTGGTCGCCAAGCGTGATCGTCAGCGCCTGGCCCGGCAGTACCAGCGACAGCAGCGCATGCGCGTCGGCCACGGAGCGGGCATCGGCTTCCGCCGTGTCGCGATCGCCAAGATCCTCGATGCCGGCCTGGAAGAACTCGTTGCCGCCTTCGCGGCGCTGGCGAAACACTTCGCCCAGGTAGGAATAGCGCCGCGGCGTGCCGGCCTGCGAGCTTATATGGTCGAGACAGACCGGAATGGTGAATTCCGGCCGCAGGCACAATGTCTGCCCGGTCTCGCTTTCGGTGAGGAAAATGCGACGGCGCAGATCCTCGCCGGCCATGTCGAGGAACGGGTCCGCCGGCTGCAGGACGGCGACCTCGACCGCGTGTGTGTCGCGCGCGGCGAAGAGGTTTGTGATGTCGGCTGCGATGGCGGGGTAGCGGGAGGTCATGGATAGGATGGGCGCGAGGCACCCCCCTCTGTCCTGCCGGACATCTCCCCCTCAAGGGGGGAGATCGGCAGCTTGAGGCTCGGCGCCTCTTCTTCAACGCGGGAGATTGGCGAAAGCCCAAACGACATCCAATCTCCCCCCTTGAGGGGGAGATGGCCGGCAGGCCAGAGGGGGGTGTTCAAGCGCCACCCTTTGCGCGATCGGCAGCCTGCGCCACCAAAATCTTCTTCACCTCGGCGACCAATTCACCTTCCGCCACCGTCACCTGCGCCGGGCGGGCGGCGCGCCATTCGGCATTGTCGGTGATTTCCGCCGACATGCGCGCACCTTCGATCAGGTCCTTGATCTGCAGCTCGCCCTTGGCGCGCTCGTCGCCGCCCTGGATGATGGCGACCGGGCAACCACGCCGGTCGGCATATTTCAGCTGCGCCTTCATGCCGGCGCCGCCAAGATACATTTCGGAACGGATGCCGGCGGCGCGCAGCTCGCTCACCATCTTCTGGTAGCGGCCGAGGCTGTCGGTGTCCTTGTCCATGACCAGGACGACGACCGGCGCGATCACATCGGCGCTGTCGAGCTTGCCGAGATTCTTAAGCGCCGTCATCAGCCTGGAGACGCCAATGGAAAAACCGGTCGCCGGCACCGGCTCGCCGCGGAAGCGCGAGACCAGACCGTCGTAGCGGCCACCGCCACCGACCGAGCCGAAGCGCACGATCTGCCCGTCCTCATTGGGGATTTCGGCCAGCAGCTCGGCCTCGAGGACCGGGCCGGTGTAGTATTCGAGGCCGCGCACCACGGAGCGGTCCATGGCGATACGGTCTTCGCCATATCCCGCCGCCCTGACCAGGGCTTCGATCGTCGCGAGTTCGCTGACACCTTCCTGGTAGGTTGCGTTCGAATTGACCATTGAATCCTGGCCGGCTTGTGCATTTCTCGCCGTTGCCTGCAGAACCGCCTCGGCTTGCCCGTTGTTTAGCCCGGCGCCCTTGGCGAAGTCGCCTTCGCCTTCCTTGCCGCCATCCCAGCGGCCAGGGCCGAGCAGCAGCTTCACCCCTTCCGGCCCGAGCTTGTCCAGCTTGTCGATGGCGCGCAGCACGGTCAGCCGGCGGCCGGCATTCTCTTCGCCGCCAAGGGCGATCGCCTCCAGCACGCCATCCAGCACCTTGCGGTTGTTGACGCGGATGACGTAGTCGCCGCGTTTGATGCCGAGGGCTTCCATGACGTCGGCCATCATCATCGCCATTTCGGCGTCGGCGGCGACGCCCGGCGTGCCGATCGTGTCGGCGTCGAACTGCATGAACTGGCGGAAGCGGCCGGGGCCGGGCTTCTCGTTGCGGAACACCCAGCCAGAGCGGTAGCTGCGGTAGGGCTTTGGCAGGCGCTCGTAATTCTCGGCGACGAAACGCGCCGTCGGCGCGGTCAGGTCATAGCGCAGCGACAGCCACTGGTCGTCATCGTCCTGGAAGGAGAACACGCCTTCATTCGGCCGGTCCTGGTCGGGCAGGAATTTGCCGAGCGCATCGGTGTATTCGATCAGCGGCTGGTCGGCGGGTTCGAAACCGTAGAGCTCATAGACCGAGCGGATCGTCGCCATCATCTTCTCGACGGCGCGGATGTCCTCGGCGCTGCGGTCGGCAAAACCGCGCGGCAGCCGCGCTTTCGTCTTTTCCGATTTGTCGGCCATGAATTGGGCACCTGATGTTTCGTGGCTTCGTGGCTCGGTAAATTTACCGCGTCCCACAGCGCGCGTTTCCTAACCGATGCAGCCGATAGCGGCAAGGGTGGCACCCTAGGTCTGTCCGGACCCGAAATGGACAGAGTCGAACCTCCTTGAAACGAAAATGCACCGAAAATGAAACAATCCCGCCATGGGCGCGGCATCGTGCCGACACAATCTCGGCCGATACAGCGCAGGACATGAAGGGGTTCGGGACATGACCAGCGCAGTGAAATTCCATGCCAACAGCGATGCCGGCGAATTGCCTGCGCGCCTGCGCCCGGCCGGCACCCATGCGCCGAAACCGGTTGGCCAGGCCGCCGGGCCGTTCGACGTACCGGCCGACACCGGCAAGGGACCTTCCCTGCGCGACGCATTGGTGACCGGCCTGCTGGTGATCTATCCGACGGTGGCTACAGTAGTGGCGATCATCGCCGGCCTTTTCCTGGCCAGCGCCAACGGCACCTGAACGCTACGCCGGCCGCTTGAACGCCTTGCGTTCCTTCTCGACCTGCTTGCGGCAGACACAGCCTTCGAGATGGTCGTTGACCAGGCCCATGGCTTGCATGAAGGCATAGACCGTGGTCGGACCGACAAAACTCCAGCCGCGCTTCTTCAATTCCTTCGAAATCCGAACCGAGACCGCCGTCGTCGGGTTGGCGCGCAGATGGGCGAGGTCGACAATTTTGGGCCGTTCCTCCTTGCCGGGTTCGAACTTCCAGAACCAGGCTGCGAGCGAGCCGAACTCGTCGACCATCTCGCGGGCGCGTTTGGCGTTGTTGATGGTCGAGACGATCTTGCCGCGATGGCGGATGATGCCGGCATTGCCGAGCAGGCGCTCGACATCCTTGTCGGTGAAGGCGGCGACCTTGTCGAAGTCGAAGCCGGCGAAGGCCTCGCGAAAATTCTCGCGCTTGCGCAGGATGGTCAGCCATGACAGGCCCGACTGGAAGCCTTCAAGGCAGATCTTTTCGAACAGCCTGCGGTCGTCGGCCACCGGCCGACCCCATTCATGATCATGGTAGTGGAGATAGTCGGGCAGGTTGCCGTGCCAGAAGCAGCGCGCGACACCGTCGGGGCCGGCAAGCAGGCCGGTGTTTTCATGGCTCATTGCGAAAAATCCATCCGTTAACGCGCCTTTGCGCTGCATTTACTGTGGCTTTACCAGATTCCTGAACCCGGCGGTAACCACACCAAAAGGTTTACTGACAAAGCCGCATTTTACGCATTCCGATTCATGTTTCGGTTGCTGCTTGCGCGCCAATGATCGCTGAACCGGGGAGCGTTTCCACCCGGTTTTATCAAGACGATCAAGGTGCGTTCCCGATGAAGAGAGTTTTGTTTTCCGTGCTCGGCGCCGCGGCCGTGTTTGCCGGCGTCACACCCGCAGTTGCTGGCGACCGTTATGCCGACAGGCCGCCGGTGATGGTGAGCCCCGACCTTTCCGCCCCCTGGGTGCTGCAACTTGGCAATGCACCCGGCATCGTGCGGCAGAACCGCCAGCAGCCGCGCCTGCGCTACGCGCAACCGGCGCAACCCGATCGCGTGCAGACGGCCGCTGTGCAGGCACCGGCCAAACGCATGGTGATGCGCCCGCAGATCAACCCGATCTACCTGCCGCAGGAAGTCGCCTATGACGGCCCGCAGAAGCCGGGGACGATCGTCATCGATACGACGCAGAATTTCCTCTTCCTGGTCGAGAAGAACGGCAAGGCACGGCGCTACGGCGTCGGCACCGGCAAGCCCGGCTTCGAATGGTCGGGCACGCACAAGATCACCAACAAGCGCGAGTGGCCGGACTGGCGTCCGCCGGCGCAGATGATCAAGCGCGAAGCCGCCAAGGGCCGTTATCTGCCGACCTATCTGGCCGGCGGTATCGAGAACCCGCTCGGCGCGCGCGCGCTCTATCTCGGCACGACCGAGTACCGCATCCACGGCACCAACCAGCCCTGGACGATCGGTGGCGCGGTGTCGTCGGGCTGTATCCGCATGCGCAACGAGGACGTGGTCGACCTCTATGAGCGGGTCAATGTCGGAACCACGGTCGAGGTGATATAGTAGCTCCAGCGAATCACCAGATCAGGAAACACATCGTTTCCTGAAGTCGGAAGGAATAACGGGGGACGGGCCGTATGGGGATGCGGTCGGTCAGGAAGGGCAGCACGGGAAACCGCGCTGCCCTTCTTTTTTGATCGACGTCTGCGACACGGCCCGCGTCGTTGCGTCGCGCAAAGACATGGCGGTTCGCTTTCGTGCTGCCATTTTCGATGGTCTTTTGCTATGTCGGCGCCAACGCAAGAAAAGAGCCCCATCCATGTCCCTGTCCGACGACAGCCGCTATCTCAAGGGCGGCCCGGTTGCCCAGCGCATCATCGCCGCCGTGCGCGAGGATGCGGCGATTGCCAAGGCCGAGGGTTTTCCACCCAAGCTGATCTCGATCACCGTCGGCGATACCGATGCGGTTGACGTCTATGTGCGCAACCAGCGCGCCAAGGCCCAGCTCGCCGGCATCGATTTCGAGGAGCGGCGTTTTCCCGCCACCATCACGTCAGGTGAACTGGAAGCGGCCATCCACGGACTGAACGCCGATCCGCGCGTCACCGGCATCATCATCCAGCGGCCGGTGCCGGCGCATATTTCGGTCAAGACGCTGCAGGCGGCGGTGCATCCGCTCAAGGATGTCGAAGGCATGCACCCAGCCTCGATCGGCAACATCGTCTACAACCAGCTCGATCTGGCGCCCTGCACAGCAGCTGCCTCTGTCGAACTGCTTAGGGAAACCGGACTTGACCTCAAGGGGCTGGAAGTGGTCATCGTCGGCCATTCGGAAATCGTCGGCAAGCCGATCGCCTTCCTGCTGATGAGCGAAGGCGCGACGGTGACGGTCTGCCACCACATGACGCGATCGGTCGCAGCCCATGCCCGGCGCGCCGATGCGCTGTTCGTCGCCGTCGGCAAGCCGCGGCTGATCAAGGCCGACATGGTGAAGCCGGGGGCTGCCGTCATCGACATCGGCATCAATTCGGAGATCGGGCCGGACGGGACGAGCCGCATCGTCGGCGACGTCGACACCGAAAGCGTGCGCGAGGTCGCCTCCTGGATCACGCCGGTGCCGGGCGGCGTCGGCCCGATCACGGTGGCGATCCTGCTGCGCAACACGATGGTGGCGCTCAGCCGCCAGCGCGCGCTCTATGAGGCGACCTACGGCACGGCGGACAGGCTTGCGGCGGAGTAACTGCTTCCGTCAGGTGTATTGCGGCACATGGCATGTGATCCGGGATTCTTCGTCCCAGAAAACGTAAAGCATGCCGCCGCTGCCCCAGAAGAAGCCGGCCAGCGAATCGAACTGGAGAAGAAATTTCATTTCCCGATCCGTTCCGGGAACCCGCGGAAATTGCGGCCCCTGAACCCATGATGGCAAGCCGCCAAGCCGAAACAGGTTTTGCCGCGAATTGCTGATCCCATACGACTGCCTAAGCCAGCGCGGCGGCGTGGGTGCAAGACGGACAGTGCTTTCCGCTGTGGCTGGATCCGACGTGAAATCATAGGCGGAATGGAACGGCGCTATCGGTGTCGGCACGCCGGCAGCGTCGTGGGAATAGTAGGTCGGCTCGAGAGAATTCGTACAGGTTTCGATACAGAGCCTAGGAACGGATACCGTCGGGTCTCCAAAATCGTCCAGGGTAACTAGGTGTGTCAATTTCTGCCGGCAGATCGGGCACGTTGCCGAACCCATGCCGCCGACAGCATATGGCCGTCCGATAGTTGGCAGATGCCAGGTAGGGTGATTGTGGTGCGCGGGAAAGGGCGAGTCGCCCGGAGAGCCGCCTTCGAAGACAAAGTGTTGACAGATTGGCGGTGAACGCGGATCGGCGTGCTCCTGCCAATCTGCAAAATCGTAACTGGTGGCCAGCACACTGTCTGGAAACAGGTCTGGGGCCTGCAGCATGGCATGGGACAATAGGTCTTCAACATCTGTGCCGCGTTTCGCTTCCCCTTGCAGAAAAAATGCCAGGCGGGCCAGATGGGCGTCGTCGAGAAATGAAACGGCGTCGTTAATCAGAGTGATTTGCTGAACATCAGCCTCTACCGCCGCTTTGATCAGTGCAAACAGGAATTCGGACCCGTCCCTAAAATGTCGAGCGATGATTGCTTCGCATTCGGCATAATGGGCTTGAAAAGTCGCGGGCGATCGATCCGACAGCAGCCGAACGATCGTTTCAATTTCCTCGGACTCTGAGTTGGGCATGCCGGCAGTCCCATCAATGGGTGTGCCGCAATCAAAGCAATTTTGGCGGCTCTCCGCCATAGGCCCAGTCCAGCAGCTTGATCGTGTGCACCACGGGCAGCTTCGCGGCCGACGCGATCTGCGTGATGCAGCCGATGTTGCCGGTGGCGACGATTTCCGCACCTGTCGCCTCGATGTTTTTCACCTTGCGATCGCGCAGTTTTGCCGAAATCTCGGATTGCAGGATGTTGTAGGTGCCGGCCGAGCCGCAGCACAAATGACCCTCGCGCGGCTCGCGCACGATGAAACCCGCCTTGGCCAACAGTTCCTTTGGTTGGCGGATGATCTTCTGGCCGTGCTGCATCGAGCAGGCCGAGTGATAGGCGACGACCGTGCCCGGTTTGCGCACCGGCTCCGGCAGGTCGAGGCTCGCCAGATATTCGGTGATGTCCTTGGCCAGCGCCGAGACGCGCGCGGCCTTGTCGGCATAGGCCGGATCAAGCCGCAGCATGAAGCCATAATCCTTGATTGTCGTGCCACAGCCCGAGGCGGTGATGATGATGGCATCGAGCCCGCCTTCCTCGATGGCGCGCGTCCAGGCATCGACATTCTGCCTGGCCGAGGCAAGCGCGGCCTCCTCGCGCCCCATATGGTGAACCAGCGCGCCGCAGCAGCCCTCGCCCGGCGGCACCACGACCTCGACGCCGAGCCGCGTCAGCAGCGAAATCGTCGTGTCATTGATGGCGGGATCAAGCACGGATTGCGCGCAACCGGTGAGAATGGCGACGCGGCCCTTTTTCGTCCCCTGCCCGGGATGGACGCCCGGGGAGGCCATCGGTGAAGCTGTGGGGATCGACCCCGGCGCGAGCTTGAGCATCGCACCGAGAGGCTTCAATGCCGGGACCTTTTCGAGCAAGCCGATGAACGGCTTTCCCAGCTTCGCCAGTTTGAGCGCGGCGCGAAAGCGCTGGGGATAGGGCAGCACGAAGGCCAGCATGGCACGGGTCAGCCGGTCAACCAGCGGACGCTTGTAGGTCTCCTGGATATGGGCGCGGGCATGATCGACCAGATGCATGTAGTTGACGCCCGAGGGGCACGTGGTCATGCAGGCCAGGCACGACAGGCAGCGGTCGATATGGGTGACGATTTCCTTGTCGGCCGGACGGCCGTTTTCCAGCATGTCCTTGATCAGATAGATGCGCCCGCGCGGCGAATCGAGTTCGTTGCCGAGCGTCACATAGGTCGGGCAAGTGGCGGTGCAGAAGCCGCAATGCACGCATTTGCGCAGGATCTTCTCCGATTCCGCGACATGCGGATCGGCGAGCTGGGCAAGGGAAAAACTGGTTTGCATTTGCTGATTTCCTAGGCCATGCGGCCGGGATTGAGGAGGTTCCTCGGGTCGAATTCCTGCTTCAGCCGCTGGCTGAGCGCGGCCAACGCCGGCGGCTGCGGCTCGAAGACAGGCAAAGCGGCGCGATGGGCGGGGGCGGCGCGCACCAGCGTCGCATGCCCGCCGCCATGTTTGCGCAACAGGCCGCGCAGCAAAGAAGCTTCAGGGTCGCCCTCTTCCATGCGCAGCCACACCAGCCCGCCCTGCCAGTCGTAGAAGGCACTGACGGCCGCTTGCATGCGCAAGGTCAGAACCATCTGATGCGCGTGAAAGGGTGCCATCGACACGCGCCAGACCGGTTTCTCGGTGCCGTCGGCGAAAGGCCTGATATCGCGCACATCGCGCCAGATCAGCTGCGAAGCCTCGCCGGCAATCTCCTCCAGCGGCCCGGCCTTGCCGAGCAGTGTCTTCAGCCGGGCGATGCGGTAGGCGACGGACGGGCCAAAACCTTCGACGCGCAGCAGCGTTGCGGCCTCACTGCCTAGCGCGCCGCCGGCGACACGCGCGGCAATGCGCTCGGGCAGATGGGCGGCACTCGACACTTCCGCACTGGAGCCGAGCGCCAGGGCCATGACGTTTGCCGCGGCATCGTCGAGCAGACCACGGATGGCGAGCGTGACTTCAGTCTCGGCAGCCGGCAGCACCTTGAAGGTGACGTCGGTGAACACGGCCAGCGTGCCCCAGCTGTTGGCCATCAGCTTCGACATGTCATAGCCGGTGACGTTCTTGACCACGCGGCCGCCCGACCTGAAGGCTTCGCCACGGCCCGACACGACGTTAATGCCGAGGATATGATCGCGCGCCGCCCCCGCCTTCAGCCGGCGCGGACCCGACAGGTTCGCGCCAAGCACGCCGCCGATCGTGCCCTTGCCGGGCTCGCCGCCGAGCAACGGGCCGTAATCCATCGGCTCGAAGGCCAGTTGCTGGCCGTTTTCCGCCAGCAGCTTCTCGATCTCGGCCAAGGGCGTGCCGGCCTTTGCCGACAGCACCAGTTCGGCGGGCTCATAGAGGGTGACGCCGGTGAGTTTCGACAAATCGAGCGTATGCTCCGTCTGCAGCGGCCGGCCAATGCCGCGCTTGGAGCCGTGACCAAGGATTTCGATCGGCGACTCTTCCACCACCGCCCAGGTCACGGAGGACAGCACTTCGTCTGACGTGGTCGGGGTGAAAGTCGTCAAAGCCTGTGCTCCCTGAGTTTTTCGAGCACGGCTTCGCCCCTTGGCGACAGCCGGTAACCGACCTCGAGGCTCTCGGTGAGACCGAATTCCCCAAGCTTGCGGACATCCTGCTTGAACTTCAGCTTGTCGACGCCGGCGTGCGCCGCGAGGACGGCGGCCGGCACTTCTGGATTGGCGCCGATAGCCCGCAGGATCGACGGGAAGTAGCCGGGTGATGTCTTGTCCCAACGGGCAAAGCGCAGAGTCAGGGCGTGCCAATCCTCATCGGAAAGGCCCTCGTTGCGTGGGGAAACGCGTTCGTCGGGTTCGATGCCGTTGAGTTCGATGCGATAGACTGGAGTGCCGTTATCGGGCCCAAGCATCGCCTGAAGGGCTCCAAGTGTCGGAAGGCCGGCCGCGGTCGCATCCTTTTCGGTTAACGCGAACATGTCCACGATCGCGATGTCGCCGATCAGCACGACGCCCGACCCCGTCCGCACCCGCCCGCCGGCCTTGACCGTCGGCCGCTTCCAGCGGTGAAAGGCGAGCGTCACTTCGCCCGACGCAATGGCCGCAAGGGTCTGGTGCCGGAACAGCATCCCTTCAAAACCTCGGAATCTCCGGGAACGCAACCTGTCCCCGGTGCACATGCATGCGCCCAAGCTCCGCGCAGCGGCGCAGTTGCGGGAAGACTTTTCCCGGGTTGAGCAGATGGTTGGGATCGAAGGCGCATTTGACGCGCATCTGCTGGTCGAGATCGACCTGGTTGAACATTTCCGGCATCAGGTCGCGCTTCTCGACGCCCACGCCGTGTTCGCCGGTGAGCACGCCGCCGACCTTGACGCAGAGCCGCAATATGTCGGCGCCAAAACTTTCGGCCTTGTCGAGTTCGCCGGGAACATTGGCATCGTAGAGGATCAGCGGATGTAGATTGCCATCGCCGGCGTGAAACACATTGGCGACGCCGAGACCGTATTTCTGCGACAGTTCGCGCATGCCGGCGAGCACACGCGGCAGTTCCTTGCGCGGAATGGTGCCGTCCATGCAGTAATAGTCGGGCGAGATGCGGCCGACCGCGGGAAATGCCGCCTTGCGCCCGGCCCAGAAGCTCAGCCGCTCCTGCTCGGACTGCGAGATGCGGCAGGTGGTCGAACCGTTGCGGATGGCGATCGCCTCGACCGCGGTGATGAGATGATCGACCTCGACACCCGGTCCGTCGAGCTCGACGATCAGCAGCGCCTCGACATCGAGCGGATAGCCGGCATGGACGAAATCCTCCGCCGCGTGGATCGCCGGCCGGTCCATCATCTCCATGCCGCCCGGAATGATGCCGGCGCCGATGATGTCGGCGACGCACTGGCCGCCCTGTTCGCTGGTCGGAAAGCCGATCAGCAGCGCGCGCGCCGTCTCCGGTTTCTTCAATATGCGGACCGTGACTTCGGTGACGACGCCGAGCAGGCCTTCCGAACCGGTCATGACGCCAAGCAGGTCGTAGCCTTCGGCGTCGAGATGGCTGCCGCCTAGCCGCACCACCTCGCCGTTCATCAGCACCATCTCGATGCCGAGCACATTGTTGGCGGTGAGGCCGTATTTCAGGCAGTGCACGCCGCCGGAATTCTCCGCGACGTTGCCGCCGATCGAGCAGGCGATCTGGGAGGATGGATCGGGGGCGTAGTAGAAGCCCTCCTGCTCGACGGCGATGGTGATGCCGAGATTGGTGACGCCCGGCTGAGCGACGACGATACGATTGGGGAAATCGATCGTAAGAATACGGTTGAAACGGCTCATGACCAGCAGCACCGCATCTTCCAGCGGCAGCGCACCGCCGGACAGCGAGGTGCCGGAGCCGCGCGGCACGACGCGGATGTTACGGTCGTTGCAGTATTTCAGCACGCGGGAGACCTGCGCCACCGTCTCGGGCAGAACGACGACCAGAGGCAATTGCCGATAGGCGGTCAGGCCATCGCTCTCGAAGGCGCGCATGGCATTGGCCGCGTCGACCACGCCCTCGCCCGGCACGATGATGCGCATGTCGGCGACGATCTCGTCGCGCCGGCGCATCGTGGCGTCATCTGGTTTCGGCATGGCCAGGCCGGACATCAGCAGTCTCACTTTGCTTGACTGGTCAAAATCTTTTACCAGTGAAGCGTGCCGGTTGCAAATGTTGTGGCGGCGGGAGGCTGCCGCGTCGGGCCGGAACAAGCTTCCGCAGCGGCAATCTGCCGCTATTCGCCGGGATGCTTGGCCGGCTCGGAATGCATCTGGCGCACGCGGCGCACGCCCCACCAGACCAGCAGGATGGCGACCGGCACCGAGGCGGCGGTGACCACCTCGGGTGCGAAAGCATGGCCGAAGATCGAGGCGCCCTTGGCGACATAGCCGATGAGGCCGACGACATAGTAGGAGACGGCGGCGACCGAGAGGCCTTCGACGGTCTGCTGCAGGCGCAGTTGCAGGCGGGCGCGGTTGTTCATCGAGGCGAGCAGGTCGCGGTTCTGCTTCTCGACCTCGACATCGACCCAGGTGCGCAGCAGCGTCGTGGCGCGGGTCAGTTTGCGCGACAGGTTGGCCTGGCGCTCTTCGACCGAGCGGCAGGTGCGCATGGCGGGTGCGACGCGGCGCTGCAAAAACCCGCCCCAGGTGTCGTAGCCGGGCACGGCCTCTTCCTCCAGCGCTTCCAGCCGCTCGACGACGATGCCGTCATAGGCGCGGCTGGCGCCGAAGCGGTACAGGCTGGAGGCAGCGTCGGCTTCCAGTTCGGCGGCAAGCTCGGTCAGGTCGGCTAGCAGCGTCTGGCTGTCGCGGGTCTCGGCGACCTTCATTTCCAACGTGGTCTGGGCCAGCCTGTCCTCGATGCGGCGGGCGCGGCCCGACAAGGTCAGCGCCAAAGGCAGGCCGAGCATGGCGAGCGTCCGGTAGGTTTCGATGTCGATCAGCCGCTGCGACAGTGCCCCGGTGCGCGCCGGCGTCAGGCCGCGATCGAGCACCAGGATGCGGGTCATACCGTCGCCATCCTGGCGAAAATCGGTGACGATGGCCGCATTGCCGCGCTCGACCAGCGAGTAGCACAGGCTGGTCGGGTCGAAAGCGGCGATCAGCCGCTCGCTCGCCTGCGTCCATTTGCGGATTTCGAGCCGGATGCCGGAAATGACGGTGCCCGGCGGCGAAAAGCCGTTGCCGAAGGGTGTATCCTCCTGCGCCCTGCCACCTTCGGAAAGCGGGCCTTCCCACAGATAGGTCGAGAATTCCGTGTGCCGCTCCCAGCGCAGCGAGCCCTTGCCCCATTTCATGGCATGATGGCGGGCCTGGCGGTCGGGCGCGGCGATGCCGAGGCGCCGCGACAGTTCGGAAAGCACGGCATGATCGACGCCGGAACCACCCTCGGTCATGAAGGCGAGTTGCACCAGGACGCGCGGCTTTTCGATCAGCGGATGCGGCCGGGCATGGACCTCGCCCAGCGCGCCGGGCCGGCCTTCATGCGCGGGGAAACCCATGACGCTGCCCTTGGCGCGCGGCTGGAACTCGAGATTGGACGGGTCGTCTGACACGGCTTGTCCCCCGGGTTTCTGTGAACCCTCTTGCGTTCGCGTCCCTCTAGGGCCAATCGCTTGGTGACGCAAACAGCAAAGTTTAGCCGAAGGTGATATGGCATCGCGTGGCGAAACCGACGTGCTTCGACCAATTGGATAAATAATTTGACCAGTTGGCGACGCAGGCTTTATCCTGCGCGACACCGGTTCAATTCCCAGGCACAGCTGTTGAGCGACATTTTTTCCAGGATCGAGCATTCGCGGACCGCTGACGAGGTGGTGCAGCAGATCGAGAGCCTCATCCTCGAAGGCGTGTTGCGCACCGGCGACCGCTTGCCGGGGGAGCGCGAACTGGCACGCCAGTTCGACGTGTCGCGGCCGATCTTGCGCAACGCGCTGAAGGCGCTGGAAGGACGCGGGCTGCTGACGACCAAGGCCGGCGGCGGCACCCATGTCGCCGACATTATCGGCCAGCTGTTCACCAAGCCGGTGGCGGACCTGATTTCGATGCATCGCAAGGCGGTGACCGACTATCTGGAATACCGCCGCGAGATCGAAGGCATAGCCGCCGAATATGCGGCGCGGCGCGCCACCCCGGAGGATCTGGCGCTGCTCGACCGCATCATGGCCCGCATGGACGAGGCGCACCGCACCGGCGATTTCGACGATGAAGCCGAGATTGACGTCGAGTTCCATCAAGCGATCTGCGAATGCGCGCACAACATCCTGCTCTTGCACACGCTGCGCTCCTGCTACCGGCTTTTGTCGGAAGGCGTCTTCCAGAACCGGCTCCTGGTGTTCACCGTGCCCGGCGCGCGCGAGGCGCTGCTGGCGCAGCACAAGGCAATCCACGCCGCGGTCAAAGCCGGCGATCCGGCCGGCGCCCGGCAAGCGGCGATGGACCATATGATTTATGTCGAGCGGTCGATGGCCGAAGCCGAGCGCAGCGGCGACTGGCAACGTGTGTCGCGGCTGAGGCTGCGGCAACGTTCGGAAGCCGCCGATACCGAACCGGCACGCAGACGCTCCTAATCACTTCGATCAAGCGGGAACCATCATGAGCGACATTCTCACCATCGCAGACCTCAAGGATCTCGCCCGCCGGCGCGTGCCCAAGATGTTCTTCGACTATGCCGATTCCGGTGCCTGGACCGAGAGCACCTATCGCGCCAACGAGGAAGACTTCCAGAAGATCAAGTTCCGCCAGCGCGTGCTGGTCGACATGAGCAACCGCTCGCTGGAATCGACCATGATCGGCCAGAAAGTGTCTATGCCGGTGGCGTTGGCCCCGACCGGCCTGACCGGCATGCAGCACGCCGACGGCGAGATGCTGGCGGCGCAGGCGGCCGAGGAATTCGGCGTGCCTTTCACCCTGTCGACGATGAGCATCTGCTCGATCGAGGATGTCGCCTCGGTGACGAAGAAGCCGTTCTGGTTCCAGCTCTATGTGCTGCGCGACAAGGATTTCGTGCTCGATTTGATCGACCGCGCCAAGGCGGCGAAATGCTCGGCGCTGGTGCTGACGCTCGACCTGCAGATCCTCGGCCAGCGCCACAAGGATGTCCGCAACGGGCTTTCGGCGCCGCCCAAGATGACGCTGGCCAACATCATCGACCTGGCCAGCAAGCCGCGCTGGTGCCTGGGCATAGCCGGCACCAAGCGCCGCACCTTCCGCAACATCGTCGGCCACGCCAAGGGTGTCGGCGACGTCTCTTCGCTGTCATCCTGGACGACGGAGCAGTTCGATCCGCAGCTGTCGTGGAAGGACGTCGCCTGGATCAAGGAGCGCTGGGGCGGCAAGCTGATCCTGAAAGGCATACTCGACAAGGAAGACGCGCTGATGGCGGCCAAAACCGGCGCCGACGCGATCGTGGTTTCCAACCATGGCGGGCGCCAGCTCGATGGCGCGTCGTCCTCGATCATGGCGCTGGAAGAGATCGCGGACGCGGTCGGCGACAGAATAGAAGTGCACATGGATGGCGGCATCCGCTCCGGCCAGGACGTGCTGAAGGCGCTCTGCCTCGGCGCCAAGGGCACTTATATCGGCCGGCCATTTCTCTACGGCCTGGGCGCGCTCGGAAAGGAAGGGGTTACCAAAGCGTTGGAAATCATCCGCAAGGAGATGGACATCACGCTGGCGCTGTGCGGAAAGCGTCTGGTCACCGACATGGGCAAGGATCAGCTCCGCCGCTAGTGTCCGGTGACGGCCTGACCATGGAGACCATGAGGCGTTGGCGGAACCCGGCATCCATTTTCTCGACGCGCATGGGCCGGAGGGTGTGCGTCTCTATGCAATCGGCGACGTGCATGGCCGGCTCGACCTGCTGGCCGCCATGCACCAGCGGATCGAGAGCGAGCTGGAATGGAAACCGGCTCGCGACTGGCGGGTGATCCATCTCGGCGACTATGTCGACCGCGGGCCGGACTCCAAGGGCGTCATCGATTTTCTGATCGCGGCCCGAGAACGCGATCCGCGCCATCTGATGCTCGCCGGCAACCACGATATCGGCTTTCTCGATTTTCTGAGAACCCCCGATCCGGAAGGGCTTTTCATGCGCTATGGCGGCGTCCAGACGGCGCTGTCCTATGGCGTGTCGCTGACCGCCGACGCCAGCTGGTTCGGCAAGGCGGAGACGATGAGACGGGGACATCAGGCCCTGCTCGAGGCAATGCCGCCAAGCCATGTCGATTTCCTGCGGTCACTGCCGTTCTCGTTAACGTTTAGCGACTTCTTCTTCTGCCATGCCGGCATCAGGCCAGGCATTCCCCTGGACAAGCAGGACCCGCAGGACCTGATCTGGATCCGCGACGTTTTCCACGATCACACCGGCCTGTTCCCGAAGATCGTGGTGCACGGCCACACACCCGTCCCCGAGGCGGAGGTGATGGCCAACCGCGTCAATGTCGACACGCTTGCCTGGCAATCAGGCATGCTGACCGCGCTCGTCGTCGACGGAGCGGACAAACGCATCCTGGAAATGGCGATTAAGGGAGCTTGAGCCCCCGTCGCGTCGCAGAATGCGTCGCGAGCGAGCCGGTTTTAGCGAAGCGAGGCGGTGACGCCGTAGCCGTCGACGGCGTTGTGGTTGTTGGCGGCATCGGCGGAATATATGCCGAGACCGCACAGCACGATGGCGGACAACATGGCAAAGGACAGAAGCGCTGCTTTCACGGACGTCATCTCTTGTTGAGCTTCCTGCATCTGTGCACCAGGCGGTTACCAATGCGTTGAAACGGAGAATTCGCTTCAAAGTTTCGACGATTTCGCGCTTCTAAGCGCGTTCTGTATCGACGGTGTGTCGCACGGGTCACACAAAAGGTTCATCCCGGTTGCACAGCCAATGCAGAGCGCGCGCCTTCTAGGATGGCGGTCGGACACAAGCCAAGGATGAAAGGGGTTTTCCCCAGCCGGTTTCACGGCTGCGTGCCAATTATGTCACGCGGAGCGCGCGGGCAGGCTCTTAGATCGTGGCCACCCAGGCACGGGCAATCGCAATGCCGGCGGCATCGGCGTCGGGTCCGTTTAGGGCCATTTCGCCATCGAGCTTGTCGGCCCAATCGGGATGCCGCGAAGCAATGGTCGGGGCGAAGGAAGAGCTCCAGTCCTTCACCATCGGCCGATCAGCCTCGAAATGGAACTGGAAGCCATAGACGGCGCGGCCGAGGCGAAACGCCTGGTTCTCGGCGACTTCGTTGCCGGCGAGCCGCACTGCGTTTTGCGGCAGTTCGAACGTGTCGTCATGCCACTGGAAGATCGGAAATTTTTCCGGCAGCGTGCCCAGCACCGGATCGGCCTTGGCGTCCGGTGTCAGCGACACACCGCGCCAGCCAAATTCATTGGCGCCGCCGATGCGGTTCTCACCGCCGAAGGCGCGGGCGACGAGCTGGCTGCCAAGGCAGATGCCGAGCACGGCGCGGTCCTTGCCGGCAAAATCACGGGTCAGTTCGAGCAGCGCGGGGAAATAGGGATACTCATCATCGGCCAGCGCATTCTGGCCACCGCCGAGCACGACCATGGCATCGTGACCGGCAGCGTCGTCCGGCAGCGGATCGCCCTTGTAAGGGAGACGCACATCGAGATCGGCACCGGCCTCGGCAAGTGCGGCGCCAACCTGACCGAGGCCGGTATTGTCGTAGTTCTGAACCACCAGCACCCGCATTCGCAAAACCCTGCTGACATGAAAATGATGTCACGAGCGATATCATGCCGTCTGTATAGCAGCCAAGATGCGCGTCCGGAGAGAAAACTATGCCACTGCAGAACCGGGTCGATCCGTTCGGCGCCATCCACGCCGTGCCCGAGCGCGGCCTGTTCACCGGCAATCGCGGCATCATCCACGATCCCGCTACCAAGACGCTGCTCAGGAAACGCTGGGCGCTTCAGGCATGGATCATCTGTGTGTGCCAATTCCGCAATGTGCGGCGCGAGCCGATGGGCAGAAACCGTCCTGGTGGCAAAGCGGGCTGGACCGAGCTGTTTTTCCTCGACGAGGTGACGGCGCTGGCGGCAGGACACCGCCCCTGTTTCTTTTGCCAGCGCGAACGGGCCAAGGATTTTGTCGGCCGCTTCGGCGAAGCCTTCGGCATCGCCGAGCCGCGTGCCCCGCAGGTCGACAAAAAGCTGCACAAGGAGCGGCTGGCGTCCGGCGGCAAGCCAGCCGTGGTTGTCGTTGAAGACCTTGGCGGCCTGCCGGACGGCGCCATGGTTGTGGACGGCGGCACAGCCTATGCGCTGCGCGGCGGCAAGGCGCTGCGCTGGTCGTTCGCCGGCTATGGCCCACCCGCTGATTTCGGCTCACTCGGCGAAAGGAAGCTTTCGCTGGTCACTCCAGCGACGACGCTCAACGTCTTGCATCATGGCTTTCGACCGGTGTGGCATCCGTCCGCCGAGACTTGACGCCGGCGGCCGGCTCGCCCATTCCTCGGCGATGCGCGCCAATTACAAGATGCAACGTCTGTTCGTGCCTGACGATCTCGGGGCGGATGCCGAGTTCGACGCCGGCCAGCAGCAGAGCCATTATCTCATGCATGTGCTGCGGCTTGGCGAAGGCGCCGAGATCCTGGTCTTCAATGGCCGCGACGGCGAGTGGTCGGCGACCATCGCCGTGAAGTCGAAGAAAGCGATCAAACTCAAGGTTTTGGCCCTGCAACGGCCGCAGCCGCCCCTGCCCGACCTCATCTATTGTTTCGCGCCGCTGAAGCAGGGCCGGCTCGACTATCTCGTGCAGAAGGCGGTCGAGATGGGCGCGGGCATCCTGCAGCCGGTAATCACCCAGCACACACAAGTGGCCAAGCCATCCATCGACCGCCTGCGTGCCAATGTCGTCGAGGCCGCCGAGCAATGCGGCATACTGGCGGTGCCGGACGTACGCGAGGCGGAAAGATTCGAGCGCCTGTTGACCGGGTGGGACAAGGAACGGCGGCTGGTCTTCTGCGACGAGGACGCCTCGACCAACAATCCGCTGCCTGCCTTGCAGGCGGTAAAGGAGAAGAAGCTGGCGCTGCTGGTCGGGCCGGAGGGCGGCTTTTCCGACGACGAGCGCAAGATGCTGCGCGCCCTGCCCTTCGTCACCGCCATTCCGCTCGGTCCGCGCATCCTGCGTGCCGACACGGCGGCCGTGGCGGCACTTGCGGTGATGCAGGCGACTGTCGGAGACTGGTAGGACGTCATGTCTTGCAAGAGGCCGCCCCGATCGTGACCTTCAATTCCTCTTGACCTGTGGCTCAGGATTTTTCGCTTGATCGGCTGCTGACATTTCGTCCATTTACCCCCGGCGGTCGCCCGACCGCCTCTGAGGGCTGAACCATGGCGCGCGACACTACCGATTTCCGGCCGATCGAAGACATCGACGAACTCGTCGAGCACCTGGCCGAAGGCAACAAACCGCGCGACAAATGGCGCATCGGCACCGAGCACGAAAAGTTCCCCTTCTACGTCGACGGCAACGCGCCCGTGCCCTATGGCGGCGAGCGCGGCATTCGCGCCATCCTCGAGGGCATGCAGTCGAAGCTGGGTTGGGACCCGATCATCGACGACGGCCGCATTATCGGCCTGGTCGAGCCGACGGGCCAGGGCGCGATCTCGCTGGAGCCCGGTGGCCAGTTCGAGCTTTCCGGCGCGCCGCTGGAGACGATCCATCAGACTTGCCGCGAAGGCAATGCGCATCTGGCGCAGGTGCGCGAGATCGCCGAGCCGATGGGCATCCGCTTCCTCGGCCTTGGCGGCAGCCCGAAATGGTCGCTGGCCGAGACGCCGAAAATGCCAAAGTCGCGCTACGAGATCATGACCCGCTACATGCCCAAGGTCGGCACCAAGGGCCTCGATATGATGTACCGCACCTGCACGATCCAGGTGAACCTCGACTTCGAGAGCGAGGCCGACATGCGCCGCAAGATGCAGGTGTCGCTGAAGCTGCAGCCGCTGTCGACGGCGTTGTTCGCCAATTCGCCCTTCACCGAAAGCCGGCCGAACGGCTTGCAAAGCTGGCGCGGCGACATCTGGCGCGACACCGACAACCAGCGCTCGGGCTTGCTCGAATTTTGCTTCTCGCCCGATTTCGGTTTCGCCGACTATGTCGAATGGGCGCTCGACGTGCCGATGTATTTCGTCATCCGCGACGGCCACTATCACGACATGACGCACATCACCTTCCGCCAGTTCATGGCCGGTGCCGCGCGCAACGAAGTGCCGGACGGGCTGCCGACGATGGGCGACTGGGCGAACCATCTGTCGACGCTGTTCCCCGACGTGCGGCTGAAGCGTTTCCTGGAAATGCGCGGCGCCGACGGCGGACCGTGGCGGCGCATCTGCGCGCTGCCGGCCTTCTGGGTCGGGCTGCTTTATGACGAGGCGGCCCTCGATGCGGCCGAGGCGTTGACCGCGAGCTGGACCTACAAGGAAGTGCTGGCCATGCGCAACGCCGTGCCGGAACTTGGCATTGCCGCGCCCTTCCGCAACACCACGCTGCGCGAGATCGCCCGCGATGTGCTGGCCATTTCGCGCACGGGGCTGAAGAACCGCGGCAAGAAGAACCGCGACGGCTATGACGAAACCTCGTTCCTCAACACTTTGGACGAGGTCATCGCACGCGGCACCACCAGCGCCGAGGAGATGCTTTCGGCCTACCACACGCGCTGGGGCGGCTCGATCGAGCCGGTGTTCATGGAATACGCGTATTAACCGCGAGCTGTCGCGGGCGGCAAAAGCCGCTTCAATCGGGCGTTGAAACGAATTAGGCTCTCCTCTGAGGAATTCAGGAGGAGAAGCCGATGCCTACCTTGTTCGACATGCTGGCGCAGGCGCAGAACGGCAACGGCATGCAGGCGCTTGCCCAGCAATACGGGCTTTCGATGCAGCAGACACAGGCGGCGGTCGCCGCTCTGCTGCCGGCCTTTTCGCAGGGGCTGCAACGCAACACCGCCGATCCTTATGGGCTCGGCGCCTTCATGACGGCGATGGCAAGCGGCCAGCACGCGAAATATTTCGAGGACGCGACCCGCGCCTTCTCGCCGCAAGGCGTCGATGAAGGCAATGGCATTCTCGGACATCTGTTCGGTTCGAAGGACCTGTCGCGCGCCGTGGCCAGCCAGGCGGCGCAAGCGAGCGGCGTCAGCCAGCAGATCCTGCAGCAGATGCTGCCTGCCATTGCCTCGATGGTGATGGGCGGACTGTTCAAGCAGACGACGAACCAAATGCAGGCTGCTGGCGGTTTTGGCGGCGGCAACAATCCGCTCGGCGAGATCATCGAGCAGATGATGCGGCAAGGCGGCGGCATGCAGGCTCCGGCGCCGCAACAGCGCCAGGCCCCGCCATCTCCGAACCCGATGGACAACCCGCTCGGCAAGGTCTTGCAGGACATGTTCGGCGGTGGCACGCCCCAGCCGCAGCCGGCGCCCAATCCCTATGGCGACAATCCGTTGGGGAAGGTGCTGCAGGACATGTTCGGTGGTGGCACCCCACAGCCGCAAGGCCGGGCGCAGCCGCAACCCCAGCAGACGCAGAGCCCCTACGGCGACAACCCGCTCGGGAAAATCTTCGAGGAGATGCTGCGCGGAGGTGGTGGAGGTGGTTTCGGCATGCCTGGCGGCCAGCCAGCGCCACAACCTCAGGCCCCGCAGCAGCGCCAGGCCCCGCAGCCACAGGCCAATCCGAGCGGCCGGCCAAGGAACCCGTTCGACGATATTTTCGGCAAGATGTTCGAGACCGGCGCCCAGCAGCGTGACGACTACCAGAAGGGCGTGGAAACGATCTTCGACCAGTTCAAGCGGGACATGGACCGGCGGTAGGCGCGCGCCGGGCCTACCGCCATTTCTCGACAAGCCAGAAAAGAAAAGCCCGGTCCTTGGGAGGACCGGGCAGCGTGCAGGCAGGCCGGCGGGGAACCGGCAGGGAGTGGGGAGCCTGCATAACCCTTGGTCGCGCTGAACCCAAAAAAGGTTCAGCAGGACCGAAACTCAACCGATCAGGCCACCTTGCGGGCGATGTCCTCGACCGTTTCCACGCGATCGCTGGCGATTTCGCGCAGGATCGCCGTCGGGTCTCGGCCGAAAGGCACGTCGATGGCGACATGCAGGTCGGCGCGCGTCAGGCCGATATCGGCGAGCTCGGAATCCGACATCTCGCCAAGGCGGTAGAAGGCGCGACGGTTTTTCCAGGCGCGGTAGAAATTGAAGACGGTATTGGCCGCGCGCATCGCAACGGCCGGACGCGAGGTGATGCGCGAGGTCTCGGTGGCGAAATCAAACGTGGTCATGTCGGTCTCCTTCAGTCTCGAACGGACAAAGCCAAGCAGTCGGCGCTGGCGACAGCGGCCGTTCCGGCTTCGATTCACATGCCTTCATGTGGACAATGCCAATTTGCCATCAGCCGATTGATTAATCCAACGAATGTTTCTAATCTTTAGCATCAACACCAGTGATGGATCATGCCGATGAAAGCGCCGCTCGATCTCGATCAGTTGCAGACCTTCATCTCGATTGCCGATACCGGCAGCTTCACCCGCGCAGCCGAAGAGGTACTCCGCACCCAGTCGGCGGTGTCGATGCAGATGCGCCGGCTTGAGGAACGGATCGGCAAGCCGTTGTTCGAGAAGGAGGGGCGCAACAACAAGCTGACGGAGGAAGGCGACAAGCTGCTCTCCTATGCGAGACGGCTGCTCTACCTCAACCGCGAAACGCTCGCCGCCTTCGACGACCAGCGGCTCGAAGGCACCATCCGCATCGGCACGCCGGACGACTATGCCGACCGCTTCCTGCCGGAGATCATGGCACGCTTCACACGCTCCAATCCGCGCGTCGAACTGACCGTCATCTGCGAGCCGACGCCTGGACTGGTCGAGCACATCAAGCGCGGCAATCTCGACCTGGCGCTGGTGACGCACAATGACGTACGCGGCCAGTCGGAAGTGGTGCGGCGCGAACCGCTGCTGTGGGTCACCTCGGCTAACCATGCCACGCATGAACAGGTGACATTGCCGATGGCCTTTGGCCGGCCGAACTGCATCTGGCGGCGCGCCGCCGTCGATGTTCTGGACCAGCAGAACCGCGACTACCGCATCCTGTTCACCAGCTTTTCGGCGACCGTCATCACCGCTGCCGTGCTTTCGGGCCTGGCGATCTCGGTGCTGCCGGAATGCGCGCTCAGGCCCGGCATGCGGGTGCTGGGCGAGGCCGACGGCTTCGGCGCCCTGCCCGACTGCCGCATCGGCATCATGCGCGGCCAGACCTCGCGGCCGGAGATCGTCGATGCGCTGGCCCGCCACATCTCGGAAAGCCTGGACAACATCTCGGTGCCGCTCGGCGAGGAGACGGGATCATTCGACTTCGCGGCACTCGCCTTCGCCAAGATGAAGCGGACCAGACCGAACCAGATCCTGCCGGGCTGGTAGGAAGCATCTGAGGTCATGAATATCTGGGCTGACAAGGCGCCTTGACGTGGGGCGCCAACCAGCCCCCAATCGGCCGATGAGCGAAGCAGCATCCGAATCACGCACCAACGCCACCGAATACACGGTGAGCGAGATTTCCGGCGCGCTGAAGCGCACGGTCGAGGATGTGTTCGGCAATGTGCGGGTGCGCGGCGAAATCTCCGGCTATCGCGGGCCACACTCCTCCGGCCATGCCTATTTCGCGCTGAAGGACGACCGCGCCCGGCTCGACGCCGTGGTGTGGAAAGGCACGATGAGCCGGCTGAAATTCCGCCCCGAGGAAGGGATGGAGGTGATTGCCACCGGCAAGCTCACCACCTATCCCGGCAAGTCCAACTACCAGATCGTCATCGACAATCTCGAGCCCGCCGGCGCAGGCGCACTGATGGCGCTGCTGGAAGAGCGCAAGCGCCGGCTGCAGGCGGAAGGACTTTTCGATGCCGGCCGCAAACGCCGGCTGCCGTTCATGCCGCGCGTCATCGGCGTCGTCACTTCGCCGACCGGCTCCGTCATCCGCGACATCATCCACCGCATCAAGGACCGCTTTCCGCTGCATGTGCTGGTCTGGCCGGTGCGCGTGCAGGGCGAGACCGCGAGTGCGGAAGTCACCAACGCCGTCACCGGCTTCAATGCCTTGGCCTGGGATGGTTCCATCCAGCGCCCCGATCTTCTGATCGTCGCGCGCGGCGGCGGCAGCCTTGAGGACCTCTGGGGCTTCAACGACGAGGCGCTCGCCCGCGCCGTCGCCGCCTCCGGCATTCCGGTGATTTCCGCGGTCGGCCACGAGACCGACTGGACGCTGATCGATCTCGTCGCGGATGTGCGGGCGCCGACACCGACGGGGGCGGCCGAAATCGCCGTGCCGGTGAAGGCCGACCTCGAAGCGACGCTTGCCAGCCTTGGCGCGCGGCTCAAGGCGGCCATCGCACGCAATTTCGAACGCAAGCGGCAGGCCGCTCGTGCGGCGGCGCGCGCACTGCCCTCGCCCGATCAATTGCTGGCGCTGCCGCGCCGGCGCCTCGACGAGGCGACATCGAGGCTCGGTCGCGGCCTGTCCGTCAGCGTCGATCGCAAGCGGGCGCGGCTCCAGGGCCAAAGGCTGACGCCGGCCACGCTGTCGCGGCGCATGAACGAGGCGCGCACGCTGACCGGCCGGGACCTCGCCCGGGCGCAGGCGGCGTTCTTTGCCATCGTGCGCGAACGGCGCGCGCGCTTTGCGCGCACCGCGACGCGGCTGTCGCCGGCACCAATCGCACGCCGCCAAAAACTGCAAGGGGACGCCCTGGCGGCGCTCGCAAGGCGGCAGGACCGGGTCATCTCGCTGCGGCTCGAGCGCCTGCGCGGCCAGTTGAGCCAGGCTGAGCGCCTGCTGACCACGCTTTCGCACAAGGCCGTGCTCGCGCGCGGCTTCGCGCTGGTGAAGGACGCCGACGGCGCGGTCATCAAGCAGGCGGCCGACGTGGCATCGGGGATGGCGCTTTCGCTGGAGTTCGCCGACGGCACGGCGGATGCCGTGGCAACCAGTGGTGCGGCGCGGCCGAAGCCGGCTGCCAGGCCGACGGCCAAGGCGAAAGAACCCGGCAATCAGGGATCGCTGTTCTGACCATGACCGACAATCCGCACCATCTGGCAACGCCCAGCGGCAAGCCGCGCGCGCGCAGCTTCGGCATCGGCTTCGACGGAACGCCCGGGCCGTTCAACGCAATCACCGACGTTCCCGGCGTCGCGGTCGGTTATGCGACGCTGATTTCAGGCGATGGCGCGCTGGTGGTCGGCAAGGGTCCGGTCCGCACCGGTGTCACCGCGATCCTGCCCAGGCCGCGTCCCGACCTGGCTACGCCGGTCTTCGCCGGGATTTTCAGCCAGAACGGCAATGGCGAACTGACCGGCTCGCATATCATAGAGGAAACCGGCGCTTTCAACTTCCCGATCACCATCACCAACACGCATTCCTGCGGCGTTTCACGCGATGGCACGCTGCGCTGGATGCAACGCGTGTTGCCGGCCGCGGTCGACAGTGCCTGGGGCCTGCCGGTGGCGGCGGAGACCTATGACGGGTTCCTCAACGACATCAACGGTCACCATTTGACATCAGAGCACGTCGCAGAAGCCCTCGATGGTGCCGCCGGCGGTCCGATCGAGGAAGGCAGTGTCGGCGGCGGCACCGGCATGATCACCTTCGGCTTCAAGGCCGGCTCGGGCACGGCATCGCGCATCGTCGCATGGCAGGGAAATTCCTACACGGTCGGCGCCTTCGTGCAGTCGAATTTCGGCAAGCGACGCAATTTTACCCTTCGCGGCCTGCGCGTCGGGCCGGAACTCGTGGAGCCGGCCGTTCGCGAAGGCACGGCGCGCGCCGAAAAGGGCTCGATCATCGCCATTGTCGCCACCGACGCGCCATTCCTGCCGCACCAGATGAAGCGGCTGGCCCGGCGCGTGCCGCTCGGCGTCGCCATGACCGGCGGCTTCGGCTACCACAGCTCGGGCGACATCTTTCTCGCCTTCTCGACAGCCAATCCTGCCGCCGCGCTGGCGCCGTCGGGCCGGATCGCCAAGGCTGATTTCATTCCCGATACAGACATCGATCCGTTTTTCGATGCCGTGATCCAGGCCGTGGAGGAATCGATTCTCAACGCCCTGGTCGCCAATGACGACATGACCGGACGCGACGGCAATTTCGTGCCGGCGCTGCCGAAGACTTGGCTGAAAGAAAAGTTTGGGCTGAAAGAAAAGTTCGGCTGAGACGAAAACGCGGGCCGATGGGCCCGCGCATTCAGACAGAATGGCCGTTAAAATCTATTCCGCGGCCTTGCTGGCCGCCTGCTGGTGTTCATCGGCCTCGGCGGCTTCCTCCAGCCGGGAGGCAATGAGTTCCTGGATGTCGCCGACTTCTTCCTGGATGTCCTCCAGGGGAATACCGACTTCCGCAGCCTTGGCGGCACATTCCCTGGCCAATGTCTCGGCCTGCTTGTCGATCCTGGCCTGGGACTGGCAATGGACCTTTTCGCCGATCCATCCCCGCAAGAACTCGATCGCGTGTTCACTCATACTGCTGTTCCCTGGCGGCAAAGCCGGTTGGTAATCATAAACGTCGGCATCCCGCAAAGGATGCATCCTGCCATTCCAGCCGAGTCGCGGCCAGCCGGCAAGTCAATGCCGTCCAAGGTCCACAGAGCCGAAGGAAATCGAGGGGTGAAGAACATTTTCTGATTCTGAGGGACTGTACCGTTGGCGGGATCTGGCCCGCTCCGAGCAATTGCTTCTACCTGTTACGGCTTTCAGTCCGTTTCTTAATCTCAAGGGCCGTCGCTGCAGCCGCCTTTTGACGTTGCGCCTCAAGGCGTGAGCCAGCGAAGCCGCCGCTATATAGTGATATCCTCATGCAATGTCGACTCCTCCCAACCGTGCCCACAGCTTGCACCAAAGTCGCACCCGCGCACCCCTTCAGAAGGTCTCGACCCAGGGCCTGAGCTCCATTTCCCATGTCCAGGCGCTGCGGTGCTGGCGATGGATCGAGAGATAGGCTTCGGCGATCGCGTCCGGCGACAGCCGTCGATCCTGTGGCTCGGTCTCCTGCCCGGACCCGGCCGAGGCAATGGCCCCATCGATGATGAAATGCGCGACGTGGATGTTCTTCGGCGCCAGTTCACGAGCCATGGACTGGGCCAGCCCCCGCAAGCCGAATTTCGGCATCGCGAAACCTGCGGAGCCGGCGAAGCCCTTCACGCTGGCCGTTGCACCGGTGATGAGAATCGAACCCGAGCCTAGAGCCACCAGCCGGCGGGCCGCCTGCTGGCCGACCAGGAAGCCGCCGTAGGCGCCGACCAGCAAAGCCTGCCGGACCGCCTCGGGGTCGAGCTCGGCTATCGGTCCGCGGGCGCGTCCGCTGGCGTTGAAAACCACCAGCGAGAGCCGGCCGGCCTTGTCGGCGACATCGAACAGGTGCTCCACCGACGCGGGATCGGAGACATCCGTTGCCACGGCCTGCGCACCGGTCTCAGCCTGCAAGGCACCGAGTTTCTCAATGTTGCGGGCAGCCAGAACGACGCTGAACCCTTCCTTCGCGAGGAGGCGCGCCAGCGAGGCGCTCAAGCCGGAGCCCGCACCGGCGATGACGGCGACATTGGATGTCATGAGATTCCCTCCTTCTTTCCGATGGCAGGCGAACGAGTTGTGGCGGAGCTTGCCGGATCAGCACGGCGGCGGCAACGCGACGGCACCAAGAAAAAGGCCGGGCGCGAAAACGGCCCGGCCAAAAAGAAGGTCAAAACCTTCAGAGGGGAACACCGCTCGGCGAAATGGGAGGAAAACACCGAACGGATTTTTCTCTTTTGGACCGATTCTCGGGCAGATACGACGAACAGTTTTCTAAAGATCGGTTAGAATGGCGAAAATCCTGTCCTTTCTTCGCCAGCAAGCTCAGCCAACCCGGCTTTCCCCTTCGAGCAGATCCGCGTAATGGCGGCGCGCGACGTCGGGATGCGAGCGCAACCGGCTTTTCAGCACATTGGTGCCGACATCGCGAAACAGCGGGTTGTCCGGATCGCTTGCCGGCCCGCGCGCCTGCGCCGCCAGTTCATCGGAAAGCCCAAGCAACGGTATCGTCGCATCGAGCCTGGCGCTGAAGAAGAACGGCACCGAAATGCGCTCGACACCGGCGGGCGGCGTCACGACACGGTGCACGATGGCGCGCAAATAGCCGTTGGAGGCCAGTTCGAGCAATTCGCCGATGTTGACGACGAGCGTGCCGGGAATCGGGTCCACATCCACCCAGCTGCCATCATAGTCGACCTGCAGCCCCTTATTGTCGTCCTGGAGCAGCAACGTCAGGAAACCGCCATCCTTGTGCGCGCCGACACCCTGGTCGCCGCCGGTCGCATCACGGCCGGGGTAGCGCACGATCTTCATGCGATGGTTGGGCTCGCTGCTGTAGATCGGGTCGAACGCATCCTCGGGCTGATCCAGCGATTGCGCGAAGGCCTTCAGCAACCGGATCGCCACGGCCGTCACCTTGCTCTGCCAGGCAAGCAGCGCCGGTTTGAGATCCGGCAGCGCCGCGGGCCACTGGTTCGGTCCCTGCAGCCGTGTCCAGGCGGGAATCCCCGGCCCTTGCGCGATTGCCTGGCGTTCGACGCCGATGTCAAGCTGTTCGCGCCAGTCCTCCTTGCCCTTGGTCAGTTCGCCGCCGGCGCGGGTGTAGCCGCGAAACTGCGAGGACTTGACCATCTCGATCGCCAGCTTGTCGGCCTCAGGCAAGGCAAAGAACTGGCGCGATGCCGTGAGCACCTCGCTGATCTCCGCCCAGGAGATGCCATGCCCGGCCAGATAGAAAAAGCCGATGTCGCGCGAAGCGGAACGCAAGTCCGCCAGAAAAGTCCGACGCTCCGACGCGCCTTGCTCAAGGCGGCCCAGATCGAGCACAGGCACTATTCTAGGCATATCAAGCTCCTTTCCTGGTCGCTTTCCGAGGCGTTGCTTGAAACCGCCACCCGAAAACCCAGTCGATTGAACATGCAGGCACATTTCAGCGACCATAGCCGCCATCAATGCGCGCAAGTTTCATCGACTTCGGATTGCCGGGAAAGAAACGATCGGCCTTTCGTCGCGGCCGCGACGAATAATTTTTCCATTCGCACGGGGGACTTGATGATGATGGCTGCTCATTCAGGAAGTATGCAAGTTGGTAGCGGAAGCTGCGGCGCGTCCCGCCCAAGCTTTTAATCCAAGTATTTCGCAACCATCGGAATGATCGGCCGCGCACGACGACAATCTGGGCCGAAAGCAAACTCTATTAAAATTGACGTTAAATAATAATATTATTATTACTATAGCTACACAAAATAACCCACCTGAATAGTCACTTATATTGACGACCATCTTTGAGCTACCCGATCCTGCCGACTTGAGAGCCATCGTGCTGGGGCAGACACTCCCGACCGGCGTTAATCGCTTTGGTCCCGCTCCCCTGAGGGGCCGATCGCTCAAGAGGAGATCTCGAGATGGACGGGTATGACGAATCGATGTTCGACGACCTAGCCTTTGATGAAGCGGAAGGCCCCGCCGACAGCTATGATGAATTCGACGAAATGGACGAGGGCGACGGCTTCGACGGCGCCGATGAGGCCGACGAAGGCGACGAGTTCGACGAAGGCGACGAGTTCGAGGCCTCCGGCTTCGACGAGATGGACGCCGGCGACGAATTCGATGCCGGTGACGAGTTCGACGAGGGCGATGGCTTCGACGAAGGCGATGAGTCCGACGACGATGCCTGGGACCAGGCCATGAGCTACGCGCTTGCCGCTGAAGACAGCGACGAGTTCTTCCGTCGCATCGCCCGTGGCCTTCGCGGCGTCGTTCGCACCGTGCGCCGTGCCGCTCCGACAATCGGCCGCATTGCCCGTGCGGTGGCGCCTGTCGCCAGTCTCATTCCCGGTTACGGCACCGCCATTGGTGGCGTCGCCAACGTCGTCGGCCAGTTGATGGCGGACGAGGCTTCCGAAGACGAGGCGCTCGACGCCTTCGCCGAACTCGCGGTGCGCAATCGCCGTGCCATTCCCGTGGTCGCCGCCCTTGCAACCAGGCGCGTGCTTGGCCCGGCGGCCGTACGTATGCCGGCGGCGGCGCGCGTCCACGCGGTCCGCACCGTGCGCCGCGCTGCCACCCAGCTCGTCAACCGTGGCGGACCGACCGCGATCCGTGCGCTGCCGCGCATCGCCAACAGCGTCCGCCGCACGGCCGTGACACGCCGCACCCCGGCGTCCGTGCGGCCGCTGGTATTGGCCCGCACCGCGCGTCGTGTCGCGGCGCGCGGACAGGGTCTGCGCCGGCAGCTGACGCGGCCCCTGCAGCGAGGGCGCCAGATCGTGCGCCGCACCGCGGCGGCGGTTCGCGCCGGCATGGCCCCGGGACGCAATCTGGCGCGTATCGCCGGGCGGGCTTTGGGGCGAGCTGCAGGCGGTTGGCCAGGCGGTTGGACGGGCGGATATGGCCCCAATCATGGGCGCCAACGGCGTATCGTGATCCGCGGTCCAGTCAGCATCACCATCCGGCCCAACTAAAACCCTGTCGGTGCAAGAAGAAGGATCGAGGCGATGCGCGCTGGTTCTTCGACCAGGCGGTTCCTGGACACCAAGCTGCGGGCGCTGAAAGCGCGCGCGCAGCGCCTGAACCGCCTGACGCCGCGGCGCATCGGGCTGCGTCCCGAAGACCTGCCCTATGCGCCGTCACGGGCTCACTTCCATGCAGCCAACAAGCGGCTGGCGAACATTGGCAACGACATCAACAGGCACATCGCCGAGATCGAGCGCGGCTGGCCGCCGGCAACGGCGCAGGCCGCACTCACTCAGATGGCGATGCTCGACCGCAGGATCGACCGGCTGCGCCGCACCTTCGGCATGTTCTTCGAGGTCATGTCGCAGCGCGGCTCCGGCTTCGCCCCGGCGCTCGCCGCCCACGACGCGATCGCGCTCGATTGCTACACGGTTGTCCGCACGGCCTTGCCGGGCGTGTTCGGCGGCCCGCTGCTGAAGCCGCTGACCTATATGGAACACGGCTATTCGCCGGCCACGCAGCGGCGTGGCGTAGCGCTGGCCCGCCTGCTTGGCGACAGCAATCCGTTCCCGGTCATCCGCGTGCCCTGGGACCGCGACAATCCCTGGCAGTCGGTGTTCCTGCATGAGGTCGCTCACAATCTGCAGGCCGATATGGGCCTGTGGCAGGAGAACGCTCAAGCGGTCGGCAACCGGCTCGCCTCGATGCGTTTCGACCCGCTGGTGGTGACGATCCTGCGCCGCTGGCACAAGGAGATTTTCGCCGACCTCGCGGCACTTTTGCTGGGCGGCACGGCGTCGGTCTGGGGCATGATGGAGTTCCTCGCCCACCCAGGCGCGCGTGCCTTGACCTATCGCCCGGGCGGCGCCCATCCGACCGGCTGGATCCGGGTGCTGATCCTGACCGAGATGCTGCGGCGCATGGGGTTTGCCGCCGAGGCCGCGCGCGCCGAACGCGTCTGGCGCGGCCTTTACAATCCGGCAAGGGGGCACCGGCTGCCGCCGGCCCTGCTCGCCGCAGCGCCGCGCGTCATCCCGGCTGTCGTCGACGAGATCGCCTACCAGCCGCGGCGCGGCCTGGGCCAGCACGCGCTGGCCGATGCCATTCCTTTTTCGCGCGCCGACGAAGCCCGCATCCGTCGCGGCGGCATCCTGATCGCGGCGGGGCAAGTCCCCGACCTGCCGCCACGCTTTCTTGTGTCGGCCAGCCGCTTTGCGCTGGAGGCCGGCGCCGAACCGGACGCCATTGCCAAGCTCGTCATCAGGAACCTGGCCCAGCGCCAGGCAAGCCGACGGCCCGCCGCGCAACCGTCCCCAGCCGCACTCGTAGCATGAGGTGAGATGTCATGGCCGACCTGTTTACCACCGCCGCCAGCCCGGTCTCGAAGTTTCGGTCGCCCGCCACGGTCGCCGTCGACAATCTGCTGCGCAAGACGCTGCGCGTCAGTGATCCACGCGATCCCGACCAGATCGCCAACGCGCTCTTGAATTTCTACCCGCAGGAAGCGGACAGGGACCGACGCGAACGCGCGGGACTGCCCTATTCGAGCGTGCCCGACTACGTGCCGCAGGTCCAGAATACAGGCCCGTCCTCCGTCGAGATGGCGCAGGCGCAGGATGACCTCGAACGCGATCTGCAGACACTTTCAACCTCATCGCCGCTGAAGGATATCCGCATCGAGATGATTGGTTGGGGACGCTCGATCCGTCAGCTCGCCACTGATGGGCTTGCGGCCGCACGCCTGGCGCTGGATTCGGTCAACCACGACCGGGCCATGTCGGCCCGACGCCAGCTCGGCGAGTATTCGCGGCTGGCGCGCTATGTCGGCACGCTGACCGACGGCAGCGCCATCCTTTTCCGGCGCTTTGCCCAGAGCTGCGACGTCCTGGCCGGGCTGATCCTTGTCGCCATCGGCGAGGGACTGGCGTCCAACGGCATCACCCGCAGCACCGCGATCGTGCGTTCGGCGGCCGGCGAACTGCAGGCGCGCCGCAACGCCGTCATCATGGCACTGCGCAGCCTGACCGGCTCGGTCGAAAGCGCGCTTGGCCAGGAGGACTGGCCGCGCGGCATCGAAGCCTACCGCAATCTGGTGCAGCAACTGGAGGCCGGCGGCCAGGCGGACCTGCGCGCACTGCTGGAGGAGAACGCGCTGTCACAAGCGATGGACGACCTGGTCGACCTGTCGACAGGAGCAAGCGTCGAGGGGCTGCGTGAGTTGTCGACGGCGTCTGCGATGCTGGTCCACCGCTTCCAGCGTCTGATCCAGTTCGGCCAGAGCATCCCGGTTCCGATCGACGTGCCGATCACTTCAGGCCCGCCGGAATCGCCGCCGCTGGTGGCATTCGTCTCCAGCCTGCAGCTCTTCGTCGATGCGTTTGTCGCCAAAGGCAGCTCGCGGCTGCTCTATGTCGCGCGGCCACCGATCATCGTCTACGGCCTCTACGGCGCGGGCGGCCCCGACCAAGGCGCCATCCGCCTGATGAACCTCACCATCGCGCGCGGCTTCCTGCTCGAGCAGGTCGACTGCTTCGCCGGCTGCGGCTGCGACGATGACGACATCAGCTGCCAGGTGCTGCTGGACTACATGCTGTTCCTGCTCGACAGGGCGATCGATCTCTACGCGGTCGGCACCGACCCGGACGGCCTCGGCGAACAGGAGAGGCGGGCGACCGCCGTCGGTATCGTCGTCGACGCGGTGCTGGAGCTGACCGACCAGTTGAAGAACCCCGGTGTGCTTTTGTGCGAATTCAGCGACAGGCTGAAGAGCAAGCTCGGCACGATCTCCGGCGAATTGCTCAACCCGTTCGGTGGTCCCGGCGCCTGGGATTCGAGCCTGAAAGGGTTGGTGGTGCGTGAGTTGCGCACCTTCTACCAAGCGGAGGACCAGACCGAGCGCCTGGTGCGGTCGCTGACCCCACAATGCGACTTCAACGTCTTCAATTTCCGCAACAACCAGTCGCTGATCCGCTGGATGATCCGCCGGATCCTCGCCGATACGTTCGGCCAGGGCACCAATCTGCCGAGCCCGGTCCAGATGCCGTCGCCGATCGCCAGCTCGATGGCGAGCATGGGGCAGAACCGTCCCGACTACTGGTCGGCTTGAGCAGGCAGGAGAGGAGCAGGACAATGGCTGCGAAAATTCCGTTTCCCTACCATCCGGCCAACAAGTTCCACGCCGGGGTCAAAGCCCGCTTCGAAGTAGAGGCCGAGACGCCGCAGTCGATCGATCTGTTGACCGAGAAAGTCGACAGCAGCAGCAAGGGGACCCAGAAGGCCATCGGCGACGTTGCCAAGGCAATCAAGGGGTTCCCCGACGGCGAACAATCGAAGGCCTTCGACCGCTTGACCGTGGCGATCGAAGCCATTGCCACCACGCTGAAGAACCAGCCCAATGGCGACATTATCGACAAGAAGCTTGGCGAGATCGGCAAGGCGATCGACAGGCTGGACGAAACGGTTCAGTCGCTTGGCCTGCGCGACAAGGACAATGTCACCGCGCTCTATGCTGCGGCCGTCGACACATCAGGCGATATCGTCGGCCGGACAATCGCAGGGCGCTGGTTCAACCAGGCGAAATTCGCATCGTTGCAGGAGATCGTGGCATTCCAGAAGGGCAAGCCCCTGGAAACCCGGCGCAACGAATTCGTGAGACGCGTCCGCGACGCCAACACTTTCAGCACTGGACTTCCCACAGTTGTGACCGACAGCGAACTGGCGCGCTTCTTCGACCTGGCGCCAGCCGTATTGAACGCCATTGCCGCCAGCCAGGACGCAGCGTCCGGCGAGCCGCCCAAAGCCTGAAAAAACCGTGAGCCGCCAATTCGAGCAACATGAGGTCTGTTATGGCTAGCGAATCCAATGAGGTCATCCAACGGCTGTTCCAGCGCTTCTTCAGGGACGAACTGCCCGGATTGTCGCCGGCGGACCGGGCTGCTTTCGAAAGCGAGTTCGAGGGCCGCTATGGTGAACTGCTTGATCGGTCGTCCAGTTCGACGACCACCAGCTTCGCGGATCTGGTCGGCTTCGGCGATGGACCGGTCAAGCCGTTCGATGCGCTGCAGATGCCGCTGCTGCGCAATGATTTCGACGAATCCATCATCCCGCCGCAGCTGCAGGCATCGGCCGAACTCTACTACATCTACCAGATGGACCGCATGAAGCTGTTCCAGGTGGTCGATGTGCTGCGCCGGCTGTTCCAGAACGGGCAGATCCGCATCCAGCGCGGCCCCGGCGCGCGCGGGCTCTACATCCTCGAGAAGTGGCGGCCGATCCGCTACAAGCGCCGCGACCGGCTGATTGCCTACCGTCGTGTCTTCAATTATGGCCGCGCGCCGGTGCCCTCGGGCGCGATCGTCAACCGCAGCTTCCACTTCATGCTGGTCGCCTTCATGAATGCGATGTCGCAGTATTTCCAGGACCTGACGATCGGCCAGGTCATCCGTGGCAGTTCGACCATCAACGACCGGCCATTCGCCGCACTGGCCACGGTGCAGCGCGTCGGCACGGACCTGCGCTACCATCTCGATCGTTCGAGCTACGGCAACATCCTGGCGCTGACGCGGGAAACCGGCCAATACGTGCAGCAGATCTTCGAGCTGTTCGACGCGCCCGATATCAAGAAATCCTTCGACGCCAACACCAAATGGGATGTTATCGAAGCCGTCGCCAACCGGCACCTGGGCGGTGCGGCCGAGATGTCGCAGCGCGCCAAGATGGCGGATGCTGGGCGCAGGACGTTGCAATATATCGCCGAGAACGATTTCCGCACGACGATCACGCCGGCCGAATTCGACGCCGACGCAAAGAAGATGGGTTCGCAAGCCGATGCATGGCTCGCCGCCTACCGGCTGACGCGCGAAGGGCGCCGCTTCCCCGGCCTCGATGGCGATCGTGTGCATTGGTCCTACGGGCTCAATCGCAACACCGCCTCGCGCATAGCCGCCTGAACCGTTGGAGCTGTTCGGCGTCGCGCGGAATTGCTGAACAGCTCCAAAGCTTTGTTTCTAGGCAATTCCAGTGGGAAAGCCGCGTCACGCTTTTCCAGGAATTGCTCTAGGCAGTCTGAAGGTTGTCAGTGATGGACCACCATCTGGCTCTTCCCGGGCGCTTTTCGCCAAAGCCGCCGAACATCGTCATCGACGCGCCGCTGGCGCTGTCGCCGATGGGATTGCTGGTGACGGTGACGCTGTCGCAATCGGCGCGGGTGTGGCTGCCGCGCGGCTTCTACACCTTGCTCGACAATGACGAATATTACCGCCACCGGCCGGACCAGATGGGCGGCGGCTGGCTCCGTCCCGATGTCAGGGACGCCACATTGCGGGAACTGGTGCTGGAACTCGAACCATGGCGGCGGGCCTGGCAGAACGGCCGGCTGTCGTCGCGCGTGCACTGGATCGGCGACGCACAGTATGAGAGTGCGCTGCCAGAACGCGAGGGAACGGCCCTGCTGCCGCGTTTCGAAGGCTGCTGCGCCGCGCTCGAAGCGCGGCTTGGCGATCTGGCCGGCACCGCCGCGCCACTGGATGAATGCGCCCGCGATGTGATCGCGCTGTCCGCCGCCCTTCAGCCCGAGAGCACCTATATCCTCACCAGCGCTGGCGCCGCCGGCGCGCTCCCGCCGCTATGTGATTATCTCGGACGGCTGGCGTTTCCAGTCACGCGCCATCCTGGCGCCATCCAGGGCTGGTCCGGTGCGGCGTTCTGGCCGGCCGCGGCCCCAATAGCCGCCAGCGGCCGCAGTGCCGCGATCATCCAGGTGATCGCCCCGGTCATCCTGGCGCTGCCGGACGGCTGGAGCGAAACCGACTGGGCGCTGGAGGATCCTGCCGACCACGACGAGACGCCGGACGATCCCTGGCGCAATGCCTGCGCGCTCTGGTACGAACTGGCCCCTGCGGAGGCTGCGGCATGAAACCGCCCCTCATCCTTCCGGTCCACGGCTTGCGCACCAACGCGCGCGACCTGGTCATGATCAGCGTCGCGGGACAGGTGGCCTCGCCGACCGAAAGGGGGACGCCATGGCGTATCGGCTATGATGGCAGGCCACGCTCGCTGCCGGGCACTGGCGGCATCGTGCTCAACCATCGCGTGGGTGACCCCTGCGTCGGGCTGGCCGGCGACCATGTCGAACCGGCGGTGTCGATCCGCAACGAGGCGCGCGCCGCGGGCGGCAACCCCGATGCCGCCAACCAGGCGCTGCAAAGCTATTCCTGTATCGGCAATCACGCCATCGTCACCACGGGCCGCGCCGCCGGTGCACGCGGCGTGGTGACCGGCAAGCATGGCGGCGTTGATACGGTGCTGATCGACTTTCCGCTGCCGGCGATGCGGCAGATGGCGATCGGTGACCGCATCCAGGTCTGGGCCTATGGCCTTGGCCTGCGCCTGACAGATTATCCCGACGTCGCGATCTGGAACTGCTCGCCGCGGCTGCTTGCCCGCTGGCGGCCGGTCGAGCGCAACGGCCGGATCCACGTCAAGGTGACACACCGCATTCCGGCCCGCGTCATGGGCTCGGGGCTGGGCCGCAACAATGTGCTGCGCGGCGACTACGACATCCAGATGTCGGATCCTGGCATGGTGCGGCGCTACAAGCTCGGCTCGCTGCGGTTCGGCGACATCGTCGGGATCATGGACGCAGACAACCGTTTTGGCCGGTCACGGCTGGGCGGGCATGTTTCGGTGGGCGTGGTCGTGCACTCGGACAGCACCGTCGCCGGCCACGGCCCGGGCGTTGTCTCGCTGCTTTCGGCTCCGGCCTCGGTGCTTCAGCTGGAGCTCAGCCCCGACGCCAATATCGCGCGCTATCTCGACATCAGGCCCCCGCGGCCGGCGCGGCTGTCCTTTCCGTTGCCGACGGTCGAACAGCGGGAGAGGACAGTGGCGAGGCTGCGCCGGCGGGCCACGGCATCGGACGCAACAGTCAACGCTGGTCCGGGGTGACGCCGTACCGGCGCACCGTGTTGAAACAGGGTACGAGGAAGGGAGCCGGCATGTCATATCTCGACGAACAACTCGACGCGCTGGTCGACGAGGCAGCGCAAATAGTGCCCCACCGCCGGCTATGCGGCTGCGCGCGCTGCCGCCAGCAGCAGGGCTTTCGCGCCGTCGAGGTCCGGCGCCGGCATTTTCCAAGCGGCGGTTGCGGTTGCGGTTGCGGTGGCGACGCCTCTTTCGACGAGGCGACCGTGCGGCGTGCGCCACGGCCGGCGCGCCGCCAGACATCGGTGCGGGCGCGCGGTTCGCAACTGCCGGGCTGGCGCGGCTGGACCCCGCCGGTGTCGCTCGCGGCCATCGACGCGGCGCGCACCGCTGCCAGCCGGGGCGGCCAGGTCGATGCGTTGTTGCGGCCATTCCTGGCACCGGGGCCGCAGGTCTATCGCATCACCCGCGCCGGCATAGACCGCAACCGTCCGCTGAGCATCGGCATGACCAAGGGAACCAATTCCATCGCACAGCGGATCATCGAACATTACCGGCAGCCGAGCCGCGCCGACCCGAGGGTCAACGCCGCGATCCGCAATTTGCAGCCGGGCCAGATTCTGGTCCAGGCGGCCCGGCTCACCCGCCAGGCCATGCATCCGCGCCGGGCCAGGAACTATGAGGGCTGGCTGCAGGACCGGGAGCGCCCGCTGCTCTACGACCCCAACAGCACGACATTCGACGAAGCGGCACTGATGTACGACAACTGAACCCGAAGGAGGCCCCGATGCACGGGCAAGTCGCACCGCATTCAAGGTCGGTATGGGCCGATCTGGACGCAATCGTTCTGCAAGAGGTCAAGGCGCTGCGGTCGCCGCCGCACCGCCAGACGGAGGTGCCTTTCCGGTCCGACGAGGAGTTCATGGATCGGGCCATGGCCTATCTCGAGAGCCGTGGCGAAGAGGCCCACCTGCTGGTCGACCGCCTGCGCGGCATGCTCGGCGCGGCGGCAACCGATGAGACGGATCCCGTCGAGGCGCCACAGGAGCCGGCGGGCGGGGCCGGGATCGACGATGTGTCGTCGCCGGACGTGACGCCGCGGGATGTCGTGCCGCCGCAGGCCGAACACGGGCAAGACACATGACGCTGTTTTCGCCCACGCCCTTCGAACTCGACCGTCTGGCCGACGAGGCGGACTATGCCGTGGTCGGGCCGACCGATGGCCGCGCCAGGGTCACGCATACCAACCGCTTTCCGCACAGCGCCGTCTGCCATATCGAGCGCGACTTCGGCGACGGCAGGCTGACCGGCTGCACGGCATTCCTGATTTCGCCGACGCGACTGCTGACGGCCGCACATTGCATCACCAGCCCGATCCGCAAGCGCCTCGGCCTGCCCAATCTGGCGGTGCGCATCCGCGTCACACCAGGCCGCGCGTCTCGCGAGGCGCGGCCGTTCGGCTGGCAATGGGCGAAGCGATGGCATGTCAATCCGCCCTATCGCCGGCGACCGTCGGCGCTGCACGATGTCGGGCTGATCGAACTCGAACGGCCGTTTTCGCCAGCGCCCGGCTTCTTCCGGCTGTGGTCGCCCAACCGCCAAGACCTCGAACGGCTGCGCAGTTCGCGCCTGCTGCACATTTCGGGCTATCCGGCCGACAAACCCGATGGCACGCAATGGGAGCATGCCGAGCGTCTCGACCGGATCACCGAACGACAGCTTTTCTACAGCGTCGATACCTGTCCGGGACATAGCGGCGCGCCTGTATGGATCCAGCGTCAGCAGGCCGGCCCACCGGTGGTGATCGCGGTTCACACTGCCGGTCCGCGCCCGCATTCGGGCGGCGCCTGGGGCTGCCGGCCGGGTGTACCGTTGGCGCCGGCCGGACTGTTCAACCGAGGCGTCAGGCTTACCCCAGATCTTTTGCGCTCGATCCGCGCCGGATTCGGGCGCTGAAAGGTGAAAATTGGCGACCCGATGATGATTTTTGGAATGCTAATATTTCGGAAGGTGTTATAGTCAAGGCCATCTATGCAGCTTTCATACTGGTTGCGCCGGGGGTTCGGCGGCGTAGCAGTTTTGTTGGTGCGCCAGGGCTTGTGATTGTACTGAGTTTCCTGCCAACTGGGGCGTTCGACCATGGTTGCACGTGCCGAGAATTTGCAGAGACTTTCCGACTTCGCTGACGAGATTTCCGCCGCGCGGAAAAGCTCTTCGCCAGGCGAAGAATGCGAGCGCGACACGGCCACGTCGAGCTTTGTCGTCAACGGCCATTCGCTGGTCGCCATCCGTCATCTCGACGAGGACGATCGCGGCGGGCCGAGCGGCCATGGCGCTCAGCGGCCGGTTGGCCGCATCGTATGTGCCGGCACGCACTATCTGATCTATGATGCAGTCTATGTCCCTGATGCTGCTACAGATCTGCCGCTGTCGGCCGCCGATCTGCTGACCCGGCGCGAACTGCAGATCGCGCTGCTGATCGCCGACGGCAAGCTCGACAAGGAGATTGCACGGCAGCTCGGCATCAGCAGCTACACGGTGCGCGAACACATCAGGCGCATCTTCGCCAAGCTGAATATCGGCCGGCGCTCGGCTATCGCATCCTGTGTGCTGGCAGGTCGGGCGGACTTCCGCCATGACGTGCGATAGGGTTAGTCGAAGCGGCTTTCGAGGGATCGGCACTAAGCAGCAGGTCGCCGGCTCTTCCGGGTCGGCCGGAATGTCGAACTCCCCGCAAAGGCCGGTCGACTCTTCACCTGATTCCTGAAATAGCGCAGCGCCGAAAGTCCTCAATCGCGCTGTTGCCGATCAACGCCGTGCCGGGGCGCCGGCTGGCTGCTTTCCGACACAATAAAGCAGCGATCGGTCAATGTAATAATCTCTTCATTGTTGACAAAATTCTAAATTTCTGTAACAAACTCCACAAATAAGAGGCCGTGGAATTCGGGGAGGCCAATGGCGATACGCGATGTTCTGATGCGCGGGGATCTGGCGCTGACGCCGTCGGAAGAGAAGATCGTCCGGCTGCTTTTGACGGACTATCCGACCTCAGGCCTCGGCACCGCCTCTTCGCTCGCGCGGCGCGCCGGCGTCAGCGATCCGACCGTGGTCCGCCTGGTCGTCAAGCTCGGCTATGAAGGCTTTCCGGATTTCCAGTCCAAGCTGCTGGCCGAGGTCGAGGCCAGGCTGCATTCGCCTCTGTTGATGATGGAGGCCAAGCGGCAAAGCGGCTCCAGCGACAGCGCCGTGCTCACCTATCTCGATTCCGTCACCGCGGCGCTGCAGAAAGCCACCGCCGCGACGCCGGTACAGACCTACGAGCGGGCAGCCCGCCTGCTGATGGAGGCCAAGGGCGAGATCGTGCTGGTCGGCGGCCGGTTCAGCCGCCACATCGCCGGCATGCTGGCCGGATATCTCGGGCAGTTCCGCTCCGGAGTCCGCGATCTCGGCGTGCTTTCTCCTCAGACATTCGACACGCTGGCCGACCTCGGCCGCCGCGATGTGCTGGTCGTCTTCGACTATCGCCGCTACCAGCTCGACGTGATGGCCTATGCAAGCCAGGCGGCGGCGTCCGACGTGCGCATTCTGCTTTTCACCGACCAATGGCTGTCGCCGATATCCGATCTCGCCGAAGTCACCATCGTCAGCCCGCTGGAAGTCGCCTCGCCCTACGACACGCTGGCGCCGGCGATCGCACAGATGGAAGCGCTTACCGCGCATATCGTTTCGACGCTGGGCGACGACGCCCGGGCGCGCATCGAGAGGATCGAGAAGGTGCGGCACGCCAATGCGGTAACGCTCGACAGCGATCCGCAGTCGAACGGCAAGCGCCAGACATCCGAACCGCGCAAGACACCCGGACCGAAATCAGCAAAGCAGGACGACTAGCATGACCCAAACCTTACCGAAGCGGGCCTTACCCAAGCGAGACGAAGCCTTTCGTGCCGGCGAGACGGCACTGCTGCTCGTCGACATGCAGCGCATCTGGCTGGAGCCGGGCGCCGATCCCTCGCATCCAGAGCGCGGCCCCGACCATTATTTCTACCGGCAGACATCCTCGCAGACGATCCCCAACCAGGAACGTCTGCTGGCGGCGGCGCGGGCCAATGGTGTGGAAGTGCTGCACACCATCATCCAGAGCCTGACCGAAGATGGGCGCGACCGCTCGCTCGACCACAAGCTGACACCGATCCATGTCGCGCCGAGTCTCCCCGAAGGCCTGCCGGTGGCGTCGCTGGCACCTGTCGGCGACGAGATCATGCTGCCGAAGACCTCTTCCGGCATCTTCAACTCGACCAATGTCGACTACCTCCTGAAGAACCTCGGCATCCGCTACCTCGTCGTGGTCGGCGTGCTCACCGACCAGTGCGTCGACATGACGGTGCGCGACGGCGCCGACCGCGGCTACCTCGTCACCTGCGTATCGGACGCCTGCGCCACCATCACCCAGGAGCGCCACGACATCGCGCTCAAGGCCTTCGGCGGCTATTGCTGGGTTGCCGACACCGACACCGTCGTCGACCGTTTCAACGCGCTGGGAAAAACTGCATGACATCGACCGTCGAGCCCCTCGTTGCCGTCGTCACAACGGATCTCTGCGCCATCACGCGGGGCCGTTTCGTTGTCGAAAGCAGATTGCAGAAAACCGCCACGACCGGTGTCGGCTGGCTGCAGGCCAATCTGTCGATGACACCGTTCAATTCGATCGTCGTTCCCAATCCCTGGGGCTCGTCGGGCGATCTGCGGCTGATCCCCGACCTCAAGGCGCGCTTCCGCACCGAACGCACCGGATCGGCAACGCCCTTCGACATGGTGGCCGGCGACATCGTCGAGCTCGACGGCAGCCCGTGGCTCGGCTGCACGCGGACCATGCTCAGGGATGCGCTGGCGGAGCTGAAGGCCGCAACCGGGCTTTCCGTCATCGCCGCCTTCGAGCATGAATTCCACATTGCCGACGGCAGTTTCGCGCCGGCGCATTCGATGTCCTTCGCCGCGCTGCGCCGCACCGATCCGTTCGCTCCCAATCTGATGGCGGCGCTGGAGGAGGCAGGCGTCGGACCCGAAGTGGTGATCGCCGAATTCGGCGACGAGCAGTTCGAAGTGACGCATGAGCCGGCCGACGCACTCACGGCCGCCGACCGCGCCGTCGCCATCCGCGAAATCACGCGTGAAGTGGCGCGCAATGCCGGCTGGCGCGCGAGCTTCGCGCCCAAGACCGCGCCCAATGCCGTCGGCAACGGCGTCCACATCCATTTCAGCTTCGTCGACGCGGCCGGCAAGCCGGTGACATACGATGCGGCGCAACCTGGTGGCCTGTCCGCCAAGGCCGGAGCCTTCTGTGCCGGCGTGCTGCGCCATCTGCCGGCGATCACCGCCATGACGGCGTCGAGCGTGTCGTCCTTCTACCGGCTGAAGCCGCATAGCTGGAGTTCGTCCTACACCTGGCTCGCCGACCGCGACCGCGAAGCGTCCTTGCGTATCTGCCCGACGGTGACGATCGGCGGACGCGATCCGGCACGGCAGTACAATGTCGAATTCCGGGCGGCCGACGCCACCGGCAATCCCTATCTGTCGCTGGCAGCGATTATCCGCGCCGGGCTGGAAGGGCTGAAGGCGGAGCTACCATCACCGCCGCTGGTCACCGGCGACCCGACGCTGATGAGCGAGGCGGAACGGGCGAAGCTCGGTCTGGTGCGGCTGCCGGAGACCTTGCCGGCGGCGCTGGACGCGCTTCTCGCCGACAAGATCGTCACCGGATGGTTCGCGCCAATCTTCATCGAGACCTTCGTCGGCCTGAAGCAGCATGAGGCCGAGCGGCTGGCCGGCCTCGATCCGGCTGCCATCTGCGATCTCTACCGGACGCTTTATTGATGACTGCGCAGACTGAAAAAGACCTGCTCCCTCAAAAAGATTGGCCCGACGCCGTCGAGGTTCTCAATGAGCATGGCCGCTCGGATATCGTCCTGTTGTGCGAGCATGCCTCCAACCACATACCGGTCGAGTATCGGCGGCTCGGTCTCGATGCCAGCCATCTGCAGCGCCACATCGCCTGGGATATCGGCGCCGCGGAGGTGACGCGGCTGTTGTCGGCACGGCTCGATGCAGCGGCCTTCCTCAGCGGCTATTCGCGGCTGCTGATCGACCTCAACCGGCCACTCGGCACCTCCGGCAGCATTCCGGTCCTATCGGAAGACACCGACATTCCCGGCAATGTCGGCATCGATGCCGTGGAACGGGACCGGCGCGCGAGAATCATGTTTTCGCCGTTCCATGACCAGGTCGCCGAACATCTCGATCGCCGCGAGGCCGAAGGCAGGCCGACGCGGATCGTGACGATCCACTCCTTCACGCCGGTCTTCCTGAGTGTTGCCAGGCCATGGCATGCGGGCGTGCTGCACGGGCATGCGGCCGATCTCGCCGAAGCGATCCTGTTGGGCCTGCGCACGGACGCGACGCTCAACGTCGCGGCCAACGTGCCCTATGTGATCAGTCGCGACGCCGATTATGCCGTGCCCGTCCATGGCGACGACCGCGGCATCCCCGCCGTCCTCGTCGAGATCCGGCAGGACCTGCTGGCGAACCGGTCCGGCATCGAGGAATGGGCGAACCGGCTGGCGGCGGCACTGCCCGCACATGAGACGGAGACGGTTTCGTGAGCAATCTCAGCCTGCGCGAGCGCGACGCCGTGACCATCGCGCAGATCGGCAAGCTGCGCTTCTCGCCGCTCAGCGTCGTCGGCGGCCGGGGCAACCGGCTTATCGAGGAAGGCGGCCGCTCGCTGCTCGACCTGTCGGGATCGGCCGGCCCGGCAGTGCTCGGCTACGGCCATCCGGCCATCGTCGAAGCGGTCGAAGCCTCGATCCGCGACATGGCGGGCGCCAGCCTGCTGCTCTATCCGAACGAGCCGGCGGTATCGCTGGCCGAACGGTTGCTGGCAATCACCCCTGGAGACGGCGAACGGCGTGTCTGGTTCGGCCATTCCGGCTCTGACGCCAATGATTGCGCGGTGCGCGTGCTGCAGGCAGCCACCGGCCGGTCGCGCTTCATCTCCTTTATCGGCTCCTATCACGGTAACCTTTCGGGCTCGATGGGCATCAGCGGGCACACCGCCATGACGCATACGCTGCCGCGGCCTGGCGTGGTGCTGTTGCCCTACCCCGATCCGTTCCGCCCGACCTTTAGCGGCGAGCAGGTGCTCGCCCTGCTCGACTACCAGTTCGAGACCACCTGCCCGCCGCATCAGGTCGCGGCCGTGTTTATCGAGCCGCTGATGTCGGATGGCGGGCTGATCGTGCCGCCACCAGGGTTCCTCAAGGCGCTGCAGGAGCGTTGCCGCAAACACGGCATCAAGATCGTGCTCGACGAGGTCAAGGTCGGGCTCGCCCGCAGCGGCATGATGCACTGCTTCCAGCACGAAGGGCTGACGCCGGACCTCGTCGTCTTCGGCAAGGGCATTGGCGGCGGGCTGCCGCTGTCGGCCGTGATCGGGCCGAAGACGATCATGGATCATGCGCCGGCCTTCGCCTTGCAGACCACCGCCGGCAATCCGGTGGCGGCATCGGCCGGCAATGCGGTGCTGAAGACGATCGAGAGCGAAGGCCTGGTCGAACGTTCGGCGCGGATCGGCAAACTCTTTTCCGATGCGCTGCGGACGCTCGGCGAAAAACACGAGATCATCGGCGACGTACGCGGGCGCGGGCTCGCCATTGGTGTCGACCTGGTCAAAGACCGCGCGACGCGCGAGCCCGTGCCTGCCACGACCACGGCCAAGATCATCTATCGCGGCTACGAACTGGGGGCTGCCTTCACCTATGTCGGGCTGAAGGCCAATGTGCTCGAATTCATGCCGCCGCTGACGTTGACCGAAGACGAAGTGGCCGAGGGCGTGGCGATCGTCGACCAGGCCATCGCCGATGTGAGTGCTGGCAAGGTCTCGGATGTGGATGTCGCGTCGTTCATGATGTGGTGATGGGAACAGGGCCAGGCGCCCCACGCGGTGGCAGCCCCTGTGAAGTGAGCCGCGGAAGAGTACGCGAAAGCCCGCGCCCATGGCGGAGGCGCGGGCTTTTTGTCACTGTAATGCGGGCTCTTCAGGCGGCGCGCTGGCTTTGTTTGGGCCGTAGATTCTGGTTCATGCGGAACAGGTTCAGCGGGTCATAGCGCTGCTTGATCTCCAGAAGCCGCTGGTAATTGCCGCCATAGGCCGCTTCGACCCGGTCAACCTCGTCCTCAGGCATGAAGTTCACATAGGCGGTGCCGGCAGCATAGGGTTTGGCCGCCTCATAGAGGCTGCGCGCCCAACCGATGCAGGCCCTGTCCATTGCCGGTTCGCGCCAGCGGGCATGGACATTCATGACGAAGTGCGAACTGCGCTGTGGAAACGCCGTTGCGTTCTGCTCCACACGGCCCGCCGCACCGCCGACGTGGCCGATGAATATCTCGCATTCCCGGCCAGGAAGCTCACGTATCGCTTCGGTGACGATCTCAACTGCCCTGTCGGGAAGCTGGGTGAAGTCATGGCTCTTCCAGTAGTTGCGGGCGCCGGGGGTGAGCAATGGGTCGAATGCCTGCTGCCAGCCGGTGAACGGGTTGGGGCCGACGACATCGGCAATCGGCGAGCCGATGGCGCGAAGCTTCTTCGTCGCCTTTTCACCTGCCTGGAGATCGCCGCAATAGCACATGGCCAGCACCAGAACATCCTTGCCATGCCACTCGGCCGGCAGGAAAGGCAGCGGCGGCGCTTGCCGCATGACCACCCAACAGGTCAGTTCGTCGGGAGCCGTTTCGAGCGCCTTGCGATACTCCTCCAGCACCTTCTCGGCATCGGCGAAAGGATGGACGACAAGCCCCGACAGAACCTGCGGACCCATCTGGTGGAGTTGAAACTCGAATGCCGTGACAATGCCGAAATTACCGCCGCCGCCACGCAACGCCCAGAACAGGTCCGGATTTTCCGTCTGGCTGGCGCGCAGCAATTTGCCGTCGGCGGTGACCACATCGGCGGAGACAAGATTGTCGATGGTCAGGCCGAATTTGCGGGTGATCCAGCCAAAGCCGCCGCCCAGGGTCAGGCCTGATATGCCGGTGGTCGAATTGATGCCGGTCGGCACCGCCAGCCCAAAGGCTTGCGTTTCGCGGTCGACATCGGCAAGCGTAGCGCCGGGTCCGACCCATGCCCGCCGTGCGGCGGGATCAACCCGCACCGACTTCATCGGCGACAGATCGATCATCAGACCGCCATCGCAGACGGCGCTGCCGGCAATGTTATGGCCGCCGCCGCGCACGGAGACGAGAAGCCTGTTTTCCCTGGCGAAATTCACGGCACGAATGACGTCGGAGGCGCCGACGCAACACACAATCAGCCCGGGTCGCCGGTCGACCGTGGCATTCCACACGGTGCGGGCTTCGTTGTAAGCGACGTCCCCCTGCTGAAGCAGTGTGCCGCGCAATTGTGCCGAAAGCGCTTCTATTGCTGCGGCGTCGACCGTCGTCTTGCCGCGATCAAGCGTGGTGAGGCTCATGGTGTTCATGGTTTCCTCCCGATTTGCTGATGAGCCGTTCTCCTTCAAACGCCTTCAATTCTGCTCTTATATTAGATGTCGCGCAAGTTGGAGCAGCTGACGGGAACGGCGCATGGCGGACAAAAATCCTGGCGTGCATGTCACACCAGCAAGCCCTCACTCGTCATGGGATCGGCACCAACAGAAGGAAGCCAACCATGACCGCAAAAATCGACCTCTTCGCCGCCGCCCCTTCGCTGATGAAGAACTGGCAGCGTTCCTCGATCGAGCTCTCCGCCGCCGCCAGCCTCGAGCACAGCCTCACCGAACTGGTGAAACTGCGTGCCTCGCAGATCAATGGCTGCGCCAACTGCATCAATCTCCACGCTACCGAAGCGCGCGAGAACGGTGAGACGGAGCAGCGTATCTATCTGCTACCGGCCTGGCGCGAGGCGCCCTGCTACAGCGATCGTGAACGCGCGGCCCTTGCCTGGACCGAGGCACTGACCCGGCTTTCGGAAGACACCGGCCGTGCAGGCGCCTATGAAGAGCTGAAGGCGCATTTCACGGAGGAGGAGCAGATCAAGCTCACCTTGACGATCAACATCATCAACGCCTGGAACCGCATCGCCGTCGGTTTCGGCCTGTATGCCGACCCGGCCGCCGTGAAGGCCGCCCGGGTGGCCGCGGCCTGATGACGAGCTCAGCGCCCGACGATGCGGTAGCAGGCTTCGGCCCGCTGCGGCACAAGCTCATGCGCGTCGCCTACCGCATGCTGGGCTCGGTGTCGGACGCCGAGGACGCCGTGCAGGAGGCCTTCATCCGCTGGATGAAGGCCGACCGCGCCGCGGTGCGCGAGCCCGAGGCATTCCTGCGCCGCACGGTGACGCGGCTCTGTCTCGATCAGCTCAAATCCGCGCGGCGCCAGCGCGAGACCTATGTCGGCCCCTGGCTTCCCGATCCCTTGGTGGAAGAGGACGAGGTGGAAGACGTCACCTTGCCGCTTATGCTGGTGCTGGAACGCCTGTCTCCGCTCGAACGGGCGGCCTTTCTGCTGCACGATGTGTTCGGGCTCGGGTTCGACGAGGTCGCGGCCGCCATCGAGCGCGACCCGGCGGCCTGCCGGCAACTGGCGGCCCGGGCGCGCGGCCATGTCCGCGAGGCGCGGCCTCGCTTCACGGTGGAAAGGCAACGCGGCCTGGAGCTTGCCGAGGCCTTTTTCGCGGCCTCGCGCAGCGGTGACATGAAGGCGCTTGGGACCATGTTGACGACCGATGTCATCGCCCATGCCGACGGTGGCGGCAATCGTCCTGCAGCCACGCAACCGGCCCTCGGTTTCGATGCCGTGATGGCGCAGTACGAGCGCGTGGCGGCCTGGTTGCGCACGCATGCTTCGAAACTTGTCCGCCTCGGTTTCATCAACGGATTGCCGGGGTTCGTCACCCTGGAAGCCGATGGCGAGTTCCAGACCACCGCACTCGACATCGAGAACGGCAAGATCGCGGCCATCTACGTCGTGCGAAACCCCGACAAGCTTAGGCACCTGCATTGAGGTGCCTGGCTCATCAGGCCAACCCGAACTTCTCCACGGCGCGCATGATGCCACGCAATTCAGCGAGGCCTTTCAGCCGGCCGATCAGCGAGTAGCCGGGATTGATCTTCTTCTTGCCGATGTCGTCGGCGAGCAGGTGGCCGTGGTCCGGCCGCATCGGGATGCGCCAGTCGGCACGGCCCTCCTTGCGGCGGCGCGCCTCCTCCTGCATCAGAGCCAGGATCACATGCGCCATGTCCGTGCCGCCTTCGAGATGCTCGGCTTCGTAGAACGAGCCATCCTCCTCGATGGTGATGTTGCGCAAATGGACGAAATGGATGCGGTCGGCGAATTCCTTGACCATGGCGACAATGTCGTTGTCGGCGCGCGTGCCGTAGGAGCCGGTGCAGAAGGTCAGCCCATTGGCCGGGCTGTCGACGGCGTTGAGGATGAAACGCGCGTCCTGCGCGGTCGAAACGACGCGTGGCAGGCCATAGAGCGAAAAGGGCGGGTCGTCGGGATGGATGCACATGCGCACCCCTTCCTCTTGCGCCACCGGAATGATCTCGCGCAGGAACCAGGCGAGGTTGTCGCGCAACTCCTTCGGCCCGATCCCGTCATACTCGGCCAAAGCCTCGCGAAAACTGTCGCGGTCATACTTGCGCTCGGTCGCCGGCAGGCCGGCGATGAGGTTGCGCTCGATCTGGTCGACCTGCTCTGACGTCAACGCCTTCAGCCGCTTCTCGGCTTCGGCGATCCGTGCCGGCGTATAGCTGGCCGCGCCATCCTTGCGCTGCAGCAGGAAAAGATCATAGGCGGCAAAGTCGATGGCGTCGAAACGCAAGGCATAGCCGGTTGTCGGCAGGCGATACATGAGGTCGGTGCGGGTCCAGTCCACCACCGGCATGAAATTATAGCAGATCGTCTTGATGCCGGCCTTGGCGAGCGTGCGGATGCTGTCGCGATAGTAGCCGGCATAGCGCTCGCGTTCCGGCGCGCCGATCTTGAAGGAATTGTGGACCGGGATGCTCTCGACCACCGACCATGTCAGGCCGGCGGCCTCGATGATCCGCTTGCGCTCGAGCACATCGGCTTCGGGCCAGGCCCTGCCATCGTAGATGTGGTGAAGCGCTGAAACCACGCCGGTGGCGCCAGCCTGCCTGACATGATCGAGTGTCACCGGATCATCGGGACCATACCAGCGCCAGCACTGTTCCATTACCGCTTTCCTTTTTGCGAGAGACCGGCAACCTATTGTTTGACACCGATGAGTGTCAAACTCAGAACCACGTTTTTTGATGGCGCATGAAGGAGCTCCCGCGATGAAGGATTTCGACGGCAAGGTGGCATTGGTGACGGGAACGACCGGCATCGCGCTCGCCACCGCCAGACGGCTGGCGCAGGGAGGTGCGGCGATCATCGCCTGCGGCATCGACCGGGCCGCCAATGCCGCCATGCAGGAAAGCCTTGCCAAGGCCGGAGCGAGTGCGCTGGTGCAAACGGTCGACGTGTCCGTTTCCGATCAGGTGCGTGACGCGGTCGCAGCCGGCGTCGCGAGATTCGGCGGCATCGACGTCATCGTCAATTCCGCGGCGGTCCATCCCTACGGAACCGCGACGACGACCGATTGGGAAACCTGGAATCGGGCGATGACGGTCAATGTCGGCTCGATCTACCTGACCGCCCATTTCGGCATTCCGGAAATGATCAAGCGCGGCGGCGGCGCCATCGTCAATGTCGCTTCGGTGCAAGGCTTCGCCTGCCAGCAGAATGTCGCCGCCTACGCCACGACCAAAGGCGCGATCCATACGCTGACGCGTTCACTTGCGCTCGACTATGCGGCATCAGGCATCCGAGTGAATTCGGTCAGCCCAGGCTCGATCCGCACGCCAATCCTCGAGAAGGCCGCGCGCGGCGACAGTGGCAGCGATGCCGATGTCGAAGAGGCCTACAGGCGCTTCGGCGCGGCCCATCCGCTTGGCCGCATCGGCGAGCCGGAGGAGGTGGCGGAACTCATCGCATTCCTGTGCTCGTCCAAGGCCGGCTTCTGCACTGGCGCCGACTACAAGATAGATGGCGGCCTGACCGCCGGTATCGGCGTGAAATAACCAGATCGGCGTGGCCTTCATCGCCAGCAGGACGCTCAGGGCATTTGAGACCGCAATGTCCGCAAGGTAATCGAATAGCGGTGCTCGGCAAGCGGCGGGATGCTGTGCTCCCATTCGCTGCGCGAAGGACCAGTCATGAGATAGGCTGATCCTGGCTCGACGGCGATGGTCCGGCGCTCCCATCTGTCACCGTTCTGTCGCCGCAGCCGAAAGCTGCAGGGCGCCAGCAGCGAAACGCCGGCGACGTCTTCGAAATGCGGCTTGTCGCGATGCCAGCCGATACCGGCGCCCGGCCGGTATTCATTGATCAGCACCTGCGCGAAAGCCTCTATCGGCCGGCGCGCAAAGGCCGCGACCTGCTCGCGCACAGGCAGCAGGAAATCAGGGATCGGCGCCGCCTCGACGACTTCACGTCGGTCATAATCGTAGCGCAGGCCAAACCCGACGACGCGCCGGTTTGCCAGATGCCCGTGGAAATCGAACGCCTGGAACGGCAGTCTCTCAAGATGCCGCGCAAGCTCCGTCTCTTCCTGCGGCGTGATCAATCCGGCCTGGTAGGCGAAACCTTCGGGCAGCTCTGCGACATCACCAAAGAGATCGTGCTGGAATGCGGGAGTGTGGCCCGTGGCTTTCGATTTGAGTGACGACATCCCGCCTAGATGGTGAGGGCCGGACCGCAAGGCAATACGGAACCGCGCTTCCATGCGTCATAGACCGTGCGGTGGCAATGGCAGGGAACCGGACCATGGTTAGCGAATTTATCTGGCTGAGCAGCCAGGTGCCACTATGCCGTCGACCGCGATCCGAAACACACAATACGATCCCACGACCAGGACGCTCTCCGTCTGGTTCGTGCCGAGCGGCAATCGCTATGACTATGCGGACGTTGCCCCGGCAACTTATGCGGCTTTCAAGAAGGCCGCCTCGAAAGGCCGCTTCTTCAATGAATTCATCCGCGATCGCTACAGCTACCGTCGCGTGGCATGACACTGAGGGTTGTTTGCCTTGTCATGCCTTCTTGTTGAGCTCCGCGGGCGCTTTGTCCGGCGCCGGTTCCCAACCAAAGACACTGCGGCCGCCAAGCAGGTGCGACTGGTCGAATTCTCCGGCGACGATTTCCTTAAGGCTGGGGCCGGTGACGTATCGCTCGACCTGCCGCGACTGATCGTCGAGCCGCTTCAACGCGCCGATTTCCTCTTCGCGGCCGAGCCTGGCCTTCTGCACCGCGGACTTCAGCACGCCGATCGTCTCGTCATAGACCTTGAGCGGAACGGGGAAAGGGTGCCTGTCCTTGCCACCATGGGCGAGTGAGAACCGGCCCGGATCGGAAAAACGGCACGGCGCGCCATGCACCACTTCGGCAACGAGGGCCAACGCGCGCACGGTACGCGCGCCGACGCCGGGAACCAGCAGGAGCTCGGAAAAATCCGCCGGACCACGCTCGGCGGCCGCCGCCATGTTTCCATGCAGGCGACGCATGATGACATCGCTTTCGCGCACATCATGGTGTGCCGGCATGACCAGGTGCGGCAGCAGCGGCTGCTCCGGAGCCGATGCGGTGCCTGGCTCCAGGGCAGCGAATTCCCGCAGGATGCGATCCGGCCCAAGATCCTGGAGCAGGTCCAGCTGTCCCTGGCGCGAGGCCTCGGCGCGGCGGTCGGTCAGGTTGACGATCTCGCCCTGGTTGGCGCCCTCGATGGCGGCGTGCGGCTGATCGACGAAACTTTTCAGACCTTCGGACAGCCAATGGTAGCGGCGCGCCACCTTGCTGTCGCCGTTCATGCCTTGCTGCACCACCACCCAATCGCCGTCGTCAGTGACGATGAAGCCATGCAGATAGAGGTCGAAGCCATCCTGAACGGCGGCACTGTCGACTTTGGCGACAAGCCGGCTGACGGTTGCCAGGTGCTCTCCGTCGAAGCCGATGCGCTCGCCGATTGCCGCAAGCTCATGCGGGGTCTTGCGCGAATGCGCGCCACGGCCGCCGCAGACGTGAATGCCGAGTTCGCCCGACAGCGGCGTGAGGCCGCGTTTCAAGGCGCCGACGACGCTGGTCGTGATGCCGGATGAGTGCCAGTCCATGCCCATGACGGCGCCGAAGGATTGGAACCAGAACGGATGCGCCAGCCGCCGCAGCAGCTCGTTGCGGCCATAATGATGGATGATCGCCTCGCACATGACGGCGCCAAGCCGCGTCATGCGGTCGCCCAGCCATTTCGGCACGCGCCCGCCGTGAAGTGGAAGATCAGCACTGCCCGATCGTTGCGCCAATTTTTTTGCCTGTTCCGTATCTGTCCACACAGATAGGCATCCAAGGCCGCACAAGAAAGCTTTGAAGGCTTCCGCTCGAATTATGACCAAATCGATTTCGGCCTGATCGTCACACGGCGCTTCCCGCTATCTCACCACGCGTTTTTCGAGCTTGCGGGCCAAAGTGCGCCGATGCAGGCCAAGCCGGCGCGCGGTTTCGGAGATGTTGAAGCCGGTCTCGACAAGCGTCTCGTGAATACGCTCCCATTCGAGGTTCTTAATCGAGGTGGGACGATTGCTGACGGAAACCGAGACATCGCCTTCGGCGCGGCCGAAGGCGGCTTCGATGTCGTCGGTGTTGGCAGGCTTGGCCAGGTAATGACATGCGCCGAGCTTGATCGCCTCGACCGCGGTGGCGATGCTGGCAAAGCCGGTCAGCACGACGATCCTCATCGAAGCGTCGCGGGCGCTGAGCAGCTTCACGCATTCCAGCCCGGAGCCGCCGGCGCCAAGCTTGAGATCAACGACGGCGTAGGAAGGAACCGCTGTTTCGAGAGCGCCCAGCAATTCTTCCCTGCCGTGGCAGACCACGACGTCGTAGTCGCGCTTTTCGAAGGAGCGTTTCAGCGTCTTGGCGAAGGTGGCGTCGTCCTCGACGATAAACAGGGATCGATCAGGCCTCATGATCATCTCCATCGGTCAGCGCCGCGAGCGGCAGCGAGAGCGTAACACAGGCCCCCTGCTCCATGTTACGCGCCGAAAAGTCGCCTCCCAGCTTTCGAACCACGTTAACGACGAGGAAAAGGCCGAGGCCGCCGCCAGGCCGTCCCTTGCTCGACATATAGGGTTGGCCGAGCGCGGCCAGAATAGCCTCGTCAAAACCCGGCCCACGGTCGCGCACGGCAATCACCAGTTTCTCGCCTTGCCGCTCGGCGGTGACGCCGACCCAAGCCTGCGAGGCCTCCAGCGCGTTGTCGAACACGTTGACGATGACCTGTTTCAGCGCCGTGTCGGACACGATCTGCTCGTCGGGTTCGAAATCGTTCTTGTAGTCCAGATTGAACGGCTGGCGGCTGACACGCCATTCCATCACAAGATCGTCGAGGAAATGGCGGATGCTTGTGCGGATCGTGCCCTCGCCCCGCGCCTGCCCCGAAGACATCAGGATGCCCGACACGATGCTTTTGCAGCGCTCGATCTGCGCCTGCATTTCGGCCATATCTCCCGCCAGTTCGCGGTTGCGGGTGACGCTGCGCATCTGGCGCCAATCGGAGAGGATGACGGAGATGGTCGACAGCGGCGTGCCCAGTTCATGCGCGGCACCCGAGGCCAGCAGGCCCATGCGCACGATGTGGTCCTCCTCGGCCGAGTGCTGGCGCAGATCGGCGAGATAGGCATCGCGCTCGCGCAGATTGCGGTTGATGCGCGTCATGAAGATGACGATCAGGCCGGCCGCCAGCACGAAGCAGATGAACATGCCCCTGATATGCAAGGCCAGCAGGTCGCTGCCGCCGTGGTGCGGGATTGCGATCGGCTGGAACTGGAAGGTGAGGAAGACGAAGCAGGCCGAAGCGGCGGCCACCAGGCTCCAGGTCGACCAGGGTGTCAGCAGCGCGGCGCCAAGCGTGATCTGCAAGAGATAGAGCGACACGAACGGGTTGGAGGCACCGCCGCTCAGATAAAGCTGTGTCGTCAGCGCCGCCATGTCGAAAATCAGCGCGACGAAGAGCTGCGCGTTGCTGATCGGGCGCTGGCCGCGCGAAGCCAAGAGGCTGAAGATGTTCAGCCCGATCAGGAAAAGCACCACGCCAGCCATCTCCGGCAGCGGCAGCGGGATATCGAACCAGTATTCCGTCACCAGAATGGTGAGCACCTGACCCGCCACCGCCAGCCAACGCAGTTGGATGAGCAGGAGCAGGTTCTTCCTGTTCGCCGCATCGGGATCCGAGACCGTGCCGCCATTGCCCGCATGGGATACCGCGAAGGATTTGTCGTTGCGAAGCGCTTGCGTCGGGACGCTCATCTTGCCGGTCCTCGCCGCCGGTGGCGGCCGATCATCGGCGCGGCCAGGGCTGCAACAAGCATCGCAGCGAGCGTGAACCAGGTCAAAGCATAGACGAGGTGGCTGTTGCGGAACGTCACGACGGTCAGGCCGCCGCGCGGCCAGCCGTCCGTGCCGGATGCCTCCGCATCGACGAAATAGGGGGCGACATCCGTCAGGCCGCGCGTAGTTGCGATGGCGGTGACGTCGCGCGAATACCAGCGATTGCCCGCGGCATCGTTGTTGCGCAGGAAACCACCGCCCGGCTCGCTCTTGCGCAACAGCCCATCGATGACGGCCGGCGCGGTGAAGCTACCGCTCTCTTGTTCGAATTCGGCCTTGCGCTGCTGGGGGATGAAGCCACGGTTGACCAGCACGACGAAGCCACGGTCGGTCCGCAGCGGCGTCAGCACCCAATAGCCGCCGCCAAGTTCCGTCACCGCCTGCACCAGCGTGTTGGCGCCGCCCAGAAAGTGCCCAGCCAGTCGCACATGGCTGTATTCACCACTGGCCGCGGTCATGCCGGCCCAGGCCCCCGGGCCGGGGGCATCGGCAACCGGAGCATGAATGCGCTGGTCGACGCGGGCGATCAGGTCGAGCTTCCAGACCCGCCTTTCCAACTGCCAGATGCCGAGCCCAAGAAACACCAGCACGCCGAGGAGGCCGAGCAGTGCGAGGAAAAGCCGCGACGCAGGCGATCTGTCGGCGTCCTTTCGTGGCGCGGCGGACAGATCAATGCCGGCCTGCCCGATCCCTGACTCGACAGTGGCCCTCCGCGCGCCCGGCGCCGGGCTCATGGCATCTCGCGCATGTCGTGAAGCCCAGGCATCATGTTGGCGTTGAGGTGGTACATCACCCAGAGCGAACCGGTCAGCACGATGACGACCAGGATCAGCGTGAAGATCAGGGCCAGCATCGACCAGCCGCCCTCCGAGGCGGTGTTCATATGCAGGAAGAAGACCATGTGGACGACGATCTGCACCACGGCGAAGGCCATGATGACGATGGCCGTGGCCTGTTTGTTGTCGATGGCGCCGCTCATGACCAGCCAGAACGGGATGGCGGTTAGGATCACCGACAGGACGAAGCCGATCAGATAACCCCTGAACGATCCATGCGCGGCTCCACCATGGGCGTGGCCGTGATCGGCATGATCATGAGCGCTCATCGCAACATCCCCATCAGATAGACGAAGGTGAAGACGCCGATCCAGACGACGTCGAGGAAATGCCAGAACATCGAGAGGCACATCAGCCGGCGGCGGTTGGCCTCGGTGAGGCCGAACCTGGCGACCTGCGTCATCAGCGTCACCAGCCAGACGGTGCCGAAGGTGACATGCAGGCCGTGCGTGCCGACCAAAGTGAAGAAGGACGACAGGAAGGCGCTACGCTGTGGTGTCGCGCCTTCATGGATCATGTGCGCGAATTCGTAGAGTTCGATCGACAGGAAGGCCAGGCCGAACAGGCCGGTCACGGCAAGCCAGGCTTGCGTTGCAGCGACGCGGCCCTTGTCCATTGTCAGCATGGCAAAGCCATAGGTGATCGACGACAAGAGCAGCATGGTGGTGTTGACCGCGACCAGGTCGAGATCGAACAGGTCCTTCGGAGCAGGCCCCGCCGCGTAATTGCCGCCGAGCACGCCATAGGCCGCGAACAGCATGGCGAAGATCAGGCAGTCGCTCATCAGATAGAGCCAGAAGCCGAGCATCGTGCTGCTGCCTTCGGCATGCGCATGCTCTTCTTCCAGGTGGAAGACCGGCTCGGTTCCGGCCGTGGTCGCTATCGACGCCATGTTCAACCCCTAGCCCTGAGCGGCGAGGAGCGTCGTCCTCGCCTCCTCCGTCTGCGTGACCTCGGCAGCCGGAATGTGGAAGTCTCTGATATAGTTGAAGGTGTGGCCGATCGCGGTGGCGATCAGGCAGACGAAGCTCAGCGCCGCCAGCCACCAGATGTACCAGATCAGGCCGAAGCCGAGCGCGACGCTGAAGGCGGCCAGGATGACGCCGGTGCCGGTATTGCTCGGCATATGGATCGGCTTGAAGCCGGCGAGCGGCCTGACGTAGCCGGCCTTCTTCATGTCCCACCAGGCGTCGTTGTCGCGCACAACAGGCGTGAAGGCGAAGTTGTAGGCGGGCGGCGGCGAGGAGGTCGACCATTCGAGCGTGCGGCCGTCCCAGGGGTCGCCGGTCGGATCGGTCAGGGCCTCGCGCCTGCGGATGGAGACGTAGATCTGGACCAGGAAGGCGGCGATACCGCAGGCGATCAGCACCGCGCCGAAGGCGGCGATGACGAACCAGATCTGCAGCGATGGGTCGTCGAAGACGCGCATGCGGCGCGTCACGCCCATCAGGCCGAGTATGTAGAGCGGCATGAAGGCGAACCAGAAGCCGACCACCCAGCACCAGAACGACACCTTGCCCCAGAACGGATCCAGCTTGAACCCGAAGGCCTTGGGCCACCAATAGGCGATGCCGGCGAACAGGCCGAACAGCACACCGCCGATGATGACGTTGTGGAAATGCGCGATCAGGAACAGGCTGTTGTGCAGCACGAAGTCCGCCGGCGGCACGGCAAGCAGCACGCCGGTCATGCCGCCGACGACGAAGGTGAGCATGAAGGCCATCGTCCACATCATCGGCAGTTCGAAGCGGATGCGGCCGCGATACATTGTGAATAGCCAGTTGAAGATCTTCGCCCCGGTCGGGATCGAGATGATCATCGTGGTGATGCCGAAGAAGGAATTGACGCTGGCGCCCGAGCCCATGGTGAAGAAGTGGTGCAGCCAGACGAGGTACGACAGGATGGTGATGACCACCGTGGCGTAGACCATCGAGGTGTAGCCGAACAGGCGCTTGCCGGAGAAGGTCGAGGTGACTTCGGAGAAGACGCCGAACAGCGGCAGGATGAGGATGTAGACTTCCGGGTGACCCCATATCCAGATGAGGTTCACATACATCATCGGGTTGCCGCCGAAGTCGTTGGTGAAGAAGTTGGTGCCGACATAGCGGTCGAGAGCCAGCAGAGAGAGCACCGCCGTCAGCACCGGGAAGGACGCCACGATCAGCACGTTGGTGCAGAGCGACGTCCAGGTGAAGACAGGCATGCGCATCATCGTCATGCCGGGTGCGCGCATCTTGATGATGGTGCAGATCAGGTTGATGCCCGACAGCGTCGTGCCGACGCCCGCCACCTGCAGCGCCCAGATATAATAGTCGACGCCGACATCAGGACTGTAGCCGATGCCGGAGAGCGGCGGATAGGCGAGCCAGCCGGTGCGGGCAAATTCGCCGACGAACAGCGAGGCCATGACCAGTATGGCGCCGCCGACCGTCATCCAGAAGCTGAAATTGTTGAGGAAGGGGAAGGAGACATCGCGCGCGCCGATCTGCAGCGGCACGACGAAGTTCATCAGGCCGGTGACGAAGGGCATCGCCACGAAGAAGATCATGATCACGCCGTGGGCGGTGAAGATCTGGTCGTAGTGATGCGAATTGAGGTAGCCCTCGGAGCCGTTGAAGGCGATGGCCTGCTGCAGGCGCATCATGATGGCGTCGGAGAAGCCGCGCAGCAGCATGACCAGGCCGAGCACCATGTACATGATGCCGATCTTCTTGTGGTCGACGCTGGTGAACCACTCACGCCACAGATAGCCCCACAGCTTGAAATAGGTGATGACGCCGAGAAGGGCGATGCCGCCGAGCGCTACCGCGATGAAGGTGGCGACGACAATCGGCTCGTGCAGCGGCAGCGAGTCCAGGGTGAGGCGGCCGAAGATGAATTTGATCAGCGTATCGGGCATCTTCTGTCTCTCACAATTCGCGCCGCAGCAGGCCAAGCGACGGCGTATCCGCCTCGGCGCGGCGGCTCTCGGTGCCTGGCCTCAGCAGCCCCGCCCCACGTAGCGGGGAAAGATTCCTGGCCGGCCAATCCGCCGGCGTGGCATCGCTAGCCGCGCGCGCCGCGGCAGCCGCCTCCTCCGCCGTGCAGATGCTGGCGACATAGGACGGATCGTTGCCGAACACCGCGCCGCGCCGGGCGAGCTTGTCGTATTGCAGCGGCAGCGTGTTGCGCACACCCGCAAGACCGAGGCCACCCTTGGCGTCGATCGACATCATCTCGTTCATGCACATCTTGCCGCGCTCGACGCACAGGTTGAGGATGGCGCCGTAAAGGTCGGGATCGACGGAGGCATAGTGGCGGACCGGTTCGTTCTCACTCGGCTTTTCGAGTTCGAGATAATTCTCTCGGCTGAGCGCGGCCGACGCGGTCCTGGCCTGCGCCACCCACTGCTCGAAAGCCTGGTCGGACAGGCCGTGGAAGGCGAAGCGCATCCCCGAAAAGCCGGCGCCGCTGTAATTGGCCGAAAAGCCGCTATAGGTGCCCGGCCGGTTGATGACGGCGTGCAGCTTCGTCTCCATCGCCGGCATGGCATAGATCTGCCCGGCAAGGGCTGGGATGTAGAAGGAATTCATCACCGCCGACGAGGTGATGCGGAAGTCGATCGGCTGGTTGACCGGTGCGGCCAGTTCGTTGACGGAGGCGATGCCGTAGTCCGGGTAGATGAACAGCCATTTCCAATCGAGCGCCACGACCTCGACCCACAGCGGCTTGTGCAGTTGGGTGACCGGCTGGCCGGGCTCGATGCGGTCGATGCGGCGGTACGGGTCGAGCAGATGCGTGCCGAGCCAGGTCAGCGCGCCAAGGCAGATGATGATGAGCAGCGGCGCCGCCCAGATCACCAGTTCCAGTTTCGTCGAATGATCCCAGTCCGGCGCATAGGTCGCCGCGGCGTTGGATTGCCGGTAGCGCCAGGCGAAGAACACCGTCAGCGCCATGACCGGGATGATGATGACCAGCATCAGCAGGGTCGAGACCACGAGCAGGTCGCGCTGCTGGGCCGCGACATCGCCGGCGGGCGCGAGCACGACCAGATCGCAGCCGCTCAACAGCCCGGCCAGGGGGAACAGAAGCAAGGCTCCAAATCGTTTCATCAAACGCTGCCCTCGATGGACCGCGGCAACCGTTCATGTTGCAGTGCGGTATCGATCCAAGGGCTACTGCTCGCGGCGGCGCGGCAACATTGGACAATTTGTCCAATGCCCAGCCGGCATGGCTTTGGCGCAGTGTGCAGTGCACAATAGAACCCTTGGGGAATCCCCAGAATCGGGTTCCGGACAGTTCATTCCACGCGGTGGCGACGGATAAGATGGCTCAGACTTCGACTGCCGAAACAAACAGCGAGCTGATCGGCTCGCATCATGGCCAGGTCAGCGCCGGCGATATAGCGGTCGGCGTGATCGTCGGCAGGACGTCGGAATTCTTCGACTTCTTCGTCTATGCGATCGCCTCCGTCATCGTGTTCCCCAAGCTGGTGTTTCCGACGCACGACCCGCTCGTCGGCACGCTCTATTCCTTCTGCATCTTCGCGCTGGCCTTCGTCGCGCGCCCGTTCGGCTCGGTTCTGTTCATGGCGATCGACCGCGCCTATGGGCGCGGCGCGAAACTGACGATCGCGCTGTTCCTGCTCGGCACGTCGACCGTCGCCATTGCGTTCCTGCCGGCCTATGGCGACATCGGTGCGGTCGCGGTGTGGCTTTTGGCGCTTGCCCGCATCGGCCAGGGGCTGGCGCTTGGCGGAACATGGGATGGACTGCCCTCGCTGCTGGCCCTGAACGCGCCGCAGAATCGACGCGGCTTCTATGCCATGATCCCGCAACTTGGCGCGCCAATCGGCCTCATCGTGGCAAGCTCCCTCTTCGCCTTCTTCGTCGCCAATCTGTCGGCCGACGACTTCTTTTCCTGGGGCTGGCGCTATCCCTTCTTCGTCGCCTTCGCCATCAATGTCGTGGCCCTGTTCGCCAGGCTTCGCATCGTCGTCACGCCCGAATTCTCGAAACTGTACGAGAGCGGCGACCTGCAGCCAACGCGCATCAGGGACACGATCAGGGCCGAGGGCCATAACGTCGTCATCGGCGCCTTCGCGCCGCTGGCGAGTTTCGCCCTGTTCCACATGGTGACGGTGTTTCCGCTTTCCTGGGTGTTCCTTTTCACCAATGAGGGGCCGGCACGCTTCCTGATGATCGAGGCGGTGAGCGCGCTGTTCGGCATCGCTGCCATCGTCGCATCGGGCCCGTTGGCCGATCGCGTCGGACGCCGTGCGCTGCTCGGCGGTTCGGCGATCGCCATCGCGACCTTCAGCGGCTTTGCCCCGCAGCTTCTGGATGGCGGCGCCGTCGGCGAGGCGCTGTTCATGGTACTGGGCTTCATTCTGCTCGGGTTGAGCTTCGGGCAATCGTCGGGCGTCGTCGCCTCGCGCTTTTCCCGGCAGTATCGCTACACCGGCTCGGCGATCACCTCGGATCTGGCGTGGATGTTCGGCGCCGGCTTCGCGCCGCTCGCCGCCCTGCTGTTGGCCGGTAATTTCGGCCTCATCGCCGCCGGCGCCTATCTGCTGTCGGGCGCGGCCTGCACGTTGCTTGCGCTGTGGATCGACGGCCGCCGCCCGGCCGCGGACCGTCAACCTGACTAGACTAGCCCCGCTTCGGGATCTGGATATCCTCCAGCAGGAGGCCGGCGAGGGAAAATTAGTGCACTGTCACCGTAATTCGAACGACGTCGACGCTGGTAGAACTCAACTCTAAGGGGCTATGATGTTATATTGGCGGACCCAGCAAGATTCCAGAAATTATGCCATTCTTAGTGATTGGGGGAATGACTATGGACCGCAAGATTTTCTAGGAATGGAAGGTGCGAGGGATATCGACCAAAGCAAGTTGCAATTCCGCTTTGACAAACAGCGTCCCCTCCCTATCGGAGATTTCGTGGCGACTTCTATAAGGAGTGGCTTTTTTGCAAGGCGCGAAGTGTTCGAGCTATTTGGGGCGATAATTTTACAGAGCCGACACAAATTCTACGCAGCAAAAACTGACAAGTACGATATAGAAATATATGTTCCTATGGATGAAGTGGACGGATTCGATTTTTTAACTTCGTCTTATGAAAAATACGACGACGGTAGTATATCTAGGATTTTCGAGCTCAAATTGAAAAATGGATTTTCGACAGAACTTGACATATTTAGAATGAACGATCCAGTTGTCGCCAGGTTCGACATAATTGTTTCTGATAATTTTAAAAATATATACGATTCCAATAAGCTAACAGGACTCCGGTTCGCTGCGGCTTGATTTTGTGTCGACAGTGTCACTTTTATTTGTTTTTGATAAATCTGAGGTAGAATAACGGTGACAGTGCACTTTTTTCGCGATGTCGGCTTGGCCTCCCAGGCCAAGCCACCCCGCCTCTGTAGTCCAAGCCGTCTCGGATAAAATCATACCCCCCTGCTGGAGTAGCACGCGTCCATCGATCCTCAAATCGCGCACACTCTTCTCCTCACCCCTGCAGCCTCGCCCACCACCTACCCCGTGGATAGACCCCAAACACCGCCATCATTCTCGAATTACGGTGACAGTGCACTTTTTACCCTGTCCGCCTGGCTATGGCCGCGTGTAGACTGACCGCATGGCTCGCCTTGCTCGCATTGTCGTTCCCGGTCTGCCGCACCACGTGACGCAGCGCGGCAACGGGCGCGCCAAGGTGTTTTTCACGCCCAGGGACTACGCGCTCTACAAGACCCTGCTGGTCGAGCATTGCCGCGCCGCCAATGTCGGCATCTGGGCATGGTGCCTGATGCCGAACCATGTGCACCTGATCCTGACGCCGACCGATCCGGACGGTCTCCGGCGCGCGCTCGCCAAGGTGCATCGCACCTATGCCGGCATCATCCATGCGAGACAGAAGAAAACCGGACATTTCTGGCAAGGCCGCTTCGGCGCCGTCGCGATGGACGAGGATCACCTCTTGTCGGCGGTACGGTATCTTGGACTGAATCCGGTGCGCGCGGGGCTGGTGAAGCAGGCGGCGGACTGGCCCTGGTCAAGCGCTCGCGCGCATCTGACGGGCGAGCCCGATGGCGTTACGGATCTGCAACCAATAAGGGATCGTCTGCCATCGTCTACCGGGCTGTTCGATTTGCTCGAGACGGATGTCGCTGCCTTCGACGCGCTGCGCAAGGCCGAGAGCATCGGCCGACCGGTTGGAGATGAAGCCTTTTTGGGCCGGATTGCCGCACAAACCGGAAGAGCCGTGAAACCGAGAAAGCGAGGCCGACGGAGAAAAATTAGTGCACTGTCACCGTAATTACCGACATCAAGGTCGTCGGCACGACCAAATACTTTCTGCACCGCGAGCATCTGGCCTCAGTGCGCCTGGTCACTGACATGTCGGGCGCCGTGGTTGAAGGCACCACCTACGCCACCTATGGCGAGAGCCTCAACACCGGCTTCCAGACGCAAAAGGGCTATATCGGCGAGCGCTTCGATGCCGAGACCGGGCTGCTCTATCTCAATGCACGGTATATGGATCCGGTGTTGGGGCGTTTCATCTCGCCGGATGATTGGGATCCGACAAAGGAGGGTGTTGGCACCAATCGATATGCTTATGCCCAGAATGATCCCGTCAACAAGAGCGATCAGAACGGGCATGCTACAGGTGTAGTGGGCCCGGCCGCCGAAGCGAGGGCAGCAGCGCAAAAAGCTGACCACGAGCGGGCAGAGCTTGAAGCCCGCGCGGAGGCCATAAGGACGGGTCGGCGAGACTTCTTCAATGCAGACAGGGACCCATATGAACGTCTAAGTCCGAGGGTGGCGGATGAAGTGGCTCGCCAGAGTGAACTCAGCGCTTCAGGAAAGGTGGACAACGCCGACGGTGTGTTTGGGCTGATGCCCGGTCCAGGGATTGGCGTAAAAGCGGTGACCACCCTTTCCGAGTTAGCGATGGCAAGGGTGGCTGCTGCAAGGGTGTCGCTTCTTGAGGCACGAGCAATTGCCGCGCGCGATGCCCTCGCGGAGTCATTGGCTCCGTTGAAAGGTCGAGCACCAGCAACCGTAACGGGCGGGTACAATACGACAACCGGACAGGTAGTTGCTCGGGCGTGCGAGGGAGGAAAGTGCGCCGAAGACCATGTATTTGAGGCACTAGGAAGTGACAAAGACGCTACACACTTTACACCGGCAATGCGTCCACGAAATAGCAATGAGGTTCCCGTATGCGCACGCTGCGAAGCCCGCTATGGTCGAGGCGCATTTCCTCTGGGAACCCGATTCAAATCGGACGAGTAAAAAAATGACGGACTACCCGATAGGAATAGATTGCGTATGGATCGCATCTGACTCGACCGGATCTTTGGGTGCATTTGTAACCGGGGGCGAAGGGCCGATTCCAACTCGTATATTGAGTAATGAATGGATCGATATCGTTGACATAGAGGAGTACATAGAAATATTACCGATATGTTCAAAGGCTGAATTTCTGATACCTATCAAAGGATCTGACAGTTTCCTATCGATGGCACGGCGCGGATTTTTTGTATACGATTGGAAAGACGTTCACCGAAAAAGATCTGAGTGTTCAAAAAAATACGAAAAAGTCGCGTTTCCTGATCCATCGTTGAAAATTAGTGACCTAACAGGTAAATTATCACTTATGGCGCCGTCTGTTGTTGTATTAGATTTGAAATTTTCTGATGTAGAGTTTTTTGACCCCGCAGTTTTCATCGACTCGTTAGTCGAATCTCCATAGATCGGTCAAAGAATTGCAGTGGCAGTGTACTTTTTCGCGATGTCGGCTTGACCTCCCGGGCCAAGGCCACGCCGCCTCTGTAGCCTAAAGCAGTCCCAACCGAGACCGCCGCTGCTCCGCTGGAGCGCAAGCGTTCCGCATCGATCTCCAAATCGCGCGCACTCTCTTCCCCCACCTACCCTGTGGATAGACCCCAAACACCACCATCATTCCCGACATCGGCTTGCAAGAAGCCCTAGACTGAACCCCTAGGGGAATCGGGTGGATGTCGAGCAAGCCGAGTCATTGCGTCGTGTTGTTCACGCTGCTGGCTGTTGCCGGCTGCACGTCCGCGCCGGGCAAGGATTTTTTCACCGAGACCATCGACAGCCTGCACGCCAAGAATTCGCCCTTGCGGTCGGGCTATACTGGGCCTGCCACCATCACCTCGGCGGCGGGCGCGGCACAGCGCTTCAACGGCGCGCAGTATCAGGGCACGGGGCAGTTCGTGTCGTCGGGCGCGCCGGTCACCAAGGTGACCAGCGACGGCTCCGGCAAGTTCGAGCTCAATCTGGTCAACGCGCCGATCGCCGACGCGGCCAAGGCGGTGCTGGGTGACGCGCTGCACCTCAACTACATCGTCGACCCGCGCGTGCAAGGCACGGTGACGCTGCAGACCTCGCAGCCGGTGTCGAAGGATGCGCTGGTCGATATCCTGCAATCGGCGCTGGCGGTGAACGCCGCCGGCATCACCAGCCGCGCCGGCACCTACCAGATCGTGCCGCTGTCGGAGATCATGGCCAGCACGCCGCCGGTCAGCGTGCCGTCGACGTCGCCGTCCGGCCCCGGCGTCAAGGTGCAGGTGCTGCAGCTGCAATTCATCGCCGCCGACGAGATGAAAACCATTCTCGAGCCGATCACCCGCCAGGGCTCGGTGCTGCGCGTCGATTCCACCCGCAACATCATCACCGTCGCCGGCAGCGACAGCGACCTCAATGCCATCCGGGAAGCGGTTTCGGTGTTCGACGTCGACTGGATGCGCGGCATGTCGGTGGCGTTGCATCCCTTGAAGACCTCCAAGCCGGAAGCGGTTGCGGCCGAGCTCGATTCGATCTTCGGCACCAAGGAAGGGCCAGGCGCCAAGCTCATCCAGTTCATCCCCAATGACCGGCTGAATTCGGTGCTGGTGATCACCTCGCGCCCGGCCTATCTGGCGCGCGCCGCAAGCTGGATCAACAAGCTCGACAGGTTGGCCGAGACCAATGAGAGCCAGCTCTTCGTCTACCAGATCCAGAACCGGCCGGCCAAGGAGCTGGCGGCGGTGCTGAGCTCGGTTCTCGGCACCACGGTGAAGACCGAAGGCCAATCGGGCGGCTCGAACGTGTCGCCCGACCAGACGCCGATCGCCATGCAGTCGGACGGCGTCACGCCGGCGCCGCTGACCGGGCCCTCGCCCTCGCTGCCTCAGCAAGACAATGAGGCGCCCGCCCATGCCACTGTGGTCGCCGATGTCGAGAACAACGCGCTGCTGATCCAGACCACGGCGCGCGACTATGAACGCATCGAGCAGATCCTGACCAAGGTCGACGTGCTGCCGACGCAAGTCATGCTGGAAGCGGTGATCGCCGAAGTCACGCTCAACGACGACCTGAAATACGGCCTGCGCTGGTTCTTCGAGAATGGCGGCACCAAGGTCTCCGTGACGGACGTGGCCAAGGCCGCCGCGGCGGCCACCCTGCCCGGCTTCAACTGGAGCTATGCAACCGACAACATCCAGGTGACGTTGAACGCGCTTTCCAAGATCACCGACGTCAACGTCATTTCGGCGCCCACCATCATGGCGCTCAACAACCAGAAGGCGATCCTGCAGGTCGGCGACCAGGTGCCGATTCTGACCCAGCAATCGCAGGACACCGGCAACGGCAGTGCGCCGATCATCAACTCGGTCCAGATGAAGGATACCGGCGTCATCCTGACGGTGACGCCGCGCATCAACAATGCCGGCAGGGTCATGCTCGACATCCAGCAGGAGGTCAGCAACGTCACCAAGACGGAAAGTTCCGATATCGACTCGCCAACCATCCAGCAGCGCAAGATCCAGACGCGCGTGCTGGTCAATGACGGCGAAAGCCTGGCACTGGGCGGCCTCATCCAGCAGAACAACAATGTCGACCGCAGCCAGGTGCCGATCCTCGGCGATATCCCGATTCTCGGCAATGCGTTCAAGCAGAAAGACGATTCCATCAGGCGCACCGAATTGATTATCTTCATCCGCCCCCATGTCGTGCGTGATATCAATGAAGCGCGCGAGGTGACCGACGAATTCCGCGGCAAGATCAGCCTGCAGACGCCGATCCAGAAGCGGCGTGGCGGCACCAAGCTGCAGCAGGATTTGAAGAGGCTGGCGTATTGACGATGGCTACGCATCCATCTCTCGTACTGGCTGCCACGATCGCCCTGGCGATTGTTCTCGCCGCCATTGCGGTCGCCGATTTCCGCCGGCAGATCATCCCGGACGCGCTCAACCTGGCGCTGGCCGGCATCGGCCTTTGCTATCAGTTGGCGGCGGACGCCAATGGTCTGCCGCTGCATCTGCTGTTTGCCGCCGCGACTTTCACTGCTGCCTGGCTGTTGCGGCGCGGCCATTTCCTGATGACCGGCCGGATCGGCCTCGGCCTCGGCGACGTCAAGATGCTGGCGGCCGCCGCGTGCTGGATCAGCCCGCTGCTGTTGCCGGTGCTGCTGTTCATCGCCAGCGCCAGCGCTCTTTTGTTCGTCGGCGGGCAGGTTGTCGCGACAGGGCCGGCGGCAGCGCGGGCTCGCGTCGCCTTCGGTCCGTTCATCGCCATCGGCCTCGGCTCAAGCTGGGCGCTGGAACAATTTGCAGGTCTAGACATGGGACTGCTCTGATGATGCGCTTTCTTCAACCCTCCGAAAGATCCCGCCGCGACCGCGATGATCGCGAAAGCGGCTTCACCCTGGTCGAGCTGCTGGTGGTGCTCGCCATCATCGCGCTGATCGCGACACTCGCGGCACCGCAGGTGCTGCGCTATCTCGGCGCGGCCAGGACCAATGCGGCCAAGGCGCAGATCCGCAACATCGAAAGCGCGCTCGAACTCTACTATGTCGACAACGCCAAATACCCGACCGATGAAGAGGGGCTTAACGCCCTGGTCGCGCAGCCTGCCGGCGAAACGCGCTGGAACGGCCCTTACCTCAAGGGAAACACCGGCCTGAAGGATCCATGGGGCAGGCCCTACACCTACGAAGTGAAGGCCGATGCCAGCGGCGTGGTCATTCGCAGCCTTGGCAAGGACGGCAAGCCCGACGGAACCGGCGAAGACCAGGACGTCAGCAACTGACGGTGGCCGGAGAGAGCGTGCTCAATTCGTGCGCGGCGCCGGGGTGCTGGCCAGATCGAGGCGGGCAAAACCTCGCGATGAATAGGCGACGCCATTGCGTACCACCGAGAGGGTGAAGCGCACGGCGGCCGGCAGCCGCCGCGGTGCATTCCAACCCGGCAGCCACGATGGCGGCGCCAGCGCGTTGTCGAGATATTCGAATTTCATCGCACTTACGCCGCCGATCAGCCGCACCGGTTCGCTCGACACCGATGCGCCGGGTTTGCTGCCGCGCCGCGTTTTCTGGACGATGGCCAGGGCTGCTCCCGACTGGCCACCGTCACCAAGCGAAATCACGATTTCGCGGAGTGCCGAGGATTTGAAGCCGATCGCCTGAACGGCATTGAACTCGATCCGGGCAGCATCGCCGCTGAGATAAAGCACCTGGTCCGGCGACGATTTGGACAATGGCAAGGCTTCGGCGTGGCTGATCGTCGTCTCGAGGAACCGCGACGCGGCATCGACCTCCATCTGGAACTCGGTCGCCTTTTCGATGCGCATCATCGTTCGCGCCTGGCCGAGAAAGACCATCATCAGCGATGTGATGACGCCGATCAGCGCCAGCCCCACCAGCACGTCGATGAGCGCGAAACCCGCCACCGATGCCGGGGGTTGCGGATGCGACTTGCCGCTCGACAAAGCAGCCCCCGCAAGACGGCGGCGAACAGCTCGGGCCTTCGCCTGAGCGCGGGAGGCCGGCCAGCTCATCGCGCAGCCGGGCCTTGCGCCGGCACGAAGGTCAGGAACGGGCCGCTTGGAAACGCCCCACCCGGCTTCTCGATGAGAACGGCGGTCACCTTCGCCTTCGCGACGTCGATCGTGCGGGTCTTCAGGGTCCAGCCGGGCTGCGCCGTGGTTTGCGCCCGGGCCTCGTAGTCGGCCAGCATCATGCGGACGGTTCTCGCCGCTTCGACCTGGCGTTTGGCCGCGGCAATGCTGCGGCTGGCCAGCACGATCGACTGGCTGGCGATGCCGAGCACGAGCGCCAGGATCGTCATGGCAACGATCATCTCCAGGATCGAGAATCCCTCTTCGGATGAGGATGGGGACGATGGCCCGGTCATGGCAGGGTTCGCCATGTCGAAAGCCCTGTCAGCCAGTTGACCGCGATGCGCGCGGTCCGCCCTTTTTGCTCCAGCGCTATGTCCATGCCGGAAGCGCTGCCGTCGGGAAGGAAGGTCAGCACTGTCTGCCGATCGGCGACGACAGTCTCCTGGCCGGTGATCACGGTCACTTTGACATCGTCCGGCAAGGCAAGACTGTCGCGTTCGCCGAAGCGGATGAGACGGCTGCCGAGATCGACAACGATCTGCCTCGGCCGGGCGGTGGCGATGGCCGATGTGCGCGACAGGCGCAACCGCATGGTGATCTCGCCGGCCACTGTCTCCAGGCTCTTGGTGCGATAGTGGCTGACCAGCCCCGGTGCGGCGATGGCGGCGACAAGCGCCATGATCGCCAGTACCACCAGCATTTCGACCAGGGTGAATCCCGCCGTTGCGTCCGTCTCTGTGTTGGCTCCAGGGGCGGCGGTCATTGCAGCGCCAGATCGTTGATGCTGAGGATCGTCGTCATCACCGAAATGACCAGGCTGCCGACGAGAAAGCCGAGCGAAATCGTCAGCGCCGGCGTCAACAGCTTCAGCACGGTGTCGATGCGCCGCGTCAGCGTCAGCTGCAGCATTTTCGCGGCGCGATCCAGCACCACGGGAAGCGCATTGGCCTCTTCGCCAAGCGAGACCAGCGACATTGTCGCGTGGTCAAAGATCCCCGCCTTGACGATCGCGCCGTGCAGGCGCGCGCCATTGGCGACGTTCTCTTCAATGGTGGCAAAGCTCGCGGCCAATGAACTCTGCCGGGAGACATTGGCGGCCAGGCCAAGCGCCTCGGTCATCGCCACGCCATTGCCGAGCAGCAGCGCAAGCGTTTCGAGATAGCGCGCGACCACGGCATCCCTGACCAGTGCGCCGATCAGCGGGATCTTCAACACCGAGTGCGAAAGCTGTCTCCTGGCGCCAGCGGAACGGGACATCAGAAGGTAACAAAGCAGGCCGAGAACCGCCGCCAGCGGGAAAACGAAGGGGTAATCGCGGAACACGATGCCGAAGGTGGAAAGCATGGTCATGGTGAACGGCTTGGGGGCGGATGACCCTTCGAAGATCGGCTCCAGCGCCGGCACCAGGACTGTTGCCAGGATGACCAGCGCGCCGCTCATGACCAGCAGCAGGAAGGCCGGATAGGCCAGCGCCTCGCCAATTGCCGCGCGGCGCTTGGCTGTTGCCTCGAACGTGTCCGCCAGCCGCTGGCAGATATAAGCCATCTTGCCGCTGCGCTCGCCGCTGGCAAGCAGCGCGGCAATATCCGGGGTGATGCCCGGCAGGGCGGCAAAGGCCTCGGCGATCGGCCGGCCGCCGGTCGTCAGATCGAGCACCGCTTGCAGCTGCTGGCGCCGCTGCCGGTTGGCTTCGCCGGAGATGACCGCGCCCAAGGCACGGTCGACCGTGAAGCCGGCATTCAGAAGCACCGAAAGTTCGGAAAACAAGCGGCTGAGGTCGACCCTGCGCGTCAGCGTCAGCGCGCTGCGCCCGGGCAGGCGAAGCTGCGGCCTTTCGCTGTTCACAGGGGCAAGATGGTAGGATCGGCGGCCCTGCTGCGCCAATTTGCGCGCGGCGTCCTGTTTGGTCGATGCATCGAGAACGCCGGCTTCCGTCGAGCCGTCGGCCAGATAGGCGCGATAGGCGAAGGCCGGCATCAGTCACCTCCCGCGAGATCGATGACCCGACGGACTTCGTCCATCGTGGTCACCTGCGATCGCGCAAGGGCGGTTGCGTGGGCCGACATCGGCACGAGGTCGTCCTCGGCTGCAATGCGGCCGATCTCCATTTCGCCGGCACCCTGGTCGATAAGCTCGGCAATGCGTGGCGACACTTGCAGCATTTCATAGGTCACCGTGCGGCCGCTGTAACCGGAGCCGTTGCAGGTGCGGCAGGCCGGGCCGGTCTGCTCGGCGCCGTGGCAAGTCGGGCAGATACGGCGCAACAGCCGCTGCGCAATGACGCCGCGGATCGTGGCGCCGAGCAGATAGCCATCGATGCCCATGTCGCGCAGGCGCGTCAGCGCGCCTGCGGCACTGTTGGTGTGCAACGTCGAGAAGACGAGATGGCCGGTCAAGGCCGCCTGGACCGCGACCTGAGCCGTCTCGCGGTCGCGGATTTCACCGAGCAGGATGATGTCGGGGTCCTGCCGCAGGATCGAGCGCAAGGCGGCCGCGAAGTCGAGGTCGATCGCCGGATTGACCTGCAGCTGGGTGATGCCGGCCATGCGGTATTCGACCGGATCCTCGACGGTGAAAATCTTGACATCCGGCCGCGAGCGTTCGGCCAGGATCGAATAGAGCGTCGTCGTCTTGCCGCTGCCGGTCGGTCCGGTGATCAGCACGATGCCGTTGGCCGATTGCGACATGGTGCGTATCTTCGCTTGCGCGGCGCTGTCGAAACCGAGTTTCTCCAGTTTCAGCTCAACGCCGGCACGATCGAGAATGCGCAGCACGATGGCCTCGCCGTGAATGGACGGAATGACCGAGACGCGCAGGTCGACATCCCTGCCGCGCACGGCAATGCGCATGCGCCCGTCCTGCGGCAGGCGGCGTTCGGCAATGTTGAGCCGCGACAGGATCTTGATGCGGGTGGAGATGCCGGACAGCATGGCGATCGACGCGGTGTCGACGGTGGACAGCATGCCGTCATGCCTGAAGCGGATTCGGACATGGTCCTCGAGCGGCTCGATGTGGATGTCGGTGGCTCTTGCATCGACCGCCTTGTGGATGGTTTCGGCGACGAAGCGCACGATCGGCGCTTCACGGGCGAAATCCTTCAAGCGCTCGAGGTCGTCAGGACCGAAATCCAAGGTTTCGCCGCTGCCGCCGCCATTCGAAACGGCAGCCATGGCCGATTGCTCGATGCGATCGATGTGTTCGGCGATCATGCGTCTTGGCAAGATGCGCAGCGCCAGTGTCCGCTCATAGTGGAAGGCCAGTGCGTCGATGGTGGCCGACGAGAAAGGATCGGCCACCGCGACGACCAGCTGCTCGGCGTCCATCTGCAGCGGCAGGATGGCGTTTTCCCTGAGATAGGCCAGCGGCACGCCTGCCAGCATTTCCGGGCTGACCTGTTCGGGAATCTCGACCGGCGTCGGCGCTTGGAGATAGCGGCTGAGGCTGTTGGCTAGGTCTTGCTCGCCGATCAGCCCGAGTTCGGTCATCACCGTATCGAACGGGTGTCCCGATGTCCGCGATGCCCCCAAAGCGCGTTGGGCGGCATGCGCGGTCAGCACCTTCTCACCTTCGAGAAATGCAAGAAACGCCTCTATCCCCTTCGACTGCGCGGAGGCGTTCATGAGCTCCACCCCCGCAGAATCCGCGCCGCCTCAGTGCCGAAAAGCGCTTCGCAGTCGGCGGTGCCGGCGAGCGGCGGCAACACGCCGGCTTCGATGGCCGGGCTTCGGGCGACGCGCGAGAATGACGCACCTGCCGGAGATTTTTCGATGATGAACCCGGCCTCGCCCGTAATCCCGGAACTGTCCCGCCTCACCACCACATCGACCGTGTAGGCCGATGGTTCGGCCGACGCTTGAACGACCGTAGCGTCGGAGCCACTGGCAAGGGCCGCACGAAGACGGCCTGGCGCGTGATCGGCGCTGATCGTGCCACGCTTCGAGTTGACCGTGAAAACACCATCCAGGGTCTGCAGTTGTATCGACGACAGTGCCGAAAACTCCTGCAGTTCGGACACGGATTCAAACGGCGCCTGCTTGTCTTCGGCTGGCCCGACGACGCCTCTGGGCTGCGGCAGGCCGGCGAACAACTTGGCGCTGTCGCGAAACCGGATCGCCGCCTTGGCCAGGTCATCCGATGTCTGCTGCTCGAAGCCGAGCGCGGCGAAGCCAAGCGCCAGCAGACGGTCATCCGCGGCATTGAGGTCGATCAGTCCGCCGTGATCCTGGACGCGCACGGCGAAACTGAGTGCCCCCGACTGGCATGCTGTCGGTGTGGAATCCAGCGGAAACTTTTCCGCGCCTGAGCCGCCGGTCAATGCGCTCGCAACCACATTGCCGAGGCCTTCGGCAAGCAGCGACAGGCGCTCCTGCTCGACCTCGTTGTTGGCGATCATCAGCCGCGTTTTGGCCATCACGGCAAAGGGGACGACGATTGCCGAGACGATCAGCATGAACACCAGCACGGCAACCAGCGAAAAGCCGGCGCCGGCACTGTCGTCTGCTGCGCTTTCATTGGCGCTGTCATGGGCGGCGCGATCTCTCATAGTTCCGGGGCATTCGGAGTTGGTGGGCCACTCTTCCAGGGCGGATAAAGCGGGATGCGTGCCACCTTGCCATCCCGCTCCAGCACGGCCTGATCCTTGTCGATCGCCGACACCGTCCAGCCGTCGACGGTCTCGCCATTGCCATACCAGACCGCGGCCCCGCTGCCGGCGACGCGCAGCAGCGCCTTTGCCGCTCCGCCCTGAATGCTGATGCCCAGAAGCGATGGTGCGACGGCCGGCGGGGCTTCGGGTGGCGGCGGCGCCGGTGCTGGCGCGACCGGGGCAACGGCAACCTCCACCGGCGGTGGCGGCGCGACCGGCGGCGGCACGAATTTCCGGCGTGTCGGCGTGAACAGCGGACGCTGAAACGTCTCGCTGAGATCGCCGGCTTCGGGAAATTGCAGCGATCCCGCCACCGAGGTCGGGCCGCCATCATGGCCCTTGCCGGAGGCGACCGGTGTGATGTCGACAGGTGTGTCGTAAAGCGCGACATTGACCAAAGCGAGGGCCGCGATCACAGTCGCAATCGCCAGGCCTGCGAATTTCCCGGTCATGGTTTGACCCCGGCGGGCGCCATCTGCGTTTGCAGCGGCCCGTAAAACAGGATCTCGGCAAAAAGCTCGGGGTCGCCGGTTCGCCCCGCCGCGGGCCTGACATCGGTGGTGCGCAAGGTGGCCTCGCGAATGAACAGCACCGGCAGCGACGTCTCGATGGCGAGGATGGCGTTATGGATGCCTTCCAGCGGCCCGGACAAATTGGCCCGCAGCCCGATGAAATCGACGCCGGCCTCGCTCAGCACCGGTGCATTGCCGGCGGACAGCACGCTCACCCCATTGGCGGCGGCAATCGCGTTCAGGCGGGTTTGCAGCCCGCCGCGGATAATCGCTTCGCTGCCGCCGGTGAGAAATTCGGGATTGGCCGCGGCTTGCGGACTGGCGGCGCTATCGAGGCGCTTTGCCAGTGCCGCCACGCTCTGCAGTTGACCGAGCAGCTCGCGCTTTTCCTCGATCCCGGCCTGTGCGGAGGCAACGCTGTCGAACGCCGCGAACACCACCCAGGCAAGCATACAGGCCGTGACCACGGCAATCGCCAGCGCAATCAGGCGGCGGATCGTCGGTCTGGTGTTGAGGATGGCGGAGAGCATCGTCAAAGCGCTCCGATCTTTGCCGAAATGGTGAAGTGCTCACCGTCCTGGCCGGGAACCTTGACCACCGGCGAAGCAAATTCAGGCGCCGAAAATAGCGGCGAGGCGTCGATCGGCTGGATCAGTTCGGCGGCCGAAGTGGAAAAACCGGAAATGGTCAGGTCGTCGCCCTTGGCCGAGAGATCGGTCAACCATGCCGTGTCGGGCAGCAGATGCGTCAGCTCGGCCCAGACGCGCACCAGCGATGCCGTCGTCTTCTTTTCCTGACGGATCTTCTCGATCCGCTCTATGCCGGCCTGGCGCTTCTGCAGCGAGGTTCGCGCCGCCTTGGCCAGCACCTGCGCATCGGCGATCTGCATGTCCAGTTCGGCCTCGGCCTGCCAGGCGCGCCAATGCGCATGCGCGAAGGTCACCAGCACGGCCCCGGCCAGCACCGAAATGGCCGTGATCCATGCAGTCCTGGCGCGCCGGTCACGCGCCGTCGGCGGCCAGATGGCGGCAAGGCTGAGCGGATCGGCGTGCAGCGTGCCGGCCGGCCGCGGCAGCGACAGGCAGCGGACCGAGCCACCCGCCCGGCGGACCGCGTCCAGCACGGCGGCAAGCGTCTTGGCCTTGACGACATGGTAGGCGCTGTCCTGTTCCGCAGCCGTGGCGAAGATGACATGCACCTGCGCCGGGTCGATCGGCGTCGCAGCCAGAAGGTCGAGTTCGGCCATGTCGCGTGCCTGCCGAAGCGGCAGCCGGCGAGCCGCCAGTTGCCGGGTCAGGACCAGGCCGGGCTGGACCCTGATATCGAAGCTCGGCCGCCTGCGCCGAGCGCCACCCTGGAGCAATGCCAGGATCTCATCCGAGGAAGCAGTCAGCGCCAAGGGGATCGACTGAAACTCCGGCGCATTGGCCTCCCGCACGCGAATGCCGTCATCCGCCAGGCTGACGATCCAGTCGGCGGTGGAGGCTTGTTCTTTCCTGGCAACAACCCGCGTCCGGACCCCTCGCAGCTCATCGAGCCACCAGTCGAAAAAATCCAGAAATTGCGCGTTGAGTGTCGCCACAATCAACCACCCGCCGCCCCGGCTGATTCTCGGCCGAGGTATTCAAGGCGAGACTACTACAGATGGTGTGGCGATGCGGATATTTGCGGGGGTGTGGGAGAGGGATTAGCCACAGCTTTTGTTGGGAGTGCCAAGAGATTGCGGGAGCTATACGTCTCGAACGACCCGAAGGCGGCAAGCCGACGGCGCGGACCAGGGTCAGTTTTCGTTCCGGCATGCAGCAACCCGGCTGACCTTGCGCCATTCAGTCAGAGCGAGTCGTAAACGGCGTCGATCAACAGTTTGCGGCGTGGGTCCAAATCGTCAAAGCCCAGCATGCGGTTGGTGACATAGCCGAACCCGACGCCGGCACCGGGATCGGCAAAGCCGATGGCGCCGCCCCAGCCGGTGTGGCCGAAGGTTTGCGGCGACGCACGGCCGGCATAGACCGGATCCTCCATCTGATAGCCGGCGGCGAAGGCCGTTGGAACCGCGAAGCTGTCATCCATGCCGCGAATGCGCAGGTGCGTTGCTTCCTCGATCGCCGCGCGGCCGATCAGAGCTTTGCCCTCCCAGACCCCGCCTGCTGCCATCATGCCGTAGATACGTGCCAGGGCATGCGCCGTCGACTGGCCATTGCCGCCCGGCACCTCGGCGGCGCGCCAGACGCGGTCGTTGGGGGCCAATGCACGCGGCGCCGGATTGTCGCTTGCGTGGGGAAATGGCGAAGCGCGAACGAACTCGACCCAGTCCGAAGTCCTGGGACCCTCGATCATCTCGGCGACCCTGGAATCCTCGCGGTCCGGCAGACCGACATGAAAGTCGGCTCCGAGCGGGCCTGCGATCTCTTCCGCGATGAAGCGGCCGATGCTTCGCCCGTCGACGCAGCGCAGCACTTCGCCGGCAAGGTGGCCATAGGTCAGGGCGTGATAGATGCAGCGGCTGCCAGGCTCCCATAGCGGCGACATGGCCGCAAGCGCGTCGACAAACGGCGTCCACGCGAACATTCCCGCTTCGTCCATCGGCACGGCAAGACCATTCAGCCCGGCCTGGTGCGACATCACCTGATCGAGCGTGATGCGCTCCTTGCCGCTGGCCGCGAATTCCGGCCAGTAGCGGGCAATGGGTGCGGCATAATCCAGCCTGCCGCGCTCCACCAACATTGCGATCGCCAGCGCCACGACGCCTTTGGTGGAAGGACCAGACATTGATCAGCGTGTCCTGCCGCCAAGGGCGGGTGCGCGCGGCATCCGCGTGGCCTCCCCACAGATCGACGACAGTCTTGCCGTGGACGACGGCGGATACGCCACCGCCATGTTCCAGCCCTTGGGCAAAACATTCGGCGAATGCCTCGCCAACGGCGGCAAAGCGTGGATCACAGATACCATTTATGTTCATGCGCGAATTCTATGTCAGGCTGGGCTCGCTGAATCAAACAGCCTGCGCAGCATGAATGCAGTTCACATGCCCCAGACTACCGCCTGCTCATGGCGCTTGATCAGGTGCTTGAGGTTGTCGAAGCTCTGGCGGATGTGTTTGGCGAAGGCATCGACGGCCGGTGCGCGCGGGGTGTCGGCGCGCCGAAGCAGGCCGAGCGCCCGCTCGGGATGCGGAATGGCAACGGGAAGCGCCGTGATCGACTTGTCCTTGCGAAAGGCAAAGACCACGCTGTGCGGCAGCACGGTCAGCGCATCAGTCTCCTTCATGTAGTTGACGGCGCTGGTCAGCGATCCGCCGGAATAGCGGATCTTTATCTCGGTGGCGCCGAGCGACAACAGCAGGCTGCGCAGATCTTCCAGCAGCGGGCTGCCCGGCGGCGGCGCGATCCAGGGATAATCGAGCAGGTCGCCGGTCTTGAGCTTGCGCCGCAGCAGCAATGGATGCGTGGCGCGACAGGCGACGACATTGCGGCCGGGCAGGATCTCGCGGAACTCCATCCCTGACCCTTCCTCCAGTATGTCGATCGGACAAACGGCAAGGTCGATGCGGTCGGCGTTGATGGCGGCGCGCAGGTCCGTGAGATAGCCATAGCTCTGGTCGACGCGCACATCGGGATAGGCGTTCTGGAAATCGGCGATCATGCCGGAGATCAGCGCATCCATGAAAAACGGCGTGCCGCCGACCCGCACCACGCCGGAACGGCCCTGGCTGAAATTGGCGACGATGTCGGAGGCCTTGAGCGAGGCCGTCAGCATCACCTGGCCATGATCGGCAAGCGCCTTGCCGAGTGGCGTCGGCTGCAACGGCCGGCGGCCTTTCAGAAACAATGGTTCGCCCAGCCGCTTTTCCAGCATCGACAAAGTACGCGACACGGCCGGCTGCGACAGGCCGATAAGCGCGGCGCCTTCGGTGACGCCGCCCGCCTGCACCACCGCTGCCAGCTGAATCAAATGCCTCTCATCGAGCTTCATAACGATATGGTATATTAAATCTGGCAGAAATCATCATCTTCGTCTTTGGCCCGCGTTAATGTTCCCCGGTGAGATGAAACCGGGGAGGAGCATGTCACAGACCGGTATCCCACCATTCAGCGAGGCCAACTCGGCCGAGATGGTCGCCCAGCGCCTGCTCAAGGCGAAGGCCGGGCCGCTGCCGCGTTTTCTCGCTGTTGTCGTCGACCACCTCCATCAGATCGTCAGGGAAACCCGACCGACCGCGGCGGACTGGCGCCAGGCCATCGCCTTCCTCACCGAAATCGGCCATGCCAGCGACGACAAAAGGCAGGAATGGGTGCTGCTGTCGGACCTGCTCGGCGTCACCGCGCTGGTCGAGGACATCAACTCCCGCCGCCCGAACGGCGCGACGCCCAACACCGGGCGCGGTCCCTTCTATCGCCCCGATGCGCCAAGGCTGCCGCACGGCGCCGACATTTCGCTCGATCGCGCCGGCGCGCCGCTCATCGTGTCGGGGCGGGTGACCGATCTCGACGGCATGCCGATAGCGGGAGCAATGGTCGAAACCTGGCAAGCCAACGCGCAAGGTTTCTACGAGAACCAGCAGCCCGACCTGCAGCCGGAATATAATCTGCGCGGCGTCTTCATCACCGACAGAGACGGCCGCTTCCACTACCGCACCGTCAAGCCCGACGGCTACGGCGTGCCGGACGATGGACCTGTCGGACAGATGCTCGGCCGCCTGAACTATCCTCTCAGCCGGCCTGCACATATCCACTTCCTCATACGCGCCGACAATTTCGAGACTCTGACCACGCAAGTGTTCGATCGTGCCGACCCGCGCCTCGACCAGGACGCGCTGTTCGGCGTCAGGCCGGAACTGGTCGGTGACTTCAAGCGCTCTAGCACTGGCGACGGCTGGTCGCTCGACTACAGCTTCGTCATGGCGATGGCGCGCAAGGGGGCGGCATGACAAGAACGTTCACCTATTCCGGCAGCCCGGCAAACATCGTCTTCGGCAATGGCGCCGCCTCGCAGGTCGGCAGCTGGATCGAAAAGCTCGGCTGCAAACGCGCGCTGGTGCTGTCGACGCCGCATCAAGCGGGCGATGGCGAGGCGCTGGCGAAGCGGCTTGGATCGCTGGCCGCCGGGACCTTTTCGGGCGCTGCCATGCACACGCCCGTCGAGGTGACCGAAGCCGCCATGCGCAAGGCAGCCGAGGTCAGGGCCGACTGCGTCGTCGCGCTTGGCGGCGGCTCGACCACCGGTCTCGGCAAGGCGATCGCGTATCGCACCGACCTGCCGCAGATCGTCATCCCGACCACCTATGCCGGCTCGGAAGTGACGCCGATCCTCGGCCAGACCGAGCATGGCGAAAAGACCACGGTACGCGATGCGAAAATCCTGCCGGAAGTGGTGATCTATGATCCCGAACTGACCATCGGCCTGCCGGTCGCGATGAGCGTCACCTCTGGTCTCAATGCCATGGCGCACGCGGCGGAAGCGCTTTACGCCCAGGACCGCAATCCGATCTCGACGCTGATGGCGAGCGAGGGACTGCGTGCCCTGAAGGCGGCTCTCCCCGTTCTGGTGAGAGAACCCAGGAATCTCGATGCCCGTGGCGACGCACTCTACGGCGCCTGGCTGTGCGGCACGGTGCTCGGCACAGTCGGCATGGCGCTGCATCACAAGATCTGCCACACGCTGGGCGGCTCCTTCGACATGCCGCATGCCGAGACCCATGCGGTGATGCTGCCGCACACGATCGGCTTCAACGCCGTCGCCGTGCCCGAACTGCTCAAGCCGGTCGCCGATCTCTTTGGCGGCAGTGCCGGCGGCGGTCTCCACGCTTTTGCCGGGTCCGTCGACGCACCGCTGACGCTGAAGGAGCTTGGCCTCAAGCAGGCCGACCTCGACCGCGCCGCCGAGATCGCGACGAAGAACCCGTACTGGAACCCGCGGCCTTTCGACCGCGCCGCAATCCGCGCCCTGTTGCAGGACGCGTGGGAGGGAAGACGTCCGCAGGACTGACGGCAACACAGGGAGGAACAACAGTGATTACCAGACGCGAATTCATCCGGAATACGGCCGCCACCGGCCTGCTTGCCGGCGGCCTGCCCATGCCGGCGATCGCGCAGAGCGCGCCGATCAAGCTTGGCTATGTCAGCCCGCAATCCGGCCCGCTCGCCGCCTTCGCCGAGGCCGACAAATTCATCATCGACGGTTTTATGGCCGCCACCAAGGCCGCCGGCCTCAACTACGAGGTCGTGGTCAAGGACAGCCAGTCCAATCCCAACCGCGCGGCGGAAGTCGCCAAGGAATTGATCGTCAACGACAAGGTCAATCTGATGCTTGTCGCCTCGACGCCAGAGACCACCAATCCGGTCGCCACCACCTGCGAGGCCGAGGAAGTGCCGTGCCTGTCGACCGTGGCGCCCTGGCAGCCCTGGTTCATCGGCCAGCAAGGCAATCCCAGCGATCCCGCTTCGTGGAAGCCGTTCAACTACGCCTATCATTTCTTCTGGGGGCTGGAAGACGTCATAGCCGTCTTCACCAACATGTGGGCGCAGGTCGAGACCAACAAGAAGGTGGGCGGGCTCTTCCCCAATGATGGTGACGGCAATGCCTGGGGCGATGGCACGGTCGGCTTTCCGCCGGTGCTGGCCAAGGGCGGCTACGGGCTGACCGATACCGGCCGCTACCAGAACCTGACCGACGATTTTTCCGCGCAGATCAACGCCTTCAAGGGCGCGTCGTGCGAAATCATCACCGGCGTGATGATCCCGCCCGATTTCACCACTTTCTGGAACCAGGCCAAGCAGCAGGGTTTTGCGCCGAAGGTGGCCTCGATCGGCAAGGCGCTGCTGTTCCCGCAATCGGTCGAGGCGCTCGGCAAGTCCGGCCACAACCTGTCGTCGGAAGTCTGGTGGACACCCAACCACCCGTTCAAATCGTCGCTGACCGGAGAAAGCTCGGCGCAGGTGGCTGATGGCTTCACCAAGGCCACCGGCCGGCAGTGGACGCAGCCGATCGGCTTTGTCCACGCGCTGTTTGAGATCGCGGTGGATGTGATGAAGCGGGCGGGTGAAGCCGGCGACGGCGACAAGGTGGCGGCGGCGATTGCCGCAACCAAGCTCGACACGCTGGTCGGGCCGATCGCCTGGGACGGTGCCAAACTGCCGCCCTTTGCCGCCAAGAATATCGCCAAGACGCCGCTGGTCGGCGGCCAGTGGCGGCTGAAGGACGGCGGCGGCTATGACCTCGTCATCACCGACAACAAGACCGCGCCGAACATTCCGACCGGCGGCAAGATGGAAGCCATCGGCTAGCCATGGCCATCCTCGCCCTCTCCAATGTGTCGAAACGCTTCGGCGCACTGACGGTCGCCGACGCGGTTTCGTTCGAACTTGGCGAGGGCGAGGCGCTGGGCATCATCGGCCCGAACGGCGCCGGCAAGTCGACGCTGTTCAACCTGATCACCGGCAACATATCGGCCGATGCCGGTACCATCGTCTTCGACGGCCGCGAGGTGACACGACTGCCGCCGATGCAACGTTGCCTTGCCGGCGTCGGCCGCTCTTTCCAGATCCCGCAACCCTTCGAGAAACTGACCGTGTTCGAGAACCTGCTGGTCGCCGGTGCCTTCGGGGCAGGCAAGACTGAAGCCGAGGTCGGTGAGCGTTGCGCCGAGATCCTGGTCGAGACAGGACTGATCGACCGCGCCAATCATCCAGCGGGGACCTTGAGCCTATTGCAGCGCAAGCGGCTGGAACTTGCCCGCGCGCTTGCGACCGAGCCGCGGCTGCTGTTGCTGGACGAAATCGCCGGCGGCCTGACCGAAGGCGAATGCGGCATGCTGGTCGACACCATCCGCACCATCCACAAAGGTGGCATGTCGATCATCTGGATCGAGCATGTGCTGCACGCGCTGAACTCGGTGGTCGAACGGCTGCTGGTGCTCAATTTCGGCAGGGTTATCGGCATGGGCGCGCCCGATGCCGTGATGGCGTCGCGCGAGGTCCGCGAAATCTATCTCGGGATCGAAGTCTGATGGCGCTGCTCGAGACCAGGAACCTCACCGCGCGCTATGGCGACTTCCAGGCACTGTTCGGCGTCGACATCGCGCTGAACCAGGGCGAGACCATAGCCATCATCGGCGCCAACGGCGCCGGCAAGACGACGCTGATGCGCTCGATATCAGGCATATTGGCCAACCAGCCCGATGCGGTGCTGTTCGACGGTGAGAAGATCGGCGCCCTGCCCGCTCCCGACATCGTCGCGCACGGCATTGCCATGGTGCCCGAAGGGCGAAAACTGTTTGCCTCGCTCAGCGTCGAGGAGAACCTTCTCATTGGCCGCTATGGCCGCGCGGTCGAAGGACATTGGAGTCTCGACACCGTCTACGCGCTATTCCCGATCCTGAGGGAGAGACGTGGCAATCCGGGCACGGCGCTGTCCGGCGGCCAGCAGCAGATGGTGGCGATCGGTCGCGCGCTGATGTCCAACCCGCGCGTGCTGCTGTGCGACGAGATCAGCCTTGGCCTGGCGCCGGTCGTCATCAAGGATATCTACGCCGCCTTCCCCCGCATCCGCGCCGCCGGCGCCTCGATCGTCATGGTCGAACAGGACATCGGCCAGGCGCTGATGGTCGCCGACCGCGTCTACTGCATGATGGAGGGTCGCATCACGCTCTCCGGTGCGCCGTCGGATCTGACGCGCGAAAAGATCCACGCTGCGTATTTCGGGGTGGCCTGACATGGCGTGGCTCGACACCATCATCCAGGGCATTCTGCTTGGCGGCCTCTACGCATTGTTCGCGGCGGGCCTCAGCCTGGTCTTCGGCATCATGCGGCTGGTCAATCTGGCGCATGGCGACTTGATCGTGCTCGCCGCCTTCCTGATCCTGATGCTGGTCTCGGCCCTTGGCCTCAATCCCTTCGTCGCCGCCCTGGTGGCAATGCCGCTGATGTTCGCGATCGGCTGGGCACTGCAATTCTTCTTGCTCAACCGCACGCTCGGCACCGACATATTGCCGCCGTTGCTCGTTACCTTCGGCCTGTCGATCGTCATCCAGAATGGCCTGCTCGAAGGTTTTACCGCCGACAGCCGACGCATTTCGGTTGGCGGACTGGAATCGGCGTCGCTGGCAATAGGCCCGATCAATGTCGGCGTCATGCCGCTGTTGACCCTGGCTTCGGCCATCGCGGTGATTGTCGGGCTGAACCAGCTGTTCTACCGCACGTCGCTCGGTCGCGCCTTCCGCGCCACCTCCGACGATCCGGTCACAGCCGGGCTGATGGGCATCCGGCCAAAGCGGATTTTCGCCACCGCCACCGGCATCGCCATGGTGGTGGTGACGATCGCCGCGCTTTATCTCGGCACGCGCGCCAATTTCGATCCGACCATCGGCCCGGCGCGGCTGATCTACGCTTTCGAGGCGGTGATCATCGGCGGTCTCGGCTCGCTGTGGGGGACGCTCGCCGGCGGCATCGTCATCGGCATCGCCCAAACCTTTGGCGCCGCGATTAATCCGGAATGGCAGATCCTCGCCGGGCATCTTGCTTTCCTGGCGGTGCTGCTGGTCAGGCCGCGCGGGCTGTTCCCGCGCGCAGTGGATTGAGCGCCATGACCGATACCTCCATCGCCCGTTGGAAAGTCGAAACACGCACCACGGCGTCCGCGACATTCGCCATCGTCGCCGCGCTCATCATCCTGCTCAGTTTCGCCGCGCCGCTCTTCGCTTCGCGCAGCGTGCTGCAGGACCTGTTCTTCATCCTCACCATGCTGGTGCTGGCGCAGAACTGGAACTTGCTCGCAGGCTATGCCGGGCTGGTCTCGGTCGGCCAACAGGCCTTTGTCGGCTTCGGCGCCTACGCCATGTTTGCTCTGGTGATCCTCGCCGGGCTCGACCCGCTGGCCGCGATCCTGCTCGCCGGCATTGCCAGCGCCTTGCTTGCCGTCCCGACCGCCTTCTTCCTGTTTCGCTTGCAGGGCGCCTATTTCGCCATCGGCAGCTGGGTGATCGCCGAAGTCGTGCGGCTGGCGCTGGCGCAATGGAAGATGCTGGGCGGCGGCACCGGCACCTCTTTGCCGCGCGAGGCGACCCGCGACATGCCGGCGCTAAAACTGGTCGGTGAACTGTTCGGCGTCAAATCGTCCGAAGCCGGCGATATCCTCACCTACTGGCTGGCGCTGCTGCTCGCCATCGCCACGATCGGCCTCGTCTACCGCCTGCTGCGCTCGAAGCAGGGGCTGGGGCTTGCCGCCGTGCGCGACAATCAGGAAGCGGCGCGATCGGTCGGCGTCGACGCGCGCCGCATGAAGACGCTGGTCTATCTGGCGGCGGCCTTCGGCACCGGTCTTTGCGGTGCGCTGATCTATGTGCAGAAGGCCCGAATCTCACCGGACGCCGCCTTCTCCGTCGTCGATTGGACCGCCTATGTCATCTTCATCGTCGTCATCGGCGGCATCGGCACCATCGAGGGGCCGATCGTCGGCGTCATCGTCTTCTATCTTCTGCAAAACCTGCTGGCCGATTACGGCTCCTGGTATCTCTTGATCCTCGGACTGATCGGCATCGTCATCATGCTGTTTGCGCCGCGCGGCCTGTGGGGCCTGTTCGCCGAGCGCACCGGCATCCAGCTTTTTCCCGTTCGCCGCCGATTGACCGGCGGACCTGGACCATTAGCCAAAAAGGGAGGGCCGCATGGCTGACATTTCCACCGACGTGCTGACCATCGGCACCGGGCCTGCGGGCTCGGCGACGGCAGCGCTGCTTTCGACCTATGGCGTCGAGAACATGGTCATCAACCGCTACCGCTGGCTGGCCTCGACGCCTCGCGCGCACATCACCAACCAGCGCACCATGGAGGTGCTGCGCGACCTCGGCAGGGATGTCGAGGCGGAAGCCTATATGCATGCCACTGAACAGGATCTGATGGGCGAGAACGTGTTCTGCACGTCGCTGGCCGGCGAGGAGATCGGCCGCATGCGCAGTTGGGGCAAGCATCCGCTCAGCCGTGCCGAGCATCTCTTGTCCTCCCCCTCTCACATGAACGATTTGCCGCAGACCTTCATGGAGCCGCTGCTGTTCAAGACAGCCTGTTCGCGCGGCACGCAAGCGCGGATGTCGACCGAATACCTTTCCCATGTCCAGGATGCCGACGGCGTCACCACGACCTGCCGAGACCGGCTGACCGGCAAGGACATCACCATCCGCTCGAAATATCTGGTTGGCGCCGATGGCGGCAATTCGCTGGTCGCCGAACATGCCGGTCTGCCCTTCGAAGGCAAGATGGGCGTAGGCGGCTCGATGAACATCCTGTTCAAGGCTGACCTTTCGAAATACGTCGCCCACCGGCCGTCAGTGCTCTATTGGGTGGTGCAGCCGGGCGCCGATGTCGGTGGCATTGGCATGGGCCTGGTGCGCATGATCCGGCCGTGGAACGAGTGGCTGATCGTCTGGGGCTACGACATCAACCAGCCGGCACCGAAGGTCGACGAGGCCTTCGCGAGAAAAGTGGCGCGTGATCTGGTCGGCGATCCCGAGCTCGAAATCGAGATCCAGTCCGTATCGACCTGGACCGTCAACAACATGTACGCCACTGAGACCTCCAAGGGCCGCGTGTTCTGCATGGGCGATGCCATCCACCGCCACCCGCCATCGAATGGGCTAGGCTCCAACACCTCAATCCAGGACGGCTTCAATCTCGCCTGGAAGCTTGCCCATGTCGTCAAGGGCAAGGCCGGTCCAAAACTGCTCGACAGCTATTCACAGGAGCGCGCGCCGGTCGCCAGGCAGATCGTCACCCGCGCCAACAAATCGATCGAGGAATTCGGCCCGATCTTCAAGGCGCTTGGACTGCTCGATTCCATCGACCCGGTGAAGATGCAGTCCAATATGGACGCGCGCTGCGACGACACACCGGCGGCCGAAGCGCAACGCGCCAAGATACGCGAAACCATCGCTTCAAAAGTCTATGAATTCGACGCCCATGGCGTCGAGATGAACCAGCGCTACAGGTCGAATGCCATCGTCACCGACGGCCAGCAGGAGCCGGCTTTCGACAGAGACGCCGAATTGCACCACCAGCCGACCTCCTGGCCGGGCGCGCGTCTGCCGCATGTCTGGGTGCATTCGGATCGAGGCGACAAGGTCTCGACGCTCGATCTGACCGGGCACGGCAAATTCACCGTGCTGACCGGCATTGGCGGCCAAGGCTGGCTCGACGCGGCCAAGGCAGTCGGCAAGGAATTGGGCATCGACATTACGGGGCATCTCATCGGCCCGCGCCAGTCTTGGCAGGACTTTTCCGGCGACTGGGCGCGCGCCCGCGAGATCCGCGACAGCGGCGTGCTTTTGGTGCGGCCCGACCAGCATGTAGCCTGGCGCAAGGACGCCATCAGCAGCGATCCGACGGCGGATCTGCGCCGCGCCCTGACATCAATTCTGGACAGGTGAGCGATATGGAAGCGCACGAAAAGGGCTTCTTCACCGAGGCGAATTCGGTCGAGGTCGTCACCGGCCGCAACAAGAACGCGAGGAGCGAACGGCTGAAGGCGGTGATGGAGGTCATCACGCGGAAATTGCATGAGGCGGTCAAGGAGATCGAGCCGACGCAGGAGGAATGGTTCGAGGCGATCCTGTTCCTGACCAAAACAGGCCAGCTCTCCACCGAATGGCGGCAGGAGTTTATCCTGTTGTCGGATGTGCTCGGCGTTTCGATGCTGGTCGACGCCATCAACAACCGCAAACCCTCGGGCGCTTCGGAATCGACGGTGCTCGGGCCATTCCATCTCGCCGACGCACCGGAACTGCCGATGGGCGCCAACATCTGCCTCGACCAGAAGGGCGAGGACATGTTCATCCATGGCCGCATCCTCGACACCGAAGGCAGACCGATCGCAGATGCCGTGCTCGACGTCTGGCAGGCCAATGACGAAGGGTTCTACGACGTGCAGCAGAAGGGCATCCAGCCCGACTTCAATCTGCGCGGTGTCTTCCGCACCGGTGCCGACGGCCGCTATTGGTTCCGCGCGGTGAAGCCGAAATTCTACCCGATCCCTGACGACGGCACGGTCGGCAAGCTGTTGCACGCGCTTGGCCGCCATCCCTACCGGCCGGCGCATCTGCATTACATTCTCAAGGCCGATGGTTTCGAGACGCTGACCACCCACATTTTCGATCCGGACGATCCCTACATCAATTCGGATGCCGTGTTCGGGGTGAAGGAGAGCCTGCTGGCAGAGTTCAGACGCATCGACGATCCGTCGCGCGCCAGGGATTATGCGTTCGACAATCCCTTCTGGGACGTCGAACACGATTTCATCCTGGCGCGGCCCCGGCCCGCTTGAGTCCCAGGCGCGACGAGTCCTACTGCTTCACCGAAGTGGAGGTGCCCCAGGTATCCGACAGCACGTAGCCCTGGGGATAGGGATCGGTCGGATCGAGATAGTAGCTGTGCTCGCCGGTGATCCAGGCCCGGCCGGTGATCTCCGGAACGATCGCCTTGCGCCCTGCGACTTCCGTCAGTTCCACGATCCTGCCCGTGAAGCGCGAGCCGATGATCGATTCATGGATCAGCACGTCGCCGACGCCCATCAAGCCCCGGGCTTGCAGCACGGCCATGCGGGCCGACGTGCCGGTTCCAGTCGGGCTGCGGTCCGAGCGGCCCGGCGAGACGATGCAGGTGTTGCGCGTGACCTTGCCCGGCCCCTGGAACGGCATGGCGAATTGCACGATCGACACGCCGCGCACATGCTCGAACTCCGGATGGACGACATCGAGCTGTTCGCGCGCGGCCCGCCTGACCTTTTCGCCGGCCACCGCCAACTCACGCGCCTCGTCGGGAGCGACCGAGAAGCCGAGCGCCTTGGCGTCGACGATGGCATAGAACATGCCGCCATAAGCGATGTCGACGATGAGCGTGCCAAGGCCCTCGACCTCGATGGCAGCGTCGAGACGTTCGGCAAAGGCGGGCGCGTTGCGGAAGGTGATCGAGACGCATTTGCCATCACGGCATTGCGCGCGCACCTCGATGACGCCGCCCGGCATGTCGAGCTTGAAGCGAGTCTCGGGCTCCTGCATCGGCACCATGCCGGTTTCGAGCAGCACCGTGGCGATGCATATGGTGTTGGAACCGGACATCGGCGGATATTCCGTCGGCTCCATGATGATGGCGCCGGCGGCGCAATCCTCGCGCGTCGATGGGACGAGGAGGTTGACGTGGCGCGCGACGCTGCCGCGCGGCTCGCAGATCAGCATGCGCCTGATATGGTCATGATCGCGTTCCATCGTGATCATCTTGTCCATCATCGTGCGGCCCGCCGGCGGTAGCACGCCGCCGATGATGACGTCACCGACCTCACCTTCGGCATGGCAGCCGACGACATGAATGCTGGTTTTGCTGCGCATTGTTGTTCCTGCGTTGATCCCTGTCGGCCACGACTATTTTGCTTGGCAAGCCATGCCGCTCGGGACAAACTGATCAATCCGCGTGCCAGCCTCAAGGAGAATCCGAAATGACCCCTAATGTTTTTTCCGGCTGCATGCCGGCGTTGATGACCCCGTGCACGCAGGACCGCCAGCCCGACTTCGATGCGCTGGTGCGCAAGGGACGCGAGCTGATCGCGGCCGGCATGTCGGCCGTGGTCTATTGCGGCTCGATGGGCGACTGGCCGCTCTTGACCGACGAGCAGCGCATGGAAGGCGTCGAGCGCCTGGTGAAGGCCGGCGTGCCGGTGATCGTGGGAACCGGCGCGGTCAACACCGCCAAGGCGGTGGCGCACGCGGCGCACGCCCAGAAGGTCGGCGCACGGGGCCTGATGGTGATCCCGCGCGTTCTGTCGCGCGGGCCTTCGGTGACGGCGCAGCGCAACCATTTCAAGGCGATCCTCGCCGCCGCACCCGACCTGCCCGCGGTCATCTACAACAGCCCCTATTACGGCTTTGCCACGCGCGCGGACCTGTTCTTCGCGCTGCGCGCCGAACACCCGAACCTGGTCGGCTTCAAGGAGTTCGGCGGCCCGTCGGATCTGCGCTACGCGGCGGAAAACATCACCAGCCGCGACGATGAGGTGGCGCTGATGATCGGCGTCGACACCGCCGTCTTCCACGGCTTCGTCAATTGCGGCGCGTCCGGCGCCATCACCGGCATCGGCAACGTCCTGCCGAAGGAGGTGCTGCACCTTGTGGGCTTGAGCCAGGCCGCGGCCAAGGGCGACGTCGAGGCCCGCCAGCGCGCGCTGGAACTGGACGCCGCGCTCGCCGTGCTGTCCTCCTTCGACGAGGGCCCCGACCTGGTGCTCTATTTCAAGCACATGATGGTGCTGAAGGGCGCTCCTGAATACAAGCTGCACTTCAACGAGACGGATGCCCTGACCGACAGCCAGCGCGGCTATGCCGAGGCGCAACTCAAGCTGTTCGACAGCTGGTATGCCCAGTGGTCGAGGCAACCCGGCGTGATTGCCAGATACGCAGCCTGACCCGGCAAGTGCGACGGCGGCCATGGTACGGCCGCCGGTTGCATTGCGGGGGCTGAGCAGTCGCTATCCGACTTAGTGCCTGACCATGCCGGCGTCGACGTTCAGCGTCTGGCCGGTGATCCACCGCGCATCGTCGGAGGCCAGGAACGAAACCACATCGGCGATATGCTCCGGCTGGCCCTTGCCCTTCATCGCCTGCAGCATTTCGACAAAGCCGAACGCCTCGTTGTGCGGGCTTGCCTTGACGCCGTCGCTCTCGATCAGGCCGGGCGTTACCGCATTGGCGGTGATGTTGTATTTGCCGAGTTCCGTGGCCAGCGCCCGGGTGAAGCCGATGACGCCGCCCTTGGCCGCGACATAGGCCGCCATGTTCGGTGTGCCGGCGAAAAAGGTGTTGGAGGCGATGCTGATCACCCGCCCGGCCTTGCCTGCCGCACGCATCTGGTCGGTGCCGGCGCGGGTGACGATGAAGGTGCCGGTCAGATTGACGTCGATGATCTTGCGCCAATGGTCGAGATCGACGTCGTCCCAGGCGACGAACGGCACGATGCTGGCATTGTTGACCAGAATGTCGACGCCACCGGTCAGGGTCTGGATTTCGGCGAAGAGCGCCTTGACCGAGGCCGGATCGGAAATGTCGGCGGCGATAGCCCTCGCCTTTCCGCCGATCGCCGCGGCCGCCGCCTTGGCGCCTTCGGCATTGATGTCGCTGACGATGACGGTCGCACCGTCGGCGGCAAGCCGCGCGGCGATTGCCTTGCCGATACCCTGTGCGGCGCCTGTAACCAGGGCCGTTCTTCCCGCAAGCCGTTCAGTCATGAAAATACTCCCTCAATCCGGGATCTGGTATGTCGGTTCAGGCGTCGGCGTCGATAACGGCCAGCGCCGCCTCGATGCCTTTGCCGATTGCAAGTTTCTGCCCGGTTGCGTTCAGGGCGCCGCCAAGTGCCGTGAGTGCGGCGATCGCATAGATCGGCTGGGCGGTTGGGCCCATATGGCCGATGCGCGTCAGCTTCCCCAATGTCTCACCGCGGCCCGACGAAAACACCACGCCGTAGCGGGCGCGCGCGGCCTGGCGAAGCGCCTTCTCGTCGACACCTTCGGGGGTGCGGACGGCGGTGGTGGTCGGCGACGCGATGCTGTCGCTGGCGGCCCAGATCGCCAGGCCCATCGCGGTGACGCCCGCGCGCATGGCCCTGGCGGTGAGCGCGTGGCGCGCCCACACCGCCTCCGGCCCCTCATTGAGATAGAGGTCGAGCGCGACGTCGAGCCCGTTGATTTCCGAGACCGATGGCGTGAACGGAAACGGTCTGTCCCTCGACCAGGCATTTTCCCAGTCGACGATGCTGAGCATCGACGCGCGCGGCGCCAGGGGATTGGCCTTCATCTTGGCCCAGGCCCGCTCGCTGACACCCATCATGGTGAGGCCGGGAGGCGCGCCCAGGCATTTGTTGGGGCCGGTGACATAGATGTCGGCCTTACAATCCTGCGGATGCGTCTTCATGCCGCCAAAGGACGAGACCGCGTCGACGATCAGATAGCCGCCATGCGCCGAAACCAGCGCGCCGATGGCGTCGATCGGATTGATGGTGCCCGACGGCGTGTCGTGGTGACAGACCGAAACAACGGTGATTTCCGGATGCGCCTTGAGCATGTCGGCGACCGCCTGCGGATCGATCGCCTCATTGTAGGGCACTTCGACCTCGAGCAGATGCGGCGAGTACCGTTTTGCCCAATAGCCAAAGCCCTTGCCGTAGACACCCGAGGCAAGGTTGAGCACGACGTCGTCCGGCGCGATCAGCGACGCCGCCGCCGCTTCGAGGCCGAGCACCGGCTCACCATGCAAGATGACCGGCTTGTTCGACAGCCGCATCGCCTTCTGCGCCTTGTCGACCACACCCTCGTAGAAGAGCTGGAAGGCCGGATCGTAGTCGTAGAGCACGGTGCGGCCGAGGCCGCGCAGCACGTCTGGATAGGCGTTCACCGGGCCCGCGGTCAGGGTGATGACCGGATCGGCGTGTTCGGGATAGCGCATCATCTTGTCTCCGGATTGGCGGCGGTCAGCCGTAGAATTGCGTGCCGGTCCTGTAGGTCTTGAAGTTGTCCATGTCGTGCGAGTACATCAGCTCGGCACCGTGGTCCTCGGCCAGCTTCTTCACCTTGCGCATCGAATTGACGCCCGCCACCGGGTCGATGTGGAAAGCCGCCTGGCACAGCGTTTCAAGGCTCTTCTGGGTGTAGGCGGCGTCGATGGTGAACATGATCGGCTTGCGCTTGGGGAACTCGACCAGCAGGCTGTAGTGGCCGATCGAATGGCCCGGCGTCGAGATCAGCTTGACGCCCTTGGCGAGATCGATGTCGCCGTCGACGCCTTCGAAGGTCGAGTTGGCGCGCGTCGTACCTTCCAGCAGCTGCGCGGTCGCGCCACGCGCTTCGGCAGCCTCCGCCGAGAAGCTCAGGTCGGAATAGCCGAGATGTTCGAAAGGCTGCGGATTGCAGGCCTGCGGCACCTCGGTCCGGTGGCAGATCTTCTTGGCATGCGGAAAATACTTGTTGCCGCCGCAATGGTCGAAATGGAAATGCGAATTGACGACGACGTCGATATCCCTGGGCTCGAGGCCGAGCAGGCCAAGCGCGCCGGGGATGGTCTGGTGCTTTTCCTGGATCGGCTTTTCGAAGGGAAGCACCTTCATGACGTGATCGTAGTCGTAACCGGTGTCGATCAGGAACCGGCCCTCGCTAAGCTCGATCAGGATCGAATAGACGGGGAAGCGCACTTCGCCGCCCGGGCCGCGATTCCAGAACACGTGGTAGCCGTCGAGAACGAGCGAGCCGCCGTCGAGCAGGTAGACTTTGGTATCCGACATTCTTGCCTCCTGTTTTGGCGCGGTTCCCTTCCGCGCATGAGTTGTTGTCAGCGCGCGCCGCGCTCGTATGGAACGCCAAGTGCCGCCGGCAGGCTGGCGCGCCGGCCGAACAGCACCAGCATGATCATCACCGCCAGGAACGGCAGCATCTGGATGATGTCGGTCGGTATGTTGATGCCAGCCACCTGCATGGCCGTGGTCAGCGACAGGCACACGCCGAACAGCAAGGCGCCGAACAGCACCCAGACCGGACGGCCGCGCGCCAGCATGGCCAGCACGATGCCGAGGAAGCCGGCGCCGTTGGTGATGAACGGAATGAACAGCCCGGCCCCGACATTGGCGAGATAGGCGCCGCCGAGCCCGGCCAGCGCGCCGGTCGTCAGCACCGCGATCGTCCGGGTCCTGATGACGTCGATACCGGCGACGTCGAGCGCGGCCGGCTTGTCGCCCGCCGCCTGCAAATTGAGGCCGAGCTGCGTGCGCCGATAGAGGTAGCCCATGCCGAACACCAGCGCGACCGCCAGATAGACGATCAAATGATGCTTGAAGAAGGCAGGCCCGATGACAGGGATATCCGACAGCAGCGGAATGACGGTGGCGTCCGCCGCCGGCAGGCGGGGATAGCTGCGCGAGAACTGGAAATGATGAAGCAGCGCCGTCAGCCCTTCGAGGCCGAGCGTCAGCGCGATGCCGATGACGATCTGGTTCAGCCCGATGCGCACGCACAGCAGCGCCATGACCAGCGCCACCGCGACGCCGCCGGCGGCACCGGTAAGGAACCCCAGCCATAGCGACCCGGAATAGAAGGCGCCGACAAAGCCAAGATAGGCGCCGGCCAGCATCATGCCTTCGATGCCGATGTTGAGCACGCCGGCTTTCTCCGACATCTGCTCGCCGAGGCCGGCCAAAAGCAGCGGGATCGCCGCGGTAACGGCGCCGAACAGCAACGCGCTGAGAAAGACTTCGCTGAAGAGCCCGGTCATGCCTCAAGCCCTCCGCGACTGGTTGTATCGATGATCGAAATATTCGGCGAGCGCGAGCACGATCAGCACGATGGAAACCAGCACCAGCGTGAAATGATTGGGCACGCCGAGCCGCCGCGCCGCGCTCTCGCCGCCGATCGACAGCACCGAGAGCAGGAACACGAAGCCGATGGCTGCAAAGCCGTTCATGCGGGCGAGAAACACGGCGGGAATCACGGCAAGCCCGTAGGCGGGATTCCAGTCGGCGCGGACATTGCCTTGCACGCCGATGATATCGACGGCGCCGGCCAGGCCGGCGAGCCCCGCTGAAATGGCGAAGACGGCGACGGTCAGGCCGGGCACGCCCAGCCCCGAATGGACCGCCGCGCGCGGATTGGCGCCGACGATCCGCAACTTCAGGCCGTACGCCGTGCGCGTCATCACCAGATGCACGATGATGATCGCCGCCAACCCAAGCAGCAGGCCGCTGGTGATGGTCGTATCGAACAGGCGCGGCAGCCGGTCCTCGACCGGCAACGTGCGGGTCTGCGGCACCGTCGTGGTGGGGTCGCGAAATGCCAGCTTGACCAGGACATTGGCGAGCGAGGTGCCGAGGAACGTCATCATCAGTGTGGTGATAATCTCGTTGACGCCCTGATAGGCGCGCAGCAAGGCCGGCACCAGCGACCAGATCATGGCCACGACCATGGCGATCAGGAACGAGCAGATGAGCGCCAGCCAAGCCGGTAAGATCTCCACCAACACCGGAGCGCTGGCCGCCGCCGTCACCGCGCCAAGCAGGAACTGGCCGTCGCCGCCGAGATTCCACATGCCGGCGCGAAAGGCCACGATCAGGCCGGCGGCGAGAAACAGCAACGGCGCCATCCGCGTCAGCGTCTGCTGGATGCCGAGCGGCGAGAACAGTCCTTTCTCCAGCACGAAGCCGTAATAGGCGAGTGGGTCGACGCCGACGGCAAGCAGGATGCAGCCGGCTATGACGAGAGCGATGAGGATCGGGCCGAGCGTCATCAGCAACCGATGCAGGATGTCGCGACGCGTCGCCGCCGCGCTCGTTGCGTCGAGTGCGGTGGCACTGGCCGTGGGTGCGGTGTCGATGCTCATGCGGCAAGTCCGATCATCAGGCGGCCGATCCTGGTGCGGGCGTCGTCGGTATTCTCGACGGTGCCGACCAGCGCTCCGTTGGCGATGACGGCGACGCGGTCACACATGCTGAGCAACTCCTCGAGGTCGGTGGAGATCAAGAGCGCGGCAAGGCCGCGGGCCGCCGTATCGCGGATGCGCTGGCGCGACGCCAATGTGTTGGCGAGATCGAGCCCATAGGTCGGCTTGTTGAAGATCACCACCTTGGCACCCTCAGCCAGTTCGCGTGCCAGAAGCACCTTCTGGATGTTGCCGCCTGACAGCCGGGCGACCGGGGTCTTCAGGCTTGGCGTGCGCACATCGTATTCGCGCACGAGTTCAGCGGCGCGCTTGTCGATCTCGCCGCGCTGCTCGACGCCGCCGCGCCAGAAGGGCGCAGCGCCAACCTGCTTGAGGAAGAAGTTGATCGACACCGGGAAAGTGCCGACCGTGCCTTCGCCCAACCGGTCATCGGTCAGGTAGCGAAGGCCTCGCTTGCGGCGTTCGCCGACACTCAGCGCCTCGATGGCGGTGCCCTCCAGCCGCACCGAACCGCTGGTCGCGGCGCGCTGGCCGGCCAGCGCTTCCGCCAGTTGCTTCTGGCCGTTGCCATCGATGCCGGCGATGCCCAGGATTTCGCCCGGGCGGATGTCGAAGGAGATCGACGACAGGCCGGGCGCATTGTCCGTCGGCGCGACCGCCAGATCAGCGACCTGAAGCAGTGGAGCAGCAGCGGTGCGGACTGTGCGGACCGGGCGCTCGACAGCTTCCGGATCGTCCTTCTGCTTGCCGAACATCAATTCCACGATCTCCGAAATGATCGCCTGTTCGCCCAGTGCGCGAAACCGCTCGGGCGGGATCTCGCCGACCTTGCGGCCGAGCTTCAGCACCGAGATGCGGTCGCCGAAGGCCGCCGCCTCCTTGAGCTTGTGGGTGATGAAGACGATCGCCAGGCCCTGCTCGACAAGGCGGCGCATCAGCGCGCCCAGTTCGTCGATGCCTTTCGGCGTCAGCATGGAGGTGGATTCGTCGAGGATCAGCAATCGGCTGTTGCGCACCATCGCGCGCAGGATTTCGACCTGCTGCTGCTCGCCGAGCGAAAGCTCCGATACCTTGGCATGCAGCTTCACCGTGATGCCGAGGCTGCGGGTGATCTCGGCGACGCGCGCCTCAAGCTCCTCGGTCCTGGGGCGTTGCCACCAGGGTCCGCCAAGCAACAGGTTTTCCGCCACCGTCAGCGTCGGCACCAGCATCATGTGCTGGAAGACGGTGCCGATGCCCAGCGCCAGCGCATGGCGCGGCGAGGTGATCGGCGTCGGCTTGCCGTCGACCAGTATGCGCCCTTCGTCCGGCTGCTGCAGCCCCGACAGCATGCCGATCAATGTCGATTTTCCGGCACCGTTCTCGCCCAGCAGAACATGCACCTCGCCAGGGCGGATCGACAGATCGACACTGTCATTGGCGACGATCCCGGGAAACCGTTTGGTCACGCCTTCAAGCGCGACGATGTCGCGCCCGGCAACGGACGATGAAGAAGAACTGCTCATGAAAGCCCAACACCAAAAAATGGTAATCGGCCGGAGAGGTGAACGGTTCACCCCTCCGGCAGCCGACCGTGATCGCCTTACTGGGCGACGCTGGTCATCAATGCCCTGACGGCGGCCGCGTCATAGACCGGATCGACCTTGATCTTGCCGGAAATGACGTCTTCGCGCAGTGCCTGGATTTCCGTCCAGACATAGTCCGGAATGGCAGCGGTTTTCAGCAGCTTCACCGAGTCGTCCTTGAGGCCGATCGTATAGTGCTTGGTGCCGAACGTGTCGGCCTTCAGGTCGGCGATCATCGCCGCGTAGACGGGTTCGATGTTCCACACCACCGACGACAGCAGGAAGCCCTTGTCGATCGGCGACTTGTCACCGATGACGTCGATGAAATAGACCTTGCCGCCATCCGCTGCCTTGGTCGTTTCGACTGCCTGCAGCATGCCGAAGCTCGAACCGTTGCCCTGGCCGAAGATGATGTCGGCGCCCGACGCGATCACGCTTTCGGTGACGCGCTTGCCGCCGGCCGCGTCGCTGTAGGCGGCGGGTCCGATCACCGCATAGGTGATCTTGACGTCCGGGTTCTCCGCCTTCACGCCTTGCGCGAACGCCGCCGACTGCGAATTCCACGACGGGGGTTCGCCCGAGACGACGATGCCGACGGACTTGGAACGCGACATCTTGGCGGCGAGACGGCCGGCGAGATAGGCGCCCTGGTGACCGCTCAGCGTGTAGTCGGCGACGAGACCCTTCTCCAGGCCGTTCGGCGTATCGACGATCGCCACCGGAACCTTCAATTCCTTGGCGATTTCAGGCGCCGAGGTGTTGTAGCCGCTGGCGTGGGCGATCAGCAGGCTGGCGCCGTCCGACGCAAGCTCGCGCAAGGTCGGGCGAACATCGCCGTAGCCGAGGCCCTGGGCCACGACCACTTCGACGCCGGCGGCCTTGCCCGCCGCCTTGGCGGCGTCGATGCCTTGCTGGTTCCAGCCGTAGTCGGTGCCTTCTTCGGGGGTCAGAATGGCGATCGACTTGACTTCGCCGGCAAACGCACCACCCAACAAGACACTGCTCAGTATAACTGCACTTACACTGCTCTTAAGAATCTTTAACATGTTACCCTCTCTGTTTAATTTCCCAATCAATATTCTTATTGTTATTGCGCAAAAGCGAGATAGACTGCCCGATGAAAATCTACCCATGGAGATCGGGCAAAGTGAAGATTCGTTATGTCCTTCCGGTGATGCTGGCGTTCACACCCTTCGCCAACGCGGTCGAGTTGCACCATGTCATCGTCCGCAAGGGCACCGACGGGCTCGCCATGGTGCCGTTGACGATTTCGAATGCGGGCAATGAAGGGCTGTCCTGCAATGCCGACTTCGCCCACTGGTATTCGGCCGGGATCGCGACGGTCGAGCCGGGCAAGAGCGCCCGCATCGAGCTCTGGTTCGACCCAAAGACCGGCACGTTCACGATCCTCAACGACAAGCGCGAGAACCTGCCGGTCGAGCGGCTGTGGTGCGGCCTGTCGGGCCGCGCATATGCCACACGGGTGCAGATCACGCTTGACCGTACCGACGCAGCCAACGGAGCGCGCGCCGTGTCCTGCGGCGTGGAGCAGGACACGCTGGCTTGCCGATAGGCGCTCTCCGATCCGTTGGCCCGCGACATGGCGCGACCTACTCCTTGGCCAGGAATTTGTCGGTGAAGACGTCGTCCGCCGACAGGGCCGCCTTGAGCACGCCCTGATCGGTGAGCGTCTTCAGCGTTTCCTCCCACTGCGTCTTCGTCATCCAGCCGAGGCCGTGTTCCTTGGTGTCCGCGCTGGTGAAGGTCGACGCGATGTCGGCGTTGATCTGCGCCAAAAGCACATCCTTCTTGCCGGCGTAGCCAGGTGCGGCCTTGGCGGTGATCTCGGCTGCCTCTTCGGGATGCGCCAGGACATAGTCGAAGGCCTCCCTGTACGCCTTGACGAAGCGGGCGACGATTTCGGGCTTGTCCTTGATCATTGTCTGCGAGGTGAACAGGCCCGAGCCGTAGGCCTTCCAGCCGTGATCCGAGCCCATCATGATGCTGAGCGAACCGGGACCGCCCGCCTTGGCCTCCAGTTCGGGAACCTCGGCGTCGACATAGCCGACCACCGTCTGGACCCGGCCCAGAAGCAGATAGCTTTCATAGGGCGGCGAGACGCTGTTGAGCGTCATGTCCTTCTCCGTCAGGCCGTTGGCCGCCAGGAAGCCCTTGAAGAAGATGTAGGTTGAGCCGGCCGGATGAATGCCGATGGTCAGGCCCTTGAGATCCGCCGGCTTGGCGAGCTTCAGCGTCTTGGCCAGCGAGATGATCGCCAGCGGCGAGTGCTGGTTGACGGCGGCAAGCGCCACCACCGGGACATTCTGCGACCGCGCAACGGCGAGCGTGGGAAGATCGCCGAAGCCGAAATCCGCGTTCCCATTGCCCACCAGCCGCATGGCATCCGGCGAGCCGGAGCCCTTGCGGATTTCGGCGACGTCGATGTCGTTCTTGGCGAAGAAGCCCTTTTCCTTGCCGACGAAGAACATGGCGTGGTTGCCGCGCACCACCCAGTCGAGCTGGACGTTGACCTTGTCGGCCGCCAGGGCCGCGCCCGAGAAGCCGAGTGTCCCGACACACGCCGCAAGCGCGGCTGCCTTGATGAGTGAGCGTCTGAGCATTTTTGTTCCCTTTTTCGTTGGTTGAGAGCGGACCTAGGACTGGCTGAATTTCGGCGCCCACGGCACCACGATGCGTTCGAGAATTTCGGCCGCGTAGTAGAAGGCGATGCCCAGCACCGAAACGAGGAGCAGGGCCGCGAAGACCAGCGCGGTGTCGAGCTGGGTCGAGGCAAACTGGATGACGTAGCCGAGCCCGTCAGAAGCGCCGGCGAATTCGCCGACGATGGCGCCGATGACGCTGAGCGTCGCGGCGATCTTGGTGCCGGCCATCAGGTTGGGCAGCGAATGCGGAACGCGAATCCTGAACAGGATTTGCGTGCGGCTGGCGCCGACCGAATTCATCAGCGACAGCAGCGAGCGATCGACCGACTGCATGCCCGCCAGCATCGACAAGGTCACCGGGAAGAAGGCGATGACCAGGATCAAGCCGATCTTGGGCGCGAGCCCGTAGCCGAACCAGAGGATGAAGATCGGCGCCAGTGCCACCTTGGGCACGTTCTGGAACAGCACCACCAGCGGATAGAGGGCTCGCCCCAGCCAGTCGAAACGCACGATGACCAGCGCAATGGCAATGCCGACCATGACGGAGACAAGGAATCCGAACAGGATCTCGCCCGCCGTCACCAACGTCGCCTGCATCAGCGTTGCCCATTGCGCGACCAGCGATTGCGCGATCTCGGACGGGGCGGGAATGATGAAGGCGGAGATGGCGAAAATCCGCACCACGGCTTCCCACACCACGATCGTCGCAAGCAGGAGGATGACCGCCGGCAGCCAGCTGCCTGTCGCCGCGGCCCAGTTGGAGGCAGGCCGGGGCTCGGAGAGATTGGTGATGGGTTGATCGCTCATGACGCGCCTCCTGGTTGATGGCTGGCGCGCAGCATCACCCGCAGCTGAACCACCAGCCTGACGAACTCCGGATCTTCCGTCACCGACAGGTCGCGCGGATAGGGCAGACCAATGTCGAGGCTCTCGGTGATCCGCCCCGGCTTGATCCCCATCACGTGGACATGGCGCGACAGGTGGATGGCTTCGTCTATGGAATGGGTGACAAGCACGATGGTCTTGCCGGTGCGCTGCCAGATCTCCAGCAGCGACTGGCCCATCGAATCGCGGGTGATGGCGTCGAGCGCGCCGAACGGCTCGTCCATCAGCAGCACCGCCGGATCGAGCGCCAGGGCCCGCGCGATGGCGACGCGCTGGCGCATGCCGCCTGACAATTCATGGGGGCGCTTGTGGGCGCTGTCGCCCAACCCGACTAGTTCCAGCATCTGCTGGCCGCGCGCCCGCAACTCAGCGCGCGAGAGCGATTTGTCGGCGATGCCGAGCAGCATCGACGCGTTGTCGACGGCATTCTTCCAGGGAAGCAAATTGGCGTCCTGGAAGACGAGGCCGATCATGCGCTTGCGCGCCGCCTCGACGGGCGCAAGCCCGGCGATCGAGACGCTGCCGCTCGTCGGATTGACAAGCCCGGCCAGAACCTTGAGCAACGTGCTCTTGCCGCAGCCGGAAGGACCGATAAGGGAGACGAACGACCCCTTCGGTACCGAAAGATCGATATTCTGCAGAACCAGCTGCTTGGCCATGACCACCGAAACGCCTTTGACGGAGATCAGATCGTCGTCGTGGCGGATATGTGCTGGCCGGCCGCCTGCTACTCGAATGGGTTCCATGCGCATGGCTACTCCCGGCCCTCCAGGATGCGCCGCACCGCGACGAGCTTGCGCGCCCGCTCGCCTTGCAGCGCCTTGGTCTGCTCGGGCGTATAGGAGAACATGCCCTCGCCCGACTTGATGCCGAACTTCGACGCGTTGGTCTTCTCCAGCACCATGGGCGCGACATCGTCGCGATTGGAGAGATCCGCGTTGAGGAAGGAGGAGACGGATTTGTAGATATCTAGCCCCGCCATATCGAGCAGCGCCATCGGCCCGATCACGGCGATCTTGTAGCCGATGCCCCAGGATACGCAGGTGTCGAGATCTTCCGGGTCGATGACGCCGCGCTCGACAAGGTCGACCGCCTCGCGCAGCAACGCATAGAGCACGCGGTTCTCGACGAAGCCCGGAACGTCCTTCTTCACCACCACCGGCAGCAAACCGATCGAGCGGATCAGGTCGCGGATGACAGCCACGGTTTGCGGCGCGGTGTTCTCGCCGGCGATCACCTCGATCATCGGGATGATGTGCGGCGGGTTCGACCAGTGCATGCCCACCATCCGCTCGGGATGCGAGATATGCGCCTGCAACTTGGTGATCGGGATACCCGACGTGTCGGAGGCGACGATCGTGCCCGAGGCGATCAGGCCGTCGATCGCGCGATAGACATCGGCCTTGACCGAAATGTTTTCAGGGACGTTCTCGATGACGAGGTCGGCCCCCGATACCGCATCGCCGATATCATCGGTGAAGCGGACCGCTCCAGCGCCGGTCGACGGCGGCGCGATGCCCAGGGCGTCCAAAACAGTCTCGGCCACGCCCAACATGGATCGCGCACGCTCGATCGCTGCCGGGGCAACATCGTAGGCGACGACCTGCAAGCCGCCTCTGGCGAGCCGGGCGGCCATGCCCGGCCCCATCGTACCCATACCGATGATGGCGATACGTCGGATCATTGCATTGTCCCGCTTTGTTTTGAGCTGGCGATGAGGTCGGCGGCTTTCTCGGCGATCATGATCACCGCCGCATTGATGTTTCCGCAGACCAGGTCGGGCATGACGGAAGCGTCCACCACTCTGAGGCCGTCGACGCCACGAACCCGCAATTCCGGGTCGACGACCGAGGCATCATCGGCGCCCATCCGGCAGGTCCCGGCCGGATGATGCACTGTGATGGAGGTCTTGCGGATATGCTCGTCGATCTCGTCGTCGCTCTGGCACTTCGGACCGGGAAAGAATTCCGCCTCGATGAAGGGCTGCATGGAGGGCTGCGCGGCAAGATCGCGCGCCACCCGGAAGCCGGCCCGCAGCGATTCCCAATCCTTCGGCGAGGCGAGGAAATTCTGGTGGATCAGAGGCGCCGCGGAAGGATCGGCCGACGCCAGTTTCACCGCTCCCCGGCTTTCAGGCTGTGTCGCCACGATGCGCGTTGCGAAGCCGTCCGCAAACGGCGCCTTGAACGGCTTGAAGTATGGCCATGCGGCGAGCGGCGCCGCCGTAAAGAGCAGTTGCACATCCGGCAATGGCCGCGCCGGACCGCTCTTCAGGAAGGCGACGACACCACCAGGCACATCGCTGGAAAAACCGCGTCCCGTGAGATAGGTCTTGACGAAATCGAGCCCGATCCGGTCGGCACGCATGTTGCGCAGGAAAGGGCCGCCCGGAGCCCGGCGCCGGTACATGAGGATGACCGAGACGTGATCCTGCAGGTTCTTGCCGACCGCCGGCAGGTCGACCCGCGTCTGGATCCCGTGCGCGGCAAGCTCGTCCTGCGCCCCGATGCCCGACAGCATCATGAGTTGCGGCGTGTTGATCACACCGCCGGAAAGCAGCACTTCCCTGCGGGCGAGAACCGTGCGTTCGCCGCCGCGATGGTTTATGGTGACGCCGGTGGCGCGCGCACCCTCCAGCACGATCTTCGTCGCGCTCGCTTCCGTCAGGACGGTCAGATTGGGCCGCTTCAGCACCGGCCGCAGATAGGCAGAGGCGGTCGAGGCGCGCCGGCCCTTCGAAATCGTCATCTGGAGGCGGCCGAACCCTTCCTGCCGCTCGCCATTGTAGTCGTTCGTCTGCGCATAGCCGGCGTCCACGCTGGCTTTCGCAAATGCGTCGATCAGCGTGTCCTTGTAGCGGCAGAACTGGGTGCTGACCGGGCCGTTGCCGCCACGATACTGGTTCCCGCCGCCTTCCCAGCTTTCCTGCTTGCGGAAATACGGCAGCACCTTGTCGTACGACCAGTCCCTGAGCCCAGAAGCTGCCCAACGATCGTAATCGCCGCGATTGCCCCGCACATAGGCCATGGCGTTGGTCGACGAGGATCCGCCAATGACCTTTCCGCGCGCGCACTCGACCCGGCGTCCTCCGACATTGTCTTCCGGCTCGCAGAAATACATCCAGTCATGCCGACGCTCGGTCAGGATTTTGCCCCATCCAAGCGGAATGTGGATCATCGGATCGCTGTCCCAGCCGCCGGCCTCCAGCAACAGCACCGAACATCCCGGGTCGGCGCTCAGCCGGTTGGCGAGCACGCAACCGGCCGATCCGGCCCCAACAATGATGTAATCGTAGCTTTCAGCATGCGGCATGGTGCGTTTCATTGCCTTCGTCCGACGCCGTGGCGTCAGGGAACCCATTGCGATCGAGTCTGGAAAACCTGGGCCAGGACCAAGGTCTTTCCCGGTATGTTCAAACGCCGCCGGCCCCTAGGCCAAGCCTGCTTCCCTGAGGCGCTGCGACCAGTGATCCCATCCACGGTCGATCTGGGCGCCGACGAGATTTCCTGCGGCCTTGATTTCGCCCGGCGACAGATACTTGATCGTGCCGATCCGCAGGCCGGCGGTATGCGCTGCCGCCTCCTGCTCAAGATAGAAGGCCCGGAACACCACCTGCCGGACGGAACTGCCGACATTGACGACGCCGTGGCGTGCCATGAGCACGACGGGATAGGTCCCGAGGCTTTCAGCGATGTCCGCACAGACGCTCCGGCTGCCGCCAAAGAGATCGGTATCGTCTCCCTGCTTGTCGCGTATCTCGTAGACCGGGACGGCGTCGCCGAGGAAAGCCCCCATATGGGTCACGGGCCGCAGCGGCTGGTCGGTGAAGCAATAGGGCAGGACAGCCGGCGAATGGCTGTGGAGCACGCACTGGACGTCGGGCCGTGCCTTGTAGATCTCGCTGTGGATATAGCGCTCCAGATAGGATGGCCGGTTGTCCGAGGTCTCGCCGTCGAGGTTGAAACGCTGGATATCCCCAACCGTTATCAGGCTTGGAGCCAGCTTCTGCGCCAGGAAGAAGCTCTCGGGATCCTCGGGGTCACGGGCACTGATGTGCCCGAACGTATCCAGGATGTCTTCGTTCAGAAGTATCTTCGTTGCCGTGACGAGTTCCTCGAAGACCTTCTGGTGCGCGGGGTTGTTGTCTTTCATTTCCAAATTCTCCCATTGCGGCGATGGCGACCATTCTTGTTGTTATCGGTCGCCAGAACCACGGATCTCACTTGTTTTCGTAGATGCCGACGATCCGGTTCTGCTCGATGATGTTGCCGGCATATTTCTGCAGGAACTCCTCCCGGGTGGGCGTGCCTTCGACCTTGGTGTCCAGAGCATAGACCCAGAAGTAGTAGTGATGCTCACCATGGCCCGCGGGCGGCTGAGGGCCGTAATATTGCTTGCCACCGGCGCCGTTGGGGCCGACGCGGAACTTCTCCTGCGCGTCCGAAAGGTCGGTGGTCGATGGATCGATGCCGTAGACCACCCAATGCGTGAAACCGTTGGCGAGCGGCGCGTCCGGATCGTGGCAGATGACCGCCAGTTCCTTCGTCCCTGCCGGGACGCCGCTGACGGTAAGCCTGGGCAATACGTTGCCCTTGTCGCCGGCATGCTCGTCACGCAGTTTCCCGAGCGGCTTGAAATCCGCCGACGTGATCTTGAGGTCCTTGATGTTCAGGGGCATGAATTCGTCCTTCAGCAATTTCGATCGAACTAGACGCCGGCCTTGAGGTCGGCGACGGATTTGCCGCCGACGCGCTGATGCACGCGCGGACCTGATGCGACGGCGACGCAGATCAGAAGTTCGTCCGGGCGCGGCGCATCCGGCACGGAAAAGGTGACGGCGTCGTAGTGGGAACGGATGTAGAGCTCGTCCTTGTGGGCAAGCGGGATATCGATGGTCGTGCCGGCGACAGCGACCTTGCTGACCGACGAGATCCACGCCTTGCCACCGCCCACCTGCTGGCGCAGCGGATCTCCGAAGACCGTGGTGATGCAGGCGACGACATGCTCCTGTTCGCCTGATGTACCCGCGATACCGCCCTTGCCATAGCTTTCGACCGGCCTGTTGCCGAGCAGCGCCACGGCGCGCTCGCCAAGCGCATGACCGATCGCGGCACTCGGATTGGTCAGATCAGACAGTTCGGCGACGAACTTTCCGGCAAAGGGATTGCGTATGACAACGCCGGTCGCGACTTTGACGAGGGTCTCGCCCGGTGTGCCGCCGTCATGCCGGCTTTCCTGGACCGAGGAGTACCATCCCCTGACCTCATAATCTCGTTCGACTTCACTGGAATAATTCATCTTTATCTCCTGAAGGGTGCGCGCTGTTTCCGCGCGCACCGATTAATTCGCTGGCCGGCTTGCCCGACGTTTATTGCGGCCACGAGAAGACACGGCGCAGAGGGTCGTAGCGGGCAGCTTCCAGTGCCGCCGGTGTGAACATGTTTCCCTTCGAGAGCGAGCGGTTCGCCGCATAGTCGCCGGACAGGGCCTGGCAGCGATCCGTGATCGGGCGGATGCGCTTCTCCCACGCGACGAGCGCATCCTCGACTGAAGCGCCCTCCTCCAGGTCCTGCGACAGGCTGAAGGCGTTGACCATCGCGCAACCGGCACCCTGGGCAAGAGCCGGGCACATGGCATGCGCGGCATCACCCACAAGGGCGACCTTGCCTCTTGTCCAGCTATCCAGCTTGGTCGTTTCGTACTTGTCGTATCGGGCGGTTTTCAGCTTGGCCGCCTCGACCAGGCACGGCTCAAGGAAAGGAAACATCTCGACCCAGACTTCGAGATCGATCGGAACGGCGGATCCGCGAGGATCGGCGGCCGGAGCCATCAAGCCCAGATAGAGTTCATTCTCATTGCAGGGCGAATAGAGAATGCGCTGAACACGTGGCCAGAAGTTCCACATGTCGATGGTGTTGTCCCACTCGCCATGACCGAGCTCTTTCTTCATGCGCGGGACAATCAGCCGGATGAGACCATCTTTCGAAACCCATCGATCCTTTTTGAAGCCGATGGAATCCCTGACCTTGGAGCCGACGCCATCGGCGCCGACGATCAGATCGGCTTCGAGAACCTCGCCGGTCTGAAGCGTCAGGCGACCTTCCGGATCGGCGGCGACCGTCTCGGAATTGACGCTTATGTCGACACCAAGCGCACGAGCGCGGTTGACCAGGGCATCGTGCAGGTGGCTGCGCGTCATGATGCGCCAGGGCAGACCGTTGAAAGTCTCCTTGGAGACCGACTTGTTGTGCATCCAGGTCTCGTAGGTCGGAGGCGTGTGCGAACCCTGGAGAACATCGTCCAGGGCGCCCAGTCCTTCGAGCACGCGAAGGCCATTGTGCCAGAGATAGATGCCAGCGCCGAACGCCCGCAGCTCCGAGCTCTTTTCGTGCAGCCTGACGTCCCAACCGATCTGCTTGAGAGCGATGGCGGCGGTCAGGCCGGCAAAGCCGCCGCCGGCGACTTCGGCGCGACGCGTTTTGCCCGGAGTTTTGTTTACATTGGCCATTTTCTATCCTGATGCTGCGTACAAGAAGACGGCGCGCTTGGCCGTCAGGCGTCTATGAAGTTGGTGATGGCTTTCAGCGTGATCTCGGGAGAGACCTCGTTGACGTAGTGGTCGGCGCCCGGGACGACGACGACAGGCAGATCGGGCCGCAGCTGGCTTGTCTTGGACAGCGCCGCCGCCGAAACCAATTTGCTCGTCTCGCCGCGAACGATGAGGACAGGCTTCGTCACGTCGCGGTAGGCCGGCACCAGGTCCGCTCGCAGGCCCTTGGCGGTCTGCGCCATCGCCGCGGGCGAGGCCAACGGACGCAATCCGCCGTCGACCGGCTGATAGCCACTTTCGGCCCTGATCCTGATGGCGGGAGCGGGAATGTTCGGATAGCGGCCGGCGAGATATGCTTCGACAGCCCCGACATCCTCGAAAAGCTGGCTCCCCGCGTTCACCCGCGCTTCCAGCGCGTCCAACGCTTCGGTCTCGATGTACGGCGTAAAGTCGATTGCTATGACCGACCGCACCAGATCCGGGTATTTCGCCGCGGCGGTGACGGAATTCCTGGCACCAAGCGAATGTCCGACGAGGACGGGAGGGCCGCGATCGAGCGTGCGTATCAGGCCGGCGATGTCTTCCGCGTAGTCATTCGCCTCGTAGCCGGTTTCCGGCTTGTCGCTGAGGCCATGCCCCCTCTGGTCAACCGCAATCGTCGTAAACCGATCCGAGAGCCGGGCCATCAACGGCTCGAAGACGGCGGAGTTGGAAGTGATGCCATGGAAGAACAGCATCAACGGGCCGCTGCCCCTCTGGCGCACGTTCAAGGTGATGCGGCCAATGTCGACCCGTCGCGAGATGAAGTGGTCGGAAGCTACCTCTGCCGCCATGTCCATGATCCTCGCCTCCGCTGCTCGTCTCCTGCAAAAGGATCATACAGCCCGAAGCGCGTCAAGCAGATTGTCTGACATTCTTGCAATCTTCAGATTTGACAATCAGGCCATCCTGCTGTCAAATTTCAACGGCGTGGCGTATGCTGCTTCAGCTTGCGACTCAAAAGCCCATGAGACGTTATCGATGCCCCCAGATTTGAATTTGCGAATTTCGCCACGGACCGTGCAACGGGAGACCGTCGACAAGTTACGGCTGGCGATCTTCTCCGGATTGTTTCAGCCGGGAAGCCGCCTCATCGAAAGTCAACTGTGCACACAACTCGGCATCAGCCGCCCCTCGCTGAGGGAGGCTTTGCGCAGTCTTGAGGCCGAGCGCCTGATCGAGATCGTGCCCAACCGCGGGCCGTCGATACCGGCGCTTTCATGGGAGGTGGCAACCGCCATCTACGAGGTTCGAGAGCTGTTGGAAGTCGAGGCGGCGGGACGATGCGCGCTAAGGATTTCGCCGGAACAGTTGCGTGAACTCGAGAAATCTCTTTCCGCATTCGAAGAGGCGGCATCGAGCAATGACAGCCTGGCGCAGGTGATGACCGCCGCGGACTTCTATTCCATCATACTCGCGAATTGCGGCAACCCGATCCTGGAGGAAGTCCATCGCGGTCTTGTGGCCAGGATCAGCTTCTTCCGAGGACGATCGATGTCCCTGGAGGGCAGAGCACAAAGCAGCCTGGCGGAGATGAGGGAGATCTTCGAATCCATCGCCGCCGGCGACGAGAAGGCCGCCCGCAAAGCCTCGAAACAGCACGTCCTGAGGGCGAAAGCGGCGGCGAAGATATCCATGGACCACGGGATTTGAGCTCTTCGATGGACTGTCGTTCCATCTGAAGACTCGACGTCCTTCATGACGTTTTCGGATCGGCCGAACGTAGATCAGTGCGCGGCCTTCTTCATGTCGGTGTCAGACATGCCGGCCATCGAAGCCGGCAAATGGCAGATGGAGTGATGATGACCAGGGCCGATGTCGAGCGTAGACCGAATTGCGATATCGTCATCGTCGGCGGCGGTTCGGCCGGGACGTTGCTTGCCGCGCGACTGAGTGAAGATCCGGACAGTCGAGTTCTGCTGATCGAGGCGGGCGAAGAGGCGACGGACCCCGACATCTGGAACCCCGCCGCGTGGCCGGCGCTTCAGGGCCGCAGCTACGATTGGGACTATCGCACGCAGCCGCAGGCCGGCACCGCGGGCCGGGTCCATCATTGGGCGCGCGGGCGGTTGATCGGCGGCTCGAGTTGCCTGCACGCGATGGGCTACATGCGCGGTCATCCCTCGGATTTCCAGGCCTGGGTCGACGCGACCGGGGATCGCCGCTGGGGTTGGGATGAACTGCTGCCGGTTTTCCAGGCTATCGAAGACCACCCGCTTGGCGGCGACGGCATTCACGGCAAGGGCGGACCATTGCCGATCCATCTGCCGGCTGACGAAGTCAGTCCGCTTGCTTGTGCCTTCATCGAGGCAGGCGCATCATTGGGTCTGCCTCGCCTCGAGGGCCATAACAGCGGAGCGATGATCGGTGTCACCCCGAACTCCTTGAACATTCGCGATGGGCGGCGGGTCACAGCGGCGGACGCCTGGCTCACCGGGGCAGTTCGAGGCCGCGAAAACCTGACCATCCTTACGGGATCCCGAGTGCGGCGGCTCAATTTGGAACGCAATCAGGTCCGCAGCCTCGAGGTCGCAGGGCAACAGGGTCCGGTCGAAATCTTTGCGGATCAAATCGTGCTTTGCGCCGGAGCGCTGGAAAGTCCGGCTTTGCTGATGCGTTCGGGGATCGGTCCGCGTGATGTGCTCGATGCCGCGGACGTTGGCTGCCTGATCGATATGCCTGAAATCGGTCGAAACCTTCAGGACCATCTGCTTGGTGCCGGCAACCTTTATGCCGCCCGCAAGCCGGTGCCGCCGTCACGCCTCCAACATTCAGAGTCGATGGCCTATATGCGCGCCGACGACTTCGCCGCTACCGGCCAGCCTGAAATAGTCGTTGGTTGCGGCATCGCGCCGATCGTGTCCGAATGCTTCCAGGCACCTGCCGCCGGCACGGCCTACTCGCTGTTGTTCGGCATCACCCATCCGACGAGCCGCGGCAGCGTGCGCATAAGTGGGCGTGAGCTCGGCGATCCCCTGATCATCGACCCGGCATATCTGCAAACCGGCCGCGACCGCGCGCTGTTTCGCAAGGCACTCGAGGCGGCACGGACAATCGGGCATGGAGATGAACTCGCCGGCTGGCGAGAGCGCGAACTGCTGCCAGGCGCGCTGAACAGTGCGGCCGAGATCGACGACTTCATCGCGCGATCGGTCATCACGCACCATCATCCCTGCGGCACATGCAGGATGGGCAAGGACCCGGACGCCGTCGTCGATGCAGATCTACGGCTGAAGGCGCTCGACAATCTCTTTGTCGTGGACGCGTCGATCATGCCCAGCCTCACCGCGGGACCGATTCACGCCGCGGTCCTCGCGATCGCCGAGACCTTCGCTCGACGGCACCGGGAAATCCTACAATCCTGACCCGAAGGGCTCGCGTCCGGCCCGACAATGCCATCTCTTCTTCGTTCTCGTGCGGACGACCCCAACAAGGGCCAGAATTTCGGAGCCATTGCGCGGTTAGTTTTTGCTTGTGAACACGCTGGCGGATTGTAGCTTGCTCATGAGCCGGTCCGACAGAAGGTGGTCCGCGAGATGATCTACATCCTCATGGATGCGCCGTGCCGCTGAAAGCAGCCACCCATATCGAGGCCATGTCTGCCTTCGCGCTTGCGAATTTCGGCGGCTATGACCGGCCGACCCTTGCCCAGAACGAAAGCGCCTTTCCACCCAGCCCCAGGGCGATTGCCGCCGGCCGGGACGCGATTGCCCGCAGCCATCTCTATCCCGATCCGGACTGGACAGCGCTGCGCGAAGCGCTCGCACAAGCCTACGGGGTCGAGCGCAGCCTGGTCTTGTGCGGCGCCGGTTCGATGGACCTGATCAGTTGCACCGTCGCGGCGTTTGCCGGGCCAGGCGATGAGGTGCTGGGCACCGCCTTTGCCTATAATTTCGCCGCGTCCGCCGCCGCGCGTGTTGGTGCAGTCTACGTCAAGGCAGAAGAGCGCGATCTCACCGTTTCGATCGACAACATCCTGGCTGCCGTCACGCCAGCAACGCGTATCGTCTTCGTCTGCAATCCGGGTAATCCGACCGGCACCCGTATCCGCAACAGCGAACTGCTGCGGCTGCGCGCGGCGTTGCGGCCGGACGTGCTCCTCGTAATCGATCAGGCCTATGGCGAATTCGACGACCAAGACCCAGGACCGATTTTTGCGCTCGCCGCGCGTGGCGATACGGTGGTGTTGCGCACCCTCTCCAAAGCCTATGGCCTGGCCGGCGCGCGCGTCGGCTGGGGACTGTTCGCGCCTTCGGTCGCGGCTGAAATGCGCAAGATGCAGAATTCGAACCAGGTCACGACACCGAGCCTGGCAATGGCCGTCGCGGCCGTGCAGGACCAGGCCTATATGCGCGAAACAGTGGCCCGCACGGCCGTGATCCGCGATCGGTATGCGCATGATCTGCGGTCTGCCGGCTACCATGTTCCCGAAAGCCGGACGAATTTCGTACTGATCCGCTTCTCCAGTGCAGCCGCCGCAGAAGCCGCCGAGAGAACTTTACGCGGCGCCGATATCATCGTGCGCAGCCTGGGCGGCTACGGCCTCACGGACTGCTTGCGCGCGACGGTCGGCCCGCAAGAGATAATGGATCGAGCACTGCACATACTGATCGACATGCGCGGCGGATAGTTTTGGCGACCGCATGTCTTACGACTGAATCCTGGGGAGATTGAGAGATGCCGTATCTGCCTGTCCGTGACCTTATCGGCTATGGCGCCAAGCCTCCGGCCGCTGAGTGGCCCGGCGGCGCCAAACTGGCACTCAACATCGTCGTCAACTACGAGGAAGGCGCAGAATACAGCATCGGCGAGGGCGACGGCGTCTCCGAGGCGATCCTGTCGGACCTTGCGGTGTCCCCGGCAGTGCCCGGCCTGCGCAACCGCAACATGGAATCGCTCTACGAATACGGTTCGCGCGTCGGCGTCTGGCGGCTCGCTTCGCTGTTTGGCGAAAAGGGCATCGTTCCGACTTTCTATGTCGTCGGCAGGGCGCTGGAACTCAATCCGGCGGCCGGCAAGGCGATCGCCGCACTCGGCAGCGACATCGTCTGCCATGGCTGGCGGTGGATCGACTACGCGCCGCTGAGCGAGGCCGAAGAACGCAATCACATTGCGATGACCGTGGACACCGTCCAGCGCCTGACCGGCATTCGCCCGCTCGGCTGGTACACGGGCCGGCCCAGTCTCAACACCCGGCGGCTGGTGGCGGAGCATGGCGGCTTCCTGTTCGATTGCGACGACTACAATGACGACCTGCCCTATTTTGTCGACGTCGATGGCAAGCGGCACCTGGTCGTCCCGCACAGTTTCGACAACAATGACAGCCGCTTTTCGCGCGGCTCCGGTCTGGAGACCGGCAGCCAGTTCTTCGAATATGTCAGCGATGGCGTGGACTGGCTGCTGGCCGAAGGCGGGCACACACCGCGCATGATGACCGTGTCGCTGCACTGCCGGCTGGCGGCCCGGCCGGGCCGTATGATCGGGCTCGCCCGCTTCCTCGACAAGATCAAGGCCAATCCGGACATCTGGATCTGCCGCCGCTCCGACCTTGCCCAACATTGGCTGGATCGGTTCGGCGGCTGACAATGCACCCGGCGGCATTGTTTTGACGCAATTCCGGACGGAAAACCGCTTCGCACTTTTCCTGGAATTGCCCTGGCCGCCGGCAACACCCTACTTGTTCGGAACCTCGTAGACCTTGCCGTGCCAGGGTGCCGCATCGATCTGGTCTAGCGCCATCACGTAGAGCTCTTTCTCTTCGGGTCCGAAGGCGAAATTCGGCATGGATGGCGATGGCACCGAAAGCGTGCGCAGCAGCTTCGCATCCTTGTCTACGACGACAATCTTGCCTGGCGCGTCGAGCGAGCGCGGGCTCTGGCCGATATACATCTCGCCGGCCTTGTCCATCTTGATGCCGTCAGGCCAGATATGCGGCTGGTTCGGGAACAAGTCGTCAAGGCGCAGGAAGACGCGGCGGTTGCTCAGGCTATGGTCGGGCTGGACGTCGAACTCGATGATCCTGTTATCCTCGGTCTCGACCAGGTACAGGATTTTTCCGTCGTTCGACATGACGAGGCCATTGGCATTGTGCAGGTCGCCGGCAACCTTCTTCACGCTGCCGTCCTTGCCGATGTAGTAGGCCGAGGCGTCGATCAGCGGTCCGCCCTTGCCGGAGCCGGTGAAATAGATGCCGCCATCCTTGTCGGGCGCGAAGTCGTTCGGCCCGCTGAACGGATTGCCGTCCGTGTCCTTGTCATAGGCCGGCAGTGTCTTGCCGTCAGCGGAGATGCGGCCGATCGAGTTGCTGTCGTAGCAGGTGACAAGGAACTCGCCAGTGGTCGTTGGTAACACCGCCGATGGGCCACAACCGTCCATCTTCCAGAAGATCGCGTTCTTCTTGCCGTCCCATACGTCCACGGTACCGCGGCCATATTCGACGTAGAACAGCTTGTCTTGATACCAGATCGGACCTTCGGCGAACCACGCGTCTTGATTGATAACCTTGACGTCTCCCGCATGCGCGGAGGATGTGAGGATCAGGGCAAACAGGGTGCCCAGCAGATGCCGTTTGATCATGCGATTCCCCTTTGTTTTCAGACGGTCAAAATCTTCCTCGTTCAGCTTCGCCGGCGTCTCCGGCCGGCTACGGTTTTCGTCAGTTGGTTCACTGGGCGAACGGATGGCCGAACCTCTATGAGCGCAGCCGCTTGCCCTCAGGATCGAAGGGCGGATGCGGCAGCAGGATCGCCTCATGCGGCCTTCCCAGTATGGCGACGGAGACCTTGTCGCCGGCCCTGGCGGAGCCCGCCTTGACATAGCCGAGCGCCAGCGACTGCTCGACGAAATAGCCGTAGGCGCCTGAAGAGACCTGGCCGATCGGCGTGCCGTCGGCGAGGAAGATCGGCTCGCCGCCGGTCGCGTCGGCATCCCTGGCGTCGATCGACAGCATGATGAGTTCGTCGCGCGCCGGCTTGCCGGCGATGGCGGCATAGGCCTCGCGGTTGAGGAACGCGCCCTTATCCATTTTGACAAGGCCGTCGAACTTGACCTCCTGCGGCCAATATTCGGGCGAGTATTCGCGGCTCCAGCTGCCATAGCCCTTTTCGACCCGCAGCGACATCAGCGCGCGCGACCCGACTGGTCCGGCGCCAACTTCGTTGCCGGCCTTGAGCAGCGCGTCGTAGAGCTCGACCTGGTCGGCGACCTTGCAATGCAGTTCCCAGCCAAGGTCGCCGGTGAAGGATACCCTGAGCGCCACCACATCGATGCCGGCGACGGTGATCCGGCGCGACTGCATGAAGGGGAATGCCTCGTTCGACAGATCTTCATTGGTCAGGCGCTGCAGCAAGTCGCGCGAACTGGGTCCGGCCACGTTGAAGCCGCAGAGGTCCTCGGTGCGCGAGCGGAAGGTCGTGCCCTCGGGCAACGGGACGGCCTTGAAGAACCTTTGGTGGAAGCGCTCGGCCATGCCGGAACCGACGACCATGAATTCGTCGTCGGCGAGCCTGGTCACGGTGAAGTCGCCGGCAATGCCGCCGCGCTTGCCGATCAGCGGCGTGAGGCAGGAGCGGCCGATCCTTGTCGGCATGCGGTTGGCGAACAGCGCATTGAGCCAGGCCTCGGAGCCGGGACCCTTGACCTCGTATTTGGCGAAATTGGAGATGTCGATGATGCCGGCGCGTTCGCGCAGCATACGCGCCTCGCGGCCCACCGGTCCCCACCAGTTCTGGCGCGTGAAGCCGATCGTCTCCTCGCTCGGCTCGCCCTCGGCGGCGAACCACAACGGGTGCTCCCAGCCGAAATTGAGGCCGAAGACGGCGCCGATCTGCTTCTGCGTTTCATAGGCAGGCCTTGTCCGCACCGGCCGCCCGGCGGCGCGCTCCTCATTGGGGAAATGGATCTTGAAGCGATGGCTGTACTGATCCTGGACGCGGGCCTTGGTGAAGGCCTTGCCGGCCCAGTGGCCGAAGCGCGCCATGTCCCAAGCAAACATGTCGAGCGAAGGCTCGCCCTCGATCATCCACTCGGCCGCCAGCTTGCCCATCCCGCCCGACTGCGAGAAACCGGGGATGATGCCGTTGCAGCAGAAATAGTTGCTGAGTTCGGGCACCGGTCCGAACAGCACCGCGCTGTCCGGCGACCAGATCATCGGTCCGTTGATCACCTTTTTGACGCCGGCGGTGCCGACGGCCGGGACGCGCGCAATCGCGCGCAGCATGTTCTCCTCGATACGGTCGAGATCGTCGGGAAACAGTTCGTGGCCGAAATCCAGCGGTGTGCCGTCCTCGGCCCAGAATTTCATCTTGCGCTCGTAGGCACCGATGAGCAGCCCGAGGCCTTCCTGGCGAAGATAGTACTCGCCGTCGCGATCGGCGACCGAGGGCAGGCGGCGGCCCATGGCGGCGATTTCCGGAATGGTGTCGGTGACGAAATACTGGTGCTCGGTGGGGATCAGCGGCAGTTGCAGGCCAGCCATCGCGGCGACCTCCCTGCCCCACAGGCCGGCGGCGTTGACCACCCATTGCGTGTGGATGTCGCCCTTCGGCGTGCGCACGATCCAGCTGCCGTCGGGTTGCGCCTCGGTGGCGGTGACCGGCGTGAAGCGATGGATCTCGGCGCCGCGCTGGCGCGCGCCGGCGGCGTAGGCGGCGGTGACGCCGGACGGATCGACATTGCCGCCTTCCGGCTCATACATGATGCAGCGTATGCCGTCGAAATCGACCAGCGGGTGCAGCCGCTCCGCCTCGTCACGCGCGACCTCGTAGAAATTCATCTTGTAGCGCCGCGCCTTGGCTTCCTGCAGCCTCAGCTGATGCTCGCGCGCCTCGGTCTGGGCGAGATAGAGCGAGCCCGGCTGGAAGATGCCGCAGCCCTGGCCGGTCTCGGCCTCCAGCTCCTTGTAGAGCGCCATGGTGTAGTGCTGGAGGCGGCTGATGTTGGTGGAATCATGCAGACCGTGAATGTTGGCCGCCGCGTGCCAGGTCGAGCCGGAGGTCAGTTCGCTGCGCTCCAGGAGAACGACATCCGTCCAGCCGAACTTGGCAAGGTGATAGAGGATCGAGCAACCGATCAGACCCCCGCCGATGACGACGGCTTGTGCATGGGTACGCATGTTTCTTCCCTTTGTTCGGCGACTTTTATCTTGGCGTTTGATTTAGCTGATGGGTCAATCGCAGTCGCCCGGCGACTTCAGGGGCGCAACATGCGCCCCTGAGATATTTGCTGTGACCGGCCGGCCTAGGCCTTGTCGAGCCAGACCTTGTCCAGCTGCAGTTCGAATGTCTGATGCATGCCGAGGTTCTTCACATAGGTTGCGTGGTGCCGGTAGAGCGAACGCCAGAATGCCTGGATGAGGATGCCGGAGTCCTGCAGGATGAGTTCGACGTCCTTCATCAGTTCCTTACGTTTGTCGACGTCCGCCACGGCGAGCGCCGCGTTGAGCTTCTTGTCGAATTCCGGATTGGCGTAGCCCGACTCGTTCCAGGCCTCACCGCTGCGATAGGCGATCGCCAGCACCTGGACGCCGAGCGGCCGCATACCCCAGTCGGTGGTCGACCACGGATATTTCGTCCAGTCGTTCCAGAACGACGAGCCCGGAATGATGGTGCGCTTGACCTTGAAGCCGGCCTCGCGCATCTGCGCGGCGACGACGTCGGCCGGGTCCTTCACATAGTCCGCATCGTAGGAGATCAGTTCGAATTCATGATCCATCTGGCCGGCCTCGGTCATCAGCGCCTTGGCCTTGGCAATGTCGCGCGGAACTTTCGGCAGGGCGAAATATTCCGGATGGATCGGACAGACATGGTGGTTCTCGGCGACTTGGCCCAAGCCGCTGTAGCCGAGCTTCAGCACCGTCTCATTGTCGACCGCGAGCTGGATGGCATTGCGCACGCGTTTGTCGTCATACGGCTTGTTGGTCACATTGGTGCGCAGCACGATGGTGCCGGCGGTGACGACCTGCTCCTTGACCAGGCCCATGCCGTCATAGAGATCGACCGTGCCGCCCACCGTCTGGTAGTTGCAGTCGATCTCACCAGCCTCGAAGGCGCTGCCGATGGCGGGGTTGGAGGCGTCCGATCCGTAGTCGGTCCAGTCGACGCCGTCGAGATAGGGCTCGCCGCCGAACCAGGTGAAGTCCTTGCGCCGCCGCACCGAGGCCGACTCGCCGACCTTGTACGAGATCAGCTCATAGGGACCGGTGCCGGGCGTCTTGAGCATGTCGGCGCCGTTCTTGTCGAAGTCGCGATGGACGATGACCGCCGGATAATCGGAAAAGCCCGGAATGATGGTGACGTCGGACTGATGGCATTTCAGCTTCACCGTGTGGTCGTCGACCTTGGTAATGGCGCCGGCAGCGGCCTTCTTGGTGGCGGGATCGATCAGAGAGCTCATGCGCCCGGCCATCGAATTGCCCTCGGCCGCCTTGTCGCACCAGCGCTCGATGTTATGGACGATGTCGTCGGCGTTGAAGTCGTCGCCGTTCGACCACTTGACGCCCTTGCGCAGATGCAGCGTGTACTCGGTGGCGTCGTCGCTGACTTCCCAGCTCTCGATGAGATGGCCCTCGAAGGTGAAGTCGGTGGTGTAGCGGATCATGTAGTCGTTGCACTGGCGCATGACGTTGGCGATCTCGGACCAATCCCAGGAGCGCGGATCCTTCATGTCCTTGATGATCATCTGCATCTTGAGGATGCCGCCCTTCTTGCCGGGCACGATCGCCGCGGCCTTGGCCGGGGCGATGCCGGCCATCGAATAGGCGAATGCCGTGGAAGCGCCCATCGCGCTTGCCATGGCCAGGAATTCGCGGCGATCCATCCTGCCGCTTTTGACTTCGGCTGCGTAGCTTTCGATGACCGCCGGGACGCGATCACCGTTGCTCTTGAACATTGTCATCGTTGTTCTCCGGTTCAGGGCTTTCCGCCCGTTACATTCCCCTTGCGATATCCATGTTAGGGGCGATGCAAAAATCCCGGAAGGGCTCGAACCCTGAAGAACCGCCAAAAACCGACCCTCAAGACCTAAAAAAACGATGCCATTGGCGTGTCAATTTTTTGAGCGCTGGCCTGCCGCCGGCTAGCGGATGGCTGTCAGGCGCCGTCTTCGCGCGCCCGTGAAAGGATCCATTCGCGCACGATGCGCGCGATGTTGCCTTTGGAGAGCTGGCTCTCGGTGAGGTAGTAATTCCAGGGGCTTGGCGGCCGAACCGGAAAGGGTTCGACGAGCAGCCCGCGACGCAGATAGGCGTGGGCAAGCGACCGCTGGGTAGCGACCAGTCCGGCCCCCATGGCAGCGAGTTCGAGCGCGATGTTGGAGGCGTTCGTCGACAGCCCCTTGTCGTGCTCGTCCATGTCGAGGCCAAGCGCCGTCGTGACGACCTGCCAGTATTCCTGACGGCCGTGCACGAAGATCCAATCCACCTTGAGGATATCGCGCGGCGTCTTCAGCGCGTGTTCGCCATCCAGCAGCGCCGGAGCGCAGAGCAACAACAACTCGTCGTTCCAAAGCGGGATGCCCGCGGGCGGGCGATCGTCGAAACGCCGCGTCGAAATCGTGATGTCGGCGATCTGCTCGCTGATATCCTCCCAGATCGTGCCGTGCAGCACGATCTCGATCTCGGGATGCTTCTTGCGGAACGCGGCCATGCACCCCGCCAGCCAGTTCTCCGCCAGGCTCATCGGGCAGGAGACGACCACGGTGCGGTTGCGCGAAGAGGTGACGATCGCCTCCGTCGCCTGGTCGATCTGATCGAGGGCCTGGCGCAAGGTCGGCAGGAAGGCCTCGCCCATTTCGGTCAGCTTGAGGCTGCGTGGATAGCGGATGAACAATTGCCGTCCGATGTAATGTTCGAGCGCGCGCACATGCGTGCTGACCGCGGCCTGCGTGTATCCGAGTTCGTTGGCGGCGGCGGTGAAGGAGAGATGCCGGGCCGAACTCTCAAAAGACCTGATATAGTTCAACGGGGGTGGCGGCTTCATCGCTCTCTCCTGCAAGATGCAGGGATAGCTATCGCACAGACCGGCCGGCGTTCAATCGTGCCTGATCGCAAGACGTGAATTTTTTTGGCCAATGCCGCTGAACTAATTGCGTGAAAGCACGATGAACCCAAATTAATGATGTCGTGACGCAAAGGGGAGTGATGCAAGTGGCTGTGCCGTCGCATCGGCGTGAAGGGCCTGACGCAAGTACCAGCGTTGCCGTTCGCCTGGCCGATTTCGTGTTACGGCGGCCGGCGGCCGCATTCCCCGCCTCCGTCCTCGAGCAGGCACGCTATCTCCTGCTCGACACAATCGGCATTGCCATTGCCGCCGGTCCGATGGAAGCGGGCCGGATCGCCCGCGACACCGCCACGCTTCTCTATGCCTCTACCGACCCGCGGCATTCGGCACGCATGCTTTTCGATGGCCGCCGTGCCAGCATCGCGGGAGCCGCCTATGCGGCCGCGACACAGATCGACAATCTCGACGGCCATGACGGATACAGCCCGACCAAGGGCCATATCGGCGTCGCCGTCGTGCCGGCGCTGGCAGCGCTTGCCGAGGCACGCCCCGACCTTGGCGGGCCGGAGGCACTGGCAGCCCTGGTCGTCGGCTACGAAATTGCCGGCCGGGCGGGCATTGCGCTGCACGCAACCGTGTCGGACTACCATACTTCGGGCGCATGGAACGCGCTGGGCGTGGTTGCGGTGGCGGCAAGGTTGCGACGGCTCAGCGACGATCAGCTGCGCCAGGCGCTCGGCATTGCCGAATATCACGGCCCACGCAGCCAGATGATGCGCGAGATCGCGAACCCGACAATGCTGCATGACGGCTCGGGCATCGGCGCGCTGATCGGCCTGTCGGCGGCCGTGCTCGCAGAACGCGGCTTTACCGGCGCGCCGGCAATCACGATCGAAGAGCCCGAGGTCGCGCCACATTGGCAAGATCTCGGCGCCTTCTGGCAGGTGCTGCACCAGTATGTGAAGCCATACCCGATCTGCCGCTGGGCGCATGCGGCGATCGACGCGACGCGCGGGCTCTGCCATGCACATCATCTCGCACCCGCCGACATCAGCCACGTCGAGGTGAACAGCTTTCATTACGCCGCAACGCTGTTCGACGGCATGCCGGACACGACCTCGAAGGCGCAGTACAGCCTGCGCTTCGCCGTCGCGACCTTTATCGTCCATGGCCGCATCGGACTGGAGCACATTTCTGGCAGCGGGCTGGAGGATGCTGCCGTGGCGGATATGCTGAGCCGCATCACGGTCGTGGAATCGGAACGCCACAGTGCCCGCTTTCCGGCGGGCCGCTGGGCCGACGTGCTGATCACGACCACTGATGGGCGGATCCTCGCTTCGGGCGATGTGCATGCGCGCGGCGGACCGGAGGCACCGCTGACGCAAGCTGAGATCGAGGCCAAGTACATGGAATTCGCCGCGCCGGTGCTCGGACAAGGCCGCGCCGAGGCGATCCGCGACGCGGTGCTGTCGCTCAGCGACCGCGACAGCCTCTTCTCCGACCTCTCGGCCTTGCTCTACGATCCTCCGGTGATCACCAGGATGCTGCAACGACCGGCGTGGTAGCGGCCGGACGGCGGCAGCGGTGATCACACCCGAATACCATCACGCAAAAGAGGATACGCATGACCCGCCCGCAAGGAACCATCGCACCGATCCTGACACCGTTCGCGGATGACGGCGGCATCGCACGCGACCTCTTTGTGTCCCATGCCAAATGGCTGCTGGACCAGGGCGCGCATTTCCTGTCCCCCTTCGGCACCACAGGCGAGGCGCTGTCGCTCTCACTTGGTGAGCGCATGCAGGCGCTGGAGTGGCTGATCGAAGCCGGCATTTCGCCAGGCCGGCTGATGCCCGGCACCGGCGTCACCGCGCTTCCGGAAACCGTCGAACTGTCGGCGCACGCGGTCGGGCTCGGCTGCGCCGGCGTGATGGTGCTGCCGTCGTTCTTCTACACCGCCGCCGGCGATGACGGCCAGGCACGCTACTACAGCGAACTGATCGAGCGGGTTGCGAACCCGGCAATGAAGATGATCCTCTACCATATTCCGCAGAACTCCGGCGTGCCGGTGAGCCCGGCCTTGACCGCCCGGCTGAGCGCGGCGTTTCCCGACACTGTCGTCGCCTACAAGGACAGCGCCGGCGACTGGAACAACACGGCGGCGGTGATTGCCGCCGCGCCAAATGTTGCGGTGTTCCCCAGCTCCGAAGCGCAACTGACCAAGGGGCTGGCCAACGGCGCGGCGGGCTGCATCTCGGCCACCGTCAACCTCAACGCCGCGGCCATCCGCTCGCTCTACGATCGTACGTTGGCCGGGGAGAACGTTACTGAGGCGGATGCGGCGATCAAGGCATTCCGCAAGATCATCCAGGATGCCGGCTTGATCCCTGCGATGAAGGCCGTGCTGGCCGTGCGCTCCGGCGACCAGCGCTGGCTGAACCTGCGCGCGCCGCATGAGAATGCAACGCTGGAGAACGGGCAAGCGCTGCTTGTCGCGCTGGGCAGTGCCGCCGATCATATCGGCCACGGCTGAGGCCCGCGCCATGTCGGCCCGCCCAACCGTAATTCTGCACACCGACAAGCCGGCCGGCGCGTTGGCCGTGCTCGCCGAGACGCACCCGGACCTCCCGGTCCACCCCTGCGAGAGCTACGCTGGGCTTCCCGAACTGATCGAGCGCGTGGCGGCGGAAGTGGTCTATTCCATCCGCTTCGACGGCACGCCGCGCTATCCACGCCAGGCCCTCGTCGAAAGCCCGACCGTGAAATGGGTGTCCATCGGCGGCTCCGGCACGGATCATCTGGGACGCTGGGATCCGACGCGCGTCACGGTGACCAATTCCGCAGGCGTTGCCGCCGGCATGCTGGCGGAATACGCGCTCGGCGCCATGCTGTCCTTCTCGCTCGACCTGCGCGGCTTCGAACGCCGCCAGCAGGCGCGGCAGTGGGGCGGCGGCCGTGTCGAGCCGATCGAAGGCAAGACCGTGCTGATCATCGGCCTTGGCAAGACCGGCGAGGCCGTCGCCAAACGGGCAAAGGCGATGGGCATGCATACGCTGGGTATCCGCGCGCGGCCCAAGCCGACGCCATGCCTGGACGAGGTTCATGGCGTTGACGCGCTGCTACCACTCATCGGCCACGCCGATTTCGTCATCTGCTGCGTGCCTTTGCTGCCGACCACGCGCGGCCTGCTCGGCAAAGCGGCCTTTGCCGCCATGAAGCCTTCCGCCGTGCTCATCGACATTTCGCGCGGCGGCGTCGTCGAGGAAGCAGCACTTCTGGCCGCGCTCGATGCCAAACAGATCAAGGGCGCGGCGCTGGATGTCTTTGCGACCGAGCCGCTGCCCGCCGAGCACCCGCTTTGGGGCTACGACAACGTCGCCATCACGCCGCATTGCGCGGCGGTCTATGACGGCTGGGACATCAAGTCGGTGCGAATGTTCGCCGACAATCTGGCGCGCTACCGCCGCGGCGAGCCGCTGGAGAATGTGGTCAGTCCGGAGCGCGGCTATTGAAGGCCGGGAAGGAATAAATCCGATGTCACAGGACAGGCGCGGCGGCGGCCGCAAGTCGAGGCTGGAACGCGGCGGCGGCGGCATCGCGCAACTGCCGTGGCAGAGCGTCAAGAATCCCTATCCGCCCATGCAGCTTCTCGACGAAGAGCGGATGCAGCAACTGCACGACACCTCGATGCGCATCCTGTCGGAGCTCGGCATCCGCGTGATGAGCGAGCGGGTGATGGACCTGTTCGCCTCCGCCGGCGCCATCGTCGACCGCGAGGAAAAGACCATCCGCATCGACGAGAGCCTGGTGAACGAGGCGCTGCGCGCGGTGCCGTCCTCCTTCACGCTGACCAGCCGCAATCCTGAGAAGCAGGTGCATCTCGGCGGCAATTCGCTGGTCTTCGGGCTGGTCGCTGGCCCGCCCAATGTGCACGACCGCATCAACGGCCGACGTCAGGGCAATCTTGCCGACTACCAGAACTTCATCAAGCTGGCGCACCACTTCAACGCCATCCACATCATCGGCAACCAGGTGGTGGCGCCGATGGAGCTGCCGGCCAACGCGCGCCATCTCGACACCTATCACGCCAATCTGACGCTGAGCGATCTCTCCTTCCACTGCACCGCGATCGGCCGCGCCCGGGCGATGGACGGCATCAACATGATGGCGATAGCGCGCGGCATCTCCGTCGAGGAGATGCGCGCCTCACCGGGCGTGACCACGATCATCTCGATCAACTCGCCGCGCCTGTTCGACGATGCGATGGCGGAGGGACTGATCGCCATGGCCGAGCACGGCCAGCCGGTGACCGTCACGCCCTTCACGCTGATGGGCGCGATGACGCCGGTGACGCTGGCGGCAGCGCTTTGCCAGCAGAATGCGGAAGCGCTGTTCGGCGTGGTGCTTACCCAACTCGTCAACCCCGGCACGCCGGTGATGTATGGCGCCTTCACCTCCAATGTCGACATGAAGTCGGGCGCGCCGGCCTTCGGCACGCCGGAGAACGCCAAGGCCAACATCATCGCCGGGCAATTGGCGCGGCGCTACAATCTGCCCTACCGCACCTCCAACGCGAATGCCTCCAATGTGGTCGATTTGCAGGCGGCCTATGAGACGGAAATGGCGACCTGGGGCGCGGTGCTTGGTGGTGCCAATCTGATCTACCATGCGGCCGGCTGGCTCGAGGGCGGGCTCACCGCGTCCTATGAAAAGCTCGTGCTCGATGTCGAGATCCTGCAGAACATGATGGAGTTCCTGCGGCCGCTGCCGTTCCAGGAAGACGACCTCGGCTTCGAGGCGATCAAGTCGGTGCCGGCCGGCGGCCATTTCTTCGGCGCCGAGCACACCATGTCGCGCTACACCACCGCCTTCTACCAGCCGATGCTCTCCAACTGGCAGAACCATGGCGCCTGGGAGGAGGCCGGTGGCAAGGATGCGCTGGAGCGGGCTACGGAGCTCTGGCAGCAGGCGCTGCACGATTACGAAGAACCGGTGATGGACCCCGCGATCCGCGAGGAGCTCGACGCCTATGTCGCGCGCCGCCGCGAGGAGATCGCCGCCAATCCGGACGGCTAGAGCATGATCCCGAAAAGTGGGAACCGGTTTTCTCGGACAAACGGTTTCCGTTTGTCCAGAGATCATGCTCCAACAAGAGAGTTGGACCTTTGCCCGATGCCATACGATCTCGTCATCCGTCATGCGACGTTGATTTCCGGCGACAGCTCGAAACCTTTCGAGGCCGACATGGCCGTCACCGGCGACAGGATCGCCGCCATCGGCCGGCTGGACGACGTGACTGGCATCGAGGAGATCGATGCCAGGGGCAAGGTGGTCGCGCCCGGCTTCATCGACGTGCACACCCATGACGACGGCGCGCTTTTGGCGCCACACGGCATGGACCCGAAGATCAGCCAGGGTGTCACCACGGTGATCGCCGGCAATTGCGGCGTCAGCCTGGCGCCGCTGCTTCTCGACAAGACACCGCCACCGCCCTTCACACTGGTCGGCGGCCGCGAGAATTTCCGCTTCGACCGTTTTGCCGACTATGTCGCCGAGCTCCAGCGGCGCGGCATCGCCACGAACGCGGCCCTGCTCGTCGGCCACACCACCTTGCGCCAGCGCTGCATGCCGGTGACCGATCGTGCAGCCAATGACGCGGAGACGGCAGCGATGCAGGAGGCGATCGCCGAGGCGATGGCCGAAGGCGCCTTCGGCCTCAGCACCGGGCTCGACTATCCGCCGGCGGTCAACTCCTCGACCGAAGAGGTCAAGGCGCTCGCCGCCACGGCGGCAAGCCTCGGCGGCCCCTATGTCACGCACACGCGCAATTATTTCGAGACAATGGACGAGGCGATCGAGGAAGCGATCGACATCGCTGATCATGCCGGCGGCAAGCTGTTCATCTCGCACCACCAGTGCACCGGCCGCGCCAATTTCGGCAAAAGCCGTCCGTCCCTGGAAAGGATCGACCGGGCGCGCCAAACGATGGACATCGGCATGGATGTCTACCCCTATGCCGCGAGCTCGACCGTGCTTCGCTTGGAGCGCTGCGACACAGGGCTCAAGATCCTCATCACCTGGTCAGATCCGCATCCCGAGATGGCCAGGCGCGAGATCGCCGACATTGCGCGGGAATGGAACTGCAGTGAGCGCGAGGCCGGCCAGCGCCTGCTGCCAGCAGGTGCTGTCTATTTCCAGCTCGACGAGACGGACGTGCGCAACATCATGGCGCATTCACGCACCATGATCGGCTCGGATGGCCTGCCGCATGACATCCATCCGCATCCGCGCCTGTGGGGCACGTTTCCGCGTGTGCTCGGGCACTATGCCAGGGATGTCGGCCTGTTCAGCCTGGAGGAAGCCGTGTTCCGCATGACCGGCCTGCCCGCACGGGAGTTCGGCATCGCGCAACGCGGGCTTCTCGCGGAAGGCAATTTCGCCGATCTCGTCATCTTCGATCCCGACACGATCATCGACACCGCCACGTTCGAGGAGCCGCGCCGGCCCGCCGCCGGCATCGAGCATGTCTTCGTAAACGGCGTATCCGTCTGGCGTGGCGGCAGAGCAACCGGAGCGCTGCCGGGCGCGGTGCTCAAGCCGGCGGCCTCAAAGGTCGTCAGAGGCGCATGCGGCTGCGGCGCCGATCACAGAGCCTCGTAAATCCGGTCGACGGTTTCCAGCGTGTAGACAAATTCCACCGGCCGCGTGCAGCGCCAGCCGTCGAAAGGCTGGCCGGCGAGCGCCTTCAGCGCCTCGGGCAGGCGCAGGATGCCGCCGCCATAGAGCCGGTTGGCCATGTCGAGCATGCCGGTGCGGTGCATGGCCTCGCTCATGCTGCCGCAGGCCTCCTTGACCAGCCAGACCCTGAATCCCTGATAGACCGCGTCGAACACGCTCTCGGTCACGCAGCTGTCGGTCAGCACGCCGGTGACGATCAGGTTCTCGACCTTGAGGTCGGCAAGCCGTTTTGAAAGATCGGTGCGGCGAAAGGCGCTCGGCCAGTGCTTGTGGATGACGATGTCGCCGGGCCGGGCCGCCACTTCGGCGCAGATCGCAGCACCTTCGCTGCCGGCCACGGCGGAGCGGAATTCCTCGGTCAGGATCTCTTCCTGCCTTGCATAGCCATCGCGTTCCTCCGGTTTCACCCAGGCCTGCGCATGGATGACCGGCACACCGGCCGCGCGGGCGGCTTCGATCAGCGCGGTGGTGTTGGCGAGCACCGCGTCGTAGCCGATGACCGGCCAGGCCGCACCGGGGCGATATTCATTCTGCAGGTCGATGACGAGCAAGGCGGTCGCGGCAAGGTTCATGGCTGTCCCACGGGATTGTCGAAGTCGGTGACGAAACGAAGAAGCAGGCGGATCGCCTGATCGAGATCGGCGATTTCCATCGCTTCATGCGGGTTGTGGCTGCCGTTCTCGTTGCGCACGAAGATCATGGCGGTCGCAATCTCGGCGCCGGCAAAGGTGGCCGCGTCATGCCCCGCCCCGCTCGGCACATGCGGCGCCGGCATTTGCAGTTCGGCGGCAGCACCGTCCAGCCTCGCGATCAGCGGCGGCGACATGGTCGCCGGCTCCCAGGTGAAGCGCGGCCCGGCCTCGAAGCTGACGCCACGCTTGGCGCCGACCTCTGCGAAGATCGCATGAAGGCGCGCTTCGATCCGGTCCAGCACTGCGGCCTCGGCGCTGCGCACATCGAGCGTGAAGCTGATTTCGCCCAGGACGCGGCTGCCGCCGTGCTGGCTCGGATCGGATTCCACCCGGCCGAAGGTGATTGTGGCTTCGTGGCCGTCGCGCTCGAGCGCGTCCCATTCCGCTTCAAGGCCGGCGACCAGATCGGCAAAGCCGAGCACGCTGTCATGGCGGGCAAAGCGCGGCTCGGCGCCGGAATGCGCGTAGGCGCCGAAGCATTTCGCATCGACATAGCGAAAGCCGCCGGCAATGCCGGTGACGATGCCGACCGGCGCACCGGATGCGACAAGGCGCGGTCCCTGCTCGATATGCACTTCGACAAAGGCCGCGATCCGGCCGGCGTCGATGCCCGGCACACCGCGCCGCACGGCATCGGGATCGAAGCCTTCCTCACGCATGTGATCCGCAAGCGTGCGGCCGCTGTCCGACCGCTTCGCATCGAGCGCCACCGGGTCCAGCAGGCCAAGTGCTGCCTGACTGCCGGGATAGGACAGCGGAAACCAGACAGCCTCTTCGGCGCGGGTCGCCAGCACGATCAGATCGCGCGGCAATTGCATGCCTTGCCCGAGCAGTTCGGCCATCACCGCCAGCCCGGCCACGACACCGGCGGCGCCGTCGAAATTGCCGCCATGCGGCACGCTGTCGAGATGCGAACCTATGACGATCGCCGGCAAATCCGGACTACGTCCCTTCAGAGTCAAATAGAGATTGCCGGCGGCATCGACATGCGCCGTGGCGCCGAGCTTTTCCGCTTCGTCGCGCACGAGATCATGGGCGAGGCGCTCACCTGGTCCGTAGGCGACGCGGGTGATCCCTGGCGCGTCGCTGGTGGCCTGCGCCAGCCTCTCCAGCAGATGCCCGGCCAACGTGCCGCCGGCCGTGAGGGCAGCGTTGCTCATAAAGCAACCTGCCTGGTTTGAGACTCGTCGCCGCGCAGCCGGTGTGGCGTGAGATCGTCCATCGACACGCCCTGCCTTGCGACATCGTCTGGAAAGCCTTTGCCAGCAATCAGGCTGGCGCAGACGCGCGACAGCGCCGGCGAGGTCTTGATGCCATAGCCGCCCTGCCCGACCAGCCAGACGAAATCCGGGACCTCGTCATCCGGTCCGACCACCGGCGACCCATCTGCGACGAAGGTCCGCAAGCCCGCCCATGAGCGCGACACGCGCTGCACTTCGATGGTGGTCGCCCGTTCAAGACGCTCGGCGCCGATCGCCACATCGATGTCCTCCGCATAGGCATCCATCGGCGGAGAAAGCGTCGCATCGGCAGGCGAGACGAACAACTGCCCGGCATCGGGCTTGAAATAGAATTCGGCGCCGACATCGTTGACCAGCGGCCACTCTGTGATGTCGACGCCGGCGGGCGCCGGAATGTTGAAAGCGGTGCGGCGCTTCGGCTGCAGGCCAACCGGACGCACACCCGCCATCAAAGCGATCTCGTCACCCCAGGCACCGGCGGCATTGACGACCGTTGGCGCAAGGAATGTTCCCGCCGGGGTTTCGACCCGCCACTGGCCGCCTCGCCGGTCGATCGCCTTGACGCCGGCATTGGTGACGATGCGCGCGCCACGCGCGCGGGCGCCACGCAGATAACCCTGGTGCAGGCCGTTCACATCGATGTCCATCGAATGCGGTTCGGTATAGGCGCCGGCGAGGTAATCCGCGCGCAGCACCGGCACGCGCGCAATCGCCTCGGCCGGCGTCATGGCGACAATCGAGGGCACCAAGGCCTGCGCGGCCTCCAGATCCTGCGCCAAGAGATCAAGCTGATCGGCGCGCGCCACGGTGATCATGCCGCGTTTGCCGAGCAGCGGGTAATCGCAGAAGCCGCTGGGCGGCTCGGTCAGGAAAGACCGGCTCGCCAGCACGATGCGGCGGATGATGCCGTTGCCATAGTTTTCGGTAAAACTCGCCGCCGAGCGGCCGGTGGTGTGGTAGCCGCAATGGCTTTCCCGCTCAAGCACGATCACTTTGGCGGAGCGGGACGTTTCGAAGGCGGCGCCGGCGCCGGCAATGCCGCCACCAATGATGATGATTTCGGTTTGCTCGGCGGCACTCATATCAGCCCATCCCTCAACACGGCTGCACAACCTCGCTTTTGCGCGGCGCGGCAGGCGGCTCACCCAGGCGTCCGCGCCGGGCACGGTCGCGGGCGCCCCGCCCCTCGGCCAGATTCTCGGCCAGAGAATTCTGCAGGGCGCAATCTTCAAGTGCGAGGTCGGTGACAAGCGGCACCGGCTTGCCGGCGATCGCCATGCCTTTGAGCCGCGCCCAGACAGCGCGCCGCTTGCGCACCTGGTGCGACTGCAACTCACTGATTTCGGCAATGCCGGTCTCGCGTTTGATCTCCAGCGCGCCGGCTTCGACCGCCGCGTCGAACAGCTCAAGGCCGCGCCTAGTGCGCACGATGATGCCGTTGAGCGCCTCGTCCTCGGCCGCCGGTCCGCCGTTCAACCAGGCGTCATGAACCGCGATATCCGCCACCTGGCCGATCGCGTCCGGGCAGATCTTGCAGCGCGGCTGGATCATCCATTTGTCCTCATCCTCCCACAGCTGCCGATAGGTGAGCTCAAAGGCGCGGCCGTCCCTGGTTTCGATCCGATTGAGGCCGGGATTGCCGTGGCCGCGATAGCGAAATAGCGTGAGCTCGTCCTCGGCGAGGCCGAAACGCTGCAGCACCTGTTCCGATTTCGACAGGTCGGATGCGCCGCCGCAGACGAAGGCCAAAGCATAGCGCATATACTGGTCGACGCGGGGATCGAGCCGCGCCAGGTTGCGCACGGCAGTGATGTCGCAAGGCTTGGCGATCAGCGCGAAGGGCTCGCCGCGATCGAGGATGTCGCCGAAATCCACCAGGATCGCCGCCGGACCATAGCGCGAGCCCGCACCCTCAAGCATCGACGCGGCATCGAAGCTCAGCCGCCTTTCGCTGCGCATCGGCTGGGAACGCGATGCCGCGACATGCAGCACGAATTTGACGCGGCCGGAGCTCAGCAGGAACTGGCCGAGCGCTGTCAGCACCCCGCCGCCGGAACCGATAAATCGCACGGTCGGGTCTTTCGCGCGGCCAAGCACGAGCCGTTCGACAGGCCCCCAGACGGTATCCGTCAAAGCGGCTTCGCTTGATTGCGCCGGTGGCGGACCGGCGATGCGCGTTCCCGGACAGACGGCGTTGATCCGCATCAGCGTCGGCCTGTCCAATGCCTCCCTCGCCACCGGCCGCTCGCGGCCCTCCGGCGTCATCACCATTTCGATGGCATCGGGCGTGGCGATCGAACGGCACAGGCCGCAACCGATACAGAGCCCATTCTCGACGATCGCGCCCAGTGACAGCGGGTCGGCCGCGCGCGGCATCGTGTCCTGATTGGTTTCGACGAGGCCCATGTCGTTCGATCTCAGACCGGTTCCGAAATGCGCCGGTACTGGTCGGGGCGGCGATAGAGCGCGAAGTTGAAATTCACCTTCCGGCAGGTCTCGATCAGGTCGAGATCGGCGCGATGAACGATGACCTCGTCGTCGAGCGATAGCGCCTGCGCGGCGATCTCGCCGGTCGGCGCGATGATGCAGGAGCCGCCGATCAACGCCTGGCCGTCTTCCAGCCCTGCCTTGGCCGCGGCCGCCACCCACAGCGTGTTCTGGTAGGCGCCGGCCTGCATTGGCAGATGGTTGTGGAACATTCTGAGATGCGCCAGCGCCGGCGCCTCGTCGAGCAGCAGCGGCGTGTTGTAGCCCAGCAGAACCACCTCTGCGCCATTGAGGCAGAGCATGCGGTAGGTCTCGGGCCAGCGTCGGTCGTTGCAGATCGCCATGCCGATACGGACGCCGCGATAGTCGAAGACCGGGAAGCCGAGATTGCCCGGTTCGAAATAGCGGCGTTCGAGATGCGTGGTGGTGCCTTCCTCCGGCTCGGCTGAGCCCGGCACATGCATCTTGCGGTAACGCCCGATGAAGGCGCCGTCCGGTCCGACGAGGTCCATGGTGTTGAAATGGCGCGTGCGGCCGTCTTCCCTGGCGATCTCGCAATAGCCGAGCGCGAAGCCGACTTTGAGACGCGCGGCGGCATCGTAGAGGCGCCGCGTTTCGGGGCCTGGCATCGACTGTTCGAAGAAGGCGTCGATCTCCGCCTGATCGTCAATGCGCCAGCGCGGAAAGAAGGTGGTCAGCGCCATCTCCGGGAACGCCACGATTTCCGCCCCTGCGGCGGCGGACTGCTCTAACAAGTGGACGAGGCGATCGACCGTTTCGGTACGCGAAGCGCTGCGCTGGATGGGCCCGGTCTGGGCGACCGCTATGGTCAGGCATCGAGCCATGGCGTCGTCTCCTCAACTGGTTTTCCCGATCGCGCCGGATCGGCCGCGGTGCGCTCTATGAATTGTCCGAACCCCGGCCGCACCTGCAGCTCGCCGTCGGCGACCACCGGCACGCCGCGCACCAGCACGGTGGTCGGCTTGCCGGTCACGGTCCGGCCCTCGTAAGGGGTGAAGTCGACGCGCGAATGCAAGGCGGCATGACCGAGCATCCAGGTCACTGTCGGATCCCACAGCGCCAGGTCGGCATCGAGGCCGACCGCTATCCGCCCCTTGGCGTGGGCCAGACCATAGATCGCGGCGGCATTGCGCGAGGTGAGATCGAGATAGCGCTCCAGCGTCAGCCGGCCGGTCAGCAGCCCTTCCGAGAAGAGCAGCGGCAGACGAGTCTCGATGCCGGGAATGCCGCTCAGCGTGGTGGTGAAGCCAGGTGTCTGCGACCGCGCGATCTTGTCGGCGAAGAAATAGGGCGAATGGTCCGAGGACCAGAGGTCGATGCCGCCATCGATCAGCGCCTGCCATAGATGCTCATGGCTGCGCGGCGAACGCGGCGGCGGCGAAAAGACGAAACGCGCGGCATCCAGGGCCGGCCGATCGAGGTCGGCGGCGCCGATGAACAGATATTGCGGACAGGTCTCGGCGATCGCGTCGACGCCGCGCGTCCTCGCCCGCGCCACCTCTTCGGCCGACTGCCAGGAGGAGACGTGGACGATGGTCATGCGCGCGCCTGTCATTTCGGCGAAGGCCAGCGCACGATGCGTGGCCTCGCGCTCCATCGTCTCGCTGTGGGCAACGACATGGTAGCGGATATCGGTGCGGCCGAGATCGATCAGGCGCTGGCGCGTGCGTCTTATGGCAGCATCGTTCTCGGCATGGACCATGACGATCCAGCCAAGCGTGTGGGCGGTATCGAGCACCCTGAAGAAGAGATCGTCGTCGACGGCGAAACCCTGATAGGTCATGAACAACTTGACCGAGGCGATGCCACGGCCGGCGAGCTGCGAAAGCTGTTCCTCTACATCCGCGCCGGTGCCCATGGTCACCACGGCGTGCAGCCCGTAGTCGATGACCGCGCGCCCCGTGGCGCGATCGAGAGCGCGGTCGATGGCGCCAATTGTCGTCATGTCCGGACCCGGCATGCCGAACGGGACGATGCATGTCGTGCCCCCGAAGGCGGCCGAGATGGTGCCGGACTCGAAATCGTCGGCATTGCCCGCCCCGCCCCAGACCGGCTGGTCAAGATGGCAATGGGCGTCGATACCGCCGGGCATGACCCAACGACCGTCGGCGCCGATCACGGATTGACCATCCAGATCGGTCCCGATGGCGGCGATGCAGCCATCGTCGATGGCGATGTCGCATTCGGCCCAACCGTCGTCGAGCGCAACCCGTCCGCCTTTGATCACCAGCTCATGCATTCGGTTTGCCCACCCCAATCGGCGTCAGCCGACCGCCGCCGTGACCATGATCTCGACGCGATATTGGTCGCCGGCAAGTCGTGCCTCCACCGTCGCGCGCACCGGCATGGCGCTGCGATCGATCCAGGCATCCCAGGCCGCATTCATCATCTCGAAATCGGCGATGTCGCGCAGCCAGATCTGAGCACTGAGAAGCTTCGACTTGTCGCTGCCAGCCTTGGCCAGAAGCGCATCGATCTTGGCGAAGATCTGCTTGGTCTGCGCGGTGGTGTCGCCGGAAAGGTCGTCCACCGTCAGGCCGGAGACATAGACGGTGCCGTTGTAGCGCAGCACCCGACAGAAGCGTTGGCCGTTCTCAAGACGTTCGATCGTCATCTCCTGGTCTCCTCTCGATGTTCTGCAGGCGGCCTATCGTAGGGAGCGTGCGAAACGACTGTAAAGCCTGTCGCATGGCGCGACGCCGTTTTCAGCCACCGGGATGGCCAAAAAAAATGACGCCATAGCCGTGTCAATCTTCGCTTGTGGCACGCATGATGAAGTGTAGCTTCTGTCTGGGAGAGCAGCCGCTGGTCAGCGTGACTGCCAAGGGGAGCCGTCGCCATGCATGAACGTCCAGCGTCGGTCATTGATCCTGTTTGCGATCGCCGGCGTCTGCTCTAGCCGACCGACAGCGGCATTCATGGGATCGATTGCTCAATCCGCGATGCGCTTGTGGCGGAATGCCGAGCGCTCCCGCGCCATGTTGCCGATCATGGCAAGCGTCTGTCTCGCCTGTATCGGCAGCGCCATGCTGACGACCGCGGTGTCGTTCCATCTGGGCAAACCCGGCGTCGACCCCAAAATCGTGCAGATCGTGCTGACCGCCTATCCGGTAGGCTTCCTGATCGGCTGCCTGATGACACGTCCATTGGTCGCCCGCTACGGCCATGAGCGGACCTTCCTGCTGATCCTGACAACAGCGCTGCTGTCGGCCCTGGGCTTCGTCTTCACCGACTTCATGCCGTTCTGGTTCTGCTTTCGGCTGCTGGGCGGCATGTCGATGGCCTCGATGTTCGTCGTCTGCGAGAGCTGGATCAATCTCTATGCCGAACAGCACAATCGCGGGGCGATGTTCTCGATCTACATGCTGACGACGGCGATCGCCGTGCTGCTCGGCCAGATCCTGGTCGCGCTTGTCGGTCCGCAATCTCCGCATCTGTTCTTGGTCGCGGCGGCGACGGTGCTTGTGGCGTTCGCGCCCAAATTCGCGGGGCTGCGCTGGCCGACGCTGCCTTCGGTGCCGGCAGACCCGGCGCCGGCGCCCGGAGCGAAGGCAGACAGGCGGCTCGGACCGCTCTCGCTTTTCAGGCTGGCGCCGGTGACGGTCGTCGCCATTTTCCAGGCCGGCATCACCAATATGAACATCTTCGTGCTGACGCCTCTTTACGGCACGCAGATCGGGCTGTCGGCGGCGGCCACGGTCTGGTTGGTGACCACGATCAGCATCGCCGGCATGCTCGCGCAGACCCCGGTCGGCTGGCTGTCGGACCGGTTCGACCGCCGCCTGATGCTGCTCGTGCAAGGGCTGGTGTCGGTGACGGCCTGCGCCGCGATCGCATGGGTCGGCACTTTCTCGGTGCCGCTGCTGTTCGTGCTGTTCTTCCTCTACGGTGCCACCGCGCTGACGATCTATCCGGTGGCGATGGCCTTCGGTGCATCGCAGCTTCATAGCCGGCACATGGTCGCCGCCTCCGGCACGCTGCTCCTGCTCTACTCGATCGGTAATGTGGCGACGCCGGGTGTCGCGGCGGGGTTGATGGCGCATCTTGGGCCTCCCGCCATGTTCCTGCTGCTCGGCGGCGGCGCTGCCCTGGTCACGCTCGCGGCCTGCTACAATCTTCTGCGCCGGCCGGTCACCGCGCCGGTCATGCAAAGCGTCGAGGAACGTGTTTGAGGTCGCCGCGATGAACCGATTGCAGGGAAGCGTTGTCCTGATCGCGGGCGCCGCAAGCGGCATTGGCGCCGCCATTGCCCGGCGCTGCGTTGCGGAAGGCGCCAGCGTAGTCTGCGCCGACCATGATCTCACGGCGGCAACACAGCTTGCCGACACACTTGGTCCTTCGGTTGCCGCCTGCCAATGTGACGTGACCGACATGAGTTCCGCCCGGGGCGCCGTCGAATTCGCGAAACAAAAATTCGGCCGGCTGGACGGACTGGTGCATAACGCCGCCGCGCCATCGACCAACGCCACCGTCGTCGATCTCGACGAACAGTCCTGGCGTCGCGAGCTCGACGTCAGCCTGACCGGTGCGTTCCTGATGAGCAAATACGCGGTGCCATTGATCGCGGCGGGTGGCGGCGGTTCGGTGGTGTTCATCGGCTCGCAGTTCGGACGCGTCGCCACCACCAGGGCCGTCGCCTATTGCGCCGCCAAGGCCGGGCTGATCCATCTCGCCAAGGCGATGGCGGTCGACCATGCGCCGGACAAGGTCCGCGTCAACAGCCTGTCGCCGGGCGCGGTGGCGACAACGCGGCTGCTGCGCAGATTTCCAGATTTCGAGGCCGCCAATGCAGGTCTTGGACCCGCGCATCTGCTCGGCCGCATCGCTGAGCCGGATGAGATCGCCGCGGCGGCGGCTTTCCTTTTGTCATCGGACGCATCCTTCGTCACCGGATCCGACATGCTCGTGGACGGCGGCTATGCGACGCGCTGACCCTCTTCGTTCAACTTCAAAGGAGTTCGCATGACGCTGCTCGTCACCGGAGGCACCGGCTTTGTCATGAGCGTGGTCGCACGCGCCTGGCTCGACCGCGATCCGCAAGCCCGTGCCGTGATCCTCGACCGGTCCGGCCTCGACGCGGCGGCCGAAAAGCATTTCGCCCCGGTGCGCGACCGGCTCACAGTGATCGCCGCCGATGTGCTCGACCCGAAGACCTGGTCCGCAACGCTGGACAAGCAAGGCATCACGGCAATCGTGCATGGCGCGACAATCACGCCGATCTCACGCGGCAGCGCCTTGGAGGCAAAACGCCAGCCGGAGGCCGAGGACCCGGCCCGCATCGTCGACGTCAATCTCATGGGCACCGTGCGGATGCTCGACTGGGCGCGCGCGAGGCCGGAGGTGAAACGCTTCGTCTATGTCAGCTCGGGCTCCGTCTACCGCCACAACGGACCTGACTGGGGCGGCGAGCCACTGCCGGAAGACGGCTATGTCGCGCCGCTGACGCTCTACGGCATCTCGAAATTCGCCTCCGAGATGGTGACCAACCGCTATGCCGACCTGTTCGGCCTGTCGGCGGTCTCGGTGCGGCTTGCTTCCGTCTACGGCCCGATGGACCGCGCCACCGAGAGCCGCAACTTTCGCCATGTTCCCAACCGCGTCGCGCATATGGCCCTGGCCGGCGAGACGATCAGGCCGAACAGCCTGGAGCCGGTCGGCGACTACGCCACCTCGACCGACGTTGCCGCCGCGATCCTCGCACTGATCGATGCGCCGTGCCTCAATTACCGCCACTACAACATCGGCTCCGGCTCCAGCCAGACCATCGGCGAGATCATCGGCTGGGCAAGGGAGCGTGTGCCCGGACTGAAAGTCGAGGTGACATCGGGAGAAGACGCCAACATCGTCCAGGATGTGAGACTGAAAGGCGGCATGTGGGGCGCGTATGACATCGCCCGCATCCTGCGCGACACCACATGGCGGCCGCGTCCCGGCAAGGAAGCCTTCCACGCTTACATGGACTGGATAGAAGCCAACGAAACCAGTTGAGAGGAATTTGCCATGACGCCGAGCGCTGCCCCGCAACCGCCCCAGCCGCGCGACTTCGTCGGCTATGGTTCCCGGCCGCCCTTCATGACCTGGCCCGGCGGCGTCAAGCTCGCCATCAACCTCGTGCTCAACTACGAGGAAGGCTCGGAGTACTCCTGGCTGGAAGACGGCCGAAACGACAATTGGGGCGAATACAATCTCACCTCCAGCCCGCCGGTGCGCGACCTCGGCACCGAGACGCATTTCGAATATGGCAGCCGTGCCGGCGTGTGGCGTCTGGCGCGGCTCTTCGATCGCCACGACATCCCGATCACCATCTCCGCTTGCGCGGTAGCGCTGGAGCGGAACCCGCCCTTCGTCGAATGGATGAAGACGCGGCGGCACGATCTGCTCGGCCACGGCCTGCGCTGGATCGACTACACGACCATGGAGCGCGGCGAGGAAAAGCGCCACCTGCATGAAGCGATCGCGCTTTACGAGAAGCTGCTGGGCAGGCGCCCCCTCGGCTGGAACTGCCGCTCGCTGCCCAGCGTCAACACGCGCGATTTGCTCGTCGAGGAAGGCGGCTTCCTCTACCACTCCGATCCCTGCAACGACGACCTACCCTATTTCCTCGACCATCGGGGGACCGAGATCCTGGTCGTGCCCTATTCCAAGACGCTCAATGACAGCCGCTATCTGGTGGCGCCCGGCTACAGCAATCCGCGCGACTTCGCCGAGGATTGCCGCTCGGCGATCGATTACATGCTCGACGAGGCGGACGAAACCGGCGGCCGCATGCTGACGATCGGCATCCACGCGCGCTGGATGGGCCAGCCCAACCGGGCGTCCGGGCTGCGCGAGGTGATCGAGCATGTGAAGCGGAACCCGGCCGCTGCCTTTATGCGGCGCGAAGACATTGCCCGGTTCTGGCTGGACAATCGTGCCGGCTTCGAGCGGCGCGGCTGACAAGAGCAACGAGAATGGCGACATGTTCGATACGCTGATCCGGGGAGCCACCATCGTCAACGCCGAAGGGTTCGAGCGGCGCGACGTGGGCATCACCGACGGCCGCATCGCGGCAATGATCGCGCCCGGCGAGACGGCTTCGGCTAGCACCGTTTTCGATGCGGCCGGTGCCTATCTGCTGCCCGGCCTGGTCGACGCGCATGCACATCTGCGCGAGCCCGGCCTGACGCACAAGGAGGACTTTTCCTCCGGCACGCATGCCGCGGCCCTTGGCGGCGTGACGACGGTGCTCGACATGCCGACAGACGAGCCGTGGACGGCCACGGCCGAACAGCTTGCCGACAAGATGGCGATGACCGATGGCCGCATCCATGTCGATCTCGGCTTCCAGGCCGTGGTCAGCAGCGACCTGTCGCACGTCTCAGGCCTGCTCGATCTCGCGCCGGTCTCGTTCGAACTGTTCACCGCCGATGTGCCCGACAACTTCCTCTTCGCGACGCTCGACACCGTGGCCGAGGCATTGAAGGCTTTCGCCGGCAGCGACACTTTGATCGGCATCTCGCCGGGCGATCAATCGATCCTTACCGGCAGCACACTGCGTGACCGCTCCGGCACCATCGCCGCCTTTCAGGCCAGCAGGCCGCCGCTGGCGGAAGCCAACGGCATTGCCCGGGCGTTTGTCGCCGCCGCCTCGGCCGAGGCCAGGATTCATGTCCGCCAGATCAATTCCGAACTCGGCGTCGAAACCTGGAGCCGGCTGCGCGGCATGGCCGACGCCAGCGTCGAAACCACGCCACAGAACCTGTTCTTCACGGCGCAGGATTACGAAACACAAGGCGCCAATCTGAAGGCCTCACCACCATTGCGCTCGCCGCATGATGTCGATGCGCTGCGCGCCGCGCTGAGCGCGGGGCTGATCGATATCGTCGCCACCGACCACGCGCCGCACAAGCCGGCCGAGAAGGCGGCGCCCTACGCGGCTTTCGCCGACATTCCGGGCGGCATGCCGGGGTTGCAGACGCTGCTGCAGGCGATGTTGAAGCTGGTCGACGAAGGCCTGATCGCCCTGCCCGATCTGGTGCGCCTGTGCGCCCGCAACCCGGCCGAGCGTTTTGGCCTTGGCCGGCGCAAGGGGAAGATCGCCACCGGCCACGATGCCGATATCCTCATTCTCGATCCGCGCCAGTCCAGCGCGATCGCCAATGCCGATCAGGTGTCGCGAGCGGGCTATACGCCATTCGACGGCTGGACCGTCCAGGCGCGGCTGACAAGTGTCTTCCTGCGCGGTCGCGAGATCGTGCGCGAGGGAAAGCTGACCGGCCCGAAAGTCGGAAACATTGTCACCCGGGAAAGCTGAGGACCATGCCCCTGCTCACAGACAAGACCGCCATCGTCACCGGAGGCAGTTCCGGCATCGGCCGCGCGATCGCGCTGAAATTCGCGGCCGAGGGCGCGAACGTCGTCATCGCCGACACGGTCGAGCAGCCGATCGAAGGCGGTGAGAGCACCATGGGGCTGATCCGCTCGGCCGGCGGAGCCGCCGTTTACATCCGGACCGACATATCCGACTGGAACGCCGTCGATGCGCTGGTCGGTGCGACGGTCGAGCAGTTCGGACGGCTCGATGTGATGGTCAATAACGCCGCGATCTACACCAGCACCAATCTGATCGAGACGTCGCCAGAGCAATGGAGCCGCGTCATCGGCGTCAATCTGACCGGCTTCTTCTACTGCTCGAAACGGGCGGTGATGCAGATGCTCGCCCAGGCGCCGGTCAACGACGTGCGCGGCCGCATCATCAACATCTCCTCGCAGCACGGCATGGTCGCCTGCCCCGGCGACTTTCCCTATTCGGTGAGCAAGGGTGGCATCGTGCAGATGACGCGGCAGATCGCTGTCGACCACGCCGACGACCTGATCATCTGCAACGCAATCGCACCCGGCAAGATCATCACCGGCAAGCCGGGCGTGGCCAACGACCCCGACGCACTCGACTATTCACATCGGCGCACGCCTTGGCCGCGACTCGGGACCCCGAACGATGTGGCAGGAGCCGCACTGTTCCTTGCCAGCGACATGGCGAGCTACGTCACCGGTATCAATTTGATGGTGGACGGTGGCTGGATGGCGGGCTGAAGGCTGGCTGGCCGCAATGCGACCAGTCGGGTTTTGGTCATTGCCTGATAAACGTGCCTCTGTAGGTCTGGCCGACGAGCGCATAGGTTACGGACAGGGTCCCGTCAGGCATCATGGTCAAGCTGATGTCCGCGCCATTCGGCAGGCGCCCGAGCTTCAACGTGCTCCCGACAATTCTTCCTTCACCGGCGGCCTCGCCCGGATTGTTGTCGCCCAGATTGCCCCAGGCAAAGGTGACCGTCACCTTGCCGTTCGCAGAAATCGTCTGAACGGCGACCTTGGCTTCATACGCGCCCTCCAATCGTCCAGCCCACATGCCTGAAAAAGCCGCGTACTTTGCCGGAACGCCCTTCGCCGGGGGAGTGATCGTCACGGATGTATCCATGATCGTAGAGCCAGCAGGAGCAGCGGCAGCCAAGGCCGGTTGAGGGGCGACCGGACCCGACGCGGGTTCGACAGCGGCGGGTTGCGGCTCCACGGGAGCCGATTGGCACGCAGCCAGGGCAAGTGCCGCCAAGCCCAGCATCGTGTTCCGCATCTAATTCTCCATGTCGTTCACGGACTATCGGCGGACCGCGGACATGCGCCGCACGATGTTTCAGCTCGATGCTTGTCGTCGAGAATCCCGGCGTTTCCGTCACGATTGCCGGCGACTATCGATCGCCGACATCGCGATCTGGCCATGGATACCGCGTTTCCCGAGACACAAGACCAACCTCAACGATTTTGTCAATGTAAGGCGCTGGTGTCTCGACCTCATCGATCGTCCAGCCGTCCAGTGTGCCTCCTTTCACCGGCGATGCCCCGCGGCCGGAATAAAGGTCGACTGCGGATCAAGACGAAGATCTGATTGACCGTCCAGGCCGGCCTGCGGGCGCAAGGCCTTCATGCGATATACGCAAAAACCCAGCTAGGCGACCGAAGCCGTCGTTTCGGCTCCCAGCACGGAAGACCGGTGCGCCGCACGGGCATATTTCTGGGCAATCATGGCGCAGACCATGAGCTGTATCTGATGGAAGAGCATCAGCGGCAGAACGATCGCGCCGACGCCCTGACCGGCAAAGATGACGTTGGCCATCGGCACGCCGCTCGCCAGGCTCTTCTTCGAGCCGCAAAAGGTGATCGTGATCTGGTCGGCCCTGTCGAAGCCAAGAAGCCGGCTGCCATAGGTCGTGCACAGAAGCACCAGGACGAGCAAGGCCATGTCGGCGACAACGACCACGGCAATGTCGCGCAGCGAGAACATGTGCCACAGTCCCTCGGCAACCGCCGTGCTGAAGGCCAGGTAGACGACCATCAGGATCGAGCCGCGATCGACAGGCATCAGCAAGGTCTTGCGAGCGCGTATCCACTTGCCGATCCGCGGTTCCAGCAGCTGCCCGAGCGCGAAGGGCAGGAGCAGTTGCATCAGGATCTGGCTCACCGCATCCCACGAAAATCCGCCGTGACCACCGATGGAGAAGAGCAGCCCGACGAGCAAGGGTGTCAGGAACATGCCAAAGATGTTGGAGGCGGACGCCGAGCAGATGGCCGCGGGGACATTGCCACCGGCCATCGAGGTGAATGCGATCGAGGACTGAACCGTCGACGGCAAGACACACAGAAAAAGAATACCGAGGTAAAGCGGCTTGGGCAGGATCGCGGCAGGCAGATAGCCAAGCGCCAGGCCCAGCAGCGGGAACAGGCCAAAGGTCGTCAGAAGGATGACCAGGTGCAGGCGCCAATGCATCAGGCCGGCAACAACGACATCGCGCGAGAGCCGCGCACCGTGCAGGAAGAACAGAAGCGCCACGGCAAGATTGGTCGCCACCGCGAACCATCCCGCGAACGCCCCTGTTGCAGGCGCGACCGACGCCAGCGCGACGGTGCATAACAGCAGGATCAGAAAGGTGTCCGGCAGAAAGCGGCGCATGACATGTTCGCTCCAGAGTGGTGGCGCCGTCTTCTCGCGCATTGCGAAACAGGATACAATGGATAACAGTTATCGTGATTTAGGATGTCAATGCTCGACCTGGTCCAACTGCGCAGCTTCGTCACCGTCCAGCAAATGGGAAGCTTTACCTTCGCGGCCGAGAGGCTGGGCCTCGGGCAATCCACCGTCAGCCAGCACATCGGCAAGCTGGAGACCGCGCTTGGCCGGCAATTGCTGGCCCGCGATACGCACAAGGTGGTGCTGACGCCAGACGGCGAAGCCCTGCTCGGCCATGCCCGGACCCTGTTGTCGATAGAGGGACAGGTCCAGGCGCTGTTCACTGCGCAGAGACTGCGCGGCACCTTGAGGCTCGGCGTATCCGAGGACCTGGTTGCCAGCCGTCTGCCGCTGGTGCTGGAGGATTTCGTCCGGTCTCATCCATCCGTCGACCTTGAACTGACCGTCGCGCTCAGTGGCGTGCTCTACCAGATGCAGGACAATGGCGAGCTCGATCTCGTCCTGGCCAAGCGCCGGCTGGGCGACAGCCGTGGCCGGCTCGTCTATCGCGAGCCGCTTGTCTGGCTTGCCCGCGATCCGGAACACGTCCTGTCGCTCGCAGCCTTGCCGTTGATTGCCTTCCCCGCGCCGAGCGTCACGCGCAGCATCGCGCTGGAAGTGCTCGAACGGCACCGCATGCCGTGGCGCATTGTCTGCACATGCGGAAGCCTGAGCGGGCTGACGGCCGCCGCCCGCGCCGGCATGGGGGTTCTGGTGCAACCGCAGAGCATGTCGCCGTCGGGCCTGAAGGAAATCGGCCGCCTGCCGCAGCTGGAAGATGTGGAATTCGTCCTGATCCCGAGCAAGGGCGCTGACAGGGCCCTCGTCTCGGCGCTTTCGGACGATATTCTGGCAAAGGTGAAAGGCCTGCGCTGACCCATTCCGTCGCAGGCCGATTTCACCTATTCCGCGGCAGCCTCGATCACCGGAGCGACCGGAGCCGGCGACGGGCTGCGTCCGATCCGCCACTGATAGGGTGGCGGCGTGCCGTTGACTGCGAAGTCGCCTACGATGCGATCCTTGTAGATGCGCGGGTTGTGGGAAGACAGGGTGCGAGCGTTGCGCCAATGGCGATCGAGGCCGATCGGCTTCCTGGTCGAGGACGCACCCAGCGCATCGAAGATAATCGTCGACGCCTCAAGGACCAGGTTTGTGACGACCGTCACCGCCTGCGATGTCTCGAGTTCGGCGACGGCGTTGGCCCTTTCCTCGGCATCGGCATCGCCGGCAAAGTGCGCCTGATAAGCACGTTCGATGGCTTGCGCCACCTGCAAGACGATCGCGCCAGCCGCATAGGCGTTGCTGCGAATGCGGCCGACGACCTGAAGCACTTGCGGATCCTGGCTCGAGCGTGGGCCGGCGCCATTGGAGTATGAGCGCTGGCGGGCGGCGACGGCGGCGGCCGTCTCGTTGGCGATCGCCCGACCGATACCGGCAAGGGTGGCAAGATGCACCAGCTGGTAGAAGGCGGCGCCATAGCGGAACTTGTCATCGTCGACCACGACATCGTCCGGGTCGACCGCCGCATCGGTAAAGGTCGTGGTGCCGCTGGCCGTAAGCGTCTGGCCAAAACCGTCCCAGTCGTCGACGACATCGACGCCCGGATCATCGCGGCGCACCTGCAAGACAATGCCTTTCCCGTCGAGCCCTGTCGCACCGACATCGATCCAGTCGGCGAACAGAGAGCCGGTGGTGTAGTATTTGGTGCCGTTGAGCACCAGCCTGCCATCCTTCTTCGAGATGCGGGTCGAGAAAGCGTCCTGTTTGGCATCGCCGATCTCGGTCCAGGCATTGCCGGCGATCTCGCCACGGGCAATCCGCTCCGCCCAGCGCTTGCGGCTCTCGCCTGGCGTCTTGTTGACGACATCCTCGACAAACCCGAAATGACCGCGCAGCGCCTGGGTGATGTTGGAATCGGCCTCCGACAGCTCGATCAGAATGTTGGCGAGTTCGGGCAGCGTCGCGCCAAGGCCACCTTCGGCTTCAGACAGGCGCAGCGCGCCGAGGCCCGCCTGCTTCAACTTCGCAATCTCCGCTACCGGCAGGTCGCGGCCAAGCTCCCGCTGGACCGCACCGGCGGCGATCTCTGCAAATATCGGCCGGAACCGTTCTGCCAGTGTCTCGTAGCGAGCGCTGGGGCCCGCGCCCCAAGCGGTATCGATCTGTGTCATTTTGCATTGTCCTGAAATTGGCCGCCCCACCCGGCGCGGGCGAAGCGGTCAGTGTGCTTTGGCGACATTGGCACCGCCCAGGTAAAAGTCCTGGACATCCTCGCGGGCGCGCAGTTCCTCGGCCGTTCCCGACAGAACGACGCGACCGTTTTCGAGGATGTAGCCGTAGTCGGCATAGCGAAGCGCGAGATTGGCGTTCTGCTCGGCAAGCAGGAAGCTGACGCCCTGCTCACGGTTCAGAACGCGGATGATCTCGAAGATTTCCTGCACGATGATCGGCGCGAGCCCCATCGACGGCTCGTCCAGCAGCACAAGGCTCGGCCTGGTCATCAGCGCGCGGCCGATAGCCACCATCTGCTGTTCGCCCCCGGAGGTCAGGCCGGCCTTGACCTTGCGCTTCTCCTTGAGGCGGGGAAACCATGTGTAGATCCGTTCGACGTCGCGCTGCAGGTCTGTCCTGTTCGGCTTGCGGAGGAAGCCGCCGGAGAGGATGTTTTCTTCGACCGTCAATTGCGCAAAGCAATGACGGCCCTCCAGCACCTGCACGACGCCTTTGGCGACGAGTCGGGACGCAGAGAGGCCGCTGACCGGCTCGCCCTGCCACAGGATGCTGCCGCGGCTGACCTTGCCGCGCTCTGGTCCAAGCAGATTGGAAACCGCCTTCAGCGTTGTGGTCTTGCCCGCGCCATTGGCGCCGAGCAGGGCAACGATCTTGCCTTGCTCGACCTTGAGCGACACGTCGCGCACGGCAAGGATCGCCTGACCATAGAGCGCTTCCATGTTCTGGATCTCGAGGATGCCTGTTGCTGAAATGGTCATGGGTCGATCCTGTCCGTGCGGGTTGATGTCAGTTCGTCGCAACGCGGGGCTCGATGCCTTTTTCCTTGGCGTAGGCGGCAGCCTTCGCCTTGATGACGTCGGCAAACAGCGAGGCGTCGGCCTTTATCCAATCGGTCCTTGTGTCCCAGGACTGACCGTTCCACTGGATGATCTTGGCGGCGATGGTTTCGCCCTTGTGGTTGTCGATGGAGGTTTTCAGCGGGCTGATGAGGCCTTCCGCGCCAAGCTCGGCGATCCGCTTCTGATCGATGTCGAGGTGTTCGAGCGCCCACTGGCCTTCGGCGGCGGTCAATGGCCTGTTGCCGAACTTCTTATGCCCGGTGCGTAGCGCCTCGACGAAGGTGATGGCTTCGATCACGCCGTAATTGTAGTAAACCGTGCCGAACTTCGAACTGTCCTTCAGGTCGGACTTGCCCTTGTCGAGAATGTCAGATTTGAGCGTGTTCAAGATGCCGTAGTCGGTGCCCGGCGGGAAGACGGAGACGGCGAGGTAGCCTTTGGCGGCGGCGCCCGCCGGACGGGCATCGTCCTCCGAACCGCTCCAGATATCACCGATGATGCGATCGGCGGGGAAGCCGACGCGGGCCGCTGTCTTGATCGCCACCGGCGTCATGACGCCCCAGCCGCGCAGAAAGACCCAGTCGGCGTTTGCACGGCGGATCTGCTGCCACTGTGTCTGCTGCTGTTCGCCGGGATGCGGAACCGGGATCTGGATGTCCTCGAAGCCGTATTTCTTGGCAAGGATGCCGAGCGGCTCGATCGTATCACGACCATAGCCGCTATCGTGATAGAGCGTCGCGATCTTCAGGCCCTTGAGCTTGTCATAGCCGCCCGCCTGCTGGGCGATGTAATCGACGATGATCTGGGCTTCGCTCCAGTAGTCGAACACCAGCGGATACTGGTAGGGAAACACGCGACCGTCTGTGGCGATGTTCTGGCCGCCGCCAGGGCTGACGATCGGGATCTTGTCGATGCGAGCCTTGTCGGTGAGGGCCACGTCGAGACCGCTCGAATGCGGATAGATTGCCGCCGTCAGCGCGCCATTATAGCCGTTCTTGTAGCGCTCGTAGCATTCGATGCCGCGCTCGATCGTGTAGGCCGTCTCGCACTCCTGGACCAGGATCTTGACGCCATCGACACCGCCCTCGACCTCATTGATGTATCGCAGATAATCGATATTGCCGGCGCCGAACGGAATGAACGATGGGGCATAGGGCCCGGTGCGGTAGGTGAACAGCGGATAGAGCTGTTGGCCAGTGCCGTCTTCGGCGAAGGACGCGCTGCCCAGCAGCGTGACGGCCATCGCGGCAGCGGCCGCCAGCGACATGGTCTTGGTTAGCAATGACATTGTGCAACCCTTGTTTGAGTGGTTTGGAGAAAGTGACGACCGATGCTTGGGAGGAGGCGAAAGACCCGGCGCCGAGGTGTTTCGTCTGTCTGGTTTCAGTTCGATGATCGTGCTCGCGAGCGAAGGGCTTCCACGCCGCGCCTTCCCAGACTCGACAATCCATCCGGCTCCTTGATCAGCAGCACGATGATGATCGTGCCGAAGATGATGTGCTGCAGGTTTGCCAGCGCGCCCTGGTCGCCGAGGAATGACAGATCGATCACCAGCGACAGCCGGTCGAGCAGGATCGGCGTCAGCACGATGAAGGCGGCGCCGAGAAAATTGCCGAAGATGGTTGCCACGCCGCCGATGATGACGATGAACAGGATCTGGAACGATTTATCGAGATTGAACGCATGCGCGTCCGCGGTGCCGAGATATCCGAAGGCCCAGAGCGCGCCGGCGATGCCGAGGAAAAACGAGCTTATGCCGAAGGACAGAAGTTTGCGGCGCGCAACGCGGATGCCGATCACCGAGGCAGCGACATCCATGTCGCGGATCGCCATCCATTCGCGGCCGACACGGCTTTTGACGATGGCGAAGGCCAGCGCGATGAGCAGCACCGTGGTTGCGATCACCAGATAGTAGCGGCCGGTGGCCGACTGCAGGTCATAGTCGAGGATCTGCAGTCGAGGCGCCGAGATGGTCAGCGACTGGCTGTCATTCGAAAACCAGCTGAAATTGGTGAACAGCCATTCGAACAGGAACTGGGCGCCCAGCGTCGAAGCGCCGAGATAGAAGCCCTTGATGCGCAGCGACGGCAGCCCGAAGATGACGCCGGCAATCGCCGCGATCAGGCCGGCAAGGATCAGAACGACCGGCAGCGGCAAGAATGGCGCGCGCAACAGCAAATTGTAGGTCGAGAAGGCGCCGATCGACATGAAGGCAGCCGAACCGATCGACACAAGCCCGGTATAGCCCATCAAAAGGTTCAGGCCGATGCCCGCAAGCCCCATGATCACCGTCGGGATGATGATCGAACTCAGCCAGTAATCGTCGGCAAGAGCCGGCACCGCGAAGGCGGCGATCAGGCCAGCGACGATGGCGATGGTGCCGCCCCCAAAGGCAAGCCGGCGGAGCGGCTTGGTCGGGGCGGATTCCTGCAGCGTGGTCACGATCAGACCCTTTCGATTTCGCGGTCGCCGAACAGGCCGGCCGGACGCACCAGCAGGAAGCCGACAGCGAGGATGTAGGCAAACCAGGTGGAAACGCTGCCATTGACCAGCGGGCCGACATAGATGTCGGCCAATGCCTCGGTCGCGCCGACCAGCAGGCCGCCGGCGATGGCGCCCGGGATGGACGAGAAGCCGCCGATGATCAGCACCGGCAGCGCCTTGAGCGTCACCAGCGACAGCGAATATTGCACGCCCTGGCGCGATCCCCAGACAAGGCCGGCAACCAGGGCGACGATGCCGGCGACGCTCCAGACGAGGCGCCAGATGACGGGCAGGCGGATGCCGATCGACTGCGCCGCAAGCGTGTCGGAAGCCACCGCCCGAAGCGAGATGCCCATGCGCGTCTTGTTGAAAGCGATAGCCAGAGTGGCGACCAGCGTCAGCGCGATCAACGAGGCGATGATGTCGAACTGGCTGACATAGATGCCGCCGACCTGCACGGCGACATCGGGGATGCCGAGATCGAGCATGTGAACATCCATGCCCATCAGCAGTTGGGCAAAGCCCTCGATGACGTAGCTCAATCCCAAAGTGGCCATGAACAGGGTCAACGGATCGCGGTTGCGCAACGGCCGCAGCACCAGCCACTCGATCAGGATCGCCATCGCCACCATGACGAGCGATGTGACGATGAAGGCCAGGGCGAACGGCATGCCGTTCTCGATCAGGGTGACGAAGCTCAGCGCCGCAAACAGCAGCATCGCCCCTTGCGCGAAATTGAAGACTCCGGATGCCTTGTAGATGAGCACGAAGCCAATCGCGACGAGTGAGTACATCACTCCGGCAAACAGACCGCTGACCAATGTTTCAAGGAAATAGGACATGGGTTCCTCAGTGAACCGTGCCGAGATAGGCGGCTATCACGTCGGGGTTCTTGCGCACCTCGTCGGGCGCCCCGTCCGCGAGCTTGCGGCCGTAGTCGAGCACCACCACATGGCTGGCGAGGTTGAGCACGATGCCGACATCGTGTTCGATCAGCACCACGGTCGAGCCGAAGACGCGATTGACCTCGCGGATCACGCGGCTCATCTCCTCCTTCTCCTCCTGGTTCATGCCGGCCATCGGTTCGTCGAGCAGCAGCAGCTTCGGGCCGGCGACCAATGCCCGGGCGAGATCGACGCGTTTCTGCAGGCCGTAAGGAAGTGTCGAAACGATCCTTCCCGCATGGCGGTCGAGCCCAAGGAACGACATGGTGCGCTCGGCGCGGGCAAGGAAGCCTTGGCGCTCGGCGCCGTCCCTGCCCAGCCGGAAGATGTTTTCGAAAAAGCTGGCGTTGCCATGACGAGAGAGACCGGCCAAGACGTTCTCGCGCACCGACAGGCGGCGGAACAACGCATTGTGCTGGAAGGTCCGGCCGATGCCGAGATGGGCTGCCTTCTGCGGATGGATCGCTTCGAAGCGCAGCCCGTCGAAGACGATGTCGCCGGCGTCGGCGCGGTAGACGCCATTGATGACGTTGAGAAGCGAGCTCTTGCCGGCGCCATTCGGGCCGATCAGGGCGCAGATCTCACCCTTGGCGACGCTGAAGCTCAGCGCATTCAGCGCTCGCACGCCCTTGAAGGACAGCGACACGTCGCGGAGTTCCAGCAGGCCGGCCATCACGCACTCACGGATTTTAGACGGGCCGCCGAGGTCCGTTCGGCTTCGCGACGCTTGACGGCTTCGATGTCACGATAGCCGTCGGCGGGATGCGTCGCAGGAAGATAGGGCCCTTCGCCGAACAGCTTTTCACGCAACGTGCCGGACTTGTAGGCGGTGGGATAGACGCCGCGCTTCTGCAACTCTGGCACGAGCAGGTCGACGGCGGCCTCAAAGCTTTCGGGCGTCACCGCATAGGCGAGGTTGAAGCCATCGACGCCGGTTTCATCGACCCATTCCTGCAGGATGTCGGCGATGGTGCCGGGCGAGCCGACGAAGACAGGCCCGACGCCACCGATGCCGCCCCATTTCGCCAGCTCCTCGACGGTCCAGGCCTTGTCCTTGCCGGCGAAGTGCTCGACCATCGAAACGATGGCGTTGGTCTCGACCTTCTTGAGCGCGTCGGTTGGCGCATACTGGCCGAAATCGATGCCGCTCCAGCCGGACATGAACACCAGTGAGCCGTCATAGGACGTATAGCTCTGATACTCCTTGAAACGCTTCCGGGCCTTTTCGTCCGTTTCATCGATGATCAGCGTGGTGAGGTTGTAGATCAGAACCTTCTTCGGATTTCGGCCCGCGGCGGCTGCCTTTTGGCGGATTTCGGAAACATAGGCCTTGAGCAGCGATTTGGTCGGCGCGCCGACGAAGACGCACTCGGCATGCGCGGCGGCGAAGGCCTTGCCCGGACCCGAGGCGCCCGCCTGATAGAGAACCGGGGTGCGCTGCGGCGACGGCTCCGACAGATGGTAGCCGGGCACCTCGAAGAACTTGCCCTTGTGGCCGATCTCGTGGACCTTGCTGGGGTCGGTGAAGATGCCGCGGACCGGATCGCGCAGCACCGCGCCCTCCTCCCAACTGCCTTCGAACAGCTTGTAGAGCACCTCGACATATTCGGACGCGACCTCGTAGCGGTTGTCATGGCTCTTCAAGCCGGTCTGGCCGACATTCTTGGCGCCACTTTCCAGATACGAGGTGACGATGTTCCAGCCCACCCGACCCTTGGTGTGGTGGTCGGCGGTCGAAAGGCGGCGGGCGAATGTGTAGGGATGTTCGAACGAGGTCGAGGCGGTAATGCCGATGCCGAGATGTTCGGTGGCAAGCGCGATCGGCGCGGCCAATTGCAAGGGATCATTGACCGGAATCTGCGCCGCCTGCTCGATCGCGTGGTAGTTCGAGCCCTTGTAGACGTCGTAGTAGCCGATGACGTCGGCGATGAATATGCCGTCGAAAATACCGCGCTCGAGCGTCCGAGCCAGGTCCTGCCAGTAGTCCAGATCCTTGTATTTCCAGGACTTATCGCGCGGATGCTTCCACAGGCCAGGGGATTGATGGCCAACGCAATTCATGTCGAAAGCGTTGAAGCGAATATGCCGACCCATCCGTCACTCCTTTGATAGCCCTGTCAGGCGACAGCGGGAGGAAACTAACGGTAAGCCGGCCGTCAACGAAGACAGAATATAATGTCTATGGATTATATAGAGAATTATTATTCCGCGCCGGGCGCGCATCGTGGTTTCCCCGAGACGCGGCTTGGGACGCCGGAAGAGGGTGACCATGGCAAAGCTGAAACAAGCGCGCGGCGAGCAGCCGCATCAAGCGCAGCGCTGCTGAGCGCAGCGGGCTCCTAAGAGCTATCGCCAACTGCAACCGGTGCCAATACGCGGCAGAGATCGTCTGAACTGGCGAGCGCCTTCGAGAATTTGAGGCTGTGGCCGAGTTGGACAACCTAATGGTACCGTTGGCTGGGATCGGTCTGCAACATAAAATATTGTTTTTATTTACTTTTTTAGACCAGAACTCTCGATTTGTATCACAATAGGTATCACAATATGTAGCACATTCCGGTGTCGCTTGCTGACGGTTCGGCCGGCCAGAGACGTCGAGGTTAGGAGCCTCGTTCGGAATGGCCGCAATGGGGCCGTAGGCAGACAGACTGGTTTCGGGAACCAGACGCGAACGGCTGCCGCTCCGGGGCGCGCCGCCTTGGCGAAGGTGGGCGGTATCGAGAGAACAGGCGCGCCCTTAGTTTATCCTTGCGCCGCTCTGGGCGTCGAACAGATGCACCTTACGCACCATAATCTCCAGATTAACCTCTTGATCAGGTTTGAATGGTGGCTGTTCCCGGATTTCGGCCATCAGGTCGACGCCATCAGCAGTTAAGATGATTTCCTGCGCTTCGCCGGTCGGCTCGACCACCTGGACCTTGGCCTTTGCGTGGCTGCCGCCTACAGCGATGTGCTGAGGGCGTATCCCGTAAACCACGCCTTGCCTGTCCCCTATCCTCGCCTCCCTCGGCAAGGGCAGACGCAGGCCCTGCTCGGCGATGAACGCGCCGTTGTCGATTCGGCCTTTGATCAGGTTCATCTCCGGGGAGCCGATGAAGCTCGCGACGAACAGATTGGCCGGGTTCTCGTAGAGCTCGGAGGGGGTGCCGATCTGTTCGATGCGGCCTTTGTTCAGCACCACGATGCGGTCGGCGAGCGTCATCGCTTCGGTCTGGTCGTGAGTGACGTAAATGCTCGTTCGCCCTAGCCGTTGGTGAAGTTTCTTGATCTCGGCGCGCATCTTGACACGCAACTTGGCGTCGAGGTTGCTGAGCGGCTCATCGAACAGGAAGGCGGAGGGGTCGCGCACGATGGCGCGGCCCATGGCGACGCGCTGGCGCTGGCCGCCGGACAACTGCCGCGGCATGCGGCCGAGCAGATCCTGCAGGCCAAGGATTTCGGCCGCAGCCTTCACCCTCGAGACGATCTCTTGCCTGGGAACCTTGGCCAGCCGAAGCGCGAAGCTCATATTGTCGGCCACGCTCATATGCGGATAGAGCGCGTAGCTCTGGAAGACCATCGCTATGTCGCGCGACTTGGCGGGCATCTCGTCGACGACACGTCCGCCGATGCGGATCTCGCCCGTCGTCTGCTCTTCCAGCCCGGCTATCATGCGCAGCAGCGTCGACTTCCCGCAGCCCGACGGGCCGACCAGCACCACAAACTCGCCGCTGGCGATCTCGATGTTCACGTCGCGCAGAACTTCCACGGCGCCGAAGCTCTTGCCGAGCTGTTCTATCTCGATTGCAGACATCTGGTTTCCTCCCGTTCGGCGCCACTCATTTTTGTTGAGCATGCCGCCATGCGCGGTATTCGGCCTCGCCCTCGGGACTCAGCGGGTAGTATTTCCGCAGGTCTCCTCCTTGCGCCAGGCGCGAGCGCGAAAACTCTTCCCACTCGATATGCGCGCCGGCGAGCTCGACCAGTTTTGGCGCGAGGGCGACCGGCACGACGACCACGCCGTCATCGTCGGCGACAATGATGTCGCCAGGGATGACAAGCACGTTCGAGCAGGCGATGGGTACGTTGACGGCGAACGGCACAATGTTGGTCTGGGCGTGGAAATTCGGCGTGACGTCCCTCACCCAGATGCCGATGTCCAACGCTGCCGCCTGGGCGGAATCGCGGATGCAGCCATCGACCACCACGCCGGCTCCGCCGCGCCCGGCAAAATAGGTCAGCATCATCTCACCGAAGATGCCGCTGCCGAGGTCGCCCCGCGCATCGACCACCACCATGTCGCCCGGCTGCGTGGGATAGAGTACGTGACGGTGCAACTGCCGCTCCGGCTCCTCATACTCGGTCTCGTTGTAGAGATCCTCGCGCTTTGGCATGCACTGGAGCGTGAGAGCAGGTCCCGCCGCCGTGCGGCCAGGCCTCAGCGGATGCGGGCCCCGTATCTGCGGGTCGCGAATGCCCATCTTGTGGTAGAGCTCGCTGGCCAAAGTCGCCGAACCGATCGCCGCAAGCGCGTTGACCAATTGCCTCGGCGGCCGCGAAATATCCGATATCGCCGCTATCTGATCAGTTCCCATGCCTTATCCTCCAATCGAGGGCCTTGTGGCGAATGCCGGCCATTCAGCCGCGAACCGCGCCTGTGGTGAGGCCCTTGACCAGCAGACCCTGGGCAAACCAGACGAACACCAGGGTCGGGATGACCATCAGGACGCCGGCAGCCGACATGGCGCCCCAGTCGATGCCGTACTGCGAGACGAAGTTGGTGAGCCCGACCGGCAGCGTCTGCGCGGCCTTGCTCGAGGTCAGGGTCAAGGCGAGCAGCAGGTCGTTCCAGGTGAAAAGGAAGGTGATGACCGCGCTCGCGCCGATGCCGGGTGCAATCAGCGGCGCCACGATCTGGACCAGCGTGCGCACCGTGCCGGCGCCGTCCGACTGGGCGGCCTCCTCGATCTCCTTCGGCACGTCCTGGATGAAGCCCAGGAGCAGCCAGATGGCGACAGGCAGTTTGGCCGCCGTATGGCTCAGGATCAGCGCCCAGATCGTGTCGAGCAGGCCAAAAGCGGCGAACACGGCAAAGAGCGGGATGGCAAGCGCGATGACCGGGATCATGCGCATGATCAAGAGCAGCCCGAAAATCAGCATGGCGCCAGGCATCCTGAAGCGCGACAGCGCATAGGCGCAAGGAATGGCCAGCAGATGGACCAAGATGACCGTCGCGACCGAGACGATGACGGTGTTCCAGACATAGCCCATCGTGTCGTACTCCGCGAAAACGGCGACGTACTGCGTCAGGGTCGCGGTCTCGGGGATGATATGCACCGGGACGGAGAATATGTCGGCCGAACTGCGGATCGAGGTCAGGAACAGCCACACAAGCGGAAAGACGGTGAGGGCGACGGTCAGGACCAGCGCCAGATATTGACCGGCGATCCCTGCCGTGAATCGGCGGCGTCGGCGCTTTGGCCTGGGGCGTGCGGTGACGATGGCGGCTTTGCTCATATCGCTCTCCGTTTCGCAATAAGCCACGGCACTCCGTAGAGCAGCCCGAGCACGAACAGCGACATCCCGAGCGCGATGTAGGAGACCGCCGCCGCGTGTCCGAAATCCACCGCCTGAAACGCCAGCAGGTAGGAGTAGACGGTAAGCAGATTGGTGGCGCCGCCTGGCCCGCCCTGCGTCATCAGCCACACCACGTCGAAGGTCCGGAACGTGTCGATGATGCGCAGCATCAAGGCTATCATGATGACCGGGCGCATCAGCGGCAGCACGATGTGCCAGAAGCGCTGCCATGGCGTGGCGCCGTCCACCGTAGCGGCCTCGAGCGGCTCCTGCGGCAAGGACTGCAGGCCGGCGAGGAACAGCAGCACCATCAGCGGCGTGTTCTGCCAGACATCGGCCACGATCACCGAGACAAGAGCCCAGGTGGGGTCGTTGAGCCATGGAATATCGGGCAGGTTGAACATGCGCAGCAACGCGTCCACCAGGCCGTACTGGGTGTTGAACAGCCAGCGGAAATTCAGGCCTACCACGGCGGGCGCGATCATCGGCGGCACCAGGAGCAAAGTGCGGGCGAGCCGCATGCCGCGCAATTTGCCGTTGACGAGCACGGCGATCGCCATTCCGGCTACCACTTCGATCGTGATGGAAATGACGCTGAATATCGCCTGGTTTCGCAGCGCTTGGTTGAACTGGCGGCCGGAGAGTTCGTCGGCGTAATTTCCCATCCCGACGAAGGGCGCCGAGCCGCTCAGATCCCAGCGGAAGAAACTCATGATGAACGAGTATCCAAGCGGATAGATCAGGATGGCCAGCATGACGAGGAGCGCCGGGCTGGCCAGAAGGTATCCTCTCTGCCAGGTGTAGGGCAGCGGCGAACGCCGCCGACGCCCTGACACCTGATGCTGGGCGAGGGGCGGCATCGTCAATCGTAAGCTCCGGCCCGACGCATGATCTCCTCAGCCTCGGTTGCCGCCTGGTTGAGCGAGTCGGCGGGAGAGACCTGGTCGCTCAGGGCCTGTTCGATGGCCGAGAACATAAGCGTGCAGACTTTCGAGAAGCCGGCGAGCTTTGGCCATTCCTTGCCGTTGGCTATCGTCGTCTCGAGCTGCTGCAGCCACACGGCCTGGGGGCCCTTTGCCGCCGCTATCACTTCCTTGGCGATCGCCTGGCTGCTGGGGAAGTTGGTGAACTGATCGAACTGCAGCCGCTGCGCTTGCGGACCGACCGTATATTTGATGAATTCGACGGCGGCTTCCTTGCGTCCGGATTGCCCGTTGAGCGCCATGGCATGGGAGATGGCGCATGAGATCGCCGCCTTGTCCCTGACATAAGGTGCTGTCGACCATTTGCCGACGACGCGCGAGGTCTCCGGATTGGACAGGGTCGCGAAGGCGCCCGGCCAATCGAAATTGGCATAGACCGTGCCCGAGGAGAATTCGGTCGAATTTTCGTTCCACTGATAGCCGACCGCATCGGGCGGCACGATTTTGTGCTTCTGGATGAGATCGCGATAGAAGGTCAGGGCCTTGATGCCGGCTTCGGAATTGAAAGCCGGCTTGTTGGCCTGGTCCACCCAATCGCCGCCGGCTTGCCAGAGCAGATCGCTGAAGGTGCGTTGCGCGGGATCGCCCTGCCCCGGCACGACCAGCCCATAATGGCCATTGCCGGTCAGTTTCAGCCCGACATCGACGAGTTCCTCCCAGGTCTCGGCCGGCTTCAGGCCTTTCTCCTGGTAGATGTCGCTGCGGTAGTACTGGACGCGGGAATCCATGTTGCGCGGAATGGCCGCCAGATTACCTGTCTTGGGGTCGCGCAGGTACTTGACCGCAACCGGATAGAATTCCGCCAGTTCGGAATCGCTGAAATAGCTGTTCAGCGGAGCGAAATGGTTGAAGTAGGAATCGATCTGCGCCGTGTGGGTGCTGTAGACGTCGTATTGGCTTGATCGCGCCGCGCTCAGCGTGACCACCTTCGCCGTCAGCGGGGTAAATTCCAACAGGTCGTAGCGAACCTTTACGCCGGTCTTGGCGGTGAAATCCTGAACGATCTTTTCCCAGTATTTGGGATAGAGCGGGCCGCCGGTGATCAGCAGTGCGGTGATCTCGTTCGCGTCTGCCCTGGCAATCCACGGCGCGGCGAGCGAGCCGGCGGTCACTGCGGCACTTGCGGCCAGGAATTTGCGTCTCGATAGGTTTGCGGACATCACAATCTCCTCCTTGGTTTGATTGGTCGGCCCATCCAGGGGTCGGCCGATAACTTTCAACCTTTCTGGCAAGTCCGCGGCGGCTTGCTCCTCCCGCAGCGATACTGCCTGGGATTACGTCCCGGACGACGCTTGCGCGCCCGCCGGGCGATTAGGCACGTTTGTCCCAACGCGAAAGCGTAACGATCCTGATCTCGGACGACGGAAAGCCAGGAATGGAACTGTCGGGGACCTCCACCGTTCAATCCTCCCTTCCCGCAGACCGAGTTATAGGCTAGTGAGCATCCATGAGATAAGTTGACTGCATATCTAGCTATCAGCCTATAAGCTTATCAGACAAGTGGATGTTAATGATGGATGCCGTGGAGGTCAAGCTTCAAACTTTGCCCAAGCAGGTGGCCGGCGTGCTCGCGCGTCGCATCGCCAGCAGCGGCGCCGCCGGCGGTCAGGGACCGTCGGAGCAGCAGATCCTTCAGGAATTCGGGGTTTCGCGCGCGGTGGCGCGGGAAGCGCTGAAGATCCTGGCGTCTCTCGACATGATCGAGATCGCGCAGGGCCGGCGCGTGGTGGTGCGCCCGGCCGAAGAATGGGACTATCTCAGCCCATTGCTCATCGACTGGCTGCCGCCCGAGCAGAGCCGCGAGATATTGGCGGAAGCGCATGCGACGCGGATAATCATCGAACCGGCTATCGCCGCGATCGCGGCCAAGCATATGACCAAGGAAAATCTCGAGCGTCTTGGCACCTTGCTGGCGGCGATGTCGGCCAGCGAGGACAATCCGGACGCCTATCTGAAACTCGACCTGGATTTCCACATGGAGATTTGCCGGGCGGCCCAGAACAGGATCCTCGACCGTTTCATGTATTCGTCGCGGTGGTGGCAGATGGCGAGCAGGCGCATCAGCAACCAGATGCCTCATGCGCTGCCCTCGGCAACCGATATGCACAGGGCAATCTACGAGGCGCTCGTCGCCCGCGATGAAAAGCGAGCGGAAGAAGCCATGCGCCGGCACCTCAAGAAAACCACCGCGGTCGGCTTGCCTCGGTGAAGGAGCGGCGCAGCCAGCATTTGCGCTGGCCGCGCCGCATCGTGTCGGGAGGACACGGCTTGATCTGGAGCAATCCGGAAAGTGAACTAGGCTCTCTTGGCTTGCTGTTCCTGGCGCTGCCGTGCGCGGAAACCGAACATGTCGCCCTTGTCCTTGATTTCCGCCCATACCGGCGTGGTGATCCTGTCAATGGCGGCTATGTCCGCGTCGGAGATCGTCCAGCCGGCGCTCTCGACATTTTCCTCCAGCTCCTTGACGGTGCGCGCGCCGACCAGCGGCGAGTTCACGCCCGGCCTGCTGGTCAGCCACTGGATCGCCAGCTGCGGAACCGTCTTGCCATAGTGCGCCGCGATCGGCTTGAGGGCGTCGACGGCATTCACCGCGCGCTCGTAGGTGCCCGGCTGGAACAGAACGGTGGTGCGGCGCTCATCGCCTTCGACGAATTTGGTGTCCGGCGACAGCAGGCCGGTAAGCAGGCCCTGGGCGAGACCGCTATAGGGCATCACGCCGATATTGTGCTTGCGGCAATAAGGCAGCGTCTCGGCCTCGACCTCGCGCCACAGCATGTTGTAGGGCGGCTGGAGCACATCGATGACGCCGTGCTGGCGAGCGCTGTCCATGTCGGCGGTGCTGAAATTCGAAACGCCGACCGCCTTGATGCGCCCTGACGAGCGCAGCCGCTCCATCATCTCCATGGTCGGACCGATCGGAAAATCCGAATTCGGCCAGTGGACGAAATAGACGTCGACATAGTCAGTCTGCATGCGCTTCAACGAACCATCGAGCGCCGCCTCGATCGCGGCGGGCTCGAGATGATTGGGCGCGACCTTGGTCGCGATAACAGCCTTGTCCCGGCGGCCGGCCAGCGCCTTGCCGACGACCTCCTCGGCATGGCCATGTCCATAGGCTTCGGCCGTGTCGATCAGCGTGATGCCGAGATCCAGGGCGCGCCTGATCACCCGGATCGATTCCTCGTCGTCGGCCGCGCCCCAAAACGCGCCGGACATACCCCAAGTCCCCAGGCCGATCTCCGATACCTTGACCGGCGACGATCCGAGCTGTCGCTGTTGCATCCTGTTCCTCCTGATTGGCGGCCCGCTTGGGCCATCGCCCTACCGGACTCTAATTTATACGCTTATATACTCGTCTAACAAGTGGGTTCTGCCGATTTGTGATTCCTGATCGGAAATCCAGAATTTCTCAAATGATTCAATGCGTATCAGAGTTTGAAGGGCCCATTCCCGTAAAATCCTTCAAAGGGGGTTTACGTCTTGCTGCTTCATCTTGTATGCTTATTAGACAAGTTTACTTTTGACCGAAAACCGTGTTTGCAAGCGCGGCGCCGTCACGGGGAGGAGGATTCGATGAAGATCGTGGATATCAAGACGGCGGTGGTCGCGTACCACGGCAAGGCGACCTTGATCCGTATCGATACGGACGCCGGCATCTCCGGCTATGGCGAAGCCAATCCCGACGCAGGTGCGGCGGCAATCGTCGGACTGATCTCGGAGCTGAAGTCGGAACTCATCGGCCAAGATCCGCGCAACGTCGAATACTGTTGGGACAAGATCCGCCGCGATCATGTGTTTTCCGGCGCGCAGGCCGGCATCTTTCTCATCGCACTGACCGGGCTCGAAATGGCTTTGTGGGACGTGGCGGCGAAAGCCGCCGGCCAGCCGCTCTACCGCATGTTCGGGGGCAAGTTCCGCGACCGCATAAGGCTCTATGCCGATTGCGGCGACGGCGATGAGGCATCGGGATCGCCGGAGGGCTGTGCATCGCGCGCGCGCCGCATGGTGGCGGAAGGCTTCACCGCACTGAAATTCGACATCGACAATCTGCGCCACCCGGCGAAGTTCGACGCGGTCAACCACACTATCAATGGCGCCGAGCTGCGCTCCATGATCGAGCGCGTCGCGGCGGTGCGCGATGCGGTCGGTCCTGACATCGATCTCTGCATCGACCTGCACGCGCGCTATGACGTGCTCAGCGCCAGCCGCATAGCGGCCGAGATGGAGCGCTTCAACCTTCTGTGGCTGGAAGAGCCGATCCCGGCGGAAAACGTCGAAGCCCTGAAGCAGATCCGCATGCGAACCAAGACGCCGATATGCGTGGGTGAAAATCTCTATCTGCGTTGGGGTTTCCGGGAACTGTTCCAGAATTACGGCGCCGACGTCATCATGCCCGACGTGCCGAAATGCGGCGGCTTGGCCGAAAGCCGCAAGATCGCGAACCTCGCCGAGATGTACTACGTGCCGTTCGCGCCGCACCTGGTGTCGACGCCGCTGGGCACCATGGCGACATGCCATGTCTGCGCCAGCGTCCCGAACTTCCTGGTGCTGGAGTGGCACGCGCTCGAGGAACGGGAAGCCTGGGACAGTTATGTCCGCCTGCCGAACGGCGCCAGGTCGATCGTTGAAGACGGCCACATCGTGGTGCCTGACGCGCCCGGCATCGGCGTCGAGCTCGACATGGACGGTGTCCGCAAACACGCCGTTCCCGGCTACGGCATCTTCGAATAACGGATGACCGGCTTGGCTGGCGGGATCCGCCGCTCGATCAAATAAATCCTTTGGGAGGAAACCATGGGCAAGCGGATCGTCTTCACCGGCGGCAGCGGCAAGATCGGCCGGCATGTCATACCCTATTTGCTCAAACGCGGGCATCAGGTCCTCAACCTCGACCTGACGCCGCTCGATGTGCCCGGTGTCGACACCGTCATCACCAACCTTGCGGATGCCGGCGAAACCTACAATGCGCTCACGCTGCATTTCGGGTTCAACGAATATTTCGGCGGCAAGGGCCGCGGTCCGGTCGACGCGGTAGTCCATTTCGCGGCGCTCCCGCGGATATTCCTGCGGCCGGACAACGCCATGTTCGCCGCCAATGTGCAGTCGACCTACAATGTGATCGAAGCCGCCACCAAGCTCGGCATCCGCAAGATCGTCACCGCTTCCAGCGAAACGGTCTATGGCGTGTGCTTCGCCGAAGGGGTCCGCGATTTCACATCGTTTCCGGTGGATGAGGATTACGACGTCGATCCGACCGACAGCTATGGTCTTTCCAAAGTGCTGGGCGAGAAGATCGCGCGCTCTTTCGCTTCCCGTAGCGGAGCCGACATCTATGCACTCAGGATCGGCGGCGTCGTCGAACCGCAAGACTATGTCCGCTTCCCGGAATTTCTGGCCGACGCGTCAAAACGACGTCGCGACGCCTGGACCTATATGGACGCGCGCGATCTCGGCCAGATCGTCGATCTGTGCATCGAGAAGGATGGCTTGGGCTTCCAGATCTTCAACGCCGTCAACGACAACATTGTGGCTGAGTTACCGACGGCGGAGTTTCTGGGCAAGCACGCACCCAATATACCCGTCACACGCGCTATGGATACGTTCGAAGGACCGATCTCAAACCGCAAGCTGCGCGACGTCCTTGGCTTCCGGGAGGAGTATAACTGGCGGACACAGCGATCCGGTTGATGCGCTGACGGGCAACTTCACCGATCGAAGAAGCCCGCATCCTCTTCCCTGAGATATTTCCTGGCCGCTTCAGCGTCGATATCGAGACCCAGCCCCGGTGCCTCCAGCAGGTCCACCATGCTGGCCTTCACGATCTGTGATGGCAAGCCGATCACCAGATCCTCCCACCAGGGGTCGGGCGCGCTCGGATATTCGAAAGCGATGTAGTTGGCGGGCAAGGTGGCGTAGACATTGATCTCCACGCCGAGACCGAGCAGGCCGTTCGCGGTGCCGTACGGCGCCATCAGGATCGAAGCATATTGGCGTGCTCGGCGACCCATTTGAGCTCGGCGATGCCGCCGATATCGGCCGGATCCGGACCGATGACGCGGACCGCCTGCGTTTCGATCAGCCAGCCTCTGCCCTCAAGGGTCTAACGTCTCATTTTGGGCCGGAAGCAGACGGTCCGCTTCCGGAAAGGACTGGCCCGAGAGGCGCATTCCGCCAGCGACGCAATATTAGCCGTAATAAGTTACTGTCGGTTGTCCGAGCCAGGAATCGCGCCATAGGCGGCGTTGTACACTCGGCGACAACAGCAAAACCGGCATAGGGCTTAAGCGTAACGATTTCGAAATCGAGCATCCCTGCCCTCGCCAGCGGCAGCGCCGCCAGCGTCTCGTGAACTTCACCCTCATCCTTTGCCTCAACCACCTGGCAAGCGCCGGGCATGTCGCCGCGATGCCAGATCTGGCGCGTGAAGCCGATGCTATAGAGATGGCGGGCTTGTGCACCCTCGCTGGGTACTAGGCGTTCGAAATCAGCGCCGCTGAGCTGGTCCGTTCGACGGCGAGAAAAACAAGAAATTGCATCGGCCTGGTCTCCGACGACTTACGCTACTGCTGCGATCACGTGGCGGGCATGTGCAGACCGGACCCCCTTGACCAGATCGGCGCCCTTTTCGCCGATCATCATCGTTGGCCCATTGGTGTTGCCACTGATCAGGACTGGCATAATCGAAGAGTCGATCACCCGCAAACCGTCGAGTCCGCGCACACGCAGTTCGGGATCGACGACTGCGGTCTCGTCGACACCCATCTTGCAGGTGCCAACAGGGTGATAGTCGCAGCAGGCATATTGCCTGATGTAGGCCATCAGTTCCTCGTCGGTTTTCGCAGCCGGCCCAGGCAGCCGTTCGACCTTGACGAACTTGGCGATTTCACTTTGCGCCAGCACGTCGCGGATGATGCGAACCGATTTCAACGCCATGCCGCGATCGTAGGGATCGGATAGATAGTTGGGGTCGACCAGCGGCTCGTCGGCGGGGTTCGACGAGCGCAGTTTCACCGAGCCGATGCTACGTGGCCGAAGGAATGTTGAGTTGATGGTAAAACCATGCCCGTCCAGTCGCGTCTGGCCGCCGCGTACCACCATAGCCGGCGCGATGTGAATCTGAAGGTCGGGCCGCTTCGCTCCCTCGCTCTGGAAGAAGCCGCCGCCCTCGACAATGACCGAGGCGGCAGGGCCATTGCGATAGAGCAGCCAGCGAAGGCCGTGCAGGAGCGCCTTGGGATAGCGATCCTGGCCGTCATAGCTGATCGGGTCCTTGAGCGTCAGATGGACATTGGTGCAGAGATGATCCTGGAGGTTCCGCCCGACACCGCTGAGATCGGTGACCGGAGCGATCCCGAGAGCTTTCAACTCGTCAGCCGGGCCGATACCGGACAGCATCAGCAGGCGCGGCGAGTTAATGGCTCCTGCCGATACGATTACCTCGCTTTCGGCCCGCAGCACTTTCCGCGCTTTGCCCTCGGAAAGTTCGACGCCGACGGCGCGGCCGTTCTCGACAACGATCCTTGTGACCCGGGCTTGGGTCCTGACTGTCAAGTTGTGCCGCCTACCGACGGGATGCAGATAGGAGACGGCGGACGAGCGGCGGCGGCCATCGCGACAGGTGACCTGGTAGAAGCCGGCGCCATACATGGTGTCGCCGTTGAAGTCGGGATTGAACGGCAGGCCATATTGTTGCACGGCACGGACAAAGGCCCGGGTCAATGGGTGCGGACCGACCTGATCCGAAACTGCGAGCGGACCGCCCTGCCCGTGATAGCGATTGGCGAGCCGATCATTGTCCTCGGATTTACGGAAATAGGGCAAGACATCCTCATAAGCCCAACCGTCGTTTCCGAGTGCTGCCCAATTGTCGTAGTCCTCCTTTTGGCATCGGATGTAGATCATCGCGTTGATCGAGCTTGAGCCGCCAAGGGTCTTGCCTTGCGGATACCAGATCGAGCGGTTGTCGAGGTTCTTCTGCGGCACCGTGTGGAACCGCCAGTTGACGCCCGGCCCGAATAGCTTGCCGATGCCGCCAGGAATATGGATCATCGGATTCCAATCCCGGCTGCCAGCCTCCAGCAGCAGGACCTTGACTTGGGGATCCTCGGACAAGCGGTTTGCGAGCACGCAGCCGGCCGAGCCCGCGCCGACAATGATGTAATCCCACATATTCTGCCTCCACTCGCGCCCGAGGGCGCCTTCTCCGTCCACGCAACGAAACCCGGGCGGACCTTGCTCCTCAGTCCTATTTGCCCCTGAAGGCCGGCGCCCGTTTCTCGGCAAAGGCTCGCAGCCCTTCAATCCGGTCCTCCTTGCCGAATGCCTCGACGGTCAGCCGGTGCTCAATCTCGAGCCCGCTTTGCAGTTCGGTTTCGAATGCCGCCAGAACGGCCTTCTTGGCATAGGGCGTGATGGCAACCGACTTGGCGGCGATCGCAGCGGCGATCTCCAGCGCCCGTGACAGGAGCCTGTCGGCCTCCACGACTTCGCTGACCAATCCTTTGCGCTCGGCGAGGGTCGCATCGACCATGTCGCCGGTCAGGATCATCTGCATGGCAAAGGATTTGCCGACGAGGCGTGGCAGACGCTGCGTGCCGCCATCGCCGGGAAACGAGCCGATCTTGATTTCAGGAGTCGCGAATTGAGCTGCCTGCGAGGCAATGATGATGTCGCACAGCAGCGCAAGCTCCAGCCCGCCGCCCAGCGCATAGCCATTCACGGCAGCGATAATCGGCTTGGAGAAGCCCTCAATGGCGTGCCAGCATGCCAGCCGCTCCGGATCGGTATAGGAGGCGACGCCGCGTTCCAGCATGTCAGAGATGTCGGCGCCTGCCGCAAAGGCGCGACCGGCACCCGTCAGCACCACGCACCCGACCTCCGTGTCGGCGTCATAGCCAGCAAGTAGTTGGCTCAATTCGGCCAGCAGCGCTTTGGACAACGCGTTCAGCTTGTCCGGCCGGTTGAGCGTCAGCAGTCGGATGCCGGGCGCCGGTTCCACTGCCTGAACGAGGCGGTCCATCATCGACTAGGCGACCTTCCTGTAAAGCGTCTCCGCGCTCAATCCGGCAGCATTCAGCAGTCCCCGAATCTTCTCGATCTCGGCGGGGTCTGGCTTCATCAATGGGGGCCGGACGTGAGCTTCGTCCAGTCGCCCGAGCAGCACCAGCGCCTCTTTCATGCGATTGTGCATATCGAGAAGCGGCGCGTCATAAAAGGCCCGTACCGTCGGATAGATGCGGTCATTGATCGCCTTGGCAGTCTTGAGATCGTTTGCCTGCACGGCCCGGTACAGCGCGACCTGAAGGCTGGCGATGACGCTGCCGGCACCCGACAGGAGCCCGTCGCAGCCAAGCGTCAGCGAGCCGAGCAGCCAGGCGCTGTGGGTGGTGAGGGTGTTGACCGGACGGTCGAGAGCTTTCAATTCGCGGATCTGACGTTCATGCAAATTGCCATCGCCGCACTGGTCTTTAATCGCGACGATCGAGGTAAAACGACGGCAGAGGTCGAGCAATGTCTGAAGCGGGTAAGCAAGGTTCGATGCCAACGGATACTGGAACAGGATGATGGGAAGGTTGGACGCATCGGTAATGCACTTCAGATGCTCGACGATCATCTCTGGCCGCAGGTGCCCACCGAGCGTCATGAAGTCCGGCGGGAAAACCAGCAGCCCGTCCGCCCCCTCTTGCTCAGCATAAGCGGCGATGCGCGCGGCCTCGAGGCTGGAGTTTGTGTAGACACCGACAATGGTCGGAACCTGATCCTGCAACACATCCTTGGTTACCACGATCGCGCGGTATTGCTCGTCGATGGTGAGCGCGTGCACTTCGGCCGCATGACCATTGATGGTGACGCCGGAAATGCCTTCGACCGAGGAGACGTCAGCGAGGTGCTTGCGGTAGGCGCTCTCATCGACAGCCAGATCGGCGGTGAACGGCATCAGGCAGGCGGGAATGACGCCATGGGCAGCAAACGGTTTCTTGTCGCTCATCATTCAGTTCCTATTTGAAATTTCGGGACGCCGCGCCAGTGCGGCGTCCCGTTGCCCAGGCAAGACTTAGAAGCCCTTGCCGATCATGTCGGCGATGTTGTCCGGGGTCACTGAGACCGTTGGCAAGGTGATCGTCTCCGGGACCTCTTCACCCTTGGCCACCTTGTAAGCGGTCTCGATGCCTTCCGGCGCCACGAACGGATAAACGAAGGTTGCGGCGAGCTTGCCCTGTTTGACCGCCTCGAAAGCAGTCTCCTGGCCGTCGATACCGACCACGGCCACTTCATTGAGCCGGCCGGCGGCCTCCAGCACCTGGATAGCGCCGAGTGCCATTTCGTCATTGTGCGCGTATACCGCCTGGATCTGGCCGGGACCAAAGCGCTGCACCATGTCTTCCATGAACTTCACCGCCTTGTCGCGGGTGTAGTCACAGTTCTGCGATGCGACCACCTTCATGTCCGGGTGCTTTGCGATCGCTTCCGCAAACCCCTTGTTGCGATCGATGGTGGCCGATGCCCCAGCTGTCCCCTGCAACTCGATGATGTTGCCCTTGCCATTCAATTTCTTCGCAAGGAATTCCCCCGCGCCAACGCCGAGCGGCAGGTTCTCGCCGCCGACATGAACGGTGACGGGCGTGTTGACCTTGCGGTCGAGAGTCACAACCTTGATGCCGGCGTCCATTGCTTCCTTGACGACCGGCGTCAGTGCCTGCTCTGTCAGCGGCGAGATCATCAGCACCTTGATGCCTTGTGCGATCAGGCTTTCGACGTCTGCCACCTGCTTGGAAGCATCGTTGTTGCCGTCAGTAACGATAAGATCGACATCTGGATAATGCTCGGCCGCGTACTTCTTGTTGCCCTCCACCATGGCGACGCGCCAAGGATGGTTCATAGTGCCTTGGCTGAAGCCGATCTTGATCTTGTCCTGAGCCAAGACCGCGCCCGGCATCATGGCGCCCAGTACCAGGGTGGCGGCAAGAGCCGTGGTTCGTAGAAAATGTCTGCGACTGGTCATTTTTTCACTCCTCCATTGTTTTTCGTTTCAGGCTCCAAAGCGCGACGGCCGGCCCGTCTGGCAAGTACTGCCGCGCATGGATGTCAGGACCGTCTTTTGTGACGGTAGACCTCGAACATCACCGCGGCGATGATGATGGCGCCCTTCACGATCTGCTGCGTGAATGGCGATATACCTAGCAAATTCAATATATTAGCCATGACGGCGATAATCGCGGCGCCGATCACGGTGCCGATGACGCCACCTTCGCCGCCAAACAGGCTGGTGCCGCCGATGACGACGATCGAGATGGCCTCGAGTTCGAGATTGGTGCCAGCGGTGGGCTCACCAACGGTCAGCCGCGAGACGAAAACCAGGGCGGTCAGCGCCGACAGCACGCCGGAGATTGCATAGACCGACATCAACACGCGCGGCACGTTGATGCCGGCAAGCCGCGCCGCCTCGGTGTTTGAACCGACCGCGTAGATCTGGCGACCGAACGGCGTTTGTCGCAGGACGACGAAAGCCACGGCGGCTATGGCAACGAAGATCCAGATCGGTACGGGAATGCCGAAGAGAAAACCGCTGCCCAGATAGGAGAAAGCATCCGAAGCATCGCCAAGCGTCTTCGGCTCGCCGTTGGCGATGGTCATGGCAATGCCGCGCCCCATCACCAGCGTGCCGAGGGTCATGATGAAGGGCGGCATGCCAAAGAAAACGACGCCAGCTCCGTTGATGGCGCCGAACAGGGCTCCCATCCCCAGCGCCGCGATCATCGCCAGCGGGATTGGAACGCCAGATGAGAGCATCAGCGCGGTGGCAACCGCGACGACACCGACAATGGAACCGACGGAAAGATCGATGCCGCGTGTCAGAATGACGAAGGTCATGCCGACGCTGACGATGCCAAACAGCGCGACCTGGCGGCCGACATTCAACATGTTGCCGGTCTGGATGAAGCTCGGCGACAGATACACCGCGACAGCGCACAACACGATCAGGACCCAGAGCAGGCCAAGGCTTTGCGCCCAGACTCGCAACCGACCCACCGCCCCCGGCCGGATCGACGCCAACCCTTGTCCCGTTGTCATCTCAGCCATTCCTTCCTCCCGATTCGTGCGCCATTGCGAGGGTCGATTGCCGTTGCAGCAGCCAGGCCACCGCATCGGCCAGCCCGCCCTCGTCGCAGGACGGTCCAACGAAATGCGCGAGCCCCTTGGCTTCCGGGACCGCGTTTTCGACCGTGACCGCCGTTCCGGCCCAGGCCAGCATCTCAAGATCATTCTCGGCGTCGCCGGCGGCGGCGCAGTCCGACGCCGCCATTCCGAGTTCGGCAGCAACGGTCGCGATGGCGGTCTTCTTGGAGATGCCGAGCGGACCGATCTCGAGCAGACGTGGATGCGATCCCGATACCGACAGGCACCGGGCAAGCTGTACGCGGAGAGCTCCAAAGGCTTCACGGTCCGTGGGCTGCGCGGCGACACACATGATCTTGCCCGGTTCCCCCGGCAGGTCTTCCAGCGCCTTCGCCACGATTAAAGGCTCTGCGGTCACGCCGGCTTCGCGTGCGATGATCGGGTCTTCGGCAAGTGCGTGAATGGCGTGGCCGGTGAACCACATTGGCCGAACGCCCGCCGCTTGCGCCGTGGCCATGGTGTGCAGCGCATCGGTGCGACTGATCCGCTGCCCGGACAGCGCAACGCCGGTCGAAACATTACCGATCCAGCCACCGTTGAAGCAAATGGCGAGGCCTGCAATCCCAAGCTTCTCCGCATAGGGCTTTAGCCCGAGCGGCGAGCGCGCCGTTGCCAGAACAATCATGATGCCGGCCTCTCGTGCCACGTGCAGAGCGTCGGCCACACGCTGCGGAAGCACATGGTCGTGCGTCAGCAAGGTGCGGTCGACTTCGGTGACGATAAGGCGCGGAATGGTCATGACCCGCCTCAGACCGGAAACACCGGAGCGCGCGGCCCGGTCTGAATGAGAAGTGTCTTGAGTTGGGTGAACTCTTCAAAGCCGGCCTGGCCCATCTCGTAGCCGAAGCCGGATCCCTTCACCCCGGTGAGCGGCAGTTGCGGGGCGCCGTCAATGATTGTGTTGGCCTGCACCCAGCCGCTTTTCAGCCGCTTGGCGACGGTCAGGACCGTGTCGATATTCTTCGACCAGATGTAGTTGGACAGGCCATAGGCGGTGTCGTTGGCCAACCGCACCGCGTCATCAACCGTATCGAACCGTGTGATGCTGAGCACCGGGCCAAAGATCTCTTCGCGGAAGATGGTCATATGCGGCTCGACCCGGTCGAAAATGGTCGCTTCGTGAAAATGACCGACCGTCCCTGCTGCTACGTTGCCGCCGAGCACCAGTTGGGCGCCTTCCTCGATCCCGCTTCTGACAAAGCCGGTCACCTTGGCCAGATGATTGTGGTCGATCAGCGCGCCGACATCCGTGTCGTCGTCGAACGGATCGCCGACCTTCATCTTGCGGGAGCGCGCCACCACCTTGGCGATGAAGTCGTCGGCGATGGACGACTGTACGAACAGCCGTGACCCCGAAACGCAGCACTCGCCATTGTTGAAGAACACGCCCATCAGCGCGCCATCCGCCGCGGCTTCCAGATCCGCATCGGCAAAGACGATATTGGCCGACTTGCCGCCCAGTTCGACCGAGGATTTGACCAGATGACGGGACGTGTTGCCGACGACACGGCTGCCGGTGCGGGTCGAACCCGTGAAGGAAACGAAGTCGATGCCCGCATGCCCCGTCAGGTGGTCGCCAACGGTTGCGCCATAACCGCTAACGACATTGAAGGCGCCGGCCGGCACGCCGGCTTCGGCAGCAAGCGCGGCGATCTCGAACGCGGAGCCTGACGTGAACTCGGATGGCTTCAGCACCACCGTGCAGCCGGCGGCGAGCGCAAACGGCACTTTCTGCGACAGGATCAGCGCCGGGAAATTCCACGGCGTGACCAGCGCCGCGACGCCCACCGCTTCGCGGCTTATCAGCGCCGACTTGCCATCGCCTATGTTCGTGTAGGTGAGGCCCGCCATCTGCATGGCCAGCGAAGCTGCATAGCGTGTCAGGCCGGCTGCACCATCAATATCGCGGCGCGCAAAACGAACTGGCTTGCCGACCTCCTCGACCTCAATCCTGACCAGCCGGTCGCGGTTGGTGCGGATCAGATCGGCAAGACGGTTCAGGACCTCGGCGCGCTCCATGCCGCTCATACGCGGCCACGGCCCTTCCTCAAATGCGATGCGCGCCGCCTCGACGGCAAGATCGACATCCTCGGGCGTGCCATCGCAATAGCGGGCGACCAGGTCACCTGTGGCCGGCGACCGGCGCTCGATTGAGCCGGAGCCTGAACCGTCGACAAACCGCCCGCCGATGAATTGTTGATAGCTGCGCCTGCTCATTTCGTTGCTCACTGCCAAACCGCATGGGTCATGATTGTTTCCTCGGTCGCGCCCTCGCCCTCGAGAACCGCCGAAATGGCCCCTTCGCGCATGACGATGATGCGATTGCAGAGGCCAAGGATTTCCGGCAATTCCGACGAGACCATCACGACACTTGCACCGCGCTTCGATGTCAGTTCGGCGAGCAGGTCGTAGATTTCGCGCTTGGCTGCCACGTCGACGCCGCGCGTCGGTTCGTCGACCAGAAGGATTTCCGTCCCCGCATGCAGTTGACGGGCGATGCCGCATTTCTGCTGATTGCCGCCCGACAGCGTGCGGACCTTGGTGCTGGGGCTCGGCGTCTTGATGCGCATCTGTTGGATGAATCGGGAGACAGCGTCGTGCTCGCGCCAGCCACTGATCAGGCCGCCGCGGGTCAACGGCGCCATTTGGGAAACGGTGACGTTGAATGCGACCGACTGGTCGAGGAAGAGCCCCTCGGTCTTGCGATCCTCCGGCAGCAGGCCGACGCCGTGCGCAAGCGCGCGGCGCGGCCCGTCGATGGCGACCAATTGGCCGTCGATCCTGATTTCGCCGCCGTCGAGCGCATCGGCGCCGGCGATGGCACGCAACACCTCGGTCCGGCCCGCGCCGGCAAGGCCGCAGATGCCGACAATCTCGCCGCGCCTGACATTGAAGGAGATATCCTTCAGCACGCCGGCCCGCGACAGGTTGCGTACGTCTAAACGAATCTCGTCGCCGGGCTGCGAGCGCGGTGGGAACACGTCTTTGAGTTCGCGCCCCACCATATGCCTGATGAGATCGGCTGTGGTCGTCTGGCCAAGCGGCATCGACGCGACGACCTGGCCGTCCCGCAGCACGGTGACCTCGTCACAGATCTCATAGAGTTCCTTCAGGCGATGGGTGATGTAGATGAACGAAACGCCGTGCTCGCTGCTCAGCCGCCTGATCGTCTTGAAAAGATGCTCAAGCTCGGCGTCGCCCAGAACAGCGGACGGCTCATCAAGCACGACGATGCGAGCCTCGCGGGCAATCGCCTTGGCGATCTCCACCATCTGGCGCTGCGCGACGCTGATTGTGTCGATGCGCGCTGCCGGATCGACACGGAATCCAAGCCTGTCGAGCACATCCTGAGCTGCGGCTTTCGCCCGGCGCCAGTCGATCGTGCCCAGACGCGTTTTCGGCAGGCGGCCGATAAAGATATTTTCAGCCACCGTGAGATGCGGAGCCTGGGCGAGCTCCTGATAGATGACCGCGATTCCGAGCTCGAGCATCCGCTCAGGCGTCGGCGCAACCACCACATCTCCGTCGATGGCCACTTCACCCTCGTTGGCTAGGAACGCGCCAGCCAGGACGCGCATCAATGTCGACTTGCCGGCGCCGTTTTCACCGATGACGCCGTGCACGCTTCCCTTGCGGACGGCGAAGCTGACATTGTTCAGCGCATACACACCCGGAAAGCGCTTGTGGATGCCGCGCATTTCGAGAACTGCGTCCTTCATCACGTCGTCTCCCAATCCGAGAAATCGTTTTCTCGGTCCCTCAAAAAAAGCTCACAGGCGATGCATCTGCATGCCGCCGCCGATGTGGTAGATGTCCCCGGTGCTGAAGGGCATGCCGCCAATGGCCAACGTCGCCACGCCGCGGGCGATGTCTTCGGGCTGCCCCCACCGCCTGATTGCCGAGAGTTGTCCGGCCTCGACCTGCCCCGAATACTTATCGTAGACATCGGCGGTCATATCGGTCTGGATCAGGCCTGGGCGAATCTCGTGCACCCGGATGCCTGCATCCGCCAGACGAATGGCGAACTGCTGGGAAGCCATCGACAGTCCGGCCTTGGATATGCAGTACGGCCCCTTTTCCGGAGAGACTAGCCCCGCGTTAGCAGAGGTGATCGTCACCACCGACCGTTCGAGCCGGGCTTGCGGCTGGGAAATCATCGCGCGCGCTACGGCCTGGGTGAAGAAGAACGTGCCGCGCAGATTGATGCCGACCAGCCGGTCGAAGCTCTCCTCGGTAACATCGAGAAGATCGCCGCGCACGGAAACCTGGACGCCGGCGTTGTTGACCAGGCAGGTGGTTGCCCCCAGATCGGCTTCGATGCGCTCTATGAGCGCCGCATTGTCCGAGGTCTCGGATATGTCCTTGCGATAAAAGGCGGCATTTCGTCCGTGCGTGCGGGCAAGGTTGACGGTCTCGCTGCCATTCTCATCGTCGACTATGTCGACCACAGCGATATCGAAACCCGCCTGCGCGAGTTCACAACAGATGGCTCGGCCGATGCCGCGACGGCCACCCGTCACAATGGCAAGTCCGCGGTTGATGGAGGCTGCGTGCTCGGGCATAGCAACGCCGATTGCAGCCGGGGAAACCTGTTCCAGCATCACGAAGCCTTCCTTGCCAATGCATCGTCCTTTTCGCGGGATGCGACCACGGCCTTAGACGCCAGCAGCCGCTGAACCTCGTCATCGGCATAGCCAAGCTCATCCAGGATCTCGCGCGTGTGCTCGCCGATCTCCAAAGCGAGGTATCGCAGCGCAGGCACCTCGCCGTCGTAGCGGTTGGGATGGTTGACCAGGTGGATCGTTCGGCCACGCACGTTCACCTGCCGGAACACTTGCGCGTGGCTGAGCTGCGCGTCGGCCAGCAGATCGTCATAGTAATTGATGGGCGCCCACCAGATGCCATGGCGGTCAAAGCGCTCGGCAAGTTCGGCCACCGCGAACCGGGCCGTGGCACTGGCGAGCCGGCGAGCATAGTCGTCGCGTTCGACGTAGCGGTCGACACCGACTACCTCGCGCAGTCCGTCGCTGTCGAGCGCTTCGGCCAGCACGGAAGAATCGCAAAGCGACACCACCACATGGCCGTCGGACGCAGGATAGACACCGTAGGGCGCGGCATGGAACCACGTCGCCAGATTCGCCTCGCGGTTGAGCACCTCGCGGGTCATGCCGCCGGCGAAGTAATTGACCAGCGCCTCGCCCTGCAGGTCGATCGCCGAGTTGATCAGGCTTGCCTCGACACGAGTCCCCTTGCCATCCCGCAAGCGGCGCACCAGCGCACCCAGAATGCCCATCGCCAGCAGTGCCCCGCCATGTTGGTCGACGATCGCCGCACCGACCGGCGTGGGGCCACGTTCCGGAGTTCCGGTGACGCTCATTAGACCGGAACGCGCCTGGGCGAGAAGATCCTGGCCGGGCTTCGTCGCCATCGGGCCTGTTGCGCCAAAACCGCTCGCCGAGGCGAAAATCAGATTGGGATTGATGTCCCGGAGTGCATCATCGTCAAAGCCGAGCTTGGCAAACACGCCCGGCCGGAAATTCTCCATCACCACATCGGCGCCGGCGATCAGACGCCGGGCGACTTGCTTGCCTTCGGTGCTCTTCAGATCAATGCCGATGGAGCGCTTGTTGCGGTTGGCGCAGAGGTAGAAGCCGCTGACCCCTTCCACATAAACGTCAGCACCCGACCAGCGGCGTTCATGGGCGCCATCGATAGGTTCGACCTTGACGACATCTGCACCCATGTCGGCGAGATATTGGGCGCCTGCAGGACCCTGCAGAAAATGGCAGAAGCTGACGACTTTGATGCCGCTGAGCATTTCTCTTCCCTTGGTTCTGCGCTATAAGTTGCGCCTTTGTGAAATCGTTTTCACGTCTTTTCTCATAGCTGTCAAGCCCATTTTGAAAGGCTTTGTCAAAGAAAGATGGTGTAGCCTTCAGAAAAGAAATGTGTCATCTGGAAAACGGTTTCTCGAAAACCGTCGGATTCGAGGCTCAATGGATATCGAGGATGGCGGCGCAAAGCTGATTGACGTGGCCAGGCTTGCAAACTGTTCGCCGGCTACCGTCTCCCGCGTGCTCAACGGCAATCCCAACGTGAACGAGGTCGTGCGGGATCGTGTTGTCCGGGCGGCGCGTGATCTCGGCTATGTGCCCAATGGTTCCGCCAGGGCGCTGCGATCGACCCGGACAAGGTTGGTCGGCGCGATCATTCCCACATTGGACCACGCCATCTACGCCACGATGGTCGATGGACTTCAGGCGCGTCTTTCCGAAAAAGACGTTTCGCTCATTATCAACACCTCGGGCTACGACATCGATCATGAATATGAGCAGGCACGTCTGCTGGTCGAGCGCGGGGTCGAATCTGTAGTCCTTGTCGGGTCAACGCACCGACCAGCCACTCTGGCCATGTTCGAACAGAAGCGCATCAACTATGTATACACCTACACGTCAAAGGCGACCGAGGCAGGTGCGGCCGTGGGGTTCGACAACGAAAAGGCAGGGCGAACCGCCGCCCGTTACCTGCTCGACCTCGGCCACACCAAATTCGCGATGATCGCCGGCATCACCCAAGACAATGATCGCGCAGCAGGCCGCCGCGACGGTTTCTTGAATGAACTCGAACGATCAGGCATCGATCAGGGCATGGTTCCAGTCGTCGAGGGAGCCTACAGGCTGGATGACGGCCGCACCTGCATGCAGCGGCTAATGGACGACGTCAGAAGGCCTACTGCGGTATTTTGCGGCAGTGATATCCTTGCGGCCGGCGCCATCAAGTACTGCCACGCCGAAGGCATCGCAGTCCCGAAGGAGGTCTCGGTTGTCGGATTCGACAATCTGGAGATTGCGGAACTGACCTCGCCCGAACTGACCACATTGGAGGTGCCCGCGCGCGACATGGGCCGGATTGCCGCCGACTACATCTTGGCGTCGCCATCGCAGCGACTGCATCTCAGACAACGGGAGCTGGCCATCAGGCTGATTGTCAGGGGAAGTACGGCTGTCGTCAGATGCTAATACTGGCAGGCTGGGATCGATCCATAGCACAACATATTGTTTTTATTTACTTTTTCTGGCCGCAACTCTCGATTTGTATCACAATATGTAGCACATTCCCGATGTCGCTTGTTGACGGTTCGGCGGGCGAGAGACGTCGAGGTTCGCGCGGCCGTTCGGAGCCTCGTTCCGGAATGACCGCAATTATGCCCCGAACCGGCCGGTCCGCTATCGGGCGAGCTCGGCGGATAGCTGCCCATTCGACGAACTACCTCTGAGCGGACGTTGATGCGAGTTGCATGCATACAGATGCCCCGGGGTTCTGAGGAGCGGTTCTCACATAGCGCTGTCTCACAGAGTTTCATGAGCGTCTAACGGCCTGACATCGCGCCAAACAGACAGGGTGGGAAGTTCATCAATAAAGGTGCGGCGAGGAATCCATGACGGAGGCTCCAGATCCGGGCCGCCAGTTGTAGGGACGCGCTTATAGCGGCGATATTGCCGACGAGCGGACGCATTTCTACGGCTGCCCTTCCGTAATTCACCCTCCAGAACGGCGATGTCGAGTGGGCAGAGGGGGCGATAACACGATGTCTTCCTGCTGCTGGAGCAAGCCCCCCTTTTCGGCCAGTCGCTTGCGCCTTTGTTCGCGGAAAACTGTCATGCCATAGCGGGTGATGCCATAGAACAACAGGCCAAAAATCAGCCCGAGTGGCACCGCACCGCACAGCATGGGCTTTAAGACCGGTGCCCACAGTCGCGAAATTGAAAGGGTCTGCAACATCTCACTCAGATGGGCTGGCCGTTCGTGACTTTGCATGTGGCCGTGCAACATGATCTTGCCGGTCTCCCAAGTCGCTCCCACAACAAACGGGAGGGTCAGCGGATTGCCAAAGACAAATGTTCCTAGCCCTGCCGCCACCATGTTTCCTGAAATCAGCCAGCACACGATGGCGGCAATAGCGAAATGGGACCCTAGTGGAAAGAAAGACGCGAAAATCCCAGCCGCCACCCCCGCCGCGACGGCGTTTGGAGTGGCGTTCAGACGGAGGATACGCTTTGAAACATACTGAAACGATCGCGAGAAGGAGCGGCGCGGCCACATATAAATGCGCAATCGCTCGAAGAGACCATCAGGATTTCGGCGTCTAAAGAGCACTCTCTTGCCCACTTCAAACGCGGTCGGTTGAACGGATGGGCCTCGTCTCTAAAAAACGCAGCCTGTGCTGCTTTGTTCTGAATTTGCTGATCAACCGGGTGTCCGAAGCGCAGTGCGGATAGTGGGCAACAGCCGGAAGAAACCCAGTCTGAGAACGCGGCATAGTTTTATACCGAGTTGAATGGGTAGAGCGTCTGGTAATCGGCATTCCGCCAACCCGCCCCTACGTCGGGCGCCCCTTTTTCGGCTCCCGCGCAATGCGCCACGGGCCGCCGGGCTTCTGAAGTGGCAGCACTTTTCACCTCAACATCGCCCAGGACCAATACGCACCAATTACCATTTGCACTGCGAACGCAGTGAACCTGAGACTGACTGCGATCTGGCTCGTGGAGACGAGGTGAATTATCGACTGAACTATTCGCGCGACTAACAGTGTAGAAGCCAGCGGATCCGTGACATCAGTCTTTGAAATAAGGATCGCGACTCCGAGCAGACCTCCGAAGATTGGAAGCCCTTCTATGCAGTTGGCGTGGGCGCGGGCCAACCTCTGCATAAAGGGAGAAAGAGCCGCGTTATCTGGCGTAAAGCCGTTTGCTGCGACCTTTCCAGAGATCACCAGATATGTACGGATCGCTTCCATCACGATCAGCAGTCCCAGTGCCCACGAGATGAATCCAGTCAATGCAAACGCAGTCGCCGACATATGCCGTCCCCGTTGCTAGCAGTCTCTGTCCTCGTAACCAATCAACTAGTCTACCGCTGTGCGTTGGTGGAGGCCAATGGCACACCAGTGGCGCATTACCGCCCGGCAGCATTGGGGCCGAAAGCGGACGGCCTGCTTTCGGGATGTCGCGTCGGAAATCCGACATTGCATTCGGCTCACTGAGCCTTACTCCCCATCGAGGTAGCCTGCGTCGAAGCCGACAACGTCGCTGTCGGCGCCCGCCGGGACGCTCAGAGACAGCATCTTTCTGCTGCCTGAACTGGATCAAATTGGAAATGGAATGCCGGGCGGCCGATCGCCCCAATTTGCCGAAATCGCTAGCTCATATAGCGAACGCTATTTGCAGCCGGGCACGCGTATGTGCGGTTCGAACCATCACTGTAGCTGGCCGTCGCTATTGAAATCTTCCCGGCCGGACAACTTAGCGCGAGACGCGTAATAATTGCTCGTATTGCCGGATTTAGCGAGCGGCCGCTCAAAACATCAGCCGACACCGAACAGCCTGCTGAGCCACGTCATCTGTTGGCGCTCCTGATAACCTTGCCCACCCTCGTGGTTGTTGAATTCGTATTCTACGATGGTCTTTTCGCCTGCATAGGCATTGAATGCGCCATACACGGTAGAGGGCGGGCAGACTTCGTCCATCAGGGCCACCGAAAACAGCGCCGCCGCCTTGGCCTGCCGGGCGAAGTTGACGCAGTCGAAATAGTTGAGCGTTTCAAAGACCGCCGCCTTCTTTTCGCGATGCTGGGCCAGAAAACGAACGATTTCCAAATAGGGATCGCACACGGCAGTCTGCACAGCGCGCGGAAAGTCGCACAGAAATGGCACGTCGGGCATTACGGCCTTGACGCGCGGGTCGATGCCGCCAACGGCGAGCGAAATACCGCCGCCCTGACTGTCACCGCAAACCGCGATGCGTTCGGGATCGACGAAGTCCAGTCCGAGCAGAGCATCTATCGCCCTCACGGCATCGGTGAACAGGCGCCGGTAATAGTAGTCATTCTTGTCCAGCACGCCACGCGTCATAAAGCCGGGAATGGACGAGTTCGAGCCGACGGGATCGGCGGTCTCACCGACGCTCCAGTCGCTTCCCTGCCCGCGTGTATCCATTCGGAAATAGGCAAAGCCTGACGCCGCCCAATGCAGTTGCTCATGCGCCAAGCCGCGGCCGCCGCCATAGCCGATGTACTGCACGACGAGAGGGAGCCGTCCCTCGTGATGCGTCGGCAAGATCAGCCATCCTTTGATCGGGTGACCACCGTATCCCGGAAAGGTGACATCGAAGGACTGGACCGCCGTCAGGGTCGTCTGCGCCTGCACGATGCTGACCTCACCGCCGGCCTGGCGGGCCTCGGCGATGGTCGACGCCCAGAATTGGGCAAAGTCGTCCGGCATGCCGACACTGCTGACATAAGCGCCCAGTTCGGGCTGGATTAGATCCGGGAACGGCATTGTTCCTCCCTATTTTAAATCGAAGCAAAGTCGGCGATTTTGATATGGATGGCTCCGCATTGGGATCCGCCCGCGGGTGAATCTGCGCGTTACCGCCCAAGAGATTCCGCCCGCCATTCTTCTGCGCATGCCTGTCAGTGTGGCGACAGACCCGCACCTCGGGGCGCCGCTGGAAAAATGGGGCGGCGACCGCCCCATCCATATCCCGTTTAGCTGCCCGTCTTGATCTGCGTCCAGAGGCGGGTGAGGACGCGCTGCTCCTTGGATCCGTACGGAGAAATCGTGAAGAGCTTCTTCAGCGTTTCCTGCGGCGGATAAACCGACGGGTTCTTCAACACCGCTTCGTCGATGAATTTCTGCGAGGCGAGATTGCCGTTGGCCGTCTGGACATAGTTGGTTGACTTGGCAATGACTTCCGGCCGCATCAGGTAGTTGATGAAGGCGTGCGCCTCATCGACATGCTTGGCATCGGCGGGTATCGCCAGGTTATCGAACCACATATAGGTGCCTTCCCTGGGGATCAGGTATTCGACGTTGACCCCGTTCTTGGCTTCCTTGGCGCGGTTCTTGGCCTGCAGCACGTCGCCCGACCAGCCGATGCTGATGCATTTATCGCCATTCGCCAGATCGTTGATGTAGGAAGAAGAGTTGAAGGTGCGGACGTAGGATCGGATTTTCGTGTAGATGTCACCGCCGGCTTCGAGGTCCTCTTTCTTCTTGCTGTCGCCGTCCTTGCCGAGATAGTTCATGGCAACGGCCACGGTCTCCTCCGGAGCATCGACGATATTGATGCCGCAGTCCTTTAGTTTGGCCGCATTCTCCGGCTTGAAGAGCACGTCCCAGCTGTCGATCGGCACGTCGCCGAGCGCAGCCTTCACCTTGTCGACATTGTAGCCGATGCCGGTGGTGCCCCACATATAGTTGACGGCATATTCGTTGCCCGGATCATACTTGGCCAGGCGAGCCATCACGTCGGGCCACATGTTCTTGAGGTTCGGCAGCTTGGACTTGTCGAGCTTCTGGAACACGCCGGCCTGAATTTGCCTGGCCAGGAACGGCCCGGTGGTAACCACCACGTCATAGCCGGAGCCCCCGGCAAGCAGCTTGGTTTCAAGAATTTCGTTCGAATCGAACGTATCGTAGACGACCTTGATGCCGGTCTCCTTGGTGAAATCATCAAGGATGGAACTGTCGATATAATCAGACCAGTTGTAGACGTTGACGACCTTGTCCTGCGCCAACGAGACGCCTGCGGAAAACAGGACGGCCGTCATCGTGACAGCCAGTCCGAGTAGCTCCTTCTTCATGAAGATTCTCCTGTTGTGGCGCCCGCCATTCTGGTGGCAGGCCGTTGCTGCATTCTCGAAGGCAAGGAGAGTGGCGTTGCCCTCCCCTCCCGATTGTCTGCGAGACTGTCACCCATTCTCCAGCAAAGGCATTGGCGGCCTCATTGGTGCTTTCTCAAGCTGTCGTCGAGAGCGTTGACGAAGATGTCGACTTCGCCGCGCGACCAAATCAGCGGGGGGCGTAACTTGAGCGTGTTGGGCGTGCCTTTCCCGATGAGGATGTTGCGGGCAAGCATGTCTTCGATGAGTCGCTCGGTCAGTGTGATGGCCGGCTCCTTCGTCAGGCGATCCGTCACCAATTCCACGCCAGTCATCATTCCAAGCCCGCGTACGTCGCCGATCACGGGGTGCTGTTCAGCCAGGCGCCCAAGCTCCTGGCGCAGATACTCCCCGATGGCGGCGCTCCGCTTGATCAGATCCTCTCGCTCAAGGACGTCCAGCACAGCCATCCCGGCCGCGCACGCGACGGTATTGCCGCCGAATGTGCTGAACAACAGCGGGTAGGTGCCATTGAGGAACCGCTTCATCAATTCCGAGCTGAGAATGACGACGCCAAGGGGGTGGCCGTTTCCAACCGGCTTGCCCATTGTTATGAAATCGATGTTTTCGTCCTTGAGCCCGTTTGCCCGGAAACCCCAAAAAGTTCCCATGCGGCCACAACCGGCCTGCACCTCGTCCGCGATGACAAATCCGCCCGTCGCCCGGACCTTTTCCGCGACAAGATTGAAGTAGTTTTCAGGCGCCCGCAGTACCCCGCTCGAACACAGGGCCGTGTCGACCATGAATGCTGCCGGCCTGTGGCCTCTTTCGCGCAAGGCGGCTATCGCCCTGTCGGCGTCGGCGGCATATTTCGCTGCCGCTTGGGGGTCGCGGGAAAAACGGCCCCTATACATATCCGGGGCCGTCAGTGTCTCAATGCGTTTGGGATGCTCGTCAGCGGGAAGATGACGCCAGCTTTCATTGGACAGGGCCGTCGTCAGCTCCGTGCATCCATGGTAGGATTGGTCAATTATCAGACCCCCGTCCTGCCTGCTGAGCGAAGAGGCTATCTGCATCGCCAGGTCGTTGGCTTCGCTGCCCGAATTGACGAAGATGCAGGTGTCGAGGTGATCAGGCAGGTCGGCGGTCAGGCGCGCCGCGTACTCGACAGCCACGTCGCACATATACCGGGTATTGGTGTTCAGCGCGCTGGCCTGGCGGTAGATCGCTTTCGCCACGTGCGGGTGACAATGACCGATCTGGGGGACGTTGTTGTAGACATCCAGATAGGCAGTGCCATCGGCGGCATACATCCAGGCGCCGCGGGCGCGGGTGATGTGCAATGGCTTGGCGTAGAAATGCCATATCGGTCCCAGGTGAGCTTCGCGCTCGCGCCTGAGCAAGTCATAGTCATATGTGAGATGCTCGCCATCCTTGCTTATGGCGCCGTACACCGGAAACCGGCACGCCTGGCGAAGCCGGCGCACCGCCTCTGCGCGGCCTTGCCGGCTCAGCAACTCCATCATTCGAGGATATTGGCCGGCGTTTTCGATGTGGGGGATGCCGGATTCACTGGTGGCCCCCCTCGCCTCGACAATCGCGGTAGCCATGGCGAGGCGCAGAAGCAGCGCATCGAAAAGGAGATCGACCTCGTTTTCTTCAAGCGGGTATATCGAATCGAAGCCTGAGGTCACGTCGCAAAGGTAGGCGATCGGATCGTCATCGAAGTCCGCGAAAGTCTCGGAAGCGGTCACGATGTCCGCGACGATGGAATTGTGGCCCATATCGCCAAAATCGATGATGCCCACCGGCGATGTGCTGTCCGTCGGATCGACCAGGATATTGCCGCCATGCGAATCCTGATGCACGACTTGGCGACGCGTCTTCGACAATTGCGGAAGGGTAAAGCGCTCGGCGCGCTCGAAGATTTCCTCGCACAATTGCCGAAGCCTGAGGTCGGAGACTTTTGCTGTCTGCGGGCGCAAGGCCAGGGCACGTGAAATGTCCCAGAGGTGCACATTGCTGCCGGCGTACGGATGAAAAAAATCGCGCAGCGCATAGGCCAGCCGTCCTACCATCACACCGATGTTGAACCGAGTGGCGGCGGAAAAGGCTTCCTCAACCTGCTCCATGACCTTCCCCGGAAGGAAGGTAAGCACACGCACCATGTGCCGGCAGCCGCGCTCGTCCTCGATCCATTCATATGGCGCGCCGGCGAGGGAGGGAACGACGCGAGGCACCGGCAGAGACGGATCGCGCTCGAAGATATGGTTCAGGGCTTTGACCTGCATATCCACGACGCCTTCAGGTTCGCCTATGTTCGATATCTTCACGACGACGTCGCGGCCGTCGGTGCCGTCGATCCGCCAGGACAGATCGCGCTCGGAAGCCAGTTGCGTGTACGTCCCGTCGATCCCGTACCGGGTGGCCACGAGGCGCCTGACCGCTTCCGGCGAAAAACTAGGAAGGTTGCGAAACAGCAGAGCGTCCGTGCTCATTCCATACCTTAAGGCCAAATATCGACACCCGACGTGGCAACCAATTCGAAGTTGCGCGTTTGGCAGAGAAGTCCGCAGGTGCGCATTTTTGCGCAGCGGTTCGCCAGCCGTGCCAGAGGCTAGACCTCCATCGGCGTGGCAAGAATATCATTCAGAGAACCGATATATTGGTTTTTACAAATGCATCCGATGCGCCCTGATGACTGCGTCGCGGACATAGGCGACGTTGGCGGCCTGCTCGCCTGTTCGCGTGGCGACCTCGATGTCGGCGGAATAAGCCTCGTCGGCTAGGGGAAGTCGGCGAAGACGCCCCTGCTGTTCGAACACGCGGGCAAAATGTATCGGCAGGACCCCGAGGTAGGCGCCCGACAGGACCATCAGAAGCTGCGCCTCGATATCAAAGGCCACCCGGTTCGCGGCGGCGGTGTCGAAGCGATGACGCCGAATCCCATACCAATAGCCTCTCTCTACCCAAGGATGGCCGTAGCATTCCGCACTCGTAATCATCTCGTCATTTCGGCGAAACAAGGGATGCGTCGAAGCGCAAAATACCGCGTGCTCTTCGTGGTAGAGGACCTGGTATTGCACGCTTGCGACTTTGATGTCGGAGCCACCTATCCCAATGTCTATTTCGCTTTCCGCCACGGCCTTCGTTATGTCGTTGGGGCGCATGATCTTGAGATCCATCTCGATTTCCGGCGCAGCTTTGGAAAGCTCGGCAATTGCATCGGCCAGTCGGAAACTTGGGTCGGTCGCGAGGCAGTCAACAATGCCGACGCCGACCTTTCCCGCCAAAGCGCTTCTGACACGCGAAAGCCGGGCCGAACCGGCGTCCAGCATCCCGGTGATTTCCGTGGTGATTTCGTAAACCCGCCGCCCTTCCTCCGTCAGTGAAAACCCGCGACGCCCCCGTTCGCACAACTTCACGCCGAGCCGCTGTTCAAGCGCCGTCAGATGGTTGGAGATCGTAGGTTGGCTAAGCGACAGTTCCATCTGAGCTGCAGACATGCCGCCATTGCGGACCACGCTTTCAAAAACGCGAAACAGATGGAGATCGGAGCCCGATATCTTCATGAAAGCAGATTGCACCAAACGAGTGGGAAGGCAATTCGGCTGACATACTGTGGCTACCCGTATTGAGGACGGCCTTGATTCCGGAAGCCGGAAGCGACCGATCGAGACGTCGCCCAGGTTCTTGCAGTTCCTTCCTCACGTCCGAACCAGCCCATCGGATCTCCGGTCCGCCGCGGTGCGTCACGGGGTATTGACGATGCATCAAAATGCGGCTTTGATGATACGTGGATACAAAAATACTTTTTGAGGTCCCATGGCGACGAACTTTCCAGAGATGTCCGCCACTGCGGAAGTAGAGGCGTACAATCACGTTCAGAGAGCCCTTCGCCTCGGCCGCTACAAACCGGGCGACAGGCTCATTCCCGAGGAGATTGCCGCCGAGATCGGCATGAGCCGCATGCCGGTGAGGGAAGCCTTTCGGCGCCTGGCCTCCGACGGGCTGGTGGTCCTTCGTCCTAATCGGGGATGCGTGGTCGCGGGCCTCACTGTCGATGAACTTTTCGAGATTTTCGAGATTCGCTCGGTTCTGGAGGGACTCGCCGTCAGGCTGGCGGTGCCCCGGATCGACGACGAGGAGTTCGAGGAACTCGACCGCCTGCTCGAGCGCATGGAGCGTGCGGGCCAGAGCGGCGGCGGCGACTGGGTCGTCCGCCACCAGGAATTCCATGGCCGCATCTGTGCGTTGAGCCAGAGGCCCAAGCTGATCCACCAGATATCGGCGCTGCATGTGGTCATCGAGCCTTACATGCGCATCTGGTTCGACGATTGTAACAAACCGCTTTCCGCGCGCGAGGAGCATGCCGCCGTAATCGCTGCCTTGCGCTCCGGCGACGCACATCACGCGGAACAGGTGATGCAGGAACATGTTCTCGGCACAGCGCCGCTGCTGGCCGAGTTCGTGAGTCCCAGCCGGTGACGAAAGCCGGCCGGGCAGGAGTGGCCTCGAACCGGCAATGCGGCCGGGCGCGGGAACAGTTCAATCAGCCTATCAAAAAAAGGGGAACCAAATGAAATTCAATCGTTTGGCCGTAGCCGCGGCCGCACTCAGCATGTTCGGCTTCATGCACACAGCGTTGGCAGAAGATGCGCCCAAGTCCATAACCATTGCCACGGAGGGCGCCTACGCTCCGTGGAACTTCACCAACGCGGACGGCAAGCTCGACGGACTGGAGATCGAACTCGCCAACAATCTTTGCGAGCGGATGAAGGTCAAATGCACCATCATCGCCCAGGACTGGGACGGACTTATTCCGTCGCTGAAGGTCGGCAAGTTCGATGTGATCATGGCCGGCATGTTCATCACGCCGAAGCGGCTCGAAACCATAGATTTCACCCAGCCTTATGCGGTCGATCCGGGTGGATTCGCCGTTGCCAAGGACAGCGAGCTTGGCAAGCTCGGTGTTTCCGCGGAGAAGTTCAATCTTGACGACGAGGCTGCTTCCAAGGCCGCGATCGAGAAATTGAAGCCGCTGCTGAAAGGCAAGGTGGTCGGCGTACAGGCGGCCACGATGATGCTCGATTTCGTCAAGAAATACTTCGGCGACACGGTGGAAATCCGCGAGTACAAGACCACCGAGCAACATGATCTCGACCTCGCCGCCGGCCGCGTCGACGCTCTTTTCGCGCAGCGGACGGCGCTCGCCGCGACACTCTCAAAACCTGAATTTGCCGATTACACCCTTGCCGGACCGGGCTTTGTGGGCGGCCTTTTCGGTCGTGGAACCGGTGCGGGGCTGCGCAAGGAAGATACCAAGCTCAAGGAGATGCTCAATGCGGCAATCGACGGGGCTATAGCCGACGGCACCATCAAGCGCATCTCGGAGAAATGGGTGAAAACCGATGTGACGCCGATGAAGTAGGCGCGGGCGAACCTGCCCGGCGTGGCGGAGCGAGCCGTCCGCGTCGGGCAGCGCGCTGAAAGGCTATGACTTACATGACCAATATTATGCATATCTTGGGTTTTCAGCAGGGCGGCTGGGGAGCAGCTCTGCTCGCCGCATCCAGTGTCACGCTTGCACTGTCCGTTCTCGGCTTTATCCTCGGTGCGGCCCTCGGCGCCACGGCCGCGGCCGGTCGCCTGTCTTCCCGCCGCGTCCCGGCCTGGCTCGCCCATGTCTACGGCACTGTATTTCGCGGTGTGCCAGACTTGCTGACGATCTATCTCCTCTACTATGGCGGCAGCATCGCCCTGACGCAGATCGGCACGTTGTTTGGTAGCGATGGCTTCGTCGGGCTGCCGACGTTTGCAACCGGTGTCCTGGCGATCGGCATCATATCGGGGGCTTATCAGGGAGAAGTCTATCGCGGTGCCTACCAGGCCGTGGATCGCGGCCAGTTCGAGGCTTGCAAGGCGCTTGGCCTGTCTCGATATCAATCGTTGCGCCTTGTCATCGTGCCGCAACTGATGCGCCACGCGCTGCCGGGCCTCGGCAATGTCTGGCAGTTGGTGCTGAAGGACTCGGCGCTGATCTCCGTCATTGGCCTCGTCGAACTGATGCGCCAGGCGCAGATCGGAGCGGGTTCGACACGAGAACCTTTCATCTTCTATATTGCCGCCGCCGCGCTCTACTTCGTCATCGCCGTCGTGACCGCTTCCGTCTTCCGTTTTAGCGAGGCGCGGGCCTGGAGAGGCATGGTTCACGCGTGATCGACTTCGCCTTCTTTCTCGAGATCATTCCCGTCCTGCTTGCTGGCCTGCCATTGACACTGCTGCTTACAACAGCCTCGATGGTCATCGGCTTCTTTTTGGCATTGCTGCTGGCGCTCGCCCAACAGGGAAATCGCCGCATCGTGATATGGCCCATCCGTGCCTTCGTTGCAGTCTTTCGCGGAACGCCCCTGCTGGTACAGATATTCCTCATCTACTATGGTCTCGGCCAGTTTCGCCCGTCGCTCCAGGCGATCGGAATCTGGTGGCTGTTCCGCGAGCCGCACTGGTGCGCCATCGTGGCGCTCAGTCTCAATGAAGCAGCTTATGGAAGTGAAATCCTGCGCGGCGCGATCAAGGCCGTGCCGCGAGGATTGACCGAGGCCGCTACAGCCTCCGGCATGTCGAAGCTGCTGACGCTGCGGCTAATCGTGCTGCCGCTGGCCCTTCGTCAAGCGATCCCGAATTACACCAACGAGATCATCCTGATGGTCAAGGGCACGTCGCTTGCATCCATCATTACGCTCATGGAGATCACCGGTATCGCGCAGGGGCTCATTTCGCAGACCTATCGCGCCGTGGAGGTTTTTGTGGCTGCCGGTGCGATCTATCTGGCCCTCAACTTCGCAATCATCTCGGCGCTGAACGCGCTGGAAACGCGGCTGACGCCCTACCGGGTCCGCGCATGAAAAGTGCCGGTGTCATGACGAGGAGATCTGGCGGCATGCGCCGCTGTCGAAAAGCCGAGGGACGCGCTGCCATGTCGCATCAAGCGATGGCGGCAACGTCGCATCCATCAGACCAAGGGATTGAAAAACAGAATGCGTGATTTCCAGTTTCCCGGCCGCTCGCCGGTTCGCGCCACGGAAGCGGTCGCCGCTACATCGCACCCGCTGTCGACGCTGGCGGCGATCGAGATGCTGCGCGCTGGCGGCAATGCCATGGACGCGGCGGTCTGCGCCGCCGCTGTGCAGGGCGTGGTCGAGCCGCAATCGACCGGCATCGGCGGCGACTGCTTCGTGCTCTACTGCCAGTCGGGACAAGGGGACGTGCTGGCCTTCAACGGCTCTGGCCGCGCGCCGGCGGCAGCGACCGTGGACTGGTATCTGGACAGGGGTTTCAGCGAGCTTCCCAAGCAGGGATCGCACGCAGTGACGGTGCCGGGCGCCATCGACGCATGGTGCCGGCTGCTCGAGGACCATGGCAGCAAGGACCTTGCCGAGGTGCTGGCACCCGCCATTCACTATGCCGAGAACGGCTATGTCGTGCATGATCGCGTCGCCTTCGACTGGGCGGACCCGGAGATCGACCTTACCGCCGACGAACACGCCGCGCGCATCTTCCTGCCCGGCGGCAAGGCGCCACGGGCGGGGGAGGTCCACCGCCAGCCGGAACTCGCCGCCACCTTGCGGATAATCGCCAAACAGGGTCGCGCCGGCTTCTACGAAGGCGCTGTCGCCGACGACATGGTGCGCCGGCTCAGGGAATTGGGCGGGCTGCATAGCCAAGAGGATTTCGCCGCGACCAAGGGCGACTATGTGGCGCCGGTCAGCACCACCTATGGCGGCCATGACATCCACCAGATGCCGCCGAACAATCAGGGGCTGACGGCGCTTTTGATGTTGAACGTGCTGTCCGGCTTCAAGCTCGGCGGCCTTGACCCCAATGGCGCCGAGCGCCTGCATCTGGAGATCGAGGCCGGGCGGCTGGCCTATCAGGACCGCGACCGCTTCATCGGCGACCAGGACCATGTCCCGGTGCCGGTGAAACAGCTCCTGTCCGGTGCCTATGCCGACCGGCTGCGCGCCGAAATCCATCGCGACCGCGCCATGACGCATCTGCCGCGCCTGGAACTGCCCGGCAGCGACACGGTCTACATCTCGATCGTCGACCGCGACCGCAATGCGGTCTCCTTCATCAACTCGACCTATTATTCCTTCGGCAGCGGCGTCGTCGCTCCGAAGACCGGTGTTGTGCTGCAGAACCGTGGCTCGAGCTTCCGCCTCGACCCGGCGCATCCGAACGCGATTGCGCCCGGCAAGCGGCCGATGCACACGATCATGCCTGGCATGGCGACGAAGAACGGCCGCGTGGTGATGCCGTTCGGCGTCATGGGCGGCGGCTACCAGCCGTTCGGCCATGTCCACCTTCTGACCAACATGATCGACTTCGGCATGGACCCGCAGCAGGCGCTGGATGCGCCGCGTGTGTTCTACAATGATGACACCGTGGAGGCGGAGCGCAGCGTTCCCGCCGCGGCGGTCGAAGGCTTGCGCAAGCGCGGCCATCGCGTCGTCGAGCCGCATCAGCCGCTTGGCGGCGGCCAGGCGGTGCTGATCGACTGGGAAAAGGGCACGCTCACCGGCGCCTCCGACCCGCGCAAGGACGGGATGGCGCTAGGATATTGATGGCCGGCTGCATCGCATCTGTGTGTCGCGGCTTATTTTAACGGATTGGAACGATAGTCGGTGACCATGACCAGCAAAGCAAATTCGCAAGGACTTTCCCGCCGTCTCGCCGCCGGCGACGATGACGCGCCGGCGATCCTGGCGCCCGACAGGGCAACACTGACCCATGGCGGGCTGCGCGCCCTGATCAAGGCCACGGCCGAGCGGCTGCATGCGCTCGGCATCGGCAAGGGCGACCGGATGGCGATCGTGCTGCCGAACGGGCCGGAGATGGCCACAGCCTTCGTCGCTGTGGCGGCCACTGCCTCAACGGCGCCGCTCAATCCCGCTTACCGCGCCGACGAGCTCGATTTCTACCTCACCGACATCGGCGCCAAGGCGATCCTTGTCGCGGAAACCGAGACCGGGCCGGCCGCGGCGGTGGCCGAACGGCTCGGCATCGGCGTGCTCAGGCTCGTCGCGCAACCCGATACGCCTGCCGGCAGTTTCACCATCGAGGGCGCACCGATCGGCCCACAGGCGGCGCCTGACATGGCAGGGGATGGCGACATCGCGCTGCTGCTGCACACGTCGGGCACGACATCGCGGCCAAAACTGGTGCCGCTCAGCCATGCCAACATCGCCGCCTCGGCAGCTCATATCGGCGCGACGCTCGGCCTGACCGCCGATGACCGCTGCCTCAACATCATGCCGCTGTTCCACATCCATGGCCTGATCGCGGCGGTCCTGTCGTCGCTGGCTGCGGGCGGCAGCATCTACTGCACGCCGGGCTTCAACGCGCTGCGGTTCTTCCAGTGGCTGGGCGACGCCAAACCGAGCTGGTACACGGCGGTGCCGACCATGCACCAGGCGATCCTGCCGCGGGCGGCGCGCAATGCCGAAGTGCTGGCGGCGGCACGCCTGCGCTTCATCCGCTCGTCCTCGGCGTCGCTGCCGGCGCAAGTGATGGCGGAGCTGGAAGCGACCTTCGGCTGTCCGGTCATCGAATCCTACGGGATGACCGAGGCCGCGCACCAGATGGCGTCGAACCGGTTGCCGCCGGGCCAGCGCAAGCCGGGCAGCGTCGGCGCCGGCGCCGGACCAGAGGTGGCGGTGATGGCGCCAGACGGCCGGCTGCTGACAGCCGGCGAGACCGGCGAGATCGTCATTCGCGGACCCAATGTCACGGCCGGCTATGAAAAGAACCCGGAGGCCAACGCCACGGCCTTCGCGCATGGCTGGTTCCACACCGGCGACCAGGGCGTGCTCGACGAAGATGGCTATCTCAGGGTCACCGGCCGGCTGAAGGAGATCATCAACCGCGGCGGCGAAAAGATCTCGCCGCTCGAGGTCGACGACGTGCTGATGGACCATCCGGCGGTGGCGCAGGTCGTCACCTTCGCCATGCCGCATGACAAGCTCGGCGAGGAGGTGGCGGCCGCCGTGGTGCTGCGCGAAGGCATGAGCGCCAGCGAAGGCGACATCCGCGCTCACGCTGCGACGCGGCTCGCCGACTTCAAGGTGCCGCGCAAGGTGCTGATCCTGGACGAAATCCCCAAGGGCGCGACGGGCAAGCTGCAGCGCATCGGCCTTGCCGCCAAACTTGGGCTTTGACGATGAAGATCACCATTTTCGGCGCCGGCGCGATCGGCGGCTATCTCGCCGCCAGACTGGCGATCGCCGGCCGCACCGACCTGTCGATCGTCGCGCGCGGCGCCCATCTCGAAGCGATCCGGGCTAATGGCCTGCGCCTGATCGAAGACGGTGAGGAATCGGTGGCGCCGGTGAGAGCCGCCGCCAAGGCCGACGAACTTGGCGCCCAGGATTATGTCGTGCTGGCGCTGAAGGCCCATTCCCTCACCTCGGCCCTTGACCAGATCGCACCGCTGCTCGGCGACCACACTTCTGTCGTCACCATGCAGAACGGCGTGCCCTGGTGGTATTTCCACGGCGTCGGCGGGCAACTCGAAGGCACCAGGCTGAGCGCTGTCGATCCCGGCGGCGCGATCTGGCAGCGGATCGGGCCGCAGCGCGTCATCGGCTCTGTCGTCTATCCCGCCGTCGAGGTCGACGCGCCCGGCCTCATCCGCCATGTCGAGGGCAAGCGCTTCTCGCTCGGCGAACCCTCGGGCGAACGCAGCGAACGGGTGACGCAACTGGCCGAGGAAATGGTCAAGGCCGGCCTGCAAGCGCCGGTGCGCGAGGATATCCGCAGCGAAATCTGGGTGAAGCTGTGGGGCAACCTCTCCTTCAACCCGATCTCGGCGCTGACCGGCTCCACGCTGGCCGCAATTGTCGCCGACGAAGGCACTCGCACGCTGGCCCGCACCATGATGCTGGAGGCGCAAGCGATCGGCGAAAGCCTCGGCGTGCGTTTTCCGATCGGGGTGGACCGCCGCATCAAGGGGGCCGGCGATGTCGGCGAGCACAAGACCTCGATGCTGCAGGACCTGGAACGCGGGCGGCCGATGGAAATCGACGCGCTGGTCAGTGCGGTGCAGGAACTTGGAAGGCTGACCGGCAAACCGACACCGGCTATCGACACGGTGTCGGCACTGGTTAAGAGGCTGGCGGTGGAGCGCGGCTGCTATTCCTAAGACAGGACGCGCTATCCTAACCACCGAAAGGCCAAAGGCAGAGACGAATTCAACGCTTCACAACGACGATACACCTCGTCGCAGGCTGCCAGGCGGCCCATGCGCACGGCTTTTCCCTACCGACGGTATCGACCTCAACAGTCGGTTGCCATTTGACCCTATCGGAAATTCACGCCGCATCTGCGAGAAGCTGACCCTCGAGCATCAGCGGCGCGGAACTCTGCGGAACGGCGCGTTCCTTCAGTGCGTCAACTTTTTCATCGCCGGGAAATGCGTTTCTCAGGGCGCCGCAAGACGCTCCGTGCAGGCTTTCAATATCGACAGGCGTGACGTCTATCAATAGTTGGCCCGCACACGCGCCGCGCTTTTGTCGGCGAAGGCGGCGAGCCGAGCACGTGCTTCCGGCTGGGTGTTCACCACACCCGCGACGACAGCCTCGGCGTAAGCGGCATCCAGCGCGGACATATTCTGCATATGGCTCACAGCGGAGCAGATCGCAAAGTTGGACAGGGGCAGGTTCTGCGCTGTTTTGTGGGCGAGTTCCAGGGCCTTCTCGAAACTTGAGCCTTCGACGATGTACTGCGCAAGCCCCAGATCGACCGCTTCTTGCCCTTGATACACCCGGCCCGTCAGCATCATGTCGATCATGCGCGCCTTGCCCACCAGATCGGTGACGCGGATCGTTGCGCCGCCGCCGGTGAAAAGCCCGCGCTGGCCTTCAGGCAGTGCAAAATAGGTTGTCTTGTCCATCACCCGGATATGGGCGGCGCTCGCCAATTCCAGCCCACCGCCGACGACGGCACCCTGCAGCGCCGCTATGATCGGCACGCCGCCATATTCCATTTTGTTGAAGGCCTCGTGCCAGCGCAGGCAAATATGCATGAAGTCCGCCGGGCTGCGGTCAGCTTGATGATGTTCGATCAAGTCGAGTCCCGCGCAGAAATGGTCCCCCGACCCGGCCAGCACAATCGCGCGCACACCCGCGCGAGGCGCGGTGGAAAAAAAGTCGACCAGTTCCTCGATCGTGTCGGCATCCAGCGCATTGCGTTTGGTGGGGCGGTTCAGCGTTACGACCCAAACCCCCTCGTCATGAGCCTCCACGGCAAGGTTCTTGTATCGGGTGATGTCGATTTGGATGGCCATTGTACGGTCCTGTTCCCGAGTTGAAGAGGGTTGATTGTTCTATTCAGAATTCGATGTCCAACAGGCTTGCGGCGCCGTCCATGACCCGGGCTCGCTGAAGGTCGGTCTCCCCGAGAATGTGTCGGGCGTAGAACCGTGCCGTGGCGATCTTGGCGGTCATGAAATCGGGATCTTGGCCGTCCTCCAGTTCCGCTTCGGCGACGAGGACCGAGCGGGCCAGTTGCCAGCCCGCTACAAGATTGCCAGCCAGCATCAGATAGGGCACGGCGCCGGCATAAGCGGCGTTCAACTCCGTTGGCTTGACCGCAACCAGATGGGCAACGACGGACTCAAATGCTTCCCGCGCGCCGGACAACTGCGCGGCGATCTCCTGCGCCACGGGCGAGCCTTGCCGTAGGGCATTTTCTGTTTGAGCTATCAATGCAGCGAGGCGTCTCGCCGTTGATCCACCGTCCCGAAGCGTCTTGCGGCCCAGCAGATCATTGGCCTGGATGGCCGTTGTACCTTCGTAGATCGGCAAGATTCGTGCATCGCGGTAGTACTGGGCAACGCCCGTTTCTTCGATGAATCCCATGCCACCATAAATCTGCACGCCGGTTGATGCGACCTGCAGGCTCATCTCGGTGCAGAAGCCCTTGACCAGCGGCACAAGAAATTCACCTATCGCCAGGGCCTCCGCTCTCAGTTCCGGCGTGGCGGCAAACTGCGCACGGTCCTGCCATCCCGCGGCAGCGGCGGCAAGGGCACGGCCCCCTTCGGTCGTGGCGCGCATGTGCGCCAGCATGCGGCGGACATCGGCGTGAAGGATAATGGGAACTGCCTCAAGGGAGCTACCACCGACTGGACGGCCCTGTATACGGGCCTTTGCGTAAGACAGAGCCATTTGATATGCACGTTCGCCTATCGCAACCCCTTGAACGCCTACGGCGAAGCGGGCCGCGTTCATCATCGTGAACATGAATTCCAGCCCGGCGTTTTCGCGGCCGATCAGATAGCCCGTGGCGCTTTCGAATTCGAGCATGCACGTCGGGCTCGCTCTGACGCCGAGCTTGTGTTCAATGCTTTGGCAGCGGAGCGAATTTTGCGCGCCGGGTTCGCCACTTTCGCCCACCAGCAGTTTCGGCACGAGAAACAGGCTGATGCCCTTGACGCCGTCGGGCGCGCCAGGCGTTCGAGCAAGGACGAGGTGAATGATATTCTCGGCCAGATCATGCTCGCCATAGGTGATGAAGATCTTTGTTCCGGAGATCTGATAGGTGCCATTCGCCTGGCGTTCGGCTCTTGTCCGTATCAGGGCCAGATCGCTGCCCGCCTGCGGCTCGGTCAGATTCATCGTGCCGGTCCATTTGCCGGAAACCAGATTGTGCAGATAGGTCTGTTGGATTTCAGGCGACCCGAAACGCAGAAGCGCCTCGATCGCGCCATCGGTCAAAAGAGGACATAGCGCAAAACTCATATTGGCCGCGTTGATGATTTCGGTCGCCGCAGCGGCGACAGCGCGGGGCATATCATGCCCGCCAAATTCCGAAGGATGACGCAACCCCTGCCAGCCCATGTCCATGAACTTGGCATAGGCCTCACGGAATCCGGGCGGCGTTTGGACGTGACCTCCGTCCCAGTGCGAGCCGATGCGGTCGCCCGCGGCATTCAGCGGTGCGATTTCCTCGGCACAAAAGCGGCCGAACTCTTCGAGGATCGCTGACGCTATCTCGAGATCACCCATCGCATCGCCGGACCATGGCGCGATGTGGGCGATATTGAACATCAAGTCCTTTAATGGTGCTTCAAAAGTCATGCCTGAGGCCCCAGGTCACGGGCTGCCGCCCGCAGAATGAACTTCTGAATCTTGCCTGTCGCGGTTTTTGGCAAAGGGCCGAACACCACCGTTTTCGGCGCTTTGAAATGCGCGATATTGGCGCGACAGAAGGCAATGATTTCCGCTTCGGTCGCGCTCGCGCCCTCGCGCAGTTCGACAAAGGCGCATGGGCTCTCGCCCCATTTCGGATGCGGGCGGGCCACCACGGCCGCAAGGCTGATCGCAGGGTGTCGGTATAGAACGGACTCGACCTCGACGGACGAGATGTTTTCCCCGCCTGAGATGATCACATCCTTCAGCCGGTCCCGGATCTGAATATACCCGTCAGGATGGACCACCGCGGCATCACCGGACCAGAACCAGCCAGACTCGAAGGCCGCCGCGGTGGAGGTCGCGTCCTTGTAATATCCCTTCATCACCGTATTGCCGCGAATGGCGATCTCACCTTGTGTCAGCCCATCGCGCGGTACATCCGTGCCGGTGTCGCGGTCGACAACGCGGATGTCCTCGACCATCGGAAAGGCGACGCCCTGCATCGCCTGTTTTTCAGCTCTTGCAGAAACGGACAGGGCTTCCCATTCGTCCTGCCAAAGACATTGGGAAATATGACCGTAGGTTTCGGTCAGACCGTACACTTGCATCACATCGAGACCCATTTGCGTGGCCTTTTCCAGAACCGCGGGCGGAGGCGGTGCACCCGCGGTCATGACCCTGATCTGGGGATTGAAGGGCTGCGCGGAAGCATCGCGGCCGTCGCAGAGCATTTGCAGCACGATTGGCGCAGCTCCCATATGGGTGACGCGATGCGCCGCCATGGCCTCCAGCAGTGTGCCTGGCGACGCATCGCGGGTGAAAACCATGTTGGCTCCGACGATCGCCATCGACCAGGGATGGGTCCAGCCGTTGCAATGGAACATGGGCACGACCGACAGGTAGGTCGGGTGCTGCGGCAAGGCCCATGCGGCAATCGTCCCCATCGCCATCAGATAAGCGCCGCGATGGTGATAAATCACGCCCTTCGGCCGCCCCGAAGTGCCGGAAGTATAATTCAGCGCCAGCGCCTGCCACTCATCCTTGGGCAGCTCCCATACCATGGGAGAATGAGCCGCCAGATCGTCATAGCTGCGTTCGCCGAACCCGGCAGAAGCCTGCGCCTGCGCATCGACGATATCAACCACAGGGAGCGTGTTGCCATTCAATCGAAAGGCTTCACGCAGCAGGGGCGCGAAGGCTGTATCGGCAATCACCAGCGTCGAGTCCGAATGCGCCAGGATATAGGCGACGGTTTCCGGCTCCAGGCGGGTGTTGATCGTGTTCAACACAGCCCCCAACAAGGGTACGGCATAGTGCAGTTCGAAGAGTTCAGGAATGTTTGGCGACAGCACCGAAACCGTGTCCCCCGGCCCCACGCCCAAAGCCGCCAGCCCCGCCGCGACCGAACGGCAGCGAGCGCCAGTCTGTGCCCATGTGCGCCTTATGTCGCCATAAGTCACCGCAGCGCGCCCGGAGTAGACCAACTCGGCCCTTTTCAGGAATGACAGTGGAGACAGGGCCACGTAATTGGCGTCATCGCGGCGGGCGGCGTCGTAGTGCTGTCTCATGCTCTGATCCTATGGCCAAGGTCCCGGCGTTACAGAAAAGGCAGCTCTACGAGTTTGGCGGAAACCGGCCCCGGATCGCGCATCACCTGCACTGTTTCGCCTGCAGGCACGCCTGCGTCGATCAGCGCATAGCCGATGTTGGCTTTCAGGCGCGGTGACCAGACGCAATTGGTCATCATGCCGATGCGCTGGCCATTGCGGATGATGTCTTGGCGGCGGAAGCCCAGGGGAGCAGGGGCATGGCCTTCAAGCACCAGACCGAGCTGATGGCGTTTGACACCTTCCGCCTCGATCCGGCGTAGCGCCTGGATGCCCACGACGTCATCGGCAACATGAAGATCAACGTACTTGCCCAGACGCACCTCGAACGGATTGGTCGCGTCGTCGGTATCACCGCCGACCGACACAAGGCCGCTTTCGGTGCGCTCCGCCGTGGCAGGAGCGCCTGGGCCAATGCCCCAGGGCTGGCCCGCCTCCTTGAAAATATTCCAAAGCTGAGTGCCGCGCGTCCCGTCTTTCAGATAGATTTCGAACCCGCCTTGCTTGGACCACCCAGAGCGCTGAACGGCCACCGGGATGCCTTCGATTTCGGTTTCCTTGAACCAGAAATACTTCAGCTGTCGAACCCAATCCCCCAATACATGGGCCACGACATCCTCGGCTTTCGGCCCTTGCAGCGCCATGGGGGAGACGTCAGGCTCGCTGACCTCGACGGTCAGGCCACGTTCGGCAGCAATGGCGCTGGCCCAAAACCAGATGTCGCTATCGGCAATCGACAGCCAATAAAGGTCATCCGCCAGCTTCAGCAGAATCGGATCATTGATGATCGTGCCTCTATGGTTGCATAGCGGCACATATTTGCCCTGACCGACTTTGCAGTTGGACAGATCGCGCGGTGACAGGATCTGCGCCAGGCGGCCCGCATCCGGCCCTTTCAGTTGCACCTGGCGCTCCACGCCGACATCCCATTGAGAGACGCCGTTGATCAGTCGCCAGTATTCCGCCTCGGGATCACCATAAGATGTGGGCATGATCATCCGGTTATAGATGCTTGCCGCGGTCATACCTTCGGCGACGGCCGAGGCGTAAAACGGTGACGGCCGCAATCGCGCCGTTGGGAAAACTGAAAACATCGGCCCCTCCCCTATGGTCGACAACCAATGATCAGGCTGGCGCGGTTTCGTCAAAGGACGTATTAGGGGGGCATACCCATACAAAAAGTTATGGCTGTGTTTTGGAGCGCGCTTATGAACCGTTACCTGCCGCCTCTGACATGGCTACGCGCATTCGAGGCTTCGGCCCGTACGCTCAGTTTCACCCATGCCGCCTCCGAATTGCACATCACGCAAGCCGCGGTGTCCAAACATGTGAAATCGTTGGAGCACCATCTGCACCATATGCTGTTCATCCGCCGCCCGCGCGGCCTGGAGCTCACCAAATCTGGCGCCGCCTATCTGCCCAAGGTGCAGGATGCGATGGAACGGCTGGCTATCGGTACGCGTGAGGTGTTTGGCCAGCGCCGGACTAGCTCGCTGACCGTGCGATGCGCCATTTCCTTCTCGGTCAATTGGCTGGCTCAGCGCTTGCCCGAATATCTCGAACGTTATCCGGGCAAGAATATCCGCTTGCTTTCAAGCGTCTGGAATGACGCCTTTGACGCGCAGGACTTCGATCTCGACATCCAATACGGCACCGGACACTGGCCTGGGTTCAACAGCCATCGCCTGACGTGGGAAACCATCACGCCCCTTTGCGCACCCGAATTGCCTGGCCGCAATCCTCTGAACAGTCCGCAAGACCTGCGTCATCATCGCCTGTTGCACGTGCTGGGCTATCATGAAGGCTGGGGCATCTGGCTAAAGGCGGCTGGAGCCCAGCAAGTCGATGCCGGTTCAGGGTTGCATCTCGACTCGTCCTTGACGGCGTTTGAGTTGGCGGCGGACTGTGCAGGCGTAGCACTGGGCCGCAGTTCCCTTGCCGGACATGCCCTGGCCTCCGGCCGATTGATAGCGCCGTTTCCTCTCGCGGTGCCTATCGATGAAGCGTTTCATCTGATCCAACCAGCAGGCAGCAGCCGCCATCCAGATGCCCCGTTGTTTGTCGAATGGCTGCTGTCCGCCGTACAGAAGTCGGAAAACGCCAACAAGCACGCAAGCTGAACGTCCATGAGGTAGCGCTCGCGGCGATGACCATCAGCTTCAGCAGCCGCATCAGGTGGTGCCCCCACCAACGGCGAGGGCCATCCGGCGCGATGGACTCCGGAAAATGCCCAATAACTGGGCACTGACCCGAAACGGGAAGGATAGAGGTCGACGATCCGGTGATAGTACGATCGCAGGTCAGGCTGAAATCGGAGCGTGGTACGGTAGCGACGAGCGACGTCCCGCGCTAGGATAGCCGCACAGGCGAGCGAGTGATGTCTTGTCCTGAAATTTCTTCAACCGAGGGTTCGGCGCTAAATTCTTCAGAGTAGTGCAGGAGGTGCGCGCGGCGTGTATTTTGAGACCACCTTCCATGACGCAACGGAGCAGGAAGCGTCCTTGCCAGGTTGGCGGCAGGAATACCGACAGGTCTCGACCGGCGGCTATGACGGTCGAACCATGGCTATCCTGCTCCCAGGCGTGGAGATTTTGCGCGAGACCATCAGTGTCGGCACGGAACAAATGTTCTCGGCGCCTGAAGGCAGCATGATCTTCTATTACTACCCTAAACGCGATCGAAGCGAATTGGTCCGCGGCGAAAAAGCGCCCGGCGTCTCAGGTTTCGCCTTAAACTGGACCAATCGCATCGGGTTCATGGATGCCGATAGCGACCTGCTGATGCTCGTCCTGAGGCGTGATGCTGTTGCGGACGAGGACCGCAGCAGAATAGCGGAGCTTGTCGAACCGCCGCTAGAGAATGCGGCTTTTCTTGCAGACTGGCTGCTGTCGTTGCTCGGTGGCGCTCGCCAACAATCGCATCCCTGCGCGTGGGGAGACTTCGATGACGTGCTCGCGGACGTCATTACAGATCGTTTCGAGCTGCTTTTCCAGAAAAGCCTTGTTCGCCAAATGCCGCACATAGCGCAGACAGAAAAAATCTATAGAAAGATCCGCGATCGAATTTTCGATGCGCCTGATATGCCCCATTCGGTGAAGTCGCTGTCGCGAGATCTTGGTGTATCGCCCTTCAACCTCAGGGCATCCTGCCAAAGTTTCACGCAGATCCCTCTCGACAGAATCCTGATGATGCTTCGCCTCAACGGCGCCCGCCGCGACTTGCTGCACGCTCGTTGTTCGCCGCGGAAGGTATCTGACATAGCAATGGATTGGGGCTTCTTTCACTGGAGCCGCTTTGCGCTGCGCTACAAGTCGCTTTTCGGCGAAACACCCTCTCAGACCCTGAAGGGTTAGCATCGCCAAGGGCGTCCCGCATCGTCACCGCACTTGCTCCATATCCTCAGCGTTCACTGGCTTGCGCTTCAGAACCTGAAGGCACCCCAAGGGAGCTTCAGGCCCGGCTTCAAAAATGCTCAGGCTGGTTGGTTGTCGTCTAGCCATCTGCCCTGCCTAAAAGGAAGGCAGGCGGCCGGATCATGCCGGCTTCCAAAGTCCCTCACGGATCAGGTCATCCGCGGTGGCTTCAATCCCCTTGCGAAGAGCATCGGTCATCATGTCGATTTGCGAACGGCTGATGGTCAGCGGCGGTGACATCACGCACATGTTGATCAGGGGGCGGACTAGCAACCCATTCTCCTGGCAGTGAAAATCGATCCGCTTGCCGACGGTCAGATCAAGATCGAGACGATTGTCCGTCTTGGCGTCGGCAACACATTCAATCCCCGCCATCAGTCCGGCGCCGCGCACCTCGCCTACGAGGGGCAGCTCCTCGAGCGTCCGCAACTGCTCCTGAAAATAGGGACCGATTTCACGCGCGTGCTCAAGCAGGCCATCTTCCAACAGTTCGATATTGCGGATGGCCACCGCACAGCCGATGGGATGGCTGGAATAGGTCAGACCATGCACGAAGTTCGCCTTAGGATGGTTCAGGCGGCGAAGTCCGCTGAGCAGACGATCGGACACCATGAGGCCGCCCAAAGGAAAATATCCGGAGGTGACGCCCTTCGCGAAAGTGATCATATCCGGCTGGATTCCGAACACATCATGCGATGCGAAGATATGGCCGAGGCGTCCGAAAGCGGTGACGACCTCGTCGGCGATAAACAGAATGTCATTTTCGGCGCAGAGCGCTCGCATGCGCTTGAGATAGTTCGGCGGCGACATCAACACTCCGCCGCTCGCCTGGATCGGTTCGGCGATAAAAGCGGCGATCTGCTGGGCACCCTCGCGCTCGATGAGCGCGCGGAACTCATCGACGAGGAAATCTTCGAACGCCTCCAGCGACAAGTCCGCCGGTCGGTGGAAGGGATTGGGGCAAGTCAGCTTTCTGACGAGATCGCCTGCGCCATCCATCCAGTCGTGATCACGCGGGCGGCCGTTCAGCGACGCCGTCAGGTAGGTCGAGCCGTGGTAGCTTCCTTGGCGTGAGATCAACAACTTCTTCTGCGGCAGTCCACGGACGTTGTTGTAGAATTGCACGAGCCGTATTGCTGTTTCGACCGCGGATGAACCACCAGTCGTCAAGAAGACATGGTTGAGGTCACCCGGCGCGCGCTCCGCGAGCATCTGCGCAAGCTTCTCCGCGGGAGCGTTGCTTGTATACCACGGTGTTGAATAGGTCAGGGACATTGCCTGGTCGCGCAATGTATCGGCCAGGGCTTGGTTGCGATGTCCCACGTTGATGCACCACATGCCTGCCGGTCCGTCGATCAGTTTTCTGCCGCTCTGATCAGTGACGAAGATATCTTCCGAGGATGTGATGAGTTCGCGAGCTTCCGCACCGATACTGCCGGCCAGAGGGGCGGCCTGGATCAGGTGAAACCGCTCATTGGTGGGGGCGCCGGTTTCCGTTGGTGAGAGAGCAGGTTTAACCATAATAATCCTCACAATCTAAAGACTAGCTGTAGGAAGCATGGAAGCCCTTTTTCGCTCTAGCCACTGTACGGCGCGACAACGCCTATTAAGTAGGCATCCGCCTTTTTCTGGTTGCCAAGCGATCATCTCGCACAAACCTGTCCTTGGCGATTGGCGTTGTCCTGGCACTACCATTGAGCACTGATAGACTGGCATGCCGCCAATGACGAACCAGGTCCTTCCCCTGGCCCTCCGGTAGCCAAGATGACGCGACCATTGCGTGCGGCGTCGCATCACCGTGCGCTGAATTGCGGACTTTCACGTCGACGCGGACGAATGCCAAACGATTGTCCGTCGCGGTCAAATTTGTTTAGCGCCCTGCTCTCGCCGTAAGTTGCCGGGGCCACCCTACAGGGAGCTTTGCGCGAGCGGGACATACCGCTTGCTGCCTTCGGCCTAGGTGCTCGCTTAATGTCAGATGGGATCGTCACTGAAACTGGCTGCCAAAACTGTCAGAAACTCCCTTACCCTTTGGGGAACAAAGCGGCGGGAGGGCTGAACGGTGTGTATGGGCATCGTTGGCATGGTCCAGTCTGAAAACATCGACACCAGGCGCCCTTCAGCAAGATCGCCTTTCACTAGATCTAGCGGCAAACAAGCAATACCGGCACCATCGATGGCGAGCTTGCGCTGAGCTTCATCAAGGTCGACCTCGATCCTACAGTGACCGTGAGTTCTTCCCCACTTGGCCCAATAAAGGGCCATCGGTTGCGCGGCACAAAATTGAGATTGAGCAAGCAACGCGCCTGCGACAGCTGACTGGGATGGGTGAGCTTGCCGCAGCGTCGGACAAAGTCGGGAGCTGCGCAGCAGGCGAAACCATAGGTCCCCAGACGCCGAGCAACCAGACCGGAATCCGGCAGTTTGTCAATCCGGACGGCGGCGTCGAACCCTTCCGCAATGAGATCGACACGCCGATTGGTAAGGTTGACCTCCAGAATGACACCGGGTTGCCTGACGTCGAATGCAGCGAGAATGGCCGGCAAGCGTGTTATGCCGATTATGGTTGGAGCCGTGATCCTGATGCGCCCTGAGAGCTCGGCTCCGGCTACGCGTCAGCTTTGAGACCGGCAGACGCTGTGCTGGATGGCAGAATTGAGGCGCAAAGCGCCATTCGATAGAAGATAAATGCGCTCAGTGGGTGGCTGGATCAGCTTCTTGAATCAATTTGGGCGAACCGCTTCGTAACCCATTGGCGGATAACGATTATGTTAGTCGCTGAGGGTCAGCGTTTTCTACACAAAATCAATACGTTAGCGGATGGTTCGCCAAGCCGTTTCCTTCGTATTCTCTCGTATGGTCTGGCGAACCGAAGAAGGAGCCCGATTAATGCGGACCACGAATCCGCAAGCCGTATTGGAGAGACAGATGCGGCCGTGTCACCGCCCCCCGAGTCTCTCGCTACCTCCCCGGTGCCGATGGCGACCGCGCGCCCGGTTTCAGAACGATGGCATCGATCACTTCTGTCTGCATCGGCAGGTCTGGGCGTTGACCCGCGGCGGAATCGAGTGGCGTTCGCCAACTCCCAGTGGCACAATCCGCCAGCAATCGGCGAGGCGAAAATGACACGCGTAGTGATCATCGGCGGCAGCGGCCATGTCGGCACGTACCTAGTGCCGCGGCTGGTCGAGGCCGGATATGAAGTGGTCAATGTCAGCCGCGGCCAGCGCGCAGCCTATACGCTGAATGCGGCGTGGAAATCGGTCGAGCCCGTAGTGATCGACCGCGACACGGAGGAGAAGGCTGGCACATTCGGCGAGAAGGTCCGCGCGCTGAAGGCCGATATCGTGGTGGACATGATTTCCTTCACCCTCGACAGCACCAAGCAGATCGTTGGTGCGCTGCGAGGCGAGGTGCAGCACTTCCTCCATTGCGGCACCATCTGGGTCTATGGGCACAATACCGCAATCCCCGCGACAGAGGACCAGCCGAAGAATCCGTTCGGCAGCTATGGCACGCAAAAGGCCGAGATCGAGAGCTGGCTGCTCAACGAAGCCAGGCGGAACGGTTTTCCAGCCACGGTGTTTCGTCCCGGCCATATCGTGGGGCCTGGCTGGGAGCCGCTCAATCCGGCGGGGCACTTCGACGTCGGTGTGTTCTCCCAGATCGCCCGTGGCGAGCCGCTGGTGCTGCCCAATCTTGGCAACGAGACAGTGCACCACGTGCATGCCGACGACGTAGCACAGATGGTGATGCGCGCCATTGTGAGCTGGAGCAACGCGGTGGGCGAGGCCTTCAACACCGTCTCGCCTCAGGCGATCAATCTGCGCGGCTACGCCGAGGCCCTGTACAACTGGTTCGGCCACGCCCCGCGGCTGAGCTACGAGCCGTTCGATACGTGGAAGGGCAAGCAGACCGAAGAAAATTGGCGCGCCACCTGGGAGCACATTGCACGCAGCCCGAGCCATTCGATCGCCAAGGCGCGGAACCTCCTGGGCTACGACCCGCGGTATTCGTCGCTCCAGGCAGTGTATGAGTCCGTCGAGTGGCTGGTGGCGAACGGGAAACTCAGCCGGTAGGAGTGCCAGATACTTCTCAGCCTCGGCGCAGGTCGACACCCGCATTGCGTCTATCAAATGAGAATGCGGGTTTTTCTCGCAAAGCGTAACTTGAACTTTGGAGGGCTGATGGGAGGAACTGATGGATCTCAAGAAACTCATCACTGCCGGTCAGAGCAGTGAACCGTGCTGCCTTTTGGCATTGCTCGTTCTGCCTTGCGGCGAGGTGACCCTCAACCCTTCAGCTCCTGCTTGGCTCTGGCAAAGCCCCGATCCGTCGCGATAAATCGCTCAAGCATGGGCACAATCAGGCGAACAGGATCAGTTGGCGGCTGACCCGCGTCGCGGCCAAGGATCTCAGCATATCTGGACAGATCGCGGTGCAGCGGCGCCGGCAGTTCCACTGTGACCTTAACCGGCTTGTCGTCTGCAATCGGACCGAGTTTCAGCTTGGCCATTTTCAGCCTCCGTAGGGTTCGAGCACGAGATCGCGCGTAACGACGACACGCACATTGACGCCCGGCCGTATCGTCAGCGTCGGTGCGATGTTGAGTTGGCGCTGGACGATCTGCTGGCCCACCTGGCTGAGGCTGTCGGAGGCGCCGCCGCGTAAGGCGCGCACGATGTCACTTTCCTGGCCGGACGAGCCGGCCTCCGCACCGACGCTAAGGATGGTGGTGAGTGCGGCCGCCTTGAACAGGTCGGCCCAATGGTAGTCGACGCCGTCCTCAAGGCCGGCATAGCCTTGGGCGTCAGTGCCAGGCTGGCGTTCAAGAACAATGGAGCGTCCGTTGGGAAAGACCAGCCTGCTCCAGACGAGCAGCACGCGACGCTGGCCGAAGCCGACCCCATTGTCGTACTGGCCAACGACACGCGTACCTTGCGGGATCAGCAGCGAGCGACCCGTGGGACTGTCATAGACATTTTCGGTCACCTGCGCGGTGATCTGACCGGGCAGATCGGAACGGATACCGGTGATGAGGGCCGCCGGGATGACGGCCCCTGCCTGAAGCACATAGGGCGAGGCCGGCGGCGTGACGCGATCCGGCGCCACGGTGCGCCGATCAGCGGCCGCATTCAAGAAGGCGAGCTGTCGGTCTTGCGCGGTCGACTGGCCAATCGGACCCGCAAGGTCGGCAGTGGCAAGGTTCGGTGGGGCAATTCCTCCTGGCGTTTCGGCTATCCCCACAGTTGTCTGTCCCGTCTGGAAGAAAACACGCGAGGTTGGGGCCGCCTCCTCTTCGGCCCGCCGGCGCTGTTCCGCCTCATCGACCATGGGCGTCGCGATCATTGGCGGCACGACGGGCTGTCCCTTATTCTGGGCATCAAGCATCGGCCGGCCAAGATCGCCAGGCAGCGGCGGCCCAAGAACGGTCGCGAGGCAGGCTGGCCAGTCCGTCGGCGGGCTGCCTGTTGGACGTCGAGTACAGCTCGTCGCCATGCCTGCCGGTTTCACTCGTCTGAAGCGCGTAGATCAGCGTGCCGCCGACGCCAAGCGATGCACATAAGCCGATGCCGGCGAGCACCTTGCGCGACAGGCGCGTGACACGCGGCGGCTCGGCGCGAATCTGCATCGGGGCGGCAGCGACTTCGTTCTCGTTCATGAGACCGGCTCGCTGCGGTTCACCGGCGTGTCAAACGATCGCTGGATCGAACGGCAACACGATCTTCATGAGTTCTTCCTGCCACATCTTCATATCGCCACCCTCGCCGTATTTCGGCCGATCGATCGTGTGGCCCATCAGCATGCGGCGGAGTTCCTCGTCCAACCTGCCGTTCTTCATGCGATCTTCGAACGAATGGCGTAGGGAATAGACCGTATGTTTGTCGGTTGGGAACAGTTTGTGGTTCTCGAAGTGCTTGTTGAGCAGGGCCGAGAGGGAGGCCTCGCGATCCTTGTACCGCGGGAAGCCATTAGAGTGCTTTTTGAACACCTCAAGCGCCACACCGACCAGAGGTATCTTTCGCACGGATGAGGCCGTTCTGATTTCGCGCGGATCGTCAGGATCATCTCGCGGCTCGACCGAGATGTGAGGCACTTCGTGGTCGAGATGGATGACGCCAGCGTGCAAGTTAGCAAGTTCGCTCGGTCTTGCCCCCGTCTCCGCGAAGGCGAGCACTATGCCTCGCGCTTCGTCATTGAGCGCAGCGAGTGCGCCTGGCGCGAAGATCTTGTCGCGAATCCAGATGGTCGGGAAAGGCGGGCGGCCGCGTTTCGACTTGTCGCTGAATGAAAGGTCGGCGAACGGGTTCTTCTGCTCGGGAGAACCGAGGTGGCGATAGTAATCCGCGTATAGGGTTCGCAGATTCCCCATGTTTCGGTTGCCGGTCGACGCCGAACGGTCTGCCTTGCCGTTGGCGGGCGCGATTCGATCCAACCAATATTTGTGCACCGCACGCGCATCGTCGCGCGTGATTTCGCCCATGAGCTTGTCCCCGGCCAGTGCGATAAAGACATCGACGCTCATTTGGCGCTTGGCCTTCCATCAATGAGTTATGGGAGAAGCCGATGGTACCGTTGGCTGGGATCGAACCAGCGACCTCCGGATCCACAATCCGGCGCTCTAACCAGCTGAGCTACAACGGCACACTTGCCTGAGCGGGGTCGAAGTGGAAAACCACTCGAGCGCTCTGTCGTTCGGCGATGCGTCCATACGGGCTTATGGATTTTAATTCAAGGCTTTTGCGAAGCAAAGGCCACTTCCCCACATCTCGCCGTATCGGGCGGGTTTCGCCGGGCAAAGAAAAAGGCCGGCGGGAGGAGGTGCCGGCCTTTTCCTGTTACGAGCCAGCGGGAGGAGGTGCTGGCTGGTCACCCCGGGGAGCAGAGGGAGGAGGTTCCACTCGCCGGGTATTCGTTGATGGCACCCATCCTACGCCTGATCATTTTTAAGAAAATGCGACCTTTTGTTGCATCTTCAAATCATGCGCAAATGTTAGGCAGCCTTGATGTCCTTCACAGCCTTCTCGAAGGCGGTCTTGATCGGCTTCGAGACATCTTCGGCCGCCTTGGAGGCAACAGCCTGGAAGTCCTTGGCCTGCTCGACGGTCAACTCGATACGCTTGCGCAGGAAGGAGGTCTGCAGCTCGACGACTTCCGACAGCGACTTGGCGCCGATCAGGGCTTCGAGATGCGAGAAGCCGGCTTCGGCATTGGCGCGCAGCGCCGCGATGGTCTTGAGCGACAGGTCGCTGGAAACAGTCTTGGCGGTCTCGTAGGTCGACTCCAGAGCCTTCTGGGTCTCCTCGGCGCCGGTCTTCAGCTTGGCATAGGCCTCTTTCGACTGCTCAACGCCCTTCTCGGCGAAAGCGCGGATCTGGTCGGTGGCCTTGGAAGCGTCGAAGCTCGGGAATTCAACGTTTTCGATCGTCTCGGCGGTCTTGGTCCTGGACATTTTCCATCCTTTTCAGCGGCAGCGGCTTTGACAGAAAGCCGTCTCGTTCAGTTATGATGGCAATATAAAGGCAAATTTTGTGCATTGCAATATCTTTGTTGCAGTGCACCATAAATTTCTTTCTGGCCGTTAACCAAAAGCCCAGAAACCGGCCTTTGCACGTTCTGGCTTGTGGACCTTCGCGCCGCCGGCTTTTATTAACAAAGCGTTAACTGCAAATTTCGCCGCTCCGTGAGGGTTCGCCAAGCGCATGCCGTCCGAATATTCCTTCCTCGACGTCGCCGTGCTCGATGCGGTGCGCCAGCGCTTTGCCGCCGGCGACGCGATCGCGATCCTGTCGGTGGACCTGGAGCAGGTGATCTGGGCCAATGGGCCGGGCGCCGCCCTATTCGGCTATCCCGACATCGAAGCGATCATCGGCGCCTCGGCACAGCTGCCGCTGATTGCCCGCCGCCAGATCATGGCGACCAGCGGCTTTCCCGAGATCGGCAGCGATCGCGGCATCACCGTCAGGCTGGCGACCGGCATGACCAGCCGCACCATCGGCTTCCAGGCAAGTGCCGTGACCCTGCCCGACGGCGAGAAGGCGATCATGCTGGCGGTGCCGGCGACGCAGACAGGCTCGCGCAGCGCCGCCGAGATCGCCAGCCGGGCGATCAGCGGCTTCACCGAAGACGGCCATTTCATCGCCTTCATCGATGCCGGGGGCAATGTCGAGGCGGCGTCGGACGGATTTTCGAAGCTCGGCATCCAGCCGGCAACGCTGGCCGCTTTGGTGGCCGATGTCGCTGCCGAGGACGAGCGCATCGTCAAGCGCCTCGTTCCGGGCGGCAACACCTCCTACCCGGCCGGCCTCGCACGGCTGACGCCGGAGCGGCATCTCCTGGTGGTGATCGACGAGAATCAGCTTGAGGACAACGCTTCTGCTGCGGAAGCCTCGGCAAACACCCTCCCCACAGCAGCGGAAAGCCCCGCCAACGAGATTGGCGGTGAAACAACAGCGGTAGAAAAGGCCACCGCAGAATCCGAGCCTCACCAGGACAATCAGCCGACGGCGGATGTTTCGCAGGCAGAAGCGATCGAGCCACCCCCCGCCACTGCAGAGATTGAGCAGTCTGCTCCTTCCGATCCCGTGGCCGCAGATATGCCGGAACCGGCAACACAAGCGATTGCGGAGCCGACCGGGCCGACACCGGTTGCCGCCGACAACGATCAGCCGGTAGCGGGCGGCGCGCCCGCACAGCACGATCATTGGTATTTCCATGCCGGCGAGGATGACGCGCGACCCGCGTCGGCGCCGAGAAACGAGGTCGAAGCGATCGGCGGCGAGGCTTCCAGCGCGAAGCAGGACGAGGCCGCCCCGCCTGCTGCGCCGGTCGCAAGCCCGGCTGCCCGGACGATAGACCGCTCGGCAGCGCCGCTGCGCTTCGTCTGGCGCACCGACGCCGAGGGCAAATTCAGCGCGCTATCGCCGGAATTCGCCGACATTGTCGGCAAGCCGGCCGCCGATGTGATCGGCCGGCGCTTCAGGGATGTCGCCGCGGCCTTCGGCCTTGACGCGTCCGGCGAGATCGCCGGCCTCTTGGAACGGCGCGACACCTGGTCCGGCCGCTCCGTGCTGTGGCCAGTCGTCGGCACGGACCTGAAGATCCCCGTCGACCTGGCGGCATTGCCCGTCTATGGCCGCAGCCGCGCCTTCGAAGGTTTTCGCGGCTTCGGCGTAGCGCGAACCGGCGATGCGGTCGTCGATCCAGAGGCGATCGGCATGGCCCTGGTGCCCAACGGCAAGGCGCCGGCGACGCCGGAACCGGCAGCCGTCGAGCCTCCCGCTGAAGAGCCGAAGACGGAAGAGCCGAAGGCCGAGGAACCAAACGCGGCGGACCCGTTCAAGGGCGAGGTGCCGGCGCTGACCATCGTGCCGAAACAGGAGCGGCGCTTTGCCGACAAGGTCATCCGGCTGGCCGAACACCGGCAGCCGGCCAACGACAAGGGGCTGTCGACGCTGGAACGCAGCGCCTTTCGTGAGATCGGCGAGCGGCTGAAGAAAGACAGTGCGCCGGCCGAGCCGCCGGAGGCCGAGAAGCCCAGCGCCGAAATCCCGTCGGAACCAGAGACCAAGGCGCCGGCTGCGCCCACCGCGGAAACAGCTGCGGAAGTTCCGGTTGCGAAGACAGAGGCTCCGATCGAGCCCATCCGCGAGGTTGCGTCGACGCCTGACGCTGTCCCGGATCAGGAGCCGGCAGAAGCCGGCGAAATCCCGCCTGCGGAACCAGGGAACGACGCGGTACTGGCCGAGCCGTCCGAGACCGATGCCGAGGACGAGGACGAGGCGGATCTCGCACGGCTCGACGGCGCCCATCCGGACGACATGGTTCACGAGGCGCATGCCGACACGCCGGCCGGTGCGACAGGCTCGCTGCTCAGCTACGCCGACCGCGCCGATGAGCCCAGCTCCGTCGCGGACAATGACGGGCTCCCGGTTTCAGAACCCGTAGCGGCAGAATCGAAACGTGCCGAGCCCACTGCGATTGATGATGAACCGGCAGTTTCGGACGCCGGACATGTTGCGGCCGACGATGATGACAGCATGACGTCGGCCGATTTTCGCGATGCCGAAGACAATGAGGATTGGAGTGACGGCGCAGAAGATGCCAGGGCTGATGATCAGACCCCAGAGCATGTTGCGCCATCGACTGTCTCCGACGGGCAAGCCATTCCGCCAGCCGCTGAGATTGTCGGCGCAGGCGATGCAGCCGAGATTCAGCGTCCACGCCTGCAGGTGCCGCCGCTCAAGACCGAAGGGTTCGTGCCATCAGCGTTTTCCGTCGGCGACGAGAGCAAGGCTCCGGACACCTTGCTGCTTGGCAAGCTGCCGGTGCCGTTGCTCATCCATTCGGGCGACCAGCTGCACTATGCCAATGAAGAGTTCCTGAACCTGACCGGCTACGCCGCCCTCGGCGACCTCGAGGATGCCGGCGGCCTGGGCGCGCTGTTTGCAGACCCCTACGCCGATGATGGCGCCTCCGACGGCAGCGACCGGGCGCTGCGGCTGAGGACGCACGGCGGACAGGAATTCCCGATCGACGCCATCCTGCGTTCCGTTCCCTGGCGCGAGGGCAAGGCACTGATGCTGGTCGTGCGCCGCTCCGGCGAGGATGACGCGCCCACCGCCTTGCACGCGGTCGGCGAGGAGCCGACGCAGCCCGACATTTCCGAGCTCAAGGCCCGCATCGCCGAGATGCGCACCATCATCGACACCGCCACCGACGGCGTCGTGCTGATCGGCAGCGACGGCACCATCCGCTCGATCAGCCGCCCGGCCGAGGCGCTGTTCGGTTTTGACAGCGACGAGGTGGCCGGCAAGCCGTTCGCCTCGCTGTTCGCCATCGAGAGCCAGCGCGCGGCGCGCGACTATCTCGCTGGACTGTCCGAGCCCGGCGTGGCGAGCGTAATGAATGACGGCCGCGAGGTGATCGGGCGCGAAGCGCAGGGGCGCTTCATCCCGCTGTTCATGACCATCGGCCGGCTGCCCAATGACAGCGGTTTCTGTGCCGTCGTGCGCGACATCACGCAGTGGAAGCGAGCCGAGGAAGATCTCACCCAGGCGCGTGCGGTGGCCGAACGGGCTTCCTCGCAGAAGACCGATTTCCTGGCCCGCATCAGCCACGAGATCCGCACGCCGCTCAATGCCATCATCGGTTTCTCCGAACTGATGGTCGACGAGAAGTTCGGGCCGGTCGCCAATGACCGCTACCGTGACTATCTGCGCGACATCAACCGCTCGGGCAACCATGTGCTCGACCTGGTCAACGACTTGCTCGACATCTCGAAGATCGAAGCCGGCCAGCAGGAGATGGCCTATGAGGCGGTGTCGCTCAACGATACGCTGGCCGAGACCGTGGCTATGATGCAGCCGCAGGCAAACCGCGAACGCGTCATCATCCGCTCCAGCTTCGCCTCGCGACTGCCGGAGGTGGTGGCCGACCTGCGCAGTGTGCGCCAGATCGCGCTCAACATCCTGTCCAACGCCATCCGCTACACCCAGGCCGGCGGCCAGGTGATCGTCTCGACCGCCTATGAAACCTCGGGCGACGTCGTCATGCGCGTGCGCGACACTGGCATTGGCATGAGCCAGGCCGAGATCGAACAGGCGCTGAAGCCGTTCAAGCAGATCAACGCGCTGAAGCGCGGGCGTGGCGACGGCACCGGTCTCGGCCTGCCGCTGACCAAGGCGATGGTGGAGGCAAACCGCGCCCGCTTCACCATCAATTCGACGCCCGGCGAAGGCACGCTGGTGGAGGTCGCTTTTCCCTCGACCCGGGTGCTTGCGGAATAGCACGCCCAAAAGAAAAGGCGCCCAAAGGACGCCTTAAGAGATGGGATTGCTGTCACAACGGGGGCTTGAGCGAATTCAGATCCTCCGGGGGCTGAGGAACGGGATTTCTCCCTCAAGTTACATGCGACTATCGGGGTCGGGCCTTAACAAGTCCTTACCGGCTCGTCGAAAAATTTACGAATGTGTACCACTCGTGAAATCTAGGTAAATTCCCGCGACATAGTTCGTTAACCATGCCGGTCGGGGTCACTCGGCCAGCTGCGGCAGGTTCCGGAACAGCTCCAGCGCTTCCGGGTTGGCGAGCGCTTCCTTGTTCTTGATGGCGCGGCCATGCACGACGTCGCGCACGGCGAGTTCGGTGATCTTGCCCGACTTGGTGCGCGGAATATCCGATACGGCGACGATCCTGGCCGGCACGTGACGGGGGCTGGCGCCGCTGCGGATCTTGGCACGGATGCGCTTTTCCAGATCCTCATCCAGCTTGACGTCCGCGGCCAGCCGCACGAACAGCACGACGCGCACGTCATTGTCGAAATCCTGGCCGATGCATAGCGCTTCCAGGATTTCCGGCATCTGCTCGACCTGGTTGTAGATCTCCGCCGTGCCGATGCGCACGCCGCCCGGATTGAGCGTGGCATCGGAACGGCCATGGATGATCATGCCGCCATGCACGGTCCATTCGGCGAAATCGCCATGGCACCAGACATTGTCGAAACGCTCGAAATAGGCCGCCTGGTACTTCTTGCCGTCCGGGTCGTTCCAGAAACCGATTGGCATGGACGGGAACGCTTTGGTGCAGACCAGTTCGCCCTTCTCCTGCCGGATCGGCCTGCCGTCGTCATCCCAGACATCGACAGCCAGGCCGAGGCCGGGTCCCTGGATCTCGCCGGTCCAGACAGCTTGCGTCGGCACGCCGAGCACGAAGCAGGAGACGATGTCGGTGCCGCCGGAAACCGAGGCGAGATGCACGTCCTTCTTGATGCCGTTATAGACGAAGCGGAAATCCTCGGGCGACAGCGGCGAACCGGTGGACGAAATCGCCCGCACACTCGAAAGATCATGGCTGCGGATCGGCTTGAGGCCGGCCTTGCGCACGGAATCGATGAACTTGGCCGAGGTGCCGAAGAAGGTCATCTTCTCGGCATCGGCGAAGTCGAACAGGACATTGCCGTCGGGGTAGAAGGGCGAACCGTCATAAAGTAGCAGCGTCGCCCCGGAAGCGAGGCCCGACACCAGCCAGTTCCACATCATCCAGCCGCAGGTGGTGAAATAGAAGAAGCGGTCGCCGTCGACGAGGCCGGCATGCAGCCGATGTTCCTTGACATGCTGGATCAGCGTGCCGCCGGCCGAATGGACGATGCATTTGGGGATGCCGGTCGTTCCCGATGAAAACAGGATGTAGAGCGGATGCGAAAATGGCAGCCGCTCGAAGGTGACGGATTTGACGGCGAAGGGCGACAGCGCCTCGTCCATCGCCACCGCCTTGTCTATGGTTGCGGCCACGTCGGCCGACGTGCCGAGATAATCGACGAGCAGGACCTTACGGACGCTGCCGAGCTTGGCCGCGACAGCCGCGACCTTGTCGGCGACCTCGATCGCCTTGCCATTGTACCAATAACCGTCGGGCGCGATGAAGATGACGGGCTCGATCTGGCCGAAGCGGTCGAGCACGCCCTGCTCGCCGAAATCGGGAGAGCAGGATGACCACACCGCGCCGATGGAGGCCGCGGCCAGCATGGCGGCGACGGTCTCAGGCATGTTCGGCATCATCGCGGCAATGCGGTCGCCCTTCTTGACCTTGAGCGACAGGAAAAGCTGCTGCAGGCGCGAGACCAGGCCATGCAGCTGGTTCCAGGACAGGCGCCGCTCGACCTTGTCCTCGCCGCGGAAGACGATCGCCTCGCCGGCGCCGGTCTTCTTCAACAGGTTCTCGGCGAAATTCAGCGTTGCGTCGGGAAAGAAGGAGGCACCCGGCATCTTGTCGCCATCGGCCAGCAGGCGCTCGCCCTTGTCGCCGGCAATGCCGGAAAAGTCCCAGACCAGACTCCAAAATCCTTCGCGGTCCTCTACCGACCAGCGGTGAAGGTCGGCATAGGAGGAGAATGTGGCACTGGCTTTCGCCTCCGCCGCCTTTAGGAAAGCTGTCAATGGCGAAGCGTCGATCCGGTCTTGCGTCGGGGTCCAGAGCGGTACTTCGGCAGCCATGATCGATCCTCCTCGGTCGTCATCGCTTATGCATATCGCAGCGCAGCAGAGCAAGATTTTGTTGGGCCGATACCCTCAGGTGTGCGCAAATGCCATCGCCGGGCCATAAAGACTTGAAATGCCTCAGTCCTAAGTCGTAGTGACGACTGGGGTTATGTCTGTCGGGCGATTTATCGGAACGGAAGCATATAGGGCGAGATGCCATCATCCTTGATCCGCCGCGGAGTATGGGCGATCGGCGCTGCCGTGATCGTCATTGCTCTGGTGGTCGCCACCCTGCCGCTGATCGCCTCGACGCGTATCGTGCGCGACCGCATCGCCTGGGAAATGAGCGCCTGGAGCGGATTCCGGGTCGCCATCGAAGGCTCGCCGCGCATCGAGGTCTGGCCGAAATTCCGGGCAATCCTGACCGACGTGACGCTGTCCAAGTGGACGGACACCGATGCGCCGCCGGTCGTCGAAGCCGAACGGGTGGAGATCGACCTCTCGGCCATGGCGGCCTTGCAGGGCGACGTGGCGTTCTCCACGGCACGGCTGGTGCGGCCGACGATCCGGGTTCAGCGCACAGCGGATGGCCTGTTCCTGCCCACGGCACCGACCGGGGGCCGCATCGCGCGCTCCATCGACACGGCGCGCGGCGTGGTCAATGCCGACCCCGCCAAGCCCGATCTCGACAAGCTGCCGGCCGACGCCTTCGGCACGGTTGAGTTCAGGGACGGCCGCATGGTGGCTTCCGTCGACGGCAAGGACGTGGAAATCCTGAGCAGCCTCAGCGGCCAGGCGAATTGGGCGGCGATGAACAGCAATGCCACACTGTCGGCAAGCGGGATCTGGCGTGGCGAAAGCGTCGCCCTCGACGCTGCCTCGCCGAAGCCGCTGGTGCTGTTTGCCGGCGGCGTGGCGCCGCTCACCCTGTCCTTCAAGGCCGCGCCCGCCACCTTCTCCTTCGACGGCACGGCCAGCATGTCCGAGAACGCCTATTTCGACGGCCAGGTGAAGTTCGCGGCACCTTCGCTGCGCCGCGTGCTGGAATGGTCGCAGGCCGGCATCGCGCCAAGTGCTGCGATCGGCTCCGTCAGCATTTCGAGCAAGGTCACGGCGTCGGCCGGACGCATCAAATTCGAGAACACCGCGCTGGCGCTGGACAACAATCCGGGCATGGGCGCGCTGGACCTGTCGCTTGGCGACGCCCAGCCGGTGATCTCGGGCACGCTCGCCTTCGACACGCTCGACCTCAGGTCCTTCCTGTCCGCCTTCACGCCGCTGGGGCCGGCGAGCGGGGCTGGGTCAGAGGACGTCGAGGCAGGTTTCGCTGACCGGGTCAATCTCGATCTCAGGCTGTCGGCGGCGCATGCCACGGCCGGCGCCATCCAGCTTGCCGATGTCGCCGCCACCGCCCAGGTCAAGGATGGTCTTTCCGTCTTCGATATCTCCGACGCCTCCGCCTTTGGCGGCAACATCCAGACCAGCCTTCGTTTCGACCGCAAGCCCGAGGGCACGCAGGTCGAGATCCGGCTGCTTGCGTCCGATGTCGATGGCGGCGCGTTCGGTACGGCGGCCGGCATGACCCGGCTGGTGCCGGTCGGCACGGGCACCGTTTCGGTCATCCTCAAGGGGCCGGGCAGGACCTGGGATTCGATCTTTGAAAACGCCGACGGCTCGGTCTCGGCGACCTTCGGCCCGGGCGCGCTCAGCAAGTTCAACCTGCCGGCCTTTCTCAAGCATACCGAACAGGGCGGCTTCTTCGCGCTAGACGATGTTTCGGACGGCACGCTGCCTATCGACGGCGCCGAAGTGAAGGCGACCATTTCGCGAGGCGTGGCGAGGCTGGACAAGGCCGAGGCCAATTCGGCGAAATACAAGATCTGGCTCTCCGGCATCGCCTCCTATGCGGGGCGCGGGCTGGCACTGTCCGGCGGCGTCATCCAGCCAGACCAGGCGACGACGCAAAAGACCGGCCAGCAAGGGCCCAACCAGTCGTCCTTCTTCGTCGGCGGAACCTGGAACACGCCGTTCATTTCCCCGATAAGCCGCGGCGTTTCGGGCGAATAGAAGCGAGCTTGTACGGATCAGGCCTGAGGGCATGCCTTTCGGGATCATGCCTCCGTTTAGTTGAGCATGATCTTGCCCGAAAACCCGCTTCCACTTTTCGGGATCATGCTCACCCGCGCTGCGCCGCTTGTTCGTCGAGTTGGCGCTGCACCTCACGCCGCTTGTTGGCGATCGAAGCGATGATGACGCCGACCGCGACGACGGCGATCAGGATGGTACAGGCGGCGTTGATCTCCGGCGTCACGCCGAGACGGACCTGGCTGTAGATTTTCATCGGCAGCGTCGTGGCGCCCGGCCCCGAGGTGAAGCTGGCGATGACCAGATCATCGAGCGATAGTGTAAAGGCCAGCATCCAGCCGGAGACGATCGCCGGCAGGATGACCGGCAGCGTGATCTGAAAGAAGGTCTTGGCCGGCGTTGCGCCGAGATCCATCGCCGCCTCCTCCAGCGACCGGTCGAAGGAAACCAGGCGCGATTGCACGACGACCGCCACGAAGCACATTGTCAGCGTGATGTGGGCGAGCGTCACCGTGAAGAAGCCGCGGTCGAGACCGACGGCAACGAAGAGCAACAGCAGCGACAGGCCGGTGATGACTTCCGGCATGACCAGCGGTGCGAAGACCATGCCGGAAAACAGCACCCTGCCCCGGAACCGCGTGTAGCGCGTCAGGGTGAGTGCCGCCAGCGTGCCGAGCACGGTCGCCACCGTCGCCGAAATGACGCCAACACGCGCCGTGACCCAGGTCGCATCCATCAGGCCCTGATTGTGGAACAGCGACACATACCATTTGGTCGAGAAGCCGCCCCAGACGGTGACAAGCTTGGATTCGTTGAACGAGAAGACGATGAGCAGCACGATCGGCAGGTACAGGAAGGCAAAGCCAAGCACGATCGAGGTGACGTTGAAGCGGCTCCAGGTGGCGTTCATTTGCCCTGCTCCTGGGCACGCGCCTGTGCCTGCTGGAAAAGCATGATCGGCACGGTGAGCAACAGCAGCAGGATGACGGCGACGGCCGACGACACTGGCCAGTCGCGGTTGGCGAAGAACTCGTTCCACAGCGTCTTGCCGATCATCAGCGTGGACGAGCCGCCGAGCAGATCGGGGATGACGAACTCGCCGACGGCCGGGATGAACACCAGAAGGCAGCCGGCAATGACGCCCGGCAGCGACAGCGGGAAAGTGATCTTCCAGAAGGCTGATGTCGGCGGGCAGCCGAGATCCTTGGCCGCTTCGATCAGCGAATAATCCATCTTTTCCAGAGACGAATAGAGCGGCAGCACCATGAACGGCAGATAGGAATAGACGATGCCGATGAAGATCGCCGTATAGGTGTTGAGGATGACCAGAGGCTGGTTGATGATGTGCAGCGACAAGAGCAACTGGTTGAGCAGGCCCTCGGGCTTGAGGATGCCGATCCAGGCATAGACGCGGATCAGGAACGAGGTCCAGAACGGCAGGATGACCAGCATCAGCAAGGTCGGGCGGATGGTGGCCGGCGCACGTGACATGCCATAGGCGATGGGGTAGCCGACGATCAGCGTCAGGACGGTCGAGATCGCGGCAATGATGACGCTCGTCACATAGGCCTTGAAATAGAGCGCGTCCTGCGTCAGCCAGACATAATTGTCGAAGTTGAGGTCGCGGAAGCCGGCGAAGAAGCCGGAGACGCCGTCGCTGAAATCGAGCACCGGCGTGTAGGGCGGCATGGCGATCGCCGTCTGCGACAGTGAAATCTTGAAGACGATGACGAAGGGAATGAGGAAGAAGAACAGCAGCCAGAGATAGGGGACGATGATGACGAGCCGGTTGACGAAGCCGGCACCCAGGCGGGTCAGTAACGGCTTGGCGGCAGTCGATGGCGCGGCGGCATCGGTGACGGCGATGTTGGACATATCAGCCCCCTACCGTGCCAGCACGACGCCGGCGTCGGGTCGGAAGGACACCCAGGCGCGGTCGTTCCAGGTCAGCGGATCCTCGGTCACGCGCGCCGCGTTCAGGGCGCTTGCCCTGATGATCTGCCCGTCGTCGAGCCTGATGTGGTAGACGGTCATGTCGCCGAGATAGGCAACGTCATAGACCTCGCCTTCCAGCGCGTTGACGGCATCGGCGGGCTTCTTCGACGAGACCTTGATCTTCTCCGGTCTGATGGCGAAGACGATATCGGCATTGGCCGCGGCGGCCGCGCCGCCATTCTCGACGACGATCTGGGCACCTGTCGCGCCAGTGATGCGGGTGGTGTTGGCCGACCGCTCGGCGACCTTGCCCTCGAACATGTTCACATTGCCGACGAAATGGGCGACGAAGCGCGAGGCCGGGGCTTCATAGACTTCCGCCGGCGTCGCAACCTGCATGACCTCGCCCTTGTCCATGATGGCGATGCGATCGGCCATGGTCATCGCTTCTTCTTGGTCATGGGTGACGACCACAAAGGTGAGACCGAGTTCCTGCTGCAAATCCATCAGTTCGAATTGGGTTTCTTCGCGCAGCTTCTTGTCGAGGGCGCCCAGCGGCTCATCGAGCAGCAGCACCTTCGGCCGCTTGGCGACCGAGCGGGCAAGCGCGACGCGCTGGCGCTGGCCACCGGAAAGCTGGTGCGGCTTGCGCTTGGCGAACTGCTCGAGCTTGACCAACTTCAGCATCTCGGCGACGCGCTTTTCGATATCGGGCTTGGGCATGCCTTCCTGCTTGAGGCCGAAGGCAATGTTGTTCTCCACCGTCATATGCGGGAACAGGGCATAGGACTGGAACATCATGTTGACCGGCCGGCGATAGGGCGGAATGCCGCGCAAATCCTGGCCATCGAGCAGGATGCGGCCGGCCGTCGGTTCCTCGAAGCCGGCAAGCATCCTGAGCAACGTCGACTTTCCACAACCCGAGGCGCCAAGCAGGGCGAAGAATTCGCGCTCGAAGATGGTCAGCGACAGATTGTTGACGGCGGTGAAGTCACCGAACTTCTTGGTGACTTTGTCGAACTGGATGTATGGCTTGGCGTTCGGGTCGTTCCATGGCGCGAAATCCCTGCGGATGCTGCCAAGCGATTTCATATCCCCACTCCGTGCTTATTGATTCCCCAAAAACGCGACCCCGGCAGTTGTCTGTCGGGGTCGCTCCAAATGCTTATTGGCCGGTAACGATCTTGGTCCAGGTGCGCGTGATGACGCGCTGGGTCTTGGGATCGTAAGGAGAGACCGTGTAGAGCTTCTGCAGGGTCGCGTCGTCCGGATAGACGGCCGGGTCGCTGAGCAGTGCCTTGTCGACGAACTGCTGCGAAGCCTTGTTGCCGTTGGCATAGAGCACGGCGTTCGATGATTTGGCGATCACTTCCGGCGTCATCATGTAGTTGAGGAATTCATGCGCTTCGGCGACATGCGGCGCATCGGCCGGGATCGCCATCTGGTCGAACCACATCTGGGCGCCTTCCTTCGGTACGGAATAGCCGATCTCCACGCCTTGCTTGGCGTCCTGGGCGCGGTTGCGCGCCTGGAAGACGTCACCCGACCAGCCGACCGCCAAGCAGATGTCGCCATTGGCGAGCGCATTGATGTACTCGGACGAGTGGAATTTCCGGATAAAGGGGCGGACCTTCATCAGAGCTTCCTCGGCCTTGGCGATGTCGTCGGGCGAGGTGCTGTTCGGGTCGAGGCCGATATATTTCAACGCCGCCGGAATGATGTCGGCTGGCGAATCCAGCACGTAGACACCGCAATCCTTCAGCTTGGCGAGGCTTTCGGGATTGAAGAACACGTCCCAGCTGTCGATCTTGTCGGTGCCGAGCGCGGCCTGCACCTTCTTGATGTTGTAGCCGATGCCGACCGTGCCCCACATGTAGTTGATCGAATACTCATTGCCCGGGTCGTATTTGGCGGTCCTTTGCGAAACCGTGTCCCACATGTTGGAGAGGTTCGGCAGTTTCGACTTGTCGAGCTTCTGGAACACGCCGGCCTGGATCTGGCGGGCAAGGAAATTGCCGCTCGGCACGACGACGTCATAGCCGCTGCCGCCGGCGAGCAGCTTGGTTTCAAGGATCTCGTTGGAATCGAATGTGTCGTAGACGACCTTGATGCCGGTCTTCTTGGTGAAGTCGTCGATGATCGTCGGGTCGATGTAATCGGACCAGTTGAAGACGTTGACGACGCGGTCCTCGGCATGCCCGGCAGGTGTGAACAATGTCAGAAATACCGAGGTCGCCGAAAGCCAGAGCGCTTTGCGGATCATGCTATTCTCCTTTGGTGAGTGTTCCATCGCCGGCTCGTCGCGACAGGCGCGCGGCCGGGCATTTGTTTCAGACTATTGAGCTTTCCAGGGGACAACAAGCGCCGATTGGAGCGACGGTCGCGGCCGCGCAATTGTCCCGGGCTGGAGGGAATCACGGCGCCGTCAGAAGCTCTCGCCGCCACGCGGACAGAAATACAGAAATATGAAGCGGTCTCGATCGGGCCGCCGGGGAGACTTGGCAAGATACGCCTGTCTTGTTGTTGCCGTGCTCCCAGCCTGCCCGGGCGGCAGCAACGTTGTCAATGGCAAAGCTTCAGCGGCTTGCATCAATTCGGCGACGGCACCCCGGTGACCCCTGGCCGCCGCGGCCGCGCCTGGCGCTTGAACTCGAGCCCGATATGGACGAGGAGCGCCGTGACCACCACCGCGCCGCCGATGATGGTGCGCCCGGACGGCACCTCGGAATGGATGAGCCATACCCATATCGGCCCAAGGATCGGCTCGAAAGTGCCGAGCAGTGCCGCGAGGGCCGCCGGGATCAGCCGCGCGCCGGTGGCGAAGAAGGCGAGACCGATGCCGAGATTGACCACGCCGAAGGCAAAGAGAAAGCCCATGTCGCTGGCCGAGACGGTGAAAGTCGACGCCTGCGAGGCGGCAAAGCCCGCAGCCAGGATCGTGCCGAGACAGGTCGCCGGCGTCATCCGCACGCTGGCGAACCGCCTTGTGATGACGGTGGCGATCGAGAACATCAAGGCGATCAGCAGCGCCAGCCCGTCGCCTATGGGTGAGACGGCGCCATCGAGCGATTCCGACACCATGATGGCGACGCCAGCAATGACGGCGGCGATCGCCACCCAGGTCACGGCACCAACCCGCTCGCGAAACAGCGCCCAGGCAAGCAGTGCCGCTAGAAGCGGCACGCCGGCCTGCATCAAAAGGATGTTGGCGACGGTGGTGTAGGCGAGCGCCACGACGAAGGCGGTCGATGCGATGGTGAAGCAAAGCCCGACGGCAAGGCCAGGCAGGCCCATGTCGCGAAACGATCTCAGCATGCCGCGCCAGCCGTCACGCCAGGCCATGAAGGAGAGCAGGAAGGCGGCGGCCCAGACGGAGCGCCAGAAAATGACCGTCCAGCTGTCACCGACGGTGATGAAGCGGGCGATGGTGCCGCCGAAACTCCACATCAGCGCCGACAGGAAGACCAGAAGCATGCCGACACGTTCCTCGCGCGGCGAGGAAGTCGATGCCACAAGACCTGGTGATGATGCTGCGTCTGTCATGGGCGCGACTGTCGAGCTTTTGTGGACGGGACGATGCGCAAGGGACGACAAAAAACTGCTTTGTTCGCGTAACGCAAAGACTTGGAGAGCGGGTGATCCAGACACCAGTGATGATTGTGGCACCTTTGCTGCCGCGTTACTGGAAATCGAAGGCGCTCAGGCCCGTCACCATCTCGTCGAGGCCGAGCGGGCGCGTTACCGGCGGTTCGGCGCGCGCCAGGCAGCCGACGCGTTCGCAAAGCCGGCAAGCGGGTCCGACCGGCGTCGCCGTCAGAGCGCCCGGTCCAGCCTTACCGCCGACTGCAGCGCCGGGCAGAGCCGCGCCATAGACGATGTCGTCGCGGAAGCCGATGTCGCAACCGAGCAGCAGCGCGGTACGGCGCGGACGCTCCGAGAAGGCGCCCTGCGGCCCCTCCAGCGTGCGGGCGATGCACAGGAACTCGGCGCCGTCGGGCATTTCCACCGCCTCGACGAAAACTTGGCCGGGCTGGGAGAAGGCGGCATGCACAGGCAGCTTGGGACAGCCGCCACCGAAGCGGCTGTGCGGAAAGCCCTGGCTGCCGGCCCTGCGGAAGCGGTTTCCGGCATTGTCGACCTCCAGCATGAAGAAGGGCACGCCCGTCGCGCCCTGCCGCTGCAGCATGGTCAGCCGGTTCGCCGCTTGCTCGAAGGAAACGCCGAAGCGCGAACGCAGGACATCGATATCGTAGCGTGCGCGGACGGCGGCCGCGTGAAAGGCCTGGTAGGGCATCATCAACGCATGCGCGGCATAGCGGCCGAGTTCGAAGCGGGCGAGACGACGGGCTTCGTCCGTGGTCAGCTTGAGCGCCTGGATCTGACCGGCGACCGCAACCGTCATGCGGATCAGGCAGGCCTCCATCGCCACTTCGCGCAGCTGGTCGAATGGCGAGAGCCGCTCTGACAGGAACAGGCGCTGCGAATGCCGGTCGTAGCGGCGGCGCCAGTTCGGCATGGTGGCGACCGGAAGTACCTTGACGACGATGCCGTATTCGCGCTTCAGCCAGGCCTTCAGCGCACCGAACAAATCGTCGCCGGGATCGAGCACCGCGGTGAACGCCTCGGCCTCCTCCTCAAGTGCCGTAAAATGGTTCGGCCCCCGCTCGAAGGTCTCGTGCACCTCGTCGATCGGCAGGCGGGCGCCGGACAGCGCGGTGGCGCGCCCCTCGCGCGCCAGGAGCTCGTTGAGGTCTGACAGCCGCTCGGCCTGCTCGCGATAGGCGCGGAACAGTTTTATCACCGCGGCCGACGCATTGGGCGCCGCCTCCGCAAGTTCGATCAGTTCCTGGTCTCCCGGCAATTCGCCGACCAGCAACGGATCGGTGAAGACCTCTTTCAACGCCGCGACCGACCCCCTCGCCTCGCCCTGCAGCTCATGCGGGTCGACCTTGTAGACGGAGGCCAGCTTGAGGATCAGCTGCACCGTCAGCGGGCGCTGGTTGCGCTCGATCAGGTTGAGATAGGACGGCGAGATGCCGAGCCCCTCGGCCATCGCCGTCTGGGTCAGGCCCTTGGCGTTGCGGATGCGGCGGATGCGCGGCCCGGCGAAAATCTTCTGCTCAGCCATCGACTGCCCTTGACAGGAATTTACATGGCATTCGCGTCAATCCATTGCCGCTGATATTTACAATCATGACAAATTTACAGCAGCTACCTGTCAAACGCAACACAGGTTTTCCCTTATTTTCTGCCATATCTTCTGATTTTTCTGGCTGATTTTGCGCCGCAATGTAAATTCAGTCACACCCCAATGCGCCGAAAGACAGGCGTGAGGACAAGAGCAGCAATCCTTCGGAGTGACTCATGACTGATTTTTACAATCTCGTTCCCTCGGCGCCGGAAGGTCGCTTCGACGGCATTGAACGTCCCTATTCGCCGGAGGATGTGAAGCGGCTGCGCGGCTCGGTGCAGATCCGCCAGAGCCTCGCCGAAATGGGCGCTAACCGGCTGTGGAAGCTCATCCACGAGGAGGATTTCGTCAACGCGCTCGGCGCCATGTCGGGCAACCAGGCGATGCAGCAGGTGCGCGCCGGACTGAAGGCGATTTACCTGTCGGGCTGGCAGGTCGCGGCCGACGCCAACACCGCTTCGGCGATGTATCCCGACCAGTCGCTCTATCCGGCCAATGCCGCGCCTGAGCTGGTCAAGCGCATCAATCGGACGCTGCAGCGTGCCGACCAGATCGAGACCTCCGAGGGCAACGGGCTTTCGGTCGAGACCTGGTTCGCGCCTGTTGTCGCCGACGCCGAAGCCGGCTTCGGCGGGCCGCTCAACGCCTTCGAGATCATGAAGGCGTTCATCGAGGCGGGTGCGGCCGGCGTCCATTACGAGGACCAGCTGGCGTCGGAAAAGAAGTGCGGCCATCTCGGCGGCAAGGTGCTGATCCCGACCGCGGCGCATATCCGCAACCTCAACGCCGCGCGGCTGGCGGCGGACGTGATGGGCACGCCGACGCTCGTCGTGGCACGCACCGACGCCGAAGCCGCGAAGCTTCTGACATCCGACATCGACGAGCGCGACCAGCCCTTCGTCGACTACGATGCCGGGCGCACAGTGGAAGGCTTCTACCAGGTCAGGAACGGCATCGAGCCTTGCATCGCGCGGGCCATCGCCTATGCGCCCCACGCCGACCTGATCTGGTGCGAGACCTCGAAGCCCGACCTGACGCAGGCCAAGAAGTTCGCCGAGGGTGTGCGCAGGCATCATCCGGGCAAGCTGCTCGCCTACAATTGCTCGCCCTCGTTCAACTGGAAGAAGAATCTCGACGACGCGACGATCGCCAAGTTCCAGAGGGAACTCGGCGCCATGGGTTACAAGTTCCAGTTCATCACGCTCGCCGGCTTCCACCAGCTCAATTACGGCATGTTCGAACTGGCGCGTGGCTACAAGGCACGGCAGATGGCAGCCTATTCCGAGTTGCAGGAAGCCGAGTTCGCCGCGGAAGCCAATGGCTACACCGCGACCAAGCACCAGCGCGAGGTCGGCACCGGCTATTTCGACGCCGTGTCGATGGCAATCACCGGCGGCAAGTCGTCGACCACCGCCATGCATGAATCGACCGAACACGCACAGTTCAAGCCGGCCGCCGAATAGCGGATCGGAAAACACCGAGGAAACGCCCAAAAGGGCTTCAGACACAGGAGAAGACCAATGGCATCGATAAGCCGCGTCAAGGAACGTGCGGAAGAACAATCGACCACGATGAGCGTCGACCAGCAGGCGACGATCCGCATGCTCGCCAACGACCTGCACAGACTGAACCAGTCGGTGATGAAGGCGGTCGAGGCCGGCGTCTCGGTGGAGCTGGTGCGCTCAGCGAGACACCATGGCGGCGACGGCAATTGGGGCGATCTGCTGATCCCGGTGATTGTCACCCAGCAGAGCCATGGCTGACCGGAAATCGTTGCAACCGACCCTTCACCTGCGCAGCATATGCGCAGGTGAATTTTATTTTTATGCGGTCGATCCATGGACAGGGCAGTACAGTACTGTTGCTTGACTCCACTGTCGGAGGAGGTGTTTTCGAAGCGTTTTATTTCAACTTGACATGGGGTGCCATCTCACGCCAATTGTCGGCCAGATTCAACTCTGCATTGAAATAGGGGCGAGCTTCTTGGCCGACTTGAGTGCCCAGTGAGTAGCGAGGGCGAGACCGCAAAACATCCGAATCTGGTGAGCCAGGATTCAAGCGCCGAGACGATCCGCAATCCCTCGCAAGCGCTTGTTGTCGGGAAATCGCCGATCAATCGCGTGGTGGTGTCGAAAATCGTAGAGCGATCCGGGCTCAGGCCAATCTCGGAATCGCCCGATATGGCGGCGAAGACCTTGCGAAGCCTGGTGCTGGGCGTGATTGTGCTGGACGGCGGCGCCGACAACAAGGACTGCGACAATCTGATGTCCGGCATCGAAACGCTGCGGCGGGCTTCGGGCAAATCGCTTCCGCCCGTCATCCTGCTTTCAACCAAGACCGGCACGCCGGAGAGCCTGGGCCTGTCGAGCGTCATCGACGCCGTCGTCGCCAAGCCGATCACGCCCGAACGGCTGCAACCGGTGATCGATCGCCTGATCAGCCGCTAACGGGTTTTCCATCGGAATAGAAAACTGAACACTGCGATCAAGCTGGGTTCTTTATACTTTCAACCAATGTGGGCAATTGCCCGAGGTCGGATATCTGGCGGAACCGCGGCTCGGCGAGCGGCGCCTCGACGTGCTCGAGCACCCAGGTCAGTTCGTGCGGCACATGGACACCCCAGCCGCCGGCCTCGATGGCCGGCACCACGTCCGACTTCAGCGAATTGCCGACCATCATGCTCTTTGCCGGACCGTCGCCGTGGCGGCTGAAGAGCCGGGAATAGGTCGCGGCATTCTTGTCGCTGACGATCTCGACCGCATCGAACAGGTCGCCGAGGCCGGAGCCAGCCAGCTTCCGCTCCTGATCGAAGAGGTCGCCCTTGGTGATCAGCACGAGGCGGTATGCGCCGGCGAGCGTCTCCACCGTTTCACGCACATGCGGCAAGACCTCGATCGGGTGGCTCAGCATCTCGCGGCCGGCGTCGAGAATCTGCGCTATGACCGAAGCCGGCACACGCCCGTCGGTCACCTCGATCGCCGTTTCGATCATCGACAGCGTAAACCCCTTGATGCCGAAGCCATAGACGGCAAGGTTGCGCCGTTCGGCTTCGAGCAGCCGCGCCGAAATCTGTTTCTCCTCGCCATGGTCGGCAAGCATGGCGGCGAAGCGCTTCTCCGTCATGCGGAAGAACTGTTCGTTCTGCCAAAGCGTGTCGTCGGCGTCGAAGCCGATGGTCGTCAGTTCATTGTTTCGCATCGATGCCTTCCGGATTGGGAGCCGCTTGAACCTAAGCCGACCGACACGATTTTCAACCGGAACGAGGAATGCCGGCGGCGGCTCCCCTTCCCTTCCACAGGGGGGCACGGCTATACTCCGAAATCCGCAACCCAATCTGGTGAATGATGCCGCCTGCAAAAAAGGAAGTCCGTCCGTCGAGCCGCGGAGGACGGGCGCGCACGCCTGCCTTCGTGAAAAACCTGCGTGGCGTGAAGAACTGGAAGGAAGTCAGCGACTGGCTGGAATGGCGCGGCATCGAGGACATCGAATGCATCACGCCTGATCAGGCTGGGGTCGCGCGCGGCAAGATGATGCCGTCGAAGAAATTCACCTCGAACACCTCGCTGGCACTGCCTTCGGCCGTCTTCATGACGACGATTTCCGGCGGCTATCCCGAGGACGGCAACGGTTTCCACTATCCGGAAGACGACGGCGACCTGAAGCTGATGCCGGACCTGTCGACGCTGACGGTGGTGCCCTGGGAAGAAGACCCGACGGCCGCCGTCATCTGCGACCTCGTCCACCAGGACGGCCGCTCGGTCGAGTTCACGCCGCGCAACGTGTTGAAGCGCGTGCTTGCCGCCTATGACAAGCTCGGGCTGAAGCCGGTGGTGGCGCCTGAGATCGAGTTCTACCTGGTGCGCAAGAATCCGGACCCGGACTATCCGCTGACCCCGCCCGTCGGCCGCTCGGGGCGCGCGATCGGCGGCGGCGCCGGCTATTCGATCGCCGGCGTCAACGAGTTCGACGAGCTGATCGACGACATCTACCATTTCTCCGAAAGCCAGGGCCTGGAGATCGACACGCTCATCCATGAGGAGGGCGCCGGCCAGCTCGAGATCAATCTGCGCCACGGCGATCCGATCGAACTTGCCGACCAGGTGTTCATGTTCAAGCGCACCATTCGCGAAGCCGCGCTCAAGCATGAGATCTACGCGACTTTCATGGCCAAGCCGATCCAGGGCCAGCCGGGCTCGGCCATGCATATCCACCAATCGATCATCGACAAGAAGACCGGCAAGAACATCTTTTCGGCCGAGGACGGCTCGGAAACCGAAGAGTTCTTCCATTTCATCGGCGGCATGCAAAAGCACGTGCCGAACGCGCTGGTGATGTTCGCGCCCTATGTCAATTCCTACCGCCGGCTGACGCAGGCGGCCTCGGCTCCGGTCAACAACAAATGGGGCTATGACAACCGCACCACGGCCTTCCGCGTGCCGCGTTCGGATCCTGCGGCGCGGCGTGTCGAAAACCGTATCCCGTCCTCCGATGCCAATCCCTACCTGGCGCTGGCGGCTTCGCTTGCCTGCGGGCTGATCGGCATCACCAGGAAGATCAAGGCCGAACCTCCCGTGCTGACGACCGCCAATGCACACGAGATCGACCTGCCGCGCAGCCTGCTTGAAGCCGTCGACCTGTTCGAGGGCGACGAGGAGCTTTGCGCGCTGCTGGGCAAGTCCTTCGCCGCCACCTACGCGGCGATCAAGCGGGCGGAATTCGAGACGTTCATGGAAGTGATCAGCCCATGGGAGCGGGAGTATCTTCTGCTCAACGTGTGAGTGCCGACTCGGCACGTGAATGGTGAACAGTGAATGGTGAGTAGTTTCATACTGGATGGATGAACGCAGACGCGCTTTCTCGCGGCCGTTCACCATCCACACTATTCACCATTCATTGGATTCGCTGGCGTTCCCATGCCCTATCAATCTCCGATTTCTCCCGGCCGCTCGTGGTATGAAGACACGGCGGGACCTAGACCCGAATACCCGGCGCTCGACGTCGACCGGACCTGTGACGTCGTCATCATTGGCGGCGGCTTTACCGGTTTGTCGGCCGCGACACATCTGGCCAAGGCGGGAACCAATGTCGTTTTGATCGAAGCCTATCGCTTCGGTGATGGCGCTTCGGGGCGCAATGGCGGCCAGCTCGGCACCGGGCAGCGCGCGTGGGCCGAGGATCTGGAGGCGGAGTACGGTCTGTCCCGCGCCAGGGCGCTGTTCGATCTCGCCGAGGAGGCGAAGACGCATCTTCTGGAATTCGCGGCCGCCAACCAGATCGATATCGACTACATGCCGGGCCAGCTCTCGGTGGCGCACAAGCCGCGCTATGTCGACGATTGCAAGGCGCATGCCGAGATTATGGCGAGCCGTTTCTCCTATCCGCATATCTCCTTCATGGATGCGAAGGAGACGGCGGAGCGGCTGGGCTCGACCGCCTATTTCGGCGGCACGCGCGACACCGGCACCGGCCACATCCACCCGATGAAGCTGGTGATCGGCACGGCGCGGGTGGCAGCACAGGCCGGCGCGCAGCTGTTCGAAGGCACGCCATCGACCGGCATCGTCTCCACTGGCGGCAAGGTCAGGGTTTCGACGCCGAGAGGTACCGTGACGGCGCAGAAATGCCTGATCGCGGTCAACGCCTATGGCGGCATGCTCGAACCGGTGAGTGCCGCGCACATCATGCCGATCGGCTCCTTCATCGGAGCCACCGTGCCCTTGGGGGCGGACTCGAAAGTGCTGCCCGGCGGCGAGTCGGTCGATGATTCCCGCTTCGTGGTGCGCTATTTCCGCAAATCGCGGGATGGCCGGCTGCTGTTCGGCGGACGCGAGGTCTATGGCGTCAACGACCCCAAGGACATCCACATCCATATCCGCCGTCAGATCGTCGAGCTCTATCCGGCATTGAAGGATATCGAGATCACCCATGGCTGGGGCGGCTATGTCGGCATCACGGTGCCGAGGAAACCGTTCGTGCGCGAGGTGATGCCCAATGTAGTCTCGGCCGGCGGCTATTCCGGCCATGGCGTCATGCTGGCGAACTTCTTCGGCAAGCTCTATGCCGAGACCGTTGCCGGCAATCGCGACCGGCTGAAGCTGATCGAAGACCTGAAGATTCCGCCATTTCCCGGCGGCCGGCGTTTCCGCACGCCGCTGCTTTTCCTGGCGCTCAACTGGTTCGCCCTGCGCGACCGGATCTAGGGCATATTGGCCAAAAGTGCCCCCGGTTAGGGGAAACTATACGGGCCTGAAGTGAGACGCATGGACCTGTTTCGACGCGACGCGCCTTGTGCTGGATCCAATCGCCATCACGATCTGATGTAATATTGTAATATTCATTGCCCTGGCGGCACATTGCGGAAATGCCGGCAAAGGCGCAGAATCCGCTATAATGGCGTACTGATGCCACAATCGGGGGCGAAAGGTTCGCGCTTCTGGGCGACTATTCGGGGATTGCTGCGGGCTTGCCCGTGTTGATTTTTGGGACCGATGCCGATCAGACGCCGGACTTCCGGCAACGATCGAAAGAACATCGGCCCGCTTATGGAGGTGGCGAGAGTGAGAGAGCCCTTCAGTTTCGGTGCTCCGGAACGTCGGCGCTTTGCCATGCAGTTTGGATACGACATGCGGCCGTCCTTCTGGCAGGAAGTCCGTTCGAACTCGCATCTGGTGATTGCAGCGGTCGGCACCGCCGCGCTGCTCGGCGTGGCCGCGGTGGCGCTGTGGCTGGCATTGCCGACGAGCGAGCGGCAAGCAGCCGCCAGCCAGGAACAAAGCATTCCGGCCATTCCGGTAAAGACGACGAAGATCGTGCCTGCCGGAACAACGGTGGCCGCGGCAACCGTGGCAAAGGCAGCGCCCAAGTCCAATCAGGTCTCACCGACCGTGGCGGCGGCGAAAGCAAAGATACAAGCGCTGGCCGCCAACGACCCCCGCTGGACCGAGGCGCAGCCGAAGCCCGCTTCGGCGGCATCCGATCAGGCGGCTGCCCCCAGCCAGATGGCAAAACAGGCTGAACCGGCGCCGGACAAACCGGCCACCGCCGCGGCATTCGCGCAATCGGCGACCGGTACCGACGCTACTGCCGAACTTGCCAAGGTTGCCGCGCCGGCACCGGCGGCAAGCAGCAATCCGGATGGCGCACAGACCGCCGCGATCCCGCAAGTGCAGCCGCAAACGCCCGAGCAGCAGCCGGCGGCGAGTGATGATGGCAGCAAGGCCAAGGCCAAACCGCGCAAAGTGGCGGCGGCTGGTAATGGGCGCATCCTGAGGGCTGTGACCATGCGCAGCGGCCCGAAGAAGAACGCGGCCGCCATCGCCACCGTGCCGGCAAGGACATCGGTGCAGGTGACGAACTGCAAGCAATGGTGCCAGATCGTCTACAACGGCAAGACCGGCTGGATCTACAAGAGCTACATCAAGACTGGCGGCTGAGCGCCCGCGCATTTGCGGCTGAGGCCGGCCTCGCCGAGCGATGCGCATGCTGCCGGAACAAATCAAAGCGAAGTCGCGGGCGCGGGCAAACCGACCGGCGTTGCAATGACGATACCCCTCAGATGCAGCGGCCGCCATCAACCTCCAGCGCCACGCCGGTGATGAAGGCGGCTTCGTCAGACGCCAGCCAGAGTGCGGCATTGGCAATGTCGAGCGGCGTCGAAAGCCGGCCGAGCGGGATCGAAGCACGGAATGTCTCGCGGATCTCGGGCGTGTCGGCGCCCATGAATTTCTCCAGCATGCCGGTTTCGCCGGCGACCGGGCAGAGGCAGTTGACGCGGATGTTCTTCGGCGCGAGTTCCACCGCCATCGACTTGGTGGCGGTGATGGCCCAGCCTTTCGAAGCATTGTACCAGGTGAGGCCGGGCCGTGGCCTGAGCCCAGCGGTGGAGGCCGTGGTCAGGATGACGCCACCACCTTGCTGGTCCATGATCGGCACCACGGCAAGGGCCGCGTGATAGATCGCCTTCATGTTGACAGCGGTGATCAGGTCGAAGGTCTCCTCGTCGACCTTCAGCATGTCGCCATTGCGATGGGTGAAGCCGGCATTGTTGACCATGATGTCGATGCGGCCGAAGGCGCTTTTTGCGGCATAGACCATCTCGTCGAATTCGGAGCGCAGCGATACATCGGTCTGTGTCCAGATCGCCGCCTCGCCGATCTCGCCGGCGACGCGCTCCGCCCCTTTGGCGTTGAGATCGGCGACAACGACCCTGGCGCCTTCCTGCGCGAAGCGCTTGGCCATGCCTTCGCCGAAGCCCGATGCCGCGCCGGTGATGATGGCGACCTTGTTTTCCAGACGCATGCCTTGCCCGCTCATCGATGTTTTCCCGAAGCCAGTAAGGCGGCTGACCGGCGCGGCCCATGCCGCGACAGACAAGGCGCCATTTCTCCCTTAGCTTTCGTCACATTCACGTTCTATGCTGCAACTGCGAAAGCTCCCGGAGTCTTCGTTCACCGACAAGCCTCCGGCAAGCGCCAGTGTCAAGCGCACATGTGGACCCAATCAATATCCAGCGATTGGTCCTCGATGTGACACCATGGCACTGGAAAATTTAAATCGATTAGAATATATCAGCCGCGTACTCGCGACCGGCGTCAGAGCGGACAGACCATGACCAGCCAGATCATTCCCGTCGATCCTTTCGACTTCATCATTTTCGGTGGCACCGGCGACCTGTCGGAACGCAAGCTCCTGCCGTCGCTCTATTATCGCCAGCGCGACCATCAATTCTCCGAGCCGACGCGCATCATCGGCACGTCGCGCTCGAAGATGAGCGACGAGGAATTCCGGGCCTTCGCCAGCCAGGCGATCTCCGACCACGTCAAGCCGGCCGATATCGACGCCAAGGAGCTGAAGACCTTCCTGGCGCGGCTTTCCTACGTCTCGGCCGATGCGACGACCGGCGCCGGCTTCGACAAGCTCAAGAAGGCGATCGGCGAGAGCGAGAGCATCCGCGCCTTCTACCTCGCCGTGGCGCCGGCGTTGTTCGGCGATATCTCGCACAAGCTCAAAGAGCACAAGCTGATCACGCCGAACTCGCGCATCGTGCTGGAGAAGCCGATCGGCCGCGACCTTGCCTCGGCGCGGGCGCTCAACGATCTGGTCGGCGACGATTTCCACGAAAGCCAGATTTTCCGCATCGACCACTATCTCGGCAAGGAGACGGTGCAGAACCTGATGGCGCTGCGCTTTGCCAATGCGCTCTACGAGCCGCTGTGGAATTCCGCCCATATCGACCACGTGCAGATCACCGTCGCCGAGACCGTTGGCCTGGAAGACCGCGTCACCTATTACGACAAGGCCGGCGCGCTGCGCGACATGGTGCAGAACCACATGCTGCAGCTGCTCTGCCTCGTCGCCATGGAGGCGCCGTCGTCGATGGACGCCGACGCCGTGCGCGACGAGAAGCTGAAGGTGCTGCGGGCGCTGAAGCGCATCAACGGCAACGAGGCGCCGAAGCACACCGTGCGCGGCCAGTACCGCGCCGGCGCTTCGGCGGGCGGACCGGTGAAGGGCTATGTCGAGGAACTCGGCAAGGACAGCAACACCGAGACCTTCGTCGCCATCAAGGCCGAGATCGGCACCTGGCGCTGGGCTGGCGTTCCGTTCTACCTCAGGACCGGCAAGCGGCTGGCGACCCGGGTTTCGGAAATCGTCATCGAGTTCAAGCCGATCCCGCATTCGATCTTCGGCGACAGCGCCGGGCCGATCTTCGCCAACCAGCTTGTCATCCGGCTGCAGCCGGACGAAGGCGTCAAGCAGTTCATCATGATCAAGGATCCGGGTCCGGGCGGCATGCGGCTGCGCCAGATCTCGCTCGACATGAGCTTCGCGCAATCCTTCGACGGCCGCGCGCCGGACGCCTATGAACGGCTGATCATGGACGTCATCCGCGGCAACCAGACGCTGTTCATGCGCCGTGACGAGGTCGAGGCGGCGTGGAAGTGGATCGACCCGATCCAGAATGCCTGGGAAGGCGCCAAGCAGGAAGCACAAGGCTATACGGCAGGCACCTGGGGGCCATCGGCCTCGATAGCGCTGATCGAACGTGACGGGCGGACATGGCACGAGAGCAATTGAACGGCGCCAGCTACAACTGGAACGCTTTCCCCGACCGTCCGCAACTGGCCGCGACGCTGGCCGCCCGCGTGGCCGATCGCCTGGTGAAGGCGATCGCAGAGCGCGGCACGGCCGTGCTGGCCGTCTCCGGCGGCACCACGCCGGCAAAGTTCTTCGCTGCCCTCTCGGCGGCGCCGATCGCCTGGGACAAGGTGATCGTGACGCTGGTCGACGAGCGTTTCGTGCCGGCCTCCTCGCCGCGCTCCAATGCCGGGCTGGTGGCCGCCAATCTCTTGCAGAACGCCGCCAAGGCGGCGCGCTTCGTGCCGCTCTACCATGAGGCGTCAGGCATCGAGGATGCGGCGGCATCGGACGATGCCGCACTGCGCTCCCTGCCCTGGCCGCTCGATGTCGTGGTGCTCGGCATGGGGCCGGACGGCCACACCGCCTCGTTCTTTCCCGATGCCGACGATCTGGCAAAACTGCTCGACCCGGCCTCGGACAGGATCATCCTGCCGGTTCATGCGGCCAGTGCGGGCGAGCCGCGACTGACCCTGACGCTGGCGCGCATTATCGATGCCGGCTTCATCGCGCTGCACATAGAGGGCGAGGACAAGCGCACTGCCTTCGACGGCGCGGTCGCGCCCGGGCCGCGAAAGCCCATCCGTGCCGTGCTCGACGCCGCTCCCAGGCCCGTAGAGGTTTTCTGGGCGCCCTGATTTACGTTTAGTGGTCCCGGCAACGGCGGGAGGATGTTTCCGGGACCTCGCCTGAAAGGACCGATCGCCATGACCGCAAGACGCGACATTGAAGCCATCACGGAGCGCATCCGCCAACGCTCGAAGGCGGGCCGCGAACGCTATCTCGGCCGCATCGCCGAGGCGTCGAACCAGACCGCCAACCGGTCGGTCCTGTCCTGCGGCAACCTTGCCCACGGCTTTGCGGTGTGCAGCCCCTCGGAAAAACTGGCGCTCGGCGCCGACAAGGTGCCCAATCTCGGCATCATCACCTCCTACAACGACATGCTGTCGGCGCATCAGCCCTTCGAGACCTACCCTGCACTAATCAAGGAAGCCGCGCGCGAGGCCGGCGGCATCGCCCAGGTGGCCGGCGGCGTGCCGGCCATGTGCGATGGCGTCACACAGGGCCAGCCCGGCATGGAACTGTCGCTGTTCTCGCGCGACGTCATCGCCATGTCGGCAGCGGTCGGCCTGTCGCACAACATGTTCGACGCCGCCGTCTTTCTCGGCGTCTGCGACAAGATCGTGCCGGGGCTGGTTATCGCCGCACTCACCTTCGGCCATCTGCCGGCGGTGTTCATCCCGGCCGGACCGATGACGACCGGCCTGCCCAACGACGAGAAAGCCAAGGTTCGCCAGCTCTATGCCGAGGGCAAGGCGGGACGCGCCGAACTTCTGGAAGCCGAGTCCAAATCCTACCATGGGCCGGGCACCTGCACCTTCTACGGCACGGCGAATTCCAACCAGATGCTGATGGAAATCATGGGCCTGCACACGCCCGGTGCCTCCTTCGTCAATCCCGGCACGCCGTTGCGTGATGCGCTGACCCGCGAGGCGACGAAACAGGCGCTGGCGATCACCGCACTCGGCAATGCCTATACGCCGGTCGGGCGGATGATCGACGAGCGTTCAATCGTCAACGGCGTCGTCGGCCTGCACGCCACCGGCGGCTCGACCAACCACACCATCCACCTGATCGCCATGGCGGCGGCCGCCGGTATCTCGCTGACCTGGCAGGACATTTCCGACCTCTCGGAAGCTGTGCCGCTCTTGGCCCGCGTCTATCCGAACGGCCTCGCCGACGTGAACCATTTCCATGCCGCCGGCGGGCTCGGCTTCCTGATCCGCGAGCTGCTCGACGAAGGCGTCCTGCACGAGGATGTGCAGACGGTGTGGGGCGAAGGCCTGCGGCCCTATGCGGTCGAGGCAAAGCTCGGCGCCGACGGCTCCGTGGTGCGCGAGGCATCGCCGCAGGCCAGCGGCGACGAAAAGGTGCTGGCGCCGTTCAACAAGGCGTTCCAGCCGACGGGTGGCCTGAAAGTGCTGGCGGGCAATCTCGGCCATGCCGTCATCAAGACCTCGGCCGTCAAGCCGGAACGGCGCCTCATCGAGGCACCGGCCAAGGTGTTCGACAGCCAGCAGGGCCTGAACGACGCGTTCAAGGCGGGCACGCTGACCGGCGACTTCATCGCCGTCATCCGCTTCCAGGGGCCGAAGGCCAACGGCATGCCGGAACTGCACAAGCTGACCACCGTGCTCGGCATTCTGCAGGATCGCGGCCAGCGCGTGGCGCTGGTCACCGACGGGCGCATGTCTGGCGCATCGGGCAAGGTACCGGCGGCGATCCATGTGACGCCGGAAGCCGTCGAGGACGGGCCGATCGCCCGGATCCATGACGGCGACATCATCCGCCTCGACGCCGATGCAGGCACGCTGGAGGTGCTGGTGCCGGGAACCGAGTTCGCGCTGCGCCGCACCGCCGAAGCCGATCTCATCGGCAATGAGTTCGGCTTCGGCCGCGAGCTTTTCGCCGGCTTCCGGCAGCTGGTGGGCCGTGCCGACCACGGTGCCAGCGCCTTCGGAACAGCTTGAGCTTTCTGATGTTCAAATGAAAAGGGCGGCACCTGAGCCGCCCTTTTTTGCTTGCCCAGCTGGATGTTACTCGACTTTGAGTTCACTCCGCTCGCCGGCCTTGACCGTAAAGGGCGTTTCCTTGTCGGCCTTGTCGGTGGTGAAGTTGGTCACGAGCACGTAGTCGCCCGCCGCCAGCGTGGTCTGCATCTTCTCTCCATAGGCGTAGGTCACCTGCTTGCGCTCGCCCTGGATGTTCTTCTTGGCTTCAAAGATCTTGAAGCCGTCCGCGCCTGGCGCGTCGACGGCCAGGACACCCGCATTCAGCGTCACGTTGACATCGGTCATCTGCCCGACCGTGACGCCGAAGGGCTGTTCCGTGGACACGGCCTGCACATCGACGCCCATCACATAGTCGCCCGGAGGCAGATCGAACTGGCTGTCGGGGCCATAGGCATAGGTCACCTGATCACGGGAGCCATCAAGCTTCTTGGCAGCCTTGTACACCTTCCAACCCACATCGGTTTCGGCCTTCTCACCGCCCTGGGTGTAGAAGGCGTTGGCCTTGGCCTTGCCGACACCGACGATGATGTCCTTGTCGACGACCTGGCCGGCGGCAAGCTGCATGGTCTCGCTCGCCTCGCCGGCTCCCAGCTTCACGGTGACCTTGGTCTCGCCGGCCGGAACGACGTACTTGACCTCGCCGTAGTTGCTGTCCGAGGTGCCGCCGGGATAGGCGATGCTGATCTGTGCGTTGCGGTCAACATCGGCTCCAGGCGCCGGTCGGGCGTGGATCGAGAGTTCCGCGGCGTTCAAATTGAGTGCGAGTTCGGTTGCCTTGTTTGCCGTCAGCGTGACCTTCTGCTGCGCCTTGGCAGCACCACTTGAGGCGACAACGATGTAGTTGCCAGCGGGAACGTGGAATTTGACAGCGTTGTAGCCGTCGTTGACATGGTCTCCACCGACACCTTTGGCATCGTCCGGAAAGACTTCATAGTAGACGTCGATCTTCGGCACCTCGCCGCCCTCTTTCAAGAACGCCTGCGGGATGAGGTTGTAGTCGACCTCGGCCGCTTTCGGCGCTGGAGCCGGTGCTGGTTCGGGAGCCGGGGCAGGAGCCGGTGCCGCGACGGTTTCGACCAGCGCTTCCTGCAGCGCCTTCTCGTCGGAGGCCTGGATGTACTTGCCGCCGGTGTTTTCAGCCAGGCACGCGATCTGCTTGCCCTCGTCGGCCGTCAATCCAAAGCCGACGACGTCGGCGGTGAAGTCGACGCCGGATGCCTCGAGTTCCTTGCCCAGCGCGCATGGGTCGCCGCCGCAGGTTTCGAGCCCGTCGGTGATGAGGACGACGGTCGCCTTGTCCTCAGTGTATTTCAGCGCTTCGGCCGCCTGCTTGACGGCTGCCGTCAGCGGCGTCTTGCCGAGGAATTTCAGACTGTCGGCGGCATCCGTGATGGCGCTTGCCGAGCCCGCCTGAGGCGGCACGATCAGCTGGATGTCGTCGCAGCTGCCTTTTTCGCGATGGCCATAGGCCATGAAGCCTATCTCGTCGTCGGCGGGAACCGATTGAAGCACAGTCCTCAGCGATTCCCGGGCGATTTCGAGCTTGGGCTTGCCGTCGATCTGCGCCCACATCGAGCCGGAAGCATCGAGAATGATGATGACCTTGTTTGCGGCAAAGCCGAACGTCGTCATCGACAAAAGGAGGATCGCCGCAGCGACGCTCCGCGCAAGTCCCACCATCGAAATCTCCTGAGTAGCCGCCCCGCCTGCGGCCCGAAACTATTTGAGCGCGCCTCTGGACACAAGCCCGGACGCGGCCATCTCGCTCAGGCGCCAACCGGCGGAGCCGGCCTGAAGCCTTCGTGTTCGACGATGGCGCGGTATCGCGCATCGGACCGCAAGCGCTTGAACGGAGGCTCGATGCGGATGCCCATCATATCGTCCTCCTTGCGCCGCATCGCCTCTTCGAGATAGCGGATCGCTTCGTCATCGCGCCCCAGCATCGCCGCCGTGCACGCCACCTTGTAGGCGGGTTCGAGGTTCCTTTCGTACTGACGAATCTGCTCGGCATACATGGCCGACAACAGGCCCTCTGCGCCACCTTCGCGCAAACCTTTCTCGGCGGCGTCGGCAATAGCCAGGCGGGCGCTGTTGTTGGCGATCTCGGCGGCGCGCCGGTATTCCCGCAGGAAATCGGTGAAGCGGCCCTGATCGAGATAGATGGTGGCCAGATATTCGGGCGGGGACCGCAAATTCGGTTCGGCCTTGGCCAGTTGCTGCAGGATCATCACGGCATCGTCGACACGGCCGGTATAAAACAGGATGAGCGCCTTGTTGGCGATGATGGCGCGCGATTCCGGGTTCAACGCCTGCGCCTTGCCTATCTCAGCCAAGGGTATGGCGGTCTCCCCTGTCACCATCAGGGTCAAGGCGTACCAATGATGGGTCTGCGCGGCATTCGGATCGAGCCGGATGGCACGTTCGAACAGCTCCCTCGATCGCGGAAAATCCTTCGTCCAGTAGAAGGTGGTGAAGCCAAGGGCGGCATAGGCGCCGGCATTGTCGGGTTCGAGCGCGATTGCCCGTTCCGCGGCGGCGACGGCGCGCGGATAGGCCTCATTGGCCGGCATCAGCGTGAACTGGCTGACCGTGTTGTAGGCCTCGGCCAGTTTGACATAGGCATCGGCATAATTCGGGTCGAGCGTCGTTGCCTCGGTCAGCAGTTGGATCGCGTGCGTGAAGCCGTCGGCCTGTCGGGTGCCGAGATGATAGACGGCGTCGAGGTAGAGGTCCTGGACTCGGGAATCTGGGCGATAGACGACCCGTGCCGGCGGCGCATCGACATGCTGCATGGCCAGTGTGCCGGCAATCGCAAGCGACACCAATCCAACCGCACCGAAGGCCAGCAGCGAGATTACGGGCCATTTCGAAGATCTGGCCGAAGCGGCTGGGGCGGTTGTTTGCGCAACCACAGCCAAAGGCGGCACGGCCGGTTCTTCGGCCAAGGGCTCGACATCGTCGGATGCGGCCGGCTCACCGCCACGCAGCCACGCTTCGAGCTCATCCGTATAGGCAAACACCAGGCTCCTGGCGCCGCCGGAAATGCGGTGCACGGGCAGGCCGCGTTGTTGCTCCCAACGCCGCACCGTGCGCTCGTCGCGTCCGAAGAACGCTGCGATTTCCTTCCAGTCGCGAACGCGACGGTCGTGCTTGCTCGTCAAGGCCATTGTCCCCTAACGCCCGTATCTGCCCGCATTCGTCTGATGCCCTCCAACACCAGGCTGAGCTAGCATCGCCATCGACATCAAAGCTTCGATGCCGCCAACGGCGCTGCCGGCGGGAAGCATTGCTTGGTCTATCGCCGTTTTCAACCCGGCGAAAAGGTGGGGGAAATCGGGCTGCCTTCCAGGCGGCTCAGTAAGTGGTGCGGCGCTCTTCCGAGGGCGGCCTGCCGAACTGCAGCCGGTAGCTCTGGGCAAAATAGGAATGCGAGGTGAAGCCGGTCGCAATCGCCACGTCGAGGATCGGCATGTTGGTCTGGCGCAGCAATTCGCGTGCCCGCTCCAGCCGCAACCGCATGTAATAGCGGCCCGGCGTGACGTTGAGGTGGCGCAGGAACAGGCGCTCCACCTGGCGCACCGAAAGACCGGCCGACTTGGCGAGTTGCACCGCCGAGAGCGGCTCGTCGAGATGGTCGGCCATCAGTTCGACTATGCGCCTGAGCTTTTCTGACTTGCCGGTGAGATCCCGCTCCGGGCCGACGCGCTGGCGGTCGCCGGCCGAGCGGATGCGCTCGTGCTGGAACTGGTTGGCGACGCCATTGGCGAGGTTCGAGCCGAAATCGCCGCGCACGATCTCCAGCATCAGGTCGATCGAAGTGGTGCCGCCGGCGCAGGTGTAGCGCTTGCGGTCGATCTCGAAGACATTGCCGGTGCAATTGATGTCGGGGAAGCGCTCCATGAAGCCGGCGCGGTTTTCCCAATGGATGGTGCAGCGGTACCCGTCGAGCTGTCCGGCCTCGGCCAGCAGGTAGGACCCGACCGACAGCGCGCCAAGCGCGTTGCCGCGCCGGCCCCAGCTGCGCAGGGCCGCCAGAACCTTGCTCTTGCCGGGAAATTCGGTCGTCAGGCCGACTGAGACGAAGAGGATGTCGACCGGCGGCAGGTCGGCGACGGCATAGTCGATCTTGAGCGGCAGGCCGTTGGACGCCATCACCGGATCGCCATCGGCCGAAACCGTGGTCCAGCCATAGAAATCGCGGCCGAGCAGACGGTTCGCCGAACGGAACGTATCGATCGCCGCGGCCAGCGAGAACATGGAAAACTTGTCGACCAGCAGGAAGGCGAACTGCCGGCCACCTTGAACGGGATCACTCACGACCGGCCGTTCCGGGGAAATGGTGGGGTTCGGCAAAACTGGCGCTTTCAGGGTCAACCCGGGCTCAGAAGGAGGGCCGCTTCAGTCCGGCCGCAAGGTAGGCAGAAGCTAACGTATTGGCCATCAGCATGGCAATGGTCATCGGCCCGACACCGCCGGGCACCGGCGTGATGGCGCCGGCTTGCCTAGCCGCCTCGGCATAGGCGACATCGCCGACGAGGCGCGACTTGCCCTCGCCCTTCTCGGGTGCGGAAATGCGGTTGATGCCGACATCGATGACGGTGGCGCCCGGCTTCACCCAATCCCCCTTGATCATTTCCGGCCGGCCGACAGCGGCGACAAGAATGTCGGCCGTGCGGGCAAGTGCCGGCAGATCCTTGGTGCGGCTGTGGGCGATGGTGACGGTGCAGTTGGCGGCAAGCAGCAGGTTGGCCATCGGCTTCCCGACGATGTTCGAGCGGCCGACGACGACGGCGTTGAGGCCGGACAGGTCCTTGCCGCGCACGCGTTCGATCAAAAGCATCGAGCCGGCAGGCGTGCAGGGAACGAATGCCGTGTCGAGTTCGCCGGTGCCGAGCTTGCCGACATTGATGAAATGGAAGCCGTCGACATCCTTCTCCGGCGCGATCGTCTGGATGATCTTGCCGGCATCGATATGGGCGGGCAGCGGCAACTGCACCAGAATGCCGTTGATCGCCGGATCGGCATTGAGGTCGCCGATGATCTTGAGCAGCGCCTCCTCTGAGGTCTCGGCCGGCAGCGTGTGCTGCAGCGAATGAAAGCCGCATTCCTTGGCGGTGCGAGACTTAGAAGCGACATAGACCTGGCTTGCCGGATCCTCGCCGACGATGACCACGGCAAGACCAGGCTTGGCCTTGCCCTTGGCAACCAGCTCGGCGGTCAGCGTCTTGACCGTCCGCACGACATCCTCGGCAACGCTCTTTCCGTCAATCACTTCGGCCATGAACCATCCTCAACCCTGTTTCGCCCAACGCCGCTTTTCGGGAACAAGATGCCACGGCGGCGGCAACATGCAGCGCGGCATTGTCACGAAAATTCCGGCACGCAATCCCGTCAAAGCGCCGTCCCATGCCGTTTACGCGAAAACCGGGATGGTTTTGTTCGGCCTCGGCGATGTATCTTGTGGCTCAGAAGTAGCGGCGGCGCGCACGGCTCTCGGTGAGTTCGCGGACCGCCTCGCGAAATTCGCGCAGGCTGGCGCGGATTTCCTCGATCGGCGCCTGTTCGGCGCTTTCCTCGGCCCGCGATGGCTCCGCCGGCCGCTGGGCTGAATGGGCCGGTGCCTGCGGCGGCGCGGGCTGCGGCGGATACGGCATATGCCCGGCATAGGCCGCCATGCCTTGGGCGCGAGGGCTGCCTGCCGGCGGCGCCTGCCATGGCTGCATCTGCGGATAGCCGGCCTGCTGCGCAGGGGGATAGGGCGGCGGCGCCGAATAGAGCGGCTGCAGCGGCATTATCGGCGACCGCGACGGCGGCCCCATCGGCTGGGAATAGGCGGCATCGAAGCCTGGCGGGAAAGGCGGCCGCGCATAGTCCGACGACCGCGGCATGAAGCCGAAATCCGGATTCGGGACGCCGGAAGGCAGGCCAGTACCCGCCGCCCGCGCAGTGTCGCCAAAGGCGGCAAACTCGCTGGCGTCGTCCGCCTCTGTGGTTGGCTTGCGGGACACAGCATTGCGCAGCTTTGCCATGAGCGCGGCGATGCGCCCGGGCCGTTCGACGGGAGCGGCCTCGGCCTGTACCACCGGCGGTGGTGGTGCAGGCGGTGGGGGTGGCGGCGCCGGAGGTACCGGTGCGGCCGACATTGGCGGCGCGGGCGGCGGCGCTGCCCGGAATGCCTGCTCTTCGAGAGGCGCCTTGCGGTCGCGGCGCGAACGTGATGTCGCGGTCTCACGCAGGCTTTCATAGGCACCACGCATGGCGCCAAGGCCGACACCAGAGGCAAAGCCGAGCAACAGGCCGGCAAGTGCCATCAAGGCTCGCGACGGCCCCTTCGCCTCGAGCGGCGCAAAAGCCTTGGAGATCACATTCATATTGGCGGTGTTGATGTCCTTCTGCTCGCCGGTCTCCTTGGCGCGCAGAAGGTACTGTTCGTAGACGGATCGCTTGGCGGCTGCCTCGCGCTCGAGTTCACGCATCGACACCAAATCGTTGTTGACGTCGCCGCTGCGCACCTTGAGTTGCGCCAGGCGGGAGGAGAGATCCTGTTCGAGCTGGACGGCGCGTTTCAGATCGACCTGCAGAGAGGACGCGATGCGGCGCAACTCACCCGCGATGCGATCGCGCGCGCCGGCGATCTGCGCGTTGAGCGCCTGGAGTTCGGGATGGCGCGGACCGAGCCGGATGGCGGCACGGTCGGCCTCCTGCTTGAGCGTCGCATATTGCGAACGCAGATCGCTCATCGTGTTGGAGTTGATCTCTTCCGGCAAGGTGCCGGAGAGAACCGAGTTGACGTCGACCGAGCGCGCCGAAGCCGCCCTTGCATTGAGCTCGAGCGTGCGGGCGCGGGCGACCGAGAGCTGCTCGTTGAGCTTGAGCATCTCGTCGTCGCTGATCAGATGACCCTGTGCGTCGACAAGGTCATGCGACGCCCTGAAATCCTCGACCTTGCGTTCGGCCGCCTCGACGCCCTTGCGCAGTTCATCGAGCCTTGCCGTCAGCTCGTCGGTCGCACGACCCGCCGTATCGGACTGGATCTGACCGAAGGTCTGCAGGAACACATCCGTCATCGTGTTGGCGATGAGCGCCGATTTCTCGCCGTTCTGCGTGATCGCGCTGACGGTGATGACGAAGGTCTTGCCGCCGCGCTCGACCGAGAGGCTTTCGGCCAGATTGCCGACGGCAAGCGCACGCCGGCGGACCTCGTCGGCGCCGCTCCGGCCGTCCTGGTGCGGAAGTAAAGAGCGAATGAGAGACCTGATGCCAAGACCGCCGGCCCCCTGGCCATTGAACTCCGGATCGTTGGTGAGGTTAAGCTTGTCGACGACCTTGTTCAAAACCGTGCCCGAGGTCAGCACCCGGACCTGGTTTTCAACGATGGCGAGCGTGGCGTCGGAAGCGACGACATTCTGGGTGAGGTCGCGGTCGGTGAGCTTGAGGTCGCGCGGATCGACGATCAATTCCGCGGTGGCTTCATATTTCTTCGGCGTCGACAGCGCGATCGCTATGCCGAGTCCGGCACCTATCAGGGTGGTGGTGATGATCAGCAGCTTCGACCTGGCAATGCCGCGCACCACCTGCATCGGATCGATCAGCGGCTTCCATTGCTGGTCATCTCGGCGATCGCCGAGGGAAGCATCCGCTTCACCCGCCCGTCGGGATCCGGACGTGTCATCAGAGCGGGCGCTGCCGGAAGGTTCTTCCGGGGACTGCCTTGAGTACGGCACGGCCGGCGGCGGATCACGGGTGTCGTCTTCTTCCTGCAAGCGCCAGGCGTCGTCCTGTGCAGCCGCTTCCGGCTCTGACCGGATGTGCTCTGTTCCGGCGGCGGCGGACGGATTTAGGTTCGCCCGCGCCTCACGCTGCGAACGGGCAAGGCGGTGGCGCGTGGCGGCATCCTCGCGCCATGCCGAATCCGCGCGATCGCCTATCGAGACCAGGGATGCGTCATCCTCACCGCGCATGGCCTGGCCGAGCGCCAGCAAGGAACGCTCGCGCCTCCAGTCTTCACGGTTTTCCCTGTCGACCATGTCTTGGAGCTTCACTCTTTGGCCGCTGGGCGGCGGCGGTCGGCTATTCCTTAAGTCACGCTAAACAAGCATAGGAAACAAAAGGTTAATTTCGGCAGGCCGGTATCTAAGCTTTTCATAGCCCCAAGTGCCGGAATTTCAGCGCTTTCGGGCCTCAGAACGGCACGTTAAGTTTTCCCGCCTATGGCTTCCCAGACATGACCGAAGCTCGCGGCATACCGCAAAGGCGCAGTTTCGCCCGGATCGGCACTTTCGTGGCCGAGCGACGGGGACTGGTGCGCGACTATTTTTCGGCGATCAGCGGCGCCGGCGGGCGATTGGTGTTTTCGCTGGCCTATTTCATCGCGCTCGCCAACACACTGTCCATTTCCGAATTCGGCATGTTCGCCACCGCATCGGCGGCCGGCGTGATGCTGTCGCGGATCCTGGCCTTCGGTTTCATTTCGGCGCTCTATCGCACCGCCACCATCCGCCCCAATCTGATCGGCACCTTCACCGCAGGCTTCCTGCTGCTCGGCGTCGTCTCGCTGCCGCTCTTGGCCGCGGCCTCGTTCGGCGTCTACCTGATCTTCTTTGCCGGCACCGTGCCGCTGTCGGTGTTTTCGGCGATTGTATTCGCCGAAGCGCTACTATGGCGGCCGGTCGAGGTGGCGCTGATCGTCAACAACGGGCTGGGCAAATTCGGCCGTGCCGCGATCCTGGCGATCCTGGCGACAGCGCTGCGGGCGCTTGGCGCGGTGTTGTTCATGGTCTCGGCGCAGCACAGCATATGGGTGTGGTCGTGGTTCTATATCGGCGCCAACGCCGCCTCGCTGCTTCTGGCTTTCGGCTGGTTCTATCCGCGCCAGAGGCTGCGGCTGCGCATCGAGCTGTATCTGCGGCGGCTTGCCGATTCCATCTACGTCGCCGGCGCCGAGGTGCTGTTCTATCTGCAATCGGAATTCGACAAGCTGCTGGTGCTGGCGATCGGCGGCCCGCATCTGGCCGGCATCTATGCCATCATCATGCGGTTGGTCGACCTGACCGCGATCCCAATCCGCACCTTCTCTATGATGCTGGTGCAGCGCATGATGCGCGCCCCGGACCTGTTGTCGCGGCTGGCGGTCAAGAGCGGCATCGAGGGCGGCGTCTTCCTCGTTTCGACGCTGGCGCTGCTGGCGCTCGGCACCGTGCTGCATTTCTTCCCCAACGCGCTTGGCAGGAATGTCTCTGAGGCAGCGCCGCTGGTGGCGTTGGCGATCTGCGTTCCGGGGCTGCGCAATCTTGTCGAATACCAGGCCGAGCTTCTCTTCGCGCGCGGCCAGACCCTGGTGCGGGCGATCAACCTGGGCCTGCTTGCCGGGCTCAAGGCGCTGCTTTTGACCTATGTGCTGACCACCATCGCCGACACGTCGAAGCTGGTGCTGTCGCTCAACATCGTCTTCCTGCTGCTCTATCTCGCCTCGATGCTGCTGACCTATTCGGCGCTGCGCAGGCCGGCGAAGGCGATCTGAATTCAGCCAGCCAATCCGATCAGGCGGCGGATGCGGCCGATATCGGTGCCGATGAAAGATTGCATGCCGATCGCCACCTGCTCGGGCGCCATGCCGGCAACGAAGCGGCGAAACTCGTCGTCCGACAGCGCTTCGCCCGTCCAGTGGACGCGGCAGAATTCTTCCGAACCGTGGAAGTGACCGGCGCCGTCCAGCAGATCGTCGACATAGCGGCCGTAGATCATGCATTCGGAGAATCTGCGCGCCTGGCCGACCACCTCGACCCAGTCGCGGCCATGCACCTTCTCGATCTGACCGCACATGGCAAGCACGGTGTCGCGGCGCCAGGCGATCAGCGTCGAGATGTAATCGTGGACCGACGTCCGGGTCGGGTCGATGCCGAGCGCGGAACCGGCATTGCGCGACCAGATGCGATGCTCGTCGTGGCCGTCATCCGCAAGCACGCCGTCGCGGCGAAACAGCCGCGCCTTGCCGTCGCGCCAGAAGGCGGCGCAGTCGAAAGACCTGAGGAAAGCGACGTCGGAATCGCAGAAGACCAGAATGTCTTCCCTGGCATGCGCCGCGATGGCGATGCGGCGCAGTTGCTGCACGTGCCAGCCGCGCAGCGGCTGCGTCTTCAGGCTGAGCCAGACGCGCCGGCGAAACAGGCTGAGCGGATCGTCGAAAGCGCGCAGCCAGCGCGGCAGCAGGTCACGCTCGTCGACAACGGTGCGCCGGTCTGTCTCCAACTGTTGGAAAAGCTTGATATCGCGATGTTCGACTAGGATGTAATGGTGCGCGGCACCGGAAACATGCCGGTCCAGGGTCTCGCACAATAGCCGGCAGCGCTCGAAATCCGGCGCGTAGCTTGCCGTCACCACCGCCGCCGTCGGCGTCTTCGGCAACAGGCCCTGGCCGGCACGGGCGTCTGGAACGAACCGCTTGTTCAACGGAGTTCTCCGGCCGTGTCAGCTCCATGCGACCATCGCTGCTTGAAGACCCGCCACAGGAACACCGGATTGCCGACGACGTAGCGGCGCCAGAGCCGGCCCGGCTCGACCGCCAGCCGGAACAGCCATTCCAGGCGCAGGCGGCGCATCCACAGCGGCGCGCGCGGCACCGAGCCGCTCAGGAAATCGAGCAGCGCGCCGACCGCGACCGGCATGGTGCAGTGGCGTTCGTCGATATGGCGCGCGATCCACAGTTCCTGGCGCGGCACCCCCATGGCGACCAGCAGCATATCCGGCCGCAGCGCCGCGATCCGGCCGATGATCTCCGGCTCCTGTTCGGCGGAGAAATAACCGTCATGAATGACCACGAAATTGTGTTGCACGGCAAGGGCCGCCAGCTTGACCGACGCCGCCTCGGCGTTGACACGCGTCGCGCCGAGCAGCCCGACGGTCAGCGGTCGCGTCGAGGCCTGCAGGAAGGCCGGCACGAAATCGGTGCCGTTGAGATTGTCCGGAAACGGCGCGCCGTAGAGAAGCTGCGCGGCGAGATCGACGCCGATGCCGTCCGGCAGGATGAGGAAATCGTCGAGCGCCTCGGCGAAGGCCGGGTCTGAATAGGCGATGTTGGCGTTGTGGGCGTTGAGAAAACTGACCTTGGTGAACCGCCGTTCGGCGATCAGGCGGGTGAGCAGGGCGATCGCATCGTCCCAGCGGATGGCGAGCACCGAGATGCCGAGGATCGTCTTCAGGCTGTCGAACCCGAACGCAGCGCGGGCGGCGTGCATATTCATGCAAACACCTCTTGCCTGACGCCCCCAAGTTTTTCGAGGCCGAGCCGGATGGCGGCATCGAGCGCCTTAACCTGCTGGCGATGGAACGCACTGCCATCGACGTCCCGGATATTGACTGCTGCAGCCTCCAGGGCCCTGGCGAAACCGGCCGGATCGTCGGTGACGACGCAATTGTCGGGGCGATGGTCGATGCCGCGCAGCGAGCGGCTGGTGGCGACCGACGGCAGGCCGAGTTCGAAGGTCTCGATGGTCTTCAGCTGCACGCCGCTACCGGCGGTGCTGATCAGCGGAATCACGGCCGCGCCGCACACAAAAGCCCTGGCATCCGGGACACGGCCGACAAACTCGACACCCGGATGCGTCGAGGTGACGCCGGACGGCATGTGGCCGGCGATGCGGATGCGGAAACCGGGCCGCAGATGCGGCACCACCTTGCCCAGGAACCAGTCGAGGCCGATGCGGTTCGGCTGCCAGGTCCAGGTGCCGATCAACGCGGCGTCACAGTCGATCCGGCGCGGCCCGTTCCGGGTTGGCGCTTTGGCGCCGGTCACCAGCGGCAGCACCGCCGAGCGGTCGTCGGAGGCAACGCCGAGTGCCGCCCGGTCTTCCTCGGCCAGCGTGAAGACGAAGCGCGCCCGGTGGCAGAGACGCTCTTCCACGATCTCGAGCAACCTTGCCTCGCGGCGGAACAGCAGGCGCTGGAAGAGGCCGCCGGCGGCAGCCGCGTTCTCCCGCGCCGAGAGATGCTCGACATTGTGGGCGACGAAGATGGAAGGCTTGTCTTCGAAGAGCTTTTCGAAGGCGCCGGCGAACTGCACGGAATTCAGCACATAGCCATCGAACGGACCGGCTCGTTCGAGAGCGGCCTGGACATCGCGGTCAGACACCCCACGCAGCTTGACCGACGCGAAGGTGAGGCCCGACAGCATCGCCTTGCCGACCCAGGCTAGCTTTTGCAGCGTTGAGGCGCTTTCGGTGCGTACGTCGATCGCACCCAGCACCACGGTGTTTTCCAGGTCGGCCGCGGCCTTCCCGGGCCAGGCGAAACCGATGACCGTGACGCGCGCGCCAGCGCGCCGCAAGGCGGCGATGATCGCAGCATTGGCGATCTCGTAGCCCGAGGCGAGAGCGCCATCGGGCACGATCGATGTGGCGAACAGCAGATGCATCTCACCTATCCTGTGGTGTAGCCGGTAGCAAAGCGCGGTGAACCCTTGATTAAGCGAGCACAGTCGGCGCCCGAAAGCCCCTGCCTGGCGGGCCTCTCCGCGCAAGGTGATTAACGAAACCTTATCATCGTGGTGCTACCAGAACGCGACTCACCATGTGGCTGGACACGGATGATCCCTTTGCCATCGGACGGTTCGGTATCGATCGCTGGACGGTCTCCCCGGCTTAACGTGGAGGTTGTCGAAGCGATCGTCACCTTGCCGACCTTCAAGCGGCCCGAACAGGTGCTGGAAACGCTGGCGTCGCTGCGTGCGCAGCGGACCGGCAGGCGCTTTGCCGTCATCGTCATGGAGAACGAAGCCCAGGCGCAGGAAGGCGCCAAGGCGGTGCTGCCGATGTTCGAGCGCGGCGAGATGCCCGGCATGGTCATCATCGCGCATGAGCGCGGCAATTGCAGCGCCTACAATGCCGGCTGGCAAACGGCGATCCTGCACTTTCCGAACTTCAGGCATCTGCTGGTCATCGACGATGACGAGATCGCCGATCCGCACTGGCTGGAACGCATGTGCACGGCTGCCGAGACGCTCGGCGCCGATATCGTCGGCGGCCCGCAGGTGCCTGTCTTCGCAGACGCTGCCCATGTGAGATGGGCCGAGCATCCGGTGTTCGCGCCACCCTACCGGGAAACCGGGCGCGTGCCCGCGCTCTATTCGTCCGGCAATCTTCTGGTCGGGCGCGACGTGCTGGTCGCCATGGGGCCGCCCTTCCTCGATCTGAAATTCAATTTCACGGGCGGCGGCGATTCCGACTTTCTCAGCCGGTCGGCGCAAAGGGGCTTTGTGCTCGGCTGGTGCGCGGAGGCCAAGGTTCGTGAGACCGTCCCGGCGCGGCGCGTCGAGGCCGATTGGATCCGGGCCCGCAGCCTGCGCAACGGCGTGATCTCGACACTGGTCGAGAAGAAGAAGCGCGCCGGCACGCCGCTGGCCGGCGTCAAGGTGTTCGCGAAGAGCCTGGCGCTGCTTGCCGCCGCGCCGTTTCGCGGCCTGATCCGGCTGGCGCGGACAGGATCGCCGGCGATCGCAATCTACCCCGTCCATGTGGCGCTCGGCCGCGTGCTGGCCGAATTCGGATATGCCAATGAGCAGTATCGCCAGCCCGAGAAAAACTGAGCGCGCCCCGCTCAGCGACGCGTTCACGCGCGACGGCGTGGCGACGGCGATCGCCGCACTTCTGTTCACCGTCATCATGGTGTCCTTCCGCCCGTTCCAGCCGGCCGGCGCCGAACTCACCGGCGACGGCGGCGACATCGTCAACCAGCTCGGCTTCGGCTCGCTCGGCGCCATTTCGATCTTCTCGCTGATGGCCTTTGCCGATCCGCGCATCGTGCGCTCGCTGCTCAGCCCATCCTGGGTGCTGATGCTGGGCTTCTTCTTCCTGTCGGTGGTGCTGGCGACCGACCCGCCCTCGGCGATGCGCGCCGCGTCCTTCACCATGATCGGCATCCTGACCATGGCGACGATCCTGGCACTGCCGCGCGATGCCGAGTCCTTCTCGAAAGTCATCATCTTCACCGCTGTGGTGGTCATGGGGCTTTCCTATGTCGGCCTGATCGTCTTCCCGCACGAAGCGCTGCACACGGCCGACTCCCAGGAGCCGGAACATGCGGGCCTGTGGCGCGGCGTGTTCACCCACAAGAACATCGCCGGCCCGATCATGGCCTGCTTCAGTTTCGCCGGCCTCTATCTCTACCGGCGCGGGCAACGCTGGTGGGGCGCGGGGATCTTCTGCGCGGCGATGATCTTCATGCTGCACACCGGCTCCAAGACCACCGCCGGCCTGGTGCCGTTCTCGATCCTGATTGTGGTGCTGCCGAGCCTGATCGGCATGCGGCTCGGCACGCCGATCCTGTTTGCGCTGGCGATCATCGCCACGGCGGTCGGCACGCTGGGCATCGTCTTCCTGCCGCCGGTGAAACATCTGTCGGCGGTCTATTTCCCCGACATGACCTATACCGGCCGCACGACACTGTGGGAGTTCGCCGGCTCGATGCTGGCTAAGAAGCCATGGACCGGCTACGGCTATGAAAGCTTCTGGGGCACGCCGCTGCTGCTCAACCAGGACCAGCCCTTCGACCGGCCCTGGGATATCAGGACCATCGTGCACGGCCATGACGGCTATCTCGACATCGCCGTGCTGATGGGCATCCCCGCGCTTTGCGTGGCGGTCTACACCTTCCTCATCGCGCCGCTGCGCGACTACATGCGTATCCCACTGCGCAAGGAAAACATCTATCTCGGCGACTTCTTCATGATGGTGGTGCTGTTCACCGCGCTCAACGCTTTCCTCGAAAGCTTCTTCTTCCATCGCGGCGACCCGGTCTGGCTGTTCTTCGTGCTCGGCGTGCTTGGCCTGAGGCAAGTATCGCTGCGGCCGATCGCGGTGCGCAGCCCCTCTCGTCCTGCCTGACGGGGCTTCCCCAGGGAACCGCGAGCGTCTATGTCAGAACCTTCCTTCGGAGGGTTCTCAATGACGATCAGGCTTGTTCTCGCCGGCTGTGGCAATATGGGTTACGCCATGCTCTCGGGCTGGCTGAAATCAGGCAAGCTTGCGCCATCGGCGGTTTTCGTGGTCGAGCCCAATGCCGATCTGCGCCAGCGCGCTGCAACGCTTGGCTGCGCTGCGGCCGCGGATGCCAGTGAGATTCCAGCCGATGCGGTGCCCGACCTCGTCGTCATCGCGGTGAAGCCCCAGGTGATCCGCGACGTCACTGCCGCCTACAAGCGTTTCGGCGACGGCCGCACCACCTTCGTCAGCATCGCCGCCGGCACGCCGGTCGCCACTTTCGAAGACATACTCGGCAGCCGCGCGCCGATCGCGCGCTGCATGCCCAACACGCCTGCTGCCATCGGCAAGGGCATGATGGTGGTGTTTTCCAACCCGCTCGTCTCCGATGACACCAAGCGCTTCGTCGCCGACCTGCTGTCGGCAAGCGGCGAAGTGGCCACAATCGACGACGAAGGCCTGATGGATGCGGTGACCGCCGTGTCGGGATCGGGGCCGGCCTATATTTTCCACTTCATCGAAGCGCTGACCGTAGCCGCCGAGAAGGCCGGCCTGCCGGCGGCGACCGCCAGACTGCTCGCCATGCAGACCGTCTATGGCGCCGCCTCGCTGGCCGCCGAAAGCCGGGAGGACCCGGGCGTGCTGCGCCAGCAGGTGACCAGCCCGAACGGAACCACCGCAGCGGCTCTTGGCGTGCTGATGGGCGAGGACCGGCTGACCAATTTGCTCACGCAGGCCGTGGAAGCGGCGCGGCTGCGGTCGATCGAACTGGGGAAGTAAGCCGCTACCTTCTTTGCGTACCTTGACGGAACCGACCTTTGGTTCGTCATCCTGGGGCGAAGCAAGGAGCGCAGCGACGCGGCGCAGACCCCAGGATCCATGCCGGGACTCGGAAGCGCTGCCACGGTGCAGAATTCTGCTTCGCTGCACTCTCCGACCAAGGTCACGGAATGGATCCCAGGGTCTCCGCGACGGAGCTTCGCTCCTGCTCCGCCCAGGGACGACGAAGTTGGGAAGGCTTCGGCCAATCGCGAATGTCTATGATGTTCTACCGATGTCGACATCAGGGATACCCCCCATGCCGTCGATTTCATCCTTGCTCATAGAGCGACCAAAATCCCCAGCGCCAACGGGGTCGTCTTACGCGCCATACAGCATCTCATCCTGCAGCCGGCGCAAGGCGAACAGCCTTGTCGTTGAGTCGGGCGCGGCATTGTCGGCGGTCAGCAACTCGCCTTTCCTGACCGGCTTCAGCACCTTGCCGCCCTCGAGCAGGCCGACCGGTAGGGCGCGCTGGGCACGGGCCTCTTCGACCGTCATCGTCCAGGAGCGGTAGCAGGTCTCGCCGATCGCATCGAAGGTCTCGCCGGCAGCCAGGTCGCGCTTGGCAACCGCGCAGACTTCGGCGACCGGCCTTGGCAGCGGCACCATGTCGGGCTTGCCGGAAAGCACGATGCGGGCAGCGGTGAGCGGCACTTCCAGCGAGGTCAGATGATACGGCCGGAACAGGCTGTAGTAGGGACCGTGGCCGATATGCAAATCGTCCATGCGCTCGATGATGCGCGGATGCGTCGCCTCGACGATGACGAAGACACCGGGCGCGACCCCCTTGCCGATCGTGTAGTCGACGACGCCCTTTTTCAGCAACAGCCCGCCATCCTCGCGCGGGATCAGCACTTTGACGAGGTCGTCGCGGTCGGCCTTCGGGCCATGCATGCCGGGCACGTCCGGTACCAGGCCCGTCGCGTTGGCGATGGCGCACATCTCGACCATGGTTTTCGAGCCGTCGACGAACTCGACCAGCATGCGCGGGTTCATGTTGCGGCGGATCGCTTCCTCGCGATAGTCGTCGGGCATGGCGTCGTGGTTGAGCGGGTTGTTCTTGCCCTTGCCGGCCGAGACGATGGTCAGGCCGAGCGCGGAGGCGAACTCGATCAGCTCCATGCAGCTCGACGGCTCGTCGCCGGCGCCGACCGAATAGACGACGCCGAGTCTGTCGGCCTGCTGCTTGAGATAGCAGCCGATGGTGACGTCGGCCTCGACATTCATCATCACCAGATGCTTGCCATGCTCCATCGCCGACAGGCAGAAATCGGCGGCGACACCGGGTTTTCCGGTGGCGTCGATGACGACGTCGATCAGTGGATTGGTGACCAGCATCTCGTTGGAGGTGATGGCGATCTTTCCCGCCTCGATGGCTGCGGTGACTTTCGATGCCGTGTCGGCTTCGACCGCCATCGCCTCGTCGCCATAGGCGATGCGGATGGCGTCACGCGCGGTGTGCGGGCGTCGAGTCGAGACGGCGCAAACCGAAATGCCCGGCATCAGCATGCCTTGCGTGACGAGGTCGGTGCCCATCTCGCCCGAACCGATGACGCCGATGCGCACCGGGCGGTCTTCGGCGGCACGGCTGGCGAGATCGCGGGCAAGGCCTGTCAAGGCGACATTGGTCATGCAGGAGATGTCCATGGTTCCTGATTTGGAGGCGGCATAGCAGGGAACCACCCGCTTTTGCCAATGAAACCGCTCAAACGTTGCTTCAGACCACTCTGACGTAGCTCGTCATGCCCGATTTCTGGTGCTCGATGATGTGGCAGTGTAGCAGCCAGTCGCCGGGATTGTCGGCGACGAAGGCGAGCTGAACCTTCTCGTTGGGCTGGATGAGATAGGTGTCGGAAATCAACGGCTCAACCTGCCGCGTCGAGGACGACAGCACCTTGAAACTCATGCCGTGCAGATGCATCGGATGCGACTGCGGCGTCAGGTTCTCCATGTCGATGACATAGCTCTTGCCGAGCTTCAGTTCGGCCAGCGGCGCGGTCGGATCGGATGTATCGCCTGGCCACGGCACCTTGTTGATGGCCCAGAAACTGTAGCCTAGCGAACCGCAGATGCCATCGCTCGGGACGTTTTCCGCCGTGGCGCTGAGCGCCAGGGAAATATGCTGGGCTGCTGTAAGATCGACCTCCGCCACGGGATTGACCTCCAGCGGGGCAACATCGCGGACATCCCGCTTCAGAGAACTGCCCGTCGCCTGCAGGGTCGCCAGGATTTTGGGCTTGGTGCCCCTGACGTCCCGCAGGCTCACCACCGCGCCCTCCTGGTCGGGCATGCGGATGGCGAGTTCCATGCGCTGCCCCGGCCCAAGCAGCAAGGCATCGGGTGAAAAGTGCTCACGCACTGGATTGCCGTCGAGCGCTATGACCATCGCTTCGGCGCCGTCGACGCGAAAGGCATAGATGCGGGTGACATCGGTGATGGCAACGCGCAGCCGCACCAGGCCTCCGGCCGGCGCGTCATATTGCGGCTGGTCGAGCCAGTTGGCGGTGCGCACCGTGCCGTAGGTGCCGGTTCTCGCCGCATCGCGCGGCCGGAACTGGTCGATGAACTGGCCGTCGTCGCCAAGACGCCAGTCGCGCAGATTGAGGACGAATTCGGCGTCGAATTTCGGATCGTTCGGGTTCTCGACCACGATTACGCCGGTCAGGCCGTGGCCCATCTGCTCCAGCGTGTTGCAATGCGGGTGATACCAGAAGGTGCCGGCGTCGGGCGGGGTGAAGGCGTAGTCGAAATGGTCGCCGGTGTAGACGTAGGGCTGCACCAGGAACGGCACGCCATCCATCTTGTTGGGCACGCGAATGCCGTGCCAGTGGATGGTTGTTGGATCATCGATGGCATTGACCAGGCGCGCGGCGAACGGGTCGCCCTTCTTCATCCTCAGCACCGGCGGCATCCCGGCATTGCCATAGGTCAGCACATTGTTGGTCGGGCCGACATCCATCAGCTTCGCCTGGATTTTCGCCGTCTGCAGCACCACCGGTTCGGGGCTGGCAGCAGCCCAGCTGCCAAGCCTGCCGATGGCCGAGAGCCCGAGCCCGAGCCCGCTTGCGCCAGCGATCGCTGCCGTTTTCAAGAGCCTGCGGCGTGTCAATCCGGTCATTCAGCGCTCCAGCTACAAAGACGAGTGCCAAGGATTTATCGTCGCCTTGGATCACAGGCGAGCCGCCGGCGCAAATGCCGATATTGGCACATCGCGTCTCAGTTCAAATCAGCCAGCAAGGCTTGCGCCTCGGCAAGGTTCTTCTCGGAACCGGCGGTGAGATCGTCCATCTTGCAGTCCCTGAAGATGACGAGCGCCTCCTGGCAAGCGGCGATCGCTTCCTCAGCCAGCGCCTTGTCCTTGCGGGCAGCACCCAGGTCGGTCAGCACGTCGCAGAGGCTGTCCTCGGTAAGCTGCATCGCCCACCCCCGGAACCCGCAACGCGCGATCTTACCTTGCGAGATGGCATCATGACGGCCGGCGCGTGGCAAGTCCCGGGACGAACGGTGTTCTTGTCGTGAGGCACCGATGCCAGCTGGCTTTCACGCCGTGAGCAGGTAGTCTTCAACCAAAGCGGCCGTTCCTATGCGCGGACTGTCCACAGGCTCGGCCCGATAAGCTTTCAGGGGAGGTTGCTATGACGGACTTCACACCAAAATTCGATCTGGCCGGCAAGGTGGTGCTGGTCACCGGCGCCTCGCGCGGTATTGGCCGCGCTTGTGCGCTCGCCTGCGCCGGCTCCGGCGCCGACGTAATCGTCGGCGTGCGCAACAAGGCCGACGGCGCGGAGCTTGTCGCCGAGATCGAACGCATCGGCCGGCGGGCGCTTGCCGTGCAGATGGATGCGACCGATCTCGCCACGGTGCGCAAGGGTGTCGCCGACGGGCATGCCGCCTTCGGCCGCATCGACGTGCTGGTCAACAATGTCGGGCTCGGCCCGGAAAACCTGGCGGAGAACGTCACCGAGGAGGATTTCGACCTCACCGTGAACGTCAACCTCAAGGGCACGTTCTTCACCACGCAGGCGGTCGGAAAGCTGATGATCGCGCAGAAAGGTGGGCGCATCATCAACATCAGTTCGCAGGCCGGCACGGTCACGCTGAAGGGCGAGGCGATCTACTGCATGACCAAGGCGGCGATCAACCATCTGACGCGCTGCCTGGCGGCCTAGTGGGCGCAGCACGGGATCGCCGTCAACAGCGTGGCGCCGACCTTCATCTGGACCGACGGCACACGCCCCTCGCTCGCCGAACCGGATTTCCATGCCCATGTGCTCGGCCACATTCCGCTCGGCCGGATCGGCGACCCGATCGATGTGGCGGGAACCGTGGTGTTCCTCGCCTCGCCGGCAGCGTCGCTGATTACTGGAACGAATATACTGGTCGATGGTGGCTGGTCGGTGGCGTAGGCCCTGCCGCCAATTTTGGAAGGATATTTTCGGGAGGGGAGTCTTGCCTAGCGATTTGGAGCGCCGTGCCCTTGCGTTTGCCACTCGGGCGCACGAGTCGATCGACCAGCGGCGAAAATACACCAACGAACCCTATATCGTGCACCCCACCGCGGTCGCCGAAATCGTGCGTGGCGTGCCGCATACGGTTGAAATGATCGCCGCGGCCTATCTGCACGATGTGGTGGAAGACACGCCCGTCACGATTGCCGAGATTGAAGAAGAGTTCGGCCGCACGGTCGCCGAACTCGTCGGGTGGCTGACCGATGTGTCTGTGCCTTCCGACGGCAACCGCGCTGCGCGCAAGGCCAGGGATCTGGAACATACCGCAGCCGCGCCGGCGCAAGCCAAGACGATCAAGCTCGCCGATCTCATCGACAACACGCGCACCATCGAATGGCTCGATCCCGGCTTCTGGCGCGTCTACCGCGTCGAAAAGATCCGGCTGCTCGAGGTTCTGAGAGAGGGCGATGCGACGCTGTGGAGGCGTGCCGCCGAACAGTGCTCCATGCCGTCGGATAGCCCGGCAAGATCATGACGGCAGGCTGCGTCTAGTTCTTATCCACGCTTGCCAGGAACCGCGCGAAGATCGGGTCGAAACGGTCGGGCGAATCCCAGAAAGGCGCGTGGCCTGAATTGTCGAGCAGGTGCGCCTTGCCTTCCCAAAGGTTGGAAAACTTCACCGCCGAGACGAAGTCGGTGTTGACGAAGGGTTCGTCGATGCCGTTGAGGACAGCGATCGGCGGCGTCTTGCCGGCGACGATCTCGCGCTGGTTGCGGCCGGTGCCGGCCGCGAATTTCTCGAACATCAGGCGACGCGCCCGCCCGTCGGTGCGCGCGACCGTGTCGATCAGAAACGGCTCGAACGGCTCGCCGCAGGTGCTGCGCGCATAGGCCTCGACGTCGGCGGCAGTGAACGTTTCCTGTCCGGCAAGGTGCATGTGCGGGCTCGGCTTGAAGCCGTTGGAGACCTCCTCGGGCGCCACCGGCGGCGTCCCGGTGATCATCAGGCCGAGCAGGCCTGGAAAGCGGTCGATCATCTCCAATCCGATATGGCCACCCAGCGACCAGCCGAAGACGATGGCCCTGTCGATACCGAGCAGCCCAAGCACTTCCGTCATCGCATCGGCATAGCCCTCCATACTGTAGGAGCGGTCCGGATCGATCGCATCGCCTGATGCCCCGTGCCCCGGCAGATCGGCGGCGATGATGTGGTAGCGCTCGCCCAGCGGGCTCTCGAGCTGGTTGCGGAAAACCGCACTCGAAGACGAATTGCCGTGGATCAGCAGGACAGAGGTGCCTTTGCCGCCGGTCTCGCGGACGGCGATCCTGCCCTGGCTGGTTTCAAGGGTCTTCTGCGCGATCGTCATGGTCCGCTCCGTCTGGAATTGCCTTGTTTCAGTGCAGTTGCGCAGCAAAGCGCCACGGCTTCCATACCTTTGCGGGAATCGTCTTCCCGATCAGGCTGCGTTGAAAAATCCTTTTCAAATAAGAACAATTATGCGTAGATTGTCAATTATCCAACTCCCGATGAACGGGAGGAAAACAGGGAACAGCACGATGAAATCCAAATCCGCCGCCACCAGACTCCGCCATATGCTGATGAGCACCGCGCTGATCGGCGCGTTTGCCGTATCCGCCGTTCCCGCCTTCGCCGATGTCGTCAAGATCGGCCTGCTGGCGCCGATCACCGGGCCTGCCGCGGCCGACGGCCAGGAATTCCAGCGCGGCGTGCAGATGGCGATCGACGAGGCGAACGCCGCGGGCGGCGTTGCCGGCAACACGTTCGAACTGGTGGTCGGTGACGTCAAGGATCAGTCGGCCGGCAACGTCACCAGCGCGGTCGAGCGCCTGCTTGGCGATCCCGGCGTGCAGTTCATGCTCACCGGCTATGCCAGCCTGACGAATTTCGAGATCGACAACATGGCCGAGGCCGAGATGCCTTACATGCTGGCCGCCACCTCACAGCAGACCAGGGACATCATCGCGCCGCACCCGGACAAATACATGTGCTGCTGGTCGCTGACGCCGTCCTTCGACGCCTACAACACCGACGTCACCCTGTTCGTCGAGAAGCTCGCGGCCGACGGCAAGATCACCTTGCCGACCAAGAAGGTCGCCATCATCTCCTCCGACAACGCCTATTCGAAGACCATCTCCGAAGGCATGAAGAAGACCTTCAAGGAGAAGGGCTGGACCATCAGTGTCGACGAAATCGTCCCCTTCGGCGAAGTGACCGACTGGCGCTCGATCCTGGCCAAGGTGCGCGAGAATGTTCCCGATGTCGTCATCAACACCGACTACCTGCCCGGTAATTCGGCATCCTTCCTCAACCAGTTCCTCGAGCAGCCGACCAAGAGCCTGGTCTTCCTGCAATATGCGCCGAGCGTGCCGGAATTCGTCGAACTGACCGGCAAGAAATCGAACGGTGTCATCTACAATCTGCTCGGCGGCGCGCTGACCACACCGAAGAACCCGCGCGCCGACGAGGTGGCGGCCAAGTTCAAGGCCAAGTACGGCGTCGAGAGCGGCACCTACGGCGTCGGCCTCTACGAAATGACCAATGTCTATTTCGACGCGGTCAAGAAGGTCGGCGGCGCATCCGACCACGCAGCGATCATGAAAGCACTGTCGGAAACCGACAAGCAGGTGGCGGAGGGCCGGCTGAAGTTCGATCCCGCGACGCACCTTGCCACACAAGGCGACGACTATATCCCGATCACTTTCTTCCAGATCTGGGACGGCCAGCGTACGCTGATCTCGCCGGAGAAATACGCCACCGGCGCCTTCAAGCCGCAGCCCTGGATGCAGTGAGGAATGGCCCTGCTTGAACTGGACGACGTCTCGAAGGCCTTCGGTTCGCTAAAGGCCGTCGACGGCGTGTCATTCAAGGTCGAGGCCGGCGAGATTTTTGGCATCGCCGGCCCGAACGGCAGCGGCAAGAGCACGCTGTTCAACATCATCACCGGCATCCCGTTCGGGCCCGACCGGGGCCGCATCCGCTTCGACGGAACCGCGATCAACGGCAAGTCAGGGCATGCCATCGCACGCCTCGGCCTTGCCCGCACCTTTCAGCGCGAGACCAGCTTCGATGGACTGACCGTGTTCGAAAACGCGCTGATCGGCGCCAGCTACGGCAAGCAGGAGAAAGCGGCAGCGACGGCCCGCGAAGCCGCCGCCGAGGCGCTTGAATTCGTCGGACTGGGATCCGCGTCGTTCGGGCGGCTGGCCGGCGAGCTTTCCGTCTTCGAGCGTAAATGCCTGATGCTTGCCACCGCGATCGCCATGCAGCCGCGCATGCTGCTGCTCGACGAACCGGCGTCAAGCCTGACCAAGCCGGAGATCGAGACGTCGATCGGGCTGATCCGCCGCATCGCCGAGCGCGGCATCACCATTCTCCTGATCGAACATGTGCTGACCTTCCTGATGAGCCTATCGCAGCATCTGTTGGTGCTCAACAATGGCCGCGTGCTCGCCGCCGGCAAACCGGCCGATGTGATCGCCGACCCGCGTGTCATCGAAGCCTATCTCGGAACCAGGAGGGCGGTGGCGTGAATCCCATCCTCACCGTCGAAGGCGTCACCGCCGGCTATGGCCGCGTTACCGTACTGAACGACATTTCGCTGGAGGCCGGCCGCTTCGGCAATGTCGGCCTGTTCGGACCCAATGGCCATGGCAAGACGACGCTGCTGCGGGCAATCTCTGGGCTGCTGCAGCCGAAGAGCGGCCGCATCCTTTTCGATGGGCAGGACATTGCCGGCCGCAGCGCCCGCGCCATTGTCGGCACCGGGCTGATCCATGTGCCGCAAGGCAACCGGCTGTTTCCCGATCTCTCCATCGCCGACTGCATGGCACTCGGCGCCTATTCGCCACGTGCCCGGCCGCATGAGGCGGAAAACCGCGAGAAGGTGATCAAGCTGTTCCCGAAACTGGCGGAACGCTGGCGCCAGCGCGTGCGCACGCTGTCGGGCGGCGAGCGCCAGATGGTGTCGATCGGCACGGCGCTGATGAGCCACCCTCGCTTGCTGATCCTCGACGAGCCGACGCTGGGGCTGGCGCCCAAGATCAAGGACGAGCTGTGCGCCTCGGTGATGGACATTTCGCGCGGCGGCGTGCCGCTGATCGTCGTCGAGCAGGACATCGAATTCCTGCTCGAGCTGACGCAGCAGCTCTACCTCGTCAATCACGGCGCGGTGGCGACCGAGATCAAGCCGGGCGAAAGCCTCGACCACGGCGAGATCATGTCAATGTATTTTGGCCACTAGAGCGGGATGCATCTGAATTGAAAATGCATCCCGCTCTAGTGATTTGTTTTTGCCGCATTTCTGCGACGCCAAGCGATGTCGCTTGGCTGCAAAATGCTTGAGGAATCAGGACATGAGCGCATTGGCGGAAATCCTGTTCGGCGGCCTGTTCCAGGGCTCGCTCTACGCTATGATGGCGGTCGGACTGGCCCTGGTCTGGACGACGATCGGCGTGTTCAACTTCAGCCATGGCGTGTTCATGATGCTGGGCGCCTACATCGCCTGGCAACTGGTTGAACTCGGCCTGCCGGCAGCGGTCGCCTTTCCAATCGCCGTCGTCGTCATGGCCGGCGTCGGCTGGATCCTGCAGGCGAGCGTCGTGCGGCCGCTGATCGGCCGGCCCAACATCGTGCTGGTCGTCGTCATCACCACGCTGGCCGCCGGATCGCTGATCGAGAACGGTGCCCTGACCATCTGGGGGCCGCGTTCGAAGCAGATCCCGGCGCTGATCGACGGCAACGCCACCATAGGCGGCGTCGGCGTCTCGCTGCACCAGATCGCCATCATCGTCATCACACCTCTGATCCTGGCGGCGCTGTGGATGTTCCTCAACCGCACCCGGCTTGGGCTGGCGCTGCGCGCCGTGGCGCAGAACGAGGATGCCAGCCATCTGGTCGGCCTCAACGTCACGGCGCTCTATGGGCTGGCCTTCGCCATCGCCGCTTCGCTGGCGGGGCTCGCCGGCATCTTCATGGGCGGCTATCGCTTCATGTCGCCTGTCATGGGCAGCGACCCGCTGCTCAAGGCGCTGATCGTCGTGGTCTTCGGCGGCATATCGAGCATATCGGGACCGATCTTCGCCGCCTATCTCATCGGCTTCTTCGAGGCCGCCTGCAGCTACTATTTCGGCCTCTACTGGACGCCGGCATTGCTGTTCGGCGTGCTGATCCTGACCCTGATGGTGCGCCCCGAGGGCATTTTCGCCAGCCGCTCACGAGGCCTCGCATGACCGACATAACCTCGCCGATCGCGCGGATCCGCACCGCAGCGGCAACCCCGATCGCGCCCGGCCGCACGCCGTGGAAGCATGAGGCCGTCGGCTTCGTGCTCGGCTTCGCGTTGCTGGCGCTGCTGCCGTTGGTCTTCGGCGATAGCTATGCCCGCCACATCCTGATCATGGCCTTCATCTATGCCATCGTCGCCTCGAACTGGGACCTCAGCCTCGGCTATGGCGGCGTCTTCAATTTCGGTCATCTGGCGCTGTTCGGCATCGGCGTCTATGCCTACAGCCTGCTGACCAAGCTCGCCGGCCTCGACCCCTGGATCGCGCTGTTTGCCAGCGGGGTCATCGCCACGCTGGCGGCGATCCTGGTGACCATCCCGATCCTGCGGCTGAAAGGCATCTACATCATCCTGGTGACATTCGGCTTCGCGCAGCTGGTGATGCAGGTAATCCTCAGCCAGTCCGACATCACCGGCGGCACGCAAGGCATCGTGCGCATCCCCGGCCTCTACTGGTTCGACCACAACATGGTCCGCGACGCCAAGTTCGCCTATTTCTACATCGCGCTGGCGCTGCTGGTGGCAAGCACCTTGTTCCTGCGCGTCTTCGTGCGCTCACGCGCCGGCGCCAGCATCGTGGCGTTGCGCGACAATGAGGAATACGCCATCAGCCGCGGCGTCTCGATCGTGCGCCAGCGCATGCTGACGCTGGCGGCAAGCGCCTTCTTCACCGGCGTTGCCGGCGCCTTCTACGCCGCCTACCAGCGCAATGCCTCGATCGACGTGTTCGGCATGAGTCTCGCCACCATCATCCTGTCGATGGTGCTGCTCGGCGGCACCAGCACCATCTATGGCGCCATCATCGCCTCTTTCGTGCTGACCATCTTCGCCGAGTGGATGGCCAATTTCGGCGCCTGGCGGCCGATGATCACGGCGGTGCTGATCATCGGCGTGATGCTGGCCTATCCCAGCGGGCTGGCCGGCATGATCAAGGCCGCATGGGGCGCTGTCGCCGGGCGGATCAAACGCCCGGCCTGAGCGCCGGAAACAGGAATTCCGCTCAGCGCACGCCGCACCAGTCGATCACCGAAGCGGCGATCACCTTGGCGGTCTCGACGACGGACTCGACCTCGACATATTCGTTGGCGCCATGGAAACCGTCGCCCGAGGGACCGAAGATGACGCCGTCGACGCCGGCGCCGGCGTAGTGCGCGGCATCGCAGACGGCGACGAAGCCGCGCGCCTGCGGCGCCTTGCCGATGGCGGCCTTGCGCTTCATCAGCGACGTCACCAGCGGGTGGTCAACCGGCGTGTTCATCGGCGGGAAATGCAGCCCGCCGAGTTCCCACTGAATGGTCGGCGGGTTGTCGCGCAGCCAGGCGTCGGTCTGCGCGAAATGATGGACAAACGCCTCGAAGTCGCGGCGATAGTCGGCCGAATTCTCATCCGGCAGGAATTTCATGTCGAGGTCGAGCACGGCGACATCGGGGATGATGGCCGGGTTGGTCATCACCGTCGGCAGGCCGTGCTCGCCAAGACCGGTGCCGCCATGCATGACACCGATGTTGATGGTGTTCATGCCGATCGGCAGCAGCGGATGCGACTTTGCCCGCGTCCGGTCGAGTTCGTACTGGCGCACGGTGGCGATGAAGCGGGCGGCGATCTCGATCGCGTTGACGCCCGGCTTCAGCCGGTCCTTGTCGTGGCGCTGCGGATAGATCTCGTTGTAGCGTAGCGCCGAATGCGCGTTGCGGCCACGGATCGTCACCCGCGCCCATTCAAGCCCGCCCTCGACCGGCAGGACATCGCCCCAGGTCGGCTCGGCGACAAGCACCGCCTTGGCGAGCTTGCCCCTCTTCACCGCATCTATGGCGCCGAAGCCGCCGGCCTCCTCGTCGACGACGGAGTGGATCGCCAGCCGGCCTTGCAGCGTGATGCCGGCCTTTTTGATCGCACGCGCGGCGGCGACGCAAGCCGCGACGCCGCCCTTCATGTCGACCGCGCCGCGGCCATAGAGCCGGCCATTGGTGATCTCGCCGCCGAACGGATCAACCGACCAGTCCTTCATCTCGCCGACTGGTACGACATCGATATGCCCGCACAGGATCAGGCTGCGGTCTTCATTTCCGGCCCATTCGCCGACCAGATTGGGCCGGCCGGGCAAGGCATCCCACTGTTCGGTGCGGAAGCCATCCTGCTTGAGGATCGGTTCGAGCAGCGCCTGGACATCCGCCTCGCGGTTGATCGCCGGTTTGGGCTCGAATTTGGGATTGACCGAAGGGATACGGACCATGTCGCGGGTCAAGCCGATCAGCCAGTCGCGGTCGGCCTCGATCCCGGCCTGCACGGCGTCGATGATGGTCTTGATATCAGGCATGATTGTTCCTTCCTCGCATCGCCGCATCGGGCGTATCGACGCTATTTCCTTGGGGCTTTGGGTTTGGCGGTCTCGCTGTCCGGCGACAGGGCGGCATCGAGCGTGACGGCATTGGCGCTGCGGATCTTCTCAATATCCTCGATGCGCTTGCGCACGCCGGCGCCATGGCCTTCCAGCGCATGGGCAAAGACCGTTTCCATCTGGGCGACGGCGGTGGCCAGCGTGTCGAACGGCGAATTGGCATCGATCGCCGCGACCATGGTCAGGTCGGCAATCTCTGATATCGGCGACAGCCACACATCGGTGAACAACAGGATGGAGACGCCGCGTTCATGCGCCTGTTGCGCAAAGCGCACCACGTCCGACTGGTAGCGCCGGTAGTCGAAGACGACGAGAAGGTCGCGCTTGCCGAGGTCGATCAGAAGATCGAAATCGGCGGGGCTGAGCGAGCCGATGTCGCGTACGCCGGAGCGGAATTGCAGGAGATAGCCGGCAAGCATGGAGGCGATATGCCGGCTGAAACGGCCGCCCAGCAGCACGACCTGGCCCTTGGTCTCGAGCAGCAAATTGACCGCGCGCGTATAGGCCTGCAGCGGCACCGCCGTGCGCGTGCGCTCCAGGCTGTCGGAAACCGAGTGGAAATAGGCGAGCGCCGTGCCTTCGCTCGAGCCGCCCGGACGCTTGGCCTCCATCATCAGCAGCGGCGAATGCAGCCTGGACTCCACTTCGGTGAGCAGGCGCGCCTGGAAATCGGCAAAGCCGACATAGCCGAGCTTGGTCATCAGCCGCGTCACGCTGGGGTCGCTGACCCCGGCCCGGCGTGCCAGCCGGGTTGCTGTTCCCAGCCCCGACATCGGATAATCGGCAAGCAGGACCTGGACGATCTTTTCTTCCGCCGAGGTGAACGCCAAGGTGGTGTTGGCCAGTTCTTCGCGGATCGACATGGTCATCGCCTCTCGCTGACAGAAAGACGATTATCTTACAATTTCATGCACGATTGTCAAATTTGGAAAATATTTTACAGAGCCGTGTGAACGACCTCGGCATGGATTGCGCAATGGCGTGACGGCACAGGCCATCCACATCGCGCGACACTATAGCGGATCGAACGGGAGCGTTCGCCCCCTATTTGAAGCTGGCGATGGGCAGGAATGTCACCGCGGAGCCAGTGAAGCGGCGGTGATCTGACGTCTGTCCGCGTGGCTGGAATCCGTCGAGATAGACCTGCTCCGGCGCCGTGCGGATGAAATTGGCGGCAATGACCGGCGCCGCGGTCGACGCGGTTCCGCCGGCGATGCCGCGACCTGCCTGAAGCGGACGGCCGGTTGACGCCACGGGCACAATCACGGCGGTGGCTTCGGGACCGAGACGTGGCTGGACACGATCGGCCTTGGGGCTGGTCCTGACACGATCTTCGGGTTTCGATGCGGGGACTGCAACCCGCTTACCGGCCAGTCCGAGGCCGTCATCAGGATGATGCATGGTCAGCAAGGCAGCGATGGCATCGGCAGATTTGGCCGCTTCCGGCTGACGCGACGGGCTCGTCTGGCTCTGCGGCCGCCACGTCGGCAAGGGGATGTTCAGCGCCACCATGTCGAGCGCGACGCTCGCGGCAGCGGTGTCTGTCTTGCCCATTTCGGCATTGGCTACCGCCGGCTTGGTCGCGGAGAGTTCGGCTTGCGCCGTGGACGCGCTGGCGATCACGAACGGCGCAGTTTGCGGGGTCGGGATGCTGGCCGCGAGGGCGGCGCGCGGGGCGAAGGCCGGCAACGGCACCGCGCTGGGCGCCATCGCCGTGACGATCGCTTCGGGCGTCTTCACCTTTTGCTCGGCCAGCGGCTCTTCGGCCGCACCGGCGGACGCCATCTGGATGTCCGCGCGCTGGGCTGACTCCGTTGGCACGATGGCGATGCCCTGCCCTGGCGCCTTGGTCTCAACCGACTTGGCCGGCTTGCGCGGCGCCGGGGCCGCTTCCGCGACATCATCCGCCTCGTCCGCGCCGCGGCCCAAAAGTGTCGCCAGCAGACCCCGCGACTTGCGCTGGCCGCTGTCGGCGCTTGCCAGCTCGATGTTGGGCGTGCCGGCGGCCTTGCGCGATTTGTAGGTGGCAAGCGCCTGGTCATAACCGGGCAGCGGCCGGCCATCGCTCGGCACATGCAGCGTGTTGCCGTTCGGGAAGACCCTGGCCAGTTCCTGGCGGCTGATGCCCGGCCAGTGCCGCACATTGCCGACGTCCATGTGAATGAAAGGCGAACCGGAGGTCGGATAATAGCCGACGCCGCCGCCCTGCATCCTGAGGCCGATGTCGCGCAGCTTCTTCAGCGGCACGTCAGGCAGGAAGAAATCCATGGCGCGGCCAACCATGTGCTGGCTTTCCCGCGCCACGCCCTTCGAGCGGCTGCGCAGCATGGCGTTGGTCGCCGGCGAGCGATAGGCGCTGACCACATGGATATAGGACGTCGAGCCGCTGGCGCGATAAGCCTGCCAGACGAGGTCGAGCAGGCGCGGATCCATCCTGGTCGGCTCGTTGCGGCGCCAGTCGCGCAGCATGAAATTGATCTTTTTCAGTCCCGCCTGATCGTAGCGCCCGTTGCGCTTGAAAACGATCTCGGCCTTCTCGCCCGTATGCAGGTGCTGGATCTTCAAGGCGCGCGTCTCGGCGGACGCGCTGGTGACCCACAGGCAAAAGAGCGCGACGACAATGGCCGGCAACCATGTCCAACGCTGTGAGGCGCCAGGCGCGTTCTGTTCGCTTTCGATCACATTCATGCCTTGCACATTGTTTCTGTTTCGGGCGATTTGACGTCCTCGCCGGCTGCGGAGCCTTCTTTTCGAGCCTCGACCGGACAAGCAGGCTTGACCAGGCAGACGGGCATCTGTCGCACAAACTCGTCCTGTCGATGAACAGCATCTTGGTTAATGAATCGTGTTCGCGCCGGGAATGGGCCTTCGCTGAATTCAACCGATCGCGTCAGCGGAACAGATATTTCGAGACTTCCGGATTGCCGCGCCGCCACATCACATTGTCCAGGAAGTAGTGGTGCACGTTGATGAAAATCCAGGCGATGAAGAGGAAAAGCGACGAGCCGAGCACCGCCTTGTCGTAGGGAACCATGGCCGTCAGCGCCATCGGCACCAGCCAGAAACCGAGCGCTCCGAGAATTCCGCCGAAGACGACAAACGCCAGCACGCGCAGCCTGTACACCGGTCCAAGCGTGGACAGGACCTTCGGTCCCAACCGCTCGACGGCATCGGCTCGATCGCGCTCGACATTGGTCTGGTAGCGCCAGACCACAGCCAGATACTGCAGCGAATGCATCGCCGGTACCACGAGCAGCCAGAGCGGGTTCAGCGTCACGAACAGGATCCAGGCGTAAAGCGACACGACATAGGCGACGACGCCATTGTAGGGCAGCGCCCCACCATGCTTGCGCCAGCGATTGATGAACATCACGGCGGTGGCCGCCGAGGAGGCGGCGGCGATCGACATGGCGATGGTGATGAGCCATGGCGGGACCGCGAAGGTGTAATAATCCAAGCCCCAGAATTGCCTTTGGGTGATCACCACATTGGTCTGAAGCCAGGCGAACAGCCAAACGGCGTAGCCGTTGAACAGCAACACCTTCTTGTCCTGATCGCTGAAGAATTTGCGCTTCAGCACGGCATCCACCATCAGCATGCCGTAGCCTTGCTTGACGTAGTGCCAGCCCACGAAAAAGCCCATCGCGTTGGTTGCGTTGCCGAGCAGCCGGGCGTTCCCCGCCAGTCCGCCATAGGCAAAGAAGGCAATCATGGCCAACGGGACGACAATGCCTGCCAGGATATAGCGGATCTGGAGGCTGCGGCCGTAACCCTCGCCGCGCACCTTGCGCGCGAAATTGCGGTAGAAGATCTGGTAGGAATGACCGAAATGCGGCTGGTTTATGAGATGTGAGAGCAAGAACATCGTCAGCGTCAGGGCAGCTTCGTACCGGAGCGGCACAAAATACAGGACCGGCAGGATGACAAGCGCGCTTCCGCCAAGCATGAAAAAGTCGATGAACGGGCCAAAGAGATATTTTTGCGGCGTGACTGCTGCTGAAGCCGGGGCATCCGCCGATAGGTGAAGTGCCATATTACCTTCCCCTGTGATCGTTTATCTAGCCATCGACGCTCTGCTGAATGAGGTCCTACGCAACTCGTGACGACAGAATGGGCCGTCGGTTGGCCTGCGGCGAGCGTTTCACCACGCGTCCGGCAACGGCCCCTATATAATCGGGTCGCCAGCACCAAAGCATATCCATCAATCCCGTAATGCCAAGCCGGATGGACCACAGCCAACTGAATTATGATCAGGAAGGCCGCGCCAGCATGGTGGGCGCGGTCTCCTGGAAGGCGGTCGCAAGCATTAACCGCCTGGAAACCATCGCCTTGCATGGCCGCCGAAGTGATGGTTCATTAGCTCGCACTGAAAGGCACTCCTTGAGGCAGGTCCTGAGGATGTTCACCGATTGTCTCTGGCCGGTTCGAGTGGCGCAGTTGCTGCTATGATCTGGTCGCTGCAGATCCTTCGCTTCGTCGCGGCGCTGCTGGTGGTCTACGTCCATTCGGCCGAGATCGCGGCCGTCGCGACAGGATCGAACGGACTGCTGCCGCAAGATGTGCAGCTTGTCGGCCGTGCCGGCGTCGACATCTTCTTCGTCATCTCGGGCGTCATCATCGCGCGGATAGCGGCAGGTTTGAGCTGGCGCGGGTTCGCCTGGCGGCGCTGGCGGCGCATCGTACCGATCTACTTCCTGGTCTGTATCCCTACGCTGCTGATCGCGGCGAAGACGGGCTTCGGCTGGCGCAGCGTCGTCGCCACGTTCCTCTTTTGGCCGGCAACCGACGTCATGACCGAGCCGCTTTTGCCGGTCGCGTGGACGCTGTGTTTCGAGATGCTGTTCTATGCAGCCGCGACCCTGGTTCTCTGGAATCGCCGATCGATTTACGTGCTGATCGGCCTCTATGGCGTGGCGATGCTGCTGCGCCCGTTCGGCCCGGTGTTCCAGTTCCTTGGCAACCCCATCATCCTCGAATTTCTGATGGGCGTTGCCATCGCCAATGCGCCGATGCGGCGGGTTGGCCTCTTGGGCATCCCGCTCGGGGCCGTGGCGCTGGTGATGGCCGGCCCGCTCGGAATAGCGCCCGGCGGCGGCACGCTCGATTTCCTCGTTGGGACCGACGGCTTCCGGCGCGTGCTCGTCTATGGCCTACCCGCAGCGCTGATCGTCTATGGAACGATGCAGATCAAGGCGAAGCCGGGCATCTGGACCGAGCAAGGCGACGCATCCTACTCGCTCTACCTCACGCACACGCTGATCGCCTCGGCGATGCTGCCGCTGTGGATGGCCTACCCGATTGAGCCCGATCTCATCATCCTGGTCACCACGGCGGCCTGCGTGCTTTTCGGCTGGCGCATCCACATCAGATTTGAGAAGCCGCTTGTGGCGATGTTCAATCGCTTCGCGGTCACAGATCCAGTCGTCGCGGCTCGAAGCTGATCGCGCCGGCATCGTTATTATCGGAATATGGAAGGCACGAACATCGGGGTTGCCTGGCGGTAGGCGTCGTATTCGGGGAAAGCCGCTTGCAGGACCTTCTCCTCGTTGATCAGCCGCCGATATTGGAAGGCGAGCGCAGTCGCGCCGATCGCAACCGTGATCCATGTCGGATTGCGCAGAACAAGGCCGAGCAGAACAATCGCTTCGCAGGCATAGAGTGGGTGCCGCACGATTCGGTAGGGGCCCCCTGTGACAAGCCGCCTGGCTTGCGCAGTTATGCTGAAGGATCTGCCAAGCCACCACAGGCACCAGATGCAGAGCGTGAAACCGACAATGGTGACTAGGTCGGCAATGAGTTCGACACGCGGAAATGTCTGAGTGCGAGGCACAGCAATCAAAGTCACCGTGGCGAAGCACCCTATCAGCGCCGAGACCCGCGGCTCTATTCCTTGCGCCGTTTTTATAGGGGGGAGACGCCCAACTGTTGTCGCGACAATGAGCAAGAGGAAGCCGAGCGCGGCGACGTCCGCAACGACATCGATCGTCTGCGCCGTGGTCCATTCCGGCCTGCTCAGAACTGCAATCAGAGATCCGGCCTTCAAGGTCGCACAGATGGTGAAGTAAAATGTCATCACCGCGCGCCCGATGAAATCACGCGTCTCTTGTGGCGGGAATTTCATTGGCTTTGCCCTTCGGGATCAATGGGTAAGCGAGCTGTTCGACGTAAGTCGGCGGGATAGGATCGTCAACGCCGTAGCGCTCCGGGACTGTATTGCCGGGCAAATGCATCGTTCCAAATAATGCGTCGATGAATGCAAGCTGACCCGCGAAATTCTTGTCGTATGCGGCGCGTTCCTGAGCATGGTGCCAGCGATGGAACTGGGGGGAAGCGATTATCCACCGAAGCGGGCCGATGTTCAGCTTGATGTTCGCATGCAGCAGTAGGCCGTGAGCGTGAAAAATCAACACGAACAAGGCAATCGCCGGGCTGCTGAAACCCAGCAAATATACAGGCACGAGCGAAGCGGCCTTCGACAGAGCCAAGTCGACCGGATGGTTCCTGTGCGCAGCCAGCCAATCCAGTTCTTCAATACTGTGGTGGATCGCATGAAAGCGCCACAAAAACGGGACGGCATGAAAGGTTCGGTGAGCCGCGTAAAAGCCTATGTCCCCGATGACGATGATCTCTGCCACCTGGAGCCATATCGGCTGTGATGAGACGGCGTTTCCAATGAAGGGCGGCACTAGATTACCGATGGTGCTCATCACCAGGGTGACAATAGCGGCTAGGCCAAGGGTTGCCGGAACGCTGTTGAACATCGCGTAAAGCACATCGTTGAAGAATGCCTTCCGCAGTATCTTTTGGTCTGGTCTTAGCGCGAACAGATATTCCAGCGGAACGAAGATCAGAACCGCGATCAAAAGCGCTTTAAGATTGAAGTAAATCATACGACGCCCCGCCACGAACGTCCAATCCAACCATTTTGCCCACTTTAGCGCAAGCTAATGGTTTCCGAAAGGTTAATATCCTGCGCGGGTTATCACATCAATAGAGAGCCGGGGACCATCAAGCCGTATCCGACCTGCAAGGCAATCATGCATATGGATGCCATCGAAATCGGCACGCCAAACGGGACGACACCCTTTCTGTCAAGGTGTTGAACGTAAAGGCGAAAGGCGCCTTGCGGCAGCAAAAGAGGATTTTTCACGACCATGGCGGTGGCGAGGGCGAAAAGCAGCAGCAAGATGGAAAACCCGACCAGATCATTTCCGCCGACCAGAAACGGCACGACCGCCATCAGCTTGACATCGCCCGCGCCGACCTTTCGCAGCACCCAAAACGGAAAGAGCGCCACGAACAGCAGAAGCGCGGCGATGGCGCTCAGCCCCATGTCCCACCACGATCCGGACTGGAGCGACAAAAGCAGCTGCGACCCCGCCCCCAGGCAGAGCAGCAGCAGCACGTCGCGATTGGCTATCTTCTGTGTCGTGAAGTCGAGCCACGCAATCCTTGCGAGCAAGGGTATGGCGAGTGCTTTCAGCAGCAGCACTTCGACAAGCAGCATATTAGCGCTCGATGTTCTGCACGCTAGACGACAGCAGCTTCAGATTGTTGGCCACGGTCGGATCGTTGGGCGCCAGTTCATAGGCTTTGAGGAAACTCGCGCGTGCGTCCTGCAGCTTGCCGCGCAGCAAATAGGAGTAGCCGATATTGTTGTAATATTCGGGCGATGCGCCAACCAGCTTGAAGGCCCTGCTATAGGCCCGGTCGGCAAGGTCGAAGCGGTGGATACGATCGCACGAAGCGGCCAGCCCCATCCAGGCGCCGCCGTCATTAGGCGCCAGTTGCGTCGCCTTGAAGAACAAGGCGCCGGCATTGCCGTAGTTTTCCGCCCGGAACTGGTTCGTGGCTTCGGCCACGGCCTGATCCGACGCGTAGTACTCGACGTTGCCGACTGTCTTTAGCCCGTCGAAGGCATCGCCAAAGGCGGTCACGTCGCCTTTCGACGGCTCATTGGTGCGCACGACACCATCGGTGGCGTCCGCACCGTTCGTTTGGCAACCGGCAAGCGCCATCAGCAAACTGGCTGTGGCTACGGCTGCGAGGCGCATTGGCCCTGTCATTTTGTCTCCCAAGGGTCCCCCGACTCCTGTTTAGAACCAAAGCATATACCGAATCAGAAGAAAACGCCTTTCATGCGGATGAGCACAGGCAACATGACGACCATCATCACGACCGGAAAGATGCAGAGGCCCAGCGGGATCATCATTTTGACCGGCAAGGCATTGGCACGTTCCTCGGCGTTCATAATTCTCTGGTTGCGCATTTCGTCGCTATAAGTGCGCAGGGCGTCGGTCAGACTGGTGCCCAGCTCTTCCGATTGGCGGAACAGAACGGCCAGGGCGCGCGCCTCGTCAAGCCCGATGCGGTCGGCAAGGTCGCGCAGTGCCTCGCGCAACGGTTTGCCTGCACGCAACTGCAGGGTCACGATCGAGAGCTGGATGCCGAGCCATTTGTGGGTGCCGGCCAATTCGGCGCCAACGCGCTCCACTGCCGCCTCCAGACTCATCCCGGCGTCAGCGCAAGTGATCATCATGTCCATGAAATCGGGAAAGCCGCGCCTATAGATCTGCTTTTGCCCGCTCTCGAAGCGATCGAGAGCGATGCTGGGAATGACAAGGCAGCCAAGCCCGATCAAGGCTGAACCTGCAAATGCCACGAAACCGGGCAGTTGCGGCGGCAACGCCCGCGATAGAAGGGCGTAACAGGCCAGGAAGCCGACGCAGACCGCACCGAGGCGAGTGAGCGTGTAAATGACCGGCGCGCTTGATTGATAGAAGCCCGCACGGAACAGTTTCGCTTCCAGGGCATTCGGCTCGCCCCGTTCCTTTTCCAGACCGCGGAAATAGGCGTCGACAGGCCGCTGCGCGGAAATCCTGTTGAGTTCCTGCTGGGCATAGAGCGATCGGCGACTGGTGATGCCCTCAGACAGGAGGGTTTGTGCAACCAGCTTTCTCGTCTGGAATACCGGGATAAGGATAAAGGCACCCAGCAGAAAAAAGGCTACCGCCGCCAGGAAGATGGCGAGAGAGAGCAGTGTGGCCGAATTCCCGAGATTGCTAAACACGTCCATGCCCGCCACTAGAAATCGAAATTGACCATTCGGTACATTATAAAGTCGCCCAACAGTGCCCACGATCCAAAGATCACAAACACAGGAAAGATGATCGGGCTACTCCAGACGTCACCGTAATAACTCGGAGCGAGTACTGACAGCACCCCAAGCATCACAAGTGGAAATAGCGAGATTATCCAGGCGGACATACGACCCTCGGCGGAAAGCGCCTTGATCTTCATGCGCAATTTCCGGCGTTCACGCAATACCGATGACAGGTTCGACAGTATTTCGGTGAGATTTCCGCCAGTCTTTGCCTGGATGGAGAGCGACACCGAGAGCAGATGGAGACCTTCGAAACCGACCCGCTCCGACAGTTTTCGAACAGCCTGCTCCAGACTAAGCCCAAAACTGATTTCGTCCGAAACGATGCCGAATTCAGTGCCAAGAGGATCAGGCATTTCGCGCGCGACAAGCCCTATCGCGACTGTGGTCGGGTGACCAGCGCGCAGGGAACGCACGATCATATCGAGTGCATCGGGAAGCTGGAGTGCAAATTTATTGATGCGCTTGTTCCGAGCCCTTCGTAAAACGAGAACAGGCAGACCAAATCCGACAATCAGGAAGACGATGATGGCGACAATGATGGATAAGTGCAAAAACAACGGCAAGAGGAGCGCCAGCACGAGGCCGGCGAGCACGAATACAGCCAGGAAAGCCAGTGGATTGCCGGTGATGCCGGATTGCGTATAGAGCCGGTTGAGCCTGATTGCGCCGAAAATGAAGTCGCCTGATGCCGTCAGCCCGCGTTCCAGCAGCAGCCCCTGCAAACTCTGCTCGGCCGGCTTTTCTTCACCCAGCCGCTGCAAGCGCCGATTTATGATGCCTGCCCGCGCTCGCCGCCCGGCGATTGAAAGAAAGAAGGATTCGGCGGCGAGAATGACCGACGCCGCCGCCAGCACATAGATGAAATAGAGAAGGGTCTGACCGGTCGGCATCAGAGCGGGACCTGCGGGTTGAAAGCGTCCTTCGCGAAATGGTGCCCCATCGCCGCGGCTTCAGAGGCAAAGCGCGGCCGAACACCGGTGGCGCGAAAGTCACCGACAATGCCACCATCGGCGCGGACATCGCGGCGGACGAAGTGATAGATTTCCTGAAGCTGGACGACATTGCCTTCCATTCCGGTCAGTTCCGATATGGAGGTGACGCGACGCCCGCCGTCCGAGAGACGCTGCGTCTGCACGATGATGTCGATGGCCGAGGCGATCTGCGCGCGAATGGAATCATTGGTCATCGGCATGCCGGCCATGCCGACCATCTGCTCGAGCCGCGAGATCGCATCGCGCGGCGTGTTGGCGTGAATGGTGGTCATCGAGCCTTCATGGCCGGTGTTCATGGCCTGCAGCATGTCGAAGGCTTCCTCGCCGCGAACCTCACCGACGATGATGCGGTCCGGCCGCATGCGCAGCGCATTCTTCAGCAATTCGCGCTGGCGAACCTCGCCCTTGCCCTCGACATTGGGCGGACGCGTCTCCAGCCTGCCGACATGCGGCTGCTGCAACTGTAGTTCCGCTGCATCCTCGATGGTGATCAGACGTTCCTTGGACGGAATGTAGCTCGACAGCGCGTTGAGCAATGTCGTCTTGCCGCTGCCGGTACCGCCGGAAACCAGGATCGATTTGCGCGATTGTACGGCGATGCGCAGCAGATCGACCATTGGCGGCCGGATCGAGTTGAACGCCATCAGACGTTCCAGCGAATAGGGGTTCTTGGAGAATTTGCGGATCGAAACCAGCGGGCCGTCCACCGAGATCGGCCGCACCGCAATGTTGACGCGGGAGCCGTCCGCGAGCCGGGCATCGACCATCGGCGCCGATTCGTCGACGCGCCGGCCGATCGCCGAGACGATCTTGTTGATCACGCGCAGCAGGTGTGCCTCATCGCGGAAGCGGATCGCGGTCTCCTCGATCACGCCATATCGCTCGATGAAGACCCTCTTGTGCGTGTTGATCAGAATGTCGGCGATAGAATCATCCTTGAGCAGCGGTTCGATCGGCCCCAGGCCGAGCATTTCATCGGCGGTGTCACTGGTCAGCTGATCGAGCTCGCGCGCGTTCAGCGGAACGTTGCGAGCGCGCACGAACTCGCGCACGATGGGACGGATTTCGTTCAGGATCTCGTCCTTGGACGCAGTTTCGAGCGACGCGAGGTTGAACCGATCGATGAGATGTCGATGCAGATCGACTTTCAGCGCCAGGAACTCGTCGCCATGCGGTTCGAAATCGGCGACAGGCGGGGCGCCGTTGGCAACCGGGAGGACCGCGGTCGACTCCACCCTCGGCTCTACGCGCGCCTCGCCACCCTTGATGAATCGCCCCAGCATAATCCCTTATACCCCTCCAGCGCATATTAGCGGAAACTAAACGTTAACCAAGCGCCGCACAAGCGCCCGGACGCCTCACCGCCGGGCAATACTTTCAACATAGTTAAGAAGTGGCGCGAAAAAATATCGTTTTTATTTCGGTTCGCCCCGCTGCCGGAGACGGGTGGTGCGCTAAGCTTTGCAGGGCCCTGCGCCTTGCGCGCCCCGATATCGGAAACCCACTCCATAATCGGCTATAAACCCTTAGATATAAAGGAATATACATAATCGCTAAAGTAGGCGCAACTTAATTAGCAGCACCTCACAATTGTGAACGAATGGTTAAGAGCGCTTGAAAAATTAGACGAATCAAGCTCTTGCTGAATTTTACAAGCACGCTGAAATCGAAAGTTCATGTATTGGAAAGTTAAGGAACCATTAATCCCGTTTGACACCGCAATTTCTCGGGACCTAGGATCGAGATGACGGGGGATGCTGGGTATGGGGTACATCCTTGGCTCTGTCTCGTCGGGTTCAAAACTCCAAAAGGGAGAAATTGACATGAAGAAGCTCATGACGATGACCCGGCAGTTCCGCGACGACGAAAACGGCGCTGCCATGGTCGAGTATACGGTGCTGCTCGGCATCATCACGGTTGCGGTCATCGCCACCGTGATTCTGGTCGGCACCTGGGTCGCCGGCAGGTGGACCGCGCTTAACGCAGCGCTGCCGTGATTTGAGACTTGGAACTGGCCCAGCCGACAAAGGTTGGGCCGGTTCCGAAAGAGCGGTCGCCTCTACGTGTGCGATCTTGGTCGCCTTTCTATGACGGGGGGGTGCTCGAGTATGGAATTCATCCTCGGCTCGGCTCGTCGGTTCAACCTCAAAAGGGAGAGATTGGCATGAAAAAGTTCATGACAATGACCCGGCAGTTCCGCGACGACGAAACGGGCGCTGCCATGGTCGAATATACGGTGCTGCTCGGCATCATCACAGTAGCGGTCATCGCCACCGTGATTCTGGTTGGTGCCTGGATCACCGGTCAGTGGACGACACTTCAGGCGGCGCTGCCGTGATGTCATCGATTTCATCGGTGTCGGACATGTTCCGACGCCGATGAATGCAGCAAGCAACACAGATGCAGTTGGGTGGGCAAACAAGTGCGTGCAAATACTGTAATCATGATCGTTCTCGCCGGCGTGTTCGGCGTCCTGGCGGTGGTGCTCGCCAATATCTGGCTGGCCAACCAGCGCAGCGCGATTGCGCAGACGAATGATGTCCAGCGCGATACGGTCGTGGTGGCCGCGGTGGCGCTGAAGTTCGGCGACACGCTGTCCGCCGACAAGTTGCGCGAAGTCGCATGGCCGGCGGGCGCGGTTCCGGCCGGTGCCTTCAAGACAACGCAAGAACTCCTGACGAAAGACGTCCTCCCTGGCGGAGCCCCCAAGCAGGCATTGCAGGCGATCGGCGTCAATGAACCCGTACTCGCCACCAAGATCACCGGCCCGGGCCAGCGCGCCACGCTTTCGGCGGTGCTCGGCGAAGGCATGAAGGCCGTTTCCATCCGTGTCAACGACGTGCTTGGCGTCGCCGGCTTCGTCTTCCCGGGAGACCGGGTGGACGTACTGCTGACGCGGACCGTGCGAAGCAACGATGGCGCGGATCAGAGTTTTGTCGACGTGCTGCTGCAAGGCATGAGGGTGCTCGCCGTCGACCAGGTGGCCGACGAAAGCAAGGACAGCCCGACCGTCGTCAAATCAGTGACGCTCGAGGCCAGCACCAAGGACGCGCAGAAGCTGACCCTGGCGGCGGGCGCCGGCCAGTTGTCGCTGGCGCTTCGCCAGGCGGCCGCCAGCAAGGGCGAAACGACCGAGCGCGTGACGCTTTCCGATCTGACCGGCGAAATGCCGGCTGACGTCGCCAAACGGCAAGCAGAACTGGCCAGGCAGGCAGCAGCCGATGCCGCAGCCGCGGCCGAACGTCAGAGCGCGGAAGACGCTCGTAAGCGCGCGGACGACAAGATCGCGGGACTGGCCCAGGCCGTGGACCGCGTGGGAAACAAGCTCGACGAGCTGAGCAAGGTCAAGCCGCCGGCTCCGGTCGTGGTATCAGCCCCGGCGCCGGAGGTGCACGAGGTCACGAAGGAAGTGGTCAAATACGTCCAGCCGGAGCCGCCGGCGCGGGCAACTGTCAGCGTCTATCGGGGGATAACGCTTGAATCTTATGAAGTGCCGCGACAACAATAATAAGCTAGAGTGTGGCGAAGCAGGGCTGCCGGTGGCGGAAGCAAGGCTGCCGGTGGCGGAAGTAGGGAGATGGGGATGCGGGGGGTTTGGGTGAGATTGGTCGGTGCCGCGCTATCCTGTATGGCGGCTCTGTTGACGTGGAGTCTGGCGGCCGATGCAGCCGACCGCTTCATCGACGTGTCCAATCCGACCGTCCACCGTATTTTCCTGCCGTCGTCGCAATCGGTGACGATCCAGGTGAGTGCCAATCTCGGCGACATCGTCGTCGGCGACCAAAAGATCGCCGATGCCCAGCCGATGACCGACCGCACCCTCTATGTCATCGGCAAGAGTGCCGGCACCACCACGGTCAATCTCTTCTCGCCCGAAAAGCGCTCGCTCGGCGTCATCCAGATAGAGGTCGGCGTCGACGTCAGCGACATGGCGCAGGCGATCCGCCAGGTGGCGCCGAAGTCACGCATCGAAATCGGCTCGATCAACGGCAGGGTCAGGCTCGGCGGTCATGTCAAGGACGGCGCCACGCTGGCGGCCATCCTGGAAGTGGCGAAGCAATATGGCCCCGACGACATCATCAATTCCGTCACTGTCGACGACAGTCAGCAGGTCAATCTCGAAGTGAGGGTGCTCGAGGCCAAACGCAATGCTGGCCGGGATCTCGGCGTGTCGATCAAGAGCACGAACGGCGACGGCACGACTAAAGTCGGAACAGGTATAGCTGCCGTCGACAAAGACAAAGTGGTGCTCGGACCGGGCGCTCTGCTCAGCAACCTCCTATCCGAGTCCACTCCGTTCGGAGCACTGCTCACCCGCGTCATCGACAGCAACATCAAAGTCGATTTGTACATCGAGGCACTTGAGGCCAAGGGCGCGGTGCGCATGCTCGCCAACCCCAATCTCACCACGCTTTCCGGCGAGCAGGCCAGCTTCAACGCCGGTGGCGAAGTCCCTATTCGCACGCTCGACAAAAATGACGAAATCAGCATCGTTTACAAGCAATTCGGCGTCAATCTGGTGTTCACGCCGGTCGTGCTCGACGACGGTAAGATCCATATGAACCTGGCGCCGGAAGTCAGCGATCTGACCGGCTTCACCACCGCCGGCGACCCGATTTTCACCAATCGCAAACTGTCGACCGTCGTCGAACTGCGCGACGGTCAGAGCTTCGCTGTCGGTGGACTTCTGTCGAGCAAGACCACGAAGATCCAGAACCAGGTGCCGTGGCTCGGTCAAGTGCCGGTGATCGGGACGCTGTTCCGTAATTCGAGCAACCAGAAGGAAGAAACCGAGCTGGTCGTCATCGTCACGCCGCATATCGTGCGGCCGGTGAAGCCCGGCGAACAGCTTGAGACGCCGTTCGACAAGACGCGGCCCGCCAATGATCCGGAATTCTTCGTGCTCGGTCAGCTCGAGGTGAACAAGGACATGATCCGAAAATATGAAACGGGCGACGGTGTCACCGGCCCTTATGGCCATATGTTGAACTTCAAATCGAAGGACAAGATGCTCTATGTCAAGAAATAGCGCCTTGATCCTCATTCTTTGCACCGGCCTGCTGACGGGCTGCGCGGCGGACTATCTGAATCACTACGATTCGGTGACTTTGGCCGCCGGCGACACGCAGAAGTACAATTCGCTGCTGCAGACAGTCGACCCGCTCAATCCGGCCTCGAGAAACACGCATATAGAAGGTGACGGCCAGCGCGCCGCCACTGTGGCTCAAAACTACAAATTTCCGCCGCCGCCGCCGCCGCCACCAGCCATCACGGTCAATGTCGGCGGGGCAGGGTCGGCTGTGACGACGACGACGCCGTAAACTGAAACAGAAGGATGCGGTTTCAGCGCGCCAGGCCAAACGAGGAACCTGGTGCCAGGGAGCAAAGAGTAAGGCCATGCTGCGAACCATTCGCGCGTTCTGGCACGATCAGAGGGGAATAGCGCTGATCCTCGTCAGCGTTACACTGCCGGCGCTCATCGGCTTTTCCCTGTTGGCCATCGACATGAGCCGGGTCAACAATTTGCACAATGATTTGCAGAAGGCTGCGGACGCCTTTGCATTGGCAGGAGCCGCCGAGCTTGACGGCTTGCCCGGTTCATGGGCCAGAGCCGAACGCGCCATGGCGACACTGGTTACCAATCAGGCCGCGTTCTCGACCGTTGGCGCCAATGGCCGGTTCACCTTGACATCCGGGCAACCAGGCGGCACCTCACGCTGCAACAGCGCCGGCAACATTTCGTGGTGCTTCCTGAAGACCATACCCGCATCGGACGCAACTCCGGTCAGCAGTGCAAACTATGCCAATGCAACGCAATCCATCGGCGAAGATGAAACCGTATTCGTCGAAGTGACGGTGGCGCCGACCGGTTTCGCCGCGATATTCCCGGCGTCGTTTCTGACCGGCAATTCGGCCAGCAACGGTTTCAACGTCGCTGCCAAGGCGACTGCCGGGTTTACATCGGGCGTCTGCGATTACACGCCCGTTTTCATGTGCAACCCGTATGAGGACACAAGCATCACCGGCGGCGTCACGCTGGAACAGGCGGCGCAAAGCAGGCAATACCGCCGCCGCCAGATCGTTCTGCGCGGCGACGGATACTACTTTCCCGGCAACTTCGCTTTCCTGGCTTCTCCGTTCGGCAACGGCGCCAACCAGCTCGAAAAGATGCTCGCCGACTCCAAGCCGCAGAATTGTTATTCGCGCGACGGCGTCGACACCGAACCGGGCCAGAATGCCGGCCCTGTGGAGAATGGTATCAACTCGCGCTTCGGCATCAATTCGTCAAACTACTCGGACGGACCTGGCGTCAATGTGCGCAAGGGCGCGACGAACGGTAGCCAGTACGTCGCGAGCAACAAGGTCAACTATCAAACAGACCCGACACAGGGTGTCGGGCTCGAGCGCGATGCGTGCCAGATCGCCGGCAATTGCACCATGATGAGCGGCCGCATGGGCGACGGTAACTGGAATTTCGCGCGCTACTGGGCCGCCAACCATCCCACACGTGCCGTGCCAGCGGCTCTATCAGGAACCGGCGCCAATCTCCCGACACGTTACGAGGTCTATCGCTACGAGATCGACAACAATATCTATCAGGACGCAGCAGTCGATGGCGAAACGGGTATCCCGCCTGCGGCGGCGGGCACCCCGATCTCGATCCCGGACCGCCGGTTGCTTTACGGCGCAGTCCTGGACTGCAATGCGCTCGCGGCTTCGGGCACGAATTTCAGCGGCCGCCAGACGGGCATTCCGGTGAGGAGATTCGCCAGCTTCTTCATCACCGAGCCGATCAAGGACGGGAAGAATATCTACGTCGAGCTGGTCGACATCACCGGCAAGGGCGGCAACGGAACGCTCGACAACTACCTGCGCGATGAAGCGCAGCTCTACCGGTGACCGCGATGCTCAAGATGCTGTCCCGATATATTGATCGATTTCGGCAGGACCAGCGCGGCGCGGTGCTTGTCGAAATGACGATCATCACGCCGCTGATGCTGGTCTTGTCGGCCGGGGTGTTCGAATTCGGCAATCTGATCCACGACAAACTGCTGATGGAGGCCGGACTTACAGACGCCGCTCGCTATGCCGCGCGATGCAACAGTCAGTTGTATACCGACTCCGGGCTGGCGGCGATCAACTGTACCGCCATTGCCGCGAACATCGCTGTGTTTGGCAACCCGGCCGGCACCGGTAGCGCACGCGTCAGCGGCTGGCAGACATCGAATGTCACCGTGACGACGAACAACTCCTGCCAGGACACCGTGGTGGGCGGCGTTACCCAATATCGCTCCACCACCGCACAAGTCTGCACCGTGCGCGCGTCCGGTACCTACCCATACGCCGGCGTCGGGATGCTGTCGTTCATCGGCATCAGTCCGATAACGCTGCAGGGCTCCCACGACGAGCGGTTGATCCGGTTCTGACCATGATCCAGCGTTTCGCAAAATCGGAAGACGGTGCGGCGATGGTGGAAATGACCATCGTATCGACGCTGCTGTTCTCGCTTGTCCTGGGCTTCGTCGATTTCGGCTATGCGTTCTATCAATGGAATGCGGCGACCAAGGCGGTGCAGATCGGCGCGCGGCTGGCTTCGATATCGGATGCGGTGGCAACCAACCTCGCGACCGCGCCCCCGATCTCGTCTCCCGGCGCCCCGGTTGCCGCGGGCGCCTATGGTCCCTTCGTCTGCACCTACACCGCAGGCACGGGCGGCTGCAGCAACGGCGGCGGCTTCAGCGCCGCCAATTTCAGCCGCATCTTTCGTGGCGACACCGCAAACACCAATGACGATGTCTGCCCGGCGCTGGCGACAAACCAGCGGGCGGGCATGTGCCACTTCTTCCCGGGCCTGCTGCGCAGCAACGTCGTCATCACTTACACGGCCACCGGCCTTGGCTATCAGACCCGGCTTGGCGGGCCGGTGCCGACCATCACCGTCAGCCTGCAGAACAGGACCTTCCAGTTCTTCTTCCTCCAGGGACTGATGGGTTTCGCCAACATCAACATGCCCTCCATGCTGAGCACGGTTACGGGCGAAGACATCAAGAGCACCTGGCCATGAATGCCATCAACACCAAGGTTCTGCCGACCAAGCGAAAGCAGGTGGCGCTGTTCTCGTCGGATGCGAATTTCAAGCGCGAGGTGGCGACACGGCTCGATGCGCTGGCGATCTATGACGTCCGGATCTCCGAGACGGATGACTTTCTCAAAGGCCCTCCCGCGGATACGCGCCCGGGCATCGTCATCCTCGATCTCGGCAATGGCGAACTGCTCGGCAGGCCCGGCATCGTCGAGGGGCGCGCCCTGTGGGCATCGGTGCCGCTGATCGCGGTTTCCAACGAACTGACGTCGGAACAGACGCGCGTGCTGGTGCGCATGAACGCCTCGGACTGGCTGCACAAGCCGCTCGACGGCAAGGAACTGCTCAACGCGGTGACTTTCCACGATACTGGCAGCCAGGGCACGAAAAGCCGCATCATCACCTTCATCAGCGCCAGCGGTGGCGCCGGCGCCACGACGCTGGCGCTGTCGGCGGCCGAGCACCTGGCCTCGAAATCGGCCGAACGCGCGGCCTCCACCTGTCTGGTCGATCTCGATTTCCAGAGCGCCAATTGCGGGGCCTACCTCAATCTGTTCAATCAGTTCGACCTGGCGGGTATCATCGGCCAGCCGGAACGGCTCGATGTCGAGCTGATGGATGTCATCAAGCTTTCGCGCCCGTCCGGTCTCACCCTCTATGCGTTCGAGAGGCCGCAACTGCCGTTCGAGCCGCAAGGCGGCGATTTCGTCTTCCGGCTTCTCGACCTTGTCGCCTACCGCTTCGACGACATCGTCATCGACCTGCCCAATATCGAAACGCCCTGGTACAATTCAGTGCTCTCGACCAGCGACGAGATCTTCATCGTCTTCGAACTCAACGTCGCGTCGCTGCGGCAAGGCAAGCGGCTCTATACAAAAATCCGCGAGCTGCGCGGCAATGCGGTCAACGTCACGCTCGTCGCCAACAAGCACAAGCGCAAATGGTTCGGGAACCATTTTTCGCGCAGTGAGCTCGAGAAGATATTCAAGGCGCCGCACATCAAATCGGTCGCGCTGGACAACGCCCTTCTGACCGATGCCTTGAACCGGGCGATCCTGCCTTCCGAAGTGGATGGGCGGGCGCGCTTCAACAAGGATCTGAAGCGGATGTTCAAAGAGCGGCTCGATGACGCTGCCCGGTAGACATGGAACCGTCGCCAGGCTGGCCGGGGCCTGCGTGGTCAGCCTGGCGCTGGCGCTGTCGGTCCAGGGCTTCGCGCAGGCGCGGTCGGGGGTTTCGGACCGGCCGCCGCTGCCGGCAATGGGCCCCAGCCTGCGCAAGGTGGTAGCCTTCACGACCACGGAGCAGCCGGGAACGATCGTCATCCGCAAGAACGAGAAGGCGCTATACTTGGTGACCCGCCAGGGCCAGGCCCTGCGCTACCAGATCAGCGTCGGGCGTGACGGATTTGGCTGGACCGGGGTCGTCAAGGTCGGGGCCAAGACCGAATGGCCGCAGTGGCGCCCGCCCAGGGAAATGCGCGCCCGCCAGCCGGAACTGCCGGAGCTGGTGCCCTCGGGGCCATACAACCCGCTCGGCGCGCGGGCGCTTTATCTGCTTCAGGACGGGCACGACACGCTCTATCGTATCCATGGCACCAACGATCCTTCGGGCGTAGGATTCGACGGCACATCGGGCTGTTTTCGCCTGACCAACACGGACGTGATCGATCTTTTCAAGCGCGTGCCAATTGGCACCAAGGTGGTGGTTCAATGACGACGATCAGCGACCCGCATGTACCGGCGGTCTCCGCCGAGCCCATTGAACCGCAACTGCTCGACAGAGACGCGAGCCGGTCGCGGCTGGCCGTCGTGGTCGGCGTCGGATTGACGCTGTTTGCCGTGCTGAACGCGACCGCCGCCATCTACCTCTATCGAGGCATTAGCGACCTGCGCACCGTGGAGGGACGTCTCGAGGAGCTCGGCACGTTCGAGCAGCGGATCGTTGCCCGGCTCGACACGGTCAACAACGGTTTTCAAAGCCGATTTGAAAAGCTGGACAGCCAATTGCAGGGCAGTTTCAACGAAATCAACGGCAGCATAGCCCGGTTGGAACAGAACCCGCCACCGACCGACGGTGCCGGTACCTCAAGCGTGTCGGAACCCGTCGCGGCAACAGGTACCGTGATGGAAGCGTCTTCCAGTACGGAAGTCGCGGCCGAACCCACAATTGTCGATACACCCCGGCCACCCAAGAGAAGGGTTGCCGCCGCGCCCCCTGCCCCTAATCCGGGATACCAGCGAACGGAAACGCCGGACGGCAAGGTCTACTATCGCAAGATCAATTAGAGGAAGGCGGGCGTGAGGGCCAGCGATATTGGCGCTCTCTTGAAACGCCCAAGTCCGCTGGATTAGAAATCGCGCTGCAAAGCGATGAGGCGAACGGCCAATGCCTCCCCACGCTGTCGGGTTTCGCGAAGGAACGCGACATGACAGTAGGCGCAGGCCGCAAAGCCCAGAACCAGCACGAGGCTGTTCTCCCAAGTGAGATCGGCGATCAGCGAAAACGAGAACCCGCTGGGTGCCGTAAATGCGGCAATCGCGCTCGCCGTTTCCGAATGGCTACCGACGGCGATCATCAGCCCGGCGAAAAGCAGGGCCAGATGATTGGCAAGAAAGAAGGCGGCTGACCTCCCGGCACTGCAAGCGCTCCAGCAGGCGATCGCTGCGGCAATCAGGATGACTGCATCCAGAACCATCGAACTGCCCAGATAAAGGTCGACCTTTTGCCAGAACATCGCCGACAAGGGACGCAGTTCAAGCCAGATCCACCACATTGCGGGGCTGGCGGGATAGGTTCCGAGCAGGAACGTTGCTGCTCGCTCGCCTGCCATAGTCGTCAGGATGAATGCGGGAAAAGCGAAGAGTAATATCGACTTGCGCTTCATGTTGCCCTCGACAATCTGGCGTCAGCATAGATTGCAGAGATTGCGCAAGGCTTAACGGAGGAGCGTTACTGCTGCTTGGGCGCTGGGTTTAGCAGCAGTAACCGGCAATTCAGCCTCGGTCCAGCCGTCGTTCCTCCCGCTGGCACCATAGTGGTCGAAAAACAATTGCCAAATTCCGGCGACGATCCGTTCGACGCTGCCAGTATGCCAGCCAGTTCACCGCACTTCACAGGACGCTGCTTGCAGGAGCGATTGCCCCTTTGTCTTTTCAGCTCCCGGCAGCGGCTGGATACAACCGCAACGGACCGGGTGTTGTGCCATTTTTGCTACATTTCTCAACCTTATGATCGGAAATGCTCCTTCAGGACTATCTAATTTAATAATCACTCACATATTTCGTGAAACTGTCGGATAATGTGTGACGGCAAGCTCAGGCTTGGTTGTAGCGCTGTGGGAAAAGGCGCACGGAAAACGTTGGGGCGGGTTAGATGAATACGACAAGCATGTCAGCCATGGGCAGGCGCCTGGGTCTTTTGATGGCGGCCACGATGCTGAGCTGCGTAAGTGCGAGTGCACTTTCGCTCAAGGAAGCGGTGGCGGTTGCCGTCGAATCCAATCCCGAGATCGGCCAGGCCATAGAAAATCGCGAAGCGATCGAGTTCGAATTGCGGCAGGCCAAGGGGCTCTATCTTCCCAGCGTCGACCTGGAAGCGTCGGCTGGCGCTCGCCGTCTCGACAATTCCTCACGACGCGCGCTCTCCATAGAGGACGACGCACTTTATCCGGCAGAAACCGATCTGACGGTTTCGCAAACGCTCTATGACAGCGGCGCAAGGCGAGCCGAGTTGAATCGCCAAGCCTCGCGCGTCGACGGCGCGTCCTTTCGTGTGCTGGAGCGGTCGGAATTCATCGGGCTCTCGGTCGTCCAGGACTACCTCGAATACATGCTTCAGGCTTCGATCGTGGCCGAGGCAAAGAAGAACCTGGGCTTCCATCAAGCAATCCTCCACGACATCCAGGAAGGCATTGCCGGCGGCGGGTTGAACGAAGCCGACCGGCAGCAAGCCGAGGAGCGGCTGTTTGCGGCCAAGGCCCGCATGCAGGAAGCCTCGGAGGAGCTGGAGGCCTCGAGGATACGGTTCTTCAAGACCGTCGGGAAGCCGCTGACCAATGCATCGAGGCCGGCCGATGTTTCCGGCGCGCTGCCAAGGTCGCTGGACGATGCGATCGGCCTTGCGCGGGAGAGCAATCCGCGTGTTCATATGGCCGATAGCGATATCGCCGCGGCGGCCTCGCTGGTGGACGCGGCCCGGGCGAAATACGGCCCCTCGATCGTCGCTGAAGGCGTCGCTCGGGCTGGGTATGACATCGACGGCGACAATGGAGACACATCCGACCTGCAGGCACGCCTGGTGCTGCGGTGGAACTTGTACCGGGGCGGCATCGACAAGGCCAATGAACAGGAGCAGATCCGTCGCACGAGTGAGCAGCGGCTTGCGATGCATCAGGTGCTGCGGGAAATCGAAGAGGCCGTCCGCACATCGTGGGATCGCCGTTTCCGGCAAGCCGACCTGGCAAAGACCCTGAAGCTGCAAGCCGCCTCCAACGAGAAGCTGGTCGCGTCCTATCGCGAGCAATTCAAGGTCGGTCAGCGCTCACTGCTCGATGTGCTGGATGCGCAGAATACGCGGTTCAACACGGCGACCCTGGCGGACACCGCATCCTACGCCTCTCTCTTTGCCCAATATCGGCTTCTGGCGGCGACTGGGCAATTGCTGAAAACCATGGATATCCATCCGCCAAAGCAGGCCGCGGCCTACGCGCGAACCGAGTTCGCGGCACCGGAAACGGCCGACACCGAAACCTATGCGCGGACGCCTTCGGAACAGAAAAATGACCTGCCGTTCGATATCCTGGCACCGGTCAGGAAAAAGTAAGCGGATGTAAGGGTCGATCGAAAGTCCCTGTGGGCGGATCGTGAACCAGCAACCCAACATCCTCTCCCCGAAGGAGGCGTTCAAGGCCTGCTTCTCGGCTGTTGCTGGCTATCTCGGCAGGCCGAGCGCGCAAACGGTGCTGTTCGCCGGCGTGCCGCTGTCGGACACCCGTATCGACATCGATGCCATCCGGCATATTGCCGAGCGCATTGGCCTTGAAATCACCGAGTTCAGCCATCGTGACTTTCTTCGGGGGCGCATCGACCTCCCCGCTATTGTGTTTCGCGTCAGCCAATTGCCGGTTGCCCTGCTGGCCGAAACCGAGGACGGCGCATTCACCACCGCTCCCCAGGAAGACGGTCGTATAACCATCACGAGATCCGAGCTGGCCGCCAGCTACATCAGTGGCGGCGTCTCCTTCTCGATAACCTATGCCAACGCCGCCGAGGGGATGAACGTCGGTTCGGCGCCGAAGATCGAGCGGCGACATTGGCTGACGGGAACGATGGGCCCGTTCTGGCGCACCTATTCGAAGGTCATCCTGGCGGCAATATTCATCAACATGCTGGCCATAGCCTCGCCGATCTTCACCATGAACGTCTACGACAGGATCCTGCCGAACAAGGCGATATCGACGCTCTGGGTGCTGTCGATCGGCATCAGCGCGGTCATCCTGTTCGACCTGCTGCTGAAGACCGCCAGGGCGTCCCTCATCGACTACGCCGGGCGCAAGGCGGATCTGCGTATTTCCTACTTGCTGTTCGAGAAAGTGCTGAATTCGTCCCTGTCGGCACGGCCAGGTTCAACGGGCGAATACGCAAATCGGGTGACGCAGTATGAATTCGTTCGCGAATTCTTCACCTCGAACACCATCAGCGTGTTCATCGACACGGCCTTCGTCTTCATTTTTCTCCTGGTCATCTATGCGATAGGCGGCTGGCTGGTGATCATCCCCGCGCTGGCCTTCGTCGCGTCCGTGATCGTCGGACTGATCACGCAGCGGCGTATCGGCAAGCGTGTCGCGGCCTCCATGAACGAGGCCTCGCAACGGCAGGCCCTGCTGGTCGAATCCATCTCCACGCTGGAGACGATCAAATCGCTGCGGGCCGAGGCGTATCTGTTGCGAAAATGGGGGGAGCATTCCAAGAACGCGTCCAACACGTCCGAGAAGATCAAGCAGCTCTCGGCGGCCGCTGGCAACATAACGCAGGCCATCCAGCAGATGGTGACCGTCGCCTTGATCGTGGCCGGCGCCTATGCCTTCTCGGAAGGACACGTCTCCACCGGAGCCATCATCGGCACCGTCATGCTGGCCAGCCGGGCGGTGTCTCCACTCGGCCAGATCGCCATTACCCTGTCCAGACTTCGCCAGGCCATGCTTTCCTTGCGCATGGTGAACTCGATCATGGCGCAGCCGGAAGATCGCCCGGATACGGTGGGTTTCGTCAACCGGCCCATCCGCAATGGCGCGATGATGTTCAGGAATGTCGGCTTTGTCTATCCAGGCTCCGAGAACGAGGTTCTGACCGGTCTGAATTTCTCGGTGAAGCCCGGTGAGCGGATCGGCATCATCGGCCGTATCGGCTCGGGAAAGACAACCATGGGCCGGCTGATCGGCAGGCTCTTCCTGCCGACATCAGGCGAGCTGCTGCTGGACGGCATCGACATCCGCCAATACCACCCTTCGGAGGTTCGCGCCGCGGTCGGGATCGTCGCGCAGGCCAACGATCTGTTTTCGGGCACCATCAAGGAGAACCTCCTGATGGCATGTCCGGAGGCGACCGATGAGCAGATCGTCGAAGCGGCCAAGGCTGCTGGCGTCGACGATTTCGTCTCTCGTCATCCGCGTGGCTACGACATGAATGTCGGCGAGCGCGGCACCAATCTCTCGGGCGGCCAGAGGCAGACGATGGCGATTGCCCGCCTTTTGCTGACCAGACCGAAAATCGTCTTCCTGGACGAGCCGTCGGGATCGATGGACCTGGCTTCCGAGCGGCAGTTGATCAAGCAGCTCAAAGTGGCCTTCGACCGGAACACGACACTGATCGTTTCAACACACCGCTTCAGCATGCTCGAACTGGCCGACCGTCTTATCGTCATCGAGCAAGGCAGGATCGTTGCCGATGGACCGAAGGATCAAGTGATACAGGCGCTGCAGAAAACAAACGCCTGAAAAACAGACTTATTGAACGCATTCAATGCGTTGGGGTTGTAGGACATGCTTGCAAGGGAAGACCGGCCGCCGCTTTTCGCGTCGGCGTCCTTGTTCATCATAGGGGCACTTTTTGTGTCCTCTGTCGCCTGGGCGTCCTTTGCCGAGGTCGACGAAATCGCGCGTGGCGACGGCAAGGTCATACCGGCTTCCAAAACCCAGATCATCCAATCCAGCGAGCCGGGCGTCGTTCAGGAAATTGCCGTGACGATCGGGCAGGTCGTCAAGAAGAACGATCTCATCATCCGCCTCGACAATACGATGAACACGTCCAGCCTTGGCGAGCAGCAAGCCAAGGCACGGGCGCTTCAGACGCGCATTGCGCGGCTCAAATTCGAACAGAGCGGCAATATTGATGGCCCATTTCCCTGTCCGCCCGAAATCCAGAAGGTCGCCCCGGAAATCTGCGACAACGAGCAGAAGCTGCTGATCGCACGTCGCGACAACTTCCAAGTCAAGCTGTCGGTCCTCAAATCGCGTCTCGATCAGCGCCAGAACGAATTGGACGAAGCCACCGCCAACCTTGATCGCCTCACCAAAAATCTCGAAGTCAGCGACCGGGAAACGGCGCTGGTCGAGTCCATGGTCAAGAAGGGGCTGATGGCCAAGACCGAGCAGATCCGCGTCGAGCGGGAGCAGACCGAACTGCATGGGCAGCTGAACCTCGCCGGTGAAACCATCAAGAAAGCCAAGGCGGCCATCGCCGAAGCCAAGCTTCAAGTCAACGAGCTCGGCCTGCAGCTGCAGCAGGAGGCGCTGAGCGACCTGACGCAGGCGCTGGCCGATCTTTCGGTGGTCGATGAGACCATCCGCGGCGCCACCGACAAGGTGGCGCGCACGGACATCCGCTCGCCTGTCGACGGGATCGTCAACACGCTTGATATCAACACGGTCGGCGCTTTCGTGCAGCCCGGCGCGGTCGTGGCCGGCATCGTGCCGACTTCCGAGACGCTGCTGGTCGAAGCGCGGGTTTCACCACGCGATGTTGCCTTCATCCGGCCGGACCAGGACGCGCTGATCAAGATAACCGCCTATGATTTCTCGATCTTCGGCGGTATCGAAGGCAAGGTCTCCAACATCACCGCCGACAGCCTGGTCGACCAGAAGACGGGCGAGCCCTACTACCAGGTGCGCGTCGCAACCGAGAGGTCGACGCTGACGCGCGATGGCAAGACCTATTCGATCATTCCCGGGATGATCTGTTCGGTCGACATCAAGACCGGACACAAAACCATCCTCACCTATCTGCTGAAGCCTATCAACAAGGCACGGGAGGAGGCAATGAGTGAACGATAGCGCGACCTCCCCACTTGCCGATCGCGAGCGGCTGCTCCCACCCATGGCGACAGAGGATTTCGGCCTGGAGTTCCGGGTCGTGGCGCGTGGCGGCACGCGACGCGGCATTCGTCTGGAGCGGGCGTTCTGGACCGCGCTGAAGCAGATGGCCGAAAGCCGCAAATGCACGATCGGCATGCTGATCGACGAGATCGCCGAAAGCCATGCCCACACAGGAAACCTGACATCGGCAATCCGGGTGGCCTGCATGCGCGGATTGGCCGATGAAAACCAGACCTTGCGAAGGCTTGCGTCGATCAAGACGATCAACGCCATTCTGGTCGCCTGTCCGTCACCGGCTTTTGCGCTCTCGTCGTCGAAGAGGATCCTGACTTTCAACGCGCCGTTCCAGCAACTGGTCAGGCGTCAATTGCCGGTCGCGCCAAGCGAAGATGCGCGCCACGACCTGAAGCTTGCCCTGGATCTCAATGTCGCTGACATATTCGCGCGGCTCGACGCCAATGGCGAAACACCGGTCGCCACCGGTTTCGTCATCGGTGCAGGCGACCGCCGCTACCGGGGACAATTGAATGCTGCGCGGGCGCCGGTGCTAGAGCCGGAGCTGCTGATGGCCTTTGTTTTTGGCGGCTAACACATATCGCCCGAACGTGACCTCGCTTCAGGGGGCGATATCGAAGAACGGAGGCGTCCCTTAACGGGCGCCTTGTCCTGGGAATGCTACGGCTGCAGGCCCTCGCCGGGTGCAACAGTCGCAAGACCGCCCTTGACATCGGCGACCTGGGCCGCGCCGGGCCTGGTGCCATGGATCCACGCGCGGTCGGTGCTGAACGAATACAATGGCACGTAGTCGGGAAGATCGCTGTCGCGCGAGACGACGTTGCTCAGGCTGTCCAAAATGAAGACCCCGCTGCCGGTGCTGACGGACAGCACGGCATGAAAGAAACCGCGCTTGCGGTCCTGCAGAACAACGAGCGACATGCTCTGCGCCGGAATGCCGGCACGCAGCAGCGCCGCCATCTTGAGAATGGCAAAATCCTCGCAGTCACCCGCCCGATGCTCGAGAATTTCCGAAGGCTTGGCCCAGTAGTCGAGCTTGCCGTAAACCACGCTGTCCTTCTTGTAGGCGATGGCGTGGTTTATGCTTGAGTTGATGAAGGACAGCTTGTCGATAAACCGCTTGTCCTTGGCAGCATTGACGATCGCGGTGAAGATGCTGTTCTTGCCATCACACCCACTGCCGGCGGAACAGTCGACGATTGCCTTGTAGACCGGTGCCCAACGCGCGGAAACCGGAAAATTATGCATGGACAGAGCAACCGATCCGAACACGCCGGGAATGATCGCCGCCGTCTGGATGGGATCGATCCCGGCATTGCCCAGTGCCGTCGAAGAGCCGGTTTGCTGATCGATGGAGGCAGGACCATAGCTGCCCAGAACCATGCCGATTCGGTAGGTCGAGGCGGGCTGCCAAGGCTGCGGCCGCAGCAGCGAAATGCCGCCGAGAGTGGGAGGCGCTTCGACCTCCGCCAACAGCGAGCCGGCCGAATCGATCCGTGCCGGCAAAGCGCTCGCGGACAATGGCTGCGGCAGGCCCATAATGCCGATTGCCAGCAGCAGCGCTTTGAGCCTGGTTGCCCCTTGGGCAGATTTTTCTTTTGTCATAACGCCCACCTTTGACTGTGGACGCTACCAATCTCGTCTCAAATTATTGAAAAGGAAGGTGGATAAGTTTCCTGCACTTGATGCCCTCTATTTTATGTAAAATTTTATACAAGTTTATACTTCTGTTTACCAAGCGGCGGACGCCAACCCTCATCATACCAGCCAATGTATATCGGGTTATATGTTTCGAGTTTACCACGCATAAAAAATGCCGAAGCCAGCATATCCGAATATATGAAACGGATTGCGGCATAGTTGCAAAGTAGAAGTGGTCACTGTCTGTTTCCGGGAAATGCCGGAGGGGTTTGGCTATGACCACCAGTAACGAATTGGACACCGTCTCTCATTCCTGGGACGAGCATTCTGAACATAACGGCCTGCCGTCGCAGGCGCAGATCCAGGTCGCGGAAGCCAGCCCGGCGCAAAAGGCCGCCCCGGCAGCCACTGAGCCGGTTCCCGTCGATGTCGGCAGCGGCACGCCGGTCAAACCGGAAGCACCCGCGGAGGCCAAGGCCCCAGCGGCAGCCGCGCCGCACGAATATGTGGCCGACGCCAGCAATGTGGTGAAACTTCCCGCCAATGTCTCGATCGACAACATCAAGGTCGACGGCCATAACCTCGTGCTCGAGCAGGCGGACGGTTCGGTAATCGTCATCAAGGACGGCGCCCTCAACGTGCCGACCTTCGTCATCGGCGACGTCGAAGTGCCGCGTGTTGCCTTGATCGCGGCGTTGGAAGCAAGCCATGTCGACGTCGCCTTTGGCGCCGACGGATCGATATCGGCAGGCCCCGGCGGTTCACCCGCGAGTGCCGGCGGAGACTTCTCGGTTCCCCCTGGCGGCATCGGCGACGGGTTCGGCCTGTCGGCGCTGTTGCCGCCGACGGATCTGGCGTTCGGCCAGCCGGAACATCGCGAACTGTTCCCGTCTCTTCTCAGACCCAATTCCACGCCGTCGATCAGCGACCTGACGCCTTCCGTCGATGGCGGCGACACCATCGTCAATGAAGAAGGCATACCGGCAAGCTCGGGGTCGGAAGGCTCGGGCGAGGCGGCGGCGCCAGGCGTCGACGGCGACACCTCCGAACACAACACCGGCACCTTCACCATCTCTTCGCCAGACGGCATCGGCTCGCTGACCATCGCCGGCCAGGTGATTTCGGGCGCTGCCCTTGCCGACAGCGCATCGACGCCGATCAATATCACCACGCCGCTCGGCAACACGCTGACGATCAGCGGTTACGACGCCAGCACCGGCCAGGTGAGCTATAGCTACACGCTCGTCCATGGCGTGGTTCACCCGGGTGCGGGCACCGATTCCATCTTCGACAACATGACAGTGACGGTGACCGACAGCGACGGCGACACCTCGGTTCCCGGTACGCTGTCCGTCCAGATCATCGACGACGTGCCGACCGCCAATGCCGACATCGGCAACGTGCCGTCCGGCAGCCATGCCGCGATCAACGGCGATGTGTTCGTGAACGACGTGTTCGGCGCCGACGGCAAGGATGCCGCGGGCGGTGTCGTGGGTGTTGCGGCTGGTACCACGGTCGGCGGCGGAGACGCCAATGTCGGCACCCAGATCCAAGGCCTCTACGGCAAGCTGACGCTCAGCGCCGACGGCTCTTACACCTATGTGCGCGACGCCGGCTCGCCGGGCGGCCATGACGACGTCTTCACCTACACCATCAAGGATGGCGACGGCGACCTGTCACACACCACGCTGACCATCTCGGTCGGCGACTCCACGCCCAGCGACAACATCCCGGCGCCCGGCCTTGCCTCGACCACCGTCTATGAAGCCGGCCTGCCGCCGCATGGCGGCCTGCCGGCCGGCTCCGGCGAGATCGCCGACGGCAATCCCAACAACAACTCCAACACCTCCGAGACCACCTCGGGCACCATCGGCTTCACCTCGCCTGACGGCATCCAGACCGTCTCGCTCGGCGGCCATGTCCTGACCGGCGTGCCGCAGACCTTCACCGACGCCACCGGCTCGATGACGGCCAGCTATGTCTATGACACCAACACCGGCATCGGCTCGATCAGCTACGCCTACACGCTCACCACCAACACGACGGGCGACAACACCAGCACCGCCTTCGCGGTCGTCGTCACCGACGCCGACGGCGACACCGCTCCGGCCGGCAGCCTGGTCATCAACATCGTCGACGACGTGCCCTTCGCACATGCCGACACCGACAGCCTCGCCGCCAACCAGTTCACCGCAGAGACCGGCAACGTGCTGACCGCGGTCGGCACCACCTCGCCCGTCACCGGTGTCGATGTGCTCGGCGCCGACGGCGCAACCGTCGCCGGCGTCGCGGCCGGCAACACCAATGCCAATCTCGACAGCGCCGCAACGATCGGCTCGGTCATCCACGGCACCTATGGCGATCTGACGCTCGGCGCCAATGGCGACTACAGCTACGTCCGCAATCCCGGCTCGCAAGGCGGCCATGACGACGTCTTCACCTACACCATCAAGGATGGCGACGGCGACCTGTCACACACCACGCTGACCATCTCGGTCGGCGACTCCACGCCCAGCGACAACATCCCGGCGCCCGGCCTTGCCTCGACCACCGTCTATGAAGCCGGCCTGCCGCCGCATGGCGGCCTGCCGGCCGGCTCCGGCGAGATCGCCGACGGCAATCCCAACAACAACTCCAACACCTCCGAGACCACCTCGGGCACCATCGGCTTCACCTCGCCTGACGGCATCCAGACCGTCTCGCTCGGCGGCCATGTCCTGACCGGCGTGCCGCAGACCTTCACCGACGCCACCGGCTCGATGACGGCCAGCTATGTCTATGACACCAACACCGGCATCGGCTCGATCAGCTACGCCTACACGCTCACCACCAACACGACGGGCGACAACACCAGCACCGCCTTCGCGGTCGTCGTCACCGACGCCGACGGCGACACCGCTCCGGCCGGCAGCCTGGTCATCAACATCGTCGACGACGTGCCCTTCGCACATGCCGACACCGACAGCCTCGCCGCCAACCAGTTCACCGCAGAGACCGGCAACGTGCTGACCGCGGTCGGCACCACCTCGCCCGTCACCGGTGTCGATGTGCTCGGCGCCGACGGCGCAACCGTCGCCGGCGTCGCGGCCGGCAACACCAATGCCAATCTCGACAGCGCCGCAACGATCGGCTCGGTCATCCACGGCACCTATGGCGATCTGACGCTCGGCGCCAATGGCGACTACAGCTACGTCCGCAATCCCGGCTCGCAAGGCGGCGTCAGCGACGTCTTCACCTACACCATCAAGGATGGCGACGGCGACCTGTCACACACCACGCTGACCATCTCGGTCGGCGACTCCACGCCCAGCGACAACATCCCGGCGCCCGGCCTTGCCTCGACCACCGTCTATGAAGCCGGCCTGCCGCCGCATGGCGGCCTGCCGGCCGGCTCCGGCGAGATCGCCGACGGCAATCCCAACAACAACTCCAACACCTCCGAGACCACCTCGGGCACCATCGGCTTCACCTCGCCTGACGGCATCCAGACCGTCTCGCTCGGCGGCCATGTCCTGACCGGCGTGCCGCAGACCTTCACCGACGCCACCGGCTCGATGACGGCCAGCTATGTCTATGACACCAACACCGGCATCGGCTCGATCAGCTACGCCTACACGCTCACCACCAACACGACGGGCGACAACACCAGCACCGCCTTCGCGGTCGTCGTCACCGACGCCGACGGCGACACCGCTCCGGCCGGCAGCCTGGTCATCAACATCGTCGACGACGTGCCCTTCGCACATGCCGACACCGACAGCCTCGCCGCCAACCAGTTCACCGCAGAGACCGGCAACGTGCTGACCGCGGTCGGCACCACCTCGCCCGTCACCGGTGTCGATGTGCTCGGCGCCGACGGCGCAACCGTCGCCGGCGTCGCGGCCGGCAACACCAATGCCAATCTCGACAGCGCCGCAACGATCGGCTCGGTCATCCACGGCACCTATGGCGATCTGACGCTCGGCGCCAATGGCGACTACAGCTACGTCCGCAATCCCGGCTCGCAAGGCGGCCATGACGACGTCTTCACCTACACCATCAAGGATGGCGACGGCGACCTGTCACACACCACGCTGACCATCTCGGTCGGCGACTCCACGCCCAGCGACAACATCCCGGCGCCCGGCCTTGCCTCGACCACCGTCTATGAAGCCGGCCTGCCGCCGCATGGCGGCCTGCCGGCCGGCTCCGGCGAGATCGCCGACGGCAATCCCAACAACAACTCCAACACCTCCGAGACCACCTCGGGCACCATCGGCTTCACCTCGCCTGACGGCATCCAGACCGTCTCGCTCGGCGGCCATGTCCTGACCGGCGTGCCGCAGACCTTCACCGACGCCACCGGCTCGATGACGGCCAGCTATGTCTATGACACCAACACCGGCATCGGCTCGATCAGCTACGCCTACACGCTCACCACCAACACGACGGGCGACAACACCAGCACCGCCTTCGCGGTCGTCGTCACCGACGCCGACGGCGACACCGCTCCGGCCGGCAGCCTGGTCATCAACATCGTCGACGACGTGCCCTTCGCACATGCCGACACCGACAGCCTCGCCGCCAACCAGTTCACCGCAGAGACCGGCAACGTGCTGACCGCGGTCGGCACCACCTCGCCCGTCACCGGTGTCGATGTGCTCGGCGCCGACGGCGCAACCGTCGCCGGCGTCGCGGCCGGCAACACCAATGCCAATCTCGACAGCGCCGCAACGATCGGCTCGGTCATCCACGGCACCTATGGCGATCTGACGCTCGGCGCCAATGGCGACTACAGCTACGTCCGCAATCCCGGCTCGCAAGGCGGCGTCAGCGACGTCTTCACCTACACCATCAAGGATGGCGACGGCGACCTGTCACACACCACGCTGACCATCTCGGTCGGCGACTCCACGCCCAGCGACAACATCCCGGCGCCCGGCCTTGCCTCGACCACCGTCTATGAAGCCGGCCTGCCGCCGCATGGCGGCCTGCCGGCCGGCTCCGGCGAGATCGCCGACGGCAATCCCAACAACAACTCCAACACCTCCGAGACCACCTCGGGCACCATCGGCTTCACCTCGCCTGACGGCATCCAGACCGTCTCGCTCGGCGGCCATGTCCTGACCGGCGTGCCGCAGACCTTCACCGACGCCACCGGCTCGATGACGGCCAGCTATGTCTATGACACCAACACCGGCATCGGCTCGATCAGCTACGCCTACACGCTCACCACCAACACGACGGGCGACAACACCAGCACCGCCTTCGCGGTCGTCGTCACCGACGCCGACGGCGACACCGCTCCGGCCGGCAGCCTGGTCATCAACATCGTCGACGACGTGCCCTTCGCACATGCCGACACCGACAGCCTCGCCGCCAACCAGTTCACCGCAGAGACCGGCAACGTGCTGACCGCGGTCGGCACCACCTCGCCCGTCACCGGTGTCGATGTGCTCGGCGCCGACGGCGCAACCGTCGCCGGCGTCGCGGCCGGCAACACCAATGCCAATCTCGACAGCGCCGCAACGATCGGCTCGGTCATCCACGGCACCTATGGCGATCTGACGCTCGGCGCCAATGGCGACTACAGCTACGTCCGCAATCCCGGCTCGCAAGGCGGCGTCAGCGACGTCTTCACCTACACCATCAAGGATGGCGACGGCGACCTGTCACACACCACGCTGACCATCTCGGTCGGCGACTCCACGCCCAGCGACAACATCCCGGCGCCCGGCCTTGCCTCGACCACCGTCTATGAAGCCGGCCTGCCGCCGCATGGCGGCCTGCCGGCCGGCTCCGGCGAGATCGCCGACGGCAATCCCAACAACAACTCCAACACCTCCGAGACCACCTCGGGCACCATCGGCTTCACCTCGCCTGACGGCATCCAGACCGTCTCGCTCGGCGGCCATGTCCTGACCGGCGTGCCGCAGACCTTCACCGACGCCACCGGCTCGATGACGGCCAGCTATGTCTATGACACCAACACCGGCATCGGCTCGATCAGCTACGCCTACACGCTCACCACCAACACGACGGGCGACAACACCAGCACCGCCTTCGCGGTCGTCGTCACCGACGCCGACGGCGACACCGCTCCGGCCGGCAGCCTGGTCATCAACATCGTCGACGACGTGCCCTTCGCACATGCCGACACCGACAGCCTCGCCGCCAACCAGTTCACCGCAGAGACCGGCAACGTGCTGACCGCGGTCGGCACCACCTCGCCCGTCACCGGTGTCGATGTGCTCGGCGCCGACGGCGCAACCGTCGCCGGCGTCGCGGCCGGCAACACCAATGCCAATCTCGACAGCGCCGCAACGATCGGCTCGGTCATCCACGGCACCTATGGCGATCTGACGCTCGGCGCCAATGGCGACTACAGCTACGTCCGCAATCCCGGCTCGCAAGGCGGCGTCAGCGACGTCTTCACCTACACCATCAAGGATGGCGACGGCGACCTGTCACACACCACGCTGACCATCTCGGTCGGCGACTCCACGCCCAGCGACAACATCCCGGCGCCCGGCCTTGCCTCGACCACCGTCTATGAAGCCGGCCTGCCGCCGCATGGCGGCCTGCCGGCCGGCTCCGGCGAGATCGCCGACGGCAATCCCAACAACAACTCCAACACCTCCGAGACCACCTCGGGCACCATCGGCTTCACCTCGCCTGACGGCATCCAGACCGTCTCGCTCGGCGGCCATGTCCTGACCGGCGCGCCGCAGACCTTCACCGACGCCACCGGCTCGATGACGGCCAGCTATGTCTATGACGCCAACACCGGCATCGGCTCGATCAGCTACGCCTATACGCTCACCACCAACACGACGGGCGACAACACCAGCACCGCCTTCGCGGTCGTCGTCACCGACGCCGACGGCGACACCGCTCCGGCCGGCAGCCTGGTCATCAACATCGTCGACGACGTGCCCTTCGCACATGCCGACACCGGCAACGTCAACGAAGGCGCGCTGCTGAGCGTGACGGCGGCGGCGGGCGTGTTGGTCAACGACGTGGCCGGCGCCGACGGCTTTGCTGCCGGCGGCGGAGTTGTGGGTGCCCGTGCCGCAGGCGGCGACACCACGACGGCAGTGACGACTGGTGCAGGCGCTGACATAACGGGCCTGCATGGTACGTTGCACCTCAACGCGGACGGGTCCTACACCTACCAGTCGACGGCCCACAGCATCAACGCGAACACCACGGACGTGTTCGTCTATACCATCAAGGACGGTGACGGCGACCTGTCGACGACGACGCTGACCATCAACCTGACCGACGTCAACGACCCACCAGTTGTCGCCAACACCCAGAACTGGATGTCGAGCGATCCAGGGCAGGAGACGCTCGGCACCCCTACCTATCCCAACGGATATCCTTTGCTGGTGACAATCCCGACGGATGCCGATGGCGACAATCTCATCGTCACCGCGACAGGGACGATCCCCACCGGCACGTTCTATTTCAACGGCGTGAGCTATGTCGCCCTGACCACTGGCACGGTGCTCTACAATCCGTCCGCCGGCATCAACCTGCTGGATGACCTAGTCTACAGACCGACCGCGACGGTGACCGATACGGTCAACAACAACCTGTCGCTGGATGTCTTTGACGGTACCGTCCATGTCACACAGACTGTCGGCATCCACGAAGTGCCCCCGACCAGCCTGCCTAGCGACACGTCGCAGATCGGCAATGGCAGCAGTCCGCTTACGTCCGGAAATGACCAGGTCTCGACGCTGACCCTGTCTGCAGCCACGGTCAACGCCATAAACGCCGATCCACATGGCGCGACAGTGGTGGTCTATACCGACTTCCAGCAGACACCTTTCGCCACGCCCATCCCTGTGTCGGAGCAGAATCCCGGCGTTTTCGGGGACAGCAGCGCAGGATCGCACCGCGAGCAGGAAGTTCAGGTCGAGATCGTCATTGGCACCAACCACTTCGCGGTTGTCGAAGACGATCTGACTGCCGCAACATTCGAGCAGAGCTGGTTCTTTGATGCGACTACCGGCCTGATGAAGGCGACTGTCAACTACGACCATGTTTTCTTGCTCGACGCCGCTGGCAACGCCACGTCCACGACGCTTGCCGCCTATTTGATCGCGCACCCGCCGACAGCCGGCGATTCATGGACCTTGTCCTATTTCGACAACAACGGCGGCAACTACCAAGCCCGTAACGTCAGCTTCTCCTTCTTCTCGCATGACCCGGGAGATCCCGGGATCACCGTGAATGGCGACGCCACACAGGCCGACCAGATTTACGGAACGTCCGGTATTGATCATCTGTCTGGTGGCGGTGGAAACGACATCATTGTCGGACGGGGCGGCAACGATTTCCTGACCGGTGGAGGCGGCAACGACACCTTCGTGATCGGAACGGGCGATTCGACGCCGGTCATAGGCGGATCAGGCAACGCCGGCACGATCTCCGGCTACGATATCATTACGGACTTCGCAACCGTGGCCGACAAGCTGAGCCTGCCTGGAACACTGGTGGCCGCCACCACCGGCAACGTCAATGGCGGGGACTCCACATTGACGATCGGCGGGGACACGGTTCAGTCCCATTCGGTGACGAACGGCATCGCCAGCTTCTTCGGCACCGACACCTTTACCGCGCCATTGGCGGTCACCTCTGCTGCAAGCCTGGCGGCGGTGGTCCAGTATCTGACACTTACAGATATCGGAGACGCCGGGGCGACGCTCGCTTTCACAGGGACGATCGCAGGGGTAAATCATACCTTCGTCTACACTCAAGCAACCGCGAGTGCCGGTGTGGGAGCATTCGTTGACCTTCAGGGCGTCACCGTGGCGAACCTGAACACGTTGATCGGTGGATCGGTCGATCCCGTCATCCTCGACCTGAACCACAATGGCTTTACATTCTCCGACGTCAGCCACGGTGCTCAGTTCGACATGAACGGCGACGGCACCAAGGAGCAACTGGCCTGGAACACCTCGAACGACGGCATGCTGGCGGTCGACCTCAACCATGACGGCAAGATCGATGACGGCACCGAACTGTTCACGCCGAACTTCGGCGGCGGCCATTTCGCCAGCGGGGCGGCGGCACTGGCATCGCTCGACAGCAACCATGACGGTGTCATCGACCACAACGACGCGGCGTTCAGCAGCCTGCTGATCTGGAAGGACGCCAATGCCAACGGCACCAGCGACGCCGGGGAACTGTCGAGCCTCGCCGACAACGGTGTTGCTTCCATCAGCACGGCGGCACACCCGGCTGTCGGCGAAATCGACGGGCAGACCGTGACCGGCAACGGCACCTTCCAGATGGCCGACGGCACGAGCGGCAACTATATCGAGGTGGAACTCGATACGTCGCTGGTTGCCCCGGCGCAGCCGTCGGTGGCCTCCGATGGCACCAGGACATTCGCCATCGGCTCGCTCGAAGTCGCCGATCTGATCGCCGACTTCCACGATGGCGCCAACGGCGACAAGATCGATCTGTCCTCGTTGCTGAAAGGCCTGGCCGGCGTTACCGATCTCGAAGCCGGCGGCTTTGTGGAGATCTCGCAGTCCTTGGCCAATGCGGCGAATGCCGAAGTCAAGGTCGACACGAATGGCGGTGGCGACAACTACCATACGGTCGCCGTGCTGGAGAACTATACGTTCCACAGCGCTGCCGAAGCGGTGAAAATACTTTACGATGACAGCCACGGCACCAAGACGGACGTGGCCTAAGGGGCGAAAGGGACGAGGTGACGAGCATGAACAGAATTCTGCGTGTGGCTTTCGGGGCCGGGCTGCTGTCGATTGTTGCGACGGGGCTTGAAGCCGCCGACATCATCGAGGGTCCAACGGGCGACTATTGCCGCGTCGTGGGGACGTCCAACCTGGTGTTGAACGACAACATCGTCGATCTCAAGGAGCAGGTGGTGAAGCTGATGGACGAATCGGTTGCCGTAGCCAACAGCCCGGAATGGATCAACTCATCCCGGCCTGCCTTCGTCTGGGCCTCGGAAGCCAAGGTCGCCTGCGGCATGGCCTATGGCTATCTGAAGACGAACTACAAGGACGAAGACACGCTCAACAAATGTGAGTGTTTCCACGACCGCATGGTCGAATACATGCACTGACCGGATGGGCCGCGCCTGTTGGCCATCATGACATCGGACGGATCAATTTTATGGGCGATCGCCGCAACGATCGCCCTGTTCGGCGCTGATCTGTCTGCCGCGCAGGCCGGCGCCAACCGGCTGGGCCTTTGCCGTTTGCGGGCACAGCGTGTTCGCGCCCGGGCCACGACAGATGAAATGCAACCGACTATGCACCGCCAGGCGCATCGAGGCGCCGGCTCCCGGCTTTCGACGGCTAAAGAACAGCAAGACGGCGCGGCAAGTCCGCCGTAACATGAGTTGAGGACCAGACCGGGAAAATCCGGCGGCAGACGGGGTGGAGCAATCATGGAAGCTGTCCGGCAGGGCTGCAGTCCGCAGATTTGGGCAATCGCCCTGGCGCTCGCCATGACCTTGTCGGGCTGCCAGTCGAAAGGCGGCGTTTCCGAAGTGCTCGATCCGGCGGCGGTCGCCGCGCCTGCGGGACAGAATGGCGCTGCCGGCCCCGGTCCGGCCCAGGCGAGCCAGTCGCTCGGCTCCGGTTCCGCCAAAGTCACGATGCTGCTGCCCTTGTCCGCTCCTGGGACGTCAGGGGAAACCGGCCGGAAGATGCTCGACGGCGCCAAGCTGGCGATGACGGATATCGGCAATGGATTGCTGACGCTGACGGTAGAGGACACGAAAGGCGACAGTGCGCAGGCCAGCAAATTGGCGGTGCAAGCCATCACGACGGGATCCAAGGTGGTCATCGGCCCGACCGAACTGCCTTCGGCCCAGCATATCGCCACGCTGTCGGGATCGAAGCGGCCACCGGTTCTGGCGCTTGCCGACAATTTCGCGGGCGGCGCCGGGGTTTATGCCGTGCGCCTCAGCGAAGCCGACAGCGCCGCGGCGGGCGCAGCGGGGCTCGCCGCGAAAGGCAGCAAGAAGTTCGTATTGCTCGTCGCGGAAGGCTCGAACGCCAGTGCCGTGGAGAAGCGGGTGGCGAACGGCCTCAGCATCTATGGGGCGACGCTCGCGGTCACTGTGCCTTATTCGGCCGGCGATAGTGGCACGAAGGCGGTCGACCAGATGGGCTCACTCGTGGACGCTCCCGACGCGGTCATCATTGCCAGCGGCGACGGCAGCCCCGCGCCTGTCCTTGCCGCCCTCAAATCAAAGGGCATTCCGGGAAAAGCAATCTCTGTCGTCGGAACGGACCGTTGGCTGGAACACCCCATGGATCCACTGTTCGAGGGCGCATACATCGCCACGCTCGATCCAGGCGAAACCGGACCGATCGCCGACCGCTTCAGGACGACATACAATTACCAGGCCGACGTCAATGTGGCCTATGCCTATGATATGGTTGCCTTGACGGCGGGGATTGCCAGCGCGGTCGGACCTGACGGCTTCAGCAAACAGGTGCTCGAAAACCCGAACGGGTTTCGCGGATCGACCGGTTTGTTCCGTTTTCGCGCTGACGGATCGAGCCAAAGATCGATGCCATTCTATCGGATAGAAAAGGGTGCGCTCAAACTGGTTGCCAAATCGACGTCGGGTTTCTGACCGGCTGCCGGCGGGGCCTTGCGCGAACGCCGCGCTGACCTGATGGGCTGGCATGCCCGCCTCGTGATCGCGATCGGGGGCCTCGAGCTCATGGTCGGGATCGCCCTGATCATGCGGGCCGGAACCTTGATTTCTCTCGACCAGTCGGTCCCTGCGCCGTCCCTGCAAATTGCCGGCAAGCAAGCGAATCAGGTGGCCGCGGCCATCATCGAGGGACAATCGCGGGAACCCGCACGGCGGATTGCCGAGAGCCTTATCGCTCCGCCGCCGGTTGACGTGTCGGAAATCGAGCGGGTCGAAGCCCGGCCGCCGCTCGGGGAACTCGGCCTCGCCGTCCGCCCCAAAACACCCATGCCGCAGGACTGGCGCGAAACCCTGCTCTTCCGTCCGATCGCAACGTCGTCGGCGACTTTCGAATCGATGGGGTGGAAAGTGGTCATCAGCGGGGTCCAGGACATCGGCGTGGACCAGACCTGTTCGTTTCGCGACGAGGCCTGGCCCTGCGGCCAGCGAGCCCGCGCGACCTTCAATGCCTGGCTGCGGGGGCGCGCGCTGAACTGTTTCCTGCCGCCGGAAACCGAGCGTTTTGCCATCGCCGCATCGTGCCGGCTGGGCAAGCAGGATGTCGGCGCCTGGCTCGTCGCCAATGGCTGGGCGATGGCGCTGCCGGGCGGCATCTATGGCAAGGCGGAAGCAATTGCCAGGAATGCCGGGATGGGTATCTTTGGACCGCCGCAATAGGCAGCAGCTGACCGTCAAAACGCAGAACTTCTCACAAACCGGCTTCGTCGGGGCATATGGAAGACGCCATCCGGCGTTTCCATAAAATTGTACGGTTCGGCGAAACCGAAATTACGGCAGGCAGGCCTTATACCAGCCGACCTGACAGGAGATCGGCCAATGACGAGACCAATGGCGACCACCACTGCCCAGCCCTGGAAGCAGGTCGCATGGCTGACATTGCTGGGGACCGCCGGGAGCCTCGGCCTTTCCCTTGGCCTCAACTACCTGCTGCTGTTCAGCGACGCGCTGACGCCGTTCGCCCGCAGCATGATCACCGCGGGCCTGCTGCCGGTGATCATCGGCCTGCCGCTTTTCGCGCTGATCGGCTGGAATCGCGTCGAAATCCACCGCTACCGGCAGGAACTCAACAGGTCCGGGACCTATGACAGGCTGACGGGCTGCCTGAACGGGCCGGTCTTCACGTCGATGGTTGAACGGCGGGCAGCCAGGCGATCGGGGCCAGGACCGCGCTCGGGCGCCTTCCTGATCATTCATCCGGAACACCTTCGCTCCATCAACATGCGCTTTGGCCTTGAATGGGGCGACGAGGCCTTGCGGCTCATCGTCTCGACCATACAGTCGTCGGTGCGCGAGGAGGATCTGATCGGACGCATCGGCGCCTCGATGTTCGGGGTTTTCCTCTCGGGCGCGACGGAAGCAGAAGCCAAGGAGATCGGCGAGCGCATCCGCACGCGTATCGCGCAAGTCTACTTTGCGCCAAAAGGCACCGAGGATGTCCTCACCATCAAGGTCGGCGGCGTGATGCTGGAGAACGAGATGGAGTTCTCGGACATGTTCCGGTCCGCCGAACAGCACCTGTCCGACACGCAGGATGACGCGGGGTTTGAACTGACGCATCTCCACAGCTGACGACCCGCTGGGGGCTTTTGGGGGCGGCTGCTCGATTTGACAATCCCGCCCATCCCGCTGTGGATCGGCACTACGGTGCTGAGTTTGATCCTCCACGGGCAGCCTTGAGGCAATATTCTTCGTGGCACGAAGTAAGCGCTCTCGCTGCCACACAGCGCGGTGAACTCGTCCGTCGCCTGAGGCCATCCCCTAATAAAGTGGTATTGCGAGCGGGCGGGCATCGAGCCCCCCGCCGCATGAGCCCGCTCTCTGCGTTCAACAATTATAACGCTATGAAACAATACTGGCGCTACCGCCATTCAGGGGTATAATCAGCCGTTGTTTAGCTCAGGCTCGGCAACAGGTAGGAGGAGTAAGGCCTACCGCACCCCCCCAGTGCAGGCCTATCCGTCGCCTCCCCCTCCGCGACGCTCCTCCTACTGGCCCTCCGAGCCGGGCCTTGAGGACAGGGGACCGTCCTCAACCAAGGTTGCGGAGGACTAGGCGATGTCCGTTACCGACCAAGCACTAAGATACGGCATCCTAAGTGCCAAGGAGTTGGCTCTATTGAGTCGTGCGTTCGACACGGCATGTCGTCAACGCCTGGTAGACGACCATTCGCTGGAGGCGGAAATCATAGCGGAGGAAATCGTTGCCGCATACCGACATGGGGTGAGGAGCGAGGACGAATTGATCAAGGCCGCTGGAACCTCATCACACATCGGATAGATCACGCCGCGGTGAGGAGTTTGAAGGTCAGCCGCGCTCGCGCGGAAAAGACTGGTGCTGCGAGAGAGGATTGAACTCTGATTCAGATTAACGATTTCAATTACTTACGGACTGTTTTGTAACGTTGTGACGACCCGCGAAATGATCAAAAGAAGACGGCTGCCGAGGACGCCTCAATCAGCATCGAGTGCCCTGTCCGAGCGCGAGGAACGTTCGCTTGTAAAAGGCGCGTTGGCCATCACCACACATTGATCCGAACGGCTCGTGATCAGAACGTCAGCGCGTGAAAGCACTTGTAGCTAAACTAGTTTCAACACGCACTGAACGCCATTACCTTAACCCATGCGCTATTTGTCGTGCTGCGGGTATGCGCCGGAGCGCTAGCATTGCCGCGACACCGAGCACCGGGCCAGGCGCCAGAACCAGGAAGCTCCAGCGCCAGCCAACGGTCTGCGCCATCGATCCTGTCAGGTGGATGGAGACAAAGGTAAGCGCAATGCCGATGCTCAACTGCAGGGAAAGGGCCGTGCCGACATAGCGTGGATCGCTCAATTCGGTCGCCATCGCCGAGAATTGCGCGGAATCGCCGATGACGGTCGTTCCCCAGAGAATGGCGACGGCGGCGAACAGCCAGAGCGGACCGACGAAGGTCAGGCCTATGGTCAGTGCGCAGAGGCCGGAGACCGCCATCATCGCGGCCGCCGTTGCGGTGCGGCCGATCCGATCCGCCACGATACCGCCGATGATCGAGCCGATCCCGCCCGATGCCACGACCAAGAACGCCAGCAGGGAGGCCGCTCCCGGGCCACCAACGCCAAGACCAGGGCCGCCCGCCCTGATGTAGGCCAGTATCCAGCCCCACATGGCGTAGAGTTCCCACATGTGGCCTAGATAGCCTAGATTGGCGAGCATCAGCGCGCGGTTGCGTAGCAGTGTTTTGATGTGGCGAGGGTCGAATGTCGACCTGGCAAAAGGATAAGGCCCCTCCTCGCCGAGCCAGAAGATCAACAACGCACCCGCCATTGCCGCAAGGGAGGTCGCGACGATGACGTCTTGCCAAGCCAGTTCGGCGGCATGTGCTGATACTAGATGAGGAAAGGCAGAACCAAGCGTCAGCGCCGCGAGGAGAATGCCAAGTGCGGTTCCCCGCCCGCGGCTGAACCAGGTCGACACCAGTTTCAGCGCCGGTGGATAGACGCCCGCCAGCGCCATGCCGGTGACAAAACGGGCCGCCAGCAGCAAGCCGACGGAGGGCGCGAACAACAGACAGAGGTTGGCTGCGGCCGCCGCCAAGGCACTGACGCCGATCACTTTGCGAAGCGAGATAATATCCAGAAGGCCGGCCATGCTGGAAGCCAATGCGCCAATCGCAAAGCCGATTTGCACGGCACCAGTGACCCAGGCTGCCTGCTCAGGAGAAAGGTCCCAGAGCCGTGTCAGTTGCGGTGCGATCGCCGTCGCGGAAAACCATGTGGTCATCGGCAGAAAGGCGCCGATCGAGATCACGACCAGCATCGACCAGCGCCGGGCGGCGCTGGCAGCGGTGACGTTCGCGATCGCCATGTCGTCGATATCCATCGGATCAGGCCGCGATTGAGCCCTGCAGTCGCATGAGGACGGGCAAAAGGTCGGCCGGGTCGGGTCTACGCGTGTAGTCTGGACTGACTTCGGCATAGGCGATGACGCCGTCCTGTCCGATCACGAAGCGAGCCGGCATCGGCAATTTCCATGAGGGGTCCTCGTTGATCGCCGGCAGATCGACGCCGAAGCTCTGATACAGCGCGATCAGGTCGTCCGGCAGGCGAAACCGCAGACCGAAGGCGTCAGCCACCTCACCGTGGGGATCGCTCAGCATCGGGAAATCTATCTGCTTGTCGCGCTTGGCCTTGCGGCCGTTCGCCAGCGACTGCGGGGAGATGGAGATCAGTTGCGCGCCTGTGGCCTGGATTGCCGGCCAGGCTTCCCGCAAAGCGCCTAGTTCGATGTTGCAATAGGGACACCAGACACCTCGGTAGAAACTGATCACCAGCGGACCGCGGGCAAGCAGATCGCTCGATCTGACAGAACCGCCATCTGCCTCCGACAATGTGAAGGCCGGGGCAACGGCGCCCGCCGTCAAAGCCTGGTCGGCCTGACCCGACGCTATGAGATCAGCGGTCGCGCGATGCATGATCTCGACCGCTTGCTTGGGGGCCTTGCCTTCAAAGTCGGCTTTGAAGGCATCGAGCTTTTCCTGAAGAGACATGGGACACTCCAAATCTTGACCGCATTGTTTGCGGCGGAATGTCCTCGCCTATTTCCAAAAGGAGGGGTAGCTTGCCGGATGGGATAGCAATCATCCGGAAAACGAATGGCTGACCGACTCCAGGAACTCGAGGTTTTCGTGCGGGTGGCCGAGCGCGGCAACCTTTCCCAGGTCGCCCGCGAAATCGGCCTTTCGCAGCCATCGGTGTCGCGGATCCTGAATGACCTGGAGGCGCGCATCGGCGCCCGTCTTCTCATCCGCACCAGCCGCAAGGTCGGGCTGACCGAGTCTGGGCAAGTCTATCTCGACCAAATTCGGCCAGTGCTTGCCGACCTTGGGGCAGCGGCTGACACCGCTGCAGGCAATGAGGAATTGCGCGGCGTTCTGCGCGTCGAGCTGTCGGTCACATTCGCGATGCGTGCGCTTATTCCTCGCCTGCCTGGGCTTCTCGCCGAGCACCCCAACCTCTCCGTCGAATTGATGATGGACGATCGCCGGCGCAGTCTTGTCGAGGAGGGTGCCGATGTCGCGATCCGGCTTGGCCAGCTCGACAATTCCAGCATGATGGCGCGCAAGGTCGGGCATACGCCGCGGCTGCTCGTTGCAGCGCCGGACTATATTGCGCGGCATGGCCTGCCGAGCAGCCCGGCCGATCTGGGGCAGCACCAGATGATCTTCGGGCCTTCCGACAGCTCCGGCGCAACGTTCCAGGAACTGGTCGATCCCCAGGTCAATTTCGTCTTGCCTGAAAGCCCGCGTATCAGGGTCTCGAGCTCGGCCGGCGTCACCGCATGCGTCGTCGCAGGCCTTGGCGTGGCATTCGGTTCTGGCTGGATGTTCAACGCTGAACTGCAGGACGGCCGCCTGCACCGGCTGCTGCCGGATTTTCCCCTGCCGACCATACCCATCCATGCCCTGTTCCCGGCCGGGCGCCAGCCGAGCAGACGCGCCAGGGGCTTCGCCGATTGGCTGAGCAAATCGCTCAGCTCATCATGACTCCGGGTTTGTCAGAGCAACGCTCGCCTAGGCGCCGCTGCCATGCGCACCTATGGTGTAGCGCGATCCATTGCGTTAGTCTTCAAATATGCACCATCGCTGATAGACCATTTCGCTAAGGGGGCGAATATTTCATGGAGATGCAGCAGGTCCGCTATTTCCTGGCCCTGTCCAGCACGCTTAATTTCACCAGAGCTGCCGAAGAGTGCAACGTCACCCAACCCGCGCTGACGCGAGCGATCAAGACGCTTGAGGAGGAGCTTGGCGGAGAGCTCCTCCGGCGCGAGCGCCAGCACTCGCACCTGACCGAACTCGGTCGACGCATGCTCCCCCTGCTGCAGCAATGTTACGATGCCGCCACGTCTGCCAAGTCCCTCGCCAAGGCCGTGCAAAGCAGCGACGTAGCTCCTCTCAACGTCACCATTTCCAATAGCGTCAACATAGCGCTGCTGGTTTCACCGTTCACCGAGCTTTTCCGGGCCTACCCCGGAGTGCATCTCAAGATTAGTCGCGGTTCGCCGACCGCTGTCGTCGAAGCCCTCAAGAACGGCGGGGCCGAACTGGCGGTTGCCGGTGTTCTGGGGCAAGCCTGGGACCGGCTCGACGCCTGGCCGCTCTTCCAGGAGGGAATAGAGCTTGTCGTCAATTCCGATCACCCCCTGGCCCGCCGCAACGAGGCAGAGGTCGCGCTGAGCCAACTGGCAGCGGAACCTGTCCTCAGCCGAATCGACTGGGAAACGAGCGAGGAGTTGTCGCGCAACTTTGCGGCAAAGGGGGTGGCGCCTCGAACCGCACATGAGGTGGAGACCGATCAGGATTTGCTCGCACTGTTGGAGGCCAACGCCGGGGTAGGCTTTGTCTCGGCGACAGCACCGCATTCGCCCAATGTCCGCAGGCTCAAGCTGCGCGACTTGGACATTTCGCGGATCGTCGCCGCATACGCGGTCGCCGGCCGACACCGGTCACCAGTGGCTACGACGTTGCTCAACCTTTTACGGTCGACCGACTGGTCGACCTTCGGCGTCAGCGAGCCCGCCTGAGCGCCGCGATCAAGTCATCTATGTCCATGCGCCGACGGTAGTCAGGATCGACGAAGCGATCCGTGATCACTCCGTTCGTGCCAACGACGAAAGTCGCGGGGATCGGCAGGAACCAGCTGGCGTTGCCTTGGTAGTTTGGCAGATCATACGCAACCCCCATCAACCGTTCCATTTCGGTCCCGATCCAGATCGCAAGATTAAGCGAGAGGGCATAGCCGTTGTCCATGTCGGTCAGGAACGGAAAGTTGGCACCCACGGCCGCCTTCATGGCTTTCGCGAACCTGCGCCGTTCGGGCATGATTGCCACGACCTGCCCGCCCAGCGTCGCAATCTCCTGCTGAGCTTCGACGATTCCGATCGCATTCAAGCGGCAATAGGGGCACCAATGCCCGCGCTGGAAGGTGATCACCGCTGGTCCTTGGAGAAGGATCTCGCCCAGACCAACCAGTCTGCCCTCGTCGTTAGGTAGCAGGAATGCCGGCATGACTTCGCCGGGAGCCGGCGCCATCGCTCCGGCCTCTTGCTGTTCCAGGCGCGCCACTAGGCGGTCCACCGCATCGGCGAAACCTGGGTTGAGCCGGCGCACCGCGGTTGCAATCACCGCCAGCCGCTCGTTCAGAGGGGCATCGAGTTCTATGGCAGCCTGGACGGACTGTTCAAATGTCATTGATTGATCGTCGACGCCCATTTCCGCGCTTTCATAGGTCGGATGTAGCCTATCATCGAAGCCCCGCCGCCACGGCCATGTTTTTCTCGCATGGTTTTGATGCCGCGCGTGCATCACCGCAGGAGACGTTCGTATTCTGTTCGCAGCCTCTCCTCGATTCGTTACATCATGTTCCTGATATCCGAGGCAAAGGTCGGGAAGCCGTATACCGTATCGGACAGCTGCGACGCCGTGATGTCATGTTTCATGGCAAGCGCGAACAGATGGATCAGCTCTTCGCCCGCGTGGCCCACCATGTGGGCGCCAACGATCCTGTCGGTAGATTCCTCGACGATGATCTTCGACCACGCCACTGTCTCGGCATAAGTCCTGGCGGAAAGCCAGCCCAGCATATCGTTCACATGGACCTTTACGCCAAGGCCTTGCTCTTTCGCCCTGGCCTCGGTCAGCCCGACGCTGGCCAAGGCGGGGACCGTGTAGAGAGCCGACGGTATCTGGCCATAGTCCGGCCGGTGTCTCGGTCCATCGACGATATTGCGGCCAACGATGCCGCCCTCGTAAGTCGCGACAGGTGAAAGCTGCGGAGAATTCCATACCGCGTCGCCGCAGACATAGACGTCAGGGTTCGACCGCGAACGCAGATGATCGTCGATTTCGATGCGGCCTTCACGATGCACGATGACGCCAGCGCCAAGATCGAGCCCCTCGACATTGGCCACTCGTCCAGCGCAATTCACAACTCTGTCCGCGTCCACTGCGTGCTGGACGCCATCCGCCACAAAGGTGACGCGCAATCGTCCTTCGGCCTTCTCGATCTTCTTGACCCAGGCAAGCGTGCGGACTCGAATGCCTATGCGTTCGCTCTCGCTACGGATCTGGGCCACGGCATCGGCATCGAATGCTCCCAGCAGATGTGGCAATGCTTCGAGGATCGTCACGTCAACGCCGGCACGCGCATAAACGTGGCCCAGTTCGAAGGCAATGACGCCGCCGCCGACGAAGACGACCGCGCGAGGGAGCACCGGATCATTCAGGACATCGTCGGAAACCGTCAGGTGCTCGGCACCAGGAATTGGTAGTGATCGCGGCTTCGAACCGGTTGCGATGACAATGTTCCCGGCCTCAAGCTCGCGACCGTCGACACTGATGGCATTGCTCCCGATGAAAGCGGCCTCCCCGACGATGACATCGACACCGCGCTTGGCCATCAATCCGGACAGGCGGGACGGAATGTCATCGATAATGTCTTTTTCGCGCTCGATCAGGGCACGCCAGTCGAGCCTCGGCTTGCCGATCGTGATCCCGTGCCGATCAGCCCGCTCGATCTCGTGGAGCGCATGAGCCGCCGCTACGAGCACCTTCTTCGGTGTGCATCCACGATTGGGGCAAGTGCCCCCGAGGTCGCGTGCCTCGATCATGGCCACCGACAGCCCCGCAGCGCGAGTAGCCACCGTCACGCCCATTCCGGCGTTGCCGCCGCCGAGGATCACGACATCATACTTTTTCATCGCGCCGCCTGCACAGGTTCAGTGGAGCTTGATCCGAGGCCTGCTGCGCCGCGCCACTATCTCGCCAATCGAGTCCAGGGTGGTCTTCGCAAGTCCGTGCACTGCCTTGAGATGCAGCTTGTAGAGCGAGCGATACATCAGCCGGGCGAGCAGACCTTCGATCTTCAGTCCACCGATCAGGCTGCCAAACGAGCCATAGTCGGCGAGCGAAACAAGGGATCCGAAGTCTCGATAGCGGAAAGCCGGCGCGGCCCGTCCCTCGAGGCGCGCGGCAATCACCTTGACCAGGTGATCGGCCTGCTGATGAGCGGTCTGGGCGCGCGGCGGCAATGGGTCGCCCCCGCCGGGCAAAACACAACTCGCGCAGTCACCGATCGCAAACACGTTTTCGTCCCCTCTGGCTTGCAGTGTCTCATCCACGACCAGGCGGTTGATGCGGTCCGTTTCGAGGCCATCAAGCGTTTTCAGGAAATCCGGGGCCTTGATCCCAGCGGACCAGACAACGAGTTCGGCAGGCACAAATAATTTCTCACCAAGCTTGATGCCTTCCCCCGTCACCTCGGTGACCCTGATCCCGCACCGTATCTGGACGCCCAGATCAACAAGCAGACGCGCCGAAGCGCGTGCCAGGTGTTCCGGCAACGCCGGCAAGATGCGCGGCCCTGCCTCAATGAGGGTGATGCGGATCAGCCTTTCAAAATCGATGTTGTCGAGATTGTGCGATGCGATCTCCCGCATCGACTTATGCAATTCCGCAGCCAGCTCGACGCCGGTGGCCCCCGCGCCGACAATGACGCAATGGAGTTGGCTCGGCGACAGTTGCTCGTATTGCGCATTGGCGCGCAGGCACGCGTCTATCATGCGTTTGTTGAACCGGGCGGCCTGCTCAGCAGTATCGAGCGCGATTGCGTGGCGTGCCGCCCCTGGCGTGCCGAAGTCGTTGCTGACACTGCCTACGGCCAGCACCAGCGTATCATAGCCCAACACACGCGGCGGGATGATCTGCCTGCCATCGTCGTCGAAGCTTGGCGCGACAAAGACCTGGCGCCTGGAGCGATCAATGCCGACGACTTCACCGATGCGATATCGATAATGGTGGCGGCTGGCATGGGCAATGTATTCCACCGCATCGTTCGACGCACTCAAGGCACCGGACGCCACCTCGTGCAGAAGCGGTTTCCAGATGTGCGTGCGGTTGCGGTCGACAAGCGTGACGGAAAGCCGTCGCTTGCCGAATTTGCGGCCAAGACGCGTCGCGAGCTCCAGTCCGCCCGCGCCGCCGCCGACGATGACCACGCGATGCAGTGACGTGTCCGCATGCGATGGAGTCTCCGGTATCGTGCGGAAAAGCGCGGCGTTGTTGGCGAGCACGGCTTCCGGAACCAGCCGCATTCCCGGAGTGATGATCTGCATCGGTATTCCCCGTCTCTTTCCTCGGTCCCGAGGCGCTCGAACAAGTCACTCTTGCGATTCATGGATGACGATGCCCTGCAGCATGTCGACGTCGCATTGCCAGGGTTTCTCCGTGAGAACGCGCTGCCCATGCTCGTATCCCGCCTGCCAGCGTGTGCGGATGCCTGAGCGGGTGAAGTCGATGTCCTTGGTGTGGTCCTCGCCGTCGAGGCGTGGTGAAAGCAGCCGAACAAGGTGCATGACCGAAGGACAACCGTAGGAAGCGAGTTCCTTGAACATCGGATCCTCGCGCCGCTCCTCGGGGACCAGCCTCCCCATTTCGCGCACCACGTGGCGCAGACGATGCAGTTGCTCCTGCCGAGCCACGTGGCTCTTTCCTCGGCTGGCGTATTGAAGGTCCTTTTGCCGCCCCATGACCTGCCAGATCGATTTCGGCTCTGTGGCGCGGGGCTGCCACATGTTCACGGCAAAGATCAGCGCATCCCGCCGCGGCCGCGCGTCGAGCACGACCTCGATGGGCGTGTTCGAATAGATGCCGCCATCCCAGTAGGGCTCGCCATCGATACAGACCGCCGGAAACGCTGGTGGCAAGGCGCCCGAAGCCATGACGTGCGCCGCCGACAGCGTCATCTCACGGGTGTCAAAGTATCTGAGTTCGCTGGTGTTGACGTTGACCGCGCCGACCGTCAGCCGCGTATGGCGCCGGTTGAGATAGTCGAAGTCGATCAGGTCATTCAGTGTCCTCTTGAGCGGATCGGTGGTGTAGTAGGAGGCATTCTCCACACCCACTTCGCGGTTCACACCGAACATGGCGCTGGGGTTCGGTTCAAAGAAGCCCGGTATGCCGCGCATGACCGTGCCCATATTGGCAAAGATGTTGCTTGGAACCATCATCCGGAAAAACTCGTCGAGCGGGCTGCTCCGGCTGACGCCGTCCCAGAATTCCTGAAGCTTAGGCAACCGATCCTTCGGCTCGTTCCCTGCGATCAGCGCGGCGTTGATGGCGCCGATCGAGGTGCCGATGACCCAATCCGGTTCAATCCCACTTTCGGCGAGCGCCTGGTAGACACCTGCCTGGTAGGCTCCGAGGGCTCCTCCTCCCTGAAGCACCAATACAGTCTGGCGCTGGACCGAACCATCGGCCTGATGGCCGGTCTCTGGAAAAGTGTCCGAAGCTGACGGATTTCGGGCGATCTTGTTCATAGCCTTTTTGCTCCTCGTTGCCGGATTCAATGCGCCGTCCAGCCGCCTTCGATCGGCATGATGGCGCCGGTGATCGATGCCGCATCGTCTGAGGCCAGGAACAGGCAAAGCGCCGCAACCTGGGCGACGGTAACAAACTGCTTGGTAGGCTGGGCGGCCAGGAGCACATCCTTGATCACCTGCTCCTCGGTGATCCCGCGTGCCTTGGCGGTGTCCGGTATCTGCTTTTCAACCAGCGGGGTCAGCACATAACCGGGACATACTGCGTTGACGGTGATGCCCTGTTCGGCGACTTCCAGCGCGACCGTCTTGGTCAGGCCGGCGATCCCATGCTTGGCGGCGACATAGGCGGATTTGTATGGCGAGGCGACAAGGGCGTGGGCGGACGCGACGTTGATGATACGACCCCATTTGCGTTCTTTCATGGCCTGCAGAGCGCGCCGGATCGTGTAGAACGACGACATGAGATCGATCGCCACGACTGCTTCGAATTTCTCGATCGGGAATTCTTCGATCGGTGCGACATGCTGAATGCCGGCATTGTTGACGAGGATGTCGACCGCGCCGAACTCGGCGATCGCCTTGTCCATCATCGCAGTGATCGCGCCACCCTTGCTCATGTCCGCATTGTCGTAACGAACGGTCACCCCGTGGTCAGCGGCAAGCTTTGCCCGCAGCAGTTCAATCTCATCGGTATCGCCGAAACCATTGAGCACAATGTTGCAGCCTTTGGCCGCGAAGGCCTCGGCGATGCCTTTGCCGATGCCGCTGGTCGAGCCGGTGATTAGTGCTGTCTTTCCGCTGAGCATCGTCGTTTCCTTCGGTTGGAGCCGCGGCCGGATTGGCCGGCAGACGGCTGCGAGCAACGGGCTTGCGCGCCCAGGTCCTGGAGTTCTGCGCGGAGTATGGCGAGACGCACGAAGCAGCGGAAATGCCGTTGAGACATGGATTCGATAGCTGACGGTCAGATCGTAAGCTCGGTGCCGGCGAAGCCATCGACTTCGCCGCGTTGGCTTGTTTGACGTAGGGTCAACTAGTAAGATCGCGCCGCAACACGGGTCGTGCCGTATGCATGCCCGCTGGGGGAGCGTGCAGTGGAGATCAGTCAGGTCAGATATTTCTTGGCCGTCGCGAAGGAATTGAACTTCACCCGGGCGGCGGAGGAGTGCAACGTCACGCAGCCCGCGCTTTCACGTGCCATCAAGCTGCTGGAGGACGAATTTGGCGGCGCGCTTTTTCATCGTGAGCGACGCTTCACCCATCTAACGGAACTCGGCCGCATGGTCGAAACCTATCTTGAGGGTGTTTTTGAGAACTCCCGGCAGGCCAAGCAGATAGCCGAGCAGTATGTGCATCTGAAGAAGACGCCGCTCAGGGTCGGTATCATGAGCACGATTGCTCCCGACGAGATCATCGAGCTCATCTCGTCCATCCGCGGCCATCACCCGGGTGTGGAGCTTCATCTTTGCGACGCCGACGCGCCGAGTTTACGGCGGCGGCTGCTCGAGGGCGATCTCGAGGCAGCCATTTACGCATTGCCGTCGAACGTTCCCGACGAGGAAGTGCACTCCTTGCCGCTTTTTCGCGAGCAGATGGTGATGGCGGTCCATCTGACCCATCGCCTCGCCAACCAGCGCAGAGTGCAAGTGAAAGACATGAGCAATGAAAGTTACATCCACCGCAACAACTGTGAATTTGCCGGCTATGCCGACGCCGTTCTCTCCGAGCAGGGCGTCACCGTAAGCCCCGTTTACTGGAGCGATCGCGACGATTGGACACTCGCGATGATCGCCGCCGGGCTTGGTTTCGGTTTCATGCCCGAGCATACCGTCAAGCACCCGGGAGTGGTGGCCCTGCCGATCACCGACCCGGAATTCTGGCGCGAGGTCAATCTTGTCACCGTGCGCGGCCGCAGGCATTCGCCAGCGGTTGGCGCGCTGGTGCGCGAGGCTACGCAGAAAAGGTGGTTCGGCGAGCGGGCGAAGGCATTGTCCGCCGCCGAGTAGCCTTGTCGCGGCGAGCATCCGGCCTAGCATATCCGGGCTACGGATCCCCGGTGCATCGTTCGCATTCAGTTTTTTCTGATCGTCGAGGTGACGGACTGGATGACTTCGGTCGCCATCTTGAACTGCGCCTCGCGGTCGGTAATTCCATGCCGCTTGGCGATCCAGTCGAAATCGCTGTAGGCCGCATAAACCGCACCATCCGCGGTCTGATAGACCAGAACACGCACCGGCCAATCGAGCCCGGCTTCCGGATTTGATGTGATGAAGGTCGTCCCAAGCGCCGGATTGCCAAACATCACCAGCCGCGACGGCCTGACATCGTTGCCGGCATTCTTGCCAAGTCTTGCCTGGTCGATGACGCCAAAGAACTTGATGCCCTTCTTGAGAACATCCCTCTTGATGCGCGCGACCGTCTCGCCGACGGAATAGTCGCTCTTCACCGTCACGACACCGTCCGAAGCTGCGGCTGGGAGAACGATCGCCATCATTATGGCGCCGCCGGCAATCATGGTTTTCAGGTAGTTGGTCATCTCAGTCTCCTTTGTTGGATAGTCAAGATTCTCGGCCGTTAAGTCTCATGCCTTTGGAGTTTGAAGCACGCGCGCCACTGCGATCGCGCCGGCGAGGACCGCGGCGAGCACGGTCACGCATGCGGTCCAGCCGATCCGGTCGTAGATCTGTCCGATGACGAAGCTGCCGGCGAGCCCGCCCGCATAGTAGGAGGCGAGGTAAATTCCACTTGCGGCGGCGCGGTCGTGCGAGGCGATGCGGCTGACGTGTCCTGTCGCTATTGCCTGCGCCAGGAAGGTGCCGATTGCGACCAGCGCCATCCCGGCAAGAACGATCGGAAGGCTGGTCGTGAGCAGCAAAAGCAAACCCAGGATCGCCAGCAAGAGCGTCGAACCGATGCCGACCCTTGGACCGAGGCCCGCGGCGACATGCCCGGCCAGTGGAGTGGTCAGCATGGAAGGCAGGAAGACGAAATAGACCAGTCCGAGCGCCATCGGCGACAGCGATAGTGGCGCGGCGACGAGCTGGAAATTCACATAGGTGAAAGTGCCGATAAATACGAAGAGGATCAGGAAGCCGATGGCGAAGCAGCCGCGGAGCTCGGTGTTCTTCAGCGGACCCTTCCAGGCCGCACGGGCCGGACCGCCCATCGTGTCGGCACGCATCATCGCGGATGTCTTCTGCAGCGTGAACCAGACGAGAGCCGCACCAATCAGATTGAGGGCGGCGAATGTCAGGAAGTTGGTGGAAATGCCGAATGTGTCGGCGACGGCGGCCGACATCAGCCGTCCGAAGAAGTTGCTGGCGACGTTACCGGTCACATAGGCCGCAAGCGCACTCGTCGTCTGCCGCGCGGAAAAATGCTCGGCCAGGTAGGCCATGGTCAGTGTGAACGCGGTCGACATACACAAGCCTTGGGCAACACGCAGCAGGGCGAAGACCAAGATACTGTCGGTCTGCGACAAAAGCGTCGTCGGGATCGCCAGCACCGCAAGGCTGATCCAGATGCCATTGCGGCGATCGAGGTTCCTGCCGAAAAGCGCCACCGCGATCCCGGCCACAGCCATGCCGAACGTGCTGGCGTTAACGGCAAAACCCATGGTCGCGCGGCTAACACCGAATTTTATCACCAGCGAAGGCAGGATGGCCTGGGTGGCGAACAAATCGACGAGCGTGAGAAACGCGATCAGGGCAATCAGGCCGAAGCGCCAGCTGTCGGCGGCAACCATGCGCAGCCGCGTCGGTTCAGTCTGTTCACTGGTCGTCATGACAAGGCTCCGTGGCCACACGTCCCCAGGAGATCACCCGAGGACGCGCTTTCAGTTGCTGATGCTGGAATCTGTTCGCCGCGCCGAGCGGCTCACATCATGTGGTCTTCGTGCATTGTCGGTGGCAGGACGTCGGCCGAATAGAGCACCGCAGGCACCTTGCCGTTGTTCTTCCACCAGTGAGCGAGCTGGCCGAACTCGGCGGTCACGTCGCCAGCCGGATGCTCGATGCCGACCTTGCAGGTGCTGCGATATTCGGTGATCGAGCCTTCGACGACGATAATGTTAGCTGGGCGGACATTGTGCTCATGCCACGGCACGACGCCGCCCGGCTGCACGACGAGCTTGCGCAGGCGCAGCATGTTGCCTTTCCAGGCCTCGCCCTTGCTGCTCAGATCGATCGCGGAGAGAATCGTGTCGACGACGCCGACCGGCTTGCTTGGATGTTCCTGGATGTCGGTCGTGGCGGCCTGGCCGGCAGGGCAGTCGCCGGCGAAGGCCGGAGCAGCGGAAAAGGCAGCAGTTGCGGAAAGCAGCCCGACCGCAAACGCGAGGTTGAGTTTCTTGGTAGCCATCTTGTATTTCTCCTTTGTCGGTGCCCAAACGCGGGAGGCGGGGCATGACAGGGAGAGTGATCGGAGCCGCGAAGAAAGAGAAATGCTGACTGGCTTTCAATTCGATACCTGAAAACTATCGTGAGCCATGATGGCTGCACGCAGACGCATGGCATCACATGCCACGCCGTGCCAGAATTTCTTGGAGTTTGTTTCAGGCTGCGGTCTTGTGGAGTGCCTGGGCTATGGCACTTTCCGGCCAGCCATGCGCCTTGACGCTGTTGACGAAGGCCGATGCCGCCGGCGAGAACCTGCGTCCCGCGACGACGACCAGGGACACTTCCCGCCAGACTTCGGGATCGATGACGGGCCGGACCTGCAAGCCCGGGATCACTGCGCTGAACTCCGGGATGAAGCAGATCCCAAGTCCGCCTGAAACCATATTCTGGATCCAGTCCTCGCGCTCGCTGGCGTAGGAGATCCTGAGCTTCACGCCGCGGTCGGTGCACAGTCCGGCGAGGTGATCACGATACTCGCAGTTGAGCCGCCTGAGATAGTTTTCACCGTCGAGTTCGGAGATGGCGACATTGTCGTTGCGAGCCAGCCGATGGCCGTTTGGAAAGGCCAGAACAAAGCGTTCGCGATAAAGTGGCGTGACATCGAATCGGTCCGGAAAGCTGTCGCTCGACGCCATGATGGCGACGTCGATCTCGCCTGACTCAAGCAGCTGAGAGAGCGATGCTGGCACGCCCTCGACCAGCTGCAGCTGGATGCCCTGCTGGCGTCGGTTGAAGTCGGTCAGCAGGCCGGTGAAGCGGCGCGGCCCGATGGTGCACATGACGCCAACTTTGAGGTTGGCATTTTCCAGGCACAAGAATCTCGACGCTTCCTGCCGCACTCCGGTCAGCTCGTCGAGGATCTGCTGGAAACGAGGGCGCAGCAGCACGCCAAGATCGGTAAGGTGGGTTAGGTTTCGCTCGCGGCGAAACAGCAGGCCGCCGACCTCGTCTTCGAGCTGCTGGATGGCGCGAGACAGCGCTGGCTGGGTGACATTGCACTTTTCGCCGGCGCGCGTGAAATTTCGCGTCTCGCACACGGCAAGGAAGTAGCGGATGTGATGAATGTCCATGCCGATTTGTCCCCGTTGCGTAGTCCTTTTTTGCTCAACCGAACCTTGCCGCAAACGACATCAACGTTCCAATGCACCGCTGCTATAAAGTTCATAGCATATCGTCATGGGTTGGCGCGGTTTGGCGCCACTGAAAGGCTTTGGCGGGACATAGGGGACGGCGGCGAGCAACTTGCTCGCCGTCGCGCTCTGGAAAGCCAGGGTGACGTTCAGCTGTTGCCGCCGAGCTGATGAACTTTCACGCAGAATTCGGCATGGGGCTTGCTCATCGCTGCGTCGTTGCATTCTTTCTTCATGGCATCCCGTTTGTCCTTCGACATGGCGCCCCAGGCTGCTTTGAAGTCGGCATCCGATTTCATCGTCTTCATGCCGGCGTCGGTGAAGAAAGGCTGCATATTGGACGGCTCGTCGAGCACGCCGGCGAAAGCAACGCCGCTCAGAACGGAAAGTGCGAAGGCGCCGAGGCAGATAGCTTTGATATTCATGGTATGATCCTTCTCTGGAGTTGAGCAATCGTCCCATCGAGGACTGCAGTAATTATCGACAGCAATTTAGAACTCTGTGGTCCCTCCTTGCCGGGATGCACTTTGCTGCAATCGGTGTGGGAGTTGCCAATGCCATCTGCGTATGGAGTTTATGCCGGTTCTGTAGCCAGCCACTGATGGCCTGACTTGCAGCTATTTGGCGCCACCAAGCGCCAGGACGTTTGCGCAGAACGGCGCATGTGCCTTGCTCATCGCCGGGTCGTTGCACGCCCTCTTCATTGCGGCCCGATCTCGCTTTGGCGTGGCTCGCCACGCCTTCTTGAACTCAGCCATCGGCTTCATCGTTTTCATCCCGGCATCTTTGTAGAACGAGGGGAAAGATGCCAGATCGCTGAGGGGGTCGGCGGAGGCGCCTCCCGCAAGAAGACCGAGAGCAATCACCCCTACATACAAGGCTCGTATTTTCATGACGCATTCCTTTGGCTGTCGATCGATTGCCTAGGCGACGATCGTCGTGCTGGTCAAAACAACCAACCCCTCTGGTTTGCCTGGCAACCAAACTTGCGACGGGCACGCGATGGCGACCAATGCAATCTACCTATGGAGTTCATGCCAGCTTGGCATTTCGCCAGCAGCAGATGATGCGGCAGTCTCTTCATCGAACGCCCCTAGCGGCGTTATGGGATGGAGACCAACACGATGCATATCCAGACCGGAATCGAAACCAGCCGAACCTCCGTAGGCGGCGCAGGCCGTGCGATGGACGACCGGCAACCTGTCGACATTGTCGTGGCAAACGATGCACACGGCGCGTTTGTCTGGGGCGTTCTCGACCGCTTGCTGGATCAGCCCGACCTTTGCTTCGGCAACATTACAGCGTCCGGGTTCGGCGCGATGGAAGCCGCGGTTCTCGCCTATGGTCTGGCCCTGGGCGGCCAGCGTGGTGCACGCACGGCACTCACCAATTTCTGGCGACGCGTCAGTCACGCATCGATGTTGATGGCAGAGAAGGCCAGCCCTCTGAGATCCATCCTGGAGCAGACAATCGAAATTGCGGAGATCCGTAAGAAGACCTGTCCTGTGAAACTCAACATCGTGGCTTCGAATGCCCGCACCGATGCTGTGAAGGTCTTCCCAAGCGATCAATTGTCGATCGATATTATCCTAGCAGCGGCGACGGTCCCATTCCTGTTCCCGGCCGTGGAGATCGACGGTGACACCTACTGGGGTGACGGGGACGTTTCGGTTTTGCCATCGTTCCAGGCCATTGAACCAGGTGCCCAGTTGATCATCGCCGGCAAGCCCTCAGGGTCCATGACGCCCTGTTCGGATCATCGCGTCGCCGCCATGCCCGGCACCCCGAATTTGGCCCGGACACAGACCATCTTCGACACTGCGCACCGGGCTGGCGCAACGATGTTTTTAAGGCCCTGGACCGACTGGGGTGAACTGACCGCCATGCGCGACAGAGGGCGGAAGAAAGTTGAGGACTGGCTTATGGCCGACCATTTCGCGGACGACCGCTCCGCCGTCGAGAAAAAGGGAAATATGTCTAGGCGCCTCCCTCCCGCCTAGCCGCGCCTGCTTCGCCCGCTCACTAACGCAGGCGCCAAGCCCTCCGGTTCCCCGCCGGAGGGCTTTTGCTTGGCAGGGGCTTCAACATAGTGACCGCGTATCAAATCCATGCCGAGACAGCATTTCAGCTCGGCCGCCGGATCGGGGACACTGCTTGCAGACAGGCCGCAAGGTCGGTCTTTCCCTCGAAACGCAACCAGGAGACACGTCTGTGATCAACGCCAAAACCCTCATCGGATCGGCCCTAGCGGCCGCCACTTCGCTGGCCACAACGGCCGCCTATAGCGGCCCAGCTGCCAAGCCCGCCTTCGCCTTCGAAAAGTGCTACGGCGTCGTCAAGGCTGGCCAGAACGACTGCCAGACCGCGACGCATTCCTGCGCCGGCACCTCCACAGCCGACAACCAGCCGGATTCGTGGCTCTACGTGCCCGCCGGCAGCTGCGCGAAGATCGCTGGCGGCAGCGACAAGCCTAAGGCCTAACCGATCAGACTTCGAGCCAACCCCATTGGAAGGAGCAGACCGATGTCCCGTGCATTTCAGCGCCTCTCGATCCCCGCATCAGCGGGCATCGGTCTTCGCTCACCTCACATCAGCGAGATGCTGACCCGCAGACCCTCCGCTGGCTGGCTCGAAGTTCATGCCGAGAACTACATGGGACACGGCGCCGGCGTCGAAGCGTTGGACCGGCTGCGCCAAATCTATCCGCTATCGGTTCATGGCGTTGGCCTCTCGCTGGGCAGCGCGCGAGGAGTGGACCGCGATCATCTGGAAAGGCTGCGCAAGGTCTGCGAGCGCTTCCAGCCCGATCTCGTCTCGGAACATCTCGCTTGGAGCGTGGCCGACGGCGCCTACCTGAACGACCTGTTGCCGCTGCGCTATGACGAAGAGGCGCTGGCGATCGTGGCGCGCAATGTCGAGACTGTCCAGGGCGCGCTGGGGCGGCAGGTGCTGATCGAAAATCTGTCTGCCTATGTCGCCTTTGTGGATTCCTCTATGAACGAGGCCGAATTCCTGGCCGAGCTCGTCGCGCGGACCGGCTGTGGCCTGCTGCTGGATGTCAACAATGTCCAGGTTTCGGCGCACAACCTCCAATATGATCCAAAAGCCTTCATCGATGCGCTGCCAGTAGAGGCTATCGGTGAGATCCATCTTGCCGGACATGCGACCAATCACGTCGGGACCGACACCGTGCTCATCGACGATCATGGCTCGCGCGTGCCACCGGTTGTCTGGGCGCTCTACCAGCATGCCATAAGTCGGCTTGGACCGCGCCCTACCCTGATCGAATGGGACACCGATGTTCCTGTTCTCGATGTGCTGCTCGGCGAAGCGATGTGGGCCGACATGCTTTCCGCTTCGATCATGTTCAACCGCAAGCAGGCCGCGAGACAAACGGCGGCCGCAAAACCCCGACCACAGTCCACCCTCGTTTCCTTCGAAACCGAGGCAAGGACAGGCATGCCCGTGCTTGCGGCATTTGCTGTCGCCAAGGCCGGACAGGTCATGCCGTTAGCGTTGCCGCCAATAATACAGGGAGGATATCATGCTGCCGCTTGAAGACTTGCAGACCACCATCGCGCGCTCGGTGCTTGCCATGGAGCCGTTGGTTGCCGCAAAAATTTTGACCGCCGGCAAGGCCGATCCTTTGGCGCGCCTGCGTATCTACCAAAACAACACTCGCAGTTCGCTCACTTCGGTCCTGATGGCGGTGTTTCCCGTCACGGTTCGCCTTGTCGATGAACGGTTCTTCCGTTTCGTAGCCAGCGAGTTCATTCGACGGCATCCGCCGGTGGAGTCGCGGCTGGCGCGTTATGGCGCCGGCTTCCCGCGCTTCCTGAAGACGATCGACACACTTTCCGACATGCCGATCGTGGCCGAGACCGCACGGCTCGAATGGACCATCGCAGAAGCGCTCGACGCAGTTTGCCTGCCGTCGCGAACCCTGTCTGAATATGACAGCACCAATCTGGGACCCTCGCCCGATATCCTGTTGCAGCCCTCCCTGCGGCTGATCGTTTCGCACTGGTCGATCCTGTCCGTTTGGACGGCGCACCAGCAAGAGGCGACTATCGACCAGCAGAGTGCCTGGATAAGGCGCCCTCAACGCGTGGCGTTGTGGCGGGCCGGGGATAATGTTCGTCTGGTTCTTCTCGATCGTGCGAACTTTGCGTTCCGGCATTCGTTGAAGCACGGCCTCGGCCTCGAACACGCCATGGGCCGCGCCCTCGCTCTCGATCCGTCATTCGATCTCGTGTCCGCGCTCGTGCGTCTGTTTGGCGACGGGCTCGTTACGGACGTGCATATCCCGATACATCCCCTCTCAAACTGATGGAGACTGTCATGACCGCAATTTCAGATCATTCCTCGACTGGCCCAACTGGCCTTGTTGGTGTCTACAGGCGCATCATCAAATTGCCTGAAAGCATTCCATTCTCGCTGATCCAGCTCGCCGCCCGTATTGCGGTGGCGCATGTCTTCTGGCAATCGGCGCAGAGCAAGCTGGCGTCCTGGCCTGTGACGCTGCAGCTGTTCGCCAGCGAATACAACCTACCGTTCATCGATCCGTCGATTGCGGCGCCGCTGGCGACAGCCGCCGAAATCACCGGATCGGTGCTGCTTTTGTTAGGGCTCTTTTCGCGCATCGGCGCTCTGATGCTGCTCGGTGTCGTATCGGTGATCCAGATCTTCGTATTTCCGGAAAACTGGGCCGAGCATCTTCTGTGGGCCTCGTTGCTCCTTCTGGTGCTGACACGTGGCGCCGGCGTGTTCTCCCTCGACCATGTCGCCGAGCGGGCTTTCTCGGCGTTCGGAAAGTGAACATTTCAACTGAGTAGCGAGGCACACGGTGCGCGTCTTCATCATTCATGCCCACCCCGAGCCCAACAGTTTCAACGGCGCCCTCACCCGCGCAGCACAAGAGGCGCTGTCTGCGGCAGGGCATCAGGTCGTCGTCTCCGATCTTTACGCCATGGGCTTCAATCCGGTGTCGGATCGCCGCAACTTTACGACCGTGCGCGACGCGAACTACTACCGACAGCAGGCCGAGGAGGCGAATGCGGCAGCCTTTGACGGATTTGCTGCCGACATCCAGGCGGAGATGGACAAGCTTTTCTGGTGCGACGCGCTGATCCTGCAGTTCCCGCTCTGGTGGTTCGGACTACCGGCAATCCTCAAGGGCTGGGTTGACCGAGTGTTCGCGTCAGGCGGCCGCATCTATGGCGGCGGCAAATGGTATGATCGCGGCGTTTTCGTAGGCAAGCGCGCAATGTGTTCCGTCACAATCGGCGGACCGCAGCCGATCTATTCCGACCGCGGACTAAACGGGCCTATCAATGAAATCCTGTTCCCAATCAACCACGGGATACTCTACTTTGTTGGCTTCACGGTGATCGAGCCATTCCTGGTGCATGCACCAGTTCGCATCAGCGGTGGCGAGCGCCGGATGCAGCTCGATCGTTACCGTGAGCGCGTCCTCAGCCTCGCATATGCCCCTACCATCGCGTATCCGAAGCTCGCGGACTTCGACGAGGCCTATGTTTTGAAATCGGCGTGACAGAAGCCTTGTCCTCACCGGCCTGGACGCCACACACGCGATTCCTGAGCTCGCACGTTTGTCTGATGCACCGGCGATTTGAGGTCCTACTCTTGTTGAGAATTTTCAGGTGGCGGTCACGTTGCTGTGAGCCCCGTAACAGTCAGCCGACGCGGAGCGAACAACGAACTGTCAACGTCGTCCACCTCGGATTCTTTCCGACGGTGCCGACTTCTCACACACCGCACATACAAGAAAGTTCGCAGGATGCGTTTCCGTCAACTTTTCTCAAGAACCACATTCTCCCCTTCAAGTGCTGCTGCCGGGTGGGCGCCGTTGCCGATAAGGTTGATCGTAGGCCTTGGCTTTCTGGCCCATGGCTACGCCAAACTCAGCAGAGGGCCGGAAAGCTTTGGCGTCGTGCTTCAGACATTGGGAGTCCCAGTGCCTCAATTGCTGGCATGGCTGACTACGCTGGTTGAACTTGTCGGCGGTGGCGCTGTGCTGGCGGGCGCGTTCATTCCGCTCGCCAGTGTGCCGATGGCGATCGTGCTTTTGACTGCATTGTTCACAGTCCATTCCCAATACGGATTCTTCTCAGTGAAGTTTGCCGAAGTGACCGCCAGAGGGATCCGGTTCGGGCCTGTCGGCTACGAAATAATCCTGCTTTACCTGGGCGGCCTTGCAACGCTTGCAGTAGGTGGTCCTGGCCGTTTATCGCTTGAGACGGTCTTGCCTCGACCCAAGGGAATCGAGCGATCGAGATGACTACCCTTGCCCAGCCCAAGCACGATCTTTCTGCGATTGAAATCGACGCCATCGAAGACAGGATCTACGGCTACAACCGGGATGCGATAGGGCGCGATGACGCCCAGGGCCTTGGCTTTGTGATCCGCGACGAGGTGGGACGCATCATCGGTGTCGCAACAGGATATTCCTGGGCAGGCACTTCCGAACTCAAACAGATGTGGATCGAAGAGGCGTTTAGGGGACGCGGCTATGCGCGAGAGCTGTTGAACGCCTTCGCCGCCGAAGCCGTCGCTCGAGGCGTTCGGCGGATCTGGGTGCAGAGCCATGATTTCCAGGCGCCAGGACTGTATGAAAAAGCCGGTTTCGTGCGTGTAGCAGAGTTTGCAGATTGGCCCGAGCGACACTCCAACGTCATTCTCTGCAGAACCCTGGAAGCCACGACGGCAACCCCATGATCACCATTCGAATTGCGCAAGACGCTGACGCGGAAGCACTACCCGATATCGAACAGTCGGCTGGTGAGGCTTACCGTGAAATTGCAGAGCTTGCCTGGATCGCCGATGACGACAACCAGACCGTCGAGCGCCACCGTGAACTCATCGCCAAGGGCACGTGCTGGGTCGCGGTGGGCCACGACGACCGGCCGGTCGCGTTCCTGAGCGCGGAGATCCAGGACGACACATTGCACGTCTGGGAACTTGCCGTTCGCCTGGAACGACAACGCTGGGGTATCGGGCGCGCCTTGCTTGAAAATGCAATCACGGATGCGGGGGGCCGCGGCCTTGTCGCCCTCAGCTTAACCACGTTCCGCGACGTGATCTGGAACGCTCCATTTTACCAAAAGCTGGGATTCCAGATGCTGGACGATGCGCAAGCGGGAGAGTGGCTTCGTCAGGTGCTGCGTCGAGAAGTCGAACACGGGATGCCAGCAAGCCGACGTTGTGCGATGCGCCTTGTTCTTTCTGAAACTTGAGCGCCTTAGCATGAGGATTCGCATCCCTTTGACGCAATGAGCCAAACGACCCTGAGGTAGCACATTCGCTCCGATGTTCTGCCGGCGTATAGGCCCGCTCTCTCTGAGAACTCCAAGGCATCGGTCACGTTCCTGTGAAGCTGTAACAGTCAATCGCTACGGGGCGAATAGTGGACTGTTATGGCCAGGCCTTCCCCGGAGACGGGATATGGCTTGTCGCCCATGGCGAGTGTTTGGGATCGAGCTGGAGGAGAAAGCCGATGCTAAAGCGCAATCAGGAAAAACTGCCCGATCAGGAAAAGCTGGAGGCCCTGCTAGGAAGGATGGTCGGCGATCTCGGCGCCATCACCACCGGGGCTGCGGTCCTGCTGGGAGACAGGCTCGGCCTTTTCGCGGCAATGAGCGCTGGCGGCAAGATGACCGCCGCACAGCTTGCCAAAAGGACCGGCACCCAAGAACGGCTGGTCCGCGAATGGCTCTCGGCGCAGGCGGCGGCAGGTTATGTCGAGTATGACGAGGCTGGCGACAGCTTCTACCTCAGCCCCGAGCAGGAACAGGTTTTCGTCAATGAGGACAGCCCGGCCTTCATGGCCGGCGCGTTCGAGGTGGTCTCGACACTGTGGCTCGACGAGGAGAAGGTCAGGCAGGCCTTCCGCTCTGGCAAAGGTCTTGGCTGGCACGATCACAGCGCCTGCCTGTTCCGCGGCACAGAGCGCTTCTTCCGGCCAGGCTACAACGCCAATCTTATCGGCTCCTGGCTGCCGGCGCTTGATGGTGTTGTCGAAAGGCTGGAGCGCGGCATAGACGTCGCCGATGTCGGCTGCGGCCATGGCGCCTCTACCGTGCTGATGGCCAAGGCCTTCCCGAACTCGCGCTTTACCGGCTTCGACTATCACGCCCCGTCGATCGAGCGCGCCCGCGCCGCCGCGAAGGAGGCCGGCGTCGCCGGCAACACCAACTTCGAAATTGCGGCGGCCAAGGATTTCCCAGGCACCTACGATCTGGTCGCATTCTTCGACTGCCTGCACGACATGGGCGATCCGGAGGGTGCTGCCAGGCATGTGCACAACGCGCTCAAGGCGGACGGCACCTGGATGATTGTCGAGCCCTTCGCCCACGACAAGCTCTCGGCCAACCTCAACCCGGTTGGTCGCATCTACTACGCCGCCTCGACCTTCATCTGCACGCCTGCGTCGCTCTCCCAGGAGGTCGGGCTGGGCCTCGGCGCCCAGGCCGGCGAGGCGAGGCTTCGCAAGGTCGTGTCGGGTGGCGGGTTCAAGCGGTTCCGCCGCGCCACCGAAACCCCGTTCAACATGGTTCTCGAGGCACGCCCGTAAGGCTGGCCAGGCAAGAGAGTCTTCGCAATCGATTGGAGGAAGGCATGACTGCTTACAACGTCGTTCGGTTCCGCACCAAGCCGGGCAAGGAACAGGCATTCATCGATGCACACAAGAAAGCGAGCCTCGACGCCACGGGCTTCCGAAAGGCCGCTCTGATCAAGACCGGCGACCGGACCTTCTGCGTCGTCGGTGAATGGAACGACTTGGACAGCCTCGCGACGGCACGGCCGCAGATGATCGGCCTTTTGGACACCATGCGAGACATGCTGGAGGATCTCGGCGGCGACCTCGGCGTGACCGATCCTGTCTCCGGAACGGTCGTCGCCGATATCAGGACCTGAAGGGGCCCAGCTGCGGCTGTGTGCACCCCTCAACCATTAATGTGGGAGCCCGCCCATCAAAATCAGCGAGCGACGCACGAATTAGTGGAGTGCGCTCGGCCTTCGGCGTATAAATGGCCCTTAGTTTCGGGGAGGAAGCGCCATGGACGCAGTGCCTCAATGGCGGCTCGCGGGCGACTGGTTCGACATCTGCAGCTGCGACATCCCTTGCCCTTGTGAGTTCGCCCAGCGGCCAACCGGCAATCACTGCCAGGGCGTGCTCGCCTGGCATGTGCGCGAGGGCCAGTATGGCGAGGTGAAGCTCGACGGCCTGACGCTGGTGGCGCTCGGCGAGTTCGAAGGCAATCTATGGGCCGGCGAGGCAAAGGCCGTGATGGGCATGTATCTCGACGAGAAGGCTAATGAGCCGCAGCGCGAGGCACTGCAGATGATCTTCGGCGGCCACGCCGGCGGCTGGCCGGCGGGCTTTGCCGCCAATATCGGCGAGATGCGCGGCATGGAGTTCGTGCCAATCACTTTCGAGGTGGCGGGCGACCTGGCCACCTGGCGAGTCGAGATTACTGGCCTCGTCGTCGGCCGCGCTGAAGCGCTTTCCGGTCCTACAACACCGCCGGGCAAGCGGGTGCAGACAATCAACCCGCCCGGCTCAGAGGTCGGCCCGGGCCAGGTTGCCACCTGGGGGCGTTCTGTCGAGGTGACCACCAAAGGCTTCGGGCTCGACTGGACGGGCACGGCCCGCTCGAGCAAGCACATTCCATTCGACTGGACCGGCCCGAACTAGGGCGTGCGCCGATGCCTGACGCGTTCCCCAAGAAAACGTGGCGGCTCCGGAGTTTGCGTGGCATGCCGCGCGGCCTTCTCGCATCGCTCGTCGTGCTGACATTGGCGGCGTGGGCGCTCACCCTCTACCAGACCTTCAGCATGGATATGCCCATGGGCATTGCGGTGCGCGGCGGGATGGAGGGTATGGAGGGCATGGCCGGCATGGCGATGGCCGGAATTGCCGCCGACGGCTGGTCACTTGCCGGCGCCACCGCCTTTCTCGCTGTGTGGACCGTGATGATGGCGGCCATGATGCTGCCAGCTGCGGCGCCCATGATCTTTATGTTCGCGGCGGCGCAGGCGAGGCGCGAACAGCACGTGGCCATCCCGACATGGATCTTCGTCGTGGGCTATATGCTCGTCTGGGCGGCGGCGGGCCTCATCGTGTATGTCCTGGTCCAGATCGGCAGCGAGTTTGCAACGAGCCTCGATCCACCCCAGCGGTCGAAATGGGCACCGCTCGCGCTGGGTGCCACGCTTGGCGTCGCCGGGCTCTACCAATTCACGACCTTCAAGCACATTTGCCTCAGCCATTGCCGTTCGCCGCTTGCTTTCGTTGCGCAGCACTGGCGCGACGGGCGTGTTGGCGCACTCAAGATGGGGCTGCGCCACGGCTTCTATTGCTTTGGCTGCTGCTGGGCGCTGTTTGCCGTGCTGGTCGCGACCGGCGTCATGAGCGTCGCCTGGATGCTGCTTTTGACCCTGGTCGTCTTCGTCGAGAAGCTGCGGCCCCGTGGCCGCCGCTTCGAAGGTAGTTTGGGCGTGGCGCTAGTGGCCCTCGGGATCGTTGTATCGCTCGGGGCGATCGATATGCCTTGGATGGGCGGCTAGCGGACTTGCTTCCATTCCTGCCAAACCGCGTCCAGCAATCGCATGGCGTGCGCGACCGTCACCGCCGAGCTCCCTCGCAGTCGACCTCAAAGCCCGCATACTGATAATGTTGCGACCGGATCAACGCATCGTCGGCCAACCGCATTTGATAGTCTCGGCTGGCTATTTGCGGTGGAAGAAGTGGATATCGGCCGACTGTGATCGACTGTTCGCCAGCGGCAACGGCGCGGCGCTCGCCAAGCGCAATCTCGTGCTGTAGGACGGCGACAGCACCCGGCAACATCTTCAGGGCTGCCCGGTAGTCAGGGCCGAGCCCTTTTCGCAATTCGGCCTTCCCGATATACGGCCGTAGCTCTTTGGGAACGACAAGCCGTGCAAAATAGCGGCCGTCCCGATTTAGGAGATTTCGAACTCGGCCGGTCATAAGTCCATCCGATCTGTTACGGCATTTGTAACGTCAGAATGGACAGAAACCGTTGCATGTCAACGACTTCAATAATTTCAATGGGATAGGATGGTGCTGCGAGAGAGGATTGAACTCTCGACCTCTCCCTTACCAAGGGAGTGCTCTACCACTGAGCTACCGCAGCCGCTGATGGCGGGGCTTCTGCCATATCGAACCGGCAAGCGCAAGGCCAAGAACAACGCTTCTGTGAAAGCCTTTGCCGGATAGCTTTCAATGACATGGCGGCGCCACAATGTTGGCTATCCCTGAACGGCAGGTTTGGCCGGTCGCCGGCCGGGACGGGACGATGAGCGACAAGACGATATCACCGAAAAAGGGCGGCACCGACCGCAAGGACCGGCTCGCCGAGCAGTTGCGCGCCAATCTGCAGAAACGCAAGGCGCAATCGCGCTCGCGCCGTACAGGGGAAGCCGACCAGAGGCCAGACGGGCTCGGTTCGGCCAAGGAAATACAGAAAGATTAACTCAAATCAGCCACTCTTGGCCCGGATGCTCGGAAATCCTATTTCTTGAACCAAGCCGGCCGATGGTCTAGACGGGCCGATACTCAAACGATTGAACCGGTCTTTTTGGCCGAGAGGGACGTTTTCCAATGGATCGCATCAGAATTGTCGGCGGCAACAAGCTTGCCGGAAGCATTCCGATCTCGGGCGCGAAAAACGCCGCTTTGCCGCTGATGATCGCCTCGCTCTTGACCGACGACACGCTGACGCTGGAAAATGTGCCGCATCTGGCCGATGTCGAACAGCTGATCCGCATCCTCGGCAATCACGGCGTCGATTACTCGGTCAATGGCCGCCGCGAGAAGCAGAATGAGGGCTATTCGCGCACCATCAACTTCTCCGCCCGCAACATCGTCGACACGACGGCGCCTTACGAGCTCGTCTCGAAGATGCGGGCCTCATTCTGGGTGATCGGGCCGCTGCTGGCCCGCATGGGCGAGGCCAAGGTGTCGCTGCCCGGCGGCTGCGCCATCGGCACGCGCCCGGTCGACCTGTTCCTCGAAGGCCTGCAGGCGCTCGGCGCCGATCTCGACGTCGACACCGGCTATGTCATCGCCAAGACCAAGAATGGCCGCCTGGTCGGCAACCGCTATGTGTTCCCCAAGGTCTCGGTCGGCGCCACCCATGTGCTGATGATGGCGGCCTCGCTGGCCAAGGGCGAGACGGTGCTGGAAAACGCCGCCTGCGAGCCCGAAATCGTCAATCTCGCTGAATGCCTCAACGCCATGGGCGCCAGGATTTCCGGTGCCGGCACCCCGACCATCACCATCGATGGCGTCGAATCGCTGTCGGGTGCGCGCGTGCGCGTCATCCCCGACCGCATCGAGACGGGCACCTATGCGATGGCCGTCGCCATGACCGGCGGCGACGTCGTGCTCGAGGGCGCCCGCCCCGAATTATTGCAGACCGCGCTCGACGTGATTTCGCAGACAGGTGCCGAGATCACCCAGACCAATTCCGGCATCCGCGTTAAGCGCAACGGCGCAGGCATTTCGCCGGTCGACGTGACGACCGCGCCCTTCCCGGCCTTCCCGACCGATCTGCAGGCGCAGTTCATGGGCCTGATGACCATGGCCAAGGGCAAGTCGCGCATCACCGAGACGATCTTCGAGAACCGCTTCATGCACGTCCAGGAACTGGCCCGGCTCGGCGCCCACATCACGCTTTCGGGCCAGACGGCGATTGTCGACGGCGTGGCGAAGCTGAAAGGCGCGCCGGTCATGGCAACCGATCTGCGCGCTTCCGTCTCGCTGGTCATCGCCGGCCTCGCGGCCGAAGGCGAGACCACCGTCAACCGGGTCTACCACCTCGATCGCGGCTTCGAGCGGCTGGAAGAAAAGCTGTCCAATTGCGGTGCGGTGATCGAGCGGATTTCGGCTTAGGCCAATCGGCACGATTCCAGGCGTCCTGCAACGCCGAATATCGGCGAAATCCTCGGTCAAGGAGTCCTTCTCCCCGTCACCATACGGGGAGAAGTACCCGACAGGGCGACGAGGGGCAGCGCAAACCGAAGATATTGGCGCGGTTGCACCGATCGCCAAGACCGCCTAACAGAGGGCTGAAACCAACCTTAGGTGCAAATTCCGCATGGCCCTCAAGCTTATCGCGCTCGACGACCAGGACCTGAGCATCGTTTCGGCCCATGTCCAGGACGCCGTCTTGAAAGTCAGCGACCTCGAATACCTGCCTGCGGCCAAGCGTTTCGTGCTGACCATGAACCGTTTCGTCTGGGAGGCGAAGTCGGGCCTGTTTCGCCAGCACAATGAGCGGCGGCAGGCCGTGCTGCATTTCGACCGGGTGCTGGGCGCCAAAACCAATGGCATCGCCCGTAACAAGCCGGCCGAGGTGCTGTCCCTGCTGGCGATCAGCTTCATCGAAATCAGCAAGCCAGCCGGCATCGTCGAACTGATCTTTTCGGGCGGCGGCACCATCATGCTCGATGTCGAGTGCATCGAGGCCCGCCTTGCCGATATAGGCGGCGCGTGGGAAGCCACGTCACGCCCCGTCCACAAGGCTTGAGCGTCCCATGGCCATCACGCTTCGCCAATCCGATGCCGATTTCGAGCAGCGTTTCGCGGCCTTCCTGACGACCAAGCGGGAAGTGTCCACCGATGTCGACGCCGTGGTGCGCGACATTATCGCGCGCGTCCGCGCCGAGGGCGACAGGGCATTGATCGACTACACGCAGAAATTCGGCGGCGGCGACCTCAGCACGCTGGGCATCGCCGTCTCCAGGGACGACATTGCCAGAGCCTATACCGAGGCCGATCCACCGACAGTCGAAGCGTTGCATTTCGCGCGCGACCGTATCCGCTCGCATCACGAGCGGCAGAAGCCCAGGGACGATCGTTACACGGATGCCGCCGGCGTCGAACTCGGCTGGCGCTGGACAGCGATCGAGGCGGTCGGGCTCTACGTGCCGGGCGGCACGGCGAGCTATCCGAGCTCGGTGCTGATGAACGCCGTGCCGGCCAAGGTCGCCGGCGTTGAGCGCATCGTCATCGTGGTGCCAGCGCCGCAAGGCATTATCAATCCGCTGGTGCTGGTGGCAGCCGATATCGCCGGTGTCTCGGAGATCTACCGCGTCGGCGGCGCGCAGGCGATCGCAGCACTTGCTTACGGCACGGAGACCATAAAGCCGGTCGCCAAGATCGTCGGCCCCGGCAATGCCTATGTCGCGGCGGCCAAGCGCCAGGTCTTCGGCACCGTCGGCATCGACATGATCGCCGGCCCTTCGGAAGTGCTTGTCGTGGCCGACGGCAGCAATGATCCGGACTGGATCGCCGCCGATCTTTTGGCGCAGGCCGAGCATGACGTCTCGTCACAGTCGATCCTGATCACCGACGATCCAGCCTTCGGCAAAGCAGTCGAAGCCGCCGTCGAGCGCCAGTTGCAGAGCCTGCCGCGCGCCGAGACGGCTGCCGCAAGCTGGCGCGATTTCGGCGCGGTGATCCTGGTGCCGGCAATCGAAAAGTCGCTGCCGCTGGTCGACCGCATCGCGGCCGAACATGTCGAGCTGGCTATCGACGACGCCGAGGGCTTCCTGGCGAAAATGCGCAATGCCGGCGCCGTCTTTCTCGGCCGGCATACGCCGGAAGTCATCGGCGACTATGTCGGCGGCTCCAACCATGTGCTGCCGACCGCGCGCTCGGCGCGCTTCTCTTCGGGCCTGTCGGTGCTCGATTTCGTCAAGCGCACTTCGATCCTGAAGCTCGGGCCGGAGCAATTGCGCGTGCTGGCGCCGGCAGCGATCACGCTCGCCAAGGCGGAAGGGCTCGACGCGCATGGCCGCTCCGTCGCTATCCGGCTGAACATGTAGGCTGAGATGACGGGCTCCGATCAAACCCGCGCAAAGCTGATCGATGTCGAACTCGATGAATCGATCGGCCGTTCGACGCCCGATGTCGAGCATGAGCGGGCGGTGGCAATCTTCGACCTGATCGAGGAGAACAGTTTTCAGCCCGTCAACGACGCCGGCACGGGTCCTTACCGGCTGAAACTGTCGCTGGCCGAGCAGCGCCTGGTCTTCGCCGTGGCGCGCGAGGACGGCGCCGCAGTGGTCACCCACATCCTGTCGCTGACGCCGCTCAGGCGCATCGTCAAGGATTACTACATGATCTGCGAGAGCTATTACGATGCTATCCGCTCCTCGACACCGAGCCATATCGAGGCGATCGACATGGGCCGGCGCGGTTTGCACAATGAAGGTTCGCAGACGCTGATGGACCGGCTTTCCGGCAAGATCGACATCGACTTCGACACGGCGCGCCGGCTGTTCACGCTGGTCTGCGTGCTGCACTGGCGGGGCTAGCCCTGGCACCCGGCGCCCTGCCCCGCTCGATCCTGTTCCTGTGCGGCATGAACGCCGTGCGCTCGCCGATGGCCGAGCAACTGGCGCGCCGGATGCTGCCCGCCACCATATTCGTCGCCTCTGCCGGTGTGCGCGCCGGCGAACGCGACCCGTTCGTCGATGCCGTGCTGGCCGAAGACGGTCTCACGCTGGGCGAACGTCATCCCAGGACGCTGGACGACCTCGAGGATGACTATTTCGACCTGATCGTCACGCTGGCGCCGGAGGCGCACCATGCCGCGCTGGAACTCACCCGCTCGCTCGCCGTCGAGGTCGAATACTGGCCGACACAGGACCCGACCAATGCTGGCGGCACGCGCGAGCAGATCATGGCGGCCTACCGCGACGTGCGCGAGCGGCTGAAGTTGCGCATAAGCCGACGTTTTTTGCTTCCAGAAGCAAAAAACGCGACGGATTAAGCGTGTTCACAAGCGGACGATTATCATATAGGTTCCGCCGAAATTCCAGCCGGGGCGCTGGAACTGCCATCCAAGCAAAGGTATCGAATGCCGAAGGAAGAAGTCCTCGAGTTTCCGGGTGTCGTGACGGAATTGTTGCCCAACGCGATGTTCCGGGTGAAGCTCGAAAACGAACACGAGATCATCGCCCATACGGCCGGCCGCATGCGCAAGAACCGCATCCGCGTGCTGACCGGCGACAAGGTTCTGGTCGAGATGACGCCATACGACCTGACCAAGGGCCGCATCACCTACCGCTTCAAGTAAGATCAAGGCTCGGCCGAAACGCGATGAGCATTTTGCAGAAGCTGGTGCTTGCCTCGGGTTCGCCGCGCCGCATCGAACTGTTGCAGCAGGCCGGCATCGAGCCGGACCGTATCCTGCCAGCCGATATCGACGAAACGCCGCTGCGTGCCGAGCATCCGCGCTCGCTGGCCAAACGACTGTCGAAGGAAAAGGCCGAGAAGGCGTTCACGTCGCTAAAGACCGAGACGGATTATGCGCCTAGCTTCGTGCTGGCCGCCGACACGGTGGTGGCGGTCGGCCGACGCATCCTGCCCAAGGCCGAAACGCTGGACGATGCCGCCAACTGCCTCGGGCTGTTGTCCGGCCGTTCGCACCGCGTCTATTCCGGCATCTGCCTGATCACGCCGGGCGGCAAGCTGCGCCAGCGGCTGGTCGAGACGCGGGTACGTTTCAAGCGGCTGCCGCGCGAAGAGATCGACGCCTATGTCGCCTCGGGCGAATGGCGCGGCAAGGCCGGCGGCTATGCCGTCCAGGGCCTCGCCGGCTCTTTCGTCGTCAAGCTCGTCGGCTCCTACACCAACATCGTCGGCCTGCCGCTCTATGAGACGGTGGCGCTGCTGTCGGGCGAAGGCTTCAAGACCCATCAGAGCTGGCTGTCCGCACGGCCATGAATTCCGACTCCAAAGTCACGCCGCTGCGCCCCAAACGCCCGTGCCCCGAATGCGGCAAGCCGTCGGCGCGCGACAGCTTTCCGTTCTGCTCGACACGCTGCAAGGACATCGACCTCAACCGCTGGCTGAAGGGCGCCTATGTCATCAAGGCCCGCGACGACGAGGAAGAACCCGACGCCGACGAGCCCAAGTAAGACTGAGATCGCCCGTCAGGCGGCCTCGGTCTTCCGGCTCACGCGCGCCCAGGCTGGCAGCCAGTCGCCGTGAGCGGCCAGGAGATCATCGACCAATGACCAGATCTGGTCGAGGTCGAGCTCGGCCGCCGTGTGCGGATCCATCATCGCCGCATGGTAGATGTGCTCGCGGTTCTCGCTCATCAGCGCCCGCACCGTCAGTTCCTGGACATTGATGTTGGTGCGGATCAGCGCCGTCAATTGCGGCGGCAGGTCGCCTATATAGGTCGGCTGGATGCCGGAGGCGTCGACAAGGCACGGCACCTCGGCGGCGCAGTCGCGGGGCAGCGAGGTGATGCAGCCATTGTTGCGGACATTGCCATAGATCACCGACGGCTCGCCCGTCCAAACCGAGTTCATGATCGAGGAGGCATACTCCCTGGACTCCTCAACCTCGATGCGCTGGGCCGAGCGATAGGCCTGCGCCTGATCCTTCCAACGCTCGATCTGCTCGATGCAGCGCTTGGGGTATTCGTCGAGCGGAATGCCATATTTCTCGATCAGATCGGGGCGGCCCTCCTTGATGAAATAGGGCGTGTATTCGGCGAAATGCTCCGAGCTTTCGGTGACGAAATAGCCGAGTCTGGTCAGCATCTCGTAGCGCACCTTGTTGGGGCAGCGCGGATTCCAGCCCGGCTTGGGCGCGCGGCCTTCGCGATAGGCGCGCACGAGATCCGGATAGAGGTCGCGGTAGGAGCCGTCAGGCTGGCGGTGCTCGAATTTCAGGTAGAAGGCCATGTGGTTGATGCCGGCCGACCGGTAGCGGATCTCGTCATAAGGCAGGGAGAGGTCGTGAGCGAGTTCCATCGCCGTGCCCTGCACCGAGTGACAGAGCCCGACCTGCTTGATTTCGGGGTATTTGTCCGAAATCGCCCAGGTGTTGATCGCCATCGGATTGACGTATTGCAGCATGATCGCTTCGGGGCAGACGGCGAGCATGTCCTCGCAGATCTTCCACAGATGCGGCACGGTCCTCAGGCCGCGCATGATGCCGCCGACGCCGAGCGTGTCGGCGATCGTCTGGCGCAGGCCGTATTTCTTCGGCACTTCGAAATCGGTGACGGTGCAGGGCTCATAGCCGCCGATCTGGAAGGCGACGACGACGAAATCGGCCCCGGCAAGTGCCTTGCGCTGGTCGGAATAGGTCTCGGCCTTTGCCTTCACGCCGAGCGTCGCGATCAGCTTGTTGACGACGATGGCGCTCTCTTCCAGCCGCTGCGGATTGATGTCCATGAGCGCGATCGTCGCGCCCGAGAGTGCTGGCCGCTGCAGCACGTCGCCGACGATGTTCTTCATGAACACCGTCGAGCCGGCGCCGATGAACGTGATCCTGGGATTTCTTGCCACTTTAAACCTCCGGCACTTTGCTACGCCACGTCGAATGCGGCCCTGACGAGCCGTTCGGTGTAGGCGGTCTTGGGATTATTGAGAACTTCGTCGACAGGGCCTTGCTCGACGATCTTACCGTTCTGCATGACGATGACGCGGTGGCACAGCGCGCGCACCACCTTGAGATCGTGCGAGATGAAGAGGTAGCTCAACCCACGCTCATCCTGCAGCTTGCGCAGCAGATCGATGATCTGCGCCTGCACGGACAGGTCCAGCGCCGATGTCGGCTCGTCGAGCAGGATGAATTCGGGCTCCAACGCGATGGCGCGGGCGATGGCGACGCGTTGCCGCTGGCCACCGGAGAATTCGTGGGGAAAGCGCGACAGGATATCGCCGGGCATGCCGGCGCTGACCAGCGCCTCGCGCACCCGGTCGACCCGCTCGGCCCGCGTCGCGCCGATGCTGTTGACGATCAGCCCTTCCTCGATGATCTGGCCGATCGTCATGCGCGGGTTGAGCGAGGAGAACGGATCCTGGAAGACGATCTGCATACGCGAGCGAAACGGCCGCATCTCGTTGCGTGACAGGCCGTGGATCGGCTGGCCGTCGAAGCGGATTTCGCCGCGCTTGGCGTCGGTCAATCTCAGCAGCGCCTGGCCGAAAGTGGTCTTGCCGGAGCCGGATTCGCCGACCAGCCCCAGCGTCTCGTGGCGGCAAAGCTTGAGGCCGAGATCGTCGACGGCGACCAGTTCGCGCCAGTCCGGCTTCAGGAAACTGCCGTGGCGCAGCATGAAGCAGACGCGCACATCATTCGCCTCGAGGATGGCGCCGCTGCCCTCAGGAAGCGGTTGCGGCCGCCCGCGCGGCTCGGAGGCGAGCAGCCGCTGCGTGTAGGGATGCTGCGGGTTTGCAAACAGCCGCTCGGTGACGTTGTGCTCGCACATCGCGCCATGCTGCATGACATAGACATAGTCGGAGAATTTGCGCACCACGGTGAGATCGTGGGTGATCAGAATCACCGCCATCCGCAGCTCTTTCTGCAGGTTTCGGATCAGGTTGAGGATCTGCGCCTGAACGGTGACGTCGAGCGCGGTGGTCGGCTCGTCGGCGATCAAAACGTCGGGATTGTTGGCCAGCGCCATGGCGATCATCACGCGCTGGCGCTGACCGCCCGAGAGCTGGTGCGGGTACTGTTTGAGCCGCGCTTCCGGCTCGGGAATCTGCACATGCCGCAGCAGTTCAAGCGCCCGTGCCCAGGCTTGCCTGCGACCCACCTTGCGATGCACCCGGATCGCCTCGACGATCTGGCTGCCGACTGTATAGATCGGGTTGAGCGAGCTCATCGGTTCCTGGAAGATCATCGAGATGCGGTTGCCACGCAATTTGCGCCGCTCGCTCTCCGGGAATTGCAGGATGTTCTGGCCGTCGTAACAGATGCTCGATTTCGGCGACACGGTGGCCCGCCTCGACAGCAGCCCCATGACGGCGCGTGCCGTCACCGACTTGCCGGAACCGGATTCGCCGACGATGGCGATCGTTTCGCCGCGATAGAGCTGGAACGAGATGTCCTTGACCGCTTCGACAACGCCGTGCTCGACCTTGAAGGCGACCTCAATGTTGCGGGCGTCGATGATGGGCTGGTCCTGGCGCCCGTCATGGTCATGACGAACGATGGGTGCGAAGGACTCGGCGAGCACGACGGTCATCCCAGCCACCTCAATACGGATCGACGGCATCGCGCAGGCCGTCGCCCAGCGCGTTGAAAGCAAAGACGGTGGCGAGCACGAAACCGACCGGCGACAGGATCCAGGGATAGGTGCCGATGACGGAATAGGTTGCGGTGTCCTGCAGCATCAGGCCCCAAGAGATCAGCGGTGGCTTGACCGCGAAGCCGAGGAAGCCGAGGAAGCATTCGAGCAGCACCACGGTCGGAATCGCCAAGGTGACCGCGACAATCACGTGGCTCATCACATTGGGCAAGATGTGCTGCAGGATGATGCGCCGGTCGGTGGCGCCGACCGCCATGGCGGCACGCACATATTCGATGCGCGCCAGCGCCAGCGTCTTGCCGCGCACCTCGCGCGACATCTGCGCCCAGCCCAGCGCCGACATGACGATGATGACGAAGGCGAGGAAGACATTGGTCGGCGCGGTGACGGGGATCAGCGTCGTCAGCGCCAGATACAGCGGCAGCTGCGGGAAGGCGAGCACCAGTTCGACGAAGCGCTGCGTCCAGATATCGAACCGACCGCCGAAATAGCCCGAAACCATGCCGACGGTGGTGCCGATGACGGTGATGATGAAGACCACCGTCAGCGCGATCATCAGCGAGACCCGTGAGCCATGTATGGCGCGCGACAGCACATCACGGCCGAACTTGTCGGTGCCGAGGAAATGCACCGGCTGGCCGTCCGTTGAGGCGAAGAAATGCCGGTCCGCCGGGATCAGCCCGAAGAGCTTGTAGGGTGCACCCTCGACAAAGAAGCCAAGCAGCCTTGGATGGTCATAGTCGGGGCCGACGACGGGCTGGAAGGTGACCGGATCGAGGTCGGCCGAATCGGCCAGCGCATAGACCCGCGGCCGCATGACGAAATTGCCGTCCTTGTCGTGGAAGGAAGGCAGTTGCGGCGGCGCGAAGCCGACATCGGTCGCCTTTGGATCCATCGGCGCCAGGAACTCGGCGAAGACGGCCATCACCAGCAGCAGCACAACCAGCCAAAGCCCGGCCATGCCGGTCCAGGAGCGCTTCAGCCGGCGCCAGACGAGCGCGATATAGCTCTCATTGCCGCGCGCCGGTCTGGCGACGATGGGTCCTTCGGCCGGCAGCGGCGGGGGCGATGGATCGCGGGCCAGCATCTAGCTCTCTCCGTATTGGCGGATGCGCGGGTCGAGGAGGACGAGCAGCATGTCGGCGATGATGTTGCCGACGATCAGCGTCGCCGCCAGCACCATCATGAAGGTGGCGGTGACATAGACATCGCCGACCGCCATCGAGCCGACAACCGCCGGGCCGACGGTCGGCAGCGCGAAGATGATCGCCGTCTCGATCTCGCCGGTGAGCATGTAGGGCAACACCACGCCCTGATACATGACGAGCGGATGCAGCGCATTGGGCACGGCGTGGCGCATGACGACGGCGCTGCCGGTCAGGCCCTTGGCTCTCGCGGTCTCGACATATTGCGCGTTGAGCGTGTCCAGCAGATTGCCGCGCATGACGCGCATATTGTAGGCGAGGCCGCCGAAAGTGGCGATCGCCACCACCGGCCAGACATGCTTGACGAGGTCGACGAACTTCGCCCACGACCATGGCGCGCCGCCATATTGCGGCGAGAAGAACGAGCCGATCTCCGACACGTTGAACTGGAAGACCAGCAGGTAGACGATGATCAGCGCCATCAGGAAGCGCGGCACCGTCATGCCGAGGAAGGAGATGGCCGACAGTGTCGAGTCGATCCAGGAGTATTGCCTTGTCGCCGCCCATATGCCGAAGGTGATGCCCAGCACCGAGGCGAGCAGATGGCAGACCAGCGCCAGGAGCAGCGTGCGTGGCAGCCGTTCGCCGACGACATCGGCCACCGGCTTGTTGTAGTAGAGGCTGTAGCCGAAATCGCCTCGGGTGATGATGCCGCCGATCCAGTTGAGATACTGAACGGGCAACGGCTTATCGAGGCCGTGTTCGACACGGTAGGCCTGTGCCTGCGCATCGGCCTCGGCGAAGGAAGCGCCGCCCTGGTTGATCAGCTGCGAGCGGATGTAGTCGGCATAATCGCCAGGCGGCGCCTGGATGATGGCGAAGGTGACGAGGCTCAGTATGGCGAGGACCGGAATTGCCGACGCTATGCGCATAGCCAAGAATCGCAACATGGTCGGTCTGCTTCCTCGTTTTCGCCGGACGCTCCCGTTGAGGGCCGTTCGGAGGGTTGGTTCACCCGGCCGCGCCAGCAGCGCGGCCGGGTCTCTCTTGGTCAGGGGAGGTAAACTTACATCGGACCTTTGTCTCCAGGCTTGCCGGGGAGCTCTTGCGGGAACAACTCGTATTTGGCCTGCTTGTCGGCCGCGACGAAGACGCGTTCGCGGACGATCGAATCCTCGGCCCAGTTGAACATGAAGATCGGCGTGCCCTGCGGAATGTTCGAGAAGCGCTTGTTGACGATCAGCGCGCCGGGATATTCCGTCAGGCCGACATTGTAGACATGTTCGGTCGAGATCTTCTGGAACTCCCTCATCAGACTGGCGCGCTTGTCATTGTCCTCTGACGCGACGAACTTGTTGACGATGTCGACAAGGTCTTTTTCGAAAGGCATCAGGTCGACTTCGCCGCTTTCCGGCGCGCGGTGGTTCCAGCTGGTCTTCGGACCGACGGGCGCGAGCTGCTCCGTGTTCTGCACGACCGAGGTCAGTTCCTGGTCGTTGCGCCGGATCAGCCAGTCGAAACGCCCGGAATATTGCGAGGCATCGCGCTGGGTGCCGTTGAGGCCGTTCAGTACGACCCGCAGCCCAAGCTTTTCCATTTGCGCGACGACGCCTTCGGCGAGGCTCTTGTCGGTGCCGTAGTCGTTGTTGACCAGCATGACGATCTCGACGTTCTTGCCGCCCGCGGTGCCGGCCGGGAAGTTCACGAAACCGTCGCCGTCCGTATCTTTCAGGCCGGCCTTGGCGAGTTCGGCCTTGGCGCCCGCGAGGTCGAAGGGATAGTAGACGGTCGACTTGCGGTCATAGAAGCTGGTGCCCGAGGAGAAGCCGCCGGGATAGATGGCGGTGAACGGTCCCTTGACGAGGGAGTCGCCCAGCGCCTTGCGGTCGAGCGCCATGGTGACGGCCTTGCGGAAATCCTCATTGCGGTTCAGCTCACGGACCGCCTGGCTTCGCTCGTCCGGGTTGCCCCAGCCATTGGCGGAATAGTTCAGGCGCAGATTGTAGCCGATGAGCCGGGGACCGAAGGCGAGCCGTGCCGGCGCATTGGCCTCCGCCGCGCGCTTCAGCGAAGCGACGAAGTTTTCCGGCTGCTCGAGGTTGGAGAAGTCGCCCGAGCCGGCAACCGCCTGGACGTCTCGGTCGGCCCAGGTCGACAGCTTGTACTGCAGCTCGTTGAGGTAAGGCAGCTGGTTGCCCTTCTCGTCGACCTTCCAGTAGTAGGGGTTGCGGCGCATGACGATGATGTCGTCCGGCCGGTATTCGACCGGCACCCAGGCGCCCATGACCGGCATGTTCATATATTCCGGCGGGAAAGCGTTCTTGAACTGGTCGTAGGTGTTCTTCGAGTATTTCGGATGCTGCGGCTTCAATATGTGCGCGGGGCCGGGGCAGAAGGTACCGTAGGCCATGGCGTAGAGGTACTGTTTCGGGAAGGCATCCTTGAACGTCCACTCGACGGTGTAGTCGTCGATCTTCTTCAGCGTCGTGCCGACGCCGAAGGTTTCCGGGGTCGCGCCATTGAGCGGCGAGACGTTCGGGTCGACCACCTCGTCATCCCAGTAGAACATGACATCGTCGGCGTTGAAGGCCACGCCATCGGACCATTTGGCGCCTTCGATGAGATGCATGGTCAGCTTGTGGCCGTCCTTCGACCACTCCCAGCTCTTGGCGAGGTTCGGCAGCGGCTCGGTATCCTTGGCCTCGACCTGGAACAGCGGCGCGGTGCGCGTCAGGCATTCGGAGAGGCCGATATCGATGCCGCCCCAGCCTTGCGTCTGGCCGGCGCCGTAGTTCCAGCCTTCCGGCCGCCCGCCGATGACATGGCGCATCGTATCGCCATAGACACCGATGCCGTCGGGCATGTTGGCCGTCTTGAAGACCAGCGGCTCCTTCGGCAGCCTGTCCTTCACCGGCGGCAGCTTGCCGGTCTTGACGTATTTTTCGGTCACCCAATCCGGCTCGTGATATTCGGGCAACGCCTTGAACTCCAGAATGGAGTCGCGCGCCACGTATTTGATCTTGCCCTCGGCCGGAAAGGTCGCCGGCACCGGCGGGACTGTCGGCTCTGATGCGAAAGCGTTGAGTGCCGGAACGGAGACGCTCAGCGCCAGTCCGGCGGCAATGCCAATGCTGCGTAGATTCCTCATTATCTATCTCCTCCCTCGTGTTCAGACGTTTGCTGCTGCGCGTCTTCTGCCTGGACGGCTGACTGCGGCGGACCTGCCTCCCAAGGTCCGTCGCTGCGCCCGAGATTTCAGCCGGCCTGTTTGAGCGCGGCTTTTTCGGCGCGCAATTCCTCGATCGAGCGCACGTTTCGCCGTGCGGCGCCGGCCCATTCGCGGGTCTTCACCTGCGATTTCGATAGCCGTTCCTTGGCGGCCGGAACCGCATGCGCATATTGTGTCAACCAGGCGGCCTGGGCGACGACCATCTCGTCGACCATCTGCCAGACCTCCTCCGGCGTCGACACCGCACCGACCAGCGGGTCGTGCAGCACAGCCAGTTTCAAGAGATCGATGTCGCCCGATATCGCGGCATGGACCGACATGCGCTGGACATTGATCGAGGCCATGCAGGTCGCCGCGCAGGCTTCGGGCAGTGTGATGCCTGCGGCCATGTTGATGCCGAAACGGTCGACGAAGCCGGGCGATTCGATGATGGCGTCCTGCGGCAAATTGGTGATCACGCCATTGTTCTTGACGTTGAAATGGCCGCGATAGACACGGTTGGTCTCCAGCGCCTCCAATATATGGCTGGCATGCTCGTTGGAGCGCTTCGTGGGATCGAGCGGCTTCGACGCCGCTTCGAGGAATTGCGGATACTCCGTCTCGAACCAGTTGCGGGTTTCGGTGGAGTAGCGGAGATAGCCGCCGGTCTCGCCGTGAATCCAATCCGACATGTCGATCCAGCGCGTGATCTCATCGGGCCGCTTGCGGTACCAGGGCAGGTATTCGGAGAGATGCCCGTTGCTTTCGGTCGAATAGACGCCAAAGCGCTTCAAGACATCGATTCGGAGCTTTTCCTGCTGCGAATAAACCGGATGCGCCTCGAAGGCGGCAACCAGCTCGTCCTTGCCGACCTTGCGGCCGTTCAGCCGCAGATCGATGAACCAGGTCTGGTGATTGATGCCCGAACAGACATAGTCGAGCTCCTTGGGCGATTTCGCGCCCAGCACCGCGGCGATCTGCTCGGCGCCATGCTGGACGCCGTGGCAGAGGCCGACCGTGTCGACCTTGCCATATTCGATCGCCGCCCAGGTGTTCATCGCCATCGGGTTGGCATAGTTGAGGAATTTGGCGCCCGTCGCGGCGACCTCGCGTATGTCCTTGCAGAAGTCGAGGATCACCGGAATGTTGCGCTGGCCATAGAGGATGCCGCCGGCGCAGATCGTGTCGCCGACACACTGGTCGATGCCATATTTCAGCGGGATGCGGATATCGTCGGCATAGGCTTCGAGACCACCGACCCGCACGCAGCTGATGACATAGCGTGCGCCTTCCAGCGCCTTGCGGCGATCCGTTGTCGCCGTCACTTTTGTTGGCAATCCGTTCGCCTCGACGATCCTGTCAAGTATCGCCTTGATCATCCCGAGATTGTGCTCGCTGAGGTCGGTCAGCGCGAATTCGACATCCCTGAATTCGGGCACGCACAGTATGTCGGTGAACAGTTTCTTGGTGAATCCGACGCTGCCGGCGCCGATGATAGCGATTTTGAAACTCATCAGCCGCACCTCATCCTATTCCAATGACAGGTCGGGAATGACAGGGGTGGGTTGCAGCCGCATGCCATGGCATGTGCGCGCGACAAGCCGGATTCCGGCCTGCCAACCTCCCTGTCCGCTCCTCGCCTGCGGATCTCTCTCGCTTTTCGAGGGGGATTATGCCCTTATTCATGAGCGCGACCAGAGAAGGATTATGCTTTCAAGGGTAATTTTGTGCTACGAGATTTGATCACCAACGGACAGTCGATGCGCACGATCTCGCTGCCGCGCGGCCGGCAACGCCTGCATGCCATGCCGACAAGCACGGGCTATGAGGTGCGCGAGGACGAGACCTACGACTGGGACGGACGCAAACGCGGCCAGACGCCGTTCACCGTGCTCCAGCACACGATCAGCGGCACAGGCCGGCTGCGCTACGAGAACCGCAACTACCGCCTGCAAGAGAACGACACGCTGCTGGTGCTGGTGCCGCACAACCACCGCTACTGGCTGGCCAAGGACGAGCGCTGGGAATATTTCTGGATTTCGATGAACGGCGAAGAGGCGCTGCGCATCCACAAGTCGATCCTCAGCGTCTCCGGTCCGGTGTTTCGGCTTAAGCCGGCGACGGTCGACCACCTTGCCGATTGCAGCCTGCGCCTCATCAAGGGGGCCGCTTCGCCAGGTGCCGCTTCCGCCGTAGCCTACGAGGCGGCGATGGCGCTCTATGACGATGTCTTCGGCTCGCACGCCTTTGCCGAGAAGCAGAGCGCCATGCAGCCGGTCATCGACCATATAAACTCCAATCTCGACAAGCCGCTGCCGGTGGCGGAGCTGGTCCAGATCAGCGGCCTCAGCCGCGCCCATTTCTCGCGCTGCTTCGCTGAGAGCGAAGGCTTGCCGCCGGCCGAATTCGTGCTGCAACAGCGCCTGCAGCGGGCGGCAAAGCTGTTGACCAAGGCGGACTTCCTGCCGGTGAAGGAAGTCGCCATCCTGTGCGGCTTCGAGGATGCGAACTATTTTTCGAAGGTCTTCCGCCGCCTCTACGGCACCACGCCAAGCCAATTCCGCACCACCGGCATGTATGCCAGTCTGCGAACCCCGACCAGGGGCGGCGTCAAGGTGCCGGACGACGAAACCTGACGCCGCTTTGCGGCCTGTTCTATCAGGCCGCGTGCAGGCTGCCGCCGTCCAGCCACTCGAGATCGGCAGGCGAAAGCGCGATGTCGAGCGCCCGCAGGCTGTCTTCCAGCTCACCCAGCGTGCGCGGCCCGATCAGCGGAACCGACGGGAAGGGCTGGTTGAGCACATAGGCCAGAGCGATCTGGATCGGGCTTTTATGCAGCCTGGCGGCGAGCTCGATGGCGCGGTCGCGACGGCCGAAATTGCGCTCCGAATACCAGACCCGCACCAGTTCCTCGCTGTCGTGCCTGTCGCGCCCGGCGCGCTCGGTGAAGAAGCCGCGTCCCTGGCTCGACCAGGCGAAATTCGGCATCTGCCTGGATGTCAGCCAGGCCTTCCAGTCATCAGTGGACGAGGTGACGCAACCCGCCCAGATCGGCTCCAGCATTTCGGCCAGCGAAAAATTGTTGGAGAGTGCGCCGGGCTTCTGCTTGCCGTTCTTCTCGGCATAGGCAATCGCCTCGTCCATGCGCTGCATCGTCCAGTTCGAGCCGCCGAACGGGCCACGGATGCGGCCTGCTTTAGCCTCTTGATCCATCGCATCGACGAATTCGCCGACCGGCACGTCCGGATTGTCGCGGTGCATGAAATAGATGTCGACATGGTCGGTCTGCAGGCGGTCGAGCGACTGGGCAAGCTGCTTGCCGATCACGTCGGGATAGCAGAGCGGCGAATGCGCGCCCTTGGCAATGATCACCGACTGCTCGCGCACGCCACGGTTTTTCAGCCATTCGCCAAGCAGCTTTTCGGTGTAGCCGGCGCCGTAGACAAAACCGGTGTCGAACAGATTGCCGCCAGCCTCGAAGAAGGCATCGAGCAGGATCGAACCCGAGGAGAATGTGCGGAAATCCTCGAAGCCGAGCGCCACCACCGATGCCGGCTTCGCCAGGCCCGGAATGGCGCGCTTGCCGATCGCCGTGCCGCCGGATCGCAGAGGCCGGCCGGATATGGTGCTGGTGCGCAGCGGGGCCTTTTCGATCTCATATTCCAGTCCGACCGCAGCGCGCCATCTGTCGAGCACGCGCAAGGTGCCGAGACTGTCGGCCCAGTCCATGCCCGGCCAAGCAAATTCCTGCCGCCCGGCGAGGATGGCCTCGCCGGCGCCGTCGACCTCGAAGGAATAGAGATGGCGCTTTTCGTCGACGCTGATCGTCTGGCGCGCGCCGTCGGCGCCGATCACGTCGATCCGGCCGAGGCCGACATCGCGATTTCCCCCGGCGAACCAGAAGTCCGGCACTTCGATACGGCCCTTGGTGCCGAGGATGCGCAGCACATTGTCCTGGTTGAGCGAGATGCTGCAGGAGACCTCGGCGAGGATGCCGCCGGGAAAGTGCAGCAGCGCCGAAGCCCATTCATCGACGCCGGACTGGCCAAGATGGGCCGTGCCAACCACCTTGTCCGGCTCGGCAAAGGGGAGGCCTGCCGCCGCCCCGGCAATCAGCCGCGCCATCGAGACGGTATAGCCGCCGACGTCGAGAATGCCGCCGCCGGCAGCTTCGTTGGCATAGAGCCGGTGCTCCGGCATGAAGCGCGGCATGGCGAAGCCGAAGCTCGACTTGATCATCCTGATCTCGCCGATGATATCGGACGTGATCAGTTCCACCAGCTTCAGTGTCTGCGGATGCAGCCGGTACATGAAGGCTTCGCCGAGAAAGGTGCCGGCCTTGCGCGCGGCATGGATCATGGCGTCGGCCTCGAAGGCGGTCAGCGCCAGCGGCTTTTCGCACAGCACGTGCTTGCCCGCTTCCGCCGCCCGGATCGCCCATTGCGCGTGGCCGGGATGCGGAACCGCAATGTAGACGGCATCGATGTCGGGATCGGCGAGCAGCGCTTCATACCCGTCGACGATGCGGGCGCCGGGAAAATTCTCGGCGAGGCCCGGCTTGCCGGGATTGCGCGCGCCGATGGCGACCAGTCTTCCGGTGCGCGAAGCGGCCACGCCGCCGGCGAAGGCCTGGGCGATGCTGCCCGGGCCGAGAATGCCCCAGCGAATGGGCGTGGTTACGGTCATTGTCATTCTCCTTGAAAGCTGGAAGGGGCGGCCGGTCAGCGCAGCCGCAACCCGTTTTCGTCGAACAGATAGGATTTGCGGATGGAGACGGTGACCTCGGAGGTGGTGGGAACCTTCGCCGCGTCGCGCTGGATCACCACATCTTCGCCATGGGCCGTTCGGGCGTAGAGAAAGCTCGTGCCGCCCAGGTGCTCGACCACGTCGATGGTCACGACAAGGTCGGTGTCGCCCTCCCCGGCACTGCCGAAATGCTCGGGCCGCACGCCGACGATGACCTTGCTGTCCGCGTCAGGCGCAGGGCCTGTCAGCGGCTGGATGATACGGGTCTTCTGCTGGCCCGCCAGTTCGATCACGACCCCGCGCGCATCGTGCCCGACGATTTGCGCCTTGATGAAGTTCATCTTCGGCGAGCCGACAAAACCGGCCACGAACAGATTGTCGGGATCGTCATAGAGATCGAGCGGCCGGCCGATCTGCTCGATATGGCCCGCGCGCAGCACGACGATCCGGTCGGCGAGCGTCATCGCCTCGGTCTGGTCGTGCGTGACATAGACCATCGTCGCGCCGAGTTCCTTATGCAGGCGCGAGATTTCGACCCGCATCTGGACGCGCAGTTCGGCGTCGAGATTGGAGAGCGGCTCGTCGAACAGGAACACCTGCGGCTCGCGCACGATGGCGCGGCCTATGGCGACGCGCTGGCGCTGGCCGCCCGAGAGTTTCTTCGGACGCCGGTCCATCAATTCGCTGATGCGCAGGATTTCCGCCGCGCGCTTCACCCGCCGGTCGGTATCGGCCTTGGGGTTGCCGGTCATGCGCAGGCCGAAAGACAAGTTCTGCTCGACGCTCATATGCGGATAGAGCGCGTAGGACTGGAAGACCATGGCGATGCCGCGGTCGGCCGGCTCGACATCGTTGACCAGCTTGCCGCCGATGGCGATCTCGCCGCCGCTGATGTCCTCGAGCCCGGCGATCATCCTGAGCAAAGTGGACTTGCCGCAGCCGGACGGGCCGACGAAGACAACGAACTCGCCGTCCTTGATGTCGATGTTGGCGCCATGAACGACTTCGAAGGCGCCGAAGCGCTTGACCACATTGCTCAGCGTAACGGTTGCCATGCTGCCTCTTACTTGACTGCGCCGGCGGCGATGCCGGCGATGAAATGGCGCTGCAGGAGCACGAAGACGATGAGCATCGGCACGGTCAGCATGACCGCGCCCGCCATGATGCCGCCCCACGACACTTTGGTGAGCCCGATCAGCGTGCCGAGCGCCACCGGCGCCGTCATCGAACCAGGCTGGCTGTTGATCAAAAGCGGCCAGAGGTAATTGTTCCAGGAAGCCAGGAACAGGATGATGGCGAGCGCGGCCAGCATCGGCCGCGCCAGCGGCAGCGCGACGAAGAGGAAGATGCGCCATTCCTTCACGCCTTCGACGCGGGCGGCATCGAACAGATCGTCCGGCATCATCGAAAAACTCTGGCGCATGAACAGCACGCCGAGCGAATTGAACAGCGGCGGCACGATCAGCGCCACCCAGGTGTTGGCGAGCTGGAAGTCGCGCGCCACCATGATGAATTGCGGGATCAGCACCACCGCATAGGGCAGCGTGATGGTGCCGAAGATGATGCCGACGACCACCCCCTTGCCGAAGAACTGGTAGCGGGCCAGCGCCCAGCCGGCCATCGACGTCAACAGCACCGACAGGATGGTGTAGGTCACCGCCACCGAGACGGAGATGCCGATGGCGCCGACGAAGTTGGTGTCGCGCTGCAGATTGTTGAAATTGTCGACGAAATTGCCGTGCGGCAGGAGCTCGATACCGGGGCTGAAAATGCCGTTGTCGGGCATCGTCGAGAACACCACCATCATCCACAGCGGAAACAGCCAGATCAGTGCCAGCGGGGTGAGGAAAAGATGCAATGCGATGCTGCGCCGCAGGCGGGCGGAAGAGAGCGAACTCATTGCTTTTCCCTCGTCAGCCACAGCTCCACCAGCGTGATCGCGATCGCCAGCGCCGCCATGGTGTAGGCAACGGCAGAGGCATAGCCGAAATTGAGCGACCGGAACCCCTGGCGATAGAGCAGCAGGCCGAGTGTCTCGGTGCCGCCACCCGGCCCGCCGCGCTCGGTGATCAGGAAGGGCTCGGTGAACAGCTGCATGGTGCCGATGATCGACAGCACCAGGCAGAAGACGATAACCGGCTTCAACAGCGGCAGAGTGATGTAGAAGAACTGCTTGAGCTTGCTGACGCGGTCGAGCGTCGCCGCCTCGTAGACATCCTCGGGGATGGACTGCATGCCGGCCAGAAGGATGATGGCGTTGTAGCCGGCCCAGCGCCAGGTGACCGCGATCATGATCAGCGCCATGGCCGGCGTGACATTGGAGAACCAGTCGATCTTGGGCAGCCCGACGCTGTTCAGGAGCTTGTTGACGATGCCGAAATCGAGGCTGAACATCAGCCGGAACACCGCCGAATAGGCGACCTCGCCGACCACCACCGGAGCGAAGAAGGCGAAGCGGTAGAGACCCCTCGCCTTCAGCAGCGGCGAATTCAAAAGCACCGCCATCACCATGGCGAGCGCGATCATCACCGGCACCTGGATGACCAGGATGAGCAGCGTGTTCTTCAGCGCATTGAAAAAGGCCGGATCGCCGATCAGCCGGCCCCAGTTGAAGCCGGGCGCGAAGCGCCAGGGCACGGTGCGTGTCGCCTGGAACGAGATTATGAACGAAGAGATGATCGGCCACACCCAGAAGACGGAAAAGATCAGCAGATAGGGGGCGAGGAAACGATAGGCCGTGGCGTTGCGGTTGCGCATCTTCCTCCTCCTCCTTCATATCCGATGTTTCAGACAAGCTCGCAGGCGCAGGGTCCGGGCGGCACGAGCCGTCCCGGACCCCGTCCCTGGGAGGTTATGATTTGACGGGCAATCCGGTCGCCGCGGCGATCTGTTTTGCGGCGTCGTCGAGCGCTGCCTTGGCATCGGGATAGCCGCCGCCCAGATATTTGGTCTGCACAGCGCGAACGATGATTTCGGCGTCGCTCTGGAACTGCGTGCCGCGGCTGGGGACGACCTTGGGCAAGGTGCCCAGAATATCCTTCCACACCGCCTGGCCACCCCAATAGGGCAGGCCTTGGCTCACGTAGGGATCGTTCAGCGCCGAGACCAGCGAGGGGACGAGGCCAAACTCCTTCAGCATGGTGATCTGGCCTTCATTGGTTCCGAGCGTATATTTCAGGTACTCGTAGGCCGCTTCCTTGTTCTTCGAGGCCGAAGTGATGGCCAGCGACGACCCGCCGAGATTGGCAGCACGCGGGCCGTCAGCGGTGAGGCTCGGCATCAGATAGACGCCCCATTTGCCGTTTTCACCGGCCGATTCGGTGCGGATGGTGCCTTCATACCAGCCGCCATAGATTTGGGTGGCGACAGTGCCGGCCGTGTTGTTGGTGATCTTGGTGCCCCAGTCGGCGGACGAGACGATGCCGGCGTCCTTCATCTCCTTGACCTTGATCATGGCGTCGACGCATTTGGGCTGGTTGACCGTGATCGACTGGCCGTCCTCGGAGAAATAGGCGCAGCCCTGTTCGTTGGAGATCATGCGGAAGAATTCGCTGTCGCCGTTGAAATCCGCGTTGGTCATCGAGACGCCCGGATTGGCGGCCTGGATCTTCTTGCCGGCGGCGATGAAATCGTCCCAGGTCTTGATCGACGCCGGGTCGACACCGGCCTTCTCGTAGAAGTCGCGGCGATAGAAGGCGGCGACCGGGCCGGAATCCCACGGCATGGCATAGGCCTTGTCGCCGACCTCGAGCTCGGTGCGTTTGAAATCGGGGAATTTCTTCTGGTCTTCCGCCGTGTAGCCCAACGTGTGCAGGTCGACGAAGCAGTCGGGGAACTGGCTCCAGTAATTCTCCGCCTCGCCATTCTCGATGGTGACGATGTCGGGCAGGCCGACGCCGCCGGCGGCACATCCGGCGATCGACTTGTCGTAGGTCGGCTGGTTGCCGAGATCCTGGACGGTGACCTTGATGTCGGGATGCAGCTTGTTGAAGCCGGCCACCGTTGCCTTCAGCGACGAAGCGGCGACATTCCAGCTCCAGATGGTGATTTCGCCGGACTGCGCAAAGGCCGGGGCTGAGCCCAGGGCAAGCGCGAGCGCGGCGCAGGTCAGTGTGATGCGCATTGAAATCCTCCCATTTCATTTGCTCTCTCTGCGAGCGTGGCTAGACTATGCAGCGCGGAAGGCTTGTCGCCGACAAAGGGAATACGAAATTGGCGGAAAGTAAGATGCCCGAACGGCCGTTTTACCAGCCGGGCGCCAGCAGCGTCGAAGGCCTCCCGCTGCTCCTGCAGATGTTTCACACCGCTCCGCTGGTGATGCTGAAGCCGCATTGGCATGCCCAGGTGGAGGTGAATTTCATCGTGCGCGGCAGCGTGCACTACCGCATGAACGAGCACGAAATCTCGCTTTCGGCCGGCGAGATGTGCTTCTTCTGGGGCGGTCTGCCGCACCAGATGGACGATCTCAGCGACGACGCCATCTATGCCGGCGCGCATCTGCCCCTGGTGCATTTCTTCCGGCTGCATCTGCCGGCGGATGTGCGCCACCGGCTGATGACGGGCGCGACGCTGGTGACCGCCGCCACCGATCAATCCGACAACGATAATTTCGCCCGCTGGAACCGCTACGCCCGCTCGGGCGATCCGGCCAAGGCCGAGCACGCCGTCAACGAGCTTCTGCTGCGGCTGGAGCGGGTGCGGTTCGAGCCTTACCGGCTGGTGCCCGAAACGGCGGCCGGACAGGAAGCCGGCAGTGCCTTCGACCAGCAATCGTCGCGCAATGTCGGGCGCATGTGCGATTTCATCGCCGAGAATTTCCTCTACGACATCGATTGCATGAACATCGCGGCCGCCGCCGATATCCATCCCAAATACGCCATGAGCCTGTTCAAGAAATCGACCGGCATGACGCTCAATGAATATGTCAACCTGTTGCGACTGAGCTACGCGCAGGCGCTGCTTATGCATCAGGACGCCAATGTGCTGCGCGTCGCCATGGATTCCGGTTTCGGCTCGCTCAGCGCCTTCAACAAGTCGTTCCGTAAGCTGGCCGGCATGACGCCGTCTGATTTTCGCAAGGGTGTGGCCGGAGGCGCCAGGTAGAGGCCACAGGCCGTTGCCCTTGCCTTTTGGCACTGCGGCATCTCGATCGTCGGCTAAGAACGGATTGCGCCAATTTCCGCGCGCCTTGGTGGCGTGGATAAAGACGCTGGAGACCAAAGGACCAGCTTGCGGGCGCCATTCCGGCAATGAAAGCGCCTGACAAAGCCGGCCTTTCCACAGCCTCGCTTTTCCTGCCGGAAATCGACAGCTGGGCGCTGGACAGGCTAAATTCCCGTGCTATAACCCACGCGCTTTCAAGGGGCGCCCACGGCGCCTTGATGAAATCCGGTTTACGCGTTTTCGTTTGCCGGAACAGGCCCAGATAGCTCAGTTGGTAGAGCAGCGGACTGAAAATCCGCGTGTCGGTGGTTCGAATCCGCCTCTGGGCACCATCCCCTCTTCTCCCGACAGTCTCTTTCGCCGAAGGCTCTACGCTTCTGTCTCGGCAACTAGCTGAAATACTTACTGATTTCGGTTCCCAAAGCGCGGGTGGTCGGGTTTCGTGGAATTTCGGCGCAGTTGGTCCAACGAGGCGGGGGGCTGGTATTTTCGCTGGTATTGGAGATCCTGATGGTATCGATGCAGCCAAATGGAGGTCCCGAAAATGGCTCTTTCCGACGTAAAATGCCGTAATGCCCGACCCGCTTCCAAGCTCGTGAAATTGTCTGACGGTGGCGGGCTCCAGCTTTGGGTGCAGCCTACCGGATCTCGCCTATGGCGCCTCGCCTATCGTTTTGGCGGCAAGCAGAAGCTTCTGGCGTTGGGCAGCTATCCCCTCATCTCCCTCGCTGAGGCACGCGAGGCGCGCGATACCGCCAAACGTCTCCTCCTACGTGGCATCGACCCCGCACAGGAGCGTAAGTCGCAAAAGGCTTCGGCGGAGGACACCTTTCGCTCAATCGCGGAGGACTATGTCGACAAGCTGAAGAAGGAGGGACGTGCCGACCGGACCATCACCAAGGTCAAATGGCTGCTCGACTTTGCCTATCCAACGTTTGGGGACAAAAGCGTTCGGGAGATCGATCCGGCTACAATTCTTGCCGCTCTCCGCAGCGTGGAGGTTCGTGGTCGATACGAGTCGGCCAGGCGAATGCGCTCCACCATCGGCAGCGTGTTTCGATATGCAATCGCAACCGCACGCGCCGATGTAGATCCGACGATCGCCCTGAGGGGCGCACTCGTCGGTCCGACGGTCACGCCCCGTGCCGCGGTTACCGATCCTAAGGCCTTGGGAGGCTTGCTGAGGGCGATTAATGCATTTGACGGACAGCCTACAACCCGAGCCGCTCTGAAGCTGATGGCCCTGCTATTTCCCCGCCCCGGCGAGCTGCGCGCGGCCGGATGGGACGAGTTCGATTTCGAAAGCTCGGTGTGGAGCATCCCTGAAGGACGCATGAAGATGCGACGGCCGCACCGCGTACCTCTTTCCACGCAGGCCGTCAGCGTCCTGACCTCACTTAGAGAAATCTCTGGTGGTGGATCGCTGTTGTTTCCTAGTGTTCGATCGGGTTCGCGCCCGATTTCTGACAACACGCTCAACGCCGCCCTGCGCCGTATGGGCTACCGCAAGGAAGAAGCTACCGCGCACGGTTTTCGAGCAACGGCATCAACTCTGCTAAACGAATGCGGCAAGTGGCACCCGGACGCCGTAGAGCGGCAGCTGGCCCACATTGAGAACAACGACGTTCGGCGCGCCTACGCCCGGGCAGAGCACTGGGAAGAGCGCGTCAGAATGATGCGATGGTGGGCCGATTATCTGGATGAACTCGAGAGCAAAAACTCGCGGGTGATCTCAATCGAGGGACACGAGGCAAGCCTGCTGTCCATACATCCTCGCGAGGGTCTAGTTTGGAAGCCAACAGCGACGGTTCGCCAAACGACGAGACGAACCTCCAACCTCCGAAAATCACACTGAACCCCGTCGAAAACACCGAAACTGGGCGACCAATGTTGCATGCCGGAGGGTCATCGTTTTCCACAGGAAATCAATAAGTTGGCCACACATTTCCTTCGTATTCTCTCCTGTGGTCCGGCGAACCTAAGGACCAGGAGGAGGACTAGTATTCCCTCTGCGGTGTCTCGTCGTCCCACAAGAAGGGTCGATTAACCCGTGACGAACGTGGCTGGTTTAGGGCCGTTACCAGCCTGGCGGGCTTCGGCTAGGATTAGCGATAAGCAGCCGTTCTGGAGGCGACCTCATTGTGGTTACTCGCCGTCAAATTCGAGAACCAAGATAGTGGCCGCCCGTCAACGTCACGCTTGGCGAACTTCTGTCGACACAACTCTTCGGTGAGCGTCTCTCAGCGGGAAATGGGCGACTGATCAGCCGGTGCTCCAGCGCAGGTTCCGTTCTGAGCGACGATTTTTTCTCAAGGCCAACCTCTCTTGACTTGAGCGTCGACGCCTTGGACTGCTTTGTGGCCTACTGCGGAAGGGCCAAGCCAAGGTCGGAGTATATCGGCCCGAGTTCCTCATCGGTCAGTAAACCTGGCGAGGTGGCGATGCTCGGAAAATTGCCCACCACGAAGTAGAGCAACAAAATCGAGGGCAAGGCGAACAGGGTCTGGGCCTCTCGCCGGCCCTTGATGCGCTCCATGATGAAATCCTTGGTGTTCAGCCAAAGGAGGATGTCTTCAATTGAGCTCTCGCCGGCCAGTGGGAGGTACGCGTCGATCAACTCACCGTCGAGAGTGGTGACAGTCGCGTCCACACCGATCTTGTCTCGGTAGTACACGGACAAGGCGTCGATCAGAGCCTTGACGCTCTTGACCGATGCGTCGATGAGGTTGCCGACTTGGCGGAAGTAGTCGTCAGTCGCTTCGATCAACGCCATCGCCTTTGCCGCAGCCCGCATCATCTCAGGCGTCGATTTGACGCTCGGCTTGTAGATTGTGTCGTGGGTGACTTCGCTGAAGGCATGCTGCAGCAGCGTGCGGACCTGGATCTCGCACGGAATGTCCAGCGGTATAGGGACGCCTTCGAATACGACCCCTGCCTTTGCCCGAACCACGTAGTGGACCGACTGGTATCCGAACTCCCAAGGCTTTCGGGCTCGCTCCTCGGCGAAGTCCCGGGCTTTTTCCCAGAACCAGTACTTGTCGCCGAATTCGGCGATCGCCTTCTCGACAACGGGTATTTCGTCGGATGTGAGCACGACGAAGCGGATGCCCACCTTGTCCTCCATGTCGTCATACGGGCTTGCGTAGCCCTTGCCGCGATAGAGTGCCTTTTGGATGAGCGACTTGCTCTCCTTCAGCCTTTGCTTAACCGGAAGGCGCAAGAACAGGTCCGGCGCCTCCACTTGGGTCGAGAGCCCCTCGATGACCGCGTGGATGACGAACCTACCCCAGGCATCGTAGTACTGCTGCTCCGCCTCCCAGCGTCGCAGGATCTCGAGCTCGGTGGTCATAGCTGTTCGGTGACTGGCCTGCGGACCGTGATCCTGGTCCAGCTTGCAGCCTCGCCTTCGGAAACATCGCCTGCCGGCACATCCTCGATTGTCACGGTGCCATTCCGTATCGCGTCCGGGGACGCAGAGAACTCGATGTCTGGACCGAACTTGTACTTCCGGCGCCGCAACCTTCCACCCATCTCGCTGATGTCCCGAACCACAGCTCTATTGGTCGGGAATTTCTTGGCTTCGAGGAACTTGTTAAACGGGTCACGCAATTCGGGTGGCAGATACGTGTCGCCGAACTGTTGCGAGGTGAACGTGGGTGCCTGATCTACCTTGACGAAGGCGAACAGCGCGTCGCCCAGGTCCCTTCGGAGATCTCGCTCATTTACCAAGGTGCGAACGAATTCCTTCGTGAGGTCGAAGAACTTCGCGGTTTCATATTTCCCGCTCTCAGGAAAGGCGCAGCCAAGAAAGCCGTCGTAGAAATATACGGCCGCGTTCTCTCGGCGGGCGGCGGTGATATTGCTATCAAATACGAAGCATCGCCAATTTGTGCTCGCCGTGACAGCGGCATCTTCAGAGATGAACAGAGCAAGCTTGTAAAGTCTCGTGGCTGGCGTCAGGAAGATGTTCTCGAGGAATTCGGTCACAACTTTTGCCGCAGCCAGTCGGCGTTGAAAGCCGGACTGCATCTCCGCTTTAATCACCCCTAAGAAGGGCTTTCCGTCGCCACCGACTTTCCCATCGAAGACTAGAAGCATTCCACCGGGAATCCCTCGTGATTTCTGTGCGTCAGCGAGGGCATCGGCCATGTGATTGGAGATGCTAGGGAAATCGGTGTCGGTTGCGAGAACAAGACGTCGAGCAGTCCCAACCACGCTCGCGTCATTGGTCTTCACTATCTGCATCTCTATGCTCTTGGACTGTGCGGAGAGCGCGTCGGTGATACGCATCCCAAAATGACTGAGAGCCTTGGCATCCAGTATTTCGAGATCCTTCCCGTAGGATGGCGGCACTACATTGGGCCCGTCTTTCCTCTGGAATACCTCATGCATAACGACTCGGCCGATAGAAAGATTCTCTACAAGCAAAACTCGATCCCCCTTCGAAAATATTGAAGAATATTATTCTGAGCGGGTTAAGGAAGGATATCAGAACAAAACAAGAACACAAGGCCGCCGACATAGGAACAGTGCGGGAGGAATCTTAGGCAGGGGTGCGAAGGGGCGGCCGCTACACGGCCGCCCCTTCGTTTCAAGGGATCATAACATGAGGCAGGAGAAGAGCGGTCTCGGGACGCTTGAAGTCTCCATGGTCGCCGATCGAACGGCCATCTCATTCGTCTAAGATTCGGTGACCACCCTCGTCTGTCACAGTTCGACTGCCGTTGCCCCGAACGCCTGCTTGCGAGGCATTGAACGATTGACGCTATGCCGAGTATGTGACGCGAGGCAGCCCTGACTCATTCGGCGGCAACCGTTCCAAGTCTCGGTAAATGACTTGACGTTTTTTGTGGCTGAAGGCAATTTGGTGATGGCCTCCCGCACAGGCCAGTGTGCCCACCATGCAAAGCCTCGCAGTGCGCTGTCGCTGAGATTAAACCAACCATTCCCTCCTGGGACGGGTCTGTCAGCAGTGGGCACATGGTGGATCCGTTACCACGATAGGAATGGATCATGAGCAATAGCGATCAACTGAAAGAACTGAAGACCGCTGCGCGAAACATTGCCCGCGCCAGGCGAATAAAACACGTAGGCGCGTTGGAAGTGATTGCGCAGGCATTGGGCTACCCGCATTGGAACGCGCTGACCAATGCAGAAAGGAAGGGATGGCGTCCGTCTGAGGCGGATCTGGCTATCGCTCGGGCGCTGGTGCTTGCCGAAAATCCGCTGATTTCCATAGATACTGATCCCTGGAGCGTGCTTGGCCCTGACAAGTTCGAGGGCGAACTGCAAGGGCACAGCTATCGGGTGAGCACGCATTCGGACGATGTTCGCATGTGGGGACGAGGTTGGGAGGTGACCTTACCCGAGGCCCCCTTAGCTCCTGCTCGTTTTCGAGTAACAGATCGCAGGCTCAAAGCGAACCCGATTGACCACACAAACTTCCGAAATGCCGCGCTCGAAATAGCTTCGGGTTGGCGCAAGCTGGTTCACGCGCGAATCGCGTCAGACTGGCCTCGTCGCTCAACGGTGCCAGACAGCACCGGCCGTGCCGAACACCCCCTAGGTCATGAGGTAAGTGACATCTGGTTTTGCTTGCATTGCGACCAGTCGTCTACCGGGGTTGAAGTTGCCGCGAACCTTTTTCACTGCCCGCGCTGCTTGGCATCTCCCCTCGACATTCACGCATCTCCTTGGTGGCAAGCTGATGTGACGAAGTAAGCGCCGGGGCTATGAACTATCCTACTTTTTCACAGTTCTTGCTGTGCCATGACATGGCGCAGCAAGACTGTCGCGGCATATGCCTCAATCGCTTATAGAACGCACAACCAGGCGGCGCCCTGTAAAAAGATTCACAGATGGAAGTTTGGCCTTATCGGTAACCGATCAGGACTCGATAAACGCAACGATCTTCTCATAGGTCAAACCGTTCGGCTCGCCGTCAAGGTAGGAGCGGATCAAGTCAGTTTGCGTGCTCCGGGCTGTCATGAGCGAGTGCTCTTCCATCTTATGATCAACGAGCGCTTGCTGGCCAACCATACGCATTTTCTGCAGCTGAAGCAGCCAAGCCGTCGTCATCTCGCGATGGTAGGAATACTCGTGTCCACGCTTAACCACCCGATCGAGGATTATGAGTTGTCCTGCAGGCGAGACATCTGGATGTGCTGTCACGGCGAGGCTAACATCGGTCTTCTTACCGTCATACTCCAGCCAGGCGTGGGAAATCATTATGTCGTCGGTTCCGTCATTGACGTAACCGACGACCGGAACCGTGGTAATTCCATACTTGTTTTTTAAAACTCATGCAGAAAACGCAAACGGGAGAACCTGGCGGCCCGCATCGGGCTTCCACACGCTCTCGCAGAGCTCAGCGGTATTGGGCTGCCTCGTTCGAGTCCTCGCGCAGCCGGGTCGCAGCGTCGCGTGCTTCCGCAATCTCTGGAGAAATCATTTGGAGTCGCCTGTATTTTCCTGGTCGTATATTCTAGTCAGCGCGACCGACGAAGTTCGGCCAAGCGATCGGCCAAATCGACCTACCGATCGCAAATTTGTACATGCTATCAATGCGCTAAGCATAGCGAATATCGGCCATCATCGGCATCGGCATTGGCGTCGTCGATCAACCGTCTCGGTGAAGCCGAGGTAGCGCCTAACATCGGCCAAATGATCGGCCAGTTATGGGCGCTCAGCTAAAATTTCAGTTGACATATACGTACTTAGCGCGATCTAACATCGGCCAATCATGGAAGAGACCGTACAGCGCATCGAGCCGGCGCGCCTGGAAGACGTTGCGGAGCCTATCTCCGACGCGCTGGCTGAGCTGTCAGCAAGCTCGGCGGTTCTCGGCGCCAAGCTGCATCCGCGCACGGCCGCGAACCTGGCGGATCTCGTGCGCATCATGAACACCTATTACAGCAACCTGATCGAGGGCCACAACACACGCCCGCGCGACATCGAACGCGCCCTCGCCGGCGAATTCGACAAAGACCAGGAACGACGCAACCTGCAGGTGGAAGCCGCGGCCCATGTTCGACTGCAGGGGGAAATCGATCGCCTGGCCGCAGAGGGTCAGCTCCCAGAACCGGCTTCGCTTGATTTTTTGCGCTGGCTGCATGCGGAATTCTACCGTGACGCCGATGAGGCGATGTTGCGCATTCGCGGCGCAGACAGAGAATTCTTGATGGTTCCGGGTCGGTGGCGATCACAGCCTGAACATGATGTCACTGTCGGCCGCCACCAGCCGCCGTCAAGCGATCGCGTCGAAGCGTTCATGGAGCATTTCGCTAGCCGGTACCGCTTCCAACGTACGGGCAAAGCGGCTAGGATATTGGCGATTCCGGCCGCGCATCATCGGTTCAATTACATTCATCCCTTCCCAGACGGCAATGGACGCGTCAGCCGCTTGATGAGTCACGCCATGGCCCATGAGGCAGGAATCGCCGCGCATGGGCTGTGGTCGATTTCCCGAGGCCTGGCGCGGGGTCTGGAAAGCCGCGGCGACTATAAACGCATGATGGATCACGCCGACATGCCACGCCAAGGCGATCGCGACGGCCGCGGCAATCTTTCTATGCGGGCGCTGGCGGATTTTACCTTATGGTTTCTACGCGTATGCATCGACCAGGTCAGTTTCATGTCGAGCCTGTTCGATTTGAACCAACTAGCCCGGCGCCTGCAGCGGTTCGTTCAACGCTACGACCTGAAGCCCGAAGCTTTCCGGCTGCTCGAGGAGGCGCTTCTGCGCGGCGAGTTCGATCGCGGTGAGGCCTCACGTATCGCTGGCTTGCCGGAACGTACGGCCCGCCGCGTGTTTACCGAGGTGCTCGAGCTTGGCCTGCTTGCGTCCGATACCCCGAAAGGACCGGTATCGCTACGCTTCCCGGTCGACACGTTGGACGAACTGTTTCCTAAGCTATTTCCGGAAACTTAGCGTCGCATAACTGCGCCTACTGTTTCCCCGCCCCGGCGAGTTGCGAGCCGCCGGATAAGAAGAGTTCGACTTCAAAGGTTCGGTGTGGACCATCCCGGAAGCACGCATGAAAATGCGGCGGCCGCACCGCGTTGCACTTTCGAGGCAGGTCATCAAAATCCTGACCGATCTCAGAGACATTTCCGGCGGCGAGGCGCTGCTGTTTCCAAGTGTGCGATCGGGTTCTCGTCCGATTTCCGACAATACACTTAACGCCGCCCTGCGTCGCATGGGTTACAGCAAGAAAAAGCAGCGGCTCACGGTTTCCGAGCAACGGCATCAACTCTGTTGAATGAATGCGGCAAGTGGCATCCAGACGCAAGAGAGACAGCTGACCCATATTGAAAAGAACGACGTTCGGCGCACTTACGCCAGGGCAGAGCACTGGGAAAAGCGCGTCAGTATGATGCAGTGGTGGGCCGATTATCTGGACGAAATTGGGTGCACGAAACCTGCAGTTGAACCCAAACAAGTGTAACTGCAACCCCGTGTCCGCACCTATCGTGAACATGAACATCAGCTTTGCGTACGTTATGACAATGGCCGCGTCTATGTTGGGGCGGAACCGGCGACGCAGTCCTTCGAGGGACAGGGGCTTTTCACAAATCTACGTCAAGCGACTTAACTGGTTGTGGAGCTTCAATCGTTATTCCGAGTCGGCTGACGGGAGGCGTCAGCACAGCGTCAGGAACAGCGGTCTGGCTCAGCGTTCCGGCTTGTCGTCCCGGAGGATGCGCTCAGCGGCTCCGTCAAGATCCTCATATTGGCCACTCTTCAACGCCCACAGAAAGCCAGTCAGCCCCAGTGCGCCAAGAAATAGGGCGACTGGCATGAGGTAGACGAGTATCGTCATGATGACCGCGCTGATGGGTGAATGCCGGAATGCGATGCCGAAGAAGCCCTCGTCAGCTCGGCGAGCCTAAAGCCCTGCAGGCGCAGCGCGTTTCCGATGACCAGCAGCGATGAGGCCGACATCGCGATCGCCGCGATCAACGGCGTGACGTGCCCGAGAATGGCAATCGGCACGGCGACAGCGTTGTAGACGATCGCAATGGCGATATTCTGCCGGATCAGCCTTCCCGCTTGCCGCGAGACATCCAGCGCCAGGGGCACCGCCAGCAGGCTTTCGCGCAGGAACACGAAATCGGCCGCGTTGCGGCCAATATCGGCGGCGGTTGCCGGCGCGATCGAGACATGCGCGGCAGCGAGGGCCGGCGTGTCGTTGAGCCCGTCGCCCACCATCAGAACCTTGTGGCCCGCCCTGGCCAGCACCTCGATCCGCTCAACCTTGCCGGAGGGAAGCAGCGCCGGAACGAAACTCTCGATATCCAACGTCCCGGCAACCTCGCCGCAGGCATGGGCTATATCCCCGGACAGCATTTCGACCGACACGCCGGCATTCTTCAATTGCCCGACCGCCGCCTTGGCGTCGGCGCGCGTAGCGTCCTCGAACGTGAAGGAGGCGACGATCCTCCCATTCTTCGAGAGCACCGTCCCGCCATAGCCGCCATACTTGCCTTCGCCACCGGTCCGGGCTTTCCATCCGGCCCAGCCGCGCCGGCCAAGACGCCAGGTGCTGTCCGCGGTCGTCGCTTCGATGCCGAGACCCGGGTGCTCGCTGACGGCTTCCAGCTTCGGCTGGCCGGCAAAACCCGCGAATGCGGCGATGGCCTTCGAGAACGGGTGACGGGAGTGCGCCGCCATGTCGGCTGCGATCGCCAGCATCGCCGGATCGATGGTCGACGCGTTGACCAGCCTGGGCTGACCGAGCGTTAGCGTGCCCGTCTTGTCGAATACCGCCACGTCTATCGCGGCCAGGCGCTCCATGGCCGATCCGTCCTTGACCATCATGCCGGCTTCGAACAAGCGGCGCGCCGCGACCACTTGCACGATCGGCACGGCCAGACCGAGCGCGCACGGGCATGTGATGATGAGAACGGCGATCGCGATCGTCACTGCCCGGTGCCAGTCGCCGGTTACCGCCATCCAGCCAAGGAACGTCACGAAGGCGGTGAGATGGACCACCGGCGCGTAGAGCGCCGAGACACGGTCGGCGATCCGCCGATAGTGCGCACGACCACCTTCGGCGGCTTCCATCAGCCGAACCATTTCCGCCAGGAAGGAGTCCTTTGCGGCAGCGGTCGCTTCGATGGTCAGCGGGCCGGTAAGATTGAGCGTGCCGGCCTGAACCTGTTCCCCGGACGCCACGGTTTTCGGTGTGCTCTCGCCGGAAACCAGCGAGCAGTCGAGATCCGACGCGCCGCGAATGACCCTGCTGTCGACAGGCACCCTTTCGCCGGCGGCGACCAGCAGTTGCATGCCCGGTTCGATCTCGCCAACCGGCAGGTAGTCGCGCGCGCCATCGCCGCGCAGCACCATGGCGCCACGTGCGGCCAACTGGGACAGGCCTTTCACGGCGGTCCGTGCCCGTTCGCGCATGACGTGATCCAGGGTGCGGCCGATCAACAGGAAAAACAGCAGGGATACGGACGCGTCGAAATAGGCGTGATCGCCATGATTGATCGTCTCGTAGAGGCTCATGGCATAAGCGAGCGACACCCCAACCGCGATCGGCACGTCCATGTTCATGCGGCCGTGGCGCAGTGCATTCCAGGCCGAGCGGAAGAAGATGCCGCCGGCAAAGGTGAGCGCCGGGATGGCGATCAATGCAGAGACCCAGTGAAACAGGTCGCGGGTAGCACCTTCGGCGCCGGACCAGACCGAGACCGAAAGAAGCATGATGTTGCCGGCGGCGAACCCGGCGACCGCGACCGCGCGGATCAGCTCGGCAAGCGTCTTGTCCTTCTTATCAGGGTCGGCTTCGAACAGGTGCGCCTGAAAGCCCAGCCGTCCCAGCGCGGCGACAAACGGAGGCACAGAGTCCCCACGCCACCGGATCGCGACCCGTTTCGTCGACAGGTTGACACGAGCGCCTTCGACGCGATCGAGCCTTCCGAGAGCCGTCTCGATGGCCTGGATGCACGCCGCGCAGTGAACCGTCGGCACTGAAAGGTCGGTCTGCCAAAGATTGTCGCCAAGCGATCGGCTCGCCAACCTGATCTCCTGGCTAGACGGCAGGACCGATGTGGTACTGGTCAGATCCAGCGCCAGTTCCGCGCTGGGTGCACAACAGCTCATTGCAGGGCTCCTTGCGAAATCATGATCCGGCGAACGTCGCGATAGGGCTCTGTCAGACCGGCATCGGCGTCGACTTCGACGATCCAGACGCCATCCCTTGGCAAGTGCTGCGCGGCAAATTCCTGGTCCGAGACGAGGGCGAGAGTGACGGCCTTGTCCCCAGCCTCGTAGGCGGGATGACGAAACAGTATCTTGACGCCATGCAACGGGACCGGCTTGCCGGTGGTATCGCTCAAGCTGTAGCGGACCTCACCCCGAGCGATCGTCAGTTTGCCGGTCCAGCCGAGTGCCGCCTGCGCGCGCCCTTCCTCGGCCTTTCGGTTGAATTGCTGGCTGGCCACATAGGTGTTCTCGACGACAAGGCCGGTCCAGCTCGTGCTGGCGAGTGTCGCCATCGTGAGATTGACCGCGATGATCACGCCGAAAAAGCCGAGAATGGTGAGCAGCATGTGCCTGCCGGTGAACTCACGCGTCTTTTGCGTATTGGTGCTCATCTGGCGATCTCCGGTGCGTTGAAGGTGGCGGTGTATTCGTCCGATTCGAAGCTCGCTCTGTCCTCGACGCGGAACTTGAAGGTTTGTGCAGCGTGCCGAACCTCACCCGCTGGCTGGCGCACGAAAACCTTCAGCATGTTCAGCCGGTCGGGTTCGACCGCGATGGCGAACAAGCGAGCTGCCGGCAGATCACTGCCGACGACGCTCATTTCGGCTCCCTGCAAGCCCTGCATCGTGACGACGATCGTCCTTGGCTCGGGGATCATGTTAAGCAGCTTGACGGTGTAACCGTTGCGGATCGAGCCGTCTGACAGGGTCACGAATTGCGGATTGCGGTCGTGCAGGACGTTGATCTCGAGTCGGTCGCGCGTCAGCAGCGAATAGATCAAGGCAAGCCCGACCGCCGTCCACGCGCCCATGTAGAAGAAGGTCCTCAGCCGGAAGATCTTGCGAATATGGAAATGCGCCAACCTGGCGGAGAATGTGCTGTCGGCCGTTCTGACGAGTGAAGGGTTCACGGGACCGGAGCCGCTTGCGGTCGCCACCGCCATGTTGGCGTTGTAGTCGGACAGCGTCGCATAGGAGATCAGCCCGCGCTCCTTGCCGAGCTTGTTCATGACGCCGTCGCAGGCATCAAGGCACAGCGCGCAAGTGATGCATTCGAGTTGTTGGCCGTCGCGAATGTCGATCCCCATCGGGCAGACTGCGACACAGGCATTGCAGTCGACGCAGTCACCGACCGGCTGCCCCGCAGCCTGGACCTTCTTGGCGTGCCGCGAACGAGGTTCGCCACGCCAGTCATTGTAGGTCACAGTGAGCGAATTCTCGTCGAGCATGGCAGCCTGGATGCGCGGCCACGGGCACATGTAGGTGCAGACTTGCTCGCGCATCAGCCCGCCGAACGTGTAGGTGGTCGCCGTTAGCACCGCGATGGTGACGTAGGCGACCGAAGCGGCGGTGCCGTTGAATACGTCGCCGATCAGCGTCGGCGCATTGGCGAAATAGAGGATCCAGGCGCCGCCGGTAGCTGCCGCTATGACCAGCCAGATGGCGTGTTTCGACACACGCAGCACCAGTTTGCGCGCGGTCCAGCGGCCGGCGTCGAGCTTCATGCGAGCGTTGCGATCGCCTTCGATCGCCCGCTCCACAACTAGGAAAAGATCGACCCATACCGTCTGCGGGCAGGTATAGCCACACCAGGCGCGGCCGACGGTGGACGTGATCAGGAAGAGGCCGATGCCGGCCATCATCAGAAGGCCGGCGACATAGTAGAATTCCTGCGGCCATATCTCGATGAAGAAGACGTAGAAACGGCGGTTGGCAAGATCGATCAGCACGGCCTGATCAGGAGCAAACGGACCTCGATCCCAGCGCAACCAGGGCATCAGATAATAGATGCCCAGCGTGATCGCCATCACCAGCCATTTGAAGCGGCGAAAGCTGCCCGAGGCGCGTTTAGGGAAGATTTTCTTGCGCGGAGCATAGAGCGGCTGTCGTGTCTTGGCGGAGTTGACCGCTTTTGCCTCGAGCCGCTCCATCTGCGTTTTATCCAGCACGTGCATCTCCACTCGCGCGCGGCCTATGACATCGTTGTGCGACGGACTTGTCTGCTTCGACAGACGTCCGGTCTGCAGTGAGCCCGCTTCGCCGTGTGGGCCGCGCCGCCTTGCTGCAGGTCAATCGCCGCATGCCGGAATGGTGTCGGGGCCCGACTCGTGCCGGGCCCCGTCGCTTGGCGGGGAGGGCCGAGAATAGGCTTCCGTTCCTATTCTCCGCCGCCAAGCGAATGGACATAAACCGCAAGTTCCTTAACCTTGGTCTCGCCGAGACGCCCGATCCAGGCCGGCATGACACCGTGCTTCGGCGCGCGGACTTGGACGGCGATGGCTGTCTCGCCGGGTGCGTAGAGCCAGATCGCATCGGTCAGATTGGGCGCGCCGAGCTCTTTGTTGCCTTTCGCATTATCGCCATGACAGGCGACGCAGTTTTCCCCGAATACCTTGGCGCCGGGCTCGATAAGACTTGCATCCTGGACCTTGCCCGAGAGGCTGGCGACATAGGCGCCGACCTGTGCGATCTGTTCGGGCGTGATGATGTCACCGAAGGGGGGCATTTCCGACTGCCGAGTATCCGGGTCGGATGCGAAACGGATGCCGTGCGCGATCGTTTGCTGGATCTGCTCGGTCGTGCCGCCCCACAGCCAGTCATCGTCGTTCAGGTTTGGAAAGCCCTTCGACCCTTGGGCGCCCGAGCCGTGGCATTGCACGCAATTGACCTTGAAGGTAGCTCCGCCGGCCGCTACCGCGAATTCACGCAGCGCGTCGTCGGCTGCGATCTCGGATACGGTCTTCTGCTGGATGGCCGCGACATATTTGCCCTTGGCGGCTTCGGCAGCCGCCAGCTCAATCTTGACAGCGTTGCGGCTAGAATAGCCAAGCACACCCTTGGTCGCGGAAGACAGCATCGGCCAAGCCGGATACGCAATTGTATAAGCCACCGCCCAAGCGACGGTGATGTAGAAGGTTATCACCCACCATCGGGGCAATGGGTTGTTGAGTTCCCTTATCCCGTCCCATTCATGACCGGTCGTTGAGATGCCCGAGACTTCATCGATATGCTCGCTGCTCATGATCAGTCGTCCTTGAGTGGAATCTGGGCGGCTTGATCGGCCTGTGTTTTGCCGCCGGGACGCAAGGAAAAGGCAATGCAGCCGACGTAGAAGAGCGCCATGGCAAGCAGACCCCAGCTGTCCGCGAATTCCCGCATCAAATTATAGCTCATTGCGTCCCCCTCAGCGGTAGCCGGCTGCATCGTCATAGGTCTTGAAATCGACCAGTGTTCCCAGCATTTGCAGATAGGCGACGAGGGCATCCATCTCGGTCACCTGCTGCGGATTGCCGTCCAGATCACCGAGTTTGGCTTTCGGATAGCGTTTCTCGACGCCGGAGGCATCGGCATTCGGGTCGGCCTGGGCCATCAGATCGGCATTGGCGTGCGCGATCATGTCATCGGAGTACGGGACGCCAACACGCGCGTTCGCAACCAGATGCGTCGAGAAGTCCTTCACCTCGATCGGAGCGTCCTTCAGGAACGCATAGCTCGGCATGATCGATTCCGGCACCACGGAACGTGGATCGGAAAGATGTGCGACGTGCCATGCGTTCGAATAGCGGTCACCGACCCGGGCGAGATCGGGCCCGGTGCGCTTCGATCCCCATTGGAAGGGATGATCGTACATCGACTCGGCGGCCAGGCTGTAGTGGCCGTAGCGCTCGACCTCGTCCCGGAAAGGCCTGATCATCTGGCTGTGGCAGAGGTAGCAGCCCTCGCGCACATAGATGTTGCGTCCGGCGAGTTCCAGTGGCGAGTAGGGCCGCATGCCTTCGACTTTCTCGATCGTGTTGTCGAGATAGAAGAGCGGCGCAATCTCGACGATGCCGCCGACGGTCACCACAAGAAGAGAGCCAACGAGAAGAAGCGTGGCGTTCTTCTCGATGATCGCGTGTTTGTCCATCAAGCCCATTGTCTGGCTCCCTATTCGGCAGGCCGGAGGGCGGGCTCGGAACCTGGCATTGGTTGCTCTTCGCGCTCGTGGCCAAGAATGGTCATGGTCACGTTCCAGGCCATGAGCAGGGCGCCGGTGAGGTACATCGCACCGCCGATGGCGCGCATGACGTAGAAGGGATGCATGGCGGCGACGGTTTCGGCGAAGGAGTAGACGAGGAAACCCTGCTCGTTGTATTCGCGCCACATCAGGCCCTGCATGATGCCGGAAACCCACATCACCGCGGCGTAGACGACGATTCCGAGCGTCGCCAGCCAGAAGTGCCAGGTGACGAGCCGCAGCGAATAGAGACGTTCACGATTCCACAGTTTCGGCACCATGTAGTAGATTGCGCCGAACGAGATCATGCCAACCCAGCCGAGCGCGCCGGAATGGACATGGCCGATGGTCCAGTCCGTGTAGTGCGACAGCGAATTGACCGTCTTGATCGACATAATCGGACCTTCGAAGGTCGACATGCCGTAGAAGGCGACTGCCATCACCATCATGCGGATGATCGGATCGGTGCGCAGCTTGTCCCAGGCGCCAGACAGCGTCATCAGGCCATTGATCATACCGCCCCATGACGGCATCCACAGCATGATCGAGAACGCCATGCCGAGCGTCTGCGCCCAGTCGGGTAAGGCGGTGTAATGCAGGTGGTGCGGGCCGGCCCAGATGTAGAGAAAGATGATCGCCCAGAAGTGGACGATCGACAGGCGGTAGGAATAGACCGGCCGGTTCGCCTGCTTGGGCACGAAATAATACATCATGCCGAGGAACCCGGCGGTGAGGAAGAAACCGACGGCGTTGTGGCCATACCACCATTGCGTCAAGGCGTCCTGGACGCCGGAGAAGGCGGAGTAGCTCTTCGAGCCGAGGAAGGAGGCCGGCATCGACAGGTTGTTGATCACATGCAACATCGCGATGGTCACGATGAAGGACAGGTAGAACCAGTTGGCGACGTAGATATGCGGCTCCTTGCGCTTCAGGATCGTGCCGAGGAACAGGATGAGATAGGCGACCCAGACGATGGTAAGCCAGATGTCCACATACCATTCGGGTTCCGCGTATTCGCGGCTCTCGGTGATGCCGAGCAGGTAGCCGGTCGCGGCCATGACGATGAACAGCTGGTAACCCCAGAAGACAAACCAGGCCAGTTTGCCGCCAAACAGCCGGGCGCGGCACGTGCGCTGCACGACATAGAGAGACGTGCAAAGCAAAGCGTTGCCGCCGAAAGCAAAGACGACGCCGGATGTGTGCAGCGGCCGCAGCCGGCCGAAATTGAACCAGGGTTGGATGTTGAGGTGAGGGTATGCCAGCTGCAGGGCAATGATCACACCGACGAGCATGCCGACGACGCCCCAGAATACCGTTGCAATGGCTCCGTAGCGGATTGGGCCATCCATGTAAGCGGAGGTGTCGACCGGAGCCGCCGGCTTGAAATCTGTGTTGCGCAGCAGGATCGCGGTAAAGCCAGCCACGGCGACGAACAAAACCCCCATATGCTGGCGAAAAGGTCCTTCTACGCCGAAGCCGGCAGCCACCAGGGCCGCAAAAGCAAACAGGCTTAGAACGACGATCTCCGTGCCGAATTTCATGACATGTCCCCGACCAGGATTCCAATGCGCGGACGCCAAATCCGCGGTGCATTAATTCCGTAGTTGCCGCCTGCTCGCCCTGATCCATGTCAGAGCCGCACGATTTTGCTTCGGGCAGCATCGAGTTCGGTGCAATCAGAAGGTGGCGATTTGAACAAGGAAACGCAGCACGGGCCAACCCGCTCATGGACAAGTGCGGCTTTCTCGCGCCAGGCCGGCACAGAGGCGATTCCGGGCGAGGTCATGAAGCTTGCCCATCGGGAAAAGCTGGAGCTCTGCTTCTCGCTGGAAAGCATTGCCGATGCACTGCCGAACGTCGACCGCCTCAAATGTCTTGGAACGGCCAAGAAGATCGTTCCGCTGCTCCGTGACATTCATGGGTTTGAGGAGAGGGTGATTTTCCCTGCGTATGAGGCGCACTTGACCCCGGCCGAGGCCAAACTTGCCTCTACCAGCCGGTTGCGCATCGAGCACCTTGAGGATCAATGCTTCGCTGGCGAGGTGGCCGAAACGCTCCTAGCGATCGGTCATGGTGATCCGATAGAGAGCGCGGAAGCTGTCGGATTCATGCTACGCGGCTTCTTCGAAGGCTTGCGGCGACACATCGCTTTCGAACGCGAGCATGTCCTGCCGCGGATCGTAATAAGCGACGAAGGCCCCGACGCTTAGGTCTCATTCAAAGGCCGGTTGCCGCGCGCCTCGGCCGCCGCAGCGCTGCTCCAGCCGGCTCATGCTGTCGACCGTTACATGGCGTTTGTTCTCGATCCGGATCACGCCGTCAGCCCGCAATCGCGTAAGCTGGCGGCTCACGGTCTCGTTCGTCAGTCCAAGGAAATCAGAGATGTCGGCACGTGTCAGCGGCAGATCGAAGCATGCCGACCCAGCCGCCGGGTCGATACTGGAATCCATATTCCGGGCGATCATGAGGAGAAAGCTCGCCACCTTCTCCGGTGCGGTCTTGCGCCCGAGAGTCACCATCCATTCAAGTGCCTCGTCGAGTTCGTCCAGCGTCTGCTTGAGCAGGCGATGCTCGAGTCCCGGTGATTCCTTCATTATCCGTTCAACGGCCGCCTTCGGAAACGAGCACAGCGAGACGGAGGTTGCCGCTTCCACATTGATCGTGCTTTTCACCTTGAAGGGCCGTCCCAGAAAATCCGGTGCGAACCGAAGACCGACAATCTGCTGGCGGCCGTCCGAAAGGCACTTCGTCAGCTTCACAACGCCTGAAAGCAAGTTTGAATAGCTGTCGACGGCCTCGGCGTCGGCGATCAGTTCGACCCCCGGCTCGAGCTTGTGCCGCGACGAAGTTTTGGCGAGCCCAACCAAATGGTTTGGATCGAGCGCAGCGCAGACGCCGCGAAGTCGTGCTGCGCAAGACAGGCAAAGAACGGGAATGCCGGAACTGTGAATGTCTTGCCGTACTGTCATTACGCTCGCGCTACCGATCCCAAGTTTCGACAGGATAGCAAGCGATGGCAGAGAAATCCTTGCGGCAGTTTGTCCGTGCTGGAGGCTGACCGAAATCAGGGCATTGGCTCTTCGACGCGTCCAGACTTCCGGCGAGGCAAAAACGGCGGACCACCAAATGAGACCGGAATTAGCTGCCAGGCTTGGCGAGAACGTCCCGCGTTATACCAGTTACCCGACCGCGCCGCATTTCCATCCTGGCGTCGACGCTGATGTCTATCGAAGCTGGTTGAAGGCGCTCGAAAGCGGTGACGAGGTCTCGCTCTACCTGCACATCCCTTATTGCGACCGGCTGTGCTGGTTCTGTGCGTGCCATACAAAGCAGACCCGCCGCTACGAGCCGGTGGCTTCGTATCTCCGCTCGCTTCACGCGGAGATCGCGACTGTCGCCGGTCTTGTCGGCGGCAAGGCCCATGTCCGCGCCGTGCATTTCGGCGGCGGCTCGCCGACCATGCTGAAGCCCGAGGATATGATAGCCTTGGGAACTGTCCTGCGGGATAGCTTCGATTTTCTTGCCGATGCGAAGATCAGCGTCGAAATCGAACCCAACGACATGGACGAAGCCCGCCTTGATACACTTGCCGAGATCGGCATGGCGCGGGCGAGCCTCGGCGTTCAGGATTTCGATCCGAAGGTGCAGAAGGCGATCAATCGCGAACAGAGCTTTTTGCAGACCAAGGCGGTTGTAGACGGCATTCGCTCTCGCGGCGTAGGGTCCGTGAACCTCGATTTGCTTTACGGCCTGCCGCATCAGACCAGGGAGAGCGTCTGTTCCACCGTGGCGCAGGCGCTGACTCTGGAGCCGGACCGGATGGCGCTGTTCGGCTACGCGCATGTGCCCTGGTTCAAGAAGCATCAGACTATGATCGACGAGGCATGGTTGCCGGGTCCGGCCGAACGGTTCGCTCAGTGGCAAATTGCCGCCCGTCTGATCATGGGCGCCGGATACGAGGCGATTGGAATAGACCATTTCGCCAGGCCGGATGATGCGCTTGCAGTCTCGGCTCGCGCGGGAACAATCCGCCGCAATTTCCAGGGCTACACCGAGGATCGCTGCGAAACACTGATCGGGCTCGGGCCGTCATCGATCAGCCGGTTTCGACAGGGCTATTCGCAGAACATGCCGTCGACAGCCGAATATGGACGCATGGTCGAGGGGGGACATCTGGCCACGGTCCGCGGCATCGCGTTTTCCGAAGATGACCGTGTTCGCGGCTGGATCATCGAGCGCTTGATGTGCGATTTCGGCTTTTCAGCAGCCGATCTGGTGGAACGCTTCGGGGAAGCCGGACAAAAGCTTCTTTTCCAAGCAAGCTCCATCGCCATTGGCGACCCTGCTCGACCGCTTGAACTCCAAGGTGACAGTTACGTCGTATCGGCGGAAAGTCGTCCCTTTGTAAGGAGCATTGCAGCGAAGTTCGACAAATATTTCGAAAGTGGAACGGCCAGGCACTCAGTGGCAGTCTGAGTGCCACAGACGAACGTCACCGTCTTCAGTCGATCGCGAACCTCCTCAAAATCGCCGAAACCAGCAGCTAACCCGTCCTATTCATGAGCCTTGTGGTTCGAGCGCCGTTGAGCGTTCGGTCATGCAGGTGTAAGGCGTCTTTTTCACCGCAGCTGAGACTGGACTTTGGAACGCGCTGGAGGGTCAAGGTGTCGGTTCGGCGGGGCTTTGATGCCCCGGCGCTCATGGTCCTGCGGGCTGCAGCGTGAGAGCGATTTGTCGGAACAGGCTGGCCTCGGGACAGGCGGCGGCGAAGGCCAGGCGGATGCGCGAGACGGTTTCGATGACGCGGGCGCCGAGCTTGAGGAGCCTGAGCCGCAGCGTGGCGAACTCGGCGCTGCTGAGATGATCGGTTGTGGGCACCGCCTCGCGCAGGGTGAGCATCAGCCAGTATGCGGCGGTGTGCAGGACGAGGCGCACCTGGTTGGCAATCGGTGAGCGGCAGCTGGTACGGTCGGAGGCAAGCTGGCTCTTGTGCATCTTGATCAGGTTTTCGGCCTGGCCGCGGGCGCAGTAGATCACGTCGTAGACATGCTCGGCGGAGGCTTTGTCGAGATTGGTGACGACGAAGCGGATGTCGAGGCCGCGGGTGGTTGCCTCGATGCGGGCGCAGACGCGACGCTGCGTCTTCCAGGATTTCGCCTTGTATCGGGTCTCGGCATAGCCGCGCAGCACCGGCTTTTGCTCGAGCGCGCGGCGGGTGCGGATATCGTCGGCGGCTTCATCAACGAGACGCTGGAGAACCTTGTTGCCGGGCAATCCGAAGAGGTAGTCGAGCGCATTGTTCTCGCACCAGGCCATGACCTCCGCCCGGCCATAGTGGCCGTCGCCGCGGACCAGGATGCGGGTGGCCGGCCCCTGACAAGCCGGCGCAGATGGCTGCGGATCTCCTTGCCCGTCGGGGTCTTGCCAGGACGCAGGATCATGGCGACCGGACGTCCGGTCGCGGCGTCATAGATGTGGATCGGCAGGAAGCAGCGCTCGTCGTAATGGGCGTTGAAGAGCGAGAGCTGCTGATGGCCGTGAACGACATCCACAGTGTCGTCGATGTCGAGCGTCACGCTTTTGGGCGGCGCGGCATAGCTCGACAGCCACAGATCGACCAGCACCCAGCCGAGCCGGATGACGGTGCGCAGGTCTGGCAGGTTCTCCAGGCGCGAGCAGGTCGGCTGCGAGCACAGATCAATCCCGCTGTCGGGCAGCCGCCCGCAGGCGAGCTTGAAGGCCGGGTCGGTGCGCAGCCGATCGAGATCGTTGGCATCCTCGTAGCCGCATGCGATCGCAAAGATGCGGGCGCGCAGAATGTCGGCCATGGCGTGCGTCACCCGCTGTGGGTCGCGCGGATCGTGGATCGCAGCCGCCAGCCTGTCGGCCAGTTGCAGGCGTCGCTCGGCCGCGGCCAAAAGCATGACGCCACCATCCGAGGTGATGCGTCCGCCGTCAAACGCAGCTGTGATCTTCTTGCGCCCAACGGCTGGAAATGAGAGCGGCAGCAACGTATCGTCGGTCATGGCGGGTGTGGCTCGCGAGACGTGGTGGCAGGACTGGCTTAGACAACCGAATCCTACGCCAAATTCAATCGCTTAGGCTACATCCGCCAATCTCTCAGACGGGTCGTCGTGCATAAGACGGGCTAACAATTCGATAGTGCATATGACGCCACTTTACGATGCTGTGACGACGCGGGTATTTCCCAAAGGGGGTCGCATGGCAGAGGGCTGGGACCCGCCGGAACCCTGCAGGCAGGGCTTCACTTCGTATCCGCCCAAGCAGGTTGGATTGTTCGGCCCAGTCTTTCACTGAATGTCAGCGACGCACCCCATTGCGGCTTCCGCTACTCAGCGCCGCGGCTCTTGAATGCCCCTTTGAGATGAGCTCATTCTGAGTAACAAGCGCACGGCGTTCCCACGGGTCTGAAACCATGCATCAGTGCGGCTAGCACGCCCTGCGCCTGTTCGCGGTTTCCGGGCCGCCCAGGCACTTACTTGACCTCCAGCTGCTCGAAGTTCGCGCATAGGCCTTACATGACGGATCGGTAGGCCGCGACCGCCGGGAAATTAGGCACCCGGGCGGCTGCGCCAATTGACCAACTTTATGCTTCGATTACTCGGAATCTGAACCTGACACGCGTCGCGATTTCTCTGACATGCCGGCGGGCAAGCTTTCCTTTCTGGCCTTGGCAAACGCTCTGTCACCTTCCAGAAACCCTGCCAGCATGAAAGGTATGAGTTCCGCTACCGTTTCAGACTCGCCATAGGTCTGGCGGTAAAGCGCCGCATAGTCCTTGAGTGCTTGGTTCAGGTCCGCGCTAACGGTGATGGTCATCTTCGAAGGTGTCCGGTCCGGAAGCTTTCCAAGTTTCAGATCTGCCATGATTACTCCTGTTCAAGTCGGGTATGGGCGCAGCACAAGATCCTTGTGTACAATCACGCGTAGGGGCCAACCGGGGCGGACGATAATGGTGGGTTGAATATTCAGGTTCTTTTCGGTGATGCGCTGGCCGGCTTGACTGATGTTTTGCTGAGTGGATTCCCGGATCGCCTTAACTAGGTCGCTTTCGTTTTCCCCAAAGCTCAACTCGGTACCAACGCCCAGTAGCGTCGCTAGAGCAACTCCCTTGATCAGCTGCCAGGTGTGAAAATCGACCTTGTCTTCAAGCCCAGCATAGCCGGCAGTATCCGTCGCTGGCAGATTGTCGATTTCGATCGAGGAACCGTCGGGCAGGATTATTCGCTGCCAGACCAGCAATGCGCGCCTCTGCCCAAAAGCCACGACGCTGTCATAAGTGCCGATGAGGCGTGAGCCTTGCGGAATGAGCACAATGCTGCCGGTGACTGTGTCGTGCACATTCTCGGTGACCTGCGCGACGACAAGGCCAGGCAAGTCGGAATTTATGCCGGTGACGAGACTGGCCGCGATCACGCTGCCGGCCATCAGTTGGTAGGGCGAGGCCGGCGTCTGCAGCGCATGCGGATTGTAGATCCCGCTTGTGTTTCGCTGACTGACAAAATCGAGCTTGCGCTGTTGGTTGTTCTGGTCACCCTCGGCTGGGGCAACGGAAGCTGACGTGCGCGTCGCTCCGGATTGCGGAAGCGCCTCAGACGGCTGCTGCGCACTCGGCCCGCCGCCGGCGACATCTGTCTGTCTGGGTCGATTGTCGATCCGGAACAAGACTTGCGACTCGCGCGCCTCAATTGCTTGCTGGGCAAGGCGCTGCTCCTCGGCGGAGATATCCTGCCCTGGCGCGATGCCGAGCTGACGTTGGCGTTCAAGGATGGGGCGACCGAGGTCGCCGGGCAGTGGCGGTCCGAGCACAGGGGCCTTCGGCATGATCCCGGAATAGTCCTTGGGAAGCGCTTCTAGTCCCTCGGCGGGTGGCTTGCGCTCGGTGTTATAGCGGTCCTCTGCCTGGTGCTTGATACGCCATGCCGGTCCTTGAAGCGCCATCATCGTGACGCCCAGAATGGCACCGGATCCGACTGCAGCGATGGCGATGATCACACCGCGCCTGAATCGGACAGCGCGGCGGGGCGAGGCTCGCAATTGCAGCTGCTCGGGATCGAGTTTCGGCGGCGCATCGGATCGGGAAGTATCGGTCATGAGCGCTCCCCTCACCTGCTGGGCCGCGCAAAGAGCGGAATCCGCCGCGGCGGTTGCCGGCCGTCAGTCCTGGTGATGCGCACCACCTGCTGCTGCTTGCTGCCTAGACGCAGTTCTGCAGCGCCAAAGAGGCGATCGACGATGTAGTAGTTGCCGCGCATGCGATAATTGACGAGCTGGCTGTCCCCATCGGCACCGACGATGAAGAGAGGAGGCGCTTCACCCTGATCAATGCGACGGGGGAATTCGATATAGACCTTGCTGCCATCGTCGAAAGCGCGCGTCGGCCTCCAGGGTGGTGTGTCGCCGGTGATTGAATACCGAAAGCGGATATTCTCGAGCGCCACATTCGACGCCACCGGCGTGGCAGCCTCGGCTTGGGCGTTGCGCTGGCGTAGCGCGATGATCTGGTCCTCGCTATAGGTCCAGGAGATCGCCGCCATTGAGGTCTTCTCGGTGCTTTGAAGCTGCAAATGGTAGGTGCGTCGTTCCGTGGTGATCACCAGATTTGTGTTAAGTCCCGGCGCGAAGGGTTTTACCAGCACATGGGTGCGCTGATTGTCACCGGTGCCGCTGACGGTATCGCCGATCACCCAACGCACCGTGTCGCCGGCCGACACGGCTGTTAGCTTCTCGCCCGGCTGGAGTGCGATATCGGTAACGCGCTCCGGCGCGGCATAGAGCTGATAGAGTGCGCCATCGGCGAATGGATAGACCTGAACCGCATTCACGTACCCATACCTGGTGGGTTGCTGCGTCGCTGCTTTATTGGCATCGGAGACCCGTTCTTCAGGAGAGCGCTTGTCATCGGCCACCCTGCCCGGATCGGGCTGTAGCTGACCTGGCAACGGCAGCGGCTTTGGCACTTCGACTATCTTGACCGGCTTCTCCGGCGGCTTCTCGATTGCGGCTGGTTTGAAATCGGCAGCATCATAGGAAATCTCAGGCGGCGGTACCGGCTTCGACGCGCAGGCGGAGAGGACTGCTGTAGAGGCCGACAGGATCAGCACGGCACGGACCGACGACATTCTATTCTTCATTGGTGGACTCCTTTCGGGGAAACGGACGTCGGCGCAGCACTGTCGAGCTCGCGCGACCAGTCGATCGCATTGATGAAGACGCCGAGCGGGTTGTTGCGCAGTTGGTCAGTATTACTTGGCGGGCGGATCACGATGGTGAGGATCGCGGTCCAGCGCGTCGTGCTGGCAAGGCTGCCGCGCTCAAAAACCTGCTCGGCCCATTTGACCTGGAACGAGCTGTCGGAAGCCCTGACCACGCTGGTCACTTGCACCGACACGCTGCGTGTGCCGATCTGGCCGAAAGGATCGTTCGCCTTGGCGTACTCGTTGAGAAAGAGCGCCGCGCGGTCGGTGGCGAAGTCATAGGCCGAAAGCCAGTTCTGCCGCACCAGCACCGGATCGGTGGAAACGGAACGGACATTCTGAATGAAGCGGCCGAGATGCCACGCGATCTGGGCATCGGAGGGCTCGTAGTCCCGGATTGCCGGCGCAACGGCGCGTGCCTCGCCGAAGCCGTCGACCTCGACGACGTAAGGCACGACGCGGCTCTGCATCGACTGCCACACGAGTCCGCCGGAAAGTCCGGCCGCCAAGGTCAGACAGCCAAGAGCCATGAACCGCCAGTTGCGGGCCTGCACTCGAGATGAGCCTATGCGCTCGTCCCAGAGCTGCGCGGCCTTCTGATACGGCGTGACCGGCTCGGGCGTCTTGCCGTAACGTTGAATGGGTCGCTTGAATAGCATTTAGTCGTCCTTGTCGTTGAGAGAGGGATTGGCGCTGCCTCCCGGCCTGTCGCCTTCACGGACGGCCTGCATGGCGGTGTGACGGTGGGCACGGGCTGTCTGTTCCGAACGCAGGCGCCTGGCCCAGCCGGGCGCGGCATCAGCGACCGGACCAGTAGGGCTTCCGGTCATGGATGCGGTCGGCGCACCACCGGTCGCGGTCCAGGCAGCTTCGCGCCCGGCATCAACGCTGCGCCCGAAGCCTCCTGCGGCAGATCGTGCCGCCCGCATTGCGGCGCCGGCGGCGGCGCTGGTCACACCATGCATTCCAGCAGCTACACCGGACAGGCCGGACTCGGGCGATGTTGCGCGCCCGATCTGCCAGGCCGTAGAAGCCGCTGACCCCATGGTCGTGCCGGCACGGAGTGCGGTGAGACCGCTGCCGGTTGCCGTGCGCGCGCCGGCAAATGCTGCGCCTGCGGCAACGAGCGATGCACCGGCTGCGGCTGCCGTGGTTCCAAGTGCGGCGCCCGCGCCAAGCTGCGGCGCGCCCGAGACAAGACCGGAGGCTATCCCAGGTCCGAAAATGCCGAGACCAAGGAGCGCCAAGGCGCCCAGGACCTGTGACATGGCGGCGGCCAGATCCGGCTCCTTGCCTTGCAGCGCGGAAGCGAACTCGCCAAAGAGCGTGGAGCCGATGCCGATGATGACGGCCAACACCATCACCTTGATGCCCGACGAGATGACATTGCCGAGCACGCGCTCGGCGAGAAACGCTGACCGGTTCCAAAGCGCGAAGGGCACAAGAATGAATCCGGCCAGAGTGGTGAGTTTGAATTCGAGGATGGTGATGAAGAGTTGGATGGAGAGGATGAAGAAGGCGATGATGACCAGGAACCAGGCCACGAGCAGCACGAAGATGGTGAGCGCGTTGCCGAAGATTTCTGGGAAGCCGAGAAGCTGGCTTGCCTGATCGAGAAGCGGCCAGGCGCCCTCGAAACCGGTTGCGGCAATGCGGCCCGGATGCAGGAGATTGTCGGCGGAGAGATTGCCTGAGGACGCATTGATGCCGAGGCCAGCGAAGGACCGATAGATGATGTCGGCGAGGTTCTTGAAGTTATTCAAGATGAAGGCAAAGACGCCGACATAGAGCACTTTGCGGATGAGCCGGCCGAAAATGTTGGGTTCGCCGCCGAATGCCCAGGCGAGGCCGGCAAGTGTGACGTCGATGCCGATCAGGGTCGTGGTAAGGAAGGCGACATCGCCCGAGAGCAGACCGAACCCGCTATCGATGTAGCGGATGAAGGTCTCCATGAAGCGATCAATGACCCCAAGGTCGTTCATGCCGCCTTCCTCGTCGTCAAGAGATTGGTGATCAGTTGCCGGGATAGGCCGTGCCTGTGCCGAGGAAGCGCTTTGTCGTCTCGCGCGCGGCCTCCTCGGACTGCGCCTTGCGCGCCGCATCCTCGGCCTCAGCGCGGAACTGCGTTGCGAGCAGCGTCTGGATCTGCATCTGCTGCTTGGTCGAAAGCGCAAGGAGCTGGTTAGTGGCCTGACTTGCCTGAAGCGCACCGGCCGCGCCTTGGCTGCGGTTGACGAGATCGGCAAGCAGGTCGCCATCACCGCGAACATTCTCGACGATCTGCGACTGAACACCCATGGTCTGACGGAATGCCTGCATTGCGCTTTGCCAGCGGTCACGTGCGGCGCTCGCTACATCGCTGACCTTGATCGTGGCGTCGTAGCTTTCCGGATATTGATTACGCCACTGGTCCTGAAGCTTGTTGAGATCAAAGCTCAGGCCACTTGCCTGGTCCATCAGACCGTCGATCCGTTGGAGCGAGCCGGTAAGCTGACCCACGGAAGAAAAATCCAGACTCTGAAGATTGCGTGCCATGTTCTGCAGCACGGTCGCCTGGTTCTGGAGCGACTGGATCTGGTTGTTGATCTGCTCCAGCGAGCGCGCCGCCGTGAGCACGTTCTGAGCGTAGTTCGACGGATCGAACACGATGAGCGCGTAGGCCGGCTGCACGTAGTCGGCCATCGGCTTGGCGATCAACGAAAGGGTGATCAGGCTCGAGAGAAAGCGGCGCCGCATCATGACGATTGCTCCTTGGTTGGTTGAGGGAATTGCTGGAGAAGCTCGGCCGCCCAATCGAGGCCGCGGGCGCCGAGGAAGCGAAAGACAAAGCTGTCCTGCCCGTGCTCGGACAGGACCCTGTCGATCAGGCTTTGCGCGGCTGGACCCGAGGCGCCGCAAAGTGCAAGCGCGATGGGGCCGAGCCCGAGCTCGAAGAGACGGTTGCCGCAGCGCGACTGCAAATAGTAGTGCCGCTTCGGCGTGGCCCGGGCGATCAGTTCGATCTGCCGGTTGTTGAGACCGAAGCGCTCATAGGCAGTCCGTGCCTGCGGTTCCACGGCACGATCATTGGGGAGAAAAATGCGCTGTGGGCAGCTCTCGATGATCGCCGGCGCTATTGCAGAGCCGGCGATGTCGGCAAGCGACTGCGTGGCGAAGATCACCGATACGTTCTTCTTTCGCAGCACCTTCAGCCATTCGCGGATGCGGGCAGCAAAAAGCGGATTGTCGAGATAGACCCAGGCCTCATCGAGCATGAGCAGCGTCGGTCGCCCGTCGAACCGCTCCTCAAGGCGATGGAAGAGATAGGTGAGCACAGGCAGCACAGCGCTTTGGCTATGCATCAGCTCCTCGGTCTCGAAGCACTGCACATCCGACAAGGCCAGCCGATCGTCATCGGCATCGAGCAATCGGCCGAAGGGACCGTCGAGCGTGTAGGGCATTAAGGCGGACTTCAGTGCATTGGACTGAAGCAGGACCGACAGACCGGTCAGCGTGCGCTCCTGCGCCGGCGCGGTGGCGAGGCTGTTGAGCGCCGACCAGATCGCCTCCTTCACCTCCGGCGTGAGGGTGACGTTCTCATGGGCAATCAGGCCGGCGATCCATTCAGCTGCCCAGCTGCGCCTACCCTGATCACCGATATTGCGCAGTGGCTGGAAGGCAAGCGCACCGTCCGAACCCAAGACATGATGCTCTCCACCCATGGCGAGCGTTGCCGCGCGCGCCGAATTGCCTTTGTCGAAGACATAGACCTGCGCGCCGGCATAGCGACGAAACTGCAGGGCGATCAGGGCAAGCAGCACCGATTTTCCGGCGCCGGTCGGTCCAACGATGAGCATGTGGCCGACATCTTCGACATGGGAAGAAAGCCGGAACGGAGTCGACCCGCTGGTTTCGGCGATGAGGAGCGGCGGGGCCTCTCGTCCAGTGACTTCAGCCAGATGCTCGTTCGCCGCAGGACCGGCCCACTCCGAGGAAAGCGGCATGAGATGGGCAAGGTTCAGCGTGTGAACGAGCGGCTGACGAACGTTGGCATAGACATGACCCGGCAGCGAGCCGAGCCAGGCTTCGACCGCATTGACGCTTTCGCGGATGGTGGTGAACCCGAGCCCATTGATGATGCGCTCGACCGCGCGAAGTTTCTCAGCGGCGGCTTGGCGATCCTCGTCCCATACCGTCACCGTTGCAGTGAGATACCCGAAGCCGACATGATCGCCGCCCAACGCCTGAAGTGCTTCATCGGCGTCGAGCGCCTTATTGTCGGCGTCGCTGTCGACGAGCGGAACGGGTTCGTTGCTTACAACCTCGCGCAGGATTGCGACGATCGATTTGCGCTTGGCAAACCACTGCCGGCGCAAGCGGGTCAGCGTCTTGGTGGCCTCGGTCTTGTCGAGCGGAATGAAGCGCGTCATCCAGCGATAGGCGAAATCCTGATGATTGAGGGCATCGAGGATTCCGGGCCGGGTGAGGTTCGGAAAGCCGAGGATGGTAAGTGTGCGAAGATGTTGCTCACCCAGCATCGGCTCCAAGCCGCCGGTAAGCGGCACATCGACCAGGATGCCGTCCAGATACATTGGCATTTCCGGCACGGCGACCGGATGGCGGCGGGTCGAGATCGTGTCGTGCAGGTATGTCAGCGTCTCGGCGTCATCGAGCGGACGCACTTCGGGCATGAAGCCCGACAGAAGATCCAGCACACGGTCGGTCTCGTCACGGAACCGCGCCATCTCCTGGCGCCAGTCTCTTTCGCCTTCTGAATGATGCGAGTCGACGAGCGCGCTTTCCGCCCGCGCCTGGGCGTCCGGTGGCGGCATGGACAGCAAGGTCAGGTGATAGCGGCTCTCGAAATGCGCGACCTTGCCTTCGAAGGCAGCACGCCGTTCTTCATCAACCAGCCATGACGCCGCGTCCGGGAAACGCGAGGACGGATAGCCCAGCGCTTCGATGCGCTCGGCCTCGAAAAACAATGTCCAGCCGGAGCCAAAGCGTCTAAGCGCATTGTTGGCCCGGGCGCAGATGCCGATGAGTTCGGCTTCGGTCGAGCTTTCCAGATCGGGCCCGCGAAACCGAAGAGTCCGCTGAACGCTGCCGTCCTTGTTGAGCACGATGCCGGGCGCCACCAGTGCTGCCCAGGGCAGATGGTCGGCAAGCCGGTCGGCCTTGCCGCGATATTCCGAAAGGTTCAGCATGCGAGCCATCCCCTCAGGCGAAGGTGACGGACAAGCACGCTGGCAAAGTCGGGATCGCGCCTTGCGGCAAAGACCGCGAGCGTGTGGCCGCCAAGCCAGAGCACTAGCCCGGCAATCCATTGCTGCAAGCCTAGTCCGATGGCCGCAGCCACCGTGCCGTTGAGGATCGCCACCGCCCGCGGCGCGCCGCCCAGCAGGATCGGTTCAGTCAAGGCCCGGTGAACGGGAACCTCGAAGCCCTCGATATGTTGCACTCCGGCGGCCATTAGACGAGCGCCCCGCCGCCGAAGGAGAAGAACGAGAGGAAGAAGCTCGATGCGGCGAAGGCGATCGACAGGCCGAAGACGATCTGAATCAGCCGGCGGAAACCGCCTGCAGTATCGCCGAAGGCAAGGGTCAAGCCGGTGGTGATGATGATGATCACCGCGACGATTTTGGCGACCGGTCCCTGCACCGATTCCAGGATCTGCTGCAGCGGCTGTTCCCAAGGCATGCCGGAGCCGGCAGCGTGCGCCGGAACTGTGAGAAGAAACGCGAGCGCGGCAAACGAAAGAAAGCGGAGCTTCTTGCGCATAAGGGGGCCTTTCAGAGTTGCTGGAGTTGCGGAGGCGTGAGTGGGGTGAGGGCGTAGTCGCCGCTGCCGTCGAGACCTGTGACCTCAGCGATTGCATCGATGCGGCGCGACGAGCCGCGCCCCGCGATGAAGACGATGAGATCGATGGCATTGGCGATGAGGCGGCGCGGCACGGTGACGACAGCTTCCTGTGCAAGCTGCTCGATGCGATAGAGGGCAGAGCGCGCCGAATTGGCATGAACCGTGGCGATGCCGCCGGGGTGCCCGGTGTTCCATGCCTTGAGCATGTCCAGCGCTTCCGCGCCCCTGACTTCACCGACGATGATGCGGTCGGGGCGGAGCCGGAGCGTCGAGCGCACGAGATCGGCGAGTGTGACCGAGCCCCGCCTGGTTCTCAGGGCAACGCAGTCCTTTGCTGCGCATTGCAGTTCGCGGGTGTCCTCGATGAGGATCACTCGCTCGTCGCATTCGGCGACTTCGGCCAGCAGTGCATTGGCAAGCGTCGTCTTACCCGACGACGTGCCTCCGGCGACAAGGATGTTGCGCCGTTCTCGGACTGCCTTTATCAACGCATCGGCCTGCAGCGGCAACATGATGCGATCCGCAACATAGTTGGCCAGCGTGTAGAGCTTTGCGGCTGGTTTGCGGATGGCAAAGCAAGGCGCCAGCACGACAGGCGGCAGCAGTCCCTCGAAGCGTTCGCCCGATGGCAATTCGGCGCTGACAATCGGATTGTCCGCATGCGCCTCGGCACGCACGTGGGAAGCGACCAGGCGGATGATGCGTTCCGCCTCGGAAGGATGCATATGCACGGCCGTATCGATTCGGCCTTCTCCCAGCCGGTCGAGCCGCAGCGCACCATCGGGATTGACCATCACCTCGATGACCAATGGATCGGCCAGCGCCTCAGTGATCGTCGGACCCATGGCGGTGCGCAGCATGGCGCGGCGTCGGTGGTCGGCCTCTGGATGAGCGCTCATGCTTCCCCTCCTCCGCCATTGTCTTTGCCAAGCGAGCGTTTCCCCGATGCGATCTGGCGACCGACCTGCTCGACGAATTTGTCGAAACGCTCCTGGGCAATCGCCTGCGTCGCCTTGTCCGGAACAGGCGTGTGGGCATGAAGCGTGATCGAAAAGCGGATGAAGAGCGCCAAGCTTTCCAATGTCATGTCGACATCGCGCCTGACGTGACTGAGGTCGCGGGAAAGACGGTCCAGCCTCATGCCATAGCGCCGATCGAGTTCATTCTCGCCACGCCGCTCGATGAAAGCTTCTACGGCCTTCGCGACGACCGCGGATTTTGTGGTCGAGGGATCGCGGCTGAGGTTGTCCAGCTTCTCGCTCAATTCCGGTTCGAGCAGAAACTGGTGACGAATGCGGTGGGGCTTCATGCGCTTGTTCCAACTGGCCGGCGCTGGCGGGCCGGCGGCGGAACAAGCATTATCGAGATGCCCAAAATTGCTTACGGCCGTTATCTACGCTGAGATACGTCTGAACTGCGGAAAGCGTTCAGAAGCCGGGGACGATATCCTTATCATCGCCCCTTCCCTCGTTGATGCCATAGGCACCTGCGACGGTGGAGATCCGGTCCATGACGCGCTTGTCCGCCATCGCCTCGCTATCATCGTCTGCGGGTCCGGACAGATCGTCCTGGTCCGGTTCCTGGGTGACGGCGGTATGTTCTTCGGGTAGGCCAGGATGGCGCTGCTGCTGAACACCTCCCTCGTCCGCAAGCGCGGTGCCAGCGCTTTCATCGTCGGACGCAAGACGACGGTCGACGCCGCGTACTTGCCCAGTCCAATCGTCCGGCCGCGACATCGGGCAGTCCGCGTAGGGTCCGTCGCGCAACACCGGCGAAGGCAGCACCCGCTCGGTGAAATTGTGATCCTCATAGTATCGCAGCTTTTTGGCCCGGATGGGGGGCAATCCCGAAACCAGCACCAGTTCGTCCGCGGGCGGCAATTGCATCACCTCGCCCGGTGTCAGCAGCGGGCGGGCGGTTTCCTGGCGGCTCACCATGACATGCGAGAGCCAAGGTGCCAGCCGGTGGCCCGCATAGTTGCGCATGGATCTGAGTTCCGTGGCCGTGCCAAGCGCGTCCGAGATTCGCTTGGCCGTGCGCTCATCATTGGAGGAAAAGGCAATTCGCAAATGGCAGTTGTCCAGAATGGCGTTGTTGTCGCCATACGCTTTGGAGATCTGGTTCAACGATTGCGCGATCAAGTAGGCACGAATTCCGTAACCGGCCATAAACGCGAGCGCGGTCTCAAAGAAGTCGAGGCGACCGAGCGCCGGAAACTCATCCAGCATCATCAGCAGTTGATGCTTGCGGCTCTTCTTTGGGTCACCCTCGAGGCGCTCCGTCAGCCGCCTGCCGATCTGGTTCAGGATCAGTCGCACCAAGGGCTTGGTGCGCGAGATGTCCGATGGCGGCACGACCAGATAGAGCGACATCGGCCACTCCGCATCCATCAGATCGGCAATGCGCCAGTCGCAGTCCGATGTTACCGCCGCCACGGTCGGATCACGGTATAGGCCGAGAAAAGACATGGCGGTCGAGAGGACGCCTGAACGTTCGTTCTCCGATTTGTTCAACACCTCTCGTGCCGCCGAGGCCACGACGGGATGGACCTGAGGCTTATTGGCCGAGCCGAGATGGTTGGTCGTCATCATTCGCCGCAAAGTCGCGGCAAACGAGCGTTGCGGGTCCGACAGAAAGGTGGCGACGCGGGCAAGAGTCTTTTCCTCTTCGGCGTAGAGCACGTGCAAGATAGCGCCGACGAGGAGTGAATGACTGGTCTTCTCCCAATGATTCCGCCGCTCCAGCGCGCCTTCCGGATCGACTAGAATGTCGGCGATGTTTTGGACATCGCGAATCTCGTCCGAACCTTTGCGTACCTCCAGCAGCGGGTTGTAGCGGGCCGATCGCGGATCAGTCGGATTGAACAAAAGGCAATGCGAGAACCTCGACCGCCAGCCGGAGCTCAGCTGCCAGTTCTCGCCTTTGATGTCGTGAATGACGGCCGAGCCGGACCAGGAGAGAAGGGTTGGGACAACCAGTCCGACGCCCTTGCCGGAACGTGTCGGCGCAAAGGCCATGACGTGCTCAGGCCCGTCATGACGCAGATACCGGTCCTTCAGTTTGCCGAGGAACACGCCTGCCGGCTGAAACAGCCCTGCTTTCTCGATCTCCCGCGTCGCCGCCCATCGAGAGGAGCCATAGGTGGTGACCAAGCCGCGCTGGCGCGCGCGCCAGAGGGAACCAGCGATCGCAGCGGCACAGCCCATGAATCCACTGGTGCCCGCAAGCATGCCCGCCTTGTCGAATACCTCGGGCGCATAGGCATCGAATTGGAACCACCATTCCAACAGTTTCCACGGCTCGTAGATCGGCCAGCCAGCCGCGACAAACCATGGCGCGCCGAGTTGTTCCTGAAAGGCTAGCATATGAGCGCACCATTGCGTGGCAGCCCACACGCCGAGGAGAACGATGGCGAACACAATGGCGATCTGCCCAATCAGAAGCTTCGTGGGCGTCACTGGCTTGCTCCGCTGTTCTGGAAAGATGGATCGAGCATCGCGCGGGACGGCCGGAACAGGAATGCGCCCTATGTACGACTTGGTGCGATGAGAGGCTGTTTGGCGCGCCGTTGCTCTCCTTCGAGGTGTATCAACATTCGCGCATTCCCGAGGACTGCTATGTCGGAGGGGACTCATATCGTTCGTGCCTATCGTGAGCACGTGGTCGGGGAACTGGCGGTGGCATGCGGGCAAGCCGCTGAGGAAATTCGTAACATCGAGTCCGGTCTGAGGTACAACGAGATCGGATCGCGAGGTAGCCCTGCCCGCCATGGGAATTCCTCAGGCGAGTACCGACATATTGGGCGCTGCCTTATAAGTGGAAGGCGCCTTCCCGTTGCCTCTATCGCAGATAAGTTACCTTCCGGCCTTCGCGCTGGATTTCCCAGCTGGACTGCGTTTCAGTCTCAATTCGCTGTGCTTCTTGTGAGCCAGACACCATTTCTCGGACGGTGGATTGACGACATTCATTGTCCGACAAGCCCTCGCCGGCGATCTGTTGGGCAGAGGCGGCTATCACCCCGGCCGTGGCACATCCGTGCGCTGCAGAACCTCGATGAGCCGCCGGCTCAAACGCCCAGGCGGATGCAAAGATCCACAGATGCGTTCCGCCAGCCCTAGTTGCCAAGCATATGACCGGCATTTCGCAACGCGTCTAGGAAGAGGCCGGCATGGTGAGTGACATCGAATTTGGCCTGCATTGACACCGGCATGCTGGTCCAATTCTCCAACGGTGCAATGAAGCGGGAGAAGGTATCGTCGATGACGCAGTAGCGGCTAATAAGGCCTTGTCTGTCCAACGCCAGCACACCAATCTGCCCGCCTCGATATCGGATGGCTGCGAGCCGTTGGACCTCGGCGTCATCATCGATCCGCACATCGAAAAGCAGGTTTCCGCGGCTCCTCGCGGCTATCTCCGCCGCTTTGTCATTGAAGCTCAAGCAGAGTGAGCGGACGCTTTCCACTGCCATCTGGAAAACCAACAAATCCAGTTCATTCACGGCCATGTGGGCAGTTGAGCCAATAAATGGATGATTGCAATGTCGCACACGGCTTGTTCACAGGTGTCGGCGACTGATTGTTCGTGGCTTTCTGTCCGCTGCCGGCGATGGAATATTTGAAGGACGGCGGGTCCCGTATTTCCTGTCGCGTTGGCAACCGCGGCGGCCACCTGCCGGGCGGCAGCGGCAGAGACAATGTCATAGACAGGTGGAAGCGTGGGCTTTCTGCCCTTCAATAGTTCCCTGACCATACAGATTTGCACGCGCGGCCGCAGCTTGCCGCCCGCCTCAACGGATTCGGCTTCTCTGGCAGCACGTTCCATTGCTGCGGTCGCCTTGTTGAGCGTCACCAGAACGCCAAGCTTCGTGGCTGGCAAGATCGCCAACTCGCTCAAGCTCACGACCTCTATTCGATGGACGGGCACGGCCGTGCATCGCCGCGGCAGGGGACAACATCGTCGTGACCGACCCTCAAGCCCTATATCGTGTCGGCGGGATCGTTCAGCAGTAACGGCGAGATCGCCGTGGAGGGCAAGCCCTTCTACATCGTGGCCGGCGGCGGGAGCGGCAAGATCCACGATCAAGCAGCTGAGAAAGATCACGCATATAGCCACGATCCCGCGGTCCAGCCGATCTACATTTGAGGACGACCAGATCAAGCAGCGCGCCCTGTCGAATTTGGGTCAGGGATTGGCAGTTGGTCTATCCCTTCCTGACGATGGAACGCTCGATCCAGTCATGGCTTATAAGGCGGAGAGCGGCGACCAGAGCGCAGATGAGTACGCGCCTACTACGAGATCGGCTATCGCACCAATTCGAGCGGATCACGATCGATGCGACACCGTGGCATTCTTCGAGGGCGGGAAGCCGCTTGAGGCCTGCTTCCCTGGCGACGGCTGTGAAATCCTGACCTCGAAGAAAGGAAACCGCATGGGCGTCAAATTCCGCTTCGGCGTCGCCTTGGCCTCCTCACACTTGGTTGGCTGACTCAGCGGGCAACCCGGTCGAGAAAAGCGTCGAATGCGGCAGCGACAACGCGCATCGCAAAGCGATGCTGCCGCCGTACGCGGACAAAACCCTTTTCGATGTCCACAATCCCGTCCTTGGCAAGCATCGCCAAGCGTTCAGCTGAATCGAGAAAATGGATCGGATCAGATCCGTGGGCGGCACAGATTGCCGGCACATCGGCCTCGAGATCGCACATTAGTCGCTCGATGATTGCGGCTCGCGCGCGGTCTTCGTCGGTGAGACGGTAGCCCTTTGACGTCGCCAGACGGCCAGCTGCGATGTGCCGGCAGTAGGAATCCCGTGTAACCTCGTTCTGGACGTAGCCCTCGCCGACACGCCCGATAGCCGACGCGCCGAAACCGATCAGGGTTTTGCAGGTGTCGGCCGAGTAGCCCAGCGAGTTGCGCCGCAGGCGACCGGTTTTCTGTGCCAGCGCGAGATCGTCGTCCGGCAAGGCGAAATGGTCGAGCCCGATCTCTCGGTAGCCGGCGGCAATCAGCGTCACGGCAATGGCCGCATCCTGTTCGGCGCGGGCAGCGCTGCCCGGAAGCGATGCCTCCTCGATGAGGCGCTGATTCTTAATAAAGGACGGAATGTGCGAGTAGCCGAACACCGCAAGCCGGTTGGGGCGCATGGCGACCGCCGCCCTCGTGGTCTCGACGCAAGACTGCACCGTTTGATGCGGGAGACCAAAGATGAGGTCGAAGTTGATGCTTGTCACTCCATGCCGACGCAGCATTTCGACGGCAGCCGCCGTCTGCGCCTCACTCTGGACCCGGTTGATCGCTTTTTGAACAATGGGATCGAAGCTCTGCACGCCGAGGCTCGCGCGGTTCACGCCGGCTGCTTGCAAGGCTTCGGCCATATCGGCCGTGAACGTGCGTGGATCGATCTCGACGGCGATCGTAGCTGTTTCCGCAAGCGCAAAGTGGCGGCGCAGGAATTCCGTCAGGGCGAGGAACTCAACTGGCCCCATGAGAGTTGGCGTTCCGCCGCCGAAATGCACATCGCTCACGGGCAGCGCCTGCGGCGCGTGCTCCGAGACCAAACGTATCTCGTCACGCAGCGCCGCCAGATAATTAACGATCGGCGCATCATGGCGGGTGATGGTGGTGGGGAAGCCGCAATACCAGCACTTTGATCGGCAGAACGGAACGTGCAAGTAGAGTGACGCCGGATCGTTAGCCGGTAGGTTCCTGAGCCATTCCTCATAAGCGTCGGCGCCGACCGCCCCAGAGAACTCCGCGACAGTCGGATAGATGGTGTACCAAGGCAGGCGGGCTTCGCGATGTTTTGTGGTCTGCAACAGTTACCGTCCCATGTTGTTGCCTTCCATCCTTACCACTGCGCTCTCCTGTGTCTTTGCGCTATATCAGTCCGGTCCGCTTTGGGCCCGATTATTTCGCAGCGATAGCCCCATTCAGCCTTGGCTGGACAGCGATGGTATGAGCACGCGCTGGTCAGGGACAAGCGCCATGGGTTTCCCGTCGAGACTTTCCCGCCCACCGTTTGGTGTTACTATCCTATCCTATCCTATCCTATCCCCTCCCTTCAGCGTCCGATGGAACGCAGCATGCCCCGTCCGACCAGTCGATTCGGCGTTGGGACCAGACTTTTGCTCGCCGGCTGGTGCGTAAGACGGCGTCACGTAGCGATACCTGGCATCTCGATGAGTTCGTCGTATTAATTGCCGGCACGAGGCTTTGGCCGTGGCGCACCGTCTGTCAGAGCGGGAATTGTGCTCGAGGAGACCGTCCAGGTCCGCCCCTGCCAAGGCTGCAAGCTTGATGAACCAATGCGCTACGCCAGGCGCATGATCACCGACAAATCGCGCTCCTGTGGCCCGGCAAAGCGCCGGAGTGAAGCGCAACTCAAGCATCGCTCGCAACTGACAATCGAGCGAATTCGCATGTGCTTCCGTAAAAACAAAAATGGCCCGTGCACGGCTTGCGATTCAGAGAGGGGCTTACAACGGCTCGTCTCGACCTTCCCGCCTTTCGGAACCACTTTGTCCGGACTAGGGTCAGGACCCATTAATTTGTTGAGTTGATATCTGTTGGGTGATTCAAGGTGGCAGGAGGTTGCTGCCTTGAGTGATTTGCTGATGTTGACGCCGGAGCAGATGCGCCGGATCGAGCCCTATTTTCCTTTGTCGCATGGTGTGCCGCGTGTAGATGACCGCCGGGTGCTGAGCGGCATTCTGTTCGTGATCCGCAATGGCCTTCGCTGGCGAGATGTCCCTTCCGACTACGGTCCGCACAAGACCATCTACAACCGCTTCATCCGCTGGAGTCGGCTGGGTGTGTTCAACCGCATCCTGGCGGAACTGGCTGCGCGGGGCGGCAAAACGGACAATCTGATGATCGATGCCACCCATCTCAAAGCGCATCGCACTGCCGCCAGCCTCCTTAAAAAGGGGCTCTATCCCGATGTATCGGACGCAGCCGAGGCGGACTGACCACCAAGCTGCAAGTGGTCTGTGACGGGAAGGGACGTCCGCGGCTGCTGCATCTGAGCGAAGGGCAGGCCAATGATCACAAGACTGCTGCGGCAGTGATCGAGGATTTGCCCGCCGCCAACGCCCTGCTGGCCGATCGGGCCTACAGTTCAGCGGCCTTCCGCCAGGCGCTCGTCGAGCGTGGTATCACGCCATGCATCCCACCCCATGCCAAGCATCGTGTTCAGCACAGCTACGATCCTGTCCTATACCGACAACGCCACAGGATCGAGAACATGTTCGCACGCCTCAAAGACTGGCGACGCATCCACACCAGATACGACCGATGTGCTCACACCTTCCTGTCGGCGATCGCCTTCGCTGCAGCCTTCATCTTCTGGATCAATGAGTCCTGACCCTAGCTGGAAAGCTGGTGCACCTCGCCACCGCCGACGTGTGGCCCTTCGCCCTAACGAGGACGCTTACGCCTAGGCATGTCGGCATCAGTGGGGCATCTCGGCTGACGTACCGAGCGGTGCACTCGCATGATGTCAACAATGTCGAGGCTCAAAACAAACAAAGGCTATCGCCATTGAACGATACTGTCGCGAAGCGAACAGACGAACCATGTCCGAAACATTTGCTTTTCGTGCTCAGCTTGACCCTCAGAGCAAAAAAGGAAACGCAAACCAAGGTCCGACGGCAAACTTGAGTGTCAATCGTAGCTTGGTCGTGAGGTTGGCACGTCATTTGCGGGGTGATTTTCGAAGCCGTTGTGACGGTACGCGCAGCTATCGGAGATAATCATGGCGATCGACTCGGAAGTGTTTGATTCCTCCCCGGGCATTTCAAGCAGGTGATATGAGAACAACAACTTATCGTGTTAAAGTATGATTCAGCTTCATCGCCCCTGTTGTTGAATAATTATTATCGTATGTCACACTGCGATAGGCGCAGCGCGATGTGCATCGTTTTCGATTGTGGGACAGGAAGGGCTGGCTCGTTCGTTGACGTCCCGTTCTTCAATATTTGAACGGAGATCAAGAATGAACATCAGGAGCCTCCTGCTCGGCTCATCTGCGGCCCTGATCGCCGTTTCCTGTGCCCGAGCCGCCGACGCCATCGTCCTGGCCGAGCCTGAGCCCGTTGAATACGTCAAGATCTGCGACGTTTACGGCGCTGGTTACTACTACATCCCCGGCACCGAGACCTGCCTGCGCATCGGCGGCTATATCCGTTACGACATCGGCCTCGGCGATGTCGTATCGTATGACAAAGCTAGAACCACGGATGTGAAGACTGGCGAGGCCCAGGGCATATGGCAAAACCACACGCGTTTCACATTCAAAACTTGGACCGGGCAAGAGACCGAACTCGGTACATTGCAGACCTACATCGAGACCCGCATGAACTACGGCAAGCACACCGCCTATTCCGGTTCGGACAGTCCTCGATACTATGCCTTCAGCCAAGGCATCACGTTGACTTTCGCCTGGGTTCAGCTTGGTGGCCTCCGAGTTGGCAAGGACTGGTCCGCCTTCGACATGTTTATTGGCTACGCGGGCGACGTGCTCAATCAGATGCTTATCCCGTACGGCGCCTTCGATACTAATGTGGTTCAGTACTACTTTGACGCCGGTAACGGCTTTTCGGCTGTGGTTTCACTCGAAGAAGGCTCGGGCCTGGTCGGCACCATCGACAGCTACGTTCCGCACCTAGTCGGCGGAGTGAAATACACACAACACTGGGGCGCGATCGCCGGCGTTGTCGCTTATGATAGCAACTACGAATCGGTCGCCGGCAAGGTCCGCATCGACGTCGATGTTACCGACCAACTCTCGCTATTCGGAATGTTCGGCTACGGCTCCAGCGGCAAGCTCAACGATGACGTCACTAACGCAATCGACGCTCATGGTCGCGGGTTCTACAAAAGTTGGGGCGGTAACTGGGCTTTCTGGGCCGGCGCCACTTACAAGCTCAATGAGACAACTTCGTTGAATCTTCAGCTCTCGGGTGATCAGCTCAGGAACTATGGAGTCGCTGCAAACGTTGCCTATGCGTTTCTTGCAGATTTCACAATTACAGCCGAACTCGACTATGACCGCTACGGCGACTTCGCCGTCGGCAAGGTCGACCCTTCCATTAGCTGGGCTAATGCCAACAAAAAGAGCAGTGTCGGCGGCATCCTCCGTTTCGAACGTTCATTCTAACGGGAGGAAGAGCTTCATCTCGGTGGCCTCAGGCGGCGAATGACGATTATGGGGGGACCTGCCACGCCTGCGGCAGATAAGCCCTGACACGTTTGCAATCGGATACAGCTGCGATTAGGGCGCGGCCGATGCCCCGCTTGCCGGGATGTGACAGCTGGTAAAGCGTTGCGGCGGGTTTGCTGGCGGTCCCGGCGCTTGCGCTGACGCGTGCGGCGCAGTCCGGCGACACGGTGGAGGCCGCCGGCAGATGGGTGGGCGCGTGATCGCCGAAGCAATCGCCGAACTCGCCCAGTATCCCAGCTTCGACAACGACTGAATCGGCGGCGACTCAATGCAACCTTGGCTTCCGGAGACCGCGCTGACCGCCGCCGGCCTGACCGCGCTCGCCGCGCAGGATGCTTCGGACAAGCAAATCACCTGCGTCAAGGCGCCCTTCAAGTCGCTGATCGACCATGTCTTTATCTCGCCCAATCTCGTGCCGTGCGACCACGATTTCATGATCCTCGCGCTCGACCGAACCATCGAGCGGTTCCAGGAAGTGTCGATCATCGCCCGGTCCTCTTGCGACTGGCCGGGCCTATCGGTGAGCGTTAGATCCAGAACGAGGTTACACGGGATTCCTACAGCCGCACATCGCAGCTGGCCGCCTGGCAAAGTCAAAGGGCAACCGTCTCACCGACGAAGACCGCGGCGAGCCGCAATCATCGAGCGAGGACGAAATAGTGGATAGCGAAGGGTTTTATCCGCATGCGGCAGGAGGATCGCTTTGTGGTTAGCGCTATTGCTGCGTATTCGATGCTTTTCTCGACCGGGTTTGCCCGTAGGCACAGCCAAGCAGCGTGAGGGGAGGCCAAAGGGATAACCAATCGTCGCTAAACGGCATGCTCCAGCAAATAACGGCAAGGCGGTAGCGGCGCGCTTGAGCCCCGGTTGAAGTGCTTGGAGTTTTTCCGAATGGGCGAGCGTTGCGACTAATGAAGGCGTCACATCATTCGACGGTGACTGATTTTGCCAGGTTGCGTGGCTGGTCGAGATCTGTGCCCATGAAGAGCGCCGTGTGGTACGCAAGAAGCTGTATCGGCAGCGAGAAGATCATCGGCGCGATAATCTCGTCGGTGGCCGGCAGCACGATCGTGTGCATCGTATCGAGTTTCGATGCGGCTGCCCCTTTTCCATCGGTGATGAGGATAATGCGCCCTCCGCGGGCGGCCACTTCCTGCATGTTGGAGAGGGTCTTGTCGAAAAAGCGATCATGTGGCGCGATGACGATCACTGGCATGTTCTCGTCTATCAATGCGATAGGACCGTGCTTCAATTCACCCGCCGCATAGCCTTCGGCGTGGATGTAGGAAATCTCCTTGAGCTTCAGCGCACCCTCCATCGCCAGTGGGAAATTTGTGCCACGGCCGAGATAAAGGACATGATAACACTTTGACAGTTCGCGCGACAGAAGCTCAATCTCCGGCTGGATGCTGTCCAGCACCTGCCTCATGAGGCGCGGCATTTCGGTGAGGCTCTCGACGAGCGCCTGCACCTCATCTTCGGTCACGGTTCCGCGGGCCTTGGCTGCGTGGATGGCGAGTGCGGCAAGAGCGGCTAGCTGGCAGGTGAAGGCCTTGGTGGAGGCGACGCCGATCTCTGGGCCGGCAAGGATCGGGAAGACCACATCGGCCTCCCGAGCGATGGTCGATTCGCGCGCATTGACGACAGCGCCAATTTTCAGCCCAAGCTGCTTGCAGTACCTCAGCGATGCCAGCGTATCGGCGGTTTCGCCCGACTGTGAAATGAACAGAGCCGCAGACTGCGGCGACAATGGAATCTCGCGATAGCGGAATTCGGATGCAACATCTATTTCGACCGGCAGGCGCGCATAGCGCTCGAACCAGTATTTTCCGATCAGCCCGGCGAGATATGCGGTGCCGCAGGCAGAGATCGCCAAGCTCGGGATCTTGGCGAAGTCGATGTCAGAAACCGCATCGGCACCATTTTCGATGAAATTGATATAATGACCGAGCGCATCGGCGATGACCTCGGGCTGCTCGAGGATTTCCTTCTCCATGAAGTGGCGATGGCTGCCCTTGTTGGCCAGAGTGGCCACGGCCACGGAGGTCTGGCGCGGACGCGCGACGGGGTGGCCGTCGTAATCAAATATATCAGCGCCCGTCCTGCCGACAACGGCCCAGTCACCGTCGATGAGATAGGTGATTTCATTCGTGAATGGAGCAAGCGCGATCGCGTCGGAGCCCAGGAACATCTCGCCGTCGCCGTGACCGATCGCCAGCGGTGGTCCATTGCGCGCCGCAATGATGGTCGACGGATCATCCTCAAAGAGGATGGCAAGCGCGTAGGCACCCCTGACGCTTTTCAGCATGGCATGCACCGCCTCACCACGCCTCATGCCCTCCCGGCGGCGCCTTGCCAAGAGATGCGCAAGGACCTCAGTGTCGGTGTCGGTCTGGAACTCGGCTCCCGTCGCCGCCAATTCGTCCTTCAGTTCGGCGAAATTCTCGATGATGCCGTTATGGACGACGGCCACACCATCCGTGAAGTGCGGGTGTGCATTGCGTTCCGTCGGTGGCCCATGGGTTGCCCAGCGGGTGTGGGCGATGCCGATGGTACCACCCAGCGGCTCTTCCTTGAGTCTCCTCTCGAGATTGACGAGCTTGCCCTCCGCGCGCCGGCGGTGCAAGGTGCCCTCGGTGATCGTCGCAATGCCGGCCGAATCATAGCCGCGGTATTCCAGACGCTTCAATGCGTCGACCAGGCGTTCCGACACCGGCTGTTGCCCAACGATGCCAACAATTCCGCACATGTTCTTCTCCGAATTCTTCCCGGCAGCCTTAGCCGACGCAGACGAGGGACGCCGCCCGGCATGCGCTCAGTTAGAGTCTTCTAATGGAATCCGGTAAGTTCGGTAAAATTGATTGTTGGGATAGCCATCATCCACGCCATGGATGAACTAAACCTCAGTCCAATGCGGGTGATGTGAACCGGGGCGTACGCTTCCGCCTTCAACGGGCTGCGCATATCATGGCCGGCGCCCTCACCTGCGTTAATAGCATGCAAGCCGGCCGGAGGAGACGGGGGATACTTGGGCCGAGTGCGAATGGGTAGCCCCGCACTCTTTGATCTCGCCGTTCAATTGTGCGGCTGCTTCATGCATCATTCCTCGGTTTGCTTCTCCAGGCCGGACGCAATGACTCCTTTCGGCGACGAGAAGCAAACCCTCTTCCGATCCCTGGGGCCACGCACCACGTCTTGGCTATCCGCATGGGCCGTGCGGCAGGCCGAGAATCGGTCGCCACAGTACCGGCCCATTCAGACGTCCCCTCCAGCGGATGCGCAACAGGCTGGCGTGAGAGATCTCGAGAAACCCGGCCACCGCCTCCGTTTTGCCGACGGGCTGCGGCTTTCCGATGCGCGACAATGGCCACGTTGCGAGGCGAAGGATCCGTTCCATACGCGTATCGGTCACCGTCACGATCCGGGTGAGATTGTTGGCCAAGCCGAATTCGATCATGCCGGCGAAGAGCTCGTAGGTTGCTTGGGCAAGGCCGCCTGCCGCCTTGGGCGTTGATGGGGGCAAATCGAGCGCGAAACGGCTGCTTTCCCATATGTCGGGACTCGCGGGCGCCACAGCTTCACCCAGCAGCGCCGGGAATGTGTCGCGCAACATGGTCGGCCCAGTGGTTGGCAAGAGGCGCACGCAGCCACGAATTCGCCAATCGGATCCCTTGAGCAGCAGATAGACAGGCTTCAAGTCGTCAAAGGTGTCTGTTTCCATTTCGCCTCCGGTCTGAACTTCCCAATCGAGCCTCTCCTTGAAAACCCGATATCTGAGCCCGTGCATCTCTTTGAGCTCGCCTGCGAATTCGCTGTAGAGGCCAGGTGTGATCAGCTGAATCATTCGTCGCCTCCGTGCGGGTTGTGTTCCCGCCATCGAAGGGCAAAGCGCACAGCGATGCAGCCTGTGGACGTTTACAGCTATCCTCGCGGAAGGATCCGGATCTCGCCTGACCGGAGGCAGCCAGCCTGGCAACCGCATGGATCGTCCGAACGCGAGCTTTGCTTGGCATTTTCCAGATGGAAGGTCCCCTTGGCCTTTGAGACCTGCTTTCCAAGGCGTATTCGCGAATTTTATCCATGCCTTTATGGTCTTGGCGAGCGTGGCGGGCAGGCTACACAGTGGGTGGCCGAGAGGTCGGGAATCAGATGGAATGGAGGAATTCGTCTCGCCAAAGAGAGATCCTTGCAATGCACTGCCTGCCCGACACTCCCGCTTCAACGTTACGCGCCACATACCGCCGAGTAACAGCCGGACCGGCGACGCCGACTGTGCTGGTTGTTGGCCTGATCAGCGGCAGCACGGTGAATCTGAGCCACGTCGCCAGCCATTTCCACGGACCGGCGAGCGTAGCCTCCAACGATCGCCGGCGGCGACGCTTCTTCCAGTTTACCAGTTCGACGAGGACTGGCTGGCGTGTACGCTGGTGGCGCGGCTCAACCTACGCCCGCCCTTGCGGCTGTGCCTTGACTGCACCAATTGGAAGCAAGGACATTAGGTTCGCATCAAGGAGCGAGGCAATATGCATCGTCGTAACCTGATTAGAGCATTCATCGCGCTGGGCGTGTGCCCGATCTGCGCCCAGACCGCGCGTGCGGCCAGCGCCCATTGGGGATATGGCGGCTCGGTCGGGCCGGAGCATTGGGCCGATCTGGACACGAGAAATTTCGCCTGTTCGGCGGGCAGGCAGCAGTCACCCATCGACATCGCCGGCACGGTAAAGGCGGATATACCGCGCATCGACATCAGTTGGCTCAAGGGCGGCGGCAGGATGGTGAACAACGGCCACACCATTCAAATCAACATGCCGGAAGGCAGCACCTTGACCCGCGGGGATCGCGTCTACCAACTGGCACAGTTGCATTTCCACGCGCCGAGCGAGCATCACGTGGCGGGCATGAGCTTCCCGATGGAAGCGCATTTTGTCCATAAAGACACAAAGAGCGATACTCTGGGTGTGCTGAGCGCCCTTCTTATGCCTGGCGCGACAAATAACAGCTTTGCCGGTCTCGCCAAGGTCTTTCCGGCCCGGCCCGGCGAGGAGATGGCAGTTGACGAGTTCGATCCCAACGGGCTTTTGCCGGCCTCGCTCGGCTATTGGACCTATGAGGGATCATTAACGACTCCGCCCTGCACCGAAAACGTGGAGTGGATGGTTGCAATGGAACCGGTCGAGGTCGACACCGCAGACATCAAGCGGTTTACGACGCTTTACGCATCTAACGCGCGGTCGATCCGTCCCTCCAATCGGCGCTTCATCCTAGGCCTCAGCTAAGGTCATCGCGCGCGTCAAGCAAAACCGCGGTAACAATCGGGGGGTTTCGAACAGTACGACGGCACCCTGGTGGCGCTGGCATCGACCATAATGCCCTAGAGCGGGATGAATTTGGATTGAATCGAAGGGATTCCCAAGGGTCTGCAAATCAGATTGAACTAAACCGCTGCCGAGGTAGCTGATGCGCGGGTCTGGCCTGAGGAGGCCCCTGTCTGAGAAGATTTGGTGTCGAGCCAACCTTCCAGACAGGAGAACCCCAGATGGCCCAGATAAGCCCTCTGCGTCAGCGGATGATTGAAGATCTGACGATCCGCAATTTGTCACCGGAGACCCAGCGATCCTACGTGCATCACGTGGCGAAGTTCAGTCGATTTTTTGGACGATCACCCGATCAACTGGGATACGAAGAGGTGCGCGCCTATCAGGCCCACTTGGTGGGCCGAAGGGTCTCGTGGGGCGCGTTGAACCAGACGGTTTGCGCCTTGCGTTTCTTCTACGGCGTGACGCTGGGTCGATCTGATCTGCCTGAGCGAATCGCTTACGCCCGGACGCCGCGCAAGTTGCCGGTCGTGCTGAGCGCCGATGAGGTGGTCGGCTTTCTGCAGGCCGTGAAGGGGACGAGGAACCGGGTCGCTCTGATGACCACCTATGCGGTGGGCTTACGCGCCGCGGAGGCGGCGCGTCTGCAGGTGACGGACATCGATAGCAGCCGGATGATCATTCGCATCGAGCAAGGCAAGGGCGGCAAGGACCGCTATGTGATGCTGTCGCCGCAGCTGCTGGAGATTTTGCGCGTCTATTGGCGGTTGACCAAGCCGGGACGATGGCTGTTTCCCCGGCGCGATGGCCGCGGCCCGATCCATCCACAGACCTTGGGGATCGCCTGTCGAGCAGCCTGCGAGTTCCTGGGCGTTGAGAAGCGGGTGACGGTGCACACCCTTCGCCACCCACCTTTTGGAAGCCGGCACGGACATAAGGATCATTCAGGTCCTGCTGGGCCATCGCAGCCTGGCGACGACGACACTATACGCCCAGGTCTCAACGGCTGTGATCGGCCGGACCGCCAGTCCTTTTGACCAACTCCACATGGAGATCACGCCGCCCGGCTGAGCCGCGCGCCATGCGCCCGGATCTGGAAGTGGCGGATGTATTCCACCGTCACGGGGCTGATTATCGCCGCGACCATGCCGGCCATCTCGGGCGTGTCGAGCGGCGGGTCATGGCCGCGGTGGAGGCGTGCCGGACCGCGGCCTTGGGCGGTCACGCCGAACACTGCACCGACTGCGGCCTCGTGCGGCAAGCCTATAACTCCTGCCGCAACCGCCACTGCCCTAAGTGCCAAGGCCTAGCCCGCGCCCAGTGGCTGGCCGAGCGGCAGGCTGAGCTGCTGCCGGTCCCATACTTCCACGTGGTCTTCACCGTCCCGGCCCAGATCGCTGAGATCGCCTTCCAGAACAAGGCGGCGGTCTATGCGATCCTGTTCAAGGCCGCATCCGAAGCCTTGAGGGTGGCGGCGGCCGATCCCAGGCATCTGGGCGCCGAGATCGGCATGGTCGCCGTGCTTCATACCTGGGGTCAAAATCTCCACCATCATCCGCATGTCCACTGCGTCGTGCCGGGCGGTGGCCTGTCGCTCGAGCCTGCCCCGGGGAAGGCCGGGGACCGGCGACGGATCGCCTGCCGGCCGGGATTTTTCCTGCCCGTGCGGGTTCTGTCGCGCCTGTTCAGGCGGCTATTCCTGGAGCGCCTGCGGGACGCCTTCGACGCCGGCCAGCTTCGCTTCTTCAGCGATCTCGCCAGCCTGGCCGACCCTGCCACTTTCTGCGCCCAACTGGCTGGACTGAAGCGGATCGAATGGGTCGTCTACGCCAAGCCCCCGTTCGGCGGTCCCGAACAGGTCCTCGCCTATCTGGACCGCTACACACATCGCGTCGCCATCGCCAACAGCCGCCTCGTGAGCCTGGACCACGGAAAGGTCAGCTTCCGCTGGAAGGACTATCGCCACCACGACAAGTCCAAGCACAAGCTCATGACCTTAAGCGCCGACGAGTTCATCCGGCGCTTCCTGCTGCACGCCCTTCCAGACGGATTCCATCGCATCCGCCATTACGGCCTCCTCGCCAGGGCTGCGGCGGCGCCATGGCCTCGCTCGGCCTGATCCCGCGCAAGGCCCCGATCTGGCCAGACACCTCATGATACGCTGCCTACCGACACGCTCGCCCCGTCCATCCCGGCGTCTGCTACAGTCGCTGCCGGGCCTTTGCGCGCCGCTAGTCAAAGTCGCAGCCTGGTTGTCGCCAGCAACGCTGCACCTCAGCGTCAACGACCCAATGGCGCCGTCTCTCGCGTCGCAGATGGTCCTGCACCGCGACGACGGGCGACTGCCCCAGAGCGATCGGCGAGCCCGCTCCGGCGGCTCGGACACACTGTCGAGCCCTAAATCCCCATAGCCCCGCCCGCCATCCCGCGGTTCAGTTCAATCAGGCTTCAATGTAGTCGCGACCCGTGCGTGCCCACCCAATCGGGCTCGCGACTACACAGAACCCTCCAGATTCAAGATGCTGGCTGGGAGAAGGAGGCCGGCATGGATGGGCAAGCCATATTCAAACGATCTTCGGGACCGGGTTGTCGCTTCGGTTGAGCAGGAGGGGCTTTCGCGCCGGCAAGCAGCGGCGCGTTATGATGTCGGCATCAGCTCGGTAATCAGATGGATGGGGCGCTTTCGAGAAACAGGCAGCGTCAGCCCCGGCCAGATCGGTGGACACAAGCCCAAGAAGATCCGCGGCGCCCACCGCGACTGGTTGGTTGAGCGCTGCCGCAATGAGGCCTTCACCTTGCGTGGGCTGGTCGCGGAACTGGCCGAACGCGGCCTGAAGGTGGACTATCGCTCGGTCTGGGCCTTCGTTCACGAGGAGAAGCTTAGTTATAAAAAAAGACGCTGGTCGCGGCCGAACAGAGGCGTCCCGACATCGCGCGCCGGCGTCAGCAATGGTTGAAGTATCGCGCAGCGATCGATCCTTCACGCCTGGTGTTCATCGACGAAACCTGGACCAAGACAAACATGGCGCCGTTGCGCGGCTGGGCGCCGGTCGGGGAGCGGCTCTATGCCGAGGTCCCGCACGGCCACTGGCAGACCATGACTCCTGGCGGCACTGCGCCATGATCGCCTGGACGCGCCATGGCTGATCGACGGACCGATCAACGGCGAGCGGTTCCGGCTCTATGTCGAGCAGGTTCTGGTTCCGACCCTTAAACCCGGTGACATCGTGATCATGGACATGTGTGGACGCCCCCGTTGGTGCAAGAAGAATCTTTCGAAGAGCACGGAGCGTGGTCGGGTGCTGACATGTGTCCGGCCTCTGTTGCGGCTGTCACATGCCGCGGGCCTGTATGGGAGTTCGCGGAGCGGGTCCAATTCAATCTGGCGCGCTCAAGGCGCGTATCCATGATCTGGTTTTCCCGATCCCGTCTCGTTGACCGTTGCGCCATACTCTCCGTTTGACCTTCTCACACTTTCGAGGCCTTCTGGCCGAGCGGAACTAACCCGCCACGGCTGGAGCCCGATAAGTTCCGCCTTTCGCCATCAGTGCCCAGACGATGCGTGCAGTCTTGTTGGCAAGCGCGACGATCACCAACATGGGCGGCTTGCGGCCCAAGATGCGCATGAGCCATGGGTCCGCAGATTTCCCCTTCCGCATTGCCCAGCGTACGGCCGCGCTGGCCCCTATGATCAGCAGCCGGCGTAGCGTTCGCTCGCCCATCCGAGACGTCTCGCCGAGCTTCTGCTTTCCGCCCGTGGAGCGTTGCAGCGGCGTGAGGCCGAGCCAGGCCGCGAAGTCTCGCCCCCTCTTGAAGGTTGTCGCCGATGGAGCCAGAGCAGCAAGTGCCGTCGCGGTGATCGGCCCTATGCCGGGAATGGTCATCAATCGCCTGGCTTCTGCATCCTCCTTGGCACGCTGGGCGATCTCGCGGTCGAGCACGGCCACTCTCTCATCCAGCGACCGCAACTGTGCAACGAGCAGAGACAGGATCGGACGGGCAGCTTCGGGGATGGCGGTACCTTTGTCCTCAATCGCCGTGACAAGCTTGGCGGCATGGAAGAGACCCTGTGCAGCCACGAGTCCGAATTCGGCAAGATGGCCCCGTATCGCATTGATGGTCTGGGTCCGCTGACGAACCATAAGATCGCGAACGCGGAACACCATTGCCGCAGCTTGCTGCTCTTCGCTCTTCACCGCCACGAACCGCATGGTCGGCCTCTGGGCTGCTTCGCAGATCGCCTCAGCGTCAGCGGCATCGTTCTTCTGCCGCTTCACGAAAGGCTCACATGAGGAGGATTGGATCAAGTATGGATTTTCAGGTCATCGTTTTCTCCTCTGATGTTTCGGATCCAAGGTCCGAACCCTTCATTGGAACGCGTGTCGCAGTCGACCTGCGCGCTCAAGCTCACATGCGGTCGCCGAAATAACGGCTGCACCAGAATTCCGCATCCTGCGGACAGGGCTCGGGAGGACGGGACCATTCTTAACTACGGCGTGCGAGGCCAAAACCTACGCCGGTTCGTCCCCCCGGATCCGCCGGAACTGATCGGGTCCCGGTGGAATTGGTTTCAGTTTTCCGGGTGGCGGTCAGACGGCCTTCATTCTGGCGCCCTCGATCACGACACCGCCGGTCACGTACTTCCACAGAGCGACAAGCAGTTTGCGCGCCAGAGCGACGATCGTGACTTTCCTGGTGCGTGGGCCGAACCGGCGGACCCTCTCGTGATACCAGCATGCAAGCGCCGAACCCGGCTGATGCCGCAGCCAGAGCCAGGCCATTTCCACGGCAATGGCGCGCAAACGGGGATTGCCCGCCTTCGAGACACCCTGTTCGTGGTTGATCGTGCCACTCTTCCAGGGCGTGGGCGCAAGACCGGCATAGGCCGCGACCTGGCGCCTGTTCGCGAAGTTCCGGAACAGGCCTTCGGACCACAAGGCGCCGGCAAAACCGGGGCCAATGCCCTTGAGCTCGAGCAACATCCGAACCGGCTCCAGGGCGGAACCGGCGGCCGGAGCCTCCTCCAAGAGCGCATCACGCTCCGCCTTCACGGCCTCGATCTGCCGGTTCAGCAGCTCGATGACTTCCAGCTCGCGCAGGGCCAGCGTCTTGAGATGTTTCGGAAGCGGCCGCCCGTCTCCGGTGCGCAGAGCCTCCAGGCGTTCTCGGCGGTCCTTGTTCCGAGGCTCGTACCCGCCGATCCCTTGCGCGAAGAACAGACCCTTCAACCGGTTTACATGACGGATACGCTCTCCGATCAGAGTCTTCAGTTCCCGGCAAAGGCGCCGACGATCCTCTTCTTCCGGTGTCGGTACGCAAACCATCGAACAGACCCGCGGTTCGCCCCTTTTCCACGCCATGAGTGTGCGAACAAGCGCCTCCCCGTCGATCCGATCTGTCTTGGCGCGGCGATGCCGGCGCGAAACCGCGATCGAAGCTGGGTCAACGACGTGGCTCTCGATCCCTTCCGCGACCAGAGCGCGGTGAATCCAGAACCCGTCCAGTCCGGCTTCCTGGATCACGATCACTGGGACAATCCGGCCGGTCCGGCGGTGGACATGGCGTTGCAGATCCGAAAACCGCTCCAGCAGCCCCGGCATATCCCCACCCCGCACCTGATACCTCGACAGCTTGGACCCCACGGGGGCCGCAAGGGTGGTCACCAGCCACGTCGAGCGGCTGAGCTCCAGAGAAACGAAAATCGCGCCGCACTCAACGGTCGCAATCGTATGTGCGGTGGTCATTCTGGCAGTCTGCATGGCAAAGGTCTCCATCGAGAAAGTGAGCGACCCAACTCTTCCAGAGCTAGGCGCGCGCGTCTCCTCCTCATGGAATCTTCACATATCCCGGAGCGATTAGCCGGGCATCGTGCCCAAGCTTCGCAATCTCCCGCGCCCAATAATGACCGCCGGCGCAGGCCTCCATAGCCACCGTGCAAGCAGGCTGCGCGGCAAGAAACTTGAGCACCTGGTCACGACGCAGTTTCTTGCGGAAGGCCACGGCTCCCGATCCATCCGCGCCGTGCATCTGGAACACGTTCTTCGCCAGATCCAACCCGATTGTGCTAACTTCCAACATGGACGCCTCCGTTCAAGTGATGATCAACGACACCACTTTGGCACAGCGATGCCGTGAGGGGGCGTCCACCCCATCAATCTCGGCTCGCACAAGGGCAAGGCAATGCGCCGCGCCATTCGCGGCGTCGGTGCCAGACTCCTGCTCCTGCCGAAATATTCGCCCGATCTGAACCCGATCGAGCAAGCTTTGCCAAGCTCAAGCACTGGCTCAGAAAGGCGGCGCGCCGAAACCGTCGATACTGTCTGCAGCGCGATCGGCGAAATCCTCGATGGCCTCACCGCAACCGAATGCAACAACTACTTCGAAAACACCGGATACTGTTCAACCTAAAATCATCCCGCTCTAGGGTTCACAACAGCATGACCGGATCATGGGGAACTTGTGGGCCGCTTGCTTGCGGAGAACTGGGTGGCGTCACCGACACCCGTACGCTCCGGCCTGGATCTGCTTGATCAGGGATTGATAAATTCGACGCGTCGCTCCCGTGCTGCGAGAACCCTCCTCATACTGGACCAATTAAAATCTCGAAAAGTGGCAGTTTAGTTTGGACCAGTGAACTGCAATATTGGCTTGCAGTCAGGGAAGCGATCGTGACTGGTCGCGCCGGTCATGGATTGCTTGCGCTCGAACTGATGGAGTTGCCTGGATGTTTGAGGGTCCCATCATCGACGCTCGAATTAAGAGTATTGCATCGGGATTTAGAGCCGTGAGCGTCTACGTCGATGCCACTTCAGCTGAAGAAGGACGTTTCGATCCCCGATTGCTTGGTGAAGCCTGCGATTGCGCGTTGGCGGATGGCCCGGCTTGGGCAGAAGCTCATCTGGCGAGTTGGTCCCACGCCTACGCCGTCTTTGGCGCGAAGCCTAACCGTACGCCGTGCTCAGCCCAGGCCCTCAGAAAGCGGGTTCTGAAAGACGGCACTCTTTCGACGATCAACCCGATCGTCGATCTCTACAACGCCATCAGCCTGAAATACGCAGTCCCGGTGGGTGGAGAGAATTTTGACGCCTATGTCGGAAGACCCCACCTGACGATCGCTGACGGGAGTGAGACGTTCGACACCATGGTGAATGGAGAGGCGGTCAACGATCCTCCCTTGCCCGGTGAGGTCATCTGGCGCGACGACATTGGCGTCACCTGCCGACGCTGGAACTGGCGACAGGGCACTCGAACCCGCCTGAAGACCCTAACAGGCCGGATGTGGTTCGTACTGGAGGCGTTGGAGACCATGCCGGACGATGCATTGGCAGAGGCGACGGATGCCATGGTCGGAGGGCTGAATGCCTTGATGCCTGGCTGCAAAATCGCGAGCCAAGAAATTGCCATCGCCGGATGAGGTTTCCGGTCGAGCGAGTGGATCCATGGCCGCCCGGGGCATCCGGCGCGATCGATCCGATCGAGATTATCAAGGGCTGAGAGAATGAATGTCGATCTCCATCAGTTGCTCATCGTCTTTGCTGCATATGTCATTGCCGCGGGGAGCCCCGGCCCGAGCAACATGCGCATTATGGGGGTTGCGATGGCGCGCGGCAGAGGTGCTGCGCTCATGCTCGCCTCCGGCGTCGTCAGCGGCTCGATCTTTTGGGGTTTTATGGCCTCCACCGGCATCTCCGCCCTGTTGGCCAGGTACGCCCAGGCACTGCTCGTTCTGCAGGTTTTCGGGGGGCTTTACCTGCTATTCCTCGCCTTCAGGGCGGGACGGTCGGCGCTTACGTCGAACGAGAAGCTGGCGGTGCGCGCATCGACCGACCAAGTCGCTCTTTCGCGGGGTGAGCTCTATAGGAAGGGCCTCTTGATGCATTTGGCGAACCCAAAATCCGTGCTGGCATGGATCGCGCTCGTCACGCTGGGGATCGGTCCGAATTCATCGTGGCAAAGCATCGCAGCGATATTGGGTGGCTGCGCCATCCTAAGTGTCACGATATTCTGCGGCTACGCCATTGTCTTCTCCACACCGCCTATGGTGGCTCTATATCGCCGCTGCCGCCGCTGGATCGAAAGTCTGTTGGCGATGTTCTTCGCGTTCGCCGGGCTGCGTATGCTGCTTTCCCGTATGTAGTTTCGAAAGGAATGGATGATGACTTTGTTTCGCGGCCTGTCGGCGTTCCCCCTTACGCCAACCGATGCGGAAGGGCATGTCGACACCGAGGGTCTGGCTCGTTTTCTCGAGCGTATTCAACGCGCCGGAGCGGACTCCATCGGCCTTCTGGGGAGCACGGGCGGTTATGCTTACCTCACCAGGGAAGAACGCAAGCGTGCCGTTCAGGCTGCCGTGGAATGCATCGGCGGCAAAACGCCTCTTGTCGTGGGTGTGGGTGCATTGCGTACCGATGAAGCTCAGGCTCTGGCGCGCGATGCCAAATCCGCTGGCGCTGACGGCCTGCTCCTGGCACCGATGTCCTACGTTCCCCTGAACGAGGACGAAGTCTTCCAGCACTTCGTCGCGGTGGCCGAGGCGGGGGAATTGCCTTTGTGCATATATAACAATCCAAGCACCACGCGCTTCACATTCAGCGACGCATTGATCGCCCGGCTGTCAGAGGTGTCCAACATCGTCGCGGTGAAAATGCCTCTGGCGGCGAATGACGATTACGCGGGGGAACTGGCACGTTTGCGGTCGATGACGCCTGACACGTTCACAATCGGATACAGCGGCGATTGGGGCGCGGCGGATGCCCTGCTTGCCGGATGTGACACCTGGTACAGCGTTGCGGCAGGTCTGCTGCCGGTCCCGGCGCTTGCGCTGACGCGTGCAGCGCAGTCCGGCGACGCGGTGGAGTCCACTCGGTTGAACCGCGCTTTCGGGCCGCTCTGGACCTTGTTCAAACACTACGGCAGCTTCCGCGTTATGTTCGTCATCGCCGACTACCTCGGTCTGGCGCACGTCCAGCCACCGCGCCCTATTTTGCCGTTGCCGGAGGACGCCGGAGATGACATTAGGCAGGCATTGGAGAAGCTCGAATAGCCGAGCACAGGGCATGCCCAGTGCAACTGCGTGCGGGCGAAGATGTCGAGCGGGAACTGCCGGTCCTCTCGACCTTTCTCGGCCACGCCAATGTTCGCGACACCTACTGGTATCTATCCGCCGCGCCGGAGCTAATGACCCATGCCGCGCGACTGCTGGATGAGCGGTGGGAGGTTCGCTCATGAGTGCCTCGAACGATCTGGCCGTGCTGATCGAGCGGTGGTTCACCGATCGGCTCATGCGACATCGAGGCGTAAGCTCCAACACCATCGCCTCCTATCGCGACACCTTCCGGCTCCTGTTTGCATTCGCGCAGACACGCCTTGGCAGGTCTCCGTCGCAGTTGACACTGCGGGATTTGGACGCGCCTTTCATCGGTGCATTCCTGGAGGACCTTGAGACACTGCGATCCGCCTCAGTGAGGACCCGGAACCTCCGCCTCACGGCCATTCGGTCTTTCTTCAGATATGCGTCGTTCGAGGAGCCGGCCCATAGCGCCCAGATTCAACGCGTGCTCGCGATCCCGAGCAAGCGATGCGACAAGCGACAGCTTCAGTTTCTCACCAGGCCCGAGATTGAAGCGATCCTGGCCTGTCCGGATCGCAGCACATGGCTGGGACGGCGTGATCACACTCTGCTGTTGCTGGCCGCGCAAACGGGGTTGCGGGTCTCGGAGATCATCGATCTCGACCGGGACTCGGTGATGCTGGGGCACGGTGCCCACGTGCGATGCGTTGGCAAGGGCCGCAAGGAGCGAAGTACGCCGCTCACCAAGGTTGCACAGCAAGCCCTTCGGGGCTGGCTCAACGAGCCCAGGAAGCGGGGCGCAACGGCTCTCTTTCCGAACACGCACGGCGGCAAGCTGAGCGCCGACGGCGTGCAGGCGCTGCTGAACAAATACCCAAATAGAAGGGCGTCTCAAACCAAAAGGCACGGACATCAAACGCCATCAGAGCCTCGCCGCTACCCCCGTGGCGGAAGGTTGCGTACAGACTTGCCGCACAGAACCCCAAGGCGAGTGAGCACGCGATGCTAATGGCTATGTTGGGGGACGTCGTTTTTGTAGAAGACATTGTTCCATGGCCGAATTAGCCGTGCTGATGCTGCGCTTGCTTAGACACCGAACCGAGGTCGCGATGCCGACGCTCGACAGATCGATGCCGCAGCGGGTGGTGCGATGCTTGCATCGCGCCACCCGGCAGACGTGGATTTTGAAAGTTTCACTAAGCAGCTACGTCGACGGCCAGGGAATTGGAAACAGCAAGGCCGTGAACGGAATTCGGGAGAGGAAGCGTTACTGCCATGGCCGAGACCTCAACGGCCGGTGCGATCTCTGCTTCTCCTAGCCTCCATTAGATCCTCTCGGGCGTGATTGTAGGAGTGGCTTATGTCCCGGCCGACTTGACCACCCCGCTGCAGCTGTTCGTGGGAGGTTTGCGGGCCAACTGTATCACGGACTGCAGCCCCAATACCTGCTATGTGGGCGTCCAGATCCGCACTGCGTTCCTCTGCTGCATGCCGCGGAGGAGGCATCTGCGGCAAGATGTCTTGCATGCCGGGAATTGAGTGAGCTTGGCCCTGTTGATTTGGATCTAACTGGTGATACATCGCGTACATAGCATTGGATGCTGTCGACCTGACGTGGCCATCCGGATCGGTAGCCAATTCAGCGGCCTGATCAAAAATGCGAGCTTTATTTTCAGCGTTAAACTTGCTGAAGTTTTGCGCAGCGTAAAGAGCTCCGATAGCTTGCGAAGGTGGATCCATGTTGCCAATGCGATTAACAATACTATCTTGTGTCTCTGGCCGAAGGTAATGAGACACATTACTGACTGCTCTGAATTGCTCCAATGCTACTTCATCCGAGGTGTGTCCCAACCCGGCAGTCAATTTATCTCCCAGATCGACGGCTGATCGTCCAAGCTGATTGGTCCGCGTTTCAAACTTCGCGAGGTCAGTTTCTGGCTCGGTTCGAGTGCCCCGAACGGCTATGCGCTCTCGCCTCCCGAGTTCTTTGAAGGTCCCAAGATTTCGCGCTGTATCGCGCGGGTTTAGCGCTTACCAGCCGTTCTGCAACATCGGTCAATGGTCCGTATGGAAGGTCACGGAGGGTACTGCGATTCCCCACGTCTTGGGATGAACTTGCAGCTGCGCGTGCCCGTTTGTTATCGCGATCCATTGCTCGGCCTCCAAAGTCGTTAAGTTACCCAATCAGGGTACCACCGACGCTTGACCTGCTAAACCGATATGAGGTTACAGTTGTAGTCTGGCAGAAGCTTCTCCCAACTCTGGGATACGCCGAGAGCCGTAACCGGGGCAGATTTCCGGGCGGAAGGGGTTTGCGGCGAGAGCGTTCGTGATTCACCGTTTGCGTGACGCATCAGGATCGTCTCGTAAAAGAGAGTCCGTCGCGATACGCCCCGCGAATGACGATGGTACCTTCGGCTTGACTTATCCTTCGCGCTCTGCGGGTCCGACGAGAAAATCAGCCTACCCTTGCTGAGACTACCTGCGGAGGACTTGCCGCTAAGGCGGTCCTGCTCGATCTCGTACTTGATCTTCTGCCCATCAACGAGGTTTGAAAGTCCAGCCCGTTCTACAGCTGGAGTATGGGCGAAAACGTCCTGACCGCCGTCATCGGGCTGGATTAAGCCAAAACCTTTGGTGCTGTTGAACCACTTCACTGTTCCGGTCGCCATATCTGTGTATTCCTCTGTGGCCAGTGCGAACCAGACGGGCCGTGAAGCCGATCCTGTTCATATTTCGTAGAGTTAAACCCAGCAAAAACCAGAATTACCCACCTCGGGGTTGCGGCGCGAAAAGCCATTGCTCTGTTTGGGAACGCACCGAACAGGTGCCGGTGAGCTTGAGCGCAACGCGCTGCAAGACGCTCGAGTGCCGAGGAATCTCTCCGACAAGGATACGTCTGAGCCGCCCAGTATGCCGGCTCGGCAACCACTCGAATGGATCGAAGCCGATCTGCAAAACGGATGGTGAGAGCGGTGGCTCGTTTCCAACCCATCCTGTCTCACCAGCGCGGACGCCTGGACGGATGTCAACGCCGGAAAAAGAACCGCATCGATTGGTCCCGCTTGCGGCCAGCTCCAGTCGGCCGCTCGATCGCAAGCGTGGTTCGAGGAGGAAGCTCTCCCAGGTGCAATGCGAGGAGACGCTGGTCCAACTCCTTGTCGGCTGCCGTAAGGCGGTGGTTCAGGCGAAGGTAGTCCATCCAGGTCGGGGTGCGGAAGGTTTCTGTCCAACGCGAAGGCTGCTGGAGGTCGCGCTGGAGATTCCAGTGTCGCGCACCAACGCCGCTTTGTACTCGCCGCCGTTCCCGCATCTGCTCCAGGAACGCTTCGACATTTGCTTCGGGTATTGAATATTCGATCTTGGCGACGATCGGCCCGCTTCGGGGCTTCAAATCCAGGGCAACCTGAGGCGTTTCGAAGCCAAGAGGAGCCTGATCGGAATCTTTCCATTGACGGATGGGCAGCAGGAAGCCGGTGCCAGCGACCAGCAGCAGCGCGCCACCTGAAAGCTCCAGAGCCGAGCTCAGCGAATAGCTCTCGGCCACCGTACCCCACAGCCAGCTGCCAGCCGCGATGCCGCCGGATGAAAGGGCGTAATAGATCGAGAGCGTGCGACCAACGACCCACCTTGGACTCGCCAACTGGACGCTTACGTCCAGCCCGGTCCAGGTCACGACCCAGCCCGCGCCGCCGAGCGCCAGCGCGATAGCCGCCACCGCCACCGAGGGGGTGAAAGCAAGCGATAGACAACAAGCCGCACAGGCGATGCACGACAGTGTCGTCAAACGTTCCTGGGACAGCCTCCGTCTCAGAATGTTGTTGCAGATGCCGGCGAACAAGGCGCCGGTCCCGAAGCCGGCCATCAGGATGCCGTAAACGACTGGCCCTCCCCCCAGCTGATCGCGGGCGACGAGAGGCAAGAGCGCTAGTATAGAGATGCTCGTCAGCCCAAAGAGGGCACCGCGGGCAATTGCTGCCTTGATTTCGGATGACAGGGCAGTGAAGCGCGCTCCGTCATGGATCGCCGTGGTCAATGGTTCACTCGGCAGCGGTGACGGGCGAACTTGCCATTTGCAGCGCCCTATGGTCCACAGCAGCATCAGATATGTAAGCGTCGCCACTGCGAAAGCCGTCAAAGGGCCAAAGGAAGCAACGACGACTCCACCGAGAGCGGGACCGATGCTTCGGACGGCGTTATATCCGACCGAAATAAGCGTGACGGCGGCCGGAACATCGCGCTTTCGCAGGATATCGCCAACCGACGCGTGCCAGGCGGGGTCGGTGAAAGCGGCGCCTACTCCGGCCAAACAGCTGAATGCAAGAACCATCCATGGATTGAAAATTCCGAGACCTGCAAGAACAGTCAGCATCGTCGAGGACGATGCTATCACGCACCAGCCAGCGAACATGAGATTGCGGCGGCTGTAATTGTCCGCTAGGGCGCCGGCGATAATTGACAGGAGGAATGTGGGCAAGGTTGTCGAAGCCTGCACCAAGGCGACCATCACATCCGATGTCGAAATGGTCGCCATCAGCCAACTGATGGCAACCATTTGAATCAGCCACCCTAGACTGGATACCTGTGTGGCAATCCAGATCGGACGGAAAGTTGAATTCTCGAGCGGCGCGAACGTTGCCGATGACACCGGATTAACTTCTTCACGCGCCACCCCGCTCATTGGGCCGAGCCTCCCTTCGCTGCCAGTTGTATGAGATTTCTCCCCGCCCACGTGCCCATGGAGGAATGGCAGGATCAGGGCATTTTATCTGCGCAACGCAAGTTATTTTTGCCTGGCCGATGCTGTGGCAGAACCGAATGCTTCCGGTGGAGCTATCGTTCCGCTATGCGGGACGAGACCGGTTCGATCCTGTCGCTCTCGATCCCCGACCACGTTACAAGAATCGTCAGTTTGACGTTCCTTAGCGTCTCCAACCAAGCCACGTCCTGGGCATCGACTTCCCTTCTGGTGATCACGAGCTCCCGCGCATTGAACCGCCTCGCCAAGGTGGATCAGTAGTCATCTTTGGCGTAGGTATTCAGCAGCCTGCTAGGCGCCCGCCGCCACGTGCGGGCGACGCCGGCATCAACCGGCGGGCAGATGCGCCGAGGGCAACAACCGCGCCTGACGCAACGCCGCCAGATCAGCCGAGCCGGTGCAGAAGCAGGCAACGGCCAACTGGCGGATGACGATCTCGAAATGCGCGACAACCGCCTCGGTGGACACCGTCGCCGCGCGCAGCACGCCGGCCGCCTGCCCGGCGATGTCCGCGCCCAGGCGGATGGCCTTGGCCACGTCGACGCCGTCGCGGATCCCGCCCGACGCGATCAGCTTCACAGTTGGCAGCGCCCGACGTACCGCCTGCACGCTGGCCGGGGTCGGAATCCCCCAGTCGGCGAACGCCATCGCCACTGCACGGTCGGCGGCATCGCGGGCGCGCTCGCCCTCCACCGCGGCCCAACTGGTGCCGCCGGCGCCGGCGACATCGATGACCGCCACGCCCGCCTTGACGAGCGCGCAGGCCACCGAGGCGGACAGGCCCGACCCCACTTCCTTGGCCACAATCGGCACGTCCACGCTGCGCGCGGCGCGAGCGATCTGCGCCAGGACGCCGCGCCAGTCGCGGTCGCCCTCCGGCTGTACCGCTTCCTGCAGCGCATTGAGATGGACGATGAGTCCATCGGCCTCCAGCGCATCCACCGCCCGGCACGCCAGGTCCAGGCCGTCGGCCTCGCGCAGTTGCGCGGCGCCGATATTAGCCAGCAAGGGAATGTCTGGGGCCATGCGGCGCAGCGCGCGCGTCAGCCCCTGGGAGTTGCGGGATTGCAGGCTCACGCGCTGCGAACCGACGCACATGGCGATCCCCAAGGCTTGTGCTGCCTCGCTCAGATGCCGGTTGATGGCCTCGGCGCGTAGCACGCCGCCGGTCATGGAGCTGATCAGCAGCGGCGCGCGCATGGTCTTGCCCAGCAGCGAGGCGCGCAGGTCGATCTGCGTCAGGTCCAACTCGGGCAATGCGCAGTGTTCGAAACGGATGTACTCCCAGCCGGCGGCGACCGTGGCCGGCGCCGTTCGCCGATCCAGCACGATGTCCAGATGGTCGTCCTTGCGCCGGCTCGGGATGTTGTCGCTATCGCTCATGCTCGCTCCATCCGTCGCATCGGGGGACGGCGTTGCATCGGATCGGACCGACGGCAGCGCGCGCACGCAGCCGCATCCCGCCGTTCAGGCGGGCGCACGCTGGCCTCCCCCCGCAGCGTCGCTGCGGTAGCGGCTGGTCGAGGTCTGGTAGTACTGCGCGCGGATGGCCGCCATGGCCTCGATCAACGCTCCCCACGGCGCGGGAAAGCGTTCTTCCGCCATCACCCGGTGCAGCATGCGCGTATGGCCGGCCAACTCGTCGTTGAGGAACTCCACCACAGGCATAGCCGGATAGCGCTGCCGCAGCAGGATCGCCGCGTTGTCGGCCTCGCCCGCCGACCTGTCCTTGTCGCGTCCATGCAGATCGTTCTGCAGGCGCCCTATCGCGGAGATGAGCCGCAGGACCTGGCGAAACGCCGGACGCGCGCGCAAGGTCGCCATGTCCAGCCCCCACAGCAACGACAGGCAACAGAACACGTTCGTGTAGGCGATCGAATCGATGCCGTTGTGCAGGTACTCGGCGTAGGACCAGCGTTCCGCCCCTACCGCCTGCGCGTGTCCGGCGCGCAGCGCCGCGCAGTAGCACCGAGTGTCGTCGAGCAGCCGAGCATAGTCGCGACGATCGTAGGCGAGCGCGGCCAGCGAAGCGCGCAGAGCAGCGCAGCCCTCGAATCCGGGGAGCGCGCACGGCACGCCCTGCCCCAGCGCCTGCTCCACCGCGGCGAGCTCCTCCGGCGCGATCAGGCCAAGGTCGTTGCAATCGTCGAGCCAGAACAGCAGCGCCAGTTCGCGATAGAACGCCACGATCAGCGTTTCGGCCTGCGGATCGCGGCCAGTGCGGGCGCAGGTGTCGCGCAGGCTCGGGTGGATGCGCTGCAGGATGTACTGGCCGCCCCTGACCGCTTCCACGGCATGCTCGTCGGCGAACCCTGTCAGGGAACGCCCCCACTCCAGCACCTGCTGCAGCGCGCGTTCGGTCTGGATCATGGCGCCGCTCCTGCTCCCTCGGCCAGGACGCGCCGCCCCCAACGAAGCGCCAGCCACAACCCGGCGAGTTCGGCCACCCGCACGACCCGGGTGGGGCAATACAGTTCCTTGCCGATCCACAGCGCCGTCTGCGGCAATGCATGCGCCACATGGCGAGCGAGCATCCACTCCAGCGCACGCGCCACCGCCTGCGCGATGCGCCGGCGCCCTGTCGGCTCTTCGCTCCCGTCCATGACGTGCAACGCGAACAGCGCATAGGCGGTTTCCTCAAATGAGGACGCGCGACCGGCGCCCCAGCCGCCGTCATCGCGCTGCGCCTGCAGCAGCGCCGCCAGCGCGCGCTCGTCGCGCCACTGGGGCTTGCCTTGCGCCAGCGCAGCGACCGCATGCGCGGTGGGATACAGCCACGAAACGTGCCATTTTTCGTTGTCCCATAGACCGTGCGGGTTGCGATTGGCCTCGACGTAGTAGCTGGTGCCGGCGGCGGGCTTTCCCAACAGTCGCAACGCATGCAGGGCATGGATGTTGGTCGACACCGAGGCATTGCGCTCGCCGGGGAAGGTGACGAATAGCTCGCCGATTTCGAAATCGCGCAGCGCATCGACCGGCGGGTCGCGACCTGCAAGGCGCAGGACGCACAACGCAACGGAGGTGTCGTCGGCATCGGCTGCGAAGTGCAAGGCCGGGCCCAGACCGCGCACGCCCATGCGGGCGTCGAGCTGCGCGACGATCACGCGCACGGCATCGGCGAACGCGGGATGCGCGAACAGCCCGGCCAGATGCAGGGTGTACAGCGACCAGCATGGCTCGAACACATTGATCGGCCAGACGTTGGGAACGACACCTTCGATGCCGCTGCGCGTCGCCCGCGATGCCGCCTGCAGATACGCGTCGGTGCGCCCGACCTGCGTTGTGCTCCCATGTGTTACGGCGTGCGCACGCCACGCGGCGGTGGCCGCCGGACTGATGCCAATGCTGCCGTCGTCGTCGGGGCATGCGGTGGTCGGCGACGTTCCCCAGGCTTCCCAGGAGTGCAGCAACGGATGGCCGCTCGGCAACGTCGCCACCGCCCCCAACTTGACAAGGCACGCCTGCCGCAACGGCAACAGCGCCGGGTGGCGCGGAAACCCCACGCCGCCCAGCAAGGATGCGGCCTCGCCGCACAACTGCGGCAGGATCAGCTCCGCGCCGATCGGCGCGTCCTCCGGCACCGAATGCGCGTAGGGATCGGGCTGGCGCTCGAGGAACCGGGTTGCAGCCTGGACTGCGTCGGCCGCGCCGGGAAGAGGATCGGCACGCTGCAATGTCAGCAACGTCGCCCAGGTGGGCGCATGGCGGAACAGCGGGAAGTCCGCGCTTCCCCATCCGCCATCGGCCTGTTGTTGCGCGATGAGCCACGCGTATGCGTCCTGCCGATCGGTGACGTTGCCGTGGAACTGCAGAGCTCGCGCCGTGTCGTAGACGGACGGACCGACGCTGCCGCCGTCGCTCATCTCGATCAGCAGGTGGCGCAATTCGGAAAGGATCTGTTCGGACAGCGCGTTCACGCGGTATGTTCCTTCTGCAGACAGTTGACGGGAACCTGGATCGGGCAGACGCCGCGCACGTCGCCGCAGGCCCGTCGCGGCCCGGCGCACGGGCAGCGCCGGACGGCCGCCCTGCTCCGGCGCGGCGACGCGCCCCATGCTGGGGCCGGTCCGCCGCATAGGCTTGCGCGCAGCGCGCCGCGTGAGCCGCGGCTGTGCTGGGCAACCGCTGCGATCGCCGCCGCGACTTGGACACAGTGCAGCATGCACCGCTCACGCCGGCCGATCGATCGCAGCGGCACAGGGGCGACTCCATGCGGACGGGCGCGCTCATGCGCATGGCGCGTGCTTGAACAGATACGCGTTGGCCCGTTGCAGCATCTGCGCCAACCGTTCCGCACGCGTTCCCAGCGGGGGGATGGCCTCCCCGGCGTCGCGCAACAGATCCAGCGCCAACTGGCGCGCTGCCTGCAGCCCCATGATCGACGCACAGGTCGGCTTCTGCGCCGCCGCGTCCTTGCCGGGGGTCTTGCCCAACGTCGCGGTATCCGCTGTCGCGTCGAGAATGTCGTCGACCACCTGCAACGCCAGGCCGAAACAGGCGGAGTAGCGATCGAGCGCACAGTACAGCGCAGCGTGGGCGGCATCCTCCGCGATGGCGCATAGCGCGCCCATGCGAACGGACGCGCGCACTAGTGCTCCGCTCTTCATCCGGTGCATCGCCACGATCCTGTCCAGCTCGACGTGCTTTCCTACCAGCGACAGATCCATGGCCTGCCCGCCTGCGGCACCCTCGGCGGACACCGCCTGCGCCAGTTCGCGCACGAGCGCGATACGGTTGTCGCTCGGCGCATCCAGGCTCGCCAGGGTCAGGAAGGCGTGCGCCTGCAGCGCATCGCCGACCAGGATCGCAGTGGCTTCGCCGAACTTGACGTGCACGGTCGGAAGGCCGCGGCGAAGCACGTCATCGTCCATTGCGGGCAGGTCGTCGTGGACCAGGGTACAGGCGTGCATCATCTCGATGGCGGCGCCGACATCGTCGAGCATGGGCGCCGGCGTGTCGGCCAGTGCGCCGGTAGCCAGACAGAGCAAGGCGCGGGTGCGCTTTCCGCCATGCAAGGTGGCGTAGCGCATCGCCGCCATCAGCTCGGTCTCACCGTCGTCTTCGGCGCAGAGAAGACGCGCCAGCGCCTGTTCGACCCGCCTTGCGCCGTCCTGCATCCAGATCTCCGACGGCAGCCTGCCGGATGCGCCGCGCGCCTGCGCGTCGTCGTGTAGCGTGGAATCGGTCTGCATGTCGTTCATGTCCTTGTATCTGGCACGGCCACGGCGAGCGTCCGAGCCGCCGCGGTGTTGGCGGGGTCGCACCGAGCGCGCGCGCCGAGTAGCTGCCTCGCCACACGGGGCATGCGATGCCAGCTCATGAGAATCCGATGCGGATTTTCATGGACGGATGTGCGGTCGGGAAATAGCGCCGACCTTTTTCGACGGCGCTCAGCAACCGCGGCCGCACCCCGGCCTTGTGCATGGTCAGTGCCAAGGCGATGCAGAACTGCACCATTTCCAGCCATACCAGGTGGTAACCGATGCAGACGTGTGGGCCGGTACCGAACTGCAGCATGTCCACCGGCCGGATCGGCTCCGTGCGTTGCAGCCACCGTGCCAGGCGGAACTGATCAGGCGCCTCGTGCAGCAGCGCAGAGGTCGAGAAATGCAGCAGCGGGATGCACAGAGGGGTGCCCGCAGGAATGCGCCGTTGGCCGAGTTGCAATTCCTGCAGCGCGCGACGCGGCAGGAGCGTGGTCGCCGGATGCACGCGCAGCGTCTCGCGGAACAGCGCCTCGGCGACCGGACACTGCGCCAGGTCCGCGTGCCGGGTCGGCACCGCGCCCACGCGTTGCGCCTCCTCGACCAGGGCGTCCCATAGCCCAGGCTGCCGCGCCAGCTCGATCACCATCCAGGCCATCGTCGAGGCGGTGGTGTCGTGACCGGCAAGCAGCAGCAGGCGGATATTGGCGACCAGGACGTCGTCGGAGAGCGCATCGTCGCCGCGATCGAAGGAGCTCACCATGTCATTGATCAACCCAGTGCGCGCGGCATGTGCGCGCGCGTCGCGGACGAACTGGCGCAACTGCGCGTCGATCCAGTCGCGGGCGGCGCGGCCGCGCCGCAAGGGCAGTCCAGGCAGGTCGACCGGGGGCGCGACGATCAACTGCAGCAGTTGCCGGTATTTGCGATGCCATCCCGGCAGGTCCTGCGCTGGGATTCCCATGAGGCTGAAGATGAGCTTGAGCATCAGGTCGCCGGTTTCGCGCAGGATGGTTACGTCGCCGCGGTCGCGCCACGCCTGCACCCGCGCCTGGATGACGGGCGCGAACAGGTTGCCGATGCCGGCTTGGGTCAGCCCCTTGGGCAGGAACGCCGCCTTGATCGCGTCGCGCGCCTGCCGGTGCGCGCCGCCGTCCTGGGCGACCAACGTTCCGCCAAGCAATTCGGGCGCGATCTCTTCGATCAGCGCCGAGGACACGTCCTTGTGCCGGAGCAGTGCAAACGCATCCGGATCCACGCAGGTCATCAGGTGTCCGGCAGGGCCGAAATCCAGCCAGAAGTGGCTGCCCAACGTCCGTTCCGCGCGCCGCAGCAGGCGCGGCAGGTCGCATACGATGGCGGGAAGATGTCCGACCAGGGGGAAAGCGCCGGGCACGACCGGGATGTCGTCCCGCAGCCGGTGCCGACGGTCCAGCGGGTTGAGCAGCATGTCCATCAGCAGCGCGGCCCCGCGGCCGCTTTGGCGGTGTCGCCGGCAGGCCGCGCGGCGCGGCTGTTGCCACCGTCGGCGTACGTCGGCACATGCGCCAGCATGCCGCCGTCGATGCACAGGACCTGGCCGGTGATGAACGCAGCATCGTCGGAGAGCAGGAACGCCACCAGCGCGGCCACGTCCTCGGGGCGGCCGACGCGCTGCAGGAGTTGGTGCCGGCTCAGATGCCGTTGCATGCACTCGTCCAGCTTGGCGAGGAGACGCTCGGTCATGATGAGACCCGGCGCAACCGCGTTGCAGCGGATCTGCGCATGACCGTACTGGGTGGCGAGCGAGGCCGACAGCATGTTCATCGCCGCCTTCGACGCGGCGTAGGACGTCTGCGCGGTGTCACCGCTGAGCCCCTGGCACGACGACATGTTGACGATCGCGCCACCGCCGCGGGCGATCATTCGTGGGATGGCCTGCCGGCAGCAGAGCAGCGTGCCGCGCAGATTGGTCGCCATGGTCTGATCCCAGACCGCCAGGTCCAGGTCGAGGATCGTGCGGTCGCGCGGTGTCAGATGCATGGCGCTCGCGTTGTTCACCAGCAGGTCGACCCCACCGAAGTGCCGCTCCGCCGTCTCGAACAGCGCTGCCACCGCCTGCGCATCGGCGATGTCCATGGCCAGGGCCAGCGCGTGGCCCGCTTCGGCCGCGATCTGCGCGGTGCAGGCGACGGCCGCCGAGCCATCAATGTCGGCCACCACCACTCTGCCGCCCTCGCGGGCGATGGCGAGGGCGCATGCCTTGCCGATGCCGGCGCCGGCGCCGGTCACCACGGCCACCTTGCCTTCAAACCGTCCTCCTGGGTTGCGTTGGTCTTTCGCGGCATGCCGCTCAGCCTGCGCCGGAGAAGGCGCAGGGTCGGCGCTGGCGCGCTCGCCAGCGTCGCTTTCGATGACCCGAATGGCGGCGACCGGACACTGGCTGGCCGCGAGCCGCGCGGCGGCGTGCAGCGCCTGCGGGACCGTCGCCACGCACACTTCCGCCACGCCGTCCGGTTCGCGCTGGCGAAAGGTGCCCGGCAGCGTCAGCACACACTGCCCGGTGGTTCCGCATAGATCCTGATCGATCACGACGCGCATCTCAGCCCCCCTGAGCATGCAGTCGCACCGGCAGCGCGCGGAACGTCCTGAGGAACGCGGATGGCTCCCGGATCGGCTGCTCGGCCAATGCCAGCGTGGGGAAGCGCGCCTCGATCCGCGGCAGGCTCTCGGCCAACTGCACCCGGGCCAGTTGCGCACCGAGGCAGAAGTGGATGCCGTGGCCAAAGCTCAGCATGATCTTCCCGTCGGTCGACATGCCAGGAGTGGTGCCGTAGAACCGCGCGGGATCGAAGCGGTCGGGATCGGAGAAGGCGTCCGGGTCGCGATTGCCGGCCGCGATCAGCACGCGCACGTCCGCGTTCTTCGGGATCACCACGCCGCCCAGTTCGATGTCGCGCTGGGCGATACGCGGGATGGAGCTGAACATGGCAGGCGCGTCGCAGCGCAGGACTTCTTCGACGAATGCCTTCACCCCCACGGCGTCTCCCTGCAGCCAGTGCCGCTGTTCGGGATACGCCAGCATCGCTAGGACCGCATGGTCGATGGTCGCAGCAGTGGTGGCGAAGCCGCCCAGCAGCATGCCCCACAGCATGCTGATCAACTCCGCATCCGACAGCGTGTCGGCATCGTCGTCGTGTGCGCCGACCACCATCGACACGATGTCGTTGCGGGGATCGGTGCGCTTGCGCTGTATGAGGTCGCCGAAGTAGGCTTGCACCCTCGCGCTGGCCGCGTCCGCCTCGGCGAGCTGGGGATCGCTGGCGTGTGGGCTCAGGCCTTCCAGAATGGCGCCGATGCCGGCGGCGAGCCCGAACATGTCATCCTGGGGCATGCCGAACAGTTCGGCGAAGACCAGAATGGGCACAGCCAGCGCGAATTCCCAATGCAGGTCCACCGCCTCCCCGCGCTCCAGCGCGGGCGCCATGCCGTCCAGGCGCGCTGCGACGATGCGTGCGATGCTCGGCCGCAGGTTGTCGATCTGGCGTATGGTGAAATCGCGCGAGATCAGCCGGCGCAGACGCGTATGCGTCGGTGGTTCCTTCATCGCTAGCGTGGACGCGAGGAGATTGAGTGACAGGCTGGTCTCCGCACGCGGGAAATAGCGCGCCAGTTCGCCCGGCGCCGGTCCCCGAAACACATCGCCCGTGGCCTTGAGCGCCCAGTAGATGTCGGCGTGGCGGCTCAACAGAAAGAGGCCCGACGCCGCACGATGCACCGGATCGTGCTCGCGCAACCACCGCATGAACGTATACGGGTCTTGGATACACGCTGGCGACGCAAGTTCGGCGAAGGCGTCCCGGCATGCTGCCGTGGTTTCTTGCACGTCCATCTTGGTTACCTGTTGGCTGGCTGATCTGACCGGCGCGCGCTGGGCGCGCCGGCAAATTGCGGAGTAGATCGCGATTCCGGGCGGCGTCCGCGCGTCACCAGAGCACCGGGAACTCCTCGAACCCGCCAGTGATGATCTCCTTGCGCAACTTCAGTTCTTCGGGCGCCACGGCCAGGCGCAGCGCGGGAAAGCGCTGGAAGATCGAGCCGACCACCACCTTGAGTTCCAGCCTGGCCAGCGCCATGCCGATGCAGTAGTGCGGCCCGTGCGAAAACGTCAGGTGCGGATTTTCGTCGCGTCCGATGTCGAAGATTTCCGGGTCGTCGAAATGGCGCGGATCGAACGACGTCGCCGGCAGGCCGACCAGCACCTTGCTCTCCGCGGGAATATGCACGCCCGCGATAGTCACGTCGGTCCTCGGATAGCGCATGATGCCGTCCCAGCCCGCGCCCGGCGGGTACATGCGCAGGATTTCCTCCACCGCCTTGTCCACCAGGGATGGATCGCCGACTAGGCGTTCGCGCTGTTGCGGATGGCGGAACATGGCCAGCAGGCCGAATTCGATCTGCGCGACGGTGCTCTCGTGCCCCGCCACCAGCATGCCCGCCGCCAGGCCGATCGCCTCTTCCTCGGTCGCATTGCCCTGCTCGACCGCCGCGAGCAGATCCGTCAGCAGGTTGTCGCCCGGATCCTGGCGCTTGTCCCACATCTTGCCGCGAATGTAGGCGCGCAGTTCTTCCCAGGCCAGGCGCGACGCGCTGCGCGGGCCGCTTTCATGCTGGTGCGTCATCACTTCGTCGGACAGCCCGGCGAAAAAGGCGTGATCCTCGTAGAGCACGCCCATCAGCGCGCTGATGACCATGGCCGGCAGCGGAAAGGAGAGGTGGCGCCTCAGGTCGGCGGGCTGGGGCTGGGCCGCCAGCGTCTCGAACAACTGCGCGGCGATCGCCTCGACCTGCTGCGCGAGCACCTTCACCCTGCGGTTGCTGAAGGCCGGCGCCACGATCGTGCGTAACCGGGCATGCTCGCCCCCCTCGTGCGAGACAAGCCACCCCGGCGAACCGAGAATCACCGAATCCGGGGTGAATGCCGCCGGCGGCATTCCCGCGGGCCGGAACGCCGCGTCGGACAGCGCCGCCTTGGCCTCGTCGTAGCCTGTCACCCACCAGCCTTCGTGCCCGGACGGGAAGCGTACGTGGTGGATCGGACCGTTGGCGCGTAGCGCCAACATCTCAGGCGAGGGCTCGATGTGATCGACGCGCCACATCGGCAGCGTCGGCAAGGGTTGTTCGGACATGGTGGCACTTCACTCTCTAAGCGATGGAAGGGCGGAAGGCGCTGCGGGCAGCGAATGATTACGACGGCACGTAGACGTCGTCCGGGGGGTAGCCCGACTCGATGTCAAGATCGGCCAACGTGTAACTGTCTAGGCATACCGCGCGGCGAGATGCAGAACTTTATCCTGCGCCTTCGAGTTCAGGATTAAGGCGAGTGTGGTGGGCCCTTGAGTCGCAGCCGGCCATCAAGATTTCCTGCGCAAGCGTCGACAAGGTTGGCAGCCTGTTTGGGTACGGGCGGTTTCGCCAAGGCCCCCTTGCCATAGGATGCTATCTAATGCGGATTTGACATTATGCTTTTCTTTCTTCGTTCCATCGATCGCGGTGTCATCCACGAAATGAAGATCGGTCGTCGGCTCCCGGCTCCCAACGAAGGAGTCTCAAAACTCGTGCCAATTTGGCCGACCCAGCAGAAGAAAAACATTGTGATTGCTTTTCAGGGGATTAGCCTGAGGCAGACAAGAGCTCGATGAAATAGCCCGGTGTCGCGGACCCAACAAAGGCGACAAAACAGTGTCGGATAGTATACGGTGGTCAGACGCCAGACCGGCGACACCTTCTTTATTAGTTGTCCTGTCGTGGCATGATGGCAGGCGACCTGACCGTATTGAGCCATAGGAGGGCTCCTGGTTGGCTCAGGGGTCACGTGCTTGCTCCGGGCGCGCTCGAGGCGGCTTGCGGGCTCGTTGCCAATGCAACACAGGCGATCCGCAACACCGCCATCTGGGGCGAAGCCGGCACGGCCCAAGAAGTTCGGCGCTTGGGACGGCAACCTGATGACGGAATGGCATGTCCGCTATGGCGGTCGCGCGTGATGATCTACTGGCATGTCGAAAAGGGCTCGACCTGCATTTTCTCGCAGCTCAAGCGCTGTTCGTCTTCGGAGGTCGCGGCGATGACCAAGGTCTTGCTGCGACATTACACCAACGTGGAGATCCAGCGCTTATATGTCGGCAGCCATGGCCAGAGCGCCCTCGGCGTCCCTTTTGCCGCCTGCTCGGGTTCAACCTGCCGCCACGCCTGAGGGCGATCGCCTGGCAGAAGCTGGCGCTGCCAGGCCTGCGCGCTGAATTGCCAAATGCTTCCCATTCTTTCCAAGGTCCTCACTTGGGAGGAGGTCGAGCAGCAGTATGGCCACAGTCAATCTGGGCCGGCCAGAACGACATCGGAATAGTCCGGCCGGCACCGTAAAGTTAACCGACGGCTGATGAAGATGTGCGAACATGGGCCATGTCAGAAGTTGCTCGTGATCCGCTTTATCGTTGCCACCGCTTTCCCGCCGAGATCATTGCGCACGCGGTATGGCTCTACTTTCGCTTTCCGCTCAGCCTGCGCATGGTTGAGGACATGTTGGCGGCCCGCGGCATCATCGTCACGCATCAGACCATTCGAAGCTGGGCGGAGAAATTCGGGCGGCATTTCGCCCGGGAGATCAAGCGACGGTCAGCCGGCTGCCTGGGCGACAAATGGCATCTCGACGAATGTGTGGTGGCCATCAATGGCAAGAAGCAGTGGCTCTGGCGTGCCGTCGATCAGGACGGCTTGGTCCTCGAAGTGCTGGTGCAAAGCCGCCGAAATGCCAAGGCGGCAAAGCGTCTGATGCGCAAGTTGCTAAAGGCTCAAGGGCGGACACCACGAGTCATGATCACCGACAAGCTCCGGTCCTATGATGCCGCCAGGCGCGACCTCATGCCCGGTGTCGAACACCGGTCGCACAAAGGCCTCAATAATCGAGCGGAAAATTCGCACCAGCCGACCCGACGACGCGAAAGGACCATGAAACGCTTCAAGTCGGCACGCCAGCTTCAGCGGTTCGTTTCCATCCATGATCCGATTGCCAACCTGTTCCACTTTCCCCGCAATACGCTGTCATCGGCTCAACATCGAGACCTGCGTAACGCCGCCATGCAAATCTGGAACAAAATCGCGTGTCTCGCCGCAGCGTGACAGCCGTCCCGGCCAGCTATCGCTGCATCAATCCGCTGATAACTTTACAGTGCCGTGGGATATATTAGAAAGCGACTGAGCGTCGGCCCCCGTGGGGCACAGGTATGCGTGCAGGGCCTTCAGACATGGGCCCGCGTTCTGTTTATCGTTTTTGCGGGGTGGGACAAACCTGACGTTAGCTTGTTCATAGAACGGCTTGCGCTCGTCCATGAGTTGGGGAACCGTCTGATCCCGGTCGGAGCCCCGCAGCAGCGGGCGGGTGGTATCGTTCCTGAGGCGGCGTCGTAGCACCCGCGGGTCGGTATTTATCCAGATCGAGACCGCTTTGTCGGCGATGAGTCGCCGGGTCTGCTCATCGTTCAACGAGCCGCCACCGGTCGCGATGACCGCGGGCCCTTGCTCGAGCACACGCGCGATTGCCTCCGCCTCAAGCTTCCTAAAATAGCCCTCGCCATTTGTATTGAATATCTGCGTTATCGATTTCCCGGTCTGCTTCTGAATTTCTTGGTCGGTATCGATGAAGCGCAGCCCCAGTCGCTTGGCGAGTGGCGCGCCAATCGTGGTTTTCCCGGCGCTCGGCATACCGACAAGCACGACCGGCCGATGGCCGAGGGCAGCGACAGTCTCCTTTGCCTCCGGTGACTTGGCGATCTCCGACTCTGTTGATCGTCCGACAGCTCGCAATCCAGGTGCTGCAGCAGCACTATCCTTACCATCCCTCCAGTGTGCTATGCTGAGCACGTTATCGGGTCTGTCAACTGCCTTATTGCCTTCTCTTACCTTCTGCTCGAGTTTCTCTGCCTTCTGCAAAGCATCACGGCGCTTCAGCTCCTGCATCTCTTTATAGGCGTCGTGATTGTCAACTTTGGCGCTGTAGCTGGCTGGCGTATGGAATTCCACCTGGAAACGGTAGCCTTCTGTGGTGGCGAGCACAGTGTGTATGCCGAGATAACTCGGACGCTCGAATTTGAACCAGTTGGTCACCTCGATTTCGGTGTAGTGCTGCTCCTCGAAGGCCAGAATGGCTGCCTTGAAGGCACGTGTAAAATCGTTGTCAGGAATTTCGAAGACGTGGCGTACGGCGCTGCTGATCAGCTGTGGAGTGCTGCCGGACGAGATGCTCGTGCCGGTGAGCTGCTCTCTTATGGAGCGTTCCGATCTCAACCGGCGCTCCAGATGAGGCATTTTCACCTGGATCTCCATTTTCCTGAGGCTTGCGGCGACGCTGAGTGCCGCTGCGGTGATTTTCCCCTCCTCTTTTGTAGCGCGCGCAACCTCAATTCGGGCGCGCTCTGAGGCCTCCTCGGGGGTCAGCGGGATCATCTCGGCAGCTTCGGCGGTGGGCCGAAGGCCGGAGGGTCTGCGCAAAATGCCGTGCTCCGCAGCGAGATTGATCGATGTTTCCATGACTGAAGCCGTCAGCGTGGGGTTGTCCTCCAGGTCCTTCAAGGCTGCATCGACATCAAACCTTCCATGGTTGAGAGACGCTGCCAGGCCCTTGACGTAGGGCACGGACCTCAAGCCAGGCGTCGTATGCAGCAGCCGCTGAAGATCTTGGCTTTTCCTGGAAAAAAGCCGAGCGCCAGTGTTGGATTTGTAGGCATCGGTGCCGACCTTGATGCCGAGGCTCAGGAGATTGTTTGCGCTTTGCACGAGGTCATCCGGGTTGTAACCGTCCGGGCGAGGATCGATCCGCGCAGGATAGTTGTCGATCAAAGCCCGGATGCGGTCTCGTGGCTGATTTGTTACCGGATAGGCATCCGCCAGATCCGGCAACAACTCTGAGACTGCTGCGCTCAGCGTCGTGCTTTTTGCATCGTTCACGGGCCCGACTGTTTCGGGCAGGCGTTCCGGCTTCTGTGCCCACGCCTCAAGGTCGGCGACCAGCAGCGCGGCCATTTCGCGAGCAACCGGATGCCGGGCGACCTCGATCTCGCGCCGCGCTCTCGCAAACACGGTCTCGATATCCTGGCCACTCACCTCCTCTTCGCGGCCCAACAACTGACCGATGTCTCGCCGAAGCTCGTGGTGAACGCCTTCGTAGGTGCCAAAGATGGCACGCTCGGCAAACCAGCCTCGCGCTTCATGGGATTGAGCCAGGAAGTTTCGCTGCAGACCGCTATAGGTTTCCAGGACATCCTGGGTGGCGGCGAGAATCTGGCTGGCGCGACCAAACTGGTACTTGTCGCCGTCAAGCGCCGGAGTATGCGACTTTGGCGGCTTCAGCGATGGAAGTCCGAGAGCTTGCTCCTTTTCATCGAACTCGCGCACATGCTCATAAAGCTGCGGCCGGTCGCCGATGATGATGACGGTGTCGCCATCGAAGTCGCCGTCAAGCTTTTTCTGTTCACCGGTCGGGACGGCAACCAAGGAGCCCGGAGCGAACACCTCGGTGGCCTGCAGGATGCCGAGGCAGTCGAGCGGCGTGTCCTCCTTGACGCGGTCCTTGCCTGTCGTCCAGTGCGAATGGGACTTGACGTCCTCGGCAGACAAAACCAGCCCTCGGTCGGCGTGGGCGGCCGGCCACATCTCGTCCGGCACGACGATCAGGATGCCTTTGGCAAAGAAAGTCGGATCGTCGGCCGCGAGTTCCTCCCCCGACTTCTGGGCGACATTAAAGCTGTATTGGATAGCAACGCAGGTGTCGAGGAACGCTGCCGTCGGGTCCCCATCAACTGCTGACTTGACCAGGTCGGCGGAAAATGGGCGCAGGTTGGGCTTGTCGTAGGGCGACCGCCCGATCAGCACACCGCTTTTGCCCGTCAACGTCTCGCTCTTGAGCGTCGGCACATGGAGACACTTATCAGCGGACGGTACCGCGACTGCGCCAGGACCGTCGATATGTCCGACAGTCACCGTTCGAAACAGCTCCTCGGCCGTCAGCTCTTTCCCCTCTCTGCTCTCGAGCCAGGTCTTGGCCTTCTCGTGCGCCTCATCGGCCACTTGCTCGCTGCGCGGATAATGTTGCAGCGCCGAGGCAGGCAAGGACGATCTCCTTCCCTCACCAAAAGCAGGAACCCGATCAGGTCCTTCCTGCCGACCGGTCCGGCGAACAGCTGGCATACGCGTGGCCAGCGAGGCCTTGATGAAACCGCAGCCGTCATACGGTCGCAAGGCGATCGGGCCTTCCGGCCCAATCAGCTTGAAGGGACGTTCCTGGTTGGCAGGGCGGTCCGGCAGCAGCGACAATTTGAAGGCGCCTTCCAACGCGTAGTCGCGAGGCCCCAGACCTTGTAAATTCGGTGGCGCTGCAAACCCCCTGCGCTGAGTGTAGTAATATGCCTCTTTGAAAGGCGCCCAAGAGCGCGATAGCTGCTCGAACGCAGTGCCCGGTGCGGTTTCGGCATAGGGAATGGCCAGCAGCTTTCCGCCGGAAGATGCTGCCTCCACCCGACCTGGAATGCGGGCGGCGACCTGCGAAAGCGTCTTCGGCGGCGGCTTTAACTTGCTGCCGCCGAACAGGTCCATGCGGTATGGCACGCCCTCGACGGTCAACGTGCGCGCCAGCATGAACGGGCTCGGCTTTCCGGGCAGTTGCACCGCGACCATCTTCACCGCCCCCGAGGTCAGGCGATGAAAGATCGAATAGCGTGTCTCGGCCTCCGTGGCCAGTTGCCGGCCCTGCATGTCGACCACCGGCAATCGCATCAGCCCCGCCTCGCCCTGGGGCGGTCTGGGCTCGTGGTCCATGGCTCGCAAAGTCTGATGGACGTCGAAGACGGACGCTCGATTTTGGGCCTGCACCGTCGCGGCGTTCTGCGCCATGAACGTGTCCAGCGCATCGGTCGGACCCTCCGCTTCGATCTGCGCGATCAGGTTCCAGCTCATGTTGGAAAGGTCGCGTTCGACGAGCTCGCGCGTGCTGTCCAGGATTTCCTTGGTCTTGGACTGCAGCTCGTCGCGCCTCGCACGCAAATCGGGCTTGTTGCCCTCGACATAGGGCCGCCGCAGCAACCCTGCCAGGCTCGCACGGGCCTTGAGCACTTGATAAATCGACAGGGCCAGACAACGGGTCGAGTACGGCCCGCGGGCCCGCTCGGCATCGCTTGCCCTGAGATGGGCTTCGATCTTGTGCTCCACGATCGGTTGAATATCGTTCAGCAAGTTCAGAGCCGGCCGCCGGTGCCAAAGCAGCTGCTTGCGCGGACTGCGAGCCAGCGGCAGCAGAGCGGCGCACAGATTGCCCATGGTTTCGAGGTTATTCTCATGGGCAAAGCCAGGGGCACGATGCAATTCCGCGAGCCGATTTAAACCTGCTCCTGCGAGCGAACCGAGATCATCATACAATTGAGCCTTGGCCAACGCCTTCAAGATGCTCGTGACGCCCACCGCGTCGGCCTCCTCCAGACGATCACTGGCATAATGAAGATAATGAGCCAGTTTGTGCAGCCGATCTTTCAGCAGAGCGGCCTCTGCAATCTCTCCGGCGTCCTCGCTCCTGAGGATCCCCCGCGCCAAACTGTTGGCGATACTGGAGAGCCCGGGCGCGGCAAAATGACGGAATGGTTGACCCGCCTGGCCGAGTCTGCGCGCGATCTCCAAAATCGCCTGGCTGCACGCCTCTTCTTCCGCAAACCTGTCGAAGCCGTTGAGCAGATTTGCCAGTTGCTGCGGATTAACCCCGGAGAGTCGCTCGGCACCGCGAAGCACCTCACCGGCGATCGCCGCGGTGGCCTGACGTGATTTCTCCTCCTGCGGCCACTTGCTAAAGCCGTTCACCAGGTTCGCCAGGTGCTGCGAGGTAAAATCAGGGAGCCGGTTAGCGCTGCGAATCACCTCACCAGCAATCGCCGCGGCGGCTTGACGTAAGGCCTCCTCTTCCGGCCATTTGCTGAAGCCGTTCACCAGGTTCGCGAGGTACTGCGAGCTAAAGTCAGGGGGCGGGTTTGTGCTGCGAAGCACCTCACCAGCGATCGCAACGGTGGCCTGACGTGAGTTCTCCTCTTGCGGCCATTTACTGAAGCCGTTTACCAGGTTCGCCAGATCCTGCCCATTGAATCCCGACAGCCGGCCGGCGCGGCGAGGCACCGCCCGGGCGATCGCAACCATGGCCTCGCGGCAGTCCAAAGGCCACTTGCTGAAACCGTTCACCAGGTTCGCCAGATCCTGCCCATTAAATCCCGACAGCCGGCCGGCGCGGCGAGGCACCGCCCGGGCGATCGCAACGATGGCGCCACGGCAGTCCTCGGGCCATTTGCTGAAACCGTTCACCAGGTTTGCCAGCTCCTGCGGTTCGAACCCAGACAGCTGGTCGGCGCGGTGACGGACCTCACCGGCGATCGCAACTGTGGCTTGATGTGAGTTTTCCCATCGCGGCCACTTGCTGAAGCCGTTCACTAGGCTCGCCAGGTGCAGCGGAAGAAATTCAGAGAGTGGCTCGGCGCAGCGAAGCACCTCGCCGGCGACCACATTGGTGGCGTAACCCAAATTCACCTCTTGCGGCCACTTGCTGAAGCCCTTCACCAGGTTCGCCAGGTGCTGCACATCAAAATCAGAAAGCCCCTTGCGGCGGCCGGCGCGGTGACAGACTTCACCGGCGATTGCAACGGTGGCGCGTGAGCACTCCGCCGCTTGCAATTTGCTGAAGCCGTTCACCAGGTTCGCCAGGTGCTGCGGATCGAAACCAGAAAGCCCGGCCTTTGGGAGGTCCGCGAGGCGACAGACTTCAGCGGCGATTGCAATTGTAGCGCCGCGGCAGTCCTCTGGCCACTTGCTGAACCCGTTCACCAGGTTCGCCAATGCCTGCGCATCAAACACAGGCAGCTTGCCGGCCCCGCCAGCGACCTGACGCGCGATCGCAACTATAGCGCCGCGGCAGTCCAAAGGCCACTTGCTGAAGCCGTTCACCAAATTCGCCAACGCCTGCGGATACCACCCAGTCCGGCCGGCTTTTTCATCGGCGAGGCGACCGATCGAATCGGCTATGACAATTTCATCGGCGAGGCGACAGACCGCATCGGCTATGACAATGGTCGCCTGATGTGAGTTCCCCGGTTCCCGCGCCTTGCTGAACCCGTTCACCAGGTTTGCGAATGCCTGCGAATTAAACCCAGACAGGCCGGCTTTTTCACCGGCGCGGCCACAGACCTTCCCGGCGATTGCATCGATAACGCCGCAACACTCCTCCTCTAGCGGCCACTTGCTCAACCCGTTCACAACGTTACCCAGGTTCTGCGGATCAAAATCAGAGAGCCCGGCAGGGCGGCGGCGAATCTCGGCGGCAACTGCTACCGTGGCCTTACGAGCGTTCTCCTGTTCCGGCCACTTGCTGAATCCGTTGACCAGCAGAGCGAGACTTTGACCGTTGAGCTCCGACAGCGCTCCGGGTTGCTCATGAAACAGCTTGGCGATTGTGATCATTCCATTGCGACATTCCGCCAATCGGGGATGTCGACTGAACGACAATACGAACAGCGAAAGCGTTTTGCTTTCGACATCGTTCAGCGCCCTGCCGAGCCTCGACACCTGAGCTGCCATGGCCCTGCAAGCTTCCATGCCTGCCTGACCTCCAGGCTCCCGGCTCGTCGCGTTGCATGAGGTGGCGAACCCCCAGGTATTGCCGGCGCGGACATCGTCCTCCCATCTTGGAACAAAGTGACGGGTGAACTCGGAAGCGGCCTTTCGTAGGAATGTTGCCCGATGCGCCTGACTCTGCAGCCTCTTGTCGTTCTCCACCACAGCGTATGAGAATTCATTGATGTCGTGTGCGAAGAAAATTTTGTGCAAAGCGTCATTAAGTAGTGCATCGTCGAAGCTCTGTGCAGCTACATGGTCGAAACGCCGCCGTTCCGGTCCTGCAACCGGCCTGGACTGGCTTTGGTCATGGCGTGCGAGCGTGTCCGGTTGCGACCTACTCGGTTCTTGATCGCCGAGCCAGGACCTCTCTAAACGCAAAGAGCTTTCTTGCCTACCCATCGCTTCGCCGTGCCGACCTTGGGGAGAACCATGCCGCGGCCCACTGGTTGCGCCTCGCGAACCTGCAAGGGCTCCGCGGGGAGCTATGGAGTAATCGGCAGATTTGTCGCCAAGGGCTTCGTCGGCCCCTCGCACGACGCGAGCATAGGACATTCTATCTTGGGGCCCAGAGTGCGTCCGCTCCACGCCGGCATCGGACGATTGGCTGGATTGCCCAGGGGCATGACTTGATTGCGAGTTCAGAGCTTTGGCCAGTTCCTGCGCCTGGTTCAACATTCCTTTGAGCCGGACTGTTTTGTCTTGCACTTCGGGCACCTGTGCAGGCGCAAGCAGGCCTGGTCGACGAGGCTCATCCAACGCGGCCGGACAGGCCCGCATCTCGGCGGGCTGCGTCTGCAGGCGCTCGACCACGGTTTCCGCGACGTAGCGGGCGTCCTCGGGTTTCACCTGGCGCTCTTGCGTCAGTGCTTCCATGGACGGCGGCGCCTGCTTTGCCGACTGTGCGCCCGCCGACGCACTCGCACGCGCCTCCTCCGCGCTCACAAGCTTCGTACCCATATCCGAGAGCACTAGAACCTTGTCTGCTGGCGCCGTGTCGCTGTCGACGGCAGCGACTTGCGACGCCCGCCCGGGGGCTGAACTCCCGGCGCCAACGGCCGGCTTGCCCTTGCCTTTCCGCTTCCTACGCGCTGCGGCGCCTGCCACCGCAGCCTTGCCGGCAGTGTCGGCCGGTATTCCAGCGCCCATATCGGCTGGTGGTGCTATGTTCGCTGGCCAGTTCGGCTGCAGTGCCAGAGTGCCTTTGGCCACTGGAGACTTGCCGACAGTGTCGATCTGTATCGTAGCGCCAGCGTCGGCCGGCGAGGCAATGAGCGCTGGCGCCTTCGGCTGCAGTGCCAGAGTGCCTTTGGCCACTCGAGACTTGCCGGCAGTTTCGGCTGGTATCGCAGCGCCAGCGTCGGGCGGCAGTGCAACGGCTGGCGGCTTCGGCTGCAGTTCCAGCAAGTGCATGACCTCGTGCCCGACGATCCACGCGCCTTCCACGATCTGGCTCAACAGTTCCAATGGGAGGTCGGCACTTGTTTGGTGATCGTTTAGGTTGGTCCGGATGACTTGCAACTCGGACGCAAACTCCGAAAGCCGCTCGATGACTCCTTCCAAAACGGCGCAGTGATCTGCGTCGAGTGGGTGCCCACCGCTGCTCAGAACAGCGTTCTGTGTCGAAAGGAATGCCGGTAAAACGTCCCCGCTGAAGGCTTCCAGCAGACGCACTCGCCCATTCTCAACCATGAGGATTTCCCTGACGGGTGCGTCGAACGTGCTCGCCTGCGGCTCAATCTTCGCCCGCGCGAGATCGATCCGAGATTGCAGATACACGAGCTTGCTATGCATTACCGAGCCGGTTGCCAGCCGCAGCGTGGCCTCTTCTTCCTGCCGCATCTTGGCTGTTGCACTTGGCAAGCTGGCAGTGGCGCGCCAGGCGGCTCGCCCCCGTTCGCAGTGCCCTACCTTCTTTTCCCACCATTTCACGCAGGCCGCATGCGCCTCCACCACACTCTCCGGGGTAGCCGTGGATTGAGTCAGCCCGATCGCTTCTTCCTCAGCTTTTTTTTTTGCAATTTGTGGATAGTCGGTTCGGCAAGGCGGCTATATTCTTGCACCGCATCCCACACGAGGTAGCGGCAGGTAATCAACTGGTTGTCGTCCACAATGGTCCGCGCCAAAGCCGGGGATAGGCTCTTGTAGTGGTGCAGAGCTGCTGAGCCTGCATTGATGACCTGATCGAGCAGCTTTTCATCGCCCGGGTCTTGCCTGGCCGCGTTAAAGCGCATGCCCACTAGCGTAAGCAGACTGTCCATTCGTCGCTTTTCCTTGATTTCGTCGCCTGACAAGCAAATGGGCGCTGCCACACCCGAAGTTGGCGGCTGGCTGGCGACCGGGGCCAGGGTTTCACCCTCCAACATTGACGGAACACTGCGCCGCCGCGGACCGGCTGCACGTGGCGCGGCGGCGGCATGCCGCGCAGCGTCCAGGGTTCCGTGTATACCAACGGAGGGGCCGGACGGCCTGTCGTGCAGGGCGTCATCGGCACCGCGCTCCATTGGCACGGCGGGCGTCCTTCTATTTATCTCCACAGAGCGCATCTGCTCCACGACGGTATCGAACGACTGGCTGCCTGCCCCAGGCGCAAGACTTGATTGCGAGCGCGAACTGCTCGCCTCCCCCGTCCTGCCGACTCTCTTTTCAGTCCGCGATCTCCCAGATCGGTTCACGCCCGTCATATTCCGTCTCCGATATAGGCGAGGATGTGTTGCCTATGCTGTTGGGGCTGATGTCGCTGAGCCCTAGCGTATGAAGGCTTTGATGAGTGAAATCACGCCTCGTCAGCTTCGCCAATGCGCGTGTAGTGTGCATCGGACGGGCCACCAATTCGCTATACTAGGATTTGCACTACTATCTTTCCGTTAGCGTCGGGCCGGTTAGGCACGGCAGGTCTAGATAGATCGCTTGGCTGACGATTAGCTGACGGAGAGTTTCAGAACCGTCCCGGGTTTGGCGAAGGCCATTTGGTTTGAGTCACGCGGCTATGGCTGGTTCTTGCAGCATGGCGTAGTATGGCACCGTAAAGTTAACCACGGCTGATGAAGATGTGCGAACATGGGGCATGTCAGAAGTTGCTCGTGATCCGCTTTATCGTTGCCACCGCTTTCCCGCCGAGATCATTGCGCACGCGGTATGGCTCTACTTTCGCTTTCCGCTCAGCCTGCGCATGGTTGAGGACATGTTGGCGGCCCGCGGCATCATCGTCACGCATCAGACCATTCGAAGCTGGGCGGAGAAATTCGGGCGGCATTTCGCCCGGGAGATCAAGCGACGGTCAGCCGGCTGCCTGGGCGACAAATGGCATCTCGACGAATGTGTGGTGGCCATCAATGGCAAGAAGCAGTGGCTCTGGCGTGCCGTCGATCAGGACGGCTTGGTCCTCGAAGTGCTGGTGCAAAGCCGCCGAAATGCCAAGGCGGCAAAGCGTCTGATGCGCAAGTTGCTAAAGGCTCAAGGGCGGACACCACGAGTCATGATCACCGACAAGCTCCGGTCCTATGATGCCGCCAGGCGCGACCTCATGCCCGGTGTCGAACACCGGTCGCACAAAGGCCTCAATAATCGAGCGGAAAATTCGCACCAGCCGACCCGACGACGCGAAAGGACCATGAAACGCTTCAAGTCGGCACGCCAGCTTCAGCGGTTCGTTTCCATCCATGATCCGATTGCCAACCTGTTCCACTTTCCCCGCAATACGCTGTCATCGGCTCAACATCGAGACCTGCGTAACGCCGCCATGCAAATCTGGAACAAAATCGCGTGTCTCGCCGCAGCGTGACAGCCGTCCCGGCCAGCTATCGCTGCATCAATCCGCTGATAACTTTACAGTGCCGAAGCAACCCCCGTTTGCTTAACAGCTGCAAAGTCTAAGGGCGGGCCGCTCCTCAGACCACGGTCATAACGTCTAGTGCACCACATCGCGGATTTGGAAAAACTTTCGGGTGATGCAGGCGTGCTGTCGGGTCGTCAGGTTGTCGGGCAGTACCCAAAACCCTAGAGCAGCATGCTCGATGCCGGCCATCGCGAGAATCAGCCACACCTGCGATCCAGGCCACTGCCGCTCTGCCAGGGGTTTCCCAGATTGCGCCTCTGTCTACTAAGCTGGTTGGAATCCACAAAATGCCGATGTTACGCCGGCCCATTTCGCATATCGGCCCGGTCGCTCAACAAGGACTTACAGAACGCCGGGGTGAGCTTGCCGCGGTGGATTGCGTTGTCGTAACCCTTCTTAGCCCGGGAGGTCTGCCACTGCCGATTATGGCCGCGCTGTTCATTGGACTTGACGTGGCAAGCGGCGAACTCGGCGCTGTCCAGCGTTGCCAACTGCTGCGCATATATCTTTCGTGTCGTGTGGATGTGCACCCACATTGGACTCGGTAGTGTACGGTTGCTCAGCGCCTTGGGCTGCAGCCTAATCTCGAACAGATTGCTCGGCTCTGGGTTCAACGCGCACGGGGGATCTGCAGGCGTCAACTCCCGGGCCGACCGCAACTGCTCAAGGTGGTTTTGCGAGGGAAATGGGTACCTCTTCATGCAATCCATGATCATATCAGGCTTTTGTTCGTCCCAAGCTTTAGCCAATCCCCGCACATTGGCCAACATGTCCCTGAACTGAACCGTTAGTCGGTGCACGTCGTCCATCTTTCCCTCCTTGGAGAGACGAGACGCCTCCAACGCTGGGAGGCAGGGCTCCATCTCGACAGCCTGCGTTTGCAGGCGCTGGACCACGAGGCCGACGGCGTGTTCGACGTCCTCGGGCTTCCCGGAGCGCGCTCGGGAGATCAAACTTTGCTGAGCAGGCAAATCGAACTTCAAAAGTTCGGTCGACCGTGCGACTAGTGACTTCGTGTTCTCCCCCGTCGTTGGATTTTGCAAGATCGCCAAGCGTGCTGCCGCGGACGACGCACTGTTCTGCGCCTCCTCTGCACTCACGAGCTTCTTCGTACCTAAATCCGTGCGTACGAGCACCTTGGCTGCTGGCGCAGGGTCGCTGACGGCCGCAGCGACTTGCGGCTCCGGCCGCCCGGCCGCCGAACTCCCGGCGCCAGCGGCCTGCTTGCTCTTGTCTTTTCCTTTTTTTCTGGGCGCTGTAGTGCTTTCGGCCACCATAGTCTTGCCGGCAGTTCCAGTCGGCATCGCAGCGGCAGCGTCGGCCGTCAGGTCAGGGGCTGGCGGCTTCGGCTGCAGTGCGAGGAGGTCCGTAACCTCGTCCGAAGCGATCCAGGCGTCGTCCACGATCCGGGTCAACAGTTCCAATGGGAGGCCAGCACCTGCTTGGTGATCCCTTAGCCTGTCAACCACGGAGTGCGAGGCCGACGCAAAATCCGCAAGCCGCTCCACAACTCCTTCCAGAACGGCGCAGTGTTCCGCGTCGAGCGGGCGCCCTTCCTTCCTCAGTACAGCTTCGGCCGTCGAGACGAATGCCGGAAAAACCTCGCCGATGAAGTTACCCAGCAGACGCGTTTGCCCGTTGTCACCGATGAGGAGTTCCCTGATGGGTGCTTCGAGCATGATCGCCTGCGGGGCCATGTTGACCTGCGCGAGATTGATCCGCGATTGCAGCTGCATTATCTTTGAATTGACAACCCAGCCCGAGTGCAGCCGCAGCGCGGCCTCTTCTTCCCGCCGCATCTCGGCTGTTGAGCTTGGTAAGTCGGCTGTCGCGACGCAGACGGCCCGCATCAATTCGTGGCGCTGTACTTTCTTGTCCCAACGCTCCACGCAGGCCACGGGATACTTCGCCATACTGGGAGCCGATCGGCTCAGCTGGTCGAGGGTGGCATTGGATTTGACCAAGTTGTGGAGAATGTCCTCCATCCGCTTCCGGTTCTGTTCCTCCTTCTTGAAGATCGTATGGGCCAGCTCGTCGGCACTGTCCGCCCGATGAATCACGTCGGCGCGGTAGTGACGCACATCATCGTCGGACAGAGTGCTGCGCGCCTCATCCTTGGGCAGGCTCGCGTAGCATTCCAGAAGTTCTGCGCCCGCATTAGCGAGCTGATCAAGCTCGTCTCGGAAGCCCTCCATCGGTTTTCCGCTATGCAGGCTCTTCTCTTCGAGAACTTGGATTTCGTCAATCAGCGAGCACATTCGTCGCTTTGTCTCGTTGATGACTTCGCCTGACGAGGAACTGGGGACTGTCACACCCGAAGTTGACGGCTGGCTGGCGACCGGCGCCAGGGCTTCACCATCCGACGTTGAGGAAACACTGCGCCTCCGCGAACCGGCCGCACGTGGCCCGGCGGCTGCACGTGGCGCAGCCGCCGGGATTCGATGTGGGGGAACGGAAGGGCCTGAAGATTTGCCGCCAAGGTCATCATGGGCACCTCGCGCAGCGCCAGCCGAGGGTGAACCTTTACCTCCCTCAGAGCGCATCCGCTCCAGGACGGAACCGAACCCTTGGCTGCCTTCCCCGGAGGCAAGACCTGATTGCGAGCGCGAACTGCTCGATCCGGCTCCAGCATCTCCAATGCGCGATTTTCCAGATCGGCCAATGCCCGTCATTTTTTCATCTCCGATATAGACGAGAACGCGCTGTCTGTGGATTGGGGCTGATGTGTCAGCCGTAGTGCATCAGGGCTCTGGCGGGTAAGTGCAATCGCCCAGATGACAGGTGGCATGACGTCTGAGAACCAGCGGCATGTTTTCGTCAGTCGTCATGGCCAGCCCGGATCGACCCTGCCGCGCCGGTCCAGCCTGAACCCAATGCAAAACACACGAAGACCTGTCGATCTCCACGATAGGAGGCCGCGAAACTAGCGAGTACGGGCGTGCCGGCGCTGGAGACGAACTCGCATTGAGACCAGGCGGCGCCATGTGCGCAAGTGCTTGCCAAAGCCGTCGCTGCCCTTTGACCGTACCGGGTCGTTAGCTTGGTTGGAGCTTTCGGATGAGCCACTTTTCCGACCGTACATGGCATTCGTTCCCTTTTTGGCGGAAGTCTTTAATATGATTTTGAGTTGTTAGGTCTCTCTCGAAGAGAGCTACTCGAACGAGCTGACGGTGAGCTGACGCGCTGTAAGCTAGTTCCGGCGGGGCGATGCACATACTGCGTTCGCTTTTTCTCTCGGGGGTCGTCGAATTCCCTCGCCTTCGGCACTCGCGCAGCGCATCACGGATCGGAATTAACTTTCGGATGATGCGGGCGTGCTGTCGGGAATGCCGCCCTGTCGACTGTTGCGCACGATGATGATGGCGGGCGCAACCATCGACCTACTGGCCGGCCAAGCGTTTCTCGTGGCGGGTTTCCAAATCGAGACAAGAACCGCGCGTCATCACCGATCAGCGGCCAAGCGCGATCCGCGCTCGCCCGGGCTGCGTAACCTGACCAACTCCGCCCGGCCGAACGCTGATCGCTCCCTGTAGTCTCGGACGGTGAAGGCCGGCGAGGCCCCGGCGCTGATCCATCCATGCCTGGTCGGCCCCACGCGGAAGGGGCACCTGTAGAGGCCAGAGCAGCACTGCGCCGCATAGGGTCCAATGCCCTCTGGCAGGTCGGGCACCGCTTCGCCATTGAGATGGAAGTCGGAGGCGCCCGCAGAGAAGCTCAAGACCTGGCGCGAAGTTGTTGGGCCGGTGTTTCGCGGCACCTGGCCACTTGACGCCGAACTCCAAACGCCGAGGGCCAACTTCAAGTTGGTTCAGATGCTACGGGCCACGGGAGACGCGTTTCCAGAGGCGGTCGACGATGTGATTCCCCTAATCACGCAAGAGCCTGCGGTCAGGGGCACAACCGTGTTCTCTTTAAGAGACGCCGATCCGGCACTCTACAAACTGGCCCCTAGTCTTACTGTGTCGTAAGTTTCGTTAACGACTGATTGCGAGAATGGCGATTCGTGCTTCATATGGAGGGAGCGATGGATCTCCAGGACGGAATCGAAACGAGTGAATCGCGTTTTGCGGCCTATGTCGAGACGCTGGCCTCGGTATTGGGTCATGCTGACCGGGTGGCGCCGCTGAAGGCCTATTGCACCGGGCTGCTTTTGCCGCGCGAGCGCAAAAGCGTCGAGCCGATGGCGGCACGGGTGGAGCCTGGGCGTGTCCAGGCGGCGCACCAGTCGCTGCATCATTTCGTAGCGAAGGCGGATTGGTCGGATGATGCCGTGCTGAGCCGCGTGCGGGAACAGGTGCTGCCAGCGCTTGAGCGTCAGGGGCAGATCCGTGCTTGGATCGTCGACGACACCGGCTTTCCCAAGAAAGGCAAGCATTCGGTTGGGGTTGCACGGCAGTATTGCGGGCAGCTCGGCAAGCAGGACAACTGCCAGGTCGCGGTCTCTCTGTCGGTTGCCACCGAGCAGGCGAGCCTGCCGATTGCCTATCAGCTCTATCTGCCGGAAAGCTGGGCGAACGACCCTGACCGGCGGGCCAAGACAGGCGTGCCGGAGAATGTGGTCTTCCGCACCAAGCCCGAAATCGCCCTCGCGCAGATTCGGGCGGCGCTGGAGGCCGGCGTCTCACGGGGCGTGGTGCTGGCCGATGCCGGTTACGGCAACGACACCGCCTTCCGCACCGGGCTGACAAAGGTGGGCTTGACCTATGTCGTCGGGGTCCAGTCCTCGATCCGCCTGTGGTCGCCCGGCACGCAACCATTGCCGCCGAAGCCGTGGAGCGGACGCGGACGCCCGCCCTCGCGCGTTCGGCGGCAGGCTGAACATGCGCCGGTCTCAGCCAAGGAACTGGCGCAAGCGCTGCCCGAGGACGCCTGGCACATGGTTACTTGGCGCGAGGGCTCCAAGGCGTCGCTTGCCTCACGCTTTGCCGCCGTGCGGGTTCGGCCGGCCCATCGCGACTACTGGCGCTCCGTCCCCCACGCTGAGGAATGGTTCCTGATCGAATGGCCGGACGGTGAAGTCGAGCCAACTAAGTACTGGCTCTCGACCTTGCCTGGAAAGACCAGGCTTGCCGACCTCGTCGATCAGGCCAAGATGCGATGGCGGATCGAGCGGGACTATCAGGAACTCAAGCAGGGGTGCTGTCACATTGATTTTGGCTTAACGGTTTGACGATAAGTCAGGTTGGCATGGTCGAAGCATGCGCCACCTACAAGAACCATCGCTTCCCGATCGAAATCGTTGCTCATGCCGTCTGGCTTTATTACCGGTTCGGGCTGAGCCTGCGCGATGTTGAAGAAATGCTGCTGGAGCGGGGGATCGTCGTCTCCTACGAGACCATCCGCCGCTGGGGAAAGAAGCACAGTCCCGATTATGCACGTCGCCTGCGCCGCAAGGCGCCATCGAAAGACGATGTCTGGCATCTTGATGAGGTAGCCGGGCACCGTAAAGTTAACCGACGGCTGATGAAGATGTGCGAACATGGGCCATATCAGAAGTTGCTCGTGATCCGCTTTATCGTTGCCACCGCTTTCCCGCCGAGATCATTGCGCACGCGGTATGGCTCTACTTTCGCTTTCCGCTCAGCCTGCGCATGGACATGTTGGCGGCCCGCGGCATCATCGTCACGCATCAGACCATTCGAAGCTGGGCGGAGAAATTCGGGCGGCATTTCGCCCGGGAGATCAAGCGACGGTCAGCCGGCTGCCTGGGCGACAAATGGCATCTCGACGAATGTGTGGTGGCCATCAATGGCAAGAAGCAGTGGCTCTGGCGTGCCGTCGATCAGGACGGCTTCGTCCTCGAAGTGCTGGTGCAAAGCCGCCGAAATGCCAAGGCGGCAAAGCGTCTGATGCGCAAGTTGCTGAAGGCTCAAGGGCGGACACCACGAGTCATGATCACCGACAAGCTCCGGTCCTATGATGCCGCCAGGCGCGACCTCATGCCCGGTGTCGAACACCGGTCGCACAAAGGCCTCAATAATCGAGCGGAAAATTCGCACCAGCCGACCCGACGACGCGAAAGGACCATGAAACGCTTCAAGTCGGCACGCCAGCTTCAGCGGTTCGTTTCCATCCATGATCCGATTGCCAACCTGTTCCACTTTCCCCGCAATACGCTGTCATCGGCTCAACATCGAGACCTGCGTAACGCCGCCATGCAAATCTGGAACAAAATCGCGTGTCTCGCCGCAGCGTGACAGCCGTCCTGGCCAGCTATCGCTGCATCAATCCGCTGATAACTTTACAGTGCCCGAAGCCTTCCGACCATGAGGCGAATGGAGGCCAGCTTGAGGAAGGCGAGCGCCCTGGTGCGATTCGAAATTGAATTTGTCTTCCTCAGCCCCTTTTGGAACTCCGGGCCCTGGAATGGCCGCCACCGGCGTAGAGCTTGAACAGGAAGGGATCGAGTCCGAACAGCTTCGCCATCACCATCACGCCGCCATCGCAGTCCTGGATGTCGGCGGCATGAACGAGGGCGTGCATCAGGAGACCTTGGTATTGACGAGAATATGCCGCTTCTTGCCTTTGATCTTCTTGCCCGCATCGCGCTGCCCAAAGTCGGGCTCCCGCTGGAGCGCGTCAACCTGGAAGCGTGCTCGCTGACGGCCTGGCCTCACGACGGATTGCGCGCCGAAGGCCAGCCGGTGCATGTCAAGAGCTGGCAATGCCGGCTCTGGCGTTCTCTCCTCGTTCACCGCCACCCGGTGCTGAACGAAATGCGCAGCATCGAGAATATGGTCCGGACGATCCTGCGGGAGGCCTGTATCAACTGGGCACGCGGTCGCGAACCACCATCGCCGGTCGTGTGCAGGAGCTGGCCGGCGCTGAAGCCGAGGTGCTGGAAATAACCGGTCGCTGACCAAGGTGTGTCGGGCGGTGCATGTGCACAGCTAGCGCGACCGCGCCAACGCACTCAGGTCCGGACTTCCTTTAAAACGCAAGCGACAGGTCGAGATTGTGCTGCACCATCTGATTCCCAGGCTCTGTCTCGAGAGCTTGCCGATACAGCACCTGTGCCGCGTCATGCCGCCCCTCAAGGTCCAAGATCACTCCCTTCGCGTTCAATGCGCGCAAATTTCCTGGGGCTGCAACCAAGAGCCTGTCCAGTACCTGAAGCGCCTCATGCGGACGCTTCTGCGCGACCAAAGCATTCGTAAGACGGATCGCCGCATCGACATTGTCTGGGTGCTGCGTCAACTCATCCCGCAGAGCCCGCTCTTGTGCATCCTGGCCGACCGCGCTCAAAATGCGTTCTCGCATAGCCGGGTCGATTTGGTTGGCGTTGAGCAGCTCTGGGGATGACGTCTCCCTCACTGAAAGAGCAGGCTTGTCCAAGCTGGCGCAACCGCCGAGAGGCAGCATGGCGAGTACAGAGAAGAAAAGTGAGTTCCTAAATGCTCGGCCGTCTGTATTCTGGTGTGAATTCATGCTTGGTTTCCAATTATCATAGAGTGCTATCACGTTCATTCGATGGCAAACGGATTGGGTTTACTCTGACAGCTCACTGATCAATCCATGCGGGAATTTGACGGACCCGGCGGGTTTAACTGTAAAGTCGGAGGCGATATCTTGATAAGACAGCACGGCAACATCGATCCCGTTTCTGGTGAAAAAGCCGCGGACGAAGCGTCGGATGTCCGTTGAGGTTAAAACGACAGGGCGGGTCTGACCCGGTGCTGTGTTCGAAAGGATCTGACGTACCTGTGACAGCAGCGCTTCGCTTTGCCGGTCCTCTAGTACGAGGTGGGGTCCTGCAGCCGAATCTCGAACTGCATTGCGCATCACATCCTCACTCTGGCGTTCGACGACCAAGGCGGGCACGATGCCCTCTGTGTTGGCATAGCGGTGACAGATCTGACGCTTCAAACCAGAACGAATATATTCCGTGAGCAGGGCAACGTTTGGCTCACGTTCGCTCCATTCCGCCAATCCTTCTAAGAGAAGGCGGGTGTGGCGGATCGGGATTCCTTCATCCAGGAGCCGGCGCAGCACATCCGCAATCCGAGGTATTGGCGTCGTGCGCAGCACCTCCTTGACCAGATCAGAATAGTCCTTCTCCATTCGGCCTATCAATTGTCGGGTCTCTTGAATACCGATCAATCGGGGTGCGAAACGGGTCAACGCTGTATGGAGGCGCAAGGCGAGGAATTCGCCAGGACCGTAATGTGTGATGCCGGCACTCTTGAGAGCCGGTGCATGGCTTTGGTCGGCCACGAGTCTGTCCGTTTTTGGATCACGCCGATACGGGATACCGCTCGATTCGATGTTCGCCACATCGTCTTTGAGCATCAGCTGGCTCGGATCAAACACACCCTGTTCAACTGGCACCCCCTCGATATCTATTCGAAACTGAGACTCCAGCAACTGCTGGTCGACAGTGACAGGGATGGGGGGAACGACAATGCCAAGATCGGCTGAAAGTAGTTGCGAAACGCGTGCAATCTCCTGCTGCAATTCGACTTGTTCAATCGCATGCATCAGGTCTGGCGCAAGGAAGAAAGCGATCGGACATTCCTGCGCGGGCGCGGTTTGTTTTTGAGTGTCCCCTGCACTTGTGGTATCGACAACATCGCCCTTCACAAAGCTTATCGCGGCGAAGATTGCGGCCAACACCAAAAAGACGGGCAGGGGGAAGCCAGGAACGAACCCCATCAAAACCAGGACGCAAGCTGCGACCCGCACTGGTCGCTTGCTGGCAGTGATCTGATTCACTATTTCGGTACCAAGGTTGACCCTCGCCGCCCCCGTGACACGAGTGACGACGGTCGCCGCTGTAATTGATAGCAGCAGGGCCGGAATCTGCGATATCAATGCATCGCCTATCGTTAGCAGAGTATAGTGATGCAGCACATCGCCGAAGGACATGCCCTTCGAGAGCAGGCCGATCGATATCCCACCCAGCATGTTGATGAAGATAACCACCAGTCCGGCGATGGAATCGCCCTTCACAAACTTCATCGCGCCATCCATCGCGCCGTAAAGTTGGCTTTCCTTCTCCAATGCGGCGCGTCGCCTGCGGGATTCGTTGGCATCGATGTGGCCGTTGCGTAGCTCTGCGTCGACCGCCATTTGCTTACCCGGCAGAGCGTCGAGCGTGAAGCGCGCCGCCACTTCGGCCACGCGTTCGGCGCCCTTCGCGAGGACCATGAATTGTACCATGGTGACGACCAGAAATATGACGAAACCGACCACGATATTGCCCGAGATCACGAAATCGCCGAACGTATGGATGATGGCGCCTGCCTCCCCCTCGGCCAGGATCAGGCGCGTCGTTGCGACGGTGAGCGCCAGGCGGAACACCGTGGAAAGCAAAATGATGCCGGGCAAAGAGGAAAGATCAAGTGGAGTACTGACATACAGGGCAACCATCATCAGCAGGATGGCCAGTCCCATATTGAATCCTATCAGCGCGTCGACCACCACGATCGGGATAGGCATGACCATCATAGCGATAGCCAGAAGCAGCATCAACGCGACCATCAGGTCCGGGTTGGCCGGCGAACGGTTGATGAACTTACGCAGGACGTTGGCCATCTAGGCCCCTTTACGGTCGCTTGAGAATTATTCTGCTGCTACGCAGTGAAGCGTAGCATTCGAAGTCCGAGGGCCAAGTCCCTCATTGGGCAGCCCGCGAGCAGCAGGCTGTGGCATGAGAGCCCGAATGCGCGAAGCTGGGTGGTCAGCAAGTTTTCACTCTGTCCAGGTTTGTTGTGGTACTGGGCGCGGCAGAATGGTAGCTGACCACGCAATTCTGCTTGATAGGGCCTGCGGACTAATACGGGAGAGCAGCAAGGCGGCCATTACGGCTCAGCAGCACACGACCGTCCTCGATCCTGTCGACCGTCCATCCATCATCCAGAACGGCGCCAACAAAATACTTCTCACCACCTATGACAAGATACGGTTGCGGGCCACGCCAAACGGCTTCAACTGCGATTGCGGATGGCGCCTTTTCGTCTTTTATGAGCACTCCATTGACCAGTGTCAGGGCGCCCTTGGTGCGATGATCGAACCACTGCTGGAGCTTCCGCCAACTGATGACCGATTCAGACGTGACGGTACCCTCCGCCGTCACAGTGTCCTTTGCCGAGCCGACCTTAACATTGAGTAGGCCCGCTCTATCGACTTCCTCCTGCAGCTCTTTAGCCGCTGCCTCCGCAATCTGGTCGTCGGCGCGGTGGTTGGTCCGCTTCGACTCATGATCGGCACTGGGTGAATTGGGTCTCGATGCACCACCGTCCCCATTATAGGAAAAAAAGGCTGAGAGCATACCGACCGCTAGAGAGCTGACTATCACCGTGGCCAGAACACGCATCGAGAGGCGTGGTATGCCTATCGGACCACTTGTCACTTCATCCTGCACGGACCAAAGAATGGACATCTCGCCTGCGAGAACGACGACAGGAAGTGGCACCACAACGCACTCGCCCGCGGCGATATTCCGCTTACCCTTGATGCTGAGTCCGGCCGCAAGCGCCTCGACCTCGATCGAGTTGCCAAGGAGCGTTATACGAAAATGATGCGGTGCCAATCCTTGCTCGACGAAGATCATATCGGCGTCTAAGCCGCAGCCGATTAAGCTCGTTTCGAGAGCAGTCTTACCCGTCAGCCCGCAATAGAGCCCCGACAGAACTTCGAAATCAAGAGAAACGGCGTCATTCAAGGATGTTCTCCCGAACAAGAGAGAAGCCGCACGGCAATTGCCGTGCGGCTCATTTCGGTTCCACATCGCGCCACCTGGCGACGCGATCGGGAACCCCTGCTTCCGAACCTACTGAACGCGCTCGTCGGCCGCTTTCTTGATTGTGTTGAGGTTGGTCGTAACGGTGCGCAGCTGTATACTCCTAGCCGTAGCCTCCAAGCTAGCCGCCGTTAGATCCGCGATTTGCGCCTCGAAAGCGGCTTTCCCCGCGACTCTGGTACCTACGTCTGTAGCCACCGAAGTCCCAGTGCCAGCCGCACTGGTGCCAGTACCTGCTTTACTCATAACGTTTTCCTTCTGTTCAAACCGCGCCCGTCAGCACGGCACACACATCCTGACGCAGACCATCCACGTCAGGCATCCTCTTCAGTTTCTGCAATAGCCTCGTCGGCATCAGCCATGGCATCGTTCAAAATAGTTAGCGCAACGGAGTGGAGAACCGTGTCGAACGCTTCGGCTAGAGCTTGCTGATCATCCCCAGAGATAGTCTGACCGTCCACAGGATCTTTCCCGCCAACCGGCTTGTTTGGGTCATTGTTCCCGCTACCCGGTTTGTTAGGGTCATCATTCCCGCTACCCGGCTTGTCAGGTTGCTCTGGTTGGCTTTTCGGATCTCCATGCCCCCTGCGAGCTAAGGAAATGTTGCCAAATCCACTCCCAATTGCTGCGGCCATCAAGTACTCCTGCATGCGTTCCATTGGCGCCGACGCCTAAAGATAATCTCATCAGGCTACGAGCAGGAGCTTTCGAGAACCTGACGAGTCTGGACAAAAAGCGGGCTACCGGAAAATAATGATCGAGCAGGGTTCGGCCTCCTGCAAAGTGGTGAAAAGTGGGTACTGCGCTTCTGCCAAAGGAATAGCGCCTGACAGGAGGCCTGACATTCTTCGAACGTAGCGGTAAATTCCGAGGCTTCGTTGCTGCGACATCATCATTTCCCAACTTTCCCACGGTGGCGGGCTGAGGGCGCGGGAGGCGAACTCCCGAGCCCCGCCTTGCCCGGACCGTCTTCTGCTACCGACCTGCGCCAAAGCGAGCGGCAGCCTCGACGGCGCAATTGCACTTCCCGGCGATCTCACTAACATCCGGCAAACGCTGCTGATGACGCCCGCCGTGCTGTCAAATTGAGGAGAAAGGTCGTTCCCATTCATCGCGGGCCGGAAAAGTGCGAACTTGGTCGTGTGACCTGGGTGCGGTGATGCGCTCCCGCGTTCAGCTGCTGCTCCTCCTTTTTGCACCGAGGGAGCTCAGGCTCGCCGCCGAATCCAGCGAGATCCAAGGGCGTGGCTCCCCGGCGGATTGTGCGTTAATTCAGCCGATCAGAGCTCGGAAAACCGCAGAGGCAGCTCGGGTCAGCACGGCCGGCGTCTGTCCGCTCCAAAGCTCTGCATGCCACATGCGCCGCCGCGCTTGCCGACCACAAATGACAAACCGCTCAGCGGCAGCTTAAGTGGTCTCCGTGAAATGGCGCGGATCGGCGTGAGCAACCAAATCATGCGTTCAACGTCTTGCATGAAACCCGCCGACTCCCACGAATTTTTCAGGCTAGGAATGTTACACATAAAGGCCTCACGGAAGACCGCACTCCGATCACGTCCAAAATGGCACTAGCCCTCTTGTGTTACGGGGCGGCCACAGAGGCCCCAGGGCTAGGCCAATCCTGCGGCGAAGAGTGCTCTCGCCACGGGCTCGAAATATTGCATGGGAATGGGTCTGCCCAGTTGCGTTTTGCCGATGAGCTGATGCGCTAGGACATCGTTGTCGACAATTTCAAGACGTAGCGCTCGCGCCTCGCTAAGCAGGTGTGAAGCCCGCTCGCCATCGGCGCGGCAAACCAGGACGGGCACCCCGGTTTCACCGCGGACGTAACGCAGACCGATCAGTATCGCCGTTCCTTTGAAGATCAGCGTGGCGTGATGCACACCGAGGGGAGGTTCGTCAGCTGACTCGTCACGAATGCGACGTCGTTCACTCTTCAACTCTGGCGCCCCTTGCTGATCCTTCAGCTCGCGCGTGACTTCAGTCTTGGTCATCCTCATTTCGCGCAGAAACAACGCACGCTGCACCAGGAGATCGATCAGGCCAGCGGCCAGAAGTGCGCCGGCGCCAATTCCGATCAGCAGTTTTGCCCCCGTAACGACAAGGCCCAAACAGCCCATGCCGCAGAACGGCAGATAGACCATCGTCTTCCACATGCCGAGAAGGCAAAAGGAAAAGGTTGCGCCGAGAACGAATACTTTAAACAGCGTCTTCCCGAGTTCGACCATCGAACGCGCAGACGCCAAGCGCTTCAGCCCTTGAAAAGGATTAATTTTATCGAAGTTGGGCGTCATTGGCTCGAGAGAGAAAACAAATCCACCATTGGCTAATATGCTTGCCAAAAGCACCGCCGCGACAAGCGTTCCAAGCAGCGGGCCAACAGTTGCCAAGGTGAGTTCGGCAAGCACAACCAGCGCCTGCCGGACCGCGAAGTCAAATGGCAGGTTCTGCAGCTTGTCGACAAATAGTAGCGCTTCGCGGCATTTGTCTTCGATCGCGCTGCCTCTTAGCCAAAGGTATCCGAGACCAGCGCAAGTGCCGACCGCGCGAACGAAATCGGAGCTATGTGGCAGCTGCCCTTTTTTGCGTGCATCGTTTAGCTTTTTGGGGGTGGCGGCGTGTGTCTTCTCTTCGCTCGAGTCGCTCATTTCAGCAATCTATCGAACCACTCGAGCGCGCCATTCGCTTGTGTGATCTCCAGTTTCATACCCTCTACGAGATAGCCAGCGTATGTAACCATGAGAATCGGAAAGACAAGATTCTTGATCGCCGGGGACAGTTGGGTCAATTTGAATTGCGGCGCAAAGCGACGCAGTAGCATAAAGGATACATCAATCAGCGTCATAAAGAACACGACGGGCCCTGACACCAATAACGCCGTGCGCATAATCTGGTCGAGGAGCCCTAACACCTCCATTGCTCCTTGCGTGCTCAATGTAGGATAAAACTTATACACGGGCCAGATCAAATAGCTGCCATAAAGGGCGCCGATCAACGTTTCCAGCCCCCCTGATGCGACGAAGATGGCAATCGCAGTGATCCCGAGAAAGACTCCCATGGCGGAAGCCTGACTATTCGTCGCGGGGTCGGTCGGGGCGGACGGGTTGGTGACGCCGCGTTGGTTGTCGATAAACTCACCGGCCGCCTGAAGTCCCCATAAGGGAATGCCAAGGAAGGTGCCAAGTAGTGCGCCGACAAGAACTTCCTTCAATCCGAGCAGAGCTACCTCAATCAGACGTGTTTCAGGATCCAGCGCCTGCAACGCGTCGCTGACATGTGCCAGACATGGTAATCCGAAGCCGACAGCCAGGCAGCCGCGGATCAGGCCATCGGTCTGAGAACGTGTAAATACTGGTAGGATCATCATAATGCCTATCGCGCGCGCTGCGCCAAGACCGGCTGCTACGACGAGTTCGATAGCCGTATGCATGAGGATCTGAATCTCGGCCGGTGACGCATACATGGCGGAGACTAGTAGCTAAGTGTCATGGCGGGAAACTCGGTAAAGATCTGGTCGGTTAGCTCTATCAGCGGGGCGCTCAGCACAGGAGCAAACAAACCAATAACCGCGACAACAACCAGAAGCTTGACGGTTAGTGGCAAACTTTCATCCTGGATCTGTGTTGCCGCCTGGATGATGCCAATGACCAAGCCAACGACCACCGATGCAATGAGCGGCGGCAGAATCCAGATCATGAATACCACCAACGATTGGCTCATAAGAGTGACAATACTGGATTCAGCTATAATCAACCTCCCGGTATCGTGTAACTCAACACAAGCCCGTGCATCAATTTCGACCAGCCATCAATAGCGACGAACACGAAGAGTTTGAAAGGGACAGATATAAGCGTCGGGGATACCATAGACATGCCCATCGCCATCAAAATTGTCGTCACAATAAGATCAATAACGATGAAAGGAAGATAAAGAATAAATCCGATCTCAAACGCGCGCTTTAGCTCTGAAATTAGAAAAGATGGAACCAGAATGGACAAATCATCAACTGTGGCTTTGGCACGCATTTCCGCTGGCCAGACTTTTTCGGTAGACGAGAGGAAAAACTGTCGCTGCTCCTCATTTGTGAACTTCTTAAGATGATCACGCAGGGGCTCGCTCCCGGATTTGGCGGCGCTTACCCAGTCGTCGAACGTCTGATAATGTAGCTTCGGATCGGTCATCCGATCATAGGTCTGTTCAACAACGGGCGCGCTAAGAAACATGGTGAGGATCAATGCGACAGCGTACAGCGCTATGTTAGGTGGTATCGTCTGAGTCCCGAGCGCATTGCGCACGAGGAAAAGAACAACCGATACCTTTACAAAGGCCGTGGTCGTGACGACCACTAAAACCAGCAGACCCAGTCCGGCGGTAACTGCGAGAAGCGCCAGGATTGGCGGCTGGAGCTCAGTCATTGCATCCCAACCGGCCACGGAGCCTGATGCCCAGCGTATCTCCAATGCGCACGATGTCGCCACGCCCGATACACTGACCGTTGGCAAGTATATCGACCGGATCCTGAATCGGCCGTCCAAGTTCGAAAATATGCCCTTCGCCGGCACTTCTTAATTCCCCTAGAGGAATAGGCCAGCGACCGCATTCAAAGACAAGCATGATCTCGACATCGTCGAGATCCTCCGTCGGCCCTAGTTGCGATCCAAGTTGTGTCATATGCGCATTCTCCAAAGAATAGGAACGCGGGCGGAAAGGCCCGTGCAGGACTAGCTGGTCGCCCTCAAGATCGGCGCTGGCCCACAACTGGCCCAAAGATAGGGCGATCTCGCCCCGGCCGAACGGCGCCAGGTCCGGCAACAGAGCATCACCGGCACATGCTTTTCGAAGAATCGCCGCAGGAACGTGCAGCGTGCCGATCTCTCCTGCAACCACGATCGGGAGGTCTGAAAGTAATCCGCGCGGCTGTCGCGGTAACTGGCCAAACAGTTCGCCCAGAGCACGAAACGCAGACGGCACCAAGCCATCGAGAGGCGAGAACAGGAACAGACGACCCTTGCCACTGACCGGGCCGAAGTCGATATCCAGTTCGAGATAAGGAGCCAGTGTCGCGGCTTCAAACACGCGCACGAGCTGCACGTTCAGCTGAGTCCTATACTCCAGTCGAGCAATAAGTGGCTCAAGTGCAAGTTCAACAATGAGTGAAGCCGTTGGCTCGGAAGGGAAAGTCAGCCCATTCTGCACTGTTGCGATGAGCCCCTCTACGAGCGACCGCGATATCGACAGCACGACCGTCTCAGCTCCGACCCTACAAATGCAGTCGAGCATTGGAATGGCGGCAAAATTCTCCTGCCAGACTAGCCCTGCCACACGCACCGACAGTGGCACGTCGTTGATCCGGGTCTGAAACGGTCCGCGCGAAGCCGCAGTGTCATTGAGCCACGAGGCGACCTCGTGGGACAGTGTCAGCGCTGGTTCCAATAGAGGGGGGCTCACCAAAGCGGCTGCCAAAAAGCTGCACCGTTCTGTCATTCGGAGGACCTGCAGGTTATCGAATCCGTTTCGCGACCTGGGAAAGCGGTCCCCTGCCAAATCGAAGCAGTATCTCATCGTCGGCCTCGATCTCGCCTGCGGCCTCCGAATGGATCTCGACGGCGCGCCCGACGTCGTCCTCGATCTGGCGCCATTTGTGCGTAGCCGCCGAACATGCGACCCATAGGTCCCTCGTCTCGGACGCCGCTGTCTCCGCCTTTTCTTGGGCGATTCGCGCATTACCAAGCATCTGCCGTCGGCGTGTGATTTCAGTTGCAAGCCGCTCAACATGCAGGTGGTGCCGGTCAAGCGCGGCGTTAGACAAGTTTTCGAGAGTCATCAGCTCCTGGTAGAGCGCTGCTTCCGCCGTTGCGCAATGTTGTTGTGCCATGGCAAGCTCTCGGGAGGCATTCTGTGCGGCTAAGGTGGCCATACGGCGCTCGGCTTCCTTCTTGGACAGCTCACTAAGGGCACGACGCTCTTGCATTTCCTTCAAGACCCGTAACCTGGAAGCCTGAACATGATTTACGCGGTCAGACGCGACATCCATGCGACCGTTTCCTCAAACCCTGAGATCTCGTCTTCGCTCTGGCGCAAAAACTCCCTCAGTTCGTCTATTGACTCGACAGCCCGGTCCGTCAGGGGATCGCCGCCTTGCTTGTATTCTCCGACGTTGATCAAGAACTCGGTCTCGGCATGCCGGGAAAGGAGTTCACGAAAGAAGGATGCCGCCTTGCGATGTGTCCGCGAAACGACCGCATCCATCACGCGGCTGCGACTCTGTAGTACATCGATAGCGGGGAAATGCGATCGCGCCGCAATAGCGCGCGAGAGCACGACATGGCCATCGAGAATGCCGCGCGACTCTTCAGCGATTGGATCCCCTGTGCCATCGCCTTCTACAAGCACGGTATAGAACGCCGTGATTGAGCCACGCTCACTCATGCCGGCGCGCTCAAGCAGGCCTGGCAGCATGCTGAAAACGGAAGGAGGGAAGCCCCGTCGCGTCGGCGGCTCGCCCGCAGCAAGGCCTATTTCACGCATGGCGCGGCAGAAGCGTGTCAGCGAGTCCAGCATGAGAGCAACGCGTAGCCCTTGTTCGCGAAAATATTCCGCGAGCGCTGTCGCCATCGGAGCACATTGCGCCCGCTCAACAGCCGAGCGGTCGGACGTTTCAACAACAACGACGGCACGGCGAAGGCCCTCTTCCCCGAGATGCCTCTCGATGAATTCACGAACTTCACGTCCTCGTTCGCCTATCAATGCGACTATGACAACGTCAGCGGCGGCACCTTTTACGATCTGTGACAATAAGGTCGACTTGCCACCACCTGGCTCGCCGTAAATCCCGATCCGCTGGCCCTCGCCGCACGTCAGGAGACCATCCAGAACACGCACCCCAAGGGGCAAGGGCCGTTCAATCATGCGCCTTGTCATTGGATTTGGAGCTCTGCCGTGCAGCGGCCGAGTTTCTGTGGTCTCGATTTGGCCTTTGCCGTCCAATGGACGGCAGCGACTGTCAATCACCCGGCCAAGTAAATCGTTGCCGACGGGTACTTCACGCATTCGTCCAGTGGCCACGACTTCCGCGCGGCTGGAGAGGCCGACCAGGTCGCCGATCGGCGTCAGCAATACGCCATCATCCAACAGGCCGATCACCTCAGCTTCCAGCGACAGTCCGGTTCGTGGGTCCTGTAGGAGGCAAAGTTCTCCAATACGAGTGTCTGGCAGGACGGCATGGACCAGTGTGCCGACAGCCCGCGTGATCCTGCCGCGCACGACGCGCGTGTCGATCCCCTTTGCCGTAGCTCTCAAAGACGAGATCGCCGGATCGACAGGGCAGATCGCATCGTCGTGATTATGTTCTGATACCTGCGTTGTCACAGTTCGCCTTTTTCAGAAAGCGACCCGAAGCCGAGACGCAACGCGCGCATCTGCGCATCAAGCCCCAGATCGACATTGCCGTACTCGCTCCACAGCACGCAGCGTCGCGGCGATAACGTCGGATCCGGTTTGATCCGAACCCTTGGCCGACCATCCTGGCCGTCCCATCCCGCAAACTCTCGCGCAAGCATGTCCACTTGCGTCGGATACACATGGAGGCAGACTTCCGCGCCGCTGTATTGGCGCTCAATGGCGTGGCGAACAGCCATGACCAACAGTTCGCCCGGATCGAACGCTCCTAGAAGCTCGCTTAGTATCTCAAGCACGAGCTGCGGCAATTGCTGCTCCAGAACCGCCTTTCGTCGTGCGACTTCGGCAACCGCCTGCGAAATCAGCGCCGCCATTTCCTCCGCGCCTGCATTCAGGCCCTCGGTATGGCCGCGCGCCAACTCACGCTGATACGCCGCGCGTGCCCAACTGCGTACGTGCTGCTGATGCCGTTCTGCGGCGGCACACGCTTTTGCGGCATTATCCCAGATTTCGAGCTCGCTCGCCGGTATCAGTGGCCCCAATGGGCGCATCTGCGGCGCTGCCGGCGCCACGGAAATATCGGCTGTCATATCGGCGGGTTCTCCGCCTCAAAATGGCGTACCACAAGCGACAACAACTGGCCTGCGGCGTTCCCGTGCTTAGGCTCTGGATTGTCGGCGGCGGTTCCTACAGGCAAGCGTAGGAGCACGCGGTTGCGCTCCATCACTGGACTGTGATGGAGCCAGGCACCAAGACAGGCGTGTCCATCGTGTTCAATTTGGTGCGCGAGTTTTCCCGGATCCGCGATCAATCTGTCCGCAATGGCATGCGCCAGATGTCGGATTCCAAACGCATGGGCATCAGCGCCGATACGTTGAATGAGCACTGTGAGGTCAGGCTGAGAGACAAGCTTAAGCAGCGATCGGGCATGCCATGCACTACCTGCAAGGAGGGCAGCCCGAAGCGGATCATTACCGCGCAGAAGGTCCAGCCCCCGCTCAACATCATTCGACTTCGAATCATTGTCGAGTAACAATTCTGTTAGTCTTCGCTGCAGTCTGGGACACTTCTGCAACTGAGCCAACGTAGCAGCCGATAACGCCGGATCAAGACGCGCGCCAAGACGGGTAGGATGGGCCGAAGCAGCAAGCTCGCTCCGACCCAAGGAAGGCAATTGGAACGAACCATCAGGTTGGGCGGTCAGTATCGGCATTGGCATTGACATGTCACTGAGGCGCTATCGCCGGTGTCTTTTTGCGAATGGCATCGAGTGCGGAAACACCCGACCGCCGCTCGAGCTTGGGAACTTCGCCCGCTGACTGCTTGCGCCGGCGGCTAAGACCGGTGACTAAGAGATAGCACGCCACTGCGAACACAGCTGCGGCAATACCGGTTAAGCTGGCCAAAAGTGGCGCTGGAACGGGCCTGGACGCTTGGGCCAAAACAGTCGCCGGCACGGACCGTTGCTCAGGCGCGGAACGCTCCACCGACACCAAAACCACTTCGACCTTGTCGTAGGACAACCCTTCGATGCTGTCGGCCACGAGCATCTTTATCTTCGGCAGCAGAACCGAGAGATCTGCTTTGGCGTCGTGCCTGATAAAGACCGAAGCCGAGGATGGCGTGGCGCCTGCTCGCAAAAGGTCGTTATGCGGCAGAACTACGTGGACACGTACAGAGAATACGCCATCGATATCGCTGATCGTGCGGGACAACTCTTCGCTGAGCGCATAAACATAACGGGCACGTTCCTCGGTCGGCGAGGCAATGAGGCCTGATCCTTGGAAAATCTCTCCGAGGTTCTTGAATGACTGGCGCGGCAATCCCTTGCCATTCAGGAGGTCGATTGAGTAAGCGAGCAGCTTTTCGTCAACCTGGACCGTGCTAGTCCCATCCTTGGCAGCGACCCGAACCGCATGAACTCCGTTGTCCATCAGAAGGGCGAGCATTTCATTCGCCTCGCGCTCCTGCAGTTGCGTGTAGAGATCCACCTTGCAACCGCCGAGGGCCACGAGGAGTGGCAGCACGATAAGGCGAAGTGACCTCCGACCGCACGTGCCAGGCATGATTTCCTGGGCTAAGCCAATCATGTGCGCGGTTCAGCCTTCCTTTAGAAGTTTATTTACAGATGAGGTGATGCCGCTGACACCTTTGGAAACAAGCGCAACCTGAGTGACGCCATTGTACATATCCCGCAGACCAGCAATCATTGTTTCGAAATCATGCCGTCCTTGCGGAACGCCTGACGTTCCGGTTCCCGCATCACCTTCGGCAGGAAGCTTCTGCGGCCTAGGTAGAGCGCCCTTGAAAAGGCCTACCTGCTGGTCGAGCGCAGCCGAATTAACAGCACGGTCTGGGTACATCGCAGAAATCGTCTGCAACACGCGGTCCCCCAAGGGACTCATCTGCGTAGCCGCGCGTTGAAGAGCCATCGCCGGAGGAACTGGCACCCTCGATGGCGCCGATGCGGCATCGTTTTTCAGCGAGTCGGCCGCGTGCGCCAAAGCGCGCTCAAACTGGGCTTGCTCGCTGAACGACGGTGACCCGGCCCTGGCCAGACAGTCCGTTAAAGTGGCAGTGATCGACGTGATAGGGATCATCATGAAAGACCCGATAGCTTCCTCTTTGACCGGAGCGAACTCGGCCCTTCGTCATTCGTTATCAGGTCAACGTCTAGGTGGCCGAGCTGACGACAAGCTGACTGACGGAGCCTGGTTAGTATCTAGAGGATATGCTGGCGCCTAGGTCACTTGTGCAAATTTCAGACTCTAGTGTATCAGTGCGCAATGTTGAGAGCGCTCATCCGATCCGTCCGCCCACACGTTTTGAGACTTCTGTGTGCCGGTTTTTTTCTCTCCGCCGGAACCAACGGAACTCTCGGCGTCCCCTTATCCCTCTCCAAGACGCCGTACAGATATACGGTTCTCGATCAGGATATTTCTGAGGCGCTGCAGCAATTCGGCAACAACCTTAATATCCGAGTCAACATTAGCGCCGAGGTGAAGGGGCGGATCCGCGGGAGTATGCCGGATTTGCCACCGCGCGAGTTCCTCGACCGTTTGGCCAATATGTACGGTCTCCAATGGTATTATGATGGGCTTGTCCTCTACGTGTCAGCCGCAAAAGAATCACAAACCCGCATGCTTGTGCTGACTTCGATCCGCTTCGATACGTTTAAGGGTGCCCTAGACAAGCTTGAGATCTCCGATGACCGCTACGTCGTGAGACCCGCGCCGGGAGATGGCCTCGTTTTGGTTTCCGGTCCGCCGCGCTTCACCGCGCTCGTGGAGCAGACTTTCAATGGTCTTGTCGCAGAGGCACAGGGGCAGCCGCGCGTCCATGAAACGCCGACAAGCGAATCGGTCCTGACATTGTTTCGGGGTTCCTCCACCATGGTCGTCCGCAACGGATTGCCTGAAGCCGCTTATTCGTCCGACGTGCCGCAGCAGGATGGCGTTGGCGGGAAGCCAGAGCCACGCCAAAAATGATATCTGCGGTCGCAGCTTCGGGACAAAACAACACCGCGGCCACCCCAAATTGTGAATTCCTCTGAACTCGTCAGTTTACCGAAAGCTAAACCGCTCATGGTGGCAACCGCCAGCTTCAGCGATATCTCCGGTCATTGTGCTGGTATTGCACATGGATCTGGCGTGGGGGATTGCAATTTCATTTTTGAGGAGACACAATGTCCGTCAATAATAATACAAGCAACGTTTTCAGTAGCCAGGATATTCTCCAGTACAGCAGCCTGAATCTGACATCTTCGTTGGAAAAGGCACAGCAAAACGCATCGTCATTCGAGGCGATGCTCTCCCTTCACCTGCACGAAGACGACGCCAGCCCCTTCCCGTCGATGAAGGAATTGTGCCGGAACACATCGGAGTCGCTGTTGCCCGATGTCGCATCCTCGTTTGAAGAATTGCGCAAGAACCCATTGGATCTGCTGCCGCCAAGCATGAGGGCAGCCATCGAAGCAACGGATCAAGGCCCGCAGCCTGCGGTCGCCCTCCCTCCCATTGCGCAAGCGCCTATAAAAAGCGAGAGAATTACGTGGAACGGCGGCTCACTGTCCCAAGCCGAGTTGCAGATTGTCGCAGTGCTGAACCGTCACAAGGACCTATGCCCGCTTAGTTGGCAATCGCTGACGGATAAAGCCAATGATCCCTCTACGCCACCGGATCTGAAAGCGGCGATTGAGGGATTGCAGCAGGATCCAGAGCTTTTTTATGCGATCGGCTCGCAGGGCGATGGCCGCTGTGGCGGTAAGATCACGGCCAAGGATTTGTCCGAGTTCTCTCGCCATCACTCACAAGTTGCCGCATTTCAGGGCCAGCAGGCGCAAAGCTACGCGCAGAACTACATCCCATCCGATAGTACTGGAAGTGCGCAGCCGTCGGTTATGACCTTGAACGATGCGATGCGCGAGCTTTACCGGTACTCCGAAAACCTGCCCAAGAACCTGAGTCTGACTTATTTCAAGCAGATCGTCGACGGCGACGCGAAAACTGGCAAATGTCCGCCACAGGTCATTGCGGCGGCTCAGTACTTTGTCAGTCACCCGAATGAATGGAAGCGGTTGTACGGTGGCTCGATAGACAAAGTCCATAAAGAGGATTTTCTCCAAGTCGCTTCATCTTCGATGAGCCTCACGCAAACCGAGCTGAATACCCTTAAGACGATCAACAGCAACCAGCAAAAATTCTTTGGGAGCGGTGTCCTGACTCGTGACAAGCTCGCAAGCATGGCGCAAGACAAGAGCCTAGATCCGAGAGTAAAGCAGGCGGCATCGCAGCTGTTATCGGATCATCTGCTCTTCAGCCTTCTAAACAATTCGATTACGGGCTACAAGACCCACAATTCGTTCTTCGATTTCGGCGGCGGACACACGGTTGATTCCGGCAATATCAGCAACAAAGATTTTGGCCACTTCTACAACGGCATGTCGTCTGCAAACCGAGCCGTTCAGCAGCCAAAGACCCATGCGCCCGAAACTGCTGCGGAACAGGACGCCGTCTCGGACATGATGACGGGCCGGGCGGACCAGCCGGATACCAAGTCGGCCAAAAAGAACGGCGGGGCCTTCATCCACACAGTCGACGACGTGCTCAAGGTGTCCTCGACAGTGGCTGATTGGGCTGCGACGGCGGTGGGTCTGTTGAGCTTCATTCCGGTCGTGGGCCAAGTGGCCGATGCCGTGTCGATGACGCTCGCGTTCGAGGCGCAAGCGGCAAATCTTGTCCGCACAGCCATTACCGGAGGCAATATGAAGCAGGCGCTGCTAGACGCTGGCATCAATATCGGAGCGCAGGCGCTCAGCCTTGTCGCGGGTCCCGAGGTCAAGCTTGCGATTCGCAACGGGCTGGTGAAGACGGCGTTGGAAGAGGCCGCCACGGCCGGGATCGATCTGCCGATTTCCATGGCGAAAAGCTATGCAGAAGACTATTTGTCCAACCTGCAAGCATGCCTTCCGGCCGACACTATGCAAGCGGCCGGCCTCCTCAGCCCGATGGTGCCAATACTCCAGAAAGTGGCCTGACAACAAATGTGCGACTTCCTTCGCACGCTTCACTAGCCTATCAATCACCTTGTGGGGAACCTTTGCCTTTCCGCAAGGCGATTTGGCAGGCGTGCCTTGAGGATCGTGGTTAGGTCGCAGCAGGCCCGGGCTTAATCCGCTCATCCTTCGGCCTTGAGGTCGTTTTCACACTTAGCCTGAGAGGAGAAGGTGAGAACTGAGAACGGCTAGAAAGTCGACCGTGAACTATCAACAAGCCATTGATCTGGCATGTTGATTGAGGCGGATAGCGGCTTTGGAATTGCAGGATTGGCGGTTTATGAGCGCTGTTTTCCTGCAATTTGGTTTTGCGATTCCCTTGTGCTGCGGAGCGTGATTCACTCGGTTCGGCGGCGGCGAATCGAGGGGACGGCGAATGTCCAAGCCACGCGAGAAGCGCGAGACGAGAGAGCAGGATCTGTTCCGCTCCAGGCTCGATCAGATCATCAACATGAAGCACGAGCTGGTGCGGCTGGCGCAGGCGATCGACTGGCCGGTGCTGGAGGAGCGTTTCGGCGCCGTCTATTCGGACGGCTCCGGCATGCCGCCGCTGCCGACCCGGCTGATGGCGGGGCTGGCGATCCTCAAGCACACCTTCAACCTGTCGGATGAGGTGCTGTGCGAGCGCTGGGTGGAGAACCCTTACTTCCAGTATCTCACCGGCGAGACGTTCTTTTGCCATACGCTGCCGTTTGACCGCTCCTCGATGACGCGTTGGCGCAGCCGTATGGGCGAAGAGCGGATCGTGGCGCTGTTGCAGGAGAGCCTCAGCCTAGCGGTCAAGACCGGGGCGATGAAGCCGGCCGACACGCGCCAGGTCATCGTCGACACGACCGTGCAGCCGAAGAACGTGATGTTCCCGACCGACGCCAAGCTCATCCACCGGGCACGCGAACGGCTGGTGCGGCTGGCCAAGAAGACCGGTCTCAATTTGCGCCAGACCTATGTGCGGGTCGGCAAGCTGGCGCTGATCAAGCACCAGCGTTATGCGCACGCCAAGCAGTTCAAGCGGGCGAACAAGGCGCTGCGCAGGCTCAAGACCTATCTCGGCCGGACCCTTCGCGACATCTCCCGCCAGATCGCCGGCGATACGGAACTGGATGCGCTCTTCAAATGGCCGCTCTACCAGGCGACCACCGTTCTCGAGCAACGCCAGCGCCAGCGCGGCCGCAAGATCTACAGCCCGTACGCACACGAGGTAGAATGCATCGGCAAGGGCAAGGCGCATATGCCCTACGAGTTCGGGGTGAAGGTGTCGGTGGCCACCACGCTGAAGCGCTCCAAGGGTGGCAAGTTCGCCCTGCATGCAAAAGCACTGCCGGCAATCCCTATGACGGCCACACGCTGGCAAGCGTCATCCCCGACATGGAAAAGACCATCGGCAACGCGATCGGCCGCATCCTCGCCGACGCCGGCTATCGCGGCCACAACGCACCGCAGAGCCACAAGTTCAGGGTCTTCACCGCCGGCCAGAAGCGCCGCGTCACCCCAGCCATCAAGCGCCAGATGCGGCGGCGGGCGGCGGTCGAGCCCGTCATCGGCCACATCAAGGCCGAGCACCGGATGGGCCGCAATTACCTCGCCGGCCGCCAGGGCGACGCCCTCAACGCCATCCTGGCCGCCGCCGGCTACAACTTCTCCCTCCTGCTCAGGTGGCTGAAGGATTTTTTGTCGCTCTTGATCGCCCTGCTTCAACTTCGGCCGAAGTCGGTCGCCGCTTAGGGCCCGGATTGTTCACGGTCGACTAGAAAAAACCGATATTGTTGAAAAAGTCCGCGTCGCGGTCGCCCGTGGCGCTTTCGTAGGATGGCGTTCCGCGGAGACCCCAAAATTGAATCCTGATTCCATGCAATGCGCCGGGTTGGAACTGGATTCTAATATCGGTGGGGACTTTGCGGTGCGCCGGACTTTTTCAACAGTATCAACCCAGAGCGGTCGTGCTGGCCAGTTGGCGCAGCGCCCGTCCCCCACTGCTTCTCCGGTGGTCATAGGGACCACCGGGCCGCAACATGGGCCGGTGGAGCGCAGCGACACAGCCGCCAGCTTTGTCGACACGACCGCCAAGATCAAGCTCGCTTGGCCACTTGAGCCACGCCGCCGTCGCGTGACGTGCGCCTTTAACCTCGCAAATGAAGAACGCCGCTCAGCGAGGCAACGTCATGAGCGCAGCGCCACCGGGCACCCCGGAGAGGTGAGGGACACCCCTATCTTGTTCAGGTCACGGTCGTGTATTGTGACGGCCGCGCTCACCACCAGATCCGAAGCAACGGCAATGTTACAGACTGGAGGCGGCGCCGTGCTCTACCAAGCTAAAACATACGACCCATGTCATTGACCTTTGCCCGCCCCGAACGTCCTGTATGTGGCAACTGGTATGGCCGCACGCTCGCCATCGCTCGGCTCGACAGCCTGGTTGTCGAGCAAATCGCGCGGATCGTTGACCATTGCAGCTAGGTTACGTCGTGTCGAACAGCCAAGGGGCTTTTCGAAGGATTTGTCACTGAGTAAAGAATACGACGGACAGGCAGGTGGGCGGGCATGATACACAATTGCTTCTACTTGGACTGCGCCGCCATCGTGTTGGTCGAGCAAATGGATGTTGTAAGTGTCTATACCCATCTGCCTGGCCTGATGCACCACCTCTGCGCTGAGCCGGGACGAGCCCCAGATAAGGAGGTGAAGGGCATCGCGGCGGCCGCTACTGGTCCTGTCAAGGAAAACACGCAAACGCTGCCGTTCGGAAGCGCGGAGGCTCTTTAATATCAGCACGGTGGTCTCCGGCCGGATAAGGATTGGCGCAGGGGGCTCGACATAGATCGGCACAGTGCTTGTGCAGCCACTTGCGCTGGCTGTCAGGGCGACCAGGAGAACTTTGATCCGCAAAGTCATTCGATCACCTATTGAATTATGAAGCCGCGACCGCGCTTGGCCCCGGGCGCGCCGGTGCGGGCAGCAGCGCGGCCTCGCGGCGGATCTGCCGGCGGATCGTCCAAAGCCGGCGCCATCCGGTCCGTGGGTGCGCTCATCTGGTTGGGGCTGGAGCCTGGTTTTACGATGTAAGGCGTAACCAGAATTATAAGTTCTGATTCTTCTTTTTGAAACGAGGAGGAACGAAACAGAGCGCCAAGAATCGGCATTTCGCCGAGCCAGGGAAACGCACTGACATTATTGTTCACGTTGCGCCTGATCAGACCGCCAATTGCAAAGCTCTGCCCACTGGCGAGTTCGACGACTGTGTCGGCTCGGCGCGTGGAAACTGCCGGCACGGAAATACCATTGATTTGAACGGCACCTTGGGACGATAGTTCACTGACCTCCGGCTTTACGTGAATGTTGATCCGGTTGTTGTTGAGAACGGTCGGCACGAATTCCAGGCTGACGCCGAAGTGACGGAATTCAACCGACACTTGCTTGTTTTCCTGCAGGACAGGAATGGGAAATTCGCCACCTGCGAGAAAGCTGGCAGTTTCACCGGACATCGCGGTGAGATTCGGCTCAGCCAACACGGAAGCTATGTGCTCCTTGGCGAGCGCGTCTAGAACCGCGCCGATGTTGACGGCACCGTTGTTGAATCCGATTCCTGCTGTGCCACCACCCTGCGCTGCACCAGAGCCAGTGCCTCCGCCGCTTAACAAGCCCACTCTGAAATTGTCGATTTGACCAAAGGCGGACAGGTTAACGCCGAGTGCCTTCATGGCGCTACGGGAGACCTCCGCTACGCGCACACTGAGATTAACTTGTAAGGACCCAGCGACCTTAATGTTGTTGACGACTTGCGCACCGTCCCCGAGATACTGCTCAGTGACCCTTTTTGCGGTGTCGGCGACCTCCGCATTGGGCGCTGTACCGCTAAGGATTGCGCCGCGCGGCGTATAGCTCACCTGGATTGAAGAGTCGCCAACCTGATCCATCAACATGGCGCGCAATTCCTCGATCGGTTGCGTAACGACAATTCGCAGCGCGGCGAGAGCCTCGCCCTTATCGTCCAAGGCGAACAGGCTGGTCCGCCCGGATTTCTTCCCGAAGACGAAGATCGTTGTATTTGAGGCTGCCTGATAATCAGCGATCGTCGGGTCAGCAACAAAGATGGTCGTGGCAGGCGCGGGCAAATGAACCGTCTTGCCGAGCGAAGAGGAAAGGTTCAGCGTGCCGTCGATGCTATTGGAAGCGGCACGCGGCGCCCCTTGATCCTGCATGTTTTCGGCCGGGGCAGAAACTGGATATGCCAGAATGAGCGCACAGAGAAGGCGCCCCAAGTAAGGAGAAACAGTAGCAGGTCTCGGGCAAACGATGTGCGGGGGCCGCCGATCGGTGTCAGAATGAGTTGTAATGATTTTCAAGGCGGTCTTTTCTTTCAAATTCAGCCAACTATACGAATGTCGCGCTAGTCACATTCAAGAATGTAACCAATGCCACGCACCGTTTTTATCCGTGGCGTTGCGTTTGAACTGCTCAGATATCGACGTAAGCGATAGATTCCGACTTCAAGCGCGTTGGCCGATACTTCATCGTTGAACGAATAGAGGTGATCTTCCAACTGCGAACGCGGCACGATGCGGCCTGCACGGTTGAGCAGATGCTCTAAAATACATAATTCACGGCGTGCGACCGTCAGTGGATAACCAGCAACGGAAACCTGTCGGCCGATCGGATCGAAGTGGAGATTGCCAAATACAATGATCGGGGCAGTCATCTGAGTCGACCGCCGCAGAACGGCTCTCATTCTGGCAATGAGCTCATTAGTATACACTGGCTTGAGCAGAAAATCGTCCGCACCACCGTTGAAAATCGCAATTCGCTTCTCAAGATCGTCGACGTCACTCAAAATGAGAGCAGGAACTGAATGTCCCTCACCCCTTAGCTGCTTCAGCCAATCCAAGCCATCGCCATCCGGCAGAACCAGCTCCAGCAGGAGAATTTCGTAGCTGGCGCAAGAAAATGCACTCGATGCTTGTTCCAGTGTGGGAACAACATCAACGGCGAAACCGCTATCGCCGAGTGCAACTCCCACCGCTCGCGTAAGATCCGCATGGTGGTCAACGAATAGCGTTCGCATTTCATCTCCTATTAATGGTAGGACAGGTCACCGAGACTGTTGAGACGGCGAAAGCAGAAGTCGCGCAACGCGTCGCAGTGTTCGTAATCCTCTTTGGGACGGCTAGTCGCAGGATCATGCGAGCCGTACGCCTGTAGTAGGCGAGGTAGAACCTGTGATGGGCTGAAGCGTCGTTTGGGCAGGCCAAGATGCCACTCCGCCTTCAATTCGTCTGCGCATCCTGCCGATGTGGCGGCCCCTGCATTCGCCAAGCGACATTGCCCTCCAGAGCCCATAATTCCATGACCCGTAGGGGTTAGCTTTCGACAAGCGACTTGAGCAAATCGATTGTTCGGATGTAAGCAATCCACATCCTGGATTGTCCGCATATTCACCCCCCAGATCGCACTGTGAGGCTGATGCTTGGTACCGACGCCTCCCTGGTTTCAGCCTCAAATCAGGTCCGCCTGACCATGAAGTGCAATCGTTGACCGCTTCTGCGACACCTGGGGCGATTGGCAGGGACTGTCAGGAATTCCGTGTGCGGGCGGGCATAATGGGTAAAAAGGATTCCCACTATGACCCGACGCAAAGAACCTGCGATACCGAATGATCTTCTCGACCAGTTGCTGGCAGGCGGGGCAGCCAGTGCTGCGTTCGAACAAGGCGGCCTGCTGGATTCGCTGAAGAAGGCTCTGACCGAGCGCGCGCTGAACGCGGAGATGGATCATCACCTTGCCAGCGGCGAAGACGCTGGCAATACGCGTAACGGCTATGGTCGCAAGACGGTGACGACTGAGACCGGCAAGCTGGAGATCGATGTTCCGCGTGACCGCCAGTCGAGTTTCGATCCGCAGCTGATCGCCAAGTACCAGCGCCGTTTTCCCGGCTTTGATGACAAGATCGTATCGATGTACGCGCGCGGCATGAGCACCCGGGAGATCACCGGGCACCTGCGCGATCTGTACGGCATCGATGTGTCTGCGGACCTGATCTCAACGGTGACGGACGCCGTGCTCGACGAAGTCGCCACTTGGCAGCAAAGGCCGCTCGATCCGATTTACCCGCTGGTCTTCTTCGATGCGATCCGGGTCAAGATCCGCGATGAAGGGATGGTCCGCAACAAGGCCATCCACATCGCCCTGGGCGTGCGCGCCGATGGTGCAAAGGAGGTTCTGGGCCTGTGGCTCGAGCAGAATGAAGGCGCCAAGTTCTGGCTGCGGGTGATGAACGAACTCAAGAACCGCGGCACGGAGGATATCCTTCTGGCCGTCGTCGATGGCCTGAAAGGCTTCCCGGACGCGATCACCGCTGTGTTCCCGGAGGCGATCGTCCAGACGTGCATAGTCCATCTGCTGCGCAACTCGATGGACTTCGTGTCCTGGAAAGACCGCAAGAGCCTCGCCGGCGCACTCAAGGAAATCTACCGCGCCGTCGATGCCGATGCCGCCGAAAAGGCGCTGGCGGCGTTCGAGGCCGGCCCCTGGGGCCTGCGCTATCCCGCCATCGGCCAGAGCTGGCGGCGCGCCTGGGGCGAGGTCATTCCATTCTTCGCGTTCCCTGACGACGTCCGCCGGATCATCTACACGACGAACTCAATAGAGGCGTTGAACTCGAAACTTCGACGGGCTGTCAGGGCCAGGGGCCATTTCCCCAGCGACGACGCGGCGACCAAGCTGCTCTATCTGATCTTGAACCGATCCGAGAAAGAGTGGAAAATGCCGCCACGTGAGTGGACCATGGCCAAGGCCCAGTTCGCCGTCATCTTCGGCGAGCGCTTCATCAGGGCAATGGCTGCATAATGTTCAACAGCCCGCCCGCACACGGAATTCCTGACAGTCCCGATTGGCACGCCGCCACGTGCCCCAATGTGCCACGAGATAACCGTCGTCCTCGGAGACGGTTCAGTCCGGCACCGGCTCGTAACCCAAGCCCCCAATCACACAGGTCAGTGTCGGATCGAACCAACCGTCGGTTTTCCCTGGCAATCAGGTGCAACGGCCTCAAGAGCAAGCTGACACGGTTTTTGGTCAGGTTCTCGACTCGGCCTGTTGTAAAGCTGCACGATACCGAGTAGGCACCGGCGTATTGCACGCCCATCCAGAACGTTGTGGATATTGCGGCGGTCGACAGGGCCAAGCCTATAGCGGCGGTTGGGTGGGCGGCCGAGAGCATCTCCCTTCTTGGCCATCAGGAGGTGACGGCCGAGTTGCTGACACTGGCCTCGATTCTTGACCACGAAATTGCAGCCGATTATCACCGCTCGGGATGATAGATGCTGGGGAATGATGCCGTCCGCGCACCGCCTCGTCGCGCACCAACTCGGGTGCGGCAAATAAGGGAGCGTCGCGCCGGCATTTCGGATTGGTGCAGACTCGTTGCCAAAAGTTTCCGATCAGTATCGGTTCCATTCTCCTCTCCGCAGAACACCTCGCGCTCCAGGGCGGCTCCGCCACATAATCTCGCTGAGAGACGCTCGCCTACTGGATGGCCGCAAGATGCGCTGGAAACCAAACGGCTCCCATCCGACATTATCTCGCCGCACCTAAACGTTGCCCAGGCTTGCCCGGCTGAATTGCGGCACTGATCGGCGCCCGTCTAGCATCAACCCTGTGGCGCGGCTTCATCTCGGCCGTGGTCGGGCTTGGGACAAATGCGATAGCGGTCATTCGCGCAGGTCGATGACGCCGAGTTCGTGCCACATCCACTCGGCGACCTTCTGACGGCCGCCGTTGATTTTGTGGCCGGACGTGGCGTTTGCTGCTCATGCCGACCAGTCAGCTGGTCAAGACTTTCGCGATGTCCATGGGTTGACAGACAATCTGCTCGCCGATTTCGGGCGGGTGTCTGAGGTAGGTTCCTCTGATCTTTGCCGGGACGTTCAGCTATCATATGCTCCACGGTGCCGATTTCAGTGAGCGGAGGCGCTGGAGATCACCAAGGGGTCTGCTGGATCAGCGTCTTTCCCGTTTCCGCACGCGGCCGAGTTGAACGGGGCCGTCATGGTACGACCCCGGATGAGGTCACGAGCTTGGGTACCGCCCTGCCCCCACCGCAAACATAGGCGTGCAGCGCGGTCAGGCAAGCATTCGCGTTCTTGAGATCCCGCTCATGCTGCGGGGCAATCGTGAGATCGGCAAGTGTATAGATTGGATTCCGCACATGCATCAGGTCTGTGATGGTCTGGGCTTGGTCGGCGGTCTGCACCTTTGGGCCTCTGATGTTATCTCTCAGGTTCCGCCTGATCACGTCCTCGCTGGTATTGAGCCAGATCGAGACGGCTTTCTCCCCGACATAATGCCGGATCTCCTCGATCATGAACGCTTCACCGCCGGTTGCGAGCACCGCCGACCCCAGTTCGAGTGACTGCCTGATCTCATTCACCTCAAGATCTCTGAAATAGGCCTCCCCATCCTCAGCGACGATCTTAGCTACGGACTTGCCGGTCTTCGCCTCGATTTTTCTATCGGAATCGACGAACCTCATTCCTAGTCGTTTGGCGAGTGCACGGCCCAAACTGGATTTCCCTGCGCCTTTCACGCCGACGAGCACGATCGATCGCGCGCCCAACGCGCCAAGAATCTCTGTTGCGATCGGGGAGCGCTCCGTTCGTCTCGGCGGGGCGACTTGCAACCGACGACGTAGGCTGGCACCAACTGTGCTATCGGCGTGGGCTTCCCAGTGGGGGATCTCTATGGCCTCGTGAGGGATGATGACCTTGTTGCAGGCCTGTCGCACGCGCTCCAAGAGTTGCTCGGCTATAGACTGATCCAGTGGATCTTGGCTCTCTCGCTGCAGCTCCTGCAGCTTCTGCAGCTCCTTGTAGGTGTCGTGATTGTAAATCTTGGTCTTGTAGCTGTCTGCAGTGTGGAACTCCACCTCGAAGCGGTAGCCCCCCGGCGTGGCGAGCACGGTCTTGATGCCGACGAAGGTCGGCGATCGCGTCCTGAACCAGTTGGTCGTGCTGACCTCAGAATGCCCGCTCTCGTCGAAGGCTATAATGGCTTTCTTGAAGGCACGGGTAAAATCTCTATCAGGGAGTTGGAAGCAGTGGCGTACAGCGTTGTTGATCAGCTGGGCGCCGGCTTCAAACGGGGCCTGTATCCCGGTGAGCTGGCCTGTCATCGAGCTTTCCGATCTCAAACGCTCAGCGAGATGGGGCATCTTCACGTTGATATCGGCTCTCCTGAGGGCTTCGGCAACCGAGATTACCATCGGGGTGATGTCCTTCTCTTCGGCTCGGGCGCGGCAAGCCTCCATTTGAGCTCGCTGTACGGCCAGCTCGGGAGTCAAGGTCATCGTCGTGGCTGAATCATCGGCAGAAGCCCCTCGAGCCGAGGGTTGAGGCAGAAAGCCTCGCTCGGCAGCAAGTTTGATCGAAGCTTGCATAACTGAAGCCGCCAGCGTCGGATTGTCCTGAAGATCCTGCAATGTGGCATCGACATCAAACCGACCCTGGTTGAGGGTAGCCGCAATGCTCTTGGTGTAGGGCACCGATTTCGAGCCTGGTGTTTGTTGCAGCAGGCGCCGAAGTTGCCTGCTCTTGAACATAAAGATGTGGGCCCCAGTGTCCGATTTATATGCGTCAGTTCCGACTTTGATACCGAGGCTCAGGAGATTCTTTGCACTCCGCACGAGGTCGTGTGGATTGTATCCATCCGGTCGCGGGGCAATGCGCGTAGGGTAACGGTCGACAAGAAGCTGGACGCGGTCGCGTGGCTGAGCCGTTGCCGAATAGATCTCCGCCAGCTCCGGGAACAGCTCGCAAAGCGGTTGGCTCATCGCGAGTGGTGCCTCGCTCAGGCTGACGACTGTTTCGGGCAGGAGTTGTTCGGGCAGAGCTTGCTCATCCAGCCTCGCGGCCCACGTCTCGAGCTCAGCGTGGAGCAACTCAGCAATCTCGCGCGCGACCGGATGGTCTGCCAGTTGGATGTCGTGCCGCGCCTTTTCAAGCGTCTCCTGGACGTTCTGAGCACTGACCTGTTCCTGCTCCAACACGCCTCGGATGTCTCGCTTGAGCTCTTGGTGAATGCCTTCGTACGTGCCGAAGATGGCACGCTCGGCAAACCACTGTCGGGCTTCATGGGATTGAGCGAGAAAGTCTCGCTGCAGACAAGTATAGATTTCCAGAACATTGCGCGTGGCGGCGAGGATCTGGCTGGCGCGCCCGAACTTGTAGCGACCATCCTCAATCGCCGGCGTGTGCGACTTTGGCGGCTTGAGCGAGCGCAATCCGCGAGCTTGCTCCTCTTGATCGAATTGCCTGACATGCTCGTAAAGCTGTGGCCGGTCGCCGACGATGACGAGGCTGTCTCCGTCGAAGTCGCCGTCAAGTTTCTTCTGTTCACCAGTTGGGACGGCAACCAACGAGCCCGGGGCAAACACCTCGGTCGCCTGCAGGATGCCGAGGCAGTCGACCGTCGTGTCCACCTTGACGCGGTCCTTGCTCGTGGTCCAGCTCGCATGGCATTTGACGTCCTCGGCAGACATGATTAGCGCACGGTCGGCGTAGGCGGCCGGCCACATCTTATCCGGTACAACGATCAGGATGCCTTTGGCAAAGAAAGTCGGATCGTCGGCGGCCAGTTCCCTCCCCGACTTCTGGGCGACATTGAAGCTGTATTGAATGGCCGTGCAGTTATCGAGAAATACAGCGGTCGGATCGCCGTCGACGGCCAACTTGACCCGCTCGGCGGCAAACGGGCGCAGGTTCGGCTTATCGTAGGGCGAGCGCCCGACCAGCACGCCGCTCGTCCCCGTCAATGTTTCGCTCTTCAGCGTCGGCACATGGAGACACTCATCGTTGGAGGGTACGGCAACCGCGCCGGGACCATCGATGTGTCCGGCCGTCACCGTTCTAAACAGCTCTTCGGTGGTCAACGTTGGCTCTTGTTGGCTCTCGAGCCAGGCCGTGGCCTTTTCACGGACCTCATCCGCCACTTGGTCGCAGCGCGGATAGTGTTGCAGCGCCGAGACTGGCAGGGATGATTTCCTTCCCTCACCAAAGGCAGACATCTGATCAGGACCCTGCTCGCCGGCGCGACATACAGCTGGCATAAGGTTGGCTAGCGAGGCCCTGATGAAACCGCAGCCGTCATGCGGTCGCAATGCAATGGGACCGTCCGGCCCCCTCAGCTTGAAGGGATGCTCCTGGTTGGCGGGACGGTCCGGCAGCAGCGACAGTTTGAAGGCGCCTTCCAGCGCGTAGTCGTGAACTCCCAGGCCCTTGATCGCCGGTGGCGCCGCAAAACCCCTGCGCTGGGTATAATAATAGGCCTCCTTGAAAGGGGCCCAAGTCCGAGACAGCTGCTCGAAGGCGGTGCCCGGTGCGGTATCGACATACGGAATCGCCAGCAGCTTTCCCCCGGAAAGCTTAGCTAGCTCGCCTGGAGCACGGGCCGCAATCTGAGACACGGTCAATCGCGGCGGCTTTAACTTGCTGCCTCCGAACAGGTCCATGCGGTATGGCACACCGTTGACGTTCACCGTACGCGCCAGCATGAAGGCGCTCGGCGTTCCTGGCATCTGGACCGCAACGACTGGCAAAGCCCCGGCAGTCAGGCGCTGAAATATCGAATACCGTCTCTCCGGCTCGGTGGCCACCGGCCGTCCCTGCATGTCAACTACCGGCAACTGCATCAGTCCTGCGTCACCCTGCGGCGGTCTTGGCTCGTGATCCATGGTTCGCAGGACCTGATACACGTCGAAGACCGATGCTGGATGTTGCCCCTGGATCGTCGCCGCATCCTGCTCTATGAAAAAGTCCAGCGCATCCACTGGATTCTCCGCCTCGATCTGCGCGATCAGGTTCCAGCTCATGCTGGAAAGGTCGCTTTCAATGAGGCCGCGCGTGCTGTCCAGGATCTCCTTCGTCTTGCGCTCCAGCGCTTGCTGCCTCACCCGCAAGTCGGACCTCTTGCCCTCGACATACGGTGACCTGAATAGTCTCTCCAGGACCGCACGGGCCTTAAGCGTCTGATAGATCGATAAAGCGGGGCGGCGGCTGGCAAGCGGTCCACGGGTCCGCTCGGCATCGCTTGCGTTCAGATGCGCCTCGATCTTCTGCTCGAGCACGGATTGGAGGTCGTTGAGCAGATTGAGGGCCTGCGTGCGGTGCGAGCGCAGCGGCCTCTGTGGGCTGCGAGCCAGCGGCAGCAGAGATGCACACAGATTAGCCATGGTTTCCAGATCGTTGTGGGTCGTAAAATCAGGGGCTTGACGCAATTCCGAGAGGCGGTTCAAGCCTGTCGGTGCGAGCAAACCGAGATCATCAGACAGCCGAGCCTTACCAAGTGCCTTGAAAACGGTTGTGATGTCTAGAACGTCAGCCTGCGCCAGGCGATCATCATCATAGTGCAGGTAATGAGCGAGCTTGTGCAAGCGATCCTTCGGCAGAGCCGCGTCCGTAATATCCCCAGTGTCTTCTGCCTTCATGATCATTCGCGACAAAGCATTGGCGAGAATACTTAGCTGAGCTGTCGTGAACACACCGAATCGTAGCTCTCGAGCACCCAATCTGCGCGCGATGTCCATCGTGGACTGCTGGCACGCCGACTCTTCCGGCCACTTGGTGAAGCCGTTCATCAAGGTCGCCACTCCCTGCGGAGCGAAATCGGAGAGCTGGCGCTGACGGGCTTCCCCGGCGATTGCGATCGCGGCTCTGCGACAGTCCTCCCCGACCGGCCACTTGCTGAAACCGTTCACCAGATTAGATAGGTGCTGGTGACTAAACTCACAGAGTCGGGCGCCGCGGCGAATGACCTCACCGGCGATGGCGATCGCGGCGTCGCGACAGTCCGCCCCGTCCGGCCACTTGCTGAAACCGTTCACCAGATTAGCTAGGTGCTGGTGAGTAAAGTCACGGAGTCGGGTGCCTCGGCGAAGGACCTCGCTGGCTATAGCGATTGTGGCTTGCTGAGTCGACGCCGCTTCCGGCCACTTGCCGAATCCGTTCACCAGGTTCGCCAGGTCCTGGTCATTGAAATCAGAGAGCCCGAACTCGCCGCGCCCGGCGCGGCGGGTGACCTCCCCGGCGATGGCGACTGTTGCCTGGCGAGACGCCGCCTCTTCCGGCCACTTGCTAAAACCGTTCGCCAATGTCGCAAGTGCCTGCTGAGTAAGATGAGAGAACTGGTCGTCGCGTTGAAAGACCTCGCTGGCGATCGCCAGTGTTGCATCGCGACAGTCCGCCTGTTGTGGCCACTTACTGAAACCGTTCACCAAGTTTGCCAAGTGCTGATGACTGAAAGCAGAGAGTTGGGCGCGGCGGCGGATGACCTCACTGGCGATCGCGACTGTGGCGTGATGATAGTCGGCATCGTCCGGGCATTTGCCGAACCCGTTCACTAGGTTAGCCAGCTCCTGCGGAGTAAAATGAGACAGCCCTTGCTCGCCGGCGCGGCGAGAGACTTCTGTGGCGATATTGGCTGTGGCTTGGCGGTAGACCGCCCCTTCCGGCCATTTCCTAAAACCGTTCACGAGGTTCGCTAAGTCCTGATGATTAAAATCAGAGAGCCCGAACCTGCCGCGGGCGGCGCGGCGACCTACCTCATCGGCAATCGCTCCGGTGACTTGGCGACACCGCTCCTCTATCGGCCACTTACTGAAACCGTTCACAAGGGTCGCCATGTGCTGGGGATTAAGATCAGCGACGCCGGCACGCCGGTTACGACCAAGGACCTCACCGGCCATCGCACTGGCGGCTTCGCGGGACGCCTGCTCTTCCGGCCATTTGCTGAAACCTTGCACCAGGTTCGCCAGTTCCTGGTGGGTGAATTCGGAGAGCCGGGCACGGCGGTCGCGGCGCAGGACCTCGCCCGCGATCGCAACTGTGGCTTGGCAACAGACCTCCTCTTGGGCACACTTTCCGAAACCGTTCACTAGGTTGGCCAAGTCCTGGTGATTAAAAGTTGAGAGCCCGAGGTTACGGCGGCGAAGGACTTCACCGGCAATCGTTCCGGTGGCTTGGCGGGACCACTCCTTTTCCGGCCACTTGCTGAAACCGTTCACCAGATTAGCCAGGTGCTGCTCCCTAAAATCAGAGAGCCCGAAACGGCGGTCCTCGCGACGACGGACCTCACTGGCGACGGCTTCCGTACCGTCACGAGTTTCCGACCGCTGCGGCCACTTGCTGAAACCGTTCACCAGCAACGACAGACTTTGACTTTGCAGTACGCCAAGTGTCCTGCCCTCATCGCGGCAAAATTCGGCGATTCTGATCGTTCCATTTCGGCATGTTCTCGACTGCGGATGCCGACCAAACGATGCCGAAAAGAGCGAAAAGGCTTTGGGGTCTACTTCGCACATTAACGCACTAGGAAGCTGCGACACCCGAGCTGCCATCGCCTTGCAAGCTTCCACACCTTCCTGACCTCCAGCCTCACGACTCACCGTATTGCATGCGGTGGCGTAGCCCCATGATTGCCCGCGGCGGATATTGTCCTCGAAGCATGTGACAAATTGAGCTTTGAACTGGGCGGCGGCCTTTTGCAGGAAGGCTGCATGGACCTCGTCGCCCGCCCCTTGCAGCCGTCTGTCATGCTCCACCACTGCACGCGAGAACCCCTCAATGTCACGGGCAAAACAAATGGCGTGTAGTGCGTTGTTAGATTGTTCTTCTGAGATTGCACTTTGCACGCTCTGCGCGGCGACATCGTCCAGGCGCCGCCTTTTTGGTCTGCGATCCAGGCCCGACACGGGCTGCCTGCGCGAGGAAGGACCACTTTGTTGTGAACTCCTGGACTGATCGGCATTGCGGACTTCTGCACCGGAACGCGACGAACTTTCTTGCCGATTTGTCGCTCCCAGATGCGGCAAGTCGCGAAAAACGGGCTGGCCGTCACACCTATTGACGGAGGGATCGCCGGACGTGCGGCGCCGGACATCGCTGGCCGAAGGTGGCCTTTCAGCTGAGGATGCCCCTAACTCTCGATCTTCAGAGCGCAAGCCCTGAACGACAGAACTGAAGGTCGAGCCTTTTTGACCACCGCCATGATCCGATTCAGCCCGGTGCGTGCCTGATCCGCTAGGCGCATTCAAACGCCGGTCAACTCCCGTCATAATCCGTCTCCAGGCGAGAAATGCGCGCCGATTACAATGCGTGGCGCACACGGCGCCCTCCACAACCCGCAAAGCGCGGATCTGCCCAACCTGCGCGCTCTGGGATCGAACATATCCCCTTCACCTGACGTGACTCTGACCTGGGTCTATCTGGAGTCGCATTGCGTTCACCTATTCCGCCAGACGTCCGGGAGCTGCCCCTATCTCGGGCCAGCTGCGGCGGTGAGCGAGATCGCTGTGGACAAGCCTCGGCGAAGCCACGCTGATGATGCGTGACGATGAATATGCTCTGACGAGGCAAAGACGAAGGTTGGCAGAGCCGTGCCGCTTGGCTTTGAAGAGTGAGGCGACAGATGCTAAGGCTTTTGCTGCGATTGCCCGCCAGTGGCGCGTGAACTTGCCGCTGGCGGTACCGCCGGGACTTCTCGTGATGGCGAAGCTATTCTCGCTCGGAAGGGCGCCGGTGTAGAATATTCTTCCGCAGCAACGGCGTCGCGCTACCGGCCCAGGCCCTCAGCCGACACGCCGTATACGTTGATGCAGACCAGCCGCCATCAGAAATAAACCTCTTGCCGACGGGCGGGCATACGTCTTGAACGTGACGCCGCGCTTGTCGAGGAACATCCACACCGTTGAAGGAACAACCCGCACGCCGTGCCCGGACGCCAGTCTCTCGGCGATCTCGGCAAGCGTGATGTCCGGCGTCTCCTCAATCAGGCCAAGAATGAAGCGTTCGTGCGGGTCGAGCTTCGAGCCAGATGGCTGGCCCTGCTTGCGTGCGACCGCCTCGCCGCGACAAGCGCTGATCGCGAGAGCTGCTCTGGTCGCCGTCAACCGCGGCCAGGAAAATTTCTGAGTCGGCCTTGCAAATCCCGGCGATCGGGGACGAGGTCGTTGAGATCTGCTATGTGTTGCCCGTCCGTCTTCACCAATCGTTCAATAAGGGCCCGGGTGCCGTCCACGACGAAAACGCCACAATCAAATTTGTTCTCCTGCTGACGTATGCTCGCTTGTTGCAGGTTGGCGCCCAACCGCGTTGCGAGCATCGCAGCTTGGCGGTCGTTGCCTCCCTCGTAGGAGTCGTAGTGATAGGCAACCGGGCTTTGCCGGTTGCGGCGATCAACGAGCAGCAGCGACCAATGGGTGCCGCGGGCCATACGATCGGCACGGCTAGCATCACTCACTGGCAGAAACAGGAAGTGGCGGTGTCATTACGATTGGGATCTTGGACGATGCGCCGAAATGCGCGCTGCGCCTCGCTCACTTCGCCCAGGCGCAGATGATAATGGGCTATGAGGGGATCGACAAGCCGCGTCCGAGCAGCGAGATTTGGATCGCGCGCCTGCAACTGCTCTCCCAGGAGCTCGTAATCCCTTTGGATGTGCTGATCGCCCAGGAATTCCCTGGCGCCGAGCGTCCGCCCGCTCGGGTCGGAGGACGAGACTTTCAACGCCCCGATCTGATCAGCGGAGAATGTGCTCGGAAGCGCGGGCGCATAATGAGCATGCAGCTTCGGGGTGGATGGCACCGGATAGCCAACACTCGCGGTGCTCCAGCCGGCAGGTACCTGTGCTCCGGCCTCCAGACGCGGCGGCTGACGTGACGGACCAGCTTCATTTATCTGCCCGGAGCGAGCATGATGGATGAGGCGAACGTCCCTGCGCCCTCCCGACCCAACGTGGCGGAGTAGTGCTCTCTGTTGATCGCGAACTGGGCTGGGCCGAACTGGTTCGGCAGCAGATTGATCTTACCCAGCTCCTCGATCAGGATCTTCGAGGCCGGTTGGGAGCCGTGGCGCCAGCCCTTGCCGACGATAGGTCCGATGTCCTGTAGGTCGGGGGGGCCTGCTGGCCCAACGAACGAAGGCGGTCTAGCAACGCCAGGCGCCAGCACAGATTGCGCATCGCTGCTCAACTTAGCCACTGTGAGCGCATTCGGATCAAGCACTGGGTCAAGGCGGTCGTACATGTTTGACGCCGCAGCGTCGGCTGACGATGATGACTCGGGTTGTTGTGTCTGCTCCCTAAGCCTGTCCCCATCCCAAGCTCCCGAGCTCGGCGTAGCTGGGGTTGCGGGAAGCTCCTGCGACGAGCTGGGCTGTGCGCCGCGCTGCGGCGCGGACAACGACGGGGTGGGAGCTTGCATCTGCTCGACGTTTTCGGCGGCAAATTTGAACCCTCTGCGGTCGGGAATTCGCTCAGCGGAGATCGGGTAGCGTGGCCGCTTTGGATCGATGCCGGTGATCCGGAATCGCTCGCTTCCGGTGCGGAACTCGCGTCCGAAGTCCGAAGGGGCCAATCCGAAGTGCTCTGCCAAGAACTCGAACCTGTCTTTTTCGAGATTGAATGCGGTGCCGTCGGAAGCGGGAATGCTGACGCGGAACACGGGCTCGAAGAAGAAGCCGGTATCCGTGCCGCGCCATCCGGCGCCCTCGATGACCAGGCCGTGGTCCTCAGCGATCTTCTGGCAGACTTCGAGCATGCGGGTCTGGATCTCTTCGCATGTCGCTGGCGTCAGACGGGTTATGAGCCTGCCCTTCGTCATTTGCCCTTCCTCACCTGATAGACATACCGCGTGAGACGCCGAGATCGCGGGCGATTTGTGTTGGGCCCTGACCCTGTTTAAGCCTTTGCTGGATCGTGTCGCGGTCGATTTTCGGCGGCCGGCCCTTGTATGTGCCGCGCTTCTTGGCGGCAGCGATTCCCTCCGCCTGGCGCTCGCGCCGCAGATTGGTCTCGAACTCGGCAAAGACACCAAGCATGTCAAAGAAGGCCTTACCGGCGGCGGTCGACGTATCGACAGGTTGTTCTGTCGCGGAGAGATGCGCGCCCTTCGTCTTGAGCTTGTCCACGATCATCTGCAGGTCGCGCAGCGATCTGGCCAGGCGGTCAATCCGGGTGACGACAAGCGTCTCGCCAGCATGAATGAAGTCGAGAATGGTGTTGAGTTGCGGACGGCCTTCCAGGGTAGAGCCGCTCTTCTGCTCCTCGCGAATGACCTCGCAGCCGGCGGCCTTGAGCGCGACGATCTGCGCGGCGAGGTTCTGGTCAGGGGTGGAGGTGCGGGCGTATCCGATGCGGGTCATGCAACTGTTCATTTTGGGTGTGCCGGCGCGATGCTCTGTTCATTAACGAAGATTGAGCCCAAAATATACAGGCTTTCCGGTTGCGACGTGTTCATGGGGGGTGTTCAGGCCGGGTATACCCAAATTAGAACACGCCCATCGGTTCCGGTGGTCAGTTACGCCGTCGTCGTGGTTTCAGCTTTCTGGTAACCTCCGCCAGCCACGCGACTGCACCGGGCGTGGCCTGCCAGGCCTGGCCGTTTTCGTCGACGTAGTCAGCTGCCTCATCCTCCCCCCCAAAGTGATATAGCCGTCGATGGAAGCAACCAAAGGCTGCTTGCCGGAAAGGACGCCAGGCACATGGCTGTGCGCGAGCCAGGCCTCCTCGGCAAGCTTGCCGGCGCCCGGATCGTTTTCACGAAAGGCAAGAAGTGCCCGCGTGTAGAGCCATGCAGCAGCGCCATCGTCTTCGTGCTGTTTGAGAAGCTTCCTCAGGGCCTTGATATCGTCGCGCGCCAGCAAATGCCCGGCCAGCACGTAGCGGATGCCCTGATTGTCATTCGGATTGAGCTTGAGCATTGACTGATAATGGTCGATGGCCTCCTGGTACTGACCAAGCCGCCAGAGTACCGCGGCAAGACCTGCCCGCGCCCGCATGTAGGGGCGCGTCTCGAGAAAACCCCAGAAGCGACCGGCATATTCCTCAAACCCGTCAGGGCCGAGCGCCTCTTCACCCGCCGCGACGCCCTTCTGGTAATAGTCCAGCACTTCCTCGACAGACCCCGCCTCTTCTTCGGCCAACAGCACATAGGCGTCGGCGCACAACGGCGAGACTTTAAGCGCTTTCCGGGCCAGCGTAATACGCTTGCTGCGACTGGTTGCTTCCCAAGCCTCATACATGATGTCTTGCGCAGCGTCCGTCGGGTCGCTCCCACGCCCTCCGCCGAAAAGACCTGCCATGAACCCCTCCATGCCGCGCCGGTCCGGCATCGGAGGCAGAGCATAGTCATTTTCCGGCTTCTTGGATTTCGCCACTGCCTTCTTTCGGGGCTTCTTCGATACAGGCATTTCTACCATTCCCTTCGATGCTTCACGCCGCTTGTTTCTGCTCAAAATCGATCCTGCTGTTCAGGTCGAGGTTGAAGCGGCCATAAGGATTGACGTGCCCGTATCAGCGGCGTCAGGCCGCGATAATCCTCCGGCGTTAGCCGCGCCGACCATTTCGGCTCGCTCAACACCGACTGCATCATGCGCGTGTTCACATAGACAAGCGACGCCTGCAGCAGATGCAGGGCCAGCACCGATATCTCCTGCTCATCGAGCCGGTTCGAGGCGATCTCGCCACCCTTGCCGAAGAAGACGAAGCTGTTGGCGCTGTTCCAGTTCTCGATCACATTCAGGCCTTCGTGGATTTCGCGGCGGAATTTCTCGTGGCGCAAATACCGGCAAAGGAAGATCGTCTTGATCGCCCGGCCGAGTTCGGCGAGTGCCTTATAGGTCGGGTGCATCACCTCGGCGCGGGCGAAGCGGCGCAGGATCGCTTCGGGATCGGCTAACCCGCTGTGCATTCTGCTCGATCTCCTCCCAGTTGATGACGCTGGAAAGAATGGGAAGCAGATTGGGCAAGCGCGCAGGCCTGGATGCGGCAGCGCCAGCGTCTGCCGGGCGATCGCCTTAAGGCGTGGCGCCAGTTCAAACCCGAGCAGATGGCAGAAGGCAAAGCCGATCGAGCTCTGGCCGTGGCTGTCGACATACTGCCGCTGGATCTCCATGTCGGTGCAATGCCGAAGCACGCCCTTGATCATCGAAGCAACTTCCGAGGACGAGCACCGCTTGAGTTGCGAGAAGACGCAGGTTGAACCCTTTTCGACGTGCCAGTAGATCATCACGCCGTGACCGCCATAGCGGACATGCCATTCGGTCATAAGGTTGCCGTCCCAGGCGCCGAATTTCTTGGAATCCGAGGCACAAGCCGTGCCGGCTTCGCCCCAGATGGCGGTGTTGCGGATTGCCAGCGTCGCATTGGCAACACGTCCGCAGGCCGCCTCCAGCGCATCCCGATGGATGAAGCGCCGGCCAACATGAAGCAGTTCCTCGTAGCTGACATCCGGGCATCCGGCCGCCACGCGCTTCAGGCCGGCATTCGTGCCCAGCCCGTAAAGACACAGGATCAGACGCCGGTCGAGCGCACCGCGCGAAAGCGCCACACGGGAAGCCGACGTTTCAAAGGCGTCCAGAAAGCCGGTGTCGAGCGCCGTCTCCTTCAACACATCCAGCAGTTCCGTCATCGGCCAACGCCGGCCGATCTCGGCCTTGACCGATCGTAGGCCTTGCGGTTCCGGCAGCGGCTGGAACGGCGTGATCGAGATGCGGTTCTCGCCGCGCCAGAGAATGCGTGCCTTGTCGTTGCGGGGGAGTTCGGCATTCAGCAGCCGCAATTCCCGCTCAAGCTCGGCCTGGATTTTGCGCGTGAAAGCTCGCGCATCCGACGTCAGGTTGAGCGCGTTGTAGTAGGCCGCCCGTCGGCTCTCGAAATCCTTGGGCAGATCGTCGTCCGGATTGCGATAGTGGTCCGCCCCGACCACCCAGATTTCCTTGGCCCGGATGCGGTCGCGCAACTGACTGAGCACGCACAGTTCATAGCTGATCCGGTTGATGCGTCCGTCCTTGCCGATGATCGCGCCGCGGCATTTCGGCGGAATGACGCCTTCGATCGGCACCCCGTTCCGCGGCACCACGCGGCAACCGGTTTCGAAGGCCCGCCTGATCCAGTCCAACGCCCCAAGCACGGGCCGATGCACGGCATTGTTCGAACGAAACTCCAGAACCGAAAGAAGCTTCGGCAGGATTCTTCGATAGTGACCGGCATAGGATCCACGCATAACCTGGTAGATGCGCCGTTCGAGCGTGCCCTTCGCCCGATGCTCCTTGACGATCGCCGCAAGCTTCTCCTTGCCCGCTACCGGAAAGATCACATCGCAGACCCGGCCACCCGGCGCCTCGATCGCGGCACCCGCGATATCGACCAGCAGCCGCTCCTTGCCGTAAACCTTCTCGATGTCACGCGCGATGCCGCCCACCACCTTGCGCTTCGAACGCACCCCGATCTTGTGGATGGTCTCCACCAGCAGGTCGATCATGCCGTCGATGATCTGTGCTTCCCGCATCATCAGGAAAACGGTATGGAGGCCCCAGTTGCCGCCTCGGGGCGTGGCGGCGCATCTCCGACGCTTTTTCGGCGCCGACCCGCCGAACGATCTGATCGATCCAGGTCTTGCCGGCAGCGGATAGAAGATCCCGCGGTAAATCCAGCTTCTTGATGAAGGCAAGCCGATCAGCCAGGGCAAGCATGTTGTCCAGCGTGGCTGCACCCGCATCTCCTTTGATCGTATGGAACCCGGTCGGGCTATCTGGATCGGCCAGCGATGTTTGCATCAGCGCGACCGTTTCCGGGCGAAGCCGATCCGCAACACCGCCAAGAAAGGATTCCAGAAAGCGTTGCCGCTCGGAGCGCACTATCCGCTCCATCTCCTTTCGCGACGGACCGAAAATCTTGCGATCCCGGCACAACAGAAAAACAGCCTCCATCATCGCTGCGACCGATGCTCCCCCAGGGCAAAGCTCCGTCGCTATCCGGCTCGCAAGTGCGGCTCGATCCGCCCGCTTCATCCGGCGGAAACCAAGATGGCGCTAAATCTCGGCGCAATGGCGCCGCCCTGAACGCCCCGAAAAATCATACCGGCAGAGATCTGCCTTGCTGACGCCAAGCTGCTCGGCCAGATACGAAACCGCGTCATCGGGGGCCTCAGCCGCCGCGGTGGTGAAATATCCGTTCGCGGCGAAGAACTTCAGTTGAACCGCCAGTCCAAGCCTCGACCCGGCCGCCTTGACCTTCAAAAAGTCGATGTCGGCAAAAGAGAGGCTCCACGCCCCGGTCAACACCTCGAGCGAAACGCGCAAACCCATACATCCACTCCCTCTTCCAAGAGTGAATTCTCAAGCGCCGACGCCATACCGGTCAATCTGTTCCGGCAACGTTCCACAACTTGGCCAAAATCGCAGCTTGGGGCCGATTAGGCCATGATCGGAGTGTCGATAGCGCAGCCAGGTGGCTGCGGAATCATCCCTCCGTCGAGGTCGTCAGCCGAGACCGCTGCCGCCTGTATGCGCAGGCCGTCCGTGAAGGCGCACCGCAGGCTCACCAGGTGGCCGACCGGTTTCATCTGGTCCAGAATCTTCGTACGGCAATCGAGGAACAGATGAGCCTTAGTGGACGTGCTTCAAGACCCATCCTGTCCGAGGACGCTATTGTCGACGCTGCGACACATCGCCGGCGTGCCCGTCTCGCGCATAGTCCTTACGCCAGGAGGGTCTATCCTACCAGATAGGCGGCGAGCAGCATTGAACCCCACATCACCATGGTGCTTTGAAACGTTCCTTGCCCAATGCTGGAAGTAAGGGAACCGCTGCGGACGGCATCTTTTTCATGATGTCAAGCAGCGCGGCTACACCGGCAGCTTCTCCAATCTGGAGCGACTGCTGGGAGCTTGGCGGCGGGCCGAAAGAGTGCGCGCCGATGATGTTCCTTCGATGGCGATCAGCTCGGGACCCGTTCGAGATCCGGATACCGGCCACGCGATTTCGCCAGTTGTTGCCGCGGCGCTGTACATAAAGCCAAGAGGCCTGCTGACGCCTCGACAAGCAAGGAAAGTCGATGCCCTGAAGCAGGGATCTGACGCATTCGCCGAGATGCGACGCCTTGGCAATGCGCTTCAACGGTATCCTTCGGAGCAGGAGGTCGGAAACACTGGCCCCCTAGATCGACGATGCAATCGACTCCGACATCATTCCGACAACAACGCCATCGAGCTGCCCTGGAGCAACGGACAGGCCGAAGGTCAGATCAACCGCCTCAAGACCCTCAAGCGCGCAATGTACGGCAGCCCGCGCGACTGGATGAACCTGCCCGGTTCCCGAGTACATCCGCCACCGTGACGACCGGAAGAAAATTCGAGCTGATCGTAGGCCGCTCGCTGCCTGAAGACGGCGCTCCGCGCTACATCGGTTTCGTCCACGGCTATGATCGCGAGCTGCAACGGCGCATTCTCGACCATCTCAAGAAGCAGGGCGTCCGGGCCAATCAGGATATTACCTTAATCACCGACGGGGGGAAGAAGTCCGCTCGCTCGCGGAAATGATCGCACCGGCGCGAGCATGTCCTCGACTGGTTCCATATCACCATGCGCATCACGGTTTTTCGCCAGTTCGCGCAAGGGCTCGACAACCACGACGAGCAGACCGGACAGGACCTGCTTGCAACCTTGCGCAGGATCAAATGGCATCTGTGACGAAATCGCCGAGCTGCAGCTCGACGCGGAAAGTCTCGACACAGGCTAGCCGAACATGCGCAAGTTCCTGACCCCCAATCGGCGAGTTCCAGGCCTACATCGCCTTCCAACAGTGCCAGCCTGATCAATTACGGCGAGAGCTACCGGGCCGGAGATCGCATCAGCCTCTCCGTCGGCAAAGAGCTGTTCTGGTTCATCCCAGCCATCGAGCTCAACGTCCCGCGTCGGAGCGCTCTCTGCTTCTGGAGGAAGCCATTAGGTCCGCTCGGGCTTGATCGGAGGCTTGGCCGATGGACGTTGTGTTTGCTTCGCTCGGCTGCCGCCCGATGGCGAGGCTTTGCGAATTGTCAGTCCTCTGCCTTTTCGCCGGTCTCAACGGCGCTGTGTAACGTTCAGTGTTGATGACGACGCCCCCGCTGTTCACGCGGTTGCTCCTGTCCAGTGTACTCGTCAGCTTGTCCTCGGCCTCGCGCGTCTTGCCCAAGTGCCGTTCCAACGGCGCTGGCGCGACCTGTCTGGCTTGCTGCTCTTGCAAGGCGGCGTGTTGCACCTGCGACCCGGGTGCTGCCAAAGCTTCGGCAGGGCTTGCGGCAAGCTCGTACGGCAAGCGCCCCTCTCTCAGTCGGTTTTGCAGCGCCTGCCGATCGGCGACGAGGTAGTTGAGGTGCAGCGGCAGCTGCTGGTCTGGCCGCTCTTCGTTCGCCAATCGACGAACCAGCTCGCGCGTGCCGTCCACCACGAAGACGCCGCAGTCAACAGCGTTTTTCTGCTGCGCCATGTCGGGTGTTACCAGGGTCGCGTCCAGTCTTGTAGCGAGCTTTCGTGCAGGCGCGTCGTTGTATCGCTGTTCATTTTGCTGGATGGAGTCGTAGTGATAGGCGACCGCTCTTTCCGGATCGCGGCGATCTACGAGGAGCAGCGACCAATGGGTGCCGCGGTCAATACCCACCCCATCGTTCACTGGCACGAACAGGAAGTCGGATGGGCCGGCGTTTCGATTATAAATCGACTGCAATGTGCCTCGCGCGTCTTGCTGCTCCATGTGGCGCAGCAGATGGGAGACCGACGGATCGACCAGCCGCGTCCGGGCGGCGAGCGCTGGATCGGCCTGCTGCAGCTGCTGCTCGAGGAATTCGTAATCCCTCTGGATATGTTCGTCGCCCAGCAGTTGGGTGGCCCCGAGCACCGCCCCCCGGGGGAGATTGGACGAGCCTGACGGAAGGGCTTCGATGTGTGCATCGGAGGAGGTGGTCAGATCGACCAACGGAACCCCGAGATGGGTGTCTGAGAGCCTGGCGGTCGCTGGCAAGGCGGGTCCCGGAGCCCTTGCCGGTACTGCTGCCGCTCCAGCTTCCCTTATCGCTCCGCGATGGAGGAGCCAAACGTCGTTGCCCTCCTCTGGCCACCGGGCGGTGTAGCCGTGGCCTTTAATCTCGTAGTTCCATTCCGGCTTGTCCGCGTCCGGCAAGAGGCCATAATGGTACAAGGAAGAGAGCATCGCCTCTGGGACGCGTTGAGTCCCATGGGAGAAGCCTTTGGGCACGGCGAACGAAACATTTATGGAGTCCTCGATCGCAGCCGGGGGCGCCTCGGACCTTGCTGAGGGCGCGGCCCCCGCATGCAGCCTTCCGATGTGTTCGGACCCTGTCCCTTGAACCGGTACCCCTTGCAATGGCAATTCACCCAATTGCCGCATGGGGGGCTGCATCGGCATGCGGCCGCCTGAATTGCCGATTTCGCTCGGCTGCTGCTGAATGGCGGCGGCTTGCGGCGTATTCAGGGCCCTCTGCCTCTCCGCCGGCCGCAACGGCGCCGTCGAATGTTCATTGTTGATGATGAACCGCTCGGGTGGCAGGAGGTTGCCCTGGTCAAGCGCATCCGGCCAGGGCCGGATCTGCTGTTGGCTGGCAGCCAAGACTGGCGGGGCGGCGGCCTCAACTCCGGCGTGCCCAGAGCCGGCCGCTGCCAAAGCGTCCGCCACGATCCTGTCTGACGCAGGCTTCGCATCGCGAACCCGTTCAAGCGCCCAGCGGAGATAATCGTTGCCTGGAAACAACACCTCGGCGAATTCGATCCGCGAATCATGATCCAGCCCAGAGATCGTCCGGCCCCGCCTGTCAAGCGCCTCAGAAAATCTGCGAAGACTATGACCATAGACAACACGGGTGCTTGGGGCCAAGCTGCTGTCACTGGTCACTTGTTCCAAGACATGCGCATCTGCCTTTGAAGGCACCGTCACTGGCCACCGGCCAGTCGCTGAATAGCCCGGCTCATGATACGCACGCAGGACGTTCAACGCCGGCCTTATATCCCTTATGTCAGTGTCTTTCGGAAAGAAGGTATTGAGGTGATCGACCAGGGATTGGTGATTTTTTAGATCAGTCGCTTGGCCACGAGCACCGAGATCATTCGCCAATCGGCGAAGCGCATTCGAGTATATTCGGAGCGTCGGCGCGCTATGGTGTTGCTGAGCCTCAGCATGGGCGATCGCCTTATCAATCACGTCCCGGTGTTCGTCGGACAAGTGGGGATAGCGGTTAGCCGGGGCACCAACAGTCGCTGAATAGCCCGGCTCATGATAGGCACGCAGGACGTTCAACGCCCTCTTCATATCATCGTTTTTCGGAAAGAAAGCATCGAGGTGATCGACCAGGGATTGGTGATTTTTTAGATCAGTCGCTTGGCCACGAGCGCCGAGATCATTTGCCAATCGGCGAAGTGCATACCTGTATTTTAGGACCGTGCTCTCGCTATATTTTTGCTGAGCCGCAGCGTGGGCGATCGCCTTATCGATAAGGTCGCGGTGTTCGTCGGACAAATGGCGATAGCCGGTGGCACGGGCGCCACTCGCGACAGGTTCGGCTCGGCGCGGCTCGGCCACGTGCTGCTCAAAACCCGCTTGCCGCGCTTGGCCAGCATCCGGCAAGGGGCCAGGGCGGTCCAAGAAAGAGAGCATCGCGTCTGGGACGCGTTGAGTCCCATGGGAGAAGCCTTTGGGGACGGCGAATGAGACGTTTATGGAGTTCTCGATGGCAGCGGGGGGTGCCTCAGCCCTTGCGGAGGGCGCGGCCTCCGCATGCAGCCTTCCGATGTGTTCGGACCCTGTCCGTTGAACCGGTACCCCTTCCAATGGCAATTCACCCAACTGCTGCGTGGGGGGCTGCATCGGCACGCGGCCGCCTGAATTGCCGATTTCGCTCAGCGGCTGCTGAATGGCGGCTGCTTGCGGCGTATTCAGGGCCCTCTGCCTCTCCGCTGGCCGCAACAGCGCTGTGTCATGTTCATTGTTGATGATCACCCGCTCGGGTGGCAGGTGGTTGCCTTGGTCAAACGCATCCGGCCAGGGCCGGATCTGCTGTTGGCTGGCAGCCAAGACTGGCGGGGCGGCGGCCTCAACTCCGGCGTGCCCAGAGCTTGCGAAAGCGTCCGACACGCTTCTGTTAGGATCCTCCGGTCCAGCGGGCATCCCTGGGTTGCCGAACAAAGACGAGGCGGCTTGATCACCCTGCCGCTGCTGAAGCACTTCGCGGAACCCCTGTTCCAGTCGCAGAAGCTCCTCTGGATTGGTTGGCGGCTTGTCAGCTCGATTATCGAACAGCGGCCGCAAGGCCTCGGGAACCTCCGCATTGTGAACCCGCTGCAGCGCGAAGCGGAGTTTCTTGTTGCCTGGAAACAACGCCTCGGCGAGTTCGGTCCGCGAATTGTGATCCAGCCCAGAGATCGTCTGGCCCCGACTCTCGAGCTCCTCAGAAAATCTGCGAAGAAGACGACCATAGACGACACGGGTGCTTAAGGCCAACCCGCTGTCACTGCTTAATTTTTCCAGGATACGCGCATCTGCCTTTGACGGCACCGCCGCTGGCCACCAGCCAGTCGCTGCATTGCCCGGATCATGATACGCACGTAGGATGTTCAACGCCGTTTTAATGTTCTGGTCATTCGGAAAGAAAGTATCGAGGTGATCGACCAGGGATTGGTGATTTTTTAGATCAGTCGCTTGGCCACGAGCGCCGAGATCATTCGCCAATCGGCGAAGCGCATTCGAGTATATTCGCAGCGTGTCCGCGCTCTGGTTTTGCTGAGCCGCAGCGCGGTCGATCGCCTTGTCAATAACGTCCCGGTGTTCGGCGGACAGATGGGGATAGCTGGCAGCAGGGCCGCCAGCAGTCGCTGAATAGCCCGGCTCATGATACGCACGCAGGGCCTTCAAAGCGCTCTTCATATCAACGTCTTTCGGAAAGAAAGCATCGAGGTGATCGACCAGGGATTTGTGATTTCTTAGATCGATTGCTTGGCCACGAGCGCTGAGATCATTCGCCAACCGGCTAAGTGCAAACGTGTATTTTCGGGCCGTGGTCTCGCTATATTTTTCCTGGGAGTGGGCGATCGCTCTATCAATAAGGTCCCGGTGTTCGTCGGACAGATGGTGATAGCGGGAAGCACGGGCGCCACTCGCAACCGGGTCGGCTCGGCGCGGCTCGGCCACGTGCTGCTCAAAGCCCGCTTGCCGCGCTTGGCCAGCATCCGGCAAGGGGCCAGGGCGGTCCAAGAAAGGGAGCATCGCGTCTGGGACGCGTTGAGTCCCATGGGAAAAGCCTTTGGGGACGGCGAACGAAACGTTTATGGAGTCCTCGATCGCAGCCGGGGGCGCCTCGGACCTTGCTGAGGGCGCGGCCCCCGCATGCAGCCTTCCGATGTGTTCGGACCCTGTCCCTTGAACCGGTACCCCTTGCAATGGCAATTCACCCAACTGCTGCGTGGGGGGCTGTATCGGCACGCGGCCGCCTGAATTGCCGATTTCGCTCAGCTGCTGCTGAATGGCGACGGCTTGCGGCCTATCCACGGCCCTCTGCCTCTTCGCTGGCCGCAACGGCGCCGTCGAATGTTCATTGTTGATGATGCCCCCCTGGGGTGGCAGGTGGTTGCCCTGGTCAAGCGCATCCGGCGAGGGCCGGATCTGCTGTTGGCTGGCAGCCAAGACTGGCGGGGCGGCGGCCTCAACTCCGGCGTGCCCAGAGCCGGCCGCTGCGAAAGCGTCCGTCACGATGCTGCTGTGGTCACCCGGTCCAGTGGGCATCCCTGGGTCGCTGAAAAAAGACGAGACGGCTTGATCATCCTGCCGTCGCTGAAGCACTTCGCGGAACCCCTGTTCCAGTCGCAGAAGCTCCTCTGGATTGGCTGGCGGCTCGTCAGCTCGATCATCGAACAGCGGCCGGAGCGCCTGGGCCACTTGATCATCCTGCCGTCGCTGAAGCACTTCGCGGAACCCCTGTTCCAGTCGCAGAAGCTCCTCTGGATTGGTTGGCGACTCGTCAGCTTGATCGAACAGCCTCCGGGCCTCGGCAAGGTGCTGCTCAAAGCCCACTTGCCGGGCCTGGACCGCTTGCCCCTCTTCCAAGCCGGCGTCCTGCACCTGCGGCAAAGCTGTTACACGGGATGTAATTTTTCGCTGGTCCACACTAGCCTCGCATCAAACTGTATCGTCAAAGTCCTGCGCCAATCCGCGCAGCGGCTCATCGAGTCGAGATTCTGCGGAGAATCCCTCCTCTGCTTCCGTCAAGGGTGCCGGCTCCGGGAGGGCGCCTGTCTGCCTTGCGACTCTTCCGTGTCATATGTGGCATGTCGAGTCGATCCGGAGGATTTGGAGATGCAAATTCCCATAGCCGTTCACCTGTAGTGGAGTTTCTGATCGCCAAGGGACGGGATACGCGAGACGGGCGCTTAACCTTCAGTGTCATCTGGTTGGCTTACGACAAGCTGACGGGCACCGTAACGTTAACCGGGCATCGATCAAAATGTGGGATCTGGCGGCATGACCAGATTTTCCCGTGATTATCGTCGCCACCGATTTCCGGCGCAGGTGATTGCCCGTGCCGTTTGGCTCTATTTCCGGTTTCCGCTCAGCCTGCGGATGGTCGAGGATATGCCGGCAGCTCGTGGCGTCATCGTCTCTCGCCAGACCGTGCGACTTTGGGCTGAAAAATTTGGCAGACACTTTGCCAAATGATATCCGGAAGTGATCGGCCGGCAAGCTCGGCGCCACATGGCATCTCGATGAAGTTGCCATCACCATCGGTGGAAAGAAACACTGGCTTTGGCGCGCCGTTGATCAGGACGGGTTTGTTCTCGACGTGTCGGTGCAAAGCCGTCGCAATGTCAAGGCGGCAAAGCGCTTGATGCGAAAGCTTCTGAAGGCCAAGGCCGTTCGCCGCGTGTGATGATCACCGACAAGCTTCGATCCTACGGTGCGGCGAAGCGGGAGATCATGCCAAGCGTCGAGCATCGCTCGCACAGGGCCCGAACAATCGGGCGGAGAACTCTCATCAACCCGGCCCGCGGCGGGAGAGGATCATGAAGCGCTTCAAGTCAGCGCGACATCTTCAGCCTTTCGTTTCCGTACACGACCCGATCGCCAACCTGTTTAACGTTCCCCGCCACGATTGTCGCTTTTACTTCCCGATTTCAAACGTCGAAATGTCATGTGTTGTTTAGGTTTAGACGCTACGAAGGGCACGATTCTTCGCTAACGATTTCACTGCTGCTCAATTTTGCCAAACCTATTGCACAACCGAAAACCGGCTACCGCCGCGTCATACTCCGATGAAGCATGGTTGGCCGCACGTCGTATCGCGCGCGAACTGGACAGGATTCTCGACGGGTCGGGTCTCCGCCGAGCGGCAATCGTACGCGCGGCCGCCGAGCTGCGTCTCTCGACTCGACAGGTCTACAATCTGCTTGCGCGCTACCATATCGATCGGACGGTGACGTCGCTTCTGCCCCGGCGCGACGGAGCGCGGAAGAAGCGTCTTGAGCAGGACATCGAGAAGATCATCGCGGCAACACTGCGAAAGCAATGGCTGGTGCTGGAGGCTCCGCCGCTCGCCCCTGTCGTGGCCGAGATCCGCGCCCGCTGCGAGGAGGCAGGCCTGGCTCCTCCGTCCTACCTCACTATGGCCCGCCGCATAGCCATGCTGTTCAGTCCTGCGGAGATCGCCAAGAAGCGATCCGCGAACCCAAAGCACCTCCATCGGCTCAAGCCGCGGCCGGGATACATCCACGCGGCGCGCCCGCTCGATGTCTGCCAGATCGATCACACGCCGACCGACATAAATTTCGTGGAGGTCGTTGACGACGGAACCTTTGTCGGCCGGGCATATCTCACGATCGTCACCGACGTGGCAACGCGCTGCATTCTCGGCTTCTGCCTAACCCTGGAAAAACCGTCGGCGCTGTCGGTCGCGCTCTGCCTGGCGCAGGCCATGTGTCCGAAGGAACCGTGGTTGGCTGCGCGCGACATCGAACATGGATGGCCGATGTTCGGTCGACCGCGATCGCTTGTCACCGACTCCGCCAAGGAGTTCAAAGGAAGCGCCTTCCGGCGTGGGTGCGAGGACTATGGGATTCGCATCCGATACCGGGACCGCGGCCGCGTCCACCAGGGCGGCGTGGTCGAAAGGCTGCTCGGGAAACTCAACGCCGTTCTTGCAACGCAGCCCGGTTCGACCGGGCGCTCAGTGGCGGACCGCGACCAATATCCTGCTGAGCGACGAGCCCGTCTCAGCTTCGCCGATCTCGAGCGATGCATCACACTCGCCGTGATTGACCACAACCTGCAGGAAAACGCGCGGACATTGACGGTACCCGCGACAGAATGGGAACGGCAGGCGCGGTCTTGCCTGCTTCGACGATGAGCCCCTGCGGATCCTGCTGTCATTCATGCCTGGATCTGAAAGGCGCCTGTCGCCACAAGGTGTCAGCATGTTCGCGCTCGACTACTACTCGCCCTGGCTGGGAGCACTGGTGCCGCAACGCGACCGGCTCGGCAAGCTCGATCTGCGATATGATCCTCGCGACATCAGTCACATCTACATCCTGGATCCGGAGACCCGTGAGTTCCGACCCGTAGGGCGGCGCGACGGAACGGTCGCTCCCACGACGTTGTGGGAACACGACGCTGACCGCTGGCGGCGGCGGGCCGCGAATGCGCGAACGGATGTTGAGAAGGTGACGCTGCGCCGGCAGATCGCGGAGATCGGCGCTCGACAAAAGCCGTCGAGAATCGAGCTGCGCAATGCCGTGCGCAAGACTCACGCTACCCAGGCGCCCAAGCCCTATGATGCGATGCGTCCGGCGACATCGGAGCCTGCCGAGCATCCCGCACGCCGGAAACGCCGACTGCCGGTCGAGGATTGGTGACGTGGCTGACCATCTGCTCGATCATGTCCGTCCGTATCTCGACCGCAGCGTGGAAGAGCGGATCGCCTATATCCAGGCGCCGCGATGGATCGGTCATCAGATTGCTATCCAGGCGCATGAACGTCTTACCGCGTTGCTGGCCCGGCCGCCAGCGCTGCGGACCAAAGGGCTGATGCTGGTCGGGCCCTACGCCAATGGCACGACGATCATCGCCGAACGGTTTGCCGTCGGGCACCTGAGAGCGACGGAGCAACAGCGGGTGTGGGTGGTGCAGACGCACGAGGGCGCCGGCCTGGCCCATTTCTACGAAAGCATCCTGCAGGCGCTGCGCGCTCCAACCGGCAGCAGCCGGGATGTCGGTCGCAAGGCCGCGCAAATCGACCACCTGCTCGACAGCCTGAAACCGAGGATTCTGATCTTCGACGAATTCCACAATGCGCTGCGTGGCAGGGCCCGCGACGTCGAGGCGGTTCTTTCGTTGCTGAGGAGAATCGGCCGCCAGTTCGACATTTCGCCGGTTCTGATCGGGGAGGTCGCCGTCTACGATTTCATCAACCAGACCGCGGAAATGGCGACCCGTTTCGATCTGCAGGTAGTACCGCGATGGCAATATGACGAGGAGCTTCTTGCGCTGCTCGACAGTCTCGAAGGGAGCATGAGGATTTGTGGGGCGGGCTGGAACGAAGTATGTCGTCACCGTTGAATTTTGACGGGGCCGGCGGATATGAAAAGGGCAAAACGGGCAGCGACGAAAACTGCCGGAGAGGCGGCAGCCTCGGAGGATGAGATTTCCATCCTGCAATTCCGCATCTGGCTGAAGGACGTGAGCCCCATGGTGTGGCGTAGGGTTCAGGTTCCCTCGACGATGACGCTACGCGAGTTTCATGGCGTCCTTCAGGTCGCGATGGGATGGGAAGGCATACACCTTTACCAGTTCGTCATTCACACGGTGCGGTACGGCTCGTGGGAGGCGGGTGCCCGCTTTCCGGCTATCCCACTTGGCAATTTGCAACTGCGTAACGGCAGCCGGTTCCTGTACGAGTACGACCTCAACTTCCCTTGGGAGCACGAGGTCCGGCTAGAGCAGCGCCGGCCTGTCAAACCCGGAGCTCACTATCCGGCGTGTACGGGCGGCGACGGCAACTGTCCGCCTGAGGATTGTGGTGGACCGGAAGCCTGGATGTGGCAGAGGGACGAGGCGCTCGGGCCTGACCTCCATGAGGATCTCGCCACAGCATTGGAATTCATCACGGAAATCGGCGACACCCGGTCCCTTGCGGTCCTCGATGATCCGGACCGCGCTTGGGAATTACAGGAATTGCTGTTTCGGATCAAAGGCCGAGCTACACTTGTATGGGGCGATGATTGTCAAGCCAGCTCCTACTTCATTTCGACCATCTCCTAGTTCGGCCGATTGGCGACCATCTCCTCGTCCCGACCTATTTCGCTCTGGCTGCCGCGCGCAGTGACGGTCAAGGCTGGGGCCGCAGGCCCGATCGCGCAGCTACCGGGATTGACCACCGGCTACGGCCCCAGCCACCAGGCGACGGAAGACATCGCGATTTTCCGCGGCATGCCGAACCTGACGATCATCGATCCATGCGACGCGCTCGACATCGAACAGGCCACGGAGGCGATCGCGGACTACAAGGGGCCGGTCTACATGCGGCTGTTGCGGGGCAAGGTCCCCGTCGTGCTCGACGAATATGATTACACATTCCAGATCGGCAAGGCGCGGCTGCTGCGCGACGGTGCGGATGTGCTGTTCATTTCCAGCGGGCTGATGACCATGCGCGTGCTGGAGGCCGCGAAGGCGCTTGAAGCGAACCGCATCGACTGCGCGGTGCTGCACGTGCCGACCATCAAGCCGCTCGATACGGACGCAATCCTTGCCGCCGCGCGCCGGGCTGGACGGATGGTGGTCGTTGCGGAGAACCACACGATGATCGGCGCCCCGTGGGTCGGTCAAAATCCCCCGGGTATGGTCACTTGAAACTCCCCCACCTGATGATCACCGGCAGCGCTACTGAACAGCGGTAGCCGGTAAGGCAGGACGTTTATTTTCATCCCCTCATACAGCGAGGGGACCGGGAGTTGAACGTCTTGAAGGCACATCTGCAAAGCACCGTACTAACATTACTTGATCGCAACACCAGCCAGCGCGAGATTCAAAGGCTGACGGGTGTCGACCGCAAGACGATTCGGCGTTACGGAGCGCAGCGGGCTGGTGCGGAAGCAAATTCCCCCGGGGAAGTGACCACCGGCTCGGCGAGCGCGGAGGACCAAATTCCTCCACCCCGACCACCGGCTTTTGGGGTGTCGGGAGCGACGGTCACCAGCAGCCTGGCCCGCTCGGCCTGCGAACTGCATCGGGCGTGGATCGAAGAACAGGTCCGCCTGAAGCGAAATGCGCAGGCGATTTACCAGGACCTGGTCGATCAGTTTGGCTTTCCGTCCAGCTACCAAAGCGTCAAGCGGTTTGTGCGCACGTTGCGACACAGCGATCCCAAGCAGTTTGATCGTCTTGAGTTCCTCCCCGGCGAGGAGGCTCAGGTCGACTATGGCGAGGGCGCGCCGACGATCGATCCCAAGAGCGGCCGGTACCGTCGTCCCCGCCTGTTCGTGATGACGCTGCGCTATTCGCGGCGCAGCTTCCGACGAGTGGTCTGGCAATCCAGCCAGCAAGTCTGGGCGCAGCTTCACGAAGAGGCATTTCGATATTTTGGCGGGGTGGCCAGTTATGTGGTGCTCGACAACCTGAAGGAAGGCGTCCTCAAGCCCGATCTGTACGAGCCCGAGCTCAATCCGATCTACAGTGCGATGCTGGCTCATTACGGCGTCGTCGCCGATCCGGCCCGCGTGGCGGACCCCAATCGGAAGGGGAGCGTCGAGAATGCGATTCAACATACCCAGGGGACCGCGCTGGCCGGACGGCGCTTCGAGACGCTGGAAGCCCAGAACGAGTTCTTGAGGCATTGGGAGGAGAACTGGGCTTCCAAGCGCATCCACGGCAGCACTCGCCGTCAGGTCGAGGCCATGTTCCAGGAGGAGAAGCCGCATCTGCGACCGCTGCCTGTCGCACCCTTCCGCATCTTCACTGAAGTCGTTCGGACCGTCTGCGACGACACCACCGTACGCGTCGACAGCAGCTATTACGCCGCGCGGCCCGCGCCCATCGGCAGTCAGGTCGTCGTGCGCATCTACACTTCCACGATCGAGATCCGTGATCGCCACACCCATGCGCTGCTGCGGATTCATCCCCGGATGACGCACCCCGGTTCTGTCGTCCTGCCGATCAACGAACGGCCGTTCAATCCGTCACGGCAAACCGCCGTGCTGCTGGCGAACGCGGGTCGCATCGGCCCACAAACCAAGGCCCTGTGTCAACACATGTTCGATGCCGAGGGACGCCCCGGACAGCGCGCGATGTGGGGCATTGTCGGGCTGAGCCGGAAGTATCCGACACCGCTGGTCGAGCAGGCCTGTGCTCATGCCATCAGCAACCGCATCTACCGTTACAAGCACGTACGCGCGACTGTCGAGCGGCTGTTTGAGCAGGCGCTGCAACAGGTTGAAGAAGCCCCACAGCCGGCATCGCAGCTCACCCAGGATCATCCACTGATCCGCGCCCCCACGGAATATGGCGACCTCTTCAGCCGTGCTGTGCGACACGATGCCGGCAACAATGGCCGGCAGGCCGAGGCTGATGACGACCGCGCCTCTGCAACCCGCGCTCGTGGCGCCTGCGCAACCCCGACCAGCTTCGACGCCACGAGCGCTGCCGTTACCCCTTCTCACCTCAAACTGGAGACCCAACCCCATGATGACCATACCCGAAATTGAACGCTGCCTGCGACAGCTGCGCCTGTCGGGCGTCCGCGACACGCTGCAGACGCGCGTGCTGCAGGCGCAGGGCGCAAACCAACCCTTCCTCGAGACCTTCTCCTTGATCCTGCAGGACGAACTGGATCGTCGCCAATCCCGCCTTATCGAGCGGCGATATCAGCAATCCGGGCTCGATGAAAAACTGACGCTCGCCGAATTCGACTGGTCCTTCAATCCCAAATTGCCGCGCCAAACTTGCTTCCAGCTTCACACACTGGCGTTCATTGCCGCCGGCGAGAACGCGCTGCTGGTCGGCAAACCGGGCACCGGGAAATCTCACATCGCCAAGGCGATTGCCTATCAGGCGATCCTGTACAGCCACAAGGTCCAGTATCTCGAGACCGATGACTTCTTCCACCGCCACGCTCTGAACACCCCCGCGCACCGCGAGGCCCGGATGCGAACAATCATCGACTGCGATCTCCTCGTGCTGGACGATCTGTTCCTCGCACGCGCCATCCCCGACGACGCCGGCGCATGGCTGCAGACCCTGATTCATCAGCGCTACAAACTGCGCCGCAGCGTCATCGTCACCTCCAATCGGGTCGTGCAGGACTGGGGGACATATCTGCGAGACAACACCATGAGCACGACGATACTCGATCGGCTGATGCATCATTGCCATCTGCTTGAGTTCGATGGACGCAGCTATCGCCTCAAAGAAGCCGCTGAAGCCCTTGCCCGGGAAACAAAGTCAAACTAACAAATCCACCTCTGTCCTGTCTTGCGGGTGGGGGAGTTTGACTGACCCTACCCGGGGGAATTTGAAGTGACCCGCGGGGGGCGGGTTGGGCGAAGGTGTCGCTGGCCTGCTGATGATCGAGGGCGTGACCCCTGTCTTCCGCCAGATCGCACTGCCCGACGAATTTCTCGACGCCGGCGCGCTACCGACACTTCACGACCGCTACGGGATCTCAACATCAGAGATCGTGCACCGCGTACGCAAGTGGGTGAAATAGATACGAGGTCCTGACGCGTAACCAGGCTTGGGGTCTGACCCTATGGTGCCAATGTGCCCCTGAAACGCGGTTTCTAGCGTGAAGGCGATCCGCGGCATGGTCAGCGCCGGGAATGCTCCCTGACGCGTCGCTCCTGCGACGCTTTCTCCGGCAAGCGATCGCGCGTCAGCCAGGCGAGCATGGCTCGTGAAGCAACGCTCCCCTCGCGCATCCCGGTCTTGTACTCCCTTCGCATGTTCTTGGCGAGCTCGACCAATCGCAAGACAGCACGCTATGGACGGGGCCGCCCCCGCTGTAGTTCGGCGATGACAGATCGACCAAATCGTCGAGCGCGCAGGGCAGCCGAGGCAGCACTGAAGTTCCACACTGCCCTTTTATGCGACTTTCGAGGCACAGACGGTGAACATCGAGCCCGGCTCTTTGTTAGAGTCACGACCCAGCGAGCAGCCCATCGAAATATGGCGCATTTGCTCAAAGCCATAGAAGTTAGGGAGCTTCGTTCGCTCGAACATCAGGTCTCGAAACGCCATCCCGAAGCCACGATCAGCTCTCGACTATACCAGAACCTTTTCGAGTTCCAAAGCATCACTGCGAAGGCGGCCCGAAGCCAATGTTCTGTAGTTCCCAGTCGGCAGTTTGCCAGCTTGCAGGTTTCGTTCTGGGCGCTCCCACGCATAGAATGGTCCGGCTTTGAGTTTGGTCTTTCCTCGGCGGGTCCATATTGCGGCTTCGTACTTCGCATTCGCGCGGATTGCAGAATCACTTGATGACAGGGCCAGCGCTTCCAACATTTCGACCGCCAATTCACTTGTGGCCGAGAAATAGGGCCGCCCAAGTTTGCGGGCTTGCACCAACGTGTTAAGGCAGCGCCGATCAAGACTGAGTGAGGTTTTGGCGGCGCCTGCTGCAGTCATCCATGCCCACACAACATACCCATCGCTTATCGGGTCATATTTGTTCCAAGGCCATGGCCCTTCACCCGGCAGCCGAGGGACAGCCCCCGCCCTGATATCGGCAAGAGCCCAAGAAAGGTCTGTCCACGGGTCGGCGTCGAGCTTTCCTCGACGATCCGACTGGAAACCGGAAATTCTTTCCAAGCCGCCTGGATACGATCCGCTCGAACCAGCAAGTACCAACGAAAGGCTGGGATCCGGTGCAACCAAGCGCAACGCAAGCTCTGGACCGAAGCCGGATTTGACTAATGCGATTTCTGCGTTTAGGCCGGTCTCGAACAGCGGCACGTTAACTTGCCAGACTTGGTCGCCTTCAATGCCGACGCTCAAACGCAGCCGCTCCTTAGGCCGAAACGCTAGAGAGCCAAAATCGATGATGATCTGGTTGCCGTCCTTTCGCGGATGGAGTCCCTCGACTCGCTGAAAAGCGCGCCACCCTCCCCTTCGAGCCGAAGTAAGATCGATCGAAAGACCAATCGAGAACCGCTTTTCCAAACGTGAAGTGAGCGGCGTAGTGGCGCTCGAAAATTGCTTAGCGGCATATTCAGCCAGGTTGGGGGAGACCACTGGCACAAGATCTTCGTCGATGTCGATTGGCACCGCAGAGGCCGTTCGGAACGATTCATACGCTTGAATGCGACTTGGTCGAAAATTAGAGGCTACTGTCGTCCGTAGCGGCTTCTCGCCTAGTTCGACGATAAAAGGGTCCAAGCCGCCGACAATGTCGATTTTGGTCGTCGTCAAGGCCCCTGTCGTGAGATCTTCCGCGTAACATAAGAATGTCCCAGCCTGCAGTTGCGTCTCTGCAACTCCGTCTTTGTTGCTCAGAAGATCTGCCCCGCTTAATTCACGGTTCATGCCAATTAAGCGGAAGTGGTACGGGACATGCGCTGGCCCGACGATGCGGACATTGTGCACATCAGGATCGTCGATCATTCCACGAGCTCCACGATCTGGGCGGGAGGAGCGGCTGTGAAGACTTGATCTTGATACGAGGGACTCCCGCCTGGGAATTGCGCGGAGGTTGTGTAACGAGTGAGATCGGGATCGACACGAAATCTCCACGCCATCTCAGCGTCGTTCTTGGTAAAAATCCGCCCGTTTCCATCATTCGCCGTGACAGACACTGCGGCAATCATGTGGCTTTCGACCGCCGTTCGTACGACGACGGGAATCTGCGGGTGTGGTACCCTCAGCAACTTAACATCCCTGTTGAATTGCGTAAGAGACTCTGTTTGCAGATCGGTATTGTTGAGGGCAGCATTTGCAATACGGCCTAGTGTAAATAGGATTTGCTGTCCGGTCACCACCCAGCCGTCGGGATTGGAGAATTCGACGCTCGCTCCACTTAAGCCTTCGATCAAGGCCTGTGTGAAGAAAGGCGGCGCTCCATCGGTCGGAGCCCAAGCGCTGGTGCCGAGCCTAGATCCGGCTAGCGAAACCGAGCTTGTCCGCCGTCTAGTAAGCGCGGTAATATCGGGGGTGATCAGAGCTGGGCTTTGCGCTCCGTTGATTTGCTGAAATATAGCTGGAATGACTTCCTGGCAGGCGTCCAGAAAGACCCAACAGCCGTCGGCTTGCAAAGTTGGCAACGCCGACGCCAGCTGCGTGATGTTAATCGATTGCGCCCATGGCCTGTGATTGATGGAGCGGATATCTTCCAACACGGCAACGGCCGTTGTATCGCTGTCGGTCACGCCGTGCGACGCAATATAAAAAAACATATGATCGCCTGGGCGGCATCGTCCGATCCAGCGATCCCCGGCCGTGTGATAATTGGCTTCGTTGGCTGGCTGAACGACGTCGTCGGCCCGAGGATCGTGATCCACGATGCCCAGGCTGAGCGTATCCTGGCCGGCGAGTTGAGCCGGATCGGACAACAACACTTCGATCGAACCTAGCGGGGCGATCAAGCTGTCAGCCCGATCAAGGAGGAAGCGGACGATAGCGCGTGCACCGGCGGTCGTCGCCACCCTGTCGGCCGACCCGTTGGCGCTGAGGCTCGGAAAGCGGCCACATCCGATGATGAATGCGTGGGTCTGAGGTGCGTCAGCTAGCCGAAGGTAGATTGTCGTCACGGCGCAAGCCCTATATTCTTCAGACGAGCGTTGAGCCGGGCGTAGAACATCGTGCTGGAAAAATACGCCCCGTGAGCGTCAAGCACGCCTGCGATCGTATCAACGGAGAAATCCTCGGCGCCTTCAAAAATCGGCGATGTGATGAAGGAAAGCACGTCCATCTTGTCAAAGGCATTCCACCAGTTCTTGACCGCCTCTGGCCTCGGTACCGATCTGGATTGCCCCGAGAATTCGGAGCGGCTTGCCTCATAGAGCTTCATTTCCTCAAAAAGCGCGACTTGTGAGCCAACGGTAAGAAAGAGATCGACGGCAAATTTCGTCCCAATGGCTGCGGAAAAGCCCTCGACAGTTTCGCTGCTCGAGAGCAGGTCATAAAGGATTACGCCGCCCATGCTGTGGCCGACCAATACGAATGGCTCGTTAGGTTTTCTCTGTTTGCCCGCGGCAACAATCGCCTCGGAAACTGTCTTACGAATCTGATTGCGAGCGTCGTTTTCTCGCAGGTACCGAAAAACATCCCCGATAAAGATAGCGAGACCCGGCGTGATCTTTTCCCGGCCAGCCCGGGCGAACGGGCCGTTGACGAGATTGGAAGCGCTGCCCTTTATTTTGTCGGCTGCGGCTTTCACCTGATCGAGAAATCCCAGCGCTTGAATGGCGGCGCCAGCCTCGGCCTCTTTGCGCAGCCGATCGCAAAACTGTGCGTCGTCAGTCACGGTGCCCAACCATGCAGGCTTGGGCTGGGCTGCAGCATATCTGGCCACTCTCATCCAAAAGAGTTCAATATCCTGAGCGGGCGCCTCGTTTGGGTTCGAGATTGCAGCGACGGAAAGTGCCCCTACCACCGCGGCAAAATCGATTCGGGCGGCTTCAACTATTTGAGAGCCACCGCCTTGGGCCAAGGCGGCACCACTACCAAGTGCCTGGTAATCGGCATCGAAGTTCGGGACCGAAGCCAACTTCCACTGAGGGTCGGCGCCAAACTCGCCCCAATAGGGATTGCGGATTGTGAAGTCCGCTGACGAAAACGCGAGTTCCTTGAACCGGCGATCCCGAACCGCCACATTCGCGTCGAAACCGGCGTCTGATTTTCTGTTGGCAACGCCGTGAACAAAAACGACCTGCACCATTCTCTCACCCCCTTTTGCAATTAACCTGAAAGCCTGTGGCCAGCAAGCCACAGCACCTACAAGTTCAAAGTCTCCGATTCCTATTTCACGAATAGTCTGTCACCCTCGTATCATAGGGAGGATTCGGGGATGGACGCTTCTACGATTACGCTGAATGATTACCAGACTGCTGCGAAGACGACAGACAAAACGCACGGCAAGGCGACCGGTCTGGGTTTGCCCATCCTTGGATTGTTCGGAGAGACCGGCAGTCTCCTGAGCGAGGTAAAGAAAAAGCAGCGAGACGCTAACGCATACGACTCGTATGAACGCGGTGTGATCGAGGAGTTCGGTGATGCGCTTTGGTATCTGGCGATCATCGCGGCGCAGGCGGATATTTCGCTCGAAGAGCTGGCAACGGACTTCCTTCATTCTCGCGATGGGCCGCTTACCTTCGCGCAGTTACAGCCGCAGCCTAGCCTTCGACTCCCATTTCCGACCCCCGAAGTTTCACGGACCCTTCTGAAACTCGCGAACGCTGTTGGAAATCTCGCCAACGAGCACGGCGAAGCTGTTTCCAAAACGGACAGACCGTTACTTCTCAGCAAGTTGTCGGTCATTTTCCGAAATCTCATTGATGCCGCCACCGAAGCTGGCGTGACATTGGGCGATGCCGCCGTTCGCAATATTCTGAAGGCACGAGACAAATGGCCGCTCGAACGGACGCCGCCAGCTTTGTTCGACATCGACTTCCTCCCGGAGGAGCAGTTGCCACGGCATCTGGAGATTGAGATCTTCGAACGACCGAGCGGCGACAAAGCCTATGTGTACCAGCGGTGCAACGGCGTTAATATTGGTGACCGGCTTACCGACAATAACATCGTCGAAGATTTCTATCGTTTCCATGACGCGTTCCACTATGCTTACGCAGCCGTCCTGGGGTGGTCGCCGGTGACACGGGCGCTTCTGAAGGTGAAACGGAAAAGCAAAACCAAGGTGGACGACGGCGAGGACGGCCTACGAGCGATCATCGTTGAGGAAGGCGTAGCAGCCTACGTTTTTTCGCGTGCGAAGGAGTACGGCTTCTTTGAAAACCGAGACGAGGTCGATCTAAACTTGCTGAAGACGGTCAAGGGATTTGTTCATGGCTTCGAGTCCGAAACTTGCCCTCTGTGGCTTTGGGAACAGGCTATCCTGACGGGCAATTCGGCCTACCGTTATCTCAAGGAACATCGTCGTGGACGGTTGGTTCTTGATCTAGACAAACGGAGCATGACCGTGCAGGAACTTGCGCCATGAAAGCTGCAGCCTTTGTCGAAGAACTTGCCTCGTACAGGTTTGAAAACGCGTTCAATCCGTATGTTGACGCTTGCCCAGATTTCGATACCGACGAAGCGCCGGCGATCCGGCGCAGGAACCTCGAAGCGGTTCTGGATGCCGCGTTAGCGCGGGGTGTTCATTCATTCTGGATCGCCCGCGATCTTGGCTATCGAGGTGGTCGCCGCACCGGACTTGCGCTAACTGATGAATTGCATCTCGATTGGCACGCAGATTTGCTCGGCACAGCGCCGTTGTACAGAGCAACGAAAGGACCTCCGATTGCCGAGAGAACGGCTACGGTCATCTGGCAGATGCTGAGATCGATCGAGCAGCCGATTTTTTTATGGAACGTCTTTCCTTTCCATCCTCATGCGGCAGGGGATCCGATGACCAACCGCTGCCATACAAAAAGCGAGAGGCTTGCCTGCAAGCCCCTGCTTGAAAGTCTGATCGCCGCCCTCAGACCAAAACATCTCGTTGCAATCGGCCGCGATGCGCAGTCCGCCCTCGCGGATCTTGATCTGGCCGCAACAGCGGTACGGCATCCAAGTTACGGCGGACAGAATGAATTCATAGGTGCACTGGAGACGTTTTACAGCGTTCGGGGTAGAGCGGTCCCCCAGACACAACTGCATCTTCTCTGATCAGGCTGCCTCTCTCAGGCTTCCCGTCGCTCGAGCCTCATCAAGGAGGTCACTCAGGCTTTCCCTGTCCGACGGGCAGTCGACTACGGCATGGGTCGAAACGATCGTCAGGCTTCCCACGTCGACTTTCACCTCGTCTGCAACGAATTTCATCAAGCGGCCGAGGCCTATGAGATTTCCCAGAAGCCGTTCGATGTAGTAGTGATTGCGGTACATCGCCGTCAGCAGAAGCTTGCGCTCAGGCCCATCCGTAAGCTTGAAGCTTAGGAAGCTCAGGCACTGTCTGTTCATCAGGGGACCGGCGTCACGGATGGGATCGTAGATAGTGATCTCGTAGACGTTACGGAAACACCTGCCGGATGCAACTTGATCGCGCATTTTCGTCACCATTTCGTCCAAGGGATTGAGGTATTTTCCCTTTTTCTGCAGCGGAAAGGTGATCATACGATCGAAGTATCGTCCCCAATCGCCCTTTTTGATGCGCGGAAGAACCTTGGTTCGGTAAACGTCATAGAAGGCGGGAGCCTTATGTCTCAAGAATAGAGAGCGAGGAAAGATAGTGTTGGCGACAGTCTCTACAGGATATCTGTCGTATTCCCGGAGGTACTCATCGACAAGGGAGATAACCTCTAGGTCGGCGTCGCTCATGACTGTCGGGTTGGCGACGTCCACGATAACGTTTTGTGCATCGTGGCTGCCGCTGGCCGAATTGACGGCAGTGACGGCCGCGAGCCAAGCAGACGCACAGCTAGGCTGCGTTTTGATGGGCAGATACACCGACTTCCTCCTTCAGCACCGCGATCCGGCGCAATCTCTGTGAAACGTAATCCTCGGTAACCCACGCATGGCCATTCAGACCCCAGAACAGTCCCCAGGAATTGCGCACGAGCAGAGCCCGTCGCCCTCCCACGATCCCAGCGCCTACGGCGATAACGGCATGACGGGTGACATCTTTCTCGCCAGGATAGCCTGCGACAATTCCTTGGCCGCCAGGGTTGTAGAATGCTTCGCCGATGTACAGCACTACTACGGTCGGAGATCCTCCCAGCAAATTCGCAAGGATCTCGTCAAAAGACCCCGGACCGCGCTCGAAGTTTCGAAAATATTTAGTCTTGACGACCGGCGGCCCCCAATGGCTCAGGTCCTCAGGTAAGTCTGCAAGATAGGGCCAGCTTGTCTCGGGAGGCTGTCCGTCGTCGCGGATCGCTTCAAGGATGTGCAATAGCAGCGCACCTTGGTTCGGCAGCAGGCCTGCACGCCTCTGCGCGTGGTAAAAGACAAATTCGGCCGAAAGTGGATCCCACCCGTCGCGAACCGCCGCATGGCAATCGCTCACAGCAAAAGCCAAGCATGTTGGGCGCACGCCCTGATCACGCACTTCTCCAAACATGCTGCGCAGGTCATGGGCGAGCGACGGCCTCGACATTACGCAGCCTCCAGTCGGAAACGACGTTCCGCCCGTGACCAGCCCGCGACTTCAGGGCCATTAAGATCTACGTCGAGCGTATAGTCATTGATAACGCTGCCAGGCTGCCAAGGCCGCGCTTCCGTCATCCGGATCGTGCCTTGCTGCTGCCTCACAGATTGCGCGACGATCCTTCGAACGACAGGCCCCCCTGCGTTCTCCTCCCCGGTCACCTCCCGGACATCTTCCCTGACCGCGAATGCATCCGGCGTCAGCTCGTCAACACGCCATAGATAGCCGGCGCCGGCGTTCTCCTCCAGGCGCATCACAAAAAGATCGTTGGGGCCGCCGTGAAGAACTTCTCCTCTGTCTGCCTCGCTTAGCTCCCAGACATCACCATAATATGCTGTCGGCTCCACGTCGCCGAGGATGCCCTTTTTAATCCTCTTGGGCTCTATGTCGGCAAGGCGTTTTGCATCTGAACGGCTGATCAAATTATAGCGGGCAAGCGTCCAGCAGGTAGCGGAGTAGCTCGTGCCGGCCCGCAGCGACAGCTGATAGACGATTCGAGGATGGGGAAGATCAGGCTTCGTCCAGCCGTGTCGCTTACAATGAAAGAGTGCCAGCCATTGAGGCAGGAGAAATGACGCGGCGAATGCATCCGCCTCTACCTCTTGAAGATTTGTATTCTTTGAAGCCGCAAAGGGGCTGCGGCGCAGGATCGAATCGTCATCAAGGCTTGGCCTGTGCTTGAGATAAAAATGTCCGAGCTCGTGAGCCGCGGTGAACCGTTGCACGCTGAGTGGCCGCTTGGTGGTAACAAGCACTCCGGGAACTGGCTCGCTCATGAATGCTCCGAGCAGACCTTCCAAAGGGCGAAAGATGAGCGGTAGGTTGAGATGTGCCATGACGCCAAAAACGTCGATCTGGCCATTCAAAGCACCGTTGGCGCGTTCGATCCTGTCTCGAATCGCCAGATCGTTCTGTAGCCGACCGGCGGCGGCCATCGCTTTTCGAATGGCGTTTTCGATTGCTGTCATCCTACTCGTCCTCGATCGAAGAGCGGCTCTTCAAAAAGTCTGCGAAGCGGCTCAGTTCCTCAAGGTCGTTTGATGACAGCTTGGATGCAGTGCGGGCCAAATGGCGCACCGGGCCCGAAATGTCCGATGGGTCGGCGTCGTTCGTGAAGTAGCTTACCGGTCTCCGGTAAAGTGTGGCGAGTTTTCGAAGCTCAATAACATCGACCTTGCGTTGGCCGGTTTCAATGTTGGAAAGAGCGCTCCGCGGAATATTAAGACGGCTGGCGACTTCGTCCTGGCTAAGCCCGATATATTCCCTAGATTGACGCAGTTTTTCGGCGATGGCCAGGCGCTCGGCCTCGTCCGGCTTTTTTTCGTGGTTGGCGGGGTCTTTCATGCCACCCCCCCATCAAAATGCTTATCCCAGAGCTTGGCCGTGCGCGCTGTTACATCATCGACAGCTTCCTGGATGGATTCATACCCGCCAGGTCGTACAGCTGCCTGCCCAACCTCGAAGCCGACCACCTCATCAAGAACGCAGAGAATTTCGACCACGGTGTGGGAATCGATATGGATCGCCTTTGTGATCAGCTCGTTTTGAGATTTTGGAAGAAGAACCCCTTCAAATTCCGCCAGATCCTTGACGGACTTGATGAGCTCAGCAAGCAGCGTTTCCTGAACGTGCTCGAGGGGATAGAGGGGAACTTTGACTTTGGTACTCGGATCGGTTGGCAAGGCGCGGTCCTCCAAGAGGTGTTACCAACGCCTAACATAATTCGTCCGTTTTTCCAACAGGCAATGTCGGAAAATCGGACATCATTCCTCCACCGTCCTTTCGATAAGCTCGACGATCGCCGAAACTGCTTCTCCGGGTGTGCGCATATTTGAGACAATTTCCACTGGATAATGAGAACGCTCCTCGAGTGCGAGACTCCGGTAAGCGTCACGCAGCTTCAACCAACTGCTGATCTCGTCATCCCGATCGATTGGCCGATCCCGATCGAGAAGAATGGCGAGTGCCGGCTGAAACTTATCCCAGACAAGTCGTTCGGCTTCCACGAGTGTTCGCAAGCCGGCTTGATGCACACCGGCGGCCGCGCCATAGACGACCGTCGACCACCAGAAACGATCGAGGATGATATGTGTCCCGGATTGCAGCGCTGGCACGATCAGCCGTTCGATGGCATCAAGGTGAGCGGCAATATGAAGCGCCTGCTTCGAAAGCTCGCTCATTGTCCCTATTCTAAATGCCGCCGGGTCGTGGTGAATACGATAAACGACTGCGCCAAGGGTGCCTTCAGCTTTCCCCGGAAAGCTCAAGAATTCAAAGCGGCCAGATCGTTGCCCTAAGGCGACCTTCAAGAGTTCGATCGTCGTCGTTTTGCCAACTCCGTCGGGACCCTCGATAAAAAACAACTTTCCTGACATTTGCCCCCCTTACAACTTTGCGACTAGATAATGAAGAATCAGTCCTAATTAATTAAACCTTCAGGCTAGGAAAGACGCCAACCATCGCAGGCCGAGGCTTCCCTTCTCAGCGGTGATGGTATGGCCCGGCACAGCGATTTGCGGCTTTGACTGTCAAGCGGTCTGGGCGGTGATGAGTACCGAAGGATGGCCCCGTGATTTTAGCTCCGTTATACAAGCTGGACGCGGAGTTCGGGTACAGCAGGTGCGATTACATGAGTGAAGTCGGGGTCGGACGTCACCACGACCAGATTGCGCTCCACCGCCTGAGCAGCGATCCACAGGTCGTTTTCGTCAATCTGGAGCACTTGCCCAGTCACCCGATCCGACCAAGCTTCGACCCAACGCGGCAGCCGCCGTTGGATATCTAAACGCTGGAGAGCGACGCTCGACTTAACATATCCGAACGCCTCGGCGGTATGGCGACCGACTTCGGCCAACGGATGTTCCTCGGTTCGCTCGATACACGCTTCGATATGGCCAAGCGGACGGCCTGCGGCTCGCGAGAGAGCAAGACCAAAGCGCAACTCGCCCATCGTAATAACCGAGACGAGTTGCGGAGCGTTGGCGTCAAAGGTTGCAAGCGCGTCGCGAACAGTTTGGTGGTTCGGTCGGCTCACGTCGTAGAGGACGGACACGAGGTTGGTGTCGAGGAGATAGGTGTCCATTAGTGGATGTACCGCCTAAGCGTCTCTACTTCCTCGTCCGGTGCCGGCGTGAATGCCTCGAGCGCCCAAGCCCCGCGATTGTGTTCGACTAGAGGACCCAAGTATTCATGCAGCGGCATGTACGCCGTAAAGTCCTCCGGCAGCCATCCTCGGAATGGGTGGGCGACACGGCGTTCGTATTCATGACCGCGGAAGAATTCGAGCAAACGCCGCTCCAAGCGTGGGGGCAGGTCGTAAGCCCTCAGTACCTCCGCATCAATCTCGATCAAAAGCTTGCTCAAGAGTTCATCCCTCTCCACGGCTCGCAACACTTCCTTATCTGCTGTCCGGCAGGCCGCACGATAGCGCTTCACCGCCTCAACCACTTGATCGAGAGCCCTCTTAGGCATCGGTAGCGACTTTAGCGATGCATTGGTAAAATGCTGATTGGTCGCACGCTCCGTCATAAAAGCATTGGCGAGAGGCCCATTCAGGATGGCCTCCAACGCTTCAAGTGGAAGGTTGTCGCTCGTGGGCCAAATGCCGAAGAAGCCTTGGGAGGCAACGAGACCGGACCTGTCGGAGGCGGCCGCCATCCGCCAAGGCCCCCTTGAAAGGCGAGCAACGTTGGCCAAAACCTTGGGTTGGTCCCACGGTCGACCGAGTGGCCCCGGGTACATTGCGGCTTCGGGGCTCATGTTGAGGTAAATGAAGTTGTGCATGCAATATTGCGCCAGAGAATCTGCCGGTTTATACACTCCTGGGGTGAAACCCTTGCGCGGCGACTTGGAGATCGCGCTGCCTTGGTTCAACCACTGCAGCCCGCGATATACTTCGGCCATTTTGCCCAATCGCGGAAAGCGATCAGCCAATTCCCACAGCTCGTCGAGCTCTCCGATCCACAGGTCGCCCGAGTGAACTTCCTTGGTTCTGCGTCGCTCGGTAGTCAATTTTCCGGTTGCTAGGAAGTCGAGCCGGCCACGATCGGAAACTACGCTTGACACCAAGCGTGTGGGCCCATGGGCAACCTCGGCGCGCCGTCCGCTGGCAATCAAGATAGCTGTCTCGAATCCGGCGCGTTGGAAAATGCGGTCGGGGAGCGAAGTCAGATCGATATGCTGGTAACGCTCAGCGATGAGCTGCCGAAGTTGGACATATTGCTGCTGCCGCAGAAAGCCCTGCGGCAAGACGAATCCGATCCCTTCCGGCCCGGCGTCCAAAACGGTTCGAAGGACGGCCATTGGCTTCGAGAAGGACTTCGCAGCCATCTCGGGATATTCGGAGCGTTCTTCGCCGTCGAAGTCCTCCCAAGGCGGGTTGCACAGCACGATTTTCGCCGATCCGATCTGCTGCGCGAGTGCAGTCGGCCTGAACAGGTCCTCGTTGGCGATCTTCCAGCCGTTCGCGTTCGGATAGTCCGCGAGGATCAGCGACAGCGTTGCCACCTCGCAAGCGAACGCATCGATCTCTGCGCCTCGGATCCGTGGCACTAGAAATGCGTGTCGCTCCTCGGCCGAAAGTCCCTCAGGTAAAAGGTCGCGCAGATGGCGTAGCGCTGCGACAAGAAATGCACCGGCTCCCGTGAACGGTTCGAAGATGGTAAGCCCATCAAGCTCGAAGCTGCTAAGGTCGAGGCGACTGATTACATATTCCGCCACCTGCCGAGGAGTACTATGCGTCCCAAACCGCCTACGCGTATCTTTGGTCACTAGCGTATTCTCATACACGAAGGCCAAGCTGTCCGAGGAGATGTTCCTAAAGCTGATCGCCTGCAGCAGAGTTTGCCAGGCCGTCTCCGTCGGCGGGCGCGGCAGGCCGCCGAGAGGCTCAGACGGCAACCGCCCGAGACCGTAGTAACTCTCGATGCCGTCCAAGACTTTATCTACAGGCACGTCCCGCCAGGTGATCGCCGCCGGATGCTCACGATCGAGCAGGATCTTCGCTGCGAGCAAGCGGAACGTTGTGCGGAACACTCTCTCTTGTGTCTCGCCATGCAGGCCAGTCATCAGCTCGTCTACAACCTGGCGCAGCAGTCGATCGAGCTTGTCTTCGACTTCGTGCTCGATGGCCGGCAGTAGACCAAGGTCGACGAAATCGAGCTGATAGGCCGTCTGGGTCGGGCCTAATGATTTTGCGCGATGTAGGGCCTGCGGCCGCCAGCGCTCGGCATTCCGCTGGAACAGCTCGGGAATAGCGGCGAAGCTCACCCGTTCGAGCAGTCGGGGCGCGCCCTGCGCGCCGACACGCCAGACACCGATGTCTTGCCGACCGATCGAAAACAGGATCGGCGCTCCAAGCGCGCGGCGCTCGAGCAATGATGTCTCGTCCTCTTCGACTACAACCCCGAAGGCTGCAGATCGGTAGGATTCGGGCGTCTGTGTAAACGCTGCCAGTTCCACACGACGTGACTCTCCGACCGTCGAGAGGACGTCAGCAAAGACGTAGTCCCGGATGACTGCGTCTGACGCGTAACCGAGTTGGCGGAGTTCGGTCTCGATGGCGAGTAGCGCGTTCATCGGCGTGTCCCTTCTGCACGTCGGCGATCGACGGGCAGGCTTTCGCCTGAACCTCGGAGGCCAATCGCCGGGAAGAGAGGCAATTGCGAGACCGGGTCAATAAGCCCGAATCCTTGGGAGAGTGCCTCTAAGTGACGGTTGAGGCGAAGTAGGATCGCATCCTCTTCCGCCGACAAGGGTGTCGTTCGTGCGTTCAGCAGCTCGCATCGTGTCAAGCCGTAAATGGCGAGCGTTCCTCCCCAAAGTCCGGGGAACGAGGAGCCTTCCAACAACCTGCGAGCCGACGCAAGAAGCTCGCGATGGGCCTGGAGTTCGACGTGGAAGCGGGTGCGCAGCACAACGGCGATGCGAAGTACCAGCAGAGTCTGCCAGGAAAACTTCGCCTCTCTACCCCGCTTCTGTGCTGGCTCGTCCGGCTGAACCAGCCCTCGCCGAACGGTCCATTCCCGCAATTGGTCGGCAGTGAGCCCTGTAAGAGCGGGAACATCCCGAGACCTAACCAGCTGCATGTGCCTCCAAGTATGGGTATGATGCCCGACCTAGAGAACGGGTATCATACCCGACCCTGCTCCGTAAAGCTCACTGCCGTCGTTTCACAGCGCTGTGGCAATCGCTAGTCTTCAGCCATAACCCCGGCTTCCTGCTGGCTCCCGGAAAACTCGGGCATGATGTCACCAGCCAGCAGCTTCTCCTTGCTCAGCAGTCCGGCATCCTCCAATGCCCCGAAATCCGGCAGATCGCGCAGCGTGTCGAGGGCGAACTCGAGCAGGAACGCTTTTGTCGTCACGTAGGTGTAGGGCGCGCCGGGCGTCGGGCTGCGCGGACCGGAAGCGATCAGGCCAGCACCGCGGAGATGGCCGATCAGGTCGCGCGAAATTTCCTTGCCGAAGAAGGACGACAGTTCGGCTCTGGTGATCGGCTGGAAATAGGCGATGCACATCAGCACCAACACGTCTGACTGCGTCAGGTCTACGGCACGCCCGTTGCCGCCGCCGGCTGTGCCAAATGCACTGCGGATGGCGTCGGCATAGGCCGGCCGGGTCAGGTGTTTCCAGCCGCCGGCGACAGAGACGAGGTCGTAGGGCCGGCCGCGCAATTCCTCGCGAATGTCGTCGATCAAAAGATCGATGCTGCAGCTCTTGCCGACGATCCGAGCCAACGTTTCGCGGCCGACCGGTTCACTGGCCGCAAAAATCGTTGCTTCGACGCGGTGCATCCATTCGCGCCAACGCGCATCCGGCGGCAGATGGTCCAGTTCCCGGTCAAACAGACTTTCGTCTGTTCTGCCTTTCGCTCTGTTTGCACGCGTTGTCAGGGCCATCGTTCTCACAGCCCGTAGATGCGGAAGGTCGATCGGCCTGACAATTCGCGCACGGCACCGAGCTCGACCAGCCGGTCGAACAGGCGGCGCAGGCCGCGATCGCTCATGCCGGCGATTTGTTCCGAGGCGACGATCGCGTCGTCAGAGAGCAGCTTTTCCACGACGACGTCCGCCGCCTTGGCCCTGAGTTTCGGCGCAACCGCAAGCAGCCGGTCCGCGCGGCGCTCGAGCTCAGCGGAAAGATCAATCGCGCGCAGCGCGGCCCGCGCCTGCGCGGCAAGCAGAGTTTTGGCACGCTCAGGATCTGTCTCAATGCCTGTCGCCAGAGAGCTGGCCGCCGATCGACGCGGGCGGGCGCTTGTCCCTAAGGCTGCCTCGGCGCCGAGCAACGGCACCGCATGTGCCCAACTGAGCCGTTGTGCCAGCAGGGCGTCGGCGAGCCAGTATCCAAAGGTTCGTGCGAAGCCATATCTTTCGGCAGCCGTGAACGCGCCGGTCAGCATGCCGACCATTCCGATGCCCGCGGAAAGCTGTCTAAGATCGTCCGCCAGGTCGCTGACTGCGTCGTCGTCGCGGCGGAGACCGAGGTCATCCAGCACCGCGCCGATGCTGGCCTCGGTCAGCAGTTTCTCGGCAGGCGTGCCGGCCAGCCGGCGCCAAGCCAGCAGCATCGATCCGGCGGGACCGACGGACAAAAAATCGCCCGGGCGGGTGAGCAGCACGGCGTCGCGAAGGGCCGCCTCGTCCTCGACGCGGCCTGCCTGCCTCGCTGTTGCCGCGGCCGCCGAAAGCGCCAGACGCTGCCGCCAGGCGCCGGCCCATCGCTCCTGCCGGCGGACCACCGCATCGAGCGCGCCGATGGCGGCGCCGGCAACGAGTGCGATATCCGCGACGTCTTTGCCCGCAACGGTTTGCGCCTCGGCCACGGCGCGGCGCAGCCAGGTCGGGACGAGGACCGCCGGCGTGGCGATTGGCGCTCCAGGGAGCGGACCAGGATGGCGCGAGAGGGATTGGGGCCGCAGAATCATTGCGAATGAGCATGAATCAAGGCGGCGCTTTTGGCAATCGATTTGCGTTGAATCCGCCGCACTTGTCGCGCCATCAAAACGAACAATAATGTTGCATTATCAATCGTTTAACTTTTCACGACGTCGACCCCAAGTAAGATAGTTGGCTAATGATTTACATTGTCAGCTGACCGGAAATCGTGAGACTCGCCGCCTTTTTGAATCGGTTTTCGTGAGACTACCTGCATGGCGACGAACCAGCTTTCTCTTAAGCAATTGATTTTCCAACCGTATTGATGATCATTGCCGGCCGCCTGGCTTTGTCGCGTAGTCTCACCATTTCCGATTCAAATGCAGGTAGTCTCATGAAATCCGCTCCACCCAAGGGCGGCAAATGGGGGCCAAGTCCGCGGACCTCACCAGCTCCAGGGTGCCTCCGAATGCTGCGTCGGTCCTAAACCGCCCAATTGACGCGCTTTCGCCCTCAGTTGGCGCAGGACGCCATTTTGCACCTTTTCCGCCCGGTGGGGCGTCCAAGCCCCCTAATGCCGCTCTGCGGGCGTCTACGAGGCTCGATAAAACACGTCTGCAACTGGCCGGTTGATAACAGCCGTCGATATTGTACAAATGGCCGTGAAACACCCCGCGAAAGCCCGCCATGGCCAAAGCCCCCTCCCCTGCTTCCAGACCGCGCCGCCTCATCGGCTATGCGCGGGTCTCGACGGAGGACCAGGTTACCGATGCACAGGCCGACGAACTGCGGCACGCCGGCTGCGCGGTCATCCAGCACGAACAGGGATCGGGCGCATCGCGCTCGCGGCCGGTGCTGACCAAGCTGATGCGCGAGATCCGCGCCGGCGACGTTCTGGTCGTCGTCAGGCTCGACCGCCTCGCCCGATCGGTCAGCCATCTTCTCGAGGTGATCGAGACGCTCGAAAAGCGCGGCGCGCATTTCCGCTCCCTGCGCGACCCGATCGACACGTCGACGCCGCAGGGGATGTTCTCGCTCCAGGTGCTCGGCGCGGTCGCCCAGTTGGAGCGGGCACTGATCGCCGAGCGCACGAAGGCTGGAATTGCCGCGGCCAAAGCGCGTGGTCGACTGCCTGGCAATCCTGGCCTGCGGGAACGACGCCCAGAAAGCATCCGCGCCGTCGCCGCGGCCCGGGACGGCGTCTATGTCGGCGATCTCATCGCCTCGGCGCAAAGCTGGTTGCCTATCGTGCGACGGCTGCGTCCGCAGCATAACTGGGACGATGTCGTCCGGGTCCTGAACCACAAGGGGCAAAGCTGGACGGTGGAACGCCTTCGCCGGTCGGTATACCGCCTGGTACGCGAAGGCCTCGCGGATCCGGCGCTTGTCCAGCGCGCGCCGCGACGACAGCCGGAAGACCGCTTGATGACGCTCGTCGCTGGCATTGCGATTGCCGATCCAGACCTCAGTCTGCGGGCGATCGCCGCACAGCTCGAGGCGATGCGCGAGCGGACGCCGCGCGGCGGCTGGCAATGGGCGGCCTCGTCAGTCAAGCATCTGCTCGATCGCGCCAGGCGTCTCGGTTTGACGGTGCACGAACCCGCTGACGGTTGAAGCGGCCGCTCGTCGACGTAGCGCTGCCCTCCCCTCTCGCTTTGGTGTGGCGCGGGTGCTGCGCGGCACGGCCGACCGCGTTGCGGATCGCGGCCGGCCACCGGTGGATCAGCGCCGTCACTTTCTTTCGGCCGAATTCATCGGAAACCTCCAGGATGCGGACGACCGCGTCGGTCGGATTCTTCAGCACGCGGGCAACGCCGAGGGCAAGCGCGTATCGCTCCGCCCATGGCGCATTCGGCAAATCGGCGATGGTTGAGGGCAGGCGCTGATCATAGATCGGCACCGCAAGCGCGAATTCCGGCACCAAGATGCTGAGGGCCGGACGCCGGCAGGGCCGGGACAGAATGGAAGGCTCGTGCTGATGTGCAAGCGGCAGGCGCGCCAGCTCCCACGGCGCCGGGGACGAAGCTTTTCGCGACGGCGACAGCAGCAGCGAAAGAACCGAGCCGACGGGAACCGCAGCGGTATCCCTCCCCATTGCCCATCGATAGAGGAATTCCGCGCCCCGCTGGGCCGACGCTTCATCACCGCCCAGAGCGCAGGCCCCACGTGTTTCGAAACCGAATAGCGGCTGACGGTGTCGATCGCAGCGGAAGCTAAACGCGAAGGACCAGGCTCTCAGCCGTTGCGGTCTTTGCATGCCGCGCGAGCAGACAGGGCAAGTCTCCCGGGAAGCCGGCCGAAGCAGGGTGCGATAGCGCGGCGGCACGTCGTGAAAGGTCATGGCGAACAGGCGTTCGACCGAACTGCGCGTCGCGGCTGCGATGCGCTCCATATCAGCCCGCACGGGCTCGCTCTCGAGCTGCAGGGCGGGTCGTGCCCACCCGACATAGGCCTGCAGGCCGTCGAGAGAAACCTGATAGACATCGGCGATCCGCTCCATCCAGGAACTCAGTCGCTCGTCCTGAAACGGTGGCGGCACGATCGGCAGAGGGACCCTCCCCTCCCCTGTCACGGCTCAGGCCGCAGCGACGGTCGCAGGCGCGGCGACACGGTGGTCGAGGATCGCGGCCGGCGTGATGCGTTCAGTTCCGGTGAGGATCGCATCCGTGGCAAGGTCGATCACCATCCGGAAGATCGATGACGTGACGCCGCCGTTGACGTCGACGAGACGCTTGAGCGCGCTGTCTGTCAGCTCCGAGGGAAGGCGCAGCGGCAACGACCAAAGAAGCCCGCCTATCAGCCCTTGGAAATCGGCGTCGTGACGCCAGGGCGGCAGCCCGTAGGGCTCGAAGCGGCTGTTGAGGTGGGCATCGCCCCGGACCGCATCGCGCGCCTCGTGCGAGCCGAGGCAGATCAGCGGAATCCGCAGCTCGTTGCCGAGGAAGCGCAGCAGATTGAGCATCCGGCGCTGCTCGCGGTAGGTGCCGGCGATCAGGTTCTGGACCTCGTCGATGATCAGCATGCGGGGCGCGATTTCCTGGAGCAGTCGCAGTGCCTGTGTTTCGAGCTGCCCGAGCGTGGCGCGTGTCGGCGGCGGTGCCCCGATCACCGAAAGCAGGCGATGATAGAAGCGTCCCTCGTGGGGAGAAGCGACCATCTGCACGACGATGACGGGCCGGTGATCGATCCCGCTGCTCTCGTCGAAGCTGGGCGGATGGGCGCGCACGAACTTCTCGATGATCATCGTCTTGCCCATCCCCGAGGCGCCGAAGATCAGCAGATTGGGCATGCGGGCGCGCTTGGGAAACAGGAGCAGTTCCTCGAGCTTGTCGAGCGCCTGACGGGCCCGTGGATAGTCGATCCACCGGTCCACCCGGATATGCTCGATACGCTCGCGATCGGGTAGGTCGGCATGGGCCTGAACGGCGGGATCGAGGTGCGGATAGGCCGTCATTCCCATACCTCCACCGGGAAATGCGGCAAGGCGATCACCGGCTCGTCCGCCGGCGCGCTTGCCGGGATCTCCGGTCTTGCTTGCAGATGGGCACGTCGCGCACGCAGCCTGCGGGTTTGCGTGGTTTCCTTCGTCGCCTGTTCGACCAGAGTTCGCTGCGCCGCGATCGTCTGGAAGATCGTCTCCTCATCGATCTCCCGGCGGCCGCGCGCACGCTGCACGCGCAGTGCCGCCTTTTGCTCCCACAACGTGATGGCCGGTCGTCCCGGATTGCGCGTGGGTGCCATCAGGTAGTTCCCGCCCAGCTTGACGAAGACCTGGTGCAGATCCCGCGGGTCATATTTGACCAGCACCATTTCGTCGCATCGGCCGATCCAGGGCGCAAAACCGTCGGACCAGTAGCAGATGTTGTTGAGGTGGATGCCAGTTCGCCGCAGCACACGCGGCTCGAACGGCAGGAAATCGATCAGGAAGGCCAGCGGATCGTGCACATGCCGCGGCGGACGCGCGGATATGGCTTCGTTCCAGGCGGCGACGGGTGGGCGGCCAATGCCACGGTGCAGGTCGGAATGGTAGGCGATGATTTCCAGCGCCAGCCACGTCTCGAGCTCGCGCATGGTCATCACGGCGCGCGCCTCGGGATCGTAATCGCCACGGTCCAGAACATTGGAGAAGTGTGTGCCTGGCAGCAGATGCACCGCTCCCATCATCGTGCCGATCAGACGCTCGATGTGTCCGCCAAACCGGGGCGTTCCCGGCGGCCGGTAGGAGACGACGATGTTGTGGTCGTCGCAACCACGCTTGAAGGCGCGCGCGTGAAATTCGGCGCCGTTGTCGACATGGATGCACCCCGGCAGGCCGCTTGCCGGCCATTCCAGGGAAATCCCGCGATCCTGCAACCAGCGGGTCTTGTCGATGATCGCATGCGTCAGGCAAAGCGCCACCGACGTCACCGACGGCGCCTCCAGGGAAAGGTAGAAACCAAGCACCATCCGCGTGCAGACGTCGATCGCGATGGTCAGGATCGGTCGACCGATGGGTAGTCGTTCAATCGGATCGACTACCGTCACGTCGACCTTCGTATGGTCGATTTGGACGACCTGCAGTGGATGCTGCGCGGAGAATTCGCCCGGCAGGGCCAGGAATTGCGCATCGGCCCGCGCCTTGCCCTCGCGTCGGCGGGTCAGCTCCTCGACATCAAGCGTACCCAAATAGGTCTTGAGCCGCCGGATTGACGGCGGCGGCATCCGTCCTGCCCGGCAATCGGACGAGATCCGCTTCCAAAGCCGCGTTAGTGTCGGCCTCTCCGGCGTCGCGTAGAACGTCGTGATGTTGCGATCGACGATCGTCTTCAGAGCCGGATCAAAGGCGTCGATACCGCTGCGCCGCCCCGACTGCCGGCTAATAAGCGCGGCAGCGCGCTCCTCTGTCCGGTATCGCTTCAGCCAGCGGAACAGGGTCGCACGGCTGATGGACAGTTCCGCCATGGCGTCGGAGACTTCGCCGGCTGTGGGCCGCAGCGGCAACCGCCGCAATACGTCCGCATGCCGGAGCACATTCTGCCATTCCTGTTCGTCGAGTTGATCGCGTCGCATGGTCTTCACGCGAATGGTGCATCAAGGTAGTCTCACCATAACTGAATCGCGTGACAGTTCCGTCTCAACAAATCCGACTCGGTCTCATCAAATCTGAATCGGCTAACCCATTGAAAACAAATGATCGCAAGTCTCACGGAAAACGGTCAGCTAACACACCCGGACGACGGTTCGGTGCAGCCACTCACGTCAATCCGGACAGTCCCGTCTTCTCGTCGCGACTATCCCGGTCCCCGGAGTTGGTCACGGCGACCTGCTTCCGAGCCACCTTTCGAATAGGCCGAGCTCGGATCACCAGCTCTAAAGCTCCACGTGATTGCCTATTCGATAAACCCTCCGTCAAGATTGCAGCGGCTAGAAGCCGCCGCAGCCAAACGGTCACAGCGCCCGCCCAATCGAACCTGAAATCATACCGGCAGGCGGACTTGCACGGGGGCTGTCAGTGGAGCAGGCGCGTGAAAGAGCACATGAAATAGGTGTATCGCCAATATTTTCGTATTGCTCTAATCGATTATAGTTGTGAAGCGCAATTTCAGCCCGTTTACTTGCCGCTCAAGTCACGCATAAAAGAAGGTAGCACCGATTCGGTAGCTTATCCCCTGTCTTTTGCGTACTCGCGGCCCGTGGCGCCGAGTGGACGATTGAAGATCGCCGGTCTCACTAGCAGGTGGGCACAAGCGCCTGGGGCCGGTTGGCAAGCCACAGGAGTAGGACAAATGTCGAAGGATTCGGGTAAGGGCGATCACGGCGGCAAGATCGAGATCACGGTGGTGGTGAACGGCCAGCCCACGCAGGTCGAAGCCAATCCCAACCAGCCGCTTCACGTCGTTCGTGCCAAAGCCCTTGAGAACACGCAGAACGTCGCCCAGCCGGCCGAGAATTGGGAATTCAAGGATGAGGCCGGCAACCTGCTCGACGTTGACAAAAAAGTTGGCGATTTCGGTTTCGCGAACATTGTGACCCTGTTCCTCAGCCTGAAGGCGGGTGTAGCAGGTGCCTGAAATCCAGACTGTGGACCCTGCGGTCTCGCGAGCGAAATTCGATCGGCAGATCGGCTGGTTCCAAACACAAGCGGGCGCTTACCGGGCTCAGGGTTGTTTCCTGATCGAGGCGAGATTCCCTACTGCCTTCTTCATCTTCGCACCGCCCAAGATAAGGCCACAGATAATCGGTGCAGCTGTCGAGATCGACTTCTCCAATTACGACCTCCGACCTCCGTCGGTAGTCTTCGTCGACCCCTTTACCCGCCGGCCGGTTGCCCGCAAGGATTTACTGCTAAGTATGCTCAGACGACCGCATCTACCCGGAACCCCACCGGATATGATTTCGGTCCTCATGCAGCAGAAAGCTCTGTCGCTAGCGGACTTCCTCCAGGCCAACAGTGCGGAACATACGCCATTCCTGTGCATGGCAGGCGTCCGGGAATACCACGACAATCCAGCCCATTCAGGTGACTCATGGCTTCTCCACCGGGGTTCTGGCGAAGGCTGTTTGGCCTTTATCCTGGACAAGATCATCAAGTACGGGACCGGCCCCGTGGAGCAGATACAGTATCAGTTCCAAATCTCAGTGGGAGCGATGGTAGTACCCCCATCCGCCATCCCGGAATGAGCGTTTTGATGGATGTAACGACCGTGACGCTCCCGCGCCACTGCATCTCGACTGTGCATGCGCATCTGCGCTCGGTTGGTCGCGAAGGCAATGAGGGGATGGCGCTCTGGGTCGGCGTTCAGCAAGACCAGCATTTTGCCGTAACAGAGACCGTGCTCCCGGCGCAGCGTCACATTCGGACGGGCGATGGTGTTTGCGTGATGGTTCCGGCCGAGGAACTGCACCGGCTTAATGTCTGGCTCTACAATAGCGGCCTGAAACTCTTGGCCCAGATCCATAGCCATCCGGGCCGAGCCTACCATTCGACGACCGACGATGCTTATGCGGTTGCTACCACGGTTGGGTGTCTGTCGCTGGTAGTGCCGAATTTCGCCCGCGAGCCTTTCGATTTTGCTCGAGTCGCCGCCTATCGGCTCGACGGAAAAGCCAACTGGAATGCGCTCCCTTCCGCGGCACTGTCGCGAATGATCACAATAACGAGTTGAACAATGGCACTCGCTAACTTCATCGACCGCGCCGCCACGGCGGCATCTCAGGTCCTAGCCGATTTTCATCTGGAGGACTTTAAAGCAGCTCTTGAAAAGCAGGTCGTGGCCGTCGCCTTTGACGATCAAGCCGCTTCCTGCGCCGAAGGCCAGGCGACACTAGATCTTGCGGTGAGGTTGCTCGCCAGGCTCTATCCAGTTCTGGCGATACTCCCGCTGGGCAGCGCGGCAAGCTTTCAAGCCCAAGCGCTGGAGCGCTTGGCAAAGTCGATAAATCCAAAAGTTGGCATCCGGCGTTCCGGCAAGTCTGCCACCATCTGCGTAGTTGCAGGGGTGACGCGCCCACCACTCCGGTGCCCGACCTTTTTCATGGGATCGGACGGTTGGGCGGCAAAGCTGTCGCGTACGGACCCGGTGGGCTCCGGCTCGAGTTTGCTGCCCTATGGAGCTGGCGCCGCCAGTTGCTTCGGCGCCGCCAACGTCTTTCGAACCATCTTCGCCGCCCAGCTGACCGGCGCCGAGTTAGACGAAACCATCGACCTCTCGTTATACAGCTACGACAAGACCAAAGCCGGCGAGGCAGGCCCGATCGACATACCTGTCGACCTTGGCGAAACGCACCTCGTTGGGCTCGGTGCGATAGGCCATGGCTCGCTTTGGGCGCTAGCGAGACAACCCGGTCTCACGGGTCGTCTGCATGTAATCGATCACGAAGCAATCGAACTCTCAAACCTGCAGCGCTACGTATTGGCCGGCCAGGCGGAGATTGGCATGTCCAAGGCGGTTCTTGCAGCCACCGCCCTTAGATCGACGGCCATTGGGGTCGAGGCGCACCCGCTGACGTGGGCAGAATATGTTGCGCGCCACGGCGACTGGGTCTTCGACCGAGTGGGTGTGGCGCTTGACACCGCCGCCGACCGTCTGGCGGTCCAAGGTGCTCTGCCCCGATGGATCGCGAATGCCTGGACGCAGGAGCACGACCTCGGCATCTCGCGGCACGGGTTCGATGACGGCCAAGCTTGCCTTTGTTGCATGTACCTGCCGTCCGGGAAATCCAAGGACGAGCACCAGCTGATTGCCGAGGAACTCGGAATACCGGAAGCACACGAGCAGGTGAAAACGCTCCTGCAGACCAATGCCGGAGTTCCCAACGACTTTGTAGTTCGGGTGGCTACAGCGATGGCTGTGCCGTTTGAACCGCTAGCCCCGTTTGTTGGCCAGCCCCTGCGTTCCTTTTATCAGCAGGCTATCTGCGGCGGTCTGGTGTTCCAGCTCAGTGATGGAAGTCGCCGCGTTCGAACCGTGGTTCCGATGGCCTTCCAGTCAGCGCTTGCCGGGATTATGCTTGCCGCCGAGCTCGTCAAACACAGCGCGGGTTTTCCCGTGGGCCCGACGACGAGCACTCGGGTGAATCTTCTGCGCCCACTTGGCTCCCGCTTGCACGATCCGAAGGCCAAGGATTCCAGCGGCCGCTGCATCTGTAGCGATGACGATTTCATTGCCGCTTACAGGCGCAAATACGGCAAGAGCATCGTACAGCTAAGCGATGTCTCCGCCGCCTAAGCAGACGCGCGAATGTCTCCGTTGCCGCCGGGCGGCGATGTGCGCGCCACTACGAAACCCCATGTCCGCTCCTCTGCCGTCCGAGGGTCCATGAGATAGCCTCCCCACGCGCCACACCGGAAACCTCCTTTCCGATGTACCGATCAAGCACCGGCCTCCATGGCACGAGCGTGAACTCGCGCGACTTCTCGATCACGGCATATTTGCCGCTGGCAAGCTCGACCGATCGGCGCAGCGTGCCTTCTATTCGTTCTCCAGGCTGCGCTTCGGCATACGAGAGACCGAGCTGATCCGACAGCTGGCCGGCGACACGGTTCAGCTCGCGCTGGCGCAGGATCGAAATCATGTTGGCACGATAGACGACCCGGTCCTGTTCTTCGTGCGCGAGGCCTTGCGCGATCAGCCACTGCCGCCGACGGGCATGCGCCTCCCGCACCTCATGCCCGAAGCCTGAGTTGCGCAACGGCTCCGGTCTCTCGGCAACCAGGTTCCGGTCGAGCCAGGTGGCGCCTTCGAAGCTGACTTGGCGTTCCAGCGGCATTGATGAGAGCTTCTCGACTATCACAGGCTCGACCCTGGCCCGCAGGCGCTCGTATTCCGCGACACGATCGAGATGATCCGGCGCGATGATCCAGGTGCCATTCGGCTCTCGCTCCACGCCGCCGGTGGAGCGCCGGATCGCCTCCAGCCGGCGGATATGCGTCTCGGCAAAGCTTTCGGTGGCGAACGCATCATGCTTGAGGTGCATATCGACGCTGTAACGGCCGCCGTGTGCGGTCGCGATGTCGGCGATTGTACGGTCGACTTGCCTGGGCTTGGTATCCCTAGACGTAACACGCACGATGCAGCCGTCGGGCGTCGGTTCTGTCAACTCGCCTTTGCCGATGTCTATCCAATGGCTTTTGCCGTCAACGCCGTCGACGATGAGGTAATGCCGATCGTTGATTTCGTCGGCGAGCCCGCGCGCGACGAGGCGGCCGACGACCGGTGTGGAGGGCTCTTCACGTCGATCGTGGACAAGGTAATCGGCGGCACTGCGAGCGAGCCCCTTGCCAGTCAGCTCGCGGTGCATGGTCTTGATGATGTCGCCGCGTTCGCTGGTGCGGCGCAGCGTGGCTTCCAGCTCATCATCCAGGCGCCAGCGGACCGGGTCGACCTCCTCGGCTAAGCCCATCCGCTCGAGCTTGCGCAGACGGCCTTGATGCAGCGCCTGGCGAAAGGCGTCGCGGCCGTCCGTAGAAACAAGTCGGTCCTCATCGCGCATGCGCAGCAGCTGCCGGTCGATGCTGGTGAAGCGTTCCTGCTCCATTTCCTGGCGCAAGCGCTGTTCAATCTCGCGGTCGGTACGGGGACCGAGGTCGAGGCTCACCAGTTCGGCCGCCCGCTCGCGGATGCCGCTCGAAATATACTCCCGCGCGATGACGAGGTTTTCGCCGCGATCATCCTTGCCGCGGACAATGATATGGGTGTGCGGATGGCCGGTGTTGAAATGGTCGACGGCAACCCAGTCGAGCCTGGTGCCGAGATCCTCCTCCATCTGCGCCATGAGCCGCCGCGTCAGCGGCTTGAGGTCGTCATACTCAATGCTGTCTTCCGGTGCGACGATAAAGCGGAATTGATGCCGGTCGCTATCCGCGCGATCGACGAAGGCCTTACTGTCGATGCGATCCCTGCCGGGGCCATAGAGTTTGCCGGGTTCGCCTTCCCTGGTGACGCCATCGCGCTGGATGTAGCGCAGATGCGCACGCGCTCCGTCCGCACCCTTGCCGGCCAGCTTCACTATCCGCGCCTTGACCATCACCCGCCGCTGCCGGAAGGCGGCATACCGGTCGCGTGACTTGAGCAGCGCGGCCGCCGCCCCGCCGCGGCCTGTCCGGCTCCCCGTGAAGCGACCGCCGCGCTGGAGGCGGCCGCCGGCTCGGTTGATCGCTGCCTTGACCTGGCCGGCATAGCGCTTGCCTGCTTTCGAGCCGCGCGAGCCGATCTTGCCGAGCTTCGGCCTGAACTCATCGTCCTGCATACCAGCCTCCGGGCAAATTCAAGCGAAACCTGGGTCTCGCTGGCCCACCCTCCTGGCGCCGCCGGCAGCCTCCGGCAAAAAGGATGTGCAGACAAAGGCTTCGCCGCCTCATGGAGGCGGTGCCTTTATCTTGCCTTACGCGCCCCTCGCCTTAAGCGTCCCTGGCCCCTCCCGGATGCCCTCAACATCGCTAGCCATTGTGCTTCTTTTTCCGCGCGCGATCCCTGCCGAGCGGCACGAAAAGGCCGCCATTCGTTTCACCGGCGCGAACACCGTCGCGAAGGAAGAACAAAGAGCGTCCGGAGGGAGCGTTCCGCCCCTTTGAAGTTGTGGATTGGCCTTTGAATTCGTTCATGTCGGCCGCCGAAATCCCCGTCGCCTCAAGCTGTTTCAGATAGGCAACGGTCTCTTTCGGCAGCGGCCTTCGAAGCTTCAAATGGCCTTCATAGCGCTCGGGTCCAGCGTTGTAGGCGGCAAACAGGCCGGGGAATCCGAAACGCTTATACATGGCGCTGAGATAGGCGGTTCCGGCCAAGATGTTGTCGCGCGGATCGTGCGGGTCGGCTCCCAGACCGTGCTCGACGCGCATCTCCTGATAGGTGCCGGGCATCACCTGCATAAGACCCATGGCGCCGGCGCGGGAGGTGATGGGACGGCCATCGAGGACGGTCTTGCCGCGGCTTTCGGCATCGATGACGGCGCAAATCCAGGCCTGGGGAATGTGGAAGCGTGCGCTTGCTTCCGATACGAAGTGCTGCCATCGTTGCAGCTGCGGACTTTGGGAGATGACGGCTGGCTCAGCGCCGGTCGAGGCGGAACAGGCGCATGGCGCGACGGCGATCATGCCGAGCATCAGGAGGGTCACTCGGTCCATAGCGGCACCAGCCTCCCGATGATGTTTTCGGCCGGCACCGGCCCGAAATAGCGACTGTCGAAGGAGTGATTTTTTTCGTTGCCGAGCAGGAAAACCTCGTCATGGGCGAGCGCTCGGCAGCCGTTCCACCAGGGCAGCGGACGGCCTTGCGTGTCGATTTTGAGCCGACGGGCGACGATCTCGCCGCCTATGATGATGGCATTACTAAAGGCGCAGACATGCTCGTCCGGCAGCGCGGCGAGACGCTTCACCAGCGGTATATTGCGAGGCAGATAGCCGCGTTGGTCGGCGAGATAGGCAACGAAGCCAGGCGGGCGGGCGAGCACAAGATCGCCGCGCGCAGGCGTGCCAGACCCAACGCGATAGAGACCGACCGGCGCGCTAGCCGAGGCGTTCCAGACCAGCAAGGGAGACGGCTTTGGGAGCGCCGTGAAGCCTGTCAGGCTCAGGCCAATCGCGGCGATGGCGATTGCGTTGCGCGCCCGAACGCGCCGCAAACGGCTGCCGATCAGATGGATGGAAGGCCGCTGGCTCATGAGCGGGCTCCCTCGTCGGCTGAGCCGGACCCGCCCTTGTCATCGTCGGAGCCGGGTTCTGGCGGGCGGCCTTTCGACCAGTCGTCGAGTTCGTCGATGTGGTAGCGGACATAGCGGCCGTGCTTGCGGTATTTCGGGCCGCCGCCGGTCAGCCGCATCTTTTCCAGGGTGCGCTGGGACAGGCCGATATAGAAGGCAGCCTGCGCGGTGTTCAGAAACGGACTGCCCTTCTTGGCGCGGGCCGCGCGGTCGTTTTCGTCGTCCATGATGGTCCTCGTTTCGCTTCGGACAAGCGACCGCGAGGATCGGCGAGCGAGGTCGTCCTGGGGACGGGCGAAGAGTCGGGTGGGAGTTTTCGCCGCCCCTTCGGGCGAGCGTCGGCGGGAACCCCCGCGCCGAGTTGCGGCGCGAGGGCTTGAGCCGGCCGGTCAGTCGGCCGGGTTCCAGATGAGGGCGTAGGTGTCTTGATCGTCTTGGCCGGCGGCGCGGCCGAGATTGGCGTAGAGCTTGCGGGGACCGAACTCCGGTGCGGCGATGGACAAGCTCACATAGTCGTTGCCGGAAGTCTCCCCGGTTCGGATCCAGCCGGCGCCGACCTCCACGCCCTGCGTCAGCACCCGGAAGTCGGGATGGTTGTCGGCGGACTTGCTTCGATTGGGCACGATGTCGATGTCGGCGCGGACGCTGAGCGTCCTGAGCTGGCCTTTGTAGCTGCCGTTTTCCTGCTTGTTGACGTAACCGATCGCGGTCATTTTCCTGTCTCCTTCTGCTGTCGCCGGGGACCATTCCCCTGCGATGGCGGACCGTGATGGGCGCGTCCGGACCGCCCGAACCCGGCAGGGCCGCAGCGGCAGCGAAGGACCCGAGCGGGCAGCTTTTTTGAAGCGAAGCGGCGCGAGGAAGCCGCGTCATGCGGCGGGGAAAAAAGCTGGTGGCGAGGGTTTCGGGCGGGCTGGAACCGCCCATAGGTCAATGAGCCAGCCGCAGGGGAATGTCCTCAAGACGTGTGGGGACAGGTCGCGTGATCGGGTGAGCACAACAAGCGATCGGAACGCGTGCGGCGGGTTCCGCACGCTCAACACCGTGCCGGATCATAAATGTGCCCGTGCACCGGGAGCCCCAGCAGGCATCTCGGCGTGGTAATCGAGCACTGACAAGGGCGAGCTTTGGCGGCCGGATGTTGTTGCCGGAAGCGGGGTCCAAGGGGCGGAACGTGCAGCCAACGCGCCCCGGAGAGGCGCCAACCCGCGGCTATCGACGAGCCGCCTCGGCATGGCGGACTCATTCGAGGGTAACAGCGACCGGGCCTCGGCCCATTGATCGGCGGTCGGAAGCCGCCGCGTTTCGTGTGTTTTCGGTTGGGAACTTGGTCGAATCCGCGCCAGCTGGTTCCATTGGAGCGAAACCGATCGTCTCGGCGTGATCGAGGAATTCGACCAAATTGATACCGATGGCCTTCGCGAGGTCCGCCTGGCTGAGACCAGACGCTTTTCTTTTATCGACGCGGACATACCCGGGTGATCGGCCAGCCGCCATCCGCCAAGGTTAGGTCGTTCCTAGCGGCGCGGCGGGCACGGCTGAGCCCGCGTCCGAAGTCGACGAGGAAAGGGTATTGCTCCCCCGATTTCCGAAGAAGGCCACTGGTCGCAATTGCCCCTGTGGGCCGTGGCGATCTTTTGGTCGCGCTTGCGACATTCTTGTCAGCCTTCGGGACACAACAATGTTTTCGGATAGGCGCGCACGAGGGAGCAAATCAAGGAATCTCAATCTCGCAAACGCCGTGACGCCCAGCCGGACTCGATCCTCAGGGCGTGGAGACCGGCGCGCCGTGCTGAAGAGCTCGGAGGTGTCAAAGGCCTTCCTCGACAGGGGGAGCAGCAACAGCGCGATCGTAGGCGCGACGGCCGCGTCTTCGCAGATCGCAGCCTGCGCACGCAATTACACGCCAGAGACAAAGCCTTACGCGGTCGATGCCGGCGTGCGGCAATGCATCGGCTCGGCCCGTCCGGAACGGCTTTCGCCTTCCCTTGCCGGCGCGGAAGTTCTGACTACTCCGACAGTACAGCACCTTTGCTCGGTCCGGGTGACCAAGCGATTGTGCGGCGCGCTCGGTCTCGGTCAATGCACGGCGCCCCTGCTCAAGCCGACAGGGCTTCGGCAAAAGATAGTCCGATTCGGTGCCCCCAAGTGAAATGGCATAGCGCTTGCTGTTATCCGTTAGAGCCCACCAAGGCACGTAGAAAGCTATGAACAGAACCATGGCAAAAACGCGAAGTTCCATACAAGCGCCCAAGGAGACCGTGCACGTTTGCGCCGAACGTCCCCTCCAGACGTCCCTCCTCCGGTATCTGATTTGCTATGGCTGGTTCGAGACTGACGGAGCCGTGGCGCTCGCCCAATTGTCGCTTACCCGCCTCCGCCAGGAGGATGCCTTTTTTGGAACACGGCATCGACCAAGTGCGGCCTCTCGGGCCCAGGACTGTCGCCGACGCGATCAAAGTGCATCAGGCGACGGTAAGCCGGGTGACGTCGAACACATACATGCAGACCCCGCGCGAAGTGTTCGAACTGAAGTATTTTTTCACCGTCGCGAGCGCGTCCTCCCAAGGTGGCGACGCGCGGTCCCCCCCGAAGCTGTCCGCCATCGGATCAAGGCGACAATCGCCGACGAATCGCAAGATGACGCGCTTTCCGACGACGACATCGTCGTCCGGCCCAAGGAAAGGGCCATCGATTTGCGCGCCGCACCGTCACAAAATATCGCGAAGCGATGAACATCCCCTCGTCCGTGCAATGCCGCAGGGAATGGCGCTTCTGGCGTTAATGCGGGTCAACGCAGCAACCCGAGTTTGCAGCACATCCAAACTGGAGACCCTGTTGATGACCGAATCCGCTACGGGCTTCATGGACGGAGTTCTGCATGACCCAAAACAGCCAGATCAACGGTCTGGTCCCGCATGGGGTGCAGTCATTTCGCTTGCCTTAGGCACCTTTGGGCTTGTGACGGCAGAGTTTCTGCCTGCCAGCGTGCTGACGCCGCTCGCGCATGATCTCTCTATCACCGAGGGTGCAGTTGGACAGGCGCTGACAACGACCGCCATCGTGGGGGCGATCTCGGCGCCGACGATGGCCGTCATCACAAGGCCCCTGGACCGCAGGATCGTCATATGGGCGATGACGCTGCTGCTGATCCTGTCGAACGTTCTATCGGCCGTCGCGGGGTCGCTGCCGGTTCTCCTGGCCGCCCGCGTCGTGCTCGGCATAGCACTCGGAGGGTTCTGGTCGATTTCGGCAGCGCTGGCGATGCGGCTCGTTCCAAGTCACCTCCTGCGGCGCGCCATGTCGATCATCCTCACCGGCGTTACCTGCGCTACCGTTTGCGCGGCTCCAATCGGCGCCTATGTCGGCGATATCTGGGGATGGCGAACCGCCTTCATGATCGCTGCGGTCGTCGGCGCCGTTACGCTGGTAGTGCAACTCATAACCATTCCGAGGCTGCCTCCGATTGGAGTGGCCAGCTTCCGCAGTCTGCTGGATGTGGCCAAGAATCCGATGATCAAAGTCGCGATGTTGGTCGTCCTGCTGGTCGCTTCCGGGCACTTCGCCGGCTTCACCTATATCCGCGCCTTCCTTGAGAAGTTTCCCGCGCTTGATATCGAGACGATCTCGCTGGTGTTGCTCGTCTTTGGCATCGGCGGCTTCTTCGGCAATTTGGCCGGCGGATTCCTGGCCGAGCACAGCCTCAAGGCAGCCGCGGCCCTGCCTCCCCTGTTCATAGCGATGGCCACTGTCTCGCTGCTGACGCTGGGAGCATCGGCTTGGGCCACGGCGATTGCGGTTACAGTATGGGGCTTTGCCTTCGGCGCGGTGCCGGTGGGACTGCAGACATGGATGGTGCTGCACGCCGCTCCCGAGCAGGCCGAAAGCGCCGGTGGGCTGATGGCCGCAACGTTCCAGGTAGCCATCGCAGCGGGCGCGATTTTCGGCGGACTACTGATGGACAATGCCGGCGTCGCCAGTTCCCTTGCCTACAGCGCCGTTGCCTCGTTCCTCGGCGCCCTGACAGTGTTCTTGCTTGGCCCGAAGCGCGAACCTCAGACCACCTGACGCAGCGCGGGAAAGATGCAATCATCAGCCGCGCGGTGCGATCCTACGCACGATTTTTGGCGGTTGCAGGCCTCGTCTTCGGGTGATCGGACGCTGTTGTCCGGTCGATTTCGACCGGCGGGGGCGTTTCGAATGATGGTGCCGACGAGAGAACCTAAGAGTGCGGGACCGAACCGGACCGCCTCGTCCGTCGACCGCTCTGGCATGGCGACGCGGTCTATGCGGCTCTGTCTTGCGGCGAGCATCGGGCGGATCGCGCGCCTGATTTCTTACATGAAGCTCGGGGCCGAACATGCCCCGCAGCTTCTGATTCGGCCCGAAATAGAGGATGGTTCGGCGATATCGTAGTTGTATTCACCAACTGTGATCCAGCCGCGATTGAACGTCGACAGCCCCGCGCGACGGATTTCCAGCGGCGGAATCTCAAGCGCCGCCTGCCCTTGGTAAGGCGGCTTACCGGAATTCGGCAGGAGGACGAGACGAGTTATCTCACGCTCAGTATCCCCGCAATTCGGTGCGGCGCATGGCGAAAACCTTCAGCCTCGCATAGCTTGCGGTAAAAGTACTTCTTCCACTTCATGTTTTTGGTGTTGCCGGCTGCCAGCATGGGGAAACACGTGGCACGCCGTCATGCAAAATCATCGAATGTGCGTCAGACCCAATTTTGCACGCCGGTTCGCACCCGTATGAGGCGCTGAGTAAATCTAGACTGAGACCAGGAGTGCCCGCGACTTCACATGCGGGATGCCTCCTGCAACATTATCTGCCGCATCCAGATGCTTGCCGGATCACTGTTGTGGAGGGTGGGCCATTGGACGGCCTCGGTGAACGTGGGTAGTGGCCGCGGAAGTTCGATGATCCGCAAGGGGAAGGTTTTTTTGAAATGCTGAACCAGCCGGAAGGGCATGGTCGCTATACGAGCTGTGCCTGAGACCATCGGCGGGATCATGCTAAAGGCCTGTACGACGATCTCAACACGTCTCTTGAGACCATGCTCAAGCAAAAACTGTTCCTCGATGGATGGCATCTGGGCACCGCCGACCCTGAACGCAATGTGTTTCATCGACACGTATCTCTCGAATGTAAGCTGACGTGGCAACTGCTTGTTCGTGGGGCAGCCCACGCACACGAATGTCTCGTCGAACAGCGCCGCTCTTGGATGGGCGCTCGACATGAAAAATTCCGGAAGAATCACAAAATCGACGTCACCGCGCCGGAGAAGCTCATCGGGGTCGTTGTCGAGCGGCCGCAATTCGAAGCTGACGGCGGGTGCTTCGCGTGCAACCCGCTCCACGACCTTTTCAAAAAACACGAGTGTGGCGAAATCGGAAAGAATGATCCTGAAGCGGCGATCGGATTGAGCCGGATTAAACGGATCCCAAGAAATAATCGAGCATTGGATGTGCAAGAGTGCGCCACGAACAGCGGGGGCGAGTGTTTCCGCACGCGGGGTTAGAACGCGTTCGCGGCCGCTCATCGTAAACAGTTCATCGTTGAAATAGTTGCGCAGCCGGGCGACGGCCGCGCTCATAGCCGGCTGACTAAGGTTGATGCTGCTTGCCGCGGCCGTGAGGTTGCGCGCGGTCAGCAGTGCGTCGAGCACGACGAGAAGGTTCAGATCAAGGCCTTTGAAACGCATGCCTCATCTGTCCGTAACGTGGTTGTTTGTCATCGTGACCATTATGGGCGCTCGTTTACGGTCCCACTCAGAGGTGTTGTGTCCCGACCTGCCGCCCGCGCGCGTGGAGGACGTGCTCGTCGTAGTTATGGGGATAGCGCGGCCGATGAGCGAATGGCCGACCGGTACAACAGTCGATCGGATAGGTCCGGAGCTATGAAACATGTCGATTACAGATGCGAATTTTTCACGTGACTAATTGATTACAGATTGAGATTTGAGCAGACTTGGGCGTGGCGGCGCTCCGACAACGATCCGCGACACATATCCGAGGTTGCGCGCAATACTGCGAATTGCCATCGCTATGACGACAATCGCCACTCCAAGCACAGTTGCGAAGGCGATTCTGGTCGTGAGATTCCAGACTTCTCCAAACTGTATCAAATCCATGAGGCGAAACACGGCACCCTGGACCAGGTAAAGCAGCAGCGTGCTCTGACCAAGCTGCACCGCGACAAAGCGAGCTACTCTAGTCGAATAGACAAGTCTCCAGCATTGGGACATAGACTGCATTGCTACTGCAGAAGCCGCCAAAGAGCCAGAGAACATCAGAAAAACTTGTTTAGCTGACTGTTCATCATGAATTAAAACGAGATTATTGTAGGCATAAGTCTCCTTGCCCCACCCGAGGAAGCATATGAAAGCCGCTATCGAAAGTAAGACAACAAAAATCCATTTGTAACGCCAGATGACGCCATTCTGCCATCCGATCGGCTGGGCAAACAGGAACCCTAAACAATAAAATGGGTAGGTGTATTTTAACAACGGGGTTATTGATAACGTGATGGGTGCGAATGCGACCGCAATTGCAGATGCGCTTATGATCCATATCGATAGACGGTTGAAATTTGTAAGAACTCTAATCAGAATGAACGAAATAAATGCCGCCCATATGAACCAGTAGGTTCCAATAACTTCCGTCGACAAGTCCAGCAATGTGTCGGTTAAACTCTTCGTAGGAAAAATCACTACGAACTTTAGCGTCCAGATCAACATACACCAAAAAAGCATTGGCAGTATTAGCTGCATTGCCCGCTCACCGACACCCTGGGTGAACGATTTTCGCAAAATTGCCCCAGAAGAAAGATATCCGCTTATCGCCATAAAGAGAGGCATATGAAACATGTAGATCGACTTGAAATACGGCGACAGCCAGAAAGCGTCGGTGCCCTGGTAGATTAAATATTGTAACAAGTGCCCAATTATCACCAAAATAATGAGTATGCCTTTGGCGAAATCAAAGCTTAGGTCTCGGTTGTTTGTCCCTGCTGGGCACGAGCCGCGTCCCTTCGCTCCGGCTCTTATGTGATCAAGCATCAGACTCCAGCCTATCTGTTGCAGTTGCTACTTGCCGTTTCTGGGCACGGCGAGCGGGGTGCAAAGGATCGAAAATCACGCGGATCGCGGCGTGGTATGGAGGGCCGATTGGCTGCAACCGAGCGGACAAAATCCCAGTGCCTGATCGCAAACCTCGAGCGCATTGGCGGTCGCGATCATGTGTGGCGATGCGAACGCCCGGCACTATGGTCGTCTGGCCGTCTCTGCAGAACCTCTCAAGATGGTTTCGCAGCGGGTGCCGAACCATGCCAAAAGCGAATGGAATGCCACGCTGCTGCAGCACCGGACGCATGACGCGGATAGAATGATTCATTCCGAGTCTCTCAAGATCCGGATGCATCCTGTACGGTCCGAGTTCGCCTACCAAGAAATCAACCTCGCCAACCGTGAAGAAATGGCGCAGCGGGTCCTAGTGAGCTGCTACGCCGTGCACATCAGAGCCGATTGCGCGAACCTTCGGCCCCGCACCGGCCCAGCTACAACCGCCTGAAAGCCCCTGTCGCCCATAGGCCTTTTGGAAGAAGGCGGAGAGTTCGACATGATCGGCTACTTACAAGTCATTTCCCAGCACACGCTGCAGAAGCAGTGGCGTGATCGGGCGCATGTCAAGTGCGGTCATCTATGCAGCGCCCTGGAAGTTTGGTAAAATCGATTGTTTAGATCGCGAGCATCCACGCTATGGATAAGTGAAAGCCATGCGCTTCAAGGGCCTTGATCTGAACCTTCTCGTCGTGCTCGACGCACTGCTGACCGAGCGGACCCTCACGGCGGCGGCAAGCAGCATCAACCTTAGTCAGCCGGCCATGAGCGCGGCCGTCGCCCGGCTGCGCGACTATTTCAACGATGAACTGTTTACGACGAGCGGCCGCGAACGTGTTCTAACCCCGCGTGCGGAAACACTCGCCCCCGCAGTTCGCAGCGCACTCTTGCAAATCCAGTGCTCGATTATCTCTTGGGATCCGTTTAATCCGGCTCAATCCGATCGCCGTTTCAGGATCATTCTTTCCGATTTCGCCACACTCGTGTTTTTTGAAAAGGTCGTGGAGCGGGTTGCACGCGAAGCACCCGCCGTCAGCTTCGAATTGTTGCCTATCGACGACGACCCCGATGAGCTTCTCCGGCGCGGTGACGTCGATTTTCTGATTTTTCCAGAATTGTTCATGTCAAGTGCCCATCCAAGAGCGGCGCTGTTCGACGAGACGCTCGTGTGCGTGGGCTGCTCCACGAACAAGCAGCTGCCACGGCAGCTTACATTCGAGAGATACATGTCGATGAGGCACGTTGCGGTCAAGTTCGGGCGGACGCTGAAGCCCTCCATCGAGGAACAGTTTTTTCTTGAGCATGGTCTCAAGAGACGTGTCGAGATCGTTGTGCAGGCCTTTAGCATGATCCCGCCGATGGTCTCAGGCACAGCTCGTATAGCGACCATGCCCTTCCGGCTGGTTCAGCATTTCAAAAAAACCTTCCCCCTGCGGATCATCGAACTTCCGCTGCCACTACCCACGTTCACCGAGGCCGTTCAATGGCCCGCCCTTCACAACAGTGATCCGGCAAGCATCTGGCTGCGAGAGATATTGCTACAGGAGGCGTCTCGAATGACTTCTCCGGGGGACGCCAAAAGGCGCCCCAGGCAGCCCTAATTTACTCCCGCGTCTCACGCCGGCACTCGCGTCAATAGCCCGTGTCGGAAGAGAGCGACGCTCGCGGCAAGTGCGCCTGCGAGGTCGTCCAGCGGGTGGGCTGCATCGACAAACGGTGCGAATGAGAAGGGCCCCCCATAGCCGCCATCAAGCAGCGCCCGGATCTGGCTGCCATTGTCGGAACCGACTAAGACGCGATCCGGGTAAATCCAGTGGATCGGATCGTTCACGCTTGAAATGTGGACGAGACCGGTCAGCTCGGAGGAGAAGAACGTCTCCCCGGCAAGCGTGTGGTGGAACGTGTCGTGCACGAGGCGGAAGACGGATTGGCCATCAATGGCGGCAATGGCCTTAGCCGCTTCGTTCTTCGATCGAAGCGAGCAGGTCCGGAAGCCCAGCGGCTCGATGAGACCGATCAGACCGCGCGACTGGAGGATCGGCTTGAGCGCCTTCAAGGCGACGCGGAGATCGCCCCGGCGCTCGACATTGGCGGGCCAGGAGCCATCGTTGACCGGCACCAGCATGAGCGTCTTGGCTCCGCAGGCCGCTGCATAATCGGCGAGCTTGCTCGCCTCGGCCCTGCGGGCGGGGGTCCACTCATTGAAGCGCTGGAGGGCATTGACGGAAATAATCCCAACGCCTGTGTCGGCGGCCGCAGACCGGACGTCCGCCGCCGGCATGCCGCGTGCAATAGCATTGCTGCCCGGTTGGCTGCGGATCTGGACATCGGTTAGGCCCTGGTCGCGGGCAAAAGCGAAAAGTGCCCTGACGTCAAGTCCGGGCGTCGCCAAATAATCGAGTGCAAAGCGGGGCGATGCTTCGCGCATGGCTTGGCTTTCCTTCCATGAAACGGGCGTCATTCTCGGCTGACTGGCTTCTACCGTGCGTTGATTCGCGAGGTCCGAAATGATGGGCATGAGCGAGGCGAGGCAGTCGTACTCACGTTTCTCTCACGCTATGTTTTTCTCTCATTTATGAGCCGACGTTCACCCAAACGGCGGTGCCGCGCCTCCTGAGACATGGTTAAATAGGTGCAATGACCGAACTCGCTCGCAGCCATCCAACTGCTTCCGCAAGGTACCCGCCAAAGTCAGGCAGCAGGGTGTTTCGCCAGAGCGAGGCCGACGCCCAGCGCGATCATCGCGCCACCTGACGCCTCCCTCAGGCGGCGGATCAACCCGGGACGCGCTGCCGCGCCGTCTTGAATGCCGCTGGCCACGACGGCAACCACGATGTCGGCGAGCGTGTTGAGCGCAATGGACACGGAGCCAAGCACCACGAATTGCAGAGCTACGAGCCCTGCGCTCGGATTCACGAACTGCGGAATGAAGGCGAGGAAAAAGACTGCCGTCTTCGGGTTGAGCGCCTCGACCAGTACCCCTTCACGAAACGCCCGCCGGGGTCCGACTGGACCCACTGCGGCGCCGTCATCGCCGCCAGTCGCTCCCTTGAGGCGGGCGGCTTGAAAGGTGCGAAAGCCGAGCCAGACGAGGTAGACCGCGCCGAACAGCTTTAATGCGGAGAACAGTTCCGAGCTCTCGAGCACGATCGCGGAAACACCTAAGCTTGCGGCGAGGACGTGGATCATGCCCCCCAACCCCGTGCCGAAGCTGGAAGCGATACCTTCCCGACGACCACCGGCGAGCGTGCGCGCGGCAACGTAGAAGATGCCCGGACCGGGGGTGATGGCGAGCACGGAGGCCGCGGCGAGGTACAGGGCGAGTGGGGTCAGTTCTGGCATGATGGTCGATTCCGACGAAGTTCATGATTATTTTGGGATGAGAGCGGCGACGTCGCGGTCAGATGCCCGCTCGCTCGCCGCAAGGCCCGCCGCCACGCCAGCGCGGTCGGCCGCGTTCCGGTTCTGGCTCATTTTGCGCTTGCCCTCCAGCCTCGTGATTGGCATGCGCAGGCCGACGATTCCGCGGAGTTGCGCCTGTATAAAATCCGGCGGCGCGTCCGACACCGCCCAAGGCGAGGCGCGCTCGCCCTCGTGGTGGTCGGTCAGCCGATTCACGACGTCCAGCAATCTTCCCGCATCCTCGAAGAACTCGACCGGGCCATAGGCGTGGACGGCGACGTAATTCCAGGTCGGGACGACCTTCCCGGTTTCCCGCTTGGTCGCATACCATGCCGGCGTCACGTAAGCGTCCGGCCCCATGAAGATGGCCAAGCCGTCGCCCAGCGGCGGAACACGGCACTGGGGATTGGCCTTCGCCAGGTGCCCGTAGATCACGCCGTGCTCGCCCTCGCTCTCGTCAAGGAAGAGGGGCAGTGGCGTTGCGAGCGGCCCTTCCGCCGTGACGGTAACGAAGTTCGCCAGCAGCGCCGCGCGAATGGTCGCGCGCAGGCATTCCTTGTCGTCGTCGCGGAAAGCGGGAGGGATGTACATCGCGAAACTCCTTGCGTTACCAAGTCAGGTATCGGCAAGCTGGCCTATTGGAAACAGCCAGTCAGAAGCTATTGAGGTAGTCCAGTTGGTGAAAGATGGCATCGCGCGCCGGATCAGGGCACCGGAATCCCCGGTGCCGGTCACGGTATGCGAATTGCTTGCCAAACCTTTTGGACGCAGCCAGCGATCCCGCTTGGTCGCTATGTGAGCCTGCGGCAAGCCCAATGAAATTGATCCAACGCAAAGTGAACCATACATGCAAACAATCGTCGAAAAGTGAACCTACCGGCGATGCTAGGCATGCCGAGAGCCTGCGCGGGTTTTCACTGTAGCAGGTGACAACACTACCCTTTGCCAACCGGTCGGAGCCGACCAGTTTGTCCGATGTCGACGAAGTGCTTGTTCGCAGGGCGCAAACGGCCTGTAAGCCTTCATAAGCGAGACCACACAGGTACTGGCTGGGAAAGCAGGTCCGTGGGATCTCGCATTTCAGTGATGTTCTGGAAGCGAGCGAATTTCATATCCGCAGGCATCTAATGCAGGAATCAGATTGGACAGCGCCATAACGGTCTGGTTGCGCAGACTGGCTTGAGTGCTCCGTGTCGACTCGTCGGGAGGGCATCCGTCGTGCAAGAGCACGATTGCGCCGGGGCGTACCGAGGCGAGCACTGCATCGACGATCGCGTCGGTGCCGGGGCGCGACCAGTCTCTTGGGTCGATCGACCAATGAAGGGCCGCCAGCCCCGCGATCTCTGAGGCAGTGAACACTTCTTCGCTCCAGGCGCCGTATGGCGCGCGAATGTAGCGGATCGAGGCCTGCGGGCATGCCAGCATGATGGCCTGGTTCGCCTCAAATACTTCACGTTGCACTTCGCCCAAACCGCATTTGGACAGGTCCGGATGAGACATCGTGTGGTTGCCTACCTCATGCCCTTCTGCGATCATTCGCTGGATGAGTTCCGGATGCTCTGCGGCGTAAGCACCAATGACGAAGAATGTCGCTGGCACCCGATTTTGCGCCAGCACATCGAGTATCTGTGGTGTGAAACATGGATTGGGACCGTCGTCAAACGTCAGATAAACGCTTCGACGCCCGGTGCCGTCAGCGCATTCACTCTGCACCTTCCATCTGTCATCGAGACGTCTCATAGCTGCGAACCCTTGCGGTCAATTGTTGTACCGGTCGGCCATTCGCAATCGGCATAACCCCGATCCTTGAGGTAGGGGCCTACGCTATCGGGGGGAGCTTGTCGCGAAGAGCCGACGCGATGCAGCTTGCGCCGATCACCGATGTACCTGGTCGAAAAGGGGATCGGCTCGCTTGACGTTCGGCGCAGACCAGGAGGGACACACCAGAAAATGCTCCTCGGAGCCAACGCACGCATCGACAATCTCCTTAGGGCTGCATCCTTGAATTCTTCCTATGGGACGTTCTGTACAATCGGCAAAATCGATTGTTTCGATGACAAGCATCCACGTTGCGGATAGATGAGACAAAGGCTTGGATCGCGTGCAACCTCACGGCGGCGGCAGCAGCATCAACCTTAGTCAGCCGGCCATGAGCGCGGCCGTCGCCCGGCCGCGCGACTATTTCAACGATGAACTGTTTACGATGAGCGGCCGCGAATGCGTTCTAACCCGCGTGCGGAACCGTCAGCGTCTCAGAGTCGAGCGACGACGTCGCGCAGCATCTCGACGCCTTTTTCGATCTGCCGGATGCTCAGGGCGGAATAGCCCATGACAAGCCCGACGCGGTCGGCTTCGCCTGCTCCCGACTGCCGATGATAAAGCGGCGAAATCGGGTGCAGACCCAGACCCGCGTATTGGGCAGCTTCGACCAACGCCGTTTCACGCGATCGCGGCAGGTCGTTGAACCATATGACGACGTGCAGTCCAGCCTCTGCCCCCTGGACGGCGATCCGACCTTGAAAACTCCGCTTCAGGGCGGTCAGCAATGCCTCCCGGCGCTCGCCGTTGATGCGGCGCACGCGGCGCACATGGCTTTCATAGCCACCGCTCTCGATCAGAGAGGCCAATGACTCCTGCCCCGCCATCGGAGAATGCCGGTCGGCAAGCTGCTTGGCGGTTTCGAAAACCTGCAGGAATTCCGCCGGGACGACGAGATAACCGATCCGCAGCATCGGCGAGAGCGTCTTGGAGATGGTGCCGAGGTAGATGACGGCCCCATGATCCTCGAGGCTATGCAGCGGGGGAACGGGGCTGATATCGTAGCGATATTCGCTGTCGTAGTCGTCCTCGATGACATAGGCGCCCTGCTCCCGCGCCCATTCCAGAAGCTGATGCCGCCGCGGGATCGGCATGACGCCGCCGAGCGGAAACTGATGCGAGGGCGTCACATAGGCCAGCCGGGCCGCGACCCCCGCCAGTTGCTCCGTTTGCATGCCGTGATCGTCAACCTCGACGGGAACGGGCGTGGCACCTGTACTGGCAAAGACCTGGCGCGCCATCCTGTAGCAGGGGTCCTCGATGACGAAGCTGTCCCCGGGGTCGAGCAGCAGGCGCGCGCAGAGATCGAGGCCCTGCTGCGAACCATTGACGATGACGATCTGCTCGGGGTCGCAGCGCACAGTACGGGCGCGCCAGAGATAGCCCTGAAGCGCTTGGCGGAGCCGGCTCGAACCGCACGGATCGTCATAGGCGAGCCGTGCCGGCCGCTGCGCCATCGCCGCGTTCATCGCGCGCTTCCAAACCGATGCGGGGAAATCTGAGGGCGCCAGGACGCCATATCGGAAATCAACCTTCAGCGTGTTCGGCAGGTAATCCGGCCAGCGCGGAGTACCACGCAGCCGTTCGCCATAGCTTGACAAGTGAACCGGGCCGAACCGTTTTGGGGGATTGGCGGTCAGCTCATGTCCCAGCAGTGAGGATGCGACACGAGGGCGCGCGCCTTGACGGATGTCGATGAAACCTTCCGCGGCCAGCTGCTCGTAGGCGACGGTGACGGTCGTTCGCGAGACGCCAAGTTCCTCGGCGAGACCACGGGAGGACGGCAGCTGGCTTCCGGTGCCGTAAACGCCTCTGAGGATCTGCTCGCGAAGCGCTTCGTAGATCTGGCGCGCGCCCATGCCATGCGAGCGGGTTGAAGCACCGGGACCTGGAGACTGGACCATTTCTTTTCCTGCCAACTGGACATTCCATATCAACCAGTTTGCAGCCACTCCTTCCGAAAGCCAAGGCACGTCTGAAGCCGATGCCCGAGACCGCAATCCAAGACCGGAAAGTGGCACATCTGCGAACGATGCCAAATTCGGCTTCGCTACCCTCGCGATCCATCACGGCTACGATCCGGCTGGTTTTCCCAATGCCGGTCAACCACGCGTCTTCCTGAGCTCGACCTACGATCGAAAGTGTTGCGGCGAATGAGGCCGCCGCCTTGGCGGCGCAATCCTCGGCGACGCGGAAGCCTCCACACGCTGTACGAAACGGGCTTGCGCTACATCACCGGCGCGGCGCTCTCGACCATGTCCTCCTTCCTGGTTCTGCGCGGGCTGAAAAGGACTCTCACGCTTCGCATGGAATGGCACAGCACCACGGCGCTTGCGATCGCGCAGGTGCGCGACGGGCATTCGGCCGTGGGTTAGGTGAGCTCCCCTTCTTCGACTCGCATCCCGATCAGGCGATTGCCCGAAAGGAGATGTCGGGCATCGCCAACGAGGGGGCCGAAGGGTCAAGGCGCGCTAAGACATGATCGTCGCCTCACCAACGCATTTTGCCAAAAGCATCTCAACGACGAATATGCCGGCTTGGCGCGCCGTAGGGCCGCCGCCTTATCCCGCGAGCGGCGCAGCCCGCTCGCACGTCCCGTCCGCTATGCGTAACACCAGGCTGATGCCGAAGACCATAGGCAGTCACCGAACCGGGTCCGCCGTCGAGAAACGACGAATTGGTGCTGTCTTGAGCCACCGGCAAGCAAATCCATTACTGATCCTCGACTGCCATAGGCGTTATGCATGCTCGCAGCCTGGGCACAGTCATATGAAGATGCTTGGACAGAACGGTGTTTCGGCAACTGTTATCTGTCGTCCAGCTTTTGGCATCAGTTTTGATGGACGCGAGCAGCTTGCGAGGGACGCATCCGAACGCGGCGCTGCTCCCACAACCGTCGCAGTTCTCCTGTGAGAGCCTCGCGCTGGGCCTGATCCAGCGTAATTGTATCGAGGAGATCCGCGAGCACGGCTTCGCCCTCGATTCGCGTCAGCAGATCGAACAATTCAGGTGAAATACGCACACCGTCACGGCTGGAGTGATCCGTTCGGATTTCGCAGACGGTCTCCTGGCGATCCAGCGCCGTGTGAGCGCGGACCTTATACAGGGATACATAAGGCGGCAATGAAACCGCGAGCGCAGTCCAATCCTCCAGCGTTGCGGCCCGTTTTTTGACGAGGAACGGCCCGACCACAAGTCCATCCAACCCTGTCGTCAGGAACGTGGCAATCGAGTCTGCAACTGAATCCACGATCGGCTCGGCATTGTTGTTAAAGGACGTGTTGAGCAGAATTGGGATGCCAGTGCGCTGCTTGAAGGCATTGATGACGTCCCAGTAGGCCGGACTGGCCTTGCGCGATACTGTTTGCAGCCGAGCCGTACCGTCGACGTGCGTGATGGCGCCGAGCAAACCACGCTTGGAGTCGCGCACACGGACCACGAAATTCATGAAGGGAAATTCGCACGCACTGCCTGGGAGGTCGAAAAATTCGCGCGCATCCTCCTCCAGCACTGATGGGGCGAACGGGCGATACCCTTCCCGCTTCTTGACCATGGCGTTGATCCGGTCCTTGTTTGTGGCGGGCCTGGGGTCCGCAAGAATGCTGCGATTTCCGAGCGCGCGCGGCCCGAACTCCGAACGACCTTGCACCCAGCCGATCACGGCGCCACCGGCCATCCACTCGGCTGCCCTATCCGCCACCTCCTCAGTGCGTTCAAACTCCAGGTGCCCCGCCCATGCCTTTAGTTCCTCTTCCACAGCATGATCGCTCGCGAGATCCGGCCCCCAATAAACCTCCTGCAGTCGCGCACGCGGCGCGGGGCGGCCCAGCTCACCAGACACGATTAATGCAGCGCCCAATGCGCAGCCAGCGTCATGCGACGCGGGCTGCACGAAGATGTCTTCGAAAAGGCCTGAATAGAGCAGCTTGCCGTTCATGGAGCAATTGTGCGCAACGCCACCGGCCAGGCACAGCCGCGTCATCCCCGTGGCCTCACGATGATGCCGAAGAATGTGAAACACGATGCGTTCGAGTGCTTCCTGTAGCGACGCACTCACATCTTTGTGCTGCTGAGTGAATGGCATTCCCTTTTGCCGGACCTGAATGGTGCGAAGCAAAGTCGGACCGATGCGGTCCAGGTGGACGCGATACTCGCCGTTTGCAGACAGTTCATAGAACTGCTCGAAAAGCTCGCGATAGGGAACGGGATCGCCGTAGGGGGCAAGCCCCATTACCTTATATTCATCGAACAAGCCGTAGCCGAGATACCGGATCACCTCGAGATAAAATAGCCCAAGGGAATTGTTCTCTGGGAAAGTCGCGAGTTGCGAAATTTCAGCACCAGATCCTACCGCCACAAGACCCGACTGGAAATCACCAGAGCCATCAATCGCGAAAATCAGACTTTGCTCGAAGCCCGACATTGCAAAAGCACTCACGGCGTGCGCCTGATGATGACTTACGAATGAGATACGCGAAGGGTCGAGCTCGCTACCGAACTCCTGCGCCAACAGCTGCTGCACCAAAAATTTGGCATCCAACGGAATGGAGGCGTCGGGCTCGGAAGCAAGCATGTTTTCGAGCATGGCGTTGCAATAGGCTTCGGTAGCGTAGTACGCCACATGATCGATTTCGCTGAGCTGAACCCCAGCGGCTGAAAGACAGTATTGAACCGAACTGATTGGGAGCTTGTTGGAGTGCTTGATCCGATTGAGGCGCTCCTCTTCTACGGCCGCGATGACCTGTCCGTCTCGGACGAGCACCGCAGCGCCATCGTGCATGAATGTATTCGCAATCTGGAATCGGTTTTCATAGACTTTGTCTAATCCGCCGCTCAATCCTAGACACAGCATCTCGCTCTCCGTTTATCGTACAGGAAGACTGAATTGGCCCGTCTCAAGGCCGTTTGATCAAAAACACAGGCTGCGTTGTCGTTCGCCGCCGCGAACGCCAGTCAGACATCACCAACCTCAAAGAAATTCTCTTACGCCTGGATCAACATGAGATCCTGTGATCGAGGTCCCGGGCGTTCCATAACGTTGAGAGATTGAGTGGATGCCACGAAGACCCTGGGTTGGATGCCGATCTGCGTTGGCGATGTCGTTTTTATTTGCAGCACGAAGTCCGTAGCGCATTGTTTATCTCACTCTCTTTCGTCAGCGCATTAGTCGGCGGCGCAACAGCGCCATCGAGAGGAAGAATGGCAACAGCGCGTACAGGCCGAGCACACCGACGTGCAGGGCGATGCCGCTGATCGGGCGATCAAGCATAACCGGACGGATGAGGTCGATCGCATGTGACAGCGGCATGCATCGCGCTATCTGCTGAAAGGCGCTAGGCAGCTGGTTCAATGGGAAAACGGCGCCCGACAGGAACAGCATAGGTGTGAGGACAAGCGTCTGGTAAAACACGAAGTAATCGTAGCTGGGCGAAAGTGCGGTGACGATCATCGCGAGGCTCGCAAATACGCACCCTGTCAGAGCAATGATTGGCAGCGCATAGAGGACGGACGGCCAGGCGGCATAGCCCAAGGTTGCGGTGACGATGGTAATAGCCGTACCGGCCATGAAGGCCTTGGTGGCTGCCCACGCCAGTTCACCCAGAACGATGTCGCCGAGGGTAACGTGCGTATACAACATGGCTTCCCATGTGCGTTGAGAATGCATGCGAGCGAAAGCCGCGTACAATGTTTCCAGGGTAGAGGCGGTCATCGCACTTACCGCGACCATGCCGGCCGCCAAAAAGGCGATATACGACGCACCGTCGACGCGGCCGACCATTATGCCGAGGCCGGTGCCTAGGCCGAAAAGGTAGATCATAGGATCGGCGAGGTTACCGAGAAGCGACACGAGTGCGACTTTCTTCCATGCCAGATAGTTGCGTCGCCATACCGCAACCCAGTTCCACGCATTGGCCGGCAGCGCCGCCGCAAAACCTTCAATCATCGTTCACTCCTCCATCTCGCGCCCGGTCAGCCGCAAGAAAACATCCTCGAGATTGGCTGGACGCAGAAGAAGACGCAGACCTGCTCGCCCCTGCAGTTGCGTGCGCACCTGGTCAGGGTCTGGCGCATAGCAATAAAGGGTTTCGCCGCTGACCTCGATGCGCTGGGAATGTGGCTTGACCAGCGAAAGCAACTCGTGCGGATCGCCGCCATAAATCTCCATGACCTGGCATCCGATATGCTCGTCGATCAGCGCCTGCGGGCCGCCTTCGGCGATGTTGCGGCCCTTTTCGAGCACGCACAGCCGATCGCATAATCGCTCAGCCTCTTCCATGAAATGCGTCGTCAGGATAATCGTCTTGCCGCGTGCCAACAGGGCGCGCAGCCGCTCCCAGATCAGGTGGCGCGCGTGCGGATCGAGGCCGGTGGTCGGCTCGTCCATCACAATGAGCTGGGGGTCGTTGATCAACGCCCGCGCCATTGTCAGGCATCGCTTCATGCCGCCGGACAGTTCCGAGACGCGCGCATCCGCCTTGCGCTCGAGGCGAGCGAACTCGAGAAGCGACGGGATGACCGCTTCGCTCTGACGTGTGCTCATGCCGAAGTAGCGTCCGAACACCAGCAGGTTCTCGCGTACGGTGAATTCCTGGTCAAGATTGTCGAATTGCGGGACCACGCCAATGCCCCTGCGTGCCAGCCGAGCGCGCGCCGGCACCGGGACGCCAAGCACCGTGATCGTGCCCGCGTCAGGGCATGTCATGCCGAGGAGCATACGCGCAATCGTGCTTTTGCCCGCCCCGTTTGGTCCGAGGAGGCCGAAACACTCTCCCGACGCAACGGAGAACGACAGTTCGTCGACAACGATCTTGTTCCCATACGACTTGGTTACGCCGGCAAAATCGACTGCCACGGTTGACGCAGAGTCAGGCACGGAGCTTTTCGCGCTTGTTTGCCCGTGAGACTCCCGTTCGATCGCAGGAGTCTCGAGCCGCCGCAAATCCTCTGGGCCCAACTTACGCTTCAACACTTGATGTTTCTGGTCCTGGCTCAAAACTCTTCTACCTGCGATCAAGTAACTATTGCTGTTCGCTGTAAGCGGCGTCAGATCCCACCAGGTTTGGCTTTGGAAGGGCGTCGCCGGTGTCTTGCACATTGGCCGCAGAGCTTCGCGACAACCAATCGCTGTTGCTTAATGTACACAGCGCGTATGCTTTCAAAGGTAGCAAGAGAAAGATGTTGATGAGTGTGTGGAGCGAGAACCCGAGAAATCGAAGTTGGCGCGCACGAAACGCTGCCACGCTGCAGCGAACTATAGTCATGGCTGCAATCATCAGGCATGCCGTCCAAGGCACAGTACCTGTCGTTACGAATTGCGCGAGCCCCGCCAGAATCGACAAAGAGAGCAATAATGGGCCAATATTCTGGCCAATCACGTCCAATGTGAGATAAATATTAAGGCCGCGCAGCAGTTGGAACGCCAGCAACGTGTCACGGAAAGTGCTCCGGGCCCAGCGAAGCTGTTGGCGCAGATAGGGACCCATGCTGTTGGGAACGACTGTTGCCGCGACGGCCTCCGGGACATACTCTGTTCGAAAGCCTGCTTTCAGCATCAGGATCGTAAGGTGGCGGTCCTCGCCGAAGTCGCTCGGCTTCCCTCGAAAGCGCTGCGTCTCGTACTGATCCAGCAGCGAAACAAGCGCGGATCGCCGGTACATGGCACACGGACCGCAGCAACACATGACGGCACCGAACCGAGCCTGCGCTGCGCGCTCTTCGTTGCAGGCGAGCCAGTATTCCATGTCGATCAACCGCGTCAGCCAAGTTTCACTGCGATTGCTAGCCGCCAACTGGCCCATGGCGGCGCCGACCGCTTGATCTTGCATCTTTAGCGCAAGCCTGGTGATGACGTCCGGGGCGAGTATCGTGTCCGAATCTACATTCAGCACCAAATCTCCGCACGAGCGGCGAATGGCGGCAATCTGCGCCTTGCGCTTTCCGACATTCTTTGGGAGCGCAACGAAGTTGAACCTCGGGTCGCCCGCGTATTCCTCGTGTACACCCACGAGGGCATCGCGGTTTGCAGAACCGTCATCAACAACATAGACCTGCAGTTTGCCGGCGTAGTCCTGACTTGCAATGGAAGCCAGGCAGTCCGAGAGGGTGCGAGGCGCCTCGTTGTAGCACGGGATAATGACATCGACGCTCGGCCAAGGCTCACCGCTGGGCGGGTCGCCCGAGGTCGGCGGTACGTTTGTAGGCAGGGTATAAAAGACCTGCGCGGTTTTATAGACGGTCGACAGCAGCGCGTAAGAGCAGATGGCAACAGTACTGGCTGAGGCAAATAGGTTCATGAGATGTCAGATTTTTCAGTGAATTTGAGGGAAGCGGGCGGATAGTAAAACCGCGGCCAATGCTGGAATCAGCTCGATCAACGCCATGGGGGCGGGTCGCGCCGACTGACGTCGTAGCGGGTGTCCTTCATAGCTCTGGACCGTTCCGATCGATCAAAGTGCCGGCCGGCCACTCGCTCATTGAGCGTCCAATTGGGAGCACAAGGACGAGTACGTTGTCGTCGACTCGCGTGGGAGGCAGATCGAGGTACACGTCCGGGTGGGTTGAACGCACGCGAACGCCCGACAAAATGTTCGCCAAGCCTTTGCGGCAGAACCTCGAAACATGGTTCCGGAGCGCGGGCCGCACCGAGCCGAACGCGAATGGAACGCCAAGCTGCTGCAGCACCGGATACATCACGCTGATCGAATGGGCGATTCCCAGCCCCTCAAGATCCGGACGCACCCCGTATAGACCGAGTTCAGCGACAAGCAGATCATCGTCGCCAACTTTGATGTATCGGCGCAGCAGGCCCAAGTGAGCCGCTACCCCGTGCACATCACGGCCGATTACGCGGAGCTCCGGCCTTGCACCGGCCCAACTTCGACCGCCTGCGAATTGCTTCCCATTAAAGGCTCCGGTCGGCTCATAGGTCTTCCGGAAGAACTCAGAGAGTTCGAGGTGATCGGGAAGCTGCAACTCATTTTCCCAGCATAACCTCCACTGCACGTCAGGGCGCATGCGAAGACTTCCTCTTTTTCGGGTTCTTTTGTGCACCTCACGCGGTAGAGCAATGGCGGTGCATGTCATGGGTCTATGAACGGCCCTCCCGGATTGGTAAAATTGATTGTTTAGATCGCGAGCATCCACGCTATGGATGTTAAAACCATGCCTTTCAAAGCCTGATCTGAACCTTCTGGTCGTGCTCGATTGGCCCGATAAGCGGCGGCACCGATGGCAGCTGTCGGTGACACAACCTGATTCAAGAGCGGCCGCCAGCGCGTGGCTGCGCCCGTGCCGAAGCAGCGATCAAGTGGAGGACGGCCCGACTGTTAGGCGTCAGCAAACGCGGCGACCGTTGGCGCACGCGATGATGCATGGCGATCGCGCAGCTCTGGATCGCCGGCGGCAAACAGGTTCCGCGAAGCTCTATCGCGCTCGCCAACAGGAATCGTCTGGTCAATGCTTTCGAGTGTTGCCAGTCAACCGGACTGTCGGTGAAAGCACCTGGAGAGCGGGAAGGAGGGCGCGCCCGGATGGCGCTACTTCGAACGAATTGTTTGAGGTTTTGGCCGACTGGAACACACAGCTTGAGCACCTGAGGCCTGAAGTGCGCGAAGGAGCTGGCCCCTAAGTCTTCATTCCGTGCGAGGGATCAAAAATCGCCGCACACAGAAAGGCAGCCTAAGGAGCGTCAGCACTTGCGCCGGCCGAAGGGCCGGGACGCGGGACTGACTGCAACGACGAGATCGGTTAAAAGGGCAGCCGTAGGAGTGTCAGCATAGCGCCGCATAAGGCGATCGCGGTAGGGACGCTCATTGCTGAGCGCCCCCCGCACAGATCCGTACGTGCAGAATTCCCGCATACGGCTCCTACCTTGGGTGTTTGACGGCGAAGCGGATTGCCGGCCAGGGATGCAGGATTCTTGGTTTCGGAAGCCATTGCGCTGCTAGCTTTTCCACTCGGGACGTCGACGTCGTGTCCATCTGGCCACGGTGTCTCAGAGCCAACTTCCAGAGGAAGATGACATGCTCCCGAAATGCCTGAAGTGATCGCAGGTTGGCGGGCACGGCGTGATACTCATAGTATCCGCGCACGACCTGCCTGAGCCATTTCGCTTGTTCGCGAATTGGCCGGTTTCTCAACCATCGCAGCCGGTCCTTGATCTCCCGGAGCTTTGCCCTCATGCGGTCGCGGCGGGACTTCCGCAGAAGCATGAAGTCTCCCCGCAGTGATTTGCCGCAGATATGGGTAAAGCCGAGAAAGTCGAAGGTCTCCGGTTTTCCCAGACCACGTTCCTGTCGCCGACTGGCCGCGTAGCGGCCAAACATTAGCAGGCGCGTTTTCTCAGGGTGCAGTGACAGAGAGAACTCCTCCAACCGTTCTCGCATCTCGATCTGGAAACGGTGTGCGTCGGCTTCTCGTTCGAAGCCCACCACGATATCGTCCGCGTAGCGCACGATGATCATGTTTCCCGTGGCGGACCGCTGTCGCCAGCGGTTAGCCCAAAGGTCGAAGACGTAGTGCAGGTAGAGGTTCGCGAGCAGTGGCGAAGCCACCGATCCCTGACCCGTTCCCTGTTCAGACGTCGTGACAATCCCTTCTTCCAGAACACCCGCCTTCAGCCACTTCTGGATGAGACGGATGATGCGCTGGTCGCCGATCCGATGGTTCAAGAACCTGACCAGCCATTCCTGACTGACCCGGTCGAAGAACTGCTGGATATCAGCGTCCAGTATGAAGTTCACCTTTCGCTTTTCGATCCCGACCGCGAGTGCGTCCAGCGCATCGTGTTGGCCGCGTCCGGGCCGGAACCCATACGAGAACCCGAGGAAGTCTTCCTCGTAGATCGCGTTGAGCACCGCGACCGTCGCTCTTTGGACAATCTTGTCCTCAAGGGCGGCGATTGCGAGCGGGCGTTGGCGTCCGTCCGGCTTTGGTATGTATTGCCGCCGTGCGGGGCTTGCCCGGTATGCACCTCTTTGAAGCTTATCGCGCAGATTCTCGATCAGGTGATCAAGGTCCGCTTCGTAGGCTCGCCATGTCAGCCCGTCGACGCCGGGGGCTGCATCACGCCGTAAAGCGTAGAATGCCGTCCTCAACGTTTCTAGATTGAGATGGTGAAAGAGGTTGGTGAACCTCTCCTGCTTCCTAAGTCTTGCGACTTGCCGTATGCGTTCCAGCGCATGTGACACGCTTTCCCGGTCCTGAGCCCGGCGCGTGGTTTGCTGGTCCGCATTTCCCTTGGTCGCTGCCCTTGGCTCCACCGACTCCGCAGCCGGTTCCCCGGCCTTGTTCGTCAGCTTCATAGCTACTACGGCAACGTCTGACTTCTCACGATCGTTCATCATCGGCTCATGCTTTCGCTTTCCCGATACGGACCAAGGAAGGTGATACCGCCTTGGTCAATCGTGAGATCTCCCGGTTCCCGAACAAGGAATTTCCGCACATGCCAGGTTCTACGACCACGCCGAGTTGGTCGGGCACTCGCAATAACGCGCCCTACCATGTTGCCTTCCGGAGCATCCACGCCGTCGGCACTCGAGATTAGGTCCCTTACGCGGCTCAATGGCTGGCCTGTGCTTTCTCCTACCGACGCTTCACCAACGACCTCGCGGGCGTTGGCGCACGGCTCGGAGCCAATGTGGATTGCTACTCCTTCACTGAAATGGACTTTCACCATTCTATTCCTTGCCGGTTTTTCCGGCGCTCGGACACGGGACCGACGGCCCCCGACGAGGAGTGCCGCTTTCCCGGCTAGGGATCGTCACCTACCTGGGCCGAAACACCTTTGAGGTTCGGTGGCGGCAGCCGTAGAGCCCGTCCCGCATAGGGAGCCATGCAAAATAAGGACTTCGCTTCATGTGGGCATCTATGGGTCATTTATTGGGTAAAGCCGTTACGCAAAATGGCAGAGGTGGGGAACGGTCGCCCCGCCGCTTCCGAACCTGATGTCTGGACCGGAAAGGCTTCGGCCGACGTCTGGGGCCGTTGAGGTGGAAGCGGGCGAAAACCCCTCGAGGCTCGCGGCGCTGAACATCGAGCCGCATGAAGAAGCCGGATGTAGTCAGCGGTTGTTACCATCAACCGGATCCAGCTACTTGTTGCATCGGGCGCTCTTATACGTCCGCATATTGGGTCAGCTTGACACCGCAGAAGCGCACAGTGTCTCCCAGTGTTTTATCAGGCAGCGGAAATCGGCTTTCGGAAGAGAGCCAGCAGGCAGTCTTCATTGATCGACGCGCCCCGGCACTCGATGCACTCGATCTCGGTCAACGATTCGTTCAGCATGGCGATGGTGGTCTCTGCACCAGCAGCGTGCCCCCAGCGTTGGCAATTGGCGTCACGTGCCGACCCGAAAACCAGCTGCCCGCCTGGCGCAAGCAGACCTACCAGGTTGCGGACTGCCGCGCGGATCTGAACGAGGTCTCCGACGTAGTAAAGAACCTCCGCAACGACGATCAGGTCGAACAGCTCATCACTCGAAAACTGTTGAACATCGGAAATTATCCAGCTGATGTGCGGCGTCTCCTTCATGCGTAAACGTGCTCGGGTAATCGCTGGCTCCACGACATCGATCACAGTGAGCCGCTGGCAAATGGGGGCTAGCCGCTCCGTAAAAGCGCCGGCAGCGCACCCGACTTCGAGCGCATTCGCGACTCGACCTTGCGCAAGTGACAACCGGAGAATTTGGGTGTGGCGCTCCCGCTCGAACGGGTTGCCATCGAGCCGCCATGGATCGTCTGCGGCCATTTCTCGATTCAGCAGTTCATGATCGATTTGGGTCAAATTCGCACCTAGCTAAGGCAGCAATCACCGGCGCTGCAAATGCCGTCAGATGTCGGTAGGGTCGGGACCGTACTGCGGGCCGAGGCAGTTGATTTCGGTCACGCTCCTAATTGGGTCCGCAGGATTGGCAAAATTGATTGTTTGGATGACAACCATCCACGCAGTGAACACATCGAAGGCGGAATTGGGCGTGGATTCGCACACACACGGCGATTGACACGTTGACGATCCGCGATGGAAGAGGCTCGCGGCATTCAGCAGCCCCGTCTTCATCAAGCTGATCCCGCGCAGCCGCGACCGCTCCCATCGAACCACACGCGCCCGCCTGCTACGACGCCGCACGCTGATGCTGACACTATGGTGACTGGGGTTTACCGCCTCAGCATGGCCGCAATGCCATGACGGACAAAGGGAAGATGTTGGCCGAGGCGCAGCCCCACATGCCTTGCAAGCCGTGCCGCCGGATGCTCGCTTGAGTAGAGTCCGACGAGGATATTCGTAGCATGGTAGAGCGGCGCCGCCGACAGGCGCAGTCGGCTTTCATATCTGTGAAGCATGTCGGGGTCGGCAATGTCGCGACGGTCGCGCCATGCGGTCTCTATACCGCGGGCGAGCTGCTTCTGGCCGCCAAGGCCGATGTTGAAGCCATGCGCGGTCACCGGGTGCATGCCAATGGCGGCGTCGCCGATCAATGCGGCGCTCGGCGCCCGGAACCTGTGCGCCCAGGTCGTGACCAACGGATAGATATAGCGTTGGCTTGCCAGGCTCATGTTGCCGAGGCGCCCTCGACAGCGCTTTGTCAACTCCCTCAGGAACAACTCGTCGTCGAGGGCAAGCAGTCCGTCGGCCTCGTTTGAGGGCAAAGTCAAAAGCAGCGACGACACGCCTGGCGCGAGGGGCAACATCGCCACCGTCTGATGGTGATCGAACCATTCGATCGCGATCTGGTGGTGGGGGCGCTCGTGCCTCACCCGGCAAATCAGCATCGAGTTGCCAAGCCGATTGATATCGGCGCCGATGCCGAGCAGATTGCGGGTGGCGGAAAAACGCGAATCGGCTGCAACGAGAAGGCGAGCGCTCAGCTGCCTGCCATTGGAGAGCGTTATCACTGCTCCTTGACGGCTGTTTGTTGCACGCACGACCGAGTGGCCGCACAGCAGCCGGGCATGGCCCCGCAAGCGGATGATCTTGAACAGGGCATCGCGGATCTGGCAATTCGGGACCAGAACGCCCAGTGGTTCCGCGGATCCGCCGGGGGAATCGAAACACAACGCAAACGGGCTCGATCCGTTGAGGACGCGTGCGCCTTGAAGCGGTGACTTGTCCGAAGCGGAGATAACATCCCAGGCTCCGAGCTCGCGAAGGATTCCAATCGAGGCGTGGGTGAGCGCGATCTCGCGGCCGTCGAAAGCCGGACTTGCCAGTCTTTCCAGGGCCTGCCCTTCCACAACCGCCAGTTTGAGCTGGCTATAGGCAAGCGATGCGGCGAAGGAAAGTCCGACCGGCCCGGCGCCCACGACAATAATGTCGAAGCTGTCGTCACAGCCGGCCATCAGCGTGCCGCCAGCGCGTCGGTTCTCTTCGTGAGATGTTGGGGGAGTCGAGCCGCAGGTCGTGCATCGATTGCGCTGTGATCTATTGCCCGCATCGCCTCAAGCGCGGTTCTCACGTCGGTTCCTGGCTGGTGAAGCGTCATTTGCCTGCTGTATGATCTGGATTGTCAAGATGATGGGAGCGACGACCAGGCTGTCGGTCAGCCCATGCGTTTTCCCGTGAAGGACTGGGCGATCAAACCACGCCGACAAGGGCGTGGCCTTGATCTGGGTCAGTCGAGGCGGAACCGGCGTCAGATGACATCGATCCAATCCAGTCGTGCCAGCTGATCCCATGACGACGCCATGGCACCAGCCAGCCCAAGGGAGAACCAGGCGTCTGATCTGGGGAAGGCTATTAAGGACTTTTTGCGAGATCAGCGAATAACCGGCTCGCCATGGAAGCGCCGGCGCGAGGGCGGCGAGACGCCGAAGCCGACTTCCATCATCAGCCGTGGCGTGCGCGAAGGCACGGTGCCCATATGGAAGCCGAACGGATCCTCGACGAAGCCGAGGCCGGCTTCGCCGGTCAGCGTGACGGGACTGTCGTCGCCATAGACCTTGAGAACCTCCTGCGCCGGATGGCCGACAAGCAGCGTCAGCTGATGCTTGATGGCGCGGCGGTTATGACTGCCACGGACATAGACATGCGGGCCGGTGCCTTCGTCGACCGGCGTCAGGTAGAAGAAGAATTTCAGCATCCGCCAGTCATCGAGGTCGAAATGATACTTGCCGAGCGAGGCACGGTTCTTGTCGGCGTCGGAAGCCTCGCTGGTCGGGAAGCTCCACCACACGCGTGTGGTGATCAATTTCGCCTGAGCGCCCAGATAATGCGCGGCGATGTCGAGCAGCAGCGGATCGTTCTGGATGGCGACCGCTGCCTTGCAGCCGAGGATGTGTTCGAATAAGTGGCCGCTGAGCAAGGGGCGGCCGAAACGCTTCTCGGCCTCGGCATGGTCCTCAGCCATGAATTCGAGACGGCGATCGAAATTGCCGAAACAAGGCGTGTAGCGGGCGAAGGCGGCGATCTCCTTATGGATGGAAGTCGGCAGGACGAGCCCGCAAAACAACCCGTCCGACCGCAGCGCCTCGACAATTTCCTGGCGATCGACGCCGGCAAACATCGTGTCGTGGGCTTTTTGCGACACGCGAACCGGCTTTGCCCCACGCCAGTGCATCCGGCGCGCCGGCATGGTGCGGGCGAGCACGAACATCGGCAGCCATGCTGGGTTCTCGCGAATGTCCGACAGATAGGTCGGAATGCGCACGGCGATGCGGCGCAGCACGCCCGCCGTTTCGCGCGATGGCCTCGAGACTGGCGGCGCCGGATTTGTCAGGGCTCGAAAGGGTCATGAAGGGTCCTCAGCTATGAATGCAATATGATATCGACGAAGCATCGGTTCTCACTGCCTCGCCGCTGGTCCAAGCCCGATTCCCGCAACGGAAGGACGTGTAGCCGCGCGTCGGTTTTTGTGCAACGCACAATAGCCTTGCGCGTGGCACATGCTGTTCGGATCGCCGTGCGCATCAGCCAATATTCCAGCGGCAGGCAAACGGGGCGGCGGCGCTTAAAAAGAGCCGCCGCCCGGCTTGGCACCTATTGGCGGACGAACAGCGGCTGCACGCTCGCCCATTGATCGGCGGTGCGGAAGCCGCCGCGTTTCGTGTAGCTTTCGACCGGGAATTTCATCCAGTTGGGCATCCAGTTGTCGGTTTTCTCGCGGCCGTTCTCGCCCGACAGGCAATCGCGGATGATCTTCTTTTGCGTCTTGACCTTCTCGGCGACATTGCCGTCGGCGACAGGCTTGCCGGCGAGGTCGGCCAGCATCGCATTGGCGATCTCCTTGTCGCGCAGCAGGTCGAAGAAGGCGTCGTCCGCTTGCCACCACGCGCCCATGTCGATGCCCAGATGGTTGCCGAGCGCCTCGACGACGGCGCTGCCGGCTTCGAGCGTCTCGGCCATGACAAGGCTGAGAACGCGCATGACGTCGTCGTCGCAAAGTGCCAGCAAACGGGCAAAGACTGCGGCAAGCGCAAAGGCGTCGCCATTGCCGCCGGCTATCGCGCCCTCCTCGTCGGCCTGCCCAAGCAGCGCCAGCACCGCGCGCCGTTTTTCGGCGAATGCGGCTTCGGCCCTGGACGCAGCAATGCTTGCCGCCACCGCTTCATTGGCGGTGCGCTGCGGCTCGCGGCGAACCTGCCACAGGCCCGAGCCTGCGATGGCATGCGCCACCATCAGGCGCAGCGCGACACACGGATGGTCGAGCATGGCGGTACGCACGGCACCGTGGCGGTGCAGATCGACATAGTTCTGCATCGGCCCGGTGAGTTCCGGTCGCGACGGCTTGGCGGGCGTTTCGTCGTGCGCGCCGCCCTCGCCTTGCGCGCGGGCGCGGCGGGCTTCCTTGCGCGACAGCCAGCCCTCGTGGCATTCGACCGCGCCGCGATGCGAGACCGATATGAAGACCTTGCCGCCCTTCTTCCTCGGCGTCTTTTCATGGTCCCATGACTGGAAATGCTGCCCCGGTTCCAGCACGGCGACCTCGGGCCAGCCGGCTTCCAGATAGGCATCGCGTTTGGCGGCAATCGCCTCGTTCTGCTTTTGCCAGAACAGGTCGGCATCGGCGAAATAGCTGTCCTCGCCGAACAGGTCGCAGACGATCAGGCCCGGATAGTCCTCGATGGGGAACAGCGCCACCTTGGTAGAAATCGACTGGCCGCCGAACAGCCATTGTTTCAATTGGTGGCCGCGCGGAGCGTATTGCTCGGGGTCGGCATAAAGCGCCAGCCAATCCTTCTGCTGCGCCTTGGAGGCCATGGTCAGATGGCGCGCCGTCTCGGCGTCGATGTCGGCGCGCCGATAGGCCTCGCGGATTTTGGGCAGAAGATCGCCGAGCGCCAGAATGCGTTTGACCAGAAGCTCGGTGATGCCGAAGGTGGCGGCGATGTCGGCAACGCCGCGGCGCTCCTTGATCAGCCGCGAAAACGTCTCCCACTGCGACACCTCGTCGGGATCGAGCCGGGCGAAGTTTTCGATCAGCGAGGCCTCGAGCGCGTCGGCGTCGTCGCCGTCTTCCATGATGGCGCAGGGCAAGGCATTGCCCTGGCCGCGCTCGTCGGCGAGCGATTTGGCGGCGAAATAGCGGCGCCGGCCGGCGACGATCTCGAAGCTTTCCGGCGTGCCGTTGGGCCGCACCAAAAGCGGCACCAGGACGCCGCGCGCGCGAACCGACGGCAGGATGTCCGACACGTCGGGCGCGCGTTTGGAATGGCGCATGTTGAGCGCGGAAATGTTGAGCTTATCAAGCGGAATGTGGGCAAGTTGCATGGTTTGTCTCCTTCGTTGCGGGGTGGGATTGCCCCGCCGCAGAGGCTGCAAGCCGGCGCGGCGGGACGGTTTTCGCGCCCTAGCGGCGCGTCTGTTCCGCCGTGTCGGGCGGAAGCTTGGAATCGGCGTTGCCAAGGGCTTCTGCCGCCTGTCGCAGCAGCCGGTCGGCTTCGGTGATGTGGCCGGCGCTGTACGCTGCCTGGGCGTAGACGGAGAGCGGAAAGCGCGCCTTGAATCCAAGGTCGCGCTCGATGCCGAGGCCAAGCCGCCCCTTGACGCTTGCAAGCTCGGCAAGACTGACGCTGCCGAGTTCGGGGAAGCCGAAGCCGAGGTCGCAAAGGCCGAAAAGGGTGTCGCCGTCGGTGTCGAGTTCGGTGAGAAGCCAGGTCGCTAGGCCGGTAGGATCGAACAGTTTGACCACCGGGACATGGTCGGTTTCGGTGTCGGTTGCGCCATTGGCGAGCAGCAGGGCGCAAAGCTCGTCGGTGATCAGGATCATGGGAAAACTCCTCACAAAACAGGTCGAGTTGATTTCTGGCGTCATCGAACAGCCCGATATCGAGCGGCTTTTGCGCCGCGCGTGGGCGCATCGGCGCGTCGGCCAAAAGGGCGAGGCGGTCGCGCGTGGTGGCTGGACACCGGGAATGAGCGTCTGCTCGCCTTGCGGCGTTGGCTCGGTCCGCAGGGTGTCGGGATCGCGCGCGCTCATGCCGCGATCTCGTCTTGTTGCGCGCCTTCGGCCTCGGCGTTGAAGCCCAGAAGAAAATCGGTGGCCTTGGAGGCAAGGCTGGCGGCGCGGAAGATGGCGCGATTGTCATCGCGCAGCACCTTCAGCCATGTGCCGATATAGTCGGCATGGCGCACGGTCGGCTCGATGCCGAGGGTCGAGCAGACAAAGGCTGCGGTGATTTCGGCAACCAATTCCTCGCGCGCATAGGTCTTGGAACCGAAGGCGCCGAAGAGGTCGCGCGCCAGCCGCGCCGGGTGGCCGGTCCAGTGGCCAAGTTCGTGGAAGCAGGTGCGGTAATAGTCGATCTGCTGAAAGAATGCCGGCTGCGGCGGCACCTGAATGGAGTCACTGCCCGGCATGTAGAAAGCGCGATCGCCGCCGATGCGGAAATCCGCGCCGCTTGCTCGAATAAGCGCCTCGGCCTGCGGGACGATCTCGCGTTCGGGCAGCGGTTCTGCGTTGCGGTAAAGGTGCTCGGGCAGGCCGTCGCACTGCGCGACGTTGAAGACGGTGAAGCGCTTCAGGAAAGGGACCGCCTGCGGTTCGTCGCCATCGGCCTTGGCGCGCTCCTGCTCGCCCTTTGGGACAAAGCGGTCGGCATGAACGATTGTGGTGCCGCGCTCGCCCTTCCTGACATTGCCGCCAAGGGCAAGCGCCTGCCGGAAGGTCAGCCAGTTCTGGCCGGGATAGCTGCGCTCGACGACGGCGCCCCACAGGATGAGGATGTTGATGCCGGAATAGCGGCGCCCGGTGGCCGCGTTGCTGGGCAGGCCGAGGTCGGCCTTTGCGCTGCCCCATGGCTTGACCCATGGCACGGTGCCGCGCTCCAGTTCGGCAATGATGCGGTCCGTGATCTCCTGATAAAGGCTGGCGCCCGGGCGCCCGCCCCTGCCCGCGCCAGCCTCTCGGCTGTCGGAACGCTGGTGTTTTGCACGCATCGTCTGGTCCTCCGCTCTTCAATCCCGCGCCTTTCCCCGCAAGTGGGGTGGGCGGCGAGACGCGACCGGAAAGGCCCGCCGTCGGAGGCGGACCGCATCCGAAGGACCGGAACGAAGAGGAGGACCCGAAGCGCAAGCGAAGGGTTGCGGGACGCCGCGGCGGGCCTAGAAGGGAGTGCCGCCCACCCCGCGCCGCCGGGAAAGGCCAACAGACAAACCGCGCCGGCCGGCAGGGCGGCGACCGTCAGCAGCCGACAGGCTGCCCGCGCCAGGGGGCGAAGCCGGATGGCCGAGACCGCCTGAGCCGGCGAAGAAAAAGCGGGCTCGGTTCACGAGCACCCGGCACGCGCCGTCAGGCGCGCGGGCGCGTCAGATTTCTGCGCCGTGCGGACATCGGTTTGGCGTTCCGGTCGCACTCGTTCAATCAGAACGAGGTCTTGATGCCGACCATCACCGTCGCCGCGGCAAAATCGCCGCCGATCCAGTCGTCTTCGCCGCCAGTCTCTGCGCCGGTCGCAATGTCATAGGTGTTGTAGTCGCCGCGAGCGGTGAAAACCTTTTCGTAGGAACCGGAGACGAAGAAGCTGGTCCGCTCGTTGTACTGGTAGCCGACGCTGCCGCCGACCATCAGAACCGGCGCCGATTCGAAATCATCCTCGAAGCGCAGGTCACGCATCCAGTGATGATCGGTAGCGCCGGCCGAGAAGGTCGTGCCGCCCTTCAGCGCAAAGCCGAAGTTCCAGCGATCCTGGACATAGGTCGCATCGATGCCGGCGAAGGCGACCGGCAATTTCTGCTGGTAGCTGATGGCCTTTGCGTCTCCTGGGAAGTCGCCAACCGAATCCCGGAAGCCGGCAACGCTGTAGACATAGGAGCCGCCATAGGCAGTCCACTTGACCGAGGTGTACTTGAAACCACCGTTGACGTTGATCAGCAGCTGGTCACTGAACTGGAAATCGTGGCCGAGCGCGACGGTTGCCGAATAGAAGTAATCAAGATCGGTGTCGCAATGGCGCGAACGGTTGCTCCAGTCGTTCCAGCCATCATTGGTCGAGAATGACGGGTTCCAGTCATAGTCTTCCATGTAGCTGTCGCCGCTGAAGGCGATCTGGCCGGAAAGCTTGGCGGTCCAGCCGGCCTCGCTGCGCGCCGTCATCTCGGCTGAAATGACCGCAGAGGTGCTTTCCCAGATAAGGTGGCTCAGCTTCGAGCCGCTGCCGGGAGCCTGATAGACCAGCTCGTTGGCCTCGATGTCGATGACGCCGACGCCGCCAACGAAAGAGAAATTGGGATTGTAGGGCGCCGGTTCGCTCGCCACCGCGTCGCTGGCCATCGCCGGCCAGGCAGCGAGCAACGCTGCCGCTCCACCAAAGACTTTCGCGTACAATTTCATAGGACTACCCTCATGGGAATCATCCGCCATTCGGCTATACGCAGCGTGCCGGGTGCACGTCACGTGCGGTCGTCCATGCAGCGCCCCTGTAGGTTGGCAAAATTGCCGCCCTCGGCTCTGTTCCTCAACACTCAAGGAAACGCCGTTAGCGTGACCCGATTGACGGCGGTTTTTGCCGATGCGTTCCGGGCGGCCGGCGTGACGGGAACCCTGCATTATCCGAGACACACATTTACGACGACGATGCTGGTTCGATTGCAGCGGCAGGCAGCGACCACGCCGGACCTCAATCCGCTGAGATCGTGCAGGTTGCTTTGAGCAGCCCATAGCAAACTCTCTAGTCTAGATAATCCGAAAGAGCCGAGGGCCGAGTTCCTCGAACCCGTTGCGCAGGTAGAAATCGAGCGTGCGCTTCCATTTTGGTTGCCTGGGCGCTGCAAGCTCAAGTCGCTTCCAACCACGCGCACGGCCTTCCCGCGAGGCGACCTCAAGCAGTTGAGGGGCAATCCCTTTGGAGCGCTTTTCGGGTCGAACATACAGCTCCGAAATATAGCCGAACTTACCTCCTGCATAGATCGCCGTGCATTCATTCAGCACCATGATGCCGACCGGCTCGTCATCTGCACTTGCGATCACTGCGACCACGCCAGCGTCGGCAAGCATTATCTGCGCGCTTTGTCTCACGTCGTCGGGCGCGGGCGCTTTCCCGCCAGTGCATCGAGTAGCGCGTGAATAAAACGGACGACCGTCCCTGCGTCCGTTGCGTTGGCGCGGCGCGTAGATATGGAAGGCATATTTTCTCCTGCTAGTGGTCAAAATCCCGATTGATGCTGCCACCCCACGCAGATCCGACTCACTCTTTTAAGTAACTCGGACGAGTGAACAGCATTTTTCATCAAAAATATGATAAAAAATTGCAAAATAAATATTACAAGCAACAGGATACCGATGACTTGAGGTGAATTGCGCAGATAGGGGGGCCTGCAAATCAACCTGGTTACTTCGTGACCGCACGGTGAAGCCGCCTTGCCGAGGTAAGATGAAGTTGCAGGTCTAAAAGGGCCTAGGACAAACGATACAGCCTGAGATGCCCGTGCGGCCAGTACGCTAGGACAATGCAGTCGAGCAAAGAGGACATCCGTGACGGGCGGCGAGAGCGCTCGACGGTCGCCACACTCATTCGGCACCAGCCGGAACACGAGCCGAGCCGACCGGTGCGCAGAGGCTGGTTGCCGCGCCGATCAAGTCGGACACGTCGGCCCCGGTCGTCGCGAAAGAGGTGACGAACCTCACGATTCCGGGCTCCCACCGGTCATGGTAGAAGCGGAATCCCATGTCGAGCAGCCCTCGGATCAGGGACGTGGGAAGTCGGCAGAACAGGATGTTGGCCTCGGGACGCTGCTGGATTTTCACGCCTGGCACCAGGGCCAACCCCTGCGCGAGCGCCGATGCCATCGAATTGGCATGGGTCGCGTTGCGAAGCCAGACACCGTCCCTCAGATAGCCGTCCATTTGCGCCGCCATGAAGCGCATCTTGGAACTCAACTGGCCGGCCCGCTTGCGGCGAAAGGCGATCGTGCTCGCGAGATCTCTGCGAAACGAGACGACCGCATCGACCCCAAACGTTCCATTCTTCGTGGCGCCAAATGACACAAGTTCGACGCCGGCCTTCCACGTCATCTCGGCCGGCGAGCAGCGCAGAGTGACGAGGGCGTTGGCGAAGCGAGCACCGTCCATGTGCAGCGGCAGGTTCGCTGACCGGCAGATATGTCCGATCGCCTTGATTTCGTCGAGCGCGTAGACCGATCCCATCTCGGTCGCCTGCGTGATGCTGACGCTGGAGGGCTGGACCGAGTGGATATCGCCCACCATGCGCGTTGCATTGGCCGCCAAGGCGTCGATGTCGATTTTGCCCGCCTCGCCTGGAAGCTGCACCAACTTCGCACCGGCGGTGTAGAACTCCGGCGCGCCGCACTCGTCGCGGTTGATGTGCGCGTCGGCGTGCGAGAGGATGCTGCCCCATGGCGGCGTAATCGCCGCGAGCGCCAGCGCGTTCGCCGCCGACCCCGTCGAAACGAGGAACACGTCGACCGCATGCTCGAACACCTCGGCGAGCTGGCGCTCGACGGTATGCGTCAGCTCATCGTTGCCGTAGGGAAGCGCCTGACCTGACGCGCATGCGGTGATGGCTGCGATCACCTCGGGGGAGACGCCGGCGATGTTGTCGCTGGTGAAGTCGCGGGGGCGGGTCTGCTTGCTTTCGTTCATGGTCTTGACGCTCGTTTCATCCATTGAGCGTCCAAGCTAGACGGTTCGCCGCGCGCTTTATTGAACGATATTCAAACCGAGAGGTAGCGCGCCGGCGTCACCCCCAACACCGCCTTGAAGTGCCGGGTCAGGTGGCTCTGGTCCGCGAACCCTACCGCGACGGCGACCTCGGCGACCTGCTGACCTCGCCTCAGCAGCCGTCGCGCCTCGTCGATGCGGACCTGGATCAGGTAGCGGGTGGGGGGCAACCCGAAATGCGCCTTGAAGCCATCGATCAACGTCGCCTTGGAGCATCCGGCGAGGGCGGCCAGGGCGGGGAGCTGCAGAACTTCGTCAAAGTGGGCATGGATGAAGTCACATACGTCGCGGAACCTCGGCGGCACGAATTTTCGCTCAGCAACGCGCGACCTGCCGGCCTGTGCGAAGACGTGGGGCAGGAAACGGAACAGATACTCCTCGATCTCCAGTGCCGAGCTGTGCTCATGTTCAAGCAGACGCCAAAACGCGCTGAGGCCGTGTGCAACTGGGGCATTCTCCTGGAACGGGCTTTTGAAGTCGATCGTTCCGGGTTCGTTTTGGCCGCTGTCCTCAAGGACTTGCCGGATAAGGACTTCGGGCATGTAAAAGATCTTCTGGCTCCAGCCAAGATCGTCACCAGCACCCCCGAAATGCGGTTCCCCGGGCGCGAAGGTCGCGACGGTGCCGCTACCGGCGTGCCAAACCTCACCTCGGCACCAAACATCATGGACGCCTCGCTCGATCAGCCCGATCAGATACTCGTTGTGGACATGCTTGGAGAAATCCTGCCGGTGATAATCCGCCGCCAGGTAATCGAGCCCGCCAAGGACATCGGAGTGCTTCATCACCGCACGATTGCGCGGCGGCCGCCCCGGGGGTTCAGAACGGCCACGCGCCTTTTCGTCGCATTCTATGGCGGTATCGGCCACTTGATGATCAATCCAGGTCGGTCGTCACAACGATATCGTGCTCTCGTAGCGAATTTCAAACCGAAGCAGGATTAATTGCCGCCCGAAGAGGGGCCTGCTGCAGGGCGGGCAGCGGATTGGCGGGATTAATCGTGTTTCAAGCTTGGGATGTGGACCCGAGCGACGCGTGGCCGTGTGGCCGATATCAAGAAGAAGACCAAGCGCTATCCCCTCCGATCTGACGCATGAGGAATGGTCGCGGATAAACCGTTCCTGCCGGGCGCGGCCAAGACCGGGCGGCGCGTGGTGACGGACCTGCGCGAGGTCTTGAACGCGATCCGCTACATGGCCCGATCAGATGGCGGCTGGCGCATGCTGCCAAAGGATTTCCCGCCCATATCGGTCGCGGTCGAGACGCCTTACGGACATGCCCACGAACTGCGCCAACTGGCTGGAACGTTCCCCGGCCTGACGGCGAAGCAGCAGGCGCCGATCAAAGCGCTGAACGCAGAATACGCCAAAACTCGAAGCCGAGTACGAGCATGCCAACGAACTGCCGGCCGATGTTGACGAACGGCTACCAGGGGCGGCTACGGCTGCACTCATTGTCGGATCTTCGACGAAGTCGGACATGAGACACAGCGCTATCGGAGTGACCGCATTGTTTTCCAATGATTTTCTCATTTGGCACGACATATGCGGGGGCTATCCCGCATGAGCGCTCCGTCAATCTCGATTGATGCGAGCAGGATTCAATCAAGGCGCAGTGCGTCGCTTCTGAAGATCAAGGAGAGAAAAGTATGGCGAGAGCGCGAATTGGCGTGGCGCGGGCAATGACAGCGGCTGTCGTCCTCATCGTTGCGGGACAGGCCGGCGCGGCAGATGTTGGGCAAGCCGCGAGCCTCCCGCAGGCAGAAGCCTGCGTCGCGGAAGCGCCAAGCCCCTGGCAGATCCGCCTGCGTGCGTTGGGGGTGATCACCGAGGATTCGGGCTATGTCAATGCGGTGCCCGGCTCCGGTCTTTCGTATTCGGACACCGTGACGCCGGAACTCGATATCTCATATTTCTTCACGGACAACATCGCCGCCGAACTCATACTCGGCACCACCTATGCCAACATCGATGGCCAAGGTGCGATCGGCGGGCTGGGCGAGGTCGGCAAGGTTTGGCTGCTGCCGCCAACGGTGACATTGCAGTATCATTTTACCGATTTCGGCGCCTTCGAGCCCTATATCGGCGCCGGCGTGAACTATACGATCTTCTATCATCAGCAAGCCGGCAGCGCCGATGATCTCAAGGTCAAGAACACATTCGGCGCCGCGCTGCAGGTCGGATTCGACTACATGGTGGACCAGCACTGGGGCGTCAACTTCGACGTGAAGAAGCTTTTCCTCAAGCCCGACTTCGACGTCACTGTCGCCGGCGCCAAGCTCACGGGCAAGGCCAAGCTCGATCCCTGGGTGATAGGCGCAGGTCTCACCTACCGCTTCTGAGGACGAAGCACGGGGCACTTTTCGAAGTCCGCGCGCGGATCATCCGTGCCGAGAAGTGGACCCGCGATGGTTCTTAAAGGAGTTGTTGGCATGCGCGTAGAAAACGATCATTGCGACGTGATCGGTGTGCCGGCCGCTCCCACGCAACTTGATCGTCTTTCTTCTGCGATTCTGCGGCAGGGGGGGATGGCGCGAGTGTCGCTGCCAGGCGATGTGGTGACCTGGGCGGCAGCCCGTCACCAGACGCTCAGGCAGATGCTTTCCGACCAGCGTTTCAACAAGGACTGGCGACAGTGGCGGGCGCTGCAGGACGGCGAGATTCCCGAGGATCATCCGCTGATCGGGATATGCAAAGTGGACAACATGACCACGGCGCACGGCGCCGATCACCGGCGCTTGCGCGGCCTGCTGTCCAGCAGCTTCGCGCCCAGTCGTATCGCCTTGCTGGCGCCACGGGTCGAACAATGCGTCGATCGACTCCTGGCCGAGATAGCGCAGCGCGGCGGCAGTGCCGATCTGATGTGCGAGTTCGCCGCTCCGCTGCCCACCAACGTGATCGCCGAACTGTTCGGTTTGCCGGACGAACAGCGCGAAGAGATCGTCGCGCTCACCTACAGCCTGGCCAACACCTCCGCCACAGCCGAAGAGGTGCGACAGACGCGGCAGCGCATCCCGGAGTTCTTCCGTCGCCTGATCGCGCTCAAGCGGGGCCAGCTCGGCGATGATCTGGCTTCGGCCCTGATCGTCGCGCGTGACAAAGGCGAGCTCGTTTCCGACACCGAGCTCATCGACATGCTGTTCATGGTGCTCTCTGCGGGCTTCGTGACCACCGCCGGCGTCATCGGCAATGGCGTGCTGGCATTGCTGACGCATCCGCAGCAACTGCACTTGGTGCGCAGCGGCCAAGTTCCGTGGTCACAGGCGATCGAGGAGATCCTGCGCTGGGGCAGCTCAGCGGCCAATCTGCCGTTCCGCTATGCCACCCAGGACGTGGAGATCGACGGATGCCTGGTCCGCCGCGGCGATGCCGTCCTGATGGCGTTCCATGCGGCGAACCGGGACGAAAAGGCCTTCGGTCCCGGCGCCGACAGATTCGATGTCACCCGGCGGCACAACCCGCATTTGTCGTTCGGCGAGGGGCCGCATTCCTGCCTGGGCGCTGCGCTGGCGCGCCTGGAATTGCGCTGCGCCTTCCCCGCGCTGTTCGGGCGGCTGGAGGATCTGGCGCTGGCCATCGCCGCGGAGGACGTCGTCTACATGCCGTCTTACGTCATTCGCTGCCCGCAGCGCCTGCCGGTCACCTTCCGCCCTTCCGTCGCTTAGAGAGTGCGGCATTCACCCCGGATCTCGGCTCGCTCGCGCGAGGGGGGCGAGCATGCCCAGTTACGCGCTGGCCTTCGGCAACCGCAGGGTGAAGTTGCTCGCGCAGCAGGTCGAGGCGACCGCCGCGCAGTTGTTCGAGACGCTGGCGGCATGAGGCCCAGCAATACCGGGCGTCGGGCTTGAAACCTCCTCACCGCGGCGATCGTCCATTGGAACTCGATCTATAAGGCCGACGCGGTGGCGCACCTGTGGGCACAAGCCGAAATCGTCCCGGACGAGCCTTGTGGTCGCGCGTGCCGTCGGCGCCGCAACTACCGCGCGTCTTTCTCGCCGCCACAGGGCGCCAGATGCGCCAAAGCCCGTACGCGGATTCTGCTTCCTCGGGAGCAATGTCCACGGGATGGCCGGTCTTTGGGTCTGCAGCGCGCCCCCGCAACCACCTCTCCGCCACCCGCTGAACGCTTGAACCATTCGGCCCCACTTCGATCTGCCTCCGGGTCAAACCCGAGCGCATTGACGGCACCGCGTGTCTGCATATAGACCGTGCCACGAAGTGGGATCCCGAATTGTTTAGGGAGCCCGTTCTGATCCGGCGCTTTGCTCAGCAGTCAACTTCTCTGCCAACCACGAGCCAACCCCCGGCCCTCGTACGTGCAAACCAAGCTCGGCGCCGCGCGATCGGGCGCCGGAAACCGAAGTGGAGAGCCAGTTGAAGCTCGTCACCGCCACGGTGTCGTTATCAACGATAAGGAACTTGCCGTGCAGTGACGGATCGCGGTGCAATTCCAAGCCGCGTGCGGCAAGTTCGTTCACACTGGGTGCCCGGCCCTGCTCTGTCATAGTCTTGCTGGGCCGATTGTACATGAGTTCTACTCGGCAACCGTCTCGAGCCGCAACCTCCATCGGAACCACCACCGAGGTTTCGGCTGCCAAGCCGAAGAGATCACACCCAATCAATATTCGGGACTTGGCCTCATCCCGCGCTCGCGTAATGCACGCGTAATGGTCCTCGTCAACCAAGAGTTCAATAGAGTACTCGCCTGCCTCTGTTTGCGGATCGAAACTGCGAATTGCCTGCCAAACACTGCGCAGTCTTCTAGCTACAGCGGGCCAACTCCCCGCTGAGGGAACCTGGGCGCTGATGAGTTGACCCACCACCTCGCGCCCAACTACTCGCGAGGTGGTCCGAAGCGACACGTCCTTGGCGCTGTACCATGAAGACAAATAGTTGCAGGATCCCACGACGGTAGTCCAGCCGAGCTCTTTGTCGTCAAAGATGATGATCTTGGCGTGAGAACCTGATGAATTTGGAGATAGCTGTATACGTTGGTTTGCAGATTGGGGCAGCATTGCAAGCAACTGTTGCACTTCCCCGATGGGGGCAGCAGGCTTCGGGTCTTCAGCGTCTACGCGCAATCCCCACAACAGATCAACTTTTACGCCGCGCCTAGCCGCCTCTGAAAATGATGGCAGAAGTCTTTTGACTGTCTCTGGATGAACGAAGCAAGAGTGGAACGCAATGTATGATTTTGTAGATCTCAGAGCACTCTGAAGAAATTCAAAGTGTTCCTCCCCACCAACGATAAAGTTACTTGAATCCAAGGACGCACGCCCGACTCCCTCGCCCATGCCGGTGCTGATCTTGGCGGCCCGCTTCATTGGGACGGCCCCAAGTTTAATGAGTTGTGCGCGTAGCTTTTCCCTGAGACGCATAGGGGCGTAGTCGGGGAGACCTGTGAGCTCCCCCATGTCAAGATAAATCCGAGCGTAGGGCCTGGACGGTGTCCGTAACTTCGGCTCTTCGTCCTCCAGATCCTCGTCAACGCCTAAATATAGAAGATCGCGAATGGTCGCGTCGTTCGGATCGTAATTTTGTTCAATCGGCTCAAGGAGGTTTGGGTTCTCCGGCAGGTCTTTTTCATACACCAGATCAAGATCGTCTGCTCTAAGCCAGCTTCCCGACAATCGATCAAAACATAGCGATATCCAACGCCCGCCGCGCTGTAGCTGGGCAGGCAGACTTTCGTCGGCGGCCCGTCTTTTGCCGGCGGTGGTAGCCGTGAAAAAATTCCCTGCTGATGTGGATCGAACTTCAATCCAACCCACCCGCATTAGATTGATCAAGCCCTCCACGACAAGACGGTCCGGAACCAGAGATTTTCGGGCTAACTCACGCACAGAGTGTCGCCCAGAAGCCAATTCGAGCAGCAACATCTGCTCAAGAACACTCCACCGCCGGCCAAAATTCACCACATAGTTCACCGCAACGCGGAAGACTGGAACGTAGAGTGAGGTCACGAGTGGCCTCCTGTCCGAACCAACGTTCTATTTACCTGCGCTCTCTCCATGAACGCCATCATTCGTCCGATGTAGGCGTAATCAGCCTCTTCTGGGGTGAAATCGTTGCATCTGCTCGAAAAAAAATCCCAGCTTCCTACAATTACAAGCTTCTGTTTTGCCCTACTAAGCAAAACGTTCATTCTCGTCTCTTGCTTAAGAAACCCAAGGCTCTTCCACGGAACCAACGCATTGTTCCGCACGAGACTTACTATGACAATATCAGCCTCACTTCCTTGGAATTCATCAACCGTCGCACCAAGCCGTTTGTCGACCGTAAGATCGAAAGGCGATTGGAACATCAAGTCAAGTGTCCCAGCCCCCCTCGCAGCCTCGATCTTTTTTCGGATAAGCTTCAACTGATCGTTGTATGGCGACAAAATCTGGATGTGACACTTTTGGCTTCCGCGCGGCCGAAACTGTTGAAGAGTGTCAACAACCGCTTCGGCTTCGCTGTCCGAAACAAAAAGTCCCGTTTGCTCGCCGACCGAAAACTTTTCCTTCTGTATCCAGGGAACGTCACGCCAAATTATCCGCGCCTCCGGCATCCAAGAAGAGCCGGTTATGTCGTATGGAGGTAGGCCTTCAAATTTCACCTTCGCCTCGTCAGGAGTTTTCAGGAGAGTGCCGCTGTCATCTGGATAAAATATTCGGCCCACCAAGTCCGCGATGTCTGGATGCATCCTGTGCTGATCGGTCAGCGTGGAGGCTGGCCCGTCTAATCCTATGCCTTCTCCCATGCTTTGCTCGAAGAAGCGGCCGAAAAAGCGAACCATTGATCTCCACTTGGTGCAGCGGTCGGCAAAGCTATCTTTGCTAGGATCCTCATCGACGAGAGCGGGGTCAACCAGTCCGGGAGCGAACTGAGCACCCAATTGCACAGCCTTTTGTACTCGAAGAGGTTCCCCTAAAAGGTCCTCAAATGTCTCTGCGTTGTAGGGAGGGAGCTGATGGTGATCTCCAATCAGCAAAATGCGATGGCTTGCCTGCAACGCCGCCGCCATATCGAAGCCATGCGCCTTGCCCGCTTCTTCAATTACAGACCAATCAAACCGCCGCCCCCTGTTGGAAAGCTCGGCTAAGTCAGGCGCGTTGGACGTGGCAAACGTTAGATTCGCCGCATCTTGGATGAGCAGTTGCATTGCCTTCCGTTCAACGCTTGGGCTCATGTGTTCATCCGGAGACGATATGGCCTCCGCCAGCTTCTCCTTAAGAAACCCTGGCGCGGCCTGCGCCATTTCACTAGCCGCGAGGGAATCCAAAATGACGTTGGTCGTGGCATCAATATCGAAATCAGACCCTTGCCGGGCGCCCAGCCTGAGAAGGATTGGGCGACTGTTTGGGGGCAGCTCATTGAAAAGCTTTGAGGTCTTCTGGAGCACATCGTCAACGGTGTGATGAGAATGGGCCGTAAGAAGAACCTGCGCCGTTGGGTCGTCAGTAAGCAGGCGATCAGAGAACGCTTGGATTAGAGTTGTCTTGCCAGTCCCCGGCGGCCCTTGGACTGCAAAGGATGGATAAACCTGCCAAAGTTGCTCGATTGTTTTTCTTTTCGATTCGTCAAGATCGATTGCTGCTCTTCCTGCCGGTGCCCGGTCTAACCCGCGCCTGCTCGCAATGTAGGGGTCCGCGATTAGTCGCAACAACGAAGTGTGCTGGCGCAAATCTTCAATGGCTTTGTGACGCCTCCGAATCTGCGCAATGGTTCCACCGAAGTTCCGAGCCAAGTAGAGCGTTGCACCAGCACGTGTTACGGCGCCTTGCTCCGTAACAAAATGGTAGCGGGGGCCTCCAGAATTCATCTCTCTGCGGTCAAATGACCATTGCACGGCCCCCTGCGGGTCACGCGAGATCGTCCTTCTATCAAGAAGATAGTAGGTATCTCTGCTCGGCTCTTGTTCGTCATCATCTGAAATTTCTTCAGCACCCAAGCCAAACCAGTCTGCAACTTGATCGGCAGGCGGCGAAAGCTTGAGGAACGTACACAGCTCATTACGTTCGACTTCCTTGACGGGGGTCACCGAGATATAGGTGATGCCCCCCATCGTATCGACTTCTATCACTCGAACGGGGCAAATCTGAGCAGCAATCAAAAGAGTGTCTATCTGCTGGGTGACCCTGAAGAAATCGTGGACATCTTGAAGGTGTGGTTCTACGGTTGCGTCAACCACCCTAGGCGGAAATGCCTTATCCCAAGGAAGACTTTTGTCCCGGATCGAGTTAATGTTGTTGCGTACGTGGGGGTATAGGCGAATCTGTAATTTTCGTTCACCAGTGTTAAGAATGTCGTCCCCTTGGAAAGACTTCGGATATTCTTCAACTGAATCGCAATATCCTACATCCCAAGTTGCGCCCCCCTGAGGCAAATCCCACTGAGATACTCGATACTCAAGCTTCGAGCCTTTCAGGATAAATCGACGCCTCGGGTAGCTCCGAGCGATCACGCGGATGTCACCCCGTAAGTCATTTTCGATCCATTTTCTTTGATTCTCGACGGCGTCGGCGCGGGCCTGGTCTCCCGCGATACGCTCTATGGCGCGAGACAGGTCCGTAAGGGGCCCTAAGCGCACCGCAACAACAATTGGATTGCTGGACGCGGATGCAACAGCTTCTAGGCCGACAACAATATCGCGGATGGCCCGCTCCACGGACTCACCATCCACCAAACGGCGATCTGCTTCTTCCTCAAGTAACGACAGGAGAAGCGTCTTTTCTCGCTCTCGCAGAGTTGGGAGATCGGTAATCGCTTTTTTTAGCGCACTGAGTTTTCTTACAGTTCTGACCGGCGCACCAAACATCTCCGCAGCTAGTAGTCCGAAGTCGAACCAATCGGTGGCTGTCGAGAACTCACCAGGACCGCGCTCAAGTTCCGGTGGCCTCGCGACGCGTTGCTTGGCCGGATTTGCTGAAGCACCGTCGTTACCTGCAATTCGCAGCGACCATTCGAAACCACTCAATCGAAAGTCGTTGCTGCCGTCAGGGCCAACGAAAATTGAAGCCGAGGAAAGCGTCCGGTGGATCGTGCCGCCGTCATGTAAAAGGCGTAAGGCTTCGGATATGCGTAAAAGCCCCTCCCACAGCGGTCGTCTCCTCGATGCCACTGTCAAGTTAAGCAGCCAGTGGACGTTCTGCCTTCGCTCAAGCAATTCCGATAGGATTCCGCGTCGCCCGCCTTCCAGCGCGATAAAAAAATAATCGTCAGTGATGCCGAGATCTTGGAGGGTCATGAACCTCTGGCTGGCTCCAGGATAGCTTTGAAGCCGCCTGAGGCCTCTAACCTCTCGATTCCACAAGGCCCGGATGTCCATTTCGTCGCCGCTGCGACGAGGCCACAATTTGACATAGTACACGTCACCGGCGTCCTGTGCTTGCCATAACTCAGGCTCGCCCCGCTCGACACTACCCGGCAGCAGCTTCCTTTTGAGGACGTAACGTCCGCCTAATATTTTTGTGACCATGTTGCTTTAAGACTATGAGTCGCACTCCGCGTCTAGTACACAAAATCACTTCCCCACATAAGGTTCTAACGCGTGCCGGGCAAAATCGACGACAACTTCGAAGACTTCGTGTCCAATTGGGATTTGTTTCGCGGACGGTTGACAATTTTTCTAGGCGCAGGAGCTTCGATAGGCGCCAAGAACAAATTGGGCGAGGATCTTCCCAACGCATATGCTCTGCGAAACACGCTATGGCAGCGTTTCAAGCATGACGGCTCGACTGCGTTTGACCCGGAGAGCCTAAAGCTCATGAGCCTAGAGCATGCCGCCGCGATAATCGAAACCAAGACCGGCCGAACGCCGATGTCTGAGTTCTTGGTCGAACATTTTACCTGCTTCCTGCCATTGTGGCAGCATGTTGCACTGGCCAATCTGGGAGCGCGGTCGATATTCACGACCAACTACGATGAGCTAGTTGAGCTTGGCTACAAATCGAGTAGCTCTCTCCCCCCGGACATAATTTATGATGATAGGCAAGCTTTGAGCGGTCGCATGCCGCTCTACAAGCCGCACGGAAGTTTAACCTACGCCCACGAGCCGGTCGGTAAAGGTGGCTTGGTTATAACTCAATTCGATTATTTTGAAATGATATCATCGTATCGAAAGATGATATCAAAAGCCATGGGCGGATTTGAGAACAGCTGCGTCCTACTCATTGGATATTCTTTCAGTGATATGGACATTGGTGCTGAATTATACTCAATCAGGCAGAAAAACCGAGGCATCCCTTGGTACACTGTCTTTCCAAGAGATGATCATCAGGTTCGGAAGATGTACTCGAATCGACTGTTTATAAATCAGATCAATATGGATTTCGAGCAATTCATGACTAAACTGGACAATCGCGTTAACTTTTTGCCTCCTGAGCTGAAAAATAGTCGAATCAAGAAACTCAGGGCGGCCGGGCGTATCCAATGAAATCAAGAATGAAGAAGCCCTACAGTTGACCGGGCTTTCTCTTGATGCGGCCTTGTGTGCTCGCTCGGGCACATGCTCAATAATGTGGGCGAAGGGTAGGAAATTCACTATCGGCACGAACCCGCTCCAACCAATCCTCGCCCGCGATTGGGTTCCCAAAGCCGCGTTCGCGGCCTCGCGTAAGAACCGCCCGCTGCATATCTGACGGTTGCAAAGTCTTGCGGATCAGCGCCGATCCACGGCGCTTCGTTCTTGGTGGCCTCGGTGAGGCCGGAGCTTTTCCTTTTCTCGTTGAGATAGTTGGAAGGCTCGCACATCAGCGGCATTGGCAACGTCGGCCGCATGCGACAACGCCTGTTGCGACACGCTCTTTTCGTGCCGATGGGACAAAGACCTCTCCGAGCCTGCACTGATAAGAGGCGGCATCGTAAGCGGCTTTGGGCGAAAGAGACCGATCAGCGCAAGGGCATTATTCGCATCATCACATAAACATCTCGTTATATGTATTGACAAGGAGCGAAGCTGCTGTGATTGTGCGCATGTCGTGGTTCTCCGCGCGGCACTGCCGTAGCGGAGCTAAGAGGGAAGCCGGTGCGATGCCGGCGCTGCCCCCGCAACTGTTAGCGGCGAGCCAAGCCCATTGGTGTCACTGAGGCGAACGGCCTCGGGAAGACGGGCAGAGGCTTTGACCCGCGAGCCAGGAGACCTGCCACGACGAACAACGTCCACGGGCGGGGTGTCTCGGTGGCCGCGGTAGCCTGGCTTCGTGCCGCCTACTCGCGCGTTCCTTGTCCCCACGCCCCAACCATCGGGGTATGGCATGACTGTCTCTCAACAAATTCCAGTGGCAACGCTCGGCGTGCCGCGTATCGGTCGACGGCGGGAACTCAAATTCGCGCTTGAAAGCTACTGGTCCGGAAAATCTCCCGCTGCCGACCTGCTCGCGACGGCGAAGGCGCTACGCGCCGCCAGCTGGAGGGAGCAGCACGATCGCGGCGTGTCGAAAATCCCGTCCAACGATTTCTCGCTTTATGACCATGTGCTCGACACCGTCGCCATGGTCGGCGCCGTGCCGGCACGATACACCTGGACTGACGGCGAGGTCCCACTCGATACCTATTTCGCCATGGCGCGCGGCAACCAAGATCAGGCCGCTGATTGCGGACATGCCGGTGACGAGCATGCGGCCAACGGGCATGGCCTTGCCGCGATGGAAATGACCAAATGGTTCGACACCAACTATCACTACATTGTGCCGGAACTTACCGACGATCAGAGCTTTGCCCTCTCGTCGGCGAAACCGGTCGATCATTTCCTCGAGGCCAAGGCGCTCGGCATCCACACGCGCCCGGTCCTGCTTGGACCGGTTACCTTTCTCAAGTTGGCGAAGTCACCTGAGGAAGGTTTCAACCCTATCGCGCTCCTGCCACGGCTGCTGCCCGTCTACGAGGAGCTCCTGCGGAGGCTGAAGCTCGCGGGAGCCGATTGGGTACAGATCGATGAGCCGGCGCTCGTGCTGGATCTGATTCCCAACGAACGGGATGCGCTCCAATTCGCCTACTGCCGGCTGGCGAAAGCAGCACCCGAGTTGAAGATCATGGTCGCTACCTATTTCGGATCGCTGGGAGACAATCTCGAGACCGCAATTTCTCTGCCCGTGGCGGGACTGCACGTCGATCTCGTGCGCGCTCCAGAGCAGTTGGAGACCGTCGGCCGGCTCGCGCAGAAGGAACTTGTGCTCTCGCTCGGGCTGATCGACGGCCGCAACGTCTGGCGCGCGAACCTGCCTGCCATACTTGACCGCATCAAGCCGATCGTCGCCGACTGGCCGTTGGACCGCGTGGAGATCGCCCCGTCCTGCTCGATGCTGCATGTGCCGATCGACCTGGACATGGAGACGACACTCGATGCGGACGTGAAATCGTGGCTCGCCTTCGCGGCGCAAAAAACCGACGAGCTGGTCGTGCTCGCCCGTGCCCTGGCTGAAGGCCGGGACGCGGTCGCCGCCGAACTAGAGGCGTCGGCTGAGGCTGCCGCCGCTCGCGCGACATCCGCTAAGGTGCATGATCCGCTCGTCGAAGGTCGGGTCGCCAGCATCAAGGTCGCCATGACGCGCCGGAAGAGCGCATTCGACGTGCGCTCCAAGCTTCAGGCCGACACGTTTGGCTTGCCATCCTTCCCCACCACGACGATTGGCTCCTTCCCGCAAACAGCCGAGGTTCGCAAGGCGCGGGCAGCCCATGCCAAAGGCGAGCTGAGTTACGTCGACTATGAGGCGTTCCTGAAGAAAGAGATAGAAGCCGCCGTTCGCTGGCAAGAAGAGATCGGACTCGACGTGCTGGTCCACGGCGAATTCGAGCGCAACGATATGGTGCAGTATTTCGCCGAGCAGCTCCGCGGCTTTGCCTTCACGCAGCATGGGTGGGTGCAGAGCTATGGCTCGCGCTTTGTGCGACCCCCGATCATCATTGGCGATGTGTCGCGACAAAATCCGATGACACTACACTGGTGGCGATACGCCCAGTCGCTGACGCTAAAGCCGGTGAAGGGCATGCTTACCGGCCCGGTGACGATCCTCAACTGGTCCTTCGTCCGAGACGACCTTGCCCGCTCAGCCGTCTGCCGCCAGGTCGCGCTCGCCATTCGCGATGAAGTGAGCGACCTCGAAAAGGCCGGCGCCAAGATGATCCAGATCGACGAAGCCGCACTGCGCGAGGGCTTGCCGCTTCGTGAGGCCGACTGGGAAACCTATCTCGACTGGGCCGTCGAATGCTTCCGGCTGGCTTCAACGGCGGTTGGCGATGCGACCCAGATTCACACCCATATGTGCTACTCCGAGTTCGGCGACATCGTGGACGCGATTGCTGCAATGGATGCCGATGTGATCTCCATTGAAACCTCGCGCTCGCAGATGGAACTGCTCGATACGCTGCGAACCTTCAAGTATCCGAACGAGATCGGTCCTGGTGTCTATGACATTCACTCGCCGCGGGTCCCGGAAGTGGGCGAGATTTCCAACCTCATCATGCTTGCGCGCGATCGATTGTCGGATGGCCAACTGTGGGTGAATCCCGACTGCGGTCTCAAAACGCGCAGATGGGAGGAGGTCCGCCCTGCCCTGGTGAACATGGTGGCTGCAGCACGCGCAATTCGGGAAAAAGCGCAGACCGCGTAGGGCTCGGTGCCCCTCGCCGGCGGTGAGCGGCAACGCCACACCGGGCATCGAGGGGGAGTCTATCCGGCGCACCCAAGGCAATCGAGCTGCCGGTGACGAAACGCCTCGGCAAGCTTGGCCTGGCCGCGGCCCTTGTTACGGCGCGTTGAAGTCAGCTGTTCCAGAGGCCTCCGTTGGCGGGCGATCGAGGAGGCTTGGGCCTCAAATGAGCCGGCCAGAAACGAGACGGCTCTCCGCCAGCCCGTTTCGGATTATTCCGTATTGGGATAATCGAAATCACTATCGTCTCCCCGCCCTTGGTCGCCGAAACCCCAGTCCCGACCATCGGGAGAAGCATCGGCGATCACGCGCTGGTCCGCGGAGCGTGTTCCGGGAACCGGATACAGGGCCAAGCTGGGGAAGGTTCAAACGGCACTTGTGGAGACTGTTGAGGCGGCATCGAGGCTCCGCCATCTGCAGCGGGCCAATTCCCGCTTGATGGCTCCGTCTGCCTCTGGCTGCAATCACGATCACCGCGACGGCGAAGCCGAGCGGCCGCAGCTGGCTGGCGGACCCTTGTGCTTCGATGGTGGAAGATCAGGCGCCGGACCAGGAAAGCCGTCGCGGAAGGAGAGGGGTTGGCTTGCACCTGGCGATGCCGGCAGGGGTATTCGGAGCGCGCTCAATAGCGATGTGCAGATGGCCGAAATTCATGAGCGGCGCCCTAAATCTCAATCGCTGCGTAGAATGCGTGCTTCGAGCGCGGCTGCGACGAAAGCTCGTCGAGCGGCTGGTGGATGGGTCTTACCGCGTAACACCTGCAGACAGGTGTCCATCGCAATTCTGCGCTTATCGGTCTTATGATGCAGATCCCGCAGCAATATAGCGGCCGCGTCGTTGACGTCGAACACGATACGCTCCGAGCTGCGGCGGCTAACCTGAACAACGACTGGCCTCTCAAATCTGATCAAGCCGGTCATCTCTCCCCTCCTCCACAGCCACTATGCGGCAAACAGCCCCGGGTCGCATTTATTTACTCAGCCGAACGCCACCGCTGCATCTGCGCCGCCGAACCTGGCCATTGCCGACCAAGCGATCGCCATGAGCTGCGTCTGGCCATGGTCAGGTTGCGTGCGATCTGCGGTTTTGTAGTCGGTGGTGAGGAACTGCTTCTCACTCGCGTGGTCTAGCTGTGAAACCTGGACATACTGCACTGTTTGACGCGTCTCGCGCCAGTCTCAAACATGCCGTCGAAGTCTACACCTGCACTTTTCCACTGCCCGATCTGCAGGCGGCGATCCACTGCATCGCGGAGGTTGAATCTTCCAAGATGGCGACCCGCTTCGCAAAGCCGAAAAAGGCATTGCGCGCCGTGCTTACCGGCTTGCGCCCATCGTACGCATCGTAGCATGCCCTCAGGGCGGCTTCGTGGATCATGTCTCTGCGATCTTCCGGCCATTCATTGAGAAAATCGATTGCATCCGCAAGGCCGGCGATCTCTTGGATGATGTGCGTTGCGCGCCTCACGAAAAGCGGGCTGCTGAAAGCCTCAGCGTTCATTCGTTCCTCCAACCTTCCAAATAGCCAATTTGTGTGAAGAGGCGCCGCATCGACGCGAGGCGACCCTGACACAATGTGTTGTCAGGGCGATGACGGTTCAAGAGGAAGATCCGCGACGGCGACCGGGCGTGCAGCGATCCGCCAACACATCATGCAATGGCTTTGGTTGCCATCAAACGCGGTCGTCACTATTAAGCTACGAGATGATTCTTACCCGGCTACTCTAATTCCGCAGGAGCGTTTTCATGACCGAAGAAACCGAGAGCAAAGCCGACAACCTCATCGAACTCACCGCCCATGTCGTCTCAGCCTATGTTTCGAACAATCCGGTTCCCGTCGGTGAACTGCCTGGGCTTATCGGCCAGATCCACATCGCATTGAAAGGCACTGCTGGTGGTGCCGCACCAGAAAAATCGGAAGCTCTCAAGCCTGCCGTACCGATCAGAAAATCGGTTACACCCGATTATATTGTCAGCCTTGAGGACGGTAAGAAGTTCAAGTCGCTCAAGCGTCACCTGGCTACCCACTATGGCCTTACGCCCGACGAATATCGCGCAAAATGGGAGCTGCCGGCGGACTATCCCATGGTGGCGCCGAACTACGCTGCGGCGCGCTCGGCATTGGCCAAGACCATGGGTCTGGGCCGCAAGCCGAAGGAACCGGGAGCGCCGGCACCTGCCAAGCGTGCCCGCAAGAAAGCCGCAGCCTGACCGCAATTTTTCAGGATGGGCTAGGCGGATCAGGCATGATTTCGCACTCGCGAGATAAAATTTGTGCGTTGCAATATCCGGGGCGATCGGTATGATCATGGTGTCGGCCATCTACTCCTCCCAGATGTGGTGCCGACGCTGAATGAGGCGCACCTCCTCCCGCGTCTCATTCTAAATCGAGCCCGCTGCCACCTCCTCCCGGTAGCGGGCTTTTTCTTTGTCTGAGGCGCGATTTCGGTAGGCCAACGCATTTGGCTCTAAGCGAGGCGAATGCTCCGAACTTCCAGGCCTTTCTTGCCCTGCCCGCATTGGACAAACACCTTCTGACCCTCCATCAGCATGCTGAGTCCTGAGCGGGTCAGCGCGGTGGCATGAACGAAGATGTCCTTCTCACCGTTTTCAGGTGCAATGAAGCCGAAGCCCTTTTGGGGATTGTACCATTTGACCGTGGCCTCGCTCTCCAACTGGGCGCTCGTCCCGGCGGTGGACTCTCCAGCGCAACGCGTATGCACCTGAGGTTTCGCGGTCTGACCGCCTACCTCCAGCACTTGCGCGACCTGATGACCTCTTGGACTTTCTTCCGTTGTGACCTTGAGACGCGTTCCCTCGGAAACACCGCGGCTCCCGGCCGCCTCCAGCACCCGGATGTGCAGATAGGCCTCGATGCCCTCCGGCAATTTGACAAAGCCAAAACCCTTGCTGGTGTTGAACCACACCACTTCGGCGTCGACAGGATCCGCGGTTACAGTGGACGAACGCTGAAAGTAGCTTAGCTCGGAAGGCCGTTCCGCAAAAGAAACCGGGTCATCGTCATGACGATGCCGGCGTGGCTCACGATGGTCTTTATATTTTCCCATGATCGTCTCGACTCGGCTGAACACCTCATTGCGCCTCCCGGCAGGATAATCTCAATCGGGCGATGCATTGATGTCAATTCACCAGTTGGCCGCTTCACCCGCTCTATCGCATCACGATCCCGGCCGACCTGTTGCCACACGAAGTCGACGATGGCGGATGAGCAATATGCGACAGGTCGACCTGCTGATCCGAACGCGTTCCCCATATCGCACGGCAAAAGGGTCGCGCTGAAGGGCGGCACCGCGATCAACCGTTTCGATCGTGACACGCCCCGGGCTGCCGCCTCACGCGGATGCGCATCCGACATTTCGATTTACGCGCAATTTACCCGCACAGCCTGCAGGAGGGAGACGGGCAGCTTGTCGTTGAGTCGTCCGGCTAGATCAACCCCGCCTGCTCAGCCTCGCGGCGCAAATTCTGCCGTGGCCTGGGGCCGATCTGCTGGATCACCAATCCGGCCGCCAGTGAGCCAAGGTCGCCGCAGGTCTTGAGGTCGCGGCCCTGCGTATAGCCATGCAGGAAACCGGCGGCGTAGAGATCGCCGGCGCCGGTCGTGTCGACCAGTTCCCGGATCGCCGTCGCTTGGATGACCACGGTCTCGTTGCCGCGCACGATGACCGAGCCCTTTTCTGAGCGGGTGACGGCGGCGATCCGGCAATCCTTGCGGATCTGCGCCAGCGCCTCGTCGAACGACGATGTCTGGTAGAGCGACTTGATCTCGTGGCTGTTGGCGAAGCCGATGTCGACGGTGCCCGAGCGCATCAGGTCGAGGAACTCGTCGCGGTAGCGGTCGACGCAGAACGAATCCGAGAGGGTCATCGAGACCTCGCGGCCGGCTGCGTGCGCCAGCTTCGCCGTCTGCCGGATCGCCTCTTTGGCGCGCGGCGGGTCCCAGAGATAGCCTTCGAAATAGGTGACCGCCGCACCCGACGCCTTGTCGGCCTCGACATCTTCCGGCCCGAGTTCGACGCAGGCGCCGAGATAGGTGTTCATCGAGCGTTCGCCGTCGGGGGTGACGAAGATCATCGAGCGCGCCGTCGGCGGCTCGCCCTTGAGTGGCTTTGTGTCGAAGGCGACACCCTGCGCATGAATGTCATGGGCGTAGATTTCGCCCAGCGCATCGTTGGAGACCTTGCCGAAGAAGGCGGCGCGGCCGCCGAAGGAGGCAACACCGGCCGCCGTGTTGCCGGCGCTGCCGCCGGACGCCTCGATCGCCGGGCCCATGCGGCTGTAGAGCAGTTCGGCGCGCTGGGTGTCGATGAGGTTCATCGCGCCCTTGATGATGCCGTTGGTCTCGAGGAAGTCCTCGTCGCACTGGGCGATGATGTCGACAATGGCATTGCCGATGCAAAGCACGTCATAATCCGGCATCAATGTCTCCGCCAACTACCCACCGGCTTGCTGCTATGCCGCCCGGGCGCGGGTCTAGCGAGTTGAAATGGGTTGCCGCATGCGCTTGACCCAGCGGCCCTCACGCAGCTGCCGGTCCTGCTTCACGCAGCAAGTCATCGGCTCTGTCCGTCTTCTCCCAGGTGAATTCAGGCTCTTCACGGCCGAAGTGTCCGTATGTCGCCGTCGGGCGGTATATCGGGCGTAAGAGATCAAGCATCTTGATGATGCCTTTCGGCCGGAGATCGAACAGCTCAAGAACAAGGCACTCGATCCTTTTTTCGTCAATCCTTGCGGTTCCGAAGGTATTGACCATGACAGAAACCGGACTGGCCACGCCGATCGCGTAGGCAAGCTGAACCTCGCAGACCTCCGCAAGTCCGCTGGCAACGATATTCTTTGCGACATACCGCGCCGCATAGGCGGCCGAGCGGTCAACCTTAGATGGGTCCTTGCCCGAAAAGGCGCCGCCGCCGTGACGCCCCGTTCCACCGTAGGTATCGACGATGATCTTACGTCCAGTGAGCCCGCAATCGCCAGCAGGCCCACCGACCACGAACCGCCCTGTTGGGTTGACCAGAAATCTGATCTCCGAAGTATCCAGATGGGTTGGCAGGACCGGTTTTATGATCTCCTCAATGACGCCTTCGCGGACTGTATCTTGGGAGACCGCCTCGTCATGCTGCGTTGACAGGACTATAGTCTCCAGCGCCACCGGGCGGAGACCCTCGTAGCGTACGGACACTTGAGATTTCACGTCCGGACGCAGCCAGCCAAGCTGTCCCGTTTTCCGGACCTCTGCCTGTCTTTTCGTCAAGTGGTGAGCGAGTTGGATCGGCAAGGGCATCAATGTATCCGTCTCGTTGCATGCGAATCCAAACATGAGGCCCTGATCCCCCGCCCCCTGCTCGAGGTCCTGCCCTCGTCCTTCATCAACGCCCTGGCTTATGTCGGGCGACTGCTCGGAGAGAGCCAGAACGACGGCGCAACGTCGACCATCAAAGCCGATGGCATCGTCGTCGTACCCAATATCGAGGATCGTATCGCGGGCAACTTGGCTGTAATCGATCTCCGCGTGGCTGGTGATCTCGCCAGCCAGAACGACCATCCCTGTCTTCACCAACGTTTCACAGGCGACGCGCGCCTTCGGGTCGGTGCGGAGGATGGCATCGAGGATGGCATCCGAGATGTTGTCTGCCATCTTGTCGGGGTGTCCCGCGCCGACGGATTCGGAAGAGAACACGAACTGCCTGGTCATGGAATGTCCTCGCTGCAAGTGTTGGAAGGTGGGAAGTTTCTGGATTGAGGTGGCTTACCGGTCGCTGATGCCGGGAACATCGAACGCAGCGCAGAAGTCGGCAACGTCTCTTCGCACGTTCACATGAACTTCCTCGTCGTCGGGCTGGCGGCAGACCAAATCAATGAAAGCGGCGATCTGCACCATTTCCCCTTCACGCATGCCCATGGACGTCACTGCCGGCGACCCCAAGCGGATTCCGCTTGTGACCGTCGGGTCGCGCGGGTCGCCCGGCACCATACTAAAGTTCGTAATGATGCCTGCCTTTGCCAGGCGCTCGGCATAGGCTTTGCCTGATAGCGGCCGGTCCCGAAGATCAAGGATCAGCATGTGATTGTCAGTCCCGCCGGTGACCAGATAATAACCACGACCCAGAAGCGCCTCGGCCAGCGCCTTGGCATTCTTGACGATCTGGTGACCGTAGGTGCGGAAAGAGGGGGTCGCGGCTTCCTGCAAAGCAACAGCGAGCGCGGCGATGGTATTCATGTGCGGCCCACCTTGCAGTTGAGGAAACACCGCGCGATCAATCCGTTTGGCGAGATTGTGTTTGCTCGTGGAATGATAGAGCGCCTGATAACGATCTTCATTCTTCGACAAAATAAAGCCTCCACGGGGGCCGCGGATCGACTTGTGAGATGTGCTGGTGACGACGTCGCAATGAACCACGGGATTCGGATGCGCTCCAGCGACAATCAGGCCGCTGATGTGGGCGATGTCGGCCACGAGATAAGAGTTCGCCTCCAGAGCGATTTCTGCCATTGCCGCGTAGTCAAAGACACGCGGGTAGGCAGTTCCGCCGACCCAAATGAGTTTCGGCCGTTCCCGCCTGGCGGTCTCGCGCAAGCGGTCATAGTCAATTTGCTGCGTCTTATCGTGCAGCCCATAGGGGACGCGTTTATAATCAGTGCCGGAAAAGTTGACGGACCACCCATGAGTCAGATGGCCCCCTTCGGGCAACGGCAGCCCCATGACTTTGTCATGGGGGCTCAAAAGCGCGCGATAGACAGCCTGGTTGGCTGGTGAGCCCGAATAAGGCTGGACGTTGGCGTGCTCACTGCCAAATAGCGCTTTCAGGCGCTCGATCGCGAGGGTCTCAAGCTCATCGACGATCTCGTTTCCGGCGTAGTAGCGTGCACCGGGGTATCCCTCGGCATACTTGTTGGTGAAAATCGACCCGGTCGCTTCCAACACCGCCGAGGAGGCAAAGTTCTCGGAGGCGATAAGTTTGAGAGTTGTCCGCTCCTGGCGCTCCTGTCTTAGAAGCAATTCGTGAACGCGAAAATCTACGGCCGCAAGATGAGGCCGCCTGTAAGTGTCGGGCTCCGTGATGGCGCCGCCGGCCGAATTGTCCATGGCAGTTTCGCGCTCCAATTGGACTGATCCTATTTCAAGACAAGGAGGAGGTCCCCTTGGACCGCGCGTCTTGTACCGCCTCGAGTCGCTCCAGGTCCCGCTTATGATACCCATCGTCGTGGGGCAGGAGATCGACCAGGAATTGAACCAACCCTCCGTCCTTGCCTCCTGCATTGAGATGATATGAGCACCAAGGACCTTGTCGATTGCGGCAAAGAAAGTCAGCTCTGGCCAGCATCTGGACGTGTCGCGCAACGCGCTCCCGGCGAAGATCGAGAATCTCCGCCAGCTCGCAGATCGTTAGGTCCGCATGTGCGCAAAGGCCCAGGATCCGAAGGCGATCAAGATGTGCTGCTGTCATTAGGCGATCGACAAGTTTCATCATTGGTCAGAACGACGCCAAATAGAAGAACCGAACCCCTCGTCCTGCTGGCTTTGCCATTTCGGGCTCTCCGCAAAATGCTGTTCGGCGGCGGAACATAAAACGACACCAGATTTCTGCCGCCACTGAACTCGAAAGTTGTGGTGAGCGTACCATTGACAGCGATTTGCGGTCGCAAAGATTGCGTGAATTTCCTTGAAGGATCTGTTGCAACGCCTAAACAAGAACGCAACGAGATTGGCGAGGTCCCGGTAAGACGGCAAGCTGGCGAACTGCTTGGCCAAGCGGGAGGCGATAGGCGCCACCTTTCCCCAGGCGACATTGCTAACCTGCATGGTGCACCTGATCCGCCATTTGCTTGATTTCATGTCACAGAAGGATTGCAAAGCCGTCGTGCCGATGCTCAGCGTCATCTGCCGTGGCGCGAACTCCAAGCCGGCATGCAGGATCTGGAAGACTTCGAGGCCGGGGACTGGGCCGGCGATACCCGGCGATCACTCAAAGCTGGCGGCGCGACTGGCACCACGTCGTGCCTGTTCGCCTATCCGAGTGTGCGCAGCATCATCTACATGGTGGATGCGGTCGCAATGTCCGCGGCGCGTCGGTCATTTCCAAATTGCGCTTGATCCTGGTCAGTCAGGTCGCACCAGATCGATATGACTGACACGGAGGGCTTGTGCCAGTTCATAAAGCGTGACGATGGTGGGGTTCCTTTTACCCTTCTCCAGCCCGCTGATGTACTGCTGGCTGAAGCCGGAGATCTCGGCAAGCTGCTCCTGCGTCAAGCCGGCCGTCTCCCTGATCCTGCGTGCATTTCGTCCGACCAACTTGCGCATATCCATGCGCGGATGGTCAGCGGATCACGGGCCACATTGTCATCGATTTGCCCGAATCATCTGCGCCCGAATGGCGGTTCGCAGCCATCTCGATCGGGCAAACTGGATGGTTACGACTGGATACAAAGAACTGTTTGCGCGCTGACCGGCTCCAGGTGAGCTATTCCATTACTTTCAGGCGAGGAAATCCCGATAGCCACGATCCATGAGCATGTGACCGCGCCAGACGGCACGGCGGATGCGATCGCGAAGGTGGTTGCGCGGATCCGTCCAGTCGGCCTGGACGCGTTGTTGGCCCAACAGGGCCGTTGCGATTTCACGGTGCGACGCCCCGCCTAGCGAGCCGTCGAGCGCCTGGAGGACAAACCGCAGACGGCTGGCGCGCGCTTCGGGCGGAAACAGCCTGTGGGGAAGCTGTCCAGTCGCGTAAAGAGCATTGAGGCATTCGAGCGCATTCAGGTGCTGCCTCGTTCGATCGGCGAGCCAGATCGCGTCGACGAAAAGCCGAACGGGGCGCAAAACATCCGCGCCCTCCACGACAAGCTGGAGGTCCCGGTGAGCATCTCGCAGCATGACGTGTTGGCGACCATCCGCCGTGATCACGAGTGCGGCCCGACATGGCAATGCAGCGAGATCAAACGAAAGCGTTTCGGGCGACAATGCCTTTTCCGCAATGACCGGCAGAACATGAGGGCATTGGCGGGAGTACCAGAACACAGCCGCATCACACCTCAACGAGCTTGCAAAACAGGAGCCCCCACCGCGTCAGATCGAGCGACGATCTCACCACTTCTACGTCGAACCACCTTTCTGCAAATTCTGCCTGCTCAAGCGCGTGCCCCAAGTCACGCTGGAAGGCCGGATTGCGCCGCAGAAACTCCCAAGCCCAGCCGCGTCGCGTCAGGTGCTGCGTGTAGCGATAGGATTTCTCATCCTGCCAGTCCGGCCAGTCGGCGTCATTACCTATCATAACCATGTCAGGCGCCCGTGCAGAGTACCGGCGCCCACAGCACGGGACCGCCAAGACCGCCATTGTGGCGGACCGTAGCAAGGCTCTCCTCTGAGACATCCAAGAAGCCGGCAATGGCGCGCGTGGTGCCGATTGTCTGGGGCTGCCCGATCCGGGCCAGCGGCCATCCGGCGCGACGCAGGATTCGCTCCATGCGCAAATCCGTAACCGTGACTATATGGGTAAGCTGCCGTGACAAACCGAACTCGATCATGCCAGCAAGGAGTTCATAGGTAGCAACAGCAATACTCCCACTGCCCTTCGGTGCAGACGGTGGGAGATCAAGGGCGAAACGGCTGCTTTCCCAGACACTCGGTTCCTCGGGTGCCGTTCTCCCCTCCAACAGCCTCGAAAAGACATGTCGCAACATCGTCGACCCCGTCGAGGGCAGAAGGCGTACACCGCCCCCGACGCGACCGGCGGAATCGCGCAACAATAGATAGTGCGGTTTTAGGGAATCGAATGAATCGATCTCGAAGCCGCCGGTCGTGCGCACGTTCCAGTCGAGCCGCTCCTTGAAGACGCGGTAGCGCAGGCGGTGCATTTCGTGAAGTTCTTCGGCAAAGGCGCCGTACCAGCCGGGCGCAATAAGCTCAATCATGATGGTCTTCTCGCAGATATGACCCTGCCATTGGAGGCGAACCTTCATGCCGCGACTACCTGTGCATTTGCACAGGTAGATTAAAGAGGGATTCTGTTTCTCAGAGAATTGATGATCGTGAGGAGGCCAGCAGCATCACCACCTGATTTTTGGTGCGCACACCGAGCTTGTACTTAGCATGTCCAAGTGGAAAGCGGCCGTGCGCAGTGGCAGTGATTGCGCTGTTCCCTGGGCGGCGCTTTGGCCCAACTCCTGGCTTCACGGCATATACAATGCCTCAGTCGGCCCTCGCGAGTGGCGGCCGCACTACAGGCCACGGGGCCGATCACGCTAGTGGTGTTCGGCACCCACAGGCCGACGCAGAAATCGACCGCGCCTGCTTCGAGAAGGCGCGATCGATGCGGCTATCGACCACCCGGCATTCGCCATCGCACTGTGTGGTGACGATGGCGCGGCTTTTGGAGCGCAGCTCGACTTAAGAGTTCCACCCTTACACTGGTCAACATTCATATGATCGAGAACGCTGGCTCAGGCGACGACACTAGCGATGTGTCTAATGCCGCTTTTTGTACGCAAGGTTTCACTCTGTCCGACATCCGACAATTGTTGGATATGAGACAGGGCGCCAAATCCGCAAACCCGGTGTTTTAATCGAATTTCTTCTCTGGCACGTTCTGTGCTGCGTGGCTTGCAAACGCATCAGCAAGAAAATAGTCCCATGATCACCCTCACTGAAAACGCCATCGCCGCCGTCAAGCACGCGCTTTCTCGCGCCGACGAACCGGCGGAGGGCTTTCGCATCATGGTAGAGGCGGGCGGCTGCGCCGGCCTAAAATACCTGATGGGTCTGGAAAGCGTCTCGCGCGAGGGGGATGCCGTCATGGAGACGGACGGGGTCAAGGTATTCGTCGACGCAAGCTCCCAGCCCCATCTCGCCGGCATGACCGTTGACTTCGTCACGGACCTGGAGTCCTCCGGCTTTGTCTTCGACAATCCCAACGCGCGGGACAAATGCGCCTGCGGCAAGTCCTTCGGCTAGCCGCCATCACAAGGATCGGCGCCCATGCGGGACGACACCGACAACGTCTACCTCTTCAGTGACAAGCTCTATTTCATCAACCCGAACAATGTCGGCGCTTTGGAAACCCCCAATGCGGCCGGCGAGGTCGGTGCCATCGCCTGCGGCGATGGGCTTAAACTGATGATGGGTTTCGACCCTAAGACCGAGACGATCACCGCCGCAACGTTCCAGACCTTCGGCCGCGGCTCGGCCATAACCGCTTCCTCGACGTTTACCGAATTTATCGTCGGCATGACCATCGATGAAGCCCTTCAGATCACCGATCAGGACATAGCGGATTTTCTCGGCGCCCTGCCGCCGCACACGACATACTCATCGCTCGACCGCCTCATACTGGAGCGCGGCTTGCGGCTGATGAGCGAGTTCTTCCGTGCTGTGAGGCAGGCTTTCGAGGAGACGCCAGGATTCTCACGCCTCGTCCTCGTCAAGGCATCATCGCCATGAGCGACGTGATCGAGGTGTTTCTCGAGGTGATGATAGGCTTCGAGGAGCGAGAGGCCCCTCCCCGCAGCCTTCCCCCGCTCAAACCTAATTCTGCGTGGAGTTCGAGCGAGTGGGTTTTCGGCAACGAGCCTCGATGGTGTAACGAGCTGCAAAACGTGCAGTGGGACATTTCCCACCTTTTGCCGCGTCTCGTAGGCCAGCAGAGGCGCTCCCTTGCTCAGTCGAAGGCCGCGTAAGCAATGCCATATGCGGTCAAGGAAATTTTCTACACCCTTCAAGGTGAAGGACGAAACGCCGGGCGGGCTGCCGTATTTTGTCGTTTCGCCGGCTGTAACCTTTGGTCGGGACGTGAAGGCGACCGGGAAAGAGCATTCTGCGGATTTTGCGACACCGATTTCGTTGGGGTAGATGGCCCCGGTGGCAGACATTTTGCCACCGCGCGGGAGCTTGCGTTGGCGGTCGAGCAAGCCTGGCGCGGGTCGGGAACTGGGCAGCGTCTTGTCAGAATGGCGAAAGTATTGTTGAGGTCCAGAAAGCAGTGCCCATTGACGTCAGCCAGATTGGCGCCTTCGCGTTGCGCCGCGCCGCGCGGCTTCGGATCGCACAGCCGCAGCGCGCGTGGTGCCATCGGGAAAAACGGCCGCGGGCGAACAATCTTGCCGATTGGGCGTCAGGCGGCGCGGAGAATTTCGCGCAACATGTCAGGCCTCTCCTCGAAGGCCGGAGACCTACGCCTCTTTCGCCGCTGACATGGCATTTGCACTTGGAAGACGTCATTCACGAATTGCATATGGGAGGCGGCTGATGAACAGGCCAACGATCGCCGATCTGGCGAAAGCCGCGGGCGTAAGTGTTTCCACGGTCAATAGGCTCTTGCACGGAACTGGCACACTGCGACCGCAGACGGCCGACCTCATCCTGGGCGTAGCGCAGCAAATCGGCTTCCACAGTTCAGGACCGCTGCACGAACGCAGGCGGGACAATCTTCCCGCATCGGCGCTTGAGCTTTCTCATGCAGCAACGCACCGGCCGCTCTGTCAGATCTGGGCCGAGGCGCTTCTAGGTGCCTTCGCGCGACGCACAGATGTGGTTATTGAGCCAGTGCTCTTCGAGGACGACCCTTCCCCCGAAGCGGTCGCTGCCAATCTGCTCAAGATAGGCGAAAGCGCCCATGCAATCGCGGTGATCTCGGCCGATCACCCGCTCGTCGGCCAGGCGATTGACGAGTTGCGTGTCAAAGGCGTTCCGGTGATCGCCTACGTCACCGACCTGTCCGCCGCCAGCCGGGCCGGTTTTGTGGGAACCGACAATTGGAAGGCCGGCCGCACCGCCGCATGGTTTATCAGCCAGATGTCCGGTCAACCCGGCAAGGTGTTTCCTCTCATCGGCAGCAGCCGTTATCAGTTCCAAGACATCTCGGATGCGAGCTTTCGCTGCTACATGCGCGAGCACGCGCCCGAGTTCCACGTCAGCGAAACGCTCGTGACCCATGAGGCGCCGAAGAACGCCTATGCAGTCGTTCGCAGGCTGATAGCGGAGGAACCGGAGCTCAGGGGCATCTTCGTCAATGGCGGCGGCATTTCCGGCGTCCTGCTCGCCATGCGCGAGCTCGCTGCGGAGCACCAGTGCAAAATCCGGGTCGTCTGCCGCGACATCGGGCCCGAGACACGCAAGGGATTGAGCGAAGGCTTGATTACTGCTTCCTTGTGCCATCCCGTCGACAGGATGCCTGAAGAACTCATCGATGTGATGCTGCGCATGATCGAACGCACAGACACACGGTTAATCGAACAGCGGATTGTTCCGTTCGAGATCCTCACGCCAGAGAGCATTTGGACTTAAGAATCGGAAGAGCCAACGTCGTCCGGATAAGGTCATCCGTACCGCGGCGAAGCGACGACCGTTTCCTGGAGGAAAACTGGGGGGCAAAGGGCAGTTCGGCACTCATGATCCTCGTATCCACCGAAATAGGCCAGGAGGACGAGGAGATGGAAATCTCCGAGGAAGACGATCTTCTCGAGAGCTGGACCCCACGCTTCCGCCAATGATTAGGCTGCTTCTGCGGCCGTCCGTGCCGATTTGCGCGGCTTGTGGCGCGCCACAACGTCCGCCTTATAATCGAGTCGATCGATGCAGCGCACCAAGCGATCTATTATGCGGCTCCAGGACACGTTGAGCATAGGCAAATACTGGCATCGCCGGCACGCCAGGGCGGCGCAACGCGGGCTGTCGTGCGTCAGCCATTGCGAAAGGTGTAGCCGTAACCGTTGATCGCTGGCGCGCCGCCGAGATGCGCGTAGAGGACCCTCGACCCTTCTGGAAAGAAGCCTTTCTGGACGAGGTCAATCATCCCTTGCATCGATTTGCCCTCATAGACGGGATCGGTAATCATACCCTCAAGCCGCGCACACAGACGGATCGCCTCCTTGGTTTCCTCGGATGGAATGCCGTACCGCGGGTGCGCGTAGTCCTTGAGCAACACCACGTCATCCTCGGCAAGTTCCGATCCAAGCTCGACGAGGGTCGCTGTATGTCGGGCAATGCTTAGCACCTGCGCCTTGGTCTTGGCCGGGGTAGCAGAGGCATCGATACCGATCACGTTGCGCTGCCGACCGTCCTTGGCGAATCCGACGAGCATGCCGGCATGCGTTGAACCGGTGACCGTGCAAACGACCATGTAGTCGAAGGCAAACCCAAGCTGTTCCTCCTGGGCGCGCACTTCCTCCGCGAACCCCACATAGCCGAGGCCTCCATTCGGGTGAACAGACGCCCCGGCCGGTATCGCATAGGGTCTGCCGCCCCTTGCCTTGACCTCATAGAGCGCTTTTTCCCAACTGTGGCGGATGCCGATGTCAAAGCCTTCGTCGACCAGGCGCACCTCCGCGCCCAAGATGCGGCTCAAGAGAATGTTGCCGACCCGGTCGTAGACGGCATCCTCATGGGGAACCCAGCTCTCCTGAACCAGGAGACATTTCATGCCGATCTTGGCGGCAACGGCGGCGACCATCCGCGTGTGGTTGGACTGCACGCCGCCGATGGTGACGAGGGTATCGGCATCTGACGCGATCGCGTCGGGGATGATGTATTCGAGCTTGCGCAGCTTGTTGCCGCCCAACGCCAGACCGGAGTTGCAGTCCTCGCGTTTGGCATAGATTTCGACCTTTCCGCCCAGATGCTTGCCGAGCCGGTCGAGCTTCTCAATGGGTGTGGGTCCAAAGGTGAGCGGGTAACGTTCGAATTTTTCCAGCATATTCTCTCCGGCGATGATCATTCAGCTGAAATAGCCACGCAAAACTCGTTCCATAAGCGCTGCTTGGATTGGTCGGCCGCGCTCTCCGACCTCCCATCAGAGCCCTGGGGATTTCCAGCGCTTTCCTTGCGATTGAGACGAAGCGATCCACATGTCGGCATGCTGCGATGAGGCGACCATCGCCTAGGAAACCAAAGACTAGCATCTGCGCTTTTGCCAGCTTTGCGGGCGCAGCCAGACTGCCAGACCAGAAAGAGCACGCTTGCGAAATAGGCCAGCTGAAGAAGCAGTGAAGAAGCCAGCGTGATCACGATTGCTCTGCCGATGGAATAGGAGGCAACGTAAACAATCACAGCGTTGGCGCACAGGACCAGCGACAGGACGCGACAAAAGATTCTACAAGGCAATGCCGTTCTCCTGGTCTTGTCCCCAGGTCATGCAGCAAGCTTGTCGGCCGCAAGGTGGGTCTGGCAGTTCTTCGGACAGACGCGGCCGCAGGCGCCGCAGCCGATGCACCGGCCGGCATGGTCGACGATCATGACCATGCGGTTGAGCTCGCCGTCGAAGTCGTCGTCCTCGCCCGCGCAGATGCCGAGGATTTCGCCTGCGTCATCGACGCCATGAAGGTGCATGACCTCGCGCGAGCAGACCTTGAAGCAGCGGCCGCAGCCGATGCAGGTCGCGCCATCGATCGCCGTCAGATAGTGCGGCGTCCATGGCGAGCCGTCGCGGGTGACAAAAGCGCCCGTCATTGTGAATTCTCCAACGCCGCGAGTTCTTCCTTTGCCGCATCCAACTCGGCAAAAACCTCGAAGGCTTTCCTGGCCACCGCCTTGATCTCGGTCCAGTTGACCGGCAGGTCCTCGGCAAGGTCGTGCAATTCCATCTTGGCGGCTCCCGCGCGCGACTGCAGCTTGCGGACCTTCTTCTGCAACAGCTCAAGGTCTGACATGATCCCCTTCCTCGCAAGCCGGTTTTCTTACGCCCGCGCCATGTCGGGACGCGCTTCGATGGCCGCGACCGCATCGCCGGCGTGCCGGCCTCGGCGAGTTTCCGGAACGTCTCGAAGCCGAAACGCGCGGGGTCTTCAACAGAACGTGAACAGCTCGCGCCCGAAGCAACACGGCTCATCTCTGCTCGCCATCGGCATGCGGCGGCGTACCGCCGCGAGAGGTCTATTTTGCCCGCGCGTTCCAGTTCTGCCGCCATCGGCGTGCGCACGTAGCCCGGGGCTACCGCCGTCACGCGGATGTCGCGGGAAGCCCACTCGCGTGCAAGCGACTTCGTCAACGAGATCAAGCCCGCTTTCGAGGCTGCGTAGGCGTTGCGTTTGGGATTGCCGACCACGCCGGCCACCGAAGCGAGGCTGACGATGACACCACCCGGCTGCATCCGCCGCGCCGCCTCGATCCATGACGAACGGCCCAATCAGGTTTACCGCCAGGCCGCGTCGGAAGCCATCGACACCGGTATCGGCAGTCGCGGCCATGGTGGGTCCCACCCAGCATTATTGATGAGGACGCCGATGTGCGCGAACTGCGCTTCGACCCGGCCGTAAAGCGCGAGGATATCTTCTTTTCGCGAGACATCGCATTCGAGGCCGAGATGTGGATGGCCGAGACCATGGGCCAACTGCTCCGCTACGAGCCGCGATGATCCCGGCCTGTCAACGGTCAGAGGCAGAATGATCCGCCGGGGTAAAACAGCACCTATGCCAACATCACAGGCCAAGGCTCGATCGGCGGGCTGGGGAATATCGGCAAGGTTTGGCTGCTGCCGCCTGCCTGGCGCCAGGGAAGCATTCCTCGACAGCCAGGGCCGCCCTTCGCCCTGCCCCATGCACACACGGTACGGTGTCGGGCTCCAGCTCGGCAATGATGCGGCCTGTGATCTCCTGGTAGAGCCTGACACCCGAGCGCCCGCCCCTCACCTGTGTCTCCGCTAGCGGTTCGCTTCTGTCTGCATCGTTTAATCTTCGCTCGCCGATCGCGGCTTTCCCCGGAAGCGGGGGGCGGCGAGTTGCGACCGCAAGGGCCGCCGTCCAGGCAGACCGCATCCGAAGAACCGGAACGAAGAGAAGGGCCGAGCGAGAGCGAAGGGTTGCGGGATGACGCGGCGGCCCTAGGAGGGAGTGCCGCCTACCCTGCGCGGCGGGAAAGGCGAAACAGAGAAGAGCTGGGCGGGTCTGACGACCCGCGCCAAGCTGGGAGCCGAATTGGCGAGAGGCCTGAGCTTCCCGACGAAAAGCGGGCTGGTCCGCGGTAGCCGGTGCGCTCCGCAAGGCGCGCCGGCGAAAGCTATGACCGTAGGCTCAACAGAATCTCGCACGCATCAGCATCAAGCACCGCGGTGACGTCGAGAAACTCAATGACATCGAGACGCCGCTCTCCACCCTCATACTTGGCCACGAAGGATTGCGGCCGACCAAGCTTCTCAGCCACCTGCGCCTGGGTCATGCCTTTTGCCTTGCGCAGCGATACCAGCTGGGCCAGAAACCGCTGGTGGCGGGGAGATCGAAGGGATTTGGGCATGTAGGCGAACCCGTCAGGTAAAGACCGGCTCAGCCACTAATCCCGGTTCCGGATTATCCCATTTTGGGATATGCTGTCTTGAATCCAGCGATCAACATGCGAGGTTCGCGGCAGACATGAATCGATCAACGGGAACAGATGGGACCCAAAGCTCAACACTGCGCGACGAGGTCCCCTGGTCGGAGAGCCTCACGAGCTATGACCGGGAGCATTTCAAGGTCTATCTGAGGATCCTCGACGCCTGCGCCGACAATGCTAGCCTAGAGGAGATGGCAGATCTCATTCTCGGCATCGACCCGGCTCTTGAACCAGTGCGCGCTCGACAGGCTGTTCGCAGCCATATCGATCGGGCGAACTGGATAGTGACAACCGGCTACAAGGAACTCTTCGCCAGCTGACGCGCGGCGCGGACTGTCATTTTTTCAGGCAACGAACTGACTATAGCCCCATTCGTGAGCGCACGGCCGCGAGAGACGGCGTGGCCGATGCGTCGCGGAGGTGATCGAGAGGATTCGTCCAGTCGGGTGTGGACGCGGCCTTTGCCCCATTAGCACTTCAGTATCTCGCGATGTGACGCTCCGGCGAGCGATCCGTCGAGGGCGCGAAGAACGAAGTTCACTCGCGGGCCGCGTATTTCCGGCGGAAAAAAAGCGGGCAGGCAATCCGCGGCAAACATAAAGGGCATTGAGGCACTCGAGCGCCCGTGCGTGGCCTCCTCGCGGGGAATTCCCGGCCATTGGAGGCGAACATTCGCGCCAGGGCAGCCTGTGCAGTTGCACAGGTGAAGCTAACTTGTCAGGGAACCGAAAAATCCGAACGCGCGAGGCGCCCAATTGCCTGCCTAGTGGTCGTCACCCCAAGCTTGCGGCGAACGTTGCCCAGATGAAAGGCGGCCGTGCGCCGCGTGATCCCCAGGATGCAGCCGATCTCCCAATCGGATTTGCCTTGTGCTGCCCACTGCAGGCACTCGTATTCGCGCGGTGTCAGCAAGACACCGTCTATCATTCGATTGGCGGTCAGTTTGCGGCGAACGAACACATGAAAACAAGTCGCGATATACGACAGACCTTTTTCATAGCGCTCTGCCGCGCGGAAAAATGCAGGAACAGGCTTTTCACCGGCAAACGTCATCGCCGCGAAATTGCCTCGGCCATCGATAATCGGAAATGTCACACCGCAGCAGATGCCAAACTGCGCCGCTTCTTCGAACACCTGAGCCCCTGAAGCCCCTTCCGCACCGCTCAGATCGGATCCCCATTGAAAGGTGCATCCGCCACCGCGTGCACGCACAATGACGGGGTCGACACTCTCATACCGGTTCGCGAGATAGCGCGCTGTCCAAGGCGCCGGATAATTTGAGATCAGCGTGGGCTTTCCATTAGGACGGGGTGGCAAGGAGAGGTAGGCAAAAGCGAGTAGATCGAATCCAGAGGCGACATCGGCCAAAGCGCTGCGGAGATCTGCCTCATCGACGCTTGCTGAAAGCCGTTCCAAAAATCTCTCGAAGACAGCTTGCACGTATCTGGCCCCTACCTTGAACCCACCCCCGATCCACAGGCAGCGAAGGGCTGCAACGGCGAATACCGCCGGGCAAACGGCGGGTAGACAAGCGGCCCTAACTCGCCGGGAATGCAGCACGTCATAAAAGCAGACCCGCGAAGTCCGCACCACGTCGCGCTGACCTTGTGCCTGCTCGAACAAAGACACATCGAGACATTTGCAAGCAGCGCAATGCAGGCGGATGACTTCCTTTCCGCGACGTCATTAAATGAATATCCACCGTGCGGGCGAGGAGATGCGCTACCAGGAGCGTGCGGTACACGGACTGGATATTTTTTTGCAATTGACTGATGTCGTTGCCCGTGCCGGTAGCTGCTCAAATTTGTCAAATCAAGCAATCGGGCGATCGCGCCCGATGTGAGCGTGGCCTCGATAGTTTGGCCACGACGACACTGCCGCAGATCGTAGTGCGTGAGATTCATTTTGCCCTCATTCTGCTGTCCGTATTAAGACAGTCATGCTTCGCGATTCCTCGCCTCAGAACCGCGACTCGCGTAGATTAAAATGGTTGCCTCTTTCTCGTCTAATACTTCAAAGAGAAATAACCAGGTCCGCAATTGGCAGAGCCATGGATGCAAGAACCATTCATTTGGCTTGCCGCACATGAGGACCATGAGGGGCTTTCGAGTACACGCTGTCGGTGTCCTGATGATTGTTTTCAGGCATGCTCGATCAGTCCAGCTCAGGCGGTTCGAAACGGCATTCGGGTGGGTGTGCCAGTCCCCGAGATATGTGTCCAACCTGCGCGAACGTTCGTAGTGCTTTGCAATTTCCGCCTGTTGCCAGCTTTGATCAGGGAGAAAGCTACTTCGCTCGTGAGATGCTTGCGGGCCGGCTGGAATCATAGCTGTTACGACGGCAACGTTGTTTTCGGCCCAGTACCCCATGAAGGTCCCACCCGTTTCCCGATCAAACCAGAGGTCGGCTTCGGTCTGCATGTCTTGCTTGATCGCTTGAGGCAGCCAGACTACGGGTTGCATCCGCATTCCCTCATCGGAGGCAACCCATCGACCTGCCAAGACGGCGGCACCCGCCTGATGCCGTCATGCAGTGTGAGGGTGTGAACCAAGGATTCCTTGAAGTCGTCTGGACGGGAAAGAATGTCCACGGTCAAGCGGATGGCTTCCAAGGATAATTCGTTGAGATCGAATGAAGCCCCAGTGAAGGTCAGCTCCGCGCATCCAGCCGGTTGATTCAGCCCGGAAGTTTCTCCCGACCCAGGAGCTTTCTTGATCAAACCTTTCGCATAGGCGAATTCGCGGCAGGTTGGGCAGCCGGATTTCGGGTGGTAGGCGGCAACGACCCCTCCTTTCAATGATAGCGTTCCGAAAAGAGAGATCATCGGTTTCCCTGCGGACTTGCAGTGATCGGCTAGCAATCGTGAGATCCCGGAGGAAGCCGTTGCGTCGATGACGATGTCGGCCTTCCCAAAGATCCGCGGTAGAACTGAATGGTCTCCCCCGTTCCCGTCCGCCGACGTGGCTATCCCCACGTGGTGATGGATCGCCTCAACTTCGACCCCCGTGTATTCGGATTCCACATGCTGCTTGACGGCAGTGGTCTTTCGCATTCCCCAGGCCGTCGCACCAAGCGGCCATCGGATGGAGTTTCCTGGCTCGACGATGTCATGGTCGATGACGGTGAGATGAGAACAGCCGTTGCGGGCAAGCTCGATCGCAACTGGGGCACCAATGGCCCCCATTCCGAAGATGGCAATCACCTTGTTCTTCAAAATGCACACCGATGCAACTCGGTCACCGATGTCCGTAGCCCCGGCGCGGTAAGTCGGTATGATCAAGACCGATGGTGCAGTTGACTTCTTACCAGGTTTCGCCGTCCGGAAGGATTTCGCTGGCCCGTAAAGCAAAGGGAAAAGCCATGTATCTCCACTCTTATTGTGGCTGAGTTCCGTCGACTGAACGGTCACAGACATCGAAAAAGCTGGAGAGCCGTCGGTGAAGGCATGCATCTTGAAGGCAATCTGATCCTTGACTTTCTTCTCTTGCCAGCCGTTTGCCGGCGGAGGGGCGAAACGTCCCACACGGGTCCAAGGGAAGGTGCGGATAGTCTTCTTGGTTCGTAGGTGCGGAGGCAGCGGAAACGTTCGACTCGCGAGCACAGTCTGGTCGTGCGCCCTAACCTCATCAACGACGCCTCGAAACTGGAGCTTCTCTCCAATCCTCAATAGCGAACACGAAGCTTTGATCGTTCCGCCAACGGCACCACCGAGGTCCCACTTGCTGTCGATCAGCATGTAGCTTCCTTCGGAATAGCCAGGGAATTCTGGGGCAATGGCGTTCCACCAGAATTCCATCGGTTCGCCCTGCGGATCCTCCACGCCCGTCCCATTCAAGGCGTTGGCAAGCTGTTTCTCAAGAAGCTTCGCCAACGTCCACTTGATGGACCAGAGCCCCGTGTCGCGGCCCAACAAGCAAAGGTTGCCGTCAGTCGGCGAGCAGTGCCTGTGCGGAAAGGTTTCCCGTTTCCCTCGAAGGGCAACTTGCGGGCGGACGAAGGGATAGCTGTCTGGGAACACTGCGCGAAGCGCGCGGCTTTCCCCGGATGCCAGCGGCCATTCGAACTCGACGCTGAGCACCCCGTTTTTCAGTTGCTCTTCGTCGATTCGCAGCGAGTCTCGGGCGAAGAATACGAGATCGCGGAGTTCAAAATCGAATCGTCCTGCGCAGGTATGCTCCCAGTGGGGGAGCATACCTGCCTTCAGATCGGGATAGCCTACCCAGGTCATCCTACAGGACGGTCCGGTGGCTGAGGTGGATCCTTAGGACCAGGCGGAACGCCGGGCGGACGACCCGGAACGCCCTCTTGCGGCCCTGGGACCCAGTCGGGCGGCCCAGGCGGGGTGTGGCCCGGATTGCCGGGGCTTGGGGGGCGTGCCATGTTCATTCTCCATTTTGGCTTTGGTGGAAGATACAGTTTTCACATCGCGGCGTTCCCAGCTAAGCTGAGAAGATACGATTGTTTTATTTCGGTTGAGCATAATCCGCCGCTCGAGATGCGGTTTGGCGGCCCCTGCAAGGACGCGGCTTTCGATGTCGCGACCCGCGCTAGAAAATCTTCCGCAGTCATAGCTTGCGCTCAGTCTCCTGATCTATAATGGGGCCGTCATCGAGGTCGGGCGCCACGTAATGCGCGGTCGCACCGATAAGCTTTACTCCGCGTTCGTACGCCCGATGATAGGACTTTGCGCGCCCTTGAAGGGGGCAAGAAGGAATGATGGATGTTTATAACCTTGCCGTGAGTTGATACGTTGTCGGATAAGATTTGCATTTGCGAACTGTAGTAGTTAGAGAATGAGAGTTTGCGCCAAAAAGCGTTGGCTGCTGAAACATGGGCTGCAGAAACCAGCGCGCTCTGAAACGTCAATAGCCTCTGCGTTTGCACGCTGTGACCCGACATGGTCTTCTTCCTGATGCTAGACTAATAGACTAGGGTCCGTCCCGAGATTACTTCCTCGCGGACATCGCCGAACGCTCCAATCATGTTGGCATCAGATGACTTCCAATTCCCCGCTCACCTCCGTGAAGGCCTCGACCGCACGGTCAACATCCGTACTCGAATGTGCGGCGGACATTTGCGTGCGGATGCGCGCCTGGCCCTTCGGCACCGCGGGGAAGGATCACATAGATCCCTCGCTGGAGCATTTTCACGGCCATCTGCTGCGCGAGGCTCGCATCGCCCAATATTAAGGGATGATCGGATGGTCCGCGCCAGCCACCGTGAAGCCCGCCTTCGACATCTTCGAGCGGAAGCGGTCGGCATTGGCGTAGAGCTTTTCGCGCAGCGCATCGCCTTGTTCGACGAGATCGAACACCTTTAGCGAAGCCCCTGCAATGCCGGCATCAGCGTATTGGAGAAGAGGTAGGGCGGCGAGCGCTGGCGAAGCCAGTCGATGAGCTTGCCTGACGTGTAGCCGCCCGACGCGCCTCCGAGCGCCTTGCCCAGCGTGCCGGTGATGATGTCCACCCTGCCCTCGACGCCGCAATGCTCCGCCGAGCCGCGCCCATGTCTGCCGACCAAGCCGACCGCATGGCTGTCGTCGACCATTCCATGACCATCGCATCATACTTCTCGGCGAAATCACAGACCCCGCCAAGGTTGGCGATGATGCCGTCCATTGAAAACACGCCATCGGTCGCGATCAGCTTGAAGCGGCTGCCCTCGGCCTTCTTCAGTTCCTCCAGCGAGGCCATGTCGTTGGTGGCGTAGCGGAAGCGCCTGGCCTTGGAGAGGCGAATGCCGTCTATGATCGAAGCGTGGTTCAGCGCATCGGAAATGATGGCGTCTTCCTCGCCGAGTAGCGTCTCGAACAAACCGGCATTGGCGTCAAAACAGGATGAACAAAGGATCGTATTTTCCACCTTGAGAAATGAGGAGACGCGCGCCTCGAGTTGCTTGTGCTCTTCCTGCGTGCCGCAGATGAAATGAACCGACGCCATGCCGTATCCATAGTGGTCGAGCGCAGCCTTAGCCGCGTCCCCCAGATCTTCATTGTCGGCGAGACCGTGATAGTTGTCGGTGCAGAAATTCAGGACCTTGCTGCCATCCGCGAGTTCGATCTCGTACGACTGCGTCGAGGTGATGACGCGCTCGGATTTGTATAGCCCGGCTGACTTCAACCCAGCCAGTTCCGACGAGAAATAGGGAATAAAACATTCTTCATCGACAACTCCGCAGGAATGGCATGAAGTAAGCCCTACTCAAGTACATGACCGGTGAGGACTGGACGCTCATCATTGAGTGGTAACGGCGCCGCGCCACCAGATCATAGGTGCGCCTGCTCGACTTTCACGAGTTTGGGTGACGACAGCTCATTGACATCGTCGCGACGCCGCTCGCCAAGCTGCTGTCGCTTGGTTCATTTCCGCTCACGGATATTCCCAGCAGTCGACCATTGCGGATCGGTGTGCTTTTGCCAGTAGAGGTCAATGAGCCGTCTAGTGACGGGTCCGACCTGCCCATTGGCGATGGGGGCTTGGTCGATCCGCGTCACGGGCATAATCCCGCCGGCAGTCGAGGTGATGAACACCTCGTCAGCCCCTTTGATCTCAGCACGACTAAAGCAGCCGTGGCCGACAGCCCGATCTCGACGCAAATATCGAAGACAGTTCGGCGCGTGATGCCCGGTAAAACCCCATAAGCGGGCGTCTTCAGGGATCCGTCCTTTACAACGAACACATTGAAGCCGGGCTCCTCCGCAATGTGCCCGTTCGCATCCAGGACCAGCGCTGCCTCCGCTCCCGTGTCATAGGCATCGAATAGACCCTTCGCGAGATCGAGCCAATGATAGTTCTTGATTGCGGGATCGACCGATTTAGGCGGGATGCGGACGGTCTCGCTGATCGCGACGTGCAAGCCTCTTTCCAGTTGCTCCTTGTTGGCGACCGATCCAAAAGGGACAGCTAACGCGATGAAGCGATTCTCCGCATGGCGCGGATCGCGGCTGAATGTCGGCGACGGTTGCTTTGCCTGCGGCGAACGGTCCGGGCAACTCACACCGTCCTCACGCAGGATCAACTGCGCCCTCTACATCGCACAGTTGCTTAGCCGAAAAGCTCAATCTGACGCTGGACGCGCAACGGCGGTTTCAAAACGCGGCTGGAGTGATGGCTTCAGCGCAAACGACCCACGCTAAACCGCTAGACCGCAACTCGGGGCTCAAACTTGACACGATCGAGCGAAATCATGCTCCGGAATTTTCGGACATTGGGGTTGGTGTAGAGCTTTGTCTTGACGAAGACATCAAAGGCCTCAACGTCTTCAATGGCCACGATCAGCACAAAATCGGCATCGCCCGTAACCATGTAGCATTGGGTAACCTCTTTGGCCGCGCGCATCGCGCGCTTGAAATCGTCGACGAGATCAAGACGCTCACGGTCCAACTCAACCGTGACAACAACGGTGAGCGATTTGCCGACAGCTTTCGGATCCACCAGCGAGATGTCCGCAACGATCACGCTATCAGAACGCAGCTTGTTCACCCGACGCATGCATGAGGCGGCCGAAGAACCGACAAGCGCCGCGAGTTCGGCAAAGGAGAGCCGGTTGCTCTTCTGTAGCGCCGTAAGGATCCTTCGGTCTAGGTCGTCCACTGCGTGATGCCGCTATTTTGAAGGGTTAAAATAACCGCTTAAGGATTTTAACATTCGCATGAATTTTCACAACGTTTATTGCAATTCGTTCCGGCAATTGAAACGAACAAGGCAATTCTGGGGCCGGCTTATGAACGAATGCGCGATAGTCGCTGAATTTCGTCTATGACCAGTCCGCCTGTGGCCGGAGGTTTCGCGTGCTCAAGATCGTCGACGACGTGACGCGTAAATGCCTGGCAGCGATCCCGGATACGTCGATCTCGGGGCGACGGGTTGCCGGGAACTGACGGAGCTGTCGGCCATCGCGGCAAGCCGGGAATAATTGTGTCCGACCAGGAGTTCGCCTCCTGCGGTTCTCGCCATCTGCCTTGGCGCGTTCCTTCTCGTCTTTCGGAACAAAGCGGTTGGCATGCACGATCGTCGTGCCGCGCTTGCCTTTCCTGACATTGTCGCCAAGGATAAGCGCCCGCCGAAACGTCAGCTTGGCTGTGGTATGAGCTCTCGATGACAGCGCCCCAGGGGATCAGGCCCGGTGGCCGCATTCCTCGGGCAGCCCAAGGCCGGCCTTTGCCTGCCCAGGCTTGACCGATTGCACGGTGCCACGCTCCAGCTCAGCAATGCGGTCGGTGGTCCTGATAAGGCTCGCGCTCGGGTGCCGGCGCCGTCGAAGGCGGACCGCATCCGAAGGACCGGAAGAAGAGGAGAATCCGGCGCGACCGCGAAGGGGTTACGGGATGCCGCGGCGGGCCTAGAACGGAGTGCCGCCCACCCCGTGCCCGCCGGGAAGGCGCAACAGGGGGCGAAGCCGAATGGCCGAGACCGCCTGAGCTTGCCGAAGAAAAAGCGGGCTCAGTTCACGAGCACCCAGCGCGGGCCTTAGGCGCGGGGGCGCTCGCTACGACCGAAGGCTGGACAGAATCTCAGCGTCAAGCGGCCACGAAGGATTGCGGACAACCAAGCTTCTGAGCCACATGCGCCTGGGTCAGGCCTTTGTCCTGCGTAGCGAAATAGCTAGGCCCCAAACCGCTGCTGACGGGGCGATCGGAGAGATTTGGGCATGTGGCAAACCGTTCAGGAAAGGACCGGTTCGTCGGTTTGATAGCGCCAACACTCGAACTAGCCGGATCGTGAACAGGTCAATGGCGGAGAAAATAAGGCGCCGATCGCTCGGTTTGCGAGCGGAGCTTGTCGGTCGCTCAATCCAAAGCGTCATTTGAGGTGCGCGAGTAATTTCGAGGACACGTTCGCCCAGCTCCTTGTCCGCTTCCGTGAGATGATAGATCAGGCAGGTTGTGCTGCAGCGTCCAACTGCGAGCACCGACGCGGCTTTGTACATGCCGGCGCCCGCGCATGAGGTCCAGGAACGCCTCAACCTTCTCTTCAGGTATCAGATATTCGACCTTGACGACGATGGGCCCGCTTCTTGGAGTGAGATTGAGGGCGACTGCCGGGGCGTTGAATTCTTCCAAAGAATCGGGCTCGGAACGGCGCTCGCGAAGAGGAAACAGCACCCCGGCTGCAGCGACCAGAAGTAGGCTTCCAGCGGAGCCCGCCAGCGCCAAGGTGAGGCAGTGGTTTGCGGATTCCGACGATGGCGCGCATGTATTCCGATCTGATGCCGCGCAGCGTTCCGATCTGATCGCGCGCAGGTGGAGCACCTGATCGTCGGGGAAGATGTCACTGCATTTGCGGTTCGGTCAAGCGGCAGCGGAGATGATGGATCTGCGCATGGATTCGCCGTTGAGTTCGAGCCGGTGAGCGTTGTGTACGAGGCGGTCGAGGATGGCATCGGCGTAGGTGGGATCTCCGATCAGATCGAACCAGCGGGCCACCGGGAGTTGGCTGGTCACCAGCGTTGAGCGACGCCCGTACCGGTCTTCGAGGATTTCGAGCAGGTGGTGACGGGCATTGCCGTCGAGCGGTTCGAGGCCCCAATCGTCGAGGATAAGGAGATCGACCCTGGCCAGGCTTTTCATGCGCGCGGCGATGCGGCCGTCGCCCTTGGCCAGGGACAGGTCATCGATGAGCCGCGGCAGTCGGGTGTAGAGGACCGAACGGTTGTCACGGCAGGCCTTGTGACCGATGGCGCAGGCCAACCAGCTCTTCCCGACCCCGGCCGGCCCGACGATGGCCAAGCTCTCATGGGCGGCGATCCAGTCGCCCTTGAGCAGCTTGTCGAACAGCCGGCGATCGAGACCGCGCGCAGCACGGTAATCGACATCCTCGGGCACGGCATGGTGGCGTAGCCGCGCATGACGAAGGCGGAGCGCAAGGCGCCGGTCATTACGGTATGTCGCCTCGTGATCGAGCAGCAGGGCAAGCCATTCGGCGTGGCTGAGGTTGTCGGCATCGCTGTTGCTTTCCAATTCGATGAACGCATGGGCCATGCCGGCCAGGCCGAGTTGCCCCAGCAGTTCGAGTGTCGGATGTTTGAGCATTGTAGTCCTTTCAGTTGTAATATCCGGAGCCCCGGATGTTGGTGTGGAAGATCGGCGTGTGGTCCGAGGCTTCGCGCGCCGGAACCTTGTCGAGCCCCTTCTCGAGGATCGATTTGACCGAGGGATAGTTGCGCGCCTGGATCTCCAGCGCGCGCCGCGCGGCCGCTTCCAGGCGTTCGGCGCCGAAGCGCTTCGCTAGCCCGATGATGCCGAGGCATGAACGGTAACCCTGCTCGGGATGCGGCCGATCCTCGATGATCTTTTCAACCAGCAACGACAGCATCGGCCCGATCCGCGCCGCTTCCTCCCGGATCTTCACGGGCGTCCATTCACGGTAGCGCCGATGGCTCGAGGGCATATGTTCGGGGATCGTCGTATGCCGCCCGTTGCCGCTGCCACGCATGTGCGCGGCGATGCGTTCGCCATCGAGGAAGATTTCGACGGTGCGTGTGGTAATTCGAGCCTCGACCTCGCGGCGGGCGAAGCGCCAGGGCACCGAGTAATGGTGGTGCTCAATCGCGATGTGATAATCGAGTCCGACTCGGCAACGCTTCCACTCAGCGTGGACCCACCGTTCCGCCGGCAGCGGCTTGAGGTTCGGCGCGTCGATCTCCTCGAACAGCTGGCGCCGCGTTTTGCTGAACTGGCGAAGCACCCGTGTGTCGTTGAGATCGGTGATGCATTCGGCGACCGCCGCGTTCACCTCGGCCAGGCTGTAGAAGATCCGGTTGCGCAAGCGGCCCAGGACCCAGCGTTCGACAATGCCGACACAGGCCTCGACTTTCGCCTTATCGCGTGGCTTCCTCGGTCTTGCCGGGAGCACCGCCGTGCCGTAATGACGCGCCATGTCGGTGTAGCTGCGGTTGACCATCGGATCGAAGTGACACGCCTTAATCACCGCGACCTTCGCGTTGTCCGGGACCAGAAGATGGGCCACGCCGCCGAAGAAGGCGAAGGCGCCATTGTGCGCCTCGATCCAGTCCGCGAACTGCTCGGTCCACGTCGCGCAGGCAAATGACAAGCTCGATCCGCCGAGCACCGCCACAAACAGATGGGCATCGCGCACCTCACCGGTCCGGCGGTCGACCACAACCGGCACCGTGTCGCCGGCGTAATCGACAAACATCTTCTCACCGCCCGCGTGGCTCTGCCGCATCGTCAGAGGCAGGCGGCCCTCCCAGCGCCGGAACAGGTCACACCAACGGCTGTAGCGATAGCCATCCGGGTGGGCGGCGACATACTCTTCCCACAGAACCTGCAGCGTCACATGCTTGCGCTTCAGCTCACGTGCTACCGCCGACCAGTCCGGTTCCGGCTGTTTGCGCCGGCCGGGCTTCATCCCAGGTAAGCCGTATAGGCAAGCTTCCAGGTCGGCATCGCTCATCTCGGCCGGGACCGGCCAGTTCAGCCCGGAGCGTGCAAACCGCTTCAGCATATCCCGGACCGTCGTCGGCCCGACCCCGGCACGCTCGCCAGCCATCCGCGTCGATAGCCCCGCTTCCAAGCTCAGACGTAAAATCTCGCGCACGTGGCGCATCCTAACCCTCCTCGTCGGCATCCATTCCTCCGGTCGTTGCCCGACCGGAACATGCCCCAAGGATCACGTTCTCCTAACTCCGAACTGCGCGCGATCGTGTCGGAATCCCGCGCGGGTAATTCTCGGAATGCTGCGCGCCATCAGTTCGGAATGCCGCGCGCGATCAAATCGGAACGGTGCGCGCGATGATCTCGGAATCCGCAGCAGTGGTTCTCAGCCATGGTACCCCACACCCAGCTGCTGGCCGCGATCCCGCCGTCTACCAAGGGATAGTAGATCGAGATTGTGCGGCCCGCGACCCAACGAGGGCTCGCCAGCTGCACGCTCACGCCAACCCCGGACCAGGCAGTGACCCAACCCGCGCCGCCTAAGGCGGGCGCAATTGCGGCCACTGTCAGCGGGGAGGTCAGCGCGAGGGAAAGAGAGCATGCCGCGCAGGCGATGCACGTCAGCGTCATCAGCCGTTCTTGTGACAAGCTCTGTCTGAACAGGCTATTGGAGATGCCGACGAAGACAGCGCCTGTCCCGAAGCCAGCCATGAGGGTGCCATAGGCGAGTGGTCCTCCCCCCAACTGATCACGGACAACCAGCGGCAGCAGCGCGAGTATGGCGATGCTGGCCAAGCCAAAGAGGGTTCCGCGCGCGATCGCCGCCTTGATCTCGGAAGACATCGCCGTGAAGCGCAGCCCGTCATAGATCGCCATCCTCATGGACTCACGCGCGAGAGGTGAGGAGCGAACCTTCCACTTGCAGCGCCATATGGTCCCCGGCGGTACCAGGTAAGCTGAGTGTAGTCACGGCGAGAGCCGTCACAAGCCCGAACGAGGCGACCACGATGCCGCCGAGCGCCGGACCCACTGTCCGAACAGTGTTGAAGCCGATGTCGTGTTGCCTCACGGAATTTTGTTACCGGCTGCCTCATCAAGAATGTTACCCGCTCGCCAGACGTGCGGAGTCTGAAGCGACATACGGCGCTAGGCGGCTGACCTCGCCGATGAGCCGCTGCACGGCTTGTTGTCGCCACGCCCTTACTCGCTTCTGCAACGTGTGAAGCTGGTGCAAGCTGTATCGTCCGGGGTGACGGGCCTGGAACTCGACGAGAAGTTCAAGTGCGGTCTGATCCGGACGCTCTTCAAGGCATCGTGCCATCTCTTCCCAATGGTCCTTAAAGATGTCGGGACGTCGGCCGCGCGGTTTGTCGTTGAGCCGACGATAAGTCTTTGGCCCAACGACAACACCGCGGGCGCGAGCCGCTTGGCGCCAGAGATTGACCCGTCGAACGAGTGTTTTGTACTGCTTGCGGGTAAATCGACCTGGAAACTGGACGCACAGCTCCTCGAAGAGCTGCGTGGCGTTGATGTTGGGGAATTCCTCCAATCGGCGACAAACGATCGGCCACACCATGCGGAGCGCCTGGACGCGGGCTTGGCCAGGCTCGGCGTAGACCGGCTTCGGCTTCTCCTGCATCGTCGCGGCTGTCACGGGAGGAGTGGGTGGGATCACCGGTTTGAGCGTGGCGGTGGGACTCGCAATAAGGGTTTGTGTCGAGACCTTTTGTAGACTTCGCAGGTAACGCGGTTTGGCCTCAATGGAGAAGGTCGGACGTATCTCGCCCGCATGCCAGGCGCTCGATAGGCTGGCTACGAACGCGGCCAGGTTGGGCGGTTCCGATGTCGCCGGTGGCGGTGTTTCGCCGTCAGCCAGCGCCGCCAGATAAGCCTGGACAGCTCGCATCTCCTCCAGCAGCTTCAGCGGATCGAGGTCGCCGGCGATCTCGCGCAGCTTGTTCTTGGCGGTCATCGGGATAGCCTCCGCCTGCAGGAGACGCTCGCAGGGCGTCTGCGGCGGATGATAGCGCTTGGCCACCTTCGCACCGTCACGCTGTTTGGCAGCCAGCTTGAACGAGGGCTGGAAGAAGTTCACGAACAGCCGGGATGCCGCGTAGAGGCGCGTGATCGCTCTGGCCGCCGCCAAGCCCTCGAAGCGCCGATACCCCAGGAGCTTCCGTACAACGGCGCCATTTTTCTGCTCTATCCACGCTTGGTCGTTCTTACGGTAAGGCCGCGAGCGAGTGAGTTCGATGCCGTGACCAAGGCAATATTCGATCAGCCTGTTGTTGACGAACTTGCGTATTCCGATGAAGCCGGCCAGTCATTCCGATTTCATTCCGGCCACCATTCCGATTTGAAGGCGGCCAGTTTTCGGTCTGATCCTGGGTCTCGTTGATGTTTGGGTTGGGTTTTGTTTCAGGTCAAGCTTCGGTGTTTTCGGGGACGATCGGCGGGCGCTGTTTTCGCATGCTTTCACCGGTGAGATCGATGCGATAGGCGTTGTGAACGAGGCGATCCAGGATGGCGTCGGCCAAAGTTGGGTTTGCAATAATTTCCCACCAGCGATCCACGGGCACCTGACTTGTGACGATGGTTGAGCGTCGTTCGTAGCGATCCTCAACGATCTCCAGGAGATCGCGGCGTTGGTCGTCATTGAGTTTTTCCGGTCCCCAGTCATCGAGGATCAGCAGGTCGGTCCTGGCAAGAGATTTGAGGATCCTGCCGTATCGCCCGTCGCCTCTTGCAAGCGCGAGGGCGGCGAACAGCCGGGGAACCCGGTGGTAGGCGACTGAGAAGTCTTCCCGGCAGGCCTGGTGGCCAAGAGCGCAGGCAAGCCAGCTTTTGCCGACGCCGGCTGGCCCGGTGACAAGAAGACCGTGATGCTTTCTGATCCAGTTGCAGCCGGCAAGCGCCATGAACATATTGCGGTCGAGGCCGCGTGCGGCGCGGAAGTCGGCATTCTCGATCTGCGCGTCATGGCGAAGCTTGGCAGCCCTGGCGCGAGCCTCGAAACGCTTCTGACGGCGCATGGTCGCCTCGCGTTCGAGCAGCATGGCAAGCCATTCGCCGTGCTCGAGGCCGCGCACTTCGGACTGTGCGTCGAGTTCCTGGAAAGCGGTTGCCATGCCGTAAAGGCCGAGCTCTCGCAGCATGTCGATGGTGGGATTGATCAGCATGGGTGGATCTCCTCAATGAAAGTAATCAGGGCCACGCAGATTGGCGTGATCGACGATGGCGGTTGGTTCGGTGGAATGGCGTGCGGCTTTGTGGTTGGCGATGAGCGAAGCAATGCTCTTGCAGTTCAGGCCACCGATCTCGACAGCGCGGGCTGACACGGATTCGGCCCGATTGCGATCGATGTCGCGAAACAGACGTAGGATGCCCAGACATGTTCGAAAGCCCTGCTCGGGATGCGGACGGCTGGCGAGAATTGCGATGACCAGACCTTCGGTCTGCGGCCCGATCGACGTGGCCCAGCGCCGAAAGCGCTCCGGCGTCCATTCGGCATAGCGCCGGTGGGAACTGGGCATGTGATCCGGATCGGTTCCATGGCGAGGACCTCCATAGCGGCGCTGATGCACCGCGACGCGCTTGCCGCGGTGGAAGATCTCAATGGTGCGCGCCGTTGCTCTCAGATCGACCTGCTGACGAATGAGGCTGTGGGGCACCGAATAAAAGAAGGTCTTGAACTCGACATGATAATCCGTCGAGACGCGAGCCAAACGCCATTCGGCAAACTCGTAATCCTCCAGTGGAAGACTGGCCAAAGCCGGGCGCTCGACGGTCTCGAAGAGCTGCCGGCGACTGACGCCCAGCCGGCGCATGACGTGGTCGTTGATGCGATCGAGTGCCCGGCCAATGGCGGCATTGGCTTCAGCAAGCGAGAAGAAGGTCTGATTGCGCAGACGCCCCAGAATGCAGGACTGGGCGAAACGCACTCCATTCTCCACTTTCGATTTATCCCGAGGCTTTCTTGGCCGTGCCGGAAGAACGCCGACGCCATAGTGGGAAGCCATCATGCCGTAGCTGCGGTTGATCTCGGGATCGTAGAAACTGGCGCGACTGACGCCAGACTTCAGATTGTCGGGAACGACGAGTCTGGGAACGCCGTGAAAAAAACGAAACATCCGGACATGCGAGCCAATCCAGTCGGGGAGCGTTTGCGTCCAGGTGGCCTCGGCAAAGGTGTAGCTGGACGCACCCAGCACCGCCACGAAGATCTCCGCCTCGCGGATCTCACCGGTCTTGCGATCGACAATCGGAATCTTTTTGCCGGAATAATCCACGAAGACCTTGTCGCCGGCCGCATGCTCCTGGCGCATCGTCGGTGACAGTCGCTGCTTAAATCCCCGTAGAAGTTCACAAAAGCGACTATAGCCGTAACCGTCGGGATGCGACCCGCGATACTCCTCCCACAGGATGAGCAAGGTGACGCCGGGCTTCTTGAGCTCGACCGCAAGATCGGCCCAGTTCGGTTCCGTGCGTCGCCGCGTGCCCTGTTTGACGCCGTTGCGACTGAAGAGCTTGTGCTCAAGCGCATCGTCGGTCAGCTCCCCCGGCAAGGGCCAGCTCAATCCAACCGCGGCTGCACGCTGCAGATTATCCTGCACCGTACTGCGCGCTATTCCCAATACGACCGCAATCTCGCGGGAGCTCGTCCCGCTTCCGGCAAGCCGCAGCATTTGTCTCAATTGTCTCATGGTCAGCCTTCTCTTTGCCGGCATCAAAATGTCCCCGTTCATGGCGAGGTGATTGATGCCAAAGTTGCTGACCCAGGAGGTAATCTTCAGTGCCGAAAACTGGCCGGCTTTTGATTGGAATGGTGGCCGGCTTCAAATCGGAATGGTGGCCGGTCTTTGATCGGAATGGCGGCCGGCTTCACGTCGGAATCCGCAACGAACTCGCTGCCATTATCCACATCCAGCGCTCTCAGGGCAAAGGGCAAGCCCGTGCGGATCCGGTCGAGTGTCTCGACCACGAGGGTACCTTCTCGGACCACGATGGGCGCGGCCTCCGTCCATCCGCTCGCGATGTCGGTCATAACCAGGCTGTGAACGTAGCTACCGCGGTTGACCTCTCCGCAATGAGCAACCAGGTCCATTTCCATGCTGCCTGGAAGCGGCTCGTTCCAGTCAGCGAAGGTGCGCATTTTGATGCGCCGCCGGGGCTCTGGCACAACCCTTGGCTTCTTTTTCGTACGCATGTTGCGCCTTGGCATCTGGAGCAAGCGGTCGATCGTCGCGGCGCTCATCGACAGGACCTTGTGGCGTATCTCCTCCTCGAGCTTCAAATGCCCATTGCGTTCCAGCGCCGGCAATAGAATGGGCAGCAGTGCCTTAAGGCGCTTGCCGCAAACTCGATCGGAAGTTTCCCACAGCACGATCAAGGCGCCCCGCGCGGCCTCGTCATAGAGCGACAGGCGTTGACGGATCTGGCGATGCTTCGGCTTCGGGTGGCTGTTCAGGACACGGATTGCGGACTTTTCGTGATACCCCGTCGCGGCGATGAACTCCTCCAGGATCCTGCGCTTGTCCTTGTTCGCTGCGGCCGCATAGCGATCCCGGACCGCATTGGCCAGTTCCATGCGCATGGCATGTGTCATCTTCGTCTTCATGATGCCTCCCTGATGGTGAAGGCATCATGGGGACATGCGCCTTCACGGGTAACATTTTAGGTGAGGCAACGAACCCGCGCGGTAACATTTTCCTTGAGGCAATGCGACAGCCGACAGATAGCAGGGTGACGGCAGCTGGAACATCGCGCCGGTCCACCATGTCGCCAACCGAGGCTTGCTAGGCGGGATCGTTGAGCGCACCGCCGTTTGCAATTAAAAAGCTGAAACCAAGGATCATCCACGGGTCGGCAAAGCCGAGCGCCACTGACGCGGTCAGCATTGCAGATGCTATAGCCATAATGCACCGGCCGGCGAACATGACCCTTCGACGACTGAAATTGTCGGCGATAGCCCCGGCGAAGACAGATAAGATGAACGCCGGCAGCGTCGATGAAGCTGGTACCAGTGCGACCATCAGATCGGAGGTCGAGATCGTTGCCAACAGCCAGCTGATGGCAACAGTCTGCATCAAGAGACTCGAACCTGCGTGGCGAGCCAGATCGAACGAAAGGGCGGGTTCCTGAGCGGTGCAAATGTCGCTGGCAAAACTACGTCCGCATCTGCGCCCGCCTCCTGCTCCCTCCTACGAGCCTTTGCTTCCATCGCGCCGCTTCACTCAACCTCGCTGTGATGTGTATAAGCCCAGTTCGGCATTGCACCCGACCGCACCTCCCACCTTCCGGCCAACAAACTTCACACAGGCAGCGCCGTCTCCCCTTCGTTGACCCAGTAGCCGATCCAAAAGCCAGGGCGTCGTCATTGAAATCATACTGAGGATTATGCACGGCAGCGGTCGGACCATTGCCAAGGAGAATGTAAGCGCCCGGCCGCGCCTCAAGCATATAGGCAAAGTCCTCCGCCCCCATACTCGGCTTGATCTTGTCGTCCATGCAGGCGGGCCCAACGAGATTACGTGCCGCGTTGGCCGCGGAAGACATAAAGATCGCCGGCGAACGGTTATGTGGCGCGCCACATAACCGTTCTTATGCGTCGGGCGAGATTATGTGGCGGAGCCGCCCTGACCCCTTTCGCGCCGGCCAAACCCAGCTTGCCTCCGCCACATAATATTTCATGCCTCTCTCATGGCGCGGGATTCCCCTGTGCCACAACGCGGAGGGGCAGAATGCTCAAGTTCTATTTTTCCTATTGTGGGGTGCTCAAGCGCCTGCGTAGCGGTGCACTCGGTGGCGAGATGGATCGCCTCGCGGAGTATTTTTTCGCCGTTGGTTACAAGCGAGCGTCCGCCAAGATCTACCTGAGCCGGATCGCGCGCTTTAGCCAGTTTGCCGCAACCCGCTGTGGTCGGATGCCGATCCATCAAGATGTCGTCGACAGCTATTTATGTACGTTTACTACGGATTCTCCACGCATTGGGGCAGCATCGGCGCTGGGACATGCACGGCGAGTGGCTCCGGAGCCACTTCATTGCTTCCGCTCCCAGGGTAGATGATGATCCGGATACTCCGCTTCTGACCTCATTTTCCGACTATTTGCGCAAGGTGCGAGGACTTGAGCCGAAGACCCGCGAAGGCGTTCTACTGGGCGGCCGCCGCTTTCTGGATTGGTTCCGCCATCATCATCCCGGTCAAAACCTCGAGGCGTTGACGGCTGAGCACGTCCTCGCTGCTGTCGAGCATCGGCTGTCGCTATCGGCGACCACCGGCACCCGCGCGGCAGCGACTTCTCACATCCGAACATTTCTTCAGTTTTTATGTTGGGCTGGCCACCATGACCAGGATCTCGACCGCGTCGTCCCAAGGACGCCTCATTGGCGTTTGGCGCATTTGCCGCCCCGCCTTGCATGGGATGACGTTCGGCGCGCAATCGATGCGATCGGCACGCCTGGCTCACCCAGACCCTCGAGCGCATCGCCGATGACTGGCCAAACAGCGATATCGACGCCCTCATGCCCTGGAATTACCAGAGCTGGACGCCCTCAGCTGTCCCCTTGCGATGGTGTAGTATATCCCGTCAGATAAGTAATGTTATGTGTATTGAACACTATGAGCGCGTCGACCCTCGGGTGAATCGCGCCGTGATTTCCCAATTGTTCTGCCGCCCGCAGTCGCTGTAGCAGAAAGGCAAGGTCGAGATCACCCCACTAGGGCGCGCAAGCTATGGCTTCGAGACACACGGGTCCATTGTCGATCGAGGATCGTAAACTAAAGAAGGTGCCTTCCAGGGGCGTACTATACTATCGACTTTAACCGTCCGCACCCCTGAACCATCGTTGACTTCGCCGAAGCTCTCAGTGCTGCAAGATTTGGCTGAGGAAAAGCTTTGTTCTGTCGTGCTGGGGATTGGTGAAGAAGTCTTCGGGAGCGGCTTCTTCGACGATCCGACCCGCATCCATGAAGATCACCCGGTCGGCGACGGCACGGGCAAAGCCCATTTCGTGGGTGACGCAGACCATGGTCATCCCGTCGCGGGCAAGACTTGTCATGGTGTCGAGTACTTCCGATACCATTTCAGGATCGAGTGCCGAAGTCGGCTCGTCAAACAGCATCACGGCAGGTTCCATGCAGAGCGAGCGAGCAATGGCAACGCGTTGCTGCTGCCCCCCAGAGAGCTGAACCGGGTATTTGTTTGCCTGTTCGGGAATGCGCACCCGCTCCAGGAACACCAAGGCCGTCTTCCTTGCCTCGGCTCTTGGCACGCCCTTAATCCACATCGGGGCGGCCATGCAGTTCATCAGTGCCGTCATGTGGGGGAAGAGATTGAAATGCTGAAAGACCATGCCAACGTTCTTGCGAACTTCAGTCACGTTGCGCATTCTGTTGTGCAATCTGATCCCGTTGACGGTGATCTCGCCCTCCTGATGCGCTTCGAGCCGGTTGAAGCAGCGGATTAGCGTCGATTTCCCGGATCCCGAGGGGCCGCAGATAACGATGCGTTCGCCTTTGCGGACGGTGAGATTGATATCCGTCAATGCTCTGAACGTGCCGTACCATTTGGAAACGTTGGTCGCTTCGATAACTTTGTCGGCATTCATCAGCGCCTGCTTTGAGCTGGAAGACTGCTGTGGTGAAGGTAACTCTACGTGCAGCCAATTGCCAATCGACTGCGAGGTGCTGCCTCCGTTTGGGCCCTTCAGCTGATTTATGTTGCTAACGGTCATCGCACTTTACTCCTTGCGAGGTGACGCTCGAGCCGTGATTGAGCAACCTCGAGGCAGGCCGACATGATCCAGTAGATGATTGCAGCCGTTATCAGCATCTCCATGTGATGGAAGGTTGGCTGGCCGATCGTGCGTGCAAGGAAGGTCAGTTCCCATACACCAAGCACCGACACGAGCGAGCTGTCCTTCAACATTGCGATAAAGGTGTTGCCCATAGGAGGAATGATGACCGGAAAGGCCTGCGGCAGGATGATCCTGCGCATGGTCAAGCCAAATCCGAACCCCATGGAACGGGACGCTTCCCACTGGCCGCGGTCGATGCTTTGGATGCCGGCGCGGAAAATCTCCGTCATGTAGGCGCCCACGCAAAGCGACAGCGCCAGGATGCCGGAAGGAACAGCGTCAATGACGATGCCCAGTTGTGGCAGCCCCAGATAGATCAGGTAGATCTGCATCAGGAGCGGCAGCCCACGGAAAAACGACGTGTAGAAGCTGGCCATGGCGTAGGCGAAGCCATTGCTGGAAAGTTTTGCAATCGCCGCGACGATGGCGATGAGAGATGCAAAGACGAGTGAAATCGCCGAAATGTAGATCGTTGTCATCACCCCTTGGGTGATCAGGTACGGCAAATTCCCCCAGATGAAGGGCATGCTCAGGTTAAATGATTTGAAGAAGGCAAGAAACAGGAGAAGTAGTTCAAGCCATACAACGCCGATTTGCACTTTCAACGGCGCAAAACCTATCAACACGATGTTGAGGCAGAAGATGACTGCAATCATAAAGGCGATCGCGAAGCGACCATAGAACCCGCTTTGGAGCGGGTCCCCGATGACCGGGCGCATGAGTTCGCCGAAGGTCGTGCCAGTGAGGTTGACCATCAGGAAAACCGCAAGCACGACGACAAAGATTGAGGCAACAAACCATGGTTTATGAACGAGTAGCTCGGATTCAACTGTATCCTGATAAAGCATAGGAATTCCTCCGGAGGAAGCGGCCCAGGTTAACCTGGGCCGCTTCAGTACTACTTTAGGGCGGTTTGATCCGAGCCGTACCATTTGATCGACAGTTTGGAGAGCGAGCCGTCTTCTCTCATGCTCTTGACCGCCCCCGCAACCTTATCGCTGAATTCCTTGTCACCATGAAGCACGGCGATCACCGCCGGCGCGGATACGAGCGGCTCACCGATAATTTTGAATGGATACCCGGCCTTGATCTTTGCTTTCACAGACAGTTCCTCATCGAGGACGCCGTCAAGACGAACGCCATCGCCCAGGCGAAGATCATCCGCTGCACTGTTGGCGGATTCGTAGCCCTTCACCTCGCTCGGTGTGAATTGGAATTTTACCGGCGGAGCGTTGTACACTTCGAGCGTGTGCTTAGCATAGGACTCTTCTGAAGATCCCGCAGAAACGCCGACCACCTTGCCATCAAGATCAGAAGGCTTCGTGGCCTTGCTATCCTTGTGAACGGCGGCAACCGAGTTGCCGTAGATGTACGCGGCTGGAAAGTCGAACAGTTTGGCGCGCGGTGCGGTCGGCGTCATCTGACCCATGGCAAGGTCCCAACGGCCCTCCCATCTGCCCGAAGTTATGATATCCCACCCCGGCGTCACGAATTTGGCCTCCACGCCCAGATACTTCGCAATGCCCTTGGCAACCTCGATATCGAAACCGTCAAGTTGACCCTTTTCGTCTATGAACGACGCTAGGGGGAACGAGGCGCTTGTCGCCACTGTCAGTGTCTTCGTGGCGAGGACGCGATCAAGCACTTCGCCAGCATGGGCCGAGATAGCCAGAGTCAGCGATGCAAATGCGATCGATGCGGTCGCTGTGAGCCTTATCAGAAACCTATTCATCCCTGTTCCCCTTTGTTTCGTTTGTTGCCCAGAACCCACAGACATGCTTATTGGCTGCTCATCGTGTCAGTAAGGCATAGCAATTGGCATATTGCGCCAAAATGCGTCGCCCGCCGAAATGGGCGCTTCAAAAACAAGCCTTTGTTTGAAATGCATCGGGTTCACGGCACCATCCAGATGGCATCGTCATAATAACTGGATGCTGTTGGGACTTGGCTTATGATGCTCGCCGCCCGCGGGATCGAGGTCGGCCACGAGACGGTTCGTCGCTGGGCCGAGAAGTTTGGTCGCGAGTTTGCTACCCGCATCCGTCGCCGCACGCCTCGACCGAGTGATCGCTGGCACCGAGGCGGTGATCACCATTGCCGGAAAGGGGCACTGGCTGTGGCGGGCAGTCGATCAGGATGGCTTTGTCACCACGCAACAGATTACTGGGACGAGCTCTCTTGGGTCGAGTTCACCCCTCAATTCAATATGTCCTGGAATCCCGCCGCCATCGTGCCTTGCGGCTTCACCCCCGCACGCCGGTCGGACTGCAGATCGTCGGCAAGCACTTTGATGATCTGGGAGTGGTGCAGGCCTCCGCCGCCTTCAAGCAGTTGCAGCCATCGGCGGACAAACGCCCAGAGATCTGATCGAAATCTGTGACAGTGAGCCGTAGCCCGTACTCTGAAGAACCTTGCCGCCATTGCCAAAGCCAGCCGACCGCTCGGCGATGGCGCGGAGATCATCGACACGCGACGTCCGGACAATTGCAGATCGACCCTGCCATGGCTCGTAGTCCGGCAACCGCCAGAGTATGGCGCCAGCACGTTGCGGAGCCTGAATCGAACGTCATGGCGGCAACTTTCACGACGTTCGCGGCCAACTCATCAGTAACGAAACCATGCCGGCAATCTAAAATTGCGCGGTGACCCGGATGCCAAAGCATTTCACACAAAGGCTTGTTTTTGAAGCGCCTATTTCGGCGGGCGACGCATTTTGGCGCAATATGCCAATCGCTATGCCTTACTGACACAATGAGCAGCCAATAAGCATGTCTGTGGGTCTTGAGCCTGCGGGCGAAGTTATAGGCGGCGACGAAGTCGGCGAGATGGGTGCGGAGTTGGTCGTGGCTCTCATAGTAGAAGCGCTTGACGGTGGCGTCCTTGATAGTCCGGTTCATTCTCTCGACCTGGCCATTATCCGGTATGTGATCTGTGGTGCCTTTTCGTCCTGCTGTTCTTGTTTTGGAACGGCCTTATGGTGAGCCCATCCGGGACGTGGGGCACCGGGAGCACGAAGGTGCAGGCAGGCCGTCAATAGACCGTGGGCTGAGAGCCCGAGCTCGTTACATGGCCGCCCCTCGCGACTTTCCCGGATGCGCTGTGAGCGCGGATCAGTAGATGTCGTGTTGCCCGCCAGCTCCCGTCTTTGACCGAGCCAAGAAGGAGGAACGGGCATGCGCATCATCGGACTGGATATCCATCGCGCCTTCGCCGAGGCGGTAGCTTGGGAGGACGGCAGGCTCAGGCGGCTGGGCCGCGTCGACATGCGACGCGATCTGCTGGATGCCTTCGCCGCAAAGCTGTCGTTGGATGATGTTGTGGTGATCGAGGCGACGGGCAACGCGTCCTCGGCCGCCGCGGTTGTCGCGCCGCATGTGAAGAAAGTGGTGATCGCAAACCCCAAGCAGGTGCGCATCATCGCCTATGCCAAGATCAAGACGGACACGATCGATGCCAGCGTTCTGGCGCAGCTCTATGCCAGCGGCTTCCTGCCGGAAGTCTGGATTCCGGATGAGCCGACGCAGGCTCTGCGTCGACAGGTGACACGGCGCAATCAGATTGTCCGGCAGAGATCTCGATTGAAGAACGTCATCCAGTCGATCCTTCATAGCCACCAGATCCCGTCCTGCCCGCATGCCGACCTGTGCGGCACTAAGGGCCGGTCATGGTTGAGCGAGCAGGTCGTACCGCAGGACGAGCGCCTCGCGATCGATCGGCATCTGCGCGAGTTCGACCGATTGGGCGAAGACCTCCAGGTCATCGAACGCGATCTTGCCCGCTCGGCTCTCGCCGATGAAGGCGTGAAGCGGCTGATGACCATTCCCGGCGTCGACATGACCGTCGCGCTGGCGATGAAGGCGGCGATCGGCGACGTGTCGCGCTTCGACGATCCGCGGAAGCTCGTGAGCTATCTCGGGTTGAACCCAAGCGTCCGACAGTCCGGACCAGGTCCGGCCTACCATGGGCGGATCACCAAGCAGGGCCGTGGTCATGCGCGCGGCATGCTCGTCGAGGCGGCCTGGGCGGCCGCTCGTGCTCCCGGACCGTTGCGAGCCTTCTTCCTGCGCGTGCGAGCCCGGCGCGGACAGCATGTCGCGGCCGTCGCAACAGCACGCAAACTCTCTGTCGTGATCTGGCATCTGTTGATGAAGGGCGAGAGTTACGCGTGGGCTCGACCCTCCCTGCATGCCAAGAAGCTGCGCGATGTGGAACTCAAGGCCGGGAGCAAGGCTGTGCGCGGCCAAAAGGGGGCCGCGCACGCCTACAACATCAAGAGCCACCGGGAAGAAGAGCGCCCGCTGGGTGGAGCAGGCCGAGGGCGCCTATGCACGCTTCGTCGCTGGGTGGAACCCGCGAGGTCCGAGACAGGCGCGCACGGGCGCCGCAAATGAGGAGCGACTATAGAAGCTGCGCGGGGCTCTCACCTCGGGCCCTGCTCTTCGCCACGCGGTCGTCCGTGCGCGACAGGAGAATAGCGCAGATTTGTCAAAAAGGCTCTTGTCGATCACGTCAGTGGTCCACGGATGCCTGGCCTTGGTCGTGCGGTGCTCGATGTCGTTCCTGGCGCAGGCGTATTCGAAGGCGTGAGCGCGGAAGATCTCGCCATTGGCGATTGCCTCCTTGATCAGCGGCACCGCCGAGCCACCGGCACTGGGGGTGGTGAACTGGATGTCGTTGTCGGTAAGCCCGGTGTGGATCTTGTAGGGCACGGCCGCGATCAACCGCAGCAGAAAGTCTCTTGATACGGCTGTGGGGCCTTCTCGTGCAACTCGACGAAGGCGAACTTTGAGGTGCGGTCGATAGCGACGAACATGTGCAGCTTGCCCTGCTCGGTCCTGACCTCGGCAATGTCGATGTGGAGGTAGCCGATCGGGTAGCTCTTGAATTTCCTCTTCGCCGGTTTGTCGCCCTCGACATCCGGGAGCCGGCCGATGCTATGGCGTTGCAGACAGCGATGCAATGAAGACCGCGTCAGGTGCGGGATGGTCGCCTGAAGCGCATAGAGGCAGTCGTCGAGCGGCAGCAGCGTGTAGCGGCGGAAAGCGACAATGACCGCCTCCTCCTCGATCGAGAGCACCATCGATCGCGGTTCCTTCGGACCAGTCGGTAGATCGGCGACCGAAGCTCGCCTCTTCCACTTCGCAACCATCTTCTGGTTGATCCCATAGCGCTTGGCCAGCGTCCTCAGGCTCTCTTGACTATGCTGTATCGCTCGACGGACCGCCTCTGTCGTTGTGGCGCTCCCATGCAGAACTTGGCCCATAGCGCATCCTTTGATTCGGAAGATAAGTAAGGATGCCCCATCAAAGATCCCATGACCGGTGGTGGATAGCGACATGCGCTCTGGCAGAGTGGGGTTGCTGACCAACAACTCCGTGGAGGCCAATCATGCGTGTTGTAGCCGATCGATCTGCGGCGCCTGCCGCTATCCGCACCGATCTTGGCGCGATCTTCATTTCTTTGGAACTCAGTAAATCGACCTGGTTGATCACTTCGCTGTCGCCGGTAGAAGATGTCGAAACATGCGGTACGCGGCGGCGATATCACAGGACTGCTGGCACGCTTTGCCCAGCTTCAGGACAGGCACAGGCGCGCACCGGCCGGCACTTTGCGCTTGTGGTCATTCGCGTCCTGGTCAGTCTCGTGATGATCGATAAACAATAAGACTTCTGTATATTGGTGGAACGATTCGGCGGCCGACACAATTGCTCGCGGACTTCGAACGCCTGCTGCAATGGCGGCTTCAGGAAAATCTAGCAGCTTGACCGCAAGCAGAATCGTCACTGAGCGCGCTTGGATGAAATGGGAGACTCATAATGTGGGCCAGATTGAAGACATCTTGACACCTGCCAATCTTAGACTTCTCGGTGCGAGACAGTGAGCCGCGCGGCCACGTCGCCTTCCCCTATGTGCGTCAGGGCGACGCGTAGAGTAGAGATGTTGAGATGTTGGCAGCGACAGAACCGAACAACACACTTGAATCGTGCCTCGTGGACGCGAGGAAGCGCTTCATCGCTGGGCATCCTAGAAGCGCCGAACTTCACAGCCAAGCTCGCACCGTGTTGGCAGGTGGGAACACCCGCTCCGTGCTATATTATCAGCCATTTCCGATTGCCATGGACAAAGGTGAGGGAAGTACGCTCTGGGACATTGATGGCCATAAGGTTGTGAATCTTTGCGGTGAATACACAGCGGGGCTATTTGGCCACTCGGAACCTCGGATCCACGCGGCTGTTCAACAAGCTATGGCCCGAGGTTTAAACCTTGCAGCGGTAGGCGAGGCTGAATACGAGCTTGCGAAGCTCATCTGTGCGCGGTTTCCGTCAATGGAGCTCGTACGCTTTACAAACAGCGGCACAGAAGCCAATCTTATGGCGCTTACCGCGGCCCGCTTCCATACCGGTCGCGACATGATCCTTGCTTTTCGGGGCGGCTACCATGGCGGTGTGCTGTTGTTCACTCCTCAGGGTCCGTCCCCCGTCACCGTCCCGTTCCCATTTCTCTCGACCGACTACAACGACAGGGACTCTGCAGCCGCGGTCATCGCGCAGAACCGGGATCGGCTCGCGGCGGTGATCGTCGAACCTATGTTGGGTAGCGGTGGCTGTATCCCTGCGGAGATCAGTTTCCTGCAAATGTTGCGGGAGGCTACGCGGGAGGTGGGCGCATTGCTTATCTTCGATGAGGTCATGACATCACGAATGTCTGATGGTGGGCTCCAAAAGCGCTTGGACATTAGTCCCGATCTGACGACGCTCGGCAAGTATATGGCCGGCGGAATGAGCTTTGGGGCGTTCGGCGGCCGGGCCGACGTGTTGTCCCTCTTCGACGGGCGTCTGCCGCACGCAGGTACCTTCAACAACAACGTCCTGTCGATGGCCGCCGGACGGGTCGCTCTTGGGGAAATCTTCACAAGGGAAGTCGCGGAGGAGCTGTACGTACGCGGCGAGCGGCTACGGACAGCACTGAATAACCGGCTTATGAAGCTCGACGTGTCGATGCACTTTTCTGGGGTGGGCTCGGTTGCCACCGCGCACTACCGCCCCCCCCTGATACGTTCCGCTTACACGCCGACGGCTCGAGAGGATGGTCTGCGGGAACTGTTCTTTCTCGACATGCTGCACGCGGGTTTTTACATGGCCCGGCGTGGAATGATTGCGCTGAGCCTTCCGGTTTTGCAATCGGATCTCGACCGATTCGTCGATGCAGTCAAGCAGTTCGCGCGCACGCGCCAAGGGCTGCTTGGGTCGGCCGGCGCTACTTGAGCAAATGCTTCGTCGGATTGCGAATCTTCAACATCAAAACAAACAAAGCGCCAGAGCGGAATTGTCGAGGCTCAGATGGTACGGAGCTAAGTTGCATGTTGCAGCAATGCGCGTCCGTGGCGTTTCGTTGCTAAATCAGACGGCATCTGGATCGATGGTGCGACGGACCGAGCGGTTTTGGTCGGTATGACACGGGACACGGCAGTCGGAAGAGTACGAAGCCCGCATCCAGCGATCGCCGGCCATCGATTGTCCCGGCGATCGGCGGACACCTTGTCGATGAAGGCTTCCCGTCGTCTGCCTGGAAAGTCGGCATGTCAAAGCGGCTCTGAGCGCGATGACGGGAGACGATATGCAAAATCGACCGCCGGTGTAGGGTTTGGGTCCCTCGATGTCGGATACCCGACAGGATCGCAAACTCCCCTTGTTTTTATGATAGTTTTCCCCTGGCACGTTCGATACAGGGGATATTCCGAACGCATCAGCGGAACGCGCGCATCGTGGTGCCAATGCTTCGGGTATGGAGTGACGTGCGATATCACACAGTAGAGCTGAGCAAGCAACTGGCCGGGATGGCGCGTGAGGACCAGCACTACCGTTTGCTCATGTAAGTGCCCGGTGTAGGCACCGTCACAGCCACCGCCTTTGCCGCAGCCGTGGAGGATCCGGCAAACCTCAGGAACTCGCGGACCTTGGGGGCATGTTGGCCTGCCCCCCGAGGTGCTACCAGTCCGGCGTGGTCGATCAAGATGGTCATATCTCGCGCCGTGGCGACAATCGGTTCCCCCGACTGCTATACTAGGCGGCCGCGGTCATCCTCAACCGGTCACTAGGACCACAGCCGCTCGGTTGAAGCCTAAATGTTCGGTCCCGGCATTTGCTGGAGCGGATTGAGTTTGAAGCGTTCCGGTTGTGACGCCCACGCCTTGCAGATGAACTCGTAGGGCGTGAGCCCCTTGAGGGTCTTGAGCCTGCGGGCGAAGTTGTAGGCGGCGACGAAGTCGGCGAGATGGGTGCGGAGTTGGTCGTGGCTCTCATAGTAGAAGCGCTTGACGGTGGCGTCCTTGATAGTCCGGTTCATTCTCTCGACCTGGCCGTTATCCGGTATGTGATCTGTGGTGCCTTTTCGTCCTGCTGTTCTTGTTTTGGAACGGCCTTATGGTGAGCCCATCCAGGACGTGGGGCACCGGGAGCACGAAGGTGCAGGCAGGCCGTCAATAGACCGTGGGCTGAGAGCCCGAGCTCGTTACATGGCCGCCCCTCGCGACTTTCCCGGATGCGCTGCGAGCGCGGATCAGTAGATGTCGTGTTGCCCGCCAGCTCCCGTCTTTGACCGAGCCAAGAAGGAGGAACGGGCATGCGCATCATCGGACTGGATATCCATCGCGCCTTCGCCGAGGCGGTAGCTTGGGAGGACGGCAGGCTCAGGCGGCTGGGTCGTGTCGACATGCGGCGCGATCTGCTGGATGCCTTCGCCGCAAAGCTGTCGTTGGATGATGTCGTGGTGATCGAGGCGACGGGCAACGCGTCCTCGGCCGCCGCGGTTGTCGCGCCGCATGTGAAGAAAGTGGTGATCGCAAACCCCAAGCAGGTGCGCATCATCGCCTATGCCAAGATCAAGACGGACACGATCGATGCCAGCGTTCTGGCGCAGCTCTATGCCAGCGGCTTCCTGCCGGAAGTCTGGATTCCGGATGAGCCGACGCAGGCTCTGCGTCGACAGGTGACACGGCGCAATCAGATTGTCCGACTGCGGATTCCGAGATCATCGCGCGCACCGTTCCGATTTGATCGCGCGCGGCATTCCGAACTGATGGCGCGCAGCATTCCGAGAATTACCCGCGCGGGATTCCGACACGATCGCGCGCAGTTCGGAGTTAGGAGAACGTGATCCTTGGGGCATGTTCCGGTCGGGCAACGACCGGAGGAATGGATGCCGACGAGGAGGGTTAGGATGCGCCACGTGCGCGAGATTTTACGTCTGAGCTTGGAAGCGGGGCTATCGACGCGGATGGCTGGCGAGCGTGCCGGGGTCGGGCCGACGACGGTCCGGGATATGCTGAAGCGGTTTGCACGCTCCGGGCTGAACTGGCCGGTCCCGGCCGAGATGAGCGATGCCGACCTGGAAGCTTGCCTATACGGCTTACCTGGGATGAAGCCCGGCCGGCGCAAACAGCCGGAACCGGACTGGTCGGCGGTAGCACGTGAGCTGAAGCGCAAGCATGTGACGCTGCAGGTTCTGTGGGAAGAGTATGTCGCCGCCCACCCGGATGGCTATCGCTACAGCCGTTGGTGTGACCTGTTCCGGCGCTGGGAGGGCCGCCTGCCTCTGACGATGCGGCAGAGCCACGCGGGCGGTGAGAAGATGTTTGTCGATTACGCCGGCGACACGGTGCCGGTTGTGGTCGACCGCCGGACCGGTGAGGTGCGCGATGCCCATCTGTTTGTGGCGGTGCTCGGCGGATCGAGCTTGTCATTTGCCTGCGCGACGTGGACCGAGCAGTTCGCGGACTGGATCGAGGCGCACAATGGCGCCTTCGCCTTCTTCGGCGGCGTGGCCCATCTTCTGGTCCCGGACAACGCGAAGGTCGCGGTGATTAAGGCGTGTCACTTCGATCCGATGGTCAACCGCAGCTACACCGACATGGCGCGTCATTACGGCACGGCGGTGCTCCCGGCAAGACCGAGGAAGCCACGCGATAAGGCGAAAGTCGAGGCCTGTGTCGGCATTGTCGAACGCTGGGTCCTGGGCCGCTTGCGCAACCGGATCTTCTACAGCCTGGCCGAGGTGAACGCGGCGGTCGCCGAATGCATCACCGATCTCAACGACACACGGGTGCTTCGCCAGTTCAGCAAAACGCGGCGCCAGCTGTTCGAGGAGATCGACGCGCCGAACCTCAAGCCGCTGCCGGCGGAACGGTGGGTCCACGCTGAGTGGAAGCGTTGCCGAGTCGGACTCGATTATCACATCGCGATTGAGCACCACCATTACTCGGTGCCCTGGCGCTTCGCCCGCCGCGAGGTCGAGGCTCGAATTACCACACGCACCGTCGAAATCTTCCTCGATGGCGAACGCATCGCCGCGCACATGCGTGGCAGCGGCAACGGGCGGCATACGACGATCCCCGAACATATGCCCTCGAGCCATCGGCGCTACCGTGAATGGACGCCCGTGAAGATCCGGGAGGAAGCGGCGCGGATCGGGCCGATGCTGTCGTTGCTGGTTGAAAAGATCATCGAGGATCGGCCGCATCCCGAGCAGGGTTACCGTTCATGCCTCGGCATCATCGGGCTAGCGAAGCGCTTCGGCGCCGAACGCCTGGAAGCGGCCGCGCGGCGCGCGCTGGAGATCCAGGCGCGCAACTATCCCTCGGTCAAATCGATCCTCGAGAAGGGGCTCGACAAGGTTCCGGCGCGCGAAGCCTCGGACCACACGCCGATCTTCCACACCAACATCCGGGGCTCCGGATATTACAACTGAAAGGACTACAATGCTCAAACATCCGACACTCGAACTGCTGGGGCAACTCGGCCTGGCCGGCATGGCCCATGCGTTCATCGAATTGGAAAGCAACAGCGATGCCGACAACCTCAGCCACGCCGAATGGCTTGCCCTGCTGCTCGATCACGAGGCGACATACCGTAATGACCGGCGCCTTGCGCTCCGCCTTCGTCATGCGCGGCTACGCCACCATGCCGTGCCCGAGGATGTCGATTACCGTGCTGCGCGCGGTCTCGATCGCCGGCTGTTCGACAAGCTGCTCAAGGGCGACTGGATCGCCGCCCATGAGAGCTTGGCCATCGTCGGGCCGGCCGGGGTCGGGAAGAGCTGGTTGGCCTGCGCCATCGGTCACAAGGCCTGCCGTGACAACCGTTCGGTCCTCTACACCCGACTGCCGCGGCTCATCGATGACCTGTCCCTGGCCAAGGGCGACGGCCGCATCGCCGCGCGCATGAAAAGCCTGGCCAGGGTCGATCTCCTTATCCTCGACGATTGGGGCCTCGAACCGCTCGACGGCAATGCCCGTCACCACCTGCTCGAAATCCTCGAAGACCGGTACGGGCGTCGCTCAACGCTGGTGACCAGCCAACTCCCGGTGGCCCGCTGGTTCGATCTGATCGGAGATCCCACCTACGCCGATGCCATCCTCGACCGCCTCGTACACAACGCTCACCGGCTCGAACTCAACGGCGAATCCATGCGCAGATCCATCATCTCCGCTGCCGCTTGACCGAACCGCAAATGCAGTGACATCTTCCCCGACGATCAGGTGCTCCACCTGCGCGCGATCAGATCGGAACGCTGCGCGGCATCAGATCGGAATACATGCGCGCCATCGTCGGAATCCGCAGTCCGACAGAGATCTCGATTGAAGAACGTCATCCAGTCGATCCTTCATAGCCACCTGATCCCGTCCTGCCCGCATGCCGACCTGTGCGGCACTAAGGGCCGGTCATGGTTGAGCGAGCAGGTCGTACCGCAGGACGAGCGCCTCGCGATCGATCGGCATCTGCGCGAGTTCGACCGATTGGGCGAAGACCTCCAGGTCATCGAACGCGATCTTGCCCGCTCGGCTCTCGCGGATGAAGGCGTGAAGCGGCTGATGACCATTCCCGGCGTCGACATGACCGTCGCGCTGGCGATGAAGGCGGCGATCGGCGACGTGTCGCGCTTCGACGATCCGCAGAAGCTCGTGAGCTATCTCGGGTTGAACCCAAGCGTCCGACAGTCCGGGCCAGGTCCGGCCTACCATGGGCGGATCACCAAGCAGGGCCGTGGTCATGCGCGCGGCATGCTCGTCGAGGCGGCCTGGGCGGCCGCTCGTGCTCCCGGACCGTTGCGAGCCTTCTTCCTGCGCGTGCGAGCCCGGCGCGGCCAGCATGTCGCGGCCGTCGCAACCGCACGCAAACTCTCTGTCGTGATCTGGCATCTGTTGATGAAGGGCGAGAGTTACGCGTGGGCTCGACCCTCCCTGCATGCCAAGAAGCTGCGCGATGTGGAACTCAAGGCCGGGAGCAAGGCCCTACTTCAACAGTGAGATTCTAAAAGCGTTGTGAGTTCAATGCGTTGCAGGCGCGAGAACGGGTGTTTGCACTACATTTTGCGGGTTTGGGCCGCCGCTCAAGCGGCCTGTTCGCGGATATTTTGCGGCAGGGCGACGCCGGCGGCCTGGAAGACGGACCCGACTTGGCCTTTCACGTGGGTTCGGGTGGTGATGCGCTTGCCATCCTTCTCGATCGTGGCCTCCTGCAGCCGGTCCAGGTCGCGCAGCAGATCGCCCCATTCGACGCTGAAGCCTTTGGCGGCGCAAAGATCCCCCAATTCCTTCTGCAGCAGCAGAGCCAGGAACGAGCAGAACACGTGACCGCGGATCGCCTCATCCGAGCTGTGATAGATTGGCCGGGTGCGCATCAGCGCCTTAGCCCGGCGGAACAGAACCTCCACCTGCAGAAGGTCGCGGTAGCGAAGGACCGCTTGCAGGGGCGTGATCCTGGCGTTGGTCCTTAAGACGAAGATCCCGTCATAGCGGGCCTCTTGGGCCAGCTTGCCGAGATCGATCTCGAAGGCGTCTCTGGTGACTGACTTCAAATAGCGTCGATAGGCCTTGTTGCCGATCAGCGCCTTGTCGCCTTTCTTCAGCTGCTTTTGCAGTCCCTCCACGATCGCCTGGCGATCGGCCTTGTCCTTTTCGGCCTCGGCTTCGTTGCGGCAGACGATGTAGCGCTGGCCGGAGAGCTTGACCTGTTTGACGAACAGCTGGGTCTCGCCCTTGACCCGCTCGACCAAGAGCGGCGTAAACGGCTGCTCGTCGTTCATCACCAGATCGCGCACGATGACGCTGGAGCGTTCGCGGGCGCCGAGGATGTATTCCAACTTCCGCGCCTCCAGCGCCGCGATGCTCGCCGCCGAGATCATGCCGCGATCGGCCACCACGCAGACCCGTCCCACCTTGAAGCGGTCGCGCAGCCGATCGACGATGGGCAACAGCACCGTGAGGTCGGCGGTGTTTCCAGCAACCATCTCCGTGCAGATCGGACGGCCCTGGCCGTCGATGACCACCGCCAGCACCATCTGCTTCAGATCGGGGCGATAATCCTTGGAGTGGCCATGCCGACCTAAACTCTCCCCGCCTTCTCCGTAGAACGACAAGGTGGTTGTATCCATGAACACCAGGGACAGATCAGTGAACAGGTCGCGGCGACGATCGAACAGCTGTTCCTCAATCAGATCCTTCACGCACCTTGGACCCAGGCCTCCTTCGGCTTGTTCTTCGATCTCCTCGCCCAGCCAGGTCATCGCCCGGTAAAGGTGATGCAGCTGAAGGCCCTCGATGCCGCCGATCTTGTAATCGGCCATCCAGTTCTCGCAGGCCCGATCTGACCCCGACACGAACAGACGGTGCAGGACGCTGACGAACACCGCCCGCTCGACGGCGAACTCAAAGCCGCGGATTTTCAGCAGATCGCCCAGAACCTCTGCGATCCCCAGCCGCTCCCACAGACGGCTGAACAACAGCGGCCCGCCGATGCGCATCGCGCTCAGCACGCCGGTGTCGATGTCATTTAAGATCAGGCTTCGTTCGCAGTGCCGGCCCAGCGACTCCACCAGCCGATCGAGCTCGCCGCTGGCCTGCAGCTGATCCTTCCGTCCCAGCGGCCGGATCAGCCGCTGGCGAACCCGGCCGCCCTCGCGCACGCTTTCGGCGAGATATAGGTAGCGATGGCCTCGCGCGACTTTCTCGACCACGAACATGCCGGAATTGTGCAGTGAGAATCACTAAAGATCAATCAAAACAATAAGTAACCCATAAATGTTTTCACTACAAATCTTGCGCGCCGAAAACCCGCATCAGCAAAATCAACAGCTTACAGAGCCAGTTGCCACCTTGTTCCGCCGCTACTGTTCAAGTCGGGCAAGGCTGTGCGCGGCCAAAAGGGGGCCGCGCACGCCTACAACATCAAGAGCCACCGGGAAGAAGAGCGGCGCTGGGTCGAGCAGGCCGAAAGCGCCTATGCCCGCTTCGTCGCCGGTTGGAACCCGCGAGGCCCGAGAAAGGCGCGCACGGATGCCGCAAACGAGGTGCGACGATAGAAGCTGCGCGGCAGGGCTCTCACCTCGGACCCTGCTCTTCGCCACGCGGTCGTCCGTGCGCGACAGGAGAATAGCGCAGATTTATCAAAAAGGCTCTTGTCGATCACATCAGTGGTCCACGGATGCCTGGCCTTGGTCGTGCGGTGCTCGATGTCGTTCCTAGCGCAGGCGTATTTGAAGGCGTGAGCGCGGAAGATCTCGCCATTGGCGATTGCCTCCTTGATCAGCGGCACCGCCGAGCCACCGGCACCGGGGGTGGTGAACTGGATGCCATTGTCGGTAAGCACGGTGTGGATCTTGTAGGGCACGGCCGCGATCAACCGCAGTAGAAAGTCTCTTGATACGGCTGTGGGGGCCTTCTCGTGCAACTCGACGAAGGCGAACTTCGAGGTGCGGTCGATGGCGACGAACATGTGCAGCTTGCCCTGCTCGGTCCGGACCTCGGCAATGTCGATGTGGAAGTAGCCGATCGGGTAGCTCTTGAATTTCCTCTTCGCCGGTTTGTCGCCCTCGACATCCGGGAGCCGGCCGATGCCATGGCGTTGCAGGCAGCGATGCAATGAAGACCGCGTCAGGTGCGGGATGGTCGCTTGAAGCGCATAGAGGCAGTCGTCGAGCGGTAGCAGCGTGTAGCGGCGGAAAGCGACAATGACCGCCTCCTCCTCAATCGAGAGCACCGTCGATCTCGGTTCCTTCGGACCAGTCGGTAGATCGGCGACCGAAGCTCGCCTCTTCCACTTCGCAACCGTCTTCTGGTTGATCCCGTAGCGCCTGGCCAGCGTCCTCAGGCTCTCTTGACTATGCTGTATCGCTCGACGGACCGCCTCTGTCGTTGTGGCGCTCCCATGCAGAACCTGGCCCATAGCGCATCCTTTGATTCGGAAGATAAGCACTACTTTGGCAGTTTAGGTTTGACGGCGTCTGCGAGCAGCTTCTCACAGTGAGGACATCTGCGGGGCGGCGGCCGCGTGAAGAGGTCGAGAATTGCTTGTCTAACAGCTGGCATGCTCGGTTGTGGCGGTGGTCCGCCGACTCTTTTTTTTCCGTCCCGCTGCTTTGAGGCGGCGGGCTTGGAGAAAGGCGTAGGCGATCATGGTCATCAAGGCGTGTCGATGTAATCCAGTCCATGATCGGCCTTCGAAGTGGTCGAGGCCGAGTTCCTCCTTCAATTGCTGATGTGCCTGCTCACAGACCCACCTCGCCTTGATCGTGGCGGCGAGCATCTTGAGGCTCGCATCGGCCGGTAAGTTCGACACATAGTATTTTTGCTCGCCAGTCGACCGGCGTTCGCCGACGAGCCAGACCTCGTCGCCTGGCATGCATTGCATGCGATTGTCGAGCATCCGGTGCTTATGACCATCCGCAACGCGGACACGGCGAGCCGCAAACAAACATGTCAGCCGACCTTTAGTGCCGCGCCGCCAGCTTATCTTGTGCCATCTCTCACCAGACAGCATCACCTCGGCAGAGACCGGCGGCTGGTCCGGGATGTGATATTGGCGGCGCCTGCCTGTGGTCGCGACCGGGAAGATCAGATCAACATCGGCCGGATAGACGTTTTGGCGTCGCGATAGTCCTACAGCCCACAGCAGACCGCGCTCACTCAAAGCCTGACGAAAAGAGCTGCTCGACCCGTAGCCCGCGTCGGCAAGCACGCAGCCGAAACGCACGCCGGAGGCGATGACACGATCGATCTCTTCGATGGCGATCTCCGGCTTTGTCAGAGCGACCTGTCGATCCTTCGGGACGCGCGCCCGCATCATCCGCTCGGGATCATTCGTCCAGGTGTCGGGCAAGAAGAGCCGAAGGCCCACCATCACCGGCACTTCGCGTGAGGCCAGGGTCACCGACACCAGCGACTGGCAGTTGGATGTCTTGCCAAGCGACGAAGCGTATTGAGGCGCGACACCAACCGAATGTTGTCCCTTCTTCGGTAACGCTGTGTCGTCAATGACGAGAAAACCCGCCTCATCGCCGACCAGGCGATCTGCCTCCTTCAGCAGGGCGGCCTCGAGCGGAGCGCTGTCCCAAACCCCTGCCGCGACAAAATGATGAAGCTGATCGTAGCCGACATCGCCCGCTCGCGCGGCCATCGGTTGTACGCTCTTACGGTCGCCCGGCCCGATCAGACCGGCAATGTACAGCGGACACATCCGGCGCCGAGCTGGATGCGAAAGACCTGCCAAAAACGGTTGAAGCCAGTGCTCGAGATCGGCTTGCCAGTCCACGTCCATTGATCGGCCCTCCATACGCCGACCTCCCATGAATCACGCAAACTCTCTCTTGGGAATTCCAAAAACTCGCCCGCCCCTAAAAACCTGCCAAAGTAGTGTAAGGATGCCCCATCAAAGTCCGGGATCAAACATTTAGCCGTTCTTTCAGCTTCAACGCGCAAGCTGACAATGATCATGCATGCGATGCTTCGGACCGGCGAGCTGTTAGCCACTTCCCGGTCACGCTACGCTTGCGCCGATTGGAACGCTCGGTAATCGCATTGCAACACATCCTCCCTGGCTCTCCGATTCACCGCGACATGCAGCGAATCACTTCACTAGGCAGTGAAACCACAAATTCTATTGCAACAATCCACCCACGAAGGCCGCGATTTCCGGCAAAATCGAGATCTGGAAATCAGCTGAATTTCTATCTAAATCAGTCGCTTCCGAAATTCTTCACGGGGACCATCGATCGACTGTGTTCCAGGCAGCACCAATTTCAGCTTACAGAAGATTTTATTTCCACGGGGCCGTAGCATCAATAAGCATCTCGAGAATGCCGTTCCCATCGGGCCACGGTCGAAGACCAGATCCTGTGTCGGAACACCGATCGCCTCGGGCCCGTCGGTGCTATCAATTGTGCCAGCATCCAAACTAAGCAAAGCAGCGCACTGACACGCCGTTTGATCGTACCATTACTGATCTGGGATAAGCCCTGGAGCGGTGTGGGTCGAAACAAGTAACTTCTCAGTTTTTACAGCGGTCATAGGAGACGCTTCTAAGTATCTCATCATCGTGTTCTTGTAGATCCTGTCTCTGACATAGCAAAGCCCCACTTTCGGAGCTGCGCGAAGCGAACGTGTGTTCATTGGGTCAATGAATGCGGTGACCTTCTCAAGCTCCAGGTGCTCGAAAGCAAATCGAACTGCTGCCCTGCCGGCCTCGGGCGCGATCCCCTTCCCCGAGGCCGCAAGGTGGAAGCAGTGTGCGAGTTCCACGTTACTTGGATCTTCGGGCAGATTCGGGCCGCTGTGCGCCAATCCAGAATAGCCAGCGAATTCTTTGGGTTGGCCTTGAACTTTGACGAACACCATCCACAGGCCGAAACGATTGTGCTGCCAATGATTGATGAAGCGAAGCAGTTCCGCTTTCGACTGCTCTATCGTCGGATAGACCCCATCCAGGACGGCGTTTACCACGAACGGATCGCTATAAAGTCCACGTAAAAAAAGCTCGTCGCTATGCGACGGCGGCCTTAGTATTAGGCGCGGCGTTTCTAGGATGCGCATGAGAAAAATCCTTTTCTGAGTGGGCACTTGTAATCAAGCCGCACCCACAACAAACGTGCGGGACTATAACTCCTAAAATGCGCCTTCCTTAGTTAAAATTCTAACAAATTTCTGCAATAGCTCCGGCAGCATGCTTGCGTATTTCGGGGGATCGTGAGCACGGATTTCAAACTCGTGAGCACCCGTTCGGAGGTGCGGGACGCTTTGGCTGACAACAACCCAGCCAGTCTACAGGATGCCTCGTTCAAGATGCCACCAAGAGATTCTCGATGCGCCGGATCAGAGAAGTTGTAAGTCAAGGCATGTCCAGGCCATGACGGAGCGCGCCATCGCACGCGCGGGTCTTGTTGCAACGGCTGAATGGGAGCGCAAAGAGGTCTGACGCTGCTCGGCTAGGGATGGATTCGGATCGAAGGCGGACCTCGCCTGTCGCTGACGCATCGTGTGAACCATTTGAATGCCGTTTAGGATAATCGCGGCTGGTGCTGGTGATTTGAAGCCGAGCATTGACGGGATCGGCGCTTGATGCGCCGATGGTCCTGTTCGATCCTGTCATTCCGGTATTTACTCTTGCGGTTCCGGATCGGCTTCAGCCGACGCCGAAACGGTCCTGCAAGCGATTTGTGATGTCACAGGAAACGATGGCCTTCTGGTTGGTCTGGCTAACCATCGATGACGACGCGGTCGGGCCGGCCATGACGTGCGAGCGCTTTTCTGAAGAACCTCTTGGCCGATGATAAGTCATGCTCGCTGAACCAGATTCGACTGTGTCGCCGACACTGTCGAGTCGGCTGTGAAGAAGGTCGATTTCGCTGACGGCGGTTGCGATCAGGGCCGGAAAGACTGGGCTGGTAAATGGGCGTGCGCCGGTTGGATCGTCCAGAGCGGTGATTAGGCTGTTCGTGGCTGGATCGGCGGCGCTGCGGGGGTGGCGAACAGCGCCAGGAAGAAGGCACACAAAAGCCTCAGCCAGTTGAGCAGGAGGCTGAAGATGATATGGGGCGAGCCGCGAGGGTGTGGCATCCTTCGGCGCTCCAAGAACATCCAGCAGAAGGAGCGTCCCCATGTCGCAATCTTTTGACGCAAGCCGGTCCCTTACCGCTCTTGAGCAGAATAACACGATCATCGCCGTCATCGAAATGAGCAAGGCGAAGTGGCTGGTTGCCGCGCTTGTTCCGGTCTCAAATGCCAGCCGCTCAAGAAGCTCGATGCCGATGCGCCAGCACTGTTGAAGCTGTTGCAGCGCTGGCGCGACGAAGCCGGCCAGGCCGGGCACGCGATCAAGCGGATCGCCGTCGCCTATGAGGCGGCCGGCGACGGCTTCTGGTTGGCGCGCTTTTTGCGGGCGCACGGCATCGAGGCCTACGCCATCCATCCCGCCAGCGTTGCGGTGTCGCGCGAGCACCGCCGCGCCAAGACCGATCGCCTCGACGCCGAACTGTTGATGCGTGCCTTTCTTGGCTGGCTGCGCGGCGAGAAACGCCATTGCTCCATGGCTGCGATCCCGACCATCGAAGAGGAGGACGCGCGACGGCCGAGCCGCGAGCGGGAGAGCCTGGTCGGCGAGCAGACGCGGCTTATCAACCGCATCAAGGCGGTGCTCGCCCGCTTCGGCATCCACAGCTTCCGGCTGAGCCTGCGCAGCGCGGCGGATAGGCTCGAGGATATCCGCACGGCTGAGGGGACGGCGCTGCCGCACAACACCCGCGCCGAGGTCCACCGCTTCCTCGAGCGGCTCAGCCTGGTGCGCCAGCAGATCCGCGCGATTGAACAGGAACGGGAGCGCAAGCTCTCGGCCATCCCGGCGGCGGAAAACGGCCCGCATGCGATGGTTCGCCTCATCGCGCGGATTATCGGCATCGGCGTCGAGACGGCGGACATGCTGGTCCACGAGATCCTGTCGCGCGGCTTGCGCGATCGCCGCGCCGTGGCGCGCTATGCCGGGCTGACGGGGTCGCCGGACGAGAGCGGCAAACGCCGCCGCGAGAAAGGGCTGGCACGCGCCGGCAATGCCCGCGTGCGGCGCGGCATGATCCAGTTGGCCTGGCGGTTTCTGCGCTTCCAAAAGGACAGTGCCCTGGCCCAATGGTTCCAGGGCGCACGAACGACGGCCGCAAGACCACGCACAAGACGATGATCGTAGCGCTGGCCCGCAAGCTGCTGATCGCGCTGTGGTGTCTCGTCACCGCGGGCGAGGTGCCGCAAGGCGTCAGTTTGCGCGCGGCGTGACAGCACGTGGGAAGAGGAGAACAAGGCACAATTGGCGGGCCCCCTCTAGCAGAGGGTCTGCCGATGACGATCCGAGGTGGCGGTGACCCGCGCTACAAAATGGTGTTTTACAGACCGTGTTGAAGAATGGGCCCGTCGCCCCGGAGCTTCGCCACCGATGCGCATGCTGCATCATGGTTCAGATCCACGGGGGATCTACCGCATACAAGTCTGCCGCGCGACCTCCGCGCCTGGCTCGGCGAGCTCGCCTCGGAATCCATCGTCGGCTGTTTGGCCCCTACAAGAAAGGGACTCACCCGACCCAGCAAGCCTGCCGCCGGTGCTCGTGACCGTCAAGGACAAGTCGCTGTGCGATCGGGCCTGCGGCCCACCCTTGACCGTCCCTGCACGCGGCGGCCCGTTCGAAGCAGGTCGGGACGAGGAGATGGTCGCCAGTTGGCCCGAACCAGGAAGATGAGGAAACGAACCACGAACCAAGCTTGACAATCATCGCCCCATACAAGTTATAGCCGACTGTCGATGCCGGCTCAATACTCCCCAGAAGTGCATACTCCCCAGAAGTGCCGTTTGAATCCTCCCCAGTTTAGCGCTGTCGCCGGCGCGTGATCGTTGATGCTTCTCCTGATGGTCGGGAGAGGGATTCGGTGATCAAGATCGGGGAGATGATGATGGATACTGGATTTGCATCGGCAGGGCCTGTCGGTGTCGGCGATCGCCAGGGAGAGCGGGATCGACCGCAAGACGGTGCGCAAATACATTGCGCGCGGGCTCGAGGCTCCGGCCTACGGACCGCGCAAGCCGCGTCAGGCGGTGATCGATCCCTTCACGGCCTATCTTCGCGAACGCGTCAGGCGATATCCCGGACTCACCGGCAGCCGGCTTTTCCGCGAACTGAAGGACCTCGGCTATGGCGGCGGCTACACTGCCGTCACCGACTTCCTGCGCAACGTCCGTCCTGCCGCGGCGGAGCGTGGATACGAGGTTCGCTTCGAGACCCCGCCCGGCGAGCAGGCGCAGGTCGACTTCGCCCAGTTCAATGTCGTCTTTGCCGATGAGCCGACCACGCCGAGAATCGTCTGGCTATTCTCCATGGTGCTTGGCTTCAGTCGCCTTATCTGGGCACGCTTCGTCGTCCACCAGGATCTGCCGACTGTCTTGCGCTGCCATGCTGGGGCTTTCGAGGCGCTAGGCGGCGCTCCTCGCGACGTGCTTTACGACCGTATGAAGACGGCTGTGATCGGCGAAGGCGATACCGGCGGCATCGTCTACAACCGTGCCCTCGTCGATCTTGCCCGCCACTATGGTTTCCATCCCAAGGCGTGTCGGCCTTACCGCGCCAAAACGAGAGGCAAGGTCGAGCGGCCGTTCCACTACATTCGCGAGGAACGCGTTGTGGCCGCGATAGCCGGCATCGGTGACGATCTTGCCGAGGCTGACGCCGATGGTGTCCTCGATCGCCGGGATGATGGTCGTTAGCGTGTGGCCGTCATAAGGATTGCCGGGCAGCGTCTGGACATGGGCGACGAACTGGCCGCCGCGGCTGCGCTGCAGCGGGGTGGCGACGGAGACCTTGACGCCGAACTCGTAGGGCTTGTGGGCCTTGCCCTTGCCAATGCACTCGACCTCCGGAGCGTGCAGGGAATACACCTTCTTGCCCCGCTCGCGCTGGCGCTGGTCCCTGACGCGCCGGGCCAGCGACAGCGGCAGAGCAAAGACCTGGATCAGCTCTGGCCGCATGGCAAGCTTGCGGGTGATGTCGCGGATCACCGCGCCCAGCATGGTGCGCAGGCGCCTGAGTTGCCGGTTGGCCCGCTTGAATTGCTTGGCATGGGCATAGCGCTGATGCTTGATCAGCGCGATCTTGCCGACCCGCGCATAGGACTGGCGCAGGGCAATGCCATGCTTCCTGGCCAGCTTGACCAGCCGCTCGCGGGCGCGATGCATCAGCTTGGCGTCGGTCGGGAAGGTGATGGCCTTTTCCTGCACGGTAGTGTCGACGATTACCGCGCGGAAGTCCGACGGCTTGGCCGCCCCCAACCTGGTCGCCGCCGCAAGGCTCTCCTGGAGCAGAGCCGTGAGCCGCCCTTCGCCCATGCGCAGCCGCCAGCGCGTCAATGACGTGCGATCGAAGGCAAGCGGTGCTGGAAGAACTCCTCGCCGCAGAACACCTGGTAGTAGGGATTCTCCAGCCAGCGTTCGCACAGGCTTTCGTCGGACAGGTTGTGCATCGACTTGAGGATGGCCAATCCCGCCATCAGCCGGGTCGGCAAAGGCGGCCGGCCAGGATCGTCGTCGTAGACCTCGCCCAGCCGTTCTTCGAGGAAACGCCAGTCGATCGTCTTGGCCAGTTTCACCAGCGCATGATCCATATTGAGGATGTGGTCGAGCCGGGATCGCAACAGGTCCGTCTGGCCGCTCTCGCGCCGTTCCTTCAGTCGCATCGTTCGCTTCCCTCGCTGCTTCGTCATCGCCTCGAATCACGCAGAACAAGCGCATCCAATTTGCAGGAAACCGCAGCCTAAAGCCACGAAATTCGGCAATCCGAAAACCGAAATCAGGGGAAATTGTTAAACGGAATCAAAGTATTCCGAGTTCTTCACGGACGACTGTCGATGGCGCGGTAAGGATACATCCAGTGGTCGCGGACCTTGATGTACGTCTCGACGACATGCCACTTCCCCGTCACGCTACGCTTGTGCCGGTTGAATGCTCCAGCAGTAACGGTGCGAACCGAACGGTCCAGCAGGGAATGGTCATGTGGTCGACGGCGATGCCCCGCTCGGCCATCATCTCCTCAAGGTCATGCAGGCTGAGATTGTAGGCCAGGTACCAGCGCACCAAGGCAGGATCACTGACTGTTCGGACTGACGGCCCTTAAACATTTAATCCTGAGAAAATGTCGAAGGAGGCTTGCCATAGCGCCGGTAATTAGTTTAGCACTACTTTGGCAGGTTTTTAGGGGCGGGCGAGTTTTTGGAATTCCCAAGAGAGAGTTTGCGTGATTCATGGGAGGTCGGCGTATGGAGGGCCGATCAATGGACGTGGACTGGCAAGCCGATCTCGAGCACTGGCTTCAACCGTTTTTGGCAGGTCTTTCGCATCCAGCTCGGCGCCGGATGTGTCCGCTGTACATTGCCGGTCTGATCGGGCCGGGCGACCGTAAGAGCGTACAACCGATGGCCGCGCGAGCGGGCGATGTCGGCTACGATCAGCTTCATCATTTTGTCGCGGCAGGGGTTTGGGACAGCGCTCCGCTCGAGGCCGCCCTGCTGAAGGAGGCAGATCGCCTGGTCGGCGATGAGGCGGGTTTTCTCGTCATTGACGACACAGCGTTACCGAAGAAGGGACAACATTCGGTTGGTGTCGCGCCTCAATACGCTTCGTCGCTTGGCAAGACATCCAACTGCCAGTCGCTGGTGTCGGTGACCCTGGCCTCACGCGAAGTGCCGGTGATGGTGGGCCTTCGGCTCTTCTTGCCCGACACCTGGACGAATGATCCCGAGCGGATGATGCGGGCGCGCGTCCCGAAGGATCGACAGGTCGCTCTGACAAAGCCGGAGATCGCCATCGAAGAGATCGATCGTGTCATCGCCTCCGGCGTGCGTTTCGGCTGCGTGCTTGCCGACGCGGGCTACGGGTCGAGCAGCTCTTTTCGTCAGGCTTTGAGTGAGCGCGGTCTGCTGTGGGCTGTAGGACTATCGCGACGCCAAAACGTCTATCCGGCCGATGTTGATCTGATCTTCCCGGTCGCGACCACAGGCAGGCGCCGCCAATATCACATCCCGGACCAGCCGCCGGTCTCTGCCGAGGTGATGCTGTCTGGTGAGAGATGGCACAAGATAAGCTGGCGGCGCGGCACTAAAGGTCGGCTGACATGTTTGTTTGCGGCTCGCCGTGTCCGCGTTGCGGATGGTCATAAGCACCGGATGCTCGACAATCGCATGCAATGCATGCCAGGCGACGAGGTCTGGCTCGTCGGCGAACGCCGGTCGACTGGCGAGCAAAAATACTATGTGTCGAACTTACCGGCCGATGCGAGCCTCAAGATGCTCGCCGCCACGATCAAGGCGAGGTGGGTCTGTGAGCAGGCACATCAGCAATTGAAGGAGGAACTCGGCCTCGACCACTTCGAAGGCCGATCATGGACTGGATTACATCGACACGCCTTGATGACCATGATCGCCTACGCCTTTCTCCAAGCCCGCCGCCTCAAAGCAGCGGGACGGAAAAAAAAGAGTCGGCGGACCACCGCCACAACCGAGCATGCCAGCTGTTAGACAAGCAATTCTCGACCTCTTCACGCGGCCGCCGCCCCGCAGATGTCCTCACTGTGAGAAGCTGCTCGCAGACGCCGTCAAACCTAAACTGCCAAAGTAGTGTTAGGGTCCGGACTCATAACCAGTAGCTGACGATTGCCGCGAGGAAGACGGCGGCGAGGAAGCTCGTCGCCGATCGATCGTATCGTGTGGCAATGCGGCGGAAATCCTTGAGCCGTCCAAACATCCGCTCGATGGCGTTGCGATCGCGGTATAGGAATGGCGAGAAGCAGTTCTTCCAGCGTCGGTTAGCTTTCGGCGGAATGTTCGGCATCGTCCCTTTGCCCTCGACCTTGTGCCGGATGGCATTGGTGTCATAGCCCTTGTCGGCGTGCAGGATCGGGCTCTTCGGCATCTGCTCCAGAAGCAAATCCGCGGCACTGCAATCGGCGACCTGGCCACCGGTCAAAAGGAAAGCGATTGGACGGCACAGGCCGTCGGTCAGGGCGTGGATTTTCGTGGTTCGACCACCGCGCGATCGGCCGATCGCCTGATTTTGTTCCCCTCCTTTGCCGGCTGAGGCACATCGATGCGCCTTCACCGCCGAGGAGTCGATAAGCACCTCCGCGGGCGGTCCGCTAGCCGAGACCAAGGCATGGAAGATGTCGGCCCAGACGCCCTTGGCCGCCCATCGGACGAAGCGGTTGTAGAGCGTCTTGCGCGGGCCGTAGGCATCCGGTGCGTCGACCCAACGACCACCTGACCTCAGGACATGCACGATACCGCTGATCACCCGGCGATCATCAACCCGCGGCTTCCGCGTGTGTCAGTTGGCAAGAGCGCCACGAGCCGCCCAAACTGCTCCTCGGTCAGCCAGAAATAATCGCGATTCATCCGTGTGGTCTCCCTTTGGAGACCGTGAATCACGAAGCAGATTCCGACGAAATCCCTGTTGATTCCGTGCCCCCTTTGGACCACTGTCCCTAGATCGGGCAAGGCCGCGACGGGATGGTGGACTCAGGGGGATCGCAATGCCCAACGCTTTCACTACTCTCGTCGGCATAGAAATCCCGATTGTCCAGGCGGCAATGGGTGGAGCTACGTCTCCGCAATTCGCGGCCGCAGTTAGCAATGCAGGCGGCCTCGGGATGCTCGCCCTCGGCTGGAGTCCGCCCGAAGCGGTACGCGCAGAAATTCGGGCCACCAAGGCCCTGACCGAGCGACCATTCGGCGTCAATCTCGTGTTGACATATCCGCAGGAGGAGCGCCTCGCGATCTGCTTGGAAGAAGGCGTGCCGGTAATCTCATTTTTCTGGGGCCAGGCAGGCCCGCTGATGGCTGAGGCGCCGCATCGTGGCGGGGCAAAGGTGCTGCATACGGTAGGAAGCGCCGAACAGGCTCGGATATCAGCCGAGGATGGTGCGGACGCAATCGTCGCGCAAGGCTGGGAGGCCGGTGGCCACGTTTACGGTAGAGTTGCCACGATGGCGTTGGTTCCGGCAGTTGTTGACCAGGTCGCGCCGGTCCCAGTTCTTGCCGCCGGTGGCATTGCGGATGGACGCGGTCTAGGTGTCTAGCCGCGGCGATGGCACTTGGTGCCGCGGGCGCTTGGATCGGTACCCGCTTTCTCGCGAGCATCGAAGCTCCAATCCATGCGCGCTATCGCGACCGCATCCTCTCGGCCAAGGAGACGGACACAGAATATGGGACGGTTTTCGACGTCGGCTGGCCCGACGCTCCGCACCGTAGCCTCCGCAACAAAACCATTGAAGCTTGGGAGGCAGCCGGACGCCCGCCGACGGGTGGGCGTCCCAACGAAGGCGTCGTGGTAGCAAAGTCGCCATATGGTGATGTGGTTTCATACCAATCTCACACGCCGGGATCGGGTGACGAGGGCGACATTGATGCCCTTGCCCTATGGTCGGGCCAAGGCGTCAGCCTCGTCCGCCACGTCCAGCCCGCCGCCGAGATTGTCCGCGAAATGAGCGATGAGGCGCGGGCAATACTCGCACGGCTTGGGAACGATCCATCTTTCTAAAGCTCACGTGGGAAGTACCGCCGATCTCAATCGCGGACTTATGGGTCCGGACCCTAGTGGGATCCGAAAGCTCTGGGGAAATCCCTGACCGTTGTTGTTAATGTGGAACTAGACCGGGAACGTCTGGATCTTGTCGACGAATTCAAGCGCGCCATGCGCGCCGCAAAAGAAGTAACCCAATGTTACATGGTCACGGGAGATGCAGATTTCGTCCTGATCGTCGCCGTGGAAGACGTTGAAGCGTTTGACGTGTTCCTGAAGACAAAGCTCTATATCAACCCAAACGTTCGCAAGTTTAGAAGTATGATCACACTCGACCGTGTGAAGTTTGAACCTCGTATTCTGGTCTAAGGCCTGTTCATGCTGATTTTTTTCGCCAGCAGAAGCTGTTTTTTGAAGCACCTATTGCGCTTGCGGTGGCGATTTGATCGTGCATGCCCATCGTTTGATGCGATGAATCGGTGCAGCTGGCGTTTTGCCGGAATGTGCGGAAATTAGAAGTTCCAGACCTAACGGGATCTTAGAGCCACCGACTAACAGCAACAAGCTTGTGCGTACATGAGTCCCTCGAGGGCGGCATGAAGTCAGGCGCGTGCAGAGATCTTGGCGTAGCCACGTTTAGAGGAAGAAAACATGAGAGTTGCCACGACGGAGCCGATGATGGGAGTGCCGGAGGTCGAAGCTAGCTATAAGGATACGCGCCGTTATCCTCATGGTGTCGCCTTCATGGACGGACAGTATCTCCCAATGTCAGAAGCTAAGGTTTCGGTCCTTGACTGGGGATTCCTGCACTCGGACGCTACCTACGATACCGTGCACGTCTGGGAGGGGCGCTTCTTCAGACTGGATCTTCATCTTGATCGCTTCTTCAGGGGGATGGAGCGTCTCCGAATGAAGTTGCCCTACGATCGCCAAGATGTCGAGCGGATTCTTTCGAACTGCGTCGCTCTTTCTGGACACAAATCAGCCTATGTTGAGATGATATGCACGCGCGGAGCTTCACCGACATTTAGCCGCGATCCGCGCGACGCTGAAAACCGGTTCATTGCCTTTGCTGTGCCTTTCGGCTCGGTTGCCAACAAAGAACAGTTGGAGCGAGGTTTGCACGTGGGCGTAAGCGAAACCGTTCGAATCCCACCAGAATCAGTCGATCCGACAATTAAAAACTACCACTGGCTGGACCTGGTGAAGGGTCTTTTTGACGCCTACGATGCTGGGGCCGAAACCGCGCTTGTTATGGACACCAATGGCAATATTGCCGAAGGCCCCGGCTTCAATGTTTTCACTGTTAAGAACGGTCAGTTGAAGACTCCAGCCTTTGGGGTTCTTCCGGGGATTACCCGGCAGACCGCCTTCGACTTGTGCAGGGATGTCGGGCTAACGGTTACGGCCGCAGACCTATCGCGTGATGAACTGAACGAAGCGGACGAGGTATTCATCACCTCCACTGCAGGGGGTATCATGCCAGTGACGCGCGTTGATGGATCCTCCATCGGCAGCGGCAGAGTTGGTGTCGTGACTCGCCAACTGATGGAGCTGTACTGGCAAAGGCATTCGGATGATGCTTGGTCGAGCCCTGTAACCTATTTGTAACTGGTCAAACGCTGGCTTCGAACGGACGGCTCCGCTGGCGGAGGAGCCGTCATCTTAGGGCTGAACGCCAGGATACATCGATGACCCAAACCTTTCTTGCGCATCTTAGGCAGGAACTGGCGGACCTTAAGTCCGCCGGACTCTACAAATCCGAACGGGTCATTACCTCCCGCCAGTCTTCAGAGATCAGGGTTGCCAACGGTAGCAATGTGCTGAATTTTTGCGCAAACAACTATTTGGGCCTCGCGGACAATGAAGAGATCGCTGACGCCGCCAAAAAGGCGCTTGACCGCTATGGCTATGGCATGGCCTCAGTACGTTTCATCTGCGGCACACAGGAAGAGCACAAGCAGCTCGAAGCTCGGATTTCCGGCTTTCTGGGCATGGCAGATACCATCCTTTACTCCTCCTGCTTCGATGCCAATGGCGGCCTGTTCGAGACACTTCTCGGCGAAGAGGACGCAATCATCTCTGATGCGCTGAACCACGCCTCGATCATAGATGGCGTGCGGCTCTCCAAGGCGAAGCGCTTTCGCTACGCCAACAACGACATGGCGGCGCTGGAGGAGGAACTAAAAAAGACGGACGGCGCGCGCTTTAAGTTGATCGCCACCGATGGCGTGTTCTCGATGGATGGCATTATCGCAAATCTCAGGGGCGTTTGCGACCTCGCCGACAAGTACGATGCGATGGTCATGGTGGACGATAGCCACGCCGTCGGCTTCGTCGGTGAGCATGGGCGGGGCTCTGCCGAATATTGCAATGTGGAGGCTAGGGTGGACATCATTACCGGCACGCTCGGCAAGGCGCTCGGCGGTGCCTCCGGCGGCTACACGTCCGGCAAGACAGAAGTGATCGACTGGCTGCGCCAGCGCTCTCGGCCCTATCTCTTCTCGAACACGCTGGCGCCGGTGATTGCCGCTGCCTCCCTGAAGGTATTCGACATCATCGATCACGGAAGCGTTCTGCGCCAAAAGCTTTACGCTAACGCAGAACGTTTTCGGTCGAAAATGAGAAGTGCCGGTTTCAGTCTGGCCGGCGCGGACCACCCCATCATCCCAGTGATGTTGAGAGACGCGTTTCTGGCCCAGGAAATGGCCGAGAAGATGCTGTCACGTGGAATCTATGTTGTCGGATTTTACCACCCGGTCGTGCCGAAAGGCCAAGCACGTATACGCACTCAAATGTCGGCAGCGCATTCGTTGGCGGATATCGATTGCGCAGTCGAGACGTTTATAGAGGTCGGGAAAGAACTGGGCGCAATTCCATAACTGTATGTGCGCAATGGCAGGTTCATCCCGATCAGAAGTCTCGATAGACGTTTTCAGATGAGTACGTGTTACGAGAAGATCAGGGCGCAAGCTGGTCAAGTATCGCGGCCCCTTCGACGGATTCCACACGGTTCCCGCCTCGGTGACGAAGACCTGCACCGTGCGCTTCGACAACAACAAATACTCGGTGCTGTCGACCGCGATCGGCTGGCCGGTCGGGATCCAGGCCTACGCCGATCGTATCGTCATCCGCCAGGACGGCGTCGTCGTGGGCGAGCATTCGAGAGACGAAGTTTGGCCCGACTTGAACAGTAGCGGCGGAACAAGGTGGCAACTGGCTCTGTAAGCTGTTGATTTTGCTGATGCGGGTTTTCGGCGCGCAAGATTTGTAGTGAAAACATTTATGGGTTACTTATTGTTTTGATTGATCTTTAGTGATTCTCACTGCACAATTCCGGCATGTTCGTGGTCGAGAAAGTCGCGCGAGGCCATCGCTACCTATATCTCGCCGAAAGCGTGCGCGAGGGCGGCCGGGTTCGCCAGCGGCTGATCCGGCCGCTGGGACGGAAGGATCAGCTGCAGGCCAGCGGCGAGCTCGATCGGCTGGTGGAGTCGCTGGGCCGGCACTGCGAACGAAGCCTGATCTTAAATGACATCGACACCGGCGTGCTGAGCGCGATGCGCATCGGCGGGCCGCTGTTGTTCAGCCGTCTGTGGGAGCGGCTGGGGATCGCAGAGGTTCTGGGCGATCTGCTGAAAATCCGCGGCTTTGAGTTCGCCGTCGAGCGGGCGGTGTTCGTCAGCGTCCTGCACCGTCTGTTCGTGTCGGGGTCAGATCGGGCCTGCGAGAACTGGATGGCCGATTACAAGATCGGCGGCATCGAGGGCCTTCAGCTGCATCACCTTTACCGGGCGATGACCTGGCTGGGCGAGGAGATCGAAGAACAAGCCGAAGGAGGCCTGGGTCCAAGGTGCGTGAAGGATCTGATTGAGGAACAGCTGTTCGATCGTCGCCGCGACCTGTTCACTGATCTGTCCCTGGTGTTCATGGATACAACCACCTTGTCGTTCTACGGAGAAGGCGGGGAGAGTTTAGGTCGGCATGGCCACTCCAAGGATTATCGCCCCGATCTGAAGCAGATGGTGCTGGCGGTGGTCATCGACGGCCAGGGCCGTCCGATCTGCACGGAGATGGTTGCTGGAAACACCGCCGACCTCACGGTGCTGTTGCCCATCGTCGATCGGCTGCGCGACCGCTTCAAGGTGGGACGGGTCTGCGTGGTGGCCGATCGCGGCATGATCTCGGCGGCGAGCATCGCGGCGCTGGAGGCGCGGAAGTTGGAATACATCCTCGGCGCCCGCGAACGCTCCAGCGTCATCGTGCGCGATCTGGTGATGAACGACGAGCAGCCGTTTACGCCGCTCTTGGTCGAGCGGGTCAAGGGCGAGACCCAGCTGTTCGTCAAACAGGTCAAGCTCTCCGGCCAGCGCTACATCGTCTGCCGCAACGAAGCCGAGGCCGAAAAGGACAAGGCCGATCGCCAGGCGATCGTGGAGGGACTGCAAAAGCAGCTGAAGAAAGGCGACAAGGCGCTGATCGGCAACAAGGCCTATCGACGCTATTTGAAGTCAGTCACCAGAGACGCCTTCGAGATCGATCTCGGCAAGCTGGCCCAAGAGGCCCGCTATGACGGGATCTTCGTCTTAAGGACCAACGCCAGGATCACGCCCCTGCAAGCGGTCCTTCGCTACCGCGACCTTCTGCAGGTGGAGGTTCTGTTCCGCCGGGCTAAGGCGCTGATGCGCACCCGGCCAATCTATCACAGCTCGGATGAGGCGATCCGCGGTCACGTGTTCTGCTCGTTCCTGGCTCTGCTGCTGCAGAAGGAATTGGGGGATCTTTGCGCCGCCAAAGGCTTCAGCGTCGAATGGGGCGATCTGCTGCGCGACCTGGACCGGCTGCAGGAGGCCACGATCGAGAAGGATGGCAAGCGCATCACCACCCGAACCCACGTGAAAGGCCAAGTCGGGTCCGTCTTCCAGGCCGCCGGCGTCGCCCTGCCGCAAAATATCCGCGAACAGGCCGCTTGAGCGGCGGCCCAAACCCGCAAAATGTAGTGCAAACACCCGTTCTCGCGCCTGCAACGCATTGAACTCACAACGCTTTTAGAATCTCACTGTTGAAGTAGGGTTTGGCAAGTCGCGGCTGGTCCCGCTCCATGCCACGACGGTCGCCGTGCTGTCGGACTACGCCGCGCGACGCGACGCGCATCTCGTCGCGCCTCGTAGCCCCTATTTCTTTGTCGCCGAGCAGGGCGGCAGATTGCTGCACCAATACGTGCACCGGGTGTTCTGGCAGCTGTCGCGACAGATCGGTCTGCGGCAGCGGGGGCAGCGCAATGGTCCGCGGATTCACGATCTTCGTCACCGTTTCGCCGTCCAGGCCCTGACCAACTGGTATCGTGCGGGCGAAGATGTCGAGCGGGAACTGCCGGTCCTCTCGACCTTTCTCGGCCACGCCAATGTTCGCGATACCTACTGGTATCTATCCGCCGCGCCGGAGCTAATGACCCATGCCGCGCGACTGCTGGATGAGCGGTGCGAGGTTCGCTCATGAGTGCCTCGAACGATCTGGCCGTGCTGATCGAGCGATGGTTCACCGATCGGCTCATGCGACATCGAGGCGTAAGCTCCAACACCATCGCCTCCTATCGCGACACCTTCCGGCTCCTGTTTGCATTCGCGCAGACACGCCTTGGCAGGTCTCCGTCGCAGTTGACACTTCGGGATTTGGACGCGCCTTTCATCGGCGCATTCCTGGAGGACCTCGAGACCCTGCGATCCGCCTCGGTGAGGACCCGGAACCTCCGCCTCACGGCCATACGGTCTTTCTTTAGATATGCGTCGTTCGAGGAGCCGGCCCATAGCGCCCAGATTCATCGCGTGCTCGCGATCCCGAGCAAGCGATGCGACAAGCGACAGCTTCAGTTTCTCACCAGGCCCGAGATTGAAGCGATCCTGGCCTGTCCGGATCGCAGCACATGGCTGGGACGGCGTGATCACACTCTGCTGTTGCTGGCCGCGCAAACGGGGTTGCGGGTCTCGGAGATCATCGATCTCGACCGGCACTCGGTGATGCTGGGGCACGGTGCCCACGTGCGATGCCTTGGCAAGGGCCGCAAGGAGCGAAGTACGCCGCTCACCAAGGTTGCACAGCAAGCTCTTCGGGGCTGGCTCAACGAGCCCAGGAAGCGGGGCGCAACGGCTGTCTTTCCGAACACGCACGGCGGCAAGCTGAGCGCCGACGGCGTGCAGGCGCTGCTGAACAAATATGTCGCCAAGGCTCGCGAACACTGCGTCACCCTCCGCTCGAAGCGGGTGTCGCCCCATGTTTTGAGGCACAGCGCTGCCATGGAGCTGCTGCAGGCGGGCGTCGATTGTTCGGTCATCGCCCTATGGCTGGGCCATGAGGCGATGGAAACGACGCTGACCTATCTTCACGCACATCTTGAGCTGAAGGAATCCGCACTCGCCAAGCTGAAGCCATACGAACGCGCAAAGGCCGAACGATTTCGACCAAACGACAGGCTTCTTGAGTTCCTGAACGCCCTTTGAGCATCAGAACTATGCCGAGTGTCAACGACCGGTTCTTGGTCGAAATGGCGGGCAAAGCGCTTCATACCGCCATGATCGGAAGCGGCACTCGGCATAGTTCGGCGGTCGGCATAAACCTGCTTATGCCGCGTCGCGGCATAAGGCGCTGACGATCAGGCTGTAGAGAATGGCAGCGCGCTGTCCGCCGCGATCGGAACCGCAGAACAGCCAGGACTTTCTTCCGAGAGCGAAGACCCGATTCATTATGCAACTGTGAATCGGCCCTTTAATTGCGGCTAGTGGTCAAGCCTGCGGATTCCGACGTGAAGCCGGCCGCCATTCCGATCAAAGACCGGCCACCATTCCGATTTGAAGCCGGCCACCATTCCAATCAAAAGCCGGCCAGTTTTCGGCACTGAAGATTACCTCCTGGGTCAGCAACTTTGGCATCAATCACCTCGCCATGAACGGGGACATTTTGATGCCGGCAAAGAGAAGGCTGACCATGAGACAATTGAGACAAATGCTGCGGCTTGCCGGAAGCGGGACGAGCTCCCGCGAGATTGCGGTCGTATTGGGAATAGCGCGCAGTACGGTGCAGGATAATCTGCAGCGTGCAGCCGCGGTTGGATTGAGCTGGCCCTTGCCGGGGGAGCTGACCGACGATGCGCTTGAGCACAAGCTCTTCAGTCGCAACGGCGTCAAACAGGGCACGCGGCGACGCACGGAACCGAACTGGGCCGATCTGTCGACGACGGTCGAAAACCGCTGATAAGCGACGACAAGATCTGAAGCGCTGGAGAGAGCAAAGGCGGTCGCCCGCGCGCTCTTCAACTAGCGCTGTAGCGGGCGACCGCCTTTGCGGCGCGGTGCTGATCATCTGAGGTTGAGAAGACGCGGGGCACGTCTCCAGTCGCCCTGAGGCGGCTTTCGACGTACCCCGCCATGCGCCTGCCTTGTGGTAGATCTGCGGGTAATCAGCGCCGCAGAACCAATCCGGCGTAACACCGATCTCAACTGGCAAGTCCGGGCTCGGTGTCACGCTCCACTGACGGTGCGCGACCTGCATTATCGCATTGTCAGCGCATTCCGTCGACCTTTTCTCCGAACTCCCAGCGGCGCTCCGAAAGGACCGTCGCGGATGTTTACGGGCCGCTTCTTTCTGTGCGGCCGCTGCCGTTCGCAGGTAACGATCTGCCGCAGCTGCGACCGGGGACAGCGCTACTGCGGGGAGGTCTGCGCCCGTGCTGCCCGCCGCGAGAGTGTGCGCGAGGCGGGGCGGCGTTATCAGCGCAGCCGCCGTGGACGCTTGGCTCATGCGACCCGGGCCCGACGATATCGGGCTCGGCACAATAAAGTGACGCATCATTCTCCACCTTCATCTCCTGCCGGTGCACTACCGGGCAGCCCCTCGAACGATGTCGTCGCTGCTTTTGCTGACGTCGTCGGGCGGGCGACGACATCGGTCATGCCCACGCCGTGCTGTCGGCGCTGCGACTGTCGGCTGTCGCCGTTCGTTCGCACCGGCTTCGTGCGTCGCCGGGGGCCTCGTTATGCCCGTGAAGCTGACTACGCAGACGGAGAGCCCGCATCATGACCATCAGCCCCGAACTGGAAGCGCAGATCCTGCGCCTGTATCACGCCGAGAAGTGGCGCTGCGGCACCATCGCCAGGCAATTGCATGTCCATCACACGACGGTGCATCGCGTTCTGGCCCAGGCGGGATTGCCCCGGCATAAGCCGCTGCAGAGAGCCTCAATCATTGAACCGTATCTGCCATTCATTGAGCAGACGCTGGAAAAGTTCCCCTCGCTGACCGCCAGCCGCCTTTATGCGATGGTGCGCGAGCGGGGCTACCGGGGCTTGCCCACGCACTTTCGGCACCTGGTTGCCCTGCACCGTCCACGCAAGCCGGCCGAGGCGTTCCTGCGGCTACGCACATTGCCGGGCGAGCAGGGACAGGTCGACTGGGCCCACTTCGGTCACATCGACATCGGCAACGCCCGCCGGCCGCTAATGGCGTTCGTGATGGTGCTTTCCTACTCACGCGACATCTACCTGCGCTTCTTCCTCGACGCGCGCATGGAAAACTTTCTGCGCGGTCACGTCGGCGCGTTCAACACATGGTGCGGGCTGCCCAGGGTCCTGCTCTATGACAATCTCAAGAGTGCGGTGCTCGAGCGCCAGGGCGATGCAATCCGCTTCCATCCGACGCTGCTTGCCTTCGCCGGCTTCTATCGGTTCGAGCCACGTCCTGTCGCGGTTGCCCGGGGCAACGAAAAAGGCCGCGTCGAGCGCGCCATACGACATATCAGGGAAGCATTCTTCATCGCCCGCAAGTTCACCGATCTCGACGATCTGAATGCCCAGGCCGAACAGTGGTGCCGCAACCAGGCAGCCGACCGGCCATGCCCAGAGGACCGGACGATAACGGTCCGCCAGGCGTTTGCGCAAGAGCAGCCACTGCTTCTGCCGCTGCCCGCCAACCCTTACCCCGTCGAGGAGCAGGTCGCCGCCAGGGTCGGCAAAACGCCCTATGTGCGCTTCGACCTCAACGATTACTCGGTACCGCATGCTCATGTCCGGCGCACGCTCAGCGTGCGCGCCGATCTCGGCCTGGTCCGCGTCTTCGACGGCGCAAAGATGATCGCCAGTCACCGTCGCAGCTATGATCGTGACCAGCAGATCGAGGACCCTCAGCACCTCAAGGCTCTCGTCGCAATCAAGCGCGAGGCGCGCCAGCATCGCGGCCTCAACAGCCTGGCGCGCGCCGTGCCGGCCTGCCGGACGCTGATGATCCGGGCCGCCGAGCGTGGCGCCAATATCGGTGCGATCACAACGCGATGCTGAAACTGCTTGACCTGTACGGCGCGCAGGAACTGCAGGCCGCCGTCGAGGAAGCTTTGCATGCCGGCGCCTCCCATTCCAGGTCGGTTCGCGACGTACTGGAACGCCGCCGGGTCGCCCGCGGTGCTCCGCCGCCGGTCGAAACGAGCCTGCCCGAACACGTGCGGCGCAAGGATACGACGGTACGGCCGCATCGCCTCGACAGCTACGACCAACTGACCTTTGGAGGCAAAGATGATGAATAATCCCGATATCCTGCTCAACAGGGCCAAGGCGTTGCGCCTCAATGGCCTGATCACCCATTGGGACGAAATCGCTGGCGCGGACTGGCTGGCCGCCGTCCTTCAATGGCGCTCCGACCGTTCGATGCGGCGACGCATGCGTGCCGCCAGGCTCGGCCACTTCAAGCAACTGTCCGATTATGACTGGCACTGGCCTCGCCGCATCGACCGCGCCGCCGTCGAGGATCTGATGACCCTGTCCTTCATGAACGATGCCGCCAACATCGTCTTTATCGGTCCAAACGGCGTCGGAAAATCGACACTTGCTCGCAATGTCGCGCACCAGGCGCTCATCTGCGGTCACACCGTCCTCTTCCGAACCGCCAGCGAGATGCTCGGCGAACTCGCCGCCCTCGACAGCGACGCAGCCTTGCGCCGACGGCTTCACCACTACGCCGCCGCCGACGTTCTGGCGATCGACGAGGTCGGGTATCTGTCCTACTCGAACCGGCATGCGGACCTGCTGTTCGAGCTCATCAGCCGGCGCTACGAAAAACGCTCCACCATCATCACCACCAACAGACCCTTCGCTGATTGGTCGGAGGTCTTTCCCAATGCCGCCTGTGTCGTCAGCCTCGTCGACCGCCTCATGCACCGATCCGAGGTGATCTCAATCGAAGGCGATTCCTACCGCTTCAAGGAAGCGGCCGAGCGATCAAAGGCACAGCGCGAAAAACGCACCAGCCGCTCCTCCGGCGAAAAGGTACCCGCGGCATGAAACCAGATCCTCAACCGTCCGGCCTCAGTCGTGGAATCCAGTTCCTCATTAATCCCGAATGGACACCCGAACAGGCGCTCGCTGTCTTCGAGTTCCTCAACGATCTCGCCGACAGCATCTGGTCGCACTACTGCGTCAAACTCCAGGAACTTATCCAGGAGCAGCAACGAACACCGACGGATCACAGCGATATCGAAAACGCCCCGTCCTCGCTCTGAAGCACACATCCTCGACACTCGGCGGCCTGCAAAGGCCGCCTTTTTGTTCCGTCCACGAGCACCAAACGCTTGTCGTCGTTTAGACGCGCTTTTGAAAAGCCATCAACACCGATCTTGCGGTCGAGCTCAAGAAGCCCGGCGTCACCTTGCTCATCCTGTGGGAGGAGTATCGCGGGTCGCATCCCGACGGTTACGGCTATAGTCGCTTTTGTGAACTTCTACGGGGATTTAAGCAGCGACTGTCACCGACGATGCGCCAGGAGCATGCGGCCGGCGACAAGGTCTTCGTGGATTATTCCGGCAAAAAGATTCCGATTGTCGATCGCAAGACCGGTGAGATCCGCGAGGCGGAGATCTTCGTGGCGGTGCTGGGTGCGTCCAGCTACACCTTTGCCGAGGCCACCTGGACGCAAACGCTCCCCGACTGGATTGGCTCGCATGTCCGGATGTTTCGTTTTTTTCACGGCGTTCCCAGACTCGTCGTTCCCGACAATCTGAAGTCTGGCGTCAGTCGCGCCAGTTTCTACGATCCCGAGATCAACCGCAGCTACGGCATGATGGCTTCCCACTATGGCGTCGGCGTTCTTCCGGCACGGCCAAGAAAGCCTCGGGATAAATCGAAAGTGGAGAATGGAGTGCGTTTCGCCCAGTCCTGCATTCTGGGGCGTCTGCGCAATCAGACCTTCTTCTCGCTTGCTGAAGCCAATGCCGCCATTGGCCGGGCACTCGATCGCATCAACGACCACGTCATGCGCCGGCTGGGCGTCAGTCGCCGGCAGCTCTTCGAGACCGTCGAGCGCCCGGCTTTGGCCAGTCTTCCACTGGAGGATTACGAGTTTGCCGAATGGCGTTTGGCTCGCGTCTCGACGGATTATCATGTCGAGTTCAAGACCTTCTTTTATTCGGTGCCCCACAGCCTCATTCGTCAGCAGGTCGATCTGAGAGCAACGGCGCGCACCATTGAGATCTTCCACCGCGGCAAGCGCGTCGCGGTGCATCAGCGCCGCTATGGAGGTCCTCGCCATGGAACCGATCCGGATCACATGCCCAGTTCCCACCGGCGCTATGCCGAATGGACGCCGGAGCGCTTTCGGCGCTGGGCCACGTCGATCGGGCCGCAGACCGAAGGTCTGGTCATCGCAATTCTCGCCAGCCGTCCGCATCCCGAGCAGGGCTTTCGAACATGTCTGGGCATCCTACGTCTGTTTCGCGACATCGATCGCAATCGGGCCGAATCCGTGTCAGCCCGCGCTGTCGAGATCGGTGGCCTGAACTGCAAGAGCATTGCTTCGCTCATCGCCAACCACAAAGCCGCACGCCATTCCACCGAACCAACCGCCATCGTCGATCACGCCAATCTGCGTGGCCCTGATTACTTTCATTGAGGAGATCCACCCATGCTGATCAATCCCACCATCGACATGCTGCGAGAGCTCGGCCTTTACGGCATGGCAACCGCTTTCCAGGAACTCGACGCACAGTCCGAAGTGCGCGGCCTCGAGCACGGCGAATGGCTTGCCATGCTGCTCGAACGCGAGGCGACCATGCGCCGTCAGAAGCGTTTCGAGGCTCGCGCCAGGGCTGCCAAGCTTCGCCATGACGCGCAGATCGAGAATGCCGACTTCCGCGCCGCACGCGGCCTCGACCGCAATATGTTCATGGCGCTTGCCGGCTGCAACTGGATCAGAAAGCATCACGGTCTTCTTGTCACCGGGCCAGCCGGCGTCGGCAAAAGCTGGCTTGCCTGCGCTCTTGGCCACCAGGCCTGCCGGGAAGACTTCTCAGTCGCCTACCACCGGGTTCCCCGGCTGTTCGCCGCCCTCGCGCTTGCAAGAGGCGACGGGCGATACGGCAGGATCCTCAAATCTCTTGCCAGGACCGACCTGCTGATCCTCGATGACTGGGGACCGGAAAAACTCAATGACGACCAACGCCGCGATCTCCTGGAGATCGTTGAGGATCGCTACGAACGACGCTCAACCATCGTCACAAGTCAGGTGCCCGTGGATCGCTGGTGGGAAATTATTGCAAACCCAACTTTGGCCGACGCCATCCTGGATCGCCTCGTTCACAACGCCTATCGCATCGATCTCACCGGTGAAAGCATGCGAAAACAGCGCCCGCCGATCGTCCCCGAAAACACCGAAGCTTGACCTGAAACAAAACCCAACCCAAACATCAACGAGACCCAGGATCAGACCGAAAACTGGCCGCCTTCAAATCGGAATGGTGGCCGGATTGAAATCGGAATGACTGGCCGGCTTCAAATCGGAATCGGTGGCCGGCTTCATCGGAATACGCACAAGCCCTTTCTTTCCTTCCGGTGCCGGCGTCAAAGTCCCCGGTCGAGGTGCCTCAACGTGTGCATCGACGTTTTGGCGAGCCAACGTCAGCCGATTCAACGAGGTCACCGCACCACGCCCCGGTGGGGCATTGTGTTTCGCCCATTCGAATAGTCATCAATTCTGTTCTGCCATCGCCGGGGTCATGGTCCTTTCCGAGGTCGAATGCCTCATGATGATGTTCGGGTCGGGGGGCCTCAACGTGTGGAACGAGGTACGGAAGAGTCGTCCTCAGCCGAAACAACGAGGTCACCGCAACCGCCGTCCCGGCGGGGACATCACGAGCTCCGCGAAGGGAGGCTCGAGAACTGGTTTGCGGTCGAACTGCTACGCCATCTTTTCGTTTCCCCACTCAAAGTTGGTGCCATCTACCCAGAGGCAGTGAAGGAGAACGGCGATCTTGCGAGCGACTGCCACCTTCGCCTTTTTCATGCCGACCCGCTTCGACAGACGAACGCCCCACGCCTTCAGCGTCGACCACTTCTTCGTCCGGTGCATGAGCACGCTGGCCGCTTCGTATAGATAGGTCCGCAACAGGCGATCTCCCCAACGGGAGACGCGGCCGTTTATGTCAGTTTCGCCGGACTGCTTTCGTCGCGGTGTCAGGCCAAGATAGGCGCCTACGTTGGCGGCCGAGCGGAAGCGCGACGGATCGTCGATCGTGTGTCGGAAGGTGAGCGCGGTCACCACACCGACGCCGCGAACGGTCATCAGCCGGCGGGTGGTTTCATCGCCATGGGCAAGACGCCGAACTTGCCGATCGAGCTTCTCCTGCTCACGACAGACCTGCTCATGAATGGTCAATAGAGGCTGGATAACCGGCAGAAGCTCATGCCCGTCAGCAACCAGCTCCAGGGCTTTTCGCCTGAACTGCGAACCGATGGACCGTCCGAACAGCAGGCCATATTCCTTCAGCATGGATCGGACCTGGTTTTCGAGATCGCGTCGGATCCCGACGAGTCTTGATCGGGTGACTAGCATGGATCGCGTGGCTTGGCTTTCTGCGCTTTTCACCTTCACTTCGCGATACCAGCCGACGCGAACCAGCTCCGCCAGGCCGCGGGCGTCGTTCTCGTCACTCTTGTTCATCCGAACCGAAAGCGCCGCCTTCGCGTGTCGGGCATCAATGCAGACGACCGGCAATCCGACCCGTTTAAGTTCGTGCCATAACCAGCTGGACATGGCGCCAGTCTCGAAGCCGATCCTCTCAGCGTGAGGCGCACGCTTGCGTAACAACTCGGTCAACGCTCCTGGATCGGACTTCGCTTTCCCTTGAAAGATTGTCTTTCCGGCATCGTCGACCACGCACACGCTGGTCTCACGCTGCCACACATCCAGTCCGACATATTGCTTCACTGCGGCCTCCTTGATCTCAATCCTCGCCGGCTTCTGCCGTCGTCGGAGTCTTCGTCCAAAGGAGCAACGACAGCAATTACGTCATCGTGTGCAAAATTGGACGCCGATTGGAGTGCGCCCCTGGGGGTGGACAGATATCAGGCTGCTGATTTGCCAGTCTGCCGGATGTGTTGATCCTCGAACTGCTGCGGGCTCAGATATCCGAGCGCCGAATGGAGCCTGCGTTTGTTGTAGACCTCCTAAACGGCACAACGTGCTGCCAGTTGCGCCGCCAGCTCTGCGTGATCGCCGGATATCTCTGGCCCCAATAGCCGGCGTCGAACGCATCGAGTGCGGCCAGGCCGGCTTCTGCGTCCTTGGCCCGGTAGATCGCGCGCAGCGCCGGCACGACGGGCTTGCGGTCCTTCCACGACACGAACTCCAGCGAATGGCGGATCAGATGCACGATACAGGTCTGGACCACGGTCTGCGGGAAGACGGCGTTGATCGCCTCGGGGAAGCCCTTCAAGCCATCGACAACGGCAATGAGAATGTCGGCGACGCCCCGGTTCTTCAACTCGTTCATCACCCTCAGCCAGAACTTGGCGCCCTCGGTCTGCTCGATCCAGATGCCGAGGATCTCCTTCGTGCCATCCGGCAGGATGCCGAGCGTGATGTAGACGGCCTTGTTGCGAACGAAGCCTTCGTCCCTGATCTTGACCCGGATCGCATCGAAGAAGATGAGCGGATAGATCGCATCCAGCGGGCGGTTCTGCCACTCGGCCACTTCCTCCAGGACGGCGCCGGTGACGGCCGAGATCAGGTCTGGCGACACGTCGATGCCATAGAGCTCTTCGAGATGACCGCGGATCTCGCGAACCGTCATGCCGCGCGCATACTTCGAAACGATCTTGGCGTCGAAGTCGGGAAGGCGGCGCTGGTATTTGGCAATCAGCTTCGGGTCGAATGTTCCGGCCCGGTCGCGCGGGATCGAAAGCGTCATCTTCGACGTGCCCGTCAGAACCGACTTCTTCGAATGGCCGTTGCGGCGATTGGCATTGCCGGCGTCGCCTTCATCTTCAAGATGCTCGTCCAGTTCGGCGTTCAGAATCCGCTCCGAAAGCGCCTTCTTCAGATCGTCGAACAGCCCGTCTCTGGCGAAAACCTCATTCGGATCGCGACCCGCAAGCAACTGGTCCAGAAGTTCCTTCTCGATAGCCATGTGATGATTCTCTCCTTTCCATCATCATGGCCTCGCGCACAGAATTCCTGACAGTCCCCGGCGTAGAAGGCGCGAACACGGGACGAAACCTTTCTCTGGCTTTCAGGTGCCCACGCGAACGCCTCCATTCTTGCCCGCGCTGTCCTGACGACAGGATCGATATCCTTGTAGTTCCGATCCAAATAGCGCTGTTGCCACTCGTCCGCGTAGTTCGATACCGCGTAGCTCCGCACTGGCCGGATGTTAAGATAGGCATAGCAGTCGAAACCGAGCTGCTGGATGGCATCGGTGAGCGCGTCCTTCAACATCCCCTCTTTTCTTGCCAGGGACGAGATATCGGACAGCTTCTGGAACCAAGTTCTCAACACACTCGAACCTCCTGAGACTTGCCCTAAAACTGACGCCGCGCGAGGTGTCTATCAAATGCATCTCCTCGCGATCGCCAGGACACGCCACCGTTTAAGCGCTCGGAGATAGCAGCCTGTGAACGACTGTGATAACTCAAGTGTTCTCAGGGCCATAGCTGCGAGCGAAACAACCTAAGCTGTCGCGTATCCTCGAGGTGCGGAAGATCGGCCAACGTTTTGAACGAGGATGTTTGGCGACAGTCGTTCAACGATACAACTCCTCCTGCTCAAGGAGCTGTAGCTGGAACGGCGTCTCCCTGCAGAGCACAAGAAAACTTCGCCCCGCCGGTGGGGAGGACACCGGCAGGGCGAGCTGCGCGAAGGTCTCGCTCGCCGCAAGGCGACCGGACAGCGCCGACTGGATGGCGTTTTGCTGACGAATCGTCGCAAATGAAATTATAGAATTCCCGAGCGATCGTTAGCCGAGCGGCTTCGACGACGGTTGAGCGAAATGCATTATTCATATTTCGCTCCAGATTTACGCGGCATGGCGGGATGCCACCGGCAGACTGTCAGCGACGATGTGCGCCAGCAGGGCGGACGTGGCCGCGGACAAGGTCCAGCCAAGGTGTCCATGTCCTGTGTTATAAAAAACGCCCGGCGCGCGTCCTTTGCCAACGCGAGGCATCATGCTTGCCATCATTGGGCGCAGTCCGGCCCAGGGAATTACGCGGTTTGTGTTTACTCCTGGAAACAGTTCTCGGGCCCAATCAACCAAAGGCCTGATCCGATCATCTCTGATATCGCGGTTGTAGCCATTGAATTCCGCCGTACCCGCAACTCGGAGGCGGCCATCGCCGAGCCGGCTGGTAACTATCTTCGCCCGGTCATCAAGCAAGCTGACCCAGGGCGCGGCAGACTGGGAGCGCTCATCGTCAAGGTGCACAGTTATCGAATATCCTTTTACGGGATAGATGTTCAGGCGGTCGCCAAGCATCGCTGCAATTTGACGGCTTGCAGAGCCCGCACAGACTACAATCCCATCGGCCTGCAAGATTTGCTCGACCCCCTTCCCGTCTCCGCCGTGCACCATATAGGACACCCCGAGCCGGTCGCGGCGGTCGATACGAGCAACCGTTGCGTCGTACTCAAACGCACCTCCCAACCTCTCGCAGGCTCTCGCTAAGCCTGTCGTATATTTGTGAATGTCGCCGGTCGAATCCGAGGGCGTGAAAAAGCCGCCGTAGAATTTCCCATGCAACGTAGGTTCAATAGACGCGATCTCTTCTGGCGTCACCGGCCGCCGATCGAGCCCGCCGTCCGTGAGCATTTCATTTACCTTCGTTGCGTAATCAAAACCCGGCTTGTCCCAGTAAATATGCAGAATGCCCCGTGTAACGTGATCGAACTCGATACCTTCGCGGTCCGCAATGTCGAACATATACCGCCGAGCGGATATGGCCAGCCGAGCGGTCGCAACGGTGTTGTCGCGGTACTTCGCAATATTGGACACGAATTCGGCTAGCCAGCTGTACTTATGCCAGTTTGGCAGAGGATTTATAAGCAGCGGCGCGTCCGGCCTAAGCATCCACTTGATCCCCTTAACCACTGTCGACCAATGGTTCCAGACCTCGGCGTTACTCGCTGATAGCTGGCCACCATTTGCGAACGAAGTCTCCATCGCTGCATAGCGTTGGCGCTCGAGGACTGTTACATCATACCCTTGGCTCAGAAGGGCATAGGCAGTCGAAACGCCCGTAATGCCGGCGCCGATCACAACTATCTTCGTCATTTCGATCTCCAGAAAGAACAGTGGGTGCAAGCCGATTGACCTGCGGTGTCCCCAAATCTGTCTCCTTTACCTGAGAGCTTAGCCCGGATGACTTACCTGGCTTTCCCCTTCGGCGTGCGCAACGGCGCATCTCTCCAGATTGTCCCACTGTACGGTCTCTTGTGCCTGAGAGTTTCCTTGGGGGGTTGCTCCGTGGCGTCGGCGCTGGACCGATCTCTCCCGTACAGCATGTTGAACAATCAGATTTATAGATGTTGTTGCGCGGCGATAAACTGGATTGTTGCCACCTTATTGAAACAAGAGAATCATAATCTGGGGGTATTTGAAACGTACGGCCGGCCCCAGACGTTAGGGCGGGCAGCAATGATTGCGACCACCCATGTCAATTTGCAACGCTCGGATTCCATTGTGACCTTGCTGGCCACCGGGCAGGTCGCTCAGCACGACGATCACAATATCTCTGAACCCTTGCTGCGACTTTCACGTGGATCGGCTCACTTTTCTTGCCGAGACCGCCGTTGTCCGACCATCGAACCGCACATCTCGCTGGCCTTTCCGTCTTTGGCCCTGGGCCGGGCGAGCAGTAATTTGATCGGGAAACCCGAACGGCGTCGTAGTGCGGCGGTAGTGGTCGGGGATAATCTGCCCTAACCCACCGCGGCGTTAAGAAAGCGTGATGCAATGTCGAGAGTCGACAACCGCCGCCATCTCAGGCAAAGGGAACGTTGGGCTGTCGACACGCTTAGAGACGTAGTGACGGCGGCCGGATCTCCATTCTATCGATGCCAATCGCCGTCTCATCCCATCCGGTCCGAGGCATAGCTCCCCGGGCTCGGCGGGAAGACCACGACGCGGTTGCCATTGATGAAGCAACGGTGGTGGATGTGGGCGTGTACGGCCCGCGCCAGGACCTGGCTCTCGACGTCGCGGCCGATGGAAACATAGTCCTCGGCGCTTTGCGCATGTGTGATGCGCGCGATGTCCTGCTCGATAATCGGGCCTTCGTCGAGATCGGCGGTGACGTAATGCGCGGTTGCGCCGATCAGCTTCACGCCTCGGCTATAGGCCTGCTTGTAAGGGTTTGCGCCCTTGAAGCTCGGCAGGAAAGAATGGTGGATGTTGATGATCCGGCCCGACATCTTCTTGCACACCGCGTCCGAAAGCACCTGCATGTAGCGGGCCAGCACGATCAGCTCAGTGCCTGTCTGTTCGACGATATCCATGATCTGGCCTTCGGCCTGCAGCTTGTTCTCCTTCGTCACCTTGGAGCGGTGGAAGGGAATGTCGTGGTTGACCACGACCTTCTGGTAGTCGAAATGGTTGGAGACGACGCCGACGATGTCAATCGGCAGCGCGCCGATCTTCCAGCGGTAGAGCAGGTCCTTCAGGCAGTGGCCGAAGCGCGACACCATGAGCAGCACCTTCATCCGCTTCTGGGCGTCGTAGATCCCGGCATCCATCTTGAATGTCTCGGCGACCGGCTTGAGGCTTTCGACCAGTGTCTGCTTGTTGACCCCTTCCTCAGAGATGAATGAGACCCGCATGAAGAACTTGCCGGTATCGAGATCGTCGAACTGACTGAAATCAATGATCTTGCAGCCTTGATCGGCCAAGCAGTTCGATATCGCCGCAACGATCCGGCGCGTTGATTTGCACGTCACTATCAGTACATAAGTTGTCATAATAGATCCACGGATTGCACTTGCGATCACAGCGCCGTTCGCAGTTTCTGTCGTCCTCTGTAGGTTTCAGGAGTAACTAAGCCTCCATCGATCGATGTGCGTCCTGGTCACCGGGCTAGCTTCATCGCTCGCGAAATATAGTGCGAGTGCCCCCAACCTCTTCGGCCTTGACAGACTCATGCGTCGGCTGCGCCTTTGGGATAACCCTGCAAGGCAATCTTGCGTTTTTTTAGCACGACTACGTGAACTCCGCTCACCCCAATACGGTCTCGACCAGCTTTACCCAGTAGCCGATGCCATACGGCAAAGCCTCGTCATCGAAGTCAAACGCTGGATTATGACACGCCGGTGTTGGCCCATTGCCAAGAAAAATGTAAGCGCCCGGTCGCGCTTCGAGCATGTACGCGAAATCCTCCGCTCCCATAGCAAATTTGACGTTATCATCAACAGCTGCAGACCCGACAAGATTACGTGCCGCCTGGATCGCTAGATTGGTTTCCTCGGTGGAATTAAAGGTCGCTGGAACCGATCGGATATATTTGAACTCGATATCTGCGCCGAAGCCTCGCGCAATGCCTTGGGCAGATGCGAAAATCTCTCGCTCGGCGAAATCCCGCAGGTGGGATGCAGAGGTCCTGACGGTCCCGCCGATCTCGACCTGATCGGGAATGACATTATACGCCTGTGCGGCGTTTAACTTGGTGACGGAGATTACCAGCGCCTCTAGGGGATCGGTTTTACGGGATACCAAGGTTTGCAGGCCAATAATGATCTGGGCTGCAATGACAACGGGATCGATGGTCCAATATGGATGGGCCGCATGGCCACCCCGACCCTTAACAATGATATCGAAGTCATCTTGGGAGCCCATGATTCCACCATGGCGGATGCCAAACTTGCCGACCTCGATGCCCGGGGCGATATGCATGCCAAAAACCTGGGAGATTCCGAAGCGATCCATGATCCCTTCCTGGACCATTTTAAAGCCGCCCGTTGGAAAATCTGGCTCCTCGGCCGGCTGGAAGATGAGGGCAACGGAGCCCTTAAAATTGCGGGACCTCGCAAGATGTTTTGCGGCGCCCAGGAGCATGGCGGTATGACCGTCATGGCCGCAGGCGTGCATTACACCAGAGATTTTTGAAGCCCAAGGCTTATTTGATGTCTCGACTATTGGCAGGGCATCCATATCCGCTCTCAAGCCAATCGTCGGCCCATCGCCGCCTTCTCCCTCAAGCAATGCAACGACGCCGGTCCCCGCAATTCCCGTTTCGATGTGATTTATGCCAAAAGAAGCGAGCTTTTCGGCAACAAACCTTGCTGTGTTGTACTCCTGGAAGTCCAGCTCCGGATTTTCATGAAGGTAACGGCGCCAATCGGTGACTTCGCTTTGCAGCTTCCGGAAAACATCAGCCTCTTTCATGTTTGCAAAAGCCCCTAATCTTCTGGAACCAATATAACTTGGCAGTTCATCTCTATTGTGAAAGTGGCGTCAGCCTATCTGCGCCATTTGCACTCCCGATAAGTTTCAATTTTCGCTGCCGCCGATTCAATTGAAAAACTGTCTTCGAGTGCTCCCTACAGAATGGTGCATGTGGCCGAAGTGTTTGCACCAATCTGGGGCCTCCTCTGAAATATTGATGCCACCATGAGGCGTCTGTTGAAACTGTGGAAGAGGCAGGCGACAGGATATGAGACATTACAGCTATTCGGTAACTCCCGATATCTCAACGTGAGATTCGCTCTCTAGAGCATCATTGGCTGCCCCCTCAATCGCAAGGCTTGGTAGGCGAATAGATCCAACCCTGTTCGAGACGCGACAGCGATCCAAAAGATCACCGCTGTGACCCTTAGAGTAACCTATCAACCCAAAGCGATATTGATATCCTCGTGCCAAGCATAAGCAGTCGTCGAGCATCACCTCTCGGCTGTGTCGGTCCAACCGGCGCGTCGATCCCGAGACAATCCCGATTGTATCCGCCTCGACGCGAGCGCAGCGGACTCCGAAACGGCGGCTGCCAATTTTTCCGTCGCAAGTTCTGGGGCAGGAAAGCAGTTGCGTCATATGGCGAGGAATCTTCGCACCCACGCGACCGGATCCGCTGCGCATCAAGCCTCCGACCATCGCCACCTGCCGCTGATCGGCGACGGCGAGTTGCTCCTCTTTGTAGGCGCTGCAAAGGCAGAGCATCGATTGGCAAAACCTGGGAAGCTGTTGAGCACGTCGGCGACTCCCAACGGCGACATGTCGATATTCGCCAATATTGGGTGATTGGGTGCCTCTATATTCGATTGGAAGCGCCCGAGGCATCTGCGCTTGATGCCTCGGGCGAGACGAGGGTTTGCGGTAGCACGTAGGGCGCACTTCGCGGGTCTGCTCGCTTACTGGGACACGGAATTCCTCCCACAGCCACCGGGCCAGGTCGCACAGCCGCCAGCACATGACGCCGTCGAGGTCGATTGCTTGCGACAATGCTGAGCGTCATTCAGCTTCCCCAGAGCCTTGTCCTAGACCAAACCATCGGGACCATGCACCACGCATGGTCTGCACCGTGACCCTGCCGAGCGCGCTGCATCGTCACGAGAGCCACATCATAGATCGACGCAAGCGCCAGCAACCGCCGCGCTTGACCGGCGTCCATCGCGTGTCGTGCCAAAAGCTTCAGCGAGTCCCCTCATCAAAGTCGCCCCCAAAGAGATCGCCCAACCCATCGCAAACCTTCTGTTCGCGAAATGCATATCGCGTGGCGTAATCCCGTCAACCGACGCCATTTTTTGACGCATCTCGGGCAGATTCTCAGATTTTTTGTGTAATTGCCGCCTTTTGCGCAATGTTACACCTCTTACGCCCACATTCGGACATCTCGAAGCTGCTTGTCTTGAATGACGCAATTGTAATTCGGATGGTGCTACCGAGGGTCCCGGTTATGAGATTTTCAGGCTTCCGCGTTCTTACTGAAGCGCTCAAAGGTCATTCCGGATGGAAGCCTCTATGGCGCAATCCCGATCCACAGCCGTTCTATAACTACGTCATCGTTGGTGGCGGCGGGCACGGCCTCGCGACGGCTTATTACTTAGCCAAGACCTTCCGGCAATCCCGTATCGCCGTTCTAGAGAAGGGTTGGCTCGGTTCCGGGAATGTTGGCCGGAACACGACGGTCATCCGTTCTAACTACCTGCTGCCCGGCAACGGGCCCTTCTACGAGTTTTCACTGAAACTCTGGGAGGGACTGGAGCAGGAACTGAATTTCAACTCGATGGTCTCCCAGCGCGGCATCATCTACCTCCTTCACTCGGATTGGCAGCGAGATGCATATCGGCGCCGCGCCAATTCGATGATGTTGACCGGCGCGGACGCCCGCCTGTTGAGCAGGGAGGATCTGAGGACGATGGTTCCCTTCCTAAACTACGACAACGCGCGCTTCCCGATCCATGGCGCTTTGATGCAACCACGCGCGGGAACGGCACGTCATGACGCTGTCGCATGGGGCTACGCTCGTGGCGCCGATCTGCACGGTGTGGACCTTATCCAGAATTGCGAGGTGACCGGTTTCCGCATCGTTGATGGCAAGATCTGTGGTGTGGAGACTTCGCGCGGCTACATCGGTGCTGACAAAGTCGGCGTGGCAGTGGCGGGTTCCTCGAGCCGCGTCATGGCGATGGCGGGGATGCGCCTTCCGATCGAGAGCCATGTACTGCAGGCATTCGTCACGGAAGGTCTGAAGCCCGTTCTCCCCGGTGTAATCATGTTCGGCGCGGGGCACTTCTATATAAGCCAATCCGATAAAGGCGGACTTGTCTTTTGTGGCGAAATCGACGGCTACAACTCCTATGCGCAGCGCGGGAACTTGCCGATGGTGGAGGATGTCTGCGAAGGCGCCATGGCCGTGATGCCAATGATCGGGCGGGTGCGGCTCCTGCGGCAATGGGGCGGCGTTATGGACATGTCGATGGACGGCTCACCGATTATCGACCGCACGAGCATCGAAGGCCTTTATTTCAACGGGGGCTGGTGCGTTGGAGGCTTCAAGGCGACGCCCGCCAGCGGCCACGCCTTCGCCCATCTTCTTGCTACCGATACTCCTCATGAGACCGCGCGCGCTTACCGACTCGATCGATTCGCAAGAGGATTCTTAATCGATGAAAGCGGCGCTGGTGCGCAGCCAAATCTACAGTGAGGTAAACATGCTCATCCCCCATCCAGTTCTGGGTTTGCGCGATGCAAGAGAATTTACCTATCTCGGCGACGCCCGGCTTATCGACCGTCCAGACCCATCTGCACCGGACGCCGAGCCTGCCTTTTGCGACTATGTATATTTGCGCGACAATCCGGCGGGCGCGCACCGCGAATTGTGGTTCCACGAGCACGGCGACCGCTCCTGGCTGGTCGTCACGCGCAATACGGTCACCCACGAGGTTCTCGGCGCGGAGTTGGCGCGCGACGTCGCTCTTGCGCGGAAGAGGAGCGGAAGATGACGCGGCTCTCGGGCGGATTGATCGACCGTTCACAAACACTGAACTTCAAGTTTGACGGTAAACGCTACCAGGGCCATCCCGGCGACACGCTCGCATCGGCGCTACTGGCCAACGGCGTTGGCCTGGTGGGGCGCAGCTTCAAATATCATCGTCCCCGCGGGGTGCTGTCCGCCGGCTCGGAGGAGCCAAATGCCTTGGTCGAGCTGCGCACCGGCGCGCGGCAGGAGCCGAACACGCGCGCGACAACGGTCGAGCTGTTCGAGGGACTGGAGGCGCGAAGCCAGAATCGCTGGCCCTCGCTACATTTCGATGCAATGGCTATCAACGACCTGTTGTCGCCGATTTTTACAGCCGGGTTCTACTACAAGACCTTTATGTGGCCGAAAAGCTTCTGGGAAAAAGTCTACGAGCCGGCCATCCGCAGGGCCGCGGGACTCGGCAGCATCTCAATGCAGGCCGATCCCGATGCCTATGACAGGGGCTTCCTGCATTGCGACTTGCTGGTGATCGGCGGGGGTCCGGCCGGACTTGCGGCGGCGCTGACGGCCGCTCGCTCGGGCGCTCGTGTGATCCTGGCGGAGGAGGATTTCCGCCTGGGCGGACGGCTCTTGTGCGAGACGGAAACACTGGGCGAGGTCCCGGTCGCCGACTGGATCTCAGCGCTGGAGTCTGAATTCAAGAGCCTACCGCGCCTTCGGGTGATGAGCCGTACCACGGTTTTCGGCGTCTATGACCACGGCATTTATGGTGCGGTGGAAAGGGTTTCGGATCATCTCGCGGAGCCCGGTGGCCGAGTCCGCCAGACACTTTGGCGCATCACGGCGAAACGCGCTGTATTGGCTGCAGGCGCGATAGAGCGACCCATCGCCTTTGCCGACAATGATCGTCCTGGCATCATGTTGGCCGGCGCGATGCGGGCATACGCGAATCGCTGGGCAGCGTGCCCATCCGAAAAGGTCGCGGTCTTTACGAACAACGAGGACGGCCACCGTACCGCCCGCGATCTCGCGGCCAAGGGTGTCCAGATCGCCGCTGTAATCGACGTGCGCTCCGAGGCGAAGGCTCGTGGTGACTACCGTTTGATCGCGGGGGCCACGGTGACTGGCTCGCGCGGCCGACTTGGCCTGAAGTCGATTGAGGTCCAGGCAAACGGCAGGTCCGAATGGATCGATTGCGGCGCCCTTGGGGTCTCTGGCGGCTGGAACCCAAACGTGCATCTGGCTTCGCACCATCGGGGTCGGCCGACCTGGAATGAGCAGCTGCAGGCGTTCCTGCCTGGCGAGAACGGGCCTTGCGGCTTGCTTCCGGCGGGTGCTGCAGCGGGGCGCTTTTCGACCGCGGCAGCTCTGCGTTCGGGTGCGGAAGCGGCGAAATCTGCATTGGAGGACATCGGGATAGCAGCAAGATCGCCTAGTTTGCCGTGCCCGGAGGAAGACTATGTATATACGATTGCACCCGTGTTTCACGTGCCGGGCAGGAAACGCTCATGGGTCGATTTCCAGAACGACGTGACGGTAAAGGACATCAAGCTCGCGCATGCTGAGAACATGCGGCCGGTAGAGCATCTGAAACGCTACACTACGTTGGGTATGGCGACGGATCAGGGCAAGACCGCCAATATGATCGGGCTCGCCGTGATGGCGGAGCTCACTGGGAAAACAATCCCGGAAACCGGAACTACGGTCTTCCGCCCGCCCTATACTCCCGTGGCGCTCGCGGTTTTTGGGGGTGGCGATGTAGGGCCGCACTTCCGCCCGCCCCGTTTGACGCCGACCCACCACTGGGCCGAAACCCAAGGTGCGGTGTTTGATGAGGCCAGCCCATGGCGGCGAGCCGATTATTTTCGCCGTAAGGGCGAAACGCACTGGCGCATGAGCGTAGATCGCGAAGTCCGAGCCGTGCGTAGCGCAGTGGGCCTATGTGACGTCTCGACGCTCGGAAAGATTGACGTGCAGGGCACCGATGCGGGGAAGTTTCTCGACCGTCTATACAGCAACATGATGTCCACGCTGAAGGTCGGCCGCGTGCGCTATGGGCTGATGCTGCGCGAGGACGGCTTTGCCTATGATGATGGGACGTGCGCGCGGCTGGCCGACGACCACTATGTGGTCACCACAACGACGGCCAATGCGGGGCTTGTTTACCGAAATATGGATTTCGCCCGGCAATGCCTCTGGCCCGACTTCGACGTACAGCTCATCTCCACGACCGAGGCCTGGGCGCAGATTGCTGTTGCGGGGCCAAGTTCGCGTGCGCTGCTCGCCCGCATCGTCGATGGGTTCGATCTGTCGAACGAGGCGTTTCCGTTCATGGCCTGCGCGGAGCTAACGGCTTGCGGCGGTCTGCGGGCGCGGCTCTTCCGCGTCTCCTTCGTGGGCGAACTTGGCTACGAGATCGCGGTTCCCACCCGCTACGGGCATGCGCTGATGAAACGGCTGATGGAGATGGGTGCTGATCTGGGAGTGACACCTTTCGGGGTCGAAGCGCTATCTGTCCTAGGAATGGAAAAGGGCCACGTCGGTGGAGCCCAGCTTAACGGCCAAACCACCGCCGAAATGCTCGGGCTCGGCAAAATGGTGTCGCAGAAGAAAGACTCAATTGGCGCGATCATGTCTCGGCGCGAGGGACTGGCGGGGGATACGCGCCGGCTGGTGGGTCTCCAGCCTGTCGAGACTGGCGGCAAGATCGTTGTCGGGTCACATCTCTTCGCCGAGGGGGCAGCATTTAACCTCGATAGCGATCAGGGCTGGATCACATCGGCCTGCTATTCGCCCCATGTCGGGTCCATGATTGGGCTCGCTTTCCTCAAGAACGGCTATGACCGGCTGGGCGAGGTGATCGTGGCTTCGAACCCAGCCGAAGGAGAAAGTGCACGCCTGCGTGTTGTATCGGCGCATTTTGTTGATGCTGAAGGAGTACGTCTGCGTGGCTAACCTGAAACCGCTCATGGCGCTCGGCGCCGAAAAGCCTCGCTCCGCATCGTTTGCAACATTGCAGATTCGTGAGAACGAGAATCTGGCGCTTGCCTCTCTAGCGCTACGCAGGGAAACCGTTGAGCCTCAGCCGTTCGGATTGAATTTGCCGGAGCCGGGATGCTGGGTCGTAGGTCAGGAGGTGGCAGTTTTCTGGACCGGACCGGATCAGTGGATGATCGAGGCCCAAGGCCGCGCCGACGAGGACTTTGCGGCGAATTTGAAAGAGGCCGCCCGCGGATGCTCGGTGACCGAGCAGACTGGTGGGTGGGTGGCTGTCGAAATTGTGTCCATGGCCGGCACGGAGCCTATCGAGACATTGCTGGCGAAGCTGATCAACATCGATCTTGCTGACTTTGGTCCGGGCCGCGCGACACGTACAGTCCTTGAAAATATGACATGTTTCGTCATTCGCCGTAGTGAAACCCACGTTGCCGTGCTCGGCGCGCATTCGTTTGCCGCTTCGCTCTGGCACGCGCTAGAAATAGCAGCGAAGCGGTTGGAGGGGGAAGCAGCGTGAGCGCCCGGCGCATGGTGCAAGCCACGCATGCAGGTATGGGTCGCTGGTTAACAATCATCTGGGCCATGCTGACGAAGCAGCAGAACTTTCGGAGCCGGTCTTTCCCGTAGTGACCTCAGATGATCTCAGTCGCGCGACGACAGTACTGGTAGGGCTTGTGAGGAGGCGGCGAACAACTCCAGGCGCATTGAACCCGATCCGGATCGGGAGACCAGCTGTTTCCTCGGTCCTTTGCAAGCACGTGCGATTTGGACCCGATCCGCGGATCACCATACCGGACCGCCGCTTCGATAAGTACCGCTCCGAGGATGGGTCCGACCCGCCTGCGGAGCGCACCCATCACGGTAGCAAACATCCAGCTTCTGCTACCGGCTTCGCGCGGGTGTAACCGGCAGCAGCTCAACCCCGAACGTCTTTCGAACCGTTTCGCGGCTCAGTCCTGATGGAATGCGCCCTCTCGTTGACCCCGGCATTAGACATGTCGCCATTCGCGATTAGGATGGGGTCAGTGAGCGGATTGCCGAGGGAATAGTCGGGTTCGGCCGAGATAAAGATGTTCCAGCCGCCGTCCGCGATGGGGCCTTTGTTCGCCCTACGTGTAACAACTCCACCCCAATCGCTCGGCGCAAGCTCGGCGTTGACCCCGATCTTCTGCAGCGCAGCCGCCAATAGCTGCGAGGCATTACCGGCCCCCGACCAGTCCGTCGGTTGGAGAATCACGACCTTCTCGCCGGCATATCCGGACTCCTTAAAGAGTTACTTCGCCTTTTCCGGATCGCCGCTCTTATACCATCCCGTATTTTCGTCGTTAGATACAGGTGTATCGCTGCCGAATATCGAAATCACGGGGCCGCCGAAGTTCGGCTTCATGATGCGCATGAACGCTTCCCGATAGATCAGGTGGAGGACGGCTTGGCGCGCCTTGACGTTGTCAAACGGTTTCTGCAGAAAATTCATGCGCAGGAACGCGTTCCATCCCGCTTTGTCCAGGACCTGGAGTTCGAGATCGGGATCACTCTCGATTAATGAGTAAAGGTCAGCTGGCGGATCCTCATAGTAATCAATCTCGCCAGCTTGCAGGGCTGCCAATGCAGTCTGCTCATCGGCGATATTGTCCCAGATGACGCGATCGACCTTAACGATTTTCCCGCCGGCGAACCCGTCGGACTGCTCGTTGCGCGGTACGTACTGTTCATTTCGGTCATAGGTAAAGCTCGCGCCCGGCTTGGCAAGAGCTTCATTGAACCTGAACGGTCCTGATCCGATATTCGTGGTCACCCGTTCGGTTGCAGGGCGATCCGCATCTTTCTCGCGCATGATAAACAGGCATGGCGGCGTAAGATCCGCCAGGATATCGGTCAAAATCTTCAGGGGCTCCTTGAGTGAGATCGTGAAGGTCTTGTCGTCCTTTTTCGAAATATCTCTGGCCCACTCAATGATCAGTTGTCCGCCGGGAGCAACCTGTCCCCACCGGCGGATAGAGGCCACACAGTCCGCCGCAGTGACGGGGGTACCGTCATGCCAACCCAGGCCGTCCCGCAGCTCGAACGTATAAGTCTTCTGGTCGTCGGATACGCCCCACTTCCCCACCATTTGAGGCTGCGGCATAACGTTGGAGTCGAGTGCGAACAGCGTGTCGTAGATTGCCGCGCCGTGGTCGGCGGTGTAGCCGCCGTCCAGATCGGATCGAAGACGCTGAGAAAGCCCCCCTTGACCATGCGCACCGCCCGCGCCTCGGTTGGTGCTGTCTGCGCCCGCAGGACAGAAGGGATCGATAGGGCCGTTCCGGCGGCGAAACCCGTCTTGTTGAGGTTGCGTCGAGAAATTGTCATGTCCCAGTTCCTCCCCTTTTTTGGCCACTTGGTGCCGTGATTCGGATAGCGCCATATTGCGCCGACCGCCGACATGGCCACCTCAAAAATGCCTTCGTTGAAATGCCGGGGTCGCAGCGTCTCGGGAGAAGCGGAACCTCTCCTATCTCCTGGAGCGAAGACGTGTTTCGAGGTGGATCACAAGGTCACCATGAAATCGGCGGATCGCGCCACGGCTATTACGCCGGGCTTATATGCACATACTCCATCGCCGCACCTTCAGATCGCTTGCGTCGCGTTCACGAAATCGAACTCGCCGGCCTAGAAGCAGCGCTTGAAGCGGTTCGGCCAGGACGGACTTGCAGTGAACGCAGCTCGGTCTAGCAGGCCTTGCGTTGCGTTTTGCCGATCATCCGCCACCTATCCCGGCGCCCATGCCTGTCTCACCTTATCCTTCGTCGCCCATTTATTGAGCGACTGGGCTATACTGCCGATCTTTGCTGCGATCGAGCATACCGGCGCCCAGCGTGATGGATGCTCCTTCTCGTGATCGAGAAAAAGCGCCCACGCGGGCGCAAGCTTTGCGAGAAACGCGAAGGCTTCTTGCTCACGATGGCGGCCTTTTCAAGTTTGGAGCTTCTGGCAAATCCGGCGCGATTCGTTCCAACGCGCAGCGCATCATGAGGTGACCATTTCATCAGAGAGCCATTTCGACGCAAAAGGTGCGCCGTCTGGTGTCACAATTCTGCAATGTGGAAGGAAGTGAAGGGACACCGAAAGGCATACCAAATTGAATCGAGGCAACCTTTAGCTCATGAAGGGCTGGGGCAGCGTTGCCGGCGCGCACGGCGGCGGAGCAAAAGTCAACGACAAATCCAAGGCAGATTAGCATGCCAGCTTTCAACAACCTCATGCTCTATGTGCGTGAAATCGCGGCCCCGTATCGCACGAGGCGGATGGGCGGCACAGGTCTATCTAGCTACTCGCGAAAGCAGGTGGACGCAGCTAATTGGCGCGGCGTCTATTGCTCTCGTCATGTCTTTACCTGCGACTTCCCAGCATTGTCGTCATTGTCATGTCGTCTAGCGCTGGGGTGTTCCTGAAAATTCCGCCCTCTGGCCTTTCGCTGCAGTGGTACCGCTCCTTCTTCGGCGATGCTTCCCGGCAGGGAGCCGCGTGGACCAGCTTACCGATCGCCACTACCATCACTATGCGGGTCGCGTCGTCCGCAGTCGCACTCGGGGCGGCCCGCTCCGTTGCCAGCACCGGATCGACAAATCAAATTAGCAAGGGATGATCGCATGAACTCTCAGACCATCGGCTTTATGCCAGCCGTCGAACTAGCCGAGCTTATTCGCACCAAAGAAGTTTCGCCGGTCGAGTACATGGGCGCGCTGTTAGCCCGAATTGCTGAGCTGGAGCCAAGAATAAACGCATTCGCTTACCTTACTGCAGATCGCGCGATGGAGGATGCGAAAAAGGCGGAAGCTGCGTTGGTAACCGGTGCGCGAATCGGTCGGTTACACGGCGTGCCTGTCACGATCAAGGACTTGCAGATCACCAAAGACATGCCGACACAACAAGGCAGTAAGATCTTCGGCGGCGATCAGCCCGCCGAGGATGCGCCGGTCGTGTCGCGGCTGAGAGACGAAGGCGCGATAATACTAGGGAAGACCACTGTATCTGAGTTTGGCTGGACCGGTGTTTCGCGCAGCCCGCTAACAGGCATCACCAGCAACCCGTGGAAGCTCGGCTACAACGCTGGCGCGTCCTCGGCCGGCGCTGGCGCTGCGGCAGCGGCAGGTTACGGGCCGCTGCATCAAGGCAGTGACGGAGGGGGATCGATCCGCTTGCCGGCGCATTTCTGCGGTGTGTTCGGACTTAAGCCCAGCTTCGGGCGTGTGCCGAACTATCCTGTCTCCGCAGGTGATATGACTTCCCACATTGGGCCGATGACGCGTACAGTCGCCGACAGCGCGCTGATGCTTGAGGTCATGGCAGGGCCTCACCCTCTTGACTATACGTCTCTCGAGGCAGGGCCTGCCAATTACCTCGCCCGACTGCGCAATGGCTTGAAAGGAAAGCGCGTTGCCTATAGCCCCGATCTCGGTATTGCTCGCGTCGAGCCCGCAGTCGCCGAACTCGTCAAGGCCGCCGCGGCGCGCTTCGCGGAACTTGGTGCCATAGTCGAGGAAGTCCCTACCCCCTGGGCGAAAGATGGACCGGAGCTGTTCCGCTTCTTCTGGTCGGCGGGCGTGTCCGGCCTTGCACGCTACCTTCCGAAGTGGGAGGCGGAAATGGACCCTGGGCTCGTTGCCTGCATCAGGCAATCGATGGACATCCCCGTCTCCCGCTTTTTGGAAATGCGGCGGCGGAAAATGGACTACGTCGCAAACATCCATCGCTGGTTCCAGGACTGGGATTTACTGCTGACGCCTTGCGCTTCAGTCGCGGCCTTTCCGGTCGAGAAGCTGACGCCCGGTCGTGAGATGACAGATCCTTGGGATGAGTTCAGCTGGGTCGAATTCACTCACCAATTCAATATGTCGTGGAATCCCGCCGCCAGCGTACCATGTGGGTTCACTCCGAATGGCTTGCCAGTCGGGTTGCAAATCGTCGGCAAACGCTTTGACGACCTGGGCGTGCTGCAGGCTTCGGCGGCATTTGAGCAGTTGCAGCCATGGGCGGACAAGCGGCCTCAGCTCTGACTGATTTTGCGGTGGGAGATTCGAATGCATTCTCAGGCAACATGGAAGATTCTATCATCTCGATGTGTCGATGAAAGAGACGGCGGTATCGATCCGCCGGGAAGCCAGCGCGTCTGGCGCGGGGTGTGCGCCCGAGATCCCAAGATCATTGCAAACCTTATCCGCAAGCGAGCGCCACCCGTAAAACGCGTGGTGTTTGAGCTGCGTGCCGAGAAAGTGCCGGCCGTCTGTATCGCTGCGCGCCATGCCAAAGCCGCGCTCGATTGGCGCTGAACAAACCGACGCGAACGACGCCGACGGTTTGGCGCATCTTGCAGAAGTAGGGTTCCTCCGATGGGGGATGTTTGCAATTTAGGGTCCGGACCCATAAGTCCGCGATTGAGATCGGCGGTACTTCCCACGTGAGCTTTAGAAAGATGGATCGTTCCCAAGCCGTGCGAGTATTGCCCGCGCCTCATCGCTCATTTCGCGGACAATCTCGGCGGCGGGCTGGACGTGGCGGACGAGGCTGACGCCTTGGCCCGACCATAGGGCAAGGGCATCAATGTCGCCCTCGTCACCCGATCCCGGCGTGTGAGATTGGTATGAAACCACATCACCATATGGCGACTTTGCTACCACGACGCCTTCGTTGGGACGCCCACCCGTCGGCGGGCGTCCGGCTGCCTCCCAAGCTTCAATGGTTTTGTTGCGGAGGCTACGGTGCGGAGCGTCGGGCCAGCCGACGTCGAAAACCGTCCCATATTCTGTGTCCGTCTCCTTGGCCGAGAGGATGCGGTCGCGATAGCGCGCATGGATTGGAGCTTCGATGCTCGCGAGAAAGCGGGTACCGATCCAAGCGCCCGCGGCACCAAGTGCCATCGCCGCGGCTAGGTGTTCAGTCCCGAGGTCAAGTGGATTGGATCGAGTCTAAACCGGTCTGGCTGTTTGGCCCATGCCGTGCAGATGGCTTCGTAAGGTGTGAGGCCGTGAAGGGTCTTGAGGCGCCTGGCGAAGTTGTATCCGTCGAGGAAGGCAGCTAGGTGATTTTCGAGTTGGCGGTGGGTATCGTAGTGATACCGCCGGACGGTTGCCTCCTTCAGCGTTCGGTTCATCCGTTCGACCTGACCGTTATCCGGTATGTGATCTGTGGTGCCTTTTCGTCCTGCTGTTCTTGTTTTGGAACGGCCTTATGGTGAGCCCATCCAGGACGTGGGGCACCGGGAGCACGAAGGTGCAGGCAGGCCGTCAATAGACCGTGGGCTGAGAGCCCGAGCTCGTTACATGGCCGCCCCTCGCGACTTTCCCGGATGCGCTGCGAGCGCGGATCAGTAGATGTCGTGTTGCCCGCCAGTTCCCGTCTTTGACCGAGCCAAGAAGGAGGAACGGGCATGCGCATCATCGGACTGGATATCCATCGCGCCTTCGCCGAGGCGGTAGCTTGGGAGGACGGCAGGCTCAGGCGGCTGGGTCGTGTCGACATGCGGCGCGATCTGCTGGATGCCTTCGCCGCAAAGCTGTCGTTGGATGATGTCGTGGTGATCGAGGCGACGGGCAACGCGTCCTCGGCCGCCGCGGTTGTCGCGCCGCATGTGAAGAAAGTGGTGATCGCAAACCCCAAGCAGGTGCGCATCATCGCCTATGCCAAGATCAAGACGGACACGATCGATGCCAGCGTTCTGGCGCAGCTCTATGCCAGCGGCTTCCTGCCGGAAGTCTGGATTCCGGATGAGCCGACGCAGGCTCTGCGTCGACAGGTGACACGGCGCAATCAGATTGTCCGACAGAGATCTCGATTGAAGAACGTCATCCAGTCGATCCTTCACAGCCACCTGATCCCGTCCTGCCCGCATGCCGACCTGTGCGGCACTAAGGGCCGGTCATGGTTGAGCGAGCAGGTCGTACCGCAGGACGAGCGCCTCGCGATCGATCGGCATCTGCGTGAGTTCGACCGATTGGGCGAAGACCTCCAGGTCATCGAACGCGATCTTGCCCGCTCGGCTCTCGCGGATGAAGGCGTGAAGCGGCTGATGACCATTCCCGGCGTCGACATGACCGTCGCGCTGGCGATGAAGGCGGCGATCTGCGTATTCCGATGAAGCCGGCCACCGATTCCGATTTGAAGCCGGCCAGTCATTCCGATTTCATTCCGGCCACCATTCCGATTTGAAGGCGGCCAGTTTTCGGTCTGATCCTGGGTCTCGTTGATGTTTGGGTTGGGTTTTGTTTCAGGTCAAGCTTCGGTGTTTTCGGGGACGATCGGCGGGCGCTGTTTTCGCATGCTTTCACCGGTGAGATCGATGCGATAGGCGTTGTGAACGAGGCGATCCAGGATGGCGTCGGCCAAAGTTGGGTTTGCAATAATTTCCCACCAGCGATCCACGGGCACCTGACTTGTGACGATGGTTGAGCGTCGTTCGTAGCGATCCTCAACGATCTCCAGGAGATCGCGGCGTTGGTCGTCATTGAGTTTTTCCGGTCCCCAGTCATCGAGGATCAGCAGGTCGGTCCTGGCAAGAGATTTGAGGATCCTGCCGTATCGCCCGTCGCCTCTTGCAAGCGCGAGGGCGGCGAACAGCCGGGGAACCCGGTGGTAGGCGACTGAGAAGTCTTCCCGGCAGGCCTGGTGGCCAAGAGCGCAGGCAAGCCAGCTTTTGCCGACGCCGGCTGGCCCGGTGACAAGAAGACCGTGATGCTTTCTGATCCAGTTGCAGCCGGCAAGCGCCATGAACATATTGCGGTCGAGGCCGCGTGCGGCGCGGAAGTCGGCATTCTCGATCTGCGCGTCATGGCGAAGCTTGGCAGCCCTGGCGCGAGCCTCGAAACGCTTCTGACGGCGCATGGTCGCCTCGCGTTCGAGCAGCATGGCAAGCCATTCGCCGTGCTCGAGGCCGCGCACTTCGGACTGTGCGTCGAGTTCCTGGAAAGCGGTTGCCATGCCGTAAAGGCCGAGCTCTCGCAGCATGTCGATGGTGGGATTGATCAGCATGGGTGGATCTCCTCAATGAAAGTAATCAGGGCCACGCAGATTGGCGTGATCGACGATGGCGGTTGGTTCGGTGGAATGGCGTGCGGCTTTGTGGTTGGCGATGAGCGAAGCAATGCTCTTGCAGTTCAGGCCACCGATCTCGACAGCGCGGGCTGACACGGATTCGGCCCGATTGCGATCGATGTCGCGAAACAGACGTAGGATGCCCAGACATGTTCGAAAGCCCTGCTCGGGATGCGGACGGCTGGCGAGAATTGCGATGACCAGACCTTCGGTCTGCGGCCCGATCGACGTGGCCCAGCGCCGAAAGCGCTCCGGCGTCCATTCGGCATAGCGCCGGTGGGAACTGGGCATGTGATCCGGATCGGTTCCATGGCGAGGACCTCCATAGCGGCGCTGATGCACCGCGACGCGCTTGCCGCGGTGGAAGATCTCAATGGTGCGCGCCGTTGCTCTCAGATCGACCTGCTGACGAATGAGGCTGTGGGGCACCGAATAAAAGAAGGTCTTGAACTCGACATGATAATCCGTCGAGACGCGAGCCAAACGCCATTCGGCAAACTCGTAATCCTCCAGTGGAAGACTGGCCAAAGCCGGGCGCTCGACGGTCTCGAAGAGCTGCCGGCGACTGACGCCCAGCCGGCGCATGACGTGGTCGTTGATGCGATCGAGTGCCCGGCCAATGGCGGCATTGGCTTCAGCAAGCGAGAAGAAGGTCTGATTGCGCAGACGCCCCAGAATGCAGGACTGGGCGAAACGCACTCCATTCTCCACTTTCGATTTATCCCGAGGCTTTCTTGGCCGTGCCGGAAGAACGCCGACGCCATAGTGGGAAGCCATCATGCCGTAGCTGCGGTTGATCTCGGGATCGTAGAAACTGGCGCGACTGACGCCAGACTTCAGATTGTCGGGAACGACGAGTCTGGGAACGCCGTGAAAAAAACGAAACATCCGGACATGCGAGCCAATCCAGTCGGGGAGCGTTTGCGTCCAGGTGGCCTCGGCAAAGGTGTAGCTGGACGCACCCAGCACCGCCACGAAGATCTCCGCCTCGCGGATCTCACCGGTCTTGCGATCGACAATCGGAATCTTTTTGCCGGAATAATCCACGAAGACCTTGTCGCCGGCCGCATGCTCCTGGCGCATCGTCGGTGACAGTCGCTGCTTAAATCCCCGTAGAAGTTCACAAAAGCGACTATAGCCGTAACCGTCGGGATGCGACCCGCGATACTCCTCCCACAGGATGAGCAAGGTGACGCCGGGCTTCTTGAGCTCGACCGCAAGATCGGCCCAGTTCGGTTCCGTGCGTCGCCGCGTGCCCTGTTTGACGCCGTTGCGACTGAAGAGCTTGTGCTCAAGCGCATCGTCGGTCAGCTCCCCCGGCAAGGGCCAGCTCAATCCAACCGCGGCTGCACGCTGCAGATTATCCTGCACCGTACTGCGCGCTATTCCCAATACGACCGCAATCTCGCGGGAGCTCGTCCCGCTTCCGGCAAGCCGCAGCATTTGTCTCAATTGTCTCATGGTCAGCCTTCTCTTTGCCGGCATCAAAATGTCCCCGTTCATGGCGAGGTGATTGATGCCAAAGTTGCTGACCCAGGAGGTAATCTTCAGTGCCGAAAACTGGCCGGCTTTTGATTGGAATGGTGGCCGGCTTCAAATCGGAATGGTGGCCGGTCTTTGATCGGAATGGCGGCCGGCTTCACGTCGGAATCCGCATCAGCCGTCAGAACGGTGGAGCGTACAGTCTTCGGGCCCATCGGCGCGTCGTGGACGAAGGTCCGCTTGCGCCACTTGGCGACGGTCTTCTGATTTAGGCCGTGCTGCGTGGCGAGTTCCTTGAGCGGAGCCTTCGATCGCTGTATCGCTGCTCGGATGGCGTACGTGGTCGTGGCGCTGCCGTGGAGTATCTGTCCCATAGCTTATCCCTCAATGAAGGATCAGCTTGACTGATTCCCCCACACTCTGGGACTAGACACCTAGACCGCGTCCATCCGCAATGCCACCGGCGGCAAGAACTGGGACCGGCGCGACCTGGTCAACAACTGCCGGAACCAACGCCATCGTGGCAACTCTACCGTAAACGTGGCCACCGGCCTCCCAGCCTTGCGCGACGATTGCGTCCGCACCATCCTCGGCTGATATCCGAGCCTGTTCGGCGCTTCCTACCGTATGCAGCACCTTTGCCCCGCCACGATGCGGCGCCTCAGCCATCAGCGGGCCTGCCTGGCCCCAGAAAAATGAGATTACCGGCACGCCTTCTTCCAAGCAGATCGCGAGGCGCTCCTCCTGCGGATATGTCAACACGAGATTGACGCCGAATGGTCGCTCGGTCAGGGCCTTGGTGGCCCGAATTTCTGCGCGTACCGCTTCGGGCGGACTCCAGCCGAGGGCGAGCATCCCGAGGCCGCCTGCATTGCTAACTGCGGCCGCGAATTGCGGAGACGTAGCTCCACCCATTGCCGCCTGGACAATCGGGATTTCTATGCCGACGAGAGTAGTGAAAGCGTTGGGCATTGCGATCCCCCTGAGTCCACCATCCCGTCGCGGCCTTGCCCGATCTAGGGACAGTGGTCCAAAGGGGGCACGGAATCAACAGGGATTTCGTCGGAATCTGCTTCGTGATTCACGGTCTCCAAAGGGAGACCACACGGATGAATCGCGATTATTTCTGGCTGACCGAGGAGCAGTTTGGGCGGCTCGTGGCGCTCTTGCCAACTGACACACGCGGAAGCCGCGGGTTGATGATCGCCGGGTGATCAGCGGTATCGTGCATGTCCTGAGGTCAGGTGGTCGTTGGGTCGACGCACCGGATGCCTACGGCCCGCGCAAGACGCTCTACAACCGCTTCGTCCGATGGGCGGCCAAGGGCGTCTGGGCCGACATCTTCCATGCCTTGGTCTCGGCTAGCGGACCGCCCGCGGAGGTGCTTATCGACTCCTCGGCGGTGAAGGCGCATCGATGTGCCTCAGCCGGCAAAGGAGGGGAACAAAATCAGGCGATCGGCCGATCGCGCGGTGGTCGAACCACGAAAATCCACGCCCTGACCGACGGCCTGTGCCGTCCAATCGCTTTCCTTTTGACCGGTGGCCAGGTCGCCGATTGCAGTGCCGCGGATTTGCTTCTGGAGCAGATGCCGAAGAGCCCGATCCTGCACGCCGACAAGGGCTATGACACCAATGCCATCCGGCACAAGGTCGAGGGCAAAGGGACGATGCCGAACATTCCGCCGAAAGCTAACCGACGCTGGAAGAACTGCTTCTCGCCATTCCTATACCGCGATCGCAACGCCATCGAGCGGATGTTTGGACGGCTCAAGGATTTCCGCCGCATTGCCACACGATACGATCGATCGGCGACGAGCTTCCTCGCCGCCGTCTTCCTCGCGGCAATCGTCAGCTACTGGTTATGAGTCCGGACCCTAACACTACTTTGGCAGGTTTTTAGGGGCGGGCGAGTTTTTGGAATTCCCAAGAGAGAGTTTGCGTGATTCATGGGAGGTCGGCGTATGGAGGGCCGATCAATGGACGTGGACTGGCAAGCCGATCTCGAGCACTGGCTTCAACCGTTTTTGGCAGGTCTTTCGCATCCAGCTCGGCGCCGGATGTGTCCGCTGTACATTGCCGGTCTGATCGGGCCGGGCGACCGTAAGAGCGTACAACCGATGGCCGCGCGAGCGGGCGATGTCGGCTACGATCAGCTTCATCATTTTGTCGCGGCAGGGGTTTGGGACAGCGCTCCGCTCGAGGCCGCCCTGCTGAAGGAGGCAGATCGCCTGGTCGGCGATGAGGCGGGTTTTCTCGTCATTGACGACACAGCGTTACCGAAGAAGGGACAACATTCGGTTGGTGTCGCGCCTCAATACGCTTCGTCGCTTGGCAAGACATCCAACTGCCAGTCGCTGGTGTCGGTGACCCTGGCCTCACGCGAAGTGCCGGTGATGGTGGGCCTTCGGCTCTTCTTGCCCGACACCTGGACGAATGATCCCGAGCGGATGATGCGGGCGCGCGTCCCGAAGGATCGACAGGTCGCTCTGACAAAGCCGGAGATCGCCATCGAAGAGATCGATCGTGTCATCGCCTCCGGCGTGCGTTTCGGCTGCGTGCTTGCCGACGCGGGCTACGGGTCGAGCAGCTCTTTTCGTCAGGCTTTGAGTGAGCGCGGTCTGCTGTGGGCTGTAGGACTATCGCGACGCCAAAACGTCTATCCGGCCGATGTTGATCTGATCTTCCCGGTCGCGACCACAGGCAGGCGCCGCCAATATCACATCCCGGACCAGCCGCCGGTCTCTGCCGAGGTGATGCTGTCTGGTGAGAGATGGCACAAGATAAGCTGGCGGCGCGGCACTAAAGGTCGGCTGACATGTTTGTTTGCGGCTCGCCGTGTCCGCGTTGCGGATGGTCATAAGCACCGGATGCTCGACAATCGCATGCAATGCATGCCAGGCGACGAGGTCTGGCTCGTCGGCGAACGCCGGTCGACTGGCGAGCAAAAATACTATGTGTCGAACTTACCGGCCGATGCGAGCCTCAAGATGCTCGCCGCCACGATCAAGGCGAGGTGGGTCTGTGAGCAGGCACATCAGCAATTGAAGGAGGAACTCGGCCTCGACCACTTCGAAGGCCGATCATGGACTGGATTACATCGACACGCCTTGATGACCATGATCGCCTACGCCTTTCTCCAAGCCCGCCGCCTCAAAGCAGCGGGACGGAAAAAAAAGAGTCGGCGGACCACCGCCACAACCGAGCATGCCAGCTGTTAGACAAGCAATTCTCGACCTCTTCACGCGGCCGCCGCCCCGCAGATGTCCTCACTGTGAGAAGCTGCTCGCAGACGCCGTCAAACCTAAACTGCCAAAGTAGTGCTAGTCTAGTGCAACGTCGGCAATTATCACACCGTCCGCTCGAAGCTTATCGACGTGTCGCAATGCAAGAGGCTGCCGAAGAACCAACGAGCTCCGCCAGTTCTGCAAACGACAGTCTATTGTTCATACAGCATGATTCTGCTCCCAGTCCTCCTTTTCGATACCGAACGGGATCATTTTTTCAAAGACCGGCGCTGGTCGGCGCCAATTGGGACGAGTTGCTTTTTACCAGCCACACAAATCGTCCTCTGAACGACCAAACCCGTCACGGAGCAAAGGGAGACGCGGTCGTTTGGGAGGTAGCGCCGGCATGGGGCTGCCTCTGCAGCAGGTCGTCTCGTGGCGTAGTTTGGCACGCAAGACGTGCGGCACCGATATGCAGGGCGCCGGTGCCACCGTTCGTGCCCTGCGGGTCAGAGGGGCGGGCCGCCGCGCAAGGGGCCGAAAGTGCCGGCGCGCGACCGCTTTGCAAATCGGCGGGCAAAGCGCGGCACGCCATCCGGCTCGTGGCATTCTGAAGGCGTTGTGATGGCAGAAGAGCACCTGATCAAAGGTAATCTTGAATGAGCAGCCTGCACAAAATCACCTGCCCTGCACGGCCGTCCAGCCCCGAACATGAGACAACAGCTCCATAGCCATTCTGGCGCTCAGGCTTCGACTCTGCTACGCCGTAACGCGTCTAGAAGTCAATTTCGATGCCCAGGCCTCTCTGGTGGGCCTTGTCCACAGCGACGGCTGTAAGCGCGAGGTCTTGTAAGCCGACACCCGTGCCGTCGAATTGGGTGATCTCGTCGTCCGAACGTCGGCTCGGATGGGCGCCGTTTATTACAGCGCCAATCGGCGTGATGTCGCTCTCGTTCACGAGACCTCGCGAGTAGGGATGCTGGCATTCTCAGATCGAGATCGACTGCGCCACCTCGTCGGCGAACAGGGCCACCGCAGCGACGTGTTCGGCCGCGACCTCCTGTTTGGCCTTTGTATCGGTGCCCATGCAGGCCAGATGCGTCCCCGCCTTGATCTGTGAGCGCTTCAGGATCGGCGCGAAGCTCGATGTGATCGTCACGATGACGTCCGCTTCCGCCCCGAGCCGGTCGAGATCGACCGCCTTGAGGGTTGGGACGAGAACCTTGTCGACACAGAGCTGGAAACGCTCGCCGTTGATCAGTCCGTCGATCAGCCATGGTGCATGGACACGGTCGTGGCGCAGTGCCGCCAAGAAGGTCATGGTCTTCCAATGACTGTGCGGCACCTTGGCCTTGATCCTCTCGCCGCGCGGGGCCCATCCTCTGAGCGGCGCCATATTGGTCTTGGTCCAGGGGTGAGTAGGCCGGAGGGATTTCACCTGCCGGCCTCTCGCAGAACGGTGCGTGAACCTCTCGATTCACACCGCTCCCATCAGGCGAACGTATTCGTTCCGAACACCTTCCAATGCACGAACAGTCCGGGATTTTCCCGTGCCAGCTTTCTCAAGAAGAGGCTGGCACGTGTCTTATGGGACTGAAAGCGCTTGAACTTGCGCATGATCCAAGCCCTGAGCTTCCGGTTGACGTAGTCAGCCAGAGTGGACAGGGCCGAACGGCTGAACCGGCCGTAATAGGCTATCCATCCCCGAAGGAGCGGATTGAGCTGTTGGGCGATTTCAGCCAGCGTCCCCGGCGTCTGCCGCGATATGTTCAAGCTTTTAATCGTCGCTCGCATCGATTTCAGTGCCGTGGGGCTAGCCGCAGGCGTGTAGCCACAGAAGAACTCGTCTCGCTGTGTCTTCGCCACCCGTCGCGGCCGGAATTGATACCCGAGGAAGTCGAACACGACATTCGGGTATTTGCCCCTGCGCCTTTGGTCCTTGCAATAGACGATCTTGGTCTTTGTCGGATGCATTTGAAGCCCGCATGCCGCCAGTCGAGCACCAAGCTCCGCCTTGAGGGCTTCGGCTTGTTGTTCACTCCGGCAGTGCACAAGGCCATCGTCAGCATATCGACACCATGGAAGGTCAGGATGCGTCCGCGTCATCCACAGATCAAATGCATAGTGCATAAAGAGATTCGACAAGATCGGGCTGACAACGCCACCTTGCGGGGTACCGCATGTTCGCCCGACGACTTCTCCGTTCTTCTCCATCGGCGCTGCCAGCCATCTTTCGATGTACAGCAGTGCCCACTTGCACTTCACGTCCTTTCTGACCGCCTTCAGCAGGAGATCGTGCGGAAGATTATCAAACAGCCCTTTGATGTCGAATTCCAGAACCCAATCAAACTTCCAGCACCGCTGACGCGTCACGCCGACGGCATCCAGAGCCGATTTTCCCGGTCTGTAACCGTAGGAGTCCGGAAGAAAGAGGGAGTCCAGATCCGGCTCAATCATCTGCTTGATCACCATCTGCGCGATTCGATCGCTGACGGTGGGCACACCCAAAACCCTTTCGCCCCCAGTCTTCTTCGGAATGGAGACGGCACGCACGGGCGGCGGAAAGTAAGTCCCCGAAGACATCCGATTCCAGATCTTGTAGAGATTTCTCGCAAGGTCTTTCTCAAACATCTCCAAGGTCTCACCGTCCACTCCGGCTGCGCCATGGTTGGCTTTGACCGCTTTGTAAGCTTCGTACACTTGACGTTTCTCAATTCGAAACGGCTTATCTGTCGTACCTATCGAAGTCATCCTGTTTCCAGTTGTTCCAAACAATACGACGACCTGATCCGACCCCTTTGCTCCGACCCCATTACAGGGCCCTCAACGCTCATACGGGTCGGTCCGCCCCAGTCTCCTGCATCGGTACTCTCGCCTTGCGGTTTGCTCCGCTTGAGCTTCTCCCTTTGCATCAGGAGCCTGGTTCCTGCAGTTCCGCGTGAAAGCCTATGTCCAACTCACGCCCCCTCTACGCCGGTCGCCGCCCGCCCAGTCATCAGGCGTCTGGCGGACTTGTCCCAGGATGACGAAACGGTCCTGGTTTCGACGACACTTGGATTCATAACGACGCGTCTTCGGAGGGTTCACTTTCGTTCGTCTTTCGGACACTCACCTGCCCGGATCTTTGTCCGAACTTTTCATCCGACGCTCACCACCACGGCTCTTTACCGCAGCAACTCGGACTGGTTTGAGACCCGCTCCTGAAAGCCGCTCCCGGAGGGCCGTCCCCCATCATTCACGCAGCTTTACGCAACGGTGTTAGTTCATTGCGAACTCCTTTCCGCTGCTCTGCAGCACACTCTCGTCGATGAATACCAGGCGGGAAGGATCGATGCGGTCCTGATACTTTGCCCACTGGGCCCGCCGGCGCGCCACATCGGGGCGATCCTGCTCAGCCGCGATCAGCGTCTTTTTTTGTGACTGAGCTTCTCGGCGTGAACGAACTCCCATACCGAGCGGTAATCGACCTTCAGGCCGTGATCGCCAAGCTCGGCCACAAGACCGCGCAGTGTGAACTCCGCCGCCTGGCAGCGTACCAACAGCCACTCCCGATGCTCTCCGGCAATCTTCTTCGGTCTGTGCCCACCCATCTTGCCGGGCGTCAGCTTGTTCGTCTCGCGCAAGCGGCGCACCCATCGGATGACTGTGCTGATTCCAACCCCGTAGCGCTCTGCCGCCTGACGTCGCGACAGGCCCTCCTGCTCAACCGACGCTACCACCCGCGTGCGAAGATCCATCGAGTAAGGCTTGCCCACAGTTGCTTTGCTGCCCTTTCCGGCGCGTGCCAGAGCGATCCGGCGGACGAGCGCGCGCCCAGCACGGCGAAATGCGCTTCGCTACGGCAATGATGAAACAACTCATATGCTCCAGGCCGGTATGCGTCGCCCGGCCCGGACCATCCGCGAGATCGATGTTGACGAGCTTCGAGAGCAGTGCCTTGAGAGGCCCATACCGGCCCGCGATACAATCTCAAACAAGGTAAGGTCAATGACTATTGCCGAAATATTAAACAACAGTATGAAATATTCACAAATGTTTGCTTTCAAAATTCTCCGCACCATGCAAAATCAATCTAAGCACGGTGAAAGTCGAGGTAAGCACATGAATGACGAGTTGAGTGGTACAGTTTCCTTATCTGAGCTTGAAGCATACTTCAGCGAAGATTACTTCTATTTTGGCGATGCGATCAATCCGCCGGAGACAAGTGACAGAGAAGCAGGAATAATTTGGAATCTTCTTTCCCTTTGGAGGGGCGGCTCAGTTCTTGAACTTGGATGCGGTTATGGGCGGATTACCAACCGGTTGGCTGAAAAAGGAGTGCAGGTAGCCGGACTTGATATCTCGCCGATCTTGCTAAAAAAAGCCGAAGCGGATGCGGCTGAACGCGGAGTAAATGTTGAGTATGTTCTGGGCGACATGCGCTCACTTCCCTGGCGAGATCGATTTGACGCGGCTTTTCTGTGTTTCACGACGTTTGGCTATTTCGATGACGCGGACAATGAGAGAGTTCTTCGTGAAGCCGCTTCTTCACTTCGAAAGGGCGGGCGTCTTCTAATCGATCACGCCAATCGCTTCGCTTTCCTACGCCACAAGCCGCCTATCTACGTTGTGCAGCGTAACAACGATCTGAGAATCGATATAATGAGCAACGATGTGCTAAGCGATCGTCGGAACGTCGAAAGGATTATCGTCCGCGACGGACGCGTTAGACGAGCGCACGTTTCTTTCAGACAGTATGGGTTTTCTGAATTTGTTCGCATGTTGCGAAGCGCGGGGTTCGCGACTATTGAGGCCTATGGGCAGGAAGGTGGAACGTTTACATCCGATAGCTCGAGTCTCGTGGTTGTCGCGTACAAATAATACCAACGGCCCCGTCCTATAGGTTTTTAGACTCTGCGTGGTGTAATCCCTCGTGAGACGCCGTAGTTTGAAGGATTTCGGTCAGCTTCGCAGGTTTTTTGCAATTTTCCACGTTAGCAAAATGTTACGTTGCGAGGAAAGCAAAGCCGAATTGGTTGCCTCGTTCAATCGTTATTTATCAGGATAGGAGAACCGCTTATGCCTGCATTTAGTCAAGAAGAGTATCGCGCCCATACGACTGGCTGCGCCAGCAGATGGCCGAGCGTGGCATCGACGCGATGCGGACGTTCCACAATGCGACCTTTGGTTGCGGGCTGCTTCTAATTTGGTCAATGGACCGCAGAATTTCCGCGATAACGCCGCCTACGCTGAAACAGTGCGGTTAGGGGCAGCGTGAATCCAGGTCGCGATGCCGTCCGCCCATCAGAAGGTATGGGCTACTATGAGGTGATAGTACATGATCGATCCTTCTCCGTCCCGAGGTAGGCAATGGCCGGCCTCAGTGAAGCCCCGATTGGCGTTCTACGGTGCGCCCGTTGGTATCTTGATGCTTGAGCGCATGCCAGGGGCCGGCCTCCGCCCTTACATACCCGGGGACACCGGCAACGCCAGCACATGGAGTGTCCCCGTGCGCTACAAGACGGTGCCTGGCTTGAATGTCAGCCGGATTCTTTCGCCCGATGGTGGGGAAATGACATCCGCTGTGGTTCAGGCAGCGACCGAGCTCGTGCGCGAGGGTGCGCAACTGATCACCTGCGGCTGCGGGTACTCGATCCGATACCAGGAAGCGGTCCGCGACGCGGTAGACGTGCCCGTGTTCCTATCGAGCCTTCTCCTCGCTCCTTTCCTCGAGCAGATGCTTCCCAAAGGCAAGGCGCTCGGCATCATTGTAGCGAGTTCTTGTTCGCTGACCCGGGACATGTTGGAAGCGGCCGGTCTGCGAGCCGACGATCATAGGGTGGTCGTTGCGGGACTTGAGAGTGCTCCAGCGTTTTCCACCACTTGGATTGCAGCCACTTGCGATTTGGACGTCCTTGCTGTCGAAGCCGAAGTGGCGGAGGCCGCCGTAGCTCTACTGAAAGAACGGCCGGAAATTGGGATGCTGCTGCTTGAGTGCGGCGACCTGCCACCATACGCTGCGGCTGTCCAGCAGGCGACCGGCATTCCGGTCTTCGACTATACCTCGATGGTCGAGTTCTTCATTCGCGGGCTGATACGCAAACCGTTCACGGGGCTCACTTGAAGGCCGTCGGCTCGAGCGGCGGGGACGGCGGCCGAGGCCACGGTCTCGTCCGCCACAACGTCACGGGAAGAGCATCATCAGCGACGCCCGAACCGCACTATGCGGTCGCTGGTCTTGCTCCGCTTTTGTGGAGAGCGGTTTAGTAGCTATCCGGCCAGCCTTTCGAACTGAACCGGACTGAGATAGTCGAGCGTCGAATGACGCCGGACAGAGTTGTAGAACGCCATCAATGTACTGGCCGATTGCCGCCGGCCTCGGCCCTTGTCTGGAAGACGGTGCGCCAGACCATTTCGGATTTCAAGCTCTTGAAGAAGGTCTCGACAACCGCTTCGTCGAAACAGTTGCCATTACCGGACATCGAGATCTGGATGTTGTGCTTCCTCAACTCGGCTTGATAGGCCCTGGAGCAGTATTGGGCTGCCGCCGTCCGCGTATGGATCAGGCCCGCTGATGGTCGTCGGAGCGACACAGCCTTGCGCAGCGCCTCCAATGCAACCTCCTGGTGCAGACGATCACTCACCGCCCAGCCGACCACCCGCCGAGCGAAGAGATCGAGGATGATCGCCAGATAGAGCCAGCCCTCGCTCGTCCACACGTACGAGATATCCGCATTCCATTTCTGTTTCGGGCGCTCGACCGAGAAGTCCTGATCAATCAGGTTGGGAGCGATCGAAAGTAAGCGGTGTTCTCAGGCCACGGCCTTGAGCTCGAGCTTGTTGATGTAGACCCAAGGCAGGAGATCGTCGATCTGGCTGTTGGGGTGGCCGTTGACGATCCTGGTGAGGACATCGGCGAGATAGCCGAGCGGTTCGACACCATTGAGCTTGCAGGTTTATGCCGACCGCCGAACTATGCCGAGCGCCTCTTCCGATCATGGCGGTACGGAGCGCTTTGCCCGCCATTTCGATCAAGAACCGGTCGTTGACACTCGGCATAGTTCTGATGCTCAAAGGGCGTTCAGGAACTCAAGAAGCCTGTCGTTTGGTCGAAATCGTTCGGCCTTTGCGCGTTCGTATGGCTTCAGCTTGGCGAGTGCGGATTCCTTCAGCTCAAGATGTGCGTGAAGATAGGTCAGCGTCGTTTCCATCGCCTCATGGCCCAGCCATAGGGCGATGACCGAACAATCGACGCCCGCCTGCAGCAGCTCCATGGCAGCGCTGTGCCTCAAAACATGGGGCGACACCCGCTTCGAGCGGAGGGTGACGCAGTGTTCGCGAGCCTTGGCGACATATTTGTTCAGCAGCGCCTGCACGCCGTCGGCGCTCAGCTTGCCGCCGTGCGTGTTCGGAAAGACAGCCGTTGCGCCCCGCTTCCTGGGCTCGTTGAGCCAGCCCCGAAGAGCTTGCTGTGCAACCTTGGTGAGCGGGCGTACTTCGCTCCTTGCGGCCCTTGCCAAGGCATCGCACGTGGGCACCGTGCCCCAGCATCACCGAGTGCCGGTCGAGATCGATGATCTCCGAGACCCGCAACCCCGTTTGCGCGGCCAGCAACAGCAGAGTGTGATCACGCCGTCCCAGCCATGTGCTGCGATCCGGACAGGCCAGGACGGAGCGCCTATCGGTGGAGACGTGGCCTGGGACGCGGGTGAACAAGCTCTGATGCGCGGGTTGGTTACCGCATGTCCATGTATTCGTCCGGGGCTGGTCCTCTCTTACAACGGGCGTCGGCATTGCCGGCCACAAAGCGATGCCGGGAATTCCCCCTTCAATGCCACGTCCCCGCCGATAGGCGCGATGATTATTTCGTCGCGACCGAGGATCAGGTTCCTGCCTGCTGCTCATCCGCTCGGGCGATGGCCCACATGAAAGCAGCGAGTTCCCGAGCTATTGCGGTCACAGCCACGGTGCTGCGCTTGCCACGCGCGATCAGGGCTCTGTAGCGCTTGGTCAATCGCGCCTGTGCGTTCCACGCTATGTCTCGCACGACTTCAGGCATGTGGCGGCTTTCGCAGTATTTTCTTTTCCCCAATTTGGCCGGATAGCGGTAAGCCCAGGCGCTCTCGGCCAAGACGCGGCGCACTCGGGCATTTCCAGTCTTGGTGATGCCGCCTCGTCGCACGGCCTCCCCGGTCGAGCGCTCCGAGGGAACAAGTCCCAGATAAGCCATCAGTTGTCGCGGGTTGGCAAAGCGGCGTACATCGCCGATTTCGACCATGAAGGTTGCCGCACAAATGAGCTGGACCCCACGCAAAGCTGCGGATTCCGAGATCATCGCGCGCACCGTTCCGATTTGATCGCGCGCGGCATTCCGAACTGATGGCGCGCAGCATTCCGAGAATTACCCGCGCGGGATTCCGACACGATCGCGCGCAGTTCGGAGTTAGGAGAACGTGATCCTTGGGGCATGTTCCGGTCGGGCAACGACCGGAGGAATGGATGCCGACGAGGAGGGTTAGGATGCGCCACGTGCGCGAGATTTTACGTCTGAGCTTGGAAGCGGGGCTATCGACGCGGATGGCTGGCGAGCGTGCCGGGGTCGGGCCGACGACGGTCCGGGATATGCTGAAGCGGTTTGCACGCTCCGGGCTGAACTGGCCGGTCCCGGCCGAGATGAGCGATGCCGACCTGGAAGCTTGCCTATACGGCTTACCTGGGATGAAGCCCGGCCGGCGCAAACAGCCGGAACCGGACTGGTCGGCGGTAGCACGTGAGCTGAAGCGCAAGCATGTGACGCTGCAGGTTCTGTGGGAAGAGTATGTCGCCGCCCACCCGGATGGCTATCGCTACAGCCGTTGGTGTGACCTGTTCCGGCGCTGGGAGGGCCGCCTGCCTCTGACGATGCGGCAGAGCCACGCGGGCGGTGAGAAGATGTTTGTCGATTACGCCGGCGACACGGTGCCGGTTGTGGTCGACCGCCGGACCGGTGAGGTGCGCGATGCCCATCTGTTTGTGGCGGTGCTCGGCGGATCGAGCTTGTCATTTGCCTGCGCGACGTGGACCGAGCAGTTCGCGGACTGGATCGAGGCGCACAATGGCGCCTTCGCCTTCTTCGGCGGCGTGGCCCATCTTCTGGTCCCGGACAACGCGAAGGTCGCGGTGATTAAGGCGTGTCACTTCGATCCGATGGTCAACCGCAGCTACACCGACATGGCGCGTCATTACGGCACGGCGGTGCTCCCGGCAAGACCGAGGAAGCCACGCGATAAGGCGAAAGTCGAGGCCTGTGTCGGCATTGTCGAACGCTGGGTCCTGGGCCGCTTGCGCAACCGGATCTTCTACAGCCTGGCCGAGGTGAACGCGGCGGTCGCCGAATGCATCACCGATCTCAACGACACACGGGTGCTTCGCCAGTTCAGCAAAACGCGGCGCCAGCTGTTCGAGGAGATCGACGCGCCGAACCTCAAGCCGCTGCCGGCGGAACGGTGGGTCCACGCTGAGTGGAAGCGTTGCCGAGTCGGACTCGATTATCACATCGCGATTGAGCACCACCATTACTCGGTGCCCTGGCGCTTCGCCCGCCGCGAGGTCGAGGCTCGAATTACCACACGCACCGTCGAAATCTTCCTCGATGGCGAACGCATCGCCGCGCACATGCGTGGCAGCGGCAACGGGCGGCATACGACGATCCCCGAACATATGCCCTCGAGCCATCGGCGCTACCGTGAATGGACGCCCGTGAAGATCCGGGAGGAAGCGGCGCGGATCGGGCCGATGCTGTCGTTGCTGGTTGAAAAGATCATCGAGGATCGGCCGCATCCCGAGCAGGGTTACCGTTCATGCCTCGGCATCATCGGGCTAGCGAAGCGCTTCGGCGCCGAACGCCTGGAAGCGGCCGCGCGGCGCGCGCTGGAGATCCAGGCGCGCAACTATCCCTCGGTCAAATCGATCCTCGAGAAGGGGCTCGACAAGGTTCCGGCGCGCGAAGCCTCGGACCACACGCCGATCTTCCACACCAACATCCGGGGCTCCGGATATTACAACTGAAAGGACTACAATGCTCAAACATCCGACACTCGAACTGCTGGGGCAACTCGGCCTGGCCGGCATGGCCCATGCGTTCATCGAATTGGAAAGCAACAGCGATGCCGACAACCTCAGCCACGCCGAATGGCTTGCCCTGCTGCTCGATCACGAGGCGAGGCAAAATACGAGGAATCGCGCAACGCGCCTCCCGTTTCCGTCGGCGACACGGTGGGACCCTCGCACATAGCCTACGTCACGGCAATGATCGACATGCACGCGCAGCAGACGGTCGTTTCGACCTTGCTCGACGTACTCGGTCATATCCCGTTGGTGCCCGCCGACTGACGCCAATTCGCTGCTCGATCGGCCCGAGCTTTGCCTTTTTTTCATCGAGCGAGCCGGTTTTCGTCCGCGATAGGCGCCGGGGAAGATAATATCCTGATCGACGAGGACGTTAACCTTGTAGCCCGTCCGAATTGCCAGGGTTAGCCGGCCGTCGAGATTCCTGTTGATCGTGCGTTCGGCGACCCGGCCAAAGGTTTCTGCGTTTCTGCGAAATTCCTCCGCGCCGCATCCGACCCTGTATCTTGCGTGGCGAGGGTGGAGCTCTCGGAGAGCGCCATGTCGATGCTCGTGCCGATGATTGCAAGCAGCTCCCGCCGACCCGAACGGCCTGAGATAGTGGCTGTTCACCTTCTCGTTGAACCGCCATACCTTGAGCGTGGGTTCCTGCCATGCCGCCGATCTGCAAAGATCGACCCGTTCGGGAAGATGATGTGATCATGTCGGTCCAGACGGGTGTCGTTTGCGGGAGGGGGCGAAATCCTACCCTAAGCGATTCTGATTCTAATGTGCAGTTTGCCACGTCATACGAGAGTGCCCCTTTCGCATCAGACAGCTATGCGTCGTTCCGGGTTTGGCCGTTTTTCATCTGCGGCGCGCTCGGAGGCGATACGCCGTCACCGAAGCTTCTGTCCGGGAGGAGATCACTCATCGACCAGTGCTCATTCCTGTTCACGTTTGCCCCGTGTTGCGTCCGTCACCCTACAAGGCGGAATGGGCAAATGGAAAGCCGTATTGACCATATCAATCACGAACGAACTGCGGGACCGCTCAACAAAAGGCGTTGCTCCGGCACGCTCACCTGCGCCCGCATCCTGCTCTCCGCCGACGAGCACTGGCACCCGGAGCCTCGTCAAACAAAGGTCAGTAGCCGACGCGGATTATCGATCATGATTGCATTGATCTCAACCTCCGAATAACCGCGCTTTCTCATATGGGGGAGGACCTTATTCTGAATATGGGTATAGCCATGGCCGCCGAACTCAGCCAACCGTATTGTTTCCCAGATGTCGTGACTAATCACGGTCTGCCCGAGATACCCGCGATCAATCAGACGCCTGATCGTCCGGATGCGCATGCCATCATTCGGCATGTCGATGTCAGCAGCCGCGTAATAGGTGTTCTCCTGGCCGAACAGGTCCCATTCCAGCGCGACACCAGAGTCGGCCAGGCGAAATAGACGATCGTCGTCGAAAATCGTTCTGTCGATATGGTCAATGATCGTACGCGACAGATCAGCCCCGTGTTCCTGCAGGAACTCAACGAGCATCCACGGGTGGTCTGCATGGCGCGCCGGGTGAATCGTCAGTGCCGCCCCAGTCTCCTGCTGGGCGATGACGGCGGCCGCCAGCACACGCTTCTCGAGATCGGTCCACGGCCACTGGCAACCTATTTCGCCAATGATGCCTGCACGTATCTGGGTTCCCCAGGCGCCCAGTTGAACCTGATCAATCATCTCCTGGGCGAAGCTCTCGATAGTCCGCCTGTTGTTGTTCGGATCCTGGTAGGCGTCGACGTAATGACCGCAACCCATCACAATATGGGCGCCACTCTCACGCGAAACCTCCACCAGACCCTCCGGATCAGGCACGAGACCGCCGATCGTCAGCTCGACAATCGTCCCGCCACCTGCCTCGACCATTCGGGCGGCCTCGCGAGCAGCCAGCCCGCGATCTCTCTGCGTGGTGTTGCGGGAATCGGAGATGCCACCGGTCATAAATCTCCAGTATTCGCGCGGATCCGGACCGCCTGTGGTCGATACGTCCCGCCGAGCCGGCGGTGTGGCGTCCCAGATGAGATGCTCGTGCATCAGCGTCTGGCCCAGCGTCACCGGGTCGACTAGGCCCAGCACCGTCTGGACCTTACCCGTCATCTCATTTCTGCTCAACCGCATGCTTCATCTCCATTGACCGGCTTCTCAGGTTCGGAGTCTGGCGCGACTCACGCTGCGGCGTCGGCCGGCCCCGAGCAGCCTCTGACAGGCGTGTGCGAAATCCTCCACCGCATCGATGAAACGGTCGAGATTTGATTTTGGACCGGGAGAAAAGGCTGCGGCGCGCTGAGAGGGCGCCATATTCGGCTGACACACCTCGACCGCGAATGCCGCTGAAGTTGATTTGCGCCCACGTGCCTCCGAGTCGGATGTCATATCGATCGGGGATGCTCTCGGCATCGCAGGGTGCCATATTCTCGTCGCACCCAGTGCCGCAAGCTTGGTTGGGGGCCGGTCCTTCATGCCGGCGCAGAGCAAGCGCTACGCAGGCATGGCAATTCGTCAATGATTTACCAACAGGTTGCGCGACATATTGCTGAAGGACTTCGCGCCATTGTCGGTCACACGAATGGTCTCACTGAAGACGTAACCGTCCGTCTTTTCAAACACACCAATAATGAGATGAAAGGTCATGTTCGCCTGTAACACCGTGTCATCTCCCTCCTGGATGCTCGGACCGCCGTCCGTCCAGTCGACACCTATCGAATACCCGATTCTGGATTCTTTCCGCACGCCCCGAGGTTCGAATTCGCGCCGGAAGGCCCGCTCTACATCGTGGCTCGTCACTCCAGCCCGTATGGCGTCGAATGCAGCGGCGAAACCGTCAACGCAAGCCTGATGCACATGCCGCGACCTAGCGGAGGGTTCTCCCAAAAATACCGTTCGCGCAAGTGCGCACGCGTATCGGCGACGGAAAGCGGCGATCTCGAAATTGGTCTGGCAGCCCATCTTATAGCGCTCGTCCGTCCACGTGAGATGCACGGCGTTCGCTGGCGAACCCACGTTCATCGAGATGGTACTGCGGGAATTCCACCCCCCGAATTCAGGCATGCCAGTATATAGAGCATGGCTGACGGCAGCGCCCACGTCACATTCTCGGGCTCCGACAGCGATTGCGAGCCTGCCGACTTCCATCGCCCTATCAACGATCTCTCCCGCCTGCTCCATGTAGATGAGCTCAGCAGACGACTTTATCCCTTTCAGCCCGGACACAATCCCGTCGCCATCGATGAAATCGGCCATGCCCAGACCTTTGCTCAAGGCGGCATGGCCTTTCACACCAAGCATCTTTCCTGACAATTCTACCCCAATACGGTTCGACTTGCTTTGCTTGAGCACAATGTCGGCGATGGGCTGCCATGCTGTGAGCTGCCGTGAAGCGACGTATTTCTCCGGATAGCTGAGGATGCGTGATTGCGACAGGTAAGCGCTGGCTTCTGCACACGGAACGTCCATCTCACGCACGATAAGCCAAGGATCCTCCTCCTCTTGGCACACAAGAGCGGCTTGTGGCACGTAGTCTGAAAAGCCCTCGTAGCCCGTGAGGTAGTTCATATTGCCTTCATTCAAGACAAGCAGTGTGTCAATGCCACGCTCAGCCATCTGCTGGCGCAGCCGGGCAGTGCGTGCGCGATACTCTTCGTTAGGGAATGCAGGCATAGACGATTGTCCTATATTGATCGGTCAGGATTGCACAAGCCAATTCTCGACTTGCTGTACGTCGAAACTAACATCGTGCTAACGTGGCAATCATCCACAAATTTTTCAATTCTGGCCGAACGGCCTCAAAAAACGCCGTCAAATGAGGGAATTGCACTACGCGGAGTGCGATCCAACGAAGCGGCATTGTTCTGAGTGGCCTGAACCCAACGGAACTGTGGCGCTCTAGTCACGTGAATCTAAAGTTAGCCACATAAGGTCTGCTCTGTTTTTTGGCAGAAGCGTTTGACTGATGAGAAGATCTCGTCGGCGGCCTTGGTCCGCTAGTAGGGCTTGGGTTTTTCGTTGTGCCGCTCGATGAAGGTACGGATATCGGCTTCAAGCTGGCTGGTCGAGGTGTGAACGCCGCGCCGTAGCTGCTTGCGGGTAAGCGTGGCGAACCAGCGTTCGACCTGGTTGATCCAGGAGGCCGACGTCGGCGTGAAATGCACATGATAGTGCGGCCACCGCGCCAGCCAGGCTGCATCTGCGCCATCGAACGTCTGGTGATACATGTATGGCCTCCAACATCGGCGGCGCTTCGAGAAATTCTCTAGTCGACATGCTCGCCCCGGGGCCGATAGGATGGGTAGAATTTCGGATCGCCATATCACTTTCCCCGTCAGGTAAATTGAGTGTGATTTGCCGCTACGAGACGAGACCCGGATCATCGGAAGATGGGGCTCGCGTTTCAGTTGGGACGCTTTCAAGTACCTGGGCGCCTAGGTGCCTGACCTCAGACTTTGGGGTGAAACTAGCATTGTCAGCGATTTTAGGTCGCAAAGATTCTGTGAAATTACTTGTAGGATCTGTTGCACCGTTTGATTACCGGCCGCGTGGCATGGAGCGCCTCAATGAAACTGGTTGGGCGCGACATTCTAGCCATTTTGAGCAGACCAGTGGTCCTGCTTTGCCACCTTTGGGCGGATCTGATCGGTAACGGCGCCACTGCCGAGCACACTGTTCTCGACATCCCTCAGCTTCGATTGAATGAGCTTGCGCGCCGTCAGCACCGCCCGCACCTCTTGCGCGGCCAGAGACTTGAAATGCACCGGTCGGAACCAGCCAAGCCGCCCCGTCAGCTGCTCGTGTTGCGGTTCGGCCAAGCTGGCAAAGCTTGGCGAGGATATCACCGAGACGCTGGAGGTCATCGCGCCAGCACGCTGGACAAGATCAGCGGCTACCGATCCTCCGACAAAAATGGCGAGTGGCTCACCATGTCGGACGCGGCCGCCCGGCTTGGAGTCTCGCACGTTAAGATCCGCCGCTTCATCAGGGACGGCATATTGCCCCCCGAGCAGGTCATGCGTTGCGCTCCCTATCAAATCCGTCCCAGCGACCTCGAAAATGAGCGGATCAAGGCCGAACTGGCGCGCAAAAGCCCGTGTCGCACCGAAGACGACAATCAGGAATCGCTGTTTTCCGTCCATTTGAAAAGGGGTGCATAATGAATCAGTCTTCAAAAAACAGGCTCTTCGCTGGCAGCGACGCCGGCGCGTTATACTGCTCATCTGTCGATCGCCTTATAAACTAAGGACATTTTGGCGCGGATCATAAGACGCCGGACGCCATGATCGCCTGGCATCGGCTTCACGCCGCACAGTGTCCTCCTCGATATCCGAAAGGCGGATGATCCAGGGCGCACCTTTGCATAGCTGATTCGCTGCCAACGTGCCGCGATTGATCATACGGCGGATCCTTAACGGGCTGACCTGCAGAATTGCGGCGGCTTCGTCGAGCGTCGCTTCGCCACGTGCCGCACGTTCGCCGTCGCGGTATGGTGTGATTCCATGAGTATTGCGAAGGCTGCAGACCTTTCTTCTTAACGCTCAGGCGCGTGTGATCATGAGGGCCAGTGTGTCATCCACGACATCGATGATGATCTCCTTGACCAACAAGCGGACGATCTTCTTTCGCGTCTCGACTGAAGCGCCCGGGCTGTCCCATGCCTGGGCGAGATCCTTCCCGAGGTCCATCAGTCTCGCACGATCCTCGGGAGAGACCGTTGGCGCCTGAAGGGCGACCAGGCGATCGAAATCCTCTTCGAGCTCACGCAGGCGGATCAGTGCCTCATTCCGGCGCCGCTCAAGCTCCCCGGCGACGAGCCGGTTCTCGGGATCGACCGCATAGTACTGGCGGCGTGCACGCCCCGCTTCATAGTGGGCCTGCCGAAGCGCGTTCTCAACCTGCTGTCGCTTGTCGCAGTGCTCTTGGCCTTGCGTCTCCATCGCAGCCAGCGCCGCCTCGATGCCGAGCGGCTGCAGGCGATTAAGAACCTCCTGGCCGACCGCACGGTCAATCCGCATGCCGCCGAAGCGTATGTAGTTGTCGACGGCCTTGTCGCTGAAGGTCCCACGACAGACATAGCGTTGGGTGTTGCCGCCTTTACCGCTGTAAGCGACATGCAATTTGCTGGCCGCAGCGGGCACAGCGGAAGAGCCCTGGGCAGCAAGGCTTCGCCACGGCGGATCGCCCCGCGGCCCAGGTAGCTGTTTCCGTTGGCGTTGTTGGCGATCAGATGCTGATTCCTCTCGAACTCCTCCCAGGAAATATATGCCTGGTGATGATCGCGGATCAAAACCTCCCACTCCTTCCAGTTCCGGCGCATGCTGTCGCGCACAACCCGCTTCCGGCCGCTTTCGATCAAACACGCGTCCCACGCCGGCCAAAAGCATATGAGCCGGCATAGACCGGATTCGTCAGGATGTGGTGCAGCGTGTGATAGTGGCGTCTTGCACTCGATTGCATGCTTGCCACGGCCTCGAATGACCGCCGGAACGAGGACCTGCTCCTGGCGGAACCAGAGCAAGTCCTGGCGGACCGACTGCAGCTCGGCGAATTTGCGGAACACCAGGGCGATGCCGTCTTGGACACGACGGTCCGGATCCTTCTCGAGCCGCCCATCGTCCGCTTTGACGTAGCCGACCGCCACGGTCAGCAGGAGCTCCCCACGGCGCGCCTTTTGCTTGAGCGCCTCCATGAAGCGCTGCCGGAACACCGAAAGCTCCATCTCGCTCATCGTGCCCTTCATGCCAAGCAGTAGGCGGTCGTTGACCAGGCGCGGATCGTAGACACCGTCTTCGTCCACGATCAGCGTTCCAACCAATCCGCAGAACTCAAGCAAGGTGTGCCAGTCACGGCCGTTGCGCGCCAGCCGTGACGCTTCCAACGAGACGACCGCACCGACACGGCCCTCGCATATGGCCGCCAGTAACTTCTCAAACCCGGGCCGAGCCGTGCCTGCACCCGACCGGCCGAGATCGTCATCGACGATTTGGACATCGCTCCAACCCAACTGGCGAGCTCGCTCGACCAGGCCATATTGGCGTCGCTGGCATTCGAGGTTGTTCATGACTTGGTTGCGCGGCGACAAACAAGGCGAGACTCGCCGTCCGCATTGCATCGCTTGAACTGCTCCCGGATGTTGGGCCGTTGCCTCATCTGATTTGCTCCCCGCAGTTTTGGGGCGGGAGCAAATCAGATGAGGCGGATAAGCATGGCGACGCGGGATGAGCTGGTGAAGGTGGTAGCGGAGCGCTACGCCCGAGGCGATCGGGCAGAGAAGTCGCGCATTCTCGATGAATTCGCGGCGGTAAGCGGCGTTCACCGCAAGCATGCCATGCGGTTGCTGCGGAATGGACCACAGGCGCAGCGTTCGAGCCCGCGACCGGAGCGCCGGCTTTATGACGACGCGGTGCGCGAAGCGCTGATCGTGCTCTGGGAAGCTTCGGATCGCATCTGCGGCAAGCGTCTGAAGATGCTGATTCCGATTCTGGTGGAGGCGATGGAGCGTCACGGGCATCTGCACCTAACCGCCGAGATCCGCACACGGCTATTGGCGATGAGCGCGGCCACGATCGACCGCGCCCTTCGCGAGGTTCGAGACATCGCTGGTGGGCCGAGACGCCGTCGCAGTACAGCGTCCACCGCGCTGCGGCGCAGCATTCCGATCCGAACCTTCTCCGATTGGCAGGATCCTCCGCCTGGATTCGTCGAGGCCGACCTGGTGGCGCACAGTGGACCGACGACGCGGGGAAGCTTCATACAAACGCTTTGTCTTACCGACATCGCGAGCGGGTGGACGGAATGCGCGCCCTTGCTGGTGCGTGAACAGAAGCTGTTGAGCGAGGTGCTGACGGTATTACGGCGGCTCCTGCCATTTCAGCTTCTCGGATTCGACACGGACAATGACAGCGTGTTCCTGAACGAGACGATACGCGACTACTGTCTGGATGCCGGCATCGAGTTCACCCGCTGCCGTCCTTACCGCAAAAATGACCAGGCCTTCGTCGAACAGAAGAACGGCGCCGTGGTGCGACGCATTGTCGGGTATCGTCGGCTGGAGGGGCTTGAAGCCGCTGCTGCCCTTGCACAGCTCTATTCGACGGTTCGGCTGTTCGTGAACTTCTTCCAACCCTCCTTCAAGCTGGCCGGAAAGGAACGGGACGGCGCCCGCGTGCGCAAGCGCTATCACCCTGCGGCAACACCGTGCCAGCGACTGCTGGCAGATCCACGCACGCCTGAACCGGTTCGTGCCAGGCTTGCGCAAACACAGGCGAGGCTGGACCCGGTAAAGCTGCTGCAGGAAATGCGATCGGCGCAGCAGCGCCTCGTCGACATTGCCGATAAATCCTGCACGCCAGCGCTGGTGGTGAGCGATCCGGCGCTGGACCAGTTCCTGTCGGGTCTGCGGACGGCCTGGAAGGAGGGGGAAGTCAGCCCAACCGCAAGAGCCAAGCCGAGGCAAAAGCGAGGGCGTCGCCGACCGGATCCGCTCGTGAAGGTCACAGGCGAGTTGCGCGCGTGGTTCGACGAAGAGCCCTGGCGGACGAGCCGCGAATTACTGGTGCGTTTGCAGGCGGAGCAGCCGGGGCAATACCCTGATCCACTTCTGCGCACGCTGCAGCGCCGCTTGAAGATCTGGCGGAAGGAAAAGGCACACGCGATGGTGTTCGGCCCTATGCACGTGGAGCCGACAATCGAGCCGATCGCGCATTGATCGAATCCTAGCCCAGGGGAACATTATGGTGAGGCAACGGAAAGATCGTTCGGGAGCATTCCAGGGTGAGGCAATACGCCGTCTCATCCAGATTGTCGCGCCATACTTGGTAGCTGTATCCCCACGGTGACGGCCGCCTTGCTGAGGTAGGCTGAAGGCTGCAAGTCCTAGTGCAAGCACTAGGAGTAGCCCTGTGACGAAGCATCAGATTGAAGTGATCACGTCGGTCGAGCGGCGCCGGCGCTGGTCTCGGGAGGAGAAGGAGCAGCTGGTCGCCGCGACGTTTGAGCCTGGGGCCAGTGTTTCCGAGATCGCGCGATCGGCTGGCATTCATGTGAGCCAGCTTTTCCGGTGGCGCAAGGAACTCTGCCAGATCTCCGCGCCGTCCGTGCCGCATCTTGTTCCCGTGGAGGTCGTCGAGGCGCAGCAATCACCGATATCCCGATCGCGCAAGAAGAGCAGCATCGTGACGATCGAGCTTGGCGGCGCCCGCCGCCTGCGGGTCGAGAGTGATATCGATAGCGAGGCGCTCGGCCGGATCCTGGATGTGCTGGAGCGGCGATGATCTCGATCCCGAGCGGTGTGAAGGTGTGGCTCGCCACTGGCTATACGGATATGCGCAAGGGCTTCCCCGGCCTGTCGCTGATGGTGCAGGAGACATTGAAGCGCGATCCGCACAGCGGTCATTTGTTCTGTTTCCGCGGGCGGCAGGGAGGGCTGATCAAGGTGATCTGGCACGACGGCCAGGGTGCTTGCCTGTTTACGAACTAACTTGCTTCATACTACAGCCCTTTCCTTGAGATCCGAGCATTTTGAGGAGTTGAGTTGGCGGATGGCCTCCGCCCGATGAGCAAGCTGGTTCCATCGGCTGCACTGTTTGGCTGGGACATGCGGTCCTGGCAGTTCATAGAGGCCGATATAGCCGTTGTAGGCATGTCTTTCCACGATGCCGTATTTCGCCCATCTGACCAGGGTGCATTCGGTGATTCCAAGTTTTGCGCAGGCTTCTGCTTTTGTCAGCATTCCCCGCTCGCGCAGCCGGTCGTAGCGCGAGCGCAGACCATATTGCTTGACGAGATAGATGACGCGCAAGTCGCTGAACCGGGCGTCAGCCTTGCCGCGCCGCGCTGAGCCGCCGGGGCGGATTCCCCTTGCATTCAGGATGTCGGCGATTTCAGCGCAGATATGATCGTCGAGAAGCTTGTCGACCAATTCGACCACCTCGGGCCGGGTCTTTACCTGCTGTGCGGAGGTTTTCGGGTTCTGAGTGATCAATGTTTCGGTCTTTCCGCCTCTGAAGCGGATGTGTATCCGGGTCTCTCCCTCGGCCTGGAACTTGAGCAATGTGACGTCTTCGACGAGATAGGCAAGGAGCCGCTTGCGTTCTCGGTTCGGCAAGGTGGGGTCGCGCCAGACCGTTTTGAAGTCGGCCGTCATGGCGATCAATCGATCGCGGATTGCATCGTCGAGTGTCGCTCGGTCTTCGCGCAGAGCACTCACTCTTTCTTCTCGTAGATCAGACAGCATGCGCAGTTTGTCGTTCCATTCGCGTTCAAGGGTGTCGGCGACCAGGCGGTTGTTCGGATCGACCAGCATAAACCGCCGCTGTGCAAGATCGGCATCGATTTGGGCGCGTTCGACGGCACGGAGCCGGAGTTTGTCCGCTTCGTCATAGCGCGCTTCGATCTCTTTTCGTATCTCCAGAGCTAACTCCACGGCGGCGGGCGTCATTTCCGCGGCGATCAGTTCACCGATCGCCGCGTCGACGGGCCAGCCAGCGATCGACTGGCAATGCGGCTCCCCCCGAGAGACGTAGGCCCGGCTGCAGACGTACCAAGTGTCCACCTGACCGCGCCGGGTGACGTAACGGGCCCTCATGTGACAGCCACACCGCCCGCATATGACGCGCCCCTGCAACAAAGCCGCGCCTTCGCGCGGTGGCGAGACGCGCGCGGTCTGGTAGCCTTGGCCATTGGCCTCGAGCGCCTTGAGGTTGTGCTGGAACTGCTCCCAGCTGATATAGCCGGGATGGGCGTCCGGGATGCATGCGAGCCATTCATTGGGCTCCCGCTTGCGGAACTGTTTCTTTCCGTCGACGGTTCTGCGGTAAAGACGCTGACCATAGGCATAGACGCCCGCGTAGCGAGGATTGTGCAGCGTGCGTAAGGCCGCCGATGTGGTGAGCGGTTGGAAGACCACCCGCTTGCTGTTGCGGAACCGGGATGGGAAGAGCAGACCTTCCCTGGCAAACGCCTTGACGGTCTGCGTAGCCGACCCGACCCGCGAGAACGTCTCGAAGAAGTGGGTGATCATCTCCCGGATCTGAGCGTCTGGATCAAGGACCACATCGCCAACCTCATTGTAGATGAAGCCGGTCGGAAGGGGACAGCGATATTCGCCGCGGCGTGCTTTGTTGAGAATGCCACCGCGCAACCGGGCTTTGATAACGTGCAACTCGGCCTCGCTCATCGTGCCCTTGAGGCCCAGCAGAAGCCGGTCATTGAAGTTGGCCGGATCGTAGACGCCATCTTCGTCGAGAATGAGCGTGTCGGCCAAAGCGCAGATCTCCAGCAGCCGATGCCAGTCCGCATTGTTTCTGGCGAGGCGAGATACTTCCAGGCCCATGACGATCCCCGCGCGCCCCATGCCGACATCGGATACCAAGCGCTGGAAGCCTTCGCGCCACGACGCTGAAGCGCCGGATTCGCCCTGGTCGCTGTCGATGACGGTGATCTGGTCGTCGTGCCATCCAAGCCCGATCGCGCGACCACGAAGATCGTATTGACGCTTGGTGCTTTCGACATTCTCCATGACCTGTCGCATCGATGACTGTCGGATGTAGAGGTAAGCGCTCCGCTCGAGATGATGCGATTGGACCTTGAGCTTTTCGTTCATGCTGCTCTCCGTTCAGGGGCCGCCATCACGATGGCGGCAAGCAAGTGGATGATTGTGCGTCGCTCGGACGTTTCGTCTGCGATAGGCAGCCTGGCGACAGGCGGCAAAGCCGCGGGTGGGGACCAGCCCGGCGCACGCAAGATCGCGCTAACCCAGGCCCACATGCCGCGATGCAGAAGGATGCTAAGACCACTGCGTGCCTCCAGAGGGAGCGCGGCGCCAAGCGCGGCGGCGCGCAGTATTTCGTATCGCTCCGTGGCGCGGGACTGCATCGCGCAATGCAGTTGCGCACCGCCACTGATGGTTACGCCGTTTTTTTTACGCCGAGCGCACGCTCGATTGTTCTGGGGTGGACATCGAGGCCGAACTCTGTCCAGAGCCGGTTCGTCAGTTCGCGTGCCCGAATGGGCTCGCCTGGAACCACCTGGGCCCTGAGGAAGGCCAGCACTTCGCTCTGGATCTTGTGCGGGCCGTGCGGGCCGCGCTTCCTCGGTACTAGGCCGGCCAGCCCCGCGTCCTCGAAGTCCGCCTTGGCCTGGTAGAAGGTCGGCCGGGAGACGCCATATTCGTCGGACACCTCCGTTACCGACATTTTGTCGACGGATACGCGCCGCAGCATCTCGTACTTCACCTGCACGATGTCGCGCGGATCGAAGAAGCCGTCCTCCCGGAACTTCTGATCGCCGATTTTTTCCGGGGCTGGATTGAGCGTGCCATCCGCGGCCAAGGCGCTGGCCTTCGATTGCCTGTGCTTGACGCTGTCCGACACCTGCGCTGCTCCCGATGTCGACTCAATTGACGTAATTATAAATATGCCGTGCAAGGTTAAATCGTCAAGCGTGTCTCTGTCGACCAATCGCATATGATCCCCGCAAATCTGGCACATTCAACGAAGGCTCCACGGGTTTTGCGGCGTTATTTTCCTTACAACATCGGCAAAAATTCCTTTACAATCTTGCGGCGTTTCGCGTCTGCGTTGCGATATGAGGCGCTCTACGAGACCGCTGAGTTCCAGTAGGTCGGTGAGGCTGCACAGTGCGCGCCCGTTTCCCGCGATAACCTCAAGGCTGGGCACTGCTGCATCGGTCCATTGCGGCGGAACAGAGCAAATCCGGCCATCATCAAAACGCAGCAGCAACAGCTTGCCCGCTCGGTTACCGCGCTTCCCAACGCAGGCACCGCGCTGCCCGGAATACGGATGAAAGGGGTGACTCACCGTCACAAACTGCAACGGGGACGATGAACCGCCTGCATTTCCAAGTGAGTTACAAGAAGCTCGAGCGCGGCCGCTTCATCTGGCCCTCGGCGGCCGACGGCACGGTGGTGATCACGCCCGCTCAGCTTGGCTATCTGCTCGAAGGCCTACAGGAATATCCCCGTTGGTGAGTCCGACGAATCATCGGGCGAGCTGGTCCGGGTTCTGGACCCACATCATCCGCTTTACGGGCGATCCTTCCGCCTGATCCGCCGAGTGGCGCATGGAGGTGGCAACTTTCCACCGTCATATGAAGTCGAGCATCGTGATGGATCAACATTGCTGATCGCGGTGGCAGCAACGCAGAAGTATGTAGAGGACGCGAATCAGACTAAATTGAGCGTCGAGGCGGTTCGGGATCTTGTCGCGGTGGCGGAATGTCTCGAAGGTCATGACCATAGACCCCAAGAGCCTGTGGGCGACGCTGTCACCAGCTTTGCGGCGTCAAATCCTCGACGACGTCGCCGCGGTTCTGGCGGAGGTGTCCCGTGAAGTCCGAACTGGTCAAGCCAACCCATCTGGCGCGCAGAGCGGTTGTTTACGTCCGGCAGTCGACGCCGCACCAGGTGGTCAGCAATCAAGAGAGCCTGCGGTTGCAGTACGCGCTTCGTCAGCGCGCCCGAGAACTCGGCTGGCATGATGCCGACATCGATGTCATCGATGCCGATCTCGGCTTGAGCGCAGCGTCTGCTGCAAAGCGGAATGGCTTCAAGGAACTCGTCGGACGGGTTGGCCTCAGCGAGATCGGGTTGATCCTATCGATCGATGTGACGCGGCTGGCGCGCAACTGTTCAGATTGGTACCCGCTCCTGGATATCTGCGGCCTGCGCGGCTGCCTTATTGCCGATCGCGATGGCGTATATGATCCCGGCAGCGCCAATGGCCGCCTGCTTCTCGGCCTGAAGGGAACGATCTCAGAGCTCGAGCTGCATACGATCCGCAGCCGTCTGACGGCTGGTCTGCTTGCCAAGGCCGAGCGCGGCGAGCTTGCCCTCATGCTGCCAGTAGGCTTGACGCGCGATCCGAGCGGGGTGGTTGTCAAAGATCCGGATCTTGCCGTTCAGGAACGGCTTGAGCTTGTGTTCCAGACATTCCTGAAGTTCCGCACCGTTGCCAAAGTTATGCGTGTGCTGAACGATCGGGGCCTGGCTTTGCCGCGCCGCGACCGGCACGGCGAGCTGCGCTGGGCGCGAGCGACGGTCTCGGCGGTGGCGGCAATCCTGAAGAACCCCGCTTATGCCGGTGCCTTCGTCTATGGACGAACCAGGCCCCGTGCCACCGCGTGCGAAGGCGGTTCGCCGGCAAAGGTGGCGCGGCCGATCGATGAATGGCGGATCGTCGTGAAGGACCGGTATCCGCCTTACATCGACTGGCCAACCTATGAGAATATCTGTGACGTCGTGCGAGACAACCGAGCCGAATACATGCGCATCAAGACGAGAGGTGCTCCCCGCAACGGCGAGCTTCTGCTGCATGGCATCGTCTGGTGCGGGCGGTGCGGCCACAAGATGTACGTTCGCTACAAAGGTGGCGGAGAGTATGTGTGCAATCACCTGCGCTCCCACACTGGCTTGCCGGCCTGCCAGCACATCCGCGCTTCACGCGTGGATGCCGCTGTGGCCGACGCATTCTTGGCGGCGCTGGCGCCTGCCGAGATTGATGCGCTGTCGCGAGCCCGCCGGGCGCAACAGCAGGTCGAAAAGGCCCTGCGCAGCAGCGCGGAACGTGAGCTTGAGCGCAAGCGCTATACTGCAGCGTTGGCCGAGCGCCAGTTCAACCGCGTCGATCCGGACAATCGTCTTGTCGCCGGCGAACTCGAGCGTCGATGGGAAGCGGCGTTGAGCGAGGTTCGCGCTGCCGAAGAAGCCCTTGCCCGGCAAGCTTCGGCCGAGCCCGTCATGCAAATGGCGCTGGGCAAAACCCTCAACAGCAAGGTCGTCACCCTTTCCGGTCGCCTGCCGCAAATCTGGGCGGACGACGCCACGACGGACGCGCATCGCAAGGCGCTGTTGCGGTGTCTGGTCGAAAAAGTCGTTCTCGATCGCGGCGAGCACGATGTTGCTGTGGCCAGGATTGTCTGGCGAGGCGGCGCGGTCACGGAACTTGAGGTCAAGATGAAGGTCAACTCCGTCGCCAAGCTCACGCACGGTGAAGAAATGCGTGCGCGTCTGCTCGATCTCGCAATAGCCGGCATGCCTGATGATGAGATTGCCGCCGTCCTCACCCAGGAGGGGCACCGCTCGCCCAATTGCGCCGAAAAGGTCCTGCCGATCACCGTGCAGCGGATCCGGCTCGGCGCCGGGATCAGGATAACGACGCAGCGCAACCGATGGACCCACAAGGCCACTTCGCTGAGCGCCACACAATTGGCCGCACGGCTGAACATCCCCGTCAATTGGATCTATGTGCAAATCAGACAGAAGCGCCTCCTGATCGACCGTCAGCCGACCGGAGCCTACCTGTTCCAAAACTCCCCTTCCGTAATCAATGCAGTCCGCGACCTCCGCAACCACACCATCCGCCACCTTGATCTGAGAATCATTCAGCCTCAACAGGAGGGGTATCAACATGTGTGATCGCTCGAAGGCATCGACTGGCGAATGCCGCAAAAAACCTGGCGTCCAAGCTCGGCGGGATGAACAAAACCGCTGGCATGGCGGGAGCGAATATGATTCCATCGCGCCATGACCGATGCGGCCGATCAGCTTCCTGGTGATCTTGCCAGTGCGCACGCGATGATCCTCGCCGAGCGTGCCGCCCGCCGGGAGGCGCAAGCACTCGCCGCCCGCGCGCAAGCCGTGAACTCGCACTCGGATGCGCTGATCGCCCGGCTCAGGCTGGAGATCGAGAAGCTGAAGCGCGAGATCCATGGCAGCCGCTCGGAGCGCAAGGCGCGGCTTCTCGAACAGATGGAGTTGCAGCTTGAGGAACTGGAAGCCGACGCCAGCCAGGACGAATTGGCGGCGGAACTGACGGCACGCTCCTCGACGGTCAGGGCGTTCGAGCGCAAGCGACCGTCGCGCAAGCCTTTCCCCGAACATCTGCCGCGTGAGCGCGTGGTCATAGCCGCGCCGGCGAACTGCCCGTGTTGCGGTTCGGGCAAGCTGGCCAAGCTTGGCGAGGACGTTACCGAGACGCTGGAGGTGATCCCGCCCCAGTGGAAGGTGATCCAGACCGTGCGCGAGAAGTTCTCTTGCCGCGAATGCGAGAAGATCTCGCAGCCGCCGGCGCCCTTCCATGTGACGCCGCGCGGCTTTGCCGGGCCGAACCTTTTGGCGATGATCCTGTTCGAGAAGTTCGCCCAGCACCAGCCGCTGAACCGGCAGAGCGAGCGCGATGCCCGCGAGGGCATCGACCTCAGCCTTTCCACACTGGCCGACCAGGTCGGAGCCTGTGCCGCGGCGCTCAAGCGGGTGCATGCGCTGATCGAGGCGCATGTGCTTGCCCCCGAGCGTCTGCATGGTGACGACACCACCGTGCCGATCCTGGCCCGCGGCAAGACCGATACCGGTCGCATCTGGACCTATGTCAGGGATGACCGGCCGTTCGGCGGACGATCGCCGCCAGCGGCGCTCTACTATGCCTCGCGCGATCGGCGGCAGGAACATCCCGAGCGTCACCTGAAGAGCTTCACCGGCATTCTGCAGGCCGATGCCTATGGCGGCTACAACCCGCTCTTCAAGGTGGACCGTGACCTCGGCCCGCTGACCCAGGCGCTGTGCTGGGCGCATGCGCGCCGCAAGTTCTTCGTGCTTGCCGACATCGCAACGAATGCCAAGCGTGGCAAGAACGCCGCGCCGATCTCGCCGATCGCGCTTGAGGCGGTCAAACGCATCGACGCCCTGTTTGACATCGAGCGCGACATCAACGGTCTTGCCCCAGGCGAACGTCTGGAACGACGCCGGCAGGAAAGCCGTCTTCTCGCCACCGAACTTGAGGCCTGGATGCGGGCAGAGCGGGCAAGACTGTCGTGCAGCTCTCCGGTCGCCGAGCCAATCGACTATATGCTGAAGCGCTGGGAAGGGTTCACGACCTTCCTCGGCGATGGCCGGATTTGCCTCACTAACAACGCGGCCGAACGCGCGCTGCGCTCTTTGCAGGCTCCGACGGCGGTGCCGAGCACTGGGCCTTCATCGCGTCATTGATCGAGACCTGCTTATGCCGCGCGCGGCATAAGCAGGTTTATGCCGACCGCCGAACTATGCCGAGCGCCTCTTCCGATCATGGCGGTACGGAGCGCTTTGCCCGCCATTTCGATCAAGAACCGGTCGTTGACACTCGGCATAGTTCTGATGCTCAAAGGGCGTTCAGGAACTCAAGAAGCCTGTCGTTTGGTCGAAATCGTTCGGCCTTTGCGCGTTCGTATGGCTTCAGCTTGGCGAGTTCGGATTCCTTCAGCTCAAGATGTGCGTGAAGATAGGTCAGCGTCGTTTCCATCGCCTCATGGCCCAGCCATAGGGCGATGACCGAACAATCGACGCCCGCCTGCAGCAGCTCCATGGCAGCGCTGTGCCTCAAAACATGGGGCGACACCCGCTTCGAGCGGAGGGTGACGCAGTGTTCGCGAGCCTTGGCGACATATTTGTTCAGCAGCGCCTGCACGCCGTCGGCGCTCAGCTTGCCGCCGTGCGTGTTCGGAAAGACAGCCGTTGCGCCCCGCTTCCTGGGCTCGTTGAGCCAGCCCCGAAGAGCTTGCTGTGCAACCTTGGTGAGCGGCGTACTTCGCTCCTTGCGGCCCTTGCCAAGGCATCGCACGTGGGCACCGTGCCCCAGCATCACCGAGTGCCGGTCGAGATCGATGATCTCCGAGACCCGCAACCCCGTTTGCGCGGCCAGCAACAGCAGAGTGTGATCACGCCGTCCCAGCCATGTGCTGCGATCCGGACAGGCCAGGATCGCTTCAATCTCGGGCCTGGTGAGAAACTGAAGCTGTCGCTTGTCGCATCGCTTGCTCGGGATCGCGAGCACGCGATGAATCTGGGCGCTATGGGCCGGCTCCTCGAACGACGCATATCTAAAGAAAGACCGTATGGCCGTGAGGCGGAGGTTCCGGGTCCTCACCGAGGCGGATCGCAGGGTCTCGAGGTCCTCCAGGAATGCGCCGATGAAAGGCGCGTCCAAATCCCGAAGTGTCAACTGCGACGGAGACCTGCCAAGGCGTGTCTGCGCGAATGCAAACAGGAGCCGGAAGGTGTCGCGATAGGAGGCGATGGTGTTGGAGCTTACGCCTCGATGTCGCATGAGCCGATCGGTGAACCATCGCTCGATCAGCACGGCCAGATCGTTCGAGGCACTCATGAGCGAACCTCGCACCGCTCATCCAGCAGTCGCGCGGCATGGGTCATTAGCTCCGGCGCGGCGGATAGATACCAGTAGGTATCGCGAACATTGGCGTGGCCGAGAAAGGTCGAGAGGACCGGCAGTTCCCGCTCGACATCTTCGCCCGCACGATACCAGTTGGTCAGGGCCTGGACGGCGAAACGGTGACGAAGATCGTGAATCCGCGGACCATTGCGCTGCCCCCGCTGCCGCAGACCGATCTGTCGCGACAGCTGCCAGAACACCCGGTGCACGTATTGGTGCAGCAATCTGCCGCCCTGCTCGGCGACAAAGAAATAGGGGCTACGAGGCGCGACGAGATGCGCGTCGCGTCGCGCGGCGTAGTCCGACAGCACGGCGACCGTCGTGGCATGGAGCGGGACCAGCCGCGACTTGCCAAACTTCGTCTCCCGATGGTGAGGATACCTTGGTCGAGATCGACGTCGTCTCGGCGCAGGTCGAGCGCTTCGGAATGGCGTAGCCCGGCGACCGCTATCAATCCGAACAGACAATGATATGTCCAGCGACGGAGTGCGTTGGCGGGCGGCAGCGACAGTGCCGCCGCCAGAAGCGCCGTGATCTCAGCATCGGTATAAATGTAGGGCTTTGCCCGCCGCGCCGGCGGCACAGCGTCTTGAGGTGGCACTTCCGTCATGGGGTCGAAATGAGCGAGGTGCTGAGCGAAGCAGCGCACATCGGTTAGGCGGATGGACCAACTCGGTTGTCGGCCGATCAACGTCACCCACTTCATTGCCAACGCCGTGGTGACGGTCTCGGCGCCGCGAGCCTCCATGAAGGTGACGAAATCCGACAACCGTCGAGCGGGGCCATGATACTTGTATCCCATTCCCTGGCGCATGCCCACATAGCGCCCGAGCGCTGTTCGAAGACGGCTCATTGGACACCTCCCGGCCAGGGCAGCTCAGTTCGCGCAGCTTCTCGATGTCGAGCTTGGCATAGATCCTCGTGCTGTCGATGCTCCGGTGACGAAGCAACTGGCCGATCTCGGCAAAGCTGGCCCCCGAACGCAGCAGGTCGGTCGCAAGGCTGTGGCGGAAGAGGTGCGCGCCGTGGTGCGCATAGCCGTGAATACCCGCCCGCTCGAGAGCCTCCTTCGCGATCATCGTGATGGCGCAGCCTGAGGCAAAGCCGATGTGCGGAGCAAGCATTCGCAGAAACAACCGGCGACACGGTGAAGCCGGTCGCCCATGCCGAATGTAGGCGACGATAGCTGCACCGACGTCGTGGCGTAGCGGCATCATCGCTTGCCGCCGTCCCTTGCCATGGACGAGGACACTGCCCGACTGCCAATCGATATCGTCAAGACTGAGCGCGGCAACCTCGCTGGCGCGCAAGCCCAGCTTGGCCAGCGCCATCAAAACCGCATAGTCGCGAAGTCCCATTGCCGTGGTCCGATCGCAGGCATCGAGAACCACCTGAACCTTCTGTGGTGGCAGGAAGGTTGGTAGGCCAGCAAGCCGCCAGCGACGGATCGACGGCACACAATCGGCCAAGGCCACCGAAATGAAGCCCTTCAGATGCAAATAGCGCAGGAAGGCACGCACCACCCCGCACATCGCCTTGCCGCTGTCGGCGGAGCCATCGAGTGCATGTCGCTCGACATAACCGATGACGATCTCCGGGGTGAGCGCTGCAAACCCATCTGCGCCAGCCGGACAGACCTCCTGTAGAAATCGGCGCGAGAGCAGCTTGTGACTTTCTACCGTCGAGGCGGCGAGCCCTCTCTCATTCGTGAGGTAAGCCGCGAACACATCAACAATCTGCTCGTGCTCCGTGCGCTCAATCGGAAGGGCGGTTGGTATCAAACCTTCTTGCCGTAACCCGGCAAGCAAGCGCCGGAGCGTCGATCGGTCGCCCGAATCGATGCTCCAGTGTTTGGAACGGTGCTCCAGAAACCGTTCGACATGAGCTTCGCTTAAATCCTGGAGATCGTGCCCGTTGCCGAGATGCCAGTCTCTCAGCTCACGAAATAGGCTTAGCGATCGCCAGGTGCATTGCCGACCGAAGCCTTCGTCCGACAATCTGCCCGCATAAACGCGTGCAAACTCGCCATATATGGCCCGTGGATCAGCTTCCGATACAGAGTGCTGCGTTGCAGATAGTCACTTGCGTTCATGTGTCCTCTCCTTCGCGTCAATTGCGACGGAGAGAGCCTAAGCTATGCCGATCCAGCTACCGCTACGTTGAGGAAAGTGTTGGTAAAAACTTGCTCGCTCGGCATAGTTCGGCGGTCGGCATAAACCGCCAAGCTCAACGATATTGACCCCCAGGCCTGGCTTGCCGACGTCCTCTCCCGCATCGCCGACACGCCGATCACACGGCTCGAGGGCCTGCTGCCATGGAACTGGCGGCCCGCTCGGGCGCTCATGGCGTCGGCCGCGTAAACAGCGCGCGAAACAGTTCCTCCGACCGCCGAAGACCCTCGTCCGTCAACACCAAGGATTTTGCCTTGTTGACCGGGTCGGCGATCAGTCCCTTCCGGTGAAGTCGATCCGTCACGTCCCAGTCAAAGCCCTTCCAGGCGCACCGTTCATTGTGCAGGGTCAGCCAAAGCAGTGCCAGGACCGCATCATCGATCTTGTCGGTGTCGATCTCCATCGCTGCAGCTTAACACAGACCGCACCCCGCCGCGGCCCAGACCGGATGGATACTGGTAGCTCGTCGACTGCCGGATGTAGACGATGGCGCTACGGCAAAGGTGCTCAGCGGTGATCTTGCTCATTGCCCGCCTCCTTCAGGTTCCGGATCGACCGTCTGTCGGCGGGCACGGACGCCGCTTCGATGAGTAGCGACTGCAACAGAGCCACCGCTTTCAGCCGATCGTCGCCGGACATCTCGGTTGGTGACGCAGCGGGCGCGAACAAATGGCTTCGCTCATCGACATGGACAAGAGGAGCGCACTGCCCGCCGCGCCGACCCCCGGTAGCAACATGGTCTATCTCTCTGTGGTGGACAGGGACCGCAACGCGGCGTCGCTGATCAACTCGCTGTACTCCGGCTTCGGCGCCGGCATCTGCACCGAGAGATCGGGCGTTCTGCTGACCGACCGCGGTGCCTGCTTCACGCTGGCTCCGGACCATCCTAACACATTCGGCCCAAGCGGCCAATCCATACCATCATCCCGGCGCTGGCGATGAAAAACGGACGTTGCGAGATGAGCTTCGGTGTAATGGGCGGGCACTACCAGCCGATGGGCCACGTGCAGATCATGCTCAACATGCTCGAATACGGCATGGATGTGCAACAGGCGATCGACTGCCCTCGTCTATTCTGGGAGGGCGAGAGGGTTGCGGTTGAGACCAGCATTCCACAGAGAACCATCGATGGTCTCCACGCGCGCGGCCACAACATCGCCCTCCGTGACTGGCCTTGGGGCGGTGCTCAGACAGTCAAGATCGATTGGGATCGCGGCGTGCTGAATGGCGGATCTGAGCCGCGCGCAGACGGCTGCGCATTGGGGTATTGAGCATTGCGATGCTTTACTGACGCCATTGATAGCGGCGGAAGCCGAACACAGCGCCTGTTGCGATCACCAGCGATACGGGTCCCACCTTCCACGCCGAGGCCGGCGATTTTGGTACTCGGTCGGGGATTACGATCCCGATCAGGACCGGCGTTCGGCCACATGTCAATGCTAACCGTCGCATCGCACAAACCGCGCTGTCGCTGGAGCGCGACGTCGATCAGCTCGCGGCGGTTACGGCCGTTGCACTCGCCTCGGCGCATGCCTCCTTGGACAATCCGTCGTTTAGGCCTTCGACTACGCCATCCGCCGGAGGCGGCTCGTGGGGCTCCGAGCAGCCCAATTCCATCTCAATGTCTACCGCCATTTCACCGCCGTCGCTTCCTGTCAAAAACGTTTCAGCCGTCGATGCAGTTTGGCGGCAATCCTACGCGCCAATGTATCATCCTACTGATCCTACTCAGGCACAGTGGACAAATTTGCTGATGCTTCGCGCAACACGGATCCGACCGAGTCTCTCGTTGTTTCCGTGACTAAATTGAGTGCCGGAACGCCTCCATGATACGCCGCCCCATACGCCGACACGCCCGGGAGGATGGTTTGAGAGAACTGTTCTTTGTCGATATGCTGCAAGCCGGCTTTTATCTCGCCCGACGTGGCATGATAGCGCTGAGCCTCCCGGTCCAACAATCGGATGTCGACGGCTTCGTCGATGCGGTGGAGAAATTCGCACACTTAGAAGCTGGTCAGCCTATTCGAGCCGCATGCCGACATCATTGTCAAGGGCAACCGCGACGTCGAGTACGGCCATAAACTCAACCTGACCACCGGCAAGAGCGGCCTGATCCTTGACCTCGTCGTCGAAACCGGCAACCCGCCCAATATCGAACGGTTGCTGCCAATGCTGGAACGCCACATCGCTTTCTATGGCGCGCCGCCGCGGCAGGCGGCAGCCGACGGCGGCTATGCCAGCCGCGTCAATCTGAGCCAGGCCAAGCTTGGGGCGTGCGCGACATGGCCGTCCACAAGAGGCCGGCCTCAGGATTGAAGACATGGTCAAGAGCCGCTGGGTGATTGCAAGCTGCGCAACTTCCGCGCGGGCATCGAGGCCGGCATCTCATGCCTGAAGCGGGCCCACGGCTTGGCCCGCTGCAGCTGGCGCGGGCTCGACCACTTCCTATATCTGGTCCGCGGTAGTGGCTTACAATCTTGTACTCTACACTCGCCAAAGGGCGACCTGACATCCCATGCCGCCAGGCGAGATGCGACCGGCCGGCGCCGGCAGCTGCCAATGAGCGCATTCCACCAGGGAATCCTTTCTGCCGTGATTTGCGCCCATGATGCCAACCTTTGCGCCGAAAGTCGCTGTAACTTCAGAAAAACAGCGGTTGGCGAGTAGCGGAGACGCTTGCGCGCCTCCGCTCTCTCAGAACCGTGCGTGAACCTCTCAGCTCACACGGCTCCCATCAGGCAAACGTGCCGATCAGACCGAGTTGCCAGTGCACGAAGAGATCGGTGCGCTGCTCGACGATCCGTTGTAAGAACCGACTTGCTCGAGCCTTACCCCTGCCAAAGCGCTTGAACTTCCGCCTTGCCCACGCAAGCACCGTCTGATTGACGTAGCGAAGTATGGGCTGCAGCCCCGTTGGCGCATACCGTCCATAATAGCTGATCCACCCCCTGAGGAGCGGATTGGTCAGCCGGGCGATGTCGTTCAACGAGAGCTGCGTCTGTCGGCGGATGTGCAAGTCCCTGATCTTTTCCCGCATCGCTTTCAGCGCCGAGGAACTGACCGCTGGTGTGAAGCCGCAAAACAGTCGCCCGCTTTGCGTTCCCCATACCGCGCGCGGTCGGAAACAATATCCGAGGAAGTCGAACGTCACGTTCGGATGTTGCCCTCTGCGTTTGGAGTCTCTGCAGTAGACGATCTTGGTCTTCGTCGGGTGCAGTTCCAGTTGGCATTCCGCCAGCCTCGCCTGAAGCGCAGCCTTGACGGCTTCTGCCTCCTGCTCGGTCCGGCAGTGCACCAGCCCGTCATCCGCATACCGACACCATGGGAGGTCGGGATGTGTCCGTTTCATCCACAGATCAAACGCATAGTGCAGAAAAAGATTTGAAAGAATCGGCGAAACTACGCCCCCTTGCGGAGTTCCGCAGTTCCGTTCAATCCTCTGCCCATCCTTCTCCATGGGCGCTGTCAGCCATCTCTCGATGTATAGTAATGCCCATTTGCTCTTTACGTGCCTGCGAACTGCCGTGAGCAAAAGCTCGTGCGAGATGTTGTCAAACAGACCCTTGATGTCGAATTCCAGAACCCAGTCATACTTCCAGCACCGCTGACGCGTGATCCCCACGGCATCCAAGGCCGATTTACCCGGTCTATAGCCATAAGAATCTGACAGGAAAATCTGATCGAGCTCCGGTTCGATGAGCTGCTTGACCACCATCTGCGCGATCCTGTCGCTCACGGTGGGCACACCCAAAATCCGCTGGCCCCCAGTCTTTTTCGGAATGGGAACGGCACGCACCGGTGGCGGAAAATAGCTTCCCGAGCTCATCCTGTTCCAGATCCTGTAGAGATTCCTCCCCAGGTTGGCTCGAATGCCTCGATCGTCTGCCCGTCCACGCCAGCCGCACCACCATTGGATTTGACCGCTTTGTAGGCTTCGTACACCAGCCGCTTATCGATCATAAACGGCTTGTCTGTCGCATCTGTCGTTGTCATCCTGTTGCCAGTTGCTTCGAAAAACACGACCACCTGATCCGACCCCTTCGCTCCAGCCCCATTACAGGACCTTCGTCACTATTACGGGTCGATCCGCCCCAACCTCCTGCATCGGTACTCTCGCCTCACGGTGGTGTGCCGCTTGTGCTTCTCCCTTGGCATCAGAAAGCTGGTTCCTGCAGTTCCGCGCAAAAGCCTGCATCCGGCTCATGCCCCCTATACGCCGTCCACTGTCCGCCCAGTCATCAGGCTCCCGACGGACTTGTCCCGAGAGATCCATACGCCCTCGGTTTTAGTGGTGTTAAAGAGTTCTAACGACGCGTCATCGAAGGGTTTGCTTGCGCTCATCTTCCGGATGCCTACCTGCCCCGGATCATGTCCGCGGCTTTTGACCCAACGCTAACCACCATGGCTCTTCTACCACAGCAGCTTGGGCTGTTGAGACCCGCTCCTGAAAGCCGATCCCGAGGGGCCTACCCTCATCTTTCACGCAGCTTCTCAGCATGTTGTCAGTTCACCATCGAACCTCCTTCTGCTTGCTGCAGCACACTATGGACGGGGCACTAGGTAGGAAACATTGACATCGCTGCGGGTCGATCCCAGGACGGATCGTTTCAAGCGCAGCTTTCATTCTTGCATTCCGGCAACGTGCACATCGTGAAGTCGTTGGAGACGTTCCGAGGGTTCACCAATCGAGGGGGGTCGCATAAGCCCGACTGCGTAGCCATGCCGAACGTCTGAGTTCGTATTGATTTGTGACCTTTCATGGAACATATCGTCGGTCCATCGGATGTGAGCTGTTCCCGTGCGAGGCGAAGAGCAAAGCGCGATTCCGGCAATATTTGTACCTGCCAGAGCCGGTACTCCGAAGAGCCTTGCCGCCATTGCCAAAGCCAGCCAATCGCTCGGCGGTGGCGCGGTAATCATGGACTCTCGACGTCCGGTGCCTATCAACCCAGCCACGGCTCGTTGTCTGGTAAGCGTCGAGAGTATAGCACCAGCATATCTGCGCCGTTCACGGCGTCCACGGCCATCTCGACGTAAAGAAATCATGCCAACAGTCTGGAATGGCGCCGTGCTCCGGATGCATTCCAAATAAAGGCTTTTTTGAAGCGGCCATTCCGGGATTCGACGCATTTTGGTGCAACGCGCATATTGCCATGCATTACCAGTCATAATGAACAGGCAATCATCTAAGGCCTGGGTTACTGGACACCAAATATGGCCACGGAACAAAGACAATGAGCGATTTGACAACGGCTAAGAGTATCGCTTCCGCAGTTCGAACTCGAAAGGCTTTGGCGGCGGAAGTGATTACTGCTTCTCTCGAGCGGATCCGCCGCACTAACGAAGAGTTGAATGCCTTTTGCGACGTGTACGAGGAGGACGCACTGGCCGCGGCACGCCGAATCGACAGCCGTATCGCCAACGGAGAGGATGTCGGGTCGTTGGCTGGGGTCCCGGTCGCGGTGAAGGATTTCACGCCCCTGAAGGGAAAGCGCACGACATACGGCTCGCTGGTCTACAAGGACAATATCGGCGAGTTCGATCCGATTTACGTGCAGCGGTTAAGGGCGGCCGGCGCAATCGTGATCGGCAAGACCAATACGCCGGAATTCGCGTATTCGGGTTTTTGCCACAATAAGGTTTTTGGAACCACAGTGAATCCTTGGGACACGACGAGGACGTCAGGCGGATCGTCCGGTGGAGCCGCTGCCGTGGTCGCGTCCAACATGGTGCCGTTGGCCGAAGGCACGGATATGGGCGGGTCCATTCGAGGCCCGGCCAGCTACTGCGGCTGCGTTGGGTTGAAACCGTCGCTTGGACGCATTCCGATGGACATTCTCAAATCCGTCCACGACACGATTTCGCACTTTGGCCCTCTTGCCCGCACGGTCGAAGACGCTTGGCTTTTCTTGGACGCAACCAAGGGGCCCAATGAATGCGACCCGATGTCGTTGCCCGACCAGGCCATTCCGTTCGATATCGACGGCGGCGTAAAAGGTTTGAGGATCGCCCTTTCCGTCGACCTTGGGCATTTTGCCGTTGACGATGCAGTCGCCAAAGCGATGCAGACGACGGCGGACGCATTGCGCGCGGCCGGGGCGATTGTAAACCCGATCGACATGCCGTGGGACGCATCGATCGCCGAAGCTTTCCGGACGAGTTGGCGTGTCTACTTGGCCGCGTTCGAGGGCGACCTATTGAAGAAGAAGCGCGACTTGCTCGACCCCGATTTAGCCGATTGTCTAGAGGAAGGGTTTAAGATTGACGGTCCGACCTACAAACGCGTCGAGATCCTTAGACGGAAGATATGGCTGGACCTCGTCTCCGTTTTCGAGTCCCACGACGCGTTGCTGTGCCCTACCACGGCCGGTACGGCGCCGCTCGCCTCTTTGCGAGACAAGGACTTTAAATCGGTTAGAGCGGACGGGAAATTGCAGGCTAAGGGAATGACGCATCCCTTCAATTTCACGCCGCATTGCCCGGCGCTTTCAATTCCCTGCGGCGTCGGCCCGGGGCCATTGCCGATCGGTGCGCAGATCGTTGGACGCCGATTCGACGAAGCGACGGTGTTAAAGATCGGTCGGGCAGTTGAAAAGTGCGGGTTAATGGGGGACCTGCGGCCGCGGATATTCGCCGAATGATGTTGAAGACCAATAAGGACGAAGAGATTCTGCACGGAAACCCTCGTCTCAACCGCCGTATTCATCCATTGTTGCTTATTAATGGGCAATTCATCTCCAGAGGTACGCGGTACGTTTAATAACCTCGTCATCAATAACGGTTGCTGGCGCTGTGATGTAAAAAACTACTGAATCTACGCTTTAAGTCAACCCTAGCTTTGAGGTCAACGAAATTGAGAGATACGCCTATATTCCTGGCTGGCCTGTTTCTCTACGGAGGACGATGCCTGAAGCGTTGGGAGCAGGAAGTGGTGCCTCTGCTCCAACCGCAGAACGCGTGCCTGGGCCTGTTCATGGGGGAAACATGAGATTCCGCTTTGGCGTGAATGCTCTTGGGAGGCCGGTTGAGGACATTGGCAGTCATGTGCACCCCGCACCGTTGCTCGCGCGTTGGTCGGCCAGACCTCGCCGAGCGCTTTCAAAGGCCGAGAGCGCCATCCGCCGCAGCGATCTCTCGGGCGCAGCCGAGAGATCCCGCCCATTCTTTCAGATCCAGCAGCAGCTCGGGCCGTGACTGCGCGCTCTCACACATCCCGTCAGTGAAGCCTACCAGCTCCTTCGCGCCTTCTGGCAGCCCCGATGAGATGAAGGATGCACTGAGCCTAATCTTCGAGGGAGGCTTCCAGGTGGATACCATCGGTCCAGAGGTAGACATAGCGCTTGGCTGAGAGATCGCACTTCGCAAGCGGGCATGATCCTCGCTCCACACCTGCTTCAAACGAGCAATGGTGGAACTCGAGATCCCGGGCGTCCTCCTGCCAACGAAAGCCGAGAGCCCTTCGGCAAAGTCGCCGGTAGAAGACGCCTTTGAGGTACCGGATCGGGATGATCACCTCCAGCCTTCGAACGCCGGGCGTAGGGCGGCAGGATCGAGGGCCTGAACCGAACCCGCTGAGCTGGGGCCGCCTGACGGTCGCGCTCGGGAGCTGGCGCACGCCGACAGGGCCAATGCCGGCCGACATCACCGCTCCTGCAGATGCCCTCGGCGCGCGAGCGCTGAAGTCCGTTCACGGTTTTGAGCGTGGCGTGCTGGGCGAGGAAATCGGCAACCTCGGCTCGATGGCCTGCGCTAGCAGGCGCGGGCGCCCGCGCGCAGGATGACTGTCAGAGAATCGGTAAAGCTGTCGGCAAAGGCGCGCCTGGCAGACTTGGCGTATCACTCCTTTGGTGGAGAAATGGAGGGTCGAACACGATACGCCACCTCATCCCTTCAGGCCGTCTCAAACTTTTAGCGTCTCAGGCCGTCGCAGTGTCTGCATAAAAGGATCGGAACGAACCACAAAGTTCATTCCCATCGGACTTTTGGAAATTCGGTTTCACTCTCAGGCCGTTTTTGGATAAAACTTAGCCCATAAGCGGCTCATAATCGCCCTGTCAATGAAGCGCAAAGCGTTCCGATCCAAATCTAAGGTTCTGCGCAATGTGACCCCAAACGACGCGTTCGCTCGGCATGCTTTTGTACTAGCTCGCGTTCGGAACCGCCGCCTGAAAGCGGCAGGCACATCCCAACCCGCCGATCGGGAATCGGCGGAGAGTTGCAGTAGACAAACAAATAACTGGGGAACTAAACCATGATCACACTCTCGCGTCGCGATGTCCTCAAAACTGCAGCCTCGGCCGCCGCATTTGGCACCGGGATATCGGGTCTAAGCGTCCCGGCTGCTGGGGCAGCCGAAACCATTACCGCTATGGAATGGGGCGATACCTACATCACCGCAATTAAGCAGATTGCCAGCAAGCAGACCGATGTAGACATCAATTGGCAACTCCACGCTGGCGGCTCCGCAGCCATCTTGCCCAAAATCAAAGCCACTTGGCCGAACCCGGGAATTGATCTCCTGACCGGGTGGGACGTGTCTTGGCAGATTATTGCGCGAGAAGGATGGGCAGAGCCCGTCACGCTCGAACAAGTTCCTAATCTCGCCGACATTCCTCAGAAGTTGCTCGTCAGAGACGACGGCGGCAATATAATAAATATTCCTCGGACGCTTTCGGCATATTTCTGGTATTATCGAGAAGATGCTGCTCCATTTGAAATCAAAACGATTGATGACTTACTTGATCCTCGGCTCGCCGGGAAAATCGTCTTTCCTTCGCCATTGTTAAATTCCAATATGCAGATTGTCGGGCTGGCGATGGCCAAAGGCGGCAACGAGCGAAACATGGAGCCGGGGTGGGACTTCGTGAAGAAGCTCGCTCAGAGCGGGAACATCGGCCGAGTTGCTTACACGGGTACCGACATCGGCGCTTCCTTGGACTCCGGAGAGGCGTGCATAACCTTCGAAGGTGGGTCCGGTGCAATCGAACGGGGCCGCCGCTATAAAATTCGCTCATTGAGCAAAATGCCGCACGAATCCGGATTTAAAACGTTCCTATTCCAGGAGGGTTGGTGTGTTTTGAAGGGCCCGCACAAGGATGCGGCTATGAAATTCGCCAACTTTGCCATTGGTCCCGAAAATAACGCCGAGTTTAACCGTTCAATCGGCGCTGTTCCTGTTAACGTCAAGTCGGCGGCCTCCGACGAACTCAAACCGATGTTGTTCAACAACGAAGAGACGGAAAAGTACGCGTACATTCCAGATTGGTCCTACGTATCGGAACAGGCTGATGCATGGAACAAACGCTGGGAACAGGAAGTCCAGCCGTTACTCCGGTGAAGGCTGCTGACCGTGCGTATCCTGAGAGGCTAAGCATCGCGGTGCTCTATGGGTCAAGCTCTCAGTGGTGGGCGCGATGATATTCATCGAGGAGGACTTTGCCTCCTCGATGTCTTCATCGGCGAAAGCCAATCTCATCGCCATCCTTTTGCGGCGTACGCCCAGATGACGCCTTCCACGGGTTCAAGATCGAGGGTCAGTTTCCTAGATGAGCGCTTCGCTGACGCCGAAATTCCTGGCAAGACGTACGACAGTGTCGACGGATGCGATTATCAAGCTGATGATCTCAAGCCTTTCATGCTCACCACCGACGAAATTGATAAATACGCCTATGTTCCGGATTGGCCTTATTTCTCTACACAGGCCGATGCCTGGATAAGCGTTGAGAGCAGGGGTGGTTCCTCTGCTCTGGCCGAAGAACGCGCGGCTGGGCTCGTTCATGGGGGAAAAAATGAGAAAAACACCGCCAATATTGCTACTACTCCCGGTCATTGCCTTTTTAGTGACCTTCCTTGGGCTGCCTGTTTTGATAATCCTGCATGAGAGCATTCGCACATTCGAGCCCGGCCGGATTGGGACCGTGGATGGGGCTGCGCTGACAATCGATAACTATGTTGCTCTCTTGCACCCCGCATACGCGCGGTATTTTTTCGATACTTATTTTCTGGCGTTCTGTGCAGCCCTCTTGGGGATCCTCTTTGCTTTTCCGATTGCGTATCATGTTGCGAGGAACGCATCCCCCAAGACGCGGAAAATCGCAGTCACCGGGCTCGTCGGATTATTGTTTTGGAGCTCGCTCGTGCGGGTCTATTCGATCCAGCTGTCATTCGGCTCCGTTGGGATAGTTGCCCCAATATTAACCTACTTCCACATAAATACCAATGGTAAGGCTTATCTGGATGTCATAGTAATAGCTGGGTTGCTTCAGTATACGATACCGATATCGGCGCTTATGCTGATTGGATCTGTGCAGAGTCTCAACCCGCGGTTAACCGAAGCGGCTCTGTCACTCGGAGCTTCTAAGGCCATGGCCCATCTCACTGTTACGATACCGTTGTGTACACGTGGATTGCTCGCGGCGCTGCTGGTCTCGCTGGCACTGGGGGCAAGTGCCTTTGTGGTACCGCTGGTTTTGGGGCGCGGGCGCGTGATATTCATCTCGAATCTTGTTTACAGCCGGTTCAGTGAGATGGCGAATTTTCCTAGCGGGGCGGCTATAGCGATCGTAATGCTGGTCTGTTCCATGCTCCTAGTCTTCGTCATATCCAGGCTGGGGTCACTCCTTGATCGGACCTGAAAAAATGCGAACCAAGCGCAATATCGATGCAGTTCTAGCCGTATTCCTGATCGCTGTCATAGTAGTGACAACAGTATTCTTGATAGTTCCGGTCGTTGTTACGGTCTTCATGGCCTTCGATGCGCGAAACTATATGGGTCCATTTCCCCCGCCGGCTCTGTCCGGGAGATGGTTTGGCAAACTCGTGAACGATGCCTATCTGTGGTCCGGATTTGTCACCAGCTTGCTACTCGCTGCTGCGACAACAGTGATCGCGACTGTGATTGGAGGTCTCGCGGCGATCGCAATGAGCGACATGACCCCGAGGTGGCGGGACTTTTTCAGCTCGGCCTTCCTTTCTCCCCTTGCATTGCCCGGGGTGATTATCGGTTTTGCGCTGCTCATGTTCTTTTCGGTGTTCAACGTGCTCCCGCCGTTTCCGCGACTCTTAATCGGGCACGTGCTCATCACCACTCCGTACACAATCAGAATGACTTTGATTGGACTTATGAACATCAACAGGACCCTACGCGAAGCAGCGCTGAGTCTTGGCGCCAATGACCGCCAAGCATTCTTCACGGTCACCCTGCCGCTCGCAAAAAGCGGAATTGCAGCCGGGGCGATCTTCGCCTTCGCGTTCTCGATGGATGATGTGGCGATTAGTCTGTTCCTAAGTGATTTCAAAACATACACGTTCCCAGTCGCCCTACTCGGACTTATGAGGTCGAACTTCGATCTAACCATCGCTGCTGCCGCCGTGGTCCTGATGGGCTTGACCGTTGTATTGCTGGTCGTACTGGACCGGGTGCTGGGTCTCGAGCGGGCAATGGGTCTCAGCATCAGTGGAGAGTAGGTATATGAGTGTCCTGGAACTTAAGAACGTCAGTAAGAGATATGGGGAGTTCACTGCGGTCGACGCCGTGTCCCTACAACTAGAGAAGGGGAAAGTCCTATCTCTCCTTGGGCCAAGCGGCTGCGGCAAAACGACGACCCTCCGGATCATTGCTGGTTTTGCACAGCCTGACAGCGGGAGCGTGGAAATCTCCGGCCGGAATGTCGGTCATTTAAAGCCTTACGAACGGAATGTCGGACTTCTGTTCCAGGACTATGCGCTCTTCCCCCACATGACGGTCGCGCAGAATGTGGCCTACGGGATGCGGTACCGTGGGGTGCCGGCAACTGCGATACCCGCCCGGATCAAGCAGATGTTGGCGCTTGTGCAACTGGACGGCATGGATGCTCGGTATCCGCGTCAGCTGAGCGGCGGACAGCAGCAGCGTGTGGCGCTGGCTCGGGCTCTGGCGATCGACCCCCAGATTGTTCTGCTCGACGAACCGTTGTCTGCGCTTGATGCAAAGCTTCGCCTCGAACTGCGCATTGAACTCAAGGAGATCCTCAGGTCGGTTGGCGCCACCACGATCGTTGTCACACACGACCAAGAGGAAGCGCTCAGCTTGGGCGACGAAGTTGTGGTTATGCGAGCCGGAAGAGTCGCCCAGCGTGGCACGCCGACCGAGATCTACCAATCGCCTGCTGACAGGTTTGTCGCTGAGTTCGTGGGGAGGTCAAATTGGTTTCACGGATCGAGGCAAGGTCCGCCAGCCCAGGGGGTTAGCTCCTACCTGACCACAAATGGGCTAGAGATACGCGCGAACACCGCCCCATCTGATCGTCGGGACAGCGCCGAACTTTGCATCAGACCGGAAAACATCGAACTCATCGATGGCACCGCCGGGAAAACCGTTGATGACCGCCAGCGCAACTCCCTGGCTGGTGTGATCCTCGACGTGGCGCCTCTTGGCGCTGACGTGCACGTGGTTGTCGAACTAATAGGGAGAAGCCGTTTGCTGGCAATTCGCAAGAATGTCGGGGGAGGCCTGGCTGTTGGGCAGCCCGTAAACGCTTTGTTTTCAGCTTCGGACGTTCTCGTCTTTTAAGAGCAACAGCTCCAATGTTGCTGCAACGAATTAGATTAGAGTGGTTCATTGATTGACTGAATCGGAGAGGGATTGAACGAAACAGGCGGATTCTCGACCTATTGGCTTGGTTTTGCCGTAAATTTTCGGAAAGGTCATTTGTTGCATGACGCTTGCTCTTTTTTCAGGGAGTTTGTCATGTTCAAGGGTGCCATTTTGACCGATCCGTGATCCTGCTGTGCGTTCGCTGCTATCTGGCCTACAATCTCAGCCTGTGCGATCTGGAAGAGAGATGATAGCCGAGCGCGGCCTGAGCGTCGACCATTCGACTGTGCAGCGTTGGGTCGTGCACTTCTCGCTTGAGCTGCTACCGATTCAACCGCCGCAAGCGGAGCGTCACTGAAAAGTGGGTAAGCGCTGTCCCGGCGGCACCTTTCGCGCGTGGATGTAAGGGACGATGTTCGAGGCCTTTGAGGGCTTCGACATATGACGATTTCAGAGTTTACGCTTAAGTCCAAGGACGAGGAGCCGGTCCGTCGGCTGGAGATCTTCACTGGTTCGGGTCGGCGGCGTGAGTGGCCGCCGGAGGAGAAGGCCCGGATAGTGGCGGAGAGCTACGAGGCGGGCGAGACGGTTTGTGCCGTGGCACGCCGGTATGGACTTTTCCCCGCAGCAATTGTTCATCTGGCGTCGGGCTGCTCGCCGGCCGATGGGGGAGGCAGCGATATCGGAATCCATGTTCGTGCCGGCGGTGGTGACGGCAGCGCCTCCGAAGTCTACGGGGAAGCATCGGCCACAGCCAAGGAAGCGGGAGCCGGCTCGAGACGCGGGTGTGATCGAGCTCGAGATCGACGGCATCGCAATGCGGGTGGGTCGTGGGGCGGATTCGAAGACGGTTGCAGCGGTGATCCGTGCGCTGAGGGCAACGTCGTGATCGGGCCAATGGGAACGGTCAATGTCATGGTGGCGACGAAGCCAGTCGACTTCCGTAAGGGAGCGGAAGGTTGCGGATTCCGACGATGGCGCGCATGTATTCCGATCTGATGCCGCGCAGCGTTCCGATCTGATCGCGCGCAGGTGGAGCACCTGATCGTCGGGGAAGATGTCACTGCATTTGCGGTTCGGTCAAGCGGCAGCGGAGATGATGGATCTGCGCATGGATTCGCCGTTGAGTTCGAGCCGGTGAGCGTTGTGTACGAGGCGGTCGAGGATGGCATCGGCGTAGGTGGGATCTCCGATCAGATCGAACCAGCGGGCCACCGGGAGTTGGCTGGTCACCAGCGTTGAGCGACGCCCGTACCGGTCTTCGAGGATTTCGAGCAGGTGGTGACGGGCATTGCCGTCGAGCGGTTCGAGGCCCCAATCGTCGAGGATAAGGAGATCGACCCTGGCCAGGCTTTTCATGCGCGCGGCGATGCGGCCGTCGCCCTTGGCCAGGGACAGGTCATCGATGAGCCGCGGCAGTCGGGTGTAGAGGACCGAACGGTTGTCACGGCAGGCCTTGTGACCGATGGCGCAGGCCAACCAGCTCTTCCCGACCCCGGCCGGCCCGACGATGGCCAAGCTCTCATGGGCGGCGATCCAGTCGCCCTTGAGCAGCTTGTCGAACAGCCGGCGATCGAGAGTAAGCGGTTAGCTCACAGCGTATCCGGACTGAAGTTCCACGGCATGAGCTGATCGATGCGGGAGATTGTCCAGCCCTTGGCGATGCGCTCAAGGGTTTGCTGGAGCCAGGCGAGTGGATCGACGCCGTTCATTTTTGCCGTCTGCAACATGGTGGCTATGGTCGCCCATACGCGTCCACCGCCTTCGGAGCCAGCGAAGAGACTATTTTTTCTGATTATTGTTTGCGGCCTGATGGCGCGCTCGACGATATTGGAGTCGATTTCGGCCCGGCCGTCGATGAGGAAGTGTTCGAGCGCTGCGCGACGTGACGTGGCATACCGGATCGCCTCGGCCAGTTTTGACTTTCCGGAGATGCGAGGCAATTCCTTTTCCCATAGCCTGAACAGGTCGGCAACGATCGCCGCGGACCGATCCTGGCGTGCAGCCATGCGAGCCACCGGACTATGGCCCCGGATCTCATCCTCTACCTTCCACAAGCCGGCCATCGTTGCGACCGTCTGTGATGCCAGACGCGAGGCGCCGCTGATGTGCAACTCATAGAAGCGCCGGCGTAAATGCGCCCAGCATCCTGCGAGCGTCATGGCATCATTGGCTCCAGCACTTGCCTTGGCGAGCTTGGTGTAGGCGGAGTAGCCGTCAACCTGCAGAATGCCCGTGAAGCCCGCGACGTGCCGTGCGACACACTCGCTGCCGCGACTGTCTTCGAAGCGATACGCCACCATGGGCGGCGCTGTTCCGCCATACGGCCGATCATCGCGGGCATATGCCCATAACCATGCCTTCCGGACTTTGCCGCTGCCCGGCGCAAGCGTTGGTAACGACGTCTCGTCCGCAAACACCCTTTCAGCCTGGCGGATGCGCTCCAGCACATAATCGGCCAGCGGCTGAAGCTCGAAGCCGACCTTGCCCATCCATTGCGCCATCAGCGCGCGGCTGAGTTCGACGCCATCGCGGGCATAGATAGTTTCCTGTCGATAGAGCGGCAGCCCATCGGCATATTTGGAGACTGCGACCTGGGCCAGAAGCCGCTCGGTGGGAATGCCGCTCTCGATGATGTGGGCAGGTGCCTGCGCCTGGAATACGCCGTCATGGTTTCTGTAGGCATATTTCGGGCGGCGAGTGACGATCACCCGGAACTTCGCCGGCGTGACGTCCAGACGTTCCGACACATCCTCGCCGATCAGCAGCCGATCCAAGCCCTCGCAATCCTCGGGCACCTCCGGCTCGATGATCTGCTCCACCCGCTCAAGATGGGCGGCAAATCCCTTGCGCGGACGGGGTGCGCGCCTCGCACGATCCGGGGCTACAGCTTCCAGATCCGCAACCGCCTCGGCGACGCCGCTCTCGATCTCCTCGAACACGAAGGCACATTGCTCGTCGCTCAGTCCGCCAATGCCCAGTCGCTCCGAGCTCCTGCCATAGCGCGACCGCTCCAGCATCTTCACAATCGCCGTCAGGGTGGCGATACGTTCGTCGGCTGCCTTGATGCGTGCCTCAGCCGCTTCCGCTCGGCTATCAGAGATCGCGATCCTCTCGGCCGCATGGCGTTCGTTTCGCGCAGCCTGGTTCTCCAGAAGCGCCGCCTTTTCGGTCAGCGCCAGAACCATCGCCTTTAGCGCATCAACGTCGTCGGGAAGGTCTGCGGCAGCCGTCTCCATGGCTGACATCACAGCACAAGAGTGACCTTTTTCCCAATCATTTCAGAGTCATGATTCACTTTGCCTCAGGCGTTTCAGCCCACGCTCCGAGGCCGCTTTACCGCTACCGGCCGGACCCGCTTCCAGTCCAGGCCGTCGACCAGGGCCAAGAGTTGCGCATGGTTTAGTCGGACACGCGCGGGCCCGATCCGCGGCCAGCAAAACTGCGATTTCTCGAGCGTTTTTGCATAGAGACAAACCCCTGATCCATCCCACCAGACGATCTTCACCCGGTCAGCTCTTTTCGAACGGAAGACATAAAGGGAACCATCGAAAGGGTCCACACCGCCGTCGCGAACAAGCGCCATTAAGGAGACCGGTCCCTTGCGGAAGTCGACCGGCGAACTTGCAACATAAACCGTCACGCCCGAAGGGATCATGCCGCCCGTACCGCTCGGATCACCCGTGCAAGATGATCCGCGTCCACGCTGCTGCCCACCCGCACAATCAAGTCGCCAACGACAATTTCCACGGGCGCGCTGTAGAGCGGCTCAAACCGGGTGAACTGAAGCGCCGGATCACCGCCACCCGATGCCGGCTGGTCCTTTCCAAGAGCCTTCCGCCGCCAGTTGAACAACTGCGATGGCGCAACGCCGACACCGCGCGCGATCGCCGAGATGTTTGCGCCAGGCACAAGCGTTTCCGCCACAAGCCGAGCCTTCGCCTCCTCCGACCATTGGCGCCGGGCCCGAAGGGGACGGATATCAAGATGCTCGATCACCTGACTGTTTCTATCATCAGGCATAGGCGTGCTTATAGAAATTCCCATCATCAGCTCCAAACAGAAAGCCGATGAATCTCAAATTCAGCTACCCGCCGCTACGTGGGGTTCCCTTGCCGCTTACGATCGAGACCGCGCGCAGCACGGTAATCGACATCCTCGGGCACGGCATGGTGGCGTAGCCGCGCATGACGAAGGCGGAGCGCAAGGCGCCGGTCATTACGGTATGTCGCCTCGTGATCGAGCAGCAGGGCAAGCCATTCGGCGTGGCTGAGGTTGTCGGCATCGCTGTTGCTTTCCAATTCGATGAACGCATGGGCCATGCCGGCCAGGCCGAGTTGCCCCAGCAGTTCGAGTGTCGGATGTTTGAGCATTGTAGTCCTTTCAGTTGTAATATCCGGAGCCCCGGATGTTGGTGTGGAAGATCGGCGTGTGGTCCGAGGCTTCGCGCGCCGGAACCTTGTCGAGCCCCTTCTCGAGGATCGATTTGACCGAGGGATAGTTGCGCGCCTGGATCTCCAGCGCGCGCCGCGCGGCCGCTTCCAGGCGTTCGGCGCCGAAGCGCTTCGCTAGCCCGATGATGCCGAGGCATGAACGGTAACCCTGCTCGGGATGCGGCCGATCCTCGATGATCTTTTCAACCAGCAACGACAGCATCGGCCCGATCCGCGCCGCTTCCTCCCGGATCTTCACGGGCGTCCATTCACGGTAGCGCCGATGGCTCGAGGGCATATGTTCGGGGATCGTCGTATGCCGCCCGTTGCCGCTGCCACGCATGTGCGCGGCGATGCGTTCGCCATCGAGGAAGATTTCGACGGTGCGTGTGGTAATTCGAGCCTCGACCTCGCGGCGGGCGAAGCGCCAGGGCACCGAGTAATGGTGGTGCTCAATCGCGATGTGATAATCGAGTCCGACTCGGCAACGCTTCCACTCAGCGTGGACCCACCGTTCCGCCGGCAGCGGCTTGAGGTTCGGCGCGTCGATCTCCTCGAACAGCTGGCGCCGCGTTTTGCTGAACTGGCGAAGCACCCGTGTGTCGTTGAGATCGGTGATGCATTCGGCGACCGCCGCGTTCACCTCGGCCAGGCTGTAGAAGATCCGGTTGCGCAAGCGGCCCAGGACCCAGCGTTCGACAATGCCGACACAGGCCTCGACTTTCGCCTTATCGCGTGGCTTCCTCGGTCTTGCCGGGAGCACCGCCGTGCCGTAATGACGCGCCATGTCGGTGTAGCTGCGGTTGACCATCGGATCGAAGTGACACGCCTTAATCACCGCGACCTTCGCGTTGTCCGGGACCAGAAGATGGGCCACGCCGCCGAAGAAGGCGAAGGCGCCATTGTGCGCCTCGATCCAGTCCGCGAACTGCTCGGTCCACGTCGCGCAGGCAAATGACAAGCTCGATCCGCCGAGCACCGCCACAAACAGATGGGCATCGCGCACCTCACCGGTCCGGCGGTCGACCACAACCGGCACCGTGTCGCCGGCGTAATCGACAAACATCTTCTCACCGCCCGCGTGGCTCTGCCGCATCGTCAGAGGCAGGCGGCCCTCCCAGCGCCGGAACAGGTCACACCAACGGCTGTAGCGATAGCCATCCGGGTGGGCGGCGACATACTCTTCCCACAGAACCTGCAGCGTCACATGCTTGCGCTTCAGCTCACGTGCTACCGCCGACCAGTCCGGTTCCGGCTGTTTGCGCCGGCCGGGCTTCATCCCAGGTAAGCCGTATAGGCAAGCTTCCAGGTCGGCATCGCTCATCTCGGCCGGGACCGGCCAGTTCAGCCCGGAGCGTGCAAACCGCTTCAGCATATCCCGGACCGTCGTCGGCCCGACCCCGGCACGCTCGCCAGCCATCCGCGTCGATAGCCCCGCTTCCAAGCTCAGACGTAAAATCTCGCGCACGTGGCGCATCCTAACCCTCCTCGTCGGCATCCATTCCTCCGGTCGTTGCCCGACCGGAACATGCCCCAAGGATCACGTTCTCCTAACTCCGAACTGCGCGCGATCGTGTCGGAATCCCGCGCGGGTAATTCTCGGAATGCTGCGCGCCATCAGTTCGGAATGCCGCGCGCGATCAAATCGGAACGGTGCGCGCGATGATCTCGGAATCCGCAGCGGGCGTCACCGGCGATCACGGCGTGCGTTTCCGACCAAATGACTCCGTTCTGCAACTGCTGAACTCCATCTGAATGTTATGTGGCGGAGGCAAGCTGGGTTTGGCCGGCCCGAAAGGGGTCAGGGCGGCTCCGCCACATAATCTCGCCCGACGCATAAGAACGGTTATGTGGCGCGCCACATAACCGTTCTCGGGCGCGGTCTACGTGTTCCGGGCCAAGCGGGCCGACCGCATCAAGCTCATCTACTTCGACGGCACGGGGGAACTGACATCGGTTGTGGTTCAGGCAGCGACCGAACTTCTACGCGAGGGGGCGCAACTGATCACCTGCGGCTGCGAGTACTCGATCAGATACCAGGAAGCGGTCCGCGACGCGGTAGACGTGCCCGTGTTTCTATCAAGCCTTCTCCTCGCTCCTTCCTCGAGCAGATGCTTCCCAGAGGCAAAGCGCTAGGCATCATTGGTAAGAAGTTCCTCTTCGCTGACTCAGGACATGTTGGAAGCGGCCGGGCTGCGAGCCAACGAGCATAGGGTGGTCGTCGCCGGACTCGAGGGCGCTCCGGCGTTCGCCGCCGATTGGGTTACGGCCAGCGGCGACCTGGACGTCAGCGCCCTAGAGGCCGAAGTAGTCGATGCTGCGGTGGCTCTACTTAAAGACCGGCCGGACATTGGGGTGTTGCTGCTTGAGTGCGGAACCTGCCGCCATACGCTGCGGCGGTCCAGCAAGCGACCGGCATTCCGGTCTTCGACTATACCTCGATGGTCGAGTTCTTCATTCGCGTGCTGATACGCAGACCGTTCACGGGGCTCACTTGAAGGCCACCGGCTCGAGTGGCGGGGACCTCGGCCAAGCCACGGTCTCTTCCGCCATAACGTAGCGGGAAGAGCATCATCAGCGACGCCGGATCCGCACAATGCGGTCGCTGGTCTTGCTCCGCTTTTGTGGAGAGCGTTTTCGAACTGAACCGGACTGAGATCGTTGAGCGTCGAATGACGCCGGACAGAGTTGTACGACGTATCAGCGTAATGGCCGTTTGCCGCCTTGGCTTGGCTGAGACGGTGCGCGAGAGCAGTTCGGCTTTCAAGCTCTTGAGTCGGCCGTGAAGAATTCGCAAGTCGCTGATAAGCCCAATTTGCGGTTCCGCAGGTAGCGGCCAGTTTGTGAATAGTTTTCTTGCAATCCCAGTTGGCGATTTGGCAGCCTGGCGAACCGTGATTCCACTGCTTTCATCGCAGTCCGCCGCGGCAAGGGCAAGGCTCACGCGCTCTACGCCCGGGGTGAAGGTGTCCGTGGCGACGACGCTGAAGCGCGCTCACAGGGGACTGTCAGTTCGCCCTGCACGCCATAGCACTTCCCGGGAACCTGATGGCCATAGCCTGCCCGGTTATCCCGACATGCAACGGATCATCGGATCCGAAACGCAGCGCATCCTCGCTGATGCCGGCTTTCGAGGCCACAATGACCCGCAAAGCCATAAGCTCAGGATCTTCAACGCAGGCCAGAAGCGCCGCGTGACGCCGGCCATCAAATTGCGAGATGCGACGACGATCGGCCGTCCAGCCGGTGATTAGTCACATCATGAACGAACACACAATGGACCGCAATTACCTTGCTCACGCGCGCAGGCGATGCGATCAACGCCATCCTGGCCGAGCCGGCTACAACTTCTCCCTCCTCCTCAGGTGGCTGAAGGCGTTTTTGTGGCTCGTGATCGACGCGTTCCTGAGCCGGACGAAGCAGCTTGCCGCTTAGCCGTCAAGATTGTTCACGGTAGACGACACCTAGGCTTGCGAAGCAACTCCGAAATAGCGGCGCGGCCTCCGAGGGCTCTCGGCAGTCGGTTTGAAGACGGCCTGCCCGCTCCCGGTGCCCCACGCTCCGGATGAACACTATAAGCCCCTCTCAAGGAGGAGCAGCAGGACAAATAGGCACCAATGATCACATACCTTCACACTTCCGAAATCGCAGCTTAATACTCATTTAATCGGAAATAACTTCATACTTTGCTGTAAAGAGGTAGGCTATGGCGATGCTGGCCCGCCGGCAGCTTTGTCCATACCAGGGACGGCGTCCCGATGCCACAGGCTGCGGAGGAGAGAAGATGGAACACTCGTCGAAGACCGCAGTCACTCAACGGCGGCGGCTGACTAACAGCGTGTCCGACCGACTTTCCTTGGTCCCGTCGGTGCATTTTCCGATGGCGACTAGTGAGGCGCTTGCGGCCCATTTCGGCCGATTTATCGACCAGACGGATGGTGTTGCTCATTCCGAGGAGTTGTTCGACCTGTTATCTGCATTTGCCCTGAATTTTGATTGCCCGTGGATCGCCTATCACTCACTTTCAGGTGGTCCGGCGATCATGCCGAAATATCCTGATGAATGGCAGCAGCGCTATTTCGAAATGGGCTACGACAGGATCGATCCCATCATCAAGATGAGTCGAAAGCGGGCAAGCGCCTTTCGGTGGAGCGAGGTGTACAATGACATAGGTACAACTGAAGAGGAACGGCGTCTTTTCGATGAGGCTGCGACGTGCGGCTTGAGGTCAGGCATCAGCGTTCCACTACACGGCTCGGATGCCAGCTTGGCGATCATGAGCTTCGCACAACTCGGTGGCTGCGAATTCCAAAATAAGACAATCACCTACTTGCAACTTGCTGCATTGCATTTCCATCTGAAGCTCGAAAATTTCGCGGATCCGATTGGCTTCGAGAAAGATCCTCGCCTTTCTTCAAGAGAAAAAGAGTGTATTTTGTGGACGGCGAGAGGGAAATCATCGCGGGAAATAGGAATCATTCTGGGGATAACCGTGAATACTGTTAATTTCCACATAAAGAGCGTTTTCAGAAAGCTGGATACGTCTAGCAGAACGGTTGCAGCTATAAAGGCGATAAACGCCGGAATTATCGAGTTGTAGGTGCAAAGCCGATCTTGGCGAGCAAAGAAGTTGGCATTCTTTCTATGAAAGCAGGTATGAATCAGAAGGGGATCTTGAACTTGAGCACTTTTGTTAAGCGAAGCCGAGCCGCGCGTCCGCCCTTGCCGACTTGATGTCGAAGCGGTCGGATGCGGCGAGCATGACGCCGCTCGTCAGGGTGAAGGTGAAGATGTCCACTCCCGGCATGTTGTGGAGTGCATAGACCTCCTAATCCGTGAGAGTGGGCAATCGCCAAAGCAATTGCGCCCCCGGCGCGCGAACGCCTCCCCAAATCGGCGCCTTGTCCTCGTCCGACTAATGACGCAGCTTGCGTCGCGACCGCACCGGCTCCGCCGTCAAACCTCAAAGATCCGGTGGTGATTCACACTTTTACTCATAGGATTCCACGCGTGCTTCATGCAGAAAAATGGGCGTTCAAACGTACGCTGGCTGCGTGGCGTGGCCTACGGAGCCGCGAAACAGCTTGGTGCTTCATGAATACTGGCTATGAGGTGGTAGTCCGTTTGAGACAGATTGTGCTGCCAGCACAAACCTCGGCGCCGCGTGTCACCGGCCTCCATCGAAATTGAACTCCATAACACTTGACACACTACCAGAACAGGTCGGTGCGCGTTGCGTGTCGCTATGATAGGAGTCGGCATCTGGGAACGAACCGTCGCGACTTATCGAGTTTACTCAAGTTGAGTCGATGAGCCGGGCGTGAAGCTTCATAGCTTGTTGGCGGGGTGCGGGTGCACCGCGGGCCGAAGTTGCGCGACAGTTACCTAGCGAAGGAGCAAAAAGCATGTGCGGCATCTGTGGATGGATTGATTTCGGTCGTGACCTGGGGAGTCCCGACGCGCGAAGGGAGCTTGCTGACATGACGGCCACCATGGCCTTTCGTGGTCCGGACGACGAGGGGACTTGGATCGACGGGACTGCGGCACTGGGACACCGCCGCCTGGCGATCATCGATATCCAGGGCGGTCGCCAGCCGATGACGCACCAGGAAGACGGCCGACCGGCGCTGGTGCTCGTCTACACGGGCGAGACTTACAACTACCGCGAACTGCGTCAACGGCTTGCCGCCCTGGGCCATCGGTTCGACACGAGCAGTGACACCGAGGTCGTGCTGCGCGCGCACGTTGAGTGGGGCCGCCGTGACCCCCGCAGCGCCGTGAGCGAACTCAACGGGATGTTTGCCTACGCAATCTGGGACACCGCCAAGCGCGAACTGCTTCTCATACGCGACCGGCTCGGCATCAAGCCGCTTTACTACTACCCCACCGAGCACGGAGTGTTATTCGGCTCCGAGCCAAAGGCGATCCTGGCCAATAGTCTCGCGGAACGGGCCATGGACGCCGACGGGCTTCGTCAAACCCTATGCTCTGTCCCCGACCCGGACAGCACCGTGTTCCGCGGCATGCGTGAGGTACGGCCCGGCCACATCGTCCGCGTTACCCGGGATGGCATCAAGCAGATGAGCTATTGGCATCTCACCGATAGCGGACACACCGACGATGTGCCTACCACCGTCCGGCGCGTCCGTGAGTTGCTCGATGACACGATCCAGCGGCAGCTCATCGCCGACGTGCCGCTGTGCACACTCTTGTCGGGCGGGCTTGATTCCTCGGCCATGACCGCACTGGCCGCGCGCTTCAGCGACGAACGGATCCGGTCCTTCGCCGTCGACTTCGTCGGCTACACCGAACATTTCACCCCTGGCCCGATGTGCGGCACACCTGACGGTCCGTATGTGGAGGAGGTCGCGAAGTTCGTTGGTACCCACCACATGGATATAACATTGTCTGCGGATGACCTCATGGAGCCGGGCGTGCGGGCCAGCACCCTGCACGCCCGTGACCTGCCCTTCACTTGGGGCGACGTGGACAGCTCACTCTATCTGCTGTTCCGGGCGATCCGGCAACACTCGACGGTGGCCCTGTCCGGGGAGTCGGCCGACGAGCTTTTCGGGGGCTACTCGTGGTTCCACGATCCCGCGCACGTTCAGGCCGACACATTTCCGTGGTCCGGCCACGTCGATATCGCGCACCAGTCTTTAGACCCCGGACTCGTCGAGGAGCTCGACCTCCCCGGATACCTCGACGAGCAGTACCGAAGGGCACTTGCGGAAGTACCCGCCGTGACCGGGCCGGCCTCGGCCGATCCGCACGAGCGTCGTATGCGTGAGGTCTGCTACCTCGCTCTAACGCGTTACCTGCCGACTCTGCTCGACCGCAAGGATCGGCTGAGCATGGCTTTGGGTCTCGAGGTGCGGGTCCCCTACTGCGACCACCGCCTCGTTGAGTACGTGTTCGGCGCCCCTTGGGCTCACAAGACTTTCGACAGGCGCGAGAAGAGCCTGCTGCGGGCCGCCACCGCCGACCTGCTGCCGCAGTCGGTGGTGCAGCGAGTTAAGAGCGTGTACCCGCCCATTCAGGATCCGACGTATGACAGAATGCTGCGCACCCGGTTCACAACGTTGCTGGACGACGGTAATGCCGCAGTGGCACCACTGCTGTCCGTCGACCGCGCACGCACCTTACTCAACGCGACCGACAGCATTAGGTGGGTGGAGTGCATCCTGACCCTTCAGGATTTCCTGACCGATTACAACATGAGCCTGACGGTCTGAGACTGCGGAACAAGCAACGCTGCGCAGGACGTGTAGCGCGACATGCGGGCACACAGCAACGCCGAGCTCGAACTCGTCCCGCCTGTCGCGCAACGGGCCGGATTGGCACATAAGAACAGCAAAGGACGCCCCATACGCGGATCTCGCACACGCTCATAACCGCGCATACATCGACAGGATCTTGGCGTCGAAGTAGGGAAAGCGGCGCCGGTACCTGGCGATCAGCGAAGGTCCCGCCCGGTCCGCGCGGGATCGACATTGTCGTTCGAGCTGCCGGTCAAAACTGCATTCTTCGAATGGCCGTTCGGTCGATTGGCACCGCCCTCGGCGCGCTCCTCATCGAGGTGCTCGTCTGGCTCGACGTTCAGTATCCGCTCCGAAGCGCCTTCTCAGGTCGTTGAGCAATCCGCCCTTGGCAAAATCCCATTCGGATCACGACCAGCAAGCAACTGGTCCATACGTTCCTTCTCGATGCCATGTGATGATTCTCTCCTTTCTATCATCATGGCCTCGCGCACAGAACTCCTGACAGTCCCATCAGATCCGCCCGAAGGTGGCAAAGCAGGACCATTGGTCTGCTCAAAATGGCTTTGACGCGGCGCCAACGAGTTTCACTGAGGCATTCGTTTCACTGAGGCATTCCATGTCACGCCGCCGGAATTCACACGGTGCAACAGATCCTAAATACAATTTCACAGAATCTTTGCGAGCTAAAATCACTAACAATGGTACGTTCACCCCGAAATCCCGAGTTAGGCGCCTAGCGCACCTAGGTACTTAAAAGTACGCCAACCGAAACGCTGACTTGTTTAAGATGATCTGGGCTCGTAGCAGCAAATCACACTTCGATATACCTGACGCGGGAAGTGATATGGTGATCCAAAATTCCACGCATCCTATCGGCTCTCGAGAAAGCGGGGCGAGCATCTCGACTAGAGAACTTCTCGAAGCGGCCGCCGATGAAGTGTGGAGGCCATACATGTATTATCAGACGTTCGATGGCGCAGATGCAGCCCACATTACCGACGAGGACGGGCAGCCAAGAGTTCATTCTAGCGACGCTCTTTGTTGCGGCACATTCGGCGAGTTGCTGCAAGGCCAGTTGGCGGTCGACTCCGTTCCCCGGGACCCCCACTTCTTGGTCACGATGCCCATCGCGCTCTTTGCGCGAGCTCACTTCATGCCGATTGCAGGCACACAATGCGTAACCGTTTGTCCGCCACATAAAATCAAAGCTAAGCGGTTGGCTGAGAACCTGGTGGTTGCGCTCGGCGCCTCAGGAGGATTCCTCTTTTTGGAATCTGAGCTCCCCGAAGGCAAAGGGCTGGCGAGTTCGTCTGCGGATCTCGTTGCGACGGCACGGTCAATCGCATGCTGCTTCAGACGCAGAGTCCGAACATCATTGATCGAGAAGCTGATGGCGGAGATCGAGCCATCCGACGGGGTGATGTACCCAGGAGTGGTCGCATATCAGCAGCGTGCATGTGGCCTTCTCTCCTTCCTTGGGCAAATGCCGCCGCTAGCAATCGTTGGCATCGATGAAGGAGGAACTGTCGAAACCGTCGATTATGATCAGCGGCGAGGTGAAATCTCCGCCGGTCGCAGAGCAGAATATCACCAATTGCTCCACTGCGCACGAATCGCAATCTCGCGGGGTGACACGGCCACGATAGGCAGAATAGCTACGACCAGCGCGCTCCTGCATCAGGAACGGGCTCCAAAGGAGCATCTGAACTCGATGCTGAAAGCATCCGAGTCAACTGGCGCTCTCGGGGTCATAGTCGCGCACAGCGGCACGATGATTGGGATTCTGCTTGACCGAATGGCGGCTGACTTTCCACAGAAGCTTCGGTCCGTGCTCGCCCATGTATCCCCTATCGACAACTCGCCAAAAGTATATCTGACCATGACTGGATCTCGCTGAGGTAGCAATATGAACGCTGTTCGCAGACGCCTGCCATTCTCCAGCTATTCTGATGCCTATGCTCTCCCCAGCATTATTATGTGCGAGACAAACCTTTATCTTGCGCAGTTCGCGTTCATGAAACTTCTCCCTGCGAAGTATATCATTGAGAAAGCGCTAGCCCGAGGAAATTTGACTGACGGCATGAAAGTTATCGAGACCTCGAGTGGAACCTTCGCACTCGGTTTGGCCGTAGTTTGCCGGGAACATGGTTTTCAGCTCGAAATCTTCACAGATCCAGTGATGGACAAAGGCCTGGAAAACAGGTTGATCTCCTTGGGAGCCGAAATTGTCATAATAACCGAAAAAGCGAAGCGGGGTGGTTATCAAAGAAGCCGCCTCGACGCATTACACGCTAGGATGAGACAGTTGGGCTCCTCCTGTTTCTGGCCCCGGCAATACGAAACACCGGACAACCCCGCAGCGTATGCGCACTTCGCGGACCAAATATCGGGGATATTGGACGCCGACATAACGTTAATCGGTTCTGTGGGGTCAGGCGGCTCTACTTGCGGAACGATGGAGCGCCTCCGCCAAAAAGCCCCTGGCGCGCGGCTAATTGGAGTGGACACTTTCAATAGCGTCATTTTTGGCCAACAGGATGGCGAACGGAAACTGCGGGGACTGGGGAACAGTCTTGTCCCGAAGAACGTCAAGCACGAACTATACGACGAGGTGCATTTCATCTCGGCTCCGCTCGCGTTTGCCGCCACGCGTACTCTCCACGAGCGGCACGCCGTTTTCGCCGGACCGACTTCCGGCGCGAGCTACGTCGTGGGGCGCTGGCGCGCTCGGCAGTATCCGGAAGAGACAGTAGTCGTCATATGTCCTGATGAAGGCCACCGCTACGTCGAAGCTGTTTACGATCATAAGTGGCTCGAGCAGAACGGAAGTCTAGATGAAGGTGTACCCCTGGACGCGCCGGCAACCGAAAATCATCCCTCGACGGCTCTCCCACCATGGAACCGATATCATTGGAATCGGAGAAGCCGGGAAGCTGTCCTACACTTGCTGGAGAATGCTTCATGACGAACCGGGGTAGCTTCCTTTTCGTGGAAAGCAACACGACAGGCACCGGTGAACTATTGATGAAGCGGGCCCGATTCCTGGGCTTTGAGCCCTACCTCGTCACGCGCAATCCCGCGCGTTACCCGTTTCTCAGGGACTCCGTCGCTGAAGTGATCGAAGCTGAAACCCGCAGCCCGGATGAACTCATTGGGGTCGCCGTCAAATTAAAAAGCCTCGCGGGAATATATTCGTCTTCAGATTATTTTGTGGAAGCAGCGGCAAGCCTCGCGGCGGCGATCGGGCTGCCAACAGCGGATTCGGGTGCTATAGCCACCTGCCGGAACAAATGGCAGCAAGCGGTCGAGTTGGAAAGAGCTTCAATCACGATCCCTAAAACTCAGTTGGCCACTTCCGTCAGAGACGTCGAGAACATCCTTACACAAGCTACTCTGCCGGTGGTCGTGAAGCCGGTCTCCGGAAGCGGTAGTAGCGGAGTGCGGTTGTGCGATAGTGCCGGAGCCGCCATCAAGGCATTTGAGAGTGCAAAGGACGTGTTGTTGGATCAAGTGAATCTGCCCAGTCCCGACATCCTCATCCAGCAATATATACCGGGTAAGGAATACTCTGCCGAGATAATTGCTTACGATGGGACGCTGCATTGCCTTGGAATTCTTGCCAAGCACAAAGGCCCGGCTCCCTGCTTCGTCGAGATAGGGCACGACTTCCCGGCCCCGCTACCGGAGCCATCCCTCAAGGAACTGGCTTCTTTCGCTGCGCGAGCGGTGTCAGCTCTGGGCCTGAAGTTCGGACCGGCTCATGTGGAATTCGTGATAACGGAGTCGGGCCCCGTCATCATCGAGGTCAACCCCAGGCTGGCTGGCGGAATGATTCCAGTCATGCTCTCGCACGCCTTGGGCACGTCAGTCCTTGACATGGTGATTGGACTTTACGTGGGAGAAGGCTTCACGCCTCCACGGGTGAGCGCAAGGGCGGGAGCCATCCGTTTCCAACTCGCTCATAAATCCGGCAAGCTCAAACGCCTGAGCTTTTCTCGAAATCCAGAGCCGACAGTACCCGACGCGGGGCTTCTGAAATCTGAGGGGGAGGAAGTTCAAATAAACGGCGACTTTAGAGACCGCGTAGCCTACGCCGTAGGCGTCGCTGATGAACTCGAAGCTGCCGCCGCCGCAGCTCAACAGATGATCGATTCCATTGCAATCGATATCGAGGCGGCTACTGGCGAATCGGACAACAAGCAAGTCGCTGGGCCAAGCGACGGCATGTGGAACCTACATCCCGACGCGATGAAGTTGCTCGCTCCGCCTATCGAAATCTCGCGTGACGGTCGCCTTCTGCATTACCAAGCGGCCATAGACGAAGCACATCTGGTGATGCTTGCGGACCAGGGCTTGGTCAGCCAAGCAGCCGCTGCCGATCTCCTCAAGCACATCTTGGACCTCCAGGACGAGGGCTTTCAGTCTTTGGAGGGCCGCGATGCTCCGCGTGGCCTCTACCTAGCCTATGAGGCGGAACTTGCCGCCAGAGCTGGACCGGAAAAGGCCGGCTGGCTGCACCTTGCGAGGTCCCGCAACGACTTGAACGCGACCATTTCTCTCCTGGTCCTTCGGGAAGCCGCATGTTCAATCTCGCAAGAAACAGGGATTGTACAGGATGCACTGCTTCGACGAGCGGAAGAGGCGTCGGGACTTGTGAGTCCGTTGTACAGTCAGTATCAGATCGCGCTCCCTGGGTCGCCCGGGCACTACCTGCTCGGCGTCTTCTTCGCTCTGGGGCGGGAGCGCCAGCGCCTCCATTGCCTGCTGGAAGACATCAGGAACTGCCCTATGGGAGCGGGTGCCGGCGGAGGCACCAGCATGCCTATAGATCCGTTGAAGACCGCAAATCTTCTGGGATTCGAACTACCGTCATTCAATTCAATCGATGCGGTTGCAAGCCGCGATCATCATCTGCAGGCGCTTTCAGTCTTCGCTGGCATTTCAATTTTGCTCAGTCGTGTGGCCCAGGACCTGCAGGTTTGGACGACACATGAGTTCGCTCTCATCGACGTTCCTCACAGTCTTGCTGGCGGCTCTTCCATGCTGCCTCAAAAGAAGAACCCGTTTCTGCTTGAACACATCAAGGGGTCGGCAAGCACCGTGATCGCCGCATACGTTTCTGCGGCAACGGCTACCTGCAAGTCGCCTTTCAGCAACTCGATCGAAGCAAGCAACTACGGCTGCTCTTCTCTGGGCCTTGCTAAAGATGCGCTGAAGCGGGCCATAACCCTAACGTCGCTCATCGTGAAGTTTATGTCTTTCAACGTGAGGTCGATGCGTGAAAATCTAGAAGACGGCTCATCGATGACGACCGTCGCCGCCGAACGGATGGCGTCGCGAGGCACTCCTTTCAGGAAGGCCCACACACTAGTTGGTGAGATCACGGAACGCCTGTCTCAGGATAGCTGCGTCGCGGAGCGCCGAAGCGAGCTGGCTAGCCATCTCGCTGATGTGTTGCCGGCGAGTCTTGAAGAGTGCAGGGACGCTCTGCGGTTCGGAGGCGGACCCGGAAAACAATCAACAGACGACCAGCTTTCCGTGGCAAAAACGCTCTTTCGCGAGGCCCAGCGGAAATGCGCGGACACAGGGGAACGCTGGGCGCGCGCCGAGATGCACCGCAAACAAAGGGTGAGAGAATTCATTCATAGATACCGAGCCACCTGAAGGTGGATCAACGCGCGGCACCTACGACAATGACCCCTCCCAGGCAAGGTGGGCTGCTGGCCGCCGACGGCATAGGATGCATGAAACTATCCGGCCTGTCGCTAGAGCGAACACGCTCCTGCCATCGATGGTGGAGGGAACCGTGCGTATTATCGGCATGGACATACACCGCGTAGCCGCCGAGGTCGTGTCGTTGCTTGATGGCGAGATCGTCAAGCTCGGCCGCGTTAAAATGCTGCGCAATGAGCTCGAGGAGTTCGCCAGGAGGGAACTCACCCACGATGATCATGTGGTGATCGAGGCGACCGGCAATGCCACCGCCGCCGCTGAAGTGCTGTCGCCCTTCGTGGATCGGATCGTGATCGCCAATCCCAAGCAGGTGCATATGATCGCGCACGCGAAGGTGAAGACTGACACGATCGACGCCACTGTCCTTGCGAAGCTTTACGCCTCGGGCTTTCTGCCGGAGGTCTGGGTTCCGGATCCGGGGACACTTGCCATCCGAAGACAGGTCACCAGACGGACACAGCTGGTTCGCCAGCGTTCGCGGCTGGAGAACCTGATCCAGTCAATCCTCCACGCCCGCCTGATTCCACCGTGTCCGCATGGGAACCTCGTTCGGGATCAGCGGGCGCAAATGGCTGACGAGGCAAACATTGCCCGCGGATGAGCGCGCCGCGATCGAGCGCCACCTCGCAGATCAACGAGGCGTTGACGGTGGTCGAGGCGGATATCGCGGTGCATGCCCTCCAGGATCCGACAATCCGCCGCCTGATGACGTTGCCCGGCATCGACGTCACGGTGGCTGCAAGCGTTGCCGCGGCAATCGGCGACATACAGCGCTTCAGCGATCCACAGAGGCTCGTCGCCTATCTTGGCCTCAATCCGAGCGTGCGGCAGTCCGGTGAGGGACCGGCCTACCATCGCCGCATCACAAACAGGGCCGCGGCCATGCGCGGGGGATGCTGGTCGAGGCGGCATGGGCGGCTGCGCGCTCGCCGGGTCCTCTGCGCGCCTTCTGCAAGCGGATCGCCTCGCGTCGAGGGAAGCATATCGCGGCCGTCGCCACTGCGCGCAAGCTTGCAATGATCATCTGGCACATGCTGAGCAAGGATACCCACTACATCTGGGCCCTGCCGGCCTTGCTCGCCCGCAAGTTCAGATCGGTCGAGCTGCGTGCCGGCCTCCCGACCAGCCATGCCGGGCGCGGCACCGCCTTCGACTACAACATCCCGGCCAAGCGGGCCGAAGAACGATCCCGAGTCAAAAAGGCGGAAGCTGCCTATGCCGCAGCGACCTCCCGATGGCGAACGAGGCCGGAAAGGCCGAAGGCTGTGGAAAAAGCCGCCGAATGAGAAGAAGGGGCTATTCTTGGATCCGCCCAGGAGAGGATGGCGTTCGAGGTGAACTCGCTGCCATAGCACCTACGGAATGAAGGAGTGGCGGCGACCGAGAGAGCGGTGCGCGCAGCTTTTCGCTGCAGGCGCGCACCGCTGTCGAGGCGGCCATGGCCAGTCAAAGTTTCTCTAGAATGTGAATGTTCACAACCCATTCCGGAGGGACCGACCATGACCACTTCAGATTCTACACCCGCCGCCGCGGTGCTGATAGCGATCGACATTGCCAAGGTGCGCAATGAAGTTCTGATCGAAGCACCAGGTCACAAGCGCCGGCGTCGCCTTTTGGTCCTCAACACCCGTGCTGAGCACGACCATCTGATAGAGGTGCTGCAGGCATATGGCCGCCCTGTGGTCTGCGCCTTTGAGGCGACCGGGAACTATCACCGGCCGATAGCATGGCGCCTGGCTGAAGCGGGTTTGAGGTGCGGCCTGGTGTCGTCGCTGGCGCTGGCCCGAACACGAGAAGCGTTACACAACAGCTGGGACAAGAACGATCCAAAGGATGCACAGGTGATGCTGCACATGCTCAGGATCCAGGCGACACAAGTCTACCATGATCCGCTGCGCGCCGGCATCAACGACGTGCAGGAGCTGTCGAAGACCCATGAAGCGATCGCCAGGGCCAAGACCGAGATCCAGCACCGTATCCTGACGCACTACCTGCCGCTGTATTCTCCCGAGATCGATCGCTTCCGGGGGAACAGCCGCAGCGACTGGTTCTTCGCTTTCCTCCATGCCTTTCCTACCCCGGCAAGCATCACGGCCTTGACGAAGGAGGAGTTTGTGACAGGAGCGTGGGATGTCGTCGGTCGCAAGGTCAGCAAGACACAGATCCTGATGGATATTTACGAGACGGCGCGCTCATCGATCGGACTGCCGCTGCCGCTCGATGCCCCTGCCATTCGCATGTTCCGGATGGTCATTGACGAGGCACGCAGCCTGATCCGGCAACGCAATGAGATCGAAGCCCAGGCCGATGAGCTGTTGCGGCACAGCCAGGATTATCAGCTCCTTCGCCAGATCCCCGGCATCGGGCCGATCAATGCGCTGACGATCATTGCCGAAGCCGGCGATCTTCGCCGTTTCGGTCATCATCGCCAGTTTCTAAAGTTCTGTGGGCTGGACCTCTCGACACAGCAGTCAGGCCAATATCGCGGCCAGACCCGCCTTTCCAAATTCGGCAATGCTCGGCTGCGCCGCACCCTGTGGATCGCCGGACAAGTCGCCATCCGCCAGCGGGAGAATGGCTTCCGTCATAAGTTCGAACGCTACATTGCCAGGGATCGCGACAATCCCGATCTACGCCGCAAGGCAATGACCGCTATTACCGCCAAGATGGCGCGCGTCGTGCACGCTGTCGTCAAAGGTGGTTCCGACTACCGGCCCTTCGTTGAAGGGCGGGTGCCAGGTGGAAGAACCTCTGTCAGCTAAGGGCCGTGAGGGCATCGCTTCGATGACCCTGTAGATAATGTTCGGGTCTTTCGCCTGGATCAGAAGCTCGTGTTGAGGACGGTGAGGGCCGCCTCCGTGCGTACCCTTTGTTTGCTATGGACGAGACCTTTTCCCTTGCCGGTGGAAGCCGCCTGTTTCGACGACTTGACCAACGTCACGCAGCGAGAGCATGCTGGCGGATAGAGAGACCTTGACTGCAGGCTCCATTTCGTTCCGCGCTTAGGACGTTGTCGCTGACGATCATTCTCGACCCGCCGCGCTCGGTGATGAGCCGGTCCAATTCTCGGCAACCCGCATGCCCGAGAGAGACGTATCAACGATGAGTGCCAGGCACTCTCTCGTGCAGTCGTCGACGGCGGCCAGGATGCGGAAGCGGCGCCCGTCCGTGATCTGGTCCGATACGAAGTCGAGCGACCAGCGCTCGTCCGGCCTCAGCGGCACCAGCATCGGCGCCCTGGTCCCGATCGCCCGCTTGCGGCCGCCACGGCGGCGAGCAGCAAGCTTCTCCTCCCGTAGAGCCGGAACAGCTTCTTGTGGTTCACGACCAGGCCCTCCCGCCTCAGCATCACGAGAAGACGCCGGTAGCCGAACCGGCGACGCTCCTGCGCGATCGCCTTCATCCGCTCGCGAAGCTCGCGGTCGTCCGGCCTGCTGGTCTCGTAGCGAACCGTCATGCGGCAACAGCCGATGGCTTTACACGCCGCCGTTCGCTCATCCCGAAGCCTCCTTCAGGCGAGCGCCAGCTTTCCGCTTGGCCGCGGTGCGGATTCCGAGATCATCGCGCGCACCGTTCCGATTTGATCGCGCGCGGCATTCCGAACTGATGGCGCGCAGCATTCCGAGAATTACCCGCGCGGGATTCCGACACGATCGCGCGCAGTTCGGAGTTAGGAGAACGTGATCCTTGGGGCATGTTCCGGTCGGGCAACGACCGGAGGAATGGATGCCGACGAGGAGGGTTAGGATGCGCCACGTGCGCGAGATTTTACGTCTGAGCTTGGAAGCGGGGCTATCGACGCGGATGGCTGGCGAGCGTGCCGGGGTCGGGCCGACGACGGTCCGGGATATGCTGAAGCGGTTTGCACGCTCCGGGCTGAACTGGCCGGTCCCGGCCGAGATGAGCGATGCCGACCTGGAAGCTTGCCTATACGGCTTACCTGGGATGAAGCCCGGCCGGCGCAAACAGCCGGAACCGGACTGGTCGGCGGTAGCACGTGAGCTGAAGCGCAAGCATGTGACGCTGCAGGTTCTGTGGGAAGAGTATGTCGCCGCCCACCCGGATGGCTATCGCTACAGCCGTTGGTGTGACCTGTTCCGGCGCTGGGAGGGCCGCCTGCCTCTGACGATGCGGCAGAGCCACGCGGGCGGTGAGAAGATGTTTGTCGATTACGCCGGCGACACGGTGCCGGTTGTGGTCGACCGCCGGACCGGTGAGGTGCGCGATGCCCATCTGTTTGTGGCGGTGCTCGGCGGATCGAGCTTGTCATTTGCCTGCGCGACGTGGACCGAGCAGTTCGCGGACTGGATCGAGGCGCACAATGGCGCCTTCGCCTTCTTCGGCGGCGTGGCCCATCTTCTGGTCCCGGACAACGCGAAGGTCGCGGTGATTAAGGCGTGTCACTTCGATCCGATGGTCAACCGCAGCTACACCGACATGGCGCGTCATTACGGCACGGCGGTGCTCCCGGCAAGACCGAGGAAGCCACGCGATAAGGCGAAAGTCGAGGCCTGTGTCGGCATTGTCGAACGCTGGGTCCTGGGCCGCTTGCGCAACCGGATCTTCTACAGCCTGGCCGAGGTGAACGCGGCGGTCGCCGAATGCATCACCGATCTCAACGACACACGGGTGCTTCGCCAGTTCAGCAAAACGCGGCGCCAGCTGTTCGAGGAGATCGACGCGCCGAACCTCAAGCCGCTGCCGGCGGAACGGTGGGTCCACGCTGAGTGGAAGCGTTGCCGAGTCGGACTCGATTATCACATCGCGATTGAGCACCACCATTACTCGGTGCCCTGGCGCTTCGCCCGCCGCGAGGTCGAGGCTCGAATTACCACACGCACCGTCGAAATCTTCCTCGATGGCGAACGCATCGCCGCGCACATGCGTGGCAGCGGCAACGGGCGGCATACGACGATCCCCGAACATATGCCCTCGAGCCATCGGCGCTACCGTGAATGGACGCCCGTGAAGATCCGGGAGGAAGCGGCGCGGATCGGGCCGATGCTGTCGTTGCTGGTTGAAAAGATCATCGAGGATCGGCCGCATCCCGAGCAGGGTTACCGTTCATGCCTCGGCATCATCGGGCTAGCGAAGCGCTTCGGCGCCGAACGCCTGGAAGCGGCCGCGCGGCGCGCGCTGGAGATCCAGGCGCGCAACTATCCCTCGGTCAAATCGATCCTCGAGAAGGGGCTCGACAAGGTTCCGGCGCGCGAAGCCTCGGACCACACGCCGATCTTCCACACCAACATCCGGGGCTCCGGATATTACAACTGAAAGGACTACAATGCTCAAACATCCGACACTCGAACTGCTGGGGCAACTCGGCCTGGCCGGCATGGCCCATGCGTTCATCGAATTGGAAAGCAACAGCGATGCCGACAACCTCAGCCACGCCGAATGGCTTGCCCTGCTGCTCGATCACGAGGCGACATACCGTAATGACCGGCGCCTTGCGCTCCGCCTTCGTCATGCGCGGCTACGCCACCATGCCGTGCCCGAGGATGTCGATTACCGTGCTGCGCGCGGTCTCGATCGCCGGCTGTTCGACAAGCTGCTCAAGGGCGACTGGATCGCCGCCCATGAGAGCTTGGCCATCGTCGGGCCGGCCGGGGTCGGGAAGAGCTGGTTGGCCTGCGCCATCGGTCACAAGGCCTGCCGTGACAACCGTTCGGTCCTCTACACCCGACTGCCGCGGCTCATCGATGACCTGTCCCTGGCCAAGGGCGACGGCCGCATCGCCGCGCGCATGAAAAGCCTGGCCAGGGTCGATCTCCTTATCCTCGACGATTGGGGCCTCGAACCGCTCGACGGCAATGCCCGTCACCACCTGCTCGAAATCCTCGAAGACCGGTACGGGCGTCGCTCAACGCTGGTGACCAGCCAACTCCCGGTGGCCCGCTGGTTCGATCTGATCGGAGATCCCACCTACGCCGATGCCATCCTCGACCGCCTCGTACACAACGCTCACCGGCTCGAACTCAACGGCGAATCCATGCGCAGATCCATCATCTCCGCTGCCGCTTGACCGAACCGCAAATGCAGTGACATCTTCCCCGACGATCAGGTGCTCCACCTGCGCGCGATCAGATCGGAACGCTGCGCGGCATCAGATCGGAATACATGCGCGCCATCGTCGGAATCCGCAGGCCGCGGGCGTCACCATTAATGGGATGGTCCGCCCCGTCCTCCCGCAGCATCATCCGGGCGGTCCCACCAAAGGAGGTTGCAATGTCCCCACGCAATGCGCCGCGCCCTGCGGCAGTCTATGGAGTCGATATCGGCAAGAACATCTTCCACGTCGTCGGCCTGGATAGCGGCGGCGAGCCCATCCAGCGAGCTCGCTTCCGACGCGACTCGCTGCTGCAATTCTTTGAACGAGCAGCGCCGGCGATCGTGGGGATGGAATCGTGCGCAGGATCACAATGGATCGCCAGGAGACTGCATGCGCTGGGGCACAAGGTTCGCCTGATCCCGGCGCAGTTCGTGAAGCCCTACGTGAAGTCGAACAAGAGCGACATCATCGATGGGATGGTCCGCCCCGTCCTCCCGCAGCATCATCCGGGCGGTCCCACCAAAGGAGGTTGCAATGTCCCCACGCAATGCGCCGCGCCCCGCGGCAGTCTATGGAGTCGATATCGGCAAGAACATCTTTCACGTCGTCGGCCTGGATAGCGGCGGCGAGCCCATCCAGCGAGCTCGCTTCCGACGCGACTCGCTGCTGCAATTCTTTGAACGAGCAGCGCCGGCGATCGTGGGGATGGAATCGTGCGCAGGATCACAATGGATCGCCAGGAGACTGCATGCGCTGGGGCACAAGGTTCGCCTGATCCCGGCGCAGTTCGTGAAGCCCTACGTGAAGTCGAACAAGAGCGACATCATCGATGCCGAGGCCATCGCCGAAGCCGCCACGCGACCGACAATGCGGTTCGCTGCGATCAAGAGTGAGGAACAGGCTGACCTCCAGGCGCTGCATCGGGTGCGCGACCAGATGATCGGCACGCGAACCCGTCTGATCAACCAGATGCGAGCGTTCTGCCTGGAATATGGCATCGCGTTGAGACAGGGAGCGGGCCTGTTCAAACTCGACCTGCCACTGGTTCTGGACGACGCGTCGAACGACCTCTCGCCGGCGATGCGCAAACTGCTCACGGACCTGTTCGCCGACCTACGCCGGCTGGAGCAGCGCATCGACGACGTGACGAGGGAGATCGCTGCGATTGCAGATCGATAAGATGTTGCCCGCCGGCTTATGACGATCCCCGGAATCGGAGCACTGGGCGCCACCGCCCTTCTTGCGGCCGTCGGCAACGGACGTCAGTTCCGGAAGGCCCGCGATCTGGCCGCATGGCTGGGCCTTGTCCCCCGGGAACACTCGACCGGAGGCAAGCAGAAGCTCCTTGGCATCAGCAAGCGCGGGAACCGCTACGTCCGCAAGCTCCTCGTTCATGGCGCGCGCTCCTGCTTTCGACACCTGGATCGAGCCCGGGATCGCCTTGGAAGCTGGCTCGACGGCTTGCAGAGCCGGATGCACCCGAACAAGGCCGTTGTCGCACTCGCCGCCAAGATGGCGCGCATTGTCTGGGTTGTCCTGACCAAGCCGGGAGCGCTCTACGAACGCAGGGATCCTGCATTCGCCTGACCCTCTCGGCTCGATTGCAAGGCTCGGGAATAGCGATGACGAAACAGTGGATCAGCATGCCGTAAGCCCTGTGCAAAAAAGCGGGCTTCGTGCCCGAACCATTTATTGGGAACGGCGTGCGCGGATCTCATCATGGCCTGGCTGCAACAGCAGCCCACTCGCGAGAGGCCGGATACATTTATGCAACTGGAAGCGTCATCGGCGATGTCGCGAACCCTTGCACGGACGGGGCGGACCATACATTCTTTCCCACAAGATCCTTCAACGCCGCATTGTCGACCTGGCGTCGGCCAGAAGCCGCTTCAGCCACGTGTTCTCGTTCTCCAGAGCCTTCAGTCGCCGAGCCTCGGAGACATCCATCCCGCCGAAGCGGACCTTCCAGTTATACAACGTCGCCTCGCTGATCCGGTGCTTGCGGGCCAGATCGCCAACCGATGCCCCAGCCTCATGTTCCTTCAAAATTCCGATGATCTGCTCTTCAGAGAAGCGGCTACCTTTCATGTCCAGGTCCTCTCGATGGGGCCAGGACGGACTTCAAACCGGATTAGATCAGAGGGGCAAGGTCACTGCCCATCATGGCCGCATCAGCAAAGTTGGGCGCAGCCATGCCAGCGCCCTGCTCGCGTAGGCGTCTGGGCAGCCGCGAAGCGCCTGGTCGGCTACACGCCTTGTTTCGTCCGGGTCAGGACTAAACATGGTCTCGGTGACCGCCGTCACAGACGCGCAAGCTGACGATGCTCTGTGGCGTAAGCTGACGAAGGAGAAGCACTCTGTGTGGGCGCGGCCCAGTCTGATTGCTCACAAGGTGCGCTTGATAGAGCTACGGGCGGGGAAAGCCGCCAAGAAAGGGCGCGCTCGGCCGTCCTTCACGGCGGCTACTCCACCGCCTTGAGGAATGCAGGCTTAATTCCGTACATCGAGTAGAGACCGGCCTCATCGAAGATCACACGGTCGTCATAGCCGCTGAACCAGATTGCGTCCGGGTTTCGACCAACGATGGTCACCTTGCATCGGTCCCGCGCATCCGCGGCCGAACGCAGCAGCTTGAAAATCACCACGCCCCTTTCACCGCCAGGGACGCCTGGTACGGGCTCGTTCGTGACGGCGGCGACTTCAGTTTTGCCCTTATAATGGGTGATTGAAAGCCGCGCATGCGCCTCGACGCCGGAGAGGCCCTTCTGCGACTCGTTCAGGACCTGCCATGTCCGCTCAATCGGAATATTGAACGCCTTGTGGCCGATAATGTCGCGGCCGCAGAAGAAGTAGTGGTTTTCGATACCATTGCGGAGCATCTCGCGCTGCATGATGCGTAACGAGTCCGCGTCGTCGTTAATGTCGCGAATAATCGGCGACTGATTGTGCATGGTGATCCAGTTGCGCCGGGCGAGTTCGTTTACAGCAGCCCGCGTTTCGGCGATCCATTCGAGCCCACCGCCAGGATTGTCGATATAGCCGCCCTGCGGCGTCTTGCGCAGAAATTCGTCCGGATGATTGAAGTGCACTATCATCCGCAGACTGGTTTCGGGATAAGCTTGGTGGAATCCGTCGAGCATCGCAAAGAAGGTCTGGTCGAAGCGTTGCGGGTGGAATGCCAGTTCCTTGGTCCCAATGCGGACATTCTCGACGCCGGCTTCCGCAAGCCCGGCCAGCCAAGCGGCGATGTTCCTGTTTCCCAGAACCATGGGATCGCCGCCCGACATAAGGATCTCGCGTAGCTTCTCGCGGCCGGTCTCGGGATGGCGGCCACCATTGGCGGCTACCAGCATGTTGTGCCCGCGAATGTATTCGACAATCTCACCCAACTGCGCCAGGCCCTTTGGAGCTACCGTGCCGTCCTCGCGGGTGATCTGCTTGCGACCGATCAGTTCCTCGCGATAGCAGAAGCGACAGTGTGCGGAGCAGGTGGATGCCACGTAGAGTAGACCAAGCTCGTACTTATGGATCAGCCCCTCGCGCGGGCTGTAGGTCATCTGCTTGCCCGGATCTTCTGCACCGTCGAGGTCGTATGTCTCTCTGGGGCTGGCTTTCACCAGCGTCTGCATGGGCCGGCTGTATTGCGCCTGCTCGTAGTAGTGGCGCGTGATCTTGATCGGCATCCTGGCTTCCAGATCTCTCGGGGTGCCTTTCAACTCCAGGATCTGATGAAGTTCTTCTCGTGAATAGAATGCGCGCATATCTTGGGGCACATCCTCTCTGGCGAACTTGGCTATGCCAGTGATGATCTGCCGGTCGTATTTGCCGTTGACGACTTTTTCCAGAAAAGCCTGCTCACGCTCTGATGGCAGGTATTTTTCTAGGGTACTCATAGCGCACACCTCCGGGCTGAATATCCGATCGGCACGGCCTGCAGCAGAGGCCGATCCGCGTGAACGTTTATTGTCTATTTTTCGGATGCACCGCACCGAGTTACAAGCCCATGTTCGTCACCAGTTCATGACTCATATTCATGAAGAGAGTATTCTTCGAACTGGTGTTGAAGGCCGTAGCTTTCCGCCTCAATGGCGCCGATCTGCGCACGCCCAACGCCGAGCCGCTCAAGCAAGCGGTGCTACTCGGCGGGTGTTGTTCGGCGGCGGCGTTCCCTCCGCTACGCGGACGGCCGCATTGCCCAGGCTCAAGCGGAAGCTGCGAATGTCGAAGCGGGCGAGATCGCCTTGATGCGTGTGTGGACACTCCGAGAATGAGTGATTTCTTTCACTTTGCCGATGAGCAAGACGGTCGAGTTCCGTCCGTGATGCCTATTGGACCACGGCCATTGCTCCTTTGATCAAAAGCCGCCGCAGATCTCGCTATCCCACGCCTCTGGCGGCCCATGGTCGCCTCGCGTTCGAGAAGCAACGCGAGCCATTCGTCATGTTCGAGGCTTCTGGGCTTCCGTTGCGCCTCGAGCTCCTGATAGGCACTGGCCATGCCGTAACGCCGAGGTGTTTCCTCAGTGAAAGTAACCGGGCCGCGCAGGTTGGCGTGCTCCACGACGGCGATGGGTTCGGTGGGAATGCCGTGCGCCTTTGTGGGTGGCAATCAGCGAGGCAATGGTCTTGCAGGTCAGGCCGCCGATCTCGACGGCGCGCGCCGAAACTACCTAGCGCGGTCGCGACTTCTCGACGCGAGTCCGCGCCGTCGCCAAGCAGAACGCCATTACCCGCCTGTTCATGACAGCTCCTGGCGTGCGCTGTGATTGCACGCACAGTCGCCTCGACCTATTAAGTTGCTTCCCGCTTCCGCCGCTCCTCCATCGCTGGCGCCTATTTCGGTCTCACGCCAAGCGGCAGTACGCTGCTCGATCACCGGAAGTGTAGCGCCCCGCATCGTCAACCACTGCACTTGAGTTGCGAAGCATGGATCAATATTGATAATGCGAAGCTACTCGCGGCTATTCGTCACGCTAGCGCGCCGTCCGGTCGTCATAAGCCAGCGCGTAAAAGCGTTAACCTGTGGGTTAACGTCGCCCGCCGCGCTGACTGCGAAATAGCTGTTGTGCGTCTTCAGGGGTGTGTCGCTTAGCGGGATCAAAACGCCGCACTCGAGCTCCATTTCAATCAGATATCTGGGTATAAGGGCGGCGCCGATTGAACACACGGCAGCCGAGATGATCATGGAAAACTGATCGAAATGTCGCCCGCTCATCTGCTGCTTACCAGAGTTTCCTTTTATGGCGAACCAGTCCATCCACGCGCTTTCGCGAGTAATGAGATGCAGAAGTGGAGCCTCCGCGAGGCGAGCAGGGTCGCTCGCCGAGTACGTATCGCGGAATTTGGGGGATGCAACCGGCAGCATTTCCTCATCGAACAACTTGTTCAAACGTGCGTCCGGCCAATTGGCCTTTCCGAAATGGATCGCGAGATCGAAGTGCTCTCGTATGAGGTCAAACGGTACGGTCCGGGTCTCCAGCCTGATTTCGACGCTGGGATGGTCGTTCAGAAAAGTCCCTAACCTCGGGATCAGCCAACGAATGGCAAATGTTGGCAGGATGGCAATACGCAACGTGGCATTTCGCTCGCCGGCGGCAATCGCCCGCGCTACGGATTGCTTCAGGTTCTCGAGATCGACTGCCAGATCTGCCGCAAACCGCCTGCCAGCCTCGGTCAGTGTGACGCGTCGTCCCACCCGCCGGAACATTCTCACGCCGATCGTCTCCTCAAGTTCCTTGACTTGTCTGCTGACGGCGCTTTGCGTGAGATGAAGTTCCTCCGCCGCCTGCGTAAAGCTTTCGTGCCGCGCAGCGCACTCAAAGCTGCGCAACAGGGGGTAGGACGGCAGATTGCGGTGACCTACGGACTGCAAGACACAACACCTTCTATGAGCGGAACTCAGAGTCCATAGCTAATTTGGCCTGCGAGAATGACGACGACGGCCCTTTTGAGATGCGCAGAGTTCGCTTCCCCCGGGTCAAACCATCTCAACCTAGCGCCGGAATCCGGTTGAGAGGATGATTGACGATTGCGTTTTTTCGACGCCAGCGACCTCCCCGGTCACGTCGACCGTCCTATCGAGTTCACAGACTATGGTGCGGCTATCTCGGTAATCACGTCAAAGGCCCCGCTCAGGGAATGAACGGATACGCCGGAAGGCCACGAAGCGCCTGAACGACCCTCCCAAGTGCCTTAGCTTAAGGTTGATCAGATGTGGGACGAGGCAAGCGCGCCGTGATCGGGATAGAAGCCGCCCTTCCATCGACATAACCAAATCCATTCTTGCAAGCAGGGGGGCAATGGTATGGACCTCGCTCTCGCGGCGCGGTGGAAGCTCGAAAGTCAACTGCGATGAAGGAGGGAGTGTCATGCAGGTCGTTCGGATGCACAAGAGACAGCTAAGGGAGGCCTTCAATCCGATCCGACCCTCGCCGAGCAATTCGCCATCCTCGCCGCCTGATCCGCAGCATACCAAGCCTCCCATGCGGCCCAATTCAGCTCCTTGCAGCAAAAACAGCACTCTCAAGCTCTTAATTGCACAAAAATGGTCGGCGACGATCACCTCACACCTGGCGGTACCTGCGCTGGTGCGGGGAGATGAGGGGCTGCAGATTGTTCCTCTTCGCTAACTATCGGAAATGGTGTGATCGACAAACTAATTAAGTCGATGGCACGCTGAAGTATCGCCTCGGTCCGGGCACGGTTGGGTGAAGCGGCGATGACATGTCCGATGCGGTTTCGGTAGTCGCCCTTCCTGACGATCGGCGTCTTGGGTTTAATGTACAATTTGACCTCGGCGACACCTGGTACAGCGGCCGCGCGACTGTCGCCATCGATCCAATCGAGGATGCCATCGCGATCAGCATTTAGGCACTGCGCGGCCGCAATGTGGGAATGACTTCTGCGCAAATCCCATTCGTTGCCGACGACAAGCTTGATGTGCTCGGTAATGAGATCGACACCGCAGGCCGCCTGAACCAGCCGGGGACTAGTCCCCCCCGCAACACGCGGATTGACTTCGATGACGACTGGACCAAGATTCGTCCAGCGGAGATCAACGTTCGTAGGCCCCCAGCCAAGACCGAGAGCTGGCAAACAGCTCCGCGAAATATCGGCGATGCGCTCATGCTCATCATCAGTTAGCGGGGCCGGGCAGGTAAAATGACGGAAGACGAAATACGGTGGGCGGTCGAAGTCGGCTGTGTCAATCCCAATGATCTCACTTCCCATCATATGAGCGCTAAAAAAGGGGCCTTGTGCGAATTCTTCGACCAGTATCCTCGGCGAAGACCGCCATATGTGCTGCCCGCCCAACAGATAGGTCGCATGCTCGGCCAACTCGTCGTTGTTCCGGCACAATCGGACTCCGCTGCTGCCGCTGCCTACGGCTGGCTTAACAATCACCGGTAGCCCAACCTCCTCGGCAGCGCTTTCTATCTCCGTCGCATTCGCCGCCAAGCGATATGCAGGTATTGGAACGCCGGCCTCCGCGAGGAGCTGACGTTGAGCGAACTTGTCGCAGCATCGTTCAATCGCTGCGGGGTTTGGTCCCGGTAGATCGAAATGCCGGCAGAGCTTGCCAGCCGTTACACAGGCCGACTCGTCGGCGCCCGAAAAGCCAGTAATGCCAACAACGTCATAGGTCGCGCGTAGCCGGGAACATTCGTGGATCAGCACATCAAGATTGTCGGTGTCGACCCGGATCGCCTCAGTGGCCTCCGCCGCAAGATAGTCGTACTGAGTTGGATCAGCCGACAGAGTAATTGGATGAAGCCCGAGACGCTGGGCCGCTTTCACGTATAGCAGACCAATACTCCCATGGCCTTCAAGCAGGATGAGCGCTCTTCTTGTCATTGGCACCGACCTCCGTTGCAGGCTATGCGGCAACCCGAGCGTAGCAGGCATCAGCTTTTCAGCCTTGCCTGCCTCAGGCTTTGTGGTGAAGCTAGCACTGGAAGGCTATCTGCGGTCGCAAAGTCTCTGTAAATTTAGTTGAAGGATCTGTTGCAACGTTTTGGTTGCCGGCGGTGTGACACGAAAGCCCTGGACCGACTTCGGAGATTTCGGGCTTCAGGGGACTCCAGTTTGAGCGCGGTGGCGGTAGTGGTGCGGCCAGTCTCGTAGGATGGGGCTGAGCTTCTGAAGCTTGGAGGCCAGACTGCGCAGGTTGGCACTCATTCCCACCGCGCCGGGCAGCTGGAAATCAGATATCGCTCGACATCATTGCGTCGGGCGTCGACTTGGCGCGCTGGGGCTGGCGTGATGCGGTGGTGTTCTGGTGTGCAGGCTGTTGGGCCCACACGTCTTGTCAGTCGTTGAGGAACACGTCTCCTCAGCGGCACCGCCGTTCGACCTGACGGCGCTGCCACAACGGTCCTTGCTGGCGGGCGAGGGCAGCCAACATGTTCTGTTGCGGCGCGCCGACCAGCATCTATAGCTTGTCTGATGCTAGCGTCCTGCTTCCCGTCCGACTCCAGATCGACGCGATCTGGCCTGCCGGCCAGTTGAAGCACCCGCCTATGGCAACTTCAATGCCTCAACAGTCTTACGGCATACGGACGCCCGCCGAAAAGGCTGTTTCCGCGGAAGCGCGTGGCCCACGCCTCCGGTTCGTGCTCCAGTCACTCGATGGTCCGATTGCGGGGGCTTCGCTCCGGGAAAGAGCCGAAGCGTTAAACCTGCACCTGCCAATCGCCCCTGCCATCTGCTCAAGATTAATGGAACTTTTATAAAAATCGGCTGCGCAATCTGATTAAGTGTAACGACGTCAAACGTCGTGCTGTTGCAGGAGGAAATAATGAAAGACATCGTCGTGATCGGATCAGGCAAAATCGGCGCCACCATTGCACGGTTGCTCGCGGACACCGGGGACTATCATGTCACTGTCGTTGACCGCAGCGCCCAACAGCTGGCGGAGATTGAAAGCGGTCCCGCGCGTTCCACAGCCAAGCTCGACGTCACCGACGACGCAGTCTTGGCTGCGCAGCTTTCCGGCAAGCTTGCGGTCTTGAGCGCGGCGCCCTTCCAGCTCACCGTCGCCATCGCCACCGCTGCGGCCAGAGCCGGCATCCATTATCTCGACCTCACGGAAGACGTTGAATCCACGCGGCAGGTGAAACGGATTGCTAAAGCCGCCAAAACCGCTTTCATTCCACAATGCGGTCTGGCACCAGGTTTTATTTCCATCGTAGCAAGCGACCTATCGCACAAGTTCGACAGCCTCGACAGCGTACGGTTGCGCGTCGGCGCCCTCCCGCAGTTTCCGAGCAATGCCTTGAATTACAACCTCACCTGGAGCACTGACGGGGTCATCAACGAGTACATCCAGCCCTGCGAAGCGATCGTCAACGGCGAGCTAGTCGAAGTTCCCGCTCTGGAGGAACGTGAAGAATTCTCGCTCGACGGCGTCACCTATGAGGCCTTCAACACCTCTGGCGGCCTTGGGACATTCTGCGAAACGCTGAAGGGCAAGGTCAACACACTCAACTACCGGACCATACGCTATCCGGGTCATGCCGCGATCATGAAGGCGCTTTTGCACGACTTGGGGCTACGGCACCGCCGAGATGTGCTGAAGGACATGCTCGAACGCGCCCTGCCGACCACGCTGCAGGATGTCGTGATCATCTTCGTGACCGTCTCTGGACGCAGAGGCGGCCGATTAGTCCAGGAAACCTACGCAAAGAAAATCTACAGCGCCGAGGTCGGCGGGCGCATTACAAGCGCGATTCAGATCACCACCGCATCCAGCATCTGCGCGGTCCTCGACCTGCTTGTCGGCGACAAGATTTCAGCCCAGGGCTTCATCCGGCAGGAAGATATCGGGCTCAACGCATTTCTGGAGAACCGCTTCGGGGTGTGTTATCGGCAGGGAGACGCGGCGAAGCACCATGGCGCCACTGTTGCGGCCTGAACAGGGCTTTCCAGTGGCATTTTGGCGGTCCCTATCGATCGGCGGTCGTTTCGGCGACTAGCTAGCCAATTTGGAAAGGCGGATCACAGTCACATGCTCAACCCGGGAAAACTTGCCGCACCCGACGGCTACATTCCCGTCGAGCGGATCGAGGTTGGTGCCCTTGCGCGGCTCATTCGACCGGGCGATCGCGCCAGAGCTGCCCACCTGCAACGATAACGGCTCGTCCTTCAACTGGGACGCAAACGTGTCAATGACCACGGAATCGGGACCCTGTTTTTTCGCGCAAAAGGGGCTCTGACGCACTCTCGCTGCGGCCGCAGCCTAAGTTGCACCGACGAGGCGCGCCTGGAGCAGATCAATCTTGGCGCGGCCGTACATTTGCCGCTTGATGAGTTTGAGCTTGGTGATCTGGCCTTCGGTCTGGCCATTCGACCACGGAGAGATAATGGCGTTGCGGACTGCGGCGATGTCCTTTTGGACCACGTTTGCAAAGGAGCCGACGAGGCTTGCCTTCGCGCCCTCGAGCCAAGCGTCCAGTTTTGCGACCGCCTTTGATCGGATCATCTGCTGAAAGTCGTCGATCAGCGTTCGCGCGGTGACGAGGTCAGGAACATTGCTCTCGATTGCCGCGATCAGTATAGCGTCCGATTTGGACAGGTCGTCACGCGCCAGCGTCATGAGCCTGGCGATGCTTCGTGCCGAAGGCGTGCGGGCAAGTGCGCTTTGATTGGCCCTTTCAGCAAGGCGTCTGCGCCGCGCCCATTAGAGACGACGCCGATCTGGCCACGAAAACCTTTCTTACGCATTTCGCGCCAGAGCGCCGAAGCATTGCGCGCGCCTTGGTCCCAGCGGCCGTCAAGCCAGGGAAGCCATTCCTCGAGCGAACTCTGCCGGACGCGGAACATGTCGGAGCGCTGACCGCGCAGGACGCAGCGGACGAGCTTGCGGCTATGTCCGGTACGCTTGACGATCTGCTTGATCGGCACACCCTGCTTCGACAATTCCAGAATGGCCTCGTTTGTCTCCTGACGACGCAGATATCCTTCATATTGCAGCCGTTCGGCATAGGTGAGAAGCTTTGGATCGATGATGGTGCTGCCGACGGTCTTTCGGATATGCCGCATGGACTTGCTGACTGCATCAAGGAAAGCGCGGCTGGCGTTTTCCATCAGATGCCAGCGGTCGGCCACCTGATCGGCATGAGGCAAGGCCTTGGCCGCCTCGCCATATCCGCCACCCCGATCGCGAGCGACAGTCACAATGGAAGGATGGTTCGCCAGCCAAGCCTGCGATGTCGCATGTTCGCGATCAGGCAGCAATGTCACTGGCCTGCGGCGCTCAAGATCGCAGACAATCGTCCCGTATCGTTGGCCGCGCCGGAACGCGAAGTCGTCGATGCCGATGATGGCGAGCTTATCGCGCGGCTGTTCAGTCCGCCGGCGCACGACACGCAACAGGGTATCGTTGCTCACCGGCATCATCAGGCGGTCGGCAAAGGCTGCGGCAGGCCTGCCGCCCAGCGCCAGTCCCAAGTGATGAACGATGGTCTCAAGGCGTCCGGTTCTCCGCGATAACGGGGCTAAAACAGCGGCGCCAAACCGCTCGGCAAAAATGCGGCGGCGGCAAAGAACGGCGTCGCACCAGAAACGGCGAACCGTCACCCGCAAGACCACCCGCCGGCCAGCGATGGGCAGATCGGCGGCTTGCCGCATATATCGGCCATGGGTCCGGCGTGAACTCGTCCCGCAGCACGGGCACGTTGCCGAAAGCGCCGTAGCGCGCACGTCAAGAAATACACAATCCGTGTTGATTTCGGCATGCTCGACGAGCAACCCCGCCGGCGCCAGTCTCGTCGACCCAAATCTCTGTTCCATCGCGCTGATTCCCTCTCGAAAATTGCGCGACATCACCCTGCACATGCAGCGAGATTGAGTCTGACCCCAATATTGACCCCTTGAATAAGCGCGACGGGGAGCGCTCGCCGGGCGGAGCTGGTCGGGGTTGCGCAGCCCGGCGAGTGCGGATTGTTTGGGCGGTGGGGCGCGCGTCAGGCGCGGTTCTTGAAGCGCCAGGACTCGTTTCCGGTCTCGATGATCTCGCTGTGATGGGTGAGCCAGCAGCGCCGTCGTCATCTTTGCGTCGCTGGCAAAAAACTCGGCCATTCGCCGAATGCCAGGTTGGTGGTGACGCCGATGGAGGTGCGTTCGTAGAGCCGACTGATGAGATTCAAGAGAAGCTGCCCGCCCGCTTGGACGAAGGGGAGATAGCCGAGTTCGTCGAGGACGACGAAGACGGGTCGGGTGAGGTAGTCAGCGATGCGTCCCTGCTTGCCTGTTGAGGAAGCGGTCGCGTGAACCGTTGCGGATCAGGGCGCGCGCGATGGCGATTGCCAGATGCGACTTGCCGGTTCCGGTGCCGCCGATGAGCACGGCATTGCGCTGGTCGGCGACGAAGGTGCCGTTGGCGAGCCCGCGGACGAGGGGCTCGTTGACCGGCGTGTCGGTGAAGTCGAAGTCCTCGATCTCCTTGGCGAGCGGCAGCTTGGCGACGGTCAGCTGCTATTTGATGGAGCGCGCCTGCCGCGTTCCTCCTCGAACACCTCCCAGATTCGTGCGGTCCGGCTGATCGACATGGCGTGGGCCTTATACCAAGAGTCATGGGGTTTGACCGACATGGGCCCATTGGCGCATCCCGATTGATGTGATGGTCTCGGAAGCTGCGAGGAGTTTCTGCCAGGCGTCGCAGGCTGCATCGATGATATCGTCATAGCTGTCGAAGACACGGTTGGAGAGCCAGTTCTGGCGCATATACTGCCAGACGTTCTCGACCGGGTTCAGCTCCGGCGCGCGCGACGGCAGGAAGATCGGGGTGATGTTGTCCGGTATGCTGAGGTTTGCGGTGGTGTGCCATCCGGCGCGATCCATGACGAGTACGGCATGGGCGCCCTTTTCGACATGGCGGCTGATCTCGTTGATATGGAGTTGCATGGCCTCGGTATCGGCAAACGGCAGTGCGAGAGCCGCCCCGGTACCACGTGCTGGGCAGATGGCGCCGAACAGGTAGGCGCTCTTGTAGCGCTGGTCGGCCGGCTGTCGCGGCCGCGTGCCGCGTCTGGCCCACTGCCGGTACAATCCCGTTCTTCTGGCCGATCCTTGCTTCGTCCTGGAACCAGATTTCCACCTTCGTGCGCGGCGGCAAGTCGCAAAGATGCGCCTTCAGCGTGCGAGGCCAGTTTTTTTGAACTCCTCAATGATATGGGCATCCTGCGCCGGATGACGCGGTCGCACACTCATGTGGGAGAAGCCGAGCTTGTGCAGCAGCTTCCCGACATAGCGCGCGTCATAATCAATGCCGAAGCGGTCCTTGATGGCTTTCTTCAGGTCGATCCGCCGCCAGCGAACGACGCCATCGACGGCACGATCCGGGCCCTTCTCCACAAGCGCGGCGAGTTCGGCCTGCTGCTCATGCGACAGCCGGGACGCTGGTCCCGGCGCCCATTGGTCGACAAGACCATCGGGGCCGGCCGTGTTGAACCGATGCACCCAGTCGCGTAGCGTCTGGCGATCCATCCCGCCGATCCGGGCCGCATCGGCCCGGCTCATGCCGTCCAGAATGCGGATTCCGACGTGAAGCCGGCCGCCATTCCGATCAAAGACCGGCCACCATTCCGATTTGAAGCCGGCCACCATTCCAATCAAAAGCCGGCCAGTTTTCGGCACTGAAGATTACCTCCTGGGTCAGCAACTTTGGCATCAATCACCTCGCCATGAACGGGGACATTTTGATGCCGGCAAAGAGAAGGCTGACCATGAGACAATTGAGACAAATGCTGCGGCTTGCCGGAAGCGGGACGAGCTCCCGCGAGATTGCGGTCGTATTGGGAATAGCGCGCAGTACGGTGCAGGATAATCTGCAGCGTGCAGCCGCGGTTGGATTGAGCTGGCCCTTGCCGGGGGAGCTGACCGACGATGCGCTTGAGCACAAGCTCTTCAGTCGCAACGGCGTCAAACAGGGCACGCGGCGACGCACGGAACCGAACTGGGCCGATCTTGCGGTCGAGCTCAAGAAGCCCGGCGTCACCTTGCTCATCCTGTGGGAGGAGTATCGCGGGTCGCATCCCGACGGTTACGGCTATAGTCGCTTTTGTGAACTTCTACGGGGATTTAAGCAGCGACTGTCACCGACGATGCGCCAGGAGCATGCGGCCGGCGACAAGGTCTTCGTGGATTATTCCGGCAAAAAGATTCCGATTGTCGATCGCAAGACCGGTGAGATCCGCGAGGCGGAGATCTTCGTGGCGGTGCTGGGTGCGTCCAGCTACACCTTTGCCGAGGCCACCTGGACGCAAACGCTCCCCGACTGGATTGGCTCGCATGTCCGGATGTTTCGTTTTTTTCACGGCGTTCCCAGACTCGTCGTTCCCGACAATCTGAAGTCTGGCGTCAGTCGCGCCAGTTTCTACGATCCCGAGATCAACCGCAGCTACGGCATGATGGCTTCCCACTATGGCGTCGGCGTTCTTCCGGCACGGCCAAGAAAGCCTCGGGATAAATCGAAAGTGGAGAATGGAGTGCGTTTCGCCCAGTCCTGCATTCTGGGGCGTCTGCGCAATCAGACCTTCTTCTCGCTTGCTGAAGCCAATGCCGCCATTGGCCGGGCACTCGATCGCATCAACGACCACGTCATGCGCCGGCTGGGCGTCAGTCGCCGGCAGCTCTTCGAGACCGTCGAGCGCCCGGCTTTGGCCAGTCTTCCACTGGAGGATTACGAGTTTGCCGAATGGCGTTTGGCTCGCGTCTCGACGGATTATCATGTCGAGTTCAAGACCTTCTTTTATTCGGTGCCCCACAGCCTCATTCGTCAGCAGGTCGATCTGAGAGCAACGGCGCGCACCATTGAGATCTTCCACCGCGGCAAGCGCGTCGCGGTGCATCAGCGCCGCTATGGAGGTCCTCGCCATGGAACCGATCCGGATCACATGCCCAGTTCCCACCGGCGCTATGCCGAATGGACGCCGGAGCGCTTTCGGCGCTGGGCCACGTCGATCGGGCCGCAGACCGAAGGTCTGGTCATCGCAATTCTCGCCAGCCGTCCGCATCCCGAGCAGGGCTTTCGAACATGTCTGGGCATCCTACGTCTGTTTCGCGACATCGATCGCAATCGGGCCGAATCCGTGTCAGCCCGCGCTGTCGAGATCGGTGGCCTGAACTGCAAGAGCATTGCTTCGCTCATCGCCAACCACAAAGCCGCACGCCATTCCACCGAACCAACCGCCATCGTCGATCACGCCAATCTGCGTGGCCCTGATTACTTTCATTGAGGAGATCCACCCATGCTGATCAATCCCACCATCGACATGCTGCGAGAGCTCGGCCTTTACGGCATGGCAACCGCTTTCCAGGAACTCGACGCACAGTCCGAAGTGCGCGGCCTCGAGCACGGCGAATGGCTTGCCATGCTGCTCGAACGCGAGGCGACCATGCGCCGTCAGAAGCGTTTCGAGGCTCGCGCCAGGGCTGCCAAGCTTCGCCATGACGCGCAGATCGAGAATGCCGACTTCCTGTCGACGACGGTCGAAAACCGCTGATAAGCGACGACAAGATCTGAAGCGCTGGAGAGAGCAAAGGCGGTCGCCCGCGCGCTCTTCAACTAGCGCTGTAGCGGGCGACCGCCTTTGCGGCGCGGTGCTGATCATCTGAGGTTGAGAAGACGCGGGGCACGTCTCCAGTCGCCCTGAGGCGGCTTTCGACGTACCCCGCCATGCGCCTGCCTTGTGGTAGATCTGCGGGTAATCAGCGCCGCAGAACCAATCCGGCGTAACACCGATCTCAACTGGCAAGTCCGGGCTCGGTGTCACGCTCCACTGACGGTGCGCGACCTGCATTATCGCATTGTCAGCGCATTCCGTCGACCTTTTCTCCGAACTCCCAGCGGCGCTCCGAAAGGACCGTCGCGGATGTTTACGGGCCGCTTCTTTCTGTGCGGCCGCTGCCGTTCGCAGGTAACGATCTGCCGCAGCTGCGACCGGGGACAGCGCTACTGCGGGGAGGTCTGCGCCCGTGCTGCCCGCCGCGAGAGTGTGCGCGAGGCGGGGCGGCGTTATCAGCGCAGCCGCCGTGGACGCTTGGCTCATGCGACCCGGGCCCGACGATATCGGGCTCGGCACAATAAAGTGACGCATCATTCTCCACCTTCATCTCCTGCCGGTGCACTACCGGGCAGCCCCTCGAACGATGTCGTCGCTGCTTTTGCTGACGTCGTCGGGCGGGCGACGACATCGGTCATGCCCACGCCGTGCTGTCGGCGCTGCGACTGTCGGCTGTCGCCGTTCGTTCGCACCGGCTTCGTGCGTCGCCGGGGGCCTCGTTATGCCCGTGAAGCTGACTACGCAGACGGAGAGCCCGCATCATGACCATCAGCCCCGAACTGGAAGCGCAGATCCTGCGCCTGTATCACGCCGAGAAGTGGCGCTGCGGCACCATCGCCAGGCAATTGCATGTCCATCACACGACGGTGCATCGCGTTCTGGCCCAGGCGGGATTGCCCCGGCATAAGCCGCTGCAGAGAGCCTCAATCATTGAACCGTATCTGCCATTCATTGAGCAGACGCTGGAAAAGTTCCCCTCGCTGACCGCCAGCCGCCTTTATGCGATGGTGCGCGAGCGGGGCTACCGGGGCTTGCCCACGCACTTTCGGCACCTGGTTGCCCTGCACCGTCCACGCAAGCCGGCCGAGGCGTTCCTGCGGCTACGCACATTGCCGGGCGAGCAGGGACAGGTCGACTGGGCCCACTTCGGTCACATCGACATCGGCAACGCCCGCCGGCCGCTAATGGCGTTCGTGATGGTGCTTTCCTACTCACGCGACATCTACCTGCGCTTCTTCCTCGACGCGCGCATGGAAAACTTTCTGCGCGGTCACGTCGGCGCGTTCAACACATGGTGCGGGCTGCCCAGGGTCCTGCTCTATGACAATCTCAAGAGTGCGGTGCTCGAGCGCCAGGGCGATGCAATCCGCTTCCATCCGACGCTGCTTGCCTTCGCCGGCTTCTATCGGTTCGAGCCACGTCCTGTCGCGGTTGCCCGGGGCAACGAAAAAGGCCGCGTCGAGCGCGCCATACGACATATCAGGGAAGCATTCTTCATCGCCCGCAAGTTCACCGATCTCGACGATCTGAATGCCCAGGCCGAACAGTGGTGCCGCAACCAGGCAGCCGACCGGCCATGCCCAGAGGACCGGACGATAACGGTCCGCCAGGCGTTTGCGCAAGAGCAGCCACTGCTTCTGCCGCTGCCCGCCAACCCTTACCCCGTCGAGGAGCAGGTCGCCGCCAGGGTCGGCAAAACGCCCTATGTGCGCTTCGACCTCAACGATTACTCGGTACCGCATGCTCATGTCCGGCGCACGCTCAGCGTGCGCGCCGATCTCGGCCTGGTCCGCGTCTTCGACGGCGCAAAGATGATCGCCAGTCACCGTCGCAGCTATGATCGTGACCAGCAGATCGAGGACCCTCAGCACCTCAAGGCTCTCGTCGCAATCAAGCGCGAGGCGCGCCAGCATCGCGGCCTCAACAGCCTGGCGCGCGCCGTGCCGGCCTGCCGGACGCTGATGATCCGGGCCGCCGAGCGTGGCGCCAATATCGGTGCGATCACAACGCGATGCTGAAACTGCTTGACCTGTACGGCGCGCAGGAACTGCAGGCCGCCGTCGAGGAAGCTTTGCATGCCGGCGCCTCCCATTCCAGGTCGGTTCGCGACGTACTGGAACGCCGCCGGGTCGCCCGCGGTGCTCCGCCGCCGGTCGAAACGAGCCTGCCCGAACACGTGCGGCGCAAGGATACGACGGTACGGCCGCATCGCCTCGACAGCTACGACCAACTGACCTTTGGAGGCAAAGATGATGAATAATCCCGATATCCTGCTCAACAGGGCCAAGGCGTTGCGCCTCAATGGCCTGATCACCCATTGGGACGAAATCGCTGGCGCGGACTGGCTGGCCGCCGTCCTTCAATGGCGCTCCGACCGTTCGATGCGGCGACGCATGCGTGCCGCCAGGCTCGGCCACTTCAAGCAACTGTCCGATTATGACTGGCACTGGCCTCGCCGCATCGACCGCGCCGCCGTCGAGGATCTGATGACCCTGTCCTTCATGAACGATGCCGCCAACATCGTCTTTATCGGTCCAAACGGCGTCGGAAAATCGACACTTGCTCGCAATGTCGCGCACCAGGCGCTCATCTGCGGTCACACCGTCCTCTTCCGAACCGCCAGCGAGATGCTCGGCGAACTCGCCGCCCTCGACAGCGACGCAGCCTTGCGCCGACGGCTTCACCACTACGCCGCCGCCGACGTTCTGGCGATCGACGAGGTCGGGTATCTGTCCTACTCGAACCGGCATGCGGACCTGCTGTTCGAGCTCATCAGCCGGCGCTACGAAAAACGCTCCACCATCATCACCACCAACAGACCCTTCGCTGATTGGTCGGAGGTCTTTCCCAATGCCGCCTGTGTCGTCAGCCTCGTCGACCGCCTCATGCACCGATCCGAGGTGATCTCAATCGAAGGCGATTCCTACCGCTTCAAGGAAGCGGCCGAGCGATCAAAGGCACAGCGCGAAAAACGCACCAGCCGCTCCTCCGGCGAAAAGGTACCCGCGGCATGAAACCAGATCCTCAACCGTCCGGCCTCAGTCGTGGAATCCAGTTCCTCATTAATCCCGAATGGACACCCGAACAGGCGCTCGCTGTCTTCGAGTTCCTCAACGATCTCGCCGACAGCATCTGGTCGCACTACTGCGTCAAACTCCAGGAACTTATCCAGGAGCAGCAACGAACACCGACGGATCACAGCGATATCGAAAACGCCCCGTCCTCGCTCTGAAGCACACATCCTCGACACTCGGCGGCCTGCAAAGGCCGCCTTTTTGTTCCGTCCACGAGCACCAAACGCTTGTCGTCGTTTAGACGCGCTTTTGAAAAGCCATCAACAACTTCCGCGCCGCACGCGGCCTCGACCGCAATATGTTCATGGCGCTTGCCGGCTGCAACTGGATCAGAAAGCATCACGGTCTTCTTGTCACCGGGCCAGCCGGCGTCGGCAAAAGCTGGCTTGCCTGCGCTCTTGGCCACCAGGCCTGCCGGGAAGACTTCTCAGTCGCCTACCACCGGGTTCCCCGGCTGTTCGCCGCCCTCGCGCTTGCAAGAGGCGACGGGCGATACGGCAGGATCCTCAAATCTCTTGCCAGGACCGACCTGCTGATCCTCGATGACTGGGGACCGGAAAAACTCAATGACGACCAACGCCGCGATCTCCTGGAGATCGTTGAGGATCGCTACGAACGACGCTCAACCATCGTCACAAGTCAGGTGCCCGTGGATCGCTGGTGGGAAATTATTGCAAACCCAACTTTGGCCGACGCCATCCTGGATCGCCTCGTTCACAACGCCTATCGCATCGATCTCACCGGTGAAAGCATGCGAAAACAGCGCCCGCCGATCGTCCCCGAAAACACCGAAGCTTGACCTGAAACAAAACCCAACCCAAACATCAACGAGACCCAGGATCAGACCGAAAACTGGCCGCCTTCAAATCGGAATGGTGGCCGGAATGAAATCGGAATGACTGGCCGGCTTCAAATCGGAATCGGTGGCCGGCTTCATCGGAATACGCAGTCCAGAACCGCCGCGATCGACAACAGCCGGCTGCTCTGGCGCGCATCCTTTGAGTTCCGGGCAAGACGGCGAAGCTCCCCCGCCGAAAAGTCCGTCCGTAACTTCACCGCTGATCCCATCGCCGAATCTCCTTCGGCAATAGGGAATCACGGCGCGCAAATCGGCCAAAATCACAAAAGAGTCAGCAGCCAAGACCGTTGGTATTAGCCCCGGCGACGCACTTGTCGAGCAGCAAGTCGTTCAGCTCCTAGTAGCTCCTGAAGCGCAGCCGTGGTGTGAAGAAGCGCTCGCGCACCAGCCCGACGTGGTTCTCGACCTGCCCCTTCTCCCAGCCGGAGGGCGGGGTGCGGCGACCGGCTGCACCGGGTAATGGCTGCACATTTGCAGGAAGCGGCGATTGTATTGCCGGTCCTTGCCCAAAAGACCGTCTCCACCGCCGTCTTCATGTTGTCGTAGATGCCGCGCGTGCAGGCCCCGCCGCAGAAAGCGAAGGTCCGGTCGTGGGCATCGAACACCATCTCCTGCGTCTCGCGTGGATAGGCCCGCACGAACATCATACGGCTGTGGCAGAGCCGGACATGTGCCACCTTCGCACGTGTTATGTTTTCCGCCGGTTCGCCTTCGAGACGGAGCAACCTGCGCGCCGTGCGCTGCGATCGACTACCATTGCCCGGAGAACCGAAACTGCATTCCCCTAGCGTTAGAACGATGAGAATGCCGTCGCCTTCGACCTTATCAGGGAACCATGGCCTGACTAATCAACTTTGAACAAAGTGATGAATCTGAGCTCTGATCTTGTTACAGCGCCTCAAGGGAGGAGCAGCGATATGCCGAGCGTTTGATTACGCTGGGGCACATCTTGAGTTTCATTCCTATGCTCATCGTCGCTCGACTGGTACCGAACTTCCTGGGACCTATCGACAAGCTCAGCTTCTTGCCCGGCTTTGCCAGCGCAGCTGGATCGCCAAATCAGAAAGAGCACACTTGCGAAATAGCCCAGCTGAAGAAGTAGCGAACAGCCCAGCGTCGTGACGACTGCTAGAAGGAAAGAGTGCGAGGCGAAGTAAACCGTCACAGCGTTGCCGCACAGGACCAGCCCGAGGAGCCGACAAAAGATGATGAAGCGCATGCCGTTCTCCTGATTTTGTCTCGTCAAATCATGCAGCTCATGCTGCGACCTGGTCGGCCGCGACATGGGTCTGGCAGTTCTTTGGGCAGACGCGGCCGCAGGCTCCGCAGCCAATGCAGCGGCCGGCATGGTGGACAACCATGATCATGCGATTGAGCTCACCATCGAAATCGTCGTCACCGCCGTCGCAGGCGCCGAGGATTTCGCCCGCGTCATCGACGCCGTAAAGATGGATGACCTCGCGCGAGCAGACTTTGAAACAGCGGCCGCAGCCGATACAGATCTTGCCTTCTATAGCGATCAGATATTCCGGCACCCATGTGGAGCCGTCGCGGCTGATGAATGTGCTCCTCATCGCAAAGTCTTCATTTTGGCGAGCTCTCTCCTGGCACCATCCAACTCGGCATAAACGGCATGCGTTTTCTCGGCGACTTCCTCTATTTCAATCCATTTGACCGGGAGACCCTCGGCAAGGTCGCGCAAGTTCGTCTTGGCAATTGCCGCGCGCAGTTGAAGCTTTCGGACTTTCTTCGCCATCTCATCCAGGTTTGACATGATCCTTCCTCGAAAATCGGTTTCTTCACGCCCGCGCCACGTCGGGATGGGCAATAGCTGCAGTCACATCGCCGACCAGTTCGCGCCGGTATCCGCGAGTTTACGGGGAGTCTCGAAGGCGAACCGGTAGACGCCTTCGACAGACCGGCGAACTGCCCGACCGTGAAAAGCTCGCGTCCGAAAGCACCGGTCGGTTTGATTTCTGTTGTTGACTATGTCACGCCTGAGCGCTCCTCGATCGCAAGTTCCCCTACGGTCCAAAACATATCGAGCCTCCACAGCGCGTCCGGATCCGGATTGCCAATGATTGGATATTCCGGCGCAGTTCCTTGGTGATGATGAAATCGGCCAGCAGCCCGGTGTCCGATTTCCGTTGGCATGAGCCGTGGAAGTCCTGAGCACGGATCAGACGCAAGATGCATTTGACGAACGGGCGGGCAAGGGCCTTGCCGTCCTTGTTGACGGCAGGGCCAAGCGCTGCGTGAGACATTTCGTTTCCTCAATTTCAGGTCTCGTCCTCAACGGAGGATTTCTGCTTTCGGTTAGGCCGACTTCGGGCCCGCTTACGCAGCCGGCGTCCGGCCTGGCCAGGCCGATTCCACGTAAATGCTGCCCCTGTGGCCGACCTTGAACACGTCCTGGACTGTGACGTCTTCAACGACGGACCAAATTCGCGTCGAATATTGCGGCCGCGGCTATTCGGTTGGAGGTCATTAAGGTCCGAGCCCTGACCTTGCAGCAAACGGTCGACCCCGTGCTCCATGGACATAGTTACTGCGGGCGCGCCGCAGAAAATGGCGAATTGACCAGGGTTCCACTTGTCATCCCTACACCTTGCCGGGCTGAAAGTTCGTGAGGGGTCCGCCACGCAGCCAGTCGTCCACTTTGATCGGAGGAGCCGGTGACTCTCTACGCAACATGTTGTTCTCCATTCCCACACCTTTCCTGATGTTTATGCGCGAGCTGGTTCTTCTCTCAGAACGGAACACACGGGTTAGGAGACCATCAAAGTCTTGCGTGTTCTCATGCGATCAGCCCTCACTCAGTATTGCCGATCTCAACCAGCAAACGTCATGCCAGCGCCTTGCCCGCAGTAAATGCCATGAGTCTGCCTCGAAAAACTCTCAAGCCCAAGACGGCCGGTTGTTTTGAACCCGACATGTTTTCTGCCGCTGTCAGCTTTTGGACACGTGGACACGCATCATGCGTCAGACGCTTGAGGGCGAGAACCGCTTGGCTATCTGCCCAGCGGTAATGTTGGCATCGGCTCATCTGGCATCATTCGGCGCCGGCGATGCGCGGGCGATCTCCACAAGTGGCTCCCGTGTGCAGCGACTGGCTGCTGGCTCATGCCTGATCTTTTCTCCGAGAGCCGGGCCGACGAGGCCCAGCGCGTCGCGTGCTGCCACCAGAGCCTGCGTATGCTGTCTCGCTAGACGCCGGATGCAGCTTGCCGCATGCACCTCCCATATTTTCGTGACGAGGGTTGGGAAGCGTTGCAGGTTCCTGTACACTACCGCAGTGCTCAGGATTCGCGTCTGCTTCCGCTGCGAGGCGAAGTGGATGCCCCGTCGTCGCGAGGGGTAAGCCCGACGATGCCGTTGAAAGGTCCTGGATCTCACCCGGCCCCATGCGGAACGTGACATCGCGCAGGACACGGGTCTGTCGCCGAGGTCCAAGCTGTCTCGAAGCGCGGCCACCGCCGCATGTGATCATTGCTTCCATCGTATAATTCACCATCCGATTGGCATGTCGGCGGGCATTTCGTTCGACCGCGCGGCGTTGAGCGCCGACAACATGCAATGCTGCACCACAGTACGGTTGTTCTGCGCTGCCTCCCCTTCTCCAGCCAGGAATCGAGCGACACGATCGGCTCACGTTCGAGCGCGGCCATACTAAATCTGCGCCGTAGATGGCCCGTCGTCCTTAGAAGCTCGATTGGGTCGAACAGGCATTCGGCCAGCAAATAGGGGCCGGTCATCCCTATAGACGAGAGGCGTTGTCCGCCATCGGGCACTATCATGGGCGCTAGGCTGACCCAGCGCCGGAACCGCATGACCTTCTTGAAATCCGCGATTCCGAAAAAGTTGGTCAGCGCAGTGCAGCCCGCTCGGCATTTGCCGCACGAATGGCAAGCGCCCGAAAGCTTCAACCGAGCAATCCTCCAAGGCGCGGGCCGGCGTCTCGACGATATGTTGGTTGAGGCCGGCCAGTGTTTGTGCCTATGGTCTGGGAGTGGCCTTTGGGCAGCCAGTGGTAGCGAGTAAGCTTCGGCATCCTCGGCTTTGATTGCCGCCCAAATCTGGTCGAAATCACGATAGGCTATTATGCCTCCTCCTGACCGAGAACAGGAATGTCTGCTCTGGCGTAGAAGCCTAGCACGGGTCCGAGATCAAAGGTCGTTTCTGGCGCAAGGCGCCGGACGGACGTGGGCCATGTTTCGGCTGAGACGCCATCGATACCTCGCGCCAGCGTCCTGGCGAATCGGGGCATGAGCGGTGCGAGCGTCTGCGCCAGGATCGCAGCAGCCGTCGTCTGAAGGGCGAGCGAAGTGCGGGTGCGGGCGGGATAGAGACGTCGCGCCGCTTCATAGTCTTGCGCCTGTCGGTAGACTACGCAATCGCTCACGAAATCGCAGGCCTGCGCGGCCGCGCGCCGGACCGAGAAGCCATCGTCCGAATAGGCGCGTTCCATCGCCGCGCGATGGATCTCTATCCAAGCAAAGAAAGCGCGATCGGCGGGAGCCCAGTCGCCTGCATCGGGCACACAGCCGCCAAAGTCCTGCTTGATTTCGCGGTGCAGCGCATCAAGCCAATTCAGCCAGATCCCTTGGAACACGTCGTTCTCGGTGCGGCGTAGCGCGTCCAGCGTGAAGTTCGTTCGCTCACCTTCCGGGCGTGTCAGGCCCAAATGAAGACGGACAACATCGACTGTCTTTGGGCCCAGAACCTCTTTGCCCCAGACCCTGACCGCGGCTGGTCGAGAACTTCTGGCCGTCGAGCAGGTAGAACTCGTTCACATGATACCGGATGCGCGGGGTCCAGTGGGAGAAGACCTCAGCATAAAGCGCCGGATAAAGCAGGGCGTGATAGAAGGAATTATCGAAGCCGAAGAAATGGACAATCTGCCAGTCATTGCTGGGCAGGGCCGCATTCCAGTCTCGACCGAGCGATGTAGCTAGCGTCTGGATGTTGTAAAGAAAGCCAAACGCCATCTCTGGCCAGACCCAGGTCACCTGCCCCGGGAACCCCTCGGCCGGTAGCCCCCAGTCCGACGGGTGGATGATGGGCACGGAAAAGTCGCCACGTTGGCGTAGACGCGCGAAGAGGTCCATGATCCGAACGGGGGCGCCCGAAGCCCTTAAATGCCGGTCGATATTGACGTAGCACCGTTCCAGCGCAAGTTCGGGGCGGCGCATGAAGCCTACCACCGGCGCCTCAGCCGAGTGCCGCGACCGGACTGCATCTAGGTCGTGGCATAGGTTCGGCGCGCCGCATTCCTCGCAGATGTTGCCACCAGCGGAGCCGCCGCAATCGGGGCAGCGGCCACTTACATCCGGTTCGTAAAGGTAGTCGCCTGTCACAGCATCGAAAAGCGCAGGGCTCTGGCGCAGATCTACCGCCGTGCTGCTCAGAAGACTGCGGAAACACGCGGCTTGAAACTCTGCATAAGCGCTATCGCCCAAGGTGGGGAGGAAGCTGTGGACCTCACAGTCGAGAAGCGCAAGCGTGGCTCGAATCTCGTCGGCGTAGTGGCGCGCCACCTTTCCGGGCGTCGATTGATCGGCATCGGCACGCGTGGCGACGTAGCTCTGGTAATCGTCGCTTCCAGTCAGGTGATAGGCTTCGACCCCTTTCATGCGCAGGAAACGCGTGTAGACATCGGCGCCAAGATAAGGGCCAGAAAGATGCCCCAGATGCAGATCGCCATTAGGCGTCGGCGGCGTGGAGAAGACGAAGATCGGCCCGCGGGGAATCGCGACCTGTGCAGCAGCTTCGAGGGCCGCCTTGCCGTCGCACCAGTAGACATCGACGAAGTTTAGGTTTTCGAGCCCATCGTTGTGCAGCACATGCGCTTCAAAAGGATGGAACAGAACGACATCGCCGGCTGCGACCGAGATTTCCCCAAGGTCGGTCCTGACCTTGCCCGCTCCAGACAGGACCACGAAGGCCTCGATTTCGTCGTGCCGATGGGGCTCGGATGTGACGCCTGGTGCCACCTTGCCAAATGAAAACCCGGTGCCCGCGCTTCCCGTCCCAAGCGCAGCCATGTCGATACCGAACGTCCGCGACAGCTCCGTTCGAGAAAACGTGGATTTGCGCATGACGAACCTCAGCTGTTGAAGCAATGGTCTCTTCGGCTGCCAACGCAACAGCCTCTGCTGCAAGTTGCGAAGAGAGGCGGTAGCCCGACACGTTGGCCGCCTCCGTCAGAATAATCCGGCTCTGGGGACCAGGCGGGCGACGACGGCCGCCAGGAGGGCTTTAGGCGTCACAGAAGAGCGCCCGGCGACACCTCCACATCGACATACCGAAGCGTCGTGACGGACTGCAGGCGATGCTCCAGTAGCCGGCAATCAAAACCATGCTCTCCGCGCATTTTTTTGGCGGCCGATCAGTTTCGTGCGCATTCCCGCCTGGTTCCGTGAGCTCAATCGCGATAGAAAATGCCGTTCGGGAGCTTGAGGTTGTCGAGATCAGCCACTTTGCCCTCTGGCGGATTAAGGGCGCGCTTAAGCACGTTATATTCAGCGCGGCTCGGTCCACCGGTTGAAGCACGCTGGAACACCAAGTAGAGTGTTCGCCGAGAACGATTGCTTTTGTTCGGTTGTGAGTAGTACGGTGCGTAATCGTCGAAGATGAAGATGTCGCCAGCCTTCCATACTATGGGCTCCCAGGAAAACCTTTCGGTGACTTCAGGATCGATCACCCCGCCGGCATCCATGGGAAATACCCCCTTGTTGTGGTTGCCGGGGCTGAAGAAAAGGCCACCATTGTCCGGGTCGGAGTCGTCAATGCCTATGGCAACGACCGCATGGACCATTCGGTCGGGCAGCCTGTGTGGAATGTGATAAATGTCCTGATGCGGGCGATAGCCGCCGCTATCGGGATAGTGGAAAATCAGCAACTCCTTGAGCCTGCGCGAATCTTCGGCAAGCAAATCCTCGACCGCGGACTCTATGCGCTGATCTTCTAGCAGGAGAAGACGCAATGGGTCATGGAAGTCCAGAAAATTCTCGACCTTGGAGATGATCTTCCGATTGTCCGTCGTTTTCTCGAACCACATGAGCCATTTATCGTCGCTGACATCCCAGCGTGATATGTCTTCAACAGATCTGGAAATACCTTCCAGAGTCGCGGGATCGAAGAACCTCTCGAGCCTGACGTATCCGTCTTTCTTCCACTTTTCTCTTTGTGCATCGGTCAACATGCGAAAAGCCTCCTGTTGGAAAGAGTGGTTGGTCAAACATTCCGGTTAGAGACAGTCGGGCGCCGTCAGGGTGTGGGCCCACGGAGACGATACTCCACGGCATGCAGACGGCGACGCAAAGTGCGTTCCGCTCCGGGTGGATTGCAAGGCTTTGTTGTCCCTCCTCAATGGAGAGATCGCCCAGGCCCGTAAAGATCTATCGATCCGGTACGTCTGCATGGTAGTCACGGCCGAGCATGCTGTTGATGGTACGACTGCCCGATAAGACGACCTTTCGTGCAGCCTGACGCAACGCAAGTCGTGCGCCGCGAAAATTTTTGCGACAAGTTCCCGTTCCGGTCGGGCGATCAGGGAGGCACGTCGCTGGCATCGGGTCCATCGATGCTCCAAAAACGAGTATTGTCCGCACAAGTTCGGCGCTAGACTGACCCATCCGAGGCCAAGCCGGGTCCTCGGGTTCCCTAAGCTGGTCCCGATCACTTACCTCACCCGGTCCAGCCACCACACGCATCGCTACGGGCGGGAGGCCTCCGCTAACGGCCGACGCAGCCATGGCCGCTAGGGCCACTGGGCACTTTCGAGTGAGCGACCTTGTACGGTTTCGACGACCGTGGGGCAAATTCTCGCCCGCAGAATTAAGCGATGCGCCCATAGGTCCAAGGGCATGTTCAGTCACGATGAGTTCGGAGCGGGCTCCGGACTGCGCCGCAGCGGAGGCGGACATCATTCCTTGGATGCCACCGCCGATGATCAGTAGTCGCTGGGTCATATCCCGCTGCCCATTTCTTCGGCTACCGGGTCGGGCCAGCTCTCGACGGTGGTACGGCTGATAAAGCCAAGATGCTCAGGGTTCGCGCACGGCGCGCGCTGTAGAAGGCTGTCAAGAATGCGGCGAGCTCGCCAGGCCAGCAGGCTTAGGTTCGGATCGGCCAGCCCGTGCTGCCCGGGATTGGCGTTCTGTACGAAGATGCGTCTGTCACGCGGTCCGTCCCAGCACACCGAAAAATCCGCGTTGATGACCAACTCATTGTCGGTCTGTTGCAGCCGATCCGCCATCGGTTCCAAAAAGCTTGGCACGGCGTTCTCGTAACCGGTGGCCAGGATGACGATGTCGGCCGTGACTTCTTCGACGTCGCCCAAGCCGCGCTGCAGCGTCAAGTTGTGACCCGCGCCGGCGTTGATGCAGCGCGAAACGTTGCAACCCGGCCGCAGTGCGATGTCACATAGGTCTGGCTCAAGAAATTCGTGGCGATACAGCGCCTGGTAGACGGCGCGCAAAGTGCGATCCGAAATACCATCCGAGGCGAGCACGAAACGCCGCAGGAACAGCTTGCGCTGCGGCTCGCTCATTGCCGCGAAACGATCCGAAAAACAGGGCATGAACAACTCGTTTGTGAACGGGCTGTTGTCGAGGGGCAGGTAGTTTTCGCGCTGCGAGACCCAGGTGATCGAGGCAGGCCGCCGTTCTCTTGGCCCAGCGACCAAATGCAACAGTACCTCGGCTCCCGACTGGCCTCCACCAACGACGCAAACATGTTTTTGCGGCACCTCAGGATGGATGTGCAGCAAATCGGATGAATGGAACAGGTTGCGTCCGATCCAGCCCTGAAATTGAGGTGGAATCCGCGCTTGCTTGCCGATGCCGACCACCAGGTCTCTTGCACTGAGAACTGCATCGTCCGTCCGCACCCGAAACTCGCCATCATAGCGTATTTCGCGGACGGTCTCGCCGCCGCGCACAAGTGGGTTCCTGCGGAACGCCCAGTTCAGGTATTGCTCGAACTCAGCCCTGAGCACAGCATCGAACTGTGCATTCAGGAAGTGGTACAGACGCCCGTTCTCGTGCAGGTAGTTTATGAAAGTGTAGGCGGATCGCGGATTCACCAGCGTTACCAGATCCTTGACGTGGCTGACCTGGAGTTCTGAAGAGTCGAATGCGCTGCCTGGATGCCAGCGGAAGTCAACTTGCCGATCCAAGAACAATGCCCCGTGCCCGATTTGCTCGTGTATCTGACACGCAAGGCTCAAATTGGACGGGCCAGCACCGATCCCAATGCAAGAGAGATCCAGTTGTCCTGCTCCTGCTGACGCCTCCCAATCAGGCGCTATATGCGGCGAATGTCGGCCATGGCCGCTGGGCTTGCCCTTCCCGCACGCATCGTCGACACCGCAGGACTTGCAACAGTTTGTCCGCGCGTTCGTAGTATCGGGTGTGACGCCCGCGGATGCCGGCTCCGTGATGAGATCGGCACTCATGCCGGCGATATGTTGCGCGTGGCTGGCATCGAGAATCCCGCCTCGATGACCCCCGCGTGGTCAGTGACATGCTTTCGCAGCCTATCCCTCATTGCAATTGGGCTCAGTTGCCCGCCTCGACCGTGATGAGCCGACCTTCGGCCTGCTTGGCGACCAGCGAGGGCGCGGTCATGAGTGCGGCGACAGCATTTTCCCGTGGGTTTGATCATAGAAGACATCCGCTGCTGCGTTCGGGAGGGTCTCCTGCATCGAACGTGCCAGAGCAAAACATGAGCAAAGCAACGGAAGCAGGTTTGCGATCCTGTCGAGTATCCGACATTGAGGCCGAAACCTTGCACCGGCTGCGCAAAGCCACGTGCAGCCTCCTTCGGACCGGGAATACACCGCCAATGCCGATACGCTCGGCACGCTGCTGCTGCCGAGCGATCCGCATTCTTCGTCTCGAGAAAGAAACGCGGTTCTACCAGGCGTCAACTTCCGAACTCTTTGGTTCGGTCCAGGGCATCCCGCAGCAGGAGAGCACTCCGTTTTATCCACGCTCGATCTGTGCGGTGGCGAAGGTCTACGCCTACTGGATCACCATGAACTACCGCGAGGTATACGGGCTCTATGGCATCCTGTTCAATCACGAAGGGCCGACGCGCAGCGAAACTTTCATCACGCGCAAGGTGACGCGTGCGGTGGCTCGATCATGGCCGGCAAACGGGACTGTCTCTATCTCGGAAACCTGGAAGCAAAGCGCGACTGGGGCTCGGCGCGCGCCTATGTCGAGGGCATGTGGCGCATCTTGCAGCATCAACCGGACGATTTCGTGCTGGCAACCGGCGAGACACACACGGTCCGCACCTTTGTCGGGCTTGCCTTCAGGCGAGTCGAAAAGGAGATCGCCTGGGAGGGCGAAGGCGTTGACGAGGTGGGCCGTGAACGCATGAGTAATCAAGCGCTGATCCGGATCGACAAACGCTGTTTCGGGCCAATCGAGGTTGACCTGCTGATCGGCGATGCCTCCAAGGCAGCCGACAAAACTCGATTGGAAGCCGAAGACCACTTTCGATGAGTTCGTCTCGGAAATGGTCGAGGCTGACTGCCGCGCCTACGGGATCGTGTTAGCGTGACGTGAAAACACGATGACTTCGCGGGCATGTGCATCTTGCCGTTTCAGGGACGTCGGCATTTCAGGCCCGCCGCGGTCAGCCGGCGTCAGTCAGTTCTATCGTTTGGATCGGCAAACTCACACATCCTGCAAAGCAGAAAACCAGCCGCTCCATTCATGCGATCGACGATTTCGCAAAAAACTGGGCTTTTAAAGAGATCGTCATATTCGTCGCATAGAAGGTTGCCCAATACGTGACGCCGCTCAAAATCCATGGAGCAGAGAGTGACCTCGCCGTTTGGAAGGAGTACATTCCGATACTGCCGTTCGTCCACGCATATCAGCGCTCCGACGACTGGCTGCCGTGGTTCTACAATCTTAGGGTCTACGCTTCCACCCCTGCTGCTCACCGGTCGCGCGCGAACTAGGGCTTGGGCAGGGATAATGTCGGCGATATCGGGATGGGGCTCACCCAAAACCACGAATCGGATCGAAGGGATGTCGGCGTCGACGAGTTGACCAACCAAATCGCGATACTTGGCTCCGACAAGGCGGCTATTCATGTGGGCGCCATCATCAAAAACATGAACCACGAATACCCCCAACCGCAGCGCCTGCAAGCGTTGTAGATCCTGCCCCTTCATTCCCACAAGCGTCGTGAAAATCCTGATGCCGTGGCCTTTGGCGGAAGCGTGCTCGACCATTTCGGTGCAATCCGGATTGAGCCATGGCTCAGAATACCCGGCAAAACTAATGTCGACGGAGGCTGGTACGCGCGCCAGACAGCGCTTGAAATCTCCAAGACTAAGATGCTTCGTATCAGATACCTTTCTTTGCCGGTCAGCGAACTTGTCCTGCGGACAATATGAACATCCCACGATGCATCCTGTGGTCGTCGTTATCTCCAAAACTCTGCCGGCTGGGATAGCAGAGCGCAGTTCCGGTAAAATCATTCGTTGTGACTCCCACTCGTCTTGGTCATGCATAACGTCCAGTATGGTGTCTTTGGCTTCATGACACCGACGGTCAAGACAGTCCGAATGAGCCCAGCCATCTCCGCCTTGGCAGCAGTCAACAGCCGGTTTCCTCAATCGGCCGAGCGGACTATCAACGAACTTTGGGCGCATCGGCGCGGCAGGGCGGCGCAACCGCAAAGTCGCGCGTCAGCCGTTGCCAAGGGTGTAGCCGTGACCGTTGAGCGAACGCGCCGCCGAGATGGCGCAGCAGACCATCAATCGTCTCGCGTTCTTATGCGGTCAGCCCCGACTCAATATTGCCGCATCTCTAGCAAAGGCCGTGCCAGCGCGCTTAGCCGCGCAACTGCACGAGTAGGCTTCGAGAAACCTCACGCCCAAGGCGGCCGGTTGTTTTGGACCAGACATGTTTTTTGTCGCTGTCAGCTTTTGGACATGCATTTCAGACGCTTGAGGACAGACTTGGCTGTCTCCCCTGCGGTAATGTTGGCGTCGGCTCATCATCTAGCATCATTCCGGCGCCGGCTGTGTGCGCGGAAGATCTACACGACCTGACCGCCGCGTGCAGCGATTGCCTGCCGGCTCATAGCTGATCTTTTCTCCTGAAGCCGGCGATGAGGCCGGGCCGTCGAGTGCGTGCTGCCGGATGCTGCGTAAGCTGTTTCGCTAGACGGCGGATACCGCGTCACCTCCATATTTTCGCGACAGAGGTTTGGTGGCGTCGCGGGCCTTCCTGCTACATCACCGCAGTGCTCGGGAATTCGTATCTGATCCGCGTGAGGCGAAGACCTTCTCTCTCGACTGGCTCGCCGAGGCCGTCTGTCCTGCTAGCCTCGAACGATTTCTCATTTGGCATGGCGCATGCGCGTCGATCCGCAAACCCCGTCGAGGAGAAATCGGACCTGGCCGCCACTCCACCTCCTCCTACCACGAGGGCAGACGGGAAGCAGCGCCTTCAAATGAGGAACAAAATCACCTTACCTCGAATCTTGCCTCCCTCGATCACAACCGGAGCCATGGAACCGCGAGCGCGACCGTCGCCAATGATCGCGCCCCAAGGCAATTGCCCAGCGCAAAATGGCTACGCGCGATTACGCCATGCATCCCTTACGAGGCTGCGACAGCACCTCGGAGAGCCTCGCCGCCATCATGCAGACCGATATAAGCCCACTTGATCCAGCACAAAGGAATTTCAAACATGCACCAAGATACCGTCCGGGCGAGCGCATTCGCCATGCCCCTGACCAGCCCGGCCTTCCCGGCCGGCCCATATCGCTTCGGCAACCGGGAGTATCTGATCATCACATATCGCACCGATCCGCAGAAACTGCGCGACCTTGTGCCGGAGCCGCTTCAGGTGTGCGACCCTCTGGTCAAATTCGAGTTCATTCGCATGCCGGACTCGACCGGCTTTGGCGACTACACTGAAAGCGGGCAGGTCATCCCGGTCTCCTTCCGAGGCCGCAAGGGCAGCTACACCCACTGCATGTTTCTCGACGACCATCCGCCGATAGCGGGCGGACGCGAGTTGTGGGGCTTTCCAAAGAAGCTCGCTAGCCCAACGCTCCGAACCGAGACGGATACCCTTGTTGGCACGCTGGACTACGGGCCGGTCCGCATCGCGACGGGTACCATGGGCTACAAGCACCGAGCCGCCGACCTCGCGAGCGTGAGGGCCTCGCTCGCTGAACCGAACTTCCTCCTCAAAATCATCCCGCATGTCGACGGCACGCCGCGCATCTGTGAGCTCGTGGAATATCTTCTAGAGGACGTCCATCTGAGGGGCGCCTGGACCGGGCCGGCAGCCCTGAACCTCTGGTCGCATGCGCTTGCCCCCGTCGCCGAACTGCCGGTGCTGGAAGTAGTCTCGGCCGTACACCTCGTCGCAGATCTCACGCTCGCGCTCGGGAAGGTCGTCCACGACTATCTCGCGAAAGCCTAGCCTCGCCATCGGAAAGGAAGAAACCATGAACTTTTACAGTGATATCTCATTGAACCAACGCGATGGGGAGCCGGTGCCCGGCTTCTCGACAAGGTGGCGCTGATCACCGAAGCCGCGAGCGGGGTCGGCAAGGATAGCGCGGTTCGCCCGCGAGGGAGCAAGAGTGGTCCGCGGATCTTGATCACAGCGAAGTCCAACAACGGCGTCCGGGATCGATCGGTTGACAGAAAATGGTTGCCAGCGAGAGGGGCAGGTGGAAAGCAGCTGATGCAGGCGATCGAAACCTTCGGGCGCCTCGATGTCCTGGTCAGCAACGCCGGCGTCCAGAACTTAGCGCCGCTTGTCGAGTTCTGCCACCAGGCACTTCCCGCCCGTGATAGGCTCCATGTCACGGTGTCGGCGAACTCAAGGCCACCAAAATCAGTGTAAGGCTCGGTCTGCTGTTCGGCGTCTGCCTCAGAGGCAGACGCTCGCCCTGTCGCCGATATCGCGTCGAGACTCGGCCTGCAGGGGAGGTGGACTACGGCCTACCTTGGACTTTGCTGCTGGCTTTTACCGTCGGTCAGACGAAGCGAGCCGAATGTTGCGCCGCGTGCTGATGAACGAAATTCTCGGCGACTCGACCTTTACCTCGCCTTTACGAGGAGGTTGCACGAAAAGCGCGGCCTTGCCCACTCGTACCACAAGAGTGACACGGGGCCGACATGGCGGCCGAAACGCTCACCTCATGCGCAACCTGGTTAAGAAGCTGGCGCAAACGGGGCCGAGCGTGGCGGAACTCGAGGGGACGAGGATGAAACGCCCAAATCCTCAAAGAGACGGCCCGCGTCGAAAAAACCCGTGCCTAGCCGAGATTGGGCAAGGGCCGGGAGCCAAGGCTACCCAGCCGTGGCGAAGCCCGTGATCACGCTTTAGGCACCCAATAACGATAATGGAAAAATCTGCGCGAAACGGTCGCACCGGTATTGACATTAATTGACACACCCCGCGAACACTTGCATAAGCCACATAGCGGTAGTGACTAGGTGCATGCCGCAGCCAATTTTTTCCCTACGGGCGAGGTCTGATCTATGGCGGCACTGGCGAAATTCAGACCAGTTGATTCCGGCCAACACGACAAGGACGAACTCCGCGAGATTGTCCGTGAGCGCTCTTTTCGATTCGGACGCTACACGCTCTCGTCGGGCATAGAGAGCGACATCTACTTCAATATGAAGCCTACCATGATGGTGGCGCGAGGCGCGCAACTTGCCGCTCTTGAATTCCTAAAAATAGCTGAGCAAGTGAAAGCAGAGTACGTCGGCGGTCTTGAAATGGGAGCGGTCCCCGTAATCGGATCGATGGCGGCTGTCAGCTCGATGATGAACAAACCCATAAACACGATCTTCGTTCGCAAAGTTCCAAAGGCCCATGGCACAAGGGACGTGATTGAAGGACTTGGGCCTAAAGAAGATCTCGAGGGAAAAGTGGTCCTGATCGTTGACGACGTTGCCACAAGCGGCAAGTCGATATTGAAGGCGATTGAAGAGGTTCGCCGCGTCGGCGGCATTGTGGGTGACGCTGCTTGCCTCGTGGACCGTGACGAGGGAGCTACGGCGCTGCTAGCCCAACATGGCGTCACGCTGCACTCCGTACTGCATGCGAGCGAATTTGTGGAACGCCACTGACAATCTCATACAACGTCTTTCCGGCGACCTAGCCTTAGAGGACATTCCGCCGCTTTGCAGTGAGTGCAGGCGCCTCGCGAGTAAGAGCGATTGCCCCTGCCCATCCTCCCTGCTTTTGGTGCAACATATGCTCGCTGCCGTTCACCAGCGGCTTGACGCCATTGACTACCTCTCAGAGCAAGGCGCCATAAGACTGAAGGCTTTTACCGATTATCTGGCGGCGGTCGTTCGAATAGCTTCAGAGAGCGGCGACGCGGTACCCTGGATTGATCTAGCAACCCGGTTTAGCGCTCTTTTCGGTCCCGACGAGGTTGCCCATTGATCTCGCGCTTATTGCTTTTTCGTGGAACGAGCAGCTCGTCGGCAAATGCGTCATCGATCGCCAGCGGCGTGCCGGCGCATATGCGAGCGAAAAGCGCCGAGCTGCCGGTGATGAATCTCGAACGTGACGACGCCGATTGGCGCGATGCGCGTTGGCTCGGGGCCCTCGTACCCAAGCATGGGTGCGTTCCCATTCCGCGGCATCATGCTCGCGATCCCGTCTGTGCCGTTCTCAAGCAAGCGAGCTCGAGCGAACCGCCCCGGGTTGCGGATTTCGACAATCGTTGATGGAGTTGGCTGGCGAATTGGCGCGTTCGGCCTTCGGTTGGAAGACCGGCTTGAGGGGGGCCAACGAAACGGAATTGGCGAAGCCACGCTGGAGTATGCCTTCACTGGGGTCGCGTCCCTGCACGTGCTGTAACGTAGCTTTAGCGAAGCCGCTCGCGAGCGCGCCCTCATAGCGCCGAGCGGGCGAGCGGCTTCGGGGCGGGCGCAGAGGCTGGGTAGACGGGCCGAACTCACCTCACCCGGTCCAGCCACGACATGCATCGCCAAAGGCAAGGACCCCGCTGACCGCGCCCGCAAGGGGGGAGATTGGCCGTCATCGCTGCCTTCGCCAATCTCCAAGGCTAGAAGTTTGGAGCCGCCAGGGAAGCTGCCGGTCTCCCCCTTGCGGGGGAGATGGCCGGCAGGCCAGAGAGGGGGCTGTCCCGCCAGCGTTAGATCACATTCAATTCCCTGAACGCCCGCCCTTCAGCGACACGGCTGTACCCAAACGCCGAGCAGTCCACCGTGCGGTAGCCGCCGTGCACGATCAGCTCGGCCAGCGCCTTGCCGACCGCCGGCGCCTGCTGCAGGCCGTGGCCGGAAAAACCATTGGCGAAGAGGAAATTCTTAACCTGCGGATGCGGGCCGATCACCGCGTTCTGGTCGAGCGTGTTGTAGTCGTAATGGCCGGCCCAGGCGCGTGTCGGCTTGATCGCCTCGAAGGCGGGAATGCGGGTCGCCAGCACCGGCCAGATCACCTCTTCGAACAGCGGCCAGTCGACCTCGAAATCGGTGGGGTCGGCCGGGCCGTCGCCTTCTTCCGGTTCGGCGCCGCCAGTGAGATAGACCGAACCTTCCGGCCGGACATAGATGCCGGACGGATCGACCAGCAGCGGCATATCAGAATATTTGTCGCGCGCCTCGAAGACGAAGACGTTGCGCTTGCGCGGCTCGACCGGCAACACCAGCCCCGCCATGGCAGCCACCGTGCCGGCATTCGGCCCGGCTGAGTTGACGACGATGCCGACTTCCAGCCTGTCGCCATTGTCGAGGCTGACACTGGTCACGCTCTGGCCGTCCCACCTCCGCCTTGCGCATGACTGGAGAGATTTCCGGCGGGCGTCGCCTCCCGAGCAATGCTTTTCATGTTCGTTACTCTTCGTAAGATCGATTATTTCGATGGAGCCCCCTCTACGTATGAATGCAGGCGTCACAGTAGAGCTTTGAACAGCATCGGTGCGGGTCCGGAACCGTCATCGAGCCAAAAACAGCGGCAATGTCGGCTTTTCAAAGATCCATCTGGTCACACCGCCAAAGAGCCGCTCACGCAACCGACGGCTGCCATAGGCGCCCATGACGATCATGTCCGCAGAAATGTCGATTGCGTGCTGCGCAAGGACCGTGGCCGCCGATTTGCCGGCACTTGGCAGGAGGTCAACCGACACCCGAGCACCGTGCCGAGTGAGATAGGCAGCGATGTCGGCTCCAGGCTCCGCGCCGTTCCCGTTGTAGTTGGCCTTCGGATCGACCAGGGCGACACGAACTTCCTCAGCAACGCATAGGAGGCCCAGCGCTTCTCGAACCGCACGGGACGCCTCGACTCGCGAATCCCAACCGACCAGGACGCGCCGTGGCCACAGCGTCGCCTCAGCCCCCTTCGGCACAACGAGCACCGGCTTTCCCGTATCGAACAAGCAGCCGTTGACCACAGGAGGTCCGAGATTCTCGTCGTTGAGGAGCCCTGGTCCGACAATCGTGAGGTCGGCGCAGAGCGCCCGCTGTCGTGCCACTTCACCGAGGCTGGCCGGATCGTAATAGTCGGTGTCAACGTCATAGGCGAGCGACATAGATTCCAGCAGTTTCTGGATATCTCTGGAGTGTCTTTCCAGTCTGACCGCGTCCTGTGTAAATCGATCGATTTGCCGAAACCGATCGTTCAATCTGGCAATTGCCTGTCCACGTCCTGCCGGCCACTCGGGGACACCATCTCCGATCCGCCGATGCGACATAAGGAGCATCGGAGCGGGTATAATCAGTACGGAAAGGTGTGCGCCGATTTCCGCACACAAGCCGGCAGCAGTTCTGACGTCCTGATCGGAATGGTCAGCGCCGGTCAAACAGAGTACCGTTTTAAAGCCCATTTTCCTGTTTCTTCCTGAGTATCCGTTGAGGGCGTTTCAGGCCGCAAGACCGGCTCACAGCGCGAGGAAAGGGAGTGGCACCACACTCGGCACTCAATTCAGCCGTCCAGCTTCTCGAGCGAGTAGCCGGCCGACCTGACGGTACGGATGACGATACCCGTCGAGGCCGCCTCCAGAGCCCTTCTGAGCCGACTGATGTGGACGTCGACTGTGCGTACACCGACATGGATATTGGCCGGCCAGGCCCCGCCGATCAGCTCGTCCCTACTGAAGACCTTGCCGGGCGCCTCGAGCAAATGCCGCAGCACGTTGAACTCGATCGGTCCGAGATGGATGTCATGGCCATTGCCGCAAACCCGGTGGGCATCGAGCTTCATCTCAAGGCTGCCATAGGAAAGCCAGCTGTTGTTTTCGTTTGAACCCGGCTTCGGCAGCGCCAGCCTCGTCCGCAGACAATCGAGCAGCTTGGCCGGCGCCACAGGCCGCACAAAGCTCTCGTCAATGCCGGCCTTCAACAGATCGAGGTGCTGGTTCTCGGCGCCGGGCGCGATCAGGGCAATGATGGGCAGGCCGCCGGTTCGGGGCTCCCGCTTGAGCCGGGCGCAGATTGCGGACCCGGTAAGGCTCGTTGAACCGCAGTCCAGCACCACGGCCTGGAAGTCGCGATCGTCGGCCATTGCAAGTGCTTCCTTCGCACCGCCTGCCGGCTCACTGACGAACCCGTCCACCTCCAGTATGTGGCTGAGGAACAGATAGAACTCCGCATCTTGCGAACAGATCAGGACGCGTGGCTTCATCAGCGCTACCCCGAGAACCAAATTGGCCTCGACCGCGTCGGCCGCGTGGGCTGGCCATCGCGGCTCCTCAAGGCCTGACATGATCCTCTTGCTCGAAAATCGGTTTCATGCCCGTGCCACCTCGGGATAGGCGTCGATGGCTGCGATGGCATCGTCGACCAGTTTCGTACCGGCGGCGGCGAGTTTGCAGAACGTCTCGAAGCCGAACCGATGGACGTCGCGCACGGTCTTGGACAAAACGACCAGCCGCCCGGCGGTGAAAAGCACGCGCCCGAACCCCTCATGGCTCATTTCGATCATCGGCGATGCCATCAGGCCGGAGCGCTCCTCGATCGCAAGGGCGACGGCAGTGTAAAACTTGTCGAGCCTCCACAGCACGTCCGGATCGGGATCGCCGATGATTGGGATCGTACGACGCCGTTCCTTGCTGACGATGAAGTCGGCCAGCAACTCGGCATCCGCTGTGCCGTCCCATGACCCGTGGGTATCCTGAGCACGGATCAGCCGCACGAGGCATTTGACGAATGGGCTGGCAAGGGCGGCCTCGTCATCGTTGACAGCAGGGCTGATCGCGACTTCAAACATTTTGCACTTCCTCGTTTTAGTCCTCGTCCTCGAAGGAGGGTTTCTTTTCGGCGACACCAGCTTCGGCCAGCACCTTGCGCAGCCAGGGCGGAGGACATGTCCTCAGCATCGTCTGCGTGCGCAACAGCACCTCTTGGATGGTTTGTGGCTGCGGCACCTTGATTGGATGGATTTTTGCCGAAATAACCTTGGCTGCCGAAGGCCCGCCGATGGCCAGACAAAACAGCAGATGGCAGCCCTTCAGCGCCTCCACCTTCGGCGTGACGCGGTCATCGCCCTCGGTCCGACGCTTCCCGCTCTCATCGGAAACGTCATCGAAGGCCACGGCTTCCACGAGATGCCACTCCTCGCGCGTCACGTCGTAGACAGCAAAGCGCTTGGCCGACCCGAAATGAGCATTGAGATTCTTCATGTCTTGCGTGGCGATGGCTACGCGCAATGCGCCTACTCGTCGTTCCGGCATTGGTGCGTGAACCTCGTCAGTGACGAGTGAGAGGCGACGAACGGAGCTCATCTGGCATTTCTCGTTTCCGGAATGGATCAAGCGCCTCAGGCGTCGGCGCGCGCTGATTGGCCTGGAAGATGTTGGCAACATCGAAGATCAGGTCGCGCGTCCCCCGATAGAGGATCGCGAGCTTGTGCTGGCTGCCGAGCCGGTCGAAGATCGGGAAGCCGACGCGCATGAGCGGAATGCCAAGGCGTCGCGACGCCTGGCGACCGTGGGAATGCGTAACGAGAAGATCCGCGCCCGCTGCAAGAACTTCCAAATCGCCGAGATCGCCGATCTGAACCCAGTCCGCCGGTACTTTTTGCAGAATCTTCGACATGTCGGTCGTCGTGACCGCCGCCGCGATGTCGCAGCCCATGCCGGTGAAGAAGGTTGCGAGTTGATAGAGTTGGTCTGGTTCCGCAGCGATCGCAATTCTCTTGCCTCCGAAATGGAAATGTCCGTCGAGCAATGCATCCTCCAATTGCGCCCGGTGACGGCGAACCCGGTCCGGCACCGCCGCGCCCGAAACCGCCGATAGCAGCGAGACGAACCGGTCGACGGCCATTAATCCGGTCAGCGACTGGAACACCGCGTAAGGCACGCCGGTCAACCCGTGCAGCGTTTTCGCCGGGTGGCGCATGTGCTCGCCGATGACGATGCATTGCGCGGCCGTGCCAAGCTCGCGGATTTCCTCGACGCTGGTGCCGCCATAGGTAGTGGTTACCCAGCGGTCAGGAACCGTGCCGTCGAGTGAGCCGGAGACGTCCGGAAGAATAACCGGCCTGAGACCAAAACTTTCAACCATGTCACGCAAATGCTCGACGTCAGCGACAGTGAGGTTGCATCCGGGCAGGATCGCGATCTTCTTCGGCTGCCGGGTCCGTGCGCCCGAGCGTGTAATCCCTTCGATCATCGCCGCGACAGCCTTGGCCCAGCCTTCTTCGATAGCGCCGCCAAAATCAGGCGTGTTGGCCAGCACAACCTCCGTACCCGCGAGCTCTTCAGCATGCTTCAGCTTGACGTTGGCGATATCACTCGCGCAATCTTCGCCACGGGTCTCCACCAGCGCGGTCGTGCACACGCCTATCAGCTTTGGCTTGGTGCGGGTTTTGAGGTTGAGGATCGCCTCTTCCAGATGGTCCGCTCCGCCGAGTATGGTTGCCACCTCGTCCAGAGCCGTTGTCTGCAAGGGGATTGCTTCCTTGAAATGGCGCACGAAGAGCACCAGCGCGAAGCTGGTGCAGCCTTGGCTGCCGTGGAACAGGGGCATCGCGCCGTCGACTCCAAGAAAGGCGAAGGCGGCACCCAGCGGCTGTGACGACTTCAGCGGGTTGACCGCCGCTGATTTGGTATTGCGAAGGATGCGAACCATCGGATTTCCTCACCGGTCGCCGAAGCGGTGAGCCGTCGCGCCGGCGAATTCATTGAAGGCGTTCACAGTCGCGGTCCCGTTCTTCGTGCTCGCCAGATCGTCCTCCAAGTCAGGCTGGCAATCCCACGGCGCCGACTCCCGCACCTGGCCCCAGATCGGGTTATGAATGGCGAGGTCGATCTGCCGGACAAGTTCCACCATGCCATCATAGCCGGCATAAGGATGTTGGCGCTCCTGGTTGATATCGAGCCAGGGTGTCTTGGCCTTCAGCGCGATGAATTGCGTGCGCCCGCCCGACAGCATGATGTCGGCCTTCTGTTTTGAGAGCATGGCGTAAAGATCGCGCGCTGCCATCTGCTCGAACATGTGGTTTTCGTCCTTGAGGATCCGTTTGATCCGCTCCTTGTCTTCGACTGTGGATTTCTTGACCGAGGTGCCGACGATCTCCATGCCGATCTCCATCAGCGCGTGGACGACCGACCAGGACTTCACACCGCCCGTGTTGAGCAGCACGCGCTTGCCTTGAAGCCGCCGGCGGTAGGCCTCGAGGTTCTTCCACGCAATCGCCTCCTGCTCAGCAATCAGCGTCTCCGTGCGATCGAGGATCTCCGCATCGGCGCCCTTCCTCACCAGCAGCTCAGCAATGTTGCGAAGTGCTTCCGAGGTATCGGTTATGCCGTAGAAAGAGCCCTCGAAGTACGGGATGTCCCAGCGCTCCTCCATCTTGCGGGCCAGATTGATCAGTGCGCTCGAGCACACCATCATAGCCGCCCGGGCGCGGTGCGCGGATGCAACGTCGATGTAACGCGCATCGCCCGGTATGCAAGCGCGCACCCGGATGCCAAGCCGATCAAGCAGCGGCTTGACCAGCCAGAATTCGCCGGAGAGGTTGAATTCGCCAAGGATGTTGATGTCGTAGGGCCCGGCGTCGTCGGGTTCCACCGTGCCGATGACATGATCGAGCAACGCTTCGGCGGCGAGTTTGTTGCCGAGGTTCTTGGAGCCGGCCAGGCCCGGCGCATTGATCGGCACCACGGCCAGTCCGAATTTTTCGGCCGCGCGTTTGCACACGGCCTCGATGTCGTCGCCGATCAGCGCCGTCACGCAGGTCGAATAGACGAAGACTGCCGGCGGCGCATATGTTTCCTTGATCTCGCGGATCGCCTTGAATAGCTTCCGCTCGCCCTGCCCCATCACGATGTCGAGTTCGGTGAGGTCTGTTGTGAAGCTTGTCCGCCACAGGGTTGGCCCGGACGAAGCTGCGCCTCTGTTGTCCCAGGAATTGCCCTCGCAGGCGAGCGGCGCATGGACCAGGTGCGCAACGTCGGTGATCGGCTGCAGGACGATCTTGGCGCCGTCAAAGGCGCAGCCGCCGGCTGACGCCCCGGGGGTCAGCGGCTTCGAGCAGCCCTCCTTGCGCGCCTTGGCATCCTTGCCGCGGTTGGTATCGCAGGCGGGCTCGTCGAAAACGTCCTGGATCTTGGCACTGAGCGAGGTCATTGCGTCAGTCTCCGAAGTCCATTGGGCATGGGCGGCCTCGGCGAAAGGCCGGCACGGGCTTAGCGGGTGAGGTCATAGGAATAGTCCGTCACGCCTGTTTCGCTCGTCTCGCGATCGAGCTTGTCGAATATCTTGTCGAGGATCGTCGTCAGCACGCGTAATCCACCCTGGTAGCCCATGAGGGGAAAGCGATGGTGATGGTGCCGGTCGAAGATTGGAAACATCAGCCGGATCAGCGGCGTGCCGGTGTCGCGCTCCAGATACTTGCCATAGGAATTGCCGATCAGCAGGTCCACCGGCTCTGTAAACAGCAGCGAACGCATCGCCCAGAGATCCTTGCCCGCCCAGATCTGGGCATCCTGGCCGAAGGACGAGGATGCAAGCAATTCCTTCATCTCGGCCTCCCAGGCCGATGTCCCGTTGGTCGCGAGGCAATGTGTCGGCTCGCCACCGGTCTCCATGACGAAGCGGGCCGTGGCGTAGACGAAGTCCGGATCCCCATAGATTGCGTACTTCTTGCCGTGCAGCCATGACTGGCTGTCCGCCATGGCGTCAACCAGTCGGCCGCGCTCCATCCGGATTGTCTCGGGGATCTCCTGGCCGGAAATCGCCGAGACCTTCATCAGGAATTCGTCGGTCGCCTGGACACCCAGCGGATAGTGGAAGGATGCCGTCGCTTGCCCGACCTCGTCGCAATATTCCAGCGTCTTGCGGGTGTTGTAATGCTGCAGCGACAGTGTCGCCTCCGCGTTGAGTGCGCCTTTCAAGTCTTCGATCTTCGTGCCACCGTCATACATGCGGTATTCGCCGTCAGACGGCGTGTCGAACTGGTCTGAGGCGTCTTGAATGACGGTATAAGTGACACCCATCAGGTCGAGGAGGCGCTTGAGTTCTCGGTTGTTTCCGACGCAGAATCCGTCGAAGCCTGGAATGATGTTGATGGTCCCAGCGGCTTGCGAGCGCTCGCTGCCCTTCCAGAAATGCTCCAGCACGCCCTTCACCATGCCGTCATAGCCATCGATATGGCTGCCGACGAAGGCAGGCGTATGCGCGAAAGGCACGTCGAAGTCGCTCGGGACCGAGCCTTCGTTCTTGGCGTTCTCGATGAAGCTCCGCAGGTCGTCGCCAATGACTTCAGCCATGCAGGTGGTCGAGACGGCGATCATCTTGGGGTCGTAGAGCTTGTAGGTATTGGCGAGTCCGTCGACCATGTTCTTCAGGCCGCCAAACACTGCCGCGTCCTCGGTCATCGAGGAGGAAACCGCTGACGAAGGCTCTTTGAAATGTCGCGACAGATGCGAGCGGTAGTAGGCAACGCAGCCCTGGCTACCGTGGACGAAAGACATGGTGCGCTCGAAGCCCGCGGCCGCGAACACCGCACCGAGCGGCTGGCAGGCCTTGGCGGGGTTTATGACAAGCGCCTCGCGAGCGAGGTTCTTTTCGCGGTATTCCCAAGTCTTGGTCAATTCGCCTTGATCGGTGACGATCTGATCAGGGTGCGGACATTCGAAATTCAGTTTCTTGTCGGCAAGCATTTGTCTGTATTCCGGCTCGCGGAACAGGGGAGCATGGTCGAGAACTTTTTCGGCCGATTGCGGCATGGTGGTCACCTTTTCCATCTGGCTGCGGCAAGCGGCAGCACAGAGACATCAAAGCGTTAAAGGGCATCCCGCGTGGATCGAGCGCGCCCCAAGCATTTATCGGCCTCCCTGCCAGGGAGGCAGGCCAGTCCTCATTCGGCGGCGACCGCCGTCGGCGGCGCGTCCTTCATCTTTTTCCACGGCGCGCGGTAGAGATCCCAGACCGGGTTGTTGATGGCCAGATCCATGTCGCGGGCGAAAATGGCGAAGCCGTCATAGCCGTGATACGGGCCGGAATAGTCCCAGGAGTGCATCTGGCGGAACGGGATGCCCATCTTCTGTACCGGGTACTTCTCCTTGATACCGGAGCCAACGAGATCCGGGCGGATGCCTTCGATGAACTTCTCCAGCTCATAACCGGTGACGTCGTCATAGACGAGCGTGCCACTCTTCACGTAATGGCCGGTGCGCTGATAGTCGTCGTTGTGGGCGAATTCGTAGCCGGTGCCAACGATCACCATACCGAGGTCTTCGTAGGCAGTGATGACGTGACGGGGGCGCAGGCCGCCGACATAGAGCATCACCGTCCTGCCTTCGAGGCGCGGTTGGTACTTGGCGATGACGGCATCGACCAAGGGCCGGTACTTGGCGATGACCTTTTCGGTCTTCTCCTCGATTTCCGGGCCGAAGTGTTTGGCGATGTTGCGCAAGGAGGCCTCGATCTGGGAGGGGCCGAAGAAATTGTATTCCATCCAGGCGATGCCGTACTTTTCCTCCATGTGCCGGCAGATGTAGTTCATCGACCGGTAGCAGTGGATCAAATTGAGCTTGGCCTTGGGCGCGCGCTCTATCTCGGCGAGCGTGGCGTCGCCCGACCAGTTGCCGACCACCCGAAGTCCAATCTCCTCAAGCAGGATTCGCGAAGCCCAGGCATCGCCGCCAATGTTGTAGTCGCCAACGACGTTGACGTCGTAAGGGCCGGACTCGAACGCGACATCGTCCTTGTCGAAGACCCAATCGCGGATCGCATCATTGGCAATGTGGTGGCCGAGCGATTGTGAAACGCCGCGGAAACCTTCGCAGCGCACCGGTACAATCGTCTTTTCGTGCTCCTTGGCCTTCTTGCGCGACACTGCCTCGATATCGTCCCCGATCAGGCCGATCGGGCATTCGGACTGCACCGAGATGCCCCCACTGAGCGGAAACAAGTCCTCGACCTCGTCGATGATCTTTTCCAGCTTCTTGTCGCCGCCGAAAACGATGTCCTTCTCCTGGAAGTCGGAGGTGAACTGCATTGTCACGAATGTGTCGATGCCCGTCGTGCCGACGTAATAGTTGCGGCGTTGCGACCAGGAATATTGCCCACAGCCGACCGGCCCGTGCGAGATGTGGACCATATCCTTGACCGGACCCCACACCACGCCCTTGGAGCCGGCATAGGCGCAGCCGCGGATTGTCATCACGCCCGGAATGGATTTGATGTTCGATTTGACGTCGCATTCGGAAAGGCCCTTGTCCTCCCCTCCGGCCTCGTCCTTGCTCGTTGCGACACTGAGGTGCTTCTTGCGACGCTTCGCCGCCTTGTCTGGATATTGGGACAGCACGTCTTCGATAAGCTTCGCATGCAAGGCGCCGTCATTCTCATAGTCGAGGCCCATGGGACCTGCCCCTTTCAAGGTTCGGGTAACGCCTCGCCGACGAGGCCTTGTTTCGTAGAAAGGGGCGTCAGGTCACGGTCTGCGCCCCCTGTCGGTAGCGGCGATTACTGAGCGACGGCCAATTTCGCTTCCTTGGCCTGAAGCTCGGCAAGCATCTGCTCGTCCGTCTTCATGATGCCGAAGTCGAGCAGCATGTCCTCGAGCTCCTCCATGGTGATTGGGGTCGGGATGGTGCCCTGGCCCGAATTGACATGGATCTTCTCGGCCAACGCGCGGTACTCCCCTGCCTGTTTGGAGTCCGGCGCATATTGGATTACCGTCATCTTCCTCAGTTCGGCGTGCTGGACGATGTTGTCGCGCGGCACGAAGTGGATGAGCTTGGAATTGAGCCTGGCGGCCAGCGCCTCGGAGAGGTCGAGCTCGCGGTCGGTCTGGCGCTCGTTGCAGATCAGCCCGCCGAGCCGCACGCCGCCCGAATGGGCGTATTTCAGGATACCCTTGGCGATGTTGTTGGCGGCATAGAGCGCCATCATCTCGCCGGACATGACGATGTAGATTTCCTGGGCCTTGTTTTCGCGGATCGGCATCGCAAAGCCGCCGCACACCACGTCGCCCAGCACGTCGTAGGAGACATAGTCGACATTGTCATAGGCGCCGTTTTCCTCGAGGAAGTTGATCGAGGTGATGACGCCACGGCCGGCGCAGCCGACACCCGGCTCGGGGCCGCCGGACTCCACGCACTTGATGTCTTTGTAGCCGATCTTGAGCACGTCCTGGAGTTCAAGGTCTTCCACAGAACCTTCTTGGGCGGCGAGATGCAGAACGGTATCCTGCGCCTTTGCGTTCAGGATCAGCCGGGTGGAGTCGGCTTTGGGGTCGCAGCCGACGATCAGGATTTTCTGTCCGAGGTCGACCAGGGCGGCTAGCGTATTTTGAGAGGTGGTGGACTTGCCGATGCCCCCCTTTCCGTAGAATGCGATCTGACGCAGACCTGACATGTTGCTTCCTTCCTTCTTTCCATCCATAGCGGTTACCGCGACTTCAATGCCGGTCGGCAGATCCCGCCGCCTCGCACCGATCGTTTCAAAACTCGTGCCAAATTGGCCGACTGGATCGAAGAAGAAATTTTATGATTGCTTTTCAGCCGTTTAACATTTGGCAAAAATATTAAATTGGCTAAATAAACTTGTGTCGCGGCCCTGACAAAGGCGACAGGAGATGTCGGATAGCGTTGAGTGAGACGTCGGCTGCGGAGCCCGGAAAGAAGCTAGTTGTCAAAATCTGATGGAGTAGATACCCCCTCCCGACGCCATCGCAATGTGCCAGTTTGGTGATTGCCAGAATCGACCAAACGGCATCCATGGAAGTTACCATCATTGGAATCGATCTCGCAAAGCGGGTCTTTCCAGGTTCACGGCGCGGCTAGCGACGGGAAGGTTGTCTTTCGCAAGAAGCTGTCGCGCGCAGTTGCTGCCGTTTCTCGCCGGACAGCCCCGGTGCACGGTGGCGATGGAAGCGCGACGGCCCACGACTGGGGGCGTACGATCGGCGGGCTCGGGCATACCGTCCGGCTCCTGCCGCCGCTCTATGTGAAGTCCTTTGCAAAGCGGCACGCGGAAGCGGCCCTCAGGGCGACAATGCGCTTCGTGACTGTCAAAACCGAGGAGCAAGAGGCGCGGTCGATGATCTTCCGCGCGCGACCTCTTGGTGTGCGCCAGCGCACGCGGCTGATAAACGCCCTGCGCGGCCAAGCCGAGCACGGGGTCGTCGCCCCACACGGCCCGGCCCACGTGAAGCGCCTTGCGGATGCAATCGAAGACGAGGAAGGCCTCATCCAGCCGATCGTCCGCGACGTTGGTCGTCTCTACCTCCAGCAGATCGCCATCTACAGCGAGAAGATCGCCGAGCTCGAGAAGACCCTCCCTTGGCTGTAGATCATCTGGGAGCTCGTCCCGCTGGATTTGGCGCGCTGAAGGAGCGGGGATCAGCCAAATCCGCGAGCGTTCCAAGTGGATTCTGTCCACTCTATCTGAGTTTCAGCCATCTTGCCTTCGAGCCCGCTGCGCGGCTTGCCGGCCAGTTTTCCTCCTGCCATCAGCCGCGCCCAGATCAGCCCTGCCTTGTCGTCGAACGAGAGGATGCGGCCCGCAAACAGCGCCTGCGGCCCCTCAGGCCCAGAGAACCAGTTGTCGAGTGCGTCGCGTTTTTTCCCGCGCGGCTTCTCCAGAACCCTGCGAAGAATTTCCGCAACGGTCAGCGAAGCGATGAACGATCCTCGTCACGCTGTCTCGACATCCATGCCAGGAGCGATTCCGAAGGCTGCGATTTGACGACATCGCTGATGATGTTGGTATCGAGGAGGTAGCGTGTCACAGGTCGATCTTCCGCCCCTCTTCATGGGGGCGGGAAAGATCGAGGTCAGCTCCCACGAGCGGCGAACGACGCAATGCGGCGAGAATCCCGACAAGCTTGGGTGGCTCGCCGGCGATGGTCTGGCTGACAGCAGCGCGCAGGCTAGAGGCATCCGGTCCATCTTCGGCCAGGCGGCGAGCCAAAGATCGAATGAGGTCGCGATCGGCATCGCGGCCAAGCACCTCGAAGCGCGCCAAGCCGCGCTCGCTGAGGCGAGATCGATAGTTTTGAATGGCGCGTTTTTGCGAGCTGCTCATAGCTGCCTCCGACTACAACACACATACATAATACATTCGACATACATCATAACTACAACAAGAAGGAACATACAGATCTAAATAGAAAGACAGTCTTCATTTCTCATTTCCAGTAATATAACCAGAATACTTGGTTTGATCAAGGTGCAGGCAGTCCGGGCAGTGCTCTCTTTCGGTTGAATGGCATCGGTGGGGGACGCGCGATATATGTTACGCGACGGTACTTTTTGACCAGCGTCGAGTTCTTGCGCTGACAAGAGAAATATCTCGGCGCCGACCAGAGGGCGTCGGCCCCAGGACGGGCGAGGCTCGTTCGGAGAACGGCGCGAAACAGGGATTGGTCGATTCGCGCGGCGATGATTGACCACAACGCCTGCTGGACGGGTTCCGCGTGCAGCTGCCCGTCGCTGCCCGCCTTGAGAACTGTCAGAAAATCGCATACATTTCTGACAGGAGCATCCATGCAACGGTTGACCGAACAGATTCTTGCGCACGCGAAAGGGCTGCCAGAGGGCACGCCGGTCGCAGCTAAGAGCTTGCTTCACCTCGGGAATCGCGCCGCGGTGGATCAGGCATTGTCGCGTCTAGCCGAGCGGACGCAGTTGATCCGGGCGGGTCGCGGCGTCTATCTCCTTCCGGTCACGAGCAGGTTCGGCACCCGGGCTCCCTCCGTGGAGCAAGCGGTCGAGGCGCTTGCCAGCCAGCGCGGGGAGACCATCGTCCCGAGTGGGGCCGCTGCCGCCAACACCCTCGGTCTCACGACACAGGTGCCGGTCCGGTCGGTCTATCTGACTTCCGGCCGCACCCGGAAGATGAGCCTCGGCAAGCAGGTCGTCGAGCTTCGCCACGCGCCTCGTTGGCAGCTTGCCATGGCGCATAGGCCCGCTGGCGAGGCGGTGCGAGCGTTGGCTTGGCTTGGGCCGGAGAAGGCTGAGGCCGCCCTCCAGACACTGAAGCGGAAACTCCCGCCGGGCGCCTTCAGCGAGCTGGTCGCGGTAGCGCCGCAGCTTCCGACCTGGCTGGCGCGCAGCGTAGGCAAGGCCGCACATGGCTGATCTCTTTCTCCACCTCCCGATCGAGGATCGGCGGGAGGCGCTCGGCGTCGCGGCCGATCGGTCCGGCCGGCCGGCGCATCTCCTCGAGAAGGACGTGTGGGTGGTCTGGGCGCTCGCCACCTTTACGGCTCGGCGCTCGGCGAACATCTGGTGTTCAAGGGCGGCACGTCGCTGTCCAAAGCCTATCAGGTTATCCAGCGGTTTTCCGAGGACGTCGGTGCGCCGTGACGGCGCGGGAGGGTAGTATGACATAGTTAGAACCTTTCCTAGCTTTGCTGATTTTCGACCGACGGCTGTAATGCCGTCCCTTTCGTCGGAACAACGAAAGGAAGGGGACCGAAAAGCTGGACCGGGTGTCGCCGGTTCGGTGCCATAAGCAGATCGGTCTGAACTGTACCGGACGGAAGCCATCACTTCTGGGCCGGGCTACCGCAGTGCTCACGGTGAGACAACGAAGTGCGTGATAGAAGCCTCTGAATATCCGAGAAGTTTCCCAAGCGTGATGGCGGGGGAGACAAACAGCGCGATCAGACATGGCAGGGCTCAATGTTCCCTGCTGAGGGGTGCGAGAAATACGCGCTCGGAGTGGGCGAGTTCCTTCAGCCCACTCTCCGTATCGCCAGGGGTATAGCGCACCACCTACAGGCACGAAGGTTGAAAATCGGAACACGGGAACTTGAACCGTCTGCCCGGCAGGAACCGGGCTAGCCGCGACGACCGGAGACGGGCGCGTTCAAGGGCGGAGCCTCCGTAGTAGTCCGGGTCCGGGAAAGCCGGACACATGGCGAAGGGAGGCAGGAAGATGATCGGTTGGCATGACGGAGGAGTGATCTGTGGACACGGATCATCAGGCTGATAAAGCTTGGGTACTCGGCGTTCAGCGCAAACTGTATCAGTGGAGTAAGGCGAATCCCGACGACCAGTGGCGGGACATGTGGGGCTGGCTGACAGACTCGCGCATGCTTCGTCACGCTTGGCGTCGTGTGTCCACCAACAAAGGCGGGCGCACAGCCGGGGTAGACGGGATGGCCGTGGGACGCATCCGGAAGAAAGGAGAGCTACGCTTCCTTGCCGGGATTCAGGACGAACTGCGCTCCGGCGCATATCGGCCGAGTCCGGCGAGACGCAAGATCATTCCCAAAGCCGGTAAACCGGGGCAATTCCGGCCCTTGGGCATTCCCACGGTCAAGGACCGCGTCGTACAAAGCGCGGTCAAAGCACTTCTGGAGCCAATCTTCGAGGCGCAATTCTGGCATGTTTCCTATGGGTTCAGGCCCGGACGGAGCACGCACGGCGCCTTGGAGCATATCCGCCGGGCTGCTCAGTCGCACAAACGCGGCGGGGATACCCGGAGGCACGGGATGCCATATCCTTGGGTTATCGAGGGAGACATCAAGGGCTGCTTTGACAACATCAACCACCACTATCTGATGGAACGGCTACGCAAACGCGTCGCCGACCAGCGGGTGGTACGGTTGGTCGGGCAGTTCCTGAAAGCCGGCGTGCTGACGGAGGAGCAATTCTTCCGCACGGAAGCCGGAACCCCGCAGGGTGGGATCATATCACCGCTGCTCGCCAACATTGCGCTTAGCGCGATTGAGGAGAGATATAAACGGTGGGTGCATCCTGATCCGACGGGGAGGTCTTCACGACAATCGATACTCTCGGCGGCATCGGGTAGACGTCTGTGGGATCGCAAAGCAGGGCACTGCGTGTGTTTCCCCGTACGCTATGCGGACGACTTTGTGGTGCTGGTCTCCGGTACGCAGGAAGAGGCTATTGCGGAGAAATCCGGGCTGGCAAAATACCTGCAGGAGACGACAGGCCTCGAGCTGTCACCGGAAAAGACGAAGATCACAGCAATGACGGACGGGTTCGCGTTCCTCGGATTCCGCTTCGTCATGGAATGGGACGGGCGCTACGGATATTGTGCACGCGTACAAATCCCGAAGACCAAGTCCCTCGATCTCCGTCACAAAGTCAAGGAGTGTACCGGGCGCACCAGCGCGAGAGGCACCCTTGGCGCAAAGCTTCAGGAGCTTAATCCCATCCTGCGCGGATGGGCGAATTACTTCCGTTTCTGCTACGGAGCCAGCAACGTGTTCACCAGCCTCGACTGGTACACCGGGGATCGGCTCTGGCGCTGGCAGCGGAAAGTTCGCCCAAACGCCAACGCGAGCGAAATCGCAAAAGGCCGACAACGCAGCAGTCGCCGTCCGACGGTGAGACTGTGGCGTGATGGGTCCGTCGAGCAGTATATGCTCGCGTGGACTCCCGTCTGCCGGTTTCGTCTGGCGTGGATGGGAACGCCAAACTTCGCCACGTCTTCTGGCGAGCCGGATGCATAACGAAAGGTGCACGTCCGGTTCTGCGAGGGGTGGTGAGAAACGGACCGCTGCAAGGCGGTACCGCGCTCGCCACCTACTCTACACCTAACATACGACATCCGGGCGATTGCACCCGACTTGGTGGGCGACGACGGCGAAGCGTTGCCGGAGACCCGTAGCGAGGAAAAACGCTGGTCCAGCGAGGTGCGCAAGCGCCTGCCCAATTGGGTTGAAGGAAGCGTTCAGCCGATCATCGCAGATGCGCTCGCGGCTGAAGCGTTGGCGGCCGCCATCCGCGTCGAGGGCGAGAAGCTGTTCATCGATTACGAAGCCGCGACGGCTGGCTCCGGCTATGTGGCGCCGAGCGTGATGCTCGAATTCGGAGCACGATCGACGGGCGAACCGGCGAGCTTGCGCGACATCGCCTGCGACGCGTCTGGCCTGATCGAGGGCGTGACCTTTCCCACGGCTCGTCCACGCGTGATGCATGCGGAGCGGACCTTCTGGGAGAAGGCGACGGCCATCCATGTCTTCTGCCTGCAGGAGCGCCTGCGCGGCGATCGCTTTGCTCGTCACTGGCACGATGTCGCGCGGTTGGACGAAACCGGTTTTACCGCGTCCGCCTTTGCTGATCGCGATCTGGCGAACGCAGTGGCGCGCCACAAGACCATGTTCTTCGCCGAGAAAGCGCCCGATCGAACGCCCATCGATTACGCGGCGGCTGTCAACGGCGGTCTGCGGCTTGTGCCCGCAGGCGATGGTCTGAAGGCGCTTGAAGAGGACTACGCCCGCATGGTCGACGACGGGCTTCTTCTGGAAGACGCGGAGCCTTTCGAAGCGCTGATGGCGCGATGTGCCGATATCGCCGAGCGAGCCAACTGCGTCCGCGAATAGAAAAAACTGGGGGGACGGCGCCGTGCGAATTTCGCGGGTCAAAATTACAAACTTCGCCAATCGGCGCGCTGCGGCCGGGAATGCTCGATGCGCTGATGGCGGCAGAGCCAAGCCTCGCCGATCAACGCGAACAGGTGGTGCGCATGTCGGCGGCGCTCGCTGTCGGCGAGCCGCTCGCCGACCTGGATCTGGCGAGCCTCGGTGGACGCGACGCGTCGCCTCTCCATCTTAATCTGTTGACGCCGCACTCGGCAAAGGGCTGCGAAGATGATGTCGTGATCATGGTGGGACTCGATCTGGGCGGTTTGCCGTGGCGCAACGAGCAGCCGGCGGCGCGACGCGAAAGCCGACGGCTGTTCTATGTTGGCCTGACGCGGGCCCGCGACGAGATCCATATGCTGTATTCCGGTTACGTCGATACCGGCCGCGGGCGAAGGTTCGGCACCCCGTTCCGTGCAAGAGCGCAGCCGTCGACAAGTATGGAGATCAGCTTCCTTTGCATTGGGAAACCGTTATTTGAGGGTCGGGTCGAGCTTATCGCGCAACCAATCGCCGAGGACGCTAACGGCAACGGCCGTCATGACAATGACAAGGCTTGGAGCGAGCAGCATCCAGGAGGCGCGGGTGATATACTCGCGGCCCGCCGCGACCATGACACCCAGACTGGTCATAGGCGGCTGGACGCCGAGGCCGAGGAAGGACAGTCCGCTTTCCACCAGGACGATTTCCGGAAAGGTCACCGTCGCCGCCACGAGAAGCGTCGCCGAACTGTTGGGCAGGATATGCCGCAGATAGACACGCAGCGGATGGGCGCCGAGCTGGCGCGTTGCGCTCGCATAGCCCTGCGCGCTGGCGGTGATCGCCAGTCCTCGTGCCAGCCGCGCATTCCGCTCCCAGCCATAAAGTCCCATCAGGGCGACGAACAGCGTCAGCGAATTACCGAAACAGGCGAGCATTGCCAGCGCCACGATTAGAAATGGTAGCGAAGCCTGTACGTCGATCATTAGCAGCAGGGCATGCTCGACGAGCCCGCGGAAATACGCGGCGATGAAGCCAATCCCGGTACCGACCAACACGCTGATCGCAGTGGCGCCGAAGGCGACCAGCAAGCTGGTGCGGATCGAGTAGAAAAGACGCGAGGCCACGTCACGGCCCAAATCGTCGGTTCCCAGGACATGTAGCATCGTTCCGCCAAAACCGACGGGCGGCGTCAGGCGATGGCGCAGGTCGATAGAAGTGATCTCATAAGGAGCGATCAGCGGCGCGGCGAGCGCCGTGAAGAGCATGAGGAGAACCCAGCCCACAGCAAGGAGTGTCGGCAGGTCCACCGTGCGAGGCGGCGGACGGTTGGTTTTTACAGTTGCCGTTTTCATTGCGATCCTGAGTTTGTTCCACGCAGGCGCGGATCGAACACGCCATAAAGCAGGTCCATCAGCAGGTTGGCCGATGTCATGGTCAGCGCCACGAGAAGGAGGATGACCTGCACCACGGCGAGATCACGGTTCGCAACCGAAACCACCAGCAATTGGCCGATGCCGGGCCAGCCGAAGACGCTTTCTACCAGTACGGCACCCGCGACCTGCCCGCCGAGCATCAGACCGAACAGCGTCAGCACAGGAATGATCGCATTCGGAAAGGCATGGTGGCGAACCACCTGCCGCCACGTCACGCCCTTGGCGCTGGCCGCCACGATGTAGAGCTGCGACAGAACTTCGATCATGGCGCTACGCGTGAAGCGCGCGATAATGGCCGCCCCGCCCAGACCAAGCGTGAGCACCGGCAGCACGAAGCTTTCCGGCCGGTCCGCGCCGCCGGACGGGAACAGGCCGAGCGTCACGGAAAAGATCAGGATCAGCAATAGCCCGAGCACGAAGCTTGGCACGGTGAAGCCGAACACGGTCAGCATCATCACCGATCGGTCGACCCAGGTGTCGCGATGCATGGCGGCGTAGGCGCCGACCGGAATGCCGATCAGCATCGTGAGCGCCAGTGCGGGCAGCATCAGCGCCAATGTCAGGGGCACGCGCTCGAACACAAGCTGCAGGGCCGGTTTTCCAGCTAGCATGGAATTCCCGAAATCGCAGTGAAGTGCCGCCAGGACATAGCGAACATATTGCACATACAGAGGCTGATCGAGCCCCCAATGCCGGCGAAACGCCTCAAGATCCGGGGCGCGGGCGCTGGGACCGAGTATCTGCAGCGCCGGGTCTCCAGAGGCCCGCAGCACCACGAATGTAAAGGTCACCACGACCAGGATCGACAGGCCGGCACGCAGGATCTTGGGGCCGGCGAAACGAAACACAGCACTCATCAATGCCTCACCAAATGGCAGGCGACCTGCCGTTCCGATCCTAGCGGCAGGAGTTCGGGCAGGCTCTGGCGGCAGACATCGCGCGCAAGTGGACAGCGTGGATGAAACGGGCATCCGCTCGGCCGATCGGTGGGGCTTGGCGGTTCGCCTGGCAACGCCACATAATGATCGAATCCGCCCGGAAGCCTCGGCATGGCCGAGACGAGCGCCTGCGTATAGGGATGGGCGGGTTGATCGATAATGGCGTCGGCGCGCCCCTGCTCGACGACGCGGCCAAGATACATGACGACGATCCGGTCGCTGACATGGCGAACGACCCGCAAGTCATGGCTGATGAACAAGAGGCCGAGCCCGAGCTCCTGCTGAAGATCCATGAGCAGATTGACGATTTGCGCCTGGACGGACACGTCGAGCGCCGAGACCGGCTCATCGCAAACCAGAAGCGAGGGTTTTGGCGCGAGCGCCCGGGCAAGCACGACGCGTTGGCGCTGGCCGCCGGAAAGCTGATGCGGATAGAGCACGCCATGGTCTTCGCCGAGGCCGACGCCGTGGAGAAGCTCGGCCACACGTTGCTTGCGGCTTGCCGGATCGCCAATCCCGTGAATCGCCAGCGGCTCGGCGATGAGAGCGCTGACAGTCATTCGGCGATCAAGCGCTGCCAAGGTGTCCTGAAAGACCAGCTGCATCTGGCGCCGCTGCGCGCGCCACCTGTTGCTGTCGATGCGCGGCAGCGGCAAACCCTGAAACAGCACACCTCCGCTGTCCGGCGGCTCCAGACCGAGCGCAATACGGCCGGTGGTGGACTTGCCGCATCCGGATTCGCCGACAATGCCGGTCGTCCGGCCCATCTCGACATCCAGCGACACGCCATCGACTGCTACAAGATATTTCCGCGGTCCGTAGAGTGGCGAGCCGAGCGGAAAGCGACGGGTGAGGTTGTTGAGACGCAGCAGGGTCATTGATACGTGCCGGCGTCCAAACGAAGGCAACGCACCGAATGCCGCGCGGCGACCTGCCGCGGTTCCGGTCGGCTCGTGCGACATACCGCGATCGCGTGCCGGCAGCGTGGCGCATAGGCGCATCCCGGCGGCAGATTGCGTTGTGGCGGCGCGCCGGCAATGGCGGTCAACCGCATGCGCGGACCGTGCGAGGGCGGAATGGCACCGATCAGGTCGCGTGTATAGGGGTGCTCCGGCGCGGTCAGAAGCGTGTGTTTCGGTGCCGTTTCGACGATCTGGCCCGCATACATGACGCATGCCCGGTCACAGACGGCAGCCACCGCGGCGAGATCATGGCTGATCATGACCAGCGCCATGCCTGTGTCGCGTTGAATATCTTTGAGCAGCAGCAGGATCTGCGCCTGCACGGTAGCGTCGAGCGCGGTCGTTGGCTCATCGGCGATCAGCAGTTCGGGCCGGCCGGCGAGCGCGATGGCAATCATCACCCGCTGGTTCTGGCCGCCCGACAGTTCGTGGGGGTACGCGTTGAGCCTGCTTGCCGCAGCGGCTATCCCGACCTGGTCGAGCAGGCGGCAGGCCTGGGCACGGGCGGCGGCACCGCTGAGGCCACGGTGCAGGCGAAGCGCTTCGGTGATCTGCGCGCCGATGCGATGCACCGGGTTCAGCGCGCTGGCCGGATCCTGGAAGATCATGGCGATGCGTCCGCCGCGCACCCGATCCAAAACGGATTGTCGTGCGCCCACAAGATCGAGATCACCAATCCTGGCCTCGCCCCCGATCTCGGCGGATTTCGGCAGCAGGCCAAGAACCGCCCGCCAAGTCACGGACTTGCCGCAGCCGGATTCGCCAACGATACCCAAGGCCTCGCCTTTGTTCACAGCGAGATCGACACCGTGCAGCACAGGCACATCGCCGAACGCCACCCTCAAGCCAGCAATGCTTATGGCAGGTTTGGTGGCGGAAGCCCCGATGTCATGGGCCGGCAACAGCGCGGCGCCCGCGCTGTTCTGGAAGGACTTGTGCAGCATGGAACTCAGGCCACCGGCTCAGGCGGCATCTTCGGGCCGAGATACATTTGCGGTAACGGGTTGGGCTGCCAGCTGACATCCGCCTTCTGCCCATAGATGAAGGGCATGGAATGCAGCGGCGTGATGCAAGGGTCCTCGATCTCGACAATGTCCTGCATCCGTTTGAAGGCCGCCTGGCGCTTGGCGAGATCGGTCGTCGTTTCAAGCTTGTGACCGAGCCGGTTGAACTCGGCATTGGTCCAGCCACCTGTCGACTGGAGGTCATTGGTCGGACCGATAATCTGCCACAGCATGGAAACGGGATCGGCGTAGAAGGCGCCGCCGGACGTGTCATTGATGCCGCCAATGTCGCCGACCTGCGTCCAGTTCTCACACATGATCAGCTTGACGTTGATCCCGGCAGCCTTCCACATCTCGACAAGCGCCTGGTTCTCGGCGAGCTGCATCGGATAATAGGTGCCGACGGAAGGGTAAGGGATTTCCTCGCCCCTGTAGGATGACTTGGCGAGCAGTTCCTTGACCTGCGCCGGATCATAGGACACTCCCTTGCGGTTGGGGTCGTTGATCTCGCCGAAGATCGGTAGCTGCCAGCTGGTCAGCGCTTTCGCCCGGCCGTCCCAGAGGCCGTCCGCCAGCGCACCGCGATCGATAGCGAGAGCGAGCGCGCGACGCAGATCGACATCTTTCAGGATGGGAGTCCTGAGCGGAGCAAATGTGAGAAAGCGGAACCACATGGCTTCGCCACCAACAATCGAGAGGCCGTTGACACCCTCAATTTCGGCAATGTGGTCCGGAGTGATGTCTGTGACGATATCGTAATCGCCCGACTTCAGTCCGGCGATGCGCGCGGCGATTTCCGGCAGCCGCTTGAAGCGGATCGAGGCAAATGGCGGCTGGCCTCCCCAATATTCGTCGTGCGCCACCAGCGTGATCTCGTCGCCATTGCGGACCTCGCCGATCTTGTAAGGGCCGGTGCCGATCGGCTTCGCCGCCCAGGCGTCATAGCTGCTGGCGCCAGCCCGTGCCCTGGCGCTGATGATCTGCGTGCCCCAGGCGCCGAGCCGCTGGGCGAAGACCGGATCCTCTGTCCTGGTGATCAAACGGACAGTGCGATCATTGATCTTCTGCACATCGGCAAGCGAGGAGAGGAAGTTGGCAAACACGGCCGCGCCCGGCGCTTTTTCGCCGCGCAGTCGATCCGGCCCGAGCGAGAAGACAACGTCATCCGCCGTCATTGTGGACCCGTCATGAAACTTCACATTGTCGCGCAACCTGATCTCATGGATCGTGGCGTCGATTTGCTTCAATGATGTCGCGAGCGCGAAATTCAGGCGAAAATTGTCGTTGTAGTCGGTCCGTAAAAGCTGATCGAAAACGCTGTATTGCACCCGCCAGGAAACGTTGGCGATGGAGGAGCCGTCCACCGGTTCCAGAATTGTGCGCAGGTCCTGAACGGCAATATTGAGGTTCGGCCGCCGGCCGGCTGCCGCCATGATCGTGTTCGGCAATGCTATTGCGCCAGCCGCCATGGCGCTCATGCCGAGAAATCTGCGACGTGTCGTTTGCATATCAAAATCCCCTCTCTTTCAGTCGGGATGACAATCGGAGCGAATGAAATCCGCTCCCGAGACGGGATGAGACATAGCGCGGTTATGTGACGGTTTTTTGCAGGTTTGAGACGGATTGTGTTGGTTATTGAAATAAATGGAAAAAAATGTTTCACGGTTGGGGCAGCCGTGCGGGCTGAAAGCAGAGGATCAAGTAGAGACCAGTGCGGGGTTGTGACGGTTTTGCGGATATAGAACTTCAACACCGGCGGCTTCGATCTTGTCCAGCATGTCCGATGCAGGCCTCCGGTCAGTGATGATCGCGGTAATCGCCGAATGGGGCAGGATGCGGTAGCGCGCCGACAAGCCGAATTTGCTGTGATCGGCGAGAACGACAATTTTCCGTGCTTGCTCGCAGAGCGTCGCAGCAAGCTCCTGTCCGACCTGTTCATGGTCGAAGACGCCATTCGGATGCACCGCATTGACGCCGATAAATGCGATGTCGATCTGCTGTTCGCGGAGTGTACGCAAGGCGGTGAATCCGGTTACGGTCCGGAAATCGACATTGAAATCGCCCCCCAGCATGACAACGCGATGCCGATAGCCTTCGGCCGCGGCGATGGCAGTATCGACCATGTTGGTGACGACGCGCATTTCCGGGAGGGCCGATATGCGGCTGGCCAACGACAGAATGGTGCTGCCGCCCCCGAAGAAGAGATTCTGACCGGGCTTCAGAAGACCCAGGGCGATCTCAGCGATGGTGCTTTTTTCCGCGCGCTCGGAAACAGCTCGCGATGAGATGGCCAGCAGCTTTGGCTGTTGCGTTGCGACCGCGCCACCATGGACCCGTGCGACCAAGCCATCCTGCTCGAGCCGTTTGATATCCCGCCGCGCAGTCTCTTCTGAAATATTGAACCGCTGCATCAAATCTCGGATGCGCACTTCGCCATTCGCCTGGATGATTTCAACGAGCCTTTTATGACGATTGTAACTTAGCGACATGCTTCTCTCTCTCGCGGCATTCGAAAAAAGACTATTCAGTTCGCTGCGCAAATGTCACGTCAGGGCGTCACTCTCAGAGGCCGTTGAGCGGCTTAAGGTGCGCCGCAGAGCTTTTGCCAGCCTTTCGTTTTCCGTCCGACTTCGAACCGTCAGGCGCAGATATCGATCTGCGTCGTTCATGGCTTGATAGCCGCATTCTCTTACGAGGACGGATTCGAACAGAACGAGGCGGCGCTTGAGCTCGGCAGCGGATACCGAATTTTCAGGCAGCCGGCACAAGATGAAATTCGTTTGCGAAGGTACGACGTCGAGGCCCGGTACCGTCCGCAGCTCCTCGATGAACAGCTCTCTATCTTCTCGCAACATCTCTAGACTGTGTTCCAGTTCCTCTGCGAATTCGGGAAGCAGGAACAGTGTGTATTCCGCAATACCGTTAATGTTCCACAGCGGCAGTTTCCGGCGCACGGCGGCAACGAGCGCGGGATCGCCAGCCATGAGGTAGGCGAGCCGGATTCCTCCAAGTCCGAAGACCTTTCCAAGGCTCTTCACCACGATCAAATTGGCACAGGACGGCACCAGAGTCTCAACGCTGTTTGATCGGCCATCAGCGGGAAAATCAATGAACGATTCATCCACGATCAGCCGCCGCCCTCGAGATCCTAGGGCCTCCGCCAGCCATGCCACGTCAGCATGATCAACAAGTCGACCGGTCGGATTGTTTGGATTTACAACGATTGCCGTATCCGCGCCTGTCGCCAGTACGAATTCCAGGAAAGCTCGAACGTCGAGATCGAAATAGGGCGGGGTGAGGACGAAGTTGTTCTTTTGTTCGTCATCGAGTGGTGTTTGAAAGCCGGCGAACGTCGGCACGGGAATCGCGATTGTGGGGTTCAGCGTTGAATAGAGCGCCTGGATGAGATCGGTCACCCCGTTTCCGACTGCAATAAAGTCCGGCTGCTGCGAGGTCATCGTGCCAACAACTGAAGCGATATCGATCTGCTGAGAAGGGTAGCATGTCAACACGCCTTCGAGCCTCGCCGCCAGCCGATCGTAAAAAGTCTTGGGAGGGAAGCGGGTATTGCAAAGAAGCATGTGCTCGGCGATTGGCTTGCGCCAATAACCTCCGACGCTCGTTTCCAGACGCCGCAGCACGTTCTCCTTGTCACACCGAAATTCGGCGATGGATACGTCGACACCGTCGCAAATATCGAGCAGCTTGGAGCCGGCAGTCAGCACATTGTCAGGCAACGCTACGTCTCGTTGGGACAGGCCCGCGACTAACCTGCTCAAGGCCTGATGCAGAGATGCCGCGGCGCGGCTTTCGGTCAAAAGATTGCGTAGAACATCAGCCCTCAATCGATAAATCCCGGTCGGCGCGTCGGGCCGCCAAGCGGAGCCGCGCAAACCTTTGTTGACATCGATACCGTCAAGAACCTCACTGTCGAAAAGCGGTGTTCCCCATATCAGGAGAGTATCGCCATCATGTTGGCGGAACTTCTCAATGAGATCGCCGTCATGCGCGTCGTGCCACGAAAGCGTATTTGTGCTGTCCTGCAGGCGGAACCCATCGAATGTGCCGCTACTCAAGTTTTCAACGAGAGTGACATCTTCAATGCCGTTTTCGACACAGGCGTTGACGAGACGGTCCAAGAGCGGCTGACCGTTGATAGGAACCAACGGTGCATCGTAGCTGCCACTCCACAGATGTATTTTTGGCCCTGCGAAATCGAGGATAAAAATAGCACGGGTCGTATCGGCCATCTCGGACTCCTTTCTTCTGAAGGAAGCAAAAAGAGCGCGTAGAAGCGCCCATTCCCAAAATCAAAACGACCCACTGGCGCTCGAAGTATCCCGTGATGCGTTCATACCGGCGTCATCCGAAGCCTATAGGGGGCTTTGGTTTCGATCGGTCTCTTCCAGGTGCAACATGACCCACACCAATCCATCCAGGCCTACCGCTCGTTTTCAGACGCCTGCCTCGATAAAGCCGCGCGCTCCTACGAAAGCGATTCTGATCCTCATGGACGGCGTAAGCGCGGACTATTTCGAAAAGCACAAACATCGGTTGCCGACGCTTCTTCGTTTGGCAGGAGACGGTCTGTCCATCACTCGCCTGCGCTCAACGGTGCCGGGAACGTCGATGCCGGGGCGCGCAAGCATGCTAACCGGCGCGGCGCCTCAAGCGAACGGGATCTACGGAAACCACATTGTGCGAGATGGCTCGTTTGTCTGCGCCGACGCGTCTGATCTGCGGGTTCCGACCATTGCAAAGCTTGCCAAAAATAGCGGGCTTGATGTCGCGTCCATCGGCGCTGGGTTGATCGACCCAGCCGATTGCGATGTCTTCGTGCCGGCCTGGTGGGAACGAGGGTTTCTCCAGGGAAGCCGGTCATTTAAGAGCCTGCCCGAAAACCGCATCGCTCGCTCGCGCATGATCAAAGATCCAAATGGGCGGTTGCGAGCCGCCGGCGTGCTCGATCTCTTCGGCTTCCCGTCCAGTAGCGACACCGTTGCGAGCACTGCTCTCGTTGCGGGCCTGGCCGCGGATCATCTCATGATCGGGGCTGCAGGAGCGCTGGCTTGCTCGGAGAACCCGCCTGATCTCATTTTGACCGAGATCGACATGACGGATTCGATTCAGCATCAGTTCGGATACGAAAGCGAGGCGGCACATTGGTCTATCGCCGCGGCCGACATGATGATTGGCGCTCTCATCGAAGGACTGAGGCGAGTCGGGCGGAAAGACGATTACGCGATCGTAGTCGCAAGTGACCATGGACATAGCGCCGTCCATACAACCATTTATCCGGATGCGATCATCCCTGACTTGCTTTGGGAAAGTGAAGGAGCGACGCTCCATGTCCTGGTTGACGGAGCTCATGACCGCAGAATCGCAGACGGACTGTTGGCGCGCTTCCAAGTGGAGCCGTGGTCGAGCGACCATGTTCCGGTAAATGAACGCGATTGCATAGCGACCTATGTCGCACCTCCTGGACACTCCTTCGAGGAGACCGTTGGAGACACGCAAGAAGCTGGCCCGACGGGCAGACCTCGATACTTGTCCACCCACGGTTTTCGACCGGGCAGCGCGGAGGACGATCGGATATGCCTGTTGAGCATCCCTGGAATGCAACCTTGCAATATTGCCTGGGGCTCCGCTGAAGAGTTCACGCCAACCATTGCTCAGATCTTGGGATTGTCCGACGCCCCGTTTTCGGCAAGGGGTCTTCTGTAACATGCCCGCAAGCGACCGCCTGCGGGCTCGCATATTCGTCATGAGAATACCTCTTTGAAGAATATCCCAAGGTTGGCCAACAGCCAGAACTTCCGACCAAACGAGTCTGAAGGATTTCGTCGTCCGGCCTCGAACCAACGCCGCAAAGCAGCAGGATCGAACAAATCTCCCAGTGGAGAGTCCTTATCAAACAGCAGCCTTCGATATTCCGTTGCTCCCTCGCCAACGGCCCACTGACCCAGTGGCAGCGGAAATCCCATCTTTTTGCGAGATAGAACAGATCTGGGCAAGACGCTCCGGTATTCCCTTCTTAAGGGGAATTTTGAGACATCGAGACGTTCGCTGAAGGAAGCAACCGGATGCCACAGTGCCTGGACCGAAGCGATTGGAGACCTCCACCTCAACCGCTGTGAGCCGGGCATCGCCATTGCGGCGGTAACGAGCTGGTGATCGGTATAAGGAACGCGAGCTTCAAGCCCAGCTGCCATTGTGGTGTTGTCAACCATTTCCAGCAATGCGGGCAAATGCGTAGAGACGAGAACATATGAGATCTTGCTAAAGAAATCTCCGCCGGCCTCTGCAAATTGAGTCGAGAAGTGATCGAACAGAGCCATCTCGTGCTCCCTTCGTACCCGCCCATCGATGACAAGCGAGCGGATTTCATCGGTCGGGAAGTAGCTGTAACGCGCCAGGAAGAACTGCAATTGACTGCCATGGACGTCGAGTCCGAGGCGCCGGCGTGCGACCTGGGCAAGAGCACGTGGTAATGCGGCGATGATCTTGCTTCGATTGTAATCATACGGCGTACGGAACAATCGGCTGTAGCCAGCAAAAATCTCATCGGCCCCCTCGCCGGTGAGGACGACCTTATGCTCCTTCGAAATCGCCTTTGCGAGCGTAAACATTGCGATTTCGTTATGCATCCCAAGCGGATGTCCGCGCAGGCGAACCAGCTCTGACACAGCGTAGATATCGGAAGGTTCTCCAATTGGGACGACCCGGTGAGTGAGCCCAAATTCTGCGGCGACCTCCATCGCATAGGCCGTCTCGTCATAATCGGCGGTCTCGACCTTGCCGGTATAGCAGATCGGACGGATTTGGGAGCGGGTGGACGCCTCATAGGCGAGGATGCTCGAGTCAAGTCCACCGGACAACAATGCGGCGACCGGTACGTCAGACACCAGCTGACGTTCGACGGCGCTTCCAAATAGTCTCCTTATGTCGGAATAGTCCGGCTTCGATCGCGAAATGCGCTCCGACAGATTCCACCAACGTTCGGACGTGTGTCGCCCGTTCCTTATTGCGAGGAGATGGCCGGGCTCTAACTTGGAGATCCCGGCGAACAGCGTCCTGGCACCGACAACCGCGCGATAGGAAAGAAAACTGAGCGCGCCGATGATGTCGGGTCCGCGCATGACGCCCGGCCAGCGAATGAGAGCGTTCGGCTGCGACGCAAAGAGAAGGCCAACATCGCAGATCGTGTAGTAAAGGGGTTTTACCCCCAAACGATCTCGGGCGATGAGAGCAAGCGAGTTCCGGGGATCGAAAAGCGCGAAGGCAAACATCCCGTCAAGGCGGTTTAAGAATGACTTTCCCCAAGCAATATAGCTAAGAATTAGAACCTCGGTGTCGGACACCGTCGAAAAGGAAAAACCCATATCCCTCAATTCAGCTCTAATTTCCCGATAGTTGAATATCTCGCCGTTGTACGTCACCACAACTCCGGTATTGTCATCGCGATAGGGCTGATTGGCGCGAGAATGAGCGTCGACAATCGATAGCCGTCGATGCGCGAATGCGACCGATTGATCAATGTATAGGCCGCTGGCATCAGGCCCGCGATGAGCGAGAGCCTCAGCGCAACGCTCAACGGCCTCAGCACAAACGGGTGTTCCCTCGTTTTTGAGGACTATCCCAAAGATTCCGCACATTGGGGTCGCTCTCTTGGCACGAATAACGCCAACTACGTGCTCGGCTTTTCGCCGATCATCTGGATGCAGCCATCGCCGAACCAGAAGCGGGCCAGCGGGTGGTCATAATGACGGTACATCGGAGCGAGAAAGCGCCGAAGATTATGGAAATTTTTTGTATACCTTGAGATCCTGCGGATCTTCTCGAAGCCGCACTCGCCATACCAGCCTCGGATTTGCACCTCTGTGAATGCGAACCCGTGATAGGTCGGCGCCTGGAAACGATCCCGGATCGTCACGAACAAATCATCGTCAAAAAGACTCCGAAAGAATTCGTTTTCGCCGGGTATATATTCTTTCTCTTCGCCGTCCTTTATTCGCAACAGCCAGTTGATGGCTTCGCGTGCGGTGGATGCATCCAGATTGTCAATGGAACTGCGGAATTGTTCGTCGCTTTGGTAGAGTTCTCGCAAGTGATTGATGCATCGGTAAATGACGCCGTTGGCGGTACCCATAATCGTCAAAAAGAAGCTGCCGCCGGGGCGGGTTACACGGGCAAGCTCTTCAAAGCCTTTTTTCGGATTGCTGGTGTGCGGCAAAACCCCTGCGCAATGGACAAAATCGAAACTGAAGTCGTCAAACGGCAGATCGAGCACACTGCCAGCGACCAGTTCCGAGCGCGGCCCAAATCGGCTGAGCCGTTTGCGCGCGCAATCCATCCAATCATTGCTCAATTCAAGCGAAACAACGTTTCGTGCCCCCTTGTCGAGAAACGCATAGGACGCATTCGCGTTAGAGCCGCAGCCCGCGTCCAGGACATCAAGGCCGCGGAAGCTACCGGTTGGCAGGCCGAAATATTCCTCCTCGATTAGAGAGACCAACCTGTCGAATATGTGGTCATCATTCTCCTGCTGGCGCTGGTAGCGATCAAAGACGGTGCGAGTTTCGACCTCGAAAGAGCTTTCCATGTATTCTCTTCCCTATGGCTACAAACTGATTCACGCTGTGAGCAAGGCGACAGATCCGGCTGCGGCGAGTGTAAGGTTGCCCAAGCGCAATGCACTGCCGGTACCCGGAAATTTGAAGTTTGAAAGATGCAGGACCGACAGCACAAACCCTGCACCGATCAATAGGTTGCCCAGGCCTTGCACCGGCAAGTGATGGTCGGCGACGAAGAGGAACGCCAACACGAAGAGATTATTGTTCAACGGCAATCCTCTGCCGAATCCGTCAGCGTCCAGTCCGAACGTCGAAAAATAGCTGAGGCGCAGAGCCCCTGACAGGATGAGGCAGTTGGCAGCCAACAATGCGGGAACGGAGAACGCGTTGAAGGACAAAATCAGAACCGCTGGAAAGACGGCTGCGTAGACCAAATCAAGCAGCCCGTCCAACGCGCCACCCAGCTGTGCCATCAAAGCGGACCGGTTCGGGGAACTCTTCGCGACCATGCCGTCGGCATCATCTGCCAAAAGAGCCCACAAGCCGAAACAGATGCCAATCTCGAAGCGCCCGATCAAAGCAAAGTAGATCGCCGTGGTGGCCAAGATCAGCCCAAGGGCCGTAATGGCATTTGCAGCGTCGAACAGATAGCGGATCATCCTCCTACCCCCGCCACGGCGGCCGGCGCGTCGGCACTATGTCTGCGAGGTCGCTCGAAGGCGAAAATCCTTTCCGCTACCCGCAGGTCCTGTTCACTGTCGATCTCGTACCATCGCAAATCGTCACATCGCGCCGCGGCGAGTTGCAGTCCGCGCTGCTCGATGAGATGCGCGAGCAGCTCCTCGGTATAGGCTTTGATTGCGCCCGAGCCGATCAGGTCGTGGAGGACCGGGACGATCGCCGTTTGGAGTTCGGCGCCAGAGAACCGGATGAGGTTCATCATCTTGAAGAGCACCGGGGTGCCTGATACCAGATTTGCCGCCGTCTGCTTCAACCGGACTTCGGATATGAAGCCGTTGCTGGAAAGGACGACCGCGGACCCTTCCATGGATGGATCGAAGGGCGCGACCGCGGCGGCATTGGCCGCCTCCACCCTGATCAGGTGGCGCAGCGCATCTTCTTCGAAGAAGACGTCACCTTCGAGGAGATAACAGTCGCCGGAAAGAAGCGTGTCGCGTGCCAGCCAGAGCGAGTAGGCGCTCCCTGTCTTGTCGAAGACCGAGGACTCGACATAGTTGATTTCAAGTCTACCGAAGCGTTCGCCACAGGCATGGCGAATGGCATCCTTGCGATAGCCGACAACAATCGTCACCTCTTCAACTCCCACCGTCTGAAGGTTCCACAGTGCATTGTAAAGTATCGGTGTGCCGTTGACTTCGACGAGGGGCTTGGGACACAGATCGGTCAGCGGACGCAGGCGGGAGCCGAAGCCGGCAGCGAGAATGACGGCTTTCCTGGGAGCAGCGGGAGGCATCTCATTCACCTCTTTCGTTGTGTTGCGGTGTCATTTCCAGGAGTTGAGGAATTCGACGAGCCGGGCCAGGCCGGTCGCGAGTTTTTCAGATGGAATTCCATAGGACAGGCGCAGGCCGGCGGGGTCACCGAACGCGGCGCCCGACACAGCTGCGACGCCAGTTTCGGCAAGCAGTGCCGTCACGATATCGTCGGCTGTCGTTGAGGCGCCGTCTTCCGATGCCGATCGCAGCAGATGGGAAAGGTCGAGATAGAAATAGAAGCCGCCTTGCGCCCTGGGGACCGGTACACGCGTCAACCAAGCAAGCACGTCAAGACCGATCCGTCTGGCGCTTGTGAGGCGTGAACGCAGCTTGCCTTCATAGTCCGAGCCACCCCTTTGCAAATGGGCGAGCACCGCGTGCTGGGCAATTACGTTTGGATTCGAAGTGGTGTGCGATTGCAGCGCGTTGACGGCATTGATCACCTCTTTTGGACCCGCCAGATAGCCGATGCGCCAGCCGGTCAATGCCAGCGATTTGCTGAAGGAGCTGACGATCAGCGCGCGTGCTCGAATTTCGGGGGCGACCGAGACGATCGGATGGTGGGTATGATCCTCATGCACGAAGTCGCCATAGCACTCGTCGAAAATGATCCACAGGTTGTGGCTGACCGCCAGTTGAGCGATGGCCATCAGGGTCTCAACATCGTAGACCGCACTGGCCGGATTGCTGGGCGTGTTGACGACGATCGCCCGCGTTCGTTCGGTGACCGCCTCCTTGATGTGCTCGGGGCGCGGGACGTAACCGTTGGATCTGGTGTCGACGAAGACCGGTGTGCCGCCGGCGATTAGCACCTGGGCCGGAAACGTTGTCCAGTAAGGCGCCGGGATGATGACCTCGTCGCCCGGGTTCAGCAGCACCATTGCGGCATTGAACAAGGCCTGCTTCGCTCCGGACGTCACGGCAACTTCCTCGGCCTTCCAGATCTGTCCGGTATCGAGGGAGATCTTCCGCGCCAGTGCCTCGCGCAGCTCCACCATGCCAACCGTATCGGTATAGCGATTGACGCCCTTATTGATGGCGTCGATCGCGCCGTCGCGAATCGTGGGAGCAAGCTCGCTCCAGATCTCGCCGGCGGTCAGATCGATGATCTCCTTGCCAGCATCGGCCGCCGCTTTTGCGGCAGCGCGCGCCGCGGCGGTACCCGATGTACCGAACAGGTTTGTCCGATGCGCAAGCATGTGCGCTCCCGTTTTCGTTTGCTTTCAAAGACGGGCTGGGCCTGCTACCGCACGCCGGTCGCCGTCTGCGGCAGATATTTCTCTTCCGCCGCTGAGAGTTCCTGGTAATTGAGCAGATCGAAGAGTTCGTCGAGCGTCGCCACCTCGTCCTCGATACCGGCGGTACTTTCTTCGCGGAGGATGCGGTCGCAGACCTGGCGCATGGCCGAGATCGCCGCGCGCATGTTGTGGTTCGCCCATATGACCGTGGAGATTCCGGCCGCCCGATACGCGGAGACCGGTGTGCGGTAATATTTCGTAGGCACGATCACGACCGGAAGGCGGTTCTGCCAGGCGCGCGTGAAGGCGAAAATCTGCTCAGCGTTGGACTTGCGGGAATGAATCAGAATAGCATCGGCGCCGGCCTCAGCGTAGGCTTGTGCTCGCGCCAGCGCCTCATCCTCTCCGCGGCCGGCGATGAGCGCCTCGATCCGGGCGACCAGAACGAACTCCGCATCCGGCACTTGGTCCTTCACCGCCTTAAGCCGGCCGCAGAACTCGGGAATATCGGCCAACGGGTGCCGATCACCGATGAACGAGTTCATTTTCGGGAACGCCGTGTCCTCGATACATATGCCGCTCGCGCCATGTTGGCGCAGCTTGCGGGCGACCAAACGGGCATTGTTGAAGTTCCCGAACCCGCTGTCCCCGTCGACGAGGACTGGAATGTCCACCGTGTCGGAAATTCGCTCAACGACATCGACGAGTTGGGACCAGGAAGCTTCGTTCGCATCTCGATATCCGAGACTGGATGAAATCGAGAGGCCGGACGCCCAGAGCGCCTTGAAGCCAGCGCGCTCGGCAATCGCCGCCGAAAGGCCGTCATGAGCCTCCATTGCGAAGGCGAGTTCACTGGACGCGATCATTCGGCGCAAGCTCTCTCGCGTCTGCGCACCAGACTGCCTCTCCACCATGCGGTCTCACCTCCACCGACGCTGTCCAGCCGACAAGCCTGTCATCGCTGCCGACGAAGTACTTTCAGAGGCGAACCGCTCTGCCCACCGATCGGCGATCTGCCACTGTCGTGCACACATACAGAATCAACGAAGCAAGGCGCGTGCCGAATTGGCGAACCACCTGCGCCGCACCAGTTCTCCATACCGGCGGGCCAGGTCCCCTCTCGACATTTGTCGGGCTTCCGACATCCTCGTCCAACTTCGGACACAAGAGGGGTAGCGGGAGTGGCTATTCGTCTACGCCATGGCGGCCGTTCCGAGGCTGCCGATCAACGGTCTCAAGCGAGATTGCCAGGGAGCGGAAGACCGGCGGTCCGTGCAGGCAAGGACGGACGACGTTGGTCTTCGATCCCGGTGATCGCCGGTCGGCTTGATTATTTATCCATGCCTCATGGACGAAGTGTCGAGCATCGGCATGCGAGATTTCAGCTCCCCCAGTGGCCGTTCCGAACTTCAAGCCTTGACCTAACCAAGCGACTTGTTGATCGATGGGATGATCTTGTCTCCCCAGAGCTCAATCTGGCGTAGCATCGTCTTTTGGTCGAAATCTCCCAATTGGGTCTGAATTGCGATCTGGTCCGGCTTCAGGATACTTATCTCTTCCAGCAGGCGATCGATGACGCGACTTACGCTGCCGATCGGCAGGTTCTGGCGCATGGTCTCGAACGACAGATCCTGCTGCGTCGGTGTTTCCTGCAGCAGATAGCCGTCCCGGCTCTGCTGGCGGCGCTGATGAAGTGCTTCAGATAGCCGGCGCTGGAAGCGGGCGTTGTCGAGATAGCTGTCGATCTCCGCCTGATCGTCGCTGGCATAGCAGCAGCGCAGAAGCCCTATCTTGGCGGCGGTGACATCCTTACCCCGCGAGGCCGCTGCTGCCTCGATGGTCTCACGCAGCGTTCTTAAGTTTTCCAAGCCGTTGTGGAACGCCGTGACGAAAAGATTGTGGCCCTCACGATAGGCCCGGCACATGCTTCGCGCGGACCCGCAGGCGATCCAGATCGGTGGGGCTGGCCTTTGGATGGTGCGCAGCGAAATCGCCGTTAAAGGTATCTTCTCATACTGGCCATTGTGCTCGAAGACCTTCTGGTTAAGGCCCTTGAGAAGGATATCCAGGTATTCCGCAAACACGGCCGGCGCCTGATCGACATCGACGCCGAAGCGCTCGAACTCGAACTGCTGGTATCCCGAGCCGACGCCGAGTTCGAGGCGGCCGTTCGAAACGATCTCGGCAAAGCCGATCTCGGAGAGCAGGCGCTGCGGTTGATATAGCGGCAGCACACACACACCGGTGCCAAGGCGAATGGTGCTCGTAAGGCCAGCACAGTGCGCCACCATCATCAAGGGCGAGGGAACCAGGCTGTAATTGTTGAAGTGGTGCTCGGCGAACCAAGCGGTGTTGAAGCCAGCCTGCTCCGAAGCGATTGTCTGTTCAATGGAGTTACCGATGACGCTGTCGCACGATTGATGATAGCCTCGCTGGGCCGCCAAGATGAACGTCGCGAATTCCATGGCGTGTCCCTCGTTTACACAAAGTGGCCAATCAAGCCTTCGACTTGTGCCGATTGCGGGTGGGTCGCGGTATCGATGCGGCCTGGCGACGACGTAGTCGACGATCTTGCGCAAAGCCGCTTATCGTTCGGCGGCCGCAGGCAAGCGCCAAAACCTGGCTAGTCATTCGACCCTGATGACGAGTTTTCCGTCACCGATGAAGACGATCACTTGGCAAGCCGCGCTTGGCACGTTCCATGCAGCCGCAGTCTCAATCCTCGAACCTCGTCGGCTTCGACGAACCGCAACCCGTCGCCGGCGAACATTCCGTTGGATTTTCTTGATCGGTTGGCTGGGCGTTTCGCGCGTCAGCCAACGAGGTCAAGCCGCCGTCCACGTAGAGGGTCGAGCCGTTTACGTATGAGGCATCAGGCGAGGCCAGAAAGAACACTGCCTCGGCGACGTCTTCGGGCTCTCCCATCCGCCCCATCGGGATGCGCCGTTTGATCGCTACGGAATCGATGCAGCCGGACTCGACCAACTGAGCAATGTCAGGCGTACGGATATAGCCAAGAGCGACGGTGGCCGTTCGGATGCCGACCGACCCGAGTTCGGCCGCCATGCACCGGGTCAGAATGTTCATACCCGCCCTGGACGCCCCATAGGCATGGCGCGGCACGAAGGGCAGGAAACTATTGATCGATCCAAGATTGAGGATTACGCCGCCGGCGTCCATCGACTTGATCGCCTCGCGCGCGCAGGTGAAGGTGCCGGTGAGATTGACGTCCAGCACCCGCTCGATCTGTTGCGGGATTTCGATCCCTCGCACAAACGTATCGGCAATAGCAGCACAGTTGACGAGGACCTCGATGCGACCGAAGCGCCCCCGTATTTCCTCGAACAGCGCCACCAGGTCGCTCTCGACCGCCAAGTCGACGGATTTCGCCACGTGCCTGCCGCCCAGCAAATCAGCGAGTTCTGCCGCCCCAGCACCATCTTTATCAGCAATCACGACTGTGTCGGAGTTCGCGGCAAAGCGGCGAACGACGGCGGCGCCTATACCGTTCGCGCCGCCCGTCACGACCACTGTGCGCGCGCCAGTTCGTTCGGCCGGCCGGAAGAGTTCGGCTCGAGGCGTCTCGTCGACCGGCGGGTGCGCGTCGCCCGGCTGGTTGAACGACATCCAACCGCCGTCGACCGTCAGCACCGATCCTGTGATGTAGCCCGTCTGTGCGCTGGCCAAAAAACGCACGGCCCGAGCGATCTCGTCGGGGCGCGCCATTCGCCCCATGGGCACGCGGCGGCGCACGGCCGCGAGGTCCATCTTGCCCGCACGTTCCAGTTCCGCCACCATCGGCGTGCGCACGTATCCTGGCGCTACCGCCGTTACGCGGATGCCGCGCGAGGCCCACTCGCATGCAAGCGATCTCGTGAGAGCGATCAAGCCTGCCTTCGAGCTGGCATAGGCGTTGCGCTTGGGATTGCCGAGCACGCCCGCCAGCGAAGCGACGTTGACAATGGCAGCGCCGGGCTGCATGCGCCTTGCCGCTTCGCCGGCCATGATGAAAGGCCCGATCAGATTTGTTGCCAGCACGCGTCGGAAGGCCTCGAAACCGGTGTCGATAGTCGCAGCCATGGCGGGTCCTATCGCCGCGTTGTTGACGAGAACATCGATTTTCGCGAACTGCGCTTCGATGCGGCCGTATAGGGCGACAATGTCCTCTTCTCGTGAGACATCGCATTCGAGGCCCAGATGCGGATGGCCGAGACCGCCGGCCAGTTCAAGAACGCCGCTGCCAGGAAGGTCCACCGCAACGACGATGTCTCCATCGGCGGCAACGATCTCGACCAGCGCACGGCCGATTCCGCCTGCCGCTCCCGTTATGATGACGACCCGTCCTGCCTGCTTCATATGAACCTCTCCGCAGCCAGCGTCAGAGATATCGACGCGAGTCAGCCGCAAGACCGGTCGCGGACGTCCTGGTGACGGCGAGTTTCCATACCGGGTAGACGTGTTGCGTTCCGCGACCGCTCCCGCGACGCGGCTCCGCAATTGGGAGCCTTGGAAAGCATTGTGGTGACATGCATGGCATTTTCATTTTGATGACGAGCTGCGGCGCTTCCTGAGCGCGTAAACCGGGTCATTGGGATGCGCTGCTCCGATCGGTTGCCGCAAGCCGAACCGTTCTGCCTCGGGGACCGCTGGTGGGGTCTGCTCTTCGAGCCAATCGTAAACGACGGTCCGTTCGGCAATGCGCCACGCCCCTTCCCTCTTCTGAAAAAGATCGCAGTAACGGCCGCAGAGAAGCACCTGGCGTGCTTCTCCGTCATTGTCTGGTCCGCGTTGCAGCGCGGTGAAATAGCTTTCGACCACGGCCTCCGACGGGTCGATGAATTCGATCAAGACGTTCGTGATCTGGTGGATTAAGCGCGGTCCGGTTTTGAAGAGACCAAGCGCAAACTCAAAGAAGCCCTCGGCTGAGCCGCGATAGGCACCGTGATTGTCATGCGCATCGGGCCAATATGCACTGCGCAGCGCAGCCTCATCCGCGCGGTCTATGCCGCGGCAGTACCGATAAAGGCAGTCGCGGATCGCCTCGCGGTCGCGCAGTTCGGTGATTTTTGCCTGGCCCATCGCTCTGTCGCAAATTTGAGATTGGAAGAGGCGTTTCGTGCCTCTAGGTGCGTGCAAGGTCGAACCGATCGGCAACTGAAGAAGCCAGAACGGAGACGAACTTCACGTGTCGCGTGCGTGTCATTGAGGTCTCGATGCCGGAGAGGAGGTTGGCAGGGAAGCGGCCGGACATCTTGCTTTGCGGTGTGGGGCCACGTCTCGTCGATTCCACCTAAGCTTCCCCAGTTCTTGGTTGCATGGCGGCTGGTTCGAACCGCGCTGCCGAGGTGCGATCGACTTCCAGCGCACGTTCGGGGCAGGATCGCGCGCCTTGTGACGCAAGCAGTTGCTCCCCCTCCGCAACCTGAATGTCACCGGGCAGGATGTAGCCATCGTCATCAAGCTTGAAGATGTCCGGCGCTTGCGCCCAGCATCGCGCGTGACCCTGGCATTTGGCATTGTGGACGATAATGCGCATAGCGCTGCCTCCATTGTCTTGGCATGGCTCGGCGATGGTCATGACCAGTCCAGGATCAGATTTTCGATCCCGAACACATGGCCGCCACAGGTGATGGGCGCTGTACCCTCCTTGATCCGGAAGGTCGGTATGCGCGCCAGCCATTCCTCCAGGCCAATGACAATCTCGCGCCGGGCAAGGTGTGAGCCAAGGCAACGGTGGGGACCATAGCCAAAGGCGGCGTGGCGGTTGTGATCTCGCGCCAGATCGACCGTGTTGGGGGATTCGAATTCCTCCGGGTCGCGATTTGCAATCATCGTGGCGCACGAAACATAGTCCCCCTTTCGGATCGGCGCGCCTTCGAAGTCGATATCTTTCGTAGCCACGCGGATCAACTGAATGGGCGGATAGGCCCGCAGCAACTCTTCGGTTGCGAGCAGGATGCGGGCCGGTTCGCTGCGCAGCAGTTCCTGATCCTTGAGGTTGCGCGCTAGATAAGCCAGGTCAAAGCCAATAGCTGCTGCGACAGTGTCAAGTCCCGCGACGAACACAAGCACGCCGATGCCACGGATCTCCCCGTCGGTTAGCCGGCGGCCCTCGATCTGTGCCTGCACGATGAAGGTCATGAGATCGTCGACCGGATCCTTGCGGCGATTGGTTGCAAGTTCATCGATGAAAGCCACAATCTTGCGGGCAGCCACAGGTCGTTCCACATCGTCGCCGTGGAGCAGATCTTTCGCCCAGCCGACAAATGTATCGAGTCCCTGATCCGGCAACCCCAGAAACCGAAGGAAGATGCTGACAGTGAACGGAAAGGCAAAATCCTTCATGACGTCGCAGCTCGTGGCCGATGCGGTGATCCGGTCGATCAGGGCTATCGCTCGCTCACGGACAGCCGGTTCCAGTGCCGTCACCCGCTTGGGCGAAAGCAGCGGACTGAGCAGTGAGCGAAATGCGCCATGGGCCGGTGGATCGAGCTCAAGCGGGATCGTCGGCCAGGTTTCGCCCAGTATGGAGGAGAAGATGCTGCGATGGCTGGAAAAAGTTTCAGTGTCCTGCAGCACCTTACGCTGATCTGCGGCGCGGGTGATGACCCAGGTGCCCCGGCCATCTTGCGTGTTGTAGGGGGAATAGAAGATCGGAGGCCCGTCATGGGCGCAAGCGACGGCTGCGTGTGGATCCCCGTTGGGCGTTGGTGGCATGCCTGGCGATGTGAACAGGCTGAAGTCTCTCACCATTTCGGGCGGGACATGATCTGGGACCGGGTTGATCGCCATTGCATTTCTCCTGCCGTCTAACCACTAACCAGGCCGCGCACCATGGCATCTTGGTCATCTAGAGAGCCGACGAGCGAAATCGTCGGAGACCCGGCGTTTTCCAGCTTCGAACGGCGAACCGGAATGAAGCTCTTGCTCCACAGCGGTTCGGGGTCGATCATCTCTGCGAGGATATCCGTAGCGCGGCACGCGAAAGACCGGTTGGCCGCCGAAGTGCTCGCCGGTCTCCTCAAGCGCCGGCGAGAGGGCAGGAGCAAGCACATTCTGGTCGAACCGTATCTGCAGATCGATCGGTGGCCATTGGCCGGTGCCGGGCGGTTGTGACGGTGACGCCAGTCACGCCGGTCGATATTGCATTCCGCGGGCAATGCCCGTTTCGGATAGAATCTGAACTGACGCTGACCTGACATGTCGTCTTCCTTCATTGCATTGAGCGCGATATCACTCACGAATGGACGCCAGTCGGTATCTCCTGCCGTCTCACATGAGAGCTTCAAAAGTCGTGCCAACGGCGCGGAAAGAGCCCTGCAGGAGATTTTCTACATATCATTCAACAGCTTGAACGAATGCGCAGCCGCAAGCCTGGCTGTCCCGGACATGACAAACCCGACAGCAAAGTCGCGGCAGCTTCAAAATGCTCCGAGAGCACAAGGCGGCTTTTTCCATCACCTTGGGACCGTGCCCGCCTCACGCAAGCGCGGTTCAGAAAGATCACATGGCCAGCTTGCTAATGGACGTGCTGGCTTTTTTGTACCCGTTGTCGATTTCGAAGCGGTCTCGCGAGCGTCGATAGGCGAAGCGCGTGGGCCTGTCAGCCGTCTCAATCCTGAGAACGGAGGCCATAGGGACCCTCGTCAGGTTAACCCCGATCGACTCCTGTCCCTCGTTCCGAGTTTGAGCCCAGATTTTCGCTTCGAATACGAGCCACGTGTTCGCCGCGCCGGCGACCCGGACCCGGCGACCCTCCGGTCCGACTTCCGACATTTTTGTCCAGCTTCGGACAAAGAGGGTCGCGGCTTGATACCCATAAAGGGGATGCCCTCCGCCCAGAGCCCACGATCTGGTGATTATGGGCGCGCGCTCGGTCTCGGCGAAGGCATGGTTCTGGCCGCTCAAGGCAAAGAGGGTCGCTGCAAAAAACAGTGTGAACCCAAGCCTAAAATCAAATGGCATGGCGCTTGCGTCGTACTCGGCAGAACCCATCACAAGGTGGCCAGGAGTAAGACCATTGCTGACATCGCGACGCCCCGTACAAGCGCGTACCGTTCTCGTTGCCGCGGCAAATCGAGAGCTCGTTTCTTCAGACGCCCGTGCTTGCGAGCGGTTTTGCCATGGCTGATCCAAGGACGACACAAAACGCGCGGCGCCCGGCCGAATTGCCGGCCGAGGTCGATGCCGTGTCAGTTTCAACCGAAAAAGCAGCGCACCAGTTTTCCTCCAGGAGCACATTGATGACCGTCAAAAAAAAGGTTCCTTTCGTCACCTTTCGCACGCGTGTTCGCGATGACTCCATCGAGGGGCCAAACCCGTACCGCTGGGAAGACAAGACATCCGACGACTATTTCCGCGGCAAGCGCATCATCCTGTTCTCGCTGCCCGGTGCCTTCACCCCGACCTGCTCGACCTTGCAGTTGCCCGATTTCGAAATGCTCTACGACGAGTTCGAGAAGGAGGGAATTGACGCGATCTACTGCGTTTCCGTCAACGATGCCTTCGTCATGAATGCCTGGGGCAAGGCCCTGGGGCTGCAGAAAGTCCAGCTCATCCCAGACGGCTCGGGCGAGTTCACCCGCAAGATGGGCATGCTGGTTGCCAAGGACAATCTCGGCTTCGGCATGCGCTCCTGGCGCTACGCTGCCGTGATCAACAATGGCGTAGTGGAGCAGTGCTTCGAGGAGGACGGTTTCTGCGACAACTGCGAGGCCGATCCCTATGGCGTATCGTCGCCGCAGAACGTCCTTGAAACGTTGAGAGCCGCCAAAGCCGTGACGGCTGCATGATCTAGACGAGTCAACGTCTCGAAAATCCCCTTGCACAAGGCGAAGGGTCGCTCGGTAGGAGTTTCACGCTAGCCATGGAGTCCTCAGCAAGCCTGCTTCAGCGTCAGAAGCAATCGTTGGTTTTGACGCCGCAAATGATGGAATCCATTCGCCTGTTGCAACTGGCGCATCCCGAACTGCATCAGTTCGTCGAGCAGGAAATCGAGAAGAACCCCTTTCTGGAACGGGCCTCAAACCGGGCGCCGAAGGACATTCCGTCGATTTCGACCGGGAACCCGCGCATCGGGCCGACCACGGGCGGAATATCGGATCGGGCCTCGCAGTGGAAATCAATCCGCGGCAAAAACAATGTCCAACCGGGGGGAAACCATGCGTTCGAAGATTCCTGGACGTCCATCGAAACATTGCACGACCATGTCGCTCGTCAGATCGCTCTCAGCGCATTCGCGCCGCTGGAGCGGCGAATAGCTGGCGAGCTTGCCGGTCATCTGGAAGACACCGGATACCTTCCGGTGAACCTTTCGGAACTGGCCCGCAGCCTGAATGTCCGGGAGGCTGTTGTGGAACGGGTTCTCGGAACCTTGCAGCAGTTCGATCCACCGGGTATTTTTGCGCGAACTCTCAGCGAATGCCTTGAGATACAATTGCGGCAGCTAGACAGGTTCGACCCGGCAATGGCAGCGCTGGTCGCCAATCTTGAAGCGCTGGCGCGACGCGATTTTCAAACATTGAAGCGCCATTGCGGTGTCGATGAAGACGACCTTCTCGAAATGTTGCACGAAATCCGCGCGCTCGATCCCAAGCCCGGAAACCGATTCCAATCCGGAGGGCCTGAATCGATCATTCCCGACGTCTTGGTCCAGCCCTCTCCCGGAGGTGGGTGGCAAATCGAACTCAATCCAGACACGCTGCCTAGGCTGCTGATGAACCAAAACTATTTTGCCCAGGTCTCCCGCCTAAGCGCTCAAAATTCGAAAGATCAGTCATTTCTCAACGAATGCCTCCAAAACGCGAACTGGCTAATCCGCAGCCTTGATCAGCGCGCCAAGACGATCCTCAAGGTAGCGGCTGAAATCATCCGCCAGCAGGACGCCTTTTTTGAACATGGGGTCGCCCACCTGCGGCCTCTCAATCTCAGGACTGTCGCGGATGCGATCAACGTGCACCAGTCGACGGTAAGCCGGGTAACGTCGAACAAGTACATGCTGACCCCGCGCGGCGTGTTCGAACTGAAGTATTTTTTCACTGTCGCGATCGGCTCCTCCGAAGGCGGCGACGCGTACTCCGCCGAAGCTGTCCGCCATCAAATCAAGGCGATGGTTGCCGTGGAATCGCCCAACGAAGTGCTTTCAGACGACGACATTGCCACCCGGCTCAAGGAAACCGGGATCGACATTGCTCGCCGCACCGTTGCGAAATATCGTGAGGCGCTGAACATCCCGTCCTCCGCGCGACGTCGCCGGGAAAAGCGCGTGCGTCTTCGATGCCAATCAAGCCCGGACGGCGGCGGCGACGAAAGCGGCTCTTAAGCGAGCCCGTTCTTGATCCGTGCCAAGTGGCTTTCGCCTTCCTCCGGGCCAAAACAGCTTTCGAAATCGCCGCATTCCTGACAACTGGGCGCGGTGCATAGCGAAAAGCCTTCAGCCTCGCAGAGCTTACGATAGAAATACTTCTTCCATTTCATGTTTTTGGTGTTGCCGGCCGCCAGCGCCGGGAAATGCCTGGCCATTAAGCGGCTGAGTTCGGCCCGATTGAAAAGGCCAAGGTCCTGCCACAGATGGTCATTGCGCAAACTGCGCCTGGCGATGATCTTGGCGAAGAGGGTGCTCGCCGGATCGCCTGGCCTGGCATGTCCAATAAGCAAGCCGCGCAGAAGCCCTTCCTCCATATCCGGCTCGGGATCGGTCAGCATTTCCAGCGCGAAGGCGTTGACGGGAACAGCCGGGAAATAGCGTGTCATGACATCTCGCAGGTCGGCACGCGAAAGGCCGGTTGCTTCGGTCGGGGTCGCCTTGCCGGCCTCGACCTCCTCGAACGCGAGGTAGAAAACACAGGCAAGCACATGCCGGTCGAACGCCGCCGCCTGGTCTGTCGGCGGCCATTGGCTGGTGCTGAAATAGCCACGGTGATGGGCGAATGTGGCGCCGTTCTGCTGGTCTTGTTCCCAGCTCATGCAGCAAGCTGGTCGGCCGCAAGGTGGGTCTGGCAGTTCTTCGGGCAGACGCGGCCGCAGGCGCCGCAGCCGATGCAGCGGCCGGCATGGTCGACGATCATGACCATGCGGTTGAGCTCGCCGTCGAAGTCGTCGTCCTCGCCCGCGCAGATGCCGAGGATTTCGCCTGCGTCATCGACGCCATGAAGGTGCATGACCTCGCGCGAGCAGACCTTGAAGCAGCGGCCGCAGCCGATGCAGGTCGCGCCATCGATCGCAGTCAGATAGTGCGGCGTCCAGGGAGAGCCGTCGCGGGTGACGAAAGCGCCCGTCATTGTGAATTCTCCAACGCTGCGAGTTCTTCCTTTGCCGCATCCAACTCGGCAAAAACCTCGAAGGCTTTCCAGGCGACCGCCTCGATCTCGGTCCAGTTGACCGGAAGGTCCTCGGCAAGGTCGTGCAATTCCATCTTGGCGGCTCCCGCGCGCGACTGCAGCTTGCGGACCTTCTTCTGCAACAGCGCAAGGTCTGACATGATCCCCTTCCTCGCAAGCCGGTCGTTACGCCCGCGCCATGTCGGGACGCGCTTCGATGGCCACGAGCGCATCGCCGGCGCGCCGGCCTCGGCGGGTTTCCGGAACGTCTCGAAGCCGAACCGGTGATACCGATGGACGCTGCAGCCAGCTTATGCAATCCCGCGCGGCGAGACGCAGGTCCGTATCCTTCGAGTTCGGCATAAGAGCGGTTGAGCGCAGACGACAATCAAGATCTTGTTCCCGACGTCGACGCGGGCGGTGAGCGCATATTGTGAGGGTGTCTTTTTGGCGACGCCCCTATGCCAGAGAAGGCGGATCTCGCGTGGATCCGGCGCGTTGCTTTCCTTCGCTCCATTGATCGCATCAACCAGGATCTAAATAATCGCGAGGCGGCTGCCGCCTCAGGAGGAAGCCTCAAGCGCCGTGCCGGGAACGCAGGACGCAGCTCATAAAAAGTTGTCTTCATCCCATTCATGGGTTTGCTCAAGAGCGCGGCAGGAAGACAGGCCGGCACCAGGCGTGTCGTGGATTGGACAAGCCCGACGACAGGTTGCGGCCGCCTTTTCAGGAACGGCCCGACAGGATTGCTGGGGAGGCAAGCTGAATTCACGCCGCGTTCAACCGCGTTGCACATTGGTCTCATCCCACCCCCCCTTTGTCAGTTCCAAGGCCTGCCGCTCGAACAGGCGGCGGTAGATGCCGTCGCGACGGATCAGCGCGGCATGGTCGCCCTGCTCGGTGATGCAACCACGGTCGAAGACAAGCAGCCGGTCGAGTGCCCGCACCGTCGAAAGCCGGTGCGCAATGACGAGCGTGGTGCGCCCGACCATGAGCCGCTCCATCGCCTTCTGGATCAGCACCTCCGATTCCGAGTCGAGGCTTGATGTCGCCTCGTCCAGAATCAGGATTGGGGCATCGGCGAGGAAGGCGCGCGCTATCGCCACACGCTGGCGCTCGCCGCCTGAAAGCTTAACGCCGCGCTCGCCGACCAGCGTACCATAGCCGTTCGGCAGGCGCGCAATAAAGTCATGCGCGCTGGCGAGCCGCGCCGCCTGCTCGACATCGGATCGAGAAGCACCCGGCCGCCCATAGGCTATGTTCTCGGCCAGCGAGCGGTGGAACAGGAGGGGCTCCTGCTGTACGATCGCGATCTGCGAGCGCAGCGAGGCCTGCGTCACCCGCGAGATGTCCTGCCCATCGATCAAGATTCGTCCAGCATCCAGGTCGTAAAGCCGCTGGATGAGCTTGACGAAGGTGGTCTTGCCGGAGCCAGAGGGGCCGACCAGACCGACCCGTGCGCCGGCCTCAATCGAAATCGACAAGTCGCTGTAGAATGGCGACCAATGATTGCCGTAGTGGAAATGGACGCTCTCAAAATCGATGTGACCCTTCGTGATCCGGATCGGCTTGGCGCCCGGAACATCGGCCACGTCGGGCGGCTGGCTGTAGGTTTGGACCAGTTCCTCCATCTCATTTACAGAGCGCTGGATGGTGCGCACGTGTATGGAAACATCACGCAAGTACCCATACAGGACGGTGAAAGACCCGAGCACCAAGGCGATGTCACCTGGGGTAGCCTGGCCGCGCGACCACAAAAATAAGGCATAGCCGATCAAAGCCGCTCTCAGCGCAAGAAGCATGATCCCCTGGAATGCAGCACTGACCGTCCCGCGCACCCAGGTCCGGCGGGTGCGGTGCCGCCACTTGGAGATAACTTTCGCCAGGCGATGATCTTCCCGCGCCTCGGCGCCGAAGCCTTTGACCACAGCGTTACAGCTGATCGCGTCCGCAAGCGAGCCGCCAAGCCTCGTATCCCAGTTGTTGGCAAGGCTTGCCGCTGGCGCCACATAGCCGAGCGACAGGATAATGATCAGCGCCACATAGCCAACCGAGCCGCAGGCGATGATCAGCCCCATCATCGGCCAATACCAGCCGAGCAGAACGCTCGACCCGACGAGCATGATGAGCGACGGGAACAACGCGAAAAGGATCGTGTCGTTGAGGAGGCAGAGCGCCCACATGCCGCGCGTGATCTTGCGCACCGTAGAGCCGGCGAAGGTTTTCGCATGCCAATCGGTCGAAAAGCGCTGGACGCGATGGAACGCGTCGCTGGCGATGTCCGACATCATCTTCAGAATGAAGTCATTGTAGGCAACGAAGGCGATGTTGCGCAGGACGACGGCGCCGAGTGCGAGCGCAATCAACATTGAAAAGGCCGCAAGTGCCGCATCCCACACGACGGCGTCGGCTGTCGCTGCCTGGGCGACCGCGTCCACGAGCCGTCCGGAATAAAACGGAGTCAGGACGTCAAGGAGCGTGGCGACAAGCATCGCGATCATAATGATCGCGAGCCGGACCGGCTGCTTGCTCCAGTGGCGCATGGTGAAGGCGAAAACGTCGCGAAAGGCGGCGCCGCGCAGATCGATGTGAAAACGCCGCGTGGCTTTGTACGAGCGCAGCAGGCCGCTCGGTCTCAAGAAAGCCGAAATGGAAGGTCTGCGTGAGGACGAAAACATCGCTCGGAATGCGGGTGACTGATCTGGACCTGACATGTTGGTTTCTTTCCTTCGTTCCATCGATCGCGATGTCACCCGCGAGATGAATATCGGCCGCGGGCACGCGCTGCCCTACGAGGAGAGAACCGCAAAAGCCGCGCCAAAGCTCAGAAAGAAGCTCAGAAGAATTTTCTGCATATTCTACAATGACAAACGAGATCCCAGCAGGGCAACGGGGGCGTAACAGTGCCGTGTCGCGCACTCGACAAACCCGACAGGACGCCTCGGTCGCGCCGGCATCCTTGGCGAACGGCCCGACAGGATTGCTCCTCACGCGAAGCGGAATTCACGCCGATTTAACGGCGTTCCGCGTTGAACAATTCCCTCCGATGTCGGACATGCGACATAGCAGTGTTGGAGCCATCATGTTGTTTTGAAATGATCCCCTCCTTTGGCACGGTCCATGCGTAGCTGTTCGAGAACGCGTCCCGGCCTGAAGGAGAAACAGTCCATGATCCAGCACACCGAAACGCCCTGGCCTAAAGACGGCGTTTTCCCGAGCCGGCGCAAGCCTGGCGTATCAAGTCGAGGCGAGCGGCCGCGCCGGCTCCAAGAAGCGCGCGGCAACTCCTTCGGCTAGCCATCATCATGACAGACCGGAAGTGCGCTTTGCGTGATTGCGCTCAGGAGAAGGATCACATCAATGAGGCCTGTTTATCTGGATAACAACGCAACGACACGGGTCGATCCTGAAGTCGTTCAAGCGATGCTGCCGCTTTTTACCGACCAATTCGGCAACCCTTCGTCGAGCCACGATTTTGGCACTTCCGCCGGGGCGGCGGTGAGAAAGGCGCGCCTGCAGGTGCAAACGCTCATCGGCGCGGAGTTCGACGACGAGATTACCTTCACCTCGGGCGGGACGGAAAGCGACAACGCCGCGATCCTTTCAGCGCTCGAGGTGATGCCTGAGCGCACAGAGATCGTGACTTCCGCAGTCGAGCATTCGGCCGTGCTGACGCTTTGCGCCCACCTGGAGAAGACGCGCGCCATCAAGGTGCATAGGATCCCGGTGGATCGCCACGGCCGGCTCGACCTCGACACTTATAAGGCCGCCCTCACCCCGCGCGTGGCGATCGTCTCGATCATGTCGGCGAACAACGAGACCGGAACGATCTTCCCGGTGGTCGAGCTTGCTGAGTTGGCCAAGGAAGTCGGCGCCCTTTTTCATACCGACGCGGTGCAAGCGGTCGGCAAGCTTGCGATCGACTTGAAATCGACGGCAATCGATATGCTGTCTCTCTCCGGTCACAAATTACACGGACCGAAAGGGGTCGGCGCACTTTATGTAAAGCGCGGCGTGCGCTTCTGTCCGCTGATCAAGGGGGGAGGCCAGGAGGGCAACCGCCGCGCCGGCACGGAGAATACGCCAGGCATCGTCGGTCTCGGCGTGGCAGCCGATCTTGCCTTGAAATTCATGGACGACGCGAACATACGGGTAAAGGCGTTGCGCGACCGCCTGGAGAAGGAACTTCTCCAGCGCATCCCACACGCCTTCGTCGCCGGCGATTTGCTAAAGCGGTTGCCGAACACCGCAAACATCGCCTTTGGAGATATCGAAGGTGAGGGCATACTGCATTTCCTCAATCGCGAGGGCATTGCCTGCTCCTCCGGCTCTGCTTGCGCCTGCGGCTCGCTGGAGCCGAGCCACGTGTTGGTGGCGATGAATATCCCCAATAACGCGGCACACGGCGCAATCCGTTTCTCCTTTTCGCGCAACAACGGCGAGGAGGACGTCGACCGGGTGCTCGAGGTCATGCCCGGGATCGTTAGGAAGCTGCGTGAGCTTTCCCCATCTGCCAGCCAGGCGAGAGGACTTCAATCAACTCCAGGCCTGGGCGACAAGGCAAACCCGACAACCGTTTCCGGCCCAGGAGAATGCAATGCGCAGTTGTTTCGCTGAAAGCCGCGCCATCGATGTCACCGACATCCTCGCCCGGCTGAAGAGCCTGTCGGCTGCGGAGGAGTTCTTCGCAGTCCTTGGCATCTCTTATGATCCGAAGGTGCTCAATGTCTCACGGCTGCATATCCTGAAGCGCATGGGCCAATATCTCGCTGAAGAGGATTTCGCCGGTCTTCCCGACGGGGTGATCGCCGCGCGGGCGCGTGCGACGTTGGAACGCGCCTATGAGGATTTCGCGACATCCTCGCCACTCACCCACCGGGTCTTCAAGGTGCTCAAAGAGCACGATCCGGACAAACCGGCCACTCGGGACCACACCTTTGTCCCGTTCGAGTCGATCCTGAGGCGGTTCGGGACAGAATGAACGCGACACGAGTGCGACGCGACAATGTCGAAAAGCCGACAAACCCGGTCATCACGACGGCACCCTTCGGAAGAAATACAACCCCATGTCAAAAGGAAACAGAGCAACGCAAAGCGGTTGGCACGAATGATGCTGCGAAGGAGATGAACGCCAGGGCCGCTTGCGGATTGGAGCCGAGAAAGACGCAATGCACATTGTAATCTGTATCAAGCAGGTGCCGGACTCCGCGCAGATACGTGTCCACCCGGTGACGAACACGATCATGCGCCAGGGCGTGCCGACCATCATCAACCCTTACGACCTGTTCGCCCTCGAAGAGGCACTGAGATTGCGCGACGCCCATGGCGGCGAGGTCACCGTGCTTACGATGGGTCCGCCGATGGCAGAAGATGCGCTGCGCAAGGCGCTCACCTATGGCGCCGACCGCGCGGTACTCTTGACCGACCGCTGTTTTGCCGGCTCCGACACGCTGGCGACCTCCTTCGCGCTTTCTCGGGCAATCGTGAGAATTGGCGAGACCTTCGGCGCGCCGGACATCGTCTTCGCCGGCAAGCAGACGATTGACGGCGATACCGCCCAGGTCGGGCCCGGCATCGCCAAGCGCCTCGGCCTCCTGCAGTTCACCTATGTGGCGAAGATCGCCTCTATCGATGTCGATGCGCGCGAGATCACCGTCAAGCGCCGTTCGGAAGGCGGTACGCAGATGCTGAAAAGCAGGCTGCCTTGCCTCATCACAATGCTGGAAGGCACCAACGAAATCCGCAGAGGCTCGCTCGAGGACGCCATGCGCGCCGCGCGCGGCCAGATCGTGAAATGGAGCGCGGCCGAAGCTGGCATTGAGGACCTCAACAAATGCGGCCTGCGCGGCTCGCCGACGGTCGTCAAGCGCGTTTTCGCCCCTACCACGCGAGCGGAAAAGGCGACGCAGATCGACATGACCGACAAGACGCAGCACGACCTCGCTGACGAACTGATCGCCTCAATCTTTACCCGCCAGCCAGCGCTGGAACACGAACTCGCCTTCGACGGCGGCCAGTGACGGGACGGCAAGGAGAGATGATGTCGAACGCTAACCGCGAAGCCCCTCCTTCCGCCGGCCGTGCCGGCATCAAGAGGGAATTGCCTGAGCACTTTAGGGACTATCGGCACGTCTGGGTTTTCATCGAACTGGAACGCAGCGAGGTCCATCCCGTGTCCTTCGAACTGCTTGGCGAAGGCCGCAAGCTCGCCGACAAGCTAGGCATCCAGCTTGCGGGGATCGTGCTTGGACCGCCGGGTGACGCGACGCAGCATGCCGTTGCCGAGGCCTTCGCTTACGGCGCCGACCTTGTCTACCTCGTCGAGGCACCGTTGCTTGCCGACTATCGCAACGAGCCTTTCACTAAGGCGATGACGGATCTGGTCAATACCCACAAGCCGGAAATCCTGCTTCTCGGTGCGACCACGCTCGGCAGGGATCTCGCTGGCTCAGTAGCGACGACCTTGCTGACAGGGCTCACTGCCGACTGTACCGAACTCGATGTAGATGTCGACGGTTCGCTCGCCGCGACCCGTCCGACTTTCGGGGGTTCCTTGCTGTGCACGATCTATACGCTCAACTACCGGCCGCAGATGGCCACGGTACGACCGAGGGTTATGGCCATGCCACCGCGGACGGACAAGCCGGTCGGGCGTGTCATCCGGCACAAGCTGTCAATGACCGAGGAAGAGATCATCACCAAAGTCCTTGGCTTCAACCTCGATCGCCAGTCGGCAAAGGCAAATCTCGCCTACGCCGACATCGTGGTTGCCGGAGGCCTCGGTCTCGGCTCAGCGGAGAATTTGCAGCTTGTGAAGAATCTAGCGCGGGCAATCGGCGCCGAATATGGCTGTTCGCGCCCGTTGGTCCAGAAGGGCTGGATGCCTGCCGATCGGCAGGTTGGCCAAACGGGCAAGACCATCCGGCCAAAGCTTTACATAGCGGCCGGGATTTCCGGCGCCATTCAGCATCGGGTTGGCGTGGAGGGGGCTGATTTGATCGTAGCCATCAACACCGACCCGAACGCCCCGATCTTCGAATTTGCCCATCTCGGCATCGTCACCGACGCAATCCGTTTCCTGCCGGCATTGACGGAAGCTTTCACCCGGCGGCTGTCGCCGCACAGCCACGACAAGCTTGCGAGCTAAGGGAGAGGGCCATGATCGAGGAAGAATTCGACGCCATCGTCGTCGGGGCCGGTATGTCCGGAAACGCGGCCGCCTACACCATGGCAAGCCAGGGCCTGACGGTGCTGCAGTTGGAGCGCGGCGAGTATCCGGGCTCCAAGAATGTCCAGGGCGCCATCATGTACGCCGACATGTTGGAGCAAATCATTCCGGATTTCCGGGATGATGCGCCTCTCGAGCGGCATCTGGTCGAGCAGCGATTCTGGGTGATGGACGACACCTCCCACACCGGGATGCAGTATCGATCGGACGATTTCAACGAGGCGAAGCCCAATCGCTACACGATCATCCGCGCCCAATTCGACAAGTGGTTTTCGCGCAAGGTGCGCCAGGCCGGCGCGACGGTGCTTTGCGAGACGACGGTGACCGAACTTGTCCGCAATGCCAGCGGCAAGGTGATCGGCGTGCGCACCGACCGGGCTGGCGGGCCGATCTACGCGGACGTCGTCGTGCTCGCAGAAGGTGTCAACGGACTGCTCGGTACACGGGCCGGCCTGCGCAAGATGCCGAAGCCAGAAAGCGTGGCGCTCGCTGTCAAGGAAATGCATTTCCTACCCGATGAGGTCATTGAGCAGCGGTTCGGCCTCCAGGGCGACGAAGGCTGCGTGATCGAAGCGGCGGGCACGATTTCCCGCAGCATGGCCGGACTGGCCTTCCTCTACACCAACAAGGAGTCGATCTCTCTCGGCATTGGCTGCCTCGTCTCCGATTTCGCCCAGACAATGGAGAGCCCTTACGTCCTCCTCGACAACTTCAAAAACCATCCTTCGATCCGGCCGCTGATCGCGGGCTCGGAAGTCAAGGAGTATTCCGCGCATCTCATTCCCGAAGGTGGCTACAAGGCAATTCCGCAGCTCTTCGGCGACGGTTGGGTGGCGGTCGGTGATGCCGCCCAACTGAACAACGCTATTCACCGCGAGGGTTCGAACCTTGCCATGACTTCCGGTCGCATCGCGGGCGAGGCAATCATTGAGATCAAGGGCCGCAACCAGCCGATGATCAGGAGGAACCTCGCCCTCTACAAGACCATGCTGGACAAGTCCTTCGTAGTCAAAGACCTGATGAAATATAAGGACATGCCGGCCCTGATACACACCAATTCCCGCAATTTCTTCATGACTTACCCGCAGTTGATGTCGCAGGCCGCGCAGAACTTCATGCGGGTCGACGGAACCCCGAAAATCGAGAAGGAAAAGGCGACCACTGCTGCCTTCATCAAGGCGCGTTCGCGCTGGGGGCTGATCAGCGATGTGGTCCGCCTGGCACTCGCCTGGCGCTGAAGGAGAAACAGGATGACGATGGCCGTGACGAAGTTACGTGTCGAGGAGAAGCTTTATCAGAACCGCTATCTGGTCGATCCGGGCCGCCCGCATATCAAAGTGCGACCGCACGAGAGGCCGAGCGCGAACCTGCTCGCGCTGACACACATCTGCCCGGCCAAATGCTATGAGTTGAACGACAAGGGACAGGTGGAGACCACTTCCGACGGCTGCATGGAATGCGGCACCTGTCGCGTGCTGTGCGAGGCCAGCGGTGAGATCGTGTGGAATTACCCGCGCGGCGGCTTCGGCGTTCTCTTCAAGTTCGGATGACTGGCGCAAAGAGCGGGAAACGAGAGGCTCGGAATGCGGTCAAGACCGCCAATATTGTTCACAATTGCCGAAAGGCTGAAAATACTATGTTTCTGGAACTCAAAATACAAAAAAGGGCCTGGGAGGAGCACCTTGGACAACCCTTGAGGTGTTTGCATGGCTCACATGCTTCCAGATCAGGTCGGTGAAATTGTATCTCGGAACACCCCGCCTGAACCTGCGGTCGAAGCGGCGCGCAATGCGGACAGCTTGCTCGGGGGAATCTACGAGATATCGAAGATTCTGACTGCCCCGACCCGGCTGGAGATTACGCTTGCCAATGTCGCGAATATCCTCTCCTCGTTTGTGCAAATGCGTCATGGCGCAATTGTCGTCCTGGACGCTGAAGGAGAGCCGCAGATTAGCGCAACTACCGGCGGCGCTGTGCCTCAGTCAGCCATCGGCAGTGTCATACCCCAGGCCGTAATAGACAAAATCGTCGCTACTGGAGTGCCGATCGTCATACAAGACACAAGCACGTCGGAGCTGTTTCAGGCCGATCCTCAATCGACCAGCGGCACGATCGCAACTGCGTTTATCGGTGTCCCGCTAAAGGCTGAGGAAAAGATCTTCGGGACGCTGTCGATCGACCGGGTCAGGAACGGTACCACCAAGTTCCGTTACGAGGAGGACTTACGTTTCCTGGCCATGGTCGCCAATCTGGTCGGCCGGACCATCCGCCTGCATCGCACTTTGAGCACGGCTGGTCAGCGACTTATCGAGAAGCAACCGAGACCAGAGCAATCGCTCGACGAGGACAGGACCCATCCGGCCCGACATCCGCATGTCAAGATCGACGGAATCATCGGAGAAAGTCCCGCACTCAAGCAAGTGCTGGAGATCGTCTCGGTCGTGGCCAGGACCAATTCTACCGTGCTTCTGCGAGGCGAAAGCGGTACCGGCAAGGAGTTCTTTGCACAGGCCATCCATAAGCTTTCGCATCGGAGGGAGAAATCCTTCGTCAAATTGAACTGCGCCGCATTGCCCGAAAGCGTCTTGGAATCGGAGCTCTTTGGCCACGAGAAGGGCGCCTTCACCGGGGCTATCCTGCAGCGCGCCGGCCGGTTCGAATTGGCGAATGGCGGAACCCTGCTGCTTGATGAAATCGGCGAGATTTCGCCTGCCTTTCAAGCCAAGCTGTTGCGCGTCTTGCAGGAAGGAGAACTTGAGCGAGTGGGCGGCACCAGGACCCTAAAGGTTGACGTGCGGCTCATATGCGCCACCAACAAGGACCTCGAGATGGCTGTCCGGAATGGAGAGTTCAGGGCCGACCTTTATTACCGCATCAATGTGGTGCCAATAGTCTTGCCTCCCCTCAGAGAGCGGCCGGGCGATATTCCACGCCTTGCCAAAGCTCTCCTCGATAGATTCAACAAGGAGAACCATCGCGATCTTGCCTTCACGCCGTCGGCGCTTGACCTGATCTCGCAATGCTATTTCCCTGGCAACGTGCGTGAGTTGGAGAATTGTGTGCGACGGACGGCCACACTTGCGCGTTCAATGACAATAACTCCGTCGGATTTCGCCTGCCAGAACAGCCAGTGCCTTTCTTCGCTTCTGTGGAAAGGAGTCGGCCGTTCGCACGGCGCCTATGCCGTCGACGAGTTCGCACGTGGCAATATGATGCCGGTTGGATCGCCGCTGCCTGCCATGCGAGTCGGCCCCTCCCAGAATGAGGCATCGCCCGGCGAGACCTGCGACCCCAACCATCCAGCTTGCCCAGCAATCAACCAGCGTCTGACGGAACGCGACCGACTGATCGATGCGATGGAGAAAGCCGGCTGGGTTCAGGCCAAGGCGGCTCGTTTCCTCGGTCTCACGCCGCGGCAGGTCGGCTATGCTCTGCGCCGGCATCATATCGAAGTGAAGAAGTTCTAAACGTCCCTGATGACATCAAACGTGGGGGCGCGGTTGCTGCCCGCACCGGGCGTAACTGAGACAAGACGTCACTTTTCGCGTTGCTTTTGACCGTTGTCGGCGACCTGACAAAACCGTGTCGCAGGAAACGGACACAATTGGACACAAAAGGCCGACGTAAAAGCCAACATGACGGATAAGACCGCTTTTGGGGTTGGCATATCTCTTGCGCTCTGAAGTGCGATGTTCACACCACGCACGGAGCCGCTCCATGTCCGCACCGATGATTTCGCTACAGGGCCTTTCCGGCACGACAGTCTTCGATCAGTCGCCGGCGAGAGCGAAATCCGGTGGCTGCGCATCTTCATCCTGCGGCTCCTCCGCGAAGCCGCACGAGATGGACTCGGCCGTCTGGGAGAAGATCAAGGATCATCCCTGCTTTTCAGAGGAAGCGCACCACTATTTCGCGCGCATGCATGTGGCGGTCGCCCCAGCCTGCAATATTCAATGCAACTACTGCAATCGCAAATATGACTGCGCCAACGAAAGCCGGCCTGGGGTCGTTTCGGAAAGGCTGACGCCCGACCAGGCGCTGCGCAAGGTGATCGGGGTTGCCAACGAAGTGCCGCAGCTTTCCGTGCTTGGCATCGCCGGACCGGGCGATGCCTGTTACGACTGGAAGAACACAAAGGCGACATTCCAACGGGTCGCCAAGGAAATCGGCGACATCAAGCTGTGCATCTCAACCAACGGGCTCGCGCTGCCAGACCGCGTCGCCGAGCTTGCCGAAATGAATGTCGATCACGTGACGATCACCATCAACATGGTCGACCCGCGGATCGGTGCCAATATCTATCCGTGGATCTTCTATGGCAACCGCCGTTATACCGGCGTTGAGGCCGCCACGATCCTGCACGAACGACAGATGTCGGGGCTGGAGATGCTGACGGCGCGCGGCATCCTCACCAAGATCAATTCGGTAATGATCCCCGGCGTAAACGATGAGCACCTGATCGAGGTGAATAAATGGGTCAAGGAGCGCGGCGCGTTCCTGCACAATGTCATGCCGCTGATTTCCGACCCGGCGCACGGTACGCATTACGGCCTGAGTGGGCAGCGCGGCCCCAAGGCAATGGAGCTGAAGGCCCTTCAGGATCGTCTCGAAGGCGGCGCCAAGTTGATGCGCCACTGCCGGCAGTGCCGGGCCGATGCTGTCGGCCTGCTCGGCGAGGATCGTGGCCAGGAATTCACGCTCGACCGGCTTCCCGACAAGGTCACGTACGACGCCAGCAAGCGCGAGACATATCGGGCAGTGGTCGCGCGCGAGCGGGGCGATCGCCTGGCGGCCAAGAGCGAGGCGCTCGGGATGGTCAAGACCGCAGGCTCCGGCAAATCGCTTCTGGTAGCGGTGGCGACCAAGGGTGGCGGCCGCATCAACGAGCATTTCGGCCATGCGAAGGAATTCCAGGTTTATGAGGCCTCTCCGAAAGGGATCAGCTTCGTCGGTCATCGCAAGGTCGAACAGTATTGCCTCGGCGGCCGGGCCGAGGACAAGAGCCTCGACGGCGTCATCTCTACGCTCGAAGGCGTAGACATCGTGCTGTGCGCGAGAATTGGAAATTGCCCCGAGGATCGTCTCAAGGAAGGTGGGATCCGAGCAACGGAGGCTTACGGGTATGACTACATCGAGACCGCGATCGGCGCGCTTTACGCCGCCGAGTTTGGGAGTGAGCCACTGGCTGCGACGGCCTGAGCCGCCTCATTCTAACCGAACCGGAGTTGAAAATGGCCTTTAAGATCATCGCTTCCCAATGCACCCAGTGCGGTGCCTGTGAGTTTGAATGCCCTTCGGGCGCGATTAAGTTCAAGGGCGAGACCTACGTGATCGATCCGAAAAAGTGCACCGAATGCGAGGGGACCTTCGAAACGCAGCAATGCGCCTCGGTATGTCCGGTGTCGAAGACTTGCGTCCCTGCCTGACCTCCATTTCGGCTACTGACACGGTCGAGGCGCCTCCGCAGGACCATCGACCTCCTGTTGGAAAGCTGCAGCCGAGAGAAAGGAACGGCCATGAGCCTCGGACGCGAACAGGACATCGAAATCCGTACACCCCCGCGATTCATGCCGGGTGAGCGGGTCCGCGCCACACGCCACATAAAAAATGACGGCACCTATCCGGGCAAGGAGATCGGTGAAAATCTGGTGCGCAAAGGCGACGAGGGCTATGTGCGCGACATCGGCACCTTTCTCCAGCAGTTCTACATCTATGCGGTCGAATGGGTCGATCGCGGCACCGTCGTCGGCATGCGTGCGCGTGAACTCATGAGCCTTGAGACGGCCCGGACTCCTTCCAGTGCCGAAATCGGTGCTGGGTTTGACGAAGGAACGGCCCGATGAGGGTAATGATCCGCAGGACCCGTGCTGGCTTGTCGGCATATATTCCCAAAAAGGATCTCGAAGAGCCGATCATCAAGGTCGACAACGAACACTTATGGGGTGGCGCCGTGACGCTGAAGAACGGCTGGCGGCTAGTCCTGCCCGACCTTCCGCGCGATACGCCTTTGCCGATTACCGTGGAAGCAAGGAAGATTTCCGACGAGGACTGACCTTCGGGTTGACACAAAGAGAGCGGCAAGGGATACGAGCATGAACACAATGACCTCGGGCCATCTCGTCGTCATTCGGGACAGTTTTGCCGAAAGGCAGCTTGACCTTTTGAAGAAAGGGCTCGCGGCCGATCAGGTCATTCCCTATCTCGGCCCGGGTCTGCTTGAGATCCGCTCCGCGGGACCGCCCGTACCGCATACCCCCGAAGCCGTTGCCGCAGCGCTCAACAAGCGCGCGCCAGCCCCTTCGAAGATTCGCACCAACATGTGGTCGGTAGCGCAGTATATCGAACAGCGCCGGCACCGCCGGACGCTTCAAGTTTGGATGGCCGAAATATTCGCGGCCCCGGTGGTGCCGACCATCTTGCATGCCTGGCTTGCAACGCTGCCGCTCTCCGTGATCGTCGACAGCTGGTACGACGGTGCCATGCGCGCGGCTCTAATACAGACCCGCCGAACGGACGTCGTCGAAATACAGGGCGTAACACGGGCGCACGAGATCGGTGACATTTGGACGAAAGCCTACGATTTGTCCGGGATATTACTCGAATCCGCACCAGCGGCGAAGACGGTTCTCTACGCCCCTCACGGCGGTGCCAGGCCGGCCGCAAACTTCCTCGTCGCAGATTCCGACTACGTTGAAGTGCTGAGCGAAATCGACATCCAGACGCCGATCCCTGACCTGGTGAAGGAACGGCGAGCTAGTCGTGGTCTTTTCTTCATCGGCTGCCGCTTCAACGATCAGATGCTGCGCACCTATGCCCGGCAGATCATGAAGCGCTCCAATGGCCCACATTTTGCGGCAATCGATACAGCGACGCTGACCAAGAACGAGCGTCGTTTCCTTGCGGCAAGCGCAATCACGGTCATTGACATGCCGACGGGTCAGGCCGCAGCCCGTCTCGTCGGACTGGGCGAGACATTGCATGAAGCCAAACGGGGTATCGTTTGAGCCATTCTCAGACACCTCAACATTGCCGAAAAGGTAAAACGGGCAATTGACTTCCGGGTTTTTCAACAACTCCGAGAGGCACTCTGAAAAGCTACGACGGTTATTGCATTCGAGGCTGCAGCGGATATGGCATTCGATGCTGCGGATGAACACAGCGGCGACGGGCTCGAACCAGCCGAGCAGAGCATAGTCTGGCGCCAGGGTTGTCGCGGCGAGCGGTCGCAGCTGATCGGCTTCACTTGGCGGTAAAAGCTGTGGCACGGCGCGATGACCAGGGCCGGTTGGGGTCGATGCCAATCGAGCTAAGGCCAAGCGTGCTCACCGCATAGGCGGTCACCTGCCACTGCCATATAGGCGGTCACCTGCCACTGCCATCCCAGAGCGTCAGGATGATCGCGTTGCGCGACAGCTTGGCGCGCCGCAGACGCGAGCGATTGGTTCAGGGCAGCCCGCTTCGCCATCAACGAGACCCGCTGCTGCATGAGTTGTAACGCCCGCACCACGGCGCCGCGAATCCGCGCTTGTGGCGCCATGACCTTGAGGCGAGTGAGTTCGGCGCTAACAACGCAGACTGAACCAATCCGATCAGCCCGGCCCATGCCGGAGAGCACGGCGACCAATGCCGCCAGCTCCACCACGCAGGGGACACGATCCCGCCTGCGGCTAAGCGCGAGTTGAAAAGCATACGTCGACGCCCGCCATTTCCGTATGCACCGCCTTGGATAAGGCCTGCCTCGAGGCATGATGCGGGCCTGGTTGGCTTTCCTGTCGATGCCAGCTTCGTAAGCAGCGGCTCCCGCGAGGTCGAGCAGTTCTAACTGGCGGCTTGAGTTGACGGCGCTCACGCACAGCCGTTCCAGGTGCGGCCAGTTATGCGGCCTTCCCCTTCCCATTTGGCTTGGGCAAGCTTCTGGGTGATCCTCTGCATCGCCGGTCGCAGAGAGGTCCGGTCTGCAAAGTCAGCACAGGCCACTATTGCGGCCGCCTCGAGATGTATGCGTCCCTCTCATCTGTTTGGCCGGACTGGGCGAGCTTGCACCCGGTCGGACATGCAGTCCAACCTGGATGCGCGCTTCCACATCAAGCCGCATGAAGGCGAAGAAAATCCTCATACGTCGCTTGCAACCCGGCACCAAGGGACATTTTGGCTTTCCAGCCAAGGTTACGCAAGCGCGTTACGTCCAGTAGCTTGCGCGGAGTACCGTCTGGCTTCGTCGTGTCGAACACCAAATTGCCCTCCCAGCAGACCGCCGCCTTGACGAGTTCCGCCACCTCGCGAATTGTGACGTCCTCACCAACGCCAACATTAATCAGGGGCGCAGTGTCGGGGGCTGTCAAGGCGTCAAAATCCGAATCTGGCAGGCCAAGCAGGAACGCAATGGCATCGCCTACATCCGACGAATACATAAACTCTCGCCGAGGATTTCCGGATCCCCAGACCCCCACAGAGGAGTCGCCGTTCATTTTAGCTTGATGAAAGCGGCGTATCAGAGCAGGCAGAACGTGACAATTTTCGGGGTGATAATTATCGCCGGGACCATATAAATTGGTCGGCATCAACGCGAGATAGCGCGCCTTGTACTGCCGGTTGAAAGACCAGCACGATTCGACACCTGCGATTTTTGCCAAAGCGTAGGGACGATTCGTCGCTTCAAGCGGACCGGTGAGAAGGTATTCCTCCCGTATCGGCTGCGGACAGTCGCGTGGATAGATACACGAGGAGCCAAGAAAAATCATCCGTTCGACGCCGGAAGCGTAAGCGGCATCAAAAACACTGACTTGAATCGCGAGGTTGTTATGAAGGAAATCGACAGGGGAGCTGGCGTTCGCCAGTATACCACCAACCTTCGCGGCGCACATAACGACGTAATCTGGCCGCTGCGACATGAAGAACCTGCGCGTCTCGCTCCGGTCAAATAGATCCAGTTCGTCGTGAGTACGTGTTATTATCTCATAGGATCCTAACGCCTCGAGGGCTCTCATCGTGGCCGATCCAACAAGGCCGCGATGGCCTGCCACATAGACTTTCTTCATCTTTTTGTTTTCCATTGTTAACGCTCTGGGCGCTCCTTAAGAAGGCCACCATAGCACTGACAACAACCCCGCATGGCGCCGCCGTTGTCAGCATAACTCTCGTGGACTGTGTGAATAATAACCCTGATTCATCAGCACTGCTTCACGCTCCGCCATGCGCAAATCTTCCCGAACCATCTCCCTAACCAATTCGATGAAGGAGATTTTGGGCTCCCACCCAAGTTTTTCTTTCGCCTTGCGGGCATCGCCGAGAAGTGTCTCGACTTCTGCAGGACGAAAATAGCGGGGATCTACTTTTACGATCAGAGCTCCCGTCTTTGCATCGTACCCCTCTTCGTCGACCCCTTCCCCCACCCAACGAACATCGATGCCGAGTTCAGCGGCCGCGACGGTGACGAATTCGCGCACCGAATGTTGCTCACCGCTAGCGATCACAAAGTCTTCAGGTTGCTGCTGCTGCAGCATCAACCACTGCATCTGGACGTAGTCTCGAGCGTGCCCCCAATCGCGACGCGCATTAAGGTTGCCGAGGAATAGAGTGCGTTGCATTCCAAGCTTAATCCGAGTCAAGGCGCGCGTGATTTTGCGAGTTACAAATGTTTCTCCGCGCGCAGGTGACTCATGATTAAATAAAATGCCGTTACATGCATACAAATTGTAAGATTCTCGATAATTTACGGTGATCCAGTGAGCATACAATTTGGCAACAGCGTAGGGGGACCGGGGGTAGAACGGTGTCGTCTCGGTCTGTGGCGTTTCCCGCACCAGCCCGTAGAGCTCAGACGTCGAGGCTTGGTAGTAGCGCGTATGCTTGACGAGCCCCAGGATCCGAATTGCCTCGAGGATACGCAGCGCACCCAAGGCATCGGAGTTCGCGGTGTATTCTGGTTCTTCAAAGGAGACTGCAACGTGGCTCTGAGCTGCCAAATTGTAAATTTCGTCCGGCTGAACCAGTTGGATGACGCGCGTAAGGCTCGACGAGTCTGTCAAGTCCCCGTGGTGAAGTGTAAGATCAACGCCACTTTCATGAGGGTCATGATAGAGATGGTCTATACGGCCCGTATTAAAAAGAGACGATCGTCTCTTTATCCCATGCACAGAATAGCCCTTTTCTAAAAGCAATTCTGCGAGGTAGGAACCGTCTTGTCCCGTAACCCCGGTGATTAAAGCTACTTTTCTCTTTGACAAGCTTGAATCCTTTTGATTTTGACGCGCCCATGAAAACGCTCGCCTGCGGCGGGATTGCGTGGCGAGAAAGGGGCGTGTTGGGCAGGGCGAACGGGGGCCTCTGCGCGAAGGCAAGGGAGAGTTCGATCGGGATGCCAGCCTTTCATGGAGCCGGGGAACGTTCGAAAGTGTTGTCGATCAAGATCAAACGACGCGGGTCATTCAAATCGAATTCGACAATTCGTGGCACGAAGAGGCGGGCGTAGCGGGTGAAGGCGCTAGTCGGAGGAAAGCGAATAACAGTGTCGCATCGACCGAGGAGATACATCTCAACGAGCGCGGAAAACCCCCCGTCGGTGCCCAGTGCTGCACTGTGTAAGGGGCCGGCCTGATCCGCCTGGAAGCGTTTTGGGACGGTGAAAAGTTCGGGAAATACGCCCGACAGGTGATCAACAACCTTGGCGCTGTCTGTACACAAGAACACCCTTACAGGTCTTGAATGCGGTTGCGCCTTGGCCATACGAATGGCAGTGCATACCTGCTCTAAGGCAACCTTCGGATCAGCCCAGTAAGGTGCGTGATCCATAATATCTTCGCCGTTGCCGTGGCGGACATGGACTCCAATTATGCTGTGCCCGTCAAAATGTTCCTGGTAGAGCGCTTCAATGCGATCCTCAATTTCGACCCTCGGTGTGATGCTCCTAAATATGGTTCGCTCGGCCTTTTCATCGCAGCGCCACATCAAGCAAGCATCACACACTACCGTGTTGGCTTCACAATCATCTTGGGCCTGGAAAAGATCGTTAAGCTCGTCACGTTCTTGGAAAATCTGTTCATCCGGACGGTACACGCAGTCGATGGATGGCTTGTTCCACCACGACGGGAAGAAGGGACCAGGGAATGAGACGTGGTTGATCTGGTCATCGCAAATGACCCGTACACCACCGATATCCTCAATTGGCTTGAAGAAAGCTGGAAAGGCATTCGCAAACGGGTTGTCAAGGTAACAAGAGCCGCGCCAATCTATTGCTAAAGCTCGTCCCGTCCGATGTGCGTAGTCCCAAGCCGACGCGAGAGACCACAGGCAATCACCGAGACCCGTGCGCCGTCGAGAAACAACGAACCGATCGTTCCTTGAGCGATCAACAAGCATCTAAATTGCCTCTCTCCAGAACACCACAAGCCTCAGCTTTGCTGCTGCGTTTGAGGCAAGCGCCTGCGCAATTCGGGGAAGATTGTCGTGCTGTGCCAATGCGATGTAGCTTGCGTCTGTCGCGGAAGTGCCTGGCCGCGATGGACGCGCGCCTGGGCTGGTCTTCCGCGCAGACCAGAAAATGCTCTTCGGAGCCAACGCAAACATCAACCACTTTCCTTAAGGCTGCTACATTCTTGAATTCTTTCTATGCATCGTGCCGTAACATCGGTAAAATCGTCTGTTTCGATGAAACGCATCCACGCCATGGATGGCTAGTGACATGGGTTCCAGAGCGTTGGCTGTGAACCCTCTCGCTGTGCTCGACGCACCGCTAACCCCAGCGGAACCTCACGGTGACAGCACGCAGCATCGACCTAAGTAAGCCGGCCATGAGCGCGGGCCGCGGCCACGAAGCTTCGACTGGGCCAGGTTCTGCATGGGAGCGCCACAAAGAAAGAGGCGATGCGTCGAGCTGTAAGCGAGCCTGAGCTCGCTTTCGAAGCGCTATGCCATCAACCCCAAGACGGTCGCGAAGTGGAGGAGCGGAGTTCGACCGCCGATCTGCCCACCGGCCCCAGGGAGCCGAGATCGAAGGTTCTGTCTGCCGTAGAAGAGGACCGTTGTTGTGGCCTTCCGCCGCAACACACTGCTGCCGCTGGACGATTGCCTCTACGGCCTTGCAGCCGACGATCCCGCATCTGACGCGCTCTTCATTGCACCGATGTCTGCAGCGCAAGCATCGGCTTCTTCCACATTGATATTGCGGAGATCCCAACCGAACAGGGCAAGCTAAACATCAAGGCCTTTGTACCGCGGCACCGCCTGTCGCGAACCTTCGCGCCCCTCTGTCCCGCCGGCACCAAAGGAGACCGTCGCGGCGCCGTTGTTGCTAGATCACATTCAATTCCCTAAACGCCCGCCCTTCGGCGACACGGATGTACCCAAACGCGGAGCAATCGACCGTGCGGTAGCCGCCATGCACGAGAAGCTCGGCCAGCGCCTTGCCGACCGCCGGGGCCTGCTGCAGACCGTGGCCTGAAAATCCGTTGGCGAAGAGGAAATTTTTCACCTTGGGGTGCGGCCCGATCACCGCGTTCTGGTCGAGCGTGTTGTAATCGTAGTGCCCGGCCCAGGCGCGGGTAGGCTTGATGGCCTCGAAGGCTGGAATGCGGGTCGCCAGCACCGGCCAAATCACCTCTTCGAACAGCGGCCAGTCGACCTCGAAATCCTGGGGATCGGCCGGGCCGTCGCCCTCTTCCGGCTCGGCGCCGCCGGTGAGATAGACCGGGCCTTCCGGCCTGACATAGATGCCGGAGGGATCGACCAGCAGCGGCATGTCGGCATATTTTTCGCGCGCCTCGAAGACGAAGACATTGCGCTTGCGCGGCTCGACCGGCAGCGCCAGCCCGGCGAGAGCGGCGACCTTGCCGGCATTCGGCCCGGCGGCATTGAGGACGGTGCCGGCTTCGATCGTCTCGCCATTGTCGAGCCTGACGCCGGTGACACGGTGGCCCTGCCGCTCGATGCCGATGACCGAGGCGGTCATAAAGTCCACGTTCTTGCCGCGCAGCGCCTTGCGGAACAGCGTCAGCATCGCATGCGCGTCGAACCAGCCTTCGCCGGTCCGACCATAGGCGCCGGCAGAAATGCCTTCGGTCGACAGCCAGGCGAAGCGCTGCGTCAACTGCTCGGCATCCTCGAGCACGATGTCGGCGCCCTCGGCGATCTGCGCCTCGTGATTGGCCTTGAGGATCGGTAGCCCGGCTTCTCCGGCGAGGATCAGATAGCCGCTCTCGCGGAACCCGATATCGGCATCCGTGCCGAATTCTTCCTTCAGCCGCCGGAACAGCTTCAGCGCGAATTGCGACAGGCGGATGTTTTCAGGAATCGAAAACTGCTGGCGAATGGAGGCGCAGGACAACGTCGTTGCCGCGTGCGCGAACTGCGGATCGCGCTCGATCAGCGCGATCGAGCCGGAAAACCCTTCCTCGCGCAGATAGTAGGCGATCGAGGAGCCGACGATGGCTCCTCCGATGATAACGATGTCGTAACGCACTTTTTTGTCGCCTTTCCGGTAACCGCCCGTGTCGATCACACAGCCGTCAGCATGATGTCGAAGCGCGTGCCGCGGCGGGCGCGGGCCTAGCGAGTTGAAAAGGGTTGCCGCATGCGCTTGATCCAGCGGCGCTCACGCAGCTGCCGGTCCTGCCTCACGCAGCAAGTCGGCGGCTCTGTCCGTCTTCTCCCAGGTGAACTCAGGCTCTTCACGGCCGAAGTGTCCGTATGTCGCCGTGTTGCGGTATATCGGGCGTACGAGATCAAGCATCTTGATGATGCCTTTCGGTCGGAGATCGAAAACATGCGAATCCAAACATGAGGCCCTGATCCCGCCCTTGCTCGAGATCCTGCCATCGTCCTTCATCAACGCTCTGGCTGATGCCGGGCGACTGCCCGGTGAGAGCCAGAACGACGGCGCAATTTCGACCATCAAAGCCGATGGCATCGTCGTAGCCAATATCGAGTATCGTATCGCGGGCGACTTGGGTGTAATCGATGTGCGCATGGCTGGTACCCTCGTCCTGCTGGCTTTGTCATTTCGCGCTCTTCGCAAATGCTGTTTGGCGGCGGAACATAAAACGACACCAGATTTCTGCCGCCACTGATCTCGAAAGTTGTGATGAGCGTACCATTGACAGCGATTTGCGCTCGCAACGATTCCATGAATTTCTTTGAAGGATCTGTTACAACGCTAAACAACAACGCAACGAGATTGGCGGGGGCCTGGTAAGACGGCAAGCTCGAACTGGTTGGCCAAGAGGGAGGCGATCGGCGCACCTTTCCCCAGGCGACGTGCTAACTTGCATCGTGCACCTCATCCGCCATTTGCTAAATGTTTAGTCCCGGCATTTGCTGGAGCGGATTGAAAGTGAACGCTCGGGCTGGGAAGCCCATGCCTTCCAGATGAACTCGCAGGGCGTGAGGCCCTTGAGGGTCTTCAGCTTGCGGCCGAAATTGTAGGCCGCGACGAAGTCGGCAAGATGCCGACGCAGTTGGTCGCGATCGTCGTAGTGGAAGCGCTTGACGGTTGCGTCTTGATGGTCCGGTTCATTCTCTTGACTCTTCTCGCCGGCCTGTCGCCGTCGACATCTGGCAATCGGCCGATGCTTGCCTGCAGGCAGCGGTGGGAGCGCGTCAGATGCGTGACGTCGGCTGCAACGCGTAGAGGCAATCGTCGAGCGGCAGCAGCCTTGTTGCTGCGGAAGGCCACAACAACGGTTTTCCTCGACAGACAGAACTGTCGACTCCCTGGAGCCGGTGGACAGATCGCGGTCGAATTCCGCTTCTCCACTTCGCGACCGTCTTGGGGTTGATGCCATAGCGCTCCGAAAGCGACCTCAGGCTCGCTTCACCTAGCCCATAGTGCATCCTTTGAGTCGGACGAGAATGGCGAAATTTCTTTTCCGCGACATGCAAGCAAGAAGGCTTCAGCCAATGGCGGTTTTTCGATAATCGGCCGTGTCTATCCCATGTCGTTTCAGCTTGTCGTAGAAGGTCTTGCGGGGAACTCCCAGGACTTCGATCGTTCGCCTCACGTCGCCGCCGCATTCCTGCAAGGCATCGCGGATGACAGTCGCCTCATAAAGGCTGACCTTCTCGGACAAGTGGAGGCTTGATACCGCTTGTTCCTTTCGACCTGATGCAATGGGCGTGCCTAGCCTTTCAAGTCCCAATGCAACGCGATCGGCGAAATGCACGAGTTCACGGACATTGCCGGGCCAATTGTGGCTCACGAGGCGATCGCGCACGCCAGCGCTGATGTCCGGAACTGGCCTGCTGAAGCGTTTGGAGGCGCGTTCCAGGAAATGCCCAAAGAGCATCGGGATGTCTTCGCGCCTTTCGCGAAGCGGCGGGATGCGGAGCGTCACCACATTCAGCCGGAAATAAAGGTCTTCCCGGAAATCTCCGCGGGCGGCCGGATCGCCGAGATCGGCCTTGGTAGCCGACACGACACGAAGGTCGATGCTGCGGGTTTCGTTCGTGCCAAGCGGCGTGATCTGCCGGGTCTCAAGCACCCTCAGAAGCTTCACCTGGAGTGCTGGCGGCATCGACTCGATTTCGTCGAGGAAGAGCGTCCCTCCGTTCGAATGCTCGATGCGACCGGTCCTGCGCCTCTGCGCGCCAGTAAAGGCGCCTGCCTCGTGCCCGAAAAGTTCGCTATCGATGACGCTTTCGGGCAGCGCTCCACAATTCAGGGCAACGAAGGGCTTCGTGCGTCGTCTGCTCCAGCGGTGAAGCAGATCCGCGACCACCTCCTTGCCCGTGCCCGTCTCGCCTTCCACAAGGACATCCACATCGGTATCGGCGATCTGGCGGAGAGTTTCGCGCAATCGAATCATGGTCGGTGCCTCCCCGATCAGCGGGATATCGCCCGCAGATCGGACAACCGCATCCCTAAGACGTCTGTTTTCCAGGACCAGGCGCCGTTTTTCCGAAGCGCGATGCAGCGTCACGAGAAGCCGGTCGTTCGCATATGGCTTCGAGATGAAATCGTAGGCGCCATCCTTGATGGCGGCAACGGCCAGCTCGACGTCGGCATGCCCGGTGATCAGGACAACCGGAATTTCCGGGTCGATCGCCTTCACTCGCTCGAAGAGCTGAAGTCCGTTCAGCCCGGGCATACGGATGTCACTCACGACAGGGCCATCGAAGTTCCCGTCGATTCTGGCGAGTGCGGCCTCGGCCGAACCGAACACGCTCGGTGAGAACGAGGCAAGCTTCAGCATCTGCGTGGCTGCGCGAAGCACATCCTCGTCATCGTCGATAAAAATGACCGGTCCTGATTCAGCACTCATGCCGCTCGCCTCAGCTCGACCGTGAAGGAAGTCCCTCTCCCGTGGCCGGCATCATCATGCCGCAACGAGCCGCCGAGCTCACGTGCGATCTCTTGCGAAATGACCAGGCCAAGACCGAGCCCCTTTTCCTTGTTGGTAACGAACGGCATGAAGAGGCTCCTGCGAATGTCGGGGGCAAGGCCGGGGCCGTTGTCCCGAAGGGAAATAGCGACCATTTCCCCGTTTTCGGCGAGCGCTATCTCGACGCGGGGCTCCGGTTGATCCTTCAGAGCGTCAAGCGCGTTCTGGAGAAGGTTGACGAGTATCTGCTCCAGTCGCATGCGGCTTGCCATGACAATTGGAGACGGATCGATCCGCTTCCGTTCAATCGTCACCCCGGAATCGCGAATTCGGCCTGAAAGAAGCGACAGAGCGCCGTCGATCGCGTCGTCCGCCAGTATCGGTCCCATCGATCCGCTGGCGCGGCGGGAAAAGGACCTTAGCGTTTCAGTGATCGTGCCGATCCTGCCGGTCATGGCGACGATCGAGGTCAGATTCTCGGCGGTTTCTTGCGACCGGCCGATCCCTAGAAGACGCGCGGCATTTTCAGCATAGGTGCGGATTGCGGCGACCGGCTGGTTGATCTCGTGGGCGACCCCGGCCGTTATCTGTCCCAGGATTGACAAGCGGTTCGCCTGGGCGAGTTCGTCGCGCAGGCGACGCACTCTTGCTTCAGCGTTCTCTCGCTCGGCGATCTCACCGGCGAGCGCTGCGTTCGAGCTCTGGAGCTCCGCCGTGCGCAGTTCGACGCGATGCTCCAGTTCCGCATTCAGCAACACAAGCACTTCTTGCCGCTGCCGGGCCGCCCGCCGCCGTCGAACAATGATGAAAATGACGAATCCAACGAGAACGAGGGCAAGCAGCGTTGTCACGCGGGCTGTCATGACCGCCGAGGAGATCTCGGTGTCGGCGGGGATGAGCAACGACATGCGCCAGCCCGGAACTGCTTTGCCGAGATCCTGCGAAACCGCAACGAAACCGGCTGATCGACTCTCAGGAGTTGCGGTGACCAGGTTGTCGCCGCGGCGGGAAAGCGGCACCGGCTCGAAAGTCACGCCCGGTAGCTGCAGACGATCGCGAGCGGTTTGCTTCTCCTTTGCGGAAAGCGGTGAGAGAGCGCCAAAACGCCATTGGGGCACGCTCGTGGCAAGAACCACGCCTCGCTCATCGGTCGTGAAGACCACGAAGCCGCTCTCCAGCCAACGCGACTCGACGCGGTCGAGCTCCACCTTCACCACAACCACACCGAGCGGCCCCTCCGGCCCATCGACCCGGCTCGACAGATAGAGACCAGGGCGCGCGCTAACCGTGCCGAGCGCATATTGCATAGCCGCGCCATCCGCCATCGCCTCGGTGAAGTAGTGGCGAAAGCGGTAATCGCTGCCGACGAAACTGGTCGGCTCGCCGGCGTTGCTCGCAGCGACCGCTACGCCCTCAGGATTAATGATGTAGAGTATAGAAGAGCCGGCGTCGCGCGCGATGGCGCGAAGCTTCTCATCAAGCGCGGCTTCGTTGGCAGTGCTCGGACTGCGAAGCATCTCCTGAACGGCACCGTCGCGTGCCAGAACCAGCGGAATCATTCGCTGCTTCTCGATCTCTCCTTTCAAACTGTCGGCTGCAAGCGGGAACGCGGCAAGAGCACGGTCGCGTAGGGCATACTCTGCTCTGGTGCCGGCGATGCGTCCCGTTGCAAAGACGACGAAACAGAGCGCCGCACCAAGAATTGCAAGCAAAATCACAAGCCAGAGAGATCGACCGCCGGATCTACCAGGGAAGACCAATGGGGCGCGCTGGAAGGCGCCATTACCCATGTCTTCTTCTTCCGCCATCGTATTCTTAAAACCGATCATTGACGAACCATAGTGCGGGGTTCCGCCAGAAGGGAAGGCGATCCGTGCGGAAAACCGCACAATCTTGCTGCGCGATTTGTTGAAGATACCTGAGGCTCCGGCGATTTCCGCGCTCTCTTGGCTTGGCACGGCTATTGCGGTCAACAACGCAGCAGCGTTCGACCGGGGCGCCGCGATGGGAGAAGCCGCGGGGAGGAACAGCCCGCCCCAAACCGGTCAGGGAGAGAAAACTTACATGTTGACCCCACTGGCTCCAAGCGTAAAGCGCGCACCCCGCAAGACCCTTTTTGCCAAGCCTTACGTGCAGGTGCTTGTCGCAATCCTGCTCGGAGTCGCGGTTGGCCATTTTTATCCGCAAATCGGAGAAAACCTGAAGCCGCTCGGCGATGCCTTCATCAAGCTCGTCAAGATGATCATCGCGCCCGTTATCTTTCTGACCGTGTCGACTGGAATTGCCGGCATGAGCGATCTTCAGAAGGTCGGCCGTGTTGCCGGCAAGGCGATGGTCTATTTCTTCACCTTCTCGACGCTCGCGCTTATCGTCGGCCTCATCGTCGGCAATGTCATTCAGCCTGGCGCCGGCCTCAACATCGATCTGACCTCGCTCGACGTCCAAGCCGTCAATGGCTATGCCTCAAAGGCCCATGAGCAGTCCGTGACCGGCTTCCTCATGAACATGATCCCGACCACGATTATCGGCGCCTTTGTGGAAGGCGACATTCTACAGGTGTTGTTCTTCTCCGTCCTCTTCGGCATCGCGCTGGCGATGGTCGGAGAATCGGGCAAATCGGTTCTTTCCTTCCTTCAGGACCTCACTGCACCCGTTTTCAAATTGGTCGGCATCCTGATGAAAGCCGCGCCGATCGGTGCTTTCGGAGCAATGGCCTTCACGATTGGCAAATATGGCATCGGTTCGGTAGCCAACCTTGCGATGCTGGTCGGGACCTTCTATCTCACGGCCTTCCTCTTCGTATTCGGGGTTCTCGGTGCAGTCTGTCGCTACAATGGCTTCTCGATCTTTTCTCTTATCCGCTACATAAAGGAAGAGCTGCTGCTGGTCCTCGGAACGTCCTCCTCCGAGGCTGCGCTGCCCTCTCTCATGGAGAAAATGGAAAAGGCCGGCGCCAAGCGCTCGGTCGTGGGCCTGGTTATCCCGACCGGATATTCCTTCAATCTGGATGGCACCAATATCTACATGACCCTCGCGGCCCTTTTCATCGCGCAGGCGACGAATACGGATTTGTCAGTTGGCGATCAGGTCCTGCTGCTGCTCGTCGCGATGCTTTCCTCCAAGGGTGCAGCAGGTGTCACAGGTGCCGGCTTCGTCACGTTGGCTGCTACGCTCTCCGTAGTGCCGGCAGTTCCCGTTGCTGGAATGGCGCTGATCCTTGGCGTCGATCGCTTCATGTCGGAATGCAGGGCACTGACGAATTTGGTCGGTAACGCGGTGGCATCGCTCGTCGTCGCCCGCTGGGAAGGCGAACTGGATCAGGCGCAATTGAAAGCTGCATTCTGCGGCCACCAGCCTGCCGAGACATCAACCGGCCAGCCACTGATAACGCCCGCGCCGAGCAACTCGGCAGCATCGCTGCCGGTTGAATCGCCTGGCTGGTCCCAAACGCCGGACGATCGGGCCGCGGGTTCCAAACAAACTCTCGCGGGCCGATGAAATCAACAATCCCGAAATGCAGTGGGTGCAAAATCATCTGCGCCTTGCGAAGGTCTTGCACCGGTCACGACACACAAGCCCTCGATGATGCGCTTAATGCCTCCGAAGTTTGCGACGGTTCGTGGAACCGGGCGCGGAGCTGGGTCGGAGCCGTCGGCACGGCTGAACAATTCGCCCAGGCTCTACATTTCGGCTTCTACCTCGCACCATGCCACGACCAGAATTCGGTAGCGAACAGGATCAATGCAGGAATGACAGATTTTACTGAATCGACCTTTGCCGGATTTCTTCTTGATGTCGTTTAATCAGACTCGAACAATGGCGAAGCGACCCATAATTGCTGATATCGCCCGGGAAGCCGGGGTTAGTGTTGCCACCGTTGACCGAGTTCTGAATGCCCGTCATCCGGTGCGGAAGGAGACTGCGCAGCGGGTCTTAGCGGCGGCACAGGCCATCGGATATCACGCCGCAGGTCTTATCAAGCAGCGCCTGCAGCCGGACCTGCCGCAATATCGGCTTGGCTTCATCTTGAGAAAACCGACTCACCACTTCTACCAGGGCTTCGCGCGTGAGGTCGAAGCGGCGGTCAACGCGGCGAAGTGCTTCCATGGCACTTCGCTCATCGAATTCGCGCCGTCGCACATGCCATGCGACCTTATTCCATTGCTCAAGGAATTCGGAGCGCGCTGCCACGCGATCGCCATGGTGGCGCCGGACCATCCGGCGATCACGGCAGCCGTCCAAGAACTCAAGGCAAAAGGCATCCCCGTTTTCTCGCTGCTTTCCGATTTCGCCGAAGGTGTTCGTGAGGGTTATATCGGCCTCGACAACCGCAAGGTCGGGCGGACGACAGCGTGGATGCTTTCAAAGGTCGCAAGACGGCCGGGCAAGGTGGCGGTTTTTGTCGGCAGCCACCGTTTTCAGGGGCAGGAGCTGCGGGAGGTCGGCTTTCGCTCCTATTTCCGTGAGAATGCACCGGCATTCGAGCTGCTCGATCCGCTCGTGAACCTTGAGGCACGGCAGATCACCTACGAGGCCACGCTGGATCTCATGCAACGGGAACCCGAACTCACCGGCTTCTATGTGGCCGGCGGAGGTATGGAGGGAGCGATCTCCGCGCTCCGTGAAGAAGGCGAAAGCCGGGGTCTCGTCGCGATCGTTAACGAGATCACGCCGGAGTCACGGGCTGCACTCGCAGATGGCATGATCACGATGTCGGTCGCCACGCCCCAGCGCCTGCTTTGCCAGGAACTGATGACGCTGATGGCCCAGGCCATCAAGGTCGGCACTTCGGAGACGCTTGGGCAGACTTTTCTGCCGTTTGAGATCTATCTGCCGGAAAACATCTGAAAAACTGATAAAATACTATCATGAGAGCCTAATTTCCTTTCATTCATGAAAGAAAAGCAGCGGGAGTTTGATTGACTCACCTGCCTCATTCCGGTCTCGTTTAACAACGAATGATTGCTGCGCGGCGGAAGCCAGTCAGCCGAGAACGACGACCCGCACTTCATGAAGAGAGAGGAAAGCCATGCGTCAAGCATCGCTCCGCTTTGCTATCGACCGCATGACGCCGCCCCATCTTGCCAGGGCCGCACTTGCTCGCGGCCGGGGCCTGACTGGCATCGACATTAGCTATCATCTCAATGGCAATTTCATTGCGCGCGAAAAGCCGGCTGCAGACGTCCGTCTTGCTGACGGATCAATCGTCACGACTATCTTCATCAACGCCTTTTCGTGTTTCAATGAATCCCCGCGTGCAAGGGCGAGGCGAGCAAACTCGTCGATTGTGCAGCGGCCTGCGGAGCGAAGACGCCGACGAATGCGATTCGCCAAGGACATCCACGCGCTGGACAATAGGCGCACTTGCCTCGGGCATCGATTTCATGGCGCGAGATGGATGATCACATGCACGATACTCGCAACTCCGAGCAAAGTGCCAGGCAGATCTCGTCACGCTGCATATCGCTTCCAAAAATGAAAAGCCCTAATTCAAAGTCCGAGATGAATAACGTGGTCCCTATTGTGCCGTTGCACGAGAGGGCGCCGGACATCTTTGAAACGTCGATAGCGCTCACCGCTCCCTCTGGGCTGGAAGCCACGTTGGCCAACGTCGTCGACCTCCTGCCATCGTTGGTGCAGGTGCGGCACGGCATCATCTCGCTCTGCGACGGTGCCGGCATACCGGACATGACCGTCGGCGCCGGCTGGAGCGAAGGCAGCGATGAGCGCTACCGCAAGCATCTGCCACGGGCGGCGATCGACCAGATCATAACGACGGGCATGGCGCTCGTCGCCGAGAACATAGCGTTGGATCCGGCTTTCAACGCCGCCGACAAGGAGGTGCTCGGGGCGTCCGACAACATGAAAGTGTCGTTCATCGGCGTACCCATTCGCGTCGATGCGAACGTCGTGGGCACGCTGACCATCGACCGCATCCTGGACAACAAATCAGGCTCCCTCCTCGATTACGACCTGCGCCTCCTTACCACAATCGCTAATCTGGTTGGACAGACAGTGAAGCTGCATCGCCTGTTCGCGTCCGACCGCGAGCGACTGATGGCCGAAAAAATCCGGATGCAAAAGCAATTCGGCGAACTCAAGCAGCCTGGGCATGAGGGCAAAAGGGCTCATGTCAAGGGGATCATTGGCGACAGCCCGGCGCTGCGCGGGCTGCTTGAGAAGGTCGCGTTAGTAGCCAGGTCCAACAGCACCGTTTTGCTGCGCGGGGAATCGGGGACCGGCAAGGAGCTGGTCGCCAAGGCCGTTCACGAGATGTCGGGACGCGCCAAGCGGCCGTTCATCAAGCTCAATTGCGCAGCGCTCCCTGAGACAGTCCTGGAATCCGAACTGTTCGGTCACGAAAAGGGTGCCTTTACCAGTGCATTCAACTCGCGCAAGGGGCGCTTTGAGCTCGCCGACAAGGGAACGTTGTTTCTGGACGAGATCGGTGAGATTTCGGCCTCGTTCCAGGCAAAGCTGCTGCGCGTGCTGCAGGAGCAGGAGTTCGAGCGCGTCGGCAGCAACCAGACGATTAAGGTCGACGTTCGCGTGATTGCCGCCACGAACAGGAACCTGGAAGACGCGGTTGCAAGGAACGAGTTTCGCGCCGACCTTTATTATCGCATCAGCGTTGTTCCCTTGCTGGTGCCGCCATTGCGCGAAAGGCGCGGTGATATTCCGCTCCTTGCCGCTGAGTTTCTCAAGAATTTCAACAGCGAGAACGGCCGTACGATGGTCTTCGATGCGAGTGCGACTGAAGTGCTGATGAACTGTGCTTTTCCCGGAAATGTCCGCGAGCTTGAAAATTGCGTGCAGCGGACGGCGACCCTGGCAGCGGGAGCGTCAATCGGCAGAAACGACTTTGACTGCTGCCATGGCCGATGCCTTTCCGCGATGCTATGGAAGCACGCATCGAAGGAGACTGCGCCGAAATCGGAGCCGATCGCACCATTGCCACTGAACCCGGCCATGCAATCGTCTGGTGCTTTTGCTTCGGCCGCCATTGGGGTCCCGCATGACGACAGCGAGCAGGCACTGCCAGCGCCTGTTCGGCTAGGCCTCGTAAGCGACGCGAAGATGACCGATCGCGAGCGTCTCATCGCGGCCATGGAAAGATCCGGCTGGGTACAGGCAAAGGCAGCGCGCCTGCTTGGACTGACGCCGCGCCAGATTGGTTACGCGCTGAGGAAATACGGTATCGAGATCAAGAATCTCTGAACCTGCTGTCGGATTTCAAGCGGGGCCACGAGATAGCGCGCGAGGCGAATAGCTGGGACAAATTAGCGTTGATTGGTACGGCTCGGACCTCCGTCGGTGAGGCGTTGCAGCCCTCCTGTTGGCGCCGGCCGCAATCCACGGCCCGCTCGACCGCATGGCGCTTGGTATCCCAGTCAAGTTGGCGCAAACGCAGCGCCGTCATGGTCGGTCCGATGGCCATGTCGCTCCGCCGGCCCCGTGCCGGATGTCTCGCCATTGAAACGGAGAACAGTGCGCCGTCAACCAACCTTACCGGAGTGGTGTAGGTCGTCAGGCAGATAAGCGCCGTGCTGCCTTTCGCGCACGCATATCCGGCGGCGTGATCGCCTTTTACGATACCTCCGACGCTCAATCGACGTCTCTCCTCACCCAGCGTCACCCACGGCGAGTGTCGCGTTTGGCATATTTTTGTGCAGGTTCGAAGAGGTAAAGTCGCCACAGCGCGTGGTGTTGACGCGACGATTGGTATGATAAAGAACAGAACTAAATCGGTTTAGACAGTTCGCACGGAGGTCTAACCCAAGTGGCTCAGGAACCATGGATCAGGCCAAAGGACCAAGGAAAGGCAGAACCATAGGCAAGACCAACAATGTCAACGCCGACCTGATCGCAGTCGTGGTCGCCGTGAACGACGCTGGACCATGTGTTCTGACCATCGAACAGGGGGCCGCTCTTCCCTCGGGCCCGTTTGAGCTCGCTCATCGTTCGCTCCAGTCGGGGCTTAGGGCATGGGTGGAACTGCAGACCGGTCAGCCTCTCGGTTATATCGAGCAGCTCTACACCTTTGCCGATCGCGATCGGGTCGGCGCCAACCAGCGCGTGATCTCGATCAGCTATCTCGCACTCACCCGCGAAGAAGATGCGGGCGCCTCGGGCAGGCGCAGTTGGGCCAGCTGGTACGACTATTTCCCGTGGGAGGATCATCGGTCCGGCAGGCCCCCGATAGTGCTGGAAGAATTGCGGCCGCGCCTTATCGAATGGGCGGACGGCGCGGACGACGGCGCGACGCGCTTCGATCGCCGACGGCGAGCGGCGGTTGCCTTTGCCTTGGACGGCCGGGCATGGAACGAAGAACTCGCGCTGCAGCGCTACGAGCTGCTCTACGAAGCCGCCCTGGTGGAGGAAGCAAAGCGCGGCGGAGTTTCGGCCATCCTCCCTTCCGTGCCGGGCAGATCGATGATCGCCGATCACCGCCGCATTCTGGCAACGGCTATTGCACGACTGCGCTCCAAAATTAAATACCGGCCTGTTGTGTTCGAACTGATGCCGCCGCTCTTCACGCTTTTGCAGCTACAGCGAACTGTGGAGGCGCTCTCCGGCAGGCTCATCAACAAGCCGAACTTTCGCCGGCTCATAGAGCAGCAGGAACTGGTTGAGAAGACCGGGGCGACGACCGCCGAGACCGGCGGCCGGCCTGCGCAGCTCTACCGCTTCCACCATACTATTCTCGACGAGAGGCCTGTGGCCGGCACAAAATTACCGCTCGCACGGGCTTGACACCCCTTATAGTCACAACGATTATATATATCTTATAATCAGATGGACTATAACTGGAGGCTCGATGAGTGCCGTCCTGCCTTCGAGCGCCTCACTGTACGACCGCGTTCGGCGCGTTATCCCACCGATCGAGTGGTCGGTCTTCGTCGAGGATATCGACGCAATCCTGAATCTGAAGCGACAGCGCAATGCGGTCATCCTGGCGCATAACTACCAGACGCCGGAGATTTTTCACTGCGTGGCTGACATCGTCGGCGACAGCCTGGCGCTGGCCCGCAAGGCGATGACAGTCGATGCCGAAATCATCGTGCTCGCGGGCGTGCATTTTATGGCCGAGACCGCCAAGCTCCTCAATCCGGACAAGACCGTGCTCATCCCGGATCTCGGCGCCGGCTGTTCGCTGGCCGAGTCGATCACCGCCGAAGACGTGCGCCTGATGCGGCAGCGTTATCCGAGCGTTCCAGTGGTGACCTACGTCAACACCTCCGCCGCGGTGAAGGCTGAATCCGACATCTGCTGCACCTCGGGCAATGCGCTCGCGGTGGTGAAATCGCTCGGCGCGCCGCGTGTGATCATGCTGCCCGATGAATATCTGGCGAAGAACATCGCGGCGCAGACCAAGGTCGAGATCATTGCCTGGAAGGGGCGCTGCGAGGTGCACGAACGCTTCACCGCGGCCGACATCCGCGAGCTGCGTGAGGCCCATCCCGGCATCAGTGTACTTGCCCATCCCGAATGTCCGCCTGAAGTGGTCGCGGAAGCCGACTTCGCCGGCTCGACGGCGGCGATGTCCGACTATGTCGCGCGGCATAGGCCGGCGCGTGTGGTGCTGATGACGGAATGTTCCATGAGCGACAACGTCGCGGTCGAGCATCCGGAAGTAGATTTCGTGCGCCCATGCAATCTGTGCCCGCATATGAAGCGCATCACGCTCGCCAACATCCGGACCGCGCTCGAGGAGAACCGCCACGTCGTCACGATCGATCCTCATGTCGCTGAACGGGCCCGCTGGGCTGTGGAACGCATGCTCTTTGTATGACGGCGGACATCCATCACATTGGCGGAGCGCCGGTCATCATCGGCGCTGGTATCGCCGGGCTCATGACGGCGCTACACTTGGCGCCGCAACCAGTCGTCCTTCTGTCAAGGACCTCGCTCGGAACCGAAGGCTCGAGCATTCTAGCCCAGGGCGGGCTCGCAGCGAGTCTGGGGGAGGACGACAGCCCCGACCTGCACCTCGCCGATACGCTTGCTGCCGGCGATGGGCTTTGCGACGAACAAATGGCCAGGCGGGTGGTAGAGGCCGCACCTCAAGCCGTCGAGAATCTCATTCGTCTTGGTACTCCTTTCGACCGCTCGCTAGACGGGAGGCTGCAGCTGGGCCTGGAAGCGGCGCATTCGCGTCGCCGCATCGTGCACGCCGTCGGCGACGCAACTGGCCGCGAGTTGTTTCGGGCGCTACTCGGCGTGGCGCGGCGAACCCGTTCGATCACGATCATGGAAGGCATGACAGCGCTTCGCTTGGTTGTCGCGGAGGGCAGCATTGTTGGCTTGCTGACTGTCCTGCATGGCGCCGTGTTCGCATTGCCCACACGCCGCGTGGTGCTGGCGACCGGTGGGATAGGCGGCCTGTTTTGCGATACAACCAATCCGCTCTCCTCATTCGGGCACGGCCTGGCGCTGGCAGCCTGTGCTGGAGCGGAACTAGCCGATCTCGAATTCGTGCAATTCCACCCGACGGCCCTCGACATTGCGCGCCGGCCAATGCCGCTTGTCAGCGAAGCAGTGCGTGGCGAAGGCGCGGTGCTGATCGATGAGCACGGCCATCGCTTCCTGGCAGACACGCCCGGGGCAGAACTCGCATCGCGCGATGTGGTCGCGCGGGCGATCTCCGATCAGCTCGCAGCCGGGCATGGCGTCTATCTCGATGCCCGACATTGTCTCGGGCAGAAATTCGCAAGACGCTTTCCGGCAATCGACGCTATTTGCAAGCATGCCGGCATCGATCCGGCGGTGGAACCCATTCCCGTACGGCCCGCTGCTCACTATCACATGGGCGGCGTGGCCGTTGACGCCGAGGGGCGAACTTCCGTTAGCGGCCTGTGGGCCTGTGGCGAAGTCGCATGCACAGGACTGCATGGCGCCAACCGGCTTGCCAGCAACTCGCTGACCGAAGCGGTTGCAACCGCCGCCTGGGTGGCTGAAAGCGTCGCGGGTACCTCTGCGGGTTGGCAGTGGCCTAGGCTTCCGGCAACTGTTCCCATCCGGCCCGACCCTTCACCTATTCGCCCAATTGTGTCCAATGCGCTTGGCATTGTTCGGAATGGGAAATCATTGTGCGACACGGTCGCGACACTGCTGCCGATCTCTGTTTGCGAGACGGCCGCGGCCGATCCGGCCCTGGTGGCATTGTTGATGGCGATCGCCGCCCTTCGGCGCGAGGAGAGCCGCGGCTCCCACTTTCGATCCGATTTCCCCGGGCGCGATCCCGCCGCCCTCCCCTCACGATTGACGCTCTGCACAGCTTTTGAGAATGCCGTCACGCTCAGATGGCAAGCATCCGAACGGAGCCGTTGACATGACTTCACTTGCACCACTTCCCCAGATCATCATGGAGCCCATCGTGCGTTCTGCCCTGCTTGAAGACCTGGGCAGAGCCGGCGACATCACGAGCGATGCGATCATCCCCGCCGATTTCAAAGCGACGCTGGCGTTGAATGCCCGGCAGGCAGGCGTTGTTGCCGGGCTCGACTTGGTCATGTTTGCCTTCCTGCTGGTCGATCCCGGGATCAGCATCCAGCTGCGGTGTCCTGAGGGCGGCAAGGTCTCGGCCGGCCAGACCATCGCGATCGTAAACGGGCCGGCGCGCAGCCTGCTGACCGCGGAGCGGACGGCGCTCAATTTCTTATGCAAACTCAGCGGCATCGCGACGGCAACGGCTACGCTCGTAAACGCGGTGAGGGGCCATAACGCAAAAATCGTGTGCACACGCAAAACGACGCCCGGCCTGCGTGTCCTGGAAAAGTATGCGGTACGAGCGGGCGGCGGTGCCAATCACCGCTTCGCGCTCGACGACGCCGTGCTGATCAAGGACAACCACATCGCCATTGCCGGCGATATCCGCACCGCAATCGAGCGGGCGCGCAGCGCCATCGGTCACATGGTTAAGATCGAGGTCGAGGTCGACAGGCTGGACCAGTTGGAGATGGCGCTGGCAGCGGGTGTCGACGCCGTGCTCCTCGACAACATGTCGGTCGAGGACCTTACGCAGGCTGTGGCTATGGTCGGTGGCCGCGCGATCACCGAGGCTTCGGGCCGGGTGACGCGGGCGAGCGCCGGGGCAATTGCGGCGACAGGCGTCGACCTCATATCGGTCGGCTGGCTTACCCACAGCGCGCCCATCCTCGACATTGGTCTCGACATGCCGGCCGACCGAAATTGCAACAGGCATCTGAACTGATGGAGAGGACATGAACCGGGATCGCAGGAACTCCTTTGGTCGCAGGCTAACCTGCGTCAGCACGTCCCAGGTTCCACCAACAGCCGACGCAAGCCTTCTCGGCGCCAGGCGACACGCTTCAACAACGGAGGCGGGAGGGACGGACCAGCAAGGCACAGAAAGCCGCGTCGCAGCCCTTGGCGTCATCATCTGCCGACTCGACGAGATGCGCCAGTTGGCGGCCTCTCACGGGCTGGAACTTCTGGGTTATCTGCTGGACGTCGCCTTCACCGAATCCTGCGACGCGATCAGAAAGGAGCATTCCTGTGCTCAGAGTAATATAACGGAAACCGTAATCCCCACGGATGACGTGAGTTGAGCCTGCGGGCAGCAGTTGGAGAGTCCGCTCAAGAGCGCCACCAGTCGCGTTTCGATAGAAGACTTCCCGCTGGCATGCGCCTGGTCTTCAGCATCCACTGCAACGCTCCAGGTCAAGGACGGAAGATTATGGAGAACAAGATTTTATGAACGAACTCAGCCCAGACCTGACCTCGGATCCAATCGGTTGGGCGCTTCCCCCTTGGACGCGAGCGGAAGCCCAAGCGCTCCACGACGCGCCATTCAACGACCTTTTGTTTCAGGCGCAGACCGTTCACCGGCAGAACTTCGATCCCAACAAGGTCCAGCTGAGCCGGCTTCTCAGCATCAAGACCGGCGGATGCCCGGAGGATTGCGGCTATTGCAGCCAATCGGCACATCACGAAAGCGGGTTGAAGGCGTCAAAGCTGATGGAGGTCCGGCGCGTCATCGCCGAGGCGACCAAGGCACGCGATGCCGGCGCCACCCGCTATTGCATGGGCGCGGCCTGGCGAAACCCGAAGGCGCGCGACATGGACGCGGTGGTGGCGATGGTCGAGGGTGTCAAGGCACTCGGCATGGAGACCTGCATGACGCTCGGCATGCTCGATCTTGAGCAGGCCGCTCGTCTGAAACAGGCCGGTCTCGACTACTACAACCACAACATCGACACCTCCGAGCGCTATTACTCAGAGATCATCTCGACCCGCACGTTTGCCGACCGGCTGGATACGCTCGCCAATGTCCGCGACAGCGGCATTAAGGTCTGTTGCGGCGGCATTGTCGGCATGGGCGAAGAGCCGGTGGACCGGATCGACATGCTGGTGACGCTGGCCAACCTGCCGGAGCATCCCGAAAGCGTTCCGATCAACATGCTGATCCCGATCGAGGGCACCCCGCTGGCCGAGGCCAAACCCATCGAGCCGATCGAATTCGTGCGCGTGATCGCGCTGGCCCGCATCATGATGCCGAAGTCGCACGTGCGTCTTTCCGCCGGCCGCACCGCCATGACCGATGAAATGCAGGCGCTGTGCTTTTTTGCCGGCGCCAACTCGATCTTCGTCGGCGACACACTGCTGACGGCGGACAATCCCGGCGAAGACAAGGATACTCTGCTGTTCCAGCGTCTCGGCATCGAGCCGATGGAAATCGGCACGCAATGAACGAGGCACTTCTTGTCCGGTATGACGCGTCCTTGCGCGGACTGGCGCGCAAGGACCGGCTGCGCACACTTGCACCGCGCGCCGGGCTCGACTTCTCGTCGAACGACTATCTCGGGCTTGCCGCCTCCAAAAGACTTGGCGAAGCGGTGGCGGCGGCGATTGCGCGGGGGACGCCGGTCGGCGCGACCGGATCGCGGTTGTTAAGGGGCAACTCACCGGAGCACGAGGCTCTGGAGGCAGACGCCGCGGCGTTCTTCGGCGCCGAACGCGCGCTGTTCTTCGGCAGCGGCTATATCGCCAACTTCGCTCTGCTGACGACGCTGCCGCAAAAGGGCGACCTCTTGATCCTCGACGACCTTGCTCATGCCAGTATGCATGAGGGGGCCCGCGCTGGCCGCGCCGAGTTCAAGCTCGCCGCGCATAACGACAGCGATGCTGTCGAGGATGCGATCACCCGCTGGCGCGCCGAAGGCGGCATGGGCCGCATCTGGATCGCGGTCGAAAGCCTCTACAGCATGGATGGCGACCGCGCCCCGATGGCGCGCCTTATCGCGCTTGCCGATCGGCACGAGGCATTCCTCGTCGTCGACGAGGCGCATGCCACCGGCATCTGGGGACCGAACGGCCGCGGGCTGGCCGCCGCTTTCGAGGGCCGCGACAACACTGTCGCACTTCACACATGCGGCAAGGCGCTCGGCGCGTCCGGCGCACTCGTCACCGGGCCGGGAACGCTATGCGACTATCTCGTCAACCGCTGCCGGCCATTCATCTACGCCACCGCGCCGTCGCCTCTGATGGCGGTGGCAGTGCGCGAAGCGCTGGCCATGCTGTCCGACGAGCCCCAACGCCGTGTCCAGCTGCAGGAGCGCGTAGCCTTCGCGGGCCGCCAATTGGCCGAGCGCTGCGGCGTGAAGCCCAGCGGCTCGCAGATCCAGTCCTTTGTCATCGGCGACAACAGGCGCACCATGGCGGTGGCGGCGGCGCTGCAGACGCGCGGCTTCGACATACGCGGCATTCGTCCGCCGACCGTACCCGAGGGCACATCGCGACTGCGCATTTCGCTGACGCTCAACGTCGACGAAGCCGACATTTCGGCCATGGTCGGGGCACTCGTCGAGGTGCTGGCCTCGGCATGACCAAGCGCATCGTTATCACCGGAACGGATACCGGCATCGGCAAGACGGTGTTTTCGGCCGGGCTCACCGGCCTGCTCGACAGCTTCTACTGGAAGCCGGTGCAATCGGGGCTCGACGAGGAGACTGACAGCCAGGTCGTGGAACGGCTCGCCGGCCTTCCGCCGGGGCGCGTGCTGCCGGAAGTGTATCGCCTGAAGGAGCCGCTGTCGCCGCATCGTTCGGCCGAACTCGATGGCGTCGCGATAGACGTGGCAAGGCTCTCGCTTCCGGACTTGCCGGGTCCGCTCGTCATCGAAGGTGCCGGGGGACTGATGGTGCCGCTCAATCGGCGCACCAAGTTCATCGACATATTCGCGCAGTGGCGGGTGCCGGTCATCCTGTGCGCCCGTACCAAGCTCGGCACGATCAACCACACGCTGCTGTCGATCGAGGCGCTCAGAGCCCGTTCCATCCCGCTCATCGGCATTGCCTTCATCGGCGATGAGGTGGCCGATACGCAGAGAACAATCGTGGAATTCAGCGGCGTGCGCCAGCTTGGCAGGCTGCCACACATCGATCCGCTGACGAGTGAGACGCTGCGGGATGCGATGGTTGCCGGCTTCGACCTCACAGCGATCGCAGGAGGCGAATGATGCCGCAGTCCCGTGTGTGGCATCCCTTCACCCAGCACGCGCTCGAGCCCGCCATCCCTGAAATCGCCCGGACGGAAGGCGCCTACCTCTACAAGGCCGACGGCACGCGCATCCTAGATGCCATTTCCTCCTGGTGGGTCGTCACGCACGGCCACCGCCATCCCCGCATCATCAAGGCTATCGAGACGACCGCGTCTAGCCTCGACCAGATCATCTTCGCTGGCTTCACCCACGAGCCGGCAGAGCGCCTGGCCAAGGCACTTGTCGGCCTCGCTCCCGCCGGACTCGACTGGGTGTTCTATTCCGACAGCGGCTCGACCTCCGTCGAGGTCGCGCTGAAGATGGCGCTCGGCTATTTCCGCAACATCGACGCGCCGCGCTCGCGCATCGTCGTCATGGAGCACAGCTATCATGGCGACACCATCGGGACGATGAGCGTCGGTGCCCGTGGCGCGTTTAACGCCGCCTACGAACCTTTGCTGTTCGAGGTCGACACCATCCCCTTCCCGGCCGCGGGACGCGAACAAGAGACGCTGGATCGGTTCGAGGCAGTTGCCCGCGACCGGCGCGCGGCCGCGCTGATCGTCGAACCGCTCGTGCTAGGCGCCGGCGGCATGCTGATGTATCCGGCCTGGGTTCTGGCCGAATTGAAGAAGATCGCAGAAACCTCCGGCACGTTGCTGATCGCCGATGAAGTAATGACCGGCTGGGGGCGGACCGGAACCATGTTCGCCTGCGAGCAGGCGTCCATTTCTCCGGACATCCTATGCACGTCGAAGGGCTTGACCGGTGGCGCGATCCCTTTGGCGGCCACGCTCGCCACCGATGCCATCTTCCAGGCCCATTATTCCGAAGACCGTAAGAAAACCTTCTTTCATTCGAGCTCATACACCGCCAATCCGATTGCCTGCGCGGCAGCACTCGCCAATGTCGAGATCTGGCGCGACGAGCCGGTGGCCGAGCGGGTCGCGGCTTTGAGCGCGAAGCAGGCCGCCGGGCTGCAACGCTTCCGGGACAACCCATATTTCACCGACTGCCGAGCCACTGGCACGATCGCTGCCCTCGACCTGCGCACCGGTTCCGCCGGCTATCTCGCCGAGATTGGTCCGAAACTGCGCGCGTTCTTCCTCGAGCGCGGCCTGCTTGTTCGTCCGCTCGGCAATGTCCTCTATCTTCTCCCGCCCTATTGCATCACCGGCGGCGAGTTGGACGCACTCTACGACGCGATCGAGGAGGCCGCCGAACGCTTCGGGTCTAGGCCATGAGCAAGTCGTCGCGCATTCTCGGGTTCGGTCATCATACGCCTGGGCGCAAGGTGGCGAATGCCGAGATCGAGAACAATCTCGGCCTCGAGCCGGGCTGGATCGAAAGGCGTACCGGAATCCGTTCGCGCTTCTGGGCAACGGACGGAGACACGCTGTCTGGTCTTGCCACGCAGGCTGGCGACATCGCGCTGGCGAACGCCGGTATTGACCGCAGCGACATCGGGCTGCTGTTGCTTGCCACCTCGACACCCGATCACCTTCTGCCGCCCAGTGCACCCTTGGTCGCGCACAAGCTCGGCCTTGGCCGCGCAGGCGCGGTCGATCTGACCGGCGCCTGCGCCGGCTTCGTCTATGCGCTGATGTTCGCGGACGGGTTCACCCGCCTGCACGGCAAACCAGCGCTGGTCATCGCCGCCAACATCCTCAGCCGCCGCATCAATCCCGCCGAGCGCGCGAGCTCAGTCCTTTTCGCCGATGCCGCCGGCGCCCTGGTGATCGGTCCTTGCGAGGATCCCTATCAGGGTATTCTCGGCGCTTCGGTGGATTCCGACGGCTCGCGCTACGGGCTGATCCAGATCCCGGCAGGCGGAAGCAACACCCCGTTCCATGGCGAGCTCGATCTCGAGCAGACCCGCATGACGATCACCGACGGCCGCGAAGTGTTCGCCAAGGCGGTTGAGATGATGACTGCCTGCTCGCAGGACGCACTCGCGGCGGCCCGGATGCGGCCGCAGGACATCGATCGGTTCGTGCCGCACCAGGCCAATGCCCGCATTTTCGATGCGGTCGGGCGAAACCTCGGCATCGCCGATGAAGCGATCGTCAAGACGATCGCCGAGTATGGCAACTCTTCCGCCGCGACGATCCCGCTCTCGCTGTCGCTCGCCCATCGGGCGGCGCCGTTCCGGCCGGGGGAGAAGGTTCTTCTGGCGGCCGCGGGTGCGGGTCTTAGCGGCGGTGCGCTCGTCGTTGGAATTTAGCCGCGCGAACCGAACTGCCAAGACTGACCTTGAACGATGAATACAGGGACAACGACCAATGCGAAAACTAGTCGCCGGCAAGCTGCACGGCATCCACGTCACAGAAGCGAACCTCAACTACCATGGTTCGATAACGCTCGACCCCGACCACTGCGAGGCAGCCGGGATCCTGCCGATGGAATTCGTGGAGATATGGAACAAGAATTCCGGTGCGCGGATTTCGACCTATGTCATCCTCGGCGAGCGCGGCTCACGGTGCTGCATCCTCAACGGAGCGGCGGCTCGCACCTGTCAGCCCGACGACCCGATTATCGTCTGCAACTCCATCTATCTGGACGAAGCGCATATCACTTCGCTGAAGCCGCGCATCGTCACGTTCGACCAGGATAACCACATACTCGACCGCCTGAGCTACTCCGTCGATATTGACACAGACGGCCGTTACAGTTTCGCCATTCTTGACGAGGCGGATGAGCCTTTGGTCATTCCTGCCCTGGTCTCCGGGGCGTGAGCCGCGCTCCACAGATGTGCGAGCCTCGGCACTGAAGAGCGTCTGGTCTAAGACTCGACGAAGTTGCTGATGCTCAGCTTCGAAAGGCTGATGCCCACCACGCCTTGGGCACCGTGGGCCTTCGTGGGATGGCGCAATGTCTCGCAGCTGCTGATCCGCGAACAGCGGTTTGCATGTCTGACCCTTGTCTCAGGTTACTTGCGGTGGCGGCTTGCAAATTCTTGCTGCTTTCTCAAGCGCCGCGGCCGGGTCCTTGACGACCTGGCTTTTCATGATCTTTGCCGCCGTGTCGATCAAGCAGGCTACCGTCTTCCGCATCGGCAGCGGTGCCAACCATCATCGCGAATATGGCTAGCCGAACGGCCGCAAGCAGCATTGAGGTGGGCCTTCGGCAAGTGTTTCCCGCCGGCGCCAAGGCTCACCAGCCATCCGACGCCTGATCCGGTTACATATCAGGTTCGTCGATCGGTGGCTTGGCAGCAAGACCGAGCCTGGCTCGTTGGCCATCGGCGTAATTTTCGGCGGGAAACTGTGTCTTGAACCGAAGAACTGTCAGTTTGCCGTCCTCGACAATATGAACAACCCATCCCCCACCACAACGCTTGACGCGCACGTCATTAGGTTCGCCAGCCACCATTGCTGCCCCTCATTTTCGTCGCCCTTGGGCTGAGACTGGAAGTCGTTCCCGCACATCGGAAAACATAGGACCTTACGTAACGTCAAGCCCCGATTTTGGGATAGCCGATGCCTTGTCGATTTCAGGGTGACGGCGATTCTGGTCCGCAACGTCCGTGAGTGCTCAAATCGATTTAGATGCGCAGATTTGCATGTTAATTCAGCCTTGTTATCCACAGCTAATGTGAATGGGAACGCGTATTCAGTCCGAGATTACCTCTGCAAAAAATCTGCCGCTCTGGTGCCTCAGCGCGATCACCCGGCAATCGCCGGAAACAGTCTTGTCCGCCCGCCAAGCTCGGCAGCCAACATCTCGAGCTTTTCGACACGCGTGCCGTGCAGGCCGACGGTTGCGCCCTGCGCGTGCAGCGTCCGCGCCACGGCCTCGCCGATTCCACCACTTGCTCCGGTGACGAGCGCGTTGCGGCCGGTCTTCCACGGAAGCGGTCACTGGCGGCCATGCGCCTTTCAGATATTATCGGATACAGCTTTGGACAGGCCATCGAGCCGAACTCGAAGGGCTCGCTTAACCTTCCGGGTAGCGGTACGTCGACGTCGCTTCAACAGTTGAGAATTTTGCAAAAGATGGGGCCCCGGCTTGTCCAGCTTCCGCTGCCACTTGGCGCATTCACCGAGGCGGTCCAAGGGCACGTCCTTCACAATCGTGATCCGGCAAGCATTTGGAAACGAGAGATAGAGTTACTGGAGGCATCTCGCATGCCTTCTACACTTGCTTGAACGCCAGAACTGCGTTCATGCCGCCCATGGCGAAAGCGTTGCTCAGTGCCACGCGCACCTTGCGCTCGCGCGCCACATTGGGCGTGACGTCGAGATCGCAATCGGGGTCTGGCTCGCGATAGTTCGCGGTCGGCGGCACAATGCCCTCCTGGATCGCCATCACGGAGGCGATCATTTCAAGTGCGCTCGCTGCGCCCAGGCAATGCGCGTACATGGACTTGGTGGACGAGACAGACATCGAATAGGCATAGTCTCCGAAGACGCGCTTGATCGCCGCCGTCTCAGTCTGATCGTTGGCCTTGGTGCCGGTGCCGTGGGCGTTTAGGTAGTCCACGTCCTCCGCATTCAGCCCGGCGTCGGCAAGGCAAGCGCGGATCGCGGCCTCCGGCCCCTCGACAGACGGCGCGACGATGTGGAAGGCGTCGCCGGAAAGGCCGATGCCTGCGATCTCGGCAAGGATTGTGGCACCGCGCACGGCGGCATGCTCATAGCTTTCCAGCACGGCCATGCCCGCACCCTCGCCTATCACCACTCCCTTCCTGTCGGCGGAGAAGGGCCGGCACGTATCTGGAGCGAGCGCGCGCATTGCTTCCCATGCCTTCATCTGAAGGCATACGAGCGGCGCTTCGGCGCCTCCGGCAAGCATCACGTCGGCCCGGCCGAGCTTGATCTGATCCGCGGCCGAAGCGATCGCATGGTTGGCTGATGCGCATGCGGAGGCGATGGCAAAGACCGGGCCGCGCAGGCCGAGACTCATGCTGACCTGGCTGGCAGCGGCGCTCGGCAACCCCCTTGGTGCAGTGTAAATGCCAGCACGCTTCGCGCCGCCCAAAAGGAGGTCACGGTAGGTTTCTTCGACCGTTCCCCAGCCCCAGCCGCAGACGCCCACTGTCGCGCCGAAGCGATACGGATTTCCCTTATCGCAGGAAAGTCCGGCGTGCTGCATGGCTTCGCGCGCTGCAAGCACAGCGAGCAAGCTGTGGCGGTCCATGGAGACGAGCTGGTTGCGGCCGATGTCGTGCTGGGGCAGCTCCTTGATCTCGGTACCGACAGTCCCCTTCATCTCATGAAGCGCGGAAGTGACCATCGGGCGGATGGCGGAGCGACCTTCGCGCATCTCTTTCCAGATAGAGGCGGCGTTGTTGCCTAGCCGCAAAGCCCCCCTATCCCAGTAATGACGACTCGCCTGTCCAATCAGACCTCCTTCGCAAGCAAACCGCGGACGGCTTCCACCATGTCGCCGACATTCTTGAGATTCGACCAGGCGTCAGCCGCGTCATGTCGATCTTGATGTCGTAGGCCTGCTCCACATCCCAGAGGAGATCCGCCAGACCCAGCGAATCGACTCCGAGCGAGGTCAGTTCCGTGGCAGTCGTTATTTCGCCGATGGTGGACACACTCTCGCCGCTTTCCGATTCGACGCGGTTCCCTGTTGCGCCGCTTTCGGTCGCGTGGCTCAGGGGCTTCGCAGCCCCGCCGGGAATGGTCATCAGCCGCTTCAGGCCTTCATCCGCGAGAGCCGAGCGGGCAACATCGCGTTCGATGACCTGGAGGTGGGACCAGATGATCCGTGAGGGGAACGCCACGCCGGCCTGGCTCGCCAATGACTTCAATGCCAACCGTCGGCATAGAGCGGTCCGGTAAGCTTGGCGCCATTGTCATTGGCGAAGCCTTCGGCGAGCACCTCGATTTCGTCGAGGCCGGCCGCGATAGCCCGCTTCACCCGAGCGGGACGCAGGGCAGTGGCGTTGCGGACAAAAAAGCCCGCGGCCCGCGCCCGTCATCCCGTTTTGCCAAGCGAAATGTCGTCGAGGTCCTCTTCGATCACCCCAGCCGCGTATAGCTGATCGAGCAAGTCGGCGACTGCAAGGACGCTCGCTCCGTCCGTGGCCCGCATAATCAGCTCCGAGGCTGTACAGTTCCCGCTCGCGATTAGATGGCCAATGGGAATCGGAACCACCCCGTCGAGCACTCGATGCTCACTGTTGCGTGAGCGGAGATGGAAGCAGTGGTCCCCTGCCTCGTATTGCAGGTCTCCGCGGAAGCGAATTGGCCGGTTGGGAGGGGGGCTTTCGAGCATATTCTCGTCGATGATGCTATCGAGACCTTCCAGGAACTCGTCGGGCGTGCTGAAGAAACGTTGAGCCACGATTCGGTACCCAAGAGGCCAGCGTTCGCTACCCGGTACCGGCGTCACCAGTTGTAAACGTCCCTGCCGCATGTTCACGAGAAAGCCAGAAACACAGGCGATTGTCGTGGGACAGCCCTCCGGCACGGCGATTGCGGCGTCTTTGCCGGCTGCCCTGAGTTTCTCCTTCCGCGCTCGTGCGCGCCCGGTGAAAGCCTTTGCGGTCGGCCCGTCCTTGCCCTGCAAGATGAGTTCGACCCCCATCAGGTCCTCGGGCGAAAACGCCGCGTGTATCTGATTAAGATGGTCCGTGCTTAGCACTGAGAAACGATTGGTCACGCGACCGTAGCGTTCGAACAGTTCGAGCACGCGGTTGGTGAGTGCCTGATCCTTGAGCGGGGCCGCCGTCGTCGTTTGTGGCAATTCGCCCGTGATCTGATGGTAGTCGAACAGAAAACGGTCGTACTCCGGGTTGTCGATCGGGTCTGTGGCCCAGTAACAGAAGCCAGTGCGGACTGCCGAACCAAACATTTCGCTCGCCGCACGGAGCACGCCGCGCCAAACCTCTGCATGCTCCTCAGTGTATTCATAGTAACCTTTGAAGGTACCCGCCGAGAGGCCACAGAACCAGCAACCGACGGTGCAGCCTTCGCTCAGCTCGAAAGCGATGACAGAGTGCGCGATTGACGGCGCCAATTCGCCCATTTCGTCGTTACAGCGCCGGATTTGGCGCTCGCGCCAGGCATGAAAGCGAGGATTGATAGTCGACATTTCGCCTTGGCCGCGCAGGAGGTCGCGATGGCGCAACATCTCCCGCGTATACTCATCCCACATCATAGCCAGCGGCCACGGGGCAGACTCCGGCTTGAAGCGATACTTCAGGTAGTCACCGCACCAGAGCGGCAGCATCTCCATTGGGTCAACTTCGATGCCGTATCGCGCGGTCACTATCCGAGGGTTGTCGAGGTTCTCGGAAAGCGCCGTACGGAATTTCCCATCACCGGCCAGCCGCTCCATGAAGCGCTTGATATGTGACAAACTGCGCCGTTCCTTAGGCGTGCGCCGATCAAAAATCTGCCGCCAGCGTTCGCTCCGAGGGTAGAGATGAGCCCTTGCAGCGGTCCCTTGTCCGCCTGATGGCATTATCTCGTTGACAAGCTTTGCGATCATGTTCTCGTCAGACCGGCTCCTTCGAGCCAATGCGATCAGAGCTAGCTCGCGACAGCTACAACTATCACAACAACGACAACGACCGCGACCGCGACCGCGACCGCTGCAGTTTTTCCATCGACTTTAACAGGGCTCATGGACGTACACGGAGCGCAATTAGCCAACGCATTGGTGTGTACAAGGCTGGTCAAGGTCGAAACACTCGAACCACCCTTGCGGCCCGCAGTCGCGCGAAGCTTCTTGCTATTTGGTTTTTCTCGGCTGTTCGATCGGATAAAACCTTTAACCTCGTCGAGTGTGATGTTGTAGTCGAGGTCCTTTGCAAATTCTACAATCGATGCAAGCCCTCCAGCACGCCGTTTGAGGTTTTCAAGCGGACTGCCTTTTTTTCCCAACTCGTTGATGAATCGCTCTACGTCAGCTCGCGCCATAGCTAATTCCCGCCTCTGCTCAGTGTCCGAGCTATCCAGCCATCTCGCTCTCACAAGCGATCGGCTGATGTACCAGCAAGCTCCGTACCAACCTCACATCTCTGATTTTCGGCTTGGCCAGCATTTCCATACTGGCGCTGCTCCCTCTCGTCGTCCGGAATCAATTGAAGAGCGGACGGATCGTCTACGGCATTTTATTGGCGGCTTCGGCACCGGTGCTTTCATCGCGGGCATGAGCAACGGCTACCTGAGGCGAATCACGTCTCAAAACAAGCTGGTGGCGTTCGCCTCTGTCGCTTGGGCAGCCTGCTCCCAAGCGACAAGCGTGTCGCGCTTGCGACAATTACGGTGCGACTTATCCTAGACGGCCGCCCACCGCCCCAGAATAATCCATTGAATTCAAGCGTGTCTTACTGGCACAGCTCTTGCCTAGAAGAGGCGAAGCGGTTCATTTCCATCGCTTCGGCTACGTTTTTCGAGGCTTTCGAAAGAGCTAACCATCAGCAGTACATCTATGAACAGCTTAATGACGGCGACGGCCTTAGCTACGGCGACCGCCATGACGGCTTCCGCCCAGCCCCAGATGACCACCATCGCCAAGGCGATCGGTTCCAACCCCAACGAGGCTCCTAACGATGCCACCGACCCCCGCGCCTATCTGAACGAGGTCGACGACGTCGAGGCGATGACCTGGGTCAGGGCGCATAACCTATCGACCGTCAATAAGCTGTCGAAAGATCCGCGCTACAGAGAATACCAAGCCGACATTCTGAAGATCCTACAGGCCACCGATCGTATTGCTTCGCCCGGCCTTGCGCAAGGCGACATGATCGACAACTCTGGCAGGATGGGACGCACGTGCAAGCCTTGTGGCGGCGTGCGAACTGGGAATCCTACAGGTCAGGCAAGCCGCAATGGCGCACCATCCTCGATGTCGATGCACTGTCCAAGGCCGAGGGCAACCTGCAGGGATACGCCCGCCGTTACGCCCTCGAATACACCCACATGTCTCAAAAACTCATGGACAATAGTGCGCAAGCCTTAGGACCGTGTGGATTGAAGCGAGATGAAGCCGGCGGCGAGGGCGGAGACGTGGCGCGCACTACGGGTGGAATCGAACACCTGCATCAGATGCGCCGACCAAATCCGCCCTTCGCCAACAGCGCCCCAATAAAGCGCACCCGTGCGCGCTTCCATGGAGACTATTGTACACAGGCTAATTGGCACGACGGAAATACAAGTTGCGCCGCGACGGCAGGTATGGAGCTAACATCAAGATGAGAAACGGCTATGCTACAGACAAAACATAGCGAGGCGTGCCTGCCTTGGTATTTCAATTATCCAACTGCACCGCAGTTCTCCGCAGCGATCGGCGCGGAGGCCTATGGGGAATGGCTCGGCGGCCTATCGGCTAACGATCCCGTATCGCTCTATATCCATATTCCGTTCTGCCGGTCGATGTGCTGGTATTGCGGCTGCCCTACTACCATCACCCAGCGGGACCCGCCGAACCAAAATTACGTGGCGGCGCTGCGCGGCGAGATCCATTTGGTCTCAGAGCTAACGCCGCAGGCGCTGCCCGTGAGCGACGTGCACTTTGGCGGCGGAACGCCCACGCTCCTTGAGCCAACGGAATTCCTCGCCTTGACGGAGCTTCTACGCCGCCGCTTCGCGTTCAGGCAAAAGACCGCCATCGCCGTCGAGATCGATCCGCGCACGTTCACCGCGGAGATGGCCGAAGCCTTAAGTGCAGCCGGGGTGAACCGCGCGAGCCTCGGCGTGCAAAGTTTCGACCCCAGTGTTCAAAAAGCGATCAATCGTATCCAGAGTGTAGAGCAGACGGCGACTGCCGTCGAAAACCTGCGCCAGCAGGGAATAAACCGCATTAACATCGATCTCATCTACGGTCTTCCCAATCAGACGATGCAGTCCTGCGTCCAGACCGCCACGGTGGCGGTGGCGATGCGCCCGCAGCGGATTGCCGTGTTCGGATACGCTCACACGCCGTCTTCTAATAAACATCAGCGCCTCATCGAAAAGGCAGGACTACCGGACAGCGCTGCCCGCGCCGAACAAGCTGCGGCCGTCGCCGAGACGCTGGTTGCTGCCGGCTACCGAGAGATTGGGGTCGACCACTTCGCCTTGCCGGACGACGAGCTCGCATTGGCTCAGAAAACCGGTCGCCTGCGGCGCAACTCCCAAGGTTACTCTGCCGACACCTGCAAAACCCTGATCGCCTTTGGTGCGTCGGCTATCGGGCGTGTTGGAGAGGGTTACGTCGAGAACGCAGGCGCGCTGGAGGCCTATAGTCAGCATATCGCAGCTGGTCGCTTGGCAACGTCGAAGGGCTACCGTCTCATCGGCGAAGACCGCGTCCGAGGCGCAATCATCGAGCGACTGATGTGTGATCTCGAGGCCGACGTACCGGCAATCTGTGCCGCCCACGGATTTGATTGGACCCATTTTCTCGATTCAGCTGAGCGCTTGGCGATGCTGGCCGACGACGGGATAGTGGACGTCGAGAATGGCTTCATCCGCGTGCGGCATGGCCATCGCATTTTGCTTCGCTCTGTTGCTGCCGCGTTCGACGCTTATCTCGACCAATCGTAGTGAGCCACAGCGAGTCACCATGAGCGGAGGCCTGAGAAGGTCGACTGTTGCAATCCGCTGTGGATCGGAAGTCCTTTGTGTACCCGTTTTTGCAGCACCGTGATGTTCAGTGCCCTGTACGAGCAATGCCCGCGTTTCCGGATCACGAGGGGTATTTGCAGCGCTCGAACCGCCGCTTTGGTTCAGTGCGAACACGAGGAATGGTCGGCATGTTCACTTCTATAGGGGGAGATGGCCACCTTACTCTGCTCCGTGAACCCTGGGACGTCATCGCGCTTTCGGCAGGCGTTCAACGAATACGAATCCTAGGTGTTAAGGACATCCCATGGCATTCAATATTGCGATCTATCTGAATCGTATCGGCCTTGCTCGAGTGCCGACAACGGTCGACGGTCTTGTTGCCCTTCAGCAGGCTCAAATGCGCGCGATTCCCTTTGAAAACATCGATGTGCTGTTGGGTGATATACCCAATCTGACTGAGAATTCGATCTGGGCCAAACTGATCAATGCCCGGCGAGGGGGGTATTGCTTCGAATTGAACAAGTTGTTTGGCTTGGCGCTCGAAGCACTCGGTTTCACGATCCAGCCCATCCTTTGCAGAGTGCGTATGGGTGCTGCGGAGGGTGGGCCACGCACACACCAGGCATTCATCTTAACCATCGAGGGCGTCGACTGGCTCGCCGACGCTGGCTTCGGTGGTCCAGCACCGATTGCACCGCTACGGATCGATACAGAGGAACTGCAAACAGCTGGCCGTGACGTGTTTCGCCTGCGAGCTGACTCCGCCAGCGGAGAACTCGTCGTTGAACGCAAGAACGGGAATGAATGGTTCCCTCTTTATGGTTTCGATCGAGCCACCGCCTTGCCCTCAGATTTTGAGGGCGCCAACTTCATCTGCGCTCGCTGGGACCGTTCGCCGTTTCCATCCAGCCTCATGATGAGCGTGCTGACAGCCGAAGGGCCTGCGAACTTGTTCAACAAGGATTTCAGCTTGATTCGGAACCAAATTGAGGAAACAGAAACCCTCAAAACGAAGAGCGAACTGCAGCGAGTCTTGTCCGATGTTTTTCGGCTGCACCTTCCTCGGTCCACGATTGATTCGTTGTGGGAAAAGCTTGGGTCGCGTGGACGGGTATAGGAAAGAAGGCCGTCAAGCCTTGCACTGCGGCGGTTTTCAGCAGTCGGATTTGCCCTTTTTGCAGGCACCGTGTGTGGCATCACTCGAAGCCCCATACGTAAATGACCCTGCTCGCTTAAGACCGCTCACCAGCCGTCAGCGGTGGCAGCCAATCGGCAGCTCTAACCATGATCTCCGAATTGGAAAGGTGAGCGTCGGTTACGGTGTCGCCACAAGCGATCAAGCATACCAGTCGACCCAGCATCAGGCTGCGCTGCCGTGTCCACCGCGCGCTACTAGCGCTCACCAGATCGGCTGGATGAGAACCTTCCATGCCCGGTCGGAGACCTATCGCGCGGCGCAAGCATGCATCACCGATGCGCACACCCGGCATCCACATTCTCGATTTTGGGGCAATGGAACGACCGCGTCATCCGATGGGCAGTTCTTTCGCGCGAGCGACCGAGCGGCGAAGCGCGGCGACGTCAATCTGCACTATGGCAGCGAGCCGGGCTCGAAGTTCTATAGCCATCTGTCAGATCAGTACGGCTACTTCAGCATCCTGCCGATCAGCCCGACCGAAAGCGAGGCAGCCTATGTGCTCGGTGGGCTGTTCGACCAGGACACGATCCTCGACATCCAGGAACACTTCACCGATACGGGCGGCGCGAGCGATCACGTCTTCGGGCTGTTTGCCCTGATCGGCAAACGCTTCGCGCCGCGACTACGCAACCTCAAGGACCGGAAGTTCCGCACGTTCTCCGAAGCGATGAGCGCTCCTTTTGGCGATGCAACCCGAGGTTAGGGATGAATTGCAAAAGGCTCAAGACTGTTCGGCTGGCCGTCGATTCCGGCCGACTGCTCGGCCGTTAATTTCACATAATTTCACATTCCAAATAAGACACAAAAGTCGGCCCAAAGCTTACGGCCGAAACGCGCGTAGGCAGTGGGATTGCGCCGTAAAGGGGGTCCGGCTTCCGCGCCGATTCCACATCTTTTGCCCTCCGGTCCGTCCCCCCGCCCGTCTTGACTAAGTACGAACCTACAGCCTATCTCACGATCATCTTAGCACTCCCCAATAGCGAGTGCTAACCACCCTCCGGCAACGGAGAACCTTCAACCTGCGCACCAGGGATAGTAAAAATGGCACAGTCGAATTTGCGGCCGCTTCATGACCGCGTGGTCGTTCGCCGAGTCGAATCCGAATCCAAGACCGCCGGCGGGATCATCATACCCGACACGGCAAAGGAAAAGCCGCAGGAAGGCGAGATCATCGCCGTCGGTTCCGGCGCCCGCGACGAAGCCGGCAAGCTCGTTCCGCTGGACGTCAAGGCCGGCGACCGCATCCTGTTCGGCAAGTGGTCGGGCACCGAAGTCAAGCTCAATGGCGAAGACCTTCTGATCATGAAGGAAGCCGACATCATGGGCATCATCGGCTAACACGCCGCTGCCTTTCATCCGTACCATCCAATCTGAATTTCGGGCGAAATGCCCAGGAGTACAAAATGGCTGCCAAAGACGTAAAATTCTCCCGTGACGCCCGCGAGCGCATGCTGCGCGGTGTCAACATCCTCGCCGACGCGCTGAAGGTGACGCTCGGCCCCAAGGGCCGCAACGTCGTTATCGACAAGTCGTTCGGCGCCCCGCGCATCACCAAGGACGGCGTCACCGTCGCCAAGGAAATCGAGCTTGAAGACAAGTTCGAAAACATGGGCGCTCAGATGGTCCGCGAAGTTGCTTCGAAGACCAACGACATCGCCGGTGACGGCACCACGACCGCAACCGTTCTGGCGCAGTCGATCGTCCAGGAAGGCCACAAGGCGGTTGCTGCCGGCATGAACCCGATGGACCTGAAGCGCGGCATCGACCTCGCGGTTAGCGACGTCGTCTCGACGCTGATCAAGAACGCCACGAAGATCAAGACCTCGGAAGAGGTTGCCCAGGTCGGCACAATCGCCGGCAATGGCGACGAGTCGGTCGGCAAGATGATCGCGGAAGCGATGCAGAAGGTCGGCAACGAAGGCGTCATCACGGTTGAGGAAGCCAAGACCGCCGAGACGGAACTCGAAGTCGTCGAAGGCATGCAGTTCGACCGCGGCTATCTCTCGCCCTACTTCGTCACCAACGCCGACAAGATGGTTGCCGATCTCGAGGACGCCTACATCCTGCTGCACGAGAAGAAGCTCTCGAACCTGCAGGCGATGCTGCCGGTTCTCGAAGCCGTCGTGCAGACCTCGAAGCCGCTGGTCATCATCTCGGAAGACGTCGAAGGCGAGGCCCTGGCCACGCTGGTCGTCAACAAGCTGCGTGGCGGTCTGAAGATCGCCGCCGTCAAGGCGCCGGGCTTCGGTGATCGCCGCAAGGCCATGCTGGAAGACATCGCCATCCTCACCGGTGGCCAGGTCATCTCGGAAGACCTCGGCATCAAGCTCGAGAACGTCGGCCTTGACATGCTCGGCCGCGCCAAGAAGGTGTCGATCTCCAAGGAGAACACCACCATCGTAGACGGTGCCGGCAAGAAGGAAGAGATCCAGGGCCGCGTCGCCCAGATCAAGCAGCAGATCGAGGAGACCACCTCGGACTACGACAAGGAGAAGCTGCAGGAGCGTCTCGCCAAGCTCGCGGGCGGCGTTGCGGTGATCCGCGTCGGCGGTGCGACGGAAGTCGAAGTCAAGGAAAAGAAGGACCGCGTTGACGATGCGCTGAACGCGACACGCGCAGCCGTCGAAGAAGGCATCGTTCCCGGCGGCGGCGTTGCCCTGCTGCGCGCTTCGCTGAGCATCAACGCTGTCGGCGCAAACTCCGACCAGACCGCTGGCATCAGCATCGTGCGTCGTGCGCTGCAGGCTCCGGCCCGCCAGATCGCGGCCAACGCCGGTGCGGAAGCCTCGATCGTTGCCGGCAAGATCCTTGAGAACAAGGGCGCGACCTTCGGTTTCAACGCCCAGACCGGCGAATATGGCGACATGATCGCCATGGGCATCGTCGATCCGGTCAAGGTCGTGCGCACGGCTCTCCAGGACGCGGCCTCGGTCGCCGGCCTGCTGGTCACCACCGAAGCCATGATCGCGGAGGCTCCGAAGAAGGAGTCGGCTGGCGGCGGCGGCATGCCTGGCGGCATGGGCGGCGGCGGCATGGGCGGCATGGGCGGCATGGATTTCTAATCTAGCCTCTATCAGCTTTCGGATACCGAGAGGGCGGCACCGACGCCGCCCCCTTTTTTTTGGGACGGAGCCGGTCGGAAAAGGTTTGGGCTCGCGTGATATTGTCGTGCGCGCGCCTACACGGCCACACTACATCGTCGCAGTGGAGCTTTCGGGTGGCGAACTGAACAAACATGGCTTTGTGCGCGACTATCAAGACTTAGCAGCGCTTAAGCCACTACATCGATGGCACGTTCGACCATGGCGGTCGGTTTTCGATATGCCTGATATGAGCGGCCGTGGAAGCCGCTCAAAGAATGATACCGCAGTGCTGTTGCCAACGTCGGCGATTTCGATGATCGACTCCGCCTATGCCAGCTCTTCACGAGCTCTATCCGCGCTTGCCTGTTATGGAGCGAAAGCCTTAGCGCGACTCGTGATTGAGGCTGTCATTGCTATGGGCTAATCAGTCGGGAAGCTGCGCTTGCAATGACGGAGGGCCGGAACGATTTCGTCCGATCATCTGGCACAAGTTGTGCTTATTAGTACGTTGCGAAGCTAGTAACTTAACCATGAAGGGGGACGACGGTTTGACCGTGACACAGTCGCTGACGAGACGTCTCAAAAATCCCGAGCTATTTGACGATCTGGCCGGTGTGCCTGGTCGGAAGGCGGAGCAATCCACGAGGCGTTTTTCGGTGTTCAATCCCTCAACGGGCGAGCTGTTGGCTGAGCTTCCAGATATGGATGTCCGGGACGTTTCCAAGGCAATCGATAAGGCTGAAGCTGCGCAGGAACATTGGGCGGCGCTCACCGCGCGCGAGCGCTCCGACATCTTATGGGAATGGCACCAACTGATCCTCGACCACAGCGAGGATCTTGCAGCCATTTTGACGGCTGAAATGGGTAAGCCGCTTGCAGAGGCGAAGTCTGAAATCGCCCATGCCGCAGCCTACCTCCAATGGTATGCCGAGGAGGCCAATCGCATCTATGGCGAGACGATTTCGCCGCCTTCTAACGACAGGCGTATGCTGGTAATCAAACAGCCGATCGGTGTTGTCGGCGCCATTACTCCTTGGAATTTTCCCGCCTCGATGGTGGCTCGCAAGATTTCGCCTGCGCTTGCCGCCGGCTGCGCGATTGTTCTGAAACCCGCGGAGCAAACACCGCTTGTCGCGGGTGCTATGTTCACGCTTGCCCGGATGGCAGGTTTTCCCGATGGCGTTCTAAACTTGATCTACGCATCGGAAGGCGATGCGGTTGGGCGTGAACTTTGCTCGAACCCGAAGGTCCGCAAGATCAGCTTCACTGGGTCGACCGAGGTCGGGCGGCTACTCATGAGGGAGTGTTCGGATCAGATCAAAAGAACCAGCTTCGAACTTGGTGGTAACGCTCCTTTCATTGTTTTTGATGATGCAGACGTCGACGCTGCCGTCGATGGTGCGCTACAGGCAAAGTTTCGGAATGCAGGCCAGACCTGCGTTTCAGCCAATCGGCTTTACGTACAGTCCAGCGTGTATAATGAATTCTGCGACAAATTCACCAAGCGCGTCAGTGCATTGCGCGTCGGTGACGGTTTCGAGCCAGAAGTTGCGATCGGTCCCCTGATCGATAAGTGCGCGCTTGCAAAGATTGAAGATCATATTCGCGATGCTGTGCGGCAGGGTGGGAAGATCCGTTGCGGTGGCAACCGTATCGGCGAATCGGGAACCTTCTTCGAGCCCACGGTGATCACCGACGTCGAAAGGACAATGCGGGTCGCTCAGGAAGAAACCTTCGGACCGCTGGCTCCCATAATCCGCTTCAACGATCCCGACCAGGTGGTGCGCGAGGCGAATGACACGATTTACGGTCTTGCAGCCTACTTCTACGCTTCCAATCTAAAGCGCGTGTGGCGCGTGGCTGAAGCCCTCGAATACGGAATGGTCGGCATCAATACGGGACGCATGTCATCCGAGGCCGCACCCTTTGGCGGAATGAAGCAATCAGGGATCGGTCGTGAGGGGTCGCGCCACGGCCTCGAGGATTATCTCGAAATGAAGTACCTGTGCATGGGTGGGCTATAATCCCACAGCATCCGCGTCCCATTGACTTCGCCCTGATAATCCGCCGCGGCCATCGATGGAATGGTGGCCTTCGATCAAGGCCCAGCGTAAAACCTTGATGCTGTCATCCTTGCCTTCGGCCGCGTTCACCGATCCCTGATTGACACTTGCTTGCCATGTGCCGCTTCAATCCGCCGGGAGTGGTTTGTCCTGTCTCGGCCGCGACAGATCAGGGTGCTGGTGCGCAAAATCTCCGTCCATCCGACAGCCGGCGAGCCTTCGATCACAGTTCTACCGTCTGGTCGAATGGCGGCATCTTAAGCCTTATTGCAGTCCTAGCTTCCTCTTCAGTTCCGCGTTCTCTGTGCGTAGGCGTTCCGCGAGCAGGCTCTTCAATCGCTTGTTTTCTTTCTCGAGGGCGACCAGGTCCTTCAGATCGTCGCCATCGGATCTAGGCGCCGCGGCCTTCTTCCAGTGATAATAGGTCTGTTCCGATATACCCGCCTGCTTTACGGCGCTCTTGAGAGTGGTGCCGCCGCTGATCGACGTCTCGACCTGAGCGAGCATTTGGGCGCGCTCTTTTCCGGAGTAGACCTTCCGGGCGCTCCGCACGGCCGCTGCTGTTGCTGTTGCTTCCGCCGGGGACGCCGCATTGGCGCCATTCTTGCGACCAGGATCAGTCTTGGCCTTCCGCGAAGGTTGGGTTTTCTTCTTCGTTTCCGGCGTCCTTCCTTTGGGAGCGTGTTCGGTTGCAGCTTCTACTGATTCAGCTTCTAGGGGATTTGCCATGAGATACTCCGCTCGCGGTTTGTGGGCGTGTTCAGCATCAAGGGCTATGACATTAGAGTCAATCAGCCGACGATTTGGCAGATCCATATCTTTGAGCTCCCTTGTTGTGTCGGCTATAGCCGCGGAGAGATCGACATCGCTCCAGATGGAATGGCCCCGTTTTTGATAATTGCGCTTTTGTTTGACCTCCACAGTGAACGGTCGGGTCTGCCGCCTCATAGTTTCTTCCTTGTTAGAACGAATTGCACAGGAGGTCGCGGCTGACGATGACTGAACAACTGGCGCTTCCTCTGTTGCGCCGAGCTATATGGATGAGATAGCCCGAGAGCAAGCGGCACTTGCGGTGTGCATTGACAAATGCTCAGGCCACGTCGCTGGCTGGCCGCAGCTTTGTTTTCATATCGATGCGTTTGCAGAGCTGGAACAGCGGCTCGCGCGTCGCAACGCCATCGAGCACGTTTTGAAGGGGTGGATCTGAAGGCATCCGGTTTCTGCTGGGCGCACGCCAGCGGCTCGCGGAATATTGTCCGCGATGGCTCGATCAGGTGGTTGCGAGCTTGTCAGCGGATCTAAAGCGGGGGTAGGGGGTACATGTAACGACACATCACGACACAGTCGGCTAGTCGGAGCGTCTGATCGACGTGGCCGGCAAGGCGGGTCATGCTGTCGTGACGCAAGTGGGCGTCGACGGGTCAGGTTTTCATTTAGCGTTTCAATTGAATTCGGAAATGAAAGTCCCCCTAGCTTTCCAGTTGGATAGGCCTCGCCGGAAGTCATGATCGTCTCGTCCCAGTGAAGGTCGCAATCATTCGTGATTGCGACCTTCACTAGCCAGCTCCGGCCAATCATTGCGGGAGGATATGCAATACAGGTCGAGGCGTTGTCGGCGTTTCGGCGGGTAAGACGGGATAGGCGACCTCCGGTACTTTTCCGGTCAGCGAATTAAGGAAGGCAACGAGCAGGTCGACTTCTTTTTCCGTCAATTCTTGGCCGAGCTGGGTGGTCCCCATAATGGCGACGGCCTGTTTCAGATCCCAAACCTTGCCCGAATGAAAGTATGGCGCGGTGAGTGCTACGTTGCGCAACGGCGCCACGCGGAAAACATAGGAATCGTCGGCTTCATGGGTCACGGCAAATCGGCCTTTGTCGTTTTCCGGCAGGACATCGGTGTTGGGCTTTTCAACGAGGCCGAATGGGGAATAGCCCTCCCCACCCACGTTGATACCGCCGTGGCAGGACGAGCAGCCTTTGTCCATGAAAAGCGTCAGGCCCTGTTTCTGCTCGGAAGTCATAGCGGCGTCATCGCCGTTGAGGAAGGCATCGAAGGGCGCCGGTGTGACCAGTGTCGCCTCAAAGGCTTCGATTGCCTTGGCGACGTTTTCGAAGGTGACGCGATCGGCTTCGCCCGGGAAAGCTGAATTGAACCACTCGACATATTGCGGCATCGACTTGAGCGTGGCGATGAGTTGACCTGGTGTGTTGGCCATTTCGACAGCGGCTTGGATCGGTGCCTTGGCCTGAACCTTCAGGTCTTCAGCACGACCATCCCAGAACTGCGCTATGTTGAAGACAGCGTTCAGTACCGTCGGCGCGTTGCGCGGTCCCTTCTGCCAACCATGGCCGATCGAGCTTTCTTGATTGTCGTCGCCCCCGGTGGCCAAGTTGTGGCACGAATTGCACGACAAGACGCCTGACGCCGAGACGCGTGGATCGAAGAACATTGCCTTGCCTAGGGCTATCTTCTCCGGTGTGATCGGGTTGTTGGCGACTGTCGGCGTGATGGATGGTAGAGGCTTGAAGGTGGCCCGTGCTGTTTCTCTGAGGTATACGGGGATCGTTTGCGCAGCAAAAGCGATGGCCGGCAACGCGACAGCCACCGTAGTGAATAGGATTTTCACAAGTGATCTCCCTGCGTTTTGCACGGAAGCCATTGTTGATATGCGGTTCGTGAACGCCTTGCGCTAAAGGCGGCAATCCTCTTTGAATAAAATCGATTCTGACGCGGACCTGACATATTGTCTTCCTTCGTTGCATTGCGCGATATCACCCACGATGAACGCCAGTCGGTATCTCCTGTCGCCTCTCGAGAAGCATCAAAAGTCGTGCCAACTGAGCAGAAGGAACCTCCGGGGATTTTCTGGTCATCATTCAATAGGTTGAAGGAATTCGCAGCAAAGCGCAGCCCTAATGCGGTGTCGCGGATCTGACAGCCAACAGTCGGGCTGAAACAGAGAGATGTTGGTCCCTCAGCGTCTTGTCCGATGGGCACCCGGCCTCCTGCATGGGTGGGAGGGGACCACACGGTATTAAAGCTCAAGATGAACGCCGCCGGCAAGCATCGCTAGACAGTCCCCGCAGATACTTTGACGCTGGTCCGCGAGCTGGTGCGCCTAGTGCCCGACCGCCAGATCGCGGCTCCTCAATCGCGCCGCAAGCCGACGGCGCGTTAAAGCGGCCGCGCAATCATCGATGTGAGCGTGATGACGGCGCTGCGCACTGTGTCGTCGAATTGTGGCCACTGGAGCAATCCTCGTATAGCGAGCCAAGGTTCTTGATCTAAACGGCGGCGGCCGCCATATTAGCGTAGCGCCTCTCACACGTTCGAGAGTGATCGCATTTTTGATGCCGCCGGCTCGGGCCGTTTCGGCATCCTATTTCAACATCGGCCGCCGCTTGTTTCGAGTCATCGAATGGCCGTTCTCTGCATTTGGAGGCAAAATGACCGCAACGCCTTTCGCGCTGCCCGAGGCAGTGCTTACCGCAATCTCAAACGGAAAACCCGTAATTCAGGCATATCGGGAACATCTTGGCTATTCGACCGAGGACATTGCCGTGACCAGCGGTCTGACAGTCGAGGAGGTCGGGCTGATCGAATCTGGCCATTGTTTCGACAAGGGCTATCGCGATCGGATCGCTCGGGCGCTTGGCTTGGCTGAGAGTATCTTCGATGAAATCTCGGGTATCCCGAACGCTGCCTGACGTCGGCCTCTGAAGATTACCCGCCGCCTGCCAGGTCGGATCAAAATCCCAAGGGTATATCAATACCCTTACGGCGGCGGGGCGGTGGCAGAATTCTTATTTCTACGGAATCCATTCGCTCTGCGGAAGATCGGCCTCATGCTGGGCGACACGGATGTAACCTTGGCCCGCACGAGAGGCCAGATCTGTGGATAGAGAGAACCGGCTAGCCGGTTGATGGTACGAGGGCATGTGGACAAAATATCCCTACCCGATGGTGGCGCCGAACTACGGCACAACGATCAGCGCTTGCGAAGTCGAGCGCTTAGACGAAAGATTTCGGCGAAACCACCCGAGGCCATCAGGAAGGTTCGTCACGATGAAAGCGATCCCTTGCCCGTTCTGCACAAGCTGCGAGGTTAGGCCATATGAGACGGACGAGGCGCGCGTTGTGATGAAATGCGAGGACTGCGGTGCATCGGGGCCGGTCTGCATCGACGAAGTCAACGCCGTCGAAAGCTGGAATTACCGTCCATCTGCCGAGCCCGAATAGGATTGTCCATGTGGCATGGCGATAGCGATGCGCCTACGCCTAATGGCCCCGGTCCGTCACCGGCGCGCAGGAGCGTATTATCTTCGTCAGCCGGTGCCGCGTTTCTCTTGCGAGCCCCCGCCAGTCAGGCCCGGCGCATGCTGGCCTACCCCGTCAGAGTGCCAGGCCGCTCATGTCGCGCCTGCCGTACATGGCAACGAACCTTATCGCGCATCTGATCGACTGATATTGCCGATCACCTTCCGCAACTCGAGCGGCTGTAGCAGCGCATGCCGTTACATCGGATGCGCAAGTGTCGTCTGACAATCTCGCCGGAAAACTGCCGTCTCAACAATTCGGCCAGCCTGTCGTTGCGACATCGCTCACTAGCCATACTCATAAAACCTGTTCTGGTTTGCCTCGCCTTGCCTAGCCGCCGGTCGCCTGACAGCCCACATGCCGACGCAGGTTCGGTCTGCCAGCCACCGTAGGGCATGTGACGTTGGACTGTCACGTTCGACCGTATACGTCCTCAAGCCGCACGATGTCATCTTCGCCGAGATACTCGCCGCTTTGGACCTCGATCATCACCAGTCCGATATTGCCGGGGTTTTCGAGCCGGTGTTTGTGGCCGCAAGGGATATAGGTGGATTGATTAGTGGTCAGGAGTAGCTCCTGGTCGCCGTTGACTATTTTCGCAGTGCCGCTGACCACGACCCAGTGCTCGGAGCGGTGATGGTGCATCTGCAGGCTCAAGCGTCCGCCCGGCTTCACCTCGATGCGCTTGATCTTGAAGCGCTCGCTTTCCTCCAGAACCGTGTAGGTGCCCCAGGGCCGGTGCACGGTACTGTGAAGCAAGTGCGCTTCATGTCCCGCAGCCTTGAGTCCCTCGAAGAGTTTCTTGACGTCCTGGACGCGATCGCGGGATGCAACCAGCAATGCATCGGGGGAATCCACGATCACCAGGTCGCTGATGCCGACGGTGCCGATGACGCGTTTGTCCGAGCTTATGTAACTGCCCACGGTGTCGACCACATGGACATCGCCGCGAATCCTGTTGCCGCTCCCGTCAGCGGCGACCAGTTCGGCCATTGCGTTCCAAGATCCAATGTCGTTCCACCCCATTTCGCAGGGAACGACAGCCAGATTGTGGGTTTTTTCCATCACCGCATGGTCGAGTGAAATACGCGGCGCCATGGCGAAGTGCTCAGATGAGAGTTCGACGCTGGCAACATGTTCGCCGTGGCTGACGCGAGCGTTATCATAGCTATCGAGAACGGCATCGATCACCTGCGGGCAATGCGCAGCCATTTCGTCGAGCATGACCTGCGCCTTGAAGCAGAAGATGCCGGCGTTCCAGAAGAAACGTTTGGACGCGACATAAGATTTGGCAGTCTCGGCGTTCGGTTTCTCGACGAACCGAACAACTTTCTCACCGTCGGCCTCGATGTAGCCGAATGCGGTGTCTGGCCTATCCGGGGTTATGCCCAAGGTTGCGATACGCCCCTGCTGCGCCTGTTCGATTGCCCGGTTCATGGCGGTTTGAAATGCGGGCAGATCACCAATCATATGGTCGGCGGGAAAAACACACAGAACAGCATCGGGACCCTGTGTTGCCTTGGCATGGACGGTTGCCGCAGCGACGGCGGCGGCGGTATCCCGACCCTCAGGCTCAAGCAGAAAGGTGCGTGGCAAAACAACGGAATCCAGCTCGTCGAAAACGTCTTTCGTAAGGAAGAAGTGCCCCGTGGACGTCACGGTAACAAGCTCCACGACATGCTGCATCGAAGCGGCGCGCAACACGGTGTGCTGGATGAGCGAAAGTCCATCCGCCACCTTGAGGAAAGGTTTGGGGTGCGATTGCCTTGAGGCGGGCCAGAGCCGCGAACCAGCTCCACCGCTAATGATGACCGGAACCACTTTCATCAAAGGTCCTCTATCTCGTCTGTAAGCGCGAACGCATGTGCCCCTTGCAGCGTCGAGGCGACGATCGCCATGGCCCTGCTCTCGGTCGAAGCTTCCGAGTAGCAGCGCAGTTCCGGGGCATTGCCGGAAGGCCGCAGATGTATGATCTCACCTGAAAGCATCCGCGCCCTGAGGCCATCGGTTTCGTCAATTTCGGCGACGGTCCCGAACGAGGCAAGAAAGTGCTGCAGTGCGTTCCGGCTTGCGAGATGATCCATCAATCTGCGCGAACTTTCCGCGGGGAAGTTCTGAAGCCGGTCACTGGCGCACACAGGAAGATTCCAAAGCCCGCGCAGTCGCGACAGCTTCTTTTTTGTCGACGCCATGGTACTGAGGACGGCCAAAATCGGGAGGAATGAGTCCCGGGTCGGCAGTGCAGTCAATGTCTTCCCATTCACCACACAATCCGAGCCCAGCAGAACACCACCATTGGCCTCAAAGCCGACGATGACGCCGCCGGCGCCGTGTAATGCTTCCATTGCTTCAATGACAAATGGAGACCCGACTTTTGTCCTCTGGACCGCGAAACCAAAGGCCTTCGAAATTCCCGAATTGGAGGTCACTGGCGTCACGATCGTGTCTGCCTTCAGGAAAAGAGCCGTTGCAAGCCCAACCAGGTCGCCGCGAAGAAGATCGCCATTTTCATCAGCGATGAGTGGCCGATCAGCGTCCGCATCGGTCGACACGATGGCATCGAGACCGAATTCGCGGACCCACTTCTTCAATTTTGCGATTGTTGCTGCGTCCACGGCTTCGGTATCGACAGGTACGAAGGTCCCGGTTTTCCCGACGGCGACCACGCTGGCACCGAGCGATCGAAGAACCTGTACCAACAGTTCCGCCGCGACCGAACTGTGCTGATAGACACCAAGTCTCATGCCGGAAAGTGAGCCCGGCTCCAGCATGTCATGGGCGCGCTCTCGATAAGAGGCGATCGCTTCTTCACGGTGCATAGGCCACGTCGTTCCCAGACAAGCCGTTGGTAAGCAATACGCAATTGATCTTTCGGCTACAAAGCGCGTAATCGCGGCCTCATCCGCCTTGCTGATTTCACCATTGGGGCCATAGAATTTGATGCCATTGCGATCGGCTGGAATGTGCGACCCGGTGACCATAAGAGCCGCCGCGCCGTGTTTGCATGCATATAGTGCCAGGGCAGGCGTGGGTATGGTGCCGCAATCGATCGGCTGGAAACCATTTGCGGCCAACGCCGCCATGCAATTGGTGGCTATCGCCTGACTGCTGTCACGTAGGTCGCGGCCTATGAAGACTGAACTATTCGGCTGAACCCGGCTGGAAATCAAACGCCAAGCGAAAGCTTCGGTATAAAGTCCGCTGGCCTTGCCGACCAATTCCGAAGCCAAACCTCGAACGCCGCTTGACCCGAATTTCATGATTTCGCTTTGCTAGTGGACAGGCAGGGTGGGGTAATGTTGCAATGGGCTAGTACTTTCTACTGCAAGCGCCATCGTTCTCAGGCACCTGCTGTTCAGGTATGCGGTCTCTACAACACGGTGTGGCGTAAGGACCCCTCAGAGTTCCGCCGAACAGCAGGGCATCCACTGGCACAGGGGCATCCACAGTTCTCCTTCTAATGGAATCTTTTGGCGCGCTCATCTAATGATCAAGGAAGTGGAGTGATCGATCGGTGCCTGCCGGTATTTGGCTATGCAGCATCATGGCAGGTCCGTAAAGTTGGTTGTTTGGATGGAACGCATCCATGGCATGGATAGGGCTAGAAAGCCGTCTCGATCAGCGCAATGGAACCCTGTGATTCTTGGGTAATGGATTAAGGTCGGCCAGAGCGCTCGCCGACCATGGCGTCGCCTAGGGCGCTGGACCCAAGCAGGAACCGATGCTTGGATCAGTTGGGGCGACGATCAGCGCCGACAATGTCTTGCCTTGCGACGCCCTTCAGAAAGTTGTTTCTGGAATTGCGTTCGATCAAGGCCCAGCGCAAAACCTTGATGCAGTCGTCGCCGCCGCAATCTTCGCCTTCGGCTTTGTCTACATCCATCCGTTCGAGGACGGAAACGGCCGCATTCACCGCTACCTGATCCACCACGTCCTAGCCATGCACCGCTTCAATCGCCGGGAGTGGTGTTTCCCGTCTCGGCCGCGATCCTGGACCAGATCGACGAGTACAGGCGCGTGCTGGAGAGCAATTCGACGCGCCTTCTGCCATTGGTCGAATGGGAACCGACGCCGCAATTCAACGTCCGGGTGCTGAATGACACCGGGGATTTCTACCGATACTTCGATGCAACCCCGCACGCCGAATTTCTTTATGCCTGCCTTCGGCGGACGATCGAACGGTACCTTCCTTACGAAACAGCTTTTCTGCAGCGCTACGATCAATTCCGGCAACTGGTGAATGCCTTTATCGACACGCCCAAGCGGCTGATCGATCTGCTCTTCCGTTTCCTTAACCAGAATGGTGGCCCCTATCGAGCCGCGCCCTCGGAAAGGAATTACCGGCTCTGACCAATGACGAAGCGCGGGCGGCTCGAGGCGATCTATGCGCAGACCAGAAAACGGCAAAGCACGCGGCAGAAGCCTCTCCCTGGGACTGCCGGTCGACCCTTGCGTTAGCGCCGAAACTCGGGACGTCAAGTTCTGGGGCAAACCGGACAAGCCGAAGGTGTGTCGGGAATGCTGCTGCGCCACGGCAGTGATTTCTGCATCATCTATACGCCTATATACGCAGTGTCGGCGTCAGCACCCCAGCGGTCGAAGATACGCGACAAGTCGCGTGCAAGTCATCTTGGGGACGCTGACAACAAGGTACGTGCGCTCAATCGCGTCCACCCCATTCACAAAACCGGCTCCGTGGAGTAGTGGGAACGCAGAGAAATCTCCGGTCGCAGCCTTACCCGGTCAAAACAAGGATTCAAACCATGAAAGCCCTCGTCATCTGCTCCGGCGGATTGGACTCTGTTTCGCTCGCTCACAAGGTGGCGACCGAGCAGAAACTCATTGGCCTGCTTTCGTTCGATTACGGCCAGAGGCACAAAAAGGAACTCGGCTTTGCCGCTATCTGCGCCAAGCGGCTGGCTGTTCCGCACCAGATCGTCGATATCCGCGATGTTGGCCGGAACCTGAGCGGCTCGGCGCTGACTGATAATGTGGACGTGCCCGACGGGCACTATGCCGAAGACTCCATGAGGATCACGGTGGTGCCGAATAGGAACGCCATCATGCTGGCCATCGCCTTCGGGGTTGCCGCCGCGCAGAAGGCCGATGCGGTGGCCACTGCCGTCCACGGCGGAGATCATTTCATCTATCCCGATTGCCGGCCCGCTTTTATCGACGCCTTTCAGACGATGCAGAACCATGCCCTCGCAGGCTACGCCGATATCCGCCTGTACGCTCCGTATGTGAATATGTCGAAGGCCGACATCGTCAGCGAGGGGGCAAAGTACGCCACACCGTTCGAGGCGACGTGGTCCTGCTACAAGGGCGGTGCACTTCATTGCGGTCGCTGCGGGACATGCGTCGAACGGCGCGAAGCATTCGATCTGGCCGGCATCACCGACCCGACAGATTATGAGGACGCAGACTTCTGGCTCCACGCTATCCAGACAAGGAGCGCGTGATGTTCCGCATTACCAAAGAGTTCCACTTCTCGGCCTCGCATCAGCTCACCTCCTTGCCACCAGATCATCAGTGCGCACGTCTGCACGGCCACAACTACATCGTCGTAGTGGAGCTTTCAGGTGGCGAACTGGACGAACACGGCTTTGTGCGCGACTACCAAGATCTGGCGGCGTTCAAGCACTACATCGATGGGACGTTCGACCATCGGCATCTTAACGACGTGCTGGGGCATGACCATGCCACAGCGGAATGTCTGGCCAGGCACTTCTACGACTGGTGCAAGGTGCGGCTACCCGAAACCTCCGCCGTGCGGGTGAGCGAGACGCCGAAAACCTGGGCGGAATACCGACCATGACTTGCGCGTTGCATCCCGGAATCCGGGTGAGCGAGATTTTTGGGCCGACCATTCAGGGCGAAGGCGTGCTGATCGGCTTGCCGACGGTGTTCGTAAGAACCGGCGGGTGCGATTATCGCTGTTCCTGGTGCGACAGCCTGCATGCGGTGGACCGTCGCTTCCGCCATGATTGGGAGATGATGTCTTCCGACGCGGTTTGGCAAAAGGTCATTGCACTTTCCGGCGGTCAGCCCGTGATGGTATCGCTGTCGGGCGGCAATCCGGCCATCCAGCCGCTTGGCCAGTTGATCGACCGCGGGCATGGTGAGGGCTACCGTTTTGCATTGGAAACCCAAGGTTCGGTGTCTAAGCAATGGTTCGCGGATCTCGACGTGCTGGTACTCAGCCCCAAGCCGCCCTCAAGTGAAATGACGACAGATTGGGCCGCGTTCGACGCCTGCTTAGAGGCGGCGCAGGATAAGCCGCAGACGGCGCTCAAGCTCGTCGTCTTCGACGAAGATGACTATGCCTATGCCAAAGACGCCGCGGCGCGCTACCCGCAATTACCCGTCTATCTGCAGCCCGGCAATCACACGCCGCCGCGTCCCGGCAACGAAGACGCGTTCATCGACATGGCCGGTGTGATGAGGCGCATGGAATGGCTGGTTGAAAAAGTGACCCGTGACATGTGGTTCGAGGCGCGTGTACTGCCGCAGCTTCATGTTCTGCTCTGGGGAAACAAACGGGGCGTCTAGCCGAAGGGGAAGGATTGCCGACGATGAGCAAGACAGACCTCTATAGCAATCTCACCCAACTGGGCGGCAGCAGCGTCGTTCCGGAAAGCCCCGAAAACACCGTGCTGGAAAAGGCACCGAAATCCGCATGAGGGCTCGCCTTATTGGGGGCGCTTCACCGCTCCTCTGGAGCGTGACTTGCTCTCGATACTACCATGCTTTTCCGCTGGGTTTGTTTGGTCGCCGATCACCGCTGCGGGACGAATGCGCTTGACAAAATAGCGAAGGGCCGTTCAATTCGATGCATTCACCAGGGGAGTCCCGGCAAGGGGCTGAGATACTGCTGGCTTTCGCGGCGCAGTGACCCGTTGAACCTGATCCAGTTCATACTGGCGTAGGGACGGTGCAAGCGCTTTGCGGGAGTTTACGCCCGAGGTCCTGTTTCGGCAGGTTGGCAGAAGCGTCTTTTCATCCTTCCGGCACAGAACTGGGTCTCCAATGCATGAGCAAAGGAGCCTCACGATGAATGCCCTCACCCCCGCCGTGTCGACGGGACCACTGCCCGCCTCGCGGAAAATCCACAAATCCGGCGTCCTCCACCCGCAGATCAGGGTGCCGATGCGCGAAATCTCCGTCCATCCGACGGCCGGCGAACCGCCCATCACCGTCTACGATCCGTCAGGACCCTATACGGACCCTGCTGTCGAAACCAACATCGAAAAGGGCCTTGCCCGGCTTCGCCACGAATGGGTCACGGCGCGCGGCGATGTCGAAGCCTATGACGGCCGCCATGTCCGGCCGGAAGACAATGGATTCGTCACGGGCGAGCGCCTGACGCCGGAATTTCCCATTCGCAATCGGCCGCTCAGGGCCAAGGCAGGCAAGGCGGTCACGCAGCTAGCCTATGCGCGCGCCGGCATCATCACGCCTGAAATGGAGTTCGTCGCCATCCGCGAGAACCTCGGCCGCGAGATCCTGCGCGGCAAGCTTGAGCGCGACGGCGAAGCCTTCGGCGCGGCGATCCCCGACTTCGTCACGCCGGAGTTCGTGCGCGACGAGGTGGCGCGCGGACGCGCGATCATTCCCGCCAACATCAATCATCCCGAGAGCGAGCCGATGATCATCGGCCGCAATTTCCTGGTGAAGATCAACGCCAATATCGGAAATTCGGCGGTCACCTCCTCGATGGCCGAGGAGGTCGAAAAGATGGTCTGGGCGATCCGCTGGGGCGCCGATACGGTGATGGACCTCTCGACCGGCCGCAACATCCACAACATCCGCGAATGGATCGTGCGCAATGCGCCGGTGCCGATCGGCACGGTGCCTCTCTATCAGGCGCTCGAAAAGGTCAACGGCATCGCCGAGGATCTGAGCTGGGAGGTCTACCGCGACACGCTGATCGAACAGGCCGAACAGGGCGTCGACTATTTCACCATCCACGCAGGCGTGCGGCTGCACTACATCCCGCTGACGGTCGACCGGGTCACGGGTATCGTGTCGCGCGGCGGGTCGATCATGGCCAAATGGTGCCTGCACCATCACCAGGAGAGCTTCCTTTACGAGCATTTCGCCGAAATCTGCGACATCTGCCGCGCCTATGACGTGTCCTTTTCGCTCGGCGACGGCCTTCGTCCCGGCTCGATCGCCGACGCCAACGACGCGGCGCAATTCGCCGAGCTGGAAACGCTCGGCGAGCTGACGAAGATCGCCTGGGCCAAGGATTGCCAGGTGATGATCGAGGGGCCCGGCCACGTGCCGATGCACAAGATCAAGGAGAACATGGACAAGCAACTCGCCGTCTGCGGCGAGGCGCCTTTCTATACGCTTGGACCGCTGACGACCGACATCGCGCCGGGTTACGACCACATCACCTCAGGTATCGGCGCCGCCATGATCGGCTGGTTCGGCACCGCCATGCTCTGCTACGTCACACCGAAGGAACATCTCGGCCTTCCCGATCGCAACGACGTCAAGATTGGCGTGATCACCTACAAGATCGCAGCACACGCCGCCGACCTGGGGAAGGGGCATCCGGCGGCGAAAGTCAGGGATGACGCCCTTTCCCGCGCGCGCTTCGAGTTCCGCTGGGAGGACCAGTTCAACCTGTCGCTCGATCCCGAAACAGCGCGGTCCTTCCACGACCAGACCTTGCCCAAGGAAGCGCACAAGCTGGCGCATTTCTGCTCGATGTGCGGGCCGAAATTCTGCTCGATGCGGATTTCCCACGACATTCGTGCCGAAGCGCAGAAGGAGGGCATGGCGGCGATGGCGGCGAAATACCGCGAGGGCGGCGATCTCTACGTGCCGGCGGACGAGACCGGCACACCGCTGGTGCCGGAGGCGCATGAGCGGTCATGAGGGTGCTGGTCAAAGGGGCCGGCGTCGCCGGTCTCACCGCAGCCTTCGAACTCGCCACGCGCGGCGCGGCGGTGACAGTTGCTGAGACAAGACATGGCCTCGGCGGCAATGCGTCGTGGTTCGCCGGCGGCATGCTGGCGCCATGGTGCGAGCGCGAAAGCGCCGAGCAACCGGTGCTGGATCTCGGACGCGATGCCGCCGACTGGTGGGAGGCGGCAACGCCCGGGCAGGTGACGCGGGCCGGAACACTGGTCGTGGCCGCGCCGCGCGATGCGGGCGAACTCGACCGGTTCGCCAGCCGCACGTCGGGTCATCGGCGCGTCGATGAGGATGAAATCGCGTTGCTCGAGCCCGACCTCGCCGGCCGCTTCCGCCGCGGACTGCTCTTCTCCGACGAAGCCCATCTCGACCCGCGCCAGGCGATGGCGGCACTTCATGACAGGCTGGCGGCGATGGGAGTCGAATTCCACTTCTGCGCCGATGCCCCGGCTGTTTCCGGGTTCGGTCGTCAAATCGACTGCACGGGAATGTCCGCCGTCGATGGAAGGCTGCGTGGCGTTCGTGGCGAGATGCTGATCCTGCGTACGCCTGATGTCTCGCTGTCGCGCCCGGTCCGGCTGCTTCATCCGCGCTTTCCGCTCTATATGGTGCCACGCACCGACCACCGTTTCATGATCGGCGCGACGATGATCGAGAGCCAGTCCACTGGACCTGTCACGGCTCGTTCAATGATGGAGCTTTTGGGCGCGGCCTATGCCCTCCATCCGGCCTTTGGCGAGGCCGAGATCGTTGAAACCGGTGTCGGCGTTCGTCCGGCCTTTCCCGACAACCTGCCCCGCGTCGAAGCGAGCGGAGACACCGTCGCGATCAATGGGCTCTATCGTCACGGTTTTCTCCTCGCCCCCGCCATGGCGCGCCAAGCTGCCGACCTGGTTTTCAATCAAGACGGAACCAAGGAACCTACTCATGAAACTGATGGTCAACGGCGAAGCGCGTGAGGTTGCCGCCACCACGCTGGCGGAGCTGCTTGCCGCGCTCGACTATGAAGGCGATTGGCTCGCCACTGCCGTCAACAGCGACCTCGTGCACAAAGCCAACCGGGCGGAATTCCAGTTGAGCGACGGCGACCGGATCGAAATCCTCTCGCCCATGCAGGGAGGCTAGCATGTTCGAGCTTCTCGGGACGACGCTTCCTTCCCGCCTGCTTCTCGGCACCGCGCAATATCCTTCGCCGGCCATCCTTGCCGATGCGGTCAAGGCATCGGGCACGTCGGTGGTGACCGTCTCGCTGCGCCGTGAGATGGCAGGTGGCAGGGCCGGCGAGAAATTCTGGTCGTTGATCCGCTCGCTGGGCGTCAGAATCCTGCCCAACACTGCCGGCTGCCACTCCGTCAAGGAAGCGGTCACCACTGCGAACATGGCGCGCGAGGTCTTCGGTACGAGCTGGATCAAGCTCGAAGTGATCGGCAACCACGACACGCTGCAGCCAGACGTGTTCGGCCTGGTGGATGCCGCCCGCATCCTGTGCGAGGACGGCTTTGCGGTCTTCCCCTACACCACCGATGACCTTGTCGTCGCCGAACGGCTGCTTGATGCGGGCTGCAAGGTCCTGATGCCGTGGTGCGCTCCGATCGGTTCCGCCCTCGGCCCGATCAACATCACCGCGTTGCGCTCGATGCGCGGACATTTCCCTGACGTCCCGCTGATCGTGGATGCAGGCCTCGGGCGACCGTCACACGCCGCAACGGTCATGGAGCTCGGTTTCGACGCCGTGCTCCTGAACACGGCGGTCGCCAGGGCGGCCGATCCGGTCGGCATGGCGCGTGCGTTCGGCAAGGCGGTCGATGCCGGTCGCGAAGCCTTCAGTTCAGGATTGCTCGAGCCACGCGAGGTCGCCGTGCCGTCGACGCCGATATTCGGCAGGGCGGTTTTCTCATGAAGCTCGATCCGTTCTACCTAATCGTCGACAGCGCAGCCTGGATCGAACGGCTGCTGCCGCTCGGCGTCAAGCTGGTGCAGCTGCGTATCAAGACCAAGGATGAGGCCGGGTTGCGCGCGGAAATCCGGAAGGCAACGGCCTTGTGCGCCGAGCACCAAAGCCAGCTCATCGTCAATGACCATTGGCGCCTGGCAATCGAGGAAGGCTGCAACTTCGTCCATCTCGGCCAGGAGGATTTGCAGACCGCCGACCGCGCGCGGATACGGGCAGCCGGCGTCAGGCTCGGGCTGAGCACGCATGATCATGTCGAACTGGAGACGGCCTTGTTTGCCGAGCCCGACTACATCGCGCTCGGTCCCATCTACCCAACCATCCTGAAGAAGATGAAATGGGCGCCGCAAGGGCTCGAACGAATCCGCGAGTGGAAGCGCCGGGTCGCACCTGTCCCATTGGTCGCCATTGGAGGCCTCAATCCTGACCGGCTCGACGGTGTCTTTGCGGCTGGCGTGGACAGCGCGGCCGTCGTGACCGACATCACGCTGAATGCCGATCCCGAAGCGCGCACACGAGAATGGATCGAAAAGACGGAGCGATGGCGCTGAGGCGAGAACCGCATGTGCTTGTCGTTGGCGGGTCGGACTCCAGCGGTGGAGCTGGAATTGCCCGCGATATAGAAACGGTTTCCGCCTTCGGGGTGCGAAGTTGTCTTGCCATCACCGCCGTGACAGTCCAGACGCACTCGGCTGTCGAGCACGTCAAGCTTGTGCCGTCGGAGCTTGTCGCCGCTCAGATGCGCGCCGCGTTCGCTGCCAACGCTGTCGCGGCCGTCAAGATAGGCATGATTGGGACATCGGCGGCTGTTGAGGCAGTCGGCGCTGTTTTGGTCAACCGCCAAGTGCCTGTGGTACTCGACCCGGTCCTGGCCTCTACCTCGGGACGCAATCTGCTGGCGGACGATGCCATTAATATGCTGCGCCACGATCTGATGCCGATCTGCCGGCTTGTAACGCCTAACCTGGTCGAGCTGGCTGCGTTTACCGGCTCGTCACCGGCCGCGGACGAAGAAGGGGCTTGTCGTCAGGCTGAAGAGCTATCGAGGACGGTGAGGACCGCTGTACTCGTCAAGGGCGGCCATGCACAAGGAACCCGTTGCGTCGACGTGCTTTTGCAGCCGAACCAACCTGCAGTTCGGTTCGAGGCGCCCCGCTTGCCGCGAGGGATGCGCGGAACGGGTTGCATGATGGCCAGCGCAGTCGCCGCCTCGCTTGCTCTTGGAGCGTCGCTGGAAGCGAGCGTGCGCCAAGGCAAGCAATATGTTTTCGATGCGCTTGCCGGATCGAAGGACCTCGGGCCGAAAAGCTGATCGGGCCGAACGTATCCAACGCTCCGATCAAGTCTGGCAGGCGATCGTGGGTCTACTCCTAGGACATGAAGGCCCTATCCGAGGGGTGAGAATGCGGCATACACGGTCGCTTTCGCCTATCAACAACACGCCGCTTTGAGGAGGAAGCCGCATGTCTCTGTGCCAACCGGTTGATGGGTCATCCGAAACCCGCATCTAGTCGTCGCTAGCGACCGCATGCCGCTTGGCACGTTGTTGGGTGAGCGAACGTTCGAACCGGGGTTAGCCAACTCGAGCCATAATTGCGGATTGAATCGCCGTTGCGGTATATAGGGAAGCATCTAACGACAGATTCCCAAACGCCGGTTGACAAAGGAGGTAGTTTGCACCTGCCGCTTCCAGCTGTTCAAGAAGAGCTTGTCCCGCAGAAGCTGCCGTTCCTACTACGCACAATTCCTTCTCGATTGCTGCATCGAAGGTCAGCGGCAGGTTTGGTGGAGTCGGCATGCCATTAAGATCATAAAGGAATTTAAAGCTCTTGAGCCACCGTTCGTAAGCAGGTGCGGCGAGTGAACGTGCATCTGTTTCAGAACGCCCAATCACGACCATTCGGAGCAATCCAAGAAATGGCGTTTGGTCGTCCGCCTCACTGGTGTGCTCTCGACGGAAGGCATCAGTGATTCTTCGAACGGAAGAGGAAGGTCCCACGCACGCGATGTTCACGCCATTCGCAGCGGCCCAGACTGCCGATTCCGGTCGATTGGTGGCGATCCAAGTCGGCGGATGTGGACGCTGATGAGTTCTTAGCGTCAGCGGAACGCTGTTCAACTCAAAATGGCGACCTTGATAGGATAGCGTGCCGCCCTTCAGCGCATTGATAAGAATTTCGCTGGCTTCCGCATAGTGGTTTGGCGCCGCGTCCGAGCCAATCCCGAAGTAACCCAATTCGATCGGGAGCGAGCCGCGCCCTATCCCAAGTTCGAGCCTGCCACCGCTCAATTGGTCCAGCATACAGATCTCTTCGAACGCACGTAGCGGATGATAGAGGGCAAGCAGCATTACCAACGGGCCGACACGAAGGCGCCGGGTTCGCTGGGCTACGCTCGACAAGAACAGATTCGGTGAGGGACCTCTCCCATGTGGGGTACAATGGTGCTCTGCGAGATGATATGCATAGAACCCAAGGTGATCGCACGCCTCCGCTAACATCAGGCGATCTTCGTACTGTCGGGCGATATCGGGGCCGTCCTCGTCCAGATGATCGAAGATGCCGACAGCTAGGCCTGAAGGAAAGGCCTTATCCATGATATTGTCTCCATTTTTGACGCAGAAAGTCCGGTTGCTTGCGTATTCCAAGCAATTTAAAGATTTCTCGCTCGTGTAATCGCTCGGATTATTGGCTGCGAAATGCTAAAGCAGAGCCTTAGCAACCTAACGCGGGGGTGTTGACATATTCAATATTCTGCTAATACGACTAGCGGCACGAAGAAACGCATCCATTTGCTCTTTTGTACCGATGCTGACGCGGATGTAATTTTCCAAACCTTTATCTGGAAAGACGGCAACAAGTATTTTTTGCCTTGCGAAGGCTGATTGCCACCATGAGCCGTCCTGTGCCGTTGGCACGCGGGCAAGCAAGAAGTTTGCGTGGGAAGGGATTACGGAAAATCCAAGTTGCGACAGCGCGAGCGTCACTCGCCGTCGTTCATGCCTGATGTGTCTGTGGTTGTCTGCATAGGCGGCGCGGTGCGCAAGGACGCTGATACCAACCGCCTGCCCGATCACATTCATGTTGAAGACGTTCTGGATGTTGCGTAGCCTGCCGATAATTTCAGGATGACCGAAACCGAAACCGACGCGAACGCCGGCGGCAGCATAGCTTTTCGAAAATGTCCTTAAGACCAGAAGGTTCGAATAGCGATTGATGAGGCGTAGACCATTCTCGGGTGCAAAGTCGACGTAGGCCTCATCCAGCACGATCAAGCGGTCCGATTTCGCTACCAGGCGTTCGATATCGGCCACCGGAACGAACGTTCCAGTCGGATTGTTCGGATTGGCTAGCAGAATGAACTTGGCGTCCTTTGCAGGACCGAAGAGCAATTGCTCCATCGGCAAGGAATGATCTTTGCTAAATTCGATTTCGACAAATTGAGCACCCTGCAACGTTGCAAGTTTGCGGTTGAACGAAAAACCTGGCGACATCATCGCCACGCTATCCCCCGGGGTAAGGAATGCTCTGTAGACAAGTCCAAGCAGTTCAGACGATCCGTTGCCGGCGATCACCTGATCCATGGAGACGCTGTAGGCATTCGCGGCTGCTTCTCTCAAGCTGATGTTATCGTCTTCTGGATATAGATACTGCCGTTCGAGAGCTGCAATCGCACTTTGCATTATGATTTCCGGAAGCGGGAAGGGGTTCTCATTCGTGTTTAGTTTTACCCAACTTGAATCCGGCGCTGGTGTATCGGATGGCAGAGCATCTAACTGTCTCGCCACTTGCGAAAGAGACGACAGCACACTCTGAAGTTTTGCATCGGACATGTTTTTCTCCGTTTCAGTCGCAGAGGGAATCCGGGATGAACTGATGGTCTGAGCACATGGCCGACCAACAGTGCATTCACACCGCCGTTGTCAGCACATTGACCCCGCGAGGTCGGGCGGGCTGTCCTCCCGGGTCGGATTGGCCCGACGCTCAGTCCGCATCCACTCGTCATCGGGCCAAGGCTCCGCCAACCACCAACGCTTGATTTGTCCCTGATATTTGCCTCGGTCAGCCTTTCAAGGACGCTTGATCTGATGCCGTATTTCCTCAGCGTGTATCCAATCTGGCGCGGCGTCAGTCCAAGGAGGCGCCGCCTTTGTCTGCACCGAACCATCTCTTCACGGCCGCGATGACACGCTCGCGATTTGACATACTCGTACCTTTAAAGAGGCTGCGCTGGGAGGCGCCAGCGGTGCCTGGTCGCTGACGACGGACGGGACCGTAGCGGTGGCCCAAGGAGCAGCCTCAGTCGGCCGCGTGGCCGGCCTGTCTGGCATCATCGGCCCAGTTGCGGCACCTTGTTGCCCGGTCCGCTCTTCCACGGCGCCGCGAAAAAACACTGTCCGTGGCATTCTGCCGATTGACGCTCCCGCTGCCAGGAACATGCGATGCAGCTTCACGGTCTGCCCAACCAGATTGGCGATTGTGGTGAGGAGGCGCAGGTCGTAATCGAGGAGGGAACTTGATTTGTTGTCCAAGATGCGGTCGATGGTCGGCGTGCCCACGACGTTCGCATCGACGCGAACGGGTACGCCGATGAACGAGACTTTCATGCTGTCGGACGCCCCGAGCACGTCCTTGTCGGCGGCGTTGAAAGCCGGGTCCACCGCTTGGTTGCGGATTTTGACTGGTCACGGGCAAGCGCGAAAAACGCCTTAGCCGTAAGTCGGGACGCTGCAACGTGGTCGAGTGCACAGCGGTGCGATGCCTTGCCATGGAGTTTCCTTTCATGAATCGCGACCGTCGACTGGCTTCTGCACGCCGCAACCGCACGTTGATTCACGAGACGGGAATGGGGCGGGAGAGTCAATCGAGCTTTCTTTCATTCGCGAAAGGAAACTCTGCGCTCATGATAGAATTCCATCAGTTTCATATAGCTCCGGTAGATGATATCGAACGGCAGAATGTCTGCCCCGGCGTCGCCGCGGTGCCGGTGCTGATGGCCCGGGCCATCAGCCTAATCAGCTCCTGGCAAAGCTGGGCGCAGTGGCGTGGCGACCGCCATCGCGACGATGCCATCTACGAGGGCCGACTGCGACTCCGGCGTGATTTCATTCACAATCGCGACAGCGTCTTGAGCTTTGCGCACCTCGCGGAGCTCCTGATGGCCCCCTGCCCCCGCCGACCATACAGAAGCCGACGAGCTCAGGTTGCCGTGCATGAGATCCAGCGTGGTCTCGTATGTGATCTGCCGCTTCTCGAGGGTCACGAGCGTATCGAGCACCTCCAAACTCGGCGCGTTGTCACGGAAATAGGAGCGAAAGCCGATTTCGCGGAGCTCGTGCCCCTGCAAGCGGTGGCTGCCGACGAAGACCGCCCCTTGCCGGGCCGTTTTGCGACCGTGGAAAACATCCAAGCGGCGGCCCCCCGACCTCGTCCCGCCATAGGAGGAAACGGCACCGCGACCTTGATGCAGTGTCATGGATGGATGGGGCATTATTCGGGGACCGAACCAATCCACAGAAATATTTTGTTGGTATTTTTGTTGGTCCGCGCTCCTATTGCTCCATGCCGAGGCGATTGAAAACGAACTCAAATTTTCTCTACTTGGATTCCGCCTCTGGCACCATCACTTTAGGTCCATTCCGGACACATAGGTTAGGATTCATACCGGAGACATGGGTAACACTTTTGGCCCGAAGGGGTTTGGAGTGGGCTCGAACCTGCATGTCTCATCATCGAAGTATTCCAAATCATAGTTCCTGAAGCTCGCCAGATGCGCTTGACGTGGAACATGTGTCAAAGAGCGCGAACGCAACGTCCCGGGACGAGGGGTTAAAGTCAGGTCGAAAAAGAGTCTCCGAGGCAAGTCACGACGGTCAGGCAGAATTGGCAGCTATGATCGGTTTGCTCTGGCCAGGGAACTCATGGCTCCAAGCACTCAGCCTTGTCTACCTTGCCTCCCGCCTTCTAAGAAGGCGACGATAGCATCCTTGCGCCGCCTTTACACCGTATAGCTTATGCAGGCGTAATATTGTTTTCCGTAGCTTGCGACAAGATCCGCTTTCTCAAGCCCGTTTATGATTTTTCTGGCCTCGCGCCACTGTTCTTTGGCGCCAGAAAAGAAATCACCCAACTTTTTCCCCGTGAAAGAGCCTCTAATCATGCCTTGGAACATGATGTCGGCCGCAGTCGTCATATTCATCGCGAGACTAGGATTCGTGGCTAAATTGGGATCTGTAAGGGCCGCCATTTTGACGTAGTTGGCCTTATGCGTCAGTTGAACAAGACCCCGTCCGAGCCACGAGATACCTTGAGCATCCGGCCGCCAATAGGGACTTGACACCCAAGGCAGCTTTCCAGCAGCGAATGCCTTATCGAGAATCTTGATCGCTTGAGCATCAGTGCTCGCAAACGTTTCTCTTACGGGTTGCATTGTTCGTCCGGTTTCGTGATGTGCCGTGGCGAACATGTAGGCCAGCCAACGATCATCTGCCGTAGGCATCTCCTGTTCCCATTTGTCGAGAATCACAGTGATCCCACCCACCTGCGAACTCGACATTTTTCCATCAAAGAGTCCGAGTCGTGCGTGGTCAAAAAAGAATTTTCTGTTGATCGTCATGTCCTTGCCCCCCTCCATGGCCTGTCGCTACAGTTTCGATCCTCTGCCCTCGACGTTCTTATGAGATGCCGATCCCTGCTCTCGGCCCTGAAACAAGGGCATCGTCAGGCGACATCCAAGCGGGTCTCGGGCCACTGGATAAAGGGCAACTGCGTTCCTCGGCGCACGAGCAGCGAATAATCAATGCCAAGGATCTTGCGGACACTGGCCAGCGCCGCCTCATTCACATGAATGTATGCGACGATGTACCACTCGCCGTTCTGTTCCCTGGCCATGCCCATGGGTTCGGCTCGCCACTTCAGCGCGCCATGATGCGGCATGAAATAGGTTTCCTGGACGCCGCCCACCGCGGTAAGGCCCTCGTCGAGCGCGTATTCCATCACCGCGCAACACAGCTGCGTCAGTGTCCCCCGCAGCCCGGTCGAACGTTTGTCGGGAACGACGAATGTGCGCGTCCATTCCGCCCAATCAGGACGTCTGGGCACGCCCGATTTTTCGCACATGTGAGAAAAAACCTCCGAGACCATGTGCGGCTCGCTCGTTGGGATTAGTCGAGCCGAGGTCACCACGCGACCGTCTTCGATACCGAGCAGATACGTCGCCATATCCGTATCGAACTGGTCCAGCTCGCGACCGTCTGGACTTGGAGGGCGCCAGCGTTTTTGATGCACGAAAAAGTCGTGCCGACGGCGCAGAAACTCGTCGAATTCGTTTTCGTAGAGATGCTTGTTCAGCGCATTGACGACATGGACTTTTATCATTGCGCGATCCCCCGATCGATCTCGGAGGAATAGTTGCAGCCGCCCTAAAGTCCGTCACCTGTCCGATCGGACAGTTGACGCAGCTAAAGCGCGTCGCGTTGAAAACGGATTCATGCGACGCGCTTTAGGTTCTTGGCATGTCGTTCTCCCAAAACCGAGGTCATTTTTGGGCGACATGCATTAAGGGTGGATCAGTCGCCTGCGCACGGCTTCGACGACAGCCTGGGTGGTCGTCGCCACGCCAAACGCCTCGCGTGCCCTTGTCGAATGCCATTTGACCGTGCGCTCGGTCAGGCCGAGAATTTGGGACGTTTCAGATGAGGTTTTGCCGGCCGCGGCCCATAAAAGCACTTCCTTTTCCCTATCGGTCAGCGGGCCTTCGTCGCTGCCATCGTCATTCGACAGGGCCTGGATCGACATGCCGGCATAGACCGCCATGGTGACCAGTTGCACCTGCTGGCGTGGCGACAGGCTGCAACTCTTTTGCGAGGAGGCGAAGGACAGGACGGACTGCCAATGGTGGACGCTGAGCATCGGCACCGCAAAACCACTCAAGATACCAAATTCCGTCGCTTCGCCCGCAACGCGTCTAGAGCCTTCCGTATCAGACCATTTCGCGGGAACATCGGCCCAGAAAAAAGGCTTCAGCGTCTTGGCAGAGTAAATGCAAACGCCGTCGACAGCGGCATGCTCGGCCGCGACATAGCGCTCGAACCAACCCGCAGGCCAGCCGTTCAACTCAACCATCGGCGCCAGCTTTTGCCCGCCAAGGGGAACGCCACTTAGGATAAGGTGCTCGAAGCCAAGATTCCTGACAGTCTCAAGCAGGTCGCCCAGCAGCGGCCCGGTTGCTGTATGCCTCCTGCAGCGTTCGACAAAATCGAACACGTCTGAATCGATCATGCCAGAGACCCCCGCCTCTATGCTGCGACACAAGTATTAGCCAATTCAGCAAGTCGTAATATCCTAATATAGGGACCGGTGTTTTGCCAGCGGCCAAGGAGGGACTGATTGGCGTTTCTTGATGAATTTGCGGTGATTGCGGCGGATTTTGCCGCTCCGGGGCGAAGTGGGGGCTGGAGGTCGTTGGCGATCTGCCGCATACAGCTCCACCGCGACTTGCTGTCGGAAATCAATTTGCTCTCATCCGCCCCTATCCGGATTCAATTTGCTTGGCGCCCCCTCATCCCTAGGGCAAACTTCCCATGGGGCTGCAGGAGGTGAAATGAGAGCACGTGCAGCGACGCTCGGGGATCTCGAGGATGTGTTTCATGGCCTGTCCAAGCGGATGTCGGACGAGTATGCGGCGGCCGGCAAGGACAGCAAGATCGCCTACGACAATCTGATGATGAATTTGAAGGAAGGCCGGGCGCACGCGCTGGTCGAGGGTGAAAAGGCGGTGGCCATCATCGCCTGGCATGAGAACAGCGATGCCGCCGATACGCTGTTTGCCGCGCAAGAGGATTTCTTCCGGGCCTCGACCGTGCGCTTCTGCAAGCGGCATATCAGGCACATCCAGGCGCTCGCCGGCAATCTGCCTATCCATTCGCGCAGCTGGCTGCAGGGGCCTGACGTCGCCAGATGGTTCGGCATTATCGGCTATGTCGAGCGCGGCCAGGAGAACGGCGCCAAATTGTTCGAACTGCCGCCGGCTTCTGCTGCATAGAGCCGCGGGTGACCTGATGTCTGCGCCGTCGTTTGGTTTGAAGCTGTCGCGGAGGCGTCGAGGAGCCGCCCCGGTTTTGCGGGCGCCGCCTAGCGTCCGAAGATGGCTTTCATCAGCGGCAGCCTGAAGCGGCCACTCGAGGGGCGCTGTGCGGCTTCTTTGGTAATCCCGCGGCGCTTCTCTTGCGCAATGAGTTCCAACTCCCGGAACAATCCAGCGTCATAGAACCGAAAGGCCTCGACTTTCCGGAACGCCTTGACACCGGCATTGGCCGTCCACTCCTCGCCGCCTTGCTTGGTGACGGCGACGTGGGTTTCGTTCTTCACAATGCGCGCCAGGCGTTCTTCATCGGGTTTCTCTCCTGGCGCAAAGAACGGGATGACCCTCTTCATGGTCCCTTGCGGGTCGGACACAAAATCTTCGTACCCCACCAACAGACGCTCGAATTTAATCCGGTTGTCCACCCACTTTGCCATGAAGGCAGCCCATCCATCGGTTCGGATGAGTGCGAATTCTCTAAAGCTTTCCTTGGTGTCCGCGCCGCCATCGAGGAGATACAGTTCAAAGTCCGATACGGTTCCAGGCATGAACGACCGATGCTGGACCAGATAAGGAACATCCGGCAGGATCCGGCCCGATAGATCGAAATCGTGGTTCTTCGAGAATTTGACCCCCGGCCGGATGCACGGAAAGGTGCGGCAACAATCAGGATTATCAGTGGGATAAAACAGGCAGTAATTGAAATCGTTGCCGAAATAGCTCAGGGCGAGCCGATGCATCAGGTGATGTCCACTGCGTGGCCAGCTTATGCCGGCGACGTATCTGATTTTCACTTTGGATGATCCCCGAGTCTGCCCTCTTTTGATATCGATCTGCCTAGCTGGCGAACCGGGAGAAGTCTACCGACTTTGACGGGTACCGACTGACATTTAGGACCAGTGTCCGGTGGAATTCGCCAAGCTCGGGCCAGCACCCAACATTCGAGGAAATTGTCCGGCGATCTCCAAACTGCCGGGCCGCCCGGTCGAGAGCGTCAGCCGGTATGGCGGAGCATCCGAGGCTCACCGCCGTTGATTTCCAGGCACTTCCTGCGACTATCGGCATGCGCGCTTGCGGCAGATAGAGGTCGAAACAATGCATTACGAATATTCCGATCATGTCTTCGTCGATCTCGTGCCCGAACAGTTTGGTCCGCTGGAAACCACCGTGGCGCGATATCGCGGGCTTGTCGCCACCGCCTTTCGCTATCGATCCGGCGTTGCCGGTCTTCGCATCAGCAACGCGAAGGGCGAAATCGTCATGCTGCCGTTCCAGGGGCAGCAGATTTGGGACGCAACGTTCCTCAACCGCTCGCTGACCATGCGCTCGATGTTCGACGAGCCGGTTGCGACCCGGGACTATCTCTCCAACTACGGCGCATTCTTCATTCACTGTGGCGCGACCGCTATGGGCAATCCGGGTCCGGACGACCGCCATCCGTTGCATGGCGACCTGCCCAATGCACCCTATGGGGATGTCCAGCTGATCATCGGGGACAATGCCGAAGGGCCGTTCATGGCCCTGACCGGGCGCTGCCGCCAGACTGTCGCCTTCAGCCACGACTATGTGACGCAACCGACCGTGCGGCTGCAGCGCGACGCCACCGGCGTTGCCGTCGACATCGCCATCACCAACCTGAAGCGCTCGCCCATGAATTTGATGTATCTGGCGCACATCAATTTCAGACCGGTAGATGACGGTCGTCTGGTCGACAGCGTGGTCGACGACCGCGCCGACATCATCGTGCGCCAGGTGCTTCCGCCCTTTTTCGCGCCGAGCGAAAGCTACCTTGCCTACCGCGATGCCATAGTCGCCGATCCCTCGCGGCATCGTCTGCTGACCAAGGGCGAGCCGATCGACCCCGAACTCGTGTTGACAATGAAGGCAAGGGCGGATGCAGAGGGCTGGGCGCACGCATTGCAGGTCCACCCTGACCAGACAGCGGATTTCGTCAGCTTTTGCCCTGATGAACTGAATTATGCCGTGCGCTGGATCACGCGCGGCCGCGACCAGGACGCGCTCGGCCTTGTGCTGCCGGCAACTGCCGAACCCGATGGCTATCGCGCGGCCGAGGAAAGAGGCCGCCTCGTTCGCATCGCTCCGGAAGGGATGTTCCGCTGCACCCTTCGCTTTGGCGCGATGGACGCGGACATGGCCGCAAAACAGGAAGACATGATTTTGAGGATCAAGGCCGCGGGCGCCTAGCGGCCTCTCACCGCGAACGCCGCCTGCACAGCGCGGTTGACCGTCACCGGCAGGATCGACATGTGGTTCTCGCCGGCATGCAGTTCGAAACTCGCGCGCACGCCAGGCAGTCTATCGAGGCGCTCGGCTATCGCCCGCGCAAATTCGCCGAGGCGGGTCAACTCTTCGACTCCAAGCGCTTTAACCTCGGTGGCCTTGCGAATTGCACACGCGGCCGCCTTATGGACTGCCCCAGCAAGCGGCTTGCGCAGGGCGACGATTGGCGGGATGTTACTGGACGGGCAACCGGGGCAAAACCGGCAGGCCGAGATCGATGTGGCTGCTGGAAAATGTCGCGAGCTTGCTTCGCCTTTCTTACCTTTGTTGTCTTGCTGAGGCCGGTAGAGGCAGGCGAGCGCATGTCTCATCTGCTTGACCGCTCCAACCTGCCGATCGCCTATTTTCACGAACCAGATCTTGTGACCGCATACGCGACTGCAATGGCGCGCTTCCGTCTGCAGCTCACAGGGCGTCCCGGCGAAACCAATCTTGCGGTCTCTCTCGAACCATCGCTTTTGCGGGCGGAATTCCGTGCGCGGACATGGCGCGCGGCGGACGGCAGCTTGTTGCAAGGCTTCGTCGGCAAGGGCGGCTTCCGATTGACTATCGGTAACTGCCTGGCGCGTATCTGCGCTGCCAGCGAATGCAGCGATGCCGGTTGGCCGGTTTACGCCTGCAGCGACGGACGCAAGCGCAAGATGTCCGTCACGGATTTTGTGACGGCAAGCTTCGATGGCGTCCCCTATCGTCGATTGAGCGCCCCCCCTTCACAGGAATGACGGCGCGCGGTGCCTACCGTCTTACCGAGGCAGGCGTTCAAGGACGGTATTCCTTTCCCTCACCGCGAAGGCAGCCTGCACCGCACGGTTGACCGTCACCGGCAGGATCGACATGTGGTTTTCGCCGGCATGCAGCTCGAAGCTCGCGCGGATCCCAGGCAGAGCGTCGAGGCGCTCGGCCATTGCCCGCGCGAAATCACCTGTGCGTGTCAGCTTCTTCTGCTGCAGGCGCTTTTCCTCGTCCTCCGCGCCGATTTGGAACGGCGCCAGCTTCTCGGTCTCGTACTCGCCGGCCGACAGGATCACATCGGCCGTCAGGCCATCGGGGACGGCCGCCTCGAAGCCTTCGAGAAAGCGGTCGATGGCGCGGTCTTCCCAATAAATGGCGGGGCTGGCGGCGATAAAGGTGCGGAACGAAAGCGGGCGGGTGAACAACGCGTAGAGTGCGAACAGGCCGCCGAAGGAATGGCCGTAAAGCGCCTGGCGCGCCTCGTCGATCCTGGTCCGACTGGCGACCCACGGCTTCAGCTCATCCTCGATGAAGGCCAGGAATTGCCCTGCCCCGCCGGTCCTGACTTCTGATGTGCCCTCATAGAAGGGCGGATAGGTCTTGCCCGGCGGCGGGCCGAGGTCCCAGGAGCGGCGCAGTGGGTCATAAGCGCCGTCGACGGGATAGCCGATGGCGACAATGACGCCCCAGCCGACATTGGTGCCCAAGGGATAGAAGGCCTGCGCACGCATGGCGTCGACCGCCGTGCCGATGACGGCGTTGCCGTCGGTCAAGTAGAGCACCGGCCAGCCGGCCTCGGGCGCCGGCCCGGACGGCACATGGATGAAGACCCGCCAGGGGTCGCCGCCCGCGCTGGACAGGAGATCGTGGACGGTGGTGTCGGCGATCGAGGCTGGCGTCGACTTGGACACGAATATCTCACAGGGACAAAATCAGCGGCGGCGCAACAGCCACATCAGCACCGGGCCGCCGATCAGCGTGGCGACGAGGCCGGCCGGGATCTGGCGCGGAAAGATGGCGGTGCGGCCGACCCAGTCGGCGCAGACCATGATCAGCGCGCCGACGAGCACCGCGCCGACGGCTTGCGGCAGCGCGCGCGACAGGCCAAGGCGCCGCGCCAGGTGCGGCGCCATCAGGCCGATGAAGGTCAACGGCCCGACAACCAGCGTCGACGCGGCAGTGAGCGCTGCCACCATCAGAAGCACCAGAAGCCGCGTCGCCCTGAGGTTGACGCCGAGGCTTTGCACCGTGGCGGATCCGAGCGGCAGCATGTCCAGCCAGCGCATGAACAGTGGCGCTGCCAGGAACAGGCAAAAGGCGATCGTCGAGGTCAAAAGCGCCGAGTTCGCGTCGACGCCATAGGTCGAGCCGGTGAGCCAGTTGAGCAAAAGCATGGCGCGCGGGTCACCGGTGGCGGTGAGCACCAGGATCAGCGCGTCGAACAGGGCGGTCAGAGCGACGCCGGCAAGCAGCAGCCGCTCCGGCGCGTAGGCGGCGCGGCGGCCGATCGCCAGCGTGACCAAGAGGGCAGCGAAGGCACCGATGGTGGCGGCGGCGGTCTGCACTGGGCGGCCGGCATCTGACAGCGAAAACAGCGCCACCATCATGCCGAGCGCGGCGCCGGCGCTGATGCCAAGCACTTCTGGGCTGGCCATCGGATTGCCGGTGAGACGCTGCATCATCAGGCCAGCCAGCGCCAGCATGGCGCCGGCGGCCAGCGCGGCGGACACTCGGGGCAGCCGCCAGGACAACAAGGGTTGCAACTGGTCGCCAAACGCGAATGCCCAGCCATGCGGCCCCGGCGCATAAAGCAGGGCCAGCCCGAGCAGCAGAAGCAGGACGCCGCCGATAACCGCCAGCACGAGGGCGGAGTGGCGAGCGCGCGGCAGGCGCTCCGAACCGAGCGCCGGCGTTTCCAGCCCGAGCGCCAGGCGCGGCAGCAGCCACAGCAGCAGCGGCGCGCCGAGAAGCGCGGTCATGGCGCCGGTCGGCAGCAGGTCACCTTGCGGGCCGGTCGCGATCTGCACGCCCTGGTCGGCAGCCCACAGCAAGGCGGCGCCGATGAGCGACGCCATCACCAGTTGCTGGCCGAGCCGCCGGGCGCCGCCGATGCGGGCAAGGGTCGCGGCGGCGAGGCCGACAAAACCGATGACGCCGACGGCGGCGACGACAAAGGCGATGAGCGCGACCGCCGCCGCCAGTCCGGCGAAGCGATAGGCGCCGAGCGGGACGCCCAGGCTGCGCGCGCCTTCATCGTCGAGGCCAAGCAAGGTCAACGGCCGCACCATCAGCCCGATCAGCAGCGCGGCACCGCCCAGGCGCGGCAAGAGCCACAGCGTCTTCGACCAGTCCTGCTGGCCGAGCGAGCCGGCGCCCCAGATGAATAGGCTCGCCAGCCATTCATGCCGCAGCACCACCAGGGCGGCACCAATGGCGCCGGCATAGAGGCTGACGACGAGCCCGGCGAGCACGACCGAGAGCGGCGACAGGCCCTTGTGCCAGGACAGCGCGAAGACCGCGGCAACGGCGGTGAAGGCGCCGGCAAGCGCCACCCATTCGCGGCCGTAGGCAAGCAGCGACGGCGCAAGCAGCGTCGCCAGCGCCAGCGCCAGATGGGCGCCGGCCGAGACGCCGATGGTTTCGGGCGAGGCGAGCGGGTTGCGCAGGACCTGTTGCAGCACCGTCCCGGCCAATCCGAGGGCCGCGCCGCAGAGAAGGCTGACGGCGAGCCTGGGCAGGAAGGCATAGTGGACGAGCACCTGCCGCATGTCGTCGATATCGGGGCTGGCGAGCGCATCGAGCCAGAGCGCCGGCGGCAATTGCACGACGAGGTTCGAGAGGGTCGCTACGGCTGCAGCGCCAAGAAGCACGACGCAAAGCAGAATCGCGCCCAGGGGATATTTGTCTGATAGGCGAGCCGTCGCCCCACGACCGGGAACGAGGCTGGTGTCGCCGGACAAGATTGCTTGCTGCTCAGCCACCGGCGCGCTCCGCCGTCAGCGCCGCGGCCAGCAGCCGGGCAAAGCGGCTCGCCGAAGGCAGCGCGCCAAACATCAACGCTGGGGCAAGGCGCATGATCGAGCGGTTGCGCACGAAAGGCATGGCGTTCCAGACCGGGCTTTCGGTCAGCGTGCCGCCCGCCCCTTCCGGCAGGGGCTCGAGATAGGCAAGGCGCGCGTCACTCGACGTCGCCAGGCCGTCGATGCCGACGGTCGAAAATCCCCAGTAATTTGTCTCGCCGGTCCAGGCGTTGCGGATGCCGATGCGGTCGAACACCGCCTGAAACAGGCTTTTCTCGCCATAGACGCGCACATTGCGGGGATCGAGAAAGCTGACGGCGTAGATCGGCCGCGCCGAAAGCGGTTCCAGCCTCTGCCTGACATCGGCGAAACAGGCTTCCGTCGCCGCGATCAGCGCTTCGCCTTCGCTTTCCTTGCCGACCAGTGCCGCGAGTTGCCGGGTCGCCTCGATTGCACGCCGATAGGGCTGGCCGTCCGGCGTGTAGATGCCGATCGTCGTCACCGGCGCGACGCGTTCGAGCAGCGGCTTGATGCCGTCGAGATAGGGAGTGGAGAGGATGATGTCGGGGCGAAGCTGCTGCAGGAATTCGAGATTGGGCTCCAGGATCGTGCCGATATCGGCAACTTCAGGCGGCAGTGGCGGCTCGACCACCCACTTCTCCCAGACTTCATGGTCGGCGACGGCGATTGGCGTAACGCCGAGCATCAGCAAGGTCTCCGCCAGCCCGTCGTCCAGGCAGACGATGCGCAAAGGCTTCGCCGCGGCCGCCCGCGGCATGAGTACGGCCAAGGGCAATGCGAACAGCGCAAAAGTGCCGCGTCGGCTTATGCAGCCGCGCGCGGGTTTGGCTGTCCCTCCGGGCCGGGCTTCCTGGTCTGTTTCCAACGTGGCGTGCCTGTTTGCGGACGACGGCCTCGAGCGGCCCATGTCGGTTGACTATAAAACATGATTTTCATAGTCAACATTTAAGATGCAACCGGATATCAACAATCTCGCTGTCGCATGCCTGGATGCTGCGACTCCCCGCCGCAGCCGCGTGGCGCATGCGGGCGTCGAATTGATCGGCGGCATCATCTTTTCCCCGAGAACGGGGCCTATATGGAAATGAGATCACGGCGTGCCGTCAGAGCGCGGGCGGGTGTTGCATTCGAGCCGGGTGCCCCGAAAAAGCGGTGACAAGCGCCGCCGGAACGTGTTGAAGATGACGGCCAACACGGAGAGGGGCGTGCGATCGGGTTGCACTCGGCAAGTGTTGATGGTTTGTTGCCGGTCAGCGGAGAATGAGTGATGCGAGAATCGATCGGTCAAGACGAATACGGGTCGACGAACCCTTTCGATCCAGACGACCTGTCCAATCTGAATGCGATCGGGCCAGCCATGGGCGGCGGCAACGATTTCGAGAAGTACGCGGTCGCCGTGATCATCGTGTTCGGCGCTCTAATCATTGGCGGACTGATGGCCGCATCGATGACCTTTGGCCATCGCAACGGCTTCCTCTTCGCGCTCGGCGGCGCCACCTCGGCCTGGATCTCCGGAAACGCGCTTCTGCTCGACCGGCCGCGCATCTACGCGCTGTTCGTCGGCATCGCCGCGCTGATGCTGATCGCATCGACCGTCACGCTGGTTACCTGATGACCCCGGCCCTACCGTGAGCCGGCGCTATCCGAGAATCCACCTGGGATCAGTATCCGACCGCCTCGCCTGAGGCGGCGCGGCTGTCGATGGCGCCATTGTAGCGCGCGCCGCCGCCCTTCTCGATTTCCGCCAGACTCTTGCCGCCGACCAAGATGCCGGCCGCCTGCCCCCAGGTCTGCCCGCCGAGATCGAGATGGTAGCCCATCCCGGCCAGCAATTTCTCGGTGTCCGGCGACAGGCCGAACGGCTCGACATAAACCGTGTCGGGCAACCATTGATGATGGATGCGCGGCGCGTCGATCGCTTCCTGGATGTTCATGCCGTGGTCGATGACGTTGACGATCGCTTCCAGCGTGATGGTGATGATGCGCGAGCCGCCCGGGCTGCCGATAACCATGAACGGCTTGCCGTCCTTGGCGACGATGGTCGGGCTCATCGATGAGAGCGGTGTCTTCTTCGGCTGGATGGCGTTGGCCTCGCCCTGGACCAGGCCATAGAGGTTGGGCACGCCGGGCTTCTGGGTGAAATCGTCCATTTCGTTGTTGAGCAGGATGCCGGTGCCGTCGGCAACGACGCCGGCGCCGAAGGAGCCGTTCAGCGTATAGGTCACCGCGACCGCATTGCCGTCCTTGTCGATGATCGAATAATGCGTCGTTTCCTTCGACTCGCCAAAACCCTTCGGCATCAGGTCCTGCGATACGCCGGCCCGGAACGGATCGATCTTGTCGCGGATATCCTTGGCATAGGCCTTGTCCAGCAGTTTCGAGACCGGATTGTCGACGAAATCGGGATCGCCGAGCGCCGAGTTGCGATCGACATAGGCATGGCGCATCGCCTCGACCATGACATGCACCGTCTCGGCCGAGCCAGTACCGAGATAAGACAACGGATAGCCTTCGAGCACGTTGAGGATTTCGCAGATGATGACACCGCCGGAGCTCGGCGGCGGTGAGGAGGTGATCTCGTAGCCGCGATAGGAGCAGGTGACGGGTTTCAGTTCGCGCACCGCATATTGCTCGAAATCCTGTTTGGCCAGAATGCCGCCCTTGGCGCCGCTCGCCTTGACGATGGCGTCGGCGATGGCGCCTTTGTAGAAGGCATCGGGGCCTTTTTCGGAAATCGCCGAGAGCGACGCGGCAAGGTCAGGTTGAACCAGCTTCTGGCCGATGCCGTAGGGCTTGCCGTCGGGTTTCAGGAAGGCGGCAGCCGCCGCCGGGTCCTTCGCCAACCTTTCAGCGCTGCCGGCGAATGAGGCGGCATCGCCCTGAGTGAGGATGAACCCGTCCTTGGCATAGGTGATCGCCGGCGCCATCAGATCCTGCCTGGACAGCGTGCCGTATTTCTCGCGCGCCATTTCGAGACCGGCGACCGAGCCCGGCACGCCGACGGCGAGATAGCCGTCGAGGCTGGCGCCCTTCACCGGATTGCCGTCCTTGTCGAGATACATGGTTTTGGTTGCCGCCAGCGGCGCGCGCTCGCGGAAATCGAGGAAGGTCGATTTGCCATCGGCGAAACGGATGGTCATGAAGCCGCCGCCGCCGATATTGCCGGCATTGGGGTAGACGACGGCCAGCGCGTAGCCGACGGCGACCGCCGCATCGACGGCATTGCCGCCCTTCTTCAGCACCTCGACGCCGACTTCCGAGGCCAGATGCTGGGCCGTGACCACCATGCCGTGCTCGCCCTTGGCCGGCGCGGGCGACGCGGCGAAGACGCTGGTCAACGGCGCGAGGGCGAAGGTGATGGAAAGACTGGCGGCGATCAGTGTCCGACGGGTGACGTGCATGGCGGGTTCTCCTGGCGCGGATGCCTAGAAGAACCCGTTGCAGTGGCCGAGTCCACCAGCAACGGTGGGCCAGACGCATCAATTCAGATGTCAGGCGTGTCAGACAATTCCGCCCGAGCCACCGGCAACCGCCGGCCGCTCGGCCGCGACCTTGGCCCGGTAGCCCGCCGCGCGGTAGGCGGCGACCGGATCGATGGCGCCGCCGGCGTTCAGCCGCGCCATGGCCAGGATCGGCTCGACATCGGTGCGGTAGGCCGCCTTCAGGGTTTGCGTCGCCATCAGCGCGTCGTTGGCCTCCTGAAAACCTTCCAGCGCCTTGCGGTCGACCAGCAGCGCCTGCGCATGGGCGCGCTGCACCTCGACCGCCGACAGCATCAGGCTTTCGATCGGATCGGTGACGTTGTGGCTCTGGTCGAGCATGTGAGCGGGATCGAAACCCTCGGCGCCGGACAGTTCGGCATCGACCAGTTCGTTGAAGACCAGGAACAGCCGGTAGGGATCGATCGAGCCGGCGTCGAGGTCGTCATCGCCATATTTCGAATCGTTGAAGTGGAAGCCGCCGAGTTTCTTGAACTGGATCAGCCGCGACACGATCATCTCGATGTTGACGTTGGGCGCGTGGTGGCCGAGGTCGACGAGGCAGAAGGCCTTGTCGCCCAATTCCTTGGCGATGAGGTAGTTGGTGCCCCAGTCCTGTACGACCGTGGAATAGAAGGCCGGTTCGTACATCTTATGTTCGGTGAACAGCTTCCAGTCAGCGGGCAGCCCGGCATAGACTTGCTTCATGGCGTCGAGATAGCGCTCGAACGCCTTGGCGAAATTGACCTGGCCGGGAAAGTTCGAGCCGTCGCCGATCCACACCGTCAATGCCTTGGAGCCGAGCGTCTTGCCGATCTCGATGCATTCGAGATTGTGTTCGACCGCCTGACGCCGCGTGCCGGCATCGGCATGCGAGAGCGAGCCGAATTTGTAGGAGAGCTTCTGGTCCTTGGCGTCGGAGAAGGTGTTGGAGTTCATGGCATCGAAGCCGAGGCCGAAGCGCGAGGCCGCCTGTTTGAGCCGGTTCGGATCGGCCTTGTCCCACGGAATGTGCAAGGAAACGGTCGGCGTCGCCTGCGTCAACTGGCTGATGACAGCGCAGTCCTCGATCTTGTCGAAGATGTCGCGCGGCTCGCCGGCGCCGGGAAAGCGGGCAAAGCGCGTGCCGCCGGTGCCGACGCCCCAGGACGGTATGGCAACCGCGAATTTTTCCACCTTGCCGCGGATAGCGTCGATGGCGATGCCCCGGCGGTCGAGGCGCTCGCCGAGCGAGGCGTAGTCGCGCTCGAGGTCGGGCTTACGCGCGGTGTTGTGGCTGGCGACGAGGTCGGCCGAGATGATGGTTTCGGACAAACTGCTATTCCTCCCAATATGTTCGGGCAGCGCTGCCCCTCATCCGCCTGCCGGCACCTTCTCCCCGTATAGTGACGGGGAGAAGGGCGAAGCGGCTATCGCGTAAAGCTCTGCGCGTTGCCGGCGTCGACGTTGATGATGTTGCCGGTCGATTTGGCCGACATGTCGGAGGCGAAGAAATAGATCGCCTCGGCGATGTCTTCCGGGAAGACCGAGCGCTTCAGCATCGAGCGCGAGCGGTAATGTTCTTCCAGATCGTCCGTGGACATCTTGTAGGCGGCGGCGCGCTGTTCCTTCCACTCGCCGGTCCAGATTTTCGAACCGCGCAGCACCGCGTCCGGATTGACGACATTGACCCTGATCTGCGCTTCCGCGCCCTCTAGCGCAAGGCATCGCGCCAGATGGATTTCGGCGGCCTTGGCGGTGCAATAGGCTGCGGCGTTGGGCGAAGCGGCAAGGCCGTTCTTGGAGGCGACGAAGACGACATTGCCGCCGATTTTTTGGACCCTGAACAGCCGAAATGCTTCCCGCGAGACCAGGAAATAGCCCGTGGACAGGATATCCATGTTCTTGTTCCACAGCGCCAGCGACGTCTCCTCGATCGGCGCCGAGGAAGCGAGACCGGCATTCGACACCAGAATGTCGATGCCGCCGAACTCGACCGCCGTCTCGGCAAAGCCGGCGATGACCTGGTCTTCCGAGGTGACGTTGATGACCACGGGGCGGACAAAATCCTTGCCATAGGCCTTGGCCAGCTCCTCATTGGCGCTGGCGAGCGCTGTTTCATCGATGTCAGCCAGCACGACGCAGGCGCCTTCGCGCAGCAACCGGTTGGCCGTCGCGCGGCCGATGCCGCCGGCGCCGCCGGTGACCAGCGCGATCTGGCCGGCAAGCGACTTCGGCTTCGGCATGCGCTGCAATTTGAGATCCTCGAGCAGCCAGTATTCGATGTCGAAGGCTTCCTGCGCCGGCAGGCCGACATAGGACGAGACAGTCGAGGCGCCGCGCATGACGTTGATGGCGTTGACGTAGAATTCGCCCGAGATGCGCGCCGTCGCCTTGTCGCCGGCGAAGGTGAACATGCCGACGCCGGGCATCAGATAGACCACGGCATTGGGATCGCGAATGGCCGGCGAGTCCGGATGCTTGCAGCTGTCGTAATAGGCCTGGTAGCCGACACGGTATTCGGCGATGTCGTCGGCGAGGCGGGCGATCACCGCATCGACATCAGGCTTTGCCGGATCGAACTCAATGACCAGCGGCCGGATCTTGGTGCGCAGGAAATGGTCGGGGCATGAGGTGCCGAGTGCCGCCAGCGGCCGCAAATCTCTGGAGTTGACGAATTCGAGCACGGCGGCGGAATCGTCGAAATGGCCGAGCTTGTGGCTCTTTTCCGAGATCAGGCCGCGAATTTTCGGCATCAGTTTCGCCGCGATGGCACGGCGCTCCTTGGCATCGAGCGACTTGACCACTTCGCCGCCGAAGATCGCCAGGCCCTCGGCACGGCGCTCGAACCACTCGATCGCCTGGTTGATCACCGAAATCGTCGTCTCGTAGCATTCCTTGGGCGTGTCGCCCCAGGTGAACAGGCCATGGCTTTCCAGGATGACACCCTTGGCGGCGGGATTTTCCGTGCAGAACTTCTCCAGCCACAGGCCAAGCTCGAAGCCCGGACGCTTCCACGGCAGCCAGCCGATGGCGTCGCCGAAAATCTCCTTGGTCAGCGCTTTGGAATCCTTCGCCGCGGCAATCGCGATGATGGCATCGGGATGCATGTGGTCGACGAAAGGCTTCGGCACATAGGCGTGCAGCGGCGTGTCGATCGAGGCCGCGCGCGGATTGAGGTTGAACGTGCAGTGGGGCAGGTATCCCACCATCTCGTCCTCATGCTCGACGCCGCGATAAAGGCCTTTCAGCGCGCGCAATTTGTCCATGTAGAGCGTGGCGAAGCCATCGAGCTTGATCGACGCGCTGTCGCCACCGGAGCCCTTGACCCAGAGCACTTCGACGGTCTCGCCGCTGAGCGGATCCTTCTGCTGGATCTTGGAGGAGGTGTTGCCGCCGCCATAATTGGTGACGCGCTTGTCGGAGCCGAGTGTGTTGGAACGATAGACCAGAAGCTCGGGGTCGCTCATCCCCTTGGCTTTCGCATCATCCCACAGATTGGCAAGGCGCGAGCCGGAGCGCTTGTCGAGCATAGTTATCCTCCCTGGGACGCAAAAAGCCGCGGTCCATTTTGCCGGGAATGTCTACGCAAGCAGCCCGCTTGTCAATCACAAACGATCAACATCAATCATATTGCACTGCACAATGAAATTATATGATCGGAAATGATTGACACTGCTCGTTTTGAGTGCCTAGATGGCCAGGCAGGGAGGAACCATGCACGAAAAAGAGCGCCACAGGATCATTCTGTCCGCCGTCCAGGAAAAGCCTGTGGTGACGGTGCAGGAGATGGTCGACCTGACGGAGTCGTCCGAGGCGACGATCCGGCGCGACATCGCGGCTCTTCATGTGCAAAAGCGCCTGCGCCGGGTGCGCGGCGGCGCCGAGGCGATCTCGCCACCGCAATTCATCGGCCTGGCCGGCCGGCCCTTTTCCGTCAACGAAACGATCAACGCTTCGCAAAAGCGGGCGATCGCCCGCGAGGCTGTCGAATTGTGCGGGGATGGCGAGCCGATCATCATCAATGGCGGCACCACCACCTTTCAGATGGTGCATTTCCTGACCGGCCGCCGCATGCCGATCTTCACCAATTCATTCCCGATCGCCGAGCATCTGCTCAAGCACTCCAAGAACACGGTGATGCTGTCGGGCGGCACGATCTATCGCGAGCAGAACATCATCCTGTCGCCCTTCGACAATGACGTGACGCGCAATTTCTACGCGCGCCGCATGTTCATGGGCGCGCAAGGGCTGGGGCCGCTCGGCCTGATGGAAGGCGACCCGCTGCTGATCCAGGCGGAGCAGAAACTGATCGACCAGGCCGACGAGCTGGTGGTGCTGGTCGACTCCTCGAAATTCCGCAAGCGCTCCAGCCTGATCCTGTGCGGACTGTCGCGCATCGCCACCGTCATCACCGATGACGGTATCGACGATCGTGAAGCCAAGATGTTGGAGACCGCAGGCGTGACGCTGATCGTCGCCCGCAAGTCGGCAAAGGAAGAATCTTCACTGCAGGCCTGAGACACCCTCACGCCCGCAGCGACGATGGAATGCAACGCTCAAGGGAGGATATTCGATGAGCTTTCTGAAGAAATTGATGGTTACAGCGGCGTTTTCCGCCGCCATGTTCGTGAACGCAGCCTATGCCGAAAACGTCAAGATCGCACTGGTGGTGAAGTCGCTCGGCAACGGCTTCTTCGATGCCGCCAACAAGGGCGCCGAAGAGGCGGCCAAGGAACTCGGCGATGTCGACATCATCTACACCGGCCCGACCAAGGCGACCGCCGAAGCGCAGATCGAAGTGGTCAACTCGCTGATCGCGCAGAAGGTCAACGCCATCGCCATTTCGGCCAATGACGCCGACGCGCTGGTGCCGGTGCTGAAGAAGGCCATGGAGCGCGGCATCACCGTCATCTCCTGGGATTCGGGCGTCGCCAAGGAAGGCCGCCAGCTTCACCTCAACCCGTCCGACACCGGCCTGATCGGCGAGACCATCATCAAGCTTGCCGCCGACTATCTGCCGGAAGGCGGCGACGTCGCCATCCTGTCGGCCTCCTCGACCGCGACCAACCAGAATGCCTGGATCGACGCGGCCAAGAAAATCCTGCCGGAGAAGTTCCCCAAGATCAAGCTCGTCGCCACCGTCTATGGCGATGACGACTCGGCCAAGAGCACCGACGAAGCCAAGGGCCTGCTGAAGTCCTATCCGAACCTCAAGGCGATCATCGCGCCGACCACCGTCGGCGTCGTTGCCGCCGCCCAGGTCGTCACCGACGAGAAGCTGATCGGCAAGGTCAATGTCACCGGTCTCGCGCTACCGTCCGAGTTCAAGAAGTTCATCGACAACGGCGCTTCACAGGCCGTGGCTCTTTGGAACCCGATCGACCTCGGCTACTCGGCCGTCTACCTCGCCCATGATCTGGCGGTGAAGAAGGAAGAGGCCAAGCCAGGCGCCACGCTGTCGATCGGCCGTGTCGGCAAGGTCACGCTCGACGACTCGAACTCGGCTGCGATGGCTCCGCCCTTCCAGTTCGACAAGACCAACATCGAGAAGTTCTCCAAGATCTATTGATCTCGGACCCTCTCAAGCTGTCGCGGCGGGGCTCACGTCCCGCCGCGCCTTTAAACGGACCTTTCTTTCAGGGCTTGATACGACCATGGACACGACAGCCCACAACGGCACGGTGAAGGAAGGGCCTTTGGCCTCCACGCCACGCCTGACGCTGTCCGGCATCTCAAAAAGCTTTCCCGGCGTGCGCGCGCTGCACAATGTCAGCCTGTCGCTCTATCCCGGCCAGGTGACGGCACTGATCGGCGAGAACGGCGCCGGCAAGTCGACGCTGGTCAAGATCATGACCGGCATCTACCAACCAGACGCCGGCACGATCGGCATTGACGGCCAGGCCGTCACTCTGCCCAGCGCGCATGCCGCCTTCGGCCATGGCGTCACCGCCATCCATCAGGAAACCGTGCTGTTCGACGATCTGAGCGTCGCCGAAAACATCTTTCTCGGCCATGCGCCGCGATCGCGTTTCGGCACCATCGACTGGCGCACCATGCGCAAAAATGCGCGCGAAGTGCTCGACACTATGCATGCCGGCCACATCGACGCCGATGCGCGGTTGAAGGACCTCGGCATCGCCAACAAGCATCTGGTCGCCGTTGCCCGCGCCATGTCGATCGACGCCCAGATCGTCATCATGGACGAGCCGACCGCCGCCCTATCGATGAAGGAGATCGAGGAGCTCTTCCTGCTGATCGAATTCCTCAAGAGCGAGGGCAAGGCGATCCTGTTCATCAGCCACAAGTTCGACGAGATCTATCGGATCGCCGACCGCTACACGGTGTTCCGCGATGGCGAGATGGTTGGCGAAGGCCTGATCAAGGACGCCAGCCAGAGCCAGATCGTGCGCATGATGGTCGGCCGCTCCGTCGATCATATCTTTCCGCAGCGCAAGGCCGAGATCGGCGCGCCGGTGCTCTCCGTCGCCGGCCTGTCGCACCCGACCGAGTTCAACGACATCGGCTTCGAGTTGCACAAGGGCGAGATCCTCGGCTTCTACGGTCTGGTCGGCGCCGGGCGCAGCGAGGTTATGCAAGCGATTTCAGGCATCACCCGCACGTCAGGCGGCACGATCACGCTGGACGGCAAGGCGATCGCGCCGAAATCGGCGGCGGATTCGATCGAGGCCGGCATCGTCTACGTGCCCGAGGAACGCGGCAAGCAAGGCGTGGTGATCGGCCTGCCGATCTTCCAGAACGTCTCGCTGCCGTCGCTCAAGCGCACCTCCAAGTCAGGCCTGCTGCGACTGTCGGAAGAGTTCGCGCTTGCCCGCTCCTACACCGAGCGGCTGGATCTGCGCGCCTCCTCGCTCAGCCAGGATGTCGGCACGCTGTCGGGCGGTAACCAGCAGAAAATCGTCATCGCCAAATGGCTGGCGACCGCGCCCAAGGTGATCATCCTCGACGAGCCGACCAAGGGCATCGACATTGGTTCCAAGGCCGCCGTGCACGGCTTCATGGCCGAGCTCGTCGCGCAGGGCCTGTCTGTGATCATGGTGTCGTCGGAACTACCCGAGATTCTCGGCATGTCCGACCGCGTCGTCGTCATGCGCGAAGGCCTTGTCGCGGCGGTCTATGACAATAAGGGGCTGGACGCCGAGACGCTGGTCCGGACGGCAGCGGGGATCGCGGCATGAAGGCTTTTCTGAAATACCGGGAGATCTGGCTGGCCGCGGCCATCATTGTGCTGATCGGCCTGATCTCGACACGTTTCCCAGCCTTTGCCGACCCCGGCAATCTGCGCCAGGTGTTCAACGACACCTCGATCCTGATGATCCTGGCGCTGGGACAGATGGTCGTCATCCTGACCCGCTCGATCGACCTGTCGATGGCCTCGAACCTGTGCTTCACCGGCATGGTGGTGGCGATGCTGAATGCCGCGCATCCGGCGATCCCGATCCCGCTGCTGATCGTCATCGCGCTCATCGTCGGGCTGGTGCTTGGGGCCATCAACGGCCTGCTGGTGTGGCGGCTGAACATCCCTTCGATCGTGGTGACGCTGGGCACACTCACCATCTATCGCGGCGCCACCTTCGTGCTGTCCGGCGGCGCCTGGGTCAATGCCGACAAGATGAGCCCGGATTTCATCGGCTTCCAGCGCGCCGCCTTCCTTGGCATTCCGGTGCTGTCGTGGATCGCCATCCTGGTCATCGGGCTGTTCTTCATCCTCATGACGCGCACGGCGCTTGGCCGCTCGATCTATGCGATCGGCGTCAATCCGACGGCATCGGTCTATACCGGCATCGATGTCGGCCGGACGAAATTCATCGTCTTCTGCATCTCCGGCATGATCGGTGGGCTGGCCGGCTATCTCTGGATCTCGCGCTATGTGATCGCCTCGGTCGAGGTCGCCAACGGCTATGAACTCAACATCATCGCCGCTTGCGTCATCGGCGGCATCTCGATCGCCGGCGGCATCGGCTCGGTCGGTGGCGCGGTGCTCGGCGCGCTGTTCCTCGGCATCATCTCCAATGCGCTGCCGGTCATCAACATCTCGCCGTTCTGGCAGATGGCGATTTCGGGCAGCGCCATCATCCTGGCCGTCGTGCTCAACGCACGCGGCGAACGCCAGCAGGGCCGCATCATCCTGAGAAAAATGGAGGCGGCATGACCGACATCCCTGCCCCGCGCCATATTCCCGACCGGCTCGACAAGCCGCTCTCTTCAGCGATCTTTTCCTGGGAAGCGCTGCTGGTCGTGGTGGCCGTCGCCATCTTCGCCATCAACAGCTTTGCCTCGCCCTATTTCCTCGACCCCTATTCGCTGTCGGACCTGACCTACAATTTCACCGAGAAGGGCCTGATCGCCTTTGCCATGGCGCTGCTGATCATTTCGGGCGAGATCGACCTCTCGGTCGCCGCCATCATCGCACTCACCTCGACGATGATGGGCATGGCGGTGCAGGCCGGCGCCGGCACGCCGGTGCTGGTGGCGATCGGCATCGTCGTCGGGCTCGGCTGCGGCGCCTTCAACGGGCTCTTGGTGACAAGGCTTGGGCTGCCGTCGATCGTCGTCACCATCGGCACGATGAGCCTGTTTCGCGGTATCGCCTTCATCATCCTCGGCGACCAGGCCTACAAGGGCTATCCGGAAAGCTTTGCCTTCTTCGGCCAGGGTTATGTCTGGTGGGTGGTGTCGTTCGAACTGGTGCTCTTCCTCATCGCAGCAATCGTCTACTGGTTCCTGCTGCACCGGACGAGTTTCGGCCGCCGCGTCTTTGCCATCGGCAACAATCCGGTCGCGGCGCAGTTTTCCGGCGTGCGCGTCGGCCGCATCAAATTCATCCTGTTCTGCCTGACCGGGCTGATGTCGGGCATCGCCTCGGTGCTGATCACGTCGCGGCTCGGTTCGACAAGGCCGTCGATCGCGCAGGGTTATGAGCTCGAAGTCATCACCATGGTGGTGCTCGGCGGCGTCAGCATTCTGGGCGGCGCCGGCAGCATTGTCGGCGTCGTGCTCGCCGCCTTCATCATGGGGCTGGTGACCTTCGGGCTCGGCCTGCTCAACGTGCCCGGCATCGTCATGTCGATCTTCATTGGCCTGCTGCTGATCATCGTCATCGCCCTGCCGATCGTCTGGCGGCGGCTGCGTGGTAACAGGTGATGCCGGAGAAATACGCGTTCAAGATGAAGCTCAAGCCCGGCATGAGGGCCGAGTACAAGAAGCGCCACGACGAGATCTGGCCGGCGCTGGTCGCGCTGCTCAAGCAGGCCGGCGTTTCGGATTATTCCATCCATCTCGATGAGGAAACCAACATCCTGTTCGGCGTGCTGTGGCGGCGCGACGACCATGGCATGGCCGACCTGCCCAGGCATCCGGTGATGCAGCGCTGGTGGGCCCATATGGCCGACCTCATGGAGACGAAGCCGGACAACGAGCCGGTGGCAGTGCCCCTGGAAACAATGTTCCATATGGCATGAGTGCTCTGCGCCACATCGCCGTCATCGACATCGGCAAGACCAACGCCAAGGTGGCGCTGGTCGATCTCGTTACGCTGAGCGAGGTGGCGCTGCGCCGCATGGCCAATGCGCCGCTGCGCCGGGCGCCCTACCCGCATCACGATGTCGAGGCGCTGTGGACGTTCATCCTAGACAGCCTGGCCAGCCTCAACGGCGAACAGCGCATCGACGCCATTTCGATCACCACCCACGGCGCGACGGGCGCGCTGGTCGACGCTTCGGGTGAACTCGTTTTGCCTGTCCTCGACTATGAGTTCGACGGCCCCGACAGGTTGACTGCGGAGTATGACGCGATCCGTCCGCCCTTCACTGAAACCGGCACGCCGCGTCTGCCGCTCGGCCTCAATCTCGGCGCGCAGGTCTTCTGGCAACAGAAGTGCTTTCCGGCGGAGTTCGCCAGGGCCACGGCGATGCTGATGTATCCGCAATATTGGGCGCTGCGCCTGACCGGCGTCGCAGCCAACGAGATAACATCGCTCGGCTGCCACACTGACCTGTGGAACCCTTGGTGGTACGACTATTCGTCACTGGTGGACGCAATGGGATGGGACCGGCTGATGGTGCCGATGCGGCCGGCGAATGACTGTCTCGGGCCGATCTTGCCGGAGATCGCCAGGCGGACGGGGCTTGATCCGCAAACGCCCGTCCTCTGCGGCCTGCACGATTCCAACGCCTCGCTGCTGCCGCATCTTCTCTCCGACACACCGCCCTTCTCGATCGTTTCGACCGGGACCTGGGTGGTGTCGATGGCCGTGGGCGGCAAGATGGTCGACCTCGATCCGGCGCGCGATACGCTGGTCAATGTCAATGCGCTGGGCGACCCCGTCCCCTCGGCCCGTTTCATGGGTGGACGCGAGTTTTCGCTGCTGACGGAAGGGCAGCCGGAGAACTGGACCGAAGACGATATCGGTGCCGTGCTGGGGCGAAAGACGTTGCTGCTGCCTTCGACCCAGCAAGGGTCAGGGCCGTTCCCACACCAGGCCGCAACATGGCTCAATGCCGATGGCATCAGCAACGGCCAGCGCTTCGCCGCCATCTCCTTCTATCTGGCGCTGATGACGGCGACCTGCCTCGAGCTGATCGGCGCCGACGGCCCAACCACCGTCGAAGGACCGTTCGCCCGCAACCGGCTGTTCGTCCGCATGCTGGCAGCAGCAACCGCACGCAGCGTCATCGCATCGGAGGCCGCCACCGGCACCAGCATTGGCGCGGCATTGCTGGCATCGGATCAGGTAACGACGCACGGCAAGGGCGAAAGAACAGAGCCGCCAACCGACCCGGCCTGGGCGGACTATGTCAGCGCCTGGCGCACGGCGGTCGAAGCACGGGGCTGATCACAGGATCCGCTTGCCGAAGGCAGACATGACAAAGTTGACCGTGTCGGTGCCGATCCGAGGCTCCAGATCCGCGACCAGGCCAGAAACATCCATGGACAGCAAGCCACCGGAGAGCGCGATCGCCTCCATCGCCTGATGCGTCTCGCGCACCGTCAGCCCGCCGGAGCCGGCCGCCCAGCCGGCGAATTCGGTGGCCGTCGGCGAATAGCTGACATGAAAACCTTGCGTGCCCGATGTGGCTATGCGGATCGCCTCGTGCATCAGGTCGCGCATGCCCATGGCGTCGATGTCGGTCATGGTGAAGGCGGACACCCGCGAATCCTTCAGCACCCGCGCCTCGGCCGGATCGGCGTGGCGCAGGCCGACGATGACGACATTTTCCGGCGACAGCTGCGGCTGCAGCGCGCCGGCCTTATGGTCGAGACCGAGCGTTCGCGCCAGAACCGAGCCCTCCGGCAGGTCGATGCCGTCCTCATCCTCGGGCATCAGGGCGGCGATGGAATCGATCCAGATCAGGCCGAAGGAGTGCGTTGCGCGCGCCGTTGCGGTCAGCGCCTTGTGGGCGATACGGCGGTCGGTGCCAACACTCAGTCGGATCAGCCCGGAGGGTGGCCGCTCGATGTCCGCCAGTTCGACGACGTCGAAATTCATCGCCTCCAGCCGCGCGCCGGTTCCCTCGCGAGCGAGGATGCCGGCGGCCTCCTGTTCGGCCGAGATCGACACCATCTTGCGGCCGGAAAAGTCGGCGACGTCATGCATCGGCGCCTTCTCGACATACTCCGACGTCATCGCCAGCAGCATGGCACCATAGCTCATGCGGAAGGCGACGCGGTCGCCGACAGTGGGCCGCGGTTCGGCGTCCTGCACATCGAGCAGCAGATGGTCGCTGGAGGCACCGAGCACCCTTATCCCCTTGGCGATCGGCGTCAGCCCTTCGACCAGCACGTCCTCGCGGCCGATATTGGCGATGGCACGCAGCCTGTCGCCCTCGTCGGGGAAGACCGGCTGGTTGCCGAAGGCGTCGTAGCCGGACTCGCCGATCGGCCGCGACGGCTTGAGCTTGACCTCGATGATGTCGCTGGTCAGGCGGCAGGCATCCGGCTCGAGTTGCGGCCACGGCACATCGCGGAAGGTCTCGACGCCGCCTTGCAGGATGGCTTCGCCGACCCTGAGATTGTTGATGCCGGCAGGCAGCTTGCCTTCGAGCAGCAGCGTCAGAGATGACGAGGCGCCGCCCGAGATCCAGTCGAGGCTTTTGCCGGACAGCCGCTCGGTCTTGTAGGCATGGGCGACGAGCTGGCCGAGATTCTCCGGCGTCGGCATGATGGCGCCGAAGCAGCCGAGATTGGTGCCGATGCCGGCGATGCGCACGCCCTTGAACTCAAGGATCCGCTCGACCGTGGGGATCAGGTCGCTCGGCCAGATGCCTTCGCGGAGGTCGCCGAGGTCGATCATCAGCATGATGTCGTGGACGCGGCCCATGCGCTCGGCGATGCGCGAGATTTCGCGGATGGTGGCGAGTTCCGACTGCAGGCTAATGTCGACGGTGCGCACCACCTCCTCGATGCGTGCCATGGGTGGACTGCGCAGCAGCATGATCGGCGCATTGATGCCGCTGTCGCGCAGCCGGCGGATGTTTTCGAACCGCGATTCGGCAATGCCAACAACGCCGCCGCGCAGCATGGCGCGCGCCACTTGCGGCATGCCGCACGTGCCTTTGGTGACACCGAACACCTTGATACCCGATAGCGCACAGCGGTCGACGATGGTGCGGGCGTTGCGCTCGATGCGGCCAAGGTCGATGGCGACTTGCGGTCCCGACATTTTTATCCCCTGTAGACCAACCCCTGCGGGTCGATCTCGGGCTTGCGGCCGGCAACGAGGTCGGCCAGAAATTTTCCGGAGCCGCAAGCCATGGTCCAGCCGACATGGCCGTGGCCGGTGTCGAGATAGAGGTTTTTGTAGCGCGCCTGGCCGATGACCGGCACCGAGTTCGGCATCATTGGCCGCAGGCCTGCCCACAGTACAGCTTTCTTCTCGTCGAAGGCGCCGGGGAACAGATCCTTTCCGGTCCTGAACATGGTGGCGAAGTCGCTGGGCTTGTGGGTTCGGTCGAAGCCGGTGAATTCGGCGGTCGACGCCAGCCGCAATCGGTTACCCAGCCTGGAATAGGCCATCAGCTGGTCCTCGTCGGCGCCGCCCATGGTCGGCCCTTTGCTCTCGTCCTCCAGCGGAATCGTCGCGGTGTAGCCCTTCACCGGATAGACCGGCAGGTCGATGCCGTAACGGCGGCCAAGCAGGCCGCTTTCCGGCCCCATCGAAATGACCACGGCGTCGCCTGCAATCGGACCAGCCGAGGTCATCACCGCGCGCACGCGGTCGCCGTCGATATCGAGGCCTTCGACCGTGGTGTCGAACAGGAATTTGACGCCAAGCTTTTCGCTGGCATAGGCGGCGAGATTGTCGACGAACATTCTGGAATCGCCGGTCTGGTCGATCGGCGAATAGACGCCGCCGGCGATCTTCTCCTTAACCCCGGCAAGGCCTGGTTCCAGCTCGACCAGCCGGTCGCGGCCGACGATCTCGATCGGCAGGCCATGCCCGGCCAGATAGCGGTAATTGTCGGTGCCGGTGTCGAGGCTGTGCTGCGAGCGGAAGAAATAGAGAATGCCTTTCTTGCGCTCGTCATAGTGGATGCCGGTGTCGGCGGAGATGGCGTTGATGCACTCGCGCGAATAGAGCGCCAGGCGCAATTTGACCTCACTGTTGGCGCGCAGCCGGGCCACCGTGCACTGGCGCAGGAAACGCAGGCTCCAGGCGAGGAAATAGGGATCGAAGCGCAGCCGCACCTTGATGCCGAGATCATGGTTCCAGAGCGCGCGCAGGAACGTCTTCAGCGCCGCTGGAGAGGCCCAGGCGGTGGCATCGCCCGGAGAAACCAGGCCTGCATTGGACTGGCTGGTGCCACGCGCCGGCGCTGGATGCCGCTCGATCACGGTGACCTCGTGACCGTCGGCCGCCAGGTAATAGGCGGCCGCCGTACCGACAACGCCGGCCCCGAGCACCGTTATTTTCATGCCATCCCCCAAAGCTCGTCGTGGCGCAGCGCCTCCACGCTGCGTCGCGACTGCTTCCATAGCGCGTCACCGCGCGGCTTGCGAGCCCTTGGTGTCTTGGCTCAGCCGCGCGCGGAGTTCTTGCTGGTCAGGATGCGTTCCCAGGCAAGCGCATCAGCAACGATCTGGTCGAGGTCGTCACGTTGCGGCGTCCAGCCGAGTTCCTCCCGGGCAAGGTCCGAATTGGCGACCACGGCAGCGGCGTCACCGGGACGCCGGTCACCCATCTTCACCTCGAAATCGTGGCCGAAGGCGCGCCGCACACTGTCGATCACCTCGAGCACCGAATAGCCATGGCTGTAGCCGCAATTGGCGACGAGGCTTTGTCCCCCGGCGCGCAGCCGTTGCAGGGCCAGGCGATGCGCCGCCGCCAGATCGCTGACATGGATGTAGTCGCGCATGCAGGTGCCGTCCGGCGTCGGGTAGTCGGTGCCGAACACCTGCATGAACGGGCGCTTGCCGAGCGCGGTCTCGCAGGCGACCTTGATCAGATGGGTGGCGCCCGGGGTCGACTGGCCGGTGCGGCCCTTGGGGTCGGCGCCGGCGACGTTGAAATAGCGCAACGCAGTGTAGCGGATATCGTGCGCGAGGCCGGCATCGCGCAACATCCACTCGCTCATCAGCTTGGACAGGCCATAGGGCGATTCCGGTGCCAGGCGGGCATCCTCGCGCACCGGCTCCAGCCCGGCGCCGCCATAGACGGCGGCGGTCGAGGAAAAGATGAAATGCGGCACGCCCTCGCGCACCGCGGTTTCGATCAGCGTGCGCGTCTTCGAGGTGTTGTTTTCGTAATAGGCGAGCGGGTCGGCGACCGATTCCGGCACCACGATCGAACCGGCGAAATGGATGATCGCATCGACATGGTTGTCCCTGATGATCGAACCGACCAATTCCTTGTCGGCGACATCGCCGACCACCAGCTTTGCCTCCGGCGCCACCGCCCATTCGAAGCCGGTGGAAAGCCGGTCGAGCACGACCACGCTTTCGCCGGCATCCAGCAATTCCCAGACCATGTGGCTGCCGATATAGCCGGCACCACCTGTCACCAAAACCGTCATCAGCGTCCTCGCATCTCAAGATTTATCGGAAACTGTCTCAAACCCCGCTCTACTGGAAAGCCTGCCGCATGGCCATTAGAACCCTCGGTAACCGGCGTTCACCAAATGTGGCATCATGCTGAAACAAAAGTGATCCACAGAGCGTGTCGTGGAATGGGAATAGGCCACGATCGGCCAGCGTTAGGAACAGGTGCGGGGCGTGGCATTTTGACCAAAACGGCCCGGTGGACGACCAATAGGCCAATGATTATGATCCCGCGCAAAATTGGGAAGCCGACATGAACTACCAGCGGTTCTTCGAAGAAGCGATCGACCAGCTCCATGCGGAGCGGCGCTATCGTGTCTTCGCCGACCTCGAGCGTATCGCGGGCAAGTTTCCGCGCGCCATATGGCGCTCCAACGGCCGCGCCGAGGAAATCACCGTCTGGTGCTCCAACGACTATCTCGGCATGGGCCAGCACCCCGATGTCATCGCCGCGTTCCAGGAAGCGGCCGGCAAGATGGGGTCTGGCGCCGGCGGCACCCGCAACATTTCCGGCACCTCCAACCCGCTGGTCGAGCTTGAGCATGAGCTTGCCGACCTGCACGGCAAGGACGCCGCCCTGGTCTTCACCTCCGGCTTCGTCTCCAACGAAGCCTCGATCTCGACCATCGCTCGGCTTCTGCCCAATTGCCTGATCATCTCGGACGAGCTGAACCACGCCTCGATGATCGAAGGCGTGCGGCGCTCGGGCGCCGAGAAGAAGATCTTCCGGCACAATGACGTCGCGCATCTGGAAAGCCTGCTGCAGGCGGCGGGACGCGAGCGCGCCAAGCTGATCGTCTTCGAAAGCGTCTATTCGATGGACGGCGACATCGCGCCGATCCGGGAGATCGTCGAACTCGCCGAGCGCTACAATGCCATGACCTATATCGACGAGGTCCATGCGGTGGGCATGTACGGACCGCGCGGCGGCGGCATCACCGAGCGCGAGGGCCTGGCCGACCGTATCGACATCATCGAAGGCACGCTCGCCAAGGCGTTCGGCACGCTGGGCGGCTACATCACCGGCACCAGTGCCGTCATTGACGCGGTGCGCTCCTATGCGCCGGGCTTCATCTTCACCACGGCGCTGCCGCCGGCGATCGCCGCCGCGGCCACCACCTCGATCCGCCATCTCAAGCGCTCGCAGGCCGAGCGTGACGCCCAGCAGCAGCAGGCAGCGCGGACCAAGCAGATCCTGTCAACGGCCGGCCTGCCGGTGATGGACTCTCCGACCCACATCGTGCCGGTGCTGGTTGGCGATCCGGAACTCTGCAAGATGGCCAGCGACCGCCTGCTCGGCGTACATGGCATCTACATCCAGCCGATCAACTACCCGACCGTGCCGCGCGGCACCGAACGCCTGCGCATCACGCCGACGCCGTTCCATTCCGACGCGCTGATCGCGGGACTGCAGGACGCGCTGGTTGAGACCTGGGATGCACTCGGCATTCCCTACGGCTCGGCAGGACGGCCTGCCGTGGCGAAGAGCGATCGGATCGTCCCCCTGCTGGTGCCCAAGTCAGGCGGCTGAAGCCATTTTGAAATTCTACTTCGACGGCCTTCTGGCTCGCCGGCGCGGTTTCAATTCGGACTTCAGCGGCTCAAATCGTCTTCATCCACTTCGCCAGCCGGTGCGCGGCTTCCTCGACCTGGTCGAGGCGGCGGTGGAAGCAAAGCCTGAGGAAGGCTTCGCCGCCGGGACCGAAGGCGGTGCCCGGCGCCAGGCCGACATTGGCCTTGTCGACGATGTCAAAGGCGGCGGCACGGGAATCGGTAATGCCGTCGACGGTGACGAACAGATAGAAGGCGCCCTGCGGCACGGTGAACCCAGCGCGACCGGTGGCGCCGAGAATGCCGCAGACTAGGTCGCGCGCCTTCCTTGCCCGCTCCACCTGTTCGACGACGAAACCATCGCCCTCGTCGAGCGCGGCGATCGCGCCACGCTGCATGAACTGGGCAACGCCCGAGTTCGAATACTGGATCAGGTTCTCGAACACCTGCTGCAGGCTCGGATGCGTCTTGATCCAGCCGACGCGCCAGCCGGTCATCGCCCAGTTCTTGGAAAAGGAGTTGACGAACAGGATGCGGTCTTCCGCCGTCGCAATGTCGAGGAAGGACGGCGCGCGGCCATGGCCATAGTGGAACAGCGAATAGATCTCGTCGGCGATGATCCAGAGATTTTTGGCGCGAGCAAGGTCGAGGATCGCCTGCAAGGTCTCGTGATCGGCGGTCCAGCCGGTCGGGTTCGACGGCGTGTTGATGAACAGCGCCCTGGTGCGCGGGGTGATCGCCGCGGCAATCTTCTCGACGTCGCAGGACCAGCCATTGCCGGAATGATCGAGCGTGACCGCGACCGGAACGGCCCCTGACAGGGCGGCGGCAGCGTCGAAATTCGGCCAGGCCGGCGACAGATAGATCGCCTCGTCGCCGGCACCAGCGAGAGCGGTCAGCGCCAGCTGGATGGCATGCATGCCGGATCCGGTGACGATGAATTGCTCCTCCGGAAAGGTCTTGCCGAAATGCCTGGCGTAATAGCGGGCAAGCGCCTGCCTGAGGTCAGGGATGCCCCGCTGCCAGGTGTAGAACGTCTCGCCGCCGGCCAGCGCCTTCGACGCGGCATCGGTGATGAAGGCGGGCGTCGGCAGGTCGCCCTCACCGGCCCAGAGCGGGATCAGACCCTCGCGCAGGCGGCCGTAGTTGACGACGGCGACAATGCCGCTTTCCGGCGCGGCGCGGGCTTCGGCGCGAAAGCTGTCGATCAGGCTCATGGACAAATCCGTTTTCCCTTGGGTTGCCGCTCTTTACCAGATGCGAAAACAGAAAACCCCAGCCGCGAACGACCGGGGTTTTGGTCCAGCAATGGCTGGCTGAATTATCGCTTCGCAAGCAGATCGCGGATTTCGGTGAGCAGCGCGACATCGGCGGGCGGCGGTGCGGCTGGGGCAGCAGGCTTCTCGCGCTCGAGCCGCCGGCGCAGGTTGTTCACCCCCTTGACCATCAGGAAAATGACAAAGGCTATGATCAGGAAGTTCAGCGCCACGGTGATGAAGCTGCCGTAAGCAAAGACCGCACCTTGCTTGCGCGCATCTTCCAGGTTGGTGGCCGTGACATTGTGCGACAGGCCAATGAAGTAGTTGTTGAAATCGACCCCTCCGAGCGCGCCAATGAAAGGCATGATGACATCGTCGACCAGCGAAGTGACGATCTTGCCGAACGCAGCGCCGATGATGACGCCGACAGCCAAGTCCATCACATTGCCCTTGGAAATGAATTCCTGGAATTCTTTCAGCATTCGACCCTCCTTGTCATGACCGGTCGCGCTGCCGTTCCGTCCTTGCGGCATCGACCCGGCGGCAACATAACAAAAACCTGCGGTTGCAACATGGGCAAAAAGGAGAAAGCAACCGCTTTGTCCTTCCGTCACGGCACCTCGGCCTCCCTCCTGAATCTTGCACCACAACCATGCTGCCAAAGCCGCAATGGACTCCAGCGCCAAGCTGTGATTGCGTTCGGACAAGCCGGATAGAAAGACGGCAAAGGAGGAAAATCCAGGCGTGCAGGGCTTGTTCATTGTCATCATCGCGATCGCCTATGTGACGCTGCTGTTCGCAATCGCCAGCCTGGGCGACCGCCGCTCGGCGACATCCGGGTCGAGCCGAGCGCGGCCTTTCATCTATGCGCTCAGCCTGGCCATCTATTGCACGTCCTGGACCTTCTTCGGCTCGGTCGGTCTCTCCTCCGAACGCGGTCTCGAATTCCTCGGCATTTATACCGGCCCGGTGCTGGTGTTCGTATTCGGTTTTCCGCTGCTCAACCGCATCGTGCGGCTGGCCAAGAACGAGAAGATCACCTCGATCGCCGACTTTCTCGGCGCGCGCTACGGTAAAAGTTTCACGGTCGCGGCGATCGCCACGCTGATCGCCACCATCGGCGCGGTGCCTTATATCGCGCTGCAGCTGAAGGCGATCTCCGGTTCGGTCAGCCTGATGGTGGAGCACTATACGGGGTCGCCGCCTTCCTTCGACCCGTTCGTCAGCGACATATCGCTGGTCGTCGCCATGCTGCTGGCGCTGTTTGCCGTGCTGTTCGGCACCCGTCATGCCGACGCCACCGAGCACCAGGACGGGCTGGTGCTGGCGGTGGCGGTCGAAACCTTGGTCAAGCTCGCCGCCTTCCTGGCGATCGGCCTGATGGTCACCTTCCTGATCTTCGGCGGCCCGGGCGACATGTTCGCAAAGCTGGCTGAGAATGCGCAGGTGCGCCAAGCGATGGGCTACAACACCTCGCTCGCCACCTGGCTGGTGCTGACGGGCTTGAGCGGCTTTGCCATCATCATGCTGCCGCGGCAGTTCTACGTCACCATCGTCGAAAACCGCGGCGAGGCCGAATTGCGCACCGCGACCTGGGTGTTTCCGCTCTACCTCGTGGCGATCAACCTGTTCGTGCTGCCGATCGCCTTTGCCGGCCTGTCGCTGGTCGGCACCGGGACCAGCAGCGATCTCTACGTGCTGTCGCTGCCGCTGTTCAGCGGCCACGACGTGCTCGCCATGGCGGCCTTCATCGGCGGGCTGTCGGCGGCAACAGCGATGGTCATCGTCGAAAGCGTGGCGCTGTCGATCATGATCTCCAACGACCTCGTCATTCCGCTGTTCGTGCGCCGCCTGCTCAAGACCTCGACCTCGGAGAACGAGGATTGGTCGACGCTGATCCTCAATGTGCGGCGTGGGGCGATCTTCATCCTGTTATTCATCGCCTTCCTCTACTATCGCGAGAGCACCAACTCAGCGCGGCTGTCGTCGATCGGCCTGATGTCCTTCGCGGCCATCGCGCAGTTCGCGCCGGCGCTGATCGGCGGGCTGATCTGGCGCGGCGCCAACGGCAGGGGTGCCGCACTCGGCATGGTCGCCGGCATCCTCGTCTGGGGCTACACGTTGCTCCTGCCGTCGTTTGTCGCGCCCGATACCGACATCCTCGTGCACGGGCTGTTCGGTTTCGAGGCGCTGCGGCCGCAGGCGCTGTTCGGCACCGTGGCCGAACCGCTGAACCATGGCGTGTTGTGGAGCCTGTCGATCAACACGCTGTTTTTCGTCCTCGGCTCGCTGTCGCGCGCGTCGGTGCCGCTGGAACGCATCCAGGCGTCGATCTTCGTGCCGCGCGACGCCGGCCCGATGCCGAGCCTGCGCCGCTTCCGCACCGCCATCACCGTCAACGACCTCAAGGACACGATCGGCCGCTACCTCGGCGTCGAGCGCACCGAGCGCTCCTTCCAGTCGTTCGAGAAGACCAACGGCACCTCGCTGCACGGCAAGGAGCAGGCGAGCATGGACGTCATCCGCTTTTCGGAGCAGCTTTTGGCCAGCGCCGTCGGCTCCTCCTCGGCGCGGCTGATCCTGTCGCTGCTGTTTCGGCGCCATGACCGCGAATCCCGGGATGCCTTCCGCCTGCTCGACGACGCCACCGAGGCGCTGCAGCACAATCGCGACCTGCTACAGATCGCGCTCGACCAGATGGAGCAAGGCATCACCGTCTTCGACCGGGATTTCCGCCTGATCTGCTGGAACCGCCAGTACCGGACGCTGTTCGACCTGCCCGACGAGATGGGCCAGGTCGGCGTCTCGCTCGACCAGATCCTGCGCCATCTCGCCGAGCGCGGCGACATCCCCGCCGACCAGCGCGTGACGATGCTCAACCGGCTGACCAGCTTTGTCAGCCCCTGGCAGATGGAGATGAAGACCAGCGGCCGCATCCTGGAGCTGCGCTCCAACGAGATGCCGGATGGCGGTATCGTCGCCACCTATACCGACATTTCGGGGCGTGTCGAGCAGGATCTGGCGCTGAAGCGCGCCAATGAATCGCTGGAACAGCGGGTCAAGACCCGCACTATCGAACTGACTAGGGTCAATGAGGAGTTGACCCGGGTCAACGAGGAACTGGCGCAGGCGCAGATGCTGGCCGAGGAGGCCAATCTCGGCAAGACGCGCTTCCTCGCCGCTGCCGGCCACGACATCCTGCAGCCGCTGAACGCCGCCCGGCTCTATTGCTCGTCGCTGATCGAGAAGGCCGGCAAAGGGCCGGCCGGCAAGGCCGCGGTCAACATCGAGTCCTCGCTGGAATCGGTCGAGACCATTTTGGGCGCCGTGCTCGACATCTCGCGCCTCGATGCCGGCGCGATGAAGCCGGACGACACCGCTTTCAACCTCGACGGATTGCTGCGCCAGATCGGCAATGATTTTCGGCCAATGGCGGCGGAGAAAAAGCTCGGCCTGACGATCATGCCGTCGTCTCTGACGGTGGTGACCGACCGCAATCTGCTGCGCCGCCTGATCCAGAATCTCGTTTCCAACGCCACCAAATACACACGGCGCGGCCGCATCCTGGTCGGCGTCAGGCGGCGCGGCGAACTGGCGGAAATCCAGGTGATCGACACCGGCATCGGCATTGCCGGCGACAAGCTGAACACCGTCTTCCATGAGTTCACCCGGTTGGATGAAGGCGCGCGCGAGGCCGAAGGTCTTGGTCTTGGCCTCTCCATCGTCGACCGCATCGCCCGGGTGCTCAGGCTCGAAATCCGTATTTTCTCCAATCCGGGCAGAGGTACGCGCTTTTCCGTCATCCTGCCCGTCGCCGCGGTGCAGGAGCCGCGACGCGAGGTCGAAAGCAAGGCTCCCGCCCGGGCCGCGGCCTCGCTTGCCGGACTGCATGTGCTCTGCATCGACAACGACGCCCGCATCCTCGACGGGATGAGGTCGCTGCTCGAAGGCTGGGGATGCAAGGTCGACACGGTGTCCGGCTCACGCGATCTGGAGAACGCCGAGCCACACCGACCGGACATCGTGCTTGCCGACTATCATCTCGACGGCGAAACCGGTCTCGATATCATTGCCAGGTTGCGCGCCATCCATGGCGACGACCTGCCGGCAGTGCTGGTCACTGCAGACCGTTCCAACGAAGTGCGGGCGACAGCAAGCGGGCTCGATATTCCGGTGATCAACAAGCCGTTGAAACCGGCGGTGTTGCGCTCGATGATGGCCAGGGTCAGGCCGCTGGCATCGGCGGCAGAGTAAGCCAAAGGGCGGGCCGGACGGAGCCGGCGACATTAGCCCCTGTGGCCCAGGCTTCCCAAATAGGCGCAGAACATGTCGGCCATCGCATCGGCATAGGTTTCGATCTCGGCCGGTGTTCGCGGGCTTTCCGAAAAATCCTTCCCCACCGCACTGAGTGTCGTTTTGATCAGATCGCCGGCCAGGGCGCGGACGGCCTCCGGGGCCTCGGGCAATGCCTCCCGCAGAAAGGTCTGGACGGTGCGCTCTCCCGAGGCTCTCGCCTCGTGCGCCTCCGGTGCGTCGCGATAGAGTGGTGCGGCGTCGTTGAGCGCCACGCGCACCTCGGCCTCTTCGCATTCGGAGCGGATGAAGGCGTGGACAAGGGCACGCAGCCGTTCGAGCGGCGGTTTCCGATCATCCTCGAGTATGGCGCGCAGCAGGCCGCCCGTCTGCCGCCATTCATCGCTCTGCAGCCTGAACAGAAGTGCGGCCTTGTTGGGGAAATACTGATAGAGCGAGCCGACGCTGACGCCGGCCTTTTCGGCCACGCGCGTGGTGGTGAAACGCTGCGCGCCTTCGCTCGCCAAAACCTGAACAGCAGCCTGCAAAATCGCCTCAACAAGGTCCGCGGCGCGAGCCTGTTTGGGCTGTTTTCGTGAGGAAATCGAATGGCTTGGGCGTCCGGTCATGTCTCGGCTCGGCAATGCGAATTGGAAACCTGAAGGATTATTCGTATTTTCAGCCCGACACAAGAACGCAGTCATTTTCTACCGGAGAGTTTTCATGACGACGCTGACCAACGCCCCGCTGGGCCCCCTGCTCGCCCGCCTGTTCAAGGAAGCCAATGCGGCGACCAGTCCGGCGGTGGCCGCGCTCTCGCATGAGGAGCGGGCGCGCCTGCTCAACAGCAAGACCGAATATGTCGATTTCTACGGACGGCTGAAGGACCTCTGGCTGGCGATCTCGCCGGAGACCGGCACGCTGCTCTACATGCTGGCGCGCAGCAGCGGCGCGCGCATCATCATCGAGTTCGGCACCTCGTTCGGCATCTCGGCGCTCTATCTTGCGGCGGCGCTCAGGGACAATGGCGGCGGCCGCCTGATCACCACCGAATTCGAACCGTCCAAGGTGATGCGGGCCAAGGCCAATCTGACCGAGGGCGGCCTCATCGACCTGGTGGAGATCCGCGAGGGAGACGCGCTTGAGACGCTGAGCGCCGACCTGCCTGAGACGATCGACCTTTTGCTGCTCGATGGCGCCAAGGCGATCTATCCGGAGATCCTTAGCCTGGTCGAGAGCCGGCTCAGGCCCGGCGCGCTGGTCATCGCCGACAATGCCGACTTCTCGCCTGAATATCTGGAGCGGGTACGCTCGCCGGCATCGGGCTACATGTCCACGCCGTTTGGCGAGGACGTCGAACTGTCCGTGCGGCTCGGCTGAACGCTTCCATCGCCGCATGGGTTTCAACCATGCGGCTCAAACCTCCCTGTCGCTGCTGGCGACCGTAGGCGTTTACGTCAACCAACGCGCAATCTTCCAGACCGTCGACGACGGTCGGGCCTCCATGCGCAGGTGACGCCATGATCTACACGCTTCTTTCCTCCTTTCGCGCTGCCCCTCGCCCAGCCCTGTTGGGGCTTCTGCTCTTCTTCTGTGCAGGTTTCGCCGATGGCGCACTGATGCCTTTCTTTCCGCTCTGGGCGAGCAGCGAGGCGGGCATTCCCGTCGGCGCGATCGGCCTGCTGTTCGGCTGCTATGCCGGCGGCGAGTTGCTGGCGGCACCACTGATCGGCGGCATCGCCGACCGGGTCGGCCGGCGACCGGTGCTGATAGCCTCGTCGCTCGGCGTCGGGGCCGGCTTCCTGGCCCTGTTCTTCGTGCATGGCGTCACCGTCACCGCAATCGTGCTGCTTCTGACCGGCATGTGCGAATCGGTGCTTCATCCGACGATTCTGGCCGCGATCGCCGACGTGACCCCGCCATCGACGCATCCGCGCTGGTTCAGCCTGGCGCGCGTGAGTTCAAGCACTGGGCAGATCCTTGGACCGGCCTGCGGCGCCTTGCTAGCGCTCGTGTCGCTGCGCAGCGTGTTTCTTGCCGGCGGTACCACGCTTGTGCTGGGTGGCATCGTGATGCTCTTCGCCCTGAGTGAGACGATCGGCGTCGGCACCGGTGATGACCGCCACGACGGTGAGGACGATGAAGAGGAGGGCCTGTCCGCGCTGCTGCCGGCGTTCCGCAACGGCCGGCTGGCGAAGCTGCTGCTCTGGGTCGTGCTCTTCGAGGTCGCCGGCAACTGGATCGAGGCGGTGATCCCGCTCTACGCGCAGGATGCCGGGACGTTGACGCCATCCGGCGTCGGCGCACTGTTCGCCTATGCCGCCGCGTTGACGGTCGGCCTGCAGATGTTGGTCAGCCGGTTGATCGAGGCACGGTCGGCGCTGTGGCTGACGGTCGGTGCCGGCCTCGCGACGATACTCGCCTTCGCGCTGCTGGCCGCCTCGCCTGCAATGCTGACGCTGATCGGAGCCGTCAGCCTGTGCTCGATCGCGCAGATGCTGGTCGGGCCGCTGGTGCCTACCGCCGTCAATGCGTTGGCGCCGCCCGCACGACGCGCCTCCTACATGGCGGCTTCGTCGGTTGCGGTCGACCTCAAGGACTCGCTAGGACCGTCGATCGGCACGGCGCTTTACGCGCTGGCACCGCGCCTGCCCTGGATCGCCGGCATTCCGCTGGTGGCCGTCGCATCGCTCGGCCTTGGCGCGGCCATCGGCGGGGCGCGGAACCCTTCGCGGCCGACCGAGGAGGATGCCACGCCGCAACTGGGCTCAGCCGTCGAAAACTATCGCTGAGACACTCGTTCGGCGTCATCGCGCAGACGCGGGTCGACAGCCTCAGACGGAGCTGTCCACCATCTGCGAATTGCGGAACCGGGGCTTCGCGCCGTTGGCTGCCGGCGATGGACGATGCTCGCGAAACGCCATGGCAAGGGTGCGCAACGCATCGCGCGATTGAGCGTCCGAGAGCGTGGACAAGAGCATAATCTCCGACGCTGGCAGCGGCGGCAGGCCGAATTTGCGGCTGACCTCGATGGTGCCGGGCGGAACCAGGCGAGACGAGAAGGCCCCGGCGGCGAGGCCGGCGGAAACGGCCTCGGCAACGGCGAAGGAGCCGCAGCCGAGGAAAACCTGCGTCCACGGTATTCCAACCGCATCGAGCGTGCCGGTGATGACGTCGCGGATGCTGCAGGAAGGCGCGGAGGCCGCCAGCCGCAGTGGCTCGCCGGCGCGGTAGACGAAATCCGGCGTGGCGTACCAGCCGAAATGTTCGGGCGCCAGCACCTCGCCGTCGCGGCGGTCGTCCTCGCGCCGGACGATCGCGGCATCGAGGTCGCCACGATCGAACGCAGCGATCAACTCGCGCGTATCGTCGAGCCGCACCTCGATGGTCAAGGCGGGATCATGCGCATTGAGGCGCGCCAGCAAGGTCGGCACTTCGGCACCGCCGACATGGGTGGCAATGCCCAGCCGAAAGTGGCGGCGAACAGCGGCGAGGCTGGCGACGGCACGGTCGTGCGCGGCGAGCAGATCGCGCGCCGGTTCGAGGAACACCGCACCACGCGCTGAAAGGCGCACCAGTCGCGGCGTCCGCTCGATCAGCTTCTGCCCCACCCGATCCTCCAGCCGCTTCAGCTTGACGCTGATTGCGCCTTGCGTGCTGCCAAGCGCCTCGGCCGCGCGTGTAAAACTGCGCAACTCGGCGACGGCGACGAAAGCTTTCACCGCATCTACGTCCAGCGTCATGTCAGTTATCTCATATTGTTGTCTCTGAAATAGCCAACCATGCAATTCTAAAATGATCAAGCCTGACCTAGTCTGGGTTGAGCGGGGCGGCCGTCATACCGACTCGTCCTGCCCAAGAAGTCGAAAGGTTTGATCATGCCCACTGCCCTGACCCGTCGCGGCATCGTCGTTCTGTCTGCCGCATGCCTGGCATGCCTGATGTTCGGGCTGGAGATTTCAAGCGTTCCCACCATCCTGCCGACATTGGAGCAAGAGCTGCATGCCGACTTCAGGCAATTGCAATGGGTGATGAACGCATACACGATCGCGGTCACGACCGTGCTGATGGCGGTCGGCACCATCGCCGACCGCTACGGACGCAAGCGCGTCTTCCTGGTTTCCATCGCCGTCTTCGGTCTGACGTCGCTGATCTGCGGCCTGGCGGACGACGTATCGACCTTGATCGTCGCCCGGTTCCTGCAAGGTTTGAGCGGCGGCGCGATGCTGATCTGCCAGCTCGCCGTGCTGTCTTCCGAATTCAGGGAAGGGCGCGAGCGCGCCGTCGCCTGGGGCTGGTGGGGCGTCATCTTCGGTGTTGGCCTCGGCTTCGGACCCATCATCGGCGGTGGCATCGTCGCGGTCTCGAGCTGGGAATGGGTGTTCCTCATCCACGTGCCGGCAGCGGCCGTGGCCTTCGTACTGGCTTTGACCGGCGTCCATGAATCGAAGGACCCACAGGCGGGCAAGCTCGACCTGGCGGGCATCGTGACGCTGTCGCCATCAGTCTTCTGTCTCGTCTTCTACATCACGCAGGGACCGGATCTCGGTTTCGCCAGTCCGGCGGCGCTGGCGATCCTCGGCATCTCGATTGCGAGCTTCATCGCCTTCCTCATCACCGAGCGGATCAGCCAGCGGCCGATGTTCGACTTCTCGGTCTTCCGGATCCGGCCGTTTTCCGGCGCGATCGTCGGCTCGGCGGCGATGAACCTCTCCTATTGGCCGTTCATGATCTACCTGCCGATCTGGTTCCATGCCGGGCTCGGCTATGACAGCGTCGCCACCGGCCTTGCCCTGCTCGCCTACACGCTGCCGACACTCGCCATGCCGCCCTTGGCGGAGCGGCTTTCGCTGCGCTACCAGCCCGGCGTCATCATTCCGGCCGGGCTCGTCATCATCGGCGTCGGTTTCATCCTGATGAAGTTCGGCAGCGCCGCCGCGCGGCCAGACTGGCTGACGATGCTGCCCGGCTGCCTGATCGCTGGAACCGGTCTTGGCATCACCAATACGCCCGTCACCAACACGACAACGGGCTCCGTTTCAAGCGACCGGGCGGGCATGGCGTCCGGCATCGACATGAGCGCCCGCATGGTTTCACTGGCGGTGAACATAGCGGTGATGGGCTTCATCCTGGCGAGTGGCGTGCTGGCGCATCTGAGCGTTGCACTGCCCGACCTCGACGCCAACCAGCTGCGTCTGTTCGCCGACGGCATCGCGGCAGGAAACCCCAATACCGATCTTGCCGATTCCGTCGTCCACAATGCCTTGCGCAACGGCTTTGGCTGGGTGATGCTCTATGGCGGCATCGGCGTCTGGATCATGGCCGCCATCAGCTTCGCGAGCTTCAACGCCCGGCCTGTGCGAAAAGAGGTTGAGTGTTCCGATTGAGCGGACGACGCAGGCACTCAGCTGTTGGTCTGCAACGGGTCGCTGCCGATCTTGGACAAAAGGATCACCGCCTGGGTGCGGCTGTCGACGCCAAGCTTCTGCAGGATGGCAGAAACGTGCGCCTTGATGGTCGCCTCGGAAACGCCGAGCTCATAGGCGATCTGCTTGTTGAGCAGACCCTCGGCCAGCATACCGAGCACGCGGGTCTGCTGCGGCGTCAGCGCCTGCAGGCGCTTGATCAGGTCCGATATCTCTGGATCGCGCTCGACGCCGAGATCGACACCGACGGGCGCGGCGATGTCGCCGGCCAGCACCGATTGCACGGCGTTGCGGATCTCCTCCATGCTGGCCGATTTGGAGATGAAGCCGGAGGCGCCAAGATCGAGCGCGCGCCTGATGGTCGCCGGATCGTCATGCGCCGAGACCACGATAAGCGGCACCGCAGGATGGATACCGCGCAGCGAAATCAGGCCGGAGAGGCCGCTGGCGCCCGGCATCGACAAATCGAGCAGTACCAGATCGACATCCTCATTGGCCACGACCAATGCCTTTGCGCTTTCGAAATCACCAGCCTCGTGAATGACAGCGACATTGCCGATGCCGGCAAGCGCTTCGCGCAGAGCACCGCGAAACAGCGGATGATCGTCGGCGATGACGAAAGAATAGCCTGGCGGCAAATGTTCCTCCCCGAATCCCGTCGATGATTTTTGAGCTTTTCGGGACCAGTCGGACGATTATGAGGGGCGGCGCGCTGTTTTCAAGCGGCAAAACCAGCGCGCCGCGTTTTCCCTACTTCGCAAGATCAAAGTACTACAGCGTCCTTTGCGCGTCCAAAAGGACGCGCGGCGCTGTAGGAAGCTCAGGTCTTCTCCGAATTGAGCTGGGCGCCGCCACCGTTGTCCTTGTCCATATCCTTGACGATGCCCATGAAGCCCTTCAGGAAGCGCTCCATGTAGCTCATCGTCTTGTTGAAATCCTCCTCGCTCGGCAGTTTCGATTCGAGCCGGGCGGACAGCGAATTCTCAAGCTTGGTGACGCGCTCGTCCATCGCCTTCATCGAGGTTTGCAGGCGGTCGATTTCGTCCTGGAAAGCGGCGCGTTCGTCGGCCGCCACCTTGCAGACGAGCTGGCCCGAACGTTCCTCGCAGATCGACATTGCGCCGGTCTGCGTGTCCATGCGGACATAGCCGTTGGCGGATTTTTCCAGTCGATAGCGGTCGGTTTCTTCCGAAGAGGCGGAGGCCGCGACCAGTGAAACCAGCGCGGCGGGGATCAAGATGTGTTGCAGACGCATGTTGTCCTCCATGGCCAAAGCCTGAAATATCGCATGTTTGCGCCGGAAATGGGGAAGACCCTTGGCGTGGCCTTCCCCGCACGACTGGTTCGGACTATAGCGCAACCATGTCTCAGATTATCTACAAGATAACCCCGCAAGCGCTTTGGCGCGAGGCCGAAGCCGGCGGCCGCTTTACCGGCGCGCCGATCGACGTCGCCGACGGCTTCATCCATTTCTCCACGGCAGCGCAGGTCCGGGAAACCGCGGCAAAGCATTTTGCCGGCCAGACGGACCTGCTGCTGGTGGCCATCGACGAGGCCAGCCTGGGGCCTGCCCTGAAATACGAGGTTTCGCGCGGCGGCGCACTGTTTCCGCATCTCTACGACGTGCTGGAGTTGAACACCGTCAAGTGGGTCAAGCCGCTGCCGCTTGGCGCCGACGGCGCGCACCAGTTCCCGCCGCTGGAGGCCGAATGAGTCTGTTCGACCGGCTTGGCCAAAAACTGCTTTTCACATTCGATCCGGAAACCGCGCATGGGATGTCGATCGCCGCACTGCGTTGCGGATTGCCGGTCGGCGCGCGGGCGGTGCGCGACATCAGGCTGAAGGTCAGCCTTTGCGGCCTCGATTTCCCCAACCCGCTCGGCATGGCGGCCGGCTACGACAAGAACGCCGAGGTGCCCGACGCGCTGCTTGGCCTCGGCTTCGGCTTTGCCGAGGTCGGCACCGTCACGCCGCTGCCGCAGGCCGGCAATCCGAAGCCGCGCATTTTCCGACTGACGGCGGACGAAGCAGTGATCAACCGGCTGGGCTTCAACAATGAGGGCCACGCAGCGGCCGAAAAGCGCCTTGCCGCGCGCCAGGGACGTCCCGGCATTGTCGGCGTCAACATCGGCGCCAACAAGGACAGCACCGATCGCGTCAGTGACTATGAGCGCGGGGTCGCGCGCTTTGCCGCCTATGCCAACTATTTGACGGTCAACATCTCCTCGCCCAACACGCCCGGCCTGCGCAACATGCAGGCGCGCGAGCAGCTCGGCGAACTTTTGTCGCGTGTCATGGCCGCGCGCGCGTCAGCCGCAGCCCAGCCGCCGGTCTTCCTGAAGATTGCGCCGGATCTGGTCGAAGCCGAACTGGAGGACATCGCCGCCGAGGTCGTTGAAAAACGGATCGACGGCATCATCGTCTCCAACACCACCATTTCGCGGCCGGCATTGCGCAGCACTGGCGCCGCCGGCGAGACCGGTGGGCTTTCGGGAAAACCGCTGTTCGAACGCTCGACCATCGTGCTGGCGAAGATGCGCAAGCTGCTTGGCTCGGATATCGCCATCGTCGGGGTCGGCGGCGTCGATTCTGCCGATGCGGCACTGGAGAAGATCCGCGCCGGGGCCGATCTGGTGCAGCTCTACACCAGCATGATCTATGCCGGGCCGGCGCTTCCGGGTCGGATCGTCGCCGCGATGGCGCAATTTGCCGAAACCGAGCGGCTGAAGTCCATTCGCGAACTGCGCGACAGCCATCTCGATCGATGGGCGTCCAAGCCACTCAGCTGAACGCCGTGCGCACCCTTAGCTGCAGGATCGCCAGCAGGCTGAGGCCGCGCGCCAGCAGGAACACGTGCAGCGCCGCCCACAGGCCGTGATTGCCGAAGGCGGGCGCGAGCGTCAGCAAAGCGACGGCAAAGACCATGAAGGACAGCAACATCATGTTGCGCATGTCGCGCGACCAGGTCGCGCCGATGAAGACGCCGTCCATCTGGAACGCCAGCACGCCGCTCAGCGCGGTGAACGCCGCCCAGGGCAGATAGATGTCGGCGACCGAGCGGACCTCCTGCGATGTCGTGACGGTGGCGACCAGATTGGCGCCGGCCGAGAGCAGCACAAGGGTCGCGGCGCCGGCCAGTCCGAAACCCCAGAACAGGGTCAACCGCACCGCCTGCCGGAAAGGCTGCTCGGCACGCGCGCCGACGGCACGGCCGGCGAGCTGTTCGGCGGCGGTGGCAAAACCGTCGAGGAAATAGCCGGCGACGAGGAAGAAGTTCATCAACACCGCATTGGCAGCCAGCGTCACCGTGCCGAACTGCGCACCCTGGCGGGTGAACAGCGCGAAGGCGGCAAGCAGTGAGAACGAGCGGATCATGATATCGCGGTTGAGCGACAGCATGCGCAGGAAGGCGGCCATGTCGAGCAGCCGATGGCGCGGCAAGGGCGGGCTCGCGCGAAAGCGGCGGACCACGATGGCAAGACCCAGCAGCATGGCCAGGAATTCGCCCGTGACGGTTGCCCAAGCGACGCCTGCAACGCCCCAGCCAAGTTCCAGGCCAAGCAGGAAGCAGAGCGCGATGTTGATGCCGTTCAACACCAGTTGCAGCACAAGGCCGAGCCCACCCTCGCCACGCCCCAGGACATAGCCGAGAATGGCGTAGTTGATCAGCGAGAACGGTGCGGCAAGCAGCCTGATCCCGATGTAGACGCCCATCGCCTCGCTGACGCGCGGTTCAGCGCCCATGAACCACTGGCCGCCGATGGCGATCAGCGGCGAAAGTGCCGCCAGCACGATGCCGGCAACGACCGCGATCAGAACGGCGCGCCAGAACACCGCCTGTTCCTCGAGCGCGTCGCCACGCCCGAAAGCCTGGGCGACGAGGCCGGTGGTGCCCGAACGCAGGAAATTGAAGCTGGTGAAGACGACGTCGAAAACAAGCGCGCCCGCCGCAAGGCCGCCGAGAAGAGCCGCGTCGCCGAACTGTCCGACAACAGCCGTGTCGACCAGGCCAAGCATCGGCGTGGTCAGATAGGCGAGCGTCATCGGCACCGCGATGGCGAGCACCGAGCGGTTGGTGACGATAAAAGATCTGGCGTCGGCTGGGGTTGCACCCTTGTCCAAAGGATTGCTGCCTTGCTGATTGCGGCTTGATCGAAGAGCCGATGTGCCCCATTTTCCGGCCACCGCGCAATCACTCTTCCCGCGACGGCCAACCGAAATCCCGGTCTGGCGCGAAGCCGCCGGATCCCGTTCATGCCCCTGCAGATCGTCCACCACCCCGACTACGACGCCGGCTTCGCCACCAACCATCGCTTCCCGATGAGCAAGTATCCGCTGCTGATGGAGGCCTTGCGCGCACGTGGCCTGGCCGGTCCCGGGGTGCTCAACACAGCGGACCCCGCGCCGGCGTCATGGCTGAAACTTGCCCATGCGGGCGACTATGTCGACCAGGTCATCAGCTGTTTGGTGCCGGAAAAAATCGAACGCGAGATCGGCTTTCCGGTCGGCCCCCGCGTTTCGCTGCGCGCGCAGCTTGCCGCCGGCGGCACGGTGCTGGCGGCGCGGCTTGCCTTGCGCCACGGCATTGCCTGCAACACCGCCGGCGGCAGCCATCATGCGCGGCGCGCGCAAGGTGCCGGCTTCTGCACCTTCAACGACGTCGCCGTCGCCGCGCTGGTGTTGCTCGCAGAGGGTGCCGCCCAAAACATCCTGGTCGTCGATCTCGACGTGCATCAGGGCGACGGCACGGCGGATATTCTGCGCGACAAGCCTCGCGTGTTCACCTTCTCCATGCACGGCGATCGCAACTACCCTGTGCGCAAAATCGCCTCCGACCTCGATATCGCGCTGCCCGACGGCACGGGCGATGCCGCCTATCTCGAAAGGCTGGCCGCCATCCTGCCGGAGTTGTCGGCACGGGCGCGCTGGGACATCGTCTTCTACAATGCGGGTGTCGACGTCCATGCCGAGGACCGGCTCGGCAGGCTGGCGCTTTCCGATGACGGCCTGCGCGCCCGCGATGAGATGGCCATCAGGCATTTTCGTGCGCTTGGTATTCCGGTCTGCGGCGTCATCGGTGGCGGCTATTCCACCGACGTGCCCGCCCTTGCGGAGCGGCACGCCATCCTGTTCGAGGTCGCCTCCAGCTATACCTGACAGTTCACTTCCGATAGTTGGCGATCCTGAGCAGGATGAAGGCCGGCACGACGATCGCGGCACCGAGCAGGATATAGCCGAGGAAGCGGTCGATGGCGTGGAAGCCCAGGTTCCAGAGGTCGATGAAGAACCTTTGGATGCTGTAGAACACATCCATCGGCGACCAGCCGAAGGCATTCATGACAAGGCCGACGAGGAACGACACCACCAGCAGCTTCAGGATCACCCTGAGCGGCGAGTCGCCGAGAAAGCGCGTCAGTGCGGACAAGGCCGTCTCCCAATTGAGATGCCCGGACTCATGGGCACGGCCCAGAGATACGTGCTTGACGGCCATCCATCAAGCCAGCACGGTCTGTGCGCGAAACCTGACACGCCGCGGCTACCTGCCGACTGCCATGGTCCGCATTGCTCGAGCATCTGACCGAGTGGTGAACACGTTCCGAATTCTTAAATATGGGTAAACAAGATCATTTTAATTTATTGAAAATAAAGCACAAAATCGTCATTTTTCAATTTTGCGCAATGTGCGTGCAATTTTCACCTGCGAGACAGTCGGCGTCTTTCAGGTGACTGGTTGCGCGGCGCTCTGACCCCCTACCACAGCTGGCGAACGCCAGTTTCAGGACTGTGCAGCCATCCCTGGAAGACACCAAATCGGAGCCCGACCACCCCAACGGTCAGGCTCCCCGGGAGTTAACCTGCGTACCGATTTGCCGGATGCGCGTTTGTGTTGGAGTAATGCTCGTGTCCTCTCAAGCAAAGATCGTCCTGACGGCCGGTGTCCTTGGCATCTGCCTTCTCGGGCCGGCGATGGCCGCCGACCTTTCACCGACCTACAATGATCCCCCCGCCTTCCAGTGGAGCGGCGCCTATGTCGGCGTCCATGGCGGCACGGCGTTCACGAAGATGCCCAATCCGTTCGCTGATCGGAACGGCTTCGCTGGCGGCGTTCAGGCCGGCTACAACCAGCAAATGGGTCCCGCCGTTCTTGGCGCCGAGATTGAGGGTTCCTATCTTGGCGGCGCCGAACACGACGTCCATGGCGGCAAGATCAAGGAGAAATGGCGCGGGGCCGCCAAGGCCAAGGCAGGCGTGAGCTTCGACCAGACGCTGCTGTTTGGAACCGGCGGTGTTGCACTGACCAAATTCGACAAGAGCGACAACGTCAGCAACGCCGACGGATGGAAGGTCGGTTATCTCCTTGGCGCCGGCATCGAACAGGGCTTTGCCGGCGGGCTGTCCGCCAAGGTCGAGTACGACTATGTCCGCACCCCCGGCGTCGAGACGACATCGGCTCTTGGCACCTCCAAGACGACGATCGGTAGCCATGAACTGAAGGCCGGCATCAATTACCGGTTCTAGAACGGGCGAACTGGATTGCGCGGTGGCCGCAGGGTCATCGCGTAAACCCTGTGTTTCGATGCGCGCCGGCACCGGATGGCCGGCTTTTTTCGGCACCGGACCTGCTTTCCGCGCCCGTTGCAATGTCGATGCAATCTTCGCGATCTAGGTCCCGCGTAATCTTCATGATGGGAATCTGTTCCGATATGACCACGCGTGGCGCCGGCCTCCTGATACGGGCTCCGAAGATCGTCTTCATCGCAATCGCGCTCGCGCTGGCGGGCTGTGCCTCCGACATCATGAAGAATTATGTCGGACAGCCGGTCGAATCGGTCGTCCTGGATTATGGTCCCCCAACGGCGATCGTCGATCTCGGCCAGGGCGAACGCGCCTATCAGTGGCGCAAGGTGTCGATGTCAGCGGTTTCCGGGACATCGAGCGGCGAGGTTCGCCAGACAAAACACGGAACCGTCTATGAAGAGACCGAGACGCCCGGCTATATCGAGCGTCAGGAATGCTTCTACACATTCTACGCCCGCGCTTCCGGCGGCCGCTGGTTCATCACCAATTTCCGCCAGCCCAAGCTGGAATGCGAATGAATGGCCGCGGCCCCCGACCGGCCGCGGACAAAGGAGAATATTTATGCGCGTCCTGTTGATCGAGGACGAACCGGAAATGGCCTCCGTGCTGAAGGCCGCGCTCGAGCGCCTGGACATCATCGTCGACCATGCCGCGACATTGGCCGATGCCGAGGCGGTGGCGCGTCTGGGCTATCACGACGCCGTGGTGCTGGACCGCCGGCTGCCGGATGGCGACGGCCTCAGCCTCATACCGCGCCTGCGTGCCTTGCATCTGGATGTGCCCGTCATCGCGCTGACGGCGATGAGCGGGCTGGATGACCGCGTCGCCGGGCTCGATGCCGGCGCCGACGACTACATGGTCAAGCCCTTCGCCACGGTGGAACTGGTCGCGCGGCTGCATGCCCTGCACCGGCGCTCGTTCACTTCCCGCGCCAACCAGACGATGGTCGGCCGCCTCACCTATGATTTCCGCCACCGCGAGGCGCTGGTCGAGGACCAGGCGCTCGATCTGCCCCGGCGCGAGAGGCTGGTGCTCGAAACGCTGATCCGCCGGCCGGGCCGAACCATCATGCGCAGCGCGCTGGAGGAGGCCGTCTACGCGCTGGACGACGAGATCGGTTCCAATGCGCTCGATGCCCACATTTCGCGGCTGCGCCGCAAGCTCGACGATGTCGCCGCCGGCATCGAGATCCGGGCGATCCGCAACCTCGGCTATCTGTTGCGGGCGGCCTCGTGAAGAAGGTCCGCACAGGCTCGCTGCAATGGATCCTGGTCCGGCGGCTGATCCTGCTGCAGGCGGCGACGCTGCTGATCTTCATCGTGCTTTGCGCGGCAGCCCTTTGGATCGCCAATCCGCGCCTTTTGATCGACAACGAGGCCGCCGTCGCCGCGGTCAAGGATGCCGTCGACCGAGACAGGGACGGCAGGTTGATCGTGCGTGATACGGAAGAACTCACCGCGTTTCGCGAAGGCTTCCCCAATGTCTGGTACATCGTTCGCGATGGCAGCGGCGAGAGCGTCCGCTCCGGCAACATACCCGACATCTACACCAAGAGCTTCGGCGCCCTGCTTGGCGAGGCCGATCATGCCACGATCGGATTCTCCGACAAGGACATGCGGCCGGAAGCCTATATCGAAAACGCTTCGACCAGAGCCGGCACGGTGCAGATCATCGCCGCGACGCAGTCGTCGCGCCAGCAGACCGACGGCCTCGAAATCAACATTTCGGCCACCGTCGAAGTCGCCCGAAATCCGGACGGCAGCAGGAACTGGGAGCGCGCCCTGCCGGCACTCGCGCTCGTGATCGCGATCCTGCTTTTGCCGATAATCCTCGTCATGGGCGCGACGACGCTGGTGACGACGCCAGCCGTGGTACGCCGCTCCTTTGCTGGCCTTGTCGAAACGGTCCGCCAAGCGGCGCGCATCGACATCGGCACTCGCGCCATGCAACTGCCGGTCAAGCAGGTGCCGCAGGAAATCGCGCCGCTGGTGCACGCCTTCAACGAGGCGCTTGCCCGCCTCGCCCAGGGCTATGACCGCCACAACCGCTTCCTCACCGACGCGGCGCATGAACTGCGCACGCCGATCGCCATCCTGCGCACACGCGCCGAACTCTTGAAGCAGGAGCCGCAGAGCGCGCGGCTGCTGCGCGACATCGAGCGCCTGTCGCACCTTGCCCAGCAACTGCTCGACCATCAGCTGCTCGACAGGCCGTCGGACCAGCGCGAGATCGTCGACCTCGACGATCTCGTCAGCCGGGTCGCCGCCGACTTCGCCCCGCTCGCCATCGAGGCCGGCTATGACCTTGCCTTCGAGCCATCGCCCAACAAGGCCCGGATAGAGGTCAATGTGCTGCAGATAGAGCGGGCGCTCGCCAACCTCGTGCGCAACGCAATCGAGCATGGCGGTGGCAGCGGCACGATCACGATCGCCATCGACGGGACCGGCGGCATCGAGGTACGCGACGAAGGGCCGGGAATTCCCGCGGAAGAGTGCGAGAACGTCTTCGAGCCCTTCTATCGCTTGCAGCCGCAGTCGCGCGGGGCGGGGCTGGGCCTGAATCTTGCCCGGCAGATCGCACTGCTGCATGACGGCACGATCCGCATCCTGACGGGTTCATGGCGCGGCGCCCGCATCCGCATGGAATTGCCGGTGCGCTCTTGACCGTGCCGAGTCCATCGCGTCGGCCGATGACCGCATGTCGATCCCTGGCTTATCTGTTTTCTAACCAATTGCCGCTATTGCCATTCCAAGAGCGGGAGCCAGGCTTTGGTGGGAACGGGAAAAATCGGCGCGCACCGCGCAATCACGCTGTCGGTCGTCGTGCCATGCTACAATGAGCGCGACGGCGTGGCCGAGCTTCACCGACGCGTCAGCGCCGTATGCCTCGAGCAAAGCCCCTCCTACGAGATCGTGCTTGTCATCGACGGGGCGACCGACGGCACCCGCGAGGCCATTTTCGAACTGGCCGAAAAGGACGACCATGTGGTCGCCATCGACCTTGCCCGCAATTACGGCCACCAGATCGCCTTGAGCGCGGGGCTGGAGTTCTGCCGCGGCGAGCGCATCCTCATTCTCGATGCCGATCTCCAGGATCCGCCCGAACTGCTTGGCGCGATGATGGCGAAGATGGATGAAGGCTTCGACGTCGTCTATGGCCAGAGGGTGAAGCGCGACGGCGAAAGCTGGTTCAAGCGGGCTTCCGCCTCGATGTTCTACCGCTTGCTCGGCCGGATGGTCGATGTCGAGATCGCGCCGGACTCCGGAGACTTCCGGCTTATGAGCCGCCGGGCGCTCGACCATCTGAACGCGATGCCCGAACGCTACAGGTTCATTCGCGGCATGGTGAGTTGGATAGGGTTGAAGCAGGTCGCCTTCCCTTACGAGCGGCACCGGCGCTTTGCCGGCACCACACACTATCCGCTGAAGAAGATGGTTCTGCTGGCGGTCGATGCGATGACCAGCTTTTCGATCGTGCCTTTGCGGTTTGCCTCGATGCTGGGCATGATGTTTGGTCTGCTCGGCCTGGTCGTGCTTGGCTATACGCTGCTCGAATGGTCCAGGGGTAACGTGGTGCCCGGCTGGACGAGCCTTGCCGCGATCATGCTGATCCTGGGCAGCGTCCAACTCCTGGTGCTCGGCATCTTCGGCGAGTATCTCGGCCGCATGTATATGGAGACGAAGCGGCGGCCGCTCTATTTCGTCAGCGAAATCGTTTCGCGCGACCAGCCCGCCAAGGACAGCAACCTGCCCGTCCATCGCCTGCAGGAGATGGCGAAAAGAGCCGCGCGTGGCTAAGGCGAAAGTCGAGCGGATGCAACAGGAATGGCGTGGGCAGAATGTGGTCGGCGCTTCCGTTTGATATCGGGCGGATGTTGCGCTTCGGCGCCGTCGGGCTTCTCAACACGGCGCTTGGATATTCGCTGATCCTGGCAGGGCTTGCGCTGGGCCTCGGCGATATCGTTTCCAATGCGGCAGGCTATGCCGCAGGCCTCACCCTTGGCTTCTTCCTCAATCGCCAATGGACGTTCGGACGTGCCGGCGGCTTTCGCCCAGGCGCCGTCGCACGATACGCGATCACCTTTGTCGTCGCCTATGGCGCCAATCTGGGCGTCGTGATCGCCGCCATGTCTGCGGGCTTCATCGAGAACCCGTTTGTCCATCTGGCGGGAAATTGCCTCTACTCGATCATCTTTTATCTTGGCTCGGCCCGGTTCGTCTTTGTCGGAGGCGCGGACGACCCTGACACCCTGGCCGTGACGAACGCGAAATTGCCCGGAGCCGCGACATGAACCGGGCCACAGCAATTGTGACGGGCACGCAGTCACCCGGAGCTGCGACATGAACCAGGCCACAGCAATCGCGACGGCGACACCTTCGCTCGGGGACGCGCAACGCATCAGGCTGATATTCTGCCTTCTCGGCGCCTGTGTCGTGGCCTCTGTGCTCACCACCTTTGCCGGCGCAATCCTGCAGGATCCCGACAATTGGTGGCAGGTGAAGGTCGGACTGGACTTCCTGGAAAACCGGACGTTTCCGGCCGTCGACCCCTATTCCTATACGTTCGCCGGCCAACCCTGGATCGCCAAGGAATGGCTGGGGCAGGTCTTTCTGGCCCTTGCCTACCGTGCGGGCGGCTGGAATGGCGTCGTCACGCTGATCATCGCCACGGTCGGCCTGACCGTCTTCCTGATGGCATGGTTCCTCAGCGCATGGCTGAAGCCGATACTGGCGATAGCGCTGGCCTTTGCAGCGGCCTTCCTGATCGCTTCAATCTACACGGCACGCCCCCACGTCTTCACCTTGCCAATCATCGTCGTCTGGACAGCAATGCTGTTTCGTGCCGCGCAGGAGGAGAAGGCTCCGCCTTTGTGGCTGCTGCTACTTGTCGTCTTGTGGGCCAACCTGCATGCCACGTTCACCCTGAGTTTCGTCATCGCCGCCTTTGCCGGGCTCGCTCTCCTGGCGCGCTCGGGCCTGTCGAAACCCGTCATCCTGGCAAAATGGGTGGCTTTCGGTCTGCTCTGCCCACTGGTCAGCCTGCTGCATCCCTATGGCGTGAAAGCCATCCTGGCGACGTTCACGGTGGCCTATGGCAACGAGGCGGTGCCCCTTATCCTGGAGTGGCAAGCGTTCAATGCCCAGGAGCAGGTCTTCCAGGAAGCGGCGATGCTGTTGGCGCTGTTCGGGCTATTGGTATCGAGGCCGCGGATCGGCTGGGCCAAAGCGTTATTCATCGTTTTCGCCTTGCATGTCTATCTCGCCCATCTGCGATTTGTGTATCTGCCCTTCCTGTTGATCCCCCTGGTGATCGCGGCCGAGATCGCACAGCAATACCCTTCGCTGTCGACCACGGCCTGGTTGGCGGAAAGGCGTGACGGGCTGGAAAAACTCTTCGCCAGCCGGTTCCATATGATCTGCGGCGCCATAGCCGTCTTGCTGGTCGGCGCGGTCGTGTTCCTCGGCAATGCCTATCAGGTGGCGCCGAGCCCAAAGACATCCGCCACTGGCGCCCTCGCATTCGCCAGGGATCACCAGCTCACAGGTAACGTGCTGAACTCCTACAATTTCGGCGGCACGCTGATTTTCCACGGCATCAAGACCTACATCGACGGCAGGACGGACCAGTTGTTCCTGGGCGGGTTCACGAAAACCGACGACGCGACGGGGCACAGCGACGGAAAACCGCTGCTCGAGGCCCAGTTGAAGAAATATGCCATCGGCTGGGCATTGCTTACGGCCGACGACACCCGCATTCCCTTTTTCACTGAGTTGGGCTGGAAACGGGCCTATGCGGACAACGACGCCGTGATCTACCTGCCCGGCGCCTGATTTTTCGGCGCCTGTGCCAATCGGGTTCGCCAATCGAACCGTCGGTTTTCCCGCCTTGACACTCATGTTGCAGTGCAGCAAAGTTGTGCAACAGAGGATGAGCCTGTGCGACCAACGAACCGGCATTTTTCACAGTATCAGGACGTTGCCGCATGAGCAGCACAGCAAGTTGCGCCGCACCAATACCGCCGACCGCACCACACGGACCAGCCGAATGAACTACAGGCGCGACATCGATGGCTTGCGCGCTGTTGCGGTGCTGCCCGTGGTGCTCTTCCATTTCGGCGTGTCCGCCATTCCCGGCGGCTTCACCGGCGTCGACATCTTCTTCGTCATATCGGGCTATCTGATCAGCGGCAGCCTGCTCGACGATCTGGAACGCGGCCAGTTCTCGATCGGCCGCTTCTACTGGCGCCGCGCGCGGCGGATCCTGCCAGCGCTCACCTTCGTCATCCTGCTTGCGAGCATCGCCGCCTGGTTCATCCTTCTGCCGTCCGACCTGCACGAATACAGTCTGAGCGTGATCGCGGCCTCGACCTTCTGGTCGAACATCTATTTCTGGAAAACGACCAACTATTTTTCCATCGACGCGGAATTGCGGCCGCTGCTGCACACATGGTCGCTTTCGGTCGAGGAGCAGTATTACATCTTCGCGCCGATCCTGGTGTATCTGATCTACCAATACGCCGCGAAGCGCTGGCTGACGATATTGCTGCCGATCGCTATCGCCAGCTTTGCCCTGGCGGTCATGGCGACCACGCTGGCGCCGACCGCCGGCTTCTACCTGTTGCCGACGCGCATCTGGGAACTGGCGCTGGGCGCCATGCTGATGCTGAGAAAGCCGACGGCGCTTGCCAGCCGTCCGCTGACGGAACTGATTGGCCTCACCGGTTTTGGCCTGATCGCCTTCGGCTTTCTGACGATTTCGGAGAGCGATCCGTTTCCGGGCTACAATGCCCTGTTTCCCTGCATCGGAACGGCGCTGCTCATCTATGCGGGCCAGCCCCACGCCGACAGGCCGGTGCCGGTCGCCACGCAGGTGCTTCGGCTCACCCCGCTGGTCTGGGTCGGGCTCATCTCCTATTCGCTCTACCTCGTTCACTGGCCGATCAATTCGTTCGTCCACTATCTCTCGCTGAAAGCCATCGACGTGCCGACGATCATGGCGATGGTGGTGGCGAGCGTCGCCCTGGCGACATTCTCGTGGAAGTATGTCGAGCAACCCTTCCGCCAGAAGCGGGCGTTCACCGCCCCGCTGCCGATCTTCGCCTTCTCGGCGACGGCGATCGCCTTGCTGTGCATCGGCGGCGTGGTCGGTGTGCTGGGCAAGGGTTTTCCGCAACGGTTCCCGGACTTCTCGACGCAACGGGTCCTGGTGGGCGACTGGCGCAACGGCGTCTGTTTCAACGAGGGCGCGAATCGAATCGAGGACTGGAACCTCGCCGACTGCACCCGCACGCATGGCTTTGCCACCAATGTGCTGCTGTGGGGCGATTCCTTCGCCGCGCATTATGTGTCGGGGCTGGAAGCCAATGCCGAGAAGATCCAGGCCAATGTCATCCAGTACACCTATGCCGGCTGCCCACCCAACCTGAGCTACTTCTCCTATGCTCGGCCGGCCTGCACACGCTTCAACGAACGGGCGCTGTCGATCGTCCGCGAGGCCAACATCCAGGCCGTGATCCTGAGCGGCCGCTGGACCGACTACCAGGCCAGAGGCTTCGACGGCCTGCAGAAGACGGTCGACCGGCTGCGCGACATGGGCGTCAAGGTCTATGTCATCGGTCAGTCTCCGGAATTCATCGCCGACGTCCAGAAAATCGCTTTCTTCGCAAAACGGGAGCATGTCGCGAGCACATCCTGGCCGATGGCCATGGATCCGGACATCAACAAACAGGTGCTGCCATTCGTCAAAGGGGCGGATTTCATCGACCCGCTGGCCTATCTGTGCGACGCGGCCGGTTGTTCCTATGCCGATGCCGGCACCAGGCAGTTTCTCTACTTCGACTACGGCCACTTCTCGTCCGCCGGAGCGACGCTCGCCATCTCGAAGTACTGGCCAAGCTTTGCCGCCAGCAACAAAGTCGCGAAGGCAAAATAAAAACGCGGGCCAGCGCTGAGGGAACCGCTGAAAGAGTGTGTTTCGAGAGCCGCTTTGCGATTGCCCGAAGGCCGACCCTCATGGTAACGAGGGCTCGCGCGGGTATGATGTAATGGTAGCCTGTCAGCTTCCCAAGCTGAACGCGCGGGTTCGATTCCCGCTACCCGCTCCAACCTCTCGCCTAAGATTTGGTCGGCGCTGGAAACATGTCCACATAGCAGGGTTCGGCACGGCATTGGTCAGGCATATCTAAGCCTGGCCGATACGCATCTGCTTCTTGAGAAGGAACCGGGCGAGGTTTTTGATATTTCGCGGCGCCACCTTCTTGGGGAGATGCGCCAGCAGGCCCTTGGATTTGGCGTCGCTCTGGAACCGCTCGGCCCACTCTTCGGTGCTGCTGTCGCGCTGTAGGCGCAAATTCGTCTTGAACTCGCCATTTGGCATTTCAACAGACAACTGCCGGGCCACCGATGCGACGTAAGGACGAGGGTCGTCCAGGAGATCTTCATAAAACAAATGGTCGTAGGGCAGATCGGCCATGTGCAGATAGGCCTCCCAGAAGGCATAGCTCTGCCCAATCAGGAAATAGGCCTGGCAGATACCGGCGAAGTCGTATTGCGGGACCATATCCGCGCCGTCCATCGTGCTTCTCCAACGACCTGACGCCTTTGCCCGGCAATAGGAGATCGCCTGGCGAAGGCGGTCCCGCCGTTCCAGCAGGATCAAACCCATGGCATGGCGTCGGACGCATTCAGCGAGGAAGTCGGCTCCATATTTGGCCTGCGACCAGTGAAGGTGCCGTGGAAACAGCTTTACAGCGAACCTGCCATTTTCGGTCCCGCCGCGATCGATCACGGCGGACAGGAGTTCGTCGAAGGATTTCGGCCTGCATCCCAGCGTGTCCGTATCGAGCCATTCGGCCGACCGCCCCAATGTTCCGGTGCTGTTTGCCAGGCTGCCGAGCCATTCGGAGCCGCTGCGGGCTTCTGTCAGTATCGCCACACCTTTCATGCGGGCCGGATCACCTCTGGTCTGTAAACATGTCGTCGACGTTACGGGATATGATTCTGCTCCTTGATAGGCCCTCGGCATGGTCTGCCTGACAGCAATCAATTAGTAAAGTCTAATATGATTTCACCCAGCCGATCCTAGGCTAAGTGGGTGGCCCATTCCGTCACGGTTGGATGATCGGTGCCAACCCCGGCACCGATTGCAAGACGCAAGCCTTGGATCCTGAAAATCTACGCAGTGACGATACCGGCCACGCTGCGGTGGCCGGCCTTTCGTCAACGGTTCGTCACAGCCAGACGCCGAGCCAAACCCGCTCGCGCCAGCAACGCACATGACGGCGGCCATGGCGCCAATAGCGACGGCAAACCCGTCTCCAACCGCGGCGGCGCCGTCTGCCTCCATAATAGCGATCTCCGTAGTAGCGATGATGCCAACGACGATGGGAGACCTGCTCGACCTCGACCCCGTCATCGCCTTCGAAGACAGCCGGATCCGGCTTGTCCAGTTCATCGAGAATTCCGTTGCCCTGGGGAATACCGGCAACCGCGCGGCCGGGTCCGACTACGCCCCCAAACGCCACAGCCCCCGCAACGCCTAGCATTCCAGTGAGAAACAACCGACGTTCCATCAAAACCTCCCGAGTTGTTGACATCGGCACCTCGTTCCCTCGCCCAAAACGGGCTCCAGCGAGAATGCCGATTGGGCGTGAACGCGCCAGTGCACTTGTTGTTCCATCAGCCCACTTCGCGCAGGATGAAATCGTGCAGCATCTTGGCGGCCGGCGACAGTACGCGATTCCTGACCGTGATCAGGCTGTAGGGCCTGACCTCGATGTCGAACTCGGTCTGGACGACGTCGATGGCGCCGGCGAGCCCGTCGGGATTCTGGATGAATTTCGCCACCTGCACCGAAACCGGCGCGATGGCGTCGGACTGCGCGACCATGACCAGCGTCAGGAGCAGCGAACTGGTGTTGAGGATCCGGTCCGGCAGCGCGATGTTGCGGTTGAGGAAATTGCTCTCCATCGCCTGGCGCAAGGGCGAGCCGCCCGACTGGAAGACCCAGTCATAGGCGGCGGTGTCTTCCAGCCGCACCACGCTGCCCCTGGTGAGCGGGTGGCCACGGCGTACGATCAGGCAGGCTTTCTCGACGCCGATGACACGCGATTCGAACAGCCGCGGATTGAGGTCGTCGGGGATGCGGGCGATAATGAAATCATGGCGCGTGGCGATCAGTTCGCGCGCCAGCACATTGGAGGTCTCGACCTGCATGGTGATCTCGATGCGTGGATAGATGCGGCGGATTTCCCGGATCGCCGGCACCGCCAGCTCGATCGCCGGCGCCGTCACGGCACCGAGAAACACGGAGCCGCCCTTGCCCGCCTTGAGCTCGGAAATCTCGCGGTCGACCTCGCGCATCTCCAGCAGGATCGAGCGCGCACGCCTGGCCAGCGCCTTGCCGTAGGGCGTCAGCGTGATGCCGCGCGGCAGCCTCTCGCACAGCTTGACCTCGAGCACCGCCTCCATCTCGGCGATCATGCGCGATGCCGCCGGCTGTGAAATGTTCATGACCTGCGCCGCCGCGCTCACCCGACCGTGGTCGTCGAGCGCGACGATCATGCGCATGTGACGCAGGCTGAGACCACTGCGCAGCAGGGTTTCGCCATCACCCGGAGTTTCATTGTAACCGTTTGAAATTGAAGACGAATTCCGTAGCGCCGCCATTGTCTTCCCAGCCTCCACTCGCAACCCTCTGGCATTTGCCAGCAATCTGTGACGCCTCATACCATATACCACTCTCGGTATAGCAACCATCAAAGATCGCATTTGACAGTTATGGCAAAAGGGTCACAACGTCAGCGCGTTCCGAGACGCAACGGTCGCCGACGATAAAAATCGTATCGATTGAAATCAGCGGCTCGGGGCCATGGGAGGATACCGGAGATCGATATGACGGCAGCAGTGCCTTGGCGCTTCTGCACGATTGCGCGGCCCGCGACCCCCGGGGTGCTGCGTCCATCAACCAGGGAGAGTTACGTGAAAATCATCAAGACACTGGCCGCAGTCGCGGCGCTTGGCATCGCTGCCATGACCTACTCGGCGCATGCAGCCGACAAGGGTCTTGTCGGCGTGCTGATGCCGACCAAGACTTCGCAGCGCTGGATCAATGACGGCGACGCCGTCAAGTCCCAGCTCGAGGCTCTCGGCTACACCGTCGACCTGCAGTATGCGCAGGACGACATCCCCAACCAGCTCAGCCAGCTGGAAAACGAAATCACCAAGGGCCCGAAGGCGCTGATCATCGCCTCGATCGACGGCACCACTTTGTCGGATGCGCTGCAGAAGGCCGCTGACGCGGGCGTCGTCGTCGTCGCCTATGACCGCCTGATCAAGAAGACCAAGAATGTCGACTACTACACCACCTTCGACAATTTCGGCGTCGGCGTGATCCAGGCCAATTCGCTGGTCAAAGGCCTCAAGGAGCGCTTCCCGAACACCAAGCCGTGGAACGTCGAACTGTTCGGCGGCTCGCCCGACGACAACAACGCCTTCTTCTTCTACAATGGCGCGATTTCCGTCCTTCAGCCGCTGATCGACGATGGCTCGATCAAGATCAAGTCGGGCCAGACCGGCATGGACAAGGTCGGCACGCTGCGCTGGCTGGCGGCTACCGCCCAGGCGCGCATGGACAACCTGCTTTCGGCCAATTACTCGGACGGCAGCCGTGTCGATGGCGTTCTGTCGCCCTATGACGGCCTGTCGCGCGGCATCACCGCCTCGCTCCGCGCCGTTGGTTACGGCACGGACGCACAGCCCTGGCCGATCGTCACCGGTCAGGACGCCGAGACCGCCTCGGTCAAGCTGATCATCACGGGCGAACAGTACTCGACCGTGTTCAAGGACACCCGCGACCTCGCCAAGGCCACTGTCCAGCTGGTCGACAAGGTGCTCTCGGGCGGCAAGCCCGACGGCCTCGACGAAAAGACCTACAACAACGACGTCAAGGTCGTTCCCTCGATCCTGTTGACGCCGCATGAAGTCGATAAGTCGAACTACCAGAAGCTGGTCGTCGACTCCGGCTACATCAAGGCCGAAGACCTGAAGTAATCTCGGTTGTAAAATCAGGGGTCCTGCGCAACGCAGGGCCCCTTTTCGTTCACAAGCGACCCCGGTATTGTTTCTGCCGGCCTAGAGCAATTCCAGGAAAAGTGCGCAGCGGTTTTCCTGGGAAAAAGCGTAGCGCTTTCCCCTTGGGAATTGCGTAAAAATAAGAAAGTCTGGGAGCTTGATCTGATGACCTCGACGATTTTGGAGATGCGCGACATCACCAAGACGTTCCCCGGTGTGAAGGCGCTGTCGAACGTCAATCTCAGTGTCGAGGAAGGCGAGATCCACGCCGTGGTCGGCGAAAACGGCGCCGGCAAGTCGACGCTGATGAAAGTCCTGTCGGGCGTCTATCCCGTAGGCACCTATGACGGCCAGATCATTTTTCAGGGCCAGGAATGCCAGTTCAAAGGCATCCATGACAGCGAACACAAGGGCATCGTCATCATCCACCAGGAGCTTGCCCTGGTGCCGATGCTGTCGATTGCCGAAAACATCTTCCTCGGCAACGAACATGCCAGATATGGCGTGATCGACTGGGACGCCAACGAGGCCCGCACCAGCGCGCTGTTGAAGAAGGTGGGCCTCAAGGAGGACCCCAAGACGCTGATCACCAATATCGGCGTCGGCAAGCAGCAACTGGTCGAGATCGCCAAGGCGCTGAGCAAGGAAGTCAAACTCCTGATCCTCGACGAGCCGACCGCATCGCTCAGCGAAAAGGACAGCCAGGCGCTGCTCGACCTTTTGCTCGAATTCAAGCGGCAAGGCATGACCTCGATCCTGATCTCGCACAAGCTCAACGAGGTGAATAGGGTCGCCGACAAGGTTACCGTCATCCGTGACGGGCGCACCATCGAGACGCTGGCCAGGAAGGACATTTCGGAGGACCGCATCATCACCTCGATGGTCGGCCGCTCGCTCGACGACCGCTACCCGCCGCGCGAGCCTGACATCGGCGAGGTCGTGTTCGAAGTGAAGAACTGGTCGGTCTATCACCCGATCCATGCCGAGCGGCAGGTGATCAAGGGCATCGACATCAACGTGCGCAAGGGCGAGGTGGTCGGCATAGCCGGGCTGATGGGCGCCGGCCGCACCGAATTCGCCATGAGCCTGTTCGGCCGCTCCTATGGCCGCCGCATCACCGGCGAGGTGCTGCTCAAGGGCAAGCCGATCGACGTGTCGACGGTGAGCAAGGCGGTCGAACACGGCATCGCCTACGTGACCGAGGACCGCAAGACCTACGGTCTCAACCTCATCGACCATATCAAGCACAACATAACGCTCGCCAATCTCGGCGGCGTCTCGCGTCACAGCGTGATCGACGATTTGCGCGAGCTTGCCGTTGCCAACGACTATCGCAAGAAGACCAATATCCGCGCTTCGAGCGTCTATCAGATGACCGGCAATCTTTCCGGCGGCAACCAGCAGAAGGTGGTGCTGTCGAAATGGCTGTTCGCCGACCCGGAAGTGCTGATCCTCGACGAGCCGACGCGCGGCATCGATGTCGGCGCCAAATACGAAATCTACACGATCATCGCGCGCCTTGCCTCGGAAGGTAAGGCGATCGTGGTCATCTCGTCGGAAATGCCGGAATTGCTCGGCATCACCGACCGCATCTACGTCATGAACGAAGGGCGCATCGTCGGCGAAATGCCGGCGGCGGACGCAAGCCAGGAAAAAATAATGCGCGCCATCGTTCGCGGAGAAGGAAAAGCAGCATGAGCACCGAAATTGCCCCCGCCCCGCAGGGCAACGTCGCCGAAGAACAGCGTCCACCCATCGCCGTCTCGGCGCTGACGACGAACCTGCGCGAATACGGTCTGATTATCGCACTGATCGTCATCATGCTGTTCTTCCAGTTCACCACGTCGGGGACGCTGTTCAAGCCGGTCAACCTCAGCAATCTGGTGCAGCAGAACTCGTTCATCATCGTGATGGCGCTAGGCATGCTGCTGGTCATCGTTTCCGGCTATATCGACCTCAGCGTCGGATCGGTCGCCGGTTTCATCGGCGCGCTGGCGGCAAACATGATGGTCATCTGGCAGCTCGGACCGCTCAGCAATCCGCTGGTGGTTTCGATCCTCTGCCTGATCGTGGGCGGCCTGATCGGCGCGGCGCAAGGCTACTGGATCGCCTATCACCGGATACCGAGCTTCATCGTCACGCTGGCCGGCATGCTGATCTTCCGCGGCATCTGTCAGGCGCTGCTGGGCGGCGGATCCTCGGTGGGGCCTCTTCCGGACGACTTCAAGGCACTGAGCTCCGGCTTCATTCCGGACGTGATCGGCCCCCTGACGCTGATCCCGCCGACGGTGAATGCCGCCGGCAAGACCATCTTGGGCAGCGGTCTGACGCTGCACATGACGACGGTGGTGCTCGGCGTGATCGCCGTGGTGGCCTATGCCTATTTCGGGCTTCGCACCCGGCGCAAGCGCGAGCGCCATGGCTATGAAGCCGAGCCCTTCCCCCTGTTCGTCGTCAAGACGCTGGTCGCCAGCGCCCTGGCCCTGTTCCTGGTCTATGAGTTCGCCAGTTACAGGGGCCTGCCGGTGGTGCTGCTCGTCATGGGCGTGCTGATCTCGCTGTTCGTCTTCGTCACCAAGCGCATGACCATCGGCCGCCGCATCTATGCGATGGGCGGCAACCCCAAGGCGGCGCAGCTGTCGGGCATCAACACCGAGCGGCTGACGCTGTGGGTGTTCATCAATATGGGCGTGCTGTCGGCGCTGGGCGGTCTGATCATCGCGGCGCGTCTTGGCCAGGCCGTGCCGGCTGCGGGTCTCGGCTCGGAGCTCGACGTCATCGCTGCCGTGTTCATCGGCGGCGCCTCGGCAATGGGCGGCGTCGGCCAGGTCATCGGCGCCGTGGTCGGCGGCTTCATCATGGGCGTGATGAACAACGGCATGTCGATCATGGGCGTCAATGTCGACTGGCAGCAGGTGGTCAAAGGCTTGGTGCTGCTCGGCGCCGTGATCTTCGACGTCTACAACAAGAACAAGGCCTGACAGGCTTAGGCGAGGCAAGTAGGAGGCATACGATCGCGGCGCTGCCGGCGAGTTGTCGGCATCAAGAAATCCCCCCAGGGGATCAAGCCCGCGAGCGCAATCCGGACGAAGAATTTCACCCGTGGCGCGGCTAGGTCCGAGCCGCGCAGGTTAAGGTTTGCCAAGAGGCAACCACACATGAGAGAGGACTGATCATGCTGATCTCGCAGATTCTCGACGACGCCGAGACCATCCGTGTCGTTGCCCGCAATGGCGGCAAGACCCGGATCATCAACGGCGCCCGCAGCGTCTACTCTCTGGCGATGGAGGCTGCCCGCACCGGCGTCGGCCTCGCCACCCTGATCGAACGCAAGGGGCTCGGCGAGACGATCGATCTCGATGCCGCCTACAAGAAGGGGCGGCTGTTGTCGCCGATCAATCACCCCGATCCTGCTCACCTGCACCTGACCGGCACCGGACTGACCCATCTCGGCTCGGCGGCGACGCGCGATTCCATGCACAAGAAGCTCAGCACCGATGGCGAGGAACAGCTCACCGATTCCATGAAGATGTTCCGCATGGGGCTGGAGGGCGGCAAGCCCGCCAAAGGCCAGGTCGGCGTGCAGCCGGAATGGTTCTACAAGGGCAACGGCACGATGGCCGTGGCGCCGGGTGCCGCACTGCTGTCACCGGCCTTCGCCAAGGACGCCGGCGAGGAACCTGAAATCGCCGGCATCTATGTCATCGGCGATGACGGCGCCCCCTTCCGTGTCGGCTTCACCCTGTCGAATGAATTTTCCGACCATGTAACCGAGCGCGTGAACTATCTCTTCCTCGCCCATTCCAAGCTGCGCAACGCCTCGTTCGGCCCGGAGATCCTGATCGGCGACCTGCCCTCCGACATCCGCGGCACCTCGCGCATCGTGCGCGGCGGCAACACGCTGTGGGAGAAGCCGTTCCTGTCGGGCGAAGCAAACATGTCGCACACCATTGCCAATCTCGAACACCATCACTTCAAATATTCGGCGTTCCGCCAGCCGGGCGACGTGCATGTGCATATGTTCGGCACGGCGACGCTGTCCTTCGCCGACGGCATCAAGACCGAGGCCGGCGATGTGTTCGAGATCGAGGCCGGGGATTTCGGCCTGCCGCTGCGCAACCCGCTCGAGATCGAAAAGCCGGTGAAGGTGGCGGTGAAGGCGCTGTGAGAGCGTGATCTCCTCCCTTGTGGGGGAGATGACCGGCAGGCCAGAGGGGGCGCTGTCCCGCCAGCGTCTCAATCGATAACTTTGACTGCAGGCTATTCTTGGCTACTGGCAGGGAGAGGTCGCCATCTGCGCGCACAGCGCATTGGCGATGTCGATATCGAAGCCGACAACCTTGCCGTCCGAGGTGATGGTGTTGAACGGCGGATAGGCGCCCTCGGTGCCGATTTTCAATTTCTCGGCGGCCTGCGCCGTCAGAGAGCCGGCAGCCATCGCCAACATGGCAGCGCCTGCCGCCGATAGGATCCATTTTGAAATCTGCATTTTCTTGTCCCTTGAGCCCCGCATCGCTGCGATCGACAAGCCAGCCAAGTATGATGCGCAGCGCGGGCAAGTACGCGGTAAATCGGGGTTCAGCGCGCCGCGCGGAAATGCTTGGAGAGTTTCAGGCCCTGCGCCTGGTAGTTGGAGCCAAGATCGGTGCCGTAAAGCGCCTGCGGCCGCTTCAGCATGTGCTCGTAGACCAGCCGGCCGACGATCTGGCCATGGTCGAGGATGAACGGCACTTCGTGGCTGCGCACTTCAAGCACCGCCCGGCTGCCGGTGCCGCCGGCCGCTGAATGGCCAAAGCCTGGATCGAAGAAGCCGGCGTAATGGACGCGGAATTCGCCGACCAGCGGATCGAAGGGCGTCATCTCGGCGGCATAGAGCGGCGGCACATGCACCGCTTCCTGGCTGACGAGGATGTAGAACTCGTCGGGATCGAGCACCAGTTCGCCGTCGCCGCTCTTGTGGATCGGCTCCCAGAAATCGACGACATCCTGCGCCGCGCGCTTGTCGACATCGACAAGGCCGGTGTGATGCTTGCCGCGATAGCCGACCAGCCCGTCACTGTCGCCATTGAGGTCGATCGACAGCGCGATCCCGCCGCCCGAAATATTCGGCGGTTCGGTGGCGACTAGCATCTGCGCGCGATGCAATTCATGCAATTCGGCTTCCGAGAGAAGCGCGTTGCCGGTGCGGAAGCGGATCTGCGACAGGCGCGAACCGGTGCGCACGACGATCGGGAAGGTGCGCGGGCTGACTTCCAGGTAGAGCGGACCGTTGTAGCCGGCAGCGATCTTGTCGAACTCGTGGCCACGGTCGGTCATGACACGGGTGAAGATGTCGAGCCGTCCGGTCGAGCTCTTCGGATTGGCGGAGGCGGAAATCTCGGCCGGCAATGCCAGGCTTTCGAGCAGCGGCACTATATAGACGCAGCCGGTCTCCAGCACCGCGCCTTCGGCCAGATTGATCTCGTGCAGCTTCAGCCTGTCGAGCTTTTCCGAAACCTTGTGGTTCGGACCCGGCAGGAAGGAGGCGCGCACCCGCCAGGCCTTGTCGCCGAGCCTGAGGTCGAGGCTGGCCGGCTGGATCTGGTCGGCATCGAGCGCGCGCGGCGACTTCAGCGCGCCGGACTGGAACAGCGCCGCAATATCCTGATCGGGAAGAATGCCTGTCTGCCGCAAGGCTTCGCTCCTAGAGGGCAGGCTTTTGGCGAAACCTGCTTGGTACAAACCTCTTAATGAAGCCGGCAATTGACGCAAGCGTGGTACGGGTCTAAAGGGTCGTTATCCCGTGGTGATTTGGCCGGTCGGCTTGCAGCCACGTTAAACAAGTCGCTAAAGGACCGTTGGCCGCGAGGCCGTATGGACCGGTTGCGACTTTCGCGGCCGGTTTTTTTGTGTCTGGAACAAGAGCGATGAGCAGCAAGAAGCGCAACTGGAAGCCTCAGACAGCCCTCGTGCACAGCGGAACCCTGCGTTCCGGCTTCGGCGAGACCTCCGAGGCGATGTACCTGACCCAGGGCTATGTCTATCAGACAGCCCAGGCCGCCGAAGCCCGTTTCAAAGGCGAGGAACCCGGTTTCATCTATTCGCGCTACGCCAATCCGACCGTCGACATGTTCGAAAAGCGGATGTGCGCGCTGGAAGGCGCCGAGGACGCACGCGCCACGGCATCGGGCATGGCGGCGGTAACGGCGGCGCTTCTGTGCAGCGTCAAGGCCGGTGACCACATCGTGGCGGCGCGCGCGCTGTTCGGCTCCTGCCGCTGGGTGGTCGAAACGCTGGCGCCTCGCTACGGCATCGAGGCGACGTTGGTCGACGGCACCGACATCGCCAACTGGGAAAAGGCAGTCAGGCCAAACACCAAGCTGTTCTTCCTGGAAAGCCCGACCAACCCGACATTGGAAGTGGTCGACATTGCCGCTGTCGCTTCGCTGGCCAACTCGATCGGCGCACGGCTTGTCGTCGACAATGTCTTCGCCACGCCTTTGCAGCAGAAGCCGTTGCAGCTTGGCGCGCATATCGTCGTCTATTCGGCGACCAAGCACATCGATGGCCAGGGCCGCTGTCTCGGCGGTGTCATCCTCTCGGACAAGAAGTGGATCGACGAGAACCTGCACGACTATTTCCGCCACACCGGCCCCAGCCTGTCGCCCTTCAATGCCTGGACGCTGCTGAAGGGCCTGGAGACGCTGCCGCTGCGCGTGCGCCAGCAGACGGAGAGCGCCGGCAAGATGGCCGATTTCCTCGCCGAGCAGCCGCAGATCGCCCGCGTCATCTATCCCGGCCGAGCCGACCATCCGCAGGCCGATATCGTCAAGAAGCAGATGTCGGGCGGCTCGACGCTGATCTGCCTCGACGTCAAGGGCGGCAAGCAGGCGGCCTTCGCGCTGCAGAACGCGCTCGACATCGTGCTGATCTCCAACAACCTTGGCGACGCCAAGAGCCTGATCACCCATCCGGCGACGACGACGCACAAGAATTTGAGCGACGAGGCACGCGCCGAACTCGGCATCGGACCAGGCACGCTCAGGCTGTCGGTCGGTCTGGAGGATACCGACGATCTGCTGGAGGATATCGCGCAGGCGCTGAAGGCCGCCAAGTAAGAGCGTCCAGGTCGCGTCGCTGAGCCGCCAAGATCAGGCGCGCGACGGCGTCTCTTCCAGTTCGGCCGCCTTGGTTCCGATGGTCATCGCATTGCCGCGCCAGTCGACGGCCCCGCCCAGCCAGCCGCGTGCCCACATCGCCGGCAGGATCAGGTCGCGCGCCACGATTGCCGCGACCGAGCGCGGCGACAGGTGCCAGCCCTTGGACCAGGCCAGGGCACATTCCGGAAGGTAGAAGGCCGCCAGCACGCCAATGGCCGTTGGCGGCAGGCTCAAGCCGGCGCCGGCAGCCGCAACCAGCGCAAGCGCCAGCGGCACCACCGCGCCGGTCAGGATCTCGGGAGCGAAGAACAGCGGGAAGGTGACGCGGCGCAACCTCGCCCAGCGGGCCTGGCGCGACCAGATCTCGCCAAGCCTGCGCCGGCCGAGCGGCTGCTCGAAGGGTGCGGCGACGAGATTGACGCGCAGGCCAAGGCTGTTCACCAGCTTGGTCGCGGCGGCGTCCTCGGCGATTTCGGCGGCCAGCGCTCCAATGCCGCCATTGGCATCCAGCATCGGCTTGTTCCACAGCATGCTCTTACCCTGGGCAAAGCCAAGGCCGAGCGCCTCGCCGGCATACTGCCAGCGCGCCTGCAGCGTGTTGAGGAAGGCGCATTCGACCTCGGCCCAGAAGCCGTCCGGCCGTGAGCCAATCGGCGTCGAGCAGACAAGGCCGGTATCCGTCCGCCACGCCGCCATCAGATGCTGGATGTAGTCTCTCGGCATCAGCACGTTGGAGTCGGCCAGGACGACCCAGTTGTGCCGCGCGGCTTCCCAGCCCTTGACGCAATTGTTGAGCTTGGGATTGGCGCTGACGCGGTCGTCACCGATCAACAGCCGGGCCGGCACCTTTGGGAAGCGGGCGATGGCTTGTCTGATCAGACTGACCACCGGATCGTCGGCATGGGCGACGCAGAAGATCAGCTCGTAGCGCGGCCAGTCGAGCGAGAAGGCGCGCTCCAGTGTCTCATGCGTGAACGGTTCGACGCCGCGCGACGGGATGACAATCGACACCGGCGGCGATTTGCCGGCTGGCCGTGCGATGGTAGTGCGCTGTTTCAGTTGTGAAGCGGCGAGCAGGATACTGGCGGCGTTTGAAAGGATAAGAGCAGTCGAAAGCGAGGCGGCTATAAGAGTGAGTTCCATCGAGATCTGGTCACTCCAGAAAAGACAGCCAGCATCGTGGCCGTTTTCAACAGTTCGACAGAGCGCCGAGTCGCTCGGTTGGTGCACACCATCATTGTCATGTGTCACTTAAATGACATTCTTTGCCGGCACCTGCGTTTCAAGACGAGGCGCGACAAGACGCGCATGTTGACCTGCTCGCCGGGAGCGCCGAAAGGTTCTGCTTGTTGAGCATGATCTCTGGACGAACGGAAACCCGTTTGTCCGAGAAAACCGGTTCCCACTTTTCGGGATCATGCTTGAGATTGTTTTGGAGCCGCTTATGTACCGCGCCGTCACGCGCAACATCGAAGTGCAGGTCAGGCCGTTCTATCTCGAGGACCGCTCGGATCCTTCCGAGAACCGCTATGTCTGGGGCTATCAGATAACGATCGACAACCAGTCGGACGAATTCGTGCAGCTTCTGTCGCGCTATTGGCACATCACCGACGGTGCCGGCCGGGTCGAGGAAGTGCGCGGCCCGGGCGTCGTCGGCGACCAGCCCGAGCTCAATCCCGGCGACAGCTATCAATATACGTCCGGCTGCCCGCTCTCGACCCCGTCAGGGATCATGGTCGGGCACTACACGATGCGCAACAAGCGCGGCGAGACTTTTGATATCGCCATCCCGGCGTTTTCGCTGGATCTGCCGGGGACGCGGCGCACGGTGAATTAGCGTCTTTCTCCCCGTTACTATACGGGGAGAAATGCCCGGCAGGGCAATGAGGGGCGGCGTCGAGTCTCCTGAGATATCGTCGAGGACGGGGTTTGCGCACGGCTATTCGCCGAAGTTAGCGCCGCCCCTCATCCGCCCTTCGGCCACCTTCTCCCCGTGAAACGGGGAGAAGGAAGGACTTTACTGCGCCGCGAATTCCGCCGGGTCGAAGTCGTACTGTTTCGAGCAGAATTCGCAGGCGACGTGGATGCCGCCATCCTCGGTCGAGTCCTTGATCTCCTGCGCGGAAAAACCCTCGAGGATGCCGCGAATCTTGTCCCTGGAGCATGAGCACTGATCGGCGACCGGGGCGCCGCCAAAGACGCGCACGCCATGCTCGTGGAACAGGCGATAGAGCAGCCGTTCGGCACCGATCGTCGGATCGATCAGTTCGGTCGGCTCGATGGTGCCGAGCAGCGCCACCAGTTCCTGCCAGGAATTGTCTGACGGTTCATACGTCACGTCGCGCGGATCGCCGTCGCCGCCCGAAATGTCGGGCACGCGCATGCGCTCGGGTGACTGCGGCAGGAACTGCGCCAAAATGCCGCCCGCGCGCCACTGCTCACGCGCGCCGCCGACGCCGGGCGTCAAAAGCTTGGCCACCGAGAGCCTGACATCCGTCGGGATCTGCTCCGACTGGCGGAAATAAGTGCGCGCAGCGTCCTCCAGCGTTTCGCCGTCAAGCTGAACGATGCCCTGATAGCGCTGGGTGTGGGCGCCTTGGTCGATGGTCAGCGCCAGCACGCCGCTGCCAAGCAGCGTCTGCTGGGATGTTTCGCCTGCCGCGACGAGCGCCTCGAGCCGATCCGCATCGAAGCGCGCATAGGCACGCAGCGCCGACGGCGTCGAAAAATCCGCCACCAGCATGTCGACCGGCCCGTCGGTGCGGGTCTGCAGGATGAACTTGCCCTCGAATTTGAGCGAGGTGCCGAGCAGCACCGTCAGCACGCAGGCTTCCGCCAGCAGGCGGGCGACCGGCTCGGGGTAGTCGTGGCGGCCAAGGATGGCGTCGAGCATCGGTCCGAGTTGCACGGTGCGGCCGCGCACGTCGAGCGGGCCGACCTCGAACGGCACGACATGGTCGTCGCCGGCATAGCCGAACTCGCCGAGTTTGGGGTGATGTTCAGTCACTTGATGCGTTTCCAACATGACAAAGCTCCAGGGCGCGGCCATGCCGCCCCCTGGGGTGCATGCGTCCAAACGCGCTTGATTTGCGTGATGCGGCGCAGATAGGCATCGTGCGCCCGCAGATCAAGCGCCCGGAGATCAAGCGCCTAGACACCAGGCAAGCACCGCCTTCTGGGCGTGGAGCCGGTTCTCGGCCTCGTCGAAGACCACCGAATGCGGCCCGTCGATGACCTCGTCGGTCACTTCTTCGCCGCGATGCGCCGGCAGGCAATGCATGAACAGCGCGTCCGGCTTGGCGTGCGCCATCAGCTTTGCATTGACCTGGTAGGGCGAGAACACGTTGTGGCCGCGGGCGCGGTGCTCCTGACCCATCGACACCCAGCAGTCGGTGACGATGCAGTCGGCCTGATCGACGGCTTCCTCGGGTGAGCGGGTGAAGTGGAGTTTGCCGCCATGCGCCTTGGACCAGTCGATGTGCTTCTGCGCCGGCTCGCTGCCTTCGGGCACGGCCACGTTGAGGTTGAAGCGGAACCGCGCCGAGGCCTCGAGCAGCGAGTGCAGCACATTGTTGCCGTCGCCGGTCCAGGCAATGGTCTTGCCGGCCACCGGACCGCGATGCTCCTCGAAGGTCATGATGTCGGCCATCAACTGGCACGGATGGGTGTCGTCGGTCAGTCCGTTGATCACCGGAACCGTGGCATTCTCGGTCAGCTCCAGCAGCCGGTCATGCGAGGTGGTGCGGATCATGATCGCGTCAACATAGCGTGACAGCACCTTGGCGGTGTCGGCGATGGTTTCGGAGCGGCCGAGCTGCATTTCGGTGCCGGTCAGCATGATGGTCTCGCCGCCAAGCTGGCGCATGCCGACGTCGAAGGAGACGCGCGTGCGCGTCGACGGTTTATCGAAGATCATCGCCAGCACCTTGCCTTCGAGCGGCTTGGTGCGCTCGCCGGCCTTGAGGCGCGCCTTTCGCACCACCGCGTCGTCCAGCATGAAGCGCAGGTCGCCCTCGGAAACAGTGGACAGATCGGTGAAATGGCGAACTGACATCAGCAATATTCCGGAATTACTTCGCGGCGGCCACGGCGATGGCATCCGCCAGGCCTTTGGCACCAGCGCGGATGCGGTTGAGCGCTTCGTGGATCTCGGCGTCGGTGACGGTGAGCGGCGGCAACAGGCGAATGACGTTGTCGCCGGCCGGAACCGCCAGCAAATGCTGGTCGCGTAGCGCCATGTTCACCTTGGTGTTTGGCATGGCGCATTTGAGGCCAAGCATGAGGCCGGTGCCCCTGATGTCTTCGATGACATCCGGAAACTCGTCGGCGATCGCCGCCAGGCCTTGCTTCATCAGCAATGCCTTGCGCTGGACGTCTTCGAGGAAGCCGTCTTCCAGCACCACATCGAGCACGGCGTTGCCGACCGCCATGGCCAGCGGATTGCCGCCGAAGGTGGTGCCATGCACGCCCGACGTCATACCGACCACGGCTTCATCGGTGGCCAGGCAGGCGCCCATGGGGAAGCCGCCGCCAATGCCCTTGGCGATCGCCATGATGTCGGGCGCCACGCCTGACCATTCATGCGCGAACAGCTTGCCGGTGCGGCCGATGCCGCACTGGACCTCGTCATAGATCAACAACAGGCCGTGCTGGTCGCAAAGCTGCCGCAGCCGCTTCAACGATTGTGTCGGCACCGGGCGGATACCGCCCTCGCCCTGCACGGGTTCGATCAGGATCGCGGCGGTTTCCGGCGTGATCGCCTTCTCGGCGGCATCGATGTCGTCGAAGCCGACCTGGTCAAAACCTTCGACCTTGGGTCCGAAGCCTTCGAGGTATTTGTACTGGCCGCCGGCCGCGATGGTGGCCAGCGTGCGGCCATGGAAGGCGCCTTCGAAGGTGATGACGCGGAAGCGCTCGGGATGACCCTTGACGAAGTGATAGCGCCGCGCCGTCTTGATGGCGCATTCCAGCGCCTCGGCGCCGGAATTGGTGAAGAACACCTTGTCGGCGAAGGTGGCATCGGCCAGGCGCTCGCCAAGCCGGGTCTGCCCCGGAATCTCGTAGAGATTGGAGACGTGCCAGAGTTTTCCCGCCTGCTCGGTAAGAGCCGCGACCAGATGCGGATGGCTGTGGCCGAGCGAATTGACCGCGATACCGCCGGCAAAATCGAGATATCGCTCGCCTTTGTCGGTAACCAGCCAAGTGCCTTCCCCGTGGTCGAAAGCCAGGGGAGCGCGAGCAAAGGTCTCGTAAAGCGCCGAACCGCTCATTATATGCGTCTCCGGTACCGGAAAATCAAAAAAGCCGCCAAAGCGGCGGCCTTGTGCGGCTTATCGTGTTTTTCGGCCATGAAGTCAACGAAAACGTCACGTAGTGGCGCGTGATGGGCCCCCTAACTCGACGCCGGCTCATGAGCGACCGGGCAAGTTGGGGAAAACCGAAAAAACCGATTCGTGTTGCACTTGGGACTCTTGTCACCGAGTCAGCGCATAAGGTAATTGTAGTCGAGAAATAACTAGATTTCGTGCGGCGGACCTAATCACCAGATATATGTGGTGTCTGCCCCAGCAAGGTTGCTGGGTCGGGAAGGGATTCCGATTGCGCACGCTTAGCAGGAGCGCGGTCTCATGAACTGGACTGACGAGCGGGTTGAACTTCTCAGGAAACTGTGGTCGGAGGGTCTGAGCGCAAGCCAGATCGCTGCCCAGCTTGGAGGGGTGAGCCGCAATGCCGTCATCGGCAAGGTGCACCGGCTGAAGCTGTCGGGCCGCGGGCGCGCAACGGCGACGCCGGCACGCCAGAAGAAGACGGCTCAGGGATCGACCGTCCAGAAATCGGTGGCGCGCGCCGCGAGCACGGCACGCCATGTCACGACTTCGATCGGCGCAACGGCCCTGCAGACCCAGTTTGATGCCGAGCCCGTCGCACGCCATCATTACATCCGTCCGGTCGAAAATGTCGTGGTACCGATCTCACGGCATCTGCAGCTCGTCGAATTGACCGAGCGCACCTGCAAATGGCCGAACGGCGATCCGTTGTCGGAGGACTTCAATTTCTGCGGCAACGAGGCCGCCGAAACCGGTCCGTATTGCAAATATCACGCCCGCGTGGCCTTCCAGCCGGCAGCGGAGCGGAGGCGCAATCGCTAAGGGGAATAGGGCGGTAAGGCAGTAGGGCAATATGTTTTGAGCTGCGCTGATGAGCGCCTTGTCTTAACCTACTGCCCTACTGCCTTCCCTCACAGCCACCCATTCTTGCGGAACCGCCAGTAGAGAAACGAGCAGATCAGCGCGATGGTGGTCAGCACGATCGGGTAGCCGTATTCCATCTTCAGTTCCGGCATGTCGGTGAAGTTCATGCCGTAGATGCCGGCGAATGCCGTCGGTACGGCCAGGATGGCGGCCCAGGAGGCCAGCTTCTTCGAGATCGCCGTCTCCTGGCTCTGACCGACCAGAAGGCTCGCCTCGAAGGCAAACGCCAGCACCTCGCGCAGACTGTCGATCTTTTCCTGGACGGTGCGGATGTGGTCGGTCACATCGCGAAACAGCGGATGCATGGCTGAATGGATCTGCGGCAGCTCGGCGCTGGTCAGCCGGCGGCAGACTTCCACCAGCGGAAGTGCCGCATTTCGCAGTCGCAGGAGATCGCGGCGCAGCATGTAGAGCCGCTCGATGTCGGGACCGGTCATCGGCTTCAAAAGGACCCTGTCCTCGATCGCCTCGACCTCGTCCTCGATCTGCTCGAGCACGGGCATGTAATTGTCGACGATGAAATCGAGAATGGCATAGAGGACGAAATCCTCGCCCTTGGCCAGCGAATGCGGGCAGCTTTCCCAGTGCTGACGCACGGCGGCGTAGGACGTCGAAGGGCCATGCCTGACGCTAACGATGTAGCCCGAGCCGACGAACAGATGCGTCTCGCCGAAGGTGACGCGGCCCTCGATCAGCTGCGCGGTGCGGGCGACGATGAACAACGCGTCGCCATACTGCTCGATCTTCGGCCGTTGGTGCGGATGCTCGGCATCCTCGATCGCCAGCTCATGCAGATGGAATTGCGCCTGGACGCGCAGCAGGAGTTCGCGGTCAGGTTCGAGCAGTCCGATCCAGACAACGTGTCCTGATTTCTTGGCCCATTCGCCGGCTTCCTCGATGGGAATGTCGGCAATGCGCCGCCCGGCCGTGTAGACACTGGAGGCGATGATGCCCGATGTCGGCGCCGCGGGCTTGAACTCTCGAACATATTCCATCGCAGCCTCCTGAAAGCAGGACCTTTAAGGCCTGAGAAGCTTAACGCCGGGATAGTTTAGCGCAATATGATCTAGCGTTCGAGAGGACGAACGTTCATTTCGCCGAGAGCGTCGCCGACACGCTGATCTTGTCCGTCTTGTCGCCTTTCGGCCGCTCGGCCGGCATCTGGTCGCCGGTGACAATGTAATAGATGGTCTCGGCGATGTTGGTGGCATGATCGCCGATGCGCTCGATGTTCTTGGCGCAGAACAGAAGATGCGTGCAGGGCGTGATGTTGCGCGGATCTTCCATCATGTAAGTCAGCAATTCGCGAAACAGCGAGGTGTACATGGCATCGATCTGATCGTCGCGGTCGCGCACGAAGCCGATCCTGTCGACCGAGCGCGATGCATAGACGTCGAGCACTTCCTTGAGCTGGGTGAGCGCCAGATTGGCCAGGGCCTCCAGGCCACGAAACAGGCTGGTCGGCTGACGGCCGTCGATGACGGCGACCACGCGCTTGGCAACGTTCTTGCCGAGGTCGCCGACCCGTTCGAGGTCGGCGGAAATGCGGATAGCGCCGACGATCTCGCGCAGGTCCGTCGCCATCGGCTGGCGCTTGGCGATAATGATGATCGCCTTGTCGTCGATCTCGCGCTGCCCTTCGTCGAGCACCGCGTCGTCGCGGATGACCTTCTCTGCCAGTCCCGGATCGGCATTGACGAGAGCGGCGACCGCCTGCTCGACCATACGCTCGGCATGGCCGCCCATCGCTGCGATGCGCTTCGACAGATACTTCAGCTCCTCGTCAAAGGCGCTCATGATGTGCACGGACTGCATGGATGAAATGCCTTCCCACGGGTTCTTGATCTTGAGTCGTTTCCTCGAATCCCCGCCGATACGCTAGCCGGATGACAGAAAAAAGAAACGGTCCCTTGGAAAACTAGGGCGTTATCAGTGCGTCGGCAAATGAACCGAGAAGGCAGCGCCCTCGCCGACCTCGGACCAGATCGTCAGCCTGGCATTGTGGCGCGTCAGGATGTGCTTGACGATCGACAGTCCAAGGCCTGTACCTTTCTGGGTCCGGCTGGTCTCGACATCGATGCGATAGAAGCGCTCGGTGATGCGCGGAATGTGCTCCTCAGGAATGCCGGGGCCGAAATCCCTGATCGTCACGTCGATGCCGGGTTCGGAACCGTCGTCGGCGCGCGCGATCGACACCAGAACACGGCCCCCAGACTGGCCGTATTTGCAGGCGTTTTCCAGCAAGTTCTCGAAAACCTGGAACAGCTCGTCGCGATCGCCCGGCACATTGAGAGGCCCCGAGGCGAAATCGCGCTCGATGGCAACGTTGTTTTCGCGGGCAAGCGGAGCCAGCGAGTCGATGACGCTGTCGACGGTCTGGCGTAGATCGACCTCGGTTCCGGGCTTCAGATAGGGCTTCATCTCCAGCCGAGACAGCGACAGCAGATCATCGATCAGACGCGCCATGCGGCCGGTCTGGTTCTGCATAATCTGCAGGAATTGCTCACGCGCCGCCGGATCGTTGCGGGCCGGTCCGCGCAGTGTTTCGATGAAACCGGCGATCGAAGCGAGCGGGGTACGCAATTCGTGGCTGGCATTGGCGATGAAGTCGGCGCGCATGCGGTCGATGCGGCGCGCCTCGCTCTGGTCCTTGAACACCAGCACATAGAGGTCGGTACCATGCCCGACCGAGGACGCACTGACCCGGTAGGCCCGCTCGACCGGCAGCTTCTCGGTATAGTCGACGACATCCGAGGCGATCGTGCCCGACAGCACGCTGTCAAGCAGGGTCTGCATCTCCGGCGCCCGGAACTTCAGCGGCAGCGACAGACCTGGTGCGATCCCGCCGAAAGCGGCAAAGGCGGCGGCATTGGCATGGACCATGGTGGCGGAGCGGTCGAAAATGACGAGCGGGTCGGCGACGGCCGCTGCCAGATATTCGCCCGACAGGCGCTGCAGGCCGATCGCCTCGATCGCGGCGGTATTCTCGCCGTACTGGCGCAGGCCCGCGGCTGGCAGCATCGCGGCGACGAGCAACAGGAGCAGCGCCGGCACCAGCACGTAGGCGGAAATATTGGCGAAGGCAAAAGCTGTCAGAACTGCGACGACACCGGCCGCGAGCAGCCGGCGGCTGTGCCATAGCCGGATGGCCATGGCTTGCGCCACACTTGCCTGCTCTGCGCTTTGCTCAGCCATCCGCGCGTCCTATAGCCCTCTCAGGCGCTGTCCGACCGTACGGCAACTTCCTGCTAGACCGGCTTGGAGGCTCCCAATAGCATGAGTCCGCAAGCTGAAAAGGGTTCGTCTCGATGAAAAAAGCCAAGGAAACTTCCGCCGCGCCGGCTCCGGGTCCGCTGAAGATCAAGATCGACGGCAAAAAGCGGGAGTTCGACATCGAGAATCCCGAGCTTCCCAGTTGGGTCGAGGACAACAAGCTGACCGCGGGCGGCTACCCCTATGACAAGAAGATGAACAGCGACGAGTATGACGAGACGCTCGAGAAATTGCAGGTCGAACTGGTCAAGGCGCAGGCCTGGCTGCAGGCCAGCGGCAAGCGGGTGATGGCGTTGTTCGAGGGCCGCGACGCCGCCGGCAAGGGCGGCACGATCTTCGTGGTGCGCCAGTACCTCAATCCGCGCACGGCGCGCAACGTGGCGCTGACCAAGCCGACCCCCACCGAACTGGGACAATGGTACTACCAGCGCTATGTCGACCATTTCCCGACATCGGGCGAGTTCGTCACCTTCGACCGTTCCTGGTACAACCGCGCCGGCGTCGAGCCGGTGATGGGCTTCTGCACGCCGGAGCAGCATGAGAAATTTCTCGACGAGACGCCGCATTTCGAACGGATGATCGTCAATGACGACATCCACTTCTTCAAATTCTGGCTGAACATCGGCCAGGAGACGCAGCTCGAGCGCTTTCACGATCGCCGCTACAGCCCTCTGAAGAGCTGGAAATTCTCGCCGATCGACGTCGCCGGCATCACCAAATGGGACGATTACACCAAGGCGCGCGACACCATGTTCGAACGCACACACAAAGAGTTCGCGCCATGGATCATCGTGCGGGCCAATGACAAGCGCCGCGCGCGGCTGGCGGTGATGCGGCGCATCCTGTTGTCGTTGCCCTATGACGGCCGCGATCTCGATATCGTCGGCAAGGAAGACAAGAAGATCATCGGCGAAGGGCCGTCATTCCTCGGCAAAGAAGGTTGATGCTTTCGCGCCGCGCGGCCACTGGGCAGCGCGGCGCGGTATCTTCGTGGTCGCTCAGGCCGCGAGCCTGGCGATCCGCTGCAGACGCCGCAGCGTGACGTCGTCCTGCAGCGCCTGCTGAAACAGCGATATCTCCTGGTCGATCCGGTCGCACAGCGCGCCGGTGTTTCCCTTGAGCAGGCCGCGGGTCTGCAGCAGGGCGGCAACCGGCTTCTTGGCGAGCTGCCTGGCGCGGCCGAGCGTCGCCTCCTCCACGCCGTCATGCACGATCTCGGCGACGAGGCCGAGTGCCCTGGCGTCCTCGGCGTGAAGTGTGTCGCCGAGGCAGAAGAAACGGAAGGCGCCGGCATAGCCGAGCTTCTGCGGCGCCAGGATGCTGGTCGCCGCGTCCGGCACAAGGCCGAAGTCGACGAACGGCACCCGGAACGTGCTTTCATTCGAGGCGATCACCATATCGCAGTGGAACAGGATGGTGCAGCCGACGCCGACGGCATCACCATCGACGCAGGCGAGGATAGGTTTGGGGAAAGTCGCCAGCGTGCGGAACATGTCGGTGACGGCGGCAATCAGCTTCTGATGTTTGGTGGCGTCGAGGAATTCGGAAAAGTCGCCGCCAAGGCAGAAGCAGCCTGCCAGGCCACGCAGCACGACGACACGCACTTCGTCATTGTCGGCGGCTTCATGAAACGTCCTGGCAAGGCTTTCATAGGCCCTTCTGTCGAGCACCGGCCGGCCGTCATTCGACGACACGGTGACGATCAGCGTGTGGTTGCGCAGTTCTGGCTGCGGGTGCGGATTCACCGTGGTCTCCGATCTCATGACGCCCTCCTTTGGCCAAACATGTCGGGATATCCCCTGGCCAGAACCGGAGCATGATGATTGCGGCGCGAACGCACCACATCCAGCGTGTGCTCGTTGAAGGAGAGCAGTGTCGCCACGACCTGCTGATTGCCGTAGGTGCGCTGATAACCCAGCGGTGTCGCCAGGAAATGCAACTGCAAGGCACGCAACACCCACATCGGCTCGAACTCGATGATCACCTTGTCAACGCCGCGCTTCAGCCCCCACTCGACGAAGCCGGCGATCAATTCGGTGCCAACGGTCGAAACGCCGCGACGGCCATCGCGGAAACCGGGAGCCACCGCATAGCGGGTCAATTCCCAGATGTTAGGACCCGATGGTGGCGTTCCTTCGGAAAGGTCGGCCAAAACATCGGTCAGCAGATGGGGCCGCGTGGTCGGCAACATCCTTTGATAGCCCGCGACTTCGTTGCCTCTGATGACGATCTGATGCACTGCCTCGTCATGGTCGAACTGGTCGACCTCGAATCCGTCCGGGCGCCGCAGGTCCTCCCACCCCATCTCCTCGACAAATATCTGGTAGCGCAGACGATGGACTGCCTCCCAAAGGTCGGGGCGTTCCATCAATTCTTGAGTTGTAAGACAAAAAAGCATGCCGTCGTCTCCTGGGTTTAAGAGGAAGATACGGCCGTGCTTCAACGAGAAAATTGCGTGATCGCGTAGGCAAGAATTCTAGATCGGCACGGCCGATCTAGCTAATGTAGCCGCGCCTTATCGCTTCTGCGACAGCCTGGACCCGGTTGACGGCACCGAGTTTGCTTTTGGCGTTAAGAAGATGTTTCTCCGACGTGTGTTCGGAGATGCCGAGGATTTGCGAAATCTCCCATTCCGACTTGCCAACGGCGGCCCATTGCAGGCATTCGCGCTCGCGCGGCGTCAGTTCGATATGGTCGATGGTCTTGCCGGCCATGGTGTGGAGTTGCATGGCGCGGCCAACGGCATAGGTCGAGACCAGCGACACCAGGCCGAATTCGGCCGCCGACAGTTCCACAGCCTCGCCACCCAGCGACACCATGACAATCTGGCCATCGAGCGTGATCAACGGGAAGGCCAGCCCGTCGCGCAGCTTGAAAGCGCCGGCATCGCCCATCACCTCACCGCTGCTCTTGTCGATGCGAATGCCCTGGGCGGCTTCGCGCCACTGGAACGGCGCCTGCAACTGCTTCATATGGCTGACCACCGGATCGTGGTCGACATAGTTGCGCGCCACGTAGCGCTCCAGCCATTCGACGGGCCAGTCGCAAAGCAGCACATGCTGTTTTTGCTGCCCGGTCGGCGTGCCCGGCTGCGGAACGGTTCCGGCCATCAGCGCCGTCAGACCGAAATCCGACGTTATGCCCAACAGCTTCTCGCAGACCGCCGCTGGCGTTCCGGCGTGTTGCAGTTGGTCTATGTATTCCAGCGTACGATCAAATTGACCCATCGCAACATCAACCCCATGTTGCCTCATGCATTGAGATCAATGGTCCACGCCTTGTCTGCATTTGGCCACCGACCGCGGATTGCAACGCGCACATCTCCGGTTGTGGTTCTCGACCCTGGTCCCCCAACCAGGGCAGCCACCGCTGTTTGCAAACGCGCTAAAGCATATCCTGAAATCGGCGCGTTGAAATCAAAAACCATTGTGCCTGTACCATTTTCGTACCAAAACCGGTGCGAAGATGAGTGCGGCGGAGTCTATCGTGGCGTTCCAATGGAGGTCCCTGGTGCTGGCTTCGCTGCTGATCGCGGCGCTGCCATTGGCTTCCGGGGCACGCGCGACGGAACCGCAGGTGCCGGTTTTGTGGGACGCCAAGGAACGGTTGCCGAAGCCCGACCTTTCGGCACTGCCACGGCTGCGATTCCTGACGACCACGGATTTTCCGCCCTTCAATTTCCTTGATGGCGCGGGAAAGCTGTCCGGTTTCCACATCGACCTGGCACGCGCCATCTGCGCCGAACTCGGCATTGTCGACAAATGCCAGATCCAGGCATTGCCCTGGGGCGAGCTCGAAGGCGCGCTCGATAAAGGCGAAGGCGAAGCCATCATCGCCGGCATCGCCGCGACGCCGCAATCGCGCCAGGCATACGCCTTCTCGCGCTCCTATCTGCAGTTTCCGGCGCGCTTCATCATGCCGAAGACCAAGGCGTTTGCGGAACCGATTTTCGACAAGCTGCGCAGCAAGCGCGTCGGCGTACTCGCCGGCTCGGCGCATGAGCGCATGCTGCGCGACTATTTCAACACGGTCCAGATCGTCTCCTTCGACGGACCGCAAGCCCTCTACAGCGATCTCAAGGCTGGCAAGATCGATGCCGCCTTCGGTGACGGCATGCGCTTCGCCTTCTGGCTGGGCGGCTCGGACGCGGCCGGCTGCTGCCGGTTTGCCGGCGGTCCCTATCTGGCGCCCGAATATCTGGGCACCGGCATGGCCATCGCCACGCGGGCGGACAATCCGGCGCTGGCCGCGGCGATCGACTACGCGCTGCAGGAGATTTCGATGAAAGGCACCTTCGCCGAATTCTATCTGCGCTATTTTCCGGTCAGCTTTTTCTAGACTAGCGGCTGTCGATATTCAGGTCAGGGTGCGCAGCCGCGCCTTGGCCGCGCGGCCGATGGCGGCGACGGTCAGCGTATCGAGATCGAGCTGGCGGCGGATCAGTTGCAGCACCCGCACTTCCTCCAGGCGCATTTCGAGATCGACGGCGGCGACTTCGAAGGCCGCGGCATAGGCAGTGTCGCGCAAACGCTCCGGCAGGGCTTCGGCAATCTGGGCCAGGACACTCTCCAGGCCATCCTTTTCTTGCAACAGCTTCTGACAAGCCTGGGCGACGGAAACCAGCCGGTCCTGCTTGAAATCCTCGAACACCGGCCATGAGCGGACAACCTCGCCGATCCTGGCCAGTTCGACATCGGTCATGTCGCGATCGGAGGCCGAGGTGATGACCATCAGGTAGATCAGGGCTTCATGCGGGGTCGGCGACGACATTCTTTACTCCTTGAACGGACTTCGAAGGTAGGCAGGCGCCAACTGCGTCGCAAGGAAAAAGCGCCCCACGCGTTGACGCTCCGGCCATGCGCGCCTAGAGGACCGGTTGAAAATCGACACTGCGGCCATACCAGCGAATAATCTGGCCGGCGAATAATTTGGAAAACACGACCATGGCGGGATCAAACATCCTCGATCTCAACCCCGAACTGCTGGCAGCTGCGGCCGAGAGCAAGGCGTGGCCGTTCGAGGAAGCCAAAAAGATCATCGAGCGCTACAAGGGCAGCGACTTTCCCGAAACGATCCTGTTCGAGACTGGCTATGGCCCTTCAGGCCTGCCGCATATCGGCACGTTCGGCGAGGTGGCGCGCACCTCGATGGTGCGCCATGCATTCCGCGTGCTGACACAGGATAAGGTCGCGACCAAGCTCTTGTGCTTCTCCGACGACATGGATGGTATGCGCAAGATACCCGACAACGTGCCGGATCGCGCGGCACTCGAGCCGCATCTGCACAAGCCGCTCTCATCGGTGCCCAACCCGTTCGGCGGCGACTATGCGAGCTTCGCCGATCACAACAACGCGATGCTGTGCCGCTTCCTCGACACGTTCGGCTTCGATTACGAATTCGCCAGCGCGACGCAGTATTACAAGTCGGGCCGTTTCGACGCGATGCTGCTCACCGCCGCCGAGCGCTATGACAAGATCATGGCGGTGATGCTGCCGACGCTTGGACCGGAGCGGCAGGCGACCTACAGCCCATTCCTACCGATTTCCCCGAAGAGCGGCCGCGTGCTTTACGTGCCGATGAAGCATGTCGACGCCAAGGCCGGCACCATCACTTTCGACGATGAGGGCACCGAGACCACGCTTTCGATCACCGGCGGCCGGGTAAAGCTGCAGTGGAAGCCGGATTTCGGCATGCGCTGGGCGGCGCTCGGCGTCGATTTCGAAATGTTCGGCAAGGACCACCAGACCAATGCCGTGGTCTATGACCGCATCTGCAATATATTGGGCGGACGCGCGCCGGAGCATTTCGTCTACGAACTGTTCCTCGACGAAAACGGCCAGAAGATCTCGAAGTCGAAGGGCAACGGGCTGACCATCGACGAATGGCTGACCTATGCGCCGACCGAGAGCCTGGGGCTCTACATGTACCAGCGGCCGCGGCAGGCCAAGAAGCTCTATTTCGACGTCATTCCGAGGGCCGTGGACGAATATTACACCTTTCTCGCCGCCTACCCCAGGCAGGACTGGAAGGAGCGGCTGGGTAATCCGGTCTGGCATATGCATGACGGCAACCCGCCGGCAATAGACATGCCTGTGCCCTTCTCGCTGCTGCTCAACCTGGTCAGCGCCTCAAATGCGCAAAACAAGGACGTGCTGTGGGGCTTCATCTCGCGCCATGCGACCAATGTGACGCCGAAGACGCACCCGGAGCTGGACCAGCTGGTCGGCCATGCGATCCGCTATTTCGACGATTTCGTGCGGCCGACGAAAACCTTCCGCCCGGCCGACGAGGTCGAGCGAGAAGCGCTGCAGGCGCTGGACGCAGCGCTTGGCACACTGCCGGCGGATGCCGGCGGCGAGGCGATCCAGAACGCTTCCCTCAACGTGGCGCGCAAGATCGAACGTTATCAGGATCACTCCAAGCAGAGCCCGGAAGGCGGCCCGGGCGTGTCGGGCGCCTTCTTCCAGATGATCTACCAGGTGCTCATCGGCCAGGAACGTGGCCCGCGCTTCGGCTCGTTCGCCGCGCTCTACGGCGTCGCCGAGACCCGCGCGCTCATTCAGCAGGCGCTGGCTGGTCAGCTGGCTTGAGGGCACCGTCGACCTCTTCCAGGATCGAACCCGGCGCCTGAGGCGCAGGGGCCGGCGGGTCCGGCACCGCTGAGATGCCGGCCAGGTTCGGCGCCGATCCGAAAATGCCCTTCCTGGCGCTTTGCGCCTTTTCGCCGGCCTCGGCATAGGGCCCGCCCTTGGCGGCACGCGCCCAGCCATCGTCGACCAGCCATTGACCGACATCCTGCTTGCCGATCCGGCATTGCGCCGCAATCCGGTCGCGGCCGCCTTCGGGCGGCACCGTGCAGACCACAGCGCGGCCGCGCAGGAAGGCGCGGAACGCCGTGCGCGCACGGATGCCGCACGGCCAGGACTTGCCGTCGGTGGTGCAGGTCTCGTCCTGTGGGACGACATCAATGCCGGAAATGGCAACTGAATAGCCTTTCGCCTCGATCAGGCCGGCAGCCGTCGCGACCGGCTGGAACAGCTTCGTGCCATTCCAGTCATCGGGCATCTTCGGCTTGGGCGGCACGGCCAGCGCCAGCTTGCTCAACGGTTCGCGCGGCTCGACCCGTTCAAGCTCGCCTGCGGGCAGTTCCGGCGGCGCAACGACATCCGGATCGATTGCCCGCGAATGCACCACCGGCTTCGGCGGCAGCGGAGCGGTAGGCGCAGGAATAGCTGAGGTGGCCGGCTCTTCAGGCCCGGCATCGGCGCCCGCTTGCGAGATCGTGTCCGCGTCGGGATCGATCTGGTCCACGGTAACGGTGCCCTCGCTTCCTTTCAGCGTGCGACCGCCGGCGACGACCAGGGCCGCCATCACCGGGACCATCACAACCGCAAGGGCAAGATAGGGAAGCCGCACCAGCCCGGCCTACTGGCTTGCCCAGACAATCCTCGCCACCCATTCGACCTCGCGCATGGGAATGTCGCGGTCGGGGTGATCGGGATTGAGCGAGACCAGCGCGATCGACTTGACGGTCTGGCGCTCGAGCACCTTGGCCATCACCTCGCCTGACGTGGTCTTGACGACGACGCGATCGCCCTTGCGGGTGACCGCGCCCGGCTCGACGATGAGGACGTCGCCATTGCGGTAGAGCGGTAGCATGGAATCACCTTGCACCTGCAAGGCATAGGAGCTCTCGGTCGATTGCGCCGGCAGTTCGACCAGATCCCAGCCCTGCCCCGCAGGAAAGCCGGCATCGTCGAAGAAGCCGCCGGCGCCGGCCTGGGCAAAGCCAAGCAAAGGCACGGCTCGTCTGGGAGCGGGCGCGGCGCCCATACGGCCTTCGATCAGCCCGGTGAACTCGTCGAGTGACGCTCCCGTCGCCTCGATGATCTTGGCCAGCGATTCGGTCGAAGGCCAGCGCGGCCGGCCATCCGAGGACAGGCGTTTCGACTTGTTGAAGGCGGTCGAATCGAGGCCCGCGCGCCTTGCCAGACCTGACGCCGAAAGCGAATAACGCTCGGCAAGAGCATCGATGGCAGCCCAGACGCGGTCGTGCGAGAGCATGTCGTGCTCTCCTTCGAGACAGGAAAAAATGCCTTTCCCTTCTAGTCTCTGCATCCCGGTTTGTCCACCGGACACACTCTGACGGCACACCTTCGTGAAGGCTGCGGGTATGATGATCTCCGCTGGTCAGTCGGCCCCTTTGGTCAGACTGCGCAGCCCCTGGTGCGACGTCATGAAGATCCGCTCCGCCTCGGTCGGCGGACGCGGGTTCACCGAGCGACCAAGCGCGGCGACGACCTCGTCAATATCAAGGAAGCGACGAGCCTTGCGGTCGTAGACGCCGGCCGTCGTCAGGATCAAGGCGGCTGTCTCGCCATTGTCGAGGACGAAGCGATGCTTGCCGATGGCCTGGCTGCCTTCCCAGGTTTCGATCGAGGAGACCACTTCGAAGCGGCGCCACAGCTTGATCTCGCGCGCGTAGACCGCCTGCAGCCCGCCCATCATCGGCGCCCAGCCATTCTTGCGCGCCAGCGTGATCAGTCCGGCGCGGACAAAGAGGTCAATGCGGCCGAGATCGGCCAGCATCATGTAGCGCGCATTGTTGAGATGGATGTTGAAATCGATGTCGGTCGGCAAGCAGCGAAAGGCCAGCCGGCTTTCACCGCCCATCACATAGGGGCCACGGCTTCGCGCCGTGGCCAGCATGCGCGCCATGCGCGCCCAGACGTACATAATCCAGCGTCAGGCGGCTTGCTTCACGTCGCCCTTGGCGTAGGGGTCGAAGCGTTCGTAGAAGGTCTCGCCCTTCTCGGCCATGTCGATGAGCAGCTTGGGCGCCTTGAATTCGGCGCCATATTTCTTCTGCAGCCCCTTGGCGATCTTGACGAATTCCTTGGCGCCGATGCCGTCGATATAGGACAGCGCACCGCCGGTATAGGGCGCGAAGCCAAAGGCCAGGATCGAACCGACATCGGCCTCGCGCGGATCGGTGACGATGCCCTCCTCCATTACGCGTGCCGCTTCCAGCGCGATTGTGACCAGCAGCCGCTGCTGCAGTTCCTCGTAATCGACCTTCTCGGGAGCAAGCTGCGGGTAGAGGTCCTTCAGACCCGGCCACAGCTTCTTCTTGGCGGGCTTGGCCGGATAGTCATAAAAGCCCTTGCCGTTCTTGCGGCCGAAGCGGCCATGGTCGTCAACCATGGTGTTGATCAGCGCCATCTGCTTGGGGTCGACGGCCTTGTCGCCGAGATCCCGGATGGTCTGCTTCATGATCTTCTGGGCAAGGTCGATCGCGGTCTCGTCGGTGAGCGCCAGCGGACCGACCGGCATGCCGGCGGCCTTTGCCGCATTCTCGATCATCGGCGCGGGAACGCCTTCGATCAGCATCTTGTAGGCTTCCGACATGTAGCGCAGCACGCAGCGATTGACGTAGAAGCCGCGCGTATCGTTGACGACGATCGGCGTCTTCTTGATGGCACGGACAAAATCGATCGCTGTTGCCAGCGCCTTGTCGCCCGTCTTCTTGCCCAAAATGATCTCGACCAGCATCATCTTGTCGACCGGCGAGAAGAAGTGGATGCCGACAAAATTCTTCGGTCGCGCCGAATTCTTCGCCAGCGAGGTGATCGGAATGGTCGAGGTGTTGGAGGCGAAGATCGCCGACGACTTCAGCACGGCCTCCGCCTGTTCGGTGGCTGCCTTCTTGACGGCGGAATCCTCGAACACCGCCTCGACGACGAGGTCGCAACCGACAAGGTCGGCATAGTCGGCTGTCGGCGTGATCAAAGACAAGAGCTTGTCCTTCTCCTCAGGCTTGGCGCGGCCCTTCTTGACCTGATCCGAGACCAGGTTGTCGGAATGCGCCTTGCCCTTAGTGGCGGACTCGATATCGCGGTCGAGCAGAACCACCGGGATACCGGCCTTGGCGGTGACATAGGCGATGCCGGCACCCATGAAGCCGGCGCCAAGAATGCCGATCTTCTTGAACTTGGTTTCCGGCACGCCGGCCGGACGGCGGGCGCCCTTGTTCAGCTCCTGCAACGACACGAACAGCGAGCGGATCATCGCCGCCGCTTCCTTGGTCTGCATGATCTCGGTGAAATAGCGCTGCTCGATCCGCAGGCCGGTATCGAACGGCACCAGCAGGCCTTCGTAGACGCATTTCAGGATGGCGGCGGCGGCCGGGTAGTTGCCATAGGTCTCTCGACGCAGGATGGCGATGGCCGGCGGCCAGAGATTGAAACCGGCCGGCGAATAGATCGGGCCGCCGGGCAGCTTGAAGCCCTTCTCGTCCCAGGGCTGGACGGCTTTCAGTCCGTTCCTGATCATGGCCTTTGCGGTCTCGACCAGCTTGGCCGGCTCGGCGATCTCGTGGATCAGGCCCATGGCCTTCGCCTTCTGCGGCGACAGATTCTGGCCGGAGGTCAGCATCTGCAGCGCCTGCTGCTGATCGGTCAGCCGTGGTACGCGCTGGGTGCCGCCGGCGCCGGGGAAGATGCCGACCTTGACTTCCGGCAAGGCCATCTTGACCTTGTCTGAATCGGCGGCGACGCGACCATGGCAGGCCAGCGACAATTCGAAGGCGCCGCCCATGCAGGTGCCGTTGATCGCCGAAACCCAAGGCTTGCCTGATGTTTCGAGCTTGCGCCACAGACCGCCCATGCGGCCGGCATTGTCGAACAAAAGCTTTGCCGCCTTCTCCGGATCCTTGGTCTTTTCCCTGGCAAACACGGCGAGCATCTTCTGCAGCATGGTGAGATCGGCGCCGCCGGAGAAGCTGTCCTTGCCCGAGGTGATCACCGCACCCTTGATGCCGGCGTCGGCCACCACCTGGTCGATGATCTTGTCGAGTTCGCCCATCACCTCCTCGGTGAACACGTTCATCGAGCGATCCGGCATGTTCCAGGTGACGAGCGCGATGCCGTCGGCGTCGGTGTCGAGGGTGAAATTGATGTAGCTCATTGTTTCTTTCCCCGTCAGACGCGTTCGATGATCGTTGCGGTGCCCATGCCGGCGCCGATGCACAGCGTCACCAGCGCGGTGTTGAGGTCACGGCGCTCGAGTTCGTCCAGCACCGTGCCGAAGATCATCGCGCCGGTGGCGCCGAGCGGGTGGCCCATGGCAATGGCGCCGCCATTGACGTTGATCTTGTCGTGCGGGATGTCGAAGGCCTGCATATAGCGCAGCACCACCGAGGCGAAGGCCTCGTTGAGCTCGAACAGGTCGATGTCCGACAGCTTCATCTTGGCGCGCTTCAGGAGCTTCTCGGTGACGTCGACCGGGCCGGTCAGCATCAGCACCGGCTCGGAGCCGATATTGGCGAAGGTGCGGATGCGCGCGCGGGGCTTCAGCCCCATGGCTTTCCCCGCCTTCTTGGAGCCGAGCAGCACGGCGGCGGCACCATCGACGATGCCGGATGAATTGCCGGCGTGGTGGACGTGGTTGACCTCTTCCACCTCGGGGTGCTTCTGCACCGCGACCGCATCGAAGCCGCCCATTTCACCCGGCATGACGAAGGACGGGTTGAGCGAGGCCAGCGATTGCATGTCGGTCGAAGGCCGCATGTGCTCGTCATGGTCGAGAATGGTGAGGCCGTTCTGGTCCTTGATCGGGATCACCGAATTCTTGAAGCGGCCGTCGGCCCAGGATTTGGCCGCACGCTTCTGGCTCTCGACCGCATAGGCATCGACGTCGTCGCGGGAAAAACCGTATTTGGTGGCGATCAGATCGGCCGAGATGCCTTGCGGCACGAACCAGCCAGGCAGGCCGACCGAAGGGTCCATGAACCAGGCACCGCCGGAGGCGCCCATGCCGACGCGCGACATGGATTCGACGCCACCGGCAATGACGATCTCGTCGGCGCCCTGCGCGATCTTGGCGGCGCCGAAATTGATGGCGTCGAGACCCGAGGCGCAGAAGCGCGAGATCTGCATGCCGGGCGCCTTAGTGTCGTAGCCTGCCTCGAAGGCGGCCGCGCGCGGAATGACCGAGCCCGCCTCGCCAACCGGATCGACGCAGCCGAAGATGATGTCGTCGACAGTGCCGGTGTCGAGCCCATTGCGGTCGCGCAGCGCTTCCAGCGTCTTGGCGGCAAGCCGCACCGCCGGAACCTCGTGCAGCGATCCGTCTTTCTTGCCCTTGCCGCGCGGCGTGCGCACGGCGTCATAGACATAAGCCTCAGCCATTTTCGTGCTCCTTGGGTTTGCCGGTCGCCACTCTCAGAGCGAGCGTCCGATCAGCAATTTCATGATCTCGTTGGTGCCGCCGTAGATGCGCTGGACGCGAGCGTCGCGGAACATGCGGGCGATCGGGTATTCATTCATGTAACCATAGCCGCCATGCAATTGAAGGCATTCGTCGACGACTTTGCCCTGCAGGTCGGAGAGCCAATATTTCGCCATCGACGCCGTCACCGGATCGAGCCCGCCATTGATGTGGCGGGTGACGCAGTCATTGTAGAAGACGCGGCCGATCGTCGCCTCGGTCTTCAGCTCGGCGAGCTTGAACTGGGTGTTCTGGAAGTCGATGATCGCCTTGCCGAAGGCCTTGCGCTCCTTGACGTAGTCGATGGTCAGCGCCAGCGCCCGCTCGATCATGGCGATGGCGCCAGTGCCGATTTGCAGCCGCTCCTGCGGCAATTGCTGCATCAGCTGGATGAAGCCCTGGCCTTCTTCGTGGCCGAGCAGGTTGGATGTCGGCACGCGCACGTCGTTGAAGAACAGTTCCGACGTGTCGTTGGCCTTGAGCCCAATCTTGTCGAGGTTGCGGCCGCGCTCGAAACCCTCGACCTCGTCGGTCTCGACGACGATCAGCGAGGTGCCCTTGGCGCCCTTTTCCGGATCGGTCTTGGTGACGACGATGATGAAGTTGGCGAGCTGGCCGTTGGTGATGAAGGTCTTGGAGCCGTTGACCTTGTACTGATTGCCGTCCTTCTCCGCCCGCGTCTTGACGCCCTGCAGGTCGGAACCGGCGCCCGGCTCGGTCATGGCGATGGCGCCGATCAGCTCGCCGGTGGCGAGCTTCGGCAGCCACTTCTTCTTCTGCTCCTCGGAGCCGTAGTGGAGGATGTAGGGCGCGACGATCGAATTATGCAGGCCGATGCCAAAACCGTCGACGCCGACATGGCCGATCGCCTCGATGATGGCGCTCTCATGCGCGAAGGTGCCGCCGGAACCGCCATATTCCTCCGGCATCGACGCGCAGAGCAGACCGGCAGCACCCGCCTTCAGCCAGCTCTCGCGATCGACCATCTCGTTCTTCTCGAACTCGTCGTAGCGCGGTGCGATCTCCTCCGACATGAAGCGGGTCGCCATGTCGTAGAGCATGCCGACCTCGTCCGCCGCCCAGGCGGGTTTGGGGAGGCCAAGGATTTCGGCGGGGTTGGTCATGTGGATATGATACTCCTCCCAGAGCGCATCGTCGGAGTTGAGGCCGGCGCACGTCACGCAGGCCTCAACCGACCCTCCCCTCGAGGGAGAGGGCAACCATCTTTAGAACGCTTCCGCCGGCAGGGCCATCAGCGTGTCCGAGCCACTCGAAATACGGGCAAGATGCGCCGACGTCTCCGGCATGATCCGCTCCATGAAGAAGCGCGCCGTCACCACCTTGTTGTCGTAGAAGGGCTGGGAGCCGTTGGCGCCGGTCTTGCCTTGTGCTGCCTTGGCCATCTGCGCCCACATGTAGCCCAGCGCGACAAGGCCGAAGAGATGCATGTAGTCGGTCGAGGCCGCACCGGCATTGTCGGGTTTGGCCATGCCGTTCTGCACCAGCCACATGGTCGCCGCCTGCAGATCGTTGAGGCCCTTCTTCAACCCCTTGGTGAACGGCGTCATCTTCTCGTCGGCACGGTTTTCCTCGCAGAATTCACCGACCTCCTTGAAGAAAGCCTGGATGGCGCGGCCGCCATTCAGGCCGAGCTTGCGGCCGACGAGGTCGAGCGCCTGGATGCCGTTGGCGCCCTCATAGATCATGGCGATACGGGCATCGCGCACGAACTGGCTCATGCCGTGCTCTTCGATATAGCCGTGGCCGCCGAACACCTGCTGGGCCATGACGGCGTGGTCGAAGCCCTTGTCGGTGAACACGCCCTTGACCACCGGGGTCATCAGGCCTGTGTAGTCCTCGGCGGCCTGTCGGTCCTTGTCGTCGGGGGAACGATGCGCGATGTCGGACTTGATCGCCGTCCACAAGGCCAGCGCGCGGCCGGCCTCGTTGAACGCCTTCATGGTCATCAGCGAGCGGCGGATGTCGGGATGGACGATGATCGGGTCAGCCTTCTTGTCCGGTGCCTTCGGCCCCGACAGGGAACGGCCTTGCAACCGGTCCTTGGCGTAGGAAACGGCATTCTGGTAGGCAATTTCGGAGATCGACAGCCCCTGCAAGGCGACACCGAGCCTCGCCTCGTTCATCATCGTGAACATCGCCTTGAGGCCGCCATTCTCCTCACCGAGCAGCGTGCCTTCAGCCTCGTCATAGTTCATGACGCAGGTCGAATTGCCGTGGATGCCCATCTTCTCCTCGATCGAGCCGCAGGAGAGCGTGTTGCGCTCGCCCGGATTGCCCGAAGCATCGAGCTTGAGCTTCGGCACGATGAACAGCGAAATGCCCTTGACGCCTTCCGGCGCGCCCTCGATGCGGGCCAGCACCAGATGGACGATGTTATCCGACATGTCATGCTCGCCGGCCGAGATGAATATCTTCTGGCCTGAAATCCTGTAGGTACCATTGCCGTTCGGCACGGCCTTGGTGCGCAGCAGGCCGAGGTCGGTGCCGCAATGCGGCTCGGTCAGATTCATGGTGCCGGTCCAGGCACCCTCGACCAGCTTCGGCAGCCAGGTCGCCTTCTGGTCGTCGGTGCCGTGGGTGATGATCGCCGCGATCGCGCCCTGGGTCAGGCCGGGATACATCATCAGCGCCATGTTGGCCGAGACCATGTATTCGGAGACCGCCTGGTGCACCATGTAGGGCAACCCCTGACCACCGAACTCGACCGGCGCCGCCAGCCCCATCCAGCCGCCCTCGCGATAATGGTCGAAGGCTTCCTTAAAACCTTTCGGCGTCGTCACCGAGCCGTCGTCGTGGCGCACACAGCCTTCCATGTCGCCGACACGGTTGAGCGGATGCATGACGTTCTCGGCGAGCTTGGCGCCCTCGGCGAGGATCGCCTCCAGCACGTCGGGCGTGGCGTCGGCAAATCCGGGAAGGTTGGAATAGCGCTGATAGCCCAGCACCTCGTTGAGCACGAACAGCGTGTCCTGGACCGGGGCCCTGTAGATCGGCATGCTTTTCCTCCACCATGCGGATTAGGCCCCGAAATCAAGCCGTGCGCGGCAAGCGGGCCAATGTCGAAGCCGCAATAGCAAATATTGACGTTTGCGTAAACGTCAATTCTTTGTGTCGAAGAAAATTTTGACAGCCTCTAGCCGATCGGGATTTCCAAAAGGCCGCTTGTCGATCCGTTCGCGGCGAGGCAATTTCGTTGAATGAACCCTGCCGCATTCATAATCAGCATTCAGAGCCACTATTTGGATCAGTTCCGGGTGTTCGTCGAAGAGCAACGGCGGAACTGCATCCAGGGGTCAGCGGAAGTAAAATTCCAGATCGGCGAGGAGAGCGGGCTCTTTCGGGGGCTTTGTTGCGTCGACTTTATTAAGAGTGACGGACAGGTCGAGCCTGCGGAACTTCAGCCGGATTTCGTCACGTTCGAGCCGATATCGGGTCGGCTTGGACTCGCCGAACTGCTGATCGAGCAGTTGCAATGGAATGATGTCGTGATCCATCACACGCTCGCGGCGTCTCCACTCGACCAGATAGGGGCCTGGTTCCAGCACTGGTTCGACCCCGATGACGAGCGTTACGTGGAGGGCGCCGAGTTCGGCAACATCATCCATTCGCTTTCCATCCGGCCCAAGGCGCTGAGCGTGGACTTCGGAACGGCTTCTCCCGACGCATTCTGGAGTTTGCTCGCGCTTCTTGAGGCTGCGGGTACAGCCGGCTTGCGGATCAGCAGCTCTCAGACGCAGGCATCCTGAAGCGGGAGCCGCGCTGACCTGAACCATAGAAAAAGCCGCGCAGCAGAGCCACGCGGCTTTGATCGTCAGAAGTTCAGCAGACTTGTTTAGCTCGCGACGCTCGCCTGCGCCGTGCGCTCGGCCAACATCTGGCGCACCGCCGACATCGAGCCGGAGAGCTCGTTGATGGCATCGTCGATCAGCGCCCGCTGCTTCTGCAGGCGGGCAAGCTGCTTCTCCGACTTGTCCAGCGCCAACCGCAGTTGCTTGGTGTTGGAACCGGTCGGATCGTAGAGATCCATCATCTGCTTGACGTCGCGCAGCGAGAACCCGACCTTGCGGCCGAGCAGGATCAACTTCAGCCTGGCCTTGTCGCGGCGCGTGTAGAGACGGGTCGAACCGTCACGCTGCGGGTTGAGCAGGCCCTTGTCTTCGTAGAAACGCAGCGTGCGCAGCGTCACACCATACTTCTTCGCCATTTCGCCGATGCGAGCGAGATCCTCACCGGCTTCGACAGATACATTATTGGTATTGGCCGCGGTCTCGCCGGCCGAGATAAGCTTCATGGTCACTGGCTTTCCCCGTCTGGTGGCGTCGCGGTCCTGGACCATGCGTCGCCTGACTGGAAGCGGGGGCGTGCTTCCGGCCGTGGTTTCGACAAACAAAATCGCAAACAGCACACTCAAATGCGCCTTTTACGTTTACGTCAATTCTATACCGATAGCCGCCTCATGACGCAAGGGGCGTTCTGAGAAGGTGCTTTATGCCGCAGCGCGGACGCCGACAGCCAACTTCCTTGCAACTTCTTAAGCTTGGTTAACGCGTTGTTTACCACGTTGGGGGAAATGTGGGCGCGTCGGCTACCCGTGTTTATCCTGTATCGAATTCTTCACGGTTTTTCGGAGCGCGGGTGAAACCCCGGGAAGCTCGTCTTCCACCGTGGCAGCGCGGTCGCCTTCGTTCCGGCAGGGACTTGGGGAGCTGGTCGCAAGCCGGCCAATCTGAAAGACGGACGCACCGATGAACAGCAAGCGGTCCTATCTCGACACACTCAACGCCGGCAGGCAGCGCAGGCCGCAGACCACGCTCGAGCAATTGAACCGCTCGCTGGAGACGCTGGAACAGCGACTGGGGCAGACCCGCGAGGAGGTGACGGCACGTCCCGCTCCGCGCCAATATGGCGCCGATCCGCGCTACCCAGCCCCCGATCCGCGCTCTCCCACCGCGGAGCCGCGTTATCCCGCCACGCAACCAACCGCCCAGCAGCGCTGGTACGAGAACCCGCAGCCGGCGCCGCGCCCACAGAACCCGGCACCCGCCCCCGGCTTCGACCAGAACTACCAGGCCATCGCCCGCGACATCGACCGCGTGCGCGGCCAGGAAGACAGCGTCGCCATGGTTGGCAAGATCGCTGGCGAACTGCGCGGCATGCGCGAGGAGCTGCGTCACCAGATGACAGCAGGCCTGCAGCGCGAATTCGACGCGCTGCGCAAGGATATCGATCGCGCTTTCCAGGCGAACGCCAAGCCCGGCGCGGCAGGCAAGGGCAGCGCCGAACTCGGCGTCGAATTCGAACGGCTTTCCGGCGCCATCAAAACGCTGTCGGAGAAGAGCGACGACAGAAGCGTCAACCTGCTGCGGCTGGAGCTCGAGCAGGTCAAGGCCGCGCTCGACACGCTGGCGCGCGAGGAGAGCGTGCAGAAGGTCGACCGCCGCTGGGACGAATTCGACCGCCGCTGGACAGCTTTCGAGGACCGCGTCGACGCCGACCAGCGCAAACGTTCCGACGATCCCGCCCTTGCGGCCCTGACCGACCGCCTGGAGCAGATCAGCAATGCCGTCAACAATCTGCCGGAATCGCTGTCGCTGCGCTCGCTCGAGGAAAAGGTCCGTACGCTCGCCGGCGCCGTCGAACACTTCGCGGGCCAGCAGGACAATCGCGGCAGCGACACGCTTGCCATGATCGACGAGCGGCTGGACGAGATTTCCCGCGCCATCGTAGCCTCGACCGTCGCGGCCCAGGCCAATTCGGTCGACCACGAAGCCTTTGAACGTATTGAGAAGCGGATCGACTCGCTCGCCCGGCAGATCGAGGAAGTGGCCCAGGACCACCCCGGCAATGCGGTCATGGATCGCCTGGGCACGCTGTCGAGCCGGGTCGACGAACTCGCCGGCCGCGCCAATTTGCCCGAACAGGCGATGGAACGGCTGGCCAAACAGATCACCCTCATCGCCGACAAGATCGACCAGGCGCCGGCCATGCCCGATGCCGACTATATCTTCCAAGGGCTTGAGCAGCGCTTCGACGTGCTGTCCGGCATGATGGAACGCCGCCAGGGCGACGCCATCGAACAGGGCAATATGCTGTTCCGCGATCTGGAGCGCCGTCTGGACGAGGTTGCCGACCGGCTCGACCAGCGCATGACGCCGCAGATCGACAGCGCCGGCATCATGGAAGCCATCGATGCCCGCTTCACCGCGCTCGCCACGCGCATGGAGACGCGCGCTCCCGATCCCGCCGGCGAAGCGGCGATCCGTGGGCTGGAAAGCCGGCTCGAGGATATTTCCAGCCGGCTCGACGCATCGGCGGCCCAGGTGGCCGGCATCGATCCGGCGCTGATCCGCAGCCTGGAAGCGCAGGTCGCCGGCCTGTCCGCCCATCTTTCCAGGCCGAGCACCCCGCTGCCGGAATTCGAGGACATCAGCCCGCGCCTCAACGAAATCGAGAAGACGCTGGCCGGCACCCGCGATTCCATCCTCGGCGCGGCACGCGAAGCCGCCGAGAACGCGGTGCGTTCGCTGGCCGGGTCGAATGCCAACGCGTCAGCCGTTTCCGGCCTCGCCCAGGATCTGAAGACGCTGGAAACGCTGACGCGACGTTCCGACGAGCGCAATTCGAGAACCTTCGAAGCCATCCATGACACGCTGCTCAAGATCGTCGACAGGCTGGGTTCGCTGGAGACCAGCGAACCGTCCGAGGCGGTAAGCGAGCTGCTCGACACGCGCCACGACGAGGCCGTCGGCAAGCGCCGCGCGCGGACCGCCAAGATGGCTGTCGAGGCGCCGTCCCTGGATATCGACGAACCGATGCCGCTGACCGGCGACATGGCCGACCTCGACGGCCGGGCCGCCGCCATATTGGGCAACGAGCCGGGGCCGCGTGGCGATTTCGGTACGCGCAGCGACCCGCGTGGTGACTTGGGCACTCGCTCGCCGGCGGAAGCCGCCGCCGCCGCCGCCATGGCCGCACTCGGGTCCGACACCATCGCCGAGAAAGACCAGCCGGCGGGCCGCAAATCGATGTTCGGCGGGCTGGCCCGCGCTTTCAAGGGCAAGAAGGCGGCGGAAACTCCGCCGCTGGCCGGCTCGGCGCCGAGCAGCGATATACCGAGTGTCGACCTCGACGAGCCGCTCGACCCGAAAATGGCCAACCGGCCGCTGGAGCCCGGCTCCGGCGCGCCCGACCTCAATGCCATCATGAAGCGGGTGCGCGACGAGCGCGGGCAACCGGCAAAGCCTAGCGAAAGCGACGCCGCGAAATCGGATTTCATCGCAGCCGCGCGGCGTGCGGCACAGGCCGCCGCCGCGGAGGCCGACGCCTTGAAGCGCCAGTCGACGGTGAAAGGGCCGGTGAAGGCGCTCAGGATCGGTGACCTGCTCAAGGCGCGACGCAAGCCGATCCTGATGGCGGCGGCGGCGATCATGCTGGCGCTTGCCGGACTGCAGCTCGGCAAGGCGTTTCTCTCGGATCCCGCCCAGGTGGCCAGCAACGACGCGGCGCCGATCGTCGCCGCGCAGCCGGTGCAAACCGCGTCCGTCGACACGGCAAGCCAGCCGAAGGCGGAAACCCAGCCGGCAGCGACGGACAGCGCACCGGCCCGTGCCGTCAGGCAGGCCGAACCGTCGGCGCCGGCAAGCAAGGACGAGATGGCGGCGCAGCCCGTTATGGCCATGCCGTCGGACACGGATGCAATGGCGAATACGGCGCCGGTTGCAGGGCCCGCAGCGGCGCCTGCGGCTTCGGCCACCTCTTCCGGCCCGAGCACTACTGGCTCCGATGCGACCGCTTCGGTCGCTCCGGCGCCAGCTGCGCCCATTGCTACGACCCCGATGGATGCGACGGCTTCAGAGCCGGCCGCGGTCACCGGCGGTGCGCAAGCGACGGATGCGGATGCCCAGCCGGTCGTGGCTGCGCCGACGGCGACCAACGAGGCCACCGCCAAGGACACCACCGGCGCCGTTGCGCCGGCGGATGCGCCGGCGGCGGCAGCCACGGTCAAGTTCGACATTCCGGCCGAGGCCGGCCCGGCCGCGCTGCGCGATGCCGCCGCCGGTGGCGACGCCAAGGCGCTGTTCGAGATCGGCTCGCGCTACGCCGAGTCGCGCGGCGTCAAGGAAGACATGGCGGCAGCCGCCAAATGGTACGAGAAATCGGCGGAACTCGGTTTCGCGCCGGCCGAATACCGCATCGGCAATTTCTATGAGAAGGGCATCGGCGTCGCCCGCGACATCAAGAAGTCGAAGACCTGGTACCAGCTCGCCGCCGAGCAGGGCAATGCCAGCGCCATGCACAATCTGGCCGTGCTGTTCGCCATGGCCGCCGATGGCGTGACCGACAATGAATCGGCCGCGCACTGGTTCCAGGAGGCCGCCGATCTGGGCGTCAAGGACAGCCAGTTCAATCTCGGCATCCTCGCCGCCAAGGGCGTCGGCATGAAGCAGAACCTCGAGGAATCCTACAAATGGTTCGCGCTCGTCGCCAAGACCGGCGACAAGGACGCGGCCGCCAAGCGCGACGAGATCGCCAACGCGCTGCGGCCCGAGCAGCTCGAGCGGGCGCGTGCCGCGACCGAATTGTGGAAGGCCAAGCCGCTCAATGCGGCGACCAATTCGGCCGACATTCCCGAATCATGGCAGGAAGGCACGCCACAGACGACCGCCGGCATCGACATGAAGAAGGCGGTCAAGAACATCCAGCTCATCCTCAACAAGAACGGCTACGATGCCGGCGGCGCCGACGGCGTCATGGGCGAGAAGACCAAGAACGCGATCATCGCTTTCCAGACCGACAACAAGCTGCCGGCGACCGGCGCCGTCGATGAAAAACTGGTGCGGGCGCTGCTGGCGCGCAAATAACAAGAAGAAGCGTCGTTTCCACGACGCTCTTGCCACACATTTGCCTGTTAACTGATTGAGATATTTTTTGTTTCGGCGCGGCGACGGGGTTTGACCCCGCCGCCGCGTCGGCGCAAGGAAAAATTGGCTTTTCGGTGCGAGACTGCCGACAACGGCTGTATTCGCCGACAGGCAAACTGATCGAGACTGACGGGTGGGCATCTATCTCCCGATTGCGGAAATTTCCGTCAACGTCTTCGTGCTGCTGGCCATGGGTGCGGCGGTCGGCTTCCTGTCGGGCATGTTCGGCGTCGGCGGCGGCTTCCTCATCACGCCGCTCCTGATCTTCTACAACATCCCCCCGGCGATCGCGGTTGCCACCGGCGCCAACCAGGTCATCGCCTCTTCCGTCTCCGGCGTGCTCTCGCACATGAAGCGAGGCACGCTCGACTTCAAGCTCGGCGGCGTGCTTCTCGCGGGCGGCATCATCGGCTCCACCGCCGGCATCTACGTCTTCGCCTTCCTGCGCCGGCTCGGCCAGCTCGACCTGTTCATCTCGCTGCTTTATGTCGTGCTGCTCGGCACGGTCGGCGGGCTGATGCTGGTCGAAAGCATCAATGCGCTGCGGGCCACGCGCAGCGGCGCCGCACCTGTGCTGAAGAAATCCGGCCAGCACAACTGGATCCACCGCCTGCCGCTGAAGATGCGCTTCAGGGCGTCAAAACTGTTCGTCAGCGTCATCCCGGTGCTGGGCCTTGGCGCCGGCATCGGCTTCCTGTCGTCGATCATGGGCGTCGGCGGCGGCTTCATCATGGTGCCGGCGCTGATCTATCTGCTCAAGGTGCCGACCAATGTCGTTATCGGCACCTCGCTGTTCCAGATCATCTTCACGTCCGCCTACACCACGCTGGTCCACGCCACCACCAACCAGACGGTCGATGTCGTGCTGGCCTTCATTTTGATGGCGGGTGGCGTGGCCGGCGCGCAATATGGCGCCAAGGCCGGCCAGAGGCTACGCGGCGAGCAGCTCAGGGCATTGCTGGCCTTGCTGGTGCTGGCGGTAGCGATCAGGCTGGCAATCGATCTTTTCGTCACCCCGCCCAATCTCTATTCGCTGTCTGCCTTGGGCCTCAACTGATGACGGGCCGCAAAGCGTTCGCAACCGCCATTTTCCTGTCACTGCTTGCGGTAGTCGTACCTGCCAAGGCACAGACGCCGCTGCCGGAAGGCATCCAGATCGGGCTCTCCACCGACAATGTCTCGATCACCGCCGGCTTTTCCGGTGCCGACCTGACCATTTTCGGCTCGCTGGAAAACCCCGACCCGCTGGTCGCGCGCCAGGGCCGCTACGACGTCATCGTCGTGCTCGAAGGGCCACCCAAGCCGGTGGTGGTGCGCCGCAAGGACCGGGTGCTCGGCGTCTGGGTCAATCTCGATTCCGAAACATTCGAGAACGTGCCGATGTCCTATTCGGTGGCGACGACGCGGCCGCTGCAGGACATCACCGAACCGAACAGCTACAAGCAGCTGTCGCTCGGCGCCTCCAATCTCTACATGCAGCCAGCCGACGCCGGCGACAGCCCGGCGACGATCGAGGAGTTCACGGCGGCCTTGCGCGAACGCAAGGCCGCCACCGGCCTCTACAGCGAGAATGTCGGCGGCGTGCAGTTCCTGTCGCAGAACCTTTTCCGCGCCACTGTCAGGCTGGCGCCGAACGTGCCGGTTGGAACCCATAAAGCCCGCGCGTTCCTGTTCAAGAGCGGCCTGTTCATCAAGGAGAGTTCGGCCCAGCTCGAAATCCGCAAATCCGGTTTCGAACAGTCGATCTTCCGGGTCGCCCACAACTACTCCTTCCTCTATGGCGTCTTCGCCATATCGCTGGCCATGCTGACGGGCTGGCTCGGCAGGCTGATCTTCCGCAAGGACTGAGGCGCCCAAAAGGGGTTTCCCTTTCCCGCGTCATGCTATAGACCGCACCTCCCCGCCCAACGGGCAAGCACGCACAATTCAATTCGGCAGAGCGGTCCGGTCGCCCGAAACCGCAGCGCACGCTTCTCCCGCGAGCGCCGATCCGCTGCCTGGCGCCAATGAGGAGGCTGCTTTGCGACCAGCATTCGCCGGTATCGATTTCGGCACTTCGAACTCCACGGTCGGCGTGGTCCGCAACGGACAGCCCCACCTCGTCGCGCTCGAAGACGGCCAGGTCACGCTGCCCAGTGCTGTATTCTTCAACTTCGAGGATGGCCGAATCTGTTTTGGCCGCCAGGCCATCGCCAACTATACAGACAGTGTGGAGGGCCGGCTGATGAGGTCGCTGAAGAGCGTGCTCGGCAGTTCGCTGGCGCATGAAAAGACGCGCATCAAGGCGCGTTCGATCGGGTTCATGGAGATCATCGGCCTGTTCCTTGGGCATCTCAGGAAAAGGCTGGAGGAGGATGGCGGCGATCTGGTCGAGACCGTGGTGCTCGGCCGCCCGGTGCAGTTCGTCGATGACGATGCGCAAGCCGACGCGAACGCACAGAGCGATCTGGAAAAGGCCGCGCACGCTCAGGGCTTCAAGCACATCGCCTTCCAGTTCGAGCCGATCGCCGCGGCCCTCGACTACGAGCAGAGGGTGACGCGCGAGGAGCTGGCGCTGATCATCGACATGGGCGGCGGCACGTCTGACTTTTCGGTCGTGCGCGTCTCGCCGGAGCGTGCCCGATTGCCCGACCGCAAGGACGATATCCTGGCCAGCCGGGGTGTCCATATCGGCGGTACGGATTTCGACCGGCTGCTCAGCATCGCCCATGTCATGCCGCAGCTCGGCTATTTGACCCCGACCAAGGACGGCAAGCGCAATCTGCCGGCCAGCTACTTCATCGATCTCGCGACATGGCAGCGCATCAACCTGGTCTACACCGCCAAGGCGATGACGCATCTGCGCCAGATCCGCTACGAGGCCGCGCGTGCCGACCTGGTCGACCGCTTCATCCACATCGTCGAGCACCGCTATGGGCACGCTTTGGCGGCATTGGTCGAAAAGGCCAAGATAGAATTGACCGACCAATCGTTGGCCGAAGTCGCGGTGAGGCTATCTGACGTGGAGTTCGCCGCTGAGATCACGCGCGACGGGCTGGACGCCACGATCGCCAGGGACATCGAACGGGTCACCGCAACGGTGGCTGAGACCATGCGCGACGCCGGGATCAAGCCGTCCGACATCACCGCGGTATTCCTGACCGGCGGCTCGACCGCGATCCCGCTGGCAAGACGGGAAATCCTGTCGCTGGTGCCGCAGGCTTCGGTGATCGACGGCGACATGTTCGGCTCGGTCGGGTTTGGCCTGGCGCTGGATGCGCAACGGAAGTTCGCCTAACTACGCTGAGCCGCTCCCTGCGGATTCGGTACCCAGATGTGCCTTGAGCGCCATCTGGGCCAGGCTTGCCTGGCGATCGCGGTGGGTGATCATGGCGAAGTCGCGTTTCGGCAGTTCGAGTGGCACGGAGCGCAGGCTGCCTTCGGCGACGGCGCGTCCGACGACGAGCTCCGAAATGATGGTGGCGCCGGCACCCGCCTCGACCGCCTGGCGAACCGCCTCGTTGCTGGGCAGCACCAGGAACACCTGCAAATCGGCGAGCGAAATCCCCTCGCGCCGCGCCAGATCCTCCAGCACCTCGCGCGTGCCCGAACCGCCTTCGCGGATGATCCAGCGCAGGCCCTTGATGTCGGGGCGGCCCGGCGCGGTTTCGGCGATCTCGGGATGTGACGCGGCGACCACAAGCATCAGCCGGTCGGTGTCGACCTTGGCGCGGCGCAATATGTCAGACTCGGTGCGCCCCTCGACCAGGCCGAGATCGGCGGTTCCATCCAGCACGCTGGCCTCGACCTGCCTTGTGTTGCCGATGCTGACGCTCAGCCGCACCGCAGGGTAAGCCTCGTGGAAGGACGCCAGCCGGCGCGGCAGCCAGTAGCTGGCGATGGTCAGGCTGGCGGCGATCGAGAGGCTGCCGGCGACCGTCTGTGAGACATGTTCCAGCACATTGCGGGCGGCGGCGGCTCGCTCCAGCACGGCCTTGGCCTCCGGCAGGAACCGGTGGCCGGTCTGGGCAAGCTCGATGTTGCGGCCGACGCGGTTGAACAGGTGGACGCCGTGCTGCTCTTCAAGCGCGCGGATGGCAGCCGATGCCGCAGACTGCGAAATGCCCAAAAGCTCCGCCGCCTTGGTCATGTGGCCGCGCTCGGCGACGGCGACGAAAATGCGCAACTGATCCAGGGTCATGGTGACATTAAGAACCAATATCGATCGAATTTACAAGAACAACTGATTAGACGGATCGATAGCTTCATTCTACATTTTCAGGCGAAGTTAGAAAAAATTCGCCAGCGGATGGCAGAGACTAAAATGATCTGGCGGTTCAAGTCCCTTCTCGCGCATTGGACCCGCGGCATCCGCAGACGGCTGGCCGGCGATCGCTATCACCCCGAAGAGCACTATATGCGCGGCCCCGGGCCGAAGACGCGCGCCAAATCAGCCGGCCGCGCTGGCACCGCCGGCTCATGAACCACCGACCGCCGCGCGGCGCGAATTCGGCACCATCGCAACGCCCGCTAGCCGATACGCGCGCGCCAGATGAGGGCGACGGCGCCGACACCTCGCCAAGTGTTTCGGACAGCATCGCCAAGACGACCTGCTACATGTGCGCCTGCCGCTGCGGTATCGACGTGCACATCAAAGACGGCAAGGTCCGCTACATCAACGGCAACAGGGACCATCCGGTCAATCGCGGCGTGATCTGCGGCAAGGGCAGTTCCGGCATCATGCAGCATTACAGCCCGGCCCGGCTGAAGAAGCCCTTGCTGCGCAGCGGGCCGCGCGGCTCCGGCGCGTTTCGCGAGATCGAGTGGGAGGAAGCCTTTTCGATCGCGACGGAGCGGCTCTCCGCGATCCGTCGCACCGATCCGAAGAAGCTTGCCTTCTTCACTGGCCGCGACCAGTCGCAGTCGCTCACCGGCTGGTGGGCGAGCCAGTTCGGCACGCCGAATTTCGCCGCTCATGGCGGCTTCTGTTCGGTCAACATGGCGGCCGGGGGCCTCTACACGATCGGCGGTTCGTTCTGGGAGTTCGGCGAGCCCGACTGGGACAACACAAGATACTTCATGCTGTTCGGCGTCGCCGAGGACCATGATTCCAACCCGATCAAGATCGGGCTGGGCAAGCTTAAGGCGCGCGGCGCCAAGGTGGTGTCGATCAATCCGTGCCGCACCGGCTACAATGCGATTGCCGACGACTGGATCGGTATCCGGCCGGGCACAGACGGCCTTTTCGTCTTCGCGCTCATCCACGAATTGCTGAAAGCCGGCCGCGTCGACCTCGATTTTCTGCTGCGCTACACCAACGCCCATGCCCTCGTCGCGCAGGAGCCTGGCGCCTCCGACGACGGGTTGTTCGTCCGCGACGCCGATGGCAATCCGCTGACCTGGGACAGGGTGGCGAAGACCTCAGTCAAGGCAGCTGACCCGAAAGCGAAGCCGGCGCTGACCGGCAGCTTTGAAGTCGCCGGCCGCCGCTGCACGCCGGTGTTCCAGCTGATCGCCGACCGCTACCTTGATGACAGCTATGCGCCGGCTGCGGTCGCGGAGCGCTGCGGCATTCCAGCCGATACGATCCGCCGGATCGCCGCGGAACTCGCCCATGTCGCCTTCGAACAGACGATCGAATTGCCGGTGGCTTGGACCGACTGGGCCGGGCGCCGCCACGAGACGATCACGGGCCGGCCCGTATCGATGCATGCCATGCGCGGTATATCAGCCCATTCGAACGGTTTTCATACCTGCCGCGCCATCCACCTGCTGCAGGTGCTTCTGGGCACGGTGGATGTTCCCGGCGGTTTTCGTTTCAAGCCGCCCTATCCCCGGTCGGCGCCGCCAGGCCCGAAACCCGCGGGCAAGACGGTCAAGCCAATGACGCCGCTGGACGGCATGCCGCTCGGCTTTGTCTGCGGGCCGGACGATCTGCTTGTCGATGAGGCAGGCACGCCGCTTCGCATCGACAAAGCCTATTCCTGGGAGGCGCCGCTCGCCGCGCACGGGCTGATGCATACCGTCATCCGCAATGCCTTGGCGGGCGATCCCTACCCGATCGACACGCTGATGATGTACATGTCGAACATGGCCTGGAATTCCTCGATGAACACCGTCGAGACCATTGCCATGCTGACCGACCACGATGAGGCGGGCAACTACAAGATCCCCTTCATCATCTATTCCGACGCCTATTATTCAGAGACGGTGCCGTTCGCCGACCTCGTGCTGCCCGATACGACCTATCTCGAGCGCCATGATTGCATCAGCCTGCTCGACCGGCCTATCAGCCATGCCGACGGGCCGGGCGACGCCATCCGCCATCCCGTCGTCGAGCCGGACCGCGACGTCAGGCCGTTCCAGTCGGTGCTGATCGAGCTCGGCGCGCGGCTCGGCCTGCCCGGCTTTGTCAATGATGACGGATCGGCCAAGTATACCGACTATGCCAACTACATCGTCAACCATGAGCGCACACCGGGCATCGGACCACTGGCCGGCTGGCGCGGCAGGGACGGGACGTCGATCGGCAAGGGCGAGGCCAATCCGGACCAGTTGCAGCGCTACATCGACAATGGCGGCTTCTGGCATCACGACTTCGCTCAGGATCAGCGCTACTACAAGATGGCCAACCGCTCCTATCTCGATTTCGCGGTGCAGATGGGTTTCATCACGAAGGCGGAGCCGATCGTCTTCCAGCTCTATTCCGAGCCGCTGCAGCGCTTTCGGCTGGCCGCACGCGGCCATGGCCGGGTGTTGCCACCCGAGGGCGAGCGCCAGCGCATCGAGACCTATATGGACCCGCTGCCGTTCTGGCACACGCCGTTCGAGGAAGCGGTGGTCGACCTCGAAAAATACCCGCTGCACGCGCTGACGCAGCGGCCGATGCACATGTATCATTCCTGGGGTTCGCAGAATGCGTGGCTCAGGCAGATCACCAGCCAGAACCGGCTGTTCGTGCATCACCGCACCGGCGCCGGCCTCGATCTCGCCGACGACGACTGGGTGTGGATCGAAAGCATCAACGGCCGGGTGAAGGGGCAGATCAAGCTGGTCGACGGGGTGAACGAAAGCACGGTCTGGACCTGGAACGCGATCGGCAAGAGGCGCGGCAGCTGGGGGTTGAAGGACGACGCCGCCGAGAGCAAGCGCGGCTTCCTGCTCAACCATATCATCGGCGACCAGACCTCGGCCGATGCACAGGGCAAACGCTATTCGAATTCGGATCCGGTGACCGGCCAGGCGGCATGGTTCGACCTGCGCGTGCGCATCGTAAAATGCGAGGCGGAGGAGGCCGGCTTCACCGAACCGCAATTCGAGCGTTTCAGCCAACCGCCGCATTTCGAGCCCGCGCCCGACAAGCTGAGCTTCGGCGCCGAGTTCCGTCGGGCAAGAGAGGCCGCGGAATGACCTGCCTGCCAAGCCAAAGCGGCAAGAAACTCGGTCTCGTCATCGATCTCGACACCTGCGTCGGCTGCCAGGCTTGCGTCACCGCTTGCAAGGAATGGAACACCGGGGGCCACATGGCGCCGCTGACCGACATCGACCCCTATGGCGGCCATGTCGACGGTGTCTGGTTCAACCGCGTGCACAGCTACGAGCACACGACCGAGATGGGCGGTCGAACGGTGAATTTCCCGCGCTCCTGCCTGCATTGCGCGACGCCGGCTTGCGTCACCGTCTGCCCGACCGGCGCCTCCTACAAGCGGGCCTCGGACGGCATCGTGCTGATCGACGAGGACAAATGCATCGGCTGCAAATTGTGCAGCTGGGCCTGCCCCTATGGCGCACGCGAATTCGACACCGATGTCGGCGTGATGAAGAAATGCACGCTGTGCGTAGACCGCATCTACAATGACAATCTGGCCGAGGAAGACCGCGTGCCGGCCTGCGTCGCCGCTTGCCCGACCAGCGCCCGGCATTTCGGCGATCTCGGCGATCCCCACTCCGCCGTCTCGCAGCTGGTGGCGGAGCGCGGCGGTGTCGACCTGATGCCTGAGCTGGGCTATCACCCGACCAACAAATACCTGCCGCCCCGCGCGCATACGCAACGCGCGGCATCGGTGCCGGCGAAGGCGCTGGAGCCGGTGCGGGCCGAAGGCGGCTTCCTCGGCTGGGTCGACCGCATGCTTTCGAACTAACCCATGCATCCAGCCTTCTCCGTCGTTTTCTTCACCACCGCCACCGGCGCCGGCTATGGGCTGCTGGCGCTGCTTGGCGTGCTCGGCGGCTTCCAGATCATTCCGCCCGATTTCTGGCTTGGCCTCATCGGCCTGGGGCTGGCGCTCGGCCTGATCGCGGCCGGATTGTTGTCTTCGACTGGTCATCTCGGCAGACCCGAACGCGCGTGGCGGGCGTTCTCGCAATGGCGCAGTTCATGGCTGTCGCGCGAAGGCGTGTCGTCGGTCATCACCTTCATCCCGGCGGGGCTGTTCGGCATTGGCTGGATGTTTTTTGGCCATACCGGAGACTGGGTCGGCATCTGCGGATTGCTGGCCGCCATCGGCGCCATCGTCACCGTCTGCACCACCGGCATGATCTATGCGTCACTCAAGCCGATCGCCCAATGGCACAGCCGCTATACTTTGCCGGCTTATCTGATCTTCGCGACCATGACCGGCAGCGTTCTGTTGAACGCGCTGCTGCAAGGTTTCGGCGTCGCCCCGATAGCCGTACTGGCGCTCTCGCTGCTCGCCACTCTTGCCGGCTGGGGCTGGAAGCTCGCGACCTGGCGCTACAACGACCGGCTCGATATCCCGACCACCGCCAACACCGCGACGGGGCTGGCCGGCGGCACGGTGCGGTCACTGGAATGGCCGCATACCGAGGAAAACTACCTGCTCAAGGAAATGGGCTTTCACATCGCGCGCAAGCACAGCGCGAAGCTGCGGATGCTCACACAGGGGTTGGCCTTCGCCTTGCCCGTCCTGCTGCTTGCCGCCACCTTTGCCTTGCCCTGGCCCTTTGCGGCGGTGCCGTCAGTACTCGCCGCGATCGTCCAGTTCGCCGGCATGCTGGTCGAACGCTGGCTGTTCTTCGCCGAGGCGAAGCACACGGTTACCCTGTACTACGGACGTTGAGGTCAGCCCGGTCGCAGCATCGAGCGGGAGATGGCGAAGATGCGGTCGGCGCCAAGCATGTAGGCCATCAGCGTTTCCAGCCGGAACAGCCCGGTATAGGCGCGGTCGAGCACGTTGAGCGAACCGGTATAGGCGCCGAAGGCCGGCATGATCATGCGGCCGCCATCGCCGGCAAAGCAGCGCCGCCGCACCGAACGGCCGCGCTGGACGATGCGCGCGCAGGGATGCAGATGGCCCGCGATCTCGCCCTCGACGCGCACCTTCGACGGCTCATGCCGGAACAGCAGCGAGCCTATGGCGAGTTCCCGTACCGTTTCGCCGGGCAGGTCGGCCGGCGCTTCCGGATCATGATTGCCGGCGACCCAGAACCAGTCGCGGCCTGCCATCAGCGCTTCCAGCCGCTCGCGAAAACTCGCATGCATGCGCTCGGCGCCGCCGCCATCGTGAAAGGAGTCGCCCAGGCTGATGACGATCGACGGCTGGTAGTCCGATATGACCGCCTGCAGCCTGAGCAAGGTGGCGCCGGTGTCATAGGGCGGGATGAGCGCACCGCGCCTTGCCAGCGACGAGCCTTTTTCCAGATGCAGGTCGGACACCGCCAAAAGCCTGAGCTCCGGGAAAAAGAGCACGCCGCGCGGATCGCAGACCGCGCGCTCGCCGGCGATGCCGATCATGTCGGCCTCGGCAATCAGCGATGCTCGTGTCAGCGAGAAATTCATTCCTCTACCATTCCTGGCCCCATGGCCTCCTCGACCAACGTCGCCGCATCCATCAGCAGTGTTTCATCGGCTTCGCCATTCACCGGCATCTTGCCGATCTCGAGCATGATCGGCACGGCTAACGGCGAAATCTGCTCCAGATTCTTATGCATGATTCGACCCCGCACGCGCGAGAGCATGTCGGCAAGTCTGCTGACATCGAGCAGACCGGCCGCCGCATCGGCACGCGTCGCCTGCAGCAGGATATGGTCAGGCTCATGGCTGCGCAGCACGTCGTAGATCAGATCGGTCGACACGGTGACCTGGCGGCCGCTTTTTTCCTGACCCGGATGACGCTTCTCGATCAGTCCCGAAATCAGCGCACAATTGCGGAAGGTGCGCTTGAGAAGCCAGCTGTCGGCCAGCCAGGCTTCGAGGTCGTCGCCCAGCATGTCCTCGTCGAACAGCGCGCCGAGCGACGGCTTCCGGGCTTTGAACATCGCGCCCATATCGCCCAGCGACCATATGGCCAAGGCATAGTCGGTGGCGACGAAGCCGAGGGGCCTGGCGCCCGCCCTGTCGAGACGGCGGGTCAGCAGCATGCCCAGCGTCTGGTGCGCCAGCCTGCCTTCGAAGGGATAAGCGACCAGATAATAGCGGTTGCCGCGTGGAAAGGTCTCGATCAGCAGATCATCGCGCTTGGGCAATACCGATTTGTCGGCCTGGAATCGCAGCCAGTCGGCCACTTGCTCCGGCAGCTTCTTCCAGCGCTGCGGATCGTCCAGCATCATGCGAACCTGCTCGGCAAGGTAGGTCGAAAGCGGGAACTTGCCGCCGCCATAGTAGGGCACCTTGGCGTCGCTGCCGGGTGCATTCGACACAAAGCATTCATTCTCGCGAATGCCTTCGAAGCGCAGCACCTTGCCGGCGAACATGAAGGTGTCGCCATGGGTGAGCGTTTCGAGGAAGGCCTCCTCGATCTTGCCGAGGACGGCGCCGCCACGCGAAGCGGAGCCCTTGCTGCCAGCTTTGACGTAACGCACGTTGAGCGCCGGCACTTCGATGATGGTGCCGACATTCAGCCTGTATTGCTGGGCAATGCGCGGATTGGAGACGCGCCACAGTCCGTCCTTGTTCAAGCGGATGCGGGCGTAGCGTTCGTAATTCTTCAGCGCATAGCCGCCGGTGGCGACGAAATCGATGACGCGGTCGAAGGTCGGCCGATCGAGGCTGGCATAGGGTGCCGCCGTTCGCACTTCCTCTAAAAGATCATCGGCGCGGAACGGTGCGCCGCAGGCACAGCCGAGCACATGCTGCGCCAGCACATCGAGGCCGCCATTGACCAGCGGCGGCGTATCCTGCGCACCGAGATAGTTGGCATCGAGCGCGGCCCGGCATTCCAGCACCTCGAAGCGATTGGCCGGGATGAGGATCGCCTTGGACGGCTCGTCCATGCGGTGATTGGCGCGGCCGATGCGCTGCGCCAGTCGGCTGGCGCCTTTCGGTGCGCCGACATGGACGACCAGGTCGACATCGCCCCAGTCAATGCCGAGATCGAGCGTCGATGTCGCGACGATGGCGCGCAGCGCGTTCTCGCCCATCGCCTTCTCGACGCGGCGGCGCTGACCGACATCCAGCGAGCCATGATGCAAGGCGATCGGCAAGGTGTCCTCGTTGACCCGCCACAATTCCTGGAACAACAGCTCCGCCTGGCTGCGGGTGTTGACGAACAGCAGGGTCGTCTTGTGGCGCTTGATCTCGCGATAGATCTCCGGCGTGGCGTAGCGCGCCGAATGTCCCGCCCAAGGGACGCGCTCCTCGGAATCGAGGATGGAAATATCAGGCTTCGCGCCGCCGGTGACGACGATCAATTCGGACATGTCGCCGGGTGGGTTCTGGCTGACCAGCCAGCGCCGCAACTCGTCCGGTTCGGCCACCGTCGCCGACAGGCCGATTGTCTGCAGGTCGGGGACAAAACTGCGCAGCCGCGCCAGACCGAGCGCCAAGAGATGGCCGCGTTTCGAGGTCACCAGCGAATGCAGCTCATCAAGCACGACATAGCGCAGGTCCTCGAAGAAGCGTCTGGCATCGCCGGCCGCGATCAGCAGGGCGAGCTGCTCCGGCGTGGTGAGCAGGATGTCGGGCGGCGCCAGCTTCTGTCGCTGGCGCTTGTGGGAGGGCGTGTCGCCGGTGCGCGTCTCGATGCTGATCGGGAGACCGATCTCCTCGACCGGCTTGCCGAGATTGCGCTCGATGTCGACGGCGAGCGCCTTGAGCGGCGAGATGTAGAGCGTGTGGATGCCGCGATGCGCCTGGCCCGGCTTGCGCCTTGGCCTGACGGCGAGTTCAGTCAGCGAGGGCAGGAAACCGGCCAGCGTCTTGCCGGCCCCGGTCGGCGCGATCAAAAGCACCGATTGGCCGCCTTGAGCCTTCGCCAGCAATTCGACCTGATGGGCGCGCGGCGACCAGCCTTTCTCGCCGAACCATCTGAGGAATGGCTCGGGCAGGGCAATGGCGGCATTCTGCTCGGCAAGGCGCGGCTCAACTGTCACGCGCCAGAGGTAGCGCGGCTACGGGCGATCGCCAAGGAAAATCGGAACAAAAGGGGATCGAGGCGCCTCTTCCTTCTCCCTTGCGGGAGAAGGTGGGTCGGCGCGTAGCGCCGAGACGGATGAGGGGTGTTCCAAGGAATACCAACGTCTCACTCCGCTGGAACACCCCTCATCCGTCTTGCCGCTTTGCGGCAATCCACCTTCCCCCACAAGGGGGGAAGGGAAAACGCGTCACGGCCTCCGAAAGCCGGTCGGGCCGCCATAGAGATAGCCTATCCGGGCGATGGCATCCTTCAGCCCTTCGCGCGAGACCAGCATGGTGTGGCCGTTGGCGTGGATCATGGTCTCGGCGTCGGTCATGACAGCGACATGGCCTTTCCAGAACACAAGGTCGCCCCGGCGCAATCCGGCATAGTCCGGGCCCGGCTCCAGCGGTTCGCCGATGCTGGCCGCCTGCATGTCGGAATCGCGCAGCACGTCCCTGCCGGCCATGCGCATCGCCAGTTGCACCAGACCCGAGCAATCGATGCCGAAGCCAGACGCGCCACCCCAGAGATAAGGTGTGCCAAGAAACGTCTCGGCAACCGCGACATAGTCAGCGGCAATTTCGCCGATTGGCCTGAGGTGGCCAGTGATAACAGCCTCGCCGGAGGGCAGGACGGCATAGTGCGTGCCACGCGTCTCGGCGGCACCCGTCACCGTCAGCGTCGACCCCATCGACAGCCGTCCCGCGATCGGAAAGCGCAGGTCCGGACCGGGATAGAGGAAGGTGCGGGGCACCGAGACGATATGGGTGGGCGCATGGTCGCGTCCGCTCAACTGCGCTGCGGCGACATAGCCGACATAGCCGTCGCGTTCAGCCTGGATCCAGGCCCAGCCTTCGGCGTCCTCAAAAACCAGCACATCGTCGCCGAACAGGGCCTGCGTGTTGATACCGGCATCCGGCTTGGGCGCCTTGCGGATGTCGGCCACCGGGACCGAAATCCGTGATGGCCGGCCGGCGACGAAACGCTCGGCAGTAACCTCGCCCTTCAGCCTCGCGTCGGCGAGGTCGGAACGGAAGGCGTGCAGGCGTGCATCGTGAGCAGTCAAAATCGGCAACCCTGTTGTATGGGCAAAACGGTCAAATCGGCAGTTCGTGCGCCTTGGCAATGATACCATCGCCGAAGCGCTCGACAAAGAGCGCGCCCTCGACCGTGCGCTTGATCAGCACATTGCGCTTGTCGAGTTCGTCGCGATGGCGCGACACCAGCTTCAGCGCGCCCATCGTGTCGAGCGCGCGGGTGATGACCGGCTTGGTGACGTTGAGGCGGGCGGCGAGCCCGCGCACCGTGTGCGGCGGCGGATCGAGATAGATGGTGAACAGGATGGCCGTCTGGCGCATGGTCAGGTCGGGGGCGTCGTCGCGCACCTGCGACAGCATCACTTGCTGCCACAGTCGCAAAGCCTGGCTCGGGCGCATCGCAATCGACATCACGCCAGCATGACGGCAAATTGTTTCGGTTCCGTTTCAGTTTCGAATTTCTTGTTGAACCATGATCTTATCCGAAAACCGGCTACCACTTTTCGGGATCATGGTTAGCCGAAACGCCTGGAAATGATCCACTCCAGAGCCCGAATGCCTTGCGCCTCGCCGCCAGCGGGGCCGTGCGGACGATCGGCGGGGTTCCAGGCGAAGATGTCGAAATGCGCCCAGCTCGCCGTCTTCTCGACAAAACGCTTGAGGAACAGCGCCGCTGTGATCGAACCGGCGAACCCGTCCGTGGTGACATTGTTGATGTCAGCGATCTTTGACGCCAGTTTCGCATCGTAAGGCCGCCACAGCGGCATGCGCCACAGCGGATCCTCGATCGCCAGCGATGCCGCCGCCAGCTCCGAGGCCAGCGCCTCGTCACCAGTGTAGAAGGGAGGCAGATCTGGGCCAAGCGCGACACGGGCGGCTCCGGTCAGCGTCGCCATGTCGACCAGCAGCTGCGGCTCCTCGTCGTCGGCCAGCGCCAGCGCATCGCCGAGCACGAGCCTGCCTTCGGCGTCGGTGTTGCCGATCTCGATAGTGATGCCCTTGCGGCTTGTCAGCACGTCACCGGGCCGAAAAGCGTTGCCGGCGATCGAATTCTCGACCGCGGGGATTAGCACGCGCAGCCGCACGTTCAGCCCGGCGGCCATGATCATCGAGGCCAGGCCAAGCACATTGGCCGCGCCGCCCATGTCCTTCTTCATCAAGAGCATGCCTGATGACGGCTTGATGTCGAGACCGCCGGTGTCGAAACAGACGCCCTTGCCGACCAGCGTCACCTTCGGCGCGTCCTCTTGCCCCCAGATCATATCGATCAGCCGCGGCGCGCCGACAGATGCCCGGCCGACGGCATGGATCATCGGGAAATTCCGCGTCAGCAGATCGTCGCCCTTGATGACGGAGACTTCGGCCTTATGCGCCGCGGCCAGGGTGCGCACCGCCTTCTCCAGATCGTCCGGCCCCATGTCGCTGGTCGGTGTGTTGACCAGGTCACGGGCCAGGAAGACGCCATCGGCGATGCGGCGAACGCGCGCCGCGTCGACGCCGGCCGGCACGTCGAAACGCAGCGCCTTGCCCGGCTTCTTGCCATAACGGGTAAAGACATAGCCGCCGAGCGCCAGTGCGATTGCCGCGAGTTCCGGCTCGGCAGGAATGGAGGCGAATTGCCAATCGCCTTGTGGCAGGGCTTTCGACAGTGCGCCGAGTGCGAGCGCGCCCTCGCCGTCGCCGATACCAAACAGCGCGCCGGCGAGCGCGCCGCTTTCGCCAGGCACGGCCAGTGTCCTGCCTGCCTCGCCGGAAAATCCGTTGGCCTTGGCCCATGCAATGGTCGATGGCGCAAGGCCGGCGGCCTCCAGTCCGTCACGGGCCACCAGATGCACCGGCAGCGCGCCTTGCAATTTCGTCTCGACGAGTTCGACAGGCATTCGATGTTCTCCTGCCGACCCGAGCCCCGAGTCGGCGTTTCTTAACTCTCCGTTAGGGTTAACAGAATATTTCTGCGGGAGGGAAGATGGCCACGCAATGGCCGCGCGTATGAATGGAGGCCTAGGGTGTCATGCCGACCAACCGCACAGTGAACGCCAGGGGAAAACGGATCGTCACCACGGCCCTCATGCTGGCGCTCGCGGCAGGCGTCGCCGGATGCGGGACCAGCAGGATGACAACGGGCTCGATCGGCCGCAGCGGCGGCAAGCCGCTGGAGACGATGTCGGCGGGAGAAGTGCACAATGCCACCGCCGCCCTTGGCCAGTCCTACGCCAAGAACCCCAACGACAAGCGTATAGCAACCAACTTCGCGGCCGCTTTGCAGATGGACGGCGATGCCGACCAGTCGCTTGCCGTGATGCGCAAGCTGGCGATCACCTACGCCAAGGACCGCGACGTGCTCGCCGCCTACGGCAAGGCTCTGGCCGCCAACGGCCAGTTCGAGGCCGCGCTCGACGCCGTGCGCCGCGCCCAGACGCCGGAATATCCCGACTGGAAGCTGGTGTCGGCGGAAGCCGCCATCCTTGATCAGATCGGCCAGAAGAACGACGCGCGCCAGCTCTACCGCAAGGCCCTCGAACTCAAGCCGAACGAGCCCTCGGTGCTCTCCAATCTCGGCATGTCCTATGTGCTGGAAGGAGATCTGCGCACCGCCGAAACCTATATGCGTTCGGCCGCGCAGCAGCCCAACGCCGACAGCCGCGTGCGCCAGAACCTGGCGCTGGTCGTCGGCCTGCAGGGCCGTTTCGACGAGGCCGAGAAGATCGCCTCGCAGGAGCTCTCGCCCGAGCAGGCACAGGCCAATGTCGCCTATCTCAGGCAGATGCTGGCCCAGCAGAATGCCTGGAGCCAGCTCAAGGATCAGGACAAGTCGAAACCGGCAACCAACTGACGCAGCGATTTCGTCAACAGACGTTGAAAGCCGCGCTGCATGCAGCGCGGCTTTCGTATTTGCGCAAGGATTGCCGTGCCTTTACTGGGTGGCTGACGCTGCCGCCCCGGAATGATCGCCGAAGATGCCGCGCTGGCTGACCTGGATGCCGGCGGGGCCGAGGATGATGGCGAAAAGCACCGGCAGGAAGAACAGGATCATCGGCACGGTGAGCTTGGGCGGCAGAGCGGCGGCCTTCTTCTCGGCGGCGTTCATGCGCATGTCGCGGCTTTCGGCGGCAAGCACGCGCAGCGCGTGCGCCACCGGCGTGCCGTAGCGTTCGGCCTGGACGAGCGCCTGCGACACCGATTTGACCGATTCCAGGCCGGTACGGCTTGCAAGATTCTCGTAGGCCTGCTTGCGCTCCTGCAGATAGGAAAGCTCGGCATTGGTCAGGATGAATTCTTCCGCCAGAGCCACCGACTGCGCGCCGATCTCGTCGGCGACCTTGCGCAGCGCCGCCTCCACCGACATGCCCGATTCCACGCAGATCAGCATCAGGTCGAGCGCATCCGGCCAAGCCATCTGGATCGACTGCTTGCGCTTGGTGGCGCGGTTGTTGACATAGAGGACCGGTGTGTAGAAGCCGCCATAGGCAACGAGGACGCAGACGAACAGCCGGACGACCAATGGTTTGTCCGGCAATCCTCCGAACATGAACATGTAGACCAGAGCCAGTGCGAAGCCGACAAAGGGCAGGACGAGGCGGAAGAAGAGAAAACGCGTCAGCGGGTTCTGTCCCCGAAAGCCGGCGACCTTGAGCTTCTGCAAAGTGTTCTCGTCGGCCAGCGCGCGCCGCAGGTCGAGCCGGTCGACGATGTTGCGCATGCCTTCCGACTGTTGCTCGCGCAGGCCCTTGCGGCGGCGATCGGCCTCGTTCGCAAGCCGCGCGCGCTGTTTGGCGCGAAGCTCATCGCGCTCCAGCGCGACCGACTTCATGCGCGCCTTGAGCTGGTTGCCGCCAAGCGCCGGCAGCAGCGTAAAGACGGTCGCGAACACGGCGATGCCGACCAGCAGTGCGATCAGGAGGCTGGGATCCGTCAGTGACTTGATGACTTGTTCGCTCATGCCGCAGCCCTAGACTTCAAAGTTCATCATCTTGCGCATCACGAAGATGCCAATCGACATCCAGATGGCGGAAACACCGAGGATCAGATTGCCGACACTGGTGTTGAACAGCGGCATCAGGTAGAGCGGGCTCGAAAGGTAGACCAGAAAGGCGACGATGAAGGGCAGAGCGCCGATGATGGCGGCGGACGCCTTCGCCTCCATCGACAGCGCCTGCACCTTGGCTTTCATCTTCTTGCGATCACGAAGCACGCGCGAAAGATTGCCCAGCGCCTCGGACAGATTGCCGCCGGCCTGCGACTGGATCTGGATGACGATGCCGAAGAAACTTGCCTCGGTGCATGGCATGGTTTCAGGCATGCGCAAGGTCGCATCGGGGATCGACAGGCCCATCTGCTGCGAATCGACGATGCGTCGGAACTCGGCCTTCACCGGCTCGGGGGATTCGTTGGCAATCAGGCGTATGGCGTCGTTCAGCGGCAGGCCGGACTTGACCGCGCGCACGATAATGTCGAGGGCGTTTGGAAATTCGTTGAGGAATGCCTTGACCCGGCGCGCGCGGCGAAAAGAGACGAACCAGCGCGGCAGGCCGAGTGCGCCGGCCAACAGCACACCGGGCAAAACAAGCATCGGCGCGCCGGCCATGAAGGCGACCACCACCAGCGCGAGGCCGCATATGGCTGAGTAGATGTAGAAACGTTCGACCGAAACCTTCATGCCGGCCTGGCGAAGCTGAGCCTTCAGTGGCGGCTTCTTGATGGCGCTGTCCTTGGTTTTCTGCTTCTCGTCGAGTTCCTTCAGCGAATCCTGCACCGATTTACGGCGCTTGGCCGCGTCAGCCGCGCGATCGCGCGTGGCCTTGACGATGGAACGGTCCGTCTCGGCGGCCTTGATCGTTTCAAGCCGCTTGCCGGCCTGTTTCTCATTGCTGATCTGGTTGGCCAAGAATGCATAGGCGACCGCGCCGGCGCTGAAACCGGCGAGCACGACAAACGCCAATACGGTGCCGTCAATTCCAAACATCGACCACAACCTTCACGCCCGCGGATACCTCAGTCAGCACGTTTCTCCATCGCCTCGAGCGCGGTGGCGAGGCGCTGTTCCTCGCCGTAGTAGCGAGCCCGGTCCCAGAAATGCGGGCGGCCGATGCCGGTCGAGACGTGCTCGCCCAGCAGCCTGCCGTTGGCGTCCTCGCCCTTGATGTTGTAGAGGACGATGTCCTGGGTGATGATGACATCGCCTTCCATCCCGATAACCTCGGTGATGTGGGTGATGCGGCGCGATCCGTCGCGCAGACGCGCCGCCTGGATGATCACGTCGATGGAGCCGACGACGATTTCGCGCACGGTTTTCTGCGGAAGCGAATAACCACCCATGGCGATCATGGATTCGATACGGTTCAGGCATTCGCGCGGGCTGTTCGAGTGGATCGTTCCCATCGAGCCGTCATGGCCAGTGTTCATCGCCTGCAGAAGATCGAACACTTCGGGTCCGCGCACTTCGCCGACGATGATGCGCTCGGGCCGCATGCGCAGGCAGTTCTTGACCAGGTCGCGCATCGTCACTTCGCCTTCGCCTTCGAGGTTGGGCGGGCGGGTTTCCAGGCGCACGACATGCGGCTGCTGCAGTTGCAGTTCGGCCGAGTCCTCACAGGTGATGACGCGCTCATCGCGGTCGATGTAGTTGGTCAGGCAGTTGAGCAGCGTCGTCTTGCCCGAGCCGGTGCCGCCCGAAATGACGATGTTGCAGCGGACACGGCCGATGATCTTGAGCACTTCGGCGCCCTGGGGCGAGATGGCGCCGAACTTGACCAGCTGATCGAGCGTCAGCTTGTCCTTCTTGAATTTGCGGATGGTGAGCGCAGTGCCGTCGATGGCGAGCGGCGGTGCGATGACGTTGACGCGGGAGCCGTCGGGAAGGCGGGCGTCGCAGATCGGGCTGGATTCATCGACACGGCGGCCGACCTGGCTGACGATACGCTGGCAGATGTTGAGCAGCTGCTGGTTGTCACGAAAGCGGATGCCGGTCTGCTCGACCTTGCCGTTGACTTCGATGTAAACGTTCTTGGAGCCGTTGACCATGATGTCGGCGATGTCGTCGCGGGCGAGCAATGGCTCGAGCGGTCCGTAGCCAAGCACGTCGTTGCAGATATCCTCGAGCAGTTCCTCCTGCTCGGCGATGGACATCGCGAAATTCTTGATCGCGATGATGTCGTTGACGATGTCGCGGATTTCCTCGCGCGCGGTTTCGGGGTCGAGCTTGGCGAGCTGCGACAGGTCTATCGTGTCGATGAGCGCCGAGAAAACCTGGCTCTTGGTGTCATAGTAGGTCTCGCTCTTTTCGCGGCCCCGCCTCGCCTCCGGCGCAATGGGCGGCGCCTCGACCGCGCGGCGGGCCGGCGGCGCGACAGGTGCGCTTGGCGGCGGCGGTGCCGTGGGCCGGGCAAGAACCGCCGTATCCGCCGAACCCGCGGGCGGCGGGGCGGCCGGCGCCGGTGCTGGCTGGCGGAATTCCGGCGTGAACCGGTTGCCGTCGTCGTTGCCTCTTTTACCGAACATGATCGACTACCGGTTCCAAAACGTCACTTCTTGTTGCGCGAGAGCTTGCCGAGCAGGCTGCCCAGGCCAGCCTTCTTTTTCGTCCGGATTTCGCTTCGCCCGGTCAGCACATGAGCAATCTCATTGATCATGGCCACAACCGGGTTCTTGGCATCCATCTCGCCGAGCATACGCCCGTTGTTGGCGGCATTGCCGAACAGCAACGGATCAAAGCCAATGACCGACATCGGCGTCAGGCCGAGCGGCTCGGCGAAATCGGACGGCGAAATTTCCGGCCGCTTGGGGACGCCGGCCTGGTTGATGATCAGCTTCGGCGGCGGGTCGTTGGGGCGAAGCCGCTTGAACATGTCGACCAGGTTCTTGGTATTGCGCAGATTGGCCAATTCCGGCGTCGCCGTGATGACGATCTCGTCGGCCTTGACCAGCGTGTTCTTGGCCCAGCCCGTCCAGACATGGGGAACGTCCAGCACCAGAAGCGGCACGCTGCGCTGCGCGGTATCGACAAGTTGCGCGAAGGCTTCGGGATCGAAGTCGTAGACCCGCTCCAGCGTCGAGGGCGCCGCGAGCAACGACAGGTGCTCGGCGCACTGGGTCAGCAGCCGGTCGAGATAGACCTCGTCGACGCGTTCAGGCGAAAACACCGCTTCAGCGATGCCCTGTGCCGGGTCCTGGTCGAAATTGATGTTGGCCGTGCCGAAGGCGAGGTCGAGGTCGGCAACAACGACCTCGGACTTGAACAGGGAGGACATTGCCCAGGCGACATTGTGGGCGATGGTGGAAGAGCCGACGCCACCCTTGGCGCCGATAAAGGCGACCGAACGGCCGAGCGGTTCTGCCTCCGGATCGACGAAAATCGACGACACGACACTGACGATGTCGGCCATCGACACCGGCGCGATGACATATTCCGAGATGCCGGAGCGGATGAGCTCGCGATAGAGACCGACGTCATTGTAGTGGCCGATCACCACCACTTTCGAGGATGGGTCGCAGTATTCCGAGAGTTGGGCGAGCTGCTCCAGCAATTGCTTGGGTTCGCTGCGCGACTCCAGCAGGATCAGGTTCGGCGTCGGCGCCGACTGATAGAACTCGATTGCGGTGGGAACGCCGCCCATATGAACCTTGAGATGCGCCTTGGTCATGCGGCGGTCCTCGCCGGCGCGCTCGACTGGATTGGCAACGCCCTCGGTCTCGCAGAATGCCTGGATCGAGATGCGCGGAACCGGGCGCAACGCCTGCATCGCGGCGATGTCCTGCGGTGATGTATCACCGCCGTCCACGGTGGCGTCATAGGCAAGGTTGCTCATGGTCATGCTCTTTCCGTGGCTTCTCTTTCCTCGAGGCTCGGCTCAGTACGTCACTTCCGAATTGCCGAGGAATTCATCCGAAATACCCCTGCTGCGGTAGATATCGATCACCGCGCCGCGATTTTCCGCGTCGATGGTGGTCTGCTTGCGCGGCCCGAGCAGGTCGGACGGATTCGCAACCTGGGCGGCGAGATTGTTCTGATAGGAGCAGCCGAAGTCGGCATAGTGCTTGTTTTCCGAGGTCTCAGCGAGATCGTCGGGCCAGCGGCCGCATTTGTCGGTCTGGGCTCTCACGGCGATAAAAGAGACGCGAACCGGCGCGGATGTCTCGCTAGATCCAGCCTGATAGGAGACCACGACGATGCGGTTGCGCTTGATGCCGCTGGCGACCGCGAGCCTGGCGAAATCACGGCCGGCCGCCGACGCCGCGACCTCATTGGCCGATCCGCTCGGAATCTGGATGGTCAATGTCGGCGCGGCACTCTTGTCATAACCGTCGAGGAAACCGAGCAGCGTGTCGCGCTGCGAGCCGGTCATGCCACGGTCGCCGGCGCCGACAGGCAGGTCGATCTTCTGGTTCTTCTCGGCGATGACGATCGGATGGTTGGTGCGATAGTCGTCCGGAATGGCGCCAACGGTGATGCTGTCGCGCTGGGCGCAGCCGGCCAGCAAGGCCGTCACCGCCACCGCCAGGAGCGGCAGCGCCCGCAGGCCGGCCCGCGAACGGCCGGTGCACATCGTCGAGGCGATGGTCCTTGTCTTCAACGCTGACTGAGACATGTCCGCTTTCCCATTCACTTGTAGATGTAGCCGACAACGCCGTGGTACCGGCCGTTGGGCTTGTTGGTCTGCATGGTGCCGTAGACGCGATTGACCTTGCCTAGGAACATGCCGGCGCCGTCGCTCGCAGGATTGAAATTGTCGTCCGGCTTGGCGAGATCGTTGCGTGCCACCGGCTTCGTCAGATAGGGCGTGATGATGATGACGAGCTCACTTTCGTTGCGCACGAAGTCCCTGCTGCGGAAGAGTGCTCCAAGCACGGGAATCTTCGTCAGTCCGGGCAGGCCGTTGACGGCCTGCCTGACATCGTCGCGAACCAGGCCGGCGATCATCATGGAACCGCCCGAGGGCAATTCGACCGTCGTATCGGCAAGACGCTTGCGCAGCGACAGGATATTCGTGCCGGGGCTCGTTACGCCAGAGGAAAGCGACACGGATCCTTCGGTCGTCGGTTCGGAAACCGAGGTTCTGACCTTCAGGCTGATGCGGCCGGGGGACAGCACCACCGGCTGGAATTCCAGGCCGATGCCATACTCGATCTTGTCGATGGTATAGGTTTTCAAGCCGGTCTGGTTGTCGGTGGATACGTTCTGGGAAACGCCGGACACCATGTTGTATTCGCCACCGACCTTGAAGGTCGCCTTCTCGCCGGATACGGCGGTCAAGGTCGGCTCAGCCAGCGTCTTCATGACCCCGGACTGCTCCATGGCGTTGATATAGGCCATCAGTGCCGAGTTGCCGATGTTGAAGCCCGAATTCGACAGCTGCTTGCCCAATCCGGTGAAATTGTCGCTGAGCGCGCCATAGCTGATGCCGTTGCTGCCGCCGTTGCCGACCATGTTGACGCCGAGCTGTTTCATCACAGAGCGGCTGACCTCGGCGACGGTAACCTTCAGCGTGACCTGGTCGTCGCCGATGATCTGCAGCAGGTTGACGATCTTGCTGGTACGGCGTTCCTGGTCGGGGTTGTTGATGTCGACGCCACTCTGGGCCGAGCCGCCTGCCGCGGTCTGCGAATACTGACCCGTCGTCGCTTCACCGCCCGAGACGAATATCGTCGCCAGGTCCACTGCCCGCTTCGCGTCCAGCGGCGTGTCGACCGTTCCGGTCAAGATGACGTTGTCGTTCAGCAGTTCCACCTTGATGTCCGAGGTCGGAAGGAAGCGCTTGATGTAGTCCTCCAGGCCGGCAACGTCGCGTTCGACGGCCAGATCCAGGCTGGCGATCTGTTCGCCGTTCGGGCCGAAGACGAAGATGTTGGTTTCGCCGACTGCTTTGCCGAACAGGTAGATACGCCTTGCGGTGCGGGTCACCGCATCGGCAACGGTCGGATTGGCGACAAGAATGTCGTAGGCATCGCTCGGCAGGTCTATGACCACCGATTTGTTGAGGCCAAGCTTGACGCGTTGGTTGGCGGTCGTGGCCGTCACCTTTGTGCTTTTCGCCTCGACAACGCCCTGCACATTCGTTCCGACGAGCAGCAGGCCGAATGCCGCGGCTATGATTGCCGGCAGTTTACCGCTTAGCCTCATTTCCTTGCCCCTACTTCGGAAACTTCACCCGACTTGATCAGTCTCACCGTTCCCTTGCGGCCATTGCCGGAAACGAGATAGTCGGCCTCATCCACATTCTTTTCCTGGGTGTCCGTGATCGCCCGCAGCGCCAGGGTCAGGCGATCGGCCATCTGCTGGGCGACGGTGATGATCTCAGCCTGTTTGGGCGTGAGTTCCAGCGTGGCGGTCTGGCCGACCCTGGTCTTCTTACCCTCCTCGTCCTCCTGAATGGTCTGGTCGATTGCCAGGACGCGGATGTTCTTGAGGATGGTTTCGGTGTTGAAACCGGTGCCGCCGCCACTGGCATCCGCCCTGCGGGTCATGATGACGTCGACGAAATCGTTTGGAAGGATGAAGCCGCCGGCCGAAGTGTCGGCCGATATGGTTGTGGCGACCGCGCGCATCCCGGAAGGCAGGATGGACGACATGAAGCTCTGCCCCTCGCCGATCAGCTTGGAACGCCGCACAGGCTCACCCGCATACATCGGCACACGGGCGATCGACCCCTTCAATTTCTCCAGGGCGTCGGGAGCAGTGGCCTTGGTGATGAAATTCGCGTTGACGCCGTCGGCCGGCCAGGATTGCCAGGAGATGTTGTTCTGAAGCGCGTTGCCCATCGCGACATCGCCCGAGAGCACAAGAACGTCCTGCAGGGGGACGGCGGGAGCCTGGGTGCCGGAATCGACGACGATCTGCGGCGGCGGCGCGGCGACCATATTTTTTGCGACATAGCCAGCGCCACCCGCCGCGGCCACCGCCACGCTCAGAATAATCAGTCGGGATGCTGGCATCTGTCCGAACCCTCGCCCTTGGCAAACCACGTAGCCAAGCCGGACTTTGCAGCGGCAATCGTCAAAACAAGGTTAATGCAATGCTTACGATCGTGATTAATTTAAGGTTTACATAAATTAGCTGGATCGCGCCGTGACGGACGCAAAGAGCCCGGCCACGGCTCTTTCAAAGGGGTCGGGCAACGCGGGCAAGGATAACGGAAATCAGATCGTGTTCAGCTCGCAAGCCTTGCCAGCGCCCACACCATCAGAGGCGAATCCGGATAGGTCAGCAATCCACCCACGCCGAGCGCGATCCCATAGGGAACGCCGGTCGTGTCATCCGCGAAATGACGCAGGAATGGATTGCGGCCGGTAATAATCGCCAGCGGCGACTTCCGGTAAAACAGGATGGCGAGCGTCAGCAGACCACCGATGATCGTCGAGACAACGAGGTATTCGACGAGATGGATGTTCAACCCCATCCACACGGCCGTGGCGGCAAGCAACTTGGCGTCGCCTCCGCCCATGCCACCCATGGCGAACAGGCCGAACGTCACTGCAAGGACCAGGGCGCCGGCGGCGAAATGCCATCCGTAGGCTGCCCATTCCATACCCGTCAGTGGCGCAACCAGCGCGAAGACGACGACAAGCAGCACCGACACGCGGTTGGCAATCGTCATCGACAGCATGTCGGAGATCGCGGCAAACAGCATGCAGAACGGAAAGACGACGAATATCAGGGCTTCAAGCATCGGCGCTGTGCCTATTGTGCGAATTCCACCGGCCTCAATCTATGCATGTTCGATTAACGATTGATGAGACCTGTAAACGAAAAGACGCCTGTGTTGGCTACGACATAGAAAAAGGGCCGCAAACGTGGCGGCCCTTTTCCAGAACGCAATCTGAATATCCAGCAATAAGCAGATTAGCTGCCGCTGGTGTTCAGGGTGTTGCCGATCGCGGTGAACTTGGCGTTGATCGCATTGCCAAGGGCGCCGGCGCCGGTGATGATGGCGAGCGCGATGAGGGCGGCGATCAGACCATATTCGATAGCGGTCGCGCCGGATTCGTCCTTCACGAAACGTGCAAAAAGGTTAGACATTCGAGAGCTCCTACTCCACGTGTTACAGCACTTCCGTCAACTTCTGTAATGGTTGATCGGATGCTGCCAATCTAGGGAGAAGCTCTTTCGATCGGCTTAATAAACAGCCTTACCGATTCCTTTCCCGGCTCGAACGGAGTGCGTGGTTAACTCCATGCTAAGCGCTGGCTAAACAACCGTTTCCCGAGCCAACGCCGCAAAAGGCAAGGGCTTAAGGAAGCTTGCGACCCGGCGCGGATCCGGCCATGCGAACAGCCATGCCGGTCGCTACATCCGGCGCCGGCAAGCCGACTTAACCGTTGGTTCACCAATCTCGTTCATGTTCCGTTGAACAGTTTGCTTGCGTGGAGCGCCTCGATGGCCGTGCAGAGATCCTCAATCGCGATTGCCGTGCTTCTTGCCGCCACGAGCTTGATCACGCCGGCCAGGGCCGGTGCCGATATCCAAGTCACCATGAATCAGGCCAAGATCGTGAAACTGTCGCGCCCCGCCGACACGATCGTTGTCGGCAACCCGGCCATCGCCGATGCCTCCGTCCAGGACGCCTCGACGATCGTGCTTACCGGCAAGGGTTTCGGCGTCACCAATCTCGTCGTTCTCGACCAGGAGGGCAGTCCGATCGTCGACGCGCAGGTTACCGTCGTGCGGCAGGCGGCCTCGTCGGTTCGCATTTACCGGCGTGCGGAGGTCCAGACCATGTCGTGCACGCCCTATTGCGAAAGCTCCTACAAGAGCGAGGCTGAAAAATCCTCCGAAGCCGAGATGAGCGTGAGCAAATAGGCTGCGCGGCCCCAATTGCCGTCCAGGTTACTGGCCGGTTAAGACGCCCGCGCCGACTTTAACGATCATCCAAACCGGACCTCAATTGGTTTGCGCTAATACATCTGCCGGAACCGTCCAGGGGTGGCAGGAACAGGGCATGAGCAACGAATTCGGCTCGACAGGTCAGCACAAGGTGGAGCGCGCCAGGTTTTTGAAGCGCTTCGTTCGCAACCGCCGTGGCAGCACGGCCATCGAATTCGCAATTCTTGCATTGCCGTTCGCGCTTCTTGTCTTTGGCATCCTCGAAAGCTGCATCTCTTTTGCCGGCCAGGAAGTGATGGCCAACATCACCGACGATGTCGCGCGCCAGTTGCGCACGGGCCAGTTGAGGCCGGCCGATGTCGCCGGGAGCAAATTGACGACCCTGATCTGCGGCAGACTTCAGATCATCGTCTCGACGGATTGCCCGCAACAGCTGCTCGTCGACCTTCGCGAGTATCCGACTTTCGCAGACGCGGCGACTGCGACGTTCAAGATCCAGAACGGCGATGTCGTGCTGATGCAAGGCACGAACTCACAGACATTCGCTAACACGCCTGGCCTGGCGGAATCGAAGAACATGCTGCGGGTCTTCTACAAATGGCCTGTCGTGACGGATCTGATGGCCAGGTCGATGGCCAATCTGAGCGGTGGCAGGACACTGCATTTTGCGTCGGTGACCTGGCAGAACGAGCCGTTCGACAATTGAGTTCGCAAGCACCAACAAGAAAAAAGGCAATGACATGATGCGTGCGGGGGCACATCCGGGAATTGCCGGACTCTGGAGCAAGGCGGTCGGATTCTGCTCCAATCGCCGTGGAGTGGCGGCGGTCGAGTTCGCTCTGATCGTGCCTATACTGCTGATCATGTACTTCATGACCATGGAGGCGTCGCAGGCCATCGAGACCAGCAAGAAGGTCAGCCGCATCGGCAGCATGGTCGCGGATCTCGTCACGCAGCAGCCGACCATCGTCAAGGCGGATCTCGACGCCATCATGAAAATCGGCACCTCGACCATTCAGCCCTACAACCGTTCGACGCCGAACATCACGATCACGGCGATACAGGTCACCACCGATACGCCGCCCAAGGTCCTGGTGGTGTGGTCACGCAAGGTCGTCAATGGTACCTACAGTGTCGGGGCCACCGCAGGCACGACCACCACGGTGCCGACAACGCTCAAGGTCGCCGGTACCTTCCTCATCCGCGTTGACAGCAACCTTAGCTATGCGCCGATTATCGGCTGGACGACGGGTACCCAGCAAAAGCTTGGACTGACCCAATCCCTCACCACCACGATCCCGATGGGCGAGACCTACTATCTGCGACCGCGCAGAAGCCTGACGATCCCCTGCGGCGATTGCTGAAGACTTTTACTGCTGCCCACCGTCGGCCGACACCAGGCGCACGATGGCTTCCGCCGCCGAATAATCCTTTGGGGACACGGTCAAAAAGCCGCCAGAGTGTTTCGATTCCAGGAGATCGTAGACATCCGGCGTCGTCGATTTGAGGTTGGTGAGGAACACGGTCAGCCGGCGCTTGGCTTCCGGGTCGAGATCACTGCGCACGGCATGGGGACCGTATCTCAGCAAGCCGGACGTCCAAATGACCTGGAACGTCGACGGCGAAAGGCCGGCCAATTCGAGCCTTGCCTGCGTGCCATCAGACAATAGAGGCTGGCCGTCGGCCGTCGCCGTCACCCAACCGAATAAGGCGTCGACCTGACCATCGAAGAGCATTTTTTCCGCCGCCGACGCTGAATCGGCATGAACCAGAAACGGTGAATCTTCGGTGATCTTGACGTGTTCGGCGGCCAGTTCCGCCAGCGGCAGAAGCGAGCCCCCGACGCTGTCCGGCGGCGGCATGGCGATCCGCTGCGTCTCAATCGCGCCCAGGCCAGACAGCTTGCCGTCCCTGGTCAGCAGCACGGAGCGGATGCCGGCCGCGCCATCGGAATCAACCGGTGCCACAAGCGGCTCGATGCATCCGCAACGCTGCAGCGCCGTGGCGTAGGCCGTTGCCGAATAGATGGCGTACTCGATCCGGGCGTTGGCCTGCGCCTCGATCAGTGCCGCATAGTCGCGCGCAACGACGAACTCCACCTTCATGCCAAGCGCATTGGTAAAGGATTGCGTCAACAGCGCCAGCCCCGGAACGGTGTTGCCGGCGCCAGGCTCGGCGACGATGCCAATGCGAAATGTGCCGATATCATCGCGCCAGTCGGCCCGCGCCGGACCACACCAGAGGGCGCCATGCACGGCCACCACGGCAGCACATGCCTTCAGCGCAGCGTTCATAAAAAGACCGTCCTTGGGTTTTCTCGATCCATGCCCATGCCTGGTGCGCCGTAATACTTTTAATCTTGGATTACGTCTGTCGTCGTCACCCCAAAACCGCTGCGCACTTTTGGGCGACATGCACTGGACTATCCACGCCAGCCGTTGCCGTTTGGTTTCCGAATTGCCAATACCGCCGTGGAACCCTATGTCTGGGCGTCCAAACTGGCAACAATGACCCGATGGCGCGTGCTTTCCTCTTTGTCCTGGATTCCTTCGGCGTCGGCGGCGCGGCCGACGCCGAACGCTATGGTGACGCCGGCGCCAACACGCTTGCGCACATCGCCGAAGCTTGCGCCGAAGGGCGCGCGGATCGCGAGCGGCTTCGTCAGGGGCCGCTGTTTGTCCCGCACATGGCATCTCTCGGGCTCGGCAAGGCAGCCGAGACGGCGACAGGATTGGCTTTTGCCCATTTCGGGACGGATCTGGCCGCCAATGCCTTCCATGGCGCGGCGCAGGAAGTTTCGAGCGGCAAGGACACCCCTTCCGGTCACTGGGAGATCGCAGGCCTGCCGGTTCGCTTCGACTGGGGTTATTTCCCGGATACGGTTCCCGCCTTTCCGGCAGATCTGACCGCGGCGATGATCCGCGAGGGCGAGGTTTCAGGTATTCTCGGCAACTGCCATGCGTCCGGCACCGAGATCATCGAACGCTTCGGCGAGGAACACATCCGCACCGGCAAGCCGATCTGTTACACCTCCGTCGACTCGGTCCTGCAGATCGCCGCGCATGAAGTCCATTTCGGGTTGGAACGGCTTTATGAATTCTGTCAGGTGGTGCGCCGGCTGGTCGATCCGCTGAGGATCGGGCGCGTGATCGCACGGCCGTTCGTCGGCGAGACCGCCGGCACCTTCCAGCGGACCTACAACCGCCATGACTACGCCGTGCCGCCGCCGGAGCCGACCTTGCTCGACCGGCTGACGGCGCGGGGAAGCCGCGTCATCGCCGTCGGCAAGATCGGCGACATCTTCGCCCATCGCGGGGTTTCGGAAGTGCGCAAGGCGGCCGGCAACATGGCCATGTTCGACAAGGCGCTCGGTGCGATGGATGATGCCGGCGACGGCGATCTCGTCTTTGCCAATTTTGTCGATTTCGACACCGAATTCGGCCATCGCCGCGATGTCGCCGGCTATGCCGCCGCGCTCGAGGCCTTCGACCGGCGGCTGCCGGAAGCATTCGCAAAACTGCGGCAGGGCGACCTTCTCATCCTGACGGCCGACCACGGCAATGATCCGACCTGGCGAGGGACCGATCATACGCGTGAACGTATCCCGGTGATCGGCATGGGACCGGGTTTGACAGGTGGCGACATCGGACTGAGAACGACATTCGCCGATATTGGCGAGACCGTCGCCGAACACCTCGGCCTGGCGCCCGGCCGCCACGGCACCTCTTTCCATGCGATGATTGGTGGCCATGCCTGAGTTGCCCGAAGTCGAAACGGTGCGGCGTGGGTTGCAGCCGGTCCTGGAAGGTGCCCGCCTGACCAAGGTCGAGGCGCGGCGGCCGGATTTGCGCTTTCCCTTTCCCGAACGGTTTGCGGAACGGCTGACCGGCAAGACGATCACGGCGCTCGGCCGCCGGGCCAAATATCTGACCATGCATGTGCAGGACGGCCCGGTGCTGATCTGCCATCTCGGCATGTCGGGCTCGTTTCGCATCGAGACCGAAGACGATAACGAGACACCGGGCGTGTTCCACCACGAACGCTCGAAAAGCACGACCCACGACCATGTCGTGTTCGATGTCGCCGCCGCCGACGGCGCCCGGTCCCGCGTGATCTTCAACGACCCGCGCCGCTTCGGTTTCATGCTGTTTGCGGAAGGATCGCCGGAGACGCATCCGATGCTGGCCGGACTGGGCGTCGAGCCTACGGGCAACGCGCTGGACGGCGCGCTGCTCGCCTCGCTGCTGAAGGGCCGCGGATCACCGCTGAAGGCAGCACTTCTTGACCAGAAGCTGATCGCGGGGCTTGGCAATATTTACGTGTCGGAAGCGCTTTGGCGCGCCGGCCTGTCGCCCTTGCGCGCGGCGGGCACCATCGCCAAGCCGGGCAAGAAGGCCAGGGAGCAAAGCGAACGCCTGGCCGAGGCGATCCGCTCGGTCATATCAGATGCCATCGCCGCCGGCGGGTCGTCGCTGCGCGATTACGTGCATACCGACGGATCGCTGGGCTACTTCCAGCATTCCTTTGCCGTCTACGACCGCGAGGGCGAGCCCTGCCCGAAGCCCGGCTGCCGCGGCCATATCGAGCGTGTCGTGCAGAGCGGACGCTCGACCTTCTATTGCCGGACGTGTCAGAGCTGAGTTAGAGCAATTCCAGGAAAAGTGTGAACGGTTTTCCCCGGGAAAAGCGCATAGCGCTTTCCCTAGGGAATTGCGTCAAGCAATGAGATAGACCGGGCCGAGTGAGGAGAAGCAGCCATGGCCTATGAAACGATCATCACCGAGACGCGCGGCAAGGTCGGGCTGATCACGCTGAACCGGCCAAAGGCGCTTAATGCTCTGAATTCCCAGATCCTTGCTGAACTCGTCGCAGCCGTGAACGGTTTCGGCGCCGATCCTGGCATCGGCGCCATGGTTCTTACCGGTTCCGACAAGGCCTTCGCCGCTGGCGCCGACATCAAGGAGATGCAGGCAATCTCCTATGTGGACGCCTATAGCCAAGACCTCTTCGCGGGTTGGGAAGAGTTCACGCGCACGCGAAAGCCGATCATTGCGGCGGTGGCTGGCTATGCGCTCGGCGGCGGATGCGAGCTGGCCATGATGTGCGACTTCATCATTGCCGCCGACACGGCCAAATTCGGCCAGCCCGAAATCACGCTCGGCGTCATTCCCGGCATGGGCGGGTCGCAACGCCTGACCCGGTTCGTCGGCAAATCGAAGGCGATGGATATGTGCCTGACCGGACGGATGATGGATGCCGCGGAAGCCGAGCGCTCAGGCCTGGTGTCGCGGGTCGTGCCCGCCGCCGACCTTGTCGAGGAGGCGGTCAAGGCGGCGGCCAAGATCGCCGATTTCTCGCTGCCGTCGGTGATGATGGCGAAGGAAGCCGTCAACCGTTCCTATGAGACGACGTTGGCCGAGGGATTGCGGTTCGAGCGCCGTCTGTTCCACTCGCTTTTCGCGCTCGAAGACCAGAAGGAAGGCATGGCGGCCTTTGCCGAAAAGCGGAAACCGAATTTCACCAATCGGTAGAGTGTTGCCGGCCCGCGATCGAAACCCTGTGGCATCGGCCAAAAAGAACGCCAGGCAGCGTTGACGCGCCGGAAAAGCTGAACTATAAGCCGCACCAACCGAGGCGGCCCTGTGGCTGCCCGTTTGTTTTTTGCGCCCTGCGGCATGCCGCGTGCGCCGACCAGATCAGAAGAGAGGCATCATGGCCAACACATCCTCGGCCAAAAAGGCAACGCGCAAGATCGCCCGCCGCGCAGCGATCAACAAGAACCGCCGCTCGCGCGTGCGCACCTATGTCCGCCAGGTCGAGGAGGCACTCGCCTCCGGTGACAAGGCTGCCGCTCAGGCCGCATTCAAGGCCGCCGAGCCGGAATTGATGCGCGCCGCGACCAAGGGCGTGATCCACAAGAACACCGCGTCCCGCAAGGTGTCGCGTCTGGCCGCGCGCCTCAAGGTGCTGTCGGCCTGATATCGCCTTTACAGACTAAGCTTCCTTAAAACCCGGCCGATCGTGCCGGGTTTTTTCGTTTGCCGGCAAGTACTTAAAAAGAATGCTCGGAAACGGCGCCCAAAGCGGATTCCAGACTTCGAAATGCTTTGCCGGCACATGCATGGCTGCTGATGGCTGATACGCTTAAAAAGTGTCGCCTCAGAAATTCCCAACTATCAGAAATAAGCAATATTTTTCAGATAGTTACCCATGGTCATCCACAGCCTGTCCACAGCGCCCCGGAGGGACGGGAGGACAACTGCCTGTCAAGCGAATTATTTCAGAATATTTCGAACCGGCCCGGCTTTTTCATATTCGCCGGAAAAGAGTTTGAATCACAATGGCTTTGTCAAAATGTACCGTTGCGGCATGGCGCCAGAAGGCGCCGGAGGTAACCAGATTCCTTAAAAATCCGTTAGACGTGGCCTTGCCCTATCCACAGCGATTTCGGTAATGTCGATCTATCGAAAGGGACGGGCCTCTGGCCCTAACCCAGCCTGACGCAGCCAGCTTAAATTGGCGGGATTTGCGACGCGGATCAAGTCCGCGGACGGCTTTGGTTTGCTCTTTTTCGATACGGTAGGGGACTGGCGTAACGAGACATGGCAGGTAGACGGCGCGCCGGCGCTCTTTCGCCGGACGGTGTTGTATTGCCCTGACATACCCAACGCGGACTGGCTTCCATGGGCCGGCACCGGTTCCCTCCGAATAGTGGGCGACGTTCATTGCCGGCGGCGGCAACGGGCATCGTAGCGAAGACACAGTCGCTGGAAAAAGGATGCAGGAGGCGCATCCCCAGCGGAAAA